>CAVTZD010000002.1:0-722050 GCA_963739125.1 uncultured Acidobacteriaceae bacterium | reverse complement strand
CGCTGCCGACGAAGTCGAGTGGGACTATGCCCCCGGCGGCGTCAACAAAATGATGGGCATGAAGTTTGATGGCTACTCGAAAGTCTTCGTCGAGCGCGGCCCGCATCGCATTGGGAGTATCTATCGCAAGGCGCTGTATCGCGAATATACCGACGAAACCTTTGCCCACCTTAAACCACGGCCGGCGGAGTGGCAGTCCTCCGGAATTCTCGGTCCGATTCTGCGGGCCGAGGTCGGGGATACGATTCGCGTGGTATTCAAGAACAATGCCACGCACCCCTACAGCATGCATCCTCACGGCGTCTTCTATAAGAAGGACTCGGAGGGAGCGCTCTACGAGGATGGGACGTCCGGTTCGGACAAAGTCGATGACGCTGTACCGCCCGGCAAGACTCACGTTTACACATGGGAGGTGCCGGAACGGGCGGGGCCTGGACCGAATGATCCAAGCTCGATCGTGTGGCTCTACCACTCGCATTCCTATGAAATGAGAGACGTCCACAGCGGACTGGTGGGCGCAATCATTATCTCCCGTCGCGGCGCCTCCGATGCTGCCGGGAAACCTAAAGATGTCGACCGGGAGTTCGTCTGCTTGTTCATGCTGTTCGATGAAAACCAGAGCTGGTATCTGGACTACAACATCCAGACCTACACCAGTGATCCTAAGGGTGTGAATAAGGGAGAGTTCGTTCCCGTCGACGCCGACGGAAATCTGACTCCTGCCGGCACTGGTTTTTCGGTCGCCAATGGAAAGTTCGCAATTAACGGATACCTCTATGGAACGGGACCCGTCATGACCATGAAAAAGGGTGAGCGCGTTCGCTGGTATCTCATCGGTCTCGGCGAGGGATTTAGTTTTCACACCCCGCATTGGCACGGAAATGTCGTGCTGCAGGATGGCAAGCGCACCGACGTGGTTTCCCTTATGCAAGCACAGATGGTCACAGTGGACATGGTCCCCGATGATCCGGGCACTTGGATGTTCCACTGCCATCTTGATGACCATATGGAAGCTGGGATGATGGCGTTCTACAAGGTCGAGCCTTAACTCAGGAAAATCTGTCGTGGAAGGAGAATCGCGATGTTCCGAAATGCTTTTGTCATTTGCATATTGTTAATACTTGCCTCGATGGCTTCGCATTATGCCATGGCGGCTGACTCCTGTCAGCCGGTATTTGATGCCTTGACTAAGGTGGTCACAACAACCAGCCACAGCTACACCACCCACACCGCCGCGGTGGCGCATGGAGGCACGGAGACGATTTATGTAGACGGCAAGATTTACATTCGGGCGAGCGGCAAGTGGATGCAGAGCCCGGTCACTACCGCAGAAGTCCTGGAGCAGGAGAAAGAGAAGGAGAAACAGGGAAAGTCCAGCTGCAATTTCGTACGCAACGAATTCGTCGGGGCCGAACCCGCCATGGTGTATTCCATGCACCGCGAGACCGAGGGCCTCAAGGAAGACGACCAGACGTGGATTTCAAAGGTCACAGGAAGACTCTTGCGCGACGAACAGGACGTGGACATGGAGCGAAATGGGGGGAAAGATCATCGCTCGGCGCGGTTCGAGTACAGCAACGTGCAGCCACCGCAGCTTTGAAAGGGCGAGAAGCTGGAGGATGCGCGCATCGCGAATATCAAAGTGTTCCACGATGCGAAACGCGCGAGCTGCTTGACCTTGGCACTCGCCGCAGCCGTTTCTTCGAACAGCTTCGAGGAATGACGTAGCTGCGTTCGCATCACATTTAATGGAGGCAGCTCATGATCAGCATTCACCGCTCTGCCATTGTTCTACTTGTCGTTCTTGTATCCGCCGCTGGGGCGCAGGATTTGCTCAGTTCCCAGCCGCCGCTATGGGCCTCCAAGCCGGGCGCCGCAGACTTCGAGAAAATTGAAAACGACCGGCTGGCTGCGGCGCAGCACTCCATCGATGCCATAGTCGCCGTCAAGGGCGCGCGGACCATCGAAAACACACTCGCTCCCTACGACCAGGCCGTCGAACGCTTCGACGCCGCCAGCCACTTCGCTGACCTGATGCAGAACGTACATCCGGACGCCGCGTTCCGCGATCGTGCTACCGCGATGGTCACAAAGGTGAGCGCGGCCAGTACCGCCTTGTCGCTTAACCGAGAAGTCTACAAGGCATTGGCTGCATTGGATGTGTCCACGGCAGATGCGGCGACCCAATACTACATTCAGCGCCAATTGCTGGAGTTTCGGCTCGCTGGAGTAGACAAAGACGATGCCACCCAAACGCGACTGAAACAGCTTGACGACCAGCTCACCGAAGCCAAGTCCATGTTCGACCGCAATATTTCAGATGACGAAAGAAGCGTAGAGATCGGCTCTGCTTCTGAACTTGATGGTTTGCCCTCGGACTACATCCACAGCCACAAGCCAGGAGCCGACGGGAAGATACACATCACCGTCAATTATCCGGACTTCTACCCCGCGATCACATTCGCTAAGAACGACGATCTACGATGCCGCTTGATGATTGATTTCTGGAACCGCGGCTATCCCAAGAATGTCGAGGTTCTCCGGAAAATGATGCAAACACGCTATGAGATTGCGACGATTCTCGGCTATTCCTCATGGGCGGATTACAGCGCGGCGGACAAGATGATCCGCACCGGTGGCAACATCGCGGACTTCATCCAGCAGTTGGATGCGGCAACCAAGTCCGCGGCGCAACGGGAGTTTTCCATGCTGCTGGCGGAGAAACAAAAGACTCATCCGCAAGCGACCGACATTTGGGATTACGAAAGTTGGTACTATCGCGAACTTCTCCGCCGCTCTTTCTACGATTTCGATTCACAATCGGTGCGACCGTATTTTGCTTACGCCCAGGTGAAACAGGGCGTTCTCGACACGGCAGCCAAGCTCTTTCACGTGACGTTCCGTCAGGAACCGAACGCGCCAGCATGGGATCCGGCAGTGGAAACCTGGGACGTGCTCGATCAGGGGCACTCGATCGGTCGCTTCTATCTCGACATGCATCCGCGCCCTGGCAAATACAGCCACGCCGCTCAGTTCAAGGTGCTTGACGGTATCCGCGGCAAGCAGCTGCCCGAAGCCATCCTGGTGTGCAACCTGCCCCCACCCAGCGCGACCGATCCGGGGCTGAGTGATTACGAGGATGTAGTGACTTTCTTCCACGAATTTGGGCATCTCATGCATTCGATCCTCGGGGGGCAGCAACAATGGGCGGGACTTAGCGGCATCAGCATGGAGCGGGATTTCGTCGAAGCGCCATCACAGATGCTGGAGGAGTTGATCCGCAGTCCGCAAGTCCTCGCATTGTTCGCCCGTGACTACAAAACGGGCGAGCCCATCCCCGCCGACTTGGTCGCACGCATGAATCGCGCCGCAGGGTTCGGACGCGCCCAACACGTCGCTGCGCAGAATGCCTTCTCCGAAATTTCCTACGATATCTACAAAGATAAACCGGAGGCCATTGACCCGGATGCGGTAGTTCGGACGGCCATCGTACACCAACTTGTAAAGCTTTCGCCAAACACCCATTTCTGGGCCTCGTTTGGCCACCTGAGCGAGTATTCCTCCAACTACTACACCTACATGTTTGACAAAGTAATCGCGGAAGACTTCTTTTCGCAGTTCGACCCCAACAATCCACTGGCAGGCGACGTTCCGATGCGCTACCGGCGCCTTGTCCTGGAACCGGGAGGATCTATGTCGGCCAACGACCTGGTGAAGAATTTCCTGGGCCGTCCGCAGAACACAAAAGCTTTCGAGCATTGGATGGGAGAGGAGTTTCAATCCGCTCCTAGCAGTGCGCAGGCGAGGTGAATATGAATAGTGCATTCATCAAGACACTCGTTGCCCTTTTTTCGCTGGCGTTTTTCTCAGTGACGGCGACAAGCCAGCAGACGGCCCCAGACTTAATCCTCCTCAACGGGAAGATCTTCACCAGCGATGTCGCGCATCCATACGTGCAAGCCCTTGCCATTCGCGGTGAACGCATCGTCGCTACGGGCGATTCTGCCAAAATCAATTCGCGAGTCGGGGCTCAATCATCACCTTCCAGGATAGTGGTACGTAAGCAGGAGGATCTCCCGCAGTTCACCTATCCGATGACAGGTACCGCGCAAGCTCTTCTCACTTCGGATGACGCAACAGTCAATGTTCTCGCGAGCCAGGTCAAACACGATTTGGAATCCGTCTTGCAAGACTACGATATCCAGGATCCCGCACAGGATTTGCTCAGCTCCCAGCCGCCGCTGTGGGCCTCCAAGCCCGATGCCGCAGCCTTCGAGAAAATAGAGAACGACCGGCTCGCCGCGGCGCAGCACTCCATTGACGCGATCGGCGCTGTCAAAGGCCCACATACGATCGCCAATACTCTGGCCCCCTACGACGAGGCTATTCGTCAGATCGACACCGCCAAGCATCTTGCAGATCTGATGCAGAGCGTACATCCGGATCACACATTCCGGGACCACGCTACGGCGATGCTGACCAAAGCGAGTGCACTGTCAACAGAACTCTCTCTTGAGCCCAATATTTACCACTCACTAGTGAGCATGGAACTCTCCAAAGCGGACGCTGCCACGCGTTACTACGTAAAGCGCGCCTTGCTGGAGTTTCGGCTGGCCGGCGTGGACAAGGACGCCGCTACTCGCGCTCGTCTGAAACAACTCAATGAGGATCTGACAAAGGAAAAGTCGACGTTCGTGAGAAACATTTTCGACGATCAGAAGACTATCGAATTGAGCGACTCTTCTGAACTCGACGGTCTACCGGAAGACTACATCAGCCGGCACAAGCCGGGCGCCGACGGAAAGATTCGCATCACAACGGCCGATCCCGACCTCTCCCCAGCCATGACTTTTGCTAGGAGCGACAACTTGCGCCGCCAGCTCCACGCAGCATTTCTGGACCGTGCCTATCCCAAGAATCGAGCTGTCCTTGAGGACATGCTGAAGACTCGATACGAGATTGCGAGACTTCTTGGCTATCCGACCTGGGCGGATTACAACGCTGCCGACGCGATGATCGGTTCCGCGAAAAACATCGCGGATTTCATCCAGCAGGTTTATGTAGTTTCACGCCCTGCCCAGCAGAAAGAGCTGGCCATGCTTCTGACAGAAAAACAGAAAATCCATCCTGGGGCGAAAGAGATTTGGGATTATGAATACCCCTATTACGCGGAGTTGGTTCGCCGTTCGCAATTCGACTTTGATTCGCAGTCGGTCCGGCCTTACTTCCCCTACGAGCAAGTAAAGCAGGGCATTCTCGACATCGCAGCGAAGTTCTTCAGCGTGAGTTTCCGGCAAGAGCCCGATACACCGGCATGGGCGCCAGGGGTTGAAACTTGGAACGTTCTAGATCAAGGGAAACTGATCGGCCGTTTCTATCTCGATATGCATCCGCGTCCGGGCAAACTCACGCTTGCGAGATTGGCTCCCATTCTCGACGGCGTGCGAGGCAAGCAGTTGCCCGAGGCGGCTCTGGTGTGCAACTTTCCTCAACCAACCGCAACGGATCCAGGCCTCATGGAATACGGCGACGCGACCACCTTCTTCCATGAGTTTGGCCACTTGATGCACTACATCCTTGGGAGCCAGCAGGAGTGGGTGGGCATTAGCGCGATCTCGATGGAGCAGGATTTCCCCGAGGCTCCTTCGCAAATGTTGGAGGAACTACTTCACAGCCCGAAAGTGCTGGCATTGTTTGCCCGTCACTACAAGACCGGCAAGCCGATTCCGACCGACCTTGTGACTCGTATGAATCGAGCTTCGACTTTCACGCGGGCGGAACAAGTGGCGAGGTTGGGCGGTCGTTCGGCGATATCTTTTGACCTCTACAACGGCGATCCAAAAACACTGGATCCCGATGCAGTCTGCGATAAGGATGTCCATCGCTCTCGGCTTGTACGACTCTTGCCCGAAGTGACTCACTTCTATGCGAGCTTCATTCATCTCTCCGCTTATTCTTCGGCCTTCTACACCTACCTGTGGGACAGGGTCATCGCTGAGGACTTCTACGAGCAATTTAACCCGGACGACCCTCTATCCGGAGATGCCCCGCTCCGCTATCGCCGCCTGGTGCTGGAGCCTGGAAGCTCCATGTCGGCCAACGACTTGGTGAAGAATTTCCTCGGACGTGCGCAGAACACGAAGGCGTTCGAGCATTGGATGGGAGAGGAGTTTCAATCGGCTCCCAGCAGTGCGCAGGCGAGGTGAATATGAATAGCGCATTCATCAAGACACTCGGTGCCCTTTTGGCGCTGGCGTTTTTCTCAGTGACGGCGACAAGCCAGCAGACGGCCCCAGACTTAATTCTCCTCAACGCGAAGATCTTTACCAGCGCCGCCGCACATCCCTATGTGCAGGCGCCGGCCGTTCACGGCGAACGCGGACGATTTCTTCTTTGCCTCGATGGAAATTCCGGATAAACCAGATATATTTCTGCATTCACGCTGGAGATTTTCGTTCTGCTTCGAAAGGAAAAATCATGAAGAGAGTATTGTTGCTGGTTTGTACCTTGTTATTCGGGAGTCCGGCCTTCGCGCAACCGCTCACGCCCGCTGAGCACGAAAAAGGTGCGCGGTATCTCGAACAAACCCGCGACGGAGTGGTAGCGGCCGTGAAAGGACTGTCCGGCGCGCAAATGAAGTTCAAGCCTGCGCCCGACCGTTGGTCGGTGGCCGAAACCCTCGAACACATTGCGCTGGCGGAAAACGATGCGCACAATTTATTCCTGCAGGCAATGAAATCGCCGGCCGGGCCGCCTGATCCCGACGCCGCCAAAGTGGGTGCGATGATTGTGGCCATGGTCCCAGACCGCAGGCGCAAGGCGCAGGCACCGCCGCAACTCGTCCCTACAGGCCGCTGGACTCCCTCCGAAACGCTCGATCATTTCCTGAAGAGCCGAGCGGAAGCCATCGCGCTGATGAAGTCTGCTCTGGATTTACGCGAGCATTTGGCGGACAGTCCGTTTGGGCAAAAATGGGACGCTTATGAGTTCCTGCTTTTCGGTGCAGCGCACAGCGAGCGCCAGACGAAGCAGATTAATGAGGTGAAAGCAGATCCGAATTTCCCGAAGAATTAACGCGGCTCCGCCCGCTGAGACAGTGTTCTACGTTTGCAGCTCATAGGTGCGAAATCAAGGGAGGCGTTCAATGAAGCTTTCTGCATTTTGGAGACCAAGTCTACTGCTGCTTTGCTTCGCGGTTGCTGGGACTGCGTCATCGGCACCAGCCGTGTCGGTTGATACAACTGTGATCGCCGAAACAATCAAGACGGACGTTGCTCAACTCGTTGCTGGGATCAATGCCCACGATGCAGTCAAGACAACAGCTTATGACACCCCGAATATTATCTCCATGGAATGTGGTAGTCCCTCAACTATTGGGGTCGAAGCCGATAGAGAAGGCTTCAAACGGGGCTTTGCCAGCGACGCCGATTGGAGAGTCAGTCTTATCGACGAGACTGTGGATGTTGCGAGTAGTGGAGAATTGGCGGTCTACCGTGGCACCTATAACGAAGACACCAGTCGTGCAGGTGTGCCGATGACCCATAAGACGAACTTCATTGCGGAATTCAAGCGTCAAAGCGATGGACCGTGGAGGATCGTCTGGTACAGCGTTTCCAACATGGAACAATCGCATCCGAAGTAATTGTCGGATCTAAACCATTGCACGCTGGTATTCACAATTGCTCCGACGGCTCGATGCCGGGGAGGTTGGAAATGATTGTGACTTCCAACGGTGGAGAGAACGGCCATCGGGGTCGAAACGAAATAGGAGGGCGCAATGAGAAAGGTTCTGATCGTGAAGGTACTCATCGTCGTTGCTGCGGCGGTCGTCGCCGCAATCGCCTCACCGCCCATCGGTGCACAGGTGGGCCCCGGCTACAGCATCGAGATGAGTCGCATGATTCCGATGCGGGACGGTGTCGAGCTAGAAGCCTGGATATTCAAACCCTCAAACCTGAAGAGCAAAGCACCGACAGTATTAAATCTGACGCAGTACGAAATCGATGGCATGTCACAGGGCCACTACTTCACGCAACGCGGCTACGTGTACGCGCAAGTGTACGTGCGCGGCCGCGGACGGTCCGAAGGAGTCAAGAGCGAAAGCCTGGGCGTGCAGGTAGGACGCGATGGCTACGATGTAGTGGAGTGGATTGCCGCGCAGTCCTGGAGTGATGGGCGTGTTGTGATGTACGGCGCGTCGTTTTTCGGCATGACTCAGTGGCGTACCGCCGCCCAACTGCCACCGCATCTGGCCGGCATCGCTCCTTACGTCCCCATCTATCCAGGGTGGGACGTTCCCAACACGAACGGAATCCCTCAGGCGTGGTCGGCGGTGATCATGGGCTTCACGTCCGGTCGCGCGCTCAACTCAGATTTCATCAAGAGCGAGTATTGGCAGCGCAAGATGCTCGAACAGTACGCGAATGATCGGCCGTTTAGGGAATTGATTCATCATCTCGTGGAGCGGCACGTTGCAATCACGTCGACGATGGCCGTCTTCGCCGATGTCACCGACGACGCGCCGCCCATGTCTGCCCTTGAGGGCCGCGAGATGCGCGCGCTTTGCTTCAAGAGCGCTCTCATATACAGAATCCTACG
Source organism: uncultured Acidobacteriaceae bacterium (assembly GCA_963739125.1). Lineage (GTDB taxonomy): Bacteria > Acidobacteriota > Terriglobia > Terriglobales > Acidobacteriaceae > Sulfotelmatobacter. Next base: position 713,452 of record CAVTZD010000002.1, on the reverse strand, counting down.
GGCGTTCGTCCTGCCGAAAATGGTTATGCATCACCTGATGCCCAAAGAAATGCAGTTTGAGCGCGACTTTGTCGCTGCCGGCGGCTTGCTGCTTGCTGGCTCCGACCCTACCGGCGACGGCGGAACACTAGCGGGGTACGCTGATCAGAGGGAAATCGAATTGCTCGTAAAAGCGGGCTTCACGCCCGTGGAAGCGATTCACATCGCAACCGCTAATGGTGCGGAGTACCTTGGCCAGGGCGCTCGCATCGGAACGATCGCGAAAGGTAAACAAGCAGATTTGGTTGTCGTCGCGGGCGATCCGTCCACAAATATTTCCGACATTCGCAATGTTGAGCTTGTGTTCCGCAATGGTGTCGGCTATAGCTCGGCAAGACTGTTTGCCGCCGTCAGCGGACTGGTAGGAGTGCAGTGATGCTTATCGGCCGAATCGACTCAAAGTCTGATGACCTGGAACGGCCTGTTCATCTCGGCGCTTGGAATGTGCAGTGCATGAAACCGGAGCCGATGCATTCCGTCGAGATTATCGAGGCGCCTGTCGCGAATCCTGATCTTCGCATCGAGATCAAGTGTCTTCCCTAACATGAGAACTGCACAGAAAGATGGCTTTCATCAAACACGGAGGCTGCAAGGGTTTAAGAAAACGCACGCCTACGCCGCCAACCGCTCGCAAGATACTTTCTACAACGCTGACGGGATCTTGGCTGTTTCTGTCACGGGAAGTTCAGGCAAAGCAGGCGAGAACACCGAAACTTATTCGGTGGTCTACTCTCGCTTTAGCCCGCCCGTCCGGAGAAAGCGATTACCAGCTTCAATCAGCAAAAAGTGATCTGCCAGTGACCTCCCGTATTGATTGAAGGAGGTGATTCCAAGGGGCCTGTCTGCGAAGCTATCGCCGGTCGTTGAGTCAGCGTTTTATGTTTGGCGAAGGGCAGGGCCCGATTTAAGGCTTTCGGTCTCCAATATCAGCTCGGATCACGGTCAAGTATTCGCCGGCGGATTCGAGAGCTTGCTCGGCGTCACGGTGAGAAACAGATCCGGTGTCATCATAAAGGGCTGCATTGCGCTTCCGGCGGAGACGATCAAAGACGACCAGCAGACCGGCATGTTTCTTATCGATGCGGGACCGCACAAAATCGATGATGGCGATGTGGTGTCCAGGCTGGCTTCTTGCACGGAATCCATAGCTGAACATGAACCCCAGCGAGGCTTTAAGCATTGCTTCATAGGCTTGCTGGAGGCAAGCCTCCTCGTCAAAAGGGAGAATTTTGCGGGCCGAGGCCAGCTTTTTATCCGCGCTCGCGACGAAGCGTTCGATCTGCGCCCAGTCAGCGACGTGTGGTTTGAGCTTCTTCATTTGGACCTGCGAGTGAAACACGCTTATTGTGCCAGACGTTTTCCAGAAACGCATCCTTCCGAGCCCGGCGCGACTCGAATTCCTTCGGCGTTAGAACGGTATAGTTGATCTCGCGCCCGAGTTGCCGCTCAAGCTTTCGCACGGCTTGTGCTAAGACTTCCTCGCGCGGGGACCCAATCACGAGCACGTCTATATCGCTGGAAGCGTCCTGCTGGTTTCTCGCAAAGGAGCCGTAAAGATAAGCCTCGTCTATTCCCTCAATTCTCTTGAGGGATTGTGCGATCACGGGCGCTGCACCAATAGTTTTCGCAACGATCTTGCGCATTTCATCAAAAAGCGGATACTCCCGGTTCAATTGAAAGTACTTCTGGCGGCCACTCACCTCCGACCGAAATAGGCCCTCGCGCTCCAGCCGTCCGAACTCCTTTGACAGGTTAGACGGATCGATGCTCAACCGCTCCGCCAAATCCCGCAAGTGGTGACGGGCCGTCGGGTTTGTGAAGTAATAAGCTAGTAGTTGCTGGCGCGCCTTAGAGCGAAGATTAAGCATTGTGGTAGAATGATACCACAAATGTGGTAATATATGACAACGATTAACATGAGGAACTCGTCCGGCCAATGTCGAGGTGAAACCGCTTGGTTGCGGGCTTTCTGCACTTGGTTTTGAACCCACGATTTCAACCCGCGATTCGGATGCCTCTCCACGTCTTCTCAAGGACTTAGGCGGCCACCTGGAGTCACTTAAGTTGTTGAAACTACATCATAATGCAGCCCTGAAAAGGCTGGCGTCGGCGGTTCAACTCCGTCCCTGGCCACCATCATTCTTAAGAACTTAGCGGAATTGCGTTTTGCGATCCCAGTCCGCTCTCAGTCCGCTACTTTTCGGCAAGATCAGGTTCGGTTCCTGGCTACGATGATGGTGAAGGACTTAAACTCGAATTGCTTCTCGCTCAGTCCGCTTTCAGTCCGCTTCTGTCGGCCGCCTGGCTGAAAATCGCAGTCAGCATTGCCCCTGCTTAATGCCCCGATCCACGGCCCGGTTGGTTGGGCTCGCGGAAGTAATAAATGTTTCGAGCACTGGCGTGCGAAGCCATGCGTTGTAGCTAAGGGCTTTCCGAAACACCGTTCGATGGGTGCATTGCGCTTGTCCAAGCCAGCTGAAGAGCAGACTTGCAGCCAGGCCAGTCCCGGCCGATCGTGGGGCTTCCTGACGCGATTTTATTTTTGCGCCTTTTGCCAATAGGAGTTTTTCAACCGCCACGCCTGATAACGTCAGTTACTCAACCATCGGGCTGCAGCATCGGCACTGTTCTCGGGCAGTGTATTGAAGGCAATCGTCGCGCCTGGGGCAGCCTTATGAATAGCGTTGATGACGGCTTCGAATATTGCAATGCGCTTGGGCGGCAGGCGCACGCCAGCTCCGATTACCACACAATCGTATCTCGTCGAACCTAACTGACGCTCCACTGTCGGCCCAGCGGTTTCATCAGGTCGGATGAAACAAACGTCGGCCTCCCATCCGCGTTCAGCGAACCCCTTCATCGCAACCGCGATGCCGGCGTGAACCTTCTCAGCGGTCATACCTGGCGGCAAAGCAGGGTCAGAAAAATCCACAGTCTCCGGATCGTAGCCGAGAAACAGAATCCGCGTCATGAGTCTCTCCCTTGTTTCCGGTTAGCTGCCAGCGTCATCATGAGATCCACGAATACCGTGGGGTGGGCGACGGCTGCGGAAATGAATCTCGTGGAACCGAATCATGCGACGTTGAGCGCGCGTGTCGCGAAGTGGCGCAGCGGACGAATAAGGAACAACATTGCGTGATCGTCGTGCAGGCGCCGAATGAACCGTGACTGGAACCGCTATTTGAGCAGAAGACACGAAACGGATTTCAGCAGCCCGGGGACCCTGTTTAGTTGGGGTCAAACGCTGATTAAATCATTCGTTCAGGCGGCTTGGCGGCCTGAACGTGCCTCGGCGCCCTTCTGTGCTTCCGCAAACACATCGCGCGCGGACGTCGTACCCGCTACGTGCTCCGTACCCGTGATTCCGAGGTCCATCCATCCCGAGTTCACGGCCTCAAACATTTCTTCGGCAGCTCCAGTGTGGCCCTTCGGGACGCCGGACTGCTCGAACGCTTCCGCCCACCCTGCACGCGGGACTGCAAAGGCTTTTACGTCGCGTTTTAGGACTGCACCCAATTGTTCCGCCACTTCATCCGCGCTTACCATCGAACCGAGCTCGATAACGCAATGCCCTGACCACGCCGGCCCGGTCAGAAGCTTTGCTACCTCTGCGCCGATGTCGTTTGTCGCGACCATTGTTGATTTCCGGTTTGTAGGATTGTAGAAGACCGGTAGTGTTCCGCCTTGGGCGGCCTCTAGGCCGAAAAGAAAGTTTTCGAAGAAGCCGCCTGCGCGCACAAATGCGACCGGAGATGGCAGGCTGCGAAAACCTTGCTCCAAAAGTGATAAGGCCGTGATCATCCCCAGCCCGCTGGTTCTATTCGCGCCCATCGACGAAAGCGCTACCACCCGCGGCGGCACTACCTTGGTCAGCGCCTCGACATAGTTCGCAACCACGTCTTTTGCTTCTCTGTAATCAGGCGAGGGTGCCCATACAGTTGGCAACATAACAAACGCACCCTCAACACCTTTGAGCGCCGCCGTGATGGTTGTCGCATCGTTCCAGTCTCCATCCACCAACTCCACGCCTTGTTCTGCCCACTCCGCCGCTTTCTCGCCCTTGCGCACAAGTGCTCGCACCTGTTTGCCTTGCTTCAGCAGATGCCGCGCGGTGGCGCCCCCAACTTTGCCAGTAATGCCCATGACTAAATACATGATCGTTTCTCCTTGTTAGAACGTAGGTGATGCTTTGATGCGAACACCAGAGCTTGTGAGTTGCGCAGCTAGCACTCCGCTAGTCCCGTGAGTTTCCACGGTTATCTGTCGCATGAATCGTTACAGGCCTTTACACAGTCGAATCGGATCGCCTCAATGAGAGAGGTGGTTGATCCTCGCGGAGGCCTTGCTATGTGGTCGTCACTGTCACGGCCTGGCGCACATACCGGCTGCTTTCCAGTTGCTGCACCATGAAGGCTGCCAGATCGGCCCTCCCGATCTTGTGCGCCTTCTCGCCGCCCTCCGTGCTCAGGACCCTGGCAACGCCGGTCTTCTCGCCGTCGGTCAACATCGGAGGCCGCACCAGCGTCCAGTCCAAGTTGCTGCCTTCGATCTCGGCCTCCATGCCCGCCTTGTCTACCAGCAGACCCCGCAGAAACGTCCTCATGAGCAGGTGCTCGTTGAAAAAGCCGGCGTTCTTGACGCTCTCGCCCGCACCAACCACCGAAATCTTCAGCAATCGCCGCACGCCATTGCGCCGCATCGCGTCCACAATGTTGTGTGCCGCGCTCGTTTCCATCGTCGTCACTTTCCACGGCGTCTTGCCGCCCAGCGCGTCGATCACCGCATCCTGTCCGGCGACCGCAACGTCGACCGCGGCCGCGTCCAGCACATCGCCCGCAACAACTCTGACGTTCGCCTTCTTGTACTGCGCGGCACCGCGCACGAAAGCTGTCACCTTATGTCCGGCCGCCAGCGCCTCATTTACCAGCGCTTCTCCGCTCTTGCCCGCTGCTCCAATCACTAGAACTTTCATCACATTCTCCTGTTTGCCTTGTATTTGGCCGCCCATCCAAATGAGCGATCTGACTATTAGAGGCCCATGAAAACCATTGGTTGCAAATTATTCAGTGGTTATAAATTAACAATCGGTCGCAAAAATCGTCAAAAGGGACTAAGCTATTGAAGTGACATCCACATCACCAAGTCGCCGGCTAGAGCGCAAGGAGAGGTTGCGGCGCGAAATCCTTGCGGCTGCCAGCAAAATGTTTGCCGATCGCGGCTACGAAGCCGTGACGCTTCGTGCGATCGCTAAAGAGATCGGCTATACGCATGCCGTGATTTATCAGCATTTTCCCGACAAAGGGCACATTCTTGCCGAGTTGAGCCGCGAGACGATCGGGCTGCTGATTCAGAACTTCGACGCGATTGCCGCTAAACATCCTGCACCGAAAGAGCGTCTTTTTGCGACTTCACGCGGCTTGATTCAGTTCTGCACTGCCCATCCACAGCAGTTCCGCAACGTCTTCTTCGGGCCGGAGAACCGCAACGGCATCCGCGCTGGACAATATATCCACGACATTGGCACGCCTTTGTTCCAACGTTTCGTGCAACTCTTTTTCGATGTTGCCAAGGCTGAAGGATTGCCAAATAGGGATGACATAGTGGTAGCCTACACCTGGTGGTTTAATATTTTTGGTCTCGCCACACTCATGGTCATCCAAGGGGTTGTGCCTGACTTGCCTGACCAGACTCTCGTGATCGAGCAAACGATCGCAACACTTTGGGCGGGCGTTCAGGTTGTTCCGCGATTGCCGAAGAGCGCAGTCTCCAAGCGATCCAGCGGGTCCATTGCTCCAAAGCACTAACAGCACTAAGACTTGCGGGGAGTAATCTCCTCCAAGCCCATTTGCTGGACCGTTTGCGGTTTGCCGACCGCTCGATTCGGAATCGGCAGAGGGCGAGTGACAGGTACACCTAGTTCTGGTTTCCCCCCCCGTGGGTTTGACGGCGGACCTTGCAAAACGTCGGGGGCTCTGTGTTGTCCACGTGGTGCCGCACCGGTTTCAATGTCCTCATATAGGCGAACATCGCGACAATATCCTCGTCCGTCATCCCTCGGTAGACGTGCCAAGGCATGATTCTGGTTGAGCTTCCGTGCCCCGACAAATCCCGTGCGGATCACCTGAGTAAACGTGGCCTGGTCGTAGTAAGAAATCCCCGATGGATCGGGAGTGATATTGGCGCGAGCCCGGGTGCTTGCGAGCGCTCGTGATTTTCTTCTGCGCAGCTTTGATCATCCATGGTCAGCCTCATGAGCCTTCGCCCCAGCTTTCCCCTTACTGACTGATTACAAGCGGCTTGCACTGAGAGGGCAAAAATAGATCCTCGTTGGGGAGGAATTTCGAGTTTGTTCGCTGCTGCGCGGGACCCTCACATCCAGGTCCTGGCTGAGATGGACGGCAGCATGCGCTATTACCCAGGGCTCTTGGCCGGCGCTGGAGATGTTCATCCAGAGCAGTTGAAGTTGCCACTCCTCTTTTTTGCCGCCAACTGGATGAATTACATCGAAGATTTTGATGCACCGCCGAACAAGAAAATAGGACCGAGCGTTCTTAACGAATGGACACACGGAGATGTCACAACTGTAAATATGCTGGGCATGTCCCATCCCGATTTCTGTTCGATGTGTCAGCGCATGAAGAATGCCGGCACATTCGCGGAAGAACAGGTCGCAGATTACGGACCGGAAGACGCAAGTACCAGTTATTCGTGGGTTGCGCTTTACATGCTTCAGTTTCTGAATGCCTACGTCAGGCATGACGCTGCGGCGAAGGAGTTTCTGGGGAGAACTACCGCCGAAAACGGTGTCCCCAAGCACATCATGGGGATCAAATTCAGGCCGGGGTCGTTTGCCGAGACTATGCGATCCGCGGCTCGAACGGGAGAAGAGAGCGCGTGGAAAGCCTTCCAGGGTTTCGCTGCAAATCCCATGCACCGTTACATGACTGGAGAGGAGAGGACAATAAATAGGCTGGGCTATGCCTTCCTTCAGGAAAAGGACCCTTCGTCAGCCGTCGTGCTGTTCAAATTGAATACAAAGGCGTATCCCGATTCCGCGAATGCGTGGGACAGCCTTGGAGATGGTTACGAGGCGACGAACGATATCCAGGATGCGCGTATGGCATATGCGCGGTCTGTCGAGTTGAATCCTGACAATGAGCACGCCAAGGGTGAGCTGGTTAAATTGCGCAAATAGCGTTGTCCAATTAATCGCAGCTGCGCGCGTCCGGAGAATGGATCGGTAACGATAAACGCCCTTGTGGTAATTAACGCGCCGACCCATATTGTCGCCAATGCGGAAGTAACCGGCGGCCAGAAGTGAAGCTGCTCATTTGAGGAGCGACAATGGATAGCGATCAAAACACCCGGATGGGATATCGGATCCACTCCAGACTAGGCTGTCGAACCCCAAGAGAATATGCTCCCGGCCGAATACTACTGAAGGCAACATCGACTCGCAGAACAGTAATGTGTTCATGCAGCTCCGCCATCCCCGTTGCGCGCAAAAGCTGGTCGCCCGTGTTGGTGAGGAGCGCGACATCGTACGGTCCTTCTCTGCTCCCGATCGGAAGATCAAGAACCAGGTGTTTAGTAGTTCGAGAAATTTCCAGAGGTGCCTGATCCGTCTCAGACTGGCTCTGCCCGCGGGCCACCGAGCGCTCACGAAGATCTAAGACGGCTACGTCGGTCGCTTCCACCGAGCGTCGGGCTCGGACCCACAGCCATCCCCCCACTGCAAAGAGCAGAACAGCAGCAGTGGCCACCAAGATCAGTGCACGTCTGCGCTGGATCGCCGACTGCCGGCGAAACTCCTTGAATTCTTGGAAGCACGGACTGCATGAGCCAAGATGGTCAAGCCAAGGCTCTGCTTCGGTAAGGGACACTTTCCCTTGTGCTATGCCCTTGAGTAGAGCATTCCCCGGACAGCCGATCCTCTCGGGATTAGGGAAGTCCGTCGCTAAGCCTTGCCGGAGAATATCAAGCAAGCGCTTGTCCGCCGCGTTGGATTGGCTTTCGCTGCTCAGAGAGAGTCAACTCGCTAACCGTTCAATCTAAAAACAGCCCAAGTGTAAATGAAGGAGCGCCTCACGACACATTGGCATTTCATCTACGTCCAGACAAACGTGTCCGTAGAATTTTCATGCGGCGCCGGAACCGAAGCATCACGCTATCGGCAGGAGTTCCCAGAACGCGGCCAATGTCCTTCCAGGTATAGCCGTACTCGCGCGCAATCCAGACTTTGCGGCTCCACTCGTCCATCCGATCAAGAATCTCCTGAGCGTGAAGCGTTCCTTCAATGTCGTTGTGCTCCGCGTGACTCGTCGTGCCAAGAACTTCCAACTCCTGGGCTGAAGATACAAGATGGATCGTTTCATCGCGACGTTGTTCCTTCTTCAGAGCACGTCTAAGCCGATGGTAAAAGCTTCCGAGAAGGTAAGCCTCCAGATCCCCAATCTCACCCGGCTTTCCATTCATCCGATCGAGCGTCCTGGAAACAGATTGAAGAACGCTCTCCCACACTTCGGCTACCAAGATTCCGTCGTCATCGAATGGATTTCTTGATTGAACCTGCCGGACGTGAGCCAACGCCTTTGGCCACGCTGATCGGGCGGCCTTCGAGAGTTCGCTTTCGGTGGCTGAGTCTAAACGAGGGTTGGCACCTGAAAGCACCCATTCGGGACCGGGTTCGGGGGCTGGCATACCAAGTGCCTCACATCAGCTATCGCGTGGTACCCGGCCAGAGGGATAACGCAAGCGTGCCATTCGACAGAAAGGGATGTCAAGACCAACCCGAACGAGAGCAGAAAGTAGCGAAAATATTTTCGATAGGTTCGGTACTGTTTTGGTTCCTTTTATAGGTATGGGGCTACTGCGATTTTAAGGAGCAGGGGCCGGATGCAGAGATCGTTTGCCTATGGAAGATGGAATCAATCCCGACAGAAAGAAGCAAAGCCAATCCTTTCCTTGGTTGCGAGAGATAGACCAGATCCTGGTGGTCGGGATGAAATATGGTCCGAGGGGTACTCAGGAGGCCGTCAAGAGGGTACGGCAGCTCACCCCGGAGCTGGTGCCTGCCCAGGTATGGCACCGAATGCGACACTTGCGCGAGAAAGAGCGCGGCAAGAGTCCGACGCCGGTCGATTGGAGTGAATCTGTAATCGAAATTCTTCGCGAGGGCTATCGAAGCGGAGGCCGGAAAAAGACCGAAGCAATCAAGACCGTGAGAGCGCTTTATCCGGGACAGCCGGGCTATGTGGTGTCGAGATTCGCCCGAAGTCAAGGTTGGCTGGACAAAGAGCGGGCTGACAGACGAAAAGGAAATCGACGACCTTGGACGAGGGAAGAGGAACAAGAACTATTTGCGCGCGCTGGTTATGAGCCCGTCAAGGCGATCGCCGAAAAGCTCAAGCGTTCAGAACAATCAGTTCGCTTCCGGCTTAAAGGCCGAGCCATAAGCGCGAGAGTTACAGACGGCTGGTCATTGCGAAGAATCCAACAAACTCTGCATATAAGCCATCGCCGACTACAGCGTTTGATTGGCACTGGTCTTCTGAGAGTTCGCGATCCGCGGGTCTCGGCAATCTCCCTGGCTGGATTCTGCCGCAAACACGGAACCATGGCCCTACCGGGGATGGGGGCAGAAACCGATGTGGCCTTGTGTAACAAGAACGAAGGGTACTCGTGGGGACGAGTTGCGAAACTCTTGGGTGTCACTATTGTCGAGGTGGGGAAATGGGTCGCCGATGGGGAACTCAAGGTAATGGATACTTCGGTGACCGACCGAGCATTCGAGGCATTCTGTCTTCGGCACAGCTCGGAATTAAATTTCGGTCTCATGGACCCAGCCGTCGCGAAGTGGCTCATTGATGAATATGGCCTCGAAACAGTGACGCCGGAGCGAACCCGCCCTGTGACGCCTTCGCAGAAACAGGCGCTCGTGGTTAGACCTTGCCCCAAGTGCAAGCGCGGTATTCGAGGGAACGGATATTTTGGACATATCCCAGCGTGTCGCGGAGCGATGTCGGAGGGCAATCCCGGACACTTGCACGTTGATCAGCAAGCAAGTTGAGAAGTGATCACAATTGCGAATGAAATCATGACTCACTTGATGATGAACGGCGCCTTGCAGCACGAATACGATGACCATATGGCGAAGCGCCCACTGACACATAGGTGCAACGATTATTCTCGCTGATAAGGCGGCAGTACCCTCATCTCCTCTGACATTGATTTCACTTTTCGCATGACTTCAGCAGACACCACTGCTTGCAGATCATCCAGACTTTGAAAGAAGCCCTGCTCATTACGCATCTTCACGATCTTTCTGGCGGTGATCAAGTCGACGCCAGCAATCGTCATAAGCTCCGGCTCCGTTGCGGTGTTCAGGTTGATCGTGAGAGGCAAGGGACGATCCACCTTCCAGACTGAAGATGCGATCTTGAAATCCGAATTCACGAGCCACAACTCGGGGCCGAGATTGGCATCAAGCGCCCGTTTTCCTTCGGTTACGTCGGCGACGGACGAACCTAACTCTGACGTATCGTCCTGTTGAAAGGCAGTCCTGTCGCCCCGAGCGCCGTCTGCAGCTAGTTGGGCCAATTCTAAGGCCGCTTTCTGCGACACCGTTGCCCCCCATGTCGTCGCTATGAAATCGCGATAAACACGGCGTGCCTCGTCCGGAAACAACCTCGCGTAGTCCTCGACCAATCGGATCATCGGCGGTTGATCAGACTTCAGACCCTGGAGTTCCGTCATCGCTGCGAACAGTTTCAGGTTAATGTTCTCGTATGGCGAGATAGTTCTTTCTGCGTGCGCAGAATCGTTTCCCAAGAAAGGTCGGTAGAACGATGGTTCCCGGTAATGGTTGCGTAGTTGTTCGTCGTTTACTATGCGATAGAAGAGCGTTGAAATCACCCCTTCGCTTGCCATCATCTGCTGGCCGTTTTTGAGTTCAGTCGGCAGAAACACGGTCGAGGTCTCCTCATCAAGGAACAGCCGGTATAGGTCTGGGTTCGCATCGAACACAGTCTCCGGCAGGGGTTTGCGATGGATAAACAAATTGTGCTTAACGCCATCGACGCGCAACTGCCCATCAGCGGCGCTGACCCAGAGAACATCGAAATCTGTCGCTATATTGTCATTTGGAAACTTCGTAACATGTAAATCGCTGGCGAGAACTTCGAAGTGCTCAGCATAGCCCTCGTCGAAGGCTGTCGGATAGTCGGTCACCGTCATGCCCTGATGCATCTTGCGCGCAGGACCCTCGTGGAAGTCGCCTGCAATCGCCTTCAGGATAAGGTGTCCGAGTTCGTGCGGGAAGATGCCTAGGCATTCTTGGGAGCAGTCATCACCAAAAACCATGTCGACGTAGCCAGCCATCTCAAGTCGCTGTTTGCCAGCGGCATCTTGCAGCCAGAAGCCGAAGCGCGCGAAACCGCCTTCTTCATTGGACATCAGCAGGTACATGGGGGCCGTGAGCCATTCTTCGTTCTCGGTAAGGTGCGCTTGTGTTTGCTTCGCGAGGATCAGGTTGCGGGCATAGCGGTCAAGCCGGAGTACCTGCTGCCCGAAACCTGTCTCCAATGTGTGCCGTATCCCATCGACAAGTTTGCTTTGCGGAGCTAGCTGAAACACGGGATATCGATGTCCGTCCGGAGCCGAGGCAGTGACCACGTTGCGGTTTGAGTCGAGGAGTGGAACGACGATCTCGCATGGCACTATCGACTGTGCGCACGCAAATGCCGTCGCGAACAAGAGTGCCGAAATCGCGATTCGGGTTGTCATGCGTCCAATTCTAGTTCCTCGTGAATTACTCAAATTGTGATTCAAGACACACTCTGAGATTCGGTAGACCTGCTATCGTCGTGCGACTCCTAGTGACTTTGCTCCGATGATTTCTGAAGAAATGCGATAGCCCTCACAACCCTGGAATCGGCTTGGACCGCTCCCATTTTCTATCACAGACGAAGCTAGAGATTTTGGGCAGTGTAAGTCCTTTCTTCCGCTGTTGACGCGGTTTTCACGCCCCAGCGATGTACTAGCTTTTCCCCTGCGCAGTGCTGCGAACGCCGCCGGCGTCCGATCTGCCAACGAACTGTGCGGTCGCTGCTGATTATAATGCTCGCGAAACTTCCCCAGCTTCTGCCGCGCATCTTCCAGCGTCGAGAACCATTCCACGTTCAAACACTCGTCCCGCAACCGGCCATTGAAACTCTCGATGAATCCGTTCTCTACCGGACGGCCTGGCCGGATAAAACGCAACTGCACCTTGTTGGTCATCGCCCAGGCTTCCAGCGCCCGGCTGCAGAACTCACTCCCGTTGTCCACCGTGATGCTCTCCGGCAATCCGTCTCGTTCCGGCTTCACGCGGTCCAATACTTGCGCCACTTTCATCCCCGTCATCGAACGATCCGCTTCCAGCGCAACACACTCGCGCGTGAACTGGTCCACCACGGTCAGAATGCGAAACGACCGTCCGTCCGCTAACCTGTCGCTCACAAAATCCATACTCCAACGCTGGTTCGGTCGCGACGCGGCGCCGCTTGGTACGGCCCGTCGTCGCGCCATCTTCCGTCGTTGCTTGGTGCGCACAATCAACTCTTCCTCTCGATACAGCCGGTAGATGCGCTTCGCATTCACATGCCAGCCTTCACGCCGCAACAGCACGGTCAAGCGCCGATAACCGTAGCGCACATGCATGCCCGCCAGTTCGCGCAAGCGATGCCGTAGAACTTCATCGAACACTTTCCGGCTCTCGTACCGCAGTGTCCCGATCGCCAACTTCACGATCCGCGCCGCGTGCCGCTCACTGATCTGATAGGCCTCCTGCGCCCAGCGCGCCAACTTCCGACGCGCACGATCGCCTTACAGCTTTTTTGATACGATCTCCTGCAGGATCTGCCGGTCCAAGCTCAAGTCCGCCACCAACCGCTTCAGTCGCCCCACCTCTTCCCGCAATTGCCGCAGCTCACGCAACTCGCTCACTCCCACCTCGGTATACTTCCTCTTCCAGAGGTAGTAGGTCGCCTGGCTGATCCCCAACTTGCGGCAAACGTCATCCACTCGCGCTCCCGCCTCCACTTGCCGTAGTACCGCCACGATCTGCTCTTCCGTGTCAGCCTTCTTGGGCATCGTCCTTGTCTCCTGTTCCGGACTCCTGCCCCAGCTTACCTCTAATCCCCTCTGTGTCAGTTTTTGGGTTTTGGGTCAGACCACTTGCTCATCTGCGTGATATCCCTTTCCAACGACCGACAATTTGTGCATGTCGACTCCGCCACGTTGAAGTTCCTTCACCGCTCGATCCGCATCCGTATGAGTTTGATAAATCGCGACAACTGAATTTTCTACAGACATTTCCAAGTCTCCTCGACGCTCGGGCGTCATTTGCAGACCATGCAACTAAGTCTCAAGCTGACCATGCCAGTGCAGTGACGGAAAAACTGGTCCCTATTGCTCAGTTTGAATGCCGCCTTCGTTGTTCAGGTTCTTACTGATTGCCTCAAGAACAACTTCGCCAGCAGATCCAAATTCGATGGCTAATTGAGCCGAATGGCTTAGGCATTAAACATCGAACTTACCGGGTCTGCTTCGACCGTGGCGCGAATTCCACTTTCCTGATGCAGATGCGCTCATGCGATTCACTGCTTCTCCGGGCACTTGCCTGAAGACGAATTAGCATGCTGGACGCTGAGGCTGCCGGGTGATCCTGTCCTGGATCTGAACGTTGTTTTTCACTGTGAGCTATCTTGCTCAGACGCACAACCTCTGGACCTGTCACTCTTGTTGTACTGACCGTGGATACGAGCCGCGTCTTCTGATTCGCTGCTCTCATTTTTAAGCCGGAGTCGAGGCCAGTCAGCATTCTTCATCCGCGTGCATGCCGCCAAACCTTGCGGCGGAACACGATTCGACCCTAAAGTTCCCGAAAATCGAAAACAGGGCTACACCCCCTTGCAGATGAGGAGCGTTAGCCCGCAAAACTTGGCTCACGGAATAAGGAAGGTCACAATGCCTTTAATTCAACTCCTGGAAGTTCTCATCGTGGTGGGTGTTCTCCTGTGGCTGGTGAATCGTTTTATCCCAATGCAGGGAACCATCAAGTCAATTCTGAACGGCGTCGTCGTGATTGCCGTGGTTCTTTGGATTATCAACATTTTTGGTCTATTTGGCTCCCTGTCCAGCATCCACATCGGAAAGGGATGAATCGTGACGACGCGGTTCGAAGAATGTACCGCGAAACTCTCACTCTAGGTGTAGGGCTCGTGTTCGGCAACTTCGCGATTGGAACAGCGGAACGCATCGGAGCGAATCTGGCGCAAGAGTTCATCCTGAGTCGCTTCACGCGCAGAGCTAGGCATCAAGAGTAAGCGTGCTTCCCAGCGACAGAAACTTGAAGTGGGCCTGGCAGTACTCGGACTCAATATCTTACTCGTGCAAAGTCCCCTGTCACGGCAGAAGCCCCGTCGTCCCTGCCGCTTTCAAAAATCCTTCCACCCCTGCCATCATGCCAGGTGAGTTGTTTGCCGCGCGGCGCTGAGACTGGCGGCCATCCTCACCAAGTCGGCGAGGGAATTCGCCTTCATTTTTTGCATGACTTGTCCGCGGTGAGCTTTCACCGTAATTTCGCTGATGCCCAGTTCAGCGCCTACCTGCTTGTTCAATAAGCCCGAGACCACCAGTCCCATGACCTGCCGTTCGCGGGAAGTAAGTGAGGTGTAACGGTTCCGAAGATCCCGCATCTCGGCGTCGTGAGCCAGGGCGCGCCGGCTTCGTTCGAGCGCGCTTCGAATCGCGCCTACCAATGCGTCATTATCGAGCGGCTTCGTTAAGAATTCGAGGGCGCCGGCTTTCATGGCCTGTACTGATTTCGGCACATCGCCATAGCCAGTGATGAAAATGATCGGGACGTCGACGCGTTCAACCGCGAGCCGTCTCTGCAGTTCAAGGCCGTTCAGGCCCGGAAGTGAAAGGTCAAGGACAAGACAGCTGGGGATAGATTTTCTCGGATGGTCGAGGAATTCTTGCGCGGAAGGGAATATCTCCGGCTTCCAGTTCTCGTTGCGGACCAGCAGTTCCAACGACTCGCGCACCGAGACATCGTCGTCAACAATGAACACGACCGGTGCTACGCTCGACATTGGCGATGTCGCCGCTGCATGACCAAGTGTGCGCGCTGAATTCATTGTTCTCCCCCTTGGCACTTTGATGAGCGGCCCCCTCAGCAAGTTTGCATTGCCCTTTTGATGGCCGCAAGCAAAGCCGTGTCACTGAATGGTTTCAGCAGAAACCCCGCTGCTCCCTGCTTGGTCACTCGATCACGGAGAGACTCCTCTCTTTGACCAGTGATGAACACGACTGGGATCTGATATCCACGACGCTTGAGTTCCCGATGAAGCTCCGGTCCACTCATTCCGGGCATGGCAATATCGAGAATCAGACAGCTGGTTTCCTCGAAACAATCGAAGGAAAGAAACTCTTCCGCTGACGAAAAAACTCGGGCCGCAAAGCCGAACTCCCTAAGCAGATCAGGCAGCGACTCTCTCACCGACTCATCGTCATCGACTACGGATAGAAGCGGACGCTTGGTGGCGCTCCCTCCCTGATGGGACTCCATAGCAGAACGATGCGCCACTCCAGGAGGGGGCGTCCATTGTACTTTGGTATTGCTTCCGCCCCGATGGTGAGCGCCGGACCGAAAACTATGCGGCGTCGGGAGATCGATCATTCCGGTTGGCACGAATCTCGCCGCCGCCAGCTAAAGCGTCAGTCGTACAAGGGATAACAAACAGGAATGTAGCTCCGGGCCCATCATTCGCTGTCGCCCACAGACGCCCCTGATGTGACTCAACAATGGAACGGCTGACGGAGAGCCCGATTCCCATACCACCCGTCTTGGTCGTGTAGAATGCTTCAAAAATCTTGTCTGCGGTTTGAGGCGTGAAACCGACTCCGGAATCTTTCACGCTCAGCCGGACCTGATTGTCCCCATCCCGTTCAGTCCTGATGAGCATCTCTCTCGGGCGATCGTCTGTTGTTCTCATTGCGTCTGCAGCGTTTCGCAGCAGGTTCAGAACGACCTGCTGAAGCTGGATACGGTCACCGACGATCGGTGGAAGGTCATCCGCAAGGTCACACCGTAGAGTGACCCCCATGCGCTGGAGTTCATTCAACGACAACGCTGTGACCTCTCGAGTCGCTTCATTCAGGTCCATGGATTCAGCTGATGGTTCCTTCTTGCTATAAAGCATCCGTAGCCGCGTGATCACGTCAGAGGCCCGGTTGCCGTCGCGAATTGTGCGCCGGACAGTTTCTCGGGCGCCCTCTACATTGGGGGGATCAGCAGAAAGCATCCGCAAGCAGGTGCTGGCATTCGTGATTATTCCCGAGAGCGGCTGGTTGACTTCATGCGCGATTGACGCGGTTAGCACTCCGAGGCTGGTGATCTCCGCCACCTTTGTGAGCTCTGTTCTTGCCTGGGCCAGGGCTTCCTCGGACTGTTTCCGTTGCGTAATGTCCTCGGAGAGCGCCATCAGGAATTGAGGCACTCGCTCATTGTCGGGCACGACGGAGACGTTGTCTCGAACCCAAACTGGCTGACCGTCCTTCCGGCGGTACCGTGTCTCGACTTGAAATTGCTGGCGCTTTCCCTCCAGCAATTCGCCGATCAGCGCCCGATTATGTCCGACATTCTCTTGGTGGGAGATGTCAATAAAAGTGAGTTGGTGCAATTCTTCCTGGGTGTAACCCAGCATCTTCTGGTAGACGGGATTCGTCGCAATAAAACGGCCAGCCAGGTCGGTGAGGAAAACTCCGACGGCGGAGTTCTCAAAAACGGACCTCCACCGTTCCTCGCTGCGCCTCAGTTCTTCGTTTGTTTGAGCAAGTGCCCTGGTTCGCTCCGCAACCCGTCGTTCGAGTTCTGCGGCGATGCGCTTCTGTTCGTTCAGGAGTCTCGTCTCTTGCAACCCGATCGATGCCTGATTGGCCGCTACGCTGAGAAGCAGGCTTTCGGTTTTCTCAGGAAAACCAGCCCGGTCAGAACCTAGCAGGATCAAGCCGATCTCACCTTGCAGTCCCAACGGGACGGGGAAAATCGCAATGTCTTCAACTCCGAAATGCTTCTTTATTTGCGGGAGAAAGCCTTGGGCGTTAGCAGTGAACGAATTGCTGAGAATGTGGAGCAGTTCCGAGGCTGGCAGGCTGATTTTCCTGTCTTCAGCGACTCGGAGGGCCTCCAGTGGCATGGCACAGAATGCGTCCTTCAGCCGCACGTACGCGAAATCGAGGCTGAGCATCCGGAGGAGCACATCGAGCAGAGTTTGAAGAATTTGAGATGGCTCCATGCCAGGCCAGATCGCCGGTAGGGCGAGCAAGCTGACCAGATCGTTAATGCAGCGCTGAAGGCGCTTGATCTCCTGGGCCAGATCTTCGACTTTCTCTTCCATCTCAGGCTGCCGCTGGTTGTCTATTCCGACGAGCGCGGCGGTGGCGAAATTCTTGCAGGAACTCGTCCGGCGGAATATAGAAGGGATTTCGCTGAAGGGTACCGCCGATGATGACCATCGGATGGGTCCGCATGATGTCAATTACCTCGTCGCCACGAAACTGTCCAAGATGGTAAGTGCAAATGACCGCGTCTTCATGACGACGCCATACTTCGTTTACCCTCGATTCGAACTCAATGACATCGTCGACGTGCGATTGATCTTCAACCGCCCAGTCCATGCGGCAACAAATACGGCTTAGCGGGAATCCTCCCTGGCTGTTGCCGCTGGCCAGTTGCTCAAACACCGCGATCATGCGATCTGGATCGAAGCGGCCATCCGGAAGGTAAACGTCCGTGTTGACGCGAATCTCCAGTTGTCCGCGTTCCTCCGCGGCAGCCGCGTCGATTCCTACCTCAGCCAATCGTCGCAGATGGTCCGCACGCTGATGCGGATTAACCACATGAATCGCCTTCTGGTCACAATGGAACCCATCTCGGATGAAAGGGAGCAAGACCCGATACTCTTCTTCATCGTTGTTGAAGAAAGCGCAGACATGGCGCGTTTCATCGAGCTGGGAACCAGCGAAGGGAATGGGAGCCGTGATCTTCTTCATAGCATATCCCCCTGGATATCGAGCGGCGCCCCGTTTGAATAAGGATGCACCACTCTGTGCCCAAATGTCCAATGCATGCTGTACACGCTGGAATCGCTGATTCCCGATGCCGGGCAGGCAAGGGCGCTGACCGACAGAAAACCTTGGCTAGGAGCTAACTGCTGTAACCTGCGCGTCGACCGCCTCCAGGGCATGTTCCAGGTCGGCAATCAGATCGTCGGCGTTCTCGATTCCTACCGACAATCGCACCATCTGCTCCGTCACACCCATCTTTTCCCGCTGATCGGCGGAGATCATGGCATGCGACGTGAACACCGGAATTGACACCAGCGACTCGACTCCTCCCAGGCTTGTGGCCAGCGTAAACAGTCGCATGGCCTCGCTCACCCGCCGCGCATCCTCGCCCGTGCCCTCGACTTCAAACGTGACCATGCCTCCGCCGCCGCGCATCTGCTCGCGCGCAATCACATTCTGAGCATGGCTTTTCAGAAACGGATAATGCACGCGCCTTACCTTGGCATGCTGCTCCAGAAATTCCGCTACGCGCAGTGCATTCTCGTTCTGCCGCGCCACGCGCACAGCCAGAGTCTTCAGCCCGCGGATCAGCATCCACGATGCATGCGGATCCATGCAGTTGCCGAGCGTCGTGCGCGTCTCCCAAAGCTGATCCATCAATTCACGCCGCCCAGCCACCACGCCGCAAGTTAAATCCGAATGGCCGCTCAGATATTTGGTTCCCGAATGCATGACCAGGTCGATGCCATATTCCGCGGGACGCTGGTTGATGGGCGTGCCGAACGTGCTGTCGATCATGCTGATCAGGCCGTGCTGCCTGGCCAGTGCCGCCGCCTTTTTCAAATCAACCACGCGCAAGGTCGGATTTGTCGGCGACTCCAGGTATAAGAGCTTCGTGTTTGGCCGGATCGCCCGCGCATGCTGCTCAAAATCGTTGGTATCGACCAGCGTCGTCTCGATCCCCATCTTCGGCAGCCACTGGGAGAAAAATTTGGTCACGCCGCCGTAGATGTCGCGCTGCGCAACGATATGATCTCCTGCCTTGAGCAGCGCGAGAATTGTCGTCGTGATCGCTCCCATGCCAGAAGCGAAGGTTCGCGCCGCGTCCACACCCTCCAGTTCGGCCACGGCCTGCTCGGCCACCGTGTTCGTCGGGTTTCCCCACCGCGTGTAGTAACGGTCGGTTGCGGTGACGCGCTGCTGCTCGTCATTGTCGGTCACTTCAAACGTGGACGTCTGGTAAATGGGAGTGCCGACTGGACCGGTTTTTTTCTCCAGATCGGCTGCTCCATGGACAGCAGCGGTTTCAGGACGACGCGTGCGACGTTTCATGGCTGCCTCGCTTCCTCCAGAGTAATGGCGCTGCTTCGCTCGGGCAAGCGAAGGCACCATTTATAATGCCCAATTCGCTGCCCCTATGGATCTGGGACTGAAAAATCGTGTCGCTCTGGTTGCCGCGTCCAGTCAAGGGATCGGCCTGGCGACTGCCCAGGCTTTCGCGGCCGAAGGCTGCCGCGTCGCCATGTGCGCGCGCAACGAGCAGACATTGCAAGCGGCCGCGCAAAAAATCAGAGAGCAGTGCGACGCGGAAATCTTCGCTGAAGCATTGGACGTTGCTGACGCGTCTGCCGTCGGCCGGTTCGTCACCGCGGTCGCTGCGAAGTTTGGCTGCGTCGATATTTGCGTCACCAACGCGGGAGGGCCGCCCGCCAAGGGATTTCTCGCTGCCAGTCTCGACGACTGGCAACGGGCGATAGCTCTCAATTTTCTGAGCACGGTTTATTTCGCGCGTGAAGTCATCCCGCATATGCAGCGCAAGCGCTGGGGCCGGATCATTACCATCACTTCCATCACCACCAAACAACCGGTCGCCGATCTCGTGCTTTCGAATGCAGTCCGCGCGGCCGTGGTTGGCCTGGTGAAAAGCCTGGCCAACGAATTCGGCAAAGACGGAATACTCGTCAACAATGTTGGCCCCGGCTTTACCGCGACGGACCGTCTGAAGGAATTGGCTAAGGCTCGTGCTTCGGCCTTGGGAAAAAACGAGCAGGACCTCCTCGATGCCTGGGCGGCTGAAGCTCCCATTAAGCGCGTGGGCGAACCGCGCGAGATTGCCGACACGATCGTCTGGCTGGCGTCAGAGCGCGCGTCTTTTGTGACCGGCCAGACCGTGCTGGTCGACGGAGGCCTGTATAAAGGACTGTGAGCTTGGCGGCCCAGCCCCTGAAGAAAAGACGCGTACACTAAATCATGGCGAACAAGAAACAAAAAGCAGGATTGAAAACCGGCTCAAAGCCTCGCGCCGCGGCGCACGCTCGAGCCAAACGCGCGCTCACTAAACACGCCAAGAGTGCCGCCGCGTTGCAATATATTCCCTGGCATTCCGTGCCGCTCGAAGATCTGAATCCGCTGCTGCAGCGCCAATTCGTTGTTGGCCAGGAAATTATGCTGGCTAGGGTGTTGTTGAAAAAAGGATGCATCGTCCCTGAACACAGCCATCACAACGAGCAACTGACGTACATCCTCGAAGGCGCACTGAAGTTCTGGATCGACGGCAAAGAAATCGTGGTGAACGCGGGCGAGACGCTCTGCATCCCGTCAAACATGGCGCATAAGGCCGAAGCGCTCGAAGACACTGTCGATCTCGATGTGTTCGCGCCGCCTCGCGCCGACTGGATCGACAAGACTGACCAATATCTGCGGGGAAAAAAATAAGACAGACCCATGCCTTCTTCTTCCAGTTCCGCGCTGGACGTGCGTGACGCCGATTTCCGCTTCCGCTGCATCGGCTGCGGCGATCTGAGCGACCGAGCCAGCCAGAATTTTCGCTGCTCGCGCTGCGGCGATCTACTCGAAATTACTTACCCGCAGTGGAAGGACGCTGGGCCCGCAGCACAGGATTTGAAATCTACCTGGCGCGAGCGCCGTCTCTCGCAGTCGGCTGTCGATCTCAGCGGCGTCTGGCGTTTCCGCGAACTGCTGCCGGCGCTGGATGACGAAAAGCAAGTCATCACGCTGCGCGAGGGCAATACTCCTCTCTACGAACTACCCCAGTGCGCGCGCATCACGGGCGTCCCGCGCCTGTTCGCGAAACATCAGGGGATGAACCCCACTGGGTCTTTCAAAGATGCGGGCATGACCGTGGCCGCGACGTTTGCCCGCCGCGCCGGATTTCGTTGGGTCGCGTGTGCTTCCACCGGCAACACCTCGGCATCCATGGCCGCTTATGCCGCGCGCGGCGGCCTGCGCAGCCTGGTGCTCGTTCCCGAGGGAAAAATTTCCTGGAGCAAGCTTTCTCAGGCGCTTGATTACGGAGCCGTCACTTGCCAGTTGCGCACCGATTTCGACGGTTGCCTGCGCCTGCTGCAGGAGTTAGTTCTCCGCGCGCCCGTCTATCAGCTGAACTCGATCAATCCCTTTCGCCTCGAAGGGCAGAAAACGCTGGCGCTCGAACTGCTCGAGCAACTTGATTGGCAGCCGCCCAACCACATCATCGTCCCCGGCGGCAACTTGGGAAACAGTTCCGCGATCGGCAAAGCCTTGCTGGAAATGAGAGACCTGGGCCTGATTTCGCGCCTGCCCAAGTTATCCGTGATTCAGGCGGAAGGCGCGAACGCCCTCGTGCGCACGCTGCGTGAAGCTGGCGGAAAACGGCTGATCAACGTTCAAGCTGAGACTCGCGCTACTGCCATTCGCATCGGCAACCCGGCGTCGTGGAAGAAGGCGGTTCACGTTCTCGAAGCCACCGGCGGAGCCTGCGAACAAGTCAGCGAAGTTGAAATCGCTCAGGCCAAGGCCGAGATCGGCGCCGAAGGCATTGGCTGCGAACCCGCATCGGCCGTCACGCTCGCCGGACTCAAGAAGCTGGTGAAGCAGAAATTTGTTCAGCCGGAAGAAACGGTTGTACTCGTGTTGACAGGGAACCTGTTGAAGGATCCCGACTTCACTATCGATTTCCATCGCGGCGATTTATTCAAGAACAAGGACCAAGAAAACGAAAGCGCGAGCTTGCTGGATCCGTTGCGACGTCCGCCCATGGTTTTGGACGCGACGCTGGAGGCGGTGATGGGCGCGCTGGCGCGGGCTGAGAAGTCATGAACTTTTCTTGAAGGACTGATTTCCGAAACTGAAATATGCGCTCGAAAACGAAACGATCGAAACTTTCGACCTTCCGTCTGGTGCTCCCAGCCACATCCGCTAATCTTGGGCCTGCCTTCGATGCGGCCGCGCTGGCGATGGATTTCTACATCAAAATCGAGGCGCGAGAGGCCGACGAATTCTCCATTGTCGCCACCGGCCGCGACCGTGAGATCTGCGGCAAACTTGACGATCACCTCATCCTCAATACTTATCGCGAGGTCCTCGAAGCGAACCATTTCGAAGCGAAGCCACGGGCGATTTCTCCCCTTGCCCTTCGCATCGCGAACGACATTCCGATCGGAAAGGGCTGCGGTTCGTCCGCCGCCGCGCGTTTGGCCGGCATCGCGCTGGCCGTCCACTTCGGCGGATTGCACTGGACCGACACGCAAATCATCGGCGAAGCTTCACGCCGCGAGCATCACGCCGATAATGCCTCCGCCTGCTGGATGGGCGGCCTCATCGTTGCGCGCATGTCGGGGCCGACCGAGGACGACGCAGAAGCTCAAGTAGTATGCATTCGGCCGAAAGGGAAGTGGCCTCTATTGCTGGCGGTGCCGTCAGAAAGCCTGGCTACCGAAAAGGCACGTGGCGTACTGCCCGCACAATATTCGCGAGCTGACGCTGTCATTAACGTGCAGAATTCCATGCTGCTGCTGGCCGCGTTCGTCCAGGGACGCCCCGATCTTTTATCCGCCGCGCTTGAGGATCGCATTCACCAGCCTTATCGCGCTGCGCTGTGTCCGTTGCTTCCCTGTCTCCAGCAATTGCAGGGAAGAAATGGAGTGCTGGGCGCGACGCTAAGCGGGGCGGGACCGTCGGTGCTGGTGTTTGTTGATCCGCGGGCTTCGGTGCGAGCCGTCAGACGCGCCGTCGCGCAGCATCTGTCGCAAAGTCGTCTGAATGCCGAAATTCTTTCCACGACCATCACACTGCGTGGAGCGCGAACTTCACGTTCGTGAATCGCGGCGCAGGCCGCGCCCGTTGTTATGCCCGCGACTAACGGCTGGCCGGGGGCACGATCCCGTTCATGCGCAGATATTCCACCATCTGCCCGTAGTGGTCGAAGCAATGCGCCACAACGGTCGTGGCCAAGCCTAAACGCGTCACGTATCCTTCTCCGAACGGGCTTTTCACCGGCTCAACCAGATTTTTCTCGTTGATCGTCGCAACCGCCTTGTGCAGGTATATGAAGGAGTCTTTCAGATACTTCAGAATGTCTGCCTTACTTGTGATCGACGCAGGTCCTGCTTCGTCGCCAATATCCACCGGTGGTTTTTCTTCCAGAAGCGCGGCGCCCAATTCATAATTTACCGACGCGACATGCTTGATCTGCTGGGCGAATGTGCGTACTCCCTTGAACTCGCCATTCGTCGGCGCGAATCCGTACTTGTCTTCCGGCATGGCATCGGCCGCCGGAACGAAGTCGCGCTCTACGTTCGATAACGAGCTGTTGAGCACTTGCGTAACTGTACGGTGCTCCTCTTTCGGCTTGTTAACCTGTGCTGAAATTGCAGTCGCCAGCGCCAGATAACAGGCAATCACTCCCCAAAGTATCTTCATGTTTTCTCCTCGAATACTCGCCACGGCAGTAAACAATACCAGACACAGGCGCCGAAAGACATTACACATTAGGCCAAAGGATCCCCGCTCCCAGTCGCCGCCACCACCCGGAAGGGCCACTCTGACTCCTTCCACGCCCGAACAATGTAGATGACGACGCCGGTCAGCAGAATGACCGCGGCGTAGCGCATTTCTTTCTGCCAGTTTTGTCGATTGAACAGAATGAAAATGAACCCGGCGCTGGCCAGCAGCGCCGGCAGCGGATAGAGCCACATCCGGAACGGCCGCGGCAGATCGGGCCGTCGAACTCTCAGCACGATCGAACCGATCGCCTGCACCAGAAACTGCAGGATAAGCCGAATCACCACCAGAGCCGCAATTGCATCCTGCAGCCGCAGAAAGCAGAAGGCCGCCGCCACAACTCCAAGCGCCAACAGAGACACGTGAGGGAATTTATAGACGGGATGAACTTTGGCGAACACACGAAAATAATTACCGTCTTTCGCCGCCGCGTAAGGAACCCGCGAGTACCCCAGCATCAGCGAAAAGACGGACGCAAACGCGGTCACGATCACCAGTCCCGTAACCAGCCGAGCTGCCCACGCGCCATACACCCGCTGCATGAACAACGACACAACATACAGGCCGGTGTTATTTCGCCCCGCGTTCAGCATCTCGCGCCAGGGCACCACGGCCAGTATGCAGACATTCATCATCAGATATAGACAGGCCACAAGCAGAATGGAAAGCAATAGAGCCCGCGGAATGTTCTTTTCCGGGTCTTTGATCTCATCGCCGAGGAAGGCAACATTGTAGTAGCCCCAATAATCGTAGGTGGCCACCAGCATCGCTCCGCCGAGCCCAGTCAGAAAATGATGAGAGAGTGTGAATGCGCCGGGCGGAAAGTCGAACGCTCGCGCGGCGTCGAAATGTGTGAGCCCGGCGAAGATGATCCAACCGATCGTGCCCATCACGCCAAACCACAATATCTTCGAAAGCCGCCCGATCGCCGTGATGTGCCGGTAAAGCAGCAGCACTGTAAAAAAGCAAATCGACACGGCAACAGCGGTTCCCCGCGTAGCGACCCAGCCTATTTGCAGCGTTCCTGCCCACGGAATGTGCAATGCCGCCTGATGATGCGCATAGACCGTTTCCAATCCCGGCCAGTAATACGCCGCATATCCTGCCAGCCCGATGCACCCGGTCGCAATGGAAAGAGGAGCAGAAAAAGAAACCTGCCATATAAACAGAAACGAAATCAGCCGTCCCCATTTCTGCGGACCGTAAATCTCGCGCAAGTAACGGTACGATCCACCCGACACCGGCAACGCCGCGCCCAGTTCCGCAGTCACCAGCCCGTCACACACGGCCAGCAACGCGCCCGCCACCCAGCCCAGTAGGGCCTGAGGTCCGCCCATTGCGCTCACCACGAGCGGCATGGTGATGAACGGACCCACGCCGATCATGTCGATCATGTTCAGCGCAGTTGCGCTCCACAGGCCCATCCCGCGGACCAGCGCGGGAGAATCCGAAACTCCTTGAGGCGTAGAGGACATTTTTTGCGGAATCTGCCGTCACTGCAGCTGCGGAAGAAGCAACACTCTGCCACTGATTTCCCGCCGTTCGAATGCGGTGTGTGCCCGCGCGGCCTCGCTCAAGGGATATGTGCGATCAATTCGAATGGAAAGTTTCCCCTGCTTGACCCAGGCCGCGAACAGCTCAAGGTAATGAGGATATTCTTTCCGGTAAGGGAGTCCATTGGTTCGGGTAAGAAACAACGATCCCTTTTCCTGCAGCTTCATCAGGTCGAACGGTGGCACGTATCCGCTGGATTGTCCGAACATCACCAGATATCCGCCAGGAGTCAGACTGTCGAGACTTGCCTCGAATGTATCTTTGCCCACGCCGTCGAAAACAACGTTGACGCCTCTGCTTTCAGTGATGCGCCGCGCTTCCTTGGCGATATCGGATTGCCGGGAGATGATCACTTCATCCGCCCCTGCCTCACGAACAAAGGCGGCCTTCTCTTCGGTTGAGGTCACTCCAATCACCCGGCCCCCAAGTATCTTTGCCATCTGACAGAGCAGCAGCCCGAGGCCTCCGGCCGCCGCCTGAATCAGACACCAGTCTCCGGGTTTCACCGGATAGGCGAAATGTGTAAACGCATAAGCCAGGAAGCCCTGGTTCATCCCCGCTGCGGCCGTTTCGATGCCAACGCCTTCGGGAACTCGAATCAGCCGTGCGCTTGGAACGAGCGCGTGTGTCGCATACGAACTGCCTACGAAGACCACGCGGTCGCCGAGGCTGACGTTGCCGACACCGGGTCCGATCTGTTCCACCACCCCAGCTCCCTGGCTGCCCAGAGTTACGGGAAGATCAGGTTCAGTAACTCCGGCGCGCCGGTAGAAAGCCTGCCCCACCAGTTCGCCACGGCGCTGTTGCACATCAAGAAAGTTAACGCTCGCAGCCTCAACGCGCACCAGCGCCTGTTCCGGGCCCGGAACAGGCACCGCCAGTTCCTCGACCTGCATGACTTCTGGCCCACCGTAGGAGTGGATGCGGACCGCGCGCATCATGCTCGTCTACCTTTCTCGCCGCCGGAAACTGGAAACTCTACGTGTTGAGTGTCCTGATTTCGATTCTGCTTTTCTTTGCGACCTTCGCGAACCCGTAGCGCTCTTCGCGGTTAAGAACTTCGGTTTGCGGAAATTGGGACACTACCCTCCGCGTTGCTCACGGGCGACCGGCAACCGGACGCTGGCAACTGATTACTGCCTCTGACTCAACAGATTCACATACAGCCGCACCGCTCCTGGCACGCCCGCCGGCAGCTCCCGAAAGAAGGAATAGCCCGTATAGATATACGTTCCCTTGCCATATCGCGCGCGCAGCAGGCCACCCTTCTGCATTTCTTCGCCGGGATCGTGGCAGGCCAGCAGCGGAGTGAAGTGATCATCCCACTTGCTCATAAAATAGAGTCCGCGCTCCTGCACCCAGCCGTCGAAATCGCGCGCCGTAATCTCGTTGGGATAGTGAAAGATAGAATCGTTCGGCGCGAGAATCTCCACCGGGGCTTCCTCCACTGAAACCCGCGCCCGGCTCAGCTCGGCGGGATAAGGAGTGAACTTCCCGGCGTTGAAATCTCCCACGCTAGCGTTGTACTGCACCACCAGCGTTCCGCCCGCGGAAACGAAGTCGAGCAGCTTCTGGTTATTGGCGACAACATCTTTTTGCGTATCGTAGGCACGAATGCCGAGCACGATGGTTCCGTACTGGCTCAGGTTTTCCTCGGCAAGTTTTTCTGGCGGAATTAAGGCGACGTCCATTCCCACCTGCTTCAGCACCGTCGGAATATCGTCGCCCGCGCCCATGATGTAGCCGACTTTCAAATCATGCGGGGCTTTCACGTCAACAATGCTCACGCGCTGCCGCGCCGGCTGGTAGTAGTAAAAGCTGCCCAGATCTTCGCGCGTGACCAGTGTGTAACCTTCGCTGTATTTCTCGCCCTCGGATTCGAGCACGGCGCGAATCGTATCCCGGCCCTCCTGCAATCCGGCGGGAAAAACCTTGAACTGGAAATCATGCTTCTCTCCCCGATGCGAGAAATCGGCCGCAAGCTGGGTCGGCTCCGAGCGCCAGCCAGAGGGTAACTCCAGATGCAACGCGCCGTGCATGGCTCGAGGCAGGTCGCTCGTCACTCCCACCGTGACCGTGGAAGTGGAGCCGTTGTGGGTTGAGATGACTTGTGTGCCCGGCTCCAGCATCACCGAGAACGCAGGTACAATCGCCAGGGGACGCGTCTCGGTTTTTCCCGCGTCATCAATAAACGGCGTGACGACCGCGGAATCAATTCCGTTCCGCGTTTTGCCCTCGCTGCCTCCACTCAACAAATATTCGACCCGAACGCGCAGCGCCGGGGGCGGGAAGGGAAGCGTGGCGTATTGCTCGTTGTCGATGTGATTCACGGCTTCGGTATCGGGATTATCGCGGTGCCAGTAGGGTCGCGTGTACGGCGTATCTTTCGGTACACGCAGCCTGAAATTCGCGTGCAGGTCGTTCCCGGGATCGACGATTTCTGGTTTCACTTTTCCGCTGAGCGTGTTCCACCCGGCAGGCACTTCCAGCTTGATGTGATCAATTTCGAGCTTCTGCTTAGAACCGTTGTGAAATGTTACCGCCACCAGAAACTCCTGGCTGGGAGAAACCGTCGTCACTGCATCCGCTTCTTTCACCGGATGAATCTCAGGCCGGTTGTCGGAAGACACATCCGCCGTAAGACTCACGCCGAGCGCGAGATTCAGGGCCGTCTCCGCCTGGCGACATTTCTCCACCAGCACCTGCTGCACGTCCGACATTTCCACGCCGGTTATGCCGCTTTGCCGCAGACGGGCCGAGATGCCGTCAAGGCCGCGGAGGATCGTCATGAGCGGCTTGGCCGCGCCGGCGTCTTGCTCGCTTTGTGCCCGCGCAACTTCAGCTCCAATCTTTGCCAGGTCTTCTCTCAACCACGGAACCTTCTTTTCGTGGGCTCCAAGTCTCGCCGCCAGCCCCGGCCACATGGTGTCGATCCCGTCAAAGAAACTCTTCTCGTGCCCATCCTTGCCCAGTGCCGAGGGCACGACCGAATCCACCAAGCGGTAAAACGTAAACCGGTCTCCGGGATCGATGGTCCAGTTCGCCGCGCCCTGCGACTCCTGGTGCCGCAGGCCATGCATCGCGAACTGTGCATACGACATGCCCAGCTGCGCGCTGTTCTCGCCCGTGTTCAGCCGGATCGTCCAGTCCGCATCCGGGCAAGTCATCGCCCCGAAACCGCACACGTTGCCGATATAAAATTTCTTCGCCTGCCAGGGCTCGAGACCCTCGGCAATCTGCTCGGGAAAACGCTTGGGATCGGCCGCCGCGCGGAACGCCTCTTTCGCCAGAATGCTCGAGGCCTGGTGGTGGCCGTGGCCATCGCGAGGCGTGCCCGAAAAGCGCGCTACCAGCACATCCGGACGGAACGTACGAATCACCCGCACCATATCGCGCAGCGCGGTGTCGTGCCCACCCCACTTCTGAAATGTCTCTTCCGCGCTCTTCGAGAATCCGAAATCGGCCACCCGCGAAAACCGCTCCTGCACCCCGTAATACTCATCCGACGCCAACAACTCGAGCGACCGCAGGACGCCCAGCACATCCGACAGATTGCTGCCGATCTTGTTCTGTCCGCCTTCGCCGCGGTTCAGCGTCATCAACAGCGTGCTCACGCCCCGCCCGCGCGCCTCCAGCGTCAGCATGCCGCCGTCTTCATCATCAGGATGCGCGACGACTTGCATCAGCCGCGCCGTCGTTCCCAACCGCAACAATTCCAGGCGCAGCCCAGCTGACCCTTCGTCCTGGGGCAATTCCGCCGGAACGCCCTGATACCGCAGTCCCGGCGGATCCGCCAGCACGTCAAGATTCGCTGCGGCCCCGGCCTTTTGCGCGGGCGATTTTTCTGCTACCGGCGCTTGCGCCGATGCGCCCAGCACAAACATAAAGATGAAAACAAGGCAGGTGAAGTTCAGCGCGCGAAAGTACGAGCCCTGAAGAATGGCATTAGCGCCGCACCCCATTTTCTGCGGCAGACTGGCAGGTCCGGAATGTCTCACGCTACAAGGATGGGGCCTAACCCCGCTCCGACGCAAATTGTTTCCGAGATTTCCTCTTGGGCGAATGGGGAAGAATGCCGTCTCGAAGCGCACCGTCATGCCCAGGGTGCCCCATTTCTCGCCTCCTTTGCGAGAAGTGGGGATTTTGAGCACCGATCTACAAACTGACCTGCAAACTTACGTACCTACCGGACTTTCCTATACATCGCACAAGTCCGCCGCATTTCGCAGCGAAACCAGCGGACCACCGGTCGGCAGAAATTCGTGAGCCACGTACCCTTTAAACCCCGCATCAGCGATGGCCCGCATGACGCCATCCCACTGAACTTCCTGAGTCCCATCGAGTTCATGCCGGCCCACCGATGGACCTGACAGCGATGGAACAGCCAACCCAGCCGCTCCGGCCATCGACGACTTGAGCAATGCCCGCCGACAACGAGCCCTGCTCTCTACTGCCGCCCTTCCTTGAGCACGGCCTGGCAGTTGCTCGCCGCCGTCAAGACGTCGTCGAACGCGGTGTCTTTGCGCAGGTTTTTCAGCAGAGGATCTTCCAGCAACGGCGAGTATGCACAGTAATTCTGCTGCACGGCGGCTTTCAGCAGTCGCAACGCGGGCTCGTTCTGACCACAGTAGGCCATGAGCGAGCCCACGTGGTACCACGACTCCGCATCCGCTTCCATCATCACTGACGACTCACTGTCGCGCAGAATCTTGGCAAAATCTGGCGGCTTCTGCGCCGCCGTGCATGCCTCCATCAGGTCGCGATGGTAAGACGGCTCTTTGCCCATATTTTTCGCCGCGCTCCGGGCGTCGCTCACGTCGCCCTCCGCCAGGTAAATATATGGAGTCACCCACGCCGCCCACTCCGACCCCGCATCCAGGTGAACGAAATCCATTGCCCGATCCGTCTTGCCCATCTCCAGGAACGACCACGCGCACGATCGAAACGCGAAGTTCTCGGGATCGAGCGCGCGGGCAGTATTGCATTCCTTCCCCGACTGCTCCAGCATTCCCGCGTAGCGCAGCACGTAACTCAACGCGAAATGAGCGTCCGCGCTTTGCGGCCTGCGTCGCACGAGATCGGTCGCCGCGTCGTAAGCGCGCCCCAGTTCGCCCCGCTCCACGCGATTCGTGATCAGATTGCTCGCGGCCATCACGCGATTTGGGTCGAGCGAGATTGCCCGCTCATACGCGGCATTCGACCTTTGGAACATTTCCTCGCCGCCGTTCCCATAATCCGAATCGTAATAATATCTCTGTCCCAGTTGCTCCCATGCGGGCGCATACGTGGGATCGATCCCCACCGCCCACTCCAGCATCTT
Source organism: uncultured Acidobacteriaceae bacterium (assembly GCA_963739125.1). Taxonomy (GTDB): domain Bacteria; phylum Acidobacteriota; class Terriglobia; order Terriglobales; family Acidobacteriaceae; genus Sulfotelmatobacter. The sequence goes on along the minus strand of CAVTZD010000002.1, from coordinate 682,644 downwards.
GATGGCTTCTTTATTTGGCGCAGGGTCGTGCGGCACAGCCACGCTGCGCAAATAAAGGTCATAGGCCTGCTGATTTTTCGGCCGTGACGCGGCTTCCACCTCGCCGCCCCCGCCGCCCAGCACCGGTAAGAGCCCATGCTGCACCTGCGCGCTCAACTGCTCCTGCAGTCCAATCAGGTCGTCGGCCTTGGCCGTCACTGTGGTTTGCCACAGCAGGCGATCAGTCGGCACGTCGATCGCCTCCAGCGTCACGATCAGATCATCTCCTTGTTTGCGGAAAGATCCCGTAAGCAGCCGCCCCACCCTCAATTCCTGCCCCACTTTTTTCGGGTCGAGATCCAACGCCACGTACCTCCGCGTGACCGACGACGGGCGCACTTCCAGCGACCGCGCGTAGGTCAGCACGCTGGTCAACTCGTCAGACAGCGCGAAGCGCAGGTAATCGACGTTAAAGTCTCCGTTCATGTTCTGCAAAGGCAGCACGGCAATCGCGTTCTGTATCTCCGCGCTGGCTACTTCCCGATGCTTGTACCACCACGCCCCCACCGCCGACAGCACCGAAACCAGCAGCGCCGCCATGGTCAGCAGCAGATAGATTTGCCAGCGCGTGTTGCGGCTGAAAGTTCTGGTCGCTGACCGCAGCTTCGCCGTATTCGTGCCGCTCTTTACCTGGCCGGATTCGGTTTCCCGCTTCAGCAGCGCCAGGTCTGACTTCATCTCGGCTGCACTCTGGTAGCGATGGTTCCGGTCTTTCTCCATCGCCTTGCCGATGATCCCTTCCAGTTCTACCGGAATCTTCGGATTCAGATCCCGCGGCGGCACCGGTTTCGAGTGCAGCACGGCGTCGAGCGTGACTAGGGAATTGTTTCCCGTGAACGGCTTCTTGCCCGTGGCCATTTCATACAGAACCACGCCAAAGGAAAACAGGTCGCTGCGGGCGTCGACAGTTTCGCTGCGCGCCTGTTCCGGCGACATGTACACGGCCGTCCCCGGAATCACCCCGACCGCGGTCAGCGAGTTGTCCGCTCCGCCATCGTCTTCGGTTTCAAGGTTGTGGACAAGTTTCGCCAGGCCAAAGTCGAGAACCTTCACCTGCCCGCTCGGCGTCATGAAAATGTTCGCCGGCTTGATATCGCGGTGCACAATCCCCTTCGAATGCGATGCCACCAGAGCATCGGCAACCTGTACCCCGACATCGAGTACCTTCTCAATTTCAATGCCGTGCCCGGCGATGTACTGTTTCAGGCTCTCGCCGTCGAGCTTCTCCATCACGATGAAGGGATGCCCGTTGTTATCTTCAATGCCGTGGATGGTGCAGATATTAGGGTGGTTAAGCTGCGATGCCGCCCGCGCCTCGCGGGTGAATCGCTCCAGCGATTTGGGGTCGCCAGCCAGATTTTCTGGGATAAACTTCAGGGCAACGTGCCGCCCCAGCTTCAGGTCCTCGGCCTCGTAGACAATGCCCATACCCCCACCCCCAAGTTTTCCGAGGATGCGGTAATGGGATACCTGCTGGCCGACCATGAGCGTGCGCGACCCTGCCCGGCGGTAATGTTAGGCCCGCCGCCGAATCCGGTCAACTGCCATGTTCGACGGCTGTGGCAAACTCTCGACCGCCGAATGGTTTTCTTTGCGGGGGGCGCGAAGAAGATCCGCGAAGAACGGAGAGTCGGAGGTATCCTTGGTGCTTTTCCAGAATGCATTGGTCGTCCCTTTATGATGGGCGAGCCCGGACCATTCCCAAAACCGTTCGCGTCAGCGCCCTTGGTGCAACGCCCGATCGTGCCGCGCGGCAGCTTTCGTACTAACATATGTGGATCGCGATAGCTTGTAGATAGCGAAAGCTCGTAGATAGCGAAAGACTGTAGATAGCGAACGCCCTGACCGTTTCCGGGGCCTTCGCGCCATGGCAGGGAGATGTCTTTGTGAAACCCGGCTCCGGTTCCAACCCATCGACGCTCAAACTCTCGCCCACCGCATCACACGCTCTGCACGAGGCGATCCGCCGACGCGCCGAGGAAATCTACCATCGCAACGGTCGCATCCCCGGCAACGACCTCGAAAACTGGACGCAGGCGGAAGCCGAAATCATGGGCGAACTCGCCCATCGCCGGGCCCGCCGAACCGCGATTGTCATCAAGGTCAACGGCGTGCAATACGTCGGCGAATACAATCTCGAATCCGCGGCCGGATACTCCCCAGGCGAGTTTTCTCCGGGCGAGTCTACATCGGTGCGCTTCGACGGTGACCGGATGTTCGTGCGTCGTCCCAACGGCACAGAGCTCGAAACCACGGTGGTCGAGAAAATCGGCTGAACCGTTTGCTGAAGGACTCACGAAGGCATCAGCGAATGGCATGGCAGGGATTACTTCGCCGAGGCATAGTGAGTCAGTATGAACCTGATTTGAAAGGGCGCGGCCTTCAGCCGCGCCATAAGCCTTGCCGAATCAATCGCGGCTTTAGCCGCTGGGTAACGCGTCCTTTCAAACTGAGCCAGTACCCGCCGCGGACGCTTCATCGTCGAACGCGAACGGAATGAGTTCAGTAGTAGCAGAGCTTGAATGCGCTCTTGTAGCACAGCGCGCGAGCCCGGTTGGCGCGGCTGCGAGCGTAGCTTTCCCAGCGATCGGCGACGCGGGCGAATGCGTCTTCTCCAGTCAGGCGATGCATGATCCGCAATTGGACGATGTGCAACTGATGATAGAAACGGCTCGCGACCATGGGCAGGCGTGTGCCGGATTGTTCGTAGAGCGACCAGAATCCTAAATCGTAGCGGTCGAGATTGCGGAGCAGTGTCTGCACCGCTCGGGAAAAGAGTTCCCGCGCGGATGTTTCTTTTGTGGCGAGGAAATAATCGTAGACGCCCCACGCGGCCCAGATGAATCCGTTGAGAATGTGTGTGGGCGGAGAGACGATGTACTCCTCGAACCATAAGTCGCAGCGATCGTCGGTGAAGGCCACGCCGCCCGCGTCTACTGGAGTTTTGAAGGCAACGAGCGCGCGCTGAGCGGCGTCAAGATAGCGCCTTTCTCCCGATTCCTTATGAGCGCGCACCAGCACCGAGATTCCCTGCCCTTGCGCCAGCGCGGAGTACCACGGCGTTTTGAGCGTGTCGCGATATTCCCAGTCGAAATGGTGGTTCCAGACGGAAAGTCCGCGCGCGTTCTGCTCGAGGTGCGAACATAGCCAGTCGGCGACTAGAAAAAACTTCTCCCGCCGGATGGGGTCTGCGCCGCGGCGAAACAAGTTGTAGTTGCCGATGCCGTATTGCGCAATGGCGATGGGGTTATATTGCAGACCGATCTTGCCGTGGTAGTCAAGCAGCAGGATGCCTGCGGCATCATAAGCGCCGCGATAGTCGGCCTTCCCAGCGAACAGCATGTAATACTCACCCAGTTCGTTGGGAGTTGCGTTGGGATTTTCAGCGGGAGTCTCGTGCCAGAAGGTGAGATGGCTGTCGCCCCCGAGCAGGTAGGCGCTGAAAATGCGTCGGTAATAACGGAGACGGGGCAAGGGGCGATTTCGCAATTCATATTACGGCAAGGCACGTGACTGGGCCCGCAAAAACCTGCCGAGCTTCGCTCGACCGGACAGCCGGGAGCGGCTGTCCCCACATGAGCACAATGTTTCACAACGGATCAGTTGCGAGCTTTGGTCGCTGCAAATCGCAGTCGTACGTAGTCGGCCACCCAGGTTCCAGCGGCATCGCGAAGTTGAGGTTCCAAAACCTTTCGAACTTCCTGCAGATAGTCGGCACGAGCTTCGTCGGAGAAGCCTTGAAAAAAATTGAGAGCAAACGTTTCCAACCAAGCGATGATGTCGCCGGGCAATGCAGTCGGACGCGGGATCAGCGCAATACTGTCGACGCGGAACCCGGCGCGCTCCAGCCGGGTGGCGTAGTCGCCGGGTGTGGGGAAATACCAGGGAACGCGAGACTCGCCGTCAAACCCACGGCGATCCAGCGCTTGCACCAGAGCGGTGCGGACCTTGTGGACGCAACCGTGGCCTCCACATTCAGCAACAAATCGGCCGCCTGGTCTTAAAGAACGATACACTGCAGCGAGCGTCGCGTCTGCACGCTTGATCCAGTGCAGCACGGCATTACTGAACACGGCATCGAATTCTTCTTCGTATTGCAGGTCCTCGACGCTGATCGCGAATGCGTTCAGGCCGAGCTTCCGCGCGGCTTCGACCTGCGGAACGCTGGAGTCGACCGCAACCACTTCACAACCCAGATCCGCCAGCTTTTTTGTGAGTACGCCGTCTCCGCAACCAAGATCGAGAATCCTTTCGCCGGGCTTAGGAGCAAGCAAATCCACGACGGGTGATCCTAGGTCGGATACGAATCTCGCGTTTCGCGCATAAGACGCAGGATCCCAAATTTGTGCCGTGGACATGACCACAATGGTAGCAGCTCAAAGTTTGGTCCCCGCATCGATTCTTAACGGACTATCTCGTACAGCGAGGTGGTCCTATCATCCGATTCGACAGCGATCGTGGTCACGGCAAGGTACGGAGTGATGTTGTCGCCGCCGGGGAAAAAGGCGTTGCCGTACTGGAATAGTCCCATGGGCCAGCGGTCTTTATGCCAGGACAGCAGGGGGCTCCAGGATTGATTGCCGTTCGCGACGTTCGTTCCGTAGTTCGCTCCACAGTTCGAACCGTAGATGCGAACCTGACGGTCGCGGTTCACTTCGCTCGGTTCCACCATGGTGGAGAAGAAAATATTGTCGCCGACGCGGCAGGCTGAGATGGAGGAACTGCTGATCGCGGCGAGGGGAGACAATGCTCCGCTGCGGTCGAGCCTATAGATGAAGTTCGACTCCCGCGGCGTGTCAGAGGCAAAATACAAAGCATCGCGCATGGGAACCAGTGCCACCGCGCGCGCCTGCTGATTGCCTTGCAGGACCGTCTCGACCTTGGTGAAGTCGCACGTGGCGCGCAGGATGCGGCATTCGTCGCCGTAGTCGCCGGTGAGCACCCAGAGACAATTCTCCCACGGATCGAAAACGATGTTGTGAACGTGGCGGATCGCGCCTTTCAGAAACGTGTAAGCGACATTCCAGGTCGCGCCGCCGTCGATCGAGGAGTAGACGTGCACCTCGTCGCGGGAAGCGTTGTCGAAATATTCTCCCCAGTAAATCGCGCCGTCGGGGACTGCCGTGATGTGAAGCGGGCGTGTGCCGCGGGTGATGGCATGAGTCGGGCGAAAGGCCGCTTCGTTCGGAGCTTTGCTTGGAGCTTCGTTTGAAGCTTCGGGACTATGCGTAACGATCGTTCCCGGCACGGCACCCACCAGCCCGCCCGAGGGCAGCACGGCGAGGGCGTGGAATCCGTCGCGGAACAGGCGCGCGGTGAGCGTGTTCGCCGACGAGAGTTGACGACGCCACGAGGGATGAAAAGCTGCGACGGGCTGCCAGATCAGTCCCGCCGAAGGGTTTTCAATTTTTGCGCGGAGAATTTCGTAGCCGCGCGAGGCGTAGAGTTGATCGCCAGACCAGGTCAGCGCGCGCAGATGCGGGAGGCGCGCCACGCGCCGCAAGCTGAGATTCCCATCACGCTCCGGAGTTTGCAGGACGGGCTGCGCTGACATGGCTGATTAAAGTCCCAACGTGGCGGATCGGAGAGCAGATGGCGAACGAACCCCACGCATTATGTGCTCGTTCTTATGATCTACGACATCGAAATAATCCGGTGGACAGAGGCGACCCTGCGGCATAGGCTTAAGTATGTTAGCTGGCCGAAGACAACGTGGGCAATACAACCCGGCAACCTCAACCGGCGCCAAAAGCGGCCTCAGAACAAAGACCTCACGGCGAACGATACGAAGTCCACTCAACCATCTCGCCGGAATTTCCCTCGCAGGTCAGACATGCGGTGAAGACGTGCTCAGCCGTTGCGCGAATCCGCAGTGTTCGAAATCCTTCCTGAGACTCCACGACGGAAAATTCTTCCTGGTTGAAACCGAGCGTGTGGCCAAGGTTACTGAACTCGGCCCACCATTCGTTCGCGCCCGCCAGCAGCCTCGACAGGTCGAGCACTACTGGTTATGCAACGAGTGCTCCGAAAGATGGACGCTGGTCTATGACCACGATCGGGGAGTCGCGCTGGCCCCGGTACGGCGTCCGATGTCGAACCCTCCCGCCGACTCACCGGCCGCGCGCAGTGGTGCGGCGTAGCCGGCTTGTTTCCTCCTAGAAACGCGCCGCTTCTCAACGATCAAGATTCTCCGTTCTCCCTCACCCCCGGTTGCTCCCACTTTGCGGAAGGTGTTCGATTTGGCGGCTGATCAGGATGCCGCCCGCAATTAGAATGACGGCCAGCGCAACGAAGAACAGCAGCCATCCCCAATACTGCGTGGGGTGGCGCAGGATGCGGACTAGATGGCGGCCGTAGCGGTCGGCGACGTAGGCAATCGCTGAATATCGAACCGCCCGGCTCAGAGCGACGATGGTCAGAAACCTTCCCCTGGGGTAATCGGAGGCGCCGGCTGCCGCGAAGAACATGCTCGTCGGCGTCGGGAACGGAATCGCGGTGGATGCAATCAGGGTCCCAGTGCCCCACTTTTTGAAGAACTTCAGGAACTTCGATAATTTGCTTTTCTTGAACTTTTTATCCAGGTAAGCGGAGCCGGCGCGGCGCGCGATTCGGAACGTGAGAAATGCCCCAATCACCGACCCAGCCGTCGCCATTGCGGCGTACTCGTACCACGGATTCCTGTGACTGGCGGAAAGAATTGCAGTGAGAATGTCAGGGCCGCTGAAGCTGGGCACCGGAGAACTGTCAAGAATTGCCAGAAAGAACAAGCCGAGGGCGCCAAAATGCCGGAAAGTCGACGCCAGAGTGCGAGTGGGCGACCGCCTTGGGGTCGGAACGAGCAGACTCGGCATCTTCGCACTATATCAAGTCGTCTCGTCGGATGGACAAGGAGAGCGGCGGCTGGGTAGCGGAGCAGTTTTACCAGTCGCGGGCGGGCCAGCAAGTGCGCGTGGGGATGGAAGCCTGCGTGGGGATGGAAGCCTGCGGGCGGTCACGGAACTGTCCACTACGAAGGACGCAAAGAAAACTGTTCTGCGATCCAAACTGCACCACGACCCCTGTGAACTTATTTTAGCCCCGCGGGCGACGGCGCGGTATACTGCGGGCGTTTTGTTGTCCCTCCCTCGATTCACTCGATCCTTCTTAGCGACTGCTGACTGAGGCACATCCGCGGCTGGAGGCACCATGGCAAGCATCACCAATCGACAATTCGGTTTCGCCGGCGGCGCGCTGGCGATCGCGCTTTTGTTTGCCGCGACACTGCCTGCGCAGGCGCAGACTTTCACCGTGCTGCACAAGTTTGGCGGGTTTCCTAATGATGGGCGCATGCCGACTGCGCCGCTGATTCTGGACTCAGTGGGCAACCCCTACGGCACGGCCGTTGCCGGAGGACAATACGGCGGCGGGATCGTCTTCAAGCTGGATGCGAATGGCAACGAAACCGTCCTGCACGACTTCTCGACGGGCACAATCGCGCGAGCTGCGTATGGGGCGAATCCGGCCGGCGGACTGGTACGGGATGCGGCGGGGAACTTTTATGGCACGACCATGTGGGGCGGTGATTTCAGTTACCCGCCATGTCCATATACCGAAAACGGTTGTGGAACTCTTTTCGAACTGGACGCCTCGAATCATTTCTCCGTGCTCTTCCGTTTTGGCGGCGCGTATGGCAATGGGCCGACTGTCAGCTTGTTTCCCGATCCGTCCGGCGTTTTCTACGGGACAACGCAGGAAGGTGGTCCCGGGGGTAATGGATCGCTCTTTAAACTGGACCCGGTGACGGATGAGGTCAGGTTCATCCACAGCTTCAATGGCCTCGTCCGCGGGACATCCGCTCTAGTCCAAGACGCGCAGGGCAACCTATGGACCACTGCCGCCAGTGGCGGCATCTACCGGTGCTGGCTGGGGTACGCGGCTTGCGGCGCGCTATTTGAGTTCTTGGCGGATGCGAATTATCTCGAGTCAACCGAGCCCCTTACTTTCCCATTCAAGTCCAATGGCGTGCATGCCTACGGGGGCCTGGTCATGGATACCGACGGCAACTTCTACGGGACAACGTACAACGGTGGCAACTTTGCCTGTATAGATGGCTGCGGCGTGGTTTTCAAATTCGATCCGAGCACCGGGCTAGAGACCGTACTCCACTGGTTCTCAGGATTGGGTGGAGGCGCGTTCCCTCTGACCGGTGTGGTTCGGGACTCCGCGGGTAATCTTTACGGCACAACGGAGTTCGGCGGAAAGACCTCGACGGCGGGCGGCGGCTATGGGATCGTTTATAAGCTCGACACATCAGGGAATCTCACAGTTCTGCACAAATTTGATGGCTCTGACGGAGCGCAGCCGCAGGCCAATCTGCTGCTGGATTCTGCCGGGAATCTTTATGGGACGACTGCTTATGGAGGGTCGACCGCTTGTGCGGGCGGGTGCGGGGTGGTGTTTAAGATTACGCCGTAGGGCGATGAGAGAACGCCTGTTGAGGCCGGTGCTGCCGGAGGCGAACACGGGGTCCCTTCGGCAAGCTCAGGGCAGGCTCTTCGACTGCGTAGATGCTTCGCTTCGCGAACCATCTACTTCGCTCAGGATGACACGCTAATTTCTACTGCCGGCTTCGGGTTTGGATTGGGGCTGGTGGTTGTGCAGCCAGATGTCGGCTTGCTGTTCGATGGCGGCGGCCTGGCTCCGGGTCATGCCGGAGGCCAGCAGGGTCGCCAGGGCCCGGTTTTCCTGATCGCCGCGGGCGCGGGCGAGCACGGTCCAGAAATAGGCTTTGTTCAAGTCTTTCGGCACTCCTCGGCCGTTCCAATATAACGGGCCGAGCTTGGCCTGGGCAGACAAGCTGCCATCTTCGGCGGCTTTGCTGAACCAGGCAAAGGCTTCTTTCTCGTCGTGCGGGACGCCGTTTTTCTCGTCGCCTTCGAAATAGCGCAAGCCTAAAGCGTTCTCGGCAACAGGATCGCCCTTCTCAGCCATCTGCTGAAGCTGCGGGAAACTTGCGGTTTCAACCGTGGGACCGGCGTTGGCCGCGCTATCTGACTTTGGCGGCTGCGACGAGGCCAGCACGGTCTGCAAGTGCATGCGCTGGCGCTCCTGCAGCTTGGCCTGAATCCAGGGCGCCATAGTGTAGCCGAGTACGCCGGAGATGGCGAGCGAGGCGAGAATCAAAAGAATCAGATAAGAGCGCGGCAGGCTGATACCGCCGGTGTCATCTTTTTCGTTGCCATTCTGATTGGCTGGCTTTTCGTGGGCAGGCTTTTCGTCGAGCGCCGGTTTGGCGTCTTCCGCGGGGGACGCGAAGAGCACGCTGCCGGGCTTGGGCGCGAACGGAACCGGAGCGGGAGCGCCGGGCAAAGGAAGGTCGCCGGCGCGGGCGGTGCGGTTCACCGCAGCAAGCACAGTCTCGGTGAGCCGCTGCAAAACCGTGGCATCGGTTTCAGTGAAGAACGCGGCCTGCGACGAGAAAGCTTCAAGAATCCCGACAGATTTTTCTCCGACGCGCACCGGCGACGCGATAATCGAGCGAATGCCCAGGGCGCGGCAACTCTCGTGATCGACGCGGGGATCGAACTCGGCATCGTCGCAGCGCAGCAGGCGGCCAGTCTTGACGCACTCGCCGGAAAATCCCGAACCGACTTGCAGGCGCGCTCCGACCGGTGGAGCATCCGGGCCGGATGAAGCGCGGCAAACCATGAAGTCAGGCGCGGTGTGAGACAAAGCCAGCGCAGCGCCCGAAGCGCGCATCAGAGTCTGGGTGCGCGCGGCGATCAACTGCAGAGCGGCAGAGAGATCGGCGCCGAGAGCTTCCACCTCGCGCTGCACCGCGGTCACGGCCGCGAGCGTGTCGGTATAGCTCGGTCGCGGAGGAACCTGCAGAGCGGCTGAAGAGCGGGCGACCGCTGCTTCATCGGCATTGGCCACTCCGGCCATCGCGTTCAGAAACAGCCAGTCACGCAGTTGCAGCAGCGACGCGGGGCGCAGCTCAGAAAATCGCAGGCCGGTACGGCCCGAATCACTGGACCAGACGACCTGGCCGGTGGTGTAGATGTGTTCCGGGCATCCGGCGAGATCGAGGCATAAACCGACGCGCTTGTTGACGTCGAGCGGCGAATGGGACTGCAGGGAAATTCCTTCTTCGCTGATGTCGACAATTTCGTGCAGGTCGAGCATCGATTTGTTCTTGGAATCCGCGGGAAAGCTGGCGTAGGCAGGCGTCTGGATCTTATGCCGCACGCGGCGACGGCGGTTGGGCGTGGTAGACGAATGCACCGGCGAGGTCATGGCTGCCATATGGGGGACGAAGGTCGCAGTCTCGCGTCTCCATATTAGCGCGGGATTGTGGAAAAGTATGCAGCGGAGAAAAAATTAGAAGGGCAAGAAGAGGGGGATGTCCCGGAAAAGATCGCAGCGCTGGCTGCGCCACCCAAAATCGATCGGTGAGTCTCCTAGCCGACTTTCCGCAGGGTCTGGGCACGCCGGATGCTGGAGATGCGGGAGATGGCGGCGACCATCATGCTGGAGAGCAGTTGCATAGTGGCTACGTCGCGCTCGTCGAACGCTCCGGGAGAGGATGACAGGACTTCGAAAATGCCGAGAGTGCGGCGGTAGTGGCGCAGGGGCGAAACCAGGATGGAACGCACACCGAGGCGGCGGCAGCTGGCCAGGTCGACGCGCGGATTTCTTTCGGCATCATGGCAGAGCATGACTTCGCCGGAGCGTACGGCTTCGGCGGAGATGCCGGCGTCGGTTTGCAGGCGAATGCCGAGGTCGGGTGCGGTGCGTCCGGTGCGGGCGCGGCAGATGATTTCGTCGCCGGTGCGCAGGGCGATGGCGGCGCCGGTCGCTCCGGTTAACTGCTGAGCGCGTTCGGTGATGGCGCTGATGGCGGGCTCGAGATCGAGTTCCGCGGGATGAATCTCGATGTCTTCGCTTAACGGCATGGCGTAGATGCCAGACGCGGGGTGGGCCGCGTTGGCCACTCGCAACTGGCTGCGCATGGCGAGCGACGGCATGCGGGAGTGGTCCTCGGCACTCAAAGCCACGGGATCGGGCACGGTGCGAAGCAGATCGCGGACCAGGCTATCGAGTTCAGAGTCCGTGATCAGGTGCGCGGTCTGCTGATGCAGAAGCGACCCGCCGAGCACGCGCGACAGGCTGAGCAGAGACTGGCTGCCGCAGGCCAGGCAATACGGCCTATGGTTGGCGCTGATCAACTCGCATTGAATGCAGAATGTAGCCGACTGCAAAGGGACAAAACTGGCGTCTTTGAAAGTAGTGCCATACAGGGTCTTGCTAAACATGATTGCGGCGTCCTCGCTTCGAACACGGTGCTGATGAAGGTAAACAGAGAGACGAGTGCGAAAAAGTATCGGAACGGGTTCCCCGTGTGGAAAACTTTTTGGCTCGGAATTGGGTCGGAAGAGAAAAAGATTTTAACCCCGAAGGGCGCCAAGAAAGGCCGCTGAGGACGCTAAGAAAACGAACACCAGGACTTCTCTCGTGATGTCTGTGGTTTTCTTTGCGTACTTAGCGGGTTTTCTTTGCGTACTCTGTGGTTAAAAGCTTTGGCGCAAGACCTGGATGCAGGTTCTTGCAACCGGCAATCGGTCTTGATTCCGAGGCGCGAGTCGGCTATGCTGGTATCACGTTCGCGGGTCACCTCGCCGAACGAATGACTGGGGTGAAAACATGCAATGGACAGCGCCTGCTTTTGAAGAAGTTTGCCTGAACTGCGAAATTAACTCCTACGCCAGCGCCAAGCTGTAAACGGCGCCGCTCCCCCTTTGCACGGCGCGTTCTCGACGCGTCGCGCCCGGCGCCGCCTAAACGTTGTGCCTCCCTGCGCCTCTGCATTTCGTCTCGACTGAAGCGAACAAACCCCCTTGTCGGCGAACCTCCCTCGTAATCCTTCGTAGTTCCGCGGACTATCCTGCCTGAGCCGCGATGAGTGCGTTGTCCTGCGTGGGCAGGGCGACGACTGAAGCCGAGTGGGCGAGGATGCGCTCGAGCGCGTCGGCGAGGGCGATGGGGAAAGCGGTGGTCAGCAGATTGATATCGACTTGCAAGTCCCGCTGCGAGTAGAAGCGATGCACCAGCAACGTGCCGCGGCGAGAATTGGACGAACTGAGCAGGTCAAGGCTAATGGTCCATAGGGGCGGCGGGTTGTTCGCCGCCATGCCAATATCGGACTTACTCAAGCCCGGCCGATTCACAACAAAAGTGTTCGGTCCGTACTGGCTCAGGCCATGTTTAGGCTTGCTCCAGCGGAACGAGAGTCCGTTGCGCCTGGTGGAGGGATCGGCGGAATCGAATGGAAGCGGCTCTCCGGGCTGCAATTCAAGCTGCAGTTCGAACGCGTCGAAATCGTTGCTGCCGAATGCGGCGACAAGAACGCGCCGGATCTGATCGTAGTCGCGCGCGACTTTGAGTTCTTCGGTGGCGCGACGAATCGCCAGATTGTTGACGAAGATCTGCGGCTGATCGAGCGTGCGGTGAGCAACGCGGGCCAGCTCACCGAATTCCAGATAGCCGAGGTGCTGCACGCCGATCCAGATGCCGATGCCCAGCACGGCCAGCACCAGGCCCAGGGAGCTTCCCGTAGGCCACAGCAGGAACAGGCTGAGCAGCGCGAAAATCGCCGAGACACCGTACAGCAGGATGACCACCTGGCGGTGCGTCATGCCATGCTGCAGGAGTTTGTGATGGATGTGTTCGCGATCGGCGGTAAAAACGGGACGGCCGCTGATGAGGCGCCGGACAATGGACAGCGCCGTCTCCAGAATCGGCAAGCCGAACGAGACAACCGGGATCGCGACGGCGACGATGGTCGGAGCTTTTTGCGCACCTTTGAGCGCCAAAGCGCTGAGCAGGAATCCGATGAAGAGACTGCCCGAGTCGCCCAGAAAGATTGTGGCCGGATTGAAGTTGAAGCGCAGGAAGCCGAGGATCGCCCCGGCCAGGGCGATGGTCATCACGGTCACCAGCGAAGTGCCATTCAGAAGCGCAACCACGAAGGCAACGAGCGTTGAGAACAGGGCGGATCCTGCAGCCAGGCCATCGAGGCCATCAATCAGATTAAAAGCATTGGTGATGGCCAGAACCCACAAAACTGTGAAAGGAAGACCGATGAACCAGGGCAGCTCGTGATCGCCGAAAAGTACCGGGATGTTGACAATGCGCAGTCCGCCGGCAAACAGCATGGCCGCCGCGACGCCCTGCACGGAAAACTTGAAATAGGGTCCAACGCCGCGAAGGTCGTCGTAAACTCCCAGCAGAAAAACCAGCGACGCGGGCACCAGAATCGTGACCAGCGCCTTCAACGAAAACACGGCGTGCAGCCGGGAGTTGTGCAGCGCCCAAAACACCGCCACAGCCATGCTCCCGGAAAAAGAAAGGAAGATTGCTACCCCGCCCAGACGAGGCAGAGGGCTGGAATGCAGATGACGCTCCTGCGTGGGAACGGCGACCCAGCCGCGCGCAGTTGCGAAGTCGCGCACCGTCCGCGTCAGGATGAACGCTGACAGCAGCGACACGCAAAATATCGTCAGGAAAACGACGCTCAACGATCCACCTCGGCCTCTGCGCGGTGAACGAGCGCAAGACCGCCGCACAGTTACAAATGAGTATTACAGCGACACGTCGTGGCTGGTAGTGAGTGAAAAGATTCCTGCTACTGACTGAGGGTTTCTCGACTTTAGCAGCAGGACAACGGGACTTTCAATCTTCGATCAGGAAAAAGCTGTGGAAAACCAATTCTGTGCGGCAAATGATGGGATTTCACAATGCACTGCTGTGCTAGACTGCAAGAAAATCTTCCGTTGATCTCAGGGGTCATGTGATGGGGTCGGGCACACCGAGTTGCACCCGCTACATTCGCGTTTTTCTGTCTGCACTCACAGCGTTCTTTCTTTTGACAGCCGCGGCTGCCGCGCAGCAACCGGGTCAGGTTCCGACAGAGCAGCCCATCCCCTCGGCAGCCGTGCCCGTGCCGGAAAATAACTCGGCAACCCCGGCAAACCCTGCCGATGCTCAGGACGCGGCCAAAGAGAATTCGAAGGACAGCTCGAAAGACACGTCCGATCAGTCGGGAGTCGCGAAGCTGGGGCCGGGAGACCTGATTGACGTGAATGTGTACAACGTGCCGGAACTCACAACCAAGGCGCGCGTGAGCAACTCCGGCGATGTCTACCTGCCTCTGATCGACTACGTTCACGTGGATGGCCTCACGCAGGAAGAGGCGCAGACCGTGATCGAAAAGCGGCTGGAGGATGGAGGCTTCGTCCGCAACGCGCATGTAACCATTTTCGTCGACGAAGCCCAGTCGCAGGGCGTCACCTTACTGGGTGAGGTGAGCCGGCCCGGGATCTATCCCGACGCGGTGGATCGCAAACTGTATGAAGTGATTTCGGAGGCGGGTGGATTCACAGCGAGCGCATCGCGAAAAATCGACATCATCCGCCGCAACCAGCCCGAGCCGATTCACGTTGATCTACCCCGGAATCTGGGCGACAACGTAAGCGGAAATGTCGAAGTGCTGCCGGGAGATACGATCACTGTTCCGCGCGCGCCTATCATTTATGTGGTCGGGGATGTGGGCCGACCCAGCGGGCTGCTGGTCGATAACGGGACGCTCACGGTCCTGCAGGCCTTAGCGCTGGCGGGCGGCACGAACCGCACCGCGCAGATGGGCGGCGTGCGCATCATCCACAAGACGCCGTCAGGGATGACCGAAACGCGGGTCCAACTGAAAAAAATGCTGGAAGCCAAGAGCCCTGACATTGCATTGCAGGCAGATGACATTCTTTTCGTTCCGGTCAGTGGCGCCCGCGTGCTGGCGGGCAGAACATTCGAAGCGGCGATGTCGGCGGCCACGGCGGTCTCGATTTACACGGTCCATCCATAGACGCTCCACTTTGTCATCCGCTTGCAAGGCACACAGTCCTTCGTTTCGCTCAGGATGACGGCAAGGTGGAAATCGAAGATCAGCGTCCTGGCACGACGCTCTGCAGCACGTTGATATACTTCTCCGCAGTCTGGCGGCGGGAGAAATTTTGCACGATGTATTCCCTTCCTTTTTTTCCCAGCGCCGCGGCCAGTTCGCGATCGGCCGCGAGTTGCTCGATGGCTTGCGTGAGTGCCTCGGCATTTTCAGGTTCGATCGCGAGTCCGGCGCCGGCTTGTTCCACAATCTGCCGCGCCTGACCTTCCACGCCGAGAATCACCGGGCGCGCGCACGACATGAATTCGAGCATCTTGGTGGGAATGACGGTCTTGAAGACGTCGGTTTTCTTGAGCAGAACCAGGCAGCCATCGCAAGCTGAAATGATGGCGGGAATTTTCTCGCGCGGCTGCTGGTCAAGGAATTGAACATTGGCCAAGTCGCGGGACTGGGCCAGCGCCTTGATTCGTTGTTTCTCGGCGCCCTCGCCGACGAGAAGAAATTGCACATCACGATTACGGTGGCGAAGTTGCTCCGCCGAATCGAGGAGAGTTTCGAGGCCGTGAGCCATGCCCATGGTGCCGGCGTAGCAGATGAGGAATTTGCCTTCGGCATTGAGTTCGCGCCGCAGGGCAAGGTTCGAGGGTTCGGACTGCGGGGCGAACAGATCAGTTTCGACGCCGTTTTCAACGACGGCAATTTTTTCCGCGGGCACGCGCCAGTTGTGAATCAGCGGTTCGGCGAATGCGGGGCTCACGACGACGATCTGGTCGCAGCGCTCATAGAGGAAGCGGGCAATTCCGGAGAGCGCATGATGCAATAGGGAGTCTTCATTTCCCATGCCGACGGCGGTGAGAGACTCCGGCCACAGGTCGCGCACTTCGAAGACAAACGGAATCTGACGGGAGAACGCCAGCCACCAGCCCGAGAGCCCAACCAGGAGTTGCGGCGAGGTTGCGATGATCACGTCAGGACGCGGCAGGGCCATGCCGCGCAGCGCGGCTGAGAGACAGAAAGAAGCGTAATTCCGCATGCGCTCGTGCGCTTTGCGATTGGGCAGCGGCCAGAGCCAGGTGCGGAAGACTTTCACGCCGGAAAGCATTTCGTTGCAAAAGAGGCGCCGCAGGCGCGGACGCCACTCGTCAGGTACCACGCCGGTGGGGTGGTTGGGAAATCCAGTGAGCACGGACACTTCGTGCCCGGCCCGCGCCCAGTGCCAGGCGAGTTCGGCGGCACGCGCGGCGGGCGCGCCCATCTCGGGCGGAAAATATTGCGAGACGTAGAGGATCTTCACGCGAGTCTAGAAAGTATCGCATTCGCGGGTGCGGCGGGTAGGACGAGGGCAATTGGAAGGTTCGGTTGAATGCTCAAGCGAAACCGAGAACCGCGAAGGACACGAAGTTACACAATGGAAACTACCCACCCCCACTCACTCGCAGGCCGCGAATGAGTGGGGGCGTGGCTCGATGGTTTTTTCGCGCAGATTACGGGTTTCCTGTCGCGACCTTGGCGAAACTGGAGCAGACTATCCCTTTGGTGGTTGTAGTGAGGGTGGAAAGAACCCCGACTTCACCCTTGTTCGGAGACAGCGTGGTGGTTTTAACGATGTTCGCAGGTGGAACCGTGACTGGCTGCGCTGTGGAGAACAGTCTGGTGGTAGTCGTTTGCTCGGTGAGCCAGGCGTTCCAGACCGTTCCGTATGTATTCCCGACCGTGAAATTCATAGTCAGGGTGCTGGTCGTTGGGTTGTAGGAGAGAGTGTCGGCCAGGGTACAGGAGGGCGGAAGGCTCGTCGGGCAAACGCCGACCAGACACGAGACTTCCAGAGTGTAGCTCTGGGTCGCGTCGTTTCCGGCCACGGAGACGAACGCCATGTAAGTGCCGTTGACGGTCGGCGTGAAGTCGATCATGAGGGTCGACGGGCCGCCATACCCGACCCCGGTGCATTCTCCTTCGGTCCCAAGGGTGGGCGTAATCAGGCCGCCGCTGGGCGAGTAAACGGTCATGCAAATGTTTGCGGTGACGGTGCCCGGAAGAGTGGCGGCCACCTCGTATTCGCCGGTAGTAGCGCCTTCGAAAGTGAAGGCATTCGTGTCCGACAGCGCGGAGATGTCACCAGCGTACTCGGTGGCGAGCTTGATCGTTTCCGCGTTAGCCGGAAACGGAAAAAGACGCTCCAGAGAGACTGCGTACTCTTGCGTGGCACTGGCGTTCTCAGTTACGTCCATCGTATAGGTGCCGGTCACGCTCAGCGTCAGGTCTGTCACAACGGCCGACGGACCGCCGTAGCCCACCCCGGTGCACTGTGTCGGGTAGATCACTTTGAAACTCGGATCGTAGACCGTCAGGCAGATGTTGGCCAGGATGGTGCCGTTCAGCGCGGTCGCAAATTGATAGGTCTCTCCCTTATTCCCAGTGAACACAAAGGAATCGGTGTCTCCGGTGCTTTTTAAGGTGCAATTGGCTCCCTGGAAGATGTCGCCGGAGGCGATGGGCTCGTTCGCCTTGGGCTCTGCGGGACAATTTGCAGTCCCGGCCATTGCGGATTGGGGTGCCAGCAAGACGACGAACAGCAGAGCTGCAAGGGGTAGCAAAAACTTGCATGATGCTTTCATAGTGTTCCTCCCGGAAGGAATTTATTGCCTGGGGCCGAGGCGGGCTGACTGGCTTCCGCATCTCTTAAAGAGCGCTCCAAGCGGGGCAATCCTAGCACGGGATCGCATCGTTTCCCAGGGAAATGGAGCGAATTTGATACGAAATTCGTATCGAATCGGTCCTCGAACCCCCAGCAGCCGAAGATTCCGGCCGGCCCGGCGCGCGCGGCGCTAGAATACTCCCAGAGTCCCCGTGCCCACGCTCCGCACCATTCTCGACGCCCGAGTCCGCGAAGCCGACGCCTCGCTCTACGAAAAGCTCGACCACAACCGTGTCCGCTGCTTTTCCTGCGGACACGCCTGCCCCATCCCTGACGGCCAGCCCGGCGTCTGCAAAGTCCGCTACAACCGCGCCGGCACGCTCTACGCGCCCTGGGGATACACCGCCGGCATGCAGTGCGATCCCATCGAGAAAAAGCCGTTTTTCCACGCCCATCCCGGAGCGCTGGCCTACAGCTTCGGCATGCTCGGCTGTGATCTGCACTGCGGATACTGCCAGAACTGGGTCACGTCGCAGGCGCTGCGCGATCCCAACGCAGTTTCCTCTCCGCTCGAAGCGACTCCGGAGATGTTGGTGCAAGACGCGCTTCGTCAAGGCGCGAAGGTTTTAGTCAGCACCTACAACGAGCCCCTGATCACCAGCGAATGGGCCGTCGCCGTCTTCAGAGAAGCGAAAGCCGCCGGCCTGCTGACCGGATTTGTTTCCAACGGCAACGGCACGCCGCAGGTGCTCGAATACATTCGCCCCTGGCTCGATCTCTACAAAGTCGACCTCAAGAGTTTCGACGATCGCCACTACCACGAACTCGGAGGACGCATCGGCCCCATCCTCGACAGTATTCGCCGCATTCACGCCAGCGGATTATGGCTCGAGATCGTCACCCTGCTGATCCCCGGTTTCAACGATTCCGCCGACGAACTGCGCCGCTTAACCGAATTTCTCGCCGGAATTTCTCCGGACATTCCCTGGCACGTCACCGCCTTCCACGGCGATTACAAAATGCAAGGAGATGATCAGCGCGACACTAGCACCGACGACCTGCTGCAAGCCGTCGAAATCGGCCGCGAGTCGGGCCTGCGCCACATCTACGCCGGCAACTTGCCGGGCAGAGTCGGGGAATGGGAAGACACGCGCTGTCCGCACTGCAACGAAAAGTTAATCACCCGCTACGGCTACCACATCGAAGACTACCGCCTAACCCCTGAAGGCCGCTGCCCCGGCTGCAAATCCGAAATCCCCGGCCGCTGGTCCGCAAAATTCGAAGGCCAGATCACCTCCCGCCCTTTCTTACCCCACAAACTTCCGCCGCACAAGCGCTCCCCGTTATTTACAATCACAAGTCGTTGACCATGGCGCGGCAGAAACCATGTGGAGGCACAGCCCATGTGGTGCACGGGCCAAGTGGAGCACGGACCATGTGGAGTACAGCCCATGTGGAGCACAGCCCATGTGGAGCACAGCCCGTGTGGAGACGGGCGCCTCGCCCGTCCGGCCAGGGCGAAGCCCGGCCGCATCGACAACAGCTCATACCATGAGAAATAGATCGATCTTGACCCTGGCCGCCGCGCTCCTGCTGACCGCCTGCTCCCCCCGCGACTACCTCACCCGCCGCCTGGCCACCGACCTCATCTCCGCCTCCGACGCCTTCAAAACTCCGCAGCAATACGTTCTGCAAACCGGCGTGATCTCGAACAAAGACTATCTCTCGCCCGAATATATAGTCCTCGAACATCACGGCTGGATCGCCGCCACCAGCGCCCCTTGCCCCGCCGGCCTCGCGCCGCCCCCATGCTGGAATATTCTGCTGACGCCTTCGGGAGTAGACACCGTTCGCACCATTGTCCCCGCAGACGAGACTGAAAAGCCATCGTTCGCCATTCCCGTCGCGCGGCGGGAACTCCTCAGCGTTACTGGGATCACGAAACAAGGCAACTCAGCCGACGTCGACTTCACCTGGCGCTGGATTCCGTTGAACGAAATCGGCGCGGCCCTCTACTCGAGCGATCTGCATTCGAAATCCACGGCCGCGTTTCGCGACTACGATGACGGCTGGCGCGTGGTGCAAACTACACCGCACTCCGGGCAGTCTCTCGACGACGCACTCAAGAATGCCGAGCCTTCCCAGTGACCGCTCCAGAACCAGGCAGTCGCGCCACGTCCGCTGCGTCTAGTGCGTCTCCGGTCTGGCTCACCCGCCGCCACATCCGTGCCCACGCCACGATCCTGGCTCTCTGCCTGTGGACAGTATGCGCGACCGACTACGCCGCGCCCGGTCTCTTCGACCGTGCCGGGAACATAAAATTCCAGGACTTCCTTCAATTTTCAATCGCGGCACGCCTCATCACCCACGGCCACGCCAGCCAACTCTACGACGATCGGATCTTAGCCGATGGCATCCGCGCCATCGTCGGCCGTGAGACAAACATCTACCTGCAATATTTCTATGGCCCGCAGGTCGCGCTGCCGTTTGTTCCGCTCGGGCGGCTGTTCTTCCTCGCCCAGGCTGAAATCTGGGTCACATTCTCTCTGCTGATGTATTTCGGCTGCGTCTATCTGCTCTGGAAAAATTGTCCCGGTCTCAAGCCTTACCCGGCACTGGTATTCCTCTGCGCCGCCGCCTACCCTCCGCTGTTTCACTTTTTCATGCGCGGACAGCTCTCGGCGCTGGTGCTGGTCTGCTTCACCGCGGCATGCCTGTCATTTCTCGCGCGCCGCGATTGGCTCGCTGGCATCGCTCTCGGCTTCCTCGTTTTCAAGCCACAGTTCCTGGTCGCGATCCCTCTGGTACTGCTTCTGGCTCAAGCGTGGAAACTGCTCGCCGGACTCTTTCTCTCCGCCGGCGCGCAACTGGCCGCGACGTTTTTCTGCTTCGGTCCGGCCGTGATGCGCCCCTATGTCAGCAGACTTCTCCACAGCGCAAGCCATCCGGGCGCGACCGAACTCACGTTCTCCCCCATGCAGATGCACTCGCTGCACACGTTTTGGGAACTGCTGATTCCCTGGCCCCGCGGCGTATGGGCGCTCTACATTCTGAGTTCGCTGGCGGTGATTGGCATTGCGGCCGCTGTCTGGAAGTCCGCTGCTCCACGCGCGCTTCGCTTTTCCGCGCTCATTCTCGCCGCCGTGCTCGTGAATCCGCATATCTATATTTACGACCTACTGGCGCTGGCCCCGGCGTTCCTCCTCCTAGCCGACTGGGCGATAAGCCATGCCCAAGATCCTTCCACGCGCTCTCTCGGCCAATTGCTCTATCTCGCCTTTCTGCTGCCGCTATTCGGTCCACTGTCGCGATGGACTCACCTTCAGCTTTCCGTTCCCGCGTTCGCTATGCTGCTTTGGCTCTTATGGCGCGTTTCCCGCGCCAGCCCGTCCCTCAACGCCCTGTCATCCTGAGCGCAGCGAAGGACCTATGCAACTTGCTGGCAGCGCTGCGTCGCCGGCAACTCAATCGATCCTTTGCCTCAGGTGACCACGGCGAAGCGCCACCCGACTCAGAGTCACCTTGCTTCCACTCAATCCCTCGTTGTATAACCCTGTTTCCCGCCGGGAACCCTATGCGAATCCAGAAAACCAGCTTCATCGTAGCGCTCGCGCTAACTTGCATTGTCGCAACCGCCCAGACCAAGCCCAAACTGACGCTCGACGAATTCTTCAACGCCGTCGATTTCAACGCCCTTGAGATGTCGCCCGACGGACATTCCATCGTCATTGGCGTCGAACGCGCCGACTGGGGCCAGCAAATTTTCCGCACCGACCTGTGGCTCTACCGCGACGCGCGCCAAAACAAAGACAAAGACAAAGACGATAAAGACGCAGCCCTGATTCCGCTGACCCAGTCCGGCCACGACTCCGATCCCAAGTGGTCGCCCGACGGCCGCTGGATCGCCTTCCTCTCCGATCGGAAGTCGTCAGCCCAAAAATCCGCCGATGAAGATTCCGATTCCAAAGACGACGCGGCCAGCCAGATTTATCTGATCTCTCCCGACGGCGGCGAAGCCTTCCCCATCACTGCGGGTGAAGAAGAAGTTCACGCCTTCTCCTGGTCTGCCGACTCGCGCACGATTTATTTCGCCACACGCCAGCCCTGGACCAAGACGCAACAAGACGCCTACAAGAAAGAATGGAAAGACGTGGAGCAATATCGCACCGCCGAGCGCGGTGACGTAATTTTCGCGCTCGACGTAGCAGACGCCATCGCCCGCCACGCCGCCGCTCCCGCCAAGTCGCAGGATGATGATGATTCCGCCAAACACGCCGAAGACTTGACTCCTGGCGCCAGGGCGATTTCCAGCACACCTCTCCGCGTCGACAGCCTGCTCACTTCACCCGATGGCCGCACGCTCGCGTTCTTGAGCAACACCATCAACCAGCGCCAGGAAAAGGTCGAAGACGTCGAAATCTATGCCGTAGACCTGGCAGGTGTGGTCGCGGGCGACTCGCCCGCGAACGCCGGCAGCAGCATAACCGCCGCCGGTAAGACCACGCTGGTCCAACCCCGTCGCATCACGAACAATCAAGCCGTAGAAGGAGGATTGCGCTGGGCCAGCGACAGCCGTCACCTCTTCTTCAGCGTCGAGGTCGGTGACGTTTCCGGCCCCTACCGCGATCTGCAGCCGCATCTCTATTGGGTTGACGCGGATGCCTCTGACAGCGATTCAGGCAAAGTGGAGCGGTGGAGCAAAGATTTCATCGGCTCCGTCGAGCACTACGCAGTTGGAGGGGCGGACGCATTCGTCCACCCAGCGAGCGCCACCCCAGCGAATACCATTCTCACCTCCGCGCGCCTCGGCACCGAAGTGCAAATGTATTCCGTCAGCAAGCCCTCTGAATCACTCCATCGCCTCAGCGAATGGCCGGGAACCTACGCGCGAATTTCCGTTGCAACCCGCTCGCCGCGCGTCGCCTTCGTTTATTCGTCACTCGGCAAACCCGACGAAGTCTATCTCGCCGACAGCGCAGAAAAACTCGACCAGGCCCACGCCATCACCAACTTCAACAAACTTTTCACCGAGCGCGACCTTCCCCAGGGCAAGCCCTACCGATGGAAAGCCGACGACGGCTCCACCATCGAAGGCATGTTGATCTATCCTCCCGGCAAATTCGATGAGAAGCATCTGCCCATGCTCACCTTCATTCACGGCGGTCCCGCCGACGCCGACGGCAACCACTTCGAAGCCGACTGGTACGAATGGTCTCGGCTCGCCGCCACCAACGGATGGCTTGTCTTCGAGCCCAACTACCGCGGTTCTACCGGATACGGCGACAAGTTCCTCGAACAGATCGTTCCCGTCATCGTCTCGCGTCCCGGCAAAGACATTCTCGAAGGCGTCGACGCGCTGGTCAAAGACGGTATCGCCGATCCTGACCACCTCACCGTCGGCGGCTACAGCTACGGCGGATACATGACCGACTGGCTCATCACTCAGACCACGCGCTTCAAAGCCGCCGTCACCGGCGCCGGCGCAGTCGAGCACGTCGGCAACTGGGGCAATGACGACACCACCATGGACGATGCTTACTTCCTCGGCGGGCGTCCGTGGGAAGCCGCCCAGCGCTATCACGACGAAGCCGCGATTTTTCAGATCGACAAAGTCAAAACGCCCACCCATATGGTCGCCGGCGCAGACGATATCCGCGTAGCCGTCCTCGAGGATTACTTGCTTGAGCACGCGCTCTACTCGCTCGGAGTTCCCAACGCGCTTCTGATCTTCCCCGGCGAAGGCCACTCGCTGGCCAAAAATCCCTGGCACGGAAAAATAAAAGTCCGTGAAGAGTTGAAGTGGCTGCAAAAATACGGCGGCGTGCCAGCGAACTAGCGCGATCCATGGAGCCGCGGACGCATTCGTCCGCCGGAAAGCCCGTCGTCCCGGCCGAGCCCAAGCCGAGCGAGCACGCCTGCACCAAGAGCCACGCAAAGCCACCAAACCCGGGAAAGAGCACGCGCCTGCTAACCATCCGATCCACCGCGCGTCTCTTGCACCGGACAACCTCGCTCTGAGAGACTTATGATCCCTGCGGACACGACGAACAGCAGAAGCGCCGGAGGAACACGATGAACAGAAACACGATGAACAGAAAAACGATGAATAAGAAAACGGCTGCGTTGTTCGCAGTGATCGCGCTCGCAATCCCGGCAGCGCTGCTCCGTTCCGCCCCGATGCCCCGATCCGGCCCGGAATACACCAGCGACGCCCAGCTTAAACTTCCCGAGAACTATCGCGACTGGACCTACGTCACCTCCGGTTTCGACATGAGTTACACTCCGAACTCGCCGGCCGATCACCATATGTTCGACAACGTCTTCGTTAACCCTGAGGCGTACAAAGCATTTGTCGAGACCGGAACCTGGCCCGACAAAACTATGCTCGTGCTCGAGGGCCGCGTGGCCGAAAGCAAGGGGTCGATCAATCAGAAAGGGAATTTTCAAGGCGCGGAGATCATGGGCACCGAAGTGCACGTGAAAGACGAGGCGCGCTTTCCCGGAAAATGGGCCTTCTTCATCTTCGACAATGCCAAGACCGCCAAAATGGTCCCTGCCGACATGGTCTGCTACAGTTGCCACGCCGATCATGCAGCGGTCGATACGACTTTCGTGCAGTTCTATCCCACGCTGCTCCCGATCGCGAAGAGCAAGGGGACGCTGAGCGCCGCATACTTGAAAGAAAGCACGGCGGCGAAATAGATTCGTAAGCGCGCTCCCGCAGTCCGAATCGCCGCGTCCAGGATCTCCATCTCAAATGGATCACACACCACGCCGCGACTTTCTCCGCATCTCCGGCGCAAGCCTCGCCGGAGCTGCCTTACCCGCGCGCTTAGCCGGGGCGCAAGCACCCCCGCCTGCGCCAACCCTCGGCATCTTCGACGTGAAACTTTTCGGCGCAACCGCGGATGGCCGCACCGTCGACACTCCCGCAATCAACCGAGCCATCGAGGCCGCCGCCGCGGCCGGAGGCGGCACGGTGCATTTCCCGGCCGGCAACTATCTCTGCTACTCCATCCGCCTCAAGAGCAACGTTGCTCTTCATCTCGATCAAAACGCAGCCATCATCGCCGCCGACCCAGGCGCAACTTCCTCAACCAGCTACGATCTCGCCGAGCCCAACGCTCCCTGGGACGCTTACCAGGATTACGGCCACAACCACTGGCACAACAGCCTGCTCTGGGGCGAAGGCCTCGAAAATATTTCCATCACCGGCTCCGGTCTGCTCTGGGGACGCGGGCTCAGCCGCGGCTGGGGGCCAGGCCCCGTCGCCGAACACGCGGGCGTCGCCAACAAAGCCATTGCCCTAAAGAATTGCCGCAACGTCACGCTGCGCGATTTCTCGATCCTTAAGGGAGGACACTTCGGTATCCTCGCTACCGGCGTCGACAATTTCTCCATCGACAATTTGAAAATCGACACCGACCGCGATGGCATCGACATCGACTGTTGCCGCAACGTACGCGTCTCGAACTGCACCGTCAATTCGCCCTGGGACGACGCCATCTGCCCCAAAAGCTCCTACGCGCTCGGCTACGCGCGCGCCACCGAAAACGTGACCATCGCAAACTGCTACGTCACCGGCATGTATAAACTCGGCACGCTGCTCGACGGCACGTTTCAACGATTCGACGCCGGCGACAAGCACAACGCCAACGGCCGCATCAAGTTCGGCACCGAATCGAACGGCGGTTTCAAGAACATCACAATTTCCAACTGCATCTTCGAAGGCTGCCAGGGATTCGCGCTCGAAACCGTCGACGGCGCGCTGCTCGAAGATATCGCCATCACCAACATCACCATGCGCGACATCACGTCCGCGCCCATCTTTCTGCGCCTGGGCAGTCGCATGCGCGGCCCTGCGGGCGTTCCAGTCGGCTCTCTGCGCCGCGTCCTGATCAGCAACGTCGTCTGCTCGAATGCCGACTCGCGCTTCGGCTCGATCCTCTGCGGCATTCCCTCGCATCCCATCGAAGACATTCAGCTCAACGATATCTACATCCAGCATCGCGGCGGCGGCACGCCCGCAGACGCCGCGATTCAGCCGCCAGAGCTGGAGAATAAATATCCGGAACCGAATATGTTCGGCGGCATGCCCTCGCATGGATTCTTCCTGCGCCACGTAAAAAACATCTCGATGAACAACGTCGAGATCAGCACACTGAAAGAAGATGCGCGTCCCGCCTTCGTTCTCGAAGATGTTCAAGGCGCAGACTTCTTCCAGATTCGCACGCCGAAAGTAGCCAACGTCCCAACCTTCGCGCTGAGCCACGTCGACGACTTGAGCGTCACCCACTGCAAACACGTCGCAGATGCTCATCTCGATCACGCCGATCAGAAGAATCTGTAGCGCAGATTCGTGGAGAAAAGGGTTCATGTGGGGACAGTCGCCCTAGGAAGATATGCAAGACACGTGCGAAATCGACGGGGTCCAGATTCCTGAACCCGTTCCTCTGACTCGAAAGCACGCGATAGGAAATGTACTCAGCCGCCCCGGAACGCCACCAGTCCCGCACACCAAGAGGGCGCCTCAACCCAAAATTGTCATCCCGAATTGTCATCCTGAGGAGGGCGTTCTCTGCCCGACGAAGGATCCATGCAATTCCTTGCCGGCCGGTGCCCCAGGTCCAACCGGGTGCCCCAGAACCGGGTGCCCCAGGTCTCGCCGCTTTTGCGAGACCTGGGATCTTTCACACCGTCAACCACCCGCACT
This sequence comes from uncultured Acidobacteriaceae bacterium, assembly GCA_963739125.1. Classification (GTDB taxonomy): domain Bacteria; phylum Acidobacteriota; class Terriglobia; order Terriglobales; family Acidobacteriaceae; genus Sulfotelmatobacter. The sequence goes on along the minus strand of CAVTZD010000002.1, from coordinate 656,325 downwards.
TTTTCCACAGCTCCCATTGTGACCTCCAACCTTGACCGAGAATTTCAAACGCGCAACTATGAGCCAGGTCGCGACAGATCTGGCATAGACCAGGGCGTCCGGCCCCAAAGTCCTTTGTTTTGCGGATTTTGATATCTAACTTCTTTGCCATCCGGATTTTGCGGGGAATTTCTTGCCAACCTCATGATTCCAAAGATTGGGGGGAGGGGGGAGGGGGGCCCCCGAATTTCGGTTCCGGCCATCGAAGTCGAGGGATGTGAGAAAACTATGGCTCTAGAAGATGTTCCACGATGTCAGCATGTGAAGATGAACGGCACGCAGTGCGGGTCTCCCGCCCTGCGGCGTCGGCGGCGCTGCTTTTTTCACGATCGCATCCGGCGTGAGCGCGCCAAAATTGCGGCCGACACCTCCGCTCCGCGACCATTCGACTTGCCCCTGCTCGAAGACACGAGCTCAGTCCAGGTCGCGCTCATGAAAGTGATCCAGATGCTCGGGTCCGGCTGCATGGATCACAAGACGGGTGGGCTGATCCTCTATGCGCTGCAGACCGCCAGCGTCAATCTTCGGCACGCGACGTTCGAAGCGCTGGACGTCACCGATGTCGTAATCGACCCCGACACCGTCGATGCGACCTGCATCGGTGGCCAGCAGTGGTTCGAAGAAGATTTTGAAGCCGCCGAAGAATCCGAAGATGAAGCGGAAGATGAAATAGAAGAAGACAGCACAGAAGATGAGACGGACGACGAAACAGAAAATGCAGCCGGCGGAAACGCTGAGCAAGCCGATCCCCCGCCCGCCAAGAAGCCCGCGGCAGTAAAGCAGATCACCGGCGAGGAAGTCCGGACGCAGGTGCGGGGCATGGTCCGAAACTGGCTGCGGGAGCAGGTCCAAGAAAAAGCGGACGAGAAACTGGACGAAAAAGTCAACAAGAAGGCCGACAAGAAGGCCAACCGGAGCGCCGACGAGGAGGCCGCAACCAAGCCCGGGTAATCAGCAGATCGGCCGCTGGTCCGAAGGTATCCGGACCTCCGAGTCATTCCAACCAAACTTGTCATCCTGAGGAGGGCGTTTTCTGCCCGACGAAGGACCTATGCAATCCTTGCCGCAACCGATGCTTGCGCTGAGTAAACAGATCCCTCCGTGAGCAAAAGCCGGATGCGTCTCGACCCGCGGCTCAACGCGGCCAACGACCAACGACGAACGACCGACGACCAACGACTACTTCGCCGCCACTTTCACGCCCTTGGAACTCGCCGCATAGCGCGCAATGCCTTTGTACAGCGCTTCGGCGATTTGTTCGCGGTAACCGTCGCTGCGCAATTTCTGTTCGTCAGTGGGACTGGAGACGAACGAGACTTCGGCCAGAATTCCCGGCATGGCGCTTTCGGTGAGCACTACGAATCCGGCTTCCTTCACGCCGCGGTCGCGCAGTCCCGGATTCTGCACCACCAGCGTTCCGTACAAAGCCCGCTGCACGCTGGCCGCCAGGCGCCGCGACTGCTCGATGCGCTCGTGCAGGTCCGCGGGGGAAAGCATCGGCGTGACCGCGTTCTTCGCGCCGGACGCGGTATTGGCGTCGAGGAGCTTCGCGCTACCTTCGCGTGATCCAGGCACCGAAAAAGAATTTGTGTAATAAGTTTCCACGCCGCGCGCCGAGGGCAGATCAGAATAGTTCGCATGCACCGAAACGAACAAGTCGGCCTGCGACTGGTTGGCAATCTCGGCGCGTTCGTCGAGCGGAATGTAGTTGTCGTCTTGCCGCGTGTAGATTACATCCGCGCCGAGGCGGCTTTGCAGCAGCTTACCCAGTCGCTGCGCGATTTCGAGCACGAGATCTTTTTCCAGCAGCCCGCGGCGGCCCACCGTACCGAGGTCCCACCCTCCGTGGCCGGCGTCGACCACGATGCGCAACTTCGGCACGTGCGCCCGCAGTTGCAGATCTTCCCGAGTCGGCGGCGGCACCACGATGGCCAGCTTACCCTTGTCAGCGCCGGCGTTGGGGAACAGGTTCACCGCGGCTTTGGGAGTCACGCCGAGCTTGCGCACTTCGATCAGCAGCCGATAGGGATTCGGCTCGAGGCTCACGGAGAAATTCGAGTCCGCCCTGGTCTCGAGAACGATGCGCGTCATGCCTGCGACGGGCTGCGCCACGCGCACGCGATTGAGCAGCGTGTCGCCGGCAACGTCAATCGATTTCGCGGCATCGGCCGTGAGCTGCGTATCGCGCAGATCAAAATAAATCCGCTCGGGCGACGTGAGGCGATGCGCTTCATACTGCACCTGATCTTCAAGATCGAGAACCACCGTGCTTGAATCCGCCGACGACCAATGCCGGATGCCCGTGACCCGCGGAAACTTGGCCAGATCCTGCGGGCTTGCCGGAGTGTTCATGGGCTCGTTGGCGTCGGAGATCGCATCCGGAGCGGCATTCGTGCCAGCCGCAGAAGTCGCGGGCGCTGTTGCCGGCGGAGTATTCGCTGCGGTTGAAGTCAAATTCGCCGGGGGAGCGTGCGCCGGTTTCTCAGAGACCATTGTGCTGGCCAGCTTGTTAGTGACCATGGCGCCGCCCAGTTGCGAGTTCTTCACCTTCAACCACACACCGGCCGCGAACGCAGCGGCAATCACAATGCATAACAGAAGAATCATCGCGCCCGGCCGGGCCAAACGCGCAGGCTCAAGTTGTCCGAAGGTAAGTTCGGGCAGAGCCTCTGGCTTGGCGGCGGTTTCGGTTTCCGCGGCCGAGATGGGCGCGGGCCTTATTTCGTCCGGCTTTACTTCCGCTGCTTTTACCTCCGCCGGTTTTGCGGGGACAACGGAGGGCGTGATGACCGCTTTCGGCGGCAGGACTGGGATTGGAGAAGCGACCGGAGCCGCCTCACTGTGAGTCGCCGGCGCTGGCACGTTGACGGGCGCATTTGCCGGTGCAACTTCTATCGCGGATGGCGCTTCGAGTTTCGTCGCGGCCACGTCGGCGGATTCGGCGAAACGGTCTTCATCTTCGGGTCGCAACGCTCCTACGACCAATTCGGCGAGGAGGCTCAGGTTGCGGACGTCGCTGTCGTTGAATCCGAAGGGCCAGCTGGAAAAGGCTTCCAGCAGTCCAATCACGCGCCGCCGCCCGCAGAGCGGCACGGCGATCATGGAGCGCGCTCCCAGGCGCCGGCAAGCCTGCAGGTTGACCCGCGGATCGGTCTCGGTGTCGTCGCACATGACGACTTGCGCCGTGCGGAAGCTGGCGCCGGAAAACGCCGAGTCACGGTCGATGCGCGCGCCGACGTCGGGACGCACGGTGCCCGCGGCCGCGCGCAATACGATTTCATTGTTCTGGGCCAGAGCGATGGCGAGGCCGTCCGCCCCTGTGATGGAGACCGCACGGGCCGCGACCAGATGCAGCACTTCATCGAGCACGAACTGTTCGTCTGGCTCGAACTCGGGCGACCCGAACTTAGAGGGCTCGGACTCAGGCTGCTCGACCTTCGCTGCCGCGTCGAATCCGTTGTGGCGCGCGGCCAGAGCTTTTCTGCGACGAACCTGCTCGTGCAGCGCGGAAAAAGCCAGCAGCGCCTGCAGCGCGTCGCGCGGCGATGGCGTGGTGGAGTTCTGTTGGCCGGGATCGTCAGACGAGGAGTGCTGCTCGTCCCGCGAATGCCCGCCATCGGAGAGACTGGATGCGACACTTTCTTCCCGCGGCCAGCCGGGCACAGTTGTTCCAGCGAGCGCAGTCCTCGCTTCGACGTCCGGTTTGGTGGGAGTCGTTGCCATCCTAAGACACAGCTTATCTGTAAGTTATCGAGCTTTGGGTCGAGTTGCAATTACCCGGGCATGACCCCTTGGGCATGTCCTTTGGTAAGGTCCACGGAACTGGAGCGCAGCGGGTGTCTCCACGACCCTTTCGGGTCCGGAACCACTGTAGTTACTCAGGCGGGTTTCGCGCCGGGGATAACATTCGTGACATAGGGTTCTGGCCGCCCTGCGCGTTCTTCAGGCGGTGCATCTATGCAATCAGGATTATCTCCCGCGCGGCAAGTGCGGGTTCGCTACCGGCATGAACTGCGCAGCCTGACCTACGTCATGCTTGATCAGGCTAACGGCGGCATCATCCGCAATCTTACGCATGATGGGATCGCGGTGCAGGCGGTGGGCGCGGTGCGCGCCGGCCAGCGCTTGCGGGTGCGCTTTGAGTTGCCGCATCGGCTGCGACTTGAAGCGAGCGGTGAAGTGATGTGGGCTCGCCCCACGGGACAATGCGGAATTCGATTTCTCGATCTTTCTCCGCGCACGCGGCGGCGAGTGGATGAATGGATTCTCGGCGCATTGCTTGAGAATGCCACCCCGCACCCGCCCCGGGCTCCGTCGATGTTTCGCGCATCCCGCACCGTGACCGGACCGCTTTTCGGACTCGTGGACGAAAAAGGGGAAGAAGGGCGGTCGGGAGAAAGACCGGACGAGAGATCGGACGGGAACGATGGACTGATTCTTTCTCCGGCTCCGGTGAAGGTGATTGCGTTGCCGGATCGTTCCATATCCGGTCCTGAAAAATTGTCGCAGCCCGCGGCGGAAACCTCGACGACCCTTGTCGAGCCTGCCCAACTGGATTGGCTCTCGCAGCCGCTCTCCAGCCGGGGCATCGCGTGGTCGGTCAACACGCTGGCCGTGCTGGCGGGGCTGCTTCTGTTCGCGCTGGTGTTTCTCTCCGTGACCCGCGAGTCGCCACGATGGCCCGCCGCGATGGTTGCGGGAGCAGCCGTTTTTGTGGCGGCGTTCTACTGGGGATTCTTCAAACTCTTTGGAGGCCCCAGCCCCGGCGCAAGACTGGCGCGGCTGGCGGGATTCGGGTATGAAGAAGAGAAGTCAGCGGAAAGTCCTCGCTTCCGCTGATCTGGGCGAATCAGGTTTGATCACCGCTTCACAGTCGCAGACTCTAGTTCGCGAAGTATTGCTGCGCCAGCCAGAGTTGCAGTGTGCGTTGCTGGCGCGCGGCGAGCTTGACGAAGCGGATGCCCATGTTTCCCCGATGATCTCTCCAGGCGATTTCTGCCTGCGCCTTCAGTGGTCCCCTGGCGCCCGGCAGTTCGAATGAGACTCGCATGGGCCGGTTCATTTCAAAGGAATCCCGAGTGTGAATCTGGAGTCCGCCCTGGCTCACGTTCACCAGGTGCGCGTCCACTTGCTTTTGGCCTTTGCAATCGAGCGCCACCGGCACTTCGAGGCCGGCGCGATGATAGCGCAGGCGTCCGTCGAGAATCATGTTGCGCGCGGCAGAAAGCGTGCGCACGGCCTGCTCCACGGAAATCGGTTTATCGAAGGCGAAGAGTGCGCCGGTCGAATCGAGAGTGTGGTTTGACTGCGGCGCGCCCATAATGACCAGGGGCACAGTGGTCTGGCGCTTGTCGATGCGCTGCATTTCACGCAGGAATTGCGTGCTGCCGTTCAGATCGCAGTCGACGATGAGAGCGTCGACTTTCGACTTGGCCAGCCGCGCCAGCGCTCGCTGGGGTTCACCTTCGACTGCCACGTCCATGTGAAGACCGCCGAGGATGCATTCCAGAACGCTGACTTCCTGCCAGTCGCGCGAAACCACCATCGAGGAAAGTGTCATGTCCACACTCTAGTCACAGGTGGGAGCGGGCCGTAGATAACCAACGTAATGCCGACCTCGGACCACAGACCGCGGACCGCAGGCTTGCTCGCGAGCTACTGCTGCAGCAGGATCGATATGGTTCCATCGGTCAAGTTGTCAACGGCGAGATCGAGCTTTCCGTCGCCATTGAAATCTGCCGCTGTGATCTGGTATGGGCCCTTGCCTACCGCATAGGGCGAACCGGATGCCGGTGTGAATGTGCCATCGCCGTTGCCCAGGAGAAGCGTGACGGTGTTGTCGGCATAGTTTGCGACCGCGAGGTCGAGCTTGCCGTCGTTATTGAAATCTCCGGCAACGATTGCATCGGGTTGAGTTCCGACCGGGATTGTAATTGGCGGGGCGAATGTGCCGTCGCCATTCCCGAGCAGTATCAGCACCGCGTTGCCCGCGGAATCCGTCACCGCGAGATCGAGCTTGCCATCGCCGTTTAAGTCGGCGGCCACGATTGCGGAGAGACTCTGCCCGACGGCCATCGGCGAACCATTCGCGAGAGTGAACGTCCCGTCGCCATTGCCGAGCGATACAGTGACTCCCGAACCCTGAGAGCCTTGCACTTGAACGCCGCTGCTTGCCATGACCACGTCCAGCTTTCCGTCTGCGTTGAAATCTCCCGCCACCGCACCCACGGAGAACCCGCCGCTGTAGAAGATGCCAGCCGCGTTGAATGCTCCATGGCCGTAGCCGAGAACAACGGGAGACTCGCCCGAGACTTCATTAGCAATCGCGAGGTCGAGGTTCCCGTCCGCGTTGAAATCGGCCGCGTCTAGCGCCGTTGACGGCTGTCCAAGGGCGTTGGCGAACGCGGCCGAGGATGGCGAGAAGCTTCCATCTCCGTTTCCCAGAAGGATGACAACCGCCTCATTGTTGACCTCACCGATCGCCAGTCCCTGATGACCGCTGTGGTTGAAATCACCCAAGGCAAGAGGTCCGACATAGGGTGAGGCGAAGTCGTCGTAGGGCGGGCTCGGTATGCGTATGGGAGAAGCTGCCGTGGGCGAAAATGTGCCGTCGCCGTGGCCGAGCAGGACATAGATGCGAATATCCGCCCCGATCACGAGGTCCACCTTGCCATCCTCGTTGAAATCGGCCACCAGGACCCCTAATGGCTCGGGAATCGGCATAGGCGAGCCGTTCGCGTTGGCGAAGTCCACTGTGGTTTCTGGCGCGGCAACCTGGAAGTAGACCACATTGGACGAGCCGCCGCCGGGCGCCGGATTCACTACCGTGATTGTTGCGGTTCCGGCATTCGCAACATCCGCCGCGGGAACCATCGCGGTCAGATGCTCGCTGTCGGCAAACGTTGTGGTCAGCGGTTCGTGATTGAAATCAATCGTCGCTCCGGGGACGAATCCCGCCCCGCTTACGGCGAGAGCGAACCCCAGGACGCCCGGTGAAACCGCGGTCGGCGCTAGCGGCTGATTCAGGAGTGGAACCGGATGCCCGGGCGCGCCAGTCGGATTGATCTGGATGCTCATGAAACCGTTGTCCGCCGTCACGCCAGTTGCATCGGTTACCACGGCCTCGAAATACCAGGTTCCGCCGCCGGTCGGCGTGCCGCTGATCGCCCCGCTCGTAGCATCGAGCTTCAGTCCGTCGGGCACCGTTCCGCCCACTTCATATCCGGTCTCAATGGGCCCGTCGTAGATGCTCCATTGAAACGGAGGAGTGCCGCCGGTGAATGCGATCATTTGGCTGTAGGGCGCGCCTACCGATCCGTTCGCCAGCGTCTGAAATGGAATCTGCAGATACGGATTCACCGTGAGCTGCAGCGAGGCGTTTCTGGTCGGGTCCGCTGTCGAGGTGGCGATGACCGTAGCTTGTTGCGGGCAGGTGAGATTGCCGGTCGGCGGCGTATAGGTGGCAGACGCGCCCGCCGAACTGATGGATCCCGGGCCAGTCAAGGTCCACGACACGCCTTCATTGGACCGGTCGTTGGTCACGGTCGCAGTGATCGCGACCGTCTGGCCCTGATCGATTCCGGGCGATGAAGCGGGAGATAGGGTTACTGAAATCGGAGGCGAACTCGAACATCCAGCCATCATCGCCGCCGCTGCCAGGACGAACAGCGTTACACCGCAGGAGCACACACGAGACATGGTTTACCAATGCTTGCCTTATAAGGAAGAAAGTATTGCATACGTTCTCTCAAGTCTGCACGTTTCGGGTATGCTACCGGCACCCTACTGCCATGATTTGAGACGTGGACGAAAGCCTCCCTGGGGCAACGGCTCCCCGGACGAATGCGTCCGGAGCTCCATGGATCGTGCTCGTTTACTGCTTCCGATACCACTCCACCGTACGTCGCAGACCGTCTTCGAAATCCACGACCGGCTTGTAGCCGAGACCGGCTTCGGCTTTGGAAATGTCGGCCAGCGAGTGCTTGATGTCGCCTTCGCGCTCGGGGGCGTATTTGGGTTGTCCGGAGTAAGCCGTCAGCCCTTGCAGCAGTTTGAAAGTTTCGTTGAGAGTGACCCGGCGGCCGATGGCGACGTTGAAAACTTGTCCAGCTGCCTTCGCAGCGGGAGCCTTGCAAGCCAGCAGGTTCGCGTCGACCGCGTTGTCGATGTAGGTGAAGTCGCGGCTTTGCTCGCCGTCGCCGAAAATTGTGGGCTGCTGACCATTCAACATGGTCGTGATGAACTTGGCGAGAACACCGGAGTAAGGCGATGAGGGATCCTGGCGCGGGCCGAAAATGTTGAAGTAGCGCAGCGACACGGTTTCAAGCCCATAGCAGCGATAGAACGAGATCATGTAATGCTCGCTGGCCAGCTTGCCGACGGCGTAGGGAGAAATCGGGTCCGGCGTCATGGCTTCGTACTTCGGGAGCGTAGGAGTATCGCCGTAAGCTGACGAGGAGGCCGCATAGACCACGCGTTTGACCTTGGCATCGCGTGCCGCGACCAGCACGTTGACGGTTCCGTCGATGTTGGCCTGGTTGCTGCCGAGAGGGTCGAGCACCGATTTCGGCACAGATGGAATTGCGGCCTCGTGGAAAATGTAGTCCACGCCAGCGCAGGCTTTGCGCATCGCGCCGAGATCGAGGATGTCGGCCTCGTGGAAATCGATGCGGTTTGAAATCTCGTTGAGGTTGTCGCGTTTGCCGGTGGAAAAATTGTCGACGCCACGCACGCCGTCGCCGCGGGCGAGCAGCGCCCGCGCCAGGGATGATCCGATGAAGCCGCCAATACCAGTGATGAGATAAAGAGCCATGGTCCATTCATGATAACGGATCACGAAGGTTCGGTCAGGCGGCAATGGGAGCGGGAGTGGGCTTCGTTTGCAGGTGGAAGGGGGAAAAGCATTCACCACAAAGGACACGAAGGCGCACGAAGGAAAACCTCCGTCTGCGAAGGCCCCTTCATGATCCTTTGTGTGCTCCACGGCTCTGGGTTTCGGTTGTACATTCAATTGAACTACGCGCCAAGAGGTTGGGAGGATGGATTCCGAGGCGAGCGCTGTTAAGGCTTCAGGTGTGCCGGCTGGCTGGTGCGAATGACTCTCATGAAATCCTCACGCGAGAGCATCTGGCGGCTCGTAAAGAATTCAATCAGCGCACGCACGGCGGCTTGAGGATCGCTGATTTCCGGCACGCCTTCGAGCGCCGAGAAAGCAGGCAGCGCCGAGGCCATCCCCGGGCCTACGATGATCCGGGGTCGAATGATTGAGGCCAGCAACTGCTTGAGCAACTCCCGATTTTCCGCCGACATTTCGACGAAGGCGATGCCCATGCCGAGGTAGGGATAGTTCACCCGAACGCTGCCCATGACTTCCACTTTGAAGCCGTTGGTTTGCATCTTCATGTGCAGGCTGGTTCCCACGGGATACGTGGCCTGCGCTTCGACATAGCATCCATGCATGCTGATATCAGTGAAGGTAGCCCAGGTGTGCACATCGCAATTCATGGCGCGCATCTCGGCGCCGCCTTCGCACTTGTAGCGGACGCTGCGGCGCTTTTCGGCGCCTTCATAACGCTTTTCCGCGGCGAAGCCTGCACTCGCAGGCTGCGACCCGACGGCTGCTCCTGAAACGGTTTCCGGCGCGGGCGCCGCGGCCGCGCCTTGCGGGCCGGTGTGTCTCAACGCCCTCAAATAAGCAATGCCTTCGTCGACGGGTTCTGCCATAGCGCTCCGATTGCGTGGCCGGTTTGGATTTCCAGTTTTGAGATCGATCGAATGAAGTCCGAGTGCGAGTCGGCAGACGCGTGGGCTGGGCTTCAGCTTTTTCGCTTCAGTTCTTTCATCGGAGGGAATCGGCGAGAGGATTAGCGACGCCGGTAATGGATTTGAGCGTTACGTGATTCTGAGACAACTCTAACGAAGCGCGACCCCAGACGCGCGCTCGCTCGAGACGGTTGCGAGCGCGGCCTGGCGGATGTGTTTCCAGAGTTCGTCGCGTCCGGCTCCAGTCTTGGCCGAGTAGGGCAGCAAGTCCGCCGAGGGATATTCGGCCGCCAGAGTTCGCAGGGCGGCTTGTAGCTGGTTATTCGACAGCCGGTCGCTCTTGGTAGCGACGAGAAGAAATTCCCGCCCGCTGGCGCTCAGAAAATCGAGCAACTGGCGGTCGGCCTGCTGCGGCGGAACATTGGCGTCGATGAGCGCCACGCATAGGGCGAGGGTCGGGCGGTCGTTGAGGTAAGGATCGATAAACTTCGGCCACTCCGCGGAGATTTCGCGGGAGAGTTTGGCGTATCCGTAGCCGGGCAGGTCGGCGAAGATCAGCTCCGGGCGCGGCTTTCCCGCCCAGCGTATTTCAAAGAAATTAATGCTGCGGGTGCGGCCGGGCGTAGAGCTGGTGCGGGCGAGTTTGGCGCCGACCAGGGAATTGATCACGCTCGACTTGCCAACGTTGGAGCGGCCGAGGAAGGCGATCTCCGGAAGCTCAGGGGCAGGGAAGTGGGCAGCGTCGGTAGCTGCCGCGAGAAAACGTGCCAGAACCCTCATGCATAAGTGTGCAATGGAGGGCGGGAAATTGGCAAGCGGAGTGAGTGTGACCGACGGAACGAGAATCATCAACCACGAAGGACACGAAGTATCACGAAGAGTTTCGCCCATTGATTTCCTTCGTGTGCCTTCGTGTTCTTCGTGGTTTAAGTTCTTGCCTTTACCGCGGCTCGCGGCGAAACTGTTTGCTCAGGGTAAGCGCTTGATGCTGGTACGACGATCCGATGTTGGTGCCGTAGATTTTTTCCGGGCGCGAGAGCAAGTGCATGTAGTTCAGGCGGCCCACAAGCTGGCCGTGTTCGATGAGGAAGGGAACTTCGTGGGCGCGGACTTCGAGCACGGCGCGGGTTCCTTTGATTTCGCTGGAGCCATAGCCGAAGCCGGGGTCGAAGAAGCCGGCGTAGTGGATGCGAAACTCGCCGTCTGACGGGTCGAAGGGAACCATCTCTGCGGCGAAGTCGGGAGGCACACGCACGCGCTCGCGCGAGGCGAGAATGTAAAAATCTCCGGGTTCAAGAATCAGATTCTTGCTCGCATTCTGGTGCCGAACCTCCCAGAATTCCTCGGTCGAATAGAAATCGACGCGGTCGAGTTCAATGGCGGGAGCATAGCGCTTGGCCTTGTAGGCGATAATCTCTCCCGGCTCAGAAGCTTCGAGATTCACGGTGATGCGCAAGCCGCGCTGGAGCTGCGCCTTGCCGGGGTTGCTCTCGTCAAAGTAGACCAGCGGCTCTTCCTGATCGAGACCTTTGATGGTGCGATCGCCGGAGCGCGGGCTGCCCTGCACGAAGCGCAGCTGGCTGAGCCGCATGCCGGCGCGCATGGCCACGGTGAAGGTGCGAGAGACGACTTCGGCGTAGAGCCGGCCTTTGTATCCCTGGGGCACGCTGTCGAACTCGGTGCCGTAGTCGGTGATGAGTCGAGTGAAAATATCGAGGCGTCCGGTGGTGCTCTTTGGATTGGCGCGGCCCGAGATGTTGTCAGGCAGGCCGAGCTCCTCGACGAGCGGGATGATATAGACGCAGTCTTTTTCGAGTACCGGCGCGCCGGTCAGATCGATGCGCGCCATGCGCAGGTCTTTGATTTTGTCGGCGACGGTGGCATTCGGCCCGGGCAGAAAGCTGGCGCGCACGCGATGAGCGATGTCTCCCAGGCGCAAGTCGAGGCTGGCGGGTTGAATGTGGTCGGGGTTAATGGCGGGCGTCGCGCGGATGTGGCCGCGGGCGATCAGGTTGCTGATTTCCTGGGAAGGAAGGATTCCCGTGGTCCGCGGATGACCCTCTTCGGCGGGGATTTCCGGCCCGTTCTCAAAAGCAATCTGGCTCTGGTTCGATGCGGACATCTTCCGGTCTCCCCTTTGGGCTGGGTGAAAAGTGTGCAGTCGATTCGTCGATCCGGACTGCGGCGCGCCGGCTGGAAAGTGCTTAACTCTAAAGTGCCTTAACTCTAAGGAGGCGCGGGAGGCGTGTCAAGTCAGGCGCTGGCCGGATTTATTGTAGAGACGTAGCTTGCTACGTCTCTGCCGGCGGCGATTCAGACCTAGAGTTCGTTGATGGTGTCGGCAGAGACGTTGCCAGCAACGTCTCTACGGACGGGCTACTGATGCGCAGTCGGGGCGTCGGGGACCGTGCTCAGAGGAGGCGCGATGGGTTGCGACACTTCGAGCTCGATCGACGGGAGCGGAGATTCCAGGGCGATCTGCAGCACCTGGTCCATGGTATCGACGAAGTGCAGCTTCATGGCGGTGCGCAGGTTTTCGGGAACCTCGGCGACGTCTTTTTCGTTGTCCTTGGGCAGGATGACTTCGAACAGGCCGGCGCGATGCGCGGCCAGAAGTTTTTCCTTGAGGCCGCCTATGGGCAGAACTTTACCGCGCAGCGTGATCTCGCCCGTCATGGCGAGGTCGCGACGCACGGGAATCTTGCTGAGCGCGCTGGAGATCGCCGTGGCAATCGTGATGCCGGCGGAAGGTCCGTCTTTCGGGATTGCGCCTTCGGGAACGTGCACGTGGAGATCGAGATTACGGTAGAAATCGCGACTCAGGCCGAGGCGGTGAGCACGCGAACGCACGTAGGACATGGCGGCCTGAGCGGACTCCTGCATCACGTCACCGAGTTTGCCGGTGAGCGTGAGCTTGCCTTTGCCGTCGACGACCGTTGCTTCGGTGCTGAGAATGGAGCCGCCCACTTCGGTCCAGGCCAATCCTGTGACCAGACCGATTTCCGATTTTTCGTGCGCCAAAGTGTCGCGGAACTTGATCACGCCCAGGAAGTCGTTGACGTTCTCGCCGGTGATCGCGACCGCATAGTTCTCGCCTTCTTTCACGACCTTGCGCGCAACCTTACGGCATACGTTGCCAATTTCGCGTTCGAGATTGCGGACGCCGGCTTCACGCGTGTAGGAGCGAATGAGGCCGGTGATAGCGACATCGGTAAACTTGATATTTTTTTCCGACAGGCCCGCGGCCAGCATCTGTTTCTTGACCAGGAACTGTTTCGCGATCTCGACCTTTTCCTGCTCGGTGTAGCCATGCAACCGCAGCACTTCCATGCGGTCTTGCAAGGCCGGCGGAATGGTGTGCATCACGTTCGCGGTCGCAACGAAGAAGACCTGCGAGAGATCGTATTCCACGTCGAGGTAGTGGTCGACGAACATGAAATTCTGTTCGGGGTCGAGCACCTCGAGCAGAGCTGCGGAGGGGTCGCCGCGGAAGTCCATCGACATCTTGTCGACTTCGTCGAGCATGAAGACCGGATTCTTGGTGCCGGCCTTTTTCATCATCTGAATGATCTGTCCGGGCAGCGCGCCGATGTAAGTGCGCCGGTGGCCGCGGATTTCCGCTTCGTCGCGCACGCCGCCGAGCGACATGCGAACGAACTTGCGGCCGGTGGCCTTGGCGATCGACATGCCCAGCGAAGTTTTGCCCACTCCCGGAGGCCCGACGAAACAGAGAATTGATCCTTTCGGGTTTTTCACGAGCTGGCGCACGGCGAGAAATTCGAGGATGCGTTCTTTGATCTTTTCCAGGCCGTAGTGATCTTCGTTCAGAACCTTCTCGGCGCGGGAGATGTTGCGGATTTCCTTGGACCGCTTTTTCCAGGGCACGGCCAGCAGCCAGTCGAGATAGTTGCGCGAAACCGTCGACTCGGCCGACATGGGCGGCATGGCTTCTAGCTTCTTGAGTTCCTGGACGGCTTTATCTTTCACATCTTTCGGCATGCCGGCAGATTCGATCTTCTTCTTCAGTTCATCGAATTCGCTCTTCTCGCCGCGGCCCAGCTCCTTTTGGATGGCCTTGATCTTTTCGTTGAGGTAATACTCTTTTTGGGCCTTCTCCATCTGCCGCTTGACGCGCGACTGGATGGTGCGGTCGACGTTGAGCTTTTCGATTTCGATGTCGAGCACGTCAGCGATGCGGGTGAGCCGTTCAGCGGGATCGAAAATCTCCAGCAGTTCCTGCTTTTCTTCGATGGAGAGTTGCAGGTTGGCGGAGATGACGTCGGTGAGCTTGGCCGGATCTTCCATGCGCACGGCCGAAATCATAGTCTCGTAGTTCAGGGCCTGGCAGAGCTTGACGTATTGCTCGAAGAGCGACGTGACGCGCTGCATGGCGGCTTCGAGCGACTGGTTGGCTTCGGTCGTGTAACGCGCCACGCGCACCGTGGCCTGCATGAAACCCTCGGTGTCGACCACCTGCAGAATCTTGCCGCGCTCAATGCCTTCGACCAGAACTTTAATATTGCCGTCGGGCAGCTTCAGGCTCTGCACGATGTTGACGATGGTACCGACCTGGTAGATTTCGTTGGCTTTGGGTTCGTCGATGGAGGCGTCGTGCTGCGTGGCCAGGAAAATTTTCTTATCCGCCGCCAGCGCTTCTTCGAGGGCGCGCACGCTCGACTCGCGGCCCACCACAAACGGCGTCATCATGAAGGGAAAGATGACCACGTCCCGGATGGGCATCATGGGCAGCTTTCTCGATTCGAACTTTTCCTTGGATGTGGTCACTGATTCTCCTGGGAACAATAGCCAAAAGAACAAACTACCAGCATTCTACCCTGTCTGGCGACCCGTTCATATGGCCTTTACCGGCCGGGCAGACGCGGCTGCAATATCTTGCACTGCGAGGCGAGACCGGGGAAAGTGCGATCTTCGATACGTGTCGTTGAATAGGGGTCGCTGGAGATCGTTAGCCGGCCTTTTCCATAATGGTGGTGAACGAAGCGGTGCGTTTCTCCACCATTTCCCGCGTGACTTCGAATTCTTTAACTTTTTTCTGGCTGGGCAGGTTGAACATGAGATCGAGCATGAGTTCCTCGAGAATCATGCGCAGCCCGCGCGCTCCCACCTTGCGCGCCATGGCCTGCCGTGCGATTGCACGCAGGGCCTCGTCGGAGAACTTCAGCCGCACATTCTCGAACTCGAACAGGCGCTGGTACTGCTTGACGATAGCGTTCTTCGGGCGGGTGAGGATTTCGATCAACGCGAATTCGTCGAGATCTTCGAGCATGCCGACGACCGGCAGGCGGCCGACAAATTCCGGAATCAGGCCGAACTTAATCAGGTCTTCGGGCTGGATTTCGGCGAGCAACTCGTAGTTCTGCTTGCGCGAGACTGCGGCATCTTCCTTGTCGGAGTCTTCGGCGCTGCGGAAGCCGAGCGATTTCTTGCCCATGCGGCGGGCGATGATCTTGTCGAGGCCGACGAAAGCGCCTCCGCAGATGAATAAAATATTGGTGGTATCGACCGGGGTGAATTCCTGGTGCGGATGCTTGCGCCCACCCTGGGGCGGCACGTTGGCGATCGTACCTTCGAGGATTTTCAGCAGCGCCTGCTGTACGCCTTCGCCGGAAACGTCGCGGGTGATGGAGGGATTCTCGTCCTTGCGCCCGATCTTGTCGACTTCGTCAATGTAGATGATCCCGGTCTGGGTGCGGCTCACGTCGCCGTCGGCGGCCTGTAAGAGCTTGAGGATGATGTTCTCAACATCCTCGCCGACGTAGCCGGCTTCGGTGAGCGTTGTGGCGTCGACAATCGCAAACGGAACGTCGAGCATGCGGGCCAGGGTCTGCGCCAGAAGGGTCTTGCCGGTCCCGGTGGGGCCGATCAGCATGATGTTCGACTTGGTCAGCTCGATGCCATCGCTGGTCTTCTGCCGGTTCATGTAGATGCGCTTGTAGTGGTTATAGACGGCGACCGCCAGCTTCTTCTTGGTTTGCTCCTGCCCGATGACATACTCGTCGAGGAAGGTCTTGACTTCCTGGGGCTTGGGCAACTGGTTGGGAGTGGCGGCCTGAGGAGTTGCGGTGCGGTCATCTTCGAGAATCGAGTTGCAAACCGCCACGCACTCGTCGCAAATGTAGGCGCGGGGATAATCGCTGGGCGAGGAGATCAGCTTGGCGACGGCGTCCTGCGACTTGTGGCAGAAGGAACAGCGCAAAATCTCGTCGGTCCCCGACTTATTTTTCACTCGGCATCACTCCTTAAAGTCCTTCTTCGGCGGGATCGGGACCAGCCACTGTCGACCCGTTCCCCCATTCGCTCGGCCTTCGTTTCGACCCGAAGGTCAGGCGCGAACGCAGATCATACCGCTTTTGCGGTCTTGTAGATGATATCGTCTATGATTCCGTATTCCTTAGCTTGTTGGGCATTCATAATGAAGTCGCGTTCCACGTCCTTTTCGACTTTCTCCAGTTTTTGCCCGCTGTGCTTCGAAAGTAACTGGTTGGTAATCTCGCGCATGCGCAGGATTTCCCGGGCGTGGATGTCAATGTCGGTGGCCTGACCCGACAACCCACCCATCGACGGCTGATGTATTAGAATCCGCGAATTCGGCAGTGCCAATCTCTTTTTAGGTTCGCCTGATGCCAAAAGTAACGCGGCCATTGATGCCGCCTGGCCAACGCACAGCGTCATGACATCGTTTTTCACGTACTGCATGGTGTCGTAAATCGCCATGCCGGCCGTGATGGAGCCGCCCGGAGAGTTGATGTAAAGCTGGATGTCTTTCTCCGGATCTTCCTGAGCCAGAAACAACATCTGGGCGATCACCAGGTTGGCGATGTTGTCGTCAATCGGCGTGCCGATGAAAATGATGTTGTCGCGAAGCAGCCGGGAATAGATGTCGTAGGCGCGTTCGCCCCGCCCGGTCTGCTCGATCACCATGGGGACCAGCATCATGTGCGGGTCGTTGTTCTGCCAACCGTTGGTTTGCGAATCTTTTGGCTTCATGTTCACCTGCCACACTCCACCCGGACCGACGTTCATATTGCAGGGGGAGTATCGAAAATGTCCGCATGCGCACGCCGCCGCGCACTACGCGGACTGGTGATACAGAAAATCGAGGGTCTTTTCCGAGCGGATTCTGTTCCGGATTCTATCGAGGCCCCCATCCTGTGTCAAACGAGCGCGGACCGCTTCGGAAGTCTGTTTCGATTGCTGGGCCAGCGCTTCGAGTTCATGGTTCAACTCTTCTTCGCTGACCTCAATCTTTTCCAGTTCCGCGACGCGTTCCAGTAACAACGACGACTTCACATCCTGCACCGCCTGATCGCGTTGCCCTGCCCGCAGGCGAGGCAGGTCCATTTTTTTCAGGTCCTCCATCTTCATACCCTGCGCCGCCAGCGCGCGCAGGCCGCGCTCCAGGCGCAGATCGATTTGCCGGTCGATCAACGACTCCGGCGCTTCAAAATCATTGCGCTTCACCAGTTCGGCGACGAGCTTGTCTTTGGCTTCGCGCTCGGCTGCGTGGCGGCGCTCGTGTTGCATGTTTTCGCGAATCTGCAGGCGCACCTGGTCGAGATTGGTGAACTCTCCCAGTTCCTTGGCGAACTCGTCATTCAGTTCGGGAAGGTTCTTCTGCTTAATGGCCTGAATCTTCACGGTGTAGATAAACGTCTTGCCGGCCAGCCGCTTGTCGCTGGTGTCTTCGGGATAACTCACCTCGAACTCGCGTTGTTCTCCGGCGTTGGCGCCGCGCAGGTTCTGGGTGAACTCGGGGACAGTGTTCTTGCCGCCAATCTCGATCAGGACTTCATCCATGTGCACGGGCTTGGCTTCGGCGTCTTCCACCTTCGGGCGGCCGTCCATGGAAGATTGCGCGAAGTCGCCGTCGGCGAGCGGGCGGCCTTCCACCGAAGTGAACGTGGCATGTTGCTCGCGCACGTTGTTCAGCGCCTCTTCGACTTCTTCGTCTTTCACGACGACCTCGGGGTGGTCGGCGCGCAACTCCTTGTAGCCTTCGACCACGATTTCCGGCATGATTTCGAAGCTGGCCTTGAAGGTCAGCGGCTCACCGTCATGAATGTGGAGATCGGTGACGCGCGGCTGGGACACCGGAATCATGCCCAGCTTTTCGGCTTCCTTGCGGAAATATTTCGGCACCAGGGCTTCGACTACATCGCTTTTGAGATCTTCTTTGAAGCGCTGTTTGATGATCGACGCGGGCACATGGCCGGTGCGGAAGCCGGGCAGCCGCGCCACCTTCTGATACTTCTGAATAATCGTTTCCGTTTCGCGGGCCACTTCGTCGGCGGGGATTTCAACCGAAATCTCGCGTTTCACGCCGTCTTTTTTCGCGTCAGCGTTCGTCTCGGCGTTGGCGCCGGCTGTTTCCGTGGGACTCACATTTTCCTTTCGGCTGGTTCGTCGGTCTCCCGAGAAAGAAGACCAGGTCCAATTCACACAACGTTAACCTTGAGTGTAAAGACTGGGGGGAGCAGCGTCAAACAGGAGAGGGGTATGCGGAAGGCGGAAGGCACCCCTCCACGCTTGGCGCTTAGCTGACATTGGTCAGGGTACTCGGCCGCGGGGACTCAAGCGGTGTTCAGGTCAACAAACAACCTCGCCTCTAGGCCTGTTTGGTGAGGGCGGCGCGGATTCGTTGGGCTACGATTGCGTCTTCGCCGGGCTGCAACATCCAGACTCCTACCACGAGCGTGTTGGCATCGGCGGGGATGCCCTGGTTGGGCTTTTGGCCGGTGTTCGGGTTCAGTTCAATCGAAGGCGTCCCGTTGCGCAGGACGTCGACGATCTGACCGGTGGTGATGCCTATGACCGCCGGGTCAAAGCGAATGAGGAGATGTGGAACGTGGTTGGCGATTCTCGGGGTCACCGTTTCCGTCCTGACCGATGGGATGCCCTTCACTGCGCTGGCGATGAGATCGACGCGCTTCTGGTAGTCGCCTTGCATCTCCTCTTCTGTTTGTGAAAGAACCCAGTCCACCGCGGCCACCATGCCGACAATCTGCTCCTTGGCCACCTTCATGCCGCGGCCGATTCCGTCATTCGGATTATCGTTCTTCTGCGCCAGGTCGGTGAGGACCTTCCGGCCGAGGAGCAGGCCAGCGTTTTGTGGACCGCGCATTCCTTTGCCCCCTGAAAAAGCCACCAGGTCAAAACCCATGCCGGTGTACTTCCATAGATTCGCGATCGGAGGCATGTCGGCGGCCGCGTCGAGGTGGCAGGGAATCTTGTACTCGTGCGCCACCTGGAGCCACTGTTCTCGACCGATCTGCGCGGTGCCGGCAATGCCATCCTCATCCTCTGCGGCGTTGAAAAAATTTGTCATCACGGCGTTGCCTGCGGCGCAGGCACGTTTGTAGTCGTCGAGTGTCACGACCTCCGTCACCCGCGCGCCACTGAGATACATGGCGCGGTCATATTCATAGCGGTGGGCCTGCTGCACGATGACCTGATTCTTCATGCCGTCAAGCGCCTGGGGCATGTCAAAAATCGTATTGTTGTTGGCATACTGCAGGCAGGCGGCGGCCGCCAGGCTGATGGCTCCCGAAGCGCCCGAAGTCACGACCGCTCCTTCGCATTTGAGGCGTCCCGCGATGTATTCGCCTGCCTTGCGCTGCAGCTCGTGCAAACGCACGGGATGAAGCGCGGACTTCTGCACTGCGGCTAGAACTTCAGGCGGCATGCAGGCAGCGGTCAGCGTGGTATACGTTCCGGCGGCGTTGATGATCGTCGGGACGCCGAGCTTGGCATAATAATCCTCACCATCGGGCGTGGCCGGCGACGTGGAGAGAGCCTTGGCGGAAACCAGAGGCGCCAGGCCCAGGGCCGCGGCCAGCGAGCTGGCCCAGCCAAAGAAGCTGCGCCGTGAAAGAAAGCCTGCTTGCGGTTCGGTCGATGCTGACATGCTGGTGGCTCCTTGTATCAATAAGATTGCACCCGGAAATATTACCGCGGATGGAGTGCTTTCACACAGCTTAGATCAGCGGCTAGAGCCGCGACTGATTTTGTTGCGGTTGTGGCGCGGCTGAAGGAGCTTGCGGAAAAACGTGTACGGAGCAGAAAAGGCCGTCCAGAAGAAGAACAAGCAGTCTCCGTTGATGCCGGGGGCTGCGCTCGGCCCTAAGATGGCCGGTATCGCCCGAGCCGCCGTCGGAGTATAGGCAACTGCCTCACTCCCACTCAATCGTGCCCGGCGGCTTCGACGTGATGTCATAGACGACGCGGTTCACGCCTTTCACCTCGTTCACGATGCGCGTGGAAATGATCTTCAGTACTTCAGGAGGCAGCGGAACCCAGTCGGCCGTCATGCCATCTTCTGAACTCACGGCGCGGACCGCGCAAGTGTAGGCGTAAGTGCGCATGTCGCCCATCACGCCGACCGACATCACGGGGAGCAGCACCGCAAACGACTGCCAGATCTTCGTATAAAGGCCGGCCTCTTTCACTTCGCTCACCACGATGTCGTCGCACTCGCGCAGCACGGCGAGGCGCTCCGCCGTGACTTCTCCCAGCACTCGGACGGCGAGCCCGGGTCCGGGGAACGGCTGGCGCTGCAGGATTTCGTCGGGCATGCTGAGGTCGCGGCCGATCTTGCGGACTTCGTCTTTGAAGAGATCTTTCAGCGGCTCGATCAGCTTGAGCCTCATTTTCTTAGGCAGGCCGCCGACGTTGTGGTGCGACTTGATAACCTGCGAAGGCCCGCGCACCGAGCGCGACTCGATTACATCGGGATAAAGCGTTCCCTGCACCAGCCACTTCACCTTGCCCTCGGTCTTCTCAATGCGGCGGGCTTCTTTTTCGAAGACCTTGATGAACTCGTTGCCGATGATCTTGCGTTTTTTCTCGGGATCCCTGACGCCCTTGAGCTTTCCCAGAAAACGCGCAGTAGCATCGATCGCGTCCACGTGCAGTCCGAGCCGGTCGCGCAGGGTCTTTTGCACCTTTTCGAACTCGTTCTTGCGCAGCACCCCGTTGTTCACGAAGACGCAGGTCAGGCGCGACTTGCCTTTCGCGTCGCGCAACGCGCGGTCGACCAGCATCGCCGCCACGGAAGAATCCACTCCACCCGAAAGCGCGCAAATGGCGCGTCCGGAGCCAACTTGGTGCTTGATCTGTGCGATGGCCGCTTCGATGAAGCGGTGCGCGGTCCACGTAGGTTTCGCGCCGCAGATCTGGAAGATGAAGTTCTTCAAAATCTGCGTGCCCTGCGGCGTGTGGTGCACTTCGGGATGAAACTGGACCGCATACCATCTCTTCGCCACATTCTGAATGCCGGCCACTGCGTAATGGGTCTTCGCCATCAGTTCGAAGCCGGGAGGCAGTTCGAGCGCTTCGTCGCCGTGCGACATCCAGACGGCAAGTTTCTTGGCCAGACCCTGAAAGAGAATGGAATCAGAAACGATGTCCACTTCCGCGCGGCCGTACTCGCGCTTGTCGGCGGGGCGCACCTTGCCGCCGAGCGTGTGGACCATGAACTGCAATCCGTAACAGATGCCGAGCACGGGCAGCCCGAGCTCAAACACGCGCGCATCGGCGGGCGGTGCGTCTTTGTCGTAAACCGACCAGGGCGCTCCCGAGAGCACGATGCCGACAGGCGAATAACTTTTGACTTCCTCGAGCTTGGCCGTGCAGGGCAGCACGACGGAGAAAACATTCTGCTCGCGGATGCGGCGCGCGATGAGCTGCGTATATTGCGCGCCGAAGTCGAGGATCACAATGCTTTGGCTGATTGTCGACTGGGAGAGTGGGGACGGAACAGATCGTGACTTGGTTTGCACGAATCAGTTTCTCAGATTCAGGGAGAAGGCGTAAAGGGTACGACCGTTGCGTGTGACTCAAAAGTAAAAAGGCATAAAACCGCCAACGACAGGGGACACGAAGTGCGAAGGGGTGTGGGACGTAGTCGAGCTACGTCTCCATGGCGAGATTGGGAAGGTCGCTCAGGATGGGCTCGTCGCGGTCAATCGTAGTCTGCACGGGCGGTTCGGACGGAGAAACCGGCGGAGGATGGTACGGCTGTGGAGGCGGCGGTAACGGGGCCAATAATTTCTCCGGCATTTCCGCGATGCAGACGTATCCTGCCAAACGCGCCATGTAGAGCCAGTCGGCCAGAGCGAAATACGCCAGGGTCATCAGGACAACAATCAGGAAGGTGAGCCGCCACGGGAGTGCTCCAGTGAGGCCGAGCGGTATTGAAATCACCGTCGTCGCGCCCACGAAGGCGACCAGGTGCGCAAGTCCCGTCCATGCGCCGACGGCGAAGACCGCGCCGATCCGCTCGCGGCAGAACGTCGCGGCGGTGGAGATCGCACCCACGGTGTCGGTTCTGTCGCGAACGGCAAACATGCCAGCGAGCGACAACAGCCAGTTCAGCGAACTCCACGCCAGGCAGATGAACCCGGCCAGAGGTACAAAAAGAAAGAACGCCAGCCAGGGTTCAGGATCGGCATCGGGCGAGGCAAAGCCGGCCAGGATCGCCGCGCCGATAAATCCGAAAACCGCGGCGAGCGTTACAGCGGCGCGGAGAAAGTTGATCCGGATCAACGCCGGGAGTGGGCTGCTCTCCGTTGCCGGGGAAACTTTATTCGTAGAGTCATTGCTGGCAAGGTCTCGGTCGGCGACGGCTTCGGTACGTGCCGCCGACACAACGTCTTTAGAAAAATAATCCAGCAGGCCGCGGACCGTTGCCATCCGCCCCACCGAGCCGGCCACGATCCAGAGGACGATCATCAGCAATGCGGCCAGGATCGAAGCCGCGGCGGCACGGCTTAGAGTTCCGCGGAAAATGTGGGCGATCGCTTCTGCCACCAGATACGGCTGCCGTGTCCGCAAGAAGAGCAACTCGCCGCTCGTGATCGGAAGCGTGTCAAGGTACTCGAACAGTCCGAAGAAGAAGAGCGCGGCGGCCGTGGCGCCGGTCGTCCAGCGCCATGCGATTTCGGCGAGCGTCAGCGACGGACGCCGGAACGCGGCGCGAAATCCTTCCGCCGTAGGCGAGATGGCCATGTCGATTCAGGATACCGCATCCTGCGCATCCTGATTCTCGACGTTGTCATCGTGAGCGCAGCATTGGCTCCGCAAAGCGGAGCCAATGCGAAGTCGAGGGACCTTGTGTACCCGGCCCGCTGTCGAAAGGCACGTCAGGGAGTTCGCACGATGCAGTCGGAAGCTGTAGCACCACGGGGAGAACTCCCGGAATCGGCACAAGGCGCGCAGAAGGTGTGGGGGTCCTTCGACTGCGTGGCTGCTTCGCGTTTTCGCGAAGCAGCCGCTCCGCTCAGGATGACAACGTAGTGGGGAACGCTACTTCACCACGAGATTCAGCAGCTTGCCGGGCACGTAGATCTTTTTCACGATCTGCTTGCCGGCGATGGCAGTATGCACTTTTTCGTCGGCAAGCGCGCGCTCGACGATAAGGTCTTCGCCGGAATCGGCGGGTACAACCACACGGCCGCGTAACTTGCCGTTGATCTGCACTGGGATTATGACTTCTTCTTCTTTCGCCAGCTCCGCATCATATTTTGGCCACGGTGCGCGCAGCAGGCTTCCTTTTTCGCCCAGCATTTCCCAGAGTTCGTGCGCGAGATATGGAGCGAACGGCGCTAGCAATAGCACGAGGTTCCGCTGCACCTGCGCGAGAAGGGCAAGGGGAATATCGTCTCCTCGGACGGGTTCTCCTGTCGAGGGATTTTGAGTATCTTCGCTCCCAATCGCTCGACGGTTTCCCTCATTAACCAACTCCATGATCGCCGAGATACATGTGTTGAAATGCCACCGTCCCTGAAAATCATCCGTCACACGTTTGATCGTCTGCTGCAGTTTCCGTTGAAGCCGGCGCGCCGAGCCGCTCAACGGCACGGGCAACGGCGCGTCCCACTCGGAACTTTGAGGCTTCGCGTTGTCGTTGACGAATCGGTACACACGCCCCAAGAACCTCTGTATGCCTTCAATCCCCGAGTCCTGCCAGTCGAGATCGCGGTCGGGCGGCGCGGCGAACAGGCTATAGAGGCGCGCGGCGTCGGCGCCGTAACGCGCGACCATTTCGTCAGGCGAGACGATGTTGCCCAGGCTCTTGGACATTTTCGCGCCGTCTTTGATCACCATGCCCTGCGTAAAGAGCCGCTCGACCGGCTCGTCGTTGGTGATTAGGCCGAGGTCGCGCATGAACTTCGTCCAGAAGCGCGAATAAATCAGGTGCAAAATCGCGTGCTCGACGCCGCCGATGTACTGGTCGATGCCGCGATCGCCAAACCAGTACTGCGCGGTTTTGCTGTCGAAGGGCGCACTGTCGTTGCGCGCATCGGTGTAGCGGTAGAAATACCAGGACGAATCGACGAACGTGTCCATGGTGTCGGTCTCGCGGCGCGCCGGGCCTCCACACTTGGGGCAAGCCACGTTGGCGAACTCCGGCACGCGGCTGAGCGGGGAGCCGCCGGTGAGCGTGATCTCAACTTTTTCGGGCAGAATGACCGGCAAGTCTTTTTCCGGCACGGGAACGATGCCATCTTTCTCGCAATAGAGCATCGGGATTGGCGTGCCCCAATATCTTTGCCGCGAGATGCCCCAGTCTTTCAGGCGATAAGTAACTGTGGCCTTGCCAAAGCCTTTTTCCTCGGCATAGGCCGACATCTTCTTGATCGCATCGGCGCAGCTCAGGCCGCTGTACGGGCCGGAGTTGATGAGCATGCCTTCGTGCGCGACGAAGGGCAACACCGGCTCGGTCATGGTTTCTTCAGGATCGTTCGCGATGGGAAGGACGACGAGCCGGATTTCGAGTTTGTATTTCTTGGCGAACTCATAGTCGCGCTCATCGTGCGCGGGCACGCTCATGATGGCTCCAGTGCCGTAATCCATGAGGATGTAGTTCGCGATCCAGATGGGCACCTTCTCGCCGCTATAAGGATTGATGGCGTAGCGGTGCGTATTGACGCCATGCTTCTCGATTTCGCCGATGTCGCCGGCTTCTTTAGCTTTGCGTTGTTCGTCGATCAACTTTCGTACCGCATCTTCGAGCGGCTGGTTGTAGCGCGTGAAGTCGGCGACCATAGGATGCTCGGGCGCAAGCTGCACCGAGGTCGCGCCGAAAATCGTGTCGACACGCGTGGTGAAGACGCTGATGGTCGAGCCGGCGCGCCCGGCATTGCCGTCGAGCGAGAAATCGACCAGAGTACCTTCGCTGCGGCCGATCCAGTTGCGCTGCATGGTGCGCACTTTTTCCGGCCAGCCTTCGAGCTTTTCGAGATCGCGCAACAATTCGTCAGCGTAGTTCGTGATGCGCAGGAACCACTGCTCGAGTTCGCGCTGCTCAACCACCGTGTCTTCGTGGCGCCAACAGCGGCCGTTGACTACCTGCTCGTTGGCCAGCACGGTGCAGCATTTCGGACACCAGTTGACTTTGCTCTTCTTGCGATAAGCCAAGCCTTTCTCGTACATCTTGAGAAAGAACCATTGGTTCCAGCGGTAATACTCCGGAAAACAAGTCGTGACTTCGCGCGACCAGTCGTAAGTGAAGCCGAGGCGCTTCATCTGCGCCTTCATGTTGGCGATGTTGCGCAGGGTCCACTCGCGCGGCGGAACATTGGCCGAAATCGCCGCGTTTTCCGCAGGCAAGCCGAACGAATCCCAGCCCATGGGATGCAACACGTTGTAGCCGTTCATCCACATGTAGCGCGCCAGCGCATCGCCGATCGAGTAGTTGCGCACGTGCCCCATGTGCAGCGCGCCCGAAGGATAAGGCAGCATCTCGAGGACATAGAACTTCTTCTTGGTTGTGTGAGGCTCGGCGGCGTAGAGAGACGCATCCTGCCGCCAGCGCTCGAACCACTTCGCCTCGACACGCTGCGGGTCGTACCGCTCGTCATTCGGACGATCAGCGTTGGGGCGATCGGCGCTGCGGTCGGCGCCGGCCGGACCATGGGTCGCGGTGGCAACATCCGAATTGTCTTGCGGAGGCATAAGAGCCGAGCCAGTCCCGATCAGGCTTTTAATTTTACATTAGGAATCAACGATACACGTCTTTGCCATGCCCCACTTCGAGAACCACCACTGTGATCTGCTCGTCCTGAATCTCGCAGATGAGCCGGTAATCGCCGACGCGATAGCGCCACAGTCCGCGCCTCTCTCCCTGCAGCGCCCTTCCCCACTGTCGCGGAGTTTCGGTCGAAGCCAGCCGTTCCCGCAGGAAGCGAACGATGGATTTCTGAGCCGGGCGGGCGATTTTCGCGATCTGTTTTTCTGCGGTGCGGGTGATTTCAATCCGCCAGGTCACTGGTCGAGGCCAAGCCGCCGTTCCAGTTCTTCCAGCGTAATCTTCGGTTCGCGACGCTCCAGAGCGGCGATGCCCTTCAGATAATCTTCGCGTTCTTCCAGATACTGGCGGATCGCTTCGCGAGCATAGTAACT
This sequence comes from uncultured Acidobacteriaceae bacterium, assembly GCA_963739125.1. GTDB lineage: Bacteria > Acidobacteriota > Terriglobia > Terriglobales > Acidobacteriaceae > Sulfotelmatobacter. The sequence continues at coordinate 630,102 of CAVTZD010000002.1, read as the reverse complement.
CTTGCTCCGGCCGGTTTCTTTGGCCAGAGATTCCAGCTTCTCTTCGAGTTCGGATTCGAGACGGATGCCGAGCATGTTAAACATGTTTAACATACCTCGACCGCAAGGTCAGGGCTGGCGCCCCACCCATGACTTCGTGTCACTCGCATCGTGAAAAACCGGGCCGAATGCTCCATTTGCGGTGCAGATGGGCGGAACGATAGACTTGCGCTGCGGCTTCTCCTCCGGCGGTAGTCGGAAGAACGATGATCGATGAGAAAGTCGAGCTTCGCTCGACTGGACGGGCGAATGCGCCCGTCCCCACACAGGGCATTTTTCAGGGTGAATTTATGTTAGTTGTCATGCAGGCGCAGGCCACCGAAGAGCAGGTACGCGCCGTTTGCGAAAAAATCGAGAAGCTCGGCTACCGCGCGCACTCCATGCCGGGCGCGACCCGCACGGCCATCGGGATCACCGGCAACAAGGGCGAAGTTGAGCAAGGCACGCTCGAAGAAATGCCGGGCGTGCAGGAAGTCATCCAGGTCTCGAAGCCCTACAAACTTGTGAGCCGCGACACGAAGCAGGACAACACCGTCATCCGCTTCCCCGGAACCGCGGCCACCATCGCGGGACCAACCATCGGCGGGCCGGCTCTGGCGATCGTCGCCGGACCTTGCGCCATCGAAAGCCGCGAGCAAGCCTTTGCCGTGGCCGAGCGCGTCTGCCGCGCTGGCGCGCAGTTTTTCCGCGGCGGAGCTTACAAGCCACGCACCTCTCCATATTCTTTTCAGGGACTCGGCGAAGACGGCCTGCGCATCATGGCCGAAATTCGCCAGCAGTTTGGCATGAAGATCATTACCGAGGCCATCGACCACGAGTCGCTCGACCTGGTCGAGGAATATGCCGACATGATCCAGATCGGCGCGCGCAACATGCAGAATTTTTCTCTGCTCAAGCGCGCCGGACGCGCCAAAAAGCCGGTGCTGCTCAAGCGCGGCATGTCGGCCACGCTCGAAGAATTCCTCATGGCGGCCGAATACATTTTGAGCGAAGGCAACTACAACGTGGCACTGTGCGAGCGCGGCGTCCGCACCTTCGCCGACCACACCCGCAACACGCTCGACCTGAGCATCGTGCCCGCGATCCAGCGACTGAGCCATCTGCCAATCCTGGTCGACCCCAGCCACGGCACGGGCAAACGAAATAAAGTCACGCCGCTGTCGCGAGCGGCGGTCGCCGTCGGCGCCGACGGACTCATGGTCGAAGTGCACAATCAGCCGGATGAGGCCATGTCCGACGGCCCGCAGTCGTTATTCCCCGACCAGTTCGACGAACTGATGAAGCAAGTGCGCCAGATCGCAGCAGTGGTGGGCAAGACCGTTCCCGCGATTGGAGTCATTGAGCCGGCCGCAGTCAGCAAGTAAGTTTAAGAAAGCATGGATGCTCCCCATTTCGCTTCCTTTGCGAGATGTGGGATGGGTTGATATTCAGCGCCGAGAATCCCACTTCTCGCAAAAGACGCGAGAAATGGGGCACCCTAGGTCGTAATTTACGTATAACCTGATTACGTATAATCTGATAATCTGATTTTATGAAAACGACTTCCATCTCGGTGACCGAGGCGGCTCGCAATTTTGCCGACTGCGTGAACCGCGTCCGCTATCAGAACATGACGTTTGTTCTGTTGAAGAACGGCACACCGGTTGCCCGCCTTGTACCTGAGGGCAAGAAAGGCTGCACCGGTCCGGAATTGGCGGAGGCCTTGAGAAAAGTGGACTTATCGGGAAGTGAGGCCCGGGCGTGGCATCGGGATCTGATGGCGGCACGCAAAGCTTTGAAACCCCCTAAGGATAAATGGCGATAATTCTTGATGCCGACGTTATCATCAAAGGCGAGAAGGGTAAGTTCGACCTCATCGCGTGGCCGGACGCGCAGGCCGGTCAGGACTTGGAAATCGCGGCCATCACCGTCGCCGAACTATGGCATGGAATTGAACGTGCGACAGCCCAGCATCGCGAAAAACGCGAGCGCTATCTCCACACAATTGTGGAGAGGCTCGACCCCATACCCTACACCGAAATCACAGCTTTGATCCACGCCCGGCTCTGGGCAGAGCTTGAGTCTTCGGGCAACATGATCGGGGCGCATGACCTGATTTTGGCCTCGGCGGCGTTGGAGCGGGACAGCGCGGTAGCAACCTTAAACAAACGCCACTTTCTTGTGGTTCCAGGTCTTAGAATCATCGAGCCGAAGTGAGGCGTCTGTACGCCTTCTTCTGCTAGTCTTTCTCTTCCGCTGAGTGGGCAACCTCTTGCGCAAACTCCTCTTCATCGCGGTTTTGATACCAATCCTCGGCGGAGTTGCCTGGTGGTATTTCCGCGAGCAGGCCTTCCCCGACTATGGGCCGCTCTACCGCGAGTACGCCTACGTGACCAACGGCAAGAGCAATACAGTCAGTGTCATCGACCTGCGGACGTTTGCGCTGGCCAAGACGATTCAGGTAGGCAGCGAGCCGACCGGCATCGCGGCCAACAGCAAGAAAAATGAAGTCTACGTGGTCAACGCCGGGTCGGACAACGTCAGCGTGATCGACGCCGAGACGAATACCGTGGTCGCAACCATTGGTGTTCACGCGCGCCCCTACTTCATCGACGTGTCGGAAGATGGCAAGCGCGGCTATGTGGCCAACTCGGCGTCAGCCAACGTCAGCGTGATCGATCTGGACAAACGGATCGTCATCGGCAATGTGCGCGTGGGCGCTGCGCCGGGACTGGCGCGGGTTTCACCCGATGGAGCGACGGTCGTGGTTTCCAATCGCGGCGACAATACCGTGTCGATCATCGACGCGAAACTGCTGCGCGTGCGTGCGACGCTGCCCGTGTGCCAGCAACCGGAAGACATCGCGATCCTGCCCGATTCGAGCAAGGCGTTCGTATCCTGCTCGGGCTCGTCGCAGGTCGCCTCGATTGCGCTGGCCAGCGAAGGAACCAAGCCCGGGGATAAAGAGAAGCGCGAAAAGAAGGACGACCGCGTGCTGGCGCTGATCGACGTGGGCCGCACCCCGGTCAGCCTGACACTCAAGCCCGACGGCGGCGAAATGTTCGTGTGCAACTTCGATGGCGACAGCATTTCGATCATCGAAACCGGAAATGATGAAGTCGGCAGCAGCCTGGAGATCGGGCAGCACCCGTCGCGCGGCGTGGTCACGCTCGACAATTCGAGACTCTATGTTTCCAATTTCGGATCGAACAGCGTCGCCGTGTACGACATCGAGATCGGACGCCGCATGGCCCCTCCACTGACCGTAGGCAGCCGTCCGGACCAATTGGCCCTTACGCCCGATCAGAACTATCTGCTGGTCGTTGACAGCGAATCAGGAGACGTTACGGTGATCCAGAAACGCAAGGCGCGCAAGCTCGAGCCCTCGGAATATTCTTTGCTGACGCTGATTCCCGTGGGCGTGCAGCCGAATGCGATCGTGGTCAAGGCGTTCATGATGAGCGCGGGGAAGAAATAGAGGGCGCCAGATGTGGCGAGAGAGACGTTGCAAGCAACGTCTCTACGATAGTCGTAGAGACGTAACTTGTTACGTCTCTCTAGCCAGCAGCAGACACGATTACACTGTGGCGGGCTTGGCGCAGAGCTTGTCGAATGCGGCCTTCAGATCGGCCGCAATGGCCGGCGCTTCGCGCGATTCGATTTCGCGCCGCTGCATCATATATACAAGATGGCCGTCGCGCAGAATCGCAACCGAGGGCGACGACGGCGGATATCCGGTGAAATAGCCGCGAGCGCGGTCGGTCGCTTCTTTCTCCTGGCCGGCAAAAACCGAGTAGGCTCGGTCGGGGCGCGAGGCGTTCTGCAACGCCATCCGCACTGCGGGACGCATACGCCCGGCGGCGCATCCGCAAATCGAGTTCACGATCACCAGCGCCGTACCGGGCTGAGCGACTGCGCGATCCACATCGTCGGGAGTCAACAGTTCTTTAATTCCCAGCCGCGTCAGCTCTTCGCGCATGGGAATTACCATAATTTCGGGATACATCGGCATTGTCGATTTTCCTCTCGCGGGTGCAATTTCTATTGTAGCGTGATTAAGAACGAAGAACGACGCACGAAAAACAACGAAACAAAAAACGACTTTATGTTGTTGCAGGAAAATATTGCGCTCGCGCCGCTCACCACCTTCCGGATCGGCGGCCCCGCGCGCTATTTCATCGAGAGCAAAACTCATGGCGAGGTCGAGGAGGCGGTCGCCGTTGCGCGTGCGAAGGACCTGCCGGTCTTTGTTCTGGGCGGCGGCAGCAATCTGGTTGTGGCCGATTCCGGCTGGCCGGGGCTGGTGCTGAAAGTCTCGATCGCCGGGATCGACCGTCGCTCCGCACCTGACAGCGAGGGCCGCGCTCTTTTCGATGTAGGCGCCGGAGAATCCTGGGACCGCTTCGTTTCAGAGGCGATCAGGGCGCACTGTGCGGGTGTCGAGTGCCTGAGCGGCATTCCCGGCAGCGTGGGCGGCACGCCGGTGCAGAACGTCGGCGCCTACGGGCAGGAAGTTTCGGAGACCATCGCGTCGGTAGAAGTCTTCGACCGCAAGGACGGCCAGATCCGCGAGCTGTGCAACGAAGCCTGTGGTTTCTCCTACCGCTCCAGCATCTTCAATACCAGCGAGCGCGAGCGCTTCATCATTTTGCGCGTCACCTATGCGCTCACGCCCGGCGGCGAACCGCACCTTGAATACGCCGACCTGAAGCGGCATTTCGAAGGACGCGAGACGCGGCCCGACCTGGCTGAGACGCGCGAGGCCGTGCGGCACATTCGTGGACTCAAAGGCATGCTGATCGTGCCCGGCGATCCCGACTGCCGGAGTGCGGGATCGTTCTTCAAGAATCCGGTGCTTTCGGAACAGGCGCACGCGGACTTGAAGCGGCGCGCGGCGGAAAAGGGGCTGATCCTCCCCAGCTATCCCGCGCTGGCCATGAGCAAGAAGGTTTCGGCTGCATGGCTGGTAGAGAAATCCGGCTTCGCCCGCGGATACGATCTCGGCCACGTTGGCATCTCGAGCAAACACGCGCTCGCCATCGTCAATCGCGGCGGCGCTTCTGCTGCCGAAGTCCTTGCTTTGAAAGATGAAATCCAGCAGCGCGTCGAAGAAATCTGGGGCATACGGCTCGACCCCGAGCCGGTCATGGTGGGATTTTAGCTGGCATGTCTGTGTGGTCGCGGGCGACTCGCCCGCGACCTGCCGGCAGGGACGAAACACGGCGTGGTTACAACTTGCGAGCGTAATTCGTGCAAGGTTTTCCCCTTGTCATTCCGAGGAGCGAAGCAACGAGGAACCTGCTTCGTCCAGCCACGAGCACTGCAAGGGACGCCGGATCGTTCGTTCTCCTGAAGAAATTCCTGAACACATCGGGTAGGGCGGCGGTCTTCATGATTGAGGGCAAACGATTGGCGGCAGGAGAGGCGATCCTGAGTGGAGCGGCGAATGCCGACCGATATGAAAGCGAGCGCCACCGGCGTGAGCACAAAGAAGCTAGCCGCGGGAACTCTGAACTCGTCGAAGGCGATCGGACAGACGAAGCGGTCGCGGAACTCGTGCGGCAGCATTCGCGGCTAGTTTACCGGATCGCGTACGCCGTGCTGCGCAACCATCACGATGCTGAAGACGCGACGCAGGAAGCGTTCATTCGGGTGCTGCGTTACAGTTCGAAGCTCGCTGCGGTCGAAGACCCGAAGACGTGGCTGGTGCGAATCGCGTGGCGAGTGGCGGTCGATCGCGGCAAGCGACGCGGCCGCGTACGGGAGATTCCAATCGACGATCCCGTGAATCCCATGCCGGAAGCCGTCTCTTCAGAAGTCGCAGGCGACGACTCGATCCATGCAGCGCAGGTCGGTTCCGCTCTTGAAAAGCTGATGGTCGCGTTGCCGGAAAAGCTTCGCCAGCCGCTGGTTTTGTCGACGATCGAGGAGATGTCGCCACGAGAAGTCGCAGCGACTTTAGGGATTGGCGAGGCGGCAGTACGTTCGCGAGTGTTTCGTGCGCGGCAGATTCTGGGCGAGAAGCTTCAACAGCAGATGGGCAGGAAGCAGAAGTAACAGGGTGAACAGGTGCGAGACGACAATCAAAATCGCAAGCGGCAATCCGCCGAACCAGACGCACTTGACCGCGAGTTGAATGCTGCTCTGGCGAAATATGCCGCGGCCGAGCCGCGGCCCGGACTGGAGGAAAGAATCCTCGCCCATCTGCGCACCGAGCGCGAGCGCGTTCCGGTTCGTGTGTGGTGGGCATGGGGCGCAGCGGCTGCGTTGGCGGCTTTCGTGGTCGTTGTTGCCCTGACGTGGAGACTCCAGAAGCCAAGACCTTCAATCGTCGCGAGTCATCCACCAACCGCAGCCCGGGAGGGTCAAAACGGCAACCGAAATTACGACCGGCAGACATCCGCGGTGCGAGTTGACTCGAATGGCCATGCCAGCGATTTTCATCTACGGGCCTCGACGCTGGCAGCGACACGCGCCGTGCGTCGTATCCGTCACGAGGTCGCATCCGCCGGTCCCAAGCTCGAGCAATTCCCTTCGCCGCAGCCGCTAACCGAGCAGGAGCTGGCGTTGGCGCGCTATGTCAGGCAGTTTCCGCAGGACGCCACGCTGATCGCGCGGGCGCAAGAGGAAGATGAAAAAGAGATTCAGAAGAGAATGAAAGACGCGAACGCCGAGGCCGAAAGTTATGGCTCCGGCCAACAAGAAAGGTGAGGCAGGCATTTATGCGAAAAATAATTGCAGTATCGATAGCAGTGATGACAGTAGGACTGTGGTTCGCCCCGCGGCTTTTACGCGGCCAGGATCGATCCGCTGAAATCAGCGGTGAGAAAATCGTCCCTGGACAGGACGCCGCGGCGGCAAAGGTAGCGAAACCAAAAGCGCTGCAAGCGTATCGTCTCGATTTTTCTTTTAACGAGATAGAGGACGACAAGAAAATAAACACGCGGCATTATTCCCTGAACCTGACCTCCGAGAGCCAAGATGAGGTGAAAATCGGCACGCGGGTTCCAGTCGCCGCCGGCACCTCTGGCCCCGACAATGCCACTACGCAGTACCAATACATGGATGTTGGGACGCGAATCTCCGCGCAGCTAAGGTCGAGGGGGGATGATGAGCAGTTGATTGTCAACAGCGAGATCAGCAACCTCGATCTTCCGCTCCACGCCCGCGAGGGAGCCCTGACAGTTCAGCAAGCTCCGGTGGTTCGGCAAATCAGGATCGATGGCGACACATTGCTCGTTCTCGGCAAACCCATCATGATCGGCAGCGTCGACGATCCCAACTCGAAGCGCCAGTTTCAGCTGGAAGTGACGGTCACGAAACTGCGGTGATCCAGCGGACTGAGTGTGGGCTGAGTGTGGGGCGGGCACTCCTGCCCGCCCCATTTATCCCCCAGCAGTCATTCTTCCTCCAGCAATCATCCTCGATCGTTAGCGGACCTGACGGGCAACCTTCACTCTGACATTTCAATGCTGCCGGCATTTCGCGGGCGGGAGCGCCCGCGCCACACAACCTAAACCGCAACAGCCCGTAAAATTCGCAGGCGCCGCCCCGGCTCGTGACCCGTTGTTTGGATGACCCCATGCGTGGGGAGGGCCGGTCGAACCGGCGCTAGCGGCGCCTCGCCATCACTCATCGGCAAGTTTTGCCGCCTGCTTGAATATCTCCACAAACATGCCTCGCGTGAGCTTGCCCGTCTGCGTGTTCTGATTCGACGGATGGTAAGAGGCGAGTAACACCTTACCGTCGGGCATCCTGTAACTGGCGCCATGTTTGAAGATGTAGTCTTTCTTGCTCGCCAGCAGGCCGCGGCGCTTCATGTAATTCAGATACGCGTCGAAGCCAATCTTACCCAGCGCGACTACGACCTTTATCTCTTTTAATCCCGCCAGTTCACGATCGAGAAACGGTGAGCACGCGGCGAGTTCCTCGGGCAGCGGCTTGTTGTCTGGCGGGGCACAGCGGGCCGCGGCGGTGATGTAGAGATTGGTGAGCTTCAGGCCATCGTTGCGATCGGTGGCCAGGGGCTGGCTGGCGAATCCGGTCTCGTACAACACGGGATACATGAAGTTTCCGCTGGCATCGCCGGTAAAGGGGCGCCCAGTGCGGTTCGAGCCGTGCGCCCCGGGAGCGAGCCCCATGATGAGCACGCGCGCCGCGGGATCGCCAAAGCCGGGCACCGGCTTTCCCCAATATTCGTGATCGCGATATGCCTTGCGTTTTTCGCGCGCGACTTTTTCGCGGTAGGCGACCAGGCGCGGACAGCGTGTGCAGGCGATCACCTCGCGATTCAACACGTTGAGCCAGGCAGGAGTCTTTTCCATCAAGTCAGGCCGTTTCGTTCGTGTGACATTAGTGTAACGGAGTGGGTTCTTACTCGGTTTGTGCGCGCGGATCGGATGCTAAACTTTTTGTATGTTTCGTTCTCGGTTTACGCGCCGTCGTTTTCTTGGCTACGGCGCGGCGATGCTGGCAGGCGCGGCTACGGTCGACGGATTCTTTATCGAACCGTCTCATCCGGTCGCCGAGCGTCGCGAGATTCGCCTTTCGCGCTTGCCTGAGTCGTTCGCAGGATTCCGTATCGCTCAGATCACCGACATTCACTTTGGTCCCTACATGGGCGAGGCCGGCGTGCAGCGGGCGGTTCGACTGGCGCAGGAATTTCGTCCCGACCTGGTGTTGTTAACTGGAGATTTCGTTTCCCATCCCTTCGGACGCGGCAACGGCCCCGCCGGGGCCCGCCATGCCGAGCCCTGCGCGGACGTGTTCGCCCGCTGGAAAAATGTTCCCATGGTCGCCGTTCTCGGCAATCACGATTGGTGGAACGGTCCAGAGATTGTCGCCGGAGCGCTGGCCGACCGTGGAATCAAAGTGCTGCGCAACAGCGCGTTCGCGATCGAGCGCGGCCAGGACCGGCTCTGGATCGCCGGAGTAGACGACGTGTATGAGGGACAGTCCGATCTCACCAAATCTCTCGCCGCGATTCCGAAATCAGAGGCCACGGTGCTGCTGGCGCACGAGCCCGACTTCGCCGATTACGCAGCAAGATTTCCCGTGGACCTGCAACTGTCCGGGCATTCGCACGGCGGACAAGTCTGCATCCCCGGCATCGGGCCGATCATTCTGCCGGTGCTCGGCCAGAAATATCACACCGGGCTGAACCGCGTCGCCCACTTGCAGGTCTATACCAGCCGCGGCCTCGGCGTGATCGATCCTCCAGTGCGCTTGGATTGTCCGCCAGAAGTAACGCTGATCACCTTACAGAAAGACACAATCAGCTAGTAGAAATTCCCATGCCGACGAAACGGCGATGGACGCTCTTCGCGACTTAAACCGATCTCACGCCAAACATTTCAGATTGACTCATCCAGTTTGGGCTGGTGGCCGTTTCGAACAACATCTTCCCGATGCTGTGCCTTTCGACGCCCAAATCGGCGTCATAGGCGTTCGCCGCTTCCCACCGTGTTCCCGCATCTGGGTTACTTCCGTGTTTTCGAGTCGTGATCTTTTGTTGCCCGACGCACAGATCCGGCCTACAACCACAATCACGGCGAGTGCGCTAATGCCGGTCGTCTCGCTGCCGATAGAGGTTTGGGACGGTGCCAGCCATGTTTCGGGTGCGAGCAGTTTCTCTTCGCTTGGTTTCTCGCAGTTTTATCGTTCTTACTGCCCTGGAGCTTCTCGCGGCCGCATCCTTAGCTCCGCCGGTCCTGGCCCAGACCGCGATCGACGACATTCACATCGCTCCGCGGGAAGTGGAGAAGGCCGTCGCCGCCGCCGCCGCTTACAGTCCGCTAATAACGCCCGGGTATGGCGGCGGAGTGATTCGAACCAGTGTCGACCTCGTCCTCGTTCCTGTCACCATTACCGATGACTACAACCGGCCCGTCATCGGATTGAATCAGGACAACTTTCAGCTCTTCGAAGGCAAGAAGGCGCAAGAAATCAAACACTTCTCGAATGAAGACGCACCAGTTTCCGTCGGCATCATTGTCGACACCAGCGGCAGCATGTCGTATAAGCTGGACCGCGCGCGCGACGCGGTGGGGCAGTTTTGCGAAGCCGCGAACCCGCAGGATGAATTTTTTCTCATCACGTTCGCCGATGCACCCCGTCTCGTCACAGACTTCACTCCCCGGGTGGAGAACATTGAAAACGATCTGCTCACGGCGCGATCCAAAGGCGAGACTTCGCTGCTCGACGCCATTTATATGGGTCTCGGGAAGATGCACAAGGCGCGTTATGCGCGCCGCGCGCTGCTGATCATCAGTGACGGCGGCGACAATCACAGCCGTTACAGCGAGCACGACGTGAAGGCCGCGATTCGCGAATCCGATGTGATGGTCTATGCCGTCGGCACTTACGACCGCTACGTTTCTACTCAGGAAGAAATACTGGGGCCCGAGTTGCTCCAGGATGTTTCCGAGCAAACGGGCGGACGCGCGTTCTCGCTCTCTAGCGCGAACGACATGCCCTCCGTGACCCGCGCCATCGGGAATCAACTCCGCCATCAGTACATGCTCGCGTACCAGCCGCAGATGTCGGCCCATGACGGGAAGTGGCACAAGATCAATGTGAAGTTGCTCCTGCCCAAGAACCTGCACTATCTCTTCCACGTCGCAGCGCGGGCGGGATACTACGCCGGCGGAGAATAGGGGAGCACGTCTTACGGGTGGACTGCACGCAGCCCCAGGATCTTCTCGAACAGGTCAAAATCACGGTCCCGGTGCAGGAGTTGATGATCGCTTTCGATGCAGAACGTGGCGATCCAACAATCAATCGTTTTCGACACCGTATAACCTCTGTGTCGCAGAGTTCGATAGTTTCGGGAGGCAATAACTGCCAGATCGATGCCGCCGCCGGGGAATACTTTGAATCTCAGGAGTTGGTCCCGCGTCCGGATGAAATCTGTCTCGTCGCGGATTCCCTGTAGCACCTCGCAGAGGATCAGATCGGTCAGGCCAATTCTTTGCCGTCCCATTTCCCGATCCAGCCACGCCGTCGCGGCGTTTGATGTGCCGCCGAGATAGTCGATCCAGACCGTCGTGTCAACGATCACCATTGCTCGCTACTCTCTACTCATTGACGCCCCGCGGCGGGACTCATCGAGGCTGCCTTCCCAGCGTATTTTTCCTCTGAGCTGTCGGATGCCCGTCTGCCGGTAGGTTTCCACCAGAAGGCGTAACGCCGCTTCCACGGTTGCTCGCTTCGTAGAGGCCCCGCTGCTGCGCATCGCCTGGCGCATCAAGCGATCGTCAATGTCAATGTTGGTACGCATTGTCCACCTCCAATGTGTATATATCTTACCATTTTGTGTATGAGACAAAGAAAGGGTTTCGTCGCAACTACTCGTCCCGGTGGACCGTTTCCATGGAGAATGCCGGCAGGCAGACGGCGATGTATTCCGCGCCACCGGCTTCGGGCGTGGAATGGCGAATCCATTCGCCGGCGTGCGCGATCACGGCTTGTCCGGCGCGAACGTCGAGCGCGCCGTCCTTGTGCTGCACGCGCACCATCCCTTTCAGCACGATCGTGAATTCGTCGAACTCCGGCGTCTGCCCGGGCTCGACCCATCCTTCCGGACTGCGCATATGCGCAACGCTCGCGCTCGCTGTCTTGGAAGTGATTCGTCCGACATATTCGTCGATCAGCTTGGGCTTGTTGCCGGCGGCTTGTATACGAGTGGGTTGCGGGATGAGTGTAGGCATGGGTTTGCAGTTCGAGTTCCGGCACTGGCACAAAGGACGGGAGCAAGATTACAACAAACTTGAAGCCCGCAGCCTGAAGGCACAACGAACGAGAGCAGAGGCTGGCGCTTCCACTCTCATTCCTTCCTTCGGTCTCGGACCAGCTCTCGTTTTAAGGGCAAGGATACGGTGTTCCCGGAGTCGCCGGCGTGCCGGGGATTATGGTCGGCGGTCCCGGAATTCCGTCGGGGCCCGGCGGTCCGGGGACAGTGATGTCCGGCGTACCCGGTGTTCCTGGCGTGTAGCAGGTGCCGTTGTCACTCATCCGCGGAATTGGACGCGGCGCGATCGACTGCTCCGCGACAGGCTGTTGTTCCGATTGTCGGACTGCGTCCGAGATCTGGTCCTGGTCCAGGCGCAACGGTTTTTGCAGCACCATGTCGGCGGGCGAGCCTACGTCGAGGAAAAAATGATGCGAAGTGAACAGCAACGCCATGGCAGTCACGCCTCCGATCGCTCCGCCGATACCGGCGCCGATGATCGCGTCTCTCCCTTTGGTGCCGAAGACGGGCGTGCTTGTCTGCAAGCAGAAGGGCGGTCCGCCAACGCATCCGGGAGGCAGTGTGCTGCCGACTTCGGAATCGGGCTTCCCCACAGAGTGACCAATTAGCGCACCGAGGCCCGCTCCAGCCGCAGGCAGAACGAATATGCTAATCAGCCGGCCTTGGCCCGGATCGTTCAGAGCGTAGCCCTCCATGCTTTCAAGTACGGCGGGACCGGGGACGGTAGCCACGTACCCGTCGGGGAACGTGATCGACAAGGACTGCAGATACAACTCCGCGCTTCCACCTCTACGCCGAAGCTTATCCACTTTTCCGTCAATCAATGCGCCCGGTGGAATCACGACTTGATTGCCCAGTGTGATGGGTGCTGTGATCTGAGCGTAGATGTCATCTCCGCGATGGATGCGACTGCTCTGGATCGGATGTGTCAGTACAAGAGCAAACCGGGTGCCGGCGGGAATCGTCTCGGTGGCAGCATTGGGCTCGGCTGAGGCTTGCAAATTCGTTTGCGAGTCCGTCGGTGAGGCCGGTTGAGATCGGGTTTGAGGTTGGTTTTGACCTTGCGCCAGGCAGGCTGTGGTGAGCGTGAGGGCGGCGAGTAGGGAAACTATCGGTTTTATATTTGTCCCGGCCAGATGCAGAAAGGCAACCATGGTCGAAACGGCGCGACGGCTGCGAGCGGATTTTGCAACTGCAGTGTTCGCCATTTGTGGCACCTCCTGTCGAAGGACTTGTAACGGCTGAGTCTTCGATTCGTGCGGACCCTGAGAGTGAATTTCACTCCCTGGCGATTAGACCTGACCACGTGGGAAAAGAGATCGGAGGAGTGAGTAAAGCTTTGCAAAACTATGGTAGGGATTTGTAAAGCCGCGCCAGACGTCGAATTCGATGCGGTTCACATCACCGTCATCAAAGTGCTGAAAGGCGAGAGAACAAAGTTGTGCTCGAGATCACAGAACGGAACGGACAACCGCCGTCAGGCGATTCCCAGGACTCGATTCAGGAAGGCAACAATGTACTTCCACACCAGATAGTAGACGACCAATGCCGCAAGCAGCCCCGGCACTATCAGGTGGTAGGGGAAATGGATGGCCCCAAACCAGGTGATCCCATGCGCCCCGAGCGTGAGGACGCCCAGCCGGCAGCCGACGAACGCTCCCGCCGGAGCCATGATGAGCGGCAACAACGCGCCATGAAGTCCGATGGGAAGGTGCGGGCGCGGCCGCAGCCAGACATAGAAAATGTTCCAGACGCCAAATAGATTGGGAACCAGAGCCATAGGAAAAATGATGACGCGCTCGATCGGAATCGGCACCTGCAGGACGAGTCGCAACACGATAAACATCGTCAATACAACCAGCAACACAAGGCTGGGAACAAAGATGCCTGCCATATAAGCGCGAAGATAAGGATGCGGATTCATGAATGCCCTCCAATCACAGGTGATAAAGCAATACGGGAATCGCTCTCGGAAAAAGCACGCACCCCACAACCAACGCGGCCAGCAAGGCCCAGTCAAACCAGGGGACGGCAAAAGCGTGTTGCTCCATGCGATGCCGCATCGCAGGCCACAGATCGCGCGCAAGCGTCGAGCGCGGTTGAGCGCCGGTGGGGGGAAGCGATTGTTGCAGCAGCCGTTGCATCCGTGTTTGAAGTTCCTGTTCCGGTGTAGTCATGGCTCGATTCCTTGTTTCCTCAAGTCTTGTCTCAAAAGGCGAACCGCGCGAAAGACGCGCACTTTCACAGCCCCGGTGGAAATGCCCAGTACTTCCGCAATTTCTCCGTAGGGTTGTTCTTCGATCAACGCCAGCGTGGCCGCGATCCGCAGCTTGGCCGGAAGACGTCCAAACGCGCGCGCCGTTTTTTCGCGCACATCGCGCGAAACTCCGGGATCTGGACCCGCCGGCTGAGCCATATCCTCGGGCATTTCGTGCTGCGGCTTCGCCGCCTTCAGATGGTCCAGAGCCGCGTGTGTGGCGATGCGCCGAGCCCAGGCTCCGAAGCTGCGGGCCGGATCGAAACGGGCATGGGCGCGGTGGATACGCCAGAAGGTTTCCACCGTGAGGTCCTCGCTGGCTGCGGGGTCGCGCACGATGCGAAGAATCCAGCGATAAACCTCGCCCTGATGCACGCGAAACAGCACCTCAAATGCTTCGACATCGCCACGGGAAAACTGTTGCAGCACGTCGGGCTGTTCGAGCACTGGCATCTTCGTTGCGTGTCTTCGTTGGATTATTTCCGGGTTGTATTCCTTCCAGCAACCGAAGCCGCAACCCGTCCATTTTTTCGCGCGTATCAGATCGGGATGCGGCGAGGCCGACCGCTGCGATTATGGTTTCTTCCAGGCGCGCATGCGCGGCCACCAGCGGCCAACATTCCTGCGATATACGTCATAATCCGCCCCGAATTTCTGGCGCAGAGTGGGCTCTTCATAGAAGAGCACAAACAGATTCACGCCCAGCGCGACCACCGCGACAGCCGAGATCAACATCGGATTCGGATGCCCGAAAATCAACCACAGCCCAATCCATCCCGCAGCAAAGCCCAAGTACATGGGGTTGCGCACGTGTCGGTAAGGGCCCACAACCACTAATACTTGCGGCGGGGCGATGGGAGCAGGCGTGCCGTGGCCGGTCCAACCGAAGTCCCAAACGCAGCGCAACGCGACCGCAAACCCCAAGACCGAAGGAATCGCGGCCAGCCATCGCCAGCGCGCCGCGCCCGCCATCTCTACGCTGAAACCGAGCCATTGCGGCAGCAGCCAGAACCACAAAGCGAAGAAAGCGGCGCCCACTGCCAGGGAAGCGAACGCCGTAAGCCAACTGTCGCCGCCTCCGGTCGCCGGAACGCGCACAGACTGCATATTCGTCGTCATGTTATAGCCCTCTGTATACGCTTACGACGAAACCGGGCAGGAGGTTACAACTAGTTGAGGCGCACAGACACTAGTCCACTCTTTCAGCGACCCAGCGCGAGACGGCGGTGACCATCTTGCGCGGCGCGAAACGGGAGGATTGTGCGACCAGCCAGTTGTGAGGGCCTGAGATCGCGAGAGTGCGGCCTGTCATGACCGCGCGGTACCCATCGCGCGCGACCTTCTCCGCGCTCATGGCGCCAAGCTTGAACAGGCGCGACTTCTCTACGCCGGCGCGGCTGGCGAAGCTGGTATGCGTCGCCCCCGGGCAGAAACATGTGACGGTGACGCCGGAGTGGCCCAATTCGTTCGCGATCGCTTCGGAGAAAGAAATCACGTAGGCCTTGGTCGCGTAGTAGACCGCCATGAACGGGCCGGGTTGGAACCCGGCGGTGGATGCGACGTTCATGACGCGTCCGCTGTGTCGGGCGATCATCGGCGGCAGGAAAAGCCGCGTAAGTTCGGTGAGCGCAGTAATGTTGAGCTGAATTTGCCCGAGAATTTCTTCTTCTGGCATCTGCGCGAATTCACCGTAGACGCCAAATCCGGCATTGTTGATGAGGATGTCGACGGCGACGCCTTCGCGTTGCAGCTGGTCGAAGAGGAACTTCGGAGCGTGCGCCTCGGCAAGATCGAGAACGATGGTCTTGACCGTGACTCCGCTCGGCCGCAGTTCTGCCGCGACCCGCGCCAGTTTGTCGCTGCTTCGCGCGACCAACACCAGGTTGTGATGATCGCGGGCGAACAACTTCGCCAGTTCATATCCGATGCCGCCGGAAGCGCCGGTGATGAGTGCAGTAGACATGAATCCATTCTAGTATCGATCGCGAAAAGATCGTTGAGCCCTGGACGTCCCGTGGAGCCACGGACGCATTCGTCCGTGTACCGCATACAGCGGAAGACCGCACTGACGAACGCAGATCTGAGCCGTTCCTCATTTGGCAAAGAGACTCGAAGAATACATAGTGCGACCTTCATCCTCCGGCTAATTTCTCAGCTACACTGAGTCGGTTCGAATACCTCTGCGTCCCAGGGAGGATTGCATGTCGTTTCGCTCGGTGTTCATCGCCGTCGTGATCGCGTTCGCGCTGATCCTGGGGGCATTCCTGATCAATCGCGCCCGGCCCAGAGCCGAGACAGATCAACCCGGAGCCGAATTTGTTCGCGCTTCGGGAAAGTGCGCGGAGTGCCACTCACGGCTGCAGTATTCCGTCGTCCACGAATACGAAATGAGCAAGCACGCAACCAAGGGTGTGAGCTGCCTCGACTGTCACCAGGCGGCCCCGGGACAGGACAAGAAAGATCATCACGGATTCGTGATTGCCAGTGTGCGGCTCACGGCAGGGAACTGCCGCGGCTGTCATGAGCAGATCTATCAGCAATTTCTGCGCAGCCGGCATGCGGCGCCAGCGTGGGCTGCCATTTATGGCGAAAAGGGACTGACTCCAGAGCAGGTGAATTTTTCCGAGACCTATCAGCCGGGCGGGACCAAGCGGCCACCGCATCCGTTTGTATTGTCTGAGGGTGGACCAGCTATGGCCAGCGGCTGCGAGCAGTGTCACAGCGTGGGCAAACCGAATCCTGACGGAACCATCGGCACCTGCACCGCCTGCCACACGCGGCACACCAGTTCGGTGGCGATCGCGCGGCTGCCCAGCACTTGCGGGCAGTGTCACATGGGGCCCGATCATTCTCAGATCGAAATCTACGAGGAGTCCAAGCATGGCGTGATGTTTGCCGCGCAGGAAAACCTGCTCAACCTCAGCGCCGACCCCAAGAACCTGACCACGCGCGATATGTTCGTGCCGACCTGCGCCACGTGTCACATGAGCGGCATCAACGGTGTGGGAATTACGCACGATCCTTCCGAGCGGCTGTCGTATTTCCTGGCCAACGCGATCAGCGAGAAGCGGCCGAACTACGCCCAGGCTCAAGCCAAGATGAAGCAGGTGTGCGAGCAGTGCCACACGCCGACGATCGTCGATCCGGTGTATGAGAAGGCGGAGAAAACCGTGGAGGCGACCAACGAAAAAGTCTCCGAAGCGAAGGCTATCGTGGACGGCCTCCGCAAAGACGGGGTGCTGACCGGGCCGCCATTCTCACAGCCCATTGATTTCTTGTACTTCGATTTCTGGCACTACGACGGGCGCACAGCCAAACACGCCGCGTTCATGGGTGGAGCGGATTTCGTGCAGTGGCATGGCAACTATCCCATGCTGCGCAAGACCGTCGAGCTCAAGGCCATGGCAGACGATCTCAGGAGAGCTCATGGCGGAAAGAAATGACAGCATCTGGCAGAGCGCTCTGATGGGTGAGGCCTGGTGGGTGCATCCCTGGTTCCTGGTCGAGGTCTTCGCCCTGGTGAATCTGGGCTTCATGACTCTCGATATTTACCTCGCCCACTCGGCCAACGACTTTCGCAGATCGCCTGAGTACATCCCTCTTTATTTTTCAGCGATTGCGCCGCTCATCCTGCTGACCGGCCTCGCTCTGCGGTCTCGCTGGAAGGCAGTGTGGACCGATCTTGGCTACCTCGTCGGTTGGGGTGCGATTCTGGTAGGCCTGACCGGAGTGATTCTGCACTTGGACAGTTCATTCTTCTACGAACGGACCCTCAAGAGCCTGACTTACTCCGCGCCGTTTGCCGCGCCCCTGGCCTACACCGGGCTTGGTTTCCTGCTCGTGCTGAACCGGATGGTCGATCCCGACTCAATGGAGTGGGCCCAGTGGGTGCTGCTGTTCACTTTGGGCGGCTTTATCGGGAACTTCATTTTCAGCGTGACCGACCATGCCGAAAATGGCTTCTTTAACCCTTTGGAGTGGGTCGCCGTTTGGGCCAGCGCGGTTGCCGTGGGATTTCTTGCGACTCCGCTGCTGATCCGCGTTTCACGCGGATTTATTTCGCTATGCGCGACCATTCTTTTGGCCGAGGCTGGAGTGGGTGTTTGGGGCTTCGTGCTGCATGTTGAAAGAAATCTGCACGGGCCTTCGACGCAACCCTTGAAAAATTTCATCTATGGAGCGGCGCCGCTGGCGCCACTGCTGTTTCCCAATCTCATGCTGCTGGGAATGATCGCGCTGTGGCGGCTGCGAGGGTTTGCGCCGGAGTAGGCCGAGAATGCAGACTACGCCGAGAATGAGGTCTCGGTTCCTACGCCGGTTTGTTTGGGTAGGACGTCAGTAAAGACGAACCCATCACGCGTGAGGGTTTCGCCGTCCCCGATCGGAATCGCTTGCTCGAACATCGGGCCGGCGTATGCAAAGGTGTGAAACTCGCCGTTCTCGCCGCAGGGATCGACCGTCGCAGGCAGACGGCGCAACAGATCGTAATCGAGATCGTGGCCGGCGAAATCGGCGGGTAGCTTGGTGGGGTCCAGGCAAACGATGCGGGCGCACAAGCCGCCACCCAGCATGTCCAGAATCAGTTGCCGCGTGTCTCGTCCCCAGAGCGGAAACATGGGCTCGAGTCCGGTGCCGCGCAGGCGGTCTTCGCGATAGCGGCGAACGTCTTCGAGAAAGAGATCGCCGAACGCGACGGCGGAGATGCCTTGCTGCACCGCCGAGGCACAGGCCTTCGACATCGCATGCTCATAGATGTCGTTGCTGCACGGCCATGGCAAGGGAACCTCCCATAGCGGAAGGCGAGCCGCGTTGGCTTGCGCCTGGAGCAATGCGTGGCGCGTACCGTGCATGGCGACGCGTTGAAAGTGCGTGTTGATCGTGGTGAGCAGACCGGCCACTTCTACTTCGCCGCGCTGGCGGAGAACATGGAGAGCCCACGCGCTGTCTTTGCCGCTGCTCCAGGAGAGAAGGATCTTTGGCTTCAAAGTTGCGTGCACTCACTGCGAGAAAGCGGTAAGAGAAAAAGCGGTAAGAGAACAAAGAGCGCGGGCGAGTCGCCCGCGCCCACATAAACCACACCTGTCGGGCGCGGGCTCCGCGGCGCCACGCGCCTTACGCGTGCACCAGTTCGACGCCGTAAATCGAGTACCAACTGGTGGCGGCTTTCAGCTTGTCGTTGACGTTGTTGATGTTCTTTACGCCCTCGGTTTCGAGCCACTTGCGGAACGGGGCTGCGCCGTGTTTCGCGTAGACCGGGATGCCGTCTTTCCAAGTGG
This sequence comes from uncultured Acidobacteriaceae bacterium, assembly GCA_963739125.1. GTDB lineage: Bacteria > Acidobacteriota > Terriglobia > Terriglobales > Acidobacteriaceae > Sulfotelmatobacter. The sequence goes on along the minus strand of CAVTZD010000002.1, from coordinate 610,802 downwards.
CGCGCCCGCAGAGCACGCCGTTGAACTTCACGCCAGATTCCCCGGCGAGTTCCAGCGTCTCGCTGAACTCGGCGTTGCTGACGCCAGCGGAGAGATAAATAAACGGCTTGGTCGCGACGTTGGCGGCTTTGTGGAACAGGTCGATAGCTTCCTGCTTGCCGTAGGCTTTCGTTCCGGCGAAGCATTTCGTGCCTTCGACGAACTTCATGTTCACCGGCACTTCCACTTTGAGTACGTCGACGCCGTAGCGGTCTTTCGAGAACTCGCGCATGCTTTCGGTCACGATGTGCGGTTTCTTCTTGGCGTAGTCGAGGCCTTTTTCGTCCGCGCCTTCCTGATAGCCGACAAATTCGAGGAAGAAAGGAATGTCGTTGGCGCGGCACTCATCGCCAATCCGCTCGACCCAGGCATGCTTGATCTCGTTCACATGCTTCGGGTCGTCGGGTGTGTAGTAGAGCAGAATTTTCACGCAGTCCGCGCCGGCTTCTTTCAGGCGGCGCGCCGACCAGACGTCGAGCAGGTCAGGCAGACGGCCGGGGCCGGTCTTGTCGTATCCGGTCTTTTCATAGGCGAGCAGCAGGCCGGCGTTCTTGGCGCGGCGCTTCGAAGCCGGCAGTCCCCACTCGGGGTCGAGCAGGATGGCGGTGGCGTAAGGAGTAAGCACCTCGGTCACCAGTGCTTTGAATTCTTCCATCATCTGGTCCGTCACTTCGCCGCCTTTTTCCTTGGCCAGCGACTTCTGTAGCGAGCCGCGCTGGTCCATGGCAGCGGCCGCGATGACGCCGCGCTCGTTCGAAACCTTCTTGAGACCGGCAAGTTTCCCGGGGGTGAGCTTCATGAGATTCCTCCAATCAGTGCTGAAGAGATGAGTGCGTGGAACATTTAATTGTAAACCACGGGAGAAGGAAATCAGCGCCGAGGCCAGCACTTCCGTTCCTGCCCGGTTCGCGAAAAGTACGGCGTGCCGTCGCGGGACATCCGCTCACGCCGCCCAGTTTTGTATCTTCAGACCGCGCACTCTGCGAAATTCCTTTTCGTTGTTGGTAACCAGGATCAATCCCCCTGCCAGGGCGTGAGCGGCGATCCAGAGATCGTTGTTGCCGATCATCTCGCCCCGCGCCTCCAGGTCAGCACGGATGGAGCCATACGTTTCCCCCGCCTTCTCGGGCATGGGTAGGGCGGGCAGGACATCGATCAGCTCGCTTAGCCGCGCCAGCGCGGATTCGCGCTGCGAACTTTTCATGGCTCCATATAGAAGTTCGCCGTAAGCGATTACTGAAATGGCGGCCTCGCCGTGCCTCAGGCGCTCGAAACGACGTAGCACTGTCTCCGGCCGCTTCTGCCGTATGTAAATAACGATGTTTGCGTCGAGCAGATAACGCGCGTCCATTCCACTGGCCCCCGCTACAAGCCCTCGCGTTCCTGGGGAAGATCCTTCTCGCGGTCGGGGAGCACGAGGTCATCGGGCAAACTCGCTATCAGGTGAAAGGCGCGGGCCAGATTCTTTTCCTTTTCGCGAAGCACCACTTCGTCGCCGCGCCGGAAAATTTCGACTTCTTTGCCTTTGAAGCGGAATTGCTTGGGCAGGCGGACCGCCTGACTGTTTCCCGAGCGAAATACCCGTGCTGTGCCCATAGCATTCCCCTCCTGTCAATGTATATACGTACAGTATATACAGACCAGGGTGCCCTTGAAAGCAGTATCTGTTTGACCAGCGCGCGCAGCTCGATTGCGCGTTCACTCCCGATCGAGTGATCCCGGTCACTGCGAACGTTGGCCCGACTGTTTAATCTGAAATCGTAAGTCACCTGCCATCGCGACAGGGCTTGGAGGTGGCGTTATGATGAGTCTCCTGCTGGCATATTGCGCAGCCATGGTCGCCTTGCTGTTCGGAGTCGGGTTCTACGCAGAACTTCACCAACTGCACCAGAGGCGTCGCCCCGCCCCCAGATGGGGTCGGAAGTAACCGCTGAGCGGGATTCTGAAGCTTATACTGATGCTTACCACTCAGCGTGGCAATGCGTGCGCGCGAGTGGTATAGTGGTATGACCGCTTGGCTTTCCAGTTCTGCTAATCCCACAAGGAACCCTCATCATGGCCATCGCAACCATTAATCCTGCCACCGGCGAAGTCGTCAAAACATTCCAGCCACTGTCTGAAGCCGAGATCGAGTCGAAGCTGCAGCTCGCCGTCACCGTGTTCACCGCAGGACGCAAGACGCCGTTTGCCGTGCGCGCCCAACGCATGCTCAAGGCCGCCGAGATTCTGGATCGCGACAAGGAAAAGTTCGCGCACTTGATGACGCTTGAAATGGGCAAGACCTACAAGTCCGCCGTGGCTGAAGCGGTGAAGTGCACTACCGGCTGCCGCTACTACGCCGAAAATGCTGAGCGCTTTCTGGCTGACGAGGTGGTCGAGACCGGAGCAAAGAAAAGCTTCATCCGGTATCTTCCCATCGGGCCGATCCTGGCCGTGATGCCGTGGAATTTTCCTTTCTGGCAGGTGTTTCGCTTCGCGGCGCCGGCGCTGATGGCCGGCAACGTCGGCTTACTCAAGCATGCTTCGAACGTGCCGCAGTGCGCGCTTGCCATCGAGAGCATTTTCCTTGAAGCCGGCTTTCCTGAGGGCGCGTTTCAGACGCTGCTGATTGGTTCCGCCCAGGTCGACGCTCTGCTGAACGATCCGCGCGTGGTCGCCGCCACGCTGACGGGAAGCGAACAGGCCGGCATCCAGGTGGGAGTGGGCGCGGCCCGGCGAATCAAGAAAGTTGTGCTGGAGCTGGGCGGCAGCGATCCGTTTATCGTAATGCCGTCAGCTGATCTCGATGCAGCTGTGGCTACGGCAGTGACGGCCCGTGTGCAGAATAACGGGCAGTCCTGCATTGCCGCGAAACGCTTCATTGTGGCCGAGCCGATCGCCGGCGAATTCGAACGCAAGTTCATCGCCCGCATGGAGAGCCTCGAGATCGGCGATCCGTTCGACGAGAAGACTGAACTCGGTCCGCTGGCCACGCCCGACGCAGTGAAAGATCTCGACGCCGACGTGCAGAAAACCGTGAAAGCGGGAGCGAAGTTGCTGACCGGCGGCCATCCGCTAAAGCGGCCGGGGAATTTTTATGCGCCCACTGTGCTCACCGATGTTCCCAAGAGTTCGCCCGCCTATGGCGAAGAGTTCTTTGGCCCGGTGGCGTCGATTTTTCCAGTGAAAGATCAGGATGAAGCGATTCGGCTCGCCAACGACGTCCGCTTCGGCCTGGGAGCGAGCGCCTGGACCAACGACGATAAAGAGCGCGACCGCTTCATCAACGAACTCGAGGCCGGCATGGTGTTCATCAACAAAATGGTGGCCTCCGATCCGCGCATTCCTTTCGGCGGTGTGAAGGCGTCGGGCCACGGGCGAGAGCTGGGCGAAGTCGGCATCCGCGAGTTCGTGAACGCCAAAACGGTCTGGATCGCGTAGCAATTTGCTGGGGATCACGCGCGCCGGAACCGGTCGCCGCCGCGGTCCAAACCATACCACTGCCGGAATGGGAGTTGCTCAGTCTGACGCGAAGTGGGCTGCCCATCATGAATGACAACGAGCCGTGAATTTCGATGCTCTGTCATCCTGAGGAGGGCGCAAGCCCTCCGAGGGACCTTACGATCGGTGGGCATCGGCGCTCGCGCCACGGGGAATACCTAGCGCGTGCACCACGAAGCTTCCGGCCTATACCACCGCAACCTTTGGCCTACGTAGGGTCCCTCACGGCGACTTCGTCGCCGTTCAGGATGACAAAGTAGCTGAGGCAAATCTCCGCAAGAGTTTCCGATTCGGCAATCTGGGCCAACTACCGAATGCGGAAGGGACTTGCGCGCACTCATCAAAGTAGTTAAAATCACTACTTATGGAGAAGGCCATTTCAGCCGCCGAAGCTAACCGGAATTTCTCCAAACTCCTCCGCGAGGTGCGGGAGGGGCGCAGTTATGTGGTGACGAGCCATGGCAGGCCCGTGGCCCGAATTGCTCCCGTGACCGAACAGCGCAGCCAGGCCAAGGCTGCCTTACTGGCTCATCTCGAAGCTCGCTCCGTCCGGCGGCGCCCCATTGGCCGCTGGAAGCGCGACGAATTGTATGACTGATTGAGCGGGGGCTCATTCATCACCGCATGCGAATCGCGCTCGACACCAATATTCTGGTTTACGCCGAAGGCGTGAACGGCGCGCTCCGTGCAAAGACGACCGTAGAGCTACTCAAGAAGCTGCCGGGATCCAGCACGTTTCTGCCCGTGCAAGTGCTCGGAGAATTGTTCCGTGTCCTGGTGGGAAAATCCGCGTTTCCCCCGCCAGAGGCGAGGACCGTCGTTCTTCGCTGGCACGATACCTTTCCGCTGATCGAAACTTCCCCGTCAATTCTGGTCGCTGCCCTCGATCTCGCCGCCGACCATGGTCTGAGCATATGGGACGCAATCATCTTTTCGGCCGCCGCGGCGGCAGGATGTCGTCTGCTCCTTTCCGAAGATATGCAGGAGGGATTTACGTGGGGTGGGGTGACGGTTGTGAATCCGTTTGCGGCGAAGAGGAACGAGTTGCTGGCTGGAGTGCTAGGGCCGTAAGTGTGGCGCGCCATTCCCACTTCTCGCAAAGGCGGCGAGAAGTGGGGCACCCGGCCTTTTGACCCTAGCCTTGGGCTGCTTCGGGTGGTGGCGGCAGATTGAGTGCTTTGGCAGGATTGATTTGCACTCCGTACGTCGAGCGCAACAACGCCAAGAGGTAGTTCCCTGTTTTAAGAATGAAATCCAGATCATCGTCTATCTTGACGACAGGCTTCCCCATGCCGTTCCGATGAACTATCTGGTGCCGCGTGTCGTCAATCCTCTTCAGCCGGTTGCGGTCGTAGGTGTAGTAGTTGATTGGCGCGAAACCTCTAGGCGGCTTGCAGAGTTGGAACAATAGATCCAACTTCTTCAGAAGCGACTCGTTCCCGAGTTGTTCAAGCTTCTCTTGGATCATTTCTTTACGGATCGTGTCTTGGGATTTTACATAGCATTCGGCGAGGCTGACTTTCTTTTCGATAATCAGCGGTTCCCAGTCTGCCGGTTTCGCAAGCGAACTAACCCTCAGGTAGGACCATGCGCAATCGTCCAACACGGAGTGTGCAAAGACTAGCGAGGCGCCGTCGATCGCAGCCCTAGCGCTCACGAGTACGCCCTCAGTCATGGCCTTCCGAGTAATGCTCTTTACTTCCTCCCCCCAATCGCTTTCACTCCTGTCTAGATTGACAATAATTTTTCTGTATTGGGGATGAATTGACATCTGCTCCACAAAATCGGTGTGGATAGCGGCCAGAGCCTGTTCTGCTATCGGAAGGGCCACATCCGCAACCTGTCGGAGCGAAGAGATGAAGGCCCAGTTCCTCATGAAGCGGGCGAGATGTCTCCGAGAACGTGTCCTCCGCCGTCGGCATATTGCACTCCCCTGTCCGATAGATTGGTTCACTGCCTGAGCGTCAGCCCGCTTAGCACTGCCTGCTGCTTCGCAATCAGCTGCTGCACTCCCTGCTTTGCCAGCGCCAGCATCTTGGCGAGTTGCACTTCGTCGAAGACCTGGTGCTCGGCCGTGGCTTGCACTTCGACCAGTTTGTGCCCGGCCGTCATTACGAAGTTCATGTCAACGTCGGCGCGCGAGTCTTCTTCATAGGCTAAATCGAGCAGGATCTCTCCATCGACAATCCCCACGCTGATCGCGGCAACGAAATCTCGCAGCGGGACCGCGGTCAGCGTTCCGGCATCCACCAACTTTTCGAGAGCCAGGCCGAGCGCTACGAACGCGCCGGTGATCGAGGCGGTGCGCGTGCCGCCGTCGGCCTGGATGACGTCACAGTCGATCCAGATCGTGCGCTCGCCGAGGCGCGCCAGGTCGGTGACGGCGCGCAGGCTCCTGCCGATCAGGCGCTGGATTTCGTGGGTGCGACCGCTGGGCCGTCCCTTCGAAACTTCGCGCGGCGTCCGAGTCAGGGTCGAGCGGGGAAGCATGCTGTATTCGCTCGAGATCCATCCTTTGCCCGAGTTGCGCATGAACGCGGGAACAGTCTCTTCGATCGAAGCCGTACAGATGACACGCGTGTTCCCGACCTCGATCAGCACCGAGCCTTCGGCCGTGGTAATGAAATCCGGGGTGAGAATAACAGGACGAAGTTGATCGGGCGCGCGGTTATCAGAGCGATAGAACATTGCGGGATTGTAAATGATTGGGCTCGGACCTCAGCTGTCAGCCATCAGCTTTCGGCTTTTGCAATTTGCGCGGGAGGCGCTTGGCGGAGGACCTGGCCCAGAAATTGAAGACCGAATCGTTTTATGAGCGATCGCATTTGACAACAGATATATCTAACGATATACATAAAGCATGATCTACAGTAATATCGATCCAATCCTGATGCGGGAACTCGAAACCCATCGTGGAATTCGAATTCCCAGATCGAGGGTCGACAAACAACAGTCGATAAAGTCAATGCTGAGTATAACTTGGAAGGAGTTTCAACTATGTACGGAAGATGTGGAAGTTGGTGGCGTGGCGGCATGGCCACACCCTTCATGGGAGGCGGTTTTCCCTGGGGGCGCGGAGGAGGCCGATGGGGAAGGTTCTTCGGCCCCGGAGAAATCAGGCTGGCGTTGCTGTCGATGCTCGAGAGCGGGTCCAAGCATGGCTACGAGCTCATGAAGGAACTGGAAACGAAATCCGGCGGTAACTACAAGGCAAGCGCGGGAGCGATTTATCCGGCCTTGCAGCAACTGGAAGATGAAGGGCTGGTCACTTCAGACCAGACTGCCGGAAAGCGAACCTACACGCTCACAGAGGCAGGTAAGACCGAACTGCAGCGTGAAGCCGAGACGGTGAAGAGGATCTGGCTTCGCGCCGAAGAGGCTGGGACGTGGTTGTTTGGACCGGAGGGAGCCGAAATGGCCCGCCCGGCTGCACGTGTCATGAAGGCGGCGATTCGTGTAGCCAGTCGCAACTGGCACGATGCGGCGAAGATCGAAAAGCTGCGTGAGATTCTGCAGCGAGCAGAGCGCGAGATCGAGGAACTCGAGAAGTCCTCCTAAAGGGGCTGAACAGTTTGCTGAAACAACATCGTGATAGCGGCCTCGGGGGCTAAAGCTCCTACTGACATGGAGAGCCTTACCGCAGCGCTCAAAGCGCTGCGCCACCCAAAATTAACTGACTACTGGGCGAGTTGTGTCGCGAGCTGGTTGACGGCCGTCACGTCGTAGTAGTCGGAAAGGTCGGCGTGGCCGGCGAGCGTATCGCGCTCCTTGCCATCGACCAGAATCTTCACCCTGACGACCCCGGGCGTGTTCTCCGAGACGGTATGGATCAGCGACGCGACCGTCAGTTCCTCGACCAGAACCCCGGAACGGTGAGTGTCGGCGAACGCCGAATTCAGGTCGATGACTGCCACTCCCGGATCGACAAGAAACACGCTGCGCACTTCCGATCCCGGTCCGATCACGTGCGGCGACGATTTATCGAGATAGAGCGAGACCAGCGCGCGCAGGAGTTCTTCGGCACGCTGCTGGCGTCCGGAAGGCATGGGAATCTGCGCCGACTCGGCGCGCAGCGTGCCGTCGTTATCATGCGCGACGAACAGCGTGACGCGTTCGGTCGGTCCAGCGAGCGGCGGCGCAAGCGGGCGAGTGTCGGTCGACGTGACCGTAGTGACGACCGTCTTTCGGAAATGCCAGGCGTAGAAGGTCAGGCCCAGCGCCGCCGCCAGCAGCACGGTCATCCCGATCATCAGGTGCCGGGGGATCATGGGCGGGGCCTCGCGGGTTGGGGCTTCGGCGTTGTGGCGGCATTCCGCTGCTGGCGAGAGAAGCTGTCGAGCTGCGCTCGACTGGACAGCCGAGGGCGGCCGTCCCCACATTTTTTGTTTGCGCCCCCGCATCTACCTTTTCGTTGAACTAAACATGTGGACGTCATTGCGCGACCCCAAGCTGGTCATGCGCGGCGGCAACGGCGGTCGCGACGGCGCTGGTAATCAGTTGCTGGTAATCGGGCGCGATGAGTTGCGTGATGTCTGATCCCAGGGGCGCGACTTCCACCGCGATAGCGGCTCCGGTGATGTTATTGAGAGGGCGCACCGGCGCGGGCAAAGTACGCACCGGGATCTGGCGCTTCTGCAGTTCCGCGGCCACCGCCGATGCAGCGCTCTGGCTTACCGGCAGCCAGGCATGCTGGGCGGTTGTCCAGGAGAGAAATGGGCCGCGATCGTCTTCGCTGTACGGCAGCAGCGCCGTATACACGCGCACGCCGTGACCGCTGGAACTGGCGTGCAGAGCGATGTAGATCGCCGGGTGAGTGGCGTCGGTAATAGTGGCGCGCTGGTCGGTTGAAACGTTCGCGTCGGAATCGCGGAGCACGAGAGTTGTAATGCCGCGGCTTTCCAGTTCCGTGCGCAGGCTGCGCGCGAGAGCGACCGTGATGTCTTTCTCAAGAAGGGTGGGGCTGAGGGTTTCGCCGTGGTCGTCACCGCCGTGACTCGCGTCTACGATGGCGAAGTATCGGCGCGGAACTTGAGGCGCCGCACTCGGAGCGGCTGTCGCCGGCTGCGCCGGCGGCGGACTGGCCCGCGCGGGAGCGACCTGCGCTCCATTCTGCGCGACTGCCGCTGCCACCGAAGCCGGCCCAATCGTGATGGTGCGGGCGTCGGTGCCGAAGCTGGCGATCACGGGGATGGTCGTATGTACAGTGAGCACCGGAATGCCGTTGATTTCGCTGTATATGGCGGAGGGGAACGCTTTGCTGCCAAAAGTAAGCACTGGCGAAGCGGGCGCGACCACCGGTTCGCGATTGAAGGTCATGCGCAGCAGGCCCGGTTCGGTGGCGATGGTCGGATTCACCGGGCTCGTAAAATTGAAGACCAGCCGGCTTTCTCCGCTGAGTGACACGGTGAAATGGGTCGCCACGCTGCCGATGAAGAGCCGGTCGGAGTCTTCGTGCAGAGTGACCGGTCCGCCGAGAATCCGCGGCAGCAGCGAGCCCAACGACGCCACTGGAACCAATCCACGCTGGTTCTCTTCCAGAAATTTTCCGCCGAGATCGGCTTCCCGGCCCTGGATGCGGGCGCGAGTCTTGCCAATCTGGAAGTCGCCCCCAACGTTGTTGTACCGCAGGCGCCAGCGTTGCCCGTCTGACCGGGCGCTGACCCTGCCCAGCGGCTCGAGCACTTCGAGCAATCCCACGTAGTCGCGGCCACCGCGCTGCACGAGGGGAAGCGAATAATCGGCGGCGGTAGAATAAATCGAGAGATGTTTTTCCGGCACGGCTCCGGAAAGAAGCAGAGTCGAGAACACGAATAGGGCTGAGAGAGAGAGCAGATTGCGGGCTGGCCGGCGCGGCGCTTTCCCCACAGACCCAGCCTGGCCTGTGCTAGCGCGGCGAGCCGAAGGCGCGGCGCTACGGCTAGTCCAGGGCATAGGCGGTTAATCCGCTCAGCAGCTTGGGGTAAAAGTCGGTGGATTTTTGCGGCATGACCTCGCCGGCCAGCGCGATGTCACGCACCTGCTGCACCGGGCACGGATTCATCAGTAAGGCAACGTTGGCCGCCCCCGAGCGTACCTGCGCCAGCGCCTCGTCCGCATCGCGCAGGTAGGAAAGGTTCTGCTGGTTGCGAATCGACTCCTCCGACAGGTTGAGAACTCCTTCCAGCAAGCACTTATGCAGTTGCACAACGTCAAGCGACTGCTGGCGCGGTGACAGGCCAGCCAGGAACTTTGCCCCCGCCGGTTTCGGGGAGTGCAGCACGAATGCCCGATTGGCAGCCACCGCCAGCAGAGCCGTTCCCACTCGGCCGCGCTCGCGAAGAATCGCGGTTGCCCGTACCCCATCGAGCGCAGGGTCGATTTCCTCCACTTCAAAAAACGCCCGGCTGGCGGCTTGAAAATCCTCCGCTGAAAAAGATGGGAGCGAATGTACTACGCGATGGGTGGGCAGTACCAGCAGTCCCGGGTCATTCGTGTTGACGAACGTCATCATCACAAATTCGTACGGTGCGTCTGCCTGCGAACCCGCGCCCGCCGCCGCGCGGCATTCGTCGCGAAAGGTTAGCGCGGTTTCATAACGATGATGGCCGTCGGCGATGACCAGCTTTTTCTCGCTCATCTTCTCTTGCACCGATTTGATCACTCCCGGATCGGAAATCTGCCACACCGCGTGGCTGACGTCATATTCGTCGCGCACCAGGATTGTTTCCTTGCCTTCGACTCCGCGCAGGAGAGACTCAATCTCGAACCGAGGATCCTCATACAGCAGAAAAAGTTGCTCGTAGTGTGCGCGGGTAGCGCGGAGCAGGTCGAGACGGTCGGCCTTCGGCTTGGCCAGAGTCTGTTCGTGGCGGAACACGACCTTGGCCGAATAATCCTCAACCCGGCCGAGGGCAATGAATCCCCGGCGCTCGAATCGGCTTCCCGAAGGTGCAGTGAAAGTCTGCGAATACGCGTACACCGAGGGGGAAGAATCCTGCAGGAAGACTCCCTGGGCACGCCAATCTCGCCCGTAGGCTGCCGCACGGGAATATACATTGTGCGCTGTATTGTCCTCAGGTTCGCGCCTGCCGAGAATGATGCGGACTAGGTTGTAAGGGCTGGCCGCGTAGTACCGCTCCTGCATGGACGGCGTGATCTTATCGTAGGGTTGAGTCACGACTTGCCCGGCGTTGACCCGTTGCAAGTCGTAGCGCACTGCACGAAACGGAAGTATGTTTGCCATAGGAAACCTTTGATTGTAACAAGATAGCAATCGGCGTCGGGAACGCCCGCCACTGGCGCAGTCCGCGGGGCGCGGAAAGCGACGATCAGGATCGGGACTTGTCTCGTAATTTTGACAAAAAGCCTGCGCGGGACGCCAAAACCTGTGGTAACATCCGCGGCATTGAGGTATTTATGGCCCGCCTGAGCTGTGGGGATGGGCGCTGGTCATCCCGATCTGAGGCCCGGCTTCGGAACGACGCTTGGAACGACGTTGAACGCGACGGTCAAGACGGCGTCTCGAATGGTGCTCGGAAGTCCACCGTGCCCTTCTGCGCGAATTCTGCCTGGAATCTGCTTCCATCGAGCCTGCGCCAAGCGCCTTCGGGGTCCGTCATGAGGCTGTGCAGCGCGCTCGTTCTCACCCTGTGTCTAGTCGCCTCCCTTGCGCCTTGCTCTCTCGGCCAAACCGACGTCAATGACGTTCATGTGATTCCGCGTGAAGTGGAAAAGCCGAAAGACGCTCCCAAACCCGATCTGGTCACCACGACTACGCCCACCCTGACGGCGCATGTGCGCCCGCTGAAAGTCGATGTCGATCTCGTGCTGGTGCCGGTGACGGTGACCGACCCGCTGAACCGGCTGGTCACCGGTCTTGACAAGGAAAACTTTCAGCTCTTCGAAGGCAACGCGCAACAGGAGATTCGCACCTTCTCGAGCGAAGACGCACCAGTCTCGCTGGGTGTCATTTTCGACTCCAGCGGCAGCATGAGCAGCAAGATGGAACGCGCCAAAGAAGCGGTCATCGAGTTTTTCAAGACCGCCAACCCGCAGGATGAGTTTTTCATGATCACTTTCTCGGATGAGCCCGAGGAAGTCAGCGACTTCACCAGTTCCGTCGACGAGATTCAGAACAAGCTGGTGTTCGAAGTTCCGCGCCACCGTACCGCTTTGCTCGATGCCATCTACATGGGCATCACCAAGATGCGGCAGGCTAAATATGCAAAGAAGGCGCTGCTGATCATCTCCGACGGGGGCGACAATCACAGCCGCTATACCGAAGGTGAAATCCGCGCGCTGGTGAAGGAAGCCGACGTCATCATCTATGCCATCGGCATCTACGATCGCTATGCCTCGGCGGTCGAAGAGCGGCTTGGTCCGCAACTGCTCAGCGACATCACCGAACTCACCGGCGGCCGTGCCTTCACCATCGACAACCCGAATGACCTCGGCGACGTGGCGACCAAAATCGGCGTCGAACTGCGCAATCAGTACGTGCTGGGCTATCGTCCGGCCAAGATTGTGCGCGACGGCAAATGGCGTAAGATAAAAGTGAAGTTGCTGCCACCGAAAGGACTGCCTCCTCTACGGGTGTATGCCAGGACGGGATATTACGCGCCCGCGGAATAAGGCCGCGGCTCTGCTTCTTTTCGCGTGCGTGATCTGTGCCGGACTGCAACAGCCGATACCGGCCTGGTCACAGGGCGCGCCTTCCCAAAGCCAGCCCACGCCGGAAACCAAGCCCGACAGCAAGCCCGAAGCCCCACCTGCGACTGCCGCGCCGGCTACGGCAACTCCGACGCCGCAAGCCACTCCTGACAAAAAGCTCGGCGATCAGGGCGTCTTCGTTTTCAAGAAAGACGTTGACGAAGTTCTGCTGCACGCTTCCGTGATCGACAACAAGCAGCACATCGTCACCAACCTCGATCGCAACGCTTTCACCGTGTATGAAGACGGCAAGCCGCAGAAAATCATTTCGTTTCACCACGAAGACATTCCCGTGGCCATGGGCATTGTGATCGACAATTCCGGCTCCATGCGCGAGAAGCGAGCCAAAGTGAATCAGGCGGCGCTGAATCTTGTGCGGTCGAGCAATCCGCAGGATGAAGTCTTCATCGTAAATTTCAACGACGAATACTATCTCGATCAGGATTTCACCAATGACCTGCTGAAACTGAAAGAGGCGCTGGAAAAAATCGATGCCCGCGGCGGCACTTCGCTCTACGATGCGATCGTGGCATCGGCCGACCATCTGAAAACGGACGCGCGTCTGGAAAAGAAAGTTTTGTTCGTGGTTACCGATGGCGAAGACAATGCCAGCAACGAGTCGTTAGAAGAGGCCGTGAAGCACTTGCAAGACGAGAACGGGCCGTCGGTCTATGCCCTCGGAATTCTGGGAGAGGAAGAACATCCGAAGCGCGCCAGACGCGCGCTCGAGATCATTGCCGATCGCACCGGCGGGCTGGCGTTTTTCCCGAAGACTCTCGACGAGGTCGATGAAATCAGCCGCACCGTGGCGCGCGACATCCGCAACCAGTACACCATCGGCTACAAGCCGACCAACCCGCGCGGAACGGGCGGTTTCCGCGCCGTGCGTGTCGAGGCCAAAGCCAAAGGTTACGGCAAAATGGTGGTGCGCACCAGGAGCGGCTACTACGCTGGCCAGCAAGCTCCCGCAGCCGCCAGCAAATAACGACTGGGCTGAGGCCCGCATCGGTTTGGCAGGTATTCCCGGCGCTGAAGCGCCGCTCTTCCACGGTAACGCCCTTAGCCCGGGATCATTTGCGTCGGCGTCGCCTCGCCGTCTGCCATCCCGCTGACCGCGACCTTACCGGGCCGACCGCTCCAGCAGTTGCGCCGCCGATTCAATCAGAGCCGACTCATCCTGCAGCGCTTTCGCCACCCGTCCGATCTCCTGGTCAGCCTCCGCATATCGTTTCTGCTCGATTCCTTCCCGCACGCCGGGCATGGTCTTTGGCGAGTATCCCGAATAAACGCCCGGAGCTTCGATCAGATGCTTGTACCAGGGACGCCGGGGAAGCCCGTCGTCGTTGGTGAGTTTGCGTTCGCTCTCGATCAGCATCTGGTTCAGGGTTTGCAGCGATTCAGCCTGAGTCTGGCTGAGCGTAGCTTGCTTGTGCGCAAGCGCCTCATGGTAGTGCTCGGCGCTGTGTGCCAGCGCGTCATCGGCATTTTCCAGAGGCGCAAAATTCAAGTGCGGAGGGATCTCCTCTTTTGGCGGAGCCACCGTGGGGCGCCGCGGGTCGAACGTCGCCTTGAATACACCTTCTTCCAGTTCCTGATTCCGTTCCCGGGCCTCTTCCTGTTTGTCGGCCAGCAGTTTTTCCAGCTCTTTTGTGTACTTCTGCATGGTGTCGGCAAAGTCCATGAAATCGAAAGGCAGCACTTCCGCATCGGCCATCCGCATCATCGCCGTGCCGCCGGTCTGCGACATGGCTCGTCCATAGACGAAATCGTAATCAGAAAAATGCGTGTACCAGTAGAAGTCGTCGTAGACCGAGTGGTAAATCCCCTGCGGATCTTCGCCTCCATATCCCAGATTGAGCGACGCGACTCCCAGGTGATCGATGAACGCCGTATAGTCGGTTCCCGATCCCAGCGCAGCGATCCGCAAGTCTGCGCGCTCCCGCAATTCTTTCCGCTCATCGGCAGATTTGGCGTCGGCAATCTCAGACAGGTGCAGCCGCTGCCAAACCGTCAGCTTCGTTTCGGGATCCTCGACGTCGCGCGCCACTCCGTTGATAAACTGTTCGAGGCTGTGCGAGCCCTCCATGAAAAGCAGACCGCGATCGTTGCCGTCGGTGTTGACGTAAACTACCGCGTGCTGCCGCAGTTCGTCTGCGTGGGCTTCCGCCCACTCCGTTGAACCCAGCAGCATAGGCTCTTCACCATCCCACGCGCAGTAAATGATGGTCCGGCGAGGCTTCCAGCCCTGCTTCACGAGTTCTCCAAAAGAACGCGCTTCTTCGAGCAGCGTCATCTGGCCCGAAACCGGATCTTCCGCGCCGTTCACCCACGCGTCATGATGATTGCCGCGAATGACCCACTCGTCCGGCTCGACGCTGCCCGGAATTTTCGCGATGACGTCGTAGACCGGCTTCAAGTCCCAGTTAGACTCCACTTTCAGATGAATCTTCGCCGGGCCCGGCCCGACGTGATACGAGATCGGCAGCGTGCCACGCCATTCCTCCGGCGCCATCGGCCCGGTGAGCGCAGCCAGCAGCGGCTGCGCGTCGCCGTAAGAAATCGGCAGAACCGGAATCTTCGTGATGCTCTTCGCTTCCTGAAGCGTCAGCCGCTTGTGTTCCGGCGAAGCCACAAAACCGGGGGTCAGCGGGTCGCCCGGATTCGACGACGCAAAATCCATCACGCTGCCGCGCTGCACGCCATCGGGATTCCGCATCGGCCCTTGCGGGAACACATTCTCCTGCGTGTAGCCATCGTCTTTCGGTTCGGAATAAATGAGACAGCCGATCGCTCCGTGCTCCGCCGCAACTTTCGGCTTGATGCCGCGCCAGGAGTTGTAATACTTCGCGATCACGATCGCGCCCTTCACCGAGATCCCCAGGCGATCGAGTTTTTCATAATCCTCGGGCAGTCCGTAGTTCACGAACACCAGCGGCGCAGTCACGTCGCCGTCAATCGAATACGCGTTGTAGGTGGGAAGCTGCTCCGATTTCTGATTCGAAGTGGGATCGACCGCCAGCGCCGGTTCCTCCAGCTTAGCCGTGAACTTTGTGGGCTCGACCATCTCGAGCACACGAACTTTGGGCGTAGGAAATAAAACGTCGAACCGTTCGATATGCGCGTCCAGCCCCCACTCTTTGAATCGCGCGAGGATCCACTCCGCGTTGTCTTTGTCGTAAGGCGAGCCAACGTGGTGCGGGCGGGCGCTGAGTCGCCGCATATACTCGCGCTCATTCGCAGGTTGGGGAAGCGCGCGGAATCTTGCCTCCCACTCGCGCTCCGTCGCGCTGGATTTGGGCGAATAGCCCACCAGCGGCGTCTCGTCGCCGGCGAAACTGAGGGAGGGAAGAGCCAGGTTGAGAATCAGCAACACCGCGGCCAAGCGTCGCATGAAATTCCTTTCTTCTTTGTTTTTCCTAATCCTGACGGGGGCCAATTATAGCCGCAGAGTAAAGAGGTCAGCGATTTCTAAACTGGAATTCAGTAAGGGGATTCCCAGATGATGACGCCGGTAACTGAGAAATCTCCCTCAGCCCCCGTCGGCGATTGACGATTCCTGCTTATCTTCGTACCCTGTAACGTGACTTCAAAAAGTTCCACCATGTCACGCCTGCGCGTCGCCGACGACATTACCCAACTGGTCGGCGAGACTCCCTTATTGCAGATGAAGCGGTTGGTTCCTGCCGGATCGGCAACTGTCTTCGCCAAGCTCGAATATCTGAATCCGGGCGGCAGCGTCAAAGACCGGGCTGCGATTGGGATTATTCGTCGCGCGGAACACGACGGAAAACTTGTTCCCGGCGGGACCATCGTCGAGGCCACCGCGGGCAACACAGGGATCGGATTGGCTCTCATCGGCGTGAACCGCGGATACAAAGTAAAGCTTTTCGTGCCCGAGAATTTTTCTCAGGAAAAAGTCATCATCATGCGCGCCCTGGGCGCGGAGGTGACTCGCACTCCGGATGCGGAGGGTATGCAGGGCGCAATCCGGCGCGCGAAAGAATTAGTGGCCGGCGACCCCAAGGCCTTCATGGCCGGGCAATTCGAAAATCCCGCCAACCCTGATTTTCACTACGAAACCACGGCCCACGAAATTCTCGAACAGATGGAGGGAACAATCGATGCCGTCGTTCTCGGCTGCGGCACCTGTGGCACTTTTACTGGCGTAGCGCGCTATCTGAAAGAGAAGTTGCCGCGCGTGCATGCCGTCGCCGTCGAGACCCAGGGATCGGTGCTCTGCGGCGGCGAACCCGGTCACCACAAAGTCGAAGGCATCGGCGTTAGTTTCATCCCGAAAACATTTGACCGGTCGGTTTGCGATGAGGTGATCATGGTCAGCGACGACGACGCTTTCGCCACCGTGAAAAAATTGGCGGCGCAAGAGGGCGTCCTGGCCGGGTCAAGTGGCGGCGCAGTGGTGTTTGCTTCGCTCAAGATTGCAAAAAAGCTGGGCGCGGGCAAGCGCGTCGTGACAATTATTCCAGACTCTGCCGAGCGCTATTTGTCGAAGAAAATTTTCGAAGGCGGAATCTAGCGCGGTTGCCACAGATTTTAAGGAATCAACAGGGATGAAGCCAGACAAAAAAACCGGGTTCGCCACGCGCGCCATTCATTGCGGACAGGAGCCCGACCCGCTCACCGGCGCGGTCACGGTGCCGATTTATGCGACCTCGACCTACGTCCAGCAGGGCATCGGCGAAAACAAGGGATACGAATACTCCCGCGTCTCCAACCCCACGCGCGCGCGGCTTGAGGAAAGTCTTGCCACGCTCGAAAACGGCATGGCGGCGCGCGTTTACGCCAGCGGCATGGCCGCCATTCACGCCATCGTGAGCATGCTGAAGTCCGGCGACCACGTGATCTGCGGAAACGATTTATACGGGGGAACGCCGCGCCTATTCAACCAGGTGATGGCCGACTTCGGCCTGGAATTCTCCTACATCGACACCTCCGAAGCGGAAAACGTGGAGCGCGCCTTGCGTAAGAACACACGCATGGTTTACGTGGAAACTCCCACTAATCCGCTGATGCGGCTGAGCGATCTGGCTGCGATCGCTGCAATCTGCCGGCGCAAGAAGGTCGCGTTGGTGGTCGACAACACGTTCATGTCGCCGTATTTTCAGCAGCCACTCGCGCTGGGCGCCGACATGGTCGTGCACTCAACCACGAAATTTCTCAACGGCCACAGCGACGGCCTGGGCGGCGTAGTTGTGTGCGCTAACCCGGAACACGCCGAGAAGCTGGCATTTCTGCAGAAAGCCACGGGAGCGATTCTATCTCCGTTTGAGTGCTGGCTGGTGCTTCGCGGCGTGAAGACGCTGGCCGCGCGCATGGAAATTCATGACCGCAGCGGCCGCATCGTCGCTGAATTTCTGGCCAAGCATTCCAAAGTGAAAACGGTCCTCTACCCGGGCCTTGCCGATCATCCGCAGCATGCGCTGGCCAAGCGCCAGATGAGCGGCTTCGGAGCGATGATCACATTCGAAACCGGCTCGCAGAAAAACGCCAACAAAATGCTGAAAAAAGTCCGAATCTGCTCGCTCGGCGAATCGCTCGGCGGAGTGGAAACGCTGATCTCTCATCCCGCAACCATGACTCATGCCGGACTCGGCCCCAAAGGCCGCGCGGCCATCGGCATCACCGACGGCATGGTCAGAATTTCCGTCGGCATCGAAGATGTCGACGATATTCTCGACGACCTGGATCAGGCTCTGAGCGCGATTTGAGAAAAGCATTTCACCGCGCAATCCTCAGATCAGCGCACTTCATGCCCTGGTGCGCTAAAGTGAAGCGCTCTTCACCGAGTTCGCCAACCACTCGAGATACTCCGCGCTGCCGTCTTCAATTTCGAGCATGACGCATTCCGGCAGATCGTAGGAATGAAGCTCGCGAATCGCATCGCGGACTGCGGTAAAATTTTCAGTAGTCGTCTTGATCAGCAGCAACCATTCCTGGGCTGATTCCACCTTGCCCTGCCAGCGATAGATTGACTCGATGTGCGGAACGATGTTCACGCAGGCCGCGAGCCGGCGCTCGATCAGTTCGCGCGCAATCTTGCGCGCTTCCTCAGCCGAGCCCGCGGTTGTGAAGACGATTCGTTTGTCGGTCATATGGAATCAGCCGTCAGCTCTCGGCTCAGAGCCGACTGCTGAGGCTCACGAGTGAGAGGTTACCATTTCACCGCGGTGGAATGAGGCCGAACCCGATCATGCAAAGGCAGGCCTTTTGCGCAGAGACGCCGTAGCGCGACGCGGTAAGCCGCGAACAGTTAAAGGAGCTGAGTAACTATGTTGGTTCCTATTTCCCGTGGGGCGACAACTTCCGATTGACGCCAGTGGTGAAGGAGAAGTTCACTGAGAAGTTGCCGCAAGATCCGCGGGAGTTCTGCAGCCAAACGGGCCCGAGAATGATGTTTCGATAGCGACGCGTCTTTTTCATGAAACCCTTATCTAGAATCACGAAGCTTCCGAGGCCCGAGGATGGGCTGCGCGCCGTAGTGGAGCGCGCCCCGCAGGCGGAAGCGCTCGCGGCCGGGTGGATCGAGAGAGTTCGGCCGCTGGCCATGCGCGTCTACCGGTTGCGGCATCGCATCGCAACGGTCGCGGTGACTCTGCTCGCCGCGTCGTTGTTCGTGCACGTGATGTTCGGCGCCAACGGAATGGTGATGTATCGCCAGAAGCACGCGGAATACCAGGCGTTGCAGAAACAGATCGCACAGGAGCAGCAGGAGAACGATCGCTACACGCAGCAGATCCAGAGCCTGAAGACTGACCAGAAGGCCATCGAAAGGGAAGCTCGCGAGCAACTGGGCTACGCCAGGCCGGGAGAATACGTCTACGTCGCGCCCCCACCCGCGAAGCCGGCGCCGCCGGCGAATCATACCGCGAAAAAATAGCCGCACTGGATTTCCTATCGCGCATCGCTTGGCTGCAACTTCTCACTTTGGAACTTGCTCACGTGCTGACAACCAGGGTGTTTTCCTGTGGTATAGTTCACTCGCCTCATTTTCACAACCGGGCGGAGATTGTCGGCTCAAGTGGTCAATTTCCGTCACCCTGCGAGTTTGCGGTGTGGGGCCGCAATCTGAACTGCAAAAAGGAGAAGAACCGGCCATGAGAAAGACTTCATTGATTTTGCTTGCGGTAACTTTCGTGCTTGCGCTGTCGGCGCTGGCATTCGATGACATGGGGAAGAGCACAACCGTCAACGGCTGGGTAACAGACGCCAAGTGCAACACCAAGGGCGCGAACGCCGGGGCTGAAGCCTGCACCAAAAAGTGCCTCGCTGCCGGCTCAAAGATGGTCGTGGTCACCGATGGCGACAACAAGGTGTTGACGGTGGAGAACCCCGACGCCCTGAAGGAGCATGCCGGGCATCATGTTGCAGTGACTGGCATGGTGATGGGTGATTCCATCAAAGTTGAAAGCGTCAAGATGCTTTGACGGTTTGGAAACAGTTTGCGATTTGGGCGGCCTCAGGGCCGCCCTTTATTTTTGTGGCGAGACTCGGAGCAATCTACTTCACCACGCCTTCCAGCGGCGAACTGGCGGTGGCGTAGAGTTTCTTGGGCATGCGGCCTGAGAGATACGCCTTGCGCCCGGCGAGGACCGCGTGGTGCATGGCTTCGGCCATGAGCACGGGGTCCTGCGCGGCGGCAATGCCGGTGTTCATCAGGACAGCGTCGGCCCCGAGTTCCATAGCAAGCGCGGCATCGGAGGCCGTGCCGACTCCTGCGTCGACAATCAGCGGAACTCCGGAAATCATTTCGCGCAGAATGCGGATGTGCGCTTCATTCTGAATGCCCATGCCGCTGCCGATTGGCGCGCCCAACGGCATGATAGTCGCCGCGCCCGCGTCGATCAGGCGCTTCGCGAAAACAATATCGTCAGATGTGTAGGGGAGGACGGTGAAACCTTCTTTCACCAGCACTCGCGTGGCCTCGAGCGTGGCCTGCACGTCGGGATAAAGCGTGGCCTGGTCCCCGATGACTTCGAGTTTTACCCAATCGGAGAGGCCGACTTCACGGCCCAGGCGGGCGGCGCGGATGGCTTCGTCGGCGGTGTAGCACCCGGCAGTATTGGGCAAGAGAAAATATTTTTTCGCATCGATGTAGTCGAGTAGAGATTCCTTGCTGCGATCGAGATTCACGCGCCGCACCGCGACCGTGACCATCTCCGCGCCGCTGGCTTCAAGGGCGCGCGAGGTTTCCTGAAAGGATTTGTATTTTCCCGTGCCGACGATCAGGCGCGAGCGGAAGGAGCGACCGGCGATGACGAATGAGTCCGACATGGGTTCATTGTAATACTCCAAAACGATGTCATCCTGAAATCCGGCGCAGCCTGGTTGAGGGACCTTACGACGGCAAGCGGTTTTGATGATGAGGAAGGGTGTGCCCGTCGCGCAGACAGCGTCTCGTTTCCCGCCAGCGCTGCTGCCAGTTCCAGCGCTTCGTTCGGTCCCTCCGAGAGCTGGCGCTCTCGTCAGGATGACAAGAATAAAGTAGGTAAGACAGGACGAGGGTTCAGTTTTGCGCCACCGTCGTGGCTTCCGCCTGCGCGTATAACTCCTCGATCTGCTTGCGGTAGCGCTCTTCGACTGCCTTGCGGCGGAGCTTGAGCGTGGGCGTCAGGATGCCGTTGTCGATGGAAAACTCATCGGCGACCAGCATTACGCGTTTCAATTTTTCAAACCGTGCCAGGTTCTGGTTGATGCCTTCGACCATGCCTTCGTAGAGCGCCTGCACTTTCAGATTTGCCACCAGTTCGGCTCGCGAGGAAAAGCTTACGTCGTTCTCCCGCGCCCAGCCTTCGAGCGCGGCGAAGCTGGGGGAGATGATTACGGCGGCGAACTTGCGCTTATCGCCGATGATGGCCGCGACTCCCACGAGGGGATTGAGCTTGAGCGAATTTTCGATCGGCTGGGGAGCGATGAATTTTCCGCCCGACGTTTTGATCAGATCTTTCTTGCGGTCCGTGACGGAGAGATATCCATCGGCGTCAATGTTGCCGATGTCGCCGGTTTTGAACCATCCGCCGATTACCTGCCCGTCCATATCCTGGCCCCCGATAAAGGCGTTGTACGTTTCTTCCGGGCGATTCCAGTAGCCTCTGAAAATCGATGGGCCTTTCACCAGGATCTCGCCGTCTTCGGCGATGCGCACTTCGAGGTTGGGCAGAATCTTACCGACGGTTCCGATGCGATGATGGATGGGAGTGTTGAGGGCGATCACGGGTGAAGTCTCAGTCAGGCCATAGCCTTCGTGGATGCGAATGCCGGCCGTGGCAAACCATTCGGCCAGTTCGCGGCCCAGCGGAGCGCCGCCGGAAATGAAAGTCTCGACTCGTCCGCCCATGCCTTCGCGAATTTTCGAAAACACCAGCTTGTTGGCCACTTTCCAACTTTGCGCCTTCGGAATCTCCCCGGCGAGAATCTGGGGCTTATAGCTGCGTCCAATGGTCAAAGCCCAGTCGTAAATCGCGCGCTTCACGCCCTTGGCTTTCTGCTCGACCTGGGCATAAATCTTTTCGTAGACGCGCGGCACAGCAACAAAAATCGAAGGACGAACCTCCAGCAACGTGGCGGGCAGCCGGTCCATGAACGGACAGTAGGCCAGCGTCACGCCATGGTAGAGCATGGCGAAATCGACGTGGCGGGCGGTGATGTGGCAGAGCGGCAGAAACGAAATGCTGATCAGACCCGGCCGCATCTCGAACCCGAGCAACGAGCAAAGGATGTTCGACGCGATATTGCCGTGCGTCAGCATCGCGCCTTTCGACGTTCCGGTCGTGCCCGAGGTGTAGACGATGGTCGCGAGATCGTCGGGGCCGACGGAGCGGGCGCGCGCTTCGAGTTCGGAACCCAGTCCCGAAGCAGATCCCCCCGGATCGTCGCGCGTGATTTCCTTCATTGCGACGCATTTCCTGGCAGGCGAAGCCGTTTCTGGCATGACTTCCACGGAATCCATGACGACAACTTTTTCGACCGGCGTCTCGGGAAGAATCGGGAGCAGCTTGCGCATATGCTGGTCTGAAGAAAGAAAAATGGCGCGGCAGCCGGAGTCGCGCAGCGCGAATGCGGTCTGTTCGGCGGTCAGCGTGGTGTAGAGCGGGACGGTCACGGCGCCGAGTAGCATGCTGGCAAAGTCGGCGATGGGCCACTCCGGGCGGTTCTCGCTGAGGATCGCGATCCGGTCGCCCGCCCGGATTCCCCAGCCGTGAAGGGCATGGGCCATGCGCGTGACGCGCTGGCTGAACTCGCGAGCGCTGACCGCCCGCCACTCTCCCCCTTCGCGATAAAGCATGAGGCGGTCAAGGTTGCACTCGACCGCGGCGAAGAAAATATCGTTGAGAGTGGCGATGCTCATTGCTGGTCTTATCTGCGGTGCTGCATGTCTGCGATCTTGTTTGCGATGCCGGTTGCGATGCAGCCCCGACGGCGCGTTCGCGCTTTGGGTCCACTGCTCCGGTTCTTGCGCTTCGAACAGAACTGTACTGGTTTGTAAGCAGCTTGGGCAATGCGAAACATTGCCGCGGCCAGTACTTCCCGGTTTACTGGAAGGTCCCGACCCGATAAGCTAAGGGTGCAGTTCGGAGGGAGCGCAATGCACAGAAAGGTTTCAGGAACTCTTGTGGCAGGATTGCTGCTGGCGCTGAGCGTGCCGGCATCTTTATCCGCGCAAGAGGCCAAGACGGTCGCGCCGCCTATGCCCAAGGTGGGCGAGATGGCGCCAGACTTCACGCTGCGATACTTCGACGGCAACAACTTGAAACAAGTGAAGCTGAGCGACTACCGCGGCAACAAAAACGTTGTCGTGGCCTTCTTCGTCTTCGCTTTCACCGGTGGTTGAACGCAGCAAATGAAAAACTTCCAGCAGAACCTGAAAAAGCTGGAAGCTACCGACACCCAGGTCCTGGGTGTGAGCATGGATAGTCCCTTCGCCAATAAAGCCTTCGCCGACCAAATTGGAGTTACTTTTCCCCTGCTGAGTGACTGGGGAGGAGAAACCACGCGCAACTACGGCGTTTACGTCGATAAATACGGGGCCGCGCGCCGCGTGAACTTTCTGATCGGAAAAGACGGGAAGATTCTGGAAGAACAGGTGGACCGCGACGCGATCGATCCCACGAAGATTGTCGACGCCTGCGAGCGTCCGAAGCTGAAAGAGTGATCGAGAGCCGTCGCCCGGCGCGCTTATGTCGTAGAGGCGGAGCTTGCTACGCCTCTGCGGGCGGCGTTCGGAACGGTGGCGAGAGAGACGTTACAAGTAACGTCTCTACGACGTGCCTTTGCAAGTGCACTCCGGACAAGCACTTCGGTGCAGCCGAAAACTAAAGCGTGTCTATCGGGTTCAATGTCCTGAGGGTAAGATCGACTCACATCGATCCTTACTTCTTCAGGGGCGGAGAATATGAAAACACGCAAGTTGTGGGCCTGGGTGCTTCTGCTGAGCGCGGCGTTGGCTGTGCAGACGGCGACTCGGGCTAAGGCGCAGGATGACGGGCAGGGACCGGATCAGGAGCAGGCTCAAGATCAGGATCAAGATCAGGCGCAGGACCCGCCCGGCCGCGTGGCGCGGCTGAATTTTTCGCAGGGTTCGGTATCGTTTCGTCCTGCCGGCGAGGATGACTGGGTCACGGCCGTGCCCAACCGGCCAATGGTGACCGGCGACGACCTTTGGGCGGATGAGGATTCCCGGGCTGAGGTGCATGTCGGCTCGGCGGCGATCCGTCTGGGCGCCAAGACCGGAATTACCTTTCTAACGCTCGACGACCACACTACACAGATCCGGCTGGCGCAGGGATCGCTGATTCTGCGCGTGCGCCACGTCGATGACGACGATACCTACGAGATCGATACTCCGAATCTGGCGTTTACTCTTTTGCAGCCGGGGGAGTACCGCATCGATGTCAGCGCGGACGGCAGCCAGACGATTACTACGGTGTGGCACGGACGAGGCCGTGTTACCGGCGGTGGTTTTACGTACAGCGTAGTCGCGAATCAATCGGCGACCTTCACCGGAAGCGATCATCTGGATTACGACCTGGAGCAGATTCCGCAGCGCGATGATTTTGATGGCTGGGCGTTTGACCGCGACCAGCACGAAGATCAAGCCGACTCGGCCAACTACGTTTCGCGCGAGATGACCGGCTATGAGGATCTCGACGAAAACGGCGACTGGAGCTATGTCGCTGGCTACGGAGAGTGCTGGCGTCCGCGCGCCGTGGCGGTGGGCTGGGCGCCATATCGCTACGGCCACTGGGCCTGGGTTGGCCCTTGGGGCTGGACCTGGGTGGAAGAGGAACCCTGGGGATTTGCTCCGTTCCACTACGGACGATGGGCGTATGTCAACAGCGGATGGTTCTGGGTGCCGGGACCGGTTGTAGTTCGGCCAGTCTGGGCTCCGGCGCTGGTGGCGTTTGTGGGCGGCGGGCCGGGCTCCCATTTCTCCGCGGGTGCCGGCGTGGGATGGTTCCCGCTGGGTCCGGGAGAAGTCTATCTTCCCGGATATCGCGTGAGCCGCGCGTATGTAAACAACGTCAATGTTACGAATACGACCGTGAGCGTGGAGCGGGTGACGAACGTCTACACCACGGTGATCGTCAATAAAACGACGGTCAACAATGTTACCTATGTGAATCAGCGCGTGACCAACGGCGTCACCGTGGTTTCACACGACGCGTTTGTGAATGCCCGGCCGGTGTCGCAGAACATTATGCGAGTCGATGCGCGAGAAGTTGCCGCCGCGCCTGTGGGTCACTTCGTGGCTGCCGAGCCGGTGCGGGCCAGCGTGGTTGGGATCGGGCGTCCAGTTTCGGCGCGGCCACCGGCGGCGGTGATCAGCCGCACGGTGGTTGCGGTCAGGACGCCGGCTCCGCCTCCGCATTCTTTCGCGCAGCGGCAGGCCGAAGCCGGCGGGCACATGAGCCAGGAGACACTGGTGCGTGCAGCCGGTCCGCAGCCTACTCCACCGATGAAGCCGCAGCCGGTGCAGCAGCCGGGACAGGTGAAGGTGCAGGCGCACACCCAGCCGCGAACGCTTGAGCAGCAGGGATCTTCAACGCCGGCAGAGAGCCGTGATTCGCAGCTAGGGAATCGCAATGCCCAGCCCGCAAACCGGAATCAGGAGGTGAATCGTACCCCGGCGCCGGGACAGCCGCAAACGCAACCGCATCCGCTGGTGCGGTCTACTCCTCCGGTGCAGGAACGCAACGCGCAGCAGGAACAGCAACAAGCGCAGAAGTTCAACACGTGGCAGCAGCAGCGGCCTCCTGCACCTGCTCCGCAACGGCAACCACAGCCACCGCCGAAACCGGAGAAGCCGCCCAAGAAGTAGCGGAACCAAGGAAGTAACCGGAACAGGAAGCGAGCGGAACGAGGAAGCGACGTTGACGCCGACTGGGTGCGTGCGGTCTGATAAGGTTCGCAGGAAATCCGTTCGCGGACCTCATGACCGAGACTGAGCACGAAACTTAAAAACGAAACGCCGGGACGGGCGCGAGCCCTCCCGGCGCGTTTTTTTGTCGTTTTTTGTTTCAACGAAGAATTCTGACGAACGCGGTCGCCGGCCAACCGTGACTCGGGGATTTATGATTCGAGCAGAGCGATGATTCAACTCGATCGATGATTCGAGCAATGAAATGACCGAAGCGAAGCGGCCCACGATCAACTGGATGGATGTCCTCTGGCTGACGTTTCTGGCCGGACTCGCACTGCTGCCGCCGCGCAAAGAACCCCACAAGCTACTCATCCTGCTGGCATTTGGAGTGATGCAGCTAGGTGAAGGCTGGGTGGTGGCGCACGTGCGCCGACGTGGCTCGGCTTATGTTGTGCTAATCAAGATCGCGCTCGCGACCCTGCTCATCGATCACACCGGCGAGTTGAGCATCAACAGCAGCTACTGGCCGATCTACTTTTTGCCGGTGGTCACAGCGGCGGAGTACTTTGGCTCCTGGGGTACGTTACTTTGGACGGCCCTGGCATCGGCGGCTTACTGTTCGTATCTTTATCCCGCACTTCAGGAATATGAGATAACGGCTGAATCCTATGGCCTGCTGGCGATTCGCATTCTTTTCTTTTTTCTCGCAGCCATGGTGGTGAATCGGTTTGTGGTCGAGACGCGGCGGCAGACCCAGCGTCATCAGGAAATCGCCGAGACACTCGCCCAGACCAATCGCCAGCTGGAACAGGCCCAAGCCGAAGCGCGACGCTCGGAGCGGCTGGCCGCACTGGGGCAGCTTTCGGCTGGACTGGCGCATGAGATTCGCAATCCGCTGGGCGTGATCAAGGGTTCGGCGGAGATGCTGAGCCAGAAACTCAAGGATTCGAATCCGTTGGCCACCGAACTCGCCGGATATATTTCGAGCGAGACCAACCGTCTGAGCGCGCTGGTGACGAGGTTTCTCGATTTCGCGCGGCCGCTTCATGCCGATCTTGAGCCGCGGGATATTGCCGCGGTCGTCGATCGCGCGCTGACCGATGTCGCGAGGCTATGGCAAGGCGCGGCGGTTCGCGTGGAGAAGCAGTTCGAAGCGAATCTGCCGCCCGTGCCGATGGACGAAGGATTGAGCGAGCAGGCCTTCGTCAACATTGTGCAGAATGCGCATGACGCTATGGCGGCGAGCGGCGGAACGTTGCGGGTGAAGATCGCGCGGGCGCAGGCCGGCGGACGCGACGGCGTGGAAGTGCGCATCGCAGACACCGGGCCGGGCATTCCACGCGAGTTGCGCGAACAGATTTTCAACCCGTTTGTGACCACGAAGAAAACCGGCGTGGGGCTGGGCCTTTCGATCGTATCGAAGATTATGGACGGTCACCACGGGTCGATTCGAATTGAACCGGGGGAGCAATCTGCGGCGGGTGTTCCAGGGAGCGGCGCATGTTTCGTGATGTTTTTTCCAGCGGCTGCGAGCGCCACCACGCTGGCAAACGAACCTACTAATCTGGTGATCTCGTGACGCGATTGTTAACAGGGAATTCGTAGAATCGGCGAGCTAAATAGATCCAGCCTGGACGAGGAAGCTGCACCAATGCCATCCGTTCTGATCATCGAAGACGAAGCCAAGATGCGGCGCCTGCTCGAGTTGAATCTTGGCGAAGACGGGTTCACGACATTTTCCGCCGGAGACGCCGAAGCGGGGTTGAAGCTGCTGCGCGAGAACACGATCGACCTGGTGCTGACCGATCTGAAGCTTCCCGGCATGAACGGGTTGGAGTTTCTGCAAAGCGTCAAGCGGCAGAACGCGGCGCTTCCGGTTGTGGTGATGACTGCGTTCGGCAGCGTTGAGACTGCGGTCGAGGCCATGAAGGCTGGGGCCAGTGATTACGTGCTGAAACCGTTTTCTCTGGCTGAGATGCGGATGGTCATCCACAAGGAACTGGACGTCCGCAACTTGCGAGAAGAGAACCGGTCTTTACGGGAGGCGTTGGGGAAACGCTACTCGCATCCCAACATTGTCGCGCGCAGCCCTAAGATGCAGGAAGTGCTGGCGACGGTGGAGCGGGTTGCGACCACTAATTCCACCGTGCTGCTGGGCGGCGAGAGCGGCGTGGGCAAGGACCTGATCGCGCGTGCGATCCACGAAAAATCGCGCAGGGCGTCGGGGCCGTTTCTCAAAATCAACAGCACGGCGATTCCAGAAAATTTGCTGGAGAGCGAATTATTCGGTTTCGAAAAAGGCGCGTTCACCGGCGCGGCCGCGAGCAAGCCGGGAAAATTTGAACTGGCCGACAAAGGGACGCTGTTTCTCGACGAGATTGGCGATGTGCCTCCGGCCACGCAGGTGAAGTTGCTGCGCGTGTTGCAGGAGCGCGAATTCGAGCGCCTGGGCGGTACGCGCACGATCAAAGTGGATGTGCGGCTGGTGGCGGCAACGAACCGCGATCTACGCGCGGCGCTCGAAGAAGGAACATTTCGCGAAGATCTCTATTATCGACTGAATGTTGTGCCCATCGACATCCCGCCGCTGCGCGAGCACAAAGAGGACATTCCCGATCTGGTGAACCTGTTCATCTCGCGCTTTGCGGAGGATTCGCGCAAGCCGGTCGAAGGTGTTTCGCAGGAAGCGATGCAGGTTTTGGTGAATTATCACTGGCCGGGAAATGTGCGCGAGTTGCAGAACATTATCGAACGAGCGTGCGCGCTGGCAAAAGGCAATGTGCTGGCGCCGGCGGATATTCATCTGGACCTGCGTCCGGCGAGGGCGGCGAATGGCGCCGGGTTTCTTCCTGAAGGGATGACGCTCGAGCAGTGGGAGGACGAGATGGTCAAGGAATCTCTGCGCCGGGCGAACGGAAACAAGAGCCAGGCGGCGCGGCTGCTGGGATTGTCACGGAATGCTCTGCGGTATCGCCTGTCGAAGATTGGCGTGACGGACGAGGAAGAGAAGGACGCCTAGAGCCGTGGGGAACAGCACCCCGCCCAAACCGGTGGCTGAAAACCACCGCTGCCGGCCACAGGCAGCCGATTTCGCCGGATTGTTCCTGGTGGCCCTGTTGAATTCGACATTTCGTCGTTGAAAATACGAGAGTTATCCTAGGTCGAGATCTGTGCCTTTGGCATGGTACTTGCCACTCACCTAGCAGAGAAATCCTTCGTAGACGTGGGTTGATAGGAATAGACCCAGTCAGGAGAAGGCCACTATGAAAAGCAAATTCTTCTCAAAGTTCGCGATCCTAACGTTGGCGGCAGCGGGCGCATTCTCCATCAGCGCGTTGGCGCAGACCACCGACGAAGGTCCGGGACCGTCGGAACAGCCCAGCGCTCCAATGGAAGTCGGTCAGGGTCAGGCCGCGCCGCAGACTCAGCCGGGAAGCGCCCAGCCCGGGAATACCCAGCCGGGAAATGCGCAGCCGAACGACTCGCAGCCTTTGGAAGCACAGCCCGGGGGACCTTCCGGCGAGGGCCCGGCAAGAACTGATATGGGCGTGGCGCGCATCAGCCTAATTCACGGCGATGTATCGACGCAGCGCGGAGATTCCGGCGACTGGTCGGCGGCCGTGCTGAACCAGCCCGTCATGGGTGGCGATAAAGTCTCCACCGCTGTCAACGCGCGCACCGAGCTGCAACTTGATTTCGCCAATATCTTCCGGCTGGGCGCGAACTCGAAAGCCAACGTCGCAACCCTCACCGACAAAAATATTCAGATCCAGTTGAGCCAGGGCCTGTCGAGCTACACGGTGTCGAAAGACAGTGAAGCCGAGCCCGAAATTGATACGCCGAACGTTGCAGTGCATCCGGCGCATCATGATGGCGTGTTCCGCATCGAAGTGCGTCCCGATGGGGACACGATCGTGATCGTGCGCCAGGGTGAGGCGCAGATTGCCACGCCGCAGGGCAGCACGCAAGTTCAGGCCGGCCAGATGGCGACGATCCGCGGCGACACAAACTCGGCGCAGTACAAGATTTCGCCCGCTCCGAACCAAGACGATTGGGATCGCTGGGTCAGCGACCGCGATCACCTGATCCGCGATGCGAAGTCGTGGCGCCACACGAACCGCTATTACACGGGTACGCAGGATTTGGACGCTTACGGCCAGTGGCAGAACGTCCCCGACTACGGCGATGTTTGGGTTCCGAACGAGCCCGATGGCTGGGCCCCGTATCGCGACGGCGACTGGACCTATGAGCCCTACTATGGCTGGACTTGGGTCGGCTACGAACCCTGGGGATGGGCCCCGTATCATTATGGCCGGTGGTTTCCGTACGGTGCTGGGTGGGCTTGGTGGCCGGGTCCTTTGTACGGCGGCTTATACCAGCCGTTCTGGGCACCGGCGTACGTTTCGTTCTGGGGCTGGGGCGGTGGATTTGGCTTTGGCTTCGGCTGGGGCGGTTGGGGTGGCTTCGGCTGGCTGCCGATCGGACCGTGTGACTGGTTCCACCCGTGGTGGGGCGGATATCGCGGCCGCTTCGGAGTAGTCGGGTTCCATGGCGGGTATGGCCACGGAGGGTATGGCCGCTTCGGTGGGTTTAGGCCGCTGCATGGAGGCACACGCTTCTCGAACATCGCGCACATGCACGAAAATGGCGTCTTCCGAGGAATGTCGACGGTCAGCGCGGGACGCTTCGGCGCTGGCGGCCACATGACAGCGGTGCCCGCTACGCGTGCGCAGTTCAGCGGAGCGCGGATGATGGCGGGCAACCTGCCTGTGGTTCCGTCGCGGGCGAGTTTGTCGGCCAGCGGGCGGGCGGCGGCGCCGGGCACGATCCACAACGGCGGTTCGCAGCGGTTCTTTGGCTCGCAGCCGGGCCATGTGGAGTCATTCCACCAGCAGACCGCGGGCCTGCGGCAAACCATGCAACAGAATCATGTCTCCGCGATCTCGTCCGGGTCGCGTGGCGAGTTTTCGGCGCGAGGCACGAACACAGGCAATGCCATGAAGCCGAATGCCGGCACGCGCGAGACGGGCAACCCTGAGGGCCGGAGCGCAGGGAACACTTCATCGACTGCGCAGAACGGAAATCGCGGCGGATACCGCGCGTTCACGCCCCCGAACTCCGGTAACACGCGGCCTGCCGGCTCGTCGCAGATGGAGGCGCAGCGGGGCGCGAGCCAGGGCGAATCGTCTAGAACCAGCGGTGTGAGCCGCGATGGATTCCGGCCCTTCACCCCGCCGTCGCACAGCGATGCGTATCGCGGCGAAGCGGGCGGATCCGCGGAGCGTGGTGGCGGCAGCTATTGGAACCGCACCGCGCCCTCGATGGAATCGCGCGGCTATGGCTCGGAGCGTTACGGTTCCGGAGCCTATGGCGGTGGACGTCCGCAGCTCGATATGCGTCAGCCCATCGTTCGCGGTCCGTCCTATGGCGGCTACGGTCAGCCGCGCGGCTATGGCGGATACGGCGGTCGCGCAGCCCCAAGCTATGGCGGTCCGCGCGGCGGATACGGTGGTGGGGGCCGCGTGGGTGGCGGTGGCGGCGGCGGCGGACACTTTGGCGGTGGAGGTGGTGGTGGACACGCCAGCGGCGGCGGCGGTGGTCACGCGGGTGGTGGAGGAGGCCACGGCGGCCATCGCTAGTCGCGACACTGGCGGCCTCGAAATCGTCAACGAAGTTCTAGTGAACGAGTTGCAGTAAACCAAGTTGCAGTAAACGAAGTGAAGACAGAGGCGAGAAAGGGCGTGCCATGGCCGGCGCGCCCTTTTTCTTGCAATCTTCCGCCTTGCTGCCGTCGCTCAACCGTTATCATCCCAATATCCCTTGTCATTCCGAACCACTTCAGTGGTGAGGAATCTGCTTTGCCGTTGATCGCTGCACTTCGCTGCGGCCCGGCCTCGCACGCCGCGAGTGAGAGCGGAACTAAAGGCGCTGAAGTAAAATTGATCCCTTGCCCGGCTCTGCCGAACTGGATGATCTCGTTGTCGTGCTGGTGCGCGCGCGCAATCCGCTCAACATTGGCGCCGCGGCGCGAGCCATGAGCAATTTCGGCGTGCATCGCCTTCGACTGGTCAATCCGTTTGCCGCCGGATTCCGTGAAGCGCGATCCGCTGTGGGCGCTTCCCATCTATTGCAGCAGGCGGAAGAGTTCAAGACCGTGGCCGAGGCTGTGGCTGATTGCATTCTGGTAGTAGGAACGACTGCGGTGCGCGCCCGGGCTCTGCAACATCCCGTGCGGCGACTTGACCAACAGTCCGGCGCCGCGATCCGAGACGAGTTGCATTCCGGCCGCGTCGCGCTCTTGTTCGGTTCGGAAAAAATCGGTCTTACCAACAACGACTTCAGCCATTGCAAGTGGCTGTTGAACATTCCGACCAGCAAAGAAAATATCTCGATGAATCTGGGGCAGGCCGTGGCCGTGTGTTTGTACGAGATCGCACGGGCCGATCCGGGTCCGGCAGTCAACGAAAGTTCGCGCGCGACGGCGGGCAACGCCGAGCAGATCGCCGGACTTCTGCTGGAGTCGCTGCACAAGAGCGGCTATGTGAAGCCGGGAAACGACGCAATGTGCGAAAAGAAAGTGCGCGGGCTGGTGTTGCGCTTCGATCTTTCCGCGCTCGATGCCAAGATTCTTCTCGGCATGGTGCGGCAGATTGCGTGGAAATTGCGGCAGATGGACAAGGGCTAGATTTCTTTTCAGAGTGCCGGTGTCGTGCTCCCGCCGCTGTGGCGGCGGGACGCCCCATGACAGCCGCCGGGACGGCGGCGCTAAGTTGGTCGCGTCGGCGTTGATAGCCCGAGCTCGGCCGGAATCTAGCGCTTGATGCTTTCCGGCGAAACTTGCGTTCCGCCTCTTCCGAAGCGGAAATGAAGGGTCCATGCGCTCGGGGTCGGTTGTCCATTTTCTTGCGCGGGTGAGAATTCCCAACTCCGCGCGGCGCCTAGGGCGAGATTCGCAAAATACTTGCTTGGGCCCGGCGATGTGAGCGTCGCTTCCGTGACTCTGCCCGAAGAATCCACCTCGACCCGCACACTGACCCGTATCTTGCCGGTGATGGTATTTCTTGCGCTACGCGGAACGGCAGGGATGACTTGCCGGACGATTCCTTCACCGTCCGAGGCAGTGGCTGAACTGACTGTTTCCCGCGGCGATCGTACGGGCTTCGAGCGAGGAGCGGCTGACGGCGTGGGTGTCGCTCGCGGTGTAGCCTGCGGCGCGGCCTCATTCTGCGGCGCAGTCTGAGGAGCAGGTGACTGCGTGGAGGTTTCGGCTGATGTCTCGGATGATGCGGTTGTCGGTGGAGCCTCTGCTCCAGTCGAAGGCGGCGTGGTTTTGCCGCGCGAATGGATGATGAAAATCCCGAGAACGACGGCAACGGCCAGCAAGAGCACCGTGACGAGAGCGCGTTTGCTGCGGGGCTCCGGCGCGGGCATGGGCTCGGGTTCGGCTGGAACCGAGCGCGCCGCGGGCTGCAGCCGCGCTTGCACCTCAGCCACCAGGCAGCGCCGATTGGGATCGAGATGCATACACTCGCGCACAATGCCGCGGAAGGGCTCGACAATTTTCGGCCGCGCACTTGGATCGTGCTGCGGCGCCTCTTCGGACGCGGGCACAATCTGCGTGAGGGTAACGACCAGGGTCACGCCCAGCGACCACATATCCCCGGCGGGAGATACGATTCCAGCCGCGGTTTCGGGCGCGTCGAACACATCACGGCGTCGCGCCTCAGAGTTGATTTCTGATGACGACGCGATTTGGTCGGCAGAGAGTTTTGCTTGATCGCCGACGGCCAGAAGGTTTGAGGGCTTGATGCGGCCGTGGACGAGTTTTCTGGCGTGCAGATAGGAAAGCGCGTCGAGTACGGGCGGAAGCAGATCTGCGGCCTCGGCCGGCGTGAGCGCGCGATGGGGAAGGACCTGCGACAGATCCTCATCGGCCAATTCCATGACCGCATAAAGAACCGGCGCACCGTTTACTTCGCCGCGTCCAGATTCATAAACGCGGAGCAGGTGAGGATGCGAGAGCTGCGCCGCCGTTCGCCAGCGGTCGAGTTGGCCACGGGCGTCGATGGAGCTGGCGGGAACCAGTTTGATCGCGGCTTTCTGCGACTGGCGCTCGGTAAGGAACACCGCGCTGTGCGCGGAGCCGCCGAGCCACTGCCGCAGCGGAAATTTTCCGTCGACGACGCGGCCTTCCCACGTCTTGCTGACTTCGGCTGTCCAGGTTTCAGTGTTGTTCATGAGCCGCGACTCGCGAACAACATTCTATGCCATGGCCCCAGCGGAGCAGAACCTGGAAGTTCCTTTCTGGTGGGAACCCGCTCTCCGCGCGGCTCAGCGGCTCTTATAGCTGAAAGTGACTTTCGTCTCCTCATCGAGCACCAGCGGACGCACAAAGCTGAACAATGTGCCGGTGTGCGGCACGTCGATTGCGACCGGCAACACTCCGGCTACGCGGCGCTGCAGATTTACGACGTTCGCCGAGGGAGCGTTTTCGCTCGTGGCTCCGGGCGCAAGCTTCGCCCGCGATTTATAGTTGCGCCCTTGGATTGTGCCCACTTCTGCGTTTTCAGTTTCAATCTCTGACGCTTGTGCCGTGACCTCAACTGTTTCGCTCGCGTTGCCCAAGCCCATCCGAAAGCGGTACATCGACGCCTGGTTGGAATCGTAACTCAGGTTGAACACTCCGGCCTGGAAGCCAGTGGCATCCGCTCGGGCTTTGTAGTTGCCAGACGGCAGACCCGCGACCAGCCAGCGGCCCTGCGCGTCGGTGACTGCCACGTTGGTGCTTCCATTGTCCGCAGAAGTGATCGTGACGCGAGCGTTAGGAATCGCAGCGCCGGTCGGGTCGACGACGTAACCTCCCATTTGCCCAGGAACCGTCTGCATGTTTCCGTTGACTACCTGCAGCGTGGCGCCAACAGATACCTCATTCCGACCGGTTTGTTCTATGTTGAACGCCTCCGGTTCACGAAATGGTTGCGGCACAAGATTGGCGGCGATGACGTCTCCGCCGAAATCTTTCACCTTGTATTGCTCGGGCAGAAAGACTTCCCATGTCATCAGGCTGATGGGGATGTCCATGTTCGGAAGAGTCAGGTCCGCGCCGCCTTTTTTCGCGAAGGGAGCGCCCGAGTGCATGAACACGAATGAAACCGTGTAGGAGCCGGTGGGGCGAAATCCCGGACGCAGCAACGGTACGCGATTGCCGTCGGGACCCTGCACCGGTTTGACGCGCTCGCCGCCAACGTCAGCTGAGAGTATGGTTGCGCCCGCGGGAAGACCGACTTTCAGAAATGGCTGCGCCTGGTTCTTGAGCGTCAGCTTCACTTCGGTGAGTGACTTGCCTTCAGAGGTGACGAGAGTCGTAACTTCCGCGTTTTCGGCGACCGCGGCCAAGACGCTGCTATCGGGAAAACGAACCCATTCCAGCGCCAGAGTCGGCGTTTCACCGGGCTGCCGGTGATAACGAAACGCAGCTTGCGGCGGGAAGTGGGCCAGAGATCGCAGATACGGGCTCGCCTCGGTGACATCCATGCGCTTGAGGCCGCCGCCTTCGGTTGCGGTGATCTCCATAGTGCCTGCGCCTTCAACCAGAACTTCTCCGGTTTCGCGTTGTGCGCCTTTGAAGCTGACGAAGGGCGCGTCGGCCTTCGCCACGTTAATCGAACGTTCCATCGAGATCAGAAACTGGTGCGAGCGCTGGCTGGGCGCGTTCACTTTCAGGATCAGGCTGCCGGCCCGCGTCTCGGTCGAATCGAGCGTAGCGCCGGTGACGCCCGTGATCTCGAATCCATCGGGTAAATGCGCTTCGAACTGATCCGGCTCACCCTGCACCACACTCAAGTCGGCCAGCACAGCGACGCGAATCTCGGCTTCGCTCACCGAGACCAAGGTCTTGGCGTCGGAAAGAAAACGCACCTCCTTCGGCACCGACGGCGTGACGACTTCGCGCGTCGCCCACCAGATATTCGTGGGCTGTCCGGGAACCAGCGTGGCTTCGATGGTCGTGTGACCGTTCTCGGATTTTCTGCTGGTGATGAGGCCGGAACTCATGTTGGCCAGCGTGTGATCGCCGGGAATCAGGAGTTCGAGTTGCACGCTGCCCGCAGAGGGCGCGGGCAGAGTGAAGAAAGCGCGGCCGGCCTCGATGCGCAGCGGAAGGCCGGTTTCAAGAGCGATTGCGAACGGACCCGGCCCGGAGAGAAATGCCGTGTCAGTGCCATTTTCCTGCTCGAGAGGAAGGCCAACGCCTTTGTCGCCCTGATGCGCGTCAAGAATGGTCATGCCGGTCGTCAGCGGAACCTTGCTCACGCCTTTGTGGAAGACTTCTCCTTCGAGTTGTATCGTGCCCCGCACGCCCTCGTTCTCGATACGCAGTTTCAGCGCGGCATGCTCGACGGAGTAGGCGAGAGGAGGCATGTCAGATTTTTTCGGTGGCTGGGCCGAGAGTTCGAGCAGCTTGTTGTATTCGTCGAGCGGCAGCGTGACGTTGCCGGAATCGGGCAAGGGCAGAATGGAGTTCACCTGTGCGGCACAAAGTTGCGCCGCGCACAGGCAAATCGGAAGCATCAGAAGAAATCGGCTTTTCATCGCACACCTTCCTTTTTCTCGCGCTGGAAATTGAACTCCGCGGCGGGAAGCTGGTTCTCGCTGGTAAGCTCGGAAACAAGGAATATCGACGGTCCGAAGACAGGGAAGGGAACGTCGACGGGAAGAATACCGGTTACTTTGCCGGCCATGGACTTGGCTCGGAACGTGTCGAGCAGAGCCTGGGTCGAATCTTTCTTCTCGTCTCGATCGGTCAGTTGTGGTTGTCCGGCGACTGCCACGCGGTCGTATTGCTTCTCTGCTAATACGGCTGCGCCCACCGGGAATGCTCCGCCCGCTCCGCCAACTGCAGCAGTCAGTGGCGGCGGCGCGAGCGCCGCGGAAACCGGATTTTCATATGTCTGCAGACGGAACGACCCTGGTTCGGCCGTCACTTTGAAAAGCGGTGGATAGTAGAGCAACAATCCGGTGCGGGAGATGGGAAGATCGAGCGCGGGCAGCGTCAGCTTTTCACTGCCTTTCTCTCCCCATGCCGGCGCTTTGGCAAGATACAGAATCTCGACTGCGAAGGCCGGTGCATCATCTCCACCCCGCGATTTTTCCAGAGGCAAGAGAAGACTGCCGTCGGGAGCCTGTCCCGGACGAACCGGCCTTCCCCCCAGCGATGCGCTCCACACGGTTGCTCCTGGGGGCAACGCGATCTTTACAAAATTGCGCTGGTTGTTGCGCACCGCGTAGCGAGCCTGCACGAGTTCTTTTCCGTCGGCGCTCATCAGGATTTCGTAGCGGGCCTCCTCGATGTTTGCCATCAGAACGGCCTGCTGGTCATAGCGAGCAATGTTGACGCTAAGCGACCGGCTAGCGCCCGACTGTCCGGCCTTGACGCGAAACGCGACTAGCGCCGGCGACTGCCGGCTCGCCACCATTTCGCCGAGATCGGTAGCATCGGCGTCTTCGAGCCCCTCAGCTTTCTGGCTCTTGATTTCGCCCGCGCCCAGCACCTCGACTGCGACTCCGCCCTCATCGCGTTCGGTATTGAGAAGACGCAGGAGGGGAATGTTCACGATGCCATCGCGCGGCAGGCGAGTTTCTCCGTTGATGACGAAGCGCGCGCTGTGTTCGACCGGTTCGAGAAAAGTCACGGCGAGTGAGCCATCTTTCATTTCCCAGTCAGCTACCATCGCGCCTGAAACCTGGTTGATGGTGACATTTTCCGGAAGTTGGATGCGCACTTCGCGCGCTGCGCCTTGCAGAACTTCGATTTTTGCCTCGGCATAAACGGACGCCGAATCTTCCGCCAGACTGGTCAGCTGCGTAAGCGATCCGCGCATCCGCAGCGGAAGGTCGAGGTGATGATCTTCCGTCTTTTTGCGCCAGGCGAAGGTCAGAGCTTCATTGCCGCGGCCGTAGGCCAGCCACTTGGTCTCGCCCGTGGATTCTGATTTTTCCGCCAGCAGGCCTCCGCCGATTCGCAGATCGATCCCTTGCCGCGGAAGTTCGACGGCAGCCCGGGTTATGCCCGATTCGGTTGAGGGCAAGGAGATGCTCTCGTCAGCCGCCGACGAAATGACCGGCACGTCCACATCGAGCAGCAGCACCGAGCGCCCGGCGTGCGAGAGAAGCGCGGCAACGTGCCCGTTCTTTCCCTGCGCTCCCGCGACCAACGAGAGCGGCTTGCCATCAAGAGTGGCTTCGCGGACCAGCAGTCCGCCCGGCACCGGCACCCGCACCCAACCGTCTTTCAGGACGTCAACCGTGAGGCTGGCGCGCCCGCTTGCGAGATCGCCATTCACATGCAGGTCATAGTCAACGCGCGTCAGCGTTGCGTCGATTGGTGGCGGCTCGGGCTCGCGTTCTGCCGGATAAGCCTTTGCCCGCAGCACGCGATATTCTGCTACCGGAATGACGACCCATCCGGCGGCGTGGGCGGAC
This sequence comes from uncultured Acidobacteriaceae bacterium, assembly GCA_963739125.1. Classification (GTDB taxonomy): domain Bacteria; phylum Acidobacteriota; class Terriglobia; order Terriglobales; family Acidobacteriaceae; genus Sulfotelmatobacter. Next base: position 572,740 of record CAVTZD010000002.1, on the reverse strand, counting down.
TCGGCGGGTTTTTCCTGAGCCCAGGCTGAGACGGCGGAAATGCAAACAACCGTCAGAACGCAAGAGAGAAGTTGCCTCAGAGTGAATTGTCTAAGTTGTGGGAGCGCCGATCGCAAAGCTTCCAATCGCGAAGGAACCGAGAGCATCGAGTTTTTCATAGTTCAACCCTCACGCGAACTATCTGCGGATACCCGTTGTTTTTTTGGGGGATAGTGCGGGCGTGTCCGCCATTCAGAATGAGAATGTTCGAAGCGGAAGAAATTGCGCACAATATTACGTGAGAAAACTCCACGTCTCGCGAAAGCGGCGAGGTCCGGGGAACCCGGTTTGGGAAGGGTGAGCCGGAAACCTAACGTTGCAGCCGTTGTCGCGCGGCTTCGTAGAGGACGATGCTGCCGGCCACGCCCGCGTTGAGCGATTCGACGTGTTCCGAGTGAGGGATGGCGATGGTGTCATCGAGTTGCGCGAGCAGGGATCGAGGCAATCCGGAACCTTCGCTCCCGATGAAGATGGCTGAGGGCGAGGTCAGGCTCGCCTCGTCGAGTGGCGTGCCTTTATGCGAAGAGGTTGCGATCAGCCGCACGCCGTGCTGGCGAAGCCGCGCGAAAGTCGCATCGAATCCGCCCGTGTTTTTTGCGCTCTTCGAGCTGCCCTTCGCCGAGATGACGGGCACGCGAAAAATCGATCCCGCCGAAGCGCGGATCACTTTGGAGTTAAACGCGCTGACGGTTCCTTCGCCGACCACTACGCCGGCGCTGCCGAAGGCCTCGGCTGAGCGCAGAATCGTTCCCAGGTTGCCGGGATCCTGCAATCCGGCCACAACCATGATGGGGCCGACCTGCAGGCGTTCGAGCAAGTCGTCGAGCGAAAAGTCTTTCAGTCTCACCAGCGCAGCCACTCCCTGCGGCGTTTCGCTGGGTACGGCTCCGTCGAATAGCTTGTCAGGCAGAAGCAACGTGTCGACGTTGGCGCCGATCTGGGGCAGAAGGCGCTCGGCCAGGTTTTGCGCGGATTCCTTGAAGAAGATGGCCTTGAAACGGAGTCCGCTGCGGATCGCTTCCTCCACGATGCGCATGCCTTCGATGGCGCAATCGCCGTCCTCAGTGAGGTCGGCGTGCGCGAAGGCCTGGCGCAAGTCCTTCACCAGCGCATTGTGGCGGCCCTCGATGCGGCGCAGCCTGTGCTGGGCTTTGGACGTCGACTCCGATGTGAGCGTCATAACTTTAAATCCACGATGTTGACTGCATGATACGCTGCCGCCTCAGTTTGCCATCTTTTTGCCGTATTATGGTAAGTATCGCCAAGCAGAAGACTTTGTATGTTTTTGGAAGGGGAGGCCGTGCGCGCCGAGATCGTCAAAATCAGCAGTGAGAACCCTGAATCATCCCTGGTGAAGTACGCCGCCGATCAGATCCGCTCTGGAGAAGTCCTGGGGATGCCTACCGACACGTTTTACGGACTGGCCGCGGATCCCTTCAACCTGCGCGCCGTCGACAAGGTCTATGACATCAAGACGCGCTCGCGGCACAAACCTCTGTCGCTGCTGATCGAAAGTACCGATCAGGCGGAGGAACTGGCCAAGCCGCTGCCGGAGGAATTCTATGCGCTGGCCCGAAAATTCTGGCCCGGTCCGCTGACCATTATCGTCAAGGCCGGTTCACGCCTGCCTCTGAAAGTAACGGCCAACACGGGCAACGTAGCTTTGCGCGTGCCCAATCATCCGATTCCCCTGGCCGTGGTGACGGCGGCGGCGATCCCGATTACCGCGACCTCAGCCAACCTGAGCGGCGCGTCGGAGTGCACCAGCGCAGAGCAGGTGCGCGACCAGCTCCAGGGACGGATTAACATTATCGTGGATGGCGGAACATCTCCCCGCGACGTCGCTTCCACGATCATTGATCTGAGCGACGAGACCGACCGCTGGCGCATTATTCGCGAGGGCGCGATTCCTGCTGACAAGATTTCGAGCTTCTTTGCCCAGGGATGACGCCCCGGCATGATTGTCCGAGGATGACTGCGAGAAGATGACCGATCCCACCGCCAACCAGCCCCCGCACCGGCGCTGGTGGCTCCGTCTGCTGATCGCAGCGGTGCTGGCGGTCGGGCTGGTTCTTTCCGTCATCGCCGTCCAGATTGTGCGCACCTCTTCTCTGGAAGAAATTCACCCCGCGGATGCGATTGTTGTTTTCGGAGCCGCCGAATATTCGGGCCACCCGTCTCCCGTGCTGCGCGCGCGTCTGGATCACGCGCTCGATCTGTTTCACCGCGGCGAAGCGCCGGTTGTCATTACTACAGGAGGAGCGGCCGCCGACCCCACTTTCAGCGAGGGCGGCGTGGGCCGCGACTACCTCATGCATCATGGAGTTCCCGAGCGCAGCCTGATTGCCGAAACCCAGGGCCGTGACACGGCGGAATCTGCCATGCGCGTGGCCGTCATCATGCGGGCCAACGGTCTGCACAGCTGCCTTGCCGTCAGCGACGCCTACCACGTGTTTCGCATCCGCAAGCTGCTGGAGCACGAAGGCGTGGGACCGGTCTATGTCGCGCCGCGTCCCGATTCAATTCCGCACACACCATGGATGCGCGTCGAAGCAGTGTCGCGCGAGGCGTTGAGCTATCTGTTGTGGAAGCTGGGAATGTGAATGGATTAGACTGAGCTGACTTCGGTAAGCCAACGATGATATTTCTCTCCCGCGATTCCAAAGGCTGTGTGTGTCTTTTTCTTTGATACTGTTACTTTCTGGCTCCACGGCCGTCTTTATTTAGATAGGACACGGGTTGGCAGACGACAATTCTTAACACACGTTCGGCACTTCGATCACATCAGCTGGAGGTAACCAGATGAGGCGTTATGGGTCCTCAAGCTTATAAGCATTCTGAGGCCTGAAAAGACGTTCGCCCATCCTGGCCTAATTCTTCGTCTTGGAGGTTGGCGCATCCCTCCGTCGAGACTCGACGGAACAAGAATTGCTCCGTCAGGTCGGCACTCCGAGTTTGGGCAAAACCCACTGCGTCAGAAGCAAGTAGGCCGCTGCGAAAATGGCTATCCAGCCCCAATCAGGCATCAGTTCGCTCCTTGAACTCTGGTCCGCCGCTGAGGTGCGCCAACGGGTTTCCCCAAAGCATATTTGTGCAGAGACGCTGCCCGGCGGGCAGTACTGCGGCATACCAGTTCGCAGAGACGAAACACCATCGGGTCAGCGATGCTGTAGAAGATGCTGTTGCCCGACCGTTCGCGACCCACGAGCCCTGCGTCAAACAAAATCTGCAGATGCTTGGAGATGTTCGGCTGATTCCCATCCAGATCTTCGACAATCTGGCTGACGGTCATCGCGCCACTCTGCAGGGCTTGTAGAATGCGGAGCCGGCAAGGTTCTCCTAATATCTGAAATCGGCGAGCCACTAAACCTATCATTTCGTCGCGCATCATTGGGAGTCGGTTCCTTGAATGCGTCGTTACTATATAATTATACAGTAATATAGAGATTCGCCAAAGGAGTCTCAAATGCGATCCGATGTCGAGCAAGCTGTAGTGTTGTTAAGAGTCGGCGATGAGAACGCCATCGACGGAGCGATCGCGCTCTTGCAACAGACCGTCTTCGCTTTCGGCATGCGGATCTGCGGGCATCGGGAGGATGCGGAGGACACGGTGCAGGAAGTATTGATCAAGGCGATCCCGTACCTGCCAAGGTTCGACAACTCCCGAGCCTTGGCAAAATGGTTGTACACCGTGGCCAAGAATCAATGCCTGATGGGCCGCCGTAAAAGCAAATTTGCGCCGAAGCATGAACTGTCTCTCGAAGAACTAATGCCGGACCGCGAAGAGTTGGAACAACTCGAAAGTCCGTTAATTCCCAATCCCGAGAGTTCGACGATTCGCGGTGAACAGGCTCGACGTTTAAGAGAGGCCATTCGCGCCCTGCCGGCGCATTACCGGATTGTTCTCGTTCTCCGTGACATGGAGGGCTTCACTGACGAAGAAGTGGGCGAAATCACTGGTTTACGCCCAGGGACGATCCGCGTCCGGCTTCATCGCGCCCGTCTGTCCGTACGGCGGGAACTGCAGAAAGATGAGCATCCAGCAAGTTCCCAACACTCCTCCGATACTCCCCGCCGGAGTGGAAACTGCCGAAAGATGTTCGCCGGGCTTTCCGACTACCTCGACGGAGAACTGGACGACTTTTCGTGTGAGGAGATCGAAGCCCACCTCGAGGGATGCGAACCGTGTAAGAAGTTTCTCGACAGCTTGAAAACGGCAATACGAACCTGCAAAAACTCCCCTGCTGAGTGCCCGGATCGACAAAAAACGGCGATTCTGAGAAAGCAACTCCTGGCAACCTACAGCCGGGCGCTCGCCGCCAGCGCGAAGTAACTGTATTAGAGGATTTTAACCGTCTCCGCACTAAGCTTCGCCTCCACCCTTTAGCCCTGTAACAAAATCCGGCCGATTGCATTTATTGATATGGCTGCCCGATAGGGGGCCAGTGAGGGGCACACCATGATTTCCGCAAAAGTCGAGCTTACGCAACCGTTGAGCCAACAGAGACAGTTCGTCGCGCGAACCGGGAGTGAGCACTACTTCCTGTTGGACGACGCGGCTGGCGGCAGCGGTCCGAAGCCCATCGAAGTCGTCGCGGCCGGACTCGCCGGATGCACGGCATTCGACGTCATAACGATCCTTCGCCAGAAGTATCACCAGAAAGTCACTGGGTATGAGGTGCGAGTAGAAGCGGATCAGGCCGAGCGTCCGCCGCAGGTCTTCACCAATGTCCGCATCCATCATGTCGTTCGTGGATTCGACATCGACGCATCTGCGATTGAACAGGCAATTCACTTGTCCGAGCAGAAGTATTGTTCCGTAGGAGCCATGGTGCAGAAGACGGCTGCTTTCCATACCACGTTTGAGATCGTTGCGGAGAAGGCGGAATGGATGAATCCGACAGAACCCGCGGGAACGCCTGCGTGAGGAATTCTTCATTTGATCCTCTTAGTAACCGGCTGACTGATTCAGATCACGGCTCGAGGACCTATCCAAGGATGACGATGGAAAGACGAGATCAAGATCGTTTACGAATTGGTCGTGGCAACATGAGCATTCATGCTCGACGCGCTGCTTTATTCATCCTGATTTTGGCCTTGTTCTGTGTGACCGAGAGGTCTTTCTCTCAGACGCCGACCGAGCCCTCCGCGCTTTCACTGCAACAGGCCGCAAGGATTGCGCTGGAAAAGAACCCGCTCCGTAAGGCGGCGCAGGCGGATACCAAAGCGGCGTCGGCAGGAGTGCAAGAAGCGCAATCGTTTCTTATGCCGCACGTCACCTTCTCTGAACTCGCTACCCGGGGCGACGATCCCGTTTACATCTTCGGCAGCAAGCTCCGCCAGCAGCGTTTCACGGCGGATAACTTTGCTCCGCCCCTAAACAAGCTGAATGACCCTTTGCCCTACGGGAACTTCTCGACGCGTTTCGGCGGAACCTGGAACCTGTTCGATTCCTTTGCTTCATGGCACGGAATCAATCGCGCGAAGGAAATGAATGTCGCGGCAACTCACCAGATGGAGCGCACTGACCAGGAGATCTTGTTTCGGGTCGTGCAGTCCTACTACGGCGTGTTGCTCGCCGCAAAGCAGTTGGAGGTCGCCGAGCAGGCCGAGAAGACAGCGAAGTCCATCATGGATTGCAGCCAGGTCCGCTTCGACGCCGGGCTGGTCGTCGAGTCAGACCTTCTTAGCGCCAAGGTTCGTCTGGCCAGCCGTGAACAAGAACTGATTCGCGCGCGCAACAATGCGGAACTGGCCCGAGCCCAACTCAACGTCGCCATGGGCGTGCCCGTGGAGGCACAGTACGAACCAGTCGACGCCTTCGCGGAAAAAAATCTGGCCGCGGTTCTACTGCCCGAACTGGAGCAAAAGGCTCTTACGACCCGCCCCGATCTCAAGCGCATCGAAGCCCAACAATCGGCACAGGAACTCAGTGTAGCGATTGCCAAGTCCTCGTTCGGTCCACGGCTGAACGCATTCGCCGGATGGGAGTTGGATAATCCGACATTTCTTGCCGGCGGCGGCGGAAACAACTGGCTGGGAGGAATCGAATTACAGATTGACCTATTCCAAGGTGGGGCAAAACGGGCTGCTCTGTCTCGCGAGCGAGCCAACGCAGACAAAATCGCAGCTCTGAAGCAGGCTGCCAGCGATGCCGTCCGTCTCGAAGTCCGGCAGGCTTACTACGATCAGGATGCAAGCCGCCAGCAGGTGGAAGTGGCGCGTACAGCGATCGCTCAAGCGCAGGAGAGCCTGCGCATCAATCAAGATCGTTACGACGCCGGCTTGCTTACCATCACTGACCTTCTGGGCGCTGAAGAGGCCGCTCGCCGCAGTCAGGCCGATTACTGGCAGGCGATTTATGAGTATCACATCAGCTACGCCAACCTGGAGTTGGCCAGCGGAACTTTGAATCTTCAGTCCCCGGTGGTTATGCCATGAATTTGATTCTTCCCGAAAGAACGAAATTTCCTATGAAACTTACCTCGGCCGTAACTGCTGCATTGATTCTGACGGCTCTTATGACAGCCCTGGTCGGCTGTTCGAGTGAACGCGAAACCGTCAATGCGGCGCCAGAAATCGTAAGCAATGTTTTTGTAATTCCCGCGCAGGCGGCGAGCGTTCCCGATGTGGTTGAGGCGGTGGGAACCCTGCGCGCCGCCGAGACCAGCCAACTGGCCGCCCAGATGATGGGCAACATCGTCGAAATACGAGTGCACGAAGGCGACCGCGTCCAGCGTGGACAAGTTCTCGCTGTCATTGACGACGCCCAGCCGCGTGCCGCTCTCGACCGCGCTGCGGCCGCGGACCTGGCGGCCCAGCAGGAGATTGCCGCGTCGCAGTCCGATTTCGCCCTCGCCGATTCGACCTTCAAACGCTACCAGGCGCTGTACGAGAAAAAATCGGTCAGCCCGCATGAATTTGACGAGGTCAAGGCGCGCTATCAAGGGGCGCAGGCGCGCCGCGAGATGGCACGCGCCGCACAGGCTCAAGCGAAAGCCGCACTCCAGCAAGCTCGTACATCTCTCGAGTACGCGCACATTGTGGCTCCGTTCGATGGCCTGGTGACGGAGAAACGAGCCGATGTGGGCACCTTGGCCAGCCCTGGAATGCCAATCTTCACAATCGAAGACTTGCGCCGCTATCGCCTTGAGGCCACGGTGAACGAAACCGACCTCCGGTATGTGCGCCAGGGACAACAAGTACAGGTCTCGGTGGACGCGCTCGGCGATCGCCAGCTCAAAGGAAAGGTGGTGGAGATCGTTCCGGCAGCCGATGCAGCGACCCGGAGCTTCCTGGTCAAAGTGGAGTTGCCATCCGATCCGGCCTTGCGATCTGGTCTCTTTGGACGCGTCCAATTCGCACGCGGCGAACGGACTGAACTGCTGATCCCGCTTGACTCCGTAGTCGAGCGTGGTCAACTGCAGGGAATTTACGTGCTTGATCAAAACCGGATCGCCGCCCTGCGTTACATCACGCTGGGCAAACCCTCCGCGGGGCAGGTGGAAGTGTTGGCCGGCCTGCAGGCTGGGGAGATGCTGGTCGCCGATCCCGACGGCCGGGAATTGAGCGGCAAGAAAATCCAATCTCGTTAGGAGTCAGGAATGAGGGCTGATAAAAGCAATTCGCAGTTGGAAAATGCTGCTCATCCCGCCCTCCGGCTGGCGGGAAAGGTGGCTCACGCTTTCATTGACTCCAAGCTGACTCCGCTGGTCATCGTGGCCGCACTCCTGCTCGGTGTATTTGCCATTCTGGAAACGCCACGCGAAGAGGAACCACAGATCGTTGTGCCCATGCTCGACGTTTTCGTTCAAATGCCGGGCGCATCGTCGCAAGAAGTCGCTCAACGCGTCAGCCTGCCCATGGAGAAACTGCTCCGCGAAGTGCCCGGTGTCGAGTACATCTATTCGATCAGCCATCCCGGCATGAGCATGCTAATCGTGCGTTTCTACGTGGGCACAAAAGAAGATGACGCGATCATCCAGACCTACAACAAACTCTACTCCAACTTCGACCGCATTCCGCCCGGCGTTTCTCAGCCTGTGATCAAAGTCCGTTCGATCGACAACGTCCCTATCATGGCCCTGACTCTGTGGGGCAAGAATTACGATGCTTATCAGCTGCGGAGAATCGCGGCAGAACTCGAAGATTCTCTGAAGAAACTCGACAATGTCTCGGAAACGACGATTATCGGAGGACAACCGAGACAAGTGCGAGTCGTGCTCGACACCGATCGCCTGGCGGCATACGGCTTGACACCGGGGGCTGTCGTCAGCCAGTTGCAAGGCGCGAACAGTCGCGGACAGGCTGGCAGCTTTGCCCGCGACAATCGTGAGTTTCAAGTCGAAGCCGGTCTGTTCTTCGCTCACGCCGAAGATCTGCAACAGGTCGTGGTCGGCGTCCATAACGGCCATCCGGTCTACCTGCGCAACGTAGCCGAGAAGATTGTAGACGGACCCGCGGAACCCGACAATTACGTGCTCTTAGCCAACGCCAAGGGAACCACTGGCCGAATCGCAAATCCCGAATATCCAGCGGTCACGATCACGCTCGCCAAGCGCAAGGGAACGAACGCCAGCATCATCGCCGACAACGTCCTGGAGAAAATCCATTCTCTGCGCGGATACCTGCTGCCGCAGGACTTGGATGTCACCGTCACGCGCAATTATGGCGAGACCGCCAAGGATAAATCCGACGAACTTCTCAAACATCTGTTGATCGCGACGCTCTCCGTCACGCTGCTGATCGCTCTTGCCCTCGGTTGGCGCGAGTCAGGCGTTGTTTTGCTTGCGGTCCCAGTCACTCTGGCCTTGACTCTGGCGATCTTCTATCTCTTCGGATACACGCTGAATCGCGTCACCTTATTTGCGCTGATTTTTTCCATCGGCATTCTGGTTGACGACGCCATTGTGGTCGTTGAAAACATCGTTCGACATTTCCGGTTGCCTGGGAGTCGTGGACGCTCGCTCGTCGATGTTGCGGTGGAAGCTGTCGATGAAGTGGGTAATCCCACGATCTTGGCGACCTTTGCCGTCATCGGAGCAATTCTTCCCATGGCTTTTGTGCGCGGCCTGATGGGGCCATACATGCGGCCGATTCCGGTCGGCGCATCGGCGGCGATGGTGTTCTCCTTAATGGTCGCATTCGTCGTTTCCCCATGGGCGGCGCTGCGGCTCTTGCGGCACTACGGGGGGGATGCCGCCCACGATCGTCACGAGGCGGAGGGTTGGACCACGCGTTTTTATCGCAGGATCATGAACCCTCTGATTCTCGACGCCAGAAGGCGCTGGTTGTTCCTGGCAAGCGTGGTCGTGCTGCTCCTTGCAGCGGTCGCGTTGGTTCCGCTGAAGTGGGTGCGCGTAAAGATGCTGCCCTTCGATAATAAGAGTGAGTTCCAGGTCATCATCGACCTGCCGGATGGCACGCCGCTGGAACAAACCACACGCGTCGCGCAGGCCTTGGGAAATTATCTCGGCCAGCAACCGGAAGTCACCAACTATCAGATTTACTCCGGCACATCGGGTCCCTATAACTTCAACGGTCTGGTACGGCACTACTTTCTTCGCCGCCAGCCCAATCAAGCGGACATTCAGGTCAATCTCCTTTCCCGTCACGAGCGCAAAGCGCAAAGTCACGAAATCGCCCGCCGACTGCGGCCTGAACTGGACAAAATCGCTGCGCCGTTCGGGGCTCGCATCAAAGTCGCCGAAGTGCCGCCAGGCCCGCCGGTTCTCGAAACCCTGGTCGCGGAAGTGTATGGTCCCGACTATAAGGGGCAAATCCAGCTTGCCGCTGAGATCAAGAAAGTATTCCAACAAACTCGAGGTGTTGTGGACGTGGACTGGTACGTCGAAGATCCGCAAACTAAGTACGACCTCAAGGTCGATCTCGACAAGGCATCTCTCCATGGAATTTCCGCCGCAGACGTGACTCGTACTTTGCAGATCGGGCTCGGCGGCGCCGATGCCGGTCTGTTGCACGACCCACAGTCGCGCGAGGACGTTCCGATAGAAGTGCGGTTGTCGCGTCCCGACCGCTCCAGCATTCAGGACCTCTCGAACCTGAAGCTGCCCACTCCCTCCGGAGGCCAGATTGCGCTGCAGGAAGTGACCGATCTGCAACAGGGCACAATCGACACCAGCGTCTATCGCAAAAATCTGTTGCCGGTGGTTTACGTCACCGGTGATGTCGCTGGCGAAGAAGAAAGCCCGGTCTACGCCATCGGCAAGATGAGCGACGCGATCGACAAAATCAAGCTGCCGGATGGTTACGCCGTCAAACAATACAAGGGCACTACTTTGCCCGAGCGTACCGACCGCTATTCGGTGAAGTGGGATGGCGAATGGCACATTACGGTCGAAGTCTTTCGCGATTTGGGACTGGCTTTCGCCGCCGTCCTCGTCCTCATTTACGTGCTGGTGGTCGGCTGGTTCAAGAGCTTCAAGACGCCAGTGGTGATCATGGCCCCCATTCCCCTAACTCTCGTCGGAATCTTGCCGGCGCATGCCATGATGGGCGCGTTTTTTACCGCGACGTCGATGATCGGTTTCATCGCTGGTGCGGGCATCATCGTGCGGAATTCGATCATCCTGGTCGACTTTATCGAGCTGCGGAGCTCTCAAGGCATATCGCTGGAAGAAGCTGTCGTGGATGCAGGGGCCGTCCGCTTCCGGCCCATGTTGCTGACCGCGGCCGCGGTGGTTGTCGGCGCCAGCGTTATTCTCTTCGACCCCATCTTCCAGGGGCTTGCGCTGTCGTTGATGGCTGGCGAAGTTGCATCGACCGTTCTTTCCCGCATGGCGGTTCCGGTTCTCTATTACATGAGCGAAAGACATAACCACCTAAACGGTGACGCTCTGGAAAACCAACTACAGGAGGCACAGGTATGACGGTGGAACGCGGACTTCGATTGATGGCAGGATTCTTCATCCTGCTCTCGCTGGCCCTAGGATACTGGGTCAGTTCTTATTGGTATCTCTTCACGGCATTCGTCGGATTGAATCTTCTCCAGTCTGGGATCACCAACTGGTGCCCGGCCATGTTCTTGCTGAAGAAGCTGGGACTGCGGCCAGCATGAAAAAACTGTGGGCCAAGCTTCATTGTCTTGTGAACCACTGAATTGACGATGCGTGAATCATGGGAACGAATGTTTGTGGTGCAGATCGCGTTGCACGCGTCGGTGCCGGTCTAGCTCTTTTCAGTTTATTGTTTGTGCTCGATGGAAGCGCGCGCGGGTGGGGCCTGTTCAGAGTAGTACCGCTCGCGTCCCGCATTTCACCGCGAATATTTGGAAGCGCTTCCACCTGGTAGATTGCAACAAGCGCTGGGATTCTCCATATCGATTGTGTCGCCTGATCTGCGCAATTCTGCCCTCATCTTGGCGCCCTTGCGGTTGTCGAACAGACTAGGGCTCTGGGTCGACTGCTGAAGCCAGAATGATTGTCACCGGCGGTTGACGAGCAATCCTGAAGTTGGTAAGGCTTGGTTCCCGCCTTGACTTCCCAATTCCACAGAATGCACCGATCCGAATTGTTTTCGCGCAAATGTAGAGGCTCACATCGCAAGAATGGGAGTCGTGAGTCTTGCAGCTGTCGGCTGGGTTGTTCCGCCCGCAATAGTTGTAAACCAGGTTCGAAGCGCCGCTGACAGGTGCGATCCCATCGGAGAGCAGGGTCTCGTTGGCAAAGCGCAGCCCGCCCCGGTGAAGCGTGAACCTCCCGGCCTGTTCTGATCGTCGATCCAGATATCGTTGCGTTGTTCGTAGGGTACGTTGCGCCAATCCCAACGCACACCCGATCGCCGCACTGAGGGCGTCATGGAGGAAGTCTTTCGAAAAGTGCCGAGGGAAGAGATCTACCGCGCCACCGGCATTCAGTTCATGTCGATCAACACGCTGTACCAGATGCAGCACATCGAGACACGCCCGCGGTTGTCGCAGCGGCAAGAAATCTGCTTACCATCCCTGATCTCTTCAATTATTGGCTGAGCGGAAAAGCGGTGTGCGAGTTCACGAATGCAACTACCACCTAGATGGTGGATCCAGTTCGACGAGTCTGGGCGAGAGATCTCCTACAGAAAGTCGGGTTGCGTGCTGATCTTCCGTCTCCAATCGTCGAACCTGGAACTGTCGTCGGACCTATGTCGCCCTTTCCGACAGATGACAATTTGTTCATCCGACATTAATTGTGAATCTAGTTACATCTGAGTGTGATTCAGCGACCTACCTCTCCTTAACCAGAGCGCTCGCATCTGAGTCCCTTCTAAACGTCGAAAGTCTCTAAATGGTCGATTTTGGCTATGGTTGCCGAGGAATCGGTTCGGTACATGCTCCCGCGGTTGCGAAGCAAGAAGTGTGATTGAGATCACATTGCTGCGTGATCTAGAGCCTCGCGATTTCCTACGATCGCCGCTAGTATCACGCCCATCCCGACGCAAGACTAGAAGGCGCTCTCAATAATTGGGACCAAAAGATTCGGATACATGCTCGCACATTGAGGTGTGCCTCGTTCGTGTGTTGACAGGCGCTGTTGTTGATTTCCAAGAGGCAGCGCGATCGGTGCATCTCCAGGGATACGGAACCAAGAAGGCGAATGCACAAAGGAGCTCGCAGATGAAAAGGGTGGCATGTTTTTTGTTTGTAGCGGCAGCGGTCGTGACTTTGCTTTCGTTCACCGCACTGAATCCGCCTAAAGTGCAGGCCGTTCCAAGCTACGCAAGGCAGACGGGCCTGCCCTGCAGCGGCTGCCACTACGCTCCTCCTGAACTCAACCCGGCCGGACGCAGGTTCAAGCTGTTCGGGTATGTGGATCGGGGAGATGACACCAAGACCGTGAACGCTGATGGGGGTAAGAAACGCGCCGCGCTGGACCTTCTCGCTTCTCTACCCCTTTCCGTAATGCTGGAGACTTCATTTACCTCCACCAAGTCTCCGGCGCCGACTACCCAGAATGGCAATTTTGAGTTTCCGCAAGACATTTCTCTCTTTCTTTCCGGGGCGTGGACCAGCAACGTCGGGAGTTTTCTTCAGGTGACGTACGACTCCCAAGGCGACAATTTCAGCATGGACAACACGGATATTCGCTACGCGAATAAAACAAAACTTGGAGGAAAGGAACTCGTATACGGCCTGGACCTGAATAACAATCCAACCTTGGACGACTTGTGGAACAGTACACCGGCATGGGGTTACCCGTGGGTCTCCAGCGATGTCGCTCCCACTCCGGGCGCGGCCGCCATCATCAATGGCTCTTTGGCGCAGGATGTTGCAGGATTCGGCGGCTACGCCATGTGGAACAGCCATCTGTACGCGGACGTATCGGTTTACCGCTCGGAACATATAGGTGGCAGTCAGCCGAACCCGGGAACTGGTTTTTCGTACAACATCCATGGAGTGGCACCCTACTGGCGCGTCGCGTGGCAGCAATTGACTGCGAAGACGCAGTATGAGATTGGCACCTATGGCATGCACATGAGCTCCACCCCTAACCAAATCGTAAATGCCAACGGAGTAACTGGTCCGGAGGATGCGTATACCGATTTTGCCTTCGACACTCAGATCGATCGGACGTTGTTCCGGACGGATGTACTTTCGTTCCGCGGCACGTTCATCCGGGAAAATGCCAACCTGCTAGCCAGCGTCGCCCAGGGACTGACAGCCTTTGGCTCGCATCATCTCAACACCGTTATGGCTAATGCCGAGTACCACTTCGGCAATAAATACACGGGCACATTCGGAGTGTTCGACACCGGGGGCACGGTCGATCCCGCACTCTATGCGCCAGCCGCCGTAACCGGCAGCGCCAATGGAGATCCGAGAGGCGCGGGCTATATTGCGAACGTTTCCTACTGGCCTTGGCAGAACTTGCAGCTTGCCGCGCAATACACCGGCTACACGCGGTTCAATGGCGGCACCACCAACTACGACGGCTCGGGCCGCAACGCCAGCGCCAACAACACGGTCTATCTGGATGCGAAGATCATTTTCTGATCCGCACGTGGAAGATCGACAACACGATAAGGAGAACAAGGCAATGAAGACGAAAGCATTCGTAATGGTGGTACTCGCGGCAGGGCTGTGCGGCGCAGCGTGGGCGGGAGACATCGAGGGCAAGGTTACCGGAATGAAGGGGCATTCCGTTGTTTACGTCGATGCCATCGCGGGAAAGACCTTCCCCGCTCCCAAAGATCATCCGGTGATGAATCAAAAAGGCTTGGTCTTTGCACCGCACGTCATGGTCGTACTTCAAGGCGCGACCGTGGATTTCCTAAATAGCGATTCGGTTCAGCACAACGTCTTCTGGACTGCCGTCGGCACCGACAAGAAAGCGGGACACAATCTTGGAACGTGGCCGAAAGGCGATAAGCGTTCGTTCACCTTCGATAAACCCGGCGTCGTGCCGGTTTTGTGCAACGTCCACCCCGACATGGCGGGATATATCATCGTCAGCCCAACCCCCTACTTCGCGGAAACGGACGACAGCGGCAATTACAAAATCAAAGACGTCCCCGACGGCAGCTACACGCTCGTGGTTTGGCACGAAGGCGCCAAGAATCAATCGAAGCCGGTCACGGTGTCCGGTGGCGGCAAAGCAGATTTCACGTTGAGTAAATAGGGCTGTTGCTTAGTATCGAGTAGGGGAGCGGCAACGCTTGGAGCGCCGCTCCCTACGCGTTTTTCTAATGGCAGAACTTAGCTGCCGTTCCGGTTTAGAGCTTCAAAGTGACGCCAATGCTGAAGCAATTCAAGAACAAGAAGGTCGACGGGGATTGGCTGCACACAAACTTTCCCTGCATGATGGCGTGCCCGGCCCATACCAATGCCGGTCGCTACGTGGGCCTGATTGCAGAGGAACGTTTTGAAGAGGCCTACCGCCTGGCACGCGATCCGAATCCGCTGGCCAGCATCTGCGGGCGAGTCTGCGCACATCCTTGCGAGACTGCGTGCCGGCGCGGCGAAATCGATAAACCGATCTCGATTCGAGCACTCAAGCGATTCCTGACTGAGCAGTATGGTCCCGAATCCAAGCATCCCATCAATGTCAACGAAGGGCGTGTACAGAAGAAACTCCCCTTCAAAGTTGCAGTGGTCGGCGGAGGCCCGGTCGGATTGTCGGCGGCGCACGATCTGGCCCTGATGGGGTATGCGGTCACCATCTTCGAAGCCGCGCCGGTCGCTGGCGGAATGCTCTACCTCGGCATTCCGGAATATCGCTTGCCGCGCGATGTGGTTGAGGCGCAGGTCCGCGAGATTCTTGAGACCGGCGACATCACCCTGAAGTTGAACCACGCGGCCGGGCGTGACTTTAAAATTTCCGACCTGCGTCGCCAGGGATTCGACGCGCTTCTCGTGGCTGTCGGGGCTCATCGCAGCCGCGATCTGAGCATTCCGGGCGTTGATCTCGACGGGGTGCATAAAGGTATCGACTTCCTGCTCAACGTGAATCTCGGCTACAAGTTCACCATCGGCAAGAAAGTGATCGTAATCGGCGGCGGGAACGTCGCCATGGACGTCGCCCGCTCAGCCGCACGCGAAGTCGTCAAGCAGCATGCCGGTGGGGTCGAAGATGTCGAACCTTCAGCGGAGAATGTCTCGGCCGTTGCCGCGAAAGAAATGGTCGACATCTCGCTGTCCGCATTGCGCATGGGCGCGCGCGAGGTGAATCTGGTCTGCCTTGAGCGCCGCAACGAAATGCCGGCCGCGCTGGAAGAAGTCGAAGAAGCCGAAGAAGAAGGAATCCTGATTCATCCCGGATTCGGGCCGAAGCGCGTCGTCGGCAAGGACGGGAAGGTTGCTGCTCTCGAGGTCCTAAAGACAAAGTGGGTGTTCGATCAGAACAAGCGCTTCAATCCCGCATTCTACGAGAACAGTGAGACCCAGATCGAGTGCGACACGATCATCATGGCGATCGGACAGGCGCCGCGTCTCGACTTCTTCACTCCAGAAGACAAGGTTGAGATCTCTCCTCGCGGCCTGATCGCGGTGAATCCGCAAACCCTGATGACGTCGGCTCCGGGAATTTTCGCCGGTGGCGACTGCGTCTTCGGACCTCGCCTGATTATCGACAGTGTCGGCGACGGCAAGCGCGCAGCCGTCGGCATCGACGAATATTTGCGCGGGGCTAAGCATCCGGAACCGGTCATCGAAGTAGAACTCCTGAAGCGGCATGGCATGCCACTCGGCTATCTGGACATCAATCGCCAGTCGGTACCCATGCTTCCTCTCGAACGGCGCACGGGCGTGACCGAAGTCGAAGTCGGCTACGACGCTGCGTCCGCAGTGGCTGAGGCGCAGCGCTGCCTGCACTGCTGGGTCAACACGATTTTCGAAGGTACGCCCGAAGACGGCAGCATGTGCATCCTCTGCGGCGGGTGCGTGGATGTCTGTCCGGAGAAATGTCTGGAACTGGTTTCGCTCGACCGCATTGCGTTTGAACCGGAAACCGTCAAGCACCTCCGCGACAACCAGGAATGTTTCGGCGTGGAGTTCGACGAAGTGAAAGCCGACGAACTGGGCGTGGTGACCGGCGCGGCCATGCTGAAGGATGAGACTCGCTGCATTCGCTGCGGTCTGTGCGCGATGCGCTGCCCGGTGGGCACGATCACGATGGAGTCGTACAACCTGCTTCCGGCGGAGCCGACCGGATTGATCTCGGTCGCGGCAATCGGGATGGGATTGCAGAAATAGCAAGAGGCCTCTATGGCAGAAGAAAAAAAAGGTGAGTTAGGAAACGATGTCAGCCGACGGCAATTCTTCACCAAGCTCGGCCTGGGATCGTTGAGCATCGCCGCGGTGGGCACAGCGGCGTTCTCCTATCAATATCTCGAACCGAACGTGCTGTACGAACCGTCGCCGGTAGTCAATGAGGGCAAGCCGGATCGCTACCCGCTCGACTCGGTAACACTCGACGTGAACAACGGCATCTACATCATCCACTCGCAGGAAGGTTACTTCTCGCTGAGCGCTGTGTGCACCCACCTCGGCTGCCTGACCGCGTGGAAGCAGGAGTTGGGAATCATCGCCTGCCCCTGCCACGGCAGCAAGTTTGAGACCAACGGAAAGAAGATCGAAGGACCGGCCCCCAGGCCGCTGCCGTGGAAGCGCATTTGGCTGAATGACGACGGCGATCTGCTGGTCGATCGCTCGACCGACGTGCCGGCCCTGGCGCGGGATTCCTTCGTGAGGGTCTAGATTGAGGAAATCAGCATGGCGAAAACAGTAGACCAATATTTTGGCGAGTTGCAGCAGACGCGGGTCTGGCGCTCGATCTTCCGCAGTGGGACGGGAGCGAGCACGCTCAAGCGCGCACTAGCCATTCAGCAGAATGTCTTTCTGCACCTGTTCTCGACCAAAGTTCGCACACGCGTGCTGAGTTTCAGCGCGACTTGGTATCTGGGCACGCTGACGTTGGGAACATTTCTGATTCTGGTCGCAACCGGCATTCCGCTGATGCTCTATTACCATCCCTCGGTGCCGCAGGCCTATGCCGACACCAAAGACCTGCAGTTCGTCGTTTCCTCCGGCTTATTCCTACGCAACCTGCACCGCTGGTCGGCCCACGCCATGGTCTTTCTGGTATTCGCACATATGTTCAAGGTGTTTTATCGCGGAGCATACCGCACTCCGCGCGAGTTCAACTGGGTAATCGGCGTCGTTCTTCTTCTTATCACGCTGCTGCTCAGCTATACCGGATATCTCCTTCCCTGGGATCAACTGGCGTACTGGGCGATCACCGTCGGATCGAACATCGCATCAGCTGTGCCTCTCATCGGAGACAAGATCCACTTCCTGCTTCTGGGCGGGCATGGGGTCAACGCTAACGCTCTGCTTCGCTTTTATGTGCTGCACTGCATGATCCTGCCTCTGACGGCGATGTTCTTCGTCGCGATTCACTTCTGGCGAATCCGCAAGGACGGCGGACTCTACAACCACGCCAGCGAGCCCGCAACAATTCGTGCCAGGGACGGCGGAACGAGTTCTGCCAAGGAGGCGAAATAGTTATGGCGGACTCCAAAGATTTCGTCGCCGGCATCGACTCGAACGCGAAAAAGTCTCCGCGCCGCATCGTATTTATCACCCGCCGCACTTCGGCGCAAGTAAAAGCTGAGACCGAAGATCAGCTGCAGACTTTTCCAGAGGTCCTGTTCCGCACCGCCACCGTGGTCATGAGTCTGGCCATCGTTCTGGTCTGGGTCGCGCTGATGTTTAACGCTCCACTCGAAGGCCTCGCCGACCCGTCACACACGCCGAATCCAGCGAAGGCACCCTGGTACTTCCTCGGACTGCAGGAGATGCTGCATTACTTCCCGCCGGTGGTCGCGGGCGTTCTAGTCCCGGGCTTGGTCGTGATGGCGCTGATCGTCATCCCGTATTTCAAAGTCAACATTGAAGCAGACGGATTGTTTCTGAAAGACCGGCAGCGACGGCTGCGGATCTTTTATGTCCTCGCCAGTGCGCTCTCGCTGTTTCTTCTCATGTTCAAGGTCTATGCAGCGCTGGTGCCGACACTGATCATGGCGGGCATTATGTTGCTGGCGGCGCAGAGTTCTCCACAATCGCCTTCAGCCTTCCGCCGTTATCTCGCGGGCAGGCCGCTCTCCTATTGGGTGATGACATGGTTTTTATTCGAACTGGTGGTGCTTACCGCCATCGGCACTTTTTTCCGCGGTCCGGGCTGGGCCTGGGTCTGGCCGTGGCAGGGTTCATAACGATGATAAGGATGCGGCGGTCATGAACGAGAAACCTGCGTCGCTCTGGCAAAAATTGTTCGGAGACAGCGTGCGCGCCTTCGGCGTCGTCAGCGTCGTGTTTCTGGCCTCGATGGCGATTGCCCCGGCGAAAAACTACTTCAGCGAATGGCGCCACTATCAGCACGGCTACCTGAGCATGATTCGCAACCGCAGCGACGCCAACACGCTGCAACGCCACTTTCAGGTCGGGATCCAGCAGATCTGGCTGCCTGAACTTGGAGTGGTCGATCGCTGCACAAGTTGCCACGTGGGATTGAAGGAAGCCAGCCTGACCGATGTTGCCGCGCAGCCCTATCGCAAACATCCGGCGATTCCGCACAAGCTCGATCAGTTCGGATGCACGGTCTGTCATCGCGGGCAAGGCGCCGCAACCACTGTAGAGGAGGCCCACAGCAGCACGCTGGCGTGGGAGCAGCCGATTCTTCCCGCGAAGTATATCGAGTCTTCCTGCGGGCAATGCCATCGCGGACCGCTGCCAGGAACTCCTCAGCTGAATCAAGGACGCGATCTGCTCTCGCGTCAGGGTTGCGTGCACTGCCACACTGTGAAGTTGCCCGATGGCAGCACCATGAAGGCATCGGACGATCCGCCGTCCTTGTCGCATGTTGCCGACAAGACCACGCGCGAATGGATCTTTGCCTGGATGAAAGATCCGCAAGCTTATGCGCCGACTTCGACCATGCCGAACTTCAAGCTGAGCGATGACGACGCACGCGATATGTCGGCATTCCTCATCGCTAACAGCACGCCGTTGCCAGGCGACACCGCGACCGTCTCGACGAAAGCAGCCGCCGATCCCGCAGCAGGAGCCAGTCTCTACGGAGAATCCTTCTGCGCGTCCTGCCACGCTGTGCAGAATGCGGCAGGCAACATGGTCGGGGGCAACATAGGCCCCGAACTAACTCGCGTCGGAAGCAAAGTGAAACCGGATTGGCTGCAGGCGTGGCTCCGCAATCCCCGCGCCTACGATCCCGGTACGGCTATGCCGCACTATCGTTTCAACGACGGCCAGGTCGCGACGCTATCCGGGTTCCTGCTCGCCAAAACAGATTCCGATCTGCTTGCCAACGTACATCTCGATCCGGCAACGCCCGAGCAGATCGCCCACGGGAAGCGCCTGGTCTCGGATTACGGCTGCGCTTCCTGTCACGAAATTGCCGGCATCAAAAAGCCAGAGAACTTCGCGCCAGAACTCAGTCGCATTGGCAGCAAGCCGGTCACGCAACTCATTTTCCTGCCCGGCATGCAGCACACGTTGCCCGACTACATCGCGGGCAAGATCAAGAACCCGCGCGCCTTCTCCCCCGGCTTGAAGATGCCGCAATACACCTTGACCGCGGCGCAGATCGACTCGCTTACAACCGCGTTGCTGTCACTGAATGATCGCTCGTACACTCTGCCGCCATCGCTTGCCGTAGCCGCAAAACCCGAGTCGGACTATCAACCCGCCGGCAAAGCCGGGAAGCTGATGGCCGATCTCGCCTGCTTCAGTTGCCATCGCATCAATGGCCACGGGGGTGATATGGCTCCCGACTTGACTTGGGAAGGGAGCTCGGTGCAGCGCGCGTGGCTGGTGCAGTTCCTCAAGAATCCTGGAACTCTGCGTCCGGCGCTGATCCGCCGCATGCCTCGCTTCAATTTGACGGACGATGAAGCCAACCAACTCGCCGACTACATCATGACGGTGTATCAGAACCCGGCCGTCGACCGCGATTCCATGCCGCTCACCGGCTATTCCCAGGGCCAAGTCGAACTTGGCAAACAGCTCTTCTACGGTAAGTACGCGTGCCAAGGCTGCCACATTGTCGACACCAAGACCGACAAAGGCTACATCGGTCCGACTCTGACGAATGTTGGATCGCGCCTGACGGCGGCATGGATCTACCAGTGGATGAAGAATCCGCAGGCCTTGCGGTCCGGCACCGTCGAACCGAATCGCGCGCTGCGCGATGACGATGCCCGTGCCATTACAGCATTCCTGATGTCGCAAAAAGGCGGAGGCAAGGAGGAGACAGCAACGAAATGACCCGCCAATTATCTTCTATGTTCTTCACACTTGTCGTAGCGCTGCTTGCAACGATTGTGGCGACGTCGTGCTCGCATAAGAGCGACTCAGTCTCATTACCTAAGCCGACGGCATTCGGTGCGGCGATGGTTGAGTCGAGTGGGGGAAAGCAAACCGCTCAGATCGGGTCTCTTTTGCCGCAGCCCCTTGTCATTCAGGTGAACGATGAGCAAGGTAACGGCGTCACGGGGGCACTGGTAGAGTTCGCGGCCGCTCCGGGTGTCGTTTTCGATCCACGTGATAGCCTGACCGATTCCGGCGGCCAGGTCACAACTAATGTTTCGCTCGGCGCCATGGCCGGACGCTACCAAATCGTAGCGTCTACTTACGATAAGTCGCACAAGAAAATCGACCTCAAAATAGAAGAAATCGCTCTCGGCTATCAGCAAACCCTCGGCCGTGACTTGGCGTATCAGTATTGTGAACGCTGCCACGATCCTGAATCCACAGTCGAACGCGTTTCGAACTACGACAATCTTGAAGTGAAGCCGCATCCATTCAGCGACGGCGATACCTTCAACAAGATCAGCGATGCCGATCTCACCGCCATCATCAACTATGGCGGACCGGCTTTAAGTAAATCGGCACTGATGCCGGCGTGGGGTAATACGCTGGCAAAATCTGACATTCAGGCGCTGATCGCCTACATCCACGCCGTATCAGACCCAGCTTCGCGTGGCGCAGGCCCTCTCTATACAAAAAACTGATTGTCTCGGGGGAGATCGACGTCCTCACGCAACAACGCGGGACGGCTACTGCTGTGAGAATCCGTGGCACTCCAGGCACCGCGTCTTGGCCGCCGCAGAATGCCGCGGCAATGACGCAGACTTCTCATGGCAGGCGAAACAGATTGTTGCCTTCGGCATGATCAGACTCGGCGTCGTCATGTCACCTTTGGTCTCGGTCAGTTGGCAGACAGCGATGTTTCTACTGTTTTTATAAAACGTTTATAATCAATAATTTATAGTGGTGGAGGCGGCGGGAGTCGAACCCGCGTCCGAAAATGTTACTGGTCAAGAGACTACATGCTTATTCGCGTTCATGCCCCCGGCATTAGGCGTTTCCACCCTACCAAGGACGTTCGCGGCCCACGCTCAGAACGGACAAGAAACGCGTGCCGCTAGCCTGAGGTCTTAGCCTCTCATCCCAGACGTAGACGAGAAGAGCAGCCCGCTGTGTGACGTCCTGACCGCAGCCCACGGGCGAAGCCGCGGAGGACGGCAACTTAATTAATTAAGCTGCGTATGCCATCTGTTGATTGGCAATTATCATTTTGCCCACGATTACGGGTGTGTGCACCCCGGCATGCCTCCTGGCCGCAAGCATCTCCGTCGAAGCCGTGACGCCCCCACTGGTGGGATGGGCCTTTGCAAAGAACCACTTCCAGACTAGGTTGCCCGAGAAGGGAAGTCAATCCGTTAGATGACGGGCAGCGGCCATGGGTTCCAGGCGCTGCTGTCAGGTACCCCCCCTCCCCCCCTCCCCCCGAATCTTTAGAGTCTTCGAGTTAGCACGAAATTCCCGGCAAAATCCGGATGGTAAAGGACTTAGGGGCTAAAATCCGCGAAACAAAGGACTTAGGTCGCGGCGCAGGGCCCTGTGGCCGAACGTCGCGGCTTTGGAGATGATTGCACGTTTTGATTGTGGAAGTCTGTGATGAATGTCACAAACTCGGGTTGTGGAAACATGACGGTCGGAAAAATGGGGTCAGTCCCGTCTGTATGAATGCATAAGTGAAATGAAGAAGGGTTCTCGAAGCGGCTACGATGCTGAGACTGGCGAGGAAAGCGCCAGCTCAGAAAGCTCACTCGGAGAACCCTATGAACAGCCTTCACTATATCGGATTCGACGTTCACAAGAAAACCATCAGTTTCTGCGTCAAGACCGCTGCGGGCGAGATCGTGGAAGAAGGCAGCGTGCTGGCGCAACGCGAGGTCTTGCGGCAATGGGCCTCCGCCCGTCCGCAACCGTGGCGGGGAGCGATGGAAGCGACCCTGTTCAGCGCTTGGATCTACGACAGGCTGAAACCGCACGCCGAGCAGTTAGAGATGGCGCATCCGGCCAAGATGAAAGCCATCAGCGCGGGCAAGAAGAAGAGCGATGCCATCGACGCGCGCACCATTGCCGACTTGGTGCGCTGCAATCTATTACCGGCCTGCTATGTGGCGCCGCCGCGGATCCGCGAACTGCGCCGTCTGCTGCGCTATCGCAGCCTGGTGGTGAGCGAAGCGGTACGCATGAAGAACAGGATGGCCGGACTGCTGATGGAAACCGGCGCTCTCTACGTGAAGGAGAAGCTGCACCGCAAGAAATATTTTGCCAGTCTGCTGGAAGAACTCGAGGAAGTGCCGGAATCGGTGATCGATCTGCTGCGTTTGAGCCGCGGCGCGCTGGAGATGTTCGAGACCACGCAGAAGCGGTTGGTCCGCGAGTTACTCGCCGATCCCGAACTGGCGCAACGTGTCGAACGGTTGATGACGATTCCAGCCGTCGGAGAGATTACTGCTCTGACCTGGGCCTTGGAGGTCGGCGATCCGCAGCGCTTTCGCTCCAGTTCCGATGCCATGAGTTACTGCGGACTGACCGCCGCCTTGAAGTCTTCGGCGGGCAAGCAGCAACGCGGTCCCATCTCGAAACAGCGCAACCACTGGCTGCAAACCACACTGATCGAGGCCGCCAAGCTGGCCCCGCGATGGAATCCGCAACTGGCGGCGCTTCATGCCCGCGAGTTGGAGCGCGGACACCGCAACCGCGCCACCCTGGCAGTGGCCCGCAAACTCGTCGCCTATTTATTGGCCGTCGACAAAAGCCGTCAACCCTTCCAACTGCGCATGCCTTTGGAAGAGCCGACACAAAAAGCTGCCTAAGAAGGAAAAACTTTGAACGCAGCGGCGATCGTCCGGCCGTTCCTCGCCAACTTGGGGACTGGGCAGAGGAGTCTCGACTCCCGATGCTCCTCACCGTCTGTATCGAGGCCGGCCGGAAAACCCTAACTCATACTTCGTGGACCGGGCTCGCGCTCGGTTCCCGCAAATGGATGTCTGGCCAAGCTGCTGCTTTGGCCGCACTGAACGATCGCTGGCTGTTTCTTAACCTAACCGCCTCATCTCCGCTTCCAGAGCCTTCTCTCCTAAGCGCTCGGAGACCTCCGTCTCCTCTTGACTTTTACTTATCATGGATGTCCCCGTATTTCCGTCCCCGGATTTCCCGGATTTCGTCCGGATTTCGTCCCCGGATTTCCACGGGTAAGGAAATGCAGATGGTCTTGCCCGTAGTAGCGCTTGAGACCCTTCGGCATCTCCTCACTGTAAAAGCCTCAGGCGGGTGGAGGAAGAAAATCCGAAGACAAAATCCCAGGATGGCCGCATTCGAGAAGGCCCACCCTTGCAAAAACCCGCAAGGATGGGCCACCCAGGATCTATGCTAGCTTACAAAGGGTCGGCCAACGGGGACGTAGACGACAAAGCGTGAGCCACCCGCCTCCGTCTCCTCTTGACTTTTACTTATCATGGATGTCCCCGTATTTCGTCATACACCCTTGGAGGCACCAGCTATGACATCTCCGGCAACCTCCTCAACGACACCTTCCACACCTACACCTGGGATGCCTACGGCGACATGGCTTCAATTGACGGCAACGCCATTACCTACGATGCCCTGAGCCGAGAAGTGGAGAAGTCGAACCCGACGCAGCAAATTCTCTATGGGCCGTTAGGGAAAATGGGCATCATGAACGGCCAAACGTGGGTGTTTGCCTCCATCCCTCTCCCTGGCGGGTCTACAATGCTAAAAGGACAGGTTCCGGGCATAGTCTACGCTTGGGTCCGGCACGGCAACCACCTCGGGAGCGTCACAGTGGAATCGACTCTGAATGGGCGAGCGGTGAATTCCGATAAGGCTTTTGCGCCATTCGGCGAGCAGTACAACACCGGCGCTGCCGGGAACGGGGATACCGTGTGGGCCGGTATTTCACCGGACACCGTCGCGGGGACCTACGACGCGCTCTACCGCAAGTACAACCCGAACCAGGGCCGCTGGGTTTCGCCCGATCCCTCGGGTTTGAACGCAGTCGATCCGAGCAACCCGCAGACCTGGAACCGTTATGCCTATGTGCTCAACAACCCGCTGTCGAACATCGACCCCACCGGGCTGGAGTGCGTGTGGGACGACGGCAGCTTTGACTCGGCGGACGATCCGGTGACGGGAAGCAAGGGTGGATGCGCGGGACAGGGCGGAACTTGGGTCGATCCAGACCTGTTTGAAAATGCAATGCTGACCAACGGCCAATGGAACTCCAATTACGGCGACTGGAGTTCCAGCGCCAGCCCATACCTGGCCCAGAACTGGGCGACAGCGTCCGCGACAGCCAACGCGCAGCCAGGGACGTTGCTGCAACTGCTGACGACAACAGTGCCGTACTATGATCCTACCGACGTTCCCCTCAGTCCCTCCGCTCAAGCTGCAGTGCTTGCGATACATAATGCGGTTGCAAACATTCCGAATCCCTGCGCTATAGGTGTGCAGGTTTCGGTTGGAAATGCCTCGGCGACCGCAAGTCTGAGTGACAGTGGTGCGCAGGGCCAAGTTTCATACGGACAACTTAGTCTTGGACAGGTCGAATCTCAGACGATGGGCACACCTTTGATACCGGCGCCACCTAGTTGGCTTCCAGATTCTGCGCAGAACTTGCTTACCAGCCCAGTAAATGCACAAATGCAGGGGTCGGGAGTGCTCTCAGTTAACGCGTCAAAGAGCGTCAAGAAAGCTACTGTGCAAGGCTGGTTGAATTTCGCTTGTAATTAACCAGGTCCGTAGTCTGCAAACGAGATGAACGGGGCAAGGAGGCTAGGCGTGTTCAACAATAGAGGTTTACCTTGGACAGTCGACCTCAGCTTGGGGTGGACGATCATTCTGGCTCTGTTTTCTGGGGGGCTTGTATTCTTAGTTCTGGGGTTGTACTTAGCATATTGGGTACACACAAGGCGAGGACACAGTGTCGCGCTTTGGTGTTACCTGATCATCGTCATGTTCTCGATCTTGATGCTGGTTCCGAGACTGTTCTCAGTCCCATACGCAGATGCCGTCGGCACCGGCGTTGCTGTCTTATGGATAGCCGCTGCCCTCGTTCTTAGAGCTGAAATCATCTCCCTGTTCCGACGCTCATGGGATATCAAGCTCCCAATAAGCCTATTGCTGACCATCCTCTTTTCGTCTGTGTATCTGAACTACAGCATACCGGACCTTCCTGTCTCGCCAGCAGCAACAGTCGCTGCCACAAAGACGGCCTAAATACGCGGGTGGCCCACTCTTCGAACTAGATAGGCCCTGGGTGGCCCATCCTTTGCAGGGTTTTCGCAAAGGGTGGGCTTACTCCAGCTCTCGCCCGAAAGGGTTTCAGAAGTCGTTCACGCCGCCGGACGAATCTTCATCTGCTCACGCCACTGATTAATCTTTACCGCGCCCTGTTCCCGATAGGCATAGCTGCGATAGCTGCTCCAGCGCCATTGCTCGGGCGACTCCACCAGCCCGCACTTGACCGGATTGCGATGCATGTAGACCAGCTTCTCGATGCGTTTGCGCGCGCTCCAAAGGTTGAAGTCGTAGAAGCGCCGCTGCCACACGCGCTCGCTGCTGGCAGGCCAGAGTTCGGTCTGTGCCCGGCCCGGTTTTCTCTTTCCCAGCACGCGACGCGCAAAGCGCTGTTTGACCACCTGCATGATCGTGGAAGGTGTGCCTCGTTCCGGTTCGCTCAGCAGCAGGTGAATGTGCTCGGGCATCACCACATAACCGGCGACTACGAAGCCATAACG
The DNA here is from genome assembly GCA_963739125.1 of uncultured Acidobacteriaceae bacterium. Taxonomy (GTDB): domain Bacteria; phylum Acidobacteriota; class Terriglobia; order Terriglobales; family Acidobacteriaceae; genus Sulfotelmatobacter. Next base: position 546,079 of record CAVTZD010000002.1, on the reverse strand, counting down.
CTGTCGCGTCTCCTCGAGGATTTGCAAAAATAGATCGCGTCGAGATGCGCTTGCGAGCCAGGGCTGGCGGTGATCACAACTACAGGTAAGGAAATGCAGATGGTCTTGCCCGTAGTAGCGCTTGAGACCCTTCGGCATCTCCTCACTGTAAAAGCCTCAGGCGGGTGGAGGAAGAAAATCCGAAGACAAAATCCCAAGATGTCCGCATTCGGGAAGGCCCACCCTTGCAAAAACCCGCAAGGATGGGCCACCCAGGATCTATGCTAGCTTACAAAGGGTGGGCCACCCGGGGCTTGAATGGACACCCTCCGGCAGCGATTACGGCGTTAGATTTGCGGCTTTCTGGCCGATCATGACTGCGTCTTGCATCTGGCGGTAGAGATCGGTGACGGCGCCGGGGGAGTGCGACATCAGGATTGTGTTGCTTTTATCGTTGGCGCCGATTTCTTTCATGGTGTCGAGATATTGCGTGACCAGCACGAGCATCATGACGTCTTTGGGCGTCGATCCCTCGACCGCTTTGGAGAACGCTTCCACCGACTCTTTGAGACCTTCGATGATGGCCTTGCGCTGGTTGGCGATGCCCTGGCCCTGCAGCGCTTTGCTCTCGGCTTCGGCCTCGGCCTGCTTCACTTTCAGAATTTTTTCGGCCTCGCCGCGAGCGGTTGCCGCGACCTGCTCGCGCTGCGCGGCGTTGATCTCGTTCATGGCGGCTTTTACCTTGTCGTCGGGCTGGATGTCGGTGACCAGCGCCTGATCGATGGCATAGCCATAGGTGCGCATGACGTCGTCGAGGCCCTGCTTGATGGCGACGGCGATGTCGGATTGCTGTAGAAAAGCGTCGTCGAGATTCATCTTGGGCACGTGCCCGAGAATCACGTTGAACACATACGACGAGATCTGCTGCCGCGGATTGGCCAGCTTGTAGAAGGCTTCGTACACCTTGTCGGGGATTACGTGATACTGCACCGACACGGGAATCTTGACGAATACGTTATCTTTTGTTTTTGTTTCCACGTCTAGGGCGAGTTGTTGTACGCGCAAGTCGATGCGTCCGGCAATCTGGTCGAGCCAGGGCATTTTGAAGTTGATGCCGGCCCCGGCGACGCATTGGAACTTGCCCATGCGCTGCACCACTACGGCCTCTGCCGTTTGAACCTGGAAGAAGCCGCTCAGGATGGTTCCGAGCACGAATATGCCAATGATCAGGGCGATGACTAACGACACAACCTGGGTGCCTTCCATTCGATCCTCCAGCGAGTCGTAAGATGCTTTTGAGTGATTCGCGCAGGCAGAAACCGACGCGGGAATCGCAGGCATCATAGCGGTTCGAGCGCGTTCTCACAACGAGGGAGATGACGGCGCCATACGAGCCTCAAGCCGAGTCTTCACTGCGGGCCACTCGTCATCGAGAATGCTGAAATATACGCTGTCGCGGATTCTGCCGGTCCAGGTGACGACGTGGCGGCGGAGTGTGCCTTCTTCCCTGGCGCCGATGCGGAGAATCGCGTTGCGCGATGGTTGGTTGAGCGCGTCTGTTTTTAATTCCACACGCGCGCAGCCCCAGACTTCAAAGGCATGGCGCAGCATCAGATACTTCGCCTCGGTGTTGACGGCGGTGCGCTGCCAGGCGGGCGCGATCCAGGTCGAGCCAATTTCGACGCGGCGGTTGTGGCGATCGATATTCATGAATCGAGTGCTGCCGATGACGCGACCGGAGGCGCGTTTGACCGTGGCGAAGGCCACCGACTCGCCGCGCTCCTGCTCGGCGAGGGCCTTCTCCACCAGCCGGGTGAAGTCTTCTCGGGTCTTCAGGGAATATGGAATCCAGCGGAAGATGAGTTCTAAATCGTCCTTTGCGACGTCCCAGAAAAGCGCGGCATGTTCGCCGCGAATCGGTTCCAAACGCACGACGGAACCCTCGAGGGTTACGGGTACGACGATGTTCAGAGAAGTAAGACTCAAGTGTGTCCTCCGACGGTCCGTCCCAGGGCGGTCATTCTTGCGGTGGTCATTCTTCGGCAGTCATTCTCCGGCGGTCGTTCCCCAGCAGTCATCGTACGGAGAGTCATCATATCTTCTTGCATCTTGCCGTGTTTTCGGGCATCTGTAGAACGGCGTAAGTTTGATATGCTTTCCGGCTCTGCTGGTGTTGACCTGAGATGATCTCATACGTCCAAACCTGGTCTATGCGCGGCTTGAAATCACGATGCGCGGAGAAGTGTCAGTGAAGGCGCACTGTCTTCCATTTTCCCAGATCCCGCACACCACGCGCCTTTTCACCGATTTCCTTGAATACTCTCCCGCGGTACAGCCGTTTTATCCCCGGCCGCCTTATCTGGCGGAATGGTTGAAACCCGAAGCGCAGAAGGTAAGTTACGATTCGTCGCGGCGCAAGAGTGTGGCTGACATTCTTGAGCGTCAGAACAAATCCTGGAACGCTTCTGCGAAAACACTTAGCAATCTGGATCGTCTGCGCCACGGCGCGGCCGCAGTGGTGACCGGACAGCAGGTGGGACTCTTCGGCGGCCCGATGTTTGCCTTCTACAAAGCGCTGACCGCGGTTAAACTCGCCGAGGAAGCGACCGCCGCCGGCGTCGAGAGTGTTCCGATCTTCTGGCTCGCGACTTACGATCACGACCTTGCGGAAGTGAATCACGTAGCTTTGCCGGGCCCTGAAGGCACGCTGCAAACTCTTACCACGCCGAGCCACGGGGTCACGGGAGCGCCGGTTGGCGCGGTGCGCCTGGGTGACGAGATTCTGCCGGTGTTGGAGCAAGCCGCCGCTCTGCTCGGTGACAACGACGCCACGGCGCTGTTGCGCGAGGCATACGCTCCGGGCCAAACGCTGGGCAGCGCGTTCGCGCGAGTCTATGCCAGGCTTTTTGCCGAGTGGGGCGTGATCGTGCTCGACGCTTCGGATGCCGAGCTTCATCGCGTGGCGCTGCCAATTTACCAGGCAGCCATCGAGCGGTCCGGCGAACTGGCCGAAGCGTTGCTGGCGCGCGGCGAAGCTCTCGATGCCGCCGGCTACCACCAGCAGGTGAAAGTCACGCCGTCTTCGGTGTTGCTGTTCACGTTGCAGGACGGGGCGCGAACGGCGATCCACGGACGCGCGCAGGGTAACGGTCGCGAGTTCGTGATCGGCAATGATGCCGGGGCCGAGAAAATCTCTCCCGCTGAATTGTTACGTCGCGTCGATTCTGAGCCGGGACGATTCAGCCCCAACGTGCTGCTGCGACCGATCGTGCAGGACTATCTGCTTCCCACGGTCGCTTATACCGGCGGAGCAGCCGAGGCTGCCTACTTCGCGCAGACTGGCGTGGTGTATGAAGCGTTGCTTGGCCGCGTGACGCCGATCGTTCCGCGTTTCTCCGCGACGATTGTCGAGCCGAAGACGCAGCGCCTGCTCGAGAAACACGGGATCTCTGTAACTGACGTGTTCGCCGGCCCGGAAGCGCTGCGCCGCCAACTCGCGGCCCGCGCTTTGCCGCAGGATCTGCAGGCCGCATTCGAAGCCACGAATCAGTCACTGACGACAAATCTTGGTGCGATCCGGGACAAGATCGAGAAGCTTGACCGCACTTTGGTAGACGCAGCGCAAACCGCGATCTCGAAGATGCAGCATCAGTTGGAAAAACTTCAAACCCAGGCCGCACGGGCGGAAGCGCTAAAAGGCGAACTGGTGGTACGCCACGCTGACGCTCTGAGTGAAGCTCTTTATCCCGAGAAAGCGCTGCAGGAGCGGGGAGTTGGAGGCATCTACTTCGTCGCCCGTTATGGCGGTGAGCTGTTGCGGCAGCTCTACGACTGCATTCGGTCTGACTGCCACAACCATCAGATTTTGGAGTTATGAGAGTTGTTCGTCGCGGGCCGCTAGGTTAGAAGCTTTCTCCCGGGCGGTTGGTAAAGAGCTTTTAACCGCAGAGTTAGCTAAGCTAGGAAGATCCGCTAAGGACGCGAAGAAAGGCACTTAGCGTTCCGAAGTGCACTGCTGCCAGGAATCGTGTGAGATCGAATATGATTTTTTGGTAGTGGGCCGGTTTCAAGGACACGTTCCCCCAGCGGCTAAAGCCGCGATTTATTTTTTTTGCGGCTTACGCGGCGCTGAAGCGCCGCTCTTCCACGTCACTGCCGGCATTTGGGAGTTTTTCCGCAACCTCTAAAGCCACGATTGATTTGGCGAGGCTTGTGGCGCGGCTGGAATGCCGCGCCCTTTCAAATCAATTTCAAACTGGCCCACTCCCCGATTTTTTGCACCTCTCAAGCTTTAACGGAAGCTATTGTTTGAGCCACGCTTCGAGTTCGGCCAGAGACTCGACCCGGGGAAAATCGCGCTCCCGATAAGCTCCGGATACGTCGAACAATACCGCCTGCATACCGGCGTTGCGCGCGCCGACATAGTCCACCGAATACACATCGCCCACATAAAGGCTTTCGCCGGGCTGGGCATTCATATCATGCAGCGCCGCTTCAAAGATTTTCGGATGCGGCTTCTCGCATCCCACGATTCCAGAATCTGTGATGCTGGCAAAACAGTCGGCAATGCTGCAGCGCTTCAACACTTCATCAATCTTGCCGTCGGCGTTCGAAATCACGGCGATGCCGTAGGCTTGTCGAATTCGCTCCAGCGCGGCGCGGGTGCCGGGCAGGATCTGGTCCCAGTTGGCTGACTGGCGCGTGTTTTCGACCAGTTGATCGCGGACGCTGTCGGCCGGCAGGTTCGCCTCTTCGAGCAGGTAGGTATGAAAAGTCCACCAGAAGCTGTGATCTATTTTGCCGGCGGTCATGCCCGAGTCGAACTCCTGCTTGGTTCGACGTTCCAGCGCCTGCCAGCGTTCGAGCGTGGGATGGTGTTTCGCCGGCAGGGGCGCGAGCATGCGAGGGCGGTTGGGGAACAGCAAAGTATTGCCGACATCGAAGAAAATGAAGCGCGGCTTGGTTTCGCCGTTACTCTCCGTATTGGTTTCGCCGTGACTCATGAGTCCATATTAACTTGGGTGGCGAGCGCGGAGCGTGTGGGGCAGCGGGTCCGAGGATGACGCCGGTTTGGGAGGGTGGAGAATTTCCAAAGGCGCACTACTATGTCCGGACGCCGTGACGGGGCGAAGACTGACGATGTAATATCCAATCGTGGAACTGCCCGGCGCAGCATCATTGCTTTCCGGCTTCGCGCGCACGACGCGCGCGGCGATTACCGCGTATCCGATCGTGCGCGCCAATTGCGCGGTTGCCCTTGGCGTAGCCGCGGCCATTCTTTATCGCGGCTCGCGAGACGATCTCTACAACATCCTCTGGGCCGTTGTATTCGGCTTTGCCACGCTGAATATTCTGAGCCTGGCTACGCGACGTTTCGAGCCCAACCGACGCGGCCTCAGCTTTGGCGAACTTCTGGCCGTCATGGTTGTGCTGGTTTCGGTATTTCTTTTGGGATGGGAGATGCTTAATCTGTTCCACGTTTTTCCGATCAAACTCAGGCGCTGAAAATAAAGGGGTTAAGTCACCTCTAAGGCTTTCCACAGTATTCCTGCAGAAGCGCTTGTACGTATAGGGTCGTACGCACATGGGTCACACGTCCTTCCGGCTTCGCGGCAGGCCGCGTTTTGCGCTATGATTCGCTATAGATGGCGAATAAGTCCCCCAACTTCGATGTGACGTGCCCGTGTTGCAGCGCGATGCTTAAGGTCGATGTCGAAACTCGCGCCGTCATCGCACACACCGCCGCGGTGAAGCCGAAGACGTTCAACGACATGGAAGCCGCCGCCAAGGCGATGCGAGAGCAGGACAGCCGCCGCGAATCGATTTTCCAGCAGTCGGTGGAAGCGCAGAGGAATGCCTCGTCTCTCCTGGAGAAAAAGTTTCAGGAGGCGGTCAAGAAGGCCAAAGAGACTCCCGACACGGGGAAGCCGATCCGGGATTTCGATCTCGACTGATCCCGCCACGTGACCGCGCTGCCGACAATCTCCCGCCCGGTTCTTCTCGGTCACCGGGGCGCGCGTGCGCTGAAGTCGATTCCGGAGAACACGCTGGCGTCGTTTGACCGCGCGCTGGCCGGCGGCTGCGACGGGTTTGAATTCGATGTGCGGCTCACGGAGGACGGCGAAGCGGTCGTCTGTCACGATCCGAGTGTGGGAAAGTTGAAGATTGATCGAGCGACCGCGCAGCAACTGCCAGCCTTGCCGCGGCTACGGGATGTCTTGCAGCGCTATCAGGCCACGGCGTTTCTTGATATTGAGATGAAAGTCCGGGGACTGGAGAGAATTACTCTCGATCTATTCCTTCGGCACAAGCCGCGCCGCGGATTCGTGGTTTCGTCGTTTGTGCCCGGAGTGCTTAAGGCCTTCCGAGCACAGGATTCCGCCATTCCGCTGGGGCTGATCTGCGAGACCAAGACGCAGCTGCGCTTCTGGACTGAGCTTCCGGTTGAGTATGTGATTCCCCACTCTGCACTGGCCGAGCCCGAACTCGTTCGCAAGATAAAGGGCGCCGGGAAAAAAGTGATTGTCTGGACGGTGAACGATCCGGCTGAGATGCAACGGTTCGCGGAGTTGGGAGTCGACGGCATCATCTCTGACGACCCGGGGCTTCTGGGCCGGACGGTAAGCGGGTAGACTTCCTCATACGACTGCTCCCGTCTGCCAGGTCGCGTTCACCGCGATAAGCGGGTTAATGAGCGTAATCGCCTGATAGCGTCAACTATCCGGCCCTGGGCAGCGACGAGCCAACTTATCCCGCCGCGCGTCTTTGTGTGATCGTCATCACTTCGGGTTGTGATGCCAAGCACATCCCGCCTGGGGAACCGCGCCTACTGTGGTCGGCGTTAGCCGCACGGAACCCGCTTTGGCAGGAATGCAATCCCAGTGAACCGTTCTCCTCGGAGCCCAGAGCCCAACCGCAGAGAGCGCATTCGATGCTTCGCAGTAGCGTGACCCGGGCGCGCTCTGGCCGGCGAACCGCGGCGAAAGAAGTCACACGGGCCACTTCGGGTGGCAAGGAGGAAACATGAAGGCTGACGAATTCACGCTCTTGGGTCGCCTGCGGGCGTTTCGTCCGGGTGCGGCATTGATGCTCATAATGTTGGTCCAGACGGTTGCGGCCGCGACTACTGCAAGTGCGCAGACAACGGTATTTGTGCCGGGCAATGCCGGAGGCGCGTTTGGCAGCCCGGTAGGCCCAGTCGTGCCACTTGTGCCGGGCATCACCGTAAACGGGCCGGCAACGATCACCGTTACCTACGTTGGCGGCACCGTAGACACAGGCTATTGCTTGGCCGTCTGCCTTGGCCCCGTAGGCCCGAATGGCGGGCGAGTCAGCACCCTCGGCGCTGAGTACCCGCTTCAAGAGGCCGTCGGCGTCTCGGGTGGAACCATAGACAACATTGGCGCCCTCATGGGGGTTTTCGTTCCCAAATACAGGGTTAACGATGCCCGGGGCTTTCAAGCGATCGATGGAACCAAGGACCTGACGCGAATTGGCATCAGGCCCGATTTGCTACGTTTCGTTGGCGAGGGGCGCACCTTTGACGTGCACGAAGCGGGGACGCTCTTCCTGGGGATCAACGACTGGGACGTTGCTGACAACAGCGGAGGCTTCACCGTCACGGTTACGGCTACCGGGCAGTAATCCAAAGGTCGCATGCAATCTAAAGTATTGGCTTGGGTTCGAGTCTTGCCCCCTCGATAGAGTACGCCCAACAGGTCAAGGCTTGGAAGTGGGGCACCCTCGGGTGACCCACTTTACTCCTAAGGCGATCCTCCAAGGGACGTGCCCCGCTCGCACGGCTGTGTCCGCTGGCGCATGGTTGTTGAGATATCCCGCATTACACTCGTTGACCGTTGCGCGGGTATCTAAGGCGGTAAGGGGAATGCTTCTGAGCGCTTCTACTGCGCTCGAGCCGCGATGGCGTTTCCGCCCGAGATTGCTGCTTTGGCTTCTTTGATTCCGGTCTGGATGTGTTGCTCCCAGTCCAAGTGCGGGATGGGAGATGACGCCGCGCCTTGATAAAGCGCGAGGGCGTCCTGCTGACGGTTCAGCTTTTTCGCGCAGAGGCGGGCTGCGCTGAGTTGTGCGGTGAGCGACTGGCGCTCGGCGGGATAGGCCGCGGCCAGTTGCTGATATTCACTCAGGGCGCGTTCGAATTCCTGTTTCTCTTCCGCGCCCTTGCAGATTTCAAGCCAGATTGAGACTGGCAGCTTTCCGCCGCCCGAGTCGATGAACTCGGCATAATCGTGAAAGGCAGCTTCGATTTCGTCCGCCTTCAGATGCAGGGCGCAGGTCTTGAGCGTGGCTTCGAGGTAGGCCTTGGTGTTGCCTTGGCGCGTGTAGATCTGCCGCAACAGGCTCCAGGCATCGAACGACGCCGGCTTGACCGCGACGTGATTGTTCAGCACCGCGACGGCTTCATCGAACTGGCCGTGTTCCACCAGATTGTTGGCTTGTTCGAGCTCAGGATCGGAGGTCCAGGTGACCTGCTCTTCGATGGCCTTGTTCGCCTTTTGCTCAATGCCGGAGCGCTGGATGGCCAGGGCCGCTAGCGCTCCGAAGACGAAACCGCCGACGTGCGCAAAATGCGCCACGCCGCCGCTCGAGCCCGCCATCGCCCCGAAGAAGAGTTCGACCAGCAGCCAGAGCGGCACCAGTAAGTAGACTGGCGCTTTGAAGCGATACAGCTTTAACATGACGAGCCACGCCAGCTCGATTTTCATTTTCGGGAAGCGAACCAGACACGCTCCCATCAGGGCCGCGACCGCGCCCGATGCGCCCAGGGTGGGCGTGATGCTGCCGGGATTCGTCCAGGCATAGAACTGCAGCGCAGCCGCGCCGGAGATCAGATAGAAGGCCGAATAGAGCCAGCGGCCCCACGCTTCTTCCAGAACAAACCCCGCCAGCCAGAGAAACCACATGTTCCCGATCAGGTGCAGCCAGCCACCGTGGAGGAAGTTCGCGGTGAGATAAGTGATGGCCCTGGGTTGCGCGGGAATGAAAGCGTACTGATCGACGATCGACGTCCCGGAGAGCTTCACCAGTTGCTGGTTCAGCGCGTCCATTTCCTGCTGCAGCTTCGAGGCATCCGGCGTCATTTTGATGCGCGCGTCGAAGGGATCTGTCACGTCGCGAAAGGGATCCTGCACCTGTTTCCATTGCTCGGGATGACTTTGCTTGAAGCCGTCGACCAGACGCTGCGACTCGGGCTGCATCTTCAATTCCGGATGCAGCGCGGCGAGAATCAGGATGTGAGATTTCACCTCGCCCAGCTGCGGAGCTTCATCGTCGATCGCCCCCGTGGTAAAGAGGAAGACCAGAACATTGATCGCGATCAATGCGAGGGTGATGACGGGCCAGCGCCGTGCCGTCATATTTTCGTGATTGATGGGAATCAGCATCGATCGAATCTGTCTGGAATCAGGCACTGCCGCGAAAGTCGCGCACTACTTTGCCTCAGTTTAGTTTCGTTCTGATCCCATCTCCAGATGACGGCAGGACAGTCCCAATCTTTAGTAACTTCGGGAAGAGGACATCGCGAAAGGCTGCGCGGGTTGTGCGGGCGTACGACTCCGGGGGTTAGTCGGCGGCGGCTTCGAGAGCGGAAGTGTGGCGCGCGGGACGGTGCAGGAAGGCGCTACGCTCCATTTCAAACGATTCCAGATTTGCGCCCAGAGCCTGATCGTCCCAGCCGAGCACGGCTCCGATGCGCAAAGCCGCTTCGCGGCTGCAGGACTCAGACCAACAAGCGCCCAGGGCGACCGGAACCCGGCGCAACAGCGCATCGCCCATGCTGACAGCGAATTCTTTGCGGTGAGCCTCGACCACCTCGGCCACAATGTGCGAGGTGTGGGGACAGATGGGCGCGCGCAGTTCGGCGCTCACCAGGGCCATGCGCGCAATATCGATGGCGTTGCGTCCATGCCACTCCATCAGGCCGCGGGCGGTTTCTTCACTGACCGATCCGGCTCGCGCGATCTCGAGAACTTCCTGATCGAGCACCGGATCGAGCGCACTCCCCGATCCCAGGGCGACCGCTTTCGGTTCCGCGACTGAGAGGCCAACCTTGCGCGCGCATTCCCGCGCCAGCGATGCCGCGGTGGTCAGCTTGCCTCCGATGACGGAAATCAATTTGGAGGCTCCATCATCGGCGTGGTCGTGCAGGAAATGGCGCCGGGTCACAGCCGAGGATGCGTTCCCCGGCGAGTTCGGCAGCGGACGCACGCCGGCGAACGCGTACTTGATGTCGTGCTCAGAAATTTTTGCCTTGGGAAACAATCCCTTCACGGTTCGCAGCAGGTATTCGATCTCCTCGTTGGAAGGAACGGTTTTTGAGGGGTCGCCGCTGTCAGCGACTTCGGTGGTGCCCACTAAGATCTGTTCGTTCCAGGGAAGAACGAAAACCGGGCGACCGTCGGACGCTTCCGTGTAGAGCGCCGTCGCGGGTGCTCCGGAAAAACGCGGCAGAACGATGTGGGATCCGCGAACCCCTCCCAGCATGGGCTGGCTGGTTCGCACTGCGGAGCGCTGGCAAACGCGATCGGCCCAGGGGCCGGTACAGTTCAAGATCCAGGCGGCGTCGACGCGCTCGTCTTTTCCCGAGGTGCGATCGCGCAGCAAAACTCCGCGGGCGCGGCCGTGCACTACATTCACGGCCAGCACTTCGCAGTGATTGCGCACGACGGCTCCAGCCTCGACCGCCTCGGTGAGCCACTCTGCCACGAGGCGCTCGGGGAACTCGCACTGCGCATCTTCATAATTGAAGATTGACCACTTATGGCCAGAGTCGAGGGTGCGCTCGACGCGCATCAATTCCATCTCGCTGAGATCGCTCTGTTTCTTGCCTGCGATTCGCTGGTAAAGCCACAGGCCGGCACGCACTTTCATGGCGCTGCGCTGGCTCTGTTCGTTGAGCAGAAAGAGGAAACGGACGGGATGCACCAGGTGCGACCGTTCGCGCAGCAAGCGTTCGCGCTCGCGCACCGACTCGCGGACCAGATCAAGTTCGCCGTGCTCGAGGTAGCGCAGGCCGCCGTGAATGATGCGGGTAGAGCGGCTGGTCACGCCGGAACCGAAATCATTTTGCTCAACCAGCAGCACGCGTTTGCCGGCGCGGGCGATCTCCCGCGCCACAGCGACACCATTGATGCCGCCGCCGATCACCACCACGTGGAAGTGCTGGTCTTCCAGGGAAGGACGAGGTTTGACTGCCAAACTCATGGGCTAAGTTTTGGATGCAGAGCCGAACCTTGCCGAGGGGTCCTTGTGTTGCGCGAGCAACTCTCCGCACACCCCTGATCATTAAGTTTGCCTTCAGTTCAAGGGATGAGCTAGGTAACGCCAGTCTCACGCTGCGAGTGACCTCTTTCCCGGTTACTCCCTCCTAAATAGTAACGAAAGTAACCCTGTGGGGTTAGGTGCGGGAACCTGGAGAAGGCGCGGAGTGATGGGGAATGGCGGCGCCAGGTCGGCCCACTGCTTCACTGAATACGAAAACGCCGAAATAAGGCCAGTGCTTGACACTGCCTCGACTCTCTGCTGTAGTGTCCGCCAGCGATCGCTCGGATTTGAGGCGGCGATGCGAGCGCTACGGCCGGTGGAAACTCTTACAGCTAGGGAGCGCGATCTCTGTGCTCCGGTGGAAGTGCGGCGATGGTGACCATTCGTGACGTAGCGAAGGAAAGCGGCTTCTCTTCGACCACCGTGTCGATCGTGCTGAACAACGCGCCGTTAGCGCGCTACATTCCTCCCGCCACCAAGAAAAAGATCGAGCGTGCCGCCCAGAAACTCGGGTACCGTCCCAACCAGTTTGCCCGTTCTTTGCGCAGCAAACGCAGCCATACGGTCGGCGTGATGGTGTTTGACATGACCGACCCTTACTGCACGCTGGTACTGCGGGGCATCGAAAATACGCTTTACCAGTCTTCGTACCTTCCCATCCTGACCGACGTGCACAACGAGCGCAGCCGCTTCGAGCGTTATCTGGAAATGCTGCTCGACCGCCGCATCGAAGCGCTGATTGTGCTGGCGAACTGGCTTTTTCTCGATATCAACCTGCTGGGCGACCTGGAAAAAAGCAGCATCCCGACGACCATGATCGGGTGCGAACTGAAGACCGATTCCATCAGCTCGGTGATCGTCGACAACGAGGTCGGCGGCCGGCTCGCGCTCGAGCATTTGCATTCCCTGGGTCATCGCAAGATCGCTTTCATACGCGGACCGCGCTCTCTCACCGATAGTTCGCCGCGGTGGCGCGGTGTCCGCAGCAGCGCGAAATCCTGTGGACTGGAACTCGACGCGCGCCTCACTCTCGACTTGCCTGAATCCCGCGATCCCATGTCGAGCTTTGAAGCCGGGCAGAAGCTGACGGAGGAGCTGATCCGGCAGAAGCGCCCCTTTACGGCGGTGATGGCTTTCGACGACATGAGCGCGTTCGGCGCCATCCGCGCTTTGACCAGGGCGGGCATTCGAGTTCCGGAGCAGTGTTCGGTCATCGGTTTCGACGATATTGCGACCTCGGCGCTGTACACGCCATCGCTCACTACCGTGCGCCAGCCCATGGAGGCGATGGGAGCCTCGTCGGTGGGAATCGTGCTGGATGGCATCAACGCCGTGCTCGAAAAGCGCGAAGTTTGCGCCAGTCACCGGAAAGTGGCCCCGGAGCTGGTAGTGCGCGAGTCGACGCGGGGGATGGCGTAGAAGAACGGGTAAGGGGTTGGCAGGGGAGGTTCGCTGCGCTCGCGCCAGCGATTTTTCCGCTGCAGCGAAACGATATTGTGACCGAGTTGGGACCGGGGGACCGTTCCCGCTCTCGTTTTTTTCTTGACAGTTGATGCCCCATAAACGCACTATTCATACGTTTTAATAGATACCGCCGCGCTTTCAAGTACAGTTTGAGCGTCCAGGTCTCGACGCGAATGGAAGCCGACCGCAAGGCTCGAAACCGACACAGCTTGAAGACGACTGAACTCGCGCGGAGAGCCGCGCCCAACGAGGAATCGCAATCATGAATAGCAGAATCGCAATGGTTAAGGCAGCGAGAAATCTGGTTTCGGTTTGTATTCTCTTTCTATGCGCGGGCTCGGTCGCGCTGGCCCAGGCCGGCCGAGGCAGCATCAGCGGCCTCGTTACGGATCCGGCCGGTGCGGTGGTGCAGGGAGCCCAGGTGACACTGCTGAACCCGGCAACGGGAGTGACGCAGCACACCGTCGCGACCTCCGCCGGACTCTATACCTTCATCTCGCTGAATCCCGGCGTGTATAGGATCACCGCCAGCGAGAAGGGTTTTAAGAGCACCGCCCTCGACAAAATCACGGTCAACGTCGATCAAGTCACCGAGGTCAATGTCACGCTGCAAGTCGGGGCCGCGACCGAGACGGTCACCGTCACCGAAGGGGTTGAACTGGTCGAGCCCAGCAACTCTACCGTTGGATCTCTGATCCCGGCGGAAGCGATTGATCGCGTGCCGTTGGTGTCGCGCAATGTTTACGATCTTATCCAGTTGAGCGCGGGCGTGAATGCGGTGAACGGTTCGCCGAACTCCAGCGACTCCATGCAGTCCGTTCAGAATATTTCAGTGGGGCGACCGGGAGTCGACGTTTCCGCCGACACGATCAATGGTTCGCTGGTGGGCTCGGTCTACTACATGCTCGACGGCGCCCCCATAGGAATTGCGGAGAACAATGCCGCGGCCATCATTCCAGCGATGAACATTCCTGAGGACGGCGTGCAGGAAGTGCGCGTCGAGACCCAGAACACGCCGGCGTCTTATCAGAGCGGCGGCGCGGGCGTCATCAGTCTGGTCAGCAAATCGGGCACGAACAAGATTCACGGCGACGCCTTCGGTGTATTTCGCCCCGACGTGCTGGCGGCCAACGACTACTTCAACAAAAATACTGAGTTGTCCATCGGTGAAAAAAACACGCCGCCGTCTTTCCATCGCTATCAGGAGGGCGGCGCCATCGGCGGACCGATCCTCAAGGATAAGCTCTTCTTCTTCGGAGATTACGAAGATACGCAGCAGCAGCAATTTGAGGGCGTCAAGCAGTACTCCGTTCCTACCAGCTTGGAACGGACCGGGGACTTTTCGCAGATGGGCTTCACTATCTACGATCCGACCTTGCCGGATTACACCTTGGCTACTGCGCCAAACCATAACCCTGCTCTCGTCGGCACCCGCCAGCCGTTTGCGGGAAACAAAATCACCAACCCGAATCCCATCGGCATGCTCTTTCTCGGCAATATGCCAAAGTGTAACTACCCCAATCCCGCAACCTGCGATCAGGCGACCACCGACGCCAGTCCGAATTTTTCTTTGCCCGGGCTTGACCCGTTGAAAGCGCACCGGTTCGACGTCCGCATGGATTGGGCGAAGAGCGAGAGGCAGCGGATCTTCGGCCGATTCTCTTACGACAAATTGATCTTCTCCACGGCCAACGTCTTCCCGGCTCCGGGATGGGACATCGACTATGCCCAGAACGTCACCAATGGTCGCAACGTCCTGGTCGCTGACGACTTGACCCTCAATTCGTCCACCGTCCTGAATTTGCGCTATTCCTTTACGCGCCACTTTGAGAATCAGGGAGGGCCGCCCTCGTACCTGAGCACCAACCTTACATCGCTTGGCTTTCCCGCTTCGCTGGCCGCGCAGGAAGTGTTTAAACAGCTTCCTTTCATCATCTTCAGCGATGTGGGCGGGGGCGTTGGCGGCACGGCCGACTACAACAACTTTGTCTATGCCAGTATGAATAGCGACGCCAGTGCGACTATCACAAAAGTTCGTGGCAAGCACGAACTCTCATTCGGCTTCGAGTGGATGAAGCGCTACCTCAACGTCGGGCAACCGCCGGCGCCGGCTGGTTCTTACCTGTTCGATGTAAGCGCTACGGATCAGACGGTGGCCAGCGTCTCCGGTGGCAGCGACTACGCCTCCACGCTCATCGGCATGGGAACTGCCGGGTCAGGCAGCGAAGCAAGCGATTATCCCAACTTCACCAAAGACGTCTTCGCCGCCGAGTCGAATCCCTACTACGCAACCTTCATTGAGGATACCTACCATCCCACGCCGAAGTTGACTGTTACCGCCGGCCTGCGATGGGACATCTTTGGCGGACGTAACGAGCGCTTCAACCGCCAGGAATACTTTGATCCGAACGCGACCAACACGGTCAACGGCGTTTCCTACACCGGCGCCGAGATCTTCAATAACAGCGGCAATCGCTCTCCCTATGCCACCAATCTGCACGATTTTGGACCGCGTCTGGGTTTCGCGTGGCAGCCGATCGATCACTTCGTGGTACGCGGGGGCGCAGGCTTCTACTACGGGCCCAGCACCGAGAACGTGGGAAGCGCCGGACTCAACACCGACGGATTCTCATCCTCGACCACATGGAACGCCACCTGTTTTAACGCGGACCAAAACAGCGTCTTCAACGCAGCCTTAGGATGTCCGACGCCAACTCCCGGTAACTATACTGGCCCGTTCTCACTCAGCAATCCGTTTCCTAACGGCGTGATCCAGGTCTTCACCCACCCGACTGGATTGGGCAATGACCTCGAGATTGGTTTAAGCAGCGTGCTTCATTCCCAGCGCACGCCCACCACCTACAACTTTAATTTCGGGCTGGAGTATGAACTGCCGCATCAAGTGGTGGTGAGTGCCGGCTATGTTGGCAGCCGCGGACTCTTCATGCCCCTGGGAACGGTCGACCTGAACGTGCTCGATGCTGCCACGGTCGCGAAATATGGCGCCGGACTGTGCCTTACTGCCGACGCGAGTTGTCTGGTGCCGAACAAGTGGGAGGCCATTGAGAACCCGACCAACCAGTGGTTCGGTTCTGCCACCGTGCCCGAGTACATTGCGCTCGAAAAATATCCCCAGTTTGGCGGCGGCGGCTACGGCAACGGCGTCGGCATCCACGGCTATCCGGGAGGTGACTCCGAGTACAGCTCTTTGCAAACCAAAGTGCAAAAGAGGCTGACAGGACATTTCACGACTCTGGCTACGTTTACCTGGAGCAAGCTGATTACCGACGATGGCAATCCTCCCCTGGGCTTCGTCGGGACCCACTCGGGAGCAGCTCAGGACTGGAGGGATCTGGGCTACGAACACTCGATCAGCCCCCAGGACCTGAAGTATTCGTTCACCGGGCAGGTGTCTTACGACTTGCCGGTGGGTAAGGGCGAAGCTGTGAATCTGAGCGGCGTGGCCAATACCTTCCTTGGTGGCTGGACCGTCAACGGGATCCTCTACCTCAGCGACGGCGTTCCCATCAACTCGCCCGGCTCGGGAACTCCGAACAGCCCGCTCAGCCAGCGTACGGACATGATCTGCGACCCGTCCAAGGGCGCTCCGCACACAGTGAACAACTGGTTCAATATCAATTGCTTCACCGCACCCGGCGCCGATGACGGGAACCTGAGCAATGCCAACCCATATATCGTGGGAACGGCTCCGGCTTACCTGGACCATGTCCGGACGCGGGGCGCGCGCAATCTCGACCTCTCCATTTACAAGACCATTAACTTTACGGAAACGAAAGCACTCCGCTTCGATATTTCCGGCTATAACATGACCAACTTCTCGCAATACGGATACCCGACCGTGAACAGCCCGTTTGGCGTGCAGCAGCAGGGACTTTCTTTTGGACTGATCCAAAACACGGTGAACACGCCGCGCCAGTTCCAGTTTGGCGCGCGGTTTACCTTCTAAACGGAGATCGCAGTAAGCAACCGCCCGGCCTCGCCAGAGGCCGGGTTTTTTCTCGTGGATGCGGGGTTGCTGTTCCTATTGCAGGCCGGCTTGCGCCAGCATGGCTTGAAACTGGCTCCGGGTGCGCATGTCGATGGACTGAGCCGCGAGCTTGCCTTCGCGGTCGTAAACGAAACTCTTGGGGATGCCTTCGACTTGGTACAGTTCATTCACCTTACGCCCCGGATCAAGCAATACCGGGTAGGATATTTTTCGCTCGTCAATGAATGGCGCGACCTTCGCGGCATCTTCATCGGAAATCGAGAGCACGACAAAACCCTGATCCTTGTATTTGTCGTAGAGCGCCTGCAGGTCGGGCATCTCCTTGCGGCACGGCGGACACCACGTCGCCCAGAAGTTCACCAGAACGACCTTGCCTTGCAGGTCGCGCAGATGCCACGGCTTGCCCTGCAGGTCGTTGAGCGTGAAGTCGGCTTTCGCGCGGATCTCGTCGTCGGCCTGGAGCTTCGCCATGGCTTCGGCGAACTGGGGATTATCAGACGAAGCCTGCATGTGTTCGTAGCGCACCAGAGATGCAAGCTCGAAATAAAGAAAATTCGGCGTGCCGGGCTTTCCAGCCGGAGGTTGTTCCGCCAGAGCCAGAGCCAGCGTGGTGGTTACTTCCTGCAACGTGTCGCGCCCGAAATCGCCTTCGGTCGAAAGGCCCGCCAGCGCTCCCGCCAAGTGCACTTTGTTGGGAACGACGGGAAGTTGACGAATCTTCAAGGCGAGATCTTTGGTCGCGCGGGCGCGCGTCGCGTCGTCGAGCTTGCGTAATCCGCGAAGTTCGGTGAGGATCTGTTTTTGCTGATCGGGTGTGTCGGCCTTGTCTTTTTCCTGCGCCAGAACCGACGCGGAAATAAGAACGAGAATGCCGGTGAGCAGAACGCGGGCGGTGAGAGAGCGGCGGCGAAAACGTTGGGAGGGCATGGGAGGTTTCCTGCCAATCGAGGTGAGAATCGTGTACACGCCGAGAGTCACGGGGCGGCGCAGGTGCGGGCCGCACGATTCAGATGAACATCTCATCCTGCGGCACGGGGCGGCGCTCTTCGCGGCTGCGGCCGTTTTTGCGGCCGCGACCGCCGAACAGGAACTCCAGCCCGACCGTGATGCCCTGCATCAAGCCGGAGAACTGGCGCACCGGAGAAATCACGGTTTTGTGAACCATATCCGAGGTCTGCTCGACGCGATCAAGCGTGCGGCTGAGGAGTTCATCGGCCCGAATGACCTGCAGGCGGGCGCGATCCACGACGTCGCTGACCGTGGCATCGACGCGCAGCACTTGTTCGCGCATGGCGGTTGTCGAGTCCTGCAGGTTGTCGGCGATGACCTGAAGTTTGGGCCGGAGTTCGGCTAGGATGGCCTGCGCCTCTTCGGCAGCAGGCATGACCTTCGTCTTGATCTCGGTGGCCACGGTTTGGATTTGCGCGACGCTCTGACGCATGGCCATATACATGGCTGCGAGGATTGCGGCCTGCAAGAGGACGGCGAGGCCGGTAAGAGCGATGAATACCGTGAGATGGTCCATAACGGTTCCTTCCTCCGGCAGTAGCGCGGGCCGGAAGAAGAATCAGGTACTACAGATTCTTGGCTGTGCCGGTGTCGACCGTGGCCTCCTGATAGGCCTGACGGCCGGCCTCGTAGGCGGCGCGGAACTGCTCCTTCTGCTGGTTGACGACATCGCGGCCGCGGTCGGCCCACTGCCCAGCCTGTTCTCGCGCTTCGCGGGCACGGCCGCGAACGTAATCCCGTCCATCTTCGGCGCGCTGACGCAGGACATCTCGCGTCTCGGTGCCAGAGCGCGGAGCATAAAGGACTCCGGCCAGGGCTCCCAGGCCTAATCCGGCGAGGAACCACACGAAAGTATTGCTGTCACGATCCGACATTTTGCTACCTCCTGACTACAACCGCCCGAATACAGCTGCCAAGAGCGATGGTAGCACTCTGCGTCAGGGAAATACAATTGCGAGGAAATCGGGTGGGCCTCAATTTTGAAGGTAGAAGGGAACCCATCGACCACGAAGGACACGAAGTATCACGAAGGGGGTTCGCCGATCCGACGAGATCGCGACGTGCGATTGCAAAAACGGATTGCAAAGCTGATTGCGAAAGCTGGATCGCCTCGCGGCCGCTGTCTACCTTGTTTTCGGCGAGGCTGGCGGAGTGACCGGCAGCGTCTTGACCGGCTGCGACTTGACTCCCTGCAACACCGAAGTTGGACCACCGCGCCTGGAAGCGTAGACCGACAACGTAATCGAAGTCAGCATGAAAAGAACGGCAGACCAGGTGGTGGCCTTCGATAGGGCACTGGCCGCGCCGCGTGGACCGAACGCCGTCTGGCTGCCTTGTCCGCCAAACGCGGCCGAGATGTCGCCGCTCTGGCCACTCTGCAGCAGCACCACCACGATGATGAAGAAACAAACCAGAATATGAATAATGGTGATCAGCAAAATCATAGTTTCAGGTCTTCAGATCTCTTCAGGCGCGCTGTCGCTTGCCCGACAGGATTCCTCAATAGTTTCGTTCGGATGGCCGGCGAACAGATTGGAGGAGAACTCTTGATCCTGAGTTCAATATAGTTTGACACCCCGTTTCCCATCGGTCAAGGCCCCGAGCAGACGGTGCCGTCGCGTGTTCGCATAGGGGTCGGCCTCAACGTGGTCCGAGTCGCGCCCTGCCCATCACTGTACCCACGACCTCAGCCTCAGCGCGTAGCCAGTCTTCTTGGGCGTAGCCGTCCTGCCGTCCCCGCTCTTCGTAGAACTCGTAGGCGCGCCGGCGAATCAGTTCCTCGATTGGCACCGGCGCGGAAGAGGCGCGGGCATCCACATTGGAAGGACCCCGGATCGGCGTCACGTTGGAAGGGGTTTGCGTCTGTCGGCTGCCACTTGCAATGTTTGCCTGTTCTGTTTTGTTTTTATGATGTTTTGACACAGATAAATCCCTCGCTCTCCCTCTCATTTCCGTTCGCTTGCGTTATGCCTTATTTCTTAGACGACAAAAGTGGCAAGAGACGAACAAATAAATTTTTCAAGCCTGCCCGGCGCCCATTCGCGTGAGCGCCGGCGGCAACGCTGTCAATCGAATGGTCAGGATGCACTGATCTGAATGTTCTTGGCTAGATTGCCGTTCGACATTGGAACAAAGCGAATCGTAGCCTGCTTCTGACTTTCGTTGACCAATTGAGTCATTTGATTGGTTCGAATCTTGTTGTTGGAGAGTTCCACCAACGTCCTCGGGGTTACGCGGAAGTCGTAGGACACGCCGTTGGAGCCGAGTATAGTGACCTCCCTGTCGGTCGCATCGACGTTGGTGATGGTTCCACTTAGGTCTTCGGAAGAAGCCAGAGCGCGGCTGGTCTTTCTCGATTCAGTCTTTTTCGATTCAGTCTTTCTCGACTCGGCTTTGCTCGACTCAGTTTTGGACTTCATTGCGGTCGTGGTTGCCGACGGTTTGGCTTTCGTTGCAGCGGCTGCATTCTTGGTGGTCGAATTGCTTTTCGCGGGAGTTCCGGCCAGCGACACGCCGACAGCGAGCGCGAACAAGAACGCGAGAAGCATTGGAACGAACCTGGTTACCTTGTACATGTCTCGATATCCCCTTTCTTGATTTTGTGGGTCTTCATGTTTTGCTGATCTTCATTTTGTGGACAAGATTGTGTAGACAAGCCGAAGGGATGATCATGGGTTCCTGCGGCCTGCAGGTTCGGTGGCCAGGGAGGAAATCGGCCCCCGTCCCCACAGGCGCAACGGAACACCGCGCGCGTCAGAGAGCTGAAACCACCGCGGCGTTCAGTTCAGCTGACACGCTCGGACTCGCGGGCGCCACGTGAGTTGTGGGCTGGGCGGTGTGGATCCTTCCGAAGCGCACGCTTCGCACACCAGCCCGGTAACCACGCCACGAGCACCAAAGTAATCAGAGCCCGGTCCATTCTCCCCGCCTCCGGCTCGATTTCATGTACATAGATTCCACGTTTAGGGATGTTAGTTGTATCGTCTTACGATATAATAAGCGATGGGGGATGGGAGTACCAAAGGTTGGCCAACTCGGAATTGGTGTGGTTCATCCAAGCATTTGGGTCCCGTTTCAAGACATCCTTAAACTTTTGGGGAGCAGCGAATCGATGTTTCCCCGCCACCTGGGGTACGAAGTCGCCATTGTGACGGTCATCTGCACCGTCTCGATCTTTCTTTTTCCCGCAGCCAGGGGCCCTTATTCCGCGATTTATGGGCCGGCAACGGCCTTGTTCAGCCTGCGAGCAGGGCTCACCCTTCGGCTGCTGATGGCACTGGACGCGATCCAGGGCGTGGAGCGCGTGTTTCTGAAAACCTGGGAAGGGTTGCGCGCTTCGCAAAATGCTCTGGCTACGAAATTCGTTCCATCCGAGCAGATTGCCGTTCTTCGTTGTTAACGAAGCAGGGATTTCTGGACGGTTACCAGAGTAATTTCCGAACAGATGATTCTTCGTCTCTCGCTGCCGCAATCACAAAGGAACGGCGACGAGTTTTAATTCATGATCCGGGAGCTAGTCCCCGGTCGGCCGTCAACTCATCCATCGGAGGAAAATGTTTATGACACGCAGAAAGTTCAGATTGGTTGTTCTCACTACAATGCTGTCGGGCATGTTGGTGCTGGCTGGTTGCAACAAGAAGGCAGCCAAGGCAACACCGCCGCCACCGCCTGCGCCGCCAAGTCCAACGGCAACTCTCGCCGCCAACCCGAACGTGGTTCAGCAAGGTCAATCGACCACATTAACGTGGCAAACCACGAACGCGAATGACATCACGATTCCCGGGCTGGGTACCGTGGCAGCTTCGGGATCGCGCACGCTTACGCCGGATGATTCCACGACCTACGAACTGGTCGCGAAGGGTCCTGGCGGAACGCAGGATGCGAGTGCGCGCGTGACTGTTAATCCCAAGCCCGTGGCCCAGGTCATGGCGCCGCAGCCGAGCGAAGCCGACTTGTTTGCCCAGAATGTCAAAGACGTGTTCTTCGACTTCAACAAGGCCGCAGTGCGTCCCGACGAAGAGTCGGTGACCAACACCGACGGAGGTTTTCTGGCGCAACATCCCGACCTCAAGGTCAAAGTTGAGGGACACTGTGATGACCGGGGATCGGAAGAATATAACCTGGCGCTCGGCGACAGCCGTGCCAACACGCTGAAACAGCAACTGGTGCAGCAGGGCGTAAGTGCAGCCCAGATCCAGACCATCAGCTACGGGAAAGAGAAACCGTTCTGCTCAACGGACAACGAGCAGTGCTGGCAGTCGAACCGGCGCGATCACGTCGTTCTGGCGCAATAAACGTGCAACCCGCAGGGGCGGTCGAGAAAATGGCTGCCCCCGTGGGTGTCTTTTTGAGTAATGGATATATCGTCTCACGATATGAATCGGCCAACCGGCGAGGCCAGTCGCGCATCTGTCCTGAGAGAGGCGGTTCCGCACTCACGAGCTGAGGCTCTTGTCTCTTTCTGGTGAGCGTGAAGCTGCTGTCTGACTTCTTAAGGAGGAGATCGCGAAATGAAACCTTTATGGTATGTGGCGCTTCTCTCGACTTTGAGCCTTGTGTTGCCGCTCTCATTGTGGGCACGGGACAAGAATCAACACTCAGTGAAAATTCCTGATGCGGTTGAAATTGGCGGCGCACAGCTGCAACCCGGCAACTACATCGTGGAATGGCAGGAGTCTGGACCGGCCCTTCGTGTCGAATTCAAAGAGAACGGCAAAGTCGTGGCTACGGCTCCGGGGACGTTGAAGACGAATGATCCGCAAGCAAGTCAGGACTCGGTCGTGATTCAAACGACGAACAGCCACAAGGAGCTTCTCAAAGAGATTGACTTTGCACATCAGAAGGAAGCACTGATCTTCGGATAACCGATCTTCGGACAGCCGATCTTCGGATAGCTGATTTGTGGATAGGACGGGGGAAAGCAGAACGGCTCTCGCTGACAGCCGTTGACGCCTAAGTTTCCACTCCTAACAGGCGAGAGGCCGCAGCATTACCTGACGACATTCGGAGGCCGCCTGAGCAGCATCAGCCCAGCGGTTTCCTTCCAGCGAGAAGGAGTAGTCACCCAACGTGAGTGTTCGAACCGATACTGTACATTCGATGATGACACCCGCGAGCAAGTCTCGCGCTGCGCGGGGAGGAACACAGGATGAGCCGATGGTTTTGCGGCTGTCGAGTCTGTCGCCGCGGTTGGGAACTCTCATCTTCGCGCTTGCGTTCTTTGCCATCCGAATCGCGACCGACTGGCTGTTTCGCTGGTTTATTGGAGACGCTCCGGTACCACCTCTTTGGACCGTCCTGATCACGACGGGGATTGGGACCGCCATATCGTCGGTGCTGGTCTATTTGCTGCTGGCGTCGGCGCAGAGACAGTTTCGCGCGGTCCGATTGCTCAACCACGAACTCAGGAACGCATTGCAAGTGCTCACATACGTGGTCTCGAATCTCGAGCCTCGAATGGCTGCCGCGGCCAGCAGTTCGATCGATCGCCTGATGGGCGCGCTGAGAGAAGCATCGAAACTCCTGGGACAGGGAGCAACGTGGTCATAAGTCTCGCGAACTCTTTTTGCCGTTCTGGAAGCCGGTGGCTGGTAACATGAATCTCAACATTCGAAAATGACGGAAGCGCTCGAGATTGATACTCTCAAATGGATATCCTCAGAATGGTCCCTGCATAGCAAGATGACAGCATCTTTCTCCACCATGGGCTCGAAGCTGCGATGGTGTGGTCTATACCTGGTTTCCGGTCTTCTTTTGCTGGGCGGCTCTGCCTTCGCCGACAGTGCCGCGTTCGATTTGCCCGGCCCGCGCATCGATGTAAAAGTGACACGGGGCGGCAAGACGCTTCCGATCGCCGAAGTGCCCGACCTGCAGCCTGGCGACCGAATGTGGCTGCATCCTGAAATTCCGGCCAACCAATCGGTGCATTTCCTGTTGATCGTTGCTTTTCTCCGGGGATCGACGAATCCTCCGCCGGAACAATGGTTCGTGAAAGCAGAAACCTGGAATAAGCAAATACAGGAAGAAGGAATGGTTGTTACAGTTCCCGAGGGGGCGCAGCAGGCGTTGCTGTTCTACGCTCCGGAAACCGGGGGAGATTTCAGTACGTTGCGCTCGGCCGTCCGCGGCAGGCCCGGAGCCTTTGTCAGGGCTTCGCAGGATTTGAACCAGGCGGCGTTGGATCGCTCACGGCTCGACGCCTATCTCGCCGGGATCAAGCAATCGTCCGACGCTGATCCGAAGGCGCTTCACGATCGTTCTGTCACGCTGGCGCGCAGTTTGAAGATAAAAATTGACGACCAGTGCTTCGATAAGATGACCCAGGAACAAGGTCCGTGCCTGATACACAACCCCGACCAGCTTGTGATGGATGACGGGCACAGCCAGTCGATGGTTGCGGTTCTGACGTCGGGGCCGAGCGCGGATCTTGCCGGCGCGGTGAGCGCCACCAGCATCGCTGGCGGAGGCGTCTACAGTCCCTACGTCGGGTCCGTAGTCGACGTGGTCCACATGATGGAGAACTTCCACACCGCGGCCTACCAGTACATTCCGGCGCTGGCGTTGCCCAAGCACGATGAGCTGAATCTCAAGCTGAATAATCCGCCGTCGTTTCATAAGCCGATGTCGGTGCTGGTGACGGGCTTGCCGGCGATCGAAGCTCCACAATTGCCGCCGCTTCGCGCGGTGGAACCGAAACAGGTCTTCTGCCTGCAACGGTCAGGACTAGTGGTTCCGGTGGAGGGCGCGCCTCTGGTGTTTTCGACCGATTACCTGCACGACGTGGTTCTCCACGTTCAGGCGAAGGACGGTCTTGGCATCGACTTGCCCGCTACGCCCGATGCCGCGCGCGGCGGTTTCGTGATCAACGCCAAGGCGCTCCGCGGCGCTGACCTGGACGCGGGAATCACGGGAACACTGCATGGATACTGGGGATTCGAAGCTTTCGACGGGCCTACGTTCCAGCTGCAGAGTCCGAATCCGGCGAAGTGGGTGCTCGCCTCCGCGGATGCCAACGCACTGATTGTTGGCCGCGAAGATGCGTTTCATCTGCAGTCGGACAAGGCTCCCTGTGTCGACGAGGTCACGGTGAAGGATCAGCACGGGAAGCTGTTGAAGACGACCTGGAAGCTGGAGAAGCCGGACGAACTCGAAGTGAACGTTCCTCTGAAGGACGAACCGGCTGGGCCAGTGCTGACCCTGGTGGCGCAGGCGGGACTGAGCAAGCCGGATGAGATTCCGATGAAGACGTATTCCGAAGCCGCACACCTGGAGCACTTCGCTTTCAACGCCGGAGATCAGCAAGGCGTGTTGACCGGCACACGATTAGACGACGTTGCCGGCCTCGATCTTGATACGGTGCACTTCGTGCCTGTCGCTCAGGGCCTGACTCGCAGCGGCGGGAAAGACGAATTAGCCTTATCCGCCTCCAACGCGGCGGCGGCGAGCGCGCTGAAGCCGAGCCAGCAACTGGTGGCGCACGTCGCCCTCAAAGACGGGCGCGTGCTCAACCTGGATACGGTGATCGAACCGCCGCGTCCGCGAGTCACGCTCCTCAGCCGCAGTGTGCAGGCAGGGACAGCTCCTTCGGTGATTCATTTCGGCAATACGGATGATCTTCCGCAGGACGGTCAAGTCTCATTCTTTTTGAAGAGTGACGTTCCCGCAACCTTCCCGCGTGACGAAAAGATCGAAGTCGCCGCCGACGACGGCGCGGTGGGAGTTTCTCTCAGTCTCGCGGATGGAACGCTTGTCCTCGAAGACTCACAGACTGTGCTGGGCACGCTGCGGCCGCTGAAGAGTTTCGGTCCGTCAGTGTTCGGGGCGCTCCGACTGCGCCCGGTTTCAGAAAATGGCGAACGGGGCGACTGGCAGCCGCTGGCCAAGCTGGTGCGCATTCCAACGTTGCAGGAAGTACGGTGTCCTGATAGCCCCGACAAGCCGTGCAGATTGATCGGGCAGAATCTTTTTCTGATTGATTCGGTTGCATCCGACTCGCAGTTCACGCACACCATTGCGGTTCCGGTCGGTTTCGTCGACACAACTCTAACTGTTCCCCGGCCCAACGGAACGCTTCTCTACATCAAACTGCGTGACGATCCTGGGACCGTAACCATGGCGGCACTGCCGGTGCTGCCGGAGCAGTGAGTGCTTTGCGATGGGCGTTACTGATCGCCGCGGACGATCCACCAATCCAAGTGCTCGAATTCGGCCATCTTTTCGGCGCCGTGCTGCGTATACCAGTCTTTCCAGGCCGACGCATCGGCAGGCAGGGATTCGTCGGTGATCTCACGCAAGGCGAGGAACGACCAGTTTCGCATGAGCGGTGTGGTTTGCGGATCCGCGGTTAGCTCGATGAGTTTAGGAACCATTCGCATGCGCTGCTTGCGCGTGAAGTTGCCACAGTCGGAGACGTTGCAACCCGCCCGATCCCGCACCGCATTCGATGGATCGTGGGTAAAAGAATCGAACAGCTGGTCGATAGCTTCGTCGGTACCGAGATAGCGCAGGCCTTCGACGGCCCACTGGCGCACCTGAGGGTCGGCGTCATTTTTGGCGTAATCCACCAGCACGGGATAGATGCGATCGTAGCCCACGCCACGGCCGGCCAGCATTCCCATGTAGTACACAGAGTAAGCGCGATGCGCGGGATCGGCATGCGCCTGAGCGATCAGATGCTCCGCGGAGTCGCCGGTGTTCAACAATCCCTCGATTGCCAGGTTGAGATCGGCGTTGGCGTAGCGAACGCGCAGGTCGGTGGAGAAGCTGGAGCGCCGCTCTAGTTCGTTCATATGCGGCGTGCGCTTGATATCGGTCCAGCGGCCAATACTCTGCTCAAACAGGTCGAGCGCGCGGGGATCGTGCTGAATCGCCCGGTCCAACAATTCTTCGGCCTGAGCCTGTTCCGGCAGGGCTTGCAGACTTTGCACATCCGAGTCGGTGAGCGGAGAGTAGGTCACCTGCTGCAGGGGGCCTTTCGCCGTCGCACGCGGGCGGGAGACGCGGCCGGATTGCCCATGAGCGCGAGAGAAGAAGTGGTAGCCAATAAAGCCCGTCCACGCCAGAAAAAACGCGATTCCAATCGCGATTGCAGCGGGACTATTGCGCCGCGAAGATGCGGATGATCCGGACGGTGACTGCCCGCGTTGCGGCGGCGGACCGTTGTAGCCGAGGCCGGCATCAACCGCGACGTGCGTGTCGAGTTTGAGTCCGACCAACTTCTCCAGTTGGGCGACAACCCAGCGCGCTTCCTGACGGCTATCGATCGAGTCGGCGAGCGTCAGCTTTTTTCCATCTTTGGTCTGCAGATAGAGAGAGTAAGAAGCTTGGCCGCCCTGTCCTGTGTTCGGCTCCAAGGCCTGAATCTGCGCAATGTCAGAGAAGGGAATCTCGCGAGTGCTCCCGATGCCCAGCACAGCTCGCCGTAAAACAACTCTGCCGTTGCCCGCGTCGATTCGGTACGAACCCATCGTCGACTGAATCACTGCGTAGATCAGAAAGAGATCAAAAAAACCAAACACTGCGCCAAAGATCCAGGGAGCCTTGGAATGTCCGAGGAAATAAACGACGCCGGTCCAGATGGCGGTGAAGAAGACGAGTAGCACGATCCGGGCTGGATTGCGAAAAGGCGGGAAGTAAAATTCGGTGCCGTTTACGCCAGACGAGACCACAACCTTGGGGTTGGCGGGAGCGGCTACGTCCGAGGCATCGGATTGGAATCCGGCGGCAACGGTTGCGCTCTGTGCTTCGTTCGTGAAGGCGGCCGCAGGCCCTGGGATGGACAGTGGCGTCCTGCGAAAAACCGGCACTTCGAAATCGTCGGAGAAGTCTACGCCCGGAACATCCGCCTGGGCATGCAAGAGCCAGAGCACCTGATCGTTCGGTTGGTCGTGATTCGACTCGTAGGCGTCGCTCGGGATGCTGAAGTCCACCGGGATTACGGCATCGCCGAGAGGTCCGGGAACGAGCAATTCCTGTGGCACGTTGTTGTCCGCTTCCCAGAGAATGCTTTTTCGGACGGAACGATCCTTGCCGGTTCCGGTGACGACCTGGCGGACACAGGAAAGCCGCAGATCGATGCCATGTCTGGCAGCAGTGTTGAAGCGCAGGTGAATCGCGCCCTTCAGCGACCGGCCAGGAGAAAAAGGCAGCGAGGCGAACTCGAAATAAGTCTGGCCAAAGCGCTTTCGCCGGACGCTGGCCCTGAGCGCCACGCCCGCCAGAATGACGCCAACCCCACAGAACGCGAGGGGAACGAGAGCCGCAAGATTGGAAGTGCGCCAGAGTTTCGGCTCCACGAAGGCCGCGATGGTGAACGCGATCGCGTTGTAAAAGATCGCGCCTACCCACAGGCTGATGGATTTATTGCGGTTTCTACTTTCCGCGCGGCTGACGGCCCAGTCGCTCCGCCATAGCCACGGAGAGTCCGGATTCGACTGCTCGGCTGCTGCCTGCTCCCGCAACTTGCGGTTTCCGTAAATCCCGCCATAAACGAGCCCGCCGCCCACGAAGGTGAATACCCCTCCCACCAGAATTCCCACCCAGCCATTTTGTTGGACTTCGCCCGGAGGAGCTAAGAAGAGAGTTCTGATAACAAAAAGTCCAATCGTCAGAAGAATCAGGCCAAGAATGACGAGGAAGACTTCGGCGCCTTTGGATGGTCTGGTCACTTCCGAAAGTATAGAGTTTCCGAAGGCGAAAACCAGGACAGGAGAAGAGCATCCACATTACGCAAGTCACGCGTTCTGAAGGCATTACTGGGCACGCTCGTGTTTTGGCTTTCTGCCAAAACCGGCGAGGGAATCGAAGGACTATTTTGGAATCTCTGATCGACTCGCTGCGGGAATCGCGGCGAGTGGCGGCCGTCGAAGCAAGTCTGGTGCGGAAGGGGGGATTTGAACCCCCACGCCTTTCGGCGCCACCCCCTCAAGATGGTGTGTCTGCCAGTTCCACCACTTCCGCACTTTGTAAATTACCTGCAATCAATAGCTTAACAAGTTCGTCTCGTGAGGGTATTTCCAACTGCACCGGATTTTGCACCGACTTCTCGCACGCGATGCGTTCCTCCGGCCGTTGCAAGTCCGAAAGCCGCGCAAACAGCTTATGTACTGCAGCCTCCCGCGGGTGTACGTAGCGCATCGTGGTCTTAATGTTATCGTGTCCGGCGACATACTGCAACGTAAACGGATCGGTGTATTCTCCGGCTTCGGTCAGAAAAGTGTGACGCAGAGCGTGCAGCCCGGCATCGGGATGAGTCTTGATCTTCTTTCGTACCTGGCCTATCTGTTCCTCCAGTACCCAGGGCCCGAGAGGCTTTGTCGGATCTTGCGGGCTCGTGAAGACGTAGTCGCACTTCGAGTCTTTCAGAAGCCGTTCGAGTACTTCCTTCATTTCGTGATCGATCACCAGCTTGCGCTTTCGCGCTCGCCGTTTCAGACCGCGCTTGATTATGAGCTCTCCGCAGATTTTCCCATCTGCACCCTGCTCCGGGCGGAAGCGAACGCAATCCTTCATCAGCTTTAGCATCTCGTTACGACAGATACCGGAGTGGCGCGCCAGAATGGAAGCGGATCGCAAAGGTTCTGCAGCACGCGAAGTCCATTGCGCGTACTCGGTCGAGCTGAAAATGTAGTCTGTTTCACGCTCTGCGCCTTCGTCCTTTGTGTACTGGTCAACCGTCGGCACCTTGGAGATCAGCTTGAGCTTGAGGTGCGCATAACGCAGCGCCTTGCGGAAAGTGGCCAAATAGCGATTTACCGTGGTTTTGCCCACCGGCGTAGGTTTTCCGTCACGCCGTCGCCCCGCGTGCTTCAAAGCCCAAGTTTTGAACGCTTCGATGTGAGCTTCATCGATTTGATCGAGGGGAAGATCAGACCAAGGACCATAACTGAGCAGCTTCCGATAGCTCTCCTGATAAAACTTCACTGTGCCACTTTGTTCGGCTTTGGCTGTTGCAACCCACTCGTCGAAAGTCGTTTGGAACTGTCTCAGCGTGGGGATGTCCCTGGGCTGTTCATCATTCGCGGGAGGTTTTCGCTCGGGCTCGGGTTCTTCGAGACCCGCAGCCTGACGAACAATGCGAGTTCGTGCCGCACCGGCGATAGCCTCCGCTTCGCGCCGATTTTCGGTCCCAGTCGAGCGGTAGTACTCCTTGCCTCGGTACTGGAACTTGTAGGCGTAGTATGAGCTTCCGGAGCGCTTGAATACTTTCATCAGCCTGCCGCACGTCGGGTGTTGCTTGTCACGAACTGACGGATGGTCTCCGGCCGAATCATGACTCTTGTGCCCACTTTCACGTGGTCGATCCTACGACCCTGAATCCAATCACGCAAGGTCTTGACTGAAATGCCTAGCAGATGGGCAGCCCTGCTCACGTCGAGTAATGGTTCGATGGGATCAGACGCAAATGCTGGGGGCTTCGCTTCGTGCACTGTGCACCTCGACGATGACTCACACTTGACAATAGCGTAATTGTGCACGTACAGTCAATAAGTAACGTTACAAATTTATTGATTGTAGTCATCCAAGAAAGGACTACATGGTAGAGAAGGAAACGATACCGCAGCAGCCCGTGATCTCCATTCGCATCTCCGAGGCTCTGCGTTTAAGGCTTGAGACCTTGAGGAAAATCATATCCCTCAAGAGCGGCCAAACGGTCTCGACATCGGAGGCGGCAAAGCAGCTTCTGGAGTCTGCCCGAGACGACCGTCTTGAATTGGTAAACCTGCTCAGTGAGCCGACCGATTCCCTACTGAGAATTCGCGGGAAGGCGGACTCAGGACTCCCGCTCTCGCAGGCGGAATGGACCGTTGTGGCCCATTACTGTGCCGTGGGAGCAGAGTCCTTTATGAATACCGCACAAGGCCAGATTTCATACGAGTCCCTGGCCGAGATCCTGGAGGCATTCCTTGCGGCTTACGTCATCGTCCGCAAATCGAAGAATTCCCGACTGGACTTTGTATACCTGATGACTCTTCCAGGGGACAAACAGGTGGAAGCAAAGGAAGCTAATGATGTTGGAAACGAAGACGTTCGCCGGGTGGTGACACGCACCATTCAGATGCTGAGGAACCCGGCTCAAAAGCGGCGCAAACCGATCCTCGCCGTGCGGAATCTCTATCGACTTCTTGATGAGGAACAATTCCCGAATATCGAGAAGCTGAACGATGCACTTTGGAAGCATTGGACGGCCCTGTGGAAGGTGTGCGCGCGCGGCCACTATTCCGCTCACCGAAAGCCCCTGCGAGAGAAGGCGCCTGCGGAGACAGACGACGATTTTGAGCTTGCGGTTCAGCCGGCATTGCCCTCCTTGGAAGAAGGCGGATACCGCCTCGATCTGGTGCGGGAAGAGGGGAATGAATTCTCCCCTCGTTTGCAGTTTCCCGGAACCCTTACCCCGCGGTATCCGGTGGTTGGATACCCGAGGATTGCGGAGTTCCGAAGGCTGCTGGAGGAACTCGATTTGGAGCGCGACCTTTGCCAATGGCAAGGCTACTACTTCTACGCGCACACCGCGATCGTGGAAAACGATCAGAGGGGCGTATTTTTCTTTGCTCGGGAGAACGGAATCGCTTTCCGATTCCCGATGGAGCACTGGCAGTCGATTCGGAATCTGTTTCGCCGCGCCTGGCAAGCCCCCGAAGTGATCCATACGTGGGAGGCTCAGATGCTGGAATATGGCGAGTTGTAAAAAACGCGGTGCTTCGCACCGGAAGAAGGGTGGACACGTCACCCCCAAATTGGGAACTGCGGAACGCCAGATGAAACTTCGACGTTTACGCAGGTTAACTTTCGTTGCGTCAACAAAATTCGTCTCCGCGGGGTGACTGCAATATCGAACGCTGACGTTTGTTTGAGACAGGTGGCCCCAGAGCGTCGAATCGCGTAAACGCGTTGAAGCACAAGAGCTTCCTGTGAACTAACAATTACGCAGTTTACTCGCAGCGGAATCAATCGCAGTAATGCAACAAGGCGGTTCGTCCAATGAACAGTCCCCGCGTTCAAGCTAATCCGCAGTCCAGTTTGCCGTTCGGAGAAGATGCGAAGCCCGGCTTCCGCACCAAGACCGCGGCAACGAGACTGACTCCCGAAGAACTAGGAGAGATAGAAGCTGCCGCCGAAAGCGCGGGACAGGCTCTCTCCGAGTGGCTGCGCGGGACCGCCCTGTCCGCCGCGCGACAGCGGCCAGTTGATCCCGCCGAACTGGTATTGGCTGAAGTCTGGGCGGTGCGTTATACGCTCTTGAATCTCTTCCATGCAGCCTCTCAAGCGGCATCGGAAGGCAGACAATTGCCGCCCGATTCCGTCCTCAAAATCCGCGACCAAGCCGACGCGCGAAAGCTCCATCAGGCTCGCAAACTTCTCGAAGAATTCTTTGCCCGCGAGGGCAAGGAAAGAGATCGTATGCCATGAGTGTCATGCCTTTCCCCGGAAGCTTCTTGCTCTTGACGCCGTTGCTTTGGGTAGCCGCGATGTTCCTTTTGCTGTTGGCGGCGCGGAGTGTGTTGCAGAACCGGTCCCCACGTAAATGGCGGGATAGGGAGACGATCGAATGGGGCCGACCTCGGCCAAGTTTGATCCAGAGATGGAGGACAAAGATGGGCAGAATCCGATTCAGACTGCCGAGATTTTCACAGCGGCAGATGCCAGAGATCGCGCCAGAACCAGCGCCATCAGTGCCCGCGAATGCTCCCGCCGATCCGCTCAAGAAGCCGACCCAACCGATGCTCGCCCTCTTTGGTCCGACCAGCGGTGCGCCCGAGACCAAACCCAAAGAGGCGTTCGCCTGGGAGAAAACGAAGGGAATCGAATGAGAGACAGATTGCCAAGAACACCACTTCACGCTTGAGGAACACTCGGTATGCTCACGATCTCGAAACCGCTGTCAGCCAGCCAGGCGCAGACCTACCATGTGCGGGAGTTTGCCTCGCAGGAACAGAACTACTGGAGCCGCGATCAGCAGGGTCACAGTGAGTGGCAGGGCAGGCTCGCCGAGCAGTGGGGGTTGCAAGGTGGCGTTGGTTCCGAACACTTTGCACGACTGAGTGAAGGCCAACATCCGCACACTGAAGATCAGCTTGTCCGGCATCAGGTATCGAGAACCTATCAAGGCAAATTTGGCAGAGAGGTGACCAGCGCCGAGCATCGTGCCGGATGGGACGCCACCTTCTCTGCGCCGAAGTCGGTATCGCTTACCGCGCTTGTGGGCGGCGATGATCGTGTGCGGGAGGCCCATCGGGAGAGTGTACGCACGGCGCTTCATGAACTTGAACGATACACGCAGGCGCGGATCGGCAATGTCCATGCCCCGGAGACGACCGGAAAATTTATCGCCGCCACTTTCGAGCACGATACTGCGCGGCCCGTCGATGGCTATGCTGCGCCCCAGCTTCATACCCATGCCGTGATCTTCAACATGACCGAGCGCGAGAATGGTCTCGAAAATGGGAAACAGATGCGAGCTTTGCAGCCACACGAGATGTTCGTGTCACAGCGCTACGCCACGGCGGTCTACCGATCCGAGTTAGCTCTGCGTCTGGAAAAGCTGGGCTACGAACTGGAGCGCGGCAAGCATGGACAACCGGAAGTAAAAGGCTACACGAAGGAATATCTGGAGGCTTCCAGTCCGCGACGTGAACAGATCAAAGACCATCTCCGGGAACAAGGAATCGACGGAGCCGCGGCAGCGCAGATTGCAGCCCACCATACGCGCGACCGGAAGGAACTGCTGTCGCCTGGAGAAGTCTTACAGCGGCACCGCGAGTTGGCCGCACAGTATGGGCATCAGGCGGACCGCGTCGTCTCACAGGCACGCCAACATGAGCAATACCAGATGCGGGAGCCAGACGTTCAGGCGAAGCAGGCCGTGACCTGGGCGCGCGATCATGTCTTCGAGAGATCGGCTGTGCAGGACCGTCGCGCGATCCTTGAAACAGCGCTGGTGCGCGGCATGGGAGAAACCACCTATGCCCAGGTCCGGCAGGAGTTCGAGCGCCGGATCGAGGCCGGGGAGTTCCGCGAGGTCTCCCGCATGGGCGCTGGCCAACAATACACGACCGCCGTGATGGTACGCATGGAGCGTGAGATCGTTAGCCGGATGCAGGAAGGCAATCGGCGCGACTACAACGATCCCATGCTGGTCTCGCCTCAGGTGCGTATCGCGACGGAAGACCGCCACTCCGAAC
This sequence comes from uncultured Acidobacteriaceae bacterium, assembly GCA_963739125.1. GTDB lineage: Bacteria > Acidobacteriota > Terriglobia > Terriglobales > Acidobacteriaceae > Sulfotelmatobacter. The sequence continues at coordinate 512,155 of CAVTZD010000002.1, read as the reverse complement.
TGAGTGCGTCGCAGCGCAAGGCAGTGGACGAGATCTTTCTGTCGCGGGAGAAAGTTGTCGGGTTAGATGGCATCGCAGGCGCGGGCAAGACAACAACTCTGTCCGTCATCCGCGAAGGCGCGGAGGCCGAAGGCTACAGGGTGGAAGGTTTCGCGCCAACGTCCCGCGCGGCGCAGAAGCTCGGGGAAGCAGGCATGGAGACATCCACACTACAGAAGCATCTGGTACGAGGACAGCAGCCGGATACCGGCGAAAAACGGCTCTATGTGCTCGACGAATCCTCGCTGGCATCGACCCGGCAGGTGCACGAGTTTCTGGACCGCCTCCATGCGAATGACCGTGTGTTGCTAGTCGGCGACCGGCGGCAACATGAGGCGGTCGAGGCCGGGCGACCCTTCGCCCAGCTCCAGGACGCCGGTATGAAGACGGTGAAGCTCGAAGAGATCGTGCGCCAGAAAGACCCAGAACTGAAACAGGTAGTCGAGCAGCTTGCCCAGGGTGAAGTACGCGAAGCAGTCCAGAATCTTGACCGGCAGGGCCGCGTCCATGAGATTCAAGGCCACGACGAGCGCATCGCCGCGATTGCGAAGGAGTACGCAAAATCGCCGGAGAACACGCTGGTGATTTCTCCCGATAATCGCTCTCGCATGGAGATCAACGAGCGTGTCCATGCGGAATTGCAGCGGAGCGGCCTCGTCATCAACGAGGAGCATCGCATCAGGACGCTAGTGCCGCGCCAAGACCTCACTGGCGCGGACCGAACATGGGCCGAGCGCTATGAGGTGGGCGATGTGCTGCGCTACTCGCGCGCATCGAAGGAGACTGCCATCGGGAAAGGCGAGTACGCACAGGTGAAGAGCATCGACGCTCCGAGAAACCGGCTGACAGTCGAGCTGCAGAATGGCACGCACCGCACTTACGATCCGCGCAGGCAGCAGGGAGTCTCAGTCTTTCGAGAGGAGATGCGGAGTTTCTCCGTGGGCGACCGCATCCAGCTCACTGCGCCGGCCAACAACCTCAGAGTTGCGAACCGCGAGTTGGGCACCATCGAGAGCATCTGCGAAGACGGGCGGCTGCGCTTGAAGATGGACGGTGGCCGCGCGGTCGAACTCGATCCGCGCCAGCATCCGCATCTCGACCACGGCTATGCCATGACCAGCCACTCCAGCCAGGGACAGACTGCCGACCGTGTCCTCATTCACGTGGACACTGAGTTGGGCGCTAAGGATCTGCTCAACAGCCGCATGGCCTATGTCGCTGTCTCGCGTGGGCGCTATGACGCGCAGATTTATACCAACAATGCAGCGATGCTGGGCCAGGAACTCAGCCGCGACGTGTCCCATTCCCCCGCCATTCAGCAGGAGCCAGCGGCCCACAAGTTAGAACCACAAACCACGCACACGAATCAGATCAGTCAGGGTTTCGGTCTTGGTCTTTGATGCAGCATTCCCGAATGACATCCCCCGGATAGCCGGAGTGTAGCCGAGGCCCGGCCGGTGTCAAGGCCGCGCTTCGCGCGCCGCCTTCGCGGTCGAAGAGCCTTGACACTGGCCTTTGCGCCTCGGCTTATTATTCAGCTATCCGAGGATGTCAGCTTTTCTGGAACAGCATCTGTACAGTCTCGCCCTGGCAAAATTCAGCTAAGTTCAGTCACAGGTAGCGCCCGAAATCTGCTCGGAAGTAAAAAGCCGTTTGGTGTGCGGCAGACAACCGCATCAGCGGCCAGGAACGTCTAACAAGCCCATTTCTCCAGCAATCCCAATTGGTTGACGCCATCCTACTCTTAACTAAGGAGGACGCGACGAACGTGCTGTATTCCTGACCTCCGTAGTAGGAAACCGCGGTTATGACACCGACGCCAATCGAGCAGTCCTACGTCTGAGATTTGCTCAACGACAATGCGCATCGCCATTGCCGGTAGCTCAAGGCCAACACTCGCTTATAAATGCAGCCGCCTCAGTTAGTTCCGTTTTTCGTAACAGACTCTCAGAAAAACTCATAAAAACTACTTGACTAGCGTCCGGAACACGCTTAGCATTCGCCGCTAAAGTTGGGGCGTTATGCGAATGGCCTGAGAAGGCAGTTGTGTGTTCAGGCGCGGACGTCCGATTCTTCCTTCATTCGAGGCATCGCCGAAGGGCGATTCTGCTGGCGGCCCTGCTGTCAGTCTGCCTGTGTGCCACTGGGCTGAGCGCGCAGAACGTTCTTGTCGGGGATCAGACAATCGAGTCGAATATTGATTCGAACTCAACCGGATTGGCAGAGGCGTTTCCGGCAACAGCGACTGCAAGCGCACAGGTCGGGTCGATCAATTTCTTTGTGGATGAGAGCTCGACTGCTACGAAGATCTATGTGGGGATTTACAAGGACGCGAGCGGGAAACCCGGAACTCTGTTGACCCAGGGCAGCACGACGCAACTCGCCCCTGGCACATGGAATAGCGTCACCGTGAGTACGGTAAGTCTCACTTCCGGAACTGCCTACTGGATTGCCATCCTAGGCACTACTAGCGGCACGCCTTACTTTCGCGACAGAAGCACAACAACCTGTCAAAGCCAAACCAGTTCCCAGTCCAATCTTACGTCGCTTCCCAGCACCTGGAGTACCGGCAAGACTTGGAACACCTGTTATATATCCGCTTACGCTGTTACTGGAACGTATCCGGCAACCGTAATAATTGGGAACCAGGTTGTTGAGAGCAATCTCGACAAAAATCCTGCAGGCCAAGCGGAGGCGTTTCCTGCTACTGCGAACACGACGGGCAGCGTCGGCGCCATTGCTCTTTATCTCGACCCAACCTCAGGATCAGGATCGGTCTATGTTGGTTTGTATGCGGACAGCGGCGGCCACCCCGGATCGCTTCTAGGACAAGGAAACACGGCGAGTCCAACTGCGGGAAGATGGAACCAGATATCGATCGCAGCCAGCAGCGTCACTGCGGGTCAGAAATACTGGATTGCGGTGCTGGGAACAAAATCCACCAGCCCGTATTTCCGGGACCGGCAAACCACCGCCTGCAAGAGTCAAACCTCGACTCAGACTACCCTCACTTCGTTACCAGCGACCTGGTCGGCCGGAACCAGTTGGAGTACGTGCTATATCTCGGCGTACGGCGTCTTCGGTACGGGTTCACCGATCCTCTCGGTTACTCCATCGACCTTGAGTTTTGCAGCCATCCAGGGAGGAGCGAATCCGTCGCCTGCCAGCTTAAGTGTCGCGAACACTGGAACTGGCACGTTTACGTTCACGGACTCTGCGGATGCTACCTGGTTGTCAGCGACACCGACTGGCGGGACCGCTCCGCAAACACTGCAGGTATCAGCGTCTGTGGGAAGCCTTACTGCAGGAATGTACACGGGCCATCTCACAGTCACCGCAGCTGGAGCCCAGGGTTCCCCAGCGGTGGCAACGGTGACGTTCACGGTAGCTCCGTTCGTTCCCCCCTCCATCTCGGCATCAGCTTCTCCGTCTCCAAATAACCACGGCTGGAACAACTCGACTGTCACTGTGACCTTTACCTGCACAGCGGGGTCTTATCCGGTTCAAACTTGTCCAGCCCCGATCCCTGTAAGCACGCAGGGTGCGAATCAGGTCATAAGCGGAACGGTCGTCGATACGGCCGGGAATACCAATACGGCCAAGGTGACATTGAATATTGATCTTACAGCGCCCGCCGTGAGCATTGGATCGCCCGCAAACGGATCGAACCTGACATCGTCTCCTGCCACTGTCACTGGCATCGTCTCTGATTCTCTTTCAGGAGTAGCCTCTGTAACCTGTAATGGCGCATCCGCTACCGTTCAGAGCGGCTCTTACAGTTGTGCAGTTCCACTGACTGCAGGTGCAGATACCATCGCGGTGCAGGCTACTGACCTGGCTGGCAACACCAGCTCGCAATCGATCAACGCGATTTTCATTGTTCCTGCGACGATCGGCAGTTTCTCTCCATCCTCGACGTCGATTGGCTCGCTCGTTACTGTGCAAGGCGGCGGCTTCACGCAGAGTGGGTTCTCACCCGTGGTGACATTGAACCAAGAGGGTGGCGGAACGATTGTTGCGCCGATATCGAGCGACACCGGCAGCACGATTTCGTTTGTCATTCCATCTGGCGCGGCCAGCGGGCCCATTACTGTCACCGTCGATGGTTTAACCGCTACATCGTCGAGTTCACTGTCAATCGTCGGGTCTTCTAGTTTCAGCCTCACGACGGGACCAAGCTCTGTGACTTTGCTGCTAGGGCAAACAGCAACCGTCCACGTATCATTGGCGAGTAGTAATGGATTCTCGCAACTCGCAACGTTGGGTCTGTCTGGCCTTCCCACCGGAGTAACTGCAAGCTTCCAGCCAGCACAGATCACGGCGGGCCAGTTCTCGACTCTGACGTTGAAGGCACCGGCGACGCAAGGCGCCAGTAGTTCTTCCTTGATCATCAGCGCAAGCGCGACTGTACAGGGGATTTTAGAGACTCAAAGTGCCGGAGTTTTGCTGAATGTCCAGGCACCCAGCGGAAGCGCGACCTTTGCCGGGCAAGTCGCGGTGACTGACTCCTACAACACGCCACTCGTTGGCGTCACTGTCAGCTTTACTGGCGCGAATTACACCGGAGCGCAGACGGGTTGTACAGCCTCAACGACTACGGATGGGGGTGGAAATTTTGTCCTGAATGGCTTGTCGAGTTCCTGCACTGGATCGCAGATGGTCCAATACAACCCTGCGACCGTTACTTCCCCTCCGGGAAAGTACTCGGGCGTGACTCTGAGCTATGTTCTGACTCCAGGGCAAGTAACGACGCCGGGAATCATCGTGCATCTACCCAACGTGAGCAATGCCGAAACCTTCACGGTTTCCCAAAATTCATCAACCACGCAGACGCTGGTTTCCAAAAGCATCCCTGGGGTTACGTTCACGATCTATCCCGGAACAACATTTTCCCTTCCGGATGGAACTCAGCCTGATCCCTTCCCGCTGAGCGTGGTGGAGATTCCGTACGACAAGATTCCTGACTACATGCCGCCGAACCCGACCGAGGACCCGGTGTTTGCCATGTCCATCGAGCCTTTCAATTCAAGCTCGAGCCAACCAGTCGCATTGACCTTCCCCAACCGGAAGAACACTCCACCTGGCACTGACATGCCGCTCACCTCTTTGAATCCCACCATGGGGATGATGGTTAACTACGGTACTGGGGCGGTCTCCTCGGACGGAACGCAGGTAATCCCGGATCCTGACCCGGCGAACCCCGGCCACTTGTATGGCGTATCGCATTTTGACTGGTTCTTCCCGCTGCCGGGAGGAGGGCCAGGGCCTCACCCCGGCCCCGGTCCAGGAGGAGGCGATCCCGTTGACTTAGCCTCAGGCGTCCTAATTATCAGCAAGACAGATATTACGTTCGGCGGGGCGCGTGGAAAACTCGCTGTCACTCGTACTTATAGTGGAGGCCCGCAAGCCACCGTTTATGGACCCTTCGGTAGCGGCTCCAGCTACAACTACAACTTCGCTCTCGATGTGGCAAACGCCGCGCCCACTTCGGGTGGACTCGGCATGATCAATCTCGTCATGCCCGACGGGAACGCCTACCCCTTCGCCCAGCAGGCTAATGGGACATATACCAATACGACGCTTCCATTTCTCGCTGGCGGCGTGATCTCGTCCATTTCCAACGGCGGCTTTAGTCTTCGCTGGAAAAATGGCACGGTCTTCCAGTTCAACATTTTCTTCCAGTTTGGGAACGCCGGCTCGCTGAATGTTGCGCTCCTGACCGCGATCACAGACGCAAATGGAAACACGACCACGGTTTCGCGGGACCAAAGCGGCGTCCTGCTATCTATTATTGACCCGGTTGGCCGCTACCTGAACTTTACGTATACCGCCGGAACAACAAATCCCTACATCGCCTCGATTACCGACTCAATTGGAAGGATGGTTCAATACACCTACAACCCTTCCGGCACACTGGCCACCGTGACCGACATGGATCGTGGCGTTACGACCTACGGGTACGATAACTTTAGCAATCTTACCTCCATTACTGACCCGCGTGGCATCACCTATCTGCAAATCGCATACGATCAAAACGGAAGGGTTACTCAGCAGACGACCGCAGATGGCGGAGTTTACACCTTCAACTACACCCAACTGAATCCTGCCATCAACAGCAGCCCCGTGGATCAAACGATAGTGACGGACGCGCGAGGCAACCAAACCACCTATCATTTCAATCCCGCGGGATTTATTCTCGACGTAACTGACCCTCTGGGCCAGAAAACGGTCTACAACATCAATCCGGCGTCCAACGCGCCCTTCAGCTTCACGGATTCACTGCAGCGCACGATCGCCTTTACCTATGACAGTGCCGGCAATATTGCGAGCATCACGCGGCTAGCTGGAACTTCCAATGCTGTGACCACGTCATACACCTATGATCCAGTGTTTAACAAAATCACCAGCGCGACTGACGCCCTGGGGCATGCGGTAACGTTTGGCTACGATCCGAATAGGGGAAACCTGACCAGCGTCGCGGACGCGCTTGGCAATAAGGTGTCTTTCGGCTACGACAACCACGGCGAGTTGAGCACAGCCACCGATCCGTTGGGGAACACGACGCAACTTAGCTATATAAATGGAGATCTCGTCCAGACGACCGATCCTCTCGGTAGAATACGGTCGCGTGCAATGGATGCGGTGAGCCGCCCGGTTTCCATCACGAATCCGTCGGGTCTCACAGAGCAGTTGCAATTCGATAACATGAACCGGCTGTTGCTTGTCACCGGCCCTGACGGAAAACAAACGTCCTTGAGTTATGACCCGAATGGAAACCTGCTGAGGGTCACCGACCCGAACTCGCATGTCACAAGTTACTCCTACGACTCAATGGACCGGCTGGCCTCGGAAACCGACGCTTTGGGACGCACCGAAACCTACCAGCGGGATTTAAACGGCAATGTCATCCGGTTCACGGATCGCCGTGGCCTGGTCAGCACGTTCGGCTATGACGGGATCAATCGCATTATGTCAGCCGTATTAGGGGGCAGTGAATCGATTCAGTATTCGTATGCTGGACCAGACCTTCTGCAAGCCGCAGATTCGGTTGGTGGCTCCGTCGTGTTCGGCTACGACGGCCTTGACCGAGTCACCTCGCAAACGACTTCGCAAGGATCAGTTTCCTATTCCTACGATGCCGCGAACCGCAGGACCGGTATGAGCGTGAGCGGCCAGGCACCGATCGGGTACGGTTACGACAATGCGAATCGGCTGATTCAAGAGACCCAGGGGTCGTCCACGGTGTCATTTGCATATGACGCGAATGGTCAGCGGCAATCAATTACATTGCCCAATAGCGTAGTCGAAATGTACAGCTACAATACTGATTCGCACTTGTCCGGAATCACGTACCTGCACGGAAGTCAAAGCCTGGGAACCCTTTCTTACACACGTGACCCGTCCGGCCTGATTACGAGTGTCGGCGGGACGCTAGCGCAAACGTCGCTCCCCTCTCAGGTCACAAGCGCGAGCTACGGCAGTAGCAATCAAATCGTCCAATTCGGATCGTCGTCTTTCACCTATGACGCAAACGGAAATTTGACAAGCGACGGGGTGAATTCCTACGTGTGGGACGCGCGGAACCAGTTGGTGTCAATCAGTGGCTCAATCAACGCGAGCTTTCAGTACGATGCTTTTGGACGCAGGGTGGCGAGAACAGAGGGCCTTGCGACCACTAACTATCTCTACGACGGCCTTAACCCCGTTCAGGAGTTGTCGGGAGGAGTGCCGTCGGTCAATCTTCTCTTTGCGGCTGGGCTCGATAGTATTCTGCAGCAAACTACAGGGTCGGGCGCAGTAGATTTCTTGACCGACGCGCTGGGCAGCGTAATCGCCAGCACCGGTCCTGCGGGCACCATCACGACCACCTACAGCTATGATCCGTTCGGCAACACAACTGCGTCCGGGAGTTCTCCGACCGTTTTTGAATACACCGGGCGAGAGAACGATGGCGACGGGCTTTATTATCTGCGCGCCCGCTACTACTCCCCAGGCCTTCAGAGATTCCTCTCAGAGGATCCGGCGGGAATCGTCGGCGGAATCAATCTCTACGGCTACGTGGGGAATAGTCCCCTCAACATGGTAGATCCGCGGGGGAAAGATCCCGTTATCGGCGTCCCGGTTGGAATTTTAGCCGGAGGGTTGTTCGGAGCCTTAGGTGCGGGTCTTCAGGGTGGAGATGCCTCTGATATTGCTGCAGCTGCGATAGGGGGGGCTCTAGCGGGAGGGGTGGCAGGATTGTTTGATCCTAGCATGGGAGTGGGAACTGTGGGGTTAATCGTCGTGGGCGCTGTCTCGGGCGGGGCGGGAGACTTCATCGGACAGACGATTGTCCTCGGCCAGGACACTTCCGGTTGCAAAACGTATAACTGGGCGTCTACGGCAGGAGCCGTGGTCGGCGGAGCCGTGACAGGGGTTGGGGCTGCGGTGACCCCCCTATATCAGGCGTCCCTCGAACTGGCCGAACTGCCAGCGACCGTTTTGACGTCAACAGTTAGTGGTCTGGGAGGTACCGCTTCTGGCGCGTTGGTGACGCAGACACTGTCGTCGCAACAGCAGCAGTCTTCACCTAAGTGTGGGTGCCACTGAGGGTTTGTAATGGCCGAATCCATTGGACTAATCGCACTACTCGGGGTGTTGCAGGTAGGGATCGTATTTGTGGCGGTGAAGTACTTCGGCCCATTGCCGCGGCAATCGCTGAAGAGGCTGGCAGCGGGGTTCGTGACGGTTGTGAGCGTTCCTGTGATTATCCTGACGCAGGTAAGAATTGAAGCTCGGCTGCGGAGGGTTTACAGCTACACCGGCCCTAAGCTCGCTAATGCGGTGGGCATTGTTGATGGAGCGATCAGCCTTTGTTTGATTCTTTACTTTACTTATCGGCGTGAAAGATAGGCGCATGACCCTGCACGCTGCTAGAGCCGAGGCGGCGACAAGGCGACGTTACGTTCGAGGAGCAAGTGTAATTGTTGGCAAACGAGAACAGAGCGATGTTTGTGCATAGTGCAGGTTACCGATGGATTGCGCTGCGCGGTCAAGGCGTGACTGCAGTGGTCGCACCAACGATCGCCTTTCTGCTGATACTCTTCGGTCTGTTCGGCACGCCGCTTTTGGCTCAAAATCCAGTGCGGTACTTCTACGATGACGTAGGCCGACTGGTAAAAGTCATTGATCAGAATGGAAACGTCGCTACTTACTCCTATGATGCGATGGGGAACCTGCTTTCGATCGCGCGCTCAACGTTGCCTGCCAACGGTCTTGCGCTATTGAGTTTTACGCCCCACACTGGACCAGTAGGGCAAACTGTAACCATCCAGGGTCAGGGATTCAGTACCACGCTATCTTCCAACACGGTGAGCTTTAACGGAACTCCTGCGGCAGTTACCGCCGCGACATCTACCACGTTGACTGTGACGGTTCCCGCCGCAGCCATCACAGGCCTGATTTCTGTCACCGTGGGCAGTAGCTCGGCCTCGTCGGACACAGCCTTCACAGTAGCCGCCGGGCCCGTTGTGTCAATTACAGTTACGCCGAGCTCTGCTTCGATGTTTCCCACCTCGCAACAGCAGTTCATCGCTACCGGAACGTATGCCAATGGCACCCAGCAGAACATCACGAACGTGGTGACCTGGTCGTCGAATCCGGTTGTGGCATCTATCAGCAATACGCCGGGCACTCAGGGCCTTGTAACTGCAAACGGAGGTGGAGGCACCACGGTTACGGCCAGTTCGGGTGGTGTGAGCGGCACGGCAAGCGTAGGGGTATCTTCGTTTTTGGTCATTAATGTGACTGCTCCAGGACCCACGATACCTTTGGGAGCGACGGAGCAATTTACCGCTTCTGGCGAAACCAGCGATGGAACATTCCACGATCTCACCGCCACAGCGACTTGGTTCTCTACGTTCCCGACGGCTGCAACGGTCAGTAGTGCCAGCGGATCACAGGGGCAGGTGACGGCGGTGCATGACGGTACGACCAACATTTGCGCGCGTTTGCCCGCCAATCCGATGATTGGCTGCGACATCAATCTGACTGTCGTCCCGGTACTGACTTCCGTCAGCGTCACTCCGAGTAATGCTTCGCTTCCGAAGGGTGTAACCCAGCAGTTTACGGCCACGGGCTCGTTCAACGACGGTACGCAGCAGAATCAAACCACAGCAGTTACATGGAGTTCTTCGAATCCGGCTGCGGTGTCCATCAGCAATGCTCAAGGCAGCCAGGGGATTGCGTCCGCGGTTGCATTAGGAACGAGTACGATCAGTGCGACTTTGGGATCAATCAGCAATTCGAACACCGTCACGATAACCGCCGCCGCTCCCTCAACATTAGCGGTAAATCCGTCCACTGTCTCGCTCCATGTGGGCAATACGCAGCAACTGTCAGCAACGATCACGCTGACGGACGGCACCACTCAAGACGCTACTCAGACCGCAACCTGGAGCACTTCCGATTCTACTGTCGCCACTATTAGCACCGCGTCCGGGAGACAGGGCTTGGTGACCGGCGTAGCGGCTGGTACAGCCACCATTACCGCGACCTCCGGCTCGCTCAGCAGCACGGCGGTTGTAATTGTGAAGAGCGGAAACGCGACGGCGTTTCTACGATTCCTCTTCAGCGGTAACTCGGACGGTTCGATTTCGACCTACGGGTTTACAAATGCAACCGGGCAGCTCAGGCTCAATGGTTACCTTCCCGGCTTGGGGGCGAACGTCTTTGCCCTGGATCCCGCCCAGAAGTTTCTGCTGGCAGCGGGAAGCGGCCCCAGTTCAGCCGTGGTTTCTGTCTATTCGGTGAACCAGTCCAATGGATCTCTGACGCAGGTCTCGGGGTCACCCTTTGCGATTTCCGGAGTGAATCCTTATTCGATCGTAGTTGACCCGTCGGACAGGTTTGTCTACGTCGGTTATCGAAACAGCAGCCAGGTGTCCGGTTTTGCCCTCGATGCAACCACCGGAGCCTTGACGCCGCTTCCCGGGTCACCTTACACGACGGCCGGCGAGACGGCTGCGCTGCTGGTGCACCCGTCCGGACAATACCTGTTCGTCACCAACTACATCGCCAACGCGCATGGAAGCGTATCCGTTTTCGTGATTGACCAGACCTCGGGCGCATTGACCGAGATTACGGGGTCTCCTTTCGTGACAGGAGTCAGTTCGCTTTCTCTGGGACAGGATCCTGCCGGGAAGTACTTACTCGTGCTGAATCAGGGCCAGAATTTCGGCTCTTCGTTGCGGCCTCTAGGTTTCCCAGGCAACACTGACGGGCTCGAAGCCGATGCTCGCCGTCGCCGCGGTTCGTCGCAAGCGGACGCCACTACCGCGGGAATCCAGGCCTGGTGGCCGGCCAATGCCAGCCCCGAAACTTCGACCTCGGTGTTGCGCCGCGTTGGGCCGCTCATGGCCAGCCTCAACCTCGCCGATGCGCTGCCCTTCACAGGGTCCGGACTGTTCGGCGACTTGAGGCCGGCTCATGTTGTCCATTTGTTCTTCCAGAGCGACGGCATTAGTGGCCCCTGCATTTCGGTGTTTTCTGTTAACGCAACCACTGGAGCCCTCACCGAGATTTCGGGTTCGCCCTTTACATCGCCCAACGTGAACACCTCCTCGTCGCAATTGCTCGTGAATCCCGGTGGCCAGTACGTTTACACCGGCGGAAGCAATGACTTTGCCGGCTTCGCCTTCAGCTCCGGTTCCGGAACGCTCGCCGAGCTTTCCGGTTCGCCATTTGCCGCGCCTTACACCTACTACTCCGCGTGGGATCCAACCGGTCAGTTCCTGTACGCTGCCGGGCAGTCGGCGCAGACCGGATTGGGCTTCATCCAGGGACTCAGTCTGAACCCTGGCACGGGTTCTCTGACCGCCCTCACCCAGGCTCCAGCGCGGTCGCTCACCCCCGCATTGGCGATCAGTTCCGGATCCGCTGCGCTCAGTTACTTGCCGCAATTCGCTTTTGTCGCAAGCGGTCAGACCGGCGCCAACGGCATCTCGGCCTACTCGATTAGCTCCATCACGGGCAGCTTGTCTACGATCTCAGGGTCGCCTTTCCCCGACGGGCTCTCGCCGGTTTTCGCCGCTTCCGCGACCTCCGGCAACTTCCTGTATGTCGTGAACCAATGTTCCGAGCCCACCTGCACCGAGTCGGCAGGCAGCGTATCCGCATACGCAATTGACCCCAATGCGGGATCACTCACCGCCGTTGCCGGCTCGCCTTTTGTCGCAGGCGGAAGCCCCCGCGCAATTGCATTCGATCCTTCCGGCCTGTTTGCCTATGTCATCAACGACCAGGATGGAACCGTCTCCATCTACGCAGTGGATCCCTCCAGCGGCGCGCTCGCCGCCATATCCGGGTCGCCTTTCGCGGCCTCTTCGACAGGCTCGATTGCCGCCGCGATTGATCCCGTGGGCGCCCGGTTCCTGGTGGCCGCCAAGTGTGCAAGCTGCGGCAATGGTTCTCTGTACATCTACGGTCTCTACGAACCCAACCTGGGGCAGTGGTACGGACTCAATCAGACGCTCACCCTCGGTGCACAACCTACCGCTCTGGCGGTTGATCCGGCCGGATCTTTCGCTTTCGTAACTGACGGCGCGTCCAACTCGGTGTATGCGTTCTCCCAAATTTCCGGATTTGCGGCACAGGTGACCGGATCTCCTTTCGCTGCCGGCCAGAATCCCGCTGCGATCACCGTGGATCCAACGGGCAGATTTGCCTATGTGGCCAATCAAGCTTCCAACACCGTGTCTGCGTACACGATTGATCCGGTGCTGGGAGCCTTGACGCTGCTCGCTGGATCTCCATTCCAGACCGGCACAAGTCCGAACTCTGTGACTGTGGATTACTCAGGGGACTTCCTGTACGTAGTCAACAGTGGCGACAGTACGGTGTCTGCATTCTCGATTGATCCGGTGTCGGGCGCATTGACTCCGGTTTCGGGTTCACCGTTCCCCACCGGAGCCGCGGCGGTCTGGATCACCGGCACGGGTACGATACAGTAGCGGTATGCCCGAGTCTCTGCTACCAGGGTCCAGGACGAAACGCCAGAATGTGAAACAGGCTCGACGTGCGTTGAGCTCTGCGTGGTTCGTGTTCTTGTTTCTGACCTGTAGTTCCTGGTTGAGTGGGCAAGCTGATCTTCCGGCTGGCTCAACTCGGCAGCCAGCCCGGGCTGCTTCTCGCACTTCCCGTCGTGATCCGCCCGCCGACTACCCACGCGTGACCTTCATTGATGTCACGGGAAAAGCCGGCATTCATTTCGAGCATTTCCACGGCGTGCGGTCAACCCAGCTGCCAGAGGATATGGGATCGGGTGCAGCTTGGGGAGATTACGACAACGACGGATATCCAGATCTGTATGTGGTGGACGTCGCCGGACCTCTCACGGATACGCCTGAGCAACTGGCAAAATCTCCTGGCGGGAATCGTCTCTACCACAACAATCGGGACGGTACCTTTACTGACGTTACGGAGAAAGCAGGCGTTGGGTTCAAAGGCGTCGGCATGGCTGCCGCCTGGGCCGATTACGACAACGACGGACACCTTGATCTTGTTGTCACCAGCTACGACCGGATCGTCCTCTATCACAACAATGGCGATGGAACGTTTACCGACGTAACCAAGAGAGCCGGGCTGGATAAGTACCGTGGCTTTTGGACCGGAGCAGCGTGGGGAGACTATGACCGCGACGGCAATGTGGATCTGTTTATCTGTGGCTATGTGAAATACCAGTTTCACGCGGAGGATGTGAACAAACCGTCGATGCAGTACAGCACCTTGGTACCTTTCACGCTGAATCCCGCTGCTTATCCCCCCGAACGTAAGCTACTCTTTCACAACAAAGGCGACGGGACCTTTGAAGAGGTCGCGCAACAGGCAGGCGTGGATGATCCCACAGGCCGCAGCCTTTCGGCCGCTTGGTACGACTTCGACGGCGACGGGTGGCCCGATCTTTACGTCGCAAACGATCTTTGGGGAAGTAAGCTCTACCTGAATTTGCACAACGGTAAGTTTAAGGACATCACGCGCGAGGCGGGTGTTTCGGACTTTCGCGGCGAGATGGGAATCGCCATCGGTGATTGGGACAATGCTGGCAACCCGGACATTTTCGTTACACATTGGATTTACCAGCAGAATGCTCTTTTCCATAACCTGCGGTCCACGCTCGGTGATTCTCAGAAGAGCGCATCATTGTTCTTCGGAGACATTGCAGACACGGTCGGCTTGGGGCAGATTTCCCGACCGTCGATTGGATGGGGCACCTCGTTCATCGACTACGATAACGACGGTCAGCTAGATTTGTTTGTTGTAAACGGAAGCACTTTTCAGGATGACAAAGATCCGCACCATCTGGTGCCGATGAAAAATCACCTGTTCTGGCAGAAGAGTCCGCAAGACGGATTCTTCGAAGTTGGCGCAGTAAGTGGCGAGCCGTTTCAAGAAGTGCATGTAGGTCGGGGGGCGGCCTTTGCCGACTATGACAACGATGGGGACTTGGACGTCTTCATTGTGAATCAGGAAGGACGACCGCAGCTTTTGCGCAACGACGGTGGTAACAAGAGAAACTGGATTAAGGTTCGGGTGAAGTGCACAAAGTCCAATCGAACGGGGTTCGGGACAAAAGTGGAAATCGAGGCAGGCGGCATCACACAGAGTCAGGAGATTGGTGGACAGACTTCGTACATGTCACAGAATTTCCAGGAGGCTCACTTCGGCTTAAATACGGAAAAAGAAGCAAGCCGCGTGATCGTGACTTTCCCCAGCGGCATTGTCCGGACCATCGACCACATTTCCGCCAACCAGATTCTTACGGTGACTGAATAGCGAGCGGTGCTTTCTCCCGGTTCCAGCACGTCTGGAACTCTTGCACTCCGGCGAGACTTCCGGCCCCACCACGTCTGCCACAGCTATCTCTTCGTTTCGGGCAGATTGTGTTACACAACATTTACGCAACAGTTTGGCCTTTAGAGGATTAAGAACGGGCTGTCAGTACCGTTAAGTTCCAATAAGTTACGTTGGCGAGCGACTCTGTCACGGCACAAGGCCGTTGGAAAATGATTGCAACCTAGCAAATTCACTTCACGAGGAGCTCCGGAGCCTTGTCCTAGTTGGTTTCCCAGTAAATCGGGCCGAAGATGACTGCACCGGATTTTGCACCGACTGCCTGCATCCGGGGCTTACTGGCCTCTACTGGCCGTTCCGCTGGACATCGTCGGAAGTGATTGAGGCGAAAGGTAGAAGGGTTATTATCAGCAGCTTGTAGAGAATTGCTAAAGCGATGCAGTTAGATGGTGTGTCTGCCAGTTCCACCACTTCCGCACGGTTGTGAAGATTAAAGACGGGCAGCGATTTATTATAACAAAGCGATTCAGCGGCGCATCGCGGAGGCATTGAAAGATGCCGCCGGGCACGTCTTCCTACAACTGGGCCATCGTCCGCTGTACCACCCCCCGTACGACCGGGTGGGCGCGTAGACCTCGGCGTATCATCGGTATTTCCCCATGAGCATCGACCGCTCCATTCGCGAAGTCATTCGCCACTACGATGAAGTGGACGAGGCTTCACGGCTGCGCCGTGGATGGTTTCAGCTCGAGCAGGCGCGCACGCAGGAATTGCTTCTTCGTCATCTGCCGCCGGCTCCGGCCACCGTGATCGATGCCGGCGGTGGCGCGGGAGTCTACGCCTGCTGGCTGGCCAAGCGCGGATATAAAGTTCATCTGATCGACCCCGTACCCAAGCACGTCGAGCAGGCGCGGGCAGCGTCAGCCGCGCAGCCCGATCATCCGCTGGCCTCGGCCGAAGTAGGCGACGCACGACAGCTTTCTGGCGCAGATCTCTCTCACGGCGACGCGACAGCCGATGCGGTTTTGCTGCTGGGGCCGCTCTATCATCTGGTTGAAAAAGAAGACCGGCTGGCTTGCCTGCGCGAAGCGCATCGCGTGTTGCGTGTGGGAGGAGTGCTTTGGGCTGCCGGCATCAGCCGTTTCGCGTCGCTGTTCGATTCGCTCTCGAGCGGATTCTTCGATGATCCGGCCTTTGCGCCGATCGTCGCGCGAGACCTGGAAGATGGCCAGCACCGCAACCCGACGGGCAATCCAATTTATTTCACCGACGCTTATTTTCATCGTCCGGGCGAACTGTCGCGCGAATGTCTGGCGGCCGGATTTCACGCCCTGGAAGTGGGCCGCGATCGAAGGGCCGGGATGGCTGGCCCGCGACTTCGACCGATTGTGGGACGACTCCAAACAGCGTGAGCGCCTGCTTGCCGCCGTGCGAAAAGTGGAGCGCGAACCGTCAGTTCTGGGAGCGAGTTCGCACATCATGACGATTGGGAGGAAGTGAATCGATTCGCGCAAGGTGCGACTACCTGGCGATCAATACTTCACGATCGCAGCAAACGACTTGGGATCGAGTGAAGCTCCGCCCACCAGCGCGCCGTCAATCTCCTCCTGAGCCATGAGCGATGCGGCGTTGTCGGGTTTGACCGAGCCACCGTAGAGAATGCGCAGACCCTGGGCGAACTCGTCTCCGAAAACGCCGGCGGCCTCTCGACGGATCACGGCGTGGGCTTCGGCGGCGAGTTCCGGAGTTGCAGTCTTGCCTGTGCCAATCGCCCACACGGGTTCGTAGGCGACGATAAGCTCGGCCGCTTTCTTAGTCGAAATGGCGTGAAATGCGCGCACGCATTGCCGGCGCAGAACGTCGTCGGTGGCGCCCGCCTCGCGTTCTTCGAGCACTTCGCCGACACAGCAGATGGGCGTCAACCCGGCTTCGAGCGCGGCTTTCAGGCGCAGGTTCACAGTGTCATCGGTCTCGCCAAAATACTGCCGGCGCTCCGAGTGGCCGACGATTACGTGGGTCACGCCGAGACTCACGAGCATGGGCGCGGAGATTTCTCCCGTGTAAGCACCGTCCGCCTTCCAGTGAACATTCTGCACGCCGATGGCGACGTTACTGCCGCGCGCGGCTGCGATGGCGGCATCAACATCCGTGTAGGGCGGACACACGACAATCTCGTCACGGTCGTGACCCGCGACCAGCGGCAGAAACTCGTGAAAATAGCTCCGGGTGTCGTCCGGCGTCTTGTTCATTTTCCAGTTGGCGGCCATTACTTTTTTTCTCATGAGTGAGCCTTTTCGATGCGGAGCGAAGAACTAGTGTTGCTCAGTTGTTGGGCGGCGCGCTCGAAGGCGCGCAGGGTTGCAGTGTCATAAAGGACGAAGCGGCATCGCGCAACGTGCTTCGCGGCCGCGAGAGCCTCGGCGGTGGCAGAAATCGCAATCGGCGCAGCTTCGTCAGTGGGGTATCCGTAGGCGCCGGTGGAAATCGCCGGGAAGGCCAGCGAGTGCAGACCATGCTCATTGGCGATCCGGATCGACTCGGAATGACAACTTGCAAGGGTCTCGCTCTCGCGATGATTGCCATCGCGAAACATGGGACCAACGGTGTGAATCACATGCTTCGCGGCAAGGCGACCGCCGGTGGTGATGACGGCATTTCCGGCGGCGAGCCGGCCCATCTTGCTGACGATTTCGCGGCATTCAAACAGGATGGCTGGACCGCCAGCTTCGTGAATGGCGCCGTCTACTCCGCCCCCGCCCAGGAGGGACGAGTTTGCGGCGTTCACGATCGCGTCGGTCGATTCTTCGGTGATGTCGGCCGGGCCACAGATTTCGATCGACTTTCCGCTATCGAGAACAAGTTGCATGGAGAAATCTTGCACGGCGGTGTCCGGGGTCACGATCGGTCAGCCAGCTTTCGAGTCCCGGGTGAGACGCCTCTGGAAAGCCGGCGGGACACCGGCGCTACACTTGTTGCCCTTACTTTTTATCCGTGAGAGCTTCAACTCCCGGCAGTTTCTTGCCTTCCAGAAATTCCAGCGACGCGCCGCCGCCGGTCGAGATATGCGTGATTTTGTCGGCCACGTTGGCGGCGTGCACGGCTGCGACGGAGTCGCCGCCGCCCACGATCGAAACGGCTCCAGCATTATCGGCGACGGCCTGCGCGATCTTGAACGTTCCGCGCGAGAATCCCGGAACTTCGAACACGCCCATGGGGCCATTCCAGATAATCGTGCGCGCCCCGAAAATTTCTTCGGAAAATAGTTCGATCGTCTTCGGACCGATGTCGAGCCCCATCTTGTCTGCTGGAATGGACTGCCCTTCGCCGATTTGCTGCACCACGGCGTTGACTTCGGGTTTCGTCGCAACCACATGATCGACCGGCAAAAGGAATTTGAGATTCCGCTTCTTTGCTTCCGCGAGCAATTGCTTTGCCAGGTCCACTTTGTCGGCCTCAAGCAAGGACTTGCCAATTTCCTGTCCCTGCGCTTTGAGGAACGTGTAGGCCATGCCCCCGCCGATGATCAGCGAATTCACCTTGGTCATCAAGTGCTGGATTACGCCAATCTTGTCGCTGACCTTGGCCCCGCCAAGAATGGCCACGAACGGTGTTTCTGGATGTTCGAGCGCCTTGCCCAGATACTTCAATTCCTTTTCCATCAGCAACCCGGCGGCGGACTGCTTCACGAATTTCGTGATCCCCACTGTTGAGGCATGCGCGCGATGCGCGGTACCGAAGGCATCGTTGACGTAATACTCGGCCAGATTGCCGAGTTGTTTGGCGAATTTCTCGTCGTTCGCTTCTTCTTCGGCGTGGAAGCGCAGATTTTCCAGCAGCAGAGTCTGGCCCATCTCGAGTTGCGTGGCAACTTCTTCGGCTTCAGGTCCAACGCACTCGGGACAGAAGCCGACGTTTTCGCCGCGTGCCAGTTCCTTGTCGAGGAGCATGCGCAGGCGTTCAGCCACCGGCTTCAGGCTCATCTTTGGATTGGGTTTCCCTTTGGGCCGGCCGAGGTGCGAGGCCAGAATCAGGCGTGCGCCGTGGCGCAACGCGTACTCGATGGTGGGCAGGGTTTCGCGGATGCGCGTGTCATCCATCACGCGCCCGTCTTCCAGCGGCACATTGAAATCGACGCGCATGAAAATCCGGTTGCCACTCAGAGGCAAGTCGCGAATGGAAAGTTTAGCCATTGGCTGGTCGTCCTTTTTTGCAGCCGATTGTATATGTGGCGCGGGCGCCCTCGCCCGCGTGCATGCGGCACGAAAAGGGCTGCGCGGGCGAGGGCGCCCGCGCCACAACGAACGCGAAAATCTACAGGCCCTTGCTTGCGAGATAGTTGATCAGGTCGCGGACGCGGCAAGAATATCCCCACTCATTGTCGTACCAGGAGATCACCTTGACGCAATTGCCGCCGACCACCAATGTCATGGGCGCATCCACGATGGAAGAGAAGGAGTTGCCCTTGAAGTCCGATGAAACCAGTTCCTGCTCTTCATACGCCAGATAGCCCTTCAACGGCCCGGATTGAGTCGCTTTCTTCAGCGCTGCATTGACTTCTTCCTTCGTGGTTTTCTTCTCGACCCACACGACCAGATCGACCACGGAAACGTTCGGCGTAGGTACGCGCATGGAGAATCCGTCGATCTTGCCACCGAGTTCCGGAATCACTAGCTTCAATGCTTTTGCCGCGCCGGTCGTGGTCGGAATCATGTTGAGAGCAGCGGCACGGGCGCGCCGCAGATCCTTGTGCGGAAAGTCGAGAATCACCTGGTCGTTGGTGTAGGAGTGAATGGTGGTCATGGTGCCGCTGACGATCTTGAACTCATCGTTAATCACTTTGGCAATCGGCGCCAGGCAGTTCGTTGTGCACGACGCATTCGAAATAATGTTGTGCTTGGCGGCGTCATACTTTTCGTGGTTCACGCCGAGCACCACGGTTACATCTTCATTTTTCGCCGGAGCCGAAATGATGACCTTCTTCACCGGCCCGCGCATGTGCTTCCTGGCGTCGTTGGCGTCGGTGAAGCGACCTGTGGATTCGATCACCACCTGCGCGCCCACGGATTCCCAGGGCAGGGCGGCCGGATCTTTCTCTTTGAAAACCTTTATGGTCTTGCCATCGACCGTGATGCTGTCAGGGCCGGCGGAAACCTGATTCGGCAGGTTGCCCAGAACCGAATCGTATTTCAGAAGGTGAGCCAGAGTCTTCGGATCGGTGAGATCGTTGACCGCGACGAAGTCCAGGTTGGGGTCTTTGAGCGACGCGCGCAGCACATTGCGGCCAATTCGGCCGAAGCCGTTGATGCCAACTTTGATTGCCATTTTTCCTCCGTAGGATTTATGAGGGCTTTATCAGATTTGGTTGCGGGTTGAGTGGTAAACCAATGATGTTAGCAGGGAATGGGAACCGGCGTAAATGACCGGTCCGCACTTTAGTGAGCAGTCTTTCCCTTCACGGGAGGGCGCAGGCCCGCTCCGGACGGGCTTCCGAAAGTCGCCGGCGGCGCCTCGTTGATCTTTTGCGCAGATCTGGCGGTGCAGATCTGGCGCAGGCCCGGCGCTGCAAACCGGACAGTCCCGTTTATCTGTGATTTCGCTCACAAACGCCAGAGACCTTTGTCACTGCCCAGTAGCAGGTCCGGTCTTGTAATTTAAGAGTGCGGAATCGGCGGGTCCCGGGCCGCGCCCATTCGAAGATGGCGGGGTCCGAAACAGTGAACCCCCGGCGCCGAGCCTGCACCCGTCCACGAAGAACAGCGGGAGGAAATTATGCCAGTCACTAAGCAGCAGGCGCTTGATTATCACAGCGGGCCGCGCCCCGGAAAAATTGAAGTTACTCCCACCAAGCCCTGCCGCACGCAGCGCGATCTGAGTCTGGCTTATACGCCCGGTGTGGCCGAACCTTGTCTGGAGATCGCAAAGAATCCCCACAACGCCTTCAAATACACCGGACGCGGCAACCTAGTCGCGGTGGTGAGCAATGGAAGCGCCGTGCTGGGGCTGGGCGATATCGGCGCGCTGGCGGGAAAGCCGGTGATGGAAGGGAAAGCGGTACTCTTCAAGCGCTTCGCCGACGTCGACGTGTTCGACATCGAGGTCGAGACGCACAATCCCGATGAAATCATCAAGCTCTGCCAGTTGCTCGAGCCGACCTTCGGCGGAATCAATCTCGAAGACATCAAAGCCCCCGAGTGTTTCTACATCGAACAGACGCTGCGCCAGACCATGAAAATTCCCGTTTTCCACGACGATCAGCACGGCACGGCGATCATTTCCGGTGCGGCGCTGCTGAATGCTCTGGAGGTAGTCGGCAAAGACATCTCCAAGGTGCGTGTGGTTTTCAACGGCGCGGGGGCGGCCGGCATCGCCTGCGCCGAGCATTACATCCGGCTGGGCGTGCGGCGCGAGAACATCCTGCTCTGCGATACGAAAGGCGTGGTTTACCAGGGCCGCAAAGAAGGCATGAACGCTTACAAAGAGCGTTTCGCGCACGACACAAAGCTTCGCACTCTCGCCGAAGCGCTGGTTGGCGCCGACGTGTTCGCCGGACTTTCGGTGAAGGGCGCGATCACGGCTGACATGGTGCGCTCGATGGCTGCCGACCCCATCGTTTTTGCCATGGCCAATCCCGACCCCGAGATTAGTTACGATGAGGCTAAGGCCGCCCGAGCCGATGTGATCATCGCAACCGGGCGCTCGGACTATCCCAACCAGGTCAACAACGTCCTCGGATTTCCGTTTATTTTTCGGGGTGCGCTCGACGTGCGCGCCACCGCCATCAACGAAGAAATGAAGCTGGCGGCTACGCACGCGCTGGCCGACCTGGCCAAAGAAGATGTTCCCGATTCCGTTTGCCGCGCCTATGGAGTGGCGCGCCTGCGGTTTGGCCGCGAGTATCTCATTCCCAAGCCATTCGACCCGCGCGTGCTGATGTGGGAAGCCTCCGCCGTGGCTGAAGCCGCCATGCGCACGGGCGTGGCGCAGGAACCCGTCGACCTCGACTCCTACCGCGCTCAGCTCGAGCGCCGGCTGGGCAAGGCTTACGAGGTTTCGCGCACCATGATCCACAAAGCTCAGATCAATCCCAAGCAGGTTGTCTTCCCCGAGGGTGACAACGAAACGATTCTGCGCGCCTGCCACGTGCTGGTGGAAGAAAAAATCGCCCGGCCGATTCTGCTTGGAGACGCGGGCAAGATTCGAACCCGGGCCGCTGAATTTGGCGTGGATCTCGACGGCATGCAGGTCGTCGACCCGGCGACGTCGGGGCTCCGTGAGAATTACCGGCAGGAACTGTTCCGGCTGCGGCAGCGTCGCGGCGTTACGCTCAACCAAGCCGAGAGCCTCATGGACGATCGCAACGTGTTTGGCTCAATGATGGTCCGCATGGGCGATGCCGACGCCCTGGTTTCGGGCGTGACCCAGCATTTTTCCGACACCATCCGTCCAGCGCTGCAGATTGTGCGCATGCGCGAAGGCCTGCACCGGGTCTCGGGATGCTATCTGCTGATTACGCGCAAAGGCGACGTCTTCTTCGTCGCCGACACCAGTGTCAACATCGAGCCCACGGCCGAAGACCTGGTCGAGATCGCTCTGTGTACAGCGCACATGGCGCGCCGGTTCGACCTCACGCCGCGGGTTGCCATGCTCTCGTTCTCCAGCTTCGGCAGCGTGAACCATCCCTCGGCCTCGAAGATTCGCAAGGCCGTCGAGATGACGAAGTTCGCCGATCCCACGTTGATCATCGACGGCGAGATCATGGCCGACGAGGCGCTCTCGCCGGAAATCATTGCCGAGCGTTATCCCTTCAGCTCGCTCAAGGGTGGCGCTAACGTGCTTATCTTCCCCGACCTGGCATCGGCCAACATTGCTACGAAGCTGATGGCGAAAGTCTCCGAAGGAGAAATCATCGGCCCCATCCTGATGGGAATGAGCAAGCCTGTGCACGTCCTGCAACGCGGCGCCAGTGCGGAAGAGGTTGTCGCAGTGGCCGCAATCGCCGTGGTGGATGCGCAGGAGAATGACACCTATGCGCATCCCCGCGGGCACGCGCAAGTCGAGCCGGAACTCGTCGGTCTTGACTGAGACCAGTAACTGGCAGTCGAGCGCAAACAGTGACCGATGGGACGCAGGTAGGCTTGGCGTCCGGAGCCGACATCCTGATTCACCGGCGATGCGACTGATTACTGAGGCGTGGGTCCGCTTGTTTGCGGCTGCTCTGCGTTAGATTTGTGCGACATCTTGCGATGAATGTCGGGCCAGAACTCCTTGATGACGATTGTAATGGTGTCGAGACCTACCTGAGTTCCCCAGACATTGGCTGTGTTGGTCAGGGTTCGGTCGGATCGGATGAACAGGTGCGGGTTTGCCGGAGTGCTGATGTAGGTGCTCTTGGGGTGGTAGGTGTAGGTGGAGATAGCGGCCGCCGTGGCGCTGCCAAAAATTTCAGAATAATTAAACTCCGCGCGCCCGGAATCGGAACGGCTGACGAAGATTCGACTGATGGCGTATCCCGAGCGGCGTATGAATCCGCCGTGTTCCGAATAATAAAAGCGCGGATCCTGATGAATGATTGAGGGAAAAATCGCTCCGACCATGAAGTTTTCGATCGTGGCGTCGCCGGCGGTTGCGCCGTAGCGTTTAGCATAACCCAGCCATCCTTGCCCGTAGCCGGGTTCGCTATTGGCCGCCTGGCCGACGGCGGCGATGGATCCCCACCAAGGGTATTGAACCGGGTCGAACGTGCCCAGGGCCACCACTTTAAATTTGTCTTTAGTTGTTAGCGGGGGAAGTTTGGCTCCCTTCTGCAGCGTCAGGAAATTCGGCAGGGCATAGAAGAGCCGATCTTTCGATGTCCCTTCCTCGGCGCCGGTGGCCGGCCGCTTTTTTCCTTTTTTTTCGTTTTCGTCTGGCGGCGGTTGCGGTGTGGCTGGTTGCTGGCCTGCAGTCGCCGGTGGGTTTGAATCGGGCGATGTCTGTTGCGCCTCACCGGAACTGCAAAGAAACCCGAGCAGGGAGATGACCAACACCCAACGAGTCATGGCGAGCTGCCTCCGGACTCCCTTTGAATTTCTTTCGAGGTGAATGAAGGCGCAGGTGCTCATGGATGCCGATGCAAAACATGGGTGGCGATATCGGGCCAGTACTCGCGGAATACGTTCGTCAGTGAATCTCGTCCCATAGCCCATCCAAACTTCACTGCCAGTGCTCCCACGGTACGGTCGGCGCTAGGGTAATAGGCGGTGGAGATGCCTTGCGCCATGGCCCGCCCAAAAATCTCAGACGCATTAAACGTATTATGACCGTGATAATCCGGGGTGATGAGGATGCGCGTGGCCGCATAAGCACCGCGTTTGAAAAAATTGCCGTGACCCATGGCGTAGTAGCGCTCGTCCTCGTGAAGGATGGTCGGCAATGCAAAGATTACCAGATAATTTCCGTCCGTCTTATCGACGAAGCCGCGCCAGTAATATCTACCAAAGCCCGCCACACCCTTGCCCAGTTGCGGATGTGCGTTGGTTCCCTCGGCAAGCATCGACGTGATGCCCACAAAAATGAAGGAGGAGTAATCGAAGCTGTTCTGGGTCGCGATGATGAAGGCCTTTTTCGGCGTGGGCGGCGGAGGCATGGCCCCGGCACTCACCGCGCGGAAGTTGGGCATCACGCCCAGAATCCGCTTGGGTTGCTGCTTCGACGCCGGAACCGCTTGGCCGGCGGAGGCTGAAGAGGACGGTGAGTTCGGCGGACTTTGGTCTGCAGACGGCTTCGATTCAGCAGGTTGGGACGGCGCAGCCGGAGTTGCTGGCGACGAGTCTTGCGCAGCGCAGAGTGCCGGAACAAAGCTGATGAAGGCAAAAAAAAGGATTCTTACGGCGATCTTAATCGACAACTATCCTCCTGGTAAAAATCGGAAAGCGTGGGGACTGGGCTCATTCTACCAACGCCAGCTCATTCTCATGCGCTAGACCGCGTAGTTTTACATTCATTTACGAAGCCGCAGGCGATTGGATGCAAAACGAGGCCGGTCAGGCCGCCGGCCTCGTTTTTGCCCATTGCTAGAAGTGGAACCCGAGTTCCGCCGTTACGGCACGCGGGGTCACGTAGTGCGTACCGCTGAAAGTGGAGAGGAAGTTGTAGAGCGCGTATTTGTTCGTTACATTGACGGCAGTCAGCGTCAGACTCCATTTGTAACGGTCGCCTCTGAGCAGGTTATCGTCGCCCACTGCAATATCGAACAGGTTGCGAGGCGCAATACGCGGCGGGTTGTGATCGTCATTTTCCGTTCCGGGAGCCGGTATTTGCAGAAGCGACGACCCATATTCGTTTGCCGGGCACAAGTTGTTGGGGCTGATAAAAGTGCCCAGGCGATTGGTCGCGTTGGGCGGCGTGGCGCGGACCCCGTCGCAAGTCAATCCCGCTTCAAACTGCTGATCCGCGCTCAGCCCTGAGACGTCGACCACGCTATCGGAACCCACCGGGCCGTTGGCGCAGTTCCCTCCGGCGCAAGGCGCAGGGCCTGCCACCAGGCCGCTGTCGTAACGCCAGTTGAATCCCATCCAGGGGCCCAGCTTCCACGGCTGGTACTGGGTGTGAAACGTCATGTTGAATTTTTCGTCGTGATCGATACGGAACGGGCCTGAGGCTGACGGAACCGCGCCGGCTCCACCAATCTGAGGAGTGAAGAAGCGAGCCGCTACACTAGAAAACACCATCAAAGCCGAAAACCCGTGCAGGGTCGGCACGCTGACTCGGCCCGCGTACCCCGGAATCTTCGAGCGATCCCATTCAATCGGGAACGTGATGGGCGTGGCTCCGAGTACGCTGAAGTCGTAGGCATTATGCGTGTACTTCCAGATGTACTCGCCCGAGAAGACCAGATACCTCCCGAAGGCCTGCTGAATTCCGGCGTGGAATTCATTACGCCAGCCCGGACTGAATGGAGTGATGTTGGAGCCGGTGCAGAGCAGAAGCGGATTCAACGCCGGGTTGCCGCATCCCTGGTTGGAGAGCACCAGGTTCTCATTGAACGGAGTCTCCATGGTTCGCGCGTACGAAACGCGAAGCACGGTGTTGGTGCGCTTAATGTTATAAGCAACGCCAAGGCGCGGTTCGCCTTCCTTGTGGGTCGTGAGTCCGTTGTAGAAATCGCCCCGTAACCCCAGATTGAGGGACCAGTTGCCTTTGATGATCGAATCCTCTACGTAGAGAGCAAGTTCCTTCACGTCGGTGTGACCGTTGAAGGTGTAGAGGCCGCTCGCCGCTGCAAGGCAGCCGTCCCCCGCAGACGGGGTTGGACGGGTCAGATCGTAGCAGCCCAGCAGGGAATTGAAGCCGGGATTGGCAACGAACGGCGTGGGATAAAGAGCTGGATTGGTCGATGTCGCGCCCGCGCAATTGCCGGGGTTGTTGACGCCGGGGTTCCCGACAAATACCGGGGCGCCGTTGGCATCGAGACACGGCGCATTCAGCGTCGGGTCGACGATGCCGAAGGGATCGTTTTCATCGAGGAATGTCTGTTCGTAAGTAGCTCCGGCCTTGAGGTTGTGAATTCCTTTCACGTAGGAAATGTCGCTGCGCAGCCCGGCATTGGTGAGGGTGCGGCGCTGGCTCACGGTTTCACTCTGCAGGCCCGGCGCTCCCAGGTCGGCAAATGGGTTGGCGCTGCCATAGTAGTTGTAACCGTCGCGCCGGACAAAAGCGCCGAAGGTGAAGACCTTGGTCGAACTGAGCAACCGAGTCCAGGTCGGCGCGATGTTGAAGGTCTTGATCTGCGACCGCTGATCCGCCGGCCCAACGACGTTGCCATTGGGATCGAGCCCACCGTTGGCTGCCACCACTCCATACCACGGCGTCGCCAGCTGCGAGTCGTAGGAATTCGGCGTCTGGAACCAGGACCGCGTGAATCCCAAATTCAAGTGCAGCGAATCCGCGTTGGAGACTTGATAATCTACCCGATCGAAGAAGTTTTCTTCGTTGCCCTTATCGTGAAACACGACGAATTCCGGCGGATCAAGGAATCGACCGCTGTTCATACCCCCGACAGAGATAAAGTTTCCCCATCTTGCGCCTCCGTAGGCCAGATTGGCGGCCACCTGGGAACTGCCAAACGTCCCGTAGGAAGCCGTCACACCGCCGTGCGGCGTGGTCACGCCCTGGCCCGAGCGCGTAGTCGCCACAATCACGACGCTGGTCTTACCTCCGTATTCCGCCGGGGGCGCGCCGGAGATCACCTCCATCGACTCAACCGAGTCGAGGGGAATCTGATTGGAAAACACCTTGCTCTGCTGGTCAGTGATGGGCTGGCCATCCACCGAGAAAGAATTTTCCGCGTGATCCCCAAGGCCATGAAACAGGCCGTTGGAGTCGGCCGCGATGCCCGGCGTGGTTAACGTGACCTCCGAACTGAGCGACGACGATGCGCTTTCCAGCGGAATCTTATCGAACAAATTCTTGTCTACGTCCGTGTGAAAAGTCGGATCGTTCTCCACCAGGTCTGCGCCGGCCTCCACTGTCACCGTCGTAGTCGACGCTGTCACTGTCAGATTGATTTTGACGTTGAGCGGCACAACCGACCGGACGTCTACGTCCTCCGCGGTCGACGCGAATCCAGTTGCCCTCACCGTCATGTGATACGGATTGAACGGTACGTTGGGGATGCTGAAATTCCCGGATTTGTCGGTGGTGGTGGACCGGTCGAAGTGGCTGACCGGGTTATGAATTTCGACGGTCGCGTTGGGAACCACAGCACCGGTAGGGTCAAGCACAGTGCCATCGACGGAGCCAGAATTCCCACCCGACTGCGCGTACGCGACACCGCTGGCCACACAGAACAGTGCAGCAATGAGAGAGATAATCAACTGCCGGAATGAAATAGCCACTGAATCCTCCATAGGATAAATAGGGATTGGCCGGCGTATGAGCCGGAACTTCACAATGATGGGGAATCCCTAAACGCCGGAAGGAGGACCACGAATGTCTAGACTGGAAAAATCAGGGCCGGCTTTGGCAGCGGCGTCTTCTTCACGCAGCAGGCCAACGGTCGAAAAGATGGGAACGCTGTGGGTGCAACTGGCGGTGGGGCTGGCGCTGTGCGCCGCCACGCAGATCGAACACGAAGCGGCCTCAGTTCGATTCGGGTGATTATGGGTCGACTCAATCGCAGCCGTCCACAGCATCAGCGACAGGCAGAGCCACGCTGACCACCGTATTAACGATCGCGACATGAATGACCGCATGAGTTTCCCGCTTCGGACTTAGACCGTTTAAGACTACAACGGTTATCCAACACCTGGCAATGTCGGGCAAGTTACTATAGAAACGAGTAACGGCTGGCGAGAACTCGCCGCCGTGGCAATCATCAAAAATCTCAAACGCGAGGACCGCATGGCAGAACCGTCTTACGAGGAACTGAAAGCGAAGCTGGCTGAGTTGGAAAAAGAAGTTGAAATCAAGAAACGCAGCGGAGACCTGATTTTCAAAGTCGGCGAAAAGGGCGGGGTCAGCGTCTACGGCCTCGGCCGTTTTCCCGTCACGCTCTACTACGAACAGTGGAACCGGCTGCTGGGCGCGGCCGCAGACATTAAACAATTCATGGAAGACAACAAGTCAAAGCTGAAACTGAAAGACCAGGGCTAAGCAAATGCCGGGGTGCCCCACGTCTCGCCTCTTTTGCGAGACGTGGGAAGTCCGTTCCCTGATTCGTTGGGACCGTATACGTCGAAAAACGCTCCAACGTACCCAACTGAGAACTGAAAACCGGGAACTGCGAACCCGCTTTGGTCTATAATCAAAGCAACGTGCCCAAGTACTCCATCGTGGTCCCGCTCCATAACGAGCAGGAGAACGTTACCGACCTCTACGACCGCCTCAAGGTGGTCATGGAGGCGCACGGCGAGAGCTTCGAAATCGTTCTCGTTGACGACGGTTCGAGCGACCACACTTTCGCCATGCTGCGCGAAATCGCGGCGGTCGACAGCCGCGTGACGGTCGTCAAACTGCGCCGCAACTTCGGCCAGACCGCCGGACTCGCCGCCGGATTCGACCACGCCCGCGGCGAATACGTCATTGCGATGGACGGCGATCTGCAGCATGATCCGAGCGACATTCCGCTGTTTTTGGAGAAGATCGCCGCCGGCTACGACATCGTCAGCGGCTGGCGCAAGAATCGCGTCGATAATTTCTGGATGCGCCGCATTCCGTCGCGCATCGCCAACTGGCTGATGGCCAAGATCTCGGGCGTCGACATCCACGACTTCGGCACCACATTCAAAGCCTATCGTCGCGACATTCTGGAGCAGGTGCCGCTTTACGGCGAACTGCACCGGTTCATTCCGGCGCTCGCGTCCTGGCATGGTGCGGCAATCTGCGAAGTGCCCATCCGCAACGTGAACCGCGAACGCGGCGTGTCGCACTACGGCATCACCCGCACCTTTCGCGTGTTCTTCGATCTGCTGACGATTCGGTTCCTGCTGCGCTATCTCTCTCGCCCGCTGCATTTTTTCGGCAGCTTCGGCATGATGAGCATGTTTGCCGGCAGCGGCATCGTGCTCTGGCTGGGCGTGGAGAAATTCCTGCGCAACGTGCCGGTCATGGGTTCGCACGGACCCCTGATGATGCTCGCTCTCGGCCTGCTCCTCGGCGGTCTGAATCTGCTCGCCATCGGCCTGCTGGGGGAGATGCAGGTCCGCCACTACTACGAACCCAGCAAACGCGCTCCGTACTCCGTCGATCGTGTTCTGCGCTCGCAGAACGAAGAGCACAGCGTCTCGGAATAATCTTTCTTCCACGAAACTTCCACGAAAACTATTCGTAGAGACGTAGCTTGCTACGTCTCTTCTAGCCAAGTTCCCGAAGTCTGCGGCGGTGAGAGACGTTGCAGGCAACATCTCTACGGATGACCATCGTCAGCTCACCCCCACCGCGCCGCCGGTTGCCCGTCGCGCAGCCAGACAATGAAATCAGTCATCGGCGGTTCGCCGCCCAGTTCGCGTAAGCGCGTCGCATTCTGCCCGCGATGGTAATGACTGTGCATGGCCGCCTGCGTCAGAGCCTGACGCACGCTGATTTTCAGCGCAGGCTTGAACCACGGCACTTCGATCACCTGTTCCATCCGATCCGCATCCGTCTTCTTCACCAACGCGGTCATCTCTTCAAGGCCCTGCCGCCCGTAATTCTTCAGGTCCGCCATGCTGGGGAAATCCTCCAGCTTCCTAAACGCAAACTCCGGCCGCTGCGGGCTCGTGACCCATAAGAACCCGTGCTGTACCAGATGGATGTGCAGCAGCCGTTCGCGAATCGCCTGATCCGCCAGCGCTGCCGGATGCGCCTCAAATGCCCGCCAGTGCTTGGCATCAGCCCACTCCTGGTGCGCATAAAGTTCGTCAAGGTATGACACAGGTCCCTCCGCCGTCCGTCACGGCACAGTCGTATGCGGAGCCCTTCAGATTTTTCGCGCTCGCGTCAGCAGATAGTCCTGCCGAACCACGTTATCCTGCATATACGGCGCGACCGTCGCATCGAACTCTGCGCGAAAAGCCTGCAGCCGCGCCGGATCGCTTGCCGCCAGTTGTTCAATCACCTTAATGATCGGTCCCGCCGTCCGCTCGACCGTCAGCCGGTAATGCTGGGGACTCAGCGCAGGAACCAGCATCGTACCGCGATCGAACACAATGTCCGTGACCGCGCTCCCCAACCGCTGGCGCACAACCCCGGGATCGCCCCACAGGTCCGGCGAGGGCACGGCCAACGGCGAAGGCGGCGTGTAACGCGCCCTGACTTCCTGGGTGCGCCCGACCAGCGATTCCGGAGGCCACGTCGAGAACGCAATCGTTCCGCCGGGGCGCAACACGCGCAGCATCTCCTTCAGTGCGACTTCAGGCCTCGGCGCAAAAATGTGCGCGAACTGGCTGAGCACGATATCGAATTCCACGTCCCCGAACGGTAATTCCTCGGCGTCGCCCTCACGCCACTCAACGCTCACTTCCGCCAGGCTTCCATTCTCTCGCGCCCGCTCCAGCAATTGCGGCGTCAGGTCGATCGCCTTTACCTTCGCACCTTGCCGTGCCGCGGTGATCGCCGCGACTCCTGTTCCGCAGCCGACGTCGAGCACTCTCATTCCCGCGGCGACTCCCGCGAATCGCACCAGTCGCGCCGCCGCCGGCGTCGTCACCGCCTCCAGCGGCCCGAAATGTTTCCACCCTTCTTTATGCGCTTGCTTGAATTGCGCCAGCCCGTCCATGCAGTTTCCTTTCTCGCGTGCCCGATGATTCTAACCCGCTGCCCGCGCACTCGGCAGGCGGTATAATGACTCGTTTCCCTTCCGAGGATTCTTTCCATGGCACAATCCACCCAACACGAATTACAACTCGCCCGCCGCATGTCGCGCCTGGGCACCGAGACCGCGTTTGAAGTCCTCAATCGGGCGCGCGCGCTGGAGCGCCAGGGCAAGAGCATCATTCATCTGGAAATCGGCGAGCCTGATTTTGATACTCCGGCGAATGTGGTAGAGGCCGGCATTGATGCTCTGCGCAAGGGCTGGACCCACTATGGCCCCTCGGCGGGATTGCCCGAACTGCGCCAGGCGCTGGCGGAATATGTTTCCCGCACTCGCGGCGTGAAAGTTTCAAGCGACGAAGTTGTCGTTGTCCCCGGTGGCAAGCCGATCATTTTCTTTACGATTCTGGCGCTGATTGACGAGGGAGACGAGGTCATTTATCCCAATCCCGGCTTCCCGATCTACGAATCGATGATTCACTACGTCGGCGGTCATGCGGTTCCCATCCGACTGCGCGAAGAGCGGGATTTTTCGCTCGACGTGGACGAACTGGCTTCGCTCATCAATGACCGCACCCGGGTGATCATACTGAATTCACCGCAAAACCCGACCGGTGGAGTTCTCGAGCGCCGCGACATCGAGCAGATTGCCGAAGCGATCGGCGATCGCAACATCATGGTATTGTCGGACGAAATTTATAGCCGGCTCCTGTTCGATGGCGGCCAGCATTTTTCCATCATGTCGGTGCCCGGGATGCAGGAGCGCACCATCCTGCTCGACGGCTTCTCGAAAACCTATGCCATGACCGGCTGGCGCATGGGCTACGGCGTGATGCGCGCCGATCTCGCCGCGCACATGACGCGCTTGATGACGAATTCGAATTCGTGTACCGCCAGCTTCACGCAGATCGCGGGGATTGAAGCGATCCGCGGCGATCAGAGTTCTGTCGATCACATGCGCGATGAATTTCAGCGGCGTCGCGATGTCGTAGTCGCCGGACTCAACAAGATTCGCGGATTCTCGTGCCGCATGCCGAAAGGCGCATTTTATGTCTTCCCCAACATCACGAAAACGGGATGGAAGTCGAAACCCTTGGCCGACGCGCTGCTGGAGCAGGCTGGAGTAGCCGCGCTTGCGGGCACGTCGTTCGGCGAGTTCGGCGAGGGCTACCTGCGCTTCAGCGTGGCCAATTCACTGGAGAATCTCCGCGATGCCCTCGACCGCATCGATCAGTGGACGAAGAAAAACCTGTAGCTCCAGCTGCGAGGATTTTCGATGCCAATCAGGAAAAAGGACGCGACTGAGCTTCGCGCGCCCAAACCCAGTCGTCTGCACGCGCCCGGCTACGGCTTCCCCAAAGGAACCAAGGGACTCTTGCCCTGGTCCTGGGGCGAGCAGCGGCTGAAGAAATCACACAACTACTGGATCACGACGGTCAAGCCGGAGGGTTCCCCTCACACCATGGTCGTCTGGGGATTGTGGCAGGATGGATGCTTTCTGTTCAGCACGGGCAGCAAATCGCGGAAGGCGCGCAATCTGGCGGTGAACCCGAACTGCATCGTTTGCATCGAGCATGCCCACGAGGCCGTGATCGTCGAAGGAATCGCGGAGATCGCCGACGTGGGCGCGCGCCGCAAGTTCCTGCCTGTGTATGAGAGGAAATACAAGTTCGACATGTCGACGATGAAGGCCGACATCCTGTCGATGAAAGAGCCCGTGTTTGCGGTGCGCCCGAAGGTCGTCTTCGCTCTGTGGGAGAAACATTTTCAAGCTAAGTCGACGCGCTGGACGTTTTAGGCGTCGTTCTTTCCGGTACAAACGGACAGCAGATTCCTCACCGGGCTTACGCCCAGTTCGGAATGACAAGTATCGAAGCGACGGCCGTCTGAGGAAGTTTTGTCATTCCGAACGGCTTCAGCCGTGAGGAATCTGCTTTTCGCCGACACCATCGACGCTCTCGCCACACTTACACCCCGTTACCTTCGTTACTGCCCCAGCACCGTTCTGGGCACGTATCTTTGCGACCCGCGCACCTATAATTTACTTCGAGAAATCCAGTTCAATGCAGGCGAAGAGAGAGGCACAAGCCGTTCGCGAGGGTGAATTTCCCGCGCCGTTCCGCAACTCATGAGCAAACTCCAGCAGAAATCGAAGCAGTCGGCCGTTTGGATCTACAATCCTTGGCTCGACCTGATTGTCGGCTGCGGCGCGTGGTCGGCTCCGCTGCTGTTGGTCTCCTATTTCTCCGTGGCCGCAAGTGCGCGGACATGGTCGGTGATCTTTTACGCGCTGGCGTTGCTCTTCAACTATCCGCATTACATGGCGACGATTTACCGCGCCTACCATCGCGCCGAAGACTTTCAAAAGTACCGGATATTTACCGTCCACATCACAGCACTAGTGGTGCTGACGCTGCTGCTGTCGCATCACTGGCTGAGCATTCTTCCCTGGATATTTACCATTTACTTGACGTGGAGCCCGTGGCACTACAGCGGCCAGAACTACGGCCTGTTCATGATGTTTGCGCGCCGGGCCGGCGCCGACCCCGACAAGAATACGCGCCGGGCACTGTATGGCGCGTTCATCGCATCGTACTTGATTCTTTTCCTCGGCTTCCATACCGGGCCGTCGAGCGACCCCCTGTTTCTGTCTATCGGAATTCCGGCGGTTATCAGCCGCTGGGAGCAGATTATTCTGGGCGTGGCCTTCGTGGGGATGTCTGCTTTCGGGCTCACGCGCCTGGCTCGCGCCACCGGATGGCGAAAGCTCGGACCGTCGCTCACCCTGTTTTCGTCGCAGTTTCTGTGGTTCCTGCTGCCGGCGGCAATTTCGCTGATCAGAGGCCTGGAGATTCCGCAGAGCCGCTACAGCACGGGCGTGCTGGCCGTGATGCATTCGGCGCAGTACTTGTGGATCACAAGTTATTACGCGCGCCGTGAAGCGATGGGAAACGGTCGCCAAACTGCCACGCGAAACTGGCGGCCTGTGGCCTATTTCGGTGTTCTGGTGGTGGGCGGAATTGCTCTGTTCGTGCCGGGACCGTGGCTGGCCAGCCGTGCCTTTCATCACGACTTCACCGCCAGCTTCCTGATCTTCACCGCGTTGGTCAACATTCACCACTTCATTCTGGATGGCGCGATCTGGAAGCTGCGCGATGGCCGGATTGCGTCACTGCTGCTGAACTCCCGAGAGCGCATCTCAGACGCCGCTGCCGAAGCAGGCGGGCGCTTCGCCGCCGCATGCCGGTGGCTCGCGGGCAGCACCAGCGGAGCTCGTTATCTCCGCGTGGGCGTGGCATTGTTGTTGCTGGTCTGGGGTTCAGTCGATCAGGCTCGTTATTATCTGGCGCTTCGCACCGACGATCTGCATGACCTGCAGAGCGCTGCCGCTCTCGATTCGTTTGACAGTTCCTTGCAAGTAAGGTTGGCCAACACGGCCCTGAAAGATGGGGAGCCGGAGCAGGCCGAGGCAGCTCTGCGGCGCGCTCTGCAGACCAACCCCACCGATCCGGCAACGCGACAGGCATTGCTGCAGTTCCTCATCAACCAGAACCGGTTCGACGAAGCGTTCAACCTGACCGAAGCGTCGCTGAAGTACTCACCGAACGACGCCAATTTGCTGGTCGATCAGGGCTTCCTCGCGATGCAGCGGGGTCATGCCGACCAGGCTCAGGCCGATTGGGATCGAGCGATCACCGTCGACCCGGACCAGATGAACGCACATCTCTATCTGGCCAACCAACTGGATCGTGAAGGTAAAGCCCAGCAGGCTGCGGCGCATTACACGTCCTACCTCGAAA
Source organism: uncultured Acidobacteriaceae bacterium (assembly GCA_963739125.1). Taxonomy (GTDB): domain Bacteria; phylum Acidobacteriota; class Terriglobia; order Terriglobales; family Acidobacteriaceae; genus Sulfotelmatobacter. The sequence continues at coordinate 477,218 of CAVTZD010000002.1, read as the reverse complement.
AGATGGCGCGGCAGCCGAAGCAGAATCGTCCCGCGCCCGAGCAGACGATCGCGATTGTGCTGCGGCTTGCCGACTGCCAGGCGCGCGCATCGCAAACCGATTTGGCGGTGAAGACATACGAGCTTGCAGAGAAACTCGCTGTGCAGACGCGGCAGGCCAAACTTGAGAGCATTGCCGACGTGAATGAAGCGGTGCTCGAGTCCCGGACCGGACGGTTGAGCGAGGCGCTGCAGCTCTACCAGCATGCTTTGCAGCTCGACGGCGCGGCTGGGGACAACGCTGCCAGCGCCGAAGACTGGTTCGCCTACGGGCGGTTTCTCGCCGACGCTGGTTTTCCGGCGCGGCTGGCCTATGCTTGCATGGTGAAGGCGGAGAACTTGACCAAGGCAGAAAACTCGGCGGCTGAAACCCCGGCAGCAGAAGCCGCGGCCGCGAAAAACTCCAGCGTACCGATTTCGACCGCACCCGCTCCAGATTTGGCTGCGGCCGCGCGGAAGGATCTGGAGAAGAAGTTAGGGGCTCAGGCCGCCGCAATTCGCCGCGATCCTGAGCCGGCACTCAGCGAAGCGCTGGCGCTGCGACGGTAGAGGCATCGTTCTGACGAGCATTCCGCATCCCATGAGCTAATTGACACTGGGTTAGTCCTGCTCAACAATTGACGTATTCCTGCAATTTCTAGCGTGATGCTTCCCGAGGAGGAAGAGTGTATGGCCGAAGGCGATCCGATGCAGATGGAACCGCAGTCAAACACAGGTAAATGGATTCTGATGGTGCTGGCGGGATTGTTCGTCGTGGCCTCCGGATACGCGCATTGGGTCACGCATGAGACCGTCCAGAAAATGACGGCGGACCTGGGCGCGAGCCAGGCTGAGGTGAGAGAACTCCAGGCCCGCATGCAAAACGAGGAAGCCCAGCAGGAGACACTCGCCCGGCAGGCCGGCATGACGAAGAAAGAACTGGTGCAGCGCACCGCCGAACTGCAGGCGCAGGAGCGCGCCGCCGAGAGCCGTCTGGAGCAGGAACAGAAAGCGCAGACCAATCAGATCAGCCAGGTCAGCGGCGACATCGCCGGCGTCAAGACCGACGTGGGCGGAGTGAAGACGGACGTCGCCTCGACCAAGGCCGACCTGGAAGCTACCAAGGCAAAGCTGCAGTCGACGATCGGCGATCTGGGAGTGCAGAGCGGACTGATCGCGACCACCCGCGGCGATCTGGAGGTTCTGAAACATAAAGGCGACCGCAACTACTACGAATTCACCCTGCTGAAAGGCGCCAAACCGCAGCCGGTTGCCACCGTGAGCCTGCAGTTGAAGAAGGCAGACGTCAAGCGGGGCAAGTTCACGCTCAACGTCACTTCCGACGATAAGACGATCGAGAAGAAAGATCGCAATATCGCTGAACCAATCCAGTTCTACTCTGGACGCGATCGCATGCTGTTCGAGTTGGTGGTGTGGACCGTCGACAAGAACAAGGCCACGGGATACCTGAGCACGCCGAAAAGCGCTCCCGTGCCGGTGACGGCGAACTAAACCGAGAACTAAGCCGGGAACGAAAACCGGGAGACAAAACCGGGAGACAAGACCGGGAGACAAGAAATGACCGGAGCATTTTTTCCCGGAAGCCAGGTGCTGGCGCAGATCGTGATGCGCACGGGCGTGATTTATCTGTTGATCTTGATCGGCGTGCGCCTTAGCGGCAAGCGCGAAGTCGGGCAGATGACGCCCTTTGATCTGGTATTGCTGCTTCTGCTGTCAAACTCCGTGCAGAATGCCATGACCGGGCCCGACACCTCATTGGCCGGCGGGGCCGTGGCTGCGAGCACGCTGCTGATTCTGAATTATCTTCTTGCCGGCTTTTCCGGCTCCAACCGCCGTTTCCGCCGTTTGATCGAAGGCGAACCCTCGCTGCTCGTGCACGACGGCAAAGTGATGGAATCGCACATGGCCAAGGAACGCGTCAGCATGGACGAGTTGCATCGCGCCCTGCGCGAACACGGCATCAACAGCTGTGACCAGGTCGCACTCGCCGTGCTCGAAGTGGACGGATCGATCAGCTGCGTGAAGTATGACGAGATCACGCCGGACGCCAGCACACACCTGGCGCGGCGCAGATTTATTCAGAAGAAGCAGTAGCCCGGCGCAAGGTTTGCGGCAATTGCACCGAAGGATGTGCAATCGCCGACAAGAGGCTGATTCCAAAGCCCGAGCACGGCCGAGTGCCAGTGGAAAACTATACGTTTAAAGTGTTTGTAATCAACCACTTACATTCAACAGTTAAATCGATTTATCTCGCCCCGGCTGCGCGCCAAAATCCCGGCGTCCTGTTTGCCATGCTCTGACTTAGAACGCGTGCCACGGGAGCGGAAACGGTAGCACGGAGTATCTCTCGACGCGAGCAGGTCAGGAAATCTTGCCAGGCTCCTCACTCGACCTTCAGAAAGCTCCTCACTCGGCCTTCAGAAACTTGATGCACACCGGCGAGGGGACATCGAGCACTTGACCGGTCGGCGTGAGGCGGCCAGTTTTTGCGTCAATCCGAAAGACGACGATGTTGTTCGATCCCTCATTGGCCGCGAGAAGAAACCTGCCTGTGGGATCGATCGCGAAGCTGCGCGGAGTCTTACCCTGCGTGGGAGTGATTTCGATTGTCGTCAGCGTGCCTTTAGTCGGGTCGATGGCGAACACGGCGATGCTGCTGGCATCACCACGATTCGAGGCGTAAAGGAATTTGCCGGAGGGATGCACCTGGATTTCCGCGTCCTCGATCGTACCTTTGTAGTCTTTGGGCAGAGTCGAAATCATCTGCAGGCGCTGAAATGTGCCGGCCTTCAGGTTGGCTGAAAACACGGTGACGCTGCCCTCGATTTCGCTGATGACATACGCGAATTTCCCATTCGGATGCAGGGCAAAGTGCCGCGGCCCCGCTCCAGGATCGACCTTGGCAAACGGCGGCTCGCTCGGCGTCAGCGTGCCCTTGGTGGCGTCGAACTTGTAGGTGAGCAGTTCGTCGAGCCCGAGATCGTCAGCGAAAGCGAAGCGATTGTCGGGCGAAAGATCGATGGAGTGAGCGTGCGGACCTTCCTGCCGTTCGGCATTCGGCCCATGGCCGGTGTGCTGTATGAAGGCCGACGCGTCGCCCAGCTTGCCGTCGGCGAGAATGGGGAAGACCGCATTGCTGCCACCGGTGTAGTTCGCCACGAGAACATACTTTCCGGTTCTGTCGACGATCACGTAACAGGGATCCGCGCCGCGCGTGGGAACTTCGTTCAGAAACGTAAGTTTGCCGGTGGCCTGATTGCCATTCGAACGATCGACGGAAAATGCGCTGACACCACCGCTGTTCGGGCCCTGGTAGTTAGGGAGTTCATTGACCGCGTAAAGAAATCGGCCATTCGGATCAAGCGTAACCCACGACGGATTCGTCGTTTCTGCGGCCAAGCCAAGCGAAGTGAATTGCGCGGTGCTGGCGTCGTAACGGAAGGCGTAAATACCTTTGCTGTTGGTTTCGTTCCCGGTGTAGGTGCCGACGTAGAAAATGTATTGGCCAGAAGAGGAAGCAGGTTTCGGCGAGCGGCCAAACGCGGCCGGCAGCAGAAGGGCATTCAGCGCCAGAAGGCAGATAAAGTTCCGGATCATTTTCATGTCGTAATAAGACCGCATCCGGAGGCGTTCGCGCAAGCAACTTTCATCTGGTGAGCACGACCGGCAACTGCTGGTCGTAAGGCTGGATCACCACGCTGGTGGATTGCCGTTGGTTGAACGCATCTTGAGGAATGGGAAACAGCACAACGATGGTGCCGCTGAGAGATTGGCCGGGCGGAATCTTGGTTTCCGGCGTAAGCGCCGGCTGGACGCCGTTCTTCAGTGACGGGAAGGCCTGAAAGTAGCGATCGAAGTCGACGGCGGAAACGGCGTCGGCGGTCAACTCGCCGCTGGCAGTTTTGATTTTACCCCGGAGAATTCGCACGACGAGCATCTGATCGCTGGTGTTGCGCAGCGTGAAAGTGAGCGCCACCATGGTCGCATTTTGCCCGGGGACGTCCACCGAGACGACGTTGTCGAGCGAGCCTGCAGCTTGCGGCTTGGCGCGTTTCAGAAACGACGCAATCAGCACCACGACCAGGACCGCGCCAATCGCGATCAGCACGATCTTGGCCGGCGGCAGATTTCGTTTCGCCGTGCCGAATTCGTCGGCGATGTTGATGGTCGGCCCGGCGGGCGTGGCCGGGGGAGTCGGCGCGGTTGCGGATGTCGGCGCAGAAGGCGCGGGTGGCGTAGGAGTGGGAGTCGGGTCGGGCATGGGAGTCTGCGGTGATTCTACGCCTCTCGAAGCGTGCGTACACCGGCGTCATCCAACGTCGTTATGCAACGTCGTTATGCAATCAAGCGCAGCCCGTTTTCAGGCGGAGCGGTGGATCTCGCGTGGAGTGCAATGTGGTGCGCGCGATATCCCTCGGCCCGCTGGTGAAAACGCGGGCCTTCGGGATGACGCCATCGGGTGCGTTTGAATCGCGTGCATCGGCGTAGGCCGCAACTATTTCTCGCCTGTGCCCGCCCCCGCGCTGGTGCCGGTCCGGGCGGGCGCTTCTTCTACAACTTTCAAATCGCGATCACCGCTGTTCCAGACCTGCTCGCGCGTGGGACGCGGCATGATCACGCATCCATGCGAGGCGCAGCCCGGAGACTCGATAGAGTCGCCGTGTAGAAGAAAACCGCTGCGGCCGAAGGTCGGCGTGTCCGCTGTCGGCTTCAATTTCAAGACGTATGGACCATGGTTTGCCGTGTCGAACGGCGGCCCGGCGATGGTCCAGTCACCCTGCGGTATGGGACCGACGTTTGGCACCGACTCCATCGCGGGATTGTTTTTGCCATCGCCAGCTCCGGAGTAACCGGTGGCGACGCTTTCGCCATCTTGCAGCAGTTCGCCGGTTTTCTGCGCGTACGTCCATGCGAATGCGTGGACATCGCCAGCCGGTAGTTCGGCGTTGCCTGTTTCTTTTTCTCCCATGATCTGCTCCCCTTTCTCCTCTATCCGCCAGTATTGGAGAGTCGAAAGTTTGGAGCAAGGTTAAGCGAACATCAAAATCAGCGCGAGGCTGTGGAAAACTCTGGTCGTGACTCAATGGAAAGGCCGCGGGGAAAACCATCACCACAAAGGACACGAAGTCGCACGAAGGAACCCTTTGCGAAGCCCCTTCGTGCTCCTTCGTGTCCTTTGTGGTGATGGTTTTGGGCTGAAAGTCCGCCACTATTGCACGAGGCCGGTTCGAGTTACCAGGCGTGTTTCATGGCCTTGGCGAACTTCTGCGCGGGCAGCGTGTTGAGCACGTCGTCTTTGGTCAGCCAGGCGCGGCGGGCCTGCAGCACTCCGTAGTGGATTTTTTCCATGTGCGAGGTGTGGTGCGAGTCAGTATTGATCACGATCTTCACGCCTTGCTGCTTGGCCTGCCGGAGATGCACGTCGTTCAGGTCGAGCCGGTCGGGGTAGGCGTTGAGCTCCATCGCAACTTTCTTTTTCGCGGCCGCGGCCAACACCGCGGTCATATCGAAATGATAGGAATCGCGGCGCAACTGAATGCGGCCGGTAGGATGGCCAATGATCGACGTGTTCGGATTCTCGACGGCCTTGAGCAGACGGTCGGTCATCTTCGCCGGTTCCTGGTTGAAAACCGAGTGTACGCTGGCGATGACAAGATCCATTTGCGCCAGCACGTCATCGGAGAGATCGAGGTCGCCATCGGCCAGGATATCGACTTCAATGCCGGCAAAGATCGTGATCCCGTCGATCTGCCTGCCGGCGGCGCGAATGCGCGCGATGTGCTCGACGGCGCGCTTGTCGTCGAGACCGTTGGCGAAGGCCAGATTCTTGGAGTGGTCGGTGATGGCCATGTATTTATAGCCGCGCGCCTTCGCCGCTTCGGCCATTTCTTCGATCGTGTTCTTGCCGTCGGTTTCGACGGTGTGCATGTGTACATCGCCCTGCAAGTCCTGTTCGGTGATGAGAACGGGGAGGGCGTGTTTTTCCGCCAGATCGATTTCGCCGAGATTCTCGCGCATCTCGGGTGGAATGTAGTCGAGCTTGAGCTTCGAGTAGATTTCTTCTTCAGTTTTGCCCGCGACCGGCTTCTCACCCTCGAGCGTGGACAGGCTGTATTCGTTCAGGGTGTAGCCCATTTTCAGCGCGCGCTGGCGCAGGGCGACGTTGTGGGCTTTCGATCCGGTGAAGTATTGCATGGCCGCGCCGAACGAATCCGGCGGCAGAAGCCGCACATCGACCTGCATGCCGCTGCGCAGGTGGAAGCTGATCTTGTTGTCGCCGCTGGCGATCACGTCCATGAGCGGAGGGTACTTCGCGACGTAAGCGATCGCCTTCTGGCGGTCTTCCTCGTCGCAGCAGGCTTTGCCCGTGACGAGGATGTCGAGATCGCCCGCGGTTTCGCGCCCGCGGCGCAATGATCCGGCGGGCGTGATCTTGTCGATGCCGGGATATTTCTCGAGATATTCGGAGAGCTTGTCGGCCTCGGACTGGGCGGCGTCGATCAGGAAGCGGCCGCCGATGCGGCGGTAGTCTTCGATGGCTTTGATCAGCTTGGCTTCGTGCTTCTCGCCCATGCGCGGCAGTTCGCGAATCTTGCCCTCGCGGGCCAGTTTCTCGACGCCGTCGACGTCGCTGATCTGGTATGCACTCCAGATGAGCGCAATCGTTTTCGGACCGAGACCCTGAATCTTGAGCAACTGCAGCATCGACGGGTGATATTTCTTGAGCAGATCGCCGTGGACGGTCAGCTTGCCGTCTTTGAAAAGTTCTTCCAGATTGCGCAACATGCTCTTGCCGATACCGGGAATGGCCAGCACTTGCTTGGGATCGCCGATGAGATCCTTGATCTGCTGCGAATGATTCTCGATAGCCTGCGCGGCGTTGCGGTAGGAACGGATGCGGAACGAATCCTGCCCATCGATTTCGAGCAGGTCGGCAGTCTCGTAGAGAATGTTGGCGATGGCCTTGTTGTCCATGTTTACTCGATCTGGAACAAGGGTAAGAGTAAACAAAGTTGGCGAGGAGAGCCAGTGCTGGGACTACGTAGTGCTGGGCGAGAAGACGCTCCAGGGTTCTCCGTATTTGCCGTCGCGCGCGTCGATAAGGGCCCGTGCGATAACCGCAACCGACAGGACCATTCCGACGATTGTTGACAAGGCTCCAGATCCCAACAGCCCGGCATTCAGAGCGAAGGAGGCACTGATAATCGAGGCGCAGGCCACGAATTCACTCAGCGGAATTCGGGAGTACCGGGGAAGGAGAAGGACGATGAACCACGCGATGGGAAATCGTAAAGCGAGGCCCGCGGCGTGATGTGGCTGGGAGTTAAAGAGCCACGGCAGGAGAATAGACGGAGCGGCCGCAAAGGATAGGAATGCATTTGTCGACAGACGGCGCCAGCTTTGCTTTACGCCGAGAGCCAATATCGCCAGGCAGATGAGTCCGTAGAATTCGATATCCCAGGGACGATCAACTGCAGGCAAGAAGTGCTTCACGGCCAGATCGATCGTGTAGAGCACTGTCCAAATCGCCCCGGCGACAGCAAGAACTGAAACAGCGAAGGCTCCTAGCAGGATCGCGCCGAGCAGCACGTTGATCGCGCTTTCCCGATCGCTCATTGGAGATTCCACTCCCCCTGCCTCGACAGCGTGGGTACTGCCGCCACACCGAATCGTTATGGCCACTAAGAAGCTTTGGTCACGTTCGCTGCCTGCGGTCCCTTCTGGCCCTCGGTGATTTCAAACTCCACCGCGTCGCCTTCCTGCAGGCTCTTATATCCTTCCGAAGTAATCGCGCTGTAGTGAACGAAAACATCGGGGCCATCCGCGCGGCCGATGAACCCGTATCCCTTGGCGTTATTGAACCACTTAACGGTTCCTTTCAGGCGTTCCACGTAAGGCCCCTCTTTCCGCACGTCCCTTGACGGGGGCCCGAGGACGTGCACCGCAATACCCTATGTTGCATTCTGAAACGCTGAGAATGGGCTGTCAAGGAAATCTGCACAGGAAATCTTGACAGCGGCTCATTTTGACGCCGTGAGGGGCCGCCATCATGCCGGACATCGATCCGTCAATCTCGGTGCCCTGCCATCCTGAGGAGGGCGTAAGCCCTTCGAGGGACCTTACGATGCGCATCCAGCGGCAATGGCGCCGACGGGACGCCCGCGCCGCATACATCGCCTCGCTCTCGTCGACGCCATCGAAACTTCCGGCTGACGTAAGGTCCCTCACTGCGACTGCGTCGCTGTTCAGGATGACAGGGGACGAATCAGCCGTTTTTGGCAGATGTGATAAGCACTTTTTTCAGACCGGATTGCGTACGCGACATGTGGTCGAGCCAGAGCACGGAAGAAATTGTCTTGGCGTCGCGGATGGTGCCGCGCAACACCATATTCAGCGCGGTGGGCAGGGGCACGAGGCGTTTGTAAATGATTTCGTCTGCTTCGGGCTGGGCTTTGCCGGCGCGCAATCCGGTGGCGAGAAAGACCGACATGGTTTCGGCGACGAAGCCGGGACTGGCGTAGAACTTCAGAATGCGCCGCCAGTGCGCGGCGGTGTAGCCGGTTTCCTCCAACAGCTCGCGGCGTGCGGCTTGGAGGGCCTGTTCGCCGGGATCGATGCGTCCGGCCGGCAACTCCCACAGGTGACTATTGGCCGCGTGACGGTACTGGCGCTCCAGAAGAATGCGAGGCGTGGCGAGGGATTCATCGACCGCGAGCACAACCACGGAGCCGGAGTGGTGAATCACGTCGCGGCGGACGCGAATGCCGCCGGGTTCTTCGACGTGGTCCGTGGTTACCGTGAACACAGGTCCGCGATAGACGGTGCGCGAGGAGAGCAAACGCTCTTTCGCGCCTCTTTTGCGGCCAGCTTTGCGAAGAGAAGATTTCGTCATACAGACAATATAAAACAGCGACCTCGGATCTCGGGCCTGGACGTCAGAGCTTGGATTTCAGACCTCGAGCCTTGGACCTCAGCTCGCTTGCTTGCCGACTTCAGAATCTTCGGCCGTCGCCTGCCACTCCCGAAGTCTGAGGTCCGCAGTCTGCGTCTGCTATTCTGCCGGGCATGGCGCGCAAGCCGAGAGTGGTAATTGTGGGAGCTGGGAATCTTGGCTCTGCACTGGGGTTGTCTCTGCGCAGGGCCGGCTACGCGATCGAGTCCGTCATCGCTCATACTCGCGGCGCGTCGCTCAAGAAAACTGAGAAGCTGGCGAAGCGGATCGGCGCCGCGGCCGCGGTTGATCTCTCGCCGAAGATGCGGGCGGAGCTTGTCTGGTTTTGTGTGCCCGATTCGGAGATCGCCCGCGCGGCGCGGACTCTCGCCGACAAAGTCGATTGGAAGAAAAAAGTCGCGCTGCATTCCAGCGGCGCGCTCGCCAGCGACGAACTCAACGTGTTACGCCGGCGCGGAGCGGCAGTCGCATCGGTGCATCCGCTGATGACGTTCGTGCCGGGGTCGCGACCCTCGCTGGCCGGAGTTCCTTTCGCCGTCGAAGGCGATGCGGCCGCGGTGGGCGCGGCGCGTGGCATCGTGCGTGATCTGGGCGGGCGCGCTTATGCGATCCGCAAGCAGGACAAGCCTGCTTACCACGCCTGGGGGACGTTTGTGTCTCCGTTGTTCGATGCGTTGCTGGCCACGGCCGAGCAGATCGCGGCCGAGGCGCGTGTCCCGCGCAAGGAAGCACGTCAGCGAATGGTTCCTATCCTGCAGCAGACCCTGGCCAACTACGCGGCTTTAGGCGCGCCAGAAGCTTTCAGCGGCCCGATCGTGCGCGGCGATGTCGATACAATCCGTAAGCATCTCGCGGTATTGAGCGCGATACCAGCGGCGCACGACGTGTACTGTTCTCTGGCGCTCGCCGCTCTTCGCTATCTTCCGGTGAAAAACAGAGCCCTTCTGCAAGACCTGCTGGCCTCAGGAAGAGAGCGGCAGGGCAGCGCGTCCGGCCGACCCTCTCTCGCGGCGCAGGGCGACCACAATCGGTCCCAGCACGACAAAAGGGAATCCATAAGCCATGCAAAGCGGTAGAAGAAAGACTGCCCGGGAATAGAACTGGCGGTGGGTGAGCAGGGGTCGCAGCACAATCATCGCGATCGATGCGAACCACGGCCACAACAAAGTTGCCGCTTCAATCGTAAGAAGAGCTTTCAGTATCCAGCTGGGCGAAAGATCCCGCCATCGCAGAGCCAGCAGAAGAATCCCCGGCAACAGAATAACGTGATCGTAAACAGCCTGGCCGGGAAGGATCGCAATCGTCGTGAGACCGAGCAGTAGTGTCAGGGTAAGCCAGAAGTCCGGCGAATCGCTTTCGACTTTGCGGCTTCGCCACGCCAGGAGGGTGGCGCCGATCAGGAGACCAACAATCAGAACCGCCGATACACGCTCGGCCGCGTGGCGTCCCACGAGTGAAGAAAAAAGCACCCACAACAGCGGCAGCGGATTGTAGTCGTGGTAAGCAGCCAGGAGATTGGTCCATGATTGAATCCAGTGTGGCCAGACCAGAAGAGCCCCTCCCACCAGCAAAAAACCGGTGAAGAACAGACCGGCGCAGAAGCGAGCCCGTCGGCGCAGATCGTACGAACTCCAGATCAGAAGATATAGGATCGCAAGCACGGTCACCTGCGGCTTGATTGTGGTGAGCGCCATCAGGATCCCGCTGAGCAGCAGTCTGCCCCTCTGCAGCGCAAGAATCGATGCGGACAGCAGGAAACCGACCAACAAGCCGATTTGTCCCGCGTAAAGGCCCTCGAGTACCGGGAAACTGCTGAACACCATGAGATACACGATGGCCAGCCCAGGCCAGCGCAGGCGGCAACCCAGGGCCTGCAACCAGCACCAGACGCTGGCTGCCGTCGCCAGGCCGAGCGCGCAGACCACCACGATCCGCGCCACCGGAAACGGCAATCGTGCCATCGGCCACAACAAAAGGTCTGTGAAAGCGGGATAGGGAAACGATCGGCGATCCTTGGGATCACCCGGAAGGTTGGGATCGAGTTCGCGACCGTAGAGACCGATCTGGATTTCCCGCGTCATCTCGCTGGTATAGGGATCGCTTCGCCGGTCCAGCCATTCGTGCGAGGTCAGCCATATCTGATAAAAGTCGTTGCCGAATGAGTACCCGCCATCCAGATGGTTCGCGGCCAGCGTTTCGCGCGCACGCGGCACCAGCAGTCCCTGGTGGTAATAAAGCATGGCGGCTGTGCCCACCAGTCCGAAGCAGAGAACAAAGATGGCGAGTCGGCCCGAGCTGCGATTTCCGGCGTCAGTATCCACCATAGGAAACTTGAGGGGGGAACCGCGAGGCTAGCACGATTTAACCGGACGTGAAAAGGTGTCCCAGTTTTTCTTTCTTGGTCTTCAGGTACTCTTCAGCGTGGGGGCTGGGAGTGACTTCGCAGGGTACGCGCTCCACTACGTTCACCCCGGCGCGCTCCAGCGCTTCAACTTTATCTGGATTATTCGAGAGCAAGCGCACGCGAGTGATGCCCATCGCCTTGAGAATTTCGGCGGGCAGAGCGAAGTCGCGATGGTCGGCCTTAAAGCCGAGACGTTCGTTGGCTTCGACCGTGTCGAGTCCTTCATCCTGCAGTTCGTAAGCCTGCAGCTTGGCCATCAGGCCGATGCCGCGCCCTTCCTGCTGCTCATAAATCAGGATGCCGGCGCCTTCGTCGCTGATCATGGAAAGCGACAGTTCAAGTTGCTGGCGGCAATCGCAGCGCAGGGAATGAAAAACGTCCCCGGTCAGGCATTGCGAGTGAATGCGCACCAGAGGCGGCGTCGACTCGACGTCGCCCATCACCAGCGCGACGGCTTCTTCGGCGGACTTGCCATTGGAAGCAGCGGCATTCGCACGAAAGCCATAGATGCGGAACTTTCCCCAGCGGGTAGGGAAATCGGCGGAGGCCACTTGCTCGACTGGCGTTGTCTTCACCTCTCCATTATATGAGCTGGGCGCGCTTCATGCGCATCGAGGCCATGGAGCCTCGGACGCATTCGTCCGGGGAAATGCCACGAACGATTCGGGTCTGAGTTGTTGGTAGTGTCTTCGTCATTTAAGACACTACCGAATCGTTCCCCAGATTGACTTCTGCCACGCGTTGGGCGGACGAATGCGTCCGCCGCTCCATGTCAACCGCGGGCTTTGAAGGGGAAGATGGCGTCCTGCTTCGAGGGAATCGGCGCGCCGTTGCGCGTAGCCGGATGGAAGCGCCAGTTCTCGAGCGCCGCCAGGCACTTGTCGTCGATCTCGGACCCCAGACTCTGCAATACAGTCTTGGCGACGATTTCGCCGCGTTCGTCGATCGTAATTTCGATTACCTCGTTGCCGGCGGAAGTCGGCAATTGCCACGGGTAGACGACCGGATCGGATGTGGCAACCGGCAACGCCGGACGAATTTCATCGCCGTTGAACTGCCCGCTGTTGAGCGTTCCATAGGGAAGGCCGGCCTGCGTCCCGTGCCCCATGGCCGAAAGCGTCTGAGTCTTGGAGTTATCCTGTTCGGGGGTCTGAGGCGCAGTCTTCGCCTGCTGAACCGCAGTCTTCCAGCTTAGTTTCTGCTGGCCGAACCGTTGGTGACGGTAGCGCTCGGTCGCGCTGTCGGACGAGCTGTGCTTGCTGTCATCGCGAGACTTGCTGTCCCAATACAACCGCGTGACCGACCGTCCATTTTGTCCCAGGGCAACCGAGACGGGGTTGAGCAATAGCGGTACGGGCGCGTGCAGCAGCCAGGCCAATAAAAGCCCATGCAGCACGAGCGACCCTGAGCGGAGCCACTGCTGCCGGCGTGCGGTCGCGGGATTTAGTTGCGCAAACATCGGACGTCGGGCGCATCCTCCAGCGGGAGGTTACCGCCCAATTATTAGGTTAGACGCGAGGCCGGGAGTTTCGTCAAGTCGATTCTTGGCCCAGGTTTCCGATCGAGCACTCAACGGTAACCCCAGGCTTGGTGGCGTTCTCTGCGGGCTGGTAAGATATGAAGGCTGATAAAATACTCCAGCGATTCACAAGTCCAATTCTGATTCGACTCCGGTCGGATTCCACGGGTCGATCCTCACGTGGGGCTATAGCTCAGCTGGGAGAGCGCATCGTTCGCAACGATGAGGTCGTCGGTTCGATCCCGACTAGCTCCACCAAATAAATACCAACAAAAATGGCAGTCTACGGTGGGTACACAAGAAAATGTACCCAAATCGACGAGAGCCTCGATGAATTCTGCGAGTGGTGGATCGCCGAGAGGTTGATCCGGAGAATCTGCCCTATGTGCCCTTAGGCCCAGCCCATAGTTTCCGGGGGATGGACGCGGAGCCGTTGACACCGGGCGAACCTGCCAGAATCCGGTTCTCGCTCTATCCCACCTCCGTGCTGTTGCATAAGGGGCATCGAATCCGCATCGCGCTGGCGGGTGCGGACAGGGGCAGTTTTCAACGGTATCCCGCAGAAGGCACGCCCACGTGGACCGTGTATCGGGAAACTCAGCGTGCGTCATTCGTGGAGTTGCCGGTGAGGCGTGGCGGCGAGGCCCCACGGTAAGAAAGGGCTGTTTTTTTTATTTCCCTTGTCGAAATAAGCCCACACCGTCCGTTATCCATATAGAAGCGGATTCTGTAGTAGGCTTCGCTACCGAGGAGGTGAACGATGTGTCCATTCTGTTTGGCAACCATGGGAGTAGTCGTCGCCGGAGCGGTTTCTACCGGCGGTCTGGCAGCATTGGTCGTGAAAGTTTCTCGCAAGAAGAACGGAACAGAGGAAATCGCCCCGAATGTGAATAACCGAATTTGAATAACCGGGAAAAGTGAAAGGAGAAATGAAAATGTCGACAAGCAAAGAGAGAGATCAGGAACACGGAAAAGAGCATCCCGCAATGAAAACGCCGCCAATCGTGTCGCAGCAGGAGTGGGAAGCTGCGCGGCAGCAGCTTCTGGTGAAAGAGAAGGCTTTAACTCGATCCCGTGACGCGCTGGCCGCCGAACGCCGGCGGATGCCATGGATGCTGGTGGAGAAGAACTACCAGTTCGAAGGTCCCAAGGGTAAGGTCAGCCTGCTTGATTTGTTTGAGGGGCGCCGTCAGTTAGTTCTCTATCGCGCCTTCTTCGAGCCCGGAGTATTCGGCTGGCCCGACCATGCCTGCCGCGGTTGCTCGCTGGGCGCCGACCAGGTCTCGAACCTGGCCCATTTGAACGTTCGCGATACGACCCTCGCCTGGGCCTCACGCGCGCCGCAGGCCGACATCGTGCGTCTGAAGGCGCGGATGGGCTGGGAGATGCCCTGGTACACCATGACCGACAGCTTCGACAAAGATTTCGGCGTCGATGAATGGCACGGCCACAACGTGTTCTTCCGCGACGGCGACAAGTTGTTCCGCACGTACTTCATCAACAACCGCGGCGACGAGGCGATGGGCAGCACCTGGAGCTATCTCGATCTCACGCCGCTCGGCCGCCAGGAGACCTGGGAGGACTCGCCCGAGGGTTACCCCCAGTCCCAGCCGTACAAGTGGTGGAACTGGCACGACAACTATGAGGCCGAAGCCACATCGCCGAACCCGAAGTGGGTCGAGATACTGACTGACCCAGGAGAAGCCTACCGAAAGCGCGTAGCAGAGGAGAAAGCGAGCTGAGACCGTTCTTCCGGTTATACGCGATGTAAATGTCTGGAGACAGTGAGGGTCGAGCGCGGGGTCAAGAACTTGAAAGCACGACCCACTGTCTCCAGCTTGATGCACTGACGGAACGAGCGATGACGAGATATGAGACACGAACTTGGCGGCTGCCAGGATTGCTTCTTTCTGACGTCTCCCGCGGTTCAATCTCACTCCAGCGACTTTCTCCGAATCGCCGAACTTACCACGCCACATTTTGTGCAAATACCTGCGGTGTCTGTTAGCATGTTCGCACTTGAGAGCCCTGATCTCCTGAGTTTTCAGGAGGTTCAGCGACCGGTGATGGGCAATGCAACTGCACGCCTGACGGCGGGGCAGTGTGTTTCACTCCAGAGCCCGTGCAGCCGGCCGCCCGAGGTAGGTAAATCGAAGTGCCAGACCAACCGGAACCAGGGATTCGTACGCTCAAACGGCGCCGTCGAACGCGCCGCCATCGCCGCAATCGCCTGGTTCGTCGGATACTTTTTGCGCTGGTCGTGGTCGCTCTGGGCGCTGGGATTTCTGCGGTTACGCTGCGTTACCTGAGCCCGTCTGTTTTCCGCGCCTCGAAATCCTTTGAACCTGACCGCCAAGCCTCCGAAACCAGTCGCGCCCGCTTCCTCGAAGCCCAGCAGGACGCCTTGCGCTCGATGGAGGGCCGGAAGATCTATCCGTATTCGGTGGTTCCGGGTGGGGTGAAAGATGCGCGCGAATTGAAGTGGGCAGCTGACCACGACCCCGTTGTCGCGGCGCACTACAGAGGGTTTGATTATGACAACGCGCGGGTCGTGCGCCTGGTTCTGGCGCGCACCGTCTACGTCTCGTATCGTATCGGAAACAAGATTTACTGGACGCGCCACCGGGTCAAGCTTAAGAAGGGCGAGACCGTAATCACCGACGGCAAGATCACCGCCCGCACTCGTTGCGCCAACCGCGTCGAGGAACTTCCCCGGCAGGCGACATCTTCTTCCGAACCTCCAGCCGTGAAGTTCGAGCAGCCGATCATGCCGGCGCTCGGTCCGGCAACGGAGAATCTCCCGGTACCTTTCGTTTCTTCGCTGATCATCCCTCCGGGCGTGGGCCCGAGTCTGCCGCTGAGTACGTACAGTCCCTTCCAGACCGGCATCTGGATTCCCATCTACCCTCCTCCGCTTCCCGGTGTGTGCGGAGTGGGCAAGAAGAAAATTCCCGATGTAACCAAACGCAAGGGAGGGAATCCCTGCGGCAGCGGTGGCGGCGGGGGCGTGGTTCCCGAACCCGGCACGTGGCTGCTGGTTGTCTCAGGTCTGAGCGCGATCTGCTGGATAAGCCGTCGACGACTGCGAAGCCGGCACACAGCGAAGCAAGTCCTCTAATTCGTCGTTGCCGCTGAGGAAAGCTCTTAACCGCTAAGGCCGCTAAGAAAATCCGCGAAGGACGCCAAGAAAAGCAATGCAATCCAAACTTCGCTGCGCGGCATGTGCGTCCACGGCTCTTGCCTTCGCCCGAGTCTTTCGATAGCCTTCTGCTTCCTCGTCGGATGGAGGGTTTCGTGGGCAGTCTGAGGCGTGCGATGTTTAAGATCCTTCTTTGTTTCTGTTTTCTTGTCTGTGCCTTTGGATTCCGCGTGCCAATGCTCTCGGGGCAGGCGATCCGGCTAAGCGTGGATCTGACCGACGCTCCCCGCAACATTTACCACTCGCACTTGCAGATTCCCGCGCATGCGGGGGAAATGTCCTTCGTGTTTCCCAAGTGGATTCCCGGCAATCACCGTCCCAGCGGGCCGATCGCCGCGCTTACGGGAATTCGCATGGAGGCGGCGGGCCAGCCGCTGGCGTGGCAGAGAGACGCGATCGATATGTATCAGTTCCATGTCAGCGTTCCGGCCGGTGTCTCCGAGGTGGACGTGTTTCTTGACGCCATCACCACGCAGGATAGCGCGGGAGCCAATGGCCCGGCGGCTTCGAGCAACCTGCTCGATCTGAACTGGAATGCCGTGCTTCTCTATCCGAAAGATACGCGCTCTGATGACGTGACCTTCGCGGCTTCCGTGGTGCTTCCGCCCAGATGGAAGTTCGGCACTGCTTTGCCGGTAAAGCACCAGTCAGAAAACAGAGCGGAGTTCGCGCCCGTCTCCCTCACGACGTTGATCGATTCTCCGCTGATTGCCGGCCTCCACTACCGCAGGATCGAACTCACGAAGCCGGGGCAAACGCCGGTCCACGTCATGGATCTGGTAGCCGATGACGAGCCAGACCTGACCATGACGCCGCAGTCTCTGGCTGCATATCAGAAGTTAGTGGCCGAGACGGGCGCGCTGTTCGGTGCTCGTCATTACCGGCGATATCATTTTCTGCTTACGCTGAGCGACGTGGTCGGCGGGCACGGGCTGGAGCATCATGAGTCGAACGACAGCGTCGAGCCGGGGCGCGCATTGCTTGATCCCAATCTCGGTGTTCTTTTCGGCGAACTGGAGCCGCATGAATTCACTCATTCGTGGAACGGAAAATATCGCCGTCCGGCCGGCCTGGCCACTCCGAATTATCAGGAGCCGATGATCGGCGACTTGCTCTGGGTCTATGAAGGACTGACGGAATATCTCGGCGACGTGCTCGCGGCGCGCAGCGGCTTTTGGTCGCCCGAACAATACCGCGAGTCGCTGGCCCGCACGGCTGCGACCGAAGAGAATCACACCGGCCGCACCTGGCGTTCCGTGGAAGATACGGCCCGCTCGGTGCAAACTCTGCGCATGGCGGGTCCGCAGTGGCAGAGCTGGCGGCGAGGCACAGACTATTACTCGGAAGGCGAATTGATCTGGCTGGAAGTCGATTCCATCATCCGCCAACAGACTCACGGCCAGCGCTCGCTCAACGATTTCTGCCACGCCTTCTACGGAGACAGCGTTAAGGGAGCCGTCCGCGAAGATAAGAGCCGTCCCCCCGAGGTCGTTCCCTACACACTCGATGATGTCGTCCGCGCTTTGAACGACGTTGCGCCCTATGATTGGGCGAAGCTGCTGCGCGAGAGAGTGGAAGACACTTCCAAACACGCGCCGCTCGGCGGCATCGAGCGTGGCGGATGGAAGCTGGTCTATAACGACAGACCGAACCCGTTCGCCGCGGGCTTCGCGAAGCTCTCTAAGATTGCCGACTTCTCTTACTCGTTAGGAATCACCGTTGCCGCCGACGATAAACTCAGGGACGTTATCGTGGGATCGGCCGCCTACCAGGCGGGGCTGGGCCCGGGCATGAAGCTGCTGGCGGTGAATGGCAGAAAGTGGTCGCCCGCGATTCTGCAAGCTGCTCTGAAAGAGGCGCAAGAGCCCGGCGGCAGTCGCCCGATCGAACTGCTGGTCGAGAACGCGCTATTCTTCAAGACTTATTCCGTCAATTACCACGATGGCCCGAAGAACCCGCACCTGGAGCGGGTTGCCGGCCAGCCCGATACCCTGGGAGACATTCTGAAACCGATGACGCCCTAGCACCTCCGGTCTAGTCCCAAGGTAAGCTGGTTGCCCTTCCAGCGCGGCCTTGAGGTAACAATCGCTGCTACAATCGCTGCAGAGTCATCAGATTTCCCGCGCGCAGGTGTTCATGCACAGGGTTTCGGCACGAATCGTCAGCCGGTTGCTGCTGGCATCGGTGTGCGCCGCGGTTTCTGCATCTGCGTTGCTGGCGCAAACGTCGGTTCGACGCGTGCAAGTGCTGAGCAGCAAAGACGCGGTCGAGATTCAGGTCGAGGCCAGCGACCGCATCGTCCCACAGTCGCGAGTGCTGAGCGGTCCCGACCGCCTGGTGATTGATTTTCCCAACGCCACGCCCAGCGCCGAGTTGCGCAGCCAGTCCGTTGACCGCGGCGAAGTGAAAGACCTTCGCATCGGCCTGTTCCAGTCGAAGCCCCCGGTCACACGCCTGGTGCTCGATTTGAGATCGGCGCAGTCTTACCAGGTGTTTCCCAACGGCCGAATGGTCATGATCAAGGTCATGGGCGGAGGCGCGGACACTTCCGCCGGAAATTTGCCGCCCCACCTCGGATTAGTGCCAGCTAACTTTACGACGGGCGCGGCCAACGTTCATGCGAATACTCTTCCTCTTCATCCCGCGGCCCTTCCCGCGAACGATCCTCATGCAGAGGAACCAGCCAAGCCGACGCTCGACGTTTCTTTTCGCAATGGATTACTCAAGATTAAGTCTGACAAGGCGACCTTAGCGGAAGTCTTGAACGCGATTCAACAGCGTACCGGAGCCCAGATTTCGATCGCTCCCGGAGCGGAGCAGGAAAAAGTCGTTGTCGATCTGGGGCCCGGGCCTGCGCCCGAAGTCGTGTCACGGCTGCTCTATGGCTCGCACTTCAATTTTCTGATTTTGAGCGCCGCCAACAATCCGGCCCGGCTCGACCGGGTGATCCTCACGCCGCGCGTTGACGGCGGCCCCATGCCGCTGTCTCAAATGCAGGCGCTCACCCCCGCGCAAGCCAATGACCAGCCTAATCCGGAAGAGAACGGCTCACCTGACGCGGCGCAACCCCGGGCCGATAACCCGCCGCAGCAGCAACCGCGCATCGATTTGGGTCCACGGCCGGGAACGCCCGAAATCCCTCCACCGGGCGGCGGCGATGACCCTCCTGACGAATAGCTCTAAGAAGTAATGTCGCGTGAGATTCCCGCTTAGCGCCGGAATGTGTCTACGGGGAGGTAATCAGGCGCACCGGCACGGGAGATGACCCGGCCACCGCCGTACCCACCGTTTGTCCGGTGCCGTTGCTGCAGCCGGTTACGTTGAGGACGGTTACCGAGATGCTTCCGTACTGGTCGACCTGGTTGATGAACACCTGCATGAACCCAACGATCGTCACGGTGGTGGCTCCGCCGCCAAATGTCGTGACGCCCACGGAATCGTAGATGGGGAACGAGACAATCGAATTGCTGGTAGAAATCTGGTTACCGGTGGGCAATCCAGCTCCCGCAAGCGGGTTCGAACGCCCGGCGAGAATTGGAAACGGCGCGGGCCCTGAATCGTCGATGGAATCCTGCCCATCGTCGAGTGTGCTGGCGCTAGCTTCGTGAGTGAGGCACAACACACCCTCGCTGGTGTCGATGTCGGGATTCTCCGTTAACTCAACGGTGTTCATGTTTTGCACGCCGCACTGATAGACGGTCGACTGGTCACAGCCGGCGACAGTCTGTTGATAAAGACTTTGTCCGGTTGAACAGGAGGGTACAGCGACCGGAGTTACTGTGGGGGCCAGTCCGGGCAGGTACAGCAGGCTCGGGGCCGGCTTTATGTAGGGACTGCTGCCTGAGTAGTTGGCCGCTACTGGAGGGATCCCTGGCCTGATTGTGCATCCGCTGCCGGTGTGGGTGCAGACCGGCGACAGCCAGAAGGTCTCGCCGATCACGCCATTCGAGCCCCCTCCGTTCAGTGAGATACCCTGACTCGTGATTGATCCATTCGATACGCCGACCAGAGAGTCGCACGGGGTCGTCCGCCCGGTTCTCGGGTCCAGGTCATTGCAATACACCCCGTCCCCGTTGATCCCAGGGTGAAGCGGGTCCTGATTGGGTACCATCCACGGCTTCACGCAGCGGGGCTGCACCGGAGTGATGGTCCCGGTCGGTCCGTTGCCCTCATTGGCGGAGTTGGAGGAATTGAACGCTTCGGCCACCGCCGTGGCGTTGATGGTATTTCCCGTATTGCCCCAGATACGCGAGAAAAATGTTGGCAGGTTATTGCGCGAGACCTGCACGGTGACCAGCGGGTTCACGCCGAAAGCGGGAGGCAGACCGACGCAATTGGGTTGGGGCGCGAAGCCTCCAGCCGAGTACTTTACCGTGACCGTGGGCACGACCCCGTCTACGGAGCCCTGCGTGGCCGCCGCCAGAGCGGCATGCGTGGCTACGCTCCCGCTGTCGCCGCAGATCTGTGTCCAGTAACCGGAAGAGTTGCCCGGGTCGCCGGTCAGGCCCGAGAGAGAAATCACGCGGGCCGCCGCCAGCGCGCCTGCATCGGCGGCGCGTTGAGCCTCCATCCGGGCTAGATAAAGCGTGACTAGGTCGATAGAGAGGGCAGCCATGGCCGCGATGGCGATCATGGCCACTGCGACCAGCACCATGGTCATGCCCGCTTCGCGGCTGGGGCGAAGCGTGCGGCGACGGTAAACCAGCGCTGGTTTCATAGGTCCATCAACTCTGGTCAGTCATCTCTCCGGTAATTCAAAGCCGGAGCGGCTCAATTCTCATTCATGGCCACAGCGGTTACGTTGATCGACGAAGGCAGCGCCGTAGTCGACCCCAGCAGGCTGGCGACCCGGCCAAACCGCCACTGGTAAACGTACTGAATGCTCACGCACGTTGCGATCACTGCCGCCTGCCCGCCCAGGGCTTGCGGGGTGCAACTCACGGTCGCCGGCGTCGTGCCTGAGGCTTCAGGAAAATAATAGCCCCGGTTGATCGTGATGGTCAGGCCGGGGAGCGCACAGCCATTGGCGTGATTGGTGTACGTCCAGGTGGCCGGTGACGCCAACGTTCCGCTTGAGGCTAAAGTCAGGCCGCAACTGTTGATCTGGTTGGCTGAAAAGTAATTCCAGATGAGCTGGTAGGCGTCGGTCACCGAAGCCGGCACGGCTGCGGATGTATTCGGTACGTCGTTGGCGGGATCGGCTGCGGCTACTCGCGCGGCGTCGCGCGCTACGTTCGTCAGTTTCTGCTTAAGCGTAAACGCGCCGCTGAAGTCGAAAATGCCCACCACGAACACGACCAGAAGCGGCAGGGCTATGGCAAACTCGGCCAGCTGCGCGCCGCCATCCCCGCGCCCGCCAAGCCGCTCGACCAGGCTGTGCCAACTGCGCAGGAGGAAACTCATGTGCGGATCTCCATTCACTGGGTCTCCATGCGTGCCCGCGCGTCCGCCGTCATCCAGATTTTTTGCTTGTTGAGCGAGGTGAAGGGCAGCCAGAACTGGAACGGATATTGAAACGAAACGGAAATGCCGCAAACTCCGGTCGCACCGCCGGTCGTGTTCGACAACTGAACGCCAGTCTGTATGCAAACTTTGCTGCTGGCCCCGCCGCACGCCACCGTGCCTCCTCCGGTAGCGCAGGCGTTGAGCGTCGTCGATGGCGGATACTGCGCATTCGATGCATCGAGCTTGGCCGCCACCAGCGCGGCTTCGACGGCATTGTAGGCGTTTTGGGAAGCGGAGTTTGCTGATGTGCAGGTCGAGCAGTACGGCGCGGCGCCGGCGCGTGCGCCATCCTGCGCCGCGCGCGTAATCGTGCCGTAGATGCTGAAGGCCTGACCGAACCAGAAGATGCCGAGCAGCATCATGAACATCAGCGGCAGCACGGCCGCGGCTTCGGCGATCTCCGATCCGCGGGTCTCGCGCCAAAGTCGCCGGAAGGCGAGTTGCCGGAAGACGCGCTTTCTGCCCGCGATTCGCTGGCACTGCAGCCGTCCGAAAATCCGTCTGGCGAAGTTCGTCACGTTATGCCACTCTCCATGCTTGCGCCGCGCCGTAGAGCACCACCGTCAGCGCCAGGGCCACACCATAAGGAATTTTCAACGAGTCAGGATTGTCGAGCGAGACCTGCGTCCCGGGCAGCCGGAACGTCGCCAGCGAACTCAGGATGTGACCGATATTTCGCATGGTTTGCCGAATCCTGCCTTTGTAAATGATCAGCGCTAACGCCATCAATCCCGCCACAAAAATCGATCCAAGCAGCAAGTTGATCAGCAACTCCCGTCCCACAAAAGCTCCCAGCGCGCCCGCCAGTTTCCAGTCGCCCGCGCCCAGGCTGCGCAGCAGAACGAACGGCAGCAGCAATAACAGACCCAGGCCTGCGCCCAGCAGGGAAGACTTCAGCCCTCCCCATCCGCTCAGCGCCGTACTGCCCGCCACTCCGATCAGCAGCGCCGGCACGGTCAGCCAGTTCGGGATGCGGCGGCTCCGCAAATCAGTCCAACCCGCGATCACCGCCAGCACTACCGCCCCCCCCAGCAGAATGTATTTCACACCATCCTCGGAGCGAGTCGGAACTTTCCATCCCTGCGGTTCCAAAGCGATTGAAAACGTTCGGTCATAGAGGCTCGGAAGTTGTGCGTGGCAGGGAAGTCGCGGAGGATGGTCGGCTCCCACCGCCCTGGCTGTAACCTGCGCAAAAGCGGCCCATGGCGCGGATTCTCACACAGTGGTGAGGTGAAGTCAATGAAGCTCCGGATGGGGCTGGTTCCCTTCGTGTTTCTGCGCTGTTGGCCCCAATAGTGGGGGCGCGAAAGCCGCCGAAAAGACGAATAAAAAACAAAGCGCCTGGACTCTGTCCGGGCGCTTTTGCCAGCGAGACGCAAGCTTGGCCGTAGTCCAGTTTGGCTCACGCTCCAGGCCGGATGAGACTGAGATCCTTCGCTCCGCCTGAAGAACGGCTGCGCTCAGGATGACACCTTAAGGTAAGAAATCCAAACTGCGCTACTGCCGCAACCTTCACCGGTTGAATGCCGGCGCCGAATTGTGCTCGGCAATAATCTTCCGGGCATTATCGGCCAGAGCTTTCGCTTGTGGCAAAAGTTCCAGGCTCTTGATGACTTCCGGGTCGGTCTCGGCCCGAACTTTCAGGCCCTCGTCCTCACCGAACGCGTCTATAAAAATCTCGGCCTTGATGTTTGAGCGCAGCCAGTCGCTGTTCTCCATAAGGTCCGCCTGAGTGTAGGGGATGTTCGCCTCGTCGAGCGACTTGCGGAATTCGTCGAAGGTGGCGTCATCCACTTCAAAGCTCTTGGTCGGGTGGTGCGTGACCACATAGCGCTTGGCGAAGTTGAAGAAGGCGTAGTGCTGCAGCAGCGTGTCCTCGAAGTGATTGCTCTTCACCGGAGGAATGCTTACGTCGGGAGTAATGCCGCCGCCGCCGTACACCGTGCGCCCGCTGTCGGTCAGCTTTACCTCGCGGTTGGCATTGTTGTTGGGACTATCGACGCCATCCCGGTCGTAATAGTAGTCGTAGAGCGAAATGTTACTGTAGTCGCGCTGGATCAGCCGTCCACTCGGCGTGTAGTAATGCGCGGTGGTCAGCGCCAGGCCAGTGTTCTCCGACAGCGGATACACGGTTTGCACCAGACCCTTGCCGAACGTGACTTCACCCACGATCAAGCCGCGGTCGTGATCCTGAATCGCTCCGGAAACAATTTCCGCCGCCGAAGCGGTCAGGCGATTCACCAGCACCACAATGGGATAATCCTTGCCTCCGTTGCCGTGCTGTGCGATGTAACGCTTTTCCGCCGAGGCCCGGCCATGGTGCGAAACGATGAGCTGGCCCTTTTTCAGGAACTTGTCGGCAACGCCAACGCCTTCACTCAACAAGCCGCCGGGGTTTCCGCGCAGATCGAGAATCAATCCCTTGAGATCGCCAAACTCGTCGAGCGCGTTCGAAACTTCCTGCTCGGTGGTCTCGTTGAAACCGTTGACGTGCATATAACCGATGCCGGGACGGATCAGAAAGTGCACGTCCACGCTGTAGCGTGGAATCTCGTCGCGCACCAGGGTGAACTCCATCGGCTTCTCGACGGCTTCGCGCGAAATGCTGATGTGTACCGTCGTTCCCTTCGGGCCTTTGAGCAGATCGGCCACGTCGGTGGTGCTCATATTCTCGGTCGACTTGCCGTCGACGGCAATGATCACGTCGCCGGGATGAATGCCGGCCTTATAGGCGGGCGTGCCCACGAAGGGATAAATCACGATCACTTTGTTGTTGCGCGGACCGACCGTCATGCCGACGCCGTAGTATTTGCCGCTCTGATCTTCGCGCATCAAGGCGTACGACTTGGGATCGAAGAAGTTCGAGTGCGGATCGAGCGCGTGCAGCATCCCGGGGATGGCGCCGTTGTAGATAGCCTTATCGGCGTTCACCGGTTCGGCGTAATTTTCCTCGACGATCGAGTACACGTCGGTGAATTGCTTAAGGCTGTCTTTGATCTCGGAGTCGCCCATCGACGACTCTTCGCCGGAACGCTGGGCAAACAGAATGCCCAGGAAGCCGCAAGCCAGCAGAAAAAAAGCTACCAGGAATAGAGATCGGCGAGAACTACGGGCCATCGTGAGATTTCCTTCGGTTGAGGGCTTACTTCCACCCCAGCTACCGCGCTGAATACACGCAGTATATCACCCTGTTAGACGCTTCCGCACCGAAGTCGTTACCCTTGGTAACCACCCTTGAAGACGCCATGGGTATGAGATGCGGCGGGGCGGCCAAGGGGTTCCTGAGGGCAATGTTTTCGCTCTAAGAGGGGCCTGGAACCGGTGGCCTGGAACCGGTGGCCTGGAACCCGGTGGCATGGAACCGGTGGCATGGAACCCGGGGGCCTGGAACCGGGGGCATGGAACCGAGAAAGCGCCACGGAGTTCGGGAGGGGCCCGATCGAGGTCTGATTGATCGCCACCGGAAACCCAACGAATTCAGCTGCAATGCGTTGCCTGCAGCCTCCTGATGACGAGAAATGCGTTCAGGACTTAGGTATGAAAGAACTGAAAACGGCGTTGTACCATATCGCATGTTTCCACGTCGCCGCTTTCTGCTCAGTTCGCTTGCTCTTGCCGCGTTTGAAAGCCTTCCTGCAAAGCTTCTCCGCGCTGCGGCACCCTTTTTCAAAGCCCTCCCCGCATGGCAGCCAGGCATACTTGAAATCCACCAGATCGCCACCAATCGCGGCAACAGTACGTTGTTGATCCTGCCCGACGGCACTACCTTGATGGTCGATGCCGGCGCCATTTATGGCACCACGCCGTATCTCAGCGATCCGCTTCCTTCGGGTCAGCATCGTCCCGGCGAGTGGGTCGGCCGCTATGTAAAGCGGCGTTTCGACGCGAGTGGACTTACAACCATTGACACCTTCCTGCTCACGCATTTGCACGGCGATCACGTCGGCTATCTCCCGCCCGACGGTCCGCTCTCATCCGATGGCACGTACCGTCTTACAGGCGTTTCCGACGTGGCCGCCATCGTCCCGATCCAGAGGTTCGTTGATCGCGCCTGGCCGGACTATAGCTATCCTGTCCCTGCTGATAACGACTTCCAGAAGAACTATCGCGCGTTTCTTCAAGCGCAAATCAAGACTGGCAAAAGAGTCGAGCGTTTTCGCCCCGGGTCCAAAGACCAGTTTGTCCAGCAGCACAAATCGGCCGACTACCCCAGCTTTGAGATACGCAACCTGGTTGCCAACGGCGAGGTCTGGACCGGCAAGGGTGAGCGGACAAGAAAGCTCTTCCCGGAACTATCAACTCTCAAGCCCGCCGACTACCCCGGGGAGAATCCCTGCTCCTGCGCCATTCGTCTCCGCTATGGAAAGTTTGGCTACTACACCGGCGGCGATCTCACCAACGACACCAACTACGGCCGCGATCCTTGGCGCGACTCGGAATCTCCCGCCGCCGAAGTGTGCGGCCCGGTCAGTGTCGCCGTCGCGAACCATCATGGCTACTTCAACGCCAATGGCGACCGGTATGTTCGCGCACTGCAGCCGCAGGTCTTTGTCATCCCAACTTGGGACTCCGCGCACCCGACCGTCAATGTGCTGAACGCGCTCTACTCCAAAGCCATCTACCCAGGGAACCGCGACGTTTTCGCAACCTGGGTCAAGCACGAGAATCGCATCGCCAATAAGAAGACCGACGACCTCAAGTCGCGCGCCGGACACATCGTTATCCGCGTAGAACCCGGCGGAGAGACCTTCGCCGTGCACATCCTCTCAAACGCTGATGAAAGCGACACGGTGACGGCCAGCTTCGGCCCCTATATTTCCTGAGGCATGTTGGGACTCTTACACTCGCCATCCTTCCAGATGGGATGAGCAACGGGAAGTCGCAGTTTCGTCAGTTGTCCATGCAGTATGACGGCGGTGCAGTATGACGGCGGTCAACCATTTTCGTAAC
This sequence comes from uncultured Acidobacteriaceae bacterium, assembly GCA_963739125.1. Lineage (GTDB taxonomy): Bacteria > Acidobacteriota > Terriglobia > Terriglobales > Acidobacteriaceae > Sulfotelmatobacter. Next base: position 450,650 of record CAVTZD010000002.1, on the reverse strand, counting down.
AGCCGATCATCTTCTCTCCATTTCTCTCCATCCTGCGATTTCGCTCACTCGCTCGCTTCGGGCTTGTCGGGTTTGGATTGCGATGCGACTTGATCGTCGTCGTCCTGCTGGTTGCCCGGAAACGGCCGCCGCCGGCGTAGATTCAGGGCTCGAAACGCGGGTGTCCCGGCGCCAACCGCTGCGCCCAGCCCGGTTCCGATGATTCCCACCAGCAGGGAAGCCTTCACCGTGGCGCCGGGGTGCGGATCGGTGTTGGCCTTGGCGCCGATCGCGGCTCCCAGGCCGAAACCGATCAGCGCGCCGATCGCCGCGTGCCGGCCGTTGCCGGGTCCCCACGCAGGTTCATAGCCTCGCGAATAGCGCACAGGCCTCGGTGGCAGCATTGGAGGTCCGCCGTGCCGCGAAAACTGGGCCAGCGTGTCTTCGCCGTTTCCAGTCAGGCAAGCCTTGTCTGCTGGGGTGTATCGGCATCGCGCCGCGGTAACCGAACTGGAGAAGTCATTGGCTGAAGCGTCGCTCTGCGAGTCTCGGGTTTGTGCGCCGACGCTCAAGGCCACGAAAAGCAGAGCCAGCAGGGAAGCAGATCTGTTGAGTTGCATCGTCACCTCGGAAAAATCGACTGCATTTCACGACGTCACAGTAACGACGCGCGATGGCCGGCACTTGCGAGCTTGTTACAGTTTCTAAAGTGTCACTGAGAGAAGGGGTTCCGAGGCGACCGAAGAATGTTAGTCCCGATTGCACGGAGCACAAGACGACATAGCGTTCGGCGCGCGAGCCTCGAGAATGGCTTGGAGGGTACGCGGCATTTGTTTCGGTACTTCGAAAACTACAACTCCCGCCAGCTTGTCTTGACCCTGATACGTGATGCGGAAGAAATGGCGGTGCCGGCGCATCCGGAAAAGGCTGACCGCGATCAGCGGCAGCACACCGAGGTGGTGGGCGACTTCTTGCGAGTAAGCGAAGGATTGAATCGCGTCGTAAGGGATTGCGATTTTGCTTCCGGCATGGTCGAAGGTGAGTGCCGTTTCAGACGTGGTATCGAGTCTGCCTATCATCCCGGACGTCACGCCGGGCACGGTGCCGCCGACATATTTGACCTGGTCGTTGTTCACCGGGTCGCTCACTCGGCTGCCGTCCTCAGCGGCTCCGGACACGGAGAAAAGCAGGAGCAATCCGAACGTAATCCATCGTTTCATCGCTGCACCTCCTAAGGCTTCAGCAAGTGCAGCGTAGTGGATCAGGTCCAATGGAATATCAGTATGTAGAGCACTTTCTCAAGTGTCACATGAACCCTAAGTCAGCCCGTTTCAGGTTCACGCGAGCGACTCGATCGGCTGGTGAAGGAACTCCACGTAACGGCGCAGTTCGTCGATCGATTGCGCTGAGAGCAGGGAAAAGGGAATGCCTCGGCATGCGGCGGGAAGCTCGGCAGCGGTGAGCGCATCGCATACCACGGCGCCAGTTTGTTTGAGCCCGCGCTGCCAATTCGGCTCGCGCACATCACGAAAAACCAGGCTGTCGGGATGGAATCCGGCGGCGTTGAGCATGGCGCGGGCAACTTTCAGGAATTCCGGCCAGCGCGAGGCTACGCCAACCAGGGTGCCCGCCGGCGCGGGCAGATAGGTGGAGAGTGAAGCGGGGACCGAGCGAAGCTGCAGAGTGAGCAATTCCGTACCGGGGGGCAGCAACTGCCGCGCCGCGGCTACACGGTTGGGCAAAACGACCGCGACGCCGCCTTCCGGAGTTTTCGGGCAATCCGATGGAGCGCAAGACTTCACGGGAAAGGAGAGGGCAGCAGCGATTTCCGCCGCGAGAATGCGGCGCAACTCTTCGTCCGGTTCGAGAAGAAGAAAGTGGTCCGGCGGCTGCATCTCGAGCCAGTGGCACAGACGCGAACGCAGCGCGGGCAGCGACACGCCCAGAGTTCGCGCGGAACGAAAAAGGCGGGCGATGGTCTGATCGAGCTCGCGTGCTGGGGAGGGCGGCAGTTCTGGTTTGCTGGCGCGGACGTAGACGCCGCTGCCGCGGCGAAACTCAACCCAGCGGTCACGATGCAGCTGGCGATATCCAGCGCTGACCGTGTTGGGATGAACGTGAAACCGCCGCGCCAGTTCGCGGGTCGAAGGCAGCCGCTGGCCGGGTGCCAGGTCGTCGCTCAAAATGCCGAGTACGACTTGGGTCACCAGTTGTTCCCGGATCGAAACTTCGCTGCCGCGGGCAAACCAGAGTTGCATGGCGCGAACATCATAACCTGCTTCGTTCGCGCCAGTTGGAACTCAGGTTGTAACCGTTCGGTTACGGTTTAAGCGAAACCGAACGGTTACGAAAAAAACCCTGGTGGGGGAAACTGCTTGCTTGCTCGTTTGTTGCTTACTCGTTCTTTACCTGCGCGTGCTCTACTTACGCGCTTAACGAAACCGTTCCAGACGTCGGTGCTGGCGGTGCGAGGCCGGTGGTGCTCGCCGGCTGGAAACCCTGCAACAAAGAGTTGTAGGCCTGTTGTGCCCCAGCGAGATTGCTGGACTGCAGGTCCTGCCCCAACTGCTGAAACAGGTTCGCGATCTGAGTGTCGGCGTTCCCACTGCCGCCGGGGCCCTCGGTTTCGGTGTGGGCGTGGCGGTGATGGCCCGTGGCTTGTCGCGGCGTGTTTTGAAAATCCTTCTGAAGATTGGTGTAGTCCTGCTGGGCGGCCGTGGTGTTGCCTGCCTGCAGGTCTTGCCCGAGTTGGTTGAAGGCTTGCGCGATAGGGTCGTTGACCAGCGATGAGTTCGACTGCGGTCCGGTTTGCTGCAAGGTAGCGAAATCGCTCTGCGCGGCCGACAGATTGCCCGCCGTCAGGTCCTTCCCCAGTTGCTGAAACTCCTGCAGAAACTGTTGCTGATTGTTCTGCACGGCTTGCTGCTGCGCGAAATAATTGGTGCTCGAAATCCCGATGACTGACATTGCGTCTCCTTTGGCGGCAAGGCTGCGGTGCGAAGCCTTGCTTGCGAATTCAGATCGGCATTCTGATTTCAGACTTCAGTTGCCGATGAGCTTACCGATCGTTGGAAGTGCACCCGGTGGGCCAAATGCGCCGGAGCGGCCGCCGTGGGCGAAGACGCGGATTCCACGGGACTTGGCGAGCCAAAGGGCAATCCCTGGAATTAGATTGTCGTAATCGGGCAAGGCGTGCCCATCCGTTGGCGGCATGAAATGCCCACTGCGCGAGTCGTGGAATCTATTCGTTGTCCTCTTTTTGTCTACTTTCCGCCCCGCGTTGCCGCTTCTCCGCTTCCGGCAGTATGATGAGGCGGATGAGTTTTTCTGAGACGATCTTTCTGTTTTTCTTGGCCCTCATCATCTTTGGGCCCAAGAAGTTGCCGGAGATCGCCCGCCAGGTGGGCAAAGCGCTGAACGAGTTCCGGCGAGCCTCGAACGAATTCAAGGCGCAGATCGAACAGGAAATCGCGCACCTCGACCTGGACGAGAAAAAGCAGACCATTCTTCCGCCCAGCCCGCCGTCCGAGGGGACGGCCAGCCGCACTCTGGCGGCCGCGGCAGTCGAAGCCAGTCCCGCGGCTGCACTCGCTTTATCGGGCTCGGCCGAGTCAAATCTTTCCCACGCTACGGACTCTGGCACGAATGGCTCGGGCACTCTTGATTCTGGCTCTGATCACTCGGGCAGCAATCACCCCGGCACCGAGCTTTCCGCCGCGAATCTTTCTTCCGCAAATCATTCCCCCACAAATCTTTCCTCCGCGAATCATTCCGACGACGAGCCACTGTTTGCCGTCAGTCCCCCCGCCGAGACGGCCCCGTCTGCGGTGAGCGAATCGGTTGCCAGCCCCGACGAAGCGCCGTCTCCCGCCTCGCAGGAATCGCATGCCTAACTTCTGGGCCGCGTTTGCCGGCGGCGAAAATCAGGAAAATCCCGGGGAGCCGATGCAGACCATGGGCTTCCTCGATCATCTCGAGGAACTGCGCACGCGATTGGTTCGCTCGGTTCTGGCGGTAGTCGTGGGCGCCGGGGTTTGCTGGGGCTATCGCGAGCGGATCTACGGGGTCATGCAGAAGCCGATCGTGGATACGCTCCGCGCCCACCATCTCCCCGAAAAACTGGTGTATGTCAATCCCACCGATCCCTTCAACCTTTACGTGAAGATCGCCATCCTGGCCGGTTTGTTTCTTACTTCTCCATTCGTGCTCTACCAGGTGTGGATGTTTATTTCGCCAGGACTCTATCGCAAGGAAAAACGCTACGTCGTGCCCTTCATGGTCTCGACCATCGCGTTGTTTACGCTGGGCGGATATTTCGGTTACCGCGTGGCTTACCCGCGGGCACTGGATTTTTTTATCGACTTCAGCGGACAGTTCCAGCCGATGATCACGATCGGCGAATATACGCAGCTGTTTCTGAGCATCGTACTGGGCATGGGCCTGATCTTTGAGATGCCGGTTCTGGTCTTTTTTCTGGCGTTCCTGGGCATCATGACTCCAAGCTTCATGATCAAGAATTTTCGCTATGCGATTCTGGTGATCTTCGTTCTGGCCGCCATCGTGACGCCGACTCCTGACATCGTGAACATGTGCGTGTTCGCCGCGCCCATGCTGGGGCTGTACGCGTTGAGCATCGGGGTGGCGTGGCTGGTGCATCCCGAGCAGCGGGCGCGCAGGCAGAAGAAAAAAGAAAAAGGGGCGCAACCATGAAGGCGAACGCGATTCCGTGGATTGTGCTGGCAGTTGCGTTGGCGGTGCTGGCCTGTGACCGCGACAAAGAAACCGCGCCGGCCGCGCCGCTGACCCCTGTAGCGAACGCGGCTGCGGGCGAGACTCCCAAGCTTGCGCTCAATCTTCCGCCCGACAGCGGGCCGCCGCCGGTGTTCGACGGCGACCGCGCCCTGCAATATATGAAAGACATCGTGAAATTCGGTCCACGCCCTCTGGGCAGCGCGAGCCACAAGAGAGTCGAGGACTACATCGACGCGCGCTTGAAGGGCGATTCTGTAGAAGACGACATTTTCACCGCCGACACACCGGCGGGAAAGTTTCCTGTACACAACATCATCGCCAAGTATCCGGGCAGCAAAGACGGGATCATCGTGATTGCCAGCCATTACGACACCAACTATCCGCTGCGCGGCACGTCTTATGTCGGCGCGAACGACGGAGGTTCATCGAGCGGCCTCCTGCTCGAACTAGCGAACGAGTTGCGCGGCAAGCAGCACGATGGCTACACCGTATGGCTGGTGTGGGATGACGCCGAGGAAGCGATGGAGCCCGACGGCTCCGGCGGACTGCCGGACGAAATGCCCTTCACCAACGACAGTCTTTATGGCATTACCCATCTGGCGGAAAAATGGCAGGCCGACGGCACGCTGAAAAAAATCAAGGCGTTTCTGCTGGCGGATATGATCGGCGACGCCGATCTCAACGTGGATCGCGACCTGAATTCCACGCCCTGGCTCGAAAGCGTGGTGGGCGAAGCCGCCACTCGCCTGGGATACCAGTCGCACTTCTTCGCCAACACGAATCAGGTCACTGACGACCATATTCCGTTTATGAAGCGCGGTGTCGCCTGTGCCGATCTGATCGACTTCAGCTATGGCTACAACAACGTCTTCTGGCATACGCCGCAGGATACGGTCGATAAGCTGAGCGCGAAGAGCCTTGGAGTTGTGGGCAGCGTGATCCTTGAGACCGTGCGCATTCTCGACAAAATGGATCCGCTGCCGCCGAAGTGAGTCGATAGCCTCCCGAAGTTGTTTACCACAGAGGACACGGAGGAGCACAGAGCGGAGCGGTCTTTGCGACGCCACCGTCGTCGATAAATCCAGGGCACCGCCCAAGGCACCACCTTATTTTTGCGCTTCTGCGGGATTTGATTTCTAATGCAGCGTATATGCGAAATGTGAAAAGCATTCTCTGTGTTTGCGTTTTCACTCTGCTCTGTTCCGCCGCCGCGTCTCCCGCCGACAGCGATGCCGACCAACTGATCCAGGTCGCTCTGCAACCTTCGCCGCTGGAATCGAATCTTCATCACCTGACCGACGAGATCGGCGGACGTGTTCCGGGGACCACGGCGATGACACATGCGGTCGAGTGGGGCGTGCAAGCCTTCACCGCCGCAGGGGCCGACAGCGTTCACACCGAGGGATTCACCATTCCAAACTCGTGGGCCGAAGGCGCCACCGAGATGATCGCAACCACTTCGTACGAGATCAGCCCGAAGGTGGGTGCGACTGTCCTTTCGGCGTTCAAAGTGCATGCCGTTTCGGTGGCCTGGGCACCGGCGCTCGCGCCGGTAAAACACGTTCCCGTCGTCGACGTTGGCGAAGGGACGGCAGCAGATTTCCAGAAAGCCGGAGACATTGCCGGCAAATTGCTCCTGGTGCATACCACGGTTCTCAAGACCTGGGACGATTTATTCGCCGAATATACGAAAGCGCCGCCGATCATTGATCTCGCCGTGAAAGGGAAGGCCAAGGCGATCGCGTTCATGGCCACGCGCTGGCACGACATTCTTTACCGGCATACAAATTCGGACGCGGGCGAAATCGACAAACTTCCCATGGTTATTGTGGCACGGGAAGACGGGGAGCGCATGGCGCGCCTGCTGGCCGGTGGGCGCTCGGTGTGGGCCGACCTGAGCATCCCCAATCAGATTGGCGGACCGATTCGCTCGGAGAACGTGATTGCGGAAATCAAGGGCGGCGAGAAGCCGGAGGAATTTGTGATTCTCGGCGCTCACCTCGACTCGTGGGAGTTGGGTACCGGAGCGCTCGATAACGGCTGCAACGCGGCGCTGGTGATCGATGCGCTGCGGGCGATCAAGGCGTCGGGCGTGAAGCCGCGGCGCACCATCCGCTTCATTCTGTTTTCTGGCGAGGAGGAGGGTTTGATCGGATCGCGCGCCTATGCGGTTCATCATCGTTACGAACTTGAGAAGGCCGCGGGCGTCGTCATCTGGGATTCGGGCACCGGCAAGACGACAGGATTTTCCGTGGGCGGACGCAAGGATATCGCGGATGCCGGGCGCCAGTTGATTGCGCCCCTCGAGCAATTTGGACTGAAGACTCTGGACCCCACCATGGAATGGGGCAGCGATCATTTCGATTTCATGCTCGAGGGTGTGCCGACATTCATGGCTGATCAGGACGAGGCCAATTACCTGGAAAACTATCACGCCATTTCCGATACCTACGACAAGGTGGATTTCGCGCAGCTGAAAAAAGACGTGGCCGAAGCGGCGGTGATGAGCGTGGGCTTGGCCAATCTGCCCCAGAAAATCGGACCGCGCCTGACGCGTGACCAAATCCAACAGACAATCGTCGATTCGCACTCAGTAGACCTGTTCAAGGCTTTCGGTCTTTGGGATGAATGGGTCAGCGGCAAGCGGGGTAGGCAGAAGTAGGGAAGACACTGTTGATTGTTGAATTTTGATTCTTGAATGAAGCCCACCTGCGAAAAGCTTGGGCTTTTCATTCAATAATCGAACTTCAACAATCAACAATGCATTAGCGCCGCCGGAACCCCATTGCTCCTTTTCTGGATCCTCTTCAACCTTTTCGCGCTTGGCATGCTGGTGCTTGACCTTTGCGTCTTTCACCGGCCGGGCCAGGTCGTGCGTCCGCGCGCGGCCCTGGCTTGGAGCGCGTTGTGGCTCGCTCTGGCGGCGGTGTTCGCGGTGCTGCTTTTATTCTGGCAGGGACACCAGACGATGCTGGAGTTCGTTACCGGCTATGTTCTGGAACTCTCACTGAGCGTCGATAATCTTTTTATTTTTCTCGTGATTTTCCGCTACTTCGCGGTTCCCGAGGAACAGCAGCACGGCGTGCTGTTCTGGGGAATTCTGGGGGCGTTGATCCTGCGCGGCGTCTTCATTCTCGCCGGGGTCGGACTGATTCACAGATTCCACTGGTTGCTCTACATTTTTGCCGCGTTGCTGATTCGCAGCGGCATCAAGCTGTTCTTCGTGGGCGAGCATCAGGTCAACCCGCAGAAAAATCCGGTGGTGAGGGCGCTGCGGCGTTGGGTGCCGATGACCGACAGCTACGAGGGCAGCAAGTTTTTCGTCAGAAACTGGCGTGGAAAGGCGGGCGTCTATGCCACTCCGCTGCTCATGGTTCTGGTCATCATCGAAACGACTGACGTTCTGTTTGCGGTCGACTCCATCCCGGCTGTGCTGGCAATCACGCTCAACGCCTTCATCGTGTATACGGCGAATGTGTTCGCCATCCTTGGCCTGCGGTCGATGTATTTCGCGGTGGCCGAGCTGATCAAGATTTTTCGCTTCCTGCATTATGGCCTAGCGGCGCTGCTGATACTGGTAGGCCTGAAAATGCTCATGGTTGATTATTTTCCTATCTCGACGTTCATCACTTTGGGTGTGGTTGCGGCAGTGTTGCTGATCTCAGTGGTAGCGTCGATGCTGTTTCCAGCAAAAGAAAAAGCGTAAACATTCTTTGCGAACATAAGTTGCCATGAGCTGGTGGCCCTCTGCGTTCGGAAAAGCTCTCGACCCCAAAATTCGCGAAGAACGGCCGCGAACCTCGCGAAGAAAAGCCGCGAGCGCATACGCTATGATGGAATGCCATGGCACAGGTGACCATCCACGTTCCTCCGCGGCCCTACCAGGCGTGGATTGAAAACGGCCTGCTGAACCGCGCGGGCTCAGTGCTCGGTGAACTGCTGCCGCAATCCAGCCGAATCTTTGTAGTGACCGTCGCACCGGTACGCAAGCGCTGGGGATCCAAGCTGCTCCGTTCACTCAAGGCCGTCGGTTTCGCGCCGCAAATGATTGTCATGCCCGACGGCGAGCGGGCTAAGCGACTGGAAACCGTGGAAACTCTCGCCGAAAAGCTCGCTCGCCTGGGCGCAGACCGCAAGGCCGTGATCATTGCGCTGGGCGGTGGCGTTACGGGAGATGTTGGTGGATTGTTGGCGTCGCTCTATATGCGCGGAGTCGAACTGGTGCAGATTCCGACAACCGTGCTGGCGCAGGTTGACGCTTCTATCGGCGGCAAGACCGGAGTGAACCTGGTTGCCGGGAAGAATCTGGTCGGAACTTTCTATCACCCGCGGGTGGTCCTTATTGATCCAACGGTTCTGAAGACTCTGCCCGATCGCGAATTTCGTGCCGGCCTGTACGAAGCGCTGAAGTGCGGCATCATCGGAAACGTGGAATTGTTTCTGCGCTTCGAGCAGAATCGCGCGCGCATTCTCAAGCGCGATCCGGTGGAGTTGGAATGGTTGATCGGGCAATCGGTGAAGTTGAAAGCGGAGGTAGTTTCCGCCGATGAGCGCGAAGACGGTTTGCGCCGCGTGCTCAACCTGGGCCACACCATCGGTCATGCGATTGAGGCCGAAACCGGCTACCGACGCCTGCTTCACGGGGAAGCAGTTGCCTGGGGAATGATCGCTGCCACGAACATCGCGCTCAGCGTGGGCCGTACCGACAGCGTCACTGCCGGACGGATTGCCGACGCCGTGCTGAGCCTGGGCCGACTGCCCGAAGTCAACGTCAGCGCGCGCAAGATACTTGCGCGGTTGAAGTCTGACAAGAAAACGCAGAATGGGGTTGTGCATTTCATCCTGCCGCGCGAAATCGGCAAGGTGGAGGTCGCCAGCGACGTGCCCGAGGCAGCGGTGATCGATTCTGTCGAAGAACTGCGCCGCTTGTCGCGCGGCGGATGGGTTTGGGGAAAATAGCAACAGAAGATCAATTTGAGAGGTGCGAAATCATGCCGGAAACGCCGCAACAGTACATCGAACGAATTCTCAGTCATGTGGAGGGCCAGGATGCCCTCAAGATGCAGCGGACAACCGCGGGGAAGCTCAAGAAGCTGACCCGTGGATTGTCGGCGAAGCAACTGAAGTGGAAACCCGAGCCCGCGAAGTGGTCGATTGCCGAGATCCTCGCGCATTTGTCGGACGCCGAGATTGTGGCCAGCTGGAGAATGCGCGTGGCGCTGGGCGCCAGCGGAATCACGATTCAGCCTTTCGATCAGGATGTGTGGGCGTCGATCTTTAATTATGGCGGACGCGATGCGCAGCGCTCGCTCGAATTGTTTCGCGTGCTGCGGGAAAATAATCTGACCATGCTGAGTGCGATGCCGCGCGAAAGCTGGGACTGCTACGGCATGCACCTGGAGCGCGGCAAGGAAACTATCGCACACATGGCGCGCATGTTTGCGGGACACGATACGAACCACGTGCTGCAGATCGAGCGCCTGGCGGCGGAGTTGAAAAAACAGGCGAAGCAGGCGACGCCGAAGAAATTGAAAAACGCCAAAACAAAGAAAGCGAAAACAAGGAAGCGAAAATAAGTTTGCCCGTCGCCGCTCACAATCCGCCGGAGATCGGCCGGTCTCATGTCGTGGGTGCCGCGCCTGAGGGCGCGAGCGACCCGCGTTCGGCAGCGCGCGCGGTGCGCGAGATGTTTACTTCGATCGCGCCCCGCTACGATCTGCTGAATCACGTCCTCTCGCTCAATGTCGACCGCGTGTGGTGGCGTCGCACGGCAAGAACTTTTCGCCATATCATGACTCGGCCCGATGCGCACATTCTCGACTTGTGCTGCGGCACTGGCGACATGACGTTTTCACTGTTGCGCGCAGCCGGGAACTCCAACCCGCAGATTCTGGGGGCAGACTTTTCTCATGCCATGCTGCAACGCGCCTGGGCCAAGGCAACCTCTAATTCCTCGATCGCCGCTCGGGGCGGCACACTTCCCGGTTGGATCGAGGCCGACGCCTTGAACCTTCCGTTTCCGGACGCGCACTTCGATCTGGTAACTTCGGCGTTCGGATTTCGCAATCTTGCCGACTATGATGCCGGATTGCGCGAGATTCTCCGCGTGCTGCGCCCGGGCGGCGAGTGCGGCATTCTGGATTTCGGAGAACCGCGCGGCGCGATGGGCGCGCTCTACCGCGTTTATTTCAAGCAAATCCTGCCGCGCGTCGGATCGCTGGTTTCAGGAGTGCGCGGTCCGTATGCCTATCTGCCGGCCTCGGTCGAACGCTTTCCCCAGCCAAACGAAATGCTGGCGCGGATGAAGAACGCCGGCTTCGCCGAAGCGAACTGGACTCGTTACACGTTCGGTATCGCCGGCTTGTATCGCGGGAAAAAGTAGAAGCGGACGGCTCGAGTGGAGAGATCTGCTTTCGACCGTGGCCTGTGGCCTCACGTGTTAGCCCGCTCCGCGCAGCAGTTGGCTTAGAGCGTCAATGTCGTTGGGCGAGACGTTGCCCACCACAAAATAGCGCAATCCATCTTGTGTCCAGGTTTCGAGGTTGAACGAAAGAGCGTGGACGGGGCGGGCCGGCAGATTCTCAAGTCCCGTATTATGCGATCCGGCATCCTGAAAAACGAAAACCGAGATCTCGTGTTTTCGCAGTTGATAGATGAGATGCGCTCCCGGTCTTTGATCAAAATACGTGACTCGTCCTCCGAGCAAGGTGAAGTCGGATCCCTGCAATTCTGGCAGATTGAAGGTGAAAGGAAGTTTTGTCTGAAACCACGGTTTTACCGTGTGCCGGTCGGAAGAGACGACGTCGAAGGGCGCCGAGCTGGCGAGCAATGCGACGTGCATATCGGTCAGCTCGCTGAAAGTCTGCCGCCGGCGCGCCTCTTCACGTTGCACGTAAAGGCTCACCGCGACTGAGACGACAACCACCGACAATGCAGGCACGGCGATGACCCACCACCACCAGTTCGACCTGCGCCGCGGTGTCCTGACAATGCTGGAGGCAACTTTCGCGCGCAATTGAGCGCTTGGTTGATAACGAGCGCCGGCTGCGGCCACCGACCGCTTCATTTGCACTCTTGCCAGCACATCCGTCGCGCACTGGTTGCAGCTGGGCAGATGCTCCGCCAGCGCCGCGGATTCAGCGGGAGCGAGTTCGCCGTCGGCATACTGGTCGAGTTTCTCGCGCCATGCTTCACACGTCATGCCGGCCTCCCGCAAGTTTCTGCTGCAACAGGCCGCGCAGCGCCTGTCGGGCGCGAAACAGCCTCGACATCACCGTGCCCATGGGGATCGCCAGCGTCTGCGCGATTTCCTGATATGACATTTCCTCTACCTCGCAGAGCAGCAGAATTTCGCGAAACTGCACTGGCAATTCCGCCAGCGCGCGCTGCACGAGTTCGCGGTTGCTCTGCTCGATTACGAGACTCTCCGGCGTTCGACTTGCCGTGACAGAGACAGTTTCGTGATCCTCTTCGTCGAAGACGACTGTCGTCTTGAGACCGGTTCTCGAACTCAGAAACGAGTTCCTCAGGATGCGGTACATCCAGGCGCGAAAATTGGTCCCTGCCTGGAACGATGAAAATCCGCGCAGCGCCTTGGCGTACGTTTCCTGCACAAGATCTTCGGCTTCGGCCGTGTCCTGCGTCAGCCAGTGAGCGAAGTTATAGAGCTGGTCGAACAAAGGCAGTGCCAAATCTTCGAACGTCGCGGCGGGCAAGCGCTGATCTGGCACGTCCATAGCATAACTGGCGAATCGCGATTTTATTCCCGGGGCGGCAAGAAATATTTCCCCCGCCGCTGTGGGAATAAATTTGGCTCAAGGTTGGTTCTCCACCGCGACGGCAGGAACATAAGTCGCCGGAGGAAAGAGGAAACATGAATCGACCCGATCGCAGATCGTTTCTCAAAATCGCGGGATCGTCGCTCGGCATTGGGGTGCTGTATTCCGCCTACCCAGCAGCCATGAGCGGCGGTGAAGCGGGCGGGATGTTCGCCGCGCTGGGCCGGGAGAATGGCGAGAAAGTCACGCCGTTTTCCTTCGTTCAGCTCAGCGACGCGCACGTCGGCTTCAATGGTCCGCCCGATCCGCTCGGCACCAAGGCTTTCGAGCGCGCCGTAGACCTGATCAACGATTTGCCGCAAAGGCCCGATCTCGTACTTTTCACTGGCGACCTCACGCACGACGCCGAAGACAGAGATGTTCACGTGCAGCGCATGAAGCAGTTTCAAGAAATGTCGAGGAAGATCAATGTTCCGCTGATCAAGTGCGTGGCCGGAGAACACGATGCCGGACTGGACAGCGGAGCGCTCTACCGGGAGTTTTTCGGCGACAGTTACTACTCATTCGATCATCGGGGCGTGCATTTCGTGGCTCTCGACAACGTTTCGCGGGCCAAGCCGGAAGTGGGCGCTGAGCAGCTTGCCTGGCTGAAGAAGGATTTGGCCCGGTTCCCGAAAACCGCGCCCATCGTTGTGTTTACACATCGCCCGCTGTTCGATCTTCGTCCGGACTGGGAATGGTTCACCAGCGACGGCGACGACGTGATGAACGTTCTCTCTGCCTACGACAACGTGACCGTGCTCTATGGCCATATTCACCGCGACGATGAACATGAGACCGCTAGCATCCACCACTATGCCGCGCGTTCGCTGATCCTCGCCTTTCCCGATCCGACGGGCGTTGCCGGGCCGCGCAAGCCGTTGCCGTTCGACAAGGACCATCCCTTCAAGAATCTCGGCATCCGCACGGTGAGCTTCAACGGCCAGGCACAACCGGGAGCGAAATCACTCTCAATCGAAGATGTCGAACTGACGGCTCGCGAATTTCGCGGGATCAACGGGGTCCAGCAGTTGCTTCGGGAACCGCTGGTGTAAGGCACGTGAGCTCAAGCTGCGAGGCAGCATGAACGAAACACGAAAAAGAGGACTTATGTTTCGAGCAAAACCAGCAAGAGCCATATTGGCGGCATCGCTGTGCTTCTGCGTTCTGGCGGCACTCACGGGCGCGAAATCCGCGCGCGCCGCTAACCCTACGGTCATCGAAATCACCGCGAAGCGATTCGCCTTCAGCCCTGACAAGATCACGCTGAAGCGGGGACAAACAGTGAAACTTCGCATCCACAGCGAAGATGTGACGCACGGTTTCTTTCTGCGTCCACTGAAGCTGGATGAAGAAATCCCGGCGGGCGAAACCATTGAAGTCACCGTGACGCCCGAGACCGCCGGCACGTTTATGCCGATCTGCGATCACTTCTGCGGCGCGAACCACGGGAACATGAACATGACGATCGTCGTCGAATAAGTACGAGTGAGTGAACGCAAATGAGTGGGCACAGTGGACCGATCATGCGAGGGTTCTTCACTGCCGTCCGTCTCTCACGGGCGGTGACCGCCCTGATGCTGGGAGCGGCGCTCCTCTTTTGTTCAGCGTTTTTCTCGGGATGCCAGGTTCGTGCACCGGTCGGCTTCGAGACGAGATTCATGGAGGGGACGAAGCGCCGCATCACCGTGGGCGGCCGCAACGACGTCGACCCACTCGCGGCTACGGACGAGAACATTCACGCGGGCCAGCGCGACTTCGCCGCTTACTGCATGGTTTGCCACGGGCTCGACGGACAGAACACCGGCGTTCCTTTCGCCGACAAGATGTCGCCACCGGTTCCACCGCTGAGTTCGAGTTCGGTGCAGGCGTACACCGACGGCCAGTTGCATTGGATTATTCAGAACGGAATCTCCCCCTCGGGAATGCCGGCCTCGAAAGAAACGTTCCATGATGAAGAGATCTGGGAGTTAGTGCTATATATCCGTCATCTGCCGCCGAAGGGAAGCCTGGGCGAACCGCAGGTGTATGGCGGTGGTCCCGGGCCTAGCCAAGTCCACCAACGCCATTGAGCTATTTTGATTCCAGCTGAGTGGACGGAACGAGCTTTCATTTCCTACGCCGAACTTGCACTTTGCGAACTGCTTGACGCCTTAAAGCTGTCGGCGAAGGCGTCGGCGATGGTGTAGCGAATCACGTGCTCGTATTCTGCGCCGAGGAAGCGTTGCAGGCGGTCGGTGTTCATGATGTATTCCCCGGTCATGTAAGGAACGGCTTCGGGAGGAATCGCGGAGATTTTCTGTCTCCACAGGAACCTCAGCACCTGCCGCATCGCCCACTTTCCTGGGATGCGCAAAAGCTTGGCCTGCGCCATCTCGATGCAGCGGCCGAAGGTGAGCGGCTCGCCACGCCCCGCTACGTTGAGCACGGTGAGGCGCTGGGTCTCGGGTTCGCGCTCCAGGATGTGGCGGACCAGCCTCGCCATGTCGTCGACGTGGACAAACTGAATCCGATTATCCAGATACTTCTGGCCGCGGGGCAGCATGCAGGGCAGGCGTTTTCCCTGGGCGCGCATTTTTTCCGCGCGGGCGCTCTTGCCGTTGGGCGTGCCGCGAAAGGCGCCTAACAGGTAATTTTCCACGCTGGAGCCGGCAAAAATGTGAGGCCGCAGAATGTAGATGCTGCATCCTCGCAGCGCATGCGAGCGCTGCTGCACTACTTCGTCCGATTGCTTCTTGTGGACGGCGTAGGGCAGAGTATGCGCCGCAAGTATGGACTCTTCCTTCGCCGGTTGGGGCAGGTCAGGCCCATAGGCCGAGACGCTGCTGGGGAAGATGAACTGTTTAACTCCGTCGTCCGTGGTCCGATTTGCCTCGGTGACGGCTTCCATCACGCGTGCCGTTCCGGCAACGTTAATCTGCCACATGCGTTCGACATCGAGCACTCCAGTGCGGACCGGGTCAATCACGAATGCCAGGTGAATGACGGCATAGGGGTGGGTGTCGCGCAGCAGTTCGTAGAGCACGCGCGTAGAGGACTCCTCGCCCAGATCCATGCGCTCAAACTGCAGTTCCGCATCTGTCTGGGGCGGAGTGACGTCGACCCCGATCACCGAATAGCGCCCCAGCAGCGGCAGAAGCCTGGAACCCAGGTTGCCGGATACCCCGGTAACGACAACGACAGGCTTAGGCATCAGTTCGGTTTTGCAGCCGGAGCTTGAGGCTGACTCGCCGGCGGAGTCTGGGACTGGCCGCCCATGTTTCCCGGGCCAGGTCTGCGCGAGTTCGGCATGCGCGGCAGAGCCGGGCCTACAGTTGCGCCCGCCCCAAAGTATTCCGGGTTCAAGACGGGTCTGTACGAGTTGGTTACCTTCTCCATCTTCTCGCGCATGCGTTGATTCTGCAGCGTGTTACGAATCTCCTGTTTCGCCTGATCGAGCGACATCTCGCTCTTGCTGTCCAGTTTGTAGATGTAGTGCCCTCCAGCGTCGTTAATGACCTGCGACACGTCGCCCGGCTTCAGGTCAAAGACTGCGGCGTGGGCTGCCTGCAAGCCCGTGCGTCGTACGCCCGGCACCTTCACCGTGGGAGATTCGATCTTCATGCCCGCGGCCGCAAATGCTTCCTTCTGCAGAGCCTGCAAATCCTCGCCTTTGGCGGCGCGGGCGCGCAGGTCGTCCGCCAGTTTGGTCATGGCCAGTTCGGCCTCCTCCTGCTTCGCTTTGTCCGCGGTTTCTTTGGCCGTCTTTTGATCTTCGGTCAGTTTCTCGTCTTTTGCGTTGTCTTCTGAAGGCTCGTTCTCCATTGCCTTGGCACGCGGCACAAAGAGCCGTTCGAGATTGAATTGTTCGAACGCCTCGCTGTGAGCTTTATAGTAGTCGTCGATATCCGCATCGGTGATCTTCGCCGCTTGCTGCTGAATGTCGCGCTGTAGTTCCGTGGAAAGAATCTGCATGCGTGCGAACTTCATCATGGCGTCAAACTGCGAAGTCTTGTCCAGACCCTCCTTCCGCGCTTCAGTCGACATGGCGATGAAGCGGGGAAGCACGTTGGCCAACTGCTGACGGATCTGCGGAGAAGGATTCGCGGTCAGGCCTTTCAGCAGCGTTTCAAACTCGGCTTTGGTGACCACGGTCTTGCAGTCGGAGGATGTGGCCGCAGTCGCAGGAGTCGCGGAGGCCGTCGTCTTTCCGGTCGTTGCCGGTTTTGTGGCGGTGCCCCTGGCTGAGGCCGGTTTGGGTCGCGTGGCGCAAACGCCCTCGATCGTGATCACGGCCGCGGTCGCCGGGACTGCGGCGGTATCGGGCGCGGCGGGAGCCTCTGGCCTCGCCTCCATGCCCGGAACCGGACCTTCCTGTTCTGGTGGAGGTGCACCTTGTCCCCAGGCCAGCGCGCCCAACAGAACACACAGCAGCCAACTCTTACGCATAAGTCATTTCCTCCAAGGATTGGTCCATCAGATGGATCGGTCCGTCAAAAAGCTGAAGAATGCCAAAGACCAAATCCTAGCACATGAAACCATCTTTGCTAGCTGGTTTTACACGCGGGAATATGAGGCATATTTGCAAGAAGAATTCGGCTTTTCCGCGTGCCTATTAGCAATTTGCAATCACCGTCCGGCCTGTCGGTCGGGAGGGCCAACTACTGTTTACTGACCAATTGCCAACTGCCAAATTGCCAAGCGCTGGTTGCTGACGGCCGACTCCCGCCCCGATTGGCACATTCTGCGAGCAGCGGCGATAATGCCTGCATGTCAGGAATTCCGGCCATTTCCTCATCGGAGTCGATCCGCGCTGAGAAGCGCTCCGCTGCGGGGAATTCTGTTCTGGCCGCGGTGGTCATCACCTCGCTCAAAATTGTGGTCGGCATCACAACCGGCAGCCTGGGCATACTCTCGGAAGCGGCGCACTCGGGGCTCGATCTGATCGCCGCTTTGATCACATTTTTTTCTGTTGGAGTCTCCGACAAACCCGCCGATGCCGACCACCAGTACGGCCACGGAAAGGTGGAGAGCTTTTCCGCGTTCGTCGAGACCGGGCTGCTGCTTCTGACTTGCGCCTGGATTATCTACGAAGCCGTGTCGCGCCTCTTTTATCGCCGCGTGGAAATCGAGCCTTCGACCGCTGCCTTTGCCGTGATGCTGTTCTCCATGGCTGTCGACTGGTGGCGTTCACGCGCTCTAGGCCGCATCGCGAACAAATATGAAAGCCAGGCGCTCGAAGCCGACGCGCTGCATTTCTCCACGGACGTGTGGTCGGCCGGCGTGGTCGTGCTGGGGTTGTTACTGGTGATGGCCGGCCGTGCTTACCACGTCGAGTGGTTGCGCGATTCCGATCCGATCGCGGGGCTCTTCGTCGCGGGAGTCGTGATCTCGGTGAGCTGGCGCCTTGCCCGGCGCACCGTCGATGCCTTGCTCGACGCTGCGCCGGCCGGCGTGCGCTCGCAGATTCAAGACGCGGTGGCGCGTGTCGACGGCGTCCTCGAGGTCGACCGCGTGCGCATCCGCCGCGCTGGGAATCGCTATTTCGCCGATCTCAACGTCGGGCTGGCTCGCACGGTCACGTTTCAACGCTCCGGACATCTGGCGGCGGCGGTGTCAGAGGCGGTGCACCGCATTCTGCCCGATGCCGATGTGACCGTCCAGCCCCTGCCGCGCGCGCAGCGCTCAGAAAATATTTTCGACCGCATTCGCGCCGTGGCCACCGACCGCAACCTCAACGTGCACGACATCAGCGTGCAGGATTTTGCCGGGCATTTGCACGTCGAGCAGCACGTGGAACTCGACGAGCGCATGACCCTCAAAGCCGCGCACGATCAGGTTACTGAGCTCGAGGCCGACATGCGCCGCGACGTGCCGGAGATTGCCGACATTCTGACTCACATCGAGAGTGAGCCGGCAACGATCGAAACTCCCGAAGAAGTGGTCAGCGATGCCGAGCTCGAACGCCGGCTCAAGGCCGTGGGCGCGCAGTTTCCGGAGATCGTTGACGTACATGATTTCGTAGTGAAGCGCGTGCATGGCCGCCTGTATGTTTCCTGCCACTGCACGCTACCCGACAATCTTCCACTGGCACGCGTGCACGACATTCAGACCGAACTCGAAATCCACTTCAAGCAGTCCGTGCCCGAATTGTTTCGCGTGCTGATTCACCCCGAACCGAGTACGGATAACCGGAGGTAATGTGTGACGTACGTCACAGACAACTGCGTCGAGAATTGTTGATTGTTGAATTTTGATTGTTGAATGGAGGCTGTGATGGAACATCCTGCCACCGATCTGAAAGAGCGTACGAAGAGATTCGCATTACGTATTATTCGTGTTGTTCGGTCTTTGCCGCCGAGCCTCGAAGGTCGCATGATCGGGAAGCAAGTGCTGCGCTCCGGGACGTCCGTGGCGGCGAATTACCGCGCCGTCTGTCGCGCCCGCTCGCGCCCGGAATTCCTGGCCAAGCTGGCGATCGTGATCGAAGAAGCGGACGAATCGGCATTCTGGCTGGAGCTGCTGGTCGACGCGGAATTGCTCTCTGAGACGAAGCTCAGGGATTTGAAATCAGAAGCGAACCAACTTGTCGCGATTTTCAATGCTTCTCGAACTACCGCCAAAAAGGGTTCTCATTCGACAATCAACAATCAAAAATCAACAATATCGGAAAAGAAAGCATCATGACTTCCGCTAAAGCCATCTGGACTGATGCCGAACGCTACCTGGGCGAGGCGTCTTCGCGCCACGCCATCGTGATGGATACCGCTTCGGAGAAAACCGCCAACACTCCGATGGAACTGGTGCTGATCGCGCTTTGCGGGTGCACTGCATCCGATGTCGTCGGCATCCTGCGCAAGAAGCGCGAGCCGTTCACAGGTCTTGAGGTCAAGGCTGAAGCTGAGCGCGCATCGGACTATCCCGCGGTTTATACCGAAATCAAGTTGATCTACCGCGTGCATGGCAAAGTGTCGCGCAAGGCGGTAGAGGATGCGGTTCGGCTCTCCAAAGAAAAATATTGCTCAGTCTCGGCGATGCTGGCCAAGACTGCAAAGATCAGTTTTGAGATCGAGTTCGTGGGCGAGTGAGCAGCGATTGAGCAGTATGCCGGCCACCATTAATTAATCATAAGTCCTGCCTTGACCACTGGCTCGCTCGAGCCCCATCATCGGATTTGGTGATCGCATCCTGAACTCCGCTCACTCCAGCCCAGCCCAAGCCGTTGCCAAGGCGCCTCATCCGCTGCGCGGATACTTGTTTATTGCATCGGCGGCGTTTCTCTGGGGAGTGTCTGCCGCCCTGGGGCGCGGCGTCTTCACGGGAAAACTTCCGCTCGGCGGGGAAGCTCTGCATCCGATCGAACCGCTGATCCTTTCGCAGACGCGCACGTCGTTCTCGCTTCTGGTCTTGCTTCCGCTTCTGGTTGGGCGGCGGGGATGGCAGCGCATCCAGCTTCCGGCGCGCGATCTCATTCAGTGCCTGTTGCTCGGGATGCTGGGCGTGGCCGTGTCGAACTATTTCTATTATGTCGCCATTCAGAGAACCAGCGTCGCCATCGCCATCATCGTGCAGTACACCGCGCCGGTGTGGGTGCTGCTCTACGTGGTGGCGCGGCGGCAGCAGAAACTCTCGCCGCAAAAAGTTGCCGCGGTGGCGGTGGCGCTCGCCGGAATCGCTCTGACTATCGGGATCGTGGGTACAGGTACTGCGGCGCCATTGCATGTTGACTCCTATGGTTTGCTGGCGGCGTTGCTGGCGTCGTTCTCGTTCGCGTTCTACAACGTTGGCGGACATCGCATACTCGCCCGTTATGACCGGTGGCGTGTGCTGACGTGGACCTTGACTTCCGCTTCTGTTTTCTGGCTATTCGTCAATCCGCCGTGGAAAATTCTGGCCGCCCATTACACGCTCGAGCAGTGGACGTTTCTGTTCGTGTTCTCGATGATCTCGGTGCTGGGAGCGTTCTCGCTCTACTTCCTCGGCCTGCAATATCTCGAGCCGACGCGTGCCATCATCACCAGCTGTCTCGAGCCGGTGTTCTCCATCCTGCTGGCTGCGGCGCTTCTCGGCGAAGGATTGCGGCCGATCCAGACGCTGGGAATTGTTCTGGTGCTGGCGGCGATCGTGATCGTCCAGTTGCCGGGCCGCGGGGTTGGCGGAAGGGGTAGAAGCGCAGAAGACGAGCCCGTCATGGTCGAGCCGATCGAGTGATGTCCGCTACCCGAGTTCCTTTCCCCTGGTCTCGGGCAACTGCGTCGTCATGACCGCCGCCAGTAAATATCCTGCAGCACACAGATAAAACGCCCAGCCCAATCCTTTCGCTTGCCCGACGCGCCCGATGACCAGAGGAGCGAGCGCACTCAGTGCGCGCGCCCCGTTGTAGGTGAAACCGAGAGCGCGGGCGCGCACAGCCGTCGGAAAGATTTCGCTGCCCATGATGCCGGAGCCGGAGAAAATCCCCGTCCCGAAAAAAGCGACTAATGTACCCAGGACGAGCAGCACGCTGGGAGATCTGGCAGCGGCGTAAAGCGGAATCAAAACAGACGCGGAGAGAGTGTAGACGAGGAACGCCTTGCGCCGCCCGAGGTGGTCAGCGACCCAGCCAAAACTGAGGTAGCCGGGAAACATCCCGCACAGGTTCAGCACCACCAGCAGAGTGGTCATTCCCATCACGCTGAAACCGCGTCCTCCCTGGCTGACTGGCAGCGACAGATAGGGAGGCATCCAGGTAAACAGTCCCCACCAGGCAAACAATCCGAAAAGGTTGAACAACAGCAAAGCGAACGTGTATTTCACGTATGGCGGCCGGAAAATAATCCAGGTCGAGACCTGACTTGTCGTGTCTCGGCGTGGGTCTTGGCGAGTGGCCGCGAGCCGACCGGAAATTCTCGACTCATGCTCCTTCCACATTTCCGATTCCGGAACGCTGCGTTGTATCCACAACGTGACCATGGCCGGCAGAATGCCGACGAAGAAGACGGCTCTCCATCCGAAATAGCGCGCGACCGGACCAGCAACCAGCGCTGCCACCGCGAAACCCAGCGCCCATGAACTCTGCACGATCGAAAGCGCCTTTGCTCGCAGGGCCGTGGGCCAACTTTCAGCCACGAGCGTCGCACCGGTGTTCCATTCGCCACCCATGCCGAGGCCGAGCACGAATCGGGCCAGCGCGAGCATGGTAATGCTTGTCGAGAGACCAGAGGCGAACGAGCACACCGAGTAAGTCAAGATGCTGGCCATGAGCGCTTGCTTGCGCCCGATGCGGTCGGCGAGAAATCCAAAGATCATTCCGCCGATTCCGGAAGCGAGCAGTGTCAGCGTGCCCAGAAATCCGGCGACGGTTTTGCTCATGCCGAGGTCGCGTATCAGCAGCGCCAGCACCAGCGAGTAGAGCATGGCATCGAAGGCGTCGAGAGCCCAGCCAAGCCCCGCGGCCAGCAGCGTGTGCCGCTGGCCGGGCGTTGCCTGCCGAATCCACTGCAGTGAGCCGATTGCCATAACAGGTGGAACCGAGACTGGCGGATTGTAAGCGAGCGCAGGCAGTCGCAGGCGGAAATTCTCGGGCCACGACAGGCGGAAATGCTCCGGCATCCGGTCCCCGGGCTCGCGGCGTAGTTACCGGCGTGTTACCTCGGTGTGCGTTTTGACATAGTTTTTACATCGCGAAGTAAGGATTCTTCGCTAGGCTTTGTTTGTCCGGAAAGTTTGTCCGGAAAGTTTCGGATGACCCGGTTTCCAGATTTGTGTTTCGAGGCATCATTATGAGAGTTCGTCCCGCAGTCTACGTCTTCGAGTTCCTGTTGGCGTCATTTGCGCCGTGTTTTGCCCACCACATGGCGGTGGTCGTCAATAAAGACAACGCCGTCGAGAACGTAAGCTCGGCGCATCTGGTCAGAATTCTGCGGACAGAAGTCAAGAAATGGCCCGACGGCAAGAATGTTGTGATCATTCTCCACAAAGACTCGCCGGGCGAAACCGAGACCCTGCAGCGGCTCAACAACATGTCTGCGGCAGATCTGAAGGCATTTCTTGCTTCGCGCAGAGACGAAATTATGTTTGTAGATAGCGACGCCGATGTGCTCAAGATCGTGCAAAGCGAGCCGGGCGCAATCGGCCTCGTCGACGTGCGGTCGGTCGACGGCAGCATCAACGTCGTCAAGGTTGACGGCAAGCTTCCGATGGAATCGGGATATCTGCCTCACTAGCGCGACGCTTCAAGTCGCTTCACTCTGGCGGTGAAGCAAGTGAAAATATCGCCGTGCCTTTCTTACGTCGTGCCCGATCTGCTCGCGCAGCGCGTCCACTGAAGGGAATTTGATCTCATCGCGCAGCCGGTCGAGAAAACAAATCTCCACTTCCGTCTCGGGCGTCAATTCAAGAGGATGGAAATTCAGCAAGTGCGTTTCAACGGCGAACAGTTCTGCGCCAAAGGTCGGCCGATTGCCCACGTTGGTGACAGAATCAAAAGTTTCTGCGCCGACGCGCGTGCAAGTGATGTAAACACCGTCACCCGGCACAAGTTCTTCGTAGCGCGCAAGGTTGATCGTGGGCACAGTGTACTTCGAGCCGTAGCCGCGCCCGCGGCCCGGCGTCCCGAGAATGCAGAACGGCCGCGCCAGCAGATGCCGCGCCCGGCTCACGCGCCCCTCGCGAAGAAGTTTGCGAATCTGGCTGCTGGAGACGCTTTCGCCGCGTAATGACATCTCGGCGTACACCTTCAGGTCGAATCCCATCTCGCGGCCGAACTCGGCCAGCAGGTTGGTGTCGCCCACCGCCTTGTGACCGAAGCGGAAATTGAATCCCTCATGCACTTCGCGCGCGCGCAGCTTGTCGCGCAGAATGCGCTCGGCGAACTCGCGTGGCGTCATGAGCGAAAGGTCGCGGCCGAAAGGCAAGAGAAGCACCGCGTCGACGCCAGTTCCTTCCAGCAAGCGCAATTTGTCCGGCGTCGGGGTGAGCAGCTTGAACGCCGAGTCGGGGCGGAGAATTCGCGACGGATGCGGTTCAAACGTCACGGCTACGGCTTTGTTCCCGCTGGCTCGAGCCCGCGCAACAATTTCCCGCAAGACATGCGCATGAGCTCGATGCACACCGTCGAAGTTACCCACGCTTACCAGCGTCGGACCAAAATCGCCGGGAACGTCTTCGAGTTTGTGAAAAACCAGCATGGCTGAGGAATCAGGGGGTGATGATCCGTCTTGTTCGATCCGTGTCGATCCGTATAAATCCGCGGCGGACGGGCTTCTATATTTCAAACTCCAGCTTCAGTCCGTCATGTGCCAGCCGCACATGCCTGGGCAACGTGGCATTGGTCGCCTCGTGCGCCAGATCGTGACAGATATGCGTAAAGAAGGCTCGCTTGGGTTTCAGCTTCTCGACGATTTCGAGCGAGTTCTTGACGGTCGAGTGGGTCGGATGCGGTTTGTGCCGCAGCGCATCCAGAAACAAGATGTCCAGTCCCTTCAATTGATGAACGGACGATTCGGGAATCTCGCTATGATCGGTCAAGTACGCCGCCGAACCGAAGCGGTAGCCGTAGATCTGCGTCTCGCCATGAATCAGAATCACGGGCTCGAACTGCACGCCGAAGACATCCACCGGGCCGTCAATCGGTTTCAGTTCGAGTTGAGGCAGGCCACCGAACTTGTAATCTGCATCGAAGATGTAGCTGAACATTCGACGCAAAAACGCCGCGACATCCGGTCGCGCGTAGAGCGGCAACTTCTCGGGTTTGTGCTGGTAGCTGAGCGGGCGCAGGTCGTCGATGCCGAGAATGTGATCGGCGTGCGAGTGGGTGTAGAGCACGGCATCCACGCGCCTAATGTTTTCGCGCAGCGCCTGCGTGTAGAAATCAGGCGTCGTATCGATGAGCACGACCTTGCCGCCGTATTCGATCATGATCGACGGCCGGGTGCGCCGGTCGTGCGGATCTTTCGAGCGACACACGGCGCAATCGCAGCCCAGGGTGGGCACGCCCATCGACGTACCGCTTCCCAGCACGGTTAGCGTTGCTTTCATCTTCCGCCTGTTCCAGCGGCCGGACCGTCCTGTGGCGGACGCGTCAGCGCGTTGGTGACCTCAACATAGGCCATGCGCAGTTCGTAGAGACTGTTTTGCAGGAAATTTGTTTCCGCAGCCGTAAGATTGCCCTTCGTCTTTTCCGCGATCAAGCTGAGGGTGTCGATGGTCTGTCGCGCGCCAATGATATCAATGTGCGGCTGCTCGCCCTTTTGCCGCATCAGGCCCATTTGGAGCATGGCAGTCATGTAGAGCGAGGCCAGAAAGCGCTCGAAGGTCATTTCGAACTCTTTCGCGGAATGCCCGTTGAGTTCGACCTGCGTGTCGAGATCTTTCGAAGACTGGCGATAGGCCGCAGCCTGTGCTTCCTGTTCAGCACCGGTGGGCGGCGGGGGCAATTCGCGTTCTAGTGCTGCGGCTTCCGGAGTTGCAGGAGCGGGGGCCGGGGTCGCGGATGCCTCTACAGTCATTGTTGCCGCCGGCGGTTTCGGTGCCTCGACCTCCGCCGGCGCATCCGAGCGCAACTCGCCTTCGGAATTAAACAGCCGCCGGTCGGTCACCGTGAAAGTGGATTGTTCTTGTTTCTTCTCAGCCATATCTCATCCTTAGGAATTCTCTTGGCCGATCGCGAGTCCTCAGCGACGCCGTGGTGAAACGCTTCGTTCAGTCAAGCCCGCTGATGTTCGAGAGAAATCTCGTTCAGCGGCAACGCGCCGTCAACGATAGGGATCTGGATCACGGTCACCGTGGCGCTTCCAATCGTCACCTCGCGGCCGGGCACACCCACTTCGCGCCGGATGTATCCCAACGCCACAATTTTCTCTCCGTCTGCGAAGTGGAACGACGCGACGCTCGTAATCTCGCCCACTTCTTTGTTACCTTGCACGTTGTCCGCGACGATTCTCGATCCCGGCGCGATCCCCGCGCCGCCCGGAGCAAGAAATCCGGCGAACTTGCGATGTACCGCGCCGCGGGAGCGGATGCGCTCCACAATCTCCTGACCAACATAGCATCCCTTATTGAAATTCAGTGCGCGCGTCTGTTCGGTTTCCTGGGGCAAGTCGCGCTCGCGGATGTCAACGCCGTACAAAGGAATGCCTGAAAGGATTCGCTGCAACTCCAGCGCCTCGAACCCCACGGGCGCGGCTCCGGCCACGAGCAGGGCGTCCCAGGTTTTCTTGACATCGCCGGGCGCCAGCCATAATTCGTAACTTTCGTGCGCCGGGTCTTCACCGCGCACAACGGTGCACTGCACGCAGTCGCAATCGCACGTGCACTTTACTTCGGAGATTTCTAGCGGCCGCATCTCAGGAACTTCAATGCCCGCCTGGCGAAGCACTGTCCGCGCCTTCGGACCAGCTACACCCAACGTGGTGATCTGCTCACTGAGGTTCGTGACTTCCACGTCGTCCATGATGATGTAGTGATCGAACGCGGCCAAAATCTTTTCCATCTGGCTGAGATCGGTTTCTACCACGATCGACGAAGAAACGACCGACTCGCCCCGGTTATAAGCGTAAAGATCGCCCAGAATCCGCCCCTGCGGATTCAGCAGAAACGCATACACGCCGTATCCCGCGGCCAGGTCGCGAATATTGTTGGTCACCATCCCGTTGAGCCAGCGCACGCGGTCCGTACCAGTGAGCGAAATCTTGGCACGGAAGCCAAGGTCATAGACGCCGCATCCGGTGCGCAGCGCGGTCAGTTCTGCCTGAGGATCACTGAAACGAGCCGCTGCCGTCGCGCCGCGATACTCGTCGACATGGGCTGCGCCTAATCCCGCGCCGCGCATGCTGCTCTGAGTTTGGAGTGCAGTCGGCCCCATATGGATAGTTAGACTATCTAGTTCGATTATAACGATTGTGTTAACGTTCCTGCGGTGGACGCGCAAAGCTCAGGCCGGAAGCGCATCGCCGTCATCCCCGGAGACGGCATCGGCAGGGAAGTGATTCCCCAGGCCGCCAAGGTCATTCAGGCAACCGGCGCAGCAGTCGACTTCACCGATTTTGACTGGGGAGCGGAGCGCTATTTGCGCGATGGCGTCACTGTGCCGCTCGGTGGATTTGCCATGCTGGCGCGCGATTTCGACGCGATTCTGGTGGGCGCGTTCGGCGATCCACGGGTCAAGACCAACATCCACGCTAAAGAAATCCTGCTCGGGATGCGCTTCCAAATGGATCTCTACGCCAACGTTCGGCCCGTGCGCCTGCTTGACGCCGCGCTTTGTCCACTGAAAGGAATTGAGCCTAAAGACGTGGATTGTGTTGTGCTTCGCGAGAATACCGAAGGCGTTTACACCGATGCCGGCGGCGTCTTCAAGCAGGGCACGCCTGACGAAATGGCCATTCAGGAAGACATCAACACACGCAAAGGCGTGGAGCGGATCATCCGCTATGCGTTCGAGTACTGCGAGCGCCACACGAAAGCCGACGGCTCGCCACGCAATAAAGTGCTGATGTGCGACAAGTCCAACGCCATGACCCATGCCGGCGGGCTATGGCAGCGCGTGTTCAAAGAAGTCAGCGGCGAGTATCCGCAGACCACGGCGCAGCACATGTACGTGGACGCGCTCTGCATGCAGATGGTGCGCGATCCGCGGCCATTCGACGTCATCGTCACCAATAATATGTTCGGCGACATCATCACTGATCTCGCCGCGGGCCTGCAGGGCGGCCTCGGCATGGCAGCCAGCGGGAATATTCATCCGGGGAAGACTTCAATGTTCGAGCCGGTGCATGGATCGGCTCCGCTGATCGCAGGAAAGAATCAGGCGAATCCCTTCGGAGCAATCTTGACCGCGGCCATGATGCTGGCGCACTTGGGATTGACGAAAGAGTCAGAAAAAATCGAGGCCGCTATCCTCGAAGCAGTTCACCAGAAAAAAACTACGCAGGATGTTGGCGGCCCGCTCGGGACCGGTGAAGCCGGAGAGTGGGTAGCCAAACTGGTTCTGTCATCCTGAGCGAAGTAGGCTGGTTCGCGAATGCGAATCGGCCTACGCAGTCGAAGGCCCTATATGCCGAATGCCTGGTGATGTCGAAGGGAGTTCTCCCGCCGCACTCGGCGTCGGATCTGAAATTTCTTATAAGCCTGCGAAGCCGTCGGTAGGCACGGGGTCCTTCGACTACGCCAGAAGTGCGCTGGCGCACTTCTCGCTCCGCTCAGGATGACAAACCAGCGGTTGCGCTCGGTTTGAGGGCTAGTTTTTTCGTCCCGCCAGCAGCGCCAGCTCCCGCCACTTCCAGTGACAGTCCACATCGATAAAGCCGATTTCGCGCAGCCACGCTAGCTGCGTTTCTGCATCCAACAGTTTGTTCGACGGATCCTCGGTCTCGACCGTGTAGCCGATGCCATGCAGAAATTCTTCATGCAGTCGCGGCGTGGGAGAACTCACATGTTCCAGATTGCAAAATACACCTCCCGGATTGAGCAGCGCGAAAATCTCGCGGTAGAGTGTCCGCTTGCGTTCGTGCACAAGATGATGGATCGCGAAACACGAAATCAGCGCATCGAACTTGCCGGAGCCCAAAGACTCAACGGGCAAAGGCTCGTCAAGATTGTGCGCAAGCACGATGACCGAAGCATCTTCGGCAAAGCGCTGGCGCGCGGCTTGCAGCATGGCTGGAGAAAAATCCACAGCCACGGACTCCAGTTCCATGAATCCACGGTGGATCAGCTCCTTGCGAACCAGCGCCAGGAGTCGACCGTCGCCGGTGCCGAGGTCGAGAATACGACGCGTCGTGGCGGGAATAAACTCCAGCAGCGCCGACTCGCCTTCGCTACGATGGGAAATGGAGTCGGCGCGCTCCAGGTAATCGCGCGCGTGCTCGTGTGAGGTCCAAAGGTTGACAGGCTTGGTTGCGGTCATAAAAGTAAAGTATAGGGAAGCGTATACACTCAATCTCAATGAATAACGCCGAGCGGGAATTTGTGCGGGTTTGTCGGCTGCTTTTCGCGGTCGTGCTGGCGGCATCATTGTGGATCGAGCCGGCGGCATCCGCCCAAAATGCGCCTGCCTCGGGCCAGAGTGCCGGCTCCGCACAATCTTCTGCGACACAGCAATCGCAGCAATCACCATCACAAAAAATTTCTTCCGGTCAAAATGGCGCGGCTCAAAACGGGGCCGCGCAGAATCCGCCCGTTAATCCCACCGCGCCGTCTCCGGCCGAGCCTCCGGCAGACCAGGAGGTCAAGATCACTCCGAGCCAGGCGGAGGAACTTTTCCATTCCGTCGACGAGATTCTGGAGTTCGACAGTAAGCAGACTGGCCTTCCCATCCGTAGAGAAGTGAAGCGAAGGCTGATCGGACGGGATGAAGTCGTCTCTTACCTCACCAAGCATGTCGATGACGAAGACACCAAGCGCCTGCTCCGCTCCGAACTCGTGTTGAAGAAATTCGGCCTTCTGCCGCCAGATTTTAATCTGCAAACATTTCTGGTGGCGCTGCTGCGCGAAGAGGTCGCCGGATATTACGATCCCAAGACGAGGACGGTGAATCTGCTCGACTGGGTGCCCATGGAAGAGCAGGAACCTGTGATGGCTCACGAACTGACCCACGCGCTGCAGGATCAGGCCGTCGGTCTGGAGAAGTGGATGAAGAAAGGCGATAAGGATCTAGGCGAGATGAAAAGAGATCCTACGCCCGCCGACATTAACAACGACGAAATCGACGACGCGCGCGAAGCCGTGGTGGAAGGCCAGGCGCAGGCCATGATGTTTCAATACGCGCTCGCGCCGGCTGGGCGCTCCATCGTTGATTCGCCCGGACTGGTCGAAGCCATGGAAACCGAATCGCTGACCGGCTCGCCCAGTACCAAGGTTTTCAACGACGCGCCGATCTTCATGAAGGAGTCGCTAACTTTTCCTTACAGCTACGGCATGGAGTTTGTGGTCAAGTTGATGCAGAGAGGTGGAAAAGAAGAAGCTTTTGAGCAGCTGTTGCGGAATCCTCCGCACACTACGCGACAAATTATGGAGCCAGACACTTATTTGTCGGGCGAGGCGATCGAGCCCATGTCCGTGCCCGACTTCAAACGCGATTTTAAGGATTACCAGAAGTTCGACATTGGGGCCATGGGCGAGTTCGACGTAGCCGTTTTGATCGAGCAATATGCCGGCAAACCGGCGTCGAAGCGCTTGTACCCCGACTGGCGCGGAGGCTATTACTATGCCGCGCGGCCGAAGTCCGATGCTGCCGCGCCGCTGGGACTTTTGTATGTCTCGCGCTGGTCGACCTCCGAGGCGGCGGAAGAGTTTGCCGCCATCTACGCGGAGTCTCTGAAGCAACGCTATAAAAAAGCAGACGTCGCAGGAGATCCTGCACCGAACGTGCCGCCCGCGACCGACGCGAAATCGGCCTTCGCGTTGCTCGAAGGCCGCCATGCCTGGTCCACCGAAGACGGGACCGTGGTTATCGAACAACAAGGCGATCTGGTGTTTGTGAGCGAAAGCATCGATACTGCCACGACCACTGCGCTCGAAAAAGAAGTGTTTGCGAAGTAATGTTTGCGAAGAATGTTTACAAAGTAATGTTCGATTTCAACGTTTCTTCTTTCCCGTGTCGTCGGCAGCTTCCTCGAGAAAGGTTTGCACTTTCGCGGTGACGACGAACTGCTTGCCGCCGCGTTGAATGGTCAATCTCCGCTCCAGACCGGGCGTTCCGCCCAGCATCGACCAAACCTGTCCCATCGTCTCACCGCGAACCGGAATCGCATCGATTGCGACGAGATGGTCCCCAGGTTGAATACTCTCTGAGCCCTGCGGCACCGACGATGTGCCTCCGGACCCAGGAACCGCGAGAATCGTGAAAGTCCCGTCGTCTTCGGGGCGCAACGTGAGACCAACGACCGTGAAATCCGGGAAAATGAACAGCCTTCCAATGTCGAAGTAAACCATGGAATGCGCGTAGTCGAGTCCGACACGATAGTTGAGCAACACATTCGAGCCGATCAGCCCCGCCGTCGCCACGCCTGCCTGTTTATCGAAAGTCTCCATGCGATCTTTCGGGAAGTCGGCGAACGCAACGTTGGTCAAGTACAGCGGGCCATATTGAACGCGATCGAGACGCATGACCTTCCAATTTGTTTCTTCATCCGCGCCCCACTCGTTGGCCGAACCTACGGCGCCGGTCATGTGCGGCCAATCAGGATGCGCTGCAGCCAGCGAGGCGAACAATTCGGGCGACAGGAAACTGATGCTCGCACCCACATCGAGACCGAGGTTGTACTTTTTGTTTTCGATGCGGCTGGGAACTTGAATCAAGCCGTTCTCTGAGCTGATGAGCACTTTCGCGCTCGATCCCAGAAAGTGAATTGTTCCTGGCGCGCCGATCGTGAACTTAGAATCGGGGAAGTCGATCAAGACGTCATAGTGGCGCAACACGGTTGATGGAAGACTGATCTCGGCGTGGAGACCCGGCGCCATCACGCTGGCCGCGCTCACCGGCTTCAGAGGGATCTTTGCTCCCTTCATGTCCGCGAGCGAGATGGTCATCCCGCCGATTTCGATCTCGCGCGGTGGCGGGGAAGAACACGTATCCTGGTCGCAAGAAACCGCGAGCCCCAGCAGCGTAGCGATGCGCCGTGACATCTCGAAGTCGGGAGCGCCGTTGTCGACCCAGGCATGAACCTTCAACATCGAGCCGCTGGGTAAAGCGATGCCTGCTTCGACAACAACCCGGTTGTGGTCGATGGTGGCGGGGACGGTCACGGAAGTTCGCCCCGATTGAGGCGCGGATGAAGCGGCCGGTCGCGTCTGGGCCCGTACAAGAACGCCAAGCAACAGGACAGCGGTCGCACCGTGCCATCTCATTCAGAAATTGTAGCGCGGCGCTGGCGCGCGAGTGTGCCGCGGCCAGATTCGCGGCTCGAGAACCATATATTTCCAGTCCTGTATAATCACGAGTTTGCACTGATATGTTTTGCAAACTTTCTGGAGGGTGAATGGCACAAGCAGAGATCGGCATCATCGGCGGCAGTGGGCTTTACTCTATGCCGGGACTGACCAAGGTTCGGGAAGTGCGCGTGAAAACGCCGTTTGGCGCGCCTTCCGACCCCTACGTCTGCGGCACGCTCGAAGGACGTAAAGTTGCATTCCTTACCCGCCACGGGAAGGGGCATCGCATCCTGCCCAGCGAACTGAATTTCCGCGCCAACATTTACGGTTTCAAGCAGCTGGGCGTTGAGCGCATCATCTCGGTCTCGGCCGTCGGGTCTTTAAAAGAGGAGCACAAGCCGCTGGAATTCGTGATCCCCGATCAATTCTTCGACCGCACCCGGCATCGCATCGATACGTTTTTCGGCGGCGGCGTGGTGGTGCACATTTCCTTTGCCGATCCGATCTGCGGAGAGTTGGCCGGAGTGGTAGAAAAAGCGTGCAAGGGCGTAGGCGTCGTGGGCAAACGAGGCGGCGCTTACGTGTGCATGGAAGGTCCGCAATTTTCGACCAGGGCTGAATCGAATGTCTACCGCAGCCTGGGCATGGACATCATCGGCATGACGAACCTGCAAGAGGCCAAACTCGCGCGCGAGGCTGAGCTTTGCTATTGCACCGTCGCGATGGTGACCGATTACGACTGCTGGCACCCGCAGCACGATGCAGTGACCGTCGATCAAGTCGTCTCCGTCCTGCTCAAGAACGCCGAGAATGCCACTAAGGTTGTTCGCGCCACGGTGGCTTCGATGCCACATGAACGCTCCTGCAAATGCGGATCGGCCCTGGCCCACGCCATCCAGACCGACCGCAGCAAGATTCCGGCGGCAGCGAAGAAGAAACTGAAACTGCTCCTGGGAAAGTATCTCGACAAGAAGAAGGCGTAGAAACCTGCCGCCAGAGATTCGACTTGTTAAGTCTCCGGTCGCCGCCGCGATCCCGAGGCGGAGCGAGACGAAACAGGTTCCGTCTCCCGCGGCGTCCCCCCTCCGGGTCGCTCGCCATTCGCGCATGGCAAAATCCGTGAAAAAATCGCCCGCTCCTCCCTGGGACGCGGAAGTCCGTCTTTTGATGTTCTGGGGGACGTGCGTCTCCGCGCTGTCGTTTCTGTTCTACTACGAGCGCAGCGAAATTCTTCTCTACGGCGACGCCATTGCGCACATCAACATCGCGCGGCGTGTCTTTGACTCGATCACTCCCGGTCCGCTCCAATTAGGAACCGTGTGGCTCCCGCTGCCGCATCTGTTGATGATGCCATTCCTGATCTCCGACAGAATGTGGCAGAGCGGCATCGGTGGATCGATTCCGTCGATGGCTGGCTATGTGTTGGGCGCCGTCGGCATATTCCGTCTGGTCCGCGGAGCGTTGTCGCGAAATGGCGAGTTCGACCTGCCTTGTCGACTTGCGGCGTGGGTCGCTGCCCTGATCTACGCTGCCAATCCGAATCTAATTTACCTGCAGACGACCGCGATGGGAGAAGCAGTCTATCTCGCATTTTTCATCTGGGCAGTCGTGTATTTCAGCGAATTCATTCGCGGCGAAAGCAAGGCCCTGATCAAGTGCGGGTTATGCCTGGCGGCAGCCTGCCTGACTCGCTACGACGGATGGTTTCTGGCGGCCGTGATGGGCGTGGCCGTTGTGATTGTCGCGTTCGTTCATCGCCCGGCGGAAGAAAAACGCGGGCTCGCGATTTCACGCCACGCCGTGATCAAGTTCATCGTCATTGTGGCTGCCGCCCCTGTGCTCTGGCTCGCCTACAACGGAATCGTTTACCGTAATCCGCTCGAATTTGAAAATGGCCCCTACTCTGCCAAAGCGATTGAGCAGAAGACGCAAAATTCCGCGAGCGCGGGCCACCCAGGTTCGGGGAACCTCCCGCTGGCAGCTCTCTACTTTCTCAAGTCCGGCGAATCGAATGTGGCTGTGAACCAATGGGTGCAGAGGATGTGGATCGCTTTAGCCTGCGCGGCAATCGCGGCCGGTTTGCTTCGTCGGCGCGGCGCCGCGTTACTGCTTCTCCTCGTGCCCTTGCCCTTTTACGCGCTCTCCGTGGCCTATGGCGGAGTTCCTATCTTTGTCCCGCAGTGGTGGCCTTTCAGCCACTACAACGTGCGCTATGGCGTGGAGTTGCTGCCTGCTTTCGCCGCCGCGATTGCTCTTCTGGTGCATGAGGTAGCACAACTCGGTCGCTGGCGGCGCGGCGTGCGCGCGGCCTTTGTTCTCGGCGTGATCGCGTTCGTCGCCGTGAGCTATGCATTTGTGTGGCGCGCCGGTCCCGTCTCGTTGAAAGAGGCGCAGATCAACATGCGCAACCGCAACCAGCTTGAGTCGCAACTGGCGTCTTTTCTTAAATTGCTGCCTCCGGATTCGACGTTGCTGATGTACCTTGGCGATCATGTCGGAGCGCTGGAGAAAGCCGGCCTTCCGCTGCGCCGCGTGATCAACGAGGGCAACCATCGCGTCTGGATGCAGCCACGCGATCCCGATGGATTATGGGAGCGTGCTCTCGCTGATCCCGTGCAGCATGTCAACTATGTCATCGCTTTCGAAGGCGATCCGGTCTGGCAGGCCGTACAGGGCCGTCACCTGCGCGAACTGGTCGAGATCCATGTCACCGGTCAGGCGCGGGCGATTCTTTATCGCGTGCGGTAATCAGCCGGGTTAACGCGGCGGCATCTCGCTGCGATGATAAAATCCGGCCATCCCTGGCCTGTAGAAAGCCGGGCTGCGGCGGCATGAGCTGGCAACATTTCATCGAATTTGCGCAAAAGGAACTGGCGGCCCACCATGTCGGAGCCAGCGTCGGGGAAATCAGCAATGAGGTGAACCGCATTCTCGAAAGTCATCGCCGCCCGATGCAGAAAGTTGCCATGGGAGGCACCGGCCAGCACCTGCGCCTGCAATTTGACGTGAAGGGTTGTAGTCGCGAACAAGGACAACTGCTCCGCCAGTTCCAGGGTTCTAGCGTGCTGCGCAGCGCAGTCTCGCTCGGGCGAGTGGAGCGCGAGTGAACTCGCAGCTTAGCGCAATCCCGTTTATCAAAGCCAGCGCCTGCGGCAATGATTTCCTGCTGATTGATGGCGCTCTGGCTCCGCCCGACGTTGCCGCTTTCACCCGCCGCGTATGCGACCGTCACGAAGGAGTGGGCGCCGACGGTGTGGAATGGGTATTTCCGCATTTCACGGCTGACGTGGAAATCCGGCTGATCAATGCCGACGGCTCCGCGGCCGAGATTTCCGGCAACGGCACGCGCTGTGTCGCGGCTCATTTCTGCTCAACGCACGGCAAGGATCGCATTTCGATTTTGACCGGAGCCGGCATGAAGATTTGTGTTTTGACCGAACGTAAAGAATCGGCATACGAATTCGAAATGGAGATGGGCTCAGCCGCGGTCGAGCCGGAACTCGCAGTGAAATTGCGTAACGGCGAAGTGCGTGGGTTCCCGGTCTCCGTGGGTAATCCGCATTACGTGATATTTGTCCGCGAGTTTCCGGAAAACTGGCAAACGATGGCGGCGGAAATCCAGCGCCGGGCGCAGTTTCAGCAGGGCGTCAACGTTGAGTTCGTCACCGTCACCGGTAAGCACGATGTAAAGGCTGTTTTTTTTGAACGCGGCGCAGGCGAAACGCGCTCCTCCGGCACCGGGTCCTGCGCTTCCGCTGCGGCCGCGATCGCCGCTGGGCTTGCGCAGTCTCCGGTAAGAGTGCAGGCGCCGGGAGGAATGCAAACGGTGCGCCAGGAAGGGAATAATATTTTTCTGCGCGGTCCGGCTAGGCTGGTTTGCCGCGGAGAATTCTTTCTGCCCTGAGGCCGTGATCGTCGAGTGTGAACTCGTCGAGCCCAAAGATCGTCGAGGAGAAAGATCGTTGGGCAGAAAGATCGTTGAGCACAAAGATCGTCGAAGAAGAGATCGTCGAACAAAGATCGTCGAACAAAAGATCATCGAGCATAAGGTTCCCGAGCGGCTACAGCCTGAGAACTCCATGTCTACTTCCAATTGCCGCACCAAGCCGCCTGCCCTTCGCCCCGGAGATACCGTCGGCATTATCGCGCCCGCGAGTAACATCAAAAGCGCGGATCTTGACGCCGGCTGTGATGCATTGCGAAATGCGGGTTACAAGCCCGTGTACGCCGATTCCATTCTTGAAAAAGACCTCTACTTCGCTGGTTCCGTGGAGCGGCGAGCGCGTGAGTTGGAGGAGATGTTCACGAGGAATGACGTACGTGCGGTTATTTGCGCACGCGGCGGCTACGGCGCGAACTACCTGCTGCCAGTAATTGATCTTGAAATTATCAAAGCTCATCCCAAGATTTTTATCGGTTACAGCGATATCACATCGCTCCTCACGTACTTCGCTGATGAGGCGTCACTCGTTGTATTTCACGGGCCGATGGCAGCAAAAGATTGGGCGCACGAAAACGGAATAGAGATGGCATCGTGGAAGTCGGCCCTGTCGGCCACCGCAGCGTGGGACGTGGCTCTGGGCGCGGAAGTCAGCGGGCTCGTCGAGGGAGGCGCCGAGGGTATTCTTTATGGCGGATGCCTCTCCCTGCTGGTCGCATCGCTCGGAACGCCCTATGAGATAAAAACGGAAGGGACGGTTCTCTTCCTGGAAGACGTGGCGGCCAAGCCGTTCCAGATCGATCGAATGCTGATGCAGTTAAAGCTGGCGGGGAAATTCAAGGGCGTGCGCGGCATCGTTTTCGGCGAAATGCTGGACTGCCTGCAGAGTGCACGTCAAGATTACACGTTGGCGGAAGTCGTTACGCGAATCGTCGGCGATCTGGGAGTGCCTGTGGCGTTCGGCGTTCCCTCCGGCCACGTGAGTTCGCGCAACATCACGCTGCCGTTTGGAGTGCGGTCGAGACTGACGGTTCGCGGTGGGAAGAGCGCTCTGAGAATTCTGGGGTCGGCGGTCGCAGATTAGGGGCTTGCTGCAATTCTAGTTCGGAGCACGCCATGAGAGTGTGGGAGACGGGCGAATGAGACGCTCAGTGCGCGCTTAGATGTTGCCTCAAGAATCAAAATGAACCAGGCAAAGCACATTCATTTCATCGGCATCTGCGGCACGGCGATGGCATCGCTCGCCGGAATGCTGCAGCAGCGTGGATACCGCGTCACAGGCTCCGATGCTGCTGCCTATCCGCCTATGTCCGATTTTCTGCGCGGGCTCGGCATTCCAGTCGCGCAACCGTTCGCCGCCGCCAATCTCGAGCCGCGCCCCGATCTTGTCGTGATTGGCAATGCTATGTCGCGCGGCAATGTCGAACTTGAGTACGTACTCGACCAGCGCATTCCATTTTGTTCGCTGCCGCAACTGTTGCATGACGAATTTCTTCGCGGCAAAGAAGTGCTGGTCGTGGCCGGAACTCACGGCAAGACTACAACCACTTCCATGCTGGCCTGGATTTTCCATTCCGCCGGCTTGCAGCCCTCGTTTCTGATCGGCGGCATCGCGGAAAACTTCGGTTCCAGTTTTCAGCTGGGACAGGGGAAGTATTTCATTCTCGAAGGCGATGAATACGATACCGCTTTTTTCGACAAGGGTCCGAAATTCCTGCATTACTTTCCCGACGCGATCATTATGACTTCTGTAGAGTTCGATCACGCCGATATCTACAAAGATCTCGACGCCGTAGAGACCGCCTTCAAACGCCTGGTGAATCTGATTCCGCGTCGCGGACGAATCGTTGCCTTCGACGGCGGGAACGAAGGAAGCCCCAGCCTGGAGCGCTGTTTAGCCAAGGCTTTTTGCCCGGTCGAGCGCTACGGCACGAGCCAGCGTGCGAACTGGAAAGTAGCCGACCTGCGCCTTGATCCGGGCCGCACGTCCTGGACGGTCTTGCGCGACGGGCAATCTTGGGGCGATCTCGAATTCGCGCTGGCCGGCGAATATAACGTCTGGAACGCAACCGCCGCTACAGCGCTTGCCGCTTCGTGCGGCGTCTCACAATCCGCCATCGCCGCCGCGCTGAAAACGTTCAAGAGCGTGAAGCGCCGCCTCGAGGTGAGGGCGGAGGTGAACGGCATCGTTATCATCGACGACTTCGCGCATCATCCGACTGCGATTGCGGGAACGTTGAAGGCGTTGCGCGCGCGCTATTCTGGGGCGCGCTTGTGGGCCATTCTCGAACCCCGCTCCAATACTCTGCGCCGGCGGGTTCTGCAGAGTGACCTGGCGCGAAGTCTCGCCCTGGCCGATGAGGTTGTGGTTGCGGGAGTCTTCCGCTCCGAAGCGGTTCCGGAGAACGAACGTTTGGAGTTGCCCGCGTTGGCCGCGGAGATCGAGCACACCGGCCGCCGGGCACGGCTTTTGGACGATGCCGATGCCATTGTCGCCACTATTGCGCCTGAACTGCGCAGTGGAGACGTTGTAGCCATTCTTTCCAATGGCGGCTTCGGCGGCATCTATGAAAAGCTTCCTGCGCGCCTGCGCGAGCTGACAGGGAAAGAATGAAGAGGCAGTCCCGAAATCAAAGTGGAGCCGCTCGCCACCGGTCGGATCACGATGAGTCGTCGGGTGTGTTCCCAGCCATAAGCAACCAGAACGCTCTCCGGCTCCGCGCATCAATCTGTTTCGCTGCCATCCTTGTTGCGCTCGCGTCGGTCGCGCTTGCGCAGTCGTCTCCGGCGATTGGATACACCATCTCTCTCGACTCACCCGAGAAACACCTCGTCGAAGTGCAGATTGCGCTCCCCGCAGGCGCCGCGCAACGCGAACTGCAGCTTCCCGTCTGGAACGCTCTTTATCAGGTTCGCGACTTCGCCCAATATGTGAACTGGGTGCGCGCCCAAGACCGTTCGGGGAAGCAACTCACAGTTCGCAAGGTCGATAAGAGCCGCTGGGAGATTCAGGGTGCGGAAGCCGGCGCCGTGGTGGACTACCAGATCTACGCCGATTTGCCCGGCCCCTTTGGCGCGCAACTGAACTCCTCGCACGCATTCTTCAATCTTGCTGAAATCCTCATGTACCCGCTCGACGCCAGAAACGCGGCCATGCGCGTGCATTTCAGCCATGTCCCGGAACAATGGCGCGTCGCAACGCCCCTGGCGCAGTCGAATCAGTCGCCATCCGATACGGCAGAGCCGGGTGCGCCAGACTTGATCGCTCCAAACTTGATCGCACCAAGCTATGACCGCCTCGTCGATTCTCCGGTCGAAATTGGCACATTCCACGAATCCGATTTCGACGAAGCCGGCGGCCACTTCCGCGTCATCGTCGACGCCGATCCGGCTGACTACGATATGGGACAGCTTGTGGCCGCTCTGCACAAAATTGTTGCCTCAGCCACCAGTTGGATGAACGACCGGCCGTTCGATTCCTATATGTTTCTCTATCATTTTCCCCACGGTCCGGGCGGCGGCGGCATGGAGCACGCCTACTCGACGGCCATCGACATCAATGCTGACTCTGTCAAACAGAACTTCAGCGCCGTGACCGGAGTAACGGCGCACGAGTTTTTTCATCTATGGAATGTCAAACGCATCCGCCCGCGCACCCTGGAACCGGTTGACTACACGAAAGAGAACTACACGCGCGCGCTGTGGTTCAGCGAAGGCGTAACCAGCACTGCCGAAGGCGTGATTCAGTTGAGGGCCGGCCTGCTGGATGAACGACGATACCTCGATCGCCTCGGCGAGGAAATCACTGAACTGGAGCGGCGTCCGGCGCACCTCACGCAGTCGGCCGAGGAGTCGAGCCTCGACGCGTGGCTCGAAGGCTACCCGTATTACCGACATCCGGAGCGCAGCATTTCGTATTACAACAAGGGTGAACTGCTCGGCATCATGCTCGACCTCGCGGTGCGCGACGCGAGCCACGGGCAGGCTTCTCTGCGCGAACTGCTCCAATGGATGAACCTCCACTATGCGAAACAGAATCGCTTCTTCGACGACTCCAATGGCGTGCGGGAAGCCGCCGAAGCCGTCACTCACGCCGATCTGGGATGGTTTTTCTCGAAGTATGTCGCGGGCACAGAGGAAATCCCGTGGGACGATTTTCTCCGTTCTGTTGGTTTGCATGTCGAGCGATCGGCGAACACCGCGCCCGACGCCGGCTTCACGGCGTCACGGAATTTTGACGGTCCCTTGTCGGTGACTGCGGTCACTCCCGGCGGCGACGCTGAGCACGCCGGTCTGCAGGTCGGCGACATCATTGTTGAAATTCAAGGCAAGGCTGCGGGGCAAGACTCCAGCCAGGGAATCGCGCGTCTCTCGCCCGGCGACACGATCACTCTGAGGGTTCATAGCCGCCGAGGGGGCAACCGCGAACTGAAATGGAAGGTCGGGGGCCAGCAGGAGATCGTTTACGAGGTGAAGGACCTCGAACACGTGACTGCCGAGCAACGCGCCCGTCGCGCAGCATGGCTCAAAGGTGAAGCGCAGAGCGTCACGGGCTCGGCTGAAAAGAACGCGACTACGCACGACGCGTCCACAGTCCCCACGTCATGATTTGCGCATTATGATTCGCGCATTATGATTCGCACTCTCATCACGCTGATCTTCTGGAGCCTGACCGCTCCGCTGGCCGCGCTGATTGGGTTTCCCTGGACTTTCCTTACCGGAGACGTCCGTTTGCTCTATCGCATGTTTACGTGGGGAGCATTTGCCGGCGTGCGTTTGGCTGGGGTGCGCGTCGAGACCGTGGGACTGGAAACGCTGAACCCCGCCCAGGCCTATATCTTCATGTCGAATCACACATCGAATCTTGACCCACCGATTCAGATTCCGCTGATTCCACGCCGCACTTCAGTGATGGTCAAGAAGGAGTTATTCAAGACACCCATCCTCGGGCCGGCTATGCGCATGGCCTCGCTGGTCCCGGTCGATCGCGGCAACCGCGACGCGGGCATCGAAGCCGTGACCGCGGCAAAGGCCGTCATCCAGCAGGGAATCAACATGACCATTTATGTCGAAGGCAAGCGCTCGCTCGACGGCAAGCTGCTGCCCTTCAAGAAAGGTCCGTTCTACCTCGCGATGGAGTGCGGCGTTCCCGTCGTGCCCGTGACCATCGTGGGCACTCACGATGCCATGCCGAAGGGCCATTTCGCCATCAAGCCCGGCCGGGTGAAAGTGATTTTTCATTCGCCGATCGAGCCCAAGGATTTTGGCAGCCGCGAAGGGCTGATGGAAAAAGTGCGGGCGGTGATTGAGAGCGGTCTGCCGGAAGAGTATCGGCAGGGAAGCGCGGCGGGGAAGTAGGAGGTGGTGGTGGGACGTGGACTGCCCTGTTCGCCTCTCCGGTTGGGCGCGTATCTGGGACACATTTTTTTCTTTGCGCGAACCGCTAAGATCCTGAATTGATTGGAGATGGCACAGGCTGATCCAAATCGTTAGCCGGCAAAATATTGAGGCCATTGGGGTTGTGTCCAAAATATTGCGGGATAAGGAGTTAAGGCCAGGATTCGAGCCCGGTTCAAGGGCTGGGCGGACGGTGAGGAGCCACTTGGGATTGCTGTCGTGCATATTCCCAATTCTGCACTTTGGCTCAGTCTCAGTAAAGGTTGTTCGTCACATGGGGCGGGGTGGGGCTGTGGAAAAGCGGTGCGGCGTCCGACATTGTTGGAACGCCGCCCCATGCGTCGCGCCGCTTACAACGACTTCCGGAGTCGCCAGACTAGCTCAATAGATTGCTAGCGAATCAAGGGAGAAATCACTTGGAGTGCCTGCGGCTGCGTTTGGGACGGAGCCCATAAGCGCTAACTTAAGAATCACTTCCCGCACGTGTGGTGAAAGAGCGACGACCGCAATAGCGCACTATCGACTTTGGCAAGCGAATAGGAGATGAGTTGAGTCCTCATAAACGTGCTTCTCATTAGCAATCTTCGCTGACTGGAGGCCGACTTCCCGTTACCGATCTGGTGTAGATCAGCGAGACTATACGACAGCCTTTGCCTTTTCTTTCGGCGGGACACTGAGCAGCAGCGCTATTCCAATCACTCCGAAGAGG
This sequence comes from uncultured Acidobacteriaceae bacterium, assembly GCA_963739125.1. Lineage (GTDB taxonomy): Bacteria > Acidobacteriota > Terriglobia > Terriglobales > Acidobacteriaceae > Sulfotelmatobacter. The sequence goes on along the minus strand of CAVTZD010000002.1, from coordinate 409,225 downwards.
ATCACATCGTTGAAACCGCGTGGAACCCGGTGCATGGAAGTTTCGACTGACTGAATGAGCATGGTGGCAGAATGTGCGAGGCCGTGCCAAGCCGCGAAAGCAATCACGAGTCTGTACTCTAAGGGTTTTCGAACGGCCAATAGCAGAAACACTCCGAGAGCGACAAGGAACGTGATGAACATTGGCTCGCATTCATTGTCATGCATCTCAAGCAGCCATTTGCTGTGCCACAACTCGGTGCATAACGGATAGAGAAGGCCAACATAGAACAGACCCACCAATGCAACAACTATTTGTCGAATGCGCTTCATGTAATCTCCTCGAGGGCAGCACGGCTGTTGTGTCGCTGACACGGGCTTCCGATTCGCTCCACGGGCTGCGGGTGGTCGTCGACAGCCGCACGATACAGCTATCACAAAGATAAAGCCACCGAGGACAGGTCAAAGAACTCATCGAGGCAAGAGCCTGATCCGATCTCGGGATTACTCCCGAGAAACGCGCCAGCAGTTGTCCTGCCTCAGTTGGAAATGGAGAAAGCGTTCGTCCGTTAAGATAACGGAGCGAACGTATGAGGAAGGAACGGAAGCATTTCACCCCAGAAGAAAAAGTAGCCATCCTGAGGCGGCATCTAGTGGACAAAGTGCCAGTCTCGGAGCTGTGTGAAGAACTGGGCCTGCGGCCAACGGTGTTCTACCGCTGGCAGAAGGAACTGTTCGAGAACGGAGCCGCCGCTTTTCAGGCTCAGGAGCGTCCCCACCGCCAAGTGGAGGAAAAGCAGAAACGGATCGAGTTCTTGGAGAAGAAGGTGCAGACCAAGGACGAGGTACTGGCTGAGCTGATGGCTGAGCACATCGCGCTAAAAAAAAGTCTTGGGGAAATCTAACCGGTATCTGGGTGCCGCATGATGTGCGGGATCTAGTCGTGGATTTCGTCCGACGCTGGTCGGAGAAGACCGAGATCGGCGTCGGACGGTTCATCCCCTGGCTGGGCGTAACCGCCAGCAAGTTCTATGACTGGCGGCAGCGGTACGGGTGCGTCAACGAGCACAACGGCTGGGTTCCTCGTGATTTCTGGTTGGAGCCGTGGGAGAAGGAAGCAATCATCGGGTTCCATCTGAAGAACCCGCTGGAAGGCTATCGGCGGCTGACGTTCATGATGCTCGACGCTGACGTTGTGGCGGTTAGTCCGGCGAGCGTTTGGCGAGTGTTGAAGCAAGCTGGATTATTATCCCGGTGGAAGAGCAAACCTTCGCGCAAGGGAACCGGTTTCGAGCAGCCGCTGCAGCCGCATCAACACTGGCATATCGACGTTTCCTGCATCAACCTGAGCGGCACCTTCTATTACTTGTGCAGCATTCTGGATGGATTCAGTCGTTTCCTCGTGCATTGGGATCTGCGTGAGTCTATGCGAGAAACCGATGTCGAAGTGATCTTGCAGCGAGCCAAGGAGAAATACCTGGAAGCGAAGCCACGAATCACCTCCGACAATGGCCCGCAGTTCGTTGCTCGCGACTTCAAGGAGTTCATTCGCATCTCGGGCATGACGCATGTCCGAACCTCCCCTTACTATCCACAGTCCAACGGCAAGATCGAACGCTGGCACAAGTCGCTGAAAAGCGAATGCATTCGGCCGGGAACGCCACTGTCGCTGGAAGATGCGCGGCGTCTGGTCCAGAGCTACGTGGAGCATTACAACAACGTCCACCTGAACGGTGCCATCGGCTACATCACACCGAAGGACATGCTAGCTGGCCGTCAGCAGGAGATTCACAGCGAACGCGACCGCAAGTTGGAAGCCGCCAGACAGCAACGCCAGAGTCACCGCCAGCAAGCCGCGTGAAGAGCGAAGCGGGGTCAAAGTAGCTTTCTTGACTGTCTACTTCATTCTCGGTACTCGAGTCGGTAGATAAACCACTCTGGTTCGATGGGCACGACATACAGGCCGGTGGCAACGGCTCCGTTTTCGTGAGGAAGTTTCGCGCTGTCTAGAGACGCAACGGCGGTTTGCTCCCATCCTCCGGGGACAGCCGCCTTGAGAACTTTCGGGACGTACCGCACTCCCATGTAAGAATCCGAACAGATCACGCAACCGTAGCCGTAAAGCGCGAACTCAATGGAGCCATCTTCCCGGATAGTCACGTCCTTCGCTCCGATTTTGCGAATGAGATGCTCGTATTCCGGTACCGGCTGTGAGTGCACTCCATTAATACCAACTCTACCGTCGCCGTCGATAACGCGGTAATGTGCGGATGGATCTCTTTGCAGCAGTGTAGCGAATTGGATGTAATCGGCCCGGTCGTTCTCAAATTGTTTGCGCACACGTTGCTCGGGCGGAAGATGACATTCGTACTTGGGCCATATGCGGAAACTAGCCGGAACCAAAAGGCAGAGGCCCACGAGGAAAAGGCAGCTATACAGCAGGGTCTTGGGAAGTCTCTTCAAAACTCTCCTTCAAAGTCGCCGCATCGCAAAGAGCCTTCGTCACGCGATATCGTAGCTGCTCGCAGGTTCGTGATTAAGATTAGAGCATTTCAGCGCCAAACTTGCGGCTTACGAGGGTAACTCTTGTAACCAAGGCGATAACGCTCACGATTCGGGTTCTGGCACGGTCTGGGTTTTGGCGGAATAACGGGCAAACCGGGCGTTGAGAAACGGCACGTGGTTGCGGGGCTACAATGATCTTGCCGGGCGAAACGGAGGCGGGCACTGCAGGGATGCAACCATGCTGAGGGATAACCCGGAGGGCTCATCGAGCCGATGCTCAGCAGCGCGGGAGGTCCTTCTCCCGCGTTGCACACTGAGGGAAGTCATCGGACGATAGACCCTCATGCCTTGAAAATCCCCGCCCCGCAGGGGCGGAATCTACACTAACGGAGAACGTCGCTTCTCCATTTCACGCTGAGCCAAGACACAGTGACCAACCAATCGCTAGAGGGAAGCCGACTTCTCGGTACGAATTTGGTTAACTTCCTCGAAGCGCGTTCCTGGCTAACTTCCGGGTTGCCGATGACCCACCCGAGACCGAAAACTCCGGAGGTCGTGAATAAAACGCAGTCAGGCCCGCCGACCGCAGATCTTTCTGATTCGAACGTCTCGCCGGCCTTAATAGGAGTTCCTCACGCGCCGCGTTCGATCGCGACTGGTCGGATCTTTGAAACTAAAGCCTCCAGGAACTTGTCCGACGCGGTCGTCCACGCAAAGTGTCCCGCATTTAACCGCTCATCGACCAAATTGAAGTCGGATTGTCGTCCAGTACTTCGCGGGCCCGAACAGCGAAACATCGGCAGAAACCCGGTCACACCGGGCGGCAAGAACAGCAATGGCTAGGATCCCGTGCTACAGGGAGCGTTCATTCTGATGACGACTTCAGGCCATGATGGGCTCACTTCGAACCCGGAGGCACGACCCCGTTCATGCGCAGGTACTCGACCATCTGCCCATAGTGGTCGAATCCATGAGCAGAAATGAAAGATGCGACGACCGACCGCGTGTGCAGACCGTCGACACCCTCAATAGTAGTGTAGGCATTCTCGGGAGTAATCGTCGCGAGCGCCTTGTGTGCATAGGCGAAAGAATCCGCAGCGGCCTTCAGGAGTTCCTCCTTCGTCGTCAGACCCTGAATGCTTTTCGGGTCAACCGGCATCTTCTCCCCGAGAATCTTCGAAGCGAAGTAGTAGTTCGCCGTGGCGACATGCGATATTTCCTGCGCGAACGTGCGAACCCCGTCATACTTTGCGCTCTGCGAGGCCGTAAAGGTTGCCGCAGTAGGCGCAAAGCCGTATTTGTCCGCAGGCATTGCCTGCGCGATTCCCATAAACTCATGCTCGAAGAGGTTCAGCAACTCTTCCTGCGCCTGCACCGGTGACATTTGGGTGCCGGCGGCCACCTTCGCATTTATTGAACCCGTTTGCGCAGAGCCCGCGAACGTGCAGCCTCCTAGAATTAAAGCGGTGCAAACATACCGGAGACGCATAGGTCACCTCAGCAAATTTGCTCAACAGTCTAGCAGACGCCTGTGCGATGCCAAAATTCTACCCGCAGGTTGGTAGTGGGTCGTTTGCAATGCAGGCGAGAAGTCGGTAGTGGGCTACTTTGATTTCCTGAATAAATCCACGCATACCAAGAACGCCATAAGCGCGGCCCCGGACACCATGACGAGAAATTCGAAAATCCCTACAGCCATACCAAGCCAGTAGCGGATCGGTTCCTTGTCCCGGCGAGAGGTGTAGCCTTTGACTGTAAGGACACCAGTGCGAAAGGATTTGTAATAACCGTTTCCAAGGAGGAAGGCGATCGTCGCACAAAAAAAGAGTATCAGGAGTTCACGCGCCACTTAAATCACGATCCTAGCGTTTACGCTACTCTTTCCGCCCTCAGTTGTTCGTAGGCTTCCCAGAGGGCCACTAAATCCTCCACGCTCCACAGCCGATCTGTGACGCCAGCGGCCATGGCTGGGGACGTGCGAAGTGTACGATGAATCTTGATGAAATTATAAGGCGAAATAATTGAGGGCTGTGGCAGCGGCGTGATTCTCTAATTTGCGAGAGAAGCCATTCGACAGGCGCGTGTAGCGCCGCATCGTGCCGCGAACCGTCCAATTCTGGCGCTCCACGAACGAAGTCGAAACGTGCTTGGGGTCAGGCCGTCCGCTCACTTCTTTCATCTCACAGCCGATGCACTTCGCTGGCGAATAGCGCGTATCGGGATCGCCACTGACCCACTACCCGCAGGTTTTGGTGCTTGATTCAACGGTTAAAAGATAATTAGCTGGTTAGGGCTAATCTGTGTTGATTCTTGTGGCTTCCCGGGGCTTTCACAGGCACAAGATTGCCTACAGCCGAAATACCTGTGGGGCACCCGGCTGCCCAATAACGGACATCCCGTTTTCGGAAATGGACGGTGTCGTGTCATAACAGGCTCCTTCGCAAACGCGGGATCAATCTCTCCGGTCGCATAGACGTTTTCGACTTATGGTCTGAAATTTGCTCAAACTTCAGGGCTAGCCCTACGTCTAACCGAGTCTTAACAGGCAGAGGGGCCGAGAGGAAGCGTCCACATGGAGACTTTACTTCAGGATGTTCGTTACGGTTTACGCATGCTAGTCAAGAAGCCCACCTTCACGATCGTAGCGGTCCTGACGCTGGCTCTGGGCGTGGGAGCCAACACGGCCATTTTCAGCATCGTGAATGCCGTGTTGCTGCGTTCTCTGCCCTACCGCGATCCCGATCGTTTGGTAAGAATCTTCTTTAACGAGCCCGGCGTAGGATTGCGGGATGTTAGCTTTTCCAAGCCCGAACTGGATGACCTGCAGACGCGAGCGGGTGTATTTGAAGATGTGACCCCGATCTTCGAGGGCAGCGAGAATTTGACCGGCGCTGGGCAGCCCGAGCGTGTCGAGGGAGTCAATGGCAGTTTTAGCTACTTTTCCATGCTGGGTGTGATCCCGCAAATTGGACGGTTGTTCGGTCCGCAGGACTTCGCGCCTGGTTTCGCTCCCCTGGCCGTGATCAGCGATGGCTTGTGGCGCCGTGCCTATGGCGCCGATCCGAATGTTCTTGGCCGTACCATCCGGATCGACGGTGATCCCCTTACAATTATTGGGGTCCTGCCACGCGGATTTCGCCACCCTGGACCGACGACCTCCGGCGACGCGGAGGTGTTTGGCGCCGGCGGATTCAGCGGAGATCCCTTTCCCCCGCCAGTACGTGGGAACCGGATTTTAGTATCTGGAATCGGACGACTTAAGCCTGGCCTGACACTGGCGCAAGCTCAGGCGCGGCTCACTGCCATGGCCGCCGAATTGCGCCACGACTTTCCCACCGATTACCCGCCGCAGGCGCAATGGACAATTGAGATTCAACCATTGCAAGAAACTTTGGTAGGCAATATTCGGCCCATGCTGCTGGTGTTACTGGGTGCGGTAATCCTGATCGTTTTCATCGTATCGTTGAACATTGCCAATCTCCTGTTGGCGCGAGCTTCCGGGCGGCAACAAGAGATGGCGGTGCGGTTAGCGCTGGGGGCGAGCCGCGGCCGCATGGTGCGCCAGATGTTGACCGAGTCCATGCTGCTGTCGCTCATCGGCGGTGCCGCGGGAATCGCAACCGCAGTGGGGGCTTTAGGCTTCATCCTGCGTTTTGTGCCATCGAACGTTCCCCGGCTCAACGAAGTACGAATCGACTGGGTGGTGCTGGCGTTCGCTCTCCTGATTTCCATTCTTACCGGCTTAGTGTTTGGACTTGCTCCAGCGCTTCATTCGGCAAAAGTCGCTGTCTCCTCGGCGATTCGTGAAGGCGGTCGAGGGTCCGGCTACGGCACTAAGACCGGCCGATTGCGGGATGTTCTAATCGTCTCGGAATTGGCATTTGCCGTCATACTGATGGTGGGAGCCGGCTTGCTGCTGCGTACGCTGCGAGGCCTGTTGCAGGAGGATCCAGGCATTAATCCAACTCAGGTGGTCACGGCAAACACGTGGCTAGGAGTTCCCAACGATCCGAAGACGGATCCGTATCTCGGTATTGCTGGTAAGGCCACCTTTGATCGTGAGTTGCTGCGGCGCATGAAGGCAATTCCGGGAGTAGAACTCGCCGCAATCACCTCATCTATACCGACCACCAATAGCAACCCCAACGCGGTCGGTGGCTTAAGGATTGAACGCTTAGCGATTGAAGATAGACCGGTCGAGTCCTCGCAGGATCTGCGCGCCGAGAGAATTCGGATAAGCCCTGATTATTTTAAGGTGTTGCAGGCGACGCTTCTACGCGGTCGCTCATTCACCGAGGGCGATGAAGACGGCAAACAGCGGGTGGCCATCATTGATGAAAGCACCGCTCGTAAGTATTGGCGGGATCGCGATCCGCTGGGCCGCCAAGTGCGGTTCGGAAAAGACCCTACGAAGCCTTGGACGACCGTCGTGGGTATTGTTAAGGATATCAAGAATGACGGTCTGGATATCGATGGCGTTCCCCACATCTACGTTTCGGTCTATCAAGACCCGAGCAAGCAAGTGAGCGTAGTGTTGCGGACGTCTCTGCCCGCGAGCCTGCTCGAGCCACAGATTCGACAAGAAATCCAGAGCATTGATCCCGGCTTGCCCGTATTTAAAGTTTCTTCTATGAACGACATCCTTGATCGGTCACTGGCTTCACGCCGTTTTTCTGCCGACCTGGTGGGCGTATTTGCAGGACTGGCGGTGCTTCTGGCCTCCATCGGAATTTACGGGTTGCTGGCTTATATGGTCGGCCAACGATCGCGCGAGATCGGTATCCGCATGGCGTTGGGGGCCGGGCGAGGCGGCGTCCTGAAGCTGTTCTTGCAAAAGGGCATAGTGCTGGCGGGCCTCGGAATTGTGGCCGGCATGGTGGTTTCTGCATCCACTGCGTCGTTGATGGGCAGTTTGCTTTACGGGGTGCGCCCGCACGATCCGGCTGTGTTTGTGATCGTGCCTCTGCTTTTGTTTGCCGTTGCCGTTCTAGCCAGCTACCTTCCAGCCCGGCGCGCGACGAAAGTGGACCCAATGATTGCGCTGAGAGAAGCATAGCGAACCAGCTGTGCAGTGGTTTTTGGAGGCAATCGCAACAAATCCCAACTACCGGATTGGTCGGATAACCGGAAGTTACGTCGCAGAAACCGGAGAAGAGGGTCAACTTCTAGCGCCCTGCTTGGGTTTAGCGCTTTGGGACGAGGCCCACGTCTCGCAACAACGGCGAGACGTGGGGCACCCTATTTGACTCTATTTGACCCAGTTTCACCCGGTTTGTTGGAGTTTCACCCTGGGATTTTGCGCGGCGGTGGGGTTATTCGTTTTTCATTCTGCGCAGCGCGCGGACAATCTCGGGGAGCTTCGGCAAGATCGCGGAATACTTCAGCCACAATTTGTGATCGACGGCGGGGGCGCCGCTGACCAGCGCTCCCGCGGGAACGTCGTTGGCCACGCCACTTTGCGGAGTCACAATCGCGCTCTCACCCACTTTGCAGTGGCCGACCACGCCGACCTGTCCCGTTAAAATCGCGCGTGCGCCGATCTCGGTCGACCCCGCCAGCCCGACTTGCGCGCAGAGCAGAGCGTCTTCGCCTACCTGCGAGCCGTGGCCGACCTGCACCAGGTTGTCGACCTTCACGCCGCGTCCAATGCGAGTTTCGCCTACACTCGCGCGGTCGATGCACGAATTGGCCTGCACTTCCACGTCATCTTCAATTACGGCAGGCGCAGGCTGGGGGATCTTATGCCAGCGCCCTTCGGAGTTCTTGGCAAACCCGAAGCCGTCGGCGCCGATGATGACGCCGTTCTGCAGCAGGACGTTGTTTCCGACGCGGCAATCCTCGCGCACCACGGCGTGGGCGTGCGCGAAAAAGTTGTCGCCGATTTTCGCCCCGCGATAAATCACCACATGCGCCAGCAAGACTGCGTGGGAACCGATTTCGACATCTTCTCCGATCACGACATAGGGACCGATGTGCGCCTTCGCCCCAATTCGCGCGCTGGCATGCACCACGGCCGTGGGATGAACGCCGGGTGCATAGCGCTGCGGCTGGTGGAAAAGTTCCAACGCGCGCGCGAAACTCAGATAAGGATTTTTCGCCCGCAACATGGCGGTCGTGATCGCGGGGAAGTCTTCACCCACGATCACCGCAGCGGCCTTGGTGCTGCGCGCCGCCGCTGCGTATTTTGGATTCGACACGAATGTCAGATCCCCCGGCCCAGCCTGTTCGATGCCATTCACGCCGGAGATTTCGAGGTTAGGAGAACCGTTTTCGAGGCGCGCGTCGAGAGCAGAGGCAATCGCAGAAAGTTTCATGAGCATAGTGAAGAGACGACGAGGGACATGAAGAGACGGAGGTAATCGTACACCAGTCGCGGAGTTCACCGGGACTGGAGGTCTCCGTCGACAAGTCGGTGAACGAGCCCTTCACTATCGACGAGCCCTGCGCTATCCCATCGACGGAACAACGCCGGGCTGCTATTGCACGGTCAGCACGAACTGGGCTGTATGCGTCAGCGGCCCGCTGGTCGCCGTGAGGGTAACGGTGAAGTTCCCAGTCGGCGTTCCGGTCACCACGCCGAAGTTAACTTTGCCCGAAGCCCCGCCGCCCGGTGTAGGATTCGTAACCACGACCGGATAGCTGCCTGCGGTTGCCAGATCGGCGGCCGACAGGGAGATCGCGAGCGACGTCGAGCTTGAGAGAAAGGCCTGGTGAGCCGAGCCGTTGTAGGTCACCGCCGAACTGCTCATAAATCCCGTCCCGTTGAGTGTGAGCGCCAGCGACTGAGATCCCGCCGCCTGCTGGGTGGGAGACAGGGCGGTAATGGTCGGCACAGGATTGTTCTGGGGTGGTGGCGTGCCTCCGCCTCCTCCGCCTCCACCGCCGCAGCCGGGCATGGTTATAAACAACGCCACAATCACCAGCATGGGAAGCGCGCCGCGCCGTCGCCACGACGGAACGCCAATCACCCAGAAGCCAAGCACAAGCAGCATGGCATTCGCGAACCAACCGACTCCACGGCCTGCGTGCGCCACATGCAGCCGCGACTGACCCAGGGGCGTGGTCGTGATCGTCAGCGTAGTCAAGCCCGATCCGCCCGTAACCTGCGAGGGACTGAACCCACAAGTCGTTTCCACCGGCAGGCCCGAACAACTGAAACTCACGGTCCCGCTGAAGCCGGCGGTCGAAGAAACATCGATGGTAAGGTTCTGCGCCTTTCCTTGCGTCACCGTGAGCTGATTCAAATTCGTGGCCAGGCTGAAATCAGGCACACTGACCGTGACCGGTGTAGAAGTCGAATATGGATAGTTTGTATCCCCGCTGTAGATCGCCTGATAGGACTGGCTGTTGGTCACCGGAAATGACAAAGTGGCCTGACAAGCGAAATGGCCGAGGTTGTCCGTGGCTTTGGTGCAGATCGTGGGGGCGGCAACCGGCGTGACCCCGTCAGCGAAAGTAATCGTGACGGTCCCGGTGGGATAGGGAAAAGTCGTGCTATTCCCCGTGTTCACGAAGGCTGTTACCGTTGCGGTACCTCCTGGGGCGACAGTTTGCGAAGCAGGATTCAAGGCCGTAATCGGCATGGGATATTTCAATGTCAGGGAAGTGGCCGCCGACGTCGAACTCAGATAATTCTGATCTCCCGCGTAGCTCGCGGTAATGCTATAGGTCCCCGGACTGGAGAAGGTAGCGGACGTTGAGGCGTAGAGCGAACCACTGCCCCCACCTCCATAAGTAACGGTGCCCGGCAGAGCCGCGCCGTTTGAATAAAATGTGATCTGCCCGGTCGGGTCAGAAACGTTACTCTGCGCGTTTGGATCGTATACAAGAGTCGAGAGGCTAACGGGCAGCGTGAAGGCTGTCCCTTGAGCCTGGGGCGCAAGCGTCGTGGTGTTCGCCTTATTGACCGTTACCGAGACCGACGCCGAGCCGGTGTTGTAGTTGTTGTCCCCGTTGTACTGCGCGGCGAGCGTGTGCGTTCCTCCGGTTAGAGTAAAAGCCTGGCCGGTCGTCTGAGCGGTGGCCGTGGTATCCAATGTGTAGGGTCCAGTGCCAATGGCATTGCCATTGTCGGTGAACGTGATGTTTCCCGTGGGGCAAACGATTTCCCCAAAGGGCGGAGGATTGCAGGCGGCTCCCTGGGAATTTTCCACGGTTGCCTGCAGGACATATAGGGCGTCGTAGTTCACCGTCGTGGTCGCGGTGCCGTTCACTTGCAGGCCGGGAAGAACGATGGTGCTGTTTTCTTTTGCGACGGTAACGCTCGCTGGAGTGGAATAGCTTCCGCCGTAAGTGCCATCGCCTCCGTAATGCGCGATCACGTTGTAAGTGCCGCCGGGCAGCAGGCTTGTAGATTTCGCGACCGAGCCTCCGCTCAACGTGAATATATCGATGTCATGCCCGGTGGTTGTGCCCGGCCCGGTGCTGACCAACAGTGCTGCCTCCCCGGTGGCGGCGGTTGGACTGATGCTGATGCTTACGGGAACGGCAGCCCCATGTGTCACGCTCACCGCAGTGCCGTTGTTCAACTTCAATGTTGCCGTCGTGGCTTTGAATGTAGTCTTAGTCCAGTTGTTTACCAGGTTGGCGGCGTTCACCGTTCCTAGCCCGGTGACCAGATCGTAGCCGGCGCCGGTGTTGTAGCCGCTGAGTACGCCATACGAATCGCCGTTCGTCGAAGTGACGCAGTTCACGCTCCCGGTGAAACAAGGCATCGCATTGGTTGAGCCCGACGGAACATCGTGAAATGCGTTCGCCTGCTTGCTCACCAGTTGATATAAATAAAATCCGGGAACGCCCTGCGGGGTTCCGGTCTTCTGGTTCACCAGCGACATAATCCCGGCGAATGCGGGAGACGACACCGATGTTCCGCCGTATCCGGCAAAGTCATTGAGATCGCAGATGCCGCCGGTTTGATCCGACTGGCAAACTACGTAGAAGCTCCCAGTTAAGTCACCGTTGCTGGCAAACAGTGAAACATCAGGCAGATCGCGCAGGTGGTCGGCAGGAACTCCCGTCGCGATTTGCCATGAAGGTTTGATATAACCGGAACTGCAGGTGCCTACGCTGCCGCTGGTCGTTGTGTTCGCCGAACAATTACTCGGTCCTCCGCTGCCTCCGGTCGAGTTCAGGAAAAACGGATTCAAGTTCGGGCTGTTACAGACTTGCTCCACGGTGGTGCCCAGTCCCGACGTCAGCGACCACGCATTGGTGCATGAGTCATTCCAGGCGACTTCAGGAATGTAGCCCTTGGCAGATTCCTGGTTGGTTCCATTGGTCGCATTCCAGTATGTGGCCTGAATGTTGTACTCGTTGAAGTCTGTTCCTCCGATAGCCGCGTTATATGGCGTCGAAGCGATTCCGTTGACATTCAGGCCGAACTGCGCCGGTCCCTCCGGGTTGTCGCAAGCGGCCGAGCCGTTATCTCCGCTCGAGATGAAGACGCTGATTCCCTGCGCCGCGGCTTGTCCCCAGAGGGAATAGTAAAACTGATTTCCAGCCGTACCGAGCCCGAGTTCACACTCGCCGTAACTTTCGCTCATCACGGGCGCCAGGTTGTTCTCGATGATGTAGATGGCGGAAAGATCAATGCCGTCGGCTGTATTGGTGGAGAGAGAAGTGACGAAATCGATAGTCGCCTGCGGTGCGACGGCTCCCGACCATTGGATGTCGATGTCAGCCTCGCCCTCGTCTCCGTTGATGCCGGGATCGGGGCCGTTGAGAATGATGTTCAGCTTGTTTGCGGGCACGGTCAGCCCGAACAATTGCCAGAACGTCGTTGGATCGGCGGGGTTGATGTTGGTGCGGCCCACGATCGCAATCGTCTGCCCGGAGCCGTTGGTGCCGGCGGTCCACAGCGGCAGCACATTGTAAATCGTGGCGAAGTCATAAGGAGAAACGGCGTAGCACTCGCCACTGCCGCAGCCGAACGTGTCTGAACCGATGGGGAAGGAAGGCACGGGCGAGGAGAGTCGCCTGGTTTTCTCAGAGTAGTTGCCCACGAACTGGTGCTGCGCCGTGCGTCGAAAATTATGCAGCGACACGATGCCGGCCACGGCCGGCGTCAGGGCCGTCGGAATTTGCGGGTCGCGCGCGTTGGCCCAGTGCTGCTCGCCGTTCACTACATATTTGTGAATCGGGGTGTGAAACGCTTCCTCGACCTGGCTGGCTGATCCGGAAAACTCCAGCACGGTGCGCCCCTGGCTCGATCCCACCTGAAACCCGTGCGACTGGAGCCACGAGGTGATGGTCTGCATGTCGCTGTCGGTCGGTCCAAACTGTTGGCCGAATTGGTCGGGCGTGAGCCACTTGTGATAATTCGGCGAAGCCTTGTCCTGCTGATCGTCGAGCAACTTCCTGAGCGCGGTCTCTTGTGCCGCGCTGCGCTTCAGAACGAGCAGCATGCGCTCCATCGGGAGGCTGGCCGGAGCCGCGCCGAGATCGAACTGCGGGCGCGCCAGGGGATACGTGTTGCCGGTCAGCGTCGTCAGTTGCGACTCGTCGATGGCTTGCGTGATGAGCGGCTGATCGACCGCGGACGACGAGGATCGTGCCGGTGAAGCGTTCTGCGCCAATGCCACCGTGCCGAGCAAGGCCGCGCCCACCACCGCGCAAAGCAGGCCTGCGCCGAAGCGATTTAAGCGTTTCCAACTCGTAACCTGAACGTAACGGGCGAAGCTATTGGGAGAGCCTGACCAGATCGCTCGCATGGTGGATACACCTCTGCTATGGAAGGAAATTTCCAGGGAGAACGAAACGGTGCAGGAGGAAGGTCAGGTATGCCGTTTCGGCCTCTTTCGGGGAAGGTTTGCCGGGCCCGCCCCGCATGGACTCCAAACGGTACATCAAGTCCCGCGGTATTTCAACGAATTCGAGATCGGGCAGTGGGCCGACCCGGTCGGCTGCAGCGTCGGAGAAGATTGGCTGCCCCGTTCTTGCAGATCGGGCACTCAAGCCCGCTTTCGCCAGAGTGGCAGCCGCCGTATTTTTGTGCTCGGTTAGTTACGGGATAATTTTGAAGAACACTCCGGAGCCGCTGTTTCCTCCGAGTAACGTCGTGCCGTAAAGGTTGCCGTCGCTGCCGAGGGCAATGCGGTTTGGAGCCTGGCCATCGGTTTTGTTGAAGCGTTCCAGCACTGAATAAACTCCCGTGTTGCTGATTTTGTAAATGACGCCACAGCCTCCGGTGCAATTAGTGAAGCCGCCTGCGCCGGTTACTCCGTAGAGCGATCCGGCTACATCGATCACTCCTGTGTTCGGAAACTGACCATCGCGCAAGGTGTTGAAGGTGTGCAGGACGTGAAAGTCTCCCGCGGCGCTGATCCGGAAGACGACTCCGCATTTGCAGGTCGGATTGCCGCCTTGCTCCGTTGTGCCATGAATGTTTCCATTCACGTCGATGATCAGGCGTCCGACTGGCTCTCCGCCGTCGGCGCCTCCGGAGAAGGTGTGAAGCACGGTGAGAGCGCCTGTCGTATCGATTTTGTAGATCGTTCCCTGGTTTGCGCCGGTCGCGCCTCCGAATGAAGTCGAGCCGTAGATGTTGCCGGCGGCATCGCGGGTCAGATCGTTGGGAATGATGCCTTCGGGCGCGCCTTGCAGGAACTGGTGCACGACCGTGTACTCCTGGCCCTCCTGGGTGATCTTGAAGAGCACGCCGAATACATTGTCGACGCCGTTGTAACTCGTCGTGCCATAGAGCACGCCATCGATCGTGATCAGTTGCGACGCAGGATACGCGCCGTCCGCCCCGCCCCGAAATTTATGCAGGAGAATCGGGGTGCCGCCTGTGTCGAGCTTGTAGACCGTGCCGCACTGACAGGTCGTATCGCCACCGCCATAGGTGACGCCGAAAAGCTGGCCATCGCTTTCGCGGAATAATCCGGAGCGCGGGTAGGCTGCGGGCGAACCCGGACCTAAACTGGTCAGAACACGCAGAGTCTCGGTGGGATCGATCTGGTAGGCGCCTCCGAACGCAGCGTCGCCCGTGCCAGCGGAGAAGGTTCCGTACCAGTTGCCGTGGAGGTCTTCGACGAGATTGCCCATCGGCTCGCTGCCGTCGGTGGCCGGATTGAAATTGTGAACGACGGAATATGTCTGGGCGAGGGACGACGTCGCGGCCACGAGCATCAGTGACGTGAGGCAGGCGAGCGCTCGCAAGAGTTTCGCGCTGCGTAAGGGCCGCACTTTCGCCGAGTGCGCTGCCGGTTCGAGACTGTATTCCATGATGAGGCCTCCAGGGAGCGTTGGAACAGGGGAATAACGGAGAATGAGAGCGAGCCGTTCGGAGCTGGCCGATAAGCCCACCGAATGAAGAGCGTCCAGCGAACCGGGAGATTATCCCCCGTGTTGGATGCGCAGATCAAGCCAAACGCGGCGGGTGTTGCGGGATCTGGCGGGATTTCGTTTGGAGTGCGCCGATCATGATTCCAACCTATTCTTCGAACATCGGAACCTGGCGCTGGTCCTGGGGGCGGCGCTGACGGCGGCCAGCGCCGATGACAGCCAGAACCGTCAGCGATTCCAGCGCCGTACGCGGGACGAAGATCCGCTGCGTGTTGGAGCGCTGATCGGGTGGGCTCACCAGAAATCCCTCGGGCAGGGTCTGGGTGAGGTCGGCTGGCATCAATGCTTCGAGCACCTCGCTGTCTTTGAAGCGCAGGCGCACCCACAAACCCTCCGACCGCGGACGCGAGGTGAATGTCTTGCGAGTGAGCGACTCGGAGTCGCCAAACTCGCGCACGAAATAGACGCCCTTGATCTCGCGCAAGTCGATGGAAATCACCGTGCCCGAGGTGTTTAACAGCTCAAGCTTGCCCTCCTGGATGAACTGCGCGGGAGAGACGTAGCCCGAGACCGAGTCCCGGTCCATCTTGCGGACGATGACTTTCTTGTGCGTAGAAGGCATGAGAGCGGGGACCACGGAACCATAGTTAGTGAGAGATTCTGTGCGCTACCCCATGAATCCTGGGAGTAGTGCAGCTTGGCTCGCACTCCAGGCCGGAAAAGACTGAGATCCTTCGCTTCGCCTGAAAAACGGCTGTGCTCAGGATGACCCCTTAGGGTAAGAAGCGCAAACTGCACCACTACCTGAATCCTGCCTGATTCTCGCACCTTTCCTGAGGAAACTGACGGAATCCGCCTTGGCAGTAGCCAAAATGTAAACGTTGTGTTATTTTCTTTAACTTGCCGCAAAGTTTATCGGTCGCCTAACTACTTTGTATTAAGCCACTTGCACGCGAGTGGCCGGGCCTTAGGGTGGAGTGCGGCTAAATCTGTGGAAATCTTGTGGAAATTGCTTCGTCCCGTCCGTCGGGTTTCCGGCCACCGGCGCGTGGCTGACGACGGGAAACATGGCCGGAAGGCCGCTTGAGAACGAATGGCTGATTACATTTACACGATGGAACTCCGGCTGACGCCGGATCAATTGAAAGGCGTCGGGCTGGTGCAAGAAGTGATCCGCGCAGCCGGCCTGAATCTTTATCTCACGGGCGGCGCCATCCGCGACATCATCAGCGGATATGCCATCCGCGACCTCGATTTTACGGTTCAGGGCAACCCCCTCAAGCTGCAGAAGGACTTCGAACGGGCCGGTGCGAAAATCACCGCCGTCGAAGAAGACATCCGCACGATCTTCATCGCGCTTCCCGGCAATGCCCGCGCCGAAATCAGCATGGCGCGTACTGAGGTGTACGAAAAAACGGGCAAGCCGCCCTTGGTTACGCCCGCCACCATTCACGAAGACCTGCGGCGCCGCGACTTCACCGTCAACTCCATGGCGCTCTCGCTCAACGAAGGGTCGCGCGGCTTGCTGCTCGATCCCTTCAACGGCGTGGCCGACATTGAAGCCAAGCTGATCCGTATTCTGCATAACTATTCGTTTCTAGAGGATCCCTCACGGCTGATCCGCGCTACGCGTTTCGCCGCGCGGTTCCACTGGCCGCTCGAAGAACGCACGCAGGCGCGTTACGACGCGGCGAAAGAGGGCAAGTACATCGACCATATCCTGCGC
This sequence comes from uncultured Acidobacteriaceae bacterium, assembly GCA_963739125.1. Lineage (GTDB taxonomy): Bacteria > Acidobacteriota > Terriglobia > Terriglobales > Acidobacteriaceae > Sulfotelmatobacter. The sequence continues at coordinate 392,731 of CAVTZD010000002.1, read as the reverse complement.
GGCTCGATCGGCCACGAGATCGCGGCGCTGGCTCACGAAGACGACCCGCTGCATGTGGTCAAAATGCTGGAGAAAGAAGGCTGGCTGGAAGTTCTGCACGACCACTGGTCGACGGCGAAGGTTGATAGCAACGGCCTCAGCGCGCTCATGAAAACGCGACAGCAGATGGTCGATCTCGGCTACACGCCAGATGCCGGCCCGGCAGTCATGCATTTCCTGACGGCGCGGCTTTCCGACAAGGACGTTTCCGACCTGCAGCGGTTGATTCCGCGCAAAGACCTGGTCGAGGCCTGGCGCGACATTGAAGATCATGCCAAGGAACTGGCCAAGCGACTGATGGGCAAAGAAGCGGCCACGCCTTCCCGCACCTGGAATCTGCTGACCAGCGCACGGCCGGAAATGATTCTGTTTCTGGCCATCACCGCCAAGCAGCAGTCGGTCGAGCAGAAGATCAAGAACTACTTGACCAAGTGGCGGCAGGTGCAGCAGAGGATTCCGCTTCCGGAGATGACAGAGTTGCTGATCACGCCGCAACTGCCGATTTATCCCAAGCTCGCGCACGATGTTTTCATGCTCCTGCTCGATGGCAAGCTGCGCTCGCGTACGGAAACTTTGAAGTTCCTGAAGCCTTTCGCGCCGCCTCCGCCTCCGCCGCCACCACCGCCGCGGCGTGGACGCGCCGCCAAAGCCGCCGCGGATGCAGCTGCTGCCGCTGCCGCCGCAGCCAAGCCTGCGCCGAAAGGAAAGAAGTTGAAAGGCGCGCCGGCAGTTGCAGCCCCGGCTCCGCCCCCGCCCGCCAAACCGGCGTCGAGTGCGGATGCGAAAGCGAAGCCGGATACGAAGGGGAAGCCGGCTGAAAAGCCGAAGCTGGTCCCCGCGCACAAGGCCGCCGCAAAGTCGGCCGTCAAGCCTGCCTCGAAACCGGCGGCTCCGCACGCCGCGCACAAGCGTCCAGAGAAAAAGGCTAAGGGCAAGAAGCGCTAGCAAAATAGTGAAAAGTTCTGGATCTCTTACCGCGAGGGCTCCAGGACCAACTTGTGCGTCTTGGCCGCTTGCACGGCTTTCGCAGTGAAGGGCAGAGTGAACGTTGTTCCTTCGTACCAGGCCTTCCACTGATCCATGTAGTAGGGGCTGAGAAAATTGCCGGCCTGGCCGGTTACGGTGTTGAGTGTGGACTCATCCAGAGCTGCGAGATTTGCGGTAAAACGTTCCGATGGCCCGTGATGCCGCGTCACGGCCTTAACCGTGTAGCTGCTGCCGGATTGCTCCTGCGTGCCCGGACCCGACCAGTACCGCAGCACGGGAATTTTGCCCAGGATGGGATGTTCGATATCCACGGAATTGAACGCACCCCAGCGCCACGACGCCAAGTCTTTGGGTGCTGCCGGGCCGCTCACTGCGCCTTCGACGGCCGCCGTAAGTAGTTCGTCGTAATTCGGATATTTTTCCGGCAGCCAGCGCGGAGGCCGATGCAGCAATACGTTTTCAAGCCACACCGAACGCATTTCCCACGAGTAGGTTCGCCAGCTTAAAACCGCGTCTTCTTTTTCCGGATCGACAGGAGCGCCGCCCAGCTTCGGTTCGAGCAGCAGGCGTTGCAATTCGCGGATGGAATTCTCGGTGATGGTCGGCGCGGACGACGATGCTGACATGCGGCCATCCCAGCTGCGCATCAGATCTGCGGCTTGCCGGGCTCGTGCCGAAGGCTTGGCTGCGTGGTCGACGGCATACACGAGGCGCTCGGCCGCAAACAAGTCAGCCTCCGAGTGAATGTCGTTTTCCAGCGCCAGCATGTCTGCGGGAGAAAACTGCCGCCCCGATTCGAGGACGTGATAAATCCGCGCCACTCGCCACGGAGCTTCCCACTCCATGCTGATCGAATTCGGGTAGTGGTCGGGCGTGATTCGTGCGTTGGCGGTGGCAATGATTCCCGACGGAGGATTGTAGATGGTGGGCAACTTGTCGAAGGGAATGTAGCCGATCCACTCGTGCGCGTTGTCAGCGCCGCTGGCCGGAAGGCTGCCATCGCCAGCGGCGCGGATCGGAATCTTGCCCGTCGCCTGATATCCGATGTTGCCGTCAACGTCGGCATAGACCACGTTTTGGCTGGGCGTATCCATTTCCGAAAAGGCGTGCCGGAATTCATCCCAGTTCTGCGCTTGATTCACGTCGAAAAATGGAACGTGCAAGCCGTCATAGAGCGTCCAACGCAGCGCCAGCGGACGGGTTTCGCCTGGCACCAACTCCGTGATGATGGGCCCGTGACGCGTAATCTTCACGTCTACAGTCACATCCGGCTTGCCCTTGACGTGGATCACTTCGACACGATGCTCTGGCTGCACCCACTCGCTCGGGGTCTGGTAGGCGCCCTGGGCATTGAAGTTCTCCACGTAAATATCCGTTACCGTCGCGCCCAGGTTGGTGAATCCCCATGCGATGCGCTGATTATGGCCCATGATGACAAAGGGCATTCCCGGCAGCGTCACACCGGCAACATCCAGAGTGCCTGCGTGCAGATGGGCCTCGTACCAGAGATTGGGCATCTGGTGGCCCAGGTGCATATCATTCGAGAGCAGCGGCTTGCCGGTTACGGTGTGCGCTCCGGAGACGACCCAGTTGTTCGATCCGTTTACCGGGATTTCCAGTGACGGAAATTGGGGTGATGGGATCTGGGGGACAGCGGACGGCGCGAGGTTTTTTGTGACGGAAGTATCCGGCCCGGAATCGTCGTCGCTGTCGTCGTCGTCATCGGAGTCTCCGGCACTCGCGTCGGGCTGATCCAGGTCTTCGCGCATCACCGTTGGCGGGCGGTCGTGCCAGGAGCGGTTGATATATAAATCGGCGGTCAACTCCGGCCCCAGCCTGGCCAGAATTTTTTCGCGAGCCAGAGCGTCGAAGAAATAGCGATAACTCAAATCCTTGACCAGGATGGTTCCGATAACCACCGAGTCTTCCGCCAGCCATGGCTTCGGCGCATAACCGAGGATGCGGAACTCAATCGGCAGCCGGCTGCCATGAGTCGAGATGAAGGCGTTGACGCCGCGGGCGTAGGCTTCGAAGAAACTGCGATCGCGGGGGGCAGCCATCGCCAGCGACTCTCTTGCCGCCGCTCGCAGGCCCAGAATCCGCTGTTCGCGATCGATCTTCAGGCTGTCGGGCCCAAGAATCTCCGAGAGCTCTCCGCTGCCGTAGCGGCGCATCATATCCATTTGCCACAGACGGTCCTGAGCGGTGACGTAACCCTGCGCGAAGAAAAGATCTTCGAGCGTTGCGGCCTCGATGGTTGGCACTCCTTGTCTGTCGCGCGTGACTGTAACCGGCGCGGAAAGCCCGCTGATCTGCGCCTGCCCATCGAGTTGGGGCAGAGCGGATTCGGCCACGTACCACGCGTAGGCGATCGCGCCCAGGACAAATAACACGATCACGAGCAGAAATCCCAGAAGGAATCGGAGAGCGGGCGATCGGCGGGAAGCGCGCGGCGCGACCTCTGCAAAAGTGCTCATACGAATCTTCTGATTGTAAGCCAGCTCGCGAAGCCCGCGGCGGCGCTGAAAATGAATTTCATTTTCAAGATGGCGGATGGTATTCTGGCATTGTTTCCTGCATACATTGTCCGCGTACCTCCCTCGCCATGCTGCAAAAGCGCATCGATGACCAACCGACCATTTCCCGGCAGATGGTTCGTGAAGCCCAGGACATCCTGCACAGCCATTTGAAACGTGTCGGCCTGAAACAGACCGATCAGCGCGCGACGATTCTGCGCACGTTTCTCGAAACGCGCGATCATCTCTCCACAGACGAACTGCACCGCCTGGTGCAGAAAAAAGATGCGCGCATCGGGTATACCACCGTCTACCGCACGCTGAAGCTGCTGGCCGAGTGCGGCCTGGCCAGCGAAGTCGCGTTTCATGATGGAGTCGCGCGCTTCGAACATCAGTACAACCGGCGCAGCCACCACCACATGGTGTGCACCGGATGTGGCAGCTCGGTCGAATTTTTTTCCAAGGAAGTGGACCAACTCGAGCAGGAGATCGGCAGCACCTACCATTACCTCCCCACTCGCCACACGTTCCAGATTTATGGCCTTTGCGAAGACTGCCAAGGGCAAAACGGCAAAAAAGAAGACAACCGAAGTGAAAATGGCCGCAGGAGAGCGGCTATAGGCAGGGCCACCTGAGCGTTCCGAGTGACGACCGTCCAAGCCAGGGTATGGTGCAAAGCTCGGTCTCCCAGTGTCCGCACTGCGCGGCTCAAATGCCGGAGACGGCTGCGTTCTGTCCGGGCTGTGGGCGAACTACGCGGTCGGTACCGCGCATGGGCAGCGAAGCTGGTCCGTTTCTTGAAAGCATCGCCGGCGCCGTGGCCTACGTTACGTTCATTCCCGCCATCTTGTTTCTGATGCTCGAGCCATACAAGAAAAATGCGTTCGTGCGTTTTCACTCCGTCCAATGTCTGCTGTTCTGGGTCGCGACGGCGGCGGCTGTGGCCGCGATACGACTGACGGCGCTTCTTTTGTTCATGATTCCAGTAGCTGGACCGCTTCTCGCCGTATTGATTTGGACGGTGGGCATCCTCGCGGCCGGTGTGATCTGGCTGGTTCTGATCGTGAAGGCGCTGCAGGGAGAGAGATTCAAGTTGCCCCTCCTGGGCCAGTTTGCCGAGCAACACGCGAACTCAATCTAGGGAGCGGCCCTTATTCTCAGCGACAATTCCGGTAGCGGAGGGTTTGGAAATTTCGCCCCCCCGGGGCGTCGTCCCGAAACCCGACGCACTTCAGACGGGTGAGGGATCTCGCGTGGAGCTCACCGGTGCGCGCGAGATCCCCTTCAACTGCGCTCAGGGCAGGCTCTCACTTCGCCTGAAGAACGGCTCCGTTCGGGATGATCCCATCGAATCTCAGCCCGACGGGAACAGATTGCGCCGCTGGGGAAATTCAGAATTGCTTTGCGTGTGCGTTTTTGATAGGGTGCGCCCACGTCGCTTGGGGCGACTTACGCCGACTGCTGCTCTTCGCGACCGAGGAGGATCTCCCGAATGGCATTTTGCAGCAGTTGCGGCGTCCAAATCCCAGAAGGGGCAAGCGCTTGTCCAGCGTGTGCGGGTCGAGCCACAGCAGCGTCCCCGAGCGCGGGCGGCTTAACCGATAACGTGGCCGGAATGTTGGCCTACGTCACCATCATCCCGGCAATTATTTCCTGGTGATGGAGCCCTACAACAAGAACCGCTTCATTCGCTTCCACGCGTTTCAGTGCATCTTTTTCGCCATCGCGTGGACCGTATTGTGGATGGGTCTCAGCATCATTGCTCACATCCCGATCCTGGGCTGGCTTACGATCCTGATCTGGCCGCTGATCGGTCTGGCCGGGCTGATTATCTGGGTCATTCTGCTTTTGAAAGCCAACCAAGGGCAGACGTTCAAATTGCCCGTGATCGGAGATATGGCGGAAAAACAGGCCAACGCCATCTAGCGCGAGCGGCGAGCGCTGCATTCGATCTGTTCCGAGTTCATTTGCGTCGGCGAGTGAAGTCACGCGACGTCGCCTGATGGTGTACCACCGAAACCTGGAACCACGAAGGACACGAAGTCACACGAAGGAAATCCCGGTCAGAGAATCCGTCTCGTGATCCTTCGTGGTCGACTGCCCGCTCGAATGGTGAGGGTGTTCTCGCCAAAAGCACCACCGCCGGTCGAATTCCTGCCTTGACTTTCTTCCTCGAAGCTGTCCATTCTATAAGACTTTACCCGCACGGGAATCCCACGTTTGAAGTGTGGCTTTCTTTTGGCGGAAATTATCGATCACCTGGGGAATGCATTGCGAGTTCGCGTCTTCTATCACGACAAGTGTTTTGACGGAGCGTCTTCCGCCGCGCTGTTTTCGCGCTTCTACCGCGAGCGCATTCGAGACGATGCTGAGTTTGAATTCACTGGCCTGGTGCATCGCGCCGGGGCGTTGTTCGACGAAAGGCAGTTCGACGGCGACGAGAATGCGATCGTTGACTTCAAGTACTCAAGTTCCCCCAGGATTACGTGGTGGTTCGACCACCACATGAGCGCTTTTCTGTCGCCGGCTGACGCCGAACACTTCGAGCAGAATCAGAGCAACCAGAAATTCTACGATCCCGATTTCAAGTCGTGCACGAGCTTCATTGCGCTGATCGCGCAGCAGCACTTCGGCTTCGATCCGTCGCCGGTCGCCGATCTGGTGAAGTGGACCGACGTCATCGACGGCGCCCTCTACGCCGACGCCAAGACCGCGGTTGAGATGCAGGCTCCGGCGATGAAGCTGACAATGGTCATCGAATCAGCGCCCGACCACGGGTTCGTTCCGAATCTGATCCCGCTGCTGGCGACCAAGTCGCTGGCCGAAATACTCGAAGAGCCGTTTGTTGCGCCGCTTCTGCCGCCGTTGCTCAGGCGCCACGAGCTTTCCATCGGAATATTGCGCGAGCGCACCGAATGCAAAGACGGCACGATTTTCTTTGATGTTACTGACCACGATCTGGAGGGCTACAACAAGTTTGTTCCTTACTATCTGCACCCGGAGTCGGTCTACAGCGTTGGGATCAGCAAAAGCAGTTTCCGCGTAAAAGTTTCGGTCGGATCGAATCCCTGGGCGCCGCAGGAACCCGAGGTAAATCTGGCGCGGATTTGCGAGCGCTACGGCGGTGGCGGCCACGCTCGCGTTGGCGCGATTTCCTTCAACGTAGACCAGCACGCGGCGGCCATCCAGGCCTCGCAGGAAATTGTGGCTGAACTGCGCGCCGCCGTCCGGCAGAAGACTCAGTCGAATCAGTGAAATCGAAGCTGTGAAGTGGGTATGGGAATTGAACGCGGACGTTGAACCAGGAATTGATCGTCTCGCCCACCTGGCCGCGGGCGCGGTTCGACTGTTTCTCCGTCGACAAAAGAGCTAAGCTCTTGGCATGACGAAGACGGCAAGCGCATTCCTTGCTTTCGCTCTCGCGTTGTTACCGTCCGCTCTGAACGCGCAAGGCACGCCGAAAGAAGCCTTGCTGGCGTTGAGCAAGCGCGACCACACCCTGGCTATTGTTGATCCCACTACGCTGAAGGTTGTGGCCCGGGTTCCGGTCGGGAACGGCCCTCACGAAGTCATTGCTTCCACCGACGGACGGACAGCTTATGTTTCCAACTACGGCTTCGGAGCATACAACACCCTCGCGGTGGTGGACCTGGTCGACCAAAAGGCGCTCCCAGCGGTCGATCTCGGACCTTTGCGCGGTCCACACGGATTGGCCTTTATTGGCGGCAAAGTCTGGTTTACGGCCGAAGGCGCCAAGGCGATCGGCAGCTACGAACCGACCGCAGGGAAGGTCGACTGGGTAATGGGTACCGGCCAGAACCGAACTCACATGATTTACGTCGCCGACGATCTGCAGCGGATCGTCACTACCAATGTAAGCTCCGGCACGGTCAGCATCATCGAGAAGAGTGCAACTCGCGGGCCCGGAGGTCCAACGGCCACTCCCGGCAGCGATTGGAACGAAACGGTGGTGCGCGTCGGCAACGGTTCAGAAGGATTCGACGTATCGCCCGACGGCAAGGAGATCTGGGCGGCCAACGCTCAGGATGGCACTATTTCCATCATCAACTTCGCCGGCAAGACTGTAACCGAAACACTTGCGGCGAATGTGCACGGAGCGAACCGGCTGAAGTTCACTCCCGACGGTCGCCGTGTTTTGGTGTCCAGCTTGAGCGGTGCCGACCTGGTTGTTCTCGATGCCGCGAGCCGCAAGGAGATCAAGCGAATCCACCTGGGACACGGAGCTGCCGGCATTGTGATGCAGCCGGATGGCGCACGGGCATTTGTGGCCTGTACTCCCGACAACTACGTTGCCGTCATTGATCTCGAGTCGTTGCAGGTCACGGGTCACATCGATGTGGGCCCACAGCCCGACGGACTCGCCTGGGCCATCCGACGCTGAAGCCCGCGCTGGGTTGATGGGCGAGATTGGTGTGCGTGATCGGGCCTACTGAATGGGTGCTCCACTGGCCATGCAGGTGGCCGCGTTGCCGTCATCGGAGGATCGAATCACGCCCGACTGATCGGAGCAAAACGCTTTGCGCCCGAAGGTGCTGGCGTTGGGCGCGGCGCTCAGGCGAAAGCTCTTCGCCGGGTTGCCCGCGCATTCCGACAGAGTAAATACGAATCCGTATTTCTTGCCGCTGGCCAATCCACTGCTGATCAGCATTGCCTGATGGGCATTCGGTTCGCCTGCGCCGAAGCCGTCGAGATCTGACAACGTGCACGTGTAACCCACGGTCGGATAGCTGGCGGCGTAAGTGATTTCAGCGGCGAGAATGCTGCGCATCGCCGCCAACACCATAGCATCACTACCCCCAGGCTGAGCCGGTGCTTCGTTCTGCGAAGTGTAAGTGACTCGAGGATGCGCTTGCGCTGCTGCCATGCCACTGGTGAAAGCTTTGAGCAAATCGGGATCCGCGAGTGGGATGTGTACGGTTACAGAGACTTCATTCAGAGTCCAGAGATCCGCTTCATTTTTCATCAAGAACGTCATCTGCGGCATATACGGAGTTCGCTGTGCCTCGCCATTTTTGTATACCTGAAATGACGCTTGGATGTCCTCCTGGTCCCCAAGGAGTTTGTCGCTGAGCACGGTTATGTCAAGCTTTTGGCCGGTCTTTGCATTTTCCGAAGTCAGCAGCACCGGCCCGGTTTCAAATGTCTGGAAGGACTGGCCCTGCGTCTGCATTTGGTTCGCCATCAGCGAAAACTGTTGCAGATTCGCCATGGCGTTAAACTTGTCGAGCGTAGTGCGCGTAATTGCCGGCAAGTGTTTGGCGAACGCTCCCGGGGTCTTGCTGAAAAACATTTCAATCAGCGCCTGGCGCGCCGTCTGCGGCGTTGGCGCGGCTTGCTGAGCCCGTGAACCAGCGGCGCACACGATCACGGCCACAAGGCAAATCGAAACCTTTCGCATAATGAACTCCTGGACAGATCGTCCCATGCCCAGGTTCGACTCTCTAGTTACCGAGGTAAGACGTGGCATTTGCGAAGCCATTTCGGAAACGGGAGTGGTGGGGGCCGTCGGGCCGCTACCCGGGGTGCACCGTGTGTGCTCTCTTGCTGCCCGTGATACCCTGCTTTCTTCCACTCCGTCATGCGCTTAGCCGGGATCACGTCCAAACCGCACCTGCAACAGCGGCACATGCTCCGGGCCGTCGCACTCTTCGAACTGGTCAAAGGGACGTCGGTCGCGCTAATGGGCTTCTGTGCACTCATTCTTGTGCACAAGGACTTGTGGCTCATCGCGGAAAGTCTATTGGCTCTGCTGCACATCAGCACCGATCGACGCTTTGCACAGTTGTTTCTCGATTTCGCCGACAGCGTGACCGATGCGCGCTTGTGGGCCGCCGCCCGCATTGCATTTGCCTATGCCGCATTGCGTTTCACCGAGGGCTACGGACTTTGGAGGGGACGAACCTGGGCGGAGTGGGTAGCGCTTGTCTCTGGCGGCTTACTTCTGCCTTTCGAGGTGCGAGAACTTTTTCGCGGTCTGACCATATGGCGGTGTGGATTGTTAGTCGGTAATCTGGCGGTCGTTCTGTATATGGTCTACGTCATCGTCGCCAATCGCCGCTTGAGAGAAAACCCGCCCTCCCTTCCTGTCTGATTCCATTAAATGCCGCGCCTGGAGCCGGAACTGGGGCCGAAAGACTCTAGTAATTTGCCCGCCGTCGCGCCATAATCGGTTTCAGAAGTACCTTCCAGGGAGATTCCATGCGATTCATTCGTCTGCTTTGCCTGCTACCGCTTCTCTGCGGAATCTGCATCGCCCAGAGCCAGGACAACGACCAGAACAAGGACACGAACTTTGCCGTGGGTCCGCAGTATCTTGTGACCAGCAGTTCTCCAATGTTTCTGGGGCCGATCGCAACCCCATCTCTCAACCTTGGATCTGCCCCGGCTGCCGCGGCCGGGAGCACGTCAGAGCCCTCAACCGGCGCCGAGCCCGCGCCGGGCCCAACTACTCAGTCTTCGTCTTCCAGTCTGTTGGACATTTACTACGGAGCGCCAATGCAGACCAGGTCGGAAATGACCGGGCAAGCCAGTGGAGAAGCCAGTAGGGGAACGAGCGACATCGAGGTCAGTTCACCGAAGGTTCCCGCGTCATTGCCAGCAAGCATCGTGAACGTCGGCGTCACCGAGATGCTCGATCCGCACGCTCTGCGCGCGCGGGACTACGGAATGGACGTGGGAGAAGTTGCGGCTTACTGGAAGTCGCACAAGCTTCATGCTTCGCGGGTCTACACCAACGCCGATATCGAACGCCTGCACCGCGGCTAGAGCCACGCATAGCATGCAAGAAGAGCAGACGACACCGTGGAAGCACAACCCGTCAGCTTCGCGTAAGAATGTGACAGCCCAATCCCGTTTCGCCCGCCGTCCCCTCATCAGATGACCGACATGTTAGCCTGAACGTCGCTTCACAAACAGGAGAGTCATGCACAACCCTACCCATGTGGACATGCAGGTGATGGCACGAGAAATCATGATAGCGCGCGGCTTCGAACCTGATTTTCCTCCCGAGGTCGGGCAACAGCTCGCCCAACTGCGAGCGCATCCGCCGCAAGTCAGCGCTGGTGGAGATGTCCGGGACATGCGGAACCTGCTCTGGTCTTCCATCGACAACGATACCTCGCGCGACCTCGATCAGATCGAAGTCGCCGAACGGCAGGCCGACGGGGCGGTCAAGATCATGGTGGGCATCGCCGACGTCGATGCCTTTGTTGCCAAACAAACGCCAATCGATCAGCACGCCGGCCGTGAGACAACCACGATCTACGCCGGCGTGCGCAACTTCGCCATGCTCCCGGAAGAGCTCTCCACCGGTAAGACATCGCTGCTCGAGAACCAGGACCGGCTCTGCGTTGTGGTCGAGTTCGTCGTCGATTCCACTGGCACTCTCGGTTCGCCTGACGTCTATCGCGCCGTCGTCCAGAACAAGGCGCAACTGCAATACAATTCGCTCGGAGCCTGGCTGGAGGGGACCTCTGCGGCGCCGGCCAAAGTCGCCGCCTCCGGCGATCTGCAGGCGCAGCTCAAGCTGCAGGAGGAAGTCGCCCAGAAATTGAAAGAGCAGCGTTTCGAGCATGGAGCCCTTAGCCTGCAGACCGACGAACTTCATGCTCTGGTTCTAGACGAACAGATCATCGATGTAGTTCAACAGGAGAAAAATCGAGCCACGGACTTGATCGAAGACTTCATGATCGCAGCCAATGGCGTGGTGGCCCGTAAACTGAAAAATGTCTCGTCGCTGCGCCGCATCGTGCGCACGCCCGAGCGCTGGGATCGCATTGTGCAACTGGCGGCGACTAAGAACGAGAAACTTCCCCCGGAACCGGATTCGAAAGCGTTGAATGAGTTTCTTCTCCGGCGCAAAGCTGCCGACCCAGACCATTTCGCCGATGTCTCACTCACGGTGATCAAACTCATCGGTCCCGGTGAGTATGTGCTGGAACGCGCGGGCGAGGTTGCGCCCGGACACTTTGGTCTTGCCGTTCAGGACTACACTCACTCTACCGCGCCCAACCGCCGCTTCGTCGACATCGTCAGTCAGCGCGTGCTGAAAGCGCTGCTGGCGAGAGAACCAAGCCCTTATTCCGATGCAGAACTCACCGTGATCGCGGCAAACTGCACACAAAAGGAAGATGCAGCGAAGAAAGTCGAGCGCGACATGACGAAGCGCCTCGCCGCTGTGGCCCTGCAACACAACATCGGAGAAGTTTTCGATGCCATCGTTACGGGTGTTACCGAGCAAGGAACATTTATTCGAGTTCCAAGCCGTCACGTCGAAGGGCTTCTGGTTCAGGCGCCGCACAGCCTCGATGTCGGGGACAGGCTGCGCGCCAAGCTCATTCGCACCGATGTGCAAAAAGGATTTATCGATTTTGCCTCTGCCTAGACTTTTCTAATATCCATGAACGAGAACTTTCGGCAGCCCTGGTCTGCGCATCCCGCGCGGATAGGGTGACCACGGCAGCTAATAGTCCTGTTCCGCAACCCAAGCTAAGCTACAGGCAGGAAGCGGTGTGCGCGCAGGGTAGACATTGTCCAAGTCCAAATGGCGCAATTTCGTTTGTCTCCCGATGATCTTGATTCTGCCGGTGTCGCTATTCGCAGACGACAACGCAGCAGCGTTGTTGCGCGGCAATAACGGCGTTCTTCTGAATAACAACCCCGCCCCACCCACGTCGGCTCTGTTTCGTGACGACGTAATCGAGACTCCGAAGGGCGCAGTGGCCAGGATCGAGGCCACGGGCTCAACCGCTGACCTGAGTCCTGAGACCGTAATCCAGTTTGACGGCGACGAACTGGCCCTCGACCACGGCACCGTCTCGGTCAATACTTCGCGTGTGCTGAAGGTGCGGGTCGGTTGCATAACCATAACGCCGGTCAATGCCGATTGGACGCATTACGAGGTCCGCGACGTTAACGGTAAAGTTACCGTGTCAGCTCTGAAGAGCGATGTGTATTTGGATTCCCGCTCGGCAAACCAGCGACAGGCGAAGCTGTCACGGCAGTCCGAGCGTGAGATTGTGCGGGAATCCGAGCAAAAATCCCGGGACGAAAAATGCGGCGGGGCGGAGGACAGGCAGTCCACCACCCCCGAGGCGATCGGTGCGGTCCTGAATGCTCATTGGGCTTTGATCCTGGGAGGTGGCGTGGTTGGCACTTTGGCTTGCCTGGGTCTTTGCCATGACGACGATCCCCTCAGCCCTGCGCATCCCTGAGGAATGCTTCAGTCCTCGGGCTTCCGTTCGACCTACCCTGCGATGTTTGCGGTCTGCACTTCCGCTGAAGGGTGTGTGAAAAACTCTTCATCTTGACAAGCTTTCTGCTTTGGCGGAGAATTGCCCCGCTTTAGAGAGGCACTGGGAGTGCGCTTCTCTGACGTGTTCCTCCCCCCCAAACTACAATCGGCGCGCCGGAGTTCCGGCAGACGCACGATCGTGGTCGCGCTTTTTGATTCAACTTCAGAATTCTGAGGTTTTTCACCCTGAGCAAAATAAGAACCCTGTTCCTCACTGAGGAAGTGCCGCGTACCTTGCGGCTCACCTCGGTTGAAAACAGCGAAACCAAGGCGATCTCTTAAGGAGGACATCATGAAGTCTGTGCGCCCAACCCCAGCGTGGCTCGCTTGCAGTCTGCTCGCCGCCCTGTTGCTGGTAACGGTAGGAGCTACCGTCGGACAGCCCTTTAGCGGCTATTTCGACGTGACCGGAGTACACCAGGAAGGCGATTTGGTACAAGCCACCCTGCACCTGAAACTGTTCAACCATGGCGACCAAGACGTAAAGAGCGTGATCGTGACTTTAATGGACGCGCATCCCACCATGATCTTGCAAGGAAACTTTCAGCCAGTGCAGACGTGGAAAAGCCAGAAATTCATTGAAATCAGCCAGCAATTCACAGTGACCAAGCGCGAGTACGCGGAATGGATGGCGGTAGCGGGTCGGCCGAACCTGATCATTCTGTACCAGGACAGCAACGGGAAAAGCCGGCAGGAGAGTCCACAGATCAGCCGTCGCCCGTTCGCCCGCTAGGTCAAGATGCGAGCCACGAACCTTACTTCTTTAGGAGAAAACTTCATGCGTCGCTTAACAACTTTCGCTGCACTTCTGCTGGGCGCGCTGCTGCTGTGTACTTCCGGCCAGGCGCAGGACGTGATTTCGACCTACATCGGCGGCGGACCGAATGGGATTCCCGCGATCGATGGATTCCTGTACAACCCTAATCAAGTTACCGTGGATGGTTCGGGCAATGTATATATCGCTGCCTACAACCAGTATCGCGTGTTTAAGGTCAACACATCCGGCATCATCTCTGTGGTCGCCGGCAGCGGAGCAGCGGGCTACAGTGGCGACGGTGTGGTTGGAGGAGCCCTGAATGCCGACCTCAACCATCCCGAAGCGGTTGCGGTCGATAGTTCCGGCAACGTCTACATCGCCGACACCTACAACTGTGTGATCCGCGAAGTGACCACGGCTAAGACCATCACCACCATCGCCGGTACACAGGGACTGTGTAACGACACTGGCAGCGATCTCAGCTACCCCTCGGCGCTTGCGATCGACACCTCGGGCGATCTGTTCATTGCCGACACCAACAACCAGGTCATCCGGAAACTGGTGATTTCCTCCAAGGCTCTCAGCATTGTGGCGGGCACGCTGGGTAGCGCCGGCTATACGGGCGATGGCAACGTCGCGACCACGGCGACCCTGAACTATCCGCAAGGCATCGCGGTCGATAGCGCGGGCGATCTTTTCATCAGCGACAGCAACAACTATGTGGTCCGCGAGGTGACAAAATCCACCCTCAAGATCGCGACCATTGCCGGTAACCATACTTACGGCTACACCGGCAACGGCAACCCGGCTACTTCCGCGGAGATGACCCATCCCCTCGGGATCTTCGCCAATAGCGCGGGGACCAAAGTGACCTTTGCCGATTACAACAACCAAGTCATCCGGCAGTTCACGGTGGGGGGTAATATAGCTGCGGTTGCGGGTAACGGAACCCCTTGTTCCGGAACGTGCGGTGAGGGCGGCGCTGCCACCAGCGCAGAGCTGTATTACCCGGTGGGTGTGACCGCCACCAGCAGTGGCACTTACTACATCGGTAATTACTCTAACAATGTGGTCGACAGCTTCACTGTGGGCGGGAATCTCGATCTGGCGGCCGGCAACCACTCTGCCACAGTCGAGACTGAAACCAATGGCGCCCCCCCGAACGGTGTGCAGTTGAACTATCCCTACGGCATCTTCAATGACACGTCCAACAACGTGTACATCGGCGACAGCCACAACTACATGATCCGTGAACTGGTGAAGTCTACCACCCTGGTGAATTACTTCGCCGGAGACGGAACCTACGGCTACACGGGAAATGGCTCAACCGCCACCGCGGTTGAGTTGACGTATGCCTACGGCGTGGCCAAGGACAGCTCCGGAAACGTCTATATTGCGGACACCAACAACTGCTTAATTCGGGAAGTGTCGACTACGGGAGCCATCTCGAATTTTGCCGGCTACGTAAACGGCACCAGCGCCGGACAATGCGGGTTCACTGGTGATGGCGAGTCCGCTCTCAGTGCAAAGCTGTACTACCCGTACGGGGTCGCGGTCGATAGCAAGAACAACGTTTACATTGCGGATTATCAAAATGACGCGGTCCGCAAAGTGAGCGCAGGCACGATCACAACGATCGCCGGTATCGGCGGAATCGCCGGATACTTTGGAGACGGCGGTCCAGCCACCAACGCCCTGCTGAGTGGCCCGGTAGCGGTGGCGGTAGATCCTGCCGGCAACGTGTTCATCGCCGACGACAACAACTGTCGTGTACGCGAGGTCAATGCCTCCACGGGAGTCATCAGCACGGTGGCGGGTAATGGCGCTTGCGGTGCCGGCGGCGATGGCGTGGCAACGGACAACCCCGTCGGCTACCCGCAGGGAATCGCGGTCGATAAGAATGACAACCTGTTCATCGGCGACTACAACGACAAAGTACGCTGGGTTGCTCCGAACGGCATCATGACGACGATCGCGGGCACTGGCACGGCGGGATACAACGGTGACGGCGGACCGGCCACCTACGCGCTACTCTACGAGCCCACGGGAGTTACTCTCGACACCTCCGGCGACATCCTGGTGTCGGATTACAACAATGCCCGGGTACGGAAAATCAGCGTGTTCCCGGCAGTCAGCACCAGCACCGGCAGCCTTTCGTTTGGCCTGACCGCCGCCGGATCCACCAGTTCGCCGCTGCAGCTTACGGTCAGCGCTTTCGGTCCGGTGACGATCAGCAACATTTCCAGCACCGGCTCTTTCCTTGAGGCGGACGATTGCCCGTCCAGCATGTCCAATGGCACAAACTGTGCCATGTACGTTTATTTCGAGCCGACTGCCTCGGGCACAGCACACGGCAGCGTCAACATAAACAGCAACGGCTTTTTCAGCCAGGTCAACAACGTTACGCTGACCGGTCTGGGAAGCGCCATCTCGCTAACCGGTTCTCCGATCAGCTTCGGCAACCAGTTAGTGAAAACGACCAGCGCAACGAAAGCCATCACCGTCAAGAACACCGGCACGAGCGCGATCACGATGGACGGGATCACCTCGACCAATACGACGGATTACACGATCGCGAGCAACACCTGTCCGGCATCGGGCAGCACTCTGTCCGGCGGGGCCAGTTGCACCATTAGCATGAAGTTCAATCCGCAGTCCACCGGCGCCAAGAGGGGCTCCATCGTGATCACAGACAGCGATCCCTCGTCGCCGCAACTGGTTGGTTTGAGCGGAACCGGAACCAGCAACGTGTCGCTCAGCCCCACCTCGATTACCTTCAACACCCAGGCCGTGACCACCGTCAGCGCGGCCACGAAGATTACTCTTACCAACAACACTGGGGCTTCCATTACGCTGGGGAATCCGGCCGTCACCGTGACCGGACCCTTTGTGAATGCCAGCTCCACGACCTGTACTCCCGATCTGATCATCGCCAACACGGGAACATGCGTGATCAACGTGGAATTCAAACCCACGGTGGTAGGCTTCGCTTCAGGTTCGATCAGCGTCGCCGACAACGACGTCACGGGTTCGCAGAGCGTGGCGCTGCAAGGCAACGGTACGGGCGTGAAGTTCACGCCTGGTTCCGTCAGCTTTGGTGGAACGAACCTGGGCACACAGGTTTCCACTCCGGTCACGATCACCAACGTTGGCACGACGCCGGTGGCGTTCACTGGGGCCGAAATCAGCGGTGCGAACAGTGCGGATTTCGCCGACAACTACAACGACACTCCACCCTGCAATAACGGCGTTAACAGTCCGCTGCAACCGGGCAAGACGTGCCAGATCACGATTTACTTTGATCCGAGTGCGGCTGGGTCACGTGCGGCTACTTACAAACTGTTTGACAACAGCGTGGGCAGTCCGCAGACGCTGTCGCTGAAGGGCACTGGGAATTAGAGCCAGACCTTCTTTTCCAAACTCAGCCGCCGGGTTTCGACCCGGCGGCTTTTTTGTGTGCGGGAAGTGGAAAATCTGATTCAGACGCTTCGTGTTAGACCCACTCGGCAAGGAAGACTTGGCCGCGCGCCAGTTATCGAGGCACGGCCGCACGAATCTTGGCGTAACCAGGCTTCAATCTCTTGTAAATGACACCGATTCGCTGGTCGTACGGCAGAAACGAACTCTTCATAGCGTTAATCGTAATCTTCTCGAAGTCGTCGATGGTAAGGCCGAAGGTTTCCGCTGCGGCCTCGAATTCCCTGGTCATACTGGTATTGCTCATGAGCCGGTTGTCGGTGTTGAGCGTGACCCGAAATTTCTCTTTGTACAGGATCTTGAACGGATGCTGCTCGAGGCTGGGCGTGGCTCCGGTGTGAACGTTACTCAGCAGGCAGATTTCGAGAGGGATACGCTTGTCGAGGACGTACTGCGCGAGGTCGCCCAATTTGACCGCTTTGCCGTCGGCAATCGCGATATCGTCGATCAATCGCGTGCCGTGGCCAATGCGGTGCGCGCCGCAGTATTGAATTGCCTGCCAGATCGATTCTTTTCCGTAGCCTTCGCCGGCATGAATCGTAATATTGAAATTTTCCCGCTGAATGTAATGAAAGGCGTCAACGTGTTTCTTGGGAGGGTGGCCGCCTTCCTCGCCCGCGAGGTCGAAGCCCACCACTCCGCGCTCGCGAAAGTCGATGGCCAGTTCCGCCATCTCGAGCGAGACATTCATGTTGCGCATGGCGCAGATGATCAGTCCTGACTGGATCCCGAAGTCGCGGCGTCCCCGCGCCATGCCTTTTAGCACCGCGGAAACAACCTGCTGGCGAGTTAATCCTTTTCTCGTGTGAAAGACGGGCGCGAAGCGGGTTTCGTAATAGACGACGCCATCCTGAGTGAGATCTTCAGCCTGCTCATAGGCAACTCGTTCCAAGGCTTCCGGGGTCTGCATAACGGCAATCGTGTGCTTGAAGCCTTCAAGATATTTGGGCAGGCTTCCCTGGTTTGCGCCCCGATAGAACCACTGGCCCAGCGCCTCGGGATCATTGGTGGGCAATTCCGCGTAGTGCACGCTGCCGGCCAGTTCGATGATGGTCTGCGGGCGCAGAACGCCGTCCAGATGCTCGTGCAGCAGAACTTTCGGCAGCATCTTCAATACAGACTTGTCAGCTGTCATCGCGAGTAACTCTTTCAGTAAGGCACCTTGCCCGGTTTTTCCTGCCAGGCGCGGAACACGGTCAGGGCCTGTTCGCGCATCATCTGAACCATTGGAATCGAACGCTGGGCCAATGGTTGCGCGAACTCGCGATAGATGAACGAATCGTCGAAACCGATCTCGGACGCGTCTTCGGCGGCACTTCCAAAATAAATGCGGTCGATGTGCGCCCAGTAGATCGCGCCCAGGCACATGGGGCAAGGTTCGCAGGACGTATAGATCTCACATCCTTTGAGAGTGAAGGCGCCGAGTTTGTGGCAGGCCTCGCGAATCACCACTACTTCCGCGTGCGCGGTTGGGTCGATAGCCGAACTCACGCGGTTCACGCCTTCGGCGACGATGCTGCCGTTTTTCACGATGACAGCCCCGAATGGTCCACCCTGCCCGGAGCGAACATTCTCAAGAGAGAGTCGAATGGCGCGGGCCATGAAAGAATTATCCATGTGTTTCCGGCTCGATCACTGCGTAAATCGTCAACGGTATGCTGAGGCCAGCAACCGCGAATCTGCGCAAATGGTCGACATGGACTCTGTTCGCAGCCGCTCTGAGACAAGAGTATAAGCCCCGATTGCAACGAATGGTAAGCAGCAGCGCGGATGCGGCTCGTACTGAGGCTTTCTGCATTGCAGTGTGCTCGGCTTCGAGATCGCCTTTATCTGCCAAGTTAGTGATTGGCTGGTGCAGATTGTGGGTGTCGCACATTGCCAGAATTAGGCTGCCCCTATTGGTGCAGGCAGAGCTTCCTGGGACAATCGAGGTTGCCGCGCAGGCTCTGGAGGGCAAGGACTGGCGACATTTATGCGACTTACTTGCAGTCGTGTCCGGACGAAGCAGAACAGGCAGTGATTCAACTGATGTTGTCACTGTGCCGCGAATTCAAGTTCCGGCTTCATATCGTCCATCTCGGTATCAAGCGTAGACAACAGGTTTGAAACGTTTTATATTACCAGCCGATTGAATATCGAGGCCGAGGAGATACTTCATGACCTTAATTGTGCGAACCGCACTTCTTATACTCGCTGGCGTCACGATTTGTTCTGCGCAAGATTCGTCCTTCCGACCCAAGGGAGCGCAAATTCCGGTACCCGCATGTCTGACCATGAAGGGACTGTGGGAAGGAGGGTCGAAACCGTGTAGCCAGACAGAACATCAGGCCTGGCTTGCCGATCTCAGACACTGGAGGGTGGAACGCCGTATCCGTATTGGCTACGATGGCGCCAGGTATGATTTGCCCGCTTTGAAATGGACGCAGTCGAGTTTCATACAGCCCCAGATGATGGTACAGGATCGGTACTTCTATGACCCTGTCGCGGGGAAGTACACCGTTGACCGGTACCTTGACGACCTCGAAAAGCGCTACGGCGGTATTGATGCAGTCCTGATCTGGCCAACCTACCCGAACATGGGAATCGACAATCGCAATCAGCAGGACATGATACGCAGCATGCCCGGCGGACTCGCGGGCGTAAGGCAAATGATTGCCGACTTCCATCACCGGGGTGTGCGGGTCTTGTTCCCGATGATGATGTGGGACCAAGGAACACGGGATCCCGGCATGCCTTGGCCAGATGCCATCGCCAGTCTGATGGCGGAAGTCGGCGCCGACGGCATCAACGGCGACACGCAGGACGGAGTTCCACTGGCATTCTCACTGGCCGCGGACAAGGTTGGCCATCCACTGGCGTTCGAACCTGAACACGGCCCGTCCGACGAGGGCTTGGCCTGGAATGTCATGACGTGGGGCCAATACGAATTCCCTTTCACTCCTCTGGTGGACAGATACAAGTGGCTGGAAACGCGGCACATGGTCAATATCTCGCACCGTTGGAATCGTGACAAAACCGACGATCTGCAGTTCGCTTTTTTCAACGGAGTAGGCTGGGAGAGTTGGGAGAACATCTGGGGCATCTGGAATGGAATTACGCCGCGCGACGCAGAAGCCACTCGACGGGTCGACACGATCGAACGTGGCGTTTCGCCTTTCCTCATCAGCAAAGACTGGGAACCGATGTCGCCCATGCTTCGCTACGGAGTGTATGCCAGCCGCTGGCCGGTGGGCGGAGAAGCAGTTTGGACGATTGTGAACCGAAACGAATACGATGTCGACGGCGACCAGATCGAGGTGACAGCTAAAGACAATCTTCGTTACTTCGACCTTTACCACGGAGTGGAACTCAAGCCTCAGACTCGGCCGGGTGGCGGAACGGTACTTGCCTTCTCGATCGAAGCCAAGGGATATGGCGCGGTCCTGGCAACGAACATCGCACCCGACCAGAAGGCAGTGGCCTTGATGTCCAAAATGAAAGAGCTAACGGCTACGCCGTTGGCCCACTACTCACACGAATGGAGAGTCCTGCCCCAGCAGATCGTTCCAATCCCAGCGACGAAAGCGGCAAGCAGTACGCCTGCGGGCATGGTCAAGGTCCCTGAGGCAGATTTTCTTTTCAAGGTTTCCGGAATTGAGATTGAGGGGTTCAACGATATCGGCGCCGATGTCCAATATCCGTGGGAGGACTCCCCACGACGCTTTCACGAACATCCCATGCACGTCTCTTCTTTTTATATCGATAAGTACCCAGTTACGAACGCTGAATTCAAGAAGTTCATCGACTCCACGCACTATCATCCCAAAGACGACCTGAATTTTCTTCGCGATTGGAAGGATGGAAGCTATCCTACAGGATGGGAAAATAGACCGGTGACTTGGGTCTCGCAGGAGGACGCCCGGGAATACGCGAGTTGGGCAGGAAAACGCCTGCCCCATGAGTGGGAGTGGCAGTACGCAGCTCAAGGCGCGGACGGACGTGTCTACCCTTGGGGCGATGAATGGGACGACAATGCTGTGCCGGTGCCTGACAAGTCACGCACCATGCGAGGTCCAGATCCGGTGGACGCACATCCGAAGGGAGCCAGTCCATTCGGCGTGATGGACATGGTGGGGAATGTGTGGCAGTGGACGGAGGAGTTTGTTGACGAGCACACACGGGGCGGCATTCTTCGCGGCGGCAGCTACTATCAGCCGCAGGGCTCGATCTGGTATTTCCCTCAGGCCTATAAGCTGAATGAGCACGGAAAGCTGTTGCTGATGTCCCCCAGCATGGACCGTTCGGGGGGAGTTGGATTCCGTTGCGTGGTGGACGCGCAATGATCTTGGCAGGTATCTGAAAGGACGAACATTGTCCGCCGTGATTCCACGCGGCAAGTCATGACCGCACCTGTGACAATGCGACAAATTGCTGAGCGTGCCGGTGTCTCCATCGGCACGGTGTCGCACGTCATCAATGAAACCGCGACAGTTCGGCCGAAGCTGCGAGAGCGCGTGGTCGAAGCAATTCGCAGCATGGGCTATCAGCCCAGTGCTCTAGCGCAGGGCCTCCGGAAGAGCCGAACCAACATGCTCGGAATGGTGATTCCAGATATCACGAACCCCTTCTTTCCGGGCGTGGTCCGAGGGGTCGAGGATGTGGCTTACAAACGCTCCTTCCGCGTGATCCTGTGCAACGCCGACAACGATCCCGCCAAAGAAGCGTCGTACGTTCGCGAGTTGCGCTCCTATCACATTGCCGGCCTGCTGATCATTCCGGCGGTTGGTGCGGACATCGCGAGCCATCTCCGAGCCTACGCGTCGGCCTCAGTCCCCGTGGTTTGTATTGATCGCGTCCCGGATGGCTGGAAGGGCGATGCCGTGTTGGTGGCCAATGCTGAAGGCGCTTATTTGGCTACCCGCCACTTAATTCAGATGGGGCATGAGCGCCTGGCTGTGATTACTGGACCACTCAAGTTGACCAATGCGGCCGAACGCTTGAAAGGTTTTACGCGAGCCTTGAACGAAGCTCGCATAGAAATCGAGCCGGAATTCATACAGGAAGCGCGCTTCGATACCGAGAGCGGCTACCA
Source organism: uncultured Acidobacteriaceae bacterium (assembly GCA_963739125.1). Lineage (GTDB taxonomy): Bacteria > Acidobacteriota > Terriglobia > Terriglobales > Acidobacteriaceae > Sulfotelmatobacter. The sequence continues at coordinate 370,571 of CAVTZD010000002.1, read as the reverse complement.
GGCAGCTCTTCGGCTCCTTCGGATGCTCCCGCGCCCGACTGCTATTTTTGCATGCAACGATCTGATGGCTTTCGGCGTGCTGCAGGCGGTTCGCCAACTTAGACTACGGTGTCCCGAGGACTTGTCGATTGCCGGCTTCGATAGTCTGGAGTTCACCAAGTTCACAGATCCTTCTCTCACCTCGGTTTACCAGCCCGGATATCAATTAGGCGCCACCGCCGCCCGCCTGCTGTTGCAGAGGGTCGATGGAATGCGTTCGGCAGCGAGAAAGATCCTTCTCCAGACGGAACTAAACAAGCGCAATTCCGTGGCACCGCCTCAGGCCGCTGTTCCAGATCTGATGGCGCGAATGTCGAAGGCGGAGAAGCGGAATACCGTCGCCCGCAATTAAGCGCATGCGACGTCTCCCGGCAAGCGTCTCCAGAGGTTGACTTTTTAGAGGTTGACAATCGCACGGCTAGGGGAGTAAATTTCAGCCGTTTGGATTTGAAACGTTTCAAGCTGACTGCTTTTCCGCCGTTTGACAGCGATTCCGCCGGGAAGCGGATCTAGCGTAAAGGGGGAAGAGGAACTATGATGCGCTTCAAGAACTGTGTGCTTCTGTTGGCCTTTTGCATCCTTGCCGCTGCCGTTTTGCTGGCCCAAGTTGTTATCACCAGCACCATCCTAGGAACAATAGCCGACCCGCAGGGCGCTGTGGTCCCGGGCGCGAATGTAACGCTCACAAACGTGGACACCGGCGTCCAGTGGAAAACGACCACGGATGTGAACGGCAATTATCAATTCCCCAACCTCATCGCTGGCCACTACAAGGTCGATGTCACCAAGGAAGGCTTCGCGCATACGGTCTCGACGGCCATCCCTCTCGAGAACGGCACGACTCAGCGCATCGGGCTCGGGCTGAAGATGGGAAAGATCAGCGAGACTGTGCAAGTCTCTGCTGCGGCAGCGCTGCTGGCGACCGACGATGCTAACGTCTCGGAAGTGATTGAGAACAAATTTGTCCGCGATCTGCCCGTGGAGGGCCGCAACTACCTCAACTTCGCCCAGATTGTGCCCGGCTTCAATAGCGGCACCGGCGACAACACGCGGATGCAGTGGGGACTGGCTTCGGCCAGCGCGCCAAGCGGCGCAATGGAGTTGAATGTGGGCGGCACCGACTACGGTGTCGGATATTACATCGACGGCCTGGACAACAACGACAACTGGGTGGAAGGCCCTCTGATGAATGTGAATGCTGACACCATCCAGGAAGTGAAGGCGGAAGTCTCCAACTATTCTGCCGAGTACGGCCGCGATGTGGGCCAAATCAGCGTAACCACAAAGTCCGGGACCAACGACCTGCATGGAAGCGTCTACGACACTTTTCAGAATGCGGGCCTGAACGCCAACGATCCGTGGAGCATTTATCAGGGCCTGCAGCGCAACGCCTATCACCAGAATCAGTATGGTTTCACCATAGGCGGGCCCGTTTACATTCCCAAAGTTTATAGCGGGAAGAACAAGGCCTTCTTCTTCGCGTCGTTTGAGCGCTTGCGTAACAGCGGTCTGACGTCATTCTCGGCGTACGTTCCAACCGCCGCCGACCTGAAGGGGGACTTCAGTCCCTGGCTCGCCAATGACCCTGGCTTCGATCCGTCGCAGTGCAATGGCGATCCCACGAGCGAGCCCAGCGCTTGCCGGTTCGTGATTTACGATCCATCTACTTACAACGAGAATACCGGGCTGCGAGCCGCCTACCCGGACAATAAAATTCCCTCCCCCAATGCCACAGCTCTATCTTATCTTTCGCATTTTCCGAAGCCGAACGGCTATTCCTCGCCCGAGCCCGGCAACTACGACAACTATTCGGGGTCCTACACAGCCGGAATCAACGACAACAACTACTCGGTTCGTGGGGACTACAATATCGGCAGCCGCGATTTCGTTTATTTCCGCTACCTGCACGATTCCGGCTACCGAATCAACAATCCCAACAATCTTCTCGCGCTCAATACTTCCGGCGTAGGCGTCGTCCTGAACCCGCCGGGTCTCAGTGCGGGTGATGGTCCGGTGCACCGCGTAAATACCTATCAATTCCACTACGTGCATGTCTTTAACCCACGCCTCAGCAATGAATTCAACATCAGTTGGATTCGAGGCTACAACTTCAGTAACTCACTTTCGCAGATCCACGCCCTCGACAACTCGTGGCTTCCGTCACTTTTTCAGAACACGTCCACGAACCTGGCGGGGTTCACGTCGTTTGACAAGAACCTGTTCAACGTAAGCAACGACGACAATTTCGCTGTAAATATCGGTGATAATTACACTCCTCAATTTGGCAATGACCTGAGCCTTGGAACCGATAACGCAGGTGAGTATTGGTACCAGTATGTCCCCATCTTTCAGTTGACGGACAATCTCGAGAAAACCATTGGGCGGCACTCGCTCAAGATTGGCTACTACATGGCGCGTCGTTACGAGCGCGATAACGATATTATTCGTTCGCTTAACGTGGATGGGGGTTACACCGGCCTGGGACCGAACGTCTCCGACGGTTCCGGCTTCAACCGCCTGGCGGAATTTGAAACTGGGTTGGTGAGCAGTATGAACCAGCGCACGCCGGCATCCGGCGGCGATACCAGCCTCTATTACGCGACGCCCGAGTACGCCGCGTTCGTCAATGATTCCTGGAATGCGACTCGAAAACTGACTGTGAGTCTGGGAGTGCGTTACGATCTGCCGATTCCCACTTACTCCGTCGACCACTACTGGGGCGTACTCGATCAGACGTATCCGGGGTGGCGATTTGTCATGCCGGGATTGACTCCGGGAACGAAGGCTCGTCCGTTTACCGCGCCGAAAAAAGATTTCGCCCCACGCATCGGCCTCGCGTATCGCCTCGGAGACAAGACGGTGATTCGCAGCGGCTACGGCATCTTCTATGAGACCGGACGTTTCAAATTCCTCGATCAGGTGACCTGGAACTCGCCCGCTTATGGAGGATCTTCTTACTACGCCAGCTACACCGGCGTGAACGACTCGAACGGGACCGCCTACACGACCGCAGACGTGTTTCCAGCGCCTATTTCCGTGGTTAAGGGTACGTGGCCATATCAACTGGGCGCCGACGGAGGCCTGATGTGGACCCCCGGACCGGGCAATCCTTACCCCACATCGACTTTTGATCAGAAAACCTGGACCACCCCCTACATCCAGCGCTGGAGTCTGGACGTTCAACGCGAACTGGGGAAGGCCGTAGTGGCGACGGTCGGCTATGTTGGCTCCGAGGGCACGCACATGCCGATTCAGTACGACTTGAATCTTTTCCCGCAGGGTTTTTACCCGGACGTTGACGCCTGGCTCTCCGGCGCCGCCCAATGTCTCACCTGTGATGCGGCACGTCCGCTCTCGGCAGTGGCGCCGGGCCGCTGGAGTGCGATCAATTCGGTTCGCCCGGCTCAGAGCAACAACTACAACGCCATGAATGCCGAATTGAGAACCCGTGGCTGGCACGGCATGACTACGCAGCTCTCCTACGTCTGGTCGAAACAAATGGATACCTACTTCGGCGAGAGCGGTGAAGGCGGCGCCCGCCCGCTCGGTGGCCAGTGGCACCCGAGGTGGAGTTATGGCCCCTCCGATGCGAATCATACGAACCGCTTCGTCGCGGCCGTCACTTATGAGTTACCGGGGAAGACGCTGGGAAATCGGCTGGTGCGCGAAGCTGTGGGAGGATGGCAGATCAACGCCATCACCACTTTCGAATCAGGCGCGCCGACCACGGTCTGGAACGGGTACAGCAGTTCGTATGACGACATGGGCGATGTGCCTATCCGAACCTGCGACGGTAATCTTTCCCGCGGCGACAGGAGCTTTGCCCGCGCCTTCAACACTGGCTGTTACGTCGAGCCCGCGGCCAGCACGGACCCGTTCTACACCAATCAAGGTATTTACAACTATGCCGTGACGCGAGGTAACGAACATCGTAACAATCTTGTGCAGCCCGGAATCAACAACTGGGACATGGGATTGCAAAAATCTTTTCGGACGTTCGGCGAAGGCCGCGAATTGGAGTTTCGCGCCGATGCCTTTAATGCCTTCAATCACACGCAATGGAGTGGATTTAATACTTACGACGACCGTCTGACTAATTCAGAGAGTCAGTTCGGCTATGTCAACGGGGCTCGTCCTGGCCGCCACATGCAGTTGAACATGCGGTTCGTCTTCTAGAATCCGCAGGAGCGAGCGATATCCACACTGTCTCGCATCGTTCCAGTTGAGGCAGGCTGCGCTCGCAAGAGGAGCCCATGTACCAGCCGGAGGCTTATGCAATTGCGCTGTTGTTCATGATCATTAGCATGCTGTGCTGGGGATCGTGGGCAAACACCATGAAGCTCACCGCAGGATATGCCTTCCAACTTTTTTACTGGGACTACGTGATCGGCATTGTTCTGGGCAGTCTGGTTTGGGGTTTCACCCTCGGGAATTGGGGTGGGGGCGATCTCTCTTTTCTCAATAACATCAGCCAGGCGAATTCCCAGCACATGCTCTTCGCGATTGCGGGCGGTGCTGTGTTCAATGTCGCGAACCTACTCTTGGTGGCAGCCATTGACATCGCAGGCCTGGCCGTTGCCTTCCCGATTGGAATCGGCCTGGCCTTGGTAGTGGGCGTTCTTTTGAATTACGCAATCGCTCCTAAAGGTCATCCAGGACTGCTCTTCGGTGGCATGGCGCTCGTGGTTCTGGCGATTATTTTCGACGCTCTCGCCTATCGCCGTAGAGAACGCGAGCGCCGTTCGATCAGTGTGCGTGGAATCTGGATTAGTGTTGCTTGCGGCGTGCTCATGGGCATTTTTTATCCGCTGGTGACCAAGGCAGTTACGGGGGAGCATTCCTTGGGCCCATACTCCGTAGCCTTTTTCTTTGCTTTGGGAGTAGTCCTTTGCGCAATCCCGGTTAACTTCTTGTTCATGAAAAAGCCTCTCACTGGCACGCCCCCGGTCAACATGTCTCAATACTTCCAGGCGAGACCGGCATGGCACTTCTGGGGCGTCCTGGGTGGACTCATCTGGTGTACAGGAACCGTGTTCAATTTCGTTGCATCCCACGCACAAATAATCGGTCCGGCGGTCTCCTATGCTATCGGCCAAGGTGCGACGATGGTATCTGCCGGCTGGGGCGTCTTCATCTGGAAAGAATTTGTCAGCGCTCCGTCATCGTCTCGCAAACTGATTCCCGCCATGTTCACCTTCTTTCTGCTTGGGCTGGGAGCGATCGCGATCGCGCCGATGGTGAAGTAATCGAAATTAAATCGTTATGCAGAAGCCAATTGTTGTCGTCGGCAGCATCAATCTCGACTTAGTGGTGGGAGCTGATCGTATTCCCCAAGTGGGAGAGACGATCACTGGCAACAGCTTCAGCACTTTTTACGGAGGTAAAGGCGCAAACCAGGCGGTAGCGACAGCGAAACTCGGGTACCCCGTTTCGATGGTGGGGAACGTTGGGAGCGACGAGTTCGGAGCGCAGTTGCGCAGTGGTTTGAAAAACGCCGGAGTGGACACAGCTTACGTGAACACCATAGAAGGGCCTTCCGGCGTTGCGTTGATCACGACCGGACGGCGAGGTGAGAACAATATCGTGGTCGTGCCGGGAGCGAATGGCCATCTCACGCCAGAACTACTGGAGAAGGCGGCGACGATTCTGGAACGCGCCGGATTTCTTCTGGCGCAGCTTGAGATACCCTTAGAGACGGTTGATTACCTAGCCGAATTCGCTGAGCGGCATAATATCCCACTGATGCTCGACCCCGCGCCGGCCCGTGAGCTTCCAACCGCTCTGCTCCGCAAGCTGACCTGGATCACGCCGAACGAAACCGAAGCTAAAGAATTGGTTAAAGCCGGCGAGAATGGCAACCAAAATTCCTATGCCGAGGCAGATCATCTTCTGGCTTCGGGCGCCAAGAACGTCCTTCTGAAGCTGGGGTCGCGTGGTTGCGTGATCGCCCAACCGAATCGTTTGAAAAAGCTCATTCCTGCATTTTCCGTGGATGCTGTAGACACGACTGGAGCCGGAGATGCATTCAATGCAGGATTTGCAGTGGCGCTGATGCGAGGTTTGCCGGTTGCACAAAGTGCCGTTTTCGCTTCTGCCGTCGCTGCAATCTCTGTAACTCGACACGGAACTCAGTCCTCAATGCCGACCTCGGCCGAAGTAACGGCTTTTATAAACGAACATGCAGGAACGGAAGCGCCCCCGTTTGTCGAGACCAACGCTTAGGCAAAGCTTGGGGATAAGGAAATCTGGAAGGAGGAGGAGAAGTGGAGACTACCCGGCATTCACAACTTACACGGGCGAAGGTTGGTCGCCTGATGGTTGCGATGCTCATCCTGGCTGCGATTGGTTTCGCCCAAGACCTTAGCATCGCCAAGCCGGAAACGGTCGGCCTGTCTTCGGAGCGGCTGGAAAGGATCGGCGCCACGGTTCAACGAAACATCGAAGAAAAACGGATTGCCGGTGCCGTAACGCTGGTGGTTCGGCGCGGCCATGTAGTCTGGTTCAAGGCTCAAGGCATGGCGGACCGTGAAGCAGGAAAAGCGATGCGGCCTGACGCGATGTTTCGTATTTGCTCGATGACAAAACCAATCACTAGCGTGGCAGTTATGATGCTGTACGAAGAGGGACATTTCCTGCTGGAAGATCCTGTTTCAAAATACTTGCCCGAGTTCAAGAACCCCAAGGTATTGGTCCAACCTGCAACCGGAGAGTCCTATTCAATCCCCGCGACTCGTGAAATCACGATTCGAGACCTCCTGCGGCACACCTCAGGACTGACCTATCAGTGGAACGCCGTGCTCGGTCCTTTCTATAAGAATGCGAACGTGCCAGGGGGACTGTTGCCCTACGATGGCACCATCGAAGATAGTGTGAAGCAGCTGGCTGGCGTGCCTTTGCTTTTCAATCCCGGTGATCGTTGGGAATACGGCCTCAGCGTGGATGTGCTCGGGCGCTTGGTCGAGGTCATCTCGGGCAAGCCTTTGGACCAATTTTTCCGTGAACGTATTTTCGTCCCGCTTGGAATGAAAGATACATATTTCTACCCGCCCGCCGATAAGCTAGATCGGCTGGCAGCGGTGTACACCTACTATTCGGATAAGGGCCTGAATCGCTTTCCCGAGACGCCGATTACAGAAGGACCATTCACTTATTCGGCGGACTACCCTTACCGTGGGCCTAAGAAACTTTTCTCAGGAGGTGGCGGGCTGGTCTCCACGGCTGAAGATTATGCGCGCTTCTGCCAGATGATGCTCGATGGCGGCAAAGTGGGAAATACTCAACTCCTCAGCCGCAAATCCGTCGAACTGATGACTCACGACCAACTGGGCAATATCAGTTCCAATCAGAGCTTCGGGCTAGGTTTTGAAATCGAGGGAATCAAAACTCCGCTCGCCGAACTCGGCTCGCCGGGCGAATACAGGTGGGGAGGCTTTTTCTACACCGATTTTTCGATCGATCCGAAAGAACAGATGATTGTGATCTTTATGGCGCAACTTCATCCCGCCGGGGGACTCGGCCTCGCTAGGCAAGTGGATGTTCTCGCGCATCAGGCGATTCTCGAATAAAGAGTCGCCATTGCCGAGAAATCTAGCACATAACCGGAGTGGTTCGCTGCTGTCCCCGCTTTTGCCGCCATCGAGAACGCCAGCTCAAACGTGACGACTGAAGAAGGATTGGGGGGATGAAATGCGGTTAAGTCGACGGGATGCGCTCCGGCTTATCGGATGGGCAACGGCTTCCGGGTCTGTTTGGGGCGGCGCGCTCGGAGGGACAGCTGCGGCACTCGATTCCTCCATGCAACAAGACACTGCCGTGCCGACTAATACCCACCTCTTTAGACTTTCAGATGTCACACTTTTAGAGAGTGCGTTTCGGCAGTCGCAGGATCGGAATCAGGAATATCTTCTTTCCGTCGACCCAGACCGTCTGCTCGCATGGTTTCGGCGAGAGGCGGGACTAACGCCGAAGGCTCCCGTATATGGTGGCTGGGAGTCGGAAGCTGTCGCCGGACCCAATCAAAGCCTCCCTGGCGCTATTTGCGGCTTCTATCTTTCGTCGATGGCGAACTGCTACGGCAATACTCACGATCCGCAAATTCGCGAACGGTTAATCTATCTGGTCGCAGGCCTCGCGGAATGCCAGCAGATTATTGGCGACGGCTATGTTCTGCCCACCAAAAACGGTCACCAACTCTTTGAACGCGTAGCCAGCGGCGAGATCGTGACCACAAATGCCCTAATCGACGGAGTGTGGGAGCCCACCTACGTTCTGAATAAGATTATGCTCGGCCTCTACGATGTCTGGATGAGTTTGGGCATCGAGCAAGCACGCACAATTCTGCTGCTGGTTGCAGACTGGTTTGGAACGAAGGTACTCGACCCGCTCAACGACGAACAGGTTCAGCGCCTGCTAGTGTGCGAGCACGGCTCCCTCAATGAATCATTTGTGAAATGCTTTCTGCTTACGAGGGACGAGAAGTATCTAGCCTGGGCGAAGCGATTGAACGACCACAACATGCTCGATCCCCTTTCGGCCGGCAAAGACATTCTGGATGGATGGCACGCCAACACACAAATCCCGAAGTTCACAGGATTTCATACGCTCTATCGGCAGACGGGCGATGTGCGGTTCAAAGATGCGGCTGTCAATTTCTGGACGATCGTGACCCGGAATCGGTCGTGGGTGAACGGAGGAAACAGCACCGGCGAACATTTCTTTCCCGCCGATCAGACGACTGAGCGAATGCTCGCCGCGGTAGGACCAGAGAGCTGCAACACGGTAAACATGCTCCGATTAACTGAGACGCTGTTCGAAGACTCCGCGAGCGCCGGGCTTGCCGACTACTATGAACGCGCTATTTTCAATCACGTTCTGCCAGTTCACGAACCGCATCGCGGTATGTGCGCTTATTTCACGTCGATGAGGCCCGGCCACTACCGCGTCTATAGCAGTGAAGTCGACTCGTTCTGGTGCTGCCTCGGCACAGGGATTCAGTCCGCCAGCCGCTACGGAAGATTCATCTACGCGAAGGGTGAAGACGCGCTATACGTGAATCTTTTCATCCCCTCGGAAGTGCGCTGGCAGGAGGCAAAGGTCACCATCCGGCAGAAAACTTCCTTCCCCGATGAGGGTCAGTCGACGCTCTATATTTCTACCGCCAAGAGCCGCCGATTTTCATTATTCTTGCGGCACCCAGGCTGGTTGGATACGCAAACCCTGACGCTGCGCATCAATGGCCAGGTTCAGAGACTCGCTTCGAAGCCTTGTTCCTATCTCGGCGTAAATAGAGTGTGGAATGATGGCGATCAGGTCGATATCGAATTACCCATGGACCTGCACCTGGAGCCGCTACGTGGTTCCAGTGAGTATTTCGCGATGTTGTGTGGTCCGATTGTTCTTGTCGGCGAACTCGGCACGAAGGACCTGGAAACGGAGGAGTTTTATAGAAAAATGGATCAGGTTCCGCACCACTCCATATCTTTCTCAGAGACCCCACTATTGTCAGGAACCAGCACTCAGATTCTCGAGAGCATACGACGGAAGGACAATGGCCGCCTGGCTTTTTCGTTGAACTGTCCAGATCAAGGCACCGCCATCTCACTCTCACCCTTGTTTCGGCTAGGGTTCCAGCGCTATATCATTTATTGGCGAATGCTTCCTAACGAGACGTCCCGGCAAAGGTTACGTGACGCGTTGGCCAGCTTGGGGGCAAAGAGAACTGAGGTTCGCGTTCGGGCTATGGATACCGTTATCGCGGGCGACGCGACTTCCGAGACTGCACACAAGTTTGAAGACGTAAGCACGAAGATTGGCGTCGAGGAGGAGCAACCCTGGAGGCGTGCTACCTCGGGGGGATGGATGAGCTACCAACTGGCTGTTCAACCATCCACGGACCAACAACTTTGGATTGAATATCATGGCGCAGAATTCGAGCCCAACCGGTTCACGATACTCGTTAATGGACAGCGTCTTTCGGCCGAAGAAGATCTGAAGAACTTCGATCTGCCGGTTCGCTATGTTAAGCCTTATCGTATCCCTGCGAAGCTTATTGGATCGCTCGACTGCGTCACCATCAAACTCCAGGCAACTTGGCCCAGTGCCACTCCACGTATTTTCGCTTTGAGTATGGTTGCCCAGAGGGGTTGAATGCCAAGCGTGTGCTTCCTCTGACACTACGTTTAGGTTTGGCGTCCCAAAACACTCTCGCCCGGTAGAGAACCTAGATGTGACGCGATGCACAGTTCAGTGGTCAGAGGCAGGCGGTTTCGTGCCCTGGTCAACGCCTCGGGGATCACCTCTAAAGGAACGATCTGTAACCGGCGCTTTCTCCTCTCGAAACTAGACACGGTGCGAACCTCCAGTAATCGCAACAGTTTCTTCTTTCAGAGCACAGTTCATGGCGTCGCCGCTTTCAGTTTTTCCATCAACTCGGCAATCGAAACCACTCTGCCTCAACAACGTACTCAACCGGCAGATTCTTCCAGCGTTGAAGCGCTGCGAAGTCTGCTCCAAGGCGGAGGGCGGCCATACTGAATCGGCGCACGATTTCAAACTGAACGACAAATTCTCGAAGTGGCGCGGCTGGCAATCGGCACGGCGGGGACTCGGAAGCAATCTCTACGCTCTTGGCGTACCGGAGAAGGTGATCCAGCAGATTCTCCGCCATGCCAACGTGAGCACAACCGCAACGTACTACATCAAGACAGTTCCCGCTCAGGTGATGGATGCGATGGAAAAGCTAGAACATGCGCTGCCGGGATCGCTAACTGGCAACGAAGTGGCAACACACGCAATGAACGCCACGGCATCCCCTGCCGTTAACTAGCGCGTTTGCTTTAAGATGGGATGGGGGCCCCGGGCAGAGTCGAACTGCCGACCAACGGTTTAGGAAACCGCTGCTCTATCCATCTGAGCTACGGGGCCGATGCGGCCCAAGTATTATCTCACGCCAGTTTAGGCGTACCTCGCTGCGGTCAGCTTTTCCCGCCATCCTTGAATTGACGAAACAGCTCGCGCGAACGTAGAACATGTCCATGAACCATCGACGACGTCAGGCACGCGTGCGACGAAAGAGACGTCTCCGCTGGTGTGCCGTCGCCGGAGTAATCCTCATCTGTGCGGTGGTGTTGCCGACCTTGGCAAACGCTGAGACTGGCGCGGAAGCCTGGCTTCGATATTCCGCTCTGGATCGCTCGGCCGCGAAACGTTACGCCGCACTGCCGCCCGAAATCGTGCGGCTCGACAACTCTGCGGTGCTCATCACCGCGCAAGAGGAATTAGTGCTTGGAATTTCGCGGATGTTGGGACGCGCCTTGCACCGCGCGACCGGATTGCCGACAGAGAGCGCCATCATTCTGGGAACGTTCGCGCAGCTTCATACCCTCGCACCGTCGCTGCGCCCGCCGCAGGACTTGAATGCCGACGGGTATTGGCTCAAGGTTTCTCGCGTCGGCGGAAAGAAATGTCTTGTTATTACCGCTCCGACAGATCGCGGCGTTCTGTACGGCGTTTTCGGAGTGCTGAGCAAGATCGCTCGCGCAGAGAATGTGGCGAACATCGACGAGGTGCAGCAGCCATCGGCTCCCATCCGGTGGGTCAACCAGTGGGACAATCTCGACGGTCACATTGAACGTGGATACGGTGGCCCATCTATTTTCTTTGTTGACGGTAAAGTGCGTGAAGACCTGACCCGCGCCGGCCAGTATGCTCGACTTCTTGCGTCAATCGGAATTAACGGCTGCGTCGTCAACAACGTGAATACCAACCCGCATGTGCTCGACGATGCGTTCATCGCGCAGGTCAGTCGCATTGCGGAGGCATTTCGTCCCTGGGGCGTGCAACTCGCCCTGTCGGTCGATCTGAGCAGTCCAAAGGCTCTCGGTGATCTGGACACATTCGATCCGCTTGACCCGCGCGTCGCGGACTGGTGGAAAAAAAAGGTGAATCGGATTTATGAACTCATTCCCGATTTTGGAGGCTTTCTCGTAAAGGCGGACTCCGAGGGACGCCTTGGCCCTTCAACTTACGGCCGCAGCCACGCGGACGCCGCGAATGTACTTGCCCGCGCACTCAAGCCACATGGCGGCGTCGTTTTCTACCGCGCCTTTGTGTACAACCACCATCTCGACTGGCACAATTTGAAGAACGATCGCGCGAAAGCGGCTTACGACAACTTCCATCCGCGCGACGGCGCCTTCGATGACAACGCCATTGTTCAGATCAAGAATGGTCCCATCGATTTCCAGGTGCGCGAGCCGGTGTCGCCGCTTTTCGGTGGGCTGCAGCGCACGAACGAAGCTATCGAACTGCAGATTACACAGGAATATACCGGCCAACAGCGCCATCTCTGTTTTCTCGTGCCGATGTGGAAAGAAACTCTGGACTTCGATTTGCGCGTGGACGGAAACTCCACACCGGTGAAAGATCTCGTCGCGGGCCGTGTGTTCCATCGTCCCACGGGTGGCTTTGCCGGAGTGGCCAACGTCGGCATGGATGCAAACTGGCTGGGCAGCCCGTTGGCCATGGCAAATCTTTATGGCTTCGGGCGCCTCTCCTGGAATCCTAATCTCACCGCGGAAACGATTATCAACGAATGGACGCGACTCACATTCGGCAACGATCCTCTCGTGGTTAAGGCCATTAACTCGATGCAGCTTGCCTCATGGCACGTCTATGAGAGCTACACCGGACCGTTGGGCGTCGGAACTCTGTCCAACATTACCGGCAATCATTACGACCCAGCACCAATGTCGTCGGAGAATAATGGCTGGGGACAGTGGCACCGCGCCGATCATACGGGGATTGGAATGGATCGGACTGTGGCGACCGGAACCGGATTTATCGGCCAGTATTCGCCGGAAGTGCAGAAAGAATACGAAACGCTCGCTGCCTGCCCCGATAATTTGCTCCTGTTTTTTCATCACGTGCCTTATACGCATGTTCTGCACTCAGGAAAAACGGTCATTCAATACTTCTACGATTCGCACTACCAGGGCGCGGAGCAGGTGGATAATTTCATTTCGCAATGGAAGGAACTGCAGGGCCACGTCGATCCCGAGCGCTACCAGGACGTTCTCAATGGACTGGAGTATCAGGCCGGCGAAGCGATTGTGTGGCGCGACACCATCTGCAAGTGGATTTATGGCCTTTCAGGCATTCCCGACGACCGAGGCCGCGTCGGGAAGTGAGTTCCAAATTAGTGTTTCGCGGCGAGATCATCGAGCGCGAGATTCAGCTCGAGCACATTCACTCGCGGTTCCCCGAGCAGCCCGAGATCGCGCTGGGCCGTGTGCCGTTCGACCAGGTCGCGGATAGTAGATTCAGGAACACCACGTGCCCGGGCAACGCGCGGAATCTGAAACTCCGCGGCCGCGGGAGAAATGTCCGGGTCCAGGCCTGAAGCCGACGTCGTGAGAAGATCCACTGGGATCGGTTGGTTCGGATTTTCTTCGTGCAGGGCCTTCGCGTCCGCTTGAACGCGGTCGATGAGCTTCTGATTCGTGGGGCCTAAATTCGTACCGCCCGAGTTGGCGGCGTCATATCCGTTACCGGCGGCGGAGGGGCGCGGATGAAAGTATTTCGCCTCCGTGAATGGCTGGGCTATGATGCGCGACCCGATCGCTTGTCCGTCACGGGAAATGATTTGGCCGTTCGCCTTGTCATGAAAAAGAACTTGGGCGAGGCCGGTGATCACGAGCGGATAGACCAGCCCAAAGAGCAGCGTCGTAGCGAGGGTCATCAGGAGCGAAGTGATTAGAAGCTTCTTCATAAGATACTCAACCCAGCCGAGCAGCGGTGATCAGCATATCGATGAGTTTGATGCCCAAGAACGGCGCGATCAATCCGCCGACACCATAAATAAAGAGGTTGCGGCGCAGCAGCGATTCGGCGTTCATGGGCCGGTACTTCACGCCTCGCAGCGCGAGAGGAATGAGGGCAACGATAATCAGCGCATTAAAAATGACGGCCGAGAGCACGGCCGATTGCGGCGTTTTCAAGTGCATGATGTTGAGCGCGTTCAATACCGGGAAAGTGGCAGCAAACATTGCCGGAATAATCGCAAAATATTTCGCGACATCGTTGGCGATAGAGAATGTTGTCAGTGCTCCGCGCGTCATCAGCAACTGTTTTCCGATTTCAACCACTTCAATGAGCTTGGTCGGGTTCGAATCGAGGTCGACCATGTTGCCCGCTTCTTTCGCGGCCTGCGTGCCAGTATTCATGGCGACGCCAACATCGGCTTGAGCCAGCGCTGGCGCATCGTTGGTGCCGTCGCCGGTCATCGCTACGAGTTTGCCGCCGGCCTGCTCGCTGCGGATGAGCTTCAATTTGTCTTCCGGCGTGGCTTGAGCGAGAAAGTCGTCGACGCCAGCTTCGCGAGCAATGGCCGCCGCGGTCAGGGGATTGTCTCCCGTGATCATTACGGTGCGAATGCCCATTGCGCGCAGTTGCGCGAAGCGGTCGCGGATGCCTCCCTTGACCACGTCCTTCAGGTGAATCACGCCCATAGCACGACAATTCTGCGCGACGACAAGAGGCGTCCCGCCAGAGGACGCTATCCGCTCGACCGTTGTGCGGACGTCGGCAGGCATTTCACCGCCACTCTGCTCGATGTACCGTGCGACGGAGTCGGCTGCACCTTTGCGAATTTCACGCCCGTCGAGATTTACGCCCGACATGCGGGTCTGTGCGGTAAACGGGATGAATTCTGCCTCGTGATCGGCAAGATCGCGGCCGCGCAAGTTGTATCTTTCCTTGGCCAGCACGACGATCGACCGGCCTTCCGGAGTTTCGTCGGCGAGCGACGAGAGTTGAGCCGCGTCGGCCATCTCGGCCTCGGTCACACCGGGGGCGGGAAGAAACTCGGTGGCCTGCCGATTTCCAAACGTGATGGTGCCGGTCTTGTCAAGGAGCAGGGTGTTCACGTCCCCGGCTGCTTCAACCGCGCGTCCTGACATGGCCAGGACGTTATGCTGTACCAATCGGTCCATGCCCGCAATGCCGATGGCCGAGAGCAATCCGCCGATCGTGGTCGGAATCAGACAGACGAGCAGTGAGACCAAAACGAAAACCGTCTGCGGCGATCCAGAATAAATCGCGAACGGTTGCAACGTCACCACGGCCAGCAGAAAGATAATGGTTAAACCAGCAAGCAGAATATTGAGCGCGATTTCGTTTGGGGTCTTCTGCCGCGCAGCCCCTTCCACCAGGGCGATCATCCGGTCGAGAAAAGTCTCTCCCGGGTTTGACGTGATTTTCACTTTGATGTGATCGCTCAGAACGCGCGTTCCGCCCGTGACGGCCGAGCGGTCGCCGCCTGCTTCGCGGATGACGGGAGCCGATTCGCCGGTGATCGCCGATTCGTCGACGGATGCCACGCCTTCAACAATTTCGCCGTCGCCGGGAATCAGTTCGCAGGCGGCCACCGAAACCAGATCCCCAGCGCGCAGCTTGGCACTCGCGACCTGTTCGGTCTTTCCGTCGCCGACGATGCGATTGGCCATGGTTTCCGAACGAGCGCGTCGCAGTGTTTCGGCCTGCGCCTTTCCGCGGCCCTCGGCCATGGCTTCGGCAAAGTTGGCAAACAGAACCGTGAACCACAACCACAGCGTGATCTGCAGGTTGAAGCGAAGCGCCTCGTGTGGGCGCAGAATAAGCAGAATTGTCGTGATCACGCTGCCGATTTCGACCACGAACATGACGGGATTGCCCATCATGTTTCGCGGATTCAGCTTGAGCAGCGAGCTCCACGAGGCAGTACGAACCAGTTCGAGATCCCAGACCGATTTGCGATGGCTAGCCATAATCTAGAAGGTCTTCCCCACATGCAGGAGCAGGTGCTCCAGAATCGGCCCCAAACTTAAGGCCGGGAAAAATGTCAGAGCGCCCAAAATCAAAATCACGCTGATCAGCAGCAGCGTAAACAGTGGAGTTGTGACAGGGAACGTCCCCAACGAAGGCGGCACATATTTTTTCTGGGCAAGGTTGCCGGCAATCGCCAGCATCGGAATGATCATGAGAAAGCGGCCCACCAGCATAGTCATGCCAATGGCCGCGTCATACCACAGAGTATTGACGGTGAGGCCGCCGAAGGCAGAGCCGTTGTTTCCCGCCCCGGAGGTGAACGCGTAGAGAATCTGGGTGAGGCCGTGCGGTCCGGGATTCGAGATGCCCATTGTCCCGAAACCCTTGACGACGGAGATGCCAGTCAACGATAAAATCACGAGCGGGAAGACCAGCGAGACCAGCATCGCCATCTTAACGTCGTAGGCTTCGATCTTTTTCCCCAGATATTCTGGTGTGCGACCAACCATGAGACCGGCGATGAATACCGCCAGCACGATATAGATCAGCATGCCATACATGCCCGCGCCGACGCCGCCGAAAATCACCTCGCTCAGCATGATATTGACGAGCGGAACCATACCGCCGAGCGGGGTATACGAGTCATGCCAGCCGTTTATAGCGCCGCAGCTCGCGTCAGTGGTCGCGGTGGCGAACAGAGCCGAATTGGCGATGCCAAAACGAGTCTCCTTGCCTTCCATGTTGCCGCCCGGCTGTGAACTCGTGGCCCGCTGCGCGACGGTCGAGGGATAAAGCGGGTTCCCTTGCGACTCCGCCCAGTATGCGGTGGTCACTCCGGCAAGAAACAGGATCGCCATCGCCGCCCATACCGCCCATCCATGCCTAGCGGATCCGGTCATGCGGCCGAGCGTGTAGGTGAGTCCCGCCGAAACCGCGAAAATGGAAAACATCTCGATGAGGTTGGAGAGTGGCGTAGGGTTCTCAAACGGATGCGCGCTGTTCGCATTGAAGAATCCACCGCCGTTTGTTCCCCATTCCTTGATAATTTCCTGCGAAGCCACCGGACCTTCGGCGATAGTCTGCGTAGTTACTGTATCCATGACCGGCTTGCCGGTCACATCGACGGCCGCTTTGCCGTCGGGTCCGACGCGTTGCACCTGCTGCGGCTCGACCAATTTCGCCGTGTCATAGGGTTTGAGATTCTGCACAACCCCTTGCGACACCAGCAGCAACGCGCCTACCACGCAAAACGGCAGCAGCACCCAAAGCGACGCCCGCACCATGTCGACCCAGAAGTTGCCGATGGTCTGCATCTGCCGGCGGGCGACTCCGCGAATGAAGGCGATGGCCAGCGCGATGCCCACCGCCGCAGACGCGAAGTTGTGATACGCAAGCCCGGCCATCTGCGTGAAGTAACTCATGGTCGTCTCGCCCGAGTAGGCTTGCCAGTTCGTGTTCGTCGTGAACGAGGCCGCGGTGTTGAAGGCGAGATGTTCGGGTGTGACTGCGCCAAAGTGCTGCGGGTTGAAAGGCAACACTCCCTGGATTCGCTCAATTAGGTAGAGAAGCAGCATCGACACCACACTGAACAACAGCATGGCGGTGGCATACTCGGTCCAGCGCATTTCGTGTTGTTCGTCGACGCCGGTCACGCGATAGAGCAATCGCTCGACGGGCCGCAGCACGGGATCCATAAACGTGCGCTCGCGAGCGAACACGCGCGTCATGAAAACGCCCATCGGCTTGGTCACTGCGAAGATCAGGCCGAGAAACACGAAGATTTGCAGCCAGCCGTTGATCGTCACCTTAGAATTTCTCCGGACGCAACAGCGCGTAGAACAGATACACCGTGGTCAGACCGCTGATGATGAGCATGATTAGAGATTGCGCATCCATAATTTCCTCCTACTTCATGCGATCGCAGAAGTGCACGTACACAACGGACAAGGTAAAAAACGCGATCGTTACTGCGATCCAAAGAACATCCTGCATGAGTAAACTCCTTAGCTACAAGGGCATGCCGTGTGCACGCAGATCAAAGGGCGATCCGATTGTTGGTTCCCGTCCGCGAGTTGCTTTCTCGTGCTTCTGGCTTCATCTGTATGACAATTCCTCGCCGCCTGGGCGGATCGAACCTCGCCAGGTAGAACTTCAACGTCTGCGGAAGATCTATCCCCTCCCGTATAAAAGCCACCAGAACGCGCAACAGAAAACCGATTGCGCTGATACACAGCACCACAAGTGCAACTCTCATCCCGTGACTCCGCACACGCGTGGCCTAGAGGTTCCCAGAACAGTGGACAACCCCTCACATAAGAATGGGATCAACAGTTCATAAAGAATTCGTAAGGAGGGTCTCCCCCCGGCACATTGATGACTAGCGTCCGCAGCCTGCAAACCGGTTCTAGCAGCCCCAATCGGCTTCGCCCGGCTTGGCGAAATACGGACGGACACCAGCTTGCACGGGCTCGGTCGCCAACTCCAGCAGAGCCAGACGAGCGGCAGCAACCATCAACTTTCGTTCGTGTTGAGGGGCGCGATCCCAGGCGAGCCCGTCGCCCTTGTGACAACCGAAGTCGCCCGCCAAGGCCTCGCGATAATGATAAAAAAGTTTGGCCAGCTGTTCCGGAGAGACATCTTGAATCGACCACATGGACTTAGTTCCTTTCCGTTCTCCAATGATTTGATAGGGAAAGGCATAAAGAATGAATAAGAACTTCGTAGAGTCTTCATAAGAACGGGGCTACTCGCCCGGCTCAAACCGATATCCAACCCACGGCTCGGTCACAATATAGCGGGGCGATGAGGCGTCCGGCTCCAGTTTCTTGCGCAACTGACCGACAAACACACGCAGATACTCGACTTGTTCGGTGCTCTGCCCGCCCCAGATTGCGGCCAGTAGAGTGCGGTGGTTCACGACTTTTCCGGGGCGACGCGCCAGGAAGACCAGCAGATCAAATTCTTTCGGAGTGAGCCGTACTTCGCCGCCTCGGACCATTACTCTGTGCGCCGCCGTGTCGATGCGAAAATCTCCGACTTCGATTACCGGCTCAGCTTCGCTCTCCGCTGGTACACGCCGGAGATTGGCGCGCACTCTGGCCAGCAGTTCGTTCATGCCGAACGGCTTGGTGATGTAGTCGTCGGCGCCCGCGTCTAGCGCCTCTACTTTCTGCCGCTCATTATCGCGAACGGAAAGCACCAGGATCGGAACCTTTGATGCCGTCCGCACCGTGCGGCAAAGCTGCACGCCGTCGATCGAGGGCATCGACAAGTCGGTGATGATCAGGCTGGGTTGCCAGTCCTTCATGATCTCCAATGCCATCTCGCCGCTGTTGGCGACTCTGATGTCATAACCTTGCGCGGAAAGGCTGGTCCGCAGCACGCGAGTGATCTGCGGTTCGTCATCCACCACGAGGATGTGCGGAGGATCGGGCATCAGCGCGCCTCCTGGGTTACGATGTGGACATCGACCGAAGGCGAGTCGCGAAGAAATCTTTGAATGGCTGACAAGTAAAGATAACGCTGCCAGCCAGTGCGCGCCGATCGGCCAAAAATGACCTGTGTGATGTGATGCTCGCGCACCAGTTGCGCGACTCCGTCGGCCACACTGCGGCTCGACACGCGTACGACCCGGGCGCCCAGATTTTCGGCGAAGCGGATGTTTTCGGCGAGTGTCTTCTGATCCTCTGGCCGCGAGTCACGGCCGACGTCGATATACAAAACATAGAACTCCCCGCCCACAGCCTGCGCCATGCGCGAACCACGCGCAATCAAGTACTGAGCCGCCGGATTCGAACTCACACAAACTCCAATGCGCTCGCGCACCGTATGCGCCGCTTGCGCTCCATCTTTTTCCAGATACGCATCGAGACTGCGATCGACCACACCTGTGACCTGCCGCAGCGCCAGTTCGCGCAGCGCGATCAGATTTCCGGGACGGAAGAAATTCGAGAGAGCGCGCTGGGCACGATCCGCCGGATAGACATCGCCGCGCAACATGCGATTCTGTAGGGCTTGCGGAGTCAGATCGGCCAGAACAATTTCATCCACCCGCTGCATCACCCAGTCCGGCACGGTCTCGCGCACCTGTACTCCCGTGATCTGCTGCACGGTCGGTCCCACGCTCTCAACATGCTGCACGTTCATGGTGGAAAGCACATCGATCTTTGCGTCGAGCAATTCGATCACGTCTTCATAGCGCTTTGCGTGTTTGCTGCCTTCAATATTCGTGTGCGCCAGTTCGTCGACCAGAACCACGGCCGGCTTACGCGCGAGAATGGCGTCTACATCCATTTCGTCGAACACCGTGCCCTTGTATTCGAGCTTGCGTGGGGGAATGCGATCAAGCTTGGCCGCCAATTCCGCAGTCGCCTTGCGGCCATGGCTCTCCACCACGCCGATTGCCACGTCCTCGCCGCGGCTGGCGCGCCGGATAGCTTCGCTCAACATGCTGTAAGTCTTGCCTACGCCGGGAGCGTACCCCAGAAAAAGCTTGAAGATGCCGCGCGCTTTTTCGGGTGAAACTTCGCTCAGCCACTCTTCGGGCGTCTTGGTCATGGCAGCCATTGTCTTTCGCCGACTCGAATTTGTCACCCCCATCGTACAATGCGAGAGTGAAAACCAGTGCTCGGACGCAGGCGATGCGTTATGCCGTGGTCGTTGTAGCCATCGGCGCGATCACGGCGGTCGACTACCGCCTGCGCGTCAATCACACCACGGTCGCGTTGATGTTTCTCGTGACAGTGTTATTGACTTCGGCCTACTGGGGTCTGCGCTACGCGGTCGTGCTCGCGGTGGGCGCCACGGCGGCTTTCAATTTCTTCTTCTTGCCTCCGGTCGGGACGTTCACCATCGCCGATCCCCAAAACTGGGTCGCGCTCTTTGCTTTTCTCACCACCGCGCTGGTGGCCAGCAATCTCTCGGAACGAGCCCGGCGCGAAGCGGTCGGAGCGAAGCAGCGCCGCCGCGAAGTGGAGCGGCTTTACGGTCTGAGCCAACGTTTGCTCGCCTCGGAAAACGTCCTCGAACTGCTGAACACTCTGCCGCTTTATGTGAAAGAAGCGTTTTCCGTCAGCGGCGTCGTGGTCATGGCGACCGACCACCCAACGGTCTATCGTTCATCGCTCGACACGAAATTCGAAGAAAGTGTTCTGCGTTCCACTCTTCTGCGTGGAGAACCGGTCACCCAGGGTGGAATCTCTTACGTGCCGCTTCGGCTCGGAATGCGCACGGTCGGCGCTCTTGGCGTTACGGGAGACGAACTCTCCCGAGAAACTCTGGACGCGCTCAGCAGTCTCGCCGGCTTGGCGATTGAGCGAGCGCGAGCACTCGAAGCGCTCAGCAAGAATCGGGCCGAGCAGGAGCATGAACGCCTGCGCTCCGCTTTGCTCGATTCGGTAACGCACGAATTCCGCACTCCACTGACCTCCATCAAAGCCAGCGTCACCACGTTGCTTTCAGACGCCGCCCTCGACGATCAGAGCAGAAGGGAACTGCTCACCGTTATCGACGAAGAAACCGATCGGCTGAACCGCCTGGTGGGCGAGGCGTCGGAGATGGCGCAACTCGATGCCGGCATGTTCAAACTCGACCTGCGGACTCACTCGATCTGCGACGCACTGGAGCCTGCGCTCTGCGATGCCCGGCCGTCGTTGGAGAGTCATCCCGTCGAAGCGTCCGTCGACTGCGAGAGCCTGCCCAAGGTCCGCATGGACGTGGAACGCATTCGCGAAGTGCTCATGCACCTCCTCGAGAATGCCGGCAAATACTCCGACCCTGGAGTTCCGATCAAAGTCACGAGCGAACGAAAGGGCGATTGGCTCGTCACCAGTGTTGCCGACCGCGGGCCAGGTATAGATTCTTTCGAGCAGTCGCTGATCTTTGAAAAGTTCTACCGCGGGCGCCACCAGCGTTACTCCGCACCGGGAACGGGGATGGGCCTATCTATTGCGAAAGTCATCGTCGAGGCTCACGGCGGCACGATCGGCGTGGTTAGCCAGTTAGGCAGCGGCTCGGTCTTCTCCTTCACCCTGCCCATCGAGAAGAGCCCGTCGACGGCGCTCTGAAGTGAGCACCGCCTGTGCTTCGAAGAAAGATCGTGGTCCCCTTTGAAGGCCTTCGCTCGTGCGTGGAGGGGATGGCAGCTTCGCTTTGAGAGGGCGTGGCTTTGGCCGCGTGGCAAAGCCACCCGAATCTAGCTGCGGCTTTTTAGCCGCCGCTTCCCATCGCCCGCTAGGCTACAATCATGTGCGCTTGAAAACAGCAGACAATTAGCCCGGAGTTCACGCGCGTATACAAGATCAAACAAACTATGACGGCTGAGATCGCCAACAGCGCACTCGACAGCAGGAAGATTTTCTATAACCGTTTTCTTCTGATCGTAGCTGGCCTGGGCGGCCTGCTCTACGGCGTGGACGTCGGCATCATTGCCGGTGCACTGCCCTATCTTGAGGCGACTTCGGGCCTGAACGCCGGCCAGCTTTCCATCGTTGTCGCCGCCGTGCTGCTCGGCAGCGTAATCTCCACACTGTTCGCCGGCCTGCTGGCCGACTGGATGGGCCGCAAGTGGCTCATGGCGCTCAGCGGCGTCATGTTCGTTTTCAGCATTCCCACAATCGCACTCGCACACGGTTACGGACCGCTGGTATTCGGCCGCCTGCTGCAAGGTGTGAGCGCAGGCCTCATCGGCGTTGTCGTGCCACTTTATCTTGCGGAGTGCCTCGAGGCTTCAAGCCGGGGCAAGGGTACGGGGATTTTTCAGTGGCTGCTCACCCTGGGCCTTGTGACGGCAGCCCTGGTCGGCGTGTACTTCAGCTTTCGAGTGGACCAGGTCGCGAAGCTGGGCGACCCGGCCCGTCTGCTTGCGTTCAAAGACACTGCCTGGCGGGGCATCTTCTGGGTATCGCTGCCGCCGGGCCTGCTTTTCGTAATCGGTAGCTTTATGGTCGCGGAGTCGCCGCGCTGGCTGCTGCGCCGCGGCAAGAATGACGCGGCGTATGCGGCGCTTCTTCGCTCGCGCACGGTGGAGCAAGCCGATCTCGAGCTCAAAGAAATGAAGGAAGCCGTCGCCGCGGAAAGGAGCAAGACCTCGGCGGGAACAAAGGCCAAAGAATCGCTCTTGCGCCGGAAGTACGTGATTCCTTTTGTGCTGGCCTGCATCATTCTGGCTTTCAATCAGGCCACAGGTATCAATTCGATTATTGCCTATAACACTAACATCCTGCTGCAGAGCGGCCTTTCCGACGTTGCCGCGCATTGGGGCTATGTTGTATTTACGATTATTAATTTCATCGTTACCTATGCCGGCGTCGTCCTCGTCGACCGCAAGGGCCGGAAGTTTCTTCTGGCAGTCGGCACCGCCGGCATCATCGTCTCCCTCGTCTGCACCGGCGTGCTCTTCCTCGGGACCGAGCGTCTGCGAGTCGACGCGAAAGCTACCATGCAGTCGATGGTCCCGGCCGATCAGAAACTTACCTTGTTTTATAACGGAGATCTTGCCGGCAAACTGCTGAAAGAACGTGGAGAGAGCAACGGTGGCGAGATCGCACGCCCAACTTCGCTCGTCGTCATCTATGCTTACGGAGATTTTCGCACTGCCACTCAGGCAGTGCGCTCCGACGATCCGGCCGCCAAGCCGATCACGATGACCCGCGAAGATTGCGTGCCCGCGAATAAGGTCGTGGCGTTTTTCTCGAATCCATTCGGCAACCTCGACGCCGCGCGCACCGCGCCGTTAAGAATCGAGAACGCTCTCATCAGCCCAGTCCCCAGTCCGGGCAATGGATGGCTCGTCGCTATCACTCTCTTTGTCTTCATGGCGTTCTACGCCGTCGGTCCGGGCGTCTGCGTGTGGCTGGCGCTCTCAGAGTTGATGCCGACTCGCATCCGTTCCAACGGTATGAGCATCGCTCTCGTGCTCAACCAGGCGGTCTCTACGACAATTGCCGCGATCTTCCTGCCGACTGTCGGCAAGTACGGCTACTCGACTATGTTTTTCGGATTCGCGGGCTGCACGGTGATCTATTTCGTGACCGCGACCTGGTTCCTGCCGGAAACTAAAGGCAAGACGCTGGAAGAAATCGAAGCCCACTTCGAGGGTGTTCCGGGATAACGTAGCCGGCGCGCCATTACAGCGTCCAGCCCGTCTTCACTCCCAGAATATTCAGCGCCGTCTCCAGCTTCAGGATGGCGGTGCCCAGTTCTGGATGCTTCCCAATCTTCTCCTGCAAGGTTTTCAAAATGTTGTGGGCATTTGCAATGTGCGCAGCTGCCTCGGCTGGATTGTGCTCTGGTTTGTCGTCACTCTGGGTTTTCATGGCTGTTCGCTCCCGTCTTCTCCAGATTGTGCTTTACCTATTTTACCTATTCGATGGAGCCTGCGATGGGTTTGCCCATGCCACGCAAAATGATTTACCCTCAGCCCAGCCATCATGACTCTTACTACGCAGGAAGACCCCGCAACCCGTCAGTACTCCCACGCCATGCGGCGGGAAATCTACGAGCAGCCGTCGGCCATTGCGAAGACCGTCGAAATGCATCTGAAAGACGACATCATTTTCCCCGGAGCACTGGAGCCGATCGAAAGCGCGCTTTTGACTTTCGAAAAGCTGATTATCGCAGCCAGTGGTTCGAGCCGCCACGCCGGCCTCGCGGGCGAAATCATGATTGAAGATCTCTCGGGCGTCGCGGTCGATGTCGAGTACGCCAGCGAATACTGCTACCGCTCCACCCACGCCGCCGTCGACCCGATCGTGATGGTGATTACGCAATCCGGCGAAACCGCCGATACAATCGCGGCACAACGCGAGGCGTTAACGCGCGGCGTCAAGACGATCGCCATCTCCAACGTTTCGCCCGCAACTATCGTGCGCGAAGCCGGGGCTGCTCTTATCACCGGAGCTGGCCCGGAGCTCGCGATTCCGGCGACCAAGAGTTTCACTACGCAACTGACCATCCTCTATCTGATGGCGTTGTTTTTTGCGCGCAAGCGCGGACGGATGACTTCGGAAGTTACGCGATCCTATTTGCAGCGCCTGATGCGCCTTCCCGACGCTATCGAGAAAAACCTGCGCACCTGGGACGATCTCGCCGAGCAGTTCGGCAAAGCTCATTTCAAGGCTGAAAAGTTTCTGTATCTCGGACGCGGCGTTCATTATGCTATCGCCCGCGAGGGCGCGCTCAAACTGAAGGAAATTTCCTACGCCCATGCCGAGGGATATCCGGCAGGGGAACTCAAGCACGGCCCGAACGCGTTAGTGGATGAGAAATTGCCGGTCGTCGTGCTGGCCACCTGCGACCACAACGATCCTGATTCCGTGCTCCGTTACCGGCGAACGCTCGAAGTGATGAAGGAAGTAAAGTCCCGCCGCGGGCCTCTAGTGACGGTCGCGACCGAGGGCGACACGGAAGTCGCAACGATTGCCGATCACGTCTTCTACGTGCCTGCCGCACCCGAGTTGCTGTTGCCGATCGTCGAAGTGATTCCCCTGCAACTCTTCGCCTACCACATCGCCATCTACAAGGGATACGACGTAGACCATCCGCGCAATCTGGTAAAAGCGGTCGTCACCGAATAGAGGTCGCTTCCTGTGGGTACAAAGCTTTGTCATTCCGAACGGCTTCAGCCGTGAGGAATCTGCTGTTCTGAGCAGCGGCAGTAGCACTGGACAGAAGAATTAACAGCTAGCGGGGATCAGCAGGTTCCTCTCCGAGTCGTCAGCCCGTGTCGGAACGACAATGATTCAATCTCCTGGTGGACTCTCCATGACCACTTCCTCGGCGCGATGACTTTCTTTGGACAACTTGCGCAGCGACAATCGTTCATGATGCGCCAGCACCAGCCCAAGCGGTACCACCGCGGCAAACGTCACGAGCCAAAGCAGAATCCCGCAACTGGCGGCCAGTTCCGGTGGAACGTCAAACACGCTCGACAAAGTTGCAATCGTGGCCATCTGCGAGCCGCCGCCGACCGCGGGCAAACTTAGCATCGAGCCCACCATGCTCGACCCCATCAGGATCAGCAACTGCGACACCGGAATCTCGAGCGCGTCCACTCCGTAGGAATGCGTCACTTCCTGATACGCCAACGCAATCATGTACCACATGCCGATCGAAACCAGCGTGACCAACAGCAGCGACCAGGGCCCATGAATCGTGTTCAGTCCCATGCCGAACTCGCGTACTTTCTGGCTCATCTTGTGCCCGAGGTTCGACGATAAATGAGCGAAGCGCTGCTCGACCCATTGCGCCGCCGCCTCGCCGTTGCGCCCAATTATGATCGCGGCGATCGTGGTTCCAGCTACCATCGCAATCAAAAAGAACCCCGCTTCTCGGAAGCGCTGGTAATACTCCGGGTGCGGAATCGACGGCAGTGCGCTGGGCAAGAAGATCGCGGCCACGGTTAACACCGCGAACGCGCCGACGTCGAAGATGCGTTCCACGGCCCACACCGCCAGTTGCGAAGAAAAGGGAAGATTTGTGCGGCGCGCGATCAGATATGGCCGAATAAATTCGCCAACCCTTCCCAACAGTGCCAGCCCGGTGAAACCAATCACGGTCGGCGAGAGCACGTCGGCGATAGTCGTCTTCGGGCGCACCGGCCGCAAAAAAATCTTCCAACGCACGGCGCGAAGCACATATCCGATATAGATCAGCGCGATACCGTGCAGCACGTGAATTTTCTTGATGCGGTGGGTCTGGCTCCAGAACGTTCTCCAGTCGAAAGCGCGCCAGTGCCGGTATTGCATGTAAAACAGGAAGGCCAGGATGAAAAACACGACCACACTGGCCAGAATGCGCTTTTTATCCATGAACTGAGGAAACTCCGCGCCGCGGCCCTCGCAACGCGAAGCGAGAAACGGCAGTTACAAGGTAAATGACCAAGCCCAAGGGGTCAAACCTGGTAATGCGTGAGTTGGATGCCGAGATCAGTAGGATCCATGCGAGCCAAGCGCGCTTTGGCTGTCCGGTCGAGCGAAGCTCGAAGGCGAGTCACGCCAGGAGGAAAGACGTCTAGTCGCTCGGTTGCGCTTTAGCCTGGGTCAAAGCGCCAGCGCTACGCCGCGCCGCCGAAACGGCATGCATCTTTGCACTCGATGCTTTAGTTGCGGACGCCGTTTGCGTAGAACCTGGGCCTTTTCTCTGCGCAATTTTCTTCTTATTAAAATCCCGGACCACGCGCGCCACGTACGCTCGCGTTTCATAAAACGGAGGCACGCCGCCGAACTGTTCTACTCGCTGAGGCCCCGCGTTGTATGCCGCAAGCGCTTTTACCAGATCGAAGTTATAGCGCTCCAGCAGTTCGCGCAGATATCTTGTCCCGCCTTCCACGTTGGCCTGAGGATCGAATGCGTTCTGCACACCCAGCTGTGATGCCGTACCGGGCATCAACTGCATCAGGCCCTGCGCGCCTTTCGGCGACACCGCCCGCACGTTGAATCCGCTCTCGGCCTTGATCACGCTGTTTACCAGGTCGGGATCGAGCTGATAGCGCCAACTGGCGGCGCTGACAACGTCATTCAAATCCGCGGGTGGCTGGGAGCCCCAGGCTTGGGGTTGCTGGCCGGCGGGGAAAAAAGGCGGAGCCTTCGCCACGGCCGCCGGAGCACCATCTTTGCCGTGGTTTGCAAAGGCCACAGTCGCGGCGGGTAAAGCCGGCGCTGCCTCAAAGTGTTCGATGTCCGCCGTAGGCACGTCCACATAGCTCGAGCCGTCTGCGTTCATGTAGAGTCTGGTCACGTCACCAACAACCGCACGCCGCTCATGCCGGATCGAGAAGCCGTTCTTCAACACCGCCAGATCATCCGCTAGGCAAGGAAGACTCACGACCAATACCGCGACGGCGACGGTCAGCAACCGAAATGAAGGCAAACGCAGCATTCTGAATAACCGCCGCTCCACGAACCGCTACCCGCGACAAACAGCGAACGACCAACGACTAACGACCGACGACTAACGGCCGACGGCCAAAGCAGCTTCCACCGCGGCCGCGACCCCGCATTCATCGTTCCCGCGCGTCACCGTCCATCCCCGCCCGCGCAGTTCCTCGCAGGCATTCCCCATGATAACCGGATGTCCAGCAAACTCAAGCATCTCAATATCGTTGTGGTTGTCACCGACGGCCATGACCTGTTCGCGTCCATATCCGCGATGCGCCGCCCATCGTTTCAGCGCGTGCCCCTTCGAGCAGTCTGCGCGCAACACGTCAATCATCAACAAATCCCGCGCCGGGTATTCGGTGCGCAATACGGTAATCTGCCCGTTCATCCCGGAGCCCGCGAGCGCCCGCTGCGCATCGGCCATGCGCGCGATCGTTCCGCAAAACATCGCCTGCACGGGATCCTTCACCAGGGCACGCTCGATTGGCACCACGAACTCGATGTACTCCATATTCTTTTCCAGCCAACGCCGGATGCTGGGCCCCAGTTCATTCATGTGCTCCAGCACGATCGCGCCTTTTGTTTCCTGATCAAACGTAAGAACGGTATTGCCGCGAAACTCTTGCATGGCGAGGCAGAGGCGCCGGCAGGTCTCTGCCGGCATCACATCGCGATGAAATGTCTCGCCTGCCAGCGAGCGTGTGACCGCACCGTTCGAACTGATCAGCCACAAATCAAATCCCAGCTGCTGCGCGATGGGCAGGGCAAAGGCGTGTCGCCGTCCCGTTACCAGGACGATCTCAAGGCCTTCGGCATGTGCCCGCCGCAGGGCTGCGAGGTCGGCCTCAGAAATGTGAAATTGTGGATTGAGCAGCGTGCCGTCGATGTCGGTGGCCAGCAGCCGGATGGAGGGCTCGGAACGATTCACCACCTATGATCTTAGCATTGGTCCATGCGGAAACCTTCATCATCGTATTGAAAAGGCGAGGTTTTCAGCGCGCCAAGCAAGCGCATGAAGATCAATGTGTTATAGCCGCTGGGGCGAGAGCCTCTCAAGCCCACAGCCGTCCCAGCAGCGCGCTCGCCTTGCGGAACCACGGCCGCTCCCGCCGCCGCAGATATCTCGGCATCGTCGGTTTTTTGTCGAGGATTTTCTGCGCCCACTCGCGGGCTTCGGCAACACGACCCTGCGACTGCAGAAACAGCGCGTAGTGATAATAGGTTTCGGAGATGGTCGAGATTTTCGTTGCCTCGCGAAACATCGTGTCCGCTTTTTCGGCTTGACCGGTCTGCGCGTAGGCCCAGGCCAGCAATCCCTTGGCACGATGAAAATCGTAATTCGGATCGGAATTCACTCCTCGCTCGAGGTCCGGCACAGCCGCGGCAAAGTCTCCCAGTTCCACCTCGGCCACCCCACGCCGGTAAAACGAATCCACGGAATCGGCTCGCGCTGAAATCGCTTTGTCATAGCTGGCGCGCGCCCGAGCATAATCGCCATCGTCCAGATAAAGCAGCCCGAGTTCTTCGTAATTTCCTGCCGAAGGGTTGTCGAGAATGGTGCGTTCCAGTTCGTGAATTCGCCGCCGCCGGGGAAACACCTGAAACGACCCGCGCAGCAGGCTCGCATCCGGGATCACTTCGACCAGGATGTAGACCAGCGCTCCGATCCAGTGAAACAGAATCACAAACAACCAGAAAAAATTCGGCCGCCGGCGGATGAAGTGAACAATAGCCACAATCCGCAGAGCGATCCCCCACCACGAAAAAGCGAAAAGGAGAAACGAACCCATGCGAGACGAAATATAGCATGCGCCGGAGTCAAACCCTGGACCGCGTCTGCTCCACTATGTAGATAGCACGCCTCTTCCACTAGAATTGCATCCACTAGAATTGCATCGAGCCCGCCCATGGCACTTCGAGAAACAGAAGCGATCGTGCTGCGCACTTATCCCATGCGCGAAGCCGATCTGCTGGTCACGCTGTTTACCCGTGAGGAGGGCAAGGTACGCGGCGTGGCACGCTCGGCCAAGAAGTCGAAGCGCCGCTTCGGAGGAGCGCTCGAACCGCTCACTCATGTACGTGCGTTCTATGATGTCCGAGAGCGCCAGGAACTGGTGCGGCTCGACGCCTGCGAGGTCCTCGAATCTCCGCTGGCGTCGGAGGTGAGCTATGCCCGCGCCGTAGCCTTGGGGCACATCGCGGAACTGCTCGACGAACTGCTCCCCGACCACGAGGCCAACGACGCCATTTTCCGCCTCACGCTCTCGGTCTTGCACGCACTGCAGACAGACGGGCGCAACCCGGAATCCCGGGTTCAGGCGGGTGAGGTATCTGGCGCGGACCGTCCAGCGACCTCGATCATCTGGATGCCCATCACCTATTTCGATCTCTGGCTCACGCGCCTGGTCGGTTTTCTGCCCGAACTCACCGAGTGCATCGTTTGCGGCCGAACTCTGAACGGCAGCCGCGCCTACTTCCATGCGCTGGCCGACGGCCTGATGTGTCCCGACGACAAGCGCCTTGCGTCCTCTGAGATTTCAAGCGAATCGCGCCAACTGGCGGCAAGAATGTTTCGCGCACCCGTCGAAGGTTTCGTCGGCCCACCCTGGCCCAAAACGCAGGCGGCCGACCTACGCAAGTTCCTAGTCCAGATCCTGCAGAGGCACATCGAGAAAAAACTGGTGACGGCTGCAATGCTGGAGAAGGGCGGGTTCTAGAGTTCTCGCCGCCTCATGACAAGTGCGCTAGTTCCTGTCGCCGAATCCGTGCTTGCCTCGGCATACCTTGCAGTAACGCGGCGGCTCGGTATTATCCACCCGGTGCTGTACCGGTTTCAGCGTACGCAGATAAGCGAAGATTGCTTTTAAATCATCGTCGGTCAGATTGCGGAAAAATGCCCAGGGCATGATGTTCGAGAGGGGCCGCGCTTTGACCGATCCCGTGCGAATTGCTTCGATGAACAGTTTTTCGTCGAAGTACCCAATCCCCGAGGGATCCGGCGTCAGGTTCAGCGATGCTACTGTTATCAGCTTTGTCGGGTCTGGTCCCCAGTTGCCGGTAAGCGGGGCTCCGCCGCTAAACTCCAACCCGGGAAGGTTGTTGCCCTGCGCATCGGTTGGCGAATGGCAGGCATCGCAATGCCCTACTGTCACCAGATACTTCCCATAGGCCACGCGATCTGACCGGTCTGGGTCCGCGACGTGCGCCAACGGCGGCGGGGGTTGAAATAGCTTTTTCATGTCATCCGTCAGCACCGTCTTTGGTCGCTCAATGTGCACGGGAGCCTGAGACCGCTCAAAGACGATCACGGACGCCAAATCTTCATCGGATAGATTGCGAAAATACTGATACGGCATCAGCGGGTAGAGCGTTCGCCCATCGTGACCGATCCCTTGGCGCAACGCACGTACAAAGTCCGCGTCCTTCCACTTTCCCGCTCCATACTCTGGATCAGAAGAGATATTGGGCGCCACGATCCGGTTCGGCGCGGGCAGGTTCAGCTCGACATTAGGAAAAACAAAGCCACCGCCCGTCTTTCCCGGGACCGGCCGCGCCGGGCGCTGCGTGAAGTCGGTCTCCGAATGGCAGCCCCAGCATTGCAGCAGTCCCTCCACCAGGTATTTGCCCCGCGCCAGCCGGGCCGGGGTGCGTGGTATCGGGTCCATCTCCAGAACCGAGGGCACTGGCGAGGCAGCCGCGGGCTCGGTCGCTCTGTTACAGCCGCTGCACGAACACACCAGGAAAAGCGCAAAGACGCCAGATGGAATTCCGAGGAAAACTCGCTTCCTTGTCAACACGCCGCCCCTCCGCCGAATCGATTGAATCTCACCCTGGCTTACAGTCTCCGGGCGATCGTTCTTTGATCCGTTTTCGTGCGTGAGAACCGTACACGAAACCGAGGTTGTTTTCCACAAAATGCGTATATTTCCCCAACCTGGGCGCAGATTTCCTATTGGAAAAGTGTGTCCGCCGGAGGCTGACGGTTGCCGCCCCCTTCCGTTACAATCAATGATTAACCAGCTGCGCTCTGACCGCACTGTAAGGCGTTCTCATTCTGGCTTGTAGCAAGGCAGGGAGCCGGCAGATAGAAACATCACCATGAGCTCCTCCTCCAATCCGCTCACGTTCCAGCAACTTATCCTGCGCCTGCAGACCTTCTGGGCTGACCGCGGATGCGTGCTGCAGCAGCCCTACGATGTGGAGCTTGGCGCAGGCACCATGGCGCCGGAAACGTTCCTGCGGGTGCTTGGGCCGCAGCCGTACAAGGTTGCGTATGTGCAGCCGTCGCGACGTCCCGCCGATGGCCGTTACGGTGAGAATCCCAACCGGCTGTTCAAGCACATGCAGCTTCAAGTAATTCTGAAGCCGCCGCCGGAGAACGTGCAGGAGTTGTACCTCGAATCGCTGGCCGCGATCGGCATCGACCTGTGCCAGCACGACATCAAGTTCGAAGAAGACAACTGGGAGGCGCCTACGTTGAGCGCATGGGGGGTGGGCTGGCAGGTCATGCTCGATGGCCTGGAGATCACGCAATTCACCTATTTCCAGCAATGCGGCGGCATCGATCTGTTCCCGATAACTGCCGAGCTTACGTACGGTTTGGAGCGCATCACGGCATTTCTTCAGGACGTGGATTCGATCTACGACATCGTGTGGGCGCGCGACCCTGAAACGGGCAGCGTGGTCAAGTATGGGGACGTGCGCCTGGCCGACGAGGTGCAGTTCTCGGTCTACAACTTCGAAGACGCAGATGTCGACAAGGCATGGAGACACTTTGATTTGTATGAAGCAGAGTGCAAGACGCTGATCGAGAAATATGTGGCCCTGGCAAAGAGCGTATCTTCTCCAGAGGAAAAACCCCACTTCTCGCAAAAGACGCGAGAAATGGGGCACCCGGTTGAGCGGGATGGGGTTCTTCGAGAGAAAGCACGGTTCCCACTGCTGGGCGCCTACGATCTTTGCTTGAAGTGCTCGCACCTGTTCAACATTCTCGACGCTCGCGGAGCGATTTCCGTGACCGAGCGCGTCGGCGTGATCGCTCGCGTGCGAGCCCTGGCGGTGGGCATCGCGAAAGCCTGGGTCGACCAGCAAAAGAGCGAAACGCCGGCGGAAAACTCCGATGAGCCCGAACCTGCGAGAGCGAAAATAAAGGAACCAAAGAAAGAGACGTTAGCCACGGCGACGATTTGAATTCGCGATGGCGATTGGATTGTGATCGCGGTCACCACAACGCGACACCAACTTTGAAATAATCAGAGAGCTGCTGCATGCCAGATTTCCTGCTCGAGATCGGTTGCGAAGAGATTCCCGCGCGCATGATCGATGCCGGGTCGCAGGAACTGCGGCTGCGCGTTGCAGCCCTGCTCACGCGCGAGCGGCTGGGCGGCGACGAGATTACGGGTTTCGAGACGCCGCGGCGGCTGGCGATCATGGCGCCGGGCATCGCCGCCGCGCAAGCAGACGTTACCGAGCAGATCGTAGGACCTTCCGTTAGCGTCGCGTATAAAGATGGTTCTCCGACAGCCGCGGCTCACGGTTTCGCGAAGAAGGCTGGCGTTGATGTTTCTGTGCTTGGCAGAGTTACCACTCCCAAGGGTGAGTGCATCGCTGCGAATGTCACTCGGAAGGGGTTGAGCGCAGCCGACATTCTTGGCCAGGGACTGACGAAAGAGCTGGCCTCGATCTACTGGCCGAAAAATATGTACTGGCGCAAGCCTGCCGAGCGCTTCGTGCGTCCGGTGCGCTGGCTGGTGGCGATGCTTGACGGCGAAACCATTCCGCTCGAGTTCGATGGAATCAAGGCAGGCAAGACCTCGCGTGGCCACCGCATTCTTTCCCCCGGCGCCGTTACGATTCCGGCTGCGGGAATAGCCTACGTTGATTCTCTGCGCGCGGCTAAAGTTCTGGGCCGCGCTGAGCGCGAGCACCGTATTCGCAAGGCGCTTGATGCGGCCGCGCGCACCATCCCCGGCGCGCGCTGGCGCGAAGACAAGTCGCTGCTGGATACGGTTGTGAACCTGACCGAATTTCCCTCCGTCATCCTCGGCGGGTTCGATCCGCAGTTTCTGGCTCTGCCGAAAGAAGTGTTGGTTACAGTGATGCGCGATCATCAAAGATATTTTGCCGTGGAAGATGCGGACGCGAGGTTGCTGCCGCATTTTCTGGCTGTCCTCAATACGGATGGCGATCCTCAGGGCTTGATCCGGCATGGCAACGAACGCGTGTTGCGGGCGCGCTTCAACGACGCCCGGTTCTTCTGGGAAACGGATCAGAAAAAATCGCTGCTCGATCGCCTCGAATTCCTCAAGCATGTGACGTTTCAGAAAGACCTGGGCAGCTACTACGACAAGACGCTGCGGGTGCAGCGGCTCTGCAGTTGGCTGAGTGAGATTCTCAAACGACACGGAATCGCCGTGCGGCCCGGAGTGGTCCACAAGGCGGCGTGTCTGTCGAAAACTGATCTCACCACCGAACTGGTCAAGGAATTTACCGAACTGCAGGGCATTATCGGCGGCGTGTACGCTCGCGCGCAGCAGTTGGATCCCACCCTGCCAGAGGCGACGCGGCTGGCCATTGCCGACACGATTTACGATCAGTACAAGCCAGAGTCGACCGAAGACGATGTTCCGCGATCGATGGAAGGCGCCGTGCTGTCGATCGCAGACAAGGCGGACACGATCGCTGGAATGTTCGCCCTGGGCCTGGTGCCGAGCGGGTCGAAGGATCCGTTTGCGCTGAGGCGGCAGGCAAATGCCATTGTGAAAGTGATTGCTGAGAAAAAACTGCCGCTGCGGCTGAATGAATTAATGCGCGATGCGCGCTGCGGCTACAGACGCTCGGAAACGGAGAAGAAGTTTGTTGAAGATGAGATATTCGCGCAGTCGCTGGTTACCTTCTTCCGCGAACGGCTGGAGTTCTATCTGAAAGATGTGCGCGGATATGAGTTCGACGTGGTGAAAGCCGCGCTCGGGGCGGATGCGGACGATGTGGTCGACGCGCTCGCGCGGGCGGAAGCCGTGAAGCAAGTTTTGCATATGCCCGAATTCCAGGCGATTGGCGCAGCCTGCAAGCGCATGCGAAACATCCTGAAACAGGCTACAGAGAAGGGAATTGGACCGGCAGAGATTTTCGAACCCCTGCCCGATTCGGCGCAGGAAGAGAAAGATCTGGCGGCCTACGTTGAGACGAACGGTCCCCGCATGGACGCGTTCCGAAGAGAAAAACGCTACGGCGATGCTCTCATGCTGCTCTCGACAGTGCGAGACCTCGTTGATGCCTTCTTCGACAAAGTGATGGTGATGGTGGAAGACGAGAAAGTGCGGGCGAACCGCTTGGCTCTTTTGCGAACCCTGTTGCGAGAGTTCTCGACGATTGCGGATTTTTCCGAGATTGTCACCGAAGGGAAGTCGTAGCAGCGGCCGCTGACAGCAGATTCCTCGCGCCGGAAACAAGGCGCTCGGAATGACGAGCGATCACGATAGAGATCGGAACGGGCCCAGAAGGCCGGAAATCTTGAACCACAAAGGACTCATAGTCATGGCGACAGTCACTCTCCCCGAAGCCGCAGTACAGGAAACCAAGACGGCCCCCAACAAGACGGCAACAAACAAGCAAGGCTCGACGCAGTACGTTTACTTTTTCGGCGGCGGCAAGGCCGATGGTAACAGCAAGATGAAAGATGTGCTCGGTGGCAAAGGTGCCGGCCTGGCGGAAATGACCAACGCCGGTCTGCCCGTGCCTCCGGGATTCACGATCCAGACCGAAGCCTGCCGCGAATACATGCGAACCGGCGGCGTATCGAAAGAGGTCGACAGTCAAATGAACGAGGCCTTGGCAAACCTTGAAGCGCTGCAGGGGCAGAAGCTGGGCGCGGGCGAGAATCCGCTGCTGGTGAGTGTGCGCTCGGGCGCGAAGTTTTCCATGCCTGGGATGATGGACACCATTCTCAACCTGGGATTGAACGACAAAAGCGTGGAAGCGCTCGCCAAGCGCAGCCACAACCCGCGCTTCGCCGCCGATTCATACCGCCGGCTGATTCAGATGTTCGGCAACGTCGTGCTCGACATCGACAAGTCGGCCTTTGACGAAGTGTTCGACGCCAAGAAGAAACAGAAGAAGGCCAAGCTCGACACCGATCTCGACGCCAAGGCGCTGCAGGAAGTGATCGTCGAATACAAAAAGGTCGTCAAGAAGCACGCCAAGCGCGACTTCCCGCAGGATCCTCACGAGCAGCTGGTCATGGCGCGCGACGCTGTGTTCCGTTCGTGGCAAAACGATCGCGCCAAACATTACCGCCGCATCAACAACATCGACGACATGCTCGGCACCGCTGTCAACGTGCAGGCCATGGTATTCGGCAACCTCGGCGACACCAGCGGCACCGGCGTGGGCTTCACGCGCAATCCCGCGACCGGCACGAAAGAGTTCTACGGCGAGTTCCTGATGAATGCGCAGGGTGAAGACGTGGTTGCGGGCATCCGCACTCCGGTTCCAATTCTTGAACTGCACAAGATCATGCCCGACGTATACGACCAGTTGCGCGACATCACGACGCGGCTGGAGAAGCATTACAAAGACATGCAGGATTTCGAGTTCACTATTCAGGACGGCAAGCTCTACATGCTGCAGACGCGCAACGGCAAGCGCACGGGACTTGCGGCCGTGCGCGTGGCGATCCAGATGGTGGAAGAGGGATTGATCACGAAGGAAGAGGCGATCTTCCGCGTCGAGCCGAATCAGCTCTATGACTTTCTGGTTCCGCGCCTCGATGAAAAGAGTACAAAAGTCGAGGTGCTCGCGACCGGTTTGCCGGCGTCGCCAGGTGCGGCGGTGGGGCAGATCGTGTTTACAGCGGACGAAGCGGTCAGGATGGCGGGACACGACACGACGAAAAATCCCGTGATTCTGGTGCGCGCCGAAACAACTCCAGAAGACATTCACGGCATGGAAGTCGCGAAAGGCATTCTCACTTCGCGCGGCGGCATGACCAGTCACGCTGCTGTCGTTACCCGCGGCATGGGCAAGTGTTGCGTGGCTGGCGCGGGCGACATTGCAGTCGACGAAAAGAAGGGCGAGATGCGGGTGAAAGGCCAGACCTTCCACGAAGGAGATTGGATCTCTCTCGATGGCACGACCGGCCGCGTAATTAAGGGCAAGCTGAATACGATTCCGCCAAAAGCTGACGATCCGGAACTTCTAAAGCTGATGGGATGGGCCGAACCGTTTCGCAAGCTGGGAGTGCGCGCCAATGCTGACATTCCGCGCGACGCCGTCCAGGCGCGGGCGTTTGGCGCGGAAGGCATCGGACTCTGCCGTACCGAGCACATGTTCTTCGGCGAAGAAAAAATTCCGCACATGCGCGCCATGATTCTGGCGGACAACGAAAAAGATCGGCGAGCTGCCCTGAAAAAACTTCTTCCCATGCAGCGGGCTGATTTTGCCGGCGTATTCAAGGCGATGGACGGTTTGCCGGTTACGATCCGCACTCTCGATCCTCCGCTTCATGAATTTCTGCCACGACGAGAAGACCTGATGGTCGACATCGCCATGCTGCCTCACTCCGACGCCAAGCGGAAGAAAGAGTTGGTCAGAGCGTATCGCGATTACGGAGTGAAATCGGCTGGCGATCTGAAGAAAGTCTTGCCTGGGTTGCTGGCTCGGGTTGAGCAATTGCACGAATTCAATCCGATGCTGGGGCATCGTGGATGCCGGCTGGGAATTACATATCCGGAAATTACAGAGATGCAGGCGCGGGCCATTTTTGAAGCCGCTGTGGATTGCACCAAGAAGGGAATCAAGGTGCACCCCGAAGTGATGATTCCACTCGTGGCCACGCTCAAAGAAATGGCGAACCAGGGCGCGATCGTGAAGCGCGTCGCGGAAGAAGTGTTCAAAGAGAAGGGAATGAAAGTTGACTACATGGTCGGCACGATGATCGAGTTGCCGCGCGCCGCGCTGGTAGCCGACGAAATCGCCAAAGAAGCCGAGTTTTTCTCCTTCGGCACTAACGATCTGACGCAGACCACGTTCGGCTTCTCGCGCGATGACGTGAACAAAGTGCTGCCAACGTATCTGGCGGAAGGAATTCTGAAGCAGGATCCGTTCGCGGCACTCGACCAGGAGGGTGTCGGGCAACTGGTCAAACTGGCGACGGAGCGTGGGCGGAAGACGCGTCCCACGCTAAAAGTCGGAATCTGCGGCGAGCATGGCGGCGAACCCTCCTCGGTGGAGTTCTGCCATCGCGTGGGGCTCAACTACGTGTCGTGCTCTCCGTTCCGCGTGTTGACGGCCCGGCTTGCGGCGGCACAGGCGGCGGCGACCGACACGCTTAAAGTTGAGGGCGGCCGGACGAAGTAGCATCACCCACCGACATAGCGGCTTCGCATCATCGACGCCGGCGGCTTACTGCGCGACTTTCGCGCCATGGGCCGCCGGCTTCAGATCTTGGCCGATCAAAGGCTGCAGCCGCAGTTTAGCGAAGTGCCGCGCATCATGGTCGGCAGACGCATGCGCCACGCGAGACAGACGTCCCTCTTGCACAAGCCGCTCATAAACTTCTGGCCAAAGCGGAATGCTCGGCGTTTCCGCGACCCAGTGAGCGTAAGCCGCTTCGTCGCACCATTCGACCAGTTTCTGCATGACTTTAGCGTGCGCTCCTGAACCACGATACTGCTTCATCGCGCGCTCGCTCTCCCAAGTCGTCAGCGTCCAGAAAGTTCGATGAGCGTCGACAAGCAGCCGGCCGCCGGCAAATCCCTCAGCCCGTCTGACTTGGCGTTGGGCAAAGAACGTGTTCAAGACGAACACCGGAAGAAACCTGAATGCCCTGACTCGAAGTCTTGTGACCGACACTAGCATATGGTTTCCATCCTCGATGCTGTCGCAGGCTCCGCAGCTGGAGAGCAGGCTCCTTGCCTGCGGTCACTGAACTTTCTGCAGCCGAGCGATCAGTTTTTGTGCCAGATTCTCTTCTGATTCTGACCAGAGAAGCCGCGCATTGGCGCGCGTATTCTTTTCCGCTTGCATCGTGAAGGCGACTAGTTTGGCGACGTTTTCCCGCACTCGGGCCTGCACGTCATCCGTGAGTTCGACATTTTCTTGTAGAAACGGCACGTCCAGGCCGAAGTCGATTTCAATGTGGCCCGTTTGTTCATACGAGCCGTCATCGAACTCCTCGCCTTGCACAATAAACTTCACCAGGCTCGGCAGCAGCGTCCAGTGCGCGCCTGTCTCGTCGGGCATCCAGAGATCCCAATAGGCTTCAAAGACGTAGGAGTAATCATCGTGAATCAGGTCGGCGGCGAGTGCGACCGCTTCCACCGGGTCGATTCCAGGGGAGAACCGGCGTTCGACGATGCTGGCTTCGTTCCACGATACCGGCTGCACGGCCGCGTACGCGATCCCGGGGCGCTGCGCGGAAAACGGGAACTGGTCGAGAACGGCGAGCACATACGGCAACATCGCCGGGCCGGAGAAGTCAGGGAACCAGAGGCTCAGGTATAGAGGATCAGGCATGGGAAGCGTCGCGCATGTCGCGCTTCACTATTGTAAGCGGGCATATTGCTGCGAAGCCACTGCCGCGCCACGCCGGCGCTGCCGCGCGTTTGGCAGACCCAGATCGGCGGCGAATGGCCAGTAATGTCAGAGAATTCTTTAAAGATGACGAAATCGAAAACTTTTGGCCGTTCGAGATCCAGCGGCGCGCGTTGTTTTGACACTGCGAAATCCGGCTGCTAAGATCAGACTTCATTTTCGTTCCTTCCTCATAGCCGTCCCCGTCGTCTAGCCTGGCCTAGGACATCGCCCTTTCACGGCGGTAACACGGGTTCAAATCCCGTCGGGGACGCCAAATCTATTCAATGAGTTACCGGGATTTCTCCAGAAACTCGCGGTACAACGACAGTACAACTTGGTTTCGAGCGGATCATGCCGACCACCCTGCTTTGGGCCGCTCGCTTCTGTGGACTCAGCGCCTGTGTGTAGGTGTCCAACGTCATCTTTGCTGTTGAGTGCCGCAATAGCTCTTGTACAACCTTGACATCCTCCCCGTTGCCCTTAAGCAACGTAGAAAATGTGTGGCGAAATGTGTGCCACGACATCTTCTTGGCGATTCCCAGTTTCCGAGCTGCGGGTTGAATGTAGTCGCGCATTACCGCACTCAGCCAGACTGGCTGTTTTCCACGCTTGGCTCCAGCGCGGTTGGCGTTGGTGGCCCATACATAATCTGACGGCTTTTTGTATGGCGTCACGTCATACCAGGCCAACAGATCATGAGCTACGTACTCGTCAATCGGCATCAGCTTTCTCGATGCCTCCGTTTTGACCGGGCCGACGTGCTGGTCAACGAGAGACCGAGTCACGCTTACATGGAGATTCTTGAAATCGAAATCCTCCCATTTCAGGCCGGCAAGTTCGCCACGGCGCAGTCCCGACGGCATATCAAGAAACACCATGGCCTTCTCCCGAACTCCCAAGACTTCCAGCAACAGATGCATCTCTTCAACTTCGAGAATGTCGGGTGTTCGCTCACGCTTCGCAGAAACACGAACACCAGAGCCCTTGCCTGCACCTGCGATTGGATTACGGTCAGTGAACTCCCAACGTATCGCGTGATTGAAAATGCTGCCCATCGCGTCACGGATTTTTTCTCTCGTGCCACCTGCAAGAAGTTTGCGTTTGCCGAACTTGCTTGTGACAAGCGATTTAAGCCATAGTTCCACCGCAACGGTTTTGACGGCACGGAGTTCGAGTTTGCCCCAATGAGGAACCACCCAACGGTTCAGTACCTGCGTCTTCCGGTTGCGGGTCGAATATGCTTTGCCGTCCCGTCCGCAATCAGCAAGTTCATGAATTTTGTAGTGCTCCACAGCCTCAGTCATTGTGATCGAAGTCAACTCTGTCGGGCCATCGGTGTTGATGTTTAGCCGCAGTCCAGCTAACAAATCCTGCAGCTTCTTGCCGTTTTCGGGATAGTCCTTGACCGGTCCGATGGTCTTCTTGCGCTCACGCGAAATGCCGTCCGCGCCTTTATGCAGCCAGCGAAACTGCCATCTTTCTATCCCATCTTTACGAACTATTGTTTGGAGACAGCCATTCTGATAACGCGCCAGCATTCATTTGCTCCTTGAATTCTGGCAGCGGTCGCAATCCGAATTTACCGCAGTGGGCGTCGCAGAGTCTAGTTCACGACAAATATCGCTTCCCGCAGGTCCTACGACGCAACGAACTGGGGTCGTGGGAGGCGTGATCCTGCGCAAAGGCATCGTGCACGCGACGGGAGAGGATTCTCGATTCCTTCGCTCACTTGTCTGACGCTACACCCGCAGCCATGTTGTGACGCGCACGATGGTCGGCAATAACCTGCGACCGAAGCCAATCGTCCAACTCCGAGAGATAAAAACGCCATCGCTTTCGGTCAGACCCTACCGGGTGAGCCGGAAGTGACCCTTCACGAGCCTTGCGAAGTACGGTTTTCGGGTGCATGTTGAGAAAGCGGGCAGCGTATTGCTGACTGACGGGGGCTTCTCGAAGCGAGTGTGATCGCTCACTTGGGACGGTCAGACTGGGCTGGGCTGACATGACGACCTCTTCTCCACAGCTGTGGACCCTCCGTTTTGTTGACTTCGCGCGGACCCACAGTGCTAGCCAATTTGATCGATTTGCGGCGCCCTGTCCAACAACTTTTCGTCCGCGTGATATTCCTACCGGGAATATCAGACAACAAGAAGTCAATCCGTCACCTAGCATTTGGTCGAGCAAATCGCTTTGCGGATGCGGGGGCCAGTTAGAGACGCGCCCGAGTCAGGCTGACAAGGACAGTCTCATCTGCTTCATCGGCAGGCACTTGGGCGCTGGTTTGCAACGAAATCAACTACGACCCACAACCACATCGGCGTTCGCCCAGACGCCGTAACTAGACTGCTCCTGCGTACAGTATTTCCGTCGCATTTGTCGACAAATCGCAATCTCAGGGAAATTCCTCAGCGAGATTGTCGAACCGAAAACCTCAATTTACCTGCTCGCAACACGTGTTCATCTGTTATTCCTCCCAGGAATAACAGAGTGACGAGAAGTTGTTGGACATGTTGTTTGAGCAGCGTTACGTTTGCGCCACAAGCAGCCGATTTGAGGTGCTGCGGGAGGTGCAAATGCCCCGTTGGTCGCGAGCTCATTCCATCCGCCAAATCGGACGCCTTCTTCAGTCGAAGCGCGTGCGTCCAACCACAGTTGTTCTTGCCCTGTTCTTCCTCATCCCCGTGGCGGCGCTGGCACAGGGTTCACCGTTCGACACGGGCTTCACTGCTATCCAAAGTCTTTTCACCGGCACCATTGCAAAGGTTGCAAGTCTAGTGGCGATCGTGATCGGCGGCTACGGTTTCGCCCACGGCGAACCCGGCGCAAAGAAGGCCTTGGCCGGTGTCGCCGCCGGAACCGGGATTGCCGTCCTCGC
Source organism: uncultured Acidobacteriaceae bacterium (assembly GCA_963739125.1). Classification (GTDB taxonomy): domain Bacteria; phylum Acidobacteriota; class Terriglobia; order Terriglobales; family Acidobacteriaceae; genus Sulfotelmatobacter. The sequence continues at coordinate 328,403 of CAVTZD010000002.1, read as the reverse complement.
CGTAAACGTCCTGAGTTGGCTTTGGGGCGTGTAGGAGGCCCTACCCGCCAAGTTCAAAGATGCTGAACGAGTCCCTTATGCCAAACAACAAAGATCAGAAGCATCGCACAAATCGAGTCTTCAAGAGCATGCATAAGCCGCTCACCTATCTGGGCGTCGAGCGCACTCTGTTCTACTTCGTCTGCGTCGGCGCGGTGGGAGCCTTCAATCTCTTCAACTCCATCTTGGCTGGCATCGCCGTGTTCATTGGCGGTTTTGCTTTCGGTCATTGGGTAACGAACAGCGATCCGGCGTTTCTCCTCATCCTGGCAAAGTCTGAACGCTACAAATTGCGCTACGACGCTGCGAAACAGCAAGTCCCACATGTAGAGGTGATGTGATGCTCCGTCTCGACAAAGTCATCAAGCCGTGGAAAGAGAGCGCAGCTCTCAACGACCACATCAATCTCTATGGCTTCTTGAATGAGACGACCTTCCTCACCAAGAGCGGCGATGTAGGAATGGTTCTCAGTATTTCCGGCGTGGACTACGAGAGTCTTGACCGGTCGGAACAAGAGTATGCGGTGAAGAGGTTAGAAGCGGCACTCAAAGCGTTTGGCCCAGGCTTCCACGTCTATCAATATCTCTTCAAGTCGAATCGCCCTGACATCCCATTCGCAACGTATGACGACCCTGTCGTGGATGCAGCGATCGATCAGCGGCGAAAGTTCTTCGAACGGAAGCGCGACCATCTTTATCAGGTTGAAATCTTCTACTGCATCCTGCTCGAAGGTGCCCGGTCGAAGACCGGCGTCGGGACGGCCCTAGCTCGCCTGTTGCGCGATCCAGAGGGCGCGATTGCCGAACTCAAAGCTCAGTTCACCAGCGACAGCATGAAGAAGTTGTTGCGTACGCATATCGAGCGCGATCTTCAACGACTCGACCAGCAGGTCCAGGCATTTGCTCGCCAGATAGCAGACTTCATGCAAATCGAGATTCTGAATCAGCAGGGGCAGTTTACGTTTTTCCGACGCCTGCTGAATTATGACGACTGGCGTATTGCCGGCAGGCCGCAGTCCACGCAGTTTCTCGACTATCAGGTGGTGAACTCCGATATCGAAGCGGAGCGCGATCATCTGCGCGCCGGCGATCACATTGTCCGCGTACTGACGATGAAAGAGGCCATCACCGAAACGAGGCCGTTGGTCCTGGACGCGCTTCTGAAGATTCCCGCCAACTTTTATGTCGTCACGGAGTGGACACCGCTGCCCGCGGACAAGGCTCGCAAAGAAGTAAACAAGCGCCGCCGCCATTTCAATATGTCGAAGACAGGGTTTGTGTCTCAGATGGGCAACGACGCCACACAGACGAACACGCGCGATGTGCTGGTGGATGAGTCCAAGCAGGCTGACATTGAAAATCTGGGCGATTGCCTGCGCGCCCTGGGCGACGGTCAATCGCTTGGCGATTTCTCGCTCACGATTGTCCTCTACGGCCGGGCGTCATCCAGTCAGGCAAGGACGGAACTCGATCAACTGGTGGCCGATTTTACCGGCATCTTCACCAATGCGGATGGCAACTTGTTCGCCGAAACCTACAACCAGCTCAACGCTTATTTCGCCACCGTACCGGGCAACTACGCGCTAAACCTCCGCAAGCTGTATCTGCTCAACACAAACTATGCCGATCTGTCTTTTCTGTTTACGATCCTGCCTGGCGAGAAGACCAACGCGCATCTAGGAACGGAGTACCTGGCCGCGCTTGAGACCGACAACAGCACGCCCTACTTTCTTAATCTGCATAACGGTGAGGTTGCCCACACTCTGATTCTCGGGATGACGGGGAGTGGTAAGTCGTATTTTTGTAATTTCCTTTTGCAGAACGCGCAGAAGTACGCACCACTGACCTTCATCTTCGACATCGGCGGCAGCTTTCAGTCGCTTACGTCGATCTTTGGTGGCTCATACCTGACCGTCGGCCAGGAGGCGCGGGATTTCACCATCAATCCGTTCTCCCTCCCTCAGACCAAAGAGAACCTGCAATTTCTTTTCAGCTTCTTCCGTGTACTCATTGAGGGCAACGAACTGCGCCACCGGCTCGACTTCAAAGAAGAACGCCGTTTGTGGGATGGGATCGAGCGCATGTACGTGCTGGAGCCGAGCCAGCGCACAATCTCGAATTTTTGCAACATAATCGGCGAGTTGAGGGAACGACTACACCGCTGGACTCGCGGTGGACAGTACGGCTTTCTGTTTGACAACGCTGAGGACACGCTCTCGTTCTCCAAATTTCAGACGTTCAATTTCCACGGCTGGAATGATGCGCCCGAAGTTCTTGAGCCACTCCTGTTTTACGTCTTGCATCGCGCGTCGAACGAGATCGCAGACCCAAAAAGACTCGCTACATTCAAAACCTTCCTGCTCGATGAAGCGTGGCTGTTTATCAAAAACGAGACGATCCGCAATTACGTCGTGCAGGCGCAGAAGACGTGGCGCAAGCACAACGCCGCGATGATCTTGGCTACGCAATCTATCAAAGAGTTGGAGGAATCGGGAATGCTGGCGATTGTGGCCGAGAGTTGCCCTACGAAGATCTTCTTGGCCAACCCGGAGATGAACCGCGAAGTTTACCGCGAGGCGTTTCATTTGAACGACACGGAACTGGATCTGATCGGCGGCCTAGTTCCCCCCGGTCAAATGCTGATTCGGAAAGCCCAAACCTCAAAGAAAGTGCAGTTGAACGTGGATTCGGTGTCGCACTGGATGGCAACCAACAACGCCCGCGACAACCTCAAGAAACGGGACTACTTCGACCGCTTCGGCTTTGCAGATGGGCTTCGCCGTCTCGCGGAAGACTACCCATTCCAGCCGCGCACGCTGGCCGGATCAACCCCTACAAAGAACCATAAAGGAGAAGCGCTGTGAGCCAACTGAGAGTCATCTTGAATTGCTTGTTAATCGTTTCGTCCCTCGGCGTCGCGGCGCAAGATTCCGCACGTACGGTGCAGTATCACTCGCAGGACATCATACCGATCCGGGCCAAGCTGAAATATACAACCCTTATCGAATTGCCCACGACCGAAAAGATTATGGAAGCCGCCACCGGCGATAAAGACTTCTGGATCGTCGATGTGGTAGGCAACTTTTGTTTTGTACATCCGGCAAAGCAAGGCATCAGCTCCAACTTGAACCTCATTACGGACAAGGGCAACATCTACAGTTTCACACTTCAAGACATATCGGGCTCCACTCCTGTCGCCAGCCCTGACCTAAAAGTGATCGTGGAGCCAGCCGACCGTTCCGCGATTGTGGCCGCGAGCGGCATTCCACAGTTTGTGCCGGCCGCCCAACTTGAACAGTCTCGACAGCAACTTGCCGCGCTTCAATCGCATGTTGAACAGGCTGTTGACGAGTACAAGAGCGCCTATCCAACCCAGCTCAAGTTCGACTACGTCTACAAAGCGAACGAAGCGCCTTTCGATATCCAGTCGATCTACCACGACGACAAGTTCACCTATATCAAAACGAAAGCGCCTGAAAAGTTCAGCGTGTATGAGATGAAGGACGGCAAGCCGAATCTCGTCACTTACGACCTCCGAGAAGGGACATACATCATCCCGAAGATCATGGACAGCGGATATGTAGAGCTGGGCAAAAAGAAAATGGAATTCACACGCAAGGGATAGCCGCTATGACCGAAAACATCTTTACTTCCCGTACCGAACCGCAGACCGACCCCCCAGGCGATCCCACGTTGCGTCGCAAACTGGAACTGCCGAAAGGAGTCTTACAGAAAAACCTCAAGATCTTCGTTTATCTCGGTGCGGCATTGCTCGTGATCGTGGCGGCGCTCTTCAGTTCGTCCGGAAAGAAGGCGACCGCGCAACAGGGCGGCTCAAAAGGTCAGCCGCCGCAACCGACGTTACAGGACAACACCGACAGCAACGTGCAGGAGTTGAAGAATCAGCTCCAGGCCGAACGTCAGAAAGAGCGGCAAGCAACGATGGCCGCTGCAGCAATCGGAGACCCGGCACTTGCGTCCGCGACGCCAGCGCAGCGGAGCGTCGCCGCGGCCTACGGCTCGAACGGCCTTGCTGCCCCCTGTGTTCCCGGCCAGCCCTGTTCGCAATTACAGCAGGGCGACACGCAGATGCAACCAACGCCCCTACAACAGCAGGCGCAGCTAATCGCCGCGAAAGAGCGGGAACGCGCGGACAACTCACGTTTCGCTTCCAACCTTGTTTTTTCCCGCTCCGTCGAGCAGTCGCAACAACAACAGGCTCAGGTGACGCCCGCCCAGTATGGTCCCGCCGACCGGCAGGCAAACAGTAATCCCCCTGCTCCAGAAGCAGAAAGAAAACAGGAAGACACGCCCGGAGGCTATAAACGCCCACTGGAAGCCAATGTCGATTCAGCCACCGGCCAGCCGTATCTGATTTATGAGGGCTCAGTGCTCGACACCGTTCTGATGAACCGTCTAGATGGGGACGCCGTAGGACCCGTCAAAGTTCTCGTCTCAAATCCGCTGTATTCGCACGATCATCAACACGTCATCATTCCCGAGGGGACAGTTGTTCTCGGTGAAGCGAAGAAGATTGGAGCCGCCGGCTTCGGCCAACAGCGCCGAATGGCCGTGGTTTTTCACCGCCTGATTATGCCAGACGGTTACTCCGTCGATCTCGACCAGTTCCAGAGTCTCGATCAAATCGGAGAGGAAGGACTCAAAGATAAGGTCAACAATCATTACCTTCAGATTTTCGGCACCTCGATCGCGTTGGGTGTGATTGCCGGAGCAGGCCAGATCACGCAGGGTGGCGGCACCATCACCACGAGCGGCTCCCAGGCGTTCACGAACGGGGCTGCAGGCAGTGTTTCGCAATCCGCGGCGAGCATTCTCGACCGTTTCATCCAGATACCACCCACTATCACGATTCGGGAAGGACATCGCGTAAAGGTCTATTTCACGCAGGACTTGCTTCTTCCTGCGTACTCGAACCACACTATTCCACAGAGTTTTTAAGGAGACTTTCAATGCGAAAAAGTGCTCTCCCCCTCTTCGTTCTGTGGACTCTCGCCTTTGCCGGCTGCCAGAGCAAATCGGCAAGAATGAAACAGTTGCAGGATCAATACAACGCTGAGTATCCGGCGTATGCCAAGGAATGCATCGACCCAGTGACCGCCGGATCGTCAGAACTTCTGACCGGAGAGAAGCTGACTCCTGAGCAGATCACGGCCCTGGAAGCCAAGAAGAAAGAGCGAGACGCGCGGTGTAAGCCAGAAGCGGATCGCCTTGCACAGATTCAGAAAGAAATCATCGCTGCACAGCAGTAGCGCGGTGTTGCTGTGAGAGCGTGCCATACCAACCTCAGACGAAAGGACAAGAAAGTGAAGAAGCTAATCGTTACCGCACTGACTATCGGCCTCGCTGCGGCATTGCACCCCGATGCGCACGCGCAATTCGGTTCCGGCATCGTCTACGATCCCACGCAATCCGCTCACGCCATTACGCAGATCGAACACGAAGAGCGATCCATCTCCAACCAAGTTCAGCAGATCGAGCAGGGCCAGCAAATCTTTTCCAACACTGTCAAGATCGCCACAACAGCGCTACAGGCCTACAACGTCGCAAAGCAGCAATACAACCTCGTTCACCAGATGATCCTAGCGCCAAGAATGCTTTATTCCCGGTTTTTGTCTCCAACTTCCGACTTGCTACTGCTACAGCAGATCTCGAATACCTACGGCAATTCGATGGGTTGGCTGAATTCGGCGAATACCGGAAAGGGAGCTGCGGCCTCCTACCAGCAAGTGAGCGTTCCGAATACCGCCAACGTGATCCCTGGCTACAGCACAGCCAGTGTTGCCGGCCAGTTGCAGATTGCCGCACAGGGCGCGACCGTTGACATCAACGACTCCGTAATGACCACCAACTTGCAGGCTCTCGGAACTATCCGTGCGAATCAGTCCTCAAGGCAAACCGACATCGCCAGTCTTGAGGCTGCAACTCAGACCCAGGACTCCTCCCAGCAGACCGTCATGGCAACGCTGCAGCGCATGAACCAAGCATTGCTCTTACAACTCCGCACCCAGCAGGACGCGAACCAGATCAATGCGAATCTTTCCCTGCAACAGATCGTCGCCCAAAAACAACAGCAAGACGCACTGAAATCAGCATTCCGTGACTCGGCAGGATACGAAAGCTATTACAACGCCAACATCACGACAACTAGTAGCGGGTCGGAGACTCTCCTTACGCAGGCGTACTGAGTAGGAGAAACACAAGGGGTGAAATATGAGTCTCTTTCAGTTCATCGCTCAGGCTTGCCAGTCGCTTGCCGCCACGGCGGCGCCCACCATCACAGCGATGGGGATTCGCATGGTCCTGGCGCTGGCCACTATCGTGATGGTTTGGTTCGGAGTGCAAGAAGCACTCGCATCTGCTAACGGCGAAGCCGGATTCAGCATGGGGAGGTTTCTCAACCTCTTCATGCTGCTTACCTTCGCTTACGTGATGGTGAACTATTACGACAGTTCCATTCCGGGACTTGGCTTTTCTCTCAAGGGCTTCATCGACGGCGGCACGATCAATCTTGTGAAAGTAATTGGATCAGATGGTTCCACCACCATGCTGAACGAGATCAATGCTGCATCTTCCAAGACAGGGCCGGGACTTCTGAATACGATGATGTCCCCCTACTACGCGATCGTTTACTTTGCGGTGCAATTCCTCCTGGCCTTGTTGGCCGCAATCGTTTCAGCAATCGTGGCCTACGGCGCAATTGCGGCAACGATCATCGGGTTGCTCGGGCCGATCTTTATTCCATTCCTTGTCTTCGACAAACTCGATTGGTTGTTCTGGGGATGGCTCAAGGCTTATCTCGGATTCAGCTTTTACAAAGTTGTGGCCGCAGCCACCCTGAATGTTTTGTCACATGTGCTGACCAACTACTACCTCCAGCTTGGTCAGAGCTTGTCGGACCCTTCATTGATAGTCCAGACCTTGCCACTTCTTGTTCTTCTGGTACTGGTGAACATCTACATCCTTTTCAAGATTCCGACCATGACGCACACCTTATTCACTGGCGGTACTGGCGGACACGGTGTGGGCCTCGGCGTAGCGCTGATGGCGATGCGGAGCGGGAAGTAAGCCGGCAACGAGAGAACGAGGCCAAAATGAGCACAGAAACGATGAGCCTAGAAACCAAAGCCACCCCACAAATCACACGAGCCGCTGAGCGCTACCTGGAGCAATACGGCGACCCACTGGTGATGAATACCTACTTGAAGGTGACCATTCTCGTGCTCGCCGTGGTGTGTGTCAGCCTGGCTGGTCTAGCCTACAAGAGCCAGACGGCGCTAGCCAACATGCACCCAATGATTGTGCGGATCAATGACGTGGGCCATACGGAAGCGATCGACTACCGGAACTTTCAGTATCGCCCCCAGGAGGCGGAGAACAAGTACTACCTGACCCGCTGGGCCGAACTGTATTTCAACCGCAATCGTTTCACCATTGAACGTGATCAAACGCAGTCACTCTACTTCCTCAATAGCGATGTTCAACGCGCCGTCATCGACCAGGAACGCAAGGACAACAGCATTCAGAATTACGTCAAAGACAGTACTTTGCCCTATGTCGATGTCGAGATCAAGAACGTCATCCTCGACGACCTTCGCCAGTCTCCATATTCGGCGCGGATCGAGTTCGAGAAGGTTTACACCAATCCCGCGGATCATACCGAACTAAAGCGGGAGCGATGGACAGCCAGCGTTACCTATGTCTTTCGCGAGAACGTGAAGAACAATGAGCTTGCCGTGAACCCCCTCGGTCTGACCATCGTGCGTTTCCGGGCCGACCAGGCGTTCAGCTAAGGATCTTTAGAGAATCCCCGAGACTAAACGATGTCCATTTCTGCTGCCAATCCGGCTGGCCTGCCCCAAGTGTCTCTGCGCATAGGGGGCCTGGTGAACGAGAGCGCTCCGAGGTGCAACGGAGGTGGCGAGCCATACCTTTCTTGCGACGGACATGCCAACTCGGAGCCAGCACCGACCGTGGTCGCCTCCCGCAGCCAGTATACCGATGAAAACTTTGCTCTGAAGCGTGTCTGCCGTTATGTATCCCGCCTTTGTTCGGGCACCGCTTCGGGGCTTTTCATGCGCCCTGCGGCAGCTCGCTCTTCTGCTTCGGCTGCGCCGCCCTGCGGGTTACGGTTTCCCTCCAAATCTTGTTCGCAAAGAACGCCGAAAAGATTTCTCCTGAGCCTCCGTAAATGCAGAGCTTCGGCACTTGGGAGCATGGCCCGCTCGCTTAATGGTGCCCCGATCAGATCGGGAAATTCAACAAACGGAGACAATCATGTATCAGAACAAAGTAACTCTCATCGGCTTCCTCGGCAGCAACCCAGAAGCGCGTACCAATAGCCCGGATTTCAGCGTCACCACCCTTTCGCTGGCAACCAAGTCCTCCTACAAGAAGGATGGCAAGTACATCTCGCACACCGAATGGCACCGTTGCGTCGTCTTCGGCAAGCTCTCAGAGTTCGCCAAAACGCTCACTAAGGGTGCACATATCCAGGTGGAAGGCGAACTGCGCAGCCGCGAGTACGACAGCAAGAAGACGGACTCGAAGCGGCGTGTCTGGGAGATTCGAGTCGCCTCGATCCTAAAGCTGGACCGCGCTGAAAAGGCCGCCGCAGAGGATCAGGAACACGATGAATCACCCCAGGAGGAAACGGCCGCATAGGCCCTTGCCCTTCACTCTCGGAAGCCCGGCTACCCGCTGGGCTTCCATCGCTGTGAGGTTCCCACTATGAGCTTCGAATTGATCCTTCCATTCCTTCGCCCGATAGAGCCGTTGCTGCTTGACGACAGCATCAGCGAGATCATGGGCAATCCTGATGCTTCCTGGTGGTACGAAAGCGACGGGATCATGCGCCAGGAACCAACCGTTTCTTTCAACGCGGGCCAGCTCCGTACGGGCCTCGAAGTGATCGCCAATCAACTCGGCAAGAAGCTAGACGAGGATAACCCCTTGCTTCACGCGCAGCTCCCAGACGGCAGTCGCCTAGCAGCGGTGATTCCTCCTGTCGTACGCCCGGACCCTGCTCTGACAATCAGAAAGTTCACCAGCCGTCATTACACGATCGACGATCTGATCGCTCGTGGCACGTTGACGCAGTCACTTGCGGACTTCTTGGGGGAACAAATCCGCAGCGGAAAGACCCTGCTCATCAGCGGTGGAACGGGAACCGGCAAGACCACGCTCTTACGAATATTGGCCGACTTCATTCCGGACCATGATCGCATCGTGGTTATTGAAGATACTTCCGAGCTTCACATCCAGAAGCCGAACATTGTCCCGGCCGAATGCCAGACCGACACGTTCAAGGCCAACATCTCCTTCGATGATCTCTTGAAGTCCGCTCTGCGCTGGAGACCGGACCGGATAATCCTGGGCGAAGTACGCGGAGTCGAGGCGAGAACGCTGCTCGATTCCTTCAACACCGGCCATACTGGTTCGTTAGCGACAATTCATGCTAACTCCGCAGAGAAAGCGCTCCGCCGGTTCGCAAATCTGGTCATGCGCAACCACTCGCAAACCACGTTTTCCGACACAGAAGCCGAGATTGGGGAAGCCGTTGATTTTGTCGTCCACGTTGAGCGGCAGCCAGGGCGCCGCATCCTCCGCGAAGTGCTGGCGATTCGTGGATACGACCGGGACGCAAAACGCTTCCTGATAGAGCCTGTTTTCGAGGTGAAACATGCCACAGCCTAATGCTCCGGATGCAACCGCCACCGCTGCTGATTTCCTCACTCGTTGCTTTGGTCCGGGTGAGACCATCGCTCTGTTTCTACGACGTGAAGTCCCTCGCGCGACCATTCAGAGAATCGTCCAATTGGAGACTGCGCTCGCGTCTCGTTACCTCGCCTGGCTCGCACATGAGAACTTTGCTGGCGCGAACGTCTACGTAGCTGCCAATCCGCTTCGCGCGGACAGCCGCAAGCGCACCAAAGAATGCATAGCTGGAGTACGGCATCTTTATCTGGATTTAGATACCGATGGAGAGACCCGACTCTCTTCGCTCCTGGCCTCGGACGCGGTTCCCCCGCCGAATGCGGTCATCTCGACATCGCTCGGGAAATACCAGATCCTCTGGCGAGTCGACGGCTTTACCTTCGAACAACAAGAATGCGCGCTGAAACTGCTTGCCGTTACTTTTGGCGGAGATCCCGCTTGTACTGACTGCAACCGCGTTCTCCGTCTGCCTGGATTCCTCAATTGCAAGTACGATCCCGCGTATCCAGTGACGGTCGAATATCCTGGCGAGTCCACTTGGAATTGCGATGACTTCCGGCTTGATATTCTAGCCGCCGATGGCATCCTTCCGACCCATCCAATCACAGCACGAAAGCGTACCTCGAACCACACCCATTCCGAGCACGATTGGGCATGGGTTCTGCATGAGCTTTCCCGCGGCAAAGATGCCGCGAAGCTCACGCGCAAGCTGGCTTCGCTCCGCGCCGATAAGCCCAATCCTCTTTACTACGCTCAGCGGACGGTTGACGTTGCGTCGGCCAGAATTTGGCTCATCGAAGGCATTCCGATAGACGACGTTGTCACGTTGCTTGAAGTTCGTCGTCGATTCGAGATTCCCATCGCGCTTTGCCGCGCTCGTGCACGGGAGATCGCACAGACGGCGCAAAGAATGATTGCCCGCAGAAAAATTGCCTAATTCCACGACCTATAAGGAGAACAACAATGCCATTGCTCGAAATCAACCAGACCCACTACATCAGCGCTTCGGTTCGGCTCGATGAGTCCACAGCCGAGCAGGTCGATCAGTACGCCGCTTTCGTCCACGCATCTGCAGACGATGTTGTGGACAAAGCGCTCAACTATGTCTTTTCGAAGGACCGGGACTTTCAGGACTTTCTGAAGACGCCCCAGGCCAAGGAGGTTCCTTCTACATTGCGTGTCCGTAAGGGTCCAAGCAATGGCGCGTCGGAGGAGCCTGCCAAGAAGCTCATAGCCGGGGTGGAGTCAACGCCTTCTGTGCGGGCGGTGAAGGCGTGATCCGCCGTTCAACTTCGTGTCGGAGCAAGAACGGTGCTTCGCACCGGAAGAATTGTGACACTCCACCCCTGAGAGGGAACTGCCCAGATACCTTGGTATCTCGGCAGATACCACTGAAAACAAAAGAGCGTGGAATCGAGCGGTATCTGGACAGATACCGAAAAAGCAAGCGAATCGAGGTCCCCTGTGGCTGAGACGCAAACGATCGGCGAACGGAATCCGGAGAAGCTGAGAGGGCGCGACCGCCGCTCTTGCAACCTAAGCACCAAGCTCACCACAAACGAGGCGAAGGCCGTCGAAGAAGCCGCCTCGCGAGCGGGCAAGACAACGAGCGAATGGGCTCGCGAACTATTGCTTCACGGTGTTGTTGTTGGGAGTCACACGCCGATGGACATGTACATCTTTACCGAACTCGTCGGCATTCAGATGCTTTTGATGAACACGCTCGAACCATTGCTGCGCGGCGACAAACTTGCCCAGGAACAGCTCACCGTGCTCTTTCGCCAGGTCCAGACGACCAAGGCTGCGAAGGCGCAGGAACTCCTCGCCAAGCGCAGCCAGAACAAGGAGAAATAGCTATGCCCGCCGTCCAACAGTGGGGCCGCAGGGAATCGATCATTTGGCCGCCCCGCCATTATCTTTACACCCTCGGCGCGATCTTTCTCGCGCTGGTCACGACTGGATTCTTCGTCTACCTCCGCTTTCAATTTGGCCTTTCGCCGCTCGAACGCTACTACCTACCGTACTATCTCCGCACTGAGTTGGCAGGCTTTACGCACCCCAATAGCAACTATCAACTGCTCTACATTTCCGATCGCAAATCACCTCCTCGGACTGCGCTCGAAAGCGACGTAGAGCCAGGAGCGACACCGCAGTCCACGGGTGGTCCGTTGCCACTTGTGCTTTCATCTGAGGCGCGGCGGAAAGGCTTTAACTTGCTGTTCCGTGAGCAACCGCGCAGCTACTCGAACAAAGCTCTCCACAGTTGGATCGGGCATTGGGTTTATGAGGAGATTCCTCTTAGCCAGCTCTTCAAGATGCAACTGATTTTTGGTCTAGCTGCTTTCGCGCTTCAGCTTCCATTTTCCGTTCGCAAGGATATCCGGCGCATCAAGGTACTTCGCTACGGGCGCCGCCTCAAGGGCCCCGTTCTCGTGAACGCCAAGGACTTCACGGAAGCGGTTAGCGGCAACGGCATCGGCATCACGACGAACGATTCGAAGCTACCCTTGCGTATTCCGCGCGACGCCGAAAACAAGCACTTCCTAATCGTGGGTGACACCGGCTCCGGCAAGTCGAGCATCATTCGCCAGATGCTCTATCAGGTGGACGCCCGCGGCGACAGCGCAATCGTTTACGATCCGGCCTGCGAATTTGTGAAGCAGTTCTATAACGAGCGCCGCGGGGACATCGTTCTCAATCCACTGGATGCTCGGATGCCCTATTGGAACCCGTCGAAGGAACTCCGCCGCAAGGCCGAAGCCAAGGCACTAGCTGTGTCGCTCTACCAGCCGGAAGGCGTGACGAATCGCTTCTTCGTTGAAGCTCCGCAGAAGATTTTCGCGCATCTACTGACCTTCCTCCCTACGCCGGAGGAACTTGTGCAATGGATGTCCGATCCTGCCGAAATCGACCGGCGCGTCAAAGGAACCGAGTATTGGATGCTGATTGATCCGAAGGCTCCGCAACAGCGGACGGGAGTTCTCGGTTCTCTCAATATGAGTGCTGACAGCTTCCGGCTCCTGCCCAAGCCAGAAGAGACTAGCTCTGTCTGGACGGCAACCAATTGGGCGGAGACACGGCGCGGTTGGATCTTCATCACTTCGCGCCCCACGATGCGCGAAGCGCTTCGCCCGCTCATTAGTCTGTGGATCGATACGCTCGTCTTGCGGCTGCTCAACGAACCCATGCCGGAACAGAAACCCGTTTGGTTTGTCATAGACGAGTTGGCCAGCTTGCAGCGACTACCGCAACTCCATACCGCCATCACCGAGAATCGGAAATCGCAGAACCCGGTCATCCTTGGTTTCCAGGGACGCAGCCAAATGCAGGCTCGTTACGGGGAAGATGCCGAAGCCATGCTCTCGCAGCCCGCGACAAAGATTTTCCTTCGGACAACTGAGCCGCGGGCTGCAAAATGGGTCAGCGAGGCGATCGGCGAAATTGAGATAGAGCGGCTGCGTGAAACGCACTACGAGGGCTCCCGCGCGGGACGAAACTTCGCACTCGACCGGCAGACTGAACCGCTTGTTTTACCGTCCGAGGTGTCGGGTCTCGACGATCTTCGAGGCTTTCTCAAATACGGCAACCATGTCGCGCGATTTTCTTTTCCCTTCATCGCCTTGGAAGAGAAGAGTCCCGGTTTCGATGAGCGGACGATGGACGACTTGATCGTGCCCAGCACCCCACCCACTTCAGACTCCGACGAAATGCAGGGCAATCTTCTAAATCCCGAATACGGGCTACAGACGCACGGGAACCAGGTGGAGTAGACGATAATGCTGACCATTTCAAAACCACTCTCTGCAGGCCAGGCGCAGACCTACCACCAGAAGGAGTTCACCGCAAAAGAGCAAAACTATTGGTCACAACAGGGCGTCATCGCCGGCGAATGGCAAGGGCAACTAGCCGCGCAATTTGGCCTTGCTGGAGCTGTCTCAGCCGAAGACTTCGCAAGACTCAGCCAAGGCCAACATCCACAGACCGGAGACCAGCTTGTGCGGCAGCGAGCGTCCTATGAATATCGGGACCCAGAGGGGAAGACCATCAAAACGATGGAGCACCGGGCAGGTTGGGACGCGACCTTTTCCGCGCCGAAATCTGTCTCACTCACAGCGCTAGTAGGCGGCGACGACCGCGTCCGTGAGGCTCACCGTGAGAGCGTCCGCGTTGCCCTAGACCAACTCGAACACTACACGCAAGCCCGCATCGGCGGCAATCACCCGCCAGAGACCACGGGCAAGTTTATCGCCGCCAAGTTCGAGCATGATACAGCCCGCCCGGTTGATGGCTATGTCGCGCCGCAACTGCACACCCATGCGGTAGTTTTCAACGTGACCGAGCGGGACAGCGGTCAGCCTCGTGCCATCCAGCCGCAAAGCCTCTTCGCCTCGCAGCAGTTTGCCACAGCCATATATCAATCCGAGCTGACCTACAAACTGCGCCAACTCGGTTACGAAATTACAACAGGCAGGAGTGGTGCCCCGGAGATCAAGGGCTACTCCCAGGAATACCTCGATGCTTCCAGTCCCCGGAGCCAACAGATTCGCGAATACCTAGAACGAACCGGGCGCTCTGGGCGGGAAGCCGCCGAGATCGCCGCGCACTCCACGCGCGACCGCAAGGAAATTCATTCACCGGGAGAGGTGATGGCCGCCCACCGAAAGTTGGCCGCGGACTTTGGACACCAGGCCGACGCGGTCGTCCGAGCGACGCGTGAACGGTCTCAACATCAGGAGAAGCCTGTCAACTCGCTTGACCGCGTTCGAGAGTCTGTGACGTTTTCCCGCGACAAGAACTTTGAACGCGAGGCAGTTGTGGATGAACGTGCGTTGATCCGCGACGGGCTTCGCCGCGGCATGGGCGAGATCACCCACGGCCAGGTTCGAGCCAATCTATCGGTTCGATTGGCCTGCGGAGAATTTCGAATCGTGGATCGGCCTCAGGGCGTTCCGGGCCGTCAGTTCACCACCGCGAAGACTATCGAAGCGGAACATGAAATTATCCGGAGATTGCGGGAGGGACAACACCATGCCGAACCAGTTTTTTCGCGTTCGGACGCTATCGCCCTTGCCGATCAGCACCGGCATCTTAACCACGCGCAGAAGAGCGTAATCGAGGATGTTCTCACTTCACCGGATCGCATTCAGGGAATCCAAGGCTTCGCTGGCTCAGGCAAGACGACCGTGCTGACAGCAATTCGCACTTCGGTTGAGATACGGGGCTACCAGGTCGAAGGCCTCGCCCCGACCTCCCGTGCTTCGCGCCAACTAAACGAGGCCGGAGTCCACGCAGGAACTCTCCAAAGCTTCCTCGCGCGCGCGGGAGAACCAGACGCGGCTGGGCAAAAGCGCTTCTATTTCGTCGATGAATCAAGCCTTGCCAGCACCGACCAGATGCGCGAGTTCCTTACGCGGATTGGCGCCCATGACCGTGTGCTCTTGATCGGCGATATCCGCCAACATCAGGGTGTCGAGGCGGGCCGCCCCTTTGAACAACTCCAGGAAGCCGGAATGCGGACGGCCAAGCTAGACGAGATCGTTCGCCAGCAAGACCCGGCCCTCAAGTCAGCCGTAGAAATGCTGGCGACAGGCCAAGTCTCCGCTGCGCTCGATGCGCTTCAACAGCAGGGCCGGGTCAAAGAAATTCCTGAGCGAGAGGATCGCGTCCGTACCATCGCCAAGAGTTATATCGAATCACCCGAGAACACTCTCATCGTCTCACCCGACAATGCTTCCCGCCGCGAGCTCAACGTCGCCGTTCGCCAAGAGCTAAAGGCAAATGGAGCGCTTGCCTTGGAAGACCATAAATTCGGCGTGCTAGTTCAGCGTCAGGACATGACTGGAGCCGAACGATCCTGGGCAGGCCACTACGAAATCGACGACGTAGTGCGCTACGCACGGGGCAGCAAGGCCGTTGGAATTAAAGCCGCCGCCTATGCTTCGGTCGTCGCCATCGACCCAGCAGCAAACCTGCTCACGGTCGAAAAATCGAACCAAGAGCTTGTCACCTACGATCCCCGCCGTTTAACAGGCGTCAGCGTCTATCGGGAGATCGAACGGGAGTTCTCCGTGGGCGACCGCATTCAATTTACCGCCCCCGACAAATCCCTTGGCGTTGCCAACCGCGACCTCGCGACCATCGAATCGATCCGTCCCGATGGTCGCCTTGCCGCCCGTTTGGACGACCACCGCCAGATCGAGTTCAACGTCGGCGAGCAACGTCACTTTGACCACGGTTATGCCGTCACCAGCCACAGCTCCCAGGGCCTTACCGCCGAACGTGTCCTCGTTCACGCCGACACCAGCGTTCACCCAGATCTGCTCAACTCACGCTTCGGCTATGTTTCCATCTCTCGCGCGAGCCATGAGGCCACGCTCTTCACCGACGACATCGCGAGACTCGGCCCGCAGCTCGGAGCCGATGTTTCTAAGACTTCCGCTTTGGAAATCAATACGGCTTCATCCGTCGCGTTGGGAATTGGGAACGGGATTTGACGTTACCAGCCATTTAGGATATTCGCAAAAGCTTTTTGAGAGGTCTTGAAAATGAGCTTGTGAAACCATCTGGGTAACGCCGGTTACTAGCGTTTTGGAACTCTCTCAGCATAGTATTCTTGTTTCTCCGAAAGATCGCACCAGTAAATGTAGCAGGCGAATGGCATAATGGGACGAGTTGGAATTCCCTTTTGGACCAACCTATCGCGCCCGGCGCCGGCTCCTCAAAGTTATGTTGCATAACGCCCTAAACTGCACAATTGGTGAGTCCTAATGTCATCCTTTGATTCCACTAAGACAGAACTCGGAAAATTACTCAATGAGATCGTCGAAGGCAAGATTCAACTACCAGACTTTCAACGCGGTTGGGTCTGGGATGACGAACATATCCGCTCGCTGATGCTGAGCATCGCCCGCTCTTTCCCAATTGGGGCGGTGATGTTGCTAGAAACCGGCGGAGAAGCGCGCTTTCAGGAAAGGCTTGTCGAAGGCGTTACATCGACGAACGGGGCCAAACCTGAACGTCTCATACTTGATGGCCAGCAGCGACTTACTTCGCTTACTCAGGTGCTCAAGCTCACAACACCGGTCGTCACCCAAGATGACAAGAAGCGCGAGATTAGGCGCTATTACTACTTCGATATAGCCAAGACCTTGGCAGGTCCAGTCACGTTAGACGATGCCATCGTCCCGATCAGTGAGAATCGGGTAGTTCGCACGAACTTTGGCCGTGACGTTGTTCTAGATCTGAGCACCGCGGAGAAAGAGTACTCATCCTTTCATTTTCCCTGCAATCAGATTCTGAATTCTGACGCATGGGAGATTGGACTGAACAAGGCCTATCCGGAACGTTTCGGTCAATATATGGAGTTCCGCCAATTGGTGTTAAGCGCGTTCCGTTCCTACCTCGTTCCCGTGATCGAACTCAAGAAGGCTACGTCAAAGGAGGCGGTCTGCCTCGTGTTCGAAAAGGTAAACACGGGTGGCGTGCAACTTTCTGTCTTCGAATTGGTAACAGCGACGTATGCCGCCGATGGGTTCAATCTTCGGCGGGACTGGTATGGAGAAGGTGCTACCAAGGGACGCCATACAAAGCTAGTTTCACAGCCATTGCTGAAAGATACTGCCGCAACCGATTTTCTCCAGGGCGTAAGCCTGCTTCACACCTACGAGCGTCAGCAGCAAGACCAAAAGGATGGAAAAACGGGCAAGTCCGTCACGGCCGTGAGCGCCAAACGCGAACACATTCTTTCTATGCCGCTTTCTGCTTACAAGAAGTGGGCGGACCAACTGACGCAGGGATTTATCGAAGCAGACCAGTTTTTGAGGCATTTGGGCTTCCACGATCCGAAATTCCTGCCGTACCGCGCCCAACTAGTGCCACTAGCGGCGACTCTCACTCTGATCGGCGATCGATGGCTCGAACCGCAGGTACAGGACAGGCTTGCGCGCTGGTACTGGTGTGGCGTATTCGGCGAACTATACGGTAGCGCATCGGAAACACGCATCGCTCTCGATCTGCAGGGTCTTTTGAAGTGGATCGATGACCTCACAGCACCGCCGACAACGGTGATTGACGCGGGCTTTCAGCCCACTCGATTAGAGACAATGCGTAGCCGCACCTCGGCTGCTTATCGTGGGCTGTACGTACTGATCCAGCATCGCGGTGCCCAGGACTTCTTTTGGAAAGCTCGGATGGTAGATATCGATCGCAATGAAAAGGGGATTGACATTCATCACATTTTTCCTCGCAAATGGTGCGAAGAGCAGGACGAAAAGATCCCACCTCGCGTATTTAACTCAATCGTCAACAAAACGGCAATCTCTTATAAGGCGAATCGGAAGATTGGCGGCAGCGCCCCTTCGGAATATCTCTTGAAACTTCAAAATAGCAAAGCTGTGCAGCTTGATGACGATAGAATGAACGCCATCCTGCGCACGCATTACATTGATCCAAAGTTCCTCCGAGCCGATGATTTCAGGAGTTTTTTTGACAGCCGAAAAACAGCGCTGTTGGCTATTGTTGAGGAAGCGATGGGCAAGCAGGCTGTTATCACCAGCGAGCTTGCCCCTGAAAATGGTTTTGAGGCGGATGAGGACGAAGAATAACTTAACTGGCGCTTCAGATCAAATGGCTCGACCGAAATAACCACTGTCAACGAGAGCATTGAAAAATCGGCGAATACGCTCGGCAAGAATCCGAGATTGAATCAGCAGGCCAACCTCAATGTTCCTTTCTTGACCGGCCTCGGTGAAGTTCGCTGATGACACAAATACGTCCTCACCATCAACCACGATGCACTTGGCGTGCAGTGACCCTGCTTTTCCGTGCTGGGCTATCTGGTGTCCACAGCAGTAGACATTCGGTAAGGGCATACCGGTCGGCCACTGCGAACTTTTGAACTGCTGCACGAACCTAGCGATCAAAGCATCTGCAGAAGACGTGTCACCCTGTTTTCTCGGCACGTCCAGGAACATTCGAGTCTCAAGCTCGGGACGCTGTACCATGCGGTTCCCGAGTGCTTGAAACACACGCTGCCCCTGGTACACCGCGTATCCCGCTACCAAGACCGAATGCTCTGCCCCTCGGAACAGTTCGCTTACTACTGCCGCGGTGCTGCGATTTGCAACCCCACCGGTTTCTGGCCCGGTTGTCACTAGATCCACGAGGTCTTCAAGCGGAGAACGACTACTGAGCGCGTCGGCCGTAAGTTCAAGGCAAACAGACAGCGCCTCCGTGGACATGCCAGATGCGGAGAGGCTGGCGAGTCTGGTCGATATAGACCCTGCAGCATCCTGTCCAATGATCCGCTGGAGGCTCAATGCCGAGTACGGGGCGGACACGCGCCCCTTACGCACCGAAGTTGCAAGCGCCCGCAGTTCAGCGGGCGCCAACGACAGAAGCGGGTCCTTCACTTGTCACAATCTCCGAAAAGAACGGTCCCCCGAGGTCCTGCACGGTTGGGACGACCAATGCCCGATCAAGAAAGTCGTTTTGCTGCTCGCAACTCGTCTCTGAAATTAGCAAACAACCGTGACAGGCAGCACCATGCAAAAATCGCCTTTCATGGCGACTCGCCGGGTCATGCTGTGCGCACACCGGATCGTTTGAACACAACATTCCCAAGTCTAATGCTGCCTTGACGGTCTCTTGTATTCTTCGACCAACCTGCACCAATCCGCCGAGGGTCCCTTCCGCATCCGACGTACCGGTGTAAAGCAAAATGCCATAACCGACATTTGGTATCGCATACACCCGCTCCCGGATAGAACTCGCAGGATAACCACAACTCAGCGATAGCGCTGTAATAAGTAGATGAGAAAACGAATGCAGCATCAAATATGCGGCACCCGGAAACTCTCGCGTCGTCCCCTGATGTTCCTTGCGCCATTCCTCGAATCCCGCGCCCAGTTTGACTGCGCGTGCTTGAACCTCTGGCAGTCGCATCCACTCCGAGACTGCTTTTGTCTTGAACTGCAGGAAGATGCCCTCGCCCTTGTTCTCGAACGCAGGGAGCCAGCTCACTTCGCGCGCAAGGGAAGCACGGCGTACTCCGATGTCTAGTTCGCCTTCGATGTCTGGCGCAGCCGCCTCGAATCGCGTAAAAGCAACCTCGGCGACCACTTCCCGAAGGCGATGTACAAGTACCACCCTTTCGACCTGCTCCATCCACGGGGACTGCCAGATCGCACGCGGCAAAGCACGTGCGTAAAACACTCCCTCTGGTCGATCCTCTCCTACCTCGTCTTTCGATGCCACCAACGTTTCCAGTTCGGCAATCTTTACTGGCTTGTCGATTTTTGAACCGCCGAGCCGCCGTAACTGGATTTCAGCAAATGCTTCATCATCCGAAATACCTTCAAGCCCGGCTTTCACGGCTGCTTTCTTTCGTTCGTACTTGAGATCGTCCAATCCCTCCACCGCCTCGACATATGACCATACGGCGTCAATCGCTTGCCGTACTGCGTCGTCTCTGTCGGGCAGGGATATTACGCTCATAGTCTGTGGGAAGTACGCGTTGGATGCAGAGCGGATCAGAAGTCTGCTCGGTTCCCCACAAGATTCTTTGGTGTACGGGCCAAGCCACGGCCTCGAACCATCACACAATCCGAGCGCCCTATTCGCTAGAATCGCGGCTTGCGCCATGCTGCGTTCGGCTTTACCGCACTCACAGCGAATCCACACTTCGGTCAGGTCGCCACTCGTCCCACGTTCGTCAATAAACAATTGCCGACCCTGTTTCGCGCACTCAGACGGTCCATTGTGAGCAAAAGAGTACCAGTCGATGTCCGCTATGTGACCCGCACGACACGCTCGAACGAAGCGCACAGGGACCACTGACTTTTTCTTCTTGTCGCGATCAATGTACTTTCCTTTCGTTAACGCTTTGCGGTGGACTAAAAGCCGCGTTCGAACGGATGGCCCACTCTTTGACTCTTCCAGACCTTGAGTGATGAACCATTCCGGAAATTGGAACCCGGTGATGCCGGTCGTTGCGGCCCCCGGATCATCGTTCGCCGGCGGGGGTGTTTTCAATTCTACAGAATCAACTTCGAGCACTCGTGCAAGCTTCCTGGATAACCTCGGTTCTGAAATAGTCTCACCGCCGGCCGACCAGAACTCCAACCCCGCAACAAGGACGGAATAATTAGGCAGATCAAGCATCGAACCCGGACCAAACGTTGTGATGAGCTGACTCTGTCGGATCTCACCGTGAGGCTTTTTTGCCGGCTTCATATCTTCTCTTCCTCCAGTTCTTCGTCAGCCAGCGTTCTCACCCAGAGATTCACTTCAGCCTCGACATCGCGAAGGGACCGATTTGCTCGGAATTTCATTTGCCAACGATCCGGAGGAAGGTTCTTCACTTCTGGACTCAAGAAGTCATACAAGAGCTGCTTCGCACCGCCTGTTTCAGTCGGATTGTACTGAAGGCCCGTGCCAACACTCTGATAGTCCTGAGCGACCTTCGCCCAATCATCGAGCAAATCTCTCGCTCGCTCTTGAACACGGAGCCTCAGTCTCTCCT
The DNA here is from genome assembly GCA_963739125.1 of uncultured Acidobacteriaceae bacterium. Taxonomy (GTDB): domain Bacteria; phylum Acidobacteriota; class Terriglobia; order Terriglobales; family Acidobacteriaceae; genus Sulfotelmatobacter. Next base: position 307,109 of record CAVTZD010000002.1, on the reverse strand, counting down.
TGTCGTCTGACGGCAGGTCCTTCGCGTGAGCGAAAGCGCGATCCGCGAGCGTCTTTACTACCGACTCCAGCGTTGCACGCTGATTCAATATCTCCATCGCTCCCAGAGGCGGATTCATCGGCCTATATCCCTGTCGCGACAGGCCAACCAGCGTGGCAGCCAGGCCTTTGTCCAAAGCACGCGGAGAGAACGGAGTGACGCTTGTTGCCTCGACACTCCTGTAAAAGGTTTGGTGATAGTAGCTGAATCTCTCGAAATGAGACCGATCCCGCGGTTTATGAACGTTGAAGATGGTAACGATCAATCCGGGACGCTCTGCGTCTCGTCCAACTCGGCTCGTCGCCTGGATATATTCCGCACTAGCTTTTGGCTGACCGAATACAACCATCAACCCAAGTCGAATGATGTCGAGTCCAACGGAAATCATGTTGGTCGCAATGGCAACGTCCACGCGGCTCTCATCGGAGAACAAGAGTGATAGCCGTCGTTTCGCGGTGGAAACTTCAGCGGTACTCACGCGGCTTGTAAGCTCGACCGGCTCGTACCCAATCTTCCTATCGTCAAATAGGCCTTCGGTCTCTCCCACGCGCTTTCGAGTCGCGTAACCCGCTAATCGATTGCGGACTTCATCCTCAATAAGCCGTCGCGCTCCACCTAATTCCCGCAGACTGTTAAAGTAACCGACGAGCGTCATGTACGGATCGACAGCGTTCGACTTTTCGCCTTTCTTTTTCAGACTGTTGTGCCAGCGCTGCCCAGAACCGAGCAGTGCCAGGTATACGCGCAGCATTGCCACCTTCGGACTGCGCCCTTGCGCCGCCACTCCAACATATAGGCGAGCATTCACGCTTGACGAAGGGAGAGTCACGGCGAAAAAAGAATCCCGCCGGTCTGGCCCAGGTGGTGGGAAGATGTCAACTGTTTGCCGATTGAAAAGGGCTCTGATCTGCGAATCGGCGCGACGCACCGTAGCCGTCGAGGCGATTATCTTCGGTCGGATTGTCTTACCATCCTTCTCGATGGCGCACAGCTGGTCCAGAGCTGTCTCGTACAAACCGACCATTGTCCCCAGCGGCCCCGAAATCAGATGCAGTTCATCTTGGATAATCAGGTCCGGAGGCAGCAGTCGCCCGTTGGGAAGCTTCGAGCCGGGTAACGGATCGCACGGCCCGTAAAAGCCTCCCTTATCATGGCGCTCCACTCGTCCGAAAAAAGCTCCCACCTCTCCCGTCCAAGGCAGTGCAGCAAACTTATCGACGGTCGCAATCATGAAACATGGAAGCCGCCGGTAAATCGGTTCGTCCACAGCCACTATTGGCAACCAGGAATCGCGTGCGAATGAACACTGCGGCCTTACACACTTGATCAACAGATTCGTCGGGTTGTCTTGATTCGGAATCAGGCGAAACGAGTTCTGCGAGAACTTCGTTCCGCACCAAGGGCACTCTTCGAGCGGAATGGGCGACGAATTCGTATCTTTGTCCCAGAACCTTCTCGTACGCGCGCGCGCACTAGTTGGATCATTGTCGCCTTTGCTGCCCATCCGGTTTGGCGTTGCTGCACGACCGACCCAAAGACCAATTTCGAATGGCCATTCCCCGAATTTGTCCACGTCGTTTCGACGCAACAGTTCGAGAGCGCACATCAGCGTCGCAGCGCGTCCGAGTTGGTCCAAAGTAAGCAAGCGGAGCGTATAGCGCATGAGCACGCTGAGACCAGCCGATTCAATCCCCGGATTCCGAAGACGGCGCAATACCAACGTGAACGCTGCTAGGCCCAAATACGCTTCAGTCTTGCCGCCGCCCGTTGGGAAGAACAGGAGATCAACGGTGTCGCGATCATCGTCGCTTGGCGTCGCGATCGCCTTCAAATTCATCAAGATGAACGCCAACTGAAACGGACGCCAGGTCGGATTTACTTCTGCCACCGGTTTCTGCTGCATCACGCCCTGGCGTTGGCGAGCAGCCTCGGCCATGCACTTATTCGCAATCCGGAACGCATCGAGGCACTGGGGATCAGCCAGAAGATCAATGCCAGCTTGGATACGGTTCGCCGCAACCTTGGCACGGTTGAGCAATTCCTCGCCCGTGGCCTTACGCTTGGCTGGTGACGTGGGCGCACCTGTCCCTTGCATTTTGATCCACTCGCGATAGGCCGTTACGAGGGGATTCAGCTTGGCGTTAGCCTCCGCAACGTCCTTGAGAGTCGCAAGTGCATCCATGCGCAACTCGACATCTTTGATCTGAGCAGGTTCCACGCGCTCCACTTCTGCCTGCGGAATCCAACAGGTTCGAACGACGTTGCAGCACTTCTTTCCGTCGAGAACGGCATCCGTTGCGACATTATGCCCAACGGAATACTCGCCAATGTCACGGTACTGCAGATCTGATACGCGTTCGTCCCACTCTCCGCTGGCAAGGCTGCGCAAGTCCGGACGAGGCAAGAAGTCCGTGTCGCCGGTGATCTCAAGCTGGACTTGAAAAACGAATGCTTCGTCTTTCTTCACCTCCGGCTGTGGCATCCGCCGGTTCACTAGGAACACCGAGACCGTTCGAGCATCCGCCGGAACGCCCGCATCAGCAGCAAGCATTCCAACTGCTCTCGCGAGGTAGGCGATCTTAAGACCGTTGCTGTTGGGAATCTCTTTTTCAACCGGTTTCTCCGAGGCTTTCGACAGTTCAATCGCGACCGCCTCTTGACGTGCAGTACGTTCCCACTGTTCGGGTGGCTCGGTGCGGAGGCGGTAATCGCCCCACGAAGTGCGTATCTTCAAACTCTTTGCTGACGCGGGCACAAGCACACTTACGCCAATGGAAGACGGAAAATACCGGGCACGAGCCGCCGGTTTCTCTGGCACGTCATCGTCATCGCCGCCGCCCGGCTCGCCAGCATCATCGAGCTCATCGTTGGCGGTTTCGTCGCTCTTGTCTTCGGGTGCTGCATCGAGCGGGACCAGAAACCCAGTCAGATACCAGCGCGAGGGCGACTGAGACAGTGCTTCTTTCGCGTCGCCGAGATTCTCAGATGGGCCGACCAAATCGAGGCGCAGGGCGTCAACCAGCTTGCCGCGAACTTCTACTGCTTTGAGTTCTTCCGGCATGCTTTAAACCTCCTCCTGGTCCATCGCGAACAGACCTGACGTGGAATCCTTCTTGGCTTTCTTCCCATCCCGTTTCCCGTTGCTTACCTTCTTCGTTTTCGCGTCTAGCGCCGCCGCCTTCTCGTCCATAACCACTTGTCCCTCTTCGAGTGCTCTCTGACGATTTAGTTCTAGCAACCGTGCGAGCACTTCGTCGCGCACATCGTCTGGCCAGCGGTAGCGGTATTTTCTGTTGCGCTGGCGACCGCTCTCGTCTTCCTCATCTTCATCTTCGAACTCGGGGATGAATTCGCACTTGGGCTGGATGTCGCTCCAACCGTAGGCATTCATCACAACTTGATCCATGCAGTCATGCAACTCACGAAGGCGAACAATACCGGGCGAATTCTCTTCGGGATCGTGAAAACGATTGTAGGTGGCCGTCAAACCTTCATTACTTCTACGCATTACGTTCTGTCGAGTCTCGTTGTATTCGTTACCGGCATCCCGAAAGGATTCACCGGTCTCAAAATTCGCGGGAAACGGGAAACTTTCGAAGCAATCGCTGGGTGCGTAACGCAGATCATCTTTCATAGAGGAAGAAAAGAAACGAGCCCAGATTTCATGCACCCGCGACTGTAACACGCAAAATGCACCGCTTGAGAAGAAGCAGAACACGACGAGCGAATCGGCAAACACAAGGTTAGCGTCAAGAAACGCAAAGGCTGCCTGCTGGCCGACTCTGGATAAAACCAACACACGTTCGAAGTCTTGGATCGATGCATAAAGGGCTGTTTGCTTTTCGCCAAATTGCCACCACCTGTTTCGGTATGCATCACGCTTCAACCCGTCTCTGTATGGCTTGACTTTGCGAAATACGATGCCATACAAATCGGGCCATTCTTTGGCTTCAGCTTCACTCATCTCTCCAAAATTGATAATGTACCGACGAGACTTCTGTTCCGGACTGTCGTTCACTTCTTCGCCGCCAATATAGGGACGAATTCTCGCCGCATTTCTTGGATCAACTTCGATCAGACGATGCATCTCGGCTAAACTCGAAACCTCGTCCGAGGTACCAGCATCATCGAAAGTAAATCCCATGCCAAGTGCTATCGTTCCGATGTAACTGCGCCCGTGATTAGTCGTGAGCTTAAATGGATCATCGTGTCCTCCGGCATGAAAAAGATAAGCAGTGATCAGCGGCACGGTTCGATTATCAAGAACATAAGGGCCAGACAAGTCTCCCTTATAAATATGGATGATACTGACAACTACCGCGGCCTCGCCCGGCCATTTGAACCTTTTCCGGGCGCGAAAAATTGTTCCTCCATGTTTACAAATCCAGCGCAGCCCAGTGAAACGAGTATCACCCTGCGAGATCGTATTGGTAGATATCAGACCCAACGTGCCGCCTATGCACAGCAGTACGTAGGCTCTGCGAAAGAAATGTGCAACGAGGTCTGCACTTCGATTTGAGTCATCGTGGATGGTTGATAGCCAGTCGCGATAGCAATCTCCAAATGCCGTACTTATTCGCTTCCCGCCCATAAATGGCGGGTTTCCGACAACAAGATCGAAACCTCCGATTACATTACCGTTCTCATCAGTCGTAAACACTTCCGGGAACTCTAACTCCCAGTGGAATGGGGCGATGTCATTTGAACCCTTGGACAAAGCTCGAAGCACCGATTCCACTTCACTATTCACCGAAATGAAGCCTTGCTTCTTTAGGTCGGATTCAACCAGCGCCTGAATCTGCCGACGTTTGTCCTCTCGCTGTTTGGGCTTGTCTGCTGAGAAGAATGCCGCAATTGCGCCGTTTCCCACCATGCGAGGCAAATTCAAAGGCTCGTCAGCATTACGCAGTTCCTGCTCAAGTTGCGCATAAGACACACTGTCTCGCGCATCAAGAATCTTTTGGCGGTACGTCGTCGCTCGGTTAATCCTTTTGCGGATTTCATCCTCCAAAAAGCTCTGCTGCGCAGCAGGTGCCCAATTGAAGGAGGCAATTTGCTTTCGTGTTAATCCCACCAGGGCATCGCCGTGACGCAGGGAGTGGTCCAGGAAAGTAAATGGGTGATCCTTCGCTAACGTTGCCAGCCAGAGCGATAACTTCGCGAGATCGGCGGCCATCTGGTTTTTGTCCAACCCGTAAAGGCAGCGCTGCGCAATCAGCCGCTGTGCATAGAGTGCTTCGTCTTCATCGAGCGGAATGCTTGGGACTTCGCCATGCGAATGCCACGCCTTCGAAAGAGCGTCTCCGAGCTGGCGACACGCTTCCACAAGAAACGCCGCTGATCCCATCGCTAGATCGCAAACCTTCAAGTTGAGAATCTGTGCTGGAGTCGGAGTCGGACCAAGTTGCTTGAGCACAGGCTCTAAAGCCGCTTCGACGATCGGGCCGGTCAGGCTACTGGGTGTGTAATGCGAGCCGCTCCTTCGGCGTTCATCCGACGGCTGGAAGATCATTGCGCCTTTGGGGACAGTCGTCGGAGTGACAGTGGTAGCGATCTTCCGCTGGAGCGGCGGCATTAGATCCTCGATGGTCTTTGCCGATTTCAGAGCATCAGCTGCCTGGCCCACAAGTTTCTGATCCGTTTCGTCAGCGAATCGTTTGATACGCTTATCGGCCGGAGTAGCCAGCAATTGCTCCAAATTTATTGTCGCTGGCGCGCCGTGCTTCTTGGCTGGCTTGATGGCTATCGACTGCCCCGTGGCAACCTGGAGGCTGAACCCCATAATCGCCTGATAAACGCTCCCGATCTGTTCAACGGCCAGCGTTCGATAACTCAGCCGCTCTCCATCCAGCAACAGCAATTTCGTCAGCACTCGATACACAACACCATCGGAAACGCGCGGAATCTCTGGCTTGTCTTTCTTGTCGTGACGCCCTTCGAGAAACAGGTATCGCTCTGGATCGAACAGATAGCCTTCGCGTGCCGGGATCTTCATTGCGCCATGGCTGCCACCGGAGTACATCAGTCCGAAGAGTGCAAGCAGCTGCGCCCAAGCGCCGTACCGCTGATCCATCGTGTCCGGATACCGGCCAGCGTCCGCCCGCAGCCGCTCGTAAAGACCCGTAATCGAGTAATTGTTCGAATAAATTGGATCAGTCGAAAGAAGCCCACGGTCTTCAGCGAACAGTACGAACACCAGTCGCAATAGTGTTGTTAGCAAACCGTGGTACACATGGTCCGGATCGCGGGCCAACACATCACGCAACAGATCGCCCTTGCTCTGGTCATTGGCAGCCTGGAATCCGCGCAGCAGCTCGTAGAGTGCCTCAAGCACTTGCGTTGCGAGCTGAGTGGAAACGACGTTCTGATATTTACGGCTGTTTGCAAGAATGGCCGGCAGCCGTTCCTTGTCGGCGACACTGTAGAGTCGCTCCGCGCTGAGGAGCATCTGCAAAGCCGCAAAGATCGGGCGTCCCGCAACCTTAACCATGTCCCCAAGGTTGAAAGTGATGTGGCCGCTCAGTTCCTTCTCGGGTGCATAGACGAGCCGGATTTGGCATCCGTTTACGAGCAAGCCAATCGGCACATTTGTCTGACGTAGCAGGCGCTCGAATCGCGCCTGCGGGCTTGCCTGCCAACCGCGATCGTGCGGCGCGTACGTAGTGTCGAGATCGGTTCCAGTTGGAAGCACTTCAACCAACAAGAGCCATTTGCCCTCGCCATTCAAACTCCGAAGCGCGTAAGTGGGACGCAGCGTTTCGTTGTAGTTCTCAAGATTGACTTCTAGTTCGGGAGGAACAGGTTCTGCTCCTAAACTACCCAACACAAGCTCCGTGTCCCAACCGAAAACGTCTTGCGCAAAACGAGCAAAGTCTGAAATTTCTGGAATCGGGGAACCATCGGACTCTTGGGGAAGCGCCGACAGGAGACGTTGGTGCTCCGGCCCGTAGTTCCTGTTCAAGAATGCGCTAGCATCGATCAACGACGGAATGGAAACAACAAGTCCGGTCGGCTGCACGTAGCCGAGCCACTCTTGATGCGCGAGGATCGCTGGGTCTCTAGGCATTGCTCATCTCGAAAGTGGCCACAGGTAGACGAGGCCCACGGGCTCAACCCGCTGCGCACAGACCTGATAAAGATTACGGATACGGTCAGGCTCGGTCTTCATCTCACCGTCAAGTTCAGACAGCCGCTTTGCCCAATAGCGCTTATTAGAATCCAACTGCCGGTGTTCCTGTTCATCAAACAGGTGAAGCTGATCTATCTTGTCGCTCTTCGCCATAGTCTCGACGAGGTGCTTCTTCTGGGACTCAAGAATCTCGCGCATCGCCTTGGATTCAATCTCAGATCGCTTCTCCAACTTGGCGATCGCATCGCGGGCATACTCTGCACCGCGGGCCTCCAGATGCGGAAGAAGATTTTTCACGTCATGCGGAGCGCTGTCCCGGAGTTGATGCAAGACAACCTCAGGAACAGGCTTGGCGTGCTTTTCGATTAGCGCTGCATCCAGCAGAGACATAGTCTTCGCCTCTGCTTCCCGGCTGTAGGGTGTCAGTTCTCCCTTCCGTACGGCCGGATCGATCCATCGAGCGGTCACGGGTATAAGCTCCTCGTGGAGTCGGGCCGCACCCGGACCATACAGAGCCAGCCGTCCAATCAGCAAAACTCTGGGAACCGCGTCCGTTGTTTGCGCCATGCACGCTCGCGAAAGATCGTGATGAACAAAGCCTTGAGCGGTGAAGCGCGACAGCAGCCGCTGGACGACGCGCTGCTCAAGATGCATCTGAACTACTTCCTCGGTGACGACTCCGGGATCTTCAAAGACCACAGGACGAATCGGAGAAGTGCGACGCCATTCCCAGAACTTCTGATCACGAGGACGCGGAGCGCGGAGACTGTCCATCGTTTCGGCCCACGAGGGATCGGCGCCAGGACGCTGATCAAGAGCTGGAAACACCGACCGCCCAGGATTCTTACCGTTAGGCGCAGGCTTCAGCGGATCGGCACCCATCACTTCTAGTGAACACGAAAGAGCGGAACGGAAGTGGTCTGTAGAAAACGACAGCGATTCTTGGGATCGGGCCAGCATTGTGCTGAGGCGCTCGATTTGCGCGCGCAGCTCGACTTCACGCTCACGCGTTGCCTCCAGTTCTTCTTCGACGGTCTCCCGTTGACCTCCTTCCAAATCCGCCGCGTCGATTTGGTTTTTCAAATCATCGACTTCAGCTCGGCGTATGCCGTTTTTCATAAGCCCATCGAGCTTTGAATCAATGACCTGGGATAAACTACCCAATTCTTCGCGGATGGTCTTGGTTTTTCGAACCAGAGCGGCTAGGACCCGGTCTTCCGGACGTTGCGTATAGAAGAAGTAATGGCAATACACGACAGGATTTGGCTGGAGCTTTCGATCAATCCGGCCATTGCGCTGCTCCATTCTGCTCGGATTCCACGGCACGTCGAAGTGGAAGATGTTCCAGCAGTGGGCTTGCAGGTTTAGGCCTTCGCGCGCAGCGTCTGTGGCAATCAGGATTCGAACGGGACTTTGGGCGGGATCGGTGTTGAATGCCGTCTTGATGGCCTCTCGGTCTTCTGAAGAAGTAGGGCCATGGAAAACTGCGATACGTTCGTCCGCTCGATCTGAGTCGCTGATCGCTGCGGTCAGCTGCTGTACCAAGTAACGCCTCGTGTCATCCCACTCTGTAAAGATTATTACTCGGATATTGTTCCATCTTGCTCCCACGGCACCAATATCCGGACACATCTGGGATCTGATCCAGTCAACCAGCTTCTTTACACGCGCGTCAGGCAGAGCGCGGCTGGATTCGGCAAGCTCCGTCATCTGATCGAGCAATTCTTGCTCCCGACCGAACAGCTCGCCCTCTGACGTCGCTGTCGACTTCCCCAGCGAAGCCTCAGACGCAGCAATAATCTGCGCTTCTTCTTCCGCACCAAGTTCCTGTTCGTTCAGAAGTGCTCGATCATCGTCAGAAGCGACGCTGCCAGTCAGCAGGTCGCCTCGAATCATCGCTGTCGCTTCCTGCCCGAGTGCTGCTTCTCGTTGTTTCTTTACCGTGCGCCGATGAACGTACAGCGTTTTCGAAAATGCCTCTACGGAGGACAACAGGCGCTGCTGAAGGCCACAAATAAGCAGCCCCGACGCAGACTGCGTCCTTCGCGTTTCACCGCTCAGTCGCAACTCACGCGTGCCCCGATATTCGTCCAGTAGAGCCGCCAAGCGAAGTTCGGGAGCATTCTCTGGCAGCCCTTCAATGTTTTCTTGCAGTACCTTCCTCTCCGGAAATCCACCACAGATCTTCCTGAGATCATCTTTCAGCCGGCGCACCATCACATCTTCGAGCATCTTCTTGGGGACTTTCATTCCTCGAAAGAATCGCTGTGGGTCAAGAAGCTCCAGCAGCGCAGTAAAACTGTTGGAGTGCCCATTGTGAGGCGTGGCCGACAAAAAGAGCCGATGTTCAAACTTAGGGGCCAGGTCGCGTACGGCACGAGTTATGTGTGAGTCAATTGCGTAACGTTGACCACTCGAAGGGGCAGCGTGATGGGCTTCATCCAGAATGAGAAGACTGCCAGCGCGGAACGTTCCGAGCCAATCATGTAGCGGAGATGCATACGTTTCATCAATGAGAAGGCGATGTGACACTAGGAACCGCGAGTGGGTCGTCCAGGGGTTCACTCCAAATCCGCGTTCACGCCGAACTTTCTGTAGGTAGTCTTTATCCAGAATCTCGAAACGGAGGCCGAAGCGGGCATCCAACTCTTCTTTCCACTGAAGGAGCATAGAAGGAGGACAGGAAACGACAATGTCCCTCACCTTTTTGCGCATGAGCAGTTCCCGAGCAATGAGGCCGGCTTCGATTGTCTTTCCCAACCCAACGTCGTCAGCAATAAACAGATTCACCCTCGGCAGACGCAGAGCCTTGCGCAGTGGTTCGAGCTGATACGCATCTAACCGTATTCCCGCGCGGAATGGTGATTGTAGGAGATTAGGATCGGTTGACGTGACGCAGTTCCAGCGCAATGTGTTCAGGTAGGCAGCGAATCGATCGGCAGGATCGAACCCTCGCTTTGCGATGGCGTCCCATGCTTCCCCGGTAATCACTCGCGCATCGAGTTCGCGATCCCAAAGAACATCCAGTGGCTGACCCTGCGCGTCGTCGTCCACGCATGACAGCCGGAGGAGAAGCGAGTCTGAAGCATTCGGAGGAGGAATTACGTGATCAACAAGATACAGCCGCTGGCGGACAGCGACAATTTGGCCAATTTCTGGAACCAGAGTTTCAGTATTCATTAGGCGCACGTCTGCCTGCATTCTGAACAAAATCTGCCAGACCCCGGGCCCGAACCGGATCACTATCCTAAGAAGCCCTGTTCATTTGGCACGAAGTCTAATGGGTTGCAGCCCTAGGGGAGAAACCCTGATTCTACAACGGGTTCAGGGGAATTACACCAACCTAGCAGACGAAGAGCGAGAGTCAGAGATCTCTGCGTTGAGTAGGTGCACATACGTTTCTAGTTTTCTAACACACGGATAAACTAGGTCATCCACCGAGGATTGCTGCCCTGGCTTTTTCACTGCGCCCTCTTCCGGGTGGACGCCGCTTAGCCGCAGCTCCGACGGGCGCTTCGGACTGCGCCGGTTTCGCGCCAAACCAAACCCAACTGCGTTTGGCACTCACCGCGCTTTCACTCACGCCCTGCCACCCTCCCTCGGCCTCCGTTCTGTCCCTTCGCCCGTGTCGTCTTGTTTTTCCTCGCTGCCGCTCTGGTGAAAGAAAAAACAAGCCGACACCGGCAGAAGGGAAAAAACATGAAATTAGATGAAGTCAACCTCAAAACCAAAGAAGCCGTCGATTATCTGGTGCAGTCACTGGAGTCCGGGCAGAGTGCGGTGCTTACGCAGTATCTCGGGGCGATGGCGAAGTTCCGCAACTACAGTTTCGGCAATATCATGCTGATTGCGAGGCAGAAGCCAGACGCTACTCAAGTCGCCGGATACCGCACTTGGACTGCGCTTGGCCGCTTCGTCCGGCGTGGCGAAAAAGGCATTTTCATTCTCGCCCCAATGGTCGGCAATAAACGTAACAAAGACGAGAACGCGGAACAGAATACCGACGCCAAGGAGACTCAGCGCACGTTATACGGTTTCCGGGGCGTGTATGTTTTCGACGTTACTCAGACGGAAGGCAAAGAGCTTCCAAGGCTGACCGAAGTCAACGGCGACGTGAGCGGATACCGCGAACGACTCTTCAAGTTCGTGGAAGCGCAAAGCGTCGAGCTTGGATTCTCCGAAAGAATTGCTCCCGCCAAGGGTGTTTCGTATGGCGGCAAGATCACGCTGCTTTCTGGGATGCAACCCGCCGAAGAGTTTTCCACGCTAACCCACGAGATCGCCCACGAGATGTTGCACCGAGGCGACCGTCGCACCCTGACCACCAAGCAAGTCCGCGAGACTGAAGCCGAGGCTGTGGCCTTCATAGTCTGCCAAGCAATCGGGCTTGAGACCGGAACCGCATCCGCCGATTACATCCAGCTCTGGCATGGAGACGCCGATCTTCTCCGCGAGAGTTTGGAAGCCGTCCAACAGACCGCTGCTGTGATTCTTGGGGGCATCGCCCCCGAGCCAGCGGCGGTTGCCGCTTAAACCAACACAAAACCCTAACTCAAGAACAACCGTGCGGGTCGTCATGCCCGACGTGTGACGGCCACAACCCAACCAATACCGAGGAACAAAACAATGAAAAGGAGAATGGTCATGCAAAACGCGCAGAACAATGCAACCAGTAATGAATATCGAAGCGTTCCCATCAGCATATTGGTGGAGTCCGCTACCAACCCGCGCAAGCGATTCGATGAAAAGAACCTCGAAGAACTTGCAGCCAGCATGAGAGCGCAAGGGATTCTCGCCCCTCTTCTGGTACGCGAACTGGAGGGAAGCAAGTACGAAGTTGTCGCCGGGGCACGTCGCCTAAGAGCGGCGAAACTGGCGGAACTCGAAACCGTTCCCGTCCGTGTCGTCAAACTGACCGACGCGGAGTCCATCGAGGCCCAGGTTGTCGAAAACCTGCAACGCGAGGACATCCACCCGCTTGAAGAATCTCTCGGTTTCAAGTCACTCTTGCAACTCGGAGAACCTACCTACACAATCGCCAGCATCGCGGCCCGAGCGGGGAAGAGTGAGGCTTATGTGCAAGGCCGCATCAAACTGGCAGACTTGATTCCATCCGTGGCCGAGGCATTCCTGAAAGATGCAATTGCCATTGGCCACGCACTCTTGATCGCCAAACTGCCGGATTCTCAACAGCAGGAAGCCTTCAACGCGGCCTTTCGGGGCATGTGGACGACCGAGGGCAACAGCCAAGTGCTCATCCCCGTGCGCGAACTTTCAGCATGGATCGAGTCCAACATCCTGTTACAACTGGCGTCTGCCCCGTTCGATAAGCAGGACGAAGCCCTCGTTCCCGCAGCAGGCTCGTGCAGCAATTGCCCCAAGCGGACGGGCTTCAACAAACTGCTCTTTGCCGACGTACGCAAGGACTCTTGTACTGACCCACAATGTTTCCGGGCCAAAATCGATGCGCATGTGTCGCATACGCTCGAAACCAAACCCCAACTGGTTCAGATTTCCTCCGCTTGGAGCACCCGAGAAGGCGCTCCGCTCGGTAAGAACCGTTATGTGGAGCTTGAAATCAAAAAGGCCAAAGCTAATGGCGCGGGTTCCAAGGTCGCTCCTCAACAGAAGCCGTGCCAGAAGATTACCGAAGCCGTAGTTATGGACGGCGGAAGACGCGGGGAATTGGTCAAAGTTTGCGCCGACCCCTCATGCCGGGTGCATCATCCCGATACACCCTCACCTGAGCAAGTTGCCAAGGAACGGTCTGAGGAACGTAAGAGCATTGAAAAGGAGAAACTGGCCATTACGACTCGCCATCGCGTCTTGGCTACGATCCTCCAGCGCGTATCGGCTCCGTTAAGGAAGGCCGACTTGCTGGCAGTGGGCCACTACCTGATCGGCCATCTCTCCTACAGCCAAGTGCCGAATCTGGCGAAGCGACACAAGGTGGAGGTAAAGAAGGACTCCGCATCCGCACAGGAACTTCTGGTCAAGCAAGTAGCTGGGTTTGACGAGTCTGAACTCAGCAAGCTGCTTTTGGAAATCAGCCTTCTGGATTCGGCCTATCAGCGATCCACCACAAGCCGCGACGACGTTCTCATGGACGCCGCCAAACGCTACCGCGTGGATATTGAAAAACTTCAAAAAGCTGTGGCGAAGGAATTCGCCACAAAACAAGACAAAAAACAATCAAGCCGAAGACTCCCAAGACGGCGGCGTGAGTCGATCCATTTGTGATTTCTGGCGGGGTGCCGATTCGCACTCCGCCTTTTTTCAGAGAAAGTACCGATTCACCGCTTAAGCAGTATTCAAACTACTTTGCGTAAATGTCGTCCTGTGTCAATCGTTCTCTCCTCTGACTGGGAGCAACCATCACCGGCATTTCCTCCGGCCTCACAATTTCGGGCACCGCGATCCCAATATTCGACAACCCATAGGCGACCGAAAGAAAAGGCAAATCCGTTGATGTGGGCTTAAGCGTAAACTGACCGTTGCCGCTGCGCAGGATTGTCCTGACGGCACGTTCAAGCAAAGAAGGTTGGGGTTCTACTTTCGCTAGAAACAGGTCACCGGGCATTTCGAGCTGCTGAACGTGAAGCTGAGGCTTTCCACTATCGGAAGGATGAAACGGGATTCTAGATCGAACAGCGTTGACTAGATTGCCGCCACCAACGAGTAGCACTTTATGATCGCGCCACGCATTGCACTCGGCCACGATAGTGCCGATCTTTCTGTAGGTGCCCTGCCAACTCTTTTCGTAGCTTCTCCATATACTCTCCTTCACGAAACGGCTCACTTTCGATTGGAGCGAATAGGTGTTGATGTATTGATCTTCACTTCCACGAATAGTGGATGGTCGCTGCGCGTTGGCCGGTAGGCTCTTATAAATCAGGTCATCAACAGCATCCATGCCGGAAGGTTCAGAACACGAATGAAAAAAACCCATGTTGGTTTTGACCCATTTACCATTTTCGAATTTGCCGCAAATCCTGAACAGGCTAGCGTTAGTGGTACCCGCCCCGACATCGATTTGAGCAAAGGGCCCATCCTTAACGCTCGGAGATTGGAACGCCCACCACATCGCAGCCTCAGACTCAGAACGCACCCAGTCTCGAATCTCTTCGTTTGTCATGCCAGAAACTTGCTCGTCCACCGACTTGTCGATCAGCCTGCGACTGTCCGTCAAAGTCAAATCCTCTGGCATCGAGCCCTCGCGTCTGAATAAACGCCACGCCGTCTTAGCAATTATCAAGAATTCTGCACGAATGAGTCGGTCAGAAACGAACGACATCGGTATTCCTAGGGTCATTCCAATTACGGGGTCGCCTCCTCCCGAATGAGCGAGCCGATGCTGAATGGCACGATGACCGGAGGAGATCAACCACCATACGGTAAGAATAGCCAATTCTCGCGCCCGGAACCCATTCGGAAAGTCGGGCTTGACACCATAGTGAAACTTCTTGCCGTCCTTTGACGCTTCTTCGGCAACCCGCATTTTCACGCTGTCGTACAGAATGGCTCGTGAATCTTCAGCGAGCGAAAGTGCTGGCGAGCCAAGGACCAGCCGGTCACTTACAACTGCTACTGTTGAGGGAATACGAAACGTTTCGCCCTCGACGACGACAAATGCTTTTTCACCACCGGGTCCGCCATAATCGCGAAAAACGAGCTTCGATGTGCTGGTTCCGTAATCGATGCCGAGATGGAACCGTCTCTCAGCCATTCGACGACCTTGAGGTGGCAAGTAATAGCCCAACGGCAATCTCGCGTTGGGTGATCCCTCCCCAGGTTGAGCGCGTCGGAGAATTCACAACTTCTGCCTCTTCTCGCAGCGCTTTGGCAACCTTTCCTTGTTCCATACGAATGCGGAACTCGGCCGCGTTGGAACCCTGTAGATTCTGCAGACTCTGCTGAGCGCGCTTTCTCTTGAATTCAAGAACCGACAACTGTGCGTTGTGCAACCGTTGCTGTCTAGCGCGGTCGAGGCTAGCCTCTCGTGACTCCCATTCCGTAATGAGATTTGTCAGGCCTTCGGTTAAACGATCCTTCAACTGCTGGGTCTCTTGCGAGGTTGGCTTTTCCTGGTAAATGTCCTCCCCTTCACGGAGTATCTCTACTAGGAGGGGGGTAGTCGTGTCTGGATCCATCCAGACTCTATTGCTGTCTCTGGAAGCACAAATACAGATCATGCGCGTATTCGATCGCTGTGAGTGAATGTCAGCGGAAGCAAGAAGAAATGCATACCTGCCAGGAGGAAGCAACTGAGTCTGGAGCGTCAGCGAAAAGGCAGAGTTATTGACGTCCGACTCTTGTCTCGTTCTGCTTACCGCAAAACGCGACAGTGGATGCTGGAGATGAATCAATTCTGCGCGCGGCAGTCGATATGCAACTTCTCGGGATAAAGTAAGATCAACGGGACCGCCGGATAGTCTCTTCCCAAAACTGCTGACGTCCGATCCTAGTTCACGACCTGCCAGCTCCACGTCCAAAGCCAAACTCCCCGTGAGGTCGACAGACACCACGCTCTTGGCTGATTCCGACGGCAACTGACAGCCAGGGTAGAAGCGTTCTAGAAACCTATTGAGAAATAAAAGAACTTCTTCTTGCGATGGAAGTTGGCGATCTTCGGTCAAAGCAGAGATTTCGTCTACCAGAGCTTGATCGGCTGCAAGTAGTCCGTCAGCCTGAGACAGAATCTCGATTGCGTCGAGACGCGTTTTGTCTAAAATTGATGCTTGTTCTTCAATTCTTCGCTCGATTTCCTCATTCGACAGCTCACCTGTCAAAGCTTGAGTAGTGAGTTTTTCAATCTGCTCGCCAATAATAGGCTCCAAATCGCCGACGGTTTCTAAGAACACCGCAATCTTTGACAACAGTCGCGAAAGAACGCGCTCTTCGACCGACCCTTGAACCACGAGGTTGCGAATGATAATTTTCTTAGCCTCTTGGCCGATTCTGTCGATACGCCCGATCCGTTGTTCAACAACCATAGGGTTCCATGGAAGATCGTAATTAACGACGACTGACGCCTGAACTAAATCGATACCCTCGCCGCCAACCTCTGAAGTCAGGAGGACGGGGATTGTGTTCTTGCGAAGGAAGTCGTCAACTGCCTGCTCACGATCCGGAATGCTTACGCCTCCGTGAATCTTGCAGTTCTCAATTCCGCGACTTCTCAGTGTTCTAGCCAAATAGTTCAGTGTTCCCCTAAAGAATGAAAAAATCACAATCTTCCTGCGTGGGTGGGAGTTCGCGTCATCGTCCGCCCAAATGTCCCTTAGCGTTTCCAAGAGAGCCTTTAGTTTGGAGTCTGGAGGCTCGGCTGACTTATACAAATCAACGAGTTCCTTGAACCTAGAACGGAGACTCGATGACCATGCGGTTGGCTTGTCATCTTCATACGATTCCCCCTCTTCTTCAAAATCATCGAGTTCAACCGCTGAATTGGTCCTCAATTTGTCAGCAAAATAATCTATGGCTGCAGGTATGCAGCTCGCGGTCGCGCGATAAGCCATCAGCAAGCTCATCTCGAAGCCCCAGGGTGTGGTTCCACCCATTCGGGCTTCCCGGCACAGCGATTCGACACTCTGGTAGATCTCCCTTTCAACTTCGGTCAACTCCACCCGCTGCCAATGCGCGGACCTCTGTGGACGATCCGGAACTGCGTCAGCCTTACGTGTCCGCGAGACAACATGTCCTATGGGACTGAGCCTTCCGAGGTCGGACTGAAGCTCGATCATTTCTCGTTTCGAGTGCTTCGGGCTCCGCAGTCGCTCTTGAACCGATAACAAGAAATCGTTTGCCGTGTGTGGACCATCAGTACTTGTAGCGAATCGCTCAATCTGCTTCTGTGCTTCTTCCCATCGCGGCGGCTGGATCGAGAGCGCGCGTTGGGCAGCAAGTATGAATTGATTAGAATGGATACGTCTTCTGAATACTTCCCAAAATGAAAATTCCTCTGGTGACAGGAGTTTTAGCAACTGCCAAAGGTCTTCCAGCTTGTTCATTACAGGCGTCGCGGAAAGGAAGATAGCAGCATCCGCGCACCTGCTCAGAACCGCTCCAATCTTGTGTTGCAAGGATTCCGAGTTTCGCATTCGGTGAGCTTCATCGGCAATCAAGATGTCTAGCGGCAGTTGTGCGGAATCCAGCGCGTTTCTTATTTCATCCGAGCGAACGCTCTCGTACGAGACGATCCAACGAAATGATTCAGGCTCTTGACCAGATGCAATCTTTCTTGCCTGATCCAAGAGATCCCGACCCTTGACCTTTTCGAACTGCTCATCAAATTTCGTATCAAGCTCTTTTTTCCATTTTGTGGCAAGACGAGCGGGCACCAGAACCAGTATTCGTTCCAGCTTCTTGTGGGCATCTAATTCACGCAAGATGTACCCAGCCTCAATCGTTTTCCCGAGGCCAACATCGTCTGCGATGAGGAGCCGTTTGCCCGGATGGTCAAGAAACTTCAGGAGCGGTTTGAACTGGTACGGATAAAACCTCGTCTTCGCAGTAGCAAACGAGTTGGCAATTCTGGCAGGGGGATGCTCCAATCGTTCGAGGGTTAGACATGAGATAAAGTGGTTTCTTCCAGAAAGCTGTCCTTCTTCGAGGGAGTGCCACGGGGAAATGATTGTGATGAGCGGTTGAAGCAATGCTTCGGGAATGCCAACCCGCTGGCTTCCGAACTGTACAATATGATCCCAACGCTCAACCTGCGAATTCCAGCGGCTTTCACGCACGACCCCCGTCGACTCTGGTTGGTTCACGCGTTGGACGAGATCACCCGGTCTGAAACGTTGATCAACCATAGTGAATTTCGGGATTGTAGCACTTACTTCCAGCGTCGGATTTTCCCAGAGCGCTCTCGAACCAATCTTCTGTTGTTACTGATAGGGAGGAGCGAAGGAAGCTGTTTGGGCTCCCTCGCTTTTGCTCCGCCCATAGTAAAAGCAGGATGATTTCAGTGCCCTGACGGTTCTGGTCTTCGGCGATAACGCGAACGAGGGCAAGACGGGAAGCATTCGAGGCCGGCTCCGACATGTATTTGACCAACCGAGTTTTCCAATCGTTTACCCCTTATCGAGAGCCGGTCAAGTACTGTCATTCGAATCGGCGCGGCGAAAGAAAAGCGCAAAGCTGACTTAGTTTCTTGATATTATTGGCCAATTATGGCCGATGAGAACTTTTTCGATTCGCCAACAGAAGCATCCTTAAAGAAGCAGAGGACCGCGAGTAAATACTTTGGCGGGTGGGCCAACATCGTGCTCCCGCGGGCGAGGGCGCGAGAAGGGAAGATCAGGTATGTCGATCTCTTCTGCGGGCCAGGACAATACAAGGATGGAACGCGTTCGACGCCACTGCTGGTATTGGATCACATCGTTAATACTCCGGCGCTTCGAGATACCGTCCAAACCGTGTTTAATGATGGGAACGCCGAATTCATAAAAGAGCTGGAATCACACATCGCGAAACTTCCAGGAATCGAAAGCTTGCGGTACAAGCCACAACTTAGGAATCGCGTGGTTGGTCACGACATCATTCCCAGAATTCAGCAGACAGATGTGCCGACATTGTTTTTCGCGGATCCGTGGGGCTATAAGGGTATTTCAATCGATTTGATTGAGGCATCCATTTTGCATTGGGGAAGTGATTTTCTTTTCTTCTTTAATTACAACCGGATAAATATGAACCTAGGCAGTGAGGCGATGAATGAACCGATAAACGAGTTCTTCCGCGCTGATCGAGCTCAGGAACTGCGGCGTACGATTGCCATATTGCGCCCCGCGCAACGCGAAGAAGCGATTCTGAAGGCGATGCAAAGCGCGATTAAAAACCTGGGAGCACATGTCGGAAAGTTTACGTTTCGCAGTGAGACCGTTAACCGCCCGACGCATCATCTTCTGTGCGTCTCGAAACATCCTCAGGGGATGGCACTCTTTAAGGAGATTAGCGCCAAGGAGAGCACGCGGTTCGATGACAACGTTCCGTCCCTGGTGCACGATCCTCATGCGGACCCGGCGCAGAGCTTGCTCTTTTCGCCACTAGCGGATCTGGAATCGACTTTGTTGACGAGATATGCGGGGCAGAGCCTCACGCCAGAGCAGATTTATCATGGCCACCATAACGGCACACCCTACATCCTCAAAAATTACAAGCAAGCGCTTCTACACCTCGAAGAGGCCGGTTCAATCAGCATCGATCCTCCAAAGGCGATGCGGCCGCGCAACGAAACCTTCCCGCACGATACTAAAGTGACATTTCCGGCTGTCGGTTAAGCAGTAGCGAGGGCAGTTGAACGCGGGCGGCTACTGACAGAACGCGGCACCGGGGCACGGGTTGCTTGTTGCCAGAATGAGATTCTGGCCTCCAGGGCTTGCGCCATCGAAAATCGTGTCGCTTTTTCGGGCATCGGCAAAAGGGAACGTTTCGGCATGTCGTCGTAGGTGCGGCCATTGAGCAGGCGCCCTTTGATCGATTTGTGCACCCCGCCCCATTGCTTGAAGAAAAATGCGACATGCTCGCGGCGGCAGAGTTTGAGAATACTGGTCACCCACTTTTCGTCCATTAACCGGGCGCCATTGCCGCTCTCACCCCCGACAATTGCCCAATCAATTCCTGAAATGTCGAAATCTCCTAGATCTTCCAGAAGAGGTTCGATGGAAAGGAATTTAACGGCCGCGGGAGCTGCCTGCAGGTCGACAACACGAGGAAGTCCATACTTCTTGTCCTCGACGCTTACCCCCCACCAGATATGCCGCCGCTCTGCCGCGAAACTCAACTTCGTCGACAGGAGATCGCGAAGGCGCTCGGATCGTTTCGTCAGCACCTGGTAAGTGTGCCAGTTTGCTTCCACCATAATCTTGACCACATCCACGATGTATTCGTCCGAAACGTCAGGCTGGAAGAGGTCGCTCATGCTATTGACGAAAACGGTACGTGGGCCTGACCACCTGAAGGGTTCGTCCAGTTTTTCGGGCACCAGACGCAGGTCGAAGCCTTGTTCGTATGGATGGCCTTTGACTCCACGGAACCGCTCTGCGAAGGTTTCAGCGTAGCAATGCTTGCATCCTGGGCTTATTTTGGTGCAGCCCCGAAGCGGGTTCCACGTCGCGTCTGTCCATTCGATTTTCGACTTGTCGCTCATGGTTTTTTAGCTTGTTGCGGCTGCTGTGAACCATAGTACCAATTATGCACCAATTGCGAAGCACTATAACGCGACGGCGTCGGACGAATACAAGGCGAATATGCTCTTTCTCGAGATATCGTCCTCACGCTGAAACTTGCCGAGTTGAGAGCAAACGTAAGTTGGTATCGGTTCCCCTATACTCTCTCCATGTGCGGACGCTATCGCCTCGCCCGGAAAAAGGAAATTCTGGCCGAGGTCTTCGATGTGGGGGACGACGTTGACTGGAGTCCTCGTTACAACGTTGCACCTAGCCAGAGTGTGCCCGTTGTCCGCCAGGACTCGACTCGCCCCGTTCGTTCCTTTTCGTTGATGCGTTGGGGGCTAATCCCGTTCTGGGCGAAGGATGCGAAAGCCGGCTACAAAATGATTAACGCCAGGGCCGAGACGATTGCCGAGAAGCCTGCTTTCCGCGAACCCTTGCTGTCTCGGCGCTGCTTGATTCCCGCTGATGGGTTTTACGAGTGGGCGAAACGCAGCAAGGGGAAGTCTCCCTTCTGCTTTGCCCTCGCGGACAACTCAGTCTTTGCGTTCGCTGGAATTTGGGACCGATGGAAGAACCCGGAGCGGGAACTGGTCGAAACATGTTCGATCATTACGACTTCGGCAAATGCACTTCTTTCCGATATTCATGACAGAATGCCGGTAATTCTCAAGGGCGAAGACCATGATCGATGGCTTGATCCGGGATTCAAACAAGTCGATGACATACTCGATTTGCTCAACCCATACCAAGTGGATTCCATGCGCCGCTACAGCGTGAGTTCTCGGGTCAACTCAGTTAAGAACGATGACGCTGCTTGCGCCGAGGAATACGTTCTAGAGACGCTGTTTTAAACGCTCTTTGACTCGGACCACGCAGGTTTGGCCTAGCGATTCCGGTTCGGGCGATAATCGAACAGACTCTTGCTCAACCACAGTTCGCCCGGGCTGGCCACTAACAATTCGTTTCAACTGTTGAGCGAACATGGGTCCGCCCCCGCGTGCGGGATGACGCACAGGTTCGTAGTCGATGTCCATCCACTTGAGCAACTTTTCTGCACTTCTGCCGACAGCAACAACTGTCGCTGAGGGGAATTCGTCGAGGAGCATCCGCAGGGCATCCTTGCCAAGCTTAAGTTCGGCAGACTTTGGGGGTCGATTTGAATGTGGGTCCCCCAGTTTATGAGGATGCAGTGGAAGTGCGTTCCACAGAATCGTGCGCTTCTCAATGCGCAAATCATAGAGTTCATCCCAGACGATCTTGGCAGAGCGTTCGAAATAGGCATCGGCCCCTCTGGTGAGTCTGGGATTCATCTTAGGTATGCCAGGAATCCTCTCATCCAACAGTTGACATTCACTAGTAAACGCGATCCCGCTGTGCCTGCACCCGCGATGACTCGGCGCTTCGCCGCAAAGAATAAAATCCGGTTCGCAGGCGAGATGAGCTGCCAACCGGGCTAGCTTTACATCCGGGCCATTGCAGGGCAAGCAGTCGGCGCAACAGTCGCGCCATGGGTTGAACAGGGTCGGCGAGAATGTGGACTGCAGTGTATCGGTCAGGCGTTTGGCCAGTTTGGTATTGGACATCAATCCACTAGTATGACTTTTCTGTCTGGAATAAGGAAGTCGCACAGCACTTGAAAAAGGCGGGATTCAAGGTAATCGTCGTGATTGAGGAGTAGATCGGACACCGGAATATAATGCGCCTATGCCGCCTGATCCTCGCGCCATTCACGTCTCGACAGATGGCTCCTGTTACGAGAATCCGGGCGGGAGGTCTGGTTGTGCCGCGATTGTTCATTACCCAGACCACTTAGACAGGGAGGATGAACAGATCGTCGATTTTGGGTGTGACGAAAGCAGCAACAATCGCATGGAATTAATGGCGTGCATCCGCGTGCTGAAATGGATTCGCGAGAGTGGTCCGTGGGACAGCGTCACTCGTGTGCAAATCTTCACAGACTCGCA
Source organism: uncultured Acidobacteriaceae bacterium (assembly GCA_963739125.1). Taxonomy (GTDB): domain Bacteria; phylum Acidobacteriota; class Terriglobia; order Terriglobales; family Acidobacteriaceae; genus Sulfotelmatobacter. The sequence goes on along the minus strand of CAVTZD010000002.1, from coordinate 284,805 downwards.
ATACGTCAAGGACAATCTGGTTCGGGCGCGAGGGTGGAAAAAGAACGATTGGCGAAACCAACACGATGAACCGAGAGAGAACGCCGATCTTAGGAACCAATTGATTTTGGCGCACACGAAAGCGGGAATCACGGTTCATTTTGAATGGACCCTGGGCAAAAAATCGCCGGTTTTGAAACGAGTCGATAAGGCTGCTAAAGCTGCGGCGACTCGCGGAGGACCAGATGTGGATCGTGGTTACAAGCCGGGAACAATTGCGCGTTCGATGGTTCAAGGAGCTGCGACTCGATTCGCGGCGAAAGGGCAATCGGCCGTAATCCGCCCGTATCGCAAGAACCTGTTAGGACACGGAGAGGAAAAGATTCGTTTTGACATCTTTTCTGAAGCCACGCAGACCTATGTGGAAAGCTGCTTCGCTTTTGCGACAACTGCTCTCGCTGCTGAACTGCATCGCCAGCACGGATACAGAGTCCGGTTCAATGACAACCCAAAATACCCGCAGATATTAGAACTCGTCGAGGAAGTCCCGCTCCCAAAACCACTGGCGAGTGCCTGATGAATCAGTGTTGGAACAGGAGGATGGAGGAATCATCGCCCTCGATCCGAGGAGGGAACAATGCTGCCTCCTTGCAGCTAATTGGTCCTACATCCGTCAAAACGCTCTACAGGCAAGCCTTTTCGGGTCTAACCGCTTTATCTTTTATTCGTAAACTGAGAAACTAGTTGGAAGATTCCGGGTTTTAATCCGCAACCGCCATCGTCTGCAGCACCTCGTCGCGACCAGTTCGTAGATTCTGTATTTGTATGCTTTCCGGATGAGCAGACGTGTCTCAATACGAGCGGGGCTTGCTACCGCCGTGGTGGTAGCCCTAACTACTGCCTCGTACTACGTCGTCACCGCATACCGTCGAGAGGCAACTAGGATTCGCCTTACCTCTGCTGATGTGCAACTGTCGGCGGACCCTCAAATATTGATCAAAGCCGCGGACCGTTTCTATTTTCTCAATAACGGGCCTGCGGCGGCTCCGCTGTATGCCAGAGCTGAGAAGCTGTTTTCGGAACGGGGCGATGCGCGGAATGAGCTTTACGCCAAGGTCGGCCAGCTTAGATCAGAAGCGGAAACAATGTCGTTCGTTGACCTTTCACGTTTTTTGAACGAACAACTCCAGAATCCCATCGTGCAGACTGACAAGAAACTGCGACTTTGGTGCCTGATCGCGAAGGGCTACACAGACATCGAGATTGACTACCGAGCCTCAAAGCGCGACTGGCTAGAAGCGCAGGACATTGCAAAGATTTTGGGCGAGGATCAATGGGTGACGAGAGCATCTGGCGAATTGGGTCTGATCGGTTTCCTAGAAGGGAATCCCGGACGGGCGGCCAGACTTCTGGGAGGTGCACTGCTTTCCACCATGGCAAACGGCGACACCGGTGGCCAAGTACGCTTCCTAGAATTGCTTGGCAGAGGCTTCGAAGAAGTCAATCGCCATGCGGAAGCGCTGAAATTCTTCGAAAGGGCCATCAAGCTGGCGGAGGCTGACCCTGACTGTGGACTTCCGTTCATGGGTTATGAAGGAAAAGCTCAAGCCCTGGTCTCGCTCGGCAGAACCGACGAGGCCAAGGTGGTACTTGAGAATGCACTCACCAAAGCGCGATCACAAGAGAAGCGGGGCCACGAGGCGCAATTGCTGATTCTTCTCGGAAAACTGGCAGCACAGAAAGGTGACCGACAACAGGCGGTGAAGTATTTGGAAGATGCCGGCCAATTCGCGACCCAAGCTGAGTTTTACCGGATGGAAGCCGACGCCATGTTCGAACTGGCGCAAATCTATCGTGATGCCGGAGATCTTGCCACCGCGGATGCGCGTGCGACTAAGGGTCTGGCCGCGAGCCAGCGGGTTGGTGATCGTTATTATGTGCCTCGCAACCTGACGATGCTCGCCGATTTGAAAGCGCGTCGTGGACGCTTTGCGGAAGCAAACGGTCTCTACGAACAGGCGGAGGATGTGATTGAGGGAATGCTTATCAGCGTCGATGAGCCCTATTGGAACAGCTCGGTTGCTGCAGCGATGAGCGAGACTTACCTTCGACACTTTGAACTTGTCACCAAGAATGGTGACGCACCCGGAGCGTTCGCAGTTCTCGAACGCGTTCGAGGCCGCACACTCGCATGGGCTCTTAAGGATAGGAAGGCGCAGCCCGCAACGGAATCAGATCAGACAGCTGCGCTGGAAGGCGATGTTGCGGGTCTCCAAGCGCGACTCATGCAGACCAACGGCGCATCTGAACGAGAACAATTGCTGGACAACCTTGTTGAATACGAGCGACGGCTAGGTCTTGCGTGGACCAGAGAAGATGTTGCCAACCGACGACTTCCCGTGCAGCCAGTAGCATTGACGACCGTGGAAAACGACCTGCATCCAAATGAAGTGCTTCTGGAATACGTGCTGGACGATCCCATTTCCTTCTGTATTTCGGTGACGCGTCGGGGCGCACAGATTCAAGCGCTTCCGATTGGGCGCAAGGAAGTCGAAAAACTAGCGCAGCAATTTGTCGATGAGGTACGCGCTAAAGGTGCGGGGGTAGAAACCTCAAAACGTCTTTTCCGGACACTTCTGGAACCGATCCCCGAAACAAAGGCAGCAGCAAGACTCATCATTGCGCCGGACGGGGCCTTGAACTTGCTTCCATTCGAAGCGTTGCGCGATCACCAGGGCGAATATCTGTTGAAGTCTCGCGTGATAAGTTACATCCCTTCAGGGACCATTCTTGATGTCTTACGTCAGGCGGGCAAGAACGGGATTGCAGCGAGTCCGTTTCTCGGTGTAGGTGATGTTGCCTACGAGAATCAAGGCGGAGCGGGCACGAGAATCCCTGCTCCAGATACCGTCCGCGGACGGGTTCTTCGCGGCGTGGCAGACTTCTCCGGGATGCGTCTTCAAGATCTTCCTCAAACTCGGGAAGAGATCGAGGAAATCGGTAAAATTGTCGGGCCAGGCGCGGTAATCTTGCTGGGTAAGGACGCTACGGAAACTGCTTTCAAGAAGGAGCCACTCGACCGGTTTCGCGTGTTGCACCTGGCGGTCCACGGGTTTGCAGATAAGCAGTATCCGGAACGCTCGGCGCTGGTTTTGGGGACAGACCTGAAATCTGGTGATGACGGACTCCTTCAAGTACGGGAGATCCTCAGATTGCGACTGAATGCCGAACTGACTACGCTTTCCGCTTGCGATACGGGCGTTGGCAAACTACAGGGACAAGAGGGTGTCAGCAGTCTAGTAGAAGCGTTCTTGGTAGCAGGTTCGAAATCGGTCGTCGCAAGTTTATGGAGCGCCGACGACACTTTCGCGAGCGCCCTCATGGATCGCTTCTACTTGCGACTCGGTCAGGGCGAGGACACAGGTTCGGCTCTCAGAGACGCGAAGTTGGATTTGCTGGCAAAGTATGGTGAGCAGGTGAGCCCCTTCTATTGGGCAGCATTCGTCGCTGTCGGGGAGACCTCGACGCCGATTGGGATCAAACAGCAATGAACTTGACTCTCGAAGAGCGCACAAAGATTTTCGACAAGGTCTGTCGCTTGGTGGAAACCAAGCACTTCGATCCATCTATGAACGGAGTGGATTGGAATGCGCTGGCTAAGAACCGTCGCGACCAAATTCTCGCGTCCGCGGAACCAGAGACATTCGAGAAGGAAGTTCAGAGTCTCGTAGCCGAGCTCAAAACTAGTCACACGGGATTCCGACACGCCGGAATGCGAAACATCCCGGCGCGGAACGCCATCAATGCAACCATGCAGCGCATCGCCGTGAACGGGAATGAGCGCTGGATGTTTCAGGATGTGCACCCAGGAGGCCCGGCCTATTGTGCGGGAATACGGCCTGGAGACTTGTTGCTCGGCAGCCGTGAGCGGGACATTCGACCTCCGGATGGCTTAACGTTTTCGGTCGGCGAGTCGGCGAGCCTGCTGATCGAGAAGCTTCACGGAGACCAGCACACGGTTAAAGTCCAACTGCCCACCCCCAAGTCAAAGACACATCCGGTCACCGCGCCCGAAGCCGTTCACGCTAAGAAGCTAAGCTATGAAATTGGTCTGCTCAAAGTCGCCATGTTCCCTGGCGTGATCGGGATTGACGTGGCGAAAGATATTGACCGTGGAATCGAATCTCTGGACGGCTGTAACCGGCTCATCGTAGACCTTCGAGGAAACACCGGCGGAGGAATCGGCGGGCTACGCTTGATGAGCTATTTGACACCCGGAAAACTTGAAGTTGGATACAGTCTCACTCGGAAACGCCGAGAACGCGGTTATCGTCGTGAGGAACTGACCCGATTCGGACGGATTCCATCCCACAAAGCGACTCTCATATGGTTGGCGGCCCGATATGCCCTCGTTGAAAAATCTATACTCGTGGTCACTGAAGGACTCGGCCAGCGACGCTTCCACGGTCGAGTCGTGCTGTTGGTAAACGAACACACCGCAAGCGCCGGCGAGATGGTCTCGGCCTTCGTAGAGGAAAACAATCTTGCAACCATCGTGGGAACGAAAACGCCTGGCCGACTCCTGAGCGGCAGCGCATACAAGGTTGGCCATGGATACATTCTTGGCCTTCCGGTTGCCGCTTACCTAACATGGCAAGGACGGATGATCGAAAACAACGGCATCGTGCCGACCTTTTCTATTGAACTGTCGCGAGAAGCATTAAGACAAGGAAGAGATACCCAACTCGAAACTGCCATCGACGTGGCGAAAGCTCTGTGATCGTGGAATCGCCGCTGCTGGACTGGCGCTTTTGTACAGCTCGGTATTGACAGTATTTAGGGTAGTTAGCGGCTAGAACTGCGACGGGGGTTACGGGCTCCGCCGCCACGCGGTCCGCCGCCAGAGGCGTTCACCGTCCTCGCAACGATCAACCGAGAATTACAGGATGAGCAAATCTTTGCTTTGCCATCGGGCGCGGTGAGAGCGCGAACGTACGGTACCAATACGTTTCGTAGGTCGCACTTGATAGTCTTGCACTTATAGTGAGTTACCATAGTGTCTCCTGACCTCAGTATATCTAATCAGGAACTTCAGTCGTTCTCTTCCCGATTTGTTCTCAGATGCTTGATGAACTCGCCGATGGACGGTTCTCACGTTTTTTGCGATTTTTAGGGACGCTCGTGACGTGGTGGCCGGTGGTAAACCGCCAAACCTTGCCGTGGGCTGGACACTCCAACTGGTAATGTCGGCCGACAATACCGAGTGGGGGTTTGCGTTTTAGTGGCTTTCCAACCTCGGCGTCAGGAATCAGGACTTCTTCCCCCATAAATTGAACAACGGGAGAATCTGCGCCGCATTGCGGACAAGGATATTTTTTCGGCACAATGCTCGATTATAGCTTCTTCGCAAAAGCGGAAACTCGGGGGCTGGCGGGGCGGATGGCCCACGCTCTTGATCTCGCTAGGCTATACTGTTCCGCGATATCAGGAGTTGGTCACATCCCGCACTGACAGGCTGCGGAGTAGTTTCCCCTTAGGCCCTCCTGATGAGGTAGTGCGATGCCAATATTTCAGGTTCTGGCGCTCGACCCATCGAACCGGACTCGGTGCGACAATGCGTTGAGTCTCCTACATATGATCCGCGGGTTCTCGCTTCTTTGGAAGGCCCCGAAAATTTCAGAAACAGACGTGCGCATTGAGGATGGGAACGCATCGATAGAGATTCGGGACCAGGCGGGCCCCGTGCAGTCGAAGAACGACGGTAGCGCGGTGAGCAGGGCCTATGCGATCTCGCTCTCGGGTGATGACAACCGGATTGAGCGTCTGCGCGAGCCCCTGGTCGAGTTCATTAAGGAGCAGAATTTTGGACACCTCTATGTCATCCGCGATGAAATCTCGGAGGGCATCGCTTGCAAGCTCTATCCCTGCCTCTATCGCATTGAGAACCTCTTGCGTGGCTATCTGATCAAGTTCATGGCCACGAGGATTGGCCCCACGTGGTGGGAGCTTACCGCGTCCGCGGAGATGAGCGACAAAGCCAAGGTACGCAAGAAGAATGAGCTTGTGTTCGGGCGACATGTCGACAACAGCGCTTATTTGATTGACTTTGACGAATTAGGGGAGCTCGTTTACGAGCAGTCATCTGGCTTCCTGACGAGAGAGGATATTCTCAGAAGGGTTACCGATTTAGAGGAATCGGGCGACGCGGTGAGGAACCTCAAAGAGGAACTTCGAACAAACTACCAGAAGTACTTCAAGCAGTCTTTTGCAGACCGCGATTTCAAGAGCAAGTGGAAGCGTTGGGAGGGCCTGCGAAATAAGATCGCCCACAACAATCTCTTCACGAATAATGACCTAGTCGAAGGCACGGCGCTCGCACAGGATATTATCGCCATAATCACAGACGCGGATCGATCCATGGTGGGGCTTGTCATCTCGCAGGGTGAACGGGAGGCGATCCAAGAGCAGGTAATCGCCAAGACCGAGGCGACGAAGGCCGAATCGATGCCACTTCAGGGTGACGGGTCGGCATTCGGCCCGGCATGGAAGGCTATTACCGAAGAGGATTTTCTCGGCGAACTCCGACGTCAGGAACAGTATTACCAGGCTAGGTCTGGCGGGTTCGTTGGGCTAACTCGGTTTGTTCGGTTCTTTCTAGGGGAAGCCGGCTTCGACTACAGGTCGTCTTATTCCATGATTGAGCGCCTCAAGGATGCTGGACGGCTGGAAGTCTATTATGTGGAGAATCCATATGACAGTGAAACTCGTACCGCGGCGCTTCGCAGCTTGCCCATAAGTGGCACCGTGTAAAAAGGAGCCTCTTACCCATCCCCTGAGGAATACCTCGTCCAGTTTGCTTTTTAGATTGAAATCATCTCGTGGTATCTGAGTCTTCTGGCTGTAACGGAATATGTCTGTGACCTCTAAGAAATTCTTCTCGTGTTATTGTTCTCGTCCGCACGTTCCCGAATAGGACAGAGTTCAGCGTCACCCGAACGGTGTGGTACTTGACGCCCTCTGAATCTCGCTGCTCGTCGTAGTCGAGAGTGCGCTCAAACTCATCGTAAGTCGGTTGCCAGCTAAAAGCATCATTTGATTCCACCCAATTCAATCCTGTCGTGTATGCCAGCCTGTAAGTTCCTTGTGGAATCCGTGACATGTGCGCGGAACTGTGCGCTTTCACGAAGAACCAACGGACAGTCTGGTCTGTCGTTGCATCGGAGAGCCTAGCGACCGCATCTTCACTTGTTCCGTTCTCAACCGCCAGCTTGCCGTGACCGCTTGTTCCGCTGTCTTGCTCGATCCGTGTCCCGGTGGGGAGCGAGTTGTACTCGGTGGGTCTTGGGTCAGCAGGTTGTACGCTTGCTGGAGGCATTTCCTCTCCAACGACAGTCCATTTCTGAGCCTCATCTGCCTTATTCGCTGAGAGCGGCTCTTTCGGAGTGCTTGCATACTGGAGAGACAGGAACGCGATGAGCACCACTGCGGCAGCCGCAACAATTCCGACCGTATAGGCTCGTCGTCTCTTTCTTCCTGACCTTGTCACCGGTTTGCTCACGGTGGGAACCGAGGGTGAGCGGGGGGTGACCGCAAGGACAACGGTTATCACGTTCCCGCACTTGGTACACAGAATGTGCTTCCCAACGTTCGCCTCTAAGGTGTGGTAGACGACACCGCACTGTGGACAGGCAATATCAATCATATATCCGCTTCCAAATCGCAGAACGCGGCATTATAGTACCCGCCCCTCGACAAGCTCAGGGCTCTCAATGCCATCCAGTCCTACTGGCGAACAAACGGCGAATATGCTACGCTTTTGCGCGTGGTTCTCAGAACGTGCACTGTTGCGGTAAAGGATATCCAAGACGTTGAGCACTCGATAGAGGTCACTGCGGAGACTCTCTATGAAGCGATCGCCACGGCTCTCGCCTCGTTGCAGCAGGACAACTGGGTAGGAGAGATCGGTCAGGGTTTCGCTACGGTGACCGTTCTTGTCCAACAGCCACCCGTAAAGCACGAAGTCAAGATGAAGGATTTTGTCTCATGGCTCGGACGGCAAGGACGTTCGCCGGCAGAGGTCATACTGAAGCAAAAGCTGGAGAAAATATTGGGCAGAGCCAAGCGTGCGAGGCGTGACCAAAGAGACTAAGCAAACAAATCAGCAGAGAAGATATCTCCGAGCTCTCACTGACTCGGAGTTCGAGGCGCTTTATGGGAGTGTTTTGGTTGCTCAGCTGGTGCAACGCCCGTTTTCGGGGCTGGTGCTTGAGTGATCGTCGCACCTGGCGCGAAGGGGTCCTTTCCTTGAAGCACCGAAGATGCAACGAAACCAAAAAATATCATCCCGCTCAACAATCCCCACACGAGAACGACTGGCTTCCAGGGAATGAGAATCCGCATGGCAGAACCTCCGGGACGAAGAGCGGCTCACGATTGCCATTATTATACTGCGAAAAACCCCAGACTTTTCACGAACATCTTGCCAGCGTTTCTCTCAGGCTGTCCTGTCAATCGAATCGCGTTAGAAGTCTCGATTTGATTCAATTGACGCGAGTCGGATATCGGCTCCACTCCGGCCCAAGTTGGCGCAGACCAACAAAGTAGAATCCAGGGCTAAGATTGCGAATGTCAATGTCGGCACGGAGAATGACGACGTGATGCTCTAATGTCGCTGTGCCCGTTGCACGCGAAACCTCATCTCCAGCCTCATTCAGCAGTGCCAGATCGTAGCTTCCCTCTTTGCTCCCAATCGGCAAGTCCAGAATCAAGTGCCTGGCTGTTCGCGGTATTTCCAGGTCGCCCTCCTTGGCGCCATTCGGGTTCTCCCCACGCGCAAGTGAGCGCTCACGAAGATCCAGTACGACAGTTGCGGAGGTTTGCACAGAAGGCCGATTGCGCACCAAGATCCACCCCACTATCGCAAAAACGAAAACCGCCGCCACCGCTAGCCAAATCTGGGTGCGTCGCCGCTCCGAAAGCTGCTTACGAAATTGCGTGAACTCTTGAAAGCACGGGCTGCAGGAGCTGAAGTGATTCAGCCAACGATCCGCCTCTGATAGTGGCACCTTGCGAAGGGCCATGCGTCGGAGCAGCGCAGAATCAGGACACCCGACACGTTGCGGGTTTGGAAAATCTCGGGATAGACCTTTCCCCAGGAGATCCAATATCCGCTTTTCTTCGCCGTTGAATTCTTGTTGTGCTTTCAGAATTCGCCTGCTTCCAGTTGAAGTCGTCTCACGAATCAAAAACCAAGTTTAACGCGACCAACCAATGCAAACTAATGTAGCGCGACGCGCCGATCACGTTGGGCCGCCCAGTCGAGCACGGAGCTTACCGATTGCATAACGAAACCGGAGTTTGACCTGATGTTCGGTCAGGCCTAATTGTGTCGCGATTTCCTTCCACGAATATCCATACTGTCGAGCAGCCCAGACCTTGCGGGTCCACTCATCCATGTTCCGAACGGCCTCTTTGAGTTGGATCGATTGCTCCAGATCGCGCACCGCCTTGGAATCGTTGGCCTGCCCCAAGCGCTCCAGATCGGGGCTCGTCGGAAGATGCTGTATCGTCTGCAGTCGTCTGCGCTCCTTCTTTAGAGCGCGGTTGAACCGATGATGGAAAGCACCGAAGAGATAGGCCTCCATATCCCTTATTTTCCAGTTTCTCCCCTTGGACCGCTGAATCGTTTTCGCGACCGAGCGCAACACTCCCTCCCAGACCTCCGAAGCAAAATCAAGGGCTTCATCAGAGCTTTTTCCCGGCTGCTCTCTGTACGCATGAGCCTGAACGCTTGGCCACAACCGCCTCGCGACGGCAATCAATTCGGTTATCTCGTGCTGGGGAGCCGCGATAGGGGGGATAAAACTCGAAAGAACCCATTCCGGGCTCAACTCGCGGCTGGACATCTGAGAGGGCCTCAACCCGACTCACAAATTAGATGGCCAGAGTCAAATCGTGTCATGCCGCCTAGTCAGTGTCAAGCAATCTCCTTGTCCAGCGGCCCTTTCGGCGGACTGGCGAAAAATAAACTTTCTTTTGATACTTTTCCCGCACTGCCGGTTCCTTGACTAGATGTAGGGCATTGACCAATCTCCGCCGATGAGGAAGGGAGCTGGAGAAGTGTTCCCCAGGGTTGAAGTACGTCATCTGCATGCGGTGGTTGTCTTGGCCGAAGAGCTGAACTTCACTCGGGCCGCCGACAGATTGAACATCACCCAGTCTGGATTCAGCAAACAGATAAATGAAGTCGAAGCACTGCACAGATTTCATTTATTCATTCGCACGAACAAGAAGAATGTGGAACTCACCGAAGTGGGCCGCATTTTTGTTGAGGAGGCCCGCCTGGCACTCTGGCATTTAGACCGAGCCGTTCAGGCTGCTCGCGAGGGGAGCGATAGCATTTTGACCATTGGGCACTCACCTGACGCCGAACTAGCCTGGATTTCAGCGATTCTCGCAATCCGTCTGCCCATGTTCCCTAAACTCCGCGTTCAGCTCATTAGCGAGTTTTCCAGCGAGTTGGTTCGGCGCGTTATGGCAGGCGACTTGAATATGGCGTTGGTTACAGCACCGCCCGAAAGCTCTCGGATCACGGCCGCGGCCTTCGCTCGAACACATCTCTATGCCGCACTCCCGCAGGCCCACGCAGCTGCTCAGAAGGAAGAAATTGCTTTCCAAGACTTAGCAAAAGACGAATGGATTCTGTTTGCCCGGCGATCTCATCCGGCGGTTCGGGACGCAATCATGGACGCGGCACAACGTCAGGGCATCGCTCCGAAGCACTCGCACGATATTCTTACCTCCCAAGAAGCGATTCACTTGGTATCTCAGCACGTTGGAGTGGCAATCGTGACCAAGCCTGCCTCAGCGGGCCCCACCGTTGAAGGTGTCGTTATCAGGCCACTGTCGGATCCATCTTTGTCTTTCGAAACGTGTCTAATTATGAGAGCCGACGAAGATTCGCGATTGGCAAACGATTTCGGCCGCTCATTTCTCCGGAAATGTGCACCGCGTCGTCCGCCGCCGACGCAACTGATTTTACCGCTGCCTGCTTAGCTTCGATACATAACACCGGCAAAAACTAGGTGCCCATGCGGGCGGCATGTTAGAAGATTCTCTGAAAGCTCTTTCTCGGTGGGTCCTCTCTTCGGCAAGTCGATGATGCGAGTATCCATTTTCACCCGATTCCTCGCCAATCGAAAGCGTTACATAAATTAGTACCGATAACCGCGCTCTTTGTCAGTAACAGCTCGTTTCTCATGAAAAGCATGCGAGGTTTTATAGTGCTCCGAAACTGGAAATCCCCGGTCGAAAAAACGTGGTATGTCTTTAGTGTTCGATTAGCCGTCCTCGGGTTGGCCGTTGTATCGTAATGGAGCCAACTTAAAACACAATGGCTTCAACTCCGCCTCCCAAGAGCAACGCATCGAGTACCGTCCCCTCCCTGATGGCCTTCCCATCCGTGGAGGATGTCGCCCCAGCGGAAGAAGGCGGCCCCATCGCGAGAACGGGTTTCAATTATCAAGACGAGATAGCGGTTGGATTCTTGTTGGAGATGCTGGAAGACCCGACTGTCGAGAAGGTCCATTGCGAGACTCACGATGACATTGTGGTTCTTAGAAGATCCGAGTCCACTGAGATGATCGCGGAGTTTGTCCAAGTCAAGGGAAGCGAAGAAGACAAGTTCATGTCCGTGGCCGATATCTGCCTGCGGACGAAAGCAAAAGTTGGGAGCTCTATTTATGAGACCTCGCTTGCGCGCGATAAGCACTGCGAGAGATCTTACTTCCGCATGGTTACGCTGCGGCCTGTGGTGAAGGAATTGCGTGTTCTTACCTATGAACGAAACGCCTCGAATCGAAAGCCCGACGACCCAAAACTCGTCGAACTCGCGACACTGATCGAGCAAAAATGTCCAGGCGCGAAGTCAGCCAAGGGACAAGCGGCAATTTACTGGGTTGAAAACTGCTTGTGGGAGGAGCGACAGACCCAGGCCGTGAATCGGGAGAGGAATCTGCTTCGGGTTATGAAGCTGAGCGCCAAAGAGGGCCGACCACTTCTCCCGGAGCAGGCAGACGCTGTCCTTGGTGAGCTTAGAGCCAAGGCAAAGGCGGCCGGGGACGCAAAATGGTCTTCCGGGAAGGAGAACAAGATTATCGAGCGAGCCGCTCTGCGCCAATGGTGGGAGAAACGTCTTCAAGAACTCATAGAAGGCGCTCGAGCGGCGTCAGGGGGTAAGTTGGCGGACAAGATGTATCGCGTTCCGTTGCCATCCCAAGTGGTCGAACTCGCCAAGGAATTGCGACGTGACTACTCTTCTATCTCGCGAATCTCTCGCTATAGTCCGCCCGAAGATGAAGATGAACTCCGATCCAAGGTGAAAGCCAAAGTGCAATCGCTCCAGTCCTCCTTGATATGCGGAGAGCTTAGTTCGGATGGGGCTCAGTTTCACAACCTGTGTCTGAAGGCGATGGATCAAATTAATGGTGAGCAGTCCGTAGGAGCGCCGGATCGATCGGCTTTTCTCAAGGGTTGCATGTACGATATTGCCGACCGATGCCTTCTGCGCTTCGAGAAAGGGACGCCATGAGATCTCTCAATCGAATTGGAACCCGATCCGTGATGCTGCCGTTATCAGCAGACGATATCGTGGAATTCCACGCTGCCCGACTCCTTCTGCTGATCAAGTTTAGCGGGACTGCGGGACGTATCGACGGACTGACCAAGATGGCGAAGATGGACTTTTTTGCGCGATACCCGGATTTCTTTGCCGCCGCGAGACTCGCTTCCGATTCTGGCGCGAACACGGCGGACGCTATCGACGTCACTTCGAGACACAGTGTCGAGTCCGCCATGGTGCGCCATCACTACGGGCCTTGGGATAAACGCTACTACCAGGTGCTTTCGGTGCTTGAGGCGAAGGGCTTGGTGGCCATCACCAAAGAGGGTAGATCCTATCAAATTGCATTGACGAACCTGGGAAACGAAAAAGCTCAGATGCTTGCCTCCCGATCGTCGTTCGTCGAACTCGTCACGCGGATGAAAGAGATCAAGACGGCTTTTGGATCGAAGAGCGGAAACAGCATCAAAAATCTGATTTACGAGTTGTTCGACGCGGAAGTTGCGAAACGTCCGCGGGGCGAGGTGATCGAACCGTGAAACCCGTGCTGCTAAAAATTGAGTCCCTTGATCGGCTACGAGTTGGCGGTGAGACCGAGTCGCTCAAGTTTGAGGCAGGCGTAAATGTACTGGTTGGCGTCCCTAATACCGGCAAGACCAAATGGCTTCAACTCCTGGATTACCTGTTGGGCGATCCCGGCAACCAACCCTTTGAAGGCGCGGAGGAGACCGGTTTAGCGGAGAAGTATGTCTCTGGCGGTGCAAACGTGACCCTCGGAGATGAGGCCGTTCGCATTGAGAGGCGGTGGACAGAGTCAGGTGCGAAAACGAAGGTGTTCGTCGACGGCAAGGCCTTGAGCACGAACGAGTTTCAAGAGTGGTTGCTTCAGAATCTGCGGACACCGTTGCTTCATTTCCCGCGAGGGAACCCGATGTCCGGCCAGACTTGGCCAGAACTCAGTTTTCGTATGCTGCTCAGACATATTTATCGACAGCAGCGATTCTGGGGAGATCTGGCCGACAGGCAGCCGGAGGCTGAACAGCTTGCCTGCGTTCTTCAGTTCCTGGGTATCGCTGAGATGTTGTACACCCAGGACTACGGAAAGCTCATCAGCAAAAAGATGGAAGTGGAACGTCTAAGGTCCAGACGGGACCAGTACCACGAGACACTTGGCGATGTGGCGCGCGATGTGATCGCCCAACCTGGAGCGTCCGTGAGCCTCACGCTTTCAGGGGTTCAAAAAGCGAAGAGCCAGGTCACTGAAGGCGTCGAACTACTCCGGAAGAGGCGTAACGAAGCATTAGAAAGGGCCAGAGACATCGCACTACCCGCTCAGGATCGAAGCCGCATCTCACGGTTGACGCAGCGTCGCGCTGAGGTGATTGGCGTCTTGGAGGTCGCACGGAAGAAGGCCGATGAGAGCGACATTCGACTCTCGGAAATTAAGATCTATCAGGAAGATCTGGCGGAGGAATTGAGCCGGATCGACCGAGCCACGGACGCTGGCACCATTCTGGCAGACTTGAAGATTACTCACTGCCCTGCCTGCGATCAGATCGTTACTCCAGAGGGCACCGATAGCGCACATTGTTTTCTCTGCCATCAATCCGTCCAGACGGAGCCATTACTCGGAGAACTAGGTGCTGTTCGTCTCCAGTTCGAAAGAGATCGTCTCTCGGGTGAGCTTCAGGAGGCGCAAGAACTCGGCAGCCTTCTCGAAAAGGAAGTTGCATCGGTCTCAGCCGAAATGAAACTGGCTGAAGAGGAATTGCAGAGGATTGAAGGAGAACTCATCCCCGCCCGCACGAGTATCGGTGGCTTGGTCCAAGCGGAGGTAAGTGCGATCGATATGGCACTGGGACAAGCCGGTGAACGCCTGCGTCAGATCGATCGAGTCCTCGATGCTTTAGACCTCGGCCGAACGCTCACCGAAAAGATTCTCGCGATCGAAAGTGAAATTCGACCGCTTCAGGATCGGGTCACTGCTTTATCCGATGCCATTGACTACAAGGCCGCAGCGTCTCAACTCGAAGATGGTATGAACGACTACCTGAACGCAATCAATGTTCTTCGACCGGGGGTTTGGAAACATAGCCCAATCGCTGTCACGATATCTCGTTCAAGGTTCGACATAAGAGTTGGAGCTAGGCGATGGCCGTCTGCGCTTGGCGGCACGGACACACTCTATTTCCTGATGGCGTATCAGTTCGGGTTACTAACGCTTTCGAACAAGGACGGAAGTCATTATCCAGGGCTGTCAATCATTGACGTTCCGGGGGAGTTCTCCGGAGAGGCGATCGAAGACAAGGAGAATTTCATCATTCAGCCCTTCATAGATCTACTGAGCGAAGCTGGATTCCTTGGTGCGCAGGTTATAGTCACCGGAGCTTCGTTCAAAGGTCTGGTCGATGTGAACCGTATCACGCTCACCACTGTCCACGTTGCCTGATCCAATTCGCCTTCGTCTTTCGACCGACACACACTAAGCCCTGCGAATTTTCATACCGTCTACGGCTTTCGCCATCTTGGAGGTGAGTCCTTCGGAGGCTCAGGCCAGGTTTGCGGTCTGGTCTATCCTTTCCCCTCCCCCGGAAAGGCCGGGGCTTAGATGCTGCCCGTCTATCCGCTGCGTATGCCATTTCGCAACGCCAGCGCTCGACTGCCTGACTGCACATCTGTCATAGGGCAGATTCGCCGCGATTTATACTCCACGTGATTTACAGATTTTCGCGAAATCGCTCGCATCGAACGAGGGACGAAGATGGCGGAACAACACACGATCCTTGGCGGAAAAGTTTACGTCTACAAACGTCCGAACAGCAGCCGCTGGCAATGCTCAAGCTTCTTCGCGGGTAAGAATCGTCGCACGAGCACGAAGGAAGAGAGCCTTTCCAAAGCAAAGGAGGTCGCTGAAGACTGGTATCTACAACTTCGGGGAAAACTTCTCACTGGAGAACTCAAAGCCGAAAAGACCTTTCGCGAGGTGTCTGAACAATTTTTACGCGAATGCGAGATCATGACGCGTGGAGAACGTAGCAAGCAATACGTGAAGGGCGAATATTTGCGGTCGAGCGTTCACTTGGTGCCCTTCTTCGGAAACATGGACATCTCGAAGATCACCACGGGAAAAATCGTGGATTATCGAGTTCACAGACACCAACAAGCAATTGCGAAACGCGGCAAGCCACCGGCGCACAGCACCATGCACCACGAAATCGTGACGCTGCGCCAGACCTTGAAAACAGCGCTGTGCCACGGATGGCTCGACCGGCTTCCAGATTTCTCTGAGCCGTACCGGCGATCGTCGAAAGTCTCCTACCGGGCGTGGTTTTCGCCAGAAGAATACGAGAAACTCTGCGAAGCGACTCGAAAACGCGCACTAGAGCCGAAGAAAAAGGGCTTCAAATGGCAAGCGGAGCAACTGCATGACTATGTCCTCTTCGCGGGCAATACCGGGCTGCGGCCTGATGAGGCACGGCGCCTTGAATTCCGCGATGTCGAGATCGTTGACGACGAGCCTTCGGGCGAGACGATTCTGGAGATCGAAGTCAGAGGAAAACGCGGATTCGGATATTGCAAGAGTTTGCCCGATGCGGTGAGTCCATTTGAGCGACTTAGAAGCAGGCTCCGTCCGAGGCGCGTTGACGATGTGCTCGCCCCCAGCGAAGTGTCCGACAATTCTGATGTCCGGGGGAAGGAGTGGCGCACGCCCGAACCGACCGACCTCATCTTTCCCAAATGGCAGAGCGAGCTCTTCAAGACCATTACTGAGGAGGAGAATCTTCGGTCCGACAGAGACGGCCGACCACGTACGGCGTACAGCCTACGGCACACGTATATCAGCATGCGGTTGATGGAGGGAGCCAATATCTATCAAATCGCTAAGAACTGTCGCACGAGTGTCGGAATGATCGAGAAATATTACGGGGTGCACGTCAAGAACTCGCTCAACGCCGCTGCCATCAATGTGGTCCGCTCGGGTAAAGACGAGATGGCGGAAGAATTCGAATACTTGACGGAAGAAGAAGAATGAGCGCGAACCACGGCTATCGGCCGCTCCCCCGAAATCAGGCTGGCCTCGCTCCCGTGTATCGATGCTGTCACCCAGTATGTTAGGTTATTTAGTTGTAATCGGCTTATATACCTTCTATATTAGGTGCATGTTGCCCCTGTCCTCAGTAGGCGAGCAGATTGCCACCAAGCGCAAAGCACTTGGCCTGACGCAGCCCATGCTTTCGAAAAAAGCCAGGGTCGGACTCTCCACGCTCGACGCCCTGGAGAACGGGCGGCTGGGCGAACTCGGATACTCCAAGATCACCAATATTCTCACGGCGTTGGGGCTGGAGTTGAAGCTGCAGGAAGCAAGCGCTGGCCGCCCCACGCTTGAAGAACTCATGGAAGAGGGACGGAATGATCAAGGTCTGGACCGACGCCGCTGAGGCGGGACTACTCGATCGTCACGGCGAGCGCGGCAGCACGTTTGCTTATCTCGGCGGCTCTTCGCCCGCGAGTGCGGTCTCAGTGACGATGCCGCTTAGGCTTGAGTCGTGGAGCGTGCCCTTCGGCCTCCTTCCGGTTTTCGAGATGAACCTGCCCGAGGGGGCACTGCGGGAGCGGCTCCGCCTTGCCTTTGCGAAAGCCACCGGCACCTTCGATGAATTCGACCTGTTGTCCATTGTCGGCCGCTCGCAGATCGGACGCATCCGCTATACCGGCGACAAGGAACACCTGAACGAGGACGTGCCCTTCCAGTCAGTGGACGAGATTCTCGAACGCAGGCGCGGCGGCGACCTCTTCCGCTACCTGCTGGAGAAATTCGCTTCCTTCTCCGGGATCAGCGGAGTGCAACCCAAAATCCTCGTGCGCGACGAAAAGGCTTTCGCCGAGATGGAGCATACGGGACACCGACTCTCGCAAAGCTACAAAGGCGCGACCCACATCGTGAAGATGTGGGAGGCTAACGAGTATCCGCAACTGGCAGCCAACGAGTATTTCTGCCTCACCGTGGCGCGCAAATACGGACTCGACGTGCCCCCTTACCGCCTGGCCGAGGACGGCATGGCGCTGGTCATTGACCGTTTCGACCTGCGCACAGACGGGACCTATCGCGGAGTTGAGGATTTCTGCGTGCTGAACGGCCGCAGGACCGACGAGAAATATCGCGGCAGCTACGAGACCTCGGTCATGAAGCGATTCGGACAGTTTGCAAACTCGACGCATGTGGGCGAGGACATGGAAAAGCTGTTCGCCCTGATTGCCATGAATTGCGCGCTTCGAAACGGCGATGCACATCTCAAGAACTTTGGGATTGTTTACGACGAGGTCCAGGGCGAAGCGAGACTCGCACCCGTCTATGATCTTGTGACGACCTCCGTTTATCTGCCGAAGGACAGCATGGCGCTGACCCTCAACGGCACAACGAAATGGGCGAGCACGAAGGAATTGCAGCGACTGGGCGAGACGCGGATGGGAGGGACTCCTTCACGTGTCCGGCAGATACTCGAACGCATAGAATCTGCAATTGCGGAGACCTCAAAGGAACTGCACGTCTACATTAAAGAGCACGCGGAATTTGTTGAGATAGGAAATCGCATGCTCCAGCAATGGGAGCAAGGTGTCGCGCTTTCGCTTAAGGCGGCCTGAGCATTTATCCGCTCTCAGCTATTCGCGAGGAAGCGTGATGGCTTCGACTTAATGGGTCTCAGTAAATCGGGGTGGCACCCCTCGGTGAACGGATGAAGATTATCATTCCACTTGTTCTCGCAGTCAATGAAGCGAGTGATCGCAAAGACGTAATTCAACAGATCAAGAATCCGGCCCTCATTTTGAACGGCACAATGTCGCGCTTCACGCGCGGATCCCTTTCTGGCACTCTCTTCCAAGAAGATGGCAGCCAGAACAGAATCCTAATCGTTCCCCCAAAGGCTCGCGTGGGCTCTATCGGATCCGATATTGATTCGATCATCAGTTCGGCCGCCGAACCAAAGGAAGAGCTTCTGGACGTGTCCGACGGACGTTGGTTGCGGAACTCAAATCTGATGATTCATGGAGTCTCCGATAATATCGCCGATCGAACGAAATCTGTGCTTGAGTCCTGGACTGGGGCCTTCTCGTACGTGGAAGAAAACGTAGCAGAGAACATTCCCGGACTCAGAAAGCCACAGATAGGTGCGCTTCATGCTGTCCATGCGCATTGGTCTGTGTCGAATTCCCCAGCGACTGTCGTGATGCCGACTGGTACTGGCAAGACCGAAACGATGCTTTGCATTCTCGTGTCCGCCCGTTGCCAGAAGATCCTCGTGGTCGTCCCAACTGACGCACTTCGCCAGCAGATTTTCATGAAATTCCTAGACCTCGGCATCCTCGGCAAGCTGGGCAACCCCATTCTTTCTGCATCAGCTTCCTTTCCCGTCGTTTGCCGACTCGAGCATGTGCCGCAAAGCCAGCGGGAACTGGACTCAATAGCGGAGCGAACGATGGTAATCGTAACCTCAAGTGCAGTTGTCGGCCAGTGCTCGCCCGAAATCCAGAGGAGATTTGCTGATCATTGCACGCACTTATTCATCGATGAAGCTCATCATGTGGAGGCGCCAACTTGGCAGATCTTTCGTGGACATTTTAAGGATCGCCGTGTGGTCCAGTTCACGGCCACGCCTTTCCGAGAAGACGGCAAGCCGCTCGACGGAGAAATCGTCTATAGCTACCCGTTGAGAAATGCGCAGCAGGAGGGATACTTCAAGGCAATCCGATTTGAACGGGTCCTTGAGTTTGATAGCAAACGGGCAGACGCAGCCATTGCGGAAAAGGCTGTCGAACACCTCAGAAAAGAAGAGAACAAGAACCACATCCTAATGGCCCGGGTTGATAGCATAAAGCGAGCCAAAGAAGTGTTCGAGCACTACAAGAAATACACAGAGTTCGCCCCTATCGAACTTCATTCTGGCGTCACGTCGTTACGTGCACGTGAAACAGCTCGAAAACAACTTTTGTCTAAGACATCGAGGATTGTGGTATGCGTGGACATGCTCGGCGAAGGCTTCGATTTGCCTGAGTTGAAGATAGCCGCTTTTCATGATATCCGGAAATCGCTTGCAGTTACCTTGCAACTTGCAGGCCGCTTTACGCGATCTCGCTCAGACCTGGGCGATGCGACCTTTATCGCGAATGTTGCCGACGTGAGCGTGCAAGAGGAACTACAGAAATTGTATTCGCAAGATCCCGACTGGAATCTCCTCCTCCCCGACCTCAGCGAGCAGATGATTGGCAAACAGAAGGCGCTTCAGGATTTCTTGCAAAGCTTCTCGGAGTTTCCTAGTGAAGTTCCTCTGAAGGCTATTCGGCCAGCGATGAGCACTGTCGTCTATTCAACCCATTGCGAACATTGGACGCCTGGAAACTTTAAGGAGGGCATTCCGTCAGCCGATGCTTGCGAGCAAATTCACAACTCCTTAAACCAACGCGACCGGACGCTGGTTGTTGTGGCAGCTAGAAAATCGGCTCTCCGATGGACGGACGCGGAGAATTTGTACGATTGGCAATGGGAGCTTTATATAGCGTTTTGGGACGAGGCGCGTAGTCTTCTTTTTATCAACGGCTCCAGTAACAAGGGCGAGTTCCGGGCGCTGGCCAGAGCCCTAACCGCTGATCATGCTGCCCTAATCAGCGGACAGCAAGTTTTTCGAGTATTTTCACGACTCAATCGCATTCGGCTCCAAAACGTCGGCCTCAGTGAACAGATCGGGCGAAACGTTCGATACACGGGGAGAATGGGCTCCGATGTTGAGGCTCAAATAAACCAAATTGTTCGCGGAAATGCCCAAAAGTCCGTGATAGCGGGCGTTGGTTTCGAGAATGGTGCGTTGACCTCGATTGGGGCGTCGCGAAAGGGAAGAATCTGGTCACACCAGCGCGACAAGCTTAATGATTTTGTGGCATGGTGCCGCCTAATTGGCGGAAAACTCCTCGACGAAGCCATCGATCCTGACTCCGTCCTTTCCGGAACCCTAATCCCCCAAAGGCTTTCGGACCGGCCTAAGATCATGCCTATCGCAGTCGACTGGCCAGAGCCTATATATACAGAGCCCGAGAAGAATTGGATCATCTCTATCGGCGGACGGGATTACTTGGTTGCGGAACTTGGAATAAAACTCATAAATCCGGCGGCTAGTGGCCCACTCATAGTGGAGATTGTTGGTGACGACAAGCGAATTGCGCTCGAACTGAAATTCGTTGGTGGAACGGAAAACCCGGATTTCCAATTCCAGTCGATTGGCACGACTCCAGCGACGATTAGACATGGCCTTCGCGGGGAGCCTAAAAACCTATCCGACTATCTTACTGAAGACGCACCGGTCATTTGGTTTGCAGATGGTTCGTCCCTCGAAGGTAATCAATGGGTTCCCCTACGAGAACCGAAGCCGCCCTTTGACAAATCTAAAATTATCGGATGGGACTGGGCAGGGACGAATATCCAGACAGAATCCCAAGGAGAAGATAGGACTGCAACAAGCGTGCAAGCACGGGTGATTCGCTACCTGCAGACCCAAGAAACCTACGACGTCCTATTCGACGATGATAGCCCCGGGGAAGCTGCGGACATCGTTGCAGTAAGAGTTGTCGGTGGGCTGAAGCAACCCTCCGAAATAAAAGTTGATTTCTTTCACTGCAAGTTTTCCCGCGGAGCAAACTCGGGAGGGCGCGTGGAGGATTTGTATGAGCTCTGTGGACAGGCTCAAACTAGCATTTGGTGGGCCGGTTCGCCAGCGAAGAAGTCCGACCTGTTCACACATCTCATGCGGAGGGAACAACTCCGCCGCGACAATGGGAGGGCCACGCGATTTGAGATCGGTAGTGTGGAAGTCCTCCACACCATCAGAGAAATCTCCAGGTCTCTCCCCGTTTCAATTGCAATTACGATCGTTCAGCCCGGGCTTTCGAAAGACCGAGTCTCGGAAGACCAGCTCAGACTCCTCGGCGTCACCGAACATCACCTAATGGAAACGCTTGCATTGCCTTTCAATGTGATCGGGAATGCTCGGTAAGTGATCTTCGCAAAGACCAATATTCCTCCCGAGCTGCCTGCGATACTTTCGCGCGTGGAATGTTGGTATTACCAGGACACATCTGCCTTGCCTCGGTTGAATAGCGTTCCGTGCTATTTTCACAATCTCCGATAATCGAAAATAGCGAGACTAGCCATTTGCGGCGGGGTGCGGGGCCGCACTTCCAGGCGACCCGAACCAGTCCTCTCTCGACACAATAAGAGAAATATGGTACAACGTAATAGGATATTTAACGTACAACGCAATAGTATAAATACAGCACAACGCAATCGGATAATGGAAATACGAAGCCTGAAGGAACCCGGCCATGGCCAGACCGCCTGAAAAACTCGCGCGGTCCCTCGAAATCCTGCGGAGACTCCAGACCGCGGAAGGGGCTGGGGCGATCCGGGCGCGCGACCTGTCGCGCACGCATCGGGAACGCCTCCTGCGCAACGGCTTCCTGCAGGAAGTCATCAAGGGCTGGTATATCCCGAGCCGCCCGGACGAAATGAAAGGCGATAGCACGGCCTGGTACGCATCGTTCTGGCGTTTCTGCGGCGCGTATCTGGAAGCACGTTTCGGCGTTCGGTGGTGCCTTTCACCGGAACAATCACTTTCGCTTCATGCCGGCAACTGGACCGTGCCCGGCCAGCTCGCGGCGCGGTCGCCGCGCGCGGGCAACAAGGTCACCAAACTTCCGCACGGCACGTCCCTGCTGGAGCTTCGCATCGCGCTGCCGGATGTGGCAGACCGGAAGGAAGAGGCCGGCCTCCGGCTTTTCTCGGTGGAATCAGCATTGATCGCGTGCTCCCCCAACTATTTTTCGAACAACGCGACGGATGTCCGCGCGGTGTTGCCGATGATAGGGGACGGCTCCGGCCTTCTCCGCCGCCTCCTTGAGGGCGGTCACACCGTGATCGCCGGACGCTTGGCTGGGGCCTTTCGCAACATCGGCCTCGACCGCATCGCGGACGATATCGTGCAGACGATGGCGGCGGCCGACTACGCCGTGCGGGAGAACGATCCCTTCACGGACAAGCCCTCCCTGATCATCGGAGCCCGCGAAACCTCTCCTTACGTCAACAGGCTGCGGCTGCTCTGGCAGAAAATGCGCGAGCCGGTTATCGAACGCTTCCCGAAAGCGCCGGGCCCGCCGCGCAATATCGACGCATACCTCAAGCGCGTTAAAGACGCCTACGTCACGGACGCCTATCATTCGTTGTCGATCGAGGGCTACCGCGTCACGCCCGCTCTCATCGAACGCGTCCGCAGCGGGACCTGGAATCCAGAAGCTGACGAGGGCGACCGCGAACAGCGAAACGCCATGGCGGCGCGGGGCTACTGGCAGGCCTTTCAGGCCGTGCAGAAAAGCCTCGGCAAAATTCTGAAGGGCGAAAATCCGGGAGAGGTCGCGGACGCGGACCACGGCACGTGGTATCGAGAGCTGTTCGCGCCGAGCGTCACCGTCGGCCTGCTGAAACCCGCCGATCTCGCGGGCTACCGCAACGGCCAGGTCTATATCCGCAAGTCAATGCATGTGCCGCTGAACCGAGACGCGGTGAGAGACGCCATGCCGGCGTTCTTCGACCTCCTGCGGGAAGAGCTGCACCCGGCCGTCCGCGTGGTGCTCGGGCATTTCATCTTCGTCTACATCCATCCTTATATGGATGGCAACGGCCGCGTCGGACGCTTCCTGATGAACACCATGATGGCGTCGGGCGGATACCCGTGGACGGTCATTCCGTTAACCGACCGCAACGTCTACGTGAACGCTCTCGAAAAAGCGAGTGTCGGCGAGGATATCGCGCCCTTCGCGGACTTCCTCGCCAGGCTAGTGAAAAAACGATTGGCGGGCGAGCCTTTGCCGGCGGTGCCGAAAGCGTCGCTCGCATCGCTGGTTGGAAGGCCTCTCTTCTAATGATCGCTCGCCGAGTCCACCCGTTCGAACGTTCGAAAGGATTCGGAAACCATTGTGCGCCTGTGCGCTAGCTTCACGATACGGCGCGATCATCGCCTGTACCTGCAAACAGGGTCGCTGCAATCAGCATGACGTGAGTGAGGGCATCCTGGGGTAGGACGGTTGCGAGTGGACGAGCATTCCTAATTTCTTCGGTTGTGGGCGGCGTAAGCTCAATGATGTAGTCCTTCCCCATATCCTTGTTGGAACGGACCAAGTTCAGGAACTCGTTTTTCTCCTCGGGGGATGAAAAGGAAAATAGCAGCTCGTAAGCACCGGCGTCAGGATCGCCGAGGAGAGCCAACGACCGCGTGTTCGTTAGATTCGCATATCCGACCATGTACCCGATGATGTCAGCGGCAAACAGCCGAGCTTCTGGATTATCTGTGGGCAAGAATTCGACGATGCAGAGCCAGTCCTTCTCATGTTGCCGGCATGACTCGAAATCGTGGTTGTGCTTCGTTGCCAAGATCGCAGATCACCTTTTTTCAGAGTTTTGCTTCAAGATTCGCGGTACAAGAACGGTACAACGAAAACTCGTTCTTTACGGTTCTTTGTTGTTCCTTACAGGGCGTTGCGTTGCGACCGCTGCCTTGTAGTTACAACGTGATCCAGTCTGTCAGCGCCCTTTCACGGCGGTAACACGGGTTCAAATCCCGTCGGGGACGCCAAAACATCAGGGGCTTAACGGCGTCCGGCAATTCGCGTCACAACATTCCACTAACAATCACAGCCGACCAACTGTCCAACCCTCCCCCATCGGATTGAACAAGGCTTGGCGCAAGAGTGGCACAACACTCGCGTCCCACCCGCGAGGCATACGAATCGGCGAAGAAACGAGCGCAAGCACAGATTACCGACCTGATCCAAAGGCATGCTGACCTGCTCGCACGTGAAGACTTGAAAGAGCACGTCTGTGGAGGGATTTCGATAGACTTCGGGGAACTGATAACTCAGACGCCATGAATAGCAAACAGCCGCTGCGAACATCTTCGCGGTTTCCAAACAGCCGCGTTGCCCCTAATCGGCGACCATTTTTACCCTGCGGCGAGCGGCCATCTCGTCTGCGATGGCCGACTTCTGGGCGGAGGACAACTGGCGCGCTGCCACAGGAAATACCAATTCGTCCTCAATCCTGATGTGCCCTCGATATATGGAACCAAGGCTGGCAATCGATTCTCGGAACGCTTCGACGCCGTTGGATTCCAAGCTTCCCGCTGCGAGGTAGCGCTGTCCTAACTCCTCCACCTTTGCGTGCAAAGATCCGGCCAAGAGATGGTCCTGTTCGAGAGGCTCCAGCCTTTCAATTGCGGCCTCTACGTCGGGAAGATGCATCTGGCGCAGGCGCGGAAACAGGGATTCCTCTTCATCTGCCGTATGCTTCGGGGCAGCCTCTCGAAAGTAGCGCAGGGCGGATTCCAAGGCAGCGCGAGTCTTCTCCGTGATCGGGCGATCGATTACCGCCGCAACTCCTTCAAGCGCTCGGAGGAACATCTCAATGCGACGGTGACAGTCTGACAAAAGCCCGGTCGGATCGGAAAAGTTGTGCGCCTGAGCTCCAATTTGGACCGGCATTGTCGGCTCCTACCAGAAAGTGCTCTCAGAGAATTCAAATATTCGACGGATCTTGCCGCGTTCCTGGCGAGGAATCATCTGCGCTGGATTCGGTTGCGATATCAGCAAGGATATAGGCGTTGACAAGCACTCCACACTCTTCGTGGCAACGGTGGCAGTATCGGGCTCCACAGGGGAGTTTACCCTTCTTAGAATTCTCGCGAGCATGATCGATGCTTCGCTCCGCTTCCGCCACACCGTCCTCCTACTGCTGGATCTCCTGTAAACAAGCATGACAGATGTGGGAGCGGCTGCATGTGACTAATGTCACGCGTGGGAAATGCAACGGCACTATCTCTTAAGGAGACGCTTATCTCATCCGCCGCGTCTCGCACCGGAACGTCTCACGAGTAAATAAAAGCAACCGCCAGCAGCAATCCAAATGCTACTCCTTGCTTCATCTCTGACCAGCCCAGGCTTCTGACGTCCAGTGGTTCCGGCTTTTGAAAGAACCACAGAGTCCCTCGAACGAGAAGGGGGACGAAAGCGACGATAGCCAAAGGAGGAATCAGATGCCAGAAGGCAGCGAGGCCCAGGGATGCAAACAAAACCGGCTGCGCCAGCAAAAAGAATCTTCCGGATGTAATTTTCTGGGAGAAGGTAGCGGCCCGGGCCGAATGAATTCGCAGTTGCACAAAGTGAATCTGGTTGCCTGCGAATATCCAGTTGGCCACCCATAAGATAAAACCACGTTCATCAAGACGCCCTGTGCCGATGTAGTAAGCGGCTGGCGCCGTGCAAGTGAGGCCCAGTGCGCCGACTAACTGGGCCACCATGCGTGTCTTCCGGCCCAGGTTTTTAAGAACTGATTGAGCCACGAGCGTCAGAGCAGTTGCTCCTCCCAGGAAGAGCAGCCTCAGGTTTAGCCCTTTCCACATCAGGCTGGACAGGCAGGCGATCGCAATGACAGAGAGGAACACCGATGCAACCAGCGCAATCCTTCGTTCTGCTTTGGTGTTGGCAGTCAACGAACTGGTTCCAATCAGGCTTTCAAACGGCGTCCGCAGCCAAAACAAAGACAGCGCAGCCACCGTGAACATCAGCAGCGGCCAGATTCGATGCTGCGAGGCGTAGCCTGCGACAACGCCCGTGAATAGAGGAACAAGAAGCAGACCCCAGGCGCCATGTTCGCGAGGGATTACCAGGGCTCGTATTCGGGCCCGCTGCGCGGTACCGAGAGCATCGCTTTTCTGGTTCATTTCGTTGCTACTTTTCGAGTTCAAGTTAGTGTGTCTTTTCCATCGCAATCGCCCGAGGAAACAGAATGTTGTTCTCCAGGTGAATGTGCAGGTGAAGGTCGGTTTCAATGTTGGCTAGGGCTTTATACAGTGTTTGGTAGCTGATACACGCTTCGCCCGGAGCCGTATAACCACAACTCGCTTCTCGCATGGCGCGCAATGCATGGCCGGCAGAATCGTGCTCGTGTTCCATCATCGATACCGGGTTCTGCAGACTGCCGAACGGCGGTGGCAGAACCGGTTCCTTCTGGATGACGGCCTCTTCCATCCTCACGATATAGGGAAACAGAACTCGCTCCTCTTTCATCATGTGCGTCGTCAACTCCTGCACCAAGCTCTGAAAGCTGGACTGCACCTGCTGCAGTTCGGGATGGTTCTTCCCGTGGACAGCACAAACTTTCTCGAGCAGAGGAACGAGGCGAGCCATTTCCTCACGCATGTATTGATGGTGCGTATTCTTGATGTGTGCGATCAAATCCGCTAGGGGTTCAATCTGCCAGGCCCGGTCTTTCTGTGTAGCATGCGCCGCTTCCTCCGCCATCTCCAGCGAGTCGATCACCTGATCGACCGAGAGGTTTGACGCCCGGCATGCATCTCCCAGCGATTGGTTGCCTCCGCAGCAGTAGTCGATGCCTAATCCTTCGAAAACTCTGGTGGCCGCTGTATTTTGCAGGGCCAGTTCACGAACGGTTCTTTCGGCGGTCATGGTCATTGCAGTCTCCTCACGACCCAGCTCAATGCTTATGGTCGCGATCGATGCTCTGAAGGTCCCGGATCGGCAGACCCGTGCCGATGACTTTTGTCACGAAGCGCCAATTTGTATGAAACAATTCAGAATCCGACGAATCACGGGCAAGGAGGGTTCCAGAGGATTCAGATCTATTCCGGCGAATCGACCTCAGCTTCCAATGCTTTCAGATTCGATATTGTCACTGTCCGCCCGTCGATCTGGAGTATGCCCTCTGCCTGTAGACGAGAGAGGTTGCGGGAAACAAGTTCGCGGACCGTGCCAATATGCGATGCCAGTTCCTGATTGCTAGCCGGCAACGCAATTTCGACGCCTCCGGCACTGCGTTTGCCCTCCTTCTCGGCGAGACGCAACAAGAACGAGGCCAGCCGGTGACGCACTGTCGTGAACGAAAGTTCTTCGATGATCCCAACTAGCCTGCGCAAGCGCGAACCGACCACCCGCAAAACCTTCAGCGCCACCTGAGGATGAGCCAGGCACAACGCCTGAAAGTCCTGCTTGCTGACAAAGAGAAGCGTGGCGTCGTCAATCGCCGTTACAGATGCGGGATAGGTCCCGCCATCGAACACGGGAAGTTCCGCGATCGAACCGCCCGGACCATCGATGCTGAGCACCTGTTCGCGCCCATTCGGGGAACTCTTAAAGATCCTCACGTGGCCGGACTCGACGACATAGAGCCCGGAGCAGGGCTCGCCTTCGCTAAATACGCTCTGCCCAGCCGAGTAGCTGCGCCGCACGGCACGCTGCGTCAGGAAACTCGATTCGCTCTCCGTCAAACCGGAGAATATGGGTACTTTGGCGAGAGTTTGTTCAACCGTGGAGGGTTCCGGCACGATGCCTATTGTATCGAAGGTCGGTCGCCAAAGAGGGCATGACGCTCTGCAGACCGTCAGCGGAATGGTCGTGGGCAAACGTAACTACTGCGTATCCAGAGGCTTCTACCAGTGCAGGCACGCCGTGACAAAAGTCATCGTTCGCCTTGCGACGCTCTCTTATGATCGCGATTGAGGAGGGATGAAGCCGTGACAGATGAGCACCTGGCGAGAATCGAAACACCGAGGGCGGCGCGCAAGAAACTCATCCGCCGAGAGGATCGAGACCGTTCGCAATTGCTGCGTCTTGGAGTGCAGATTCTCTTCGCGATTCTAAACCTGTGGATCGGTGTCCAGTTTTATTTCTGGGTGCGCTGGGCAGAAAGCGGCGGACGCGCGGTGGAAGTGTCGCGGCCGGCCGGAGTCGAAGGCTGGTTGCCGATCGAAGGACTTATGCAGTTGAAGTATTTCCTCGTCACCGGAACGGTGCCCCAGGTGCACGCCGCAGGGTTTTTCCTCTTCTCTTCGTTCCTGGTGATTTCATTTGTTTTTCGCAAGGCATTCTGTAGTTGGTTGTGCCCGGTGGGTACCGTTTCGGAATATCTGTGGAAACTGGGCCGCGCAACCTTTGGCCGAAGCTTCCAGTTACCACGCTGGGCCGACATCCCGTTGCGCGCGCTCAAGTACGTTGTGCTCGGCTTCTTCGGGTATGCAGTGATTGTCATGTCAGCTGCTTCGATCGCCGAATTTCTGAACAGCCCCTACGCGCTCATTGTCGACGTACGCATGCTCAATTTTTTCCGCGACCTTGGCCGCACGGCAGCGTGGGTCATTCTAGCGTTGGTCATCTCTTCGATCTTTGTGAAGAACTTCTGGTGCCGCTATCTGTGCCCGTACGGTGGGTTCCTCGGACTGGTCTCCCTGCTCAGCCCGATGCGGATCACCCGTAACGCGAGCACCTGTATTGATTGCGCTAAGTGCGCCAAGGCGTGCCCATCTGCCTTGCCAGTCGACCAACTGTTGCAGATCCGCTCAGCGGAATGCACAGGATGCCTGGAGTGCGTGGCCGTCTGCCCAGCGAAGGACACGTTGATAATGTCCGCATCGCTCGGTCCGCGGCGACGCAAAGCAATTCCAGCATGGGCAATGGCCGCGGGAATCGCGTTCTTGTTTCTCGGCATTACGGGCTACGCGAAAATTACGGGCCAGTGGGACACCAACCTCCCGCGGCAGGTGTATCTGGAACTGGTGCCAAGCGCGAATGCGCAGGCGCATCCAGATCCTGGCCAGTAGTCAACCAATCGAATCTGCGTTGGACGAAAACAAAGAACTGATCCTCTGCATAAAGGAATCGACTCCAACGCGGGGATGCAAGTATCTGCAAAAACTCGGAAGAACTGCGCAGCCGCGGCTTGAGTGTCGACATCGAGTGGGCACACCCAAAGCTTGGATTTCTTGTGCAAGAGGCCGCGGAAAAGAGCGCCGAGATTCTTCGCGGAAACGCATGCAGTAATCATTACAAGCCGAAGTGTTGCGCTAATTCTTCTTCGCCTTCGCGGGAGGAGCCAGCGCGACGGCTGCCTCGGTGGTAAGCAGCAAGAACGTGAATGTCTCCTGTAGATACAGGCGAACCGCTGCGTCCGTGTGACTCAAGTAGCCGACAGAGACGTCTTGTCCGACGTGCAGCTCGAAGTCGCCGCCGCGAGTGGTGAGCACGAACGCGCCGGCGATGGCAGGAGCCCAGATGATTTCATCCTTGACCAGCCGTTTGACATGCTCCAGCACCGGGTATCCCTGGTCGCTGGTTTCGGCGAGCGCGGTGTAAGCGTCGGCGCCCAGCAGCACGGAATAAGGCCCATTGACTCCGACGAGACGTAACTGGCTCAGGGCTTGGGCAATGGCCTCCGGATACTGGCGCACGTCGGCGGGGAGCGTCATGCGCGGGTTGCTGGTTCCCTGGCGGATGCCGCCAATACCGGCGGCGGCGTAGCCCTCGAATATTGCGGAATCCTCGGCAAAGGCGATCTGCCGCGCGGCTTCTTTCGCGGCCTGCCAGTCGGAGTCGTTCGCCCCTCGCTCCACGTCGTCGATCGCCTGGCGGTCTAGTTCGAAGGGAACACGCAGTTCGACCAGCGCTTTCACCTCACGCTGTCCCGCGACAATGCCTTTTGCCGGGGCGGTGATACTGCGCAAGTGGCCCGTGCCGACGGCAGACAGGCCAGTGCCGGCAGGCCCTTTCAGGTCGACGACGTGCCGTCCGGCGATGTAGCGCTTGAGCGTGCGCGAAGTTTCCTCTTCAATTTGAGACCACGCCGAATCAGAAACAGGGGCAAGCTCGCGATGGAGATTATTCATGTCGTGTGTCTCCTTTGAGAGAACCGATGCCGAGCGAACCGTCGCGCACCGATGAAATGGATGAAGATGAAGTGGATGACGATGAAATGGACGAAGCCGGAATGGTCGAGGAACTGGCTGGTGAAGCAGCTTCGGCGGCTGCCGGCGGCGCCGCGGATTCCGCAGCCGCCGTCTGGTCGTCATTCGCGTCGTCAGCAACGTTTTCCAGGAACGTCGCCGACGGCACGAAGAACAGGTTTCCCGTGATGGCGCGGCTGAAGTCCAGCAGGCGGTCGTAATTGCCCGGCGGCCGGCCGATGAACATATTCTCGAGCATCTGCTCAATCGTGCGTGGCGAACGGCTGTAGCCGATGAAGTACGTTCCAAATTCACTATGCGCGGGCCGGCCAAACGGCATGTTGTCGCGCAGGATTTTGACCTCTTTTCCGTCTTCGACAATCGTAGTGAGCGCGTTGTGCGCCGATGTTGGCTTGACGGAATCGTCTAATTCGATGTCAGACAGCTTGGTTCGGCCGATGATGCGTTCCTGCGCTTCGGTCGAGAGAGAATTCCACCCCGCGACGTCATGAAGATATTTCTGAACAATCACGTAGCTGCCGCCGGCAAAGTCGGCGTCTTCACCGCCGATGAGTACGGCCGCGGTCGCGGCCTGGCCTCTAGGATTCTCCGTTCCATCGACGAAGCCGATCAAATCACGGTCGTCGAAGTAACGAAAGCCCTGTACTTCATCCACTGGTGAAACCGCTTTTCCGATTCGCGCCATAATCTGCGTAGCCAGTTCGAAGCATAGGTCCATGCGCTTGGCGCGGATATGGAAAAGCACGTCGCCCGGAGTGGAAACCGCATGCCGGTCTGCGGCGCGAATCTCTCGGAACGGATGCAGCTCCACCGGCCGCGCCGGCCCGAACAGGCGATCCCACGCGGCGGACCCGAACCCCATGACGCAGGAAAGTCCTCCTTCGAGGTCGCGAAATTCGACGGCGCGCAGCAGGGCGGCGAGACCTCCACACAACGAGCGCACGATCCCGCGACTTTCGAAGCCAGGGTTCAGCGTCACGACCAGAAAGATTGCGGCGCGAGTAAGCGGCGCGTCGACCGGCTGCGGGACGCGAGGCGATTTATCTGCTGCGCTGACAGCCCTCATTGCTGCGGCATGTGCGTCGAGATGGGCATCAGTCTCCATCAAGTGTCGTCCCTGGTCGCGTGCGAATTCTTCCTCAACGATTACATCGCCTCGCGCAAGTTCGCCCTGCAAGCTTAAACATCGACTGCCAAACCTGCAACCGCGCCTCCATGCTTGCTTAGAGACCGGCTTGCCTAGAGACCGGTCATCTTCTCCAGGCGTTCCGGATAGCGAGCCCCTTCAACGTGGATGCTCGAAGCGGTGGCCTCGATGTGCAAGAGGTCGTCGGGTGTCAGTTCGACCGCTGCGGCTCCAATGTTTTCCTCGAGGCGGTTCAGTTTCGTCGTGCCCGGAATTGGAACGATCCAGGGCTTTTGCGCGAGCAGCCACGCGAGTGCGATCTGAGCGGGAGTCGCGTTCTTCCGCTTCGCAATGCTGCCAAGCAGATCGATCAGGGCCCGATTCGCCTTGAGAGCCTCGGGCGTGAAGCGAGGCAGAGTGCTGCGGAAATCGGAGCTGTTGAACGTCGTATTTTCGTTCATGGCTCCAGTCAGGAATCCTTTGCCGAGAGGGCTATACGGCACCAGGCCAATCCCGAGTTCTTCCAGCGTCGGGATGATCTCTGCTTCCGGCTTCCTCCACCACAGCGAGTATTCGCTTTGCAGTGCTGTGAGCGGTTGGACTGCGTGGGCCCGGCGAATCGTTTTGGCGCCCGCTTCGGAAAGGCCGAAGTGCTTGACCTTGCCCACTGCAATGAGTTCCTTTACAGCGCCGGCGACGTCTTCAATCGGAACGTTCGGGTCAACCCGGTGCTGATAAAGCAGGTCGATGGTCTCAACTTTGAGCCGCTTGAGCGAGCCTTCCACCGCTTGCTTGATGTGCTCCGGCTGGCTATTGACGCCCGGCGCCCCCGGCCTGGTATCACCGCCATTCAGATCGAATCCGAACTTGGTCGCGATCACCACCTTTCCGCGGAACGGAGCCAGAGCTTCGCCCACCAGTTCTTCGTTGGTGAACGGGCCGTAAACTTCGGCGGTATCAAAGAAGGTGACGCCGCGGTCTACGGCGGCACGGAGAACAGAAGTCATCTCTTGTTTGTCTTTCGGCGGGCCATAAGAGAAGCTCATTCCCATGCATCCCAGCCCCATCGTCGACACTTCAAGATTGCGTTTTCCCAGTGTGCGGGTTTTCATCGCATCTCCTTAGCATCAATTTCCTGATTTATTCAGTCCCTAAGATACCGAATGATACCGAGCGAGCACTGAGACCGACGAGCTGAAACAGATTTATTCGTTCTTGAGCGAGGCCATGTCGATCGAGAAGCGATACTTCACGTCCGACTTGAGCAGCCTCTCGTACGCTTCGTTGACCTTCTGGATCGGGATGACTTCGACATCGGCGGTAAGGTTGTGCTTTCCGCAGAAATCGAGCATCTCCTGTGTTTCCGGAATGCCGCCAATCGGCGAACCGGAGAGGCTGCGGCGACGCATCAGAAGACCGAATACAGAAACCGGGAGAGGCTTGCTGGGCGCTCCGACAAGGGTCATGTTGCCATCGCGGCGCAGCAGATCGATATATGCATTGATATCGTGATCGGCAGACACAGCATCGAGAATGAAGTCGAAGCTGCCGGCGTGCTTCTGCATCTCATCCGCATTTCGCGACACGACTACCTCGTCGGTACCGAGGCGGAGGGCATCGTCCTTTTTGCTGGGAGAAGTCGTGAACACCACGACGTGCGCTCCAAGTGCGTGCGCAATCTTGACCGCCATGTGGCCGAGTCCACCCAGACCGACCACGCCGACTTTCTTGCCCTTGGTCACACCCCAGTGCCGCATCGGCGAATAAGTTGTGATTCCAGCGCAGAGCAGGGGAGCGGTCCCCGCGAGATCAAGGTTCGAAGGAACATGCAGAACGAATCTCTGGTCGACAACGATGCTGTCGGAGTAGCCACCGTAGGTGACGCCTCCCAGATGCTTGTCGGGGAAGTTGTAAGTTAACGTGTAATTCGGACAGAACTGCTCGAGGCCGGCCCGGCACTCGGGGCAGGTTCGGTCGGAATCGACCATGCAACCTACCGCGGCAAGGTCGCCCGGCTTGAATTTGCGAACCGCCGGGCCTACGCGAGTAACCCGGCCCACGATTTCGTGCCCGGGGACGCAGGGATAAACTGTGGGCATCGCCTCCTGCCACTCGTCTTTCACCTGGTGCAGGTCAGAGTGACAAATGCCGCAAAATAGAATTTCGATCTGTACATCGTGCTCGGTCGGGTCGCGCCGCGCAATCGTGGTGAAGGCCAACGGCGCGGTCGCACTGGCAGCAGAGTAAGCTTTGGCATTTTGCATACGCCTAATGTAGATGTTTGCACGCTGCAACGGTATGCAAAATACGTCATGTGCATGAAAAATGCGCAGGGCATGTGATGGCGTGTACCTGGACTCATATCCTGCCGGTTTTCCGTTTCGGTCACAGCACCCGCAAAACGGCTAACGTCGCGTCGTCCGTTTGGCAGCCCCTGGAGAATTCATCCATCGAGTTGAAGATCAACCGGACAAGATCTTCTGCATCGTCGGCGCACGGTGGCGCCCATAGGGCAGCCGTTTTCAACAGACCCTCAACTCCCCACTCCTCGCCAGATTGGTTGGCGGCTTCAACCACTCGGTCGGTGTAGGTGACGACCACATCCCCGGGATCGAGCTGTACCATACCCTCTTCATATTTCGAATCCGGGAACATTCCAACCGGCGCGCCGCCCGTCGCGAGCCTCACGATCGAGCCGTCACGGCGAAGAACCACCGGCGGATTGTGTCCGGCATTCACATACCTTAGCGCCCGCGTCGCGCCGTCAAAGACACCGTAGAACACCGTTGTATAGCGGTCCGCGAGCGACGAAGCGTAGGCCTGGAGATTCACCACGCTGAGTAATTCGGCCAGGTCGTCTCCGGTGAACAACGCCGCCGTCCGAAGTGAGGCCTGCACACTGGCGATCATCAGTGCGGCGGCCAGACCTTTGCCGGAGGCATCGCCAACCACCAACGCCAGGCGATCGCCTCTAAGCGGCACGAAATCATAGCAATCGCCGCCCAGCGCCCGAACCTGGCGGCAGCGCGCGCTGTAGTCCACGGAGCCGGTGTTGCGACCGGGCCCCCGCATGAATCGCTGCTGCACATCGCAGGCCAGCACCCAGTCCTGGCTAACGTCAACCACCATGTCTTCGGGCGTCATTTCTCAACCTCCACTCATATATCGGTTCTGGGGCGGCAGAATCGACATCTTGGCCCGATTTCTGGCTCGAAAATATTTTTCCCCGGGATGTAGAGAACGCCGATCCGGCTCCGACTACTCCATGAAAACGCAGACTGGCGTCTGGCAGGGAAGGAGGACGATCGTGGGCAAATCCGGCGAAGTTTCCCGGCGTCGTTTTGTCGCATTCGTGCTTTCTACTGCGGCCTTCGCGGCTTTGCCTCTTCGTCCGTCGGCAGGGGCTAGAACGCAGAAAATTGGAGGAAATAGAGTGACAACCTTGATGCCCTACCTTTTATTCGACGGAACTTGCTATAAGGCTATGGAGTTCTACAAATCCTGTTTTGGCGGAGAACTCATTGCCGCCAAAGTGAAGGATTCTCCGGCGAAGGATTCCATGCCAGCCGTTCAGCTGGAGAAAATCATCCATGCCCGCCTCAGAGGCGCGAACCTGGATATTTCGGCTTCGGACTGGCTACGGCCAGACCGAACTCCGATTCCCGGTAACACAGTTTGCCTTTTTCTGAGTGGAGGAACATTCGAAGAATTGAAAGCCTTGTTTGAGAAACTCTCCGAAGGCGCACAAGTGACTGAGCCACTGAAAGAAATGTTTTTCGGCACCTACGGGGCCCTCAACGACAAATTTGGGGTCCGCTGGATGTTTCAAACCGACCAGAGGCCCTAGCGGAACGGGGGCGCAACTTAAAACGACAAGGAGACGAACCTCATGAAATACATTTTACTGATGGCGGGCACGAAGACGGGGGTTGAAAGCTATCACGCCTGGTCGAAAAAAGACATCGAGGCCCATATGGCAGTCCTCAACGGCATCGTGAAGAAACTGAGCGAATCCGGAGAGTTCGTGGCCACGCAAGCCTTGTCCGAGCCGGTCGAAGCCAAGGTTGTGCGCGGCGAGAAAAACGGTATGCCGGTCACAGACGGTATTTTTCCCGAGTCGAAGGAGTTCTTGCTGGGCTATTGGATCGTTGATGTTGCGACTCCGGAACGCGCTTATGCCATAGCCGGGCAAATTTCGACTGCGCCCGGGCCCGGTGGAGCACCGACGAACATGCCGATGGAAGTTCGCCGCTTCGCAACTCGCGGGCAATCGCAGTCCCACTAACCGAAGTGCTGGGCATGCCGCGCACGCTCCGGCAAACAAACGAAGGTGAAGACAGTGTCGGCAAATGACATCAAAAGGAGAATGAAAATGAAATATATCTTGATGATGAACACCATGCGAGTTGGCCAGGGAGTTCCCGCTTGGCCGCAGAACGACTTCAAGACGCACGTCGCATATATGATCACTCTCGGCCAGGAACTTCGCCAGTCTGGCGAGTTGGTCGCCGCTGAAGGTCTGTCTTTTCCGGATCAGGCAAAACTGGTGAGAGCTGGTAAGGATGGCGTGCCCATCACCGATGGCGTGTTTCCTGAGAGCAAGGAATTTCTTGCCGGATACTGGATTGTCGACGTTGACTCCCCGGAGCGGGCCTATGCCATCGCCGCGCGAGCATCGGCTGCGCCGGGTCCCGGGGGGGCGCCGCTGAACATGCCGATTGAAGTGCGCCCGGTCATGAGCGGGCCGCCACCGGAAATGCTGTAACGAGAGCCGCAATGACCACGCCATGGGACATGACTTCCGAGCATCTGTTGCGCGAACTTGCGCCGCAGGTGCTCGGTGCGGTCGCCCGCCGTTTTCGCGATTTCTCCGCCGCCGAAGACGCGGTGCAGGAAGCGATGATTGCGGCCTTCACGCAATGGCCGCGGGAAGGTATTCCCGACAATCCGCGTGGCTGGCTGATTCAGGTAGCATCCCGCCGCATGACCGACCAGGTGCGCAGTGAAATTGCCCGTCGTGAGAGGGAAACCACGGTCGCCAGGGATGTGGAGACCATGGCGTCCACCGACAATCTTGAGACTGACATGGATCCGGATGACACGCTGATCCTGCTGTTCATGTGTTGCCACCCAGCTCTCACTTCGTCCTCGGCTATTGCTCTGACGCTGCGTGCTGTGGGCGGCTTGACTACAGCGGAAATCGGTAATGCGTTCCTGGTTCCCGAGGCGACCATGGCTCAGCGCATCAGCCGCGCCAAGCAAAACATCAAGACTTCCGGCGTGCCATTTCTTCTGCCTTCCGCTCAGGAGCGTGCTGAGCGTCTGCCGGCAGTGCTCCGCGTGCTCTATCTGATCTTTAACGAGGGCTACGCCAGCAGCATTGGGGCGCATTTGCAGCGACTCGACCTGGCACGGGAAGCGATCCGACTGACTCGCTGTGTCAAAGCGCTGCTGCCCGATGACGCAGAAGTGGCCGGCCTGTTGGCACTCATGTTGTTGACCGACGCGCGCCGCGCGGCGAGAACCGGGCCGAACGAAGAGTTGATCCCGCTCACCAAACAAGATCGATCTGCGTGGGACCGCGCCGAGATCTCCGAAGGAATCGGGCTTCTGACGGCGGCGCTATCGAAAGGATCGGTCGGCCTGTATCAGTTGCAGGCGGCGATCGCTGCCGTTCATGATGAAGCGGCCCGAGCCGAGGACACGGACTGGCCACAGATCCTTGCACTATACGAACTACTGAAACGGGTGTCTCCGAGTCCTATGGTGACGCTCAATCACGCCATTGCGGCGGCGATGGTACACGGCCCTTCGAAGGGCCTCGAACTGCTACGCACGCTCGATTCCGATCCCCGGCTCGCTGGTCACTATCGTCTCGATGCCGTTCGCGCCCATTTGTTCGAAATGGTTGAAGATGTTGAAAGCGCCATCAAGCACTACCGCATCGCCGCCAGCCGCACGACCAGCCTCCCGGAACAGAATTATCTGATGACGCAAGCCGCTCGGCTCAGTGACTTCACCAAAAAGCCGAGATGAGGAAGGGCGCCGTAACCCATATATGAGCAGAAGACGTTGAGAGAGCTGCCTGTTCCTTGCATCCACGTCCACGCCGTCGGGTGTGGGCCGCTATTCCCGAGGCAAAAAAGTTTAAGCAACGCTCCTCCGGGAAGAGTACTCCAATAAAACGTCGGCGCCCGACTAGCCTGAGCGGCAAGGCAGAGTTTCGCGTCGCTTTTACAATGTAAATGCGCAGCCGGATCAGCTTGCTGAAAGGAACATCTCATGGAACACCCGACGTTTTATCGCACAATCTATCGCACAATAAAAATCGACGGGCTCTCCATTTTCTACCGGGAATCGGGCCCGGAAGATGCCCCGACGCTCCTCCTCCTCCACGGGCTTCCATCATCGTCACGAATGTTCGAGTCACTCTTCGCCCGGCTGTCCGATCGCTTTCACTTGGTCGCGCCCGATTATCCCGGTTTCGGGCATAGCGAGTGGCCGAATCCGAAAACATTCGCCTACACATTCGATCACTACGCCGAAATTATGAATCACTTCACAGAAGCCCTCGCCCTGTCGCACTACACGCTTTACATGCAGGATTACGGTGGGCCGGTAGGTTTCCGTATGGCCCTGGCGCACCCGGATCGCGTAGACGCACTCATTGTTCAGGACGCGGTCGCGCACAACGAAGGTCTTGGGGTGAACTGGAAGGCACGCCGGGCCTTCTGGGCGGATCGCACTGCCAACGAGGAGACGCTGCGCACCAATCTTTTGTCGTTTGCGGCAACCCGCACACGTCACGTCGGCAACGATCCGAACCCGGAGCGCTACGATCCGGATCTCTGGACCGACGAGTTCGCTTTCCTGAGCCAGCCGGGCCAGGCCGAGATTCAAAGCGACCTTTTCTACGACTATCGAACCAACGTCGACGCCTATCCGAAATGGCAAGCGTGGATGCGCCAGGCACAGCCGCGCCTTCTGGTGGTGTGGGGCAAGTACGATCTGTCCTTCGATCCCGGCGAGCCGGAGCGGTACCGCCAAGACGTGCCGAATGCCCAGATCCACGTTCTCGACTCCGGTCATTTTGCGTTAGACACGGCTACTGACGACATCGCCACATTCGTTCGCGGATTTCTCGAGTCTTCACGCACAGAGCAGTTCTCGCGGCGCGCTGGTTGAGGCCAATGGCTGAGCGCCAGATCCTGAGGCCGGCCATTAAGATTGAGGCGCTTCGGAGCGCCCCGCATCCAACGTTTGAGGATTTCCTATGCGAGCTGACATGGTTCCTGGAGCGACCTTCCCCGATTATGAGCTTTCCGATCACACCGCCAAACGTCGTAAGCTTTCCGAACTGCAATCGCAACATCCCATGGTGGTCGTCCTCAGCCGCGGGGGTTTCTGTCCCAAAGACCGGCGGCAGGGTGCCGAAGGACTTGTGCAACTTCATAGTGAGCTCGAAGTTGCTTATTGCCGGCTGGTCACGATCAGCACCGACAATATCACCGAGATCGACGAATACCGCACCGGAGTCGGCGCCCACTGGCCGTTCCTTTCTGACGCTGGGCGCATCATCCAAAAGGATCTCGACATCGCCGAATATACCGATCCCGTTCACAATCCCATGATCCCTCACGTGATTGTCCTCGAACCGGGTCTTGTCATTTATAAGATTTACAACGGCTACTGGTTCTTGGGCCGGCCGACTCTCGAAGATCTTCGCCAGGATCTGCGCGCCATCACCAAAAAATGCCGCCCGGACTGGGACATCACAACGCCGGAAATGAAGGCTGCGTGGCAGCAGGGCCGCAAGGAACTTTTCTATCCGTACGGCAAAACTTACGCGCAAACGCTCGGCGAACAGGATTAAAAGCGATTTGATTCGGCGACCACTGGCCTGCATCTAAGGAGAAAGAAGAAAGAAGGGAGACAGCATGCAGAACACGAAGTCCGTGCAGCCACGACAAACCCTCGCCGCCAAAGCTGGAGAATTCCTGATCGGTAACGATCTTCGCGTCACTCGGCTGGGATTTGGCGCCATGCGAATCACGGGAGATGGAGTTTGGGGCGAGCCCGCGGACCGTCGCGAAGCCATCCGGGTTCTTCGGAAGGCGGTCGAACTGGGAATCAATTTCATTGACACCGCGGATTCCTACGGCCCGGGCGCAAGTGAAGAGTTGATTGCCGAAGCGCTTTTCCCCTATCCCGCAGACCTGGTAATTGCCACGAAGGGCGGTTTTGAGCGGCCGGGTCCCAACCAATGGATCGAAAACGGAAACCCGGAACACCTTAGATCCGCCTGTGAAGGCAGCCTGCGCCGCCTTCGTCTGGACCGGATCGCTCTCTATCAACTGCATCGCATCGATCCCAAAGTGCCGGCGGAAGATCAGCTGGGCACTTTGCGGGACTTGCAGGCGGAAGGAAAAATCAAACACATCGGTCTTTCGGAAGTCAGCGTGCCCCAGATTCAGCAAGCACGAACGATTGCTCCAATCGTGACCGTTCAGAATCGTTACAGCGTGGCGGACCGTGGTTCAGAAGATGTTCTGGAGTATTGCGAGAAACAGAAGATGGGGTTCATTCCGTGGTTTCCATTGGCGGCCGGTCGAGTGTCCCGCGCAGATGGCCCCGTCGCTGGTGCGGCCGCGCGATTAAAGGCTACTCCGTCTCAGGTGGCGCTGGCATGGCTGCTTGCGCGATCTCCCGCAATGTTGCCTATCCCGGGAACGTCGAACGTCGCACATCTCGAAGAAAACGTGGCGGCGGCCGGTTTGAAGATCGACGAAAGCAAGCTGCACGATCTGGGTCTCACCGCGTAACAGGTTGCACGGAGACACGGTGATAACAAGGGAAATCAAGGCCCTGCGATTCAGCACAACGTCTTCCCGGAGCTTCCCTGACGTTGTGGCAGCGTTCGAGGGCGCGATTGGGTATCCTGACATGAAGTCGTTTGGCAAGAGCATCGCCACGCCACGGAGAACAATTTCGCAGAAGTGGAAACAATCGTCGGCGAAGCGACCCGCAATGATCCGCTGCCGTTTCTCACCTACGGCGCCACGACAATGATTTCGAAAGTGTCGGGCACTACGCTGTGGCGCGGATGTGGCATGGCTTCGGTTGGCGCCGGCGGGGGTCCAATCTCTGCCGTCACCAGATAGACTCGCCCTGTCGAGCTGTCGAGAGCCATCGTGCGCGCTCCTTTTTTCGTCTTCACCGTTTGCAGTGTGGGGAAGCCGGGTTTCCCGGTATCCACAAGGGTGAGTGTGCCATCGTCGCCGTTCGAGGAGAACGCCAATCCGCGCTTCGCATCAAAAGCCGCGGCATCGGGCCCCTCGCCAATGGCAGCAAGACCCAACACTTTGCCGGAATCGTAGTCCATGATCGCCATCTTGTCCTCGTCGCAAACCGAGAAGAGACGATGTTTTTCGCGATCAATGGCCAGGCCGGAGGGCGATTCACAGCCCGTCAGCGGCCACACTGCGACGATTTTGTGGCTCGCGGCATCCAGCTTCGCGATTTCGTTTTTGTCCTCGATGTTCGCAAACACCGATCCCTTTCCGTCCGACTGTGGAAATTCCGGCCTGCCCGGCAGATCAACTGTAGCCACGATGGTGTTGGTGGAAGTGTCCAGCACCGAGATATTCTTGCTGCGTCCGTTGAAAGCCCACACCGTCTTCGTCACCGGCTCAAATGTGATCCCGTCCGGATTTGTCCCGGCCGGAACGGTTGCCTGCACCGAGAAATCTGCGCGATTAAAAACCACGATCGCATTTCCCGCGCCGTCGCTGATGTATCCCGTCTTTCCGTCCGTATTCAGGGCAACGCCGTGCGTGCTCTTCAACCCTGTGATCGCTCCAATTACCTTCCCTGTCGTGGAATCGATCACTTCGACTCGCGCGTTGTGCGTCACGTAGAGCCGATGCGCGGCGTCGTCGCTTACCAGGTAATCCCATCCTCCCTGGCCACCGACCTTCCAGTGATCGACGACATGATAATTTTGCGCGGCGCACCCTGCCGCAAGAGATATCACTGCCGCTGCAACTGCTCCTCGATAAAAGCGCATGGCGAACTCCTCACTGGGATTGGAAAGCCCTCCGTATTGCCGCATTGCCGCTGGCGTTCGGAGTATTGCTACTCTACCTGAAGGGAAGCTGAAGGTGTGAAGCGAAGGTTGGCTGCTCCATGACACACGTCGAAGGGAGTAATATAGTTCGTTGAAATTATTGGTTCGTTGGGTTGCAACCCCAAGTTCGACGGAACCCATGATTCACCCAAGCCGTCGCACTTCGCGGCTCTTCAAAGCAGATATTGCGCAGAACCGGCAGCAATGCCATAAGACTTCCATCGCGGTTGCCCAAAAGTAGGGCCGTACAAGGAGGCCATCCGAATGGTTTCGCTCAATAAGTTTTTCCTCAACAAGGTTGTCGCGTCATTCGTCGTGTTCGCTTCCTGCCTGTGTTTCGGTCAGCAGATGCAGGAAGGCCGCTTGTTGCTCTTTCCCGACGTGCATAAGGATAAAGTCGTCTTCACCTATGGCGGCGATCTTTGGCTGGCCTCCAGCTCGGGCGGGGTGGCGCGGCGCATCACCACCCACCCCGGGCGTGAGTTGTTTGCCAAGTTCTCGCCCGATGGCAAGTGGATCGCTTTCACGGGACAATACGACGGCAATTTTAATGTCTACGTGATGCCGGCCGAGGGCGGCCAGCCCAGGCAGCTTACGTTCTATCAGGGCAGCGCTCATCCGCTGAGTGAACGCATGGGCATTCACAACGAAGTCCTGACTTGGACTCCTGACAGCAAGCGCATTCTGTTCCTCTCTGTCCGCGACGCCGACAATGGCTGGACCAAGCGTCCCTTCAGCATCAGTATCGACGGTGGTCTGCCTGAGCCGCTGCCCGTCACCGAAGGCGGCCTTACCAGCTTCTCTCCTGACGGAAACAAAATCGCCTACAACCCCATCTTCCGAAACTTCCGCACCTGGAAGCGCTACACCGGCGGTATGGCTCAGTCCATTTCTATTTACGACATTAAGAACAATACGATCGAAGATGTGCCGCATACCGACTGGACCGATACCTTCCCCATGTGGCACGGCGACACGATCTATTTTGCTTCAGACCGCGGCGCCGAACATCGGCTCAATCTCTACAGTTACGATTTGAATTCCAAACAAATAGAGCAACTGACGCACTTTGCCGATTTCGACGTCATGTGGCCCACCCTGGGGCCAGACGCCATCGTGTTCGAGAACGGCGGCTATCTTTATACGTTTGATTTTCAGTCGAAGCAGCCAACCAAGCTGACCATTTATCTGCCGGGCGAGCGCGACCAGACCATGAAGCACTGGGAGAACGTCAGCAAACTCATCTCCGACTTTGATATTTCTCCCGATGGAAACCGCGCCGTCTTCTCCGCTCGCGGAGACGTGTTCACGGTTCCGGCAAAAGAAGGCAGCATTCGCAATTTGACGCACACGCCCGGCATTCGGGAAAAGCTGGTTGCGTGGTCCCCCGATGCGCACTGGATCGCCTATGTCTCCGATCGTACAGGCGAAGACGAGATCTACATTGCTCCACAAGATGGGATGAGCAAAAACGGCCTGGGCAAAGATTCGCTTGGCAAAGAGGAGCAGATCACCAGCGGTTACAAGGGCTTCAAGTTCGGACCGGTGTGGTCGCCCGACAGCAAGAAAATCGCCTGGGCCGACAAAGATCTGCGCCTCTGGTACGTCGATGTCAGCGACAAGAAGCCTGTCGAGGTAGACCGCGCAAAGTACGGCGAGATCACAAACTATGCCTGGTCGCCCGACAGCAAGTGG
This sequence comes from uncultured Acidobacteriaceae bacterium, assembly GCA_963739125.1. GTDB lineage: Bacteria > Acidobacteriota > Terriglobia > Terriglobales > Acidobacteriaceae > Sulfotelmatobacter. The sequence continues at coordinate 241,414 of CAVTZD010000002.1, read as the reverse complement.
CTGGCCTACGACAAGAACGAGGAGAGCTTGTTCTCAGTGGTCTATTTGTACTCGCTCGCTGACCGGAAAATCACTCCCGTGACCAGCAGCATGACCAACAGTGATGGCGCGGTTTTCGATCCCAACGGAAAATATCTCTACTTCCTTTCCGATCGCGACTTCAACGAGGTCTTGGGCAATATCGATTTCGAGTTCGCTAATCCGAAGACGACGCGCGTCTATCTGGTCACCTTGCAGAAAGACGAGCCTTCGCCTTTCAAGCCTCAGAGTGACGAGGCCGGCGTCAAGAAAGACGAGCCGGATTTCTCGGCTGGGAATAGCGAAGAAAGCAAGAGCGACAACAAATCTGAAACCGCCGAGAAAGACAAGAAAGCAAAAGACTCGGAAAAAGCCAAGCCTGCCGAATTCCGCATCGATCTCGATGGTATTCAGGATCGCGTTGTCGACTTGCCCATCGAACCCTCGGTCATTCGCACTCTGTCTGCCGCCAAGGGATACGTTTATTATTCTTCTTCTCCGATTCAAGGTCTTTCCGGACCCTTGCCAGGCGAAACTTCCGCCGTCCACGCCTTCGATCTCAAGGAGCGCAAGAATAAAGTGCTGATCGACAATGTCGAGCGCTTCGCCTTGTCGTTCGATGGTTCGAAACTGCTCTATGAAACGGCCGGCGGAGGCGATCATGGTTACGGCATCATCGACGCCAAGCCCAGTGACCAGCCGAAAAAGGCTACCGACGGCCGGCTGAATCTCGGCGGCATGCGCGCCGAAATCGATCCGCCGCTGGAATGGCAGGAGATGTTCAACGAAGTCTGGCGTCAGGAGCGGGACTATTTCTTCGAGAAATCCATGAACGGAGTCGATTGGCAGAAGGAGAAAGACAAGTACGCGCAACTTGTGCCTTTTGCCGCCGACCGCTACAGCCTGACTTACATCATGGGTCAAATGATCGGCGAGCTTTCGAACTCACACACTTACGTTGGCGGCGGCGACTATCCCGATCTGCATCCCGTCAACGTCGGCTTGCTCGGCGCGGACTTCGACCTCGACCCGGCCAGCGGCAGGTACCGCATCAAGAAAATTTATCCCGGACAAAATTGGGATCCCAGACTACGCTCGCCACTGACCGAGCCCGGCGTCGACATAAAAGAAGGAGACTACCTGCTAGCCGTGAATGGCCGCCAGTTGCACGCGCCGCAGAGTCCCTACGAACTCTTCGTCGACACGGCAAACGATAACGTGACGCTCACGGTCAACTCCAAACCGTCTGAAGAAGGTGCCCACAACCTGCAGGTTAAGCCTATCTCCGACGAAGGCGCTCTGCGCGAATGGAACATGGTCGAGACCAATCGCAAGAAAGTTGATGCCGCTACCAACGGCCGCGTGGGCTACATCTACATTCCAGACATGGGCGAGGATGGTCTGAACGCGTTCGTCAAAGAATTTTTCCCGCAGATTCGCAAAGAGGGGCTGATCATCGACATTCGCTATAACGGCGGCGGCTTTGTCGACCAACTGATTTTCGAGCGGCTGCGCCGCATTCTGGCGGGCATGGACTCCGCCCGCAATTTTGAGAGTGGCACTAATCCGCCCATCGTCTTCCACGGATCGATGGCCTGCGTTACCAATCATTACGCCGCGTCTGACGGCGATATTTTCAGCTATTACTTCAAGTACTACAAGCTCGGCCCACTCATCGGCGAACGCACCTGGGGCGGAGTGCGCGGCATCCGCGGCATGATGCCCCTGATGGACGGCGGCTCTATCTCTCGTCCCGAGTTTGCAATGTATGGCCTCAACAGCCAGTGGCTCATCGAGAACCACGGAGTCCAGCCCGACATCGTCGTCGACAATCGTCCCGACCTCGTCGTGAAGGGCGAAGACCCACAGCTTGAAAAGGCCATTGAGGTCGTCATGCACGCGATTGGGCCGACGCCGAAAAAGCTGCCGCCGCGCCCACCGGACTTGCCCGCGTATCCGGAGGGACCCGGCTTATAGGAGCTTGTGGATTTCCGCAGCGCGGTAGTGTCCTGATTTCGATTTCGCCTTTCTCTGCGGGCTTCGCGAAGCCTTAGCGCTCTTCGCGGTTAAGGGCTTTTATTCCAGAAGTTAGGACACTACCTGCAGTATGATCCAGTTGTGAATCGCCCCTTCTCGCTGTATTGTTTACGTCTCCGAGGGAAACAATGCGAACCGTTACACTTTGTCTTCTCGTTTTGTCTCTTACCTGCTCAGTCTTGGCGCAGAAACACTCGCCGAAAAAATCAAGTGAAACCAACGCAGGCCCAGCCACCCAGGCCGCGACCACGGCCGAAGCGGCTGGCAGTCAGCAAGACAAGAACAACGATAAGGACAACGATAAGGACAACGACGAAGACAAAGGCCCCTGGAAGAATCTGCAATACCGGCTCGTCGGCCCATTTCGTGGCGGGCGCGTAGTGGCCGTATCGGGCGTAGTTGGCCAGGACAACGTTTATTATTTCGGCGCAGTCGCCGGAGGCGTCTGGAAGACGACCGACGGCGGCCTCAACTGGAAACCGATTTTCGACAAGCAGAAAGACGCGTCGCCCGCGATCGGAGCGATCGCCGTTTCAGAATCCGATCCGAACGTGATTTACCTGGGCACCGGAGAAGCCTGCATTCGCGGCAACATCGTCGGCGGCAACGGCGTTTACAAATCGATCGACGCCGGCAAGACCTGGAAGTTCGTCGGCCTCGCCGACACCCACGCCATCGGCCGCCTCGCCGTGAATCCCAAAAATCCTGACATCGCTTTCGTCGCTGCGCTGGGCCATCCCTTCGCCGACAATGAGGAGCGCGGGATTTTCCGCACCCAGGATGGCGGCAAGACCTGGCAGAAGGTTCTCTATAAAGATGCCAAGTCCGGCGGCATCGATGTAGTATTCGATCCCAACAATGCCAACATCCTGTTCGCGGCTTTGTGGCAAGCTAAGCGCACGCCTTGGAGTCTCGACAGCGGCGGCCCGGGCAGCGGCCTCTACCGTTCCATCGACGGCGGAACAACCTGGAAAGAACTCAAAGGCCACGGTCTGCCCGAAGGGATTCTCGGTCGCATCGGCGTCACCGTCTCCGGCGCGAATTCCAATCGCGTGTGGGCGGTCATCGAAGCCGAGAAAGGCGGAATCTATCGCTCCGATGACGGTGGCGACTCCTGGACCCTAACCACCGACGATCATCGCTTTCGTCAACGCGCCTGGTACTACTCGCACATTTTCGCCGACCCCAAATCCGCCGACACGGTTTACATCCTGAACACAGGTGTGTATCGCTCGAACGATGGCGGCAAGACTTTCAGCCGCGTGCCCGCCCCGCACGGAGACAACCACGGCCTCTGGATTGACCCCACGAATCCCAAGCGAATGATCAACGGCAACGACGGCGGCGCAACCGTCTCCATCGACGGCGGAACAACTTGGACGAGTCAGCTGACGCAGCCCACAGCCCAGTTCTATCACGTCACCACCGACAACCGCTTTCCCTATTACATCTACGGCGCGCAGCAGGATAACTCCACCGTTGCCATCGCCAGCGCGAGTCCCGACGGCTCGATCGATCGCCCCGATTGGTACGACGTAGGCGGCGGCGAGAGCGGCTACATCGCGCCTGACCCGACGGATCCTCAGGTTGTCTATGCCGGCTCTTATGGCGGCGAGATCACGCGCTATGATCACCGCACCGGCGAGGAACAGTCGATCAATCCCTGGCCCGTGAACCCGATCGGCTGGGCCGCGGGCGACGTGAAACATCGCTTCCAGTGGACCGAGCCCATCATTTTTTCGCCGCACGATCCCAAAACCATGTACTTCGCCGGCGAAGTGCTGTTCAAAACCACCGACGGGGGCATGAGTTGGACCATCATCAGTCCCGATCTGACCCGCAACGACAAGTCCAAGCAAGCCTCCTCCGGCGGTCCCATCACCAAAGACAATACGGGCGTAGAAGTCTACGACACGATCTTTTCTGTGGTGGAATCGTCGGTTCAGAGAGACCTGATCTGGGTAGGAACCGACGACGGCCTGGTGCAGCTCACCCGCGACGGCGGCGCGCACTGGGAGAACATCACTCCGAAGGATATGCCGGAATGGGGCACGGTCAGCATGATCGAAACGTCTTCGCGCGACGCCGGCACTGCCTATCTCGCCGTTGAACGCCACAAATTGGACGACTTCGCCCCCTACGTGTTCAAGACCACCGATTTCGGCAAGACCTGGTCTAAGCTGATCACGGGCCTTCCCGCGAACGATTACGTCCATGCGGTGCGAATCGATCCTCGCCGCCCTGGCTTACTTTTCGCCGGAACCGAACAAGGCGTATATATTTCGTTTGACGATGGCGCGCATTGGCAACCGCTGCAACTGAATTTGCCGGTATCGCCGATCAACGACCTGGTGGTCAAAAATGATGACCTCGTCGTGGCTACGCATGGACGCAGTTTTTGGGTGCTCGACGACATCACTCCGCTCGAACAATACGAAGATTCGATTCCCCAGCAGGAAGCGCACCTGTTCACTCCGGCCGCCGCAAGTCATACCGTCTTTCGCGGAGGTTTTTTCGCCGCCACGGGCAATGTCGGGAAAAATCCCCCCGCTGGCGCGATCATTGATTACTGGTTGAAGACTTCACTCAAAAAGCCCTCTGGCGAGAAAAATCAAGCTGCGAGCGCAGACGCCGCGAAATCCGAAGCCAGCTCGCCTGCGTCATCCGAAACCAAAAAACCCGCAGCGGACGAACCTCCGAAGATCACCTTGGAAATTCTTGATTCATCCGGAAAAGTAATTCGCAAGTATCCCAAGAAACAGGAATCCGGCGAAGGCGGCGGCGAAGAAGAAGATTTCTTCAGCCGAGGAGGTGGCGCAACTAACCTTCCCGCTGACGCCGGTCTGAACCGCTTCGTCTGGGATCTGCGCTACGAGAGCGCAACCGCCGTGCCCCACGCTCCGCTGTGGGGCGGCAGCACGGAGGGTCCCGAAGCGCTGCCAGGCACGTATCAGGCGCGCCTGACTGTTCTGGGTAAGACCTACACCGCGCCACTCGAGATCAAGCCCGACCCGCGCCTGAAAGTTACTCACGATGATCTCGCCAAACAATTCGATCTGCTGCTGAAGATTCGCGACAAGGTCACCGAAACCGACGACGCGATTATCCAGATCCGTGATCTGCGCGAGCAGATTAGCGCTCTCAACACGCGGCTGAAAGGCGATCCGCGCGCCAAGGCGATTGCCGATGCGGGTAAGGCGCTCGATACGAAGATGACCGTCGTGGAAGAGGCGTTGATCCAGACCAAAGCCAAGAGCGGTCAAGATGTGTTGAATTTCCCGGTTCGTCTCAATAATGACCTGATCGCCTTAGGCGGCGTTGTGGGCAGCGCAGATTCGGCTCCGACGAAGCAGTCTTACGAAGTCTTCGACATGGTCAGCAACCAGGTCGATGATCAGCTGGCAAAATGGAAAGCGATTCTTTCCACCGACGTGGCTGCGTATAACAACCTGGTCAAACAGCAGGAGGTTCCCGCGCTAATAGTCAAGCAACCGGAAGCGGGAAAATAACCGCAGGGATCATCTGCGTCATCGAGCGTAGCCGTTCTTCAGGCGGAGCGAGGGATCTCGCGCGAACTACTGCAGGTCGGCTGGTCTTCAGGGGCCGTTACCGATTCAGCTTCGCGCTCCAGTTCAACACCACCGACATCGGTGTAGCAGCTGTTTTTAATTGTGTGTTGATAAGGAACTTCTGCCCGTCTTTGCTGACGTCGTAAGAAAATTGCTCGGAAGTCGCGACCACTTCGCGCGGATTGGCTTGGAACAGTGCTTGCGGGCTGCCGGCGTCGAAACCAACGCCTGTTTTCACCGCGACCACCATCATTTCGCTGCCTGCGGAAAGATAGAAGAGTTCCTTGCCGTCGGCTCGCCATTTCGGCTGATCCCCTCCCGCGTTCGAGACTTGCCATTTACCGTGCGCGTCGGGAAAAGACGTTACATAAATCTCCCAGCGTCCGCTCTCGTTCGAAGAGTATGCCACCCACTTGCCGTCGGGTGAGAACTGGGCGTTCTTCAAAGTGGAACTCGCTTTGAGAAACAGCGTCGGCCGGAAGTCTGGAATCGTCACCACCCACAGGTCGGGACCGCGCTCGTACATCACATATTTTCCGTCGGGAGACCATGCCGTGGGAAAGCGGTCGGGGCCGTCCTGCGAAATGTGCGTTTCCTCCTGCGCTCCATTCGTATCCTTCAAATACAGGTCGAAGGTGACTCCACGATTCGACGAAAAAATCATTCGAGTACTGTCGGGACTCCAGATCGGCAATGAGTCAATTGCCGGATCGAAGGTCAGCCGCTTCGCACTTTCAGTTCCGAGATCGTAGGTCCAGATATCCGTGTTCTGGCTGCTCGGGTCCGTCGTATCCGCAGCTACCGCCTTGCCGTCGGGAGCGAGCGTAATGTTGCCGTAAATTCCCGGTTTCAGACCTATCCCAATCTCCTGACCTTGCCGGTTAAACCACACGAGTTGCGAAGCGCCGGTATCCCCCGCTTTCTGCGCCACCAGCAGCTGCGAGCTCGACGCGCCGAATACCGCGCGCGAGATCCGCGGCGAGTATTGGACATCAGTAAAAATGGGGATCGCTTCTCCGCTCAGCTCAAACGTCCTCGGGTTGAAGTGTTGAGCGAACAGAGTCTGATCGCGGTAGGCGAGCAAATACGGTGCGACGTACTCCACGTTGCCGCTCGCCTTGGTCACCAGCCGCTTCTCATTCGAGTTGAGCGAGCCTACATAGATCGAGGTCAGGTCCTTTCGCCCGGAAAGATGGATCGCAGAATAGAGATAATGGATTCCATCCGGCAGGAATACCGGCCAGCGGTGGCTGTCTTCGACCAGGCTTTTGTCTGGAACCGTGATCTCAATCGGTGTTCCACCCGATGCCGAAATTCGATACAGCCCAACTCCCAGGTGCCCGCTCGGAGTAAAGAGGATGACGCCATCTTTATTCCAGGTGCCGCCGCGGCCCGTCTGCGCGTCGCAAAGCGTCTGCACAGGGCCGCCCGCCAGATCCAGTTTTTTCAGTTTCCCGTCGGCAAAAAATCCGATCGACCGTCCGTCCGCCGACCAGAAGGGAAAGTTCGCGCCTTCCGTGCCCGCCAGGTTGGTTGCGTCTGGCGAACCCGGCTCGTAGATCCACAGCGCGTCATTTCGATCCGACTCGCGCCGGCCAACCATCGCTACCGTATGTCCATTAGGAGACACTGCCACATCGCGTGCCGCGAAGGGCAGCGAGGCAGAAAAATATGTTGTCTGCTCAGCGACCTTCGATCCCCGCCACAAAGCAAATAACGCGATCAGCATCACGGCCATTGCGCACGCGATTGCCCAGGCGGCCAATTCGCGTCGGTTCGTCCCTTGTTTTTCCGTGGCCCGCGGCGTCTGTGTCCCGCTCTGAGCGATCCACCTCAACTGCAACACAATGTCATGCGCGGTCTGGTAGCGGTCGTCAGGACTCTTCGCCAGACACGTCGCAACCATGTGCTCGAACGCCGGCGGCGTGAGCGGTTGCACCGCGGAAATTGCCTGCGGCTCTTTTTCCAGAATCGCGCTGGCCACACTGATCTGGCTCTTGCCCTCGAACGGCCTCGCCCCGGTCAGCATCTCGTAAAGAACCGCGCCCAGCGCAAACAGATCCGATCGCGCGTCCGCCTCCTTGCCCTCAATCTGCTCCGGCGACATGTACTGGATCGTCCCAATCATCGTCCCCGCAGTCGTCAGCGGAGACATGGGGCTCCCCTGGCTCATCGTCTGCGCCGCCGATAGAAGTGGCGCACTCGATCCTCCCGCGCTCCCGCCCGCCCCGGCCGACTTCGCCAGCCCAAAGTCCATCAGCTTCGCGCCGCTTTTCGTCAGCATGATGTTCCCTGGCTTCAGATCGCGGTGCACGATCCCCTGCCGGTGCGCCACGGCCAGAGCCTCGGCGACGGCAATCCCAATTTTCAGAATGTCATTCAGCGGGAGAGCGCCCTTGCCCAGTCGCTCCGCCAGAGTCTCTCCTTCGAGAAACTCCATCACGAGATAATCAGTGCCGTTGTGTGAGCCGATGTCGTAGAGCTGGCAGATATGCGGATGATTCAGCGAAGAAATGGCGCGAGCCTCGCGCTCCATGCGCTGCTTCAGTTCGGGCGAGGAAGAAAGATGAGAGGCGAGAACTTTGATTGCGACGGTTCGATCCAGCCGAGTGTCGCGCGCGCGGTACACTTCGCCCATGCCCCCGGCGCCCAGCGGAGATTGAATCTCATACGGTCCGAGTCGTGTACCTGCGCTTAGCGCCATGGGTGGCCGCAATTATATGCCATCCCCGCCGATGGCTCGACCGCGAATGAAGGCTGCGCGCTAGCGGGTTTCAGAAACCTGCGACGCTTTCGGGTCAGCGGCGCTATTACCTTCCGGTAACGGACTCGCCTTCGTGATCTTGTAATCCCGATATTCGATGGAAAGGGTCGCTTTCCCGCCCAACCGAACCAGGCTTTCCGTGTGGTTCTCGGCCGGCAGCCAGAAGTGGTCAACCTTAACGTACCGGTGCTCAATGTGCGTCTTCTTGATCCAGAAAGAAGGATTTTTCGCCGGCTCGGCGTCGATCCGCACGACCGCGAAGTCCTTGGCATCAATCCAGATCCTCCCGCGATACAGGAACTTATTCTTCGTCTTCGGCAGCAGGTCGAGGATGTAGCGTCCTCCCTCAGGTGAGTTCTCGTATCCGGCCAGCGAGAAATCGTAGTTCTCCGTGCTCAGGGCCGTTCGTCGCCGGCTTTCTTCACTACTGGCCGCCTCTTGCTCACCCTCCAGCAGTTTCTTGAAGACATGGTCGATGATGAACTTCGAACCCGTCTGTGAAACCACCGTGAACTGCTTCGTGGCCGGAGCATGGAAGGTTACTTTCACCACCATTTCGGCCTCGTGATCGCTGGGGAATCCGCGGTACTGCATTTTATAGACCCGTGTTCCGACAAATTCATCCAGGGCAGCGGCCCGCTTCGCATTTTCCTGCTGCAGATTTCTGACTACTTCTGCCACTGTCAGGGGAAACCCTTTTGCCTGCGCCGCGGATACATCCGCAACCTGCGCCGGTGCCGCCATACCAATCAGAAGAACCCCGCAAACCAGCAGTAATAGCCGGCTCGTCCGAACCCGCGCCGCGTGAGTTCTTCCCATAGCTTTCTTTTATCATGCTTCCGGGATCACATTTTTCATCTTCCATCTATGCAAGATCTGCCGCCGGCAATAATCCCGAAACGGATTTACACCTGCATCGTCGCCGACCGCAAGACCGGCAAACAAAACCTGGCGCTCATGACGGTTCCAGCCGTCTTCGGCCGCATTTTCTTATTGTCGTTGAGATTCTGAAAAGTTATGAAGAGTGATTCGCGGTGGACTCGCAATGGTGCCGGGAACAGGACTCGAACCTGCATGCCTTGCGGCGCTAGCTCCTAAGGCTAGTGTGTCTGCCAATTCCACCATCCCGGCATCCGTTCCATATTCTACAACGCAGCCAAAAGAAAAAATCGCGCCGGGAGCGGTCCATTACCCGAACACCGGCTGCATTGGGAGACGCTCACGAACGCGCGGACTACCGTGGAAGAGCGGCGCTTCAGCGCCGCGTGAGCCGTCAACGAGATCGTGGGCTTCAGCCCCCGCTGTTCCTACTTCGTCAGCTCCGCGATCTGCACGTTATAAGGTTCCAGTAATTGCCCGGTGGCGTGATCCACTCCGGCCACGGCCAGCTGATATCCCACTTCCGCCTGCAGCAAACTCTGCTCGGCCGTTGCTTGCTCCGTCTGCGCTTCGAGCACCAGAAAGATCGTTCCTTGCCCCAGCTCGTACTTGCGTTGTTCGGCCGCGGTATTTTTCTTGGCCAAATCCAGCGCTTCCTTTCCCGCCGCAATGCTGAGCTTCGCTTGCTCCAGTTGATGCACGGCATTGCTTACGTCGAGCTGTACCTGCTCCCGAAGTTGCCGTTCGCTATACAAATCGCTGCGCCGCGAAACCAGCGCGTTCCCCATCTGCGCCTGGGCCGCCCGATTCTTCAGCGGCAACGTCAGCGACAACTGCGCTCCATATGTCGGATACCCAAACCCGAATAGCTGATTCACCGACGACGACGTGATCCTCTGTGCCGCGCTGTTGAACTGCGTTCCGCCCACTCCATTACTGGCGTAGAGCCCGGTCAAGTCAAGCTCGGGCAGCAGCTGGTTATGCGCCAGCCGAATGCGCGTATTGTCGATCGCCAGCGCGTCGCGAGCTGCCTCAAATTCCGGCCGCTTGGTCAGTGCTTCCTGTACGGCCGTTGCTGTATCGATCGTGCGCAGTTCTCCGGTCGGCTCCGGTGCTTCGGTCAGCACCAGATCGAGCGCCTGAACATTCGAATCCTGATCCGCGCCGATCGTCATGCGCAGCGCGTCTTCCGCCTGCCGGAGGGCATAATCTGCCTGAATCACTGCCACACGCCGCGATGCCACCTGCGATTCCGAACGGTAAATATCGAGCGGCGGCAAGGCTCCCAGTTCCAGCGCGCGCTTGTCGCGCTTGTATGACGCTTCGGCGGCATCCTGCGACCGCTTGGCCACATCCAGGTTTCCCTGTGCCTCCACCACTGCCCAATAGGTTCCCGCCGCTTGCAGGATGTTGTTGCTCACTTCCGCCGCAAAGCTCGCTTGTGACTGCTGCAGGTTGCGCCGCGCAATGATCAGCGGAGCCCTGTTCGCAAATAGCCACCCATTCCTGAGCAACGGCTGCGTGAACTGGAAATTCAAGCTCGACGTAATTGCTGGATTCAGGATCTCGTACGTGCTGTTCGTAAAATTATTGTTGCTGCTGAAGCCCGCCTGCACGTTCGTCCCGGTCTCGAAAGTCTGCGAATAGTTGAACTGCCCGGTCTGCGTCGTGTTGTTGACCGCGGCGGTTCCGGTTCCCTGCAGAGCGCTCGTAGGAGGAAACGTCGTGCTGTTCACGTTGTAGGAACTGGTCAGCAGCGGATCGAATGGCGAGTGCGCTCCCAGGAGGCTGAATTTCGAAAACTCCACCTGCGTCTCTTGAATTCTCACCACGCTGTTATTTTCCAGCGTCAGCACGACCGCATCGCGCAGGCTGAGCCGCAGTTTTCCATCCACGACGTAATTCCGCAGGTGTGCCGGCGCCGCCAGTTTATTCGACTGCACTTGCGCCGTGAGCATGTCGTGGTAGGACTCGCCCTTCTGGGCGCATGCCGGCAAGGCAAAAAGTGAGACAAACAAGGAGCACAGCAACGGCAGGCAAAACAATAGCCCGGGGCGTGAGTTTTTCATTCCCTTCCTCCAGCAGTGTTGTGGCTTGTGTTGCGAAAATGCGTTGCGAAAAATGTGTCGCGAACGGTGTGTTGCGAAAACGACTGTGAAAAACCCCATTCCAACGGCGTCATCCCGAACGAAGCCGCTCTTCAGGCGGAGTGAGGGATCTCGCGCGGATGGCGCACCGCCGCCCTCCTCCACAATTGAGCGAAGGCTGCGAACGCGCATTTCGAGCAATTCCCGCGAAGAACATCGGCGTCCGCTATTCCCAGCGAATCGCTTCCACCGGGTCGAGCCGCGCCGCTTTCACCGCCGGATAAATCCCAAACACCAGCCCCACGGAAATCGAAACGATGAACGCCAGCAAAATGGAACTGGCCGTCACAATCGTCGACCACCCGGCCAGCAGCGCGATCAACCGCGACATCACGAACCCAAATACAATGCCGAAGGTGCCGCCCACAAACGAAATCAGCGTAGCTTCGACTACGAACTGCCGGATGATGTCGCTCTGCCGCGCGCCCACCGCGCGTCGAACGCCGATTTCCCGCGTCCGCTCCAGAATGCTCGCCAGCATGATGTTCATGATTCCAATCCCGCCCACCAGCAGCGAAATCGAAGCGATCGCCACCATCACCGCGTTGAACAGCCGCTCCGTGCGCTTCTGTTCGGCCAGCAGTTCCGCCGGCACGATCACACTGAAATCTCCCGCCGAATGATGCGACGAATTCAAAATCGCCCGCACTACCTGCGCCACAGAAGCCATGTCGGCTCCGTCGCGAATATTCAGATAAATGCCGTCAATCTCGTCACGCACGTCGCTGTACGAATCCTCCAGCCGCAGAATCGAGGCGTTCAACGGGACATACATAATGTTGTTCAGATCCTGCGTCGGCACTCCCGACACTTCCGTCTGCGAACTCAGTTGCGGCGATGCCACTCCAATCACGCGGAACCATTGTTCGTTGGCCTTCACATATTGGCCGATCGGGTCCGCCGACCCGAACAGGCTCGACCGCGCCGCCGCACCTAGCACGCACACCGCCGCTCCGCGGGTCTCTTCGTCTTCGTTGAAGAATCTCCCTTGCAGCACGTGCAGTCCGGCAATCTGCAAATAACTGGGATTCACCCCGTAGACGCTGGGTGGATCCTCCTGCGATTTCGGCAGCGTTTTGGTGGGCGTGAGCCGCTTCCTCGGAGTGGCCGCAACAATATCTCCTCCAATATCGTCGCGAATCACGCGGTAGTCCTCAAAGGTCAGCCCCGGAGAAATCTTGCGCATTTTCTGGTGCGCCTGCCACTCCGTCGTTTCCTTCGCCTCCACGATCAGATTGTGGACGCCCATCTGCTCAATCAGCGCCATTACTTTCTGCCGCGCGCCCGCTCCAATCGACAGCATCGAAACCACCGCCGCCACACCAAAAATCATTCCCAGCATGGTGAGCAGAGTGCGCAAGCGGTGCGCCAGCAGGTTCTGCAGCCCCAATTCCATGTCGGGCAGCCACTGCCGGTAGCCTTGCCGCGCGCGCGACGGATCGCCAGACGCCGGATCGCCAGACGCCGGAACGCCAGTCGTCGGAGCATTAGACGTCGAAGCCAGTGTCGACATTACGGCGTCCCTCCACCGGCAGATGGCCCGGCGCCGCCCGCATTCGTGCGCCTTCTCGGAGCTGTCGGATCGATCAACGCGACTTCCGTCCCCGCGCCAATCCCTTCAATCGCCGCCCGGCTTTCGTTCTCCGCCAGAATCTTCACCTGGCGTGCGTCGAAATTATTTCCTTTTTTCACGTATGCGATTCGCTTGTTGTCCTTGAGAAACAAGGCCTGCCGGGCTACATAGAGCACATTCTTTTGCGCATCGCCTTTGATCAGTACATCCGCCGTCATCCCCGGCCGCAACCGCGGGTCAAGTCCTGAGCCCGACGATGTAAGGGAGATCGTAACTTCGAACTTCGTGCTGTTATCGTCGTCCCAGAACATATGCGAACTGCTTCCACCCACTCTTTTCACCGTTCCGCGCATCGTCTCGCCCGGAAGTGCGTCCAGCGTGATGTCGACCGGCTCTCCCTCCTTGATATTGTTGCGCTCCATTTCTCCGACCTTGACGTTCAGTTCCATTTCCTTCGGGTCCAACACCTGCCCCACCGTTCGTCCGGCCTGCACCTGGTCCCCTTCGCGATATTCAGGCAGCGTCATGCCGGGGAAGCAGCAGAATCCGCCCATCGCTTCTTCGTTTTTGTCCAGCGAGACCAGACCATCTATCGGAGCGGTCACGCGCATTTTGTCGATGTTTCCCTGCGCCTGGTCCATGGCCAGCTTCGCCTTGTTGCGTTTCTCTTCCGCCAGAGCAATCGTGGCCTGCCCTGAAACCGTGCGCGACTTGATGTCCTGCTCGAGTTCCGCCAGCACTCGCTTGGCCTGGTCCAGTGCCAGATCGTTCTTGCGCGCGTCGATGGTGCTCACCAGTTCATTCTTCTGCACGTCCAACTGCGCCCGCCTCACATCAAAACGCGCCTTCAGCAGGGCAACTTTATCCTGTGCCGTCGTGACCGCGGCGTCGGCCTTCGCTTTGGTGATCTCCTGCTCGGCCTGCAACAGTTCCGAGCGATTCTGGTCCAGCTTGTAGCGTTGCTCGGCTGGATCGAACGCGACCACGAGATCTCCCTTTTTCACCGGCGTGCCGGTGTGCAGCAGGTAGGTAATCTGCAGTGCGCCTCCGCCGATCGGAGGCGCAGTCAATGTTTTCGATTGCGTCGCGCGCAGTTCTCCGTTGGCGTGTACCAGCATGGCGAGATCGCCGCGCTTTACTTTGCTGGTCGGAATCTCGTCTCCCGTCGCCACCGGCGAGGCCCGGCGCACCGCAGCGACCACTCCCGCGACGGCGAAAAGCACCACCGCCACCACTGACCACGTAATTGCCCGCCGGCTTCTCATCTTCGCCGCCTCACAGCGTTACTCCTTACTCTTAACTTCATTACTTTTAACTTTTAACTTTTAACTTTTGACTTCTGACTTCTGACTCCTGACTCTTACTCCTTCGTCGTCGGATCGCTGAGCGCCACTTGCTCTCCGGGGCGCAATCCCTTTGCGATCAGGATCTTGTCTCCACTTCGCCGTCCCACTTCCACTTCGCGCTCTTCAAATTTCGTTCCTTCCCATACGTACGCCACATTCTGTCCCGATTTCTGAAACAGCGCCTGGGCGGGAAGTGTGATCGCATTCGGAACCCGGTCCACCACCACCGTGACCTGGCCTGTGATGCCCGGCTTGAACCGCGAATCCGTCTGGTCGAGAACGATTTCTAGAAGAAAGTTGCGCGTGAACGGCCAGCCGCCGGAAAAATCCGCGCTCGCAAGCGCTCCAATCTGCCCAATGTGTCCCGTGAACTCCCGGTCCGGAATTGCATTCAGCTGCACCGTCACCGGCTGTTTGAGTGCCAGTCGCCCGCGTTCGGTTTCGTCTACGCGCGCGGTGACCCGCAGAGTCGAAGCATCCGGCAGTTCCGCGATCGCCGCACCCGGCCACGCCCGGTCGCCCGCCCGGTAGGGAACCTCGCCCGATCCGCCCCAGTGCATGAGCATGCTGATCATGCCGGGCGAGGGTGCCGTCAGGTTCATCCGCCCCAGAGAGCGTTCGGCGCGCTCCACGTCGTACTTCGATTTTGTGCTGGCCTGCACTGCGCTCTCGATGGTCGCTGCATTCAGCGTCTTATCCGCCGTTTGCTTGCTCTCTGCCTCTCGCAGTGCCTGTTCCGCATCTGCCAGCTTCAGGTTGGCTTCTTCACCTTCGATCTTCGAAACGATTTCCTGTTTACTGGCCTCGAGCTTGGCCCCTTCCACGGCGAAACGCGCTTTCAACACGGCGGTTTTGTCTTCTTCCTCGGTGAGTCGTGCTTGCGCACGCGCCTGGTCAATCGTTGCCTGCGCCGACTTCAGGCTTGACCGGTACTGCGCCAGGTCTTGCTCCGTTTTTGTTTTGTCGAACTCCACCACCACGTCACCCGGCTTCACTACCGTGCCGTCGGGCACGATTTTCACGATCTGCAGATCGCCCGCGTCCGCCGGAGCGCTGATCGTCACCGACTTCAGCGCCTTCACTTCGCCGCGAAATTGCAACGAATCCAGGAACTCCCCGCGCTTTACTTCCAACGTTGGAACCGTCGGTGACCGCCGCGTCAATCGCACCGCTCCCAGCACCACGCCGCTGCCCGCCAGCAGAATCACAGCGATGACCAACGCCTTGCGCCGAATCGAAAGTCGGAGGAAGCGCTCTCTCATCGCGAACCGCCTGTTCCCGGCGGCCGTGACCCTCCCACGCGATTCTGCGAAACCGCCGGCGAAGCGCTCTGCGATTCATTCTGCGCAACCTTATTAGTCTGGGAAACGCTCACATCCACCGCCGCTGTAAGATCCGGCATCAGCTTGGGATCGTTCCCCTCGATCCCGACTACCACGGCAAATTGCCGCAGTCGGTTCGAAAAATCTCCGCCCTCCCCGATTGGCGCCAGCTGCTCTACCTTCGCCGGGAAAACCAAATCCGGATACGCGTCCAGTCTTACCTTCGCCGTTTCGCCAATCCGCAGGCTGGGAAAATCCTGCTGGTTCGCCATCACCCGCACCTGCATTTCCGATGGATTCACCACCTGCATGAACGGCACTCCCGGCCGCACTTGGTCGCCTTCCTGCACCTCGCCCATCGTTCCTTGCTTCCAGATCGTATTCAGCACCACCACGCCATCAATCGGCGCATGAATCTCCATCAGGTCAGAATTCCCCTTGGCATGCAGCATCGTCTGCTCGGTCCGGTCGCGCTGAATCTCCAGAATCTTGATCGCCGCCTGTGCCGCTTTGCGCTTCAGATCGAAGGTTTGCCGTAGTTGATCGAACGTCGCCTTCGCTTCATCCAGGGTTTCCTGATTCTTCTCCGCGTCGATCCGCGACAGGATCTCGTCTTTCTGCACTTCCAGTTCCGCTTTGCGCAGGTCATCCTCCGCCTGCTTCAGTTCGGTTTCGTCCTTCGCCTTGGCCGTGGCTTCTTTCGCCTGCTCCTCGGCAACCTGGTCGACTAGTTTTTCGTACTCCGCCTTCTTGTCGAAGTAGTCCTGCATCTGCGCCTGCCGGTCAAACTCCACCAGCAGATCGCCTTTTTTCACACGCGTTCCCGCGGTCGCGAGGTGCACGATCGTCAGCGAGCCTACCTGCTGCCCTGACAGTAAAGGCGCCAGCAGAGCGCGAGCCTGCACCGCTTCCGTCGTGCCTTTAAGGCGCAGCACTGGCCCTGCATTGTTTGAGGAGGATCGCGCCAGGCTTGCAGTCGTAGAGGATTTACTACGGGGAAACATGAACAGGATCGCAGTAACGGCAATCGCACCCACCACGATCACGGCCGCCGCGATTGTCAGCCGCAGCCTTCCCCGGCGCGAGTCGCCGGGGTCGGGCAGATCCGGGAACGTGCCCGTCTGCTCCTGCCCGGTCTCAAGTTCAGGACTTACTTCAGTCTGTGGCGCGTGCATGACTGGGATACTCCGTCGTAGGAATCCATCTTCCCCGCAAACGTTGCCCGGTTACTGCCGCCAATACTGTTTTAAGGTTGCTGCCAGATATCGGACGCCGCCAGAATCAGATCGCCAAGATCAGATCGCAAGAACCGCCGCGACTTGCGCGCCGGCAGTCTAAAAAAGTCCCCCGCCCCAAAAATCACAATTGCAGTACTGCAGATTTCATGCGCGGCTTTCATGGCACGGAGTTCATGGAAACGCTTCGCCAAAGTCGGCCCGGGAATCAGGCTAAGGAAGGAACACGACTACGGGCAGCTGTGCCTCCCGCCGCCTGTCGTCACAGATACGCACCCGCACCACGCCGGTCCGCTGCTACTGCACTTCGCTCAGCTTCTGGTAGATCAGCATCGCCACCAGAACCAGCGCAAACAGTCCTGACCCAATCGTGAATATGCGCACGGGCAGGGTGAGCCGGTTCACCTTTGTCAGTAGTTCGGTCTGCTCTTCCTGCATGTGCGAATTCGCATCATCCAGAAACAGCTGATCGTCCTCGTGCATGGTCAGCGTGCTCTTGTAGATCAGCAGGACGATCAAGCCAACGGCGAAAACTCCGAACACCACCGCCACTAGCGTCAGCGCCATAACGCCACCTCACAGTTTCCAACCCGTTGCGCTGGCCTTTCTTCCCCTATCCGAGGAAATCGTCCCAGGAAACAACGAGACTTTCGCCGGTTTCGGGGGAAGGCCTTTGCGCAATGATTATAGCCCTCTTTGGCAAGCCCCGCCGGGAAGAAATCCGGGGCGCCGAACCCGCTCCAGAACCCCCACAAATGCGACGAACCCCCGCCCGGCAGCATCCAAGTGAATAAGGCCGAAGCTGGCGAGAAAGCATTGCAGCAGATAGGTAGCAGATGGGGATTGGCGCAGGTTGAAAGTATTGTTGCTGTGCTGCGTCATCCCGAAGCGCGGCGCAGTTCAGCCGCGGGAGGGATCTGGCGTGAGCTAAGGCGCAACCGAGCCACTACAGCGCATTTTTTGCGCTCTCAAGAATCTGCTATAATCAACCAGCTTTAAAGCCAAGGAGATACGAATGGCCACGACAACTGTCCCAACGACCGCTCCCGAAGTCGCCACCCCCGAGGTTACCCGGAAGCCTGCCCCGATTACCCTGACCGCCAACGCAGTCACCAAGGTCAAAGAAATCATGGGCCAGCAAAACCCCGTCCCAGCAGGCCTGCGCGTCGGTGTCGTCGGCGGCGGCTGCTCTGGCTTCTCCTATTCCATGCAGTTTGAAAACGGCGCTGGAATGATGGATAAGACCTTCGACATGGATGGCCTCAAGGTCTTCGTCGATGCCACTTCGGTCATGTATCTTAACGGCTGTGTGGTCGACTACGTCGAGACCCTGGAGGGCGCGGGCTTCAAGTTCGAGAATCCGAACGTGAAAAGCACCTGCGGCTGCGGCTCATCGTTCAGCGTGTAATCCAGTCCTCGCGAAGATAGACATAGATCAAGAGATCAATCAACAGGGTGCCCCATTCTAGCCGCGTTCTGTGCGGCTAGAGTGGGGTCTTTGATCTTCTGAGGAAGTCTTGATCTACCGGAATCCTGCAAGCCCATCTGAAACGACGGTTCCTACTGCGGAGAATTTCCCGGACCGCTGGGCGTAGTCGGCGGATTCTGCGAGCCGCTCCCTGGGTTCATCTGATTATTCTGTATCCCGTTATTCTGTATCCCGCCCTGTGTCCCGATCGGCGAGAATCCACTTCCTGTCGTGCTTCCCGGCGTCCCCGTGGTTCCCATCCCTTGCATTCCTCCCATCATCAGGGAAGGCTGGTACGGCGTCGTGATGAGGCCGCCGCGGTCGGTGCCCGGATCGTAAACAAATTGCCACTCGCTATATTTTTTCTTGTGATTGAATTCCCGGTAGCCTTCGCATTCGTCCTTGGGACGTGGCGGGCACTTCGCACTGCTCACCACCCCAACAATCGGCCCTCCGCCTAAGGGCTGCCCCGACCCGTTCCCCGAGTCCGAGTTGCTGCTTCCCGGCCCGCCCGACGACGTCGACGAGTCGCTCGCATCCGTCCCGGTCTGACTCGTGCTGGACTGGCTATTGCTGTTCTGCGGATTCTGCCCCGGCGAATTCATCGTCCCCATCCCACCATTGCCGCCAAACGAATTTCCGCCAAATGAACTCACGCCGCCCGTGTTCCCGCCAAAAGACGAAGTCTGTCCTAACCCGCTCGTCCCGTTCGGCGAGCCAATCGAACTCGCACCCGGAATCGTGCCTCCCCCAATCCCTCCGCTGAGCGACAACTTTACTTCGCCATAATGCAGCAGCCGGAAATCTTTCCCGGTCATCGGGTCTTTGTAGCGCTTGCGCAGAAACCGCAGATTGTTGCTGCTCTCGAGATCTTCAAGCTTTGTGGGATAGCGCCCGAACTTCTTGTAATACGCCCGGATGGCCCGCGAATACTGCACCCCGCGGTGAATCAATTCCTCTTCCCGGTCGCGCCTGATCTGATACGTGATCGAAGGCAAAATAATCGCCGCCGCAATAATCGCCAGCGCCACAATCAGCAGCAGCGCGAGCAGAATATACCCGCGCTCTCCCTCGCGTGAACCCCCTCGCTCTCGGTCATCCTGAGCGAAGCCAGCCGCTTCTGCTCTGTCATCCTGAGCGAAGCGACTGGTCCGCGAAGCGGAGCAGCCGCGCAGTCGAAGGATCCCTTGCACCTCCGCGCTGCCGGCGACTTCTAATGGAGTTTCTATCACTGCTTTGGTTTTGCTTAGCTCCAGATGGAATGCGACGCTCCTCAGACGAATGCTCTCAAATACCGTCATGCCCAGCCGCATCACCTTGAAACCTTGAAACTCTGAAACCTTGAAGCCTCGCCTTCTCACCCCTGCGTCAGCGGAATACTCTGTGGCGGACCGCTATAAACCATGTCCTGAATCTCCACCGAGTTCGGTGAGATGCGAACGACTTTATAGCGCCGGTCGACAATCTCGCCTTCGCCGGCGATAAAAACATCGTCGCCATTCTGGAGAAATATTTTCTTCGCTTCACCCACCTGGCTGGCGAAACCGTAATATTTCAGCGGAATCGGTGGCGCGGGCGGAATCGGCGGCGGTCCCGGATACTTCGCTTCCTCAATCTCTGCCTTCTTCGGATCGTCCGCACGTCCTGAACCCTGAGGCTGAGGAATCACCGGATCCGCCTGCGAGACAAAGATATTTCTGCCGTTTCCCCGGTACTGCGTTTGCTCCACCGCAGTCAGCAGATCCAGTCGAAGCGTCGGATCGAGACTCTCCTCATGTCGCTTTTTCGACTTCGATCCCCCCCGCGTTGTGAGCCGCTCCGGCGCGGGAATCGCCGCCTGTGCGCTGGAAGACGGTGTCGACGAATCCATGAACATGGGCGCGAACTCATACCCGGCGGCCAGCACCGCCACCACCCCGAGCACGATCGCCCATTTCGTCTTCTTCTTGTCTTCCAGTCCCAGCTTCACTACGATCCCGCCTTCAGATACGCCTCAAGTTTCATGTTCAACTTCACCGGCCCCTGCGGCCCGCCGCCCAGCGTCACGCTGTTGATGATGAAAAACATCTGGTCCTGCTCCAGCACGTTGATGAACCGCGCCAGCGACGCATAACTGCCGGAAAGATCGGCTTCAATTTCCACCGGCTCCAGGCGCCCCGCTCCCTCTTCCTTCACTTTATAGCGCGCCTGCTCAATGATCACTCCGTTGGCTGCGGCCATCTTGCCGAATTCCGCTGGAATCTCCGAATCGTGGACAGGGAAGCGCCTAGCATAGAAGTCGGCGATCTCGCGGTTCGCCAGCAATACTTTCTGCGGCAGGTTTCGCAGGGGCGCCACCGCCCGCGTCTTCGTATTCAGCTCCGTCTGTAGCCGGTTCAGTTCCTGTCGCCGCGACTCCGCCGACCCCACCAGCGGCGAAAAATATACGATCGCCGCGATCAGGTCCACGGCCACCATCACCGCCAGCGCCGTCTTCAGATTCTTTCGCGTCTTGCGCAGGTCGGGCATCAGGGCTTCCTCCGCACCGGAGGGGCCAGCTTGGGTTTCGTGACCGCGGCCCGTTTTGCTTCCGTCTTCGACTCGGCAGTTCTGGACTCGGCAGTTCTGGACTCGGCAGTTCTGGACTCGATTGCCTTCGACCCAACCGCCTTCGGTGCAACCGCCTTCGGCTCGACGGGCGCCGCCACATACGGTTCCGGAATATAAACCGCCGCAATGTCGAACTGCTCGGTATCGCCGTTCGTTGGGGACGGAATGTAATGTTCCGAACTGATATCGGTCTGCGCGAAACGTCCCGAGTCCTCCATCCGCCTCGACAACTCAATCGCCCGGTCCCGCGAATCTCCCGCCACCGTCATCTTCAGCGCAAGTTGATTGTCCTCATCCAGTTCCGGATGAATCGAAACCACGTGCACCCGTGGCGGCATCACTTTCTCCAGATTTTCCAGTACCAGGGTCCACGAAAACGCCTTGCGCTCGATCAGTTCATTCAGGAACTGCGACGTGTCGCGCGTGTTGCGGTTTTCCGGACGATTCAGAAATTCCTCCGCGTTGGCCCGGATATTGTCCCGGTCCGCAATCAGGGCGCGCTTCTCCGCCATCGCATTGTGATCGCGACGCGCGTTCACCCAGCCCGTGATGGTCAGCGTCAGCAGCACGAGCGTGACCAGCCCCACCGCGCCTACAGCCGTTCCCCAGCGCAGCCAGAACTGCCGCGCATCCTCGTAAGGCTGACTCGCGAGATTGATATCAAGTTGCATTTATTGGGCAAACATCGCCTTCGTCCTGATTGTCTTTGTCTTAACCGATCCTTGTCATTCCGAGCAAAGCGAGGAATCTGCTGTCGCGTCCGCCACGACAACTCCAGAAGTTCACCACGCCCTCAAGAAATCAGCGCTCCCACCACGCCCGCCATTCTCCACCGCGGCACCGGACCGCCCGCGCTCGCTCCCAACTGCGAAGACGCCACCAACTCCTGCACCTCCGCCCCGGTCTGCGCCCGCAACGCTGGAGTCGCTCCGCCCGACTCCGGCAATCCCGCCACATAAATCTGCTCAATATTCAGGTGGTATGTGTCTTGAAAAAACACCACCGACGGATAAATGTCCTCCGCCAGCTGTTCCCCTGTAATCGTCACTCCGCGCGGATTTTCCAGGGTGCGGAACAACTGCAGCTGATCGCTGTTCAGAATCGCGATGCTGGTCGTGTGCGCGTCCACTTTCACCACCAGCGTGGGCCGCTTTCCATCCGCCGCCCCCAGCGCCGCCAGCATCGAAGGCAGCACCACTCCCGGGCTGAATCCTGCATCGCGAAACACCGACTCATAGTCCTCGATCACGCTCGCCAGTCCCACCGCCGCGACGACTTTCATTTCGTCATTCACTTTCTGCGCGTGAAACGAAATCTTCGCCTTCTCCACATCGAAGGGCAGCGATTTTTTCAGCCGGAAGCGCACCACCCCGAGCGCCTCTTCCGTGTCCGACGGCAGAGTGTCGAAGTCCACCAGCATCACCCTCACCGCCGCATCGGGAACCACAGCAATCACATCCTTCGTCCGCCCGGCCACAGCGCCCAGAGCCGCTTCAATTCCGGCCCGCACCGCCTCCCGCTGCCGCAGATTGCTCTCCACCAGGTCGGGAACCACACTTCCCGGCGCCAGTTCGCGCACCGAACAAGCCTCCAGGCCTCCGCCGTTGTCGGCGAAGCGCCCGGCCAGCACCCGGTCCGCCGCAATCTCGCAGGCCAGCTTTGGTTTAGGTATGTGAGCCGTTGGACTCATGTGAAGGAACGCCTTTGTGAGGTTTCAAAGTTGCAAGGTTTCAATGTTTCAGAGTAAGTGCCAGCAAGGCGCATCGGACAGCCATCCCTGAAGCCTGTAGCCATGCAACCTTGAAACTTTGAAACCTTGAAACTCTGAAACCTTGCCCTCGCCCTATCTCATCGCCTCAATAAACGTGACCTTATTGATCTCTTTCAGCGTAGTCATGCCCAGCCGAATCTTATCCAGCGCCGACTCGCGCAGAAAGCGCATGCCTTCTTCCCGCGCCGCCCGCCGGATTTCCGACGTCGGCTTCTTCGCCAGAATCATCTCGCGGATGCGGTCGCTCAAATCCAGCAGTTCGTGGATCGCCGTTCGCCCGCGAAACCCCGTGCCCGCGCACTCAATGCATCCCGGCCCTTCATACAACGGAACCTTCCCCCACTGCACCGGATCAAGCCCGCTCGCTTCCAGCACGTCCGGCGCATAGTGCACTTCCGTTCGACACGATTCGCAAATCAATCGCACCAGCCGCTGCGCCAGAATGCAGTTCAAAGCCGAAACGAAGTTGTAGGGCTCGACGCCCATGTTCAGAAATCGCCCAATGACGTCAACCACGTTATTCGCGTGCACCGTGGTGAATACCAGGTGACCGGTCAATGCCGATTGAATCGCGATCTGCGCCGTCTCCGCGTCGCGGATTTCGCCCACCATGATCTTGTCCGGATCATGACGCAGAATCGAGCGCAGCCCGCGCGCAAACGTCAGCCCCTTTTTCTCGTTCACCGGAATCTGCGTAATCCCGCGCAGTTGATATTCCACCGGGTCTTCGATGGTGATGATCTTATCTTCGTCGGTCTTGATCTCGTTGACTGCGGCGTAAAGCGTGGTCGTCTTGCCAGAGCCGGTCGGCCCTGTCACCAGCACCATGCCGTACGGTTCTTTGATGTAGCGGCGGAAGCGCCGCAGGTCGTCCTCGTCAAATCCAACCACGTTCAGCGTGAGCGTGCGAAATTTCTCGCTCATCGACTCTTTATCGAGCACGCGCAGCACCGCGTCTTCGCCGTGAATTGACGGCATGATCGAGACGCGGAAGTCGATGGCGCGGCCGTTGTACTTCACCCGGAAGCGTCCGTCCTGCGGCACGCGCCGCTCCGAGATATCGAGTTCGCTCATGACCTTGATGCGCGAGATCACCGTCGAATGATGTTCTTTCCCAATCGGCGGCATAGCCTGGGTCAGCACGCCGTCGATGCGGAACTTGATCATCACCGAATCATCGCGCGTCTCAATATGAATGTCAGAAGCCCGCCGCTGCAGCGCCGTAAAAATCGTCGTATCAACCAACCGGATGATCGGGCTCGTATCGCCCGTCGCCGTCAGCTTGTCGATCGACAGCGTCTCTTCCGCCCCGGTGTTCTCGTCTTCCCGGATGATCTGGAAGCCTTCGCTGGCCTCTTCCAGCACACGCTGCGACTGCTCGGTTTTCTTCAGAATGTCCGAGATCTGCTTCAGCGTCGAGACCTTGGTGATGATGCGCTGTTTCAGCAGCAGGCTGATTTCGTCGATCATCATCAGCTGGCTCGGATCGGCAATCGCAATCGCCAGCCGCCCGTCCGCTGTCTCTTCCAGCGGCACGAAGTTGTAGCGGAACATCAGCTCCACCGGAATCTTCTTGAAAAGCTCGTGATGCAGCTCAAAATTGGTGAGATCGATGAACTCACAACGGTAGCGCCGCGCTACGTCCTGCGCCCGCTCCAGATCCGTGACCGCATTGCCGGTCGGGGAGAGCAACTGCCCGCCATTCCCGCCCACAAAAACCGATTTTTTATCTACAGTTGCCATTTACTTTTCCACGAAAAACCCATTGTCATTCCGATGAAAGGTCATTGTCATTCCGATAAAAAGGTCATTGTCATTCCGAACCGGTCCAAAAGACCGGTGAGGAATCTGCTTTTCTCTCACCACTCCATCCCCTAGTCGCTGGGCCGACGACCAAAGACGGACGACCAACGACCAACGACGCTTTTCCTAATGCACGCCCAGCGTAAAAATCGGCAAATACAGCGAAATCAAAACTCCGCCCACAAATACCGCCATCACCACCAGAATCAGCGGCTCGATCAACGCCATCGCCGCGCCCAACGCCGTCTGCACGTCTTCCTCATAAAATTCCGCCACTGAGTTCAGCATCGCCGGCAGCGCTCCGGTCGCCTCGCCCACTTCAATCATCTCCACCGCCAGTTCCGGAAAAATCTCCTGCTCCTCCAGGCTGCCCGCCAGTCCTTGTCCCTCGCGCACGCGCACACCCGCCCGCATCACGCCTTTCAAAATGCGCCGGCTGCTCATCGCCGAGCCCGCTGTCTCCATCGCCGGAACCAGCGGCAATCCTCCTTGCAGCAGCGTCGACAACATCCGTGAAAAACTTGCCACCTGGTGCTTGAGCCGGATATTGCCCAGCAGCGGCAGGCTCAAGATCGTGCGGTCAATGCGGTCCGCGCCGCGATCCGTATCTTTCCACCGCCACAACCCAAACCCGACAATCACCGCCCCGACCAGCGCGAACGGAAAATATTTCTGCGCGTTCTGTCCCACCGCCAGCATGAATACCGTAATCGCCGGCAGCTTCGCGTCCAGGCTGTTGAACAAATCGGCGAACCGCGGCACCACATAGGTGAACAGAAACATCACCATGATCAGCACCACTGAAACCAGCAGCGTGGGATAAATCAGCGACACGAACAGCTTCTTGCGAAACGTCATCGCCAGCCGCTGGAAGTTGATATAGCGGGTCAGCACTTCGTCCATGTTTCCGCTCTTCTCGCCCGCCATCAACGTCGTTGTATAAATCTTCGGCACCACGCCCTGGGCCGCGAACGCATCGGAAAGCATTTCGCCGCCCTTGATCCGGTCGCGCACGTTCTCCAGAATTTGCCGCAGTTGCCCGTCCTTCTGCCGCTTGATCAGCAGTTCCACCGAATTCAGAATCGGCAAGCCGGCGCGAATCAACGTCAGAAATTGCTGGTTGAACACCAGAAACGTCGACTGATTCAGTTTCCGCCGTCGCCGCAGCGTAACCCCGCCCGTCAGTACACCCTGTGGCTTGACCCAGTAGACGAGATAGCCCTGCTGCGAGAAGCGGTCGCGCACCTCCGCTTCCGAATAGCCCTGCTCCACGTGCTGCTGGACACGCCCGCGCTCGTCCGCTATTTTTATGACAAATTCAGCCATTTCCCGGTCTTTTCCGCCGTTTCCCGGACCCGTCCCCTACCGCTCAGTCTAACATTCCCGTTCCCAATTCCCACCCGCCGATCTCCCACCGCTACCTGCCCGCCAGTACCGCAAGTAACCCGCGCGCTGCCACGAACGCCAGCCTAACGGTGCCGGGCCTAACGGTGCCAGCCTAGCTGTGCCAGCCTAGCTGTGGAAGATCGGCTCTTCGGCACCGCGTGATCCCGCCATTCGGAAGTGGGCCTCAGACCCGCCGTTCACGGCCCCAAACCCTCCACCGTCTCCGTTCCCGCCGGAGGCTTGAACTCAAACCTCCCATCCGCAATCGCCACATTTTCCCTCTGCTCACTAAATCGATACTCGGTCGACGATCCATCCACGTCCTGGATCACGATCCGCGTAATCCTGTGATCCGGCGTGATCTCCAGTACGATCTCATTTACCTGGTCTGCCAGCGCCGTCGGCACGCCCCGCAGCACCACATCCCCAGCCTCCAGCGGCGGCAAATCCGGAGCCAGAGACAATCCCCGCAACTCCTTCTCCAGCTTCGTCTTACCCAGCAAGAACGCCAGCGGAGACCGCACATCTTCCAGCTTCCTGGCGTCCGTTTTCCGCGCCTGCCGGTCGCCCGGGACGTAAAACCACGCACTTTTCCCGTCGCTTACAAACAGCTTCTCCCTTGGAGAACGATATTCCCACCGCATCTTGCCCGGTTTTTTCAGCCACAAAGTCCCGCTCTCGGTCCGTTCCATCCCGGCCCCACTGTAGATTTCGGTGAACTCCGCTTCCAGCGACCGCAAGTGGTTGTAATGCGCATCCACCGCAGCCGCCACTTCCTTGACGTCCACCGCCGAATCTGTCGCCATCGCCGCAAAACACGCCAGCCCCGTCCAGAGCCCAACGAAAACGACAGGAATAAATCTGAACCCTCGCATCCTCGCCCGTGGATCGCATGAAATCGTCATAAGCGGCAAGGTTTCATAGCTTCAAGCTTCAGGAAAACCCTTCGATCCAGTCATTCTACAAGCAACAAGAAACCGGAGTTTATTACGCGAACCCGTGCCAGCAACAACGAAGATTCTCTTCAGCAACGAGTTATCCAGCGAATCTCCCGAACAACGATTCTCCTGAACATCGAATCTCTCGAGCTACGAAACAATTACTCCGAAGCACCGTGCCCGAACCACCATGGAAGAGATCCGGGTGCCCCATGTCTCGCCGTTTTTGCGAGACGTGGGGATTTTGACTCAAGGTCGGCATCCCATAAGCGCTAAAGCGCAAGGCCCGGCGTCCATCTTTTCCCAGGATGACCCCGTTCCCCGTTTGCCCAATACACAAACAATTCGCTATCCTCGGCATCACACACTGAGTCACGATTTCGAGCACCACCCAGCTCCCTGTCCCCGTGAATGGCCGGGAGTGTACACTGCCCACAAGAAAGGGAAAGTCCTGATGATGCGTTGCAAGACGCTGATGGTGAGGGTTTGCTTATTGCTGGCGGCCTCCATGGTCGTGGATTGTCAGACTGGTCAAGCTCAGACGGGTCAAGCCCAGACCGGCCAAACTCAAGCCAATCAAACCCAGACCGCTCCAGCTCAACCCGATAAGACCCCGCCCGATCAAACTGGAAACGATCAAACCGGAAGTGATCAAACCGAAAATGCGCAAGCCCAAAACACCCAGCGCGGAACTCTCGGTCTCGACGCCGGCATGACCTCAGACCGGTTCGGCGCCCAGCCCGTTAACCGCGACGTCGAGGGCAACCTCGAAGGCCGGTTCGTCGTATTGAAAGGCCCCGACAAGCAAGGAGCGCCCGACCTGGTTGCCGGAGGCGAGGTCATCTTTCCCATCGACACCAACCAGCATGCCACCGAGCTCGCCGTTTACGTTGGCCCGGACTTCCAGTTCAGCCACGGTCTCTCGGGCGGCCTCTACGGCCAGGTCCGCAAGATTCTGGTCCCACCCAGTGAAGTGAATGGAGTGATCTTCAATCGCAGCAACATGGAACTGTTTGAGATTCCCGTCTTTGCCCAATACAAGTTCGGGCCCGCTCGCCGCGCTTTCGTGCAGGCCCAGATTTCCCCGGAATTTTCTCCGCGCTTCAAAAACACTTCGAAGCAGGGTCCGTCTCCGCTGCCCAATCCCGATCTCGATCATGGCTACGCCATCAAGGGCGTAGTGGGCTATAACTTCGGCAAGTGGTACGCCAAGGCCACTTACTCGACCCGCTACTTCAAGTTCCGGCCCGGCATCAGCAATCCCTCGGACCTCTACAACTGGCGTACCGACGTGATCACCGGAGGCGTAGGCTTCGTTTTCTGAGATGGCGATTCCGTAGGAGAACTCGTGGAACGACGGACGCATTCGTCCGTCCAGCCAGCGCAACAATTTCTTCGGATCACTCCTGATTACAGACTTGCGGGTGCCGGGTGCCCCAGAGCCTGCCCTGAGCCTGTCGAAGGGTCTCGCCGTGGTTGCGAAACCTGGGATTCCAACGCCTGGGTGGCCCATCCTTTGCAGGGTTTTCGCAAAGGGGAGGGCCTACTCCGGCTCTCGCCCGAAGGGGTTTAGAAGTCATTCACACTGCCGGGTGACCCAGGTCTCGCCGTGGTTGCGAGACCTGGGATTTCCACTTATCCCGCAGTCGGAGGGTTCTTTCCCATGTCTCGCGAAGGCAGCGAGACATGGGGCACCCTGATCGACTTCCGCGCAAAACCCTACTGTACCGTGACCGAGGCCGACGTCGTATGCTGTGTCACGCCCGCTGCCGCAGTGATCGTCACGGTGTAGGCGCCGGCCGGGGTTCCGTTATTGCCGCCTCCGGTACTACTGGACTTGCTTCCGCAGCCTGCCTGCATCAAGCAGCCCGCTGCCACCACGCAGATCACCCAATAACCTAGAAGATTCTTTCGTCTGGAAGAAGCTGCCACCGTCCCCAGCAACAGCGCCGGAGCCAGCAGGACCACCGCCCACCACGCGCCCCGCTGATGTCCAAACGGCACGGCCAGCCCCGCGGTCGGTCCGGTAGTGGAAACCGTGAGGGTCGAGGTCGCTCCGCTGCCTGTCGGCGTTACCGGAGTCGAGCTGAATGAGCAAGTCGGGCCTTCCGCCTGCACCGGGGTAACGGCACAGGTCAGAGACACCGCGCTACTGAAGCCGGTCAGCGACGCAACCGTAATCTGAGCGGTTGCGGTCTGGCCCGCACTAATGCTCGAGGGTGACAATGTGGCGGCTGAAAGCTTGAAGTCGGCCACCGTCTGGCTCAAGGCGGAAGACGTGCTGGAGGTGAAGTTCGAGTCTCCGCCGTAACCCGCCGTGATGCTGTGCGAACCCGCGGTCAGTGTGGAAACCGCCAGAGTGGCCACTCCGCTTCCGTTCAGCGTTCCGCTGCCCAGCGAAGAGCTTCCGTCCATGAAGTTGACGCTCCCCGTCGGCGTGCCGCTGGTTGCCGACACCGCGGTCGCAGTGAAGGTTATCGACTGATCGAAATTCGTAGTGCCCGCCGAGGATTTCACGCTGGTGCTTGTGCCCGCCTTGTTCACCACCTGCGTCGTCACCGTCGAGACGCTGGGAAGAAACGTTCCATCCCCGGAATATGACGCTGTGATGCTGTGCGAGCCCACACTCAGTGAGCTGGTCGTATAGCTGGCGACGGCGCTGCCATTCAAACTCGTGCTGCCCAGCACCGTGCTTCCACTGAGGAAGGAAACCGACCCAGTCGGAGTGCCCGGAGTGGCTGAAGAGACCGTCGCCGTGAACGTAACTGCCTGCCCGTAAGTCGAGGGATTCGTCGAAACGCCTAATACATTCTGTGACACGCCGCCGGGGAGCTGCAGATCCCATGCGCCGCGTCCGTGAGTCACCACGCGAACGATTCGCCCGGTAGCAATGCCGATGTCCTGCACCACGACATTCGGCAGTCCCGTGCCCAGCGGCGCCCACGTCGTCCCGCCATCTTGAGTGAAGAATGCTCCGGTATCGGTCGCCAGGTAATAAAGATTGGCCACGTCGGGATCCACCGCGATTCCATTCGTCGGCGTATCCGGCAAGTTGCCTGAGATGTCAGTGAAGTTCACTCCGTCGGTCGAGTGAAACACGTGTCCGGTGCCGAATCCGCTCACCGTCACAAACACGTCGGTCGGGCTGTCGGGCGCAACCACGATCTTGGTGATGTAACTCTGCGGCGTGAACGCGGTCGAAGTCCACACCGCGCTCGCTCCCGCGGTGGCATTCTTCGTCATCGAAAACATGCCATCGCTCGATCCCGCGTAAACGTAATTTGAGTTGCTGGGCGCTACCGCAATCGTAACCAGATTCCCGTAACCTGATCCTGTGGTCAGGTCGCCCGAGATCGCCGTCCAACTCGTTGCCGAATTCGTCGTCTGATAAACGCGGTATGTGCCCGTATACACAGTCGCATCCACTTCCGGATCGCCCGTCAGCGGCGTAACCCAGTTCTGCGCATCGCTGGTGTTGATGCCGGACTGCGCGCTCGCCCACGACGAAGGATTCTGTCCTCCCGTAGCATTGTTGATCCAGTTCGCCGAGCCTCCGCGGCACTGCGCGTAGGCCATGATCCCGTCTTTGTCGACATACGTCGACATCCCATCGCCGCAGAAGTTGTAGTCGCCGTATCCCCAAACCCCGCCGTTATACGCGTCGAGGCCGTGATCCTGCGCTCCCACCAGGGTCAGAGTCGATGTCGTGTTCGCCGCCGGCAGCGCCATGCCCGGATAAAACGTCATCGTCCCGATCGGCTGGTTCAACGACGCCACTGCCGGGGTCGCCGTCGCCGGACTCGTCACCCCGAACACGCCGCCGTCCGAACCGATATAAGCCTCACTCCCGCTCGGATTGAACGCGAACCAGTGTTTGTCCGCCCAACTGTTATTCGCCCCGCTGTTGTATCCCAGGCTCGTCCACGTGTTGCCGCCGTCGAGCGAGAAATCTCCGTCCAGGCCCGCGACATAAATTACGTTGCTGTTCGCCGGATCCACCGCAATCCCATTCCGGTACCAGTCGCAACAATCACCCGGCGCGGTAAGCGCTGTCCAGTTCACAGTCGAAACCGGGGTCTTATAAATCAGTCCCGGCGCGGTATCTGTCCCCAGCGCGATCGACGCAAATAGCGTCGTGCCCGCGCTGTTTTCCGTCAGCGCGATGCGGATCATCGACGAAGTCGGAAACCCCGTCGTCATCGCCGTCCATGTGCTCCCGCTATCGGTCGACTTGTAGACTTGATCCGGAACCGACGCGTAAGCCACCGTCGAAGTCTTGGTATCGAACAGCACCGCCGTCGCGTCGCCGGTGATCACGCTGGTCCATGTCTGGCCCTGATCGGCGCTGCGGAACAAACCAAAGCTGCTCGCCGCCAGCACGACACTGCTGTTTCCCGGCTGCACCGCAATCTGGCTGAAGTCCGGCCCCGTGTACCCATTCGAAAAAGGAGCGATCACCTGTTTCCAGGTCGCGCCCGCGTCGGTCGACTCCAGCATGCCTTCTCCGTACCAGCTGTCTCCACTGAAGTCCGCTTCGCCAGTGCCCGCGTAAATGTTGTTTGAATTATTCGGATCGACCGCGACCGCTCCAATCGAAAGCGACGGCTGATCGTCGGTCAACGGAGTCCACGACGTGCCGTTGTCCGTCGTCTTCCATACGCCGCCACCCGCCGTCCCGATGTACAACGTTCCCGGATTATTCGGATCCACCGCCAGCGATGGAACCCGCGCCGAGTAAGGTTCACCGCCGCTGCTGATCACGAGCCCCAGTGGCCCGTCAAATGTCCACGGCACCGTCGCCAGCGAAGCGGCCGGCTTCGCCCGCAATCCCTTCGGCGTCAGCCGCGCTTGCCACGCCGCCCGCATCTGCTCCCGATGCTCGAGCGCCAGATGATGCGCGTTCGCCGGAATCGTCCCGCTCGGAAACAAACGCTGCTTCCAGAACCACTCGTCGCGCTGCCGTACGAAATCGGTTTCGTCCGCCTCATGATCCCCGTCCGCTTTCTGCAAATGTTCCAGCGGCATTGCTTTCTGTGCCTTCACCAGTTGCGGCGCGGCCGTTGCCGCCAGCGCGGCCAGACAAAAAATTGTGGCATTCAACATCCGCCCGGGACTCATGACGAACATGGCACTTCCTCCGATTGCGATTCTGGACATGCTGAAGCCGAGGACAAGCATTGGCCTTCAGCGTCTGAATACTACAAAAGATAGTCGACGATAGGAATTGCTTTCCGAGAGCCGCCATTACGCCAGTAATGACAAGTCACCGTAGGCCCGCGCCCGCCCGTGTGGGGACGGACGCATTCGTCCGTCCAGCCGAGCAAAGCTCGGCAGCCCCACCCCAAATGTGTGAGTCTAGGATTCTTGCATCGCGGCAGAACGCACACGACCGGGCCCACCGGAACCCCTGGCTCCAGCACAAACGGGAAGGGCACGACTTCAGTCGTGCCGCCGGCACCCTAAAAATGGGAACACGGCTTCAGCCGCCGAGACCCAGCAAATAAGGCCGATAACTGCGTTGTCATCCTGAGCAAAGCGAAGGACCCGTGCACTTCGCCCGCGGCGCCGAAAACTCCATCGACGCCCACGCCCGCGTGTTCGGTGCCGAGCCGACTCCCCTCAACATTGTCATACCGACGCCCGAGCGCAGCGAGCAAGGAGGAATCTGCTTTCCCCTAAAGCGGCAAGGACTGCGAGTGAGAGCACGACCGGGAAGGGCACGACTTCAGTCGTGCCGCAACCGCAAAAAAAACTGAACGCGGCTTTATCCGCTGGGGGAAGAGCGTCTTCTCGAGCCGCCCCGCTCGCCCCTCCAGAACTCATCAGCCCCCCCCTTGCACCCAGTGTTAAAATGAAAGCGAGAGATTTCTCTAAATTTCGGCCACATCGGCGGAGCCATCAGCTCCGCCTTTTTCATGCTGCCCAAAATTCGCAGCCGCCGAGCAGGAGTCCGAATGTCGAACGAAACCGAAAATTCCCACCCCCACCATCCCAAAAAACTCCAGCCCCGCCTCCGCCCCAACACCAAGCGCACCGGAGAACGCAGCGAAGCCGCCTTCCTCCACAAAGCCTCCAGCCTCGGATTCGGCATCGCCCGTCCCTGGGGAGACAGCGAGCGCTACGACTTCATCCTCGACAACGGACGCCAACTCCTCCGCATCCAGACCAAAGCCACCAACTCCCTCCGCGCCCAGGCTTACGAAACCCGCGCCACTTACTCCGTCGGCAAAGGCCGCGCCGTCTACACCCGCAACGACATCGACTTCCTGGTAGCCCACGTAATCCCGCTCGATATCTGGTACATCCTGCCGGTCGAAGTCTGCACCCCTCAACCCATGCTCCGCTTCTACCCCCACCGCCAAGCCAAAAAAATGCGCCTCGAACAATACCGCGAAGCCTGGCACCTGCTGGAACCGAAACCGAACACCGAATCGAAGTACGGCCTGGAAATCCAAGCCTCCGCCGACGAGAAATTCCAGAATCTAGTCTGGCTGTCCCCATTCAAAAATGTTTCCGCGAATCGCCACGGCTAGTGTGGGGACCTGTAAATCGGCACAGCCCATGTTGGGACGGCCCGTGTGGGGACGGACGCATTCGTCCGTCCAGCCGAGCAAGGCTCGGCAGCCGAACCGCAGATGTGTGACTCTAGGATTCTTGCACCGCCGCCGATCGCCAGAACCACAACCGGGCCCACTGAGCCCGCTGCTCCAACACAACCGGGAAGGGCACGACTTCAGTCGTGCCGCCAGCACCCCAAAAATCAGAAGGCGGCTTCAGCCGCTGAGGCCGAGCAGGATGAGGCCCATATCTCTCGGAGCTGGCCTATAATTGGAAGGTACTTAGCACGCCGGAAGGTGTGTTTTCGCGAGCAGCGGCAAGACCTCGGGCGGCAGTCCGAGGAACCACGAAGCCCTCGGTGTGACGCCGAGCCCAGCGCGGGTGCACTGACGGGCCCGAGAATGGAAGCACCTAAATGCTGAACGATGTTCAAAAGAGTAGTGTCGACCCCTCCGCGATAGCATCCGACCTCCAGGTACTAGCCAAGACCTCCCAGATTCTGAACCGCCTCACGGATGATTTGACCAAGCAGGTCGACCAAGTCGAATCCGTCATCAACGCTCTGAATCTGGGCTTGTCCGGTTACGTCTACGTAGAAGAATCGAGCGACGAGAATGGCATGTGGACCCACTTCATACGCCTCTGGTACGAGAAGACGGAGGGCAAGTGGGGATTGTCCATTGATGAGTTTGACGAATATGCTCAAGATCCTGACCAGTACCGCAATCGCAAGAGTTGGGTGTTCAGGGACGCGCCCCGTACGCTTCGCCTCAAGGCGGTTGAGAAGATTCCAGCTCTGATAAAAGCCCTCATTAAAGGGGCACAAGAGATGACCGAGAAGACCGCGAGCACGGTGACGCGCGCTCAAGAGATTGCTTCCTGCTTCTCTAAGCCAGCGCCTACTGGGTTAGGAAAGTGAGGGCCGCCATGACCGCACCGGAAAAACGCGTTGACGGCTTCTGCACGATCTGCGAACGGATTATGTTTCGGGCGCTAATCTTTGGTTGCTTCACACTGGAACTGGGAAGGTTCGTTCACTGGCTGTGGATCGGCAGCCCGCACTAATGAACAGCACGGGGCGGATGGCTCACATCCGAAGGCCCATACGATCCTGGGTGGCCCATCCTTTCGCGTTTTTTGCGGAAGGGTGGGCCCTCCCAACTCACTCCTCTCCCGGGGGCTGGCCCGCCCACTCGCATTGTAACTGCGCACCACCACGAAAAGGCTGCTCCACTCGTCGCGATTTTCGACGAGTGGGTACCACGGAGAACGGGCGCGATATATACGACTGATATATACTATCCGGGTAGGTGACCATGTCCAAACCCGACATCGCCAAGCTCTTCCAGAACGGCCGCAGTCAGGCGGTCCGTCTACCGAAGGAATTCCGTTTCGAGGGAGACCGCGTCCGCATTCGCCGCGTCCCGCAAGGCGTCCTGCTCGAACCCCTAATCCTGGATGCCGCACGCTGGTTTGAAGAACTCGACCAGTTCAGCTCCGAGCCGTTTATGACGCGTGGACGCCGCCAGCCCAAAGCTCCGAAGCGCAAGATTTTCTAAACGGCAAGATGTCCCAGCCGCGAAGCGGCATAAGAATGCAGCCCACCGCGCAAGCGGTGGGCTGCCCGGCGAAAACGGAGCCAGCCCCGAAGGGGCGAAAGAGATCACCCTTTAAGCCGCGAAGCCGGCCGCATGAGGTCCGATCCAAAATGGACTACCTTCTCGACACCAACGCCTGCATCGCTTTGATCAACGGCGATCCGGCCAGGGTTCGCACGCACACGCAGAAAGCGACTTCCGTGGGGGCTCACATCCTCGTCTCCTCCGTTGCGCTTTTCGAACTCTGGTACGGCGTGGCTAAGAGCAAAAAACAGGATTTTAACCGGAAGCGTCTCGAAGCTTTTCTCTCCGGCCCAATACTGGTGCTTCCATTCGAGGACGACGACTCCCGCGTGGCTGGTTCCGTACGCGCCGCGCTCGAATCGGCCGGCAAGCCCATCGGCGCCTACGACCTCCTTATCGCAGGGCAAGCCCTGCGTCATAATCTGACTCTCGTCACCTCAAATGTGTCTGAGTTTTCGCGGATTAAGGGCTTAAACTGGCAGGACTGGGCGAAGCCTTAGCTGGTGCAGAAGCCGGAGCCGAACTCAGTGAGCCACCCCTTTGCTTTCAACACTTTACCCCCCCATCCAATCCCCTAAACCACCAATAAACCCCAAATTTGCCCCATTCATTGGGATGTAGGTGCGCCATTCCCCGCCGTTCCAATAAGATAACCCCAGTTCAACCCAGGGAAACGTGTAAGCGATTTCGGGAGCCACCAGTTCCGGAGCCCAGGTTTTTCCGGAGCTATTTCCGCAATCCGTTTTTCCTCGGGCCCAGTCCACCGGGTCCGTGGGGTTGATTTTGCGATGTCTGAAAGCTGAGAGCCGACATCTAAAAAACGTTAGCGAAAGAGCCAGGAGCCAGAAGCGAATGCGCAAGCCGATCAAGTACGTGGAAAAAGCCGTCACCATCGCCGCCAAAGGAACCTGGGTGGTGTTCGACCGTTTGAACCGGATCAAGCCCAACCCGTCGCCCACCCCGAAATGGTCCGACAAGCCGCTGCTCAAGTCTTACGAGAAGTCCAAGCCGCCGCTGGGCTGGCCACGCACCACCGACTCGCTCTGCCCGAAGTGTGTCCCGGAAATTCGCCAGCAGATTCTCGACGGCCACCTGCCCCACGAAGTTCTCATGAATGAGAAAGTCGGCGAGATCAAGGCGCAGATTATCGAGCGCGACGGCAAGATCCTGATGGTGAAAGACTGCCCCACCCACGGCCACTTTGAAGACGTGATGTCGATCGACACGACTTTTTCGCAGCACCTGGAAGAAGTTTTCCCCGGACGCGACATCGCCGCGCATAACGACGAAAAGCTCCATCATCACGGCTCGTCGACTGTGAAATACGGACGCGGCTCCGTGCTCACGATCGATCTGACGAACCGCTGCAATATGATGTGCGATCCCTGCTTCATGGACGCGAACCAGGTCGGCTTCGTCCACGAACTGCAGTGGGAAGAAATCAAGACCATGCTCGACAACGCGATCACCATCAAGCCGCGTCGTCAGATGAGCGTGCAGTTCTCCGGCGGCGAGCCCACGTTGTCGCCGTACTTCCTCGACGCGGTTCGCTACGCCCGCAAAGTCGGATACAACTCCGTGCAGGCCGCGACCAACGGAATCGAATTCGCCAAGAGCTTTGAATTCGCGCAGCAGGCCGTCGAAGCCGGCATGCGCTACGCCTATCTGCAATTCGACGGAATCGGCAACGCGGCCAACGCTCACCGCATGGTCGGCAACCTGTTCGACGTGAAGCTGAAGGCGATCGAAAACCTGCACAAAGCCGGATGCGAAATCGTCCCGGTAGTCACCATCGTGAATGGAATTAACAACGAACAGGTCGGAAGAATCATCAAGTTCGCGCTGGACAATCCAAAGACGATCAGCTTCTTGTCGTTCCAACCGGTAAGCTTCACCGGCCGCGACGAAGCCGTCACCGACGACCGCCGCCAGGCCCAGCGCTATACGCTGTCTCACCTGGCGCACGACGTAAAAAATCAAACCGGCCTAGGCGAACCAGCAAGAGACTGGTTCCCCATCAGTTTCATGGGAACATTCTCCGACTGGGCCGATTTAATGCACGCCAACGACCCCAAAAACGACTGGGGCCAACTATCTTGCGGTTGTCATCCGAATTGCGGGACTGGCATGGCTGTCATGATTGATAAGGAAACTAAGGAAGCTGTGCCGGTTACGGCGTTCCTGCACGGGGATCAGCTGGCGAAGGACATTGCCAAGGTCAACGATGCGGCGCGGGGAAAGAAGCTGACGGCGTTTGGCATGGCGTTGTGCCTGATGAAGAACTACGATCCGTATCAGTCGCCGACGCACTTCAAGCTGATGGATCTGCTGAGGAAGTTCGACAAGAACTACCACGTTACGGGAACGGACTATGGCAAGGTTGGCCCTGACCGCACCATCGACGACGTGATGAAGCGGCGGACCAACGACCGGTGGAATTTCCTGTTCATCGCGGGCATGTGGTTCCAGGATCTGTTCAACTACGACTTCCGGCGCACCGAGCAGTGCATCATTCCGTATGCGACGCAGGAAGGCGAGATTTCGTTCTGCGCCTACAACACCGGCGTGGGCTGGCGGAACATCATTGAAAAGATGCACATGACGGCCACGCTCACCAAGTGGTACGAAGAGCACGGACGGCATGAGATCTTCGCGGGCGGCAAGAAAGTCAAGATGGAAGAGGAGCACGCCGACTACCTTCGGCTGCGCGACGACCTGGTCACCAACGAACTGCAGCGCGATCTCGACAAGCTGGGTATTGCGAAGAACGCGCGGGAAGAGAAGACGCGGGCGCGGGACAAGAAAGCCGCTGCCGATGCCGCGACCAAGTCCATGCCGGAACATCGCGGGCCGGTGAAGAACGACGAAGCTTACAACGCGCGCATGGCTTCGCTGTATCGCGAAGTTGTGTTGAAAGAGAAGCCGGCGGAGTCGAAGGATGGATTCATTCCGCTGGGAGCGTTGGCGAAGCCGAACGGTGGCATCGCTCCTGCGCCGAAAGTGGAAGCTCCGGAGCCGGTGGCGGGGGATTAGTGGCTCTTAGCTCTTTGCTCTAGGCTGTTAGCTTAAAACCATACGGGCCGCCTGCGGGCGGCCCGGCGTTTTTGGAGATGTTCAACCGCACACTTGTTTGCGGAGATGAGGTTCACAAGGGATGGAGGGCTGTTGTGCACACTCGTCGAAAACCGCGACGAGTGGGGCAGCCATTTCGTGGTGTGTGGGAAAAAAATCTCGCAAAACGAGTGGGCCAGCCCCCTGCTGGAACGTCATCATCATTGTCCGAACTTCTGGAACAGCAGTTCAGCAGAGGTCTTTGATCCATCCCACTGCGCCATGACACGGGCGAACTCTTCGGCTTTGCGCTTCGCACCGTCGTCCCGAAGAAGCAGGCGAATGGCTTCTTGCACCTTGGGAGAAGGATTCGACGATTTCGGTACTCGAATCGCAAAACCTTTCCGCACTAAGCACGCGAGGTTCGCGACCTGCTCGAGCTGCATGCCTACGCCTACCACGGGCTTTCCGGCATAGGCGGCTGTCATCACGGTTCCAATACCGCCGTGAATCAGGGAGAGGTCAGCCATTTTGTTGACTTCGAGCGCAGGGAGCCAATCCGTCACCATAACGTTTGAAGGCATCTTGACATGCGCAAGCTGCTGAAGTTGAAACTTAATCGGGGCGATGACGCGGTACGGCTTGCCTTCGAAGCCTTGGAGAATGTCGGCAACAATCTCCGGAGTGCCAGAGCTTCCCATTGCGAAGTAGATCAGAGGCTTGTCACGTGGAATACTCGTGACCTCTGGTGGGAGCGGAAAATCTTGTCTCGCGATCAGCGGACCGACGTAGTAGTGATCAGGCGGGAGCTTCATCCCCGAAAATTCTGGCGGCTCGGCCACGAGCGTGACGTCACCCCGCCAGAAGTCAAAGATTGATTTATACCCTTCGACGCCAAAATGCTTCGCTGTTTTGTTTATCCCGCTCAAAAAGCCGTACCGTATCCAGAAGTTGATGAATCCGAGGATAAGCAGGTCGGCGAACCGCTTTAGAGATTGGGGGCGAACACGGTCGGTCATTCCGGCTCCCGTGCTGAAGAATGGCTTCAGCCACGTGGACTGGATGACCCAAACCAGCGGAATCTTCAGTACGCGGCAACTCACCGGAATCGTCAAGTACGAGCCTGTGACCACGGCTGCGGGCGTGACCTGCCTTAAAAACGCAGTCTCATTTTTGACTCGCTCGATCAATTCCTTCTCGGAGAACGCAGGCGCAAATCGCTCTCCTCTGTCCACGCGAGCAATATGTTCGATCTTTTCCTTGGTCAACCGAGGCTCCAGCCTTTGGAGCGGGAAGCCCTCTGCTTCGATCAGGCGTTCAAAGTCGCCGCCGTCTGAAATGAATTGGATTTCGAACACCTTGCTTGGGGTGTCATGAGCCACAATGCCCTTTGCAATCTCAATCATGCGAGTTGTCTCGGCAAGATTGAACGCCGCCGGTGCGAAGATGATGCTTCTTCCCGTTGCCATAGGTGATTAAGAGGTGACTCTTGGCGTGGGATAATACTCTCCCAGATGGTCTCGGTGCCGCAAATCGCTGCTCCCAACACCTTGCAGCGAATCCGCAGGGTGCGAGTCGTAACAATCGTTTGGATGAGCGTGGAGGCGGCTGTGTCCCCCTTCGTCGCTTGGCGGGCGGATAGCCTGCACTCGTCGCATTCGGTGGAGACAGCGCCATCGAACTTCTTTCACATAAGACCGTTCCTGCAAACGTTCGTGGTACCCGCTCTTCGCAGAGAACGCGAAGGACGGGGCACCCTCCGCGTGGGTGATGCCATCGAGATCAAAGGCTAGGCCACCCGGCGAGTCGTGGGGAAGCCCCTCGGGAGGTCGAAAGCTTTCCCCCCGATGCTGAAGATAAAGGGTTAGGATTCTGGCATGACCTCGATGCGATTTTCCCGGCGTTCTTTTCTTGCCATGTCAGCCGTATTGCCGTGGGCTTTGCGCGGGTCGCCGGCGAAAGCAAATCCTGCGGGCTCGATTCCAGTTGGACTCGAACTCTATTCGGTGCGCGAAGAGCTGCAGAAGGATCCCGAGGGCACGGTGCGGGCGGTTGCTGCGATGGGATATGAAGCGGTCGAATTCTACGCGCCATATTTCGAATGGAGCGAAGCTCAAGTCAAACAGATGCGGAAGCTGATGGACGACGTGGGCATCAAGTGTTACTCGACGCACAACAACGAAGAATATTTCAGCGCGAAGAATATTGACCGCATGCGCGATCTGAACCTGATCCTGGAATGCAGGTATTGCGTGATGGCGTGGACGCAGCCCGGCAAAGGCCTCGACGGATGGAAGGCCGTGGCGGCAGAGTTGAATACGGCGGCGAACAAGCTCGAGCCAGCCGGACTGAAAGCTGGATACCACAACCATCAGGCGGAGTGGGCACCGGTGAGCGGACAGCGTCCGATGGATCTTCTGGCGAGGGAAACGAAGCCTTCGGTGATGTTGCAACTCGATGTGGGCACATGTCTTGAGGGCGGAGGCGATCCGGTGACGTGGATTCGAGCCAACCCGGGGCGGATTCGCTCCATCCATTGTAAAGACTGGTCGCGCGATCCGGCGGTGGGCTACAAGACGCTGTTCGGCGAGGGTGTGGCCGACTGGAAAGGCATTTTCAATGCGGCGGAAAGCGTTGGCGGGGTCGAATATTACCTGGTCGAGCAGGAAGGAAGCCGCTTTCCGGAACTGGAGACGGCGCGAAGGTGCCTGCAGGGGTTCCGTGCTGCGCATGGAGAGCGGTAAAATTAGACGTATGCGTGGTTGGATTCTAGTGGCGTTGCTCTCCGGCAGCATCGGAATGTGGGCACAGAGTTCGTCGACTCCGGCGGGGCCTCCAGCGGGCAGTAGCAGCAGGAGTAGCGCGGCGTCTGCACCGGAGAAAGCGAAATCGCAGGATTCGGGGCAGGCCGCGGCGCCTGCGGCGCCTGCGGAGCCCTCGAGCAAACCTGCTCCGCCAGCCGTGCCGGATTTGACGCCGCCGTCGTCGGACAGCGTGAACGTGAGCGCTCTGGGCGATGACGCGGGCGTCAGTTCCAGCAAAGACGATCCGGTCGATTTGAATCTTCCGGGGAACGATGCCAAAGCGCATCCGAATAGCGGCGATGCGTTGATGGATGCGGCGAGCGGCTCGGGCAACGGCGATGTGAGCGAGTTCCATCCCTGGGACCCGCACAAAGCGGCAAAGGATATTGAAGTCGGGGACTTTTATTTCAGACGCCAGAATTATATTGGGGCGGAGAGCCGCTATCGCGAGGCGCTGTTCTACAAAAACAATGACGCCACGGCGACGTTTCGTTTAGCCGTGTGCCTGGAAAAAATGGAGCGGCCCGACGAAGCGCTCGAGGAATTCGAGAGCTATTTGAAGATCCTGCCCGACGGTCCGGAGTCAGAAAAAGCCAAGAAGGCGATCGACCGGTTGAAGGGACCCTCCGCGAAAGCAAAGCCGGCGAAATAAGAGTCCAGTTCGGAACGATTGCAGTTAAAGACCGCAGTGAAAGTCAATTTATTCAGGTTCCAACCATCCAACTTCCAATTCAGAAGTCGCAAGAGCGTCTGGGCGTGCGCGTGCCGGTGGGAAACCTTAGCGGCGCTTCTTCGCGTTGTGGTTGTTGCCGACTCGGCTGCGTTTGCCTTCGCCAAGAATCAGGCTGGCGGGCCACTGCGGCCCGGAGTGGGGCAAGCGTTTCGATCTGGCCGCGTGGAGGATTGCTTCGATGGCATCGATGCAGGAGTGCACCGTCTGGGTGCGCAGCGCGCCTTCGAAGCCGCCACGGATGATGAGCATGGCGGCTCCGTGCATCAGAGACCACAGAGCGAGCATGAGACGCGTCTGCTCGCGGGGTGTGCCACCTATCCGCTTAGCCAGCAGGTTGCGCATGAGATTGAACGAAGGCCATGGTTCGTGCAGGGAAGGCGATTGACCGACGCCGTCAAACAGGACTTCGTAGGCGTGCCGGTGCTGGAGGGCGAACTCGATGTGGCGCTCGATGGTCTCGTGAAGAGTGAGGACACGGCTGAGCGCGGCGAAGAGTTCGGCGCGGGTCTGCCGCCGCAGCGAGCGAAGCAGGTCGTCGCGGTCACGATAGCGCTCATAAACGGTCGGCGTGGTGGTGCCGGCTGCTTTGGCCACGGCACGCATGGTGAGCGACTTCTGGCCGCCGCGGGCCCACAGTCGCGAGGCGGCGGCGAGGATGCGTTGTTCCAGTTCCGGATCAGGGATACGAGGCAATATTCCTCCGGCTCAAAACGAAAAATTAGAATGCAGAACCGCCAAATAATTACTTGCACAGCGTTTCGTTAACGCTGTATACTAAATGTACTAAACAACCCCATGATGACCTCGCAGGCGGGTTCTGCCGGAACCGTGAACACGGCAGTCCTCCCATAACGGCTCCCCGGGACCCGCCTGCGTGCATTCCACAAAACGGAGGAGCAGTCGATGATGTCTGCAGTATCCAAGCAGGTGGATAAGAACCGGCTGGCGGCCGACCTGGCCGCGGCCGCGGTGGAACTGTTGAGCGCGCAATGCGCCGCCGACAGGATTCGTTTGCAATATTCTCCGCAAGATATTATCAAATTCGGCGAGGCGCAGACCTTGACGCGAGCGATTGCTTCGGCCGAGGCTGTGCACCGATTCTTTTCTCAGATCGCAGCCCAGATCAAACACGAAGATGGCGGGTCCGGGAAGATGTAGGCGCACTCTGCGCCTTGGGTTCTCCGGGAAAACATCGTTTCAGTGGCGCAGAACGGGCGGACTCACTTTTCTACCCGGATAAATTCGCCGGACGTCGCATTCACCATAACCGTCAGTTTGGCAGTGTCGCGGCTCGCTCCATAGACCACATGCCAGATCAGTTGGTTGGTGTTGTGGTTCCAGTCGCAGATGTAAAGCACCGGGGTATCCGGACTTTTTTCGAGGACCTTGTCCCCGCCGTGCTGCTGCGCGGTGGTGAAAGCCTGATCGGAATCGATCTTGAGGAATCCCATGTCGAACACTTGCGTGGATGAGTTGGTGGCGCTGTAACTGTCTTCGATGCCGGGAGTGACGCCGCGTTCGGGGGCGCCGTCGGCCGCGCTGCCGGACCAGATGTAGGATTTTTCCGAGCGCGCCGAAGGGGAAGCGAAGCTGGCTTTCCATAGAGCGGACTTCCCATCATGACCGTTGGCGTCGGTCGTCACCGACGATTCGAGGCGGTAGGGCGCAGCGTCCGGTTTCCAGCCACGCGCCGCGACGTAAAGTTTCTGGAAGGCGGAGCGCGCGGTGATCAGGTCCGGGCCCTTGACTTCGGGTTTGGTCTCAGCCGGTTTGCCGGATTCTGAAGTGCAGGATGCGAGCGCAAGCAGCAGGATTAAGAAGACTGCGGAAAAGCACGCGCGCACAGCTCCCGCCAGAACTGTTCTGCGATCACGTGGATTCTGATTGCGTGCAGCCATTGCTAACTTCTCCGCTCGGCGAAGGGTTAGGACAATGTGAACTAGGCCAGCCGTCTTCATGACGTCCTTCCTGTTATAACCTGTGAGTGAGTTTATCGTCGCGCAATATTCTAACCGAAGATGCGCCTTAAGGTGAGTAACCGGGATGGACACCCGACTCAAGGAGCTGCAACAAGCTATCGGCGAGGCGAC
This sequence comes from uncultured Acidobacteriaceae bacterium, assembly GCA_963739125.1. Taxonomy (GTDB): domain Bacteria; phylum Acidobacteriota; class Terriglobia; order Terriglobales; family Acidobacteriaceae; genus Sulfotelmatobacter. The sequence goes on along the minus strand of CAVTZD010000002.1, from coordinate 197,711 downwards.
CGTGGGTCTTTCGGAGGAGCAGCTGAGCTGGCACCCGCCGGGAAAATGGTGCGCTGCCCAAGTGCTGGAGCATCTCTACCTGACGTACACGGGAACGATAAAAGGATTTGAACGCATGACCGCGGCCGGAACACCTCCGGACGCGGCTGCGACGTGGGCCCAGCGCAGGACAAAGTGGGTGGTGCTCGGGTTGAGCTATCTGCCATCGGGCAGGGAAGCTCCGCCATTCGCGAGGCCGCGCGGACTTGCGGCGGAGAAAGTGCTGGCGGATATCGGACAAAAGATCGCGGAGATGGACGTGGTCATCGCCGAGTCGGAGCAAAAGCTAGGGCGCGGAAAGTTGTTGAACCATGCGTTTCTGGGGCCACTGAGCGGCGCGGAGTGGAGGAAGTTTCATCTGGTGCACGGGCGGCATCACGTGAAGCAGATTCGGGATTTGCGCCGCCTGATGGCCGGATGAGGATCGCAAGACTGCCTGTGGCGAGAGATGCAGCCACTAGAGCCGAAGCCCGGTTCGTGATCGCTGTCCGGTGACGATAAAGCGCCAGTCTTCCGCGTTTACGGTCAATCACTTGGACTGCGGCGCCTGTGAAGGTGAAAAAGGGACAGCCGGCAGTGGCTGCCCCCCGAAAGATGCTCGAGATTTTGCGGCAGGGTTAGGGCTCGCGGACGCTGGCTGGAACTCCGGCCTTGCGTGCCTGCTCCTGCAAGTCGTCGAGTTTCTGCTTGGCGTCGTCAAGAGCCTTCTGCTTGTCGGCGATCTTCTGCTTGTAGTCGGCGTCCTGCTGGTCCCATGCAGCCTGGTTGCGCAGGCGATTGCCGACATCGGCAAAGATGGCGGCCGCACGAAGCTGGTATTCGCGCTGCAACACGTCGAGTTCCCGCGCCAGCAGATCGATCTGATCCTTCTGCGTGCTGATCCTCCCGCTCCATTGCTTCCACGCCTCCTGCTTAGCGGCTTCTTCCTCTTCAGGAGACTTGGGCGCGCCGGCGGAGGCGGTCTTGTCGTCTGGCGAGGACGATTTCGCTGCCTCTGTTGCGGCGGGCGGTGCAGCCGCAGTCGTGTCGTCAGACTTGGTCGCGGCTGACGCGTCGCCCGCAGGCTGCTCCGGCGGACCTACGATTGAGAGCGTGTCTTGCGTGGGCAGGTTGTCGTTGTCAAACACCTTGGGCTTCGAGGCGGGTCCGGAGGTCTTGCGAATCTGCCGGGCGTAATCACCGAGCGGCTGGCCGGCCGTCGTCCCCGCCGCCGAGCTGGCGGATCCGGTTTGCGAAGTGGTCGAAGCCTGACCATGGGCGATGGTGGTAAAGCCAATCAGTCCCAAGCTGGTGAATCCCACGAAGAGCATGGCTGCGATGCCGCTGGATGTATTCTGTTTCATAGCCCTCACCTCAAGTCTGAAAATCTGTTTTCCCAATCGTGTCCACGAATCGTAAACATAATGTCATCCGCTGCTCGGGCTGGTGGCCGCGGCAACGGCTTGCCGAGGCGCGCCGGCGGTGCGGTTGCGCGCAGTCAGAAATCCTCCGAGGCTGCGTTCCAACCGGATCGATTCCTCGGCAATGTCAGCCGCCAACTGGCGCGCGATTTCCGGACTGCGGTTCGCGGCCAGCTGTTGGGCAAACCCGGAAATCGTAGTCAGCGATGAACGCAGTTCGAGCGCCCGCTCAGCTGAGAGTTCACCCTGCAACTCCTGCTGGCGGCGAATGCCTTCCAGTTCCGACATATCGTTGATCAGGCAGGCGACGCCCAGCAGGATGCTGTCCGTCGCAAGTACGGGAGAAACCGTGACGGCGAGGAATCGTTGCTCGCCTGCGGGAGTCTGGTATTCGGCTTGAACCTGACGGCGCTTGCAGTCCTGGCGCAATACCGAGGCGACTTCGTCGGCCAGAAGGACAGGCTCGTCCACGCTTTCGTCGGGAATGACGCGGTTAGTCCCGGCCTGGGTGTTGCGAATGATCGCGCCGCGGAAGATGTCGGTGACACTCATTCCAGTGGCGGAGGCGAAACCGAGGATTTCCTTGGCGGCGGGATTCGTGATTTTGACCAGCCCGTTCGTTCCAAACACCAGCACGCCGCTCGACAGATTCGAGACTACAGCCTGGCTGAACGTCTCTGAAATGCGTGCGCGCTGCTGCTCGGCCTCCGACTGCTGCTTGAGTTCGTGTTTCTGTTGCTTGAGCTGCTGGATCACGGTGTTATAGAGATGCAGCGGCTGAGTCTCAAGCGAGGGCGCGGTGCCGGTAGAGATGTCGGCCTCTTCGGAAATGCTCTGGCGCAGCTTGCGGATAAGAATCGTTCCCAACAGGAACGCGAACGCCGAGCAGCAAAAGACGACGGCGGCGCGCAGAAACACGGGGTTGGCCAGGATTTTCACCAGAGCCTCCCGTACCAGCGCAGGAACGGATTGCCTACAAGAAAGGCGACCAAGGCCATGCTGCCGAGAAAGACGCCGAACGGCATCTGGTAATAGCGAAGCACCATTTGCGCGGACTGCCAAGCGCGGCGGCGTGCGGCGTGCGCGTCGGCCAACCGCTGCATGAAGCGGTGAGTGCGCTTGATCCAGACTACGAGCACGGTGGCGAGGCCGAACAGCGAGCCGGCGATTGAAGCCGTGAAGATGGTAAAGACGGTCAATTTCATGCCGAGAAACGCGCCCACCATGGCCATCAGCTTGACGTCGCCGAAGCCCATGCCTTCCATGCCGCGCCAGCGTAGGTAAATGGCGCCCGCGCCGTAGATGAACGATGCTCCTAGAGCCGCGCCCAGCAGGGAATCGAGCAGGGAAAGAAGCCGCAACGTGACGTCGCTGCTGAAGGGCAGGCTCACCATGCCGGGCAGAAACTGTGACGCGAGATCATTCACCGGAATAACGAGGCTGAAGACGAGGCCGAGCGCAAGGCCGGGCAGCGTCAGTTTGTCAGGTAACAGCTTGGTCTCGGCGTCCGTGGAAATCAGGCCCAGCAGCAAGAACGAGAATGCACAGAATTTCAGTGTGGAAAGCGTCAGGCCGAAATACCAGTAACAGGCCAGGAACAGAAGTCCGGTGAGCAGTTCAACCACAAGGTAGCGTGGCGAAATTCCGGTTTTGCAATGGCGGCACCGGCCGCCGAGGATGATCCAGCTCAGGATCGGAACATTGTCATAGAGGGCGATCGGCTGCTGGCAGCGGGGGCAGCCCGAACGCGGCGTAACCACCGACAGCCCCAGGGGCAAGCGGTAGATACACACATTCAGAAAGCTGCCAAAGGCCAGCCCGAGGACAAAAATCGCCGATGCGAAAAGTGGGTCCACGTATGCTTTGGCGTCTTCGAGGGCGGGACGCGACCGCCTTTCGGCACGCCTTTCCCGAAGAACGCAGAAACGCCGAGATCTTTCGCGCGAGACCTTGCTCGAAAATCCCGCTCGATTTCTTCAGTATTTCGTTTGGTGATGCTGAATGGATTATAAGGCGATCGTCCGTACCAGCACTAAGGTACTGAAGTCACTGCCCAAGCGGCCAAGGGGCGGCAAGCCGTTGACCAGTGGGTGGTTGGCAGCAGGACAGCGGGCCGGGCCGCGCCATCAGCACGGTTAGCGCGGAGACAGCCTGTCCGGCTGTCTCCACATGGCCCGCGGTTCATCCCCGCGCTGCCTAAGGCCTGCGACTAGCCTCGGTTAACTACTTCGCCTGCAGCGTCCCGATATAGGTCACCAGGTTGTTGATGCGCTGATGCACCTGCCCGTCATGTCCATCGCTGATGCTGGAGAATAGCGGTCCCCACACGGGCATGTCCTGGCTGCCGTGGGAGGGGAAGCTGCCGTCTCCACGAAGGACGGTCGCGACGTGGCTGGAGGGGTATTTGCCACCGTTCTTCGCGGCTAGCGTAGTCAGGTCGGCGGGTGGGGTCTTGAGAGCTGAGGCCGCAGGGCCGTCCCCCTTGCCGTCCTTTCCATGGCAAACGGCGCAATAGCTGGCGAACATCCCCGCACCCGAACTCGCTGGGGTGTTGGCGATGGGAACGTGTCTTACGACGGGTGGGGTCTGGGCTGGCGCCTGCTGCGCCACCGCGAAGGCCGAAACCAACATCAGAATGACAGCTAGGGTGATGAATTTCATTACACGCATGTCTTCCTCCTAGAAAGCTCGCGAAGAATCATGGCATCGCGAGGCTCAAACTCTCCAACAAACGAGTCTAAGTGCAGGGCTGGCGGGGAGGATGTGATCTGCGTCACAACAGCGTGTGAATCTGGAGGGCCGTTCGCTCACGGGAAAATAAAGCGCAGGAGTTCCCCTTCGAGCGCCACGGCAGATGCATCGTGGGATGGGAGGTTTCCGTTCCATCGCTGCCAATTTGGCGGGACAAGGCGAGTTTGGGCCTTAGGGATCGCCACCCAGCCGGCCGTCGTCTCCTCGCGGAGGCAGACGGAGAAAGTGGGGAGGGAATGATCGGCAGGCGTCGATTCTGATTTCCAATCGGGTCTCAATTCCGTTTTCCAGGCGAACAGGCTGGCCGCAAGACTCTCGCTCAGAGATTCGCGAGGATCAAGGCAGAGAATCCATCCGGAAACGAAGGCCTCAAACCGAGGTTTCTTCGAGGGATCCATCTGGGAGAGCTGCGGAGGTTCGTTCCCCAGGACAGTCGGTGTCTGGCTTTTGGTCGCTGGCATTATGCGGGCTCCGTATTCGCGGGCGAGGCGGATCGTGGCGTCCGTCGATCCATGGTCGACGATGAGAATGTCATCGCAAGGATAGAGCGTCTCGAGGCAGCGGCCGAGGCGAAGTGCGTCGTTATGGGTGTGCAGCAGCGCCGTGATCGAGGGCATGGCAACAGAGTGCGACTAGGAGTGTACGCGAAGTGCTTATTCTATGGCGCGAGCGCATGTGGGCGCGTCATCTTCCAGGAAGCAGCAACTGCGACTACTGCGAATTGCTGAGCTTTTGACGGTCGGCGTCGGGCTTGGGAGCCTGCACGACGGTGACTGGAGCCTGCAAGGTGAAAGTCAGGACGGTTTCCGAAGGCAATTTGATCTGCTGGCTTTTAGTCGCAGCCTGCACGCCGCCTCCGGCGCCGGCTCCGGCGGCCGCGCCGATCGCTGCGCCTTTGCCGCCGCCCAGGACACCTCCCAGGATGCCGCCGAGAATCGCGCCACCGCCGACTTTTTCGGCGGTGTTCTTGCCGCGCGAGCTGGCCTGTTTGCGGTACTGGTCCGTTTGAATGCTATAGGTCTTGCCGCCCGAGGTAAGGCTGTCGAGCTGCAGCACGACCTGCGATTGCCCGGCAAACTTTCCTGCGCTCTTCACGTCGACGAGGTGGCCGGTGAGTTCGACGCCGGCAGGCACCGCCTCTTCTCCATCGGATGACAGAGGAGCATTGAGAGTCGCGTGAAAGGTGTCCCCAGTTTGATTCTTTTCGCTGTCGATGGGATCAATCAGCCGTATCGTGAGCTGCGTTCCCTGGTCAATGATGAACTGTTTGGGAGCGGGCGGGGGTGGTGGCGGCGGAGGTTGCGTTGCCGCGGCGGAAGTCGGTACGTCAGCGGGAGGATTGTCAGACGGCGGCGGGGTGGAGTCGGCGCTCGAATCTTCCGGGGCGGCGTTGTTACTCGGAGAATCGTTCGCGGCCATTTGGGAGTTGTGCGATCTGCGGGATTTCTTGCCCGCGGCCGGCTTGGCCGAAGTGGCGGTCGAAGACGGGGCGGATGAGGCTGAAGCAGATGCTGGAATGGGTGGGGCTGCCGGTGCGGCTGCGGCCACAGTTCCGACCTTCAGGTTGTTGACGACTTCCTTCACGCCCGCGACTGAGGCCGCCTGGCGGCTGGCGGCGTCGCGCTGGGCGTCGTTGTCGACCGTCCCACTAAGGGTGACTACTCCGTTCGCGGACTGCACCGAGAGTTGCTTCGAAGATAAGCCGGAGTCCTGGCTGAACTTGCTCTGAATGTCGCTGGAGATCCTGGCGTCGTCAGGTTTGCTGGCGCAGGCGATGGTTAGAGCCAGCATGATTGCCAGCGCGAAAGCGGACAGCGGGAAGCCGGAGAACATTCGCTTCATACTCGACTCCTAAGAATCTGCTCGACTCTCGAATCGGGTCCGAGCAGCGCGGGGGGTCGACATCCGAATACAGTTTAGATGCTGGGAGGCATTGCTGCAGATGTAAATGTGGTCGCCAGGTGGTTGTCGTTGGTCACTCGAGGGCGACGGCTAGAGACAACTGTTCAGCCGAGAGGAATGCGCAGCCGGTGGGCCCATGGCTGTGTCAGTGGATGAACTTGTAGTCGACGATCGAGGCAGCCAGGCCGGTCTTTCCGTCTTCGGGCTCGGCGTTTTTCTCGGGCGCGTCTTTGTCTCGGTCTTTGGCGCGCATCACTCGTCCCTGGCAGACGACGTTGCTGTTCTTCTGGCCGGAGATTTCTTCGGGCATTTCGAACACCATTTCGATCAGCGCGTTGACGGGAAGCGGTTGCGGCCCGCAAAACAGAACTCCGCTCTGACTCAGATTTTCGATGACGCCTTCGTACCACGTGCTGGTGCGGTTGACGCGGTACCGCAGGGGAACGTCGAGCTTGAGACGGCGGGCGCGGGGCACCCAGCTGGGGCGCTTTTCGCGCGCATGGCTGCGCCTTACGCCGGTTTCGAGCTTGTGCTCCACGCGCTCGGTGCGGCGCATGGTGTCCCAGTCGTACTTGTATTCGGCAGCGCAGAGCAGGCAGACCTGGTAGTAGTTTCCGTCAGTGCCGCGGCGCGGCCAGGAGAATTCGTGAGAGCAGCGCCCAAGCATAAGCACATCCATGATTTTCTGGGGCATGATTGGTTACTTCCGGGTCAGTGGAAACCCTCGGACGCAGGGACATCATCGCTCGAAGGAGGGAACTTTGGGAAGGTTACCTTCGTGCAGGGGTGGGACGGGACAACGCGCCACAGCCTGTTCAGAGCGAGTCCGCGTGTATCATCGGCACATGGAAGGACTTGCGGCGGATGTGGCCGCGTTCATACTGGCCGGAGGCAAGAGCACGCGCATGGGGGCGGACAAGGCATTTGTTACCCTCGATGGACGCACGTTGCTGACGCGGGCCTTGGATCTCGCGCGGTTGGTGACATCGGATGTGCGCATCGTGGGCGATGCGGCTAAGTTTGGGGCGTTTGCACCGGCGGTGGAAGACAGGTTTCGCGGGTGCGGGCCGCTGGCAGGGATTCACGCGGCGTTGCGGGCGTCATCAAAGGAATTGAATTTGATGCTGGCGGTGGATGTGCCGTTCGTCTCGCGGACGTTGCTGGAATTTTTGATCGCGCGGGCACGGGACTCTGAAAAGCTGGTCACAGTGCCGCGCGTCAGGGGCGGCTGGCAGCCGCTATGCGCGGTGTACCGGCGGGCGTTCGGCGATGGAGCCGACGAGGCTCTGCGAGCCGGGCGTTACAAGATAGACGCGCTGTTCGCGGCAGATGATACATGCGCGCTTGATGAGAAGGAGTTGGATGCGGCGGGGTTTCCCGCAGCAATGTTTCGCAATCTGAATACGCCGGAAGAATTGGCTGAAGCTGGTTCTGGGGTGCATGATGGTCGGGAGTGACGCCGCGCATTTGTGGTAGAAGTTTCTTAAGGACGATGCCGGCGTTGGCGGGGATGAGTCTCGGCTTCGCTGACGATTACTGAGTGTTGCTAGCGGACGCCGGGCTGCAGAGCCTGGGAGATTCAAGCTGAGAGCTGAGATGAGAGCTAAGAGCCGAGAGGCCGAGAGCTGAGAAGCTGATTCATGCCTGACGATCCGAAACCCGCCCCCTACATCGAGTTCAAGGACGTCTCCAAGGCGTTCGGCGATAACGTCGTGCTCGACCACGTCAACTTCGAGGTGCTGCCGGCCGAGACCGTCTGCATTCTGGGACGCAGCGGCGTGGGCAAGTCGGTATCGCTGCATCACATCATGGGGTTCCTCAAACCCGACTCGGGGCGCGTGATTGTGGCCGGAGAAGACATCACCGATTACGACGAGGAGCATCTGGAACTTATACGCAAGAAAGTCACCATGGTTTTTCAGAACGGCGCGCTGTTTGATTCGCTCAGCGTCGGCGAGAACGTGGCTTTCCCATTGCGCGAGGCGCGGGATATGAGTGAAGAACAGATCTTCCAGATCGTCGACGGACTGTTGCACATGGTCGGCGTACATGAGATGCGCGATCTGCTGCCCTCAGACCTGTCGACTGGGATGAAGCGCTCGGTAGCGATTGCGCGGGCACTGGCGGCGCGCCCGGAATGCGTGCTCTATGACGAGCCTACAACCATGGTCGATCCGCTGATGGCGCAACTGCTGGGAGATCTGATCAAGCGCCTGAAGATTCAACTGAACCTGACCAGCATCGTCGTCACCCACGACATGCGCCTGGCGAAGAAGCTGGCCGACCGGGTTGTGTTTCTGTACGAGGCGCGCGCGATTTTTTTCGGCACGTACGCGGAGATGGAGAAATCAACCGCCCCGATTATCCAGGAGTTTATAGAGTTGGATGAGTTGAAGATTGAAGCGTGAGACAGTGGCGGAACCCCGCGCCCAGTGAAATCCTAGAAGCCTTGCTGGACCAGTTCTTCCACGGTCAGTGAACTTTCCGCCGCGTCGCCCTGCATCATCTTCTCCACATATTTTGCGACCAGGTCGGCTTCGAGGTTGACCGGGTCTCCGGGCTTGAGGGAGTGCAGGTTCGTCATTTCGACGGTATGCGGAATGATGGCGACTGAGCAACGATTCTTTTCCAGCTTTGCCACCGTGAGGCTGATGCCTTCGATCGAAAGCGAGCCTTTGAAGACGGTATATTTTTCGACGTCGTCGGGGAGTTCGATTTCAAGCCACCAATTCTCTGAGTCGGCGATGCGGTCGAAGGCGAGGAGTTTGCCGATGCCATCCACGTGGCCCTGCACGATGTGGCCGCCGAAGCGGCCGTCAGCCTTCATGGGCAATTCGAGGTTGACCAGGGCGCCCTCGCGAATGCGGGAGAACGACGTGCGCTCCCAGGTTTCGGGTGCGAGGTCAGCACAGAACGAGCCGGGCTTGATGTCGAGCGCGGTCAGGCACACGCCGCTTACTGCGACGCTGTTGCCGGCGGCGAGATCTTTGGGTGTGCGGTCGGCGGCGATGGTGATGCGGCGGTTTTCTCCGCGCGTGTCGATGTGCGCGATGCGTCCGACTTCTTCAACGATTCCGGTGAACATAAGGCCTCCGGGGTCAGCAACAACATCATAAACCCATTCGATTTCGTTACCACGGAGACACGGAGCCACAGAGAAAAATCGTTTTCTATCTGTTTTTCTCCGTGACTCGCTGTCTCCGCGGTGACGGGTTTAATCGGCGTAGGGATCGCGAAGATAGCCTTCCACGGCGATGTCGTCGCCGAAGCGGTGCAGTTGAATATCTTTGAGATGGGCGACCTTGGCGAGGGGATCGAATCCCGGGCCCGAGGAGAAGGGGACGGATCCGGCTCCCAGGATTCTGGGACCGTAGTAGAAGAAAACTTTATCGACCGCGCCGGCGGCGAGTGCGGACCCGTTTATCGTTGATCCAGCTTCGATCATGACGCTCGTGATTTCGAGTTGGGCGAGGCGGCGCAAGACAGCGTTAAAATCGGGACGGCTGTCGGATGCAGCCGAAACAGTCTCGATGCGGATGCCGAACTGCTCGAGTCGAGACTTCTTTGTTTCGTCGATGCCGTGTTCTGGCGAAGACGCGCAGAAGACCAGCACATCGCTCTTGCCTTCCTTGGCCGCGCTCTGCACCAGGCGGGATTCAATCGACAGGCGCAGGCGCGAGTCGAGAATGACGCGCAGCAGCGGACGCAGCCTTGGCTGCCCGCTGCGGTCGGTAAGCAGGGGGTTGTCAGCAAAAATCGTGCCGATGCCAGTAAGCAAAGCATCGTGCTGATGGCGAAGTTCCTGAACGTGAGCGCGGGCGAGTTCGCCGGTGATCCAGTGCCCGATGAATCCACTCGTGGCAGTGCCTTGACTCGGCGTATTTTTCAGTGGTGGGGCGATCATGCCGTCGAGCGTCATCGCGGATTTCAGCGTGACCAGCGGAATGCCGTGGCGGATGTAGCGCGCGAATCCTTCGTTCAAGCGCTGCGCCTCACCTTCCAGCAGTCCGACTTCGACTTGCACATCGGCGGCACGAAGCTGCTCGAAGCCGCGTTCGCTCACCTTCGGATTGGGGTCGGACATGGACGCGACCACGCGGCGAATTCCGGCAGCGATCAGAGCGTCAGTGCACGGCAGAGTTCGGCCCTGGTGTGCGTGTGGTTCGAGGTTGATGTAGAGCGTGCCTCCGCGAGCTTTCGCGCCAGCAGCGTCGAGTGCGAGGATTTCTGCGTGCTTCACGCCAGCGTACGTGTAGGTTCCGGCGCCAACGACGTTGCCTTCAGCGTCGGCGATCACCGCGCCTACGTAGGGATTCGGCGAGGCGAGCCCGATTCCCTGGCGGGCCAGGTCGAGAGCTTGATTCATGAGTTGCTCGTCGGAATGGGCGGGCATGCAGTGAGAATCTAACACGACGGTTCCGGGCCTTGACCCTTGACCCTTATTTCGGAGAAGCCTCTTAACCGCCAAGTGCGCAAAGAAAGGCCACTTAAGGACGCGAAGTAAACGCCGCGCGGCTGGCAAGGGCGACGCCCGATCGTTCAGTGGCGGTGCGAACGAAAGTCTTGATAGGACTCTTCTTCGATCTCGGCCACTGCCGCACCGCTGCGCCCCTTCGGCCCGCGGCGCAAGGGAGCGGCCACGTAGGCGTAAGGATCAGCCTCAGGAGGAGATTTCTTACGCAGGATGCGGCGAAGCTGATCGACCAAGCCTTTCCACAGTGAGCGGGCCTTGCGTTCGTCCGTCATGGGCACTCCCTACTCAAACAATGAATCGACAAAATCCTTGGGATCGAAGGGCAGCAGATCGCCTGCCTTCTCACCGACGCCGACGTACCGCACGGGCAGCCCGAGTTCGCGCGAGATGGCGACCACGACTCCGCCTTTAGCGGTGCCGTCGAGCTTGGTGAGGACAATGCCCGTCACGCCGGCCGACTCGGTGAACATGCGCGCCTGCTGCAGGCCATTTTGCCCGGTGGTCGCGTCCATGACGAGCAAAGTTTCGTGCGGCGCGCCGGAAATGATGCGCTGTGCCGTGCGACGCATCTTGTCGAGTTCCGCCATGAGGCTGGTTTTGGTATGCAGGCGGCCGGCGGTGTCGACAACCACGTAATCGCACTTGCGGGCGACCGCCGCTTGCAGCGCGTCAAACAGAACCGCGGAAGGATCTCCTCCGGGCTTGGTTTTGATAACCTCTGTTCCGGTGCGCTGTCCCCAGATTTCGAGTTGCTCGATGGCCGCAGCCCGAAACGTGTCGGCGGCGCAGAGCAGAACGTTTTTTCCTTGCGAGCGAAACACTTGCGACAGTTTGCCGATCGTCGTGGTTTTGCCCGTTCCGTTGACCCCGACCACCAGGATGACTTCCGGCGCGCCCTCGACTCTTTCTACCGGCCGTTGGCTGGCCTGATTCAGAATGGCGAGCAACTCATCCTTGAGTAGCCGCTTGAGTTCCTGCACGTCTTTGATCTGTTTTCGGTCGGCTTTTTCGCGAAGCGCGGCGAGTACCTGCTGCGTGGTGGCGGCGCCGAGGTCGGCGCTGAGGAGCGTGGCTTCGAGATCGTCGAGGGTGTTGCGGTCGATCTCCTTGCCGATCGAGACCACTTCTTCGATGCGCTCGGCGAGGCTTTCGCGCGTGCGCGTGACCGCCTGCTTCATGCGATCAAAAAAACCGGGTTTCTTTGCTTCCTCAAGGCTACCGAAGAGCGTCTGAATCATAGAAGGGCCAAGAGTCGATTATACGGGGAGCGCAGGATGCGGTTTTGAATCTAGCCTGCTCCGGCATGCCATGGGCTTCTCCACTTTACGAGTCGTTGGCCCGCGGAGCGAATCCAACTATCGAACGTCATCGCCTGAGGCGCGATATGCCGCCTCCTCACTCTGTGCCGCCCGGGAGGAGGCAGTTTGATTGCGGTCGTGCGAAGATAGACAGCTGACGCCAACGCCGCTTCGAGCCCATGCAAACGCCCACTCTCCGCCAAGTCTTCAAAGCCTTTGAATACCGCGATTTCCGCCTGATGTGGTTTGGGGCCTGTACGTCGAGTATCGGCACCTGGATGCAGATTGTGGCGCAGGGATGGCTGATCTACCGGCTGAGCCATTCGGCGCGCCTGCTCGGGCTGGATCAGTTTCTAGCGGGGCTTCCGATCTTTTTGTTCACGATCATCGGCGGCGTCGTGGCCGATCGCACGGAGCGTCGCAAGATTCTGCTGATGTCGCAGTGGGTTCAGATGGCGAGCGCGGGCACGCTGACGGTTCTGGTAGCCATGGGGCTCACGCATGTGTGGCCGATCCTATGCCTGTCATTCGTGTCGGGGCTGGCCCAGGCGTTCGGCGGCCCGGCGTATTCGGCACTGATTCCGACGCTGGTCGACACGGAGGACATGCCGAACGCGATTGCGCTGAACTCCATCCAGTTCAATCTAGCCGTGACGGTGGGGCCGGCCCTGGCCGGCATCACGCTGGCGAGGCTTGGAGAAACGTGGTGCTTCGGCCTGAACGCGCTTTCTTTTCTGGCGCCGATCATTTCGCTGTTGGTCATCTCGACGCGATTCGTGCCGGAAAATACGAAGCAGTCGATGATGAACAGCCTGCGGCAGGGGATCAAGTTTATCTGGCATCACGGATCGATGGTGGGACTGATCGTCCTGGCGTTCCTGATGACGTTTCTCGCCATGCCGATGCGAACCTACATTCCGGTGTTCGTGAAAGATATTTTTCATCGCGGGCCGGAGACCTACGGGAATTTGCTTTCGCTGATGGGAGTGGGATCGATTTGCGGATCGCTCGCGGTGGCGAGCCTGGGAAATATGTCGAAGAAAGGCCGGTTCTCGCTCACCATGCTGATTCTATTAGGGGCGGCGATCGCGGGATTCTCGTTTTCGAAGGCGCTGCCGATTTCATACGCGATGCTGGTTCTGGTGGGAGCCTCGATGATGGCGGTGTTTGCCACTGTCACCTCGCTGGTGCAGCTGATTATCACCAACGAAATGCGCGGGCGAGTGATGAGCGTTTATAACTGCGCCTTCCGCGGCGGCATGCCGATGGGGAATCTGGTGTCAGGATGGCTGGTTCCTGTCTACACCGCACCGTTGGTGTTGGGCATAAACGGATTTCTGCTCATGCTGGTGGCAGTGTATTTCCTGCTGGTGCAGAGGAGGGTGGCTGCACTGTAACCGGCGGGGACTATAGTCGAGCGACGAAACCTTTTAGACTCTGGTTCGTTCCAGCGCGGCGGTGTCGGCAGCGAGGGCGGCGGGCGCGACCGACGGCGCGGGCTCAACCGGAACCGTGACCGCGGCGGCTGCGGACGCAGCTGAAATCGGGCGCTTGATGGTGAAGCGCTGAATCCGGATTTCGCCGCGGGCGTAGACGGCTAATAGAGCCTTAACCGCCTCGGGATCAAGGCGCTTGCCCGACAGATTCTGAATAATCTGCAGCGCCTGCTCCGGCGTGTGCGCCTGCTGATATGGACGATTCGTAGTAAGCGCGTCGAAGGTATCGCCCACCGCGATCACGCGCGCCAGCAGCGGAATCTGATCGCCCTTCAGGCCGTAGGGATATCCGCGGCCGTCGAGCGCCTCGTGATGCAACTCGATGCCGGGGAGCATCTCGGCCAACTGCGTGACCGGGCGCAAAATGTTCGCGCCCTTGGTAGTGTGCGTCTTCATCACTTCAAATTCTTCTTCGGTCAACGCACCCGGCTTCTTCAAAATGTGATCTTCAATGCCGATCTTGCCCACGTCGTGGAGCTGGGCGGAAATCTGCAGCGTCTCCAGAAAGGCGTCGTCAAGCTTCATCTCCCTGGCGATCATCATGGAATAACGCGTGACGCGATCGGAGTGGCCGCGCGTGTAAGGATCTTTTTCGTCGACCGCTCCGGCGAGCATCTGGATCGAGCCCATGAACAACGCCCGATTTTCATCGGCGGCGCGCTTGAGGTCTTTGACGAAATGTTCGAGTTCGTCAGACATCGTATTGAACGTGTCGGCCAGTTCGCCGATCTCGGTGCGGCTCCAGAGGCGGACACGCTGCGAGAAATCACCTCTGGCCAGCGCCCGGCTGGACTGCGTGAGCACGGACAGCGGATTAGTAATGCGGCGCGCGGCAAAAATGCTGACGCCAACGCTCAACAACACCGCCAGCAATGCCAGCAGGCGGGCCGTGCGCTGCATTTCGTAAACTCCGCGGTAGGCCTCGTCACGCGGCTTTTGCACGATCACGGCCCAATCGAGCGCAGTGACCGGGCTGTATGTGCCGAGCATGGCGATGCGTTCGGAGCCGGAGGTGATGGCGAATTCCTTGGTTGCGGCCAGCTGCGCCTTGTTGCCCGCGTCCACGAAGTTACGCACGATTTCGAGATTCTTCATGTCCTGGCCCGTGGCAAATTCGGGCGTGGCCGCCGCGACCAGGCGTCCTTGCGCGTCGACGACGTAGGGTGTGAGGCCGCCGCCGCTCACTTCCTGCAGACGGCGAATCAGAAATTGTAGGTCGACCACGGAGGCGACCATCCCCAGAAAGCGTTGCCCGTATTTCACCGGCTCGCTGACCAGAAAAACCGTGTGCGACGACTTGCCTTCGCCCACCACCAGGGCTTGTCCGTTGTAGGCGCGGCCATCGCGGGCCGCGGCAAAAGCGTGCTCGAGTTCAACCTGCAGAAAAGCGTCTGGCGCAATCCGTCCGGCGGAAATGCCTTTCGCATCCGAGTTCAACAGAGTCGCGTACGCCACTTCGTCGGAAGAAGAAACGAAATTTTCCAGTAGAGCGCGCAGTTCTGGAGCTTCGATGTTTTGGTCACTGATGTCGCCGCCGCTGGCGATCTGAATCGCCGACGACAGGTTAGCCAGCATCATTTCGAGTGAGCGTTCGTGTTGCCCCAGGTCGTCGGCCAGCGACCGCGTGACGGTGTTCTGCAGCAGCATCTCGTTGGTTTTGAGGCGGTCACGATTGATGGCCTCCACCTGCTCCGAGTAGAAATACATCGGGATGATGCTAATGACCAGCAGCACACCAAGAATCACGTACAGAATCGGGATGCGCGCGTGGCTGTAATGTCTGGAGGACAAGACTTTCCCTCACTCAATTCGCAGGCGCCATAGACGAAGTGACGCCGGTTTTCAAAGGTGATCTTAAAATTCTACCGGGGAATTGAAGCGGCGAAGACGAAAAGCGTGGGGTTGCGTCGTTACCAAAGTACCTCGCAAAAGTGGTTTCTAGTGCGGGTTTGGTAGGGAAACGTTGCGGGAGACGGGAGCACTAAGTGTTATCAGGCGAAGATAAGGAGCAACAGCTCTTAACCGCCAAGATCGCAAAGGCTTCGCGAAGGTCGCAAAGTTAAAAGCCAGAAGCCAGAAGCCAGAAGCCGACAGCTTAAACCTACCCCGTCTCGCTCTTCCCGCTGCGCGTCATCAATTCGTGGATGGCTTCGCGAGGCGCCTTGCCTTGGTGCAGGATGGCGTGCATCTGGGCCGTGATGGGCATCTCGACGCCGCGAGCGCCGGCTAGACCGACGGCAGCGATGGTGGTGAATACTCCCTCAGCCACGGCTCCATGCATCCCGGACAGAATCTCGGGCAGCTTGCGTCCGCGGCCGAGTTCCACGCCGACGCTGCGGTTGCGCGAGAGTCCTCCGGTGCAGGTGAGCACCAGATCGCCGAGGCCGGCGAGTCCAGACATAGTTTCGGCGCGTCCGCCGCAGGCCACGACCAGACGAGTTATTTCCGCCAGTCCGCGCGTGATCAGTGCGGCGACGGAGTTGTGACCCAGGCCAAGGCCGTCGCAGATTCCGGCAGCGATGGCGACAATGTTTTTCAGCGCCCCGCCAAGTTCGACTCCGACGACGTCACTATTCGTGTAGACACGAAAACTGGGATCGCGGAATTCCTGCTGTACGGTTTGCAGCAGCCCCGCGTCCAATGATGCAATGGCAATGGCCGTAGGGTCGCCGCGAGCCACTTCCATCGCGAACGTGGGACCGCTCAGCGCGCCCAGAGCGGAGCCGTCAATGCGCTGCAGCACTTGAGCGATCACTTCGGTCATGCGCAGCAGTGAGCCTTCTTCGAGGCCTTTCGTTGCGCTGACGATTTTCACTTTTGGTGGAATCAGTGGTCGCATGCGCTCGAACAAGGCGCGGCAATGTTGCGATGGCATGACGCTGACCACGATCTCGGCGCCGCCGAGCGCGACGGCTAGGTCGTTCGTGGCTGTGACGGCACCGGGAATTTGACGGCCGGGAAGAAATCGTTCGTTCACGTGCCGGTGCGTGATGGAATCGCAAACGTCGGCTTCATGCGCCCACAAGCGAACCCGGTGCGTGCCCTTGCGTCCGAGGACGACAGCGAGGCCCGTGCCCCACGCGCCGCCGCCGATCACTGCGATCTGGCTCATCGTTGTTCTGACCTCTCTTCTTGCCTCCGGTCGCTTGTTCCTCTTGGTTTTGATCCGAAGCGATTTTCCGTTCCGGCGAGCAGGCGGCGAATGTTTTGGTGGTGCTTCCCGATGATCAGCAGCGACGCGGCCGACATGAAAACCAGTGTCCGCCGGGCATTGCCATATTCGTGCAAGAAATAAGCCAGAACCGGGAAGGATGCGACGGCGACGATCGATCCCAGAGAAATATAGCGGAACGCGACGACCATAACGACGAAGATGCCTGCGGCGATCAGCACGGCTTTGGGGGCGATCACGACGAAAGAGCCCAGGCCCGTCGCCACTCCTTTGCCACCGCGGAACTTCAGCCACACCGGAAACATGTGACCGACGACGGAGAAAAGTGCGGCCATCGCCATGACCCGATAGGAAGGAGTTGCTCGCGGTCCGCACAGAAACACTCCCAGCATGACAGCGGCGGATCCTTTGAGCGCATCGAGAAGCAGCGTCATCGCGCCGAGCGCCGGCGATTTACGGGAAACGTTGGTGGCGCCGATGTTGCCGCTGCCGCTCTGACGGACATCCTCGCCGCGAAATATTCGGACGAGCAGATAACCGAACGGGATCGACCCCAGCAGGTAACTCGCGCCGGCGATGAGGAGCATTCTCGGCATGGTGCGGACTCTGGTGTGCTGGCCGCGATGCGGGCGTGACATCCGCACAACAGGCGCGGGACGCCGGCGCTACTGCTGCGCGCCCGTGAGCGCAAAGCGCGCCAGCTTTGTGTACGTTGATCCTTTCGGTGACAACTGGCTCTGGTACAGAAAAAACTCGCGGGCGGTCATGGTACCAAACTCGCCCGTAGACAGCGCGGCGAGTTTTTCCTGCAGGCGCTGAAAGCTGCGATTGGGTCCGTCTCCCTTTTGCCGGCGCGGCGATCCCGAACCGCCTCCGGCCCGCGCCAGCGTCAGGTGTGGACTGAAGGCGCGATCTTCTTTCGGTATGCCGAGCGTTGCTGTCTTCTCGTCAATGGCCGCCGCCAGGGAGGCAAGATCCGGGCCAGCTTCCATGCCGACCCAGAAGACGCGCACCGACTTCGCCGTCGGGAAAAATCCGTAACCGCGGAAGTGGATTTCGATAGCGCTGCCCGTGATTTTATTCAACGCTAGCTTGATCCGCTCAACCGCCGCATCGGGTTGCTCACCAATGAACTTCAACGTGACGTGGAGCGACTCGGGTTTCACCCAGCGCGCATCGGGCGCGAAGCCGCGCACTCCGTCGATGAAGCGAGAGATGCGCTCGCGGATGGCGTCGTCGAGATCGAGGGCGATGAAGAGGCGCATGAGAGTACCGAGTCGCGAGTACCACGTACCGAGCGAAGACGGAAGGAATCAATCTCGGCCCTCGGTACCGGGTACTCCGTACTACATCAGTTTCTTTCTCACCATATCGAGCGCCAGGGTCGAAGCGAAGCGGCGGATGTGTTTGCGGTCGCCGGGAAAATTGCGCTGCTCGACTTCGGTCCCACTGTCGCTCGCCACGGCGTGGAACACGAGTCCCACAGGTTTCTCCACGGTTCCTCCCGTTGGACCGGCCACGCCCGTGATACCGACGCCCAGCGTCGATTCGCAGCGATAGCGAATGCCTTCGGCCAACGCAGCCGCAACTTCGCGGCTGACCGCGCCGTGGCGATCGATCATCTCGGCAGGCACGCCGGCCAATTCGGTTTTCAGAGTATTTGAGTAGACAACGGCGCCGCCCAGAAAATAGCGCGAACTGCCGCCGATCGATGTAATGCGCTCCGCCAGCAGACCTCCGGTACAGGATTCTGCAACTGCCAGGGTTGCGTTGCGCATCTGCAGCCAGTAGCCGACGATTTGTTCCAGAGATTCTCCGGTGCGCGAATAGACGGCGTCGTCGAGTTCGTCTTCGACCAGGCCGGCAACTTCATCGACGCGTCGCTGCGCCGCGTCAATTGTGGCGGCGCGTGTTTTGAAGTGCAGTTCGATTTCTCCCGCGCCCGCCAGAATCGTGGTCTCGACGCCTTCGTAGCGCTTGTAAATGGGCGCGACGCGCGCGTCGACGTGAGACTCGCCTAGCATGGCGACCTTGAGCGTCCGGGTCGCCAGGAATGCAGGCGGAAGCTTGTCGCGCAGACGCTCGCGAACTTCATTCTCAAACAGCGCTTTCAATTCGTGGGGCGGCCCGGGCAGCAGCACGATGATGTGCTCGCGTCCGTCAAATGCGCCGGTGAGCCACTGGCCGGGCGCGGTGCCGTTAGGATTCGCTAGTGCCACGGCGCCGTCGATCACGTCAGCCTGCTTGGCATTGTTCGCCGCCATCTTCCATCCCCGCGCGGCGAAGCGCTCTTCGAGCATGCGCAGAATTTCCGGATCGCGCCGAAGGGTGAGGCCAAGCGCTTCGGCCACCGCTTCACGCGTCAGATCGTCTTCGGTGGGGCCGAGGCCACCTGTGAAAATCACGATGTCGGAGCGGAAAAGGCCGTGCTGCGCGGCAGCCACGAGGCGCGGCCGGTTGTCGCCGACAATGCTTTTGAAAATTACATCCACCCCGAGCAGGTTGAGTTGCTCAGTGAGGTAGAGCGAGTTGGTGTCCATGCGCTGAGGCGTGAGCAACTCGGAACCCACCGCGATGATTTCGGCATTCACGTTGCTAGAAGTTTAAATGAAAAGCGCCGAGAAGCGCGGGAAGACGCAAGGGCATCGGCAGCGCAAGCGAAAGCAGATTCCTCACCGCTGAAGCGGTTCGGAATGACAAGGCTCTTTATTCAAGCCTTTATTCCGGCGGCAAAGGAATCTTATTCCGGCAGCAGGGGCAGGCCCTGGATGTCCCAGGAAAGGTGATGCACGGCGTTGTTCGTGGCGAGAATCGCTGAGCGTCCGGGGGCGAATGCCAGTCCGACCAGGCCGTGTCCGGCGACTTCGAGCGTGGCGTGCGCGTCCGGAGTGATCTTCACAATGCCGCACTTTCCGGCGAGCGAAGCCGCGACATAAAGATTTCCGTTGACGTCGAAGGCGAGTCCCTGCGGCCGTCCCAGACCTTTGTAAAAATTGCTGACGGCTCCATTGGGCTCGATTTTGTAGAGGCAGTCGAAACTTGAAGTGGTCGGCCCGGTCACGAACAGATCGCCCTTTGGACCGAAGGCCAGGTGATACGCGGAGACGCTGGGTTCAAGCGTGGCGAAGACGAACATTTGCTGATCGCGCCCGATCTTGAAGATAGTTCCGCTGCGGTCGCCAACATAAAGGTTCTGTTCGCGATCGAAGGCGATGCCGGTCGCCACGCCCATGCCTTCCGCGTAGGTTGTCATGGTTCCGTTGGGCGCAACGCGATAGACGGCGCCTTCGTGGCGCGAAGAAACGTACATCTGTCCCTGGCGGTCGAAGGCGATTGAGGTCGCGTTCATCATCTCGACCACAAAGGGTCTGACCGTGTAGTTGGTATCGATCTTAAAGACCGCTACCGGCACCTTCTCTCCGCGCGAGCCCGAGAACGTGGCATAAATGTTGCCCTCGCCATCCAGGGCGGGATTGGTGACGGGATGAAGATTCTCCGCGATGGGCACCGCCACCTTAACGGTCTGCGGGTTGCTGACGTGGCCGTCGGTAGCAACACTGACCGGGCCGGAAGCGGCGCCCTCGGGCACGCGGGCGATCAGAAATCCGTTGGCGCTGACCACGACCGCGCCCTCGACCTCGCCGAACCGCACCTTCGGCCGATGCAATTCGTGGGGACGCAGGCCGGACCCAGTGATGCGGATTTCTCCTCCGGCGAGCGCCAGAGCCGGCAGAACCGCATCGATGTGTGGTTCACCGTTGACGTTTTTTCTTCCCAGGATGCGGTCGGAAAATCCCATGCAAGAAGTACCGAGTACCGGGTGCGAGTACAGAGTGCCGGCTGCTTTCGCTCGATACCTGACACTCGCAACTCGCTATTAACTTAGTAGACCAGAGTGCAGAAGAAGTTGCATCACGCCGAGCGCGTAGAGTCCGGCGGCAACATCGTCGAGCACGATTCCGGCGCCTTCGGGGAGTTGCTCCAGTTGCCGTACCGGGGGCGGCTTGAGGATGTCGAACACACGAAAAAGTATAAAGCCCGCGAGAAAAGTTTTCCACGCGAGGGGGACGGCGATCAGGGCAATAAGTTGTCCGGCTACCTCGTCGATGACCACGAACTGTGGATCCTTAACGGCTGAAGCCCGCGCCACGCGAGTCGCAGCGGGAATGCCGATCAGAGTCACGACGAAAGCCAGTACGACGACCACCGGCAAGCGCAGAGCGGGGTTCAGGGTGTGCGCCAGCGCGGCCCAGAGCAGAACTGTGGCCGCGGAGCCCCACGTGCCGGGGCCCGGATGCAGACGCCCGACGCCGAAAAACGTGGCCGTCAGCGTGGCCCAGATGGGGCTGGCGGTTCGGCCGGAGATCGTAGCTGTTTCAGCGCCATCCTTCACGAATCGCTCTCAACGTCCTCAGGGTTCGTGTCCCGAATTGCTTCCTCAGCGTCGCTTACCGGGGCTGAAATTACGTACTCCCCGCTCGCCCACTTGCCCAAGTCGACGGTGCGGCAGCGATCGCTGCAGAAAGGGAAATCAGGGTCGGCGCGCTTCACCGGTTTTTTGCAGATCGGGCAGCCGAGTTTGAGCGCTCGCTTGCGCGGCATATCGAGTTTCATTGTAGAAGGAAGCTTCCAGCCTTGGCCATCATCGTTACGAGAATTTCTTGTTACGAAGATTGCGGGGAGATGCTACACGATCCTCGCAACCAGATCGTAATCGTGAGCCTCGGTGATCTGGCAGCGGTAAAACTGTCCGGGTTCCGGGGTGAGTTCTTCCGGAACGTCGTTGACAAAAACTTTGCCGTCGATTTCGGGCGCGTGCATAGCGGTTCGGCCTTCGAGCAGCAATTCTGTTTCTTCCGACTCGCCTTCGAGCAACAGATCGAATTCCCGTCCGACCAGCGCTTTCTTTTTCTTTTTGCTGATCTGGCGCTGGATCCCCATCAGGTGCTTGCGGCGGCGCTCGATCTCGCGGGGCGAAAGTTTCTTATCGTGATCGAACGCGCCCGCGCCTTCCTGGTCGGAATAGGCGAATGCGCCCATCCAGTCGAATTGCGCCTCACGGACGAAATCGCAAAGTTCTTCGAACTCGTTTTCAGTCTCGCCGGGAAAGCCAACAATGAACGAGGTCCGCAGCGTCACATCTGGGACCGTGCGCCGCATCCTGGCGATCGAACGCAAGAAAACATCTGCTCCGCCGCCGCGCTTCATGCGCTTCAGCACCGACGCCGAGGCATGCTGCAGAGGCACATCCATATAAGAGCAAATTTTTTCGTGAGCCGCGATCGTGTCCAACAACCCGCCGGTGATTTTGTTGGGATAGGCGTACAGAAATCGAATCCAGCGCAAATTTTCGATGCTGGCGAGTTTCTTGAGCAGCAGGGCGAGACCATCTTTCAAGCCGAAGTCTTCGCCGTAGCAAGTCGTATCCTGGCCGATGAGCGTAATCTCGCGCACGCCAGATAACGCCAGCCGCTCGGCCTCGGCAACGACCGATTCGAAGCGCCGCGAACGAAACTGCCCGCGCAACTGCGGAATAATACAGAACGTGCAGGGATGGTCGCAGCCCTCGGCAATCTTGATATATGCCATGTGGCGCGGCGTCGCCAGCACGCGCGGCGTGGCATCGTCGTACAGATAATTGGGCAGGTCGCCGATTGCGCCGTTCCACGTTTCACGCGAGAAGCGGCCTTGCGCGGCGCGGGCATCGCCTTCTGGCCGTGAGGGCAACACAACAAACGGCGAATCACTTTTCGCCGGGGCCGGCGCAATTCCGGTGGCGGCGAGAATGTTCTCCAGTTCGCCAGTCCCGACAACGGCGTCGACCTCGGGGATGTCTTTCCGAATCTGTTCGCGGAAGCGTTCGACCAGGCATCCCGCAACGACCAGTTTTTTCGCCCTGCCGCCGGTTTTGTGCGCGGCCATTTCGAGGATCGTGTTCACCGATTCCTGCTGCGCGCTCTCGATGAACGAGCAGGTATTCACCACAATGACGTCAGCGTCTTCGGCCCGGCGAGTCAGTTCGCCGCCCGCCCGCGCCACCAGGCCCATCATGACCTCGCTGTCTACAAGATTCTTGGGGCAGCCCAGGCTGACGAAGCCCACCTTCTGCGGGCGACGGACGGGTGGATCCTGCGGCGGCTTCTCGATCTCCGGGCTCCGGGCGTGAGTTTTGGACGGCATGGGATCGTCTTTCATGGTAACACCCGCATCTTCGCGCCCGGTCCCATTCCGTTCAGGCGCGATCGCCGCAGTGGAGTCGCTGCGAGGCATCACAAAAGTCACAGGAACATGCGACTTGTGGAATTCAAAAGCGCTGCTGCCGTGCTAGGCTAAGAACTTACCAGCCGTAATCATGCGCAGAACCTCGTTGGAGGCAAAAATGTCAGGGACTCGACTCTGGATTGCGGTGTTGTGTGTGGTGACGCTGGCGGGATCGCTCACCGCGCAAGATGAGAAAAACGAGATTGGCGGCGCCATCGGTCGCATTTTTATCAGCGATCAGGGCATCCAAAATGCGAACTACTTAGATCCTACCATCCACTCTGGCAAAGGTCTCAGTTTCGAGGGCGAGTATGCCCGCCGGATTCTGATCACGCCTATCTTCTCGGTGTCGGGCGAAGTGCCGGTGCTGTTCAATCTGGACGAAGACCTGAACGCTGGTTCCTACGGCAATGCAGTGGTTCCATCGGACTACCAGCAGATTTTTGTGACTCCTGCGGTTCGATTGAATCTGTTTCCCACCACTGCGTTTTCTCCCTGGGTGAGTTTCGGTGGAGGGTTCAGCCACTTCAGCGAGAACAACAATCTCGACTACGGAGGAACGAACCCTGGCAAAGCCACGAACGGGGGCGTGATTCAGGGTGGGTTTGGTCTGGATGTGAAGTTCTGGCAGCGTCTGTTTGTGCGCGGGGAAGTGCGTGATTTCTGGTCGCCGGAGCCCGATTTTCCCTTAGCCCCGACCGGTCACTCCCGGCAGCACAATTATTTCGTGGGAGGCGGCTTGTTCTGGCGGTTCTAAAGGCCGCGCCACACGGGCCCAGGGTATCCGGGGACAAACGAAGCGCTGTCCGGCCGTCTACCGTTTACCGCGCGCAGCCAATTCCACTTCTTCATACAACTCCGGAAGGCGCTGGGCGTCGTCGGCCGAGTTTCCAAACCGCGCCGACTCATAGACATCGGTAAAGCGTTCCACGGGCGCGTGCAGGCGCCGGTCGGCAATCTTGTCGAGGAATTCGCGCGGTGTCTGCGCAGTCGACCGTTCGACTCCCTTACGCGCCACCGTGCGAGTCATCCGCTCATACCACATGGCGGCCGACTGCTGCGGTGAGCGCTCAGGGTGCAGGCGCAGCCAACGCTGGTGCATTCCGCGCGCGATTCGCCCGATATTTCCCAGCACCAGAAATACCAGCACAATCCCCAGACCAATCACCGCCCACCGCAGGGGAGAATGCTCCACGCGATCCTGGCTGCGCCGCGCCCAGAGCAGCATCGCCGCATAACGCTCCCGCGCCCAGGTTCGCGAATTCTCCCAGAGATTGCGGGTGCCGCTGACGGCAGCCTGCCCCAGCACATACTGGTGCGTGCTGTCGTAGCTGACGATCCAGTCGCGCCAGAATGACGCCATAGCGTCGACGTAGAGCGCGAGCCTCCCCCATCCCTGGGGCGTGCCGGCGTCGCCCGCCGGAGTGGGGTCAAAAGTCTGCCAGCCATATCCCGGGAAGTAGGCTTCAACCCAGGAGTGGGCGTCTTTCGCGCGGACGACGTAGTACCCGGTCAAATCGTTAAACTCGTCGCTGCGGAATCCGTTGACCACCCGCGAAGGGATGCCGAGCATGCGCAGCATCACCGCCATCGACGAGGCGAAGTATTCGCAATGTCCCTGCTTGCGCTCGAACAGAAAATTCGCAATCGGATCTTTCGGTATGGTGCGAGGCAGTTGCAAGGTGTAGCCGTAATGGGTGCGGAGATAGTTTTCAATGGCCGCGGCGCGGTCGAAATTGTTGCTGGCTGAGCCAACCATCTGCGCGGCGAGGCGCGGGACGCGCGGATCGACGGCCGGCAGGCGCAGGTAAGTGGCGGCGATCTTTGCCGGATAATTCCGCCCGGCCGTGCGTAACTCCGCCGCGGCGGGGGTGGCAATATCGGAAACCGCTTCATACTGGCTGACCGCGTGCTGCACGTCGAAGTCATAAACGGCGCCTGCGGAGTCGGCCGCCAGCAGGCGATAGGGTCCGCTGACGTTTCGGGCCCATGGCGCCAGAAAAAAGACGTTGGTGCCGATCGGCTCCATCAACACGCGATAGTGGATCAACTGCTCGCGCGCCAGATTTGGCGTAATGTAAGACTTCAATGTTGCATTTTCAAGCTGCGGAATCGAAAAGCTATCGTCGAGCCAGCGCTGCAGAATGAACTGGTCTTCCGGCTTTGACCACGTGTGTCCGTCGAAATCGGATAGGGCCACGCCGCGCCAATGCAGATCGTACCGGCCGATCGTGTCGCCATCGATCTGCACATGCATCACCACCGCGTTCGACTGCTGAATCTGCCCGATCTGCCCCAGTCGGACGTGATCGCTGAAACCGGATGACAGATCGGTGCCGAACGCGTAGCCGCCAAGGTAGCCCGCTGACATGCGCGGCAGAAGGAAAAACACGGCGGTGCCCGCGAACAGGATCATCAGCATCAAGGCCGGCGCAACCCGCACCAGCGAGAACGCCAGGTGGCGATGTTCCTGTGGATCGTTCGAGCGCCGTGCCTGGATGCTGGCCGCGTGCACCGAACGCCGCATCTCCATGAGCACGGCTGTAGCCACGGCCATGAGCAGGAATGCGGCGAAGTAGAACAGAAACACGCTGTCAACGGTCAGAACGGCCGAAGCCAGCACCATGAGAAAAGCCAGTACCGCCAGCATGATGTAGTCGCGTTCCCGCCGCAACGAGAACATGCGAACGACCACGCCGAACAGCGCAAGGTGGATGGTGGCAGGAAGGAACCCGTGCGAAATGATGAAGTAGTCGGCCGCGAAGAAAACGAAATAGACGATCGTAAGGGGCGTCGTCCAACGCTCAGAGATCACCACCGTCCGACGTTTGGCCAGCAGATAGCCGCGCGCGGCCAGTGCCACTCCCGTGGCGAGCATCGACGGCAGGTCCAGACCACCGGTGCTGGCTAGAGTTCCAAAACCAGCCAGCACAAGCAGATACAAGGCCACTTCAAAGTAAAAGTCGATGGCTCGGTCGAGTGCGATCACCCCGGAACTTGTGGGCGGCGACGACATTCGAGTTTGAGCCGGAAAAGCTGATCGCTCCATTGAGCCGGGACTTCCTTAGCTGGTTAATCTCTCGTTCGCGAATCGAATGTTCTTCATCCGAATGTTCTTGATTTGAACGTTCGTCAGTCGAATATTCACTAGCCTATTGTTCGCCAACCGCCGCAGGAAGGGAAGGCCTCCCCGGCGGATTCTTGCATCGAAAGTCACATCGGTGCACGCGGCTCGTAGGGTCCCTCGGAGGGCCACGCGTTCCTCGCTTGACACGGCATCGGAATGGAAAGCTCGTTGTCCTTTATGACGGACGTCCCTCGTCGCCTCAAATTGTGCCACCGCGAGGCTCGGAGGTGTGATCTCGGGAGAAAGATGTGATGCTAGAATGAACCCGGTCAGGCATCGGTCTTACGCGACGTATTCCCGCCAACCCCGCCAGGTCCGGAAGGAAGCAACGGTAACGGGCTCTTGCGTGTGCAGTGAGCCCCCGGTGCCTGGCTTATACGCTCTGTCATCGTTCCGCTATTTCCTTCGCATGCAGAAATCTCTAGGTGAGTAGTGCGAAGTTCCGGTGGGTGCGTGGTGGCCCTCTTTGCATCCTTGGCGGCTTTTCTCAGTCAACTCTCCGGTTAAGGGCTTCTGGTTCTTAGTTGTTCGCCGGTGCCAGCATGGAAGCCTTTAACTGCTGAGCGCAATGAGAACTCCGCCAAGAACGAAAGTCGGCGGTTCCGTCCCCTCGCCCATCCCTTCAAGCGACAACCTTTTGAGTCATTCTTCCCTTACTGGATCCCTTACTGCATCATTGCGAATCTTTACAACATTGTTACGCAACAACTTTTTCCTGGTGCGTCTATAGACTAGCGGGCATCAGATGATATGCCTCGATCGAAAATGAGAAGAGGGAAAAGATGAGCAATCGCGGTTTATCCCCGACGACCAAACCAACCGTCACGATCCGTGTATCCGGGAAATTGTTCGAGGGACATTTGCCCTACCTCGAACAACTCGTCAATTCCGCGGTTGATTGTCAATTGTGGCCATTGCTGAGTCTGGCGCACCTGGAAGAATTGGACCGGGCGGCGATCTCTTTCCTCATTCATAGGGAGAATCGCGAATTCGGCATCATCTCGTGCCCCGGTTTTGTCCGCGAATGGATGGATCACGAAAAGGAACGGGAAGCAGCGTGAACGTACTCTTCTCTCGACTAGGTATACGGCATTCCCTGTATTGCCAAACTCGATACTTGAGGATGATTGTGAAGTCCTGGCGGCAACACCGAGCACAGTAGGGGGCTGGAACGCCGAACTGCATCGTCCCGGTAGTAGGGTTGGGTCCCGAATCCGTAGGGGGTTGCCGCCTGTTCTATTTATGCGACGATTTCCGCCCTCCACATGCTGCTTGATTTACGTCGGCTGTCTCGGCCTGCGTGACCGGTTTCATAAATTGTGCCGCGTCCGCCGGCGGTCTCAAAGTCAAACTAGCCCACGGCCGCAGCCTGGACGGGTTAGACTTTCCCGCTTCAATCCTTCACAATACTGAGTTTCCTATTTGTCACACCGCGCAGGAGAACTCATTGACCAAACCGATCCGGGCCAAAATCAGCGCTCTGGGCACCTACGTGCCGCCGCGTCTTCTTACCAACGCCGACCTGGAGAAAATGGTCGACACCAACAATGAATGGATCATGACCCGCGTCGGCATCCGCGAGCGCCACATTGTCGAAAAAGGTGTGGCTACCAGCGACTTGGCCGTCGAAGCGGCTAAAAAAGCGCTGGCCCAGCGCGGCCTGGCTCCGACCGACGTGGAGGCGATCATTGTCGGCACAGTCACTCCCGACATGTTTTTTCCTTCGACGGCCTGCATGGTGCAGAAAAAACTGGGCGCGAAAGGAGCCTGGGGATTCGATCTTTCCGCCGCCTGCTCGGCGTTCGTTTATTCCCTGCAGACGGGGGCGCAGTTCATCCGCAGCGGCGCGCACAAGCGCGTGCTGGTGATCGGAGCGGACGTCATGTCCTCCGTCATCGATTACACGGATCGTGCTACCTGCGTGATCTTTGGCGACGGCGCGGGCGCAGTGATTCTGGAGCCGGCCGAAGACGATTCTGTCGGCCTGATCGACTACATCCACGAAGTTGACGGCTCAGGCGGCGAATTTCTCTACATGCCCGGAGGTGGCAGTCTGCATCCCTCGACCAAAGAAACCGTCGAGAAGAAAATGCACTGCGTTCACCAGGACGGCCAGCAGGTTTTCAAGTTTGCCGTCCGCAAGCAGACCGAACTGTGCCTGAAGCTGCTCGAACGCAACGGCCTCAAAGGCAGCGACATTGACGCGTTCATTCCGCATCAGGCGAACTTGCGCATCATCAGCGCAACCGCCGACCGGCTGGGCCTGCGCCCCGACGCGGTCATCGTCAACATCGACCGCTATGGCAATACCACGGCGGGAACGATCCCGTTGGCCATGAATACTGCGATCGAGGAGGGGAAGCTGAAAAAGGGAAGTCTGGTCATGCTGGCCTCGGTCGGCGCTGGCTTCACCATCGGTGCCACGCTGCTGCGCTGGGCATTCTAGAGTCGACGTTAGCGGAAGTCCAAGGTCCGAAAATCCGATTCGTGACGTTGGTAACTGCCAGGCCGCGTTTCTGTGGCTCGAGGGCTCCGTGCCCTGTTATCGTTTCGAAGCGTTCGCCCTCACGTGGGGATGACGGTGAACCTGCAAGACCCATGATTCGCAACTTCTGCTGCTTTCTCCTTCTGGCTTTGATCCCAGTCGCGCTGGCCGCTCAACAGGCGGATCCACGCGAAACCAAGCTGCTGGTACTCGAACGCATGTGGAACGAAGCGCAGGTGAACCGCGATTCTGCCGCCCTTGATGCCCTGGTGGCCAGCCGGTTCGTCAACACCGAGTGGGATGGAGAAGTCAGCGACAAGCAGAAATTTCTGGCCGACATCCGAGACCCCCTCTTCAAACCCACGCTCACTAACATTCAGGATGTCAAGATGAACTTCTTCGGCGACACGGCGGTGGTCACCGGGACCTATCATGCCGCGGGAACTTATCAGGGAAGGCCCTACGACCACGTCGGACGTTTTACCGACACCTGGATTCTGGACGGCGGCAAGTGGCAGTGCGTCGCCAGCCACACCAGTCTGATCAAGAAATAGAACTCCACAAGTCCTTCATGGTCTCGTCATCCTCTCCGGCTTGACCAGTTGATCGAATTCCTCGCCGGTCAGATACCCCAGCTTCAACGCTGCCTCGCGCAGGCTCGAGTGTTCCACATGCGCAGTGTGCGCGATTTGCGCCGCTTTGTCGTAGCCGACTCTCGGCGCCAGCGCAGTCACCAGCATCAGAGAATTTTTCACATACCAGTCGACCTTCGCGCGATCGACCTCAATGCCTTTCAGCATGTACTCGACGTAGCCGTGGCATGCGTCGGTGACGAGTGTGACCGAGTGCAGGAAGTTGTAAATGATCACCGGCTTGTACACGTTGAGTTCGAAGTTGCCCTGCGAGCCGGCAAACCCCACCGCGGCGGTTGCGCCGTGAACCTGCACGCAGACCATGGTCATGGCCTCGCACTGCGTGGGATTCACTTTGCCCGGCATGATCGACGAACCCGGCTCGTTCTCCGGTATCGACAACTCTCCCAGGCCGCAGCGCGGGCCGGAAGCCAGCCAGCGAATGTCGTTCGAAATTTTCATCAACGACGCGGCCAGCGTTTCCATTGCGCCTTGCGCGAACACGATTTCGTCGTGTGCGGAAAGCGCGGCGAACTTGTTGCCGTGCGAGCGGAAGGGAAGTCCTGTGAGTTCAGCGATCTTCTTCGCCGCGCGCTCGGCAAACTCGGGATGCGCGTTCAGTCCCGTGCCGACCGCGGTCCCACCGATGGCGAGGTCGTAAAGCCCACCCAGCGCCTGTTCCAGACGATGGATGTCGCGATCGAGCAGGCTAGCCCACCCGCCGAACTCCTGGCCGAAGGTGAGAGGCACGGCGTCCTGCAGATGAGTGCGCCCGATCTTGACCACATTTTCGAATTCCTTGGCCTTGGCCATGATCGCGTCGCGCACGGTCGTGATCGCCGGAATCAGCGCATTCCTTACGCGATCGGCGGCCGCGATGTGCATCGCCGCCGGGAATGTGTCGTTCGACGACTGCGACATATTGACGTCGTCGTTGGGATGGATCGGCTTCTTCGATCCCATCATCTCTCGTCCGTTCGGGCCGCCCGCAATCTCAATCGCGCGGTTGGAGATGACCTCGTTGACGTTCATGTTGGTCTGCGTGCCGCTGCCGGTCTGCCATATGCGTAGAGGGAACTGATCGTTGAGCTTGCCCGCGATCACCTCGTCGGCGGCCTGCACGATCAGCTTCGCTTTGTCGGCGGAAAGCTTGCCCAGATCCTGATTCACGAGCGCGCAGGCCTTTTTCAGAATGCCGAAAGCGCGAATCAGTTCGGGCGGCATGGTGTCGCGACCGATGTTGAAGTGCAAAAGCGAACGCTGGGTCTGCGCGCCCCAGTAGACATTCGCGGGGACTTCGATCTTCCCCATGCTGTCGGATTCCATGCGGGTTCCGATTTTGCTCTGGGCGGCGGGCTCGGGTGAGGCGTGCTCGGTAAGAGTGGACATAATCAAATTTTCTGACTGGGAGGGAATGTACGAGAGCCTCGCCGGATATGAGCGCGATGAATGCTCTGGCGCAAGGCCTGTAAGATCAGCCGCCGTGCGACCGAGATTACTAGTTTGCTACCCCCCCCCCCCCTCCCCCCGATCTCCAGAATCAGGGGGTTAGCAGGAATTTCCCCGCAAAATACGGCGGACAAAGGACATAGAGGTCAAAATCCGGAAAACAAAGAACTTAGCGCGCCATGCTTCTCTGGATCGCACGGTACGACGCTGGCATTATCTCGCCAAGTGAGTTGTGAAGGCAAGGTCGGATGTCACACTGGGCTGTGTATATTTGGCGGCGCTGCGCGGCGCTTCAAGTTTTGTTTCGAATCGAGCGGGACGTGAGTCTGGCTTTCGTGGCCTCAGCGAGCGCGTGATTTTGATCGCGCAGCGGGGAGTAGCGTCGTAATTTCGGAGTAAGAGCCTGACACCGCGAAGAGAGCCAAGGATTCGCAAAGGTCGCAAAGACCGGCAAAATCGAAATCGGGACACTCGCAGCGGCGGGGAGTGCAACTTGGCTGACGCTCCGGGCCGGATAAGACTGAGATCCTTCGCTTCGCCTGAAAAACGGCTCCGCTCAGGATGACACCTGGCTCATCTTACGGCGCGGCTGGAAGCCGCGCCCTTTCAAATCAGGTTCAAACCGGCGGCTGGAAGCCGCGCCCTTTCAAATCAAGTTCAAACCGGCGGCGGGAGGCCGCGCCCTTTCAAATCAAAGTTCAAACCGGCGCACTGTCCAGCGAGGGCTACCGATCTTCAGGGTAGTTCCCGCGTGCTAGAATCAACGGTTTCCGAGTTGCGCGTAGACTCTCGCGCTCTCGACCTCTCCGCCCCCATGCCTGACTTCCTCACCGACGAAGCACTCGAAGTTCTACCTAAAGCGAGGGCCAAGTCGCGCAACGAGATGCGCACCGACGTGGTCGTGATCGGAGCGGGGCCCACCGGGCTGGCGTGCGCCATCGAGGCGCAAAAAATCGGGCTGAAGGTGATGGTGGTCGACAAGGGCTGCCTGGTGAATTCCCTGTTTCGCTATCCCGCGAACATGGTGTTTTTCACCACGCCGGAATTGCTCGAAATCGGCGATGTCCCGTTCACCACCGCGCAGCAGAAACCCAATCGCGAAGAGGCGCTCGAGTACTACCGCAAAGTAGCCGAGCATTACAAACTCGACGTGCGGCAATACGAATGGGTCAAGACCGTGATGGGAGAAGATGGAAACTTCAGCATCACAGCCACCGACCGCGCCGGGCGGCCGCACGACTATCACACGAAAAAGGTGGTTGTCTCGACCGGCTATTACGATCTCGCGAACCAGCTCAGTATTCCCGGCGAAGACTTGCCGAAGGTTTCGCATTACTACGGCGAGCCGCATCCTTACTACGATACGGATGTTTTGGTGATCGGCGGCAAAAATTCTGCCGCCATCGCTTCGCTCGATCTGTGGCGTCACGGCGCCCGCGTAACGCTGGTGCACCGCGACGCGCATCTGCACTCGCACGTCAAATACTGGATCAAGCCCGATATCGAGAACCGCATCAAAGCCGGTGAGATCGAGGCCTACTTCAACAGCAGCGTGGAGGCAATTGGCATCGACCATGTGACGCTGAACACGCCGCGAGGGACGGTGCGCCTCAAGAATGATTTCGTGCTGGCGCTGATCGGCTACCATCCCGACTACGATTTCCTGCGCAGCATGGGAATTGAACTTTCAGATCCACAATGCCGGCCGGTGTGCGATCCGGTGTCACTCGAAAGCAACGTGCGGGGAATTTACGTCGCCGGCGTTATTGTTGCCGGATCGCGCACCAACGAGATTTTCATCGAGAATGGCCGCTTCCACGGCAAGCAGATCGCAGCGGACTTGAAAACGAAACTGCAGCCGTAGCGTCGTGTTTCTGTTTTGCACTGGCAGGGCGAGACATCCATCTCCTTGCACTCAAACCGTCCCCACTAATAGATCGGGCACGCGCGCGTAATTAGTACTCCCCTATTAGGCAAATACATAGGCAATGCATGGATCCCCAACCGGAACGCGGCACATCCACGATTACGCTTGCATCCTACGCACGGCTGGTGGGCGGCAACCGTAATTTCCGCCGCCTGTGGCTGGCGCAGATCGTCAGCGAAATTGGGGATTGGTTTTACACGCTCTCGATCTACACGCTGCTGTTGCAGCTGACGGGGCAGGCCAGTTCGGTCGCTTTAGCGCTGGTGTTACAAGTGTTGCCGCAGACGCTAGTAGGGCCGATGGCGGGCGTGATCAACGACCGGTTGCGCCGCAAGCACGTCATGATTGCCGCCGACCTGGTTCGCTGCGTGGTCGTGCTGGCCATGCTGTTTGTGCGTTCCCGCTCGATGGTGTGGCTCGTCTATCCGCTGCTTCTGGCAGAAACGACCATGGCGGCGTTTTTTGAACCGGCGCGAAGTGCGGTGATTCCCAATATCGCGGCCGAGGCAGAAGTGCTGGTCGCCAACACCTTGTCGTCGGCGACGTGGTCGGTGAACCTGCTGATCGGGGCCTCGGTCGGCGGTGTGGTAGCGGCATTCTTCGGGCGGGATGCCGTCTTCATCCTCAACGCGGTCTCATTCATCGCGTCGGCGCTCTTGATCGGCGGCATGCACTTTGCAGAGCCTCACGCAGAGTCGTCGGCTCCCTTGCGCGCACGCGATCTAGTGGATTTTTCTCCGGTCATCGAAGGCATGCGCTACATTCGCCGTCATCGCACCTTGTTTCCGGCGGTATTCGCGAAGGCCGGCGAACTGATGGTGGGCCCAAGCTGGGTCATCTTTACCGTGATGGGGGCGCGCGAATTCGCGGTGCACCGGCCCGGGATCAATGCCGCGGGTGGCGCCATGCTGGGCATGAGCATTCTTCTCGGTGGCCGCGGCATCGGCGCGCTCGCCGGTCCGCTGATTTCAGCCCGCTGGTCAGGCCAGAGCCAGCATCGTCTGAGGCTGGGAATCTTGTTCGGTTATCTTACGATCTCCGCGGGATATTGCATGCTCGGGCCCAGCCGCACCGTATGGATGGCGGCTGCGTGCGCCATGCTCGCCCATGCTGGCGGATCGACGGTCTGGGTCTTTTCGACGACGCTGTTACAACTGCACAGCGAAGACCGTTTTCGGGGACGGGTATTCTCCGCCGATCTCGCGTTGGGAAGCCTCTCATTCGCGGTGACCGCATACCTGGCGGGCGTTTTCCTCGATCGAGGGTTCTCTGCGCGCACCGTCGCCGTCAGCACAGGCCTGGTTATGCTGGTCCCCGCCGCGGTGTTCGCGTTCGCCACACGGAAATGGATGCCGGAATCGCCGCCGATACCGGCCGAGGGATCAGACTGAGCATGGGCGACTTGCACAGCCTATCCGTTCAGCAAGCGGTCGATCTTGGCCGCCATGACGAAGTCGCTCTCGGTGAGGCCGTCGATCTTGTGCGTCCACAAAGTAATTTCGGCCTTGCCCCAGCCCAGCAGAATGTCGGGATGATGGCCTTGTTCCTCGGCCAGCGCGCCCACGCGGTTCACAAAATCCAGCGCCTGTTTGAAATCAGGGAAACGGTACTCGCGGTGAATGTGATGTCCTCGTTCCACAATCCACTGGGGGACGCTCGCGTGAAGCTTCTCGAGTTCCGCGCCTTTCAATGGAGGGACGTCGCCTCGGCAGGGAACACATTTCTTATCGGCAAGTTGTTCGCTCATGGCATGACTCCGGGGGTGCTAGGGTTTGGTCGTGGCGTGTTTCTCTCCCGCGTCCATCAGACCGCCTCCGCCGGCAACGCTCCCAGCTGCTGTGTCTGCGGCGTCTTGAAGTAGCGTTTGATCCACAGCAGGTAGCCGAAAAAAAGGCAGAGGGAAATCAGACTCCACCACAAGATGACGTGACCGCGAAGCATCGGGTTCGCATTCAGCGCGTTCAACTGCCTGTCGGACATGCCGATCTTCGAGTAAGCCTGCATGAGGTCGGCCTTGAGGTAGGTCAGCACCATCGACAGCAGGCGGATCGGCAGCGCGATTATTGCGATCCACCAGGCGATCGGCTTGAGTCGAAAGGACCCGACGGCCAGATAACCTTCAATCGCGGCCAGTATCAGAAAACATGCGCCTCCGACAACGCCGGTGAGATAGCGCCCAAAGAAGGGGAAGATCGGTGTGGTCAGGCCGACGCTGGCAAGATAAATCGCACCCACAAAAAACACTACGCTCGCTCCGAGCACAGGCAAGGGCGTGCGATCGGTCCAGCGCTCCACCGGATCGTGTTCGCGGCAAGTCGCGGCAACATCTTCGCGGCTGTAGAAGACCAGGAACGCGATCGGCACCACGATCAGAAAAAACGCCATAAAGACGATGATCAGCGTGATGACGACGGCCATCACCCCGGTGGATAGGCTTGGCGTCGGCGCGCCCGCCGCACTCCGCTGCGCCTGCATCGCAGTCCGCATCATCACGGGCATCACCGCGGTGAGAAGCACGGTGATGAGTGCGCCCATGATCAGCCAGTACCACGAGATGACCACAGTCAACGCCCGGGCCCAGCGACGGTACTGGATCGACCCGATGCCGAGCGTTATCAGCACCGCGGCGGCAAACGCATAAGTGGAAATCGCCGACAACAGTTGCGCCGGGCGCATCGATCCGCCTGGGCCGAGGCGCGACACGAACGCCCCCAGCGCCACCAGCGGAATCAGCAGCGCGGTCAGAAGTCCGACGATGATCTGGAAAACTCCGAAGACGACGAGCCCGGTTGTGCGGTCGGCGTGCTGGAGTGAAGGCGGAACGGGTGAAGGGGGAACGAGCGAGGGCGGAACGGGCGCGGAAGGGACGTCTACAGGAGGGACGCTCGATGAAACGCTGCTGTCGGCGACCGGTGCCAACGTCGCTGCGGGAACTTCTGCCGGCACACCCGTTTGGCGAGCCGCGGGCTGAGGCGTGGGCTCCGGTGTCGGCCCCGGAACTGGCGGCAGTTTGACTTCTTCCACTGAAACCTCCAGCGAGATCGCGCTATCTTAACAGGAGACCCCGCGTCCGGCGTAGATGCCCGTATAATTCGGAGGTGGTGCAATTTGGCTCACGCTTCGGGCCGGATAAGACTGAGATCCCCTCGGCTTCGCTCGGGGCAGGCTCTTCGCTTCGCCTGAAAAACGGCTGCGCTTGATTGCATAACGACGTTAGATGACGCCTTAGGGTAGGCAATCCAACGTGCATCACTACCCGTAATTCCAGATACCCAGAGCTGAATTCGGCGCGATCTTGCGATCGGGGTCCACGCCGCGCCAACGACGTGAAAGGAGACTGACTTGGTTGTTCTGGTGATCGGCGGGGCGGGATATATCGGCAGCCATGCGGCCAGGGCGCTGAAACAAGCCGGACATGAAGTGATCGTGTTCGACAATCTCAGCACCGGGCATGAATTTCTGGCGGCGGGATTCGAATTGGTGAAGGGCGACGTGCTGGATGCGGCCGCGCTCGCGCGCGTACTGCCGCGTGTCGACGCGATCATGCACTTCGCCGCCTATGCCTTTGTTGGCGAGTCGGTGACGAATCCGAAAAAGTATTTTCACAACAACGTCGAGGGCGGGCTCTCGCTGTTGAACGCAGCTCTGGCAGCGGGCGTGAAGAAGATTATTTTTTCCTCGACTTGCGCCGTCTATGGCGAGCCGGCAAAAATTCCGATTGAAGAGAACATCCCGCGGCAGCCGGTGAACCCTTACGGCGTCTCAAAACTTTTTTTCGAGCAGGCGCTTGAGGCCTATGACCGCGCGTACGGTTTTCGCTTTGCCAGCCTGCGTTATTTCAATGCCGCGGGCGCCGATGAGAGCGGAGAAATCGGCGAGCTACACGACCCGGAAACACACCTGATTCCCCTGGCGCTCCGCGCGGCGGCGGGACTTGGACCCGAGTTAATGGTATTCGGGTCTGACTATCCAACGCCCGATGGCACCTGCGTGCGCGACTACGTTCATGTGAACGATCTGGCCAGCGTGCACGTGAAGTCGCTTGAGCATCTGGCGGCGGGCAAGGGGAGTTTTGCGGTTAACGTGGGAACGGGAACCGGCGCTTCGGTGCAGGAAGTCATCTCGGCCGTAGAAGAAGTGACCGGCAAGCGTGTGCCGCGCAAGATCGTGGCCAGACGCGCCGGCGACCCTCCCGCGCTGGTGGCGAACCCGGCGAAAGCACAGGCGTTGCTCAACTGGAAAGCGACGCGCGGATTACGCGAGATTGTCGCCACTGCGTGGAACTGGATGGAGAGGCGGGCCGCAGTCGCGCGATGAGTCTTGCGAAACACTTTCACAGCAAACGGGGCCAATCATGGCAAGTGATCTAGCGGGCGATCTGGCGAAAAAGAGAATTGCGTTTCTGGGCGCAGGCAAGATGGGCGGCATCATTCTTCAGGCTCTGCTCAAGCACGGTCTGCTCTCGGCGAAATCAACCTGCGCGACCGTTGCCCATGCGGAGCGTGCCCGGGCGCTGGCGGCGAAACTCAAAGTGAAGGTCGGAACCGACAACGCTGCGGCCGCCGAAGGCGCCGACATCATCGTGATCGCGGTAAAGCCGCAGGTCGTCGAAGAAGTCGTGCGTGAAATCAGCGGCCACGTCACGCCGAAAACGTTGATCATATCGGTGGCGGCGTCAGTACCCACGTCAATGATCGAGAGGGATCTGCCTCCCAATGTTCCCGTGATTCGCGCCATGCCCAATACCCCCTGCCTGCTCGGGAGCGGCATGACCGCGATCTGCAAAGGCAAGCACGCCAGCGCAAAAGATGTGGCTCTGACCTGCCACATGTTTGATGTAGTCGGCAGAACGGTCGTAGTCGACGAGAAGCACATGGACGCCGTAACTGCGCTCTCCGCCAGTGGCCCGGCTTACATCTACATCATTCTGGAGTCGCTGGCAGAGGCCGGAGTCAAAGTCGGTCTGCCGCGCGACATTGCCACGCTGCTCGCCGCGCAAACCACGCTCGGCGCTGCTCGTGTGGTGCTCGAAACCGGCGATCACCCCGCGCTGCTCAAAGACGCGGTGACCACTCCTGCGGGGTGCACCATCGACGGAATCATGGAACTGGAAGAAGGCAAGCTGCGCGTGACGCTGATCAAGGCCGTGGTGAAGGCAGCGCAACGCGCCAAGGAATTGGCATACAGTTAACGAACGGTTTGCCGCAACCGTCGCGCCACGCGATTCTTAGAGTGTAATCCTCATGGAACCACGCCTCATTCTGATTCATCTGCTGCTCAAAGTGGGCGTGGCCACGGTGGCCTCCAGTACTCTGGTGCGATCTCTGGAATTCAAGTCGCTCCTGTTTCGCGAGGAGCGGACGCTACGGCAAAAAATTTACCTCGCGCTCTGGTTCGGGCTGCCCATCACGATCGGCGTCTGGATTCGCATTGCGCAGAAAAGTTTTCTGGCTGGCGATCTCAGCTTCGAAACGACGCTTTTGCTGGGCGTGATTGGTGGCCGCTGGGCGGGTTTGCTGGGCGGAGTCCTGATGGGTTTCCCAGCCATGCTTCACGGCGAGTGGGCCGCTCTGCCTTTCCTCCTGCTCTGCGGATTTATCTCCGGCCAGCTCCGCGCCATGGCACTCGACAAAGAGGACATCTGGTCGTTCTCTCCGTTTATCGATCTCAGCATCTACCGCCTGATCCGCCGTAACCTGCCTCGTCCGCGCCTGTTCGACTGGCAGATCATGTTTTTCACCACGATCGTCGGGCTGCGTTTCGTGCAGACCGAGATGTCGAAGTACTTTCCGCGTTCGATCTTCGCGCTGGAGAGCCCCCACAATTACTGGGTTGAGGCCGCGATCTACGCGGCCTCGGTGATCGCCATCGGAATCGAGCTGAAAATCTTCAACAGCGTGCGCATCCAGATCAAACTCGAAGAGCAAGAACGTCTTCTGCTCCACGCGCGCATGGAAGCGCTGCAGAACCAGATCAATCCTCATTTCCTTTTCAATACTTTGAATTCGATTTCTTCACTGGTCCGCTTCGACCCCGACATGGCGCGGGAAGTGATCTTCAAACTGGCCACGATTCTCCGCCGCCTGCTGAATACGAGCGAAGCCTTCGCGCCGCTGCGCGAGGAATTCGAGTTCATCGACAACTATCTCGATATCGAGGTGGTACGCTTCGGCCGCGACAAGCTGCGAGTGATCAAGGAACTCGACCCGGCATCGCTCGACGTGGTCGTTCCCAGCATGCTGCTGCAGCCGCTCGTAGAAAACTCGATCAAACACGGCATCGGTCCCAAGGTCGAAGGCGGCAGCATTTATCTGCGCAGCCGGGTCACAGACTCGAAGCTGATCATCGAGGTTGAAGACGACGGCGTGGGCATGGGCGCGGCACAACTGGAAGAAAGCAGCAGTTGGTCAGGGATGGGTATCGGGATGGCGAATATTTCCGAACGTCTGCAGGTGCTCTACGGCGACACGGCGCGCATGACCATCGACAGCCACGAAGGGAAGGGAACGCTGATCCGGATCCGTTTGCCGCTGGTGGAAGCGGCGAGTTCGGTGCCTGAGGGCTTCTACGCCGAACGTTCGAGCACGCGCCGGTAGAAATCTTCGTATTGCTTCACGATCTTGGTCGAGCAGAAACGTTCCAGCGCCACCGCCCGGCCTTGCCTGCCCATTTCACGCAAGAGTTGCTCGTTGCGCAGCAATTCGATCGCGTAGCGCGCCATCGTCTCCACGTCGCCCACGTCCGCGAGATATCCGCTCTTGCCGTGATCGATCACCTCCGGCACCCCGCCGGCCCTCGTCGCGATGGGCACAACTTCGCAGGCCATGGCCTCGAGCGCGGCCAGGCCAAACGATTCCAATTCGCTCGGCATCAGCATGACATCGGCTGCGGCGACCTGCTCCTGAATCTGATCTTGCTTCCCGAGAAACAACACGTCGTCATGAATCCCCTTCTGCACCGCCAGCCACTCAGCCACAGAACGGTCGGGCCCGTCGCCGATCAGGAGCAGCTTCGACGGAATCTGCTTATGGACCCGATCAAAGATTTCCACCACGTCGGTGAGCCGCTTCACCGGGCGGAAATTGGAAAGATGCACCAGCACGCGCTCGCCGTTAGGGGCGTACTCGGCGCGCAGCTTGGCAGCGCCCTCAGGGTTGCGCTTGTAGACATCGCAGTTCACCGAGTTGTAGATGACCTCGATACTGTTCTTCACATCGAAAACGCGCTGCGTGCGATCGCGCAGGTAATTGGAAATCGCAGTGACGCCGTCGCTCTGCTCGATCGAGTAACGCGTGATCGGAAGATACGAACGGTCGAGGCCAACCAGAGTGATGTCGGTTCCATGCAAGGTAGTGACGAAGGGCAAGCGTCGCCCGCGCGGTCCTTCGGCCAGCATTTGCCGCGCCAGCAGCGCGCTTACCGAATGCGGAATCGCGTAGTGCACGTGCAGCAGATCGAGATCATAAAGTTGCGCAACCTCGGCCATCCGCGTGGCCAGCGCCAAATCGTACGGCGGATAGTCAAACAGCGGATAACGCGACACTTCGACTTCGTGATAGTGAATGTTCGCTTCCGCACCCCGTAGGCGAATGGGCTGGGCATAGGAAATGAAATGAATTTCGTGGCCGCGCTGAGCCAATTCGAGGCCCAGTTCCGTGGCGACCACTCCGCTGCCGCCGTATGTCGGATAACAAGTGATTCCGATTTTCATGCGCGTGAGTCCGCACTCCCCTGGTTCCTGTGTGGTTCCTGTGATTCGATGGCTGGAAGGTGCGGTAGTTGCAGATTTTACATGAGAGAAGCTTTAGGACACGAGCGCGCAGCGGCCATAGCCTTCAATTTCCGGCCTTTTCCTGCTGCGGCTTTAGCTGGTCGGGTTCAGACTGGTCGGCTTCGGGCCCAGGGCAACGGGATCCAACTTGTCGAGATGGATCTGAAATCGCTTCTTGCCTTCTTCCGGCAGTCCCGTGAACTCAATCCCCATGCCCACGCCGGGGTCGCGAGTGCGAACCACCGCGGTAGGTGAAAGCTTTTCATCACCAATCCAGAAATCGACGCGCAGCGCGGTGGCGACTGGTAACGGCATGACGGTCTCTACATAACAGCCGTTGCCGCTGATGTCTGTTGCGTTGACGCGCAGGGGAGTATTGACCCGCTCGTCGCGCAGTTCCAGAGGAAAAGAAATCTTGTGGCGCGCGAATTTTCTGCGGTTGTCCTGGTTCTGCTGTGTGCGCTCTTCCGGCTTCATGTCGTGGGGAAGCATCGCCGCCCACGGACACTCCTGATCGGCCACTAGTTGGAGCCCAGCCTGGGTCTTCTTGAGAGCGCCCGCATCCACGACCCAGATCACTTTGCAGCGTGCCTTCTTGCCTTCATATTGCACGCCGATCACGTCGCCCACTTTCAGGCTTTGTTCGATGCCGTAGACGCAGGCCCCGGTCGCACTGATATTCTGCGCGATCGCGCTCTGGAAAAACGGCTGATCGTTCGCGCCCATGCCCCACACCCGGACCTTTAAGTCCAGCGTCGCGCGCGGAGCTGACCCAGTGGCCGACATTGATGAACCTCCCGCCTCACAAAGACAGGGTTACTGAAATCATCACACCAGTTCGCAGTATCCGGTAGGTTACCAGAGTACTCCGAACTTGAGCAGGCAAATCGGCGAGCGAAAGACGCAGTGGCATTATCGGACTTGCGGCCGGGCCACGAAATCTCGATATGAGATCAACTCAATTCCTTCTCTTGCAACCAGTTCGCGAGCGGCGGGCAAGGTCAGGACGCGCAGTTCGGTCTCTCGGGACTCGCGCAGCCGGGTCTTGGCCCGTTGCAGGTCGGCATCGTTATAGCCGGGATGACAAACGAATTCCCATGTGCCCTCGGGAATGCTTTCGGCGATCGCGTGAAACAGCGTCTCGTCGAGAGCGCCGGTGACTTCAATGCCGAGTGTGCCGTCTGGAGTGACGAAGCCTTCGCGCGATACGGTTTCGCGAAACGTGCCGGCAAAGCGGCGCAGAACCCGAACTTCGGCGTAGCGCGTCCACAGGCTGGGACGCGCCAGCAGACGGCTCGAGCGCAGCGGCAGCCGTGGGCCAAAGGGATTGCGCACTGCGCGCACCCCGCAAACGCCCGCCGCGCGCAGCAGTGGCCGCAGGACTTTCGGGAACAGATGCGTGTGCTTGTGTGTGTCGACGTGCGAAACGGCGAGTCCGGCGGATTGAATCTTGCGAATCTGCGCGCTCGCCTCGGCGGCGATCTCGTCCGCATCCATCCGGCCTGCGATCGCGCGCAGCGCAAAGGTTTTCAGACCATCACGAAAGCGCGGGATCGTTCGAGTAACGAGGGATGGGATCTGCTCCGCGCCAAGAACTGGCTCGCCGTCGATGAGCACCACATGACAGCCCGTGCTTAATTGCGGCGTTGCTTTCGCCAGCGCAACCGCCTCGGCAACGGCCGGGCCGTTGGCCATCAGAGTGGAAGAAGTAACGACTCCCCGAGTGTGAGCCTCAACAATGGCCCGGTTCACTCCGGAAGTGAATCCGAAATCATCAGCGTTGACAATCAGTCGCCGCACGCAGCCAGTCTAGCAGCACCACTAACTGATCCTGTCGGGTGGCGGCATAGTCGGGCACGAAACAAAATCAGAAGATTCAGCACTAAGCGCGTTGATGGCGTGAGGATGTGTCCCGGCGAGTACCGCAGCTTTCACGGCTCACGTATACTCGATCAGTCGCCGATTTGGTGCGATGCCCTTCCGCCGCCTTCGGCCGGCGACTCGTCAGACCCATGAGTCACAAGGGCGGTTAGCTCAGCTGGTTAGAGCGCCTGCCTTACAAGCAGGAGGTCGCAGGTTCGAGTCCTGCACTGCCCACCATCCTTCACTCTTCACTAGAACGTATGAGCCTCGACGGTCGAATCGTAAGTCTGATCAGAACGTTGTCTAGGATCTCTGCAAGGATATGAAGGCGAACATGGCGAACCGAGGCATTTGAGGCCCCAGCATCTGTTCAAGACCTACCCAGGCGGCGTGCGTGAACCCCGGCATCAAGCTTCTCAACCCCACTCCGCCAGATAGCAGGTAGCGAAATGGCATGAAAGGGCGAATCTGCTCGATCGATAATTCCGGGAAGAGAGATTCAAATTTCAGGCGATCTCTTACGAACACAATCCAAGGAATTGCCGAGTTGCTGCCCGAGAGTGGACCGCTCGAAGAAAAGGACCAATCGTCGGCCTCGGGCCGAAAAGGTTCGTGATGCAGCCGCGTATAGACCAGCCGGGACCAGGGCGTGACCCACGGTTCAATCATGAGAATTTTCCCGCCCTTACGGAGGCATCGAGTTGCCTCTGCGAAAAAACTCTCCGTGTGTGGCATGTGATGTAAGACGTCTGTCATCACAATGGCGCGCAGCGACGCATCGGCGAATGGCATTTGTTGGGCGTCGGCAACAACTTTCGCCCTGGAGCAGTGGAAGACCTCTGAAGTGATCAACCCGGGAATGAAGCGCTCGCAATATCCCGCGCCCGAACCCAACTCCAGCACCTGCTCTTTTCCCGCCGGAAGTTCTTGGGCCAGCGTGCTGTACCACTCATCGTAGATGCATCGCAGGAAAGGTTTAGACGCGATGATCTGATTTCGCAGTTCGGTCGTGGCGGGGTCATCCAGCGAGAGCGAAGCCGTGAGGGGATGCGCGAGCAAACGCCGGAGAAATGCCGCAGGCACAGGAAGCTAACCTCCCAGCCGAAACCAGGCGTGCCAGCAGATGCGCAACATTCGCAGTCCGTTGGAGAATACCTTGGTCATCTTGGTTACGCCATGAACTCGTTCCTGGTAGTGCACGGGAACTTCGACGATCTCCAGGTGCAGTTTGCTGGCGCCGAACAATAGCTCGTAGTCGCCCCAAAGATCTTTGATTCCCCACATGCCGAGATTCAATTCCATGTATTCCCAGTCCTTGCGCCAAAGTACTTTGGTTCCGCAGAGCGTGTCCTTGATACGCTGATCCAGCAAGAATGAAAAGAGCCGTCCGAAAACTTTGTTGCCGATGGTGTTGGCGAACTTCATCGCAAGTTCCGGCAGCGGGTAGACTAGACGACTCCCGTTGACGAATTCACCTTGCGAAGCCACCAGCGCCCGGATGAACATCGGCAATTCCTCGGGCATTACGGTTAGATCGGCATCGAGAATCACCAGGATATCGCCGGTCGCGGCGCGAAACCCGGCCCAAACATTTTCCGCTTTGCAGATTCCCGGCCCTGCCACCAGGCGAATGTCTTTGCCGGGATAAAGGGCCATCATGCGCTGAACCTCGTCGGCAGTACCGTCCGTCGATTTGTCGTCACAAAACAGAATCTCCGTGCGTCTGCCCATCTCGGGGATACGCTCCACGGCTTGTTGCACGTTGCCAACTTCATTTCGGCAGGGGACCACCACAGATACGGTGACATCTTCCTCGCGCTTGGGTTCGGTGACCACGCGGGCCACCATGATCTGCATCAGGCAGAGCCTTCGCAAACCCGGCAGCCGTGCGAGGAACCCATTCAACAGTTGCGACAGACCCGGAATCCACTTCGGAAAAAGCAAGAATCGATGCAGCCGAACCGGCCGGAACCCAGCCAGCTTCAGAAACCCGCGGATGTCGTTTTCACTGATCCAGTTGGGTTCGACAAACTGCGAGCGCAGTCCAATCTTGCTGGCGAGTTCGAGAATCGGCGTCCAGGCATGGTTGTAGTTGATCACCACAATCCGCGTCTCCGGTGTGCAGTGCCGCTTGATGCGTTCCAGTGCGCCAAGAACATCGACGGTGTCAAAAATGTGGTTGAACAGGATGTAATCGAAGGTTTGGTTCAGGTCGAGATCTTCGGGATCGCTCTGCACGAAATGCAGATCTGGATGCTGGTCCCGAGCGCAGTCGATCATGGCATCGCTGATTTCAACCCCGACACCAAACGCTGGCCGAACGGAAGCCAGCAGATGGCCAGTCTCGCAACGAACGTCGAGAACATGTTTTCCCGGCGCAACAATGAATTGCAGCACCCGCTTGAGATGGT
This sequence comes from uncultured Acidobacteriaceae bacterium, assembly GCA_963739125.1. Lineage (GTDB taxonomy): Bacteria > Acidobacteriota > Terriglobia > Terriglobales > Acidobacteriaceae > Sulfotelmatobacter. The sequence goes on along the minus strand of CAVTZD010000002.1, from coordinate 153,253 downwards.
CGTAGAAATAGCGGTTCGATTGGATGTACTCGTCGCGATGGGCAGTATTGGTCTCTTGATGTCGGCGCCGGGCATCGCGGACCTCAGCAAGCGCTTCAGGCCCCCAGGCCTTCCGGTTAGCAACCGCCATTTGCGGGGCACTCATATGGCTTCTACGGCCAACACCCAAAGGCGCAGTCCCACGGAGCTTGTAAAAAGGCCATCTGCGGATAACACCGCAGGAAGTACGTTCCCGCAGCGATCAGCAGAAGCAAGCTGACGCGCACGCCAAAGACGCGGGCTGGCAGGCTGCGCAAGGCAACGGCTATGGTCACGCCAAGGATCACTACAGAGGGGTAGTAGTAGTAATAAAAGATTCCTTTTTCGGGCGTCACAGCCCACTGCAAATAATTTGCCGCGAAAAGCAGGAAGACCAGTCCTTCCTGGAAAGTAAGCGCCTTCCAAAAACGCCGCAGACAGACCGCCATCGCCGCCAACCCACCCCAGGCCACCACAGGATTGCCAACCAAATACGCCAGAGCCCGCTGCGGGTTCAGGTTGAATGGCCAGGCATACCACGGAGTAGTAATGGATCGATTCGAGATCGTCGTACTGTTGAAATGCCAGATGGACTTATGGATCGTGACTAATTCGCGAATATTGAACGGAACGTGGATCGCTTTGCAGAGTGGCCAGTAAGCGAGACTATAGGATGCGAACGGAGCCACGATCAAGCCAAGCAGCAGAGCAGGAACCCCGATCTGCCCGACTTTGTTTGCGCAGACAGAAAGGGAGGAGCTTACACCTGGAATCGGCCGGTGCGCGATCCAGAGTAGTGCGAATGTAACAAGAAAAAAGACGGCTAGCGTATCCACGGCATTCCACTTGCACGCGCCCGCCAACCCCAGGAGAACGCCCGCCGAACAGAAAAGAAAACGGCGCCGGCCAACACTCACATCCAGGAGGAGAGATGCCGTGAAGGCCACCAAACTCCACGTCAGGAAGAGCATGAGAAACGCATCCATCATGCCGATGCGCGACATCACAAACCAAAAATTGTTAAAAACAGTCAGCCCGGCCGCCAGGGCAGCCAGCCGCGTATCTTGCAGCAGCAGGTAAGTCCAAAGAAAGATTGCTACCAGTGCAAGAGCGCCACACACTGCGCTCGCGACACGCCACCCGAGTGGGTTGTCTCCGGCGGCCCTGATGCCGATGGATAGAAGTAGTTTCCCCAGAGGAGGTTTCTGCTGGGGGGGGGCCTGCGCGCCTTGAATAAAGACTTTCGCTTCGGGAACGAAGTAGCCTTCGTCATAAAACATCATGGGAGGCTTCTGGATGCCGAACAATAAAAGCGGCAAGGCAGCCAATCCGAACAGGATCGCAATCGCGACGGGATGGCGATAGAAGCGAGTGAGAGCCGAGACATCCTCGATTGAACTACTCGCGGCATCTGGGCCTGCGGGCAGTGGTTGAACACCACTGGAAGGCGAGAATCTCGCCTGCGGCTCCAGGATGGCGGTCCAGCTTTCTCCTACGCGGTTTTGCATTTAAAAAAACTATACCGAAGCGCTGAGGAGCAAGACCGCTTACGAAGGTAATGCGCCTTCGGAAATGCGCGCGATCTTCGCCTCAAGAAAGATCAAAAGGACAATCAGACTCGCACGGGGGACTTTCCTGAAGGTTCTCGCCGAGTCTCTAACGCTTGCGGAAGAAGGTGCCGGCCCGAGCTAGCGGCTCGCGGCAGCCTGGCGGGACTTCTCAGAATTTGCCATGATTATTTCTTCCAGAATCGAATCCAGTCCTCGGGTAATCTTCCAATTTGGATAGTGGCTCTTAAACTTGCTCAAATCGGAAATGTAGCAAATGTGGTCGCCCTTCCGTGCTGCCTCGACATATCGCCAATTTAGTTTGCGCCCGGTCATTTGCCCGATCCGCGCGATAGCCTCCAGCATCGAAATGCTGTTCTCCCGACCACCGCCCATGTTGTAAACCTCCCCGGGCCTCGGGTTGCGCGCGAATTCTTCGATTGCACTCACGACATCGCAACTGTGAATATTGTCTCGAACCTGTTTGCCCTTGTAGCCAAACACGGAGTAATTTCCGTCTTTCAGCGTCGCTTTGACCAGGTAAGAAAGAAAACCATGCAGTTCCACGCCTGAATGCGATGGCCCGGTAAGACATCCGCCGCGAAAGACGCCAACGTTCATCCCGAAATAACGGCCGTACTCCTGCGCCACCAGATCCGCCGCAGCTTTGGATGCGCCGAACAACGAATGCAGGGAGCGGTCAATACGGCAGTTCTCATTTACGCCTGCCAAGTCTTCCGGGCGGACGTAATCATAGCGGGTCTCCAGTTCGGCTAGCGGAATCTCATTGGGTGCGTCGCCATAAACCTTGTTGGTGCTCATGAACAAGAAGACAGCCTCAGGACTATGCTGCCGCGTCGCCTCCAGCAGGTTTACCGTTCCCAGCGCATTAACCTCAAAATCCAGCAGCGCGATCTCGCACGCTTTGTCATGGGAGGGCTGTGCGGCGCAATGAATAATCAAATCAAAGCGGTTCGAACGAAAAAGGTCTTCAAGCCCTCGGCGATCCCGGATGTCGAGGTCAACGTGGGTGAATCGTTTGGTCGAGTTCTTCAAACGTCCCAGATTCCACAGAGTGTCGCCTGCTGGGCCGAAAAACTCGCGGCGCATGTTGTTATCCACGCCGATGACACGGTGCCCCTGCCGGTCGAAGTGCCCCACGGCCTCCGATCCAATCAGCCCACTACTCCCGGTGACCAGTATCGTCTTCTGCTTCATCGCCAAATCCATCTAGTCCAGCATTTCGACTTCGGCTGACTAGAAGCATGCCTCGCTTCATTGCCTCGGTCGCCCCTCTCATTGTCCTCGGCATAACAAACACTTAAAAGTTACCTCCGTCACGGCTCACGAGGCGCCACGGCGAGCCGTCGCGCCATTCATCCTGATAGGAAAGAGATTGGTCGAAAGAAGAGAAGATAATTCTTGCGTTGTGGAAGAAAATGCTGTCGAAGTCGCGGGCGGCAGCGCCGAATCTGAACGGGATCGATGCTTCGCTCTTCAGGTAGCTTTGGCCGAGGTCCCCAGCTACGCCCGCGCTTTGTCGATCATCGCTTCCCAGATGCCCTTGGATCTGAGAATCAGCTCAACCGCTTCACGCACCGCGCCATGCCCGGCGAGCGCTCGGGTCGTATAGTGTGCTACCTCTTTCACCTCGGGCATCGCATCCCCTACGGCAACCGCCAGGCCCACTCGCTGCAACAAGGGAATATCCGGCAAATCGTCGCCGATATACGCGACAGCAGAATCCGTGACGCCTGCCTTGCGCAAAATCTCTTCATACGCCGGCATTTTCAGCGGCTGCTTCATGTAGATGAACTCCATCTTCATCTCGTGGGCGCGACGCAGCAGTGCCGTACTTTCACGGCCGGTAATGCAGCCCGTGCGCAATCCGGCAGTCTGCGCCAGAGTCAGGCCCTGCCCGTCGTGGGCGTCGAAGGTTTTGATTTCCAGCGCGCTGCCGTCGCTTTGTGAGAGCAGCGTGACGCTGCCGTCGGTCATGGTGCCGTCCACATCCATGAGCAGCACTTTGATTTGCGCCGCGCGCTTTTTCAGTGCAGGAGAAATTTTCAGATCACGGGCCAATGAAGCCTCCAAGAGAAATAAAAGTAGAAGACAGTCTAAGGGAAGCGGTCGCCAATTAAACACCGGGTCGCGGCTCAATTTGGCGCACAACCGAAACCCATCAACCACGAAGGGCACGAAGGATCACGAAGGAAACCTTGTTCAGCTACGCCTTTTGTGACCCTTGATTTCTTTCGTGATGAATGGTTTTACCCCTTCCACCTTGAAATTGGAAGAGGGCGTTCGATGCGGGCGTAGTGTATAAATGCTTGGCTCAAGGGTAGATTGCGAATTGAATTTCGTATCTTGGCGGAAGCCGAGTCATGGGCGTTTCGACTACGGGCAAACTCGCGGGACCGAACGAAGCGCAACCTACCCATGCCCTTTTTCCCGCCGGCCAGCTTGTTCCCTTCGCCCTGGTCACCGTTCTGTTTTTTCTGTGGGGAATTCCGAACAATCTGAACGACGTTCTGATCCGCCAGTTCATGAAGTCGTTCGCGATCACGCGTTTTCAGGCCGGACTGGTGCAGTCGGCGTTTTACATGGGATATTTCGTGCTGGCCATGCCGGCCGCGTTGCTGATGAGAAGAGCGGGTTACAAGGCCGGATTCGTGGTTGGCTTATTTCTGTTCGGCGCTGGATGTTTTTTGTTCTGGCCCGCGGCCCTGGCCGGTCGCTACGCCTATTTCCTTTGCGCCCTGTTCGTCATTGCCAGTGGCTTGTCGTTCCTCGAAACTGCGTCCAATCCTTTCATCGCGCAGCTCGGTGATCCCGACACGTCCGAGCGACGATTGAATTTCTCCCAAGCCTTCAATCCCATTGGCTCGATTACCGGAGCGCTCATCGGAACCGTTTTCATCTTTTCCGGCATCGAACTCACGCCGCAGGAAATCGCCGCACGCAAGACTCAGGGACTCTACGAAGCTTATCTGCGAATGGAACGGCTGCGCGTCATCAAGCCATACCTCGTGATCGGCGCGGTGGCGATCTTCTGGGCCATCCTGATCTGGCGGACAAAGTTTCCCGCCATCAAAAGCGAGCACGAGAGCAGCTCCGGCGACCACGGCCATTTCAGGGAATTGCTTCGCTATCCTCATTTCTTGTGGGCCGTCGTCGCGCAATTTCTTTACGTGGGCGCGCAGGTGGGCACGTGGAGTTATTTCATTCAGTACGTGCAGGAGTCCACGCACCAGCCCGAGAAAATTGCAGGCTATTTCCTGACCGGGACGCTGGCCGCTTTCGGCGTGGGACGATTCGCTTCTGCATACTTGATGCGCACGATCGCACCGCATCGGCTGATGGGAACGTACAGCATCGCGAACATCGCCCTGGTTTCCGTGGGCGTGCTCTTTCCCGGCTGGATCGGATTGTGGTGCGTGTTTCTTACCAGCTTTTTCATGTCGCTGATGTTCCCCACAATTTTCGCGCTCGGGCTGAAAGGACTCGGTCCCAACACAAAAATCGGCGGCTCACTGCTGGTCATGGCCATCGTGGGCGGCGCTGTGATGACGCCGTTGATGGGGCTGATCTCCGAGCGACTCCACAGTATCGCCTGGGCTTACGTCGTTCCTCTCGTCTCCTACATCGTGATCGCGTTCTATTCTTTCCTCGGATCCAGACCGGCCATCGCCTCGTCAGTCGAGAGGAGTGTTGAAGGTTAGCTAATGTTTCTGGATGTCACAAGCCGCAGGCCACGCTCATTGCGTATGAGCCGCAGGCGCCTCCTTGTCGTGGCCTTAGCGACCTTGTTGGCCTCGTCGTTCCTGGTATGCGGTTCGTCCTTTGCTCAGGACGGGGACACTGTGGGAGACGCGCAGGTCGAAGGCGCAGTCCGTGACTCCGCAGGTAAGCCGGTTGCCGGAGCCTCAGTCTCTTTTCAGGGAAAAAGTGGCTACTCCGCCGAAGCCAGAACAAGTGACACCGGTACATTTTCTTTTCCCTCGGTTCCCGCTGGCTCTTATACGCTGAAGCTCGCGAAATCGGGCTTTCGCGAAGTGATCGATAACTCCTTTCATCTTGCTCAGGCGGAAAAAAGACACTGTGACTTCGTCCTCACGGCCCTGCAATCGTCTCTCCGCACTGCGCCGAAAGAGGCCTCATCTTCGTCCTCTGGCATAGCATTTGACGACCATCCGAACTTCGTCGTGGCGGGCGTTAGCGACTCGACCGGCGCGGGTGGTCACGGATCAGAGACTCGCATGCGAACCGGCGAGGCGCTCGCCAAGGAAACTTTGAAACTCGATTCCGACGAATCAAATGCCGGCGCCTCAAAGAAAATCGCCGCTGCCAGCACAGCTTCGATTGAGCAGGCCCGCCAGCAATTGAATCAGTTGCTCGCAAGCCAGAAGCAGCTCGGCAAGACCGGCCAAGCGGATCTACATCGCCAACTCGGAGATCTCGACGAAACATTGAACGACCCGCTCGCAGCCGAGCACGAATATGAACGCGCCGCGGGACTCGACGCAAGTGAGCAAAACTATTTTGCCTGGGGAGCGGAACTGCTTCTCCATCGCGCACTGCCTCCAGCGATTGAAGTTTTTGGCGCGGGTGTTCGCCTGCATCCGGAGTCGGCGCGAATGTTGGCTGGACTGGGTGCGGCTCTTTACACGGCCGGCTCGATCGACGATGCCGCACAGCGCTTGTGTCAGGCTTCCGATATTGAACCGTCCAATCCCGCTCCTTATCTTTTTCTCGGCAAGATGCAGGAGTCGACAACGGCACCGCTGCCTTGCGCCGAGCAGAAGCTGGCCCGCTTTGCCCATGACCAGCCGGCAAACGCTCTCGCCAATTATTACTACGCGCTCGCTCTCTGGAAACAAGATCGCGCAACCGAAAATGAAGCCTCGGCCAATTCAGTTGCGTTGGAGCGTGTCGAAGGCCTCTTGAAGAAATCGTCCGATCTCGATCCCAAACTCGGCGCAGCCGACTTGCAGCTGGGCAATCTCTATTTCGCTCGCGGCAATTTTCAGCAGGCCCTGGCTGCGTATCAGAAAGCGAACGCGGCAAGCCCTGCCAGCAGTGAGGCTCATTACCGGCTGGGTTTGACCTATAAACGGATGGGCAATGGGACGAAGGCCGAGATCGAATTCAACGATTACAAACAGCTCGACAAGACCGAAGCCGCCGCAGTCGAGCGGCAACGGCGAGAGCTGCGGCAATTCATCTTTATTCTGAGCGACCATGTTCTGAACGACCATCCCCCAGACGACAAGCCAGCCGCCGCGCAGCCGGCCAAACGTTGAGCACTGGCAGCAGGGGTCTGACCCACGCGTGCCAAGGCCCGTCGAAATGCTAAACTCAGCATTCCGATGCTGACTCATCTCGAATGCACGCGATGCGGCGAGCACTATCCCGCTGACCGTCCCCAATCTGTCTGCCGGAAAGATGGCGGCGTTCTTTACGCCCGCTACGATCTGGCCCAGATCAAACGCACATTCTCTTCGGCGCGCCTCGCCGGACGCGCACCGACCATGTGGCGTTATGACGCGGTGTTTCCCGAGGCTGATCCCGTTTCTCTGGGCGAAGGTTTTACTCCGATGTTGCCCAGCCGCGAATACCCGAACGTCTATATCAAAGACGAGGGCCTGAATCCGACCGGATCGTTCAAAGCACGCGGACTTTCCGCGGCCGTCACCATGGCCCGGCATTTCGGTTTGAAGAAGCTGGCGATTCCATCCGCCGGAAATGCCGCGAGCGCGCTGGCCGCTTACGCCGCGGCAGCGAAGCTCGAGGCTCACATCTTCATGCCGAAAGATGTTCCCACCGCCAACCGCATCGAGTGCGACTATTACGGCGCGCAGGTCACGCTGGTCGACGGGCTGATCAGCGACTGCGCCGCCAAAGTTGCGGAGCTGAAATCCTCCAAGTCCTGGGACAAGGACGGATGGTTCGATGTCTCGACGACCAAAGAGCCCTACCGCGTTGAAGGCAAGAAGACGATGGGCTACGAGGTCGCCGAACAACTCGGCTGGAAATTGCCGCAGGGAATTATTTATCCGACGGGCGGTGGGGTTGGGCTGCTCGGGATGTGGAAGGCGTTTGACGAGATGGAAACCCTGGGATGGATCGGGCCGGAGCGGCCGAAGATGATTTGCGTGCAGTCTTCCGGTTGCGCGCCGGTCGTGAAGGCCTGGGATGAGGGCAGGGCTTCGTCTGAAGCGTGGCCGCATGCCGAAACTCTGGCTTCCGGTCTGCGCGTGCCGAAGCCTTATGGCGATTACCTGATCCTCGACATATTGAAGAAGAGCAAGGGCACGGCTGTCGCCGTCACCGACGAAGAAATCCTCGAAGCTGTGCGTCATTGGGCGAAGCTCGAAGGCATTTTCGCGGCCCCTGAGGGCGCGGCGTCGCTGGTCGCGTATCGCAAGCTTCGCGCCAGCGGATTCTTCAAACCCGAAAATACGGTAGTCCTGTTCAACACAGGTTCCGGCCTAAAATATCTCGATGTTCTGGATGCTGGTGTGGAGCGGACGCTCCCGCCCGCTAAGCCAGTTCCACAGAAGCCGACAGCCCGCCAAATCGGCGGCATTATCAGCCCGTATTGATTCTCGTCGCCTCGCAGTTTCTCGGTGCCCGCTGCGGATAAAATAAAACTTCCATGACAGACCGCCTCTACTACCACGACTCTTTCCTCTACGACTTCGACGCCGAAGTTGTGGAAGTCGCCGACAGCCCGCGTCCGGCGGTGATTCTCGACCGCACGGCGTTTTATCCGACCAGTGGCGGACAGATTTTCGACACCGGCTCGATCACCACCGATACGAACGCCCAACTTCGTGTCACCGAAGTTGCTGACGCTGAAGACGGTCGAGTCGTGCACTACATTGAAGCCACAAAAGATCTCAAGCCTGGAACTCGCGTCCACGGCGTGATCGACGCCGCGCGGCGGCGCGACCACATGCAGCAGCACTCGGGGCAGCACGTGCTCTCGGCCGCGTTCGTCCGTCTGTTTGATCTGCACACGGTTTCGTTTCACATGGCCGATGACTACTGCTCCCTTGATTTGGCGAAACCGGGCGATCTCGACGCGCCTGCGCTGGCGAAAGAGCAGATCGAGTCGGCCGAACGGCTGGCGAACGAAATCATTCTGGAGAACCGGTCGGTCGATGTCCGTTTCGTTACGCGCGAAGAGGCGGGGAAGCTGGGGCTGCGAAAAATTCCGGCGGCCGACAGAGATGAGCTGCGCATCATCGATATCCATGACTTCGACCTGAGCGCCTGCGGCGGCACGCACGTGAACCAGACCGGGCAGATCGGCTGTGTTCTGTTGCGAAAGTTCGAGAGAGTTCGCCAGGGATGGCGCGTGGAATTTGTGGCCGGGCAACGGGCCGTGGCCACGGCGCGACGCGACTTCACCACCCTGACGGAAACAGCCGGGCTCTTCTCGGCGCACATTTATGATGTGCCACAGCAAACTCGCAAATCACTCGAAGAAATCCGGGCGTTGCGCAAGCAAGCGGAACTATCGCTCGAAGAACTGGCCGCCGCGCAGGCTACGGCGTTGCTTGCCGAGACGCCAGAAACGAGTGGAAGAAAAATCATTGTCCGCACATTTTCCGACCGCGAACTGAATTTCATCAAGCTCCTGGCGCAGAAACTGACTCGACTTTCGTCGAATGCCATTGCGCTGCTGGCCACGACTTCGCCCCAGCCGTCGCTGGTGTTCGCACAGTCGCCGCCCAGGCAGTTGTCCGGGCAATCGCCGTCTGCGCTGTCGCCGTCTGGGCACTCGGGCCCAGCTCTCGACATGGGCGCGCTGCTGAAAGACACGGTAGGGAAACTGGGTGGTCGCGGCGGCGGCACCAAGGACATGGCCCAGGGCGGCGTTGCGCAAGCCGACGGCATTGCAGCCACGCTCGCCGAAGTTGCCAGCCGCCTGTGAGGCGAAGCTGACACCGAGTCATCCAGCTGAACCTTTGCAAAGCGAGAAGATGGAAACGACAGGCGAAGCAGATTCTTCCTGTCTCGCTCCGCTCGCGCGTCGGAATCACAATGCACCGAGGGTTGACCACCTTCAGGCTTCAGGCACGTCCGTAACTTTCGTGCGGTGATTCGGTCCACTAACCTTAGGCCGCGAGGGTGCAAGGGGAGAGGACTATGAACCGTTTTTCGATTATCACGCTGCTGGTGGCAGCAGGACTGTTCTTTTGGGGTGTGGGGTACGTGGTGAGCCCGAACGGCGGCGACGCGGAGTTTCAGAAAATGCTGGAAGCGACCGAGCATATCAAAAGCTTTCGCGGCGCGTACGTCGGGACCACTCCGAGTGCCGAGCATTCGGAGAGACTCTGGGAGGTCGATTGCAACCGGAGCATCGTCCACAAGCGATCTCAAACTTCGCAAAACAGCGCGGATGCGACGCAAGTCATAGAAGATCAGTTGCTGGTGGGCCTCGATCGGTACAACCACGAGAGCGACGGATCATGGGAGAAGATCGCGGACAACCACGTGATGTTTTCGGGGCAGTGGTATTGCGACAACCTTGCGCAAGGCACGCTTCGCGATCTGCTGCCGGACGTTAGAGCCATGCTCAAAAACGCCATGATCGGAAAGGCCGACAAGAAGACAGTCAACGGCGTCCGCTGCCAGGACTGGCAGTTTGTCATGAAGTCGGCCAGTTCTGGGGTGCACGGCACGGTGTGCATCGGACTGGCAGATCATCTTCCCTACGAGATGACGACCGATAGCGGAGCGCACTATTCCTACTCCGATTACAACCAACCCATCCAATTCGAAGCGCCGGAAGCGATTCTGCAGCAGGTGAGTGCGAGCGGAGGGAATTGAGGTAAGCTCCGGTTGCGGTTGTGAATGGCTGACCACTCTCATCCGAGTTTGTGGAGGCCGAGGCCGGGCAGCGGATAGGACTGAGATCCTTCGCTGCGCCTGAAGAACGGCTTCGCTCAGGATGACAACGCGCGAGAATGCCCACGCTGCACACTTATCGGGGGGACTTTCGCGGTCGGGAATGCCCGTGTCACACGCTATACTAGTCGTCTGCCGGGCTGCGGCTGAACGGAGAAGGCATGTCGAGCGTGAAGGAGTTTCAGTGTGAGATTTGCGGGATCACCAGCACGACTCCGACTCATTGGTTTGTGATTGAGTGTGGAGACGAGAAACTGGCGGTCTTCAAGTGGGACCTGGAGGCGGCGAACAGCGCGACGGCTCGGCACTTCTGCGGAGAGGCGCACGCGCAGGTTTATATCAGCCGCTGGTTCGAGTCGATTTGCGTGCCGCGGAAACCTCTGGCCAAGATCTCGTGAAGATATAGGAATGAAGGTGCGCTTCCCGGCTTGTTGTGCGCTGGATGCCCCATCCTGCTTTCGCGTTTTGTGCGAAAGAGGGTGGGGTTTTTGATTGCGGATTATGTATGTACATCCTTGTAAGGTCGCGAGAGAGTGGTCTCGCGACATATCAACAATTTTGTTGTGCGGGTTGGATAACATCTTTCGTTTCTGTGGCTTGCGGGAGGCAGATCGGCGTATTTGACGGCAAAATATTGGAATGAAAGGAGTTATCGCTAAAATATTCGAGCGCAAGGAGTTAGGGGAAGCGCCCAGGGTTGAAGGGATTTCGCTCGAATATCTGGATACTCTGTGCACGTTCCCAGTATGGGCTTTCCATATCCTCGGTAAAGGTTGTCCGTCACAGGAAAGGGGAATGGTAATTATCCCGTCAGGACAAGGTATCGAATATTTGCAATAGTTTGGATGCCGTGACATCGCCTAGTAATAGGGCCCTTAGTACTGGAGAAGATTCCAGTTGACGCCGATTAGAATAGGAGGTTGAATACCTTCGATCCTGCGGGCGGAGAGAAATCGCCGAGACCATCGGCGATCCCGTAGGCGATGGCTTCTTCCCCGGAAACGTAAACATCTTGGGTGCCAAGTGCATCCCACAACTCTGAAGGGAGTTTCACATGATCCCGAACGATGGCTTCAGTCCTCTGATCATCCAAAACCAAAGTTTGGGCGATATGGTTCAATCTGGTAGCGGTGGCGAATTGGGGACTATTGGTGCTCCGATGGAGCATGAAGGTCGCACCTTTGGTGGTCTTCCTGTTCTTCGCCCCGAGATAAGCCACGACGCCAGCCGACGAGATTTGCCCGGCATTATAGAACGTGACTTCAATGGGTATGGAGCGGAAGAAGTTGTAAAGGAACACTCCATCGCCGACATAACCCCCAGCCGATTGGAAGAGCACATGAACATGCTTTGCGGTGCCGCTATTGATCGCCCCCGTTAATCCATTCACAATTTTCTGAGCCGTAGCCTGTTCGATTGCGCCACAAAAGACTGCGTAGACTTCTGCTGGCAGAGTCGCGGGTGAAGCCATAGATTCTCTATCTCGTTTCTGGAGGAAGCGCGAATTATACGCCTCAGGTTAGTAACTTGGCGCACAGGTCGCAGTGCGGCGAGATGCGCTTGTATCTGACAAGCGCCATGCTTTCCTGTGTAAAGACCAGTTTTGCTTGCTGGTTCCCCCTCCCCCTTTTGGGCTTCTCTTCTATTGGCTTTTCCATAATCGGCTTGGCTACCGGGGGCTTCCAGCCAGCCCCGGAAAGAGGCTCGAATTTGGGCTGTGAAAAGTGGCCGTGTACCTTACATGGCTTAATCGTGACAAAGAATGGCCCATCGGCTTTTTCAACGATCTCTATCAAACGGTGTCGTGCCACAAGTAGCGCGGCAGCCCAATCTTCTGTTCTCGTCTCGTGGCCATCATCGAACATGAACACCTTACATCTACCATCTACGACAGCTTTGCGTTCTTCGGGAACTCTTGCGATCTGTTTGTCGCCGGAGATAATCGCCCAGTCATTCCTCGCGCACTCCGCAATCCAATCCACATCTGGCATATCAGCGGGCCAGCCCTGATTCATATGCAGCCTAACGGTCAGTCCGACGGCCTTTAGCACGGTGGGGATTAGCTTTCCGTGTGTGCCATCGAAGAAGAAAACGGTAGGTTTAGGCTGCTCGTCTTTCAACGTAACTGATTGCCCTTCTGACTTGGGCGGGTTGTATGTCGTAATCACTGGCGATAAACTCTTCCTCTTCACCAGCCTTGAAGCGTCTCCATATCGACATAACAGGAATGCGAGTTCCGTCTATGATCGGTCTGGAGGCCGACACACCAGCCACAATCGAGATTACTTTATCGTTGGGTTCTCCGGGCCTGAGGGGATAGACCTTAAAAGGATTGCCATCATCGTCTGTGAGTACTCGTTTGATAAACGAATCCATGATCTCCAGGGAAAGTTGTTTATTAGAGACGTTCACGTATTCGTTAATCTTCTTCACGAAGATGAGTTGCCCATTAGTGAAAAAGTCTTCAGACAGAAGGGGATGTTTGGATGCTTGCGGTACAGACTCGACTACATTCGCAATCGCCTCTCGCACCGCCCAGAAGGGCACCTTGTGATCGTATCGAGTAGCAGCGAGAACATGGGCCTCTGCGAGATTGAAAAACGACAGCAATTTGAGGTCTGGATCGGCTGGGGAAAAGACTGGTAGCCAAGGTTTCTTGGGGTTTTGCTTGGTTGGGTAGGAGCGACCCCAAAACCAAGTTTCAAGAGTCGGTCTGCCAATGCCTAGGTATGAGGCCGCTTCCTTGGTGGTGTAGGCGGCCTGATCCCTTGAATCAATGCCTTCGCGGTAATGGGCCTCAAGCAACTTATCCATTTCGCGTCCGACCGAAGCGACTGATATGGGCATACCCGTGCCTCCCCGTGCTAGAATGAAAACGCACGGTTACGAGACGGGTTTTTATGACGCAGCGCCACTCCAAACCTTCCGCCAAGAATGCTGAGAGTGACACGCGCCCTTTTACACGTTCTGATTTTCTGCGATTGGTGTCGAAGGCTTCAACGACGCCTTTTCGGAAACCTTCGCCAGCATCGCGGGGAAAATCAAGTTCCCAGAAGCGCGGCGATTGTACCTGAACGAATACTCGTCGAGGTAAGTCTGCAAATACTTCTGACTGACCGAGTGGTATACCCCGCCGATCCCGCGCTTTACTAGACTCCAAAATCCTTCGATAGTGTTGGTGTGAATGTCTCCCATGACATACACCTTAGACTCGTGGTTGATCCGTTTGTGCTCGTATTCTTTCCCTTCGATGCGCTCAAGGCCATTGTACGATGCGAATTCATCGGTAAACACGGTGCTCTTCGGAAGCACAAATTCCTTTACGAATCCTTGCAGGGTGTTCATGGTCACATCTGCGGCAGTGCGAGCAATTACGCGACCACCTTTGCGCTCAACCACTCCCAGCACCGGAGTCTTTTGCTTGTCGCCTCGCATTGGACGCCCACGTCCATTCTTGCGCTTGCCTCCGTGGTACATCTCATCTACCTCTACCGTTGATCCCTCCAGTTGCATGTCTGGTTCGGACAGCAACGAGCGAATCTGGCGAAACATGCGCCACGCGGTTTTGTAGGTGACCCCAGTCTCGCGCTGAATCTGTTTGGCGCTGATCCCGCAACGAGTCGATCCCATCAGGTACATTGCCTGAAACCAGATGCGAAGCGGAGTGGTGCTCTTCTCAAAGATCGTTCCGGCCAAAGGGTAGATGTGATTCCCGCAAGTCGCGCACGCATAGGCAGTTCGGCCAGTCACGCGGTAGTGCTTGCGCGGGCCTTCGCACTTATCGCACGGTGCTAAACCCTTGGGAAAGCGCTGTTCCTTCACTTGCTCTAGGCAGGCATCATCGGTTGGAAACTCACGGTCGAATTGCTGCCGAGTGTAGCGGAGTTCCGTTGGTATGCTCTGACGGATAGAGGACTTGCGGTAGTTCATGCACCTACTTTGCCATACCTTCTACTTGTTGTCAAGGGATAATTACCAGGGGAATACTGCTGTGGATGGCTGTGGAAAAAGACTAGCGCGGCGGCCACGGAACTGAGCGGTGCGGGAGCACCCACCCTTTGCAAAGGGCGCAAAGGATGGGCCACGCAATATAAAAGGGCGCCCCTTCGGAGTAGGCTGCAGTTGCTGTGAGCAACAGTAACTACGCCAACGAAAGGAACACCCATGGAGAGTGTGAAGTATATTGGCTTGGATGTCCACCAGAGCACAATCAGCGTGGCCGTGCTCAATGCCGAAGGCAAACTGATGATGCAGTCGGTGATCGCAACGAAGGCAACTGCGGTGCGAGATCTGCTGAAGGGATTGCGTGGAGTGCTGCACGTCACCTTCGAAGAAGGAACGTACTCAGCTTGGCTCTATGACGTGGTGGTGCGAGAGGTGGCGCGGGTGGTGGTGTGTAATCCGCGCAAGAATGCACTGCTGAAGTCGGGCAACAAGAGCGATCAGATCGATGCGCGCAAATTGGCGGAACTGCTGCGGGGGGGCATGCTGTCACCGGTCTATCACGGAGAGCAGAGCACGCGTACCTTACAACAACTGGTAGCCAGTTATACCGCGCTGACCGAAGACACGGGGCGGGCGATGCGGCGAATCAAAGCGCTGTACCGCAGCCAAGCGATTGCTTGCGCGGGCAAGAAGCCATTCGGGAAACGGCATCGCGGGGAATGGCTGGCGCGACTGACTGAGAGCGGACAGCGGCGGCGCGCGGAGTGGCTGTACCAGGAGTTGGACGCGGTGCAGATCTTGCGGCGAGAAGCCAGGCAGGCGGTGGTGGTGGAGTGCCACAAAAATCCGGCTGCGAAGTTACTGCGCTCCATGCCGTTCTTCGGTCCGCTGCGGGCGGCCGTGATGATTGCGCGAGTGCAGACGCCGCATCGCTTTCGCACCAAGCGTCAGTTCTGGACCTACTGCGGCCTGGGGTTGGAGACGCGCAGCAGCGCTGACTATGTGGAGAAAGATGGGCAAATCCTGCGGCGGCGCAAGCCGGTGTACATTCGCGGATTGAACTGGAACTACAGCCACGAGTTGAAGAATGTGTTCAAGAGCGCCGCCACGACGGCGAGCGCGATGGACGGTCCGTTTCGCGCGTTCTACGAAATGCGAGTCGCCAACGGAATGCTGCCGGCCATGGCGCGACTGACGCTGGCCCGCAAGATGGCAGCGATTGCCCTGATTCTGTGGAAGAAAGGAGAGACGTTCGAGACTGAACATCTGATGCCACAAGCAGCATAAGCGCGGCGCACCACCGCGAAGTCCGGAAGCGGTAACCGTGACGTTCGAAGGTTGGAGAGCTGCGCGCACGGGTTCGAGGGTAAGTATCCTGGGCGGGATAGACGAACAAGTCTCATGGGCCACCATATGCTCCCTCGGACAACCCAACCAAGCCATAGTGCCGCGCCTAGACGCGAGCCTCAGATAGAACCATGGTTGGCCATGTTGCCACCGAGTTGCTTGTCGGCGCCCAGCGTTAGACCGAAGGAACGTCAGATCGATCCGGAAATGCGTGGTGATGGGAACAACACGATCGAAGCTGCATCGAAACTGCCGGCAGGGGCTGGATGCCAAGAAAAACAAACCTCCCTGCGAAAGGGAAAAGTGTTTTTACTTGACATCCCCTTTTATAGAACCCGCCAAAGTCGGGGATTGAGTGGGGCACCGGCACCTGCTGACGCCTGGCACCTGAGAATACTGAGATCCTTCGCTCCGCCTGAAGAACGGCTTCGCTCAGGATGACAGCGCTAGGCGACGCGGGCGGAGGGCGGACGAATGCGTCCGCCCCTCCACTTTTCTTAGTACATGTCGCCCATGCCGCCGCCGTGGCCGCCGGGGGCGGGAGCTTCCTTCTTTTCGGGAATCTCCGCTACCAGGGCTTCGGTGGTGAGCATCAGGCTGGCGATCGATCCTGCGTTCTGCAGGGCGGTGCGCACAACCTTGGTGGGATCGAGGACGCCGGCCTTGACCAGGTCTTCGTACTCGTTGGAGAAGGCGTTGTAGCCGAAGTTCGTCTCCTTCGATTCGAGCACCTTGCCGAGGACGACTGCGCCTTCTTCGCCGGCGTTTTCGGCGATCATGCGCAGAGGCTCGGTGATGGCCTTCTTGACGATGTTGATGCCGATCTGCTCATCGCCTTCGGCCTTCACCTTGTCGAGCGTTGCGGCGCAACGAGCCAGAGCGACTCCGCCGCCGGGGACAATGCCTTCTTCCACGGCTGCGCGGGTCGCGTGCATGGCGTCTTCGACGCGGGCCTTCTTTTCCTTCATTTCAGTTTCGGTTGCGGCGCCGACTTTGATGACGGCCACGCCACCGACCAGCTTGGCCAACCGCTCCTGCAGTTTCTCGCGGTCGTAGTCGCTGGTGGTCTTGTCGATCTGGCTGCGAATTTCTCTTACGCGGCCTTCGATTTCAGCGTGCTTGCCTTTGCCTTCGACGAGAGTCGTGTTGTCCTTGTCGACGGTGATCTTCTTGGCCTGGCCGAGGTCGGAGATCTGAACATTCTCGAGCTTGATGCCGAGATCTTCGGTGATGGCCTTGCCGCCGGTCAGGGTTGCGATGTCCTGCAACATGGCCTTGCGGCGATCGCCGAAGCCGGGAGCCTTGACGGCCGCGACTTGCAGCGTGCCACGCAGCTTGTTGACCACCAGGGTGGCGAGCGCTTCACCTTCGACGTCTTCGGCGATGATGAGCAGCGGCTTGCCGGACTTGGCGATCTGCTCCAGCAGCGGGAGCAGGTCTTTCATGGAGCTGATCTTCTTTTCGTTGATCAGGATGTAGGCGTTCTCGAGGGCGACTTCCATGCGCTCGGGATCGGTGACGAAGTAGGGCGAGAGGTAGCCGCGGTCGAACTGCATGCCCTCGACGACTTCGAGCTGGGTTTCGAGCGTCTTGGACTCTTCGACAGTGATGACGCCGTCTTTGCCGACCTTCTTCATGGCCTCGGCGATGATCTTGCCGATGGTCTCGTCATTGTTGGCGGAGATGGTGCCGACCTGGGCGATCATGCTGTCATTGTTAACGGGCTTGGACAGCTTGTCGAGTTCGCCGTTGACGCGGTTGCCTTCCTTGTCGATCTTGCCGGTGATGATGGTGACGGCCTTCTCGATGCCGCGCTTCAGGGCCATGGGATTGGCTCCGGCAGCGACGGTCTTTACGCCTTCGCGGAAGATGGCCTGGGCCAGAACGGTGGCGGTGGTGGTGCCATCGCCGGCGATGTCGGAAGTCTTGGAAGCGACTTCGCGGACCATTTGCGCGCCCATGTTCTCGAGCGGATCGCGCAGGTCGATTTCCTTGGCTACGGTGACGCCGTCTTTGGTGATGGTCGGCGAACCGAATTTCTTTTCGATGACTACGTTGCGGCCCTTGGGGCCGAGTGTGACTTTCACGGCATCGGCCAGGACATTAACGCCCCGGAGGATCGCCTGCCGTGACTCTTCTCCATGAATGATTTGTTTTGCCATTGCTGTTGTCTCCTAATCTGTTGGTTGGTTCTATGGCGGGACTGGCCCGCTGGATTTTGGTTGGCGGCTGTTGGCTGTTGGCTCTTGGCCGTTAGCTAAACCGCGTGGTTCCTGACGGCCGAGTTGCATGGATCCTTCGCGCAAAGAACGCGCTCAGGATGACAATGCTTATTTGCGCGAGCTTGAAGTTTCCTTCTTGGACGCCGCGGTCGAGCCGCTCAGGATACCGAGCACTTCTTCTTCGCGCATGATGATGTAGTCCTCACCATCGAGCTTGATTTCGGTGCCGGAATACTTGCCGAACAGGATGCGGTCGCCCTCTTTTACGTCGAGCGGACGGACCTTGCCCTCTTCGTTGATCTTGCCTTTGCCGGCGGACACAACTTCGCCCTCCTGCGGCTTTTCTTTGGCCGAGTCGGGGATGATGATGCCACCGCGGGTGGTCTCGCCCTCTTCAATGCGACGGACCAGGATGCGGTCGTGGAGCGGTGTAAATTTAGCCATGGTGCGACTCCTTTCAGTTCGTTAGAAGGTTGATCTGCTTGGGATCTACCGTAAGCCTATGATTTGGTTGGGTTAGGCGATGCTGTTAGCAGTAACGCCGTACGAGTGCTAATTCTAAAGAAAGGGACAGGAGTTTGTCAAGCGCGTGGGCAATGGCTCAATTTGATGCACAAGCGAAAGCCAGAACCACGAAGGACACGAAGTCACACGAAGGAAACACTTATAGCGAAGGGCTGTTCGTGACGCCGGCCAGTTGCACAGGTCCTTCGTTGGGAGTTCTCGGCTTGGCCGACTGCTCCGCTGCCTCAGGACGACAAGGGGCTAGGGATTGCCTTCCTTCAGCAACACCACGTCGGCGACGTCGTGCTCGTGGACAACGGCTAGTGTTTTTCCGTCGGGTGACCAGTGAAAGTCGGTGATCGACTCGGAGGTGAAGTGAGTGAGCTGGTGGCCGGGCGATCCATCGAGCGGCTCGAGCCAGAGGTTGTCCACGCCATTTTCGGTGATCACATAGACGACCGCGTTGGCGCCGGGCTGCAGTTGCACTCTGGGCTGGAGGATGTGGCTGCTGCCAAACCTTGGGTCGAGGAGTCGGAGGCGCGGGGGAGTTGCCGAATCGCCCGCAACACTTGCAGTCTCCAGATCAGCCTGGGCTGTCTGCGCGGCAGGATCGTCGATGTCGACCACCAGAGAAAGTTTCCCATCGCCGGAGAAGAAGTCCAGGCTGGCGTAGCCGAAAGCATGGGGCATCTCGACGCCGGGGACGATCTCTGACTTGCCGCCGTCGATGGGCACACGCATGATGCGACGAGCTGGCCGGTCGATAAAATATACCCACTTTTCGTCGGGCGAGCAGATGGGGTTGGTTTCAAAGGATTGCGAAGTGAGTTGCCTGGGAGCCGAGCCGTCGGCGTTCGTGCGCCAAATCACGATGGTATTGCCTTGATGGAAAGCCCAGGACACCAGCAGGTAACGATCGCCACAGGGAGAGAAACCCAGGATGCCGGCCGCAGGGTCCGAGACCAGGACAGTCGCGTTGCGGCCGTCAGGATCCATGCGGGTGATCTTTTCCTCGTCAGAGACCAGGAGCTTTCCGTCTGGCGTCCACTGGACCATTTGTGGATCGGCTGCTGGCACCGGGTTGGATGGGGCATTTGCCTTGGCCAGTTCCTCCGGGTGCAGAAGCGCGAGCGTGCGCGTGGTCTTGACCTGCACGGTGGACACACTGTTGCCGTCGGCGGAAACAGTCAGGGAGTCGTAGGAATTGGTGTCGCGCGTGATGGGGTGCACCTTGCCGTCAAGCGTCAGTACCCCGATGTGGTTACGCGTGAAACTATTCTTGCTCGAGAAGAGGACGAGCAGCGCGCGGCCTTGGGGGAGCCACTTCAAAACCGAGACTGATTCGTCGTGCAGCGTGGCCAGGTTAGCAACTTTGTTTGACGCCAGGTCGAAGGTCTCGACGTAGCTGAGCGCATCTCCGGAAGAACGAAACGAATACGCGATTTGTTTCCCGTCCGGCGCCCAAGAGAGCTGGGTGGGATCTGCTCCGTGCGTAGATTCGGTTTTGCGCAGGATGGTTTCGTTGCTGCCATCGGGACCGGCAGTGAGCAGAAGATACTTCCCGACCTCCGGGTCGTTCGCACGGATATAGGCGATACGCTGCCCATCGGGAGAAAAAGTGATGTTGCTGTCGATGTCGTGGACGATTGCGTTCGGCGTTCCGCCCAGCACCGGGACTCGATAGAGATTGAATACTGTTCCCTGGGCGTTGGCCGCCTTCTCGAAGTACACATAGTTGCCGTCGGGAGAAAACGAAAGATTGCGGTAAATGCCGGTATCCGCGGGAATGATCTGCGTGTCGCTGCCGGTGGGCACATTGCGCAGCCAGAGGCTTTGCTGGCCGTTGTCATTCTGAACGTTGAGGATGTATTTGCCATCCGGCGAAATGGCCGCGTGCGACGCTTTTCCCGTGTTGGTGATCTGCGTGATGGTGAAATTCTGGAACGGAACCTGTGCGGAGTGGAAGAAGAGGGAATAGACGCCGTATCCGGCCGCGGCCAGCAACAGGAGCACGGCGAAAGCTCCCGCAGTAAGCGCCCACTTGTGCTGGCGAGCTACAACGGCAACGGTAGAGCCGCTGATCGACGGCGAGGACGCAGTGCGCGTCCCGCCGCTTGCCGCCGGTGCGCTTGCCTGCGAAGCTGCGCCCGACTGCAAGGCCGGCGTTGATTCGGCGGCCGGTACAGCCGTGCTTCGTCCCGAGCCGCTATCCCGCTGCAGACGCTTCAGATCGCTGCGCATCTCGGAAGCGTGCTGATAACGGAGTTCGCGGTCCTTTTCGAGCGCCTTGCTGATGATCTCCTCCAGCCGCACAGGCAACTCGGGATTGAGCCGCAGAGCCGGCGGCGCAGCGCGATTCAAGATCGCATCAAAAATGACCGCGGTGGTGTCTCCGCGGAAGGGCAGCGTGCCGGTCGCCATTTCGTACAAAACGGTGCCGAAGGAGAACAGATCGGAGCGGCCGTCGAGTTCCTTGCCCTTAGCCTGCTCCGGCGACATGTAGGCGACGGTGCCGACCGCAGTGCCGGGGCTGGTGAGGTGCGGTTCTTCCATGGTCCGCGTGATCGTGGCCTGGCTGGCGGAACTTGAGGCCGGAGTTACCTTAGCCAATCCGAAATCGAGGATCTTGGCGTGCCGGCGCTCGGTGACAAAAATGTTCGCAGGCTTGATGTCACGATGAACGATTCCTTTGGCGTGGGCGGCGTCGAGCGCGTCGGCAATCTCGATGGCGAGGGAGAGCAGCAATTCGTTTTCGAGTGGCTTGCCGGCGATCAGGTGCTTCAGCGTCGCACCCTCGAGAAATTCCATCGCAATGAACGATTGATCGCCGTTGGTGCCGATTTCGTAGATGGTGCAGATGTTGGGATGATTGAGGGCAGAAGCGGCACGGGCCTCACGCCGAAAACGCTCTAAAGCCTGCGGATCGTTGGCCACGTCGTCGGGGAGGAATTTCAGCGCGACCATTCGTCCCAACGAGGTGTCTTCCGCTTTGTAGACGACGCCCATCCCGCCGCCGCCGAGTTTTTCGAGGATGCGGTAGTGCGAGATCGTCGTGCCGATCATAGGGAGGTGCCGATCATTGGTGTCGGGCCATGTTAGGGGGGATTAGGAGGGCAAGTCAACGGAATGGCGACCTGGGCCGTCGATCCGCTAACCATGGGCTGCTTTGTTGCCTCTGTAGTTAGTGGATGAGGGCGGCACCATAGAGGGGCTTGCGCACGGCGATCTTTTGCATCCGGTGCAGGAGGCGTTTCTCGATGTCGGCGCGCTGCAGTGCGGCTACTGCACTTCGGGAATGATCATGTCGGCGATGGCGCTGCTGAAATACGGCGCGTAGCCTTTCTTCTTTCAGATTCTTCAGGCGGAACTCCAGCGGATCCATCTCCACCGTGTGCGCCAGTTCATCCATTGCGCCGAACGAATGTAAATCGGTTACAGCTCGGGCTGGGCAGTTCCTTTCTTGATGGCGTCGTCGAGGAGTTGCTTCATCTGGCGGCTGGCCTCGTGGGCGAGTTCGGCTTGCCGGCGGCCCAGATCGCCTTGCTGTCTGCCGAGTTCCCCTTGCTTTTCTCCGAGAGCGCCCATCTGACTGCCGAGTTCGCCCTGCTGGGCACCAGCCTGCGACTGAAGGCTGCCGATTTTGCTTTGCAATTCGCCAATTTCGGACTGAACGTGGCCGATCTGCTCCATGGTGGCTCCGGAACCGAGCTGCTTCAATTCGGACTTTAGTTTTTCGAGTTCCGCGGTCATGTCGGGCACGCTCACGCGAACCTGCTCCATTTTTGCGCCGATGGCTTCCTGTTGCTTGCCCAGTGCCTGCTGCTGCTTGCCGAGTTCTTCCTGTTTTTTGCCGAGTTCCTCTTGTGGCGCCCAGAAGCTACGGGCGCGATCGACGGTGGCCTGGTCACGGATGACGTAGGATTTTTCATCCTGCTGGAACCAGATGAAATCGCCCGGGATCGATTTCTTGAGTTTCTGGACGTGTACGGCGTCTTCGGTTAAGCCGGACATGGTGAAAGCGTCGGTTTTGCCGCTGACGATGACAAAGCGTTGCTCGTCATCGTAACCGTAGCGGTAAGAAGAGCCCGTGTAGGACGCTGGCAACCCGCTCGATTGGATACGGGATGAGTAGGACGGCGGGAGCCCTGGCGTGGCGGCAAACTTTGCCACTGGAGCGACCGCGGCGAAGCCGCGCGCGGCCGTCTGTGGAGTGGCGTACACGAGTGGGAGCTTTGGGGGCACTGCTCCGGCAATTTGTCCCGGAATTGTTCCGCTGGTCGCGGCTGGCGCACGGGCTGGCTCGGCACTCGGGCTCGATTCGGCTGGAGCAGGAGTCGGCTCTGATGCTGGCGCTGGCTCTGGCGGGGCGCTGGGCTCAGCCGTTGGCGCAGGCGCAGTTGTTGGCGGCGCCTGGTTTTGGGCGAGTTGGGCAGCCTGCGGCTGCTCAGGATTCGCGGCATGAACGGAGGCGGTGAGATAAACAGCGGGGACGGCGAGCGCGAAGACCACAATTGCAATTGATTTCTGGGGACGCATGGCAACCGATCCTTTCCAGGAAAGAATTCTTTCAAGACGTTGTTCGGCCAGTTTTTGTTCCGAGTGACCGGCCTTGGCCATGGCCACGCCTTGCCAGCGCACGCGGCCGGAGGCGGTTTGCAAAGCTTGGAAGAATCCGAGCAGGGTGCGGGCGTAGTGGCTACGGTCGGCGCCCGTGGACAGGGCGGCTTCGTCGCTGGCTTGCTCGGCGAGCGAGGCGAGATGGCGGTCGAGCCACCAGGCCAGCGGACTGAACCAGAACAGCGCGCGATGCAGCAGAGAAAGGCGCTGGGTGAGCGCGTCGCGTCGGGCGACGTGCGAGACTTCGTGGGCGATGACGGAGTGGAGCTTGGGGTCGTCCCACTCTTGCCAGTCGGCGGGAAGCAGGATCGCGGGGCGGAGGACGCCCATGGTCACGGGCACGGAAATGAATTCAGATTCGGCCGCGCGCGGAATGGATTGTAGGTTGAAGGCGTGAGCCAGAGCGCCCAGCTTCAGCGTGAGGCGAGGGTCGGAGACGATCTGCGACGATCGCATCAGGCGGCGGGCGAAGAAGAATCCGGCTGCGAACCGGAGGAGGAGAAGGGAAGCGATCGCTAGATAAAGGCACAAAGCGACGAAACTTCCATGAATCCAAGTCCAGCCGATCGCGGATGAAAGCAATGGCGCAGCGGCGGGAGGTGAAGGTAGCGCCTGATTCGCCAGAGCGTTGCTAGCAGGGGCCGACGACCAGGCGTGCACGTCGGCATTTGCTTCTCTACCGCTTGGTTCGCCGCAGCTTGCGCCGAGAGTTGCATTCTGACGCTGCTCCGGGGCTGAGAGTCCGGATGGCTGAAGCAGCGTGTTGGCTGACGCGTGGGTCGCTTGCACGGTCAACGGGTAGTTCTCGCGTGGACTCTCTTTCTGCGACAGAGGCGGCAACAGCGGTTGCATCAGAGCAGGTGCGGGGACCGGCAAGGGCGGCAGAATCCATCCGAGTAAGGGCATGGCGAGGGCAGCGCAGAGCACTGCGGTCCAGGTGAAAAGGCGGACTGAGGTGGCCTTCACACGAAACGCAACCAAGCCCAAGCCGGCAGCGGCCGCGAGTATGAGGGCGCGTGCGGCCGGACTGGCGATTTGTAGAAGGAGATTTGAGGACGCTGGCGCGGTCATGGCTTCTCCTGTTTCTGCTTCTCCAGCTTTTCTTTTTCTACGTGCTTGTTTTCTGAGATCTTGCGTGCCAGGCGTTGCAGTTGCTTTTGGTTGAGGACAGCGCTGTCGACCATGCCGAGGATGAGTTGCTCGGCCGATCCGCCGCAGAGGCGGTCGATGATGCCCTTGACGGCGCGGACGGCGACGCTCTGCCGGGCATCGGACGCGGTGTAAATGAAGGTGCGGCCTTCGACCTGGTGGGTGAGGTATCCCTTCTCTTCGAGGCGGCGCAGGACGGTGCGGATGGTCGAGTCTTTCATGGGGCGCGACGAGGCCAGGGCTTCGCGGCAGGCTTCAGAGGTGGAGGGACCGTGCGTCCAGATGTAATCCATGACTCGTTGCTCGACTTCTCCCAGGTTCTTTAGACGGGCGTGCGATGTGTTAGTCATTGTAACGTTACAATTTGTAACATATGCGGCGTTGAGCGTCAAGCGGGAAATGGGGGCGACTGGGGATGATCCCGGCGAGGATTGTGGTGGTGTCTGGGGGAAGCAGATTCCTCCTGTCTCGCTTCGCTCGCGCGTCGGAATGACAAGACTTTTGCTTGACGAGCGCTCTGGCTTCGTTCGGGCGTCGGAATGACTTTTGCTCACGCTTGCGTGTTGGAGCGACAAGGCCTGTGCTGCGGTCGCGCCGTGGGAATGACAAGCGGTTGTCGGGAATCTTTCTTCGCACTTGCGGGTTTACTTGGCGGTAGCTGAGAGTAATACACGGATGCCGACTTAGAGCTACCGAGTCTAAGAGTCCAAACCCGAAGCGAGGAAGGAACGCGTGCAACCTATATTTTGCCTGCGCTGCCGGCGCGAGATTGAGATCGGACACAAGTCGGTTGCGGTATATATGTTTGCTCAGACGGTGGGCGTGAAGCCGCGGCAGAAGTCGGCGGCGCAACGGATTTGTTTTTGCCCGCAGTGCGCGGTGTCGTTGGCCATGGGGATGCCGCCGGAGGGCGCGCTGAATATGGCGGCGTGGGATATGATCCGCGACCTGGTGAGTTCGGAGCCGTCGCTGAACATGGCAGCCTGGGAGAATTTGCGCGGGGTGGTGGCGCTGTTGGGATCGGGGGACGACGACTCGGGGCGCGGTTCGGAGGCGAGGTATCGCCGGGCGGGTTGAGGCGATCCGGCTCCCTCAGGGGCTAAAGCCCTTGCTAGTCAGGCCGATCTAATCGCAGCGCTAAAGCGCTGCGCCACCCAAAAACGAGTTCGAGAAATGACCGTTTGCGGCGCGGCTGGTAGCCGCCCTTTCAAAGCACGACCCTTCAGCTTTCAACTTTTCAAGATCTCGCCGCTGCCGGCGACTCAGGGTTTCTGGGCTGCCTCGGGCTTCTTCGACAACGAGCGGACGTAGTTGACCAGGTCCCAGTTCTCTTCTGTTTTGACACGCGGGCCTTCGGGGGGCATGTCCTGGTAGCCGTTTTTGATGATGTAGAAGAGTTCGCCGTCGGTGCGGCCTTTCAGCGTCGCGGGGTCGGTGAAATCGACCGGGGTGAGTTTCATGTCGCGCGCGGTCTCGCCTTTGCCGTTGCCTTCTTTGCCGTGACACATGGCACAGTCGAGGGTCCACCACTTCTGGGCGCGGGCGATCGATTCCGGAGTGGCTTTGACCGGATTCGGTTCCCTGGCGGCCTGAACCGGGATGGCGTCGTACGCGGTGGTTTTCTGGGTTGGCGCTGGCGCCGGTTGCTGCGCGGCAAGCGCGCCGGCGAAAAGAAAGAGTGCGGGAAGAACCAGTGTAAGTCTGGACACGGGAACCTCCATCAAAATAGGGATGAATTCCAACAAGATCGTATCTCCGGGGGCAGATTCGAGTATGTGATTTGTATCACAGCGGGCGGTACGCTGTGATATTTTCGTTTTCTGTGAGTGGTCGGGGTAAGCAGATTCCCTTCGGCTGCGCTCAGGGCAGGCTCTCCTGTCTCGCTTCGCTCGCGCGTCGGAATGACAAGCCTTTCCTATACTTGCGCATGAGAGATGACAGTTTTTTCCCGCTATACTTTCGTCTCGAATGACAACGGGGGAAGGATTCGGTAAGGATTATGGACAAGAAATCTCGCGTGTTTGCCACCTGCGATATCGGAGAAGCGATTGACCTGTTGCGCAAGCGGGGGTATGAGGTTGAGGTGTATCCCAAGCCGGAGGCGCCGCCGAAGAGCTTGATTATCGAGAAGGTGAAGTCGGGCATCGATGGGCTGATCACTACCTTGCGGGACGCGATTGACGCCGAGGTGTTCGAGGCGGGGAAGGGCACGCTGAAAGTTGTGGCGCAGTATGCGGTGGGGTTCGACAACATCAACCGGGCGGATGCGAATCGTTCTAAGATTCCGTTCACGAATACGGCCGATGTGCTGACCGAGGCTACGGCAGAGTTTGCGTTTTTCATGATGGGCACGCTGGCGCGGAAAATGTGGCCGGCCGAGCATTTGACGCGCGAGAACCGGTGGGGATACTGGCATCCGTATCTGCCGTTTTTGGGAGATGAGGTTACGGGTAAGACGGTGGCTGTAATCGGGACGGGGCGGATCGGGCTGGCGTTCATCAAGAAGTGTGTCGGGTTCGATATGAATGTGTTGTGCTATGACCCGGCGTATGAAAATCATGAGTTCTTGAAGACGATTCAGGAAATCAATGACCTGCGGCATGCGCGGGGGCTGACGCGGGAAAAGGCATGGATCAGGTACGTGCCTCTGGAAGATGCGCTGCGGGGAGGGGATTTTGTGAGCGTGCATGTGCCGCTGCTGCGGGCGGGCGAGAGCGCGACGCCGACGTATCACCTGTTTAGTGAGACGAATTTGAAGCTGATGAAGCCGACCGCATATCTGGTGAATACTTCGCGGGGGCCGGTGGTGGATGAAGCGGCGCTGGCGCGGGCGCTGCGCGAGAACTGGATCGCCGGGGCAGCGCTCGATGTTTATGAGAAGGAGCCGCTGCCGGCGGATTCTCCGCTGCGGGATGCGGCGATTGCGGACCGCTGCCGGCTGATGCCGCACTTTGCCAGCGCGGCGCGGATTACGCGGCTGTCGACGGATCCCGACAAAGGCATGGCGGGCCGGTGCGTGCGGGGGCTGATTGATGTGCTGGAAGGGAATTACGGCGGCGATATTACGAAGATGCCTTATGTGGTGAATAAGGAAGCGTTTCGAGGGTGAATGTTGCAAACCGCTGTGGAGTTGCTGAAAGCATCGACGACGCCGGCAAGTTGCATAGGTCCTTCGCTTTGCTCAGGATGACAAGCGCTTTGCCCAGGATGACAAGGCGTTGGCCGCGAGCACGGCTAAATGGTTCTTGACCCTTTCTTGACACTTTCTTGACTTTCGTGCGGGGCTGGCTGCGCGTACAATGTTCGGATGTTATCGAGTTCATGGAGCCCGATGAAGAAGCGAACGGTGTGGATGGTTTCGGTGCTGCTGGGTGTGGCTGGGTTTTCTCCGGCCGCGTTTGGCAAGCGAAGTCCGGAGAATTTCGGCCCGGTGAACCTGCGTCCTCAGCCCCAGGAAGTGAACTTGCACGAGGGCGGGTTTCGGGTGACGCGGCGGACGAGGATTCTGGTGGAGTTCGGGCATCAGTCGGAAGACCGGATTGCCGCGGAAACACTGGCGGAGGAAATTTCCGACCAGACGGGGCTGACGCTCGACATTGTTGGCACCAAGGACAGCAGCAAGGCCAAAGAGGGCGAGATCGTGCTGGCGCGGTTGCAGGACCGGCGAGTGCGGCATTTTCTGGCTCGCAAGGGACTGCAGGCCGATGATCTGGTAGGCGATCAGGGGTATCTGCTGTTTTCCGACCGATCGCATCTGATCGTGGCGGCGAATTCGGGCGAGGGATTGTTTTATGGGGTGCAGACGCTGCGGCAGTTGCTGCGTCCGGTGGGAAAACGGCTGGTGTGCCCGGCGGTGACGATTCGCGACTGGCCGGAAATGAATTTGCGTAATCTGGCGAAGCAGGGAGATTTGAGCCGGGTTGAGAATCCTCAGGGTCTGCAGGTGATGGGCGGGGCGCGGGAGTAAGAGTACGGGTTGCGGCATCGTCTTAGGCGATCGGCGGTCGCAGGCGTGAATTTTATCCGGATCGGTTTGCCGGCGATCGTTTTCTGCCAGGTTTTCTTTCGCCCCTTCGGGGCTTTTTTATTTTCTCCTCGCTCTGACCCACGGCTTGCGCCGTGGGCTGCATTCTATCGCCGCTCCGCGGCTTTGGGACGCATTCCGTTGATAACGTAGAATCCCTCTGAATGTTTTCTGAACGGACTAACTGGCAGCTGGCGCAGAACTCTTTCACTCGCGCGGTGGAAGAGGTGCTGGCGAGCGGGGCGAAGATTTTCGATTTGACGGTTTCGAATCCTACGCGGGTGGGGTTGGAGTATGACACGCGGGCGATCCTGGAGGCGCTCGCGTCGCCGCTGGCGCTCGATTACGACCCGCAGGCGAAGGGGTTGCTTTCGGCGCGCGAGGCTGTGAGCGGATATTACCGCGACCTTGGTGCTCGTGGCGAGAGAGACGTTGCAAGCAACGTCTCTACGACGGGTGATGCGGGTTACGTTCGCGGTGTGGATCCCTCGCGAATTGTTTTGACTACCTCCACCAGCGAGGGATATTCGTTCGTGTTTCGGCTGCTGTGCAATGCGGGGGATGAGGTGCTTGTGCCGAAGCCGAGTTATCCGCTGTTTGAGTTTTTGGCGGATTTGCAGGATGTGCGGCTGGCGCCGTATCCGCTGATTTATGACCATGGGTGGCAGATGGATTTTCCGTCGCTGGAGCGGGCGGTGACGGGGCGGACGCGGGGCGTGGTCGTGGTGCATCCGAATAATCCGACGGGGTCGTTTGTGAAGTTCGGCGAGGCGGAGGCGCTGAATGCGTTTTGCCGGGAGCGGGGGCTCGCGCTGATTGTGGACGAGGTTTTTCTGGATTATGGGCTGGACAGCGGCAATGCTCATGGAGGGACGGACGCCCTCGTCCGTCCGGTCGAGCGAAGCTCGACGGCCGCTGATGCCCGAACACACGCAAGGTCCCTCCACGCGCCTTTGGATCGGCTTGCGCCGGTCCAAAGGCTTGGTCGGGATGACAGGGTGGGGAGTTTCGCTGGGAATCAAGATGTACTGACGTTTACTTTGAGTGGGGTGTCGAAGATTTCGGCCTTGCCGCAGATGAAGGTGGCTTGGGTCGTGACGAGCGGACCGCGGGAGTTGGCGGACGCGGCGATGGCACGGCTGGAGGTGATTGCCGATACTTATCTGTCGATGAATGCGCCGGTGCAGTGGGCGGTGCCGGTGTTGCTGGAGCAGAGGAAGAATATTCAGCGGCAAGTGATGGAGCGGGTGCGGGGGAATCTGGCGGAGTTGGATCGGCAGCTGGCGGGGCAGAAGGCTTGTTCGCGGCTGCATGTGGAGGGGGGATGGTACGCGGTGTTGCGGGTTCCGGTGACGCGGTCGGATGAGGAGTTGGCGATTGAGTTGGTGCGGGAGAAAGCGGTGGTGGTGCATCCGGGGCATTTTTATGATTTTCCGGGGGATGGGTATTTGGTGTTGAGTTTGATTGGGGCGGAGGGGGAGTTTCGGGAGGGGGTCGGCAGGGTGCTGGGGTATCTGAATTCGTAATGGCGGGTTACATCTTCGTCAGGGCTTCGGTCAGAATCCAAGATCAAGATCAAAATCCCCACCCTAACCGCAAAGAACGCGGTTAAGGATGGGGCACCCTGCGAGCGGGGCGGACTAGCGTTTCACGAGGAACGGGTTGGTTTCTTTTTCTTCTCCGATCGTGGTCAGGGGGCCGTGGCCGGGGATTACTTGCGTGTTGTCGGGCAGGGAACTCGCCAGGTGGTGCAGGGAGCGCATGATTTTTTCTGTTGAGCCGCCGGGGAGATCGGTGCGGCCTATGGAGCCGGCGAAGAGCGTGTCTCCGGCGATCAGTTTGTGAGTTAGAGGCTTGTCTCCGGGCTTCACTTTTTTCAGCCAGTCTTGTACCGACTCGTCCTTCTTAATTGATCCCTCCGCGAATATGAAGAGACAGACGCTGCCTTCGGTGTGGCCGGGGGTTTCGAGCACGTGGGCTTCGATTGGGCCGGCGGTTACTTTGTCTCCGTCGCCGATGCTGCGGTCGATTTCTACTTTTCCGGGAGATGCCATGCCGATCCATGCGGCTTGCTCGTCCAGCATTTTCAGGAGGGCGTAGTCATTTTTGTTCAGCAGGATGGGTGCACCGGTTGAGGCGCGTAGTTTCATGGCTCCGCCGATGTGGTCGATGTGGGCGTGGGTGATGACGATTTGTTTGACCTGGAGATTGTGCTTGCGGAGTACGGCCTGGATGTCGTCGAGGTCGTCGCCGGGGTCGATGACCATGGCTTCGTGGGTGGTTTCGTCGCCGATGATGGAGCAGTTGCACTGGAGGGGGCCTACGGGGAGGATTTCGTGAATCATCCCGTTATTGTAGCGGGGAGAGAGTCGGAGCCCCACGTCTCGCAAAAGAAGGCGAGACGTGGGGCACCCCCGGCGAGGTCAAAATCCCCACTCTAACGTCGCAAAA
Organism: uncultured Acidobacteriaceae bacterium; assembly: GCA_963739125.1. GTDB lineage: Bacteria > Acidobacteriota > Terriglobia > Terriglobales > Acidobacteriaceae > Sulfotelmatobacter. The sequence continues at coordinate 122,510 of CAVTZD010000002.1, read as the reverse complement.
GGCGCGACGTTAGAATGGGGCACCCAGGCTGTTATCGCACTTGCAGGGCGGGCTTCATCGGGGAGACAATACGGGCCGCGTGCTGGGGGAGGGATTGTGGCGAAATATCGGCAGCATGGTTATCAGGATCGGGACCGCGAGCCGCAGAGTAGGGAGTCGCGTCGAGAAGAGCCGCGGAAGGCTCCGCCAGAGCGGACGAGCGGTCCGCCGAAGTGGGATCACGCGCTGGGACCGCGGCCGGTGAATCTGCCGGGAACCCGGGCAGTGTCGCGCTGTGCGCAGTGCGGGACTGTGCTGCAGGGGATGACGACGGAGCAGTGTCCGAAGTGCGGGTTTGAGCTGCATTCTTGCAGGCAGTGCACGTATTTCGATCCGGGAAACCGGTTTGAGTGCATGCAGCCGGTAAAAGAGCGGATTGCGAAGAAGGATGCGCGGAATGAGTGCACGTTTTTTGAGATTCGCGTGACGCGGGAGAAAGAGACTTCGACTCCGGCGAGCTCGCGGCCGAGCAGTGCGCGCGCGGCATTTGATAAGTTGTTTAAGAAATAGAGGGGCTGCTCGATTAAGATTTCCCTCAGCGCCTGAAGGCGCAATTCCCGTTTCGACGGACTTAGGGCGCGGCTCGAAGCCGCGCCCTTTCAAAGCCTAAATTCGAGCAGTTATGGAAATCCCTTTCGAGGCCGCAGTGCGCGCCGGCGGGCATGGGGTTCTTCGCTTCGCTCAGAATGACAGACGTCCAGGCTCGCTCGCCTTACGGCTTCTGGGTAGGCCTTAGCAGGATTTCACTTACAAATGATTGCGGAGCTTGCGTCACGAGCATGGCTACGGCGTGAGCGATGTCGGCGGGCTGCAGCATTTTGTTAGGGTCTTTGCCGGCGTGGGGGCTGAGTTCGGTTTCGGTCGATCCGGGGCAAATCACCGACGCGCGGATGTTGTGGCCGCGCAGTTCTTCGGCGACGGAATAAGTGAGGCCGTTTAATCCCCACTTGGAGGCGGCGTAGGCTGCGCCATTGGGTAAGGCGTTTTTTCCGGCGAGGGACGAGATGTTGATGATGTGTCCGGCATAGGAGCGGATCATGAGGGGCGCGAAGGAGCGGATGGCGAAGTAGACGCCGCGCAGGTTGGTGTTGAGAATGCGGTCCCAGTCTTCGGGTGCAAGCAGGTGCAGGGGATCGGTGAAACCGCCGACACCGGCGTTGTTGACCAGGATGTCGAGGCGGCCGAAAGTGCCGTCGACGCGGGCGGCGGCATATTCGAGTTGATGGAGGACGGTGACGTCGCAGGGGATGACTTCGGTTTTGCCTCCGGCTTCGAAGATTTCGCGCGCGGTGTCGTCGAGCGTGGACTTGGTGCGTCCCAGCAGCACGGCGGCCGCGCCGAGTTGGGAGAGTTTGCGGGCAATGGCGGCGCCGATGCCCCGGCCTGCGCCGGTGATCACAGCGACTTGCCCGACCAGAGGTTTTGCGGTGTCCATAGAGTTAGCTCCGGAGGAGATTTTTTGCTTGTGGCGTCTGGGATGTCTCCGCCACATCTACTGCACGCATTAGCAATCACGCATCCCAGCAATCAGGCATCTCAGCAATCATGCATCTTAACAATAAAGCGGAGGATGATCTTAACGGATGTCCATAGCAGGTAACCGAGTTCACTGGCGGCGGGCGCGGCATTTCTTGCCGCGGCTGAAAAGCATTTCCGTTCAGAATGGAGTGGGTGGGATTGAACAAAACGGGATCGAAAATGAGAAGAGGCGAGCGAAGGCGCTTGCCTTCGGCGGAAGAGGTACATATAATCCCGCCAACCGGGAAAAGGGTCAGCCGCGGATTTATTACTGGCGCCCCCTTGTCGCGGGGCCCTGCCAGGAAGCCAGGCATTCCAGAGCAGGATCCGATAAAAAAGCGGTCCAGACGGAATGCAGTTCGCTTCAGATTAAAAAAGACTTTTCCCAGAAGAGCAATTTCCCGAATGTCCAAGGAGCCATACTGATGAAAAAGATTCTGCTTACGGTTGTGCTTGGGGCTGCAGTGGCGGCTGGGGCGCAGAATGCTGCGCAGCCTGCACAGCCTGCGCAGGGCCAACCGGCCGCGTCGCAGTCGTCGGCGCCGGTAATCAAGGATCCTGCTGAGTATAACGCCTATGTGAACGCGATCCAGCAGAAGGACCCGAACGCGAAGATCAGCGGCCTGGAGGCGTTTCTGACGCAGTATCCCAGCAGCGTCATGAAGAACGAGGCGCTCGAAGTTTTGATGGGAACCTACCAGCAGACGAACAACGTCAAGAAGACGATGGAAACGGCCACAAAGCTGGTGACGGCGGATACGTGCAACGTACGGGGCCTGGCGCTGTTAGCCTACTTTGACCGTGTGATCGCTCAGAGCGGCGATCCCAGTGCGAATCCGGCGCAACTGCTGACGGATGGAAAAAAATATGCTCAGCAGGGACTTGACTGTCTGCCCAAGGTTACGGACCCGGAAATTGTGAAGATGAAGGGTCAGATGGACTCGATCTTTCACTCGGCCCTGGGCATAGCGGAATTGCAGGATAAGGATTACGCCAATGCCGCCAAGGATCTGAAAGTTGCGGTGGACGCAAACCCGACGGATTTCAGCGTGGTGTATCCGCTGGCGCTGGCGTATCTGGGCCAGACGCCGCCGGATTATCAAAACGGCATCTGGTTCGCGGCGCGAGCTACGGCCGTGGCTCCGGCAGCGGCTCAGGCGCAGATCGAGAAATACGCACGGGGGCAGTACCGGAACTTCCACGCCGGAGAGGATGGCTGGACGGATGTGCTGGCGGCGGCGAAGGCCAACAGCGCACAGGTGCCGATCAAGCCCGCGCCGACACCGGCTGAGCAGGCGCACAATATGGTTACGGCTACGGCGCCAGACAAGATGGATTTTGCGACCTGGGAGTTTGTGCTAACCAACGGGGCGCAGGCCGATCAGGACGCGGTATGGAATGTGATCAAAGGCAAGCCAGTGCAGATGAATGGCACGGTCATCAGCACGACCCCGACCGAGTTTTCGCTCGCCGGCAGTTCCGATGACATCGACGCGAAGAAGGCTGACATTACGCTAAAATTTGCCGACGCCATTCCCGCGCGGATGATTCCCAAGGATGGCGCCAGTTTTGACTTCCAGGGCGAACCTGCCTCGTATACGCCGAATCCATTCATGATGACCATGGAGAACGGCAAGCTGTTGAAGGCGGCGGCGCCTGCGCATAAGCCTGTGGCGCATCACAAGGCCGCGCATTAGGTTCAGTGTTGGCTACATAAGGCAGCCCTTGCGGGCTGCTTTTTTTTCTTGCGCGGAGCAGGGAGGAATGAGGAATAGAGACTCCTTGTCAAGCCGTCGTGAGCGCATGCGGACAAGGGGTCCTTCGACTGCGTTTGGAAATTCGCGAAGCGAATTTCCAAACTCCGCTCAGGATGACAAATTTCATACGGAATCTCAGCGCACGAGCTTTTTCTCTACGGAGACCGGGCGGGCGCTGCGCGGGGGGCGTTTGACGCCGTCGCGCAACTGGCGGGCTTCGATTTTCAGTTCGGTGATAGTGCGGCTGAGAGTGTTGCGGTGCATGCCGAGTTCGCGGGCGGCGCGGCACTGGTTGCCTTTGTTTTCCTGAAGAACGGTGAGAATGAAGCGCTTTTTGAACTCACGCACGCCCTCGGAATAAAGGATGTTGCTCTTGTACATTTGCAGGACGAGTGCTTCCAGTTGATCTTTCATCACGATGCGTCTCTCTTTGCCAGGAAATTTTCGCTGCACCGCGTCTATTTCGACCGAGCACCAGGGGCGCCTGATAAGTTCTGCGGAGCGTGATGGAGGAGGTCGAGACCCTCATAGAAGCGGGCACGCAGTTCCGAAGGCGCCAGCCAGATGGCGGCGCGTCCCACGACCAGGAAGTAGGGCGCAAGTTGCGAATCGGCCAGCAGCTTCGAAGTCGGCGTGAATGCCGTCATTCCCATCAGGATCACCGCTACCATCAGCCCGCCCTTCAGCAACCCCAAGACTCCGCCGAGGAAACGGTCTAAGCCACTGAGCCCGACTTCTTTCATGAGCCAGCGCGCGACCCTGGCGGCGAGGCCGAACAGGATCACGATGGCGAAAAAAATGATCAGAAAGCCGAGAATCTCAGCCAACCACGGGTTCTTCAAAAACGTTTCGAAGCGTTCCGCCAGACTGCGATACTGCCAGGCCGCCACGATATAGCCCACCACCAGGCCCGCGATGGTGAGGGCCTCGGAAAAAAAGCCCTGCATCGCCGCGGCGACAACGTTGATGAGCACTAACGCGCAAATCAGCCAGTCCGCCGGGGTCATCGGCCCCACCCGCGGCTGGGCACGGTACCAGACATACAGTCACAAATCCGGTCACACATCCAGCCTTGTTCCTGTCAGCTGGAAGTAGGCCTCGAGATATTTTTCGCTGGTACGCCGCGCGACTTCCGGCGGAAGGGCCGGGGCCGGCGGTTGCTTGTTCCAGCGAATTTCCTCGAGGTAATCGCGAACGTACTGCTTATCGTAGGATTCCTGCGAACGTCCGGGGGCGTACTTGTCTGCCGGCCAGAAGCGTGAGGAATCGGGCGTAAGGACTTCGTCCGCCAGGGTGATACCTTTGGCGGTGCGTCCAAATTCGAACTTGGTGTCGGCGATGATGATGCCGCGGTTGCGGGCGTATGCCGCCGCTTTCTTGTAGACACGCAGCGTGAGATCGCGCAGGTGGCTGGCGGTTTCAACGCCCACGATTTTGCACATTGCGTCGAAGGAAATGTTTTCGTCATGCCCGGTCACGGCCTTGGTAGCCGGAGTGAAAATCGGCTCGGGCAGGGCGTCGGATTCCTTCAGGTTTGCGGGTAGGGCGATGCCACAGACTTTGCCCGAGACCTGATATTCCTTCCAGGCCGAGCCGGAGATGTAGCCGCGCACAACGCACTCCACGGGGAACATTTCCGCGCGCTGGACCAGCATGGACCGGCCGCGCAACTGGTCGGCATAGCGACTAAGCGCCGCGGGATATTGGTCGACATCGGCGGTGATGAGGTGGTTGGGGACGACGTCGGCGAGAAACTTGAACCAGAAAAGCGAAAGCTGGGTGAGGACGCGTCCCTTGTGGGGGATGCCGGTTGCGAGAATGTAGTCGAACGCCGAGATCCGGTCGGTGGCTACGAAAAGGAGTTGCTGGTCGCTGAGAGAGTAGACGTCGCGGACTTTGCCGCTGGCGTGAAGTTTGAGATCGGGAAGATCAGTTTGTAAGAGAACGGAGTCGAGAAGTTCAGGGCTCATGATTGGAATTTTACAGGTAAGGAGCGAGGCGTATTCTAGCTGGTCAGAAAAAATTGTCAACGATTCTGATCATAGGATGAGAAACCGCGGAGGAATCAGGCAGAGGAAAAGTGTTGACAGCAAAGCGGATGCTGGAACCGCGCGCCAGGCAAGGTTTTCGGCAGGATGAGGCTGTGGAAAAGCTGAGGAAGGGCGTGGATAAGTGGGATCGATCGGGCGACCTACAACTCTTTTGGCCATCTACGAGATGCGTGAAAAACGCGCAGGATTTCCACCGTATCGTGGCGCACCCGATAGGGGACGATATAAGGTGTACCGGAAATGACCAATTCCCGGGTGCCGACCACCCTCCCAGGTCGGCCAAGTGCGGGAAACCGCCGAAGCTTTTCCACTTGGCGGTTGATGGATGTTTCGACTCGCGCTGCTGCTGCCGGACTATCGCGGGCGATGTATTCGGTTTCTGCGTTCAGGTTCGCGACGGCGGCACGCAGCCACCTAACGCGCACGGCGAGTCCACTTCGTGAGCGCTCGCCCTACTTCCTTGTCCGAGGCGAATTCTCCGCGATCCGCCTCGGAAAGCGCCTTAACGGTTTCCTCGATCTGCCAATTGTTTAGAGCTACGTACTCACGAATCGCCTCAGCGGCGACGAACGAGCGGCTGCGATTAACGGCATGGGACAGAAGGTCGAGTTGCTCCTTGAGTTTGGGGTCGAGACGCAGCGTGAGCACAGAAGATTCTGCCATTAAAATCTCTCCTGTGTACATATTACATCATCTGTAGTCAGTTGTATTCCCGTGCGTTCAAGTTGGTTCTTAAGCCGGAGCGCCGAAGCGGACGGACACCAGCTTCGACACTCCCGGCTCTTGCATGGTGACGCCGTAGAGGACCGGGGCGATGCTCATGGTTCGCTTGCTGTGAGTGATGAGTACGAACTGGGTTTGGACGCTCATCTCCTTGACCATTTCGGTGAAGCGGGTGATGTTGGACTCGTCGAGCGGGGCGTCGACTTCGTCGAGGATGCAGAACGGGCTGGGGGCGAACTGGAAGATGCCGACCAATAGAGCCAGCGCAGTGAGGGCCTTCTCGCCGCCGGAGAGCAGAAGAACGCTTTGCAGGCGCTTGCCCGGAGGCGAGGCGACTACGTCGATGCCGCTTTCGGCGCTGTTTTCTTCGTCGGTCAGCCTCATGAAAGCGTGGCCGCCGCCGAACAGCTTCTTAAATGTCATTTCGAAGTTCGCGTTGATCTTGGCGAACGCTTCCTCGAATTTCTGGCGCGAGAGCTGGTCGATTTCCTTGATGGTTGCGATCGTATTCTCGATGGAAGAGATCAGATCGGTGCGCTGGGTTTCGAGGAACGCATGGCGTTCGGCCGTCTCTTTGTATTCTTCGAGCGCCATCATGTTCACCGGGCCCATGGCGTCGAGTTTCGTGCGTATGTCGCGGTAGAGCTGATCTTCGGCGGCGAGCTCGTCGCCGAAGATTGTGGTGATCGTCGGGTCGGAAATTAACGCGGCGCGCTCGATGCCCAGTTCGTTGAGGCAAGTCTCGTCCATGTGCTGCAGATCGGACTGGAGACGGGCGGCGGAGGCGAGCAATTCTCCACGGCGATCGCGGGCCTGGTCGAGCAGCAGGCGGCTGTTGCGGAGGAATTCGTCGATTTCGGTGAGGCGAGCGCGGAGTTGCTCGGTTTCGAACTGAAGCAGTCCTTCGCGGGCCTGGGCGGCATTGCGCTCGGATTCAAGATCGGCGGCGTGCTCTTCGAGCTGCTGGTTTTCGGATTCACGCTGCAGCTTTTCGGCGGCCGCGCCTTCGATTTGCGAAGACAGCGCGTGAACGCGCTCGCCCATCTCGGCGAAAAGCGATTCAATGCGATCGAGAACGGAGGTGGCGGAGCGGTGCCTCTCTTCGAGAGTGGCCACGCGGCCGGCGTGTTGCGATGTGGTCTGCGCGGCTTCTTCTCGGCGCTGGCGCATGGCGATCAGAGATTCCTGGGCGTAGGTGATTTGCCGCTCGATGTCGATGCGACGATCTTCGATCGTGGCGATTTCTTCCTGCCGCGTGACAATGATGTTTTCCTGTTCGGCGCGTTCGCCGGCGAGGCGCTGGAGTTCGAGCTGCGAGACGCCGAGGCGCTCGCGGACGCGGGTCATTTCGGAATCGAGCTGCTGCAGCATGTGGCCGGACGTCATGGCCTGATGCTCGGCTTCGCGCTTTTCGGATTCGAGGCGATCGAGCAAAGAGCTGAGGTCTTTGATTTCACGGCCGAGGGTAAGCACGCGCATCTCTTCGTCGCGCAGGGCGCGTTCGAGATCTTCGAGCTGGCGCAGGACTTCCCGCAGCTCGCGCTTCATCGAGAGCGGGCCTTCGGAGCGCTGCTTGCCGCCGGTGACGGTGACGTTGTGAAAACATTCGCCGGATTGCGAGAGGAAGAATGCGTCGGGATTTTCGAGCGCGAGTCCACGCGCCACATCGGCGCCGGGGACGATGTAGCCGTCGCGAAGCTTGGGCAGAATCACTTCCAGCGACTTGCCGAAGCCGTTGAGCACGCGGATTGTATTTTTCAACGGCACGATCTGCGCCGCGGGCGGCGCGCAGTGCGCGGCTTCATCGAGTACGAACGAGAACTTGGCTTGCGCGTCTTCGGGATGAACGAGGAACGTGGCGCGGCCATCGACATCGGTGCGCAGCATGCGCAGGCCTTCGTCGGCGGCGTCCCAGGATTTGACGACAATGTAGTTGAGTTCATCGCGCAGGAAATCTTCGACGACATGTTCGTAGCGCGGTTCGACTTCGAGGAAGTCGGCGAGCACGCCGACCGGAGCGAGGCCGCCGTGCATCACGCCGGATTGAAAGAGCCGGCGGACGGATTCAGTGGAGTAGCCGTGCTCGGCGATCACGGCTTCGAGCGAGCCTCTCTTGCCGAGAGCGGTGGCGAATTCGGCGCGAAGCGTATCGAGGTGCGTCTTGGCACGGGTTTCGTCGATCTTCTTCGATTCGATCAGGCGACGCAGCTGGCTGATTTCTTCCGCGATGCCCTGGACGCGTTGGGTTACGGTCTCGAATTCGAGGGCAAGCTGTCCGCGCTGTCCGCCGAACGTTTCGACCTGAACGTTGGCATTGGTGATTTCGGCCTCGAGGCGGCGGGCCTCGCGGTCGGCTCCGGCGAGACGCTCTTCGGCTTGGGCGAGCTGGTTGCGAAGGCGGGACGCGGACGTGACCGTGTCGAAAATGGCGACGCGTGACTCTTCCTGCCGGCGTTCGATTTCGGCGAGCGTGGCGGCGGCGGACGCGGCTTCCTGCTGGCTGCGAACGAATTCGCTCTGTGCGGCGGCGAGATCGACGGAGGCGGATTCAAGAATCTCGCGGTTCGCTTCGCGCTCGGCTTCGAGCCCGGTCAAGCGATGACGGGCCTGGGCCAACTCGGTCTCGTGCGACGCGACGCGTACCAGCAACTCGGCGCAGCGCTCTTCATTGTGGCGGCGGCGGGCGCGGGCGCGATCGATTTCAAGCGCGATCTGGCTGATGCGGTCGCGGTTCTCGCGAAGCTCGGTTTCGATGGCGTAACCTCGCTGGGTGCGGTCGGCGTGCTCGGTTTCGAGATGCTGCACGGCTTCGGTGCGATGCTGGACTTCCTCGGCGAGCGTGTTGATCTGCGAGTCGAGTTCCGCGCTCTCCTGTTCGAGAGCGGCGAACTTGCTGGCCAGGACGAGGCGCAGCTTGGCGCGCATTTCGTCGCGCAGGCGCGCATAGCGCTCGGCTTTCGAAGCCTGCCGCTTCAACGAATTCATCTGGCGCGTGACTTCTTCGAAAATGTCGTTGACGCGGGCGAGGTTTAGCTTGGCGTCTTCGAGGCGTGCTTCGGCGAGACGCTTCTTGGTCTTGAATTTCGTGATGCCGGCGGCTTCTTCGAGAATGGCGCGGCGGTCGGTAGGGCGGCTGCTGAGGATCTGGCCGATGCGTCCCTGCTCGATGAGCGCGTACGATTCGGGGCCGAGGCCGGTTCCCATGAAGAGTTCCTGAATGTCACGCAGGCGGCAGAGTTTGCCGTTGAGCAAGTATTCACTGTCGCCGGACCGGAACAGGCGGCGCGTGACATGGATCTCTCCGCGATGAAACTGCTGCTGGTTGAATTTGCGGCGGCGGATCTTGAGAACGACTTGCGGTGCGGCGGTTCCGACGGAGGCCGCGGTTGCGGGCGCGGTGACGTTGTGCGCGGGCAGGAAAAACATGGGCTCATCATCGGGGAAGGCGACCGCGATGGTGTTGATCTTCGAGCGCGGAACTTCGACTTCTTCGGTCTGTCCGGGCTGGGCGTCTTCTACGGCGTGTTCCGTGGCTTCGGCGGCGCGGGCTCGGATGGAGGCTTCGTCCCAATCGTCGGTGATGTGAGCCTCGGGATCGGAGTTCCCACTTCTCGCAACATCGGCGAGAAGTGGGGCACCCCCGTCCGTGATGGCCCCAGGCATCTCGTCCTGAATGTCAATTTCGGTTGGGGCACTTGCATCGGCGCCAGCGTAGGCTTCAGGGTCGATCAGGGTCAGCAAGACTTCGGCCATGCCGGTGGGCTTGCGGTCGCGCGTGCCGGCGAAGATGACATCTTCCATGCGCGAGCCGCGCAGAGTCTTGGCCGACTGCTCGCCCAGCACCCAGGAAATGGCGTCGGCGATGTTCGACTTGCCGCAACCGTTGGGGCCGATGATGGCCGCAATGCCATCCCCGTGAAACTTGAGCTCGGTGCGGTCACAAAACGACTTGAACCCGAGAATCTGAAGACGCTTCAGTTTGAGCAACTTGAACTCCTTGAAAGCATTGGCCAGTGGTCGGTGGCTAGTTTCCAGTTCGTGATGCGCGCGCCTGCAATGCTCCGGCGGGCTGGTTGCCGGTATTTACCAGAGAGATTCCTCTGCTCGGGTGAACGATGCCAAAGTGGCGATGGTTTCTCATTCTCCACGACGGTCTCACCCCAGGCTGGACGAGGCGGGCACAAAGTTAAGCTACTGTAACGGTGAAAATGGGGCGGGGTCAAGCAATATAACACTATATATGGTATGGCCTTACAAGCGACCGCGCTGGGTTGCACAGACATTGCAGCACACGCCTGAATTACGGGTGAGATAGGGAAACGAGGTGGGAGAACCGCGAGAGCACAATCAGGATAGCTCGGTTTGCGGCATCCGGGAAAGGTTTTTTGAGATGCCAGATTGCTGGGCTTCGCGTGACAGCCAAGCAAAAATGAGGAGCGCCGTTGCCGGCGCTCCTCAGCACATTTTGTCGCCCCTACTGCTCGTAGGCGCCGATGTTGATCTGTCCGCTTCCGTTGATGCGCGGGTTGCCGGCGTAGTCGGTGCTGCCATAGATCGAAGTGCCGCTGCCGCAGTAGCCTACGCTGCAAGTGAGGCTGGTGCTGCCGGCGTTGATGGCCGGCGAACCAGACGTTACGTCGAGGTTTGGGGGCGTGGAGGTCAGATTGACGAACAGCGGGTTTGCGTTCGGCGAGTTGGCGTCCTCGCCGCTGCCTGATTGATAGGCGGCATAGGTCGCGTAGTTGGATTTGCTGCCCCAGTCGATCGAAGTGCCTTTCACGTAACCTTTGGTCGAGTAGTAGATGTTCCAGTTCGCCGTCGCGGTCGAACCGCTGACGTAGCTGTAGATCCAGACGTTCTGGGTGCCGGCATACACGATGTTGTTTTCGAAGATGTTGCCGGCGCTGGGCGGGTCATTGTGCTGGATCTGAAATTCCCCGCCACCGTTTTTGGTGTTGTTGTTGTAGAGCGTGTTGTTGACCACCACGACGTGATCGCTGCCTCCGACCTTGGCGGCATAGCCCCCGATCGAAATTCCGACGGTATTCGCGTCATAGAAAACATTGTTGCGGATGGTCACGTAGCTCGAGTTGTGTCCGGAGTGCTCGCTGGCTGCTTCCATGTTCAGGTCGCACTGGTAAACGGTGTTGCGCTCAAAAATTACGTAGGCGCAGCCGTCGCAATAGAGACCGTCAGCGTCGTAGGACTTGCCCTCCCCGGGATTGTTGATTCCGCTGATGTTGTAAACCGTGTTGCCGCTGACCTCTCCGTACTTGGCCTGGTCAAAGCCAGTGGGTCCGACTCCTTCGAATCCAATGGCGTCGATGCCGATGTTGTCGTTGTCGTGCACGATGTTGTTGCTGATGGTGAAATAGGTGACGTTCCCATCCACATTCATGGTTTCGCTTTGGCCGGTCTTCAGGCTGTAAATCTGGTTACCGCTGATGTTGATGCTCGTAATAGGCGTGCTGGAAGAGCCATAGACGGCGATGCCGAAGGCGTTGCCGCTTTTTTCCGAGGTGGTGGTGATGTTGTGAACGATGTTGTTGAGCAGGTTCACGCCCGATCCCGAGCCCGTGACCCATATTCCGGCCGGAGTCAGCGCCGCTTTGCTGGTGGTGTAATTGCGAATCTCGAATCCGCTGATCGTGAGATAGCTCTGGTTCACGATGTTGATGAGGCCCTGGGTCCCGGTCACGCTAAGCCCGGTGCCGTCGATGACTGCTGTTTGTCCGGGATAGTTTTCGAACGTGATGTAGTTCGACGCTGTACCCGAGTTGGGGAACGTGACCGACTCGTTGTAGGTTCCAGTTTCTACGTAGACTGTTGCCCCAGCAGTCACCGAGTTGGCGGCGTGCTGAATGGTCAACCAGGGCGCGGTAAAACTGCCGGAGTTGCCGTTGCTCCCACTCTTGGATACGTAGAAGGTCGACCCCGATTGGGCTAGAAGTGAGAACGAGGTGAAGACGAACAGAAAGGCCCACAGTTTGTGCAGCGATGTCATAAACAATCCTCCTTATCGGATAGATCCCCAAGGCGCGAGACTCGGAAAAACGCACCGCACGACGATTTTCCAGGTCTCGGGCTCGATGGAAAAACGGTAGGCTGGTTGCGATTGATTGTCAATCATTATGAATGATTGCGAACCGTAGAAAAGTATGATTTCGGTTGGTTGCGATGTTGCTTTCCTGAGAAACGAGTCAACCTTTCGGTTTCGGCAACTGGCTTGGCCGGGCCGCGCCGGCTTCTGCATATGGGGCTTCGTCGAGCAATTCGGAGGCGGCGAAAAACCATGAACCACGAAGGACACGAAGGACCACGAAGGAGAATCCGCTGATCCTTCGTGTGCCTTCGTGTCCTCAGTGGTTCTGAGTTTTGGCTGCCCATTTTGGCTGCCCATCAGGGCGCCGTCACCGAGTGAGCAGCGAGCGAACTCAAACGCGTGTAACAATACCGCGATGGCAGACGATCCGGCAGCGGTTCCTGACTTTCTTTATGGCACGGCGTGGAAGGAAGATCAAACGCCGGCGCTGACCGAGCTTGCTTTGCGCATGGGATTTCGCGGAATCGACACAGCTAACCAGCGGCGGCATTATTTTGAAGAGGGAGTGGGGCTCGGATTGGCTGCCGCGTATCGAGCCGGAGTAGTGAAGCGCGGCGATCTCTTCCTGCAGACCAAGTTCACTTACCGGCGCGGACAGGATCACCGGCTACCGTACGATCCAGCGGCGAGCCTTTCGATTCAGGTGGCGCAGTCCCTGGCCAACTCACTCGAACATCTAGGGACCGATTACGTTGACAGCTTTGTGCTGCATGGGCCTTCCGGTTATGAGTGGGCCGAGGCAGACAGCGAGGTGTGGAAGGCGATGGTCAGGGAGCGCGACTCCGACAGGACCCGTTTTCTTGGCGTCAGCAATGTCTCGCTCGATCACCTGGAGCAGATGGAGGCGGCTCATGCAGAACGACCCGCGTTCGTGCAAAACCGTTGTTTCGCCCGCATGGGCTGGGACCAGGACGTACGCCAGTTCTGCAGAGAACGGAATATCCGCTATCAGGGTTTCTCGCTGCTTACCGCGAATGTGGAGGTGTCGCATCATCCTGTGATTGCGGGGCTCGCCGCACGCGCTCGGGCGACTGCGGCACAAGTTGTATTTCGCTTCGCGCAGGCGGTAGGGATATTGCCGCTGACCGGGACCTCGAATCCTGAGCATATGAAGCAGGATTTGGTGAGCCGGGAACTGGGGCTTTCTGCAACAGAAGTGCGCGCGATTGAATCGCTGGCTGGCTGATCAGCGCGAGGATGTGGTTTTATTACGGCCGATTGCGTAGATTTGGCCGCCTTTGCTTCGCTCGGCTTGGACGGGCGAATGCGCCCGTCCCCACATCCGCCGTCCCCACACCCGCCGTCCCCACATCCGCCATCACACATCCGTCATCGCCGGGCGATCAGGGGTGGTCGCGCTCACCGGAGCCCCGGAGACCGCTTTGCAGTTTTTGCTGCATCCAAGCGCGCGGAGAGCGCGTCGAAGGACGGCGTGGGGCCGGTCCAGCGCAGTTGATCGACATTGTCAAAGAGCGGGATGTCGGTGCGGAGCGTGGCCAACGTGCGAAACAGCAATGCGTGGTCGTGCTCGCGGGAGAGCGTGTTGGCGAGAGCGCCGGCGCTGGTCACGTTCACGTGCCAGTCGCGCCAGTCGGCGGGGATGGTTTCGAGATGTACGAACTTGGCCAGGACCGCCGCGGACGACTTGGCGCCCCAGCCCGGCAATCCCGGATAGCCGTCAGCGGAGTCGCCCACCAGGGCAAGGTAATCGGGAATGGACGCGGGGCCGACGCCGAATTTCTGGATCACTCCTGCTTCATCGCGGGTGATTCGGTTGCGGCGATCGAGCTGAACCACGCGAGTGCCGCTGACGCATTGCGCGAGATCTTTGTCGGGCGTGCAGATGATTACGTGTTCGACTCGGGGATCGCGAGCGGCGGCCGCTGCCGCGGCGGCGAGGGCGTCATCCGCTTCAAACTCGATCATCGGCCAGACCACGATGCCAGCCGCCGATAAAATCTCTTCGAGCAACGGGAACTGAGCCAGCAGATCGGGCTCGATGCCGTCTCCAGTTTTGTAGTCTGGCCACAGGTCGTTGCGGAACGATTCGATAACGTGATCGGTGGCCACGGCGATATGGCTCGCGCCGCCGTCGATCATGCCCATTACCGACCTCAGCACACCGCGCACAGCGCCGACCTCGCGTCCCTGCTGATCGCGCGCCGAAGGCACGGCGTAGTAGTGCCGGAACAGTTCGTAGGTGCCGTCGATCAGATAGACGTCCAGGGTTTGGAGCCTCCGATGTAACGGTATAGGAGCGCCGGACCGGGATCAACCTGGGTCTGGGGGGCCATCGCTTCGCTCGGCTCGACGGGCGAGGCGCCCGTCGCCACACAAGTCGTCCCACACGAGCCGTTTCCACACAAGCCGTTTCCACACGGGCGTTCGTTGCGGTTATTTTTCCCCGAGCTTCTCGAAGAACAGGCAGATGGTTTCGATTCCATGGTGGAAGTTCGGGATGTGGAACTTTTCGTTGGGAGCGTGCAGGTTGTCGTCGGGGAGACCGAAGCCCATCATCACGCTGGGAATCTTCAGGACGTCCTGGAAGTCGGTGACGATGGGAATCGAGCCGCCGCTGCGGATGAAGACCGTCTCTTTCTTGAACGTATCGTGCAATGCATCGGTGGCGGCTTTGATGTATTTGTTGTCGGTGCCAACGACGCAGGCCGGACCTTTGCTGTGAACTTTTATTTTGGTCTCGACGCCCTTCGGCGTGTGCTTCTTCACGAAGGCTGAGAATTTCTTCAGGACGTCGTCGGCATCCTGATTGGGGACGAGGCGCATCGAGACTTTTGCTTGCGCTTTCGCTGGGATCACTGTCTTGGCGCCGGGTGCGATAAAGCCGCCGGGCATGCCGTGAACTTCGAGCGTGGGCCGGGCCCAGGTGCGGTATAGAACGGAGTAGCCGGTCTCTCCGGTGAGGACTTTCGAACCGACTTCGGTTTTGCGGTAGTGCTCTTCGTTGAACGGCAGGCGCTTCCACGCTTTCAGTTCGGCTGCGGTCGGAGCTTTGATGCCTTTGTAAAAGCCGGGGATCAGGATTTCACCTTTGGCATCTTTCATCTTGCTGATGATCTCAATCAGCGCGAAGAAGGGATTGGGCGCGGCTCCTCCATACATGCCGGAGTGCAAATCGGTCTTAGCGCCTTTGGCCTCGATTTCGGTGTAGACCAGGCCGCGCAAGCCAACGCAGAGCGTGGGAAGATTGGGCGCGAAAAGTTCGGTATCACAGACCAGCGCGAAATCGGCTTTCAGCTTGGCTTTCTGCTTGGGGATATATTCTGCGATGGATTCGCCGCCAACTTCTTCTTCACCTTCGAAAATCACTTTCACGTTGATGGGCAGTTTTCCGCCGCCACTTTGCATGAGGGATTCGAGGGCTTTGACTTCCATCCAGAGCTGGCCTTTGTCGTCGACCGCGCCGCGAGCGTAGAGATTGTTGTTGCGCTCGGTGGGATCAAAAGGAGGGGAGATCCATTCGTCGAGCGGTTCGGCGGGCTGCACGTCGTAGTGCGCGTAGCAGAGCGCGGTTGGCTTACCGGCGGCGTGCAGCCAGTCGGCGTAGATGAGCGGATGTCCCTTGGTAGGTATGATCTCGACATTCTCCATGCCGATGCGGCGGAGTTCGCTGGCAACGTAGTCGGCGGCTTTCTTGATGTCGGGTTTGTGCTCGTCGAGCGTGCTCACGCTGGGGATGCGGAGGAGATCTTTGAGTTCGTTCAGAAAGCGGGGCTGATTATTGCGGGCGAAATCGACAGCGGAGGAAGCCATAAGAACATCCTTTCCATGAGAAACGTGCTCGATTACCGGGAAGCGCCACAGTATACGCTTTATGGCTGGAGCGCGGCGACTACTGAGAGTCGGTCTTGGAGTCGAGCAGCACCATTTTTCCGTTACGAAGTTCGTAGTTGGTAATCGTCACAACGTCTCTGGCGCGGTCCCAGGCAGAAATTTCCTGGTGAATCAGGGTGTAGCGACCGTTTTCATATTGATAGGTGTCATTCTCCCAGTCGGAAGCGCTGCCATGAGAATGGGTTATGACTTGTTTGTTTTCATCGTGAAATTCAGGACTCGAAAGATTGCTCAGAAAGTCGTTGTGAATGAATTTGTTTGCAGCCGGATCGTAAAGGTAGAAGTCGTAGGAGCAATTTCCTGTGCCCCCACAATTGCTGAGGATCTGCAGATCGTTGTAGCCGTCGAAGTTGGCGTCGACTGCCGAGAGAACGTCCTCAGCGTGCTGCGGCGTTACCAGACCGGGATCGGTTTCATTGTCGATGGTCTGGATGACTTGGCTTTCGTTTCCTTTTCTGATCTCGATGTTGCCGAAGCTGTTGTTGTCGCGGCCGACGAAATGGAACGTGAATACGGGAAGTGCGGATTGAATGGAGAATGTGCAAGTCATTCCTGCGCGGAAATCCTCTTCGCCTTCGAAATAGTTCGGCACGTCGTGAAGTGGCGTTTTGCCGGTGTAGGGGAGAAGTTGGCACCCCTCGGAGGAATCCGCTGCAGACGACCCACTGCCAGCTGGATTTTGCTGGCGTTCGGCCACGCTCCCGGGCGCTAACATCGATAAAGCGACTAGCGTAAGCGAGAGAAAAATCGCTGAGTAGTTCTTCGGCTTCATTTCAGCAGAGTTTAGCAGGACCTTTTCGGGTTCGAAAGATTACCGCCGAGCTGGCGCTTGAACTATGCCAGCCATCATTTGCGTTGTGTCGGCGGGAAGCAGATTCCTCGTCGCTTCGCTCGTCGGAATGACAAGGCCTTTGGAAACGGGTGCAGGCGGTCCTCTGCTCGCAACTCCCGCTGCCTCAACGAATCAGGCGTAGCCAAGGCTGGCGCGGCGGCGCCAGTAGGAAACGGCCAGCAGGGCTATGGCTGCGAGAGCGTAGGGTGCGGGCGAGCTTGAGGCTGGAGTGGTGCCCATGAAGTCGAGGCCGGGAATTTGATGAGCCGGGCCGATGTACCACCACACCGTGTAGATTGCTTCAAAGGTCTTGCTCGCGCCGGTCCATGTGCCACAGGCGAGCGCTAGGCTGGGGATGAACAAAGCCCCGGCAAGCCAGGCTGCGAAGCTGTGCGAATCGCCCGCGAGCAAGAGTCGCACGCCGGCGCCGCATCCGGTCAATACTGCGACCAGCACGCCGGCGGTCCATAGGGCGGGAAGCTGGCGAGAAAGGCTGCGCTCGGAAGAGAAGAGCAACGCTCCAGTCGAGTAGCAGGTTTCGCGGCAGCCCATTTGCGACCAGAGCAGGATGGGCCAGATCCAGGCGGCCGCGAGAAAACCGCTGCGCACTGCGGGTTGAGGTGAAACGAATTGGCCGATGAGTAATCCGACGGCGCCTGCATACCACCACCAGCGCTGGCCGTTGAGCATGAGGCGCAATTCAGACGCCACCAACTGCAGGAAGCGTGAGTTTCCAGATGTGCGGGCAAGTGGCGTGAGATGGGAAGCGGTCGTAGCCGAGACAGCCGGTGCGGGACGTTCTACACGGGAAGACGCTTCGGGCGAAGATGCTTCGAGCGTGATGGACTTATCGGGCGCCGGAAGCTTCAGCCACGACTGCGAGGGATCGAAGCGATGAAAGAAAACCGACGCCAGCCACACGATCCCGGCGGCGATGCAAATCCAGAGCAGGCGGTCTTGAAGGACCTGCTCGGTCCAGTCGATGCCGTTCCAGAGAAATGTCCGAGCCGCGCGCGTGCCGCCGATCGTCAAGCTGAAATTGAAATGCTCCGGGTTGCTGGGATCGATGGCCAGCAGGGTGGTGCGCGCACTGCGATAGAGAAGCTGCAATCCGCTCGGGTCATCGATGTTGGTGGCGCCGAGTGCAATGCCACCAGTCCACAGAAAAAAGTAGATGACGTTGCCGACTCCTCCGCGCAGAACGGGCAGAGTCTCGAACAGCACTGCGATGCTCGAGGTCAAGAGCATGGCGGGCAAAGCGAGAAAAATGAAAGGCGACCAGAGCTTCCAGAGTGAGAAGCCGTAACCTTGCCCGCGCATGAGTTGCATGGCCAGCGCGGCCAGCATCACGACGAACACCATGCAAGCCAGGACAGAGAAATTGCTGAGTGTTTTCGCGGCGGTGTAGAAATCCTTGCGCATCGGCGTGGCGGCAAGAATCTGGCCGACGCGGGTGTCGGTATCGCGCTGCACCGAATTCTTCACGATGTAGAAGCCAGCCAGCGACAGGAACGTGGAGCAGCAAACTGTCATGAGCACGCCGATCCACGCCGAGTTGTAGACGCCGCGGTAGCCGTTGCCAACGACGATCCAGACTTTTTCGGCGGCTACAGCGTAGGCAAGATAGAGTGCCGCAGCGAGCGTCACCAGAAAGCTGTAGCGCCGAATGCGTTCGAGAAAATCGGCGCGCACCATTTCGTACAGAGCGCGGGGCGAGTTGAGTCTGCTGGTCGTCATCGGACGACCTCAGACGCGATTGCGCTGGGCTCCGCTGCTCGTGTTTGCCGGCCGATTTCTGCGGTGCGGTGCTGCGCAAGGCAGTAGAGGTAAGCATCTTCAAGATTGGGTGTAAGCGGCTGGGCACCGGCGGGCGGTGTGTCGCCAAGCACGCGGGCGTGAACGCCGTCGCTGCGACGGGCGGTGTTGCTGATCAAATGACGCTGGCGCGCGGCGTTCAATTCAGCGCTGGGAAGCACATGCTCCCACACCTTGCCCTCGACTTTTTGCAGCAGTGTTTCAGGCGAGGCGTGGGCCACTAGAGTGCCTTGAGAGATGAGCGCGATATCGGTGGCCGTGGCTTCGACATCCGAAACGATGTGCGTGGAAAGAATGACGATCCGTTCCCCCGAGAGTTCAGAGAGCAGATTGCGGAAGCGCACCCTCTCTTCCGGATCAAGTCCTGCAGTGGGTTCGTCGACGATCAGCAGTTGCGGATCGTTGAGCAGGGCCTGGGCGATGCCGATCCGTTGCTTCATACCTCCGGAATAGCTGCCCAGCGAGCGTTTGCGGACGTCGGTAAGGTTGACGACGTTCAGCAATTCGTCGATGCGCTTTTTCGAAGATGCGGCGTCGAGGCCTTTGACCGCGGCTAAATACTCGAGAAACTCGACGGCGTTGAGATTGGGATAAACGCCGAAGTCCTGCGGCAGGTAGCCGAGCGTTGAGCGCAGAGCATCGGGGTTGGATGCCAGGTCGATCCCATTCCACGCGACGCGGCCTGCGGAGGCGCGCGTGATGGTGGCGAGGATGCTCATCAACGTGGTTTTTCCAGCGCCGTTCGGGCCGAGCAGCCCGAGAACTCCGGGGCCGAGTTGCAGGCTGAAGTTGCGCAGCGCCCAGTTGCCGCCACGGTATTGCTTGCTGACATTTTCGACGATCAGTTGCACGGAGCCTCCCGCTGTTGCGAGCGTAGTTGAGGAACGCATAACAGACAACAGAAGTTCCGCTGATATTGTTCCGTTGAGATCCAAAGAGAAAAGCAGATTCCTCGTCGCTTCGCTCCTCGGAACGACAATATTCGGGGGATGCTCCCTCTACCACTGCGTTGTTAGTCGAACCTTTCGGGTGAGAACGGGGCCAGATCAAACTCGGTGCCTTGGCCGTCGATCACGGCCGACATCACTGCCGCGGTGATGGGAGCTAACAGGATTCCGTCGCGGAAGTGGCCGGTAGCGACATAATAGCCGGGCGTGGCGGTCGCACCAAGGATCGGCAGATTGTCGGGCGTGCCGGGGCGGAGGCCGGCCCAGTCTTCGAGAATCTTGGCGTCGCGCAACTGCGGCACCAGATCGATCGCGGCGCGATGAAAGCGCTGCATGGTAGCCGGGTCGGTGCGCTTGTCGAAGCCGGCTTCTTCAACCGTGGCGCCGACGAGCAGGCGTCCGTCACTGCGGGGGATGAGATAGACCTGGGGCGTGCGGATGACGTGTTTGAGCAGCGTGCGCGGATGCATGGCGAGGCAGAGCATCTGTCCTTTGACCGGGCGGGTGGGAAATGGGTGCGGACCGATGCCGCCCGACCACGCGCCGGCGCAGTTGACGACTTTGGCAGCGAGGAACGACGTCTTCGTCGTCGTTATCCCGCTGACGCGGTCATCCGACAGGTTGACTGCCGTGACCGGATCGCCGGAAGAAAAATCGACGCCTCGAATCTTTGCCGTCGTCAGGGCGGCTGTAGTGAGTGCGCGGGGATCGACGCTGCGCTCTTTTAAATAGAATGCCGGCGGATCAGGTGACAGGCATTCTGGAGCGCTGAGCGCTGGTTCCAGCTCGCTTAGTTGCGCAGGAGAGAGAGCGGCCATCGAGAATCCGGGTTGCTCATGGAAGTGTTCGGAAGGAAACACGATCGCTCCGAAATCGCGCAAATCCGCTTTCATCCCAGACTCGAGTTCTAGTTCATGCGCGAATTCGGGATACATTCTGGCGCTGGCCCTGCCGAGCGGCTGCAGGGCTGCTGGCGTTTCGAGAGGGCAATCAACCAGCATGCCGCCGGCGGCGTGCGATGCCTCGCGGCCGGGCTCTCCGCGTTCGACGACGAGAACACGCGCGCCGCGCTTCCGCAGCGCGACCGAGAGTGAAAGACCGATGATTCCGCCGCCGATAATGATTACGTCCCAGGTTTTCACTCTGGCATTGTAAGGCGAATGCGTCGCTGAGGAGGGTGCGATGAGCGATGGGCGCTCATTCGCAGTATTTCGGGTAGTATTTTGGCAAGAGGATCAACAGGTGGCGGCGGGGGAAACGCTGTCGAGCTTGCGCTCGACCGGACGGGCGAATGCGCCCGTCCCCACATGTGCGTATCCACCGTATTCACCGCCCCGCCCACGCATCCCAGACTTTGCATTGACTGAAAACAGGATGACAGTCTACTGCTGGCTGAATACAATAATTGCCATGAAGCTTCGGGTTGTTTTTGTCGGTGCTTTACTGATTATGCTGGCGCTGGCGACAAGTGCCATGGCGCAGCAAGACGACGAGAACGATGAAGGGCCGACAGCATCGATCAGTTTCGTCGTGACCAAGCTAGACAATGGCAAGGCCGTTCGCAACGCCGCCGTGATTATGCACGCGGTGAATGCCAGGGGAAAGCAGGACAAGGGCGACCTGGAGTTGAAGACCGACCCGGACGGGAAGGCAAGCTTCGATGGCCTGCCCTATGGCAAAGTGCGCGTGCAGGTGCTGGCGCAGGGCTTTCAGACTTACGGGCAAGATTTCGATATCGGCAAGCCGCAGGTGGCGATCGCAATCCAGCTGAAACGACCGCAGAAGCAGTACTCGATCTACCAGGATCATCCGAACGAATCGAGTGGCGCGCCGAAGCAGGATGCACCGCCGTCCGGCGCCAGCGACAAAAAACCGAATTGAGCGCTTTCACCCCGACTGAAGCCGCGGCTTGTTTTGCAGACAGCCTTCGAAAGCGAATTTTCAATATCAAGTCTACCGAGTCGGAGTCATCATGGATTACTTGCTGAAAACCGAGCCGTCCACCTATTCGTTTGCCGACCTGCAGCGAGAGAAAACGACCATCTGGGATGGAGTTTCAAATCCGGTGGCGCTGAAGAATTTGCGCGCCATGAAGCCGGGCGAGCGCCTGGTGATTTATCACACCGGGGACGAGAAGAGCGCGGTAGGAACGGCTACGGTTGTATCGGTGGACGCCTCGGACACGCGGAATCCGCAGGTGAAGATTAAAGTCGGAGCGGCGAACGCAAAGCCGGTGACGCTGGCCGAAGCCAAGGCGAACAAGCTGTTTGCCGATTCTCCGCTGGCACGGCAGGGAAGGCTAAGCGTGGTGCCTTTGAACGAGGCGCAGTTCAAATTTCTGACCGGGCAGTGAATTCCTCGAACGATTTGCGGCCGAGCTATTCTAGCTAAGTCAAAGTTAAAATCCCCACCCTAACCGCAAAGAAAGCCGGCGGAAAGTTCCGTGGCGGCCAACTCCGGCCTGAGCGTATGCTTCCAAGTGATTGGCCGCTTGGGGCTGCCGGGTCGTCGGTTTGGAGATCGCATGCAATCGAATGAACCCTACGGGACGCTTCCGGCAACGGCGGCAGGCTTTCCACGGTCCATGCTGCGTGTTCTCGCGGCAGTCGTTTTTCCGGCGCTCGTTTTCGCGACAGCCGTTGCCCCGGCGACATGGGCGCAGGAAACCACCGAAAAAGTCACGGTCGACGACGTAGACCGGACGTTCATGGTCCGGCTGCCCAGAGGCTATGACGCCAAGCAGCATTATCCGGTGGTCGTCGTGTTGCACGGGATGAATCAGGACGCCGACGACATAGAACGGCTGACGCGATTCGACGAACTGGCGGATAAGGACAGCATTATTGCCGTCTATCCCATCGCGCTGCATGGAAGGTGGAACGTTGGAGTAGAGCCGCAAGAGCGGCGCCCAATGGGCATGGGGCCTGGCGGACGACACAGACGCTACGGCGGCGGTGGTTACCCGGGTGGTGGAGGTGGATATCCCGGTGGCGGAGGAGGGTATCCGGGAGGCGGGCAAGGTCAGGGGCAGCAGCCCAGCGAAGAACCACGGCCGGCGCCGGCGGATGACATTGCTTTCATGAACCAGATGCTGGATCAACTTGCAACCAAGTTCTCGGCGGACTCGTCGCGGATTTATGCGGCAGGTCTTTCTGATGGCGGTTTTTTGAGCTTGCGGCTGGGCTGTGCTCTGAGCGACCGGTTCGCCGCCGTGGCGGCGGTCGGAGCGGCGATGCCAAAGACGATGATCTGCCTGCCTTCGCGTTCGGTCTCGGTGGTGATGATCAACGGCACGTCAGACCCGGTGGTTCCTTACGGAGGAGGCACGGAGCACAATCTCGATCTGGCGACGATTTCGGTGGAGGACAGCGCTAAGGCCTGGGGGAAGATTGACCGCTGCGGGGAAAAACCGGAGCGCAGCAAGATGTCCGGTGCCAAGGGCGCGACCGAGGTCAAGGTCGATACGTACTCGGGCTGCCAGGATGGAGCGCAGGTGGTCTCTTACAGCTTGAAGGGCACGGGCAACACGTGGCCCGGAGGGATGCAGTACGAAGTCGAGAGCCAGGTCGGCAAGACCGCCGAAGGGTTCAACGCTAACGAGATCATGTGGAGCTTCCTGGTCAGCAAGAAGCTGCCGGCGAAGGACACGGCCAAACAGTAATTTCCTCCGGGCGACGGGGACTGGAGGCGAAAGCTTTCAACCGCTAAGGTCGCAAAGGTTTCGCGAAGGACGCAAAGAAAGGCTGGGCCCGTCCTTTGCCAGCTCTGCGGATTGTTTCACAGTGTACAAATGCGTTCCCTAAGATTGAATCGCGGAGCACCCGAGAGTTCTCCGCGATTTTCTTTCTCGTCTAGCCTCACATGGTTCAGCCTTTGTTCAGCCTCAGCCGGTTCTCACAGTGATCGCAGAAAGTTCAGCAGATCCTGCATCTGAGACGCTTTCAGGTTGCTGAACTTGCGAATCACGCCGTCGGCTTCTGAGCCGGAGCTGTTGTGGGCATGGATGGCCTCGATGAGTTCTGTGGTCCGTCCGTCGTGCAGGAAGAATAGGCGCTGGCCCAATCCCCACAAAGGAGCGGTGCGAAATTGATCGGGCCCGGCAGCGCCCTGGTGGATGCCGTCCGACAAGCCGGTGCCCATATGGTGCAAGGCGAAGTCGGAGTATGGGTTGTAGGCCACGTTTGACATTCCCGTGAATATCGATGGACCGGTAGTGAGCGAGGGCGAGTGACATAAGGCGCAGCCGATCGACGTGAACAGGCTGGCCCCGTTCTGAATCGATGACGTCGAGGCCGCCGGAGAGGGCGGCGCCGACATGCGAATAAATACGGCGAAGTTCACGATGTCGGAGGACATCTCGGACGCAGTTCCAATCATGGTGCCGAAGTTGGGACTGCCAGAGTTGGGGTTCAAGATGTTCGTCGCGTCTTCGGGCGAACTGTTGAACACGCAGCCTGCGACGGCGCTGCGTTCGTTGGGGAACAGTTCGTTCGACACGCCTTGCTCCACGTTGTAAGCCTCGCCCGCGAACATGAGTAGCGACTTGTTCTGAGCCTTCCAGCCGAAGCGAGTGATGGTGCCGTCATTTCCGCTGGTGTTGAAGACGCCGCCGATCTTGAGTGTGGCTCGGGCCGATGCCGTAGACGCAAGGTTGGCCTGCAACGCGGAGTCGGGAGTTGCTTCCACCAGACCCAGGCCGAACAGCGACGTGGGAATGCGGAAGATTACGTTGTTGTCAGAAAGTGCCGAGGCGAAGTCGGGCTGCGCGAGATTACAACCCGAAGCGTCGGAGCGGCCGGCAATCGTGTAGAGATCATGCACTCCGCCATCGAGGCTGCCACTCGGAGTTTTGATGAAGCGCGCTTCGCGCACCGGACCTGTGGCAGTGATGAAACTGGGCACCGAGTTGAGCGCGCCGTCGACCGCGGCCAACGCTACCTGGGGATTCGGAACGGAGTTCTGCGGGCTGGTTAACCCAGGACTGCTGCCGCCGATGGTCGGTTGCGCATGGCATTGCGCGCAACTGTTGCCGTTGAAGGTTGGTCCCAGACCGCTGCCGCTTTCGCCGGAGATGCCGCCGGAGACTGAATCAATTTCCTGAAAACGCAGTTGCGCCTGATTGAACAAGGCTTGCTCGTTGGGGCTCAAAGGGAGGAAATAACTGCCAGCCGTCGCGGGTCCGGAGCGGGGGCCAGGATCGTTTTGCGATTGGAGTTCCGCGCTGGCAAAGGAAATCAGCGCAAGACAAAGAACCAGGGGGGAGAACTGCACACGCCTCATTGTGATACCTCCATGCCGGGATCGACACACTTGTGCGTCGAATGTTTTCGAATGCGAAGTGGGCGCGAGGTTGGGTGGCCTGCTGTTCGTTCAAGCTGCGGGCCAGCGTGGTGCTGGTCCCGTGCCCCACCGCGAACGGAACAGCGCTATGGGTGTGGCGGGAGCCCCAATGGGATTTCTATCCTCGAACCAGGAAAGAATGGGACAACATTGGGATGGAATCTAGACCGGCGGCGAAGAGGGGTCAAGTGGCCACAAGTGCATCGGGACCCTCTGTTCGGATTTTGTAATGGAGTGATCGGAGTGACAAGAAATTTTCGCGAAATTATTCTCCAGCGTGAGCCAAGAGAAAAACCCCACTTCTCGCGCACAGAACGCGCGAGAAATGGGGCACCCGTGAGTGATCCCTTTGAAGCGTTTCAGTGGAGAAGGTTCAGGGTGTTGCTGGCATCGTCGACATAGTAGAGGTCAGAGCCAGAAACCTTGATTAAGCCGAACAGAGCGCCAGCGCCGGGAGGATTGCCGGTGCTGTCGAGCAGGATCTTTTTGATCTGCTGACCCCAGGGAGAGATCACCACGAGGAAGCCATTGTTTCCGTTCACTGTGAGGATATTTCCTGCCGGGCCAACCGTCAGGCCGAGAGGATCGTTGAGGCTGCCGCCCTGCGAGAGGGTTGCGCCAGTCCCGGCCGAGGTCGCGCGGAACAGTGGAAATGGAATGGCAGCGACGCGATTGTTCAGACTGTCGGCGACGTAGAGAAGGTCGGCGTGGGGGCTGAGAGCCAATCCCGTTGGACCAATCACCAGGGCTGCGGGATCGGTGCGTTCGGAGAAGCCCGACGCGATCACGGTAATCGATTGCAGGCTCGGCGCCGATCCGGGATTAATGCTGAGAGAGAGTCGAGTCACCGTGCCATCATGGACGACTTTGCCCCCGGCGGCGACGGTTCCATTCAGCACGTTGGTGACAAACAATTCAGCGAAGTTTCCGCCGTCCCAGGCCGCCATATCCCACGGACCATTGATCAGCGAACCGTAGAAGGTTTCCCAGACTTTACCTTGATTGTCGAGAACGAGTAAGCATCCGGCCCGCGCAGTGGCGGCCGTGCCATCGGTGGTGGGCAGGCTGCCCACGATGACCCATCCACTGCGTAGTACGACCAGAGCGGTCGTCAGCCCGATGCCGCCGGGGCAGGGACCGGGCAACTTGCTGGCGTCGATCTGGGCGAAGAGGCTGGCCGTGCCGCTGGGAGAAACCTGCACGATGGTGGTTCCGGTCCCTTGCAGGTTCGCGCTGTTGTTGAAATTGCTGATCAGGATATTGCCTTCAACCAGCGACCCGGAGCTCTTCGGAATGCGAGCGATGCCGTACGGGTTGACGTCGCCGTTGGCCGGAACGGTGGAAGCGATGGTGGAAATGCTGTGCGGTGCGCTAATTGGGTTTCCCTGAGCCTGGGCACAGAGCGTGCCGGCGGTGACGAGTGCGGCTGCGCAAGCCCAAACTTTAAGTTGGGACAAATTCATGACAATCCTCCTGTGAGTGATGACAACTTCATTCGACGTGAGCGTGTTCTGGGTCCTGTCCCGCCAAACGGCAGGAGGGACGGGGTGTTTGCTGGGTAAGCGCCACGGCACGAGCCGCCCTAGCGATACCAGAGATGAGTGTGGGGTGTGGGGTCGCGAGGGATTGTCAGCGGGTTGTCAAAAGCGTGTCACTTCTTTGACGGACGCGGGCGGGGACATCTTTAGATCGAGCGAGCAGTCGGCGCGAACGAGAGTTGCTCAGCGGAGAGTCTGCCGCAACTCGCGGCGCAGAATTTTACCGGAGGCGGTTTTCGGCACGACATCGACGAAGCGGACTTCACGCGGCTGTTTGTAGTGAGTGAGGCGGTCGGCGACAAAGGCGCAGAGTTCCTGGCCGAGTTTTTCGCTGTCGCTGAATCCATCGCGCAGAGCGACGAAGGCGACAGGGATCTCCCCCGCAGCGGCGTCGGCACGGCCGACCACTCCGCATTCCTTTACCGCCGGATGCTCCAGCAACACCGCTTCAACTTCTGCCGGGGCCACTGGAAAGCCTTTGTACTTGATCATTTCCTTGCTGCGGTCGACGACGCGGTAGAATCCCTCGCGGTCGCGGGTGACGATATCGCCAGACCAGAACCAACCGTCGCGCAGAGCGGCGGCGGTGGCTTGCGGCTCTTTCCAGTAGCCGAGCATGAACTGCGGTCCGCGCATCACGAGTTCGCCGGGTTGTCCGGATGGCGCTTCGGTGAGGTCGTCGGGAGTGTCGGTGGGATCGATGTCTCTTTGCGCCAGGACGCGGCAGTCCGTTTGCGCAAGAGGATGGCCGATCGAGTCCGGGCGGTAGAGTTCGGGTTCGAGGAATCCGACATGAGTGACTGGTGAGGCCTCGGTCATGCCGTATCCCTGGCAAACAAGAATGCCCGTAAGGACGGTAAAACGTCGCGCCAGATCAGGAGCCAGAGGCGCCGCGCCTGATTTCACCCAGCGCAGTTTGTGATCGCGTGGGAACTGACCACTCTCTGCGGCCAGGCAAAATGCGTTCAGCACCGGCGGGACCAGAGGCATCATGGTGACGCCTTCGTCGGCGATCAACCGGATGACTTGCTGCACCTGAAAACGCGGGACCAGGACCTGTGTCGCGCCAAGAATGAGGGCGGGGTTCAGCACTACGTTCAAACCGTAGATGTGATATAGCGGCAGGCAGCAGAGGATCGTGTCGGTAGAGGTCAGGCCGGTAGCGTTCGGTCCGAGAAATTGATAGACGTTGGCGAGCAGGTTGAAATGCGAGAGCATGACGCCCTTGGGCAATCCCGTGGTGCCGCTGGAGTAGGGCAGGGCAGCCAGCATTTCGCCGGAAGACTTGTCCGGCGTGGGGTAGATCGCGGTCGAAAGGCCCATGAGACTCGCGAACGGCTCGGCGCCGGGAGCAGGCTGGCGCGTAGTGTAGACACGGCGAAGGTGGGGCAGTCCGGCAAGGCTGATGCCTTCCAGATTGCAGCCGTCGGTAATCAGCATTACTGCGCCAGAGTTTTCCAGCTGATACCGCACTTCGCGCTCGCGGTAAGTTGGATTGAGCAGGGTTGGAATCGCTCCGGCAAGCTGGGCGGCATGGAATGTGATGCAAAACTCCCACGAATTCGGGAGAAAAATGGCGAGCACATCGCCGGGTTGCAGGCCGGCGGAAATCAAGCCGCGGGCAAGCCGTTCGACGGCTTCTCCGTATTCGGCGAAAGTCAGCCGGCGGCCGCAGGAAGCGTCAACCAGAGCGGTCTTCGGTCCATGGCGGCGGCAGGAGTTGAGTACAACCTGGTGCAGGAACTGTCCGTACGGGTCGGCGTAGAGTTCAGTGCGTTGCATTGCCGACAGGGATTGTACTGGAAGGCTGGCGCTTTCAGGGAACCAGCCGGAGTGGCGGACTTCCAACTCGACAAGGACACTCGAGCAAAAATAAGGTTATGGCCACGATCAAGAGACAATGACGCTTGAGTCAGTCCCAGCCAAGGCGGCTTAGCTGGCGAGTTTCCGCAGGAATTCCTGCTCGTCCATGCGGTACTTAAAGGCCTTGCGGCCATCGATGAAAACGACGGGAACTTCGTCGTTGTACTGGCGCCGGAGTTCGGCATCGCCATCCACGTCAATTTCTTGCCAGGTGAAACCGCCGCGACGGGAGAGTTTGTTGAGGCTCTCTTTCACCAACTCGCAGAGATGGCAACCCTTGCGCGAGTAGACCACGACATTGCGCGGTTCGACCACGGCGTGATTCTAGCGCGAGGCGGCGGAGGTTTTCCACCGATTTTGGAACACTGAAGGTCATAGCCCTGAGTCGTTTGGGAGCCCCACCGACCAGCTGGAACCTAGAAAATCGGCAATCAACCATGATTTTTTCGTCTCCAGTGTGATTCTGATCACTGCGCGACGAAGCGATTTCTGATATTCGAGCTATAGCGGAGCCGACCCATGGGTCTCGGTTTCCGTCCTGAAAGTGAAGGGGGTAATCCCCGTGACCAAGCCAGACGGCAATGTGATTCTTTGCGTCGGCGACGATCCTGTCTCTCTGAACCGGCGCTGTGCGTTGTTGAAGAAGCATGGCTGGCATGTGCTGAGCGCGGGAACCGGGCATGAGGGGATTTTTCGCTGCGATCGGGAACGGGTTGACGCCGTGGTCCTGGAACTTGGTGACGTGGAAGCTGCGCTGATCGCGGGAGAAGTAAAGCGCCTGCATCCCCGGATGCCGGTGATTATGATGGCGACCGAAGGAAAGACTTTGATCGAGCACGCGACCGAACAGGCCGATGCGGTGGTGTTGAAGTCGGGAGGCTCGACCAGCCTGCTCGCGGCGCTGAAACGTGTCCTGGAAGCTACGTAAGCGAAGGCTGGAGGCCGGCGGGCCAGCGACGCTGCCGAGGCGGTAGAATCCCTCCATGCAAGCCTTTCAGGAAAAACCTCTTCGTGGGAAGACTGCCCTGATCACCGGCGCAGCCCGGCGGTTGGGACGTGCGTCTGCCCTAGCGCTGGCCGAAGCCGGCGCGGATGTGGCCATCACTTTCCGCAACTCAGCCGACGAGGCGCGCGACACGGTTGTCGACTTGGCGGCGTTCGGCGTGCGCGCCTTTGCCCTGCACTGCGACGTCACTGACGAAGCCAGTGTTCGCAGCATGATGAAGGA
The DNA here is from genome assembly GCA_963739125.1 of uncultured Acidobacteriaceae bacterium. Lineage (GTDB taxonomy): Bacteria > Acidobacteriota > Terriglobia > Terriglobales > Acidobacteriaceae > Sulfotelmatobacter. The sequence continues at coordinate 92,904 of CAVTZD010000002.1, read as the reverse complement.
AGCCGGGCGGGAACTGGGCCGGATCGACATTCTGGTCAATAACGCTGGGAACTACGAGACCGCCGAGTTCGAAAAACTGACAACCGCGCAATGGGATGCGATCTTCGCTTCTAACACGCGCGGTCCGTTTCTGGTTTCGCGCGAGGCTCTACCCTGGATGCGGCGGAAGCGGAGCAAGGGAACCGGGAGCGGCGGAGCTCTGAAAGCCGGGATTGAAGCGAAAATCATCAATATGGGTTCTCTGGGCGGTCTGCGGCCATGGGCGACGCACGCGCATTATTGTTCGTCGAAGGCGGCGCTGCACATGCTGACAAAAGTGATGGCGAAGGCGCTGGCTCCGGAGATTGCGGTGAACGCCGTGGCTCCGGGAATGATCGACCTGGGAGAGAAATCCGCGGCAGCGTTTATGCGGCGCATGGCGAAGCAGACGCCAATGCGGCGCAACGGCCGCGGCGACGAGATTGCCGCCGCGGTTTTGTTCTTCGCCACCGCGCCACAGTTCATTACGGGGCAGATTATGGCAGTCGACGGAGGGATTGGGCTGTAACGCGGGCGGACTCCAGCGGCTGAAGCCGCCTGATTGTGTTTGGCTTGGCGGGGTGGCTTAAAACCGCGCCCTTTCAATGCGGGCCGCAGCCATCCACTGCGCTACGCCTCGGCGGAAGTCGGATCGATTACCAGTTTCACTTCCGACACGCGGTTGGCGGGAAAGCCGCCTTGCTTGGCGTGTTCGCGGACCATTTCTTCATTCGGCGCGATATAAACGCAATAAATTTTGTCCTGCGTGACGTAGCTGTGCAGCCACTGAATTTTGGGACCCAGATTGTTCAGCACGCTGCAGGATTTCTGTGAGATGGCGACGACCTGGTCCGGCGTGACGCCGCCAATGTTGGGAATGTCCCGCTCAATGACATACTTCGGCATGTGCCCTCCTGGAACCGCGCACCCGAGCAGGTTCCGTGTTGGAGAATTCTAGGCTACAACCCGAGAAATAGCCATTGTCGGGAAGGCGCGGTATATTGAGGCGAATGAAGAAATCGAAAGCTCGTTCTTCTTCGGCCGGGGCCGCGACAGCGAAGCGACGAGAAGCTCCCCAGGCCGGTCCGTCCGGCGTGCGAGTGGCCCTCGTCATCATGGCGGCGGGCAAGGGCACCAGGCTTAAATCGCAACTTCCTAAAGTGCTACATGAAGCTGGAGGCAAGCCGCTGCTGGCGCATGTGATCCGCGCCGCTCTGCGGGTTGTTCCAAACAGGGATGTGTTCGCCATCATTGGGCACGAAGCCGAGCGGGTGCGCGCGGCTATGGCCGATACCGGCGTAGGATTTGTGCTGCAGGCCGACCAGCGCGGCACCGGACACGCGCTCATGGCTGCCCAGCCGGCGCTGGCGGGGTATGACCACGTGATCGTGCTCTCGGGCGACGCGCCCCTGATTACGCCGGAGACGATTGCGCGGCTGCGAGACTTTCATCTACACGAGCAGGCGGCGATGACGCTGCTCAGCGCCGACCTGGAGGATCCCACCGGCTATGGCAGAGTCCTGCGGCAGAATACACGCAGCGCCGAAGTTAAATCGGTTGTTGAAGAAAAAGCTGCCAGCGCGGCGCAGAAGAAAATCCGTGAAATCAATTCCGGATTCTATGTTTTCGACGTGAAGCAGCTCTACGCGCATATCGGCAAACTTTCGACCGCCAACGCCCATCGCGAATACTACCTGACCGATATGGCGGAAGTGCTGCGCCGGGCGAAACGGCGCGTGGTGGCCTGGCAGACTCCAACCCCGGGCGAGGTGCTGGGAGGAAACACACGCGCGGAACTCGCCGATCTCGACCAGAGAATGCGCAGGGCGAAGTGCGAGCAGTTGATGGCGGACGGGGTCACGGTGTTTTATCCCGCGACTTGTGTGATTGATGCCGACGTGGTCGTGGCCGCCGATACGGTGATCGAACCCTACGTGCAGCTCCTGGGAATGACTCGCATCGGCGCCAACTGCCGCGTGCGTTCGTATTGCGTGATCCGCAACACGGAGATCGGGGATGGTGTCATGGTTCTGCCGGGGTGCGTGATGGATGAAGCGCGCGTGAGCGACGCGGCGGTGATTGGCCCCTATTCGCGGCTGCGTCCGGGGAGCGAGATCGGCGAGGGCGCGCACGTGGGGAATTTTGTCGAGACCAAGAAAGTCAGACTGGGCAAGGGGTCAAAGGCGAGCCATCTGACCTATCTCGGCGACGCCGAGGTTGGTGCGGGAGTGAACATCGGCGCAGGAACCATCACGTGCAACTATGACGGCGTCCACAAGCACAAAACGATCATCGAAGACGGAGCGTTCGTGGGCAGCGATAGCACGCTGGTGGCGCCGGTTCGTGTAGGCAAGGGCGCATACGTGGGGGCGGGTTCCTGCATTACCGACGATGTTCCCCAGAACGCACTGGCCATAGGGCGCTCACGGCAGATCGTGAAAGAAGGCTGGGCGCGGGAGAAGAGGGCGAAAAGATAAACTCGCCACGGAGACACCGAGGCACGGAGAACCGCAATTCTAAAATTAAAGCTCCCAGGTGAATTTCCGGTTTCCCAGTGCCTCCGCGGTGGATCGCTCGCATCTAGTGGGTGACGGCCGCGAACAGGTCGGAATGCATCAGCGACTGGAATTGCTGGTCGTTGGCTTTGAAATGCACGGTGACGTTCGATCCATCGGAATCGACGGTCGTGCTCTCAACAGCCACTTTCTCCGCGGGAGTCGCGCTCATCTTCTTGTAGAGCATGTATCCCTTGAGCAGCGAAGAAACCGTGGCGGCAGTCGTCGAATCGGAAGTGACGACGGTCATGTCGAAATTGATGCCGTTGTCGAAGCTCATCGTGTAACGCGAGCCCAGCACGCGCTTCTGGATGTTTTCATAATCGGGAACTTTGGAAGCATCGCCCATAGCCGAGTGCAGCGCGTTCTGCGTGCCCTGCTGATCAAGAATGCTCCAGACCGGCGCGGAGTCGACACTGCTCATCATGTCGGCCATGTCGCCGTTGGTGTCGAGGTCCAGAGTTTTCCCGCCTTGCGTATCCAGCGCGGCGTGCACGCCGACCGGGTCGCCGAACAGCAGAGTGCTGGCATCGAGGAAGCTCATGACAAGACCATTGTCCATGGGATAAACATCGGCCGTCCCGTATTTCTTGGGCGTGAACTTCTCCAGCTTCATCTTCTTGAGTACGGTCTTCATGTCGAACGGTCCGGTCGCCACGCCAATCGTCTTGACGCCCTGCTTTCCGGTGCGGAAAGAGGCGAAGGTGAGCGTGTCCACATCTTTCTCAGGATCGAGGTTGATCGCTTTGAGAGCGGCTTCGAACTGCTTGATGTTGTCGGGCAGCAGTTGCTGCTTCAGCGCCATCGCCGTGGACGAGTCTTTGATGGTGCGGTAGTCCACCGAGATCAATTGCAACAAATCGGCGGGGACGCAGGTACGGGCGGACGAATTAAGCGGCATGGCATAGGCCACGCTGGCCAGCAGCAGGGAAGCAAGGCAGGACTTGAACAGTTTCATAAGGCCTCGGAGTCAGTAAACCTTCCTGGTGAATATCCGCTTTGCGGACACCAGCTTAGCGACGATTTCAGGCCGCCGCGCACTCTCACTTGGATGCACGAACCAGCCCTGTCGTTGATTGATCGCTTCATTCTATTTTACTTGCATTTCGGCATCGCGGAACAAAAGTACAGTGCCCCATTGACCGGTTGGAGTCCGGGGAGAGCCCATGTTGTACGAACCCAGGCATTACTATTTCCTCTCGCTCGCGCTAAAACTGTCTGCAAATCTCTTTACCGCAGAGCCGTTGTGCGCTGGCGCACTCCCGCCGCAAAAGACTGATCCTTCAGCGAAGCGAGGTTGATTTCAACGTTGGCCAGCGCCCCGGTAAACGCCGCGCGGGCGAGGGCAAGCGCCGTCGTCAGGTCGGACTTCATGTTGGGATTCGTGACGTCTTCCAGAGACTGCGTGATCTGCGCGACGTCATGAGCTTTTTCTGCGACGCTCAGGGGTACCGTCGTCGCTTCCTTCAAAGCCGCTTCGATCAGCGCTTCGCCGGTTTTCTCGTCACACGTCTTAGCTTGCTTGTAGGCCTTCATCACGGAATTGTAAGATGCGGCGTCGGCGTCGATGGCAGCCTTCAATTCCTCGCGCAGCGAAGCGAGCCGGTCGAGGGCGGCGCTCAACTGAGCTTCGAATTGCACGTAGGCTTTCTTGCCGCGCGACATCGATGCGACCATCGCGGCGAGCCCCGCGGCCATGGCCGCGGCGGCGGCTGAGGCGCTTCCGCCTCCGGGAGTGGCCGTGGCTGCGGCCAGTTGTTCGATGAAAGGCTCGATGCCGGCACGCAGGCCGCCGACCGCCATCTTTCCACTCATCACGGCGGCCAGCCGATTTTCGAGAATCAGAGACGAATCGAAATTCTCCACCTGAAGAAACCATTCAGCAGCCTGCTCCAGCGCTTTCTTGGGAATCAGTCCGACGATTTCACTCGATAGCGGCATCACGCCATGGTGCGCCGCTTCACGCTTCACCATCTCGAACACGCGATGCACTGGCGTCTGCTCGAAATCGGTCAGGTTCATCGAGACCTGGGCGAGTCCGCGGACGGAAAATCCCGCGCCTTTCACGAAGCGAAGTCCGCCGCTCGAAAAACGCACGGCCTTGGCGATCTTCTTGGCGATGTCGACTTCCGGTGTGTTGAGAAAAACGTTGTACGCGATAAGAAACTTGCGCGCGCCCACGACAGTCGCACCGGCGGTAGGATGCACGCGCGGTTCGCCAAAGTCGGGACGGCGCGCCGGATTGGTGGCAATCTCGGCGCGGATGCCTTCAAATTGTCCGCGGCGGATGTTCTCGAGATTCTGGCGTTCTGGCGTGGTGGCGGCGGCTTCGTAGAGATAGACAGGGATCTGGAAGCGCTTCCAGATCTCCTCGCCGACATGCCGCGCCATCGCCACACAGTCTTCAATGCTGACACCTTCGATGGGGATGAACGGGACGACATCGGTCGCGCCCATGCGCGGGTGCGCGCCGGCGTGATAATTGAGGTCGATCAGTTCGGTGGCTTTGCCTACGCCACGGATGACGGCTTCCTGAATGGAGTCGCGCTCGCCGGCCAGCGTGATGACGGATCGGTTGTGATCGACGTCGCTCTCGCGGTCGAGCAGGTAGACGCCGGGCATTTTCATGGCGTCGACAATGGCGTCAACTTTGGCGGGGTCGCGGCCTTCAGAAAAATTGGGAACGCATTCCACGAGCGTGGGCATAAGCGAGAAGCATAGCTGGGGCGAAGCGAGACAGGCAAGGTTTTGCCGGGCGGGGGTAGGTTCGCTTTGATGCGCGAACCAGATCCAGAACCAAGAAGGACACGAAGTCACACGAAGAAAACGTGTCAGTGAAGCTTCTTCGTGACCGTCAGCACCCTTCGTGGTTGATGGTTTTTTCTCGGCTGTCGCGAAAATTTAATCCACTGCCACTGAGGTCGGTTCGGGTTCAGCCTGCGCTCACCGAACGCCGCCATTTTGCGTGCAGCCACGCCAGAACGCCCAGCACGCAGACCTCAATCGGGCCGGGAGGCATGATCTGAAGGCGCCAGAGACCGGCATAGTCTGTGGTCGCAACGTATACGGCCCAGACGGTCCCAGCCGCGGCGATGAGGCTTCCAAAGAATTCCTCTCCCCGAATGCTGAGCAGGTGCCCTTCGCCAGTCGGCTTGACTGCGGGCTTAGCGCTGGGGGCGTACGTCGGCTTGGGCCGCAGATTTAAATAACCTTCGCGTCCCGAATCCCAATCCACGTAATCGTTGCGATCGTTCTTCACCAGGACTCTAGGGTGCCACGAGAAACGTGCGAGTGCAGGTTACGTCTGTACACTCGCGGTTCCAGTAGCGGAGGCCTGTTCGCACGCACTTTCGGTTTACATTCGTAACGCCGGACGAGCCAGAGAAGCGTCAGTCCTTCCTGCCGCTGAAAAATCTTCCGATTCCGAGCCGCACCTGCACCGTGTTGACCCCGGGATTCAGGTTCGCCAAGCCTGCGTTTGAGATATGCATGTAGCGGAGCTCGATGCTCCAGTTGTATTTCGCTCCGAGGATGTGAGTGCCGAGAGCGGCTTGATCCATGAAGTTTACGGTGTTGGTGTAAGCGGGAACATCGCGGTCGGTGAGGACTACGCCGCCCGTCAATTCGAGATAAGGTGAGAAGCGGGCGCGGCGCACGAAATTCCACTTCAGGCCGAGCGGATCGAAACCCGCTCCGTACGCGGTGTTTGCCGGCTGAAAGATCAGGAACACGGGGACGGCGTCCACGGCGTACTCGAAGCGTCCGCGAAGAAAGCCAGGAAGATGAGGTCCGGTGATGATCCATCCGTAGCGCAGGCCGGCATTGAACGCCCCGGTCTGGCTTCTTCCGCCGGGAACTGAATGACCGCCTCCTGCCCAGATCTCAACTTCGTTGCCGCCTTCTTCGGGGCCAACCTGTGCGATGCACAGAGAGGATGTGAGCAGCAGCAGCGCGCAAGTGAATACGAACAACCGCATGATGAACGTGGACCTCGAAACAGACGCTTCTGAATGAAGCATCACGATACAGGAAGTGCTGGAATAGCCACAAACGGGTGAGGTGGCGACGGCAGAAAAGCAGATTCCTCACCGCTAAAGCGGTTCGGAATGACAACAGCTAATGCAACTGCGCGACTCACGGCGCGTTTTGGCGGTGGGGGTGTTGGGCGGCGAGTTGCATCAGGTCGCCGGCTACGCGGGCGGTGTTGTGGCGTGCAACTCCGGCCTCTTCTTCGAGGTAGTCGCCGAGAACCGGGATCACTCCGAGGGCCTCGATTGCGTCCAGATCGTTGACGATCTGGCATGCGCCTTCCAACGCATACTTCGCTTTCATGTCGTTCGAGACGGGTGTGCGGTTGATGAGCGCATAATCAAAGATCTGTTTCTGCGCATGGCGATTCAGCGCTCGGATGTGATCGGCTGCACTCAGGCCCAAGCTCTCGTTGGCCTGCGTCATCAGGTTGCAGATGTAGACTTTGGTGGCCGGTGATTCGACAATCGCCTGCGAAATGCCGCGCACCAGCAGGTTCGGGATCAGGCTGGTGAACAGCGACCCTGGGCCGATCGTGATCATGTCGGCGTGGGCGATCGCTTCCAGCGTCTGGTGCATGGGGCCGACATCGGGCGGGACGAGAAACAATTCGCGGATGCGGCCTTTGCTGGCAGTAATCTTAGTCTCGCCGCGAACCCGTGTGCCGTCTTCCATTAAAGCTTCCAGTTCGATATTGGAAGTCGTTGCGGGATAGATGTGGCCACGGGTGAGCAGAATCTCGGACGAGAGGCGCACGGCTTCCGAAAAATCGGAAGTGAGAGAAGTCAGGGCAGCCAGAAAAAGATTGCCGAAACTGTGGCCTTCCAGTCCTGAGCCTTTGTCGAAGCGGTGACGAAAAAGTTTCGAGAGCAGGGCCTCGTCTTCGCTGAGGGCGACGATGCAGTTGCGAATGTCGCCGGGCGGGAGCATGTTCAGTTCCTTGCGCAGACGGCCGCTCGATCCACCATCGTCGCTGACAGTGACCACCGCGCTCAGATCGCCGATGACGGGCGAATTCCCCTGGTCGGCGCGAATCTCGCCGGGCGGTGGAGTGAAGCGTTTAAGGCCTTTCAGCAGCGTAGAAAGTCCCGTGCCCCCGCCGATGGCGACGACGCGCAGACCCCGCTCGCGCGTAGTCTTCTCCGGGGCCAAGAGCTCGGCGGTCTTTGATTTCATGGAGCTTTCATCTGGGCTTCATGGGAGGGGCCGGCAGTCCACGCCCTCACCTAGAGCGGTTCATTTTCGCGGAAGCCGCCGTCGCCAGAGCCGAGTTCGGCGCCCGGATCGGGATACAGCAATTCAGTGAAGCGCGGATCCTCTGCCAGGTTCTGAAAATCGGAATCGTTGCGCGCCTGGAAGCGGAGTTGCGCATTCAGACGGAGAGCTTCGTCGAGCCGCCGCAGGGAATCCTCGACATGGCCGGTGAGGCAATCGAGCGCCGCCAACCCGTAAACCACATAGTCAGACTTCGGGCTTTGCTTCAGCAGCTTGTCAAGATGTTCGCGGGCAGTGACATAGTCGCCCACATTCATCAACGACACGGCGTAGTCGTAGTGTTCTTCGGTCGTTTTGAATTGCGTGGCCACCGAGCGTTCCAGATGCTGGTTGCAGATGCTGAGATGAATCCCGGCGCGATCGGCGAGCTCTTTGCTGGGCCCGGAGACCACCTTCTGAAAATGGGGCTTCGCCTTATCAAACTTGTGCTCTTGCATGGCGCGCAGTCCGGCTTCATAGCTCTGCAAGGCCTGCGTGTAGCGTGGATCTTCCACCATGGGCTTTTTTGCGGTCGGTTTCTGAGCCATGTGCAAAATTCTTCCTGTGCTCTTGGGAATAAGGAACTCCTCGCGATCGTGCGTTTGACTCGAGCAGTAAAGTATCACTCAAACTGGCGCTTGAGGTCCAGTTGCCGAAAGTGGTGCCGGTTACCGGTACCTAGAAACCAGAGCCGGGACGACGGCCGTGCGGCAGCGGTTTTTCTTGGTACGAGGTACACGGCGCTGGCAACCTAGGAACTATTCGATCAGCGCGGCGGACTGAAGGTCGATACTTCTCCACTCGCCCTTGATGATTCCGGCCCGGATCTGCGACGCGGTCTTGCCCTTCTTGTGCTGTAGATAGGAATAATAGAGCTCCTTCAGGCAGGTAGAGCACTCCGCTCCGTGCGTACCCTCGAAGCAGCTATGCAGGCTGTTGTGACCCATCCGGTCGCAATAGCAGTAGCAGGGCTGCTGGTGCAACACGGTAGGAATTTTCGCCGCCAGTTCATAGGCATGGGTCTGATACGGATACTGTGCGTCCGCGTCCCACAACTCTGCCTTGGTCAGAATGGGAGGCAGCTTTGTTCCCTTCGGCGGGGGGCCGGAGTTATAGGCCGGAATGCCGGCTTCTTCCTGCGGCGTGGCGGCCCACTGGGCCGACAGACTGAGGGTTACGAAGAAAAGAAAGGCCACGGTCAGGCTGCGGTAAATGATCTTGTTGTGGATAATGCGCCCCATCATAGTCTCCCTCGACATCTGCCATTGTACGCTGCCGGAGAGCGTCGCGAAAACCCGCACAGGCAGGCTCTATAGCCAGTCGGCTACTCGATAGCCTACAACCCGCAACCGCGCGCGCCGGTTCTGTATACAATAGAAACGAAATGCCGGACACTCACCCAGATTCCAATCGCGTCCCCGCCGCAGGGAAGCCAACGCCGGCCTCGCCCGATCCTTCTGTGGCGGCGAGCTCATTAAAACCTTCGGTTCGCCTGCGGCCGGGCTTCGGCATCTGGGTACGCGACCTCATCATCTCGCTCGCGATCTCAGCTTTCATCATCGTGTTCATTTACCAGCCGGTTAAAGTGGAAGGGACCAGTATGATGCCTTCGCTCGAAGATCAGGAGCGCATCTTCGTCAACAAGTTCGTCTACCGGCTGGAACCGATTGAGCGCGGAGACATTGTCGTTTTCCGCTATCCGCGCGACCCCTCCAAGAGCTACATCAAGCGCGTCATCGGCATGGGTGGAGACCACATCCGCATCGACGGCGGCCAGGTTTACGTCAACGACGAACCACTGGATGAGTACTACGTGCCCCCCGCGTATACCGACTCGCGCTCTTACCCGGACACCGTCGTGCCGCCGAATTGCTACTTCGTGCTCGGCGACCACCGCTCCATGTCGAACGACAGCCGCGATTTCGGGCCGGTCAACCAGAGCTATATCTACGGCAAGGCCGTGTTCGGCTACTGGCCCATGGATAAGCTGGGCAGAGTGCGGTAGATTTCGATTCCGCCTTATTCCGAGTTGTAGTTCCATTTCTCCAACTCCACACGTTAGAATTGCGGCGATCGTGCTCGGGATGTGAGCTGAGCAATGAAGCCTCTGGCCTATACTTCGCCCTACTCCTGGCTGTTCTGGGCCGTCTTGCTTTATTGTTACGGGCCGGAATTCGCTCTGGTGGGGCGTTCGCGTCCGGCGAAGGGCGAGCAGACCGATCGTGGATCGATGACGGTCATCATGCTTGCGGGATGGATCGGATCGATCGCAGCTTTTGTAGTTGCTTCTAATCCACGATTTTCGATTACGCAAAATCGAGCGGTATGGTTTGGCATCGGCCTCATTGTTCTGTTGCTTGGCCGGCTCCTGAGAAAACACTGCTGGAAGATGCTGGGCGAACATTTCACCGGCAACGTGAAAGCTTCGGCTGATCAACCGGTGATCGAAAAGGGCGCTTATCGCTGGGTGCGGCATCCTTCTTACACCGGCGGAATCATGATGTATCTGGGTACCGGCATCGCGCTGACCAACTGGCTGAGTGCAATCATCATGGGGGTAGCCAGTGCGGCGGGATACGTCTATCGCGTGAGCGTGGAGGAGAAGGCCCTGCAGGCAAACCTTGGGGGCCGCTACCAGGATTACATGCGGCGAACGAAACGGTTCATCCCTCACGTCTTTTAAGCGCCGATGAAATCGCCCGCGATTTCCACAGCAGGCCTTGGTTCCGTGCTTGGTGCCGCGCATTTTCCCTGATAAAATCTATAAAATCCAAACATCGGAGCGAGAATGCAGGCTATCCTTGCGCTGGAGGACGGGAAAGTCTTCCGAGGCAAAGGCTACGGCGCCAAAGGCGAATGCTACGGCGAAGTCGTTTTTAATACTTCCATTACCGGCTACCAGGAAATTTTCACCGACCCTTCCTACTCCGGCCAGATCGTTGTTCTGACCAACCCAGAAATTGGAAATTACGGTACTAACCAGGAAGACAACGAAGCCACGCGTCCGTGGATCGAAGGCTTGATCGTGCGCGAGTTTTCACGCGTGAGCTCAAACTGGCGCTCGTCGCAGGTGGCGGAAGAATATCTGGAGCAGTTCAAGGTGCCGGTGCTGTCAGATATCGACACGCGCGCGCTGGTGCGGCATCTGCGCGATCATGGAGTGATGCGCGGCGTGGTTTCGACGATCGAGACCGATGCCGAGAAGCTGGTCGCGAAGGCGAATTCGATTCCGAAGATGGACGGAACCGACCTGGCGAAAGAGGTCAGCACCAAACGGCCTTACGTTTGGGAGACCGGCGAACGCTCGCACGAGCCGGTGGCCGTGGTTGGAGTGAAAGATGAGCCGCCGCGGTTTCACGTGGTCGCCTACGACTTCGGTATCAAGCAGAATATTTTACGCAAGCTGCGCGGCGAAGGCTGCAAAGTCACCGTGGTTCCGGCACAGACTCCGTCGGAAGATGTGCTGTCGCTGAAACCAGATGGAGTTTTTCTATCGAACGGGCCGGGCGACCCTGAGCCGTGCACGTATGCGGTCGATTCGATTCGGCGGCTGATGGGGCGCCAGCCGATTTTTGGAATCTGCCTGGGACATCAGCTTACGGGGATTGCACTCGGCGGCAAGACCTTCAAGCTGAAGTTCGGCCACCACGGCGGGAACCATCCGGTGAAGCAGCTGAAGACGGGGAAGATTGAGATCACGGCGCACAACCATAATTTTGCGGTCGATCCGGATTCGCTGGCGCAAAGCGAAGTCGAGTTCACGCACATGAATCTGAACGACTCGACGCTGGAGGGCTTGCGGCACCGAAACCTGCCGCTGTTTAGCGTGCAGTATCATCCCGAAGCCGCACCGGGTCCACACGATTCGCATTATCTGTTCAAAGAGTTTACGAAGATGATGGAGGAGTGGAAAGGGTAGCGACTTGAAACGCGTCTGCATATTTCTATTGGCTCTGGGGATGCTCAGTGGACCGGCTCAGGCGTGCAGTTGGGCCGTGGGGTATTTCCATCAAGTCACGGCATTACGTGGGCGCGTCGTCGGCAAAGATTTGGGGCCATTCGGATTCAGATGGCTGCGTCAGTCGTTTAGCGCTCGGGGCGTAACGCTGACGCTGTATGGGTATAGATATCCCGCCAAAATCGAGGATTTGAAGGTTATTGCTGTAATCAAGGCAGATTCACGTGGCACTTTTGATTTTGGATCGATACCTAAGGGTCATTACGTGCTCGACATCGATACTAATACCTCCGATCGAATGGGTGGATCGTTCGATGTCGAAGTAACCGATGCGGTGAGATCCACGAAGGATATTACGATCGACGTTTCACCGATACATCCTGATTGCACGGGCGGACACGAATTTATTGAGACGAAATCTTAATGCCCAAACGCACTGACATCTCGAAGATCCTGATCCTAGGCTCCGGGCCCATCATCATTGGCCAGTCGGCGGAGTTTGACTACTCTGGCACGCAGGCCTGCAAGGCGCTCAAGGCCGAAGGCTACGAAGTGGTGCTGGCCAACTCCAATCCGGCCACCATCATGACCGACCCGGAGTCGGCCGACCGGACTTACATCGAGCCGCTCACACTGGAATATCTCGAAGAGATCATCCGCATCGAGCGGGAAATGGCGCCGGGCGCTGGGTTTGCCGTGCTGCCAACCGTCGGCGGACAGACTGCCCTTAACCTTGCCATCGAACTTTCCGACGGCGGCATTCTTGAAAAATATAACGCGATCTTGATCGGTGCGAACGTTGAGGCCATCAAGAAAGCCGAAGACCGCCTCTTCTTCAAAGACGCGATGCAGAAAATCGGGCTCGACGTGCCGAAGTCGGCGCTGGTCAACAACGTGAAAGACGGCATCGAGTTCGCCGGCAAAATCGGATTTCCAGTGATCATCCGGCCCTCGTTCACGCTGGGCGGCTCGGGCGGCGGAATTGCCTACAATCGCGAAGAGATGGCCGAGGTGCTTGGCCGCGGCCTCGATTTTTCTCCGGTGCACGAGGCGCTGATCGAAGAGTCGGTGCTGGGCTGGAAGGAATTTGAACTCGAGGTGATGCGTGACACTAAGGACAACGTCATCATCATCTGCTCGATTGAGAACTTCGACCCGATGGGCGTGCACACCGGCGATTCGATTACTGTTGCACCGGCACAAACGCTCACCGACCGCGAATATCAGGCCATGCGCGATGCGTCGATCGCGGTGATCCGCGAAATCGGAGTCGACACCGGCGGATCGAATATTCAATTCGGCGTGAATCCCGAGACCGGGCGCATGGTGGTGATCGAGATGAACCCGCGTGTCTCGCGCTCTTCGGCGCTCGCGTCAAAAGCCACCGGATTTCCGATTGCGAAGATTGCCGCGAAGCTGGCCGTGGGCTACACGCTCGATGAAATCCCCAACGACATCACGCGCAAGACTCCGGCATGTTTCGAGCCGACGCTTGATTACGTGGTGGTAAAGATTCCGAAGTGGCAATTCGAAAAATTTCCCGGCGCTGACGACACGCTCGGCCCGCAAATGAAATCAGTCGGCGAGGTGATGGCCATTGGCCGCACGTTTAAAGAAGCGCTGATGAAGGGCATCCGCTCGCTCGATACGGGCAAGCGCGTGGGCGGCGACAAGATCGAACCGAAAATTCTGACCCAGCGGTTGGTCACGCCGCATCCCGAGCGCCTGACGTATGTGCAGTACGCGTTGCGCCAGGGACACACGGTCAAGCAGATCGCGAAGATGACTTCAATGGATCCGTGGTTTCTCTACCAGCTCAAGGAAATCAACGACCAGCAGCTCGAACTGGAGAAGCACCCGATGGAGTCGATTCCGACCGATGTGCTGCGCGAATCGAAGCGCATGGGATTTTCCGACGGGCGCCTGGCCGCGGTCTGGCGGCTCGAGGGGCAGGAGAAAGTTCGGCACACGCGCAAGAAACACGGCGTCATGCCGGTTTACAAACGCGTCGACACCTGCGCTGCCGAGTTCGAAAGCTATACGCCGTATCTTTACTCAACGTACGAAGATGAAGACGAAGCCGCGCCCACCGACAAGAAAAAAGTGATCATTCTCGGCAGCGGGCCGAATCGCATCGGGCAGGGAATTGAGTTCGACTACTGCTGCTGCCACGCGTCATTCGCGCTGCGTGAAGACGGTTACGAGACCATCATGATCAATTGCAATCCCGAGACCGTCTCGACCGACTACGACACCAGCGACCGCCTTTATTTCGAGCCGCTGACTTTTGAGGATGTCTGGGCGATCTATCAGCACGAAACGTCGAAAGGCGCGCCGGTCGGCGTGATCGTGCAGTTTGGCGGCCAGACGCCGCTCAATCTCGCGCTGCCACTCAAGAAGGCGGGGCTAAATATTATCGGGACTTCGCCCGAGTCGATTGATCTCGCCGAAGACCGCAAGCACTTCAATAAGCTGCTCGAAGAGTTGCAGATTCCGCAGGCGCCGGGTGTGATGGCCACTTCGATTGACGAGGCTGTGGCAGGCGCGAAAAAGATCGGATACCCGGTTCTGGTGCGGCCGTCGTACGTGCTCGGCGGGCGGGCGATGGTTATCGCTTACGACGAAGAGTCGGTCGTGCGATACATGCGAGAGGCGGTCGAATATTCTCACGACCGGCCGGTGCTGATCGACCACTTCCTTGAAGACGCGATTGAAGTCGACGTGGACGCGTTGTCGGACGGCGAAGACGTCGTCATCGGCGGAATTATGCAGCACATCGAGGAGGCGGGTATCCACTCCGGGGACTCGTCGTGCGTGCTGCCGGCGGTTGATATTCCGCAGGCGCTGCTTGATCGCATGCGCGAGTACACGTTCAAGCTGGCGCGCGCGCTGAAGGTGGTTGGACTGATGAATATTCAGTTCGCCATTCCGCGCGGAAACGGCGATGGGGCGGGCAACGGCGGCGAAGGCGGAAAAGTCTACGTGCTTGAGGTTAACCCGCGCGCTTCACGCACAGTGCCATATGTTTCTAAGGCTACAGGCATTCCGCTGGCGAAGATTGCGGCACGGCTCATGACCGGGCGCAAGCTGCGAGAGTTTCTGCCGGAAAATATTGAGAGACGTTCGGACCTTGGCACCGGAAACTATTATTACGTCAAATCGCCGGTATTTCCGTGGAACAAATTTCCCGGCGTAGACACGGTGCTCGGTCCGGAAATGAAATCGACCGGCGAAGTGATGGGAGTGGCCGACAACTTTGGCGAAGCCTTCGCCAAAGCGCAGGTGGCCGCTGGGCAGAAGTTGCCGACGCAAGGCGCGATCTTTATCAGCGTGACGGACCACGACAAGCGGCACGTCGCGCTGGTGGCGCGGAAGTTCGTCGACATGGGATTCAAACTGGTGGCGACGGCGGGCACCGCCGACGTGATCGAAGCTGCCGGCATGAATGTGGAACGCGTCTACAAAGTAAAAGAAGGACGCCCCAACGTGGTCGACTTCATCAAGGGCCAGCGGATTCAATTGATCGTAAACACTCCAACCGGCCTCGAACCGTGGTTCGATGAAAAAGCGATTCGCCGAGCAGCCGTGACGGCGCGGATTCCGACCATCACCACGCTGGCTGCGGCACGCGCAGCCGCTGAAGGCATTGCCGCGCTGCAGCGGGGGGAAGTGAACGTGAAGGCTCTGCAGCACCTGCACGCGGAACGTTTCGCAACCCGCAAGTAAGCCTAGGGTGAATCCGCGGACGACCTGATAGTCTGGAAACTGAAACCTGAGGTCGCAGAGTATGCTCCTGAACGGTATTTTTCCTCCTATTACCACGCCGTTCTATCCCGACGGCAACGTGTATTTCAAGAAGCTCGAATCGAACGCGGAGCGCTACTCGCGCACGCCGGTCGCCGGCATTGTTGTGCAGGGATCGACAGGCGAGGCGATTATGCTCTCGGACCAGGAGCGGCGCGATGTGCTGAAGGTCGCGGGCGAAGCGGCTGCGCCTAATAAGGTCCTGATTGCAGGGACCGGCGTCGAATCTGCGATCGAGACGCTGCGGCTCACCGAATACGCCGCCGAACTTGGATACGATGTTGCGCTGATCCGCACCCCACACTTCTACAGAAAGCAGATGCAGCCTGCCAACCTGCTGGCGTTTTATCGCAGCGTGGCCGACCATTCACCGCTGCCGGTGCTGATTTATAACGTGCCACCTTTTACTGCTTACGATATGCCCGCCGAACTGGTGATCGAATTGGCTGAACATCCCAACTTGATCGGGATCAAGGAATCGAGCGGCGACGTAGAAAAAGTGAGGAAGATCGTGGACGGAACCAGGCACGTCAAGCGCAGCGCGACGGTCACGGAGACTTTCGAAGCTGTCACGCCTCGGATGCTGGCAGCGGCTGCGGCGGGATCGAACGGTGAAAGCGGGTCGCTCGTTCCGGTCGGAGCTTTGGCTGGGGCTGCCGAGAATTCCACGCGCCTCGCAAATGCGCGCGACATTGCGGTCGCAGATCCTTCGTCCGCTCACCCCTCGTCATCGGCAGTGAGAGTGGTTGGAAATCTTAAGACGCGCCAGAAAGAAGTTGGATTCCAAGTGCTGGTCGGCGCGGCGCAGAAGCTGCACCCGTCGCTTGAAGTTGGCGCAGTGGGAGCGATCCTTGCCTTTGCCTGTCCCGCGCCGACCGCGTGTTACGAGATTTATGCGGCGTGGAAAGAGGGCGACGCCGAACTTGCGCGTCTCAAGCAGGAACGAATTGTGAAGGCTGCTCAGCGAGTGGGCAGCGATCTGGGAATACCCGGGCTCAAGCACGGCATGGATTTCAACGGCTACTACGGCGGCCCGTCGCGGCTGCCGTTCTTGCCATTAACCGCGGAGACGAAAGCGGAAATCGAGCGACTGTTGGCAGACGTTCGGAACTGAGCCCGCAGTTCTTCCGCGCGATCCGGTCAAATAATTTGCGTCGAGGCCGCACGTGTGCTAAAACTCACGTCCAGATGAGAAGACTCTGGGCATTTCTGATCGTGCTTCTCCTGACTGGTGCGTCGTTTGCCAAGAGCGAGCCGCCCATGACGATACTCTGGCCTCCGGATAAACCTGTCCTGAAGCTGACGTTCGAGAAGTTTCACCAACAGAGCAGTTATGCCGGAGAGAACACGTACTTCTCGGACGTGACCGTCCAGAACCTGACGGATCGCCAGATTCCACGCGCGTTCTTCACGGTCAATCTGCTCGACAAAAACAAAGTGCGGATCGGCGACGGCATGCTGCAGGTCGGCGACCTGGAGCCGGGACAATCCGCCAAGATGCAGTTTCAGTTCAACGCCCTCGGAGTTCCTGCGAGCTTGACGCTTTCCGCCAAGAAAGACATGCTCCTACCGCCTGGCGCGAAGACCATTCCCCTGAGAATCATTTCGGTACCGCCTGGCGCGAAACTGACGGTGGACGGCCAGGATGGCGGGACGACTCCGGTGATGGTCCGATTGACCGTGGGTACGCATCAGCTGGACCTGACCAAAGAGGGCTACGCTCCGGGAGGTACGCCGCTGGACGTCACCGCCGACGAACTCCCCGGAGGCAGCATCACGGTTGAGCTGGGAGGACTCTCCAGAGATACGGTCGAGCTGAGGGACGGCACTGTCTTGCTGGGCGACGTCATCTCAATGTCAATGACAGAGATAGTCGTGCGCATTGACGGAAAAGACCAAAGCTATCCTCGCAACCAAGTTAAGAAAATCATGCTGGTGGAGCGAGTCATTGAGCAGCAGCCGGCGGTGGTGCACCCGGCGCTGGCTCCTACGCCTCACCCATGAAGGCGGAACAGGGTTCGAAGCCCGGACCGGTAAGCTTCGGCGTGCGTCCTGCGCGGCCTGAACGGATTGCGATTCCCTTGTGGTGTAAAATCGCCTGCCGTATACTAAACTTCGAACGAACGTTCGAATGATCTGGAGTTCGATGATTCGACGCTCGAATGAGCTTACCTGCTCAAGGATTATGGGGAGCCCCTCGACAGCAACGCGAGGTTCCGTGCGGGGTCACCGCGCCGTCCCTGCTCCCGCCTCGCGGTACGACCGCCGTCTCGCCAAGATTCTGGCGCATGCCACGGACGTTTTCTGCAGAAAAGGATATGAGGGCGCCTCGATGCGCGATCTTTCGCGCGCGACCGGGATGTCCCTGGCGGGACTTTATTACTATTTCGAATCGAAAGAACGTTTGCTCTTTCTCATTCAGAAACATACGTTCACAACCGTCGTGCAGCGACTCAAGCAACGACTGGAAGGCTTGGCCGATCCGGAAGAGCGCCTTCGCGTTTTCATCCTGAATCACCTCGAATATTTTCTGAACAATCAGCCCGCGATGAAAGTGCTTACCCACGAGGACGACGCACTGAAAAACGGCTTTGGCTCGGAGATTGCTGCGATCAAGCGCGAGTATTACCGGCTGTGCGTGGCGCTGCTCGAAGACATAAGAAGAACGCGAGGAATGCAGGTTTCCACGCGGACGGCGGTGATGAGCCTGTTCGGCATGATGAACTGGATTTATACCTGGCACAATCCGCGCGTCGATGCCAGCGCGGAAGAGTTGGCGCAGGAAATGGGGGAAATTTTTCTGCGTGGGGTGAGGAACGGGCGCGAAAGCACGCGCGGACGAGACTCGGGGCGAGAGCGGTTTGGGCGCCGGCCAAAAGCAGGTTCCTCGTTGCGCTCGGAATGACACCGGTGGAGTAGCGTGGCTGTTCAAGATGCGACGCGAGCAGAATGGCGTAACGATTTCTTAAGGAGAGATGGTAATGGCGACGACTACGCAACCAGTAACCGATGAGACGACGAAACAGCTGGTCAACTACCGCACTGACGGCGGCGTGGTCGTGATCGAGATGTGCGATCCGCCCGCCAACACGTACACCTACGAGATGAACCGCCAACTCGACGACGCGATTCTGCGCGCGCGCATGGCCAACGATGTTTACGTAATTCTGCTGACCGGGGCGGGCGACAAGTTTTTCTCCGCAGGGGCAAACATCAAGATGTTATCGAGCGTCGACCCGACATTCAAATACTACTTTTGCCTGCACGCCAACGAAATGCTGCTGCGCCTCGAGCACACGCCCAAACTGGTGATCGCTGCCATCAACGGCCATTGCGTCGGCGGTGGGTTGGAGATCGCAATGGCCGCCGACATCCGTATTGCTCGCAAAGATGCCGGCAAAATCGGCCTGCCAGAAGTGAACCTGGGAGTTCTGCCGGGCACGGGCGGAACGCAGCGACTGTCGCGGCTTGTGGGCAAGAGCAAGGCGATCGAGCTAATGGTTACGGGCAACACGTTCTCGTTCGAAGAGGCGCAGGAACTCGGCATCGTCAACGACATCTATGAGCGCGACGGCTTCATGGAAAACATCATGGAGTACGCCAAGCAATTCTGCCCGCCAAATAAGGCGGCGAAAGCCGTTGGACGGATCAAGCGGGCCGTGCAGACGGGCTGGGAGATTCCGATGGAATCGGCGCTGGCCGTCGAACGCGAAAATCAACAGTTGCTTTTCCAGAGCGAAGACGCGAAGGAAGGTTTGGCAGCATACGTAGAGAAGCGGCCGGCCGTGTTCAAGGCAAAATAGCTCGTGTCGGGACGGACGCATTCGTCCGTCCCCGAGCGAAGGTCGGTACTTGCTGACTGACTATCGGGTTGTGACGAGGACTCAGATTATGCCGGGCAAAGTAGCAAAGATCGGAACGTTCAGCGACTGGACTGGTTTGTTCAATGACTGGCGCAAGGACATCGGCGTCAACACGGGCGATATCGAGGCCTTCCATTTCGATACGCTCTACGGCGCGATCGACACGGAAGAGATCGAGTTCGGTTCGTACAAGGGCCGGCGCAAGTGGGAGAACCTGCGCCAGATTCCCACGCAGCAGATGCGCGACGCCCTGATGAACATGATCGTTTACCAGGGCGACACGGAATTCGCCAGCGTCGAGCAGCAGCGCAATCTGCTGGAAAATGCCCCGACCGACTGGGACCGACGCGCCATCACCCGCGTCATGATCGAAGAGATGCGCCACGGGTGGCAGATGTGCGCGCTGCTGATCGACCACTTCGGATACTCGGGAAAAGTCGAAGCGCAGAAGATGCTCGAGCGGCGCGCCTTCGAAAACAAGCGGCTGCTGGGCGCGTTCAATGTCGATGTCGACAACTGGATGGATTTTTTCACATATACGGACTTCGTCGATCGCGACGGAAAATTTCAGCTGCAGATGTTGAAATATTCGGCTTTTGCTCCGCTTGGACGGTCGATGTCATACATGCTCCGCGAAGAAGCGTTTCACATGGGGACGGGCAACGACGGCCTGCGGCGCATCGTGGAAGCCGGCGTGATTCCGGGGTGGCTGATTCAGAAGTATCTGAATAAGTGGATTTCAAGTTCTTACGATCTGTTTGGCACCGATCATTCTTCGTCCGCGCACTGGGCGTATGTGTGGGGTGTGAAGGGCCGCTACGACGAACCGAAGAACGAGAACTCTCCCGATCTCGACGATCTGAATGATTACAACCGACACCTTTACCGCGACGAGGTTGCAGGACTGATCGAGCGTTTCAACTCTTCGCTGAAGCCGGGCGAGGCAAAGCTCTACGCTCCCGATATCAGGTTCAATCGCGCGATTGGGCGCTGGGCGGGACAAAAGTTTCATGCGCAGACCGGCGAACTGCTTGACGACAAGGCTTACGAAGAACACGTGAATGAATATATGCCGGGACCGGCAGACCGGAAATTACTGCTGGATATTATTGAGACCGAGAAAAAGTGGATTGCCGAGAAAACGGGTGCCCGGGATCCGTTGGCGTCGATTGGGGAAGTACGCAAGTCAGCCATCAATTTGTAGAACAGTTTTTACTGCGAAGGGCACGAGGCGAGAATGGGAACTGCATCCGTGGCGTCAGATCTCAAGCGGTTGACGGTTACGACCGCTGCTGCTGTGACGCAGATCGTGTTGCGCCATCCACCGCTCAACGTGATCGATCTCGCGATGATGGACGAGTTGGCATTGGTCCTGGCTGAGGCTGAAGCGCAGGCAGATGTTGCCATGGTCGTCGTGAGCGGCGAGGGCGAGACGTTTTCCGCCGGCGTCGATGTAGCGGCCCACACTCCCGGCCGGGTCGAGGAAATGTTGGCGAAGTTCCACGCGGTGATTCGGATGTTGGTGGCCAAGAAGGTGACGATCGCGTCTGTTCGCGGCCCATGCCTTGGCGGTGGAGCGGAGTTGGCCATGGTGTGCGATCTGGTTTACACGGCAGAGTCGGCGCAGTGGGGCTTTCCTGAGATCAAGCTGGGATGCTATCCGCCGGTGGCATGCGCGGCGCTGGCAGCGCTGGTGGGACAGAAGCGCGCGGCCGAAATGATTCTGACCGGACGCACCATTAGCGGCAGGGAAGCGGCGGAGATCGGTTTGGCCAACTGGGCGGGACCCGAGAGCGAGCTGAGCACAGCCGTGGACGAATGCATCGCACGCTTGGGCAAACTGAGCCCGGCCGCCCTAAGGGCGGCGAAGAAAGCTTCATACGCTTGGGATTCTGTGCATTTCGATAAAGGCCTGGCGCGGGCAGAGAAAGTGTATCTGGAAGAATTGGTGAATTCGGCCGATGCGCGCGAGGGCATCAATGCGTTCATGGAGAAGCGCGAACCGAAGTGGATCGGCAAATAGCGCGAACGTTGTCCGAACAACATGGACTATGAAATTACTCCCGAAGAAGTGAAGGCGAAGCTCGCAGCGGGCGATGCGTTTACTTTGCTCGATGTCCGCGAGCCCTGGGAGTTTGAAACGTCCCAGATTGCCGGTGCGACCCTGATGTCCATGGGCGATGTGCCGACGCGAGCGCATCAGGAGCTTGATCCCGAGGAGCATGTCGTCGTGTTCTGCCATCACGGCGTGCGGTCTATGAACGTGACCGCATGGCTCCGCCAGCAAGGATTCGAAAAAGCACAGTCGATGCGTGGCGGCATCGACGCCTGGTCGAGACGCGTGGACGAAAGTGTGCCTGTGTACTGAAGGGCGCTCTTAGCCTTTAGCTCTTGGCTTTTAGCTAAACCCGAGCCTAGAGCTAAGGGCCAAGAGCCAAAAGCGAAGAGCCAAAAGCCCAATCGCTCATGAAAAAAGAACTCATCGAAGTGCGCGTCAACGGCCGGGCGCACGAGCTCGCCATCGAGCCGAGCGCGCTTCTGCTTGACGTGCTGCGCCAGGATCTCGATCTCACCGGTTCCAAACGCGGATGCGACGATTCTTCGTGCGGAGCGTGCACCGTGCTGGTCGATGGGGTGGCCGTGATGTCTTGCACGTTGCTGGCTGCGAGTTGCCAAGGACGGGAAATCACAACGATCGAAGGCGTGAGCGAGCACGGTGCTCTGGCGGCGATCCAGAAAGCTTACGGCGATTGGGGCGGCGCGCAGTGCGGCTTCTGCACGCCGGGTTTCATCATGACGGTGAAGTCGCTGTTGGCCGAGAATCCGGACCCGTCGGAAGATGATGTTCGCGCCGCGCTCAGCAGCAATCTGTGCCGCTGCACCGGCTACAACCAGATGTACGAGGCGATCCAGTCGGCGATTGCGGCGGAGCGCGAAGGATTGGCTGTGGCAACCGATGTGAGTGGTAGCCAGACAGCAGATTCCTCGCTTCGCTTGGAATCACAAGACCGGTGAAGATGACAAACAAGCGAGTTTAGCCGTCGACTATGCGCAACGGCTTTTCCATTATCGGCAAGCCCACCGCGATGATCGACGCGGCGGAGAAGACCACCGGCACGGGCAAATATACCGACGACCTCCGCGTCCCCGGCATGCTCGTCGGCAAGATTCTCCACTCGCCCTATCCACATGCCCGAATCAAGCGCATCGACACGAGCCGCACCGAAAAACTTGACGGTGTGATTACGGTCGCGGTCGGAACTGATGCGCCAACCCCTTTCGGCATCCTACCAGTCGGACATGACGAGCATGCGCTCGCGCTCGACAAGGTACGATACGTCGGGGATAACGTGGCTTGCGTGGCCGCGGTCTCCGAGGCAATCGCTGAAAAAGCAGTTGAACTGATCGAGGTGGAATACGAACTTCTGCCGGCGTACTTTGATCCCGAAGAATCGATGAAGGCGCAGTCCGATCTCATTCACGACAACAAGCCGCAGAATCTGGAAAAGGATTATCACCACGTCTTCGGCGATCCCGATCAGGGTTTCGCTCAAGCCGATCACGTAGCCGAGGCGCGCTTTCTTGCCAACGAAGTCACGCACGCGGCCATGGAACCGCACTCCACGCTAGCCTCGTTTGAAATCGATCCCCACACCGGTAAGCAGGGGCGCCTGACCGTGTGGTCTTCGACCCAGGTGCCGTATTACCTCCAGCACAAGCTTTCGCTCGTGCTGGAGATGCCGATGCAGCAGATTCGCGTCATCAAGCCGCTGGTGGGTGGAGGGTTCGGCGGAAAGAGTGAAGTCATTCCGCTGGAGATCATTGCCGCGGTTGCAGCTCGCAAAGCGCAGGCGCCGGTGAAAATCACTTATACGCGCGAAGAAGTCTTCTGGGCGCACCGCGGCCGCCCGCGCACCATTATCGATCTCAAAACTGGCGTGAAGAATGACGGCCGCATCACGGCCGTGAAAGCGCGCGTAGTGCAGGATGGCGGCGCTTACTGCTCCTATGGCGTGGTCACGATTCTTTACTCTGGTGCGCTGCTCGGAGCGCTCTATGACATCCCCAATATTCAATATGACGGCTACCGCGTGCTGACCAACAAGCCGGCCTGCGGCGCCATGCGCGGGCACGGAACCGTGAATGTGCGCTTTGCCTTCGAATCCCAACTCGACGAACTGGCAGAAACAATCAAGATGGATCCGGCCGAAATCCGGCGGCGCAATTTGTTGCAGCCTCCCTGTGTCACGGTCAATGGCCTGCGAGTGCAGAGCTATGGCCTGCCCGAGTGCATCGAGCGAACCGTCGAGCGTTCGGGCTGGCGCGAGCGCCGCGGCAAATTGCCTAAGGGACGCGGCCTGGGCATCGCCTGCAGCCACTACGTGAGCGGTGCGGCGAATTCGATCATTCGTTCTGACATGCCGCACTCGACCGTCAATATCAAGATTGACCGCGACGGCGGCGTTGTGGTGTACACGGGCGCGTCGGAGATTGGTCAAGGCTCCGACACAATGACGGCCCAGATCGCTGCCGAAACGTTGGGCTGCTCGCTCTCGCGTGTGCGTGTGATCGCCGCTGACACTGACCTGACGCCCATCGACATTGGCTCTTACTCCAGCCGTGTGACGTTCATGGCCGGTAACGCGACGCTGCGCGCAGCCGGAGAAGTAAAGAAGATCATTTCCGCCGCGGCCGCGAAAAGGATGGGTTGTGAAGTGGAAGAGCTCATCTTTCGCGACGATACGATTCTCAAGAGGAATCGATTGGAGTTAGAAAGAACCGAGTCCGCGCAAAGCCTGCGCGGACCGGACGGGCGAGGACGCTCGTCCCCACATGGTTCATCTTTGGCCCAACACCTCGACTCGGCAGCGTCGGTTTCGGGCCACGTCGAAGGTCAAATACTGCGCGGATCGCTGCAGCAGAAACGAAAAGATGAAGGCCCAAAAGACTCCATGAGTTTTGAAGAGGCCGTCGTCGCGGCGATCGATTTTCACGGCGCGCTCACGGGCACGGGTTCCTACGCGCCGCCGCCCGGGGCGCGCGGCGGGACGCACAAGGGCGCCGGTGTCGGGCCGTCGCCCGCGTATTCCTATTCCGCACAGGTCGCAGAGGTTAGCGTCGACGAGGAAACGGGCGAAGTCACGGTGCACAAAGTGTGGGCTGCCCACGATTGCGGCCGTGCGCTGAATCCCGTGTCGGTCGAAGGGCAGATCATCGGCTCGGTCTGGATGGGCATGGGGCAGGCGCTTACCGAAGAAATGGTCTGGAAAGACGGCATGCTGATGAATCCCGGACTGCTCGAATATCGCAGCCCGTCGTCGATTGAATCGCCGGCCGTTGAGCCGATCATTGTTGAGAGCATTGACCCCGAGGGTCCATTCGGCGCCAAAGAATGCAGCGAGGGTTCGCTGGCTGCGACCATCCCCGCGATCGCGAATGCGATTTATGACGCGGTTGGCGTGCGGCTGCATGAATCGCCGTTTACGCCGGAGAGAGTGCTGGCGGCGCTGCGTGCGAAGAGGAATGCCAAGAGTTTGAATCTTACCGAGGGAGTCGACCCGACAGCACCGGTGCGCTTCCGCGAGCATGGTGGCGCGCTCTGCTTCAAGGAAAAAGGTCCGCAGCGTCACGCATTAGATCCCGCTCGAGCTGAACCATCGGCGGGAGGCGCGGATTGAGCCTCCCGCAATTCAGCTTGCTCAGGCCGCGATCAGTGGCGGAAGCGGTCGATCTTCTGGGTCGGCACGCGGCGCGTGCGGGCGACCGTATACGCATTATCGCGGGCGGAACGGATCTGATCCCATCCATGCGGCAGAAGCTTTTCGAGCCTGAGTTCGTGCTCGACTTGCGAGGAGTGGCCGCGCTGCGGGGTATCAAGCCGCACTCAGACGGCAGCGTCGAGATTGGCGCTCTTACCGCGCTTCGCACGATCGAGAGATCGAGCTACGTGCAGCAGCATTTCCCTGTACTGAGCGAAGCGGCCGGAACAGTGGCCTCTCCCGTACTGCGCAACATGGGCACTATCGGCGGTAACATCTGTCTTGATACCCGCTGCCTCTGGTACAACCAATCGCTCACTTGGCGCAAGGGTTGCGGATTCTGCATCAAGAAAGACGGAGACCTGTGCCACGTTGCGCCGGGCGGAACGAAGTGCTGGGCAGTGTTTTCGGGCGACACGCCTCCCGCCCTGCTGTGTCTGGATGCGGACATCGAGATTGCCGGCCCATGGAGCTTGCGGCGCATGCCGCTGCGTGACTTCTACACCGGCGATGGAGAGAACTACCGTAAGCTTCAGCCCAACGAATTGGTCACTCGTGTGTTCCTGCCCGCTTCGTCGGCGGACTACCGCGGTGTCTACCGCAAACTTCGTGTTCGCGGGTCGATCGACTATCCGCTGGCGGGTGTCGCGGTGGCAATGAAGCGGACTAACTGGCACATTGCCGATGCCAGGGTGGCGATCACGGCCGTCAATCCTGCTCCGTTGCTGGTGAAAGGCGCATCCGAGTTGCTGGCCGGAGCCGTCGTGGACGATGAAGTCGCCGGCGCCGTCGGCGATCTTGCCGCAAAGACTGCAAAGCCGTTGACAACATCGGCTCTCACGCCGGAGTACCGTCGCGAAATGATTCGCGTCTTCACCCAGAGGGCAGTGCTCGCCGCCGCCAACAACTGATTTGTCTGATATGCTTTGTCCGCAAATCACTGACTGATGATCACTGACTGCCACATCCACATCCAGCCGATGGAAATGATCAAGCCCCAGGCGCTGGAGCTGATGAAAAAGAAACGGGCGAACTTCGATCAGATCGTGGAGTTCTGCCGCTCGCCGAAGGCCTTCCTCAAATTTCTTGACGCTGCCGGTGTGGACCGCGCCATGCTCATCAATTACGTTGCGCCGGAAGTAATCGGCTTCACCAACGGTGTGAATCAATTTGTTGCCGACTACGTGCAGCAGAATCCCACGCGCCTGCTCTCGTGCGGCAGCCTGCATCCGCGGCATACGACCAACGTATTGGCGGATGTAGAGCAGATTCTGCGGCTTGGTCTGAGGATGATTAAGATTCATCCTCCGCACCAGTTGTTGTTTCCCAACGACTACCTCACCGGCGCGAAGGAACTTGAGATTATTTATCGCGCAGCCGAGGCCAATGGTGTGCCGGTCATGTTCCACACCGGCACTTCGATTTTTCCTGGTGCGCGCAACAAGTATGGAGATCCCATCTATGTTGATGACGTGGCTGTCGATTTCCCGAAGTTGAAAATTCTGCTGGCTCACGGCGGCCGCCCGTTGTGGATGCAGACCGCGTTTTTTCTGGTTCGCCGTCACCCTAACGTTTACCTCGATATCAGCGGCATTCCTCCCAAAACGCTGCTGGAATATTTCCCCCGCCTGGCGGAGATCGCGAACAAGACCCTGTTCGGCACAGACTGGCCGGGGCCGGGAGTTCCCGACATTAAGAAAAATCTTGACGAGTTCCGCGCACTCCCGCTCAGCGAAGCCGTGCAGCGGCAGATTCTCTCCCTGACCGCACTGAGTCTTTGGCCCGCCTGATTTTCATTTCGGCTTCTACGCGTGGCAAAGTGGCTGCCGTTTCAGGTATAAACGAAGGTTGCCCTCCTGCATCCCCTGCGCGGTCCGGCAACGAGTGCGCTGCACTGAATTGTGAGACGGCGCAACCCGAGAACCGAATGTCGAGCGCGATTACAACACCGGCACCGAAAGGACTCGAGGGAATCGTTGCCACAACCTCGAAGATCTGCTACATCGACGGGGATCGCGGGGTGCTGGCATATCGTGGCATCGACATCCACGAACTCGCCCAGTACTCCAATTTCGAAGAGACCTGCTATCTGCTTTGGTATGGCAAGCTGCCCACGCAGGCCGAACTGTACGAACTGCGCGAACGCCTCGGGGACGAGCGCAAGCTTGACCCCGCAATCCTTAGCATGCTGCACAATGCCCCACGCCACGCTCTGCCCATGGACGTGCTGCGGACGGTCGTGTCGGCGCTTTCGTTTTACGACCCGGACGAGAAAAGCAACGACCACAATGCCAACATAGGCAAGGCGATTCGCTTGACCTCGCAGATCGCAATGGTTGTTGCGGCCTATGACCGCATTCGCAAAGGTCACGCCGTCGTTGAACCCGACCCCAAGCTTTCCCATGCCGCGAATTTCCTCCTCCAACTCAACGGCCGCCATCCTTTGCAGACTGAGGAACGCGCGCTCGACATGGCGCTGATTCTTCACGCCGATCATGAGTTGAATGCTTCAACGTTTGCCGCGCGCGTGACCGCCGCGACTCTGTCGGATATGCATTCCGCGGTGACTTCGGCCATTGGAGCTTTGAAAGGACCGCTGCATGGCGGCGCTAATGAAGCGGTGTTTCACATCCTCAAGGCGATCGATATTTCCGCCGCTGACCCTGTCGATTACGTCAAGGCCATGCTGGCGCAGAAGAAGAAAATTCCGGGCTTCGGGCATCGCGTCTATCGCACCGAAGATCCGCGCGCTACTCACCTGCGTAAGATGTCACAGGAATTGGGCAGCGCCGGCGGGCAAGGCAAGTGGTTTGCGATGTCGCACAAGATCGAGAAATTCGTTAGCGCTGAAAAGAAGCTGAACGCGAACGTCGATTTTTACTCGGCTTCCACGTATCACGCGCTTGGGATCGACGACGACCTGTTTACGCCCGTGTTCGCCGTCTCCCGCATCAGCGGCTGGGCCGCACACGTTATCGAGCAACTCGACGACAACCGGCTTATCCGTCCCCGCGCAGAATACGTGGGCCCGGAATACCCTAATCCCTATATCCCGTTCGACAAGCGCTGATCGGTTCGGCAGCAGGGAAGCGCGAGCCGTAAGAAGCATCAAGCCTGTCCATACGATCGTGCTCCCTCAGTTAGAATAGAAGCGGGAACAGTTATGCACCGCATTTACCTCGACAATAATGCCACCACGCCGGTTCTACCCGACGTGTTCGAGGCCATGCGTCCGTATTTCGCGGAGCGCTTCGGCAATGCTTCGTCGATTCATTCCCACGGGCAGGAGACGCGGGCCGCGGTCGAGAACGCGCGGGAGTCGGTGGCGGAGTTGCTCGGTTGCCGTGCGTCGGAAATTGTTTTTACCAGTGGCGGCACCGAAGGCGACAATTTTGCCATCGCAGGATTGGCGTCGGCGGGCGATCACGTAATCACGTCGAGCGTTGAGCACCACGCGGTCCTGCATGCGTGCAAGCATCTGGAAGGTACCGGCTGCGAAGTGACGGTTCTGCCGGTGGATGGACGTGGCCTGGTCGATCCCGCGGATGTGCGCCGCGCGCTGCGTCCGAACACGAAGGTCATTTCTATCATGATGGCGAACAACGAAACCGGAGTGCTGCAGCCGGTCGAGGAGATCGGCAAGATCGCGGCCGAGGCCGGAATCTATTTTCATACCGACGCGGTGCAGGCCGCAGCCAAGGTGGCGATTGACGTAAATCGGATCGGCTGCCACGCGCTCACAATTTCCGGCCACAAAATGCACGCGCCCCAGGGCGTGGGTACGCTGTATGTGCGGAAGGGAACTCGCGTCCAGCCGCTGTTTCATGGTGGACGTCACGAACGCTCGCGACGCGCTGGGACGGAGAACGTCCCGGGAATTGCCGCTCTGGGCAGTGCTGCGCAATCGGCAAAACAGTTTCTCGATCGTGGCGACGACAAGAAGATGGCGGCGTTGCGCGACCGCTTGCAGCAGGGAATTCTCGCGCAGGTCGACGAAGTCGCGGTGAACGGCAATGGTGCGCCGCGCGTCCCGAACACCACGAATATTCGCTTCGAGCACATTGATGGAGAAGCGCTCGTGATCGCCCTTGACCTGAAGGGGCTCGCCGTTTCGACCGGGGCTGCTTGTTCGTCCGGAGCGATCGAACCGTCGCACGTGCTGGTCGCGATGGGCCTGCGCGCCGACCAGGCGCGCGCGAGCATCCGTTTCAGCCTGGGCAAGCAGACGACTGACGCGGATATCGATTTCGCGCTGGCGCTAGTACCGGAAACCGTGGCGAAATTGCGGGAATTGTCGCCAACATACAAGGCGCAGGCAATTAGCATTTAGCAGTGAGACGTGCGTCAGGCCTAATGCGGCTATGATGCGCCGAAATCTCGAGCCGAAGCTATGTCAGTAACCGAGACTATCGCCGTAGCCATGTCGGGTGGAGTGGATTCTTCCACCGTCGCGGCCATGCTGCGCGCCGAGGGACGCAACGTCATCGGTTTGACCATGCAGCTCTGGAACCAGCGTCGCCTCGCCGGGCGCGAGGGCATGCCGGAGTCGGTGCAGGGACGCTGCTGCTCGCTCGACGACGTCTACGATGCGCGCCGCGTCGCGCAGCAGATCGGCATTCCTTACTACGTAGTCAATCACGAGGACCGGTTCGAGCGCGACGTCGTGCGCCCCTTCGTGGATGAATATCTCTCCGGTCGCACGCCCATCCCGTGCAGCCTTTGCAACAATCATTTAAAGTTTGATCAGCTCCTGGTCGTCGCCCGGCAGATCGGGGCGGAGCGCGTCGCCACCGGACACTATGCTCGTGTGGTCTATGACGAGTCGCCAGGGAAGTTAAGTAAGAAAAGATGGCTGCTAAAGCGTCCCGCCGATCACAGCAAGGACCAGACTTATTTTCTCTTCGGCCTCACGCAGGAGCAACTCAGCCGCACGCTTTTTCCACTCGGCGACATGACCAAGCCTGAGGTCCGCGAACGCGCGCGCAACCACGGACTCGCCTTGGCCGAGAAGCCCGACTCGCAGGAGATCTGCTTCGTGCCGGGCGGTGATTACAAGCGCTTCATCGACGCTTACCTCGCCGAAAAGGGTGAGTCGTTGCCCGATACTGCCGGTGAACTCGTCACCGCGAGCGGAGAAGTGATCGGTGAGCACGCCGGCATTCACCACTTCACCGTGGGCCAGCGCAAAGGACTCGGCGTGGCCACCGGCTCGCCGCTCTACGTCATCCAGATCAGCGGTGCGCAGAGGCAGGTGATCGTCGGAGGCGAAGATCATCTCTATTCGCGCACGCTGCGTGCCAAGCGTGTGAATCTGATCGCGGTGGACGATCTTCAAGAGCCGATGCGCGTGACCGTGAAGATTCGCCATCGGCACGAGCCCGCGGCAGCCGTGATCGAGAAGACTGCGGGCGAATCGGGTGACGATGAGATCCTCGTAACCTTCGACGAGCCGCAGCGTGCCATCACGCCGGGCCAGGCTGCGGTTTTTTACGACGGCGACGTTGTAGTTGGCGGCGGCTGGATCGCTTGAAATCGTTTGGGCGTCGCCACTGCGTCCATAGCGACGATTAACCCCTAAAATTTGGGTCTATGGGGATCGAAGCAGGCGACACAGGCGAATCGATTGAACCTGAGGAAAGCCACTAAGCACGCGGGTTTTCGATAAAGGTAAGAAACAAGTTGGGGACGTAGTCCGTCCTTGCCACGTCAGATAGGCGGCAACCGGGAGGCCAAGAATGTATCCGTGGCCAACCTTGTATGCGCTGCCACTGAGCAGACGACCGGGCGTTTTCGTTCCCACGATGGTTGCCAGATTATTTTCCTCCGCAAACGCCGACACCATCTCGCCGGCGTTTACCAACAGCACGACTCGACCGTGGAATCGTCGCTCGAGCCTGAGACCAAACACAACTACGCGAATGCTGCGAGGCTCCCCTTGTTGATTCGGGCCTGAACGTCGCTGTTCCGAACGCCCTTGAGGTAGACCATCGTCGATGCGATGTCGCGGTGTCCCATCCATTGCTGCAGGGTCCGGATGTCGATGCCGTCCTGGAGGTGTCGCGTAGCGTACGTGTGGCGGAATTTGTGCAGGAACCAACGGCCACAGTAGGCTCCTTCGGTGGGTCGCCGGGACGATGGGTGCGTTCTTTACGGCTTTCGTACGATTTCTTCCTGTGCATTTGAGACAGTACGTGTGGCCTTGTGACCCCAAGTTTGACCTCAAGTACACAATCGATCTTTTCGTCAGATATGGATACCTCTTGTGGCATCTTTTCTACTTCTTGGTTTCTACCGTTGGAACCGATACCAAGGACTACAACCCAGATGGATGGGACATCACATATGATGTAGGACAGTCAGCCTTGTCTTTAGCTGCCGCGTTCTTCTTGGGTTTCGTTGTCCCGGATCAGACCTATAAGTTGGGCGCGTATGCGATTACCAACGGCGTAATTTGTGCCATCTGCTTCGTCGCACTCTGGTGGTTCCATACCCGTCCTGGTGCGAACGAAGGGATCAACCGGCTCCGGGCTGCTGGGGGGATTTCCTTGATCTCGCTGGTGTTCGCGCTAGTGGTTCGTGCAGCTGGCGGAGAATGCAAAACGTGGGTCTTCATCGTGTTTGCTGGTCTTCTATTGCTCCTATTTTTCATCCTAGGTGCATACAGACACGTTCGCCTAGATGTCGGCAGGAGCTGAGAGGCAGACTAACCCTGGACGTTCCTGATGTGTGGTCGGCCAACCGGAATGTATGGTCCGCCGCTTTGTGGCAAGCGAAAAATGAAAGTGACAGGATGGTCTGCGCAAATGTATTCGGCCTTGGTTGGAGCACAAAGCTCCTGGCCTTGATGGAATGCGCTGCGCGCTCGTCCTATTTAGTTAGGCAGCCTTGGAAGGCTTTTCCGGTTGACAGGTTTCGAGAGCGCCGGGTTCGACCGTTGTTCATCTCACAGTTCGCCAGCAGACCTGGCAGCAAATCACAAATCCGTAGTAGCCGCTGGTCTGTGGATGTGGGAATCGCGAATGCGATTTCCAAGCCTGGCCTCAGCCAGGCGTCATCTACAGGCCAGTCACGTTGTCGCCGCATCGGCCAACATCGGGGGCCGATAGGGTTCATTCTTGGCGAGCACGGCCCAGGCCATGCGCGCCAGCTTATTCGCTAGGGCTACTGCGGCCACGTTACTGTGGACGCGGGTTGTGAGTTGGGCCAGCCACGCACTCAGACCGGAAGATTGCCTCGCGCTCTGTTGCAGGACCGCACGGGCCCCTTGCACCAGGAGTCTTCGCAAGTAAGAGTTTCCCCGTTTGCTAATCCCCAGCAGCTTTTGCTTGCCGCCAGTGGTGTATTCGCCCGGGACGATTCCGAGCCACGCGGAAAACCCTCGCCCTTTTTTGAAAGCTGCTCCGTTGCCGATCGCGGCGATGATGGCGGTTGCCGTCACCGGTCCGATGCCAGGGATCGCTACCAGCCGTCGGCAGGCTTCGCTGTCGCCAGCAGCCTTGTTGATCACCGCATCGGCTTCGTCGATCCGCATTTGCAAGTGATCGAGTTCCAGCTTCAGTTGTGCCAGCAGCAAGCGCACTGCGGCCGAGAGCTTGGCGCTGGCGTCTTCCAGGATCCCGGGCAAGGCCTCATCCACATGGCGTCGCCCCTGCCGCAAGGTGATTCCACGTTCGAGCAGCAAACCACGAATCTGGTTGATGACTGCGGTGCGACGCATCACCCAACGCTCCCGTACCCGATGCAGGGACTGCAGATCCAGTTGGTCATCGCTCTTGATCGGTACGAAGCGCATCTTCGGCCGCTCGACTGCCTCAGCAATCGCCTCGGCGTCAATGTAGTCGCTCTTATTCGTCTTTACGTACGGCTTGACATACTGCGCCGGCATCAGCCGTGACCTCATGCCCCTGCTCTCTCAGAGCCCGCCCTAGAAAATGAGACCCGCCGCAAGCTTCCATACCAATTAGCTTGACCTGCAGGTTCGCAGTGAAGTGGAGCAGTTGTTTGCGCGAAAACTTCTTGCGCACCACCACCTCGCCGTGTTGGTTCAGCCCAACCAGATGAAAGACTGTCTTGCCGAGATCAATGCCAATCGTGTGTAGCTCCATGGGATGCCTCCTCCGTTCACCTCTTATACCCAACCTGCTGGCTTGGTAAAGGCGGCGGACCATCCCATTAGTTATCTGTAAGCGTCTGACCAACACACCCGTTCGACAGGCTCCGAAAGGAGCTGGCATTCTCCGAAGCCTACTGCCTGATGGTGATTGGTTTGCCCCCAGGAGGCGAATCGTCTACTCAACTATGCTGGGAAGCAGATGTGGGATTGCTGGAAAAGATCGAGGCGCGGCCCGACCCGCATACCGCTTGAGGCGAAATTGGACTGGCTGCACTTATCTTCCGAGCCTGAAGATTTCCCGGGAGACATATCTCGATCTATTAGAACCTGCTTACGGACGAGACTGCCGTGTCGCCTGCCATTCGGACCTACTACCAGAAGCAACTAGGTCCATCCATAAAACTCAGGTTGGGTAGGCCTTTTGCCGATTACAGTCATGACTCGGGTCATAGATTCTTGTGCGACGCATCTTACTCTCGCTTGGAGTGGTCGCCGGAGGCATTCTCTTAAGTATTGCTGTATTCATCACATTAAGAGGTTTTGAAAACAAGAACGCCGAGGCATCTTTCTACGACGAAGCCCAGGAACGTCTTGATGCCTTGCAGACCAATATCACGCTAACCGTGGATAATCTCGTCTCCCTGGGAGCGCTCTGCGATACTTTCCCCGGCGTCAGACGCGAGGAGTTCGACCGGTTCACCGGCGTCTTGCTGGCGCACAACGAGGCCATTCAAGCGCTGGAATGGGTTCCGAGGGTTCCCGGACGATTGCGGCATAAGTTCGAGGAAGACGGACGCCGCGCAGGTTTTCCATTATTTGAGTTCACGGAACGCCTCCCTTCAGGAACGTTAACCAGAGCGCGCGAGCACGAGGAATATTTCCCAGTCTTCTTCCTGGTTCCCCACCAAGGCAACGAGAGGGCGCTGGGCTTCGATCTCGCCTCCGATCCGGTGCGGCGCGCCGCACTGCTGAGAGCAGCGGATTCCAACCAGTTGGTCGCAACCGGCCGGATAAAGCTGATCCAGGAAGCTTCGGATCAATACGGTTTCCTCGTCTTTGGCCCGGTCTACTGGGGTGGCGTCACGCCGACGAGCATCGATCGCCGCCAGGAAGCGCTAACCGGATTTGTACTCGCAGTCTTCCGGGTCGGGGATATGGTGCAGAAAGCTAGCAGCACTCCGGCTTCTGCATCGGGCCTGCAGTTGGCGATCTTCGACCGCGACGCCAACCCCGGAGAACGGCTGCTCTATCCGAAAAATGCGAGTCTCCATGGTGTAGAAAATCTGCCGGAAGGTTTCCGGGCGGTGCGAACCATTTCAGTCGCGGGCCGCAGCTGGGAAGTCGTCGCCTACCCTCTTGCCCACAGCTTTGCGCCGGTGCGCTCGAGCAGTTGGACAACATTGCTGGCGGGACTGCTGCTGACTGCCTCGCTGGCAGCTTACCTTCTTGAGCGCCAGAGTGCTGACGCGGCACTGCAGACTTCGGAACAACGATATCGTTCTCTCGTTCACAACATTCCGGACGTAGTCTGGACTGCGGACGCCAAAGGCCGGTTCGCCTACGTGAGCCCGAACGTGGAGCGGCTGAGTGGGTTCGCCCTGGAAGAACTCTACGAGAACGGCTCTCGGCTGTTCTTTGCATCGATTCATCCCGACGACCTTGCCAGAGTGAAGGACGGTATTCGCCAGCTTTTTACTGAGGGCCGGGCTTTCGATGTGGAGTGCCGGGTGCGGCGCAAGAGCGGAGAGTGGATGTGGGTACGAGATCGAGCGCTGACTACCTATATGCGCGGAGGAGTCCCCCACGCCGATGGCCTGCTCTCGGATGTTACGGAGCGCAAGCGCGTGCAGGAGCGGCTGGGGGTGCAGTACGACACGGCGCGCGCCCTCGCCGAATGTCATTCGCTGGACGAAGCAGCCCCCAGGATTCTTCAGTCTCTCTGCAATCTTTTGGGCTGGGAGTATGGAGTGCTATGGGGAGTGGACCGCAACGCCAACCTTCTGCGCTGGGTGAAAGGGTGGCACGGAAGCTCGTTCAATCTGGCCGAAATGGAAGAGGCGCAGCGGCAAATCACGTTCGCTCCCGGGGCAGATGTGGCCGGGAGCGTCTGGAGCAGGGGCCAGCCTAAATGGATTTCGGACATAACCAGCGAGCACGGCTCCATCAAGCTCCTGACCCAGTGGGGTCTGCACACCGCAGTCACGTTTCCGATTGTTTCCGAAGGCAGCGTTCTGAGCGTAATGCAATTGTTCAGCCAGAACGTGGAACCACCCGATGAGCAGATGCTGGAAATGTTGATGATCATTGCCGGGCAGATTGGACCACTCATTAAACGGCAACGCGCCGAAGAATCTCTGCAGAAAAGTGAAGAACGAGCGCGATTACTGTTCGCCACCATCCCCCACGCGGCCTTCGTGTTCGATCTCTCGACGCAGGACTTTCTCGAAGTGAACAACGCCGCCCTGTTGCAATATGGCTACAGCAGAGAGGAGTTCCTGCGCATGAAGGCAACCGCGATTCGGCCTGCCGACGAGATGGATCGGTTCACGAAATACATGCGTGAGGAGCAGATAGGCGAGGGGCTCGCGGGGCAATGGAAGCATCAGTGCAAAGATGCGCGCATTATCGACGTGGAGATTCACTTCCACCGGCTCGACTACGATGGCCACAAGGCTTGTCTCTCGATCGCGCAGGATGTGACGGAGCGCAACCGGCTGGAGATCGGCTTCCGGCAGGCACAGAAACTCGAAGCTGTCGGTAGTCTGGCGGCGGGGATCGCCCACGAGATCAACACTCCCATTCAGTTTGTCGGTGATAACACGCGATTCCTGGGGGATGCATTCGCGGACCTCACTAAAATGCTGAAAAAGTATCAAGGTCTCTGGGACGCGCTGGCGAAGTCCGGTGCCTCTCCCGGGTTGGCGCGAGAGTTGGCAGAAGCGGAGAAGGCGGCGGACGTTGAGTATCTGCTCGCGGAAATCCCCAAGGCCATTGGGCAATCCATGGATGGCGTTACGCGCGTCGCGACCCTGGTGCAAGCGATGAAGGCATTTGCCCACCCCGACGAAAAAGAAAAATCAGCCACCGATATCAATGAAGCGCTGCGTAACACGCTGACGGTGGCGCGCAATGAATTGAAATACGTCGCAGATGTGGAAACGGAACTGCATGATCTGCCTCCAGTGGTTTGCAACATCGGCGAAGTCAACCAGGTTTTTCTCAACCTGCTGGTGAATGCCGCACATGCCATCGGCGACGCGCGGAAAAACAAAGGCACCGAGGAGAAGGGCATTATCAGGGTTCGCAGTACGGCGGAGAAAGGCGCCGTGGTGATCTCTATTGCCGATACGGGTTGTGGCATTCCGCAAAACATCCGGGCCAAGATCTTTGATCCTTTCTTCACCACCAAAGGCAGCGGAAAAGGGACCGGACAGGGCCTGGCGATTGCACGCTCAGTGGTAGTCGACAGACATGGAGGAACATTAACCTTCGAGAGCGAAATGGGAAAAGGAACAACGTTCTATGTTCGTTTGCCGCTGAATGAGATCCAGCCGGTGAAGGAAAAATCGGCCTATCATGCGGTTTCCGGATGATTACCGAGCGAGAGGCGGGACGGGCGGTTATTCATACGCTGGCGCGGTCCGGCCGATGTAAGAAGTGCAGGCCAATCCATGCCTCTGAGCCAATTACTGAAAAGCTCTGACAGGGAGTTGAAGGCTGAACTGCAGCTGATCTTGAATGCGATTGTCGAGGGTCTTTGCGGTTTAGATGCGGAAGGGAATGTGACGTTCTGCAATGACACCCTACTTAGGATGACCGGCTATCGCGCCGATGAAATAATCGGAAGCAACTTCCATGAATTGCTTCATCACAGCCGGCCAGACGGAACGAAGTATCCGGCGGAGGAGTGCGCCGTTCAGCAGGCAATCAACGCCCATCAGTCCATTCACGTGATGGGTGAGTTTCATTGGAGAAAGAATGGAAGCTGCTTTCCCAGCGAATGTTGGGTGCATCCCCTTGCCCAAACATTGAACCGAACCGCATTTGTCGTTACTTTCCAGGATCTGACCGAAATCCAGCGGGATAAAAACGCTCTGCGCCAGAGCGAGGAGAAGTTTCGCAGAATTCTGGCCGGCGCCCCGGACGTAGCTTGGACAGCAGACCGAGAGGGCGGGACCATCTACGTCAGTCCCAAAGTGGAGGCCATACTCGGGTACACCAAGCAAGAAATGTGTGCTGGCGATGCCACCATCTGGCTGGGCTCCATTCATCCTGAGGATGCAGCTCGGGTGAAGGAAGCTTATGCGGCTTTATTTGATAAGCAGAGCGCGTTCGACCAGGAGTACCGCTTCCGCCGGAAAGATGGAACGTGGATCTGGGTCTGTTCCCGCTCGGCAAGAACTCACGATGAAGATGGGGTTCTCTGTGCCGATGGGGTCCTTTCCGACATCACGCGCCGTAAGCAGGCAGAGGCGGAACTCCAGTCGCAGACGGCATTTCTGGACGCGCAGACAAATTCCACCATTGACGGCATCTTGGTGGTAAGTGACCGCAACCAAAGGCTCCTGCTAAACCAGCGGTTGATCGAAGTGTTCAAAATTCCTCCGGAGATTGCGGGCAATAAGGACGACCTGCAGTTGCTCGATCATGTGGTCACTCTCGTCAAGGATCCCCAGTCATTCCTGGCCAAAATCAACCGCCTCAACCAGCATCCCCAGGAAACCAGCCGGGACGAGATCGAGTTGAAGGATGGAATGATCCTGGACCGCTATTCCTCTCCCGTCGTCGGCAAGAACGGTACTTACTATGGCCGTATTTGGAGCTTCCGCGACATCACCGAGCGAAAACGCAACGAAGACACACTCCAGCAATTGTCCGCGGCCGTCGAGCAGAGTCCGGTTTCGGTAATCATCACCGATCCGTTAGGCAACATCAGTTATGTGAATCGCAAGTTTACGGATTGCTCCGGGTATAGCCCGAGCGAGGTGGTGGGGAGGAATCTGCGCATCCTGAACTCCGGGCGCAACTCACCCGATATTTGCCGGAATCTGTGGTCCACCATTACGCAAGGGCGCGAATGGCGCGGCGATCTTTGCAACCGGAGAAAAAATGGCGAGATCTACTGGGCGGCCGCAACCGTTAGACCGCTTACAAACTCGAAGGGCACCATCACCCACTTTCTGGCGATGATGGAGGACATCAGCGAACGGAGGAAGGCGGAAGAGGCGCTGCGAGCGTCCGAGAAGCGGTATCGGCTCCTGTTTGAGCGCAACCTTGCGGGGGTCCTTCGCACCACGCTGGAGGGGCGCGTGCTGGAGTGCAATCAAGCAGCCGCCCGCATGTTCGGTTACGATTCCTCCGAGGAAGTCCTGACCCTGCCGGTTGCAAGTCTATACGACAACTCTTCTGATCGATGGGCGTTCCTGACCAAACTCAAGTCCGAGAAAAGCCTAACCAACCAGGAGATGAAGTGTCAGCGCAAGGACGGTGATGCTGTCTGGGTAATCGCAAATTTCAATCTAGTCGACGACGATTCCACGGTCGGCGGGATTATTGAGAGCACGCTGGTTGACATCACCGAGCGCAAGCGGGCCGAAGAAAAGGTCCGAGAGTTGCTGGATTCCATCCCCGAAGCAATCTACGGTATCGACATGCAAGGCAAATGCACATTCTGCAATCCTTCTTGTTTCCAACTCGTAGGTTATGAGCAGTCTTCGGATCTATTGGGGAAGGACATGCACAGCCTCATCCACCATTCACTGCCGGGTGGAGCGCCTTACCCGGTCGGGGAGTGCCACATTTACGAAGCCTTTCGCCGCGGTGAAGGCACCCACATCGATAACGAAGTCTTGTGGCGCCGCGACGGCACCAGTTTTCCCGCAGAATACTGGTCCCATCCCATACACCGCGGCGGAAAAGTTATTGGCGCGGTAGTGACGTTCGTGGACATTACCGAACGCAAGCGCGCGGAGAAGGAACTCCGGCTCGCCGAGTTTGCGATGGAGCATGTTTCCGATGCGATATTTCGGATGGGCGAACAAGGACAGATTGTCTACGTCAACCTCGAAGCCTGCCGTTCTTCCGAACGCTCCCGGGAAGAGTTGCTCGCTCTGACCATCCCAGATATCGATCCACTGTTCTCGAGAGAAGCGTGGACGGCATCCTGGAAAGACCTTAAAACCCGGGGCTCGATGACCCTTGAAACCGTCCACCAAACCAAGCACGGGAAAGTTTTCCCTGTAGAGGTGACTGCGAACTATCTAGAACTCGATGGGCAGGAATTTGTCTTATCCTTCGTGCGCGACATCAGCGAGCGCAACACATTGGAGAGTCAGCTCCGCCATGCTCAAAAGCTCGAAAGTGTT
Organism: uncultured Acidobacteriaceae bacterium; assembly: GCA_963739125.1. Classification (GTDB taxonomy): domain Bacteria; phylum Acidobacteriota; class Terriglobia; order Terriglobales; family Acidobacteriaceae; genus Sulfotelmatobacter. Next base: position 53,186 of record CAVTZD010000002.1, on the reverse strand, counting down.
GGTCAGCTTGCCGCCGGGATCGCCCATGAGATCAATACGCCCACGCAATTCGTAACCGACAATCTCACCTTCCTGATGGATTCATGGAACGCTATCGGCGATTTATTGGAACAGTACCGCAGTGCAGTTCGAAATGCGGCGGGAATGTTGCCGCCAGTTGTGATCGCGGCCCTGGACCAAGCTGCCAGAGGCTGTGACCTTGAATTCATTGCTGCCGAGGTGCCTCGCGCCATCGCTCAGAGTCTGGATGGAACTCGTCGAGTGGCCCAGATTGTTCGAGCCATGAAGGAATTTTCTCATCCTGACGGAGCAGAAAAGACGGCTGCTGATCTGAACCGAGCGATCGAGTCCACCATTACCGTCGGGCGAAATGAGTGGAAATATGTAGCTGAGATCATCACCGAATTCGATGAAACTCTACCTCCGGTCATGTGCTATCTCGGCGATATCAACCAGGTCATTTTGAATCTGTTGGTGAATGCCGCGCACGCTATCAAAGAGAAAATCACCGAGGGCGAACTCGGCCGGATTACCGTGCGCACCCGCAAGCAAGACGAGTCCACGGAAATCTCAGTAACGGATAACGGAACCGGGATTCCGTTTGCGATCCGCTCAAGAATTTTCGATCCCTTTTTCACTACCAAGGAGGTCGGCAAGGGGACTGGTCAAGGCCTGGCCCTGGCTCATAACGTCATCGTCAAGAAACACGGCGGCAGAATCTGGTTCGAGAGTGAGATCGGCTATGGCACGACGTTCTATATCCAACTACCGGGACCGCCAGCCGATCCAGTAGAGGAGCAGTGATGCCGAAGCGCCTGCTCTTTGTCGATGACGAAGCGATGATCCTAGATGGCCTTCGTCGCGCTTTGCATGGCATGCGTCAGGAATGGGACATGCATTTCGTTGACAGCGGGGCCAGCGCATTGGATGCGCTAGATCGAGATGCGTATGACGCCATCATCACGGATATGCGAATGCCTCTCATGGATGGTGCGCAACTGCTGGAACAAGTTAAACAACGACACCCTGAGATGGTTCGCATCGTCCTCTCCGGACAGTCGAGCCGGGAAGCAATTTTCCGCACCATCGCGCCGGCTCATCAGTTCTTGTCCAAGCCTTGTGACCCCCAGGAACTTGTGAATCGTCTCGGCCAGGCCTTTGCCATGCGCGATCTCCTGTCCAATCAATCCATCAAGACCATCATCTCCCGCATGCGGTCAATCCCGAGCCTGCCCACGCTCTATGAGGAACTGACGGCTGTATTGGGTTTGGAATCCCCCTCTCTGGCCCAAATCGAACGCATCGTGTCAAAGGATGTTGGAATGGCGGCCAAAATTCTGCAGCTGGCGAATTCCGCCTTCATCGGCGCACGCGGTCGCGTATCAAACCTGCTGCAGGCGGTGAGTTTAATTGGCACGGAGAGTGTGCGCACTTTGGTGCTATCGGTCCACGTTTTCTCGCAGTGTGAAGGAAATTCCGAGGTCGCCCCCTACTTGCCCGTACTTTGGGACCACAGTGTCGCGGTAGCATCGCTTGCGCAGCGCATCGCCACTTCCGAAAGTTGCAGCAAAGCCATAGTGGAAGAGAGCTTTACCGCAGGGTTGCTGCACGACATCGGGAAGGTGATTTTTCTTTCTGAGATGCTCGACAAGTATCGTCACATTCTTGGAACCAGTCCCGGTTCAATCTTGGAGCTGGAACTCGAACAGCTGGGTTGCACCCATTCGCAGGTTGGCGCGTACTTAATGAGCATCTGGGGCCTTCCCGTTCCGCTGGTGCACGCTGTCGCTTTTCATCACTGTCCCTCGAAGACGGAAGAGACGCAGTTTTCCTCGCTGACTGCGGTACATGCTGCTGACGCTATCGCGAGTGCGAATGACCCTGCAATTCTTAACAAAGATATCGAGTTGGACCTGAAATTTCTGGATCGCCTCGGGTTACGGGACCGCGAAGCAGTCTGGCATGGTTTTCACCAAGACTACATCGTCGCGATAGCCGAAGGAGTTTCAGAGAAACGAAACAATGCGGGGGTGCATTGACCCGGAGGGTCGGCGAAGAATTCGCGGCATTTCGTTTCTTGCCCAAGAACGAAAAAACACCTGCGCTTAAAGCAATAGGCGGCCGCCGCCGATGATATTAAGGGAAAGATCCTGCCTCCGCCAAATCGCTGGCAATAAGAAAAGGATGCCATGGCTGAAAAGATCCTCTTGGTCGACGATGACTCCCTCATCCTTGAGGGCTACCGTCGCAGCTTGAGCCGCGAGTTTCTGATGGAAACCGCCTTAGGAGCGGAGCAGGCCTTGAAGCTTGCTGCTGACAACGGCCCTTTCGCGGTGGTCGTCTCCGATATGAGAATGCCTGGAATGGATGGCGTCCAGCTCTTGAGTCGAATCAAATCCATGTCCCCTGACACCATTCGAGTTATGCTCACCGGCAATGCCGAGATTGAGACGGCCATTAGTGCCATCAACGAGGGCAGCATCTTTCGCTTCCTCACCAAGCCCTGCAGCAAAGAAATGATGGCGAAGACGTTGACTGCAGCGGTGGTGCAATACCGTCTGGTCATCGCCGAAAGGCAACTTCTGGAACAAACCTTAACCAGCAGCGTCCAGGTGCTCACGGAAGTTCTCAGCCTGGTCAATCCCGCCGCTTTCAGCCGCGCCGCGCGTGCCCGCCGCTATATCCATCACGTCGTAACCGTGATGAAGCTGGGGAACCCCTGGCAGTATGAAGTGGCCGCTATGATGTCTCAACTGGGCTGCGTCACCCTGCCAGCGGAAACCATCGACGCTGTGTATGAAGGAGAGAAACTCTTACCTACCGAACAGGCACAATACGACGCGCACCCCAGTGTGGCTTATGGATTGCTTTCGAAGATCCCCCGCCTCGAGCCCATCGCGTGGATGATTGAGCACCAAAATCGGCCGGTCATCGACGACGACTCGGAGGCGGACATTCGCATGGGAGCGGAAATACTGCGACTGATTTTGGCCTACGAGAGATTGATTCACAAGGGCACCATGCGAACCGATGCTGTGCACTTGTTGACTCGCCAAAATCCCGACTTCAGTCCAGCTTTTTTTGATGCCTTGGTGACCTTGGATCCAAATGCCGAGGAAGGGGAAACCCGAAAATGCCACATCGAGGACCTTGCGCCCGGCATGATCATTCAGGAAGAGGTTCGCACCACCGAAGGGGGATTGCTGGTCTCCAAAGGTCACGAGGTTACCCCAACGGTCATCTTAAAACTCAAGAACTTTCAGGCACGGCGCGCGATCTCTGGAAACGTATTCGTCTCCATGCCAACCAGCGCACTCGCTTTCGTGAAAGGCGCTTCGTAGTCGACGGTTACCCGGCGGCGGAAAACAATATCACCCTTTCCCGCTTACGGCGAGTGGCCCTTGCATTCTTCTGTCCCAAGCCAGTTTAGTGTAAGGAATGGAGAACTTATCCGTTTGCCGTTGCGGCAGCACACAACTTGGTTTCAATCGCCTCTATCGGGAGCCGCAGGAAGAATGTCGTGCCCTTTCCTATCTCGCTCTCAAACCATATCCGTCCATCGTGTTTTTTGACAATCACGGTATGGGCTAAAGCCAAGCCTTGTCCGGTGCCCTTCCCGACCTCCTTCGTGGTGAAGAATGGTTCGAAAATCCTGGCGCGAATGTTTTCTGGAACCCCCGCTCCAGTGTCGTGGATCTGTATCTCGACCCAAGCACCCTCGCATCTGGTCGTGATCGTAACGGTTCCCTTGGCACCAGAGCCTGCTTTCACTACGTCTGCAATGGCATGAGCCGCGTTAATCAGCAGATTCAGGATGACCTGGTTGAACTCACCTGCCAGACAGAGCACTGGAGGCAAATTGTCAGCAAAACAGGTCTGAACATCGGCCACATATTTCCATTCGTTGCGGGCGACAGCAATTGTCGTCTCAATCGCGTGGTTGATATCGATGGCGCATTTGCCTTCAGCTCCAGGATGAGAAAATTCCTTCATGGCCTTGACGATTTTTGAAATCCGCTGCACGCCTTCCAACGCCTGCGCCGTCGCTTGTGGAACTTCGCGAAGAATGTAGGTGAGATCGGACCGCTCCGTGCATCGTGACAACTCGGCAATCGTATGCGGAGCAACAGATCCCGCAAGAGTTTCCTCTTGGAGCCCTGCACACAGGCCGAGGATATTGTTGATCGAGGGCCATGTCTCTTGGAGAAACTTAACATTGTCGCCGACGTACTGGGCCGGGGTGTTTATCTCGTGAGCGATGCCGGCGGCCAGTTGTCCGATGGCCTCGAGCTTTTGCGCCTGGCGTAGTTGGTCTTCCAGAACTTTGCGTTCGGTGATGTCGGCGCCGGTGATCAGGAACCCCGTACCTTTCCCGCCGGCGAAGAGGTCGACGTTGACGTTGATGATATTTAGACCGAGGAAGTGCCTTTGACCGTCTCTCTCAAACATCACATTCTCGCGCTTCTCGGACCTCTCAACCCGGAACCAAGAATCGACCTGTTCTTCTTCCTGCGGGTGCAGCCAGAGGATCCCACAGTTCTGGAGTGGTTTGCCCAAGACGGCATCTGCGGGAAAGCCGAACGCTGTTGTGGCGGCCATGTTCCAGCGCGTAACTTGACCAACGCTGTCGGTACCGATGAGGATGGAAGGAACAGAGCTAATGAAAATCTCCGACTCAGCGTGTGCCGCTCGCAGAGAACCCTCGGCGAATTCGATTTGGGTTAACATTTCATTGAAACTATCGACCAACAGGCCCAACTCGTCTGGCGCATTCTTGGGCGCACGAACACCAAAGTTTTTCTCCCGGGAAATCTTCTTCATGGTCTTCACCAGGTCGAGAATTGGCCTTGAAATGAAGCGCTTCAGCAGCACGGCCACGAGGAACGCGACAACGGAAGAAGCGGCTAGCAGAATCAGCACGAAAACTTCGAACCGCCGCATACGTCCGTGGATCTCTTGCAAATCCGATACCACGTACACTGATCCGATTGCTTCCCCGTCAAACATGATGGCAGCGCATTCAGTGACGCGATCCGGCTCCGATTGATCGCCCCTCGCGGGCGGAAGATCGGGAAGCTGGGCGAGGGGCATGGTGGGAACGCGATGGTAAGAGGCAAAGGGCCGGCCGTGGCCATCGTAGATGCGCGCTGCGACGATGTTCGGTTCCGCGTGCAGAGTTTGCAGAACCAAGTCAGCGCTTTTGGGATCGTTATAGGTAAGCGCGGCCGCAACGTTGGCGCCGGTGATATCCGCCAGACTATCGAGATGGTCAGCGATGCTATGGCGAAGTGTGATGACGTCATAGCTCAGAAAAAAGATGCAAGCGACCAGAAGAGAAGCGCTACTCGCCGCCATCATGGTCAGAATGAGTTTGCGGGCCAGAGTAAGCTGGGGAGTGAACTTCATCGCTCTCCTCCGGGTTGGCCCGCGGCCTTGACCAGCCGAGCTACTACCAAGAGCCGCGAACTGATCTTCAGTCCCACTGCATTGGAAGCCTCCGGGTCGATCTCCAGCTCGATGGTGTTATTTTTGACCGCCAGATTAATCATTCCCCCGAGTGGAATGAACTGGTCGCTTTGCCCGACCGTGAGAACCCTCGATCCGTGCAGTGCGTTGAGCAACTGGGCGATACGCTCTTTATCGGGGAACCCAATGAACAAGACCTGGCAGGATTCGAATTCAGCAGGGTAATGCAGTCTCCGAGCTTCCACCGGCCGTCCATTTGCCTTTTTGCCAGAGACGGCCGATTCCAACACGTCACTGGTGCGCTCATCGCCGATAACGCAGATCACGGCAGGGTCGTCAGGATTCCGGAACACTCCCGAAGGCCATTCCACAAACTTGGCGAAGTTATAAAGGTACGCCGCTTTCACCTGACTTTCCTCGACCACCTGGGCCGAAGCCTGTGCCGCGAAGCACAAGCCGACGCCAAGAATCAAAAGATCAATAGAGGCTGTGCGCGTGAGGAGAGCGATCTTGCCGAAGCGGGGCAGAATCGATTCCACAGCTTTGTGGCAATGCCCAAGGCTCGAGGAACCGTATTCGAAATGGACGCGAGTCGACAGCATACTCACTGAAAATGAAACGTGTGTGTGAGCTGGATGCGGAAGTCCCGACCGTTCTGCCGCACCGTGTACCTCACGATTTCCGCTCCCACGGGATCGCTATAGGGGCTGTTGAAAACGTTATAAACGCTGCCGGACAACCGAAATCTTTTGGCGAATTCGCGGCTGGTGAGGGTCAGGTTGGAAACCGTGTAGCTCGCAAGCTGCGTTCCAGCCACAGTCCCTCTGGAATCGGCGTATTGCAGCTCGAATCCCATGGTGAGGCTGCGGTGAACCAGGGGAAAGAGGATGTTGGCCTTGGCCAGTTGGGTGGGCGAATCCGACAGCGAAAGGCCGGTAGAGGGGTCCACCGTCTTCTGTAGGGTGTAGCTCAGTCGGCCTTCGATCCCCGAGGACACCTTTCCCCCAAATTCCACCTCCAAGCCCCGGGTGTGGGCGCTCTGGGAGTTTTCATAGACAATGAGAGCGGTTTTGGGATCGGTTTCCTGGGTAATGAGATCGGTGAATTGGCTACCAAAACCCGAGGCCGAAATACGGAAATCAGCGCCTACGTCCTGCTCCCAGATGAATTCCTCGGTGCGTATTTTTTCAGGATGCAAGGAGGGGTTGGGCTCACTGCTGACATGATCGCCATAGTAAAGCTCGTAATCGTTGGGTGCCCGAAAGGCCTGACCGTAGATAAGCTTGAGCGTGGATCGTCTCAAGGGAGCGTAGATCAATGCAACCCGCGGGTTGGTCGTTCCCCCAAAGGGCTGATAATGATCGTGCCGCAGTCCCGCATTGAGAATCAGGCCTCGTCTAATGGTGAATTCGTCCTGGACGAAAGCTGCCCACTCGTACGAAGTTCGCCGATCGTCGAGCACGGGCTGGAAGGGGTTTACGTTATAGTTGGTCTGGTCCTGGCGCAAGTTGTCGCGGAACTCCACGCCACCAGTCGCTTTGTGCTTTTGCCACAGGGTCTTGGTGATTCTGGCATTGATCCCGAGAACGTCCCCACGCGCTGTGTCTTGGTTGAGAACATCTCCCAGCTGTCCGGCGACCGGCGAATAGACGTAGACTCCGTGATAAATCTCGCGGTCGAAATAGACGTTAGCAGCAAATTCTGCGTCGTGGAAAATCGCGCGGCTGTAGCCAAGCTTGAGATATCCGCTTGAATCGATGGTCTGGCTGCGATTGTCATTGAAGACTTGCGCGAAGGATGCCGTCGGTATGCCTTTGAGACGCGTTGCTCCCAGGGCCTCCAAAGTGAAGTGGTGGAAACGGAGACTGCCGTAGAAGCTTCGCGAGCGATCGCGATCTGCGTTTTGGGCGATTCCGTAGTTGGTCGCAGGGCTGTCAAATGCGGGAAAGAAAAGTCGTGCCGCGCCAGCGCTGTCGTAGACCGTCCCAGAAAACAATGCATCCACGCCATGATAGGTTTCACCTATCGTAGAGCGTCCCCGGTAAGAACCGAAACCGGCAGCATCGCCGGAGAATTGAAGTCCCGGGCCCGTCTGAGCGCTCTTTGTAATCACATTGATGACGGCAAGAAAAGCGCAGGTGCCATAAAGCGAGGAACTGGGCCCGCGAACGATCTCTATGCGCTCGATCAAATCGACATCGAGAGGAAACTCGGTGCCCAGATCCGCCGCTTCGTAGACGTTGTCATTCAGGCGGTGCCCGTTGATGAGCAGGAGGACTTGATCGTTATACCCACCGGGACGAGAGAACCCTCGCACGCCCACATAACTGTAGTTACGATCATAAGTAACGTCGAACCCGCGTACACTTCTCAGAGCGTCCGCCAGCGTCCGGTAGCCGAACTCGCGAATCTCGTCGGCAGTAATGACCGTTATGGAGGAGGGTGCTTCGCGGTCGCTTTGCAAGTACATCGATGCGCTATAAACCTGGATGCCTTTGAGCTCCTCGGGGCTCAAATCCATGATGTCTTTACTCTGTCCCATCACCACAGCTGGAACGGTAATCGAGATCCAGAGCAGCAGTGAAATCCGCCTGTCCCTGAGCCGCCGGTGGTGGCCGATCCTTCCCCAACGCCTTTTTGTATCCTGTCTCAAGGATTTCTCCCTTTAGAAAGTTCGCTTGCAAGCGCGCCGAGATACTCTCCTGCTAACGCGACACCTATCAGCGTCTAAGGAACCCTTAACCACAGGGCTCCTTATCAATTTATCGGCGGGGTCGACCGCAACTTGATCAGGATTCCTATTTTGAACATTTCCCGGAATAACCGGACAGGGCTGCGGACATTGATTGTTCGGGGCCAGTTGATCCAAGTTTGGGAATCGTTTGAGCAGCACGGATGCGGTGTCGGTGAGATTCTCGGCCTTGTGATGGATCTGGACTTTGCAGATTAGATGATCGAAGTGAAGCGCTTACGTCGGAGCGCAGGCTTGACGGATTTCTTGGTCGAGCGATGCACTGGCGCGTGCTCGCTCTCCGCCTGCTCGATCACTTCACTGACCACGGGCTCAAGCCCGAACAATTGCCTTTGCGTCTGCGAGAGTTTTAGTTTTTCTCCGCCCGCACCATACTTCTCGATCCGCATCAGCCGCAGTCGCTCTTCCAGCACTCGAATCCTCAGCTCCGCGTACTGTAGCTTGCTCTTCAGTTGTGCAATGAGTTCCAGATCGGCTGGAGCTGACGGGATGGAAGGCGCACTCACGATGGGTTATTGATTTACCAGAGTCGCTCGAATCGTTCAAGCAACCAACTCATGCGGCAGCATGTGCCTCGGCGGAAGCCTTCCGGTACCACCCCTTGTGCTTGGTTTTGGTCAGATCGATTCCACCCAACAGTAGGGACAGTTCTTCGTGGCTCAGTACGACCTTGCCCTGCGCATCGCCGGACTGCGGCCAGGTGAAACACCCCTTTTCTAGTCTCTTTGCGCAGACCCAGAGTCCGCTGCCGTCCCAGACGAGGACCTTCAGCCGGTTGCGCTGGGCGTTGCAGGACACGAAAAGGTGTCCGCTCAGAGGCTCACACGACAAACGATCGCGGACGAGGCCGTACAGCCCCTCGAACCCCTTGCGCATGTCGGTGACCCCGGCGGCCAGATATAGCCGGGTCAAAATCAGTTGTTGCGAACTGACTCGATTCGGACGCATTCCGTCCCACAAGGCGACTCTCATATGGTTAGCGGCCCGATATGCTTTCGTTGAAACATCTATCCTAGTCGTCACCGAAGGACTCGGCGAGCGACGATTCCACGGTCGAGTCGTGCTGTTGGTAACCGTTCTTGTCCAACAGCCGCCCGTAAAGCACGAAGTCAAGATGAAGGATTTTGTCTCATGGCTCGGGCGTCAAGGACGCTTTCCCGCAGAAGTCGTTCTGAAGCAAAAGCTTGAGAAAATATTGGGTAAGGTAAACCGCGCGAGGACGTGACCGAAAAGGCTAAGGAAACAAATCAGCAGGAAGAGATCTCCGAGGTCTCACTGACTCGGAGTTCGGGCCGATTTCTGGGACTGCTTAGGTTGTTGCCCCGCGTCCGCAGCAGTAGCTTTCATGGCGGAAGGCTGCGTGATGGTCGCACCTGGCGCGAAGGGATCCTTTCCTTGAAGCACCGAAGATGCAACGAAACCAACAAATATCATCCCGCTGAGCAATCCCCACACGAGAACGACTGGCTTCCAGGGAACGAGAATCCGCATGGCAGAACCTCCAGCGACGAAGAGCGGGTCACGATTAACGCTATTATACTGCGAAATCCCTAGACATTTTTCCGTGAAATATCGTGCTCACCCGATGGTCGGAGACGTTGCCACAGTCGCTGCGCCTGTACTGATCTGAATTTCCTCTGCTACAATTCATTGACGGGGCAGGGACAGCTGCTCTGGGTTCGTGTTGCCAGTAGCACAGTTTTTTGGACAACGGTTGAGCTTGGTGTCCATGGTGTCCATTAACCTCGGAATTCGGTTCTATGGGGTTGAAACAGGCGACACAGGCGAACCGATTGAACCTGAGGAAAGCCAGTAAATACGCGGGTTTCCGACAAAGGTAAGAAAACAAAGTTGGGGACGTAGTTCAGTTGGTTAGAACGCTGCCTTCTCCTCGGTTTTGTTTGTTTTCATCGCTTTAACCCGCTTCCTGTCGGTCTTCCTGTCGATAAACTCGCTGTCAATTCCGTCAACTCCTTCCACTCCCTCCATACCGTTTCCGCGTTTGCCCGAATTCGCGATCCGGTCTACCTTCCATTCCCTCCAGAGGGAGATGGAATATGCCGGGAAAGCCAAAGCTTTACGCCCATCGGGTCAAGATCCTCAAGTACGTGAAAGTTGGAGATGCGTGGCGCTTCGCCAACGTCATCAAGCGCAGCGGCAGGATTGTGCGCGACCACGTCCTGATTACGGGCCGCGACGAACACCACCCCGAAGGCAGCTATTACCTCGAGTGGTATGAGCACGGCAAGCGTCACCGCAAGGCCGTTCCTGACTTCGCGACCGTAGCCGAAGCGGCCCGGCTCAAGGCCATCGAAGTTGAGGCTCTCAAAGCCGGGGTGATGTCGCGCCCGGCACAGCCAGCCGTGATCAACCCAAACGGCATTACGCTCGCGGCAGCCGTCGACCAGTACCTCGCGATGGTCCAGGCCCAGCGCAGTCACCGGACCTACATCAGCTACCGCTACACCCTGAAGAAACTGCTCGTCCCGTCCTATGAAAAAAGCTCCGTAGACCAGGTGGCGCGCGAGGACATCCTGGTCTTCATGGCACGTTGTTACCAACTTGGACTCGGCCATCGTACCGTCTACGACAAGCTGGTCGTCGTGCTGCAGCTCTTCAAACGGCGCGGGAAAAGTGGCCTGATCGCATCCAGCGACTGGCCGAAGTACGTTGAAAAGATCCGCCCGATCTACGAGCCGGAAGAAATCCAGTCGATGTTCAATCACGCCATCGGCGATGAGGCAATCTTTCTGAAATTTATGCTGGGTTCTGGATTTCGTGATCAGGAGGCGCAACATGTTTGCTGGCGCGATCTCGACTTCCGCAACAGTCACGTTCGGGTCACCGCCAAGGCTCTCTGGGACTTTCGTCCGAAGAACTGGGAGGAACGAGTGGTACCGCTGCCCTCAGCTCTCATCGACCAGTTGCGGCGACTAAGAGAGTCACGCAATGCTCTGCCAGCGCAATTGGTGTTTCCCAATAAACGTGGAAATCCCAACAGCGAGAACGACACGATTGTGAAGCGGGTCGCCGACCGGGCGAAGTTGAATTGTGGACAGTGCGTTACGAAGCACGGCAACAAGTGCGCTGAAGGGCCGTACTGCCAGCACTTCTTCCTCCACAAGTTCCGCCACACATTTGCTACCGAGCACCTGCGCCACGGTGTGGACATCCGCACGCTTCAGACGTGGATGGGCCATCGCGACATCAAATCGACCATGGTTTATCTGAAAGGGGTCCAATCGAAAGACGCTTTGGCAAAAGTGAACGCAGGAGCCCTGGCGGCGTATGTTGCCTGACTAGGTGCAATTGAATCTGACTCTTAGGCTATGCTGGTTTCCTATCATGAAGCGAAAACATCCTGAGCTACCGGATCGGTATGACGCGTTCTTGCAGGAACTGAAGGAGCGAATCCGCAGCGCGCAGGTCCGCGCCGCTTTGTCCGTCAATCGGGAACTCGTATTGCTCTATTGGGGCATCGGCAGAGACATTCTCACTCGCCAGCAATCGGAGGGGTGGGGAGCAAAGGTCGTCGACAGGCTGGCTCATGACCTGCTCCAAGCTTTTCCGGGGATGACTGGGTTTGGCGCGCGAAACCTCAAATATATGCGGGCTTTCGCTGAAGCCTACCCCGACCAGCAATTTGTGCAACAAGTCGTTGCACAATTGCCCTGGGGACACAATGTGCGGATTCTTGAAATGGTGAAGGCTCCGGCGGAACGGGAATGGTATATTCGGCAGGCTGTCGAGAGTGGCTGGACCCGGAATGTCCTTGTCCATCAAATTGAGGGTGACCTTCACCGCAGGCAGGGCCGGGCAGTCACGAACTTTCAGCGAACGCTCCCGGCTTCGCAATCAGAACTGGCTCAGGAACTCCTCAAAGACCCCTACAACTTCGATTTTCTGACGCTCGGGACAGAGATGCTGGAGCGTGATTTGGAACGAGGTCTGATCGACCATCTCCGCGACTTAATTTTGGAACTCGGCAAGGGATTTGCATTCGTCGGAAACCAGTACCATCTGGAAATCGGCGGACAAGACTACTTCCTAGATCTGCTGTTTTATCATCTGCGCCTTCGTTGCTATGTCGTGATCGATCTCAAAATCGAAGAGTTTAGGCCCGAATTCGCAGGGAAGATGAATTTCTATTTGTCGGCCGTGGATGACCTCTTGCGCCATGTTGATGACACTCCCAGCATCGGCCTAATTCTCTGCAAGGAGAAGAACAGAATTGTGGTTGAGTATGCACTCCGGGACACAGGCAAGCCGGTGGGAGTGGCACAGTACCGATTGACCGAATCGCTTCCAAAACGCTTGCAGTCCGAATTGCCCACGAGCCACGATCTTGCAGGCGAGTTGCCCCGGTTCCATCTGGTCACCATGCGGATTCGGCTGGAACGGGCATTGCAGACTATCGCCGAGAAACGGGGGCTGTCGACGAAATTGGTTGGCATTGCGGCCTTGACGCAAGCACTCACGAGCGCGAATGCATTATCGACAGAAGTGGTCGCAGATTTACGATCCGTATCGGCTGTCCTGAATTCAGCAGTCCACGGTCAGAATATCAAAGCCGAGGAAACGCAATCGGCGTTAGAACTTGGGAACTCTCTGTTGTCTCGGTTGGAAGGCAGTGACTGACCAGAAGAAGATCGCACCGAAGGGACCTGACTGAACACGTTCGACGACAGGAGCTATCGGCTTGCAAAGATGGTCAAACAGCAAGCGTGCTTAGGCTCGAGGGGGTAACCGTTTGCGGCATCCTCCGCGTGAGCCATTCCGCAACCTGCTTCGGGTCAAATCGCACCGCCGCGCCTATGCGAAAGGAAGGAATGGCGCTGGCGGCTGCCATCTTGTAAATGTGTTGCCGGGTCACGCCGAGCAATTTAGCCAACTCTGCAGCCTTTAAGGCGTACTCCTTGGATTCCAGGGTTTGCAGTATCTTTGCCATTCCAGCGACGCTGTCGCTTGCCAGACTGAACCGATAAGCCGAGTTCGCCATAGTCAACTCCTAACCACTGCGGAGATTCGGTTCTACACCGAGTGTCGATTTCGGTCAAAACTCTAGGAAAATCGACGCGATTTGACCGAAATTCGATTTGCGCTTAGCTTCTTCACTCGCAGGACCGGGATTGGCATGGTCCTAGACGGAGGAGGAGCGAGTGTTTTCATCTCTCCAAGAACTCGAAGTAGCCCTTCGTGCGAGCGGCTACATTGCCGATTCGGTAGCCACGACGACGGTGTACCTGGCGGCGAGACTGCAGAAGCCGTTGCTGCTGGAAGGCCCCGCCGGGAGCGGTAAGACTCAACTGGCATATGCAGTTGCGGACGCAGCGGACACCACCGTCGAGCGCCTGCAGTGCTATGAGGGAATCAACGAAGAGAAGGCCATCGGCAAGTTCGATGAACCCCTGCAAAGGCTTTGCGTTGAACTCAAAGCCAAGTCCGTCAGCGTGGATTGGGAATCCCTGCGGACGGAGTTGCACAGTCAGCAGTTTTTCGGCGCCGGGCCGCTTTTGCGCGCGTTGCAGTGCGAAAGGCCTTGTGTTCTGTTGATCGACGAACTGGACAAGGTGGACCACGCTTTTGAGGCCTTGTTGCTGGAATTGCTCAGCGTGTGGCAGTTGAGCATTCCGAAGCTGGGCACTATCAAAGCCAGGAGCATTCCGTTCGTTGTGTTGACATCGAATGAAGAGAGGCGCATCGGCGATCCCCTGCGCCGGCGCAGTTTTTACCTTCGTGTCGAACACCCCACCGCGGAGCGAGAAGCAGAGATTGTGGCACTGAGGACGCCGGATTCAAGCCACGAATTCCATGCCGGTATGGCGGGACTCGCCAAGGCTTTGCGCGGCTGGAGCATGGAGAAACCACCCTCTGTCTCAGAGATTCTCGATCTCGCGCAGGCACTCAAAGTTCTGGGAACTGAACAAATTACAGCCGAGATGCGAGACATTCTCCTGCCCTTGCTGGCCAAGACTGAGGCCGATCGACGCAAGCTGCTCTTGCGGGATGGGTTTGCCAGCTTGATCTTTGACGCGCAGCAGTACAGCGCCGAGGCTCTGCGAGGGAGTGCGGCATGAGGCCAGCACTCATCTTGGCGCAAGTGCTTTCTGCAATCTCGATTTGCTGGGCGCAATCGCCCAAACCACAGGCACGGCTTGAAGCCGAGTACTACGTTGCAGCTTACGCTCAACACTATCGGGTGCCCGTCTCGCTGGTTCGTGCCATTGTCGAACGCGAGTCGAACTGGCAACCGTGCACGGTTTCACCTAAAGGCGCTGTAGGGCTGATGCAGTTGATGCCAGTGACGGCCATTGATCCGGAGGAATTGGCTCAGAAGATCAGGGAGTCACTAAGTCGAAACCCTAGTTCGTAGCCAGGCACCTCGGGGGTCAGTCAAAACCGGCCAATGAGGGTCACTTCAAAACCGGCCAACGAGAGTAAGAGCCTGGGACGTTGATTCCGACATGAGGTGTTGTAGCTTCTGTCGGCATGAGCAACGTCTTGAGCGAAGCGAAACGACAACAAGTAATAGCCCTGGGACGACTGGGATGGCCGTTGCGGCGCATCGAACAGGCGACCGGGGTGCGGCGAGAAACGGCTGGCGCCTATCTGAAGGCGGCCGGTATCGGGGTGCGTCCGCCGGGTGCGTGGGGACGGCGGGCGCCGGCAAAACCGGCCAACGAAGTGACCACCGGGTTTGGCGTGGAGTCGAAAGCAGAAAATCCTAAACGGAGTGTCTGCGAGCCCTTTCGTGAAGCGATCGAACTGGGTCTGGGCCGGGGCCGTGATGCCACCGCAATCTGGCAAGACTTGGTATCGGAGAGCGGGTTCGGCGGTGGCTATCAGACGGTCAAGCGCTTCGTGCGCAAGTTGCGTGGAAAGCAGCCACTGCAGCCTCGCGCAGTGATTCGGACCGCTCCTGGAGAAGAGTCCCAAGTGGACTACGGCACGGGCCCAATGGTCCGTGATCCGCAGACCAGAAAATATCGCCGTACCCGACTATTCGTGATGGTACTCGGGTGTAGCCGCAAGGCAGCACGCTTTCTGGTCTTTCGTTCCAGTTCGCGCATCTGGGCCGAGTTACATGAGAAAGCATTCCGTCGATTGGGTGGCGCTACGCGGGTCGTCGTTCTGGATAATCTGCGCGAAGGCGTGCTCATCCCTGACATCTACGATCCCGCTCTGAATCCTCTTTATCGCGACGTGCTGTCGCACTATGGCGCCGTAGCCTTGCCCTGTCGGATCAAAGATCCGGATCGAAAAGGAAAAGTTGAATCCGGCGTCGGCCATGCCCAACGAGCGCTAAAGGGAAAACGCTTTGAGAGCCTGGAGGAGGCCCAAGCCTATCTGGATCGTTGGGAGGTAAGCTGTGCCGATACCCGCATTCATGGCACCACCAAGCGCCAAGTCGCCGCCATGTTTGCCGAAGAAAAACCAACCTTGCTGCCGCTTCCCCTGGAACCTTTTCGCTACTACCAGCACGGCAAGCGGGGCGTGAATCTGGACGGTTGCGTCGAAGTCAATGCCGCCTACTACGGCCTGCCACCAGGCTGGATCGGGCGAGAAGTGAATGTGCAGTGGGATGAGCTGTACGTGCGCATTCTCGATCCCCAGAACGGGCTGTTGCTGCGCGAGCATGTGCGCCAGAAACGCGGCTGGTATCGCATCAAGAAAGAAGACCATGCGCAGCACATACCGCTTCAGGTTTCCCAGTTACTGTGGCGAGCCGGACGCGCCGGATCCCACATCGGTACGCTCTGCAACCTTATTTATACCCAGCTCGGAGAAGCTGGCATTCGTCGCATCCTGGGCGTGCTCTCGCTGGCCAAGAAGTTCGGTACCGCCGCGGTCGAGGATGCCTCTGCGGCTGCTCTCGAAATGGGAGTGCATGAGTACCGCTTCGTTCGTCGCTATCTCGAACGTGCCCCACAGCTCACTCTGCGGCAAGTCGATCCGCTCATTCGCGAACTGGTCCACTACCGCGATCTCATCAACCTCAGAACCCAGGAGCAAGAAAATGAACCTCATTGAGTTGAACCGAGCTTTAGGGCAACTACGATTGGGCGGAATCGCCGCCGTGCTCGAAACCCGGCTTCACCAAGCTCAGACCGAAGCCATGCCCCCGATCGACTTCCTCTCCTGTCTCGTCTCTGACGAACTCACTCGTCGTGGCGAGCGACTGCTGGAGCGAAGAAAAAAACAGGCCCAGTTCCGCGACTCTCACAAAACTCTCGATAACTTCGACTTCAGCTTCAACCGAAAAATGAATCGCAGCCTGGTGTTCGATCTGGCTACCGGTGTCTTCATCGCGCGCCACGAAGACGCTTTGTTTCTCGGGCCACCTGGAACTGGCAAAAGTCATCTCGCTCAGGCCATCGGACAAGCCTCTATCCATCAGGGCTATCGCGTGCTCTATCGCGAGACCCACAAACTGCTCGATGACTTGGCCGAAGCCACCATCGACGGAACCCGCAAAGAATGCATGGAACTGTTCGTTTCCGTACCGCTTCTGATTATCGACGACCTGGGCATGCGGAAGTTACCCATGACGGCTGCCGAGGACTTATTGGAAATCGTAATGCGGCGCTATGAGCGCGCCAGCACTTTGCTGACTTCGAATCGGCCGGTGGACGACTGGGGCAAACTCCTCGGTGACAGCGCCGCCGTTACCGCTATGCTCGATCGTCTCCTCCATCATGGCCATGTACTCAAATGCGGTCCACGGAGTTGGCGCACGAAAACAGACTTGCCTCCTCAGGAGGCGGCGGAGTAAAAACAACCTAGTCCCAGGCCACTTCGTTGGCCGGTTTTGATGTGACCACCGTTGGCCGCTTTTGATGTGACCCCTGAGGCACGGGAGAATGGTCGCGAGTTTACGGAGCCGCGTGTAGTTCTACTGTCTTGACGCGTGGCGGTACTGTTCGATCATTGATCGTGAAATGGCACAGAGCGACGAATCGGAGCCGTCAACACAGGGTAACTTCCTCAATCGTGGCCGCATTAGCAAGGGCGTCTTCGTTGCACTCAGGACCACAATGATGGGTCAGCACCGATTACTGAATCAGAGTCAGTCGAATTCGCGCGTCATCTGGGGCGAGATCCTCAAGTATGACCATATCCTCGACACTCCCAACCTCACTTTAGTAGATCATCCAGGAACTCCGATGCTGGAGCAACGCTGGTCACCAATAGGTGATCTCGCGGTCGCGTACAGGCAACGTAAAGCAATTGTCGTTCAGTGTTGTACACATCTTCTAGATCCGCATCATCCGCGACCGTTTCAATTCGCTCCTGCAACGGAATTACCTCGTCGTCGCAAGCCATCACCGCGACAGCGCGGAATTCTAGGCCCTTGGCCAAGTGCATCGTGCCGATCGAAATCTTGCCGCTGGCTGTCTCGACATTGTCGTCAAGCATCTTCGACGGAAGTCCTGCGTATTCTGCAGCGGCCTTAGCTCTTTCCAGTTCAGCCGAGGATCGAACAAACACTGCCACTTCATGCGGCTGAACACCTTCACTCGTTCGTGCCTTCAGCCATTCGCCGACGACTCTGGTTTCTTCCGCCACATTATTCAGAATCTTGATGATCGGTAGCGGGCCATTGAACAGAGAAACTGTTGCCCTACGGTCCTCGACGTTGCCGTCGACGTCCGACACTTCCGGGCCCAGCAGTCGGTCGGCTTGTATCCTTATCTGGTGTGATGTCCGATAGTTGATTCTCAACGTTGTTGAGCGACCGCGAACATCGACCCCCAGAGCCTTCCACGAGAACGGCTGCTGGAATATCCGCTGCCCAAGGTCTCCAGCGAAAAAGAGTTTGTTTGGGCGGCTGGCACCCAGGGCAGCCAGGAATCTGAGCTGCGCAATACTTACGTCCTGAGCCTCATCGACAACCACAAAGTCGAATGGTATACGCACACTACCCTCGAAGTGGGATGCAAGCCGATTGAACATCCCGGAATACGTGATGACCTCTTTGGATCGAAGTCTGGACCTCACATCCTCAAAAATCGACCAGAGCAAAGCTCGCTGCGGCTCCTTGAGGCGGGTCCTACGCCCTAGGCGCGACACATCGCGATATGCCTCCCAAGTGTCCAACTGCCATCCATCGACGACCTGCTCCCATTCCGTCACCAGAAAATGGGGTGAGAAGCGGTTCCCCTGTGCGGCATTGGAGGCATCGTCGATAGTCCGGCGAATCGTTTCGCCACTCGCGATCTGAAGCTTACCTAGATTCACTTCGTGCAATCGCCTGCCTATCGAGTTCATGGCGTGCACTTCAATACGCTCGCCTAGGCGCGGCTCGTTGCTGATTAATAGCCTCAGCTTGGACCCAAGAGCGTTCGCCAGGGTCTCCGAGAACGTTGTGAGCAACAGCCGAGTCTCCGGGTTAGCACGAGCTAGATGAACGGCCCGATGCAGAGCGACAATAGTCTTTCCCGTACCTGCCGAGCCGGAAATGCGTGCCGGCCCGCTGTAGTCACGCTCAACCAACTGACGCTGCGCGGGATGGAGAAAGATTGTCCATTTTTCCCACGGATATTCGAATGCCCGCTCAAGTTCCTCCTGGTTGCTTACGGTTCGGAATCGGCGCAAAGCATCTGGATGCTGGAACGGATCTGCCTCTGGGGCTGAAAATAAGTGGGGCCTCTCCGGGCGAGCAACCTGCGGGATAACCCCTACTGCCAGATTAAGCAATGCCTCGGCGGCTTCAGAAGGTAGGTGGCCCGCCAATTCCAATAGAGAATCTTCGTTAGCGGTCCGCACGTCGGATAACCATGAACTCGGCACTCCGTAGCTCAGCAGTTCGTCATCGGAAAGATGCCTAAACAGTAGTCGCTTTGCCTCAGAAGGCTTCTCGACCTCCACGTATTTAGGAATCGTGATTTCTTGGACTCTCTCCCGGATTTCTACCAGCTGCGCTGCGCCTGTCTTCGGGTGAGTCTCAACTTTGCGGCGTTCCGCCCACTGATAAGCCTCGTCGTGATGATCGACGTAGCACAGCAATAAGCTAGTTCCGGTCTTGTGAACGATCAGACGAACGTCCCGACTCACGCGGATGGACCAGAAATTGGGGTCTTTCGCTTTCGCAAGTTTGTGGAATTGCAGACTCGGATGACTTGGATTCAGCTGGAGATCAAACGCCGTCGTCTTTACGGCCTTCTGATCGTCGCCCGACAGTCGGGCAAGGCTGTCAGTGAACGTGTCTGCAATGCGGAATTCCATTTCGGTTCAGGCCACCCCGGCCAGTTCTGCATCAGTCGCAAATGGGCAATCCGCCCAACCTACACCCAGGCGAATTGCATCCACGTTCGTCACTTGCATTTGCTCGCGCTTAACGCCGACATTCATAGCGTGGCACAACCGACCGAATGCCTCAAAGCTCTTGTCTGGTGCCCCAAATGCTTGAACGACTAAAGCTGCATTCGGCAACTGGAATCGCTTGGCTTCAATCACAGCAGCCGCACAACGATGCAGCAGTTGGTAGGGTACAAGCGAATATGCGTCTTGTGCCGCGCGGGGTAGGTGCGCAGAGACGTGCTCCCAGCGGCTTTCTCTATTCCGATGTGACCGCTCTGTTTCACCCGCAATTAGCCAGTCTTTTAGCGACTCGTTTCCTTGGCCAAAAGTTTCATTTGCCTTTGCTTCAATCGAAAGGGAAACGCCACCGGATGTTGTACTTAAGAGGGCCCACACGTCGCATTGGGAATCTGCGAGTCCTCCAACGAGCGGAACTTTGTGTTCTGCGATGGCAAGCAAGAGTGTCGCTTCGCCAAAGATGCTTTCCCGGAATAAGTCAGCTATTGGTTTGGGCAGTCCAGCAGACTGGCGCCCCGCACTCTCCCAGGACACGGCTGTTTCCAGTGCCGAATAGCCACGCTTCCATTGGCTGCCAGGCTTCGCGAGCCGCTCGCGCCAATCGCAAATACCGCGAGTCTCAACGCAGAGTCGGGTCATACCTTGAAGACCTTCATCACTTCGTCGCCAAGATGGTTGATGACTTTCACCGCGATTCGTCCAGACTCGGGTTTATCGAACGGGCGTGAGATGTCGCTATGGAGGGTTCTATAAAAGGGGATGTCAAGTAAAAACACTTTTCCCTTTCGCAGGGAGGTTTGTTTTTCTTGGCATCCAGCCCCTGCCGGCAGTTTCGATGCAGCTTCGATCGTGTTGTTCCCATCACCACGCATTTCCGGATCGATCTGACGTTCCTTCGGTCTAACGCTGGGCGCCGACAAGCAACTCGGTGGCAACATGGCCAACCATGGTTCTATCTGAGGCTCGCGTCTAGGCGCGGCACTATGGCTTGGTTGGGTTGTCCGAGGGAGCATATGGTGGCCCATGAGACTTGTTCGTCTATCCCGCCCAGGATACTTACCCTCGAACCCGTGCGCGCAGCTCTCCAACCTTCGAACGTCACGGTTACCGCTTCCGGACTTCGCGGTGGTGCGCCGCGCTTATGCTGCTTGTGGCATCAGATGTTCAGTCTCGAACGTCTCTCCTTTCTTCCACAGAATCAGGGCAATCGCTGCCATCTTGCGGGCCAGCGTCAGTCGCGCCATGGCCGGCAGCATTCCGTTGGCGACTCGCATTTCGTAGAACGCGCGAAACGGACCGTCCATCGCGCTCGCCGTCGTGGCGGCGCTCTTGAACACATTCTTCAACTCGTGGCTGTAGTTCCAGTTCAATCCGCGAATGTACACCGGCTTGCGCCGCCGCAGGATTTGCCCATCTTTCTCCACATAGTCAGCGCTGCTGCGCGTCTCCAACCCCAGGCCGCAGTAGGTCCAGAACTGACGCTTGGTGCGAAAGCGATGCGGCGTCTGCACTCGCGCAATCATCACGGCCGCCCGCAGCGGACCGAAGAACGGCATGGAGCGCAGTAACTTCGCAGCCGGATTTTTGTGGCACTCCACCACCACCGCCTGCCTGGCTTCTCGCCGCAAGATCTGCACCGCGTCCAACTCCTGGTACAGCCACTCCGCGCGCCGCCGCTGTCCGCTCTCAGTCAGTCGCGCCAGCCATTCCCCGCGATGCCGTTTCCCGAATGGCTTCTTGCCCGCGCAAGCAATCGCTTGGCTGCGGTACAGCGCTTTGATTCGCCGCATCGCCCGCCCCGTGTCTTCGGTCAGCGCGGTATAACTGGCTACCAGTTGTTGTAAGGTACGCGTGCTCTGCTCTCCGTGATAGACCGGTGACAGCATGCCCCCCCGCAGCAGTTCCGCCAATTTGCGCGCATCGATCTGATCGCTCTTGTTGCCCGACTTCAGCAGTGCATTCTTGCGCGGATTACACACCACCACCCGCGCCACCTCTCGCACCACCACGTCATAGAGCCAAGCTGAGTACGTTCCTTCTTCGAAGGTGACGTGCAGCACTCCACGCAATCCCTTCAGCAGATCTCGCACCGCAGTTGCCTTCGTTGCGATCACCGACTGCATCATCAGTTTGCCTTCGGCATTGAGCACGGCCACGCTGATTGTGCTCTGGTGGACATCCAAGCCAATATACTTCACACTCTCCATGGGTGTTCCTTTCGTTGGCGTAGTTACTGTTGCTCACAGCAACTGCAGCCTACTCCGAAGGGGCGCCCTTTTATATTGCGTGGCCCAAGCTTCTTCATTGATCTCGGCCTTAAGCGTTGTCTTGAGTGCCTTGTAGGGATCATTCGCGCCAAGAAAATAGGCGTGGCGGACGAAAAAGCTTTCTTCGTTATAGTCCGAGTCGATGAACCAGCACGCGATCCCATCGGCACCGTCGCTGCGAACTTCGCCGGTATTCGGATGGAATACATCCACGCCGTTGACTTTGACTTGAACTTGGTCGTCCTTCGCTTTAACGATGTCGATGTCCGGCTCTCCAAAGATCACAAAGAGGTTGCCCTTGCCGGTATTCTTCAAGTCATCCGCCATGTGCAGGTCGGCATTCATGCGCGCCTTGAGCACTGGAATTCGGCCAAGCTTATTGAATTCCGCAGAATGCGCGTCATAGTTGAAGGCGCACGTGATGAGCACGTCAAAAACCGCGTCACCTGCTTCGCGGGCTGCAGCGACCAAGTCGGGTCGCGAAACCGTTCCAAACTCGGGACCAACAAAGATCGCTGCCCGTTTCTCTGACTTGGCGCCACCCTCTAAGTATTTCCCCTCAGCGCACACGAAGTACCCTGGCCACGGCGTGATCGACGCAAACGAAATCTTGTCTATCTTGTGTGCCTGCTGGACACCTGCCGTCTTGAGATTCTCCAGAATCATCTGGACAAAGTCAGCTTCATCTTTCCGGCCACTCTCCGACTTCGGCTGGCCGTCAATCCACTCGCCGTCCTCGTCTATGGAGATTACCCGGTGCGGGGACAGGCTTTCCACGGTAAACGGTCCGGCAACGCGAACCTTCTTGTTGTCCTCGTAGGGCTTGTCATACAGATACTCAAAATCTGCCTTTGCAGCGATTGAAGCATCGATTGCCTTCTGACGGCCAACACTTTGCTTCCACCACTCGGAGTGAATATCCTTGCTTTCCACTTTCCACGTTTCGGCGGAATCGCGGGGAAGTTCCCACTCCTCCCAGTTCACTTTGAGCGCAGCATCCAATTTCTGCCGGAGTGGTTCGAGCACAGCTTGATATTCCTCCCAAATCACATCGATCTCTGCGTTGTTGGCGATCGACTTGAGGGTGACGTGCGGAACCCGCTCGTAAACAAACCCTTGCCGGATGTCCCCGTGCGTCGGAGCCTCCGAGGGTATGGTCTTCGTGACTTCCCCTTCTTTTAATTGTCCATCTTTGGTATCGGCAAGCAGGTAGTACGGATACCGTGCGCCCATAATCCGGGCACGGGCAAGCGCGAGCGCAACGCGAGAAGTGTCAACTGTAATCCAGCGTCGCCCCCATTGTTCCGCTACAAAGGCGGTTGTGCCAGAACCACACGTCGGGTCGAGAACCAGGTCACCTGGGTCTGTGGTCAACAAAACACATCGCTGTACAACCTTCGCTGACGTTTGAACTACGTAGGTTTTTTCTTCAGAGCGGCTCGAAAAGGACACGTCGCGCCAATAGTTGGTTAACGGTTTTGCCGGATGATCCTCCAGGTATCGAACATAGCTAACAGTCGTTCCCCCTTGGTTGATGCGGTCAGCCTTTATCAGTCGACGCATACCCTCTTCAGTGGTACCCCACCACCGGATGCCCGGTCCATAGTTGTTGCCACGAAACTTAAATTCAAACTTCGACCCAGGACCGGGCTTCGTCAGATCGTTGACTCGAAAAACCTTTGCGCCATCAGGCAAAGGTGTCAACCCATCACGTTCTGCTCTTGTCATACGACGTTGGGTCCCATCGCTAAGTTTCATGTTGAAGTATTCGGAAGAAGACTCAGTTTCAGATTCCTTTCCGACCAGGAGCTTCCGATATTTAATTACTTCACGGTTTTTTGCGTAGTGGAGCAAGAAATCGTGGGCAGACGCCAGCGCGTCAGCCATCTGCAATCCCGAAGTCTTTGCGATACCAATCTGGGTTACAAAATTATGCTCTCCGAATACTTCGTCCAGTAACGCTCGGATCCGGTGTATGTTTTCGTCCCCGATCTGAACGAAGATCGATCCCGTCTCAGACAGCAGATCGCGTGCAACTGTCAGCCGGTCGCGCAAGTACGTTAAGTAAGAATGAACGCCTTGTCGCCAAGTATCCCGAAATGCCTTCACCTGCTCGGGCTCTCGCGTGATGTGATCGGTATTACCATCCTTTACATCGAGGCTGGTGGTTGACCACTGGAAATTGGAATTGAATTTGATGCCGTATGGCGGGTCGATGTAGATACACTGCACTTTACCGCGCAGTCCCTCCCGCTCAGCCAGTGACGCCATTACCTGAAGGCTGTCGCCCAAGATCATACGATTGCTCCAATGAGCATCGTGCTGATAGAACTCGGTCTTTGCCGATTCGCTCGGCAGGCCGTTGAAATCCGCAAAGAGATCGAACTGAGGCTTTTCGGACGATGCATCGTCCTTCGTGCGCCTCTGAAGGTCGTCGATCAAGACCTTAGGCTGAACTTTCTCTTGAATGTAAAGCGGCGGAGCGTGGACCACCAGATCAGACCAATCTTGTTCGTCTTTCCCCCGCCATACCAGCTGTGGGTCCAGGTCACGGTTCCGACGCTCGTACGCTACACGAATCGGACTTTGCTCATCCACCCGCATTACCGACTGAAATTCAGCCGTAGGAATGTTTCTGCGCTTCGCCTTATCGTGCGTCAGCGTTTCAACTTTCTTTTTTTCCTTCTGCTTTGAACCGTTCTTCGCCATAAGATTCTTTACGCTAACTGCGAGACAGTGACAGACTCAATCATCTTGCTGAATTCCGCTTCAACTTTGGCCGCAAAGTCGGATTCGATCTGGTAGACCTCAGTCAACTCGGCGAACGCCCAACGTCCATACTTGCCGCTGTTGTTCACACCCGGCACCCAGTACGTTTCCATCGTTGCCTTCTTCTCTTTTGCGTCCTCACGCCTGTAGCCTTTGATCTCGACAATCAAATGCAGCAGGTCATCCTCGCCGTGCCCGTCGTTTACTAACACGATGAAATCAGGCCGGTACTTGCGGTTTTCTGACCCAAAGCGATACGGCACTTCCAGACCCAAATTATGGTTCTTCACGTACGCTTTTACCCGAGGGTGAGACTCGGCCACACGACAGAACTCAGATTCCCAATCACTATCGAGAATCACCCAGTTGATGTGGCAACGACGCGCGTCTGTCTCCCAACGATCCGTCCTCGAAGTGGTGAACTTCACATAGCTCGTAGAACCCATTGGATTGTAGGGGTCTGGGATCGTCTTGATTGGCGATTTCCCGATCGTGTCACGAACGATCGCCGCCGTGATGCGTTCACATGCCATGTCCGCCAGTTCTTGATACATCAGCTGCGCCGGGAAAGTGCCGCCTTTGCAGACAAGGCAAGTGTCGAGCCATTCCTTGGTGATCCGTTTGAGCTGCCCAAAGAGGTGGAGCTTGGGTTCTTCCCCGGGATCCCGCCACTTCGTGTAAAGCAATCGCTTGGCGACGTGAAAGAGCAGCGTTGACCGCCTCATGTCACCGAGGTGCTCAAGACTGAGCTCGACACCCTCGCCGATGATTCCCGCGTTCCTCGTGATCGAGGGACCAACAAGATCGGGAGTCAATTCCAACACCGAGTCATCGTTGAATTGTGCAGTCAAACGCTCTTCAGGTAATTCAACTCGGTATCCGGCAACACGTGGAAAAGTAATTTCAAGCGCATCGCGATCAGGGCGGACTGCTCTGACCTGAATCGTTTCACGAGGCGGCTGTGGGGGGGAGATGACCGGCTTGGCTGCGAAGTCGAACGGAATACCGAGCACGTCGGCGTACTCAACATTAAAGAGACCCTGCTCGGGGCCTTCTTCATTGAGATCATACGATTGACGCCGCAAGGCTCTTCCAATGACCTGTTCACAGAGGAGCTGAGTCCCGAAAGCGCGAACGCCAAGCACGTGCGTCACCGTGTTGGCATCCCAACCCTCGGTAAGCATCGAAACTGAGACGACGCAACGGATTGATCCGCCAAGACGGTCCGGCTTGCCGACAGTATTCATCACTTCGCGGAGCAAATCCTGATCGGTGATGTTCTCCGCCTGCTGACGATCTCCCGTGCGCTCGACAATCTCGCGTCTGAAGCGATCAATCTCGTCTGTCGCCATCGATCGAAACTTGTCGTCCAATGCATCTCCGGATTCAAGCTGTTCGCTGTCGATCAGCAAGGTCCGCGGACGAGGAATCGGATTCCCGAACTCGTCAAAGTTCCGGAAGAGCGCCAGCCGGCCATTTTCAAGAGTAGTTGACCCGTCCTCATTCTCGCGATGAAAGCCTGAGATGAAGTCGTAAACAAGTTTCGACGTGGAAGTGTTATTGCAGACGACGATGAAGCAAGGCGGAACTTTGATCTTTCGTTCATCCCAGAGAGCAAAGGTCTTTGCATAGTGACCGTACAGTGCTTCCAACGCGGTCTGTAACTCGACGGGAAGACTCAGCGGATCGAGGGCCCCAGACTTTCCCCGGCCTTTCTTCGGCATTCTGGTGCGAATGTGCTCCCACAGGTTCCGGAAGACGGGCACTTCCTCACCAGGAATATTGTCAGCCACTGGCACCCGCGGAAGTTTGACGATGCCACATTCAATGGCGTCCATCAGTGAGAAGTCACTCATCGTCCATGGAAACAGAGTGCCTTCGGCATAGCCAGAACCACGAAGAAAGAAGGGCGTTGCCGATAGATCAATGACGCGCTCGATCCCCAGCTTGCGTTTAACAGCTTCAAGGCCGGAGATCCAAACCCGTGCCGCCTCGTTGTTCTTCTCGGCTTCCTGCTTGTCCTCACCCGCCAAATCCGTTTCAGCAGCATCTCCGGGCTTTTCCCGATAGCAATGGTGTGCTTCATCGTTGAGAACGAGGATATTCTTCAGACCCATCAGATCTGGCATGACCCGCTGGATCATCTGCCCTTCAGTCTCCAGTCTGTCCAGCTCCTCGCCTCTGCCTTGAAGAAGAGAGCGACCTCCCTTCGACAGCTCCATGCGATCCCGGAGCCGGAAGGCGTGGTAGTTCGTGATTACGATCTTTGCGCGCTCGAGATCGCCAAGCATGTCGCCGGGAACCAGTTCTCGACTCGCATAGTAGCTGTCGGGATCATTCGGCTGCAGGACGCGCAACCTATCGCGAATCGTCAGACCAGGCGAGACCACCAAAAACCCACGAGTGAAGTGTGTACTCCCCGGTCTCCGGACGGCATTGACGGTCTGCCAAGCGATGATCATCGCCATAACAGTCGTCTTGCCCGCGCCAGTCGCCAATTTCAAAGCGAGGCGCAGAAGCTCCGGATTCGCGTCGCGATTGGCATTGGCGATGTGTTCGAGAAATCCCTTACCGGTTTTTCCCTTGTTCGGAGCAACTTCAGTTAGCCAAATAGCCGTCTCGACAGCCTCAATCTGACAGAAGAACGGGCGGACATCGCTGAACTTGTGAGAGCGCCAATGCTGGAGAAGGCGGGCGGTTTCGGGTGTGACCAGCCAGTCATTCGGACTCGGCAACTTCCGCCACTGATCCACCTGATAGCGAAGCTCATTGATAATCGAGGTCGGGTCATACTGCTGCCTTTCCGTTGAAAGTCCCTTGCCCTCGTCAAAAACTAGCGCTTCTTGATTTGCCTTTTGCTTCTGCTTTTTCGGCTTGGGAATTGGCGTGATGAATTCTGCACGACGCCGACTCTCAACAATTTGCTGCGTCGGCTGACCTTGCCCGTCAAGCTCCCAATGTCGACCGGGGTACTCGTACGGTGAGTTGAGAATCGGGTGCTCGAAAAAGTGGTTATCCATATTATTAGAGCGTCATGCCCGTGCGTATATTATTGACCGTCCGCAGATGCAGCCTTAATTGGTCACAATGATTGAGCATAGGGGAAACGCTGCATAGCGTATGCCGGAGTCGACATCTGCTTCCTCTCTTCGGCGATACTGATCGATCAGAGCAGCCTCCGCCGCACTCATGCGATCCACCAGTTCCGGATCCGCCTCAGCTTTGGTTCGCACGCTTGCAGCGATGACGCTGCGCACAACACCGCCCAGAGTCTCACCAACTACTTCGGTGAGCTCTCCTGTTTTTGACACAAACCAGAGATGAAGCTCGTTCTTGTGGTCAACCCATCCCGAACTTGCTTCACGACGAACCGCAACCCGGGCGATTCCAATGAGCCCCACGGTTTCCCTCGGTAACGTGACGGATTGTTCTCTCGGTTCAGACCACCGAAGATGTGCTATCCCTGTAGGCTCAGGAGGAAATGCTGCAACCCGTAACGCGTCTGCGATGAGGGGAATGTTCAATCCAGCAGGCTTGACCGTAATCCCCTTTGGGCCGACAATCGGCCTCCCACCAACATCGGCACAACAAACGTAAGTTCCGTCAGGTAATTCCAAAACAGGGATTTCCTCGGACACAGATTCGACCTGCTTCTTGTCCCGACGTTCAAACCGGAGAGCAGAAAACCCAGGCACGCGCCTGGCTTTGACGTATTGCATTACGAACCTCTCCAGGTCAGCCCAACTGGCTTGGCCCGGCTCTGGGACGTGCAATGCCTTCTCCGCATGGAACTGATCGTGGAAATTCCGCCAGTTCTCGTATCCAGTTTCAACCAGAGCCGCGATCCGATCACAGTCCTCGGCACTAAGCCCAACCGCTCCTTGCGCCATGATCTCCTGCAGCTCAGTGGGGGGTATCAGGCTCATTACGCGAGAAAAGAGCTCTTCGAAGCGTTCGCGGGCCTTCGTTAAAGACCGCGCAATATTTCGCAACTTCTCATACGCGACCGCGTAGGCACGTTCCTCGCGCGTGCGTTCGAGAACAACCGTATCAACGGTGATCGTCATACGTGAACCAAAACGGTGAACGCGCCCGACCCGTTGCTCCATCTCCATGGGATTCCAAGGAACATCAACGTGGACAAGGCGATGGGCACACTGCAAATTGATGCCTTCTGAGCCAGCACGCGAGGAAACAAGAAACTGGGTTTCGGCGTCACGAAACATCCTTATTTCCTCTTCGCGGGCGGCGTCGGTCTGGCCGCCTATGATCAGCGCTGGCTTTTTGCCGGTCCTGCGTGACAAGTAGTTTGACAACGCGGTCACAGTTTCAATCGGTTGAGCGAATAGCACCACCTGATCTTTACCGACTCGCGAAAGTATTTCATCCCAGATAAAGTCCCACTTCGAATCCCCAACCCGTGCAAGCAACTCAACTCCCTGTTTCAACAGCGCAGACAATTGTTCTGGGTCTGCGGACCATTGAGTGTCTTCATCAGAGTCTTCTATATCATCTACATCCTCAGCCTGGGTCTGACGCGCTACCTCTTTAGAGATGCGCGCAAATAACGTGGATAGTGGTTCATCTGCAGGACCTAGTCGATAGGGACGGATGGCAGCAATTGCAGGCTGTAGCTCTTGGTGGCTCAAATCCCAGCCAAGCCTGACGGCTTGCCGAACTAGGTATCCCAATCCCGATGGGACACTCGAAGCTGCCCACTGAAGTGCCTGGGCACATCGCCAACCTGCTGCCCGTCGTCTAGCGCTTCTAGAACCGGCAACCGAGGCGTCATCTTCCGGAACGTAAAAATGGTAGATCTGTTCCAACCAGTTCTCATACTCGGAAATGAGCGGGATGATCTTGGGCGCGTTGACCTCCCGCAGTGGGAAGAGCGGTTCGTTGTGCCATCCGAGCACGTCTTCCTTGGTTCGGTATATCACTCGGCCCGAAAGTGCAGAATCTGGTTCGCCAGGTGCCCTTAGCAGTCGAAGCAGGTTCTTGAAGCGGTCCGGGTTTCCCTGGTGCGGTGTGCCGCTCATCAAAAGCACGCGACCGTCAGGACGTTTTTCAATGAGCCTCTGTACCAAGGAATACTGCCGGACCGGTTTGCTCGCATCCGACCCGTAGCTCGACAAGTGATGGCATTCGTCCACGATCAGTAGGTCCCAACTCGGGGCTTCGATCACACGTTTCGCGTTCGTCTCGTAAGCGGCTTTGTGGATGCTAGCTATGATTCGCTCATCTTCGAGATTTGCGTCGGCGTCGTCACCCGAAGTCCATTTTCTGAAACGCAGGCCGAGACGTGCGAACTCGGTGTGCACATTGCGGACAAGGCGAGCCGGAGCAAAGTAAAGGACTCGCAAACCAGGCTGCTTTTCGAGAAGCTCTGAAACGATCAATCCTGCTTCGACTGTCTTGCCCAATCCGACTTCATCGGCAATGAGTACTCGGTTCAAATTAGGCGAGTCGAGTACGTGACGGACAAGGCTCGCTTGATGGGCGAGGGTCTCAACCTCACGTGATTCCAATCTTCGCTGCGGATCTTCACACACCAGGAACCATGCCCAGAGCTTTGAAACGGTGCGTCGGCTGTGTGCCGGCAAGTTATCACCTTCCGAAAGTTTTCCTCCCAACAATTCAGCGGGACTGGCAACGGCCTGCAATCGTCTACCATCGACGCCGATCTCCACAGCAGACGGGGTGGGGTCAATTCCGGAGAAAAACCTACGAGGCGGGGCGACAATGTCATACTCAACAAATCCGAAGTCTTCTTGCTGCCTCAGAAAAGCATAGAGGTATGGTTGACCGCGCTGAAGAAACAGAGTGGGCATATTAATATTCTGGCGATTGCGGCTCGGTATCGAACGGTTACTCGACTGCGGCCCAATCTCGCCAAGACTGCTGACACGGTTAGCCTTGATCCATTGTTCAGCAAATTCTGGGCTGTCCGACCTTAGCTTCCGAACACACTCATCGAAGGCTTGCTTTATCAGGTCCACCTCGCCGGACTCTTTTGCGAGGGAGAATCGATAGAAAAGATCCAAAGCTGCCGATTCGCTTGATCTCAGTAGACGAGCGAAGAACTCTCCCTCCCGACCGACCACGTAAGTCGTGAGAGACTGTTCACCGAAAGCGAATAGCCCATGCAGTTTGTGATCGAATTCCGCGAGCTTCCGGTTCGTGTCTGAAGAATGGTGAACATAGGCGGACTCGTCTGAAACATGCACAAGTTGTGGGCCATTCGGCGACGAATACAACACAACCAGGTGTTCCTCGAGCCTGCCCACCGGAACCACGATGGACGGGTACTCCCCCAAAGGACAGTCGTGACCAACCAAAGCGAACTTGACATGCTCATCGCTCATACAGGGAAATTGGCATACCGCTTAATAACGCACTCCTGAGCATTCTCTTCGAGGCGCGCGGCCATCTCTGCAGGATTGAAGTTCTTGGTAAAGTCATATG
This sequence comes from uncultured Acidobacteriaceae bacterium, assembly GCA_963739125.1. GTDB lineage: Bacteria > Acidobacteriota > Terriglobia > Terriglobales > Acidobacteriaceae > Sulfotelmatobacter. The sequence continues at coordinate 22,148 of CAVTZD010000002.1, read as the reverse complement.
TATAAAACGGAAGAATATTTGGCGCGGTCCAGCGATGCAACTCCTTCAGCACTGCTGAGGTCCTAAATTGAGGTATTCCGATCCATAGTAGATGCCGTCCGAGCTCTATCGCGACCTCGGAAATCGCCTCAATGGTTCGCTGTCGATGATCCACATTGAGGGAGGAGAGGTCGGTGGTGAGGAACTCGTAGAGGAGCGGGAATGGGGGCTGCTTAAGGCTTCCACTCGTGGCGGCTCTGCCGTCGAGATATCGAGGGTTTGTCTCGAATAGATGGTAGACGAGGCGTCTTGCGTCCCGAAGTGCGTCTGTTGTGGTAACGCTGAACCGAGAGGCAAAGGGAGCTAGCCTCCGAGACCAATCGAGTCCGAATCGGTCGCCTGCAACGGCACCCGAGTCGAAGGGGAACAATTGGGAAATCACACTCATCATATTGGGCGAAAACACTAGCGCAACAGGAAGCTCACTGGTACGCTCCGTTTGCAGCGTCGATGTGCGATAGAAAACGCCGCCATATGAGAAGTATAGGACTGTTTTCGACAGGACTTTGCACGGCCGTGGCTCCAATTGGCCTACATTCAGGATTGACTGGAGCCATCGACGAGCCGTCAAGTGCGCCAGTGGCAATCCGATCGGCAATTGCGCTGGTGTAGATTCTCTCGCCAAGGCTATTTCGAGTTCAGTTGTCATTTCCCACCTGAGGAGACATTACTCGCTGTCTGTCGCCGGTCTGGGCGAGTTGCGACGTCGAAGCAGCCAGGATCGACCCCAATCGTTCAAGTACTTGCTTGCGACGTTGGGCCATGCTCCGGCGCTCTGCCTCGTGATGGCCTGTGAGAATTGCGTCCTCCGCTGTTTTGAGAGGGTCTGAGTTTTTCTTCAATTGTTCTCGAATCTCAATTTGGACGTCTTCGTAGTTTTCATTAAGAACCTTGTATGCCGGTGGTTTTGCCACCGCCACCACCGTAGGTAAAAGATCATCAAAGAGGTCGAGAATCCTATGTTTTACGCCACGCCCTACGTCCTGACCCTCGTCGACGAATTTCTGACACCGTTTTTGGATCGGTGTTGAGATGGTGCGCAAGAGCTGATCGCGTACGCGTTGTCGAAGTTCATCGGTCGCCTCCTTGCCCACGCTTGCCAGTGCCTTGGCATCTGCCTTGATCTGGTCCCGCAGTGCCTCGAGAACACGCTTTTGGCTTCGAGCCCCTTGTTGCTCTGCCCACGCGACAATCTCTTCGATCAATGCGACATAATCCTCGCCCAGCTCCTTTGTGCGTTGGCGCACGATCTTGATGACCTGTTGGCCCCAGATGGGCGCGATCTGACCGTCGTACATCAGGCAGTAGTCCCGAGGCAGGTCGATATGATGAGCACCGTTGAAGGTTCCTCCCTTTCGCACAGAAGCTCGCAAGGTTGCCCAGTGCATATCATGGAATTTCCGCGAGTTTCGGCGCATTTCTTCGAGCGCACTTGCACTCGCCTGTTCGATAAGTGTCTCTATCTTTTCCGGAACAGTTTTCTTAAGAAACTCCCGAAAGGCTCCTTTGCGCGCGCTGAACTCCTCACGGTGGGTTGGAATGAACTCTTGAAGCTCCCTCCGAATGCGCTCGCTCTCGATGGTTCCAGACTGAGGATCTTGCCACTGCGCCTCGATCGTTCGCAACGTTGTGGTGACCTGTTCACGGAAGAGGTTTGACACTTCGCGTAGGCGGCAAAACATATCGGATCTTCGGGCCTGTACAACGTCGGCTAAGGCAACCTGCATTGCTGGCACACCGCTTTCCTCAGGTTGAGTGATGAACGGCCGTTCTTCATCATCTTGAAGCGTGACCCGAACGAACTCATGCGCCGAGAGTGGATAAACCTTCAACTTACTGAGGATTCGGTGGATTGCCGCATCGCTTGCCTCCTTGGCGGACCCTTCAAGATCCGTGATTATGCGTTTCAACTCTGTCTCGAGTTGGGTCGCTATAACTGCCGGCATCTTCTGTCGGATAACAGCAAGGTGCTCACGTTTGGTCCGGCATTGTTGCGGATTGGATTGTCGCTCTTCCCGGTATTCGGCCGTCGCCACATTGTCGAGCATGGTGACGGCAACGATAAGTTCAACTGGGTCTGCTTCAGGATCGTCGGTACTGTGCAATAGACGATTGAGGAATCCGCTAGATCGCAGTAGGTCTGCCGAGGCGGCATCGATGCCCGATTTGTGGACAACCAAGCATATTGCATGCGCCTTCTCACGGACCCACTTTTCTGTGACCGCTCGGTATGCATCACTGCTGATCCCAACTCCTGGAAGATCCACGAGCCTTAATCCGGTGCTCAATATAGTGGATGGCCACCCGAGCTCGATTTGGCGAATGAATGGTGCCAGGAAACCTGCAGCGTGAATCCGGAGTTCTCTTAAGAATTCACTATTCCCCAGCGCCGCGTCGACGGTATGAGGAATATCTCGGGAGGCGAGCTGCAGAACTCGCCTAATGCGCTCGATCCGCTCTGCGTCCTCTGGCTTCGGCGCTGTGTTCCACTTCGGTGGTTTCCCGCCAGCAATTCGAAGGCAGTCAACCAAGTATCCAAGATCCAGACTCGCATTCTGATTGCCATTGATGATCAGCCGACCCTGGCGTTCCAAATGGTCTACGACTTGGCCATCATCGAAACCAAGCTCGTCGTCTTCACCGCTAAGTTCCTGCTTGAGCTCGCTATCGTCTGCCCTTTTGTTCTGCCTAAGCAGTTTCTGTTCGAGGGCAAACACCAGTTGCCAGAACTGCTGCATCCGGTGGTACTGCACCGTGAACATCGGCTTTTCGGAGAACCTAACTTCCAGCGCTTGAGCTGTAAGAGGGCCGACTCCGCCCGCCGGCAAAATGACTTCTGAGCCACCTACGAGAGCGTTGATCAATGTGCTCTTCCCAACTCCGGACTGTCCTAGAAAACAGGCAGCCACTTCGGCATCAGCGAGTTGAGCGATTCGTTGGAGGCGTACTGTTTGAGCATCAAAACCGGCCACGCGGTCAGTTGCAAACTCCTCGATTGCGCTGCGGGCATGCTTCTCGTACCACTCGACTAGGGCGGCTGTTTCATTAAGCAGTTGCTGCACGAATCCACACCTCGACGGATCTTACGATCCGACTTAACGGAATTACAAAATGTCTAGATCCGTTGTAGAGTCAGCGGGGCCCGATCAAAAAGGGATACCGGAACCCCCAGGAATATCCATAACCTGTCGGTGGGGGAGTGTTAAGATTACGCTGTATTTTATTGAATCTCAAGCGGCTTAAGACCAAACGACGCTCCTTGTTGACTGAGCCGCTGGGCAGTCAGCTATGGTCCCGAATTTGCCAGCGCAGTCGCGGTCGACGGAAGCCGGGTAAATGAAGTTTATCCATTGCGCAGATATTCATCTGGACACGCCACTTCAGGGTTTGGCCCAATACCCTGGAGCCCCGGTAACTGAGATTCGAAACGCTACGCGACGAGCCTTCGAGAGAGTGTTGGATGCCGCCGTTTCTGAGAGGGCGGATTTCCTTGTTGTTGCAGGAGATCTCTACGACACCGGACTCAAAAGCTTTGAATCTGCGCTCTTTTTCAACAAGCAGATGGCCCGCCTAAAAGATGCCGGAATCGATGTTTACCTTGTTTACGGAAATCATGATGCCGCTAGCAAACTGATCAAGCAGCTCCGCCCTCCGGGGAACGTTCACATTTTTCGTTCTAGCGAGCCGCAAACCTTTTCGAATGACGAGTTGCGTGTGGCGATACATGGTCAGAGCTTTGCCACTCCTGAGATCGTCGAGGATCTTGCCGCCAAATACCCGCCTCCTATTCCCGGTTTTTTTAACATCGGAGTGCTGCACACGAACCTTACAGGGGTCTCTGAACACGCGAACTACGCGCCCTGCTCGCTCGAAACATTGAAGAATAAGGGATACCAATATTGGGCTCTTGGCCATGTGCACATGCGACAGATTCTCTGCACTGATCCTTACATCGTGTATCCGGGCAACATTCAAGGCCGCCACGGAAAGGAACAAGGAGAGAAGAGTTGTGAACTGGTGACGGTTGCCGATGCGGGGACGGTATCCGTCAAGACGATCTTCACCTCGGTCGTGCCGTGGGTTGAGGCGGAGATCGATGCATCTGGGTGCCAGACTGCGGACGACGTTTATGAAAGGATTCGCACCACTCTTGGAGGGCTGCTCTCGAAGGGTAAAGAGCGTGTGACAGCCCTGCGTCTAAGGATTCTGGGCACTACGGATGCGCACACGGAACTGAACCGCGATCCTGAGCAGGTCCGCAACGAGGCGATCAGCATCGCGAATGAATGTGGAAATGGTCTGCTCTGGGTGGAGCGAGTGCAGGTCGCCACTTTGCCGAGCATAGATCGCGAAGCGTTGCTAAAGCGAGACGATCCGATTGGCGAGGTCGCCAGAATCGTGGCAGCACTCCGCCATGATCCAACAAGTGTCACCGCTTGGGACACTATCGCGGAATTACAGAAGAAACTGCCGAGCGAAATCGGGGAGGGGGCGGATCCGCTCAAACTAGATGTTGCCACGCTGAGCACAGCGGTTGAAGAAGCTGAAGGGCTGCTGCTTGCACGATTGTCAGCATCGGAGGCTTTGTGAGAATCGATCGCATTGATCTCATTCGATTCGGACATTTCGTCAACAATGGGATCGATCTCCCAGCGAAAAAGCCAGACTACTACTTGATCTACGGTGACAACGAAGTCGGGAAATCAACGCTCCTTAGAGCTATTTCTGCCCTTTTCTTCGGCGTGCCGAGCAGAACCCCGGACGTGCATAGTTGCAAAGCCTCCGAGTTACGACTCGGTGCCACTATTTCGGACGGCGAGAGGAACTTTTCATTTCGCCGCCGTAAAGGAACAAGCGGAACTCTTTTGAATGTCAATGAAGGGCAGATCCAAGAAGCCGCTCTCAGTCCGTTTCTACGAGAACTGGACCGAGAACGATTTGAGCAGTTCTTCGGGCTAAATCATGAACGTCTGCGTGAAGGAGGCGAAGAACTTCTGCGTGGCAAGGGCGACATTGGCAGCGCGCTGTTCCAGGCGGCTGGACTTTTGGACCTGAGAAATCTACTCGATGAGTTGAATGCTGAAGCCGGTGAGCTATTCTCCGCCACGTCGCGCGCGAATAGCACAAAGACCATCAATTGCGGTCTGCAAGAGTACAAGCAAGCAAAATCTGAGGTCGTCAGGCTCGCCATTTCTGGAAAAGCCGTGAAAGACAAGCAGGCGGAATTGGAGACAGCCAAGGAGAATGTGGACAAGTTGAAAGCCGAATCCCAATCTCGGCAGCAAGAACTGGTACGGTTGCGCCGAATCGCGAGCAACAAGCCGGATCTTGCCCGACTGGAGGAGCTGCGGACGCAGCTCTCGGCTCTCGAACTGGTTCCTGCGTTGCCTGCCGATTCCCGTAAGCAGCGCGATGAATCGGCTGCTGCATTGGCCGCCGCGACTAGCCAGATCGAAACACTTACCGCTGACATAGTCCAGCGAAAGGAGCGGATCAAGAACCTTCCTGCCAGCAGCTCTTTCAAAACGCACGAGAAAGAAATTGAAGAGCTAAATACCGAGACGAGTGCGTATACCCACAGCGTGGCCGACCGAGTGAAGCGCACTGACGAGCAAAACGAGGCAACCCAACGCGCCGAAGCTGATTGGAAGGGAATATGGCCCCATCGTTCGATCTCCGACGCCGAAACCTTAAGAGCGGTTTACTCGCGGAAAGCGGAAGTCCTTGCCATGATTACGGAGCACGCACGGCTTAGCACTGCGGCTGCCGCGGCGGAAGAGCAACTGCGCAACGCAACCGAAGAGCGGGAGCGTCTTCAGGAAGAACTTGCAGGACACCCCGTTCGACCTGATCCGTCGAACCTGATCGCCACGATCGAACAGGCGAAGTCACTCGGCGACACAGGCCACGCAATGGCCAAACTCAAGTCTGACGTTGAGCGCCTTACAGCTGACGCGACTCGGGACCAGCGGGCACTGCTCTGCTGGTCGGGAACCCTGCAAGAACTTGAAACTCTAAAAACCCCGCTGCTGACGACAATCGACCAGTATGTGCGCGACTGGGACGCGGCTGCCAGCTCGCGGAGAGATCTGAAAGCGCGCCTTTCGAGTGTTGCGGAGATGATTAGCGCGAAACACCGTGATCTTCATCGCCTGGCCGCACAAGTGGGGAAAGCCGGCGAGAATGAGCTAACTGAAATTCGTGCTCGTCGCGATCAACTTTGGCAACTCATCCGTGCGTCAGCTTTCGAAAAATCCTTATCCCCGGAAGACGCTCAAAAACAATCAGGCTCGTCTCAGCATCTGCCAGGGGCTTTCACGGAGCATCTTCGCCGCGCCGATCAGACTGCCGACCTCAGGTTCGCGAATGCCAAAGAAGTCGCAATTCACGATCAGCTCGTTAAGGAAATTGATTCAGCTCGCCTCGAACAGCAGCGGATCGAAAGAGAACTCGAGCGAATGGAAAGCGAGGACAATGGACTGCGGCAGCGATGGGCGAGTGAATGGCATGCGCTCGGCTCAGCGCCTCTCTCTCCCTCCGAGATGAAGGAGTGGATGCAAGCACGAAAGGCCATTCTCGACCGCCTCCAACAGGCCCGTGAAAAGGAAAACGACCATCATCTGTTGCAGGAGCGCGCGTCCAATTCTGCCGCTCAGATCACCGCACGATTGACAGAGTGTGGATCGGAAACCAAGCCGGAGAATGAGTCGCTGTCAGTCCTCCTCAGGGTGGCGGACGGATTTGCCAAAGAGATCGCCGAACAGAGGCGCGCCGTGAATGACATTCACCGTCGCCTGCAGTCGTTGTCACTGGAGAAGTGCCAGCAAAGACTTGACGAGTGCAGCGCACGGTTGCTGGAGTGGTCGCGGAAGTGGTCGCCGCTTGTGACTGCCCTGTTGCTGCCCGAAGCGAGCACACCCGATCAGGTGGCGGAGGCAGTCGCGCTGCTCGAAAAGGTGTATGGCAACCTCCAGATTGCAAACGACAGACAATATCGCGTTAGGAGAATCGGTGAAAATATCGAGCTATTTGAGAAGCGGGTTTCCCAAGTTGCCTCTGCCATTGACGCTTCCCTGAGCGCGATGCCGCCAGGAATGGCGGTAAAGGAACTTCATTCTCGGCTGGTGGAGATCGGCAAAGCCGATACGGAACGCGCCTCGCTAGAAGCGCAGAATGCAAGAGACGAAACGTCCATTGCAAACTGTAGGAGTAGGTTACAAACTGCTTCGGGTGTTCTGAATAGATTGAGGGAACTCGCGAATTGCGAAGACGATCAGCAGCTTGAGGCCGCAATCACGTCCGCCGAAGCGAGATCGGAGAAGCAGGAGGAATATGATCGCATTGCTCTTGGGCTTATTCAGCGCAATGCCGTTCCCGAAGTAAAGCAGGTCGAGGAGGAGGCTTCTGGGTATGAGTTGGATTTGCTTAACTCAGAGATTGTGGCAAGCGAGGAGCGCCTGAAGACTTTACAGGATGAATTCTTCAACGCGGGCAGCCGGCATCGAGAGTTAACGACCGAATTCGAGCGTCTGCAGGCCAGTGACGAGTCGACATTTCAGGCTCAGAAGGTCGAAGATGCCCTGGCTCGGGTTCGTCCTGCGGTTGGGCAGTACCTGCGGCTGCGACTCGCATCGGAAGTGCTGCAGCGTGCCATCGAATCGTATCGCGACAAACATCAGGGACCGGTTCTGAAGCGTGCGAGTGAGCTGTTTTCGATTCTCACCCTGGGAGATCATTGCGGCCTGACCACCGGCTTTTCTGATGATGACAAGCCCGTCATGGTCGCAATCCGGAAGAACAGAGAACAGGTAACCGTTGACGGGCTGAGCGACGGCACTCGCGATCAGCTGTACCTTGCCTTGCGATTGGCCGCCATCGAGCACCATGTCAAAACGGTGGCGCCTTGCCCCGTGATATTTGATGACATCCTGATTAACAGTGACGATTCACGAGCGTCAGCGGCATTGCAGGTGATAAGCGAGTTGGCGGAGCGTACACAGGTGCTCTTCTTTACGCACCATAGGCGTCTGGCAGAGCTGGGAATGAAGGCTGGCGCTCAAATGATCGAGCTCGACTCCGCTACGGCGATTGCATGACCAACCTGATCTTCATGCAGGGCTTCGATCAGTCGCGTACGACTCCCTTTTCCTGACGTCGACATCTGTTGCCAGTCATAGGCTGGTCAGGATATCCACTGCCCAGGAAACTGAGAGGGTCAGCCAGACGGTGCTTACCTCATACAATTTCAATTGCGGCTCGGCTGAAATCAGCGAGCGCCTTGACTCGCGATGGAATCGAAAGGGAGTTCAAGCGACTAGAGGAAATCGCGGCCCGTTCCAGAGATTGAGCGAAACCAGCGTAATGGGCGCTATTTGTCGTACAGCGAGATGGCCTTAGGCTGACAGGGCACCCGCTACGGCACCCGTCCCAACGCTCCAGATTGTCTCAAGCAAAGCAGACCACCCGAGTTTGCTGGTGTTGTGCATAGGCCCCACCTCCTTAACGTTTCCATTGCCACTCATCGACAGCGACAAGCGTTTGTACTTCACAATGGCTAATCCGAGAGAGAGCGTGAGACCGAACACCGCAAGAGGCATCGAAGCCCCTCCTGCCAGCCCTGTCAGCCTAAAGCCACGGCTACAACTGCGCTACCTTCAATGGTGATTATCGATATTTGATACATGGCAGGTCAACATTACTTCGGGATCTGGGGGTCCCCTGGGGGGCGCTCGACAATACCTCCGTCAAAGACGTCGGCCTCGCGGCTTTCCTGCCGATTTACCCAAACATCGCCAGTAACGTTATGCAAGGTCTGGCAAATTCGCTTTCGGCTTCTGGAACGATGATCTACCCGGAGAAGTAAAAAGTTGTGACGCGAATTCAAACGGTCAACTCCCGAATCGCTTCGCTTCTGCGCAATTGCGTACCGTGGATGTTGGGCAGCAGAGCGACACCCAGTAGGTCTGTGCGATGCGATGCTGCCGTCCGTACCACCATTGGATCAATAGTTAGACCTAACATTCTTGAATATCTGACATTGTCAGACAAATATGCTTTTATTTCTTGACAATGTCATAATTCTAGGACATTATGGCGTTGTTTAAGGCGAGAATCGTGCGCGACGGTATCTACAAGAATTTGCCACTTGGCCGCGGCTGGAAGTCTCTCCTCAAATCCTGTGAGAGGGAAAAGGAGCGCGGTGATACCTCGCGCTCGAAGGCCCTTAGGGCGATCGTCGCTGAAATCGGCGTGGAATTGTCGGCGGAATTTCTTCAGGGCCTACTTTCACGGGCAAGGCGAACTGAGTCGCTCCTGCCAGGGTTCGACGGAATTGATCGCGACGCCACGTGCCGCGATTTGGGCGGAACTAACTCTCCCTTCGAGAACGATGTGCTCGCAAGTGCGAAAAGGATGGAGGCGCGAGGGGTTCGAGGAAGAGCGATCGTCGACAAGGCATTAAACGAGAGCATCGAGAATCTAAAACAGCGCAGAGTCCGTCAAATTGAGCAACACTGCTTGGCCAATGCGGGTACGAAATCCAAGCCTGTAATCGACGCGGCACGCGATGCAGTCTCTGCAGCAGGTTCTTCCGCCATTGCAGATTCGCTAGTACAGGGGCAACGCCCGAAGGCGCCGCGCCTGAATCGCGACATCGATCTCGACGAGGATCTTTCGCAGGTTCGCTAAATGAACATTGAGCTACGACAAGATGCTTCAGTCCCCTCGGCGACCATCGCTGTTTTCGAGCCTGGGTCAAGGCCTCGCCGTGCCGATTTTCAATGCAAGATTGGACGCGATCTAACGATAGACCCAGATCTGCTTAGCCGCTACTGCGTGAGAGACTTGGACTCGGTCGTTGACGATCTCGTGCTTGTTTCGGGCTCCGTGGCTTTTACTGATCGAGTAGTGGCAAGGAAACCGTCGATAGCCTGGAGGCGAAATCTAAGCGTCAGCATCCCGGTGCACGATCCGGATCGCTGGCGCGAGCCGGAACTATATCGGAGTTTGACCGGCACACTTGATTACCTTACGGGCGACAACTGGACGCTTACGTTCACACAGCGCAGGCACAGAACCAACATTCAGCCCCAAGCCCGTTTGCCCCTCGGCGGTGGCACGTCTCTAGTCATGCCATACAGTGACGGATTAGATTCGTTTGCGGTCGCTAGGCTCGTCGCTGCCAGACATTGTAATGTCCCACTAATTTTGGTGACGACTGGTAATCGGAAGAATCACGCTTTAGATGAGAGTAACTTGGATTTGAGTCGCTCCATGTATCGGGTTGCGATTCCGTTCAGGCTCTCGTCCCGACGAGGGCTAGTCCGTCACCGCGAGCCAAGCTACCGTTCCCGGGCTTTTGTCTTTGGTGTGATGGCCGGTATTGCTGCCCATTTGCTCAATGCAACGCAAATTTTCGTAGCAGAGAGTGGACAGGGCGCTTTCGGGCCCTGGTTGGCTCCGGTCGGAAACGAAGCCCCTGATGTGCGAATGCATCCCTCGTTCACTAGCCGTTTGGCATCATTGTTGAACCTCGTGCTCGGCACTGCCCTAGCTCATGTTCATCCTCAACTATGGAAGACGAAAGGCGAAACCTTGCAGGATCTGACTCGGCTCCATCTTGCTGACGGATGGTGGCTCACCTCTTCGTGTGCACGAGATCAACGACACGTGTCCCTGGACAACCGACGGGTTCAGTGTGGAGTCTGCGCAGGCTGTCTCTTGCGTCGACAATCGCTGCATGCCGCAGGCTTAACCAGCAATGCTGAGAACTACCTGTGGAATGATCTGAGCGCAGCAACTCTAAGTCGAGCTGTCTCTGGTCGGCGAACCGCTCGCAACGACGAGCGTCAAGCTCTGTGCGCGGTTCTCGAAATCCAGCAATTTGCCGAGATGAACGCCCAAGCGGAACACCTTCGGACTGCAGCCGACGACCTCTCGCCTTTTGTGAATGAGCGATCCGACTTCGTTGAAGCGAAACTGAAGCGCCTGATCAGTACGCATGCCTCTGAATGGACACAATTCCGTTCAACACTAGCATCACGATCTTTCATCAACCGATGGCTGGACACACTGCAATGACGAACTTACTAGATACCACCGATCCAGTTCAGCTTGGTGAGCGTCTGCGACTTGCAAGGGCAAGGGCGGATCTGACGCAGCAGGAAGCTGCGGAGAAGCTTAAGTTGGCCCGTACGACGTTAATTGCTCTCGAGAAAGGGCATCGGCGTGTCCGTGCTGACGAATTGAAGAGCATATCAGATGTTTATGGAATTTCAGTAAATGCTCTGCTGCGGCCCACTTCAGTGCTCACCAACTTAGTGCCCCGCTTTCGAGCGATTGCCCCGGATGAAGTAGAAGCTGGCGACGCGGCATTGTTGCTTAATGACTTAGCGGCGGCTCAGTATGAACTTGAATCAATCTTGGGTATTCCGTTTCGCCCTAACTACCCTTCTGAACGGCCCATCGGACCTGGTGATATTCGGCAACAAGCGGAAGATGTCGCGATGGAAATCCGACAGAGACTCGGAATTGGGCTCGGTGCTATTCCCGACTTAGTCAGTCTGCTTGAATTGGAATTCGGGGTTCGAGTGTTCATACGCGCGCTTACTTCCAGCAAGATTTCCGGACTGTTTGCCTTTGATGAAAAGATCGGGGCTTGCATTCTGCTGAACAAGAATCACCCAAGAGAACGCAGGGCCATCACTGCGGCTCATGAACTCGGCCATCTCATCGCAACGAGGACCCAGCCAGACGTAGTCGAATTACGGGCTGTGCCACAAACCCGGGAAGAAAAATTCGCCGCAGCGTTTTCGTACGCTCTCTTAATGCCGGCGGCATTCGTTCGAAGGAGATTCAGTGACCTTCAGCGTGAAGCTGGTGCCTTCTCTCCCCGACATCTCATCCTCCTTGCGCATCAGCTGTCAGTTTCTGAAGAAGCATTATGCCGCCGGCTGGAGGAATTAAGCCTTCTGCCGTCCGGGACCTGGGAGTCACTCCGTGATCGTGGGTTTTCGGGTGAACTTGTACGGAGAGTTCTCGGTGACAGCGCAGCACCCGAGGTGAGTACCGTGCCGCCGCGCCAGTGGTTCTTGGCGGCCGAGGCCTATCGTCGCGGGCTATTGTCAGAGGGCCAGATCGCCCGAATGCTGAGGGTTGATCGCATAGAGGTTAGAGCGATGTTTGATGCACTCGGCGCAGAGGAGGGCGATGGACTTGACTCCTTCCAAGTTGAGTAGAGCTCACACGAGGCTCGTCATCGACGCGAGTGTGCTAATAAATATTCTCGGCACTGGTTGTCCTGCTGACGTTCTTGAATGCCTGTGTCGAGTTTTTTCAATTGACGAGATTGCTCTGCGAGAAGTTGACATTGATCCGTCAACCCGGCGTTCATCCGAAGACATACTAGCTACGTTGCGAAGGCAGGGCTTGCTGGAAGTGATCCGGATGGACGACGACGCGTATGATCGCTTCCTCGGATTCACCGCCGCACAACCACCAGACGACTTAGACGACGGAGAGGCAGCAACTCTTGCGCATGCTGCGTGTGGAGAATATGTTGCAGTTGTCGATGAACGCAAAGCTACCAGAATTGCAAGCACTCACATTCCCGCGATACAGGTTTTGAACTCGATAGATTTGCTCGCCGCTCCGGAACTGCTTAACAAGCTTGGAAAAGAAAAGATGTCAGATGTGATTTATCGAGCTCTGCGCGACGCCCGAATGAGAGTTCCGCCACGCGTGCGACATTGGATTGCAGATCTGCTGGGCAATATCCGTGCGCAGGAGTGCCCGAGCTTAGGCTGTTGTTCCGCCAGTCGACCTGAACGTACCAGGTGAAATGAACGATGGAATTGCAATTCGGAGGTTGGCCGACGGCCCTAGCTATGCGGTGGCGGGGCTTCCATTGGTCATTCTCGATGCATGCCGACTATGACGAATCGACTCTATCCGTTCCATACCGGACTACTGGCGACGGACTATCACCGTTTTCATTCGGCCCCTTATAAGGGAAGCGGGTGGCGTCTAGAACTCGTTCAGCCCAGCTCCGAACTGCCAATTGCATCCGAAGTTGTGGGTGACAAGATTTATCCTGCAAAGGAGGTCGTGATATGGGCAAGGAATGAGGTGAGTGCGCAAAGGGCGGCGGACCTCATCCACTCAGCTCGACTGTTGATTGACGGCTCCAATCTGCTGTCGCATATCTATCCTGGTGAGCATGCCCCCATCCAAGCAGTCGGAGAAGAGGAAAATGGAGTGCACGAGCCGGTCTTTCCTCCAAACACCCCGGTCGTCACTCCCCATATCCCGTTGGCTTGTCTCATTGCTGCGCGTGCTTCGAGGAGACTTCAATACGTCTACGCTATGGCCAAGCTTCGGTTAAGTTTCGAGACATATTCGCTTCCAACAATCGAGCTTGACCCCCAACACAGTACCAATGTGCCCAAGTCTCCGTTGCCGGAAGACCACGTCCGATTGGCCTTCGCAATCGTCATGGCGTATTCCTGCATTGAGGAATTGGGTTTTGCAGTCAACGCAAGTTCGGACCGGCCGGCCAAGATTGGGGGGAAATGGAACCCGCTGGTCAAGGAAGATCTCGAAGCCCGATTGCGGAAGGGGCACGTCAAGCTAACGGAAGCGTTTCATTGGACACTGAGGGGCGCCCGGACTCTGATCGAGAAGAAGCGCGTGCCAGAGATCGTTCAGAAGGCAGAATGGGCTAGGTACCCTGTCCGTGACGGCAAGATGGAGATCATCGACGCAATAAATTACGTAAGTTTCGTAAGGAGCAAAGTGTCAGCTCACAAGGCAGACAAACGTCTCGTTCGGGTTCTTTCGGTCTACGACGTCGCGAATGCTCAATTTCTTTCGCGCAGGTTGTTGCTCGAAAAGATGGGCTACTGGCGCTATTGGGGAAACAGGACGAACCGACATTGAAGTGATTTCCGAAACCGATCTGAAACTGGTTAGCGAAGAACGGCGCTTCCTCCGAAATCACGAAGTCGATCAAACAGGATTGCGTTAGCCCTTAGGAGGGAGAGCGACCAAACCCAACGCATGTAGCACGAACAAAATGATGCCCGCGGCAAGCGTGACGAAATGCGGGAAAGCCACGATTGGGAGACGAAAGTTTTCAAAGATGCCGAAGCCTTGCTCCTGAAGTGCGGCAAACCACGATGTGTAGACCTGGAAGGGAGCGATGCCGGCAAATTCGCCGGAAGCGAATGCCTTTTCGAGTTGCTGAATTCGCGGGCTGTACATGTACTGAAAAGACTTCCAGAGAGCCTCTACCAACCAGAAGATGAGCGACGCTGCCGCAGCGAACAGCCACAGATAGTGCGTTTGGTAAAAACCGCCGCCGATAGCGGCCATCCCCACCGTGGCGCTCCATCCCTTGATCGTTATTATTCTGGTGTCGAAGCCCTCGTAGAAATTCTGCAGGAGTAGGTACTCATCTCTGAGCAACTGGATTTTGGTCGCATCTTCCATGAAAGTGCTGATTCGATTGTGCAGTCCCCGATTCGCTAGGGCTTCGACAGGTCGCTGTCGATGCGACGGCCGATGTTGCGCAATTCTTCGTTGAGTCCCAGGTCGGACGGCACTTCAGAGCCCTCAATAATCGATCTCAGCTTTGGATACAAATGCGCACGGTTCAGTAAGTCCTGCCTAGAATACAGGCTGGCCTTGGCTGGCAATAAGTACGCCGGCACCCCATCCTGTGGCAATAGGATCGACATGTACAGATCGTCATCGTCCATGAACCTGATGAATTCAGCCGCGTCCGCAAGGCATTGGTCTGTGCACTTCTTGTCGACAACAAAGGAGTCCACCCACGACATCACCTTGGGCGCATGCGAATCGAGGGGGAGTTCCTCCACGTCGATGTCGGAATCCACTAGGCACGCCGCGGCCGTCGGGCATTTCCCTTTATCGGTGGCCAGTTTGAGCGCCCCGTTTAGGCTTTCCGAATAACCGATCAGGGCGCGAGCGCGCTTGGCGCCGAACTGTTCCGCAAAAAACGCGGTCTGGTGTTGATTCGAGTCGCGGCAGGTTTTTTGTTCGCAGATGTCGCGAATTGCAACGAGATCACTTTCCAGACCCTTGTCGAACGCGCCGACATGCGCGGCGACATCGTTCCAATCCGGATAACGGTCGACGGCCGCGTTCAGGTAGAACTCACCCAGGGTCGATTTTCCCATCAGGTCTACGGCGAGGCCGCCTCCCGAGGCGGGATGTGCACCGATCGCCTTCTTCAGATCTTGAATCGTCTTCAATCCTTGCATCTTTTGATCGGACTTCGCGAAGAAAAGAAAGTTCCCGCAGACCCAATGCGGCGAGCCATAGCGCACGCCTCCTACGACAGCACCCGCCACCGCGTTCTTCAGGAATCCGTCGTCCGGCAGCATGGCGGCGGGCGGCAGCGGCTGGATCTTCTTGTTGATCGCGAAATCGTGCAGGAATACCGAGTCCAGTTCGTAGACATTGGCCTGCGCGCATCCCACATACGCATCTGAGAATGACCCGTAATAGTTGTCCGACAAGTCAACGATGACAAGACGGATGTCCGGGTGTGCCTGCGCGAATCTTCTTGTCACTTCGTCCTTGAAAGCGCCAAAGTTGGGCACGAAAGGGTAAAGCTCGACGGTCAGCGTTCTAGCGCCGGAAGCGCTATTCTGCACCGAGGGAGCGACTTCGGGACAACCATCGGCTGCGAACGCGAACAAAGGTGAGAAAAGTGCAAGGGCGAGAAGCAACGAGCAGCGGCGCGACATACGGATCACTCCTGATTCCCGGTTAGAAGGGACGCGTTCCATTTGCAACAAACCCAGGGCTCGATCCGCTCAGAGAGTATCACAACCTGTACGACGTGCACTTCACACGGGTTTCGGGTCATCCCAAGACCGAGTGTACCGACTCCCGAGTTCAATCGACGCCGCGTACCGCTCTGGATCATTCTTTTTCATCCAAAGCAGTTTATAGACCGTGGCCACCGCATTCTTCATGATGTTCTTCATCTCGGCCTGCGTTATGTGCGAGTATTCCGATTTTCCCGTGCAATTGGGGCACTCTTTCCCCGCGTGAACACCTTCGATCGGACCATTGCGGAACGCCAATGCGACAATGCACTTGGCTTCTGCTGCCAACTCTGGGTTTAACGGCATCGTTCTCTTGGGCATCGGGATCTCTCACGCTCGAAAATCGTACATAGACCGACGGTCGGAACTTCAATCGTCAGCGTTTTCAACGACCGCAGCTGGAATACAAGTTTGTCATATCGTCCCTAAGATTCTGATGGACCGATTCCTCGCGAAGAGTTGGCCCGATTCGTACCGCGCTCAACCGGAACAAGCCGTTTCCCCAGTCGGCCGGAGTGTGCGCGTAGAAGAGGACGGCGATGTTGCGTGGGTGAAACTCAGTTGTGCGCCAGTCCGTTCGGTGTCTACCCATCAACATGTTGACAAGACCGCTGAGCTGTTCGTAGCTACCCGAGAAGTACGCGTTGCCCCGATTTAGAACTCGACTGATGCAGACAGCAATGATCCCGAAGTAGTTGTTTGGAGCGGACGGCAGTGCTGATCGAAGTTGGCTCGCTGCACTCCTGACTGCGGCTCTAATGCTGCGCTCACGTTCGGGCCGCTTGCAGGCTATCAAATAGCCCCTGTCAGGCACCTTGAGAAATAGATCCGGCTCGAGGAGTTCCACTTCAGCCCCGCAGAGCGCCCACTCAGCCCCGAGCGCCAGCTCGAACATGACGTTTCGGCCGTCGCGGCTGGTGGGTGTTTCTGATTCAGGCAGAGCGGGCCCACTCAACGCTCTTGTCAATCGCTCGCAAAGCTGTTGGGGCGGGTAGTCACGGAATGCCAGATACACATCGTGCAATTCCAGAGCCTCCGTCAAACCGAATAGGTAGTCCGATTTTGAGATTTCATCAGCTTGGTTCGTGCCGTTTAGGAAGGCTCGCTCCGCTTTTTCCAGCACACGAATTGCGCGATGCGCGCGGTCCGCTTGTCGCACCGGTACACCAAGTCGTCGAAGCCAATCATCAAAGCCCTGGAGATTCTGCAGAATGTCAGCGTATCGGAGTTGTGATGCTTGGTGCACGAGGCGAGTATAGACTGGGAATCCTGATATGCAGATCCTGGCAGCGCACAGAACGCAGTCGCGGATAGTTCCACAGTTTGGAGATCCGTCTCGGGCTCAGGCCCTGACGCATCAATCCATCGTCTGTTACAATCTACACGCGGGGCGTGGACAGATGCTCCGGATCGTAGGGCTTGCGTCAGGACTCGTCAGTCGATAAAACCCCGAAATTCGGTTATATGGGATGGAAGCGGTTGGCACAGGCGACGCGGTTGACAGTAAGAAAAGACAGGAAAATCAAGGGTTTCCCGCTTAACCCGGTGAAAACAAGTTGGGGACGTAGTTCAGTTGGTTAGAACGCCTGCCTGTCACACAGGAGGCCGCGGGTTCGAGTCCCGTCGCTCGCGCTAGTGCGATTCCCGAGCATCATCTACTCAAGTGACGAATCGTCCTTTTCGGTGGATTGCACACGCGGCGGCATAGGGGCCTCTCTATTCTCAGTGACACTTGGTGGCTGAGGAAGGCGATGATCCAATTCCCATTCGATCCAGTCTTCCCCGAACAACTCAACCGGATGCTGCGTCCTAATAGTGCCGTTTCCGCAACGGAGATCGTTGGCGGCACAGTATTTATCGCACCCCCAGCAGACGCGCTCTGGATGCTGCGGATTGAGCGCTATCTTCGGTTTTGTCATTCGTCTCCCCGTTCTTGATTGCCACAACGGCTAATCACTGTATTGCAGAAGCCGTTTCTCGCCTTGCAATTCTCGTAGCGGGGCGATGTCCTGGGTCAGTTCGACGGTCCCTAAGTAGTCTCCTTGCGTGTTACGAACGGCAAAATAGCGGATGTGCACGAACTTGCTGTGAAAGTTGATCCAGAACTCGGCCACATTCTGGCGGCCGAAGCGAAAATCCTCCAGGATCTTGTTGACCGTATCCGCGCTTCGCGGAGGATGACAGTGTTGAACCTTGCGGCCGATGATTGCTTTGCTACGGGCGAAGATGCGATCGGGGCCTTCACTAAAGAAAGCGACTCGATCTTGGGCATCGACGAATGTCAGGTCGAGCGGCAAGGTGGAGAGCATGGCGGTCAGCTGTTCGACGGTTACATGGCCGGTGGCCATCATGATGGTGGCGTCGTGCGGTACGGTTCTGGTTGTGGCGCCTGTGGTCACGGGAGGAGCATACCCGGTTTGGGGTTCGACCAGACACCAGCCATATTGCGGGGAGACTGACCAGATCTCAGCCCACTCGTTCTCGGTTAGCGTCTGCAAAGACATCGGAAAGAGAATATTTTCCTCTTTGAATATCATTTCTTCGACAGCCGACAGAGCCGCCGTAGCGTGTTGGTTGAAAAACTGCCTCGCTTCGTCAGATGTCGGACCGCAGTCGTGCGCTGCCTGATTCATCTGTTTGAGCAGGTTCCGGACGTCATCGTCTTTCGCCCACATCACTTTGGAAGGCCCAGTGATCCCGTGCCGCTCAAGACACGAAAACAGTGCATGCTCTTTCCGCTGGTAGTGTTTGTCGAGGTCCATGAGGTCGTTTGCCGACTGACGGAGGCGAAGAATGACTTCCTTCGCGCTGGCATTCCCGTCGAGGTTGGCGATCTCGGCAGAGATCCCTCGCATCGTCGCGATCACCTGTTTGAGCGCGCTGTTTTCGCGACGGAAGGTGTCAACCGGGTGTCCCGCTTGGATGGATGCAGGCGGAGCCACCTGGACGAGAACGTCTCGCGTGACCTGAGAATGCAGGTCACACATCGAGCGCACTTCTTCGACGGGCATACCTTCGGCCATGAGTTGTTGTTCCATAGCCATGATCTCGGTTGCGTCTGTCTCGCCGACGAGCTTCCGCAGACGTTCTTTCACCAGTGCTGGGTCGGCACCCGCGTGCAGGTGCTGGATGATCTCCTTAAGAACGGAAATACGATGCGCCCGATTGTCAATCAATTCGCTCACGGTTCTCTCCTGGAGTTAGCCTAGGCGGGCGACGAGATGGAGACAATGACTTATGTCACGGGGCGATGCGAACCTTCGATCCGACAGGATCGGCAACTCGCTTCCAATGCCTTCAATGCACGGCTAGCTCTCTTCTAGGATCTTCGCCGGTTCCGGCAATGGAAGTCTTAGGCTGCCAAACGCAACAGGGTTCCTCGGCGAACACATCTCCTGTCAGGGCGTAGGCTCGTGCCCGCGATCCGCCGCAAACCTCGCGGAATTCACAAATGCCACATTTCCCCTTCAGGTTCTTGCTGTCACGCAGAGAGACAAAAAGCGGCGAATGCCGGTAGAGCTCCGCAACTGACTGTTTACGCACGTTTCCCGCGGAGACGGGCAGAAACCCGCTGGGGAATACCTCTCCGAGGTGAGAGATGAAAACGAAGCCCTTGCCATCGTTGATTCCCCGAGGGGCGCGTCCGATTCCGTCGGCGGTACTTGTGCCAAGCATCGGAGGGAGTGACTGGCTGTTGCCTTTGCGCTTCTCTTCCGTCCGGCGTTGCAGCAGAAAGCGACGATAGTGTTGTGCTTCCGTGCTCTTGATATCAAATTTCACCCGGCGCGAGGTCTCGTAGAGCTTTTCAAAGACCTGCTCGAACTCCTCGGCCGAGATCAGGTCGATCGTCGAACCTCGGCCGGTGGCACGAGGAAGAAGACACTCCACAGCACGATGTCGAGTTGCTCAAGCAGTGCGATCATCGAATCGAGGTACTGCAGGTTGTGTCGCGTGATCGTGGTGTTGATCTGAACCGGCAGTCCGATCTCGCGCGCCCAGCGTACCGCGCGTAGTGTCCAATCGTATGAACCTGGCACTCGGCGGAATGCGTCGTGAATTTCGGCGCTGGGCCCATCGAGACTGATGGCCAGCCGCGCCAAACCACACTGTTTCAGTTTGTGAATGGCTTCCTGAGTAAGGAGCGGCGTGGCGCTCGGAGTGAGGGAAATTCGCACACCGTGACTTGAGGCGTATTCAACCAATTCGAAGATGTCCGGGCGCTTCAGCGGGTCGCCACCGGTGAGCACGAAGACTGGGGCTTTCAGAGCAGAGACCTCGTCAATAAGGCGCTTGGCTTCGTCGGTGCTCAGTTCGAGAGCGCTGCGAACGGGTTGAGCGCATGCGCGGCAGTGGACGCACGCAAGATCGCATGCCTGGGTTGTCTCCCAGATCACAATGAATGGGCGCTCATTGAAGTCCAGTTGTGGTTCCACGCTGCCCTCCTGCCTGCGTCTTGTAGTCAAGCCTGCCAGAGTCCTCACCGGGCGCATATGACTGATGTCACAGCTGGAATTTGCTCGGATACAATAGCCACCGTGCCGGAAACCAAGGTGAATCATAGTCAGACGTTGGCGAGGGTCCCGATCTTTTCCGGGCTGACAGAGGGCGAACTCGCTTTCCTCCTGCAGCGCGCAGTTCCACGCCACTACGCAGCGGGCGAGATTGTGTTTGGCGAAGGTGAACCGTGTTTGGGCTTGTATGTTGTCGAATCTGGGCACATCCGTATCTTTAAGAGTTCCTCCGGGGGCCGCGAGCATGTGCTCAGCGTTGATGGACCAGGCAGTTCGGTGGCGGAGTTGCCGGTTTTTGACGGCGGCAACTATCCGGCATCAGTGGCCGCAATCGACGATGCCACACTGCTCTTCGTGAGCAAACAAGACTTCCACGCACTGTGCCTTACCCATCCACAGGTTGCGCTCAAGGTATTGCGGGTCGTGGGTGCGCGCTTACGGAAGCTGGTTGGTATCATCGAAGAGCTTTCGTTTACGACAGTGCGTCACAGGCTCGCGTCATTCCTGCTGCGACTGGCGCAAACGGAAGGCAAGCACACCCGCGACGGTACCGAGGTCACTCTACCAGCCAGCAACCAGGAGTTGGCCTCACAGATCGGGACCGTCCGCGAACTCGTCTCACGCAACCTCAGTCGGCTGCAGGCGGAGGGATTGGTCCGGATCGATGGTCGGAGTGCATTCATCCCTGACCTCAAGAGCCTCGAAGCAGAGACTCAGGCTCCGGAATAGCTGCTAAATACCGCCGTTCATACAGGCGTCGCCGGCGCCGTCGCTCGATCGCCGCCCATCACGAAGTCACCGTAAAAGGACTCGGCGCACGACCCTGCAAATCCTCCTTGTCCCAGTGAACGGTCCTGCGTCTCCGTGACAAAAGTCATCGCAATGAGCTCCCAGCGGCACTATGTTCAAAACATAGAAGCGGCCTTACGGCTTCTACCAAGGCTGCGGGGAGAAATCAATGAGCGTAACTACTACGAAGACTGTGCGGGAACTTGCGCTAGAGTTCCCGAACGCGACCCGTGTATTTGAGAAGCTGGGCATCGACTACTGCTGTGGCGGAAACAAATCGCTGGAAGAGGCCTGCGCCGCCGCCAATTTATCGGTCGACGAAATACTGGACTCGCTGGAGTTGGCCGAAGAAGCATCCCGAGTGAACCAAAAAGAGCGCAACTGGCAGATCGAACCTTCACCGACGTGATCGACCACATCAAGAGCACGCACCACAAGTACACGCGGGAGGAAATCGCCCGGTTGGGCCCGCTGTTTGACAAGGTTTGCTCGGTGCACGGCAAGAACCATCCGGAACTGCAGCATGTCCGCGCCAGCTTTCGGGGACTCGCTCAGGAACTCACCACGCACATGATGAAGGAAGAAATGGTCCTGTTCCCCTACATCGTCAGGATGGAAGAGTCGGTGATTCAGAGGGAACCAGTTCTGCCTCCACCTTTCGGTAGTGTGCAGAATCCCGTGACCATGATGATGCACGAACACGACTCCGCCGGCAATACTATGTAGCGATTTTTCTGGCCAGCACCGGTTATTCGCCCCCAGTCAATGCCTGCATCAGCAACCAGACTTTGTCAAAAACTATCGGCAGAAGTCTGAAGCTGACCTCCATCAACACATTCACCTGGAGAACAACATCCTGTTTCCGCGGGCGATTGCGATGGAACCTGGGCACAGAGAGGAACGGAGAGAGAATGGCTGCACGTGCAACCCGCGTCGAGACCCAGGTCGGCCGGTC
>CAVTZD010000001.1:1630000-4802401 GCA_963739125.1 uncultured Acidobacteriaceae bacterium | reverse complement strand
CCAATTGTCGCAGTTCGCTCAGAAATGTGGCATCCTCCGGTCGCCGGTTCGAGTAGAACAGATATAGCCTGTGGGGCAGTTTTCCATGTGCCGCGTTGCGGAGGATGCTGAAGAACGGTGTGATCCCGATTCCGCCGGCGAGGAAGACTGCTGCTTTCGATGCGTTTTTGTGCAGAGTGAAGGAGCCCATGGGACCGTCCAGCTTGGCTTCCACGCCGAGGGGAGCAGACTTGAGCACACGCTTGAACGCAGTGTCACGCATGCGGGTAACGAGCGTGAGGTGGTCCTCAAAAGGAGCGCTGGCTATCTAAAATGAACGGATGTTTCCTTCTGCATCTGTGTCTGGCGGATTCAGTAGGGTGACATCGACGTATTGGCCGGGCGTGAAGTGGAACTCCTTTGGTTTCTCGAAACGAAAGGCCATGGTGCCTTCTGCAATAGATTCTCGACTCGTCAGCTTCACCATGTAGGTGGCGGAAATATCGGCAGGCATAGGACCCTCCTGACAAAGAGAGTGGATCTCCCCTGTTTGGGTTACGACCCAGACGTGATAATGACGCCGCCTCCGTCCTTTCCCGAGGTGCGGAACATGGGCGGCTGTCACATTTCATCGATAGTGATAGTATATCGTGTAACGATATATAAGGTTTATTCATGCTGCAGTCAGAAGTCGGCAGCGAAAACTCAATCGGGCGCACAGTTTCCCAGCTCGTGGACGGTTGATGTGCGACTTCACGCTGCCATCAGCAGAGGGCGGGCAAGTCAGTCTTTATGACTACCGTGGCCACGCCAATCTGGTGTTGTTCTTCGCAGGAGACGCTGCCGACCTGAGAGAGAACGGATTTCTCCGGACCCTCGTGCAGCGCTACGCCCAAATTCGAGGTCAAGACTCGGAGATATTGGTTGTCCTGGCCTGTTCCCGGGAGCAAGCGGAACGGGCCAAGCACCAGGTGCAACTGCCGTTTCCCGTTCTGGCTGACCAAGACATGCAAATCCACAAATCGGTTGGGGCAGTCGACGTCCACGCAGTTCCTGCTTCCGCGGTTTACGTGACTGACCGTTTCCTAGAGGTGTACGCGACGTGGCGCACTGCACAAGGAGACAACCTTCCTGGCGTCTCGGAAGTGTTCTCGTGGCTTGCCTACATTGAGAGCGAGTGCCCGGAGTGTACGCAGGCGGAGTGGCCAAGAGACGACTGACTAGCCTATTCAAAGGAGGAAACTGGAATGCTCAAACTGAAGCGCGTATATGAAACAGCTTCTCCAGAAGACGGCCGATGTTTCCTTGTAGAAAGACTTTGGCCTCGTGGGATAAAGAAGACTTCCCTGGATCTCGATGGCTGGCTGAAGGACGTTGCACCCAGTACTCAACTGCGCCAGTGGTTCAGTCATGATCCGAGGAAATGGGGTGAATTTCAGAAACGTTACAAAGCCGAACTGGATCGACATCCGGAAGCGTGTGATCCAATCCTGACGGCGGCGCGCCGAGGCACGGTGACGCTTGTCTACAGTTCTCACGACAGTGAGCACAACAATGCGGTTGCTCTTCGGGATTACCTGGAAATGAGGGCCGGAAGAAGACACAGAGCAAGCAGTCGCAAATCGGCGGCTTAAAGGCTGCGACCTAGCAAACTTCCTGTCGTGAGTTTCACACCGGCAAAGCTGGCTCCGCATTTACCGCTAGTCGATTGGCTCCGACCGACCGTTACAGAAATCTCCTCCCAGAGTACGAATGAACTATTGGAGAAATCCATTCCGAGTGCGGAAATAGTAGATGAAAGATACAGACTCAAACGAAGGCGACCAATGACTGCAAAATGTGCGAACCCTGCATGTTCCGTTCCTTTCCATCGGCTGGGACGCGGCAAGGTGTTCCGATTTGAGGTGAGATCCCCCTCGGAACCCTGTCGGGACGTCCCGGACACGGTTTGCAGCACGAAGTCGGGCGGTGCTTCGGTGTTCTTCTGGTTGTGTGACAAGTGCAGTTTGACCACAACCCTGAGCTTTGACTCCGCTAGAGGGCTGATGGTCGAACCGATACCGCAATCTCGCAACCGTGCACCGCTTCTGCAAGGTTTTGAACGCACGCGACTGAGTGAGCAGACCTCGTGACTTTTGTCACTGCATCTCGCGGTGGGGGAAGTAGGTTAGAAGCAGGGGGCCGTTTTTATGGCTTATGTGATTGCTGAACCTTGTATCGGAACCAAAGACACTGCCTGCGTGGATGCATGCCCTGTCGACTGCATTCATCCGCGGAAGAACGAAGATGATTTTGCCACGGAAACTCAGCTGTACATCGATCCAGTCGAGTGTATCGACTGCGGTGCTTGTGTACCGGTTTGTCCTGTTTCCGCGATCTTCGCCCTCGATGATCTGCCGGAGAAATGGAAACAGTACACCGAAATCAATGCGAAGCATTACAACCGCTGACCGGGACGTCAGAGACAAGAAAGGGAGTACTCCAATGACGAACAGAAAGGCAACAGAGGAACTGGAACACGAACACCGCATCATTCAACAGGTCGTCGGTGGAATGGCGATAATCATAGAGAAACTGGAATCGGGTAAGGAGATCGACCCAGCCGTGCTGACAGATCTGTCGGAATTCATGCAGACCTTTGGCGATAAGTGCCACCACGGGAAGGAAGAGGATTATCTGTTTAAGCTCCTGGAGAAGAAGGGAGTGCCCGTGAGCGGTTGTCCCTTGGCAGTTCTTCTTCATGAACATGAGAAAGGTCGAGGTCTGTTGGCAGATCTGAAGCTTACGTCCGAAACCTATATACGCGCTCCTCACGCAGGCAAGGAGGCGCTGATCGGTACTCTCCGCAGGCTCATTGAGCTTTATCCAGCACACATCTGGAAAGAGGACTACCTCCTTTTCCCGATGACTAACAAGCTGCTGAGCGAAAGTGACCAGGAGGAATTGCGGGCGCAATTTGAGCAGCACGACTCAGAAATCGGCATTGACGTTCACCATGGGTTCGAACAGTTGGCAGGGCGGATATTGGAGATGATCTGTGGGGAAGCCACCGCATGCCACGCAGCTTGAGGAATGGAGTTTCGGCCGATGCCTTCGGTAAAACTGAAAATCGACATCTCGGGAAGCGTAGGAGAGGAAGTATGGCACAACCTCCGCCACTTCGATTCTGAAGACAGTTCGTTTGTTGAGTTTCAGCACGGAAGCAGAGAGACATGCAAACATCCGGCTGGTGTGCCACACGCGCACGGTGAATCTATCGGTGCCACGATTCACCTGGAGACAGTGCTCTTGGCGCAGTATGCCGTGGCACACTACCTGGAACAGGATCGTGTCCTGGACGGGGACGTAGAGGACGACGATACGGAAGCTTGAGGCAAGAACCCGACAGACATTCCTGTTTTGCTTTGCCCGCCTTGCACGCCGCGTTGCGTCAGGATAACGCGAGAACGCAGAGGGATGAAGACCAGCCCGCGATCATGACGAAAGAAATATCCGCCGGGAGTGCGAGACCGTTCGTCGAGGGGGGAAGCTTCCTTGCGGCGCGCGATAATGTCAGAGCTGTCACGCGGAGTGTGGAGTAGAGCCGCTCAGATGTTAGGCAGGAGATCAAAGTATTCATCATCCTCGTTCTTTCCGCCTTCTCCCTGGCCCAACTGTTTTTCCGACTGGATAAATTCAATGCGCTCGATCCACTTGACCATCTTGTAGCCAAGTTGATTCTCAACGCGCAACCGCAGTGGAGCACCATACACTTCGGGAAGCGGTCGCCCGTTCATTTGCGATGCGAGCAGGCATTCCGCCTTGAGCAAATTCTCCATACTCTGGGTATCGTAGTATGTGCCTCCATAGAGCGCTTCACCAAAGGAGAAGAAGGCCACGACCTTGGCTTCCGGTTTTGGGCGCACTAATTCGATCAGTGTCTTCATAGGAATACCGCCCCACTTTGCGATACCACTCCACCCCTGGATGCAGTGATGCATGGTGATGTGCTCGACATGGCCCAGTTTCTCGATGTCGGCAAGCGAAAGTTCGACCGGATTTTCAACCAGTCCTCCTACCTGTAATCGGAAATCGCGGAAGTCGCGCTCGGCTAGTTGCTTCCAGTCCTCTCTCACCGGCATTTTTCCGTTGGGCCAGAAGTACGGAGAGATATCCTGCTCGGAGTAGTTCTGTTGTGGAATGAGTCGATTTAGGGTGAGGAGTTGCATGGGATAGGTCACGGATTTGAGGGCATGCTGCAGCCCGCGAGGGTGATTCCATGAGATGTAGTGCGCCGCAAACCACGAGAGGACGACCACCCCTATGCCGATAAAGCCTAGATACATGCCAAGATGTCCTTGATCATCGGTACCCAGCACGATGTGATTCATGTTGCGCGCAAATCCGGTCATCACGACCAGAGTGACGTGCACGACAAGGAATGCAAAGAAACTGAGCATAGTGAGGAAGTGTACGGACCTGGCCGATTGCCTCCCTCCGAAGATTCGCGCGTACCAGGGAACATGGTTCACCACGGCCGGCGACATGGCAATGCCAGTACAAATGGCCAAAGGACCGAAGACAAAGACGGCTGTGAAATACGCAATCTGCTGCAAGGCGTTGTATCCATAAAACCCGTTCGGCTCCGGAGGCAAATGAAAGGTTGCGTAGTGCACGAAAGTGTTCCATGCCTGCAACAGCACAAGCGGTGAAGTGGGCACAATGCGCCGCCACTGCTCGGTATCGAAGAGCATGATGGCGAAAAAAATACCCGTGATGATGAACCCGTGAACGTTGATGAAGTGCCACACCCGCGCAATGCCGATTGTGTGCCTGTAACCCGGTGTGCCAATTACCGGTGAAATGTAACGCGCGTCATCTTTCGCGGTCCAGAGGCGGTTGCTAGGGACCTTGAGCGGCGTAAACCGGATCCATTCGCTGCCCGGCGTACAGTCATCATTGAAATACAGACGAGGATGATCCACGAGGATGGACAGACCGCTGCGAATCAGCATCATCACAAAAAGGAAATTGAAGAAGTGACAGTAACGGACCCAAAGCGGAAATCCGTGCGGCCCTGCGAAGTTGTTTGGATATACCTGGGGGACGGGTGGAACATGAGGCAGGCCGACTACGGCAAACTCAATCCAGGACGCGAGAAACACCGATAGAACCGCCACCGCGATTCCGATCAGAATGGAAGGGTGAACCCAAATGCGGAAGCGGCGGTCCTTTGGGTAGTGCACTGCCGCGTGCGCGGCATCGAAGGAAATCATCAGTAGATTTTACGGCTATGCTCGACCAAAAGGCATATCCCTCTCTATCAATGGGAACAAGTGCCGTGCCAATCGAGGATTGTCTCAACCGAGGCCTGACGGATGAACCGACCGTCTGCTACAATCAACACGCGGGGCATGGACAGATGCTCCGGGTCGTAGGGCTCGCTTTGGGAACTGGATGGCAGTACTTCCTTACAGTTTCCTGTCGATAAAACCCCGGAATTGGGTTACATGGGGTGGAAACGGTTGACACAGGCGACTCTATTGACAGGAAGAAAAGACAGGAAAATCAAGGGTTTCCCGCTAACCCGATGAAAACAAGTTGGGGACGTAGTTCAGTTGGTTAGAACGCTGCCCTGTCACGGCAGAGGCCGCGGGTTCGAGTCCCGTCGTCCCCGCCATTCTTTTGAATGGTTTACAAAGGACCCCGAAAACCGATCTGGGTCCGTTTGGGTCCAATAAGCGTTTCCCATCTGCGGATTCGCTGTTTCGCCCCATCCAAATAACCCGAAGAAACGAACTTCTCGGGCTAGTGGATCAAGGTTGATTTGCTTCCCGACAGCACGCCCCCTGGCAGAATGGCATCCACGAGCTTCCCCTGCGCGAGGCGTTTGCTTTTCGTCGTTGCCTGGAGATACTTGTTGGTCACGTGCAGATCGCTGTGACGCAAGTAGTCGCGGATCATCAATTGGTGTTCGCCCATCTCTGCCAACATGGTTCCCACCGTGTGCCGGAAGGTGTGCCAGCCTACGCCGGTGATGCCGATCCTTTTGAAGGCCGGCTGGATCTTCTTCTTCAACACCGAAGCTAAGTCGAGCGGTTTCTTTCCCTTCAGTCTTTCTGAAGGAAAGACGAAATCGCCCGGCTGGTTGTAGAGACTTAGCGATCTCCACTCCAGCAAGGCCAGCTTCAGACTCGGATGCATTGGCAATAACTTGGCCGACGCTTCCGTCTTTGTGCTCTTCAGGTGCCCACCCCGACGCCAGTAGTAGGAATGCTGCACACTGAAGTTCATATTGTTGAAGTCGCAGTCCAGCCAATGCAGCGCCCCCAGTTCCCCTTGCCGAATTCCTAAGGCACCGTCGAGAAACACGAGAATCTGATCGCGAAATTCCAGTTCTGCCAGACCGAGTATGACTTCTTGCGGTGAAAGGACGAGCGGAGATTTCTGACGCTTCGCACTGACGCGCACGCCCGTGCTTGGCCCTCTTTGCCCACCCGTTCCAACTGGTATTCCCGATGAAATTGGATTGTGGCCACAAAACTCCCAGCGAACGGCATGCGAGAACACAGCCGACATAACGCACTTGATCTTGGCCTTGGTCCCGTCTGCAACTTCTGCTGCTCGTAGCCAGCGTTCTACCTCGATGGTTTTGACGTCCTCCAAAAGGAGGCTTCCCCATCGTGGGAGAATCCAATTTTTCCCGTACACCAGATAGGCATCTTGCGTGGATATCTCTTTGCACGGGATTTCGTGGCCCAGGGCAAGCCCGCGCAGTTAGTGGCGGAGACACTGGAGATCAGCCGCTCCAGCCTTTACTATCAGCGGCGGCCACGCGCCAGCCGTGCGGATCGCTCGCACGACCAGGAGATCATTCTGGCCTGCGGCGAGAAACCGGCATACGGGTATCGCCGCGTGGTCTGGTGGTTGGGACGGCATCACGGGTTGGTGGTCAACGGCAAACGGGCGCTGCGCGTGATGCGGGAGCGCGGACTGTTAGTGCGGCAGCGCCGCTTTCAAATCTCGCGGAGAAAGGACTGGGGCAAAGTGGAAGCGCTGTTTCCCAATCACGTCTGGCAGTCAGACATGACCAAGGTCTGGGCCGGTCCCAGTGTGGGCTGGTCCTATCTGGTTTCGGTGATCGATTGCTGCACGCGCGACATCGTGGGGTGGGACTTGAGTCTGCGCTGCCGCACCGAAGAAGCTTTGGCCGCGCTCAACCGCGCCCTGCTGGCGGTTTTGCCTTTCGGTTCTCGTGGAACGGGTTTGACTTTGACCACCGACAACGGCACGCAGTTTACCTCAACCCGTTATGTCGAAACCCTGAACCAGTTGGGTATCACGCACCGGCGCACCGCTTACAACCATCCTGAGGGCAACAGTTATATCGAACGGTTTCATCGCAGCTTAAAAGAAGAGGAGGTGTGGCTCAACGAATACGAGAACTTCGAGCAGGCGAAGTTGAGCATCGCCCGCTGGATCGAGGAGTACAATCACGACCGTCCGCATCGCGGACTCCACGGACAAACCCCGCACGACGCTCGTGCTCGGTTCGCCCTAACCCTTACTTCAAACCTGGCCCCATGCGTCTAGTTTGGAGGGGTGCACTACAGATACCTAACTTCTGACACAAACGAGACAGGCAGGTGCCAGATGGCGACCTTTTTCTGCGACGTGTGCAACCTTGAAGCAAACTTTCTGTCGTTACACCATGCGATGCTCAAGGCAAGCGTGTGCCGTTCGACCCTTTACTACTGGATGCAGCATGGATGGGTTCATTGGCGTGAACTTCCAAGTGGTAGAAGATTAATTTGCATCAATTCACTGAGTTGTAATGGTGGACAGGCACGACCCGCAACGCAGACGCACAGGGTACCCTTGAATGAGGTGAACTGCCATTAACCCCACCAACTGACAAAGTCGGTGCTGCTGAGAAGACCGACGGCGCTTCGTTCTGTAAGAATACGAGACAGTTCTGTTCAAATCTGCCCACCTAATTCCCTCACAGACGAGACCTAGGATCGTCGGCGTAAATCGTCCTCTCGTAATTTCAGCTGGGCTTTGCTCACTCAGAGATTCAATTGGTCTGGCAGCTTCCCGACCGACGCTGAAGTCCTAATCTGCAATTCCTTATGCAAACCCTGTTGGTTGTGGTGCTCACCGGAACGTGCCTCTGCTGACCTTTCTACCAGCGAACAATTCATCCAGAACTGTCCGATTGTGGCGAAGTTCGTATGTTGCCAAGCACCTCGCGCAAAAGCTATGCTCTCATGACAATTATAACTTCTTGTTTCAGTAACTCTGCGGCAACCGCAACCAGCGCCGACGGAGGCTTTGATGCAATTACGTTCTTTAGTATCCTGGATGATCACGATTGTTTGTGTGTTTGTCGGAGGGTTCATTCTGATCCTTCCATTCCCTCGCACCTGGAGCAAAGCCCATTCCCAACACCCCAGCAACAGGCCCGACCCAGCCTACCAAAGTGCCATTCACCTCGCACAGCGGGACGGTGTAGACGAACTGGGCACTCATTTCGCCATTGCGCCGCCTGTGATGTTACAAGTGCCGGTGCACAAAGAGTCTCGGGTAGTTACTACTGATCGTCACATAGCCGTGGTTGATGTTAGCGAGCCAAGAGTCTACTTATTCTCGTCCGATGGTACACTCGAACGCCGTCTTGGCCAACCTGGACTCGGACCCGGGGAGTACATCACACCGGTCAGTGCTACCTTCATGAAAGACTCTCTTGCGGTAGTAGATTTCACAAAAAAGAGAGTGAGCGTATTCGCTTTCACGGGACAGCTCAAGGGATCGTTTTCATATAGCCCCCAAGGCTTTATCGACCGTTCCAGCAGAGCGGAGTAAGGGATGGCCGTTTATGGTGTTGGCGTTGAAGCGCATAACACTGACGGCCATCGTGGCAATTGGCGTTCGGATGATGCTGATTGCTGAGCCGGCACAAGGATCAACGATTCAGAGCGGTACGCTTACATATGTCGCAGGGTTACCCGTATGTGATTGCGCGAGTGGCGGGAAAACCTGTGCCTGCGTGATAAACAAGAACCCATAAAATAAATTGGCTGATGCCAATACGAAGGAGACTGCTTTTATGAACTCGCATTTATTGACCGTTCCAGCAGAGCGGAGTAAGCGATGGCCGTTTATGGTGTTGGCGTTGAAACGCATAACACTGACGGCCATCGTAGCAATTGGCGTTCGGATGATGCTGATTCCTGAGCCGGCACTAGGATCAACAATTCAGACTGGCATGATTACGTATGTAGACGGGAGGATCACCTGCGATTGCACGTCGACAGGAAGTGCCTGCGGGTGCATTATAAACAAGAATCCCTAGAATCGTCGCCTCTTGAATTGGAATGCCGGCGTCACACTAGAATCAGGCGGCGGGCTTGTCGGTGCGCTCGCGCCAGCGCGAGCGCACCTTAACGTGATCGACAGGTGAGTGAAAACTAGGGGATTTGGTAACCCACTCCGAGGTATGTTCAGCGAAGCCTATTCCCGCACTCTAAGCCCATCCAAGGGAGTGCTCGCGATGTTTTGCGACAGCACTCTAACCGATGTGCCACCCCAGGGATCACGCTTTAGAAGAGCCCTAGCTCGTTTGCGAAAATCGATACGGAATCGGGCCGGACTGAGGCTGGGAGCACCAGTCGCGATTCATAATCTATACGCAGCCCTCTTGGAGCACTACGGTGGGGAGGGAATACTCCTCGTTCCGACTCCTCGGGCAGAAACTGTGGTCCGCCAGGAGGTGAGCTGGCTGACGCAACAGGGAAGAATCGGCCGAACGACAAGAGTGGCAGATATCATACACGTTGCTCGTGCCGCGGCAGACTCTCAGACTCACTGGTTCGAGCCCCATTGTATTCGCCCCGAGCTCCTCGATATTCGCCAAGCATTTCTCAGGAGACCAATTCCCATAACGTGGACTCACCACACTGTTAGCTACCGCGAGACTCTAGGCCAGGTCTTTCTGCCATTGCTCTTGTCAGAGAGTCTTCCTTGCGATTCCATTGTGTGTTCTAGCCGAGCGGCACGTACGGCAATTTCAAATATCTTGGAGATGGTTGCGTCTAGACTATCTGCTCCGAGGCCGATGTACAAGGGGCGGTTCGACTACATCCCCTTTGGCGTGAATACAGAGCAGTACCGCCCCATCGAACAAAGCAGCTGCAGACGTGTATTTGGACTTCCCTTGGACGCTACAATTGTCTTGTGCCTCGGTCGAATTTCGGCATCCGACAAGGGCGACTTGCTACCTCTTGCAATGGCGATTCGTCAGGTCCGCGCCAAAAGTGGGAAGCGAGTTCTGCTACTGATAGCGGGGAACTCCCGCGGCAACTACGCCGATCTTCTTAGAAACAAGATCCACGAATGGGGTTTGGCCGATTCAGTTCGTTTTGTCCGTTACGTTTCCGAATCAGAGAAACCATTTTTGTATGCTGCGGCAGACATCTTCGTTTCTCCGTCGGACAGCATTCAGGAATCTTTTGGCCTTGTGCTTTTAGAAGCTATGGCTTGCGGTATACCGCAAGTAGTATCTGACTGGGATGGGTATCGGGATTTGGTAGTGCACGGACAGACAGGGTTCTTGGTTCCCACGACTTGGGCGGAATGTGATGATCTCATCGTTCGAAATGGTCTTCTGTATTCTCAGGACTTTGAGCTTGATCACTTCCAGCTGGGCCAATCAGTTTGTGTTGATATCAGAGCGTTGAGTAATGCCTTGTTAGAGCTGGTAAATAACCGAGAGCTCCGGTTGCATATGTCGGCCGCCAGCCGAGCGCGGGCAGAAGCTGTGTTTGATTGGCGAAAAATAGTGCGGAAGTATGAGGAGCTGTGGACCGACCTAGACAACATCGCTCTTACGCTGCCCGATCTTGGATCATCCCAATCCTACAGAGTACCGAGCTACTACCGGTGCTTTAAGCATTATGCGACAGCTACCCTAACCGAAGCCTCTTGGCTATCTTGGGATGAGTCTTGCACCTCTCCAGACGGCAATGGGATCCTTCTTCCGTATCGAGAGCTGTTCCAAGGTGTCGACCCTTTTGCAGGCTGGAATACCGGAGCAATCATATCGCTAGTCAAGAACGCTAAAGGTCGTCTACAGGTAGGAGTACAGGTGGGAGAATTGTTCCACCTGCTTAGAGCAGACGGTGAACGTTCGGAGATCCTAAGACAAGTTATGTGGCTCCTAAAGTACGGTTATCTTCGAGTGTTGCCGTATCCGAAAGATGAGGCGCTGGTTAGCACCGTAGCCTCAGAGGCTCTGGATGAGTCACTTGCACATTTCGCAGAAAACAGATAAACCTGCTGCTCGAAATTCGAGACGGCCTAGCGCGTGAAACGACTTCACGCAAATTCCACGGTAGCCGATAGGTATGGGACCCAAATGTCATACACGGAATCCTGGTCGGGCAGGGGTTACATGTGGGTTGTTGCCTGCTAAGCGCGTCGATTGAGGTGAAAAATGTTATTGTGGAAGAAAGGTCTGCCAGTTCTTCTTCTGTGTGCGCTGGGCGCCGCCGCACAGACACAAAGAAAGCCATCCACCACCGCAGCAGACAACAAGCCAAAGGCCTCCCCCGTCGTTTTCGAAATAAAATTGTCAGAGGACCCCGACTTCACCAGCATGCCGTGGGCGAATGACTGGCCTGCACCCAGCCAGGGTTATTGTGATGGCGAAGGCAATCTGTATGTCTGGAGATGGCCTCCTGGCGCAGGGCTCGTGGCTCTCACTCCCGATGGGATCGTGCCTTTTTTATCCGACAAGATGAGTGATATACCGAATCCGCATGTACATGGTGGCTTCATCTCACAATCCAGCATTTACCTCGGCGTGGACGGCATCGAAAACCCAAAACAAGAAACCATGATCGTCGAGGATGCAGAAGGACAAGAGCGGAAGCTGCAGAAAACGGTGGGAGACGAACGCCGGTACATCGCACAGTTTGATAGAGACGGAACGTATAAGGGCCGCATAAAGCTAGATCTGCCATTCTATGTGGATACATTCGCCGCATTTGCCTCGGGAACGCTGGTGGCGCAGGGTCGTGACGAAAACCAGATTCCCAGGGTCGCGCTGTTGGATTCTGGCGGGCAACTGATGCGCTACTTGGAGTTACCAAAAGACCTTAGTGCTGTGTCGGAGATACCTCCAAATGATCTCAAAATCGCTAGAGGTCAGACGGCGAGCATTGGGGCGGTCACGATGCTCAGTGGCTTCGCGTCATCGCGCCACGGCATCCTGTTCCTTCGCAGTCTAGCAAGCAGGCGAGTCTATGAGATCCAAGAAAGTGGCCAGGTGCGAGTAGTCGATCTCAAGCCGCCCGAAGGCTACGATGTTGACGGGCTTGTCGCGACCGACAGAAACTGGCTAGTCGGTTTTCGCAAACCAAATCCCAAGGGGGCGTGGTCGGATGCGGAGCATTCTTTTTTCGAAGTGGACCCGCAGAATGGGGACCTGCTGATCGAATATCGCGTTGTACCGCCGGATACGGGCGTTTCCTGTTTCTCCGATGGCACGTTCTGGGCCGTCCGCCTCGTGCCCGAAAAACTGATTGTCGTCCATGGAACAGCAGAACCCCATCGTGGCAAGTGAGGCTTGCGCGCTGCGTTGTGCTGCTGATCCAGGTAGTCGTCCGAACCCCAACTCTTCACGCCAATAGAAGACAATCCACCAATCCACAACCAAAGCAAAAAATGAAGCTGCTGCAACCAAGTGCAGAAACTAACATTTGGACTCTTGAGTTTACGGACCACGAGAACCGAAGATCAATGGTCGAACGGTCGAACTCGTGATTTGACCCTCGTGATCGCAACCTCTCGGGCGATTTTTCGAGGGCCAGAGGGCTAAACGCGGCTAACCGCAAGGCCGGTGGCTTCATTCCGGATAGGCCAATTTGGGTCCGATCTGGGTCCGATGAGCTGGCCAAAAAGCTCCCTTGAGTTCCCTTAGAGGATTAAGAACGGGCTGTCAGTACCGTTAAGTTCCAATAAGTTACGTCGGCCAGCGACTCTGTCACGGCAGAGGCCGCGGGTTCGAGTCCCGTCGTCCCCGCCATTCATTCTTAAGCAGTTAGTGAATGGTGCTCCCACTCAAGTTGCCAACAATTTCACCCACGCCTTCATTGGACGGTCTCCCTTTTCGCTTGGCGAGACCCACTTGAAACATTTGAAACTCTTTGTCGTCAGCCACGACAAAAGCGAATTTGGCGTGGATGCGTTTCGAAGCGGACGCGGCGGTCCCTGATCTCGTCCGGCAAGTTCCGCACGTCGCGTTTGAAGTAGCCGATCTCGACTCCGAGCTTGCTGGGCGCGAAATCCTGATTCCTCCCAAGAGCCCATCCGACGGCGTCCGCGTCGCTTTCATAGTTGAAAACGGCGCGCCCATCGAACTGCTCGAATTCACGGACCCCAACCATCCTGGCCGCCGCCAGCGGAGCAAGATGCCGATGTGAACACCTTCCATCCAAACCACCTCTTAGTCAAACTGTCACGAGCGCGGGCGCGCAAGGCGGGGTCAGGACAATCCAATGAGAAATTTAATCTTCGCAATCAACACTACCCTGGATGGCTGCTGCGACCACACCAAACAGTTAGCTGATGATGAAACACATGAATATTTCGCCCACCTCCTGCGGAACGTGGACTTGCTCGTCTTCGGACGTAAAACCTATCAATTGATGGTACCTTTTTGGCCTGAGGTCGCAAAAAGCCAGTCCATGAGCAAAGCGGAGAACGAATTTGCCCGGACCTTTGACTCCCTGCCAAAAATTGTTTTCTCCCGATCATTAGGCAGCGCTGAAGATAAAAAAACGAGAATCATCCGCACGAATCTTCACGACGAAATACTTAAATTGAAGCAGGAACCAGGCAAAGACATTCTGGTCGGCGGCGTAAGTATTCCGTCCCAACTGATCGAGCTAGGCCTGGTGGATGAATACCGTTTTGTCGTCGGACCAATTCTTGGCGGAGACGGAAGACGGTTGATGGAGGGCGTAAGCCTACCCGAGAAATTGCAATTGAAACTGGCTGAGTCAAAGCTTTTTAAATCAGGATGTGTTGCGCTTCGTTACTTGAAACAGTGAGAGAGAACTCTGCAAGGTTCTGCTGCTGGCTCCCGGCAACAAAAGATCCACTCGAATACGTTTGATAGTTTGGCAACCCGAGCCGGTCCACCTCGCGCATTGCGTCCTTGCGTTCGCGAAGGTCTGTTACAAAGCCCGACGATATGGGAATGCTCAACGCGCTTTGCGCCCCCTGCTCACGCCGTAACGCAAAATCCAACGTGAGGCCGACCTTCCTCAGAACTTGCTTCAAACTGGCTGAAACCGGCGTCTTCGGTTCGTCTTAAATAAATACCAACATATACCTTGACAAGTATATGCGCTATAGAGTATATACAAAACATGCAATCGGTATTCGAAATCGTTGCGGAGCCGAACCGGCGGGCGATCCTCAGCCTGCTGGTTTCATCCCAACAGTCGGTGGGAGAGATCGAGCGTCAGCTTCGCATGACGCAGCCGACCGCGTCCAAGCACCTGCGAGTGCTGCGCGAGGCCGGTTTTGTGGAATCCATGGTGGATGCACAGCGGCGACTCTATCGCCTGAGGCCTGAACCGTTTCAGCAGATGGATGCCTGGCTGGCCCAGTTCCGCCGGTTCTGGTCCGTTCATATCGATGCTCTCGAACGCCACCTCGACCGGATGGATCAATCAAGCCCAACGAAACGTACATCACCGAAACGTATCTCACCGAAAAGGAAGACCGAAGACAAAACCTCGCGGCCCAAACCGCGAGGTCATCAAGGAGAAACGAAATGAAAATCAAATTGACCAGCGTATTCGTGGACGATCAGACGAAGGCCCTGCACTTTTATACCGAGGTACTGGGATTTGCCAAGAAGGCCGATTTCAGCAACGGTCCATACCGCTGGCTGACCGTGGCCTCGGCCGAGGAGCCGGACGGCGTTCAGCTGCAGCTGGCGCTGAACAACAATCCCGCCGCGAAGGCCTATCAGCAGGCGATCTTTCAACAGAATCAGCCTGCGGCCAATTTTTTTACCGATGACGTCAAGGGCGACTACGAGCAGATCAAGGCACGGGGCGCCGAGTTCACCATGCCGCCCACTGACGTGACCGGCTCGACCATTGCAATGCTCAACGACACCTGCGGCAATCTCATCCAGCTCACCCAGATGAAGCGCTGGTAGGGCGGACGTTCAACAGTATGGCGAGGAGTAGAGTATGAGCGATCGCGAGAAATACAAACCGAGCCCGGCCAATGCCGTGCAGCTCTGCCAATTCTGGTCGACCCACGTGGATGGTCTCGAACGCCACCTCTCGGCCAACACGTGGGCGCTGGCGGCCGCCACTTTGGTGCTTATCGCGTATCCGATTGCACGAATTGCGATTCCCGCCATATTCCACGCAGTTGTGCCCGACGTGGTTCGGACGGTGCTCCACTTGATCTGAGTTGCACTTGGGTACGCAGCGATCATTGTACGTACGGCGCGCTCCGTCGTGGGGAGCGGCGCTTGCGAGGATCGTGAGTTCAGCTCAGCTGGCAGGCTATGAAGACAAGGAGAAGAAGATGACCGACCTTCAACAGTACACGCCGGGTCCGGCGAACATGGCTCAGATACGAAAGGAGCGCGGACAAAACGGGGAAGAGAAGTGGACGCTTGTTCTCGTCAAAGACCTGCGCCACTCGCCGGAAAAAGTGTGGGAGGCGATTACCGACCCCGCGCACTTGCGCGAGTGGGCGCCCTTCGACGCCGATGAGAGCCTGGGTACGGTCGGAACCACAGTGAAGCTCACCACTGTGGGAGCGCCTACGCCACGCGTTACGGAAACGACAGTCACACGAGCCGACGCTCCTGAAGTGCTTGAATACAAGTGGGGCGGGTTCGACATGCGCTGGCAGCTCGAAGCGACTGATCGCGGCACGCGCCTGACGCTGTGGACCAACATCGGTCACCGCTTCATCGCGATGGGCGCTGCGGGATGGCATATCTGTTTCGATGTTCTGGATCGACTTCTCGGCGGAAATCCCCTCGGCCGCATCGTCGGCCCCGATGCCCTGAAGTTCGGCGCCTGGCAGCGGCTGCACGCCGAGTACGCCAAGCAGTTCGGTATTGAATCGCCGAACTGGCCGCCTCAGACGGCTTAATGATCTTGAATGTGATGGATCGCGAGGCTCGAAGCGAAGGACCGACCGTTTGGAAAGGCGCGATAACTATGGCAAACGCAACTCTCTCAAAGAAACAATGGGAAGAAGTATTCAAAACACTGAAAACGCGCTTTGAGAAGCATAGGAACCGACATCCAGGTCTGGAATGGGCCAAGATACAAGCCAAGCTGGAAGCCAATACTGAAAAATTACGGTCACTGAATGAAATGGAACGAACTGGCGGTGAACCGGACGTTGTCGGTCAGGACAAGAAGACGGGTGAATATCTTTTTTTCGATTGCTCGGCGGAAAGTCCGAAGGGCCGCAGAAGTCTCTGCTACGACCGTGAAGCCCTGGATTCAAGGAAAGAAAATAAGCCGAAAGATAATGCGGCTGAAATGGCTGCTGCCATAGGCATTGAACTTCTAACGGAAGAACAATATCGAGAATTGCAGAAGCTCGGAGAGTTCGACGCGAAGACGTCGAGCTGGGTGAAGACACCCTCGAATGTCAGAGAACTCGGCGGCGCCCTGTTTTGCGATCGCCGTTTCGACACTGTTTTCCTGTATCACAACGGTGCGGAATCTTACTATGCGGCAAGGGGATTCCGTGGCGCGCTCAGGGTCTGAATTTACGTTGGGGTACGAGAACTTGGGCGTGGCGGTTTTGGATTGAGTGGGGGAGTTCGATCACTCAGCAGAGTCCTTCCGTAGTTGGTTTCCGTTCGCGTCAGCCCATCCAGGAGCATCCCCACTCAAGCCAAAACCGGGCTTGAATGGGGCACCCGCTGCCGCCTGCGCGCCCTTTGTCGCCCGCCAAGCTTCTTGACTTCCTCAACCTCGAAGACTTCGTTCAGGATTTGCGTTACGGACTCCGGAAACTGGGCCGTAGCGCGGGTATTGGGCGATTGATTTGCAGTGGGCCGTGTGGGCAGAGACACTAGAATTGATGCGAATGAACAGAATCGCCCGCGCGTCGCTCACTGGGCTGTGTCTCGTTATCGTGTGCCTGGCGATTGCCGGCGCGCTCTACGAAGTGATGGGCAGGTGGCGTGACGCTCGACGCTTCCCACAGCGTGGGCATCTCGTCCAGGCTGGGTCGATCCGCATGAACATCGACTGCAGCGGACACGGTTCGCCGACGGTGATACTGGAGAGCGGTTCGGGCGGCCCTTCTGTTGACTGGCTGATGGTGCAACCAGAGGTTGCGAAGTTCGCCCGCGTGTGTTCCTACGACCGCGCCGGATATGGCTGGAGCGACTCCGGTCCGGAACCACGCAGCAGCCTGCAGATTGCGCACGAACTGAAACAGTTGCTCCAGGCGGCCGGTGAAAACGGTCCGTACGTCCTCGTCGGACACTCGATGGGCGGATACGACATCAGGGTTTATACCGGTCTGTATCCAAATGATGTTGTCGGAATGGTGCTGGTGGACGCGTCCCACGAAGATCAGGAGTTGAGAGCACCGGAGTCTATCCGCAAATGGTCGCAGAAAAACCTCAAACACCCCGGGTGGAAAAAGTTGAAATACTTCTTTCAGCTCCATTTTGGCTGGGCTCGCCTGACGGCGGATCGCGATGCGCCTGCGTTCTGGCCGCAAGCATTCCGGGAGGAAGAGGATTTCCTAACGCTTCCGACCAAACATGAATTCACTACGATCGATGAGGATCAGGTGTTTTCCACTTTGAGCGCGGCGCAGGTGCGAAGCGCCGGCAACCTTGGAGATCGCCCGCTGATTGTGCTCACTGCGACGCGACAGGACGACATCGCTCCGGAGATTCCGCCTAAGGACGCAGAGGCGGAGGAGGATCTTTGGGTCCACCAGTTACAGCCTGAGTTGGCTCGTCTCTCGACCAATGGCAAGCAGATCGTTGTGGACGGCAGCCACGAAATACCGACCGAACATCCAGAGGTCGTCATTTCGGCGATTCATGAGGTATGGCTGGCGGCTCACTAGCGTCCTACTCCCGAATTCGCGACGATCACAACTCCCTATGGGGGACAGATTTGCACTTCGAACGAGGTCCCATCTCGCAATAACAGCGAGTCATGGGCACCCTGAGGGTGTCGCCGCGTGCTTGCACTTGACATTCTAGTGTTGTCGACAGAGACTGGTGGCACGAGCTTCACTTGAATGTCTAGTAAAGATAAGAAGACGCGTCAAGTTTTCCAGGGAACGCTGGATCTGATCATCCTGCGCAATTTGGCGACGATTGGACCCCAGCACGCCTATCAGATCGCGACGCGCCTCCAGCAAATCTCTGGCGGGCTGCTCAACCTGAACCAGGGCACGCTTTACCCCGCCCTGGTGAGACTCGAGCAGTACGGTTGGATCAAGGGTGGTTGGAGTAAAACAGAGAACGGTCGTGAGGCAAAGTTCTACACAATCACGGCCGCCGGCCAGAAAGCTCTGCGCGCCGAGACGAAGCATTGGAGACAGACCTCGCAACTGATTGAACGCCTGCTCGTGGAAGAGGCCGGCGCGTAATGAAACATCTCGCACGAGCGATGGCAAAGATTGACGCCCTCTTCAGAAACAGCAGGGCCGAAGAGGACCTGGCGAGAGAAATTGCAACCCATCTGCTATATCTGGAAGACGAGTTCCTTCGTCAAGGCTTGTCACCGCTTGAAGCGCACCGGCGAGCCCGGCTGGCTTGCGGCGGCGTGGAGCAGGTCAAGCTGGCGCATCGGGAGGAACGCTCTTTCCGATGGCTGTCTCAAAGTCTGCAGGATATTCGGCACGCAACCCGTTCGCTGCTCCGTTCGCCAGGCTTCACCATAGCCGCGATCCTGACTCTTGCGTTAGGAATTGGCGCGAACACAGCCGTCTTTTCAGTCGTCAACACAGTCCTGCTAAAACCACTCAGCTATCCGGAGCCTGATCGCATCGTCCAATTTCGCTTGAAATCGACGGAAGCATCGGTACCGAGCGCATCGATTCCCGATTTTCGTTTTTGGATGCAGCAGGCCAAGGCAGTTGACGATATCTCGGCTTACGATCTGGGCAAAGGTGTGCTCGGCCTGACCAGCGGGATACCGGAAGAGGTTCACGGAGTCCATGTCACATCAAACTACTTTCGTTTGTTTGGTGCGCCGTTTGTGCTGGGACGGGCGTTCAATGTGGATGAAGACCGGCCGGGATCAGGCAAGGTTGTGGTGCTGAGCTACCGGCTGTGGAAACGAAAGGTCGGCGGAGACCTGGCGATTGTAGGCAAGACAATCTCGCTGGAAAAAGAGCCATACACGGTAGTTGGTGTCACTGGCGAGAGCTTTCGTACCGATCCGGAATCTGATTTGTGGATCCCGTTTCACTTCGATCTGAATAGCGACGACCAATTGCATTCCTTCGGGGCAGCCGGGCGTCTGAAACCGGGAATCTCATTGCTTCAGGCAAATCTGCAGTTGACACTGGCTGCGCGAGCAGCGCGGCGCCTGGGCTTGCAACCGGACCCTGAATACACTTTTGCCCTGGAGTCGCTCCGCGATGCCATTGTCGGAGATGCGCGAGCATCGCTGTGGTTAGTGCAGGGTGCAGTGGCCCTGGTGCTGCTGATTGCTTGCGCGAACGTCGCGAATTTGTTGCTTGCCCGCGCCACCGTTCGCCAGCGCGAGTTCGCGATTCGAGCCGCGATCGGGGCTGGAAGAGGACGGCTGCTGCGCCAGTTTGCAACCGAGAGCGTGCTGCTCTCCACCTGCGGCGGTGGAGTCGGCCTGCTGATGGGATCACTCGGCGTTCACGTACTGCTTTCGACAGTTCCGGGCAACATTCCTCGCGTTGGCGCTGCTGGCGCCTCCGTGGGACTCGACTGGCGCGTGCTGATGTTCACACTCGGCATCTCGTTGCAGGTTGGAATTGTGTTTGGGGTTGTTCCGGCGCTGCGAGTATGCGGCCCATCCCTGAACCAGTCGCTCACCGAAGGGAATCAACGGATGGGCTCCAGCTCGCGCCAGAGCAAGATGCGATCGCTGATTGTGTTAAGCCAGGTTTCCCTGTCTGTTGTGCTGCTGATTGGCGCGGCGCTGCTCATCCGCACCTTCGTCGCGCTCCGGAGCGTGAATCCGGGATTCGACCGTCATAGCGTTTTTCTAATGGAAATGTCGTTGCGCGGATCTCAATTCAGAACCACAGCGAATGTGGCGCGTCTGGTGGAGGACGCTCGACAGCGGATCGCAGGC
Organism: uncultured Acidobacteriaceae bacterium; assembly: GCA_963739125.1. GTDB lineage: Bacteria > Acidobacteriota > Terriglobia > Terriglobales > Acidobacteriaceae > Sulfotelmatobacter. The sequence goes on along the minus strand of CAVTZD010000001.1, from coordinate 4,782,071 downwards.
GTTGCTGGAGTTGAGATTGCAGCGGCGACCAGCAGCCCGCCCTTTGGCGACAGGATGGGTTTGCCTTTCGCCGCGATAGGAAGTGATTCCGCCAACTCGGGCAGTACCGGCGACGCGGAGTGGATGCCTGTATCGCCGGGCTACTTCTCGGTTCTGAGGATCCCGATTATTCGTGGTCGAGATTTCGATGAACAGGACGGAAAAGGCGCACCGGGCGTCGTGATCATCAATGAGACGATGGCAAAATATTATTGGGCAGGCAAGGATCCTATCGGTCAAACCATTCAAATCGGTCGAGGCATGGGACCCGATTTTGAAGACCGACCTCGCCAGATCATCGGCGTGGTCGCCGACACGCGCGACCAGGATTTGAGTCAACCAGCCGGACCCGCCATGATGATCCCGTTGGCGCAAGAACCGGATGGCGTGACGCGTCTCTGGTCACAGTTTGGTCCGATCTTCTGGCTGATCCGAACACGCCTTGATCCACATCAAGTAGCTGTGAACGTCTCTGAACAGTTGCGCGAAGCGAGCGGAGGCTTGCCTGCAGGGCAGGTTGGCACCATGGATGAAATCCTCTCGCAATCGATCGATCGGCAGAACTTCAGCATGCTTCTGCTTGGTGTTTTCGCCATGGCGGCACTGGCGCTCACTGCAGTCGGGATCTACGGGGTAATGGCTTACTCGGTAGCTCAGCGTACGCATGAGATCGGCGTACGAATGGCTCTTGGGGCTGACAGAGCACGCGTTCGCAATCTCATCGTCGGGAACGGCATGGTGACGGCAGGCCTCGGAGTCATTGTGGGACTGGCCGCGGCGGCTATCCTGGCTCGTTTCCTGGCCGGGTTTCTTTTCGGTGTTCGAGCCTGGGATCCGATGGTCTTTGTTGGAGTTCCGGCGCTCCTGGGCTTAGTTGCGCTACTTGCTATGTGGATTCCAGCACGACGGGCGGCACGATTGGAGCCGAATCAGGCGCTGCGGATGGAATGAGAGATGCAGGGCTACTCATCTCTAACAGCCTTCATGAGAAAGGCAATTTTTTTGGGCATGGCATCCCCAGCTTCCCAGCCAAGTTCCCGGAGCGCAATTTCCGATTGACAGGGCGCAAGTCCTCTGCGCAGAAGGTGATTTGCGACACGTCCCAGAGTGATCAAAGGCACATTCAATTTCCGTTCATCCGCGTAAGTTACTTCTGAACCTCTGTATAGGCCGTGCCTCCAAACGGCCGCCAAATTCTCCCAACCCCCCACTGCGAGAACCTGGAACCACTGCGACGAGCCGATCTTGAGGTCGACCCATTGATTTCGCAAGAGTCAGAAATACCGTCGGTGGGAAGGACCCTAAACGTCCTTGAAATGGATTTTCGGAAGGACCCCCGCTGGGAGCGCTTTGTTTCATCACATCCAGACGCTTTGATTTATCACCATCCAGGCTGGTTGTCGGTGCTGGAGAGTGAATACGGCCAGAAGTGCGTCAGCCTGGCTTGTGAAGACGACCAGGGGCAGGTTTGCGCCGTTCTGCCGTTGTTCTACACAAAAGGTCTGCCGTTCAGTTTGGGTCCTGGGTCGACAGGTCGGCGTCTTTCGTCCCTTCCTCGAACTCCGATGTGCGGTCCCTTAGCTTCAAGCTATGAGGCAGCTGCGGCCGTTGTCGAAGGCGCGTTGGAACTGGCTCGCACTCAAGGAGTCCAGTTGGAAATCAAAAGCGAGATGGCCGAGCTGGATAAGAGTGTGGATGGTCTGGCGTGCAGGCCGTGGCGTTACACCTACGTTGCCGAGCTGCCGGCTCGCATCGAGGGCACCGAGTGGGAGGACTTCTGGGAGAATCTGCGAGTTCCTCGACCCTGCGTATCTTGCCAGGACTGCCGCCAACTGCGCTTTGGAAATGCGCGCCGTCAGCATCGTGTGAACTGGTCTGTAAATAAGGCGGTCAAACTCGGATTGGAGGTTCACGATGCAGAAACCGAAGAGCAGCTGGCCGCCTGGTATCAGCTCTATCTTGTGACGATGCGTCACAATGCTGTGCCTCCGCGGCCGTATCGTTTGTTTAAGAATTTGTGGTCGACGTTACGACCGACCGGGAAAATGCGGTTGCTTCTCGCTGAACTGAACAAAGATGGCCACAAAAGACTTGTGGCTGGATCTCTGCTGCTGCAATTCGGCCAGACGGTCTTTTATGCTTTCACGGGTTGTGCTCCTGAAGACTTTTGCCTTCACCCCCACGACATACTTCAGATCGAAGCGATCCGCGGCGCCTGTAGAAGCGGGTTTCGCTGGTATGACTTCGGAGAAGTCACCGAAGATCACGAAGCCTTGGCGCAATTCAAAACCAAGTGGGGCGGAGATCCGAAACAGCTCTATCGCTACTACTATCCGGCACCACCCGTTGAGCGTGCATCGACCGAGGGCGGCAGATTTGCGCAGTCCGCCCGGAAAATCTGGCGACGCCTCTCACCGAAAACGACTGCCGTTCTCGGCGACTTAATCTATCGCCGCATGTAGCACGTAGACTCGCGAGACCGTGGAGGTTTCTGTGCCAAATGACACCAAGCAAGAAATCCCAGTTCGGCTGGCTTATATCGGATGCTGGTACAAGAAGGACATGTACTCGCACAACTGCAGTAATCTGGTGGACTCCCTTCGCACTGCAGGAATGCAAGTGGACGTCGTTACGTCAAACTGCAGATGTTTTTCGTCGGCTCAGAAATTTACGATCGCGAAAGACGAACTCATTAACGCCAACTGCTCGGCGGTTTCGATCCCGCACGCACCGAGGGACCCCGGGAAGAAGCACGGCACGCTGAAGTACCTGGCGGTGAAAATACTGCGGCTCGATCTTGTGCTGGCTACTGCTCGGGGATTTCTATATTACGAACGGGCATATCGGGCGGATGTAATCCATTTCGACCAGGTGCTCGAAGCTTTCGGTTGTGTACCGCTCTTCATCGTCACGGCTCTCGCCAACCGACTCGGGAAGCGCGTGGTGGTTACCGTGCACGAGATCGATCCCGTTCAGAAGAAGCACAAATGGCTCAACCGTATGTACAACCGATGCGCTGAAGTACTCGTGTTCAGCGAGAATATGAAGCAGCAAGTCATCGCCCTCGGGGCCGCTGCCGACAAGATCAAAGTCATTCGATACGGAACTGTGATTCCCAATCTCGTCCCCACCCATCGCGAGGCATACCTCTATTTCGGTGGCCACTTCATCATGCGCGGGAAGGGATACCCGGAACTCCTGGACGCCCTGGCCCTGCTGAAATCGAAGGGAGTAAGAATTTCACTCGTGATTTATGTCGGGTACGGGTGCAACGGATTGGAGGAGGCCCAACAACTCGCGATTCGCAAGAACGTGGCTGACATGATTCGCTGGCAGGATTTCTATACGGGAGACGAACTTGCGATGGTATATCAGCGCAGCAAAGCGTGCATCATCCCGTTCACGGGTGGGTCGGCGCGGCATCCGCTGACCTGCGCCATGGTGAACGCCACTCCGGTGATCGCGACCAGGGCCGTCGATATCCCGGAATACTTGGGAGATCTCGGTATCTATATCGACGGAAGCGCCGCGTCGATAGCTGACGCAATCTCGGACGTTGAGAGTGGCGGTGCAGACTTGAGTCTGTTGGGAGAGAAGCTGCGAGCCAAAGCGCTGGCCGAACTTGATTACACAAAGATCGCTAGGGAACTGAGCGCGGAGTACTCGCGGATCATCGGCAAAGAGCAACTTCTGCGGATACAACCCGCACGGACGGCCTGAGACCAGCCGGTCCGAGAAGCGGGCTCCTATTGCTGTTCTATTCTTGCCCCGGTTCTGGTCGGCGCAAGCCAGACCGCTAAGTTGATTGGGCTTTCGCATCCCGCACATGGCGAGACAGAGACTTCTCTCTTATCGAGGGCCACCCGTCCGAAATGATTTCGAACCAAAAGCAGCTTCCACGGGCGGAGGTTGCAGGTTTCGCTGAGCGCAGATAGATTAGGGTCGAGACTTGGAGCTGAACGAGAGTTGGACTGAATATGAAAAGTCGCGTTCCGGTGGAACCTGCCTCTGCATTCATCGATTCGTTGATCGGAGGGCTCACAGACTGGCGCGGCAGGACGCTGGCCAGCGTCCGCAAGAGTATCCTCGCGGCCGACCGGGAGATCATCGAGGAGTGGAAGTGGATGGGAAGTCCAGTGTGGTCTCGCCACGGAATCATAGCGGTCGCCACCGTTCTGAAAGATAAGTTGAAACTTACCTTTGCCCACGGAGCGCACCTCCCAGATACTGACAAGCTGTTTAACGCGGGTTTCGGAGGCAACCAGTGGCGGGCGATCGATTTTTTCGAGGAGGACAAGATCAAAGATCGCGCTCTGCGAAATCTTGTTCGCGACGCCATTGATTACAATCAGCTCAAGTTGAAGAGGAAAGCGCCTGCGCGTACTCGGGCAAAAGTCGGTAAAAGAAAAAAACGATGAAATCACGGGTGGGCCGCGATACGGTAATCTGATCGCCAATGGAACAGACGCAGCAATCGGAAGAAGCGCTCGTCGCCGGGCTGTTGGATGCTCAGCGCAAGGCCGAGGCTCTGTTCGCAGAGATCCAGGCGCAGGGTCTGATTCGGCCTGGAGCTAAGGAAAGCGAGATTGACGAAGCTATCTACGCACTTGCCGCGACCATGTACGGGATCTCGCGCTATTGGCACAAACGCATTGTCCGTGCGGGCCGCAACACTTTGGCTCCCTATGACGAGAATCCACCTGATTTGACGGTTGGCGAGGATGACATTGTTTTTCTGGATTTCGGCCCGGTATTTGAGGAATGGGAATCCGACTTCGGACGGACGTACGTTGTAGGAAACAATCCGCTGAAGCATAAGCTCTGCCGCGACATCGAAGAAGCATTTGCCACCGGTAAGCGGTATTTTCACGAGCATCCGGAGATCACCGCAGCGGCACTCTACGCGTATGCCCAGCGACTAGCTGAGCAGCATGGCTGGGAATATGGCGGCCATATCGCAGGACATCTGATCGGCGTTTTTCCGCATGAGAAAATCGCTGGGGACAAAGTCACTCTTTATGTCCACCCTGAGAATCACAGCCGGATGCGGCTGCCGGACGCTTCCGGACGAAAGCGGCACTGGATCCTGGAAATTCACTTTGTGGATCGTGCCCGCGAGATCGGCGGCTTCTACGAGGAATTGTTGACGATCGGCTGAATTCTTCAGCGAGTCAAAGTGGCGATGGCGGTGATTCTTCCGAGCGTGCGTGGGGTAGATCTCGATTCCCAAACCCGTTGCCAGCATTACCATGGGCCGACCGACATCATCGCCATCAAGATGAAATGTTGTGGGCTCTACTACGCCTGCAAGGATTGTCACGAGGCGCTCGCCGATCATCCGATAAGAGTCTGGCCAGAGAGTGAATGGAACGAGGAAGGAATACTGTGCGGCGCCTGCGGTGCAACCCTAACCATTCGTCAATACATGGACAGTGATTCTCGCTGCCCGGTTTGTAGTGCCCAATTCAATCCGGGATGCCGCAGCCACTATCATTTTTATTTTCAAACCCCGCAGGCTTCTGACGGCGACTAGCCGTCGGTTTGATCCCTGTACTTCGTCGCTTTCGCCCGCTGCTTTTGGAAACATGTCGCGTGTACCTATGGCGGGAGCCGAGTTTCCCCTTGGTAATTTGAAGAAGTTTGCCGGCGGGGCCATCCTGAATTGCGATGCTCGCCGAACACACCCGCCGATGGAGCCGCCTTCCGGTCGATTTGCCGGTTCGCGTCGTGACTTCGAAGGGCTTTTCGACCACCGTGGTCCCCGGCCGAGGCACCGAAATGAGCGAAGGCGGGATGGTCCTGTATGCTGGCATCCTATTGAATCCAGGGGACCTGCTGGAGCTAGAGTTCGACCTGCCTTTCCTGTCCAGAGTTCCAGCCGTGGTGCGGTCGCGCAACGGATTCTGCTTTGGTCTGGAATTCATCGCCCCGCTGCCCGCTTAGTCTTTGCCTCCACTCCATTGCGCCATCTTTTCCCTCTTCTTCCTTCACTACGTCACCCCGCCACTACGAATCCGGGCCGCGAGAACTGGGCGGCGAGCGATTGATTGCAGCCCGCGGTTGTAGAATCAGAGCGGAGTCTGCCGATGTACTTCGAACAGTTCTACCTGGGATGTCTGGCGCACGCATCGTACATGCTGGCTTCAGAAGGCGAAGCTGTGGTGGTTGATCCGCAGCGCGATGTTGAGTTGTACTTGAACGCGGCGGTGGAGCACGAGGTTGCGATCCGGCACATTTTTGAGACTCACCTGCACGCCGATTTTGTCTCGGGGCACAAAGAACTTGCCGCCCGCGCCGGCGCGAAAATCTATATGGGTGCCCAGTCTGGGGCTACGTTTCCTCATGTGGCCGTGCATGATGGCTTTGAGCTAAAGTTTGGGAAAGCGTCGATCCGTGTGCTCGAAACTCCCGGGCACACTTCGGAAAGCATCTGTCTCGTGGTGACCGATGGCGAGAAGTCGCCCGCACCGTGGGCTGTTCTGACCGGAGACACATTATTTATTGGGGATGTGGGGCGTCCGGACTTGTCGCCCAAGCATACTCCTGCCGAGTTGGCGGGGATGCTCTATAACAATCTGCATGGCAAGCTGCTCAAGCTTGCCGACAGCGTGCTGGTTTATCCGGCGCATGGAGCAGGATCGCTCTGCGGCAAGAATATGCGTGCCGAGCGGTCGTCGACTATTGGCACGGAGCGGCTGACCAACTACGCGCTACAGATCAAGAGCAGGGAAGAGTTCATCGCGCAGCTGACCGCGAATCTTCCCGCGCGGCCGGAGTATTTTTTGAAAGATGCGGAGATCAATCGAACCGGCGCCGCAGCCTTGTCGGATCTGCCCGCGCTGCGGGCGGTGCAGCCGGCGGAGTTGAAGGCTCTCCTCGATGCTGGCGAAATTGCTCTCGATGTGCGGCCCGGCGAGGAATTCGCCGCGGGGCACGTGCCGGGGTCGGTGAATATCGCGTTGTCGGGGCAATTTGCGTCGTGGGCAGGGACGGTGCTGGGATTGACGGCGCAGCCTGTGCTGATCGCGGCGTCGCCGGAGCAAGTGGAGGAGGCGCGCCTCCGGTTGTCACGCGTGGGCATCGAAAAGCTGAACGGGTATCTCGACGGTGGCGTTGCGGCCTGGAAGCAGGCCGGGTTGCCGCTGGCAAAGATCGCGCAGGTGACGGTGAGCGCACTTGAATCGCAGGTACGGTCGGGTCAGGTGCAGGTGCTCGACGTGCGGCGAGCGCCGGAGTGGGAGGCTGCGCACGTGGAGAATGCGACCTGGTGGCCTCTCGATAATTTCAAGGTCTCGCCGCCGGAAATGGATCAGGACGCGGCCATCGCGGTGCATTGCAAAGGCGGATACCGCAGTATGATCGCATGCAGCCTGCTGCAGCGGGCAGGATTCCAGCACGTTACAAATGTCGTGGGTGGATTTGATGCCTGGCAGGAGGCAAAGCTGCCATCGGTGGGCGCCAAGCTGGTTGGGAGTGTGACGTAAGGATGGAGAAAAGATTTCGCGGCCTTGAAGCGCCTCTCTTCCACCCATCGGCATCTCAGATGAATCCATTGCGAGAACGCAGATGAAGACTGAGAAACTGGCTAACGCGTATCGAGTTCACAGCGGGAAACACTTTCGCCTGAAGGATTTCGATCCGGCCGACACCGGGCATTTGAAATCCAAGGAACATGCCGAAGAGGCGTTGCAGCAGGGCATTTGCCGCATGGCTGAATTGCAGGACAAACTCTATGCCCAGGGCCAATGGGCGCTATTGCTGATATTTCAGGCGATGGACGCGGCCGGCAAAGATGGCGCGATCAAGCACGTGATGTCGGGCGTGAATCCGGAGGGATGCCAGGTGTATTCCTTCAAGGCTCCGTCGGAGCTTGAGCTGCAGCACGACTTCCTCTGGCGCACAACGCGAGATCTGCCGGAGCGCGGACACATTGGGATCTTCAACCGGTCTTATTACGAAGAAGTGCTGGTGGTGCGGGTGCACCCGGAGATTCTAAAAAATGAAAAGACCCCGCCTGAGCTGGTGGCGAAGAATATCTGGGAGGAGCGGTTCGAAGACATCCGCTGCTTCGAGCGGCATATGGCACGTGGCGGGACGGTCATCCGAAAGTTGTTTTTGAACCTGTCCAGGAAAGAACAGAAGCGGCGCTTTCTGGCGCGGCTCGATGAGCCAGAGAAGAACTGGAAGTTTTCAGCAGCCGACATCCACGAACGTAAATACTGGGACGACTATCAGAAGGCATACGAAACGATGATTGCCAACACCGCAAGCGAGCACGCCCCATGGTACGTGGTGCCGGCGGATAACAAATGGTTCACGCGGCTGGTAGTGTCGACGGTCATTGTTGAAACGCTCGAGTCGCTCAATCTCTGCTATCCCAAGGTGGACGCTGCGAAGCGGAAGGAACTCGAAGCCGCGAAAAAAATTTTGCTAAGCAAATAAAGTAAGCGGGAAATCCGCCGCAAGGGCTAGAACCTGCGTCACTCGCAGGGTGTGATTCCAATCACATCAGGCCATCCCGTACTAGGCCACAATGCCTACCATGAAAGTCAATGGAGGAGTGGCAGTATGGAGAAGTCAAAGGCGCGAAACCTTCAACCCGCTTGCATGTTGGCGCACAATCTGATCAACCGCTTGGCAGTCATTGTCGGCCATTGCGATCTTCTGACCGAGGACAGCCCCACTGATTCGAAATGCCACAAGCGTCTGGCCCTGATCCGTGAGATTGCCTACACGGCAGCAACGGAACTCAGTGAGCACCAGTGCAATCTTGATAATCTGGCACGCAGCGCAGTCATCGAGAGCGAAAAGCGATTGAGAGGCGCGAATTCGAACAGCGTCGGCCGCTGATGTTTTCGCGCCGTGGCTCGTTCTCGTCGACCTCTCTGGGTGCTCTCGTGCGGCACAGACGCCCGTGCCCGTGATCCGAATCCTCTTTGACTTTGCAGATTCTTCCCAGCGGTAGTGGCTCGGCTGGCACAACCGAAAGCCTGAAACACAAAGCAATCGAAATTACACGAGGGAAACCCTCGCCAACGAAGCCACTTCGCGATCCTTTGCGCCCTTGGTGTTTGACGGTCTTATCCCGTTTATCGTCAAAGTGAGCCACGCGTCACGATCCCAAGCGCTTTGCAGACTCCCGCGGCTGGATTACCATAACCAGATTGTCCAAATATTCCCCGGAGAAAAATGAACATGGTCGGTGCTGAAAGGCTTCGCAGTGATGCGTGTGTGGTTGCGGCAGCGATCTTCCTGGTAACCGGTTCTGTGCTTCTGGCTACGGGTAGATCGGCGCAAGCCCAGTCGTCGAAGGCAGAAGGGCCGAGGATAACGGTGGCCACCTCCGATGCGTCTGTCGCAACGGCGTCGAGCACTGCGGCTTCGAGCGCAGACGACGATGAAGACTCTGACACGGCCGAGGCTGCGAAGCCGGAAGAGAAAGCGTTCAAGGGCATGAAGTATCGCCTGATCGGGCCCTTCCGGGGCGGGCGATCGCTCACGGCTGCAGGCATTCCGGGCGACCCGACGACGTATTACTTCGGGGCCACGGGCGGCGGAGTCTGGAAGTCTACCGACGGCGCCATGACCTGGTCGCCAGTTTTCGACCACGAAGGCACAGCTTCGATTGGAAGCCTCGCCGTTGCCGCGTCGAATCCCAATGTGCTGTATGTCGGCACCGGAGAAGCCTGCATTCGCGGAGACATCTCGCGCGGTGACGGGGTTTACAAATCGCTCGATGCCGGCAAAACGTGGAAAAATGTCGGGCTGCGCGATTCGCGGGCCATCGGCAAGGTCATCATCAATCCGACGAATCCTGACATCGTTTTCATCGCGGCGCTCGGACATCCCTACGGACCGAACACTGAACGTGGTATTTTCCGCACAACCGATGGCGGCAAGACCTGGGAGAAAGTTCTTTACAAAGATGAAAACACCGGTGGCATCGACGTGGCCTTCGATCCGCATAATCCGAACATTCTCTTCGCCGCCCTGTGGCAGGCTCGGCGCACGTCTTGGAGCATGATCGACGGCGGCCCGGGCAGCGGCCTCTACCGTTCCAATGACGGGGGGACCACCTGGAAGGTTCTGGAAGAGCACGGTCTGCCGAAGGGGCCATACGGAAGAATCGGCATTGCCGTAGCGGCGAACTCGGAGCGGGTTTATGCGCTGATCGAGGCACACAATCCCCAAGGCGGCCTCTATCGGTCGGACGACGGTGGCGAGACGTGGAGATTCCTCAATCCCAGCCACAGCCTGTGGCAGCGGCCGTGGTACTACATGCACGTGATCGCTGACCCGCGCGACGAAAACGTGCTCTACATCATGGACGTCGACAGTTACAAATCGACCGACGGCGGACATCTGTTCAATAAATTTCACGTGCCCCATGGCGACAATCACGGACTTTGGGTCGATCCGCTGGATACGAAACGCATGATCGCCTCGAACGACGGAGGAGTGACTGTCACGCTCGATGGCGGTAAGAGCTGGAGTCCGGAAGACAACCAGCCGACGGCGCAGTTCTATCACGTCATCACTGATACCGCGACTCCCTATCGCGTGTACGGCTCGCAACAGGATAGTGGAACGGTTGCGATCGCCAGCCGCAGCGATGACGGCTCGATCAGCCGGAGCGACTGGTATGACGTCGGCGGGGGCGAAGCGGGCTACATCGCGCCCGACCCGCGCGATCCGGATGTTGTTTACGCGGCGGATTATCAGGGCAACATTACGCGCTATGACCGGCACATCGGCCAGATCAAGTCGATCACCGAGGAGCCGGAGCTTTCCGATGCGTACGGAGCGGCCAATCTGAAGCATCGATTCCAGTGGACGGCGCCGGTGATGATTTCTCCGCACGACCCAAACACGCTGTACCACGGCGGGGAGCGATTGTTTAAAACGACGGATGGCGGCGTGCACTGGGAGGCGATCAGCCCCGATCTCACGCGCAACGACAAGAGCAAGCAGAAGGTTTCCGGCGGTGACATCACGCTCGACGATTCGGGCACGGAATATTACGACACGATTTTCGCCTTGGCGGAGTCGCCGATCACCAAGGGACAGATCTGGGTCGGGACCGATGATGGGTTGATTCAGCTCACCAAAGACGAAGGCAAAACCTGGGCAAACGTTACTCCCAAAGATTTGCCAGACTGGAGCCGCATCAGCCAGATTGACCCTTCGCCGTTCGATGCGGGCACGGCTTATGTGGCGGTGGATCGGCATCAGTTTGACGATCTGCGTCCTTACATCTACAAAACGAGCGATTACGGCAAGACGTGGACGAAATTGGGGAAGGGAATTCCCGACACGACGTTTGTGCGCGTGGTACGGGAGGATCCGAAGCGGCGTGGCTTGCTTTATGCCGGGACGGAGCAGGGAATTTTTGTTTCATTCGACGACGGGGCGAACTGGCGCTCGCTGCAGTTGAACCTGCCGACAGTGCCGGTGCATGACCTGATCATCAAAGACAACGATCTGGTAGTCGCGACACACGGGCGCGCCTTCTGGATTCTCGATGACCTGAGCCCGCTGCGGCAATATAGCGACGACATTGGAAAGAAAGATGCGTTTCTCTACGCGCCGGCGATCGCGTACCGGATTCAGGCGGGAGCGGGAGGCGAGCGGCATTTTCCGTCGAAGCGCACGGGGCAGAACCCGCCCGCCGGAGCTGTGATTTATTACTACGTTAAGGATGCTCCAAAGCCTGACGCCGAGACGAAAATAGAAATACTCGATGCGTCGGGTAAGGTCATTCGATCGTATTCGAGCCAGGAGTATGAACCGCTGGAGGAACCGCTCAGTCCCGACGACAAGCAGCCGGAAAAAGAAGTCAAGCCGCAGGCCGGTCTGAACCGGTTTGTCTGGGATTTGCGGTACGACGAAGCTCACCGCGTCCCCGGGTATTATTTGTGGGAGTACGGGGCCGGGGCGCGCGGACCGGTGACCGTGCCGGGGAAATATGAGGTCAAGCTGATCGTGGGCGGACAGACTTTGACGGCACCGTTCGAGGTGAAACTCGATCCCAGAGTGCATGTCAGCCAGGCGGACCTGGAACAGCAATTAAACCTGCTTCTGCAGACACGCAACGAACTGAGCCGGGTATATGACGAAGTAAATCAGATTCAGGACGTGCGCGCGCAGTTGACGGGCCTCAAGATGCGGTTGCCGGAAACGACCAGCGCGAAAACGATTAGTTCCGCGGTCGATGATCTGGAGAAGAAACTCGTTGCCGTCCGGGACGAACTCATCAACCTGACGATTTCGGCGAACGAGGATTCGCTGGCCTACCCTCCACAACTTGATGCGAAGCTCGCCTATCTCGCGATGGACGCCGGTACAGCCGACTCCGCTCCGACCGAAGCCGAGGAGCAGGAATTCGAGAAGCTGAAGCGGCAAAGTGAGGAGTTCGCGAATCGTTGGGAAGATTTGCAGCGCCACGATCTGGCGGCATTCCAGAAACTCGCCGCGGGAGCCAGCCTTTCGACCGTGGTCGTGCCGCCGGCCGGGCGTGAGATGGAGGAACCAGTTCCCGCGCACTAATATCTACAGATCCGCCCCCAACCAACGCGGGGAAGGCTGCACGCAGGGAGCCTTCCCGCGGTGACCGTTCGAGTACTTCCTTCTATTACTTCCGTGCCACTTTGATGGCACGGATGTGCCTTGTCCGCGTTACGACTCATTGGTATTGTGCCGATAGATTCTGATGTTCCTCCCCTGATGGGTCAGAAGCGTGGATCCGGATTGGGGGTCGTTTTATGCGAATGATGCATCTGTGCTATGCGGCAATTGGCTTTGCGGTGGCCCGCTGGATATTCCGGCGGCAAGCGATGCCAATCGCAGACCCGGTTAGCAGGTTCCGGTCGCAAGGTCTGCTGTAGAAGTTGGTCCAGGGTTGGGCGCGCGCCCCGTTGCGCCTCCATTTCGTCTGCGCGCGCCCGCTTTTCTTCATTTCCTTCTCGTTGACAGCTCTTTTCCCACGTTCGCTCCGCCCGATTCCTACTCCTCTGACGTGAGGCGGGATTGTGTCGCGAGGCTGCGCGAACCGGCAGGCGCGCGGAATCCGAGTCGTAAGATTTCCTCTTGCTCCCTCATGCTAGACTAAACACAAATCCCAACAGTTGAGGCCAGCATGAAATTTGGCGTCATCATTTTTCCCGGTTCCAACTGCGACCACGATGCCTACTGGACGATCCAGCAGGTCGTCGATCAGCCCGTTACATTTCTTTGGCACGAATCGCACGACCTGGAGAATTGTGATGCTGTGATCGTCCCCGGCGGCTTCGCGTATGGCGATTATCTGCGGACCGGAGCGATTGCGAAGTTTTCCCCGGTAATGGAGTCGGTTCGCAAGTTCGCGGCTGGCGGCGGGTTGGTTCTCGGGATCTGTAACGGTTTCCAGATACTTTGCGAATCGGGCCTTCTGCCGGGCGCCCTAATGCGGAATATCGGCCTGAAATATGTATGCAAGCCCGTCGACGTGCGGGTCGAGAACGTGGAGACTCCGTTTACGAACGCCTGTACCAGGGGAGAAGTGCTGACCATCCCCATCGGCCACATGGAGGGAAATTATTTTTGCGATCCGGCGACGCTCGACGAGTTGCGCCGTGAAAATCGTATCGTGTTCCGATATTCTAGTCCTGCAGGTGAAATCACAGCAGCGGCCAATCCCAACGGGTCGCTGGATAACATTGCGGGCATCTGCAGCCCCGGAGGCAATGTGCTCGGCATGATGCCGCATCCCGAGCGATCGGCCGAAGCAGAACTTGGAGGCAGGGACGGACTCAAGGTGTTTATGTCGATGGTGGGAGCGACAGTGTCCCGCTAGTCGTTCTCTTTCTACACGATCCCTTTCGGACGCTTTTCTGCCGGCGATTCCAGATTGTTCTTGGTTATCAACAGGCCTAGGGTATATCTTCGAGCGCGTCATCGCGCTTCCCCAATCGCGCTAGACCGAACTCTTCTGTACCCCACGCAGGGAGGCGTGTCTCTTGATGACAGCGAAGCAGATTCTCGATTCTTTTTCAGCCACGTTAATGCAAGATGAGCGAATTCTGAGTGCGCAAGAGCGCGCGCTCTTAACCGCGCTGTTGCAGCATGCCAGAGCAGCGACGGGACGAAGCCACGAAGTGCAGGAAGCGGTTCGTGAAGTAATCGCCGGAGGCGTTGGCGAGACGGTCGCACAGCGCGCCTTCCTGGTGCTTGGCGGTAATATCGTTGAGCAAATTCTGGAAAATATTCCACTCGCAGACGAATCCGACGGTGCCCAAAGCAGCTTGTTGCGCAGTCTACACGGCAAACAGCCAGAGCCGCCGTCAGGAGTGCCGCTGCGTCCAACTCAGCCCGAACCGCCGTCGCCAAAACCGAAGCCCCCAGGGACGCCCGGTCAGCCAAGACCGCCCGTGAAGGGCCCGGGGCAACCTCAACCGCCGAACCCGGGCGGGCCGGGAGTGAAAGAGGCAATCTCTGGTGCGCAAGTGGAGACGGTCGAGCGGGCTGCGGTCTTGCCGGCCAAGTGTGTTGTGCTCGATGAATTCCTGGCGCCGCAGGAAATCGACGAGCTCATGCGATTCACTCTGGCAGATGAAAACGAATTCCACACCAGCGAAGTCGTTTCTCCCACGGCGGAAGGCGGCGTCATCGACTACGAGCACCGCCGTTCGCGCGTATTGACGGAACTGGGCCCCCACGAGGAACTGATCTTGCAACGCATCCGAGGGGTGCTACCACAAGTCTTGCAGAAACTGGGAATGGATGCATTTACGGTGGAGGAAATCGAAGCCCAGATCACGGCGAGCAATGATGGAGATTTTTTCCGCTTCCACAGTGACAACGGCAGCGACAAGGTTGCCGAACGGCAGCTAACTTTTGTGTATTTCTTCCAGCGTGAGCCGCAGCAGTTCGAGGGTGGAGAATTGCGAATTCACGACGCGCGCCTGGAAGGCAGTACCTATGTCAGCGAGGGTAGCTACCGGACGATCGCGCCACAGCAGAACCAGATCGTCTTTTTTCCCTGCGAACTGATGCATGAAGTCACCCCAGTGAAGTGCCCGTCGAGGCTCTTCGCCGACAGCCGCTTTACCCTCAACGGATGGCTGCGTCGTTAAACAATCCGCCGTGGCTGGAGTGGATGGCCACACTGATGGGAGGAGTGTCGCGGCAACCCTATGCCGCGACACTTCCTCCCGACCGTTTTCGTTGTCTGCTGGATGAGTTGCCGCTGCATCTCATCCCGCAGCGCGGGCGGCGCGTGCTGTGTGGTCAGGGGCAGGTTTCAGGCAACACGCCGCTCTTCATGAACCCGGAGTGCCGGTTGCTTCCGGGTGGGCAAGCTCCGGAGCAGTTCGCGGATTGCGGGGACCTGCTCGAGCGATTCGCGCAGCAGTTCACCATTGCATGGGTGCGGGACCCGGTGAGCGAATATTTGTTGCCTTTCTGGCTTAGTCCGCAACTCGAATCCGTGGTGCGCGATCTGAAGCCGGGGGAGCCGGCTCCGGCGACGTTGCCTTCTGACATGCGCTCACTGCTTTCTGCAGCCGGAATTCTGATTCCGCATGACTACACTTCTCTGCGGCAATGGGAGTGGGAAGAGGTCATCCGAAAATCAGGTCCACGGTTTCGCCAGAAGGGGTACGTTCCAGTGCCAGATTTGATTCATCCGTTCCACGTTGCTGCACTGCGCCGTTATTACCGCTATCTGATCCGAACTGGCGCTATCGAACTGGGTGACAGACAAAGCTCCCGGCGCTACGTGGCATATAACGAACCGGTGGCCCGTTTCTTCCATCGCGCCATCACGGCGAGGTTGAGCGCTCTCGCGCGAGAGCCGGTGAAGCCGTCTTACGTCTATTTGGCTTCATATCTGAGCGGCACCGAACTGAGAAAACATACCGATCGGGAGCAGTGCGAATTCAGCGTCACTTTCTGCCTCGACTTTTCTCCGGAGCCCGAACTCGAGACTCCATGGCCTATTCAACTGGAGACTCCCGCGGGAACGGTCACCGTCTACCAGGCTCTGGGCGATGGACTCGCTTATCGGGGAACACGGCTGCCGCACTACCGGCGAAAACTGAAGGATGGACAGACATCAACTTCAATTTTCTTTCACTATGTGCCGGCCGACTTTGCGGGTTCTCTGGACTGAAGCCATGGGATTTCCCAGATATTCCAATCCGTTCCATGATCTAAGGATGCTCACTTCAAACCGGAGATGAGATAGAGCACGGAAAGCGTTTCGTTATAGCTGTAGGCGAACCGAGTGCCGTCGCCGCTGACCACGATCGGTGAGATGACAACGACTCCTGCTGGAGTATTTGGCAGTAGTTCCTGCACGACGCTTTGTTTTCCGGTGGCGATGGCGACTTTGTAGATTCGGCAGGGAAACTCACCCTCGCGGTAGAAGTACAAGAAGGAGTTGTCGTCGGACCACTGCAGCGGAGTCAATCCGGCTTGCAGCCCCGGCACCAATCGAGGAGGGCCGCCGGCGATCGGGTAGAGCGAATTGATCGGGCCGGGGCCAGTTCCCACGATGAAACGGCCGTCGGGCGAAGCCGGTCCGCAGCGTGTTCCTTCGGGAGTCAGCACTCTGGGCTTGGCTCCATTCACATCCACATCCAGCAGGTAGCAGCGAACCGCGTGCCCCGGTTCGCTGGCATTCACTGTAAGTTGGCGCCCATTGGGCAGGAAGCGGGCCCATCCCGTATTAATTTGCTCCAGACCCGTCTGATTGACCGGACGCGGCTGGCCGGGGCCGATCGGCAACAGTATGATCTTCTCCGGGCTGGTCATGCTGAAAGAGATTGCCCATTTTGCGTCCGGCGAGAGTCCGCCCGCGCTGCCGTCACCCAGACGCGCGGGCAGACTGCCATCGAATCCGCGCAGTTCCACGGCGTAATGCGGCCCGGCAGCCTCGCTGGCATCCTCGAACAGCACGAACTTCCCATCGCGCGAAATATCTTTGGCAATGCTCCAGTCGTGGGACGATAAGTCCACCATTTCCGCACTGCCGAGAGTGCTGCCTGCCATGGCCAGACGCTTCGACTGCAGGGCAACGAGAACACGCCCATCCCGGGCGACATCTTGCAGCGCGAGGCCTAGAGGCAACGTTAACAAAGTGCGAGTTTTGCCGGAAAGACTCACAGCCATGAGACTGGCGTTGTTGCCGCTGGTGGCGGCGGCAAAAAACACTTCATTGCCCTCGGGCCCCCAGGCAAGGCCATTGAGGGACTCCCACTCCGGAGTGAGTGTCTGAACGTGTCGGGCGAGATCCACTACGCAAACTGCCCCCCGGTCGTCCCACAGGGCTGGGTGATCCAGAAATGCAATCTTTTCCCCGGAGGGTGAGAAGCGGATGTGGCTGATCCACCCACTACTCTGATAGAGCACGTTGCCAACCGGATATTCGAGCTCGCTGTGATTCCCCACGAAGTGCGCCACGGCCAGGTTGCCGCTCGGCCCCCAGTCAGCCCAGCGCACGTCGGAAAGCACTTCACGCGGCGACCCTCCGGCCAGGGGTGCAGTGGCCAACGTTCCCCCCAGGGTTTCCAGTTGCCCGTTATGAGTGCCATGCACCACGATGGCAAGTTCATTTGTCCGCGAAACAGCAAGGAGATCAGCGCTGTCCAGATTCAGGGCCTGGGCGAGAAGAGAATTCCCGACGGTAGAGAAAAGCTGGACCGGTTTGCCATTCCAGGCCGCAGCGTAAACGATAGATTGTCCGTCGGCGGCAAAACGCGCCGAGTAGACCGTGCCTTTCTCAAACGTCAGTCTCTGATACGTTGGCGCGGTGGGGCGGCCCAGTGGAACGCCGACCACGAGCAGAACTGCGGCGGCCAGCGCAGTGGCTACGCCAGCGACTACCCACGCCGGTGCGTTGCGCCGAGCCGGCTTCGGAGGCGAATAGGGAAGCTGGCGGGAGACTGAAGATCCGGAGATGGTTTGCAGGGCGAAAGCCAGATCCTTGGCGGATTGAAACCGGTCGGCCGGCTCCTTTTCGAGGCAATGACGGACAATCCCCTGAAACCCGAGAGGAATTGCGGCCTGTTCTAGAGGGGCCTCGGGAGGCTCTTCGCGCAGAACGGCGGTCATGGTGTCGACCTCGGTCTCGCCGCGAAAGGCGCGGATTCCGGTAAGCATTTCGTAGAGAATCGCGCCGAAGCTGAACAGGTCGCTGCGGTTATCGACAGGCCTAGCCCGCAATTGTTCCGGAGCCATGTAGGCAACGGTGCCCACTACGGCTCCACTCTTCGTCACGGTGGGCAGAGTTTCGACGGATTGCTTGTCTTCGGCGGCGACCTGGAGCTTGGCTACGCCGAAATCCAGAATCTTGACCCTCCCGTCCTTAGTCAGGAACAGGTTTTCGGGCTTCAGGTCGCGATGGACAATCTGCCGGTCGTGAGCTGCGATCAATCCGTTCGCGATCTGAACAGCGTAGTCGGCGGTTTCACGCATAGGGATGGGGCCATGCCACAGGCGCTGCCTGAGAGTTTGGCCCTCCAGCAACTCAGAAACTATGTAAGGACTCGTGCCTTCAAAGCCAACATCGTAAATGGCAAGAATATTGGGATGGTTGAGTGCAGCGGCGGAGCGCGCTTCCTGCTCAAATCGGCGAAGATGGTCGGGGTTGTCTCCGGAAGCGGGGCGGATCAGCTTGAGTGCGACATCGCGCCCCAGTCTTTCGTCGCGCGCTCGGTAGACCTCGCCCATACCTCCGGCGCCGATTTTCTCGAGGATCCGGTAATGCCCCACCAACTGGCCAGTCATAAGTGATCAAGGGCGCGTCTTGCCTCCGCATGTTAGGGGTGATAGGCAGGACAGTCAATACCGCTGAAGTGACAGATGCGGGCGGGCGAGGGCGCCTGGGTTTGGCCTATAGTACGCGAGTATCGGCGTGCTATAATCTGGATTCGCCTGCACACGAACCGAGGCTATCTTGATCTCTTCTGAAGGCGAATCCTGCGCTATCCATAGTTCCTTAAAGATCTCTTTAAGGGAAGATCTTTAGACACGAGGTCGAACCATGTCCGGCCACTCAAAATGGGCCACAATCAAGCACAAAAAGGGCGCGCTTGACGCCAAGCGCGGGAAGATTTTTACCCGCCTGATCAAGGAAATCAGTATCGCCGCGAAGAACGGCGGCGGAGACCCCGACTCCAACCCGCGTCTGCGCGGCGCCATTGTCGCGGCCAAGGCCGAGAATATGCCGGCCGACAATATCAAACGGGCCATCCAGCGCGGCACGGGAGAGCTTCCTGGCGCCACGTATGAGGAATTTTCTCTGGAGGGCTACGGGCCGGGCGGCGTCGCCATCCTGCTCGACATCAATACCGATAACCGCAACCGCACCGTCAGTGAGATTCGGCACGTCTTTGGCAAGAACGGCGGAAATATGGCATCGGCGGGTGCCGTCGCATATATGTTCCACAAGAAGGGCGACATCATTATTCCGAAGTCGGCGGCCAAGGTAGACGATCTGATGAACATCATCATCGACGCCGGCGGCGAGGATGAGCCGATCGACGATGGCGAGAATTGGGAGATCCTGACTGCGACTTCCGCCTACGAGGACATGCTCGAAGCGGTAAAGAAGGCTGGCATCACACCGGTTTCGTCGGGCGTGAGCATGATTCCCGATACATACATCAAGCTCGAAGGTGCTGCCGCCAATACCATGATCCGCCTGATGGAAGCGCTCGAAGAGCACGACGACGTGCAGAATGTGCACGCCAACTTCGACATCGACCAAAAGCTGCTGGAAGAAGTTGCGGGATAAACTTCTGGTTCGGCGACGGCGAATGTCAGCCGAGTGAAGATCGCGGAGCCGCTCTGAAGAGGAGCGGCTCTTTTACTGTGAACGATTACTGTGAACGAAAGTTGCCAGAGGCCGTCTTCCGTACCGAAAGTTTTCAACACCGACGTGGAAAATGCTGTGGAAAAGGGCAACGGAATCTTTGTAAGTAACTAATCCGAAGGACGGTTCAGCACTTTGCACTGGTGTGGGTGCTGGCACTTTCGTGGTATCGCTTCGGCGGTTGGCATTTGTCGTGAGCGCGACGGCGGAAGTTTGCGCTGGAGAGAATCAGTCTTGAAAGTTCGACTGGACAAACTGCTCGTGGAGCGTGGCCTGGCTGCTTCGCGCGAGCGGGCGCAGGCGCTGATTCTCGCCGGCAAGGTGTTGGTGAGCGATCAGAAAGTAGAGAAGGCCGGCGTCCAGGTTACCGAGGACGCCGCCGTTCGGCTGCTCGGCGGAGACCTCAAGTACGTGAGCCGCGGTGGACTGAAGCTCGAACGCGCACTCGAGCATTGGAAGATCGATGTAAGCGGGAAGACATGTCTGGATGTCGGCGCTTCCACCGGAGGCTTCACGGACTGTCTGCTGCAGCACGGCGCCGCGCGGGTGATCGCGGTCGACACTGGCTACGGGCAGATGGATTTCAAACTCCGCCAGGACTCGCGGGTTCAGCTTCTGGAAAAAACGAACGCCCGCTATTTGAAACGCGAAACGATCGTCGGGGTGCTCGCCCCCGGCCAGCGCCCGGATCTGACGAGCCAGGATCTGATGAACCTGGATCTGATCGTCATGGATGTATCGTTTATTTCTGCGACTCTGGTGCTGCCAGCCGTCCTAGCCGCCGCCTTTCCTGAATTGCGGGACGAACGCCGAGGAAGGCAGATCGTGGTGCTCGTCAAGCCGCAGTTCGAGGCGGGAAGGGAACAAGTAGGAAAAGGTGGCATCGTTCGCGATGAGGGAGCGCAGAAGGCGACGGTGGAACAGGTCAGAAAAACCTTGCTGGAACTTGGCGCGGTGGAGATGGACGTGATCGAATCGCCGATTTTAGGCGCCGAAGGGAACCGCGAGTTTCTCTTGCACGCGATCTTCTAAACAATTTGCTGCAGGCTTGCGTCGATGCTCAACCGTAACCAAAACCACGAAGGACACGAAGTCACGCGAAGGGAACATGTGTCAGCGAGCCGTGGTTGATGGGTCTCCCTCGCGCCTTCAAATCGGGCCGCCGCCAATCGTAACCGTGATGGGGTAAGTTCAGGGAATTCTGTACAATCTAGTTTCTTGCTCTCTTTCACAATGCCCACCCCGCAAACACCCTCCCGGAAAATCGCAGCCATCATTTCGCGGCCAGAAAGCCTGGGAATCGCACAGATCATCCCCGGCCTTCTTTCCTGGCTTGGCGAGCACGGCTACCACGTGATCGTGGACGCAGAGACCGACCAATACGCGGCCGGACATGAAGTTGTGCCGCGGTCGGAGATGGGGTCGAAACGGTTGGATTTGGCCATTGTTCTGGGTGGCGATGGCACGTTATTGTCGGCAGCGAGAGCTACGGCGGCGATCGATGTTCCGCTGCTTGGCGTCAACCTCGGGTCGCTCGGGTTTCTTACCGACGTTCCGGTCGAGACTCTCTACCCGATGCTCGAGGCGATCGTGCAGGGCCGCGCGGCGATGGAGCGTCGCTCGCTGATGCGCTGCGAGTTGAGGAGAGGAGACGTGGTTCGCGGAAGCTACCTGGTTTTCAATGACGCAGTGGTCAACAAAACCGCCTTGGCGCGCCTCAATACCTACGATCTCTATCTCGACAAAGTTTTTGTTTCAAGCTATCGCGCCGACGGCATGATTGTGGCCACGCCGACCGGATCGACGGCGTATTCGCTATCCGCGGGCGGACCAGTGTTGATGCCGACGGTAAATGCTTTCGTGATAACTCCGGTTGCGCCGCATTCTCTGACGCACCGCCCGCTGATCGTGCCAGACTCGGTCGAGATCGAAATCCTGCTGCGCAGCGAGGAGGAGGTTGCGTATCTGAGTCTGGATGGTCAGCCTGGCCTCGATCTGCGCGACGGCGATCGGGTGCTTTGTCGCCGTTCTGAACATCAAGTGAACCTGTTCCGCACTGGATCAGATTTTTTTCAGGCCCTCCGCACCAAGCTGAAGTGGGGAGAGCGCTAGCGTCATCTTGGTGAAGCGAAGAGTGGATTTGCCTGCAATCAAACCCGTTCGGCGCGGAGCAGATCTTTCACGCTCTCACGTTTACGAATGAGTTTGGCTAACTTGCCAGTCACCAACACTTCCGCCGGACGCGGGCGAGTATTGTAGTTCGACGCCAGCACCATGCCGTACGCCCCGGCGTCGAGAATCGCCAGCAAATCTCCTTCAGCCACGGCGGAAATTTCACGATCTCGGGCAAAGAAATCTCCGGTCTCGCATATGGGGCCGACAACATCAACGATCTCTGATTTCGCAGCTGCGCCCTCGTCGCGAACGACGGGAACGATCTCGTGATACGCGCTATACAAGGCGGGCCGGATGAGATCGTTCATGGCAGCATCAACGACCAGAAAGCGCTTGCCGTCGTTTTCTTTCTTGTAGATCACCTTGGTGAGCAAGATTCCGGCCGGCCCGATGATCGAGCGGCCGGGCTCGAGCAGCAGACGCAGCTTCAGGCCGCGCAGCGGTGCGGCAAGGGCCTGCGCATACGTTGCCGCGTAAGCAGAAAAAGCTGGCGCGCTCGCGTCATCGTACGCAATGCCCAGGCCGCCGCCGGCATCGACATAGTCGATGGCATGACCATCTGCGCGAAGTTGGAGGACCAGATCGGCGACGCGGGCCATGGCCTCGGCGAACGGAGCGACATCGGTGATCTGCGAACCGATGTGCACGCTCACACCACGCACTTTGAGGCCGCGCGAGCCTGAAGCTTTAGCATAAAGCGCGCGCGCCTCGCGGATAGGCACACCGAATTTGTGCTTGCGCAATCCAGTCGAAATATAAGGATGAGTCCGGGCGGCGACGTCGGGATTGACGCGCAAAGCCAGCGGCGCTGTGAGATGCAGTTGGTGCGCGCACTCAGCGAGCGTCCACAGTTCTGACTCACTCTCAACGTTGAAGAGCAAAATCCCGGCCTTCAATGCGGACCTGAGTTCTTCCCGCGTCTTGCCGACGCCTGAAAACACAACTCGCTTCGCCGCCTTGCGGTCAGCAACGAGGACGCGCTCCAGTTCGCCGCCGGATACCACGTCAAAGCCGCATCCCATTCTTGCCAGCAGACGCAGGATGCTGAGGTTGGAATTTGCTTTCACCGAGTAGCAGATGGTGTGCGGAATCCCTCGAAACGCGCGATCGAAACTGCGAAAGCGCTCCTGAATCGTGGCGGATGAGTAAACGTAGAGAGGAGTGCCATGCTTCGCGGCCAGTTTCGGAAGCGCGATATTTTCAGCCTCCAAAACAGATTCTTGGCCGCTTCGTGCGATCTCGCGATAAACAAATCCCGGAGGACGCGCCACCCGAGATCTCTTGCTGTGCAAGGTCATTTTTTCTTAGGATGTGCCGCGGAGTGTGCACCGGAATGCCCGGTAGAATGTGCGCCGGAATGCGTCGCGGCGCCGCCATGGACGCGAATCGCGACCACGGTCTGGTCATCGAAGGCTTCTACACCGGCTGCATGCTCGGCTACCGCTTTGAAGATGAGATCGACTACGCAGTCCGCTGACGAGCCCGAGCATTCGGAGATGATTTGCTCAACCCGGCCTCGGCCGAACATTTCGCCTTTGCGGTTACGGGCGTCAAGAATGCCGTCGCTGAAGAACACGAACATGTCTCCCGGCTTCATGCGGAACTTAAACTCGTCGTAATCAGCTTCGTCAAACAAGCCGAGTGGCAGTCCAGTAGCCTCGATGACTTCATTTTTTCCGCCGTGGACGTAGACCGGTCGCGGGAGTCCAGAATTGGCCACGGTCAGGGTTCGGGTTTGATCGTCCCAGACCGAGTAAATGATGGACACAAACTGCGCCTCAATGCGCCGCTCCGCGAGAGAAAGATTTACCGCCGAGAGCATCTCGGCCGGGCCGGGTTCGATGGGGGCATGCGAGCGCAGAATGCCGCTCACCAACGCAGCATAAATCGCCGCCGGCGCGCCCTTGCCGCTCACGTCGCCGATCACAAGGCCAAGCCGCGACATGGAGTATGGAATGAAATCGTACAGATCGCCACCGATGGCGCGCGCCGGAACGAACTTCGCCGCCACATCGAGATGCGCGAGCTTCGGTGGCGACTGAGGCAGCAGGCGCATCTGCAGTTCCCGGGCGAGAGACAGATCGCGCTCCAAGCGTCGTTCCTGGCGCTCGATCTCCTCGTAAAGCCGAGCATTTTCAACAGCAATTGCAATCTGCGCCGCCAGCGTAGTCATGGTGCGCTGATGCTCTTCGGTAAAAAATCCGCGGCGCGTGTGTTCCAGATCGAGCACACCGATGACGTTCCCCTTGTAGATCAGAGGCACCGCAAGCTCCGAGCGCGTTTCGGGATTGGCCTCGACGTAGCGAGAATCTTTGCTCACATCGGGCACCAGCACGGCCTGCTTGCTCTGCGCGGCCGCGCCAACCAGCCCGCGGCCAAGGGGAATCTCGCGCTTCAGATGAACATTTTCGTTGAAGCGCAGAGAGAAACGATGCTGCAGCTTCTCGCCCGAGGAATCGAGCAACAAGATGCTGAAGATCTGATAATCAATCAGGCGGCGGATGAGTTCGGCGATCCGGCCCAGCAATTCGTCAAGGTTCAGGATGGAAGTGAGTTCGCGCGCAATTTCATTGAGCAGCAGAAGAATCCGCGCCTGTTTGGTGGTACGGGTGTAAAGCTGCGCGTTCTCGATGCCGGCCGCCATGCGCGAAGCGACAAGCGTCAAAAGGCGGGCGTGGTCTTCGGTGAAATACCCCGGCTCGCGGGCTTCAATGTCGATGACGCCGATGACACGATTTTTCGTGATCAGAGGCACGGCCAGTTCCGAGCGCACGTTGGGAACTGCCGCGATGTATCGCGGATCCTTGGTGACGTCGTCGATGAGGACAGCCTGACGCGTCTGAGCTGCCTGTCCCGTAACCCCCTCGCCGACTTTGATGCGGCTGCGCTCGGCGAATTCCGCCGGATATCCGACCTGGAAACGGAAGCGCAGTTCCTGTGTCTTTTCGTTGAGCAGCAGAATGGCGAAGATTTCGTAATCGATGACGCGGCGGACGACTTCGGCGACGCGGCTTACCGTGGTGTCGAGGTCGAGCGATGTCGCCAACACGTCGGCGACGTCGAGCAACAGCGACTCGACGGGCAGGCGCTCCGGTTTGGAAATCACAGATCCCATTGTTGGTATGATAGCAGCCGCTCTCGCCACTCCAGCGTTGGTGCCGTGGCTTGGATGATTGGCAGTTAGCCGTTAACAATTACCCAGCCGGCCGCATTCCCACGAGAAGCAGTTTGGTCAAAATTGAATCTGCAACGTGCTATTGGGCAACCGCTAATTGCTAGCTGCGAATCGCTGACTGCCGAGCGTGCCACCACATCCCGCCTCTCAGACCATCTACTGACGCGGAACCACGCAGATATCGGCAAGGTTGCGGTATTTCTCGGCGTAATCGAGTCCATAGCCGACGACGAACTCGTCGGGAATCTTGAAGCCCACGTAATCGCCTTCCAGCGGAAGCTTGCGCCGCGACGGCTTATCGAGCAGAGCCGCAATTTTGAGCGTCTTAGGCTGACGCGCCAGCAACATTTTTTTCAGATACGTCAGGGTGAGTCCAGTGTCCAGGATATCTTCCACTACGATGACATTTTTGTCTTTCAGGGTTTGGTCCACGTCCTTAGTCAACCTCACCTCGCCGGTGGAGTCCCATCCGCTCGTGAGTTCCTGCGATGGACTGGGCCGGTTTCCGTAACTGGAGACGCCGATGAAATCGAAGGTGGCGTCGAGATCGAGTTGCCGCGAAAGGTCGGCCAGGAAAATTGCGGCGCCTTTCAGCACGCCCACCAGCATCACCGGCTCGCCTTTGAAGTCGCGAGTGATATCCGCACCCAGCTCCGCGACGCGCTTCGTGATTTGCTCCCGCGCGATCAGCACCTTGAGGTCAGCCATGGCGTTTCATATTAAACTAGAAAGCCGACGCACAGAATGTTTGTGGAACTGTTTGTGCTCGGCGGCTGCGGGAAACTCAGGAGCTGGACACTTGTGATAAATCTGAAAGGCATTAAACTCACGTGGTTGGGCCATGCTACATTTCGCATCGAGACTCCGGGCGGAAAGACCGTCATCATCGATCCCTGGATCATGGGCAACCCGGCGTGTCCGGCGCAGGAGAAAGACGTCAAGAAAGCCGATATCATGCTGGTCACGCATGGTCACGGGGATCATATCGGCGATGCGGTCGAGATCGCGAAGAAGCACACGCCGAAAGTGGTCGGCATCCCGGAGATGGTCGGTTGGCTGGAGAAAAAAGGCGTGAAGCAGACCGCTATGATGAACAAAGGCGGCACTCAAACCGTCGGCGACATCAAAGTCACGATGGTGCATGCCGACCACTCCTGCGGCATCCAGGATGGCGACGAGATCGTATATGGCGGCGAGGCCTGCGGCTATGTCATCGAGTTTTCGAATGGCATCAAGATTTACCATGCCGGCGATACCAATGTGTTCGGTGACATGGCCATCATTCGCGAACTCTACGCTCCTGATATTGCGATGCTGCCCATCGGCGACCATTTCACTATGGGTCCGCGCGAGGCGGCCTACGCCTGTAATTTGCTCAAGGCGAAGACGGTGATTCCGATGCACTTCGCAACATTTCCGGTGCTGACGGGAACTCCGGGAGCCCTGCAGAAGTTGGTTCCCGGCGTCGAGGTCATGGAGATGAAGCCGGGCGTGACATTAGCATAACCCCGGCGGAGTAGTGCTTAACGCAGAATCGGGTAGTGGTGCAACTTGGCTCACGCTCCTGGCCGATAAGACTGAGATCCTTCGCTCGGCCTGAAAAACGGCTCCGCTCAGGATGACACCTTAAGGTAGGAAACCCAAACTGCACTACCACCCAGAATCCCTGTTCATACCTTCTAAAACCCGCGAGGTCGAATGCCGAACAAATCGAGCAAGCCTAGTTGGCGGCACTACAACGGATTCACGGCGGCGCCGGTCGACGACTATCTCTACTCCATGCTGCCGAAGCGAAGCGAAGTGCTCACCGAAATGGAAGACTACGCGGCGGCTCACGATGTGCCGATCGTGGGGCCGGCGGTTGGGCGCGTGTTGCAGCAACTCGCGATGATGATCGGTGCGAAGACGGTTTTCGAGCTGGGCTCGGCTATTGGATATTCCACGATCTGGTGGGCGCAGACAGTCGGCGAAACGGGGCGCGTCATCTACACCGACGGAGATCGAAAGAATGCTGAACGCGCTCGCGGCTATTTTGCGCGAGCCGGAGTTTCGAGTCGCATCACGCTGCATACCGGCGACGCGCTGGAGTTTCTCTCGGAACAGACGCAGCAGTTCGACATCATCTTCAACGATGTCGACAAAGAAGATTACCCTCGGGTGCTGAGGCTGGTGGCTCCGCGCCTGCGTAAGGGCGGCCTGTTCATCACGGATAACGTTTTGTGGAGCGGCCGCGTGGCCAAGAAAAATCCGGCCGAGGCAAGCACAAAAGCAATTCTCGAATTCAACCGCAGGCTTTATGACTCAAGCGATTTCTACACCACGATCCTGCCGCTTCGCGATGGCCTAGCCGTGGCAGTGAAGAAATAGATCTCGCATTCGACTACGGCAGCAGGCCGTAGACGTCGATCTCGGTTCGGGTTGCGACATAAACCTTTCCGTTGGCGATTGTCGGTGGGGCGAACTTCACGGCGTTGCCTGCCTGATCGCGACCTCCGGCGGCCTGCGCGCTGTTCCATAATTCCGTAGAGAGATTGGTCGCGTCATAGGCATGCAGCACAGCAGGGCTGGTGCAGGCCGCGGGCACGGGCACGGTGGAACAACTCACGCCAGCATTCGGGCTGGCATAGCCGTATAAGCTCGAGTCAATCGCCCAGACAATGCCGTGAGTCTTCCACTGGGAAGACACGGAGGGCGTTGTCCCGGGATAGTTGAACGCATGCTGGGATTGCGACGCCACCGACTCGGTGAAATATTCGGTGCTGGAGTCGAAGATAAATTGCTTGAGCGAATCGCCCTGCCCGCCGACATAGAGATTGTTTTGCCACAGCGCCGGCGTGCCCCACAGTCCGGAAGACGGACCAGCGAAGCTCTGACGGATCTGATCGTTATTGACCGGGTCATAACCGCCCATGTTGCCGCGATCGATGAGGTAGATAACGCCTTCTTTTCCTACCTGCGCCAGCAAATTCGTGGGGCCTGCGCCTGAGGTCTGAGTCGGCAGCAACACGGCTGCACCCGCACCGAGGTCAGAGTCGCTTTGCGCGAGCGAATACTGGTCATAGGGCGTGAACCAGCCGGCCACGCTCAGGTTCAATCCGTTCGGCGTGCTGCCGCTGATCGTGTGCAGTCGCAGAATGCTGTCGCCGTAGTCGTTGTCGGGCGGTGGAGGAGCTTCGTCGAAAACGCCGTTCCCGGTGGCGACGTACACATCGCCACCGCTGTCGATCGCGGGAGCGCCACCCCCACCCCAGATGCCACCATCGGCACCATCCATTCCGTTGGGCGTGGTATTGAAAACGGCGACCTGTTTCTGTACATCCGACACCTGATAACCGAGAAGCCAGCCGTGATAGGGCGTTGCATCCTCGTGCGCGGCGAAACCCAGATAGACCTTGCCGAACGCGAACGCCAGCCCAGATCGTTGATGCTGTAGTTGTGAGTTGAACGAGACCATTCCGTTGACAGATCCGTCGCCGGTTCCGGGCACGGATGCGGCAATCGTCACCGGTGCCTGGAACTTCTCGCTGCCAGTGATGAGATCGAGGGCATGCAGCCGGTGATAAAAATTGGCTGACGAACTCGAGCAGTTTCCGGGGCTCGTAGGATTGCTCTCGGACGCGCTTACCAGATAAATCGTCTGCGTCTTGGGATTAATCACCGGGGTGCTCGTTACGCCGACTTCGGGATAAACATCTCCGAAGCAATAACCCACATCGTTCCAGGTTACCGGAGTCTCGTTCGCCGTCGCCCCGTGCAGAGTGTCAAGTAAGCTAATTTGCCAGTACATCACGCACGGGTTGGCGTCGGCATCGAAGGCAAAAACGCTATCGTGCTGCGTGGCGACGAAGATGACGTTGTGAACACCGCCGGCGATAGTTAATCCCGGAACCCACAGCGGCTGCCCGTAGACGGCGCCATCCACGGCACAGGAAAACAACTTGCCGAACGTTGCCGTGTTCACGTTGGCGGTCGTCAAGGCGTACTCCTGAGAGTTGACGCCATCGCGCGCCAGATCGTTGTGGTAGGTCAAAACACCCACCAGATTGGTAACGTAGATCGGTGCCGAGGCGGAAGAAGACGGCACGGCGACGCTGGTCGCAGTCACAGTTCGACCTCCCGGCGTCGCCGGTGGAGTGTACACACCGGTCGCGCTGATGGTGCCGACCGAAGTATTGCCTCCAGGGATTTTGTTTACACTCCATGTGACGGCGGTGTTGGTGTTGCCCTTCACCGTTGCCGTGAACTGTTGCGTCTGAGTGGGAGTGACTACGGCGGCGCGTCTCGGAGACAGGGTGACAGTAGCGCTGGGAGCGAGGTCTTGGACGGTCGAGCCGTCATCGCTGGAACTTTGGGGATGGAACGAAGACTGGGCCGGCAGCCGCGAAGCAAACAAAGTAAACGTACAGGCAAAAGCGAGCCACAGCCACTTTACGATCGCGCCATTCTTCATGCTGACCTCCGCAACGCGGCATTGGGCGGGCATTCCAACCCGCGCCTTATTCTGGGGTTGAAACCACTGGGCGTCAATTGGAATCGCATCTTGTCGCCGGTCCCACGCCCTTCCGGGAGCGCAATTTCAACTCGATGGCGCCAGGCTAAATCGATTTGACCGGAATCGCCAGCAGATCCTCGACGAGGCCAACTTCTTTTTGGAGAAAGGGTTCGGCGTGAGTCACGCCGCCAAGCATGCCGTAGAACCGTGCCATGGCGTCTACGCGGGAGCGAATTTCGTCATGAGCCGGGAAGATGTCTTTACCGGCCTCCTGATCGCTGAATTGCGACTTGTAGGCCAGGATCGAGGCGAACTTGGCGTCAAACTGGTCCCCGATATCCACGACAAAAGTTGGACGAATATCGTAATACAGCGTGGCATAAACAATTTTGAAGGGACGATGAGGGGCCAGCGTGCTGCCCGCATTCGTACCCCCAATGCTTTGGCTGGCGTCTGAGGTCCGAGGTCTGAGGTCCAGTTTCGCCAAACCCGCCAGAAAGCACGCCTCATATCCCAGCACCGAAGCCGTATAGTGATCGGGATGCCGGCCTTTCCAATAGGGAAGAATCACTACGTGCGGCCGTGTCTCGCGAATCACTGCTGCTACTTTCAACCGGTTTTCCCAGGTGTTCTCGACACGCCCGTCTGGGAGGTCGAGCGCGCGGCGCCAGCTCACGCCGAGAATCTTCGCCGCATCGGCAGCTTCGCGCGCGCGATCTTCGGCGGTGCCGCGCGTGCCCATTTCTCCCTGCGTCAAGTCAAGGATGCCGGTTCGCTGCCCGCGCTGCGCAGCTTTCAGCAGAGTGCCGCCGCAGGTTTGCTCCACGTCATCGCGGTGCGCGGCCAGGGCCAGGATGTCGAGCGGCGGAGAAAGCATGAAACTGGAAGCGTACTAGTATGCTGGTGCGGGCGCAACCGGCAACGGCTCCAGTCGGGCTGGCCTGAAACACAGCAGGATGCAGCACCGAAGCGCGGACAGACAATTTTTGAACTGTGCGCTCGACGAGAAGGAGGACCATGGGCTTACGCAAGATCTTCCACAATGGCAGACAGCTACGTGCAGGATGGAGGCTGCTTCTATTCTGCATTCTGATCTTCGCGCTCAGTTACGCCGCGAGAACTGGAATGGAGCATCTGACGATACCTGACGGTCTCCATCCCCTGGCAATCATCGCTTTTGATGGAGTCCTGCTGGTCGTGGCACTGATTGCAACCGGGATCATGGGTCGTTTCGAGCGTCGCAGCCTTGCGGTCTACGGTATTCCTTCTCCGCGTCAGCTTTTTGGACGACTGTTCTGGGTCGGCGCAATGTGGGGCGCGCTGATGCCCTCGGCCGTGATCCTCCTGATCTTCCTTGGAGGCGGTTATCGCGTGCACGGGCTGAATCTGCACGGGGTCGAGTTGCTGAAGTTCGCTGGTCTTTGGCTTCTCGCGAACCTGCTCATCGGCCTTGGCGAAGAGATCGCATTTCGCGGCTATTTCTTGTACACCCTGGCCGACGGCATCGGATTCTGGGCGGCCACCATCATCGAAGCCATTGCTTTCGGCGCCCTGCACTACTACACCAAGCCGAACGAGCGCTGGGAAGATTGGGCCGCGGTTACGTTATTAACGATCTTCATTGTCCTTGCCATGCGGCGGACCGGCAACCTGACCTTTTCCATCGGCATGCACGCTGCTTTTGATTTCTCGTTCATCTATATTTTTTCGGGAATGAATGGGGGCGAATTTGGCGTGGGGCGACTGCTGAACGCGGAGTTTCCTGGCTCCACGAGGCTGACGGGCGGATTGCTGGGGCCAGAAGCCAGCTGGTTCACTCTGTTAGTGGCCGTCGCAGCGATTGTTCTGCTGCACCTGACCTACCGGCAAGCGAAGTGGCCTGTGGCAGCAAAGAATTAAGCCCGGGAATGGCGGTTATTCCAGGTTGCCTTGCTCGAGCACGACGTTTTCCCGCACGATAAGCCGGTGCGCCGCCATTTCTTTCAGGGTCGGCAGCACGCGGTTCACGTGCTCGTCGGTGTCGACAAAAATGATGATCACCGGCAGCTTGCCTCCGGCTTCGATCAGGTGTGCCGTCTCCACGCGATGGCGCCCGAGAAATCCGGCCACACAATGCAGCGCCGTGGCCGCGTAGACATTCTCCTTGCGCAGGTAATTGAGGATCTCCATGTGCAGCGGCCGGTGATGCCACTGGTCCGCCTCGTTCAAGTAGAGAGTGACTTGGACTGCCATCGCAGGCATTTTACTCGCGAACCTCCCTCGAAATCCTCGAAATCTCCCCGGAGGTCTCCCGGGAAGTCTGCCTTGAATCCTGCCACTCCTGCCGCAACATTCCGTACAGCTCCGAATCGACGAACTCGTCCCACTTGCGCAGGTGCTCGCGGTGGCAGCCTTCGTAACGCATGCCTAACTTCACGAGAATCCGTCCGGACGCTGGGTTGTGCTTGAAATGCGAGGCGAAGATGCGATGCAGACCGAGATCCTCGAATCCGTAGCGCAACATTTCGCGTGCGGCTTCCGTTGCATAGCCCTGTTTCCAGTACGGAACGCCCAGCCAGTAGCCCAGTTCGGCGTGGTCGTGTTGGTCATCGAGGCGCAGGCCGACTCCCCCAATCTGACGGCCATCTCCGCGTAACGTGATGGCGAGCCAGATCCTGCCGGGTTCCTGCGCGAGAAAGTCTCTCGCGTCCTGTTCGGTGTAGGGATGCGCAATGCGCAGCGTGGTGGCGGCGACCTGCCGCGCGCCAATGAGTGGGACCAGTTCCGCGATGTCGGCCTCGGTGTAGGGACGTAGCTTGAGCCGCACCGTCTCGAGCGTGGGAGGCATGTTCATATGAACGATCATGTTCAGAGCGCCCGCGCCAGCGCCATTCCCGCCAGCGCGCCGCCCAGGCACAGCAGGTTGTTGCTGAAGAGGTTGGCCAGCATCAGTCCCCACTGGCCTTGTTCGAAGAACGCCATGGTTTCAAACGCGTAGCTGGAAAAAGTTGTGAACGACCCGCAGAATCCAATGACCACCAGCAATCGCCAGCGCGGATCGAGCAGCACGCGTTCGGTGGTCCAGATCACGAAGAAGCCGACGATGAAACTGCCTACGATGTTGATAGCGAGCGTGCCGTAAGGGAAGACAGATCCGAACTCCCGGGCTGCGAGGCGGCTTACCAGATAGCGCAGGTTGGCGCCGGCAATGGCGGCGACAGATATAGCGAGGAAGTCTTTCACGATGGAGTCTCCTACAAAAGGCGTCTGGATTTTGTAGGAGTCATCAGCCGGTCCAGCAGGCGGTTATGGCGAACTCCATCGCCGTCTCTAAAGTTTCTATCATAGGGGACGATGAAGAGGCCATGCGCAATTGGCAATTGGCGGTTAGCATTTCGAGCCCCGCAAATTCTCGGACCAAGGCCGCCCGAGGCTAATTGCCAACTGCCAGGTGCTAACGGCCAATTTACTTCTTTCTCTCCACCAAATACCGTGCCAGGTCTTTCAACGTGCCAGCACTCTCGCCGAAGCTGGCCAGTTCCGCAAATCCTTCGCTTACCAGCGCATCTGCCTTGCGCGTCGAGGCTTCGATTCCGAACAGAGCCGGATAGGTCGCCTTTTCCGACGCCGTGTCTTTGCCGGCTGTCTTGCCCAACTGCTCGGAAGTCTGCGTCACATCGAGCACGTCGTCCACGATTTGAAAGGCCAGACCGATGGCCCGTCCGAAAGCTCGCAGGTGCCCGATCTGGCTGTCCTTCGCCCCGGCATAGAGCGCTCCGCTGACCAGGCTAGCCGTGATAAGGGCCGCGGTTTTTGAGCGGTGAATATATTCCACCATCTCGGCCGTCGGGGCCGAGTGTTCCGCCTCCAGGTCGACGACCTGCCCGCCGATCATACCGTCGATCGTCCCGGTGCCGCGCGCGATCTCCTCTATGATGCGAACTCGCGCCTCCGCCGGACATTTCAATCGCGCCAGCACTTCGTAGGCCTGGGTCTGGAGAGCGTCTCCCGCAAGGATGGCGATCGCCTCGCCGAATACTTTATGGCAAGTCGGGCGACCGCGGCGCAGGTCGTCGTTATCAAGCGCGGGCAGATCGTCATGAATCAGCGAGTAGGTGTGGAGCATTTCCAGCGCCGCGGCGAGTTCTTCGATTCCGGAGGGCAAGGAGCCGTGGACCATCCGTCCCGCCTCCATGCAAAGCACGGGCCGCAGGCGCTTGCCCCCGGCGAATACGCTGTGGCGCATCGCCTTGTGAATCGAAACGGGTGGCGCGGTCTCCAGCGGAATCAGTTGGTCGAGCGCGGCGTCGGTCAGCCGCTGCCCTTGTTCAAGCGTTTGCTCGAGCATGAAGCAGTGAGTATAGCAAGCCGGTGCAGTTTCCTTGTGTGGAGCGGGCACTCCTGCCCGGGTCTGCGTAAGCCGAGATGAATCTCGATCGAGGAATGAAAGTCAGAAACAAGAAAGGACGCCGGCAGGCGTCCCGTGAGAGATTAAGAAACGATTCAGGCGGCAGCGCCTTGCGCTAGCGCCAAGGTCCTCAGCACCGACGCCAGCACACTCCCTACGTCGCCGGACGGGCAAACGTCGCTGGCGCCGGCCTCGAGCGCCGCCATCCACATTTCCTCGTCGGGGATCCGATGCGTGCAAACGATCGGCAGTTGTGGGAACTCGCGATGCAGGGTCTCAAGGTCAGTCAGGCGCCAGTTTTCGATATCCAGCACTAAGGCCTCGGGCTGACCGGCAGAGACTCTTTCCCACAGTTTGTCGTGCTCCATAACCTCGACTGAGTGGAAGTGAGGGCGCAATCCCCAGGCTAGGTACTGCGCTACTTCAGAATCCTTCTGCAGAACGACTACACTTTGACCCATAAATCCCCCTATTCGACCGTGGTCTACGACAGGCGTCGGCGGGATATGCCAACGTCAGACTAGGGCTGCAGGGCGCGGGCTTATAAACCACAACTCCACAGACATCTTGACTCACGAGCCCGGCAGGGAAACCGGACACCTCATCGTCTGGGTGTTTTCTCTGCCATGGGCTCAAACTCTTCTGGCTGAAGCTTCCCGTTCTTCTTCAGCAGGATTTCCACCTTGCCCTCCGCCTGTTCCAACTCCTTACGGCAGGCCGAGGAAAGCTGCATGCCTTCTTCAAAGAGCGTCAGGGACCTCTCCAACGGGACCTCTCCCTTTTCCAGTTCCTGAACAATCTCTTCCAGTCGCTGGAGACACTCTTCAAACTTGGGCAACGGGTTTCGCTCCGTCTCTCATTGTAATGCACCTATTCGAAAGAAGTGTCCAGTCTTTTTTATGGGAAGAATCGAAAAAACAGACTGGGCCGTATCGGTGTGGGAAACAGTGTTACGAACCCTCTTGAACGGATCAGGCAAGCGTCGTACAGTTGCGAAAACAAAAACTTCATCTGCGGCTCGAGAACGCTGGGTCGACGGAGGGCGGGGTGAGCGGACACAAATTGTTTGAGGACATCCATGGGGATCTTCGATTTGGGCTGAGAGCGATGCGTCGAAGTCCGGTGTTCTCAGCGACTGTGGTGCTCAGCGTTGCGCTGGGCATCGGGGCAAATACGGCGATGTTCTCGGTGATCCGCGCTGTCCTGCTCAAGCCGCTCGAATATCGCGAACCCGACCGCGTGGTTGTGATTGCGGACGGGGTCACGCCCATACGGTTCGACGAATTTGCCGCAAACAGTCGCTCCTACACAGAAGTCGGCGCCTACGCCGGCGGTTTGGAGGACATGTCTCTCTCCGGCAACGGAGAGCCCGAAGCGCTACAAGTCGCGCGCGTTTCGGCGAATTTCCTGCGCATTCTGGGAGTGAGTCCGTTGCAGGGGCGCAGTTTTCTGCTGGATGAAGATAAGCCGGGCGCGGAGCCAGTGGCACTGATCAGTGCCGGATTGTGGCAGCGGCGCTTCGGAAGCGACAAATCAATTGTTGGACGCGCGATTGCGCTGGGCGGAGTGGCGCACACAGTCGTCGGCGTGTTGCCACCGGGCTTTCAATTTCCGATTTCGGGCGCAGATGTTTGGGTGCCGCGACCATCGGAGTGGTCGGTGATTTCGGCGCAATCGAGGCCAATCAGCCCGATCCTGAGCATATTCGGCAGGTTGAAACTGAATGTTACCTTTCAACAGGCCGACGCCGAGTTGAGCCTCCTGAATAAGCGGTACGCGGCCGCGCACCCTACGATGCTCGATGCGAAGCCGAATGAACCTGCCACCGTGCAGTCTTTGCGGGAAGCAGTTGTCTCCGACATCCGGCCGAAATTGTGGCTGCTGTTCGGAGCGGTCGGATTTGTTTTGCTCATCGTGTGCGCCAATATCGCCAGCCTGATGCTGGCGCGGTCGACCGCGCGTGCCCGCGAGTTCGCCGTGCGCGCGGCGATCGGCGCCGGAAAATTGCGGATCGTCTCACAACTGCTGGCGGAAAGCCTGCTGCTCGCGGTTTTCGGCGGCGTCGTGGGCGTCGTTCTGGCAGCGCTCGCGGTGAGCGGAATCCGCGGCTTGACTTTCGTCGACCTGCCGCGCGCGGGAGAGATTCGCATCGATGGGTTCGTGCTCGCGTTCGCCGGGGCTCTGGCTATGCTGACGGGCGTGATCTTCGGCTTGGCGCCAGCTCTGACCGTTTCAAGACCCGACCTTGCCCGCGTTCTAAGGGGAAGGGGCGAAGCAGCGGGCACGCCAGAGTCGAAGCTGAGCCGCTGGCTTGGTTCACACAGCCTCTTGGTGGTCGGGCAGGTGGCGTTGTCGATTGTGCTGCTGATCGGCGCGACGCTACTCATCGAAAGTCTGGCCCGCGTCTATCGCGTCGATCCCGGATTTCGACCCGCCCGCCTGCTGACCGCAAAGGTTTCCCTGTCCCCCGCCCGCTATGACACGGACGAAAAGAAGGCGGAGTTCTATCGCGAGTTGGTGGACCGCACGGAGTCGCTGCCGGGCGTGCGCAGCGCTACAGTCAGTCTCACGCTTCCCATGGAAGAGACATGGATGGGCGCTCCTGTGCAGTTGGCTGGAGCGCCGCCGGTGAAGCTGAACCAGCGACCGATCAGCATCATCGAGGACATTTCGCCAACATATTTCCGCACGCTGGGCATTGCGCTGGAACGAGGTAGGGAATTCACCGACCATGACAACGCTCAGTCAGTTCCGGTTGTGATCGTGAGCGAAAACCTGGCCCGGCTGTTCTGGCCGCAGTATCCGGCAGGTCCCGACCCCATTGGGCAGCACATCTTCGTGGGCACGAATCCGCGACCATCTGAGATCGTCGGCGTAGTGGCCAACGTGCGCGGAGACGGCAGAGACGACAATCCAAGAGCGGAAGTGTACTGGCCATGCAGCCAGAAACCGATGACTTCGGCGATGCTTGCCGTGCGGACAGATGGTGACCCTCTCTCGTTTGCCAACGCGGTTCGAAGCCAGGTCTTGACCATTGACCGCGATCAGCCGTTGTCGGACGTTTCCACGATGGAGGACATGGTGAGCGCTTCCGAGGGCCAACTCCGGCTGATGATGAAGTTGCTCGGCGGATTTGCCGCCGTGGCCGCGGTGTTGGCGGTGCTGGGAATCTACGGGATCATTTCGTATTCGGTGGTGCAGAGGACCAGAGAAATCGGAATTCGGAGAGCCCTTGGGGCGAGAGCAGTTGACATTCTGGCGTTGCTGTTGAAACAGGCGCTCGTTCTTTCGGTGGCTGGCGCCGCGGTCGGGGCCTGCGCTTCGCTCCTGGTGACTCGAACGCTGCAGGATTTGTTATTTCAAGTGAGCCCAACCGATCCTGTCACGTTCGGAGGCGTATCGGCGCTATTCGTGTTGGTTGGGCTTGCTGCCAGTCTCGTGCCCGCGCGCCGCGCGGCCGCGATTGAACCGCTGGTCGCGATTCGGACCGAATAGACGCGCGACTGCACCATGATCATCACGAGGCCGTTGACGTGTTCGTCCCGAGCGCTTCCAGCACATCGACCGCCGAGCTGTAGCGTCCCATGGGCGCGCTGATCTGCGCTCCCTGCACGGTGGCTCGTGCGGCGATTAGCATTTCGCGGGCGATGGCGATGCCTTCTTCGCGCGCGGCCTCCGGAGTCTGCGCCCGCGCCATACGCTCGAGAATCGAGTCAGGCACGGAGACGCGCAGTTCATTCTTCATGAATTCGGCGTTCCTCACGCTGACCAACGGCCAGATTCCCGCCACCACCGGAATGCGGCAATGCTCGATGCGGCGCAAAAAGTTTTCCAGCAGGCGCAGGTCGAATACCGGCTGCGTGACCACGTATTCGGCACCCGCCTGCACTTTGTATTCGAAGCGGCGAATTTCTTCCTCGAGGTCGGTCAGGCCAGGGTTGGCGCCCACTCCGATCACGAATCCCGTGCCTGCCCCGATCGGATTTCCGCCCAGGTCGAGTCCGCGGTTCAGGTTGTGCACGATATTGACCAGGCCGATCGCGTCCACGTCAAACACCGCAGTCGCGTCGGGATAGTTCCCCATCTTCGGCGGATCGCCCGTAATGCAAATCAGATTCCGGATTCCAACCGCGGCCGCGCCCAGCAGATCACTCTGAATGCACAGCACGTTGCGGTCCCGGCAGGTGTAGTGCAGGATCGCATCGAGGCCTACATCGCGCTGAATCAGCAGCGACAGCGCCTGATTGCTCATGCGTGCCGAAGCTCGCGGGCTATCCGGGATGTTGACCGCATCCACACCTACCGACTTCAGAAAACGCGCTCCTTCGACTTCTTTGCGAACGTCGATCCCTTTCGGAGGCACGATCTCGACCATGGTCACGAATTCGCCCCGTACCAGCTTCGAGCCCAGCGGAGAGCGATTTTCGAGCGTCACCGCGGCAACGGCTGCAGGCGTGGCGTGCGCCGCGACCTGTGCTGCAGATGCCCGTCCTTTCGCCTCACCGGCGCGCAGCGCCGATTTCATGACGCGAATATGCTCAGGGGTCGTCCCGCAGCATCCGCCGACAAGGCGCACTCCGGCAGCTACAAACTTTCGCGCGTAACTGGCCATGTACTCGGGCGAACACAGATAGATATTTCGGCCATCGACCGAGCGCGGGATGCCGGCATTTGGCTGGGCTGCTAACGGAAGTGTGGTGGCCGCCCGCACCCGCTCCATCGCATCGAGCATGGCTACCGGACCTACACTGCAGTTGCACCCGATGACGTCAGCTCCCCACTCGGCGAGCTTCGCGACAAAGGTCTCTGGATCGGAACCGTCCAGGCAATTGCCATCTTCGTCGATCGTGACTTGCGCAACGATGGGCAGCGACGGGCTAACTTCCTTTGCGGCGAGCAGAGCCTGATGGATTTCTTCCAGATATCCGAAGGTCTCGAGGATCAGCAGATCGACGCCGCCTTCGGCCAGCGCCTCGATCTGCTCGCGGAACGCGTCGCGCGCTTCCTGAAATGAAGTCTTGCCCAGAGGTTCAATTCTGGTTCCGAGCGGGCCAACCGATCCTGCAACCCATACATCGAAGCTTTTGGCAGCCTCGCGGGCCAGCCTTACGCCTGCTCGATTGACGTCACGTACCTTGTCGGCCAAGCTATGCCGGGCCAGGCGGAAAGAATTGGCCCCGAAGGTATTGGTTTCAATAATTTCGGCGCCGGCCTGCAGATAGTCGTGGTGAATGTTGCGAATCAGGTCGGGCTGCGAAACGTTCAGCTCGTCGTACGACCGGTTGATGAAAATGCCCTTGGCGTACAACAACGTTCCCATGGCGCCGTCGCAAAGCACCGGGGATTGTTTAATTCGGGATAGAAGATCGCCAGACATGCGTTCTGACGAGCATACAGGATGCAAGCCGGTGCGCGCATCCCGAGCGGCCTGACACATTGCTTCTACGCCGGACAATGCCATCGACGGAGAATGTATTCAGCTCGTGATCGGAGAGGGCCAGGGGCTTGGAGGGCGTTCGAAGTCTGCTATAATCCAGCGTTTCGCACTTAAATCTTCTTTTTTCATGTCGTTAGGAGCCTGCCGTTTGAACAGACGCATTCTGCTTTCTGTCCTGGGTCTGTGGGGCTGTGCAAGTCTGGTTTCCTGTGGTCTTTTCGGGGGTAGTAGTCCCATCAAGAAACCCCCGAGCGGCCAGACTGAACGCGTTCTGGCCTCGCAGGGAATCTCCTCCGCCACGATCTCCGGCGGCCTGGTGTATATCGACGGCCTGTATGACATTCTGGCACGAGTGCAGGAGTTGAGCGCGGGGACCAGTCCAGGCCTTATGGCTATCTCGCCCAACCGGGGAACCTTAGCGGTTTTCGACGCCGGCAGTAACTCCGTGTATGGCGTGAACACGGCGACCGAGGCCACCACGGGCCACGTACAAATACAGGGCCCCACGTGGAGCATGGTGATTCCTACCGCGGATCAAATCGTCTATGCCGCGGTTCCTTCGGCCACAGTCACGGGATATACGTTCCAGGGCGCAGTGGATCTCATGAATTTTTCTTCGGCAACCCTCACCACGATCGCTGTAACCGACGCGCTGACCGTGGTCTCAAATTCCACCGGAACGCAACTTCTGGTTTTCAACGATAGTTCCAATCCCGCGACGGCCAATTCGGTCACGGTGCTTTCGCCCTCTCTGGCCGAGCCGCCAGTGGATACCAGTTGTGTGACCAATCCTCCCAATGCGGTATGCAGGATTGTGCCGGGATTCGACCGGCCGGTGTACGCCATCGTGAATGGAAACAC
Source organism: uncultured Acidobacteriaceae bacterium (assembly GCA_963739125.1). GTDB lineage: Bacteria > Acidobacteriota > Terriglobia > Terriglobales > Acidobacteriaceae > Sulfotelmatobacter. Next base: position 4,741,653 of record CAVTZD010000001.1, on the reverse strand, counting down.
GGCTTACATTTTCAATTGCGGCGCGGAGTGCGGGGGCAAACAGGCCAGCATTCAAACGCTGGACCTGGGCACGTTCGCGGTGGGCAAGCCGCTTCCCGTCAACGGCGCCACATGGGGACTGCTAAGCGGCACGACGCTCTTCGTTGCCGGAAGAGGAACGCCGACCGGTCAACCCTGTGCCTCGCTTGCCCTGGCCGCCAAAACCGCTGCACCCTACTGCGGAACGCTCGACATCGTGAATCTGAACACGATGACCGACCCTTACTACAACAAACCCGCGATCGAACTCGCCATTCCCGACGGTTACCATGACCGCATGGACTTGAGCCCAAACGGCCAGCTTTTCATCGGATCATACGGCTGCACGAACATCGGCGACGCCGACAATCCGAGTGGGGAAGTCCGCGGATGTCTGTCCATTTTCAACACGACTAACAACAAGATGATCTTTCCTCCTGACAATGGAGACGTGAACGGTCTTCAAAGTTTTTCCATCCGCCCTGTCGAATACGTGGCGGAAGGCGGGTCCCTGCGCGTCTATAACACTACGCAAGACCTCCTGCTGATCAACGATTACCTACCGCAAGGGACGATCGACATTGTAGGCTATGTCGGGGACGTGAAAGCCATAGACTTCTTCTAGATTTTGGCCTAAATCGGCGCGGAGGCCCGTCTCCCCCGCAGCCGTATTTTCTTACGAACCCCTTGCCTTACGGGCTTATAATGTGTCTGTATGCGTCGGGTGGCTCCCATCGCGGCGTTCGGACTCTTCGTTCTCCTGACTATGCCCGCGTGGGCGCAGCATGGCGGCGGCCACGGTGGTGGTGGCCACTTTGGGGGAGGCGGATTCGGCGGAGGGCACGCAGGATTCAGCGGCGGCCACTTTGCCGGCGGCGGTTTTCGCGGTGGCCACGCCAGCCCCGGAGTCTCGCGCAGCTTTTCTCCTTCGGCCCGCTTCGGGACTCGCCCCGGAGTCGGCCGCGGTCCCTATCTGCATAACGGATTCCGCGGTTCGCGTTTCCACACCTACGGATTTCGCAACAATTGCTACGGCTACGCGTGCCGCGGATTTTACGGCTCCGGGTACGGTTATCCCTGGGGCTACGCGGGCTACTACGACCCGTACTGGGGGTGGGATGACAACTCATCTTACGACAACGACTACGAGCAGGATCTCGCGACGGCCGCGCAGATGAACGCCGACAGCCTGGCCGAGCAGCAGATGATGCGCCAGGAAGATGCCGACGGCGATCGGGATGCGTACGCTCGACCGCAGGCGCGTTCCTTTGCCGCGCCGGGTTCCGCTGGCAATGGCGCTGCGCCCAGTGAGGAAAAACAGGGCTCGCCGATTATGCCGGCGACGGTTCTAGTGTTCCGCGACGAGCACAAGCAGGAAGTGCAGAACTACGCCATCGTCGGCCAGACGCTGTGGAACTTCGCTCCGCAACACACACAGAAAATCCCTCTGGCCGAGCTTGATCTGGCCGCCACGATCAAGGCCAACGACGACAACGGCGTCACCTTCCGCGTCCCGAACGTGAACGACGGGCAGTAAGCGGAGGTGCCTAGGTGGAAGAAGCAACCCGAGTTGAGGCCCTCAGGGACTCGCATCAATTGCATGGTGGCATCACCATGCACAAGCTCCAGATCGGTAGCGGATTTCCGGCGCTTCTATTCGCGGTTGGTAGCGCGGCGATCTTCCTGATCGCGCTCCCTTCGTTGCGGTACTTCCTTGCCGTCGCAGTACTTCTCGGTATTGGTGTCGCAGCGATGCTCCGCTTTTTGCACAGCTGAGTGCCTAAGGCCTCACTCCTCGTCTCCGAGGTAAACGAAGGCCACTAAAGCCTTACCACAGGGATCACAGAGGAACACAAGGTAAATCTTTGCCGTTTTACCCTGTGTTCCTCTGTGGTTGAGCAATCGGCCCCTGAACCTTCGAAAACACGGGCTGGAAAACTAAATCCGCCCTTGCGATGGTAAAATAATCAAATACCCAATATGCCTCTAAAAACTCTGTTTCTGAATCCCCCATCGTTTGAGAATTTCGACGGAGGCGCCGGTTCACGTTGGCCCGCCACGCGCGAGATTGAGAGCTACTGGTACCCGGTATGGCTGGCCTATCCGACGGGCATGATTGAGGGCGCGCGGCTGCTCGACGCCCCTCCCCATCGCATTACCGGCGATGAAACCATCCAGATCGCCAGAGATTACGAATTTCTGGTGCTGTTCACGTCGACACCCGGATTTCCCGGCGACATCAGACTGGCGCGCGCGATCCGCGAGGCCAACCCGAACATCAAGATAGCCTTTGTCGGTCCGCACGTGAGCGTGCTGCCCGAAAAGTCGTTGCGCGACTGCCCCGAGATGGACTTTATCTGCCGCAAAGAATTCGACTACGCGGTGCGCGATTACGCCTACGGCAAGCCGCTGGCCGAGATTCCAGGCGTGTCCTATCTGCAGGACGGCAAGGCAGTGCACAACCCCGACGCGCCCCAAATTCAGGATCTCGACGCGCTGCCGCACGTTACCGACGTTTACAAACGCGACCTCGACGTCACCAGATACAACGTGCCGTTTCTGTTGAATCCGTATGTGTCGCTTTACACCACCCGCGGCTGCCCGGCGCAGTGTACGTTCTGCTTGTGGCCGCAAACGCTGACCGGACATCCCTGGCGCAAGCGTTCGTCGGACGATGTGGCCCGCGAAATGGCCAAGGCGAAAGAGTATTGGCCGAACGTGAAAGAGTTTTTCTTTGATGACGATACTTTCAACATCCAGAAGGCGCGCACCATCGAACTTTGCGCGAAACTCAAGCCCATCGGCATGACGTGGTCATGCACTTCGCGCGTCACCACCGACTATGAGACGCTCAGGGCCATGAAAGAAGCGGGCTGCCGCCTGCTCATCGTGGGCTACGAATCGGGCGATCCGCAGATCCTGAAAAACATCAAGAAAGGCGCGACGGTCGAGCGCGCCCGCCAGTTCACCAAGGATTGCCACAAGCTGGGGCTCGTCATTCACGGCGACTTCATCTTGGGGCTGCCCGGCGAGACTCGCGAAACCATTAACAACACGATTGCGTTTGCCAAGGAACTTGATGTCGAAACCATTCAGGTTTCCGTGGCCCACGCTTATCCCGGCACCGAGTTGTATGACTACGCCATAAAAAACGGGTTCATCGTGGGCGACAATAAGATGGTCGACGAAGGTGGACATCAACTGGCCCACATTCAGTATCCGGGCCTGCCGGCGGATGACATTCTGTCCGCGGTGCATCGCTTCTACGACGAGTACTACTTCCGGCCGAAAGCTGTGTACCGCATTCTGCGCAAGGCGGTGTTCAACGGTGTTGAGCGCAGACGACTGTATAAGGAAGCGAGAACGTTCCTGAAGCTGCGCTCGGCGCGCAACAAGTTGGTGAAAAAGCATGCCCAGGCGGCAGCGGCAGCCGAGCCTGTGAAAGCCTGAGAGGAACGGGGCGCCTCCGCTTGTGTGAGTTGCAGAAAGTGTGCGGTCCGGCCGCGACTCGTTCAGAACCGGCTCCCAACGCCCGGAGCAGGCGGTTCCGAATTAAAGACGCACTCACATTTGGACCGGATCGCCGTCTAAGTTTCCAGTGACCCTTCGCAAGTATCTTGTGCTGGCTGGAGTGACCGTTTTCGCCGCGGCCGGCGACTCCATGCTCTCGCATGGGATGAAACAGACCGGCAGTATTTCTCTCCATCACCTGCCGAGCGTAATTCTTGCCGTGCGCAATCCGTGGGTCGCAGTGGGGATTCTGCTGCTGCTTGCGTTTTTCGCAGCGTACATGAACGCGCTCTCCTGGGCCGATCTCACCTATGTGCTGCCGGCCACGTCGCTCGGCTATGTCCTGCTCGCCTTCGTGGCGCGGTTCGTTCTGCACGAGCAGGTCAGTCCGCTGCGCTGGCTGGGCATCGCGCTGATTTCCGGAGGAGTCGGGTTTGTTGCCGGAGGCCCGGCACTGACTTCGCATACGCACGCTCATGATGAGCCTCCACTTCCGGCAACTGACGGGGGAAGTGGGCCAACCGTGCAAAATGACGAGCCGGCGGTTTCGAGCGGGGTGCGATCATGACTCAGGCGTACACGTGGTCCGGCATTTTCGTAATTGTGCTGGCGTCGGTCGTGGGAGACATTCTTCTCGCCCGGGCCATGAAGCAAGTGGGCGACGTGCACGAGTTGTGGCGTCGGTCTGGATTCTGGACTGTTGTCGGGCGCACGCTCGGCAATTCGAATTTCTTCCTGGGCGTGACTGCCATGGCAGTCGCGTTCTTCAGCCTGCTGTTCGCCCTCTCGTGGGGAGACGTAAGCCTGGTCGCGCCCGCGGCCGCATCGCTAACGTTCATCGGCAACGCCTTCGCCGCGAAAGTCTTCCTGCATGAAAAAGTGGACCGCCGCCGTTGGATCGCCGCCCTGCTGGTGGCGGGGGGCGTGGCTCTGCTGGCGGCGTAGCCTGTAGTCCTCCCGTTGAATGTTCTGCAATAGGCCGTTGCACTCATCTTGCCTAAATAGTCGTTCCAGCAGAATCCAGGCGGATGTCCTTTACAAAAGTTTTCCAAATGTTTACGTGCGCGTCGCATCTTCCGACAGGGGTCGAGCATCTGTATTGGATAGTTAGGATATTCAGTTTCTGAACTGACCGTCTCGTAATCCGAAGAAGGCAATGTCTGCTTCTTCTACTTTAATCATGAGGAGATTTCTAAAATGAAGAGCGCCCGAAACATCGCACTCCTGTCGACGTTGGCCCTTGCTTGCTCGCTGAGCGCGTTCGCACGAGATAAGAATGAGCACTCTGTAAACATCCCTGACACGGTTAAGGTCGCCGGCACTCAACTTCAGCCCGGTAACTACAAAGTGGAATGGCAGGGAACCGGCCCCAACGTGCAGGTGAGCTTCCGGCAACATGGGAAGACGCTGGCCACGGTGGCCGGAACGCTGAAGACGAACGACAGCGAGATCACGCAGGATTCGATCGTGACCAACACGGCGAACCCACCTGACCGGACGCTGAACGAGATCGACTTCAGCCGGAGCAAGGACGCCCTCGTATTTCAGAGCGGAATGTAATCTGCTTTCGAAAATCCAGCGAGCGAGTCTTCCGTTTGCAACCTGAGGAGCGGTTGACCGTGCAGCAGCCCCCCATTGTTTCCGAGCGCTATTCCTTAGCGTCTCGGAAAGATGGGGGTTACCTTTGCGGCCGGCCGGCGCGGGCTGCTCAGGCGCCGGCCGGTAAGTGATTCATGGCTAAGTCGGTGTTTCTGGTCACAGACCTTTTCCTGGGCGAAGGCTAGAAATATCTCAGGAGGGGCCATGGTCACTCAAATTGCGCCGCTCGATCTGATCCCGGGTGAGACTTCTGAGCTCGAAACCATCCACGACTTTCTGGCACAGAAGCGGATTGCCGTGGTCGGCGTCTCACGAGATGAAGGAAGCTTCAGCGTCGCGTTGTTCGAGGAACTTCGCCGCCGCGGCTATGAGGTCGTTCCCGTGAATCCACGAACGGCGGAACTGCTGGGGCGGCGTTGCTCGGCTCGCGTGCAAGACATCCAGCCTCCGGTCGATGCTGCGCTGCTGATGACGTCTCCCGAGATCACTGATATCGTCGTGCGCGACTGCGCGCAGGCCGGGATTCGCCGGGTGTGGATGTACGGCGCAGGCGGGGCGGGTGCGGTCAGCTCCAACGCCGTCGAGTTCTGCCGAGCGCGCGGCATCGCCGTGGTGCCGGGCGAGTGTCCGTTTATGTTTCTGCCTAAGGCCGCGGTGGTCCACCGGTTGCATGGCTTCTTGCGCAGAGTCAGCGGGCGCTATCCGCGGCGCACCAGCGCCGTGGCGGCATAAGCCGGGATAAAAAGGCGCGATCGAGCGTCCTCCAAGCACGAGAAATGCGCAGGCCTGGGTGGGCGGGGGATTCTGCCTGCACCAGGGTTGCTCTCAGAAGAAGAGCGCGGTCAGGCGAAGAGGCGCATCAGCCCAGTAGCAGGCAGATCGGGAGAAAGGAAGTGGATCCCTTCTTGCCCGGCAGCGCGCGTGATGGCTTCAGCAGCGAGGTAACCGCTGCGGACGGCGCCCTCCATGGTGGCCGGCCAGCCACTGGCGGTCCAGTCTCCGGCGAGAAAAACACGCTGCCATTCGGTTGCCGGAGTTGGTCGATAGGCGTCAATGCCTGGGCGCGGCGAGTAGGTTGCGTTCACTTCCTTGATGACGGTGGACTTCACCAGATTCGCGACGCGCGCGGCGGGAAAGAATTCGCGAACTTCTTTGAGGACCAGGTCGACGATCTCAGCGCGCGATTTGTCGATCAGCGTCTTCGACGAACTCACGACGAGTTCGATGTAGCTGCCAACCTCTGCCGCCGGCGCCCGACTTGTGACACTTTCGTGACCGTCTTCCGTATCACTTGTTGCGCTCTGACTCGTTGCAGGCGTTCGAGTGCGCATGGGCTGCAGCCGGGACTTGTGGAACATCCACTGGATGGTGCGGTCGAGAAGCACCGCGTGGTCGAGATCGGAAATCTGGCGATCGAACCAGAGATGAATGCCCGTGATGGGCGAGTTCTCGAAGTGTGCGATTTGGGCGCGCAGAGGCGCGGCCTCAGGTGCATCCGGCAAGACGCGATCGAGCGCCTCGAAGGGCAGCGCGAGGACTAGATAGTCAAACGCGCTGTCGGGAGTGGCCGTGCGAGATGCCGGGTCTGTGGTGGTCTTCCCACTTCGCGCAAAATCGGCGAGAAATGGGGCGCCCTGACTCATACCCTGATCTGTGCCTTGATCCATATCCCGACCGTCAGTCCTGGTAGTCAGGCCTTCTTTTTGATTGCGGAGGTGGACTTGTACCTTCGCCGCGTCGGCGGAAAAAGTTTCGATTGGGGTGCGGAAATGCAGCACTCCGCCGCGGGCGCGAATGTAGTCGCCGGCGGCGTTGTAGAGGTCGGTCAGGGGGACCCTCGGCACTCCCATGTGGCGTGCCGCGGTGGATTTCATCGACTCGCGCACAACCTGGGCAGCAGCGGAAATGGAGATGCGGTCGAGTTCCTCGCTGAGTGCGCTGACCAGAATGGGATGCCAGAATCGGGCGACAGCGTTTTTCGTCTGGCCGTATTGGTCGAGCCACTGTTGGAAGGATTCTCCCGTGTCGCGCTGCTGAGCGAGCGTGAGAGGAACCAGCGCGCGTGCGATCGCAAATTTGTCGGCCGCAGTGAGAAACGGAAAGCGCAGGAACGACGGCGCGGTATGGAGCGGCGCGGGCAGTGGCGAAGATCGCATCACCGACGTGCGGCCGCCGGGCTCAATAAAGTTCATCTGATCGTACCAGTGGATTTGGTCGGCCACGCCTATGCGTTGGTAAAACTCTGTGAGGTTGGTGCAGACTCGAAACAGAACGTGCTGGCAGTTATCCACCACCTCGCCGGTCCCGGGATGCTCGTAGGACGAAGCGCGGCCGCCGAGAAACGGGCGCCTCTCGAACAGCGTGACTCGAAATCCGGAGTCTGCCAGCGCGCAGGCGGCGGCGAGTCCGGCGAGTCCGCCTCCGGCGACGGCGACTGTGGTCTTGGATGGGGGAAGGATCATTCGCTCATCAGGTTTCGGAGGTCCCATGTCTCGCAACAACGGCGATACATGGGGCACCCGGTTTTCGGGCACCGGGAAACCGGGGACATTCTGGATTCTACGTGATTCGCTTCAGGAAGCCTTCCCCCAGAATGCGCAGTTTTTCCCACCGGCTCAGCGAGACTTTGGCGGTAAAGACGTCGTATTGCTTCTCGGCAATTTTTTCGAGCAGGCGGCGGTAGATGTTGATCAGTACCCACAACGCGGGCTGGCTGTCCTCCGAGACGTATGGGATGAGTTCGTCGCCGGAGGCGTAGAACTCGCGGGCGCGGCCGGCTTCGAGGGCCAGCAGCGGACGTATGCGCGCGGGATCGGGCGCACCGAGTAAGTCTTGCGCCGAAAGGCTGAACTTGGCCAGATCCTCTTCCGGAAGATAAACGCGTCCAACGGCGGCATCTTCTTTTACGTCGCGAATGATGTTGGTAAGTTGGAATGCCAGGCCGCAGTTCTCGGCAAGAGGCTCGGCCTCGGGTTCGCGATATCCGAAAACGTGAATGCAGACCAGGCCGACCACGGAGGCGACCCGATAACAGTACAGACGCAGATCTTCGAACGTCGCGTAGCGGACGGTGAGGCCAGGCGAAGTGGGAGGTGGATCCGCGAATTCTTCGGGAGATTCTTCAATGTCCATGGCAGTGCCCTGGGCAAGTTCGTCGAGCAGGCCCGCGGGGATGGCGTAGCGGCGCTGCGTGTCCGTGAGGGCGAGCAGGATGGCGTCGTCGGTCGGCGCGCCCTGCTGGGCGCGGTGAAAAGCGTCAAGCCATGCGTCGAGCTTCTGGCGCCGCTCGGGCAGGCTGAGAGAGGCGTCGTCGGCAATGTCATCGCAGCGGCGCATGAACGCGTATACAGCACACAGGGCTTCCCGCTTGCGGCGGGGTAGAACTAGAAATGCGTAATAGAAATTCTTTGCCGCTGTCCGGGTGATGCCTCGACAGACGGAATAGGCCATAACGAGCTGTTGCGGCGCGGGCGTCCAGGCAACGATGGCGGGCTGCGCTCCGGCTGTCATTCTGGATCCACCCCGCTTTGGTTGCGGCTGGGTGGATGGTACTGTTCTGGTCCCGCAACATTCGCTCGCGCGGCAGAAATGTCTTTGCGAGATGGGCGAGAAAAGAGCTTGCCGATCGCAGCGCGCGCGACCAGCGCCAGTTTGCGCGGCTTCGAGATCGCCGGACGATTGCCGAGGACCGCGTAATTTTGTTTCTCAATCGCGCACAGGATTTCCTGGCCGCCGCGGCTGAAGAGGTCGAGGTCGATGGCAAGGTCGCGATCGACTTTGCCGATAAGCGGAAGTCCCTGACGGAACCAGTCGCGAGCGCGGTCCACTTCGAATTTCATCATCGCGCGGAACTCCGGCGTGTTTTGGTTCCTTGCAATATCGTCTTCGGTCACGCCGAAGCGGCGCAGGCTTTCGAGCGGCAGATAGATGCGGCCCTTGGCATAGTCGACGGTGACGTCCTGCCAGAAATTGGCAAGCTGCAGAGCGGTGCAGGTGAAGTCGGAAAGGTGCTGGCGCTCGGGGTCGCGATATCCACACAGGTAGAGGACGAGATGGCCGACTGGATTCGCGGAGTAATGGCAGTAGGCTAGGACGTCGTCGAAGGTTTCAAAGCGCGTGACGGTCTGGTCTCGCCGGAAAGCGATCAGCAGATCGGAGAACTCGTGCCTGGGAATATCGAACCTCCGGACGGTTTCAGCCAGGGCAACGAACACGGGATGTTTCGGCCTGCCGTTGTAGCAGGCGTCGAGTTCGCGTTCCCATTGATCGAGCAGAGCGAGTGAGGCTGCGGCGTCTCCAACTTCGTCGCCGAGATCGTCAGAGATACGGCAGTAGGCGTAGACATTGAAAAAATGCTGGCGCAGGTGGCGCGGCAGAAACCAGGTGGCGACGGAGAAATTCTCGTAGTGCGTGCGCGCGAGTTGGGCGCAGTATTCTCGGGCTTCGGCGAGCGTCGGCGGAGTGGCCGGAATCGCGTAGGAAGACGGAAGGCGGCTCCAGCCGAGGGCGATATCCGCGGGCGGGTTTTCGGTGGCGCTGTTGGTCATTCTAATTTTTCGTACGTACGCGGCCGGTCGAGCACGGTGAGAACGTCTCTCTGGGCCTGTGCCAGCGCCGGCCGCGCTGGGGTCCTTCGACTACGCAACCGATTCGCGTAACCGCGAACCGGTTACTACGCTCAGGATGACAAAATCTGAATCGCAGCGCTGAAGCGCTGCGCCGCCCAAAGCATCAATGTCCCGGGATGATGGCGGTCTTGATGTCGCCGCCGCGGTTCAGCATGTGGCGCAGCACCTGCTGCAGGCGCGACAGAGGCGCTTCCCCGGTGATGTAGTCCGTGGGACGAATTTTCTTGGCCGCGATCAGGCCGAAGGCGCGGCGCACCGTTTCCGGGGTGTGATGAAACGTCGCCTTTAGCGTGATCTCGGAATAGTGCAGCCGGTCGGTGTCGAGCTGCACTTTGGTTCCGCTGGCGCATCCGCCAAAGAAGTTGACCGTGCCGCCTTTGCGCACCATTTCAATGGCCCACTCCCAGGCTTCGGGCTTGCCCACAGCTTCGATGACGACATCGCAGCCGCGCTTCTGCTGCGAAAGGGCGCGGACGGCTTCGACTACGTTTGCAACCTTTGTCGTCTGCACGATTTCGTGCGCGCCCATCTGCTTGGCGGCATTGACCTGTTCGTCGCGCTTGACCACGGAAATCACATTACAGCCGATGGCGCGGGCGACCTGAACGAACATCAGGCCGATGGGGCCGCCACCCAGGATGGCGACGGTTTCGCCGATCTCGACTCCGGTTTCGTGCAGGCCGCGCAGCACGCAGGCCAGCGGTTCGGTCATGGCGGCGTCTTCGAACGTGACATTGGCCGGAATCACCAGCATGTTGGCTTCAACGATGCGCCGCGGCACGCGGATGTATTCGGCGTAAGCGCCGTTGTTGAAGAGCAAATCTTCGCAAAGATTTTCCTGGTGCTTCGAGCAGTAGAAGCACATCTGGCACGGCGCGGAGTTAAGCGCGACCACGCGCATACCCTTCTTGAAGCCGTGGACTCCGGAGCCGACTTCTTCGATGACTCCGGCCAGTTCGTGGCCGAACAGCGCCGGCGGCACAATCATGCGGGCGTGGTAGCCGCGCTGGAAGACTTTGAGATCGGTGCCGCAGGTAAGGGCGACCTGGACTTTGACCAGCACCTCGCCGTCGCCAACGCGAGGGATGGGAACTCGTTCGATCTTCAGATCTTCTTTGCCGTACAGGACGGCGGCGGTCATTTTTCCATTCACTGCGCGCTTCCTTCCCAACCACTGCCGGGCTGAATCAGAATCTTCATCGACGAGGGGTGCGGATGCGCCGCCAACTCGAGGGCTTCGCGGCTCGCGGCGAGCGGGAAGCGATGACTGATCAACCTCTCGAAATCCATTTCGCGATTCATGACGAAGCCAACCGACTCTTCCTGCAAGTCGACCGATGCACTGTAGGAACCGACCAGGGTTTTCTCGTCAACGCAGATAGCGGCTGGGTCAATCACAGCCTCTCCATGCTGGGTCTGGGCAAAAAGCAATACACGGCCGCCGGGGCGAGCGGCATCCATTGCGGTCCGGATCAGCGTGTTGCCGCCGACCGCCAGGATGACAGCATCAGCGCCTCGGCCCTCGGTCAATTCGCGCACGCGTTCGACCACCTTCCCCCGCGATGCATCGATGTTTTGTTCTAGCCCGAAACTTACCCCTATTCTAAGCCTCTCGGGGTACAAATCGGAAGTGATCACGTCGGCCCCCTTTCGGCGGGCCAGCACGCTGAGGATGATACCGATGGGGCCCTGCCCAATGGTGAGGACCGTTTCACCGCGGTGCAGCTGCAGGGCTTCAATACCCTTCATGCACGTATTGACCGGCTCGACAAAGCAGGCCTGCTCGAAAGAAACATCGTCTGGGATGCGGACAGTGCCGTGCTGAACGATCCAGTCCATCACTCGGACGTATTCGGCGAAGCCGCCGCCTGAGGGCTCGAATCCGGCGGTGCAGCCGACTTTCTTGTACGTGGAGCACTGGGCGAAAGTTTTGTTTCGGCAATAGAAGCAGTCGCGGCAGGGGATGTGGTGAAACACCATCACGCGGTCGCCAACCCGGTATTGGCGGACGTTTTCCCCGACGGCGGCCACCACGCCGGAGGTTTCGTGCCCGAAAATGCGGGGCGCGGAGTGGGAGCCGGTCGAGATTTTCTTAAGATCGGTGCCGCAGACGCCGCAGGAGTGCACGCGAATGAGCATTTCACCGCGCCCGATCGCAGGCACGGGGACAGCTTCAAGGCGAACGTCGTTCACGCCGCGGTAGACGGCTGCCTGCATGCTGGAAGGAATGGATTGGATATGGGGATCGACCGCGTATTGTCCGGCGATGGCCATAACTTGAGTTAGATGAGGGGCAATTTGTTTCGGTTCAGCACGGGATCATTGTAAGGGAAGAGGCGGCATGGGTGGCGAAGCTGTGGAAAACTTCAAGGGGCCTGAGCGGTGCAAAACACTACGGATCAAAACCACGCGTGCGAGGCGCCCGCGGCCACACGAGCCGTTCTGGCCACTGACTTTCGTGCTATGCTGCGCAAAAATCCCGAGGAACCAGGACGGCCTTCGTGCTGATTGAAATGCGTCTGGAGAACTACGCGGTCATCGACAACGTGGTGGTGGAGTTCGGCCCGGGGCTGAATCTGCTGACGGGCGAGACCGGGGCGGGGAAGTCGATCCTGATCGACGCGTTGGCCCTGCTGCTGGGCGAGAAGGCGTCGAGCGACGTGATCCGCACAGGGGCCGAACGGGCCGTGATTTCTGCGGTGATCGAGTCGGAGGGCGCTGCGGAGAAGGCGCTGGCGAAGATCCTCGAAGCGAACGGGCTGGGTAAAGCAGAGAACGACGAATCCGACGAGGGCTCGCTGATTTTGCGGCGCGAGATCGCGACCGGTGGCAAGGGGCGGGTTTTCGTGAATAACCAGCCGGCGACGGTCGCGGTGCTGCGACTGCTGGCCCCCCATCTGGCGACCATCCACGCCCAGAACGAGTCGATGCTCTCGTTCGATGGTCCGGCGCGTCTGGAGTTGCTGGATGCCTTTGCCGCATGTCAGTTGCAGCCGGTGGAAATGTCGTTTGCGGTCTGGAAGACCTTCAGCGCGCGCATCGAGGAACTGGAGCACGGCGAGCAGGACCGGCTGCGGCTTGTGGATCTGTGGATTTTTCAGAAACGTGAAATAGACGAAGCGCGGCTCGAAAGCGGAGAAGACGACCGGCTGGAGGCGGAGAAGCGTGTTCTCGCCAACGCCGAGAAAATCTATAACGCGGCCATGAACGCGTTTGACCTGCTGTATGAAGGGAATGGGTCGACTTCATCGTCGCTGCGGGCGGCGCAGAAGCAGGTGGAAGAGTTAGCGCGGTACGAGCCCAAGTTTCAGGAGGCGTTGTCCGCGCTCGAGACCGCACGCATCAGCGTGGAGGACGTGGGCGCGACGGTACGCGATTACGCCGGCGGCATCCACGCCTCGCCCGATCATTTGGCGCAAGTCGAGGACCGGCTCGCGCTGCTCGATCGCCTGAAGCGAAAATACGGGCCCACGCTGGATGAAGCAATTCAGTTCGGAGCGGACGTCTCGCGCAAATTGTCGGAGGTCGAGAACAAAGACGAGATTCTGCGGCAACTGCGAGCAGAGCAGGCCAACGCGGCGCAAGAATATTTGAGGCTCGCGCGGGCGTTATCGAAGACCCGGCAGCAGGCGGCCCGCAAACTGGAAAAGCTGGTCGAAGCCGAGATCAATGATCTGGCGATGAGGTCCGTGTTTCGGATTGAGCTTACCAGTTCCGACGAGTCCGCGAATTGGACCGAGTCAGGAATCGATCAAGTCGTGTATATGATTTCGACCAATCCCGGCGAGCCCTTGCGACGGTTGGAGCACATCGCTTCGGGCGGAGAACTGTCGCGAGTGATGCTGGCGCTGAAAGTTTCGGTGGAGTCCGCGGTTGATCCCACTTCTCGCGAAAGAGGCGAGAAGCGGGGCGCCCAGGCCGCCAGCGTCCCGAGTTCTCGCAAAAACCGCGAGAAATGGGGCACGCAGCGGACTCTGGTGTTTGACGAAATCGACACCGGAATCGGCGGGCGCGCCGCCGAAGCCGTCGGCAAAAAACTGAAAGCGCTGGCGCGATCGAATCAGGTTCTCTGCGTGACGCATCTGCCCCAGATTGCGACCTTCGGGGATCATCACTATGTCATCGAGAAGAAAGAATCCGGCGGACGCACGCGGACGAGCATCCGCGCTGTGACCGGCGAAGACCGTACCGAAGAAGTGGCGCGCATGCTGAGCGGCGCGAAACTGACCGAGACTTCGCGCAAACACGCCGAACAAATGATCAAAGCGAACGGCTGAAGTCAGCCTACGATTAGCGGCTCAGGGACTCGATAGTCAGGGGCTGGCTCTCCGCGAGGGTTGTCTTGGCGGAGCCGTCGGCGATCTTGATGGTGAAGTTCACCGTGATTTTGGCTTGGGATTCGACTGCCTGGCCGTTCTGAAGAATCGGCTTGAATTTCCACTCGCTGACGGCTTGCCGGGCGGCGGTAGCCAGGATACCGGGGCCGCTCAGTACCCGCAGATTCTCGATGATGCCGTCGGCGCCGATGAGCGCCTGCAGCACGACCGATCCCTGCACCTTCATCTGCTGCGCCAGCAACGGATAGGACTCACTGGGCGATGCCGGGACCGCTGTGGCGAGAGGCTCGCGTTCGGCTGCGTCCACGGCTGGGCCTGCGGTCGGGGTGCTCGTAATCGCGAGAGTCTCCGAATTGCTGCCGGGATGCACCTTCTTATGCTTGTCGCCGGCGATCACCTCGACGTCGAGCGCGGGCAGAACCGTGCGCTCGGCGATGACTGCGCCGGAGTCGGCGGGTTTCTGCGCCGGCAAACTCTGCGCTTTCGTGTGCTTTTTCACGGCGACCGCAGGAACCGCAATGCGGGCGGCGTGCAGAAGAGTTTGCGCAGGAGTCGACTGGGCGACTTCGGGCTCAACCGCGTCGATATCGGACGAGTCAGGCCCGAACCAGAAATCCCGATCCTTTACGATCACAGCGCAGAAGGTGACCAGCAACAGAATGAGTGCGAGTAACTGCTTGCGGGGCTGCTGGCTCTCGACGGTACGACTGGGGAGCGGGCCGGCGGTCGGTTTGAGCTTCAGTTCGAGCATTGTCGGTCTTCGCAGATGGGGTTCGCGTGACGACGCAAACAGGTTGCTCCTGATCGGGTTGAGTGGCAATGGCACGGGTGAGGGAAGTACTGCACAAGGGTGCCATATTGACCGCCAGAAGGCGGGTTGACGGGATGCGGAACAAGGCCTTGCCATTGAGGGCCAGAACTTCGCACTCCGCTGCTAATTCCAGCGGTTTCTTGGGCTTACGTTGACCATCTCGGCACTTTCCGGTAGTTTAGTAGTACCGTTGCAAGGGGATCGTGTAACCTGAAAACATCGCTTTTGTGGGGCAGGTTTGCATCTAAGCTAAGGTCGGGAGCAAGGTTGAAACGTGGCTAATTCTGACGAAAAGACGTTGCTGTTGCTCAAGCCGCGGGGGTTCTGCGCGGGCGTGGTTCGGGCTATCGATGTGGTGCGTATCGCGCTGGAGGCATTTGGTCCGCCGATTTACGTGCGCAAAGAGATTGTCCACAACAGCTTTGTGGTCGAGGAGCTGCGCGGCAAAGGCGCGATCTTCGTCGACAGCGAAGACGAGGTTCCGAACGGCGAACGCATCATTTACAGCGCTCATGGAGTCTCGCCGGAAGTGCGCGAGCATAGCCTGCGGCGCGGTCTGCGCGTGATTGACGCGACCTGCCCACTGGTGACCAAGGTCCATGTCGAAGCGGTGAAGTTTGCCAAAGAAGGCTATTCGCTCATCCTGATCGGGCATAAAGATCACGACGAAGTCATTGGAACGCTGGGCGAGGCCCCGCTGGTGACTCAGGTGGTCGGGTCGCCGGAGCAGGTCGAGTCGCTGGCCGTTCCGGATCCGAATCGGGTGGCATATCTCACGCAGACCACGCTCAGCCTGGATGAGACCAAGGATATTATCGCGGCGCTGAAGAAGAAATTCCCCAACATCAAGGGCCCGGCGGCGCAGGATATCTGCTACGCCACGGAAAACCGCCAGGTCGCAGTGAAACAAGTCGCATCCGAGGCGGATTTGCTGCTGGTAGTGGGCTCGGAGAATAGCTCGAACTCGAACCGGCTGGTGGAAGTTGCGCGCAACCTGGGCACGAACGCACATCTGATCGATAGCTGCAATGACATCGAAACGGCGTGGTTGAAGGGTGTGAAGACGATTGCGCTGACCGCTGGAGCATCTGCGCCGGAGCATCTGGTCGAGGAAACCGTGGCGTTTCTCCGCAACAAGGGATTCGGCAACATGCAGGAACTGGAAGTGATGCCGGAGAACGTCCGTTTCGGGCTGCCTCCGGAGATCGTTGAAGCGATTGCAGCGGCTCCGGCGAGCGCCAGCGCGGATTAGGCACTCAACGTATGGATTGACTCACGGCGGGATCGTCAGAAAAGCTCTTTAACTCCGTGCCTCGGTGTCTCCGTGGTGAACGACCGGTCTGAAGAACATCTGAAGAACATTGGAGCAGTGAACTGAATGGATACGAACTCCCCCGATTCCAGCGTTTCTCCGCCGATTGGTTCGAACCCACAGCTTCGCTTCGGAAAAATTGAAGGATTCGCCGCGCGGATCGGCGCCGCGGTCGCCGCGGCGCGGAAATATCTGTTTTCTCAGCAGCATGATGAGGGATTCTGGTGCGGCGAACTCGAAGCCGACACGACCCTCGAATCCGATTACATTCTGCTGCATACGCTGTTGGGAATCGGCAATCAGGAGCGTTTTCAGAAGGCGGCGAATTGGATCGTGCGCCACCAGAACGAAGACGGCGGATGGAGCATCTACGCAGCGGGCCCGTCGAATATCAGCGCCTCGGTGAAGGCTTATTTCGGACTCAAGCTGGCCGGGTATTCCGCCGATCATGCGGTGCTGCAGCGTGCCCGCAAGAAGATTCTCGAGATGGGCGGCGTCACCGAAGTCAATACATTTACCAAGATCTACCTCTGCTTTTTCGGACAATACGACTACGACGCCGTACCGGCGATTCCGCCCGAGATCGTGCTGTTTCCGAGCTGGTTCTGGTTCAATATTTACGAAATTTCGTCGTGGTCGCGGGCCATCCTGGTGCCGCTTTCGATTGCCTACGCCAAGAAGCCGTTCAAGAAGATTCCGCGTGAAATGGGAGTCGAAGAGCTGTTCGTCGGCGGCATGCAGAAATCGCGCATGCATCTGCACTGGGCGAAAAAGCTGGTCTCGTGGCGTAATTTCTTCCTGGTTCTCGATCGCACGACGCACTGGCTCGAACGTGTGCACGTGCGTCCTTTGCGTTCGGTCGCGCTGAAAAGCGCGGAGAAATGGATGCTGGCGCGCTTCGAAATGAGTGACGGCCTGGGCGGGATTTATCCGTCGATCATGAACTCGATTATCGCCCTGCGCTGCCTGGGTTACTCTCTCGACGACCCGCAGGTGATTCGCGCGATGGATGAATTCGAGAAGCTCGGCATCGAAGAGGAAGATACCTTCCGCATGCAGCCCTGCATGTCTCCGGTGTGGGACACCGCTTACGCGATGTTCGCGCTGGGCGAGGCGGGAGTGCCGGCGAACGATCCGCGCATCGTGAAGTGCGCCGACTGGATTCTGCAGAAGCAGGTTCGCACCGTTGGCGACTGGAAAGTCAAGAATCCGAACGGGCAGCCGGGCGGGTGGTATTTCGAGTTCAACAACGAGTTCTATCCCGACGTGGATGACACCGCGATGGTTTGCCTTGGTCTGAGCCGTGTGGAGCATCCGAACGGGCGTTATCAGCGCGAATCGGTACAGCGCGCGATTGACTGGATATTTTCCATGCAGTGCAAGAACGGCGGCTGGGCGTCGTTCGACAAAGATAACGACAAGATGGTGTTCGAGCATATTCCGTTTGCCGATCACAACGCGATGCTCGATCCGGCGACCGTCGATATTACGGGGCGCATTCTGGAGATGCTCGCGACCTACGGATATGACCAGAGTCATCCGGCAGTGCAGCGGGCGATTTCCTTTATTAGAAAAACCCAGGAGCCCGATGGCAGCTGGTTCGGGCGCTGGGGCGTGAACTATATCTACGGCACGGCGCTGGTGCTGCGCGGGCTCGACGCGATGGGCGTGGACCTGCACGAGCCCTGCATTCAGCAGGGAGCGGAATGGTTGCGCATGATGCAGAACCCGGATGGTGGATGGGGCGAGACGGTGGGATCGTATGACGATCCGAATTTGCGCGGGCAGGGTGACAGCACTCCATCGCAGACCGCATGGGCAATTCTTGGCGTTCTGGCGGCCGGCGACACGCGCAGCGATTCGGTGGCGCGCGGCGTTGCCTACCTGTTGCGCACCCAGAAGGTCGACGGCTCGTGGGACGAACTGTTCTTCACCGGCACCGGATTCCCGCGCGTGTTCTACCTGA
Organism: uncultured Acidobacteriaceae bacterium; assembly: GCA_963739125.1. Lineage (GTDB taxonomy): Bacteria > Acidobacteriota > Terriglobia > Terriglobales > Acidobacteriaceae > Sulfotelmatobacter. The sequence goes on along the minus strand of CAVTZD010000001.1, from coordinate 4,723,472 downwards.
TGTACCACCTCTACCGGGATTACTTCCCGCTGCTCGCGCTGACGACGTATGCGAAGGTGATGGAGAAGGCAGGGAGTTAGGGCGGTTCCAACCTTGCCGCCGCCTTGGCGTGCCCGCTTGCCGTCCGTTCCTCCGACCCTGCAGTTGTGCGAACTGTTTATACTGATCGCGGATGCAGTTCGAGTGGGATCTACGCAAAGAGGTTTCGAACGGGCGCAAGCACGGCGTTGGGTTTCGGGAGGCTGCGACGGTCTTCGGCGACCCTCTTGCGACGACTTTTCCAGATACGGATCATTCTGTATTCGAAGAGCGTTTCCTTACCATCGGAGAGTCGGCAGGCGGGGGGTGCTGGTTGTGGCCACCGCGAGAGCGGCGAGAATATTCGAATCATCAGCGCGCGGCAGGTGACGCGCCGCGAGAGGAAATTCTATGAAGAGGCCCGTTAGGCAGCGAAACCATGATGAAATGAGGTCTGAGTACGATTTCGCCTCGATGAAGGATGGAGTCCAGGGCAAGCATTACCGGGAATATCGAAATGGGACGAATGTCGTTCTGCTTCAGCCCGACGTAGCCGAAGCGTTTCCTACGGAAGATGCGGTAAACGCAGCCCTGCGGGGAATACTCACCACAACGCGTGCCGTGCGCCGTACTGGAGGATTGCCTGACCGTGCGGTAGGGACGACTTCGAGCGTATCCAAAACCCACCGGCGCAGATAGGTGGCTTGTACTTCGGACTGTCGTCTGAGACCGGCACACTAAGATGCGAACCTCTACATGAAAGCTTTCGTCACCGGCGCCACCGGATTTCTTGGCTCACATGTCGCTCGCGCTCTGGCCGATCAAGGCGCGGAATTGCGCCTGTTGGTGCGACCGACTTCCAACCTAAAAAATCTGGAAGGGCTACTCTCGCCGGGCACGAAGGCCGAGAACGCGACCGGCGACCTGCGCGACGCATCATCGCTCGAAAAGGCGATGTCAGGCTGCGACACCGTGTTTCACGTGGCGGCTGACTACCGGCTCTGGGTGCGGGATCCGCAGGAAATGTATCGCTCGAATGTGGAGGGCACGCGGGCGATTCTCGAGGCGGCGCGAAAGAATGGCGTGCGGCGCATCGTGTACACGTCGAGCGTGGCCACTATGGGATTCACCCCTAACGGTCACCCCGCCGACGAAGATTCTCCCGTTTCGCTGGCCGACATGATCGGTCCTTACAAGCGCTCGAAGTTCATGGCCGAGCAGATCGCGCTGGAAGCGGGGCGCAGCGGGATGCATGTGGTCACGGTGAATCCGACGACGCCGGTGGGCGAGCAGGATATCAAGCCGACGCCGACCGGGCGCATCGTCGTGGATTTTCTCAAACGCAAGTTTCCAGCCTATGTTGAAACCGGCTTGAATCTGGTGGACGTGAAGGAGTGCGCTCGCGGTCACGTCGCGGCTTTGGAAAAAGGCAGGTCGGGCGAGCGGTATATTCTTGGGGGTGAGAATCTGACGCTGAAGCAGATTCTCGACACGCTGGGCGAGATTACCGGGCTGCCTTCGCCGAAGGTCAAGCTGCCCTACATTTTCGCGTTTGCTGCAGGCGTGGTGGATGAGGCCATCACGGGCCACATCCTGAAGCGCGAGCCCAGAGCTACCGTGGATACCGTGCGCATGGGCAAGAAAAAGATGTTCGCCAGTTCCGATAAAGCCGAGTGCGAATTGGGCTGGAAGATCGTCCCCGTGGAAGATGCGCTGAGGCGAGCGGTGGAGTGGTTTCGGGCAAACGGATATGTCTAGAGTCGCGATCGTCGTCGCGCTGCAGCGCGAGGTGAGCCCGCTGGTGCGGATGAAAGACTGGCGAGTGAACGAGAAAGCTCACGCCGGGCGACGCTTTCGTTTTTTCGAGAACGATGACAAGGTGATCGTTTGCGGCGGGATCGGAGCAGAGCCAGCGCGCCGCGCGGCAGAGGCCGTGATTGCTCTGTACGGGCCGAACGTTATTTATTCCGCAGGATTTGCCGGGGCGCTTGCGCCCGAACTGAAAGTCGGCGACATCCTGCATCCCGCGCGCGTGGTGAATGCGGGCGATGCGAGCAGCGTCGCGATCGCCCCGGGCGACGGCGTGCTGGTGAGTTTTGGATCGGTAGCCAGTCCTGAGCAGAAGGCGAAGTTGCGCGCGTCGTTTGCGGCACAGGCCGTCGACATGGAGGCCGCCGCGGTAGCCCGTGCCGCCGAGGCGCGGGGCATGGCGTTCGCCGTGGTGAAGGTAATCTCTGACCCGTACGACTTCACGTTTCCGCCGATGGACCGATTTGTTGATTTCGAAGGCCGCTTTCACGATGCGCAGTTTGCATTTTTTACCGCATCGCGTCCCTGGCTCTGGCTTAAAGTGGCTCAAATGGCGAAGAACAGCAATCACGCCTCGCGTGCGCTGTGTGACTGGCTGCGCAAGACTGATCTGCAAAAGAGCGATCTGCAAAAAAACGATCTGCAAAAAAATAATTCGAGCCCGACCGATCCGCAAGCCTCCACTCCACGAATGACCGAGACCGGCGCCGTCGCGGCCAATGCTCCAGCACTCGAGGGTGCCAACCGGCAATGAGACGAATCACGCCAGGCACACCAGTTCTCCTCGCAGTCATGATTATCATGCTGATGACTGCCGTGACGCACGCCCAGACTTCCTCAACTATCTATGCTGAGAGCTTCCGCAAAGGCGCGACGCGGGTCACCGAAGAGCAGTTCGACGTGAAACTGACGCCCGACAACGCAACCTACCGGGAACTGATAAAGGATCCGGCGGGAAACGACCGCTACGAACTGACCATTATTCCCCAGCGTCCCGAGGGCGACACGCAGATCACTTCGTGGCGGGTAAGGCTGAAGGATCTGCACCATCCGATCTACAACAACATCCTGCTGGCAGATCAGGCGCCCTCGGCCGACCCCAGGAATAATCTGTGGTGGCTGAATCCGAGCCGGTTCGGCCTGGTCGCGATCCGCGCGATGCGCATCGTGAAAGTGGATTCATTTTATGTCGCTTTTCAGGTGAAGGATCTGCATTTTACGCCGCTGGATTCGCCGTATCTCGACTCCATGGCCGTGCACTTTGCCTTCAGCAATACCGACCCGAGGACGGCGAAACCGTAAAAGCAAGCCGCAAATTTTCGTTGCCGGATCGGGTACGTGCAGCCGATTCGGGCGCCGGGGTCATCTATAATCTGGGCAGGTATTTTCCAAAAAACAATGCACTCTCTTCCTTTGCTGGCAGCTTTCGTCGGCGGCGAAATCGTCGACATGATTTCCGACAGCGGCCCGGTGGCAAAGCTGGTGCTGCTGGCCCTCCTGGCCTTCAGCCTGCTCTCCTGGGCCATCATCCTGACCAAATGGAGCCTGGTGCGGCGGGCGAAGGCGCAGAGCGGACGCTTCGTGCGCGCGTTTCGCAAGGCACAGCGCTTGCAGGATATTGCCGCCGTTGCCGAACAGTTTCGCCCCAGCCCGCTGGTAGGCGTATTCGAAGGCGGATTTGAGGAATACAAGCGGCAACTTGAAGGCGCAGGCGCTCTGCGCAGCGTGACCGCGATCCAGCGCGGCATGCAGATCGGAGCGTCGGAGGAAATCACGCGTCTGGAGCGAAACATGCCGTGGCTGGCGATTACCGCGGCAGTCACGCCGTTTATCGGGCTATTCGGCACGGTGTGGGGCATCATCGACGCGTTTCACGGATTGGGCACGGCCGGAGCGGCCACCTTGCGTGCGGTGGCTCCTGGAATTTCCGAGGCTCTGATTACGACTGCCGCGGGATTGGCGGCAGCGATTCCGGCGGTCATCGCCTACAACCTGATCGGGTCGTCGATTCGGGAGTTTGCGGCGCGCGGCGACGACTTTGCCCTCGAAGTAATCAACGCCGTGGAATTCAGCCAGGCGCAGGCTCAAGCCAAAGTTCCGGCTGACGTGAGGCGCTGATGGCGTTTACCACCACAAACGGCCGCACGCAGAGCGCCCTCGCCGATATCAACATCACTCCGCTGGTCGACGTGGTGCTGGTCCTCCTGATTATCTTCATGGTGACGGCCCCGGTGCTGCAGTCAGGCATCGACGTCAGCGTGCCCAAGACCCGGACAGTCAGGGAGATCACCCAAGAGCGGCTGGTAATTACCATCAACAAAGATCAGCGAGTCTTTCTGGGCAATGACGCCATCAACATTAATGAGATCGCAACCAGGTTGCGGCAGAAGATTCGCGACCCGCACAACCAGTTTATTTTTGTGCGTGCGGATGAGAACGTGCCTTTCGGCGCGTTCGCGACCGTAATGGACGCGGTGAAGCAGGCGGGCATCACTAACATAAGTATCGTCACCCAGCCTCTGGAGCAAAGTGGCGGCAAGCGCTGACATCTACCTCGAACACGACCCCTGGGGACGCGCGCTGGCGTGGTCGGCGGGCTTGCACCTCGGTGTAACTGCGTTTCTGCTGATCTATTCCGCGGTCTTTATGGGAAGCAGCGGCTCTACCTGGGGCGCGGGAGGTGGTGGAGACGCAATCGGGGCGACCCTGGTCAACACCGTTCCGCTGCCGGCGAATCCGTCCGCGACGAAGAACGTGATGGCCAACGAGTCGAAGGGAATCACCCAATCGCAACCCAAGATCGAAGAGAAAGAACCGGACGCGATCGAGATTCAGGGCAAGAACGCGAAGATCAAGCCGAAGAAAAAGCAAGAGACAGTTTCGAAAGAAAAACCCCAGCCCGCGCCCGAAGAAGAAACCAATCAGGTCGCGTTCGGCGAAGGCGGCCCAGTCAGCGGGCCCTACGGAACGTTCAGCGCGGCGGGAGCAAAAGGCGGATTTGGAGTTACCGGAGCGGGCGGCGATTTCGGCACCCTCTACGCCTGGTATGTCAGGGTTATTCAGCAGAAGGTTGCGGAAAACTGGCTGAGGTACGAGGTCGATCCCAGTATCACGACGGCGCAGCGGGTGTATATCACGTTCGATGTGGCGCGCGACGGCCATCCATCGAACGTGCAGGTCGAACAGTCCAGCGGCGTGCCATCGCTGGACATGTCCGCCGTTCGGGCACTGCAGCGTATCGACACTTTCGGGCCGCTGCCCCCAGATTACTCGGGAAGCAAGATTACGGTGGAGTTCTGGTTCGATTACAGGAAAGGGTCATCCTGACGTAACCCGTGGTTCATGACCGGCGGTCCGCAAGTCACATTCGGCGCGTGCAGAGGTGCAATCACTTTTGTGTAACCAACGAGTAACCGACGCGAAGGACAAAGTGTTGCAAACTCATTCATATCGGGATACGATATTGTTGTACGCAGTGTGTTTTTCCCCCACACGGATGGACGAAAGCGCAAGATCAAGTTTTTCGAAGTGGCCAAGCAGATTCCGCGGCCCGGCGCTGGCGCTCGTTCTGATTTTTGCTTTCGGAATTATCTCTTCTCCCGCCCTCAATGCACAGGATTGGGTTAAAACCGGCACGAGTCTGGGCGTGGCCAAAGTCCGCCTGGCGGTGCCGGATTTCAAGCCTTCGACCGGCGATCCGCAGAACGCCGCGCTGCTCAAGACTTTCAACGACACGCTGTGGAATGATCTCGACGTTTCCGGCGTGGTGGAGCTGGTTTCGAAAAGCTTCTACCCGCTGCAAACTCCGGGACAGCCGCCCGATGTCAATTTTTTGGCCTGGAGCGCCGAGCCCCCCAATGCCGGGATGCTGGCTTTTGGGACCCTGGGGGTAGCCGGCGGAAATCTCACCGTGCAGGGCTGGCTGTACGACGTCAAAAATATCCAGTCTCCGCAGGTTCTGGGTAAGCAGTATGCGGATAAGGCGAGCGATGCTGCGGCGCGGCTGATGGCGCACAAGTTCGCCGACGAGATTATTTTCCGGCTCGGCGGCGGAATTCAGGGAATCGCCGAGAGCCAGATTGTTTTCGTAAGCGACCGGTCCGGCCACAAGGAAATCTGGGCCATGGACTACGACGGCGCCAACCAGCACCAGTTGACGCATCTGGGCGCGATCGCGCTTTCCCCGCGAATTTCTCCCGATGGCTCGCGAGTTGCCTTCAGCGGCCTGACCAAAACGGGTTGGGAAATCATGATGTATTCGATCGACCTGAACCGGCTTGTGAGATTCCCCCACCTCGGTGGAACGAATCTTTCTCCGGCGTGGTCCGGGGACGGGTTGAAGCTGGCATTTTCTTCGTCGCACGGAGGCGGACCCGAGATTTACATCGCCGACGCCTCGGGAGGAAACCTGCAGCGCGTGACCACCGGCAAGGGGCCGGATGTCTCTCCGGTGTGGAATCGTAAGACGAACGCGCAAATCGCGTTCGTCAGCGGCAGAACCGGATTGCCGCAGCTCTACACCATGGGAACGGACGGCACCAACCTGCAGCGCATGACTGATCAGGGCTACGCAGTATCGCCAAACTGGTCGCCGAACGGCCAATTCCTGGCCTTTGCCTGGGTGCGGAAATATGGGCCCGGCGAACCGGGCGCGTCCGATATTTACTTGATGGACATCGCGAGCAAGCAGTGGGTACAGCTCACCCACGACGGCGGCCGAAATGATTCTCCATCTTGGTCGCCGGATGGGCGGCACATCGTTTTTCAATCGAATCGGTCGGGCAGTCCCGAGATCTGGAGCATGCTCGCCGACGGAAGCAAAGTGCAGCAGTTGACGTTTACCGGACGCAATTCGCAACCGAACTGGAGTTGGAAATAGTAAATACGCTTCGTCTGACCTTGAAGTGCAACACTTTAGGGTCGCAGGGAGGAAGAACGTGAAGCAAACTATGAAGTGGCTGTTCCTGATCATGGCACTCAGCGCGCTCCTGATGCTGGGCGCTTGCAAAAAGAAAGCGGCGCCGCCGCCGCCCCCACCGCCGCCGCCCCCGCCGAGTCCGACGGCTTCGATCGCAGTGAGTCCCACCAGTATCGAGGCGGGACAGTCGGCATCTTTGACCTGGCAGACCACCAACGCTACCGATGTATCGATCGATGGCATTGGCGCGGTACAAGCAAACGGGTCGCAGAGCGTGTCGCCAACCGACTCGACGACATACCATTTAACCGCGAAGGGAGCGGGCGGAACGCAGGAAGCCACTGCGCGGCTGACGGTTACTCAGCCACCGCCGCCTCCGCCGGCTGCGCCGACGGTAACGGACGAGGACTTGTTCAGTCAGAACATCAAGGATGTCTATTTCGATTATGACAAGTCCGATGTTCGAGCCGATCAGCAGAGTTCCGTGCAGTCGGATGTGGCGTTCCTCAATCAGCATGCAAATATCAACTTCACGGTTGAGGGACACTGCGACGAGCGCGGTTCGACCGAATACAACCTGGCCTTGGGCGACAAGCGCGCCAATGCGGTAAAAGACGCGCTCACCTCTGGCGGCATTAGCGCCAGCCGCATCAAGACCATCAGCTACGGCAAAGAGAAACCGTTCTGCACAGAGAGCAACGAAGCTTGCTGGCAGCAGAACCGGCGTGGCCACTTCGTCTACACGAAGTGAAACGCGCGAGGGGACGCCGAGGTCGGCGTCCCCCCGCACTCTTTTGTCCGGGGATACGGAGTGGTGTGCGCGGGGCTGGAACGCCTGACTGCAAGCCGCGAGCACATCCTCCGCGGATGTTGAATCTTCCGGTTCCGGGTGGTTTTTTCGGTGTGATTCTTTCTGCGGAATTCTCCCGGCCTGTGGGACAATCATCCATAAAGACTGCGGCATCTAAAATGTATGCATCAACCCGCCACGTCTAAACCGGCGTGTTCAGGAAATAATTTATGAAACCTCGTCGTATCTCCATCTTCGTTACAGCACTCTCACTGGTCTGTTTGGGAACCGCTCCAGCCTGGGGCGTCAGCAAAGAGATAATCCAGTTGCAGACCCAGGTGCAGCAACTGCAGGAGCAGATGACGGCCATGCAGCGCAGCTTCGACGAGCGCATGGGCGTCATGAACAACCTGGTCGAGCAGGACACCGATGCCGCCAACAAAGTGACGGCCCTGCTCAACACGCTGCAGGCAACGCTGGGGAAGCAGCAGACCGACTCGGGCTCGCGGACCGACCAGCTCTCTGGGCAGATTCAGGCGCTGAACGACACCATGGACGAGATCAAAGTGCGCCTGGCCAAAGTTACCAAACAACTGGAAGACATGCAGGCCGCGCAGCAGAGCCTGGCGGCGCAGCAGGCTCAACAAACGGCGCAACAACAGGCTGCCGCGAAGGCTCCCCCTCCCGATGTGCTCTACAACAACGCGCTGCGCGATTACAACAGTGGCAACAACGATCTCGCGACGCAGGAGTTCCAGCAATATCTGCAGTTCTATCCCAACACCGACCTGGCCGGGAATTGCTACTTCTACCTGGGAGAGATTGAATTTAAGCAGGCCAACTACAAGCAGGCCGCGCAAAGCTACGATCAGGTGTTGCAGAATTTTCCCAGCGGGAACAAGGCCGCGTCAGCGCAGTTGAAGAAGGGATTCGCCCTGATCGAACTGGGCAGTCAGGATGACGGAGTCAGCGAATTGCGCCACCTGATTCAGCGCTACCCGCATTCTCCCGAAGCCCTGCAGGCGCGGGACCGGCTGCGCAAGCTGGGAGTGTCGACCAGGGGCGGCAACTCACAGGCCGAGGGCGCCGATCCGGGCAACGAATAAGTGCGCCCGCTAAACCGCGTGACGGTGGCGTTTGGGAGCATGATGCTTGGTTGCTTTGTGGGCGCGATGCCGGTGAACCGGCGGGTGCGTTGCCTTGACCAGGACGAGGCTGCCTTGTCGTGGCGTTGCCCACGAAAAGACGCTGGCCATCAGAAAAGCGATCATCAGCAGTAGAACCCGCCTCATAAAGTTGAGTCTCCTTCCGATGGCTTACTGCGTCTGCCCGGGACTTCCCCCAATTCTATAGCGAATGCCTCCTCAATACATATCGTGTATGGGCGTTCGCAGTGATAAAGTCGTTTCCAGGGCTGCCTAGGTTGTCTGCTCCGGCAGTCCTCCATTTTTGCGAGGTGCAATCATGCCAGACGGCGAACGCGATCAGGATTTAGCGAAGGGCGCTACCGAAGCCGACGATCACCAGACCCCCGGGAACATCGGATTGCAGGAACAACTTGGGCATCGCGATCAGGATCCGATCTTGAAAGATGCCGACAGCGATTTTCCCGAACCGGGCGAGGGCCCTGAGCACACCGGCGAGCCGCAGCGGAAGAGTGCGTAAGAGGCGCCTTTTGCGCCCTCAGCTGGCTGCATTCGAGATCAGAGCGCGGAAAGCGGATTCCTCTCCGGGTTCACGCCCGGTTCGGAATCACAACAAATCCTGGAGCTGCCGGCCTACCGCAACTCCTCCATCACGGCGTCGAGTACTTCCTTGCCCGGGCGCGTCAGCGAATCGGGCAGCGTAGCGAGGGGCTGATCGACGACGTTCAGCATGTCCACAAAGCTTGGCGCCTTCGGATTCACATAGAACACGCCGGTCAGGACCTCGCCTTTGTCGTGCGCTTCGGTCAGCCGCGTAATAGCTCGAATCTTGTCGGTCGGGTCGTAATCTTCCTCGATCTTCCGCAGACGCAGGTGCGAACCGTCGTGCATGGTGACTTCCACGGTTGAGCCTGCGTCGTATTCCACGTCGATGTCTTCAAAATGCGGGACAAAGCTCACGTCCTGCAGAACCTCTTCGTGCTCCTTCACGTACTTGTAAGACTTGGTCGAGCCTTCATGGTCATTGAAAGTCACGCAGGGCGAGACCACGTCGAGCATCACCGTGCCTTTGTGAGCGATGGCGGCTTTCAGCATCGCGCTGAGTTGCTTCTTGTCGCCCGAGAACGAGCGCCCGACCAGCGTCGCCCCGAGCGAAATGGCTAGCGCGCAGGTATCGATGGGGGGCAGATCGTTGATGACCCCGGATTTCAGCTTAGAGCCCAGATCCGCAGTAGCCGAGAACTGGCCCTTCGTGAGCCCGTAGACTCCGTTGTCTTCGATGATGTAAATAATCGGCAGATTGCGGCGCATGAGGTGCACGAACTGGCCAACGCCGATCGAGGCCGTGTCGCCGTCGCCGCTGACACCGATGCAGATCAGCTTGCGATTCGCCAGCAGCGCCCCGGTCGCGACCGAGGGCATGCGTCCGTGCACCGCGTTAAAGCTGTGCGAGCGGTTTAAGAAATAAGCCGGCGTCTTCGACGAGCAGCCAATGCCGCTCGGCTTGATGACGAACTCCGGTTCTACGCCCATCTCGTACATGGCTTCGATAATGCGTTCGGAAATCGCGTTGTGGCCGCAACCCGCGCACAACGTGGTCTTGCCGCCCTTGTATTCAATGACGGTGAGGCCGATGCGGTTGGTTTTGGGCCCGGGCGCGGAGGCCCCGGGCTCAACGGAAGTGGTGGACATTTATTGCCTTCCCTCAGCGGCTAAAGCCGCAGTCGATATCGTGGCTGCTGCGGCGCGGCTGAAGCCGCGCCCTTTCAAAACAAGACCGGTGTTTTCGCTGAAACGAACTCATTTGCCTTCCATGCTCGTCAATTCGTCAGTGATGGACCGCGCGTCGAGCGGCAGCCCGGTAATGTGCGCGATGCTGCGCAGTCGCCCGATTAGTTCTGGCTTCAAGTCGAGTTTGAGCAGGCTGAGCATCTGCGCGTCGCGGTTCTGCTCGACTACATAAACGCGTTCATGCTGTTCGATGAACTCGTGCACTTCGCGGGTGAAAGGATAAGCCCGTAGCCGCAGGTAATCGGTCTCAATGCCATACTCTTCGCGAAGCTGATCGCGACTTTCCGTGAGCCCCCAGTGCGAAGTGCCGTAAGCGAGGATGCCAATCTTCGCGTTATTTCCCTTGGTGATCTCGGGCCGGGGGACGAACGAACGCGCGGTTTCGAACTTGCGATTCAGCCGCTCCAGGTTATTTTCGAAATCGTCGGCGCGTTCGCTGTATTGCGCTTTCTCGTTGTGGCCGCTGCCGCGTGCGAAATAGGCTGCCGCGGAGTGTGACGTGCCCGGCAGCGTGCGGTAGCCGATGCCGTCTCCGTCCACATCTTTGTAGCGCGCGAAACCTCCGAGCCGGTCGAGATCCTCTTTGCTTAGAACCTTGCCGCGTTTGATCGGCGTTGTCGGATACGGGAACGGATCCGCCATCCAGTTGTTCATGCCGAGATCAAGATCCGACATGACGAAAACCAGCGTCTGGAACTGCTCCGCGAGGTTGAAGGCATCGGTAGCCATGGTGAAGCATTCTTCCACCGAGCAGGGCAGCAGCATGATGTGCTTGGTGTCGCCGTGCGAGAGAAACGCAGTCGAAAGAATGTCGCCCTGCGAGGTGCGCGTGGGCAGTCCGGTCGAAGGGCCAACGCGCTGAATGTCCCAGATCACGCCCGGAACTTCAACGTAGTAGGCCAGTCCGGCGAATTCCGACATCAGCGAGATGCCGGGCCCCGCGGTCGCGGTCATGCTGCGCGCACCGGCCCATCCGGCGCCGATGACCATGCCAATCGCCGCCAGTTCGTCCTCGGCCTGCACGATGGCGAAGGTCGCTTTGCCGTCAGCGCCGACGCGGTATTCGTGCATGTAGTCGATCATGGTCTCGACCAGAGACGATGATGGCGTGATCGGATACCAGGTCACCACCGTGCATCCGGCGAACATGCAGCCCAGTGCCGCAGCCGAGTTGCCGTCGATGATGATCTTGCCCGCCGTCTTATCCATGCGCTCGATGTAGAAGACGCCGCGCTTTTCCAGATTGGCCTTGGCGTAGTCGAATCCTGCCCGCGCAGCCGCCAGATTCAAATTCGCGGCCTTTGCCTTGGTCGCGAATTGCTTCCGAATCGCCTTTTCAATCTCGGCCATTTCGATGGTGAGCAGGTTCGCCACCACGCCGACGTACACCATGTTCTTGACCAGTTTGCGCAGCTTGGCCTCAGGACACACGGCGGCGACCAGTTTGTCGTAGGGAACCGAATAGAAAACCAGATCATCGCGCAGCTTGTGCAGAGCCAGCGGTTCGTCGTAAAGCACCGACGCTCCGGGCGCAAGAGACATCGTATCTTCGACCGCGGTCTCGGGATTCATGGCCACCAGGAAATCAATCTCCTTCTTGCGGCCGATGTATCCCTTCTTGTTGGCGCGAATCGTATACCAGGTGGGCAATCCCGCGATATTCGACGGAAACATGTTCTTGCCCGAAACTGGCACGCCCATTTGGAAGATGCTGCGTAACAGAACAGTGTTTGAACTTTGCGATCCTGAGCCGTTGACCGTCGCAACCTGAATGCTCATGTCGTTGACGATGCGCTTGCGCCCCACATCTCCGGCCGATTCCCGGGGCACCACATCCGTAGTGGCCATCCCAACACCTTCCTTTAATAGCGGGCGAAAGAACATCGCCCATAGATTCGTAAAGCCTTCTAATCAAATGGAACGAAACAGTCTATTATACGGCGGCGTTGCCCGCCTGTCGCGGCAAATCACGGGTTGAAAAGCACGAAGGAACCTGTTTTGGAACGGGGAAGACGCCGGCGTCACCCGGCAGCTTGGAAGAACTGGGCCATAGTGCGGAACTTGTTATATCGGGACACGACCAATTCGGCGGGCACAATCTTCTTCAGCTCAGCCAGGTGCTTCCGCAGGCTGACATCTAGCAGGTTGGCGGCAGCCTCGTAGTCGCGATGGGCGCCGCCTTCGGGCTCTGGGACAATGTCATCAATGCAGCCCAACTCCTGCAGATCGGTTGCCGTGATGCGCATGGCCTCGGCGGCAAGCTCTTTCTTTGTCGCATCGCGCCACATGATGGCGGCGCAGCCCTCGGGAGAAATAACGGAGTAGATCGAGTTCTCCATCATCAAAACCCGGTCGGCAACCGCAATCGCCAACGCGCCCCCGCTGCCGCCCACGCCGATTACCGTGGCGATGATCGGCACCTCGAGGCGCGCCATTTCGCGCAGGTTATACGCGATCGCTTCAGCCTGGCCGCGTTCTTCCGCGTGAATGCCGGGATACGCGCCGTCGGTGTCGATCAGCGTAAAGATCGGCCGGCGAAATTTTTCCGCGACCTGCATCACGCGAATCGCCTTGCGATATCCCTCAGGGTGCGGCGTGCCGAAATTGCGGTGCACCCGCTGCTTCATGTCCCGGCCCTTCTGCGTGCCCAGCACCAGCACCTCTTCGCCGTGAAATCGCGCCATGCCGCACACAATAGCCGGGTCGTCGCCAAAGCCGCGGTCGCCATGAATCTCGCTGAAATCGGTGAAAACGCGCTCAATGTAATCCAGGGTTTGCGGGCGCTGGGGATGGCGGGCGAGTTCGGTTCTCTGCCAGGCCGTGAGAGGGGCGTTCATTTCGAGTCGGAGCGCCTCAATGCGTTCCTGTAATTTTTCAATCTGGCGCCGGGTCGCATCGTCGGGGCTGGCGGATTCCATCTCCGCTACCTGACGCTCGATCTGCTCCAGTTCCTGCAGTACTTTTTCGGTTGCTGCCATGCCGGTGACAATCTGCCAAATGACGATCTACCCTACTAGGTGATCACGCGAACGCTGCCTCGCCCGCAGAGCTGTTCGACCCGGGCGATGAAACTGCGGTCTGGAAGCACATTATAGCCGTCCGCCTCCATCACGACCATAAAATCCCCCTGGCGTTCCACGTCAAACAACACTTTCGCTTCGCCTTTACGCTCGAGAAACAGGGTATGAAGGTCGTCAACCGTCGTTTCGCCGGAACCCTCGAGCGGAATTCGAATCCGGATGGCCCGCGGCAGAGGCACCTTGGCATCCTCGAGCGGCATGATTTCCGCCGCCGTAATCTTCGGATTCGCGCCTTCTTCAATGCGCACACCTGCGCGCACCAGCACCGGAACTTCGAGTTTCACCTTATCGCCGATCCGTTTGTAGGCTTCGGGAAAAACGATCATGTCGATGATGCCCGACATGTCTTCCAGCGTGGCCTGCGCGTAGAAATCTCCGCGCTTCGATTTCAGCACGCGCAAGTTGCCGATCATACCGGCCGTGGCGATGGTCTCGTCTTTGCCCGTGGAATTTTTCATGGCCGCGATTTCCTGCGTGCTGAGCGCCTGCAGGTCGGCCAGCTTGTCTTTGTATCTGTCCAGCGGGTGGCCGCTGATGAAGAACCCAAGAATTTCTTTCTCGGCGGCAAGTCGCGTGTGTTCGTCCCAGTCGGGACTGTTCGGCAGCTTGTCGTTATTCGAAACAATCTCTTCCTGCTGAAAGACCCCAAACAAACCGTGCTGGCCGGAGTCGGCGTCGCGTTGCGCTCTCTGCGCCTGCTCCATGGCTTTGTCGAGAACCGCCATGAGCTGCGCGCGGCGGCCAAGCGAATCCATCGCTCCGCTCTTAATCAGCGATTCAAGCACCCGCTTGTTCAGCAAGCGCAGGTCAACATTTTCACAGAACTCAAAAATCGATTTGAACTGCCCCAGCTTCTTGCGCGCCGCCACAATCGATTCGATCGCATTGCCGCCAACATTTTTCACCGCCGCCAGCCCGAAGCGAATCGACTCGCCGTGAGGGGTGAAATTGGCGTCAGAAACATTGATGTCGGGCGCTTCGACGGCAATCCCCATCTCGCGGCATTCGTTGATGTACTTGACCACGTCGTCGGTCGAGCCGGTCACTGATGTCAGCAACGCCGCCATGAACGCGATCGGATAGTGCGTTTTCAGATACGCCGTGTGATAAGCCAGAAGCGCGTAGGCCGCAGAGTGAGATTTATTGAAGCCGTATCCCGCGAACTGCGCCATCAGATCGAAAATCTTTTCGATCTTCTTCGGCGGATACTTTCGCTGGGTTGCCCCCTCCACAAACCGTTCGCGCTGCTGCGCCATCTCCTCCGCTTTCTTCTTGCCCATGGCGCGGCGCAGCAGATCGGCTTCTCCCAGGGAATAACCCGCCAGCCGGTTCGCGATCTGCATGACCTGTTCCTGGTAGACGATGACGCCGAGCGTTTCCTGCAAGATCTCCTGCAGTTCCGGCAGTTCGTATTCGACTCGCTTGCGCCCGTGCTTGCGGTCGATGAAGTCGTCGATCATCCCGCCCTGAATCGGACCGGGGCGGTAAAGTGCATTGAGCGCGGTAAGATCCTCGATGGAATTCGGCTGGTACTTGCGCAGCACATCGCGCATGCCATGCGATTCAAACTGAAAGACGCCCGACGTCAGGCCCTTGTAGAACACTTTCTCGTAAGTTTCATGGTCCTCGAGAGGAATCTCTTCGAGCTTCAGCGTGGTTCCCCGTGTCTGCTCGATCAGCTTCAGCGCATCGGTCAGAATGGTGAGCGTGGTCAGCCCGAGGAAGTCCATCTTCAGCAAGCCCAGCTTGTCGATGGCAACCATGTCGAACGCGGTGACGATTTCGTCGTTCTTGGTTTTGTGCAGGGGAACGAGATCGGTAAGCGGGCGCGGAGAAATTACGACTCCGGCGGCGTGCACTCCGGAGTTGCGAACCAGACCTTCCAGCTTTTTCGCCGTATCGATCAGTTCGCGAATCTGCCCGTCCTTTTCGATCGCCTCGCGCAATGGCGGAGAATCTTCAATCGCCTGATCGATTGTGATATTGAGTTGCGCCGGCACCATCTTCACAATGCGGTCGACGTCGGCGTAGGGAATATCCATGGTGCGGCCCACGTCTTTGATCGCAGCTTTAGTGGCCATGGTTCCGAAGGTGATGATCTGCGCGACGTTGTCGCGGCCGTATTTCTGTGTGACGTATTGGATGACTTCGCCGCGCCGGTTCATGCAGAAATCAATGTCGATGTCAGGCATCGAGACGCGCTCGGGATTCAGAAAGCGCTCGAACAGCAACTCGTGCTGCAGCGGATCGAGATCGGTAATGCCGAGAGCATAAGAAACGACCGATCCCGCGGCCGATCCGCGGCCCGGGCCGACGGGGATGTCGCGCTCCCGGGCGTAGCGGATGAAGTCCCAGACGATGAGAAAGTAGCCGGAAAACTTCATCTGCTGGATGATGCCCAGCTCGCGCTCCAGGCGCTGTTCGTAGTCGGCGAGGGAATGCTTCAGCTTGCCCTGATCGTGCAGCGGTCGCAGAGCGTTCATACGGCGCGCGAACCCCTCGCGGGTCACGTGCACGAAATAGCTGTCGATGGTGTATCCGGCGGGAACATCGAACTGCGGGAACGGCGTCGCGATCTTTTCCAGCCGCAGGCTGCAGCGCTCGGCAATGTCGAGCGTGCGGCTCAAAACTTCCGGCGAGTCTTTGAATACGCGGTACATTTCGTCGTGGTTCTTCACGAAAAACTGCGTGCCCTCAAACTTCATCCGGGCGGTATCGCGAATCGACTTGCCGGTCTGGATGCAGACCATCACGTCCTGCGCGTGCGCGTCGTCTTCACAGAGATAGTGGCTGTCGTTGGTGGCGACCAGCGGCAGGCCGAGATCTTTTTCGAGCTTGAAGAGGCCGGGATGGATGCGATGCTCCATCTCGAGTCCCTGGTCCTGAATCTCGAGGTAGAAGTTTTCTTTGCCGAAGATATCGGTGAACGTCGCGGCGGCTGCGCGCGCGGCGTCGTAATTGTTTTCGACCAGCCGCTCGGCGACTTCACCCTTCAGGCAGCCGGAGAGGCCAATCAGTCCGCGCGAGTGCTCGGCCAGAAACGTCTTACTTACCCGTGGCTTGTAATAGAACCCATGAAGTGATGCTTCAGATGTGATCTTGACCAGGTTGCGATAGCCTTCTTCGTTCTCGGCCAGCACCAGCAAGTGGTTATAGGTATCGCCGTCGGGCGGCGTGCGCTCAATGTTGTGATCGTCCTTTTTGCAGATGTAAAGCTCGCAGCCAACAATCGGCTTCACGCCGTGTTTGTGCGCCGCATTGACGAAATGGACCGCGCCAAAAATGTTGCCGTGGTCGGTCATGGCCACGGCCGGCATGCCGAGTTCCTGCACCCGCTGGCAAAGCTTTTCGACGTCACAAGCGCCGTCGAGCAGGGAATAATCGGTGTGCAGGTGCAAATGGACGAATTGCGACATGGGCTGTGGCTAGTTTAACGCAAAGGGCAACGGAGGAAGGGTGTGGAGGGCTGTGCGTTTCGGGGATGTGGCCTGTGTCGTTCGGTCAGGCGCGCTTAACCTGGATTATCGTCAACCATCGCGTCCAGTCAATGGTGGAGAGAGAAATCCACCTCTACGGCGATTTGAACCGAGACGGGTTTACCGTCTTTTATCGCGGGAGAAAATTTCCACTGCTTTACAGCATCCATTGCCGCGCTATCAAAATCGGGACCGAGCGATTGAGAGACGGTGACATCGCGTGGCACGCCATCGGAACGGACAACCAGCTTTAACTTAACCGTCCCTTCGCGACGAGCTTGCCGCTCCGCCTCCGGGTATTTAGGCTTCGCCGAGTAAATCTGTTTTGGAGGGATGATGCAGGTCGCCCTATCGCTCTTATGCTGACAGACGAGAGAATCTTCCAGTGTTACCACCGGGGCAGAGCCTTGAGGATGCACTAAGGCAGGCACCGCGACGTAAAGGACCACCGCACAGAGTGCTCGTTTCAAGGCCTACAAATGTACCCCGAATCCGTCCGCAGTTCCAGAAAAACTTATCCAGATGCGTTAACAGCGGGGGTTGGAAGTGAGGATAATCGCGACCTTTCACGATTGAGGGCAACATCTCCGCCGAGTCCACCACAGTCCCTACGCGGGAGTCCTCCGACGCCACCAACGGAGGATCAAAACAGTTTCCGAGCAAAGAGCCACGGCGCAGATCGCCGCAGCATAAGAGAGGTTCACCCGGATCGCAGTAATCAAAGCGGAAATGCCGAAGGAAATGGCCATAAAAAACCAGAAGGCTGCGCCCACGCGGGAAGGCAACCCCATATCTTGGTAACCGCTCAGCAGGAGCACCCCCGAAGCCAGCAATTGGCCCCCCACCGACTTCCATCCCGTTCCGACCAGCGCAACGACAGACGGATTTACGGAGATAGCCATACCGTTACCTCCTCCGCGAAGATGGCTCAATAGGACCGCGTCACCAAGATTGTAGCTCTTAGTCGACGTGCGCGGGGCTTACAGTGGAGTCGTCTAAGATCGCGCTTGGTCGAGAAAGCCCCTTCTCTATAGGAGAGCTTCGGTAGAATCGCCGCTAGTCCGCGCCGGCTGCCAGCGACTTCTGAAGCAGCTTCCGGGCTTGGGTGATGAGTTCGGCCACTTCGAAGGGTTTTACGAGGTAGGGAATCTTGTTTTCCTGCAGGAAGGCGCGCCCGTCGGCCTGTTCCACGCCGCTTGAGAACGTGAACAGGACGTGGTCGGTCATCCCCGGACAATTTTCTTTGAGCCAGCCGTAAGATTCTTTCGCGTTCCAGTCGCCCGGCATCTTGCTGCTCATGATCACGGCCTCGAAAGCCTCAGAGAGCAACCGGGTCTTCACGTCGCTGCTGGTCTTGGCTGTGACTACCGTGGCGCCAGCGCCAGCCAGCACATCGCGCTCGAATTCGAGCACAGCTTCTTCTTCCTCGACCAGCAAGACTCGTCCGTGCACCGCTCCGTCGTGCGGACGCGGCGCGACTTTCACGGGTTCGGCGACGACCTCGGCAACAACTGCCGCGGGCAGCTTCACTTCGATGACCGCTCCGCCCTCGGGAGCGTTGTTGGCCGTAATGTCGCCACCGTGTTCCTTGACGATTCCATAGCAGATGCTCAGCCCCAGCCCGGTGCCTTTGCCCACACTCTTCGTGGTGTAGAACGGATCGAAAATACGTTTCGCATCTTTCAGTCCGGGACCGTCGTCGGCAAACTGGGTGCAGACCTGGCCGTTCTGCCGGAAAGCCCGAATGCGCAGCTTGCCGTTGCGTCCGGTTTCAAGAATCGCATCGACCGCGTTATTGATAATGTTCAGAAATACCTGCTCGATCTGGTGCGGATCGGCAACCACGACGAGAGGCTCGGCTGGAGCTTCGCGCTCCACGCGAATATTGTTGGTCTTGAGGTCGTAATCGCGCAGGGAGAGGGTTTCGTCGAGCACCTTGCGCACGTCGACTTCGTCGCGCTGCGGCTTACGCTGGCGCGC
The DNA here is from genome assembly GCA_963739125.1 of uncultured Acidobacteriaceae bacterium. Lineage (GTDB taxonomy): Bacteria > Acidobacteriota > Terriglobia > Terriglobales > Acidobacteriaceae > Sulfotelmatobacter. The sequence continues at coordinate 4,704,465 of CAVTZD010000001.1, read as the reverse complement.
GAACGACAGCAGGTTTTGCACCACACGATGCGTCCGCTGGGCCTGCTTGAACAGCTTGGCGACATAATCCTGAGCGCGGCTGTTCAAGCCTTCGCTTTCGAGCAATTGGGCGTAGCCGAGGATCGCCGTCAGCGGATTGTTCAGTTCGTGCGCCACGCCGGCGATCAGTTGACCGACAGCCGACATTTTTTCACTTTGCAGCAGTTGTTCCTGAGTCTTGCGCAGGTCCTCGTAGGCGCGGCAGGTCTCTTCGTAGAGCCGGACTTTCTCGATGGTAGTGGCAAGCTGGCGGCTGATCGCGACCAGAAGGTTTTCCTCGTTGCTCGACCATTCATAGCCCAGGTGCGTGCACAGTCCCATGATCCCGACCGGACTGTCTTTGCCCCAGAACAGCACCCAGATCCAGGAGTGGTCGGCGTCAGAGCGCAGAAATTCAGCAACGTGTGCGGGAAGATGCGGCAAGTATTCGCCTGTGATGACCTCAGTACGCGATCGGCTGATCAGATCGCCAAAGCCTTCGGCAAAATTTACTTCGGCGGCGCGCATCTTGTCGCGGCTGCGCGGACCCCACGCCGCCCGTCGTCGATAAATCGGATTGTCAGTGTCAGAAAGGTAGACCGACCCACTCTCGGCACCGAACAAAGTCACAACCTGGCGCAGCGTGAGATTCAGAATTTCGTCAAGGTCGAAAGACTGCGCGGCTACCACGGCCATGGCATTGAGCGCGTTCAGTTCACGATTGCGCCGCCGCATCTCATCCTCGGCGCGGCGCTTCTCGGTCATGTCGAGAACAAACCCCTGGTAGCGTTCGACCGCGCCGTTGCCGTCGCGCGTGGCGAAACTGCTCTCCACCGCCAGCAGGACGGTTCCGTCTTTGCGGCGCAGCGTGACTTCGAAGTTACGCACGTAGTTGTGCGATTCCATCTCGCGATGGAAGTTTTCCCGCTGCCGCGGATCCACGCATATTTCCGAATTCAGGTTCAGGACCAGCAATTCCTCGCGGTTGACGTAGCCCAGCATCTGCACCAGCGCGTCATTGCAGTCGATCAGCTTGCCTGCCGGAGTGGCGACATACACGCCTTCCTGAACCTGCTCGAACAACAGACGATACTTTTCTTCCGCCGAACGCCGGTCGGAAATATCGCGGATCACGTGAATGATCCCTTTGCGCGAAGTTTCCTGCTCGGAGTACGACGAGGTCGAGACCACCGAGAAGCCGCCGAAGCACGGGTCAGCGCCTTCGGTAAATTCTTCGTCGCCGCGCGTGGCGCAGTAGGGGCAGCCAGTCCACTCGCCGAACGTGTGTGGGAGCGTCGATTCGCAAGTGCTGCCGATTACGTCGGCCGCCGCCTGCCCGAGCTGTTCCAGTAAAACCTGGTTCGCCTTGATGATGCGGAATTCGGAATCATGCGCCAGAATCACGTCATGCACCGAATCGAACGTGTTCATCCACTGGCTCTGGGAACGCAACACTTGCTCCAGCAGGCGCGAGTTTTCGATCGCGATGGCCAGCTGTTTGGCGCAGGTCTCAAGAAATTCCAGTTCTTCAGTCGTCCACTGCCGGCTGCCCGATTCTCCCAGAAGAAGCAGGCCGACCGCAGCTTTGTTGCCTTTTACCGGTACGGCGACGAGCTGGCGGATTTTTTCTGCCTTGAGCGACTCCGGAGTCTCGGCGGGCGAGGCATCCCGTGCCGCGACTTTAGCTTCGCCATCTTCAAACAGCTTCACCAGCGCCTCGGTAAGCGGCGTGAAGCTGGTATTCCTCAGAAAATCCGCGGAGAGGCCAACCGCATGCGTGGCCACCAGGCTCCCGGAATCAATCAGTCGAAACCATGCTGCGCGGACGCGATACAACCGTTGCAGCTCTTCCAGCACCGGCTGAACCATGCTTCCATACGACGGCGCACGAGCCGTGCTCTGCGTGATTGCCTGCAGCGCTCGTAATCTCCGCGTTCGGGTGCGCGCCTGGCTCAGGGCGACCATCAACATGCTGACGCCCAGAGCAATTTCGGCAGCCACAAATGCCGACTCGGGAAGGCGATCAGTGAATGGACCCCAGGCGAGATGCAAAGTGAGCAGGGAAGCGGCGAGCAACCATGCCGTCGGTTCCCAGCGTCCGCGGCGCGCGCGCAGCAGCGCAAGCGCTGCGGTCAGCAACACAATCCGGTAGCCGACTTCGACCGCCATGCGCAGCGGGACAGAATCGGGCCACAACAATACTCGCGCACCGGCAAAACCTACCAGGATGGGCGTGACCACGGCCAGGGGTACGATTAGTTCGCGGCTGTGCGCGTAGAGCAGAACCGCTCCGGCCAGCAGTCCGATAGCCAGCACAAAACTTGCCTGCTCGGTCACCAGGCCGAATGGCGCGGGAAAACGGGACGCAAAATTGTGCGCGCCCAGGCGTGATGCGGCGAATACCGCCCAGCCCACAATCCAGATTTTGAAATAAAGCTCGCGGACCGCAAAAGAAGCCAGCAAAAACGTACTCAGCAGGATGAGCAAGGCCCAATCCGGCGCTGAGAGCGCGGCCATGCCCGGCACTGCCATCGAGTTCCAGATTGACGAGAATGACGCGATCATCGAGGTCCGGACGTACGTTTTCCTCATTTTTGAATATCATGCGCCGGGGCTTTCTCGATGGAGTTTCGGGACCTGACTGATTACTTTAGGTATCTCGCTAGTGGGTTACAATCGCCGATAGACTTTCGTGTGTCCTCATGGCAGATCGCATTCTAGTCGTTGACGACGAAGAAGCAATTCGCGAGATCGTCGCCTCCATGCTCAACACCGCCGGCTATACCTGCCAGCAGGCCGCTTCCGGCATTGAGGCCCTCGCGGTGCTGACTTCCGGCGAAGAGTTCGAGTTGATGCTCTCCGATCTGATGATGGCCGATCTGGACGGAATTGGCCTGCTGGAGCGCACAAAAGAGAAATATCCGGACATGCCGGTCGTCATGGTGACGGCGGTTCACGATATTTCGGTTGCGCTGGCAGCCATTCGCAATGGGGCCTACGACTATCTTCTGAAGCCCTTCGAGCGCGAGCAACTGCTCAATACTGTCAGCCGCGCTCTCGAAAACCGCCGCCTCAAAGTCGAGAACCGCACCTATCAAACGAATCTGGAATCTCTGGTAAAAGCCCGCACCGATCAACTGCAGGCTACGCTGCGCGACCTGGAACGCTCTTACGACATCACGTTACAGGCGCTCGGCGATGCGCTTGATCTGAAGGATCGCGAGACCGAAGGCCACTCCCGGCGCGTGACCGCCTTTACCATGGCCATTGCCCGCGCTATGGGCCTGCCCAACGAGGCCGTGGCAACCATCGCTCGCGGCGCATTCCTGCACGACATTGGCAAGATGGCCATCCCTGACAAAATCCTGAATAAACCGGGAAAACTCGATGCTGACGAAACTGCGATCATGCGCGAGCATTGCTTCAAGGGCTATCAGATCGTCAAAAAGATTCCCTTCTTGAAAGAGGCTTGCGAGATCATCTACTCCCACCAGGAACGCTTCGACGGCACCGGTTATCCCCGCCAGCTGAAGGGGAAGGAAATCCCCCTGGGCGCGCGGATTTTCTCGGTCGCCGATACGCTCGACGCGATCATCTCCGACCGTCCCTACCGTGCGGCGAGATCTCTCGCCGTGGCGCGTAAAGAGATTCAGGACTGGTCGGGCCGTCAGTTTGATCCTGAAGTCGTCGAGGTTTTTCTGCAGATGCCCGACGAAATCTTTGAAGAACTGCGCCGTGCCATTAGTGGCCAGATCGACCCTCTCGCCTATACCGCAGGCGCAAGGGATTAGGCCGAGCAGGGCAGCCAGGTTAAAGGCCCCGGGTCCCCAATCAGCAAGTCTGGGCGTTCTAAATATCACCGAGGATGAGAGTTTGAACCGCTGGAAAGGTCCGAAACTGTCGATTGCCAGCGCATTTCTTCCCATAGCGCTGCTGGCGATGGCTTGTGCGATTCTTCCCCGCGGATTTGCCCTGACCGCGACCAGTGACATCATCTGCGCCCTCTCGATGCTGATCGCCCTGTGCGCTTTTGCCGCACAGGGCTTTGCCACCAAGGGACGCATGCGCTGGTTCTGGTTGTTGCAGGCGGCCGGCTGGGTGCTTTGGCTCAGCGACCAGATCATATGGATCGTCTTCGACCTGATCCTGAAAAGGCCGATGCCGACCATGTCTGCCGCCGACGCCCTTTTGTTTCTGGCCGGGGCCCCGATGATTGCAGGAGTGCTGCTCCGGCCTCATCGCAAGCCCACCGAGCGCGGCGCGAGTCTCGGGATGCTCGACTTCATGCTCTTGCTGTTGTGGTGGCTTTACCTCTACGTCTCGTTCGTCGTGTGCTGGCAATATGTTTGGACCAGCGACAGCGCCTACAACAAGAATTTCGACCTGCTTTCCGGGGCGGAGAACATTCTGTTCGCCGTTATCCTTGCCGTTTTCTGGCGCAAGAGCAAGGGACGCTGGAAAGCCGTTTACGCGGTTTTCTGCGCCGCCGTAGTTTTCAACGGCATCGCGTTTTACGCCCTGAATCACGCCATCGAGAAAAATACTTATTTCACCGGCAGCTGGTATGACCTGCCCTACACGGCCTCGTTCGTGCTGTTCGCCGCGGCGGCGTTGATGGGACAGGGCCTTTCACCGACTCCGGAAGCCGAGGGCGAGGAAGATTACGATTCCTGGATGGCGAACCTGGCCATGATGGCGGTGCTCTCTCTGCCCGTCATCGCAATCTATTCTCTGGTCGATCACAGCTTGCCCATGCCGGCTTCGCACTTCCGGGTTCTGGTTACTTTGGCCACCATGTTTCTGATGGCCCTTCTGCTGTTCATCCAGCATCGCCGATTGAACCGCCAGTTGCGCGACAACAACCTCGTGCTGCACGAGGCTTCGCTCACCGATCCCCTTACCGGATTGCGCAATCGCCGCTATTTCACCGCCACCATCGAGGCCGACGTCAGCCAGGCGTTGCGCGCACACGCTGACCGGCATGACCAGCATATCCGCGACCTGGTTTTCTATTTAATCGATGCCGACAATTTCAAGGAAGTCAACGATCGCTACGGCCATGACGTAGGCGACAAAGTCCTGGTGGAGATGGCGCGGCGTCTCAGTTCTTCCATTCGCCACTCCGATGTTCTTGTTCGCTGGGGCGGAGAGGAGTTCCTCATCGTCTCGCGCTATACCGATCGTGGCGAGGCCGAATTGCTGGCCCACCGCGTCCTCTCAGCGGTCGCCGATACGCCTTTTACTCTGAACGGGTCCGGGGAATCGATCTACCGCACCTGCTCGGTGGGATGGGCCGCCTTTCCCTGGTTCCCCGAAGATCCACGTGCGGTGAGCTATGAGGAAGTCCTCACTCTGGCTGATCGCGGCCTGAATCGAGCCAAGCAATCCGGCAGAAACCTCGCCGTGGGCATGCTGCCGGCGGCAGGGAAGGCCAGTACGGTCGAGACCGAACGGCTGGTCTCCAACGGCCTGCAGGTAAATGTATTCGCCGTTGCCGGGCCGCGCACCGGAGATTAACTGCCCACGGCATTTCTCTTTTCCGCCCCTACCCAACCTGACAGCCGAGGCGCGCAAGATTCACTCCGCCAGCCGTTCTTCTGGAGAGAGTATTCTGAAAAAGCATTAGACGGTTGGATCACTCCGCGCTGGCTCACTCGACGCTGGGTAAGTCAGCACCGGATAACTCCGATCCAACTTCATCGCTCAGAGGCCGCCATGAAATCTGCTCGCATCCTGCCGCTTTTGATTCTCTTCGCCGCGAGTCTGACTGCCGCGCAGGAGCATCCCTCCGTCACCGCACAGACAAACACTGTCTACGTGAGCGCCGACGGCAAATTCGAGAGTGCACCAGACACTGCGCAGCTGCAATTCAACATCTCGGCGCAAGAGGACACCTCGCAGGCCGCCTTCCAGCACGCGTCGAAAGAAGTGGAGCAGGTGCGCGAAGTGCTGCGGGCCAACGACATCGAGCCCAAAGCCGCGGCCATTGGCTTTCTTTCCGTGCAGCCCGTGTATGACTGGAAAAACCCCAGGCAAAGAGTCGTGGGATATCGCGTCACCACCGACGTTACCCTCAAGCTGAAGGATTTCGCCAAGGTCGGTCCCGTCACCCAGCAACTCGCCGATGCCAATGTGAGTGAGACCCAGACGCTCATCTACACCCTCGAAAATATGGACGCAGCCAAAGACAAAGCTGTCGAAGATGCCTACCGCCGCGCCCGCGATTCCGCCGAAACTCTGGCGCGCGCCAGCGGACGCGCACTCGGTGAGCTTTCCTACGCCTCGGTCGACACCTTTGAAAATATGCGCTCTCCGATATTCCGAAGGGCGCTTCCCATGGCCGCCATGGCGACCGCCGCGCCTCCGCCACCGACAGAGGAATTCACGCCGCAAACCGTAACCGTGACGGCTCACGTGAACGCACTATTCAACCTGAAATAATCGAAGTCGCGCGAGTTATGTTCCTGTTAAACCAGAGGGACGCGCACAGGAACGGGCGGGACCAAGGTGTGCGGACAAAGGCTGCGGATCGCAGATCAGCGTCGATCGCTTGCAGGATCTGTGAAGCCGCAGGAACTGTATGCCCGCGGATCTGTAAAGCACCGTCAGAATCTCGACAGCGCCGTGCCGGACCTGTATAGCGCCGTGGAAGAGCGGCGCTTCAGCGCCGCGTAAGCCATTCGAAATCAATGGGGGCTTTAGCCCCCGAGCGCTGATGTCCGTCGAGCCGCAATTTACCCCGAAATCGCCGCGGCTGTCGTAGGTTCCGTCGGCATCGCCGCCAGCGGATCGACCGCCAGAATCAAACCATCCACCCGCCGCACAACCACGAGCTGTCCAACCGGCAGCGCCGACGAAGCGACCGCATCCCAAAGCTCGCCATGAACGAATACTTTCCCCTGTGGCGAAAGCGCCGTTTGCGCGACGCCGGTTTCCCCCACCAACCCTTGCGCGCCCGTCACCACTTTGTTGCGTCGCGCTTTTAGAGCGATGGTCATCAGAAAGGCCGTAATCAAACCGAGTGGGACGCTCACCGCCAGAGCGGTCAGCAGGTGCACGCTCATTTCGGGAATCGGCGAATCGACCAGCAGCAGTCCTCCCAACGTGAGCAGCACGATGCCGCCAATGGTGAGCACGCCGTGGCTGGCAAACTTCGCTTCTGCCGCGAACAGAACGAATGCGCCCACAATCAGGCCCAGAGCGGCAAATCGCGTAGGAAGGAAATTGAGCGCGAACGCCGCCAGCAGAATGAACACCACGCCGACCGTTCCCGGAATCACTGCACCGGGGTGGTTGAACTCGATATATAGCGCGAGCGCTCCAATGGCTAGCAGAAGAAATGCGAGATTCGGATCCATGAGCGCGTCAAGGATGCGCTCCTTCAGCGTCATGTCGAAGCCGACGAGAGGTTGGCCCACCAGGTTCAGAGAATCCGCCGCGCCATCGAAACGCTTGAAGCTCTTTCCCTGCATCTGGCGAAAGAGGTCCTCCGGCGTCGTCGCCACATAGTCGATCACATGCTGCGCCAGCGCCTCCTGCTCGGTGAATGATTTCGATTCGCGCACCGCGCTCTCGGCCGCCTCGACGTTGCGCCCGCGCTTCGATGTGACGGAGCGGATCAACGCCGCCGCGTCGTTCTCGATCTTCCGGTTCATCTCATCGTCGGGCTTGACCTGCACCGGACCAATAAACGTCACAGGGTGTGCCGCTCCGGCGGCGGTGCCCGGCGCCATCGCCGCGATGTCAGCCGACTCAAGAATAAAAATGCCCGCCGAACCGGCATGTCCCCCGGTCGGCGTCACATAGACGATCACCGGCACCGACGACTTCGTGATCTTGTCGATGATCTCGCGCGTCGAGCTGACCAGCCCGCCTGGAGTATTCAACTCGATCAGCACCGCCTCTCCGTGGCTCGCGCCTGCCTGATCGATAGCGCGTGAAATATACTCCGCCGTAATCGGCTGGATCGTGTCGTCGATCGTGATCTCGAGCACCTGGGCGGAAGCAGTAAACGAAAATAGCGCAACCGCCGCGACCCCAGGAATCACGTACGTCGCCAGTCGTTTTATGCGTGCGAAAAGAAAATGCATAGATTCTTCGCTTCGCTCTGAATGACAAGTCTAACCATCAACATGCCCCCACCAGGCACGATCCGTCCCATCCCACATGTATTGTCGCTCTATTTCCCGGTGCCGGTATGAATTTCTTGCCGCTGCGGCGCAGAAGCCGCGGAGGCATTGGCCCGGGATGACGCAGCCGGAGCCGGCATCCAGCCCGGCAAATAATTTCCGCCGGTAATCAGCCGCGCTCCTTTTTCATAAGTGACGTAAGACCATGCCCATTGAATGAAAACCAGAATGCGGTTGCGGAACCCGATCAGGAACAGAATGTGCACGAACAACCAGGACAGCCACGCCAGAAAGCCGGAGATATGAATCTTTCCAAATTCTGCCACCGCCGCGGCTCGCCCGATGGTGGCCAGGCTGCCTTTATCCCAGTAGTGAAATCGCGGGCGGGATCCGGCAGGGGTATCCTTCGTCACGTTTTGAGCTGATTTGCCCGCTGAAGCCACCAGAAACGGAACTCCCCGCCGCGTTCTTCCGCCTGCTTTAACTTCCTTGAGAATCAGCTTGGCGACGAAGCGGCCCTCCTGTATGGCGACCGGTGCCACTCCGGGCAGCATCTTGCCGTGCTCATCCTTCAGCGTCGCGAGGTCGCCGATCACGAATACTTCAGGATGCGCCGCAAGGCTCAGATCGGGCTCAACCGGCACACGGCCGGCGCGGTCGACAGCAACGCCCAGCTTCTTGCCGAGCTCTGACGCGGCCACCCCGGCCGCCCACAATATAACCGTTGCCGCGAGCCGTGTCTCACCCACATCGACCGCGCCGGGCTCGACGTTCGTGACGACTGTCGACGTGCGAACCTCCACTCCCAGCCGCTGCAGTTGTTCCTGGGCGCTGCGTGACAGATCCTCCGGATATGCGGGAAGAATCCGCGGTCCGCCCTCGATCAACAAAATATGCGTCCGCGCCGGGTTGATGGAGCGAAAGTCGTGGGTCAGAGCGTGGTGCGCAATTTCCGCCAGCGCGCCCGCCAGCTCCACTCCCGTCGGCCCACCTCCGACCACCACAAAATTAATCGGCGCCGTCGGATCTCCGAACGCTGCCTGACGCTCGGCGAGTTCAAAAGCCAGCAGCACGCGGCGCCGGATTTCAAGCGCGTCTTCAATCGTCTTAAGGCCGGGTGCAAGGTCCTCCCACTCATCGTGCCCGAAATAAGAATGCTGCGCTCCGGCGGCGACGATCAGATAATCGTAAGGAACTCCTTGCTCTGCGGTCTCGACGATGCGCCGGTGGAGATCGAATCCCGTGACTTCCGCCAGCAGGACTTCCACGTTCTTATGCGAACGAAGAATCGAGCGGATCGGCGCTGCGATCTCGCCCGGAGAAAGCCCGGCGGTCGCGACCTGGTAGAGAAGCGGCTGAAACGTATGATGATTCGAACGGTCGATGACCGTGACCTGGACCGGACCCTTGGCCAGCTTCTGCGCTGCGTTGAGGCCGCCGAAGCCCGCGCCCACCACCACCACTCGAGGCGTTGTTTCGTTGCTCATGTTTCTCTCGCCTTGCGCTGCCGCGCCTTGCCTTGCCGTCGCATGCCCAACGTCTATAAGATTCAGCGCGATGGCAGAAGGTTCCAAGAGTTCTCCCGAAGCGGTAACCCAGGCGTGGGTACTGAGGGCGATGCCGTCCGCGGCAGATCTGTTTTTTGTCGCGGTGCTGGGCGTGCTCATCTTTACGCCGCTCTCGGTTCGCCTGCTGGGCGACGCCGGCATTGGATGGCACATCCGCACCGGCCAGCAGATTCTCGCCACGCATGCCATCCCCAGGGTCGATCCGTTTTCATCAACCCTGGCCGGCCAACTATCTTCTGCGAAGCAATTCTCCCCGAGATCAAAAGAATGGTTCGCCTGGGAATGGCTCTACGACATTGTCGTCGGCCAACTCGACGCCCGCATGGGGTTGAATGGTGTCGTATGGTTTACCGCCGTGGTGATTGCGGCTGTGTTTGCCTGGTGCTTCCGCCTGCTGATGCGGCGCAGAACCAATATCTTGTTTGCCATCGTCCTGGTACTGTTGGCAATGTCGGCGTCGACGATTCATTTCCTCGCCCGGCCGCATGTCCTGAGCTGGCTGTTTACTCTTGCCTGGTTCGCGATTCTCGACGCATCGGAGCGCGAAAGTCTCAGCGGTTTGGGCGGGGCATGGTCGCCTTCCCCACGGCGATTTCTGTGGGCTCTGCCGTCGCTGATGCTGGTGTGGGTGAATGTTCACGGCGGATTTCTGGTGGGCTTTGTCCTGCTGGCAATTTTCTGGCTGAGCGCCCTCTGGACCTGGCTCACGGCCAGCCCAAGCCGCATCGAAGACTCGCTGGTCAAGCTCGCAGCTCGCCAGGAAGCGCTGAATTTAACCCTCGTGGGATTTCTCTCCGCGGCGGCCAGCCTGCTCAACCCCTACGGATGGAAGCTATACGCACACGTCTACGCCTATCTCTCCAACCGCTTCCTGATGGATCACATCGACGAATTCCGCTCGCCCGACTTTCACGGCGTAGCCCAGAAATGTTTCCTCATCCTGGTGCTGATCGCTCTGGCGGTGTTTGCTGCGCGTGGCCGCGAATTGCGCCTGAGCGGACTGTTCACCGTCCTGTTTGCGATTTATGCCGGGCTCTACGCCTCGCGCAATCTCCCCGTTTCTTCGTTGCTGCTGGTCATGGTGGTGGGTCCGTTGTCGGCGATTCCATTCGCCCACCGGTTTTCTGAGAAACGATTCTCCCAGAAAATGACGGCAGTCGAGTGCAGCCTGCGCGGCCATCTCTGGCCGATCGCAGCCATCGTGGTCACGCTCGCCATCGTCGCCAACGGCGGTCGCATCTCGTCAAAGCCCTTGATCGACGCTCACTTTGACCCGAAGCGGATGCCCGTCGCGGCGGTCGATTATCTCGAGCAGCAAGGCGAGCGTGGGCCCGTTCTCGGCCCGGACTCCTGGGGCGGCTACCTGATTTACCGGATGTATCCCCAGGCGCAAGTGGTGGTTGACGATCGTCACGATTTATACGGCGCGGAATTCTTCAAGTCTTACTTGAAGATGGTGCGGGTCGAGCCCGTCTGGCAGGATTTTCTCCGCGATCATCCCGCATCCTGCGTGATTATGCCAAGGGATGCAGCCTTGACCAGCATTCTTCTCGCGAGTCCCCCGTGGAAGGAAGTCTATGCCGACGACGTTGCCGTCGTGTTCGAGGAGGGGATCACAAAGCGCTAGAGAAAGCCAGCACGGCAACGGGAGGCCGGCAATATTCTTACGCGTGTGCACGCGAGCGCGCACGGGATTCCGACACGCGCTTCTTCATCTCCGTCAGGGCCCTCACAATGGCCGAGGAAGCCTTTGAGAATTCGCTGCCGGCGCACGGGTCAAGGTGAGAACTCATGGCTTGTCCGGCGTTTGCCTTTCTCACGAGTTCTGCGGCAATGGCGTGAAACCGTGCGTGTTCAAATCGCAGCTTGACATACTCGGGCATGGCTGAGTAGGCCGCACCTTCGCTGTAAATCCATTTGCCAAGAGTGCACCGGTCGTCGTGACCGACCTCGGCAGGATCCAGGCTGCCGTCATGCTTCGCCAGATACTGGCGCAGTTTGCGCTTCCACTTGCTGTGGATTGCAATGGCCTCGTCAAAATCCATAGCCGTGCCCCCCGTCGGGACGGACTCTCCCGTGTCTTGTCTGACATCGGCGCAGCGGGCATAAGCCACACGTAGGAGCAGTCGCCCGGGAACGGACGTTGGTGCTGATGCTGATATAAGCCCGCCCTCCCAGCCGAAGGCGAAGAGCAAACACCTCAACACGCTCCCCTTAGGTCGTCGTCTTCTGCTCCGCCCTTTTGCCTTTGCCAGCTGAGCTACTGGGCCGCGTGTTTCTTCATGTGCATGATGCCCATCACCACCGCGCTCGACGCGGTTCCGAATTCACTCTTCGACCCCAGCGCGGTCTCTTCCGCGACGGACTGCCCGGCGTCCGCCTTCCTGACCACTTCTGCGGCGGACTTGTGGAAACGGGCGTGATCGGTTTTCAGCGCGCTGTACTCCGATAACTTGGAGTACTTCGCTCCCTCCCCATGAATCCATTGCCCTAACGTGCATTTATTGTCCGCAGAGATCTCGCTAGCCTTCAGGCTGCCATCGGGTTTGCGAAGATAGTCTGCCAGCTTCTGTTTCCAGTTACCATGGGCTGCGATCGCTTCATCGAAATTCATTGCTCGGCTCCTCCGGAACGTGCTGGATATAGGTTCCTGATACGCGCTGTTCCCGTCAAAGCATTCATCGGCGGAGGGGCGCGTCGGCATGAATCCGACGACGTTCCACGTCCATCGGTAACCAGCCGCGAGGAGCGGCGTCCCCGCTCCTCGCAGAGAGCGCGGGTAATGGCGCACTTATATCGAGCCTCGGTGGCTAGAAGCGGTCGTTGGTGTTGATGTTGAAGCCGAGGATGGCCGTGACCTCAACCGGCTGGTCGCCGCGCATGGCGGGCTGAAATTTCCATCCCCGCAGGGCGGCCAGCACTCTCGTAGTCATATCGATGGGACCTTCGCGCACGCGCACGTTCTTCAGGTCGCCCGCAGCATCGAGCGTGCAGGTCAGCACCACGCGGGTGTGCGGCAGCCCGGCCGGTAGGTCCGTGCGGATGCCCTGCGGAGCCGAGAGCCCTCCCGGTCGATTGCCGGGCGCGCCCTCGCCGGCAAACTCCATCACCACCGTTCCCAGCGAAGTATCGAGATAGGTAGTATAGGTCTGCCCGTGCAGCAGGTTCCGGTACGGCTCAAAAGCGCCGCCGGAGGTTGCGGTGGCAACCACGGTCACTCCCAGTGTCTGCCGTTCCTTGCTCATGGAGTGCCCAGGCGTCGCACCGGGATCATTCGACGCATCCGACCCGAAACTCGGCAGGGTAACAATCGTGCTGCCGCCGCTGATGTCCACTCCCCGCACCGGCGGATTCACTGAAGGAGCATTCCCCGCGCCTCCCGGGCCGGGGACGGGCGAGATTCCTCCGTGCGTGTCCGCGTCAGACCCGCGGCCTGAGTTGCTGATGCCAGCGCCGGGCCCTGCGCCCTTGATTCCGCTACCCGAGTCCGTGCCGCGGCCAATGCTGGTTCCTCCACCGGCCCCACCAAGGCCGGGTTTCTCCCCGCCGGCCGGCGACAGCGCAAGCGATCCAGTGCCGCCCACGGACGGCAGCCCAACCTTGGCGCCGGGCTGGCTCGAGATGACCGCGCCGGCATTGTTGCCGCTGCCGCCAGTGGTCGCAGCCGGAGCGGCTGAGTTGGCATCCATCGCCCGTGCCAGGCCAGCGCCGTTGCGCCCAAGGCCTGATCCGGCGGCATTCGACCCTCCGCCCAGCGACGGTGGAGGTGGCACCACATTGTTGGCCAGCAGCGTGCCCCTGGGAGTTCCCGCGCCCCCACCGGTCTTTCCCGTACCGCCGCCCCGGCCTGCCAGCGCGGGCGGAGGCGGCACTACACTCGGCGCTCCCAGCCCAGGCGCGGCGGCGGAGGCCAGCGTGTGCGCGCCGTTGATCGTCGATATCCCAGCCGAAGGCGGTGGAGCGATGACGTTGGTCCCCAGAGATGTGCTGGCTCCATTTCGCGCTCCGCGCGGAGTGCCTCCGGCAGAGCCGCTCGCTACCGAAGGCGGAGGCGGCACAACGTTAGTCGCCAGCTCAGCCCCGCTGCCACGGTCACTCTTGGCATTCACCGCGGGCGGAGGCGGCACAACCTCCGTGCTGCCGAAAATCTTGCCGATCAAACTGCTCATAAACGATCCGCTGCCCGATTGCGTCGGCGGCGGAGGCACCACCGTCTTCGAAGGATCGGGAACGCTGCCGCTGGCCAGGCGGCGCATATCCTGCGAAACGTCGGTCGAGGGCGGCGGCGCAATGACCGACGGCGTCGGCAAAGTCAGCTTGGAATTGCGTTGGCTCACTCGCTCCGGCGCGGATGCCGGCGGCGGCACGACAGCAACGTTTGCCATCTGCACCGGCGAACTGGAAATTTGGCGGCTCACTCCTCCCGGCGCGGGCGGAATCACGCTGGCGGCGAGCGCGGGAACAGGGCGGCCATGGTCGTGCGTCAGGCTGGGCGCGGGCGCGATCACGCTGGAATTGAGCGCCGGCAGGGTCAGCCGGTGTTCCTGTGAAACGCTGGGCGCTGGAGGAATCACGCTCGGTGCCAGCGCCGGAGCCACCAGGGCATGTTGCGCGACGTTCGGCGCGGGCGGAATCACATCGACGTTCAGCCTCGGCGCAACCAGCGGTTGGTCGCGCGAGAAGTTGGGTGTCGGCGGTACCACGGCATTGAGCGCAATGCCGTTGCGCGTGTAGTCCCGCACTACGTCGGGCGCCGGGGCCACCACTGCGGAAAGATTGGGCACGTTGCGCGCTGAGCGCACGCCTTCGACCGGCGGTGGCCCCGCGTTGGGGCTGATCGCCAGCAGGTTCGCCACCGCGTCGCGCGTCGCGGGAAGTCGCAAGTTGGGCGCATCCACAATTTTCGGCGCCAGCGATCCCCCGCGCGCAACCTTGATGGTCTGCGTGCGATGGTGGGCTTCGTCGCCGCCGGCGCTGCCGGTGCTTCCCGCCTCGGCGCCGCTAAGGTCTTCGGTGCGGGGCAGTTCGTCGCCACTGTAATAAATCACGTCGCGGCTCGACAGACGTGGCACCGCATAGGGCCGCAATTGCGCCAGCTTTACCGGAACAATAATCGCGGCAAAGATCACAAACGCCTCCACCACATAGGAGGGGATCATGATGCGAAACGGAACCAGCCCAAACGGAGCTTCCCCGGCGAGCCGCGCTTCCGAGCGCGCCAGCGCGGGGCGCAACGACGTGACAAACTCCTGCCACGGCGACGGCCACTCGACCAGCAGCTTCGGCTCGCCGTGCAGTTGCACTGTCTCTTCGAGTTGGACGGTTGCTGCCACGGTCTCTGTTTACAGCCTCCCCTTACTGCCTTCGCGCGGAAAACCCACTGCGGCCCGCATCTAGGATCTTTGCATCCAGGGTCTCTGCTTGGATCTCTGCATCTGGGATCTCTGCATCCCGGATTTCCGCTCCCGCGGTGATCTCAATTCTATCGCCCACCGCGGTTCCGGTTTCGACCGCTGTGCGGCAGGGAAGTTCCAGCACAGACGCCGCCTGCAAAGTCACCGGCGCCACACGCCAGGGCCGCAGCTCAGCCTCTACGCGAATCACCGTCATCGCCTGGTCAAGGTAGACGACGTCGATGGGAAATCCCATTCCTAAAGTATGAACGCCGTGGCAGGGAACAATCCAGAGACCGTATCCATTACGGAAGTCACTCGAACGCAGGCCTAACAGTCCGCGCAGCCGGCTCCAGTGCGTGTCGGCCACGGCCAGCGCGGAGGCGAGTTGCCTCTGGCGGGTGCGATTGAAGGCCTGGCGCTCCGATGAAAAAACAGCCATGAAGTGCGATGCTCCCCGGATTCCGCCTGCCTGCTTCGCCGCCTCTCAGTGGCCCGAAACCGGTCCCAGTTGCCGAATCAGCGAAATGACAGCCGGTCCGATGGTGACGAACATGATCGAGGGCAGAACAAATATCACCAGTGGGGGGATCATCTTAATGGTAGTCTTCGCCGCCTGCTCTTCGGCCCGCTGCCGGCGTTCCGTGCGGAGGGAGTCGGAATACACGCGCAGAGCTTGGGTGACGCTGGTGCCGAAGCGATCTGTCTGAATGAGTGTACCAACCAGGGAACGGATGTCGTCAACCCCGGTTCGGTCGACCAGGTTGCGCAGCGCTTCGGCGCGGGGTTTGCCGGCCCGCATCTCGAGGTTCACCAGATGGAATTCATTGCTCAGATCGGGATGGGCATGATGCAGATCCTGGCCTACGCGCATCAAGGCCTGATCGAGGGCAAGCCCGGCTTCCACGCAGATCACGGTCAGGTCCAAAGCATCGGGCAAACCCAGGCGAATCCGCTGCTGCCGATCTCGGATCATCCTCTTCAGGAAAAAGCGCGGCAGAAAGAAGCCCAGACCCGGAATGCCGGCCAACAGCAGCGTGTTGTTGAAGCCCGAGAAAACCGCCACGCCGACAAACCCTGCGGCAGCCAGCAGCAGGCGCGCGCCGAAATAGTAGTTCACATGGCGGGCGTCGCGCAGTCCCGCCTGAATGAGCCAGGCGCGGGTTCGGGAAACGTCGGCGGGAGAAAGCGGAATCGCCCTGGTCAGCGGATCGAGCGCGCGCTCCACGCGCTCCTTCATCGCCGGCTTGGCTTCCGTAGGCCGCTGTATGCCGCCCAGGGCGCGCAGACGGGCGCCCAGAACCGAACTCGGGCTGACCACGGCCGCGCCGAACACGAACACCACCAGCGCGATGGTCACGAAAACGATAATGGGCAGAACGATCGGCATTGCCTAAACCTGCTTCTTTAAACCTGCTTCATTTAGACCTGAATCCGGATGATCTTGCGGATCACAAAATATCCCACCGTCTGCAGCGTGATTCCAGCCACCAGCAGCGTGTGGCCGATCGGGTCCCGGAACAGCGGTTGAATAAAACTCGGGTTGAGCACCAGCATGACCACGACGATGATCGGCGGCATACCCATCAGCAGCGCCATGGTGAGCCGCCCCTGCGCGGTGTAGACGCGCACCTGGCGCTGGATCTTGAACCGTTCGCGGATCACATACGACAGGTTGTCGAGAATCTCGGCCAGGTTGCCGCCGGTTTCACGCTGCAGCATCACGGCGGTCACGAAGAACTTCACGTCCACCAGCGGCATGCGGTCGGTCAGGTTCATCAATGCGTCGCGCACCGGCATGCCGAACTTCTGCTCTTCGAAAAGCTGGCGGAATTCGCCGGCAATCGGTTCGCTGATTTCACTGGTAATCAGTTCCAGCGCGGTGGTGAAAGCGTGTCCGGCGCGAACCGCGCGCGCCAGCGTGTCGATGGCCTCGGGGAAAAGCTCCTCAAATTTCTCAAAGCGCTTGGTGCGGCGGTAAGAGGCATAGGCGTAAGGCACCAGGAAGCCGGCTAGCAGCGCGATCCATGCGACCTCGACCCTCTTGCCCAGGGTGTAGCCCGCCACTGCGCCCACAATTCCTGCCACGGCGCAGAGCCCGAGAAAATTGCCCGCCCGCATCGTCAGGCCGGCCTGCAGCAGCATCTTCTGGATGGCCGAAACGCGCTCCGACCGCCGCAGGAGTGCGTCCAGGGCCGGAATGTTGCTGAGCTGCTCATCCCGCACCAGAGCGGGCGCTTCCTCGGTGCCAAGTTCCGGAGCCTTGCGTTCGTCGGCCAGCCGCTCTTTGATGAGGCGGGCTTGCGCCCGGCGCTGGTCGAACAGCATCACTACGGCGAAAACCGCCATCGCGACCAGCACCAACACCAGCAGCGCAACCAGGAATGCCGACATAAACCCTTAGACCTCGCTCTTCGACTCAAACAGAGCCGGGCGCAGCCGCGCTCCCGAAGTCGCCAGCCGCTCGGCGAATTTCGGGCGCGTCCCGGTCGCGCGGAATGCTCCGCGCACCTTCCCGTTCTCATCGATCCCCGTGCGTTCGAAATTAAAAATGTCCTGCATGGCGATGTCCCTGTCGTCCATGCCGGTGATTTCGGAAATGGTCATCACCTTGCGCGTGCCGTCGGAAAGGCGCGCAATCTGGATCACGGCATGAATCGCCGAGGTAATCTGGTGCCGCACCGCTCGCTCCGGAATGCTCAGGTTGGCCATCGAGACCATATTTTCCACGCGGGCCAGCGCATCGCGCGGCGTATTGGCGTGCACCGTGGTCAGCGAGCCTTCGTGGCCGGTGTTCATGGCCTGCAACATGTCAAATGCTTCTTCACCGCGCACCTCGCCCACCACGATCCGGTCGGGACGCATACGCAAGCTGTTGATCACCAGCTGCCGCTGCCGCACCGCGCCCTTGCCTTCAATGTTCGGTGGACGCGTTTCGAGGCGCACCACGTGTTCCTGCTTGAGCTGCAGTTCGGCCGCGTCTTCGATGGTCACGATGCGGTCCGAGTTCGGAATGTATCCGGAAAGCACGTTCAGCAGGGTCGTTTTGCCCGCGCCGGTTCCGCCCGAGACCAGAATGTTCAATCGCCCCTTCACCATCGCCGAGAGCAATTCCAGCATGGGCTCAGTCAGCGTGTGATTCTCAATCATCTGGCGCGCGGTAATCGGGTCGCGCCCGAAACGCCGGATCGACAGGCACGGCCCATCGATCGCCAGCGGAGGTATGATGGCATTCACGCGCGATCCGTCGGTCAGGCGCGCATCGACCATCGGCGAAGATTCGTCCACGCGCCGGCCCACGCGCGAAACGATCCGCTCGATGATCTGCATGAGGTGTGAATTGTCTTTGAAAGAAAAGCTGGTCAGCTCGAGCTTGCCGGCGCGCTCAATGTAGACGCGGTCAAAGCGATTGACCAGGATGTCGGAAACCGTCGGATCTTTCAGCAGCGGTTCCAGCGGGCCCAGGCCAAAAATCTCGTCCAGAATTTCGCGCGACAGCCGTTCGCGCTCGGCAAAGCTGAGAGGAACCGCCTCGCTCTGGACGGCGCTGCGAATCACGATCAGAACTTCGTCGCGCGCCGAATCCCCGGTTTTGCCCAGCCGCTCCAGATCGAGCCGGTCCAGGATCTTCCGGTGCAGGTCAGCTTTTACCTGCTGGTAATCGGCCCTCTCAAACGATTGCAAATTCGCCATAAGAATTCTCTAGCTGTCGGGTGCCCCATATCCGTAGGGTGCCCCATAGCCTGCCCTGAGCTTGCCGAAGGGTCTCGCGGCTTTTGCGAGACGTGGGGATTTTCCCCGCAAACTCCAACCGGCCAACCCGGTCCCACTATACCGACTTAAACATCGACCACGCCGCGCGCTTTACGTCGACATCGTTGCGCGTCAACTCCGCCGCCAGTCCAGCAAAGCAGCGCGCCATTTCACTGTTGCGCTGATCCATCACTGGCGTGCCGCGATCAATCGCGGTCGAGATCGCGAAATACTGGTTCGGCACGCGCCACAACAACTTCGCTCCCACCGCTGCTTCCGCGTCCGCTTCGCTGAAGCCCGGAACTTTGCGGAACCGATTCAGCACCAGCCGCACTCGTTCCCGGCTCCCGGTTTCACCGAGATACTGTTGCACCCGCGCGGCGCTCCACAGCGATGCCACATCGGTGCAGGCCACCAGCAACACGGTTTCCGAAAGGTTTGCAATCAATCGGCTGGCCGCGTCGAAGCGCGACGACGAATCCACCACCACATAACGGTAATGCGTCACCAGCATGTCGAACAGGCGAACGAAATCCGCCGTCGTCGAGTCGATCGCCGCCGGCACGCCGCTTCCCGCCAGCAGTTGCAGCCCTCCCGTGTGGCGCGTCATGAAGCTCTCCAGCAGGGAAGCGTCCATGCGGTGCAGATTGCGCGTGGCATCGGCCACGTTGAACACCGGCTTGAGATTCATGTGCAGCGCCGCATGACCGAGCGGCGCCATATCGACCAGCGCCGTCTGCCCATGCGTCGACTGCAGGGCGACAGCCAGATTCACCGCCACCGTGGTCGCGCCGTTTCCGCCCTTGGCGTTGATCACCGTAAAAACCTTGCCCCGCGGACCCTCCTGCCGCCCGCGGCGCTGTTCCGCCGAAAGCCGCACGAACGCATCAATCAAATCGGTCGTGTTCGTGGGCCGCTCGATGAATTCCCCGGCTCCGGCTCGCATCGCATTTACGATGACCTGGGGCTGGCTCAGGCTGCCCACGGCGAATACCGCGCACTCCGGCACTTCCTGATGCAGCAATTCGATGGCACGCAACGCCGTCGAGGGATTGTCCGCGGGTATGTCGACCAGAGTCACGTCGGGATTCGCGCTGCGCACGCGCCGCGTCACCGGATCGGACGCCGATACCGGAAAACTGGCGCTGGAATGCGCCGTGCGCGCCAGGTTGGTGCCATCCACCAGCACCTGCAACAGCGCGCGCTGTTCGTTATCGGCGGCGATGATCACGACGGAAAGCTCGGCCATACCAATCGCGCGGTCTGCCCCTCACCGCGAACCTCTGTGATTCTGTTTCTTTTCGTGGTTCTTGCCAATCTCTTGCGCTCTTCGCGGTGAAAGCTTTTGGCTCCGCGCAATCTGGGACCATCCCGCGGACCGCTTACTTTTTGCGTTCCTTGTCAAACTGTCCCGGATTCAGGAACGGCTGCGGATTCTTGGGCAGAGTCGGCGGCTCCGCGTTGGGGGAAATGCGCCGGACCGTGCACAGCACCATCAGCTCAGTATTACTCTTCTGCACGCTCTTGCTTTTGAAGAAATTTCCCAGGATCGGGATATCGCCCAGCCCGGGAATCTTGTTATAGATATCGGTCACGCGGTTATCCATCAGGCCCGCGATCACGAAACTCTGGCCATCCTGCAATTCAAATTCGGTCTCCGCCTTGCGCGTGCTCAGCGCCGGAACCGTGAACCCCGAAATGGTCAACGCATTCGAAAAATCCAGCGTGCTCACTTCCGGGGCAACCTTCAGGTGAATATTTCCGTTGGGCATGATCACCGGAGTGAACTGCAGCCTCACGCCGAAATCCTTGAACGAAATCGTCACTGCCGTGAATCCCGCGCCCGGCTGCACGATGGGAAAAGGGAACTGCCCGCCAGCCAGAAAGCTGGCTTCTTTTCCGTTCACCGCAATCAGGTTCGGCTCGGCCAGAATCTGCAGCAGGTTCTTGGTCTGAAGCGCCTCGATCACCGCTCCGAAGTTGATGTCAGGACGGAAAAGAAAAAGGTTCAGCACGTTGCTGATGGTCTGCGCGCCGACGGTCGTGGCGGTGGTGGTGGTCGTCGTCGTACTGCCCCCGGATGAACTGCTCGACGATCCCGGCGGTGTCAGCGTTTGCGGGCCGAAGCCGCCATACTGACCCGTGCCCAATGTTCCAACCGTGTTGGTGGCGCCAGTCGAGACGAAGTTCACGCCCATCTGAGTGAGCGCGGTGCGATCCACTTCGGCGAACTTCACCTGCAGCAGCACTTCCTGCGAGCCGACCGGACCAAAGGTAAGAACGTTCACTACCTTCGGCGAGTACGCGCTGGCTAGATCTCCGGCGCGCTTGGCTACGTCCTCGGTCGTGACATGCCCGGAAAGCACAATGGCGGCGCGCGATGGAGTCACCGTGATCTGCTCATCCGGGAAAACGCGATGTTCCTCCTCCGCGCACGCGCTGACGTCGACATCCACCCGCAGATCAAAACTCCGCGAGCGCTCCAGTTCGTCCCAGATCAGCAACGAAACTTCTCCCGGAGATTTGCCGTGAACCAGAATTTGCGTCGGCGTAATCACCTGCGCCGTAGCGATGGACCCATCGGTAATTGAAATGCGCCGCAGCCGTTCGGTCGTGTTGATTAGCAGCGACTTATCCACCATCACCCGCAGCGGCGCCGATCCTTGGGACTGCTGCGACTGCGGAGACAGAGTCGTGGTCTGGGTACCGGTCGGTTCTGGGCTCTGCGACTGCGGCGCCGCGTCGGCCTGTTGCCGCATGACGGCAAACGCTGGAAGGGCGGCGAGGACCAGCACTAAAGCCCCAAGCGACAGCTTGCAAACTTTCATTTTCCGATTCTTCTCCCAGTGTGGAAATGGGTAAGGCCCTCTGCTTCGCGCCCGCTCAGTTCGTGCCGCAATTCTCCTCCGTGCACTTTACTTCCTGCTTCTTGTCGCCCTGGTAGACTTCAATGCTCACTCCCGCGGGAGTCGGTGCTGGAGCAGCCTTTTCCGGCGCCGGAGCGCGCCGCACCGCGGTCCTCACCACCGGCGCCGCCGCGGGCATGCCCTTGTATAACGATCTCGCTCCTGACGACGGAACCTCCTGGGCCAGCGTATCCAGCGGATTGCGCAGCGCCAGCTGAATATGTCCTTCGGAACTGGCCAGCGTCAGCCGCTGCGCGTCGTCCGGCGAAACCAGCAGCGTGATGACCGGAGTATTCTGCGCTTCGCCCGTCGCCGTGCGCTCGAGCGTATGCCCGGCAGCCAGCACCGCAACGTTCTGCAGCACGGTCGTAGTTTCCTGTTCGCTGCCCGCGCCCGGCGTGCCGGTCAGCAGCACGTCGACTCGCGTTCCCGGAGTCACGAACCCGGCCACCGAAACCACTTCATTCACTCGCACCGAAACCGCCCGCATTCCCGGAGGAATCAACGACGGCAGCCCGGCTCCTGCATTTTCTCCCGCCAGCTTGTTCGACAGAATGAATTCGCCCTTCGAAATCGGAATGATCACGCCATGCCCCACCACTTCCGAGCGCTTTCTGGGCGCGCCCGCCGGCAGATCGGCCGCTGGAATCGTGATCACCTTGATGTCATGCTCTTCCACCCGGGCGCCGACCTGCAGATCGTCGGCGGCAACAATGACTTGCACACCGCTCTCCATGCTGCCGCTGTTCTTGCCCTGCAGGTTGCGATAAACGTACATGCTGGCAAACAGGCCCAGAGCCAGCGCCAGAACTCCGATCATCAACAAACGGGTGCGGTTCATGCTGTTCCTTGGAAACAGAAACTGCTGCTACTTCTCCCCTGCCAAAATACCAGAGGACGTTGCTGCTTGCGCATTGGGTTTGGCGGCTACTGAAGGGTGCTGGACACTGACGAGAACACCGTGTTTGCGCTGGACCCGATCAACTGAATGGTTCCAACCACAATAACAAGGATCACCGCCAGCATCACCGCATATTCGGCGATGTCTTGTCCCGCTTGTTCATGCCAAAGTCTGCTCACAAGCTCCATAAATATTCTCCAGATTTTCCCCCCTGCGAAATCGCGAAGCAAAATCACCCAGCTGAATCGCGTAGCTCAATTACTAAGATCGTCTTTTCAACGCCTCAGCAAGGGGGGACAGCTCGTTCCCCGGAGCCTGTCCCGGGTTTCGACCTGTTTCGCTGAGTCGGTTTTAAGACACCGCGCACTCTGCCGCTAATCATACCCCGCACAAAGAAGAAAAGTGGTAAATTCTTGCATCCTCGGGGACACCCGAAGTAACCGGGCCAATCGCGATGGCCCAGCCATCTCGATGAAATGGTCCCGGCAAGGGACGACGTCGGTCGACCGTCCGGAATGGTATGGCGAGCGGTGCGGCGTCGGCCGACGCCGCCACAATGGTTCGGGAAGGGCACGACTTAGAGGCTGCGGAAAAACTCACAAATGCCCGCACTGACGTGGAAGAGCGGCGCTTCAGCGCCGCGTAAATCCTGCCAATCGAATGGGGGCTTCAGCCCCCGTACGCCGGCAGTCTTTTTCTTTGGTTCAACATGAGCTGGCGTCCAGGGTCCTCGCAAACCTTCTACAGAACGATCTTTCGTCTATCCCTGCTGGCCATGGCCGGCACGCATCTGTTTTTCCTCTGGAGCGTCCGTGGCCGCATCGACAAAGGAGATCCCGACTTCACCGTCTACTACACGGCGGCGAAAATCCTGCGCCAGGGCCGCGGATCTTCCCTCTACAGCGCCGCCGTCCAGGAATCCGTCCAACGCGAATTCACTACCAACTCCGATATTCGCCGCGGACCCTTGCCCTACATTCATCCGCCGTTCGAAGCCCTGATTTTCGTGCCCCTGACTCTGCTGCCGTATGGCCAGGCGTTTATGGTCTGGAATCTTCTGAACCTCGGCATACTGGTTGCCATCGCGGCCCTGCTGCGCGGGAGGTTGATCTCCCTGCGCCACATCCCGCTCTGGGAGTGGGTTCTGGCCCTGCTGGCCTTCTTTCCCGTCTTCGTCAATTTCCTGCAGGGGCAGGACGCGATTTTGCTGCTCCTCGTCTTCGTTGTCGCCTTTCGCGCTCTCGATCGCGGTTCCGATCTTGTCGCCGGCGGTTGGTTAGGGCTGGCTCTGTTTAAATTTCATTTTGCCCTGCCGCTGGTTCTGATCCTCGTGATCTGGCGAGGCCGGAAACTCGCCGCCGGATTTGCCGCAACCGCTACCGCAGTCACGCTGCTTTCGCTCGCTCTGGTCGGCTGGCCGGGTGCGATCTGGCAAGGAGCGCGACAGTATCCCGCCTACGCCTGGCGCGTAGTGTCGATTCCCGGCCACGGCCAAACCCCACTCGGCCTGATGCCAAACCTGATAGGCTTAGCAACCGGCTGGCCCGCTCTCCAGCACCTGAGCCGTCTGTGGGTGCCCCATCCGTGGGTGCCACGGTCGTGGGTGCCACGCCTCAGGGTGCCCCAGGTCTCGCCGTTTTTGCGAGACCTGGGACCTCTCCAGGTAGCCCGTCTGCTCGCGCTGCTAGCTTCCGTAGCGCTCCTGGTCGCCGTGACGCGAACAGGAAATCGCCCGGCGAGTCCCCCTAGCGCCAATCTCGCGAACAAGAATGACGACGCGCGAGTTTTCCGTCTCAGCTTCGCCTGTGCCGTGATCACCTCGCTTCTGGTCGCCTACAACACCAACGCGCACGATCTCTGCCTTCTCGTCCTGCCGCTGGCGCTCTTCGCCGACGATTGCGCGCTGCAATGGCATGACTCGCACCCGAACCCACGGGAACTGCGGTCACTTCTGCTCCCGGTTGCTCCGCTATTCATCAGCCCGCTCTGGATCTTTCTCTGGCTGCGCTGGGAGAAACTGAATCTGATGGTCATCCCCCTGCTCTGGTGGATATACGTCATGGCGCAGGAAGCCTCGAAGCGGCGAACGAAAACGGAAACGCGTGCCTAGCCCCGCGGGCCCGCATACTGTGCGCAAGTACTGCCGTAGGTGTGCAGCACTATGCGTGTGTTCGCGCCGTGCGTGGGTAATACCGTGGAAGAGCGGCGCTTCAGCGCCGCGTAAGCCCCAGATCGATCGCGGGCTTTAGCCCCGGTGCTGCGCTCTTGCGCAGCAAGATCACCGCCAGCATGGGCAAGTAAAGAAAGATCACCGTCCAGCGCCCAACCTCCGCAAAAGAATGCGGAATGTGAAACCAGCGCCACATGCCCGCGCCCCAGCTGAAAAAGACCGTCCAGATAATTTCACGCCTCGACCGCGGAATCAGCCACAGCGTGAAGCTGTCGAAAAACCAGCGCTGCGGCATCAGCGCAGAGAGAAAAAGAAACAATGCGTCGCGGTCGCGGAAGCGCACGAGCGCCAGCGCCAGTAAAGGCCCGGGAAGAACCAGCAGTGGAATGAAGTGCTCATAGTTCCTGCCTTGTCGCAGCCACACCAGCGGCCAGTTCGGCATCACCGCCACGCTGAGCAGCGCCAGCGCGGCGCATGCCAGCACCCCGCGCCGCGTAAGCCGAGTGAGAAAGACCGGCAGCCCAACCTGCGGCTTGGCCATGGTCGCGGGCAGCAAGAAAGGAAAAAACGCGCTGGCCGCAATCAGCGGCGACCACTGCGCCGCCAATATTCCCGCCCAATACGGATAGGCGAAAAAAATCAGCAGCCTGCTGTAACCGCGTCGCGTGAGGCCGAAGGCGAGCAGAGACGAACTGATTCCCCAGAAGGCTCCGGCGGCCACTTCCGGAGGCAGACGCAGTAGCGGCAGCGCAAAGATCGCCGCCGGCAGCGGATACTGCTCCAGCGGAGTATCGTAAGGATTCGCCCGCGCCAGCAGTCGATTCCCGAGATGCAGCGCCCAGCGAAAATCGGCTGCGTCCTGATGGAAATGCTTCATCAGGAACCAGCAGAACACGCCGCTGGCTATGCCGATCGCCGTCGAGATTGCAATCCGCCATCGCATGCGAGCTTCAGTTATAAGAAATTCAGTTATAAGACGTTCAGTTGTAACATGAGCCGATTTATCGAAGCAGGCCACGACCTCCAGAGGTGGCAGAAAAACTCGCAAACGCCTGCAGTGACGTGGAAGAGCGGCGCTTCAGCGCCTGAGGTATGCTTCTTGCCGCCGTGCGACTCTTTTTCGCACGCGTGAGCGAAACCGTCGAACTCGTCGCTCTTAAGCGGAAACAAAAACTTGACCCGCCCAACTTTCACCGTCGCCTTTCTGCTCGCCCTCATCGCCTCGGCCAGCACATGGTTCTACGTGAACCGCATTCTGCGCGCCGATCAAATCGCCGATGCCGCGGCGCATCACCGCCCGCGCGGCAATCTCTCGGATCTTTATCCACGCTGGCTGGGCGCTCGCGAACTGCTGCTGCACCGCCGCAATCCCTATGGCGCCGACATCACGCGCGAAATTCAGCAGGGATACTACGGCCGCCCGCTCGACCCCGCCCGCGCCAATGATCCCAAGTCCGGCGAACCCCAGTCCGGCGAGCCCAAAGACGAGCAGGGCTTCGCCTATCCCGTCTACGTCGTGTTTCTGCTCGCGCCAACGGTGCGTCTTCCCTTCGCCGAAGTCGAAACCGGCTTTCGCTGGCTGCTGATCGCTCTGGCCGCCGTCAGTATTTTTCTCTGGCTGCGCGTTCTGCGCTGGAAAGTTTCGTGCGGAACCGCTCTCATCTTCTCCGTGCTCTCCGTCGGATGGCTGCCCATGGTGCAGGGCATCAAGCTGCAGCAGTTGACGCTGCTCGTGGCTGCGCTGCTCGCGGCCTGCGGCGCCTGCCTCGCCGGCGGATGGCTCTTCCTCGCCGGAGGATTGCTGGCGCTCGCGACCATCAAGCCGCAACTGGCGTGGCCGCTCGTGCTCTGGCTTCTGATGTGGGCGGCAAGCGATTGGCGCGCGCGCCGCCGCTTTGTGTTTGGTTTTGGCCTGGTCATGCTTTTGCTGCTCGGCGGGGCGGAATTGCTTCTGCCCGGCTGGTTGCGCATGTTCGTCGCCGCCATCGGGCAATACCACCGCTACACCCAGAATCAGTCGGTGATGGTGTGGAGCTTCGGCGCCATCGCGGGAAGGACTCTCGAGGTCTTGAGCGTGGCCGCCTGCGCCGGATATGTCTGGCGCGTACGCCGCGAATCGCCCACCAGCGCCAGATTCGGACAAGCCTTGGCCCTCATCCTTGCCCTGACGGTGCTGGTCGTTCCCATGTTCGCGCCTTACAACCAGGTCCTGCTGATGCCAGCTATTCTGGCGATCGCATGGGCCGAGATTTCCGCTCGACGCTCTACAAGCGGCTCAAAACAAAAGACCACGGGAAATCCCGAGCACCTTCCCGCTGCCACAACCCTCCCCGCAGTGCGTCTGGCGCGCAAGATCGGCGGAGTATTGCTCTTCTGGCCTTGGGCCGCCACCATCGGCCTTAGCGCAGTTTCATTCTGGCTGACGCCGGAGCTGCGCCATCGCCTCTGGCCCCTGCCGTTTTACTCCAACTTCATGTTCCCGATATTCATCTTCGGCCTGGCCTTGCTGGACATGTGGCTCACCAACGCCGTCGCGGCCGAGAGCTAAAAAAACCATCCACCACGAAGGACACAAAGGATCACGAAGGGCGTACCTTACAAAGATTTCCTTCGTGTAACTTCGTGTCCTTCGTGGTTCCGGGTTTCCTGCCGTGGATCAACATGAGCCATACGCTCGTCTTGCCGGACCCGGCGGCGGCAGAGTAGTCTGGTCCAGCACGGCGCACGGTTTTTCCGCGCCGCCCTAGCGCGCCGACTTCTTATTCATGGCCCTCAACGCCATCAGCCACAGCTCCGGTTCCGGTGTGTTTCCGGCCCTTGTCTTCGTACAGGGAGCCGAGCAGAAAAGCATTGTCCTGAACCGCACGCCGTTCAACGTCGGCCGCAAGATTGATAAAGACCTGGTTATCGCCGACCCTCGCGTCTCGCGCGACCACGCCCAGATCATGCAAGAGGGACAGGATTTTTTCCTCGTCGACCTGGGCAGCAAGCACGGCACCTACGTCAACGGAGAGCGCATCCAGCGCCAGAAACTGGAGCGCGGCGACCGCCTCGAATTCGGCGCGCGCGATTCCGCCTACGTTCTGTTCAATCCCGCGCACGCGACTTCAAATACCGCGCGCGAGTTTCTCAGCCAGATTTCCGTCATCGGTCTCAAGCCGGAAGCCACTGACCTCGAAAAACTTACGTTGTTTCTCGATGCCGCCCGCAAACTCAACACCGCCGGCGTGCTCGATGAAATCCTGATGACCATGCTCGACGTCACGCTGCAGCTCACGCGCGCCGAGCGCGGATACGTCTTCCTGAAAGATGAAGAAGGCAAGCTGCGCCTGGCCGCCGGCCGCAACGCCAAGAAAGAGCCGCTGCTCGACGACAAAACCATTTCGCATTCCATTCTGGAAGAGTCGATGAGGGCGAATTCCGAATTCCTGCTCACCGATACCAGCCAGTCGGTCGATCTGGCCGGGCGGCAGAGCATTGTCGCCTACGATCTGAGGACCGTGGTATGCATCCCGCTGCGCAAGATGCAGGTGCAGGCCACGCGCGACGCGCAGACACCCACGCCCCATGGCGCCTCGGCCGAAGCCATGGGCGTGCTTTATGTCGATTCACGCTTCGCCTCGCGCGACATGAGCGGCGTGGACCAGAAAATTCTGCACGTGATCGCGACTGAGGCCGCATCCTTGATCGAAAACGCGCGCCTGGTGCAGGCCGAAGAAGAAGCGCGACGCTACCAGCAGGAGTTGACCATCGCCGCCAGCATCCAGCAGCGGCTGATGCAGGTGAAGATTCCCGAAGTGCCGTTCGCACGCCTGCGCGGAAAAAACCTGTCTTGCAAAGAAATCGGCGGAGACTTCTTCGACGCAGTCAACACCAAGGAAGGCCTGGCCGTGGTTCTGGCCGACGTCAGCGGCAAGGGAGTTTCCGCCGCGCTGCTCGCTTCCACTCTACAGGGGATGATCTATTCGCATCTCAGCGCCGGTTCGTCGCTCCTCGACGTGGTCACGGCCGTGAATCGATTCTTCGCCGAAAAAATGGGCGGAGAAAAATATGCCACCGTGCTGCTGGCCCGTCTGCGCCGCGGCGGCGAACTCGAGTATGTCAATTGCGGCCACGTCCAGCCTCTGCTGGTCTGCGGTGGAGAAGTCATCCGCCCGCCGCACGGCAACGTTCCGGTCGGCCTGCTGGCCGATGCCTCGTTTGAGAGCGCCAGCTGCCAGATGAAATCCGGCGATCGTTTCATTCTCGTGACCGATGGCGTTACGGAAGCAGAAAATGCCATGGGAGATTTCTTCGAAGACTTTCGGCTAGAAGCTGCGGCGGCCAAGTCGCCGACGCTGGAAGGAATTTTTTCCGCAGTCACCGAATTCTGCGCCGGCAATCCGCTCAGCGACGACTGCACCGTAGTCGAGTTGTGCTATGCCAGCGTGGAAGACTCGCAGGTCTGACGGCAATCGGCTCCGCTCCGTCCGGCTGGCCGCGAACAGAAATGCCTCGTGCCGGAGTTTGCCAGCCTCTGGCAGGGACTTCATCTTCAGCCTGACCTTCTGGGTGGCACGCGATTTGCCGGCCGCAGCGGGGGAGTTGAATCGATTTAACTTCGATAATTAACTACATTGTTTTCAGCTAGTTACGGGGAAGTTTATCCACAGCGCTTTAACTCGATAAGGCGATTGCTGGCTATGACTTGTAGGCGAAATGCACCAGGGATGGTGCCGGCGGTCATCGTGGAAGAGCGGCGCTTCAGCGCTGCGTTAAGCGAGTTCAACCGGATCTATGGAGAAATTCTCCAGTAAAACTCGTGCCCTTCCCGGTCGCATCGGCTTTCCCTTCGTGCGGTGTTTCGATCGGACTCGATCATTTTGCGCCTTCGCGCTCATCCCTTCTCCACCGTCACGGTATAGTCGGTGCCTTCCCAGCGATTTTCGTTGGGCCAGTAGAAAGTAAAAATCACCTGGCCTCCGGGCGGCAGCGAAGCGCTCGGCAAGTCCAGAGTATGGATGCCTAGTCCCGTGTCGCGCGTGTCGGTGTCGTGGGTGGTATTCCAGCCGTCGATGCTCCAATGGACCTGCGCGGGAGACAACAGGACGATGCGCAACGTTTTATTGCGCGGAATGCTCCGCGTCTTGTTGTTGAAACGCCAGCCGAAAACCTGGCGCACCCGTTTCTCGACCAGATAGCGCTGCACGGTTTGTGGAGGCCGGTCAAACACACGGCCATCGCGCAGCGAACGGCGAAGCTTGACATACTCCGAGTGAGCCCACACCAGCGGACACGCCGACCCGGTCCCCTTGCCGCGAAAAAGTTCGTGCGAGGGAAGATCGGCCGCGTCCCAGACCTGCTCGGGAAGCAGGCGGCTTTCACCGAGGGTGGAATTTTCAATCACAGAGAGCAGCGCCTCGGCTTGGTCCTGATGCCCGCCGGCGAGGGCATAGTGGCCGCGCTCGCCCGCCAGCAGCGGCCAGGGCCGGCCAATGCCGGTGCCGTCAAAGGGGGAGCCGTCTTTGTGTTCGCCGTAGCCGTCGCCGTTATAGCGATACCAGCAAGGGCCCTGCGGCAACTCGACGCTGAGCAGCGCGTCGATGACGCGCAGCGTGTTCAAAATCCGCGGATCGTCAGCCGCGCGCAGGCCGAAGCGCACCAGCGCCAGCGCGTCAGGGCTGATGATGTGATAGGCGCGTTCCCCGTCCTGGCCCGGCGGGCGATTCTTGATGGGAACGAAGCCCTCGGTGGGCGAAGCCGCACCGTCGGTTTCAGGCGGCGCGATGCGCACGTAATAGCCGTCGACGCCGAGTTGCCGCGCCAGGTCACCGCCATTGGCATAAGTCCAGCGCTCGATGTTGTCATTCCAGGCGTCGGCGGTATCGCGCAAGGTCTGCGCCTGCTCGGAGTGGCCGGTGAGGTCGGCGATGTCGGCCGCGGCCAGCAGCGCGGAAATTTCAACCGCCAGCGTGAACGGTGAATAGCCGGCATCTTCCTCCCAGCGATCCTGCATGGTGACCGGGCCGTTGCGCAGAATGAAGCTGGCGGCTTTGCGCACCATGGGCCACCAGCGGTCGAGTTTGCCCAGGGAGTCGGCAGCCTCGCGGCGCAATAGATCGAGCAGCAGAATGGGAAACGCGGTCTCATCCATTTGAATGCCGCTCCAGTAGGGGCGACCGTCGAGCCAGAGATTCTGCGCCCAGTTGCCGCCGGCTTCCTGTGTGGCTTCGAGATAGCGCAGCACGCGCACCGCGTCGGTGACGGCGCCGGAGGCGAGCAGAGCGCCTGCGTTTTCCACCAGATCGCGCGGCCAGACCAGGTGGTAGCCGCCGAGATCCTCGTCGCCTTTGGTGAATCCCCAGGGAATGGAAAGGCTGGCGATGATGCCGCCCAGAAAATCCTTCGACTCGTGGGTGCGCAAAACCGCGGTGGAGGTGCGGTAGAGATCGTGCTGGCGCGGCGGTTCGTCGAGCTTCAGCAGCGTGCGGTGCCAGGCGCTCCACTGGGCGATGTAGTGCGAGCGCGAGTCGTCGTAGTCTTCGAGAAGACTGGATCGGGTTTGCTGGCCGGCTTCGCTCGCCATGGCGCCGAAGCCGAGGGCAAGAATAAATTCGCCGTTGCATGCGGCCAGGTCGATCTCGCCGGTGAAGGCGATGTTGCCGTTTTCCGCGCGCGTGTATTCCCACTCCATTTGAAAATGGCGCGAAAGATCCTGCCAGCCGTCGGAGTAGCCGACGAAGCCGACCGACAATTTTTTCCACGGCGCCGATGCGGCCAGGCTGAGCGCGGTATCGACATGCTCGGCGAAAAACATGGGGACGCCTTTGTAATCGCCGATCCAGCCCGTGTTGCCCATGCCACAATTAGCCAGATGCGGCGAGAGCAGCGCGTACAGGCGATAGTCGGCGAGCGTTCCCGTGAGCGGCTCGAATCGCACCTTCTGCAACACGACGTTGCGATAGGGATCGGTGAAAACTTCCTTATGAAGGCGGTAGCGGCCGCTGCGCTCGGAATTGATCAGCTCAAATACCGGAATGCCCGGTTCGACGGGGCGATTCTCGAATTTGCAATCGCGCTTCTCTTCGGAAAAGAAGTCGAGGCCGTTGGTGACGATCAATCCCAGGTCGCGAGTGCAGGCCTGATCGACGCGCGGAAAGTAGACCTCGTTAAGGATGCCGTGGCTGATCGTGAACCAGACTTTACTGTGCTGGTTGAGGGCAGTGCCGACGCCGGTCTTGGCGCTCGAGGTCCAGCGCGCCGGGATGCCGGGCCAGCCGGGGGCGTACTTTGCAACAGAATCACTCATGAATCCGTTTTCCTCGTTTTCTTTCTCTGCTTACGCTGGCAGGACGCGATCGTTTCAGGGCGCAAAGGAAGCCCCTGTCCCATCCGAGGTTCGCGCCCTTTCGGATTTTACAGAACTTTGACAGGCGGGGGACGGCCCGCGCGATGACTCCCCAGGGTGATGGCTCAATTTGACGGACAGATGAAACCCAGAACCACGAAGGACACGAAGTCACACGAAGGAGACACTTGGCAGCCGGCGCTTGGTGATCTTTCGTGTCCTTCGTGGTTTATGTTGTGCCCAGTGAGCCTGCACTTAAGTTCCTTCTAATCCAATCATGGGAAGGCTGGTTGCTCATGAAATGCATCAGGGAGAGAGGAGCTCATTCATCAGAAATTCACCAGTTTGTAACCCTCCTGTAACACAGCGCCGATAAAACGGGGACGATACCACCTAAACGGAGGGAATCATCCAGTGATGCGCAAGATCATGCTGCTGTTGGTGTGTGTCGTGTTAACGCTGCCGGTGTTCGGGCAGACCACTCTGAACGGAGCCGGCGCTACCTTTCCCAACCCGATCTATTCCAAATGGTTCAGCGAATACGCCAAGTCGCACGCGGGCGTGGAGATCAATTACCAGCCGATCGGAAGCGGAGGCGGCATCCGGCAGGTCACCGAAGGCACGGTCGATTTCGGCGCCAGTGACATGCCGATGACCGACCAACAACTGCAAGAAGCGGAAGGCAAGCTGAAGACCAAGCTGCTCAACCTTCCCACGGTGCTGGGAGGCGTGGTGCCGGCGTACAACATCCCGGGCGTGACGCAAGAACTGAAATTCACTCCCGAAGTTCTGGCTGGAATTTATCTGGGCAAGATTTCCAACTGGAACGACCCGGCGATCGCGGCGGCGAACCCGGGCGTGAAGTTTCCCAGCCAGGACATCGTCGTGATTCACCGTTCCGATGGCAGCGGCACGACGTTCATCTGGACCGACTACCTGTCGAAGGTGAGTGCGGACTGGAAGGGCGACGTGGGCAGCGGCACGTCGGTGAAATGGCCCAGAGGCTTGGGCGCCCAGCACAACGAAGGCGTGGCCGGCCTTATCCGGCAAGTGCCGGGAGCGATCGGGTATGTGGAACTGATTTATGCCATCCAGAACCACATTCCTTATGGAACCATTCGGAACGCAGCAGGGAATTTCATCAAAGCCTCGCTCGAAAGCGTGACGGCAGCGGCAGCTTCGGCTGCGAAGATGCCGGCGGATTTTCGGGTGTCGATTACCAACGCTCCGGGCGCAATGGCTTATCCGATCTCAAGCTTTACCTGGCTGCTGATTCCGGTGCAATCGAAGGACGCGGCGAAGGGAAAAATTCTGAAGGACTTTCTTAACTGGATGATCACGGACGGTCAAACCATGACCTCGGCTCTCAGCTACGCGCCGCTGCCTGAGAATGTGGTTGCCAAGGAGAGAGAAGCGATCAAACAAGTTAAGTAGCAAGTTAAATAGCAAGTTAAATAGCGAGTCCAGTAGGGCCGATACAACGGCTATTCATCCTAGCGAGCAAAAAAGGAGAGGACATGAAGTCTGCTTGGAGATTGTGTGTGATTCCGTTCCTGGTGTCGGCGCTGGTGGCACAGACCAGCCCCACGCCCAAACCGAAAAAGGCAGCGAAGGCTGCGGCGCTGACGGCCGCCGACGTACTGGCGCTGCGTGACGCCATCGCCTCGCAGCAGGCGGCGCTGGCGCGGCAGGAGCAGCAGATTCAGGAATTGAGGGAGGAACTACACCACAAGGATCAAGCGGTGCAGCAGGCGCAAAGCGCGGCTTCGGATGCGGCGACCAAGGCGGACGCGGCTTCGTCCCAGGCTTCGCAGCAGCAGGCGGCGGTCACGGAGCTGAAAAGCGATGTGTCGGACCTGAAGAACAACTTTGTGAGCACCGCCCAGTCGCTACAGGAGACGCAGAAAAACGTCGATGCGGCGATCCAGAGTCCGCTGGCGCTGCATTACAAGGGAGTCACGATCACGCCGGGCGGCTTCCTGGCGGCTGAATTTGTGCGCCGGTCGCGAGCCCTGGGATCTGACATCAATACCCCGTTCAACTCGCTCACCATGCCGGGAGCTTCGCAGAGCACGATGTCGGAATTCTTCGGATCTGGCCGGCAGTCGCGCATCTCGATGCTGGTGGAAGGCAAACTGTCGATGGCGAAATTGACCGGCTATGTGGAAGCCGACTTTCTCTCGGCAGGCGTGACTTCCAACAACAACGAAAGCAACAGCTATACCATGCGCCAACGCCAGGCGTGGGGGCAGGCGGCGTTTAATGACGGCTTCAGCATTACCGGCGGCCAGATGTGGAGCCTGGTCACCGAAACCAAGCATGGCCTGGATAACCGCACCGAAGCGTTGCCGATGACCATCGATCCCCAGTACCACGTTGGATTCAGCTGGGCGCGGCAGTATGGGCTGCGTCTGACCAAGAACTTCGACAACAAGGTGTGGTTCGGCGTGTCGATGGAAAACGCGCAGGCCACCGTTTCCACCCACAACAACGCCGCGAACTTCCTGGTGGGCTCGGCGGGAGCGGGCGGCGGTCTTTACAACGGCGCCGTCACCACTTGCAGCACGAACAGCAGCGGCCTGACCACCTGCTCGCCGGCGGCCAGCTACTCGTTCAATCCGTCGCCCGACATTATTGCGAAAATGGCTTTCGAGCCCGGGTTCGGACATTACGAGGTCTTCGGCGTCTACAGCCGGTTCCGCGACCGGGTATTTCCCTGCGGAGAAGTGTCATCGACTGAGATCTGCGGTACCGAGCCCATCGGCACGCCGTCGGCGCAGCTCGCCTACAACAGCTCGAAGAATGGCGGGGGCATCGGCGCCAACGCGCGCTGGTCATTCGACAAAAAGCATATCGACTTCGGATTGCATGGTTTCACCGGGCGGGGAGTGGGCCGCTACGGCACGGTTGGCCTTCCCGACGCGTCGGTTCGCGGCGATGGAACCCTGGACCTGATTCGTACCTATCAGGGCCTCGGCACCCTCGAATGGCACAGTCCGAAGATCGATGTCTACCTCAACGCGGGCGCGGAATATGCCGGCCGGACCTATGGCTACGACCCCAACAACTCGAAGCTTTATGTTGGTTACGGCTCGCCCTATTTCAGCAACTCGGGGTGCTACACCGAGACGGCTCCAGTCAACGGCGGCGGTTTCCTGCCGGGCGGGCTCAGCAGTTGCACGGCCGACACGCGCGTGGTGATCGAAGGAACCGCCGGCTTCTGGTTCAACGTGTATAACGGTGCCCACGAGAAAGTGAACCGGGGCCGCGTCACCTGGGGACCGCAGTTCTCCTATGTGACGCGCAACACGTGGTCGGGAGTGGGTGGCGAACCACACGGACTCGATGGCATGGTGTTTACGTCGTTCCGATATTACCTGCCGTAAGAAGCGGCAGCTTGATTCAATTCGGAAAACCGGCGTCCGGACGAGGAAACTAACGTCCAGGCGCCGGTTTTATTGCTAGCGGGGAGTTCGCGCAGGGAGCGGCGTCGTCTGGGCCTTCGGGAGAAAAAGCTCCTAAGCCCCCAGCGGCTAAAGCCGCGATTGAATTGGCAAGCTTACGGCGCGGCTGGAAGCCGCGCCCTTTCAAATCAGTTCAAGATGACCTACCGCCCCCGAGTCGGCTTGCCTGCGGGCACCGGCGGGATGCTTTATACTGGTTTCCCCGGTATCCCGCTCGGGACAACACGCGGAAGATGTAGACCGGCAGGAAACAATCAGACGAACTCTTGCAGTTGGACGCTGCAGTTGGAAGCTGCAGCCGGAAGCTGGCTGTCATGGCACGAATCTCGCTCGATAATCCCCAGTATTACCTCAACCGCGACACCTCGTGGCTCGCGTTTAACCGACGTGTGCTTGAAGAAGCCGAGGACGAGGGCAATCCTCTGCTGGAGCGGCTGAAGTTTCTTTCGATTTCGGCCAGCAATCTGGATGAGTTCTTCGAAGTGCGCGTGGCTGCGATGATGCAGCAGATCGAGGACGGCTACAACGAGGCCGGTCCGGATGGTCTGACGCTTGCCGCCAAGCGGGACGTTCTGAGCGGGCTGACGCACGAGTTTGTGGACGATCAGTATGACTGCTGGAATGCGCGGCTGCGTCCGGCGCTGGCGGAGAATGGAATCCGGGTGCTGGGGCTGAATGAACTTGACGCCCCGGCGCTGCGCTTCGTCGACGACTATTGCGAGAAGGAACTCGATCCGCTGCTGACGCCGGTGACGGTCGATCCGGCGCATCCGTTTCCGCGGGTCATCAATAAGGCGCTGTGCGTGGGATTTCTGTTGCGGCGGCGGCGGCGCTCGGCGCTGACCTATACGGGAGTGGTTTCGGTGCCGCGGGCCTTGCCGCGGCTGGTGCGGTTGCCATCAGAAGGCACGGCGGATTTTATTTTTCTGGCCGACCTGGTGGCGCACCATGCGGTGCGCATGTATCACGGGTATGACATTGTGTCGGCCGCGCCGTTTCGCGTCACGCGCAACAGCAATCTATATCTGGCGGAGGAAGAAGCGCGCAGCCTGCTGGAGTCGGTGCGCACCGAACTGCATAACCGGCGCAAAGGCGACGCGGTGCGGCTGGAGATTGAAGCCGAGGCCGACCCGGAAATTGTCGACCGGCTGCGCACGGTGTTCGAGATCGATCCCTGGCAGGTATTTCCGGTGAATGGGCCGGTCAACCTGGTGCGGCTGTTCAATATCTATGAGCAGGTGAAGCGGCCAGACTTGAAGTACCGGCCGTTTACTCCACGAGAGTTGCGGCTGACCTCAAAGGCGACAGACTTGTTCGAGGAGCTGCGGCGGCACGATGTTTTGCTGCACCATCCCTTCGACTCTTACGACGCGGTGGTGCAGTTCATTTCTTCGGCGGCGGAAGATGAGAACGTCCTTTCGATCAAGCAGACGCTCTACCGCACCAGCGAACATTCGCACATTGTGCCGTCGCTGATCAACGCCGCTGCCAGCAAGGAAGTCACGGCGGTGGTGGAATTGAAGGCGCGGTTCGATGAAGCGTCGAACATACGGTGGGCGCGCGATCTCGAAGATGCGGGCGTGCAGGTGTTCCACGGACTGGTTGGCTTGAAAACACATTGCAAGCTGTCGCTGCTGGTGCGGCGTGATCCCGATGGCGTGACGCGGAGTTATTGCCACATCGGAACCGGCAACTACAACGCGACCACGGCGCGCATCTACACCGACCTGAGTTTGTTCACGGCGAATCCGGAGATCACGCGCGCGGTGCACGATGTTTTCAGTTTTCTGACGGCATATGCGGAGAATCCGAGTTACGAGCCGCTGCTGGTGGCGCCGCTCGACCTGGCTGAGAAGTGCATTGCGCTGATCGACCGCGAAGCCGAGCATGCGCGCCAGGGCAGGGAAGCGCGCATTACGGCGAAGATGAATGCGCTGCTCGACAAGAATATTATTCAGGCGCTGTACCGGGCGTCGCAGACGGGGGTGCAGATCGATTTGATCGTGCGCGGCATTTGCGCGCTGCGGCCGGGAGTGCGCGGGGTGAGCGACAACATCCGCGTGCGCAGTATTGTAGGAAGATTTCTGGAGCACAGCCGCATCTATCATTTCGCCAACGGCGGCGAAGAAGAAATTTACATGGGCAGCGCCGACTGGATGCCGCGCAATCTTTACGAGCGGGTGGAAGTGCTGGTTCCGTTGCGCGACGAGTTGTTGCGGGAGCGGGTGCGGCATGAGATTCTTGACGCCTACCTGGCCGACAATCGCAAGGCGCGCATTCTGTTGAAAGATACGACCTACATTCGGGCCTGGCAGCCGGTGCACGGGCGACGGAATCGGAAGCCGCCCACCGGAGCGGCGGCCTTTGGCGCGCAAGACTTTTTGATCGGCATTGCGGAAGGGAAAACTCCTGCCATGGTTCCGGTGCTGGCGCCTGCGCGGAAGCGAAGAGTGAGCGTGGGAAAGGGACGATAAGACTGAAATGATTCTCTATTTTCTCCGGCACGCCAGCGCGGGCGAACACTTCGTCAATCCGAAGAAAGACGAAAAACGCGCGCTCGATAAAGAAGGCATCGAGCAGTGCGGCTATATCGGGCGGGCACTGACGGCGCTCGATGTTCAGGTCGATGTGATCGTTTCGAGCCCGCTGAAACGGTGCACGCAGACTGCTTCGCTGGTGGGCAACGAACTTGGGTATGAAGGGAAACTGATGCTCGACGCGGGACTGCGGCCGGGCGCGGGGCTGGCGGATTTCCGCAAGCTGCTCGAGAAATACGCGCGCCAGGAAGCGATCATGGTGGTGGGGCACAATCCGAACCTGAGCCAGTTCCTGGGCGCGGTGATCAGCGATTCGGCCTGCGAAGCGTCGCTCGAATTGAAAAAAGGCGCGGTCGCGAAAGTGGAGATGCGGCGATCGTCGGGCACTCTGCAGTGGTGTGTTACGCCCAAGCTTTTGCGCGCGCTTTACGAAACTGCGGTCGCCAGTTCCCGCCCGAACACTTCCCGAAAATAGTCGCACTCCTTTTCAATCGCCCACTGTTCCAGGTCCACGCCCATGCGGCGGCGTGGAATCAGCGTGAGCCGGACTTCGGCAGAACGTAATCCAATACGCACTTTCTGCACGGCGCGGCTGCGGCCCAGGTTAAGGGCGCGAGCCAGGCGCAGCAGCAGAATCGCCTTCTGCACGTTCTCGCGGTCAGCCTGATCGACAGCTTTCATGGGGACATCTTCGGTGGCGGGGCGCGACTTGCCCAGGTAACGCGCGATGGCGGCAATCAGGCGGCGCTGCTGTGGCGTGAAGCCGAGAATCTCCGAATTGGAAATGATGTAGTGAGTGTGACGATGGTGGCCGTTGCGGTTGAGGTAATCGCCGACTTCGTAAAGCATGGCGGCGGCGGAAAGCCATTCGCCATATTCGGGCGGCAGGCGATGCACGGAGCGCAGGCCGGAAAAAAGCGACATGGCCGATTCGCGGACGTCGAGGGCGTGCTTGCGATCGATGTGGTAATGATCGACGGCGTGCATGATCGACTCCCAGCGCTCGGATTCGATCTGGCGGCCGGAGCGGGTGCTGCGGTCGTAGTCGGCGGCCATCTGTGCCAGGATGCCGTCGCGCAGGCCGAGCGGGGAATAGCGGAAAGCTTTCAGGTGCAGGCGATCGAGAAGCTCGTGATAGACCATGGCGCCGGCGACAATGATTTCGGCGCGCCGCGGGCCGATGCCTTCGATCTTGCGGCGCTCGGCGACGGGCAGCCGCGCCAGGCGCTTGGCGATGCGGTTCATTTCAGCGCGCGAAACCACCGAGCGCTGGCGACTTCCTCCGCGGCGCAGATGGGTGGCGACGGCGGCCAGAGCGGCTGCGGTTCCTGAGGTTGCGATGACGTTCTTGATGCGAGCCGTGGCGATGCGCGCGGTGACGCGGCCGGCTTCACGCGCTACGAAGCCGCGCAGGCGCTTCAACTCACCTTTGCGGGCAGGGTCGTGGCGCAGGAATTCGTCGGTGAGACGGACCGCGCCCAGGGGCAGGCTGGCGGCGTCGCGAATGTGTCCGCCTTGGGAGACGGTGAGTTCGCAACTGCCGCCGCCGAGATCGACCATGAGCGTGGGCGAGTTATCGACGCGCGAACTGGCGACCAGGCCGAGGTGAATCAGGCGCGCTTCTTCCACGCCGGAAATGATTTCAACCCGCCAGCCCGTAGCCGAGCGCACCCACTCGAGAAACGCCTGCGAATTGCGGGCGTCGCGCAGGGCGCTGGTGGCGACCACGCGCACCGTGTCGGTGACTACCTGCTGCGTGGCGCGGTGGAAGCGGCGTAACACCTTCACGGTTTCGGCCATCGACTCGGGAGTGAGGAATCCAGTGCGAAACACGCCTTCGCCGAGGCGCGTGACTTCGCGGTCTTCGTGCAGAGGGCAAAGGCGTCCGCGCTGCAGGCGCGCAATTTTCAGGCGCACGGAGTTGGAGCCGATATCGACTGCGGCGAACGTGGGCATGGTCCGAGTAACGGGAAGCTTCACAGTTTACATGCGGGCGGGGATATCGTCACTCGGGGGATGAAAGATCATCACCACGGAGGACACAGAGGGCACAGAGGAAAAAGCGGACTCAACGGATTTGAATTCAGATACTGCCCGCGCGGACGGCTGGCGAATTTGAAGTCGGGTGCTTCGGGATTCACGGTGTCATCCTGCAGGAGCGCTAGACTGCGTGAAGGGCACGCACTCCCGTCCACGGCACCGAGAGCGTCGGCCGACGTACGGTCCCTCGCCCGGCTGTCGCCGCGCTCAAGATGACAGCGGGACGACTTATGACATCGGGACGAATTTTTTGAAAATGGGCCGCTACCGGGCTGCGATTTTAACAC
Organism: uncultured Acidobacteriaceae bacterium; assembly: GCA_963739125.1. Lineage (GTDB taxonomy): Bacteria > Acidobacteriota > Terriglobia > Terriglobales > Acidobacteriaceae > Sulfotelmatobacter. Next base: position 4,663,972 of record CAVTZD010000001.1, on the reverse strand, counting down.
CTTTGTAACAACTCTCTGCTACGGTGGAGGGGAATGGCCAATCCGGCATTACCCCGGCCCGATATGCCAGGTCCGCAACCTGTTGAAGCGACGAACGTTATGGCCGCACCAACGAGTCGGACGGCGCCTTTGCTGCACGCTTCCGGCGGCGAGGTCCCAGACCGGCTCTTCAAGTCCGCGATGACCTTGTGCGGTCTTGCGGTTCTGGGCGTTCTGGTCCTCATCGTGTATGAGCTGATGGCGGGCTCGCGCCTTTCCTGGCATGCCTTCGGCTTCGCGTTTTTCAAGGGCAGCGACTGGGATCCGGTCAACAAGGAATTCGGAGCATTGCCGTTCATTTTCGGGACGCTGGTCTCGTCTCTCATCGCACTCATCATTGCCATTCCTCTGTCGGTCGGGGTTGCGGTATTCACCACCGAGATGTGCCCCAAGTCTCTGCGGGCCCCGCTTTCATTTTTCGTGGAGTTACTGGCTGCGATTCCCAGCGTGATTTACGGCTTGTGGGCGATTTTTGTGCTGGTGCCGCTGCTGAGCGGATACGTCGAGCCGTTTCTGGCAGCGACCCTGGGCTGGACGGGATTGTTTCCCGGCAGGCCCTATTTTGGCATCGGCATGCTGGCCGCGGGAGTGATTCTCGCGATCATGATCGTGCCCATTATTTCGTCGATCACGCGGGAAGTGCTAATGGTTGTGCCGCAGCATCAGCGCGAAGGTGTGCTGGCTCTGGGTGCGACGCGGTGGGAGATGATCCGGATGGGTGTGCTGCGCAATGCGCGCGCCGGGATTATGGGCGGCATCATCCTGGGCCTAGGACGCGCGTTGGGAGAAACCATGGCGGTCACCATGGTGATCGGCAACAATCCGCAGATCATGAAATCGCTGTTCGCCCCGGGATACACGATGGCGAGCGTGCTGGCCAATGAGTTCAGCGAAGCGACCGGCGACATTTATCTTTCGGCGCTGATCGAAATCGGCCTGGCCCTGTTCCTGGTCACGATCATCGTGAATGCGCTGGCGCAGTTGCTGGTGTGGACCGTAACCCGTGGGCAGCCTGCGAGGGGAAATGCCTGAGCCAAGCGGCAACGCGTCTGTCGCGATCTCGCAAGCCGTGCCGCCCGTCAGCTTCCGCCGCCGTGCGACCAACCACCTCATGACGGGGCTCGCGGTCAGCACGGTGATTCTGGTGCTGGCGCCGCTGATCGCTATTTTCGGCTACCTGGTTTATAAGGGATTCGGATCGGTGGACTGGGCGTTTCTCACGCAGATTCCGAAGCCTGAGGGCGAGCCCGGCGGCGGCATGGCGAATGGGATTGTCGGGTCGATCGCGATTCTGGGAGTCGCCAGCCTGATCGGTGTGCCGTTCGGAGTAGGCGCCGGCATTTATCTGGCTGAGTTTGGTCGCAACCGGCTGGGCACCGCGATTCGGTTCACGGCCGACGTGTTGAACGGAGTGCCGTCGATTGTGATCGGCATTGTGGCGTGGGCGATCCTGGTTCGCGGCCATGGTTTCTCGGCGGTTGCCGGGGGCGTGGCGCTGGCCATCATGATGGTGCCGACGATCACGCGCACCACCGAAGAAATGCTGCTGCTGGTGCCGCAGTCACTGCGCGAAGCCGCGTATGGGTTGGGAGTGCCGCGCTGGCGCACGACGCTTTCGATCACTTTGCGCACCGCGACTTCGGGCGTGATTACCGGAATCATGCTGGCCTTCGCCCGGGTTGCGGGCGAAACGGCTCCGCTGCTGTTCACTGCCCTGGGCAACGAATTCTGGAGTGGACGTCTGCCCTGGAACGCGCACTGGCAGCGCCAGGCCTGGAGCCTCGGCCTGGATCAGCCGACGGCGGCTTTACCGCTGCAGATCTACAAGTATGCGACGTCTCCGTATGACGATCTGCACCGGCAGGCGTGGGCCGGGTCGCTGGTGCTGATAATCTTAATTGTCAGCTCAGTCGCGGCGGTGCGGTATGCGGTGCGCCGGGGCAACTTCGGAACCTAATTTATGGGTGTTGGAATTCAAGTCGAGAAGCTGAATGCCTGGTATGGCAAAGGCCAGGCGTTGTACGACATCAATCTTAAGGTGGCGGCGAACCACGCCACCGCGCTGATTGGTCCCTCGGGATGCGGCAAGTCGACGTTCATCCGCTGCATTAACCGGATGCACGAGACCATTCCGGAAGCGCGCGTGGAGGGCCGGGTACGGATCGGCGAAATCGATGCCTACAATGGAACCTCGCCGACGCAGCTGCGGCGGCGCGTGGGCATGGTGTTTCAGAAGGCGAACCCTTTCCCAACGATGTCGATTTACGACAATGTCGCTTCGGGGCTGAAGCTGAATGGATTTCGCGACAAGCGCAAGCTGGATGAAATTGTCGAGCACTCGCTGGCAGTTTCCGCGCTCTGGGATGAGGTGAAGGACACGGTGCACAAGAAATCGGGCGCGAGTCTCTCTGGAGGCCAGCAGCAGCGGTTGTGCATTGCGCGAGCACTGGCGGTCGAACCCGAGGTCCTGCTGATGGACGAGCCCTGCTCGGCGCTCGATCCGATTTCCACGGGGAAGATTGAGGAGTTGATCTTTCAGCTGAAAGAGCGGTATACCATCGTAATCGTGACGCATAATATGCAGCAGGCGGCACGCGTGGCTGAGTTCACGGGCTTTTTCCTGCTGGGCAAGCTGATTGAGTTCGACCGGACGGAAAAGATTTTTACCAAGCCGTCGGACAAAAAGACGGAAGATTACATTACCGGCAGGTTCGGATAAGGGAGTACGAGGGAAGCGCGCCAAACGCGCGGTTTATTCATCCGCAAAGAACGCGGATGATTCGCGCGGCGTGCCTGGGTCCTTCGCGACGCAAAAAGCGCATCGCTCAGGATGACAACTTTGGGTTCAAAGGAAGGTTCGGAACATGCGCACGCGTTTTCAGCAGGGGCTTGACGATTTGCGGCAGCGGCTGCTTCGCATGGGAGGACTGGCGGAGCAGGCCGTCGACCGCGCGCGCCAGGCCTACGTGGATCGCGATCTCACGCGCTGCCAGATGGTGCTCGAGGGCGAGAGCCTGATCAATACCGCCGAGCGCGAGATCGATGAAGCTGCATTTGATCTGCTGGCCATGCAGCAGCCGATGGCGGTCGACCTGCGGTTTATTCTTGCTGTCACCAAGATCAATTCCGATCTGGAGCGCGTGGGCGATCAGGCTGTCAACATCGCCGAGCGGGTTATGGACATGGTGGAGCTTCCCGCCACCAACCTGCCGGTAGACATCGCGCGCATGGGCGCCGCGGTCAGCGCCATGGTGCGCCGTGCACTGGAATCGTTCATTGAAGGCAAGGTGGAACTCGCCCAAGCCGTCCTCGAAATGGATAGCGTGATCGACCGCATGCGCGACGATGCGTTTATCCAGCTGGTCAAGACCATGAACGAACGTCCCGACGTTGTGCGTCAGGCTCTGGATGCGCTGCTGGTGGCGCGCAATCTGGAGCGCGTGGCCGACCACGCCACCAACATTGCGGAGGACGTGATCTTCTGGGTGCAGGGCGCCGACGTGCGCCACAACGTTCCGCCCGAGCCTGAATCCCCGGCACGCGAACCCGTGCAGCCGACCTCGCGCGCTTCGGGAGTGTAAGGCAACAATCAGAGCGGTTCTCAAGGTGTTGTCATCCTGAATCGCGGCGAAAGCGGCGGTGAGGGACCTCACGTCGGCTGACACAGGCAGCGGCGATGCTCGGACCCGCGGCGGGCAGGGGCATCTCTTTCCCTGCACGTTGTGCGGCGGATCCCGTCCACTGCATCTTGAGGGCTGGCCGCCGTAGGGTCCTTCGCGTTGGCTTGCGCCATCGCTCAGGATGACAGAGTGGGATCGGGCTTTGACCATCGACTCCACCTTGCATTACGCTCAACTGCTCATTTCATTTCTGAAACTCCAATTTCCACGGAGGGACCGTGATTCGTTTGTTTCTTCGCGCCCTGTGCGCTCTTTTGCTGACTCCGGTTCTAGTTGCGCAATCGCCATCCGGCTCGCGGGCTCCGATTAATCTACCGACGAGCAAGATGCTGACCGTGCCTTCTCCGGGCCGGGTGGGCTTTACGAACAGTTTCCCCACGACGATCGTCTTGAGTCCTGACGGCTGCTACGCAGCGCTGCTGAACGACGGTTACGGCACGCAGGAGACGCTGGCGCACCAGTCGATTTCGGTGCTCGATCTCAAGAGCAATAAGATTGTCGAATACCCCGACGCGCGGCTCAGCGACGAGTCGCATCAGAGTTATTTTTTGGGGCTGGTTTTCAGTTCTGATGGGAAGCATTTGTATGCGTCGGTGGGTTCGCTCAGTGATCCGACGGGAACGAAGCCGGGCGATACGGGCAACGGGATCGCGGTATATCGCTTCGCCGAGGGCAAGGTTACGCCGGAGCGCTTCATTCCGATCGCGCTGCAGTCGTTGTCGACCGGCAAGTGGCTTGCGGTGGGATTGAAGGCTCCTCCGCATATGGCGATTCCATATCCCGCTGGGCTGGCGTTGATTTCGGACCATGGTCACGACAAGCTGCTGGTCGCGAATAATCTGTCCGACAATGCGGTGGTGCTCGACTCGGCAACCGGCAAAGTTCTGCAGACCTTCGAGTTGACGACGCGCGATCTGGTGCCGTCGTCGTTTCCGTATACGTGCGTTGCGACGCGGGACGGGCGGCGTGCGTGGTGCAGTTTGTGGAATGCGTCGGAAGTGGCCGAACTGGATTTAACCAGCGGGAAAGTTGCGCGCTGGATCGAACTGAAGAAGCCGGACGACCCGCTGGCGCCGGGCTCGCATCCGACAGCGATGCTGTTGAGTCCGAACGAAAAGACTCTTTATGTGGCGCTGTCAAACATCGATACGGTCGCGCTTGTGGGAACGGATACGGGCGCGGCTTTTATGTTTCTGCCTACGACGCTGGCCGACCAGAAATTTGCGGGAACCTGTCCCATGGCGTTGGCCCAATCTGCCGACGGCAAACGCCTGTTCGTAGCTGACGCTTCATTGGACGCCGTGGCCGTTCTCGATGTGGCCGCGTTTTCTGATGGGCCCGTGAATCACGCGATGTCGGGGGGCCTTGGCTTTATTCCGACCGACTGGTATCCCAGCGCGCTGGCGGTCCACGAAGACGATCTCCTCATCGCTACCGCGAAGGGCGAGGGCTCGCGTGCCAACAAAGACATGGGCAAGACTTCTTATGAGATGCGGCACCACGACCATCCTTACATTCCAACGCTCATCAAAGGATCGATTGCGCGGCTGAACATTCCCGCCACGCTGGGGAAGCTGGCGCAACTCACTGACGTGGTGGTGCACGACAACCGGCTGCACAGCGACCCGGGCACGATCGCTTTCGCGAGCGGAAAAAATCCCATCAAGCACGTGATTTATGTGATCAAGGAGAATCGCACTTACGATCAGATTCTGGGCGATCTGAAATCCGGCGACACCAAGGTCGGCGACGGCGATCCGTCGCTCACCATGTACGGCGCCGACATCACGCCCAACGAGCACAAGCTGGCGCTGCAGTTTGGTGTGCTCGACAATTTTTACGACAGCGGAGAAGTCTCGGGCGACGGGCATTTGTGGTCGACCGCGGCCATCACTTCCGACTACAACGAGAAGACCTGGCAGATCGCGTACCGCGGCAAGGAACGGACTTACGATTTCCAAGGGCAGGTCGCTGACGAATATCCGCTGGAGCACAATGAGCCGGACATTGACGATCCTTCCACCGGATTTCTCTGGGACAATCTGGCGCGCAATCACGTTTCGTTCCGCGACTATGGTGAATTCGTGAATGCCGAGTGGTGCAACGAGCGGGAGAAAGCGGCCAGCCCGAAGCAGGGAACACCGTCGGGGCAGGAGGCGGAATGTCCGCGGACCGTGGTGAATCAAGGGGACACGCTTCCGCCGAATGTCGGAGACACGCACGGCGGCCCGAGTCCGTTCCCCTGGGCCGTGCCGCTCTTCAGCGGAGTGAAGCCGACCAAGGCTGTGCTGCGCGATCACTTCGATGCGCTGTATCCGGATTTCAATACCGATTATCCCGACCAGTTGCGGGCGGACGAATTTCTGAATGAATTTGGCGCTTATGTTCACGCTCGCCAGTCGAACGAAGGTCCGGATTTTGAGATGCCGTCGTTCGTATTGCTCTATCTGCCTGACGATCACACCGGCGGCACACGACCGAACCTGCCGCGCCCGGCGGCTTCGGTGGCCGACAACGATCTGGCGCTGGGTCGCGTGGTCGACGCGGTTTCGCACAGTCCTTACTGGGACGACACGGCGATTTTTGTGCTCGAAGACGATGCGCAGGACGGCGCCGACCACGTCGACGCCCACCGGTCGATTGCGTTCGTGGTCAGCAAATATTCGCCGGGACCTTCAGCGGGTTCGGCGGCACAGCCCTATGTCGAGCACCGCTTCTACACGACCGTCAACCTGATCCACACCATGGAAACGCTGCTGGGACTTCCTCCCATGAATCAGAACGACGCCTACGCGCCGGTCATGGAGAAAATGTTTTCGGGTGCGGGGAACCAGCCAGCGTTCAAGGCGGACAAGCGAAACCTGAACAACGGATTGATCTACGAGATCAACCGGAAGGATGCACCGGGAGCGGAGATTTCGTCGAAGATGGATTTCTCGCGTCCTGATGCGAACAGTGCGGCAGCGTTGAATCGAGTCCTTTGGCGCGATCAGATGGGATCGACGCCCATGCCTAAGGCGAAGCACACGGTGCTTCCTGTCGGCGGGGATTAGCGGAAGTTGATAGCATAAGAAACTGCCAGTAGAATGCTATTTACAAAAAGTCTATTCTAGTGTATATTTCCTCACTAGGGGATGTCCTATGAAGCTTTCCGATACGATCAGAGCTCACAGTCGCGAGAACTACGTTCTACCTGCCCGTGAGAAGAGAAGCTCACGCTTTTCCATCCGGGCTGGCGATGTCGTGAAAGAGCTGGGAATCGGCTACAGTCGCGTACCGGCGGTTTGCAGCGCACTGAAAACGCACCAGTTCTTGCGAGACAACGAACTACGCCTGATCGAGATCAGAGGTCCTAAGTCTGGCCAGACTTCAACCGTTACTTACACTTATGAGTTTGCCACTTCCGCGATGTCCGAGAAATCGGAGGACGCATGGTCGAGGTTGCGCGGAGCGCTGAAGGATGTATTCGACGAACTGGGAGGCGGTGAGGCTTATCTGCGGGCGGAACGCAGTAATTTCTACGGCCCTGAGAGCAGGAAGTGAGCCGCATCTACTGGGACACGATGCTGTTCATCTATTGGCTAGAAGACAATCCGCAGTACGCGAGCCGCGTAATCGCAATCCGATCGCGAATGAAGGAGCGCCGGGACGAGTTACTTACCGGTGCTTTCACTTTTGGGGAAGTGTTGGCTGGAATATATCGCAGGCGTGACGCGCAGCGGGCGGCGGAGGTTCGAGCCCTTTTGCAGGGAGCCGTGGCTGAGGTCCTGCCGTTCGACCTGGAAACGGCCGACCATTACGCACGAATCAGAGCTGCGTTGGAAGTGACTCCGGCAGATGCAATGCACTTGGCGGCGGCGGCGCACGCCGGCACGGATCTGTTCCTGACAAACGATAGCCGGCTGGTGGGCAAATTTGTGCCGGGAATTCAATTCATCGCGTCCCTCAACGACAACGTCTTGTGAGTCGGGATCGAGAGCTCGAAACTCTCAAGCGGAACCTCTCGGTCGTGGTCCCAGGTCTCGCAAAAACGGTGAGACCTGGGGCACCCTGCACCCTATGAGATCTAGGGCACCCATCGCTGCCTACTTCGGCACCCCGGCGTTCGCTACTGCAAAGTGACTGTTTGTTTCAACGGCAGATCTTGTGAAGAGCCGCCGACCATGAATCCATAGTCTCCGGGGAGCAACTGCCAGCTGTTTTGGTCGACGTTGAAGATGGAAAGAAATTTCGGGTCTACGTCGACGGTTACTTCTTTGCTCTCTCCTCCGTTGAGTTTGACTTTGCTCCAGCCGACCAGGCGCTTTGGAGGCTCTGCGGCCGCCGCCGGCAGGGAAGCGTAGACTTCGGCGATTTCCGCTCCGGCGCGGTTGCCGGTATTGGTGACGGTGAAGCTCACGCTCGGATTCCTGCCCGGCTCAACTTTCAGATTGGAATAGGAATACGTCGTGTATGACAGGCCGAAGCCGAAGGGGAACAGCACCGCCTTGTTCTCCGCGTCGTACCACTTGTAGCCGACCTTTACGCCTTCGTCGTAAGTGACCTGGAAAGCTGGCAGGCCCTGAGCGATGCGCTTCCAACCCTGCTGGTCGGCTTTGACGGTGGCCAGCGGTGGCTTCACGATGGTGGGGTGGGGCAGGTCCGCCTCGCTCTTCGGGAAGGTCATAGGCAGCTTGGCGCTGGGATTCACGTCGCCGAAAATGATGTTGGCCACGGCATCGGCGCCCGCGCTGCCGGCGTACCAGGCTTCCAGAATCGCGCTGACTTGACCGGCCCACGGCATGGTCACAGCTGTGCCGGTTTCGAGAACGACGACGGTATGCGGGTTGGCTGTTGCGACTTTCGCGATCAAGGCATCCTGATTGCCGGGCAGCGAGAGATTGGCAAGATCCATGCCTTCACTCTCCCACTGGTAGACATAAACGATGGCCACGTCGGCGCCTTTCGCCAGTGCAGCGGCCGCGTCGGGATCTGAGCCTGAATCGAACTGAACCGTGGCTCCGGGGGCCTTGGCGCGAATCGTTTTCAGCGGAGAAGTCGGGAACCAGATCTGCTCTTGCCAGTGGGTCTGTCCGTGGCCGGGAGGCATGATGGCGTTTCCGCCGGGAGGATCGACTTGGGCCGAACCGCCGCCGGAAATCATGCCTACATCGGCGTGCGGGCCGATGACGGCGATGCTGCGCACTTTCGAAGCGTCAAGGGGAAGTTGTGCGTTGTCATTCTTCAGAAGCACGGCGCTTTGCTCCTCGATCTTGCGCGCGATTGCCATGTCGCCGAGCACGTCGACGACGCCTTTTTGTGGTGGATCATCGACCACGCCGGTGGCGAACATCGACCGCAGGATTCTGTGCACGTGATCATCGAGTTCAGCCATGGGAACCTTGCCGGACTCAACGTCGCTCTTCAGTTCGTCGCTATAGAAAATCCAGCCCGGTTCTTCGTGGTCGAGTCCGGCGGCCGAGGCCTTGGCTGCGCTGTGCGTGCCGCCCCAGTCGGAGAGCACGAATCCTTTGAAGTTCCAGTCTCTCTTCAGGATGTCGGTGAGCAGATGTTTGTTCTCGCAGGCGTAGACGCCGTCCACGCGGTTGTAGGAGCACATCACGGCGGCGGGGTTTGCTTCCTGCACTCCGATTTCAAAGGCGAGCAGGTCGCTTTCGCGGGCCGAACGTTCGTCGATATGGACGTTCACCGCGTTGCGCCCGCCCTCCTGGTCATTGAGGGCGTAGTGCTTGATGTCGCCGAGCACGTGCTGCGCCTGCAGGCCTTTCATGACTGACCCAACCAGCTTTCCGGCCAGGACGGGGTCTTCGCCGAGATATTCAAAGGTTCGGCCGTTGCGCGGTTCGCGCGTAATGTTGACGCCTCCGCCGAGGGTCATATCGAAGCCCTGGTCGCGCAATTCGCGGCCGATCAGCGCCCCATATTGGTAAGCGGCGTCGAGATCCCAGCTCGCCGCGGCGGCAAGGTCGGAGGGCAGCGCCGTGGCGTAGCGGCCATTCTCGCCGCTGCTGCGCACGCCATAGGCGGCGTCTGACATCTGAATGGCGGGAATGCCGAGCCGGGGGATGCCGGGTACGTAGCCCGCCCCACCGTCCGAATGGATGATCAGGGGGCTGAGCGGGCTTAGTCCAGCCATGCCGGTGCCGTGGAGCAGCCCGATCTTTTCGTCGAGGGTCATCTCCTTCAAAACCATGTCCGCGCGCTGGTCGGGAGAGAGCTGAGGATTCATCCAGGGATGGTTTTGGCCGGCGCCGGATTGGGCGGCCGCAGGCTGAGGGAAAACGGCAACGAACAAAAGGATTAGCGGGCTGAACATCATGGTCAGCCAAGCAACAGCGCGTCGTGACGACGGGTTCGCGTGCAGGGGCATGGTTCCCTCGTTAGAAGTGGTAAATGTTTGTAGTGGCAACAAAAACGATAATGTAGCAGTTGTTTGCCATTCCTGCCTGATCACGATTATGCCACTGATCGTGGGTCGGGATGATGCGAGCGGAGGATTTAGGAGAAATAACATCTTGACCGGCCTTGCTTAGCGTCGTAACATTCTCGCCTTCTGGGTTTTGTTCGATCCCCCCTTCCCAGACCGCCAGCGCGCCCTTTCTGTCTGTGTGAACCTAAGGAGGTTTGTGTGAGATTTTTCTTCCGGTTGTTGGTTTTGGCCTGCCTGGCACTTTATTTTGCGTTGTTTTGCAGCGCGCAGTTCGCATTTCCGAACACACCGATTCAGCACATCATCGTCGTCGTTCAGGAGAATCGGACCCCTGACAATTTGTTTCTGGCGGACCAGACTCTGATCCAAAGAGGAGCCCACCTGACCAGCAGCGGTTCTTGTTACGGCACCAGGGTGCAAATGACGCCGTGGCAACTGGACGCGTGTTTTGATCCGTCGCACACGCACACGGGCGGATGGATCCCTTCGTACGACAACGGAAAGATGGACGGAGCTTGCAGTATTCCTAGCGTAGTGAACGCCGGTTGTGCTCTTCCCGCCTGTCCCGACGGCAACTACGCGACTTGTCCAGAATACACCTACGTTCCGAATACGACTTACGACGGGGTGCACGGCATCCTCGATCCGTACTTCGAGATGGCGGAGCAGTACGGCTTCGCCAACTACATGTTTCAGACGAATCAGGGGCCGAGTTTTCCGGCGCACCAGTTTCTATTTGCCGGAACGTCGGCGCCCACGGCTTATCCCGATTCTTACTACCAGTGGTTTGCGGCCGAGAACCTGGCGCTGGGGGGAACGGTGAACGGCTGCATCGCGTCCGAGGCGAATTTTGTTCGCGAGGTGGGCCCGTCTGGAACCGAATCGAAGGGATACACGCCACTGGAACCAAGCGGAGCGGCGCAGGGCTTCCCGTGTTATGAGCACCCGACGCTTTCGGACTTGCTGACCTCGACAGGCATCAGCTGGAAGTACTACAGCAGCGGGTTCAGCTCGATCTACACGGCTCCGAATGCGATCAATCACATCTGCCAGTCGAGCGGCGCCGGAGGCAAATGTGAGGGCGCGTCGTTCATCAATGGACAGATCGTCGCTAACGACGCGCAGATTTTGCACGATCTGGGGGTGAAAGACTCCACTACGGCAGCTTGCAAACTTCCGCAGGTGAGCTGGGTGACGCCGGATGGCGCATGGTCCGATCATCCGGGATCGCCGGGTTCCGACGGCGGTCCGTCGTGGGTTGCTGCCATCGTGAACGCCGTCGGCGGATATGACAATTCCGGCAACAAACTCTCCGTGCAATGCGGATATTGGGCCAACACGGTTGTGCTGGTCACATGGGACGACTGGGGAGGGTTCTACGACGATGTCAATCCCATTCAAACCATTGGCCAGGGAACGAAGGGCTACCCGGCGGGCAACGGCAACGGGCAATCGTATGTCTATGGGTTCCGGGTGCCTCTGATCGTGGTCTCGCAGTTCGCCAAGCCGGGTTACATCTCGGGCCCAGCGAGCAAACCAACTTGTCCCAACTACTACTGCCATGATTTTGGCAGCATTTTGAACTTCATTGAATACGCGTTCGGAACCGATGGGAATTCAATCGGCACCATCGGACCGCAGGAGTGGCCGTTTGCCGATGTTTTCGCTCAGGACGCATCCTGGCCGCAGCGCTATTCGCTGCATGACTTTTTCTCGTTCAACCAGAGACGGACATTCGCACCAATCGCCGGAGCGAAGTACGCCACCCTGTGCTTCCTGAGTCCGAAGACGTGCTTTGCGAATTTTCCCGAGGCCGCGGACAGCGACTAGGCGGCGGAGATCGACAGCGGAGGCGGGCTGTCGAGCTACGCTCGACTGGACGGCCGAGGGCGGCCGTCCCCACATGGCCTGTGGTCTCGCCAAGAGATACAAATCGGGCGCACCTGCCGCTGACTTGGCCGGAACTTCTCTTAACCCGTAAACTAGAGCTGTGAAGATCGCGCTGGGACAAATCAATCCCACGGTCGGAGACTTCTCCGGCAATGCAGCCAGGATCATCGACTTCTCGCGGCGCGCGCAGGCTGCGGGGGCCGGCCTTATCCTGTTTCCCGAGCTTTCGGTGTGCGGCTACCCGCCGCGCGACCTGGTCGAGCGACCATCTTTTGTCGCGCGCAATCACGAAGCTGTCGAGCGTATTGCGGGCGAGACTCGCGGCATCGCGGTGATTTGCGGGCTGGTTACGGCGGCCGATGCCGACGCGGGCAAATCGGTGATGAATTCGGCGGCTTTGCTGATGGAGGGCAAGGTCGCGTTCACTCAGTCGAAGATGCTGCTGCCCACCTACGACGTGTTCGACGAGATGCGGAATTTCGCACCGGCGAAGAAGCAGGATCTGTTTTCCTTCTGCGGCAACCGCATGGCGCTCACCATCTGCGAAGACGCCTGGAATGACAAGCAGTTCTGGAGGAAGCGGCTGTACACGGTTGATCCGGTGGAAACCCTCATTGAGGAGGGCGGGAATTTTGTTCTCAATATTTCCGCGTCGCCGTTCTGGATCGGCAAGCGGGAGTTCCGCCGCGACATGCTGGCCAGCATCGCCCGGCAGCATAAGGTTCCGGTGGCGCTGGTGAATCAGGTGGGCGGCAACGACAGCCTGGTATTTGACGGATCGAGCCTGGTGTTGAACGCTAAAGGCACGGTCATTGCGCAGGGGAAATCGTTTGAAGAAGACCTGATCTATTTCGATTCGAGCAATTTTTCGGGCGAGATGCACGAGCAGATTGAAGGCGACGACGCGAGCGCGTATGCCGCGCTGGTGCTGGGCACGCGGGACTATGTTCAGAAATGTGGATTTCAGAAAGCGATCATCGCGTTGAGCGGCGGCATCGATTCGGCACTGACTGCGGTCATCGCGACCGATGCGGTGGGCCGGGACAATGTGATCGGGGTGGGCATGCCGGGACCGTATTCGTCGCCGGGGTCGATCGATGATGCGCGCTCGCTGGCGCAGAATCTGGGCATCCGGTTTGAGCTGCTCTCGATCAATTCCGCCTACGAGGCGTACCGCGAGACATTGCAGCCGGTGTTCGCGGGGATGAAGGAGGATGTGACCGAAGAAAACATCCAGGCGCGGGCGCGGGGCACGATGCTGATGGCACTGTCGAACAAGTTCGGCGCGATCGTGCTTTCCACCGGCAACAAGAGCGAACTGGGCGTGGGCTACTGCACTCTTTATGGCGATATGGTCGGAGGTCTCGCGGTAATTTCCGATGTTCCGAAAACGTTGGTGTACCGGCTGAGCCGGTATGTCAATTCACGGCGCGAAGTGATTCCGCAGGCCACGCTGGAAAAGCCGCCGTCGGCTGAGTTGCGCCCCGACCAGAAAGACAGCGATTCGCTTCCGCCCTATGAGATTCTTGATGCAATCCTCGAAGATTATGTGGAGGATTCGCATTCCGCCGAGCGCATTGCTACTGACCGCGGAATCGACATTGCGACCGTGCGTCGCGTTGTGCGGATGGTGGACCGCGCCGAATACAAACGTCAGCAGGCTGCGCCCGGACTGAAGATTTCTCCCAAGGCTTTTGGCTACGGGCGCCGCTTTCCGATTGCCGCCAAAAGCGAGGTTTGAAGTATTCTGAAGAACGGTTTTACTAAAGTCCACGAAGGTGAAAGGAACCCATGCGCCGTTGTCTGATATTGATCTGTCTCACTACGCTTAGCCTTCTGACCTCGGCCGCCAGAGTGGCGGCTGCCCAAGCCCAACCGGCGGAGAAGAGCGGGCAGAAATCTTCGGCGACGACGACCAATTTGCCGTCAGAGGCTACGGTCGACTCTTTTCTGCAGCAGACCTTCGGCTACCAGTCGGATTTTTCCTGGAAGATTTCGAGCATCAAGCCGGTGGGTATTGCAGGATTGGCAGAGGTCACCGTGATTCTGGCCGGGGCGCAAGGCCAGCAGGTGAGCCGCTTTTACGTTACACCAGACGGAGAGCATGCGCTCACCGGCGACATTGTTCCCTTCGGTGCGCGGCCGTTCGATTCGGTGAAAAAGCTGCTGGAGAAAGGCATTAGCGGTCCCGAGCGCGGCCCCAAGGATGCGCCGGTCACGATCGTGGAATTCGGGGATCTGCAATGCCCGGCGTGCAAAGCGGCGCAGCCGACCATCGAAGGGCTGATTGCGGCCGAACCGAAAGCGCGTTTCGTGTTCCAGAATTTTCCCTTGGCGATGCACAACTGGTCGGCCAAAGGCGCCGCCTACGCCGATTGCGTTGGCCGCGCTTCGAATGATGCTTTCTGGAAGTTCATCTCGAAGACCTACGAGACGCAGGCCGACATTACCGCCGAAAATGCCGATGAAAAACTTACCGCGTTGGCCGATGGCGCCGGGTTGAAAGGCGCCGAGATTGCGGCCTGCGCTGCCAAGCCGGAAACAAAAGCTCGCGTCGACGCCTCCATTGCACTGGGAAAGTCGGTGGATGTGACGGGAACGCCGACGCTGTTTATCAACGGGCGCAGGATTGGAAGTTTCGATGCGCACCTGGCGGATGTGTACAAGAGCCTGGTTGAGTTCGCGGCGAAACCGGGGAACTGAGGGCGGGCTGGATTTCTCGGTCGCGGGCTGAAGCCCGTGTTGATTTTAACGGGCCTACGCGGCGCTGAAGCGCCGCTCTTCCACAGGAGTGCGGGCATTTATCATTTTTTCGCAGCCTCTGAAGTCGTGTTCTTCCCGAGATAATGCATTCGGCACACACGAGTCCCCAGCCTTCGTTTCGTGCAGTTATCTCCCGCGAACTATTTCTCGCTGAGCCAGATTTCGGGAGTTCTGCGGTTGAAGTCGGAGATGATGTGGGGGGTGATGATGATCATCAGTTCGTCGGAGTCCTGTTCTTTGGTGTTGTCGGTTCCGAACTGATTCACGCCGGGCAAGGTCGCGAGGCCGGGGATGCCGCTCATGGAAACCTCATCGGTCCGCGAGACTTCACCGGCGACAACCGCCGGTTCGCCATCCTTCAGATTGATGCTGCCCGTGTATTCGCGGTTTGAGATCACCGGCACTCCGTTATTCGATTGCCCGGTCAGCGAGCGCACTTGCAGTTCCAAGGTGAGACCGATCGTGCCGCTGCCATGAACCGTGGGCTTGGCTTTCAGATTCAATCCGATGTCTTCATAGCTGACCGACGGGATGGGCGGGACATAGGTCTGATTGCCCAGCACCTGAGAGATCTGCGGCGAATTGTAAATTGGAGCGTAGCTGGCATTGAGGATGGGATAGCGGGATCCGAGGTGAAAAATCACGTCGCTGCCCTGGCCGGCGCGCACGCTGAGATTCTCCAGACTGCGCGACCAGGATTCGTTCAGCGAAAGAGCAGCGGTGAGATGGTCAAGACTCACGCCGGAAAAAGTCAGTCCACCGCCGAACGTGGCCAGCGGCTGGCTGAAAATGGAACTTGACTGACCCTGCAATTGCGCCAGCAGCCCGGAGAGCGCACTGCTACCGGCCTGGTTGATGCCGCCGGAAGCGATCAGCTGGTTGATCAGCTGCTGGATGTTCTGCCCGCCCAGCGCGGCCAGCGCCGCGACCGGAATGTTGTACAAGTTGAATGTATTTGGAACGTGGAGGCCGATCTCGCGCATGAACTGGTAGTTGATTTCGTAGACGCGAAGGTCAATCACGACTTGCGGGCGCTGATTGTCGAGTTGCGCGAGCAACGCGGCGCAGGCTTTGAGAATCCTTTCCGGAGCGCGGACTTCGATCGTGTTCGCGGTTTGCCCGGCAACGATGAAACGCAGGTCAAACATGATGCGCAGAGTCGTAACAAACTCGGCTGCTTCGGCGGGCGTGGTGTGCGGCGGCATGTGGAAGGTCTGCAGCGACATCTGGTCGAACAGGCGGTGATTTTCGAGAGTGTCGGTGGCGACAAAAATCTGATGTTCGCCCAGGGCCGACCACATGGTTCGGCTGACCTCACACGCCATTTTCAGTGCGGTAGGGAAGTCGACGTTATCGAGATTGAAGCGCACCTGCCGGTTCTGCACCGAGTCGTCAAACTGCGCGGTGATTCCATAGGCTGCGGCGAGGACGTTGAACATCTGGTGCACGTCGCCCTCGAAGTGAAAGGTTGCAGTGTCGTTCTTGGGCTGCAGCTGGATTTCGCTGGCGTACTCGTCGAAGTCGGTCGCGACCGCAGGCTGCAGCGGAGCGGCGATGCGGGTGGCATCGGCCAGGCGTTCCTTGGCAAACTGATTGTCGGGATCGAGATCGAGTGCGGCGCGGAATTCGACTGCGGCTGCGATGCGCGCGTTTCGCGCCATGGCGGCGTTGCCGCTCTCGACATGGTTGTAGACGAGCTGCCCTTTGACCAATTCGCGAGCGGTCAGAAACCGCGGATCCTGCGGCACTAGCCGCGCCGCTTCATCGAATTGCTTGAGTGCATCCTCGAGCTGGTGGTGATCTTGCAACTTCAGGCCGTGGAGGTAATCGGTGTGCGCTTCTTTGCGTTCTTTCTTTGAGGCGACGCAGTTCACGCCGCCGGGAACTCCGTTGCCGCAGGAAACCGTGGCAGCGGTGGCGGGCGTGGCGCTGGGCCCATCCGCGCCGGCGAATGCGGACAACGCCGATGCAGCTGCCAGAGCTCCAGTCGCGAGGATGAAGGCCGTCCGTGTCATCTGCCCCGAGTGATTTTAGCGCTATTTCAGAGATCGCAGCCTTGCCCGACAGGCCCTCGTACCTTCGAGTGCACCGGCCAGGGAGTCGAACATCGACCGCTTGCTTGAAAGAACGCGAAGCCGCACAGGTCTTGCATCCCACAATTTGCGCTGATTCGGCGCCATCTTTGGAGCTGAAGCGTTGCCTTTGAACAGTGGCCCCTGAAGCGCAGCCTTTGAAGCGCACTCCCTCAGGACAGCATGAGGCGCTCGATTTCGCGGGCCTTGCCGGTCTTGTCGTCGCAATCGATAATCACGGCGCACAGGCGCACATCGCCCGTCGCGGGCTCGAAACGGACGGGCATTCCGTTCAGGAATTTTCCCACCACCAGTTCCTTCTTTACTCCGATGACTCCGTCGTAAGGGCCGGTCATGCCGACATCGGTAATGTACGCCGTTCCGTTCGGAAGCACTCGCTCATCCGCCGTAGGGACATGGGTGTGCGTGCCAAGGACCGCCGTGACCCGCCCGTCAAGATACCAGCCCAGCGAAATCTTCTCGGAAGTGGCCTCGGCGTGCATGTCGACCACGATCACCTGAGCGCTGACTTGTTTCAAAAGCTGGTCGGCGATGCGAAACGGATCGTCGTTCGACGCCATGAATACGCGCCCCTGAAGATTGATGACAGCGTACGGGATTTTTCCCTTAACGCCTTGATACCAGCCTCGTCCCGGCATGTCAGCGGGATAATTTGCTGGACGCAGCACGCGCCGGGCAGGGCCGTGGCCGTTGCCTTCGACCATTTGAAAATAGTCGACGATTTCTCGTTTATCCCAGACATGGTTGCCGGTGGTGATGACGTCGATGTTCAGCTCGAAGAGTTCTTCAGACAGCGCGGGAGTGATGCCGAAGCCGGCGGCGGAGTTCTCACCGTTGGCGATGATGAGGTCGATGTTGTGATCGCGCACGATTCCCGGCAGGCGGTCTTTGACGATGTTGCGACCGGGACGGCCGAAGATGTCGCCAATGAAAAGGATTCGCATGTTGGAAGAATCTGGTTCGATGGTAACACGCGAATCTGGGCATCCCGCCCGGGGAAACGTGTCAATACACGCGAAAGTTCATTGCGATGCAAGTTCCGCTGTGCGCAAAAAATCGTAGTTTCCCGCCGGATTGAGTTTCAGGTTGCGCACTCTGCGCGTGTGCACGAGCACGTTGTCGAGGTACCAGAGATCGATGTAAGGAAGGTCTTCGGCCAATATTTGCTGCACGTCGGCGTAAAGCGGCTGGCGCGCCTTCGGATCGATTTCACGACGGGCCCGGTCGATAAGCGCATCGATTTTAGGGTTCGAGTAAAAGCCACGGTTGGCGCCATTGGGAGGGAACCGTGATGAATGAAACACATAAAAGATATCGGGATCTTCGTTTCCTCCGATCCAGCGCAGCCCGTACATCTGAAAGGCTCCATGGGTCACGTCGGAGAAAAATGTGGCGAACTCAAAGCTGCGGATGTCGAGAGCGATTCCGACTTCGCGCAGTTGCTGCTGCATGACCGCGACCATCAGGCGTGTGTTCTCATCAGTTGATGTCTTCATCGTGATGTGAAAGCGCACGCCATTGACGGACGGATAGCCCGCAGCATCGAGTAGCCGGATGGCCTTGGCGGGATCGTGGTCGTAGCGGGCGACATCGCCATCGTAGGCCCAGCTTTGCGCGGGCAGAACGCTATAGGCGAGTTCCGCCTCGCCGCGCCACAGATATTGGATCATCGTGCGGCGGTCAAGCGAATAGGCGATGGCCTGCCGAACGCGCACATCTTTCAGGATCGGATCGCGCAGATTGAATCCCAGGTAGGCGAGCCGTGTGCCGGGGCCGGTCTCGACGGCTAACGATGGATCGTGCGAGAGCGTGAAAACTGTGTCGGGCGTGAGGGAATTGATGGCGATGTCTCCGCTGCCCTTGCGAAGTTCAAGCGCCTGCGTAGTGGCGTCGGGCACAACCGCGAACCGCACGCGGGCGAGCTTGGGCTTCTCGCCCCAATAATCGTCGTTGCGCGCGAGGATGACGTCGCGGTCGGTTTCTGCGCTGACAAAACGGAATGGCCCTGAGCCGATGGGACGCCGGGTCATCTCATCGCCGCTGCCGTAAGGCACGATGCCCATGGCCCCATCGGAGACATTCCAGGGCAGTGCTGCATCGGTTTCTTTCATGTGAAAGATCACGGTGAAATCGTCCGGTGCATCGATGTGATCGACAAAGCGGTATGCTGCGGCTTTGGTGCTCCGAATCTTGCCCTGGAGGAGAGAATCGAAGGTCCACTTCACGTCGCGCGCGGTCAGCGGGCGGCCATCATGAAACTTGACGCCGCGACGCAGGTGAAAAACATAAGTGAGAGGATCAGGAGTCTCCCAGCGCTCGGCCAGGCCCGGAGCGACGTTCAGGTCGTCGCCGCGCGAGAGCAGATCGTCGAAGATCAAATTGTCGATGCGCTCCGATTGCCCATCCAATCCCACCCGCGGATCGAGATTGGTGGGGCTCGATTCGATGATCATGACCAGCGTGTTTGGGTCGGGACGGGTGGAGCAGGAAAGCAGAGGAAAGAGCGCGAGCGGACAAGAGAGGAGGAAAAGGCTTCGCAGGAGATGGCGTTTGACACCGTATATCAGACATCGGATCTCGCGGGCTGAGGTCCGAGGTCCGACGTCTGATGCCGCGCTGTTATGCATAGGAAAGTTTTCCCAACACGGCCGGTCGCTTCGCGCCCGTGGCGGAAGGCACGTTTGACGGTCTCCTATTCCATGTTTCATAAGCGAGCACGGCGAAGGCGGCGGCTTCCTTCGCTTCCGAAGGAAGGCCCAGTTCGTTTGAGATTCTTACCCGAATGTGAATTGGCGCGAGAGCCGCGGTCAACATCGCGAGCAGGGTTCGATTCTTCGCGCCGCCTCCGGAGAGAATCATCTCGTGGTACGACTGACTCTTGGAGGCGGTTGAGGATGAAGTCGATTTCCTCAGCACAAAGCGCCGTACGGCGTCGGCAATCGACCGCGCAGTCAGAGCTGTGGCCGTGGCCACAACATCCTGCCCGCGAGCGCGATTGCACTGACGCAAGAAGTCGCGAACAAACTCGCGCCCGAACTCCTCGCGGCCGGCAGCCTTCGGAGGCTTTCTGCGGAAAAATTCGCGGCCAAGGCTTCGGCGGAGAACTGGATCGATGACCCTGCCTGTGGCCGCAATCTTACCGCCGCGATCAAAGGGGCGGTCAAACAGAGCTTCGGTCACGGCGTCGATCACCATATTTCCGGGACCGGTGTCGAATGCAAGGATCTGTTCCGGACTGGCGCCGGCGGGAATCGCGGTGAGATTTGCAATGCCTCCGATGTTTTGCAGAATGCGCCCGATCTTGGCGTCGCGAAAAAGCATGGAATCGAGGTAGGGCACGAGAGGCGCGCCCTTGCCGCCTGCCGCCAGGTCAGCGGGGCGAAAATCGCTGACCACCGGCACGCCGATGCGAGCGGCGATGACAGCGGCTTCGCCGGTCTGCCACGTTGCGGCAATCTTTTTTCCGAGAAAGGATTTCGATTCGCTCTGATGATAAAGCGTCTGGCCGTGGCAGCCCACCAGATCAGCTTTCAGCCGAAATCGCCGCTCGGTAGCGCGCACCGCCTCAGCGTACAACTCGCCGAGTAAAAAGTTGAGCCGCGCCAGATCGGCCACGCGCGCTGATTTGGCATTCATCGCGCCGAGAATCGCGGTGCGCACTTTCGGCGGGTAAGCGTATTCGGCGTGTCCGAGCAATTCGAAGTTCGAGCGAGCACGACCCGTGTGAGCGCGGGCGACTCGCAAGCCTGATTTTGCAGCAGGCGCGCGGAGCGAGCGCAACTCGCGATCGCTGCCAATACGCACCAGCGCGACGTTAATACCGTCCGCCGACGTGCCGCTCATCACCCCTGCCACTATCATGTCGCCCGATCCATCGCTTCCAGTCGAACCTGTTCACTGAACTCCCACAACTTGCGAGTAAGCTTCTCGACAGTCGTTGCCGAAGGCAGTTTCCCTCTGCGAAATACACTTCTGTTTTTTTTCTTGAAGGCGAGCACACGACGCGCGGCGTCGGCCACGCGCCGAGCGAATTTCTTGTCGCGTTCGGCGGCTCTGATGAGTTCGTCGTAGGCCTGGATGATGCGGTCTTTGCGATGGCAGATCAGGCAGAGATCGCCGCCCGCGCGAACGAACCCAAGCGCCGCCTCTCCGATGGGCGCAGCCGAGAGCACGCCGCCCATCTCAAGATCGTCGGACACGATCAGATGGCGATATCCGATCCGCCTGCGCAGGATGCCGGTGATCCACACCCTCGAAATCGATGCCGGTGTGCGGTTGCGCGTGACCTGCGGGTAGGCCGCGTGCGAGACCATGACCATCGGAAGCTGACGGCGCAGGGTGCGGTAGGGAAGCAGATCTTCCGCCCAAAGTTTCTTCAGAGGTTTCTCGATCACCGGAAGTTCGTGATGGCTGTCGAGCGTGCCTTCACCGAGGCCGGGAAAATGTTTGCCGCAGCCGAGCACGTTCGCGGCTCGCAGCCCGGCAAGAAACTCGCGTGCGTAGGCAGTTGCTGCGCGCGGATCAGCCGAAACCGCGCGCGAACTCATCACTTGGCGCGAAGCCTCAAACGCGAGGTCGAGAACGGGCGCGAAATCGACGTTGAATCCAAGAGCGCGGCAGTTTTCGCCGATGATCTGCCCGTGCCTGCGATAAAGTTTGCGATCCCGCGAGGCGAACACATCGGCCGCGGACGGCGTCGCGCCGAGAGCATCGCGGAAGCGGTCGACCGTGCCACCCTCCATGTCGACGCAAGTAAACAACGGAGTCGCGACGCATTTCTGGCAGTCGCGCAACAGGCGCCGCGTCTGCTCAACGCTCCGAATGTTTCGCGCGAACAGGATGACTCCAGCCGGCTGCACGCGCGCCAGCAGCGACGCGAGCGACGGTGACATCTCCGTGCCTTCGAAGCCGATGATGAGCAGTTGGCCGACCTTTTGTGCCAGATCGTTTTCTCCGTAGCTCAGGGTTCTGTGCAGTCAGATTTCTTTCTTCAAGTCAGCCAGCAGATTCAGCGCTTCGAGCGGCGTCAGACGATTCAAGTCTACCTCGCGCAACTTTTCCAGCACCGGTTGCGACAGCGGAGTAAAGATCGTCAACTGCGCCGGCGGGGGCGTTGCGCCGGGAGAAAGATGCGCGGTGGCTCGCTGCTCGGCGACCTCGTGCTCGGTCAGCACTTCGCGTGCGCGTTTCACGACTTCGTCGGGCAGGCCCGCGAGCTTGGCGACTTCGATGCCATAACTGCGGTCGGCGGCCCCAGGCTCAACCTTGCGCAGAAATGCGATTCCGCCGCCCGTCTCTTTGACGGAAACGTGAAAATTCTTCACGCCCGAAAGCTGGTCTGCCAGTTCGGTGAGTTCGAAATAGTGCGTGGCAAAAAGGGTTTTGGCGCGAACACGCGCGTGCAGATATTCCACTGCGGCCCAGGCGATAGCAAGTCCGTCGTAGGTTGAGGTGCCGCGACCGACTTCGTCGAGCAGAATCAAAGAACGAGCCGTGGCCGTATGCAGAATGGCCGCCGTCTCCGTCATTTCCACCATGAACGTCGAGCGTCCGCGCGCCAGATTATCGCTGGCGCCAATACGCGTGAAGACGCGGTCGACCACGCTGAGACGCGCCGAGCGCGCGGGAACGAACGATCCCATTTGCGCCAGTATCACGATCAGAGCGGTCTGCCGCAGATAGGTGGATTTGCCGCCCATGTTGGGGCCGGTGAGCAGCAGGATGTTGTGCGTGGTGCCGTTCAGAAATAAATCGTTGGGAACGAAGCGCTCGCTGCCGCCGGCCATCTCCTGTTGTTCGATTACCGGATGGCGGCCCTCCACAATTTCCAGTTCTCCGGCGTCGGCAGAAGCCGTAAACACCGGCCGGCAGTAGTTGCGCAAGGCGGCAATGTGCGCGAGGGCGCCGAGCACATCGACCTCGGCCAATGCGAGCGCGGTCTGGCGGATGCGTTTGGCCTCGGCGGCGATGGCGATGCGCAATTCGGCAAACAGCCCCCGCTCGATTTCGACGATCTTTTCCTGCGCGTCGAGAATCTTCGCTTCGTATTCCTTCAACTCCGAGGTAGTGAAGCGCTCCGCGTTGACCAGCGTTTGCTTGCGTTCGTAGTCCTGAGGGACGAGATGCAGGTTGGGTTTGGAAACCTCGATGTAATATCCGAAAATCGAATTGAATTTAACCTTGAGCGAAGAAATGCCGGTGCGGGCGCGTTCACGCTGCTCGATCTGCGCCAGCACCTGCTTGCTGTTACGTGAAAGTTCGCGAAGTTCGTCGAGGTCCCGATCAAGGCCGGCCGCGATGACTCCTCCATCGGCAAAGGCCAGCGGGGGTTCGGGCACGATCGTGCGATCAATGCGTTCGCGCAAGTCCCCCAGTTCGTCGAGCGAGGAGTGCAGGGTCGCCATGCGCTCGGCCTTCAGTCGCGCCGCCGCGGCCCTTACAGCGGGTATCTTACTAAGCGAGGCAGATAGTCCCAGCACGTCGCGGGGGTTGGCAGTTTCGAGAGTAACGCGGCTCAGCAGGCGCTCCAGGTCGAGCACGCGATCGAGCGCGCGGCGCAGATCCTCGCGCGCGATGATATCTTTGACGCCGGCCTCGACCGCATCGAGCCGGGCATTAATTTCGCCGGGGTCGAGCGACGGACGCAGCAGCCATGCCCGCAGCAGGCGTTTGCCCATGGGCGTGACGGCGGCGTCGATCGAGCGGAAGAGCGTAACGCCTGCGTCCGCAGCGGCGAAAAGAGGCTCGATCAATTCCAGATTGCGCACGGTGACCGCATCGAGCACCAGGCAATTCTGGCGCTCATACCAGCCGATGCGGTCCACGTGATCGAGCGAACCGCGCTGCGTTGTACGCACGTAGTGCAGAATCCCACCGGCGGCCGAAGCAGCCGCGGCGCGGCCGGCCAGACCGAAGCCTTCGAGCGATAACACGCCGAAATGGTTTTCCAGCAATGGAATCGCGTGGTCGGGAGAGAAAATCCAGTCGTCCAACGGAGTCTCGGTACAGTGTGCTCCGGCGGGGCGCGGTTGAGGCGCGTGGGGCATGGATGTTGATGTGGGTACGGGCGCTTCGGGCCTCGCGCCGATGGCGTCGCGGCCAACGCCTCCCTGGTCATTCTCTTTCTGGCCAATCTTTTTTTGGCCAATCCCCTTCTGCCCGTCTTGGTTCCGGACGAACAGGGTCCGGCTGCCTTTGTTTTCGAATAACGGCGCAGCCGAGCCATACAACAGTTCTTTCGGGCGGAGCTGCTCCAGTTCTTCCTGCACGCGCCGGAGCGCGCCTTCCCCGGAAAATTCCGTGGCGCGGAACTCTCCGGTCGATAGATCGAGGGCGGCGAAGCCTACGGCATTGCCGACCTGCGCCAGAGCGGCGAGGAAATTATTCTCGTCCGATCCGAGGGACGAATCAGCCGCCGTGCCGGGAGTGACCACGCGAGTCACTTCACGCCGCACCAGCTTCTTGGCGAGCTTCGGATCCTCCATCTGCTCGCAAATCGCCACCTTGAAGCCCCGGCGAATGAGTTTTCCGATGTAGCCCTCGGCCGCGTGATAAGGCACACCGCACATGGGAATCGCGATTCCTTTTTCCTTGTTCCGCGAAGTTAAGGTGATCTGTAGTTCTTTCGAAGCGACGATCGCATCGTCGAAGAACATCTCGTAAAAATCCCCCAGGCGGAAGAACAGCAGCGCGGTGGGATGTTCTTTCTTGATGGCGGCGTACTGCCGCATGAGCGGAGTGGACGGCTCGGTCATCGTCTCAAGGCGCACGATCAAATCAGCAGGCCAATCTCTGGTCGGTCCCCGGTCGATCCCCGGTGAAGCAGTCGGTCAATGAGGCGGGCTTCGGCGGATTATAACAAAGCGGGGCGTGCATCTTCTGCGGCATTTTCCATGCGTCGGCAGGAAATAACGGCGAGAGATCGCGGTTGACTCGCATTCTCTTTGAATGTTCTCCTTGCCTATGGAACTCCGCAAGGACCCCATCACGCGCTCC
This sequence comes from uncultured Acidobacteriaceae bacterium, assembly GCA_963739125.1. Classification (GTDB taxonomy): domain Bacteria; phylum Acidobacteriota; class Terriglobia; order Terriglobales; family Acidobacteriaceae; genus Sulfotelmatobacter. The sequence continues at coordinate 4,639,082 of CAVTZD010000001.1, read as the reverse complement.
TGGGTGATTACAGGGGACGACCCGGCTGGGCCACGCCCGGAAACTGCCTGTATTTTCTGCGGGGAAAATGCGCAACCGCCGCAACTCATTGCCCTGACGCCGAACGCTCCCGGTGTGGCGTGGTCGGCACGTGCGGTCGTGCATCCTACGCCGCTTTACCATATCGAAGGTGAGCCGGGACGCCGCGGCGACGGCATCTATGACCGCATGCATTCGGTGGGCGCGCATGAAGTGCTCGTCGAAAATCCGCGCCACGACCGGCATTTGTGGAATGCCGGCGACGAGGAGATCGCGCATTTTCTGCGCCTGGCGGCCGAGCGCATTCTCGACCTCAAACGTGATCCGCGCTTCAAGTATGTGAGTTTTTTCAAAGACTATGGAAAAAACGCTGGGCAGGAATTCAGCCATCCCACGTCGCAAATCACGGCAACCATGTTCGTGCCGCGGCGGGTGCTCTACGAATTGCGCGCCGGGCGCGAGTATTTCGCCACCAAAGAGCGCTGTGTGTTTTGCGACATTATTCAGCAGGAAGAACGGCAGGCTTTGCGGGTGATTGAAGCCCGCGGCGACTATCTGGCGCTTTGCCCGTATGCTCCGCGCGTTCCCTACGAAACCTGGATTCTGCCTCGCAATCACGATGCGTCGTTCGAACGCACGGGACTCAGCAGGCCTGGCTTGCGCACGGATCTGGCCGCGCTGCTCCGCCGCACTTTGCAGCGCGTGCGGTCGATCACGGAGGATTTTCATCTGGTGCTGCACACCTCGCCGAGCACGATGCATCCCTCGAAAAATCTCGGCTACTGGAAAACGATTGACGAGGACTACCACTGGCACATCGAGATTATGCCGGTGGTGAGTTCAAGGGCCCGTTCGTACACATTCAAAGAGGTCTACTACTCGCCCGTGAGTTCAGAAACGGCCGTGAAACAGTTGCGCGAGGCGAAAATCGATGGCTGAAACCAAGAAGCTATGGGTGGCGGGCGTAAGGCCACGCGGGATGCGCAGGAGCGCTCCTCGTTTATGTTTATGTTTATCCTGAGCCTGCGCTTGCCCCTGTCCCTGCAGGGGCGACGACGACCTGCTGGCGCAGGAACGGCATCACGGCTTTGGGTTCAAGGGGCTGCGAGAAAAAGTAGCCTTGTCCGAACTCACATCCCAGCCCGCGCAGGTGCTCAACCTGTTTGGCAGTCTCGATTCCTTCCGCTACGGCTCTCAGATTCATCTTGTGAGCGAGAGTAATGATCACTTCCACCATATCTGAAGCGGTCCGGTCCGACTGCATTTCGCGGATGAGCGTGCGGTCGACCTTCAGCGTATCGACAGGGAACTGACGCAGCCCACTGAGCGAGGAAGGACCGGTACCGAAATCATCGAGAATTACACCGATACCCATATGCTTCAGATGGGAAAGCACAGTTATGGTGAGCTTGGGGTCGGCCGCGGCCACGCTCTCGGTCATCTCCAGTTGGAGACGCGCGGGATTGATGCCCGTTTCCCGCAGCGCATCCTGAATATCGTTGGCGAGCCGGGCATCGGCGAACTGCCGAGCCGACACGTTGACCGTGATGTTCACGGGATGTTCGGAGAAACTGGCGGCATCCCATTCGCGCAGCTGGCGGCAGACCTGCAGCAGCAGCCATTGACCAATCAGCACCAGCAGCCCCGAGTCTTCTGCGGCTTCGATGAAACGAAAGGGCGAAATCAATCCCTGCGAAGGATGGTCCCAGCGCAGAAGAGCCTCGAGACTGACGACCCGCCGCGAATTCAGGTCCACGACAGGCTGGTAATAGACGCGGAACTGGCGCTCGGCCATGGCGGTTCGCAGGTCTTCCTCGAGCCTCAGGCGGCCCATGGCGCGGGTGTGCATGACCTCGTCGAACACTTCACAGCGCGATCCGCCCATCGCCTTGGCCCGGCGCATGGCAACGTCGGCGTCCTTGAGCAAATCTTCGGGGCGTTCGTGCGCATCGGTACTCAATGCGATTCCAATGCTCACCGAAGCTCGCACTTCCCGTCCGTCGACGAAGAGCGGCTCGGCGACAACCTCTTTTACTCTGGTAGCGGCCCGCATGGCATCGCTGGGCTCATTGACGGAGTCGAGCAGAATGGTGAACTCGTCACCGCCCAGCCGCGATAGCACCGGTTCGCCGGAGCTGCCCGTGTCGTGCCGCGCGATGGTATCGTCTTGCCGCAGACAGGTTCCGATGCGGCGTGCGATTTCCTGCAGGAGTTGGTCGCCGGCCGCCGTCCCCAGCCGCTCGTTAAAACCCTTGAAGTGGTCGATGTTTACCAGCAATAAGGCGCATTGCCGGCTGGGATCGCGCCGCGCCTTCACGAAAAGATGCTGCAAGCGGTCGAGAAACAGCCGTCGGTTGGGCAACCCGGTCAGCAGATCGTGGAAGAGGTTGTGCTCCAGTTGCTGCTCGGCCCGCTTGCGCTGAGTGATGTCGCGATTCACGATTACCATTTTCGCGACTTCGCCCTTGCCGTCGCGAATCGTGCTGGCAATCGATTCCAGTACCAGCCAACTGCCGTCTTTGTGTTTGATCCTGTATTCCAGCCGTTTTCCGACTCCGCTCTCGCGCGCTTCCCGCGCTGCTTCGAGGACGCGGAAGCGATCGTCGGGATGAATTTGCTCGAACGCAGAGGTTTCTCCCAACTCCGCTGCCGAGTAGCCGAGGATCCGCTTATACGCGGGGCTGTTGTAGAGACGCCGGCCCTTCACATCGACCAGCGCGATCATGTCCGCGGCATTTTCGGTCACGATCTGAAACAGCTCTTCGCGCTTCTTGAAATTCCTCTTGATCCGGTAAATCCAGACCTGCTGGTACAAAGCCAGGCCAACCAGCACTCCGAGCGATACGGGAAACCATGGCATCGTGGGACTCTCTTCCGAGTAGAGATATCGGCAGATGGCGGGAAAGATTTAGGGGTGTCAGAAGTCGGAACCGGCACAAGGTGCCCAGTTGGACGGCCGCCTTACTCGGTCGTTTACGTTTCGGGAGGCATGGTTCCGGTGCCGTCGGGCGGACGAATGCGTCCGCCCCTCCATGTTCGCCCTCGTGAACGACAAACGGTGTCTTCTCGTTCGATAATGGCGGCATGGAGCAGAACAAAACGGTTCGCCGCCTGAAGACCTACACGGGCGTGCAGGGATATGTTTACCAGTACTATTTCGTGGGCAAGCGCCCGGCGCTGGCTGACGATCCCGCCGCGCCGGCCGAGGAATTTATCTTTGACGTTACCTCCGACCGCAAGCTGACGTACTCAGTGAGTGTGTTTCTGCCGGGGACCGCGCTGCAGGCCTGGAGTCAGAGCCACGGCCGGGCATTGAGCGAGGCCGAACAGTACGCCTCGGTGAAGATGCGCCTATTCCGCGCTTTTGATGAGCTCGAAGACGTCAAGAGTACCGGTCGCCGACTGATTCTTGACTCGACGGCGCTGGAAGAAGCGCTGTCGAGCCTCGGTGTGGACTAGCAATCTCAGCGGAGAATCGTTTGAAGCCTGGAACACCCGTGCGCCCAGTCACGCTGCTCTGTAGCCACGGTCACTGCACGTCACCGTCTCGCGACCTAGTGTTCAGTCGCTCGTAATTGTATTCCGAGAAACGGGATCGGGCTCGCCAGGGGCCGTCTCCATCCAAACCATCTTCCGAGCTCTTTCCCCGCTCCCAAAAGGAGAATCTCCCATGTTTGCTCGTATTCTCGAAATCACTCCGAAAATCGAAAAGAGAGAAGAACTCATCAACACGATTCGCAAGGACGTTCTTCCTATCCTGAAGGATCAGGCAGGCTTCCTTGAACTGCTGCCATTTGTGCCCGAGGCGGTCAACGAGAGAATGCTCGTTATTTCACTCTGGACCGAAAGGCATGACGCGGAAAGATATGCGAAGGAGATATTTCCGAAAGTTGAGCAGATCATAAAGCCCTATGTGACCATGCCGATCACGTTCAAGAAGTACAACGTGGAGACCCGGCTGTGCGAGCATCTGGTGGAAGTGCTGACCGTGGCCGCTTAACGAAGCGGATGGCTGGAGTTGTTGAGATAGGTTGCTGAGTATCCGATTGGATTCGAGCCGGAGCGGAACATCGCTCCGGCTTTTTATGCGCCGGGGGGCGACGTATAGCGGGTTTATCTACTCGTAACGCAGGGCTTCGATGGGATCGAGACTGGCGGCGCGCATGGCCGGGACCATCCCGCTGATCACGCCGACCACGGCCAGAATCGACGTTGCCACGACCAGGATCATCGGCGAAACGATCAGCCGAATATCGGCGGCTTCGGCGTGTTGGGCCAGCGCGCTGTAGAACGTGATTCGGCCAGCCAGAATCGATACCGCATAGGAAAGAAGAATTCCCAGCACTCCTCCAGCCGCCGTGATCACCATGGCTTCGGCCAAGAACTGGAAAAGAATGTCGTGGTGACGCGCGCCCAGGGCCTTTTCCACGCCGATTTCCCGCGTGCGCTGCGTCACTGAGACCAGCATGATGTTCATCAGTCCGACTCCGCCGATTCCCAAGGTGACGGTGCCGATGAAAGCCAGCAGAACTTTCAGCGCCATGGTGATGATGCCGAACTGCGAGAGCTGCTTCTGCGCGTCGAAGACAAAAATTGCGCGTGGGTCGTCGGGTTTGAAGTTGTGTGCTGTGGCCAGCGTGTCACGAATCGTTTTTTCCAGCTTGTTATGGTCGAGCCCGGCCGAGTCCATCCAGATGCCATCAAGATAGTGGTTGTCTTTGAGCACATCCATCGAGTTATAGGGGACGTAAACGGTGCGGTTGTCGTCGCTGTCGCTCTCCTGCATGCGGGCCGCGGCCACGCCAATCACTTCGAAGGTCACGCCATCGATGCGGATGGACTGGCCGACCGCCGGCATGCCGGAGAAAAGTTTGTCGCGCGCCTCGGAACCGATGACGGCATAGAGGCCATGTTGCATATTGTCGGCGTCGTCGAGAAAGCGTCCCTGGGCCATGTCGAGATTCCAGATCTGCTGAATCGCCGGGTCGAAGCCCATGACCGGGAAAGTAAAAGACCGGTTCTCGTTCTGAACGGTAGATTGTTTATCGGATTCACGCACGACATGGCGGCACAGAGGAACGTTATTGCGCAGCAGTTCCACATCGTCGTTGGTGAAGCGAATCTCAACGCCCGCCTTATTGCCGCCGGCTTGCTCGGAAGTTCGCCCCGGAAATACTCCTACCGAAGTGGCGCCGAAGCTCTCAAATATGGCTTCGATGGCATGGCCGAAGCCGTTGCCGTAGGAAAGTAGCAGCACAACAGTGGCGATGCCCCAGGCCATCCCGGCCATGGTGAGGACGGTGCGGCGCAGGTCGTGCCGCATGGCCGAATACGCTTGTTGTAAGAGATCGCGGTGCATTGTTATTCCCCAAGGTTATTCCTTGCGGAGGGCCTCCACCGGTTCGAGCATTGCGGCACGGCGCGCGGGATAGAGGCCGGCAGCCACGCCAGCGACCGCCAGCGAAATCACGGCCAGCAAGGCCGTGGAAGCGACCAGCTTGGGCGGATCGAATCCCTGACCGAGATCAACTCCGGAGAGCAGCGCCATGAGTCCCGCGGCGCCGCCGATGCCGATGCCTCCGCTGAGCAGAGTGAGAAATGCTCCTTCCACAAAAAACTGAAACATGATGCTGGTGTTGGTTGCGCCTACGGCTTTGCGCAGTCCGATTTCGCGGGTACGGTCGGCGACCGCGACCAGCATGATATTGATGATGCCGATCGCACCCAGGGCGAGCGTGACCAGCCCTACGCTGCCCAGGAACATGTTCATGGCGTCAAAGATCTTGCCGATCTGGTCGATGGTCTTGATCGTGTCCCACTCGTCGAATGCGTCGGGATTATTGGGATCGAAACCGTGGTTGCGGGCGATGATGCGATGCACTTCCTGCTGGGCCGCTTCATGCAGGGCACGCGATCTGGGCTGATAGTTGATGAAAGAAATCACATCGGTTCCGATGCCGACGTTAAGCGGACGAAAATAGTCTTGCATGGTGTGAAACGGAACAAAGCTGCGCAGGTTAAGGTTCATGTTGTCGCCGTGGCCGATTTTCTGCAGCGTCCCAATGACCGTGAAACTGACCCCGTTCAGCAAGATCGTGCTGCCAATGGCCGGCCGCCCGGGGAACAGGGTGCGACGGACCTCGTCGCCAATGACCACCACGGCTCGCCTCTGGGTGTCGTCCATGGGATCGATCCAGCGGCCTTCGTTCATGGGCAAATAACGGATCTTATCGAAATTGGCGGGCACGCCCATGATCTGGCCGCTGGCCTGGAAAAAGTCACTGACGGCGCGGATATCGTTGCGGCTGATGACGGGAGCAGCCGCTCCGACGCTGGGGCACTCATTCAAAATATCCTGGTAATCGCGGTAGGTAAGATAGTACTGGCGCAGCGCGGTGAAGCTGCCTTGCACAACCGGAGCCCGCCCCGACCAGATGAACATCACGTTTTCGCCCAGAGAGTCGAACTGCTTGCGGTTTCCCGAGCGGAAACCCTCCCCCAGGCCGACCAGCAGCAGCAGGGAACCCACGCCCCAGGCGATGCCGAACATGGTGAGAAACGAGCGCAGTTTGTGCGCCCAGAGGGCCCGGACGGTCTGCCCGACGATATCGATGATAAGGCGCACGCTTCTAAACCATTATACGAGGCCGGGGACGGCGAAGTTCCCGCTGCTGATGCCGATTGTGAGGCGGCTTGGAGGACGCCGCTCCGCTTTTGCGCCGGTTCTCGTTTGACGTACGAGGTCGGGATTGGTTTTAACGGCCGGTTTACTGATACCTGAATTTGGAAACTAGCTCGTGGAGGGGCGGACCCATTCGCCCGCCCTGGGCAGGGACACAAATGCAGAAGTGCATGGGAAGCGCCTCCGGACGAATGCGTCCGGAGTTCCACGAGTTGTATTGTCGGCCGACACCTCTTACGGCTGGGTCTTGAGCGTCTTGCTGACAAGATTTAATAGTTCTGACATCCAACCCTCCGATTTTCGTTCCGAATCGCGCGCGACTTGGTTATTCTCTAGCGGGATGATCACTGTTGCCCTCAGCGAATTGTTAGGCACCACGGTGTATGACCCGTCTGGCGCGGCGAGCGGGCATGTGCGTGAGGTCACGCTCGCGCCCCAGGAAGACAGGTCGCGGATCTCTTCGCTGATCGTCAAGACGAAAACGGGCAACCGCGTGCTGCCCTTTGCCGCGGTATCGGCGATCAATGGCGGCATCAAGGCGGCAACCGCGGCCGCGGACTGGCTACCTGCCAACGGCGCGGAAGGCTTGTTTCTCCTCGAACGCGATCTGCTCGACCAGCAGGTCATTGACATCAACGGGCGAAAAGTGGTCCGGGTCAACGACGTCGACCTGCAGGTGGATGCGCCCAAAGAAGGGTCGCTCAAAGAAGGATCGAAGGACACGAGCCAGGGTCGTCCCGTTCTGCGCGTGCATGCCGTCGACGTGGGAGCGCGCGGAGCCGTCCGCCGGCTTCTGCGTGGCGTAGCTCCGAGGCCGGCTCTGCGTGCGCTGCTAAGCCGAATCCCGCCGCGCACCATCCCATGGAATTTCGTCGATATCATCGAGACCGATCCCGCCCGGCGGGTGAAGCTCAAGATTTCCAACGACCGTCTGGCCAAGCTGCACCCCGCCGACATCGCCGATATCGTGGAAGACCTCGCGCCCGACGAGCGCCAGGCCGTCTTCCAGACGCTCGATGAAGAGACCGCCGCCGAGGCGCTGGAAGAAGTCGACCTCAAGGTGCAGAAAGCCATCGTCGAATCGCTCGGCTCCGAGCGCGCGGCCGAGATCGTCGAAGAAATGGATCCCGACGCAGCTGCCGACCTGCTCGGCGAGCTGCCCGAAGAACGCAGCGAACAAATCCTGACGCAGATGGAGCCGGAAGCCCAGCATGACGTCGTCGAGCTGCTGGAACACAAAGAAAAAACTGCCGCCGGCAGGATGACGACCGAGTTCCTGGCGCTGCCCGTGACGGCCACCGTGCTGAACGCCATCGATTCCATGCGCGAGTTCGAAGGCGGAGTCGAAGCCGTCAGCACCATCTACCTGGTCGATTCGCACGGCACGCTGGTGGGCGCAGTGCCTCTGGCTCGGCTGGTTCTGGCGGACTCCGCAACTCCTATGCTCTCGCTCATTCAGGAGCCGCTGGTTCTCGCGCATGAGGGTGTCGAAGAAAACGAAGTGGCGGAGCTTTTCGATAAATACAATCTGCTGACCCTGCCGGTCGTGAATGAACAAAATAGACTGAGCGGGATTATTACGTCTGACGATGTGATCAGTATGCTGCGGGCGAAGCTGTAATCCAGGAATCGTCCGGGCTTCCCGTAACGGCCCTGATTTCCGAACCTTCCCGCCTGATTTCACTTTTGTTTATCTTTTCAGCACTTTTCGTTTGTTGGAATTCGCACGGTGCGTTTATCCTGTTCGGTCTTTACACCCCGCGTTGGCAGAATGCGCTAACCACGGGGCATCCAAGTTCCATCCTTATGTCGGCGAAGAATGCGCATGAAGTTTCTGAAACGTTCAAAGACCCGGATCCTGCTGTTCCTCGCCGTCGTCGGGCCGGGGTTCATTACCGCGAACGTCGACAATGATGCCGGCGGCATCCTGACTTATTCGCAGGCCGGCGCGCAATTCGGACATCTTCTGCTGTGGACCATGATTCCGGTCACGCTCGCCCTGATCGTGATTCAGGAGATGTGCGCCCGCATGGGCGCGGTGACCGGAAAGGGATTGAGCGATCTGATCCGGGAAGAATTCGGTTTCCGCATCACATTTTTCATGATGATCGGCATCCTGGTCATCAACTTCGGCAACGTGGTGACGGAGTTCATCGGTATCGCCACCAGCCTCGAATTATTCGGCTTGACCCGATACATCACCGTGCCGGTGTGCGCGGTCATTGTGTGGCTGATCGTGGTCAAGGGGCAGTACAAGAGCGTGGAGAAAGTCTTCCTGGCCGCGTCGTTTTTCTACATCACCTATATTCTTGCGGGCGTCCTGGCCCATCCGCTGTGGAAGGACGCGACCATCGCCACCTTCAAGCCGCCCAAACTCGCCGCTTTTCGCGACGAGGCCTACTTGTTCATGGTGATCGGAGTGGTCGGCACAACGATTGCGCCCTGGATGCAGTTCTACCTGCAATCATCGATCGTGGAGAAAGGCGTCACCAAGCGTGGGTTCAAGGCTTCGCGTCTGGACGTCATCACCGGTTGCGTTTTTACCGATGTGGTAGCGTGGTTCATTATTGTGGCCTGCGCCGCCACGCTTTACATTCACGGCTTCCGCGACATCAAGTATGCAGCTGATGCCGCCCAGGCTCTCAAGCCGCTGGCGGGCGACTACGCTTACATTCTTTTCGCGGTGGGATTATTTAACGCATCGCTGTTCGCCGCTTCGATCTTGCCGCTCTCCACCGCGTACACGGTTTGCGAGGGATTGGGGTTCGAATCGGGAGTGGGCATGAAATTCGGGGAAGCGCCCGTCTTTTACTGGCTATATACGCTGCTGATTGCGGCGGGTGGGGCGCTGGTGTTGGTGATTCCAGGAGAGCGGCTCATCAGAATCGTCCTGTGGTCCCAGGTTCTGAACGGTGTGGTGCTGCCCTTCGTGCTGATTTTCATGCTATTGCTCATCAACAAAAAGGAATTGATGGGCGAGTATGTGAACACGCGGCTGTTCAATGTTGTGGCATGGACGACGACGGTGTTGATTGTCGGCTTATCGCTTGCCTGGGCCTGGGCGTCGATGAAGGGATAGGGGTTCTGCGCGAGCGGATTTCAGCTAGTCTTAAATGACTTTTCCCGCGGCCAGATCCTTCACCAGAGTCAAGTCAGCCTCCAGGAAGTCGAACTTCGGAAGGTCTTTGGGATCGGCCCACTGAATGTCGCGGAAGATCCGATTCTCAAGCTCTTTCTGATACTCGCGCACCACGTAGAACCGCAGTTCAACCATGCCGCCGTTCGGGTACTCATGGCGAATGCGCACCACTTCATCGCCGATGGTCGCGCGGATTCCGAGCTCCTCTTCTAACTCGCGGCGCAAAGCATCGCGGGGCTGCTCGCCCTCTTCGATCTTGCCTCCGGGAAATTCCCATTTCAGAGGCATGGTCTGGTGGCGCGTCCGCTGGCACACCAGCAGCTTGCCCTCTTTCGCAATCAGCGCTGCGACAACGCGCTTCATTGGCCGGAAGCTTCCAGTTTCTTGCCGACGAGCCCGGCGCAGTACTGCACAAGATCCTGATGCTCGGGCGTGAAAGCGGCGTGGAAGTGGCTGTCGACGTCGAGTTCGCCGACGACCGCGCCGTGCACGAAAACGGGCACGACGATCTCCGATTTGGTTTCGAGCGAGCAGGCCAGGTAACGGGGATCTTTGCGCACATCGTCAACGACCACGGTCTGGCCGCTCGAAGCGGCTGCGCCGCAGATTCCCTGGTTCAGCGGAATGCGCGTGTGCGGCGTCATGGCGCCATCGAAGGCGCCCAGAACCAGCATGGGAGGCTTTGCCCCCGGCTCAAGCATGTAGAAGCCCACCCAGTTGTATTTCAGTACGCGTTCGTGCAGCAACTTGACCATCTGCTGCATGAGATCCTGGGGCGTGCGAGCGGCTTTGGCTAACTCGCTGATTTCGGCTCGTACTTCTTCAATCTTGGTGGTCACCGGCATGCATGGAATCTTAACTCACGGCAGCGTATTCGACATTGCAGAAGTAGGAATCGCAGTAATTTGCCGGATTCCTTTTCTGCCGGGGGTGCCATGAGGCGCCGTAGCGGAAGTCGCGCCTGATGTCGCGCCCGCGAAAATATCGGGATGAATGGCGAAGGCGAGCGCGTCCAGCCCCTGCAGCAGAGTAGGAGCGGGCGTATTCAGAAACTCATCGCGAATGCAATAGACCCGTCCGGTGCGCCCGGCTGAAGTTTGTTGCCAACCTCTCTGCACAATAATTTTCTCCAGCGGAACGCGGTCTCCCGCTCCGCACCACGCGGCCACGATGACCTCGGGATCATGCCCCAGAACCTCTTCTAGCTCGATCTGGCGACCGGGCGTGCCCACGAATTCTCCGCCCGCCGCCTCAACCAATTCCGCAACCCAGGGTTGCGATGCGATCACCGGCTTGCCCCACTCTTCGCAGAACACGCGCGGCCGCGGAAGGCTCCGGGTGCGTTTGCGAATCTCCTCGATGTGTCGCACCATCGTTTCAATCAGGGCTTCGCCGCGGTCCTGAGCGCCGATCACCCCTGCAATCATGGCGATGTCAGCGTAAATATCCGCCAGCTTTCGCGGTGCCAAGCCGAGAAAGGGCGCGCCGGATTTCAGAATCTCGCTGACGGCTTTCTCCTGGTAAGGCACCGACGCAATCACCAGGTCGGGACGTGTGTCGACGATCTGCGCGGCCGAGGCGGTCCAGGAGTCGGCGATAATCGTGCGGGAGCCGTTGCCTGCATCTGCAACCACATCGACGCAATAGCGCGTGCAAGCCACCACACGATCTAATTCGCCGATCGCCGCAAGAATGACCGTAGCGCTCGGCTGAAGGCACGCGATTCTGCGGGGGAGATGATAGGAATTCATGACTCACGCTTTTATCGAACCTAAAAGTCTTGCCAGCGCATCAATGGCCAGTTGCGCTGCGTGCGTCGATGCTTGCGGAAGCCCGCCTACGGCTGAGCTTACGCGCTCCCGATCGAGCGCGCGGGCTTCTGCCACGGTTTTCCCCGCCACGAGTTCGGTCAGAGCCGAGGCGCAGGCCATGGCGGCAACACATCCCTTCGCCTTGAATCGAATTTCGGCAATGTGCCCGGCTTCGACCCGCAGCGTGAGTCGCAGCACGTCACCGCAGGCGGGGTTCTCGATTTCCACCGAAACATCGGCGCCGGGAATATCCCCTGCATTCCGCGGGTTCTGAAAATGATCGAGCAGCTGCGGCGAATACATGCGCTCTTTACTCCCGCCCAGTCCCGTCAGGAAAATAAACTGTCCACCCCCGCTCGCGCGCCATTATCTCAAGGTCGGGATTGGGGTTCACCGCATAGGCTTGTCTCGCCATGGCAAGCAACTCAGCGTCCCAGCGTGAGTTGCCAAAGGCGGCGTCAATCTCTTTCGCCGCGACTTCACGCAACGCACGCGGCTTGCCGGGGCCCGATGGAACACGAACGAGACGGTCGGTCACCATACCGTTTTCGGTTTCGACTTTCGCGGCGAGAATATGGTCTTCCGCAATTCCGAACTGCTTCATCCCCGCACGGATCAGCCACTCGTTCGACGATGAGACTGCCCAGATTTCGCAACCGTTCTGATGCAGGCGACGGACCAGTTCCTGCATGTCGGAAAATATGCGGCTGGGAAACGCGCAGGTCATAAATTCCGAGGCAGCCCGCATCATGGTGGCTTCGGACATTCCGCTGTGCATGGTGACCATTTCGCCGCACATGTCATCTTCGCTGACCTTGCCTGCCTTGTAGTCGGCATGGCGAGCGCGCATGGCGACGCCGACCTCGGCGGGCACAACACCTTGCTGGATCTCCCAATCAAAGAATCTTTCCCCGGCATCGCCCGACCACAGGGTGCCGTCGCAATCGAAGGCCGCAACCCGCGGCGCAAGCCGTACGACCGATTCGAGAAATTCATTGGCGGTTGCAGAGAGAGTGTGCGCCCCGGAGATTTTCATTCCTTCGACGATAACGTGCGGGCCGGGAAGTGCGCAATCGGGAAGCGGAGTTCAGTGGCTAATGATGAGAGGCCAGAGTCAAGGCCGGCGAGTGAAATATTCGTTACTCACTCCCTACTGATCACTCTCCCGGCCACCAGCCCGGCATAGTCCTGAGGCGTATTGATGTTCACGGCGACGAACGGGTCGGTAACAGCGATATACAGAATGTGTTCCTGATGTTGGTGCTCCAACTCGCGCGCGGTAGCCGTCGGCGGCGCTTGCAGAAACACTTCGATTAATTCGCGTCCCACGACGAGCGGATGACCGTGCCGTCCGGCAAACTCCGGCACCACCGCCCAGATTTTCTCCGGGGAGCGGGTAAATGTATCATGGAGCATCTTGACCGTCGCTGCGCTCGCCGGCGGACGATCGACCAGCGTGATCAAAGCCGCGTCGCGCCCCTGATTCAACACCTCGTGCAATCCGACCTGCAACGAACTGAACTGCCCCCGGTCGGGCTCGAGATTTGTCACAATCGAGGCCGCATTCGCATAGGCCACTCCAGCGAGGGCCGCTTCGTTCTTGCCCGCGACCACCACGACAAAGTCCGAAGAAGCCGCCAACGAGCGGATCGCAGCGGAAAGAAAAGTGTCGTTCGTCGTCCTTCCCGAATCCTCTGGGGGCCATGGCAGTAAGGCCTTGTCGCGGCCCATACGCGAAGATTCGCCGGCGGCGAGAATCACTCCAGCGAAACTAGGGGCGCGCGACATGAGGTGTGCAATCTACGAATGCCGATTGTGCTCCAAATCGGCCCGCGACAATTGTAAATGGGAAACTAGCGCTTTTGATCCGATGTGCCCAACGAGTCGGAAGCGGCGATTCCGCCAGTCTCTTCCCGCGACCCCTTGAACCAGCTCAAGTAGGGCAGGGCGCCGGCTGCATGACGGCGAATGGCAATCAGTTCCGCGGTAATGGCGACGGCGATCTCCTCCGGCGTAGTCGCACCAATGTCGAGCCCGATAGGCGCATGAACGCGCTCGAACAATTGCTCGGGCAAACCCTCCTGCCGTAGCGCCTTGAAGATCTCAATGACCTTGCGCTTCGAACCGATCATGCCGACGTAGTGGGCGCGCGTCTGCACGGCCCAGCGCAGGATGCGCATGTCATCGCGGTGACCGCGCGTGACGATGACGATGTAAGAAGACTCATTGGGGTCGAGTTTCTCGATGGCCTGGTCAAACTCGAGAGCGTGCACTTCGCGCGCGGCCGGAAAGCGCTCTTTGGTGGCGTAAGAGGAGCGGTCGTCACTGACAATTACATCAAATCCGGCCTGCGCTGCAGTCTGGCAAAGATTTACTGCAACGTGGCCTGCACCGAAAATATAAAGTAACGCTGGAGGCAGCACGGGCTCGATAAAAACTTCCAGTGTTCCTCCGCAAACCAGCCCGGTGTCGTATTTTGGATCCTGGTTCAGATCGAACGTCAGCGTGCGGGGTTTTTCGGATTCCATTACCTCGCGCGCGGCCTGCCAGACATCTGCCTCGACGCAGCCGCCGCCGATGGTTCCGACGATCGATCCGTCATCACGCACCAGCATCTTCGCCGTCTTGAACGAGGGAATCGATCCGCGCACGTTGACGATGGTCGCAACCGCTCCCCGGCGGCCGTCGCGGCGCAGTTGCACGATCTGTTCGTAGATATCCATGAAATCGCCAGCCCAGGCGACATGCTGATTATCAGTCGGTTAACAGGAGGGAGTCAAACCGGAAAGTGGAAACAAAAAGCCCCGGATCATCGCTCCGGGGCTTTTCTTGGAACGTCGTTTCTAACCAACTCAGTGCCGAATGCGGCTTGCCAAACCAACCTCATGCTGACTTGCAGATGACTCCCTGTCAAGGGCCAGGTGCTCCTCATCACAGATGAGGGAATTCCCGAACTGCGAGATCGTTAGTTATGTTAGCGTCAGCAGCAGAGGAAGGCTCGCATGAAAGCCGTTCGCATTCATCAATTCGGCGGTCCCGAGATTCTGACGTACGAAGACATTCCCGATCCAGAGCCGCGTAAAGACCAGGTGCTCGTCCGGATCAAAGCCTGCGCACTGAATCACCTCGACGTCTGGGTGCGCAAAGGACTGCCCGGCGTGAAGCTGCCACACATTCTCGGCAGCGACATGGCGGGCGAAGTGGCCGCCGTCGGCGAATACATCAGCGGAATCGCCCCCGGCCAACGCATTCTGATCGCACCGATGCATTTTTGCGGACGCTGTGCCAAGTGTCTTGCCGGAATGCAGAACCAGTGCCGCGAGTTCGCTGTCTTCGGCAATAGCATCGACGGCGGCAACTGTGAACTGATCGCGGTGCCTGCGGCGAATGTTATTGCCATTCCCGATTCACTCGATTTCACCCAGGCCGCCAGCGTGCCGCTCGTGTTCTTGACGGCGTGGCACATGCTGGTGGGGCGGGCGGGTGTTCGCCCCGGCCAGACGGTGCTCGCCCTCGGAGCAAGCTCAGGCGTAGGGATTGCCGCCATACAGATCGCCAAGCTGTTTCACTGCCGCGTGATCGCGACCGCAGGAGATGAGACGAAGCTGGAAAAGGCGCGGGCTCTCGGCGCCGACCACGGCATCAACCACTACAAGCAGAAAATTTCCGAAGAGGTGCGCAAGATCACCAACAAGGAAGGCGTCGACATCGTGATCGAGCACGTGGGCGCGGCCACCTGGGACGAGAGTCTGAAGTCACTGAAAACGGGAGGCACGCTCGTGACCTGCGGCGCGACCACGGGACCCAATGTGGGCATCGATCTGCGCCATCTCTTCGCGCGCCAGCTTTCACTGCTCGGTTCCTACATGGGCACCATGGGCGACCTGCACGAAGTTCTGAAACAGGTGTTCGCCGGTCGGTTGAAGCCGGTGGTGGATCGCGTTTTCCCGCTTAGCGACGCCCGCGCGGCCCACGAGTACATGGAGAACAGTCAAATGTTCGGCAAGATCGTCTTGAGTCTCTAGCAAAATACAGAAGAAGGCACAACGTGCCTGCTTTGCCTGATTTATCTCAAAGATTCTTCACACTTAGCGATCATGTGGCGAAAGGGCATTGGAGCCAGCGGATATTGATCTCCAAGCATCTCCAATGGGTCTTCCGGCCCGAGACGAAATGAATACAAGGAAGTTGGACTTTGTGAATTGAAATTCCTCTTCGGATTCCTGGAATATTTTTCCACGGTGCTGCTGGCAGACCGGCAACAAAAACGATAGTGCGTCCATTGAACCAGAGACTCATTTAAGGAGAGGCTGAAAGTTATGACACGTTTGGCTACCGTTATGATTATGGGTATCTCTATCGCATTGCTTATGAAGGTATCTGGCACAGCAAGCGGCGCGACGCCTGCGGCTAGCCCAAAAGATTCGTCGCCCCACGATAAGCTCGCGGTCTGGGCGGGGCATTGGAAGACTCGTATTGAGATGAAGGAAACGCAATTTGGTCATGCCAGTACGGAATATTTCGATGCAAGATGTTCCTTTTTTCCCCACGACACTTTTCTGTTCTGCGATTATTTGAGCTTGCAGCCCCATGCAGAAGCAAATGGCGGCGTCGTGGACGACATCTCCCTGTTCTACTACAGCGACGTCGACAAAACCTTCAAGTATACAAACATGGCTCCGGAAGGGGGTCCAAACGAAAACACCATGCAGGTTGATGGAAATGTCTGGACCAGGCTGTTTGAGGTTGCAAGACGGAGTGGTGGAGTGGCCAAAGCTCGCGAAACATATAATTTCGTTTCCCCCGACAAGATTTTGGCGCGGCTTGAAATGTCGAGCGACAACGGCGAGCATTGGACCCTTGTAAACGAAGCGGTCGGCACGAGAGAACCCTAGGTCGTCTAGAGCCGGTCTCATAGGTAGCTGAAAGGTTCCAGCCCACGTGGTCCCATCTCGGCTACGACGGTCTCTAGCTAGGCTACGACTTTTTCTTCTTCTTTCCCGTCGGCCGTTTCACAGGTTTCTTCCGGGGCTTGGGGCCCGTTGCGCCGCCGCCCGCGCCGATTCCGTTGACTACTGTGTGTTTGACCAAGTCAATAGTGAAGGCGTCCACAACGCCGGCAGCGGGGGTCGCCCCGGCCGAGTAAGGAGCCGACATATAAGTTCCCAGGATCTGCGTCTTGCTCACCTCGAGTCGCAGAAACCCGAAGTTGTTCTGGTCGTAACGTTGCAGCGTGAGCCCGTTTCCGACTTGTAAGGGCTTGGTCGGATCGGGATACGCGCCATTGACCTTCTGCAGTTTTCCCAGATTCGTGTAGCCTCCGGCGCCGGCCACAATGTAAGGAATCTGCCATTGCCCCTTCGGCGCTTCCACCACGCTCGTGAACCGCTGGTAATTGTGAACGTGCCCCGACAGTACGAGGTTGGGATAGCGCCCCGTGGCTTTGAATGCGTTCGAGAGCGTCTGGTCTGCCACGCTGCTGCCTGAATGCTCGTCGTCGCCTGAGAAGGGCGGATGATGCACCGCCACGATCAGCGCGAGATTCGGATCGGCCGCGCTCAGTTCACTCTGGAACCAATTGATCTGGTCCTGATGGAACTCGGCCTCGTCTTCCCCGACGTTGGAAAATAAGCCGATGATGGTTGCGAATGGAGTCGTAAAGGTCCAGTACACGTTCGGCAAATCCATTTGCGTCCGGGTTGCGCCGGTCTTGTTGGAGCCGGGCTGGCTCGGGTCCTTCGTCATGAAGTTCTGCACCCAGCCATCTAGCGGATACTTATTCGGATCTCCCGGTCCATCGGCCGGGTCATCGGGCTGGCAGTCATGGTTGCCGGCGATGGCGACGATGAACCCGGGATAGTTCTTATAGGTTGCATAGAAATTATCCGGGTACTTGATGATGTCACCGGCGAAATAAACGACGTCGCCGAGGTGATAGAAGAATGCCGGCTGGTCGTTGGCGGGCAGGCTTTGCGCGTCCTGCGTCATCATGGCTGCAACGAAATCCTGCTGCTGTCCGCGATAGTCGCCGGTATCGCCGACGGTGTGAAGTACCATAACCCCGGCGTTAGTGATGCGCTTGACGTCGTCGGCAGTCAACAGCTGCGACAAGTCATACCGGTAGGGCGAGGAGCCATTCGGCGGCGGCAGGGGCTGAAAAGGATAAACCGGCAGTTGGGTGTGCGGCGCCTGCACCTGAAGCTTCGAGCCCGAAATCGGCGGTACGTGGCTCTGGCGTTTGCGCGCGCCCTGGCCCGTGCTGAATGAACGCAGTGGACTCATGAGTCTTCTCCTTAGCTGGTTGTTGACGCAGCTCTTCGTTGAAGCGCCGCCCGTCTGTTGCATGCCGGTCCGGCGTGCAGGGCGCAGTTAACGAGTCACACCGCACTTTGGCTCAGAGTTTACAGGGGCCGAGAACAACCCACGGGGAAGTTTTGCAAAGCTTACCGCAGTCTGCGGCGCTGTCAAGATGTTTCGGCGATACGTAGTGGGGTCACTAGAGCGCCGCGCACCGGCGATAGGCCCGACGGGATGCCTTGGGATTCCCGTCCCCCGTTAAAGTACTCGCCCACAGAGAGGCCTGACAGAAGTCTTTACCGCTTCTATGCGCCGGGAGGATTCAACGGAACGCTGGCTGAGAAGGCAAAAGGAGTACACTCGGCGATTGTGTTCTTCAAGATTATCGGCGGCATTGCGGACATTCAGAAGATCGCCTCTGGCAAAGGTATTCGGGAGCGTCGTCGATTGTTGAAGCTTTACGGCGGACGGCAATGGCGAAAACTCAAGGGGACCGCAACGGTGCAGTTCCCAAATGGTACGATATGCCATGCCGAAGTGCACTGGTACGAAGCTCATGGTGTTGGCGCGAAGGAGTTTAAGGTCAAGCGTATCCTGGGGATCCAATGAAGCGAACTGAACTTCAATTTGTCATTTGTATTAAGAACAAAGGCTACGCGGCTGCGCTTGAGGTTAGGAAGCTTTATCAGATCGTCGTCGACGATAGGGCGGCCAAGCTTGGCCAGGTACGAGTGGTTGACGAGTCTGGCGAAGACTATCTATATCCCGAAGATTATTTCGTTCCCGTGCACCTTCCCCAGTCGGCCGAGAAGGCCGTGCGGCGGGCACGTGGCTTCAGAGATTGACTGACAGGCGGAACTGGCTTCGCGGTCCCACCTCGGTCGAGCCTCCTTTCCAAGCGTGGTTTAGAATAGATTCATGTCCCGCGAACTGAATTTCGGCCCCTACGTCGACGTTGAAAACGGCGAGAAGGTCGTCAAAGACCTCACGTTCGGCAATCCCACGCCAGAAGGCGTGGTCCTGACCACGCTCGATTCGGCCGTCAACTGGATGCGCAAGAGCTCCATCTGGCCCATGACATTTGGCCTGGCCTGCTGCGCCATCGAGATGATGTCGATGGGCGCGTCTCGCTTCGACATCGCACGTTTCGGAGCCGAAGTTTTCCGCCCCTCGCCGCGGCAGAGCGACCTGATGATCATTGCCGGCCGCGTCTCGAACAAGATGGCTCCCGTCATCCGCCAACTCTGGGAGCAGATGCCGGAGCCGAAGTGGGTAATTTCCATGGGAGCCTGCGCCACTTCCGGCGGCGTGTTTCAGAACTACGCGCTGGTGCAGAGCGTCAACCAGGTTATCCCCGTCGATATCTACGTGCCCGGCTGCCCGCCACGTCCCGAGCAGTTGATTTACGCCATCACGTTGCTACAGGAAAAAATCCAGAACGAGCAGGGAACCATCAAGAGAGCTCTGAATCTGATTTCCTAGCCTCGTCAGGGCAGACGTTAGATCCTCGACATCCGGCTTTCGAGAGGAAGCTCCCGCTTGCGCCCGGCGCTATAATCATGGAAGTCAGCCTGGGGTGTTTTATGGAACGGCTTCGCGGCGCGTCCCTTCCGGTTGTGGCGATCCTGTCGTGCCTGGCTCTCCCGCTCTGCGCCCAGAACACCGGAGCGCCCCTTGCGGCCCCCGCGACCAAGTCCGCGGAGTCGCCTTCAGCCGTACCTTCGGTTGCTCCGGGCGCCCAGCCGGCGGCGGCGGCGAGACCAGCCGCCCCGCACATCGCAGCCAACGCCCCACACATGTCGAAGCAAACGCGCTACGCAATCATTCGCGACTTTGAGACTCAGCTGGTCTACGCGCGCTCCGCGTTCCCCATGGGCACCAAGGGGCTCGTGCTTAAGGATGGCACGGTCACACCAAGCGGTCCGGAGCTGCAACAGCTGATGGCGCTCTGGGGACCAGCCGTGCGGCCCGGCGACCCGGCGCACATCTCCTACGTGCGGATCAAAGACGACTATATTCACTTCGACATCAACGGCGGCGCGATTCGCCGCAAGAAGTGGTACCAGCACATCGAAATCACCGGCGCGGATGGAGCCGACGTTCCCCTGTCGTCCAACGAGACTGAGGATAATCCTCACGGCAGCTATCTCGACGTCTACTTCGACAAGTACGTGCCGGAGATGACGGCACAACAGCTGCGCGACCTGTTGTTTCCTGTGCTCGATTTCACGGCTCGCAACAAAGAAGAAGCCTATCTCGACACCCTGCCGCCAAAGGCAAAGGCCGCCATTCAAGCGCATCACGTGCTGGTTGGGATGGACAGCGAAATGGTGGTGCACGCCATGGGCAAGCCGCCGAAAAAAGTGCGAGAAAAGGACGGCGAAGTCGAATACGAAGAATGGATCTACGGCCAGCCGCCGCAGGATGTCGATTTTGTTCGCTTTGTCGGCGATGAAGTAGTGCGCGTCGAAACCATGAAGGTCGACGGCGAAAAAATTGTGCGCACGGAGAAAGAGTTGATTCTCCAGAAGCCCGACAAAGAGACTGAAGCCAAACAGCAGGAGCGTCCAGCCAACGCTCCCAGCCTGCGCCGCCCGGGCGAGGATCCGGAAACCGTCCCCAAGCCCGAAAATGGAGCCTCTCCGGTCCCTGTCTCTACGCCTCCGAGCATCCCGCAGCCGTCGGACCCCGGTCCAGGTCAACAGGTCGCGAGCCGCAGCCGGTAACCGGCGCACGTCATTTCCCGGCCACCATCATTTTCCCGCTAGCGTCATTTCTGGGCTATCGTTGCGCCCGCATCCGCAAACGAGAACGCCAGCGAAACGTTGGCATATTCCTGCCCGTCCACCTCCACGTAGGGATAGACGAAATAATTCAGCGGCTTGCCATTCTGCGGCGGATTCAACCGCAGATCGCGCCCCATGCTGAACTGCACGCGGTTCACGTCGTGGGATCCGAAGAAGTAATCGCGCTTCTCCGGATGTTTCCAGGCCTCGGAAATATCCACGGGGATCCATCCCTTGCCATCAACAAAAAAATCGGACCAGCAATGGTAGCCCGCAATCTCAGCCGAATGCCTATCGGGCGGCAACGGAAAACCGATTTCGAACCGCGCCGGAATGCCCTGCGACCGCGCCATGGCAATGAACAGCGAATGGAAGTCGGTGCAGTTGCCCTTTTTCGCGTCGCAGGCATAGAGCACATCGCCCCGCCCCCAGCCGGTTCCGGTCTTGTCGTAGCGCATAGTGCTGAAAACGTAGTCGTAAATGGCGCGCGCCTTGTCGAGCGGGTCAGTTTTGCCGGCCGTGACTTTTGCCGCAAGTTCTGCGGGCAGCCCGGTGATTGGCACCAGAGTATTGGGCTGCAAATCCTGCTGCCGTTCCTGATTCGTCAGAGAAGCGGGGACCATTTGCGGCGCGCCATTCAAAGCGATTCGCTCGTGGCGCACCACATCGTAGTCGATTTCGAAATGCAGCTCCGGGCTGGGTTTACCGGTCTCCGCGAAATAAATCGCATCGCCGAATTTCGATTCGCGAGTCTTTTTCAGAAGCAGGTCGCCCCCGGCGGAAACGGCCTTCACTTCCTGAAACGCGTCGGACTGCGCCGCGGGAATCCACACCCGAACTTTCTTCCCCGCCGCGAGGTTTTTCACGGTGAAGGCGTAATGAAAGGTGAAATGACGCGAGTCTTGAGCCAAGGCGGTGAGGACGAAGGTGAAGAGCAGGGACAGCACAATACAGAGCTTGCGCAACATAGCGGCATCCTTTCAGGTCGGGCAGCGAGCCAGTGGGAACTGCTCAGGGAAGTTGACGACACACGGGCGTCTTAAAGGGAACGCCGTCAAGTGAAGCCGCGCTTGGGGAGACTCATGGAAGCGATGCGCATGGAGTAAAGATGCGGAATCAGACGCCCGCGCTGCGCATTTTATCAGGATCCCGACCGGATCGAAAAACCGTCGAGTTTCGCTCGACCGGACAGCCGAAGGCGGCCGGGCCGACATAAAGTTCTGGCCGAGGTCGGCGGCTTTAGTGGGTAGAGCGGAAAAATTGATAGCTGAAGGGTCTCGCGCTCATGGCTTTGCCGAGTTCGCTCCCGACTTTATTCAGGGGCATGGGCCCATCGATATTATTGAAGGCGCTGCCCTCGAGACCGAGGTAAAGAATCAACCGGTTCCCGCGCAGGGACAGTTCGCCCTTGTGAATGCCTCGGGTGTCGGCCATAGTGATCGATCCGGCGGGAAGTGCGAAACGAGCAATCTTTTCGGGACATACGTCGCTGACTTCTTTATCGCTCAGATTCATCCGGCGCGCCAACCGCCTGGTGAGAGGCCTGGTCGTTTTATTTGGATTGTGCGAGCCTTTCACGTATATAAAATGCGGAGTCTCCAGAGTAGTGTCGGTCAGATTCACGCCGACCTTCAACCAGCGCAAGCAACCTGAATCCACATGATACGGCCGCGGGCGAAGACCTTCGGGCAGGAAATCAGTGTCCCACCACATGTCAGGTTTGGTAATGACCGGGAAGACGCCGAGATAGCGCGTTGCAATCGCTAGAAGATAGGGATCGCACAAAAGACACTGCGCGACGTGATTTTCCAGCAAGGCCGATCGAGGGACAAAATATGCGCCACAGCGGGGACGGGACGGGTCAAATCCATCGGTCGTGCCGGTTACAACCGGAATTGTGGTGTGGGTTCCGGGGACGTGGCCTGGTGGCGGAGGACCGTAGGTTTTCGTCTCGAGCTGGCACGACAAAGACAGGTCATATAAATTCTGAACTGCTTCCTTTTCGAGCCGCATGGGAAGAACAACGACGCCATCTTCTTTGAGCGTGCGAACCACCCCGTCGATGCTTGGGTCAGAGATGCCGGCATCGCTGACGAGAGATGTACCCTCCCAGCCGAATCGTAAGTCCGACTCTTTGCGCCTCGATTCAAGAAGGCGGAAAAGAATGTCGTTCGACCGGCCATCGGTAAAAGCAGAGAGCTTTTGTACGAAGTAATTGCTCTCGCGTGCGGGCTCACCGAAACGCCAATATCGCCACATCCCTTTGCCGAAACCGCCAACTCTGGTAAGACTTTCGCCGAGGCTCGTCAAACGCGACCGCCTTTCGTCGTTGTTTTGGGAAGTATAAAACTAAATGCTGAGGGTTGTCCCGTGGGTTGGCGAAGGCGAGACGAGGCACTCGATGGCCGCGCCCGCACTGCGCTCTAGCAGGCTGCTGAAAAACTACTCCCCATGCACAGGCGGGTGTGTTACGAAAAGGCATGCGAGGAGCGGACGAGCAACAGAGTCAGATATTCAGTTACTTGTCGCCGGAAGCACGGGTGCGGAGGGATCATCCGCTGCGGGCGATCCGGGACATGGTAGACGAGGTGCTGGCCCGGATGTCTGGGTCCTTTGACGCCATGTATGCCAATGTGGGGCGGCCGTCGATTGCGCCGGAGAAGCTGCTGCGGGCGCAGTTGCTGCAGATGCTGTACTCGGTGCGCAGCGAGCGACTGCTGATGGAAGAGATGGATTACAACCTGCTGTTCCGCTGGTTTGTGGGGCTGAACGCGGACGACGCGGTGTGGGACGCGACCGTGTTTACCAAGAACCGCGATCGCTTGCTGCAGGCGGATGTGGCCAAACAGTTTCTGGCGCAGGTGGTGGCGCAGGCCGGGGCCAAGGGGCTGACTTCGGACGAGCACTTCACGGTGGACGGCACGCTGCTGGAGGCCTGGGCCAGCGTGAAAAGTTTTCAGCCGAAGGAAAAGAAAACTCCGCCGCCGGACGATGGGGGCAATCCGACGGTGAACTTCCACGGCGAGAAGCGGTCCAACGACACTCACGAATCGAAGACCGATCGCGAGTCGCAGTTGGCGCGCAAAGGGCCGGGCAAGGAAGCAAAGTTGAGTTACAGCGGGAATCTGCTGGTGGAAAACGGCAACGGGCTGATCGTGGACGCAGAAGTGTTCCAGGCCAACGGCACAGCGGAGCGCGATGCGGCGCTGGTGATGATGGAGAAACTTCCGGGAACCAAAGCGGTGACCGTGGGCGGCGACAAGGGATTTGATACGCGCGGCTTTGTGGCGGAGTGCCGGAATCTGCGGGTGACTCCGCATGTGGCGCAAAACCACGCGCGGGCGGGGGGAAGCGCCATCGACGCGCGCACCACGCGGCACGCGGGATACCGGATCAGCCAGCGCAAGCGGAAACGCATCGAAGAATGTTTCGGGTGGCTGAAGACCGTGGCGGGGCTGCGCAAAGTACGGCACCGCGGAGTCTGCAAAGTGGACTGGATCTTTACCTTTGCTTGCGCGGTCTACAACTTAGTGCGCATGCGCAACCTGGCGGCCACAGTTCGGGCGTTGTAAGCCGGGGCCGAGGTGCGTCTGGTGGGAGCATTGCATCAGTCCGAGAGGCCCGGAAAATCAGAAATCAACTCGCTCGAACACCACTCGTGATGAAAAACGGCGAGCAAAACGCAGCACCCGTCAATTTTTCAGCAGCCTGCTAGGATAGTCGTTTCTCGGTGCAGGACGAGCCTGCGAACCATCCGGTAGAATCTGACCATGGCAGTCGCCATCCAATGCCGCGATTTGCGCAAGACGTACGACGGCAAGGTCGAAGCCGTGCGCGGACTGAATCTCGAAATCGAGGCTGGCGAATGCTTCGGCCTGCTCGGACCGAACGGAGCAGGGAAGACCACGACTATCGAAATTCTCGAAGGCCTTCTCGTGCCAACTTCCGGAGAAGTTTCGATCCTGGGCAAGAGGTGGGAGAAGAACGAGCGCGAGATGCGCGAGTGGCTGGGCATTTCGCTCCAGGAAACGCGCCTGTCGGAAAAACTCACGGTCCGCGAGACGCTTGAGCTTTTCGCCAGCTTCTATCGCCAGCCGCGTTCGCCAAGCGAAGTGCTCGATCAATTGGAACTCACCGAGAAGGCGGACGCCTGGGTCGGCAAGTTATCCGGTGGACAGCGCCAGCGGCTTGCGGTGGCGACGGCGTTGGTCTGCAATCCGAAGATTCTATTTCTGGACGAGCCGACCACCGGCCTCGATCCGCAGAGCCGGCGCCAGCTCTGGGAGATCATTCGCACCTTTCAGCGCAACGGCGGCACCGTGCTCCTCACCACGCATTACATGGATGAAGCTGAACGTCTTTGCGATCGCCTGGCGATTGTCGACCACGGGCAGATCATCGCCGAAGGTTCTCCCGCCGATCTGATCGACCGCCTCGGCGGCCATCATGTGGTTGAATTTTCCGTGAGCGGAAATCAGGATGGCGCGGCGCTCAAGTTGTGGAGTGGATTGCCCAGCGTGGAATCCGTCCGCGAAGGGGATGGCCTTGTTGCCCTGACCGTGAAGCAGCCACACCTGACCATACCGGCGCTGCTCGAAGCCATCGACGGGCAGGGAAGCGCGTTGCAACATCTCACGACGCGGCAAGCCAGTCTGGAAGATGTTTTCGTGAATCTGACCGGCCGTCACCTGAGGGAGGAATAGACGCTTTGGCGAAACGAATCATGACCAGTACGGCGGAAATAAACCTATGAGTATCGCCCAGGAAACACCTGTAGCGGCGGCGAAGACCGCGCCCACTCTGCCTCCGCGCAACGGGCGTTGGGCGGGTTATCGCCACCTGCTGATGGCGCGCCTGCTCGAATTGAGGCGCGAACCGGAAGTCGTGTTCTGGGTTTTCGTCTTCCCGTTGCTGCTCGCTCTCGGCCTGGGGATCGCCTTCCGCAACAAGCCGGGCGACGCGATCCCGGTTGCGATCGTTGCCGGATCCGGCTCACAGGATGCACAGGCACTCCTCACTCGCGCACCGCAACATGATCTGTTCAAAATCCAGGTGCTCGATTCCGAACAGGCGCGCCAGGGATTCCGCCTCGGACAATTCGACCTCGTCATCGAGCAGGGACCCGACGGAGCGTTCCAGTATCGTTACGATCCGGCCCGGCCGGAGAGCGTTCTGGCGAAGTCTGAGGTCAATAACGCGCTGCAGTCAGCGGCCGGCCGCAAAGACGTGATCGCAACCAGCGTGGTCACGTCCTCGGAACCCGGTTCGCGCTACATCGATTTCCTCATTCCTGGCCTGCTGGGCATGAACCTGATGAACTCTGGCATGTGGGGCATCGGCTTCGCTTTGGTCGACATGCGTCAGCGCAAGCTGCTGAAGCGTTACGTCGGCACGCCCATGCGCCGCGGAGATTTTCTCTTGGCGATCATGACCAGCCGCTTGCTGCTGATGGTGATCGAAGTCGGCCTGCTGTTAGTGTTCGGCGTCCTGTTCTTTCACATGCGCGTCGTGGGGTCCGTCCTCGCGATAGCGGCCATTGGCGGCCTGGGTTCACTCACGTTTGGCGGCGTCGGTCTGTTGACCGCGAGCCGGGCGCAGAAAATCGAGAGCATCTCAGGCCTCATCAACCTGGTGATGATGCCCATGTGGATTTTTTCCGGCGTTTTCTTTTCTTATGAACGCTTCCCCGCGGTCATCCATCCGCTGATTAAAGCCCTTCCCCTGACGGCGCTCAATGACGCTCTGCGCGCCAGCATTCTGCAAGGAACGCCCTTGATGCAGCAGTGGCCGCGGCTGTTAGTGATGGCTTTGTGGGGTGGAATTTCGTTCGTGCTGGCGCTGAAGTGGTTCCGCTGGACTTAAGAAGTGAGACCGGTCAGGTCGCCCCGCTTGGCCCCGTTCGCAAATATACGAACGAGGCCGTCGCGGTGCTTGCGAAAGTACTACGACTGCCGACTACAAACAGCTACGACTTGACTAGCTTGGCGGCTTGTTTCCGCACTTTCGCCCAGCGTAGTCTTTGCGCTTCGGCGATCCGCCGTCGGGCTTCTTTGCTCAGAGTACGTTTCGTCCTCTTAAGCTTAGTCCCGCCGGCTTGGCCTAACGCATTTAGTGCCTTCCCTACTCGTTCCATCTCGTGTTCAAGTCGAGAGTACTCGGACCGTAGGGAAGTGACTACCTTGTTCAGGTTGGTCATTAACTACCCCCTAATTGCATTCAAGGCTAACATGGAAAGCCCCAAAGCATTAGGAAGATTAGAAACTATCTAAGATCCATGATCTATTGAACCCTGATCTATTGCAGCGCAGACTCGACCGTCAGCACTCCCTGTACTTTGCTCCAGTCGTCCGTGTCGCGATTGAAAACAACTTCTCGCCGCGAACCCGAATATCGCGGATCCAGCAGCAGAAATGTGAGAATCGTATCCATCACTCCGCCGTTGGCGTCGTAGTCTTTGCGGTAAGTGACGCCGTAACAGACATAGATGTGGGAATTCCATTCCAGCAGGAGCGCACGCTTGGCCTGGAGAGCGTTGATCAAGCCGTCTGCACCGATGGCGTCAGGGGCAATATACTGCGCCTTCACCATGATGGGCCGTCCGTCGCTCAACAGATGCCGGCCTTGCAGTTTTTCAGCGATATCCTTCAAAGAAGTGGGATCCGCTCTTTCCAGGCTGTCCCCCAGAGCGGAGTCTTTCCCGCAGCAGACGTCGCGGTCACGCAGCACTATGTCGAGCGAAGTTCGCAATACGTCGGAAGCATCTTTGGTCCGCGCCGTCAGCGCCGGCAAATCGCTGATATGCACTTCAAGATTGGGATATGAAACCTGCGCCGAAAGGCTACAGGAAACGGCGAGGCACGAAACAACGAGATACTGCATCGGGATAGCAAGTATTGACCCCGGAATGCAGAATCTGGACACTTACTACCTCCGGCGCCCGTCTAAATTATTCTACTCTGGTCCAACGCTGGCTAGAAACCTGGGCGCTTGCCGCGCCTTGGTCGCCAGCTCAAACGAATACGCCAGCTTGATCAACGTTGGTTCGCTCCACGCGCGCCCAAAAAACGAGATACCAACGGGCAGGCCCCACAAATATCCAGCCGTTACGTTAATGTTAGGATATCCCGCAACCGCAGCTGCGTTGGAACTGCCCCCAGCAACATGATCGCCGTTGATCAGATCCGTAAGCCACGCTGGACCTCCCGTGGGAGCGACAATGGCATCGAGCCTGTACTTAGTCATGAGCGCATCGATGCCCTCGACCCGGGCCAGTTGGTGATTGTTCGCCAGCGCGTCGATGTACTCTTTCTCGCTGAGTGGCCCCTTACTCTCAGCCTTCAGGAATAAGTCCTGACCGAAATAGGGCATCTCTTTCTGCCGGTTCTGCTCGTTGAAATCGATAATGTCTTGCAACGTTCTTACCGAAGCGCCCGGCTCCAGCCGAGCCAGATACGCATTCAAGTCAGCCTTCAGCTCATACATGAAGACCAGCAATTCGCTTGCATCGAACTTTCCCAGAGTCTCGATGTCGGCGGGATCGATCAGCGTCGCGCCTTGTTTCTTCATCACCGCGAGAGATTGCTCCATCAACGCGTCGACCGCATCGCTGAAGCCGAAATATTTCCGTGCCACGCCGATGCGCGCTCCCTTCAGCCCGTTCGCATCGCAATACTGCGCGTAGTCGGTCTGCGCCTTGCCCGCGCTTGCCGATGTTGCCGCATCGTCTGAGTCAACGCCAGTCAGCGCGCCCAGCAGAATTGCCGCATCGCGTACCGTGCGGCCCATGGGACCGGCGCTATCCTGGCTGTGCGAAATCGGAACAATCCCGCTGCGGCTCACCAACCCCACCGTTGGCTTGATTCCGGCCAGCCCGTTCGACGACGACGGGCAAACGATCGAGCCATCAGTCTCGGTTCCAATCCCGACTGCGGCAAAGTTCGCCGAAATCCCCGCCCCTGTGCCCGAACTCGATCCACAAGGATTGCGATCGAGCGCATATGGATTCTTCGTCAGTCCGCCGCGCCCGCTCCAGCCGCTGGTCGAGTGACTCGACCGAATATTCGCCCATTCGCTCAGGTTTGTCTTGCCCAGGATGACCGCACCCGCCGCCCGCAGCCTCTGCGCGACAAACGAATCTTTGGCCGGTTTTGCGCCCACCAGCGCCAGCGATCCCGCCGTGGTCATCATGCGATCCGCGGTAGCGATGTTGTCCTTGATCAGCACCGGAATTCCATGCAGCGGACCACGCGGCCCTTTTTCCTGGCGCTCGCGATCAAGCGCCTCGGCAATCGCCGTGGCTTCCGGATTCATTTCGATCACGCTGTTTACCGCGGGGCCGTGCTTATCTATTTCGTCAATCCGAGCCGAATATTTCTCCACCAGCGACTGCGCCGTGTATTTGCCAGATTTCATTCCTTCCTGCAGTTCGTCGATCGTGATTTCATCCAATTCGAAAGGCGTCACGTCAGGAACCGGATCCGATTCCGATTTCGATGACCGGGCCATCTCCCGTCCTCCGGCGAGTGCGGGATAGATCGTGGCAGCCGCCCCGGTGGTCAAGGCGTTTCGCAGGAACTTTCGGCGTGAAGAACTGGATTCAGGTCGGCGCATAGTCTGTAACTAGAGAAAGGCTTCCTTAAGAAATCGTCAGCTTACATCGATCGAAGACTGCAGGTCGACTATTTAAACACGAATCTCAGAAGGACTGCACCCAACTTCGTCTTCCAAGTCATCAAACTGGTGCACAATGCGGATTGAATTCACACGGCCATAACAACGATCGACTATTCTGTGTAGGAAGGTTGGTTATTCCCGGGAGCGGCCCCAATTTTACTCGCCGTCGATCCTTCGCTCCGGCAGCCCTCGAAGAGTGGAATAATTCCGAGTGTGCATTCTGGGCTGTGCCGAGGGTGTTCAATTTTTTTGGATTCAAGGACGAACTATAAGGGACGAACTATGAAAATTAGCGTTTACGCCGGAAAGCCGGCCGAACCATCGATGCTCGTGAATGTGCCCCGGCTGGTTACGGCCTACTATACCCAGGTACCGGATCCTTCTGTGCCGCAACAACGCGTCGCCTTCGGCACTTCGGGTCACCGTGGTTCCTCATTCGATAGCGCCTTCAACGAGTGGCACATCCTCGCCATCACTCAGGCGATCTGCCTCTATCGGCGGCAGAACAAAATCGACGGCCCGCTGTTTCTCGGCATGGACACGCATGCGCTTTCCGTGCCAGCTTTCGCCAGCGCGCTTGAGGTTCTCGCAGCTAATGGCGTCGAGGTCATGATTTCAGAGGCCGATGAATACACCCCGACCCCCGTGATTTCGCACGCGATTCTCACTTACAATCGCGGCCGCAAGACTGGACTCGCGGACGGAATCGTCATCACACCATCGCACAATCCGCCGAATGACGGAGGTTTCAAATACAACCCGCCAAACGGCGGACCGGCCGAAGCGGCCGTCACCGGTTGGATCGAGACCAAAGCCAACGAGTTTCTCGAGAACGGCCTCGCGGGCCTGAAGCGAATTCCATTTGAGAAAGCTCTTCGCGCTTCCACCACGCACCGGCACAACTACCTCGACCCCTACGTTGCCGATCTCGCCAATGTGATTGACATGGATGCAATTCGCGACTCGAAGATCAGCCTCGGCGTCGATCCGCTCGGGGGGGCGGGAGTCCACTACTGGAAGCCGATTGCCGAGCGCTACGGCTTGAATCTCACCGTCGTGAACGACGCTGTCGACCCAACCTTCCGGTTCATGACAGTAGATTGGGACGGCCAGATTCGCATGGACCCATCCTCGCCCTACGCGATGCAGAGGTTGATTGGCCTGAAGGATCGCTTCACGATCGCTTTCGCCTGCGACACCGATCATGACCGGCACGGCGTCGTCACCAGGAGTTCAGGCCTGCTTCCGCCGAATCACTATCTCTCGGTCGCGATCTTCTACCTGTTCCAACACCGCCCTAAGTGGAGCGAGCGCGCGGCGGTGGGCAAGACCGTGGTGAGCAGCCAAATGATCGATCGCGTCACGGGGAAAGTTGGCCGCAAGCTTTACGAAGTGCCGGTCGGATTCAAGTGGTTTGTGGATGGCCTGCTCGACGGCTCACTCGGTTTCGGTGGCGAAGAGAGTGCCGGTGCTTCGTTCGTCCGCCTCGACGGTAGCGTCTGGACGACCGATAAAGATGGGATCGTTCCCGCCCTGCTCGCGGCGGAAATTACCGCCAAAATGAATCGCGATCCTGGCGAAATCTATCGCGATCTGACTCGCGAATTCGGTGAGCCGGTTTACGACCGGGTGGAAGCGCCCGCTACTCCCGAACAGAAAAAAATTCTGAGCAAGCTTGCGCCACAGCAGGTTCGATCCACGGATCTGGCGGGAGAAAAGGTCCAGGCCATTCTCACCACCGCGCCCGGCAACGGCGCGTCCATCGGCGGATTGAAAGTGCAGGCAAAAAACGGATGGTTCGCGGCGCGACCTTCGGGAACAGAGGACATCTATAAAATTTACGCCGAAAGCTTTCGCGGACCGGATCATCTGCGGCAAATCCTGCAGGAAGCGCAGGAGATTGTAACCGACGCGCTGGCGGCGACAGTTTAGACGGACAAGTATCCGAGGAAGAAATCATGAGCGATGGAATCCGCGCCAGCTATCCTATCTACAATCTCTTGCCCACGGAAATTGATGGAGTCGATTCTCTCGCGGAGCTGGCGCTGGACCTGCATTGGTCCTGGAATCACTCGACCGACAAAATCTGGCGGCAGCTCGATGCCAGGCTGTGGGAGATTACGCATAACCCCTGGGTCGTGCTGCAGACGGTCTCGCGCGACCAGATCCAGCGCGTGTTGGCCGATCCTGATTTTCGGAAGAACGTCGATGATCTGGTGGAGGCCAGCCGGCAATCGGCGGCAGCGCCCGCCTGGTTTCAACGAAATCATTCGGGCGCGGGCCTGACTTGTGTCGCGTATTTCAGCATGGAGTTCATGCTCAGCGAAGCTCTGCCGATCTACTCCGGTGGCCTGGGCAATGTCGCCGGAGATCAACTCAAAGCCGCCAGCGATCTGGGCGTGCCCGTGGTCGGTGTAGGACTGCTCTACCAGCAAGGCTACTTCCGCCAGGTGATCGGCAGCAACGGCGAGCAACAGGCGCTTTTTCCTTACAACGATCCCGGGCAGTTGCCGATTACTCCGTTGCGCCATCCAAACGGTGAATGGCTTCGACTCGAAATCGCGCTGCCGGGATATTCCGTCTGGCTGCGCGCCTGGCAAGTTCAGGTCGGTCGCGTGAAGCTCTATTTGCTCGACAGCAACGACGCCGCAAATTATCCCGCGCATCGCGGCATCACCAGCGAGCTCTACGGCGGCGGCCCTGAGTTGCGCCTCAAGCAGGAACTGCTGCTGGGAATTGGCGGATGGCGCCTGCTCCGCGCGCTCGGCCTGCAGCCCGAGGTCTGTCACCTGAACGAGGGGCACGCAGCCTTCGCCATTCTCGAGCGCGCTCGCAATTTCATGGAAGGAACGGGCCAGCCCTTCGACGTCGCTCTCGCCGCCACCCGCGCCGGGAATCTCTTTACCACCCATACTGCGGTCGCTGCCGGCTTCGATCATTTTTCTCCCGCCCTCATCGAACAATACCTTGGCGGATACGCGGAAAAGCTCAGTATCTCCCTGCAAGATTTGCTGGCCCTGGGCCGCCAGAATCCTGCCGATCCCTCGGAAGATTTCAACATGGCATATCTGGCGGTTCACGGAAGTGGCTCCGTGAATGGCGTGAGCCGTCTGCACGGCAAGGTAAGCCGGCATCTGTTTCTGCCTCTGTTTCCGCGCTGGCCCGAGGACGAAGTCCCGATTGGATATGTGACCAACGGAGTCCACATGCCGACATGGGACTCGGCCGAGGCCGACGATCTCTGGACCGAGAAATGCGGCAAGGATCGCTGGCTGGGAACGACACCCACCTTGAATCACGATATTCGCCAAACCTCCGACGCCAGCCTCTGGAAGCTTCGCACCGTCGCCTGTCATTCGCTGGTGGATTACGCTCGCCAACGATTGTCGCGGCAACTGGAAGCCTCGGGCGCACCGCAGGATGGGGTTGAAGGCGCGAAGCATCTTTTTGATCCCAACGCTCTTACCCTCGGCTTTGCCCGCCGCTTCGCCACGTACAAGCGGCCCAATCTGCTGCTGCACGATCCGGAGCGCCTGCTGCGTCTGTTGACCAATTCAAAGTATCCGGTGCAACTCATCATCGCCGGAAAAGCACATCCCGCCGATCAGCCCGGGCAGGCACTCATTCAGCAGTGGACGCATTTCATCCGCCGGCCAGAGGTGCGCCCGCATGCCGTTTTTCTCAGCGACTACGACATGCTCCTCACCGAGCATCTCGTGCAGGGCGTAGATGTCTGGATCAACACGCCGCGCCGTCCCTGGGAGGCTTGCGGCACCAGCGGCATGAAAGTGCTGGTGAACGGAGGCATCAATCTCTCCGAGTTGGACGGTTGGTGGGCCGAAGCTTACACCCCGGAGGTGGGCTGGGCGCTGGGCGACGGTCGCGAGCATGGTGACGATCCTGCCTGGGACGCCGTCGAAGCCGAGGCGCTCTACGATCTGCTCGAGCAGAAGGTGATCCCGGAGTTCTACGCGCGCAATGAGAAAGGCATTCCTGCCGCATGGGTGGCGCGAATGCGCGAGAGCATGGCCCGGCTCACCCCGCAATATTCAGCCGATCGCACGGTGCGGGAATATACCGAACAGCATTACCTTCCGGCCGCGGCAGCCTACGGTAAACGCGCTGCGAACAAAGGCTCGGTCGGTCAACAGATAGCCCAGTGGCGGCATGCCCTTGATCAGAAATGGGACTCGTTGCGCATCCTGGACTTCCGGGTCAAGACTAACGGAAACCAACTTGAGTTCGAAGCTGAGATAGTTCTAAATGATCTCGACCCCGGTTCCGTTCGCGTCGAGCTTTATGCCGACGGAATCGGCGCCGATTCGGTCCGCGTGGAGATGAAGTGTGGGCATCCGGCCCCGAATGCATCAGGGGGAGCCTGCGTCTATTCCGCATCCGTGCGCACCGGGCGCCCAGCCACCGATTACACGGTGCGAATCATTCCTCAACACGCCGGCGTTGCCGTTCCCCTGGAATCGCCGCGCATTCTCTGGCAGCGCTAATGCAACCAACCGAAAAAGCCGATGTAAGAGTAATCCTGTTCCCAACGTAAAAGGCAAGGGCTCGCTCGAATTGCGGAGCTGACGAAAACGGATGCATCACATCGACGAGCAAACGCAAGAGAAAGATTGGGCATGACGCCATCGAATCCAGCCATCCTGACCATCAACGGCGGTTCTTCTAGCATCAAGTTCGCGCTGTTCGAGTCTGCGGCCTCGCTCGAACGGGTTCTGCAGGGTGCGATTGAACGAATCGGATTGCCGGATGCGATCCTGCGGGTAAGAGGCCTGAACCCCGAAGACAACCTCTCGCGTCCGGTGACGGCGCCCGATCACAGGGCTGCAGTCGACGTCCTGATGGCATGGATCACGCAACACCCCGGCCGGGAGGCATTGGCCGGCATAGGGCACCGTATAGTGCACGGCGGGCCGAAGTATAGCGAGCCGCAGAGAATCACCGCGGAGATGGTCGAAGAACTGCGCCGCCTCAGTCCTTTCGATCCTGATCACCTGCCGGAAGAGATTCTGCTGACCGAGGCGTTTCAACGCCGCTTTCCTGACCTGCCGCAAGTGGCGTGTTTCGACACGGCGTTTCACCGTGACCTGCCGCGTGTGGCGCGGTTGTTGCCGATTCCACGCCGTTACGAAGCGCTGGGTGTACGGCGCTACGGCTTCCACGGATTGTCTTACGCGTTTCTGATGGAAGAACTCGCGCGCCTAGGCGACCCCGCAGCAACCGCCGGCCGCGTCATTCTCGCTCACCTCGGCAATGGCGCGAGCCTGGCCGCAGTGCGCGACGGCAAGTCTATCGACACCAGCATGAGTTTTACTCCCACCGCCGGCATTCCGATGAGCACCCGCTCCGGCGATATCGACCCCGGCCTGGTCTGGTATCTGTCGCGCACCGAAAATATGAGCGCCAGCCAATTTAACGAGATGGTCAATTTCCAGTCCGGATTGCTCGGCGTCTCCGAGACGAGTTCCGACATGCGCGACCTGTTGCAACACGAAACCCAAGACGCGCGCGCCTTCGATGCCGTCGCAATCTTCTGTTACGAGGTCAAGAAAAGAATCGGCGCATTCGCGGCGGCCCTGGGCGGACTCGATACGCTGGTGTTCGCCGGCGGCATCGGCGAAAGCGCTCCCCCGGTTCGCACCCGTGTCTGCGCCGGCCTAGGATTCCTCGGAATCGAACTCGACGAAGCGCGAAATGCAGGGAATGAGGGAGTCATTTCCTCCGCGTCAAGCCGCGTGACGATGCGCGTCATTCGCACCGACGAGGAACGAATGATCGCCAGAACGGTTTGCCGGGTTCTAAAGCTGGATTGAAAAACAGTGTCTGCAAAGGGTCTGCATTGCAACGCCAGGAGAAACGAATCATGTCGACAAGAACTCTTCCCCCCGAACTCCTCCACCAGATGGATGCCTACTGGCGCGCCGCCAACTATCTGTCCGTCGGCCAGATTTATCTCTACGACAATCCTCTGCTGAAGCGTCCGCTGGCCCCC
Source organism: uncultured Acidobacteriaceae bacterium (assembly GCA_963739125.1). Classification (GTDB taxonomy): domain Bacteria; phylum Acidobacteriota; class Terriglobia; order Terriglobales; family Acidobacteriaceae; genus Sulfotelmatobacter. The sequence continues at coordinate 4,603,669 of CAVTZD010000001.1, read as the reverse complement.
GGTGACATCAAGCACATGCTACTCGGCCACTGGGGCACGACGCCCGGGCAGAACTTTATTTACGTCCATCTGAATCGCGTCATTAAGAAATACGACCTCGACATGATTTATGTTTCCGGCCCTGGACACGGCGGTCCCGCTCTTGTAGGCAACACTTATCTCGAAGGCACGTACAGCGAGATCTATCCGGACATCAGTCAGGATGAGCAGGGTCTGCGCCGGCTGTTCCTTCAGTTTTCTTTCCCCGGAGGAATTCCGAGCCACGTCTCCCCCGAATGTCCGGGCTCGATCCACGAAGGCGGCGAACTGGGCTACTCGCTCAGTCACTCGTTTGGCGCGGTATTCGACAATCCGGATTTCATTGTCGCCTGCGTCGTCGGCGACGGCGAGGCCGAAACCGGACCGCTCGCCACAGCCTGGCATTCCAACAAGTTTCTCGATCCGGCAACCGACGGCGCGGTGCTGCCCATCCTTCATCTCAACGGCTACAAGATTGCCAACCCCACCATCCTCGCCCGCATCACTCACGAAGAATTGGAACAACTGCTGCGCGGCTACGGCTGGACGCCCTTTTTCGTCGAAGGTCACGAACCGGAATTGATGCATGAGGCTATGGCCACGGCGCTCGATCGGTCCATCGAGCAGATCAAAACCATTCAGCAGGATGCCCGCGTCCGCGGCAACCTGACCCGTCCGCGCTGGCCGATGATCGTTCTCAATTCGCCCAAGGGGTGGACCGGCCCGAAGATGATCGACGGCAAGCAAATCGAAGGAACTTTCCGTTCGCATCAGGTGCCGATCACCGATCCGGCCACCAATCCCGCTCACCTCAAGCTGCTGGAGGACTGGCTGCGCAGCTACCGGCCGGAAGAACTCTTCGATGCAGAAGGCCGGCTGAAACCGGATCTGGCTGAACTTGCTCCGAAGGGCGAGCGGCGCATGGGCGCAAATCCTCACGCCAACGGCGGCATTCTGCTTCGCGACTTGCGCATGCCCGACTTCCGTGACTACGCAGTCGATGTGCCCGTGCCCGGCGCGACCGGCATTGGCGATACCCGCGTACTCGGTCCTTTCCTGCGCGATGTCGAAAAGCTGAACCGCGAGCAGAAGAATTTCCGCGTCTTTGGTCCCGACGAAACAATTTCCAACGGCCTCGCAGCTCTCTTTCAGGTCACCAACCGCCAGTGGGAGGCCGCGACGCTGCCCAATGACGAATATCTCGCGCCCAGCGGACGCGTGATGGAAATGCTCAGCGAGCATCAATGCGAAGGCTGGCTCGAAGGCTATCTGCTCACCGGACGCCACGGCGTGTTCAACTGCTACGAAGCTTTCATTCACATCATTGATTCCATGTTCAACCAGCACGCCAAATGGTTGAAGGTCACTTCCGGACTTCCCTGGCGACGCCAGATCTCCTCGCTCAACTACCTTCTGTCCTCGCACGTCTGGCGCCAGGACCACAACGGCTTCACCCACCAGGATCCCGGCTTCGTCGACCACGTCGTCAACAAAAAAGCCGAAGTCGTTCGTGTGTATCTTCCGCCCGACGCCAACTGCCTGCTCTCAGTAATGGACCACTGTCTGCGCAGCCGCCAATACGTCAACCTCGTCATCGCGGGCAAGCACCCCGCGCCGCAGTGGCTCACCATGGATGCCGCTGTCAAGCACTGCACCGAGGGCATCGGCATCTGGCAGTGGGCCAGCAACGACCAGGGAGTCGCGCCCGATGTAGTCATGGCCTGCTGTGGCGACGTGCCCACGCTCGAAACGCTCGCTGCCGTTTCCATCATGCGCGAGCGTTTGCCAGAGCTTAAAATCCGCGTGGTCAACACGGTCGATCTCATGAAGCTGCAGCCGCAATCCGAGCATCCCCACGGCCTTAGCGACACCGATTTCGACGATCTCTTCACCAAAGACAAGCCCGTCATCTTCGCCTTCCACGGCTACCCGTGGCTGATTCACCGGCTCACCTACCGCCGCACCAATCACAACAACATTCACGTCCGCGGCTACAAAGAAGAAGGCACCATCACCACCGCCTTCGACATGACGGTGCTGAACGATCTCGACCGCTTCCATCTCGTTATGGATACCATCGACCGCCTGCCGCAGACCGGAGACAAAGGCATCTACCTGAAGCAGCAACTCAAAGACAAGCTTGTCGAGCATAAGCAGTACATCGACAAATATGGCCAGGATCTGCCGGAGATTCGCAGCTGGAAGTGGACCGACACCGCCGCGTACAAAAAATAATTGCAGCGACAACACAGCCCACGGGCGTCGGACCTCGGACGCCCGTGGTAAAAAACAGAAGCCTCCACGACCGATGGAGCCCCCGGACGCATTCGTTCGGGAAAGAAGCGTCCCAACCGCCGCCGGGCGGACGAATGCGTCCGCCCCTCCACGGCCCGGTATGAACTCTCAAATCCAGAAGGTGAGGTCTGAAGCCCGAAGTCCGACGCCCGCATTTGCCTGATCCCCCTGGAACGTCGGAGAATGAATCTTCGGAGAGTGAATCTTTAGCCACCCGCCGTAACTCTTAATGTTTATAAGGAGGAATCACAATGCAACTCGGAATGATCGGTCTGGGCAGAATGGGTTCTTACATGGTGCAACGTCTTCTGAAAGCCGGCCACCAGTGCGTGGTAAGTGACACGCATCCCCAGGCCATGCAAGATCTCGCGGCGAAAGGGGCTCAGTCGTCCACCAGCCTCGTGGATTTCACAAAAAAGCTGAGCAAGCCGCGCGCCGTCTGGATGATGATTCCGGCCGCCGTCGTCGATTCCGTCTTGCAGTCGCTCGTCCCGGTGCTCGATCCGGGCGACATCGTCATTGACGGAGGCAATTCCTACTACCACGACGACATTCGCCGTGCGTCCGAGTTGAAACCGAAGGGCATTCACTACGTTGACTGCGGCACCAGCGGCGGCGTGTGGGGACTCGAACGCGGATACTGCCTGATGATCGGCGGAGAAGAAGCCATCATCACTCATCTCGATCCGATCTTTAAATCCCTGGCCCCCGGCGTGGGCTCCGCCGAGCGCACACCCGGCCGCACCGGGCCGCCTTCTACATCTGAAAATGGCTACCTTCGCTGCGGCCCCAACGGCGCAGGCCATTTCGTCAAGATGGTTCACAACGGCATCGAATACGGCATGATGGCCGCTTTTGCCGAGGGGTTGAATATCATCAAGAACGCCAACGCCGGCAAAGTAAAGCGCGAAGTCGACGCCGAGACCACGCCGCTGCGTCACCCCGAGCTTTATCAATACGACATCAACGTGCCCGAGGTCGCCGAGGTGTGGCGGCGCGGCAGCGTGATCGGTTCCTGGCTGCTCGATCTGACTGCCTCGGCGCTGCGCGAAAATCCCGACCTGTCGAAATTCGCCGGCCGCGTATCCGATTCCGGCGAGGGACGCTGGACCGTGCAGGCCGCCGTCGACGAAGGCATCCCCGCGCCGGTGATCAGCGCGGCGCTCAACACCCGCTTCGCGTCTCGCGGCAACGAAGAGTATGCCGCTAAACTGCTTTCGGCCATGCGTTACGAATTCGGCGGCCATCTGGAAAAGGCTGCCGGCAAGCCGGGAGCGGACTAATGGCGGCCTTCCAGTCAGACGCTTTCGTATTCTTCGGCGCCACCGGCGATCTGGCGCACAAGCAGATCTTTCCCTCGCTGCAGGGATTGATTCGCGACGAAGGTCTCGATGTGCCGATCATCGGCGTGGCCAAGGCTGGCTGGAATCTCGATCAGCTGAAAGCCCGCGCTCAGGACAGCCTCGAGAAAAACGGCGGCATCGACCAGGCTGCATTCGCAAGGCTTACAAGTCTGCTGCGCTACGTAGACGGCGACTACAACGACCCCAACACCTTTGCCGAACTGCGCAAACAGTTGAACCAGGCCAAGCAGCCGCTGCATTACCTCGCGATCCCTCCCAGCTTGTTTGGCACTGTCGCGCAGGGGCTGGCCGAGTCCGGTTGCGCCCAGAACGCAAGAGTCGTAGTGGAGAAGCCGTTCGGCCGCGATTTGGCCTCGGCTCAGGAACTCAACCGCATCCTGCTCCAATATTTTCCCGAAGACCGAATTTTCCGCATCGATCATTTTCTGGGCAAAGAGCCGGTGCAGAATATTCTCTACACTCGTTTCGCCAATCCCAACTTTGAGCCGGTCTGGAATCGCAACTACGTGCGCAGCATTCAGATCACCATGGCCGAAAAGTTCGGAGTCGAAGACCGCGGCAAGTTTTACGACGAGGCTGGCGCACTGCGTGACGTGGTGCAGAACCATCTGCTGCAGGTGCTGTCGATTCTAACCATGGATCCTCCCACCGGCGAACTCCACGATGCCTCTCGCGACCAGAAAGCCACGCTGCTCAAGGCCGTCCGGCCGATTGCTCCTGGTGACGTGGTGCGCGGCCAGTACAAGGGCTATCTTTCCGTACCCGGCGTGGCCGCCGCTTCCGCGGTCGAGACCTTCATCGCGGTCAAATTGTTCATCGACAATTGGCGATGGTCCGGCGTGCCCATCTACATTCGAACCGGAAAGATGCTTCCCGTCACCGCAACCGAAATCTTCGTTGAATTCAAGCGCCCTCCGATAGAAACGTTTAGTGAGATCGTGCCCAGCACCTCGGCTCATCTGCGGATGCGCATCAGTCCCGACATTGCGATTGGCATGGGTCTGAGAGTCAAAACGCCCGGCGAGCGTATGACCGGCAGTGATGTCGAACTTACCCTCACCGAGCGCGCCGCCGACGATATGCCTCCCTACGAGCGGCTGCTGGGTGACGCCATGCGCGGCCTGCCCGATCTGTTTGCCCGCCAGGATCTCGTCGAAGCTCAGTGGAGAGCAGTCGAGCCAATCTTGGGCAACGTCACGCCGGTGTATCGCTACGAGCCCGGAACCTGGGGGCCAGCCGAGGCTCATCAGCTCATCGCGAACGATGGACCCTGGATCGAACCAAGAGAAGGTTGATCCCAAAGCAGATTGACCCGAGACAGATCAACTCTAACGCTGAAAGAAATATTACTACCAGTAATAGTGAAGGAGCGGCAATGACCGAGCGACTTACCGAAACGCAATCCTGGCGTGCGCTCCAGGCGCACTATGACAAGACCAAAGACCTCCATCTGAGACAGCTTTTCGCCGATGATCCCGGCCGCGGCGAGCGGCTGGTCGCCGAGAGCGCCGGCCTTTATCTGGACTACTCGAAGAATCGCATTACCGACGAAACCGTCCGCCTGCTGCTCGCTTTGGCCAAAGAGCGCGGCGTGGCCGAACGTCGCGACGCCATGTTTCGCGGCGACAAGATCAATGTCACGGAAAACCGCGCCGTCCTGCACATTGCCCTCCGTGCCCCCCGAGGCGCGCAGATCAAGGTCGATGGCGAGGATGTCGTCGCCGAAGTGCACGCCGTGCTCGACAAGATGGCTGCATTCTCCAACCGTGTGCGCAGCGGAGATTGGAAAGGCCACACCGGCAAGACCATCAAGACTGTCATCAACATCGGCATCGGCGGCTCCTACCTTGGCCCCGAGATGGCCTTCGACGCCCTCCGTACATTTAGCAACCGCGCCATGAATTTCCGCTTTGTGGCCAATGTCGACGGCGCAGCCTTCGCCGAAGCCACTCACGATCTCGATCCCGCGGAAACGCTATTCATTCTCTCCTCGAAAACTTTCACCACGCTCGAAACCATGACCAACGCCGCCACTGCCCGCCGCTGGGTCGTCGACGCGCTCCACAGCGACACGGCCGTAGCCAAGCACTTCGTCGCTGTCTCCACCAACGCCGAGGGCGTCGCCAAGTTCGGCATCGATACCGACAACATGTTCGGATTCTGGGATTGGGTTGGCGGCCGCTATTCGATGGATTCCGCCATCGGCCTCTCGACCATGATCGCCATCGGTCCCAAGGGATTCGAAGATCTGCTCGCCGGATTTCACGACATCGACGAGCACTTCCGCACCGCGCCCCTCGATAAGAATCTTCCCGTTCTGCTCGGCCTGCTCACCGTCTGGTACAACAATTTCTTCGGAGCGCAGACCCTCGGCATCATGCCTTACGCTGACAATCTCAAGCGCTTTCCCGCGTACCTGCAGCAACTTCAGATGGAGAGCAACGGCAAGCACGTCGATCTCGACCGCCAGCCCGTCAACTACCAGACCGGGCCTATTATCTGGGGTGAGCCCGGAACCGACGGCCAGCACTCGTTTTACCAGCTCATTCATCAGGGCACGAAAATTATTCCCTGCGATCTCATCGGATTCTGCCAGCCGCTCAGCGAATTCAAAGACCATCACGATCTGTTGATGGCGAATCTGTTCGCTCAGGCGGAGGCCCTGGCCTTCGGCAAGACTGCCGAAGAATTAAAGGCCGAAGGCTCACCCGATTTTCAAACTCCATTCCGCGTGTGCGAAGGCAACCGCCCCACCAACCTGATCCTGGCCGAGAAACTGACTCCGCGAACCGTCGGCGCGCTGGTCGCACTCTACGAGCACAGCGTCTTTACGCAAGGCGCAATCTGGAACATCGACTCGTTCGACCAGTGGGGAGTGGAACTCGGCAAAGTCCTGGCCAAGCGCATCATTCCCGAGTTGCAGAGTTCCGCCGACCCTCAACTCAAACACGACACGTCGACCAACGCGCTGATCCGCAGGTATCGGCGCCTGCGAGGAACCCGGTAAGCCGAGGCAGAAATTGGGAAAGCACAGGAGTGTGCTTGGTCGCCGTCTGGTTTTCTTGGCGTCCTCGGCGGTTAGACGCTTTTGCTCCTTAACCCGCAACCACTAGAGACGCTAACGGCGTCAACAACTTAAACCACGAAGGGCAGGAAGGAGCACGAAGGGACCTTCTTAAAGAAACGTCGTATATCGGCGCCATTTGAAGCGCTGTCGTCCTCAGCGAAGAACCTTTGCCCCTTGCCGACAGTATTGGCGCCGCCTGGGGGTGCGCAGGACTCTCGCTTCGCGAAGGATGACAATGTCGTTGATGATATCGACGTTTTGAGCGCCAGCGGGCGGTTCTTGCGTCCGCGATCTTGCGCCACAGAACACTCTGCAAATAGACCGCCAATACGGCGCGGAAGCGGTGTATCATGCCTCCTTCGGCCTTCCCCGGGTCGCGTCGTGCGCTGTTCTGCCAAGCTCCGTTCCAGCCGTGTAGAGGTGAATCCATGATCTTCAAATCGATGACCTGCTTCCTGCGCAATTCGAGAATTTCAATACGCAGGTCTTTGTCGGTCGCGGCATTTTCAGTGGCGATAGCTGCGATGACGCTGGCGATCGCGCAGCCGGCCCAGGCACAGACCTACACCGTGGATGTCAACTTCGGCGTGGGAGTGAGCGGACCAATCGTAGCGGCTCCCAATGGAGACCTAGTCCAGGATGCGGCGGGGAACCTGTACGGCACGACTGACCTGAACTGGGGCGGTCTCGTATTTAAGCTGGGTCCGAGCGATGTGCTGACAGTTCTAGAACCCTTAACCTGCGATGCTGACAATGGATGCCATCCCGTGGCAGGGCTTTTCCGCGACGCGAATGGCGACTTGTATGGCACCACGACGGGTGGCGCGAACACATGCGGCACTATATTCAAGCTCGACACGAGCGACGTCCTGACAGTCCTCAAAAGGTTTCTTTTGTGCGGTACTGGCGGAGCAAGCCCCAATTCTCAGTTGATATCGATTAATGGAGAGCTTTACGGCACCACTCTCCACGGAGGTACGAATGGCTGTGCCAACGGCGGCGGTTGCGGGACAATCTTCAAAATCTCAAAGGGCGGATTAGCCAGAGTTATCTACCGTTTCACCGGTAGCGCGGACGGTGCTTATCCGCAGAGCCTGATTCGAGATGTCGCAGGGAACCTCTACGGAGTCACCTATCAAGGCGGGAGCAACGACATCGGGACTGTGTTCAAGTTCGACACTGCGGGCGTGCTTACCGTGCTGCATAGCTTCGGCGCCGGCAGCAACTCCGACGGCGGCAATCCTGTGGGAAAGCTCACGCGGAACAGTACGGATGGGAGTCTGACGGGCGCAACCCGATCTGGCGGAACGGCTGGACTCGGGGTCGTCTATCGAGTGGTTGCGGACGGCAACGAGACGGTCATCCACAACTTTTTTGGCCGGGAGGGCGGGGCCTACCCTACCGCGGGCGTTCTCGATGTTGGTGGCGTGCTTTATGGGACGACCGAGTATGGCGGAGATCTTAGCTGCCTAGTCAAGGGAGGCAGCGGTTGCGGAGTCCTCTATCGGATCGGCAAGACCGGCGAGTACACCGTGCTTCATCGGTTCGGAGGCACGCCCGGAGACGGAGCTTTGCCCTTCCAGGGCGGCTTGACCCTGGGCACGGACGGCAGCATCTACGGCGCTACGCGCGAAGGTGGAATCTGCTGCGGGACGATCTTCAGGTACACGCCGGCGAGTGAGTAGGAGAGGTGAACCCCATGCATTGCTTTCGGCGCAATTCGATAGTTTCAATCGGCAGAACGCTGACGATCGCCGCATTCGCGGCGATGACGCTGGCGCCCGCGCAGCCCGCCCAGGCTCAGACTTACACGGTGCTTCATAGCTTCAGCGGGGCGCCAGACGGAGCTTTCCCATCTTCGCCGCTGACGTCAGACGGCGCAGGCAATTACTACGGAACAACGCAAAGCGGCGGCGCCTACGACAAAGGGACGATTTTCAAAGTGGATACGTCAGGCAGGGTAACCGTCGCCTACTCGTTCACCGGAGGAACTGACGGCGCGGCGCCAGCCGGGCGCCTCATCTTCCATTGTTGCAACGGCGCATTTTATGGCGTGACCACCTCTGGCGGCGATTCGACCTGTCAATGCGGGACCATCTACCAGTTTGACCCTGGCGTCAACCTGCCCATATGGCACGTCTTCACTGGCCGCGACAACGGGTACTCTCCTTCGGGGATGGTCTCGATCAACACGAATTTCTGGGGTGTGGCCTCGGGCGGCAAAGGCACGGCATGCAACGGTGGGCCCTGCGGCGTGGTCTTCAAATTCAGCGGCGATTATTCGGTTAAGCACCGCTTCACCGGTGGAACGGACGGCGGCCTTCCTGGAGAACTCAGTCGGGATGAGGCCGGCGATGTAGAGGGCAATATGTACTCAGCGACGACGTATCCTTCCAACGGCGGGCTGTTTAAGATCGACAAGCTCGGCAGGTTTACTTCGCTGTTCACTTTCCCGGGCGGCGCGGGCGGCAGTCTTCCGGGAACGCCTCTTCTGATTGATGCGAATGACAACATCCGCGGTGAAACCGCGCAAGGCGGGGACACTTCCTGCGCATCCGCCGGCTGCGGTGTTGTCTATGAAGTGGACGCGGCAGGAAACGAAACGGTGCTGCATACCTTCCACACCTTTCGCGGCGGGGTCGCGCCTGAGGGAGGCCTTCTCGATGACGACGGTGCGCTCTACGGCACGACCAATCACGGCGGCTACCTCAACTGTGCTCCGGGCTGCGGAGTCCTGTTCGAAATCTCAAATACGGGGCAGTACAGCGTGCTCCATTTCTTCCGGCGAACTGACGGCGCACTCCCCGATCAGAAGCTGACTCTGGACACGAACGGCGCCATTTACGGTGTCACGTCGAGGGGTGGGACCGGAACCGCGGGCGAATGCAATACGGACGGGTGTGAAGTGGTTTTCAAATACACACCTGCCGTAGCCAATGAGACAGAGGTGAATCCATGATCGGTTTACTAATTGAGCCGAGAATTTCAATCCGCAAGAGCGCGACGACGGCGTTCGTGGCCGTGCTCGCTGCGATGACGCTGGCCATCGCGCAGCCATCCCAGGCGCAGACTTACACTGTGCTGCACGCCTTCACGGGCGGAGTGGATGGGGCATTTCCTCATCAAATGATTCAAGGCGCCGACGGGAATTTTTACGGGACCTCAACTTTTGGCGGCGCAAATAACTTCGGCAATATATACAAACTTGATCCCTCGGGCTCGCTGATCGTGTTGTATTCCTTTGAGGGAGAAGCAGGGGGAGTTGAGCCCGAAGGACCCATATTTCGCGATTCAAACGGCGATCTTTATGGCACGACTCGCGAGGGCGGCGATCCGCACTGCCGCTGCGGAATCTTTTTCAAGCTCGATACCAACGACGTTTTCACGATACTGCATACCTTCACCGGCACGGATGGAGCGTTCGCGTCGAACAACCTCGTCTCGGTCAACGGTGAACTCTACGGCACCACCGAAGCGGGCGGTAGCAGCGGCTGGGGAGTGCTCTACAAAATTACAAAGACAGGCCATTACACGGTTGTGCATGATTTTCCTATAGATAATTATTTGGATACTCAGAGCGATCTGACCCGTGATTCCGCCGGCAACATTTATGGCGAGACCCGTGCTTCAATCTTCAAGTTGGACACGGCCGGTAACTTCTCGACGGTTTATACCTTTACCGATGGAGCCAATGACGGTGCGTCTCCGGCAGGGCGCCTGATTCTGGGCGCTTCAGGCACGATTACAGGAGCCGCCCAGCGCAGCCCCGACTCGAGCGATTGCGGCGAGGTCTTCCGGCTGGAGTCTGACGGCACGGCGAAAGCTCTGCACCACTTCTTCGGGTGGGCAAACGGGTGCAGTCCCCAGACGGGGCTCATTGATGTGGGTGGCGTGCTGTACGGCACGACGGCTTACGGCGGCGATCTAAGTTGCACACTGTTCGCAGGAGAAGAGGAAGGCTGCGGACTGCTTTATCAGATCGACAAGACCGGAAAATATATGGTGGTGCATGCTTTTGACGGCGCCGATGGCGCGTGGCCCCAGGATGAATTAACGAAGGGAAGCGATGGCAGCGTTTACGGCATCACGAAAACAGGCGGCTCGGGCCGCCTCTGCACAAATGTTGCCGACGTGCTCGGCTGCGGAGTGATCTTCAAGTACACGCCCTGACCCCGCGAGCCAATCGAGAACGTCTCTTTCCGGAACTGTTACTCGATTTGGTAACCTGCCTTTGGCGCTGGCGCTTTGCCGTAGGCGCGAGCGGGGCTTTGCGGTAGAGTGCAATCACGACCCACTGTAATAGCGACGCGTGGGCAATAACGGTGCGGTGCTCCGCAGTGCAGTGAAGGGACGCGCCCCAGCAGGCTCTGCTCGGCCTTTTAGGGACGCGAATGAGCAGGTACTATAGTACCCTGCCGCCTCCGTACAAGTACCGTATAATCAGCGGTTAAAGCAGCTTGGTTGGCGACGTGCAGCGGATCGGCGAGTCCGTTGCCTTTTGGATTTCGCCTTCCAATTGGATCTTGGAATCGGTTCTTCCAGCATGGCAGATAGCAAACTTCAGCAAATCGTGGAGCGCGCCGTCGCGCAGGTTCTGGACCGGCAACTACCCAAGCTGCAGGCCGAACTGGTGGACCGCGTGCTGGCGGAGTTGCCCGCATCGGCTTCCGCACCCGCTGGAGGCGGCACCACCGGCCTGACGCAAGGAAATCTGGTGCAGGCCGTCGCCACGGTTCACGCCGGCTCCACGCAGAAAGAAATTCTCCGCGCGCTGCTCGATGCCGGCAGTGCCTACGGATCGCGCCTCGCTTTATTCGTTGTGAAGGCCGGCGCGGCCCACGGGTGGCAGGGACGAGGTTTTTCCCACGACGAATCCATCAAAGATTTTCCTCTCGAAATGGTCGCCGGCCCGGTAGCTCATGCGTATCAGAATCGGGTCGTGACTCCCGGCAACATCGCCGAAATGGATCGCCGTTTCGTCGAGCGCTTCACCGGTCCGGAGAACGAGCAGGTCCTGGTGCTCCCGCTGGTTCTGAAAGACAAAGTTGCCGCCCTGCTCTACGCCGACGGCGGCTCCAATAATTTGCTCGACGCGGCAGCGCTTGAACTTCTGGTGATGGCGACCAGCTCGTGGCTCGAAGTGGTTTCACTGCGCAAGCAGGTGCAAAAAGATCCCGGCGAAAGCGCGCCCGTGGCGGAGCGGCCGGCTCCGGCACCGGCGCAGACCGTGAGTTCGTTCTCCGATCCTTTTGCCGCGCACACGCCGAAACATACCGCGGCGAAAGTGCAGCCTGAGCCAGAACCCGAACCAGCTGCCGAAGTGGTAGAGGTTTCCGCGCATGCCGCGTCGGCCAGCGCAGCCTCGGCACCCGCGGCGGCAGCCGATCCGTTTGCTGGCATGTCGGCCGAGGATGCCGACACACACCGCAAGGCGCAGCGCTTTGCCCGCCTGCTGGTCGATGAGATCAAGCTGTACAACCAGGCAAAGGTGGCGGAGGGCCGCCGTCACAAAGATCTGTACGATCGCCTCAAAGACGATATCGAAAAAAGTCGGGCCACGTACCAGAAACGCTATGGCACAACGGTCGCGGCCAGTGGAGACTATTTCCAGAAGGAAGTCGTGCGCAGCCTGGCCGAAGATGACGGCTCGGTGATGGGATCGAACTTCCACTAGGGCTTCTCACGCGGGGGGGTGAGTCGGCGTTCCCGCTCCCGAAACCGGCGCTCCAAGAGAATCATCAAAGTTTTAAGAGAGTTTCGAAACAAGAGCTCGAACAATAAAGAGCTCGAACAGAAAAAGAAAAAAGTGGTTTCATTGCGTCTCAAGTTTTGCTGGGTACTCACTCTGGCCGGGTTCTGCGGACTTCTGAGTAGTGCGCGCTCCTCGGCTCGGGCAGTTTTGCCGCAATCTCCGACTCCGCAGGCTTCCGAGACTCCCGCCGCCTCTCCCGCGAAGCCCAGGCAGGATCAATCTACAAAAACATCCGCGGCGAGACAGCCCGCGGCCAAGTCATCCACCGCCCGCTCGCCTAAGGCCAGCGAACGATCGAAAGCGCATGTCGTGCGAGCCCGCAGGCGAAAGCGGCCGATCTCGCCGCGTGTACGGCGCATGCGAGCGGCGTTCGTCGCCTCCACTGATCTGCGACCCATGGCCGAACAACTGCTTCAGGATCGTTCTCCCGCGGCCTATGCCGGAGTCCAATCCTACGCGCGCGCTCATGCGAAAGAGGACGCAGGAGCCCTGGCCTGGCTGGTTGTCGGATACGCTCATGTGGTCGACCATGATTACGCCGCAGCCATCGATCCGCTGAATCGCGCCAAGCCGCATGCCGGAGATCTCGGCGACTACGTCGCCTATTACCTCGGAACCTCATACCTCCAAACCGGGCATCAGGCGGAAGCGCTGGCGACGCTGGCGAATTTCGCGGCGACCTATCCTGACACATTGCTGGTCCGCGATGCCGATGTCATCTACGCCGGCGCCTTGCTCGGCGAAGGGCGTGCCAGTGAGGCAGCCGCTTTGCTCGAGAAAGAACGATTGCCGACGCGCTCTGACCTGGAGTTCACTCTCGGCCGCGCCTATGCCACCCTCGGGCAGAAGGCGAAGGCGGCGGAGGCCCTGGCCAACGTTTACTACAACATGCCGACTGCGGCCGAAGCCGACTCCGCCTATGCCGAGTTGCGCCGATTGCCTTCCGCACCGCCGGCAACGCCCGCGCAGCGCAAGACCCGCGCTGATCTTCTCATCAAGGCGAAACGCTACAGCGACGCGGTCGACGAATACCGTGAGCTTCTGAACCATTCGTCAGCGGCTGATCGTCCGGCTGTGGAACTTCTGCTGGCCGACGCACTGCATCGCGAAGGAAAAAACCGCGAAGCCAAGTCGGAACTGACCACGCTTAAGGATGCCACCGCCGAGCAGAACGCGCAGCGGCTTTACATTCTCGGCGAGGTTGCCTGGTCGCTCGATGAAAATGACGAGTTCTACCGCACCGTAGACGAGCTCCGGCAAACCGCGCCCACCAGCACGTGGCTCGAGTCGGCGCTGCTCTCCGTAGCCAACCTGCATCTGGTGCATCACGAATACGACCAGGCACTCGATGCTTTTCGCGAACTGCAGCAGCGTTTTCCCACTGGCGCGCGCGCGTCCTATGCGCACTGGAAAGCCGCATGGCTGACCCTCCGCCAGGGCCGCAACGCCGAAGCCAAGAAAGAATTTGAAGAACAGATCGCGCTCTATCCTACGGGCAACGAAACTTCGGCTGCTCTCTATTGGCGCGCCCGCCTGGCGGAAGAAGACAACGATCCGGCGATGGCCCGCGCCTACTACCAGAAATTATCCGACCGATACTGCAATTACTACTATGCCGAGCTTGGACGGGAGCGGCTGGCCAAGCTTCCGCAAACGGCCGAACGGCTCGGAGAATATCCTCTGCTCGATCGCGTTCCTCCGCTTGATCACGAGAAAAAGATCGTCTCGTCCGATCCTCCGGCCGACGATTTGCGCGTGCAGAAAGCCGAGTTGCTGGGCAACGGAGGCCTGGTCGATTTCGCGGTTCGCGAACTGCAAGCCGCGGCCGGCGTCGACGGCGGAAATTGGGAACTTGAGCAAACAGCTCAGCTTTACACCGATACCGGACATTACGATCGCGCCATCGAAGTGATGAAACATTCCGTGCCCAGCTATTTCGCCGTCGATATTCTGGCTCTGCCGCGCGCCTACTGGGAAGCGCTTTTCCCCCGGCCCTATTGGTCCGATCTCAAACGGTTCTCCGTCGCGAATGGCCTTGATCCATACCTGGTTGCGTCGCTGGTTCGCCAGGAATCCGAATTCAATCCCCTGGCGGTTTCTCGCGCCAATGCCGTGGGACTGATGCAACTGCTGGCGCGAACCGGCAAGAATGTTGCCAAGGAAGAAAAACTGCGCCGCTACAACCCGAGCGAGCTGTACACGCCGGAAGTCAATCTCGAACTCGGCACTCGCTACTTCCGCGGCATGGTCGACCAGTTCGGCGGATCGTTCGAATACGCGCTCGCCGCCTACAACGCCGGCTCCGACCGCGTCACGGATTGGCTGGGGCAGGGCAAGTATCGCGACGCTCCCGAGTTCGTCGAATCCATCCCCTTCACCGAGACCCGCGAATACGTGCAGGCCATCATGCGCAACGCCGCCGTCTACAAACAGCTCTACGGCGCCCCGTAGGAACCGCCGAAATCCATAACCACTAAGGACACGAAGTCACACGAAGGAACTTGGTCAGATAAGCCCTCGCGATCCTTCGTGCCCTTTGTGGTTGATGGTTTTATCTTTTCCATCAGAACAATTCCATGGAACCTGGCTTCCGGAATTGACGTATCCCCAGTCAGCTCGCCGGAGGTCTGCCCATGAGAACTGCGTTGTTCGTCTGGTTCGTTCTCGCCTCAACTCTGCTGATTTCCCAGGAGGCAAAGGCGAAGTTCCACGACGAAACCATCGTGGAGGTCGGGAAGACTCCCGTAGAGGCTAAATTTGCTTCAGGGGGACGCGTTCGAATGGATCTTTGTTCCAGCGGGGTCCAGCTCGTCGGCAGCAATAACGACGAAGTCCGCGTTTCCTATCATCCCGAGGAGTACGACGTGAAAGTCCGGCTGCAGATTTTCGGCGATGACGCCGACCTTCGAGTGAGCGACTGCCCGTCAAACAATTTCAAGATGACGATTGAGGTGCCAAAATCTTCCGACCTCTACGTACGGATGTTCGCCGGTGACCTGGAAATCTCAGGCGTCGCCGGCGACAAAGACGTAAGACTGCGCGCAGGCGAACTCAGGATGGAGATCGGAGCGCCCGCCGACTGTGCCCTCGTGAGTGCATCGGTGACCAGCGGCTCACTGACCGCGGCCGCCTTCGACGTCGCAAAAGGTGGGCTGTTCCGTTCGTTCGAGCGGACTGGTCCCGGAAAGTACCGCGTTCGTGCGCACGTAGGAACAGGCGACCTGCAGCTTCGCTAGGAGCCTGTTCCAGTACCCTCGGGCCGGCCGAACAGAATCTCAAACACCAGCAACACCGCCCCGACCACAATCGAACTGTCGGCCAGATTGAAAACCGGCCACTGGTATTGCTTCACATAGACGAGAAGGAAATCAACCACGCGCCCGCTCACCACGCGGTCCCATAGATTTCCCGCCGCGCCCCCCAGTATCAGCGAGAGTGCCACTCCCGTCATGGTCAGGGCCTGCGACTGCTTCCACAGCAGGCACAAAACAATGACCATGGCTACCACCGAGAATCCGATCAGCGCCGCGGTTTTCCAGTGGGCCGGCGAATCGGCGAACAGGCTAAAAGCCGCTCCCGTATTCTCCGTATGTGTGAGCCGGAAAAATCCGGGGATAATCTGAATATGGGAGTACATCGCGATGCGCGTCGCCGCCAGATGCTTGGTCCAGCGATCGACGACGATGACGAGCACGGCGATGAAGAGATGGATGAGGCGTGTGCGAGTAGAGGACATTCGAAGTATGGGTATGCGCCCGATTCCGTAAAAATCTTCCTTCGCGCTCTTCGCGGCCTCAACCCGTTGTCATCCTGAGCGAAGCGAAGGACCTATGGAGTTGTCGGCGGTGCCAATGCCGCCGGCCAAGTGCATAGGTCCTTCGCTTCGCTCAGGATGACAGAGCCTTGATCCGCAAAGTCAAAGAACCTCAAAGAAGAACTCAACTCTGATTTTCCAGTTCTTTTAGCACCGCGCTGCAGCGCTCGCAGACTGTGGGATATGTCTTGTCTTCGCCCACGCGCGTTGAATAATTCCAGCAACGTTCGCATTTCGCTCCGTCGGCTTTCTTCACTTCCACGTGCAGTCCGCCGGTGCCATTCCCCGAACCCTGCAGAACCGTGACTGCCGAAACGATGAACAAATAACGCAACTCCCCAGCATGACGCTGCAGGAGCGAATACACCGGATCCGCCGCGGTGATCGCAAGCTGCGCTTCCAGTCCGGTGCCGATCAGCTTATTGTTGCGTGCTTCTTCGAGCGCCTTGAGAACTTCATCGCGTACGGTGCGAAGCGCCGTCCGTTCTTCATCGAGTTTTGCGTCAGCCACTGCAACGCCAGGGTCTCCCAAGATGTCAGCCGCTCCGGGGAACAGCGAAAAGTGCACGCTCTCGGTGCGTGCGGGCATCTTCGGGAGATACTGCCAGACTTCTTCGCTGGTGAAACTCGTGACCGGCGCCAGCAGCCGTACCAGGACTTCGCCGATCCGCCAGATCGCCGTCTGCGCGCTGCGCCGCGCCGCCGACTTCGGAGCGGAAATGTAGAGCCGGTCCTTCAGCACATCAAAATAAAACGCGCTCAGATCGACGATGCAGAAATGATTCACGCGGTGGTAAATCTTGTGGAACGCGAACTCGTCATACCAGCGTCGAACATCTTCGGCCAACGCGCAGCTTTGCCGTAGCATGTAACGGTCGATCTCTTCCATCGCCGCGAACGGCACCGCGTCGCGCTCGGGATCGAACCCTTCGAGATTGCCCAAAATGTAGCGAAACGTGTTGCGAATCTTTTTGTAGTTTTCGCCCACGCGCTGCATGAGCGCTTCGGACCCAACCACGTCTTCTCGAAAGTCGACCGACGCGACCCACATGCGCACGATCTCTCCGCCAAGCCGCCCGGCAATGTCGACCGGATCCACATCGTTGCCCCGCGACTTCGACATGGCCTGCCCTTTTTCGTCGAGCGTCCATCCCGGCGTGACGACTCCCTTATACGGCGGAGTTCCGTGCGTGCCCATCGCGCACAGCAGGGAAGACTGAAACCATCCGCGGTATTGATCGCCGCCCTCGAGATAAAGATCAGACGGCCACGGATAGCTTGGTTCATCGGCCACCAGCGCGAGATAACTCGCACCCGATTCCAGCCACACGTCGAAGATGTCAGTTTCTTTCTCGAATTTCGCGCCGCCACAGTGCGCGCACTTCGTTCCCGGAGGAACAATCCCATCGGATTCCGAGGTGAACCAGGCATCCGCGCCCGACTTGGCGAACAATTCGACCGCCTTGCGATTCACTGCGGAATCATTCAGCGGCTTGCCGCAACCTTCGCAAAGAAAAACTGCGATGGGCACGCCCCACACGCGCTGCCGCGAGATGCACCAGTCAGGCCGCGTCTGGATCATGTTCGACAACCGCTCCTCGCCCCACGCCGGATCCCATTTCACTTTCCTGATTTCTACCAGCGTGCGCGCCCGCAGAGTATCTTTCCCTGAAGCTCGATCGCTGTCGCCGCCCGGCATCGGCGTCTCCATCGAAATGAACCATTGCTCGGTGGCGCGAAAAATCACCGGATTGTGGCAGCGCCAGCAATGTGGATAGGAATGCACCAGCTTGTCCGAATGAAGCAGCGCTCCGCGCGTCCGCAACAATTCAACGATGATCGGATTCGCTTTGAACACATACTGTCCGTCGTATTCCGGCAGCCCGTCGCGCAGGATTCCTTTTTCGTCCACGTGGCTGGTCGCATCGAGTCCATATTTCACGCCGGTCGCAAAATCTTCCGCGCCGTGCGACGGCGCGGTGTGCACCACGCCGGTGCCCGTATCCATGGTGACGTAGTCCGCCAGCACGCCCAGAATCTTGCGGTCGAGAAATGGATGCTGAAAGTTCAAGCGCTCCATCTTCCGGCCAGGGAAGTGCGCGAGCTCCCGCGGATCGGCGAACCCGCATTTCGCCACGACATCAGCCGCCAGCTTCGACGCCACGACGTACACCTCAGTGTCGTGGGCGCCGGAGTCCAGGGTGCCCCATTTCTCGCCGCCTTTGCGAGAAGTGGGGACTTCCAGCGCCACATAATCTTCATCCGGATGAAACGCCACGGCCATCGAAGCCGGTAACGTCCACGGAGTCGTGGTCCAGATAATCGTTGAAACTTTTTTTCCCGCCAGCGCCGCATCAACGGTCGCCGGATCATCCAGCAGCCGGTACTTCACCCACACGGTTGGGCTGGTGTGGTCCTCATACTCCACTTCCGCTTCCGCCAGCGCGGTCTCGTCATGCATACACCAATAAACCGCGCGCAGTCCCTTGTAGACGAATCCGTTCTCGTAAAAGGAAAAGAAGGTGGAAAGCACCACCGACTCATACTGCGGATTCATTGTCGCGTAGGGCCGGTCAAATCTCCCGAATACGCCAATGCGTTTGAACTGGCTTCGTTGCAGATCGAGAAACTTCTGTGCGTACTTGCGGCATGCCGCGCGCACGTCCGTCGCCTTCATCTGCAGCTTTTTGCCGCCCAGTTCCTTGTCGACTTTGATCTCGATAGGCAGCCCGTGGCAATCCCACCCCGGCACATAAGGCGCGTCAAAACCGGCCATGGTCTTCGACTTGACGATGAAATCTTTCAGGCACTTGTTCAGCGCCGTGCCCATATGAATCGGCCCGCTGGTATACGGCGGCCCATCATGCAGGATGTAGCGCGGCGCGCCCTTCCGCGCCTCGCGGACGCGCTCGTAAATGCCCATCTGCTCCCACCGCTCCAGCATTTTCGGCTCGTTCAGGGGCAGGTTCGCCTTCATGGAGAAGGCAGTCTTGGGCAGATTAATGGTCGCTTTTAGGTCGAACGGCACTCAGTCGGGTCTCCCAAATGATTGAATCTTCTCATTATAGGGATGGCCGCCACGAACGTCCATGCGCGCGCTGGCGAGGACATGTCTATCCGGAAGGTTCCCGGCAGCCTGAAATGCACTGTCGAAAAGGCGAAACTAGAGTTACAATTCTTAATAAGCAGAGAGTGATTTTCTCCTGATTCGCCCCATGCCCCGGCGCGGCTCAGGCGTAAAATTGGGTGCATCGAAAGCAACTTCGGGCTCTCACCGCTCATCTGTGTAAAGAGGCTGCGACAGGGAAGTTAGGCATATTTCCCACGGGCATTGATGACCTTCCAGACCGGAAATATGGCATCCGAACCAGTTAATCCGACCCCTCCCAGCCAGGAACCAGAGCTGCATCTGCTTCTGGCCAAAGAGAGTTTCGAAGAACCGCTCTACAGATCCCTGTTTCGCCAGCTGGATGAGTTCTTCTTCCCCAAGAAGCTCCCACCCCTGCAACTTGAGTCGAAACCGGAACCGGTCAGGGATATCTGGGGCTTCTACAACTACAAGAAAAACGGCGCGCTCGGTTCCACCGGCGTACACGTCCTGATCGCGGCAGTGATCGTTGTCGGCACGCTGATCGGCCGGCGCGTCGTGGCCGCAACGCCCGCACCGAAGGTCACGGTGACGCTGGTTGATCCCAACGATATTCCCGAGCTGAAGCCCTCGAAAACGCAAGTCGGGGGTGGTGGCGGCGGCGGCGATCGCGATGTTCTGCAAGCCAGCAAAGGCCGGCTGCCCAAGCTCTCAATGGAGCAGATCACGCCTCCCGTGGCCGTGATTCGCAATGATCATCCCAAGCTCGCGGTCGAACCCACCATCGTGATTCCGCCCCAGGTGAAACTGGCCTCAAACAGCATGCCAAACCTCGGCGATCCCATGGCGCACGCCATGCTGCCTTCCAACGGTACGGGATCTCTGGGAGGCCTCGGTTCGGGCAGCGGAGGTGGCGTGGGCTCAGGAACAGGGCCTGGTTTCGGCCCCGGTGAAGGCGGCGGCGTTGGCGGAGGCATTTTCCACGTCGGCGGCGGAGTCTCACCGCCACGCGTCATTTATCAGGTCGATCCTGAATTTTCCGAAGAAGCGCGCAAGGCCAAATACCAGGGAACCTGCACTCTGATGCTGGTCGTTGGCACCGATGGGCGTCCCACCAACATTCGCGTAGCCAGCTCGCTCGGCATGGGTCTCGACGAGAAAGCCATCGAAGCGGTCAAGAACTGGCGTTTCGAGCCCTCCATGAAAGATGGCCACCCCGTCCGCGTGGAAATCGCAGTCGAAGTTGAATTCCACCTGTACTGACGTGGATGTCTGGCGCGCTACCCTGCGACCCTACCCAGCCCGGCTGGCCCAGATCGTTGGGAGCCCCGTGGAAGGGCAACCTACCGTGGGGTGCCGTGGAAGAGCATCCCACCATGGACGCTGGCGTGGAAGAGCGGCCCTTCAGGGCCGCGCTACAAGCCGTTATCGCGCGGGCTTTAGCCCCCGTGGTGGTTTTCGTTTTCGTTTTGGATCGAGAACGGGGTATGCCTTTCTGCCTGGTCCCCCGCCCAATTTACACCTTCCGCAGCACTGCCAGATGCAACTGAACTCGCTGGCGAAATCCCAATCTCTTGTACAGCTCAATCGCCCGCACGTTATCTTCTCGGACATGCAGCATCGGAGCCTCACCGCGCTCGCGAATGCGCCGCATCACTTCCATCATCAACACGCCCGCATAGCCCTTGCCCGTATGGTCGGGATGCGTGCAGACGGCGCTGACTTCCGCGTATCCCGGCACTTTCAGGCGTTCTCCTGACATCGCCACCAGCTTGCCGTCGCACCGAATCCCCACGTAGTTGCCGAGTTCGTGCGTGCGGCGGCCAAACGGCCCCGGCTTCGTGAGCGCGGTGAGTTCCAACATTTCCGCGGAATCCCGCGGGCCGAGTTCTACCAGCGCAGACAGCGACCTGTCTCGAGTCTCCGCCGATCCCGCCCCATTTGCACAAACCATTTCCAGCAGTGGAAATCCGGCAACCAGATCCCATCCAGCCTTCAGCCCGGGCGCGGTTTGTTCGTAGGGAGCATCCAGAAACAGGGCAGCCGTTCCTCCCGCGCCCACCAGTTTCGCCAGAGATTCGTAGCCTTCGGCGTTCGGCTGCGAAAAAGCAGTCAGCGCCGTAACGTCTGGGATGAATCGCCTTGCCGATCCTGACACTTCGGCAAATGCCGCTTGCCGCGTGGTGAGCGCCTGCCAGATAACGTTGTCGAGGGGATGCATGAAGGAGCGTAGCCGTCGTTAATTCGATCGCTGCCGCGGCCCGAAGGACACACTAATTCTGCCGGCACGCAGCCGGCTATCCGAAGCTTGCGCTCAAAGTGTTTCTCGAGATTTATTCCTTGAGGTCAACATGTTTCACGTCGTCGATGGCATGACCGAGAAAGCGTTCACCCAGGCGCTGGAACTTCTCGACCGAATCGGTGGCAAAGAAACTCAGGCGGGCGGCTTTCCGGCGCTCTTCTCCTTCGGAAGTCGCCGGCGCAAGTCGCTCCAAGTGCGCGGCAACCGCCCGCGCAGTCGACTCGGCGGAATCCACAATGCTCACGTGCGGCGGCGCA
Source organism: uncultured Acidobacteriaceae bacterium (assembly GCA_963739125.1). Lineage (GTDB taxonomy): Bacteria > Acidobacteriota > Terriglobia > Terriglobales > Acidobacteriaceae > Sulfotelmatobacter. The sequence continues at coordinate 4,581,712 of CAVTZD010000001.1, read as the reverse complement.
ACCCGCCGTAGCAGCGGCTTGAGCAGCGGATAATGCGTGCAGCCCAGCACCATCACATCGGCATCGCCAAACCCGTCGGCAAACGCCTCCGCTAGATAAATGCGCGCAACCTGCTCGGTCACCGGGTGTTCCACCCATCCCTCCTCGACCAGCGGAACTAGCAATGGGCAAGCCTTTTCCCGCGCCTGCAGGCCCCGCTCCTCAAGCGCCTTGCGATACGCGTGGCTGCTGACCGTGGCCTCCGTTCCGACCACAACAATCTTCCGGTTCGTGGTCGCGCTGGCCGCCGCCTCGGCTCCCGGATCGATTACTCCGACGACCGGCACATGCGCGGCCGCGCGAATCTGCCCGAGAGCCAGGGACGTGGCCGTGTTGCACGCAATCACCAGCAGCTGCGCGCCCTGCGATTCGAGAAAATGCGCCGCCTCAACCGCATACCGTGCCACGGTCTCAACCGATTTCGATCCGTACGGTAGGCGCGCCGTGTCGCCGAAGTAGGCGTAGTCGGCGCCGGGAATGACTTCAAGTAAAGCTTTAAGGACGGTAAGCCCCCCAAAGCCGGAGTCGAATACGCCAATGGTAGGTCTTCGGGAAGTCATGGTCGTGGCGGCGCTGTCAAATCATAGCAGCGCGCCGCAGCAAACTCAGTGACCAGACTTGTTCGGCTTATGCGGGGACTAAGTAGGCGGGACTAAAGTAAGCGAGGACTAAGGATGTCGATGTGTGTCCGCGCTCTTAGAGTTGACTGCAGAGAGTTCAGCGCTGTGCGCGCAACACGGACCCGGCGGAATCGGAGCGCCATGCGGGCAAGTCCGCGGATGGCCGAGAAACGCGCAGATCTTGTCTGTCGCTTCCGGCGAGAGAATGTGCTCGAACTTGCAGGCCTGCTGCTCGATTTCGGTCTCGCTATCCATCGCGAGGCTGTCCGTGAACAAGCGCTCGGCCAGCCGGTGCCGGCGGATGATGCTACCCGCGCGCTCGCGCCCGCGCGCCGTCAGTTCCACGATCATGGTGCCGTCGCCCACCGAAGCCGAAACAGGTTTGAGCGCGTCGTGGCACGGATTCACAAACGGCCTGTGATCATGCGCCTGCGGCGGATGCGGCGCCGAAACCACCAACTCCATCTGCACCATCTTCTCGATCGCCAGGCTGACCGGCAGCGCCCCGTGCACTTCCATGTGCTCGACTTCGGCGATTTCTCCATGCTCTTCGAGCACCCACAATTCCTCGAGCACCTCGTCGAGTTGTTCTTCATCGGCCATGGAGAAGACTTCCTGCGCCGCGATCTTGCCGTGATGCAACTCAATGCGCCGGTCGGCTAGCCGGGCCACGACCGGGTCATGCGTGACCATCACGATCGTCCGCCCCTGCTGGTGAAACTCGCGCAGCAGGCGCAGCACGATCTCTTCATTCTGCGCGTCGAGATTTCCCGTAGGCTCGTCCGCCAGAATAATCCGCGGATCGTTGATCAATGCCCGCGCAATGCATACCCGCTGCTGCTCGCCGCCCGAGAGTTGCGACGGAAGATGATGTGCTCGATCGCCAAGCCCCACGCGCGCCAGAGCCTCCACCGCTTCTTGCTCGTCGGTCATGCTGTGAAAATACTGCGCCAGCATGACGTTTTCGACCGCGGTAAGGAAGGGAATCAAGTGAAATTGCTGAAAGATGAAGCCGATTTTTTCCGCCCGCACGCGATTCAACTCGGCGGAAGAAATTCCAGCGACATCCTGCCCATCGAGCCAGATTTCGCCCAACGTTGGCCGGTCGAGGCAGCCAATCAGATTGACCAGCGTCGATTTACCCGAGCCCGATGGCCCCATGATCGAGAGCCACTCCCCGGGAGTCACATGCAAAGAAATGTGATCGAGAGCATGGATCGAGCCCGAGCCGCCGTCTTTGCCCGAACCATTGGCGCCTCCCGATTCCTTCGCGGGGTAGAGCTTGGTGACGTTCTTGATCTGAATCATCTCACTCTCCCCTTAAAATAATTGCGGGCTGCACCCGCCGCAGCAGCGAAATCGGAAGAATCGCCGACAGCAGGGTCACCACCATGCTACCAGCCAACACAACCGGCAGCACGCTCAAACGCGGTGTGACAGCTGAATGGAAATTAACTCGCCCAATCCAGGCCGCGATGCCGATTCCGACCAGAAATCCGATGACCGCTCCGGTCGCGCCCAGCGCCGCCGCTTCGGCTGCGAAAAATCCGTTGAGCAGGCGGCCCGAAGCACCCAACGCTTTCATGATTGCGAAATCGCGCCGCCGGTCGAAGACCCATCCCATCAATGTGGAGAGCACGCACAACGCCGCGGTCAAAATAATTAACGCCGAGGCCGCCAATAAAGTCGTCCGCGTCTTGCCCAGCACTCGCGCCTCACCTTCCATGATCTGCCGCACCGGCCGAACGTCCGCCCCAGGAATCGCCCGAGCCAGCTGACTCATGATGGCTGAGACTTCCTCCGGCGATCCATTCGCGGCCACCTCAATCGTCGAAGGCTGCAGTCCGGTCCACGATGCAAAATCCGCCAGCGAAATATAAACACGACTGTCTTCCGCGGCCCCGGTCTCGACCGTTCCTGCCGGCGTAACATGTAGAACCCTCCCCTGGAAACTCAGGTCGAAGGCCTGATTCTTTGGAGCAACCGCTGCCAGCGCGCGCACGCCGATCAAAGCCGGGTGCGCCATTTCTCCCGCGTCTTTTGCTCCAGAAGTAGGCGCGGAAGACGGCCAGCTGCTCACCGACCACCAGCGATCCAGTTGCCGCACACGATCAAAGTCCGTTCCCGCCACCACTACCGGCTGGCCGTCGCCGGTCCGCGCCACAATCATCCCAAAGGGTGCAGCCACGCCACGCCACGCCAGAATCGAATCAACTTGAGCTAAAGCGCTCGAGGGAAGGGAAGCGCCGTCTTTGCCTACGAGAATTATGTTCGCGCCGTAGTTGCGGAACTCGCGTTGCAGTTTCGCTTGCACATCGACGTACAGGTTCAGCATCGCCGTAGCAACCGCCGCGGCCACGACCATGGCAAACAGGGCTGAAGCCGCACGGCCGCGCCGCAAAATCGCCGCCCGCACCAGCATGCGCAAAAACATCGACGTATGTGGAGCCTGGGCGCGGCCGGCTACAACCCCGCGCGCGGAATCTGACCTGGGCCCGTTCACAATTCCCCCCGCAAGGCAAACACCGGATCCAGTTCCACCGCCCGGCGGATCGCCGCCGCGCTACCCGCAAACGTCACCACAACCGCAATCGCCAGGATGACCGGCAACAACACAGGCGAGATCGAAATCTGCGAATTGAAAATCGAGCGGCCGATCTCGTGCGCCAGCAGGGCGCCGGCAGCGAATCCCACCCCGCCGCCCAGCAACGCCAGCAGAGTGGCTTCTGCAAAAAACACGGAAGCGACCGCGATTTTTCCCGCTCCCAGCGCCTTCATCAATCCAACTTCGGCCCGCCGTTCAAAAATCGCCGTCGCCATGGCCGCGGAAACTGCCAGCGCTGAAGCAAGCAGCGCAGCCAGTGTGATCAGAAAAATCAGTCCTTCAATGCGCGTCAGAATCGCGCCTTCATTCTGTGCCACCTGCCGAATCTGCTCGGCGTGCGAATGTGGAATCGCCTCCATCAGCTGAAACGCAATCGACTGCGGATACGGCGAGCAATACCAGCGATCGTAGATCGCCCCCGACAAACTCTTGGGATCGCGCCGCGCCAGTGCATCTTCGGGCTTGGTCAACGCGCTGACATACACACGCCGCACAGCGCCGGGCTTGCCCAGAATTTCCTGCGCCAAAGCCAGTGGGACCACGATTTCGTCGTCCTCTGCGCCGCCAGTCGAGAGAATACCGCTGACTCTGAGCTGTCGCCCCGCGACCTCGACTCCATCTCCGGCCTTCTCATTCCAGCGTTCGGCCAGCCTCTCCCCGAGCAGAACGTCGCTCGAATTATCTTCGGGCCACGCTCCGGAAACCCTCCACCACGGGTCCGTCATACGCACGCCGGTCGTGAACTCTTCTTTGCCGAACGAAATCCTTTTCGCAAAATAAGTCCCCACCAGGGTGACATCCTGCTTCTTGCCGGCGATCTCCGCTGACACGCTGACCGGCAGCATCGGCGCAAAGCCGGTAACATTGTTATGCCAGAAAGTTCCTTCGATCTTGGGCAGGTCGGCTTCGTTGAGGTATGCCCCGTCGCTCGGCGGTTTCAGATTCACGCCGCCGATTTCCACGTCGAGCGTATCGTCCTGGGGGGTAATGACGAGGTTGGCGCCGATGGTGCGCAGTTCACGATTGATCTTGTCGCCAATGTCAGTCGCGACCGCGATCATGGCTGTCGCCACGGTCACGCCCAGCGTAATGGCCGCGCCCGCCAGCAACTTGCGCCGCTTCTGCCGCCGGAACGATTCGTAAACCAGCCGCGCGAACATAGGCTATTGTTGCGCGAACATGCGGCTGCCGGCCGCGATGTCCGCCTCCTGGATGATGACGGTATCGGCTGTCTGCGTGGCCTTCAGCGGCACCGGATTGCATCCCCCGGTTGTCCCGACCGACTGCGGATTGATTGGCGCGCCGCAGTTCTTGCAAACCACTCCGTTGCCGCTCTTGTAGAACCCGACCGCGCCGCAAATCTCGCACGCGTCGAATACCGTTGCAATCTTGCCATCGGGCTTCTGGTAGAGCCAGAAGCGGATTTCCGTTCCATTCTCTTTGGCTTCGAAACGATGCAGATCGCCGTCAGCAACCTGGGCTAGCGGAATCGTCACTGCGCCGTTGCTGAACGTGACTTCGGTCGCCGGTGACAACGCGCTGACGCTCTGTGAATAAATGAATTCCGCCGTCACCATCGCGATAAATATGAACGAGAAGACGTATACCGATCCCATCCAAAGCCGCTCGCGGCGGGCCGTCCACACCGCCTTTCGGCGCTCCGCGGCGGATGCAAACTCGGGCACAGGCGCGCGCCGTCTGGCGTCGAACAGCACCATCAGCGCCGCCAGCGCGAAGATCGTGACAAAGAAAAACCAGTCGTTGCTCACGATTGGGCCGATGATGGCCATTTCTCGCTTCGACGACGGAATGATCCCGCTTTCCGAAAGCTCGTGCAGGCCCGAGATCAACAACTGTGCTGCCACCAGGAACATGATTGCTGTGGTCACGCGGAAAAACTTCTGCAGGTTGATGCGGACGCTGCCCTTGACGAACATCACGCCAAACGCGATCGCCGCGATCACGCCCAGCAGCGTTCCCAGAAAACTCAGCAATTCGGTTGAGTTCAGCGAGACCGCCGCCAGCATCAGAACGGTCTCGGCGCCTTCGCGCAGCACCATCAGGAAAATAAAAGCGAACAGCCCGAACCACGCGTCATTGCCCGCCAGCAGCCCGACCTTGCCCTCGATCTCGCCCTTCAGCTTGCGCCCCGTCTTCATCATGAACACGACCATGGTGACGACGAAGAAGGCGGCCACCAGCATGACCCAGCCCTCGAAGGCATCTTCGTTCAGGTGAGTCCGCGAAATGACGATGGCCACGCCAATGCTGCCCACAAACGCGGCCGCCAGAGCCGCGTAGACGGTCTTGCGTAGCTTTGGCCGCCCGATCTTAGTCAGGTAAGCCAGCGTGATGCCGACAATGAGCGCGGCCTCGACCCCTTCGCGCAACGTAATGACGAAAGCCTGCAGCATTTAGGAAAGCCTCATTCAGGAAAGCCTTGAGCTCGGAACGATCAAAGTTCGGCGCGTCGCGATCTTGAAAATGAATTTCAATTTCAAGTTTGAGGATAGTCTCCGCCCTCCGGCCCAGTCAATCCGCCGCCTCACAATCGCTTGTGATCAGGATCACACTGTCGGAATACGGGCTTGAACTGCATCGGGTTGCAGGGAAATGCTTGGGAACAACGTGGACCGCAATAGGCCTAAGAGCATTAAAAGGTGCTGCCGTTCGTTACCGAGGGTAGTAACGCCGGCAGCCACCTGGTCGTGCTGGCAACATCTTGGTCAAAAGAACAAACGGCTTTCCGTGATGCTCTTGAACGCTCCCCGAGTGGGGCGCAGTCAGCCGGAGCCGCGTCCATCGTCCAGCCCTCACTGGCGGTTTGCATCCTCGGCAGCCCGCTTCAACTCATCGTTGACCTCGACCAGGAGCTGCCTCGCCCTCGACGCGTGCCCGTGCAAATCGTATCGGTTGTCTTTCTGGGCGGTTCGGATGTAGTCGTTGGCCTGCGCCACCAGGCGTTGCGCAGAGGCCAGGTTGGGGTGGTGTTCGGGGCTGATGTTTATCACGGGCTCTTGCGCCACGATTGCGGTGCCGCAGAATAATGCCGCGCACACCATCGCATTGATAAGCAGACTTCTTTTTCTCATACTCGCCTCCGGTACAGCAGGATTTTTGGGTTTTCACAGTCTACCATCCAGCCGGTGCGGCGCAAGTCCGCCTCCAGTGACACGTTCAGGACGCGGGCTCAACAACTCGAACCTTTGGCGACCCTCACAGCCGCTTCAGAAACGCGTTCGCCTCCGCCAGGCGAGGAAACAATTTCTCTTCCGCCTGAAACTCCGCTGAGTGCACGCAACGCCGGCTCCCCCGCAACTTGACCGGATGCTTCAAATGCAGCATCTCGTGATACACGATGTATTCCAGCACATAACATGGCACGCCCGGGTGGTCGAAGATCCAGCTGATAATGATCGCATTGTGCGCTGGATCGTAGTGGCCAAGAATCCGACGCGTCTTATTCTGGCTCCAGCTCATCGTCGGTCGCGCCATCAGGCCGTGAAAGAATCGCGTGTTCAAGTCTTCGAAGACTTCGTCCAGATCGTAAAAATGTCCGCGCGCAGACCGTAGCAACTTGCGCCCGCGCATCTGTCGCACCAGGTGCGCCTTGCGCACGATGTCATGGCTGGCAACGTATTTGCGATACCGCGCCGCCCTTCCGCGATCGATCGGTCGGCGGTACATCTTGGCCAGCAGAATGTGCGCAATAGCCCGCAAAACCGCCTCCGGAGCGCCTTCCAGCAGATCCGAAAGCCGCACCAGCAGCCGGCCATCACGCAGCCGGATCGTATTGTTGACGTTGGCGAAGGCGAAGAATTCAATCCTCAACTCGGGCAAGAAAGACCCGGGTCGGAGTTCCTGGTAGGTTTCCTGGAAGATTTCAAGCAGCCCTTCACGCACAGTGAACGTAGAGTAGCACGAGAGTCGGACCTTGGACCTCGGACTCAGGCGGGTGCAATGCCAGAAGTCCGAGATCTGAAGTCCACTACTCTGGCTGTCCCGCACTCTTCGCAGTCGAATTCGAGTTCAGCTTCTTATGCTTCGCCGCGTCTTCCTGATCGGCTAACAACTTCTTATGGTCGTCGGTCGACGTGTTGACCGTGTCAAGCGCGTTACTCAGGACAAATTCGTACTGCGCTCTCTCTCCGGGCTTTACATCGGCCGCGTCTTTGAGCGCCAGCAACTTGGCCTGGAACTCGGTATCCGCCTCGATGATGGTCTTCAGCGGCTTGCGAATGTCATCTTTACGATCCACGTAAGTGTCGATGTTGTCGTTGAGTTCGTCGTAGAGAAGTTGGAAATCATCGAGCCGGTCGTGCGTCTGCTGCGCCCGATCCGTGGTCTTGGGATCGTTTCGCATCTGCTCCAGCTTCACTAGTCGAGCCCGGGCGAACTGAACGTAGAGCGTGAGCCGCTGCCGAGGTTCCCAGCTGGCATCGCGAATCTGGTCAATCTCGGCCTGGGTCAGCGGATCCCGACGCCGCTGCGCGGCCACCGGCAAACTCGCCGCCAGCACCAGCACGAACCCGACACAGGCGCGCAAAATACGGGTCATTTGTCCGCCTTGGGAAACATCGCAGCCAGCAAGTCGTCGCGCACGCGTTGCAACCGCTGGAGGGCTTTCTGCACTGGTTCCTGTTCGACTTGCGGAAGCGTGTGCATGATTTCCGTGAGCCGGCGCGCCATCCCGCGGACTGCGATCTCGGTCTGCTTCTGATGTTTGCGCGACTGAAGCGAATAGTCGCGCGCCAGTTCGCAATACGTCACCACGTCGGTCAGCGCCGCCTGGGCCTGCGCATCCTCGGTCCCGGCATAAAGACGGTCGGTTTCGGTCAATTGACGCTCCGCGATCTCGACGCACAGATGGGGCCGGTCGCGAACGCTGGTCGTAGACACTCGCCCTTTCAATTCTTCGACCGTAGGCGGCGTGCTCGGCGCGGCCCTCCCTGTCAGCGCAGCCAACAAGGCGATTGCAGCTACCGGCGTCAGCGCGCTCCTCATGCTCGCGACCGTCCAGCGCCCTCGAACTTGATACGCCCCACTCATGGTCGAAAAATCCGCGCCGCTACTTCTTAGGTTCAATGGCGATCAAGCGGTGCTTGGCCTGCCACTCCTGATCAGGATACTTCCCGTTGGCCGTGTTAAGGAAGAGGTGATAGTTGGCCGCGGCCTGCTTGACGTCTTTCAAATGGTCCCAGGCCGACGCCCGCAGAAAGTATGTGAACGGAATCTCGGGCAGAAACTTGGCGCGCGCGTCGAGAGCCTTTATCGTCAGGGGATAGTCTTTGTTCTCGCTGGCCGCGAATGCCAGGTCGCCATACGCTTCACCATACGTCGGCTTGAGTTTGATCGCGGCCAGAAATTCCTGCTGCGCCGGAGCAAATTTCTTCTGGCGCAGCAAGGCCTGCCCCAGCGCTTCATGCAATTCAGCATTGTCCGGATGGGCCACAATCAGCGCCTTGTAAGCTGCTTCTGCCTGATCGTTCTTTCCGGCAGCGGCGTAGAGATCGGCGAGATCACGCTGCGCCGTAAGATCTGGCGGGGAGAGTTTCGCAGCGGCTTCCAGTTCAGCGATGGCATCGTCGTTCTTGCCCTCCGCCGCCAGCACCCGCCCGAGCTGAAGGTGCGCCGCGGCCTCATCCGGATGCTCTGCGACCAGCTTGCGCAAATATTCCGCAGCTTCTGGAAAGCGCCGTCCCCGCATGTAGATATTCGCCAGTCCGGTGATCGCATCCGACGACGGATCAAGCGCCAGCGCCTGCTTATACGCCTGCTCCGCGTCGGCAAAGTGCCCCTGTTTTTCCAGAAGCAATCCGGCGTCAAGCTGCGGCTCCGGATCTTTCGGCTGCAAAATCGCAGCCTGCTTGTAAGCCGCCAGCGCGTCGTCGGGCTTCGATTGTTCCAGATCGTGTCCCAGCGAAAGCCATGCCCGCTCCTGGCCCAGCGCGACGTGACTGGTGGGTTTGAGCTGGGTCGCCGCGCGCAGGAACTTCTCGGCGTCAGGCTGGCCCGTCTTGGCGAGCTGAATGCCCAGATTCAGATTCGACTCAAAAACGTCCGGCTTCGCCGCGACAGACTTGCGATACGCGGCAATCGAATCGTCAGTCCTGCCCAGTTCGTTTTCCACGAAGCCCAGATCGAACCATGCCACATAGCTCGCCGGATTTTTGTCGAGCGCCTTGTGCAGCAGCGGTTCGGCGGCCGAGTAGTTGTGCTTTTGAATCAGATCTTCGGCCTGCGGCAGTTCGGGCGGTTCGCCTCCAGCTTCGAGCACTCGGGTATGCCGAATCGTCTCGCTCGACTCCGGTCCTGTCCTGCGATGCACGGTCTGACTCGTGCTTTCGCCGGAGCTTTGCCCGGAAGTTGCTTGCCCCGAGGCGGCTTGCCCGGATACCGCCGACGCATCCGTACTCTGTCCGCCGGCATACGCGGCCGCAGAGACAAAGAAAAAGACGAGAACAAAGACCGCGGCCGAAATCCAGGCCAGCGGCCCGACCGGAGTCACCCTACGAGCGGCCATTGGAGCGAGATTGACCATTGCCGTTCAGAACACGCGCCAGATAAGCGCCAGTATAAGATCCACGCAGTTTCGCGATCGCTTCCGGCGGACCCGCGCCCACGATCTTGCCACCGCGGTTCCCGCCCTCGGGCCCCAGATCGATCACCCAATCCGCAGTCTTGATCACTTCGAGGTTGTGCTCGATCACTACGATCGAGCCCCCCGCTTCAATAAGACGGCGAAACGCAGCCAGAAGTTTGCTGACGTCATCAAAATGCAGCCCGGTCGTGGGTTCGTCGAAAATGTAAAGCAGTCTCTGCTTAAACCGCCCGGCAGGGCGCGGCCCGGATCGTGCCGTTTCCCGAGTCGCCGGCTGCAGGTGCGCGGCCAGCTTCATGCGTTGCGCCTCGCCGCCGGAAAGCGTCGTCGCCGATTGCCCCAGCCGCAAATATCCCAGCCCGACTTCTTCGAGCGACCGGAGTTTCTCCGTGATCTTGGGCGCTTCTGCAAAAAACTTCAGCGCCTCTTTCACGGTGAGGTTCAGCACTTCGTGAATATTCTTTCCGCGATACCTGACTTCCAGCACCTGCTGCTTGTAGCGCGTGCCTTTGCATTCCTCGCAAATCAGCTCCACGTCGGCCAGAAACTGCATTTCGACCGTAACTGTTCCATCGCCCTGGCAAACCTCGCATCGCCCTCCCGGAATGTTGAACGAGAAATGTCCCGCGCCGAAGCCGCGCTTCTTTGCCTCGGGCAGGGAAGCGAACAGCTCGCGAATCGCGTCGAATGCCTTGATGTACGTCACCGGATTCGATCGCGGAGTCCGCCCAATCGGCGACTGATCGACCAGCACAGCTTCTTCAATGTACTGGTCGCCGGTCAAACTTTCCCAGCTCGCGGCGGCGCCAGTCGTTCCATCGCCCGCCTGCTGCTTGGCCTGCGCCAGCGCCCGGTACAACACCTGGTGCAGCAGCGTCGACTTGCCCGACCCAGAAACGCCCGTGATCGCCACCAGCATGCCGAGAGGAATGCTGATGTCGACGCCCTTGAGATTATTGGCGCGCACGCCGCGAAGGGTAATCTGCTGCACACCCGGCTTGCGGCGCGTCGCCGGTGCCTGAATGCGCAAATCTTCCGAAAGATATCGTCCGGTCAACGAACTGGGATTATGCAGAATTTCCTCGTACGTTCCCTCCGCCACCAGTTTGCCGCCATTTTCCCCCGCGCCCGGCCCGAGATCGAGAATTCGGTCAGCCGCCCGCATGATGTCCGCATCGTGCTCGACCACAAGGATCGTATTCCCTAACTCGCGCAGGTCATGCAGGATCTTGATCAGCCGGTGCGTGTCGCGCGGATGCAGCCCGATTGACGGCTCGTCCAGCACATAAAGCGTTCCCACGAGGCGTGACCCGAGCGACGTCGCCAGTTGAATTCGCTGCGCCTCGCCGCCCGAAAGCGTTGAAGACAGCCGGTCCAGCGTCAGATATTCCAGCCCGACTTCATTCAAAAACCGCAGCCGCTCGCGAATTTCCTGCAGCAGTTTGTCCGCAATCCCTGCCTCCTGCGCGCTGAGCTCCAGCTTCTCGAAGAAGCGCGCCGCGTCTTCCACCGTGAGTGCGCAGACTTCGCAAATATTCCGCCCGTTGATCTTCACCTGCCGCGCTTCCAGCCGCAGCCGCGCCCCGTTGCATTCCGAACACCGCGAATATCCACGGTAGCGGCTGAGGAACACGCGCACGTGCAGCTTGTATTTCTTGCGTTCCAGGTGATTGAAGAATCCCCGCACGCCGAGAAACTTTCCTTCACCCTTGAGCACAAGATTCTTGTGTTCTTCTTCCAGATCCACCCACGGCACGTCGAGCGGAATCCCCGCCTGCTTGGCATAGCGCTTCAGATCGGTAAACAACGGTCGATACTTCGGCTTGGTCCAGGGCTCGATCGCGCCCTCGCCCAGCGTCTTCAGCTTGTCGGGAATCACCAGGTCAAGATCGAAATCGATCGTATTCCCGAAGCCTTGGCATCGCGGGCAAGCGCCATAAGGATTGTTGAACGAGAACAGCCGCGGCTCAGGCTCCTCATATCGCAGATTGCAGTGCTTGCACTCAAAACGCTGAGCAAACCGAAGATATGTGACATGTGTGGCGCGGGCGCCCCCGCCCGCGACTGTTTCAATCTCCCCGCTGTCAGCAGGCTCAAAAATAACTTCCCCCGCTTCCCGGTAGGCCGTCTCAATCGCATCCACCACCCGAGCCCGCGCGTCGGGCGAAACCACCAGCCGGTCTACCAGCAAAAACACCGGTTCGCCGAAATTAACATCGAGCAACGACTCCGGAGTAGAAAACTCAAAGACCTGCCCCGCCTGGTAAATCCGGTTAAACCCCGCCTTGCGCAAATCAAACAACCGCGTTTTCAATGCGTCGGTCAACTGTGAACCGGGTGCCCCAGGTCTCGCCGTTTTTGCGAGACCTGGGGATTTCCTGGCCTTTGCCGAATTCCCCTCACGGTTCTCCGCTGCCTGCACCCCCGATCGTTGCAGCGGAAACAGCACCTGCAGCCGCGTCCCGGCCCCGAGCGCCAGAATCGCATCCGCCACTTCGTCAACGGTGTCCTTCTTCACTTCGCGCCCGCAGTTCGCGCAATACGTTCGTCCCACCCGCGCAAACAGCAGACGAAGGTAATCGTAAATCTCCGTCGCGGTCGCGACCGTCGACCGCGGATTCCGCGTCGTGTTTTTCTGTCGGATCGCAACCGCCGGAGCAATCCCGTCGATCGTGTCCGCATCCGGTTTCTCGATCCGCTCCAGAAACTGCCGCGCATACGCCGACAACGACTCCACATACCGCCGCTGCCCCTCGGCATAAATCGTGTCAAACGCGAGCGAAGACTTGCCCGACCCCGAAACCCCGGTCACGACCGTCAGCGTATTGTGCGGAATCTCAAAATCAATATTCTTGAGGTTGTGCACGCGCGCCCCGCGCACCACAATGCTGTCGGACACCGGAGGCGTGAGCGCCGGGACCGCAGGAGTCGTGATCGTAGTTGTCGACTGAGAAGACATCGGGACTGAAGGTTCGGGAAGGCCGCGTTCCGCCTGGGTGAAGCGCACCCTGCGGCCTCAGCGAGCCCTGCCGAATCCTCTATTATAAAGCAGGGACCGCGCACCGCCACCGGCTGCCGGCTGCCATCGTAGAGACGTAGCTTGCTACGTCTCTTCCGCGGCATAAACGAACCCCTCGCCCGAAGCGGCCGGAAACCCTTATGCGACGCCCCTTGCCAAGGATCGCCCTCCGATGTAAATTGGCGGCAGCATCCAGCCTGATTCGAGCAGCGGATGTGCGTTGTCTCCCCTGAAGCGAGTCCACTCACAACCCAAACCAGCCGTCCCCAGGAGATCACCGTGTCCGTCCGACAGAAACTGCCATTAGCGTCCACGCTGTGCCTTCGATCGATTTTCGTTCTAGCCCTAGCAGCCGCGCTTGTGCTGGCTGCGTCGCAGACCTCTCAGGCGCAGACCTACAGTTTGATCTACAGCTTCGGCGCCGTCGCTAACGATGGCGTTAGCCCTGAGGGCAAACTCGCCATCGATTCGGATGGAAATCTTTACGGAACCACGAACTCCGGAGGCACCGGCAATGCAGGAACGATATTCAAAATCGATTCCGCCGGTAACGAAACGATTCTGCATAACTTCGTGGGCACGGACGGCGCTAGCCCCACAGGAGGCGTAATTCGCGATCCAGACGGAAACCTCTATGGCGCAACTCAACGAGGTGGCGATCTCACCCAGTGCACCAATACCGGCTGCGGAACGATATTCAAGCTCGACCCGAGCGGCACCCTGACGACGCTGCATGTCTTCGAAGCCGGGACGGACGGATCCTCTCCCACCGGTAGCTTGGTTTCAGTCAACGGAGAGCTCTGCGGAGTCACGGAGTTAGGCGGCAGCAGCCAGGATCGTGGCACTATTTTCAAGGTCAGCAAGAATGGTCGCTACAACGTCTTGCACCGGTTTAGCGGCGGCGTCGTGGGTCAAGACCCGAAGGGCATCACTGCAGACTCGGCGGGCAATCTCTATGGCGTGGCCTATCTTGGCGGCGATAAGGCAGGCAGCGGGTTGATTTTCAAATTGGACACCGCCAACCATTTAACGGATGTTTTTCTATTCCCCGGCGGCCGTCAGGGGTCTCATCCCGTGGGCCGCATCCTTCTCGATGCGAACGGCAATTTTCATGGCATGACTCAGGGGGGTGGCGATTTGGACTGCCACGTCTCCATCGCCGGGGGATGCGGGGTGGCATACCGGGTAAGCAGCACCGGCGTAGAGTCGGTGTTACACAAGTTTGGAAAAACTGGAGTTACTGATGGAAAATCTCCAATCGGCAGTCTCGTGGACGCAGGCGGGGTCTTATATGGCACAACTGCGGCTGGCGGGGACATGTGCGGAAATGGGGACTGCGGTACTTTGTTCCGCATTGGCAAAGATGGCACCTACACGCAGCTGCACGATTTTCCAGCCTTCGCCGGCGATGCGACCTTCCCAGGCGAATTGACTCTGGACTCTGCTGGCAACGTGTACGGCGTGAGCGAGTCCGGCGGTCAATTTGGCTCGGGTACGGTGTTCAAGGTCGCGCCCTAACCCGATGCGGTGGTGGTTCAGTTTGGATTTCTTACCTTGAGGTGTCCTGAGCGCAGCCGTTTTTTCGGGCGAAGAGAAGAGCCTGCCCCGAGCGAAGCCGAGGGGTTGCTCCCGTGTACTCCCGGAAACCAGAAGTACCTCTCGACGCTCTGCACTCCGCTCCCGCCCGCGATGCGCAGAAAAACTTACACGGCACCGTCACAACTGCTCACTACGAACGGTCTATCGTCTAGCGTATATATCAGCAAAACGAGCAATTCAGGGTTTGGCCCTAATAGTGCTGCACGGAGGCGAAAGTCCGCCGGCGAATCCGCCCGGCCTCCGCGCCCTTAGCTACTTCATAGCGCCGCACGCCACAACCAGAGGAAAGAACTAAGGAGTGTGCCGGCTATGGAAAACACCGCTGCAGCCTATGGCGTCTACTGTGACGCGGTCGAGGTAGCCGAAGTCGTGCGCCGGCTGAACAAAGCCGGATTCGACAACGAAGATATTCTCCTGATGTTCGCCCCCACCCACCCCATCGCCGCCGTCATGCGCGATGCGAGCATCTTCAACGTCGACCGCGAAGCCGGGGCCGTGACTGCGGGATGGATCGGCTGGCTCTCGAGGTTTGGCGCGGTTGTCATTCCATCGATCGGTTACTTCATTCGCGCCAATACTTTCCTCGGCCCCGTGACGGCGACCCGCGACGCTTCGGCGTTATGCGGCAGTTCGCGCACGCTGGCAGGGCTCGGCTTCGCCGACATCGACGCTCAGCGTTTCGAAACACAGCTACGGCGGGCAGGGTTTCTGGTCTATGTAGCTGTGAAGGAAGTCCCTGGTGTGCAGCGGGCTTTAGAGTTGTTTCGTCTTACCGGCGCCGAAGAAAGCGCCCGGATCGAACCGCAGGCACGAATGGAAACCCGTGCTGCGGCGGTGGCCTGATCGTTTACTCTTGCGGGCCATCTTTCTCTTGGTCCCGCCGCTTGCCATAGCGAAACGCCCAGCCCACGCCAATCGTCATCACTCCCAGCGGCGGCAGCAGGATCACGATGATCGCGCGATTGATCGCACGCTGCGCGTCCTTGGGCGTGGCCCTCGCCGTCGCATAGCACATGGCGCAGCCTTGCGCGACCGCCGGCGCTGCAGAAAATGCCAGCACCAGCGCAAGCATTAGGCTCGACATCCGGCCTCTCGACAACCAGCGTCTGGTCAACCAGCGTCTCGGCATCACTTCACTCCCAGTCTCAGAATGCGGTCCGCATCCGGGAAGAAAAAGAAATACATGATGATGAAGCACGCCGTCACCGCAAACACCAGCATCCAGCGCATCAGGGCCTTCTCGAACTTCAGGTGCATGAAGTAGGCGATAATCAACGCCGACTTGATCACCGACAGCACCATCAGAATCTCCAGCATGCGCACCGGCTGAAATACCTGCCGGTAAGCCAGCATCACCTCAACCGCAGTGAGAACCAGCAAAGCTCCCCACACCCAGAAATACTGCCCCTTGCTGTCGTCATGAATTGCAACGTCATGCATAGTGTTTGTCCCTTGCCCAGCCGTCTCCGAACTATGTGGGGACAGCCGCCCTCGGCTGTCCAGCGGCCCAGCCCCACCGGGCCGCAGTCTCTCAACTATCGTCCTAAATCCTGGTCGACAGTAAATACACCAGCGGAAAAATAAACATCCACACCAGATCGACGAAGTGCCAGTACAACCCAGACACTTCCACGTCGTGCGCGTCGTATTCCTTCGGCTTGAGGAACAAGATCACCGCCGCGACCACCAGCCCCAGCCCCAGGGCGTGAATGCCATAGTGAAATACGCTGTACGACGGAATCAGGAAATATCCCGCAGCCCAAAGCACCGCCAGAATCACCAGAAATTTCTTACGCAGCGCGACCACGCCCAGATAAATCACGCCAATAGTGACGTGCAGCATATGCATCGCGGTCAAGCCGAAAAACGTGGCTGGAAACTGCGGCACCGCCTTCGATACCGCCGCATACTGGCCCGACCCTCCCGGCACTGCCGGAAACCCCGGTAGCGTCAACCCGTCGGCAATCAGGTGCGACCATTCCATCGCATGCAGCACAATGAATGCCGTCCCGAACGCCATGGTCGCCAGCAGCCAGTTGCGCACCCAGGACTTGTCGCCGCGTTGCGCCGCGAACACGCCCAGCACCATGGTCAGCGAACTGGAGAGCAGGCACGCCGTCATGATCGTCGCGTTGGCGATGCTCTCTTTGCCGAATGGAGTCGGCCAGCCAGCGGTCGAAAGCCGGTTGTAGCTGAAGGCAAACAGCAACGCCCCGAACGTCAGCGAGTCCGAAGCCAGAAACAGCCACATGCCTACCTTTTTCGAATAAGCCCCAAACAGCGGTGCTTCGTACTCGCCCGCCACTCCGTGCTGCACCACCGCAGCGTCAGACATTCTGCAAATCCCCTTTCAAGGTTCGGCTTGTCATCCCGAGACGGGCGCTTGTTGCCCGGCGAGGGATCTGGGCGAGCCGCGCGAGGCGCCGCGTTCTTTGCGGCGCATAAATCGCGCGTTCGGCTTGCTTCCTTTCTACCGCGCGAAACTCAACAGCACCAGAATGTAAACCCAAAGCGCCAACATGAAGTGCCAATACCATGCCGTAATATCCACCGCAATGCGTCTCACCTCGAGCGGCTTGTGCAGCAGGGAACTGCTCGCCGCCCACAGCAGCGCAATCAGCCCGCCCGCCAGATGCACCGCGTGCGCGATCGTCAGCAGGAACGCGAACGAGCTGCTCGGATTCGTATTCACATAGAATCCGCGATCATGCAGCTCTCCCCACGCCAGCCACTGCCCGGCTAAAAATGCCAGCCCCAGCAGCACCGTAATTCCCAGCCACGGGAATGATTTCTCATTTCCCAGCGAAACTCCCGGAATCGAGCTCACCGGAGCGAGCGCCGCTCTCCGCGCCGCGCTTCGTCGCGCCAATTCCATCGTCACGCTGCTGATCCCCAGCAGCAGCGTATTGATCAACAGCAGCCCCCACGGTAACTGCACCACGCCCCAATCGTGGACGTAAGTATTCGACGAGCCCTCAAACGTGGGCAGCCCGCGCCGCACAATCAAAGCGCTGGTCAGCGAGATAAAGATCATGCCAACGGTCGCAATCGCGCAGATCAGCCCCAGCCGCGCCCGCCGCAGCCGGGCGCCATAATCGGGGCCGCCGTTGTTTCCGTGGTCGCCGTTCCCCCCGCCCAACGGCGGCTCTGGCGGCCTCTGCCCGCTGTCAACGCCGTCAATCGGAGAAGAAGGTGTGTAAGTCGGCATAAAATCTTCTAAACCCGCGGATGCCCCATCCTAACGTCGCGCCTTTTGCAACGTTAGGATGGGGATTTCGACTTGGCTAATGCGTCGGAACCACCGCCGGATCCGTCTGCATCACATAATCCCTCGCCGCGCCCGGCACTCCATATTCGTAAGGCCCGTTGTGCACGACCGGAGTCACGCCGCCAAAATTGTCGTGCGGTGGAGGAGTCGCCGTCGTCCACTCCAGCGTCGTCGCCTCCCATGGATTGTCGCTCGCCTTCTTCCCTTTGAACATGCTCCAGAACAGATTGATCACAAAAATAAACTGCGCCGAGATCGTGATGATCGCCGCGACCGTAATGAACGTCTGCAGCGGAATCAGCTTGGTCTGGTACGCGACTTCGGTGAACTGCGAGTAGCGCCGCGTCTGCCCCGCCATGCCCAGATAGTGCATAGGCATGAAGATCGCATAAGTTCCCGCTAGCGTAATGAAAAAGTGCACGCGTCCCCACGTCTCGTTCATCATTCGCCCGAACATTTTCGGGAACCAGTAATAGGTCGCCGCGAAAATTCCAAAAATCGCCGCCACGCCCATGATCAGGTGGAAGTGTCCCACGACGAAATACGTATCATGCAGTTGAATGTCGAGCACCGGCTGCGCCAGGAACGGCCCGCTCAGCCCGCCCGACACAAACAGCGACACGAACCCGATTGCGTACAACATCGGTGTACTGAATCGTATGTGTCCCTTGTACATCGTTCCCAGCCAGTTAAACGTCTTGATAGCCGAGGGCACCCCGATGCACATGGTCAGAATCGAAAACGCAAACGCCGAGTACGGGCTCATCCCGCTCATGAACATGTGATGGCCCCAGACCATGAAGCCCAGGAATCCGATCGACAGCATGGCGTAGACCATCGCCTTGTACCCGAAAATCGGCTTGCGCGAAAACGTCGACAGAATCTGCGACGTCACGCCCATGCCCGGCAAAATCGCGATGTAAACCTCCGGGTGCCCGAAAAACCAGAACAGATGCTGCCACAGCAGTGGCGATCCGCCCTTGTGTCCCAGCACTTGCCCATTCACGACCACCAGCGGAACGTAGAAGCTCGTGCCCAGGTTGCGATCCATCAGCAGCAGAATTCCCGCCGAGAGCAATACGCCGAATGCCAGCAGCCCCAGAATCGCCGTGATAAACCACGACCAGCAGGTGAGCGGCATGCGCATCATCGTCATGCCCTTGGCCCGCAGATCGAGCGTGGTCGTGATGAAATTCAGCGCGCCCATCAACGAGGCAACGCAGAAAATCGCAATGCTCGTGATCCACAAATCCGCGCCTAGACCCTCGCCCGGTCCCGCCGACGGTATCGCGCTCAGCGGCGGATATCCCGTCCACCCGTGCAGCGGCGCGCCTCCGGTCACGAAGAACGCCGCGATGATCACCACGAACCCGACGAACGTGGTCCAGAACGAAAGCATGTTCAGCACCGGAAACGCCATATCCGGCGCGCCAATCTGAATAGGCAGAAAATAATTCCCGAAGCCGCCCTGCGGCGCCGTCGTCAGCACAAAAAACACCATGATCGTGCCGTGCATGGTGAGCAGGCTGAGATAAGTCTCCGGCCTGATCTCGCCCACCAGCGGCAACACCGCCGCCGGCCAGATCATGTGGATGCGCATCAGCAGCGACAGAAACATCCCCACAAAAACCGCCGTGAGAGCCAGAAAGAAGTACTGGATCCCGATTACTTTGTGGTCAAGGCTGAAAATATATTTTCGAATGAAACCCTGAGGAGCGTGCGCGTGCGGGTTCTCCATTGCAACCATGTTATTGTTTCTCCGCCTCCCGTGCTGCCAGCCACTTGTCAAAATCCTCCTGGCTGACGACGTGAACCATGCCGTGCATCTTGTAGTGCCCCAGGCCGCACAACTCCGCGCATGCGATCTCGTACTCGCCAATCACGGTCGGCTTGACGTGCATGTGAATGTTGAGTCCGGGCACCGTGTCTTGCTTGAAACGCAGTGATGGCACAAAGAAGCTGTGGATCACGTCCACCGACCGCAGGCTCAGATCTACTTCGCGATTCACCGGCAGATACATCGTACCCGTCACCACGTCATCTTTCGCAGCCGGATCGCTCGTGTCCAGTCCTACTGCCGCCTCGCCCCCGGCCGAGGGATCCATCAATCTCACGTTCGTCTTCCCATACGTCTCATCGGCGCCGGGATAGCGGAAATACCACGCAAACTGCATGCCCGTGACCTCGACCTTCACCGCACCCGCTTCCGGAGGATCAAAGCGCTGGCTCGCCCATACGTTGCTGCCCATCAGATTCAATCCGATGAACAGCACCGCCGTGAGCACGGTCCAGATGATTTCCAGTCTTGTATTTCCGTGAGAATAAGCCACTGGAGGCGACGACGGCCGCTGCCGGTATCGCCACACGATGTAGCCCAGCGAGAGTTGCGCGGCGAGGAAAACAATCCCCATCAGAACAAAGGTCAGAGCAAATTGATGGTCGATCCATCCCGCAGCCGCCGATGCGCCCGCCGGCAGCCACCACGTTTTGGCGACGAAAAAGTAAGTGCTGACCAGGGTGATCAGCCAGATCACTAGCAGTAACGCGAGGCCCATTCCCACTCCCCCTCACCGTCGAGGATGACACGAAGGATTTCCCCACGGCCGCCGCTGCGCCCACAGCGCTAGCAACAGTCGGCGGCGAGTGTACCACAGCCCCGCCGCAAGTGAGCAAGTGACTTGTTGAGAAACAAATCCTACTCGCAGATCAGCTCTCATTTTCCGCGATCGGAACCGAAATAAAAATAAACAGAAATAGATAGTACGCGCCGAGCGCAAGCCCCAATCTCAACAAAACTGCCATTCCGAGAGGAGCGAAAGACCCCAATCTCAAACAGCCCTGTCATTCTGATCGAAGCGAAGAACCCCATGCACCTTGGCACAACCAGCGGCTTCGACGGGAATTCCCGCCGCGCCCTCTCCCAATTTTCTAAGAGGACACGTCGAAAGCAAGCCCGCATCCCGACAGCCCTGTCATTCTGAGCGAAGCGAAGAACCCCATGCACGCCGGAGCCATCACCGGCCTCGCAAGGAATTTCGGTCACGGCGTCGCCGTTGCCCCGCCAACCTTAGTGGTGCATCCGCCAAAACCCCCAGCAACGCCCTACTTTTCCTCCCACTCCAGCACCCGCCCCGGAGTCCACGGCGCGCCCGCAGCTTCCATGTCTTTCTCCAGCTTGACCAGATCAACTTCAACCAATGCATGAAGTTTGCTCAGCTGCTCGCCAAATAACGACGCCGCAATGTCGTAAGACTCCACATGAGACGCAGTCGGCTTGGCCAGCGAGAACCGTTCACCGTCCATTATCGAAGTTACCCGGTCGCTGATCGAAGACGGCACCGGCTCACTGTGCCGCGCGATCACCACATCGCCCTGCAGCGCCCGCAGGATTTCGCGGTCGCGCTGTTCGATTCCGTCGGCAACCGCGCCCAGTTGTTTATCGACCGCCGGAGTTTCCCGCAACGCCTCGCGAATCGTCTTCAGCCGCGATTCCACGTTTTCCGCCGTCTGCTGGGCCCCATAGACGGCGCGATATAGCAGCGCCACCTTGCGCAGGAATTCTTCCTGCGCCGCGCGGTCCGCCGGATTCATCGATGACAATCCCTCGGTCACCACTTTGAACGCCTGCGGCCCCGCCACTTCCGTCACCGTGCCGTCGATCTTCTCGAACGCCCGCACCGAATAATTCCCCGACAGCACCAACGGCCCCAGGTCCGCCGAGTCCGGAAAATCCTCGTCAGCTTCGCCGGCGGCAGGCTCATGCACCCTCGATGCCGGATATCTCAAATCCCACGCCATCCGCTGAAATCCCGAGTCCGTGCTGCCCTCAACCCGCCGGATCGGCGCGCTGCTCTCGTCATAGACCATGAAATAAAGTTCCGGCTTCGCCTCTTCACCCTCAGCCCGCAACTCGTCGTTTGTCGGATACGGCAGCGTCTGGTTCTTCTTCGCCGCTTCTTTCTCCGCGTCCTGCCGTTTCTCTTTTTTCGTCTTGATCTTGTCCTTCAAATACGCCGTAAACACCGCCCCATAGGGCGGATTCTCAGCCGTATAAAACGCATCCCCCTGAAATCCCTTCTTCGGCTCGCCCAGCGGATGCCGCTCGATATAAAGCAGCGCATCCTTCACCGGAAACAGCGCCGCCGCCTGCTCCGTCGATTCCGGCTTGATCTGCCGCAGCGGAGTGATGTCATCCAGCACATAAAATCCGCGCCCAAACGTCGCAATCACCAGATCGCTTTCGCGCGCCTGAATCACCATGTCGCGCACCGCAATCGTCGGCAGCCCGCCCTTCAGCTGCACCCAGTGCTGCCCCCCGCCAGCCTTCGCGCCATCGATGGTGAAGAACGCGCCGTATTCCGTTCCCGCAAACAACAGGTTCGGATTCACCGTGTCCTCCGCAAACGCCAGTACCGGACCGTTCTCCGGCAAGTCGCCCGCAATCGAAGTCCAAGTTTTCCCCGCGTCCGTCGACTTCAGCAGGTAAGGTTTGAAGTCTTCATTCTTATGATTCTCAAACGACGCATACACCGTGTTCGCGTCGAAATTCGATGCCGCCAGCCGGCTCACATAAGTCATATCCGGCACGCCCGGAAATTTCTCATACTTCGTCCAATTCGCGCCGCCATCGGAAGTCACCTGAATCAGCCCATCATCGGTGCCGGCATAAATCAAGCCTTCTTTCTTCGGCGATTCCGACAGCGCCACCACATTTCCGTAAAAAGACGTCGACTGATTCTTCGCCACCGCATCCGGACCCCATACTCTTCCCATTACCGGCAGCTTGTTGCGATCGATCTGCCGCGACAGGTCGCCCGAGATCGCCTTCCACGTGTCTCCGCGATCGTCGCTGCGAAACAGTTTGTTCGCCGCAAAATACAGCCGCGTGTGCGAGTGCGGACTGATGATGATCGGCGAATCCCAATTCCATCGCAGCGGAGGTTCGCCCTTACCTTCGAGCGGCTGCAAAACCATCTCCTGCCCCGTCGGCTTGTCGTAGCGCACCAGCACGCCATACTGCGATTCCGAATAAACCGTGTTCGCATCCACCGGATCGACCTGCGAATGAAATCCGTCGCCGCCGGTCGTGACGTACCAGTCCGAATTCATGATGCCGTTGAGATTCCGCGTCCGCTCCGGCCCGCACCACGAAAAGTTGTCCTGCGTCCCCCCGCACACGTGGTAGAAGGGAAGATCGTTGTCGACGGCAACGTCATAAAACTGCACCGTCGGCAGGTTCGCCTTGAACTCCCACGACTTCGCGTCGTCCCAGGTTTCATACATGCCGCCGTCTGACCCCAGCAGCCAATGTTTCGTGTCGTCCGGATCAATCCAGATCGCGTGATTGTCGCCGTGATGATTCGTTTCGCTGACCTTCTGCAGCGTCTTGCCGCCATCGAGTGACTCGCGCAGTTCCACGTTCATCACAAAAATCCGGTCCACATTCTTCGGATCGGCGACAACCCGCGCGTAATACATCGCGCCCAGATCGAATTCGTTTCGCTTTTCCCACGTCGCGCCCTTATCGTTCGAGCGAAAAATTCCGCCCTTCCCGTCCGCTCCTTCGATCGCCGCATACACCACATTCGGATCCGCCGGCGAAACCGCCAGCCCGATGCGGCCCATATCCACGGTCGGCAGCCCCGACTTCAGCTTGTTCCACGTAGCCCCGGCGTCGGTCGATTTATAAATCGCGCTCTCCGGCCCGCCATCGATCAGCGTGAATACATGCCGCCGCCGCTGGTAAGCCGCTGCATACACAATGTCCGGATTCGCCGGGTCAAGCTGCACATCCACCACGCCCGTGTTCTCGCTGATGGTCAACGCAGCCTTCCATGTCTTGCCGCCGTCAGTCGTCTTATACAGCCCGCGATCTCCGCCCGCCCCCCACAGCGGCCCCTCCGCCGCGACATACACCACCTTCGAATCCCGCGGATCGACCACGACCCTTCCAATATGCTCCGATTTTTTCAGCCCGACGTTCGACCAACTCTTCCCGCCATCGTCGGAGCGGTAAATTCCATCGCCGTACGAAACGCTCCGCTGCGAGTTGCTCTCACCCGACCCCACCCACACCACCGACGCATCATTCGGATCAAGCGCGACCCACCCAATCGAATACGATCCCGCGCCATCGAACACCGGAGTCCACGTCGTCCCGTCATTCACCGTCTTCCACACGCCGCCCGACGCGACGCCGACGTAATACTCATCCGTCTTCTTCGGATTCACTGCGATCGACATCACCCGCCCCGAAGCGACCGCCGGACCAATCAGCCGAAACTTCAGCCCGGAAAAAGTGTCGGCCGTCATCCCGCCCTTCTTTTCTTCTTTGGCCTCTTCTTTCTTCGGCTCTTCTTTTTTCTCGTCCTTCTTGGCTTCCTTCTTATCCTTCTTGGCCGGTTGCGCAGTGATGCCCTGCTTCGCGTCCGCAGCCTTGTCTTGAGCCGCGCCTGGGCTCATGCCGAAAATCGAAGTGGAGAAAACAAGAAGAAAGATTGCTGCCGGTTTCACAAACGGTCTCATGGAAGCTCCAAATTGGTCAGCGTACGTTTTAGTCTGTCGTTTTAGTTTGTCTTTTCAGTTTGCCGTTTCAGTTCGTCATCCCGCTAATTTGCGTACGTTTTATTTTGTCATCCTGAGGCGGGCGCACTTTGCCCGCCGAAGGACCTATGCAACTCGCGCGCATCATATACGCCCCAGTGCGGGAAAGAAATCCAAAGCCGAATATGTATACAGGAATCTCCCCCAGGAAAGAAACTAGATCTCCCCGGGTGCCGCTTGCAGGGTGCCCCAAGTCCGGCAGCGTGCCCCAGGTCTGGCGGGATGCCCCAGGGTCCGGCCGGGTGCCCGAAGTCCGGCCGGGTGCCCCAGGTCTCGCCGCTTTTGCGAGACCTGGGACTCTGCCGAGTGCACAGTCCCGGCCCGCCCCATGTTTGCCTCGCCCTTTGCGGCAAAAGGTGGGATTCCACACCAGCCGATCCCTTGAGATCCATCCCCTGTACAAGGCCGACGCTCAAACCCCTTCCAACACTCCCATCCGTTAGAATCCCTGCATGCCACGCAAGATCGAAGGCCACGACACCCGCTACGTCAAAATGCAGAAAAATTATTGCTTCGCCTGCGGCCAGAACAATCCCGACGGCATGCGGCTCAAGTTCACCCTCGACGAAGCCCGCCAGACCTTCGTCTGCAAATTCCGCCTGGGCAAACGCTACACCGGACCGCCCGGCCACTGCCACGGCGGCATCATCGCCACCATCCTCGACGACGCCATGGGCAAGGTCAACAAGCTGCACCACGTCGTTGCCCTCACCAAAGAAATGACCGTCGAATATCTGAAGCCCGTCCCGCTGCACCAGCCGCTGCACGTCGAGGGCAGGGAAGTCAGCGTCCACGGCCGCCAGCACATCAACCAAGCCGAAATTCGCAACCGAAAAAACGAAGTCCTGGCCCGCAGCCGAGGAACCTTCATCGCCATCGACCCCGAAAAAATGTTCGCGAAGTTTGTAGAAAGATAAATCGCACACTACCGAGGATCGGGGAAATTGCGCTGATATATTCACAGATACCGCAATTCAACACCGCGACCTCCCGGCACCCGAAGGAGAAGCTCGGAATGGTTTCCACGGCTTTATCGTTATCCGAAGCGACGAACCCGCACGTCAGAAAACGGCGCGGGCTGGAGTTATTCTGCCTTTCATTCGTCGCTCTTTTTCTCGAGCTGATGATGATTCGCTGGGCTCCTGCGGTCGTCAGATTGATCGCCTATTACGCCAATCTGATATTGATCAGTTCGTTCCTCGGCCTAGGCGTCGGAGCGATTCTCGGCAGGAAAAGAAACTCGCTCTTCGGATGGCTGCCCCCTCTGCTTCTGATCAACGTAGCGTGGCTGTTGATTGCCCATTTCATCACGCTGCCGACTACTGCTTCGGAGAGCAGGTTTTACACTCCCACTCCTCAACTCGTGCGTTATGTAAGTCTGATCGGTATCTTCCTCAGCAACGCAATCATGTTCGTACCTCTGGGTCAGAGGATCGGGTCCCTCTTTGACGCTCTGCCTCCTTTGCTCGCCTACTCCTGGGATTTGGGTGGCAGCCTTGCCGGGACACTGTGTTTCGGATTTTTCTCGCTGAAGTACTTTTCGCCGGAGCTGGGAATGGGTTTCGTCGCCTTCGCGATTATTCTGCTTCTTCCGAGTGCGCAGTGGCTGCGATCAATCCCGATCCTGGTTCTGTCGTTGGCTGGGGTATATTTTTCGGTCAGTCCGAGCGCAATATGGTCGCCTTACTATTACATCGTCGTCGTCCTGCAGGGCGATAAGCACGGCAACACTCCGATACGAGAACCACATCCGGGGCTGCGCACGATGCAGGATCCGCC
Source organism: uncultured Acidobacteriaceae bacterium (assembly GCA_963739125.1). Classification (GTDB taxonomy): domain Bacteria; phylum Acidobacteriota; class Terriglobia; order Terriglobales; family Acidobacteriaceae; genus Sulfotelmatobacter. The sequence goes on along the minus strand of CAVTZD010000001.1, from coordinate 4,555,579 downwards.
CATCTACGATGTGAGGGTAAATCACTATTTTCTTCAGAGTGACGGTACCTTCGATCCAAGACGGTATTCTCCGCAGAAAAGAGCAGAGATTCTCGACGCGCGTTTGCAATACGACCTGCCGTATGCGGTGGCTCCAGCCCACCGGCGCGTGCTCATGCTAGGCGCGGGAGGAGGCACGGACACGCAGATCGCCGTGCTGAACGGAGCCGAACAGGTCGATGCGGTGGAAATCGATCCGATGTTAGTGAAGCTATCGAACCGCTTCAATGCTTCCGCAATCTACGAGAACCCGAAGGTCCACGTGCACGTCGAAGATGCCCGAGCTTTTCTTCGTCGTTCCAGCGGCGGATACGACATGGTGGTCTTCGGCTTCTTGGATTCACAAACACTTTTCAGCTCCATGAGTAATATCCGCCTCGACGGCTATATCTACACCGTGCAGAGCATGCAGTCGGCCTTCCGGTTGCTGAATGACGACGGAGTATTGTCCCTTTCTTTCATGGCCGGGCACGAGTGGCTCGCTCGCAAGTTGGTGCGAATGGTTGCGCTCGCCACCAACCAGATGCCGGTTATGTATGAGAGTCAGGGACAGGTGGTCATCTGCGCATTCCGAGGGCAGCACTCGACCCCTCGCGAACAGTACGGCCGATTCGTACGTACAACCTTCTCACCGGGCGACGACCTGTCCGATGCCATCGCTCCGACCGACGACTGGCCCTTTCTTTATCTTTCTGGCAAAACCATCCCGGCTGATTACTTGATCGTGATTGGACTTCTGCTGGCGATCACGATACCGGCGGTGTTGCTGCTGCGTGGTCGAGGATTCGGCATGAACGACAGCCACTTTCTTTTCCTCGGCCTGGGTTTTCTGCTGCTGGAGACGAAGAGCATCTCGGACTGTTCTCTCTACTTTGGCACCACCTGGTTTGTAACTTTAGTAGTTGTGGCAGGCGTTCTCCTGATGGTGTTGGCTGCGAACCTTGTGGCCATGCGCATGAACCGTTTCCGCACCTGGCTGTACGCGCCGTTGATCATAACTTTGCTGCTGCTCTATCTCGTCAAGCGCGACTACGTTCTGGCGCTAACTTTCAACCAGCGATTGCTTTGGTCGCTTCTCGTAGTGCCCCTGCCGATCTTCTTCGCCGGCCTGATCTTCTCCACGACGTTCCGCCAGGCGTTGAACCCATCCTCTTTCTTCGGCGCAAACCTGATCGGAGCCATGATCGGCGGATTCAGCGAGTACCTCAGCATGATCATCGGCAACCAGAATCTGATGTTTCTGATCATTGCTGCGTACCTCGTCAGTCTCGGTGTCCAAATGCGGTTGGTCAAAGTGGGTCGGAGAGCGAGCCCCGCATAGTCTGCGCCAGCTCTCGCGAAGCCAAAAGCCGGCCCCGAGCGAAGCCGAGGGGATCTCGGTCTCACCAGCGTGGAGCGCGAGCCAAACTGCACCACTAACCGGCTCTCGCCCAACGTCATGAATCCCCGCCTGACGTTGTAGAATGAACAGAAGGCGCCACGCGCCCATCCTTCGCGCTAGCGAAAAGGTATCCACGGGGTTCACAAATATGTCCCAGAACAACGGCAACACCAGCCTCCGCCTCAAGACCGGCCTCGCCGAAATGCTCAAAGGCGGCGTCATTATGGACGTCACCAACGCCGACCAGGCCACCATCGCCGAACGAGCCGGAGCCGTCGCAGTCATGGCCCTCGAGCGCGTGCCCGCGCAAATCCGCGCCGAAGGCGGCGTCGCCCGCATGGCCTCGCCCAAAAAGATTCGCGAGATCATGGCCGCCGTCTCCATCCCGGTCATGGCCAAGTGCCGCATCGGACACTTCGCCGAAGCCCAAATTCTGCAGGAACTCGGCGTCGATTACATCGACGAATCCGAAGTCCTCACCCCCGCCGACGAAGCCCACCACGTCGACAAGCACGCCTTCACCGTCCCCTTCGTCTGCGGCGCCCGCAATCTCGGCGAAGCCCTGCGCCGCATCGCCGAAGGCGCAGCCATGATTCGCACCAAAGGCGAAGCCGGCACCGGAGACGTAGTCCACGCCGTAAAACACATCCGCCAGATTGTTCAGGAGATGAAAATTCTCACGGTGCTGGGCGAAGAGGAACTCTACGCCAAAGCCAAAGAGCACGGCGCGCCGTATGAGCTGATCAAGCTGGTAGCGAAAGCCGGCAAGCTCCCCGTCCCAAATTTCAGCGCCGGAGGCATCGCCACCCCCGCCGACGCGAGCCTGGTCATGCAGCTCGGAGCCGAAGCCGTATTCGTAGGCAGCGGCATCTTCATGAAAGACTCAACCACCTTCGCCGATCCCGCCGAAGCCGAAAAGCGCGCCCGAGCAATCGTGCAAGCCGCCACCCACTATCAAGACCCTAAAGTATTACTAGAAGTCAGCGAAGACCTGCAGGGCGCAATGAAAGGCCTGGCAGTATCGGGCCTGGACGAAGCCCACATGCTGCAAACCCGAGGTTGGTGACTTCGACACCATGCCTTTGGGTGGCGCCGGGTGCCCCATCCTTTGCGCACTTTGCAAAGCGTGGGCCTGCCACACAGTCGTGACAATAGGTTTTTGGGTGGCGCAGCGGTTCACCGCTGCGATCTTCAGGCCCGCAGACTCGGCGGCTTTAGCCGCTGCGGTGCCTCATCAAACTGAAATTCAGGCCGAACTGTAGGGATATTCCTCTGCCACCAGAACCATCCCCTTCTTCACCGGATTCCTTCGGATGTACTCCCGACGGAATCCGGGGACAAACGGCAGAGTGCCATACACCAGATTCACTGAACCGGCTCTGGGAGTTTTCCCGGGGCCGTCGTTCTTTCAGGGGCACCACACCTCCCAACACCGGAATAGTGAACTGATCCCCATAGAGCCCCCACACGCAGATGAATTCAAACCCAATCCTCGGCGACGGTGGTAAAATCGACTGCATGTCGCGCCGCCAATGCCCAGCGCCGTCATCCGCCTTCGCTTTCTTCTTCACCCTCCTGTTCGTCGCTTCCGTCGCCCAAGCGCAGGTCCAGAACGGCGATGCCGGTAGCGCCTCGACCACTGAGAAGCATCCGGTTCTCGTCGAACTCTTTACTGCCGAAGGTTGTTCGAGCTGCCCTCCCGCCGATGTCCTCATTCAGAAGCTGGACACCTATCAACCCATCGCCGGAGCCCAGATCATCGTTCTCAGCGAGCACGTGACCTACTGGGACCATGATGGCTGGAAAGACCCCAACTCCTCACCTGCGCTGACCGACCGCCAGAGTTCCTACGAAGCGCTTCTGGGCGAAAAAGAGCCTTTCACTCCTCAAATCATTGTGGACGGTACCCAGCAACTCCACCTCGGGGATTCTCACGATAAGATCGAAGACCTCCTCAGCAAGGCCGCCGCCGTTCCCAAGGTTCCCGTGCGCATCAGCGACGTGACCGTCGACCCCGTAGATCCAAACGTATTGCGGGCGCACATCGAAACCGATGAGAATCCCGAAAAACATAGCGGCGACGTCTTCGTCGCCATCGCTCTCGACCATGTGGAATCGCAAGTCTTAAAAGGAGAAAACAGCGGCCGCCACCTGGTACACGTCGCGGTTGTGCAGGAACTTACCAAGGTAGGAAAGCTGCCGAAGGGCAAGAGTTTCGCCGAAGACGTTCGGTTGAAACTCAAGCCCGGTACCGATCCAAAAAACCTCCGCCTCATCGCCCTGGTGCAGGAATCAGGTCCCGGCAAAGTGCTGGGCGCAGCTCTAAGAAAGCCCGCAATCTAACAAAATCACCTCCACGGGGCACTCCCCAGTCATTCCGCACGACCAAGGGTCCTCCTCTTCTCGCCGTCTTTGCGAGAAGTGGGAAACCGGGGTGCACTCCACGGAACGTTCCCCAATTTTTAGCCCACCCTAGCAGAGCAAAAACCTTAGCCGCGCGTTACCGAAACGGCACCGTCGATCGCTTGCTCTTGGGTGGCGCAGCGGTTCACCGCTGCGACCTTCAGGCTCCCAGCCGAGCGGCTTTAGCCGCTGAGGTGCTTCGTCCAACTGAAATTCCGGCCAAGCCGAACCGTAGGGATATTCCTCTGCCACCAGAACCATCCCCTTCTTCACCGGATTCTGCCGGATATACTCCCGGAATGCGAAATACTCTTCATCATCCCGCACGCGCCGGTCATAGTAACTGCCTTCATCAATTGCACAGCTCGTATCCGGTCTGTCCGCGGGTAGGAGCCGCCATAAGCACCTCAGTGGCCAAAGCCGCTCGACTCATCACTCCTAATCCTGCCGCTCATGCGTGCGACGGTTGAGCAGTTCTCATTGTCGGAACGCCTTGGCCAGCCCACCTTCGCGCCTGCGCAATGCAAATCACGTGGAAAATGAAAAACAAGGGAACCAGGAAAGTGGGAACAAGGCTCAAAGGCAGAACCGTCATCGGCCCCATTGAAACGCTATCAGGGCTGAGCAGATGCGCGGTCGTGCCCAGCCCCACCGCAAAAATAAGATCCGTGATCCCAAGGATGTGCCAGGCGATGAAGCCCGCTCGACGCGATGGCTTCGCTAGTTTCCAAGCTGCTACGGTCGCCGTCGCTCCGATCAGCATATCCCCGTATCCTGCGGGCCAGGCAAACACCGCAGGCAGCATCTCATGGGCCTGCAACAAAACGAATATGAATCCGAGCAGTCTCCAGGATTCGGCCAGCGTCAGGAACTGTGGATTCAGCTCTAAAACAAACTGCCGAAATGTCTCCGAGGCCGCATACCACACGCAGAATACGAGGATCGGAAGCGTCGCCGCGATCGCAACTGCAATCCCGATCTGATTCAAGTTGTTCTCGAAAACGTGGAAAGCCGAAGCGACGAGCGCAGCGGCGAACCAACCGGCGATAAGAGTGAGCGTCAGCTTGGCATAGGTTTTCATAAAGCATCTCCTTTTTTTCGTTCAGAAACGGCGCGGCTTCCAGCCGCGCCGCAAGTCTGGTCGTTACGGTTAACAGCGACTGCACAAACGGTTTTGGGAAGGGCACGACTTAAGTCGTGCCGCCCGGATCCGAGGCTCCCGCAGCGACGGTTGTTACTTCATGAGTGAGACGAAGGATGTCTTTCCAGGTTTCGTCCCCCAACCGCCTCCGCAGACGCGATTGCACCTGTTCCCACGCTCCATAGGCGCGCTCGAATTTCGATTTTCCGGCCTTTGTGAGACTGATCAGACGTTCCCGCCGGTCTTGCCCACGGCGCTCGGTGATCCAGCGATCCCGGACCATGATCGCCAGAGTTCGCGTCAGAGTCGTGCTGTCCAACACCAGCAGTTCACCAAGCCGGCTTTGGGATATTTCGCCCGTCAGCGAAAGGGCCTGCAGAATGGTGAATTGAGTGGCGTTCAGCCCCAGTGGGCGGAGCGCCTGACCATAGAGTTGCGTGAGCGCCCGCGAAGCCCGCCGAATGTTGCTGCACATGCAAGGCAGGACAGGTAGAGTGTTCATATCTGGAATAGATGTATATACATCGAATGGGATGCATGAAAATATCGAAGGACAAGATCGCAGCGGAGAGGAAACAAAAGAAAAAGGCCGCCATTTTCATAGCAGCCTTTAACGTACTTCAGATGAAGCTCAGCGAAAATCCGTGCAAATCTGGGGCAAGGCTTCTAGTGGCGTCCCCCGCCACCACCGCCATGACGGCCGCCGCCACCACCACCGCTGCGTCCGCCGCGTCCGCGTCCACGTCCGCCGCCTCCGGGACGACCACCGCGTCCGCCACGATCTCCGCCGCGGTCTCCGCCACCACCATGCGGACGGCTAAGCCCGCCGCCGCCCTCTCGATTGAAGTTCGGTTCGCCTTCCGGCTCGTCCGGAAAATCTCCGCCGCCTTCGATGACCACAGTCCCCGTCGGAGCTGGCACCGGCTCGCCTTCCACCGCCGCCACTCCGCCTTCGGCTGGAGGCGCGCCGCCGCCCATCTTCGCGCGCTGTTCCTTCAGAATCGCTTTGCGCGACAACCGGATGCGGTTTCCTTCGACGGCCAACACTTTCACCAGCACCTGGTCGCCTTCTTTCAGCTCGTCGCGCACATCGGCAATCCGATGTTCCGCGACTTCGCTGATGTGCAGCAGGCCGTCCGTCCCCGGCAGAATCTCGACGAACGCGCCGAAATCCGCCAGCCGCGTGACTTTTCCAAGATATGTTTTCCCGACCTCGGCCGTCGCCGTGATGTCGCCAATCATCTGCAGCGCCTTCGCCGCCGAAGTCTGATCGCTCGACGCCACTTTCACCAGTCCGGAATCTTCCACATCGATTTTCACTCCCGTCTGCTCGACGATCGAGCGAATCATCTTTCCGCCCGGCCCGATCAGGTCGCGAATCTTGTCGACTGGAATCTGCACGGTGTAGAAGCGAGGAGCGTAATCGGAGATCTTCTCGCGCCCGGTCGTGATGACCTCATCCATTTTGCCTAGGATGAACATCCGCCCGCGCTGCGCCTGCGCCAACGCCTCGCGCATGATCTGCGAAGTGATGCCGGCAACTTTAATATCCATCTGCAGTGCCGTGATGCCGTCCTTGGTCCCGGCAACTTTGAAATCCATGTCGCCATAATGATCTTCCGCGCCCGCAATGTCGGTCAGGATGGCGTACGCGTCGCCCTCCTTCACCAGTCCCATCGCAACTCCGGCCACTGGAGCCTTCAACGGAACGCCCGCATCCATCAGCGAAAGGGAAGCGCCGCAAACCGTTGCCATGGACGAAGACCCGTTCGACTCCAGAATGTCCGAGACCACGCGCATCGCATAGGGCCATTTCTCTTCGGTGGGTAGCACCGCAGACAGCGCCCGCTCCGCCAAAGCTCCATGCCCAATTTCGCGCCTCCCCGCTCCGCGCAGAAACGCCACTTCCCCCACCGAAAACGGCGGAAAATTATAATGCAGCATGAAGCGTTTTTTGGCTTCGCCTTCGAAACCTTCGAGGCGCTGCATGTCGTCGCTCGTGCCTAGTGTTGTTGTGACTAACGCTTGGGTTTCGCCTCTTGTGAAGATTGCGCTGCCGTGGGTTCTGGGCAGGATTCCGGCTTCGATCCAGATTTCGCGGATTTCATCGAAGGCGCGCGCGTCGGGACGGCGCTTTTGTTCGATGACGGCTTCGCGGAAAGTGCGCTCGCGCAGAACTTCGTAGTACTGGCTGAGCTTTTTCTTCGCGGCGTCGTCTTCTTTGTCGTTGCCGGACTTGGGCAGTTCGGCTTCCAACTTCTTCTTCAAGTCCTTGACCAGCGTGTGGCTCTCAGATTTCGGATGCTTCTTGGTATCGAGAGCGTCGCTCAGGTCGGAGCCGGCGCGCTTTTTCAAATCGTTGTAATACGCGTCATCGAACACCGGGGGTTCGACCTTGCGCTTCGGCTTGCCGACTCTCGACTGCAGCTCTTTGATGGCGGCGCAGATCTTCTTGATTTCGGTGTGGCCGAATTCGATTGCGTCGACGACGGTTTCTTCTTTCACTTCTTTCGCGCCGGATTCGATCATCACGATCGCTTCGGACGTGCCGACGACCATGATGTTCAGCAGGCTTTCGCGCATCTCGGTGTAAGTCGGATTCACGATGAACTGCCCGTTGACCAGGCCGATGCGCACTGCGCCGATCGGCCCAAGAAACGGAATATCAGAGAGCGTCAGAGCGGCGGACGCGGCGTTGATGCCGGAGACGTCAGGATCGTTATCGCTGTCAGCCGACAGCACGAAGGCGATGACCTGGGTCTCGCACTTGAATCCCTCTTCGAACATGGGACGGACGGGGCGGTCGATCTGGCGGCTGGTGAGCACTTCGCGCTCGCTCATGCGGCCTTCGCGCTTGATGAAGCCGCCGGGGATGCGTCCGCCGGCGTAGGTGTACTCGCGATAGTCCACGGTAAGCGGGAAGAAGTCGATGCCTTCGCGCGGGTCGGCGTTGGCCGTGGCGGTGGCGAGAACAACGTTGTCGCCGATGCGGACTACGGCCGATCCGTGGGCCTGCTTGGCCAGTTTTCCTGTTTCAAATGAGAGTTGTTTGCCGCCGGCGAGGTCTACGGTAATGCTGGTTGGTACTGGTTTCATAATTCAGTCCTTTATAAGACAGCTTCTAGCTTCTGGCTCCTAGCTTCTAGCTGGGCCCAAAGCTTGCTCCAGGATGGTGATAGGGATTCAGAGGAGTCGACAAGCCGCAGACTTCCCACTCGCCGACTGTGCCCACGATGAGTAGGTGAGGGTCGCTCTAAAAGATGCACTTGTGGAAGGTCCTCATGCTGGCTCGTCTCCCACGGAGACGGATTCCAAGAAATGCCCGGAAGAGAAGTTTCAGGGTTTCGAAGGTTTCAATGTTTCAGGGTTCTTCATTGCGACCTTGAAACCTTGCCACTTTGGAAACTTTGGAATTTCCAGGCCCAGTTACTTGCGGATGCCGAGTTTGCCGATGACACCCTTATAGCGCTCGGAATCGTATTTCTTGAGGTAGTCGAGCAAGCGACGCCGCTTGCTGACCAGCATGAGAAGGCCGCGGCGCGAGCCGTGGTCTTTCTGGTGCGTCTTGAAGTGCTCCGTCAATTGGCCGATGCGCTCGCTCAACAACGCGATCTGAACTTCGGGACTCCCCGTGTCGGTTGTATGGGTGCCGTACTGGTCAATGAGGGATTTCTTTTGCTCTCTGGCTAGCACTAACCTGATGTGCTCCTGTCTTTATCGATTGTCGTTTGTGACGCTTAGAGGATAACACGGGGAGTTGGCGAGCGTAAAGGATATGCCGGGTGCCCCGCGTCTCGCCGAATTTGCGCGACGTGGGAACTTTGACCCTCAATCCTGATAGCATCACTGCAGCGAGGGTGGAGTGAACTTCAAAATCCAATTCGACCGCGAGGATGATGGGCGCTGGATCGCCGAAATCCCGGAGCTTCCCGGCGTCATGGCTTACGGCGCCACCGAGGCCGAGGCCGAAGCAGCGGTCGAAGCCCTCGCGCTGCGCGTGATCGCAGACCGCATTGAGTCCGAGAAAGTCGGGCAGAAGAGCATCAAAATCGGCCAGAATTACAATAATCGGCTGCAAATCTCGCAAATTTATTGCAACGTGTGAATCAACGCCGGGATGTCCGACTCAACCGAATGAGTCCGTGATGAACCGAACCTACAACCTTAATCTGGGAAATGGAACGAGCGGCAGCGACAACGGCAACATCATTTCGATCACGAACGGCCTCGTGAGCGCGCGGTCGCAGAACTTCACCTACGATTGGCTCAACCGGATCACGGCGGCGTATTCAACCGGCACGAACTGGGGCGAGACTTATACCATCGACACATGGGGCAACCTGACCAACATTGGGCCGTATCCCGGCAAGACCCCTCTCGGCAACTTGAATTGTGCAGGCGGCAACGCAAAGAACCAGCTCAGCACGTGTTTTGGCTATGATGCAGCCGGGAACATGACCTCGAATGGCTTTAACACCTACACCTATGACGCGGAGAACCGGCTGATCGTCGCGAACGGAGTATTTTATTTTTATGACGGTGACGGGAACCGGGTGGCCAAGTGCGATGTAGGTACATGCCAGGTCGGCTCGACCGGAACATTCTACTGGCGGGGTGTGGACGGCAATACGCTGGTGGAAAGCGATGTGGCCGGTTCGTTTCAATACGAATACATATTCTTCGACGGCCGCCGCGTGGCGCGACGCAGTTTAACCGGCAGCGAGCCCATCTACTACTACTTTTCCGACCATTTGGGGACGCATAGTATCGTTACCGACGGGTATGGTGACGTTGAAAACGAATCCGATTTCTCGCCCTATGGCGAGGAGATATTCATCACCGACACTCTTAGCCCGCAAAACTACAAGTTCACCGGCAAAGAACGCGACACCGAATCCGGCAATGACTACTTCGGCGCCAGGTACTACAGCAGTGCCATGGGACGGTTCATGTCGCCGGACTGGGCCGCAAAACCCGTCACAGTTCCCTACGCGCATTTCGGCAATCCGCAGAGTCTGAACCTCTACAGCTACGTCCAGAACAACCCAACCACCGTAGGCGACCCGGACGGGCATGGCGACGCGACCGGAGGTTATTGCGATCCGAACGCGTGTCATTCAACGACCGGGACGCCGATGTCCGATACCGAGAAACAGATTGATACTGGGATTCTTGAGTTGGGATCAGCCTTCTTTACGGGGGGCGCTACCCTTGAGGCTCTAGAAGCGGGAGCGGCCCTAAAAACCGCAATCGGCGCAATCGCGACAAGCGGACTTGCGGTTAGCGGATCAACACGAATCATCGCAACTGCCTCGGGGGAGAAGCCAGAGAACATCGAGCAGGGTACAACCGCTGTGACAACGCTCAGCACTCCAGTGGGGATGGCTGTGACTGTGGGAACAGGCGGCAATCTAAAGGCAGGCGCAGTCGCTTCCGACGTGTCATCCGCGGCATCGATAGCTGCGAAACCAGCCGAGGCAGTGAAAGACCCAGCAGGCACGGCACTTACCGTTAGCAACGTCGTTCAGGATGTGAAGGCGGGGATCAATGCTGTTAAGGGCCTCCTAAGTCCCCCTGCGCCGCCGCCCCCTCCACCACCACCGCCACCGAGATGCACAGGCAGTGATCAGTGCCACTAAGAACCAAGGGGCAATCAATGAGCATGTGGAAGAAGATCGTGCTGGTGAACGGCGGAGGATTGGTCGGTATCATCATCTCCCTATTTGTCGTGTCTCCCAGGACGCCGCTTTGGGTGTGGGCTGTGGTTTCGGTCGCTGCCCTCGCCGTCCTGAACTATGTATGCTTTGTTTGGAGACGGGCAGCAGGCGGTGGGTCGAAAAGCGGGGCGAAAAGCACAGTCATCATAGCGTTGGGTGTCGTTGTCCTGCTTCTGGATCTCATCCTCCGATACCTACATGGCTGAGGAACAGGCCGCAGTTCGCTATGCGTACGACGCGCTTTTGGCACAAGTTCACCGGCAAAGAACGCGACTCCGAATCCGGGCTCGATTACTTCGATACAAGGCATTTCGGCTCATCAATGGGCCGCTTTATGCAGCCCGATGAAGCCTTCGGGGGGTGGGACCAGCATGATCCACAGTCCTTCAATCTTTACAGCTATGTCGAGAATAATCCTCTGAACCGAATCGATCCTGACGGGCGCTCGGTCTACATTTGCGTTGGTGGCAGCGCCTTGGAAGGCGGCACGTGCACAACAGTTTCTAACGACGCATACGACCAAGCACAGCAACAAGACCAGTACAACCATGCTCCAAGTCTCGATCAGCTTCGGGACTCAGGCCAGCAAGCCAACCTTACAGATGCGAATGGGAATGTCGTTGGGACTGTACAGTACAGCCAAGATGACCCGAAGGGCGCTCCGGTCGAGGGTATCAATCCTGAAGGGGAGAGCATCCTTGGTGGCTGGGCGATGGGCAGCATTGCAGGCCGTGCAGCAGGAGCAGTTATCGGAGAAATCGTCTCGTGGTTCCAACCTGAAGGGCGGGTTGTGATCGGCAAGATGGCCGACCTGCAAGCCGAAGGTACGGTCCGCTCAGGCGAACGGGCTCTTGCCGATGACCTTGCAGACATGGGGAATCCCAAGGCGAACTGGGCGCAAAACTCCAGCAAGCTGCGTGAGGTAATGTCCGACGGAAAGCCCATTCGCGATGTCTCTGCGGGAAATCCGGGAAGTAACACAGGCTTCTTGCGAGCGGTTCGGAACGAATGCCTTCGGGCCGTATCAACTCCACATGAAGGAACTGGACAGCAGGGGAATCTACATCCACGGAACGATGGGGCCGAACAACAGTCCGTTTACTTTCGGAAACGACCTTTTTGGCACGGCTTCACATGGATGCATCAGAATGTGCAACCGCGATGATAATGCGCTGCACACGCTGATGCCGAATCCGGCTGGCAACAAGGTCATCATCAAAGATACGGGGACTCAGTAGATCATGGGCCGGAAAGCGTGGATCACCTTCGCGTTGGTGCAGTTTTTCGGAGAGCTGGGGCCGTGGGCAGGACTTCGTATCAAGTCGGCTTTAGGCCCGGCACTCTGGGTGGCGGGGATGGTGGTCATGATGCCTGGACGGCTTCTGGGCCTTTTCATCACTGAGAAGTTGCTGTGGAACGTCGGTCTTACTCCTCATCTGCTGACATTGCTCTTTGTCCTCATCGAGATCCCCTCTAACCTGCTTGTCTGGCTGCTGTGTGCCCGCTTGTTCCGATCGCTTCACAAGCGATATGTGGGAAAGGCGGTCTCCTCCGGGCTAGGTGAAATACCGACTCGTCAGTAGGACGGCTTCGCCGATCATGACAGCAATCCTTCAACGCGGGAGTTTGCTCGTGTTGATCCTGGCCGTCTGCGCGACGAGCTGGGCAGCGGACAAGCCGAGGACGGCCACGAGAGCGGACCGCATCGTGATCGTGAAGAGCGAGCAGACGCTGACGCTAATGAACGGCGGGAGAGTTTTGAAAACCTACAAGGTTGCGCTGGGCGGCGATCCGGTTGGGCCGAAGGTTAAAGCGGGCGACAAAAAGACGCCGGAGGGCGAGTATGTGATCGACTCGAAGAACGCCAAGAGCCGGTTCCATCTCGCCCTTCACATCTCTTACCCGAACACTGATGATCGAGAACGGGCGCGCAAGCTGGGGGTGAGTCCAGGAGGCGGTGTAGAAATCCACGGGCTGGAATCCAAATACGCCTGGGTCGGATCACTCCATCGGCAGGTCAACTGGACGGCGGGATGCATCGCCGTGACCAACCCGGAGATCGACGAAATCTGGCCGCTAGTTCCAGTCGGGACTCCGGTTGAAATACGACCTTGAGCTTGGGCCTGAAGCCGCGCCGATCTGGAGCGCGTTGCGTTCCCGATTCGCGAGAATAACGATCCGCCGATCGCGCTGTGATCCAGGTCGGATTAGCGGCGCTTTCCGGTCTCGATTCTGCCGCTGATTGCTGGCCTGTCAGTGTGGCGATTCGGGCACGGTGGGGTGAGTTTTTCGTGCTCCCGGAGTGCGGTGGCGGGGTTGAGATTTTTAGCCGTGCTGCGCACGGGATGTAAGGGAGAGACACTCCACCCCTGAAAGGGTGCTGCACGTAAGGTGCAGTTGCGTTTTATCCGGCCAGGCCGTCCGGTAGAGAACGGATTCATTGAGAGTTTCAATGGCCGGTTGCGGGACGAGTGTTTGAACGTGGAATGGTTCTCGACGCTGGAAGATGCGCGGCAGAAGCTGGCGAAGTTTCGCGAGCATTACAATCAGCAGCGACCGCACAGTTCGTTGGCAGATCGGACGCCGGCGGCGTTCGCAGCACTGCACAGGGGAAAAGCTAGTACATCGCGGGTGGCCCATCCTTTGCGTTCTTTGCAAAGGGTGGGCACCACGATACTTCTGGGCCGCTGGACAGCCGGGGGCGACTGTCCCCACATGAGCATCTTGAGTTTGGTTCTGCCGTCCCTACGGGACTGGTTCCTGATTTCCGGGGTTACCCGGGGCTTACGCCCCGGGCTATTGTCTGCCGCCCCTCCGGGGCTGCGCCTGTGCCCCCGCGGCTTGGGCTCGGGGCGGATTGGATCATTGACGGGTAGTGGTGCAATTTGGCTCACGCTCCGGACCGGATAAGACTGAGATCCTTCGCTCCGCCTGAAAAACGGCTGCGCTCAGGATGACACCTTAAGGTAGGAAATCGAAACTGCACCGCTACCCATCGACGCGTTCGCGGCCCGACTGCGGCCCGATACTTCCGGGCCGCTGGACGGACGAGGGCGTCCGTCCCCACACGAGTATTGGTCCTGACGTCCCTACGGGACTGGTTCCTGATTTTGTTCGCGTACCCGGGGCTTACGCCCCGGGCTATTGTCTGTCGCCCCTTCGGGGCTGGGAGCGGGTTGGATCATTGACACGTGCGTGGCGGGGCCGCGGCCCGATACTTCTGGGCCGCTGGACCCCTCGGCTGCGCTCGGGGCAGGCTCCCGAGGGCGTCCGTCCCCACACGAGCATTTCCCACTGACATTTTTTCACTGACATTTTTCACTGGCGTTTTCCACGCTTCCATTCTTGGTTTCGTCATTGGCGGAGGAGGTGCCAGGCTTCTTTGTATTGGTCGTAGAGGCCGGGTTTGGGGTCGCGTTTTCTGCGGAACAGGAGGCTGGTGCGGTTGCGGGTGGCGGCTAGCGGGATTACGTACCAGGAGTCTTCGGGGATGATGTAGGCGACTATGAAATCGATTTCGGAGGCGAGGTAGGGGATGGCGCGTCCGTTGAGGCGGCGGTGGGAGTTGATGCGGTAGAGTCCGTTCAGGAGTTGGGTGGAGCATTTGACCTGGACTCGGTGGAGATGGCGGGAGGATTCGGGTGAGGTCGTTTGCATCGTGGCTAGGGAGAGATTGCTTATGCCGGTGCTGCCGGCTTTTGCGGTTCCCACCCTTCGAAAATCGCGAAGGGTGGGGCAGCCTTGATCTTGAGAGGACTGTGACGCGGCTGCGGCCCGATACTTCTGGGCCGCTGGACGGGCGAATGCGCCCGTCCCCACACGGGCTGTGGTGGTAACCGCGGTTCCCGCGTCTGTATCTCGGCCGTCGAGGATGAAGTCGTAGCGCTCGCTGTCGCCGTAGGGTTTGGAGACGGCGAAGCCGAGGCTGGCGGCTTTGAGGGTGAAGGCGAGTTCGGCGAGTTCTCCGCGGCGCTTGGTGGTGAGTTCGCGAGGGGCGAGGGCGTTACGGTTGGCTGGTTCTGGCGGGGCGATGCGGGGGAGGGTGCGTGGGAGGGTTCCCGAGCGCGACGCTGGAGGGCGTCGAGTTGAGGAACGGGTCCCGGACATGTGGAAAAGAGAAAAGCGCGGGCTGGGGAGCCTGCGCCTTTGTTTTTACTCTATATATTCAGTATAGCATTTTGGGCAGGGCGATCTGGACATTTACCTGAGTTTATTTCTGGTTTTGATTCAATCGGTTGAGAGAATTTCCTCAAGTTTAGCCTCTTGACAGTTTTGGGACGAAAACCGGGAACAGTCGGGGCGCTTCCTGATCTTGGGGAAATCTGGGGACCAGACGGGACGTTCACATGGCACATGCTTGCCGGGGCTGCGGCCCGGTACTTCTGGGCCGCTGGACGGACGAGGGCGTCCGTCCCTACACGAGCATCTTGGTGCTGACGTCCCCCTCAGGGGGCGACGCAGGATGCGGGGGATTGGGTGTCGCGGCGGAGCGGGGTTCTCATGGGGATCAGGCCGGCATCGGTGTAGAGATAGAGGCCGATGCTGGTGGGGGCGGAGTCCTGGGATTCGGAATTTTGGGAGCGGGCGGGTTCGGGGTAGGGCGCCTGAGAAAAGATGAGCAGTTCGGCCCAGCCGTCGTGGTCGGCGTCGAATTCGTTGAGGATGGTCTGGAAGTCGAGCGTGTCGCCGAGCGTGGCTGGGGCTTCGGATTGACGCATGGCCAAGGCCCAGCTGGAGTCGGCGGAGATCAACTCGGGCAGCGACGCGGGTTGCGGCGGCGCGGACTTGGTCGTCTCCAGCTTTGGCGTTTCCAGTTTGAACCAGGCCGTCATCACGAACACGGGAGCGTCGTCAAGCTTCCAGCGGGCGCGGACGTAGAGGCGCGGGGCGCCGTCGGGGGTGAGGTGGAAGGCGCGGAGGTCGTAGTCGAGCGAGCCCTGGCCGCGGGCTAGGGCGCGGTCGGCGTGCATCCATTCTTTGAGGTAGGGGCGGGCGCCGCCGATGGGGAGGTCGCCGGCAGTGGCTCCGGGGCTGGCGGCATTGGCGCGCAGGCGGGCGTCGATCTGGGCGAGTTCCTGCTTCATGCGGGCGTTGAGTTGGTTCTCGATTGGTTGGGCCATGGCCGGAGAAATTTTCCATCCCGGAATTTCGCCGATGAGAGCGGCGACGGGCGGACTGGCGGGCTCGACCGCGGTGCGGCGGACGGCGAAGTAATCGCGCGACGACGTGGCGAATGCGGATTGCTGGTCGGCGGGAACGGACGCCAGGAAACCGAGCGCGAGCGAGCAGCCGAGGGGCGCGATCACGGGGCGCTCGATGGCCACGGGCATGGTGAGACCGGGGCCGACGTTCACGATCCACTGGTCGCCGGGGCGCGCCGCCTGAATGATTTTGGGGAAGAAGTGCAGCGATTGCGAATCGGGCTCCCAGAGTTCCTGCAGTCCGGCGAGAGGCGCGGCGGGCTGGGCCGGAGCGGAGATTCGGGTGGGAGTTCCGTCACGGGTGAGGGCGGAAGAGGGAAAGCGGGATTCGGTGTCGGTGGCGACCATGAAGACGACGTGGGTTGCGTCGTACCGCGCGGCGACGAAAGCGGGTCCGGCGGCGTTGAGGCGGGACTCGCCGTTAGGCGGCAGGGATTGCTTGCGAGCCTCTTCGGCGCGGCGCTCGGCTTGTTTGCGGACGGCTTCATTCTCGATGTGATCGAGCAGCGGACCGTCGGTGGGCCGCTCGCTGATGGCCCAGCGATAGGCCGACCACATCACGAACAGGTAGAGTGCGGCGGCGATCGCAACCCATTTGCGGTTCTTGCGGCGCATGGTGTTTTCGGATTGATCGTAAAGGCTCGAGGGCGGGGATGGGGAGTGACTTTGGTTTCGAGCCCGGCAGAGTCCGAATGGATGCCTCTGGGGCTAAAGCCCGATTGACTCTGAGCGCTTTTCGCGGCGCTGAAGGGCCGCTGTTCCACGGCGCGGGAAGTCCTGTTTGTCAGTCCTTAAGGCCGCGTGTCGCCGTGGGATCCAGGTTCTGCAGTCGTTATGTCGGGCTCACGCTCAGGGGCTAAAGCCCAGCGGTGCGATAAGAACGCAGCGCTAAGGCGCTAAGGATGGTAAGGAATGTTCTGGACGCTTGTGGGGTCATTTTGCGGGTACGTTGAGGGGGTTCCCGGTGTATTCGGTTTATAAGATGTCGTAAGCTATAAGTACATACAGGAGGAATCTTGCGCTGCCCGCGCTGCGGCAACGAAAATCCGGAGAGCAATCGTTTTTGCGGCATGTGCGGAACCACGCTGTTGCAGGTGCCCGCGGTTCCGGCACAGTCCCCTGCGACGGCGACCGTACCGGCTGCGACGCAGCCGACGACGAGCGCGACGGTGAGACCGGCTGGGACTACGCAGACATCGTCGACGCAGACTTCAGCAATGCAGACTGCCGCGGCACCGGCGGGTTCGCAGTCGCGACCGGCGGGGGCTGACGCGGTGGATCGGTCCGAAGATTTTCCCGAAGATCTACACGAGAATATTTCCGCGAATCGCGGAGAGACCACTTCTCGCGACAGCGGCGATCAGTGGGGAGCTGCTCCGTCTTTTCTGGGACTGAATGATCCGGGGCCGGCGCCGCAGCGGCGGGGAAGTCTGAGCATTGATCCGAGTGCCGCGCCCCGTTCGCGCAGTCTCGACTACCTGCTGGAAGATGACGATGAACCGAAGCGGGGCGGGGCGGGAAAGTTTTTTCTGATCCTGCTGGCCTTGCTGCTGGCGGTGGGCTTCGGATATTTGCGCTGGAAGAATCAGGGGCTGCCGTGGCTGAGGTCGCTCGGAGCCAGGACCTCGGCATCGGCGCCGAACTCGCTAGCTTCGGATTCGGGCTCGGCTGCATCTGGTTCGACCGCGCCCGGTTCAACGGCGCCCGGTTCAACTACTCCTGGTTCGACTACTTCTGGTTCGACTACTTCTGGCTCGACTGCGCCTGGTTCAGCGAATCCGACGACGACGCCAACGGAACCGGCTGGCGCGCCGAACGCGACCGGAGGGGCGAGTCCCGCGAGTCCTCCGGCCAATGGGGCGACGACGCCGTCGACTGCCCCGGCGAGCGCGACGACGAATGCCACGCCTGTTCCGGTGCAGGCTGCTCCGAATCAGGCCACACCAGCACAGACCGCTCCTGGACAGACCACGCCCGCGCCGACCGGCTCGGGGCAGGCCAGTCCGGGAGCAACGAGTCCCACGGAATCTCGACCGGCGCAAACTAATGCGGGAACTGCTTCGGCACCGGCGCATGCGGCCGGGAGCAGACCAACCCCTGCGCCCAAGGGGGCTGCTGTTGCGACTGGAGATGACACCGCTGCGGCGGTGAGCCCGGACACCGCCGAGCCCCCGGCTGCGCCGAAGCCTCGACCCGCGGCGCCGAGGGTTGATCCGGTCACTGAAGCGCATCGATATCTGTATGGGCAAGATGTGCCGCAGAACTGCGAGCGCGGACTGCGCCTGCTGAAGCCTTTGGCGGACGCGGCGAACACGAAGGCCATGACTGAGATGGGCGCGCTGTATTCGGCGGGGCTGTGCACGCCGCGGGACTTGCCTACGGCTTACCGCTGGTTTGCCATGGCGCTGCGGAAGGATCCGAACAACCAGTCGCTGGCGACGGACCTGTCGAAGCTGTGGGGCGAGATGACGCAGCCGGAGCGGCAGCTGGCGATCCGGCTGAGCCAGTAGGTTGGCGGGAAATCGCGGATCAAGCGGTTAAGATCGGCAATCAAAGTCAAACAATCAAGATCAGCAATCAAAGTCAACAATCAACGTCAACTTCCCCACCCTGATCTCGCCAAAGAACGGCGAGACAAGGGTGGGGCATCCTGCTGCGTATGGAGCCGCGTCTCATCCGCGCCTGACTCTTTTCGACGGAAAAAGCCAACCTGGTCAAAATTGACCATTAATCAGTTCGCCGCCGCAGCACACTATAGGGGCCCATAGTTATTCCGTTCGGGCGAAGAGTCGCCTGAACCTGGGTTGGAATCGGGCCGAGGTGTCTTATGACGCTGACTATCGTGATGGTGATCTTCGGAGTTTTCGCTATTGGTCTGATCGTCCTGCTGATCTACAAGAGCACACTCAGCATGCACAGGGATGACCAGTTGTTTCTGGATAACGCGAGTTCTCACATGCACGAGGAGCAGACGGAATTATTGGCCAAAGTCAACCGGCTGATCATCCCGATGCGCGTATTCAGCATCGGATCTGGGGTATTTCTAACGCTACTCACAGCGATGTGGCTCTACCAGAAGCTGAATGGGATACAGTAGCGTTGAAAGCGGGACTTGCGCCCTTGCGCCAACATCCTTAGCGGCCCGCTAACTGGACAATTGGTAGACCATCGCCATACCACTCCTCGACCTCTGCTACGAAGGCGTGGTTACATCGGTGACTCAGATTTCGCTCAAAACAGATGTTTCCACTGGGAACGGAGTAGGATCACTCTACCGTACGACACAATTCAGAAACGGTCGCGCGGATGAAGGCGGTTCCTACTTGACGTACCGGACATTGATGCATCAGGCAGCGTTTGCGCGGGACCTTGCGCGCCATGGCGCAGTATCCCAAACCGGCTGGCTTGTGTTTTCTCGACGACGGCCTCTGTGGGCGATGGTGCTCACTTTGCTGTTGCTTCCAGGGTGCAACGCGATCAATCCGTTGTGCGGAAGCGCCCGTCCGGCTCCGGTCATCGGCTCGCTATCGTCCACCACAATTACGCTCGCGCAGCTGACGCAGGGTTTTGTGCTGACGGTGAATGGCAAGGAATTTGTTTCGGCGTCGGTTGTGATGATCAACGGCACGGCCGTGACCACGACTGTTGTGAGCAACGTGCAATTGCAAGCGGCCATTCCGGGTAATTTGATCTCCGCCCCGGGAACCGCCGATGTGACGGTCAACACTCCGAGTGGCAACTCGGGCAATCTGGGCTGCAGCAGCGGTGGGACCAGTGCAGCACTGACACTTACGATCACTTAATTTTCAACTGCGACTCAGGTAACTTTCAACTGCGACCCGCGATCTCTGGTTCATGCGTCTCTTCTTAATGTGTTTCCACCATGGTCTCGGCTAGCTTATGCAGCGCTTCCTGATTCACGGCGCGGGTATAAAACATGTGGCCGCCGGGGAATTCGTGGACCTGTACGCGGTTGGCATCACCCATGATCGGCATCTGGTCGACGCTGAGTACGGATCCCATGAACGGGCAGGAGAGGTCGTTCCATCCGTGGACGATCAGCACGCGCAGCTTGGGATCGGCGGCAACTGACTCGCGCAAGTCTCTCACCGCACCCTGACGCAGGTCGTCGTTGCGATCCCATTGCCGGTTGACGTCATACGACAGGGCTTCATAGCGGGCATCAGTTTTCCATCCGACGGTTCGCGTGATGAAGTCGACCATGGCCGTGGTGGTGGGCGCGACGGCGCTCTCCAGAATCGGATCGCCGGACTGCTGCATGGGGGCGTAGGGGAAAGGATCGGGCGCAGTCACGTTCGAGTCGTAAACGCTGCCGATTAGCCCCTGCGTGCGGTGCACTTCGCGGAGATAGGCTCGGGTGTCGAGCCGGCCACCAGCGAACTTCACGAACTTCGGATCGAGCCCGGTCATTTCGGTTACACGCGCAATCATTGCGTCGTTGGCAGCCGGATCGCTGCGGCCTTTCAGCAGTGCCTCGGCGTAGTCTCCGCGGGTGTAGGCGATGACCTGCTGCATGGCCGCGTCGGTCAGCTTGCCTTCGGACTCCAGATGCGCGGCGGTTATCGACGGCAGGTCGATGATCCAGGGAATCGGCGACAGGTCGCCATCGCCTCTCTCGGGGTTGAGATATGGACTCACCAGCACCAGGCCGTTCATGGCGACGCCCAGCCTTGATTGCAGATAGTGCGTCATCAGCGGCCCGCGATAGCCGCCGTAGCTCTCCCCGACCAGATATTTCTTGTCGAGCAAGCGATCGTTCTGCACCAGCCACTTATAGATCACGAGCGAGAGATACTCGATGTCGGGCTTCGGCGCAAAGAAGAGCTTCTTCGTTTCCGCTTCGTCGACCAGAGAGCGCGAGAATCCGGTGCCGATCGGGTCGATAAAGACCATGTCGGTAAAGTCGAGCCAGGTGCCGGGATTGTCGGTCAGCGTGGCCGGATCGGAAGCCGAATCGCCTTCATTGGCAAACGCGAGATGCTTGGGCCCGATCGCGCCCAGGTTCAGATAGACGGACGCGGCTCCTGGCCCACCGTTGAGCGCGAAGGTGACGGGGCGGTGCGGAGCGCTGTCGGTGTCTTTGTTTTTGCCTTTTGCTTCGTCACCTTTTGGTTGATCGCTTTTTGGTACGTCCAGCGTGTATGCCGTGTACATCACGACGCCGGTGAGCTTGTCGTCTTTACCTTTCAGCGTGATGGTGCCGACGGTCGCGGTGTAGTGAAGTGTCTTGCCGTTCACGGTGATCGTCTGCGGGACGGACTTGTCCGCGGGCAGGGGATTCTTGACTGGTTCGGCAGATTTCGCGTCCGCAGATTTTGCTGATCCGGTTTTGTCTGCCCCGGCTTTATCTGACGCAGGAGTTGCGCTGGCATCGTCTGAGGGCTTAGCGGAATCGCCGCGCTGGGCGAATGCAGGAAGGGCGAATAGCAGGAGTGCGAGAGCGAAACGGGCGCAAGTCATTCTGAAGAATGTACGCTACATCTGCAGACAGACGCAAAATCGGCGTCGCGCTCATCGACCGTCTTTGAGTTTAATGGCCTGTTCTCGACATTCACTTCACGGAGTTGTCCAACCGGGAGCAGGTCGCGATCACTTCTCGTTGGGCCGACCTTGCCGGTACTGATCCTCAGGTATTATGCTGGCCGTCAGTTGTCCAGGTTGAAACTCTCAGCGAATCTAAGGAGTAAATATGTTCAAAATCACTGTGGTCGCTTTCGCGGCCCTCACCATTGCCCTCTTTTGCTGTACACCTGTGGCGCCGGCCCAGGTTGCCGTGGGCATAAACATCGGCGTGGCTCCCGTGTGTCCTTACGGGTACTTCGACTATGCCCCATATGACTGCGCTCCATACGGCTATTATGGGCCCGATTGGTTTGTTGGCGGGCTGTTTATTGGAGCTGGGCCCTGGTTTCACGGACCTCACGGCTTCTACGGTCATGTCGACAACCGCTTTGATCCTCATCACGGTTACAATGGACCGCTGCCGGAGCGCGGTGCGAGGCGCTTCTACCACTTCCAGGGAAACGAAGCGCGGGATGGGCGAGGCAACGTAGGCAACGCCGGCCATGAAGCGAGGGCTGAACACGCACTCCCCGGGTATCGGGGCGGTGGACATGGCGGTGGGCACGGCGGGGGGCACCACTAGAGGGCGATCCGATTTAAACGACAGATTTAAACGACAGACGGAGATAAGGCGCCCAGGCTCACAAGATGAGCCTGGGCGTTTTCATTGCTCGGTCTTGCGCATCGAGGTCAATAGGTGTTATGGCCTGATAGCGACAGTTGACAGTGACCGCGCTACAATCCAACACCATGCGGATATGGGAAGCCTCGTGGCTGGATTTTATTGGTCTGGCACTCGCCCTTTCGTTTCTGGAGGCGGCGATTTGGAGTGTTGGAGTCACTAAAGGCCATCACTGGAGAGTTGCCCCACGGTTCAGGCCCATCCTCGGTCTTGCTGGCGTTGGTTTGCTTGTGCTCGTTGCGGCAGACGTTCTTACGAAATTCAATCTGCTTCCACGAAGATGAGTGTAACGGCCTGTTTACATCAGCTATTATGCCGAGTTCGGCGTACTGCAGGTAAAGGTGCGACAAATGCGAATTGTACTGGTAACGATCTGTGCAGTACTACTTGGCGCGAGTTGTTCTGCCATTGCCCAGAACTCCAATGACCAGTCTGCGACCCCACCGCAGAAGCCTCCATGTGAGCAACGTAAGCTACCGAAAGTTGTCTTTAATCCCCCGGCATCACCACCTGATAGTTGGGTAGGAAAAGGGCCGAAGAGTGCTATGACGCGGCTGGAGCTAACGGTGGATAAGAAGGGCAGAGTCAAGAATCTGACGGTTGTCCAGTCCAGCGGAAAAGATGTTGACAGGCAGGCGATGGAAGCGGTCCGGCAGTGGAGATTCACTCCGGCAATGTGTGACGCCGACCCAATCGAGGTGAAAATACAAGTGGAGGTGGACATTCATCTGCAATGAAACTGAATCGAAAGAAGTCGAAATTTGAGCGAAATGGCCTGATTACAGGAGTTGACCGCTGTTCTCCTTCTCCGGTGCTTTGTAGTAAGATACGCGCGTGCTGTTGAGCCTTCCTCCGCGATTCGTTTCTATTTCTGCAATCCGCCACCAGAGGTGAAGCATGTCTGACCAAAGAGGCCCTTTAACGCGATCGAAACTTCGGACAAACGTCCTCTTCGCAGTCGCGCTGGCAGCCGTCATGGCTGTTCCGTCATACGCACAGACGTACTCTGTCCTGTACGACTTCATTGGCGGAGCGGTTTTTCCCAATGGTGAACTAATTCAGGACTCAGCCGGCAACCTGTACGGGACAACAACTCAGGATCTCTACAACGGCGGATGCGGCGTAGTGTTCGAATTGGACCCGAATAACGTCTTCACCGTTCTCCACAAATTTGTCGGGACCGACGGATGTCAGCCCATAGCGGGACTGCTTCGAGATGCGGAGGGCAACCTATATGGAACAACCTCGGCGGGAGGAAAGTTCGGAGGCGGGACCCTGTTCAAGCTGGATACAAGCAATACTCTTACAACACTACACTCGTTTGGTCACGAGCGATCTAATGGATGGTCGCCCCGCTCCAGGTTGGTTACGATTAACGGCGAATTCTACGGAACGGCGGTGAGTGGCGGCACAGGCTGCAGTGGCGGGGGGTGCGGGGTTATTTATAAGGTGAACGAGCTGGGCACCGAAACAGTTCTCTACCGTTTCACGGGCGGCGCTGACGGGGCTGGCCCTGAAGGCATAATTCGCGACACCGCCGGCAACCTCTATGGTATAGCCGGAAGTACCGCTGTACCCTATGGCGGCACGGTCTGGAAACTGGACACTTCTGGTGTGCTCACAGTGCTCTATACCTTCACAGGGGGCACAGACGGCGGACAGCCGATGGGCCGTCTGATCCGGGATACAAACGGGAACATTCACGGCGTCACAGCCGTGGGTGGGGACATGAACTGCTTTCCTCCTCTCGGATGCGGAACGGTCTACCGGCTGGACGCGAGCGGGAATGAAAAAGTGCTGTACCGCTTTCACGGTGGTGATGACGGCTTTTACCCGTACGCGGGTCTTCTGGACGTAGGAGGCACATTGTACGGCACGAACCTGTACGGCGGCGCAAGTTGCACGGTGCTGCAAGGTGGGTGCGGCGTCATCTTCCAAATCAGCAAGACGGGGCAATTCAGCGCAGTGCATGCGTTCACAGGTCCGCCTGGGGATGGTGGAGAGCCCATCTGGATGGGCGAGCTAACGTTGGGTGTAGACGGTAACGTCTACGGCGCTACGACGTACGGCGGATCGGTAACGCAGTCCTGTCCAAATTCCGGGGGATGTGGGGCGATCTTCAAGTACACGCCCTAACTGTTGAAATATCGCCGTTTCACTCGTTGACATCTTCGCGGGCGGGGGCGCCCGCGCCACATCGATCATTTTACGGCGGCGGCTTTTTTGGGGAAGACTTCGCCCATGCGTTTGATTTGGGCGCCTACGGCTTTCAACTTTTCTTCGATGTTTTCGTAGCCGCGGTCGATGTGGTAGACGCGGTCGATGATGGTTTCTCCGTCGGCGACCAGCGCGGCCAGCACTAGCGAGGCCGAGGCGCGCAGATCGCTGGCGAGGACGGCGGCGGCGCTGAGCGGAGTTTTGCCACGGACTACGGCGCGGCGGCCTTCGATTTTGATATTCGCGCCCATGCGGACCAGTTCCTGCGCGTGCATGAAACGATTCTCGAAAATATTTTCAGTGACGAGCGACGTGCCTTCGGCCTGCGTGGCCAAGGCCATGAACTGCGCCTGGCAGTCGGTGGGGAAGCCGGGATGCTCCTCGGTCGACATGTCGGCGGCGGTGAATGGGTTGTCGCCCATCACGCGGACGGAGTCGGCGGTCAGTTTCGTTTTCACTCCGACCTGGTGAAGTTTCGCCAGCAGCGCGGCCAGGTGCTCGGGATCGCATCCGGCGATATTGAGGTCGCCGCCGGTCATCGCGCCGGCAATGATGAAGGTTCCGGCCTCGATGCGGTCGGGAATGATGCGGTGCTTCGCACCTTTCAATTTGCTTACACCCTTGACGCGAATTGTCGGCGTGCCCGCGCCTTCGATTTTCGCTCCCATTTTATTCAGAAGGTCCGCCAAGTCCGCGACTTCAGGCTCGCGGGCACAGTTCTGCAGAATGGTTTCTCCGTCGGCGAGGGTTGCGGCCATGAGCAGGTCTTCGGTGCCGGTGACGGTGATTTTGTCGAAGACGATTTCTGCGCCTTTGAGGCGCGTGGCGCTGGCTTCGACGTAGCCGTGTTCCTGCGTGATTTTCGCGCCGAGCTGTTCGAGTCCTTTGATGTGCTGGTCGATGGGGCGGGCGCCGATGGCGCAGCCGCCGGGGAGCGAGACGCGGGCGCGGCCGCAGCGGGCGACCAGCGGTCCAAGGACCAGGGTGGAGGCGCGCATGGTTTTGACTAATTCGTAACTCGCTTCGGGCTGGGCGAGATTGGAGCAGTGAATGGTGGTGCGATGGTGGGCGCGTCCGTAGCCAAGTTCGACTTCGGCGCCCATGGCGGCCAGCAGGTTGCGGGTGGTCTGAATGTCGCGGACCTGGGGAATGTTTTCGAGGATGACGGGCTGATCGGTGAGCAGGGCGGCGGCCATGCAGGGCAGCGCGGCATTTTTGGCTCCGCTGATGTGGACGGTGCCGAGCAGCGGCTCTCCACCGCGGATTACGAACTTGTCCATGGAGTTTCCTTACAGGGTTCATTGTAGCGGGGGGATGCGCGGGTTCTGTTGACTGCGACGGCACGATGGGACAGGGACTGCAGGTGGGAAAGTCAGAATCCCCATGTCTCGCAAAAACGGCGAGACATGGGGCACCCGTCACGATGGGACAGGGACTGCAGGTGGGAAAGTCAAATCCCCATGTCTCGCAAAAACGGCGAGACGTGGGGCACCCGTAACTGACGGCTTCGCTCGGGAGGACGGAGTTGGGAACGGCTGCGGCCCGATACTTCTGGGCCGCTGGGCGGACGAATGCGTCCGCCCCTCCATGGGCTATTGGGATTTCGCTATCGCTATTGCCTGGCGGACGTGGCCTTTTGACTTCCTCAGGGCAGTCGTGGCCTTGGACTTCGATACGCCTGCGGCCAGCATTACTACAGCTACGGGAGTGCGTTTGCTTGCTGCTTTCAGGGTGTGGGCGGCGGTTTCGTGATCGGCTTCGGTGGCCTGTTCGACGATGCGGATGGCGCGCTGAACTAATTTTTCGTTTTTTGTCCAAACATTGACCATGAGATTGCCGTAGACGTAGCCGAGGCGCGTCATGGCTCCGGTGGAAATCATGTTCAGGACCATTTTGTGGGCGGTGCCGGCTTTCATGCGAGAAGATCCGGCGAGGACTTCGGGACCGACTTCGGTGACGATGGCGAAATCGGCGGCGCGTTCGAGCGGGGAGTTGGGGTTGCAGGTGAGGGCGATGGTGTGTGCGCCGCGGCGGCGGGCGTATTCGACGGCGGCGATGGTGAAGGGAGTGCGTCCACTGGTGGCAATGCCGAGGACGATGTCGTGCGGGCCGGGCTTGCGCTTTTTCATTTCGGCGATGGCGGGAGCGGTGTCGTCTTCGCTGGCTTCGGTGGATGCGGCGAGAGCGCGCGTGCCTCCGGCCATGATGAATTGAACGGTGCGCGGGTCGGTGTTGAAGGTGGGAGGAATTTCGCTGGCATCGAGAGCGCCGAGACGTCCGCTGGTTCCGGCGCCGACATAGATGAGGCGTCCGCCGTGACGCAGGCCGGCGGCGACGACATCAATGGCGTGGGCGATCTGAGGTAGGGCGCGGCGGACGGCGGGGGCGATGGTGGCGTCTTCGTCATTGATGAGGCTGACGATTTCGAGCGCGGACATCTGATCAAGATCGCGCGCCGCAGCGAGAGTTTGTTCGGTGGAGAGCGTGTCGAGCTGGGAAGCTACTTTGCGCTGATGAGACAAGTCGAGCCGATTCCCCGTGGGATATTGAATGTGCGTATGAAAATCCCACTTCCCGCAAAAAAGGCGGGAAGTGGGGCACCCGGATTATAGCCGAGCGAGAGCTTCGATGATGGCGTCGTGGAATTTCGGGCGAACCTGCTTGATCGCTTGATTGGAACGATCGGGCCAGGTGCGGTTGGTGAGCAAGGTGATGGAGAGTTGGCGGTCGGGGTCGATCCAGAGCGAGGTGCCGGTGTAGCCGAGGTGTCCGAAAGAATTGGGACCGAAATATTTTCCGGACTGCGAAGGAGACGAGGGGGTGTCCCAGCCGAGGGCTCGGGTGGTGCCTGCGGGGGTGGGTTGGCGGCGGGTGAAGAGAGAGAGGGTTTCGGGGCGGAGGAGGGTCGGTTGGTTCGGGGAACCGCTGTTTCTTTCGCTTTGGCCCGGCGTCGAACTTGCTTTCGGCATTTCGCGGGCGGGGGCGCCCGCGCCACAGACGATGATGGCCTGGGCGAAGCGGGCCAGGTCTTCGGCGGTGGAGAACAAGCCGGCTTGAGGGGCGACTCCGCCCAGGACGCCGGCGTTTTCGTCCTGGACTTCGCCTTGAATGATTCGGTTGCGGAAGGTGCTCTCGTTTTTCGTCTCGTCCTTTCTTTCGTCGTCTTTTCGCTCGTCGGCTGTGGGAGGGATTTGCTGGCGGATTTCTGGCGGCGGATTAAATGTGGTGCTTGACATTGCCAGCGGGCCGAAGATTTCGCGGCGGCAGAAAATGTCGAGCGGCTCTTCGGCGAGGCGTTCGAGGGCGGCGCCGAGGATGAGGAACCCGATGTCGCTGTATTCGGCGCGGGTGCCGGGATCGGCGGAGAGCGGCATGGTGAAGGCGGCGCGGAGAAGATCGTCACGACTCTGCGTTTTGAGGTAAAGCTTTTCGTAGGCGGGCAGGCCTGAGGAGTGGGCGAGGAGCATGCGGAAGGTGACTTCGCGGCGGCGGGGATCGGGTTCGCCGCAGGAGTCGACAAGAAATTCGGGGATCACGCCGAGGATGGGGGCGTCGAGATCGAGCAGGCCACGCTCGTAGAGGATTGCGGCCTCCGTTGTGGTGGCGATCACTTTCGTCAGAGACGCTAGATCGAAGAGGGTGGAGGTTGTGGCGAGATCAAAGTCCCCGCCCTGTCTCCGCACAGAACGCGGAGACAAGGACGGGGCACCCTCGGGATTTGTGTCGTAGGTGAAAGTGCCGAAGGCTTTGCGGGCGAGCAGGCGGCCGTGATGCGTGACGGCGACGGAGGCGGCGGGGAAAGCGCGGGCGGAAATTGCGTTGTAGAGCACCGACCAGGCCGCGGAGAACAATTCATCTTGTCTTTCGAAATCGGGAAGCAGTGACTGCGCGTGTGAGGCGGGCTGGTTCAGGACGTGGGCCTTTCGGGCGAGAACTCTCAATCTGTCTGAGCGGTTTATAGCAGAGTGGGCGGCGGAGGGTAAAGGAGAAGGCACTCCCTTACTTACGTTTCTTGAGTCGGCGGGCATGCCTTGTGTAGAGTCAGAGCATCCTTTCTTTCAATTCCAAGTCGTCAAGGTGGAAAAATCCCCACTTCTCGCGCAAAGAGGGCGCGAGAAATGGGGCACCCGTGCTGACGCGCGTAGTTTTTGCTTTTCTCCTCTGCCTGCTGTGCTCAGAATTTATGTGGGCGTCGTCTGCCGGCGCGGTCGGGCTGCGCCCGACTGGAGAGCCGGGGGCGGCTGTTCCCACATTTTCTTCTTCTGATGGTTCTACGGCGGTGAAGCTACGCGGCGTGGATTCGATCATTCAGCAGGCCATTGCCGATGGAAATATTCCTGGGGCTGTGCTGGTGGTGGGGCATGACGGGGCGGTGATTTATCGCAAGGCTTATGGCGAGCGGGCGCTGGAGCCGCGGCGGGAGGCGATGACGGTCGACACGATTTTCGATCTGGCGTCGCTGACGAAAGTGATTGCGACCACGACGGCGGTGATGCAACTGGTGGAGCAGGGCAAGGTGAGGCTGAATGATCCGGTGGCGAAGTATCTGCCGGAGTTTGCGCAGAATGGGAAAGAGGACATTACGATCCGGCAGTTGCTGACGCATTATTCGGGGCTTGCGCCGGATCTGGATTTGACCACGCCGTGGGAAGGCAAGGGGACGGCGTACCAACTGGCGTTCGTCATGCCTCCCGAGACTACGCCGGGTTCGGGGTGGGTCTATAGCGACATCAATTTTATTGTGCTGGGGGCGCTGGTCGAGAAGGTTTCAGGCGAGACGCTCGATGTGTATGCGGCGAAACATATTTTCGAGCCGCTGAAGATGGCGCATACGCGGTTTCTGCCTCCGGCTTCGTGGCGAGCGAAAATTGCGCCGACGCAGTATGACGAGAATGAGCACATGCTGCGAGGCGTAGTGCATGATCCGACGGCGCGGCGGATGGGCGGCGTGGCGGGACATGCGGGGCTGTTTTCGACGGCCGACGATCTGGCGAAATTCGCGCAGACGCTGCTGAACGGCGGCGGTGGAATTTTGTCGGCGGTGACGGTGGAGAAAATGACTACGCCGGAGACGCCCCCGGCAGCGCCGGTGTTGCGCGGGTTTGGGTGGGATATTGATTCTCCGTTTTCGTCGAATCGCGGCGATCTTTTTCCGGTGGGATCGTTCGGGCACACCGGATTTACGGGAACATCGATCTGGATCGATCCGACGACCGAGACCTACGTTATTTTGCTGACCAATGCGGTGCACCCGCGGGGGAAAGGAAATGCGATTGGGCTGCGCACGAAAGTCGCGACGGAAATTGCGGCGGCGTTGAACCTGACGACGACCGAGAAAGAAGAACTGCGATGGAAGAGCCTTACGGGGTACAACGAAGCGTTGAGCGCGGCGCGGCGCATGAGCGCGCGCAACGGGACGGTGAAGACGGGAATCGACGTGCTCGAGGAGCACGGGTTCGACGTGCTGAAGGGCGCGTCCGCGGCAGTGGCTTCGGCGACGGCTTCTTCAACGACGGCGGACGAGGCGTCCGCCGCCCCACAAGCGGAGACGAAGAAGAAGATTGGGCTGGTCACGAACCAGACCGGAGTCGATGCCGACGGCAAGCGAACCATTGATGTTCTGGCCCAGGCTCCCGGAGTTTCGTTGACGGCGATTTTCAGTCCGGAGCACGGAGTTACGGGAACTCTGGATACGACGCATCTCGGGAATTCGACCGACGCGGCGACGGGAGTTCCGGTTTACAGCGTGTATGGCGGGATGGATGCGGCGCGGCGTCCGCCAGCCGATGTGATGAAGAATCTCGACGCGATCGTTTTCGACATTCAGGATGCGGGGGTGCGGTTTTATACGTACGAGACTACGCTGGGATATTTTCTGGAGGCGGCGGCCGCGGCGGGGATCGAGATGATCGTGCTCGACCGGCCCGATCCGATTACGGGATCGTTTGTGCAGGGTCCCGTGGCGGACGCGGGCAAGGAAAGTTTTACGAATTATTGGCCCGTGCCGGTGCGGCATGGGATGACAATGGGCGAACTGGCGAAGATGTTTAACACCGAGCGCGGCATCAACGCCAAGCTGACCGTGGTGCCGATGGAGGGATGGCAGCGCGGGGACTGGTTTGATTCGACGGGGCTCGGGTGGGTCAATCCGTCGCCGAATTTGCGGAGCGTGACTGAAGCAGCGCTGTATCCGGGCGTGGCGCTGATTGAGGGAACGAACGTTTCGGTGGGACGAGGGACGGACACTCCGTTTGAACTGGTGGGCGCGCCGTGGGTCAAGAGCAGAGAACTGGCGGCGTATTTGAACGGACGGGGGATTGCGGGCGTGCGGTTTGTTCCGGTGACGTTCACGCCGACGGCTGCCGTTTACAGCGGGCAGGAATGCCAGGGCGTGAACATTATTCTGACGGATCGCAATGGATTCGACGCGCCGGAGTTAGGGATGGAACTGGCGGCGGCGCTGCATAAACTCTACGCTGCGGATTTCAAGATGGAGCGCATGCAGGAGTTGCTGGTGAATCAGAGCGCGTACGATGCGCTGGCGGCGGGGGAAGATCCGCGGCGGATTGCGGGCGATTGGATGGACGGGCTGGCAGCATTTCAGAAGGTCCGAGAGAAGTATTTGATTTATAAGTAACCGGACCAGCAATTTCGAGAAGAGGCTTCGCCTCGCTTCATTGCGTGAAGATCATTCCGTAATGATGTGATCCGCCCACTCAACCAGCGATACAAAAACAGCCGGGCTCCCCCATTTTGCTTCCCAGCTTTTCAAGTCTGTTTCCGTGACCCCACGGGCCCGGGAACATGCCCCTCAAGAGAAGACTGGAATGTGCTTCGCCAGTACTTTGTCGCGCATTTCGCTGAGCGGAGGCCAACCCACCGGGAAGATAGCGACCGTCGTGGCATTGCGCATCAGGTAGGTGGCTTCCCCAGTGAGGAAAATTTGCACCTCATGGCCGGCGTCGGCCAGCGCCAATCCGTGTGCGAACGGGAAGGAGGCGCGTGTGGGATCGTCCGATCCCCATGCACTCTTGATCATGATCTTGAGAGTTTTGTGAGGCGGGGCCATTTGCGCATTTGCGGAGCGCAGACCCAGCAGCCCGAGCCCAAGAACCTGCGAGAATCTTGAAAGAAGGTGTCGTCGAAGCATGACCTTCTCCGGCGGTAGACTGATGGCAAAAAGCAGGAACCAATCTACACCAAGCCATGTTGCAGTAAACAAGTGCTGGGATTGAAAAGCGCGGGATAACTCGGAACTGGAACCCCCGCATCACAGCGGCTAAGCCGTGGTAATCTTGGCCTTATTGCTGGAGGCGGGTGTCGCCTCGGGAGGTGTGGGATGCGAGTTCTATTCACCCTGTTTCTGGTTTCTGGGATGGCGTTGGGGCAGGCGGCCGATACGTCCAAGCCGGCTGATGCTGCGACTCAGACCACGCCTGCGACCCAGGCGAACGGGCAGATTAAGGATTTAACTGTGCCTCCAGCTGCGGCCGCGCAGACTGCGGCGCCATCGGCTCTGGCGCGCGATCCGAACACGATTGTGATTCCAGCGGGATCGAAGATTCCACTCTCGCTGGCGCAGGCGATCTCGACCAAGAATGCGCGCGAGGGCGATGCCGTGTATGCAACGACCGTGTTTCCGTTTGTGCTGAACGATCACGTGCTGGTGCCGGCGGGGACTTATATCCAGGGAAAGATCATGCACACCGAGCAGGCCGGGCGTTCCAAGAAGCGGGCGGAGATTCTGATCCACTTCACTTCAATGATTTATCCCAGCGGCTATACGGTGATGTTGCCTGCGTCGGTGGAGAATACGCCGGGAGCGGACGACAAGGGTGTGAAGGATAACGAAGGGACGATCCAGGCCGACAAGGATACGGGCAAGCGAGTGGAAGATGCCGCGAAAGGCGCGGCCGTCGGCGGCACCGTGGGCAGCGTTGGCGGTCTGGCTGCCGGAGGGTTGAATGGAGCGCGCTACGGCGGACTGGCTGGAATTGTGGGCGGAGTTGCGTGGGCGCTGCTGAAGCATGGTCCGGAAGTGAAGTTGGAGGTGGGGACTTCGATTGAAATGGAAATTCAGCGCGATGTGCCGGTGGACGCGAGCCGGATTCAGGTGGCGCGAGCGGGATCGTAGGGGCGTGGAGGCTTTCTCGCATCGAGTATCTTCCGTGGTGAAAACTCCTCTCCAGACCGGAGGAGCCTTCGGCAGGCATGGGGTCCTTCGCTTCGCTCAGGATGACAGAGCTGATGAGAGGCGCAAGGCAGATCGGTAGCGGCGCATCAAGCCCAGCAACTTGCCGCGCTGCGATTTACGCGCCGGCTCCGGTGCGCTGCTATACAATCCGCGATAGGGGCGTCTTAGCAGGCTCCGATTCGTGGAGGCTTTCGTGGAAGCGTTCAGCTTTGGCTTCGGCACCATCGCAACTGTCGTTGTCGTGATCTATCTGTTGAGTTCCATCAAAATCCTGGCGGAGTATGAGCGCGGCGTCATCTTTCGCCTGGGCCGTCTGTTGTCTGCTGCGAAGGGGCCGGGAGTGATTTTTGTATTTGCTCCGGTGGACCGCATGGTGCGGGTGTCGCTGCGACAGGAGGCGCTGGAAGTGCCTCCGCAGGACATTATTACGCGCGACAACGTTACGCTGAAAGTTAACGCGATTATCTTTCTGCGCGTGATTGAGCCCAACAAGGCGGTCGTGGAAGTGTCGAACTATGTGTACCAGACTTCGCAGTTTGCCCAGACCACGCTGCGCTCGGTGCTGGGCGAGCAGGAACTCGACGAACTGCTTTCGCATCGCGACAAGATCAACCTGCGATTGCAGAGCATTCTCGACACGCACACCTCGCCCTGGGGCGTGAAGGTCACCAATGTCGAGGTCAAGCAGGTGGATTTGCCCGAGGATATGCAACGCGCGATGGCTAAGCAGGCCGAGGCCGAGCGCGAGAAGCGATCGAAGATTATCCATGCCGAGGGCGAATATTCCGCGGCGCAGCGGCTGGTGGATGCGGCACATCTGCTGGCCAGCGAGCCGGTAAGCGTGCAGTTGCGCTATCTGCAAACGCTCACCGAGATCGGTGTGGAGAAGAATACGACGGTCATCTTCCCGGTTCCGGTGGATTTCTTTGCCGGCCTGCAGAAGCTTTTGGGAACCGACGAAGGGAAGGCTGCTCCAGCGAAGAGCGCTTAGGAAGAGGGCATTCGTTGGGCTAGTTCGTGGAAGTGGAGTGGTTGCGCGCCAGGGTTGAGCATCGCTGAAGTTCGGTCTGGCTGTGTTTGGGCCGGCAGAGGTTGAACCATGACTTCGTCACAAGACACGGAAATAACACTGGGAACGGGCAAGCTACTGTTCCTGTTTTTCAGCCTGGTTGTGATTTGCGCGCTGTTTTTTGCCCTGGGATATTCGCTGGGACGCAAGTCGGAGCCGGCGATCACGACGGCGAGTGCGGCGGTCGCGCCGGCGGCGACGGGAAATACGAACAAGGCCGGGAGCACAACTCCGGCGGCGCAGCCGATGACATTTTACAAGTCGGTGGAGCAGAAAGACGCGAACCCGCAACTGACTCCGCCGGCAGACGCGAAGACTCCGGATGTGACCGCGCCTGGAGAGGCAGCCACAACTCCGGGACAGACCCCGGCGGCTACTCCCGACTCGGTGACCACGCTTCCGACCGCGGGATATTTCGTGCAGGTGGCCGCCGTCAGCAAGCAGGAGGACGCCGACTCCCTGGTCGACGCGCTCAAGAAAAAAGATTATCCGGCATTTGTAGCTGCGCAATCGACGACGGACGCGCTGTTTCGGGTGCAGGTGGGGCCGTACTCCGATATTAAAGATGCGGAGGCGATGCGCACGCGGCTGATCGGGGATGGGTATAACCCGATCGTGAAGAAGTAAGCGTTGGTGATTGGGCTGGAGTCGCCGTCGAGCTTCGCTCGACTGGACAGCCGAGTGCGGCTGTCCCCACATTGGTTTTTGCTAGTGATGCAGTTTGGCTCACGCTTCAGGGCGGATGAGACCGAGATCCTTCGCTTCGCCTGAAAAACGGCTGCGCTCAGGATGACGCCTTAAGGTAAATCCAAACTGCACCACCACACAGTTTTCTCTTACATTGACCGGTATCTATTTTCGCTAGTCCTTCTGCATCTTTTCGATCTATGTCTTCCGCTGAAACATCGCTGGATCGCGCGCTGCGTGCTATTGCAGACCCGACGCGGCGTCGCATTCTGCAGGCCCTGAAAGACGGGGCGCTGGCGGCGAAAACGGGCGGCAAGGGCTCCTCCGGCGCGAAGGCTTGTTTGTGTGCGGGGGACATCGAGGCGCGCGTTCAGCTCTCTCAGCCCACGATCTCCCATCACATGGCGATTCTGACCAAGGCGGGGCTAGTCGAGGCTTCCAAGCAAGGGCAGTGGCGATGGTATCGGCGAGATGAGAAGGCGATTCGGCGGGTGGTAAAGATTCTGCGCGGGAAGTTGTAGAAACGACCTCTTCGATTCGTCCTGGTGACTTTCCAGTTCTCTGGCACAGAACGCGCTGGAATGGGCACACTCCTCGGGGAGAACGTTCCCACTTCTCGCAAAAACGGCGAGAAGTGGGGCACCCGATGCTTGCGGTTGACTGCGCCCCACGTCTCAGCTGATCGTCACACTCGGCTCCTCTCTCCGGTGCTGGCGTTAGTTCGTGCCCAGGGCCCATTTCTCTAAATCACCGGTGGAGCGCAGCAGGCCGAGTTGGCTGCGCTCGAGTTCGAAGGTGACGTCTTGCAGTGCGATGAAGCGCTCGCTCAGTTGCGAGCGCGCATCGTCGAGGTCGTGGAGCGTGGCGGTTCCGGCGTCGTGGCGGGTTTGGACTGCGCCGAGATCCTTCTGCGCGATTTCGTATTCCAGCTGGGCCACGTCGCGTGCGGCTTGCATCTGCGCGACCGAACCCTCAAGACGCAGAGCTTCTTCCGAGACCTGGTTGCGGGCCATCTCCGCCTGCTTGGTGGCTTTGATTGCGTCGGCGTCGGCGGCCTGGGCGCGGGCTCGCTGCGAGAAATTCAGAAACGGAAAGCGAATGGAGACTCCAATGGTGGCGTTGTTCTGACGGAAGCCTCCGTTCGGACAGAGAAACGTCCCGAGACTGGTGACGCAGGTTTTCTCGGGAATGTAGTAGTCCTGAAAATTGTTGAAGTTGGAGAGCAGGGCGTATTGGCCGGCGAGATCAAAAGTAGGCCAAAGCGCGCGATGTTCTCCTTCCGCGCGCAGATACTGTGCGCGGGCATGCTCGATGGCGGACTGCACGGCCGGGCTTGCATCGGCGGCGTGAGCAGGCGTGGTTGCGTCCTGCGGAAGCGCGGGAAAGTCGGGCAGAGGATCGGGTTCGGTCTCGATGCCGGCGGCGGCTAGGCCGGTCAGTTTTGAGAGATGCTCGCGCAGCACCTCAGCCGCTCCCTGGGCCTCGGTAATGCGGAGATGAACGCGGGCGGCGGCTAATTTTGCCTGCTTTTCGTCCAATTCGGTGTCCACTCCGACCTTGACGCGCTCGGCTTCCGCAACTTCGATCTTGTCGGCTTCGGTTTGAGTTTCCTGCAGACGCGTGAGGCGTTGCTCCCATTTGGCGAGTTCGGCATAGCTCAGGACGGCATCCTGAATGATTTGATTGCGTTCGTCTTTGCTCTTGAGAGAAGCGACGGCGGAGTCGACTTTCGCGGCGTGAACGAAATCGCGCAACGAGAGGTTAAAGAGCGACGATTGCAGGTTGATGTTGAAGAGGGAAGGCGCCTGCCCCTCAAGGGCCAAAGGGAAGCCGTAAGCGGGCGGGCCGAGACCGGCTCCCGCCACTAGTTGGGGTATGTAGTTATCGCGGAGCTCGCGATAACTGGCGGCCGCGTGCTGCTCGTCAGCCGCTGCAATCGCAGACCCAGTGGCGTGGGTCAGGGCGAGTTCCACCACACGTTTGAGCGGGACGGGCTCGGCGAGCAGGGTAGCAGGAAGCAGAACGAGGGTCAGAAGACAGGTTGCGGTGCGCACTGCAGGCAGGATGTTTTTCATTGCGTCCCTTCCGAAAACATTGGGGAATAATTGGTGAATCGTGGATCTTCAATCTTCCATCTTCGATCATTGGATGCCAGCAGGATTCTAAATGCCGGATGTGGCGGGCGCTGGGCTTTTCGATAATGTCTCGATGGCTAGCGCTCGACTCGAAGCAGGTCTTCCTGGGCGCGCTTGTAGCCGCCGGCGAGCGCCAGTGCTTCGCGATATTGCTCGGCAGCGGCGTGGCGGTCTCCTTGCCTTTCGAGAACCTGGCCGAGCAGGTCGTGCGCCTTGAAAGCCGGGCCTGCTTCGACGGTGCCATTGGCAAAATAACGGCGGAGCAGTCGCACCCCAAGAGGGTAATCGCGGCTGGCGCGCAGAATGACGCTGCCGCCATCCATAAGCGCCTCGGCGTGGTCGACGCGACATGATTCGAGCTTGCGCAGGGCCTCGTCCATTTCATCGAAGCGGTTGGCGCGGCGCAGAAAAATCGCGAGGTCAAGCCAGGCACGCGACCCGGAGTGACTGGCCACGATGGCGGCGCGATACTCGCGTTCGGCGGTCGTGGCGTCTTTGTTTTTCTCTGCGACACGCGCAGCGACCCAGTGCGACATGGCGGGACTGAGAGCCATGATGGCGTCGGCCTGGGCCAGAGCTTTGTCTTTGCCGCCGCCGACAATGCCAGGAGCTTCGAGATAGAACTCGGCCAGATCGGTGCGGGCTTCCGAACTCCCAGGGTTGAGCTCCACGGCGCGTTCAAAGGAAGTTCTGACTTTCTTGACGAGCCCGGCCGCGGAAAGAAATCCGGCGCGGGAGGCTTTTTCGCCGTAGATGCGGCCCAGCCACAGGGAATAGAGACTATTTTGCGGATCAAGGTTGCGAGCTCGCTCGCAGGCGGGAATACCGCGGTCCCAGTCTTCGAGCATGAAATATGCGCGGCAGAGCAGATTGTAAGATTTGGCGTCGGTGGCCAAACGGTCGACGTCCTGCTGCAGCGTTTGAATCGCTTCGTCCACGTGCCCGGAGGCCAGCAACTCCTGGGGAGAAGCGGCCGCGGACGCGGGCATGACCGGGAAAGAGACGACGAGGAGAGAGGCCAGAAACTGGCAGAGCGGAAAGCGCGAATTGAAGGTGGGCGCACTCGTCATTAATCAGGACACCGAGAGTCACGACACAGCATTACTGGGTAGTGGGTCAGTCTCAAGGACACGTCCCCCCGGCGGCTAAAGCCGCGATTGATTTGGCAAGGCTTATGGCGCGGCTGGAAGCCGCGCCCTTTCCAATCAAGTTCAAACTGACCCGCTACCCCATTACTGCACCACTTTGACGTAAGCGCCGTCGAACAGCGGTTTGTTTTCTTCCGCCGGCAGCGCAATGGTGGCTCCTTCGGCGAGGCCCGAGGTAATTTCCACGCGCGTCAAATTCTGTAATGAGATCTCGACGGGCTGGCGCTTCAGTTGATCGTCGACGATGCGGTAGACGTAGAGTTTGCTGTCGTCGGAATGTAGAGCGTCGCGCTGCAGCGTGAGGACGTTGTTCTGTTCAGCGGCCACGATGGTTACGCCGACGTTGACGTTGGGCAACAGCCGCAGATCGTGATTGTCGATGGTGCAAGTGGTCTCGCCGACGTTGCGATTGCCGCGCAGTTTCACGGTGGAGGGAACCGTGCTGACCGTGCCGGTCCAGGTGCGGCCTTGCACGGCATCCCAGGTGACTTCGACTTTTTGTCCGACCTGCAGGCGGCCGATATCGGGCTCGTCGACGAAGGCGCGGACTAATACGCGAGACAGATCGGCTTCCTCGAGAAGCAGGTCGCCGGCCTGAACAAAAGCTCCCTGCTTGGGCGGAATGGAATAGACGATGCCATCAGAGGGGGCACGGACACTGGATTTGCGGAGCGCGTCTTCGGCGGCTGCGTAAGCGGTTTGGGCCTCAGCCAGGCGGGCCTCGATACTGGCGACTTCAGGGTGCGAATAGCGATCCTTCTTTTTTTCCTCGATCAGGTTCAGGTCGGCCTGCGCGTCGTGTAGAGCGATCTCAGCCCGGTGCACTTCACCCGGCGAGGCGGCACCGTCTTTCTGCAGGCGGCGAAGGGCCTCAAGATTGTGCTGCGCGACCTCGCGCGCGTTGCGGGCTTTCACAAGCTGCGCAATCAAGACGAGAACTTCTTCCTGCGTGCCTCCGACGCTCAGAGCGGCCTCGTCGGCCTCGGCGGCTTTGACCTGCTGCAGCGCGCGGGCGGCCTGCGAGCGGATGCTTACATCGTCGAGTTGCAGCAGAAGCTCACCCTTGCGTACGTGCGCGCCCTCCTTGACCAGCAGGCGTTTGACTGTCGTCGCGATCGGGGCATGAGCCTCGAAATTCTGAATGGGCTCGATCTTGCCGTTGGTGGAAACCAGGCTGCGGATCGAACCGCGCTGCACCGTAACGGCGCGAACTTTGAGCGGGGTGTTGTGAAAATAAGCGTAGAGCGCGACGACCGCAAGCAGGGCGAGCACGAGCCAAATCCGCCACCGTCCGGACGGCGGGTTCGAATTGTTAGGCGATGCCAACCGGTTGTCTTTCAGGGTGCGGCAGGAATAACTGTAAGTAGTAATTTACCATTCCAGAGGCCGCCGGACATATACGGAGAGGTTCCGAGCACCGTATCTGATTGGATGCGCGAAGGAGGGCTGCGGCTGCATTGTTGCCGGAGCCTTCATAGGACTCGTGAAATTTGACGGCGGTTTGACGGCGGGAAGAGAAGGGCATCCACCACGAAGGACACGAAGGATCACGAAGGGACTCGGCTCACAAGGATTTCCTTCGTGTGACTTCGTGTCCTTCGTGGTCGTAGGTTTGGGCGCAACCGCTACAATAGCGGCATGGCTAGATCGCCTCGATATACGCCTGAGCACGCTGCCGCCGGTCTGGATGCCAAGTTTCCTGAGATTGAGACGTGGCCCAACCAGTTTCCCGGTTACGAAATCGTTGTGGATGATCCCGAGTTTACGTCGGTGTGTCCGAAAACCGGGTTGCCCGATTTTGGCGCGCTCACCATTCGTTACATGCCGGAGAAGAGCTGTCTGGAGCTGAAGTCGCTGAAGGAATATTTGCAGAGCTACCGGAATCTGGGCATTTTTCAGGAGAACGTCGTCAATCAGGTGCTGGAAGATGTTGTGAAGTGGGCGAAGCCGGTGTGGGCAGAGGTGAAAGGGGAGTTCCGGCCGCGAGGCGGGATCTCGACGACGATAGTAGCGAAGTGGCCGCGGGCTAAGGGACGGTGAGCTTCCGAGGAAAAAAGCTGGTCAACTGGACGCTGATGCGGAGCGAGGTTGAATCCGGTCGATTTCGGCGCCTTGTTCGGCCATGACCCGGCTCACTTCGTACGAGTCCTGCAGGTTCAGCCAGAATTGTTCGGTTGTTCCGAAGAAACGCGACAGGCGAACGGCAGTATCGGCGCTGATGCCGCGGCGCTCAAGCACTATGTCATTCAGGCGGGGAGTCGGGACCCGCAGGCGCTTGGCCAGTTGATACACGGACATTCGCAGCGGCCTCAGAAATTCTTCGCGCAGGATTTCGCCGGGGTGGATGCTCCAATGCGGGTTGCCTTTTCTCGCAATCTTCATGCTGTCAATCCTTGTTTCGTCCCGTTTCGTCAAACGAAAGTTACTCAGTGATAATCTGCAATCTCTACGTCATATGCGTCGTGTTCGCGCCATACAAAACAGATTCGATACTGATCGTTGATTCGAATGCTGTATTGGCCTTCGCGATCACCGCGCAGTTTCTCCAACCGATTGCCGGGCGGAATTCTTAGATCACCGAGTTCAAAAGCGCCGTCGAGGATGGCCAGCTTCCGCCTTGTCACAGCAGCCGGGGGCGAGCCCCGAGTTTTTCCCGTGCTCCAGATTTCCGCCGTGGCTCTATCGGCGAAGCCCCTGATCACCCTCTGATATTAATGTTGTCCGTTAATAATGTCAACCATTATTAGTTCGTCTACACGTCGTTCTCTTAGCCGTCATGCTATATTCGCCAGACCCGTGGCCCAGGCCGATCTCCAACCTCGCACCGCGCTGATCGTTCTCACCGCGCTGAACCTGCTCAACTATGCGGACCGCAACGTACTGTTTGCGGTGCAGCCGCTGGTGCAGGACGAGTTTCATCTGACCAATGCGCAGATCGGATATTTGACCAGCGCTTTCCTCGGCTTCTACATGATCGCGGCTCCGTTCGTGGGGCCGCTGGCGGATCGCTACTCGCGCAAGCTCATCATTGTGCTGGGCGCCCTGTTCTGGAGCGGGCTGACTCTGCTCACGGCGGTCACACACACCTACACGGAACTGTTGATCCGGCACACGCTGGTTGGAATTGGGGAGGCAACTTTCGTCACGATTGCGCCGACGTTTGTGGCTGACCTGTTTGAAGAGAAGAAACGCGGCCGCATTCTGGGAGTGTTCTATCTGGCGATTCCCGTAGGGTCAGCGGCGGGATATTTACTGGGCGGGTATCTGGCTCCGCATTACGGATGGAGATTTCCGTTTTATATCGCCGCCGCTCCGGGATTCCTGCTCGCCATCGCGGTGCTATTTCTGAAGGAGCCGGAGCGGGGACAGTTTGATTCAGTAAAAGACGTTGCAGAGGAAGAGCTGTTGCCGAAAGGGTTCAGCGGCAGCGCGGAGAAGGCAGTACTCCTGCGCATCTTCCTCTACTTTAAAAAGCTCTGGGATCTGATTGTTGCCCTGTCTCACAATCCGGCATTTTTGACTTCGACGCTGGGTATGGCGGCAATGACTTACTCGCTGGGCGGCATCCAGGTGTGGATGCCCAAGTTTCTGTTCAGCGACCGCGGATACACGCTGGAGGCGGCGAATTTCACCTTCGGGCTCATCATCGTCGGTGATGGGATCGTGTCTGCGCTGGCCGGCGGATGGCTGGGCGATTATCTGCTGCCGCGGATGAAGAGCGCCTATTACATGGTGTCGGCGGTGAGCATGCTACTCGGCATTCCCGTCATGATTGTGGCGCTGTTTGTGAAAGGGCCGGCGATGATGCCGGCGATCGCGGTCGCGGCATTCTTTCTTCTGTTCAACACCGCACCGCTGAACGCGGCCGTGATCAATTCGGTGGGCGCGCACACTCGCGCGACATCGCTGGCGGTGAATATTTTCATCATTCATATTCTGGGCGACGTGCCTTCGCCGACGATGATGGGATGGCTGGCCGACAAGCGCTCTCTGCAGACGGCGTTTGTTTTGCCGGTCATCGCGATGGGGGTTTCTTCTGCCATACTGTTCTACGGGATGAAATTCGCGCCAGTGGTTGCGGTTGACGGCGCTGGGAAATAGGGAAGCTCGCCGAACGCGCGATTTCTTCGCCCGCAAAGAGCGCGGGCGATTCGCGCGGCGCGCGCCCAGATCCTTCGCGAGACAGAGGCCGTCTCGCTCAGGATGACAAACTGGATGGAATATTTTTACTGGATAGCGGGAACGATTCTGGCGCTCGCCTGGTTTTCCCGCATTGTGGATGCCGCTCTCGGCATGCCCTCGGTCGCCGATGTCTCACGTTCGGAGTGGGATCGGGATCCGGTTTCGCGGGCAGGGAATCCACGGGTTTCGATCATCGTTCCGGCGCGGAACGAGGAAGCCACGATTGAGCAGGCGCTGAATACTCTGCTGGCGCTTGATTACGACAATTATGAAGTGATCGCGGTGAACGACCGGTCGACGGATCGGACGGGCGAGATTATGGAACGTGTCGCCGGGAGTTACGGTCAGAATTCCCATGTCTCGCAAAAGCTGCGAGACATGGGGCACCCCACCGTTCGTCCGCTGCGTGTGATTCATCACACGGAGCTGCCTGCGGGATGGCTGGGGAAGACGCATGCCATGTGGACGGCGGCGAATCTGGCTACCGGCGATTGGCTGCTCTTCACCGATGCTGACGTTTTATTCAAACCCGATTCACTGCGGCGGGCCCTGGCTTACGCGGAGGCCGAACCCGCCGATCATCTT
Organism: uncultured Acidobacteriaceae bacterium; assembly: GCA_963739125.1. Classification (GTDB taxonomy): domain Bacteria; phylum Acidobacteriota; class Terriglobia; order Terriglobales; family Acidobacteriaceae; genus Sulfotelmatobacter. The sequence goes on along the minus strand of CAVTZD010000001.1, from coordinate 4,513,215 downwards.
GTGCTGTTTCCGCGGATGATCATGAAGAGGCCAGGCGAGTACATGATGATCGCGTTTTTTCAGACCATGTTCATGTTCGGGCACCGGCCGTGGAAAGTGGCCGACCCCAGCACTGACGATCACATGGGCGTGGGCGCGTTCAATCTCGTGCGGCGCAAGGTGTACGACGCGGTGGGAACTTACGAAGCGCTGCGGATGGAAGTGCTCGACGACATGAAGCTGGGCAAGGTTGTGAAGAAGGCAGGGTTTCGGCAGCGAAATGTATTTGGCGGCGAGCTGATTTCGATTCGGTGGGCGCACGGGGCGATGGGCATCGTCGAGAACCTCACCAAGAATTTTTTTGCCGTGCTCTCATTTCAAACGTGGCGGACGGTACTTTCGGTGTTCGGGCTGGCCTTCCTGAACTTTGGCCCGTTTCTTGGAATATTTTTGGCCCATGGATGGGCGCGGCTGCCCTATGCGGTGGCACTCGGATCGATGCTTGCGATCTACATTGGGATATCGCGGCGTTCGGGGGTGCCGGCATATTATTTTCTGCTGCATCCGGTAAGCGCGGCGCTGTTTATCTATACGCTGCTGCGGTCGATGGTGCTGACGCTGTGGAATGACGGGATCGTGTGGCGGGGGACGAAGTATCCGCTGGAGGAGCTGCGCAAGGGGATAGTGTGAGCTATTGCGGTTCCTCGGCGTCGATGGTATTGCCGTACGTGGCGGAGGTGTTTGGCGAAGCGGTTGTCTTGGCTGGTTTTTTCGTGGGATAGATGCGGCCGGGGCTGTAGTGGCCGCGGTTTTCGACGTCGTAGTCCTTGGGCAGGGGTGGGATCAGAGTCGAGCCTCCGGTGATCTGGTTGACGCGGTTCAGAATGATCTCGGCGCGGCCGTCGTAGAGCTTGACCGGCCCGTGAATCTCGATGTTGTGGCCGGCCAGGCGGCGTACGTCTCCGACATCTTTCAGGTCACGCGAAAAGACGACGACGGTGAACGGGCAGGCCATCTGGTCCTGGCAAAAGTCGAGGAAGTGAACGCCTCTGGATCCGGTTTTCACGTGCAGGACTTTTCCCGTTACACATTTGGTCTCGCCGACGTGTTTGCTGGCATCGCCGATGGAGAGGCAGTCGGACGCGTGGAGCAACGGGGCGGCGGGACAAATGAGGAAGAGAACGAGGAGCGCGACGAGAGCGGGAACCTGGATTCGGCACTTGCGGCGCGCTGCCGGGCTTTGCCCGGCTGGACGGGCGAATGCGCCCGTCCCCACACTGGCAGTTGAGATGACGCACTTCTGTTGGAGCATTCACCGATTCTAGGTAGGAGAACGCGCTTCAGTCTGTGACGCGACGGGAAATATTCTCAAATCGTCCCGGAACGGGAGGACGCTGAGTCCCACTTCCCGCAGAAGAGGCGAGAAGTGGGTCACCCAACCATGCAAAGGGGGAAGGCTCTACTTGAACGCTTTGACGGCGGCGGCTTCGTCGTCTTTCACGTCGAAGACGGTATAGAGCTTGGTGATCTGGAGCAGGTCGTTGACCTTCTTGGTCAGGTTGAGGAGTTTGAGTTCGCCGCCCTGATTCTTGGTGGTGGTGAAGGCGCTAACCAGTTCACCAATGCCCGAGCTGTCGATGTAGTTGACGTCCTGGAGATTGAGAACAATCTTCTTGTTGCCTTTGGCGAGCAGGTCGCGCACCGTGTCGCGGAGGATGACGCTGCCTTCGCCCAGGGTGATGCGTCCACTGCAATCCACGATGGTGACTCCGTCCACTTGCCGACTACCAACCTTCATGCTCACTGGGAAGCCTCCTTGCCGCCCGCGGTTGGCCCGTGGACGCGCTTGATCAATTTGAGTTCGGTGCCCGTTTGGGTAGGGCGAATCTCCACCACATCCATAAACGAGCGCATAAGAAAAATCCCGCGCCCCGAAGTCTTGAGCAGGTTTTCCGGCGCCAGCGGATTGGGAATCTTGCTCAGGTCCATGCCTTTGCCCTGATCGCGAATCGTAATAACCAAATCGTTGCCCGCATGCTCAAAAGCAAGAATGACTTTCTTTTCCGGGGAATAGGCGTTGCCATGCAAAACCGCGTTGACCGCGCCCTCGCGCACGGCCATGGAAATCTGCATGACTTCGTCGTCGGCAAAACCGAGATCGGTAGCGATGCGGGTCGCCTTCTCCTCAGCGCTGTCAATGGTCTCAAGCGAGGAGTCGAGCGTATAGGAGACCCGTTGTTCGGTCATGGCCATGGACGAAGCTACGAAATGAGTATAAGGCCGCGAAGGCTACAGCTCTCGCGTATCGCCTTGCAACGCTGCTTTCGAGCGTTTCCCGGCGAAGCGGTAGTTTGCCTGTCGGACGGGGGAATTGTCAACGAAAGGATGCAATTGCCCGCCGGCGTCTGGTACAGACTTCTGGCGCCCTCGGCAAGGAATGCGGCCCGGTACTACTGGTCGGAAGCCAGATTATGGCTGGGCATATAATCCTGCCACGTGATTCCGATGCGAGCGCTCAATCTGAGAGACCGGCTGCGGCGAATGTTTATCGGCACGATTCTGATCGTGGTTGGCGCGGCCGCGCTGGCCTTTGGTTTGGATTACTGCGTGTTTCGCATTCGCGAGGCGACGGGGCACTCGGCCTATGGCTCGGTAACGGTGTCGCACTACTACGCCGTGTTGCAAAAAAGCGGCAAGACCAGCTATATTTTCGACCCGCCGCAGTCGGAAACCTGCGTACACGCGTTGTTTCCGCACGAAGGCTGGTCGCCCTGCTGGTATCTGAGCCGGCATCCAGAGCAGCGGACGAATATTTAACGAACCGGCACTGCGAAGAACGGCAATTACTGCTGCGGAGGCACCGCAAGCCTTCCCACATAAAAGGGCTGGACCGGATTCGTGGCGTTCACCAGGTAGAGTGACGGGACGTTCGCGTAGATCTCGTAATAGCCGTCGAAGGTCAGCAACTGGCCGTTGTACGTCCCCTGGGCCGAGAACGCATTCCCGGTCACGGTGCCGTTCAAGGTGAGATTGGCGTTGTCGGTCCCGGTCAAGGCGAGGTTGAGCGTAAGCGCTCCGCTGGAACTTTCGCTGATGGTCGCGTTGGCCGCGTCGGTGAAATCCTGTTGCACATCCTGGCAAGAGCTGTTGCCGAGCGCGCACATCTGGCCCAGGTAATTCCCGGTGAGCTTGGGGACGATCATGCCGGTGATGGTGCCGCCGGTGTCGGTAGCGCAGGTGTTGCCCGACTGGACGTAGGTCCCGTTGAGCATGCTCTGCCCGTCGCCGCTCAGCGTGCCGACGACGTTAAACACCGTTCCGTTTTCAACGTAGGTGAACGTCATCGTACCGCCGAGAGTGGTCACGCTGCCGGGCCCCAGACTGTTCACGGAACTGATCGGCGTGCAGCTCCCTCCGAACCCCGTGATGTTGATCGGAAGCAGGGAACTGGGATTGATGGAAACGTAGGAGATCTGGCTGGAACTGGCGGTGATTTGGCCGTCGGGTTGTTCAAGTTGATTGACCAGGACTTGACCTTCCTTCAACGCGACTTCGATTCCGGTCACGGGGCCGTCGTTGGAAGCCGCGACGAACTCCCACGCGCCGGCGACGTTCGGTGGAGGGGGAGAGGTGATCGATGACGGATGGCCAGAGCAACTGAGCAGCAGGGCCACGAGCCCGAGCCCTGCCAGGGGCGCGACTAACCTCCCGGCGACAATATTGCGAGGACGGTGAAAAGTGGTGAATCTGATCGTCTTGAAGCTTGGCATTCCCAAACCTGACTCCTGAACGGAAACATCCGCAGCTGCGCATGGACGGAATTCTCCGCGCAACGGCCGCCGGCATCTGCACGCGAGCCGAGGATTATCGCATCCGAAAATACCGCTTCATGTTAACGGCGCGTTAAATTTCGATGAACAGCGATGGCGCGTGCGGATCCATCCCGCAGGTGTGTGCGCCAGTGCAGTGAGTCAATTTTCTTCCCGCTCTCAACCCACGTCACTTCCACGCGGATAAAGCTTGTCCTCTCAGCCAGATGTGGCCGGCATCGCGGCGTCTCAGCCGCTCATCTAATGAAGTAGCAAAGAGTTCACGGTTTCTGGAATGAGGAGGGAGAGAAGACTATGAGGCTGTCATGGTTACAAGGACCGATGGCACGAGCGTCGGCAGGCTTGTTCCTGGCGGCGATGTTATCGGCCCCCGCGTGGGCAAACAGCACGGGAGCAAATTCAGCGCTGCCCGGAACTCTGAATTACGTCGAGGGACAGGCTTTTACCGGAGAGCAGGTACTCAACGGCAAATCGATTGGGCAAGTCACCCTTGAGCCCGGCCAATCGCTCAAGACTGAAAAAGGAAAAACCGAGATGTTGCTGACTCCCGGCGTGTTCCTGCGCGAGGGAGACAACACTTCGGTGAAACTGGTTTCCGCCGGGCTGGCTGATACGGAACTGACATTGGTTCACGGCCACGCCATGGTGGAAGCGACGGAAGTGCTTCCGCAAAACAACTTGCGGATCACAGAGGACGGGGTTGCGACCAAAATTCTGAAGCCAGGTTTGTACGACTTTGACGGTGCGCAGAATGAAGTTCGCGTGTTCAGCGGCGAGGCGGCCGTTTTCGAAGGCGACAAGGAAATCAAAGTGAAATCCAGCCATGAGGTAATGCTGGGGACGGCACCCGAAAAAGCGCAGAAGTTCGACCGCAAGGACTACTACAACGGCGAGCTGTATCGTTGGAGCAGTTTGCGGTCAGCGTATCTGGCGGAGGCCAATATTGACGCCGCCGGCATGGTTGCCGCCGACGGTTGGGGACCGGGCTGGGGCTGGGGACCGGGCTGGTATGGCGGTGGATTCTGGGGTCCGGGTTGGGGCGGATGGTACTGGGACCCGTGGTTCAGCGCCTACACGTTCATGCCCGGTGGAGGGCTGTTCTACAGCCCGTTCGGCTGGGGCTTCTATTCGCCGGGACTGGTGTGGCGCGCTCCGTTCGTGGTGGGACACTATGACCATCGCTTTAACGCGGCCAATGTGGCTGCCTGGGGGCCGGGGCGGCACTACGTGACCGGCGCGAATGGACACTTTCACGCGGTTGCTGGAATGCACGGTGGCTTCCGCCCGGGTCGGGCGGAAGGAATTCGCGGCGGTCCTGCGATGGGTCGAGGCCGTTCCTTCGGGCGCATGGGAGGCTTCTCGGGCGGATTCGCTCATGGCGGAGGCTTTGGCCACGGACGGTAAGGTGAATGGCTAGCGTGGGTTCGATAGTCCATGCAGCAACGGCGTGAACAACACCGTGCGGAACATGCCGCGGGATGCAAGTTTCCCGCGGCATTGCTGTCTTCAGCTAAAATGGCGTCCACGCCGAATCCGCAACGGATCGGCGTAGGGAGCGTCATGTCCTACCAATCTTTTCGTTCGGGTTTATTCTTCGCTCGTCTCGTGCTCGCGCTGTTCCTGGTTTCGTCCGTCTGCCTGGCTGAAGCTCCACCGGCCGCGAAAGCGTCGCCCACCGACGCGCGACTGGCCAAGGCTTATCGCTTCCAAAAGGGCGGGTGGACGTATGTGCATCTACAAGGCTCGCCTTCAGAGATCGGCTTCCAACACGGGTATCTGCTTGCGCCGGAGATTGCAGATGGATTCGCCGCAGTCAAGATGTTCGACACGCGCGAAACGCAGCGCGACTGGGAATTTTTTCGCACCACCGCGCGGGAAATGCTGTGGCCGCACATTGACTCTGAGTATCAACAGGAGTTGCAGGGCATTGCCGACGGCGTGAAGGCGCATGGAGTCGATCTCGACGTCTACGATATTGTGGCGCTCAACGCTTTCGAGGAGGTTCCCGATTATTACGTTCCCTGGCTCAACAAACAGCAGAAAGTGGCGGGAGCACCGAAGCTGAAGGCTCCGGGCAACTGCAGCGCGTTCATTGCCACCGGCAGCATGACGAAAGATCACCAGATCGTGATCGCGCATAACAACTGGACTAGCTACCTGGCGGGCGAGCGCTGGGTGATTGTCTTCGACATTGAGCCAGAGCACGGCAACCGTATTCTGATGGATGGGTTTCCCGGCGTGATTACCAGCGACGACGATTTCGGGGTGAACTCGGCGGGGATCATGATCACGGAGACGACCATCTCGCAGTTCGAAGGATGGGATCCGGACGGGAAGCCAGAATTCATGAGGTCGCGCAAGGCGCTGCAGTACGCCAACAGCATTGACGACTACGTGCGCATTATCAAGGAAGGGAACAACGGTGGTTACGCCAACGACTGGCTCATCGGCGACCGCAAGACGGGAGAGATTGGATACTTAGAGCTAGGATTGAAGAATACGCCGTTATGGCGCACAAAAGACGGATATTTTGTCAGTTCTAATTTCGCTCGCGATCCTCAACTGATACACGAGGAAGCGAGCGCATACGATCCGAACGACCGCTCGTCGTCGATGAATGCGCGGCACGTGCGGTGGGAAGAGTTGATGCAGCAGTCCAAAGGAAAAATCGACGTTGGAATGGCCGAGCGCTTCCTGTCGGATCATGTCGACAGTTTCGATAAGACGGCTGCGAGCACGGAAAAGCCGGCGGGGAACGAACGCTCGTTGTGCGGCCACGTGGATAACTCTCCGCGCGGGGTCAAGGAATGGGGATGGGACCCTTACAATCCCGGTGGCGCAGTCCAGGGCAAGGCCACCGACAGCGCGATGACGGCGAAAATGAGTTTCGTGGCGCGGGCCGGGCATCCCTGCGGCGAGGATTTTCTGGCCGAGCCGTTTCTGGAGCATCATCCGGAGTTCGCGTGGCAGAAGCCGTTGCTGCACGACATGAAGGCGGGACCGTGGACCGTGTTTACGGCGGGGGAGAAGCCGTAACTGGTTCGCAACCGGCACTGAAATCAATGGCGGAGAAGGTGAGATTTGAGCCGCGCGTAAACGTTAGCTCAATAACTTACAGCGCACGAGCACCCAGAGACAGGCAGGGAAATCCGGAGCCAACAGCTTCCCTGATAAAATAAAAAACGAAACCAGGGGCGCGGAGAGATGGCCGAGTGGCTGAAGGCGCGCGCCTCGAAAGCGTGTATACCTTTACGGGTATCGGGGGTTCGAATCCCTCTCTCTCCGCCAGCATTTCTAACGAGCATTCCTCCGTGGCAACCGCGCCAGGTTGATATTCCGGGGATACACTCCCTGGCGTCTTCGATGGGCGAATTCCAGCCTGTTCGCCGCTGTGACGGCGGCGGCTCTAATCGCCAGACGGCAACATCTCTTCCGGACCGAAGTCGATTGTGACCGGGCTATGGGGACAATCGCCGAGAATCGGCTGACAGGCCGCATCGGGACCACGTTCGGACCGAGTCAGCGGTCTCTTTTCCGTGAACTGCTCGGCTTCGGTGGACCCGGCCAGCGCCATGGTTGACGCCAACCCTCCGCTGATTGCCTGCTGCACCTGGTCGAAGTAGCCCGTCCCGACAAAGCGCTGATGCTTGACGGCTTCATACCCGTACTGGGTTTCACGGCTGAACTCTTTTTCCTGCAGACGAGAATAGGCGGTCATGCCCGCGAGTTTGTAGGCGCGCGCCAGTTCGAACATGCTGAGGTTCAAGGCATGGAAACCAGCCAGGGTCACGAATTGGAACCTGTATCCCATGCGCGCCAGTTCGGGCTGGAAACGCGCGATGGTGGCTTCGTCCAGATTCTTGCGCCAGTTGAAGCTGGGGGAGCAGTTGTAGGCTAGCCTCTTTTCCGGATACCGGGCGTGGATTGCGTCGGCAAAACGGCACGCTTCTTCGAGATCCGGGTGCGAAGTTTCGCACCAGATCAGGTCGGCATAAGGAGCATAAGCCAGGCCGCGGGCGATGGCTGAGTCGATTCCGCCGCGGATGCAGAAGAAGCCTTCCGGCGTGCGCTCTCCGGTACAAAACGCGCGATCGCGCGCGTCGATGTCGCTGGTGAGCAGGTGGGCACTATCGGCGTCGGTGCGGGCCATGATCAGCGTGGGCACGCCCATGACGTCAGATGCGAGTCGCGCCGCCACCAGTTTCTGAATGGCCTCGGTGGTCGAAACCAGAACCTTGCCGCCCAGGTGTCCGCATTTTTTTGCGGACGAGAGCTGATCTTCGAAGTGAACGCAGGCGGCGCCTGCTTCGATCATGCTTTTCATCAATTCAAAAGCGTTCAGGGTGCCGCCAAAGCCGGCCTCGGCATCGGCAACCAGCGGCGCGAACCAGGTCTCGGCCGGAGCCACCGTGCCTTCCGCGTGGTGAACCTGGTCCGCGCGTTGCAGCGCATTGTTGATGCGCCGGCAAAGATTGGGAACGCTGTCGGCAGGGTACAGGCTCTGGTCCGGATACATGGTGCCGGCATTGTTGGCGTCGGCGGCGACTTGCCATCCACTGACGTAGATCGCTTTCAGGCCTGCTTGAACTTGCTGCACCGCCTGATTTCCTGTCATGGCCCCCAGTGCGTTGATGTAGGGGTCGGTCTGCAGGAGTTGCCACAGACGTTCCGCTCCCATGCGGGCCAGCGTGTGCTCGATGAAAATCGAGCCGCGGAGACGCAGCACATCCTCTGAAGTGTAAGGACGCTCGACGCCCTTCCAGCGCGGATTGGTTGCCCAATCATGGTTTAGTGCAGCTTGGGCGAGAGAGTACTGCGCCACGCGTTCCTTCGCGCTCAAAGGTTGCTGGCTCTCATGTTGGAGAGTTGAGGGTTGCTTGCTGTGTCCATTTCCGTTGGCCGACATTTACATTTCTCCTGAGAAATAGTTCATTCTTTGTTTCGCGGTCTTTGTTTCCTGGTCTAAGGGTGAGTGGGCTGCTTAAACTGGGTTGAATTCTCCGCTCACGATCATGGCTTCGCTGATTTCGCGGGCGCGGCGGAAACGGTCGACTTCTTCCGGTGAGCTGTCTGCGGGAAGTTCGTTGAGGAGACGGTTGAGTTCCTCGTCGAACAGTTGGGTAACAAACTCAGGCGTGTGCTTCACCGCGCGGCCGTGTTCGTCGGCAATGCGAACCAGATCACGGTGCAACACGCGCTGCGCGATCATGAGGCGATAGATGCGGTCGGTGGCGAGGTCCTCCATGTAGCCGTCAAGCAGGCTTGCGCCTCTGCCGCTGAGGACACCGTGACGATAACGGATGACCGTACGCACCGCGGCACGCGTGCCGAGGACAGTGCGCGCGCCGACGTTTAGCGGTGTGGGCCGCAAGTCTGGGTAGCGGCTGGCGGTCCTCGGCCGCGCCTGCAACTGGTTCGGGCAAGGGAACTGCGCAACAGCAATGGCATTCTGGTCAGGATGTCCGGTCCAGGCGCCGTCCATCAGGCAGTCGGCTTCGTTCTTCTTGTCTTTTTCGAGAATGGCCAGGGCACGGGCGTTCAATTCGGCATCTTCCCGGCTGGGATAGAGCGCGGTCATGCCGCCAATGGCAAGAATTCCCCGGCGGTGGCAAATTTCGGGCATCAGTTCACGCAGGTTCTGGAAGAAGGCAACGTTGTGAGGAATCGTGTTGCGATCGGGCAGAACCCAGTCGGGGTCGTCGAGATTGAAGTGGATCAGGCTGGCCATGTAGTCCCAGCGTCCCAGGTTGAGTCCGATGATGTGGTCGCGCAGGTTGTAGGCGAACTCTTCCATCTGAAACGCCAGTGGATGAGACTCCACCAATGCCATGCATTTGATGTAATCGTGCGGCAGGCCGCGCCACCGGGCCAGAGTCTGGAACAGATCGCGCCACCACATCGCCTCTTCCGACGACTCGGATTTTGGAATGTAAATGCAAAGAGGGTGCCTGAGTTCGGCGGGATCGATTCCGTAGAAAACGCGAGCGACATCGAACAGAGAAGCCGAAACCAGTTCGCCGGGGATCAGACCGGCCTGGTTCAGGTGCAGTCCGCGCGGGCGCGTGAAGATCACGGTGCTGCTCGGCTGAATGGTCACGGTGCGGTCGCGCTTCTTGTCGTAGTAGCTGAGTTGCCCGCGCAGACAAGCCAGGATGTTAGCGATTCCCAGTTCGTGATGCGACCACTCGTTGACGCAGGAATCCTCGAGATCGAGCATGACGCCGGGAGCGCCCGAGTTCAGCATCTTGACGCAGAGTTCCCCATCGTCGGCGGGTCCAGTCATCTGGTTGCGTTGATCCCGGCACCATTCGGGTAATGGGATGCGCCAGCCGTTGCGCACGGTGTCGGAAGGGAAGCGGTGCGTGGGCTTATCGCCTTCGAGGGACGATTGCAGCACCTCAAGCCGCTTGCGGGCGAGCTCCTGCTGGCGTGGAGTGAAGGCGCGGTGCAGCGGCAGCAGGAAGTCGAGGAAGCCCGCGGGAAAATCGTGGGCGGGATCGAATGCGGGCGGCGGAGTGTTGATGGGGCTGAACGATGTGCACTGAGATGTGCCCTGTTCCGGCGTATCGACTGCGGTTGGTGTCATACTTCGGGGCTCCTGGGTCTCGATCACGAATGTTCAATATGCTGAACGGTAATTCGTAATGCTGGCCGATCCTAAGGCAGCCGCAGGAATCGGTCAATAGCGGTGTTCAATAGGATGAACAGATATTCATTTTGTTGGCCGGGGACAATTTGCTACCATAACGATTCGGCATGTCTTCCAACCATGTATCTCCGTCTGTAGCCGTCGAACGGGCACTGGCCATGCTGGAGGCGGTGGCGCAGGAGCCGAACGGCCTGAGCAACGCCGAAATCAGCCGCAAGCTCCAGATTCCAAAGAGTTCCGCCAGTTACATCCTGCGCACGCTGGAGAAGCAGGCGTACCTGAAGCGCGACGCGGAGACGGGAAAATACCGCGTGGGACTGAAGATTTTGAGCCTAAGCCGTGGCGCGCTGAGCGGGATCGACGTGCGGGAAGTGGCGCTGCCCGTCATGCGTCACCTGATGGAAAAGACGAATCTCACGTGTCACCTGGCGATTCTGGACGGGCCGGAAGCGGTCTACATTGAGAAAGTGGAACCGCAGGGATTTATCCGCATGGACACCTGGGTGGGCCGACGCATGCGCGTCCATGCCACGAGCGTGGGCAAGGCCCTGGTTGCGCATATTCCGCAGGAAAAACTGGAGAAAATTCTTGCCGACCGCGGCATGGAAAAGAGAACTCCGAAAACCATAACAACCGTTCCGCGGCTGCTGAAAGATTTGGAGAAGGTGCGGGCGCAGGGCTACGCGGTCGACGACGAAGAAAACAACATGGGCGCGCGCTGCCTGGGCGCGCCGGTGTTCAATCAGCGCGGGGCCATCGAGGCGAGTATCGGTTTAAGCGGCACAACCAACCAGGTGAATGCACAGACGATGCCGCGCATCCTTGAGGCATTGAAAGACGCGGCGCGGCATGTCTCCATGCAGTTAGGCTATCGAACGCCGCACCGGCGGGTAAGCGGCGACTAAAATCTCCGGCCCGAGTGTCTTCAGCCATCGTTCCTCAACAACGACTCTTTTCGAGGGCTCTCCTTTTTGGGACAACGTTCGCTCTGATCCCGGTCCCGGTTTTTGCACCCGCTACGATCCGGAGAGCGTACCTGAACCCCGTTCAGGCGGACACCACGCAGTGACTGGCATCACTGCAAATTGTTTGCCTATTTGGCGAGAATTAGAGTTCTCCTCCCGCAGTCACGTGGAAGCCGGGCATGCCACCATCCCGAATCGCGTTGAGAACCTCAAGAAGAAGGCGAATCGTCTCCTAGTCGTCTCGCTTGTTTGGACTCAAGAGGCCTGACTATGAAGCTTCAAACCCTGAATGACATCTTTCTTACCATCATGAAACGCACGCGGGAGCCGGTGATGCTAGTTCGAGAGGCGAGCCGATGGGTTCCAATCAGCGCGCAGGAACTTTATCGGGATGTGTCTGGCATGGCGCGAGGGCTCAGCCAATGGGACCTAACCAAGGGAGATCGGCTCGCCATCCTGAGCGAGAACCGGATGGAGTGGACGGTCGCAGACTTCGCATCTCTTTTGTTGGGCGTAGTCGTTGTGCCGATCTACTCGACCCTCACAGCGCAACAGACCGCCTACATCCTGCGCGATTCCGGAGCGAGAGTTGTAGTCGTCTCCACCGAGCAGCAACTGGAAAAAATACTTTCAATTAAGGGTCAAACTGCGGTGGAGCATGTAGTGGTGATGGATCCGCTGAAAACTGCGAGCGCCGCGCTCATGCAGGAATGGATGCGCGCAGGTCCGGATGGCGATGTGGAACTGGAGGCGCGTGCACGAACCATTGCCGCCGACGATCTGGCATCGATCATCTACACTTCGGGAACCACCGGCAGCTCAAAGGGCGTGCTGCTGACTCACGGTAATTTGACTGCGAACGTATTGCACTCGCTGGAAGGATTTGATATTCGTCCGGGGCAGGTCAGTATTTCCTTTCTTCCGCTGTCGCATGTGACAGCCCGTCATGCCGATTGGGCTTTGTTGTACCGCGGTGTGACGCTGGCGTATTGCCCATTCATCGAACAATTACCTCAGACGCTGGCGGAGGTGTCACCCGCGATTTTTATTGCCGTGCCGCGCGTGTACGAGAAGATCTACAGCCAGGTGGAACAAAAGGCTAAAGGATTTGCGAAACGGGCGATCTATCAGTGGGCTCTTTCGGTGGGCCGCGCTCACAGCTCCGAGACTCTGGCGGGCGAAGTGCCTACGACGCTACGTTGGAAGCTCGCCGATAAGCTGGTTTTTTCGCAGGTGCGGGCGCGAATGGGCGGCAGAGTTGAAATATTTGTCTCGGGCGGGGCGCCCTTAGGGAAAGAATTGGCGGCGTGGTATGCGAGCATCGGGATTCGCATCCACGAAGGATATGGCCTGACGGAGACGTCGCCGGTGATTGCGATCAACACTCCGGGCGCTCACCGAATCGGCACGGTGGGTCGTCCGCTGTCCAATGTGGAGGTGCAGGTTGCGGACGACGGTGAAATTCTCGTACGCGGTCCTTCCGTTTTCTGCGGTTACTGGAACCGGATCGAGGAGACGCGCAACGCCTTTGTGAACGGCTGGTTCAAAACCGGGGATATCGGCGCGATCGACGAGAATGGATTTCTGTCGGTCACAGACCGTAAGAAAGATCTGCTCAAGACATCGGGTGGGAAATTCATTGCGCCGCAGCCGATCGAGAATTCCATCAACCTGAATACCCTGATAGGAACTGCGGTAGTGCTGGGAGACCGCAGGAAATTCGCTTTTGTGCTTATTTCTCCGTGCTTTCCCTTACTCGAGGAGTGGGCTCGCGCCCACGACATATCTTTTTCCACCCGGCAGGAGCTGGTTGCCAATCCGAAAGTCAAGAATCTCTACGAAGGCATCGTCGCGGAGGTGAACCGTGGACTGGCTCGCTTCGAAAGATTGAAAAAGGTCTTGCTGGTTCCGGACGAATTCACAGCAAATGATGGCGTCCTTACGCCCACGATGAAACTTCGCCGCAAAGCCGTTGAGGAACGCTATCGCAAGCAGATCGATGAGCTATACGAGGAAACGGAAGTTACCTCTCTCACGTGAGAACTGATTGAAAGGGAAGTGATCACGAATCGCGGGCGCTATGGCCACACAGCAAAAGCAGGCCGAAGCGGGTGATGGTGGTCACGGTGGAGCCAGTACAACCGAGTTATCTTTTGCGCGGCCCCCCGTGTTCGATGCTGCCGTTATTCTGACGGGATTGCGCCAGTTCCCACCGAAACAGTTGCGCGCGGCTCTGGCCGACTTCCTGCCTCAAAATGCCACGGAGGAGGAGCGCACTCATGCCATTGAAGACATGTTGCGAAGTCCGGCAGGGCGATCGTTGCGTGAGGTGATGGCGCGATGGATTGTCGGCGGGATTGTTCCGGTCGAGAGACTGGTCCCTGAAGCTTACGTGAAGTGGCGTCCGCCGGTGCGGGATGCCATGACGTTTGTGGTGGCGCGCCTGTCAGCGGAGCGCCTCGCCCCCAAACTGTTGGAGCAAATCGAGCTTGCCGAAAACACGTCTGCCGAAGAGCGCTTGCTGCGCTTGATCGCGAAAGTTCCCGGGCTGCAAAAACTGGGTCAGGTCATCGCGCGCAACCGGCATCTGCGCCCGGCTCTGAGAAATGCGCTGGCCCGTCTGGAAAACGGAATTCGTGACGTAAGGCCCGAAGCCATACGCGTGATCATTCAGCGGGATCTGGGCCCGAAGCTCACGGCTTACGCGGTCGACATTGCCCCCGTCATCCTGTCGGAGGCCAGCGTCAGCGCCGTGGTGCGCTTTACCTGGCGAAATCCTGAGAGCGGACGGCGCGAGCGCGGGGTTTTTAAGGTCTTGAAACCGCATATCCCGGCCTACTTTGCCGAGGACATGGATTACCTACAGAGCTTGGCCCAGTACTTTGGAGAGCGGCACCATCGATACGGGTTTCCGCCCGATCTCATCCCCGATACGTTCCGGAAGGTCCGGCGCTTGCTGCAGCACGAAGTCAACTTTGTCCGTGAGCAGAAGACATTGGTGGAGGCAGCGAATCTTTATCGATCGATGTCTGGAGTGCGTGTGCCGCAGCTGATCCGGCCGCTATGTACACCGAGAATAACGGCGCTCACGGAGGAACATGGAATCAAGGTGACGAACGCGGCGACCCGACTCTCAACGGCTGGGCGCCGGAAGGTTGCCGAGCAACTGATCGAAGCGCTGGTCGCGGTCCCGCTTCTGTCGGCGCAGCAAGACGCGATTTTTCACGGCGATCCGCACGCCGGCAATCTTCTCTATAACAACCGCACTGGCGAACTGACGATCATCGACTGGGCTTTGCGGGAACGTTTAAGCCGCGAGCAGCGTCGTCATCTGGCACTTCTGTTTCTGATGGTCAGCTTGCGCGATCCGGTGGGGACGCGCAAAGCAATTCTGGCGCTTAGTCAGCAGCGCATTCCAGTTGCTTCGCCACATGAGCAGACGATTAGCGAGATCGTTTCGGACTTTCTTGATCACCTTCCCGTACGGTACTTGGCCAGCGGCGTGGACGCCATGCGCCTTCTGGAACGGGTCGCGCTCAAAGGAATCAGGTTTCCCGGCCCGCTGATCATGTTGTCCAAGGTGATGGTCACGTTGGATGGGATCCTGGGCGACGTCGGAGGCGGACAAACGGGGCTGAGTTTCGCGATCGCACGTCATGTTGCGGAACACTGGATCGCCAATCGCAAGGAGTTCCGCTCGCCTCTGCTGACCCGGGACTGGATCATCCTGCAATGCAGCGCCGCACTTTATCCCAGCCGGATATTGCTCAAGGCGGAACAAGCTCTCTGCGAACGCTGGCTGACCAGCACTGCCACGACTCAACCCGCGTCGGTATGAACGGTGGCTGCATCGTTCCAACACGTCTCTGCCTTGGGAGCGATGAAACTCATGGCCCGCTCGGCCAGGGCAGTAATCGTGAAGCTGGGATTGACGCCGAGGTTGGCCGCCACTACCGATCCATCGCAGATGTACATGTTCCTGTAGCCAAACACGCGGTGGCGATCGTCCACAACGCCGCGGCGGGGTGAATCGGCGATCACGCAGCCTCCGATGCAGTGCGCAGTGCCTGGAACGTCGAAGAGGATCTCCGGCAGCATACTCATGGCGAAACCGCCGGTAAGTTGCGCAAATTTCTTCGCGAACTCATTGGCCTTCGGAATATAGGTTGGCACCCTCTTGCCCCGGCTGACCAAGAACTTATGGAACGGCCAGAACCAGGGACGTTGCCAGCGCATCTCAATCTCTCCCTCCAGGGCCTGCATGCAAAGCAGAATCACAAACTCGCGCGCCCAGCCCCGGGGTTGCAACACACGAACCGTCTTGAACGGGTGTCGAAGCAGAGATCCCATGACGTTTTTGAGCCACAGTGCAATCCGCCTCGGACCAGGGCGGCCATCCGTAAGGATCGTAGTCAGAAACCCCATGGCGTCGGAACCCAGCGGGTAACGGACCGCTTCAATGTGAGTATGCTCATCAATATAAACTCCAGAACCGATGGCGATGCCCTGCGATAAATCCTGGAAGTAGCCGGGTGTGCGCGCGCCGATGAGCGACTCGGAGTTGGTGCGCACGTGCTTGCCCAGTTCGCCGCTGACCGCCGGCAAGGACCCTTTTTCTTTCAGTCGAAATAAAAGCTCCATCGTCCCCAGAGATGATGCCGAGAAGATAACCGCGCGACAGGTGAACCGGCGGGGCTGGCGGCGAATCCAGGCGATGGACTTCACAGTCGAGACCTCGTAGCCACGGCTGCCATCGCTTGCGCCGTCGAGAGGTCTCACATCCACGACCTTGGTTTCGGGAAAGACCTTCGCGCCGTGCTTTTCCGCCAGATATAGATAGTTAAGATCCAGAGTGTTCTTGGCACTGTAGCGACAGCCCATCATGCAGCCGCCGCACCCGATGCAGGTGGAGCGTGCCGGACCTTCCCCTCCGAAAAACGGATCGAGAAACGTTTGCCCCGGAGTTCCGTCCGCGGATTGAAAGATGCCCACCTTCGTGCAGTAGAACGTATGCCCGACCCCAGCTGCTTCTGCCGCTTGCCGCAGGAGATGGTCAGCAGGCCCAAGGATATTGTTCTCTGTCAGGCCCAGCATGCTCGAGGCGGTTTCGTAGTGCCGTGGCATTTCCGATTGCCAATCGGCCAAACCACTCCACGATCCCGAGGTCCAGACTTTCTCGGGAGGAGGAAGCAAGGTACAGGCATAGGTGATGGATCCGCCGCCGACGGCGCAACCATGAAAGATGGTGGCGTGGCGGAAAAGCCGCATGTTGAAGAAGCCGCGGAGGCCAAGTCTGGGACGCCAGAACCAGCGATGAATGGACCAACTGGTGCGAGGCAGATTGTCGGGAGACCAGCGGCGGCCCATCTCCATGACGGCAACCTTGTAGCCTTTTTCAACGAGCCGATGAGCTGAAACGCTGCCGCCGAATCCTGATCCGATTACGACAAAATCGAAATCGAATGGACGCTGGTCAGACCGGGTGCTGGCGGATTGACCGCTGTCGGATGGATCGTGTGCGAGTGCCATATCACTGCCTGCTGGACCCCAAGCGTGAGAATTTCGCTTTGGTGGAGTCATGCGCCGTGAAACCGGGCTCTGTGAAACCAGGCTCTGTGAAACCAGGCTCTGTGAAACCAGGAGGGGCTTGGGCCACCCGAATCGCTTTTTCGTCGAGCTCCCACTGATGAATAGCTTTCTGACATCCTTCTCGCGCCAAGGCTGTATTCAACCGTCTCTCAGCTTCGTCGAAGGTTTCCTCGGCAGCGATCCTGGCGCGGCGGGCCGCGTCATCCGCCTGCTTCACCTTCCTGGCGTACAGTCTGATTCGAGGATCGGTGATCTCAGATACCAGTTCACGGGTTCGCCGCATTGCCCAGTTGCCTGCTTTGGGAGTCAACTCGTTGTAGGCGGCCTTTACATCACCGTTCCAGCGCGACTTGACTGCCTTGTTCAATTTGTCCAAAGCCGCGTTGGCCCGGTCTGCGGTCTCGCGTACTCTGCGCTTTTCAAACAGCCACCGGAACAAGGACCAACCCGTGGCCTCAATCATCAGCGTCTTGGCTGCTTCGACTTCGGAAAGTTTCTTCATGGTGCCTCCTCACCGAGCAAAGCGCTAGCCGGACCCCCGCCTGCTGTTCCGCACGGAGTCCTTTCTGTCTTCTCGCGTCCCCGGATCCGGGCCGCGCTAACTTCTCCAATCCTCCGCAGCGCATCGACGCTCTGTGGCACATCCTGTCCGAAGATCTGGAAATCATGAGTCATGTCTTCCCAGGCCTTCGAGGATAATTGGACCGCTAAGACTGATCCGCGCCGACATGCATCTCACCAATCCTTTACGCGCAGCGGGAGGCCCGGTCCGCCGAATAAGCCTCCAGGCTCAGGGAAATCGGCGCGTCGAGCGGGACACTAGCGACCAGAGTTCGCAATATGTTATCCAGAGGCCGCCACCAGCCATGGAAGATCCGGCCGCCGGTGTAACGAGCCTGCACTGGGCTCCAGCCGTTGACGTCGAATGACGATTTGGGGCTAACGATCACACTGCGGGTATCGAGCCGAAGTCCAGTGTGCAGTGCTTTGAGTGTGCTTTCCTTCGCACTCCAAAGCAGAGTCACGAGTCGAGCACGGTCTGCCGAAGGCGCCCGCGAAACCAGTTCCTGCTCCTCTGCCGCGAAATAGTCGGAAAGGAAAGCATCGCCGCGCTGCTCAATCACTTCCAAGTCACAACCCAGCTCAACGCCAAATTGTGCCAGCGCACAGATAGCTCTGCCGTCCCGGTGGCTGAGTGAAGTCGTTACAGCAGCGGGTCTTTCGTCGACAAACGCTTCAGGAGCTCCCGACGCCGTTGGATGTATTTCGATTCTTGCGAGGACGAGAGGCTGAGCAGGCAGGTTCAGGTAAGCGGCCACCGCGCGTTTCGCCGTCCAGCGTCCGAGCGTCCAATCGGCGCGCCGTTTGGAAAAACGGAGAGCGTGCCGACATGCCGTTTCACTTGCGCTTAACCAATCATCTCCTGGCGGCACATCGTGTTGGATCTGTTCCAGCCAATACACATTCATCGGACACACCCACTCCGGGACTAAGCTGCTTCCATCCCCTGAAAGACTCGCTTCCCGGATTCCAGTTTTTCCTCTCGTGCAATCCCGCGTTCCACCGCATCGATGAGATAAGGCCGCAGGGTCGCGGGCGGAATGATGCAATTCAGGGCACCGACGTCGAGGGCGCGTTGCACACTGTGAACGTGGTCAAACTCGGCGGCCATCTCGCCCAGCTTCTCAGAATGCACAACCTTAAGGATTTCCTCCCACTGAGCGTGCAGCTGTCCTTTTTCGGCGCCCTCAGCCTTCGCCATCGCTTGAGTCAGCTCCAAGAGACGCGGATCTTTGCGGGCTCGGGCCTCGACTTCGCCCGCGAAAACAACCGCCGCCGCAGGTGCGCCACCGATGACGGAAGCGTACGTGCCCTCCAACGCCGCTACCTCCAGGTTCTCGTTCAGTGCTCGCGAGAAAACTACATACGCGCCTCCGTGGTAGCGGGAGACCACGCAAAACACGATGGGGCCCCCGAAGTTCACCACAGCCCGGCCGATCTCCGCGCCGTACTCGAGTTGCAGCCTGCGCATCGACTCAGGCGAGCCGTCGAAGCCTGACAGGTTGGCCAGGAGCACTACTGGCCGGTTGTTGCTGGCCGCGTTAATCGCGCGCGCCACTTTCTTGGAGGACTGCGGGAACAGAGTCCCGGAGGTCCACTGATCGGGTCCGTCAGCCGGGACAAAGCCGAGTCGAGCCACGGGCCGGGATTCGATGCCGATGAGGCAAACCGGGTAGCCACCGAGATGCGCATCCCAAATTACAGCGGTCTCCGCGGCTCGCATGCCTGCCCATCGTTCCAGCGGCGCATGATCTTGGTCGATCGCCGCCATCATCACGGTACGAATGTCAAAAGCCTTCTTGTGCCCAGGATTGGTCGCGTTCGATAGTATGTCGCCTACGCAGGTGAACCCTTCTTCGCTGCTGTGAGGATATCCCTGCACGTCACGCGCAAAGGAATCGGTCGTCTCTGCCCGCCGCGGGAACCGCTCACCCGGCGCTACGTAAGTGTGGTCGTAATGGCGGAACAAAATGTGGCAGGCCTCATCAATGTCTCGAGCCCAATACTGCGCTTGGCCGTTAATACCCATGATGCGGTCGTATCCGCCAATGCCCTGATTGTCTTCGGCGGAGATGCCGCCCGAGTAATCAAGGGCGCGCTTGCCCGTGAGCACCATCGCTGCGTTCGGCGTCATCACAAGAATGCCGCGGGTGTGCATGAGCATTGTGGCTTCGGCGTTCCAGTAAGGCTGCGCCCCTACGTTGATTCCATTAATAAGGAGATTCACTTCGCCGCCGGCTTGTGTAAACTGCACCAGCCTGCGCAGAACGTGGGCGATCCAATCCATGTTCTCCACTCCGCTGTCCATCGAAATCTTGGCACCGGCCGAGATAGGGAACCATTCCAGCGGGACGCCCATTTGTTGCGCGAGATCGAGAGCCGCGAGAATGCGACGGCACTCGGGTTCGGCGAGCGCACCCAGGTCTTTGCTCGGATCGCCCAGGAGCATGACCCGAGTCATGCCCTCGGGATACCGCACGGTGAAGTTGCGTATCACTCCACAGATGATGTTGGCCTGGTTTTGCCCATAGGGCCGATCGACCGGCATCAGACGGCCTTCGGGGTTAAGATCGTGCTCGATAAAGTCGCCGGCAGGAAAATCTGCCCGTGTGTTCTCCAGCGAGGGTGTGAGCATCTTGATGATTTCGTAAGGATAGACAAGTCCACGTTGACGCATGCGGACAACCTTTTGCTCATATTCGCCCAGCGGTTTGATGGGCTGCAGTTTGTCCGCGGGCCGGAAGGTGATCAGCATCCCTTGCCCCACGGGGGTCGAAATGCGCACCACCATATCGCGCAATTCCCCGGTTGCGGGACTTGGGATGCGTGCGCGCACCACCACTTGTTCCAAGCCCAGGCCCTCGGTCGCGGGCTCCAACCGGCGCACGATGTCGTGCAATTCGTCGCGTTGAAGGTTGAGGGGCGGCCAGACGTAGAGGAATATCCGGTTCCAGTGGAGGCGCTTATTGGCCGGCCGTCGTGACTGAAACAACCGCATGCCGGCAATCGCTTCGGTCAACATGCGCTCCAGATGCGGCAATTTTACGATTCGGCCCGTCTCGTCCCGCACCGGGGTTACATCACGCACCTCGGCGCACGCGATCAGCCTTTCATCCTTGGGGTTATCGCGGGCGACGGCGTGGAGCAGGTAAACATCCTCCGCCGAAGGCAGCCGCTCGATGTTGAAGTTGTTCAGGCGCCACAGGTGCAGCCGCTTGGCCATCATGGGATGCAATCCCCGATAGAGCTTCTCTTCCTGATAGGTCTTCTCGCCGGGCCGATAGGTGAAGTGCTGCATACCGCCCGCGCCCTGGGCATGCCCGGCGCCAGCCACTTCCACAACGATGCGCCGAATCGAACGTGGAAAGTCCACCTGATGGAGTACCGACTGAACTTCCTGCTGCGTGACTTCGGCATCGCACAACCGTCCCGAATGCCAGGCGTAGACATCGATAACGATTTCACATCCGGGTGGCGTTTCCGCAATCAATGGAAACATCGCGTGCAACGCATCAGAGAGCCGTGAATATTCTGCATGTGTGGTGAATACATGAATGCGCGTGCCTTCATGATCGTATTCAGCCGAGGCGAAGCAATGTCCGTTGATTGCCTGGGAGCGGACGTGTTCGAGGGATCGGATTCGATAGTAGCGCCACGTGATGACCTCCAACATCAGCCTGCGCATGGCAGTATCTGCGGTCGCGAAGCGGGAAGCGAGCAGTGCCACCAGCGGCTGCGGGCACTCGACCAGGGCCCGGACCCGCTCGTGGTAGTCGGCTGCATCCGGATGCGCGGCCATGAAAGCGAGTTGTTCTTCCACCTGTGCATAGACTAGCTTGCGCGCCTGTTTGAACAGCGGTTGATCAAAGTAGCGATAGCGCACTTCCCGGGCCACGTCGCTGACTGCAGGAAATTGCCCGTTGCTCATGGCGATCATGCGATCGAGGAGCCCTCGCCAGGATTCCTGAGCCGGTGGGGCGAGACGCTGGGGGGGGCGCAGCCGACGCTCCAGCATGGCCATGACCGGGGCGATCTGTTGATCGACACGCTGATGCGCTTTGTATATCCATAACAGGCTCTCTTCCAACAGCGGCGAGCGATCCAGAGTTTGAACGCCGTAATGGGACAAAGCACGGCGGAGCGCGCTGACAAAAACTGGCGGAAGTCCCTCCCCACCAGTTTCCAGCATGCGTAAATATGAAAACAGATAAGCCTCAGGGCTCGGCTCTTCACCGCAGGCCCGGTGGTTTACAGCAGGATCGCGCTTGAACAATGAGCAGATGTCCACAAAGATATCGAGGATCTCGTCTTCCGCTTCGCTGATTTCGTTGCTGTCGGCGGGGCGAGTCTGGTTCCACTCGGTGAGCAGCCGGGTCGTATCCTTGGGGTCGACGTCAAAGCCAAGCATCAGCTGACGGAGTCCTTCGAGGCTATGACGGCAGTTTGTTTGGGTGGCGGTTGGGTCCGATCCCGAGGCGCGAGAGGCGCCAAAAACGATAGTTTCCGATTCAGGCAGGGCATCTGGGCCGGCATCGGGTTCAATTTGCAGAAGTGGCGCCCCGTTGTCCACTTGGACATTGCGCATGGTCATTACTTGCCGCACTCTTCCGGAAAATGGGGCGACAACCTGCATTTCCATTTTCATCGCTTCCAGCACGGCCAATCGGTCTCCGACGGCAACTCTGTCGCCTGGTTTCACAGCAATGGACACGACGACCGCCGGAGACGGCGCATGGACGATGCCTCCATCGTCGCGGTCGACGCGGTGCAACACGCCATCAACCTCAATGCAGTAAGTCAACCCCTGGATCACGGAGACGACGTGGAATCTTCGGCCGAAGGCGGTGAGCCAATATTCGAACCGTCCCAAACGGTCGACGTGGGCCTGGATGCTCGATCCTTTAACGTCGACCCGGTATTGCTGCGGACCCAGGCGGTACGTCTTAGGTGCATACGAGCGCCCGCCGTAACGCAGTTCTGTGCTCCGGCCCACCTCACTCCGCGCCAGCGGCCGCCCGCGTACGGCTGAGGCATAGAACTGCGTTTGCTCTACACTCAACTGGGCTTCGTAGGCTTCGATAGAGGCCTGTACTAGAGCCACGTCAGCGTAGCGCCGGGGGATGTGCTCTTCGGTCGATGCCAGGTCCAGCCAGCCCACATGCGCTTCTCCACGCTGCACCTCAGGGCGATCGAGCAATTCAAGAAGGAATGCTTTGTTGCTTGCACCGCCCTTGATCACCACCACACTCTCGCGCAGTGCCCGCTGCAGCCGGGAAAGAGCTTCCTTTCGGCTCTGGCCGTAGGCGATGATCTTGGCAATCATCGAGTCGAACTCCGTGGGGACGAGATCGTCTTCCGCCACGCCGGTGTCGACCCTTACTCCAGGCCCGGTCAGGACCCGGAACCGCTCGATTGTGCCCGGTGCGGGCGCAAAACCATTGTCGGGATCCTCTGCGTTCAGTCGTACTTCGATGGCGTGGCCAGTGGTTCGCGGTGGGCCGCCTACCAGGCGACCTCCGCGCGCGACATGAATCTGCAGCTTGACCAGATCGAGTCCGGTGGTGCATTCGGTCACCGGATGCTCGACCTGCAACCGCGTGTTCATCTCCATGAAAAAGAATCGCTGGTTTTCCGGCTGGTACAGGAATTCTACGGTGCCGGCGTTGCAGTAGCCCGCGGCCTTGCTCAGGCGTACCGCCGCTTCGCGCAATGCCTGATCCTGTTCGGGAGAAAGGGCAGGAGAAGGCGCTTCCTCGAGAACTTTCTGGTGGCGGCGTTGGATGGTGCAGTCGCGCACCCCGCAGGCCCACGTTGTTCCATAGCGGTCGGCGATGACCTGCACCTCAACATGGCGCGCTCCCTGGACGAGTTGCTCCATGAAAACGGTCGGGTCGCCGAAAGCCTTGAAGGCCTCGACGCGAGCGCTCTCGAAAGCCTCGGGAAGCTGGCTGGCCTCGCGAACCCGGCGAATTCCGTGCCCCCCGCCCCCAGCGGTGGCCTTAATAAGGAGTGGGTAGCCCAAGCGCTGCGCGTGCCGTTCGGCGTCGGCGAGCGTCTCCACGGGGCCATCGCTCCAGGGAGATACCTCGATCTTCTCCTGCTCGGCCAAGCGTTTCGACGCGATCTTGTCGCCCACGCGCCGCATCACATCGCCGTCGGGGCCGATGAACACAATTCCCATTTCATGGCAAAGGTCGGCGAAGGCGGCGTGCTCCGCTACGAAGCCCCATCCTACCCAAACTGCATCGGCGCGCGCGGCCGCCAGCGCTTGCTCCAGGTGGGGATAATCCACATAAATGCTCTTGAGCTTCCCGGTGTTCTGATCGAGCACATGAGCGGGGCCGAGACACACCGCTTCATCCGCTTCGCGGACAAACATGGCATGGCGGTCAGGTTCGGTGAAAAGCGCAATCGTGCACAGGGGAGTCCCGTGTTCCTGGCGGAACTCGCGGGCGCCATGAATGAAGCGCATGGCTGCCTCACCACGATTGACAATCGCCACACGCTGAAATTCAAGGGGCATAGAGTCCCCGATTCGGTCTTGCGACGATGTGGTTACATTGATCACACGGCCACTTCTTCCAGTGACATTGCCGCCTGCAGTACCTTCAATCGTCCAGCATCGACGGCACCGGGAATCGCGACGGTGCGGTAGCCGCTGAGCTGCAAGCAGCGGTTTCCCCTTTCATCCACCACCTCCGCGTTGAAACTCCCCTCGCGTCGATTGGGAGTGACAATGGCGAAAAGCCGGCGTTCTCCCTCTTCGGGATTGCGCAATAAGCAGAGGCGATCGATGTGCTGCGGTAGTCCCATACGGCCCTCGACGCCCATCTCCCAGAGTCCAGCGGTCTGGAAGCACAGTTCGAGCAGGCGCGGCGCCATCAAGGTTGGCAGACCTGACGGGTGGTGATTGTCCCCCAAGCCCTTGGCCATAAGCCCAATCATTCGTCTTCCATCCCACCATGCTCGCTGCAAGACCTGGTAAGCCGGGCCATGGAAATAGAGACGATAGATATCAGCGGCTTCGATCACGTGTCCGTCCGGTGAGTCCAGTGCCGGGACAGTCACCAACGCGGGCGGAGATTTCGTAAGTCGTACGTGCGCCGTAAAGTGCGTGGTCACTTGCGGCTCGGCCTGATTCGAAAGTCGCCGGCTGCCAAGCAATCGGCAATCGGCGATCAATGTCTCTCCGCGCGGATGAATCGTTGTTTCGACCGTTAACGCGCGTGGCTCGCTCCGGTAGAACTTGAACGGCGCCAAGAAATCAACTTCCTCCATCGTTTCGACACACCAGCCGGGAAGCAGGCATAGGGCAGCCTCGGCGAACGCCTCGAGGCCCATGACTCCGGGCAACACCGGTGTGCCGTCAATCTGATGGTCGTGCAAGAACGGCTGAATGGCTGGGTCGAGCACCGTTTCAATCGTGAGCGGACGGTAGAGTCCCACACTCGATATCTTGCCGAACATTGGTCCTTGTGCCCGTTCTTGGGTCGATGCTTGACCGAGCGGATATTTCTCAGCGGTGACTTCTGCCTCACTCACTTCGAGACCGCCCGTCGGATCGAATTCATTCATCAGCACGCCGAGACGTTGGCCGATGACAATCTCGCCACGGGCCCCTCCCGCGGTCAGTTCACGCCGAATCAGCGGAATACCGGCCTCGGGTGGAAGCATATCGATGCCTGCCGATTCCATGACTTTAGGAATGGAGCCACGGGTGGCCATTCCGATGCCGCCCCACGCGGTCCAGTCAATCGCAATACCGCGCGTGGCCGGGCGGGTCGTGCGGAAGCTCGACATAATCTTGCACAGTAGGTCATTGGCGGAGCTGTAATCCGTCTGTCCGGCGTTACCGAAACGTCCGGCAATCGAACTGAAAGCGATGGTTGCACCAAGGGGCATGTCGCCGATGGCGTGCAGCAGGTTGAAAAATCCGTCGCTCTTGACATCGAAGACCAAGTCGAATTCATGTGGATCTTTGTCAGCCAGGGAGTGGCTACGGTCTAGTCCCGCGGCGTGCAGCAACACGTCGATGTGCCCGCTGCGCTCGCGGACTTGTCGGATTACCTTGTCCACAGCATCTGCATCGGTGAGGTTAAGGCTGAAATAAATCGGCGTGCCACCAGCGGCTCGGACCGCGTCGATGGCGCTGCGAGCGGCTTGCGCGCGTTCCAAAGCTGCGAGTTCCTTCTCTACCAGCGCAGGTGTGGCCCGTTCGCCACGAGCCTGGATGCGCGTGAACAGTTCGCGCTTGAGGCCCTCTTTGTCGCTGACGAAACGTTTGAGGTCAGGATTGCCAGGATCCGGCTCGGGCACCAGATCAAGCAAGTAGAACGTGCCGCCGGATGCGGCGGCCAGATCGGCGGTGATGGCGGAGACGATGCTTCCCGCTGCGCCGGTGATGAGGAAAACAGTATTTTCGTCCAGTGTCAGACCCGGCTGTCCGTCGGCCGCAGGCTGTTCCTGCAGCCCGATCGTCCAACGTAGTCCGGATTTGTAGCCGATCTCGACCGCGCCGGGATCTCGCAGGGTTTCGTCGATCAGAATGGAGGCGACTTCATGCGGCTTGCACCGCGATTCGAAATCGACTGCCTTGACCAGAACGTCAGGGCGCTCCCGTTTGTATGCCTTGCTGAAGCCTACGACCGCTCCACCGAGCGGGGCCGCTGCTCCGGCATCGTCGTAGCCGTGTTGCCCGCCTAACTGCGTTGCCGAGACGAAGAACGTACCCGGCCGCGCGATCTGGGCGTAAAGCGCGCGCATTGTGGCGTAGAGCACTTTGACGCGAACGCGCACGGCTTCGTGCCACGTCGCCAGATCCAGGTCGCGAACGTTGCCCTCATGATCGAGAGCGGGCAGCCAGTAAACTCCATCCACGGAACCCGCAGTCATCCATTCGTTTAGGCGAAGAGCCAATGCTTCGGAATCCTGCGCGGCTTCGACGCGGAGAACTTCCACTCCGCTTTTCTGTAATCGCTGTGCCAGCGCCTCGGCCACTCCACCTTTGTCGGCCATGAGCACAACTCGCTTGCCGTTCTCGAGCGAGACGCCCGTCGGCTTGCAGAGGTTGAGCCCTGGGCGCAGGACTGGCACAGGCACGCGGCGTGGAACGCGATTCGCAGCGTCCAGACTGGCGAGCGCCGGGCGGGGAATCTTAAACGCCGATGAAGGAGGAGACGCGGGTTTCTCCGTCGCCGGTTCATTTATGTCCGCGGGAACGAGCGGAACCTGAGCGGGAACGTCGGCCAACCCGCATCTATCGTGCGCGAACTCGATGACGTGAGCGAGCGTAGGGAAGTCGCGCAGTTTTAAGTTTTCATCGCGAGGAATGTTGTAGGCAGCACGGACGGCGGCGAACATCTCCGCCTGCTTAACAGTGTCGACGCCCAGGTCCGCTTCGAGGTCGAGATCGAGGTCGAGCATATCTTTCGGATAGCCGGTTTTTTGCGCCACGATGTCCAGCACTGTTTCTCGGATGGAGGCGTCGGTTGGACGTCGGGTCGCGACTGCGATTGGCGCAGGCTGGGGTACGGACGACTCGACAACTACAAGAGACGGTTGTGCGGCAATCGACAAGTCGGGGCGCTTCTCATAGACGAATCGGATCACATGGGCGAGCGTCGGGTAGTCACGCAACTTCAGATTTTCATCGCGAACAATGTTGTAGGCGGCGCGGATGGCGGTGAACATCTCAGCTTGTTTGACGGTGTCAACCCCAAGGTCCGCTTCGAGATCGAGATCCAAGTCGAGCATGTCCTTGGGATAACCAGTCTTTTCCACGACCAGCCCCAGGATGCGCTCCTTCACTGAGTCGTCTGCCGAGTTTGCCGGCGGAACCGCAGCAGGTGCGCCAGGGGAGTCGATCTCTTCCTTTGTGGCGGGCGGCATTTCGGGCTCGACCGCGGGCTTTGCGGCTGGCGTTTTCGCGGCGATCGGTGGAACCGGAACGACGCTGGCCAGTTCGGGACGCTTGTCATATACAAACTGGATGACGTGCGCCAATGTTGGATAGTCCCGCAATTTACGGTTCTCGTCACGAGGGATGCTATAGATTTCCCGGATGGCCGCGAACATCTCCGCCTGCTTGACCGTGTCCACTCCCAGGTCTGCTTCCAGGTCGAGATCCAGGTCCAACATATCTTGCGGATAGCCCGTCTTCTCCACGACCAGGGCCAGGATGCGGTCTTTCACGGCATCGTCGTGGTCCGCCTTCTGAGAGCCGACCAGCGCGGGTGCGGGAGGGTTGACCTTGCCATCTAGGCTAGTCGCGGGCGGCGCCGGTACCGGTGCTGGGGGCGCGGACATGGCGGCCTGCACCTTGACCTTCGTCGCGGAACCGACGACGGGCAGCGGCGTGGTCGCAGCTTTCGCATCCAGTGGTTTGGCGTAAGGAATTGTTGCCGGCAGGGTTGCGTGCTGTGCAGTTGACTTGGATGCGACTTGCAATTTCCCGGAAGGTTCCGCAATTTGTGCCGAATGTTCATCGTGAGCGCGCGGATCACGCGCTTGCCGGTCCCGCACTCGAAGCGTGCGGTGAACCACTTCTAAATCAGCCGCCGAATGGCCTGCTATACGAGCGAGCCAGTCACTCCAGACACTGGTATCTGTAATTCGATAGGCATAGCCCAGAGCATTCGGACTCTTGCGGACGCCGTCCTTAGTTGTTATCCAATGCAACAGCGACATGCTGATTTGCGAGCCGAACCCGGCACCTAATCGCAGCGCATACCGCACTGGATAGACTCCGCCCTTCGACAAGTTCAGCGCGCCCAGCTCGGGATCAACTTCCTTGAAGTTGGCCACCGGCGGCACCACCCCGGTTTCCAGCGCTTTCACCGCAAGTACATCTTCCATACCTGCAGCCATTGCATGGCCGGTGAAACCTTTGGTGTTGGCGATGACAATCTTATCGGCGCTATCACCAAAGACGTGCCGCAATGCATGGATCTCCGCTGCAGCGCTGCCGCCGCGCGCAGGCGTGTAAGTTTCATGAGAGATGAAAACGGTTTCTGGCGCGATCTGATGACGGCGAATGCCGCTGCGGGCTTCGGCTTTACTTATCAAGTCCTCCATGATCTGACCGATGTGCTGGACATCGAGGCGGGTGCCATGGAACGCGCTATTCGCGGATACCGTGCTCAACACTTCGCAGATGGGCTGAATGCCCCGTTCGTGTGCTGCTTCCGCGCTCTCGACCACGAGCGCCGCAGCGCCCATGCCGATAATCAGGCCGTGCCGGCGGCGATCGAACGGAATGGCAGCTTCTTCGACTACTTCGTCAGTGGCCGCTGCTCCACTGGCCAAAAAGGCCGCACCCATCCATTCGATGAGATGATCGGTCGTCACGTCGTCGGCTGTGATGATGACCACCCTGCGGCAACGCCCAGCGCGGATCCAGTCCTCGGCCAACGAAACCGCCAGCGTCGTGCTCGCGCAAGCGGAATTGACCTGGGTATTGGGACCGCGCGCGCCGATGAATTCGGCAAACTGCGAGTGTCCCATGGGGAGTATGCGGAGCAGGAAACGCCGATCGAAGACGTAGGGCTGTTTCTCGATGGCATCGCGCAACTCCTCCATGCGCCGCTCCATCTCCCGCGCCAGGATGGAATCGCCATTCGACTCGGCCATGCGGGCGTGCAGACTTTGCAGCAAGGTTACCTGCTCGCGCCGCGAACGGTCAGCGTAGTAGCGCGCCGTCTCATCGGCGAAAGAATCCAATCCAGGAAAGGCTGAGCCAAAAATCACTCCGGTCTCGTCGCGCAGAGCATCGGGCAAGGCCCACCGGTCTGGAAGTTGTGTGTCTTTGGTCGTGGTTTTGTAGCGTTGCACCAATGGGATGCCGGCGTCGCGCAGGGCATCGAGGCCAACGGCAATGGCGAGTTGAGTGTCGCGATCGAGGGCAGTAACCCGCTCCGCCGAAACGCCGAACTCCTTCTCCAGATCAAAGGCGCCGGCACGGCCGGCCAGCTTGATGACGTCCGCAACATTAGTGATCGTCTCGAACGAGCCACCGTTGTCGTTCTTGACCAGGCGCGTAATATGTTTGTCCACCATAGCGTGGCGGAAGCGGGTGGGGATGGTATCGATGAATTGATCGCCACGCAGGATGCGACCGATGTTGCTATCATCGAAGATATGCTCCGCGCCGGGCAGGCCTAGCGCTGCTCCCGTGATTGCGACCGGCAGATCAACCGCAGCGGGCTTCTGGCCATGGGTGAGTTGCCAGCCACGCTCAAGCACATCAGAGAACAAGCGGCCGAGTTCGACATAGTGATCCCCATTCGTTGGCACACCGGGCCCAGCGGCCGCTGCTGCCGCCGGCGTGTGCAGAGATATCTCCGGAATAGAAGCTGGAGATGTTTGACGCGCGGAATCCGGCGTCCCGCGGCCCAATCCCGAGGCGTAGAGGCAGCACAACGCCTGATTGAACGCGGGGATATCACCGACTTTCGGATGGTTGGTAAAAAGCGAGACCACATCGCCGTGCTCGCCGAGAACATCTTCAGCAAACCCTTGCAGCGCTTTCTTCGGACCGACTTCCACGAACAATCGTGCACCTGCGTTATATAGCGTGCGCAGGCCTTTGACGAACTGCACAGGAGCAGCAACCTGTTGCGCAAGAATATCGAGCATTTGTGGCACCACGTCCGGCCCCGTAGGATAAAACTCGCCGTTGACATTGGCGATGATGGGCAATTGGGGAGAGGCAAGGCGCAGGCGCGCCAGAACGCGCCGTAGCGACTCGCTGGCGGGAGCCACAATCGAAGTGTGGAAAGCATGGCTTACCGATAACGCCGACACGTCATAGCCGGCTTTCTGGAAGGCTTCCATGGCCTGCTCGACGGCCTTACTCGCGCCGCCGATCACAGCTTGCCGGTTACTGTTCACGTTGGCGATTACCACATATCCAGTTACAGTCTTCAAGATTCGTTCGATTTCCTGCAGCGGAGCAAACACTGCCGCCATGCGGCCCTTATCTTCTGGCGCAAAGCGCGTCATTTCACGGCCGCGAGCACTCACCGCTTCGAGTGCATCCGCAAAAGGAAGCGCTTCCGCCGCCAGCAGCGCTCCGTATTCTCCCAGGCTGTGACCCATGGTGAAGTCAGGCGTGATCCCATAAGCAGCCAGCAGCCGGGTCAGCGCAAGATCGATCGCGAGAACGGCAGGCTGAGTAATGGCGGTTTGGCGTAGATCTTCTTCGGCTTTCGCGACGGCGTCAGCGTCGGCTATGTCGACGAAGATGAATTCGCTAAGCGGCTTACCAAGCAACGGCATCATGATGCGATCGGCCTCGGCAAAGGTTTCGGCCACAATCGGTTCCACCGCACGTAGTGGCTTGAGCATGTTTACGTACTGCGAGCCTTGTCCGGGATATAAGAACGCCACCTTGGGCGCGGAACCGTGGCCACGGAAGATGCCTTGCGCGCGCAGAGCTTTCCACAGGCCCGGCTGATTGGCAGAAAGCGCCTTGAGCGCCGAACCAGCTTTCGCGGTCAGGTCGCCAGCGTCGGCATAGTCAATGGCCAGTCGCTCGGTGGCACGCAGGGCGGATTCGGCTGGAGCGGCCGGGGCCGGTGCGTGGCCCGCCTTGGCGTCGCTCTCAACTGCACGTAAGCGTTCGAGTAACTCGGTTTGTGAAGCAGCGCCGACGAGTAGCGCTCCCCGTAAAGGAGCCTTATAAGAAGAAGTAGAAGTGCAGTGAACATCATTCACATTCATGGTCGACTCTTTCACTTGCGGTTGTATCTCGTTGACTGCCACCGACCGCTTGCCGTTTCCATTCAGCCGGTGAGGGATGTATTCTTCGAGCACTGCGTGGAAATTGGTGCCGCCAAAACCAAATGCACTCAGGCCAGCTCGCCGGACGCCATCCTTCGGCATCGGCCACGGCTTCAACTCGGTGTTGACGTAAAGTGGGGAATGGACAAAGTCGATGTCCGGATTGGTGCGCTCGCAATGCACACTGGGCGGAAGTAATTTGTCGCGAAGGGCTAGTGCGACTTTCAACAATCCCGCAGCGCCGGCGGCTCCTTTGAGATGCCCAAAGTTCGATTTCACAGAGCCAATGCCCACCGAATGCGGCGGAAGATGTGCGCTGCTGAGCACATTAGCCATACTCTGCACTTCGACCACATCGCCCACACGAGTGGAAGTGCCGTGACCTTCAATGTAGGTCGCAGTATCAGGTGAGAGTCCGGCGTTCTGCCAGGCTCGCTCGATGGCGAGCTTCTGTCCGATTGGATTGGGCGCGGTAATACCTTTGCCCTTGCCGTCACTAGCGCCGGCCATGCCGCGGAGCACGGCGTAGATCGTGTCTCCGTCGCGCTCGGCATCGGCCAGGCGCTTGAGCAAGAAAATCGCAGCGCCTTCGCCCATGACGAAACCGTCCGCTCCCTCGGCGTAGGGACGGGTTCCTGTCGCCGACAGCGCTCCGATCTTGCTGAACTTGACGAAGCTCGTCGCGCCCATGTTACGGTCAATACCGCCCGTAACCACCGCGTCGAAATCCTTCGCGACTAATCCCTCGATTGCCGAACTGATGGCCGCCATCGCTGAGGCGCACGCCGCATCCACCACATAATTGGGGCCGTGGAAGTTGAAGATGTTGGCAATGCGGCCAGCGATGCAGTTAGCCAGCTCACCCGGCATGGTGTCTTCGGTGATCTCAGGGATGACTTTCGCCATGCGGTCGTGCAATTCGCGGGTGATCTCGCGGCGGAGCGTTTCCGGGAGCGTGGCGAAACCGGCGGTTTCGGCCAGTTCGCGAGCATATTCTGGAAAGAAAATACGGAGCGCGGACAGATAGTGCTTCTCGCCGGCCATGGCATTGCCCAGGATCACAGCCGTACGGTCCGCGTCCAGCGGGCGCCGGGGATAGCCGTAGTCCTCCAGTGCTTCGCGCGTGCAGGCGATGGCCCATTTTTGCGCCCCATCCATGGCATCCACCACGCGCGGCGGGACGCCCAGGCGCCACTTGATCGGGTCCCAGACAAAGTCGCGAACCCAGCCGCCGATTTTTGAATAGGTCTTATCCGGAGCGTTGTGATCGGGATCGAAGTAGAGCGCCGGATCCCAGCGCGTCGGTTCCACCTCGGTGACGCTATACCGGCTGTTCTTTATGTTTTCCCAAAAAGCCGCGACGTTCGGAGCATCGGGCAGAATCGCTCCCGCACCCACAATCGCGATGGCTCGGTGTGAAGTGCTTTCCATGACTGCGCTCCTGTAAGGAGAAATGAATCTGTTTTCTTCTGTGCGGCCTCTGTGCTCTCTGTGGTTCGGGTTTTTTTCTCAGCACCAAAGCTCATATGACTTTCATCCTTCAACGCTACGCGGCGAGCTTCGTCCGTTTCGCCACGCGGCCGTACAGCACGTCTGCTAAGTAATCCAAATCCGGAATCAAGCCTGCCTGCGCGCGATGAATAGCGGGCAGTCCCAAACTTATTTCGAAACCGGCAACCTCGGCGTCTTTCACGCCGCCCGCTCCAATCACCCAGCGCAAGCCTTCTTCGCCGACCTTGAGCGCGGCTTCGCGGGCAAAGGTTCTGCTCAGTGCCGCGAGCGCGGTCCTGTCGAAACGTTGGTTGGCTTTTTCATCGAGCTTGCCTTCATCCGACAACGCCGCACGGTGCGCAAGACTGCCGGCGCTCTCGGCATATGCGATCAGCTCGCCCAGGCGCAGGAGAATATGTTGATAACGTGTCAGGTGGGCGACGCGGGCCTTTTCCATTACCTCGGCTAATGCGTGCAAAGCCAATGCTGCGCTATCGGCACCCACATTCGGATGACGCGTATGCAGTTCCTCGAACTTCTTCGCCTGGTCGTGATAGTGTTGCCCACGCGTTTTCAAATGAAGCTGCCAGCGGTCGCGGCTGATCGTCATCTCCATAATCTCGGACGTGCCTTCATAAATCGTGGTGATCCGCACATCGCGCTTGATCTTTTCCACCATGTATTCGTGGGTGTAGCCGTATCCGCCGAGAGCCTGAATGCTGGCATCGGCGGCCATGTTGCCGGCCTCGGTCGCCATGTACTTGGCAATCGCGCCCTCGGTGTTCAAGCTGCCTTCGGTGCCCGCGTCGATGCGTTGCGCGGTTTCTTCAATGTAAGAACGCGCGGCTTCGAGGCGCGCGACATGGGGCACGATCAACTTGTGCGTGTAGCCTTGCTTCTCCGACAGTGGCGCTCCCGCCTGAATGCGCTTAGCGGAGTAGGGAATTGCCCGATCGAGCGCAGCCCAGCCGGCACCCAACCCAAACGCCGCGACCATCAGACGCGTATAACCGAAAACGGCTTGCGCCTGAATCAGCCCCTGACCCTCTACTCCGCCGAGCAGCCGGTCGGCATCGACGTACACATCGCTGAATGCAAGCGCGGCGGTGTTGCTCAGTCGAATGCCGTGCTTGTTTTCTGGCTTATCGTGACTGAAGCCCTTGGTTTCCTTTTCGACGACGAACCAACTCGGGCCGCCGGGCGTATTGGCCAGGACCGTGTAGGCATCGGCAATTCCGCCGTTGCTGATCCACTGCTTGGCTCCATTGATTTTGTAGCCGACGATGTGCCCGTCCTTGAGAACTCGATCCGCCGTAGTTTTCAGCGCTCCCAGATCGCTGCCGGCTTCTGGCTCGGTCGCGCCGTAGGCAAATAGCAATCCTTCTTCCGCGATCCGCGTCAGCCAGTATTTTTTCTGCTCGGGAGTTGCGCCCACGGTGATTGGGTCACTGCCGAGAAAAGTCGCTAGCACCGCCGTGGCGACGCCGAGATCGATGCGCGCCATCTCTTCACAGACCAGATACACATCGAAAGCGCCGCCGCCGAAGCCGCCGCAGTCCTCGGGAATGAACAGAAGCTGAATTCCCAACTGGTCAGGGCTGCACATGTGCCGTACGATCTCTAGCGGGCATTCGTCGCGTTCATCCAACTCCCGGATGATTTCGTCGGGCAGGCGTTTCTTGGCAAAATCTCTGAGTGACTTCAAACTCAGTTTCAGTGTCTTGTTGGCGATCATGGGCAGTGCCTCACTTTGCTGCGACGCTGTGCATTTCTCGAGCTTTGTTAGTCAGCTCGGGCAAGAACTCCAGAATGTCGTCGACCACCCCAACATCGGCAACCTGAAAGATCGGGGCTTTGGGGTTCTTGTTGATGGCGATCAGAAATGGAGCACCTTTAATGCCGGCCAGATGTTGGAATGCGCCACTGATGCCGCATGCCAGATAAACCTTGGGTTTGACAGTTTTTCCCGACGAGCCCACCTGGCGAGATTTCTCCAACCACTTGGCGTCGACCACGGGGCGTGAGCAACTCACCGCCGCACCCAGAGCCTCAGCCAGCTCCTCGGCGATGGCGACGTTCTCTTTCTGCTGAATGCCGCGGCCGATGGAAACCAGAACGTTGTGTTTGGTGATATCCACATCACCCGCTTCAGCCACTATGGTCCCGAGGTAGCGCCGCCCAGCGGTCAGAACGCCGACCTCCAACGACTTGTCGACCACGATGCCCGCGGCGGGCTCACTTTCCCGCAGTTTGAATGCACCCGGGCGCACGGTGATCACGGCGCCCGAGGAAATGTCGCAACGAACATGAGCGCTCACCTGTCCGCCGAATTCCTGGCGGACGGCGTTGAGATAGCTGCCTTCGAATCCGCTGATATCGATCACATCGGAGACAAGAGCGGAGTTCATTTTGATGGAGAGCCCCGGCGCCAGATCGATTCCGAAATGCTCGTGTGCGAGCAGCAAAATCGAATCCAGCGGCAGGATCTTCACCAATGCTTGGCGCACCAGTTCCGCATTAGGGTAGGCAAGAACATCGCTGGAAACTTTCCATATCTCGGCGTAGGAAGCACGGAGGGAATTGCATGCGGCGTCGAGATCCGCGCCGCAACCGGTGATAACGGCCGTGGGGGAGGATGCCGGATCGATTTGTTCGGCCGCGGTTGCCAGTTGCGCCGCAGAATCGTCAGGGACGCCGGCTTTGTGCGCGATGTAAGCAAAGATGCGAGCCATTATTGCAAGCCTCCTTTGGCTGCGATTAACGCCAGAACTCGGTCGACGTTTTCTTCCCGGCTGCCGTGGAGAATCTCGGCACCCTTGCCGAGCGACGGGAGAAAATAATCCACTCGTTTCACTTTCGCGGGCGCTACTCCAACCGTACCTGGATCGACTCCAAGCTCTAACGCACCGAAAGTCCGTATCGGCACAGAAGCCACCGCGCGGATCCCGCGCATCCCGACATAACGAGGTTCATTGATACCGGTCTGAATCGAGAGCACGCACGGCAGATCGATCTCATTCATCTCTTTATTGCCGCCTTCGATCTCGCGGCTGATTTTCAGTTTTCGGCCGTCCAGCACTTCGATGGAAGTCACCAGCGAAGCGAATGAATAGTCCAACATTGCGGCCAGCATTCCGCCGACCTGCGCCGCTCCGTCTTCCGCCTGAACTCCGGTGAGAATCAGATCGTGGGTACCCTTCTGCGCAAACGCTTTCAGGATGGTCGCGATACCCCGGCCGTCCGATCCGGTGAGAGCTTCGTCGGTGATCAGCACGCCATGATCTGCGCCCATCGCCATCTCCCGGCGAAGCACCTCTTCGTCGTCCTCGCCGCCAACCGTAACCACGGTGACGCTGCCGCCAACTCGGTCGACAATCTGCAATGCTTCTTCAACGGCGTAGTTGTCCGCCTCATTGATGGAGTAGACCAACTCGTCGCGCTCGATATCGTTTCCCGCGCGGTTGAGTTCAATCTCGTTTTCTGATGTGTCCGGCACTCGTCTTACGCAAACTAGAATCTCCACATACACCTCCCAGCGTTTATGTAGCCTTCGGACCGTCGCGCACGATCTGCTGATCCACCAGTTCCGCGAGATCGATGGCGGTCATCTGTTCTTCCAGACCTGCGACCTTGATTGCATCTTCTATATTCGTCATGCAGAATGGACACGCCGTCACGATTACGTTGGCTCCGGCTTCCACCGCCATCTCGACTCTCTTCACGCCCATGCGCTGCTCTTCTTTCGGCTCGTAGAACAGCATCAGCCCACCACCGCCGCAGCAGAATGAGCGGTCCCGGGAGCGTGTCATCTCAACTCGCCTCAAACCAGGGATGGCGTCGAGCACGTCGCGCGGATCGTTATAGACCTGGTTGTGGCGTCCCAGGTAGCACGGATCGTGGTAGGTGTAAACCTTGTTTCCGTTTTCCACCGCTTTGAACTTGATCTTGCCCGCTTTTACTTCGCGCGCGATCACCTGGCTGATGTGCTCCACCGGCGGAATATCTTTGTAGTCGTGCTTCAACGCGTTGAACGCGTGCGGGTCAGCCGTGACAATTCCCTTCACTCCAGATGCCTTGATCGCGTCCACATTGTGATCGCGTAGAGCGGCGAAGAGCAGTTCCTCCCCAAACCGTCGGACTTCATGGCCGCTGTCTTTTTCCGCAGCGCCTAGAATTCCGAAATTCTCGCCAACGTGATCGAGAATCTCCGCGGTGGCCCGTCCGATCGACTGCATTCGGCTGTCATAGGATGTTATGCTGTCCACGAAATACAGAGTGCTCGCGCCATTGTTCTTGTCCAGAGTCTTGACGTGGCAGAGCTGTTGAAACTCTCCATTCGCCCAGTCGGCTCTTTTCTTTTCCATCTTGCCGTAAGGATTGCCGCGGCTCTCCAGCGCCTTTAGGGGCTTCTGCAAAGACTGCGGCACATTCCCGTCATCGACCATGCCGCGCCGCAGATCGACGATCTTGTCGATGTATTCCACCAGCAGCGGGCACTCTTCCTCGCACGCCCCGCAAGTCGTGCAGGACCAGATTTCATCCTCCGAATAAATGTTGCCGACGAGCGGCTTGCCATTGCCCGAGCGGCCGAACATCGGATAGTGCCGATAGGCGTAGTCTCTCGCCTTGATGCTGATGAATCGTGGCGACAACGGCCGTCCTACCGCGTTGGCGGGGCAGTTATCCGAGCACCGCCCGCAATCGGCGCAGGAATAGAAATCAAGCATGTGCTTCCAGGTAAAGTCCTCGAACGTCTTTACTCCGAAGGATTTCAGCTGGTCGAGATGCTGATCGCTCACGCCCCACCTCACCGGCTTCAGCGTCCCACGATCCAGTTTTGCGAAGTAAATGTTGAACAACGAGGTTTCAACGTGGAACTGAATTCCAAACGGCCGATAGCACAACAAAACGTAAAAGGTCACTTCATGGAGGAGATAGGCTCCGAAATACACATGCCCAAGAGTGGGTAGGGAAGCTGAAGCGAGAGCAGCCCGTAAGATCCAAGGCAATGACAGCACGGCCAGAAATTCCGCCGGCAGCCCTCGTTGTGACTGACCGGCCGTCTTTGCGGCGGCAAACAGACTGTCGGCCACCATGAGAAGTGCGATCAGCACCAACAGAAAGACAGCGTCAGCCTTGTGGCCCTCGCCGAATCGCGCTGGCACCTCGTATCGCGCAGGCCTGAACGCCAGACGGCGAATCACGGCAACAATCATGCACAGGAACACAATCGTGGCGGCGTAGTCCGTGACGATGTTGTAGGCGTGGCCGGCTTCCCCCGAAAGGCCCGGCATCACAAAATTCTCCGACACGCCAACAATCAGGACGGTGAAGGCGCGCGTCGCCAGGAGAATAAATCCGGAGAAGATGAGTATGTGCAGGATTCCAGCGGCCTTGTAGCGCGGATGCTTCCACTGTCCGAGCCAGAACTTGCAAACCTTTCCCAGCCGAGTCCATGGCCGGTCAAAACGAGGATCGCCTTCGGCCCGTAGCAGCGGCGCCACGCGCCTCGCCACGATATAACCAAAGCATCCAAGGCCCAGCACGTGGACGGCCAGGAACAGGTTTCTCCCGGGGATCAACCAGTCCGTCAATTGCGCGGGAAAGTAGCCACCTACCACGGTCTCTACCCCACAGCCTTACTACTTAAGCAACGCTGAATTGCGCGTGAACTTTCTCCTGTTCGGTCAGTGGTACTAGTTTTGGTTCTCGCTTTGCTTCCATTGAGGGAAGACTCGCCGGAAGAGGAGTGGGAGCAGAAACACGAACTATCTCACGCGGCGTGGATGCTACTGCAGTCTTCTTTGTGGCTCGCGTTGTCTTTTTCGGCCGCGGCCGCACCCTGGCCGCTTCCCGCAACTCCTCGAAACTCAATTTCACAAAACCCTCCAAACGCCGCAGATCGGGTGCAGCATGCACGTCTCCGCTGAACCCGAAGTACACGTTTCCGTCATAGCTCAGGATGGCGCAGTTAACCGCCATTTCTCCGCCCACCGGCACATACGGATACCAGCGCACCATCTTGTGGCCAAGCAGGTAAAGTGGAAATTGCGGCCCCGGCACGTTGGTGCAAACCAAGTTGAAGGGCGTGATGGGTAACTGGCTCAACATCTGCCCTGCGAGTCCTTGCACCGCACTGGGGAACATGCCGATCAAGCCACCTGCCAGGCTGACTAACTCCGCCGCGTGCGAGCGCTTGAGGAACTCCGTTCTCTCATGCACCGCGGCCAGCAGTTTTCGGGGATTGCGAATGTCAAGTGGAATGGTGACCGGAACTATTGAGATGCGGTTCCCCAACTCACCCGTGCTGTCATTGCCTCGCAGGTTGACTGGAACCATCATGCGGAGCAGCTTCCCCTTAACCCGATCCCCGTGCAGCTCTGAGTAGCGCCGGATCGTT
This sequence comes from uncultured Acidobacteriaceae bacterium, assembly GCA_963739125.1. Taxonomy (GTDB): domain Bacteria; phylum Acidobacteriota; class Terriglobia; order Terriglobales; family Acidobacteriaceae; genus Sulfotelmatobacter. The sequence goes on along the minus strand of CAVTZD010000001.1, from coordinate 4,473,972 downwards.
GCCGTCACCAGCGCAAGAATTACGTCATTCACACTGGCCCCGCAGGCCTTCCGTATAGCTTTGACATCGACCAGCGGAATATCCGCCCAAGCAAATTTCTGTGGTCCGCGGTAGATAACGTTGAACCGTATCCGCTCGGTGAAGGCAGTGATCTCCGGAAGCAGACGGGAAAACTCCTCCGTCGCCATCAGGTTTCCCCCATTCGCCGCTGTCCGTTGCGCCATGTCTAGCAAGTCGGTCCACGCGGAGAGAATCCGTTTGACGAAATCAGCGTAGGAGGTCACCACTCCGTCCATCACAGAGTTGATTGCGTCGCGCGGAGGGGGAACGCGAAGACGAATCTTCCGTTTCGGCAAAGGTGGCGCCACCGGACTCGCGTCCAGAAGCTTACTCATGATGCCGACTCCGGCAATGCCATCGGCCAGGCAGTGGTGCAAGCGCAAGATGAGCGCAGTGCAATTGCCTTTCAGTCCCCGGACAAAGGTTATGTCCCACAGGGGATGTTGCCGGTCCATGACCGTGCTGAAGAGTTTTCCAGCCAGCGCCTTGAGTTCAGTATCGGTGCCATGTTTGAGCGTCACCTCGCGCACATGGTTGTGGATGTCGAATCCCGGGTCGTATTCCCAGCTGGGAAGCCCAATACTGAGCGGCGGCGCCACCACCCGCTTCAGATAGCGGGGAATCAGAGGCAGCTTCGACTCGATGAATTGGAGGCAATCCTTGAATGAGATCTCACCCTCTAGCACGCTGACGCTGGCCACGTTGAGCGGCATGCCCTGGCGTTCCAGATGCAGGAATACGGTGTCGCCCCAGGAAAGCCGGTCACTTTGTTGATGGTTCTGCATAGCAGTTCTCCAGTCCATCCGCGCCGCGATCGCGCATCCTAGGCCGCGAACGAAAATCGAGACGCCAGTTTCACGAGCTTGAGCACTTTGTAGACATCCACGTTGACGCCGCGCAACGCAACCTTGACGGCTTTGTCGTCGGCCGCCTTAGCGAACTCCTCCATCGCCCGTATTGCACGCGGATCAACCCGGAGCACCGAGGAAAAATCCAGAACAACCTCGCCGTCCGCGCTGTCCAGTTTTTCACCAGCCTCTTGCAAGGCAAGAAGTAAGCGTTCTTCATCAATCTTGTGCCACACGGCAACTATCGCCATAAGCTCCATCCTCGCTAAGCGGTCTGTTGCGCAAACCTATTTACTACGCTCGCCGGACCTCGTCCCTGGTAAGCTTTCCAAAACAGATCAGCCAACTCGCTCATCAACGGCATCCGGGGATTGGACCGCCACGACGGATCGTCAAAGGCCAGCTTGGTCAGTTCAGGCATGGCCCGCTCAAATTCTTCCGCAGAGATTCCGAGATCTGCGATCGAACGCGGAAATCCCAGCCGATCCAGCAATTGTTCGGTGGCCACTACCAGGTTCTTCACTTTTTCGTCAGTAGTGTGGCCGCCCAGACCAAGCAGGTCCGCCACCGTAGCGTACTTTTTGTGTGCGACGTATCCCTGCGTGTAGGGCGACGGCATGAATTTGCTGGGCACAGACGCGTTATAAGCAATCACATGTGGCAACATGAGCGCATTGGCCCGCCCGTGGGCCACGCCGAAGCGCGCGCCAAAGGCATGCGCCAGGGCGTGATTCACGCCTACGGACGCATTGGAAAATGCCATCGCCGCAATGCAGGCGGCATTGTGCATCATGCACCGGGCCTCTTCGTCATTCGGGTGCTCGTAGGCGACCGGCAAGTACTTGAACACCATTCGAATCGCCTGCATGGCGTTTGAATCGGTGTAAGGCGACGCGTAATTCGAAACCCCGGCTTCCAGCGCGTGCGTAAGACAGTCGATGCCCGTATCGGCGGTCAGCCCCTTCGGCATCGACATAACGAACTGCGGATCGACGATCGCCACATCCGGGCTCAGCGAGTAGTCGGCCAGCGTCACCTTCCGCCCATGCTCTTTATCGGTCAAAACCGCAAAGGGTGTGACTTCACTCCCCGTTCCGCTCGTCGTCGAGATCGCAATCAACCGCACTCGGTGGACTTTCTCAGTCGGATATTGCACCACACGCTTGCGCAGGTCGAGAAAGGGCGCTGCCAGTTCTTCCAAGTCAGCCTCTGGCGATTCGTACTTAAGCTTCATGATCTTGGCCGCGTCGATCACCGAACCGCCGCCCAGCGCGATAATCTGGTCGGCGTCGTAGAAATTGAGCGCCTCAACCCCTTGCATCACGACTTTGACCTCAGGCTCCGCGTCTGGGATGACCGAGACATGGACGTGAGTTTGCTCGGGAATGTAGCGGCGAACGATATCCACATGGCCCATCTGCTCCAGAGCCGGATTGGTAACGATGATGGTCGAGCGGGAAGGAAAATTCCGCAGATTCTCCACCGCATTCATATTGAAATAGATTTGATTGGGAACCCGGAACCACATGTGAGCTTGCGTCCTTCGAGCCAGTCGCTTGATGTTGAGGTAGTGATAAATATTGACGTTGTCCGTCGTGCTGTTGCCGCCGCCCGTCCCGCAGCCAAACGAGAAGGTGGGCACCATGTCGTTGTAAACCCCGCCCAGCGCCCCAACCGAGCCCGGCGAGTTCACAATGATTCGCCCCGCGTTGATCACCTCACCGAACTTGCGGATGATCTCATCGTTACGCGAGAAAATGACCGCGGTGTGGCCCAGCCCGCCGGCGTGGTTCACATCGATGCAGACCTTGAGTGCTTCCTCCGTGGACTTCGCCCGATAGACCGCGAGCAGAGGGAACAGCTTCTCTACCGATAAGGGATATTCGCGGCCCACACCTTTTATCGGTGCAATCAGCAGTTTGGTATCCGGCTTCACCGACAGACCAACGAAGCGGGCGATATCAGTGGCTTTCTGGCCAATCGCCATCGGCTGCATGCACCCGGTCTCGGGATCGATCACGGTGCGCTCCAGCAGCCTTGTCTCTTTTTCATTGCAGATGTGCGCACCCAGTTCGGCAAATTTCTTTAGCGCGGCCTCATAAATTTCATCGTCAATCACCAGCGTCTGCTCTGAGGCGCAAATGGTTCCGTTGTCGAAGGTTTTGGAGATGATGATATCCACCACCGCGGTGTTCAGACTTGCCGTCTTTTCCAGGTAAACCGGCGTGTTACCTGGTCCCACTCCCAGTGCTGGTTTGCCCGAACTGTAAGCGGCCTTCACTGCGCCCGGCCCGCCCGTAGCATCAATCAGTCCTACATGCTTGTGCTTCATCAGGTAAGCGTTGTCCAGCAGCGTGTGGGACTCCAAGCAGGTGAACACTCCTTCGGGAGCACCGTACTTGATCGCGGCCTCAGACATGATGCGTACTGCTTCGGCACAGCAACGCCAGGCCTTGGGGTGCGGACTGAATATGACTGCGTTCCGCGTCTTGATGGCCATAATGCACTTGAAAAGTACGGTGGAGGTCGGGTTTGTGATTGGGGTGAGCGAGAAAATGACTCCGATTGGCTCAGCCACCTCTACCAGGTTCCGTTCAGGAAACTCACGAATGATGCCGACCGTGCGTTTATCCTTGATGTAGTTGTAGACAAACTCCGTCGCTACCATATTCTTCAAGAATTTGTCTTCCATGACCCCGAGCTTCGTTTCCTCAACCGCCATCCGGGCCAGATGTTGAGCCTGCTCCAGCCCGGCCAGCACCATCGGCTTCACGATGTGATCTACGTCCTCTTGGGTGAATTGGGAAAAGACGGCAGCCGCGGTTCGGGCTTGATTGATCAGTCCTTCCAGGTAAGCAACACGTTCTTCGCTGAGGATCTCCGCGGCGAGCGGGATCTGGATTCGTACTGCTTCGCTCCCAACCATCAGTGCACCTTCTATCTAGTAGAAGGGCTCGTTAGCTGCGAGAAGGATTCCCACTCTTTCGTTTCCGGTTCTCCCGATCGCCCAGTCGAACAAGCCAAAAGCGAACAGCCTGATTGTCCAGGGCAACCGTTTCGGTTTTCTACGCGTAGTCAATCGGATTTTGTTCCAGCCAGTGCTCGTCGCGCACCTTGTCAATATTCTGCAAAGCGTAACGAGTGGCGCTTGCAACCAGACGACGATTCTGCCATACGACGCCCGCGCCAAAACCGACGGCACCGCCCAACAAACCGAAGGACAGCACCCTGCCGATCGAGTTTCGCTGGCTTCCCGAACAACTACCCAGAACGCCTATGCCTGCACCGATAGCAGCAGGCTTCCACGCCTTTCGAACCGACTCGCTGAGAAACGGAGTAAGAGGTTTTCCACAAAGAAATGCTTCTCGGCCGGAACGAGCTCCCTCCAGCCCAGAATTCAGAACCTTTCGGCCGTATTCGACTTCGGACCTTGACCACGTACGCAAACCCATATGAGTGCCTCACTACTGCTTGGCCGACTGGAGATATCCGTCCCTACTAGACCATTGCCATGGTGCTGAGTCCGTAGCGGCTGTCACGGGTTACTGTGAGTGCGGTCACACCTGTGCGGCCCGGTCGAATGCGAGAAGACGGATGAGACAATGGAGCCCCCGCAGAACGCCTGCTTGTCACGAGGACCACAGGAACATGCGAGGGCAGGCGGAAAGTTCTCGAAGCGCGGTCGCGAGCACAGACGAGAACGACGTTATGTTGATCCGGCAGGAAGCGCGCGGCGTGTAGCTTCGAGTGTATTAACTAGAGACTCTCGGGGCAATCTCTGGATAATGGGCTCCAGCATCCATCCCAGGCCTAGAGGCACGTCCCGCGTCAGCGAAATAGCTCGGCACTCCATGAGCACGTTGTTTCCCCGCTCCTCGAATCGCCAGTAGGAATAGAGCCGCCACAGGAACCCATGACCCGTGTCCGACGGCAGCACGCGCTCCGTTGGGGTTCCTTCACTTTCGACTTCAGCGACTCGTGTCGTATACGAACGACAGATCCATCGCGTTCGACTGAGGGAGCGATAGTGCACGTCATGGTCTGTATCGAGGACTACGGTCAGGATCTTTTTCTTAAGCAACCTTAAGAAGATTTTGAAATCACCGTTCTGATGGCTGATCAGCCTCGAGGCAATAACCTCAGGTTTGTACACGCTCTTATAGTTGTCGTAGTCCTGGATCAGTGCCAGCACGTCTTTCACGGTTGTGCCAGCAACGAACCCAGCCGCGATCCAATCGTGGATCAATCCGTTCGGCACTCTGCTGGGGCCGTCATTCGACCAGAATTGCGCCACAATCTGCCCTGCGCTGATCTGGTGCGCGATTTCTGGATTGCCGTCGGACCACAGGAACGAACCGTCGTTGCCCAGCGTCTGCTCCATGGCCGCTTCGGCGCCGTCAATGTAAGCGTGAAACGCCTCCACAGTTTGTGGCCTCAACGCGACTGATTTCGCGGTTTGTGCCATAAGCAAAACCAACCCGCGCTCCCCCAAGCTGTGTTCGCTCAGGATAAAAAGGCAGGTAGTCGACGCTCCACGGGATCACTGGTGCAATTTCGCACGATGTCCGCCGCCGAGCAACCAGTTGCCCGTACGCGCGCATTACGCCGTCTGATATTTGCCCGTTTCGATCACTTTCTGTGCGATCTGCTCGCGCAGCGCCATCGTGTTGAATGGCTCGTACTTGGCCAGACGTCGCAGGATTGCCATTTGCGAACGCAACATATCGCCTTCGCTGGAGGCGGCAATCACCATCTTGGCAGGGCTCTCGATTCTCTCCATTGCTCCCCCCATGTAGACACGAGCCATAGCGATGGCATATGACGCGCCCGCTTCGCCCTTGCTGGCTGCCAGTTTCTGCGCGCGCAGCACGGCCGACTCGATGGCGTAGATCTCGATGACCATGTCGGCGATGGCGCCCAGGATCTCTTGCTGGTCCTGGATCGACTGCATGTATCTCTGCGTGGCCACTCCGGCTGCAAACAGTCCGATCTTTTTCGCGGCCGCCGCCAGCCTTCGCTCTTCCGCCAGGGAACCTTCCTCGAGTTCATCTTTCGTTCCCGAGATCACCTCGTCCATGAGCTTCTTAATCGCTGCCATCAAAGGGAGCTGTCCGGAGACAGCCCGTTTCAGCAGGAAGCCGGCGATGACCAACCGGTTGATTTCGTTCGTGCCCTCGAAAATGCGATTGATGCGCGCGTCGCGGTAGGCGCGTTCGGCTGGATATTCTTCTACGAATCCGTATCCCCCGTAGATCTGCACCGTCTCATCTGCCACGTAGCCGATAAACTCTGATCCCCACACCTTCAGGATCGAGCACTCGATGGCATATTCGTCGATTACCTTGCGCACCTGGCTCATGTCGCCGTGATTGTCGCCGAGTTGCGCGATGGCCGCGTCCATCATTCCGACCGTGCGATAGGCCATGGCTTCACCGGCAAAGATCCCGGCCGCCATGTTCGCCAGCTTTTCGCGCACCAGGCCGAAATCGGCAATCGCTTTGCCGAAGGCTTTGCGTTGCTTGGCGTAGGCGATGGCGTTTTCGAGCGAATTGCGCGCCGCCCCGACGCACCCTGCGCCCAGCTTGATGCGGCCTACGTTCAGAACATTGAAAGCGATGTGATGTCCTTTGCCGATTTCTCCCAGTACGTTCTCCACGGGCACTTTGCAGTCGTTGAGGATGAGTGGACAGGTGGAAGAACCACGGATACCCATCTTGTGTTCTTCCGCGCCCGCCGCGAAGCCAGGGAAGTTACGCTCCACGATAAAGGCGGTGAATTTATCGCCATCCACCTTGGCGAACACAATAAACAGGTCGGCGAACCCAGCGTTGGTAATCCACATCTTCTCGCCATTCAGCAGGTAATACTTGCGGTCGGGGCTAAGCGTGGCGCGGGTGCGGCAGTTGAGCGCGTCCGATCCGGAAGAGGATTCCGAAAGGGCGTAAGCTCCAACCGTCTCGCCGCTTGCCAGCCCGGGCAGATACTTTTTCTTCTGCTCTTCTGTGCCGAAGTAGACGATGGGCAGTGTACCGATGCAGGTGTGCGCGCCCCAGGCAGTGCTGAAACTGCCATACTTCGCGATGCGGTCGGCGATGAGAACGGACGTTATCTTGTCGAGTTGCATGCCGCCGTACTGTTCAGGAACATCCACTCCGCTCAGGCCCAGTTCGCCCGCCTTCCGCAACAGTTCCCGAGTGACCGCAAAATCTTTGCGCTCCATCTTTTCCATGTTGGGGATGATTTCTTTGTTGGCAAATTCCTCGGCGGTTTGCGCAATCAACCGGTGTTGCTCGGTGAAGTCTTCCGGAGTGAACACTTCGCTGGGCGCGCGCTCCTCAATCAGGAAACTGCCACCGGAGATCTTGCCGGTGGGTGTTGCTGTATCCGTGGCCATATCTCACCTCGATGGAAAAATCGCCAAGACAACTGCTCTGCACGATGCTAGTTGGTTGTCGTCTTCTGTTTCGTGTGGTTCCGTTTTAGTGTTGATTCGAATGAAGGAGGGATTCCTTTCTCTGCCGCCGCCGCAGACCAGAGCAGACTTCTGGTGGCAGCGATACGGGAAAGGAAATTGGTCATGCGCGTGGCTCAGAGACCGAACGGACGTATGAAGAATTTTCATTCGCATCCTGGTAAGGAATGACGAGTATCCCCCGCAGGAACCTGCCAGCGCTCGCCTGGGATGGTCGATGGAGTGGAATTGGTCGTCCCGAAGTGAATTGCCGGAGGTAAGCCGAAGGACCACTGCGCTCGAGTACTCATGCGCCTGGCTCCGTAGTCATTTTCTTCCGTGCTGGTTCACACGCACGAAGCAAGCCATTCCCAAAAGCACGCCCTCATCGGCGGTTTGGGACACGCGAAACGTGCAGCAATTCCTTCGGTTTCCCTCACGGCAAGCCTTCGGCTGAATAAGGCCCTGCGCCCTGTACGGGCCTTATCCAGCTTCAGAATGACAACTCCATTTGCCCGTCTAGGGCTGCAGTTACGCAACGGCCGCTGCCGCCTTCACTTTCCGGGCACGCGTTGTTCTCCTCGCATGATGCAATGGCTTGCCCGGGTGCTTGTGCTCCACGACCGGCTTTACTACGATGTCCATCAACTCCTTTTGGGCATTGACGTAGCTCTTCACTCCTTCCCGCGTCAGTTCGGCCAATGGGAGGTAGGGGAACGGTGGCAACAGCTCCAGGCTCTTGCCTGCCGTTTTCATGGTGGAGTTCATTTGCTTTCCGGCCACGTCAACCAGTTTCTTCTGGGCTTCAATGAACGACTCGGTGGCCTGCCGCGCCAGCTCAGACAGTTCGGACTTCTTGATTTTCTTGACCGCGCCGTTGCCTTTCCTGCCGCCAGTCGCTTTGGCAGTCTCCTCGGCGATCACATCGAGGAATTGCTTCTGCGCCTTTACGAAGTTCTCCATGCCCTCGCGAGCAAGGCCCACGATATGATCGGTTTCGTACGGCTTTCCCGCCTTGGCGGCTTCCATCCAGCTATGAGTTTGCTTGCCGGCAATCTTCAGGAACTCTTCCTGCATGTGGATGAAAGTCTCCACGCTGCGGCGCAGCAGATCGGTCATGGCGTGGGCCGCGGGCAGGTCGCCAACGCGGTCTTTCACGGCGGTCATGAGGATTTCGTTCTGTTGCCTCCCCAGATCGAGAAGCACTTTTTGTCCTTCGATGAAGGTGGTCATACCCTCCCCGGCGACTTCACTCAGAAGAGCGGTGGGAGAGTGGTGCGTGTCGGTCAACTGCTGCCGTAGGGTCTGCATTACATTCGCATTCTGCCGCATGGCAAGATCCAGAAGGACCCGTTGTGTGGCAAAGAAGCTCTGCACGCCCTGCTGGGCCCAACCCGATACTACGGAAACAAACGAGGACTCTCCGGGATGAGTGTGGGAGCTCTCGGTCTTGATGGTTGCTGCCATATGATGCCTCCAAATATGCTGCACTGCAGCATTCGACTTAACTATACGAGCGACAAGCACTTGTGTCAAGATATATTCATGCGTTTGTGCACAGCAATATAAGAGAGAATCAGCAATGAAGCCTGCACCCGTCATGATCAAGAAATACGGCAACCGCCGGCTCTACGACACCGCGGGCAGCCGTTACGTAAATCTCGACGATATCGCCGCACTCATCCGCGAGGGCAGAGAACTCAGGGTAGTGGACGCGAAAACAGGCCGGGATTTGACTCGGGTCACGCTGACCCAAATCATTACCGAAGATGCCAAGGACAAGCCGACCGGACTGCCGCTCGAGCTGCTGCGCCAGCTGATCATTGCTTCCGATGAAGTGCGGCAGGAATTCGTGATGTGGTATTTGAAATCGGCGTTCGACACCTACCAAAAAGTGCAGGACGCAGTCCAGAGCCGCTTGGGGGAAGTGCAGTCCGCCATTCTGTCGCCCGTGGATATGATGAAGAAGTTCCTGGGAACTGCGCCGGCTCCGCAGAAAGTGGAGGCTGAGCCGGAGATGGACGCGCTGCGCAGGCGCGTGGCGGAGCTGGAGGCTCGGCTGGAGAAGCGAGCGCGAGGAGCGCGACGGAAGCGCGGCAAGAGTTAGAAACAGGCTACGGGTCAGAAGAAAAGGAAAGAACAAAATGCGGGCAGGCCATGTCCGATTCCGCTGTAGCCGAGCTCTGACTAGCCCATGACTCAAACCTGCTATGGAGTCGACGCGAACTACGGGGTATAATTTTGCCCGGAAAGTAAGCGCCGCGACGCGCATACTCGCGCGGACGTGGGACCAATCGCTGGCGGGCTCAGGACGAAATTGCGCACACGGAAGCGGGTAAACGGTTCTTCGAAGCGCAGGTCTCGCAAGGCACCACCCCAAACTCACCCGGAAGCGGACACTTCTCTTTGGACCGAGGCGCTGTTCGGAGCTGAGGTTCTGCTGCTGCATGCGACCCCGGTCTACTATGGGTTCGGTGTACCTCAGGGGGATAGCTCGGGCGTGGTGCTCATTCCCGGATTTCTGGGCACCGATCTTTATCTGAACGAGCTTCATGCCTGGCTGGGGCGCATTGGGTATCGGCCTTATTTTTCCGGCATCGGCATTAACGCCGACTGCCCGAACATTTTGATCCAGCACCGGCTAAGCGAAACCATCCAACGAGCGCTGGATGAGACGGGCCGCAAGATTCATCTGATCGGCCACAGCCTGGGAGGCGTGATTGCGCGCTCGATCGCCGGAGCGCGGCCGAAAGATATTGCGTCGGTCATCACGCTGGTTTCGCCAATTCGAGGTACGGTGGCGAATCGCGCTGTGGTGCATGCGGCGGATGCGGTGCGGTTGCGCATCTTACAGGAACATGGCGACGGCGTCCTGCCGCGCTGCTACACCGGGCGCTGCACCTGCAATTTTATCGACTCGCTGCGGCGTGAAGTTCCCGCTGCCATGCTTCAGACCGCGGTTTACAGCCGCTACGATGGGATTGTGGACTGGCGCTATTGCATGACCAGAAATCCTGGGAGCGATTTTGAAGTGCCGGGCACGCACATCGGAATGGCCTTTAATCCGGCGGCGTATTCCATCGTCGCCGAGCGTCTGGCGCTGGCGCATTCATCGGAACCACGCCGGCGACCGCGTGCTCAGCGGCCCACCATCTCCAGCACCGCGCCGGTAGTGGTTTCTAACTGAGTAGGTGCTCCACCCAACTGCCCCACCCCCCGCTCCAATCGTACGGACGCCTTTGCCCGGCTGTTGTTCGTAACTTCGAAGCTGCCTGAGCAATTGGTCTTCAAGTAGGGCAAGCGATGCAGGCCAGCACCGGCACCATCGAAAGCTGCTTCCAGTTGCAGGCCGTCTCTCGAGGAACAACGAAAATTCCAAGCGAACTCGTCGGCATCTCTATTCTTTTCCTGGAGATTCTGGAACACGTGCTGCTGGCCCTCGTGCCAGAGCACCGCTTTTCGAAAGACCAATCCAAAGGGCATGTTGTAGATGAGCGCTTCGAGCGTAGTCGCAGGAAGGCCAGGCCGAGGAAAATAGGCATGTGCCCAGGTCCAGAAATCGCGATGCCGGTATCCACAGTTATGTCCCTGCACGCCGAACCCGAGAGAGTCGCCTGCCGAAGTTCGACCATCGAGGACAATCTGGCCGGAAAAAATCGCATCGGAATGAGGCGTCCGCGAGAAACCGATCCAGCCTTTGTCGCTCAGTGTTACGCGAAAAGTGGAACGATAGTGCAAATCCCAGGAGACAGTGTGTCCGTCGACTTGTAGAGCTCCCCGGCAGGAATCCTCATCGATGGCGTTGGTGCCATGTCGAAAGTGAAATGGATTTTGGCCGCGGGCACTAAGTTCTATATCGTTCAATGCAAATCCTTGAATGAAACTCTGGGGTCCCCCATTCCTCGGAAACCACGTGGCCCATACTTGAACTGGCATTCCGCGCGGGTTTCCTGGGCAACCGCCGCGCCCTGGATTCATCAGCAGATAGCGGAACCACCACGCACCGCTCCCATCTGCTAGTCCCAGGCGAACAAACCATACTTCGTAGCGGCGCCGGACAGAAGGAGCGGAGAAAACTTCATTCAAGGTCTGCACGGTAACCTCACTGATTGTATAGCCGCAAGGGCGCTATGCAGGTACCGGAGTATCGCGCGCCCCCAGAGTTCCTTGCAGCTAGGGGCCTCTTGGATACGGTGCAACTCAGTGCGGAAGGTCTGACGCCAAGCGCGACGGACATCAATGTTCGGCAAAAATGTTCCGTAGAGACGTTGCTTGCAACGTCTTACTGCCGGCGCATCGAACGCATGCGCTCGTCGTTGCTCTGCCCGAGACGTAGCAAGCTACGTGTCTACGATCACTGGCGCGAAGGCTAACGACGGCCCTTAAAGAACGATTGCAGCAGGTCGGCGCTGCGACCGGCTAGAACCCCGCTGCGAACCTCGACTTTGTGGTTCAGTTGCGGGTGATTCAGGACCTGCATCACCGAGCGCACCGCGCCGGTTTTCGGGTCGTCCGCTCCATACACCAGGCGCTTCACGCGCGCATGAACTAACGCGCCGGCACACATTGCGCACGGTTCAATTGTGGCAAACATCTCGCAGTCCTCCAGGCGATGGTTACCTGCGTTTGCACCGGCCTCGCGCAGCGCGATCATCTCGGCATGCGCGGTCGGGTCGGCGTCGGAGATGTTGCGGTTCCAGCCGCGTCCCACGATACGTCCTTGGCAAACGACCACTGCTCCCACGGGAACCTCACCAGCCTGCAGGGCGCGCTGAGCGCAGCGCAGGGCTTCCTCCATCCAGAGCTCGTCGCCAGTGGCGATGTTTGCGCTGGGAGGCGCAGCAGAATCATCCGAGATTGTTTTTCGGGGAGACACGGAAAAATGTGGTTCAGGTCAGTATTTTAGCCGTTTCAGGCTACGAACAGGGGTAGCCGACCTCGCGGCAAAAAACAGGTACACTCCGGCGGCGACTCACTCAGATCAGGTGGAGCACCGTGCGCACGACTTCGGGCACGACAGCGTTGATCACGGCCGGCACCACGATGCAACACACCGGGTAGGCGATGAGCACCGCGGGCACGACGAGAAGGAGCCAGGCTATCGTCGGCAAGCTTGTGAAATAGGCTTTCATGGCGTCGTCTCTGGCTATAGGTACGGACCGGGAGAGGAAAAAGTTCCGTGGAAACGTCACTTTTGGTCGGGCTGCCTTCAGTGATATGCTAGCCCCGATATGGGTATGCCGAGCTTGCTGCGCAAGGTTTTCCTGGTGGATCTGCTTCAGGGACTGAAGGTTACGTTCCGTTATCAGGATCCGAAAGAGATTTACACCGAGCAGTATCCGCTGGAGCGGCCGCAGGTGGCCGAGCGCTATCGCGGCGCGCCGCGGCTCAACGTGAATCCTGACACGGACGAGACCATGTGCATCGCCTGCGACCTGTGCGCAGTGGCATGCCCGGAAAATTTGATCGTGGTGTCGAGCGCGCGCAACGAGCACACCCGCCGCAAGGAACTCACCAACTTCACCTACGACTTGAGCCGCTGCATGTTCTGCGGATTGTGCGAAGACGCGTGTCCCGTGGATGCGCTCGAACTCACGCAGGATTTCGAACTTGCCAGCTATACCCGCGAAGGCTGGATCTGGGACCGCAAGACGCTCGAAAAAGGCCCGCAGCCGACGATCTACAAGAAATAACCGTCAATAAACGTTGCTTTGTCATTCCGAATCGGGCGCAAGCCCGGTGAGGAATCTGTTTTTGCCGACAGCGAAGTCTGCCTTGTAGGCACACGCCGTGAACGTCAAACCGCCGCGAACTGCCGCGCATCCCCTTCGCCCCTTGTCATCCTGAGGCAGCGCAGTTCCCGGTGAAACCGGGGACTCCCAACGAAGGACCTGTGCAACTCAAAGGCAGCATCGAGGTCGCCGACAAGTCCATAGGTCCTTCGGCCCGCAAAGAACGCGGGCCTCAGGATGACAAAGATATTTTTAGGGCATTCGCTGCCGCCGGCCAGCGCCTCGCCGAAATCCACGTCCACTACGAACAGCAGCCGGAATACAAGTTCACGAAAACGGAAAAGAAAGGAGAAAAGCTCGACTACCGCGTCACTAAAATGAAGTTGAGCAAGGACAAAACCACGCCTATCTACAACCAGTTCCTCACCCTGAGCAGCATTCCGAAGGAAACCTACCAATACCGTCTCGGCAACCGCTCCGCGCTGGAATGGGTCATCGACCAATACCAGGCCTCAACCGACAAACGCAGTGGCATCACCAACGACCCCAACCGCGCCGACGACCCGCAAGACATCCTTCGCCTGATTGGGCGGGTCATCACGGTCAGCCTCGCAACCGTGAAGATCGTCGAGTCACTCGCATCTCTCGGTTTGGCTGAATAGACTCATTCCCAAGGCGGGATCGCACCGCATTTGTCTACTTTCGTGGTCTTGACTCGCACACTCTCGCGAGCTAATCCTAGGGTCTTGACTCCGGCTCATTGAAAAGTGAATAGACTCCTAACTCCTTACGGCTCAAGATTTTGCCCGCAAGTTATTGATGCCCTTGGACTATTCTTCGATTTCCCGCTAAATCGATGATTCCAATAGACCGGGGGGAGGGGGGTACCGCGATAACCATAGAGAAAACTACCGCCCAGAACGGGAATCCGGCGGAAGTGACCGGCAGATTCCTCGCCCCTGACGTCGTTCGGAATTACTTGTGGACCTGGGCGAGTGGAGCGGTGCAAGCTACGTCGGTCCGGCCAGTTTCTTCTCGGGCAGGAAGTACAGCGCCGGAATCAATACAAACACCAGGAACGACGCGTAGATCGAAACGTAGGCCAGCGGCACGGAACTCAGATACAGCAGGAAAGAAAAACCGTTCTTGCGCTGCACGCCGCGGTGATATTCCTGCATTTCCGGATCGTGGGAATACTGGCGCACCAGTTCCGCGCGGAGAAAGTAGAAAGCGCTGCTGCACATGGTGAGATCTAGCCCGTAGAGCGCGACCGCCATGGGTTCGCGATGGTTCTTGCCCATGAAGTCGGTGACGAAGGGAACCAGCGACATCCAGAACAGCAGGTTGATATTCGACCACAACAGGCGGGCTGAGACCTCGCGCACGGCGTGGATCAGGTGATGATGGTTGACCCACATGATGGCCACAATCAGAAAGCTGAGCGCGTAGCTGAGGAACACCGGCGCGACCTTCCACAACGCCCGGAGCGTGGGCTGCGCCGGCGCGCGCAGTTCCAGCACCATGATCGTCACAATGATGGCGATGACGCCGTCGCTGAAGGCTTCCAGGCGGCTTGTAGTCATTTCGCGTTTCGACATGTGGGGTCCAGCGATTTCAGATTGAAGATCTCAGATTCCGGCTGTTGCTGCGTCATGCAGTGCATCGCTCCCAGGCCCCAGATGAAATCTCCGGAATAGATCGGGACAATCTCGCGGGTCGGAAACAACTCGGCCAACGTGTTGAGCGCGATGCGGTCGGTGGGGCGATTGAACACTGGCGCGAGGACGACTCCGTTGGCGATGTAGAAATTCGCGTAGCTGGCGGGCAGGCGGCGGCCCTCGAATACGACCGGCTGCGGCATAGGGAGTTCGACGACGGTCAGCTGTTTGCCGTCCTGGTCGCGAGCCGACTGCAGGCGGCGCAGGTTGGCCCACAGAGGAGCGTGGTTCACGTCTTTGGAATTCGGCTCGACCATAGTGACGACCGTATTTCTCGACACGAAGCGGGTGAGGTCGTCGATGTGGCCATGCGTATCGTCGCCGGCGATGCCGCGTCCGAGCCAGATGGTGTGCGGCGCTCCGAGATAATCGGCGAAAACTTTTTCATAGTGCACACGCGTCATGTGCGGATTGCGCTGCTGAACTTTACTGAGCAAGCATTCTTCGGTGGTGAGGATCGTGCCAGCACCGTTGACGTCGATCGATCCGCCTTCGAGCACGACGCGTCTGTCAGCAGAGACGGGACGAATTTCCTCGGTGTGAACCGGGCGAGGAACATCGTGCCCCATTCTAGCCGCGTTCTTTGCGGCTAGAGTGGGGGGGTTGACTTGCGCCATAAGCGAACCGATTTTATCGTCGAAGCGCCAGTTGGAATATTTCGCCCAGGCATTAAAGCGAAACTTGAGGGCGAGAACCTCAGGGGCTAAAGCGCGCGTCTTTTTTACTTGCTGATTGGCGCGAGCGAACTCGTGCCCTTGCCGCGGCTGATGCTGTGAGACTACATGCTGGGCCTCGGGCCCGGCAGGGCGGACGAGGGCGTCCGCCCCTCCATGAGCTGGTGTGAGGTAGATGCAGCCGGAGTCGCGCAGCCAGACGCGGTTCGTGGGCCAGGAATGGAAGCGGATGTTGGCGGAAAAGGCGTCGGCGTGTTCTAGCACGCGGCGCGCCTTTCGGGCTGCCGCCGCTCCGTTGACGATCAACTCGACGAGTTCATGCTTCGCCAAATTGCGGATGATCTCGGCGTAAACCCACGGGATCGGCTCGAACCGTCCCGGCCAGTCGCCGTGAAAGTGCGGCCAGGCGAGCCAGGTGGCGGCATGCGGCTCCCACTCCGCGGGCATGCGGTAGCCGAGAGCGGCTGGGACTGAACCATGACTTAAAGTGCCGATTGAAGATGTGGAGGCGCGCTTTGGCACGGTCGGTTCGTCCTAATCCAGCAGGCGGTTGGTGATGGGTGCATACGCGTCGATTCTGCGGTCGCGTAGGAACGGCCAATTGCGGCGGATGTCTTCGAGCGCTTTCAGGTCGACGTCGCCGACCAGAATCTCTTCGCGGTCGTGCGAGGCTTCGGCGAGCACCCGTCCAAAAGGGTCACAAAAAAAAGACGCGCCCCAGAATTCGAGTCCCTGGCCGGGGGCGGACTTGCCGCGAATGTTGCCGGTTTCAAAGCCCACGCGGTTTACTACCGCGACATAGACTCCGTTGGCGATGGCGTGCGCCCGCTGGATAGTTCGCCAGGCATCGTGCTGGGCCGCCCCGAACTCGGCCTTCTCCGCCGGATGCCAGCCGATCGCCGTCGGATAAAACAGAATCGTCGCGCCCTGCAGCGCCGTGAGGCGCGCGCCTTCCGGATACCACTGATCCCAGCAGATGAGCGTGCCCAGGCGTCCGGCGGCGGTGTCGAGCGCGCGGAAGCCGAGATCGCCGGGGGTGAAATAAAACTTTTCGTAGTAGAGCGGGTCGTCGGGGATATGCATCTTGCGATATAGGCCGCGCAGCGAGCCGTCGTTATCGAAAATGGCGGCGGTGTTGTGATAGACGCCGGGGGCGCGCTTTTCAAACAGCGACGCAATGAGCACGACTCCGTTGCTGCGCGCGGCGGCGGAAAGTTTTCCAGAACTAGGTCCGGGGATAGGTTCGGCCAGATCGAAAAGCGCGTGATCTTCGCGCTGGCAGAAATATTGCGTCTGAAAAAGTTCAGGCAGGCAGACGACTTGCGCTCCTCGTCCGGCTGCGTCGGCGACGCGGCCGACGGCTTTCTCGAGATTCTGTTCGGGCTCGGGACCGCACGACATCTGCACCAGAGCGACCCGGAATTTCTCAGGCGACACGATTTTCGTTCCCCGCGAACAAATATAGCAGGAGAGCGGGGGGCAGCTGTCAGCCTTCAGCTATCAGTGAAACGATGCAGTCGCTTCGCTTCCTGCTGTCCGTCGCGGTTACGACGACGATTGTCTGTTCGCTTTGAAAGTACGGGACAGGCGCGGGTTGTCCGAGACTAGCTTTCCCACTCGCTCGATTATTTCTGCGGAGGGCGCGGAGCGGAGAATCGCTTCCATCGCGGCTTCGGCATGCAGCGACTCTTTCGCGATCAGATCGAGCAGAAATTCGGTGGCAGCATCCTGGCGGGTGAGCGCGATGGCCGAAAGCAGTACCGAGAGAAACCGCGAGTCATTTGCTGGCCCGCGCGCTTCCGCGAAGCTCTTATGCAGCGCGTCAAAGCCTGCCACGGAATGCGTTCCGGCGATCGCGAGGGCGGCCTCACCGGCTGCGTCGTCGCCTGCCACTAGGAAGCGTTCAGCCCACGGGATTGCCCGCGTACCCTCGATGCGCAGGACTCCGGCGTAGCAGGCGCCGAGCACTTCAGGTTCGTCGGAGCCGAGGGTGGCTCGCAGGCGGAGCAGCAGTGATGCCGACGGCGAGCCGATCTGTTCGACGGCTCGAACCGCCTCCACGCGCACGGCCTCGTCTTTGTCGGCGAACAGTGCGACGAGATGCGCGAGCAAATCGACTTCGAGAAGGCTGCGGCATTGCACCAGCGCCAGCGCGCAAGTTGCCCGCAGAGTGCCGGCCGTGTCGGAGCTTCCTCCCCAGACCGGCTCCAACTGGATGTGGCGCATGCCGCGAAGAAATATCTCCGCATCCTGATGTTCAAATGTTGCCAGCGCTCGGCTGATGGCATTCTTGGCCCAGCATTGCGGGTCGGTTTTTACCGGATCGTCAAAGAAGCGGTCGAAGGCTGTGAGCAGGTCGGGAGTGAGGGACTTCATTTCGAGATAGCGGACCAGATCGGCTGCCTTGGCCACAATGAAATTGTTTTTGTGGGCGAGCGCTTTGCGCAGCGCCAGGATGCGAACTTCTTCCGGCTGGTTGCGCAACTCGTCCAGAGCGGTGAGCTGGTCTTCGAAGGCGCGCTTGCCGGGCATGGTTGGCAGTTTATCGCAGGGCTGGAGAAAGGCCGCCGAGCTTCGCTCGACTGGACGGCCCCTTCGGCTTCGCTCAGGGCAGGCGGGGGCGGCCGTCCCCACATATGCTGATTGGCCAGGGACGGCCGTGATCCATGGCATCCCTTCCAGAGATTCCTGTAGAGTATTTGATCGGGAAGAATTGGCTTGGCTGGGAGGCGTCATCTTGAAACAGGGAAATCATAGCGACGGACATCCTGTGGGAAAGGTGCAGGGCAACGGCGGCGAAGGGAAGGACCGTCACCTGCACAACCCCATCGCGGATAAGCTGATTCCGCTGGAGCCGCTCGATCTGGCGAAAATTAGCTCGATCGACAGCCTGGTGCGGGCCATGGCCCGGACTGCCTTCACCGGGCGGCAACTCGGTGAAGCCGCCGACGTGCTCGAGGCCATGGCGCTCGATGAAGATGCCTTCATCGTCATGACGCTGGCTGGGGCGATGACGGTGGCCAAGCAGGGATTGATCATCACGGAATTGATCGACCGCGGCATCGTGAATGCGATTGTGTCGACCGGCGCGCTGATGGCGCACGGGCTGGTCGAGGCCACCGGGCGAGCGCACTTCCGGGCAAATCCAGAGGTTTCTGACGAGGAACTCTACGAGCAGGGTTACAACCGCGTCTATGACACGCTGGAGCCCGAACAGAATCTCGACCACGTCGAGGAAGTCATGTCGGCGGTGCTCGAAAGCTGGGACCACAATGAGGTCATGTGCTCGTACAAGCTCAATCACGCCATCGGGGCTTACCTGGCGAAACACTCCCAGGAAGAGCGCGGGATTCTGAAATCGGCTTACGAAAAAGGTGTGCCGGTGTTTGTACCGGCGTTCAGCGATTCGGAACTCGGGCTCGACACCGCCCTCAACAACCGGCTGCGGGAATCGACCGGGCGGCACAAGATTCGTTTCGACCCGTTCGAAGATCTGGAGCATTTTGCGGCGACCCTGCTGCGGCAGAAAAAACTGGGGATTTTCACCATCGGCGGCGGAGTGCCGCGGAACTGGTCGCAGCAGTTTGGTCCGTTCATCGAGCTGCGGCACCGGCGGCTGGGAGAAAATGTGCCGCTGAAGCGCTATCACTACGGTCTGAGGATTTGCCCCGAGCCGGTGTACTGGGGCGGATTGTCGGGCAGTCCGTATAGCGAAGCGGTCTCGTGGGGCAAGTTCGTGCCTCCGGCGGAAGGCGGAAAGTTTGGCGAGGTCTTCGTGGATGCAACGGTGGGGCTGCCAATTATTGTGGCCGCCGTGCTGGAGCGGCTGGACAAGAAAAAGACCGCCAATCATAGAAAGTCATCAAAGGCCGGGGCGAAAAAGTGAGGTCCGGAAAAAGTGAGATCCGGGCAGAAACTTAAGATCGTGGGTGTTTCTTGTCGCGGGGGTCGTGCCGGTGATGCGGGAATTAAGCGCTGGTTTCGAAGGCAGAGGAGTCCGGAACCTCGGAAGATTCAGACGACGGCGACCCTGCACTCTCGGGACGAAGTCTACGATAGAGCGGGGCTAGAACTCGGTTCTCCAGCAACTCAGATTCGGCCTGTACCCAGTCCTGCAAGGCGTGGCCTTCCACTTGGCCGCGGGTCTCGTAGAGCTGCTGCGCCCGCTGCCTCACCTTTCGTTCGACCATCCGCAGCATGAGGGCCTGCTGCTTCTTTCTGCGCGTTTCAATGTCCACTAAGTTCCTCGACCTTTACGGAAGTGACCGTGATGTGTGGCTTTTCTACCACTTCCATGATAGCCGATTTGGGTTAACGGAGTGTTACATTCGAGAGGGCTGGAAGATTACTAAAGTTATAATCCCAGGCCCCGGTGGAGATATTCTGCGTGTTATCTAAATCCATTGTTATCAATTTGTTAGTTCATGGCCAAAGGAACACTCATGGTCGCATCCGGCGGCCTATGGAGTTGTTCACGGGATAGGAGCTTCCGCCCAGGTTTGGCTACTGGGAGAAGTGCGCCCACCCCGGGGCAACACTCCAGGCTACGGGCCTCGATGGGCTCTCCCCGGACGAATGCGTCCGGGGCTCCATGGACTGCTTCTCGTCGGTATTGGGCTAGTCGAAGATGAGAACAGCGGAGGCGATTACGGTGGTCCACAGGCCGCGCTTGTCGCCGACTGCCGACTGGGTCACGTTCGCGGTGCGGACGATCTTGTTTGACAGGCGGTAGATCTGCTTCTTTTCGTCCCAGGAACGATCGGGGTCGAACTCCACGTTCAAGGTGGTGGCTAACATTTCGGCGGCGAGTTCTTCGGCATACTCACCGGCGGCGTCTTCGGTCTCGCCGAAGGAGTGGTGCTCGCTGAGATAACCGTAGGTGTTGCGGTCGGCGGGAATAGCCACGCCGATCGACGAGGCCAGCAGGCGATGAGCCTCGCGAGTGGAATTCTCTGCGACGACGGCGAAGACGACTTCACCGGGACTCAAGTACTTCACGCCTTCCTTGCGGGCGAGGAGCTTGCAATTGGGCGGGAAGATGGAAGAAACCCTCACCAGGTTCTGGGCCGCGATGCCGGCGTCACGCAGCGCCAGTTCGAAAGAAGTCAACCGTTCGCGGTGTTTTCCGACTCCCTTGGTGAAGAAAATTCGTTTCGGAACCATGTCTTTGCCCAATTCCGTGATCCTCCCGCAAGGCAAAATTGAAATGGAGAATGCACAATCTAACACAACGGTTTGTAAAGGAAATGTGAATTTGCATTGGAGAGAAGAAAAAATGCGGCGAAGCACGACACCACCTTCCCGCGGGCGGAATCTCGGGTCGGGGATGCGAAGCGAGGACTGTGGCGGCTAGCGGCGACGCCGCCACGAACCGGAGTCCTCTAGTGCACGGCTTTTACGGAGCGGACCGTGATGGTGTCGCCATCGAGCGCGCCCGTCACGGTTGCTTTTGCGCCGGCCTGCTGGTCGAGCGTGGCCAGAGCCGCCTTGTCGCTGGTGTCGAGCGTGTAAACCTTGTCGCCCACAACAAGGGCGTATTTTGAGCCCTTGGAGACGCACTGACGGGTACATTGTGCCGGGGAGCCTTCCATCTGGTGCTGGGCCCCGCACATGGAGTCACTGACGACGCCGGTAAAAGTCTTGGGGCTGGCGGCGGCCAGGGCAAAATTAGCCAGGGCGAGGGTCGTCACTAGTGCGATCAATGTGCATCCGAGTTTCTGGAAAGGTGATTTCATTCCGCACGTTCTCCTTCTAGGTCTGCTTTGCACTGCCTGTTTTATATTGTCCGACATTTACCGGCTTGGAGGAAAGCAGCCTCTCAGCGTTCAGGATGCACCGGCTCAAGCGGAAGTTTCATTTCCCACGCAAAAAGCGCGGGGATGCGCTGACGCGCATCCCCGCTTTGATGCCCGGTAAGGACGGGGGGAGGGCCCGGGCAGGAAACTAGTCAACCCAGGGTCTAGCGTACTCAACTGAAACCCTTTGAATACATCGGCCTGTGGATTGTTCCAAAAAACGAACAAGGCCTCTCCGGCCATGCTTGACCTCTCAAACTGGAACGTTGCTCCGCTCGTCGTACAGCCGCTCCGTGTTCAGTTTGGGGCTCTCACGGTATAGATCAGGTCCACGTCGACCGTCTTGTCTGCGATGTTGGCGGTCACATGGGGGGCGACTTCCCAGTCCAGCCGCGTGGGGAGCAGCTTATGCGTTTCGGGTAGATATTGGTCGAGATAGGTCGCGTCGTAAACGTCGCCGGGGTGAATCTTCCAGACATTACGCAGCTTGGCGGTCAGGCTGTTATCCAGTCCGCGGAATTGCAGCTCGCCCATGTGGTAAACAGGACCCTCCTTGACCTCAAGAATGATCGCGACCGTTCCCGCAGCGTCGTCGAACTCGGTGGTGATCTGAATCGTGGCCGTAATAAATCCTCGAGAGCCGTAGAGCTGCTGCACCGCCTTCAAGTCGTCAAGGAGGCGAATTTTGTCGGCTGCCCGGCCGAGTTCGACGTAAACCATCTTGGCCAGCGTCTCGGTCGGGAACTCATGGTTGCCAGACCACGACAGACTCTTCAGCTTGTATTGCTCGCCGGGAGTGACGGCGAAGGCAACATCGACAACGGTTTGATTGCGTGGGCCCTCGATCGCTGCAGTGTCAGAGGCTGGTTGCTTTACGACCTTGGGCTGGGGCTCGCCGCAGGCAGCTTTGAGATATCCGCGGGCGTAGAGAACGGGAAGAAGCTGGCGTTGCACGAAAGCATCCAGACCGGTGCGGGAATATTCGCGGCCGGAGAATTCCTGCGCGGGGGGTTCTAGCGCTACGCGTTCGGAGCTGTCTACGCCCGTAAACTCGACGTTCCGAACACGGATCAGAACATCGGAAACCTTGTATTCGATGGACTCGACCGGGCCATCGGGCTTACTGTTGCGCACATAATCCACGTGGCCGGGGACTCCTGCCTCGACCAGCATGGCTTGCAACACATCCGAGACCTCTTCCGCCATACGGCCGGAGGTGGGCAGTTGGCCCTCGAACAAGGGAACATACTGCTTGATGCGCTGGCGCATTTCGGCATTAGAGAACCAGACGAAATCCTCGAACAGCGCGGGGACGAATTTCGCCGCGTCCGTCAGCTGGAATTCGAGCTTCGTTCCCTCAATCGAATAGGAAAAGCTGTAGCCGATATCGGTGAAGGCTCCGGTGTCGGCGAGCTGGCGGGCGGCTCTTTTGAAATCGTCGTCGGTAACCGGAGTGCCGATCTGCAGGCCAGTCGCAGCAATGATGGCGCTCTGGGGAAACCGCTTGCTGCCGGTGACCTTGATGGCAATGAGCTGCCGCTCGGCTGCCGTCATTGGATTCGAAGGCGGATTCGTCAGCGGATTCGAAGACTGGTTCGAAGACTGCGTTCGGCCCGGGGGCGCCACAGCCAGTGCCAAAACGGCGAGCAGTAGGCGGAATCTGGAAGCGGGATTAGTCATCGCGTGGTCATTTGCCGGTTCCTCCAGCCATCATCTTTCGGCTAGCGTTTGGCATTTTCTCGGTTACCGACCCGGCGTCTGTACTAATTCTTGCGTGGATTTGTGCTTTACTGCAATGTCGATGAAGGCCAGCGCGGCGCGGCTGAGGGCTTTGTCCTTGCGGAAGACCAGCGCCAGATCGCGGCGTACCTGGGCGTCGGCAATGCGCACCGCGGCCAGCACCTTGGCGCGAACATCGTCTTCGACGTTGGAACGGGCGATGAATCCGATGCCGACATCCGCGGCCACGAACCGCTTCAGGATTTCGCTGGAATCCAGCTCCATGGTGAAGTTCGGCTTCAGGCGGCGTTCGTGAAAAAGCTCTTCGATGGCGTCGCGGGTGTGTCCGGCTTTTGGAACAATCAGCGGAAACCTGGCTACATCCGCGATGCTAGCCGATTTCATCTTGCCCAGTGGATGCGGCGGCGGCGCGATGATGATCAACTCGTCGCGATGAATCAGCACGACGGTCAGCCGCGGATCGGTGACGGGAAGGGAAACGACGCCGAAATCGACTGAGTTGTCGATCACCGACTCGAGAATCCGGGCGTAATCGGACCGTTTGATATTCACCGAAACGTCGGGATACTGCTTCTTGAAGTCGGCAAAAACGTAGGGCAGAATGTGCAGGCACGTGCCTTCGTTGGCGCCTACGATGATTTCGCCGCGGGGTATGCGCTCCATTTCGGCGATGGCTACCAGCATGGTCTTGCGGGCGTCGAGTGTTTCCTCGACGTATTTTTGAAACGCCTTGCCCGCCGCGGTCAGCGAAACCTTGCCTCCAGAGCGGTCGAACAGCTTGGCCCCGACTTCTTCTTCGATGCCGCGAATCTGCGACGAGATGGCGGGCTGGGTGCGGAAACGCTTCTCCGCCGCCCGCGAGAACGAGGTGTGCCGCGCCACTTCGAGGAAGGTTTCGAGTTGATCGAAATCCATACGATTGCGGGCCGTCAGCGAAAAAGCTTAACCACAGAGGTCGCGGGGTCCCACAGGGGAAGCAAAGAACAGGCGACTTTTCTGTGTCCCTCTGTGTCCCCAGTGGTCAGGTCTTGACGTTTTAGAGTATAAAGTCCCGTTATCGCCGCTATAAAAACAATCGAATTGCACGCGCGAGAGACCGGGCTTACACTCATGCGTTTTCCATCGCGCGACCGATTGTAGCAGGGGACGCCACCCGCTCCTCCCGAGACAATCCACTAGTAATCCGTTCCCTAAAGTTTGCAATGTGGAGTTCGCATGGCAGATGCCGATGCCCCAAAAAAGACGGTTCTGGAGTTCGCCAAAAAACACGACGTCAAGATTCTCGATCTGCGCTTTACCGACATTCCAGGACTTTGGCACCACGTTTCTTATCCCGTTGAGCAGTTGACCGCGGCGTCGTTTGAAGAAGGATTCGGCATTGACGGCTCGTCGATTCGGGGCTGGGCGGCGATCCATGAAAGCGACATGCTGCTCATGCCCGACCCGCATTCGCACCTGCTCGATCCGTTCACCGAAGTGCCGACGCTGGTGCTGGTCTGCGACGTGGTCGATCCCGTGACCAAGCAGCGCTATGATCGCGATCCACGCTACATCGCGCACAAGGCCGAGCTTCACCTCGCGGCGACCGGCATTGCCGATACCGCCTACTTCGGCGCCGAAGCCGAGTTTTTCATTTTCGACAATGTCCGCTTCGATCAGCGCGAGCAGTATGGCTTTTATTACATCGACGCCGAAGAAGGACGCTGGAACTCAGGCCGGGCCGAAAACAATTTGGGATACAGGCCGCGTTACCGGGAAGGATATTTTCCGGTGCCGCCGACGGATCATTATCAGGACCTGCGCTCAGAAATGGTGCTGACCATGCAAAGCTGCGGCATCGAAGTGGAGTGCCACCACCACGAAGTCGCCAGCGGCGGGCAAACGGAGATCGATCTGAAATTCGATTCGCTGCTGCGCGCGGCCGACAAGATGCTGCTCTTCAAGTATGTCGTGAAGAATGTGGCCAACCATTACGGCAAGACGGTCACGTTCATGCCCAAGCCCATCTTCGGCGACAACGGCAGCGGCATGCATACGCATCAGTCGCTGTGGAAGGCTGGCGAGCCGCTTTTCGCCGGCGACGGCTACGCCGGCCTGTCGCAGCTTGCGCTCTGGTACGTCGGCGGACTGCTGAAGCATGGGCCGGCGCTTTCGGCGATCATTGCGCCGACAACGAATTCGTATAAACGGCTGGTGCCCGGATTTGAGGCGCCAGTGAATCTAGCGTATTCGCGGCGCAATCGCTCGGCGGCTTGTCGCATTCCGATGTACTCCTTCTCGGAAAAAACCAAGCGCGTCGAGTTCCGTCCGCCCGACCCGAGCTGCAATCCCTACATGGCGTTCGCTGCCATGCTGATGGCCGGCCTCGACGGCATCGAGAACAAAATGGACCCCGGCGCGCCGCTCGACAAAGACATTTATGAACTCGATCCCGAAGCCGTGGCGAGCGTTCCGTCGATGCCCGGTTCGCTCGAAGACGCGCTCGACGCGCTGGAGCGCGATCACGCCTTCCTGCTGAAGGGCGACGTGTTCAACGAAGAGTTATTGCGGACCTACGTCGACTACAAGCGCACGAAGGAAGTGGACGCGATACGGCAGAGGCCGCACCCGTGGGAGTTTGCCATGTACTACGACATCTGAGAGTAGAATATCGAAATGAACCGTGAGGTCTCTGAATTGCTTGAAAAGGCGCTCTCGCTTCCGCCGGAGGCGCGTGCGGCGCTTGCGGGTTCGCTGCTCGAAAGCCTCGACGACCACGTCGACGTCGGCGCGGAAGAGGAATGGAACCAGGAAATCGCGAGGCGGATTCAGGAACTGGACTCTGGCAGGGCCAAGACCATCTCTTGGGCGGAAGCACGCCGCCAAATCGCGGCTATGCTGAATGACCGCTAAGCCTCTTCAGACGCACGCCGCAGCTCTGGACGAACTGAAATCTGCAGTAGCCTGGTACCTCGAACGAAGCGAAACAGCCGCCAATAACTTTGTTGCCGAATTGGATCGTGCGCTGGATCTTATCGTTCAAACGCCCGACCGCTGGCCCCGAGGCCCACAAGCAACGCGCAGATTTGTCTTACAGCGCTATCCTTTTGCGCTGATTTATCGAGAAAAGGAAACGGCGATCGAGTTAATTGCCGTTGCTCACGGGCATCGGCGACCTTCGTACTGGAAGAGTCGCCTGTAGAACTCACCGTGGGTCGACCGCCGGCCGAAGGCCAAGGCGCAGACAGCCAAGGTATCCTTAGCACAAAAATCATTCCTTTTCGTCAAAGCGCTGCCACAAAGTTTGGGTCTCATACGTTCTTGACATGTGAATGCAAGAAGCATGGCTGAACCAAGCGTGATGGAAGCCGCCAACCCGGCAAGACTGGATTCGATTTTCCGCGCTCATTATGAGCGGGTTGCCCGCGTCATCGGCAGGGTCATTTGCGATCAGGCGCGGGCGGAGGAACTGGCGGTCGAAGTCTTCCTGAAGTGGTGGCGGAATCCTCAGGCACACGGGGAGCAGGCAGAGGGCTGGCTTTATCGGACTTCGGCACGTATGGCGCTGGACGAGTTAAGACGCCGGACGCGCCGGAGCCGATTCGAGCGGCTTTTCAGTTTCGTGCGTGACTCGCCCCTCACTCCAGAGCACTTATATGCCGTCAGCGCCCAGCAGCACCGGGTGCGAACGGCGCTCGGCGCTTTGAATCGGCGTCATGCGCAGCTATTGCTCCTGTGGAGCCACGGGCTCACCTACCAGGAGATTGCCGTTTCTCTTGGGGTGAATTTGAACTATGTCGGAAGTCTTATCAGCCGCGCTCAAGAGGCGTTCCGGAAGGAGTATTTGAAGCGATATGGAAACCAATCATGAGGAACTCTGGGTCGCTAAGCACCTTGCAACGATTGAACCACAATGGAGTCCGAATCTCGCGCGTGGGCGCGAATTGCTCGAAGCCAAGCTGGCGTGCCGACGAAACTCGTGGACCTGGGTTGCGGCGGTTGCTTCGGCTGCCGCGCTGTGCACCGCAATAGTCGCATTCCCAGCGGCCAGAGCACTCGCTGAAGAACTCTGGTACCGGTTTGTTTTGGACCGGGTCGACGTCGTCCGGCTCGATCTGTCGAAGTTGCCGCTGCACACGCAGATGACGACCAACGGCCTTGAGCAGACCGTTCAGAACGCTGACGAGGCCGAACGCAAAGCGGGGTTCAGGCCGTATCTGCCGTCACTCGGCGCTCCGTACGAGCATCCTGGCATCACGGTGAGCGGTCCGATCTCAGTAGAGCAGACAATCCACATCCGCGATATTGAATCTGCTCTCAGCCGTGTGGGAGCAAGCGACGCGCAAGTGCCAGCCGAGTGGGAAGGCGTGCAACTGCGCACCGAAATCGGACCCGTGGTGGAGGAGAATTACGAAGACAACGTCCATATCGTGCAGGCGCAGCCGGTCGAACTCTCCATTCCTTCCGGTTTTACCTTGGAGCAGTTCGCCGAAGTGGAGTTCCGGAGCCTAGGATTGTCTCGGTGGGAAGCGCGTGCCATGGCTCAGAGGTTCGCAGCCCATCCCGCCTGGTTGCTCGATATTCCACCTGATGCGATGGTGAACGTTCAGGAGTTAGCACTCCGGGCGGGTCCCGCGCTGCTGATTCAGCAACTCGATGAGAACGGTTCGGTGAGACGAGCGACAGTCGTCCGCAGCACGAACGAACGAATGTACTCGGTAAGCAGCGGAAGCCGCCAATTGAGCATAAAAGTCGCCAACGCACTTCCGTAGGCGCCAGCCGGATATATATGCGCCACTAGTTCGGCGGTAGTCCAGTCGCAACTGCCGGAGGATGGCCACAGCCCAGTTCCGATTTCAGCCCGTGAACCAGGCAAGAGTTTAGCGGTCCGGCCAGCATCGCGCACGGATCATGGTTGGTCAATAAGAATGCTGCCGCGTCCCTAGCTCGAGCCCCGCTACAGTTTCAACTGCTTCTCAATCGCTCCGGTCACGTCTTTAGAATCCGGCGTCACCGCCGGCTCGAACCTCTGCACGACCTTCCCGTCGCGATCAATCAGGAACTTGGTGAAGTTCCACTTGATGTCACCCTTGATGCCTGGGCCAGTCTCTTTCGTCAGGTAGGCATACAGCGGCGCCTGGTCCGCGCCCTTCACCGAAATCTTCGAATACATGGGAAAGGTCACGCTGTACTTGCGGGTGCAGAAGGTTTTGATTTCTTCGTTTGTGCCCGGCTCCTGCGCGCCGAAATTGTTGGCGGGGAAGCCGAGGATGACGAATCCCTGATCTTTGTATTTTTCGTAGATGGCTTCAAGAGCGCTGTATTGCGGCGTGTATCCGCACTGGCTGGCGACGTTGACGATCAGCACGACCTTGCCTTTGTATTCGGCCAGCGGCGCCGGTGTGCCGTCGATGGAGTTCAGGGTGAAGGTATAAACGCCGGAAGCAGCAAACAACGATGTCGCCATAATCAGTAAGACTCCAAAAGAAAGGTACCTGCACAGTTTATCGAGCGTTATGGCTGGCCGGTTCATGAAAGGCTCCTGGTGTGTTATTTTTCCCGCAGTTGAAGACAGGGTCTTGAGAATGTCTCTGGGGCAAACTGTTGCCGGATCAATGCCTCCCGATCAAGGGAAGGATACTGGCGAGAGAGCCGCAGCGCAACGCGGGAAATGTAAATTTCTTGTCTCTTTGGGGCTTCAGGAGCTCGCTGCAGGGGCGGAACAGAGCGGGCTACACCGCGGGACGGGATCCCACTTCTTTGACCATGCGCTCAACCATCCGCATGCGTCGGGAGCTTAGTTCAGCCTGAAGCCGCGCATTGGCGGGCTCCGGCCGGGCGGCTGACATCAGCGCGTCGCCCACGGCGTCGAGAGCCGAGCAGGAACGGCCCAGCACCATCAGGAGATATTTCTGCGCCACTGGACGGTCGGCGGGATGAATCAGCGCCCACCAGCGCTGAATCGACTCCTGCACCTCAGCTTCGTTTTTCTCTCCCACAACGAGAGAGTCGATTAGGCGGTAGACCTTGCTCTTAATAGCCTGGTACGAGACGGAAATCTCTTGGGGCATAGGGGGTTTGGGTTCTGCGTACGGTCTGCTATTTGCAATCTGCGAACCAAACCCGGAAGCCCGCTCTGGCTTGGGTTTATGGGCATTTCTGACAGCGTTATGTACAGCGAATGGAATAAACAGCATGCGAGATATGAATTCTGGAAGGAGCCACCTTAGCGCTCACGCCTCGGACGCATATTTGAGGGCTCTCAACAGGTTCTCTTGTCGCCCCGCGAAACCTGGAAAGTAACGCCCGCCTGGGTCGGCGCGAGCCAGCTTCAGCGGCGGAATTTCGGTCAGCCAGAGCGCGGGTTACAATGTTCCGCTCTTACTTCACCCACAGAGAACTTAGGCGAAGCACCGCTCGCCGGCCAGTGTGCGGCCGGAGAGTCGACCGCAAAATGCAGGGGTTTGCAAGCCCGCGGCCCGCGGAGGATCTCAGTTCGGTGAAGCTGAGCTTGTGAGCATATTTCTGGGAGGACCAATGAAACGGTGGGCGTTGCTTCGAGCAGGATCTATTTTCTCAGGATTTGTTGTGATATTCGCTTTGATCTCCGTGTCGGCGCAAAACGCTCCGCCGCTGGTCTCCGAAAAAGATGCCTCCAGCGCAGACTCGGGATGGCATGAGGCCCCTGCAGGCGAGCGAATGTTCTTTCCCCACGACATGTTGTGGGGATGGGCGCAGCTCGACCTCGCGCCTCCGCACAACGAGGTCGATCCCAACCTTTGCGCGGGGAACGCCGAGCTGTACGGCGGAGCAAGCGCGCCGTGCAGCATGTTTGCCCGCTACGTGCTGTCCGGAGTTCTGGAAGTTCGTCCCTTCGGGCGAACCCTGTTGCGCCGGTTCATGGTCTACGGCGCCCCCACGTTTCTGTTCGGCAAGAATCTGCCGAAGACGCTCTATACCTGGTCGCCGGATGCGATCGGCATTGAGCACTCGTGGGGAGTGGGGATTTACATCGACAAGGGTTTCGAATTCCGCGTGACGCAGCACTTCCTGTTTGACCGCCTGGGCGCGCGCGACAGAAACCTCGGTGTGGCCGACCTCGGCAACAATGGACCCTGGGGACGTTACATGACCGTTGGTGTGCGCAAGACGTTTGGCACACGAAGGTGGTGAACGACGCCTGCCACTCGTTACGCGGCTGCAGGCAACGACGGCCGGATTAAACGCCGGATGAACCAGACGATCAGGGCCACGAGTGCGCCGATGAAGGCGAGCGGAATCACAAAGATGAGGATCATCCAGCCTGCGCCGCCGAAGTTGGCGACATCGCCTCCAACCGACGCCGCAGGGTCACGGCGAAGATGGCCGCCCAGCACGGTCACGTCTCCGCCGACCTTCACGTGTTGGTCGAGGCGGATCTCGCCCCCGAAAGACGTAAGGTCACCGCCAATCTGGCCTTGGTCTTCGACGACAATGCCGCCGCCAAATGTCGTCACGTCGCCGCTCACGTGCCCACGGACCCGAACGCTGCAGCCGAAGCAAGTGGCCTCGCTAACTTCTTCGCCGGGACCGATCGTGATATCGCGCCCCACCTGGGTCACATCGCCAGAGCTAGCGGCAAAGGCCGCGGTCGAGGCAGCGCAAAAGAATAAGCTGACGAGCAGCAGAGGGAAGCAGTGGATTCGATTCTTCAAAACAACACCTCGCCGGACGCGGTGACGAAGAGACCAAAACAGGATTATTACACGGGGCTCAAGAAGAGGTCACGGGCAGTCTTAGATCCCACCGCGTTCTGCTGACCACGATTGGAAAGGGCCAAGAATCTCCAAAATGCGGCATTTCTGCCGAAGAATAATCTTGTGGGGTTGTTGGCGCTGAGTCTTTATAATTGTGGGTTTTCCTTATACTCGAAGCGACAGACTGCAATCATGGAGGTTGTAATGGCTGAGTCGTACAACGGGGTTGCTGTGCCGGCAGACGGAAAGAAAATTAATTATGCGGACGGCAAGTATCAGGTTCCCGACAACCCCATCATTCCTTTCATTGAGGGCGACGGAACCGGGCGCGACATTTGGAAGGCATCGCTGCGCGTGTTCAACGCGGCGGTGGAGAAGGCGTACAAGGGCAAGCGGCGCGTGGCGTGGTATGAAGTGTTTGCCGGAGAAAAGGCGAAGGCCAAGTTCGACACCTGGCTCCCCGACGACACCGTTTCGGCGATTCGTGAATTTCGCGTGGCCATCAAAGGCCCGCTCACCACTCCCGTCGGCGGCGGCATTCGTTCGCTCAACGTGGCGCTGCGGCAGATTCTCGATCTCTTTAGTTGCGTGCGCCCGGTCAAGTATTACAAGGGCGTGCCGTCACCGGTGAAGCATCCCGAGCGCATGGACGTCGTGATTTTCCGCGAGAACACCGAAGACGTTTACGCCGGCATCGAGTGGGAAGAGGGAACTGCCGACTGCGCCCGCCTGATCGAGTTCCTGAACAAAGACATGCTGAAGGGCGGCAAAAAGCAGATTCGCCTCGACTCGGGAATCGGTATCAAGCCGATGTCCGTCACGGGGACCAAGCGCCTGGTGCGCATGGCCATTCAGCACGCGCTCGAGTCCGGACGCAAGACGGTAACGCTGGTGCACAAGGGCAACATCCAGAAATTTACCGAAGGTGCATTTCGCAAGTGGGGATACGAACTGGCGACGGAAGAATTTCGCGACAAAGTCGTGACCGAACGCGAGAGCTGGATTCT
The DNA here is from genome assembly GCA_963739125.1 of uncultured Acidobacteriaceae bacterium. GTDB lineage: Bacteria > Acidobacteriota > Terriglobia > Terriglobales > Acidobacteriaceae > Sulfotelmatobacter. The sequence continues at coordinate 4,442,232 of CAVTZD010000001.1, read as the reverse complement.
GGGCAATAAAGATTCAAACCCGAACCTGAGCGTCGCCGAGAATGCCGACCTTGTCGAGCCGGGCATGGAGTTTGCTCCGCCCGCCTTTCGCCAGGCCGTCGAGAAAGAAGTTAAAGCCGTGCTCGACGCAATCTACAGCACGCATGGGAACGGCGTGTGGAAAAAGAAAATCATGATCAACGACCGTATCGCTGATTCGATTTTCCAGCAAGTGGTTACGCGCGCCGACGAGTATTCCGTGCTGGCCACGCCGAATCTGAACGGTGATTACATTTCCGACGCCTGCGCGGCGCAGGTCGGCGGGCTCGGCATCGCTCCGGGTGCGAACATCGGCGACGGCTATGCGATCTTCGAAGCCACGCACGGCACCGCGCCGAAATATGCCGACAGAGACGTGATCAATCCCGGCTCTGTAATTCTGTCGGGCGTCATGATGTTCCGGCACCTGGGCTGGGATGAAGCCGCCGACCTGATTGAACACAGCATCGAGCGCACCATCGAGCAGAAAAAAGTTACGTACGATTTCGAGCGCCTGATGCCGGGCGCAACCAAAGTTAAAACCAGCGAGTTCGCCGGACACATCATCGAGAACATGGGCGCGCCAGTGATGGCGGGAACAAGGTAAGGGCTTGAACCACGAGGGCACGGAGGATCACAAAGAAAAGTTTCATAGTCAGCCTCCGTGTAAAACCTCGTGTCCTCTGTGGTTAGGATTTTAATCATTTCTGTTAAACGAGGAACTCATGCGCAAAAAAGTAACCATCGTAGGCTCCGGCAACGTAGGCGCGACCGCAGCACACTGGATCGCTTCCAAGGAACTGGCCGACGTTGTTCTCATTGACATTATCGAAGGCGTCCCCCAGGGCAAGGGACTCGACCTGCTCGAAGCCATGCCAATCGAAAAACGCGACTCCCACATCATCGGCACTAACGACTATAAAGACACGGCGAACTCCGATATCGTCGTAATCACCGCCGGCATTCCGCGCAAGCCCGGCATGAGCCGCGATGACTTGCTCAACACGAATTACGGCATCATGAAAGCGGTCGTGGGCGAAGTGGTCAAGCATTCGCCGAACTGTATTCTGATCATCGTCTCCAATCCTCTCGACGCCATGGCGCAAGCCGCCTACAAGCTCGCTGGATTCCCTCGCGAACGCGTCATCGGCATGGCTGGCGTCCTCGATTCGGCGCGCTTCCGGACATTCATTGCGGAAGAATTAAACGTGAGCGTGGAAAACGTCACGGCGTTCGTGCTCGGCGGCCACGGCGACACCATGGTCCCGCTGTCGCGCTATTCCACAGTGGCGGGAATTCCAATTACGGAATTGATCGAGAAATCGAAACTCGACGCGATCGTCCAGCGCACCCGCGACGGCGGCGCCGAAATCGTGAAGTATCTCAAAACCGGTTCGGCCTATTACGCGCCCTCGGCAGCAGTAACGGAAATGGTCGAGGCGATCCTGAAAGACAAAAAGAAAATTCTCCCCTGCGCCGCATACCTACAGGGCGAATACGGCATCAGCGGCCTTTACGTCGGCGTGCCGGTAAAGCTCGGCGCCAAGGGGATCGAGCAGATCATCGAAATCAAACTGACGCCGGAGGAAAAAGCCGGGGTAGATAAGAGCGCCGCCGCGGTGAAAGAATTGTGCGGAGTGATCGGAGTGTGAGCCGTGGGGCCGGATAACTAGAAGAGAACTTCATGATACCGAGCTTAGAGGAGCTTGCGCTTCCGTTACTGCGCGTGCTTGACGCGAAGGGAGGAAGGGCTAGGCCTACTGACGTCTACGAAAAGATCACCCAGTATTTTCCAAGCCTCACTGAAGTCGAGTTGACGGAGACCATAGCAAGGGCGATAACGCGTTTGACCATGGTCATTGACCATAGTACAATTCGCTCATGAAGGAAGTGGCCGTCTCCGAGTTCAAGGCCAAATGCCTGGGCCTGATCGAAGAGGTTCGCAAGACGCGCAAACCCATTCGATTGACTCGCTTTGGTCAACCCGTTGCCGAGTTAGTTCCCGCCTCTCCGGAGAAGCCCCCCAAGAGGCGCTTGGGTTCTGGTGCCGGGACTGCGCAGATTCTCGGAGACATCGTCGGCCCAACCGGTAGTCTCGATGATTGGGATGCGTGGCGAGAATGAAATACCTTCTCGACACCCACATCTGGTTTTGGAGTTTTATCGAAGCGAGCCGACTTTCAAGCCGGGTAGCAAGGGCCCTCACAGATTCGCAAAACGAGTTATGGCTCTCTCCCGTAAGCGTGTGGGAGCTAACAATCTTGTGCCGCAAAGGACGATTCCAAGTTCAGCCCGATATCTCAACGTGGGTCAAAAAATCGATATCGGAGTTACAACTGTTCGAAGCGCCTCTCACAATCGACGTGGCGCTTGCCATTCCGTCCATCAACTTCTCGCACGGCGATCCCGCCGATCAGTTCCTGGCAGCCACGGCAAAAGTCTTTGACCTGACACTGATTACCGCCGATGACCATTTACTGAAACTTCCCGGCATTCGAGTGCTGGCAAACCGCTGAGTTTATACCTTCTCCACCGTCACCTTTTTCACCACGACATCTTTGCTCGGACGATCGTTGCGCCCCCGCGGCACGGCAGTGATCTTGTTCACTACATCCTGCCCTTCGACGACTTCACCGAAGATCGTGTGCTTGCCCGTCAGCCATGTCGTTGCCGCAACCGTGATGAAGAACTGCGAACCGTTGGTATTCGGCCCGGCATTGGCCATGGCCAGCTTGCCCGGCTTGTCGAACTTATACGGCGAGCCTTTGGTCTCGTCCTCGAACTGATATCCCGGCCCGCCCATACCGGTGCCCTGCGGATCTCCGCCTTGAATCATGAAATCGGGAATCACGCGGTGAAAAACCGTGCCGTCGTAGAGCCGGTCATTCGATTTCTTGCCGGTCGAAGGATGCTTCCACTCGCGCTTACCTTCGGCGAGGTCGATGAAGTTGGCAACGGTTTTGGGCGCTTCTTTTTCAAAGAGACGGCAGACGATGGTTCCTTCGGAAGTATCAAAAATAGCGTACGTACCCGCAGAGCGGCTCATGGATTCGTTTCTCCTTATTTCAAAATGACTCTCGATTCTAGCAGGAGCCTGGCACCTAGAGTGGCGAGGCCAGGATTCCTTCTCGCCCCTGAGACTATTTGAGATTTCCCGGCAGCAAGTATTCCGTGAAAAACGCCAGGGATTCAAGCGCGAGGCGGCGGCGCGCCTCCGGCGTGCGGAAAGTGTGGACATCGTCGACCGTGACAAACCTCACGGGAACTCCCGCCTGCTTCAGCTTGTCGGCCAACTCTTCGGATTGCGCAATCGGAACCTGCTGGTCTCCGGTACCGTGAACAATGAGGAAAGGCGAATCACTCTTGGAGACGTGAAACGCGGGCGAAGCATCTTGCCAGGTTTTCGCATTCTGCGCATAGTCCCCGCCAAAAAAAGCGGAGAGAAAGCCGGCGCCCCTGTCGCGCGGTGTAGTGAAATCGGCGGGCCCGCTCACATCCACTACGGCTTGCACGCGGCTGGAGTATTTGGCCAGCGCCGCGTCGGAGTTGTCGCGCGTATCCTCCATTCCCAGCAGAGCCCCCAACTGCGCTCCGGCGGAGTGACCGAACGCGCCAATGTGGTCGGGGTCGACGTGGTACTTCGCCGCGTTGGCGCGAATCCAGCGCACCGCGCGCTGCACATCGTCCAGCTGCGCCGGCCAGGGATTCTGGGCAGCCTGACTCGTGGACCCATGATTTTCAGCCGGATGAAACAGCCGGTAGTCGACCGAGAATGCGACGAAGCCAGACCGGGCGAGGAACATCCCCATAGCGCGCATGGTGGATTTGTCGAAGCTGGCCCAGCCTCCGCCATGAATCAACACCACCGCCGGCAACCGATCTGAAGAGCGATCCGCTGGCTGGTAAACATCCAGGAGCAGCGAGTGGCCCTCGACTGTGCCGTAGGAAACATCTTCCTGCACGGAGACTGAAGGATTGTCGAGCGAAGTGGAGGGCAAGGGTACGGGCGCTTGCGCAGGTTTGGTCTGAGGCGCTTGCGCGCGAGTAGACGGCGTTGCGACGAGAAGTGCAGCAGCGAGCAGAAGAGCCCATCGAGTCGCGCCAGGCCGAACTCTGTTACTTGGAAGCGTGTTCCCCGGAAGCATGATAAAAAAAGTTTAGCGCCTGACTCGATCTCATTTCAACGGCGCTGCCCCGAAATTAATTTGAACTCGAAGGTGCTGCCGGCTTCTTCGTCGCGGTTCCTGCCGCTGGTCTGTGAACTGTCGCCGCACCACGAACTATGCTGATGTGAATGATCTTCACCGGACGAAAAGGCCGGTCGTTGCTGGGGTCGGTCGCCATACGCGCGATCTGCTTCACCAGTTCGACAGTTGCGTCGTCACACTGCCCGAAGATCGTATAGCCTCCGTTTAAGTGTGGTGTGGCCACTTCGGTAATGAAAAACTGGGATCCGTTCGTACCCGGCCCGGCATTCGCATAAGCCAGGCGCCCGGGGCGGTCGAACAGCAAGTCTGACGATACCTCGTTCTTAAATTTGTAGCCGGGATCGCCCTGTCCGTTGCCCGCCGGGTCGCCGCCCTGAATCATGAATCCGGGAATCACCCGGTGAAAAACGGTGCCGTCATAGAGCGGCACACCGTGCTTGGTGGCGCCGCTGACGGGATTCTTCCAGTCCCGCGTGCCGGTCGCGAGTCCAATGAAGTTCGCAACGCCGATGGGCGCTTTGTCGGGAAACAGTGTGCACGTCATTTTGCCGGCGGTAGTGTTGATGATCGCCACGGGGTTCGCCCGTGCCGCAGATGCGGCCGGCTTTGCCGCCGTGCTCGGCTTCGCGGCAGCACCCGGGTTCGCCTGCGCTGACGCTGCCATTGTCGCTAACAGCAGAAAAAAGATTGCCGATCCCTTATGCATAAACGCCCCTTGGATGGAGTTTGAAGCTGGAAATCGAGCGGTCATTTCCGCGCAACGTTGCATTGTACGACAGAGCCGTCGTGATGGTAGAGAGATGAGCGCAGGTTGTCACCTTCAAACGCGCCGCACGCACCACAGCCATGCCACCTACTTTGAGACCGGCGCGGCCTGTTCCTGCATCTCGTGGCTCACGCGCTCGACTTCGCGAAACACGCGCAGCAGGTTCTCGCCCAGAATCTTCTTGATGTCGGCCGCGCTGTAGCCGCGGTCGAGCAGCGCCTGCGTAATCTTGGGCAAGTCGGCGGCCGAGTCGATGCCCTGCGGCGTGGCCCCGCTGACGCCGTCGAAGTCCGAGCCGAGCCCCACGTGATCAATGCCCGCAACTTTGGCGACGTGATCAATCTGGTCGATGAGCGACTTCAGCGGCGGCCGCGGAATCTTGGCCATCCACTCGCGCTCAATGCGGTCCTCGTCGACATAATTGACCGCCTTGCCCTCTGCCCTCATCTGGTCGGCATATTGTTGCACCGCGGCGGCCTCATCTTTTGCCTGGGCAAGCATCGCCTTGCGGTAGTTCTCGTCGTCAAATCCGCTGTAGAAATTTACCTGCACTACTCCGCCGTTTTTTGTCACAGCGCGAAGCATGTCGTCAGTCATGTTGCGCGGAGCATCGACCAGCGCCCGCGCCGACGAGTGCGACGCAATTACCGGAGCTTTTGTCGTTGCAATCGCGTCCCAGAACGTCTTGTCGGCCACATGAGAAATGTCGACCATCATACCGAGGCGGTTCATCTCCAGCACAACCTGCTTGCCGAAGTCGGTGAGGCCGTTGTGATGTTGCACTTTGGGGTCGTCGATGTCGCCGGAAGAGTCGGCCCACTCATTCGTGTTCGACCATGAGAGCGTCATGTAGCGCACGCCCAGGCGGTAGTAGTCGCGCAGCAGGCGCATGTCATTCTCGATCGAGTGGCCGCCCTCAATGCCCATCAGCGCGGCCAGTTTGTGTTCTTTATGGGCTCGCTCGATATCGGCGACCGAGAACGCCATCATCATGCGGTCGGGATGTCGCGCGGCCTGCTCATAGACGGAATCGATCAGATCGAACGTATGTTTGGCGAAGCGGCCCTGGTTGGTTTCGGGGTCGACCCATATGGAAAAGAATTCGGCGCCGAGGTTTCCGCGGCGCGCCTTGTCGAGGCTGATGTGGCCGTTGTCGCTCGGGTCAGTTGAGCCGATATCGAACCCTTCGTCGAGAAAACGTTGCGGCGTGTCGGCGTGCGTGTCGACGACAATCGAGGAATTCTGAATGGCGTGGGCCTTGGCCGAAACCGTGATGTCCTGAGCGAAAAGGCCTGCCGAAAGCAGAACGACGGAAAGGAACAGAGCGATTTTATTTGGGGTCATAAGTTCGATGCGAGTATTGCCGCAAGGCAAGGATTGTATACGGATGGTGGGAACGATGCGTAGTCCGACGAATCAGGCGGCGGACTTTCAACCACAGAGGGCATGGAGAACACAGAGGATCGCTCCGCATAGTTCTTCCACTGTGCCCTCCGTGTCCTCTGTGGTTGAGAATTGTTCAACCTCACCGCAGAGCAGCCAGCGAACTCTCAATGCATTGCTCCAGCGGTTGATCGGTATCGATAGCGGTTTTCGGATGCGTGATCGCTTCAAAGCGCGACCTCACTTCGAGATAGAGCTGGAAATCACGATTCCCGGCGGGATGGGCGCTGGCGGCAGCATCGGCCTCAAGGCGCCTCCGTGCCGTCTTTTCCGAGCAGACGCATTCCAGAATTCTCCACGGCTGCAGCAGCGCGTCAGCCGTAGCAACCACGTTTTCGATCTGATAGCGCCGCGAAAACGGACGCCCGTCGAGAAGGACCGCGCGGAGAGGATTCCGAGACAGAAGATATCCAGCCGTCTGCATCATGAGTTGCAGGCAGAAGTCGTCTTGCCGCGAGGAGTACTCAATTTCCCCCGGCAGAAATATCGCGTGGCGGAACTCATCTTTGCTCAACACGCGGCCTGAAACCCTCGCCGCAAGCTCACGGGCAAGCGTGCTCTTGCCGGTGCCGGGAAGCCCGGCCATCAGAACGATCATAGGAGGGAAGCTTAAGGCAGAAGCCTCGCCGACATCATAAATAAATTCTGCGCGGGTGAAATGCCGGAGAACTACTTGGTGCCGCCGCCTTCTGCGATCTGCGTTTTCGACGTGCCGTTTTCGTCGTCGGGGTGGTCGAGTGGAACGATATTCTGCGTATCGCGCCACTCCGAGTAATGGCCGCTCACCATGATGTGGTAGACCCACTGGTGCCGTTCTTCTTCCGGCTCTACCAGGCCGAGCGCCTTCATGTAGAACAGGTAATGCTCCATCCACACGATTTCTTCTTTGCTCATGCCGCGGCGTTGCAAATCAACGGTCACGCCGGCCAGGTGCGAAGAGGCTGTGTCGCCCTCATAGGGTGCGGCATTGCGATTGTGGCGGCGAAGTTTCTTCTGCACCTTCACCGTGCGCACCGCTGAGTTCACCTGTATCTGCTGGTGGAAGCGGTTGTAATAAGCCTGGCTCAAATCTTCGGTAAAATCGCGCGTCCACGGACGGCAAAAGCGCCGTGAAGGATCAAGCCGCGGATCGAAGCGCAGCACCTCGCTGGCGTGAATCGGTAGCAGCGAACCGTCGGCCTTGAGCGCTTCCAGTTCGGTGTCGTCTTGAATGCGGGGCAGGTCGAGGCGATCGATTTCAGCATTCTGGATCAGCAACGATTCGTGCGACGGCCGAAACATCGGATGCCAAAGGATCCAGCGAAAATGTCCGCGGTGCCCGCGATGCACGGTTACGCGGCGCACGGCGTAAGCCGTGCCTGACATTGCCGTGCAAACCATGGCCAGAAAAAGAATGCCAACGAATTGTATTTTTGCGATACGTCTCACGAAGTGGTTTCCATGGCGGCTCACTTGCCGCCGCCGCTCTCACTCATTACTGCTGCGCGAGTAGCGGTAATTGTAAGCCATGCTGTCAAGCGGCCCAATCCAATACAGCCGCGGTGTTGTTACCTGCGTACCCAGGGAAGCGATACCAGCGTTGGTTACCGCAGGTTACCGGCTTCCGTTCACAGTATGGTTAGGGGCACTTGGCGGGCCATTTGCGCGATTTCAAGCGAAACGAACTATCTGCGGCCTCACCTATAACTTGGCGGCAATTATGGCGAACTTAGGCCGACTGCGATGCGCGCTTTGACACAATTCAGCGCCGTAAAAGGTCACCGAGAGCCTGCTTCATGACCTGGCCCCCGACCTCAGAAATGGACTTCGTCAGCGGAATATCCTTGGGACAAACTTCCACGCAGTTCTGGGCGTAGCCGCATTCCTGAATGCCGCCATCGCCCATCAGCGCCGCGAGGCGCTCGCGCTTGAGCGCCTGGCCCGTGGGATGAGTGTTAAATAATCTGACCTGCGCAATCGTGGCTGCGCCCACGAAGCCCGTATCTTCGTTGAACTGCGGGCACGCCTCCATGCAGCAGCAACACGAAATGCAGCGGGAGAGCGGGTAGGCCGCTTCCTGATCCTCTGCCGACATGCGCGGGCCGGCGCCCAGATCATACGTGCCGTCGATTGGAACCCACGCCTTCACCGCTTTCAGATTTTCGAAGATCACATTGCGGTCGACGGCCAGGTCACGGACGACAGGGAACTTGCTGAACGGCTCGAGCCGAATCGGCTGTTCAAGATGGTCGATCAGCGCCGAGCAGGCCATGCGCGCGCGCCCGTTGATCAGCATCGCGCAAGATCCGCAGACTTCTTCAAGGCAGTTCGAGTCGTAAGTGATGGGCGTGGTCGCCTTGCCGTCGCGAGTCGTGGGTTCGGCGGCAATATCCATCAGCGCCGAGATCACGTTCATGTTCGGCTTGTAAGGAATGGAGAACTCCTCCCAATACGACGCGGAGGTGGGAGTCGGTTGACGCTTGATCTTTATGATCACAGATTTTGAATTAGCCATTAGCCTTTACCAATCAGCTGAAGAAAACGCTTGTCATTCTGAGCGAAGCGAAGAATCTGTGCACTCCGCCGGTGCCGGCAAACTGCATAGGTCCTTCGCTTCGCTCAGGATGACAAGACAAACGGACACTCTGGAACTCATGCCCCTCCCAATTTCATCACTCGCCATGGAGGCCCGGACGCATTCGTCCGGGCGGGCGGACGAATGCGTCCGTCCCCACATATCTAGTACTTCCTCGCCCGCGGTGGAATCAGCCCCGCGTCTACCGGCTCAAACTCAAACTTCGGCTCATCCGCATCCGGCGCGAAATATGCCTTGGTCGTCTTCATCCAGTTCTTGTCGTCGCGCTCGGGGAAGTCGGGCTTGTAATGCGCGCCGCGCGATTCGTCGCGCATCGCCGCACCCTGCGCGATCACCCGCGCCAGATGCAGCATGTTGTAAAGTTGCCGCGCGAAAACCACAGTCGTGTTGGCCCACAGAGTGCGGTCGCTCAAATTCACGTTGCGGAAGCGCTGCAGTAAGTCCACCAGTTTTCCGTCGGTTTGCTGCAGGTTCTTGTTGTAGCGGATGACGGTGCAATCCTTGGTCATCAATTCGCCCAATTCGCGCCACAGCTTGACCGGATTCTCCGTGCCCTGATTATTCATCAGCAGGGCGTTGTCGTCTTCCTGGCGTTTCTTCTCAGCCTCGAAGCATCCGTTGTCGTCGGGCAGAGCCTGCAGCCCGCGCGCGTAGTTCACCGCGTTCGGCCCGGCGATGCTTCCACCGTAAATGCACGATACCAGCGAATTCGCGCCCAGCCGGTTCGCGCCGTGATATTGATATTCGCACTCCCCCGCGGCATAAATACCGGCAATGTTCGTGGCCTGTTTGTAATCGACCCAGAGCCCGCCCATGGTGTAATGCATGCCGGGAAAAATCTTCATGGGCGTGTCGCGCGGATCGTCGCCCACAAATTTCTCGTAGATTTCGAGAATGCCTTCCAGCTTCTTGTCCAGAATCTTGCGATCGATGTGGGTCAGGTCGAGATAGACCATCGGCTTGCCGTCAATGCCGAGGTTGTACTCGTAGACGACTTTAAAGATGGCGCGGGTCGCGACATCGCGCGGCACCAGGTTGCCATACTTCGGATACCACTCTTCGAGGAAATACCAGCGCTCTTTTTCCGGGATCGCCTTCGGATCTCGCTTGTCGCCCGCACTCTTCGGCACCCACACGCGTCCGCCCTCGCCGCGCGCCGACTCCGACATCAGCCGCAATTTGTCCTCGCCGGGAATCGACGTGGGGTGCACCTGAATAAATTCGCCATTGGCGTAGTACGCGCCCTGCTGATACAAAGCCGACTGTGCCGAACCTGTACATACAACCGAATTGGTCGACTTGCCGAAGATCGCCCCAATGCCGCCGGTGGCGATGATGATCGCGTCGGCCGGGAAGGTGCGCACTTCCATCGACCGCAGATCCATGGCGCAGATACCGCGACAGACGCGGTTGCCATCGAGCACGGCCGAGAGAAACTCCCAGTGCTCGTACTTCTTCACTTTTCCTTCGGATTCGTACCGCCGGACTTGCTCATCGAGCGCATAAAGCAATTGCTGGCCCGTGGTCGCGCCGGCAAATGCGGTGCGGTTATATAACGTCCCGCCGAAGCGGCGAAAGTCGAGCAATCCCTCTGGCGTGCGATTGAAGGGCACGCCCATGCGATCGAGCAGATCGATGATGCCCGGCGCAGCCTCGCACATGTCTTTGATCGGAGGCTGGTTGCCCAGAAAATCCCCGCCATAGACCGTGTCGTCAAAATGCTTCCAGGTCGAATCGCCTTCGCCCTTCAGATTCTTCGCCGCGTTGATGCCGCCCTGCGCGCACACTGAATGCGATCGCTTGACGGGAACAATCGAAAACAGATCGACGCTGCCGCCCATCTCGGCGATCTTGATCACCGCAGAAAGCCCGGCCAGTCCACCGCCTACGACGATAATTTTAGGATTCGCCATTTAGCGCACCGGCCTTCCGTCAGTCATTGTTTCGGCCGGAGCCGGAGCCGGGGCCTGCGCGCGCGCCGGTGATCGAGTGGGCCGCCCGCGGCTTGCGTCAACAATCGTCCCGTTCGCTCCTACGTCCTGCAGGGGCCGCGAGCGGAACGAATAAAGACTGGCAAACCCAGCACCGCACAGCACCAGAAAAAACACCAGGCAGAGACGCAGAAGCCTCTTCTGCGCCTTGTCGCCCGAAACAATGCCCCACTTGGCCGAGAACAGCCAGATGCCGTACGCGAAGTGCCACGAAGCCGCGACCAGTCCCACTATGTAGAACAGGAACAGCGCCGGATGAATGACCTCCTGTTGTACCTTGCCGAACGACGCCATCGGATTCGCGTGCAGGTCGACGCCGGTAAAACGCATCGTCCACGTATGCCAGACGATATAGACGAATGCAATGCCGCCGGTCCAGCGCTGCAGCGTGTACATCCAGTTGCCGCTCCAGGGATAGGCGACCGTATTTCCGTCACCGCCGTACCAGATGTAAAAACCGTAGAGCGCGTGAAAGGCAATCGGCAACCAGATGCCGAACAATTCGAGAAAAAAGACCAGCGGAAGATTCGCCAGAAAACTGACCTGGCGCGCGTAAGCGTCGGCCCCGCTGATAGCGGTCGAGTTCGAAATGAGGATGTGCTCGAAAAGAAATGCGCCAACAGGAATGATGCCGGTCAGCGAGTGCAGCCGCCGCAGCCAAAACGAAATGCCTTGCCCCGCCCGCAGCGGCGCAACCCCACGCGTGACAACCTTCGCGCCACTTCTCGTTACTTCGGGAGCAGTAGAACTGGCAGATGCCACGAAAGCTCCTTATGAATCCAGCTTATGTGTCTGGGAATGATAAAAGAACCTCATATTATCGGGCGGCGCAAGAAGCGAAGTCAAGGAACGCGCAGCCCAGGTAGCGTTACAAGTTGGCTCACGCTCCGGGCCGGATAAGACTCAGATCCTTCGCTTCGCCTGAAAAACGGCTGCGCTCAGGATGACATCTTCAGGAGGGTTGTCATTCCGAATCGGGCTGAAAGCCCGGTGAGGAATCTGCTGTTGGTGCTACCGATGACGTGCCACATCGCAGATATCTTCGCACCAGTCCAGAAACTGCCGAAACGCCACGCCCCGGTGGCTGTACCTGGCTTTCTCTTCGGCACTCAGTTCGGCGAACGTCTTTTCGATCCGCGGAAAATAAAACAGCGGATCATATCCGAAGCCGTTGGTGCCTCGCGGCGCGTCGAGAATGATTCCTTCCGCCGTGCCGCGAAAGGTCGCCAGCGTCTCGCCGTCGCGGGCTGCGGCCAGCACGCAGACGAATCTTCCCGTGCGTCGAGCCGAAGGAATGTTCTTGAGTTCGCGCGCCAGCCGCGCGTTGTTGGCTTCATCGTCGGTGTTGGCGTCCGCCAGGTGCGGCTCGATGTCGAAAAGGTCGGGCGCGGCGTAGCGCGCCGAATGCACGCCCGGAGCGCCGTTCAGCGCGTCCACTTCCAGACCGGAGTCGTCGGCAACGACGATCTCACCCGGCGCCGCGCGGCTGTACTGTTCCGCTTTCTTGCGCGCGTTGTCCTCGAAGCTGAGCCCGTCTTCGACCACCGTTGGCAGGGAAGAGAAGTTTGGGACGCCCGCGATTTCAATTCCATGCGCGGCCGCGGCTCCGGCAAAGTCGCGTAGTTTGCCGGGATTCGAGGTGGCGATGAGAATTTTTCGCATGACAGAGTTAGCAGGCGCTGGGCCGCGTCCACGATATCAAGAAAAACAAAAACACCGCACTGAGCGCAGAGACCCATCCACCCACCGTTCGATCCCAGGTGCGAACGAACGTGATCTGCACTCGACTGAACCCAGCCCCGATTGGAATCAACATCTTTTCCGCGTCCTGGCCAGTAGTCTCTTTGACAACGCTCGCCTGCACGACGCGGCCGTTGACCTCGACCCGCCACGCCGGATAAGGAAACAGCCGTAGTGCCAACTGCTCTGAGGCCGGGGTTTGCGCCGTAAACATTTTCGACTCCGCATCCCAGCGGTCGACGTGGATATCAGCCTGCGCCGTGCCGTAGCTCGTGACTGAGGGCGGCGCTTGTCGGTTCCCGCCGTCGGCTGCATCTGCCCCTGCCTGGTCAATCGCCGACGCATCGATTCCTGTGGGAGTGTACTCATCGGTGCCTTCGTAGCCCAGTTTGTCGGACATGTCGTCCTGCATTTCGCGCAGATCAGACGCGTTGTCCCACCACGGCGGCTGGATGCGGCGCCACGCCCCCACAATCATCAGAAGCGCCACCAGGCAAACGGCGGTGCGCGTCCACCAGCGTCGCACGCCGATGGTGACGAAGATCGAAAAAATCATGCTGAGGCACAACAGCCAGCGCCACGGAAACTGCATGAACGCCAGCTTGGGAAGAAATCTCCAGAGCAGCGCCGTCGCCGGAAACATAATCACGGAGCAGGCCACGGCCCAACCGAACAGCGCTCGCCACAGCGTAGGCTTCTCGTCTCGCCACGATTTCGCCGCCCAGGCCGCGGCCAGCGTTCCCACGATTTCGAGGCAGGCCACCCAGGTGACAATGTGGTTGAAGGCGTCGTGCGCGGCATCGGTGGTGTGAATAAAAAGAAAGTTATCCTGCGGCCGCGAACCCGCCGAGATCGCTTCCGCAATGTTGACCCACTTCTGCTCATAAATCGCGGGAAGAAGATAAAACGCCGCCAGACACGCACCCAGCGCCACCGCGACTCCACCGAACAGCAAAAGCCGAGGCGAGCGCTGCTGCCAGGCGAACGCCAACAGCAACAGCGCCAGCGAGTAATGAATCATCACGGCGGCAGGAGCATTGGTCAACCACGCGGCCGCGAGCACAAACGCAAGCGGCACAGCGGCCCGCCAGCTGTCGTCCTCCACAAGCCGCATGATCGCGAGCACGAGCAGCGGCACCAGGCAACTGGCCAGCAATTCGGCGAACGCGCTGCGCCAGTAGACGATCACGAGGTGATACGGATTCACCGCATAGAGCACGGCGGCAAACATGGCGTTGCGGCGGTCGAGCCATTTCCGCGCCAGTGCGAACATCGACGCGCCTGACGCGACCAGAGCCATCCAGATGTAGACCGAAGACGCCAGCTTCCAGGGAACAATCGCGGCCAGCAGCGCGCCCAGCATCCACGATGCCGGCGGATAAAACACGAACCGAGGCTCGCCATATCCGAAGTGCGCCATTGCCGCCCACCGCGGATAGACGATTCCGTGCTTCCACTGCGCCAGCACATCAAGCCATGAATAGAGGTGAAACTCAACGTCGTGTCCGGATGGCGTGCCGAAAAACAGAAAGGGAATTTCGATCGCGAGGGCCGCGGCACAAATCGCCAGCAGAGGAGTCCACAACAGCGACGGCTCTTGGACGGAAATCAGCCGCACTGCGCTCGGTGGACCTGACTTACCAGTTTTTTCCAGACGATTCCTCGCGGGACGAGTTCAACTCGCACCAGGCGAACCGGCGATTCGACCTGCCTCTTGCGGATAGCACAGTCTACATTTAACGCCGGCGATTGCGCTTCGACAATTTAACCCAGATTTAACACTGCTGAAACCATCATGCAACGGAGATCCGCTAACCTACTCGCATTGGGGTGGAACAATCCACAGAAGAGTTGAAGGGCCCGCGCCAGAGACGGGGCTCGGGTTCTTCGATTCTTTGACCGCGTTTCACGCCGAAAAGCCTCTCGCTCCCACAAGCTCCTTGCTGGACCCTCACTCGGTACCCGCCCTGCCATTCTTCGCGAAACGCCCTCTGCAACCGCACTACCTGCCATGAGAGGCTTTTCCGCGCGCGCGGCACGAACGACCCTGAAATTGTGCAAGAAAAATTGTGCGGGAAAAACGAAAGAATGAAGAAATCTAGACCGAGGCCACGTCGGCGGGACTGCGCTGCTCGTGCAATTCAGAGAGAAATTCGCCCTGCTGCAGAGAGATGCCCCGCCGTAGAAGCTCAAGCAGCGGATCTTCCATCTCTTCGCTCGATTCGGACGCCGAGTCCGAGCCGGAGCTTTGTACTTTCTCCCCTGGTTCGAACTGGGTGAGGTCGGCGAGCAGAGCCTTCGGCGAGATCGTCAATTCCGGCGCCGCTTCGGGACTGCTACGCAGCACGTCGATCAGGCTGGCTACCTGGGCGCGCTGCTCAGCGGTTCGAGAAGGGAATTCAACACCCATGCCGTGTCCGGGATGCGCCACGCGCACCATCCCCTCGGTGTGCACTTCCATTTTGTCGGTCTTCAGGCAAAGGTCGACCAGCGCCCGCTCCGGAAAAGGCGCGTCGGTTTCGACGTAGCAGCCCCCCAGACTCAGGTCGGTCAGCTTGCAGTGCGGTACGGTTTCGTTCGAGCCGGCACCGGCGGTCGTAGCGGCAGCCTTCAACCATTTCTTCAAGTCAGATGAAGTCTGCTCTGCCAGGTCGAGGAAATGGACGCCCGTCTGCCCGTTAGGATTGGCCCAGGCTACCTGGCCATGCGCCTCAATTTCGAGGGCGCCGTCAGGAAGCTGAAAATGAAAGCCGAGCAGCGCGCCGGCAGTTTGCGCTTCCGGAGTGAGAACATCCATTCCGGTTTCGCTCAGATCAAGAAGAATGCCGTCCGTCTTCCGCTCGTCGGGCAGCCGAATCTCCACCGGAGCCTGCACGGGCACGCGGAAAGCGCGGCGCCGCTCCCGGCTTAACAACGCAGCCGCAGCCCGCAGACCCGCTCGCGCCGCATCTTCCGAGAGCGGCTTGTAGAGTACGAAATGCGCTCCGCTGCTCAGGATGTCTCGCACGCGAGTCGCGTCCGCCACCAGCGCCACGCTGACGCAGCCCGAACCCAAGCCTTGTGCCAACTGCAGCACTTCAGCGGCGAGTTTCGCGTCGTCGAAGTCGACGATGAGTGCATCGAATCTCTGCTGCTGAATGCGAGCCAGCGTCGTTTCCGGATCGCTGGAACGATCGAGCGCAATGCCGAACGCGGGCAGCACTCTGCCCAGAACGTCAGCAGCGGAATCGTCGCTCGAAACCAGTAGAGACTGGAGCGTCATAGGTGAATTGAGATATTTACTCCCGCCAGATTACGGCCAGCGCGGTGCAGCCGGACGGGCTGCCCGCGATGAGGCGCTACCAGCGTTCGCCCCCGCTTTGGCTGCCATGGCGTCATCCTGGGACAATGCCTCGTCGACTTCTGCCAGCACGGCGTTGTCTTCGTCGTCGTTTTCCGCCAGCAAGGGAGCTACCTCGCGCAGCTTCTCCGCTGCCTGCTGCAGCATTTCAATCTGCTTGCCAAGCTGGGCATACTTCGCCTGCTTCTGCCGCAGAACTTCATGGATATCCTTCATATAACCCCCTGCTGGCAATGTAAGAAGGCTGGGCGCAGTGGGTCAACGCTAATCACCCCAGCCCGATTACCGCGGTAACAGGCAGCAGGAAATCGAAGGGATCAACGCCGTCGGAATAAATAGCAGGGAAGGGAGAGGTCGGAACACAGAAATGGGGCCCGAATACCTAAGGGCAACGCGAAAGGCCCCGCGGGAGGGCCTTTTCTAAAAGATTAGGAAAGATTTAGAAAGAGAAAATTCAGAAATCGTCTAGTTTTTTGTCTTGCGGCGTAGGCTCAACGCTCCGGCCAATCCAACCAGCCCTGTGCCCAGAAGTCCCAGCGTTCCCGGTTCAGGTACCCCAGTGACGCCCGTTGCGCCCGAAATATTCGTATCGCCGCTCGAAATCACGGTCTTACCTTTGAAGTATCCCGCCGTTGTGACGGTCAGCTGTATCGTCGCCCCGTTGCCGGTCGTGTGGGCGCCATTGGACCACGTCCCCGTAAGCGCTCCGCTCAGCGTGTAGCTGTCCATCCCGTTGCCCTCTTGGATCAACGACCAAGTCACCGGTCCGCTGAATGAACCCTTGAAAACCAGTCCCTTTGGAAGGCCATCCGAACCGTTCAACGAGATCTTGAACGTTCCGCCGGAAGCGAAAGTCGCGCAAATACCTGCGGTTGTGCAATTCGACAGGCTCCCAGACATTAACGCGCCAGTCGAGAAACTCAGGCTGCCCAAAGCGCCAGCAACCACGCCCAGGCCGTTAAGTCCCTTGACAACTTCCAACTGCGATCCGGCCAGGTCCAAGCCCGCATTACTGCCCGTCAACGTTCCACCCAGATTGGTAAAGTCGACCGAATTGCTGGCAAACAACCCCGAGGGAAGAGCCAAGGCTAGAAGAGCCATCCAAACCACTCGCTTCATATCAAACTCTCCTTCGAGTGCGTTCGCTTTGCCAATCTCGCGATCGCTTCTGACACACTACGCCCTGCAGAACCAACAAGCTTCTGTGAGCAGCCGGAGGGCCAAGCGCCGCAGAATGCTAGATAACTTGTTTTCAGCAGCATACGACTTCTTAATACACAAGCCTCGCCAAGTCGCACTGCAACACTATGCACAAAACAAACCGATCATGCAACTTTGTTCTGCGCCCGTAATGGCTCCGTTTGAATTCGCACCTCCGTGGGTCATCCCGAGAGGAGCCGCACTTCAGGCGGAGCGAGGAGCCTGCCCTGAGCAAGCGAAGCGCGCCGAAGGGATCTCAGTCTTACCCGGCCTGGAGCGTAAGCCAAACTGTGCCACTAAACGCGTTCCGCCTGTTTCTCTTTCCCGAGCTTTCTCTACCCCGTCAGCGACGGAAGCTTGTCGGCCACGCCCAACAGGAACACCGAACCCACGACCACGCTGTATGCCGATGTAGCCAGAGTCAGTGTCCGCAATGCCGCCGGCCGCGCCAGAATCGACGAAAACAATCCAGCCGCCGACGCGCACATCAGTGTATTCATCACCAGCAGACCGAAGATAAACATCGCCAGACCGAGCAATCCAGCCCAGGTCCCGCCCAGGTTCGCCGCCATCAGAAACAACAGGATTTGCGTCGGCGTCTCCGCGCCCAGACCATGAATCACGCCCACCACGAACGCAGACGTGTTTCCGTATCCGTCTTTGAAAACCTGCGGAGCCTCGACGCGCGTTCCACCCAGAATCCGCGTCAGCCGCCAGTAGACCCACAGTACGCCATTCGCCAGCAAGGTGATGCGAGTCCGCGGTCGCACATGCTGATGTTGCGAAGACGGACGAAAAAACGTCCCCAGCACGTACACTCCCAGGATCAGCAGCGTAAAGCCGACCAGCCGCTCCGCCCAGCGATCGCTCGACGGAGGCAGAGAGATGCGGAAAGCGATCGCCGCCGCGCCCAGCACACCGACCGTGGTTGCATGCCCGGCGACATAGAGCAAGCCGTACCGCATGGCATCGCGCGGTCTCGCCTGCACGCTGCTGATATCGGTGATCGCTGCGATGTGGTCGTAGTCGAGTCCGTGGCGAAAGCCAAGCACTGCGGCCGAGAGCAAAGCCAGTCGCAGATTGACGGGATTGATCATGCGGGGAAGTGCGCCCCGGCGCGTTCTCGAACTTCGCGAACGCCACGCAGGAACGCGGTTTCAAGCCTAACACAGGGTAGTTGCAGCGGCAGGAGCGCTATTGCTTCACGGCAGGCGCCGTGCCGATCATTTCGCGCAATCGCCGCGAAAGACTGAAAGCCAGAGATCGATAAAAGCGCGATCCAAGATGCGGAAACAGTTCGAAAAGCGATTGCAGGGTCGCGCGATCCAGGCAGTATGCATCCACCGGTTCCTTCGCCACAACCATAACTGTCGCCGGCAGGTCGTCGAGAAACGAGATTTCCCCGCACACTTCGCCCGGTCCGATCGAGCGCGCGCCGACCAGTCCCTGAATCTGCGCCGTTGCCGACCCTTTCAGCAGAAGATAAACGCCGGAGGCCCGCTTGCCTTGTTGAATGATGACCTCGCCGGCCTTGAACTGCATGCGCGCGGCTTTATCGGCGATCAACGCCCAGTCGTTCGCGGTAAGAAACTGCAATCCGTTCTTCGATGACGACAGTACTGCCACATCCTGCTGCTGGGTTGCTTTCGGCATGGCGCGCTGGCTCTGTAGCCGGAAAAGATTTCCGGTACTTCGACAAATCACAACAGGGCTGAATGGAGACTAGCAGAAACACCGCGACCTCGCACCCGCAGCGACACCCAGCGAACCGCCGAAGTCACGGGAGGCGCAGCCTAAGCTTCCGACTGCTTCTATCGAGCCAACACCGTGGGCGCACCGTTGTTCGGATCGTTGGCGAAAGGCAGGAACTGGGAATTTCTCCGCGACAGTCCGTGTCGCTTTGCAGAGCGGTTGTCATGGAGCAATCTGGAAGACCGTGCCTGCGTTCGAAACGCCGCCGTAAAGGGTGGTTCCGTAAAGATTGCCGTCTGACCCGAGAGTCAATCCAACCGCGGGTTGCGCGCCATCTGTCGGCGCCCCCAAGAAGGAATGCAGGACGGTCTCAACACCGGAGGTGTCCAGCTTGAAAACAATCCCGCAGCCCACAGACTCTCGTATCGTGCATCTCACATCCCCTCCGATGGTCGTGGTTCCGTAAAGATTGCCGCTCGAATCCATCACCAGATTGCCGAACGGCTGCCCGCCGTCGCTCGCGCCGCCCTGAAAGCTGTAGAGAATGGTCACTGCACCGGTTGTATCCATCTTGTAAATCGTGCCCTGGTTTGCCGAACCGCCAATCGATGTCGTGCCGTAGAAATTTCCAGCCGAATCCCGGATCAATCCGCCTTCCGGATACGCCCCATCGTCCTTTGACTTCCCCGCAAACCGATGCATGACTTTTTCGACACCGGTCGGGCTTATCTTGAACACTGCCCCGCACCCACTGATGCAGCGGTAATTAGCGCCCTCGGCGGTTGTGCCATAAAGATTGCCTGCCGAATCGCGCAGGAGACTGGAACCAGGGAAAAGCCCGTCAGTCGTCTGGGTGCCAGTATTCGGAGTTGTAAAGCGATGAAGCTCGGCATACACATTTGCGTTGCTGAACTCGTAGA
The DNA here is from genome assembly GCA_963739125.1 of uncultured Acidobacteriaceae bacterium. GTDB lineage: Bacteria > Acidobacteriota > Terriglobia > Terriglobales > Acidobacteriaceae > Sulfotelmatobacter. The sequence goes on along the minus strand of CAVTZD010000001.1, from coordinate 4,422,339 downwards.
CGACCCCGTCGTACTGGGTTGCGGTACCCTGAGTTCCGCCGCCCGAGTTGGCGGTTCCGTACAGGTTGCCGTCCGCGTCCAGGATCGGACCGCCCTCGGGAATTCTGCCGACAAAAGGGTGAAACGAGAAAAGGTTCGTCACGTTACCGGTCTTGTCCATCTTGTAAAGCGAGCCGCTGAGGCTGGCACCGCCGTCCAAGGTTGTACCGTAGAAATTTCCCGCCGCGTCTCGCACGATCTGGCCGGCAGGGCTCATTCCGTCGGTCTTCTCGAAAGTGTGCAGGACGCTCTCGCTGCCGTTACCGCTCAGCTTGAAGAAAACTCCGTACCCGGTTCCAACGTGACCACCGAACTCCGTTGTTCCGAATAGATCGCCCTGTGAATTGCGTATGAGGGGCGAATACGGGTTGCCGCCGTCCGCCTTGCCAGTAAAGGAATACAGAACGCTGTATTGCGCGCTGGCAATCGGAGACGCCAGAGCAAAAACCACCCCAATTGCCACCAGGTTCGCGACCGTCAAAGCGATGCGCGCTGAAATTCTGGAGCCGGACTGGATGGGATACACGCATTCACCTCGGTGAAGATGTCGAATCGGCTCGGACCATAGCGGAGGGAGGGCAGAAGCGTAGCGATCATAGCACGAATTTCGAGGGAAACCACGGCCAGTTGCGCCATCCTCGCGTTCCATGCAACGGTCGAAAACCGGGAACGACGGGTCAAAAACCGGGGTCAAAAACGGGGGGGGAAAAACCGGGGACGGGAAAAACCGGGGACATCCATGATAAGTAAAAGTCAAGAGGAGACGGAGGTCTCCGAGCGCTTAGGAGAGAAGGCTCTGGAAGCGGAGATGAGGCGGTTAGGTTAAGAAACAGCCAGCGATCGTTCAGTGCGGCCAAAGCAGCAGCTTGGCCAGACATCCATTTGCGGGAACCGAGCGCGAGCCCGGTCCACGAAGTATGAGTTAGGGTTTTCCGGCCGGCCTCGATACAGACGGTGAGGAGCATCGGGAGTCGAGACTCCTCTGCCCAGTCCCCAAGTTGGCGAGGAACGGCCGGACGATCGCCGCTGCGTTCAAAGTTTTTCCTTCTTAGGCAGCTTTTTGTGTCGGCTCTTCCAAAGGCATGCGCAGTTGGAAGGGTTGACGGCTTTTGTCGACGGCCAATAAATAGGCGACGAGTTTGCGGGCCACTGCCAGGGTGGCGCGGTTGCGGTGTCCGCGCTCCAACTCGCGGGCATGAAGCGCCGCCAGTTGCGGATTCCATCGCGGGGCCAGCTTGGCGGCCTCGATCAGTGTGGTTTGCAGCCAGTGGTTGCGCTGTTTCGAGATGGGACCGCGTTGCTGCTTGCCCGCCGAAGACTTCAAGGCGGCGGTCAGTCCGCAGTAACTCATGGCATCGGAACTGGAGCGAAAGCGCTGCGGATCGCCGACCTCCAAGGCCCAGGTCAGAGCAGTAATCTCTCCGACGGCTGGAATCGTCATCAACCGTTCGACACGTTGCGCCAGTTCGGGATCGGCGAGTAACTCGCGGACCAACCGCTTCTGCGTGGTCTCGAACATCTCCAGCGCGCCGCGGCTCAAACGCAGCAGATCGATCACCGATTCCGGCACTTCCTCGAGTTCTTCCAGCAGACTGGCAAAATATTTCTTGCGGTGCAGCTTCTCCTTCACGTAGAGAGCGCCGGTTTCCATCAGCAGTCCGGCCATCCTGTTCTTCATGCGTACCGCTTCGCTCACCACCAGGCTGCGATAGCGCAGCAGACGGCGCAGTTCGCGGATCCGCGGCGGCGCCACATAGCAGGCCGGTAATAGATTGCAGCGCACCAAGTCGGCAATGGTGCGCGCGTCGATGGCATCGCTCTTCTTCTTGCCCGCGCTGATGGCTTTCATCTTGGCCGGATGCGCCATCTCTAACTGCTCGGCGTGCGGTTTCAGCCTGTCGTAGATCCAAGCGCTGAACAGGGTCGCTTCCATCGCTCCCCGCCACGGTTGCGGACGGGCGGAGGCCCATTGCCGCAAGACCTCGCGTTGCGCCAGCACGCTGCCTTCTTCCACGATCTCGCCCGCAGCGGTCTTGACGCAGAAACTGATGGTTTTCTTGTGAACGTCGAATCCGATATAGTGAAGGCTGTTCATAGGGTTCTCCGAGTGAGCTTTCTGAGCTGGCGCTTTCCTCGCCAGTCTCAGCATCGTAGCCGCTTCGAGAACCCTTCTTCATTTCACTTATGCATTCATACAGACGGGACTGACCCCATTTTTCATGACGGCATGAAACGAGCCCTACCCGAGGGATAATTCACGCAGTTTGGACGGAACAAGCGCGGGGGGGCTTGGGATCACCGGCGGGACGAACACGGAAGGGAAGGATGGTGCGCCCTGAGAGATTCGAACTCCCGACCTTCTGGTTCGTAGCCAGACGCTCTATCCAGCTGAGCTAAGGGCGCGGATTGCCGGCAGGAAAAACTTTGTCGATTATAGCGGATGACTCCCACGCTGGCCAGAGCGCATGCTGCAAATGATGTGTGGGGCAAATCATGCGCGAGGCTGCGGAGTGCGAGCTGAAGACTCCGAACTCCGCATGAACATGACAACAACCAAAGAGACCAGAGATGGTCAGCACTCCTGCGATGTTCGCCGCACGCAAGAGCGTGCCACCGAATCAATACTCCTCCGATATCCGCGACCAGAGCCTCTTTGACGAGGTCCGACGGATCCATTCCCCGTATCTCAACGTCTCCCCATTCTCGGTGTCCCGGTGAACCTCTGCCTGATTTCCCCTACGACCTACGTGTATTTTTCAACAGCCGTTCTGGCCCGTTTCTTGCCTCGATGCGGCCGAAGTAAATCTTTCCCGCGGCCCGGCAATTCCTACCGAGCGGGAAACTTCAGCAGCCATTATTTTGAATGAGTTACGGACGGCATACCGCATGCAATATACAAGCCCAGACGAAGTGGCGCGCAACGGGGTGCTTCAGAGAATAACTTCGGCCAGAGGTTTTCTGTGGGCACCCCTTGCATTTTCCGCCACAGGGCTGACCGAAAAACGGGGCTGACCCGAGAACGGTCGACCTAAAGGCCTTGGAAGCCCTCCCCCTCCCTCGTTTTCCCCCGTCACCCAGGTTTCAGGTAGACCCAGGTTCCGCTAGACCCAGGTTCCGCTAGGCCCAGGTTCCGCTAGACCAGGTTCCAGCAGGGCATTCAGGCCAGTGCTACCACTTCCCGCGCGTCAATTCCCGCCTGCCGCAACAACTTCGCCACCGCGTCCTGCTTCAGGCGCGACGCGTCGTATTCCACCCGCACCGTCCGCTGTTTAGCGTTGAACTGGACCAACCGGATGCCGTAGACCTCGCGCATGCCGTCGATGGCGCGCAATTCATTTTCGCCCGGAATCTGCCCGTAGTTAAAGACGACATCCAGATACGTCATGGGTTCACGTCCCTCGATTGAATTGAAACTCCTGCACATCCGCTCCGCCGGATACATCCAATATACGGCATCCTGTATTCTCATAATTCGTAGGAGCGGCACAGTTAGCGTTGCTCCGACGTCTAAGCACCGCGCTCGGCGAACGCCGTTTCAAACGGGAGGAACATCATGAAAGTCGCCCTCGTTGTGATCCTCTTTGTTTTCTCTTTCTGCGTTTTTCCCTTCGCAGGCTTGGCATTCGGACAAGACTCACCCTCTCTCGCCGCCGCCGAAGCCGCATGCGGCCCCGCCCAAGTCCAATTCGACGCCCGCGCCACCAAGGACGCACCCGCGTCAGCAGTCGCGCAGCCCGAACCGGGCAAGAGCCTGGTCTATGTAGTTGAGGTTTTTGACAGGGCCGTGAATCAGATAAGCCGCCCCACACTGCGCATTGGTCTCGACGGCAATTGGGTCGGTGCCGATAAGGCTGATTCCTACCTGTCTTTCTCCGTCGATCCCGGCGAACACCATCTGTGCGCGCGCTGGCAATCGCATTTGAAGCAATTCTCCGAGAAAGCTGCGTTCGCCGGCCTCACCGCCGATCCGGGAAAAGTCTATTATTTCCGCGCCCGGATCCTCGAGGGCGGTGGCTCCAGCTTCTCGCTCGATCTCAGTCCCGTCAACCAGGACGAAGGCAAATATCTGGTTGCCTCGTCCGTCCCCAGCGTCTCGCATCCCAAGAAGTAACGAGATTCAGAAGTAAACGGATTGTGAAGTAACCAGCTTCAGGCAACCACCTCGAATGCCCGATAGGCGTCTATCGGGTATTCTTGTTTTACCGGTGCCGCTCGGCGGCACTCACCCGTGACAGCCGCGAACCCAAATTCCGCGCTCGAGCGCGACCCCGTCTGCGGGATGAACGTGAATCCCGCCACGGCAAAGCACGTCTACGAACACCAGGGCAAGAAGTACTACTTTTGCTGCGCCGGTTGCGCGGAGAAATTCAAGGCTAACCCTCAGGGATACTTGAATAAGCCCGCGGCATCCGGACTGGTGATGCCGGGCGCGCCGTCCGCGATGACATCACCTCAAGCAACCCATCCGCTATTGTCATTCCGAGCGGAGTCTTCATTTCGCGATAGCGAAGTGAAGGCGCAGTCGAGGGACCTTGGGTCCGACCTTGCGCCCCCAGCCTACGTTTGCCCCATGTGTCCCGAAGTTCGCGAGGCTAAACCCGGACCTTGCCCCTCGTGCGGCATGGCTCTGGAGCCCGACGTTCCGCTCGCCTCCACGCGGACCGAATATACCTGCCCCATGCATCCGGAAATCGTTCGCTCCGAACCCGGCTCATGCCCCATCTGCGGCATGACGCTCGAGCCGCGCACCGTAACTCTCGGCGCTGCAGAAAATCCCGAGCTGCGCGACATGACGCTGCGGTTCTGGGTTGGAGTCGCGCTCACCGCGCCATTGCTTGCCATCACGATGGCACACATGTTCTGGCACGGCTTCATCGGCGAACTGACTATCAACGATCTCAAGATCAACCTGGCCTGGATCGAGTTCGTTCTCTCCACGCCCGTCGTATTGTGGTGCGGCTGGCCATTCTTCCAGCGCTTCTGGACATCCCTCGTCAACCGCAGCCCTAACATGTTCACCCTGATCGGCCTGGGCACCGGCGTGGCCTACACATACAGCGTGGTCGCGACGATCATGCCGGGAATTTTTCCCGCATCTCTCCGCGGCATGGGTGGATATCCCGAAGTTTATTTCGAAGCCGCCGCCGCCATCACCACGCTGGTCCTGCTCGGCCAGGTGATGGAACTCCGTGCCCGCAGCCGCACCAGCGCCGCCATCCGCGCCCTGCTCGACCTCAGCCCGAAGACTGCGCGCCTGCTTGTCGCCGGATCGGGTGGCGAGGTTCCAGAGACCGGTGGCGAGGTCACGGAAAAAGACATTCCGCTTGCCCAGGTCAAGCCCGGCGACAAACTGCGCGTGCGTCCCGGAGAAAAAGTTCCCGTCGATGGCGTGCTGCTCGAAGGCCGCAGCTCGGTCGACGAATCCATGATCACCGGCGAATCAATCCCGGTCGAGAAATCGCCCGACAGCAAGGTCATCGGCGCAACCCTCAACGGCACTGGATCGTTCACCATGCGCGCCGAGCGCGTCGGCTCCGAAACCCTGCTGGCGAGAATCGTGCAACTCGTCGGCCAGGCGCAGCGCAGCCGCGCTCCGATTCAGCGCCTGGCCGATCGCGTCTCGGCCTGGTTCGTGCCCATCGTGGTAGGCGTGGCGGCCATCACTTTCGCCGCGTGGTTCCTCCTTGGTCCCCAGCCGCGCCTGGCGCACGCGCTGGTCAATGCCGTCGCCGTTCTCATCATCGCCTGTCCCTGCGCCCTCGGTCTGGCCACGCCCATGGCCATCATGGTCGGCACCGGCCGCGGCGCGCAAGCCGGAGTCCTGATCAAAAACGCCGAAGCTCTCGAGACTCTGGAAAAAGTCGACACCCTCGTCGTCGACAAAACTGGAACGCTCACCGAAGGCAAACCGAAGCTGGCTGGAGCCACCGCGCAAACCCCATCCCAGATCGACGAAATGCTGCGCCTCGCGGCAAGCCTCGAACGCGCCAGCGAACATCCCTTAGGCGCGGCAGTCGTGCAGGGCGCCGTCGATCGCCAGCTTAAACTCTCCGAACCGTCTGATGTTCTTCATTCACCGGGGAAGGGCATTCAAGGAGTAGTCGATGGAAAACAGGTGGCCGTCGGAAACATGGCGCTGATGATTCAGGCCGGCGCTGTGAAACCCAGCTCCGGCGCGAGCGTCGGCACGGTGCCGGGGGGAACGTCACTGATCGTCGCCATCGACGGCAAATACGCGGGGAGCATTTCCGTCGCCGATCCAATCAAAGCATCATCTGCAGACGCAGTTCGCGGGCTTCGCAGTCTCGGCATTCGAGTCGTGATGCTTACCGGCGACAACCAAGCCGTCGCCGCCGCGATCGCGTCGAAGCTCGGCATCGGCGAGTTCGAGGCCGAAGTCCTGCCCGAAGGCAAGCTCGACATCATCCGCAAGCTGCAAGGGCAGGGAAGAGTCGTCGCCATGGCCGGAGACGGCATCAACGACGCGCCCGCTCTCGCGCAAGCAGACGTCGGAATCGCCATGGGCACGGGCACAGACGTCGCCATGGAGAGCGGCGGCGTCACGCTGGTCAAAGGCGATCTCACCGGAATCCTGCGCGCCCGCAAATTGAGCCAGGCCACCATGCGCAACATCCGGCAGAATCTTTTCTTTGCGTTTATCTACAACGCGATCGGAGTTCCCATCGCCGCCGGCGTACTCTATCCGTTTTTCGGATTGCTGCTCAGCCCCATCTTCGCCGCCGCCGCCATGAGCTTCAGTTCCGTGTCGGTAATCGCCAACGCGCTCAGATTGCGCCACGCGAAGCTGTAGAGGTGGCAGAAGATTGTCCCCACAACGGGGAGTCATCCCGAACGGAGCCGTTCTTCAGGCGAAGTGAGAGCCTGCCCTGAGCTTGTCGAAGGGAATCTCGCGCGCACAGTGGCGCGCACAATGGCGAGTGTCCATGCGATACTGCTCATCCGGCTGAAGTGGCGAACTCACGAATTCACAGCTTTCCGAGAAAATACGTAATCTCAGGATCGGTCCAGTCCACCGGACCAATAAATTTGCGGCGCATCATGCCGTTGCGGTCGATGATGTAGGTCTCCGGCCAGCCCATGGTCCCATACAATTTCGCGGTCGCCTCCGTGGGATCGCGCACGGTGAGCAGATCCACGCCGTGATCTTTCACGAATCGGTGGTAAGCATCGTCGTCGACATCGATGCTCACCGCCAGCACCGTCACGCCTTTCGCCTTCATGCGCCGCTGCATCTCGACCAGCGATGGCATCTCTTCGACGCAGGGCGGGCACCACGTCGCCCAGAAATTCAGCACCACGATCTGTCCGCGAAACTCAGTGAGCGTTACCTTGCGATCCTGATCTTGCACGGTGAAGTTTGGGGCCATCGATCCGATGCGGGGCGGCCGCGTCCCGCTATAGCAGGACGCGAGCCCGAACAGCGAGATCAGGGCGAGAATCAGGCAGGAGAGACGAAGACTCTGTCGCACACAGTTATAATAATGGATTCGAGGCATGACCGCGACCGAAACCATCACGAGCCCTCCGCAAGTATCGGTCATCGTCCCCGCCCGCAACGAGGAAGTCAGCCTCGGCGCGTGCCTTGAGTCGCTGGTCGCACAGACCGGCGTGAGTTTCGAAATCATCGTAGTCGACGACCACTCGACCGACCGCACCCGCGAAATCGCTGCGTCATTCGCTGGCGTGCGCGTGGTCGAGGCAGGCCCGCTCCCGACCGACTGGACCGGCAAAAACAACGCCGTCGCGTGCGGCGCGCGCGCAGCCCGCGGCCAGTGGCTGCTCTTTACCGACGCCGACACCGCTCACCTGGCCGGCTCGCTGGCCCGCGCTCTGAAAGAGGCGCAAGAAAACGGCGCCGAGCTGCTTTCATATTCTCCCCAGCAGATTGCGAAAACGTTCTGGGAAATGGCTGTGATGCCAGTTGTTTTCGCGGAACTCGCGCGGCAATATTCCCCGTCGAAAGTGAGCGATCCGGCTTCTCCGATCGCCGCCGCCAACGGACAATACATTCTCGTGACCCGCGCCGCCTACAACGCCGTCGGCGGCCACGCTGCCATTGCCCAAGACATTCTCGAAGACGTCGCGCTCGCCCGCGCCGTAAAAGCTTCAGGCCGCAAGATCCGCTTCCGCTACGCCGCCGACGCCGTCCGCACCCGCATGTATCGCAACTACCGCCAGCTCCGCGACGGCTGGACCAAAAATTTGGCCCTGCTGTTTCCAAATCCGGGCGGCCTCGCCGCGAGAACAGTGGCTCGTTGGCTCGTACCATGGGTCGCGTTATTCCTGGCATATGCCGGCTCGCTGAAGCCTCGGTGGTGGGGCGTAATTTTCGTTGCCGGATTTGTATTTCTCGTAGCGCGCCTCAGGCGGGCCAATTTCACGTGGACTATGGACGTCCTTGGCGTTTTTTTCGGTATGCTCATGTTCGCCTACCTCCTGCTGCGTTCCAAACGCGCCCACGCGCACGGCAATGTAGCCTGGAAGGGCCGAACCTACGGCACAAGAACTCTTCCTGCGAATAAGCCAGAGGTGAATAAACCGTGTGTGAATAAATCAGGTGCGAATAAACTAGGTGCGAATAAACTCGTCGGGCGCGCTCCCACCACCTCCGGAAGACCCTCATGAACGCTCGGCTCATCCCGATATTGTTGGCAGTTTTATTGGCAGGCGGCGTGACGATCTCCGCGCAGACTCCCGAGAGCGACTCGAGTCCACTCTCCGCCGACAACACAATCGAAGCCGGCTCGCGCGTCGGTCCGCTCAAGCTCGGCGACACCCGCGAGCGCGCATTGGAATTATTCCCCAAGAAATCCGAAGACCAGGAATGGAACGACGACTGCGGCACCACCCTCGACTGGGTCGACGCCACCAACCCCAACGGCCGTGGCGACCTTTTCATTCGCCTGAAGAAGGGAAGAGTGATTCAGATCGAATCCGCCACCACTCGCTTTCATACCAGCGAAGGCATCGCCACCTTCGATCATCCCGACAAAGTGGCCAGCGCTTACAAAGACATGCGCGCTTTCACTTTGTTGACCCAGCCCACTCCCGCCCTTGGCGACCGCCCTCTCGTGTTCTGGGTCGATAAGAAAAAAGGCATCGCCTTTGCCTTTGCTTACTATCCCGCCGAGCACAAGCGGTACCTCTACAAGATCATCGTCTACGGACCCAACAAGAATTTTTGCCCGGAGGAAGAGAGTTTCAGCTCTCCGAAGTGGGAGTCGATTCCGGCATATTCGATCGAACCTCCGGGAGATCTCGCTCCGAACTGAAGCCACTGAAGCAGAGAAATAGGCCGGGGCGAGCATCAACCGAACGGTCTTGCTGGCAACTGGCTACTGAGAACTGGCAACTGTTTTATGGTCTATCTCACGCGCAAAGCCGAATTTTCCGCGTCGCATTACTTCCACAACCCCGGTTTCACGCCGGAGGAGAACCTTCGCGTCTTCGGCAAGTCCGGCAACCCCAACGGCCACGGCCATAATTACACACTCGAAGTCACGGTCAAAGGCGAAGTCGATCCGCGTTCCGGCTTCGTGGTCGATCTCAAACAACTCAAAGAAATCATGCACCGCGAAGTCCTCGACGCCATGGACCACCGCTTCCTGAACAAAGAAGTCCCCGAATTCTTCACCCGGATTCCGACAACCGAGAACCTCGCAATCGCAATCTGGCAGCGCCTCGAAACCAAACTCCAGAAAGCGAAACTGCACCGGGTCCGCGTTTACGAAACCCCCGACCTGTTCATTGACTTCTACGGAGAGGAGTAGAAATGCATTGTTGATTTTTTGATTGTTGATTGTTGAATAAAGTCATAACGGTCCAGGATGGCCGCACTCTTAGGCGGTTAATTTAACAATCAACAATCAAAACTCAACAATTTCGGCATGAAGGCTCACCTCACCCGCCGCTATCGCTTCTCCGCATCCCACCGGCTGCACAGCGAAGAAATGTCTGCCGCGGAAAACCAGGACACCTACGGCAAATGCAACAATCCGCACGGCCACGGCCACAACTACACTCTCGAAGTCACGGTCAGCGGACCGGTCGACGCAGCCACAGGCATGGTGTGCAATCTCAGCGATCTCGACAGCCTGGTCGAAAGGGAAGTGGTCTCCCGCTACGATCTCGGGAATCTGAACACGTTGCAAGAATTTGCCCAAACCGTCCCCACGACCGAAAATCTCTGCGTCGAGATTTTCGAAATATTGCAGCGCGGCTTTCAAAACGCGCATCTGGAAAAGGTACGGCTCGAAGAAACCATGATGAACTCGTTCGAATACGCAGGCGAGGGGAAGATAATGCGGTAGCATCTATGCCTTGTCATCCTGAGGACCGCGCTTTTTGCGGGCCGAAGAGCCTGCCCTGAGCGAAGTCGAAGGGACCCATGCAACTTCTCAGCCGCAACCGGAACATCAACCTATGAAACCAGCCTCGACCAAACAAACCGAACCGACCACCCTGACCAGCGCCACCTTCGAAGACCTGGTGCATGAAATGCTCGTCCGCCTCGGCGAAGATCCCGAACGCGAAGGCCTCGCCGCCACTCCGGAGCGCGTCGCCAAAGCCATGAAGTTTCTCACCAGGGGCTACAACGAAGACCCGGAGGCGCTGCTCAAAGGCGCGCTCTTTACCGTGCCTTACGACGAAATGGTCATCGTCAAAGATGTCGAGATGTTCAGCCTCTGCGAACATCACATGCTGCCATTTTTCGGCAAAGTGCACGTGGCCTACATCCCCAACGGACGCGTCATTGGCCTGAGCAAGATCCCGCGCCTGATCGAAGTCTTCTCGCGCCGCCTGCAGATTCAGGAGCGTCTCACCACCCAGATCGCCGAAACCATCCAGAAAGTCATCGCGCCCCAGGGAGTCGGCGTGGTCATCGAAGCCCGCCATCTCTGCATGATGATGCGCGGAGTCGAGAAGCAGCACTCCGCCGCCGTCACTTCGTCGATGCTGGGCTGTTTCCGCAACGAAGAAGAGACCCGCTCCGAATTCCTGTCTCTGATCCGCCAGCGTCCCAACGGCGTATAGAAAAAGACACTCGTAGGGCGTAGCCCAAAAATCGAATTGACAACAGACCATCTGGGGACGGGCGCCCTCGCCCGTCCAGCCGGGCAAAGCCCGGCAGCTCCGCCAGAAATGCCGGTGCCTTGGGCAGGTGCGCGATTGTTCCGATGTCATCCTGAGCGCGGCGACAGCCGCGCGAGGGACCTTACGTCGGCCGAGGCTCTCGATGCTGTGAATGGGAGTGCGCGAGCTTCATGCAGTCCGGCGCTCCTCGCTTCGCCGAAAGCGATGTCCGGGCTTCGTAAGGTCCCTCCGGAGCGCTTGGCGCGCTCCCACGGGATGACATCATTGAAGTGCCTGACTTCAAATTGAGCCACTACCAAATGATCCCTTCCCTTGAAGGCACCCGCTGCTTACGTCTAAGATGGCGACCGCTCGGAAACGCATTCGGAGGAAAACTCAATGAAGAAACTGTTTCTGATCACCGTTCTCGCCGCCACGGCGGCAACGCTCCTTATTCACCCGCCAAACCTTCACGCCCAGGATGCCATGAAAAGCGACGCGCAGGTCAAGCCCGCCGACAGTCCGTCTAAAGTCGTCCTCGACTCCTGGAACGAGATCGGCCGCAAGCTCATCGCCATGGCCGAAGACTTTCCCGAAGACAAGTACGATATGAAGCCCACGCCCGCGCAGCGCACGTTCGCCGAACAGTTGCTGCACGCCGCCGGCGCCAACTATTACTTCATCAATCCGGTCATGGGAGAGAAGCCTCCCGCAGGAGAAGATCCAAAGCGCGATCAGTACAAGACCAAAGCCGAAGTCGTCGCCTTCGTCAAGAAAAGTTTCGCCGATGGCGCGGCCGCCATCCGAGCCAGGGGAGACAAAGGCATGTCCGAAACCATCGTCGATCCCTTCGCCCATCAGCAGGTCAGGATCAGCGATATGGCCTACGGTTTCATCGAACACTCCGGCGAACACTACGGCCAGCTGGTGGTTTACTACCGTCTGGCCGGCCTGGTGCCACCCGAGTCGCGTCCCAAAAAGTAGAAGGTCTACAGTGCCGCTGCGAAGGGAAGAGCAGATTCCTCACGGTACAAAACCGTTTGTCATTCCGAATCGGGCCGAAGGCCCGGTGAGGAATCTGCTTTGCTAGCCCCGTCCCTGTCGCGTGTCGGCGTCATAAGCTGGCTGTGCAAAGCTGTACAAAACCGTACAGGATTACGAAGCTGTACAAAACCGTTTGTCATTCCGAATCGGGCCGAAGGCCCGGTGAGGAATCTGCTTTACTAGCCCGGGATGCCCCGTCCTTGTCGCGCTTTTTGCGACAGGGCGGGGATTTTGATTTTGTAGACCGCGCTATTGGTAGGCGTAAGGCGATCGCCTGCGCCGCTCGGGAAAAATTTTCATCATCACAATTCCCGCCAGGAACCCTCCCACGTGGGCCCACACCGCCACTCCGCCCACGTCGCGCGACGCGTTCGCCGTCGATAACGTCGCCGCCCCGGCCAGAAACTGCAGCGCGAACCACTCCCCCAGCACGATCCACGCCGGCAGATAAATCACGAACACGAAGAACCAGGTCAGCACCCGCGCCCGCGGAAACTCAATGAAATACGCTCCCAGCACGCCCGCAATCGCGCCGCTCGCGCCCACCGTGGGAATGGCTGAGTGCGGATAAATCGCAACCTGCGTCGACATCGCAATCAATCCGCTCAGCAAATAAAAAACTAGGTAATTGAAATGACCGAGATAGTCCTCGACGTTGTCGCCGAAAATATACAGAAACCACATGTTGCCGATCACATGCATCCACCCCGCATGCACAAACATTGAAGTGAAGAAGGGGAGCACAACCTGGGGCAGGGAATAGCGGTGCGAGCCCGCCAGCAGCGCGGCCAGGTGCGCCGGCACGACTCCGAACTCGCGGCCAAACGCATCGTAGGCGCGCGGATCGAGCGTGGACTGGAAAAGATAAATCAGCAGGTTCAGCCCGATCAAAAACCAGGTGACATACGGCTTGCTGTAGCTCGGCTGGTCGTCTCGAATCGGAAGCATAGGCTATCTGTTAGATTGAGTAATTGTGCAATTTGGTAATGGAGCAATTTGAAAACCAAGCCAGCTGCCGTAGATCTTTAAATTACTCGATCTTTAACTTGCTCGATCTTTAAATTACTCAATTACCCAATTACTCAATTTCAACAATCCTCTCATGAATGGCGTCCTCATCGTCGATAAACCCGCCGGAGTGACCTCGCACGACGTGGTCAACCGCGCCCGCCGCATTCTCGCGCAGCGGTCGGTGGGGCATCTCGGCACGCTCGATCCCATGGCGACCGGCGTCTTGCCGTTGGTGACCGGCAGCTTGACCCGTCTCGCTCAGTTTTACACCAACGCGGAGAAAACTTACGAAGGCACGGTCCGCTTCGGCTTCGCCACCGATACTTACGACGCCGAAGGCGACGCAACTTCTGCGCCGCAGGAAGTCAACCTCAAGCCGGAGGAACTCGAAGCCCTGGCTGCGCAATTTCGCGGAGTCATCGAGCAGACCCCTCCTCCATTTTCGGCCAAGAAAATTCACGGAGTGCCGGCCTACAAACTGGCGCGCAAGCAGAAAGAAGTGATTCTGAAGTCGGTGCAGGTGGAAATCAAGGAGTTCGAAATTCTCGCGGTCGAGTCCGCTCGCGCCCGCTTCCGCGCTCGCGTCACCTCAGGAACCTATCTGCGTTCGGTGGCTCACGAAATGGGTCAACTCCTGCGCTGCGGAGCCCATCTCGAATCCTTGCGCCGGACTGCGGTCGCCGAGTTCGTGCTCGAAGACGCTCATACCCTGCAAGAGATCGCAGAAGCGGCGCACACGAAAACGACGCTGCAGGAATTCTTCGTCCATCCCCGCAAGCTAATCCCTGATCTGCCGTCGGTGACGGTCGATGAAATCACCGCCCTCCGCATCCGCAGCGGCCGCACCGTCAACCTGCCGGAGCTCTCGCGCTCCCGGCAAGTCAAAGTATTCCACGGGCAAAGGGAACTGATCGCCATCGCGACGCGCGTAGCCGGCACGCTCTTCCATCCTAAAATCGTATTCCCCGCCGAAATGGACGCCGAAGCCGATTGTCCCGCCGCCGGCCGAACCAGCTCTTAGGTTTCTCACTCCGACTGCCGCCAGCCAGAGCAGGGTTGTCATTCCGACCGACCTCGGCCGCACGTGGGTTGTCATTCCGACCGGCGCCAGCCGCACATGGATTGTCATTCCGACCGGTGCCAGCCGGAGGAATCTGCTTCTCCCCGACACCCGCACCAGCTCCTACCGCAGCAACGCGTCCCGATCCGGCGCGTCGTTCAGTTCTGGCGGAAGTTTCACCACTCCAAACCAGAATCTCTCCACCGCCCGCACACTGGCCTGAAAGCTTTTGAAATCGATCGGCTTCACCACATAACAGTTCGCTCCCAGTTCGTAGCTCTCCTTGATATCCCGCTCCGACGTCGACGAAGTCAGCACCGACACCGGGATTCTTTTCAACTCCGCATCCCTCTTGAGGTCCGCCAGCACGCCCTTGCCGTCGATCCCCGGCAGATTCAGGTCGAGCAAGATCAGGTCCGGTGTGGCGGCCGAGCCAAACCGTCCCCGTTTGTGGACGCAATCGACCGCCTCTTTCCCATTCACCGCAACCGTCAAGTCAATCTCCAGCGCACTCATGCCCAGCGTCTCTCGGGTCAGATCCGCGTCTGCAGGATTGTCTTCCACCAGAAGTATCTGTATGGCTCGAGTCACTGGCCGCCTCCATGCTTCGGAATCGTGAAGTGAAACGTCGTTCCTTTGCCCGGAATCGAATCAAACCAGATCCTGCCCCCGTGCCGTTCCACGATTCTCTTGGAGATCGCCAGCCCGATCCCGCTGCCTTCGTATTCCTCGCGCGTATGCAGCCGCTGGAACATCTGGAAAATCCTTCCCCCGCTTTCCTTGGAGATTCCGATCCCATCGTCCGCCACCGCAAAATTCCACATTCTCCCGTCCGACTCGGCCCGAATCTCCACGTGCGGCGGGCCCTCTACGTGAAACTTCACTGCATTGCTGATCAGGTTTTGAAAAATCTGCCCCAGCTGCACTTCGTCGGCGTTCACCACCGGCAGCTGGCCGTATTTCACCTCAGCCTTGCTTACTTCGATCGTGGCTCGCAACTGCTTCATCACCTGCGCCAGCACGGCGGAGGAATCCGTGGGCTGCAGCGGCTTGGCCTGCGAACTCACTCGCGCATACGCCAGCAGGTCGTGAATCAGAATCTGCATGCGCTTGGCTCCATCGACCGCATATCCAATGTACTTATCGGCCCGGTCGTCGAGCTTTCCCTGGTAGCGCTCCGCCAGCAGTTCCGCGTAACTGGCCACCATGCGCAGCGGCTCCTGCAAATCGTGCGACGCCACATACGCGAATTGCTCCAACTCCGCATTCGAGCGGCGCAACTCCTCCGCCTGCGAGGCCAGAACCGCTTCGGCTTGTTTGCGTTCGGTGATGTCGCGCGCAATCTTCGAAGCGCCTACGATCGCTCCGCTGCTGTCCCTGATCGGCGAAATTGTCACTGATACGTCAATCTCTTTTCCGTCTTTCCGGAGCCGCACCGCCTCGAAATGTTCCACGCTCTCGCCTCGCCCGACGCGGGCGAGAATGTCGGCCTCGTCGCTCAGACGGTCGGGCGGAAACAGCATCAGCATCGGTTGGCCCATCGCTTCCGCGGCGCTATAGCCGAAAATCTTTTCCGCGCCGCGATTCCACGCCGTAATGGTTCCTTTCAGATCCTTGCTGAGTATCGCGTCATCAGAGGACTCGACCACCGCCGCCAGGTGCTCGCGCACTTCCTCCGCCTTCTTGCGCTGGGTAATGTCGGTGCGGACCGCCATGTACTGCCGTGGTTTGCCATCCTCGCCCATGAACGGGACGATCGTCGCGTCTACCCAGTAGATCGTGCCGTCCTTGGCCCGGTTGCAGATCTCGCCCCGCCACACTTTCCCGTTGGCGATCGTTCGGTACATCTCCTGGAAGAACTCGGTGGGATGATGGCCGGAGTTCAGAATGCGGTGATTCTGCCCCAGCAGCTCCTGCCGCGAATACTGGCTGATGGCGCAGAACTTGTCGTTTGCGTAGGTGATGGTTCCCTGAACGTCGGTCGTGGCCACGATGGCGTGCTGATCGAGCGCGAACTTTTGATCGGCCAGCTCTTTCAGCATCTGCTGGGTTGCTTCCTCGGCCCTCTTGCGCTCGCCGATTTCCCGCTCCAGCTCGCGATTCGCTTCCTGCAGCTGTATCTGACTGGGAAGCGTCATCACCTTGGGCGCCAGAGGAATGATGATCCCCACGGTGGCCAGCGAAAACGCCGCCGTCGCTCCCTTAATCACGCCCGCTGCCAGGTAGCTGGCGTGCCACACGTTCCAGATTTCCATCAGGTGGGTTGTGCCGCAGGCCAGAATGAAGGCGCCAAACATCCAGAAAACTCGATGCAACGGAATATCGCGATTCTTTCGAATGAAATATACGAGCACAACCGGAATGCAGTAGTACGAAAGGGCAATGAGTCCGTCGGCTACGACGTTGAGCCACAACACCAGCGGATCCCACAGAAAGCAGTACCCGTGGGGCATAAAGTCCTGAGACGTATAAACCGCTGCCGCAAGAATGTTCGCCCGAATGAGAAGACTCACAACAACCCACCTTCAGCCGCATCAGCCCCTGCGCCATGTCCCGTCCGCATTCCCCAACCCAGAACCACGAGGGCCACGGAGAATCACGAAGGAAACCGTTCGTCAACGAGGTCCCTTCGTGCACCTTCGTGTCCTTCGTGGTTAATGGTTTTTCCCGCGTGCCTTCACTCTGAGCCGCAGTCTGGGGCGCATCCCTAAATACCCATCGCCCCGCCGCGGAACCTCGGAAGGCTGTCGCAAAGCGATCGAACCTGTGTCTGCTGGTTCGCCGTAAGGACAAGAAACTCAAATCCGTTCACCCTTCCGGTCGTCCGCCGTACGATCGCCGACACACGGTTGCCGCCAATCGGCTCCAGTTCCACCTTCTGACCTACCGCCAGAGGAGAACTGAGGCACGCCGAC
The DNA here is from genome assembly GCA_963739125.1 of uncultured Acidobacteriaceae bacterium. Taxonomy (GTDB): domain Bacteria; phylum Acidobacteriota; class Terriglobia; order Terriglobales; family Acidobacteriaceae; genus Sulfotelmatobacter. The sequence continues at coordinate 4,405,176 of CAVTZD010000001.1, read as the reverse complement.
AAGCCGCTTTCACTCAATTCAATGGTAAGCGCCGACCGCGTCGAACCATCGGGCAGCCCGACGTTGATCTGGGCGCAGTAGTGGTATCGCGGGCTTCGCCGTCGATCCAGCCCCGCAGACGACGCGTTCTCAATTCCGACCGAGCATTGCATACGATCCTCTAGCCTCATGAATCGGCAGTATCTTGCCCCTGCTTTAGCCGTTGCCGTGATTACAGGTTCCTCATCCAGTCGCACCCTCCTGATCGGCGTCATCCCGATACCCGGCGTACTTCAGCCGGGTGAGGGATCTCGCGCGGGACCTCCCCGCTCCCCGGATTCCCACGCGCTTGACTCGGCCTCCGTACCGCCTCTACTGTTCCATCGACAGCCATGAAGCTCTCCGTCGTCATGCCGGTCTACAACGAGCGCGCCACGCTCGAAGAAGTCATCGCCCGCGTGCTGGCCGTGCCCTTCGAGGTCGAGCTGCTCTGCGTCGATGACGGCTCGACCGACGGCTCGCGCGAGACTCTGCGTCAACTGGAATCAGCGGCATTGCCAGACGGGCGCCAGCGCATGCGCGTCCTGCTTCAACCGAAGAACATGGGGAAGGGCGCAGCCCTGCGCCGCGGCATCCAGGAGGCGACCGGCGACTTCCTCATCATTCAGGATGCCGACCTCGAATACGACCCCGCCGAATATCCGCTCCTGCTGCGGCCGCTGATCGAAGGCAAGGCCGACGTAGTCTACGGATCGCGCTTCCTGGGCAGCGGGCCGCATCGCGTGCTTTATTTCTGGCATTCGGTCGGCAACCAGGTTCTCACCCTGATCTCGAATGCGCTGACCAACATGAACCTCAGCGACATGGAGACCTGCTACAAAGTCTTCCGCCGCGAGATTCTCCAGGCGATCCCGATTGCAGAAGACCGCTTTGGCTTCGAACCTGAAATCACGGTCAAAATCGCCAAGCGCCGCCTCCGCGTCTACGAAGTCGGCATCAGCTATTGGGGACGCACCTACGAAGAAGGGAAGAAAATCGGCTGGAAAGACGGCGTCCGCGCCGTGTGGTGCCTGCTGAAGTACGCCGTCGCAGAGCCGCGTCAGAGCCTGAAAAGCCGACCGGAAGCATCGAGGCCGGTCGAATCAAAGTCGATATCGGAGGATATGTAGTGTCCGATAACAGGTATTATGTAAAGTAATGATGCAGCCCGGCGCGACAGAACCTTCCTCTACCCCCAGACCTCAGCTAATCAGCTCGACGCTTTGCGCAGAGCCCCAGGCAAGGATTCCTTTATCCAAGGTCGCTAGCTTCCCGCGGTGATGCATGGCTAGTGCAAGCAGATATGCGTCGGCGACCTGCTGATGGCCGACGATGCGATTTTGCAGAGTCGCCAGCCCCTCCGCCAGCGAGATGTCGTCAGGCCAGAATTGATGCGCGGGATGCCGGGTGTTGTTGGCAAGCGCGTCGAGGGCCTCTTTAGGCGAGACCGCCCGAGGCGAAAAGACTGGATTCGACACGATCCGCACAAAACCAGCTTGCACCATCGGACAGGTCGCCCATCCCTTCGGTGCATTCCGGGCGAACCACGCTTGCACGCGGTTGTGATGCTGATGGGCGGGCCAGGATAGAGCCAACAGAACGTTTACGTCGAGAAGATAGGCCTTCATTCCCCTGCCGCTTTCGCCTCGGCATCGTCCATCTCGGATAAGAGCTGTTTCACTCCCTCCGAGGTGATGCGCGGCGAATCCGCAGGAAGGTCGAAGACCACTAGCCCGTTTACGATTCTGGTCGGGGTGGGAGTTGTAAACCCTTTCCTTACCAGCTCAGAAGCGGCCTTCCCTAAAGCAACCGATCGAGTCTCGGAATAACGTCGGACCATTTCTACGACGTCATCATCGAGGTTCAGTGTAGTCCGCATGAAGCATATGATGTCACTAGAAGATGTGCGATGTCAATAGTCATATTTCCGCATCATTAGCGCCACATGACATCGGCCGTCACATCTTGTACTTCCCCATGTCGTCGTCGTTCAACCCTTCCAGCCACTTGCGCATCTCTTCGGCCGTACTCTTGTCTGACATCGTGGTCGCCAGTTTCGAACTCTTCAGAACCAGTTCTTCCACGAAGATTGGACAATCCATCCGCAGCGCCAGCGCCAGCGCATCCGACGGCCGCGAGTCGATACTGATCACCTCGCCGCTGCGTTCCAGCCAGATCACCGCATAAAACGTGTCCTCGCGCAGTTCCGTCACCACCACCTTGTGCACCTGCGTCTCCAGCCCAGTCAGCACATTCTTGATCAGGTCATGCGTCATCGGACGCGGCGTCGTCACCTTCTCCATCTCCAGCGCAATCGCGTTGGCCTCCGGCACCCCCACCCAGATCGGCAGCACCGTATCGCCCACCACATCTTTCAAAATTACAATCGGGCTATTCGTCACCGGATCAAGCATGAGTCCGCGAATTGTCATTTCTACTTCCATGGCGACCTCCGGTCTGCTTCCATTCTGATCTGCGCTAAGCTTCGCTATGTTTCCCCTCTTATACCACCATTTCGCCGACCAGGCTGTTGGGAAAGCTGGCGGTAACGACGACAGGCACATAGGTTCCCACCTTGGGAGTTGCCGCCGCGGGCGCGATGAAATTCAGCGTCTTGTTCTGCGAGGTGCGGCCGATCCATTGTCCGCGCGCCTGATTGTGCGCTTCAACCATCACTTCACATATCGTTCCTATCTGTTTCTTGTTTCGTGCGATTTGGATCTCTCTCTGCCTGGCCATCAGCACTTCCAGGCGCCGCGCCTTCTCTTCGTCAGGAATCGCATCCTCGAGCTCGAGCGACGGAGTGTTGGGGCGCGGCGAGTACTTGAACGAAAACACACTGTCATAGCCGACCTCGTCGAGAAGTGCAAGAGTCTCGGCGAAATCACTTTCAGTTTCGCCCGGAAACCCAACGATGACGTCGGTGGTGATGCTGATGTCGCGCTTCGCCGCCTTGATCCAGGCAATGCGTTCGAGATATTGCTCGCGCGTGTAGAGGCGCTGCATGGCGTCGAGCATGCGGGTCGATCCGCTTTGCACCGGCAGGTGGACGTGATCGCAGAGCGTGGGCACGGCGTCGATGGCCGCGACAATGTCCGGTCCAAAATCGCGCGGGTGCGAAGTGGTGAAACGCACGCGCCGGATGCCCGGAATTTCGCCCACCGCGGCCAGCAGTTCGGCGAAGGTTTTCCTGCCCCGCGACTTCCCTGTTTCAAATCCGCCTGTTTCAAATCCGCCTGCTTCAAACCCACCGGTTTCAAATCCACCTGTCGCCGATCCGCCCGCCGGATCTTTGTAGGAATTCACGTTCTGGCCGAGCAGCTGAATTTCCGTATAGCCGAGATCGGCCATCTGGCGCGCCTCGGCGAGCACAGACTCCGACGTGCGGCTGCGCTCCTTGCCACGCGTGAACGGCACCACGCAGTAGGCGCAAAATTTGTCGCAGCCTTCAATGATGGTGATATATCCGCGATGCGGATTGCTGCGCGCAGTGAACTCGGTCTCGAAGCACGCGTCAGTTTCGCGATCGTCAAGGCCGGTAATGCGGACCAGCGAGTTGCCAGCGCCGAGTCCCGGGCCGCGAGTCTTCCCAACAGGAGCAGTGGCTGCGTCATCCCGAAGCCCCGCGTTTTCACCAGCGGGGCGAGAGCCTGCCCTGAGCTTGCCGAAGGGGATCTCCCGTGGAAACGCACTGTCCATCGGCATCTGTTCCAGTTGCGCCAGCATCTGCGGCAGGTTCCTGTACGACGCCGACCCGCACACCAGCGACACGTAGGGCGCGCGCTCGAAAATTTTCTCGCCTTCCTGCTGGGCCACGCAGCCCAGTACTCCGAATTTCTTGCCCTGGGCCTGCAGCTTCTTGTGGTCGGCCAAACGATGAAACACCTTCTGCTCCGCCTTGTCGCGGATGGAGCAGGTGTTGTAGAGGATCAGGTCCGCCTCGGCGACGGTCTCGACCTGGCGATATCCCTCATGCACCAGCGTGCCAATGACTTTTTCCGAGTCATGCACGTTCATCTGGCACCCGAAAGTTTCGAGGTAAAACGTCTTCGCCGACATATAGAGAAAGTATAGCGGGGAGAGCTTCCAGCTGCCAGCTTCCAGCCAACCCATCGACTCGCGAGGGTGCCCCATCCTTGTCGCGTTCTTTGCGACAGGGCCTGCCCTGAGCGCAGTCGAAGGGATGGGGATTTTGACTCTCAATGGTGTTGAGGAAATCAGGACCCCAGGGCAGCCGCGCTCGTGGAATCCCATCTTTCGCAAAGAACGCGAAAGATGGGGCACCCGGCGGCGTGAACGACTTCTGAAGCCCCTTCGGAGCGAGAGCCGGAGTAAGCCCACCCTTTGCGAGAACCCTGCAAAGGATGCGCCACCCAGAACCCGTTTAGTTCGATGGGTAGGCCACCCGCGGGAGTGGAATTTCAACCGGGGCGGGCTGCTGTTCCCACATCGGGAGAAAACAATGGTGCCAGTCCCGTCTGTCCCCGCATTCTCCCCGTCCCCGCATTCTCGTCGACCGTGATGCAGGTGTTGAAGCAGCGCGCAGCCCGGGCCCTGCTGCCGAAGAAAAAACGAGCCCACCCACGCCAGCGCAGCCTCTTCGCAAACGAACCCCGCCGCGCTTTCTGGCAGGCGCGCTTCTACGACTTCAACGTTCGGACGACGAAGAAGCGCGTAGAGAAGCTGCGGTACATGCATCGCAATCCGGTGAAACGGGGGCTGGTGGCCTCTCCCGAGCAATGGCGCTGGAGCAGTTATCGGTTCTACCTTCTTGAAGAGCCGGCGCCGGTGCGCGTGAACCAAGGGTGGACCGAGATTTCGTTTCGAGAGCGGGCAGCATAAGACCGTTCCTGCAAGCGTTCGCGGCTGCTAGCTCGCAGCCAAACCATCGACGCGCGAGGGTGCCCCATCCTTGTCGCGTTCTATGCGACCGGATGGGGATTTTGACTTTCACGCGCGTCTGAGGAGACGCCAGAAACCCAAGAAATCGACATTCGTGGAATCCCACCCTTTGCAAAGAGCGCAAAGGATGGGGCACCCGGCTTCGGCGGCTTCTCCGTGACTTTTGCGGGTTGGGTCGGCGCAGGCCTGGATGGTGAAGAGTTCGGGCTGCGATGGTTTCGGCGATGTAGCGGTGGATGGTCGAGTTCATTCGGCATAAATAGAAATGGCGCAGCTTTGGGCTGCGCCTGACTCCTCGGTCGATTCATTAGGCGGCGGCTTGGACAACGTCAAAACGCCCCTAGAAACGCGAAAAGCGCGGCCCGGAGGCTGTGCTTTCTTTATTCTTGATCTCTATATCTATTATATCAAGTTGGGCAGGGTAACCTGGACATGGATAAGACTTTATTTCTCTTGTGGAATGTGTGAGTTAAGGGGATTGGGAGGGTGTAGGGGGCTTGACAGGTTTTGGCGGGGTGGTCTGAGGTCTAGACGAGGGTCGTGGTATCCCATTCGAGCCGCAAAGTGCGCGGCTCGAATGGGGCACCCCGGCTTGCGAACGAGAAGCAGATTCCTCACCGGGCTTTCAGCCCGATTCGGAATGACAACGATGGTGAGTGTCCGCATCGACAGCGATGGTGAGTGTCCGCGGTCACAACCAATGGTCGAAGCGGCTTACGGGGCTGAAACCGGCGTGCGCGTGTCGACGGTTTCGCCGTTCTCCACGTACGCTTCCAGCCAGCCCAGGACGCGTTTCCAGCCTTCGCTGTGCTCGTTCGCAGAGGCGAGATTGCCGGCGAATCCTTCGTGCAAAACACGCACCAGGGTTCCGGTGCCGGATTTTCGCGGACCACTGGGGTGAAGTCCGTGAACGCTGTGGGGCTGGAGTTCCCAGCGCACGGTGGTCTTTACCGGGTGGAAGCTGCCGAACCAAGTGTGCACGAGTAGACGGGGCGGGTCGACCTCGAGATATTCGCCCTCGACGTAGAAGGACTGGCCGTCTTTGCCGACGCCATCGCTGCGCCACTTTCCGCCCGGGCGCAGGTCGACCGTGGACTTGCTCACGCGGTACATGCTGGATTGTCCCCACCACTTGGGGAGCTGCGCCGGATCGCTGATCGCCTCGAAGACACGGGCGGGCGGCGCGGCGATGAAAATTTCGGCAACGACTGCGTTTTGATCGGGAGTGATCGTAGCGGTGGCCATGGTGCCTCCTGAATCTTGATTTGGACTGTTGGGCTTGAAAATTTAGATTGCGTTTTCATCAGCTTCGTTTTCGTCAACGTCGATTTCTGGGCCGAGGTTCGTTCCCATGTCTCGCAAAAACGGCAAGACATGGGGCACCTCAAAAAGGGGCATCCCAAAAAATGGGGCACCCCGGCTACGGTTTCTCGGCGAACTTCTTCAGGCCTTCCAGCACTCCCAACCAGCCGCCGCTGTAGTCTTTGCGTGAGAGGGCTTCATCAGCCAAGCCGCTGTGCGTGACTTTAACTTGCGTGCAGCCGGACTTCCCCGGCCGGGGTGTGAGTTCCCAGCGGACGACGGTGCGGCGGGTTTTGTCGTCGTGCCAGTTCGCGATCCAGGTATAGGCGAGGATGCGAGGCGGATCGTATTCGACAATCTCGCCGTGGCACTCGAACTCGCTCACGTTGTTCACTTCGATCGAACCTTTTTCGGTGGCGTAGCCGTAGCGGCCGCCGAGGCGAGCGTCCATCTGCCAGAACTTTACCGGACATTCCGGGTTGGTGAACCAGCGCTTGAGTTCGGCGCTGTCGGTCAGGGCGCGAAAGACGCGCTCGGGCGGGGCGGCGATGTGAATCTCGCTGACGATGGCGTCTTGATCGGGTGTGATGAAAGTTGTGGCCATGAGTTAGCTCCTGCGGGTCAGAAGAGTCGTTCGGTGACGTCGTTTCACAAGGATCGAAAGAACATTAAGGGCGGGCGGACGAATGCGTCCGCCCCTCCACGGTTAGGCTTTGCGGTGCAGGTCGAACAATTGCTTCGTTTCCTGGCCGTGGCTGACGAAGATCCACTCTTCGGTGTGGTGATTGTCGTCGAGCAACGTCAGGATCATGCGCTGCATGTGGCCGGCATCGGGACTGTCGAGATTTGTCGCGTCGAGGAAGTTGAAGGTGATGACTTTTCCGTCGGGCGAGATGCTGGCCTGCATGCGCGGCTGGTTGCCCGTGCTGCAGTAATGAGTCATCTGGAGACGGTTGGGGCCATCGAGGTGAAACATTGTCGGCATGTCGCTGCCGTGGGCGATGATGTCGCTCATGACGGCCGATCCGCCGGAGGTGACTTTGAAATCGACGTGCACGGGCTCGCCCTGCGCGCTCTTCCCTTCCCAAGCGCCGGGCATTGACTTGAGAGCGTTGAAGGCTTTCTGGGCGTCGGTTTGGGCGAGGGCGGTGGTGGCGGCCAGGGCGAGAGCAGCCAGAATTATGGATTGCAGGATGCGGGTCTTCTTGATTGGATTCGGCGTCATAGGAATGTTCCTTTCTGTTGAGCTGAAGTTTATTTTTGTTTGCGGGAGGCCGATTGAGTCTCCCGGGCATGCTCGGCTTCGACGTAGGCTTTGAGGTTGTTGAGGCTCGCGGCCCAGAAGATGCGATATTGCTCGATCCAGGAATCGACGGCGCGGAGCGGTTCGGGATTGAGTTCGTAGACGCGGTTGCGACCTTCGCGGTGCTCGCGAACCAGATGCGCGCGGCGCAGCAGGCGCAGATGTTTTGAGATGGCCGGGCGGGAGACGGTGAAGGCGCTGGCGATCTGGCCTGCGGGCTGGCTTCCGCGACGCAGCAGATCAAGCATGGCGCGCCGGGTGGGGTCGGCCAGGGCCTGGAAAGTGGCTTCCTGATTTCTGGCCGGCTGGGTTCGTGCGGGCTGGTTTTCGGCGGGCTGGGTTCGGGCTGGCGAATATGTAACCGATCGGTGACGCATAATGCGTAACCGTACAGTTACGCGATCAACGTGTCAAGCGATTTTTTGGGGCACAGTTATTCTTACTTCTTATATACTGTAAGCATGAATCGTCAGATCACAACCGTAAGCACCAAAGGGCAATTCGTGATTCCCTCCGAAATGAGGACTGCTCTGGGGATCAAGCCGGGCACCCGGATTGCCGTAACGCAGGACGGCGCGAAGATAACCCTCGAACCGGTTACGGAAGAGCTAGTCGATAAGACTCGCGGGATGCTGAATGGAAGGGCAAATTCCGCGGAACAGCTCAGGCGCCGGTGGCGGAAGGAAGATCGATGGTGACGTATGTGTTGGATTCCAGCGCGGTCCTGCGCTATTTGCACAACCAAAAGGGGTCGGACCGGGTGGCGGAGATCTTCAAAGGGCACCTCGCGGGAACTTGCCAGGTTCTGGCGGCCGCGCCGCACTGGGGGGAGATTGCTGGAATCACGTGCAAGCTTTACGGCAGGCGCGAGATGGAAGAGGTGCTCTTGCGCCTGGGAGCCTTCGGGATCCAGGTAGTCGCGGCGGATCGAGACAGCGCGGTGCGGGCAGCGTTGATCAAGGTGGAGACAGGTTTGCCGTACGTGGACTCGTTCGGGGTAGAACTTGCCGGCAGAGAGCCAAGCCGTGTGCTCGTAACTGCAGATTTTGATTTTAAGCCGCTCAGTCGAAACCTGAAGATCGAGTTCCTGCCTGCGAAGTAGTTCCGCCTGGCCAGCGAAAGATCGAATTTGAGATCGACGGGTGGCTCATAGGAGCAGCCCCCAAGCTGCGGTCAGTCTTTCGATCAGCGCTTCAAGCCGCACAGGTTCAGGAAGGCTTGGTGAATGCGGTTATCGTCGGAGAGTTCGGGGTGGAAGGTGGCGGCCATGGCGCTTCCCTGGCGCACGGCAACGGGATCGTTTCCTTCCGTGGCGATGACTTCGACGCCGTCGCCGATGTGGACAATTTTCGGAGCGCGGATGAAAACCATTTCGAGCGGAGATCCGAACGAAGATCCGGGCGAAGGTTCGCGCAGGGCTGCATCGTGAGGATCGCCGGAAGCAGCGCGCGCCACGAATCTGCCTTGGCGGATGGAGCTGTCGATCTGGCGCCCGTAGGCGTTGCGCCGGATGCGGATATCGAGAGCGCCGAGCCCGGCCTGAGGAGGATTCTCGACTTCGGTGGCGAGAAGGATCGCGCCAGCACAGGTGCCGAAGGTGGGCTTGGCGTGGACGAATTCTTTTAGCTTGGCGAATCCTGCTTCTCCCAGAAGCTTCAGGAACGTGCCGGATTCGCCGCCGGGGATGACAAGGCCGTCGATCTGGTCGAACTGCTCGGGCTTTTTGACGAGCACAACTTCGGCGCCCAGCTCTTCGAGCCGGCGGCGGTGCGCGTCGAAATCGCCCTGCAGGGCCAGGACACCGATTTTCACGATGGATGATTTTACCGGATGGCAGGAGTGACGCGCTTTTGCTGAGTCCTTGCGGCAAGAGTAGCGGCGGCGGCAGCTCCCAGGTCTCGCAAAAACGGCGAGACCCTTCGGCAGGCTCAGGGCAGGCTCTGGGGCACCCCGTTTCGGGCACCCGCTGAGACCCCTCGGCGCTAGAGCGGGAGAGCGCTGGGGAAGCGGGTTTGGAAATCGAGCAGGCCGGCCCAGTCGGGTGTGAGCGTGATGCGCACCATGGACGAAACCATCTTTCCCATTTGTGCGACCCAGGCTTTTCCCTGCTCCGGACCGAAGTAGCGTTCGGCGGCCAGAGCGTATTCGGGGGTGACGCCTTGCACCGGTTCGAGATGGACGGTGCCGCGCACCAGCAATACTTTGTGGGGAAAAACATTATCGTCGATGGTGAGAGCGACTTTGGGATTCCGGGCGAAAGCTTTGAGTTTGGGCGCTTTGGGCGGCGTGCTCATGACGATGTGTTTCCCATCCCAGTGAAACCAGATGGGAACCACTCGCGGTGAACCGTCCATCCAGACATAGGCCAGACGGGCGGGAATTTTGGAATGTAGAAGCTCTTGCGACGCGGGATGTTGCAGAAGTCCAAGGTCCCCTTGCTTGACAGGCATGGTTCCTCCGTTTGCGACTGGGCGGTGTCGTGGCCAGTGTAACCGAATTCGGCGGCGTGAGGGAGGGGAGCATCCAGACGGAAAAGGAGAAGGGCGTGATAATTTTCGGGGGTTGCCGCTACCGAAACTTTTTATTGTCGGATTCCGCGGCAGTTTGCGGAACAACTCTCGGCTGATTTTGACGTAAGTGAGAAAGCAGCAGGCGAGACGTGTCACCCGTTGGGTCTTATCTCGCCGCATCCCCCAGAAACCAATTCTCCACCCGACCGAAGACCGCTTCCAGACCTTCCGGCACCTTCTGATTGGGAAGGTCCAAGGCATGGTCAGCTCCATCGATTCGCTCAAATACGGCTTCTCGCTGCTTTGCGGTCAACTCGGCGCGCAGGACATCGAACCCGGCAATCGTCTGTTGCGTGTCAGCGGTGCCGTGAGCAAAATAAAGGTGTGCATGCGACTTGAGGGCCTCCGCGATGACGGATGTCTTCATGAAGCTGGAGCACAGACGGTACGTCTGTCCCCAGCAGAATTTGGTATCGCTGTCCGGATCTTTCACGATGTCGCTCCAACAGGCGTAGATCTCCTTTTCCGGGTCCAATCCCTTACTGCGCATGAACTCGGCCATATGGAATAGATACACGGGTCCGCCTCCCGACAAGGAGGCGGCGTGCGTGACCACCGGGGACATGTTCGAGACTCGCATCGCTACGATGCCGCCTTCTGAAATGCCGATCACGAGTGTCTTCGAAGTGTCGATGCCGGGTAGCTTCTGCGCCGCTTGGATTGCGTCCGCAATGGTCGCAGCCCAACGGTCGAGCGTGAACTCGGCTCGATATTCTGGACGGCAAGCGCTGGCGTCGCTGTCATCAGGATAATCATCCAGATACTCAACGCCGGGCTTTTCCACCGCCAGGATGCGGGCCCGGCCGCGGGCCACCGAATAGAGCACGCCCTGCAGTCCACGGCTCATGCGCCCGCCGACGCTGACAAACTGGGATGAGCAGCCCGTCCCCTGGACAAAAACGATCAGCGGAACAGGATGACTGGGTTCCGGTTGAGTCGAAAGATAAAAGGTGATGCGCTGGCCGTCTCTGCCCTGTGCGACGTATCGCCGAAACGGCTTGTCGCCGACAGGGTAGTCTTCGGCTGCGACAAGGGCGGAACAGAGAAGAAGATTGAGAACGAGAATCGAACAAGTCTTACGCATGACGAGCATTAGCATAGCCCCGTTGACAGCGACGGCGCCAGATCCACACACCCCAAGGGAGCTGATCCAGAACCACAAAGACCCGGAATTGTGGGTAGTGGTGCAGTTTGGCTCACGCTCCAGGCCGGATAAGACCGAGATCCTTCGCTCCGCCTGAAAAACGGCTCCGCTCAGGATGACACTTCAAGGAAAGAAATCCAAACTGCACCACTACCGAATTGTGGAAGGGCTTGCTCTAGACTTCGTCTTGCTCTTTCAATTTCGCGATGACGCCAAAATCTTCGAGCGTGGTGGTGTCGCCTTTGACCTCGCCGCTGCTGGCTAGTTCGCGGAGAAGGCGGCGCATGATTTTGCCACTGCGCGTCTTGGGCAGGGTGTCGGTGAAGCGGATGTCATCGGGCTTGGCTAACGCTCCGATTTCTTTGGCTACCCACTTGCGCAGTTCTTCTTTCAGTTCTGGCGTGGGCTGTCTTCCCTGCTCCAGCGTTACAAAGGCCGAGATCGCCTGGCCTTTCAGATCGTCGGGACGGCCGACGACCGCGGCTTCGGCGACGGCCTCGTGTGCAACGAGCGCACTTTCGACTTCCATGGTGCTGAGGCGATGACCGCTCACGTTGAGTACGTCGTCGACGCGGCCCATGATCCAGAAATATCCGTCTTTGTCTTTGCGCGCGCCATCGCCGGTGAAATACATGCCGGGAATTTGCGACCAGTAATTTTTCACGTAGCGGTCGGGATCGCCGTAGACGGTGCGCAGCATGCCGGGCCAGGGGCGCTTGAGGACGAGGAATCCGCCGGAACCTTCGGGGACGGATTTCCCGTCCATGGTGACGACGTCAGCGACTACGCCGGGAAACGGTTTTGTAGCCGAGCCCGGTTTGGTCGCGATTGCGCCGGGGAGAGGCGTGAGCATGATGTGTCCGGTTTCGGTTTGCCACCAGGTGTCGACGATGGGGCAGCGATTGCCGCCGATGGTTTCGCGATACCACATCCAGGCTTCGGGGTTGATGGGCTCGCCGACGGTGCCGAGCAGGCGCAGGCTCGACATGTCGTGTTTGTTCGGCCACTCGTCTCCCCACTTGATGAAGGTGCGGATCGCTGTGGGCGCGGTGTAGAAGACGTTCACTTTGTGGCGGGCGATGATCGACCAGAAACGGTCGGGCTCGGGGAAATTGGGCGCGCCTTCGTACATCAGGCTGGTAGCGCCGTTTTGCAGCGGGCCGTAGACGATGTAGCTGTGGCCAGTGACCCATCCGATATCGGCGGTGCACCAGTAAGTGTCTTCTTCCTTCAAATCAAAAACTAGTTTGGTCGTGAGGTAGGTGCCGACGGAATATCCGCCGGTGGTGTGAACGACGCCTTTGGGTTTGCCCGTGGTACCGGAGGTATAGAGGATGTAGAGCGGATGCTCGGCATCGAGGGGCTCGGCGGGGCAGACGTCGGAGGCCTTGGCCATGAGATCGTGCCACCAGTGATCGCGACCGGGCTGCATGTTGATAGGCGTGCCGGTGCGTTTGTAGACGATCACGTGCTTCACACTGGGGCAGGATTTCAGCGCCTCTTCGACGGCGGGAAATAATTTCACTTCGGCGCCGCGGCGGTAGGATCCGTCTTGCGTGATGACCGCGCTGGCCTGCGAGTCGTGGATGCGGTCGATGAGCGCGTTGGAAGAGAATCCTCCGAAAACGATGGTGTGGGGCGCGCCGATGCGGGCGCAGGCGAGCATGGCGATGGGCAGCTCGGGCGTCATACCCATGTAGATGGCGACGCGGTCGTTCTTCTTCACCCCAAGACTTTTCAGCACGTTGGCGAATTTCTGCACTTCACGATGAAGCTGCTGATAGGTGAGCGTGCGAATCTCGCCGGGTTCGCTCTCCCAGATGATGGCAGCTTTGTTCTTGCGGTGAGTGGCGACGTGGCGGTCGAGGCAGTTGTAGGAAAGATTGATTTCGCCGCCGACAAACCACTTTGCCCAGGGACAATTCCATTCGAGAACTTTGTCCCACTTTTTGAACCAGTGCAATTCGCTGGCGATGCGGGTCCAGAACTGGTCGGGATCGTCGATCGATTCTTTGTAGAGCTTCTCGTATTCGGCCAGGTTCTTGACGTGAGCGTGCTGGGCAAACTCTGTGGGCGGCTCGAACTTGCGCTGCTCCTGCAGGATGGAATCAATGTTGGTGGCTTGCATATCGGCTACGGCTTTATCGGCCATGATGAAAACCTCAGCGTGGAGGATTATGTTCGCGCTAGCCGCAACGGCCGCCCGAAATCGAAGAAACCTATTCTACATTGGGAGTGAGGGCGTGGGGTCGGGCTCATGCGGGTCGCGGCTCTGGGCCGGGAGTTGGTGAGAAGGCGGGACGCAGGCCGGGGGCCATCGTGGTCGTGTTCCGTCGTAGCGTGGAAACCCTCCCGACCTTACAAATCGAGGAAGCGGGCGCGGTCGTTCTCGCTGGGGAGCGGGCAGGTATCGTAGCGTCCAAAAATGCGGTAGCGGTGGCGGGCGATGAGGCGGTATTTCCAGTCGCGCAGGGAGCGAGGCAGAAGCTGAAGAAGCCAAGCACAGAAGCGCCAGAAGCTGCCGAGTTGTTTGAGGACAAAGATGACTGCGTCTGAACGGGTGAGGATGGATTCGTTCGGCTCGTTGTAATTGAGGACGACGCAGATGGTGTCGAGCGCGGAAGGATTGGTGGGCCGCCGGGCGAGAATGCTGGTGGCGAAAGGACACTGCAATGACGCGAAGCGGAACAGCGCGCCCCGGTCGCGACGCAGGATGAACCGTACGAAGCGGTTACAAAGCCCGCAGACGCCGTCGTAAAGCAGGATGGGGTGCGTCATGGACGGCCTCAGTCGGGCAGCTTTGACGCTCCCGGGGTTGACTCTCCTGCGATTGAGAACTTGGCCTCGGTTTGTGGCGCGGAGGTTCCGGGCTGGCCGCCGCCGACGGTGACGGTGTAGCCGCCGTCGGCGATCACACGCGCACCGGATTCGTCGACCATGCTCAGGTCGCGAGGATTGAGCGTGAAGTGAACGTACTCGGTTGCGCCCGCTGGCACGTGGAGCCGCGTGAATCCGCGCAGGGCTCGGCGCGGCGCTCCGGCGACAGATGGAAATGTCAGATAGAGTTCTGCGACTTCATCGCCGTCGTGCGGGCTGGTGTTATGCACATCGGTGTCGACGGTGAGCGTGTCTCCGGCCTTGAGGGTTGACGACGAGAGCTGCAGATTGCTGTATGCGAATTGCGAATAGCTCAGTCCGTAGCCGAAGGGATAAAGCGGCTGGCCAGCGAAGTAACGGTAGGTGCGGTTGGTCATCGCGTAGTCGTCGAAGGCGGGCAACTGGTCGATGCCTTTGTAGAAAGTCACGGGAAGACGTCCGGCGGGATTGTTGACGCCGGCCAGAGTTTCAGCGACGGCGGTGCCGCCTTCTTCGCCGGGATACCAGGCTTCGAGAATCGCATTGGCATTCTGGCTGGCCCAGTTGACGGCGAGGGCGCTGCCGTTCATGAGCACGACGACCAGCGGCTTGCCTTGCTCCTTGACAGCTTTGAGCAGGTTTTCTTCTTCGGCGGGAAGATCGATGCTGGTGCGGTCTCCACCTTTGAAGCCGGGGATATCGAGGCTGCTCTCTTCGCCTTCGAGATCGGAGTCGATGCCGACTACGGCGATCACGATGTCGGCTTTTTTCGTGGTTGCGAGCGCGTGCGGCAGGGGAGCTTCTGCGGGCGGAGTCCAGATCAGGCGCGCGACCGCGCCGCCGCCGCCCTGAAAGTATTCCAGCTTGAGCGCGTACTTGTGATGTTTTTTCAGCAGTACGGAAGCGGTTTTCGTGGAAGGGCCGTGAGTGCTCCAGTCTTCGACGATGAGCTTGCCGTCGATCCACAGGCGATATCCATCGTCGCCCGTGACGCCGATTTCGTAGGAGCCGGATCGAGCGGGCGTGAGATTGCCGCTCCAACGGATGGAGAAATCTTCTTTGCCCAGGCCGGGCGCGGGACCTTCGCCGTTGAAATCGTAGTCGACGTTGGGGTCCACGCGAGTGACGACGGGTTCGCCTTTCAGATCGATGCCGCGAAAATACTGCGCCTTCAAACCGGGCTTGCCGTCTGGAGTTTTGAGCGCCGACGTAGGAACAGCGACTCCTCCGCGCAGAAACGCGGTGCCCGGAGCGAAAGTTACGTCGGCGCCGGGAAACTGTTTGCGGATTCCATCGAGCACGGTCGTGGAGCGCGAGGGGATGCCGTTGTAGTTGCCGAGCAGAACGCGGGAAGAATCCGCCAGCGGGCCGACGACGGCAATTTTCTTCAGCGCGGAATTCGGTGTGGAAGCCAGCGGGAGAATGCCGTCATTCTTGAGCAGAACCATCGTTTCATGCGCGGTCTTGAGCGAGAGCTGGCGATGGAGTTCACTGTCGTTTTCGCCGAACGGCGTTTGCGTGTACTTGACCATGGCCGGAGGGTCGAACATGCCGAGCAGCATGCGGGCACGCATCAGGCGCTTGACCGCGACATCGAGTTCGCTCTCTTTGAGCAGGCCGGTTTTTACCGCTGCCACATAATGCGAGAAGTCGGTGCCGCTGCATTCAAGGTCCATGGAGTGCTGAATGGCCACAGCGGCGGCTTCGGGCAGCGTGGCTACGAAGTGATGGCCTTCTTGAATGTCCTGCACCGCGCCGCAGTCGGAGACGACATAACCCTGGAACTTCCATGTGTTGCGCAGAGTATCTTCGAGCAGAAACGTGTTGGCGCACGCGGGCTGGCCGTTGATGCTGTTGTAGGCGCACATGACCGACCCGGCCCTGGCTTCGGTGACCGTGGCGCGAAACGCCGGGAGATATGTGTCTTCTTCGTCGTGGCGCGAAACGATGACGTCAATTTTGTGACGGGTGGGCTCGGGACCACTGTGTACGGCGTAGTGCTTGGGCGTGGCGATAACGCGATAATACTTCGGATCGTCGCCCTGCATTCCGGTGACAAAAGCAACGCCCATGCGGCCGGTAAGAAAAGGATCTTCGCCGTAAGTTTCCTGGCCGCGTCCCCAACGCGGATCGCGGAAGATGTTGATGTTCGGCGCCCAGAAGTCGAGACCGACCCCGGTGTAGTTGCCGTGCCGGATATCTTCTTCATGTTTGGCGCGGGCTTCCGTTCCGATGACGATGGCCATCTCGTGGATCAGCGGCGCGTCGAAAGTTGCGCCCAGACCGATGGGCTCGGGAAAAACGGTGGCGGTGCCTGAAGCCACGCCGTGCAGAGCCTCGGTCCACCAGTTGTACGCGGGAATTTTCAACCGCGGAATGGCCGCTGCCTGGTGCACAACCTGAGACGCTTTTTCGTCGAGCGTCATGCGCGAGACCAGATCGTCGACGCGCTGATCGACCGGCAGGGTAGGGTTCAGATAGGGCGGGTTCGGGCTTGAATCGGAAAACTGCTGAGCATGAGCCGCTGGCGTGAACAACGCTGCGGCGCAAAAGAAAACTGAAGATAAGAGAATTGCGGCGACCGTGGTTTTCCGGATGATTCTGGCAATCGCTTCCGCGACCACGTGCGCCAGCATGGCCCTGCGGAACATGAAGCAACGACGCATGACGGCCTCCGAACAGTGGAGTGTACCTGAAGTGCTCCTGCTTCTCCCAACCTTCCGCGAAACAATTCACCAGAGAGCGAGTGTTTTAGGAAACCGAGTTGGGGCGCGAAATCTGCTCTGAGGAGGGATGGGTCCAGAGCGAGCGAAGCTTTTTCCATTTGGCTGAAAAAAGGGATTTTTTCAAGATCGCCCGCAGCTGCGAGTTCGTGGTCGTGCGTCTTTTTTGAATCTCTTCGCGTTTTCGTAAGATCGCGGGCAGGCTGCGCATCACGTCCAGCTTTGCCCGAAAGAACGCAGCCCCTGCGCCTTGCCGCATAAAATAGGCCGCCGCTCCGGCCTCATAAAGCAAGCGCTGCGGCGCCGAGCGCAAGATCAACGCCAGCGGCATGTTTTTCAGGTAGACGAACTCGATGTTTCGCTGGGAGTAAAAAACCTGGCGCGCTGGAGTTTTCTTATTCGTAGCGCGATAGCGATGGTACACAATCGCGCCGGGAACATAGACGCACTCGTAGCCGAGCAGTTGTGCGCGAAAACTCAAATCCACGTCTTCGTAGGTCATGAAAAAATCAGGATCCAGAAAACCGATGTCATCGAGCATGCTGCGGCGATAAGTTACAGCGCCGCCACAACCGCCAAACACTTTTCGCGGCTGACTCCAGGCCGGACCGTCAAGTTCGTCGCGACCGAGGTCGACGGTTGCGCCCGAGAGTCCGACGTCGAAACCGCAGTTTTCAACACGGCCGCGTTCGTCGAAATACATCATTTTCGAGGCAAAGCTCCCGGACTGGGGATAGGCTGCGCTCGCCTTGTGGATTGCCTCAAGCCACCCCGGATGCGCCTCCGTGTCATTGTTCAGCATAATGACGAGACTTCCCGTCGACTGGGCGTACCCGGCGATATTTCCTCCGGTGAAGCCCAGGTTTTCGGGTAGGGCGAGCAGCTTCACCTCGGGAAACTGCGAACGAACATAATCGACCGAGCCGTCAGTCGAGCCGTTGTCGACGAGGATGGTCTCGAAATCGCGAAACGTCTGGCGGCGCATGGATCCCAGACAGTCTTCAAGGAAGTGCTTGCCGTTCCAGGTGAGGACGATGACGCTCATCTCAGGCATAGGCGAGCGAAGCATGCGCGGGACGGCGCGAAGCCGGCCGGGGAAAGAGTAACACCGGCTGCGCCCGCAACGAAAAAGGTGGGTATAAAAGCATCAATTCGTGGGCAGCAGACCGAAGACAACGACGCCGTTCGGTACACCCACAAATACCTTGCCGTTGACGATCGCCGGCGTTGCGAACTTGCTAACCTTGCCGAACTGGTCGCGACCGCCACTGGCCTGGTCGCTGTTGTAAACCTCATTTAGAGTTTCGGTGTCGTACGCGTGCAAGACTGCCGGGGTACTGTTCTGGACAGCCCAAACGATACCCTCGTTTGTGCCATTTGCGGAAATGCTGGGCGTCGACCCGGGATAGCCGAAACTAGGGGCCGGTTGAACCGAGGTAGAGGTGGAGAGCTTCGCCTTCGTGATCGTAAAGGCGAGGATTGCGCCCGCCGTCGGTCCGTAGAACACCTTGTTGTTGAAATATGCGGGCGCCGCCCAAATTCCGCCGGGCAAAGCTATGTCGAGTTCCTGGTAAATATTGTTCGTGTCGGCGTTGAACTTGCCCAGGTTGTCGCGGTTGACCACGTAGAGGTTTTGGTCCTTGCCCGCGCCGACCGCCAGGTGCACGGTGTGGCCAGAACCGTCGGTGAGATCGGGCAGCACGAGCACGCCCCCGGACCCGAGATCGAGGTCGGTGTCACTCTCCTCCGTTCCGTTTTTCATCTCGAAGTAGTCAGCTACAGCCAGGTGTTTACCTGTGGTCGAGAGCTTCATGAACGCGTTACCGTAGTCGCCCGCACTGGGAAAGCCGTTGGAATCCAGCGTGGAGTCGAAGCCCCCGTTGGCGTCGAGAAAATAGATGTTGCCCGATTGGTCAGCGGCAAGCCCGGCGGCGGACATCCAGATCGCGCCCTCGCTGGAGTTGGGCGTCACATTGATCACACTGGTCTGAGCCAGCGTGGTTTCGTCGTAGCCGATCACCCATCCCGTGAAGGGACGGGTGTCATAGTGCGACGCCCAGCTCGTATAAATCACCCCGTTCAGCAAAAGCAGCGCGCAGCGCTCCCTGTACTGCATCGGATCGAAGATTACGTTCGTGCCGTCGCTGTTGTCGCCGGTCCCGGGATAGGTGGCCTGAATCTCGATCGGCCCTCCGAATAACTCGGTGCCGAGGGCGAGATCAAGCGCGTGCAGGCGTTGGTGGTAGTTGCCCGATGCGTCTTTTGACGAGGCCACCAGATAGATTGCCCCGTTTGATCCGATGGAGCGGTCGATCACCGGCGTGCCATCTACTCCGATTTCCGGAAATCTCGGTATACCCGGATCATCCGAAGGTGTCTCGTAGCCCTCTAATACCGAGACTTGCCAGATCGATGCTCCCGAATCCGGGTCAATGGCATAGACCAAATCGCCTTCCGTGGCGACGATCAGCAGATTATGCGTACCCTGATTCGGAATGGCGACATTCGAGGCATACAGGGGTTGGGCGTCGACGTTGCCAACTACCTCGTAGATGCCGAGCTTGCCGAACTGTTCCGCATTGACGTTCTTCGTGGTCAGAATGCTCTCGGTCAGGTTCTGCCCGGTGCGCTGTATGTCGTTGTGGTAGGTCAACACGTCGGTTGCCGGGTTCACTGTTAACTGGGCAACGCTGCTGGTTACGCTACGTCCGGGATTGCTTACCACCACGGTAAAATTCGATCCGTTATCTGCCACCGTCGCCGGAGGGGTCGTGTAAGTGGCGTTGGTCGCTCCCTCGATCGGCATGCTGTCCTTTTGCCACTGGTAACTCAAGCCCGTAGACATCACGGAGAATGTCGCCGTTTGTCCAGCGAGCACCGTTCGGCTCGCGGGTTGGGCGAGGATCACCGGAGGAGCAGGAGACGTACCGCATCCGCTGCAGAACGCCAAGATCGGGATAACCGTTAGTAGATGCCTTCGCAGATGCATGTGACCCCAGAAGTGCGAGCGGAGTATACCAGCGGCGGAAGCCCGCGCCAAGAATGAAGAAGGTATCTGCCACGGCAACTATACCGGGGTCGGTCTCGATTTCTGGGCGCCGAACATCAACATCTTCCGCGATCCGCGGTGGGGACGCGGCCAGGAAAGTTACGGCGAAGATCCATTTCTTACCGGCCCCAGTGAGATCAGCTTTGGGATTGTGCACCAGAGTTTCCTGGAAATCGCGGAAAATCCGCATACCGGACACCTTCAGACTTTCCGGACCACCCAGATATCCTGAATTCCAGTAAAGGGCAACTCCGTTTCATGCCTGAGCAATTCAAGACTGGCGCAACTGGGCAGCAATTTTTGCGTGACGAAGGCCGGGCTCTGAAAGGC
The DNA here is from genome assembly GCA_963739125.1 of uncultured Acidobacteriaceae bacterium. GTDB lineage: Bacteria > Acidobacteriota > Terriglobia > Terriglobales > Acidobacteriaceae > Sulfotelmatobacter. The sequence continues at coordinate 4,384,979 of CAVTZD010000001.1, read as the reverse complement.
GCCGTAGGTTCTTGCGCCCTCTTTTCCGCTGCTGCGAACCACCAAATTGCCGGCTTCGTATTCGCGAAGTTCGTCCGCAAGCAGTTTAGGGGTGAAACGATCGCCAGCGGTGGTAAAAATCAGGAGCCCGCCGCGTTTCAGCACGCGGGCGTTCTCTTGCAGCCACGCATAGTGCATTTCCTCGGAAAGGTGCGTAAACACCGACGAACTGTAGAGAGCGTCAAAGAACTCTGCGTCGAATGGCAGCGGTGGGCGCAGACCATTGAGAGCAAAAGTCACGGCGGGAATAGCGGATGTACACCATTGAATACTGGTGGAGTTATAGTCGCTGGCAAACAGCGACGCGCCCGACTCTCGGAGCAGTACCTCAAGCCGGCGGACAATTCTTCCCGGACCGCACCCCCACTCGAGTATTCTTGCCCCCGGCTTAACCACATCTTTCAGCAGCGACATTGCAATCTCCGCACTCTGCAATCCGCCGTTAAAATAGTTTTCGTAGTCTACGAACGAATATGCGTCGTAGGCGATTCTGGCGGGGGGAAAAACCTCGCCAGGATGCGACGCGGCAAATTTTCTGTTCCTCGCCGAATTCTTTGCCGTGGTTAGCCAAAACCTGATCTCGTCGGCGGCTGGAAAGAGGCGGAACTGCCGGAGCAATGCCATTGCCTCTTGTTTCAAGCGGAGATTCGAAGTGGGTTGTTTCACTTATCGCTGACCTTTCCAGAAAGCGGACCACTGGCTTGCGTCGGTTGTGCTACAGAATTGTCACTCAAGAATCGAATGCCGAGCCTTCCCTCTCGTCCGTCTTTGAATCCCACCCACATCATCTCGAGACAGGCACGCTTACGTCGGCCGAAAAGCACAACTCCTACGGCATGACGGAGCGCCTTTCGGAGAACGAAGAACTTACTTTTCCAGTCAGGATAGCAGTTCCAAATGGTGAACACTTGGTTCCTGACGATGTAATATTCGCGCCAGGGCGCGTGATCTGCCCAGGTTCTGGAAAACCCCAGCAAGGTTACAGTACGAGGATCCCCGATGGCGTGGTCCAGGATACTGCCGCAAACCAAGGCCACCTTGTACCCGTGACGCCGCATGCGAAGGCAGTATTCGAAATCGACAAAATCCATGAAGAAGTCCTCCCGCGGAAGCCCGATCTTTTCGACCGCCTGGCGGCGAATCAAGGTACCGGACGAAATCACCGCGTCGACAAAACACACAGGCTGACGCAGGTCTTCCCGAGAGGGCTGAACCCAGCCTCCTCGCCATAGCAATCCAGGGTAATGCATCTGGGTCACGGTATGGACTGGCAGAGGAGCTAAGATACCGATGTCGTCAGCTGAGGCGTTGACCGAGTCCAAACCCGCTAACAGGGTCTCAATCGCATCGGGTTTCGGGATACTATCGTCGTCAAGCAGCCAGATCCAATCGTATTTCTTCTCAATCGCGGCGTATGACAGGCCGGCGGAATAGCCCCCTCCCACCCCCAGATTAGCGGGCAGGCGCAGCACAGTCACTCCCGGACATTTCTCGGCCAACATCTGCTGCGTGTTATCGCTCGAGGCGTTATCGACGACGATGATTTCAGCCAGCGGCCGACTCTGCCGCAGCAAGGCCTCGATCTGCCTGGGCAACATATGCGCCGCGTTGGTGGCTACGGTAACGCTCGCGACAGATCCTGCGTTTTCCATCGTCCTCAGCCGATACTTGCGCTACTTGCGCGCCACGCGGATGACTCAATCGAGGTCTTGCGGGCAACAACTATGATATGGAGGCTCCGATGCTGCGCCCGGCACCACTGTCCCGTGTCCAACCCTGTCGACGTTGAGTCCTGAGTTGAGGTTGAGTTCCCGCCCCCCGAAAGGGCATTTACACTTCGCGGCTCGAATCTTCAGGGCAGAAAACAAAACTCCGGGAGAGCATTGACACATTTCTGAAATGGGTTGCTCTGCCACCGTCGCTGGCTTCCAGGGCGTCCCTGGAATCATGCGGCATCACCGGTCTGAACTGGGTTTCGGATATTGTAAAACATCGCCATGAACATGCCGAACATCGCCCCTGCAAAAGACGTCGTCAGGTACGGATTGGTCCAAGCACTCGACAACCATAGCATGAAAAGAAACATCATCCACGGCTTGGCGCGATGCCGGGAAGCTACCAGATCACGAGCCGAAATGCCTATCAGCAGGAAGATGCCCATCAGTCCGGCAATCCCGAACTGCATCGACAACGACATCCACTGGAGTTCATAAGCATATCGATTGGTGTCGCTGCGAACGAGTAGATCTGCATGGGTGCCGAGTCCTTTCCCGAAGAATGGTCTCGCCTTAATCTCTTCGAACAGCGCTCGTACCTCCTCAACCCGTATCACGTCTGAGTCGACGGTTCCCTCTCCACTGAACCTTGTCTCAAGCAGCGGTTGCAGGGTTGCGTAAAAAGTCCCAGCGATGATGGCCACCGCAAGCGCGAACGCCGCCAACAGTTGCCACCTTCGCTCAACGATCATGGCGACAATGACGGCAAGGACCTCGAGGACCCAGAGATAGCGCGAGTAGGCCAACAGTCCAGAAGCGACCAGGACCAGAACGATGAACAGGAGCGGAATTCGACGGAAGCGTAATCCGCTGACGCTCGGGCAGAGAATGGCGAACAAGACGAAACTCCCGATGATGTCAGAGGAGAATTCCAGTCTCGAGAGGCCGAAGGCTATGGGGGCACCGATCAGGGACTGCTCGCCGAAGATAGACTCAATCACTTGGATCGGATTAATACTCCAGACAAACATCGCCACGATAAGGGCAACTTTCATGATCGACAAAATCACAATTCCATAAACAACGGGGTAGATGATGCTCTCCGGACGGAGAAGCCCTCGACGAACAAAAAAAATGCACGCCCAAGCGATGGCAACCGTGGAAGCGACCTCTTTTATTTGAAGGAAAACCTGGGTGGTCTCCGATTGCCCGTTAAGAACGGCAACCAGACTCCAGAAGCACAGCGCCGCGACAAAAAGTCCGGCGAAGATACACTCGGCGGAAGTGAGCCTAACGGAAGAAGCGGCAAGATAGGAAACGAATGCCGCAAAAAAGGCCACGAAGAGCAAGATTTTTACGTTCAGTCCGAGTATCGATCCGGTTGGGAGACAAACCGCGGCGAATAACAGAAGCTGCAGCAGACTCGCTGCGATGGGTTTCGTTTGATGCGAAGCAACCGCCCCAGCCTCCTGACCAGAGCCTCGATTTGGGTTTATGGGCCACATGGTTCACTATCGGCAGCTCAGCCTTGGTCACCCCTTCAACGCGACGATCGCTTCGCTCTCTGCCGATCGGACCTGAAGGGGCTGCTGCTGCAACAATCTTCCAAGACCTGAGCGCGTGCTTTTTCTTTTTCGGAAGCGGACCGGTCCGACTTTTGCGCCACGATGAAGATATGGAACGGCATCTGAACTTTCGCGACTGCTACTTCGAAACCCACGTGATCGACCAGCCTGATCGCCAACTCAGGATCAAAAACGTGATGATGAGCGCCCCTTGTAATCGCGTTGCCGCGAATCCATTTCTCGAAGCTCTCTCTCGATTCCTGGGCCGGGTCCCGGTCTAAATCGTGTTTCTCAAGGATCTCTGAGAAATGCGTTTCGTCGTCTTCCCGCGCCCCGTCTGAATAGTCTTTCACTAAATGCTCGAACTCTGTCACGGCGCGCCGATGGTCGAATGTTCCAGCCCGGTGCGGAAGGACCAACACGAACCAGCCATCGCGCTTCAATACCCGCCGCCACTCCTTGAGGGCCCTGATCGGGTTGGCGCAGTGCTCCAGGGCGTGGCACGAAGCGATGAAATCGTATTCGCCGTCCGGGATGGCTGAAAGATCGCTTGCTTCCAAAATGAATTGAAGGCCGGGGGGCTTGTCGGGGTGATACTTGAAGTGTTTGCCTTCCTCAATCTTACCTTCCCAAAAGGTTTGGCTGCTGTAGTTGACGTTGTCCATACTCTCGGCGACGGAATAAATGGGGAAATCCTTGCCGCTTTGAAAGAATCGACTTGGTCCACCGATTTCCAGCCCGCGCCCACCAAACTTCAAAAGGTCTCGGCCGCTTACCCTGCGACCCAGTACCACTTTTTTCAGCATGAGCAGCGGGTAGCGCGGCCCGACCGACTTAAGATATCTCCAACGGCGGGCGGCGGGATTCGAGTTTCGGCTTCCTATCATGAGGCGGTTGCTCGGCTGCGCCATGCGTTTGCGCGCATAACGTCTCGAACCAATTCCCCGTTCAAAGTCGTCAAACTATCCCGCTCAAAAGAACGTGCCTCGGGGAACCTCGGGCAACAATCTTTCCGGCGCACGCCTCCACAGCTGATCCGGTAGGCGCCTCAGCGACTTTGCAGCGACAGATCTGCATCTTCGACATCAATATTAACCATGCGAGTTGCATCCTGCCAGAAGAATAGCTCATACAAAACCGTTGGCAGCGGAAGGCGGGAGTCTAACAATCGTCGCAACGGAGACAGCATCTTCGCGACTCTCGGCGCGATTGCCTTCGCGATTACATAACTGCCTCGAGACTGCTTTTCTCGAATCTCCTTCAGACTCTGGCGCCCTGCTTCGGTGCGAAAAAACATCTGCGTCGCAGGGGCGCTCGCCAGCCACTTTTGACAGGCATCCTGGAACAAAAAGAATTGGTAGTGATAGGCGATGGCCCCCGGATTGTACAGCAGTCGCATGCCGCTCTTGCTCAGGCGGTAGCCCAGTTCGGTATCTTCAAAAGCGGCGCGTTTGAATGCCTCGTCGAATTGCCCGCACGTCCGAAGGAATTCTGTCTTCAGGCTTAAATTGCACGTGGCAAAAAAATGGAAACTGGCCTCTCTTTTATCACGCAAGCGATAGAATCCGAACAACTTGCGTTCGCCGTACCAGCGCATGAAAGGAGTGGCCTTCACTGCGGGATCCCACGTCACGTATCCCAGAACCGCTGTCGAGATTTGCGGATTCTGATTGTGCCACTCGATGTGTCGCTCGACTAAATCAGGCCGAGGAATGATGTCGCTGTCGGTGAACAACACCAGGCTGGACTGCGCTTCCCGAATTCCCACATTGCGTGCAGCTGCTGGACCTTTGTTGGGCTGGCGGAAATAACGTATGGGAAAAGGCGCGAGCGCGCTGAACTCACGCACCATCGCTTCGGTGCCATCGGTTGATCCATCGTCGATCACCAGCAATTCTTTGATCAACTGAGGCGTCGATTGTGCCAGATATCCCTGGAGTGCCCTGGCCAGGAGATCCTTCCGGTTGTACGTCGGAATAATCACGCTCAGCGAACTGAACGAAGCAGTCTCAGTCATGGCCCGATTGCGTATTCCGCGTTAGCACGAAAATTTTGCGGTAAGTGGGTTCCTGGTTTGCGCGCTGCAGTAACCGTTCCATCAGCCCGGGCACAAGCAGCAACAGCAGTCGGAACGAGTAGTCGCACGGGCGGAACATTTCGATTTTCATCATCCAGTAGTGAAATTTCAAGCTCTCGTTGGGAATGATCTTCATTTTCCATTCCGCAGGCGCTTCCACCAACAGGCTTTCATCGGGAAATGGGTGGAGCATGTGCTCTCCCAGCCACACGGGCACCGGCAAACGCCGCGTCTGGTAGTCGCGATACAACCTATGATCCAGTTCGAAGGCAGCAGGTCCGCAGGGGTACCCGAACACCACGACCCGTCGCGCGACACGCAGTGCCTCAGCGACGACTTGCTTCCGCAGTGCCGGAGGCACATGCTCCATAACGTCGGAGATGACGACAGCATCGAAAGAGCGGTCTTCGAACGGCAACTCATGTCCTGAGCACTTCACAGCGCGCATATGCTTCAGGGTGGGCGACGAAAAGCTCACGTCGCATCCCACGAATGGGACGGCCCAAAACTCTCCGAGACCTCGGGAACCGGAACCGACCTCCAACAAGGCGCCTCCGGCGGGCAGCTGTGTTTTCACCTCGCGGAGAATCGGAAAAAATCGAGCGGCGTGATTAAGCAAGCCGGCTTACCCTCCTTACATATCGTGCCCAAGGCAGGAAAAGTTCGGCCTTGCGCCAGTCATATTCATCAAAGAATCGGCTCTGCAAAATGACGCCAGAGTAAAAAACTCCGAAAACGAATCCCGCCTCGGCCAATCCGAACCAAGAGAGATTTTGCGTGAGATGAAAGACCAGGGCGAAGGCCAGCACCAGCAATGAACAAAGCGTTGGCTTCAAGTAACTCTCCCGGAGCACGCGCGAAATCGAATAGCCGGTGGTGTTGTGAAACACGGCGACAAAGTAACCTGAGGCCAGAATCAGCGATGCCGAGGTTCCGCCTACTGCGCCGGCGAAACCGAACTTGTAAATAAGCGCGAAGCTCAGAACCAGGTTGAGGACGATTCCCAGAGCTGCGGACTGTATGCCGGGCCTCAGATTTCCGCTACCGGCAAAAATCATAAAGCCGGGACCGGTCGCCAGATTGAAGAAATTCACCACCAGCAGAATGCTCAAAGGCAGTGCAATCATTTTCAAACCAGGGCCGAGCCACAGTTCCACGAACCGGGGGGAGATCGCGATAACGTAGCACACGACCGGCACGCCGAAAAAGGCAAGATATTTGTGGGCACGGTAGTAAAGCTCTTTGGTTCTGGCTTCATCCCCCAGCGCACTCAGTTCCGAAGCGGCCGGCAGGAGTGGGCTCAGGATGAGTCCGATGGCACCACGGATCTTCAGCGCAATGTCACTGGCAATGTCGTACCATCCCACCGGAGCAACACCGATCAGCAGGGCCAGAAAAACCTTCTCGATCTGGTTGTGAACCGCGACCGCCGCCTGGGTGATATAGAGACGAAGACTGAAGGCGAACATCTTCCGAGCTTCTGCCCGGTCCAGTTGCAGGGGATTGAGCGCGACCTGGGGCAGCAGTCTGCGGACGGTGATGATGTAAGTAGCGATGGTCAGGATTCCGGAACCGATATATCCGTATACCAGCCCACGCAGACCCCATCCGCGCAACAGCAGCACAGCACCGAACGCGGCGCTGAGCAGTACATTGCATGCACCAATCGTGTGAGTTAAATCCAGGCGCTGCAAGCCACTGGTCACGGAGGCGAATAAAAGTGTCAGGATGTTTGCCGCGACCACGATCAGGAAGTAGCGTAACAGAACAACTAATTCGGTGTGAGGGACTGTGCTGCCGCGAAACAGTCGCGCCGCCAGTAGTGGACTGGCGCCCCAAAGCGTCGCACTGATCACCAAGTCCAGCAGCAGGAAAAGACTCAGGCCTGAATTCAGCAGTCGAGCCAAAGCCGGAAAATCACGTTTCGCGTAGTACTCGGCGACAAACTTGCTCAGCGTCCCCACCAGCCCCAGATCGGCAAGCGAGGTGAGGCCATTGATCGCGAGGAAGACCGCCCATGTGCCATACCCCGCCACTCCGATCTTATGGAGTATCAACGGAGTCATGACGAATGGAATGGGAGCAACCAGGAAGCGCATCCCGCCAAATAGCACGTTGCGAATTACCTTGGTGCCGAGGGGGCGCTCGGCGACCGGCGGCCTCAAGGGAAGCGCGTTCTTGTCCCCGATCTCTTCAGTCAGCATGTTTGTTTGCCGCGGAGGGATGGCTTGCGATGCTCCTACGACTCGTCAGGAGAGTTCCCTTCTCCATCCCGCCGGAACCGGCGCGAGACTTTGCCGGCGGTTTCGCGGACTCTGTTGCGGGCGGTCTGGAAAACTTCCTGCGCCAATATCTTTCCGGGATCGCTCGCATCGATCTGCTCCCAGCGCGCTCTACCGAGAATCCAGACACCGCCGAGACTCACCAGAAGTACGGTGCCGGCCAAAGCCACGAACGTTCGCGGCGGGTACGATTTCCTCTCCGGCTTCAGTGCCGGGTCGAGAACCTTCACGCTGGGTGTTTCTCTGGCTTCTTCCACCTTGGCCAACTCGTACTGTGCGGTTAATGTCTCCAGAACGGTTTCCCGTACCTTGGTCTCACGGTAAAGGTCAGCCCAGGTCACGCCCAGGATCGGCAACTGCCGGATGGATGGATACAAATCCTGGCTCTGTGGGGAAGCTCCCTGGTCCGGGGAACCTGCATCTGGGGCGGTCGCAGGCGCCTTGCCGTCGATTTTCTCCAACTGGCGACGGTATTCGTCGATGCGCGCCTGCAGCGACCGTACCCGCACATTGTTTGGCGTATAAATCTGGCGCAGACCCTCCAGTTCGGTCTGGGCGGCGATCAGCTGTCCTTCCAGTTGCGCGGCCGCGCCGATAATTGCCTTACCCTGCTCCTTCACATCGATGGCCGTATTCTGGCTGGCAAACTGGCTGAAGTTCTTCTCGGCGGTTTCCAGATCCTGCTGCACCTGTTGCAATCGTCCTTCCAGAAAGACGCGCTCTTTATGCGCTGAAGACGTGTTCAGCGTGGTCACGACTTGGTTCAGCGCGTCCACGTACTCCCGCCCCATGCCGGCGGCCCGATCAGCACTTCGATCGGTCACGTTGATAGTGATGATCCCGCTCTTGCGGTCCGCGGAGACATCCGTGAAGTGCTCCAGCGTTTTCCGCGCGTCTTCGTAACGCGTTTGGCCATATACCCTCCGCAAATCAAACTTGTCGATGACATCGTTTTCAACGGTCCGGCTTTGCAACACACCGATGAACAGGTCGCCGGAAGTCTTCAGCCCCAACAGTTCGCCGCCGAGCATTCCCAGATCTCCTCCCTTCCCCAGAGCCGCCAGCATTGAGGTCAGGCCCGTGCTGGCCTGGTCTGGAGGCATCAACCGCGTGGTCGCGGTGTAACGCACGGGAATCAGGAACGCCAGGATGCCGGAAGCGACTAGACCGATGGCGGCACAGCGGTAGAGAAGCCGGCGATGCTCCCACAACAGCGCAGCCCTGGCAACCAATGTGCTGGTTTCGCGAGGCACCGCGCCGGACCCCGAGATCAGCTCGGGATCGTGGTCTGGGTCAGGAAACCGCGGCTCGCGTTTTGAGATTTCTTTCGTCGCCATACGTCTTATAAGGAGGTCTTCGCCTCCGTCACTGGCCGGAATCTTTGCGCCACGGATTCTTCGGCCAGAATGACAACTGCACCGAAGCGGTCACGTTCGACTGCCGGGTGGACGCCAGTACCGGAAATGTCCACGCTTCGTACTGAACCAGTGCCGACATGCTGAAACTGGAATGCACCCACAAATCCGCTCGGACATCTGCGTCGGCCAGCGTACCACCATTGGGTACAAACTCATGGCTGACTTTCAAATGCCGGAATCCAAATTGCAGTTTATTGCGCGGACTCATCCAATATGTTGTCCAAGTCTGTACCCCCTGACCTTCGCGCCCAACCCAGTTTCCCATTAAATGGCCGGCGTTGGTAAAGCCCGAGATCCAGGTTGGGTTGTAGTAAAAGAATCCAGACCCGACATTCCCGCCAATGGGCGGATCGGTATAGACTCCCTCGGCGCGAAAATCCAGCTTCGGAAGCCCCGGCAGCCGCGGAATATAAATTCCTCCCAGCCAGGCGGCAACATCCGGGCCGACAATGGGACTGATGGTGTCATGCTCGGTAAAGGCATCGGCATAGAACATCATCGCATTGTGGATGCGATAGCTGAAGTCTAATCCGGAACGGCGCGAACCGGGCTTATTGGCCGCGCCGGGTATGGTCTGGTCCGTCGAGAACACGCTTCTAAGAAACGTGTGCCAGGTCAGCGGATATCCGGGACCGCCGTAGTCGGTGGTCCGCGACAGGCCAAACTCGAAGTTGGGCGTCGGCTTCAGGCTGAATCTTTCGCCGTGAATGATGGGCTGCGGGTGCAGGGATTGCCCGAACTGCCCCACCAGCCCCGCAGGGGTGAACATGAATTGATATCCCGAATACTGACCGAGAAAGAACTCGACTCTCATGGGCCCGAGCACGTCGAGAAAGCCGGGCAGCTTGAAAGGCGTGACCCGGTCGATGCGGAACATGCGAAGCGGATCGGCGTTGTCGCTGTACATCATCGCTCCGCCTTCATCGGGGCCCCACCACAAACTTTGTTTTCCGTAGGAAAACTGCCAGTCGGAAAAATTCATGGCCACATACGAATCCAGCAGATGCGCCTGGCTAATCTGCGCCACGGGCGTGTCGGGGGGCACCGGCCAGGGCTGGGGAACAATCGAGTGGCTGAAATCTTCTGTGGTGATGGCTTCGCGCGCGGCGAGCGGAAGCGCCGGTGCGGAGGGAGAGTGCTGATATTCGGCGCGCACATAGCCGACGAACGGCCCGTCTTGGGCCCAGCCCGACAACCCAGAGACATTGTTGAAACCCTGCTCCTCGGGCCGGCCATAGTCGTTGTTGATGGTCTGTCCAAAATGATAGCCGTCGGTCAGCGGCTTGCCCACGGTCTCGGTGCCCCGCGAATATACCGATTCCAGGCGGACTTCTGCATTCTCTCCGCCGCTCAGCAGATTGATTTCGCGGCCGAACTCATCCGACAGCGCAGTGTAAAGTTTTACTGCCTCGCTTTCTTCGGGCTGGTCTTCAGAAATACTTTCTGAAGCTTCTTCCACTTGCCGGGCGCACTCCATCCGCGTCCACGGACGCGTATCGGCAAAACCGCTGCGCACGAGTCCCAACGCGCTCAAGCGGTCCAGCGCGGGATAGATCCAGCTATCCAGCGGAACATACGGCGATCCCATATTCTTGGCCTGCCAGTGGGATGGCCGATCCGGCCGTACCGCCGGCAGTTCCCAGTCGCCGCCCGTCAGCGAGGGATCGTGATGTTTGTGGTACACGTAATAACTGCTTAAATATCCGATGGCTGCGCCCACCAGAACGTCGGATGGGAAATGCTGCTTCGCCGTGATGCGAGAGGCGCTGATCATGGTGGCCGCCCCGTAAGAAAGAAATTTCATGAACGGGCTGGGATACTCGTGCGCAAGAACTCCGGCGATGGCCCACGCGGCGGCCGAGTGCTCGGAGGGAAAAGAAGTTCCGCCCTTCCCAAATCGGCCGTTTCCGTTGTCCTGGAATGGCCGCTCGCGGCCGAACGCATATTTGAGCGCTTCCACCGCGATCAGGCTGTCGATGGCCGACTCCCCGCTCAGGAAACCGCTTTCGTGCTCATGCTCATTATGCGTGATGAGTCCCAGCAGGTAGAGACCGGCTGCGCCTCCGGCTATCGAGTACACGCCGTAGTCGGAAATATGGCGATAGCGATTCAGCGTGGCAGGCGTGTTTGAGAGGTGACGGCTGAAGTCGCTGTCGGTGGCAAACAGCGCCGCCGCTAACCCTCCCACTGGCACCAGCCAGGTCGCATCCGCTAGCTTCATTTTCGCCGGACTCGTCCACATTCCGATCTGGTCGTTGAGCAACTGCCGCGGGAGACTTATAACCTTGTTCTGCAAGGGCGGCTCCGTGGAAGAAGAGTCCTGACCGGGCGGAACCGGGCCAGGATTCTCAGGCAGAGTGCCGGAATCGGAAGATTGGGCCTGGCTCGTCTGAGCCGCCGGCGTTTGAACCACCGGAGGAGGGGACTCCGCATTTCGAGCGACGGCTGTCTTCGGGGCGGTCGTCTTCGAGACGGTCGACTGCCCCATCGCAACCGACGTGCTCGCCGGAAAGCCCATTGCCAGGATCATCCCAAAGCCAAAGAGTCTAGTCACGTATGAGTCCTAGTATGCCGTGGCCAGAATTGCGTTGGTGGCGATGGAGCTTAGAACCTGCGCATTCTGGAACAGGAGCTTCCAGATCGGCGGACCACCCAGCGCCTTCTCGGGTACGACTATCGTGTCTCCCGGCTGCAAGGCTACGCTCAGCGCGTCGCCACTGAGCCAAAGCGAGCTGTGATTGCCGATGACCGTTCCATCCGCGCGAATGACGAAGATGCCCCTCCGGTTGGCCATGTTCGTGGTGCCGCCGGCCTGCATCAGATACCATCTCGCGCTTTTGCCCGGACGATATCCCACCCCAGTCGGGCCATAAACCTGCCCTTGCACCAGCACGTAGCTGGGCCGCTTGGGGACCACGAGAATGTCTCCCTCCCGCACCGTGATATCTCGAGAAGTGTTAGCCCAACTGCGAATGTTGGACGAGATTTGAATCGTGACGCGGCCCGTCGGTGGACTGCTGGTGAGACTATCGAGCGTGCTCTGCCACTGCACCAAGGCCGACTCGGCCGAAAGTTTCTGGTCGGGATCGGTTGCCGTGGTTGCCGTCAGCTTGAGCGTCGCCTGTTGCTCCCGAACTCGCTGCACCAATTCGCCGTACGATCTCTGTTCCAGCCTCTGCACTTCCGACCGCATCAGCACCGCGCCGTAGGGATACGCGCCGGGGCCGAAGCCTCCTGCCCGGGCGAGAACGGAACTGAGCCTTTCGCCGGGTTCGATGCCATAGCTTCCCGGATGCACAACTTCGCCTCGGACGGTGATGGAAGCACCTAGATCCTCCCAGCCCGGTACTTGCCGGACTGTAAGTACATCGCCGTTGTTCAATTTCGTATTGCTCACATCTGGATTCGAACTGGGGTTCGGGATGGGGGCCAAGGCGTCCGCCAGGAGAATCGGTTGATGCTCGCCCGTGACTTGCTTCTCATCCTTCCAAACGTAGTGAGTAAGATCGGCCCGTTGAGTATCGGCGCTTTGTTTGAGACCGCCGGCAGCGCGCACCAGGTCCGCTATGCGCATGTCTGTCGTGAGCGGATAACGTCCCGGCCGCTGCACTTCTCCTTTAATGAAGACAGTGGCCGGGTCGGCAGCCGCTGTGTTGCGGTGAATCAGTACGCGATCCCTCGAGTCCAGCACAATGTTATCCGCCGGGTTGCCATCGAGCGCGCTGCTCAGTTTGACGTCCAGAATCTTCAGCGTGCTGTCGGGCATGAACCGGAAAACCTGAGCGTCCTGAGTTTCCGCGTCAGGCATGAGTCCGCCGGCGCGATGAACCGCATCGCTAAGATGAATGTCTCCCGAGGTTCGATAAGTGCCGGGCGCCCGCACATCGCCGAGGACCGAGACTTCCGGAGGATTCTCGAAATCGTAGCGGCCAAATATCTGCACCGTATCCAACGGTTGCAACACGGGAGCCTTGGCCGGATCAGCCAGTGCAGTCGCCACACTGAAACTCTGCACCTCTGGACGGTAGTCGGGCAGCGTCAGACGGATGATCTCTCCATATTGTGCCGCCGGCTCTGGCAGCAGATCTTTATAGGAAGCGATCAGGTCGGTGACACGCATGCCATCGCGATAGGAGTATTTGCCGGGCCGCAACACATGGCCTTCGAGGTACACCGCATCCTGATTATAGGGAGCGATGGGGAAGATTCTGATACGGTCTCCGTCCTGGATCTGGAACGCCTCCATCTGCTTCGTGGCGGCTTCGGTGGTGTCGTCCTGCGGAATATCCAGGCTCAGCATGGTCTGTTTCTGATGCGCCACTACGCGTTGCACTTCAATATGGCGCAGCGTTGCGGTCGGCAGCAGGCCGCCGGCCAGGGCGATCGCATCGGCCAGCGACTTTTCATCTTTCTGCTCGTAAATCGCGGGACGGCGAACCATGCCTTCAATCGTAATTTCCGCGCCGAGCGGTGGAACCATCACCGTGTCGCCGTTCTCCAGACGCTGGATGTCACCCTTCACGCCGTGCAGCAGCAAATCGTAAACATCGACATCCTGCACCAACTGGTTTCCGCGATAGTGTTTCAGAATGCGCAACGAGCCGCGGCCAGTCGGACCTCCGGCGGCGAACAATGCATTCAGAGGCGTGGAGAGTGAGCCCACGTCGTAAGCGCCCGGGCGCAGAACATCACCGACAACGTAGATCCGAATGGTGTGTAGCCGCGAGAGCGAAATGTCGGCGGAGACATCGCGAAACTGGCTGCGCAGTGTTTTCTGGACTGTCTCCTGGACTTCAGCCAGTGACTTTCCCGCCACCATCACCGGCCCAGCTTCGGGCAATTCGATGCGGCCCTCGCGGTCGACCACGCGGTAGAAACGACGTGATACTCCTCCCCAGAGATCGACCGTCACCGCGTCGCCGGTTCCCAACACATAATCGGGACCCACGGGAAGATCGGTCGGGAGCATCTGGAGATCGCGCGTGCCGTTGAGAAATACCTGCATGCCAAAACGCTGGAGTGAAGGCGGACGCGCGGCCGCCTGCAGATACATGTCATAGAGAGATGGAATGTCGTCGTAGGGATTGCGGCGTTGCACCAGGCGCTGGCTCAGGCTTTCCGATTCGCGCGCGCGCAGCACCATGTTCTCGTAGGCGAATGGATTGTACGCGAATGGATTGCTGTTGTTGAGAAAGTTGTCGTTGTAGCGCGAACCGGCGGGGTTCGTCCCGTAGTTATTGCCCGGTGAATTCCCGTAGGAATTGCTGTACGGCGGCGCGTACGAATTGCTGAACGGATTGGTTGCAGGAGCTTGGTACGATCCTGAGCCGTAGAAACCCTGATCGGCGGCAGACGGATTGGCGTACCCGCCCTGGTTTTGCCAATCGCTGCCAAGATCTGCGCCCAACGACCAATCCCCGATGTCAGCGCCCGGAATGGTCGATCCCTGGTTCTGAAAAGGATTCTGGTTGAGTTGCGGGAGATATTCCCCGCTCTGGCTGCTTGGCCCACCGAGCGGCGAGTTTGAAGATCCGGCAACCGCCTCGGTCTGGTCGTTCGGGATTCCCTCTTGGCCGTTGGTACGGAGCAGCTCCGTCACGGAATTTCCGGGAGCGGTCTGCTGCGGATTCGACGGATTCGTCGAGGGCGGATAGGGCTGCGGGGTCTGCAAGCCGGGCACTTGCGAGGGAAACGGATTCATTCCCGGTTGGCCTGGAACCTGCTGCCCTGCGGGATACGTTCCCGGGTAAGGTCCGGTCTGGGCCGGGCAGTTGGGGTTCATGCGCGGGTCGCAGGCCTGCGTCTGTTGCAAACCTGAGCTTTGCTCGCGGCGGGCGGTCGCGCGCTCTTCTTCTTCTTCCTGAGCGATCCAGTTCACCCGCTCCTTGATCAGCAGTTCCTGCTCTTTGGCCATCGGCGATTCGGGATTTACCTCGGGACGCAGGTAGCCATATTTCTGAACCAGTAATGTTGTTACGGCGCGGAAGTTAACGTCGGTCTCGAGACGGTCGAAGATAGCTTCGTCGGTGAGATCCGAATCGGCAATCAACTGCCCATGATCGGTCGCGTCCCTGGCTACCCAACGCTTCAATTCGACCATGATGCCGGGATCACGGTGCAGGATCGTAACCAGTTGTCCGGCGGACGCAGCCACCTGCGCCATGTTCTGCCGCGCCAGTTCCGACTGCGTAAGCGGCGGCTGTTGCCGGGTCTGGGCGAAAACTCCGGCGCACCCGAGAGTCAGACCAAAACTCAGACAAAAAACGACACGCAGGGCTGTTGCACGCGACGCGGCAACAGCAGCAAACTTCACAGAATTCATCAATTCTCCACTCAGCGACATTCTCGCTCGGCTCATGAGCGGTCTGCGCGCTTTCCGACGACTAGTCAATGGTGCGATGCGAACCTGGAACCATGGGTTGACCCGAGACCGCCGACAGGGCACCGCGCTCTGAGCGAGGGCAGGTACCTCGCGATTCACATGCGTCTTGATTCTCGGATGTCCGGTTCTTAACGTCCGGGAGATTATAAATCAGGGTTCGACGCTTTTATGACGAACTCTCGCACTATATGGAGCGGGCGCGGCGTGCGACCGCCAACGCGGAGTATGGCTTCGATGACGGGAACCCGCAAGGGATGCACTGCAAGGCATGCTCTGCGAGGCACGTTCTGCGAGGCGTCCCCTGCAGGATCTGTAAGGAGCACTCGCCGCCGGCCAAGTCCCGTAACTGCGAAGATGCCACCTCATTTCTCCAAACGCAACTTCGTGGTTATATAGGGGTTCGAAACACCGTGTGATTGTGGATTTCATTCTCTATTGGAGGCGCGTCGAAAGCCTATGCCATCCGGCAGGTTGGCGTGAGGTCGCACTCCTGCCGTTGAACCGCAACCGGGCCTCCGCGACGAAATTCGCGGAACCCGCTGCATCATTAATTTTTCTTATGCGAGAGGCTGAGGAAAAGCGTGCCTGTTCCCCTTCCCTACCCGTGTATAATGCTCCTATCTCTAACAAGATAGGTGGTTTGCTAACTTTTCTTACGAAAGATTAGAGAGCGGACTCATGCAAATTAGAATCGAAAGCCGGAACCTCCGCGATGTGGTAGTAGTCGTCCCTGAAATATTTCAGGACGCGCGCGGTTTCTTTTCGGAGACGTTTCGGGCCGATCAGTTCAAGGCGCTCGGGTTGCCGACAGAATTTCTGCAAGACAATCATTCCCGATCGTCCAAAGGAGTGGTCCGCGGGTTGCATTTTCAGTGGGAACCGCCGATGGGCAAGCTGATGCGAGTCACCGCGGGCTCGGCCTTTCTGGTCGCGGTCGACATACGCAAGGGTTCTCCAACCTTCGGCCAATGGATAGGGATCGAGGCTTCGGCGGACAATCGACGCTGCGTATGGGCGCCGGCAGGATTTGCCCGCGGCTTCTGCGCGCTCTCCGATGGCACCGAGATTCAGTACAAGTGCACCGGAATCTACAACGCAAAAGGGGAAGGCGGGATTCGCTGGAATGATCCGGCGATCGGGATCAAGTGGCCGCTGAGTGATGTGTTCGTTTCAGAGAAAGACGCCAAGGCGCGCTTGCTGTCGGAATGGTCGGCATCGCCCGAGTCCGAGAATTTTCAATTTGCCGTAGAACCTGAATTACAGACTGTGAGGAATTAGACAATGAAATTGCTCGTCGCCGGAGGCGCGGGATACCTGGGATCCGTCTTGATCCCGAGATTGCTCGATCGTGGCTACGACGTGGATGTGGTTGAACTGTTCTGGTTCGGGAATCATTTGCCGGATCGGGTTGGCATCCTGAACAAAGATATCTTCCATCTCAGCGTCGATGATCTCCGGCGTTATGATCAGGTTATATTCCTGGCTGGGCTCTCGAACGACCCCATGGCGGAGTATTCGCCAAGCAAGAATTTTGTCTTGAATGCGGCTGCGCCGGCATATCTCGGTTACATTGCAAAAATCGCAAAAGTGAAGCGTTACATCTATGCGTCTTCGTGCTCGGTGTACGGATATACGGAGAACGAACTGTATGACGAGACGCGCGCAGTAGGCTCCAGTTACCCGTACGGGATCTCGAAACTTCAGGGTGAGCAGGCAGCGTTACAGCTGACGAATGATGAGTTCTCTGTGATTTGTTTACGCAAAGGCACGATCTCAGGCTATAGCCCGCGCATGCGGCTGGACCTGATCGTCAATACCATGTTCAAGACGGCGCTGCGGGATGGCGTTATTACGGTGAACAATCCATCGATTTGGCGGCCCATCCTCAGTATTGAAGACGCCGCCACGGCCTATATCCGGGCGGTGGAAGCGAACGCGAAGATATCGGGCGTGTTTAATCTGGCTTCGGGAAATTACACCGTCGGCGAAGTGGCCGATGTGGTACGAAGCCGGATCGAGGAGCGCATGGACGTTCGTCTGAACCTCTGCCTGAAGCATGTGCAAGACGTACGCAACTATAAAGTGAGCATTGCCAAAGCCGCGAACGTGCTGAGTTTTCATCCCACGGGCAGTGTCAAGTCGATTGTGGATGACTTGATCGAGAATGCCAGCAAATTCCAGGATTGGGATAACCCGCTGTACTCGAATATCGTTACGTTTAAGGAACTGGAGACCCGAGTGGAGGTCCCGGCCATGGTGTGCGCACAATGAAGGTTGCCGTTGTCGGCGCCAATGGCCAACTCGGTAGCGACGTAGCGAGCGCGTTCGCCGCCAACCGGGACGACATCTGTTCTTTGACCCACGATGAGATTGAAGTCGGCAGACTCGAGTCGGTGCGGGCGAGCCTGAAAAACTGCAATGCGGCGGTGGTCGTGAATACGGCGGCCATGCATCACGTGGAACACTGCGAGCAGGACCCGGAAAAAGCTTATGGGGTGAACGCGATTGGGGCACGGAATCTGGCGATGGTCACGCGCGATTTAGGAGCGGTACTGGTTCACGTGAGCACCGACTATGTGTTCGATGGTACGAAAGACTCGCCTTATATCGAGGAAGATGCTCCCCTTCCGCTGAACGTGTATGGCAACTCCAAGCTGGCCGGCGAGTACTATGTGCGCACGGTCAATCCAAAACATTTCGTGCTGCGCACGTCGGCCCTTTACGGCAAACATCCGTGCCGGGCCAAGGGTGGACGGAATTTTGTGGATCTGATGTTGGAGTTGGCACGAACCCGGGGGCGGGTTCGGGTGGTCAATGACGAATTCGTGAGTCCCACGCCGACCGCGGACCTGGCGCGGCAAATTGTCCGCCTCAGCGGTTCGGAGCAATACGGTCTTTATCATGCCACGGCGGAGGGCAGTTGTTCGTGGTACGAGTTCGCGCGGGAGATTTTTTCCGTGGCCGGAGTCGAAGTCATCCTTGAAGCCGCCGCGCCCGGCGAGTTTCCCGCCAAGACGCCACGCCCGCATTATTCGGTCCTGGAGAACCGCCGGTTGAAGAACGCGGGCTTGAACTCGTTTACTTCGTGGAAAACGGGATTGCAGCAATACCTCGAGGGTGTACAATCTGCTCCCGCCGCCGTCAGCGTGAGCGAATCGATGACCAGCAGGAATTGAAGGCTGGGGGACGGATTGCTGTGGCTTTAAAGAAAGGAGCTTTCGCGAACTCAACTACGGTTGAACCAGACCTCGCGATCATGGAAGCATGGTAAAGACCTCCATCCTTGTTCTGGCAAAGAACGAGGCGCATAACATCGAGTCCTGTCTGCAGGCTGTCTTCTCCCAAAAAGGGGTCGAGCCGTTTGAAGTGATCCTGGTCGATTCCGGATCGACCGACGCGACGGTAGAGATTGCCCGGCGCTTTCCGGTGCGAATCGACCAGATTCCCGCCGAAGCATTCCATCACGCGCGCACACGCAACTTCGCGGCCAGCCTTGCCGAGGGGCAGACTCTCGTCTTCCTGGTGGCAGATGCAGCGCCAGTGTCCGATACGTGGCTCGCCAGCCTGCTCGCCAACTTCGACGATGCCGGCGTGGGCGCCGTATACGGACGCCAGATCCCGAGACCCGGTTCTTCGCTGGAGCGGGAGGACGCGCTGGATGCGGTTTACGGCGAGAAAAAAATCGTCAAGGACCCGGCTCACCGCAACGGTTTGGGCTACCGGTTTTACCATTTCTCGGACGTGAATGCGGCAATGCGGATCAACGTGTGGGAGACAACGCGCTTCCCCGAGGATCTCAGGGTTTTCGAAGATCTCGGGATTGCAAAACGCATTCTCGATGCGGGGTGGAAGATCGTGTACGAGCCCGAGGCTTGTGTTTTCCACTCTCATCACCACACAACGATCGGCCTGTTCCGGCGCTACTTTGACATTGGGTATACATTAAAGCGTCTGGAGATCTGGGATACGCCTGGTACGCGCTTATCCCTGCTGCGGGACGGCCGAAAATTGCTCAAGAAAAAGCTTCACCGCCTCACCAGCAACGGGTCAGGACGCGGTGCCGGAGCAGCGATCGGCCAGGATATTGCGAAGTCGGCAGGGTTGTTTCTGGGACTGAATCAGGACTATCTTCCTTCGGTGCTGAAACGGTATCTCAGCGCGTATGGCGTTCACAAATAGTGCTGGACAAAGGGGACCCGCAAAGAACAATAATTTGCCTAGCTTGCTGAGGGGTAGGAAAGAGTCGTTCATGATTCGCAGTCGGCTTAGCTATGCGCGCTTCTATTTAAGAATCCTGACTCTGCTGCTGCCCGCCTGCGCTTATTTCATCGCAGTCAAGGTGCGGTTCGGCTTCAACGTGCTGGTCACCCGGACGGCGCCGGCAGGATTGCCTTCGTACTGGGGCATCCTTATGCTCACCACGGTCGTCTGGGCGATCGCGGCGGAAGAATCCGGGCTGTGGAATGTCGAGCAACTCTATGCTCCCTTCGGGAAGAGCCGCCGCCTCCTTGAAGCCATGGCCTTTACCTACGCCGTTGTCATGGCGGTTGGGTTCCTCTACCGCCGCGCAAGTTACTCGCGGCTGGTCATCGGTCTCAGCGCCGTCGCCCTCTTCATCCTCGCTACCCTCGCCCGCGTTGCTTTCCGGGTGTTCCTGGAGTTTCTCCGCAAGAGCGGCAGAAACGAAGTCAAGATCCTGATCGTGGGAACCGACCGCTTCGCGCGCCGCGTGGGCACAACTCTTCTGCACGGCGAAGTTTTACCCTGCAAGATTGTCGGCTTCGTGCGCTTGCCCGGTCAGGAAACTGCGGTCGACGGTCCTGTATTCGAATTGGATCAGATTCCCAATTTCTCCAACGGGAACTCGATCAACGATGTCATCATCGCCTTACCGGCTGCCCGCCTGAGCGATGTCGAAAAAATCGCGCCCAAGCTGGAAAAGCTGTGCGTGCCCACGCGGGTGGTTATCGACCTGGGCGAAGGAGTCGGACTCCGGGACCGCCTGATCGATCTGGGCGGCATTCACATGCTCGATCTGCGGCCGACTCTGGCGGAGACTGCTCCCTACCTGTTTCAGAAGCGCATTTTCGATGTCGCCTTCTCCGTTTTCGTGCTCCTGCTTACGCTGCCGATTAGTCTTACCATCGCATTGGCGATTCGACTCAGCAGCCGGGGTCCAATCCTTTTTGTGCAGGACCGCGTGGGTCTCAACGGACGAGTCTTCAATATGTTCAAGTTCCGCACCATGAAAGTGGGCAGCCGCGAAGAGGGCGACACGCGCTGGACCTGCGACAATGATCCCCGGCGCACCGCCGTCGGCACCTTCCTGCGCAAAACGAATCTCGATGAACTGCCGCAGTTCTTCAACGTCCTGAAGGGCGACATGAGCATCGTCGGGCCGCGTCCGGAGCGGCCGTTTTTTGTCGAGCGCTTCCTTGAGGAATTCGACCGCTACAACGCCCGCCACACCTTCAAGGCCGGCATCACCGGCTGGGCCCAGGTCAACGGCTGGCGCGGAGACACTTCGATTGCCAAGCGCGTGGAATACGATCTGTACTACCTTCGCAACTGGAGTCTCACCTTCGACCTGCAGATCATCACCATGACCTTCTTCCACCTGTTCAGCAGCAAGAATGCATACTAAATCCGTAGGGGAGCGGGCGTAGTCTCCAGTGGGCGAGTCGGGAAGTGTCGCGCGGATCGGCTGGTGAGGAACGCGAGAAGCGGAGAAAATCTGGCTGCCCCCCAGGGATTCGAACCCCGATAGCCTGCTCCAGAGGCAGGTGTCCTAGCCGTTGAACGAGGGGGCAGTTTCTTGTTTGGGCCGCTGGCCGACCCGATTTCAATTTTATGGTTGAAGGTGAGATTGGGTCAACACAAACCAACTACCAACAGTAACGAAGTGCGGATCGCAAAGACTCTCGTCTTTGCGTCCTTCGCGGATTTTCTTCGCGAACTTCGTGGTTAAACAATCTGCGCTTGCTCAGCGCCCGACGGCAATCTTCCAAATCGCCCATCGCCCCTTGTCATTCCGGACCACTTCAGCCGTGAGGAATCTGCTGTCTGTGCGCAGCGCCAGTGTCTGGAGTGCCATGTCCTACTTCTCCGCCTGTCTATATTCCTCCCGGGCGCTGTAAAATCGGCTAGTAGTCTTGAAGAGGAGCAGACATGGTCACCTCCCTCGAATCCATCGGAACTGCCGCTGATCACGCGGAAGCGGCTCGCCGTTCCCTCGAAGCCGAGCAGTGCGCCCTGGTCGTCATCGACATCCAACAGAAATTGCTGCCGCCAATTTTTCAGCGCGAGCAACTGGTGCGCAACGCGCAGCTGCTGATTCGCGCCGCCGGAATTCTCAAAATCCCCACCCTGGTCAGCACTCAATATGCCAAGGGACTGGGGTCGACCGTCCCTGAGATCGCTTCCCTGCTGCCCGGAACCGAGGCCATCGACAAAACGCTTTTCTCCTGCTTCGGCAGCGATGCCTTCTGTTCCCTGCTGAAGCGATTGCCCGGGCAACGCAACACGCTGCTGTTGTGCGGCATGGAGAGCCACATCTGCGTGACCCAGACTGCCTTGGCCGCGCTGCGCGAAGGCTATCTGGTACAGGTCGCTTCCGATGCCGTCAGTTCGCGTGCGGAATGGAACTGGAAGATCGGGCTGGATCGTATGCGCGCCGCCGGAGCGGTCATCTCCTCCCACCGAAATGATGATTTATGAACTCATGCGCTCCTCGTCCTCGTCTGCGTTCAAGGAACTCCTGCCGCATCTGAAAGGTTGAGCCCGCAGCGATCGCCCCTCTCAAGGTCTTCGTCTTTTCTGCCGATGAGATCCTCAGGCGTTGTCCGCTCCACGAAATCTTCTGGACCGAATGAGTCTGAAAAGCCGGTTCCGCGCCGTAATCGTCCTGGCTATGCTGGGGCTGCTGCTGTTCGCCGGAATCTGGCTCAGCACCGAGCGCTCGCGCATTCTTCAGGAAAAGCAGGAGAAGGTCCGGAATCTCGTCGAGAGCGCCCACTCCATTCTCGCCGGCTGCTACCAGATGCAGCTCGCTGGAATGCCGCAGGCTGAAGCGCAGAAACGGGCCATCCTCCTGCTCAAGAGCATGCGCTACGACGGCGACAATTATTTTTGGATCAACGACCTTCGTCCCTTCATGATCATGCACCCCACCAAGCCGCAGCTCGATGGCACCGACCTGAGCGGATTCAAAGACCCTAGCGGAAAGGCTCTCTTTGTTGAGATGGCCGAGACGGTGCGTGCGCACGGCTCCGGCTTTGTGGCTTATGAGTGGCCTCGGCCGGGCAGCGACAAACCCATTCCGAAAATTTCCTACGTGCAAGGCTTTGCCCCCTGGGGCTGGGTGGTCGGCACGGGAATCTACATCGATGACGTCGACGCCATCTGGAAGAAAAGCGCGTTCGAGGCTCTGGCCGCCATGCTGGTGCTCGCCGCCGTGATGGCGGCAGCCGGGTTGAGCGCTTACCGCCGTTTGTTCACGCCCCTGAACCACATGGTGGCCTGCATGAAAGACGTAGCTGAAGGCGAGGGCGATTTGACCCGGCGTCTGGAGATCCCAACCGATCAGGAAGTCGCGGACCTGGCGCGCTGGTTCAATCTGTTTCTCGACAAACTGCGGACCACGCTGACGGCGGTGGCGGGCAACGTGGAGCAGCTCGCCGCGGCCGGAGAACAACTCTCGGTCAACTCGCGGCAACAGGCCGAGGGTGCACAACAACAGAAAGACCAGCTCCAGCTGGTGGCCAGCACAGCCCAGCAGATGGCGTCGACCGTGCAGCAGGTGAACGAGATTTCCAACCGCGCCGCCGAATCGGCGCAGAAATCGGCCGAAGCGGCGCGGCGCGGAGGCAAGGTCGTGCAGGAGGCCTTGAAGCGCATGGAGTCGATTGCCGCTTCGACCAGCCAGGCTGCCGGGAAAATCGAGTCTCTGGGCCAGCAGTCCGAGCACATCGGACGCATCGTGGGAGTCATCGACGAAATCGCCGACCAGACCAACCTGCTGGCCCTGAACGCCGCCATTGAAGCCGCCCGCGCCGGAGAGCAAGGCCGCGGGTTTGCCGTCGTGGCCGACGAAGTCCGCAAGCTGGCCGAACGCACCACCGGCGCAACCAAAGAAATCGCCCAAATGATTCAAAGCCTGCAGGAGGGAACCCGACTCGCGGTGGCCGCCATGCAGAGCGGAACCCGGGAAGTGGAACTGGGAGTCGCCGCCACACGCGAGGCTGGGGGATCGCTGCGCGAAATCATCGACATCTCAGACCGGGTCGGCGAAATGGTGACGCACATCGCCACGGCCGCGATGCAACAGGCCTCCGCCACAGAAGAGGTGAACCTCAGCTCCGGACGCATCGCTGACATCGCGGCCGCAGCCGCCACGGGCGCGCTGGAAGCGACGAAGGCGGCGGAAAGTCTGGCGGGATTGGCGGCGGAAATCGACCATCAAGTCGGGCAATTCCGGCTCGACGCCTACTCGCGGCCTTCACAGCCTGAGCCGGAAACCACGGGGCAGCTGGCGCGCTCCGCCTCTGCAGGATGGTAGTTTCGGCCGCTGCTTTGTTGGTTGTTCTCTACTCTTCCTTCTTCTTCACTCGGACCACGGTGATCTTGGCAAATCCTTCGGGAAACGACGGCGGCTTCAGCTTCGCCGCCATGCGGCGCATCACATCCTCCGGAACCACGCGATCGCGGCGCTGATGGCGCTCAAGGCAAACTTCCAGCGGCACATCGAAGAAAACTGCCTGCACTTCGTAGTTGTAATCTTTCGCCAGCTTGATCCAATGCTGCCTCTCCTGCGGCGTGAGATTGGTCGCGTCCACGTAATTCATCGGACGCTTGGCAATCAGCCGCGCCTTCAGCATGGAGCGAAGATTGGAGAAGACCAGATCCTGAAACCGCTGCTCGCGCACGTCGTCAAACAAGAGCGAACGCACCATGTCGCTCGAAAGCGGCACGACGTTGTGGCGCTTGAACCACGAACTCTTGCCTGACCCGGGCAGCCCGATCGCGAGCACGACAATGCCCTTCGGCGGACGCGGCGAAGCCGCGGGCACAGCATCGGAAACCGCCGCCGCACGCGGCAGCCGAGCTTGGGGTTCGTCTTCCGAGAATTGCTCTCTCGAAGCTTGTTCTCCCGAGGATTGTGCTCTGGACGGCGCGCCTTCTGCGGTTCCAGCGACTGCCACTTCAGGCGTAATCCCCTTGGCCGCAGCGGGCGTGAAGGCCTGCGCTACCGCTTGTTCGCGGCCGCGTCCGCCGCGTCCGCGTCCCCCTCGGCGACGCCTTCCTCGCCGCGCAGGTCCACCAACGGAAGTCGTGACCGTCGGCTCAGCCGCTTCGGCCGAAGCCTCATCCTCGCCAGAAGTCTGAGCCTCGGAGCCCGCTTCACGGGAACGGGTCTCCGCAGAACGAGGCTCGCGGGAACGAGGCTCGCGGGAGCTAGTCTCGCGGACAACCGGCGGCGCAGACTCTTCAACCTCGGCTTCCACTGGCTTTGCCGGAGACGCATCCGCGTCGAAATATGCGGGCTGCAACGGCGGCGGCGCGGGCTCAGCCGCCTGCTCCGGACTCTTCTTTTTGCGGCGCTGTATGCGCTCGCGCATCCATTTACGCATGTTCAGGCTTGTAACACAGATACCGTGACCGGAGCAATCGTCGCACCCGCGCGCGAACCAGAGAAGACAGGAGAAGGCCTGAAACGGAACTGGCCCGGAAATTGTTCGTCCCGCAATTTAGAATAAGAATCCATGCCGAGCCAAGTCCCAGCGCCCATTCAGGGCCAGAAATACATTTCGCTCCAGACATTCCGCAAGAACGGAGCCGCGGTCGCCACCCCAGTGTGGTTCGGCGAACAAGACGGCAAGCTCTTTGTCATGACGCGCAGCGATATGGGCAAGAGCAAGCGGGTGCGCAATAATCCGCAGGTGCGGGTTGCGCCCTGCACCATCCGCGGCAAGGTTATCGGGCCGGAGTTTGCCGCGACGGCACGTATTCTTCCTCCCGAGGAGCACGCCCGCGCGCGCCAGACCATCAACCGCAAATACTGGTTAGCGAGGCTGTCGACGCCGTGGTCGCGAGCCGATGTATTCCTGGAGCTGATATTTTCCTGACCGGCTGCCCGCAGCCCGCTTGGCCCGAGACCTCGCTCGATACATTGTGGTTCTGACTTATATCTACCGATATGACATTTTGCTTATGATATGACAACTTGATATACTTATGCCATTAAGGCGAGGCATGCCATGGATGCAGAGACCCGACTCCGAATCAACGAAAATGGGCGTGTCGTAATTCCCGCAACTTTTCGCAGAGCGCTGGGGATCAAGCCAGGGGACGAAGTCATCCTCCGGATGGAAGAGGACGAACTGCGAATTACGACGATGAAGCGGCGTATCGAACGCGCCCAGCGGCTGGTCCGAAAATATGTGAAGCCCGGAGCGTCGCTGGTCGACGAACTGATTGCCGAGCGGCGCGAAGCCGCCAAGCGTGAATAAGATCGTACTTGATGCTTCTGCTGTTCTGGCCCTGCTCAACCGCGAGCCGGGCGCGGAAAAACTCACTCCCGAACTCCTGGACACAAGCGCCGTCAGCGCCGTCAATATGGCCGAAATCCAGGGCAAACTGATCGGCCGCGGCCTGAGTCCCGAGGACGCTTGGGCGGCCACATCCACTTCCGTTCGCGAAGCGGTCGATTTTACCGCCGAGCAGGCTCGACTCGCGGGCAGCCTGATCGCCCATACCCGCTCGCTGGGCCTGTCGCTGGCGGACCGAGCCTGCCTGGCTCTGGGACTCGCCTTGAAAGCGCCTGTCTATACCGCGGACCGCTCGTGGAAGAACCTTAAGGTCGGGATTCGAATTCACGTGATCCGGTAGGTGCTGCTTGACACCCCTCCCTCACTCGCACGGGTTATGCTTCTCGATGGCGTGCGATATATCGCGCATCACCCACTTTCTCCGATTGTGATCACCCTCCAGACCCGCATGCGTCTGCCTCGCCCAAAAATTTGGCGACCCTTATTTTTCAGCATCTCCCACCAGATCTCATGCACTTACAGATTTTTTCAACGACTTGCAGAGAACTTCAATAACTTAGCGAGAGGGTTCGGAAAACGAGCGGAATCCGCGCAGAAAATCCGTTTCGCACTCCACGCAGGATGGCCCTTGTGCAGCCGCCAGCGGGTCTAATTTCGACGATCGATCCCGAAGATGAGAGATAGAACTGGCGGGCCAAAATTATTCGCCCTGCAGCCTCGTAGAGTGGTCCTACGACATTTCAACAACTTCCACCGAGACACAATCACTTGCAGGGAATTTCAATGACTTAGCGGCGGGGCGACATTCCTGCTTTCACAAAGCCGCCGGCAGGGCGATTAGTCGTGAACGTTCCCGCGCGAACAAGCCGCACATATTCTCAGGCCGGTTTCTCACCCGACCGTCGTTGGCGTCCTTTGCGGATGCAACCACTTCGTCTTATCGCAATATTCGTAGAGCTCTTGGCGAAACCGCGGATGCGCGATTTCAATCAGCGCCTTGGCCCGTTCGCGAATCGACTTGCCGTGCAGAAAGGCAACGCCGTACTCGGTCACGACGTAACGCACCAAGCCGCGCGAAGTGACCACTCCCGCACCCGGATCGAGCATGGGCACGATGCGCGAAATCGTTCCTCCCTTGGCCGTGGAGGACATCGCGATAATGGGCTTACCGCCTTTCGAGCGGGTCGCGCCGCGCAGAAAATCCACTTGCCCGCCGATGCCGCTGTAGAACTGGTTGCCGATCGAGTCGGAGCACACTTGCCCCGTCAAATCGATTTGCACGGCCGAGTTGATTGCCACCATCTTGTCGTTGCGTGCGATCAGCGCAGGATCGTTGGTGTAGGCCGTGGGATGAAACTCGAAGATGGGATTATTGTCGACGAACTCGAAAAAGCGCTTGGTGCCGAGAGCAAATCCCAGGATGATTTTGCGCGGCTTGAAGTTCTTGCGCGCGCCGGTGATGACTCCAGCCTCGATCAGCGGCATCACGCCGTCCGAGACCAGTTCACTGTGCACGCCGAGATCTTTGCGATCCATGAGCAGGGGCAGCACCGCGTCCGGAATGCCGCCGATACCGGTCTGCAGCACGGCGCCGTCTTCGATAAGGCCGGCCACGTTGCGCGCAATGGCGACCTGCAGGTCGGTCACGACTGGCTTTTTCAGGGCGCACAGCGGACGCGAGGATTCGACGAAGTCGTCAATGTCGTTGACGTGTATGAAGCTGTCGCCGTAGGTGCGCGGCATCTGGTCGTTAATTTGCGCCACCACGTGGCCGGCAACCCGGGCGGCGGTGAGAGTGGTATCGACCCCGACCCCAAAACTGCAGAATCCGTGAGAATCAGGCGGAGACACTTCGATGAGGGCGACGTCAATCGGCATGGCCCCGCTCTCGAACAAGCCTTCGATTTCGCTGAGGTAAATGGGAGTGTAATCGGCGCGGCCGTCATTGATGGCTTCACGCACATTGGCGCCGATGAAGACGGCGTTGTGGCGGAAGTGTCCGGCCATTTCCGGCGCGACGTAGGGCGCGCAGCCCATGGTCATCATGTGGACGATTTCGACGTTATAGACTTCCGGTCCGCGCCGCATGAGGGCTTCGACCAGAGTTTCCGGCTCGGCGCAGCCGGGCTGGATGTAGACGCGCATCCCCGACCGCACACACTGCAGGGCATGGTCGGCCGTCTTCAATCGTTGCTTGTATTGCATCTCCCACGACATCGACATCAGGCTCCGCTCCTCTAGCTCGCCCGCAGAGCGCCGGTTTCGCGCTCGGCGCGGGCAGTTTCGCGTTCGTACCCCACCGCAGCATGATAAATGGCGCGGTCAAAAAACATTTCAAGCATCTGCAGCAGTTCGAGTTCACCCATGATTTCGACCGCACGGTCGAGCAATGCCTCGCTTTTGAGAAACTCCCACAGATTTTCCTTGGTGAGCACGATGGCCTGGATGACCTCGCTGAGCGGGACGTTCTGCTGGGCGCGGCGCGCGCCGATTTCGCGGTAGCGCTGCTCGATGTCGAGTTCGTTTTTGCCCAGCAGCCACTCGCCCATGTGGTGGTAGATTTCGTAGACGCGGGCGCGCAACTCGTGGGCGGAGACGTTGCGGAAGTGAGTGACCTCGGAACTGGCCCGGACTTTTTGTTCCAGTCCCTCGGCCAGCGCATCGGCGTGGGTTTCGATCAAGCGAACTAATCGATAAGAGAACATCATACGCGCCTCCCTGACTTCTCTTCCGGTTCCGCGGCGGCTCAAGCCGCCGTAATTTTCGATGTTGCGGCGCGGCTGAAAGCCACGCCTCGCAAAGCTCTCTCCGTCGGCCCGTTATTCAGCAAACTGCGTCGACGAAGTTTTTAAACTCGAAGCTACGGCGCCAACTTATAGCTCGCTCTAGCCCCCGAGTTTGACCGTCGCGTCGTGCGTGCTCCAGCCCTCGACCGGCGCATTGTCGACTTCGACGCACGGTTCGAGGGTCTGCGGAGCCGTGACCGAGCGCGAAATCGTGCACAGCGCTTTCGTGCGGCGCAGCAGGGCAAGGCCGGTGTCGCGCTGCTCGTCGGAGGGCACGATCAGAGTAGGGCGAATCAGGATTTCGCTGAACGCGCCGCCCCCGCTTCGGCTACGTTGCATGCTGCCTTCGATCTCGACTTCGAGATCGATATATTCAAAGCGCGCGCTGCGGGCGACCTCGTGAAACGTAGTTGTGAACGAGCCCGCCAGGGCGCACAAGAGCAACTGTTCCGGAGTCCATCGGCCAGGCAGCCCTCCGATTTCGGCGGCTTCGGAAAAATGGATCGTGTTGGGCGAGGACTCGCACTTGGCCAGTCCAGTGCGGCCTGAGGTCCACCAGGCCGAAACGCGATAGGTATATTCAGCAGCCATATTCAAACTCCCGGCGCTCTCTGGGGGCGCCCTTACCTGCGAAGTTCAAGCACGAAGTTCAGGAACTAAGCTGGAAGATCACAGTGATCGTGGTCTCCACTTCAACCGGTTGCCCGTTCAGAAGATAAGGTTTGTAACGCCATTGCCTGACGGCTGCGATCGCGGCAGGCACCAGCATGGGGTGGCCGCTGACCAGTTCGAGATTCTCGATCTCTCCAGTTGCGGAGATAACCGCGCTCAATATGACTTCACCCTGTATCCGCGCCTGGCGCGCTAATGTGGGATAAGGCGGCTCGACGCGATGAAGCAGCAATCCCCTTGTGACGCCCTGCGAGATGCGCACACGCTGCGGAACCACTGGAGCAAATTTGGGCACGGCCGCCAGATTCGCCGTGGCGCTGACGATGCCGCCAATCACGCCCCCAAGCTGGCCGCCGGGAATGCCGCCGGGTACGCCCCCGACCACGCCTCCTCCGGCATAGATTGGCGGTGGAGCTTCCTCTTCTCGAATCATCTGAATCTTGGTTGGAATCTTCGACGGTGTACGCAGTTCGCCGGTTGAAAGCACGTCGGTCTCAATCCGCGCCGCGATCTTCGGCGCCTGGGCCGCCGCGGGCGGCGGCGGTGGCGGCGGTGGTGGCGGAGCCACCAGAAACGTGAGCAGCTGAGCCGTGGGCAGCGTCTCGGTGAACATCAAGGGCACGGCCAACAGCGCTCCTAAGAGCACCCCGTTCAAGATGAATGACGTCGTGGTGGCGAAGAGTCGGCGTTTCCGTTGCGGTCCGAACTCGAGCAGGCTGTCGGAAAATAGGGTCCGCTCGACAAACGGCGGTTGCACCACGATATCCGCGCGCGGCAACACCGCCGTGGCTGGGGCCATCGCCCTGACTTGCGGGCTGGCCTTCTTGACTTCTTCAGTCACACCTTGCTTATTCTGATCCTGTCGCAGATCAATTTCGTGGATGTCGATTGTGCCTTTCATCGAACCCTCCCTGCCCTGTCGCACCGGGGGATCGGCCCTCGGCGGGCAACTCTGCGGTTGCTAACAAGATCATCGGCAAGAACGGGCGCGGGGCAAAGGGCGGTCATCACGGTTCGTCGTGATTGCGATCACGGAAGGCACGGCTCCTTGTAAACCGAAGTAATCAGACGGGATGAGGGCGATGGATCCAGGGGGCGGAAGTTGCTGTTTGAGGTTCGCTCGGGCCGGGCGGCACCGGCCAAAGCTCTTAACCGCAGAGAACGCAAAGAACATCCGCTGCGGACGCGAAGAAAAACTTCGTGGTCGTCTTAGTGACTTCTCATGCTCGCATCGTTCCTGATGATTTCCCCGGCCTTCATCACGAAACGAGCGTGTTGGAGAACAGTTTCGTCTTTCAGCGGATCACCGGGAACCGCGATGATGTCGGCCGACTTGCCTGCTTCGAGCGTGCCGATTTCCGATTGCAAGCCCAGCAGTTCGGCGGCGTTGCGAGTGGCGGCGTGAATGATCTGGAGCGGCGTCATGCCTTCCGCGGCGTAGGCCGCGAGCGTATCAAGGCTGGCCTGGCCGCGGGTTTCGTCGGGCAGGGTCAGATACATGTCGGAACCGAAAGCGATGGGCACTCCGAACTTGATGGCGCGCCGCAGACGGTCGCCGTTGCCGGTCACGTAGGACGCGAATTCTTTTTCCAAACCCGCTTTTTCCTCCGGCGTCGGCTTGCGATGGCCAAGCGTCATTTTCAGATATTCCTCTACTGTGCCGTCGGTGGGGACCATGAAGATGTGCTTGGCGGCCATCATTTTCAGAGTGTCGTCGGAGATGGAATAGGCATGTTCAATAGAGTCGGCGCCGGCTTCAGCCGCGATGCGCGTGGCCGCGTCGTCGGTCGCGTGCGCGGCGACCTTCACGCCGGCGGTGTGGGCCTCTTCGACGATCGCCTTCATTTCGTCGAGAGTCACGTTGGCGGGCGAGCCGTTGACGATGACCTTGATGCAGTTGGCTCCGTCGTAGAGTGCCTGGCGGACGGCCTGGCGGGCGCTCTGCGCGCCGTTGAGCGTGACGTATTCCTGCTCGATGATTTTTTGTGCCTCGCGAATCAGGGTGCCGAACTGGCCTCCGGGAGCGGCCAAGGCGCGGGTGGAAGCGACGATGCGTGGTCCAGGCAGCCAGCCGTTATTGATAGCGTCGCGCAGGGCGATGTCGCCGTTGACGCCTGAATTGCCTACGTCGCGCACCGTGGTGATGCCGGCTTCGAGGTCTTCCCTGCCCAGCTTGGCGCCGAGCAGCGCGCGTTCGGCGGTGCTCTCGGTGGCGACGACCTTCAGCATCGCAATATCCTGGAACAAGAGAGCGCTGCCATCCATTTCGAGCAGCAGATGAGTGTGAGCGTCGATCAGTCCGGGGAGTAGCGTGAGGTCGCCGAGGTCGACAACTTTGGCGCCAGCGGGAATGGCGAGCCCTGCGCCGACGGCGGTGATTTTTCCGTTTTCAACCAGGATGACGGGATTTGCGATTGCCGCGTCGCTCTTGCCGTCAATCATGCGGGCTGCGCGGATGGCGATTGTGGCGGGCTTCGGCGAATCCTGCGCCGGGGCGAACAGCGAGAGAAGCGATATGAGTAGGAAAAAAAGCAGCAGGCGGAGTTTTAGCATCGTCGGTTGGCCTCGAGACTATCTGGTGGCTAGCGTACAACTGCATTGCGGACGCGGCAACTGAGGTCGTCGTCGGAGATGTTGCGATTCAGGCAGAAAAGCAGATTCCTCACGGCTGACGCCGTTCGGAATGACAAATTCAGGGGTGGGGATTCGAGAATGAGGGTTTCGGCAACACTATGACAAAGCAACGCAAAACTTGGAGCGGGAGACCGGGATCGAACCGGCGACATCCAGCTTGGGAAGCTGGCGTTCTACCGCTGAACTACTCCCGCTCAGTGGCGAAGGCTGAAGAATTCACAGAATATACCGGCGGAAAATGATTGGCAATGGCGAGGCGCGGGCCGAGCCCTCGACGGGAGCGTCTCGCTCAACTGCCACGACACCCGCCTGCAATACTCCCTGGCTTCGCCGGGATGCCATTTTCATGTCGCCATTAGAGTGACAAAATCACGTTGCTGCAACACTGGTGCGCAAAGCGATTGGGCAAAACACACATTACCAAGTAGAATATCAGTTTGCTTTCGCCCTCGCGGGCAAGCTTGCGTCAGCTTTTTGCTTCACCCGAAAATACTGCATCGCCGGAACCATGGGAGCCATCCAAAACAAACTAGTAGGGCCGGTTACGGACGAACTGGCCCTGGTGCAGGCCGCCAAGAAGGGCGACGATTCAGCCTTCGAGGAGTTGGTCCGCCGGTACGACCGAAACGTATTCCGGATCGCGCAGCACATCACGCAAAACCGCGAAGACGCGGAAGACGTGGTGCAGGAAGCGTTCCTGAAGGCGTACGGCAACCTGGCTCGATTTCAGGAGCAGTCGAAGTTTTATACCTGGCTGGTGCGCATCGCCGTCAACGAAGCGTTGATGAAGCTGCGCCGCCGCAAACCGGAACGCACGGTTTCGCTGGACGAAGACATCAAGACGGAAGACGATTCCCTGCCGCGCGAGATCGCGGACTGGAGTCCGAATCCGGAACAGCAATATACGCAAGCCGAATTACGTGAGATTTTGAGCAAGACCATCCAGGGGCTGCCCCCGGGCTTCCGGACGGTGTTTGTATTAAGGGACGTGGAAGGACTCTCGACCGAAGAGACCGCAGCTGCTCTCGAATTGAGCGTGCCCGCGGTAAAATCGCGGTTGTTGCGGGCTCGCCTGCAACTGCGCGAACGGTTGGGACGCTACTTCCAGAAACGCGAGAGTGGAGATGGCAACCCGTGAAATGCTCTGAATTTTTGCACGAGCTGACCGGATATTTGGACGGCGTGCTCGACGAGAAAACGAAGGCCGAGTTGGAGAACCATCTTTCCTGGTGCCACAACTGCTACGTGGTCTGCGACACAACCAAGAAGACCATCGAGATTTACCGCGACTCGCAACTCTACGAACTGCCCGAAGACCTGCGCACCCGCCTGCGTTCGGCCATCATGAGCAAGTGCCAGCAGCATAAAAAGCGCGGCCCGCAGAGCGTGTGAAACGTTTTTCCTCCCGCTGCAACTATATCCAGTACAAGGATTTCGGGGTGTTTCCCGCTTTGGCACCCGGTGCTGCGAAAACCTCGAAACTGTTTGTTCAGTTGTTGAATCTAAGTAGTTAGTGATCGCGCGCACGGAACATCGTAGAGAGCGCGCGTAGATTCTAATCCAGGGTTTCTAATCCAGGGGAAATCGAGCCAACGAGCTCGAATGTGGAAGGTGGTTTTATGATTGCAAAACTGTACGATGCGGTTTTTGGCTGTAAGCATTCGCGTTATAGCTTTCCTGTAACCATTCGCGGTGCCAGGCTGCGTCCGCAGGCGGCGGCGCTGACCGGAACCTACGTTGCCTGCCTCGATTGCGGCCGAGAACTGCCCTACGACTGGCAGGAGATGAAAGTTGTGACCTCGATCAAGGAACATCGCGAGCATCTATCTGAACTGGCCAAACACGCTGCGTAAAACCCAAGCTTTGCGGCGCGGCCCGCGGAGAACCATGGGCAGGTTCTTAGCGTTTCTTAAGTCCCGTGCACTGCGCCCTTCCCGATACGGGTCACACCACGGTAACTCCACCGCAGTTTGACGTTCCTTCCGTCCCCATCTAACCGCAAAATATTCAGGTGCAGTTCCGACTGCAGGCCGGTCGGGAGGACTCCAATCAATGATCGAACCCGTGGTATGGGAACATCTGGTATCGGACGATCGATACAGTGAACCGGCATCCGCGAATAAGGCGATTCAGAAAGCGCTCGAAGGGCGCGATGCCCTGTTGAATTCCATCCCCACCATTCCGGCAATCCTGCAGAGTCTACTGGCGGAGTTGGGTCAGCCGCCAGAGAACGTCAACCTGCTCCGAGTGGCGGACTTGATTGGCCGCGACGAATCGTTAGCGGCGCAATGTCTGCGCATGGCCAATTCGGCCCTGTTCGGCCGCGGAGTTCCTACTGATTCGCTGCGTGGAGCCGTGCGGACGCTAGGCATCTCACATACGCGGGACATTGCCGTCTCGGCCGCAATCATGCGACTGGGGAGGTCACAAAATGTCTTCGATCCAATGATTTTCTGGGAGCATTCGCTGGGCTGCGCAATTCTGAGCCGCAAACTCGCCCGCAGCGTAGGGTTCGACGACCCGGAGAAGGCTTATCTGGCCGGCTTGTTGCACGACCTGGGGTATGTGGTGAACCTGATGCTCATGCCGCAGGAGTCAAGAGCGGCGTTCGAAAAAGGCCTGCAGACCGGAGTGTTCATGGGGCAGTCGGAGTACGAGGCGTTCGGATTCACGCACTGTCAGAGCGGAGAGATTCTGGCGCGCCGATGGAAGTTTTCCGATGACCTGATCGAAGTCATTCTGTGTCACCACAACCCAGCGGCGGCAGTTCTGAATCCCGCGCTGGTGGCAATTGTGGCCTTGGCCGACCGTTTATGCCGCGCTTCAGATCTCGGCATGGGATATCGGGAAACTCCCGATCCGGCAATCGCGTGGCAAGCGGACTGGAGCATCGTGAAGCGGCAGATTCCCCGGGCGTCGGCTATCGAATGGTCCGATTTCGTCAAGGACGCGGATGTGTACTTCGTGGAAATCCGAGAGCTAGTAACCGCGATGTTCCAGGGTAAAGCTTAACGCGCCGGATAATCCGCCGGGATCGGCACCGGAACCCTCTTGTCAATGGGCACGAACTCTCGCTCCGCATACCCGGTATAGACTTGTCGCGGACGAGCGATCTTTTGCTCCGGGTCGGTCACCAGTTCCTGCCATTGCGCCAGCCATCCCGCTGTGCGTGGAATCGCGAACAATACGGTGAACATCTCGGGCCGGAATCCCATCGCCTGGTACATGATGCCGGAATAGAAATCCACGTTGGGATAGAGCTTGCGCTTCACGAAATAGTCGTCTTCCAGAGCGATGCGCTCCAGTTCCAGAGCAATATCGAGCTTCGAGCTGCGACCGGTGACCTGGAAGACCTGCTCGGCGCTCCAGCGGATGATTTTCGCCCGCGGATCGTAATTTTTGTAGATGCGGTGGCCGAAGCCCATCAGCTTGATCTCCCCTGACTTGACCCGCTTGATGTAGGCCGGGACGTGGTCTTTCGAGCCGATCTCGTCAAGCATCTTCAGAACTTCTTCGTTGGCGCCGCCGTGCAATGGCCCGGCCAGCGCAGAAGCCGCCGATGCCACCGACAAATAGGGATCAGCTTGCGAACTGCTGACCGCGCGCATCGCGTTGGTGCTGCAGTTCTGCTCATGGTCGGCGTGCAGAATGAAGAGAATGTCGAGAGCGCGCGCCAGAGCGGGATTGGCCACGTACTTCGGCTCGACCATCTTCCACAGCATGTTCATGAAATTTTCGGTGTAGCTGAGATCGTTGTCGGGATAGACGTAGGGAAAGCCCACGTTGTGCCGATATGACATGGCCGCGATGGAGGGGACTTTGCCGATAAGCCGTGAAATCTGATGCAGCCGGTTGGCGGGATCATGCACGTTCTTGGCGTCAGGATAGACGCTCGACAGCGCCGCAATCGTGCTCACGAACATAGACATGGGATGTGAAGAATAGCGGAAGCCCTCCATGAATTTCTTCGTCGTCTCGTGCAGCATCGTGTGGTGGGTGATGTTGTAAACCCAGTCCTTCAGCTCTTTCTCGGTGGGCAGTTCGCCGAACAGAAGCAGGTACGAGACTTCCAGAAAAGTGCAGCGCTCGGCCAGGACCTCGATGGGATATCCGCGGTAACGCAGGATTCCCTTGTCGCCGTCGATATAGGTAATGCTGCTGCGGCACGACGCTGTGTTCATAAACGCCGGGTCATAGGTCATCAATCCGAAATCGTCGGCGCCGGTCTTGATCTGGCGCAGGTCCATGGCACGGATCGTGCCATTCTCCACCGGGACGGTGTAGGTCTTGTTGGTGCGATTGTCGGTGATGGTTAGAGTATTTTCAGGCATTGGAGCATTCCTCTCGGCGCTTCGTAATTCCAACCTAGCCGAGCCTAGGGCGGTTTTCAAGAGTAATCAGTGACGGAGGTCACAGACCCTTGTGCGGGATGTTCCGTTTCGCTCTCTTGGCGGGATCTCCGAAGCAAGGTTGATGTGGGTTATTGGGTCCCGGTACGGCCACTTGGGCGATTGCGCTCGACGGGAGGACCGAACAGATATTGGGGTTGGGGGCACCTCGGTTCGAAGCGCCCCCGGGTCAAGTCGTGTCAGTTCGAGTCGTCGTTGTTAGTTCGAATCGTCTTAGTTCGAATCGTCGCGGCGTTTCAACGTCGGACGATCATCGCCGCTCTTGGTGTCGCCAGTGTTGCCGTCGGTATTCGATGTACGGCGCAGGCTGGGCTTGCTTCCGTCTTTTTCGTCGAGCAGCTTATGCTTGTTTTCGATCGCGGCCAGCCGCGCCTTGACCTCGTCGAATTCCGAGGTGGTCACGATGTACTCCGCCTTGGCGGGAAGGATCTTGCGAATTTCTTCCTGCGATTTCTCGATGCGATCCGGAGTCTGGGGGTGGGTGTCGAAAGCTTTCGAGAGAGTTCCGGGCTTCTTCTTCTCCATGGCCTGGATCTTTTCGAAAAATGATACGAAGGCCGACGGATCATACCCCGCGCGGTACATATACTCGATGCCGAGGTAGTCGGCTTCGGCCTCGAAGGTGCGCGAGAAGTGCAGGAACGTCAATGGAATGCCGAGGCCCATGCCTTCATACACTCCATAGCCGATCGCGCCGCCCATAAAGATGGCAGGGATGGAAGCCATCTGCAGCAGGTTCATGCGAGTCATTTCGCGGCCATAGTGGCAGGCGGCCACATGCGCGATTTCGTGCGCCATGACGCCGGCCATCTCGGCTTCTTCGTCCGCCGCGAGAATCAGGCCGGAATTTACGTAGAAAAATCCGCCGGGCAAAGCCATGGCGTTGACCACGTCGGAGTCGATTACTTTGATGGTGAACGGAACCTGCGCGTCAGAGTTGCGCACCAGGTTCTGGCCGATCCGATTCACGTACTCGGTGATCACGGGATCGTTCACCAGTTTCACCTGAGACTCAATCTGCTGGGCGTATACGCGCCCGCGTGCCACCTGGCCCTCAACGCTATACCAGTTGCCTACGCCCCGACCGCATCCTACGTTGCGGTTGCCGACTGCATCGACGTCATCTTTTCCACCATCATGCTTGATCTGGCTGTCGTCGGCCGTGGGCAGAGCGGCCGGCTGCTGCTTGGGCGCATTCTGCACGTCCCCGGATTTCGGCTGATCTTTGTCCTGATCCTGAACCTGCGCCTGCATCCACGGGCCCGCGGTGAACGCAGCCAAAGCCAGTGCTCCCGCCAGCCATCGCAGTCGTAGAGCGGATCTTAGAGAGGATCCGAGTGTGGGTGTCATAGGGGTACTCCTTAAAACGGATTATACGCCCGGTCGCGCGCGGGGGTCGGTGAACTTTCGGTCCCTTGGTTAGACGCCGGGAACCGGGGTTTGGGTTATCCAGAGGGCGGCCTGCCGAGGCAGGGATCTCGCAGCGTTGTTTGCACTTGCGGCTTCCGGGATCGCGCTGTGCCCACCAATTCCCCGCCTCCTCCGCGCCACCGCTTCCTCTACCCGGCGGCGCCCCGCGGCGACGCGACTCAGTCGTAGTACTCCAGCCCCAAATGCGTGATCAGTTCCTCGCCTTTCAAGTGCCGCAGGGTGTTCTTCAGCTTCATCAGTTGAATGAAGAGATCGTGCTCGGGATACAACCCGGGCGCGGTCATGGGAGACTTGAAGTAAAAGCTGAGCCACTCCTGAATGCCCAGGCCGCGCAGCTCGGATGTGCGCTGCGCCAGGTCGAGGAATAACACCAGATCAAGCACGATGGGCGCGGCCAGGATCGAGTCACGGCACAGGAAATCGACTTTGATCTGCATCGGATAGCCCAGCCATCCAAAGATGTCGATGTTGTCCCAACCTTCTTTGTTGTCACCGCGCGGCGGGTAATAATTAATGCGAACCTTGTGATACATGTTGCCGTAAAGCTCCGGATACAAACCCGGCTGCAGGATATGTTCCAGCACGCCCAGCTTCGATTCCTCCTTGGTCTTGAACGACCCGGGATCGTCGAGCACTTCGCCATCGCGATTGCCCAGAATGTTGGTTGAGTACCATCCGCTGAGGCCGAGCAGGCGCGCCTTGAACGCGGGCGCCAGCACGGTCTTCATCAGCGTCTGGCCGGTCTTGAAATCTTTCCCGCAGATCGGCGCTTCGTTCTTGCGCGACAGTTCGAGCATGACGGGCAGGTCGACCGTAAGGTTCGGCGCGCCGTTGGCGAACGGCACACCTTCCATCAGCGAGGCGTAGGCATACATCATGGAGGGCGCGATCATTTCGTCGTTTTCGCGCAGCGCCTTTTCAAACGATTTGACCGATTGATGTGCCGCCGTGGGCTCGATGTAGGACTCGGTCGAGCCGCACCACATGGTGATCAGACGCGTCGCGCCACTCGACTTCCTGAACTTGCGGATGTCGTCGCGCAGTTGTTCGGCGAGATCCATCTTGGTTTTGCCTTTTTTGACATTGGGCCCGTCGATTTTTTTCACGTAGTTGTGATCGAAGACCGCGGCCTGCGGCTTGATCGACGAAAGA
This sequence comes from uncultured Acidobacteriaceae bacterium, assembly GCA_963739125.1. Classification (GTDB taxonomy): domain Bacteria; phylum Acidobacteriota; class Terriglobia; order Terriglobales; family Acidobacteriaceae; genus Sulfotelmatobacter. The sequence continues at coordinate 4,345,870 of CAVTZD010000001.1, read as the reverse complement.
AACGGCTTTAACTGCTCGAGCAGGCGGTAGTCGAGCACGCCGGCATTCGACGCGGCTTCGTACATGTTGTCTTCAAAAATATCCCAGCCGGTGAAGACCAGGTCATCGAGCGAAGCGAGGGGAACGAATTCCTTCACCTTCGGCGACCGGCCTTCGGTGCGTTTGCCCAAGCGCACGGTACCCATCTGCGTGAGCGACCCGATGGGCTTGGCCAGCCCTTTGCGAATCGCTTCCACTCCGGCGACGAAGGTGGTCGCCACCGCGCCCATGCCGGGGATCATGACGCCCAGTTTACCTTTGACTGGCTCCATGGTGCCTTTTACCGTCTCTGATCGCGCCTTTTTGCCGCCACCGGTTCTGGCAGCCAGCTTCATTTCCCGACTGGCCCGCTCAGCGTGAGCCAGCGCGGTCTCACGATGCTCATGTTCGCGCGCTGCAGCGCCGTTTGCAAACTGTTTGCGATGGCGGCGGCCGTCAGCATCCCACCAGTCGGCCATGAATACTCCTGGTTTCTTCTGATACATAGCGTCTCCTTGAGGTGGCGGTGGCTGGCCACCAAAACCACTGGAGATAATCTCATGTCTGAGAAGGTTTCTGCAACCGCATGAAAGTAGAAGAGGAGATATGCCATTTTAATGGCGTAGTACGAGCAGTGAGCGGAACAAGGCTTCCGATGGAAGCTGGCCTGTGTCACGAAAATCAGTGCAACAGGTGTGTCCAAATGCTCCGCATGAATTTTTTGCGTTGGACAGTTGCACCACTTCTGCTGCATAGTGAGATCACTCCAAAGACCAGCTCTGCAGCCGTGATTTTTGGAGCATCCATTTGCATGCCGTCCCTGAAGGTGGCACTGCAAGTCTCCTGACCCCGTAGTTCTCCACCGACAATCTGAGCCCATGCCGCCCGTGCAGTTGCGGGGGAGCGTGCTCGTCAGAATTGCCCTGTGATCAAGGGCAGAACAGGAGATTTCATGACTTCCATTCGCAAATTCATTTACGCCAGCCTGCTGGCGTTCACCGCGCTGAATCTTGTGCCCAGCCTCGCCTCGGCTCAGGAACCGGCGCAGGGCGAGTTCACTCTGCCGCACGAAGTGCACTGGCAGAATGCAGTCGTCCCGGCGGGAGACTACAAGTTCTCGCTTGACACCAACGCGGCCCTGGGCCTGCTTACCTTGAGTAAAGTAAGCGGGGCCCGCACCGGTTTCGTGTTCCTGGTAAACACTTCGGAAAGAGCGAGGGCCATGGTCGCGAGCGCACTGGTTCTGCAAAGCACACCCAGCGGCAGTTATGTGAGCGCAATGCAGTTGCCGCAGTTCGGCGTGACGATGCACTTCGCCGTACCCGGGCAGGCCACGGCGAAGCAGATCTCCGCAGCTGAAACCACAGCCATGGCGTCAGCCGCTCGCTAGGTTGTCGGGTAGGGAAAACAACGGGCGGATGCCGAAACTGGCATTCGCCCCTCTTTCATTGCCTGAGCTAGAGATTTGCTGTTGCAGAAGGAAAAGAAATCGGGACTAGACTCCTTGAGTCTTAGGACGGCCGCGGTGCGTCGCCCTTGACTTCATCGCTCAGCACGATAGCCTCGGCGATGGCTTTCATCGGCTTCCGCTTTTGGCGGCTCTGGCGCTGCAGGGTCAGATAGGCTTGTTCTTCGTTCAAGCCGAGTTCGCGCTGCAGAATGCCTTTGGCGCGCTCGACAATTTTTCGCGTCTGCAATTGTTCCGCGAGACTCAGGTTGGCCTCTTCGAGCCGGGCCAATTCAATCTCTGCGCCCATCAGAAATCCGACGGCAGAGATCATGCGAATCTCGCGCCGGCGGTAGACATGGTGCTGACGATGCTGCAGGTTGATGACGCCCACGACGCGGCCGCGACACAACAACGGCACCGACAGAAACGCTTCGTAACTGTCTTCCGGCAACTCATGAAAGAACTGGAAACGAGGGTCGAGCCCGGCTTTCTCAGGAATGGCTACGGGCTCGAGGTGCTGGGCGACCCATCCCGTAATGCCCTGCCCAACGCGGAGTTTCAGGCGATCGACGGCTTCCGCATGGGGATTCTTGGAAGCGCGTAAGACCAGCTCATCGCCTTCCAGAACGTAGACCAGGCAGGAGTCGCATTTCACTAAAGCGGAGGAAAATTCCACAACCTTAGTCAGGACTTCATGAAATCCGTCACCCGCTCCGAGTCGGACGCCAATTTCGTGGAGTACATCAATGTGTGAATCCTCAACAGATATTAAGTTGTCCATGCGCTACCCTACCGAATCACTCGGCTTCTGTCTAATTCCAAATTTCGATGACAGTCATACAGGATTTCCGGGGTAATTGTGACGAAGCTTTAACATCTTCTCGAAAGCTGTTGCATCGTTATTCGGATTAGGCCCGGTTCATTTAGGGTTCGAATGACAAAAGTTACGGCGCCAACTTCCTATTTCGTGTCGAGGTCGACCGTTTTCACCGGCAAGTCCCAGTGCGCGTCGAGAATCTCGAAGCGCCGCTGTTCCTCGCGCAAGTAGGTTTCCTGGTCGGGCCAAAGCTGCCTCTTGATGCCGTCTTCGTCGAATGGCTCGTTGGCCACCGTCGCATTCTTGAAGACGATGGTCACGCGGAAATCCCAGCGCCCGTCTTCGGTGGTGTGATAGCGCGGCTGGTCCATCCAGACTCTCGTCATGCGGCCCAGCTCGACTTCTTTCCTGAGCAGCGGATAGTGATTCTTCTTGAACAGTTTCAGGAATTCGTCGGCATGTCCCCATTTCGTTTTGTAGTAATACTCGATGACGAACGGCTGCCCCGTAGCGGCAGCCGATTGAGCGCAAGCGACGCCGGGCGACGCGACAGCAAGGGTCAGCACAAGTGCGAACAGCAGCACCACAAAAATACGAAACGTTCGACTCACGGGATCCTCCTGGAAGATGCCACCCAGTACACTATCAAATCGTAGAGACATTGCTTGCAACGTCTCTGCTTGCAGCGTTCCGTACGATGGCGCGAGCGGTCCGATGGTGGCCAGAGAGACGTTGCAAGCAACGTCTCTACGAGGGCGGATGACGAGCGATCAGCAGCTTATATTGCAGCTCTTTGAGGACGGCGATCGAGCATTGATCAGCGCCGACGTGGGCGAATTGTCGCGCATCTTCGCCGACGACTATGTGCAGTACGACGAATCCGGAAAGTTTTTTACCAAGGCGGACGTGATCGAGAATCTCAGGTCGAGGAAGATTCGTTATATCTCAATGGTCTCAACCAGCCGCATCATCCGCATCTTGCGCGACGACGTCGCAGTCGTGCATGGTTCAGAGGTCGACACGGTCGAGCGGGGCGGAGAACACTTCGTTGTGCACTATGTGTATCTGGATGTCGTTATGAAGCGTGAGGGAAGGTGGCAGATCGTGGCGTCGCAACTGGCAAAACCCACCTGAGGCCACATTGTTCCTTCAAGCGCTCGGGAACTACTGACGTCCGGTTGCTGCCGGCTGACTACTAATCCTGTTCTGCCAGTGACTCCAAATAAAATACGCGGCCCCGGCCACCAGCACGACCCCAATCACCGCGTCGAACTGGTGGAAATACTTTCCCAGCTCACGCCAGTTTTCGCCGAGCTTCATGCCGAACCAGGCCAGTGCGAAACACCACGGCCACGATCCCAGAAATGTGTAAATGTGAAAACGACCGCGGGGCATGCGGGCGACGCCGGCAGGAAGAGCGATGAAGGTGCGAATCACGGGCAGAAGGCGGGCGATGAAGACCGCGAGATATCCCCAGCGCAGAAAAAAACGGTCGGCCCAGTCCAGCTCGCGGCGTCCCATGAGAATCCAGCGGCCGTAGCGCTCGACCAGAGGACGGCCGCCGTAGCATCCGATTTCATAGGCGACCAGCGATCCCAGGTTGCAGCCGATGGCGCCCGCAGTCGCGACCCAAAACAGTTTGAATGTGCCCTGCAAAACCAGATATCCCGCAAACGGCATGATCAATTCAGAAGGCAGCGGTATGCACGCGGACTCAACCGCCATCAGGAAGGCGATGCCGGCATAGCCGGTCACGGCGATAACTTTGCTGATGAAAACAAATAAGATTGCCAGAATCTTTTCGGTCATAGGAACACAGTTCTCAGTCCCCGGTACCGAGTACCCAGTTCTCAGAGCAAACCTTTCGGTTCGTTTACTGGGAACTGACAACTGGAAACTGAGAACCGGTCATTCAGTGTATCGGAAACTCTAGCTGCTTCGTCGCTGGAAGTGACGTGGAAGAGCGGCGCTTCAGCGCCGCGTAAGTCCTGCAAATCTAGTAAGGGCTTTAGCCCCAGAGGTCGCCGGCAGTTGCTTCTCGAGATTGCTTTTAGAACGAACCATCTTGCGTGAAGGCATAGCCGGGAAGAGTCGCGCCCTGGGGAGTCTTGACGACTTTCACGCGCACGGTAGGTGCGTCAGGGGCGGTGATTCCGGCGGGGCGCAGCATGGCGAATTGGGTAAAGACCTCGCTGTACACCTTGGTGACAAGGTAGTCTTGGCCGTCGACATCGCGGCGCCACACTTGCCCAAGCTGGATGTTATTGACTGCCAAGAGATTCGCTCCAATCGCGAGAACATCTCAAGACTACCCATGACCGCAGCCAGCGTCAATTGCCAGGAAGGTTACCGAAGGACCAAGAAGACGATGCCGATTTAGACTGGCTGCGTTGGAAATCGGCAGCGACCGCTTGTTATGATGACTCGCTGTTGTGGCGACCCGCTGCTGCCAGCCGCAAAGAAAGGATCCTCATGCCTCGCGGAGTTGTTCCCCGCCAGCCCGCCCGCACCGGCCGCCAAGACAAAGTTCATGTGGCGACGGGCGCATTCGCCCGTCCAGCCCGAAGGAAAGCCTCAGCGGCAAACCGGACCGGGCGCAAGAAGGCATCCCCAAAAACTGCGCCCGCCGCTGGTAAGACTTCGGCAGCCAAGATCAGCGGCTACAATCCCCTGGCTCCCGAGCGAGTCTCCGAAATCCTGAAGCGCCTCGATCAGCTCTACCCCGCCGTAACCTGCGCGCTCAAGCATTCGACGGCGTGGGAGCTTCTGGTGGCGACGATTCTCTCCGCGCAATCGACCGACGCGAACGTGAACCGGGTGACGCCCGAGTTGTTTCGGAAGTATCCGACGGTCGAAGCCTTCGCCGCGCTCACTCCCGAGCAACTCCAGCCAGACGTGCGTTCCACTGGATTTTTCCGCAATAAATCCAAATCAGTGGTCGGCGCGGCCAAGAAGATCGTCGCCGAGTTCGGCGGGCAGGTCCCCGACGACATGGAGAAGTTACTCACCCTGCCCGGCGTCGCCCGCAAGACAGCCAACGTCGTCCTGGGCTCGTGGTTCAACAAGGCGGAAGGCGTTGTGGTTGATACGCATGTGCACCGCATCTCGCGGCGGCTCGAACTCACCACGCAGAACGATCCGCAAAAGATCGAGCAGGATTTGATGAAAATCATCCCGCGCGAAAAGTGGATTCTGTTTTCGCATCAGATTATCTGGCACGGCCGCAGCCTGTGCATCGCCCGCAAACCGAAGTGCGCCGATTGCTCGCTGGAAAATCTCTGCCACGCCGCCGACAAAACCTGGACCACGGTAGAGATGCACAAGAACGCGAAAGCCTAGGTGGGCGGCATGCCTCTAACCGCAGAACTGAAATCAATTAAGGGAGCACGCCCGGCCCGCCTGCCCTGTCATCCTGAGCGAAGCGAAGGACCTATGCAACCTCTACGTCTGGCTGGAATTCGTGCCGTTCAAGCCACTCTCGACTTAAATCGCGCCATTCAGGATTGACAGAAACGATCAGATTGATCTTCTTGCTCCGCAGCCAGCCCTTGATCCGCTTCTCGCGCCCGATCGCGTTACGTACGTCTTCAAATCGTTCGAAATAGACGAGCCGATCGAGTTTGTACCTGGCGGTAAATCCTTCACCTTTACCCGTCTTGTGTTACCGCACCCTTTGAATCAGGTTCCCGGTCACGCCTGTATAGAGCGTTTTCGATCGATTCGTCATGATGTAAACAAAGTATGTTTTCGCCGTATGCAATTGCATAGGTCCTTCGCTTCGCTCAGGATGACAGACCTTCCAGAGTGACAGACCTGCGGATGAAAGGCATAGAGCGATCGAACATTTCTTTCGACATATTCCCATTTCCGAAGCAAACATCCTGTCATCCTGAGCGAAGCGAAGGACCTATGCAATTTTTTCGTATCAGGCAGGAATGCTCATTCCTATTCGCTTCCCAACTCATCCAGCACCGGCGCGCGCAATCCGCGAATCCGCAGACTCTTCGGCGAGTCCTGAGTGAAGACGACAATATCGTTGCGTCCTTCGCGCAGCCATGGTGCCGGCACGTACAGAGTCTGCTGCGGACCGAGATCCCAGAAGCGTCCTAGCGCGTGACCGTTGACCCAGACTGCTCCCTTGCCCCAGCCGCGCGTGTCGAGAAAAGTGTCGCCGGTATCGCGCAGATCAAATTGGCCGCGGTAAAACGCTGGGCCGTAGGACACGCTGTTCCTCGCTTTCGAGAACTGCAGCTTCGCCAAATCGTCCATCGGCAACGGGAAGACCTGCCACCCTGTCAGTTCACGTCCTGCGAGAGTGACTGAGCCGTTGATTCCCTGTCGCTCTTTACGTAACTCGGCCGTGAAGTTGATACGACCCGAGCCTTCGACGAGAATGTCTACAGTCGACTCTCCTCCGGCTACGATCCGCAAGCGATCCTGCTTCTTTCTCCGATCCAGCGTCCCGGCGAGTTTGCCGTTGACGAAGATCTGGGCATAGCTGCGCAGTTCGCGAATCTCCAGATCACCCACGGCCGGCTCCTTGATTTTCGTACGGTACAGAATGTATCCGTAGGACTGGCCGAAGGTTTCCATCGACCGCGGCCGCTCGACGGCGACCGGAGCCGGCAGGTTCGACCACAACGGTGCACTTTCCGTGAGCTCGAATTGCGGAATTTCGATCACGGGCAGCGGCGCCGGCGGATCAGGGAAAGTCGTCCCCGGCCGATGCCTAGCGATCACATCGCGGAACGCAAAATATTTTTTCGTCAGCACGCCTGACTCGCTGACCGGTGCATCGTAGTCATAGCTGGTGACGTCGGGCTCGTACGTCTCATGGTCCCAGTTCGCGCCGTTCATGAAGCCGAAACTCGTTCCTCCGTGAAACATGTAGAGATTGATCGAGTATCCCTGGCTCAATATCCAATCCAACTCCTGCGCCTGCTGCTTCACGTCGGTGTCGTGATGAGCTTCGCCCCAATGGTCGAACCATCCGTCCCAGTACTCGCCACTCATCATGGGCTGGCCGGGACGAAACTTCTGCAGCTTGGCAAACTCTTCTTTCGCCTCGCCCGGACCGAAATTTACGACTGCATGGACACCGGGCAGAGCTCCAGCCGGGAGTTCGTCGCCGCCATCGGCGGTATAGAGAAGCACTTCGCCCAGGCCCGCGTTTCTAAGCGCATCGAGAATGCGCGTCTCGTACTTCTTGTCTTCCTTCGTCGATCCACTGCTCGACGACCCGTCGAACGAGCCGTATTCGTTCTCGACCTGCACCGCGATGATCGGTCCGCCGCGCGTGACCTGCAGCGGAGCCAGCTCCCGGCCCAGGCGCTGCAGCCAGCGTTCCGCCGGAGCAAGAAATTTTTCGTCGGCGCTGCGCAGCACGATCGTGGGATCGGCCAGAAGCCATGCGGGCAAGCCTCCCAGATCCCACTCGGCGCAGGAGTAAGGGCCGGGCCGCAGGATCACATAAAGTCCCTCTTCCTGCGCGATGCGAATAAATCTGGCGACATCATATTGTCCGCTGAAGTCATAAACCCCGGGCCGCGGCTCGTGCACGTTCCAGAAAACATAGGTTGAGATGGTATTCAGGCCCATGGCGCGAGCCTTCTTGAGCCGGTCGCGCCAGTACTCGGGCGGGATGCGCTCGTAGTGCAGTTCGCCGGAAATAATTTGCAGCGGCTTGCCGTCGAGCACGAAGTGATCGCCCTCAATGCCGATACGATGCGCGCCGACGGGAGCGACCGGCGATGCAGGAACATTCTGCGCAACCGCGGGCGTGGCGATTGCGAATGCAAGCCCGCCGCACACAATCAGCAGAGCAAGCGTGCGTCGAGATAAAAGGAGATTCGTAACCGTCCGATTCATAAAGGTGCGCGATCCGAGTTGCGCGAAAGCGGCCCACAGAGCGGAAACCTGCTCTGTTAGACTTCTCATTTCTACCTTACCTTGAGGTTCCGCGCCATGCGCTTGTGCGCACTCTTTGCTATCGTCATAGTCATGAGCATAGTTGTAAGCGAAGCCGCCGCCCAGACGCTGCCTGTCCCGCAGGCGGTGACCGATCCGAAGAAAATTTCGTCGAAGCCAAACGCACAGGTCGAACCGCGCAGCCTGACCATCGAGAAACTCTACATGACCCGCCAGGTGGGGCGAGCGACGTGGTCACCCGACGGCAGGAGTGTGGCCTTCATATCGAATATGAGCGGGCGAAATAACGTATGGGTTGTTCCCGCGGATGGCGGATGGCCGGTGCAGCTAACGGTCAGCGATCAGCGGCAGACCGCGCCCGCGTGGTCGCCGGATGGAAAGTGGATCGCGTACCAGTCGGACTACGACGGCGACGAGCAGTGGGATATTTTTCTGGTCTCGCCGAAAACCGGCAAAGTTGTGAACCTGACGCAGACGCGAGAAATCGCGGAATCGAATCCGACCTGGTCGCCGGACGCGCGATACCTTGCGTACGAAGTAAAGCCCAAAACCTCCGCCGCCTACGAGATCGATGTCTACGACATGATCATGCGCGAGGTGAAGCACATCACCGCGAACACGCCGCAGGACAAAGGAAATTACGGGCTGATCTGGTCGAGGGATGGGGCATACATCGTCTATACGCAGGAGCAAGCCAAGGGAACAGACTCAAACATCTTCATCGCCGATGTCGCCACAGGAAAGAGCACGCTGCTCACACCGCATGACGGCGAACATCGCTATAACGCGAACGCGATCTCACCCGATGGCAGGCATGTTCTGCTGACTTCAAACGCCCCCAACGGCTATGACAACATCGGACTGCTCGATATTGCGACGAAAAAGATTCACTGGCTCACCAACGACAAGTGGGAAATTCGCGGCGGCGAGTTTTCCCCCGACGGCAAGCAGCTTACCTTCAGCGCCAACGTTGACGGCAACGAAGATATTTATCTGCATGATCTGGCGACGGGCAAGTCGACTGCGCTTGCGGTACCGAAGGGCGTGAATGAGCCCGCGGGCGGCCATTCGGCTTTTTCCGCCGATGGCTCGCGCCTGCTTTACAACCACAACGGCGCCACCGCGCCCGGCGACTTATGGGTCTATCACTTCGCAACGGGCAAGTCTGCGCAGATCACGCACTCGCTGGTCGCCGGAGTTCGATCGGAAGATATGGTTGAGCCGTATCTGGTGCACTATCCCAGCCGCGACGGCAAGTGGACCATCTCCGCGTTTCTCTACGTCCCTTACAACATGGCGCGCAACGGGCAGAATGCGGCCATCGTCTACATTCACGGCGGTCCGACGGCGCAGACGATGAATTCGTTCAACCGGTTCATTCAATATGCCGCGAATCAAGGATATATGGTGCTCGCGCCCAACTATCGCGGCTCGACCGGATATGGAAAAGAATTTCAGCAGGCGAATTTATTCGACATGGGCGGCGGCGATTTGCAGGATGTGCTGGCCGGCGTGGACTGGATCAAGCAGACCGGGCACCTCGATCCAAAGAAGATTGCCGTGATGGGCGGCAGCTATGGCGGCTACTTGAGCATGATGGCGGTGACGAAAGCGCCTAACGTCTGGGCGGCGGGCGTGCCGATTGTGCCGTTCGTGAACTGGTTTACCGAGATTGAGAACGAAGACCCGGTGCTGCAGCAGTCGGATCTGGCGACGATGGGCGATCCGGTGAAGAACAAGGCGCTGTACGAAGAACGCTCGCCCATTAACTTCATTGATCAGGTGAAGGCTCCGTTGCTGTTACTCGCGGGTGGGCACGACCCGCGTTGCCCGAAGTCGGAAACGCAGCAAGTGGTCGATGCCATCCGAAAACGCGGTGGGACCGTGGACTACAAGATTTACGACAATGAAGGCCACGGCTTCGCGCGCGTGGAAAATCAGATTGACGCTTACAAACGCGTCGCCGATTTCCTGCTGGCTCACGTTGTGCCGGCGGATTGCAGCTGCTCACTGACGGAATAACTGCCCACACGTCTTCTTGGGTATGAACAAATATGTACGCACATATTTGTCAATTTCGTGCGCGTCCATGTCGTTTGCAATCAATAACTTCGGGCTAAGCCATTGATTCTACTAGGTGCCGCCCCTGCTGGCAGGCGATTCTAGAGCTGCCGATTCGCTCCTGCCCCTCAGAGTCTCCGTAGTCCGATCGTCGCCGCCAGAGGGCTCAGAGGCTCCGCAAATGCCATCCTGCGCGATCGGCGTGAGGACGAAAATCGCTAGGGTATAGTTCCGAGTGCTCCCCTGTATTCTCAATAGCTTAGCGCTAACCTCTTGATAGCAAAAGGCAAGACGAATCGCTGGCGAGACTGCGCCGGCCATTCGCGTAGCCGTTTCAACGACTTGCCTCTAGCGCCGCGATTTCTTGCGACCGGCAGCCGCGCCGAGATTCACGGCCGCGTCAGCGATCGCCGTATCAACGATCGCCGTATCAACGATCGCTTCGACCAGCCCAGGGATGGTGAACTTCTTCGCCGCAATATCCACCGACAAGCCAGACGCGCGCAGGGTCGCCGAAGTAATCGGACCGATCGAGGCCGTTCGTAGCTCATCCCGGTTCGTGTGGCGCGGGCGCCCCCGCCCGCGAACCGCGCCAGCCAGTTTCACCATCTCGCGCGGACCCAGCAGTTCCACAAAATTGCGCACGGTGGAAGAGCTGGTGAAGGTTACAACCTGCGGGCGATTTTTCCTATCGCGCAACGCCATGCGAACGCGTCGACGTGAAGTCTTGGGCACAACGGTTTCGTAGGCTTCCACGACATCAACGTGGGCTCCGGCTTTGCGCAACTCGCGCGGAATCACATCGCGCGCGACTTTCGCGCGCACCAGCAATACACGCTTCCCTTTCACCTTGCTTTTCAGAGAACGAACGACGGATTCCGCTACGTATTCTTTCGGCACGACATCGACTTTCACGCCGCGCTGCTCGATTGCCATCTTCGTCGCAGGACCGATGGCGGCGACGTGAACACCCCGGCGAGCAAACTCACGCCCAGGCTTGCCTTCCCGTAATTGCAGCTTGTGCAGCCGCTCCCACATGGCATCGACGCCGTTGACGCTGGTCAAGATGAGCCAGTCGTAAGTGTTCAGGTTTTTCAGCGCGGCGTCGAGCGGCTTGAACGAACGAGGCTGGCGAATCTCGATGAATGGAATCTCGAGCACCTCGGCGCCCAGCTGGCGCAGTTCCGCAGAGAGCGCTCCCGCCTGGTGCCGGGCGCGGCCCACGAGTACACGGATGCCATGCAGCGGCTTAAACGGCTGCGGCACGTTCGCGGAGCGCTTGGATTTCTTGGTCATGGTTAGAGTTGGCGGGCAAGAGTGCCCGCCCCACACGGGCTCACTCTTTCTTCGCACCCAGGCCCTGTTCCTGCATCAGGCGGGCTACGCCAGAGACCGTGGTATCTTCGGCACGTCCTAGCGACGCGATTACATTCGCCTGCTCTTCTTTCGTGCGATTCTGGCTCAGCTTGAATTTGGCTTCGACCTTGGAGACCGCGATTTCAAACCCTACGATGTGGCTGAGCATGCGCTCGCGGTAAGACCCGTTCAGTCCAGCCCACTGCTCGGCGTACGCGGGCTCGAATATGGCCATCAGCTCGTGCAGCACGCCCAGCAATTCCTCGGGCGCGGAGAATACACGGGCTGTGCCGTAGGTGTGGACTGCGCCGTAATTCCAGGTCGGAACATTTTCACGGGTGGTGTAATTCGTGGCCGATACATAAGCATGCGGACCGTGGAAAATTGTGAGGCATTGCGGCTGTTGCTCCAGGTAGCGCCAGTGCACATTGGCCCTGGCAACGTGGCCGCGAATTACGAGACGCTCACCTGCTTGCTGTACGGCCACCGGAACATGTGTGGCGAAGGGGCTGTCATTCGTGGTGGAAACGAGGATGGCGAACGGATTCGCCCGCATGAAGCCGATGGCATCGGCGTGCTCGTGGACACGAAAATGTTCAGGGATGTACACGGTTGATTTCAGTTGTGTTCTGTTCAGTTCGGTTTCGTCTCTTCCTGACCCGGCCGATCGTTTCTGCGGACATGCACAACTTTCTCGACTTCGGCTATCACAGTTCCCTGCGCGTCTTTCACTTCCACCTTGAAGACGGGTTCGTATTTCGGCAGCGTCTTTAGCTTCTCACGAATATCGTCGATCTGCGCGTCGGTTAGGCGAAACTCGGCGCGCACCGTGCCCCGGCCGGGCTTGCGGTAGCGGATGCTGGCGGCTTTATCCCACACGATGTAGTCGCGGCCCAGGTTGGCCATCAGCATGAGCATATAGAACGCGTCGGTCATGGCAAATAGCGATCCGCCGAAATGGGTGCCGACATAGTTGGCGTTCCACCAGCGCAGTTTCATTTCGACGTCGACGGCTTTCATGTCGGGCGCGATGCGGACGACGCGGATGCCGGCCCCGAGAAACGGCGGCCAGAGGTTGATCCAGCGGCGAAGAGCGGCGGAATTCTTCGTGCCGCCGAGAAGTTGGAGCAGAACATTGGGCATGGACCAATATACAAAGCACGGAAACTTCGAGTGTGGATTCGAAATTGTGGAGCGGCGGACGCATTCGTCCGCCGGGGTTGTGCCGATTTCAACTGGGCGAAGTTGTGCCGCTGCTCCCCGGACGAATGCGTCCGGGGCTCCACGACTTGAGCCTTACGGTTGGGGTGGGATGGCCAGACCACGGCCGTAGACGGCCTCGAGGATGGCGTCGCCGCCGCGGGCGAGCAGGGCAGCGCCGGCGGCGTTGCCGAGTTGTTCTGGGTCATCGCCATCGCGGGAGTCGCGGAGAAGTTTCGAGCCGTCGGGGTCGGCGACGATGGATTCGAGATGCAGTTTGCCGTTGTGCATTTCGGCGAAGGCGCCGATGGGGACTTGGCAGCCTCCGCCTAAACTGTTGAGCAGGGCGCGTTCGCAAGTCGTGGCGGCGCGGGTGGCGGGGTCGTCGAGAAATTTCAGACGGTCGCGCGTGGCGGCGTCGCCTGCGCGGATTTCGACTCCGAGCGCGCCCTGGCCGGCGGCGGGACACATGATATCGGCGGAAATAATCTGCTTGATCAATTCTGTCTTGCCCAGGCGCTTCAGGCCGGCCGAGGCGAGGATGACGGCGGCGTATTCTCCCTGCTCGAGTTTGCGCAGGCGCGTGTCAACGTTGCCGCGCAGAGGATGAATGTCGAGATCGGGGCGGACGGCTTTGAGTTGTGCCTGGCGGCGCAGGCTGCTGGTGCCGACGCGCCCGCCCTGCGGCAGGTCTTCGATCTTTGCGTAGTGCCGTGAGCAGAAGGCGTCGCGCGGGTCTTGTCTCTCCGTGATGGCGGCGATTTCGAATCCCGGAGGAAGTTCGGTTGGCAGATCTTTCAACGAATGCACAGCCAGATCGACGCGTCCAGCGGCGAGGGCTTCTTCAATTTCCTTGGTAAAAATTCCTTTGCCGAGTCCGCCTTTGGTGCCGACCATAGCCAAAGGAACGTCGGTAATTTTGTCGCCGGTGGTGTGGATGATTTCGATCTCGACTTCGTGGCCGCGCGCGCGCAGCAAAGCGGAGATGTGGTTGGCCTGCCAGAGGGCAAGTTGCGAGCCGCGGGAACCGATGCGGAGCTTAGACATGACAGGAGACCCGAGGCGGGATGTCGGGCAAAAGCGAAAGGCGGCTGGTTAGGCCGCCTACCGGTGTTGTACCGCGCTTGAGAACCGACTTGAACTTACTATCCGGCGAAGGGCGAGTCAATTTCAGCGGGTCGCGAGAACTCCTCGCAGCGCTCGTGGCGCCGCAAAGGGACGCGGGGTCCTTCGACTTCGTCTGGCGATTCGCTTCGCGGATCGCCAGACTGCGCTCAGGATGACAGGGATGGGGAGTGTCGATCTTGTTGGACCGTTCAGTCACGGGCGCGTTCCCACTTCGTTTTTCTTGCCCGCCGGCGTTGTTTCTTTTTCGTGAAGGTTGAACAATCGCCGGACTACATCGACAACCGTCGTCGCCTCGGCTTCCTTCGCTGCTGTTTTTAGCGTGGTGATGGGGGTGTGCATGACTTTGTTGATGATGCCGCGGGTCAGCGCTTCCAGGGCGATTTCCTGTTCGGGTGTCAGCTGGCCCATGCGGCCGCGGACGCGGTCGATTTCGGCCTGGCGGATGGTTTCCAGATGATCCTGCAGAGACACAATCGTCGGCACGACGTCGAGCGTGTGCAGGCGGGCGTCGAATTTCTCCACTTCGCTGGCGATGATGGCTTCGGCGAGTTCGGCTTCTTTGTGGCGGTCGGCGACGTGGCTGGTGACGGCCTGCTGCAGGTCGTCGATGTCATAGGTGAAGATGCCGTCGAGCTTGGCCATCTCGGGCGAAACGTCGCGCGGCACGGCGATGTCGATGAAGAACATCGGCTTGTTTTTGCGGCGGGAGAGGAACTGCTCGCCGTGCTCGCGGCGAAAAATGGCGTGGGGCGCGCCGGTCGAAGTGATGACGATATCGGCGCGGTCGCAGGTGTTATAAAGATCGTCGAACTTGATGGCCTGACCGTTGAATTTCTGCGCCAGGCCGATGGCACGATCGTAGGTGCGGTTGGCAACGAAGATGGAGGCGCAGCCGTGGGCCATCAGGTGTCGGGCGGCCAACTCGCTCATTTTTCCCGCGCCGACAATGAAGACCGTCTTCCCTTCCAGCGATCCGAAAATCTTCTTAGCCAGCTCGACTGCGACCGATGCAATCGACACCGACGATGATCCGACTTCGGTCTCGGTGCGCACGCGCTTGGCTACGGCGAAGGCGCGGCTGAAGAGCTGATCGAGTTGTCCGCGGACTGCGCCGACGGCGCGGGCCGTGGCGTAGGCTTCTTTCACCTGGCCGAGAATCTGGGCTTCGCCGACCACCATGGAATCCAGACTCGAAGCCACGCGGAAGATGTGGCGCACCGCATCCTTCTCGCGGAATTCGTAGAGATGCGGGTCGAGTTCGTCCGGCGTCAGGTGAAAGTGCTCGTGCAGGAATCCGCGCAGGTCGGCCGAACCGTTCACCGTGTGCGTGACCAGCTCGACACGGTTGCAGGTCGAGATCACCATGGCCTCTTCGATTCCGGGATACGCGGCCAGCTCGCGACAAGTATCGGGCAGGCGAGACTCGGGAATCGCGAGGCGCTCGCGCACTTCGAGTGGAGCGCTCTTGTGATTCACGCCGATGAGCTGGAATCTCATGACGCAAACCTATGGATGGCGGAGAAATAGTTGGCCGCCCAGGCTACGATGGCGGCGAAGAAAGCGAAAGTCGCGAGCACGGCGGCGCGGCGGCCCCGCCATCCGGAATTCCAGCGGGTGAAGACCATGACCATGTAGACGGCCCACATCAGCAGCGACAGCAGAATCTTCGGGTCGAGGAAGTCGATGCGGCCATAGGTGGTCAGCGCAACAACCGAGCCGGTAATCAGGCCTAGCGTCATAAAAGGAAAGCCGAGCAACAGCGACCGATAGCCGATCTGGTCGATCACTTCGAGCGCGGGCAGAAATGAAATCAGGCTAGTCGGTTTTTTCGACTTCAGGCGGCGCTCTTGCAGCAGGTAGAGCAGGCTTGCGCCGAAGCTGAGCACTAGGGCGGCGTATCCGGTGAAGATGAGGATGATATGGGCGACCAGCCATCCTTTGTGCGACACAAACTGAGTCAGCAGGACGGGCTGTTCGCCGATGGCGGCGACGAACGTCAGAAAAAACACGATCGGAAACACGACTACGCCAGGCGAGGTCGTTTGATAAATGGCATAGATGAGCATGAAAAACGTCATCGACAGGAAGGCCAACAGCGATTCGCTGTTATGCACCGAGGCCCAGGCCACCTGCCCGGAAAGGAACAATTCCACCAGCGAGACGAAATGGAAGACCATGCCCAGGCTGGCCGCATGCAAAGCGATGCGGCTGAAAAGATCGCTCGTACGGCTGAGCGCCACGAAGGCATAGACCAGCCCGATAAAGTAGCAAGCCAGCGCGAAGCGGAGCCAAAGCATTGCCATAAGCCTTCTAGGAAGTACCGCAATTCCCAACGAGTTTACCCCAACTCGCGGGCTCGGAACCTATCCCAATGGTCCCTACGCAGTCATTGTCTCCGACTCTGCGGACAAGGCAAACAAAAGCCGTCACTTAAGGGTGTGATTAGAATCACAGACGGACGGGGCCGGCCGGCGGGAAGTTCGTTCGTTCATCCCTTATAATCGTCCCCTTATATAATCATCCCCTTAAAACCAACCGTCATCCGACCGGTCACCCCAGAGGAGACTTTCTTGCCTTTCGACGACCTCCGCCAGTGGATCGCCGCGCTCGACCGCGCGGGCGAACTGAAGCGCATCCGGACTGAAGCCGACCCCATTCTCGAGATTGCTGAAATCACCGATCGGGTCGCGAAGAGCAACGTGTGGGGACGGGCGCATTCGCCCGTCCAGCCGAACGAAGCCGGGCAGTCAGGCGGCCCAGCGTTGCTGTTTGAAGACGTCAAGGGATATCGCGGGTCGCGGCTGCTGATCAATCAATTCGGCTCGGACGCCCGCATGAAACTGGCTCTGGGCGTGAACTCGCTGGACGAGGTCGCGGACCGCATCCGTATGTTCATGGACGTGAAGTCGCCGCAGGGCTTGCTCGACAAAATCAAAATGCTGCCCATGCTGGCAGAAATGGGCAAGTTCTTCCCCAAAACCGTACCCACGGGACCCTGCAAAGAGGTGATCAAGCGCGAGAATTTCTCGCTGCTTGACTTCCCGATCTTGCAATGCTGGCCCAAGGATGCCGGACGTTTTATTACTCTGCCGTGCGTCACCACTCGGGATCCGCGTACGGGCAAGCGCAATCTGGGGATGTACCGCATGCAGGTGTACGACGAACGGACGACGGGCATGCACTGGCAGCGCCAGAAAGTCGCGGCCGAGCACTATCGCGAAGCGCTGCGCCAGGCCTCGTCTGGCGCAGGCAACGACCGTGTGGGGACGGGCGCATTCGCCCGTCCAGCAACCGCGGAGTCGGCGCGAGCCGGAGTCGACATCATGGCGCGCAGCTCCGGGGGCAGCGTGCTCGCCGAGGGCGAACGGCCTGCAGGAAAAATGGAAGTGGCAGTCGCCATCGGCACCGATCCGGCCGTGACTTTCTCGGCGATCGTTCCCGCGCCGCCCGACATCGAGGAATATCTTATCGCCGGATTCCTGCGCGGGGCCCCCGTTGAGCTGGTGAAGTGCGAAACCGTCGACCTGGAAGTTCCGGCTTCGAGCGAGATAGTGCTGGAGGGGCACGTTCATCTTGACGAGCTGCGCACCGAGGGGCCGTTCGGCGACCACACCGGCTTCTATTCCCTCGAAGATCTTTACCCGGTCTTCCATGTCTCGTGCATCACGCACCGCAAAGATCCGATTTATGCAACCACCATTGTCGGCAAGCCGCCGCAGGAAGATGCGTATATGGGCAAGGCGGTCGAGCGCATCTTTCTGCCCCTGATGAAGCTGACGATTCCAGAACTGGTCGACGTGAACCTGCCGATCGAAGGTGTGTTTCACAACCTGATGATCGTTTCGATCCGGAAGTCGTATCCGGGGCAGGCGCGCAAAGTGATGAATGCGATTTGGTCGCTGGGCCAGGCCATGTTCACGAAATGCATCGTCGTCGTCGATGAGGATGTGGACGTGCAGGACCTCGCCGATGTGACGCTGAAAGTTCTCAACCACATCGACCCCGAGCGCGACATACAATTCACGCTTGGCCCCGTAGACTCCCTCGACCACGCTTCGCGGCTCGCGAATTACGGCTCGAAGATGGGAATCGACGCGACGGGGAAGTGGGCCAGCGAAGGCTTCACGCGGCCCTGGCCCGATGAGATCCTTATGGACGCGAAGACCAGGGCGCAAGTCGACGCGAAGTGGAAGACGCTGGCGAGAGAACTGGGAATCGGATAAGCCAATCACGTTGACGGATCGGCCCGGCTTTCATCGGTTGGATCCAAATGCTCGTATCCGGCGCATTGCAACACCGGCAGGCGCGGATATTTCGGGAAGCTGGCATCGGTCGCGGAGAGCTCACAGAGATAGAAGGTCGATCCGCGGTCGGATTCGATCTGGCGCATGAAGCGACAGTTCGCGCATAAGCCCGCCCGGGGTGCGACGTTATGGTGGATGTCTTGCTCCATGCTTTCTTGGCTCGAAGCCTTCTTCGCTCCAATCTTCCGGCCAGAGTGTGCGCCAGCGCACACGTTTCAGACGAGCCCAGCTCCGAAACCCTGTGTCTG
Organism: uncultured Acidobacteriaceae bacterium; assembly: GCA_963739125.1. GTDB lineage: Bacteria > Acidobacteriota > Terriglobia > Terriglobales > Acidobacteriaceae > Sulfotelmatobacter. Next base: position 4,327,360 of record CAVTZD010000001.1, on the reverse strand, counting down.
GCGCGGCGTCAGCAAAAAACTGATCCCTCAAACCCGAAAATAAATTTACCGAAAATTATCCGAGTTCCCTTGAAGGTTGGCAACTGGCTTTGCTATAAACGTTGGTTTTCACACATCTGAGGAGGTCTGCCATGTCCTCTGTAGGTCTTTCTGCTTTTCTTCGTTTGCGTTTTTCCGTTTACTTTTTAGTTGCCGTCGTAGCACTCGTTTCTTGCTGCCTGACGCCGTTTGCACTGGGCCAGCAGACTTTGGGCGCCATCACCGGCACGGTGACGGATCCGTCCGGAGCCGTCGTGTCCGACGCCACTGTAAAGGCGGTCAACATCGCGACCAACCTCGAAGTAACCGCTCAGACCAAAAGCGGCTCTTTCGTGATCCCGGATCTTCCCGTCGGAACTTATCGAGTCACCGTCACGAAAGACGGCTTCAAAACAGAAACACACACGAGAATCCTCGTGTTCGGAAATCGCACGACGACAGTAGACACGACTCTGGTGGTGGGCTCGATCGGCACCACGGTGGAAGTGACCGCCGTGCCCCTGATGAACCAAGTGGACACCACGATCGGCTATGTGATCGACACCAATACCATTGCAACGACGCCACTGGGCACCGGCAGCTTCACGCAACTGGCAATTCTTAGCCCTGGGGTTCATGCGGACTTTCTCGGTGGAGGCGGCGCCAACACGGGCCTGGGCAATCAGGCCATCTTCGCCAACGGAAACCGCGACACCAGCAACAGCTTTTCCTTGAACGGCGTCAGCACCAACAACATCTTTAATGGCAATTCCACCAGCCAGGTGGGTGAGAACCGCTTCGTGCTCAACACGGGTGAAAACTTCGGCGCGGGCGGCACCATCCAAACCAGCACATCGGTGTATGGAGCGATTGGGCAGGCCCTGCCCACGCCGCCCCCCGATGCGATTCAGGAAATCGCTGTCAACTCTTCGCAGTATGACGCCACCCAGGGCAACAACAGCGGCGCGCACATCAGCGTACTGACGAAGTCGGGTACGAACGCGCTGCATGGTTCGCTCTGGGAACAGTGGCAGAACAGCGATATGAACGCCACACCGTTCTTCTACAACGCCGCCGGCATCAATCCTGTCACCAATCGGCCCTATCTGCCTCGTCCTTTTCTAAACCGGAACGCATTCGGCGGGACCATCGGTGGACCGATTATCAAGGACAAGTTGTTCTTCTTTGGGTCCTATCAGGGAGTGCGCATTGCCGATGCCGAGGCTTCCACCAAAGATGTGACCGTACCTCTGGGTTTGACGAATGACCGCACTCCGCAGGGCATCATTAACATGGTTCAGACGGCCTTCGGCACTACCATTACGGCGAGCCAGATCAATAGCGCCGCCGCGAAAATTCTGAATGCCAAACTTCCCAACGGGCAGTTTCTGGTGCCGAGCGCGCAGTACACTTCGGCCAACGCCCAAACCCTGGGCTACGATGCCATCGTTCAGGGCCCCAACACCCAAGCCACTGTAAGCCAAGGGATCGTCGGCATCGATTATGTTATTAGCACCAAGGATCGCTTGGCCGGGAGATATTACGTTCAGAGCAATCCCACCAACAATCCTTTTGGCGCGGTCGGATCGCTGCTCGGATTTGCCCAACAGCTTTCCGCCGGTAGCCAGGTATTTTCCCTATCTAATTCTGTGCTGCTCTCCCCCAGCCTCACCTGGGAGCAGCATTTGGGATTCACTCGCCTGCGAGCTTATGCCAATACGACGTCAGCATTTACCCCAACCTCGGTGGGCATCAGCCTGCCCGGCGCGGCGACTTTTCCTCAGTTCGACATCTCCACGTCGGATCCTACGATCAGTTCTGGTTTGGAGTTTGGTCCCAGTACCAGCTTTGGCAATGGTGGCATGTTCCAGAATCAGTGGGAATACGGAACCTCCGCCAGTTGGGTGAAAGGAAAACATACCCTGAGTGTCGGGACCACGTGGGATCACGTCCAGCTCAACATCCTCAACAACAATACAAACACCGATACGGTCGACTTCGAGACCTTCCTTGATTTTGTAGAAGGCAACCTGCACGGCGGCGATGAGTTCGCTGGTTCGGCTCACCGTTACTACCGCTCCGATACGGTCGGCACCTACATCAACGACAACTTTAAGATGAGGAAAAACCTCACGATAACCGCCGGGTTGCGGTGGGATATCGACGGGCCACTCTCGGAAAAGTATGGCAAGCTGACAGGCTTTGACCCTTCCAAATACAGTTACAAGCAATGCACTGTCGGCGGAGTTCCGGCGGACCCCGCTTTGACTGAGTACAACTATGGCAGTTGCGACAAAGGGACTGACGTCATTACCGGCTCCGGCCTGGTCATCGCGGGGAATAACAAGACCGGCGGCACGCCTGGAGTCAGCGATTCGCTGATGAAAAATCACCAGTGGGGTCTTGCGCCCCGCATCGGCATTGCGTGGTCTCCACTGCCTAAGCTCACCGTGCGCGCAGGATACGGTATCTACTACGACCGCGGCGAGATATTCAGCTACCTGTCGCCCAGCGCGGGCGCCGGATTCAACGGCCCATTCGGAGTCACGCTTGCGCCTCCGTTCGTGCAACCGATTTCGGTCGCGAAGAACGCGACACTGTCTCAGCCGTTCGGCACGACATTGCCACCGCCGCCACCGGCCACGGGAGCGGCATTCCTCTCCTACCTGCCGAACCTGCAGCAGACTGCTTGCGGTTATCCGGGATGCTGGCCGACCGGCAATCTTTATGGTCCGTTCCTGTTTGGCGGTTACGATATCAACAACAAACTGCCGTATACGCAGAACTGGACGCTCGACTTTCAATTTCAGCCCTCCAACAGCTGGCTGATCGAGGCCGGTTACGTCGGCAATCACGGTACCCATTTGGTGCTGCCCGTTCCCTTCAACCAGCCACTCATCGCCACCTCGAAGAACGTGGTGAACGGACAGACCACTTCCTACGGCGGCACCAGCCCGGCGGCTAATCAGAACATCTACTACAGCGGGCTAACACCCCTGGATAACGAGCTCATCTATACGAACGAATACTCGGGCAATGCGCCGATCCGCGTGCCCTATCCCGGGTACGACATGAACTCGGTCTCGTATAAGGCGGAGGGCATATCGAACTTTGACGCATTGCAGCTCCAGGTCCACAAGCGCTACTCCAACGGCCTGCAATTCACCGCGTCTTACACCTGGTCTCATTCGCTTGACGAGCAGAGCGGTTTGGGTCTGTTTGTCACCGGGAACAATCCGATCACTCCCCGAGCCAATTATGGTTCCTCGGATTTCGATCAGACGCACGTTTTCCTGATCAACTACAGCTATACGATTCCGAAATTCGTGAAAAGCGGGGCGCTGGGCTACGTGGCCAACGGCTGGACCATTGGCGGCCAGACTGTAGCGCAAAGCGGGCAGCCCTACAGCATCTACGACTATACGGGCTCGGTTGCGAGTCTGTATTTGGGAACCCTCGACGAGATCGGCAACCCCATTGTGCCGCTGCTGCCGGGCGTAACTTCCAAGCAGGCGACACACCCCGGCGCGAATTGCGCCAACATTTCGAAGGAACTTTGTAAGCTCAATTCCGCTGACTTCGGACCGCAGTTCGTGGCTCCGGGGACTAACGGAGTTCCTGCTTGCGACAGCAGCGGATGCGATGACTATGAATCGTTATATGGAACCACCGGCCGGAACACCTTTCGAGGCCCCTTCCAGGTGCGCTTCGACACCAGCCTGGCCAAGGAGTTCGCGATCAAAGAGCGCTACCAGCTGAGGTTTGAAGCCGATGCGTTCAATATTTTCAACCATCCCGATTTCGACACTCCGAACAACGACGTGAGCTTCTTTCCCTATTACTACGGTCCGCCATCGATTCCGCCGCAAGGCAGCTTGGGCGTGATCCAGCACACGATTGGTAGCCCACGCTTCCTGCAGCTGTCGATGCATTTTGCGTTCTGATTTGAGGCCAGTGGATCACTGAGGCATTCCGGCGTAAGCCCGGAGTGCCTCGGTTTCTTTGTGCGTGAGCTTGCCGGCGCCGGCTCTTCACTTTTCCGCTCGTCCCTACGCGATGCCGCGGTCGGGCGCGGGTTTCGGTATACTGAGAGGCATGCCGGTTCTGAAAAATATCGCCGCCATCGCCAAGGGCATGAGCATCACCTTCATGGAGATGTTCCAGCCCACGACCGTGGAGAATTATCCTGACGGCAAGGGGCCGCTCAAAGGCGCGCGTTTCGAGGCGCGTTTTCGCGGGGCGCACGTGCTGCAGCGTGACGAAAACGGGTTGGAGAAGTGCGTTGCATGCTTTCTGTGCGCGGCGGCTTGTCCTTCGAATTGCATTTACATCGAGGCGGCGGAAAACACCGCCGAAAACCGCGTCAGCGGCGCGGAGCGCTACGCCAAGGTTTACAACATCGATTACAACCGCTGCATTTTCTGCGGCTACTGCGTGGAGGCGTGTCCGACCGACGCCATCACCCATGGTCACGGATTTGAGCTGGCCACCTTCAACGCCAGCAATCTGGTTTACCGCAAGGAGCAAATGCTGGCGCCGCGTCCGGCACACATGGGAGCGAACGTAATCTTCAATCAGGCCGATGTGGATGGCGGAGCGCCAGCGCAGATGGTGCCGGGAAGCTAGCTCTCGAGAGCGATTTCCGATTTCTTCGCTACGGATTTGTGCAGGTCAATCGAAGCGGGTCAGTCCAAACGGATCAATCTAAAACGTAGTCTGCAGGCGCAGGGCATAGCTCCGCGGCGGGCCGATGGCGTTGCCGGAGAACAGTCCACCGAAGTCGATCACATTCAAGCGATTGTTGAGATTCTCGATGTCAACCTGCAGATTCATCGAGATTTTATCGTTCTTGTAAATCTCGGCGCCGACCGACGCATCGACGGAAAGTGTCTGCCGCACGCGACCGCGATCGAAATTGACGCGGTCGACTACGGCTTGTCCGTACTCGTCGAGCGCCTGTTGATACGTTCCGCCAAAATCGAACGGCAACCCGCTGCCGTACTCAGCCCCGCCTGCGATCCAGAGACGCGGCGCGAGTTGATAGTGCAGGCGAAAACGGACGGTGTTGCGCTGATCCTGCGAATCAGGAAAGTGTCCCGTCAACTGCGTGGTGGCGCTGACTGCGTCATTCCCGAGAAACAGGCCGCCGGTCACGGGAAACCACGCATTGCCTACAATGTAAGAGTAGCTGGCGAAACCGGAGAAGCGTCCCCACCTCGGAATCTCGATCTTCCCTTCCGCTCCGTAAATTACGGCTTTGTCGAAGGCGATGGGAAAGCTGACCGCCGTGCTCAGAATCTGGTCATCGTCGGCGTAGTTATTCACATCCCGGCGAAAATAGTTAGCGTCGAAGCGGAGCTGGCCCAGAAAGCTCTTGGTGGCGCCGATTTCATAATAGTTGCCGTGGGAGGGCTCGACCGGCAGCCGCAGAACGCTGGGGTTGAGCGAAACAATCTGTTGAGAACTCGACAGCAGGATGTTCTCAAACGATGGCGTCTGGAAAACGCGGTCGTAGGAGGCGTGCACGATGAGATTCGCGGAGGAGAAATATCGTGCAACCGAGAGACGCGGGCTCACCGCATTCTGATTGACCAGCAGTTGATAATGATCCCAGCGGAGGCCAGCGTCGAGAGTCCATTTGCCGGCGTGGATCAGATCCTGCACATAGGCTGCCTGCTCGAGATCGGGCCGACTGCCGGTGAAAGCGAAGGTTGAGGGTGTGCCGGGGTCGAAGGGATAGTCAGGATCGTTCGGGTTGGCCGTGACCACATCCTTGAAGTTCTCTCGCAGAAAAAGATTGTCGGACTCGATGCCGGCCTTGAATTCGTGATGACCGTGGTGGACGGAAAGAGCAGCGTTGAAATATCCCTCGCGAAAATTATTGTGCTGGAAGGCGATGAGCGGCCACGATGACGGATTGGAATCAAGATCGTTGGAGTTGTCGCGCACCATGCCGCGAATATCCGCAAGAACATTGGGCGAAAAGACATGTTCATAAGAGGCAATGCCCATGGTCTCGAAATTGTTGGCGGTCTGCAGCTGGGGCGGCGTGCCTTCGGGCGGTGGCGGAGTCTGCAGCTGCGGATTCTCCTGGACCTGCTCGTTGGGAATCTGGTAGCGCGATAGTTCATGCCGCACGCTGAGCAGGAGATGATCGTTGGGCGTGAAGTCGCGTTCAAAGCTTAATGCAAAATCGCCGGTCGTTCCGCGGTTGGTAAAGTTTTCCGGGACGACCGGGTTGAGATAGTGCGCGGTCATATCTCCAGAAGCGCTCACGCCGAAAACATTTTTGTTCCAGTTTTCTTGCAGGCGAACGAATGCGCCGGCAGTGTCGAAACTTCCGCCCGAGAGCACGGCTTGGCCGTGAAATCCAGGCTGAGGTGCATGCAACGTGTTGACTTCGACCACGCCTCCCATTTTTCGTCCGTATTCGGCCGGGATGCCGGCGGTGTAAATCGTCAGCGAATCGACTTCGTCGGCTTCGATTTCCGGTCCGAAGCTGGGCGAGCGATTATCGGTCAGTGGAATTCCGTCGACCACGAATTGCGTTTGATATTCGGAACCGCGCGGGTGCAGCACCGCATTGCCTTCGTACAGCCAGCCGGGCTGCGAGTTCACGAGATCCTGCAAAGATCGCCCAGGGAGCGACGTGGTTCGGCTCTGAATGGTTGCGGATCCGATTTCGTTAGTCGAGCCGGCTCGATCGGGGTCAATCAGCGTATCGGAATCTTGCACGGTGACCGAGGTCGTGACCGCAGCCAGGCTGAGGTGAATGGAGTATTCGACGGGAATGACGGAGCGAATCTCAACCCGCCCGGAAGCTGCGGCAAAGCCCGCCTGCCGCACTTCAATGCGATATAGGCCAAAAGGCAGTCTTCTGGCGACCACGTTCCCGTCATCGTCGGTTGCGAAGGTGCTGCTATATTCGTTGGCTTCGCTGACAAGTTCGACAGTCGTCTTCACGCCAACGCCTGACGGGTCGGTAATCTTGAGGCGGATCTCTCCCGCATTGCTCTGGGCGAATAGGCTCGCCGAGAACATAAACAGCACGAGACATCGAACGATCCTTATCGTTCGGTTCGTTTCATTCCGATTGGTCTCACTCCGATTCTTCATCGTTCGGATATTGCCGGGAAATCTGCGAAAACTTCTGCATCGAGTCTGGTGCCTGAAGCCAGTTCATCAAAAGTTACCCACGTACCTTGGGAGGGTCAAAGGCTAAGGAATGCCTACGAGGTAGATTACCTGATCACTCCCGAACTCGTAGCTCGACCGACGTCCCCGTTTTCCCGAGCAAAGTGCGATTTTTTACAAATTGCAGACACGCCGTTGACAAAGTGAGCGGACGGATCGGGCATGTTTTACCGAGATCCCCGGCCCTGGCCAGGTTTGGTCAGGGGTAGAGCCGGGGGTCGAAGGCTTCTTGCCCTCCGTCACCGGGAGGGCTTGGGGAAAAACAGGCGCTCGCACCGCAGGGGGTGCGGGCGCCGTTTTGTTTTCGCAGATCTTAGCGGACGGGAAAACTTAGGCGAGACCTCCTCAGCAGGGCGGTGGTCCACTTCTCGCGCAACGTTGTCCCACTTCTCGCAAGAGAAGCGAGAAGTGGGGCACCCACGATTCAGCCACTGCCAGAGCCCTCCGTGCGCGGCAGCGGTTCCGGCGCAACTGTTACAATTTCAGGTTATCGATCAGGACAGTCGATTTCCTCTCGCCACTAATCAGGCGCGTGGGAATCGCACACCTGATTGATCCAGCGCCATGAAATGTCCCTTTTGCGGATTTGCCAACGATAAGGTTGTGGACTCGCGCGAGAGCAAGGAAGCCGAGTCGATCCGGCGCAGGCGCGAGTGCCTGAAGTGCGGCAAGCGCTTCACGACCTACGAACGAATCGATGAAATCCCTTACATGGTCGTCAAGAAAGACGGCCGGCGCGAGAAATTCGATCGCCAGAAAGTGCTCAACGGATTGCTGCGGGCCTGCGAGAAGCGTCCGGTGCCGATGAGCAAGCTGGAGCAGATCGTGAATGAAGCGGAGTCGTTCGTCATCGAGTCGGCGGAGCGTGAGCGGAAAACCAGCGAACTGGGCGAGCTGATCATGAACCGGCTGCGGCGGCACGACAAAGTTGCGTACGTGCGGTTCGCGTCGGTGTATCTGGATTTTAAAGACGTCAAAGAGTTCATGAACGAGTTGAAGGATCTGGTGAAGGCGAAGGGACAGTGAGAGGTCCGGAGTCAGAGGTCAGTCTGAACAATTAACTGCCACTTGCCTCTCGTCGTTATCCCCCTGACGGGCTGAATTATGGGTCATAAAGTAACGCTGATTCCCGGCGACGGCATTGGCCCAGAGGTCATGCAGGCCACGGTGCGTATCCTGGAAGCAACCGGGGTGAAGTTTGAATGGGAGACGTTCGCGGTCGGCGCCGACGCCTACGAAAAATCGGGCGAATATATTCCGAAGGATCTGATCGAGTCGATTGAGCGGACGCGCGTTGGCTTGAAAGGCCCGGTGACTACGCCCGTCGGCGGCGGGTTTCCCAGCATCAACGTTGCGCTGCGAAAAAAGTTTGAGCTATACGCGAATTTCCGGCCGATCCGAAATCTGCCCCACATTCCCACGCGCTATCCGGATGTCGATCTCATCATCGTGCGCGAAAACACTGAGGGCCTCTATTCCGGACTGGAGCATGAAGTGGTCCCGGGCGTGGTCGAGAGCCTGAAGATTATTACTGAAAAAGCCTCCACGCGGATTGCGCGATTTGCCTTCGAGTATGCGCGCAAAAATCAGCGGAAGAAGATTCACTGCATCCACAAAGCCAACATCATGAAGCTGTCGGACGGGCTTTTCTTGCGCTGCACGCGGAATGTGGCGAAAGAATATCCCGAGATCACTTATGGCGAACATATTGTCGACAACACCTGCATGCAGCTGGTGATGAATCCTTACCAGTACGACATGCTGGTGATGGAAAATCTGTACGGCGACATTCTCTCCGATCTGTGCGCGGCGTTCGTGGGCGGCCTGGGATTTGTGCCCAGCGCGAACCTGGGCGATGAGTGCGCGATCTTCGAGGCGGTGCACGGGTCGGCTCCGGACATTGCGGGGAAGAATCTGGCGAATCCGACGGCCCTGCTGCGCTCGGCGCTGCTGATGGTGCGGCATCTCGGCGAGCACGACGCATCGATGCAGATTCGCAAAGCGCTGGAACGGGTGTACCGGCATCCCGAGAAGCTGACCCGCGACGTCGGTGGCCAGGCGGGAACTTCGCAGTTTGCCGACGCTGTCATCGAAGAAATGCAGAAGGGTGACGGCGAACCGGCGCGCGCCTAGAACCTCTATCTTTTGAACTTCTTCGCGCTCGCGACTTCCTCTCGAATTCAACGACTCTTCAGAGCTTCCAACTCATCCAGAGTGCGCGGCCAATCCGAACCCAGCAAGCGCGCCAAGCTGCGATCGGCAAGGACCTTGCCGCCGGTCTGGCAGCGCGCGCAATAGTTGGTTTCCTTATCGGCATAGCGAATGCGCAGCACCTTGTCGCCGCATCTCGGGCAAGGCAGGCCATAGCGCCCGTGGACGGCCATGTCCTTGCGAAACGCGGTCACTTTCTCGGGAAAGCCTGACTCCGCCTCTGAGGCAAGGCGCTTGATCCACACTTTCAGCGTCTGCTGGGTCGCCGCGAACAGCCGCTCCCACTCGGCTGTGGTGAGTTTGTTCGTCAAGGCGATCGGAGACAGTTGAGCCGCGTGCAGAATTTCATCGGAATACGCATTGCCCACGCCGCTGAGCAGTCGCGGATCGGTCAGCGCCCGCTTCAGCGTGTGATTCTCCGCCGTGAGCGCGGAGCGGAAAGCACGAAGATCGGCGGCGAGCACGTCGATCCCTCCCGCGTCGAGAGTGTGCAGATTCTCCTCGCCTTTCACCAGATGCAATGACGCGCGATGTTTGGAGCCGGCCTCGGTAAGAATCAGCGAGCCGTTAGGAAAATCGAAAGCAGCCAGACTCTGGCGGCCAGCCAGCTTTGCCCGTGGCGCGCGCCAGTGCAGCCGCCCCGCAATCATGAGATGAAGCACAAGCCAGAGATCGTCTTCCAGTCCAAAAGCGATGCGCTTGCCGATTCGCCGCAAGTCCTCGACGATCAGGCCCTCGGCGCTGGCCAGCGGTGGCTGCGCAGTGCGCAAGAGAAATGGACTGGCCAGGCGGATTTGCTCCAGGGGCTGACCGATGATCCGCGCGTCGAGCGCGTGGATGTACGCCGCGATATCGGGCAACTCGGGCATAGATACCAGATTGCACGGAGCGGCGGCAATTTGGCAACGTCATAGCACCGGTGCGCGCAAGATCCCTCACTTCGCCTGAAGAACGGCTCCGTTCGGGATGACTCCATGGGAAGTGGGGCAACGGGAGCCGACTGCACCACTACTTTGCAATTTCCGTCATTGACTCGCGCGCCGCAATGGGAGTACATTCGCCCGTTCTGGGGTTTCTGGGGAATGACGCGGACAAAACGGCGCGTGGGGGTAGTTCTCTTTCAGCTCGGTGGACCCGACACGCTGGAAGCGATCGAACCTTTTCTTTATAACCTCTTCTGCGACCCTGACATTATTGACTTCCCTTTCGCCCGGATCGGGCGTAAACCGCTGGCCAAACTGATTTCGACGACGCGCGCGCGCAAGGTGCAGCACCATTACGCCGCGATCGGCGGCGGTTCACCTATCCGGCGGCATACCGATCGGCAAGCCCGGGCGCTCGAAGTTGAATTACGCAATCAGGGTATCGATGCCCACTGCTTTGTGGCCATGCGGTACTGGCATCCCTTTACCGGCGAGGCGATCGAGCAGTTGCGGCGGGCGAACTGCGATGAAGTGGTGCTGCTTCCGATGTATCCGCAATATTCCTCGACCACAAGCGGATCGAGTCTGAACGAATGGCAGAGGCTGTTTCACGATGATCTGCCAGCGCATTGCGTCCAGAGTTTCTATCGTAATACGATGTACCTGGATGCTGTGGTCGGGAAGGTCAACGAGGCGCTGGCGCGCTTCCCCGTCCCCGGCCGGCCGAAGATTCTCTTCAGCGCACACAGCGTGCCCATGTCGGTGATCGACAAAGGCGACCCCTACCGGCAGCAGATCGAGGAGACCGTGCAACTTCTCACCGAACGCGCGGGCTGGAATAATTCCTACCAGCTTTGCTACCAGAGCAAAGTAGGGGCCAGCCGCTGGTTGCAACCTTCCCTGCGACAAATCCTCCGGCAACTTGCGGAACAACGCGTGCGCGAAGTGTGCGTCGTGCCGGTGGCATTTGTCTCCGACCATGTGGAGACGCTTGGCGAGATCGACCACGAGGCGCGCGAGCAGGCGCAGACGCTGGGCTTTACTCAGTTTGAGATGAGCGCGGGCCTCAACGATTCCCCAATATTTATACAAGCCCTTAGCCAGATTGTTTTACAGGCAGTGGGTTGTACGCTTGGCCAATTCATTCCGTCGTTTGATAGCAGATTCAGGGAGGGCGCGGCGGTTCCGTTATACGCAGCCGCCACAGGTTTGGGAAATATTTAATTCAATATTTCATTCATAGTTAGGCAAGGCTGGGTTAGGTAAGTCCGGTCGAGTAAGTTTGGGAACGTTCTGTTCGTTGGCACGGAGTCGTCCGAACACAGGAGGTACTCATGACGGAAGCGGAGACCAGCAAGGTCAATCCGAGTCCGGAAGCAGCGAAGCCGGCGACATCGCCGGCGACGACCGCAAGCCCAGTGGCGAAGCCCGCGATGGATGCCACCAAGTATGTAGGCACGCCGGCGGTGGGAACGTCGAAGGCCGCGGCTGCAGCCGGCGTGGCCGGGACCGCTCCCTCGACCGAAACGGATCGCCGGAGACGGCGTTTCGTGTGGGTCATGGTCACGGGCTTTCTGGCGGCGTGGTCTCTAGCTTTCTTCCGATTCTTTCTTCCCCGCACTCTTTTTGAACCCAACACAGTCTTCAAGATCGGGTATCCATCTGAATTCGCCCTGGGTGTCGACACAAAATTTCAGCAGAAATATCGTATCTGGGTCGATCGCACGCCCGACCGGTTGTTCGTGATTTATGCCCGGTGCACGCACCTCGGCTGCACGCCGGACTGGAAGCCCGCCGAAAATAAGTTCAAGTGTCCGTGCCATGGCAGCGGGTATGACAGCGAGGGCATTAATTTCGAGGGACCTGCGCCGCGTCCCATGGACCGGGCGAAGATCGAACTGGCTCCCGACGGTCAGATTATTGTCGACACGTCGCGGCTGTATCAGTGGCCCAAGGGACAGCCGAGTCACTTCAACGATCCGGGAGCGTTCTTGACCGGAGTTTAGCGAATTCTGGCGAAGAACAGCTGATTCCTCACCGGGCTCTTTGCCCGGTTCGGATGACAAAGTTCTGGGTGAGTGTGTGTAAGTTTGTGGACCAGGAATCTTATGGCTGACGAAAACAATCAGAACGGCGGCAACGGAAAAAACGGGAAGGTCGGGCTGGTCGAGCGCGTCACGACCGGCGTGAAGGACGATATTCAGGCCCTCAAGACCGAGATTCCTGCCAAAGCGAAGGAACAGATCGAGGGGCTGAAAGATCCGACTAAGACGCAGGTCTACACCTCGATCTTCCGCCACAAGCACGATGACACGCCGCGCAATCGGGCGCTGGGCGTGCTTTCGAACGTGTTCCTGCATTTGCATCCGGCGAAGATCAACCGCGATGCCGTGCGCTACAGCTACACCTGGGGTATGGGCGGGATCACGTTTTACCTCTTCATCATCCTGACCTACACCGGCGTGCTGCTGATGTTTTATTACCATCCCAGCAAAGTGCAGGCCTTTCGCGACGTGCTCTATCTGGAGCACGACGTCCCCTTCGGCAAGATTCTGCGCAACATGCACCGCTGGGCCGCGCACTTGATGGTGATTGCGGTCTGGCTGCACATGTTCCGCGTGTTCCTGACCGGCTCATACAAAAAACCGCGCGAGTTCAACTGGAACATTGGCGTGCTGTTGCTGGTCTTCACTCTGCTTCTTTCGTTCACCGGATATCTGCTGCCCGACGATCAGCTCGGATTCTGGGCCGTGACGGTGGGCACGAACATGGCGCGCGCAACTCCGCTGTTAGGGCATGAAGGGCCGTTCGGAGCGATGCTGGGAATGACGCCTTACAACGACGTGCGCTTCGGATTGCTGGGCGGGTCAATCGTGGATGCGAACGCGCTCTTGCGGTCTTACATCTGGCACTGCATCGGAATTCCGATTGTGGCGTCAGTGCTGATGATCGTGCACTTCTGGCGAGTGCGAAAAGATGGCGGGATTTCCGGTCCGGCTCCGGTAATGCTCGAGGCCGAAGCGGATAAGCCGCGGCGCGGACCGAAGGCGGCGGGAGAGTAGAGCGTAGAGACGTTGCTTGCAACGTCTTGCCGGCGGCGGCACAAGTGCTCGTGGTGAGAGAGACGTAGCAAGCTACGTCTCTACGAAAGAGAATTTTCGGGGCAACTTATGGATTGGCGACAACTTTGGGAAATTTGTTCGGCGCCCGACAACGTTCCGATCGTGGGACTGATCCCGCTGCTGGCGTTCTTCATTTATCTGGCGGTCAAGCAGGCTCGAGCCAACGATCAGCTGATCGAGCAACTGGAGGCCGATCCGGCGCTGGCCAAGACGCATCATCGCAAGGCTTGGCCCTTCAAGCCGGGCTGGCAGAAGGAAGTTCATGTCTGGCCGTTCTTGCTGCGCATTGAATTCCTGGCCGCCATCATCGTCACCATCATTCTGATGGTCTGGTCGATCACGCTGAACGCCCCGCTGGAAGAGCCGGCCAATCCCAACCTCACCATGAATCCGGCGAAGGCTCCGTGGTATTTCCTGGGGCTGCAGGAGATGCTTGTCTATTTCGATCCGTGGATTGCGGGCGTGGTCATGCCGACGATGATCATCGTGGGACTCATGGTGATTCCCTACATCGATACCAATCCGCTGGGCAGCGGATATTACACCTGGAAGCAACGCAAGTTTTCGATTTCCACTTTTCTTTTTGGATTTCTAATACTGTGGGTTTCGATGATCCTCATCGGCACGTTTATTCGCGGCCCTGGCTGGCAGTGGTTTTGGCCAGGGCAGACGTGGGATCACAATCGTTTGATTTACGAGGTGAACCGCGATCTGCCCGATATTTTCGGGATCACGTCGAATCTGGGCAAAGGAATCTTCGGCGCAATCGTGGTGGGCGGGTATTACGTGCTCGGCGGCGGACTTGTGTATTCGCTGTTCCGGCGGCTCCGGGCGAAAGACTTCCAGCGCATGGGCCTGCTGCAGTTTGGCATCATGCAGTTCCTGCTGCTGACCATGGTTGCGTTGCCCATGAAGATGGGGCTGCGGCTGTTGTGGCACATCAAGTATGTGTGGATTACGCCCTGGTTCAACGTGTGAAGACGTCGTCGGTCGTCGGTCGTTGGCCGGGATGGTTACGGCAGCGGTGAAGGGCGTGACACTTGGGCGCTTTCTGGGACAGCGGATTCCTCCTTGTTCGCTTCGCTCACGTGTCGGAATGACAAGGAATGATGCCGGCGAATCCGTGGACGAGCGGCCTGTGACCGACGACCGAAGACTAGCGACCGACGACTAACGACAGACTTTTCGGAGGAAGTGGTGCCTGAAAAACCTATCCCCGAGCAGGACCCGATCACCAGTAAGTCGTATGCCGCGCATTATGCGCTGGCCATGATCATACTGATGGCCACGTTGTTCTGGGCGCTGTATGACGAGGCCTGGGGACAGCGGCCGTGGAAGGCTTTCCAGGAGCAATGGAGAGACCGTTACAGCTTGTTCCTGGACACCGCTCGGTCGAAATCGTCTACGTCGGAAAAGGATGTCGAGCAGAATCCGGATTACATCGCGCTCAAGCAGACTTATCAGAAAGCGAGTCAGGATTCGCAGGCGCAGGCCGCCGAAGCCCGCAAGGCGGTGGACGATGCCACCGCGCGTCTGCTCGCCGTGCAAAGTGTCTTCACCGACCGCCGCGCGTACGTCAACGCACTGACCTATGAGTGGGAGACCAGCACCAGCGCTTCCGCAAAAGCCAGCAAGCAGAAGGAAATCGACGAATATAAGGCCAGGCTGGCGACGGTGACGTTTCCGGATGGAAGCAGGAAAGAATTTACCTTCCCGCAACTCGAAGAGACCTACAACGGCATTCGCGATGAAAAGACCAAGCGGAGTCTCGAACTCGGCCAGGTGCTGAAGCCGACCACCGCGGCCAGGGCGAAGATGGACGAATACATCTCCGATCACATGGTCGATCTGACGCCGCAGCAGATCGATGGGTTGAAGAAGAAGGCCGCGGACTGGGATCCGAAAATCGTTCAGATCAATGTGGCCGAAGCCAATATCGTAGACCGGTGCGAGTCCTGCCACATGAACACGCGCGAGCCTCTGAAAATTACGGTGGCTTCGATGACGGAGAAAGGGCAGAAGCCGGATAAGTATGCCGAGGCCTTCGTCAGCCACCCTCAGCCCGAGTTATTGACGATTCACGATCCGGAAAAGTTCGGTTGCTCGCCCTGTCATCAGGGCAACGGCCGCGCAACCACCAGCATAGAGAAGGGGCACGGCACCTACGAGCACTGGCTGTGGCCGCTGTTTCCCAAGGAGAATGCGCAGGCAGGTTGCCAGAATTGCCACGCTGCCGACATGGTTCTGGCTAGCGGCGATACACAGTGGGAAACCATCAACAACGGAAAAGACCTGTTCCGTCAGAAGGGCTGCATGGGTTGTCATCGCTATGAAGGATATGACCCCGAGCCCGAAGAGCTGAACTCGATTGGCCAGCAGATCAAACAGATCGAAACGCAGAAGAAAGACAACATCAAGCAGGCCGCCTACCTGATGAAGCAGGCCGACGCCGCCGAGACCAACGAAGAGGCCAACGCCTTCAACCTTAAAGCCGTCGACCTGAAAGTGGCCAATAGTAAGCTGGACGGGCATTTGCAGCAGCTCGACTTCGAGTCGCACAGCCTGATGCAGGACATGAAAAAAGTCGGGCCGAACCTGAAAGACGTGCGTTTGAAGCTGAACAAGAACTGGATTCCGATCTGGCTGAAGAAGCCAACCGATTTTCGGCCGACAACGAAGATGCCGAACTTCCGCCTGAACGAGCATCAGATTCAGGCGATCTCAGCCTACCTCTGGCAAACGGCCCTGACCGATCCACTTCCCAAGCACAAGCTTGGAAACGCCGCCCATGGCAAAGAATTATTTGAGGAGCGCGGATGCCTGGCCTGCCACTCCATTGGCGAAGGCGACCAGATGCAGGGCGGAACGTTCGCCGCGAATCTGTCGCGCGTCGGCGAGAAGGCGAATTACGATTACCTCGTCCGCTGGATTCACGACGCGCGCGAGCGCACGCGTCCCTATTGCCCGTACGAGAAAAAGGACATTGGCCCGGAAGATTACGCCAAGAAGGGACTTCCATACCAGTTCGACCTGGAGCACAGCCGCTGTCCCAACGACGGTCACGAACTGCAAGTGCAGAACATGACGGTGATGCCGAGCCTGCGGCTCAGTCCTGAAGACGCGGAAGATATTGCGACATTCCTGATGACCCAGAAAAAGCGCGAGCCGTCGTCTTATGCGGACGCGCCTTTCATGGACGATCCCGCGCTCAAGGCGGAAGGCAAAGTATGGATCAGCCACTTCGGCTGCGCCGGCTGCCACGAGATTTCCGGCTTTGAAGACGAAGGCCGCATCGGTACGGAGCTGACGTTTGAAGGCAGCAAGCCGATCGAGCGCCTTGACTTCGCGTTGTTTACCACGATCGCGCAGCGTGGCGGCGAAAATGCCGAGCCCATCACGGACAAAGCAGATCTTGCGCGTCTGCCCGATGGTCCGGCGAAAGATCCCTGGTATGACCACAAAGGATTTTTCGAACACAAACTCGCCGAGCCCAACGTTTACGACAAGGGCATGATCAAGAGCGAGATGGACGCGGCGCGCATGCCGAACCTGCATCTCACCAAGGATCAGGTGCTCGATCTCACCACTTTCCTGATGGGAAGCGCGGAGACTTCCCTGCCCTCGGATTATCAGTACAAACCGGGCGACGCGAGGCACGATATTCAGGAAGGCTGGTGGATCGTCAAGAAATACAACTGCATGGGTTGCCACGAGTTCATCCCCGGCCAGAAAACCATCTTGATGGGACTGAGGCAGTATCAGGATGCGCAAGATCAGCTGCCGCCAAAATTGCTCACCGAGGGCGCGCGCGTCGATCCGGAGTGGATGCGGAAGTTTTTGTCGAATCCGGCGCTGAGCACCACAGATACAAATCGCGACGGCGTGCGGCCATACCTGAAAGTGCGCATGCCGACGTTCTTTTTCTCCGACAATGAACTGCGCAAGCTGGTGCGATTCTTCCAGGCCTTGTCGCAGCAGCCGATGCCCTATGTTCCGGAGCAGGTGCCGGTGCTGACGGCGAAAGAAACTGACATGGCCCGTAGTCTTTTTTCCAGCACCGCGGCGCCGTGCCTGAAGTGCCACGCCACCGGCGATCCCAATCACGACAAGATCGCAACCGCGCCGAATTTCCTGCTGGCCAAAGAACGGCTGAAGCCTGACTGGGTTGAGCGCTGGATTACCGATCCGCAGGCCGTGAGTCCGGGAACATCCATGCCGTCGGGACTGTTCAAACAGGAAAACAATCAGTGGGTCTTTGCCGGGCCGACTCCTCCGACCTTCAATGGCTACACCGGAGATCACCGGAAGCTGCTCACCGATTACATCTTCCAGTTGACGCCGGAGGAGCAGCGGCGTGTAGCCGCGTCGATGCCGCATGCCAAGGCCGCGGTGCAGCGGCCTAAGACCAGCAGGCAAGCTGCACTGGAATCGCATCCCGCGGCGAGTGGAGGTTCGCGGTAGAATAGCCAGTTTGGTTTGTTCGTTTGCATCTCGATAGCTTTTCATAGCGCGGGCGGGAACGCCCACGCGACAGCCGGCGAGACTCCGCCGCCACATCTTAAAGAAAGGGCGACATCATGAATAAGAGAACAGGTTGGCTCGCGATAGCGGTAGGTACGCTTGCCTTGAGCGCGCTGGTAGTGCTCGGAGCATGTAACAAGAAAGAGGAAGCGCCAGCTTCCAGTCCAACGGCGGAGCAGCCGGCCGCGCAACCGGCAACTCCCATCGACCCTGCAACCGTGGCCACGATCAACGGAACTGTCAAGTTTGACGGCACCGCGCCGAAGCCGGCCAAGATCGACATGAGCCAGGATCCGGGCTGCAAGGGGCCAAACGAAGCCGAAACTCTGGTCGTCAACGGCGGCGATCTAGAGAACGTCTTCGTCTATGTAAAAGATGGATTGGGAAATCGCACGTTCGATGTGCCGACAACGCCTGTCGTGCTCGAGCAGCAGGGCTGCCGTTACCATCCGCACGTGCTGGGCGTAATGGCGGGGCAGACGGTCGAGATCAGGAACGTCGATCCCACGACGCACAATATCCATCCCACGCCGAAAGACAACCGCGAGTGGAACGAGTCGCAGCCGCCGTCTTCTCCGGCAATCCAGAAAAATTTTGCCCGCGAAGAAATCATGCTGCCGGTCAAGTGCAACCAGCATCCGTGGATGAAGATGTACATCAACGTCGTGAAGACTCCGTTCTACGCTGTGACCGACAAAGACGGTAAGTATGAGATCAAAGGCCTGCCGCCCGGCGACTACACGCTCGCGTTCGTGCAGGAAAAGTTGGGCGAGCAAGACCAGAAGGTTACAGTTGCGGCGAAAGAAACAAAGACGGTAGACCAAAGCTTCAAACCGGTCGCCGACTAGCGGCATACGGTTTACTAGAATCTGTTGCTGGAATCACGGCTGGAGAGGGCAGATGCTCCCCGCTGCGCATCTGCTCTGTTCTCCGCTATGGGGCGCTGGTCGCCCGCACACGTTTGACCAAAGAGCATGACTCCGAAAGCCATTGAAACACCTTACCATCGCGGCCTTCACCGGCTTGCTGTCGTCCTCAGCTGCTGGACATTTCTGTTGATCATTGCCGGCGCGCTGGTGACCAGCAACGATGCCGGACTATCGGTTCCCGACTGGCCCACATCGTTCGGTTCCTGGTACAAGATTCCGAAACTGGTGGGCGGCGTGCAATTCGAACATACGCACCGCATGATCGCGCAGGGCGCTGGCTTGCTCACGATCATTCTCGCGTTGTGGACGTGGCGGGCGGAAAAACGTCGCTGGTTGCGGAATCTGGGATGGGTTGCGCTGGGAACGGTGGTCGCGCAAGGCGTGCTGGGTGGAATCACGGTCCTCTATTATTTGCCTCCGGCAGTTTCGTCGGCTCACGCGGCATTGGCCCAGACGTTTTTCTGCATCGCCGTCGCGATGGCCCTCTTCACGGGACGCAACTGGATCGAGGAACAGCCGCGGGTGGAGTTCGACGAACGCCGGCCCAGCCTGTTTACCTTGACCCTGCTTTCGATTTTCGTTTTGTATGTTCAGTTAATTTTGGGCGCGATGTTCCGGCACCACGGGTTGAGTTGGTGGCCGCATGTGGCAAATGCCGCCGTCGTTGCGTTTGTGCTGGCGTGGACCGCAATTCGGGCCCTCAGCGTTTACTCGAAAATTGAAGCAGTTCGCCGGCCGGCGATTCTGATGCTGTCGCTCCTGATCGCGCAGTTGTGCCTGGGATTTATTGCGTTCTTGACTCGCGTCGCCTGGGGCCGGAACGATGTACAGCCGGAACTTCCAATGGTGATCTCGACGGTGGCGCACGTCGCGGTGGGCGCTTTGCTGCTCGCCACCACGGTGATTCTGGCCATCCAGGTGTGGAGGCACGCTCCCGTCGCATTTGAAGAACGGGTGCCGCACGCACAGCGGGATCCTTCAACTGCCTGATCCGTTACGTTTTTTGACGCCGCGTTCGATCCGGTCGTCTGCACAACGCGCAGGATGGCGTAAACTGGTTGTGATCTTTCCGGTTGTGATCTTTGGGGAATCATTTTGGGTTCAAAAACCGCCGCGCTCGCCGATAGCCGCCCGGAAATGGAGCCAGCTTCCGCGCCTTCTGTGATTTCGGTGCAGAATCTGCTGCACCGCTACGAGAGTCGGACCGCGCTCAATGGCATTTCATTCGACGTGCGGCCTGCCGAGTTGTTTGGCTTGCTCGGACCGAATGGGAGCGGAAAAACCACGCTCTTCCGCATTCTCTCGACTTTGATGATGCCTACGGCCGGGCGCGCGGTGGTGATGGGCCGCGATGCCGCGCTCGATGCGGCGAGTCTGCGGCGGCAGATTGGCGTCGTGTTCCAGGCGCAGAGCGTCGACCCTAAGCTGACGGCATACGAGAACCTGTGGCATCAAGGGCATCTCTACGGGCTTCGCGGATCGATGCTGCACAAGCGCATCGACGAGATTCTCGCTCGCGTGGGACTCGCTGACCGGGCGAAGGAGCGAGTCGAAACCTTCTCCGGCGGGATGCAGCGGCGCATTGAACTGGCCAAGGGTTTACTGCATCACCCGGGAGTGTTACTGCTGGATGAGCCCACGACCGGGCTCGATCCGGGGGCGCGGCGCGACCTGTGGCAGTACCTGCAGATGTTGCGCGACGAAGAACACGTCTCGGTGCTGGTGACGACGCATTTGATGGAAGAAGCGGAACGTTGCGACCGCCTGGCCATTCTGAACGAAGGAAACATCGTGGCGCTGGGAACGCCGGCGGAATTGAAGAGTGAGATTGGCGGCGACGTGATCCTGCTGGATGCCGCGCGGGATGCGGGTTTGCTGGCCGAACACATTCAGGCGCGTTTTCGCGTCGAGGCGGCGGTGCTGGGCAATCAGGTGCGGATCGAGCGTGAAGCTGGCCACCGCTTTGTTACCGACGTAGTCGAAGCATTCCCTGGCGAGATTCAGGCAATTTCGGTGAGCAAGCCTGCTCTCGAAGATGTATTCATTCGCCGCACCGGCCACAAGTTCTGGAGTGAAGACAACGAAGCGAGTTCCGACGATCGAAATTCTGACAATCGAGATTCTGGTAGTCGAGGTTCTGGTAATCGAGGTTCTAAAAAGAGGAGGTAACTTGCGTTCGACGATCCTTATACTTTCTCTGGTGCTCGGGGTTGTGCCCCTGGCGGGAGTGGCGTGGATTCTGATGAGCGGCATGATCACGTTCTCGCCGCCCTCGGCGACGGTCGATGGTCTTTTCATGACTCTGATACTTCTGACTCTATCCCTGTGCTTTCTGTTAAACGCCTACTGGGAGATGCGCGACCGGGGCATGATTGGCAAAAAAGATGCGGCGCCGGTGAAGACTCCCGCGGTGAAGGCGAACTGACCGATGGCCACGGCGACTCAGACCGCAACTTTGCCGCGAGTGACGACGTCCCCCTCGACCGGCCTGCTGCTGCCCGCGTTCACGCTCTGGTGGCGCGAGATTGTGCGCTTCTACCGGCAGCCGACGCGGGTGGTCGGAGTGCTGGCCTCGCCGCTGGTCTTCTGGGTCGTAATCGGGTCGGGATTCGGCACTTCGTTTCAATCCGGCGGCGGAGCAAACCAGCAGCATTATCTGGACTATTTCTATCCCGGCGCGCTGATCATGATCGTGCTGTTCACATCCATCTTCACGATGATGTCTGTGATCGAAGACCGCAAGGAAGGTTTCCTGCTTTCAGTGCTGGTGGCGCCGGTGCCGCGCTCGGCCATCGTGCTGGGCAAGGTGATGGGCGGCACGACGCTGGCCGCCGTCCAGGGCATGATCTTTCTGATTTTCGCGCCCTTCGCCGGCGTTCACGTGGAACTCGTGCAGATTCTGCTGGTGGGAGTGGTGGTATTCCTGGTTTCGTTTTCCCTGACCGCGCTCGGCTTCGCGATCGCCTGGCCCATGGATTCCACGCAGGCCTTTCACGGCGTGGTCAACCTCTTTATGATTCCGCTATGGCTGGTTTCCGGCGCATTGTTCCCGATCGGCGGTGCGTCGGGATGGATTCGCGTGGTCATGCGCCTGAATCCCTTAACCTATGGGGTAGAGGCGTTGCGCGGGCTGCTGTATCCGGGCTCCGAGACGAGTTTCCCCCTGACTTCATCCATGGCAACTCTGGTTCTGTTCTCGTTGGTCATGTTCGGACTGGCATTTTTGATGGCAAACCGCCGCTCCAAATCTTCCAAGGCATGAGGCTCACGGCGTGATCCCTGAACAGTACGCGTACTTCCCTGCCCTCAACGCGACCCTCAACGGAACCAGCGCCGCGTTGCTGCTCACGGGGCGGGTGTTGATCGCCAAGCGGCGCGTCGCGGCTCATCGCGCGTGCATGATCGCGGCCGTGATTTCGTCGGCTCTGTTTCTCTCGTGCTACTTGTTCTTCCATTATGAGGCCGGCAACATCCGCTTCCTGGGCCAGGGATGGTCGCGGCCGGTTTACTTTTCGATTCTGATTTCTCATGTGACGCTGGCCATCGTGATTGTTCCGCTGGCCATCATCACGTTGACGCGCGGTCTGAAGGCGCGCTACCCTCAGCATCGCGCGATTGCGCGCTGGACCTGGCCGCTGTGGATGTATGTCTCAGTCACGGGTGTGATCGTATACTTCATGCTGTATCAGTGGTTCCCGCATAGCTAGCGTGGCATCATTCATCTTGTCATCCTGAGCGAAGCGAAGGACCTATGCACTTTGCCGTCGGCGTCGACACTGCCGACAACTCCATAGATCCTTCGCTTCGCTCAGGATGACAGGGCAGTCCTGGAGACCTCATGTCGACGGTGAAATTGAAGATCGACGTTTCCGGCACCGTGGGTGACGCTGCGTGGCGCGGTATCCGGCAGTTTGATCAGATACAGAGCGCGGAATTTGGGCCGCAATTCGGCAGCAGCGGGCCGTTCAAGGACCCGCCCGATGCGCCGCACGCCAAGGGCGAATGGATCGGCGCCAGGATCCAGGTGCAGACGCCGCTTCTGGCGCAGTACGCGGTCGCGCACTACCTCGAACAAGACCGCGTCCTCGATGCGGACGTAGAGTAGCCCCGCATCAAACGCCACCGTCGGCTTGCGCCCGCTTCCTTCGCGGATGCCCTGTTGCCGCAGGATTGAATCCCTCTCAATAGACATCCTGGGCTCTATTCGTGCGCCGCCTTCTGCTATAGTCCTTGCTTGGGTTCTCATGTCGGCTCATCCAGAAACATCCGTACCACCCCAGCAAATCGGCCCTGACGACTCTGCCGTCCCGCAACCGAAGCCCAAGCACGGCATGACGCGCACGCAGAAGATTCTCTTCTTCGCGGTCGGCTGGCTGATCGTGCTCATGCCGTTTCTGTTCTGGTGGAACACGTGGTTTGGGCGGCATCTTTCTGACCAGCAGCTGACCGAATATCTGCACGACGACAAGAAGCCCCGGCACATTCAGCAGGCGCTGGTGCAGGTGGAAGAGCGCATCAGCCGGCACGATGGCACGGTGCGGCAATGGTATCCCGATCTGCTGCGGCTGGCGAGCGATCCCGTCGAGCAGGTGCGCAATACCGACGCCTGGGTCATGGGACAGGACACGACGGGCGCGGGATTTCACGACGCGCTGCTGAAGATGCTCGGCGATTCATCGCTCATGGTGCGGGGCAATGCAGCGCTGTCGCTGGTGCGGTTCAACGACGCGACGGGCCGTCCGCAGATCGTAGCCTTGCTGCAACCGGCGCAAATCATTGCGCCACAAGCCGGACGCATCGTCGACGCCGACCGCCCGGGCACCGCGATCCACGAGGGCGGATTGATCGCGAAGCTGGCGGCTGCCGGATCGTCGCAGGTGGTCGACATTCGTTCGCCGATTCCGGGCCGAAGCCGCTCGATCGCGCAGACCGGCGCGAATGTGGGGGCCGGGAGCGAAGTTGCCGTTGTCGACCCGGGGACTGAGCAAGTCTGGGAGGCGCTGCGGGCGCTGTATCTGGTTGGTCAGGTGGATGATCTGCCTGCGGTGCGTCCGTATGAGCGCGATGTTCCCGATGTTTCCAACGACGTGCGCCAGCAGGCCGTGGAGACGGAAAAGGCGATCGAGCAGCGCGCGAGTGCGCATTAAATTTTTTTTGGCGATCTCCGGTAAAGTATTGATACTTCGAAACTTAACGCCGGGGTATCGGCGCGAATCCGGGCAAAATATTGAACCACAAGGGGATACAGGCAAAACATTGCTAACGAAGGAGTTAGCTGGATTGGCTCGTTTCTGCATGTCGCCATTATGGAGGGATTGGAAGCGAGGGTAAAGGTTGTCCGTCACATGAGTCGGGGAGGGGCTGTGGAAAAGTAAGTTTCGTGGGGGCTGGCCCATGCTTTCCGATTTGGGACTAGCGGTTGCCCCACCCTTGGCTCCGCGTAGTTTGCGGAGGCAGGGTGGGGCTACACTGTCGGGGAATGGCACCGAAGCCCAAACGTTATCAGAACCAGCGTTGTCTGCATTTCATCACGTTTAGTTGTTACCAGCGCAGGAAGCTGCTTGCTTCCGAGGCGGCGCGGGAAGTCTTCGAATGCGAACTTGAGCGAGTTCGTCGATGGTATGGATGCTACCTGACGGGCTATGTAGTCATGCCCGAACACGTTCACTTGTTGATCAGCGAACCAACGCGCGGCCAGCTCTCGGTCGTGATGCAGATGCTCAAACAGATCACCTCGGGTAAGTTGCGGCCTCGGGAACTGCGCCGCTTCTGGCAGGTTCGTTATTACGATTTTCCGGTTTGGATGGACAAGAAACGGGTCGAAAAACTGCGCTATATTCATCGCAACCCGGTGCACCGAGGGTTGGCTCTGCGTCCTGAGGAGTGGGCATGGAGCAGCTTTCTTGAGTGGGCGACAGGAAGGAAAGGCAGAGTGGAGGTGGAGTGTCCCTCGACGGCACGGAGGCGAGACGCAATGGGCACGCTGCCAGGGCTCGGGGCGGCCCACCCTCCCGCAAAGAACGCGGGAAGGGTGGGGCAACCAGACACGAGTTTCCCTCGCTGATCAGGATGGGCCAGCCCCCCAGCCCCCAACACTTTGCAAACATGTATAACTGCCAGTGAAGGTGTTATTGGAACCGCGGAGCGAGGTTGATCGTGAGAAACTTTGCTACAGCGAAATTTTCCTTAGTGCTTCTAATCGGGTCGTCGGGGACAGGTTTGCACGCGTTTCAGTCCAATGCAGCCAGCAACGGGAAGCCATTTGAGGTGGCCCGTGCGCATCGCGATCTGACGTTCAAACGCGTTTCTATGGGCGAAATCATCGACAGTCAAGCGACTGATGCGGGCTTTGAGTCCTTCGAGGCCGGGAAGACAAAACTAGCTCTTACAGCCTTCAAAGCGTCTGATGGCGAGGTGCTAACTGTTCAGCATGGCATGTTCAGATCTCCAGGGCGGGTTCTATAAAAGGGGATGTCAAGTAAAAACACTTTTCCCTTTCGCAGGGAGGTTTGTTTTTCTTGGCATCCAGCCCCTGCCGGCAGTTTCGATGCAGCTTCGATCGTGTTGTTCCCATCACCACGCATTTCCGGATCGATCTGACGTTCCTTCGGTCTAACGCTGGGCGCCGACAAGCAACTCGGTGGCAACATGGCCAACCATGGTTCTATCTGAGGCTCGCGTCTAGGCGCGGCACTATGGCTTGGTTGGGTTGTCCGAGGGAGCATATGGTGGCCCATGAGACTTGTTCGTCTATCCCGCCCAGGATACTTACCCTCGAACCCGTGCGCGCAGCTCTCCAACCTTCGAACGTCACGGTTACCGCTTCCGGACTTCGCGGTGGTGCGCCGCGCTTATGCTGCTTGTGGCATCAGATGTTCAGTCTCGAACGTCTCTCCTTTCTTCCACAGAATCAGGGCAATCGCTGCCATCTTGCGGGCCAGCGTCAGTCGCGCCATGGCCGGCAGCATTCCGTTGGCGACTCGCATTTCGTAGAACGCGCGAAACGGACCGTCCATCGCGCTCGCCGTCGTGGCGGCGCTCTTGAACACATTCTTCAACTCGTGGCTGTAGTTCCAGTTCAATCCGCGAATGTACACCGGCTTGCGCCGCCGCAGGATTTGCCCATCTTTCTCCACATAGTCAGCGCTGCTGCGCGTCTCCAACCCCAGGCCGCAGTAGGTCCAGAACTGACGCTTGGTGCGAAAGCGATGCGGCGTCTGCACTCGCGCAATCATCACGGCCGCCCGCAGCGGACCGAAGAACGGCATGGAGCGCAGTAACTTCGCAGCCGGATTTTTGTGGCACTCCACCACCACCGCCTGCCTGGCTTCTCGCCGCAAGATCTGCACCGCGTCCAACTCCTGGTACAGCCACTCCGCGCGCCGCCGCTGTCCGCTCTCAGTCAGTCGCGCCAGCCATTCCCCGCGATGCCGTTTCCCGAATGGCTTCTTGCCCGCGCAAGCAATCGCTTGGCTGCGGTACAGCGCTTTGATTCGCCGCATCGCCCGCCCCGTGTCTTCGGTCAGCGCGGTATAACTGGCTACCAGTTGTTGTAAGGTACGCGTGCTCTGCTCTCCGTGATAGACCGGTGACAGCATGCCCCCCCGCAGCAGTTCCGCCAATTTGCGCGCATCGATCTGATCGCTCTTGTTGCCCGACTTCAGCAGTGCATTCTTGCGCGGATTACACACCACCACCCGCGCCACCTCTCGCACCACCACGTCATAGAGCCAAGCTGAGTACGTTCCTTCTTCGAAGGTGACGTGCAGCACTCCACGCAATCCCTTCAGCAGATCTCGCACCGCAGTTGCCTTCGTTGCGATCACCGACTGCATCATCAGTTTGCCTTCGGCATTGAGCACGGCCACGCTGATTGTGCTCTGGTGGACATCCAAGCCAATATACTTCACACTCTCCATGGGTGTTCCTTTCGTTGGCGTAGTTACTGTTGCTCACAGCAACTGCAGCCTACTCCGAAGGGGCGCCCTTTTATATTGCGTGGCCCATCCCTTTGATTTTCTAAAGCCACAATGTCAGAGGGTGCCCCACCCTTGCGTTCTCTGCAAGGGTGGGAACCTCGGACCCATACTTGCTTGCGTTCGAATGCCTGGAAGCGAGGCCCGTGGTGCCTCTTTCGTGATGGTGCATGCCGTTACGATGCGGGTATGAGGGCCAGCCCCCTCTTTATCTGCGAGGAGTGCCGGTGGAGTAGGGACTAAGAACTCCTTGTGGGGCTTGCGCTACTGCAAGCCGGCACGGGGTCTTTCGACTCCGATTTCGAATTCGCAAAGCGAATTCGAAATCTCCGCTCAAGATGACAGAGTTGGGTAGCTAAGAGCTAGGAGCTGTATTCAACCATTCGGGGACAGACGGGACTGGCACCATTCTTTTTGGGCGCTGGCCCAGCTTTGATTTTTTCTCCCCACCGAGGTTGCAGCGAGGCCCGTGGTGCTCACTCGTCGAAAACGCGACGAGTGAGCCAGCCTCTTTCGTGAAGGTGCATGCCGTTACGATGCGCGTATGAGGGCCGGCCCCCTCTTTATCATCTGCGGGGATTGCCGGTGGAGTAGGGACTAAGAACTCCTTGTGGGGCTTGGGCTACTGCGAGCGGGCACGGGGTCTTTCGACTCCGATTTCGAATTCGCAAAGCGAATTCGAAATCTCCGCTCAAGATGACAGAGTTGGGTAGCTAGGAGCTAAGAGCTAAAAGCTGTATTCAGATTGCCATCGGGCCGACTTCTTTTTCTACTTCCACGGTGTCGACCATGACGATCGCGTCCCAGGGGCAGCCGTCGAGGAAGCATCCGTCGGGGCCTTTGCTGAGGCACTTCTTGCATCCGATGCAGAGGATGGGATCGATCTGAATGCGGCCGAAGGGCGGATTGTCTTCGTCGGGCACCCAGAACATGCAGTCTTCGACCGGACAATACTCGACGCAGGCGGGCGAGCCGGCGCATCCGGTGCAGCACTCGGTGATGACGGCCAGTTCTTTCGGCTTCTTCTTGCGCGGCGTGGCGAGGCCTTTGGACTTCGGTTCAAATTTCTGATCGTCAGGAACCATCCCAACCGCTCTGGTGGCGCCGGGTGCAGGAGGCATGGCGGAATTATAACCTGAGCTGCGCCAGTTATGAAGCTGTCTTCCGCCCTGGGTAATGGCCCAACGCGCCGAATCGGAAGCTCTCGCGGAGCTACGCCCAAACCGCCATGTCATCGTGAACGGCGACGCAGTCGCCGTGAGGGACCCTACGAGAGCGGAAGGTTTTGTGGAGGCGGATGGGAACGCTCACCGTGCATGCACCCTGGTGTTCTCGCCGGCGGCAATGCCTCTGCACCGCGGTCGTAAGGTCCCTCGGAGGGCTTGCGCCTCCTCAGGATGACGCGGCATTGAATAGACGACGTGGTCCTTAAAAACGGGGAGTGAAGCGGCTCACGCTGAAGCAGCAGCTCACGCCTTCGCCCAAAATGATACTCCTTGCCGAGTTTGCGAATCCGCACACGATCTCCACCGGGCTCATTCTGCTATAGTGAACCGCATTGAAGGAGCACCCACATGGCAGGAAAAAGTCTGAACCGGGTTCAACTGATCGGAAATCTGGGCAAAGATCCTGAGATCAAATACACGCCGCAGGGCACGCCCGTGGCCAAGCTGACGATCGCCACAAACGAGCGCTTCAAAGACAAAGCGGGAGAATGGCAGGACCGCACCGAGTGGCACAATGTTGTCCTGTGGCAGCGGCTGGCTGAGATCGCGGGCGAATATCTGAAGAAGGGTGGCAAGGTCTATATCGAGGGACGCCTGCAGACGCGCTCCTGGGACGACAAAACGTCAGGACAGAAAAAGTATATGACTGAAGTTGTGGCCAGCGATCTGATCCTGCTCGGTGGACGCGGCGAAGGCGGCGGAGATTTTGCCGGCAGTTCGCGTGGCGCATCTTCGTCGGCGGCTGGTGGTGGCAATAATTTCGACCAGCGTGTGCCCGAGCCTGAGCCGGCCGGCGCTGGGCCAATCACCGACGACGACATTCCGTTCTAGAACTCCTCGCTCGGGGATAATGAGGCCGGGTCTTTGGTCTTTGATCTTGGATCTTGGATGTTTGACCTTTGACCCGGGCAGGTCGAGCGCCAGGCTCGGCTGCATTACTATCTCTAAAGCGACTCACGGTAAGCATCTCAGCTGTAACCTTGCCGGCCGAGCGCGCTGCCGGAAACACTTCCAACCGGCTCCAAAGACCCATTCCCGCACGAATATTGGTACGCATCCCGCAATTGCACTCGTGGGGGATAAACCTAAGGTTCTACTCCCGCATGCGCGAAATGAGGCTACCAGTACGGCCTTTGGGCCACCACTGGAAGTCGGCATTGGTGATCTGTCTTGCTCGTCCCCCGCCTAGTACTTTGCCCTCACGGACTCGAACGTCTAGTCCCCTACTTCGTCTTCGAGGGCGCAACGAATGAGCAGCGAGGCAGTGGTTCCATCTGGCCGTGCCGCGTCAGGGAGATCACGCACATTCTCACTGGCTGGGTCGCTATTGGCAACCGCGTCTGTTTTTCTGTTGGCGACGTTCTCCACTTCCTGCCAGGGCGTTTCGCAAAACTCCACGCCGCCCCCGGTTTCAGCCGTGACGGTCTCGGTTTCGCCGGCGAGCGCTGCAGTTTCCTCGGGCAATAACCAGCAATTCACCGCAACCGTAGCCAACACGACGAATCTGGCCGTGAGCTGGTCGGCGACTGCAGGAACGATCAGTAGCGGCGGCCTGCTGACCGCGCCTAGCGTGAGCACGACTACGACCGTGGTTGTGACCGCCGTCAGCCAGGCAGATTCGACCAAGCAAGCCACGGCGAATGTGATCGTAACCCCGCCGGGCCAGTCGCTGTCGGTTCAAACTTCGACACTGCCGAGCACAACCGAGGGCGCGGAGTATCTCGAACCGCTGATCGCGAGCGGCGGCCAGCCGCCTTACCAGTGGAATATGACTGCGGGCGTACTTCCGCAAGGAATTCAGCTGGACCCGTCGGATGGAGCAATTGCCGGCGCGGCCACCGTCTCCGGCTCTTTCGTATTTACCGTGACTGCCACCGATGCGGCTTCGCACACTGCCTCTCGTCAACTGACGTTGACCGTGGCCGGCACACAGGCTCCACTCGCGGTGCAGACTTCAACGCTGCCGAATGCCACCGCGGGCGCCGTCTATCTCGACACGCTCGTGGCCAGCGGCGGCCAGCCCCCTTACCAGTGGAGCGTCAGCGCCGGAGGATTGCCTACCGGCATTCAGCTCAACACATCGAGTGGAGCGGTCAGCGGCACGACCAGCGTTTCCGGCTGGTTTTCGTTCGTCGTAACGGCAACTGACGCGAATTCGCAGATGGCGGTACGGGAATTAACGCTGGTAGTAGCGAACCTACCCTCGACATTCGCGGTGCAGACCACGACGTTGCCGGATGCAACCGCCGGCTCGGCGTATCTCGACACACTGGCAGCGACCGGCGGCCAGGAGCCTTATACGTGGGGTCTCACCGCGGGATCATTGCCGGCAGGCATCCAGCTTGGTTCGTCAGGCTCGATCAGCGGGACCACGAGTGTCGCTGGCTCTTACACCTTCACCGTGACCGCGACGGATAGCGCGTCTCAAACGGCCGAGCGACAGCTGACGCTGGTGACCCTGCCGGTACAAAGCAACCAGCCGCCCATCCCGAGCAGTCTGTTTGGATTGCAGAGCAGGGCTGAGGGCGGCACTTACCCGACGATCAGTTTCGAGGCGTACCGGATTTGGGACACCGACGTTGCCTGGGCCACGCTGAATCCGTCGTCAGGAACCTACAAATGGGCAAATCTTGACGGAATTCTGGAGCAGCTGGAATCGCATGGTATGACTGACGGCATCATCTACACCTTCGGAATTGTGCCCAACTGGGCTTCCAGCGCGCCCGCCGACGCGGCGTGTGATTCGCTGGCCCTGGGTGGGTGCGATTTGCCATCAGACCTCAACCCCGATGGCACCGGTACCGACCAGACGTTTATCACGTACGTGAAGAGCATTGCCTCGCACGTGAACGATCCCACATATCTCGAAACGCACGCGCACGTCAAATACTGGGAGCCATGGAATGAGTGGTACCGCGACCCGGTGCTGTCTCCCTATAACGGGGGATGCATTGCCAAGCAAACCTGCAGCATCCGCGCCAGCTACGCGCAGATGGTCCGCATGACGGAAGATCTGCGCTGCGTCCTCACCGGCACCGGCAGCGTGAACGGAGTGGCCTGCAGCCGCGCCGCGATCGATCCGACGGCTCAGATTCTTACTCCTTCCAGCCACGGCAGAAGCAGCTTTGGCGTCTCCGTGATGGAAAACTTTCTGCATTGCGACAGCGCTCCGCCTTCGACCTCGGTTTGCACGACAGGAGATCGCGGCCGCAACGCGATCGACATTCTTAACTTTCACTTCTACGCCATGCTGAGCGAAACGGCGGAGGAGATTCCCTTCCATGTATCGAACATCAAAGCCGGGCTGCGTAGCGCCGATCTGAGCGCCATGCCGTTATGGAGCGATGAAGGCGGATGGGGCTACGACACATCTCTGACTGATCCGGATCTGCAGGAGGCGTTCGTCGTCCGCTACTACCTGCTGGGCTGGTCCAGCGGCATCTCAAGAATGGTGTGGTATGAGTTCGAGAACAACATGTGGGGCACGCTTTATGCGCCTCCGATCCATGGATCTCTCACTCAGGCCGGCCTGGCCTATCAACAGATCTACGACTGGATGTCGGGGAATGCGATGTCGCAAGCCTGCGCCGGCCCGGCTTACCCGGAAGTCGGCGTCTGGACCTGCGGCCTGACCAAGCCCGACGGCACACAGATGCTGGCGGTGTGGGACTCTTCGCAGTCCTGCAGCAACGGAGTCTGCACCACTTCGCAATACACGCCAGATCCGCTCTACATCACCTACCTGAGCCTGGACGGCAGCAAGTCCAGCATCACGGGTACGGTGGCGATTGGGGCGAAACCAATATTGCTCAGCCAGTAGAACCCTCCCCCCCGCAAAAGAAAAAGCCTGCCACTCGCGAGAGTGGCAGGCTTTTAATTTTTGCTTAAACCAACCAGGGAAGCGCCTCGCTCCCTCGAAGCTTCTACTGAACCTCCATCGTGCCATCCTGGTTTTGATGGCCGACGACGTTCGAGCTGGTTCCGAAGATAACCATCTGGCTGGGACTCACCAGGTAGAAGGCATAGCTTGTGCTTAGTCCCGGACTCGGCAGATTCAGAATATTCAGCGTGACCGTGCCGCGACCATTTCCGTCAGGCCCGGCGAGGCTGGTCCCGCTCGCTTGGTTGGAACTCGAAGTCTGAACATAGTTGACCGCGACATTCGAGTCCACGATCCCGCTCAGATCGGTTCCGGAAATAGTGAGCTGGCCGCTGAAACTGGAGTCATACCCGTCGGTAGCCAGTTGCGCCATGTTGAAGGCCATGGCGCCGGTTGGCAGGCTCAGGGACGCGGCCTGCTGCATGCCTACGCCGGCGTTGGTCTTGTTATCGGTTTCAAGCACGTACATTCTCGCCGTCCCGGAAGACGGATCCCCGATCGCGTAGAAGACGTAGGATCTGGGCGTGGAGATCGCCACCGTGCCTCGCCCCGTGGCATCCACGGTGTAGGGCGAAGAGGTGATGGTGGTCAGGGTTGTCGTCGCCATGCAGGTTGGAGCACTCTGCAGACAGTTCGCGTCCATCTCACCGGTGAGTGTGTTGGGCGGTGATGCCTGGAACTCCCACTGCCCGGCGGAGCCAAATAGACCTTCGGCCGCCGAACGTTCCACCAGGAATACGTAGTTGCTGCCCGCGAGGTTCGGTGTACCGCTGAAGGTCTGCCTCTCTGCCGTGCCAGCTAAGGCGGCGAAAGTTGGGGTTGTGCTGCCCTGAGGGTCTGACTGGATCAAGACAATCTTGTCGGCGGAGACGACGAAGAAGTCGAAATTCCAGGACCCGGAAACGAGCTGAGTCACAGGAATTGCGCTCCCCGTTGGGGTAATCACAAATTGCCCGCGGCCGTTGCCGCCCGCCTGTGCGTAAGCCGCGCTGAATAGCAGAGCGGTGGCGGGCGGTGGACAGGTTGCTCCGCAGGCGGCGGCACCGTCGATCGCGCCGTTATCGTTCACATCGAAAGTGGCGCTGCTGATCGTTCCACTCGAAATCGTGAATTCACCCGCCAGAGCTTCCGGGCCCTGGGCTGTTCCTGAGATCGCGGTGCCGTCCATGCCCCCGAGGAGCAGTGAATAGCTTCCGTCGCCCAGGGTTGTGGCCGTCTGCTTCTCGAAGGTGCCAACTTCCACGCCAGAGCTGTCGGACAGAATGAGGTGGCCGTGGCTGCCGTCGCTCGAAAGAATAAAACTGTAGATGTCGGTGCCGCGTCCCTCAGACGCGCTGGTCAAGTGCAGGCTGCCGCGTCCGTCGGGACTGACCGTGTAGCAACTGTCAGTCGCAGGCGGAGTGTTGCCGCAGCCGACCCCGGCAAGAATGGAGACATTGCTTGCGGTCCCAGTCGGGGCGTTGAAGTCTTCCACTCCTCCGGTAATGAGGCCCGTGCCGTCGGCCACAAATACGCCGGCAGAAAAAGCTTGCCCGCGGGTTCCGGCATGGGTTATCGAAAAAACGTAGGTCCCGGTGAGACTGGCGGCGGTCATCGTCTGCGCGGTCACGTTGACCGCCGTGGTGCCTGTAACCGTACCGGTCAGGCTGTCCTTGGCTGAGATTGTGGTCGCCCCGGCGGCGTCTGCAGTTGCCGCTCCTGTCGCTGAAATTGTTGCGACGGTTGTATTAGAGGACGTCCATGCCGAATTTGCGGTCCAGTCTGTGGGGTACTGGTTGGTGCCGTCGGTGAAAGTGCCTTCGGCGGCGAATTGTTGATTCGCGCCAACCGCAAGCGTCGGTCCTTTGGGCGAGACGGTGAGCGCCGTCAGTTCAAGCACGGTCGCGGTGGCGCTCGAGGTTTGAGTCGGATCGGAAACCAAAGTGGCCGTGACTTTAACCTGTGCCGGGACGGTCACCGAGATTGGCGCCGTGTATATGCCGGCGCTGTTGATGGCTCCGGGCCCGGTCAGAGCCCACGTAACATTGGTCAATGCCGAGTTGTTCACGGCTGCGTTGAATTGATCGGTCTGGCCAGGAAAAACAGTGGCGTTGACGGCCGAGACCGCGATGGAATCAGGCAGGAGCGTTGCTTTGGTGCTAGATGTGGCCCCTGTATCCGCCTTTAGAACAGCCTTAACCGTGATGCTGGTCTGGCTCGGTATGGCGTTGGGAGCGGTATAGAGTCCCGAAGCGCTGATGCTGCCCGGTCCGGTCACAGACCAGGTCACCGCCGGGTTGGCGTTATTGACCGTCGCGGTAAATTGCTGTGTGCCTGCGGCCGGGATTTGCGCCGTGGTGGGTCCAACTGAGACTGAATCCGCTTCGAGCGTGATGGCTGCCGTGGCCGTCTTGGTGGAATCCGCCTGCGAAGTTGCCGTCACCGTAACGGCGGCTTGGGTTGGCACTGAGGCGGGCGCGGTGT
Source organism: uncultured Acidobacteriaceae bacterium (assembly GCA_963739125.1). Classification (GTDB taxonomy): domain Bacteria; phylum Acidobacteriota; class Terriglobia; order Terriglobales; family Acidobacteriaceae; genus Sulfotelmatobacter. The sequence continues at coordinate 4,292,897 of CAVTZD010000001.1, read as the reverse complement.
AAAGCCCAGCGACGTTGATGCTGCCGCCTCCGGTGACGCTCCAGGTCACAGCGGTGTTAGTGGTATTGGTAACCGTCGCGGTGAATTGCTCCGTCGCGCTGCCCGCGACTTGCGCGGTGGTGGGCGATACGCTCACGGCAATCACAGGCGGGATGCTCTTGGAAGAACCGCCGCAAGCGGTGATGGCGGCCAGGGCAATTACGACCAGAATGCTGGATAGAAATTTCGCACGCATAGGGATTTGTCACTCCTCGAAATTTGGCTGCACAGGGGAATTACTTCACGCTCCTGGGGAGGGTTCCAACCCAAGCCAGGGTGCTGCACGGCACGGTGCCGCTATTCGCTCGACTGCAGGCGACGCCAGCTGACACCGGAGAAATTCTTCGAAAAGATACAAGAACTGGCGCTCGCATATGCCGGCGGAAGGCCACGACACGATTCCACTCCGCCTTGGAGAAAAAACTGGCCAGACGACCGAACCTCGGCCCTCAGCGCAGAAGCAAGAACTGAGCGAGACTTGATAACCAGTGGAGCCGTTCCTCGACGAAGGGCGCTGTCCAGCGGGTCCGACTGAGGCAACATCTGCAAGCACGCTACCACTGAACCAGCAGACTGACAAATGCAGAAACCCAGGGTCCGGCTGAAACATCCGACTACGACTGATCGAGCCTACGACATGACGTTCGTGCCCTGCAATAGGAAAGGCGTGCCATTACGTTGGTAATCATGGTACCAGCAATTGCGAGCGAAATTGCTCTCCATGAAAAGTTCCAAGGGCGAGATCGGGGCCAGGGAGAAATAAAAATTACAATGCATGGCAGACTTTAAGGTGAGCGATTTGATTACCGAATTCGTAGAGACGTTCTTCTCCGTGCAGTTCCACCCCTTGCAAGAGCTTGCGACGACCCATAGTCTCGATTCATTGCATCGCGTGTGGCTGTCTCCGCGCCAAAGACAGCATCCCCCGCAACAATGGAAGAGAGCACGGGTTTTCTTCGTCTGCCGAACCTTTGTGTTCCGGCCTCAACCCCGATGAGGAAAAGATTGCTGGTGGCGTCTCGTGCTTCCAGAACCAGCATGGGGAAGCTCGATTCGAGGGCCAAAATCGTGGGCAGTATCCAGGCGGCGAGTTTCGAGCCCGAAATCTATCCTCCGCACGGCGATGAGCCGTGTTGGTACGCGATCCGTACTCGCTCGCGTCACGAGAAGGTAGTGGCGAAGCAACTCGACGGCCTGCAGTTTGAAAACTTCCTGCCCCTTTGCAACGTCATCCACCGCTGGAGCGACCGCCGCAAGGAAGTAGAGTTGCCGCTGTTTCCCGGCTACGCGTTTGTGCGTCTGGTGTATTCGCCGCACGAGCGGGTTCGGGTGTTGCGCGTGTTTGGAGTGGCTGGGTTTGTGGGGACGCAAGGGAGAGGAATTCCAATCCCAGACCGTCAGATCAACGACATCAAGACTCTGCTGACGCATCAGGTGCCGTTTGAGAATCACGCCGCGCTGCACATTGGAGAGCGGGTTCGGATTCGCGGCGGGGCGCTGGATGGCGTGGAAGGAATTTTGCAAGCCCAGAAGAATGGACGCATCCTGGTGATTTCGATCGACCCCATACAGCGGGCGATTTCAATTGATCTCGAAGGATACGACGTGGAAGTGGTTTGAGAGCAGAACGATTTTGAGAGCAGTGCTTTTAGAGCAGAAAAGTCAGTTGCTCGCGGTTGTATTCAATTCTGTTATGGGCCCTAGGGGCCGCGAGGATACTATGAATGAAAATTTCACCCGCCTAAGAGCGGATGCCAGCGGTCAGCCCGTCACGGTTCCACCTGCGGCGAACCGGCCGATGGCGGACCAGCCGATTGTAGCGCCGCCGATTCCAGGCGACGATGCAACACAAGGTCTTCGCAGCGGAATTCGTGTCAGCTCCGACAGTCTGACGCTGCGCAGCCACCGGACGCGGGCAGAAATTGAAGCCATTCGCCAGGCGCTGGAACTCACCGGCTGGATCCGGAAGCGGGCCGCGAGGATTCTGGCCATCAGCTATCGCAGCCTGCTGTACAAAATTGAGCGCTACAAGATTACGCCGCCTGCCAACACCGAGGCCCCGGAATTGATGAGCCAAAACCCAGGCCAGGACTGGCGGGTAGGATAAAATACTTGTATCGGTGGCCGCCGACAGGATCAGGGAGAGCCAGCAATGTTTCTTGAGTTTTACGGCTTCAAAGAACAGCCATTCGGAGTGACGCCGGACCCGCGCTTTTTGTATTTGAGTCCGGCACACCGTGAGGCGCTGGCATCGCTCTACTACGGCATCGACGCTGGACGCGGTTTCATGGCCCTGATCGCCAAGCCGGGCATGGGCAAAACGACTCTGCTGTTCCAGTTGCTGCAGCGTTTCCAGAGCACGGCCCGCACGGCGTTTGTTTTCCAGACCCAGTGCAGCTCGCGGGAATTCATGCGATTCCTGCTGGCGGAGATCGGTTGCGAGATCAGTCCCGATGCTGACCTGGTCAGCATCCACAAAGAATTCAACCAGTGTTTACTGCAGGAGGCGCAAGCCGGACGCCGATTCATTGTGGTTGTGGACGAGGCGCAAAACTGCGATCCTTCGGTGCTGGAAACGATACGCCTGCTGTCGGATTTCGAGACTCCTCGGGCCAAGCTGTTGCAGATCGTACTGGCGGGTCAACCGGAGCTGGCGGATAAGCTGGCGCGGCCCTCGCTGGGCCAGCTTCGCCAGCGTATTTCAGTGTTGAGCCGGCTGGAACCGCTGCCCCTGGCCGAGGTCGAGCAATTCATCGCCTACCGCTTGCGCATTGCGGGAAATACCACCGGGTCGCTGTTCACCCCCGCCGCGCGAAAGCTGATCGCCGAACAGAGCGGCGGCATTCCGCGGAATATCAACAACATCTGCTTCAATGCGCTCTCGATCGGATGCGCGCTCAAGCAAAGAACGATCGATGTCGACGTGTTGCGGGAAGTAGCGACGGACTTCGATCTGTCACGGCTCCTGGCCGATCGTTCCCAGAGCCAGAATCAACCCCTGGTGGGCAAGACCAGCGCTGCCACCTTCGTGGCCAAAGACGATCCACTGCTCAGTCCGTCGGACGCCATGGCTTACATGCGCGAGATCATCGACGTGCTCAACAAGCGGAAGCGACTCGACAATTAAGTTTGTCCGCGTACCGAAAACGCTGATGGGTTGATTCCCCAGGTTCTGCCCCCCAGCGGCGTTCTGCCCACCCAAGCCTTGCATCACACTCCAGTACATTCGTCGTAACCCTTTTAGCTTAAACAACTTGCATGCTCTCATGGAGGGAGGGACAGGGTAGATTGTCGCTGATCTTATGGCACAAAAGTACCATTTACATTTAAGCTACCCTGAGACTAAAGTCCCTATACAATTTGTAGTCAAGGGGAGCGGTCTGCTCCGGCCCGAATGGAGCGCCCTTTCGCGACCTCCCTCAAATTTTCGATCCGCGAATCACCAGGGTTCCAGGAGGATTGCCGTCATGTCCCATCCAGCCGCATTAGATGAAACTCAGGATGCCCTCCGCGTTGGCGGAGTCGCCGCGCGCAAGAGGCGCGGTCCGGCAAACGCCGACGAAGCGACATCGTCGGCTTCCGGAGCGATTCGCGTGGTGGTGGCCGACGGAACGCGCATGGGGAGCCAGTTAATCTCCGACGCGTTGAAGGAAGATTCGCGGTTCGCAGTGGTTGGAGTCTGTGCCAGCTCTCGCGAACTTTCTGACAGTGTCGCAGCCTGTGCGCCGGAAGTGGTCGTCGTGAATGTGAGTCTGGATGAGCAGGCGATGAAGGGATTTGAAGTGGCGCGGGAACTCAGGACTTCGCATCCTGAGATCAAGGTGATCCTGCTGCTGGATAGTCCAAAGCGCGATCTTGTGATCCGCGCGTTTGGCTGCGGAGCCAAGGGCGTCTTTTGCCGGGCGCAGTCGATCGACATGCTGCGCAAATGCATTTGCATCGTGCACGCCGGACAGGTCTGGGCCAGCAGCGAGGAGTTGCACTTCGTGCTCGACACGTTCGCCGAGAACACGCCGTCGCGGCTGGTGGACTCGCGGGGCACAGTATTGCTTTCCAAGCGCGAGCAAGACGTGGTTCGCTGTGTGACCGAAGGATTGACCAACAAAGAAATTGCGCAGCGGCTGAAACTGAGCGAACACACGGTCAAGAACTACATCTTTCGCATTTTTGACAAGCTCGGAGTCTCGACTCGTGTGGAGATGGTTCTCTATGCTTTCAGCCAGCGCGCGGCTTCGCATGGCGGCGCCCACGATCTCCCTGGCAAGCACCTGCCGGAAATCGAGCGCCATCGAAGGCGGGCGGAAGAAGGAATCGGGCTGTCGCAGTATCAGATGGGAGAGATGTATCGCGATGGCCGCGGCGTGGCTCGCAGCAAGTCGTCTGCACACATGTGGTTTCTGATTGCGGAAAGTGCGGGGCGCGATCTATGCCAGCGGGCACAGACCGCACTGGATTTGATTGGCGAGGAACTCAGCGCGGAAGAAGCCGAAGAAGCGCAGCGCAAGGCTGCGGAATGGCTGGAAAAGCACGGATATCGCGTCTGCCTGCCGGCGCGTGGCTCGACGGCTGCGGACTAGCGTCCGGTCGCAAGTATCATCGCCCAAGTCTTTCCACCACATGCGAAAACAGAGTCCCACGGACTTCAGAGAACCTTTCTCTCTCTGTTATGGTCCCTCCGTGTTTCCGCTGTGTCCTTCGTGGTAAAGACTGGGTGCGGCCGGTCAGATTTTCACGGTTGAGAGGAATCGGGATCGGGAGGCAGAACCGAGCTTCGATTGCGGCCCGCTAGAGGTTCGTCGTATCCGACCGCGATAAAAAATTCCGACGGCCCTTTTTCGTCCACGCGGACGACCCTTCCCGTCCCATGCAGGCGTGTGGTTGTGGCCCAGGCCTCCTGTTTCAGGAGAAGGGTTAACTCGACACGGCAGCCCACAGGAATATAAACCTCGGTTCTGATCAGAGCGCCTCGCAGCGACGCATTCTCACTGAGGGCGCCGATTTGAACCGGGTCGCCATTGGTGTAGCTGAGAATGACCGGCTGCTGCAATGCGAAGCGGGGACTTCGGCGGCGTTCGAGGTCGTTCACACAACCCCCTTTCCATGCTGCAACCAGCACAGCCGATTGTTCTTTGTCATGTGTTTGCATTTAGATTATCCGAAAAGGTGTCAATCCGTATGGGCCCAAACTTTCCTTTAGATTTGAAAATTTAAAACAGATTTCTGATTATTCGATTGGAACTGCGGTTGAAGCAGCGATCGACTGCGATATTACGATTTGGCCGACACCGGTTCGATCTGACGGGTGCCAATCCAAGTGCCCTACTCCCGGTCCGCCTTCCGGGCGTTTCCCAGTTTTGAGGTCTGTACGGTTCCCGAAACTGAGGCCTATACCTTTCCCGAATTAGGTCAATGAACTTCTGTGATCTGTGAGTTTGCCAGGATGCGCAACTACAGTACACTGGCGGGCGACATTAGAGCCCGCTAATAGTCGCGCCGAGGAGATTTGATGTTTCCCCCATTCATCGTCGCCAGGGACGTATTTGCTCCGCAGTTCGCCAAGAAGGTCCTCCGCCGAGCGATCTCGCTGTTAGCTTTTGGGCTGATCGTAACCAGCGCCGTCGCTCAAACCGTGACCGCGGATTTCGGCTCGCGATCGGGCAAGACCCACTCGATTCCTCCCAGGGTTTTCGGCATTAATGGCCTCACCACCCTGGATCCCAATACCCTGACCGAGGTCGTACAGGCTGGGATTACCGAATCGCGTTCCATGGCTGATATTCCCGTGGTCTATGCCACCAGCGAACCGAACTGGAGCTCGATCGATTGGGATATGCAGTTAATGCAGAGCCAGGGTCTGCATCCCTTGGTGACCCTTATGGGTACGCCGGCGTGGTTGCAGCCGTCTCCGGACCCTTGCGCCGCTGCCGGCAGCCCCAGCTATAACGCCCCGCCGAAGAATATCAGCGAATGGGCCAAAATCGCAGCCTCGTACGTGGCTCACCTCGATGCGACTTTTCCCGGACTCGTGCATGAGTATGAGATCTGGAATGAGCCGGAACTGCAGCAGTCGTTCTGCGTCAGCAACAATCTGGATGCCACTCGTCTTTCCACCTATTTGGCTCTTTATGGCGCGGCGGCGGCGGCGATGCGCACTCAGGCCAAGCAGGACGGAGCGTACATAAAAATCGGTGGGCCGACCGTTTCTAACTTCAAACTGGCTCTGGAATGGATTCCCGCGTTGCTGCTCGATCCGGCGACCTATCCCAACGTCGACTTCATCAGCTATCACATGTACCTTACCGGCCCCAAGCAGACCAACGGTCAAATGAATTGGGAGCAACTGTACGCCTTCACCCAGTCGAGCACGCGAGGTGAATTGCTCTATTACCTCGAGGACCTGGATCTGGTTCGTAAAGGCTTGCAGGTCAACCCGCGCTCGACGCCGATTTACGTGACCGAGTTCAACGACAACTGGGTGTTCGCGCAGGATTGCTGCCGCAACAATCCCACTTACGGGCCGTTGTGGAATTCTGTCGCAATCGTGGACTTCCTCAATTCCGTCTACGCGGGGGCGAACAGCGTGCCGACGAAACTGTTCTACTTTGCCGGGAGCGCCCCGCCTTATTTCTGCATCGCGGGAACGTGGAATGCGTCCATGGATTGCGACCCGACCTCGCTCAATCTTTACCCACAGTATTACGCCTATAAATTACTGGCGTCTTCCACGTACCTCGGCCTTTCCGAAGGTGGACACATGGCCGAGAGCGTATCGGATGCCAACACTCAAACTGGCCTGCTGGCCACTGCGTTCTATACCTCTACCCAGGATTCGATCGTGATTGTGAATCCGAGCGGTACGGCGTATTCGTCGGTGACGGTCGTGGCCAGCCATCCCGGATACTCCTCAGTTTCGGGTAAGAAATACACCCTGAACAAGTCCAACCCAAAGATCGCCAGTTCGTCGCTGACGCTAAAGTCGGTGTCGGGAGGCTTCGAAGGGACGATCTCGGTTCCGGCCTATTCAACGGTTGCCGTCACGGTGACGCCGAGCAATTAGATTATCCACGCGTCGAACCACTGGCTATCACTGCCGTCGGTCGGAAGCGCGCAGCAATTCGGCGATCTTGCCGCGGTCGATCTTTCCATTGGCGTTCAGTGGTACTTCTTTCAACCGGTGGACGCGGCTGGGAACCATGTATTTGGGCAGCCTGCGTTCGCAGGCGGCGATGATCGCGGCATCCTGAGAACCGTTCGTTCCCCACAGCACAGCAACGATGCCGGCGGCTGATCCGCCCTCGACCGGCCAGGGGATGGCGACGGCTAACTCCGTATCAGCAGCCTCACGCAGCGCCAGATCGATTTCCTGCAGCTCGACGCGGTAGCCGTTGATCTTCACCTGGTGATCGCGACGCCCCATGTAGTAGATACAGCCTTGCTGATCCTGCTTGACCAGGTCGCCGGTGCGGTACCAGACCTGATCGGAACCGGGAAGATGAACAAACTGCTGCCGCGTTTTTTCTGGATTGTCGAGATATCCTGGCGCAACCTGCGATCCGCCCAGGCATAGCTCGCCGGGTTCGCCGATCGGCGTCGCTGAAAGATCGTCGTTGACCACGCGGCACTGCTGTCCGGCAAAGGGCACTCCGATGGGCACGACACCGTTCAGGGATTGTTCCATGGAGCGCTCTCGATCCCAGCGATAGTGAGTGAATGCGATCGTGGCCTCGGTGGGGCCATAAAGATTCTCGAGAATCGAATTGCCGGCAGCCTCTTGCCACGCCGATGCGGTCGCCGCCGTGAGCGCCTCGCCGCAGAACAGACTCCAGCGCAATGTCGGAAATGCCCCGGGATCAAGCAGACCCAGCTTCGATGCAAACAGCGCCACCGAGGGCACGGAAAACCACACCGTCAGCTGTTTCTCGTCGACGTAAACCGCCGGACTCAGTCCGCCGTCCGCGGGGAAGGGACACAGTGTTGCTCCCGCATCCCAGCACAGAAACAGGTCATGCACGCTGAGATCAAAGGTCAGGTCAAAGTTTTGGGAGCAGCGATCCTCTGGAGTCAGCTGATAGCGGCGTCCGGTGTATTCGAGATATGCGCTCACGTTTCCCTGGGTGACGGGTACGCCTTTGGGCACGCCCGTGCTTCCGGAAGTGAACAACAGGTATGCGGTCGCGTCCGGTGAGACTTCAGGTTCGCGCGGTTCAGCCGAGGCGCGCATGTCTTCAGCCGCGAGCACCGTAGCCGATTCCGGCGCTTGGAGGTGAAAGTCCGCATCCGGAGTCAGTACGATGATGGGCCGATCGAAACGTTCCAGCAGAGCCTTTGCCATGGTCGCGCATTCCGCTCCGATCACGACGGCGGCGCAGCGCGAAGCGTTCAGCATCGCCAGGTTGCGTTCGACGGGGAACTTCGGGTTGAGCGGGACATAACCGCGCCCCGAAGCAAGAATTCCTATAATTCCCGAATAGGCGGCCACGCTGCGATAAGCCAAAATCGCGACCACCGGCGACGAATCGCCGAGCGAATCATTCAGAGCGTGGGTGATTTTCGCGGCCTTGTCCCACAGCGCACTATAGGCGAGGCGCTGCTCGCCGAGTTCCAGAGCAACGTTCTGCGGATAAAGGCGCAGCGAGCGAAGAAATCCGGTCAGCAGGCTGCGCCGTGGCTTCCCTGCTGCGGAGTTCGCGGCAAGCGATTGCTCCAGATGCGCGCCATTTTTCAATTCTTCGGACATCATTTTCGTTTGATCTCGGTTTGATCTCGATGAAAGAAAGGCAGCCCATTCCGCTGGACGTTACGGGACTGTGACGGTCTCCGTCCCGCTCGCGCCGCTTCCATTGGCAGTCGCCGAGACGGTCACACTCGTCTGCGTGGTCACCTTATTAGTGACCATGTTGACCACGATGGTATCGTGTCCCACGCTCACGACCGCCGACGAAGGCAAGGAGTTGACCGCGCCGGCTCCGCTGGTCACTGCCAGCTTCACCGTGGTGGCGGCGATGACCGCCTTCTGCATGACCACGCGCACCTGGGTGGTGTTGCCTCCGGCTACCGGGCTGGTCAGGAACAGCACGCTGACCGGCGCCGGCGCAAGAACCGTCAGCGTACCTTCGGCGCTCCCAGCGCTGGTGGATGCTGAAATCCGTACCGAGGTTGAACTGCCAACCGTCGCTGTGGTGATGGGAAACGTAGCACTGGTTTTGCCTGCCGGAACAATAACGGTTGAAGGCATGCTTGCAATGCCGCTCGCTCCGCTCAATATCGTCAGGTTCACGGTGGTGGCGACTCCGACCGCGCTGGCAACGGTTACTTTGCCGAATGTCGCATCTCCGCCAAGCAGAGAATCCGCCCCATAGGTGAGCGAAGTTGGCATGGCGGGTCCAGTCGGTGGATTCACCGTGAAAGTGGCTTGCTCTGTATCGCTGCCGACCGTCGCGGACAAGACTACCGGTGTGGCGCTGGTGACCGTGTTGGTCACGATCTGGAAGGTGACATCGATTCCTCCAGAAGCGACATGAACCAGACTGGGCATGGAAGCAATCCCGCTAGCCCCGCTAACGATTGCCAGTGTGACTGGCGTCGAACTCCCAGCGGTCGCCGTGAGCACGACCTTGCCTTGCGCGATGTTCCCTCCCGTCACCGGATTCGGAGACACCGTAAAGGTGGAGATCGTCCCGGGAACGACGGTCAGAGGTGCCTGGGCCTGTTGGCCGTTGTATGTGGCGGTGAGCGTGGCCGATGTGGGAGTCGATACCGATGAGGTATTGACGGTTGTTGTGGCGGTGTGTTGTCCCGCCGGAATCGTAATGGTGGAGTTGGTTGAGGCGGGGCCGCTGCTGGAAAGGTTCACCGTCAGTCCGCCAGCGGGGGCAAGTCCCAACAGATACACTTCACCCGTGCCCTCACCCGAGACCGATGGAGCCGCGCCACTCAGCGGCACCGACAAATTTGCCGCCGGAGGGTTGACCAGATAGTTGAACAGAACCGGATTCGAGTTCACTCCGGTTGCGTCGAGGATGTACAAGCCTGTGTTCTGATCGCTGACCAGGATTTCATTCTGCCCGAGATACGGGTAGATGCCCCAATCGCCGTCGTATTGACCGATGGTGACCGGCCCCGGCCAAGTGTCATAGCTTCCGACCATGATCGGGTTCGCCGGACTTGAGATGTCAAAAACCTTCATACCCGCGTCGTACCAGGAGTGATAAAGCAGATTTCCGACCACAGCGGGATTGTGGGGGCTGACCGATTCGATGCCATAGGCCGGCATCGTAATGATTGAAACTTGCGACGGTTCGCCCGGATTGGACACGTTGTAGATGCGGACATCGCCGCCGTTGGCATTGAGTTCGCGCGAAGCGACCAGATAGTTTCCGTCGGGCGTGGGCGACGAACTGTGCGACAACGTTCCTGACATGATGGTTCCGAGCAGAACCGGCGGTTCGCTCGCAATATTCGTGACATCCCAGATGTCGGTGTGCCCGCCGCGCCCGGAAGTGTAGAGCCGGTTATTCAGAATGGAAGATTGACGAATCGAATTGGGATCCGTGGTGAGAAATGTCCACTTCAGAACCGGCGATGAGGGATCACTGATATCCCAGACCTGCATGTAGGGGTCGACAAGAAAGTGCGGAACGTACAGGTAGTTGCCGCTTACCAGCAGTGTGTGCACGCTGTCCCATCCGCCGTTAGCCGAACTGATGCGGGTGATCAACTTGGGCTCGTACGGATTCGACACATCCACGATGTGAATGCCGCCTTCATAATTGCTGGCGAAATATCCGACGCCGTTCTGCACTTCTACGTCTTCCATCTGGGAATCGTACCCGGGATCGGTGTAATTGGCGGCCAGGATTGGATCACTTGGTGTGGAGATGTCGAAAATCAGCACGCCGTTGCTGAAGTAGGAACCGACGTAGGCGTAGGTCTTATCCCCGGAGACGTTTCCCCAGACGTTGGCGTAGCGATCGTTTCCGGGATAGGGATCGGCGTTGGCGACCAGCTTGACGTTGATCCCCTGCGCGGACGCCATGCCCGCGAGCGCGACCAGCAGAAAAACAATAGTCCGGGACACGCGAATTCCAAGTTTCGAAATCATCGATATCATCGGTCTATATTCCTTTTCTCAGAAATAAAAATCTCGAGGTCACAGATGGCGAACGAAAGGGAGCGGACTGCTACGTGATGGGATTTCTGTTGCGAACGGCAGTTCATTCGATGACACTTCGAAATTATTGACGAGGTTTGCCGATTCTCGCGGCCGTGGCGAACATCAGGTCCACCGTGTCCATGTCTTTGGGCTGGATCTTGGCTGCGGGAATACGCCGGTTGGTCAGCTTCTCCAGCTTCACAAAGATCTCGACCAGCGCGAAGGAATCGATCAGGCCGGAAGACACGAGCGGCGTTTCCGGCGTGATTTCGACCCCCGGACGCCGCACCAGCTCACGGGCGATGTAGTCGGTCATTTCCTTCATCGCTTCAGTCATGATCAGTTCCGTTTTCATGCCGCCATTCACAATCGCTTCCGTCACAACCGTCTCCTCAACGAATGGCCAAGACACAACCGCCTCGCCGTCAGAATTGCAGGTATACAAATACAGTCTTATGGATGCTCATGATCACAACTGACAGCATGGCAGCAGAATACAAAACCGGCGAGAGTGCCCAGCCCAGCCGCGAAACCGCGGGACTCTGCTTTATATTTTCAGCCACCCTGCGCAGCCCGGCAACCACAAAGTAAAGAACCGAGATCACGATGGTCATCCAGACGAAATTCCTTGGTAACACAAAATGTCGGTAGCTCGAAACCTGCACCAAGGCATGGAGCATGACCCCGGCCTGATGCAAATCGTTGGCCCGGAACACGACCCAGCTCAAGAGCATGCAGGTAAACGTCACTGCCCAGCCCGCGTAGCTCGCAACCAGGGCGGGTAACTGCACATTCGCGCGACGCTCGAATTGCTGATATTGCCGGTGCGCCACCAGCAGCAGCCCTTGCAGCGCGCCCCAGATAATGTAGGTCGACTCCGCTCCGTGCCAGAAACCGAACAGCATCAGGGCGATGACTAACGACACGTGACGCCACCAGACCTGCGGCCGCCAGGTCGCCAGGGGAAGGAAAACGTAGTCACGTATCCAAAACGACAACGACATGTGCCAGCGCGTCCAGAACTCAGAGGGCGAAGTCGAGAGGAATGGGTCGCGGAAATTTTCCCGTAGTCGAACGCCGAACAGGCGCGCCGTGCCGATCACGATGTTGGAGTAGCCGGCAAAATCGAAATACATCTGGAAACCAAAGCCCAGCGCAAGAATGCAGACGTCAAGTCCGGTCCACCCGTGCGCGATCTGGTTGAAGCCAAAATCCACGCCTTCTCCCGGCCGCAGGCCGGCGCCCAGCATCTGCGAGAGCACGGTCTTCATGAAAAACCCAAGAATGATGCGCCGCACGCCTTCTGTAATGTCATCCCAGACGGGCTCGGCCGTGCGAAACTGCGGCAGCAATTCCGGCAGGCGGCACACGGGTCCGGAGAGCACCGTAGGCCAGAAAGCCATATACAGACAGAACTCAGTCAGCGACGGATCAAGTTCTTCTTCGCGGTAAACATCGAACAGGTAGCTGAGGGCTTCAAACGTCCAAAAGGAAACGCCTACGGGAAGAATCAGATTTTCCAGAAACGAAGGCAGATGCCCCGCCGCCTGATGAAACGACCATGCCGGCAGATACTTGAAGACGGCCAACACAAAAACGTTGAATCCGATTCCAACCCAGAGCCTGCCCGCCGTCGGCTTGCGCCGCAAGTAGATGCCGAGCCCGTAGTTCACCAGCGAACTGACCAGCAGAATCGCCAGGAAATTCAGCCCCCATGTTCCGTAGAAGAAGTAGCTCGCCGCCAGCCATAACAGCTGGCGGCCTTTCCCGGAAGGAATGATCCGGCTCAGCACCCACACCAGCGGCACGAAGGCCAGGTAGCTCAGACTGATAAGGTTCACTGTGCGGCACCCGCCTGAGTTGACCACTGCAGAATCTGGGCGCCGGCGTCGGAGACAAGTTTCTCCGCCAAGGATTTGTGCGCGGCTTCAGTGAAGTGATAGAAGTCGTGCTGGCCTGCCATCATCGCGAAGGCGCCTCGCTGATTGGCGGCGTAGTCGGCCCAGAGGCTTTCCGGTACCGCATGCGAATAGTCGAGGCAGGTTACCGCATAGCGTTCGCACAGGCTGCCGACATCGCGATGCATGCGGGCAAGATCGGCCGGAGCGTCCGGGTTCGGTTCCAGATCGCGCACCGGCCCAAAGAACAGAACCAGGTGAATGTTGCGATCGCGGGCATAGCGCATGAGCAGTTCGAGCAATTGCAGGTTGGTGCGATATGGCGCCGCATGCGTTGGAATTCGTGTATCGGAGCTGATGTGCAGCAACCGGTGCTCCCACTGAGCGTAACGCAGCAGTCCGAGCCCGATCAGGTTTTCCCGCTGCTGAAATAGGGACCATTTGTCAGCCTTGCGCTGCAGCGTGTCTTCCATTCTGTCGGCCAGGGACGGGGCGGCCTTTTTTTCGCTTGGACCCTGCTGCTGCGCGCTCAGCACCGGGCTCAGCATCTTGTTCGCATCCGCCAGGTCGGGATTGCCGGAGACTAAGGACTTGAGATCGGAATTCACCACCGGCGGATCCGCCGCCGCCTGGATCTCGCTGCGCACGCCAAGATCGCGAAATTCTGCCAGCGCCAGATCAGCGACGATGATGTCATCCCGACGCGGATTCTGTTCCGAGGCAGCTACAGCCTTCAGCAGCATTTCCGGAATGTCCGTGCCCGGCGACGCGCCGATGCGCACGCGCACGGCGTGATCGTCTTGCCGCGACAAAAGCACCTGCAGCCACTGCGCCGTGTTCAGCGCGCCCGGCGGCGCATCAGGCCGCGAAAATACCTGCGAATCTCCCAGGTAGAGTAACTGCGTCCGCATGGCGGGGGCATCATTCGGGTTCAGCACAAATTGCGTCTCGGCCAGATCCGCGGCTGACAGGCCCGGAACAGACGCGACGGTTTGACGCTCGCTGCGCTCCTCGGCTTTCTGTTCGACGTTCCGCTCCGCGATTCCCGCCAGCCAGTGACCAACCAGCGCGGTGAGCAGCAACGACATCAGCGGGACGTAGCCACGCCGCAACACCCGGACCCAAATCTTTTGCGGCGCGGGCGTCTGCGTGTCGGCGCTAGTCAGGGTCTTCTCAGTCCGATCGGGATTTTCAACTTGCAAGGTAACCATAGCTGGCGATGTTACGAACGAAGCTCCGAAACCAATCTCCGAAACGACGCTCCGAAACAAACTCCGAACTAGTGTGCGCTTTCAGCCTTGGCCGCGACGCGCCCAACCTCGCGCGGCTTGGCGGTTAAATCTTTCACTCTCTCGGCCAGCTCCTGCACTACAGGCTGGTCGTCCGGAGCCTTCGCCAGGTTGTGCAGCTCCTCTTTATCCGTCTGCCAGTCATAGAGTTGCGTGCCAAACTTTTCGTGATAAATGTAGTGCCACTGCGGGCTCACCATCGACTGCATCGATCCCCAATGACAGGGCCACTCTTGGCTTGAGTGTACGAATTGCGCCAGCTCCGAGAGTGGATAGGGCCACTCCGGATGCGGCCCTGGATTCTTCCACAGTTCCACCAGTGACGGACCGGGGAACAGGGTTTGATCGCCCCATCCCAGCAGATCCATCACGGTTGCGGGCAGCGCCGAAATCGTGATTGGCGTTTCGATGCGCACGCCCGCGGGCACGACGCCGGGCTTGCGCACGATAAACGGAACCGAGATCAGCTGCCGGTACAGAGCATTGCGGTGCCCGAGCATGCCGTGCTCATTCAGCAACTCTCCGTGATCGGAGGTAAAGATGATGAACGTATTGTCGGTAAGGCCGCGGCGATCCAGTTCGTGCAGCAGATCGCTGATGAACCCATCCATGTCGGCGACACCGTCATCGTAATAGTCGGTGTCGGTGCCCTTCCCATGTGAAAATTTCTGCCCCGCCGAATGCCGCGGACCGTAGGGCCCGTGCACATCGTAGTAGTTCAAGAAGGCGAAGAACGGCCGGCTGCGGTCGCGATCAATCCACTTCAGCACGGCGTGGTTGATCGACGGGCCACGCTTGCGGATTCCTTCTTCGCCCACCATCTGAAGATGCTCGAGGCTGCGAAATCCGATGCGCACCAGAAACATCCGCAGGCGGTCGTGATTCAGGATCAAAGTCGCGAACTTCCTGCCGAGGACCGTGCGCGGAAACATGTCTTTCGTGGTGAAGTCTTCAAAGTGAGTGAAACCGCGGCCCAGGCCCATGTGGCGGGAAAAGAATATGCGATTGCCGGCAAAGCCCGCGGTGCGGTATCCATGCCGCTCGAGCGCTTCCCCCAGCATGGGATAGCGATTGTCGAGGGTCGCCACCGAATGTCCCAACAGCGACATCGGCTTCACGCTGTCCGCGCCGTGTTCGTAGGTGTAGCGGCCGGTTAACATCGACGCGTGTGAGGGCAAAGTCCACGACGAAGGAGCGATCGCGTTGTCGAACGTGACTCCTTGTTTCGCGAAGGCATCGATGTGCGGAGTGGTCAGCCGCGAGTATCCATACATCGACATGTGATCGGCGCGCAGAGTGTCGATCACGATCACCAGAACGTTCGGTGAGCCCGGGGCTGCGGCAGGCAGCTTCGCCAGCGCGCGCTGTTCGCGGAGCCATTCTCTTCCTTCACCCGCGACCAGCGCAAGAATTACCGCGGCCGCCAGCCAGGGCAGCGTGGCTCGCCAAATGCGGAAAGTGATCCTCTGATGTTTGACGAACCATCGGCTAAACGCGACGCCGCAGCCAATGCCGAGCAGCAGGTCGGCATGGTAAGTGAGCCGCTCGGTCAGGGCCAGCCCGATGTAGATCATTCCCGAGGCATAGACCAGAACCGCGGTCCGGATCAGCGGCATGCGCTGAAAAACCTTCGAGGCCACGACCAGCACGATAGCGATAAGAAGGGCCACGCCCAGGTCGACGATGGGAGCGATCCATATGATCGGAATGGAAACGTGCACCATGCTGCCCCAGTTCGCCCAGTTGATGCGCTGGAAGGCGAGCAGCCCAAACCCCTCGCAGATGCCCGTCACCAACGCGAACCAGGCGGCGATGAGCCAGAGGGATGGAGCGCGTTCTTGCTGTGTTTCCATAGAATTTGACATGGTATTCAGATTTGCAATTCAGTGGTCCGGGGGAGCCACCGCGAGACTTCCTGCGATCAGGCAGAGCCGAGCAGCACCTTTGTCCCTTTACATCGCCTCGGTTGAGGTGGGGGCGGTGTACTCCAGGTGCCACACCGGAGGAACCGAGACTAACCGCTCCAAATAAGTGAGTTCCCGGCGGGCCAGCGCGGCGAAACGCCGGCGTACCCAGGCTCGTCCCGCAGTAGCGTACAGCGCCGCCGCGGGGGAGGAAGGAATCGTTTCCCGGCACGACTCGTGATGCGCCATGGCTTGCAGATAGGCAAATCGCATGACGACGTTGTCGGGAACGCCGAAAGTCTGCTGACGATGAGCGAAGTAGGACTCGCGGAATATGTCTTTCTGCTGCGCCAGCGGAAGCCGCAGCGATCCGGTAACGGCGCGCCAGGGGAGAAGAATGTCGAAGAAAGTGGTGAACGTGGCGACGTCTTCGTAGCCAAAGCCCAGCCGGCTGGACCCGAAGTCGATCACATAGACGGCGTCGTTCTTGACCAGCACGTGGAGCGGCGTGAATTCGGAATGCAGACGGCACAACGGCCGCCGGAAATCAGGATAATCCAGCCGGAATTGGTGCAACAGTTTGGCCAGCTTGGGATACAGATCCGCGACTCCGCAGTTGCCGAACACGTCGCGAATTTTTGGCTGTGAAAAAGAACCCTCCAGCCACTCGAACGGATTCGCTTGCTCCGATTGTGTAAGGGCGTGGAACCTTCCCAGCCATTCTCCGCTGAGGGCCAGCAGGTCGGGAAGGTTGCTATGAGTTCTGCCCATATCGAAGAGCAGTTCCTTCAGCGACTTCCCTTCCACCATTTCCAGCAAGAGCAGCTTGCGCTCAGGAAAAAATGCCAGCACCTGCGGACAGCGCGTCCGATCGTTGGCCTGCCAGATTTCAGGCGCAATGTTGCGCAGAACGTACTCTTCGGTTTCCAGGCGTTGCGGTCCGCCATAGTTCGCCAGATCGCTCTTGGCGAAAAAGCGCACCGCTGTGCCATTCTGGCCAATTTCCACGCTGGCTACCTCGTGCATGCTCTGACGAGGCAAGAGAGAGACTCTGACCGTCGACGATGCCGCGCCGGTGGCGACGGGCGAAATTTGCTGCAGGATGTCATCCCGCAGTTCCTGCACGGTTTCGGCTAAACGACTGTGCCGTTTCTCACTGTTCACTGATCGAGATCCAGTCTGAGCAAGCAAGCGGGGGCTCGCGGTTTCGCTTGCTCTTTGGTTCCGCGTCCGACTCTACGTCCCGAACTCAGAGCGTTCCCAGAGCGCATCGATGATCGAACGTTTCATCAAGCGAAGCGCTTCGAGGAAGTCATCCATCGAATTGATTTCTTTCCATCTCCTGCGAACCCTGCGCGCCGTCCACAAGATTCCGTCTGTGTGCAGCACATCAAGCAGGAAGTTCGACATCGCCCACAGCGGATGGCCGCCGGGATAGTCCTTCCGGGCATAGCCGAACGGTTCCAGATAATCGCCGGCCAGCCAGTTGAAACGCTCATGTTTGGCCCGGCTCCAGCTGGCCCAACGTTCCACCGGATTGAAATTCGCCGGCTTCTGCACCGGATCCCAGTGAATGCCCTTTGCGACCCAGGGAACCTCGCGCGCCGAGGGTTGCCCGCGCAGCGTCGACGAGCCGCGGACGGGAAGATTCACCGCCCCCGCGTAGTCATAGACGTCCGCATCCAGCTGCAGGTAATCGAAGATACGGCGCAGTTCTTTTTCCACGTTGGTGTAAAGGTCTTCGTAACGGACGAGCAGAAACGGCGTCGCGGCATGCTCCTTGCGCTGATTCTGAATGATCTGCGCCGACGACGCCCACTCCCGCGCGGCGTGCCCGTAAGGACGATCGAAGGTTCGCACCGCGGACTCGACCACTGAACGTCCGTCGCGAACCAGCACCAGCAGCTTGCTCGTCGGAAATAACTGGAAAAACAATCCTAAATTCTTGACGGTCGGCGTCTTCGTGACCAACCGCGTCGGTCGCCCGTTGTTCCCGTCCTTGGCCGAGAGCTGCTTCCGCCGTTCGAGTTGGGCCGACAGGAACCCCATCAACCCTTGCCCGATCTGCTGGGCGAGAGCTTCTTTTTCGGTTCGCAGTTCGTCCTGGCCCCAGTGCTGCTTCCACCAGCGGGAAACCCCGTCCACGTATCTGGTAAGAAGGTGCGCATTGGCCAACAGGTTGTCCTCTTCCAACATGGCGCTCCCGGAATCGCAGTCCGGGTGCATGCGGATGAGGTCATGCAGGTAGTTTGTCCCACAGCGCGCAGCAATCCCGAGAATGAAGATTGGCTCTGTGGATTGGGCCGTGGAGGATTCGGCCGATTTGTAATTGATTTGATCCAACAACCCTTGGTCACCCATGGTTATTCTTCCCTGTTCGGCCCGTCCGATTCGTTGGTCTATAGGTGCGTGCAAGAATCTTTTCGATCAGTCAAGAAACAAAACAATTAGATGTATCCCAGACCAGCCAGGCGGTCGTGAATGAGTTGCTCGCTGTCCGCGTCTCCGAACCCCTCATCCGGACCTTTTTTCTCCATGCCGGCCACCAGTGAGCGCCCCTGCATCGACTCCGGAATGTCGTATCCGGCGAGGTCGAGGAGCGTGGGCGCGATATCCAGCAGCCGCGCACCTGAGTATTCGCCGGCCAGGGGGCAATTCGGCGCCGCCATTAGAAACATTCCGTACTGCGCGTGGTTACACCCATCCGGCCCGGTATCATTTTCCTGCAAATAAAGCCCGGGATGCCCCACGCTGCCAATCGATCGCCAGTACAACCCGCCGAAATGCACGATCAGGTCGGGCGCGACGTTGCGCACGTTCTGGTAAATCTCTTTTGGCTTAAACACCAGCGAGTTCATGGGCTGGCCTTTGTCATCTCCGAGAGCCTCGAACTTCGCTTTCATGTCGTCCTGAAACGCGGCGTAATCCGCGCTCGGAATCACGCCCTGCGGCTCACGGCCTTCCACGTTGAAGAATACTCGCGCGTAATATCCGCCTTCGCTCCAGGCTTTGGTCTTCGCCCAATTGACGTTCAGCTTGCTGAAAGGCGTGATCTCCTTCGGCGTCTCGTTCAACACGAGCAATCCCTGCTCGATCAGCCACTGGTTGACGGCGAATCCTCCGTCGAGCCGCTGCGCGCCGTGATCGGAAAGCACCAGCAGGATCGTCTCGCCGTCGAGCAACTCCATGACGCTCCCGATCTGCTCGTCGAGCCATAGATAGTAATCCGGGATGACGTTTTCGTAGGGATTCCCGGCTTCGTATTGCACGTGATTTTTGTCGAAATAATTCCAGAAGCCGTGGTGGACGCGGTCGAGCCCGATATCGACGAAGTGGAAATAGTCCCACTCATGGTTCGCTATCAGATGCCGTACGACCTGCCACTGTTTACCGCTCATGGCAAATATTTCGTCGCGCAGCCAGTCTTTGCGGTCGGTGCGGAAATCTTTCACATCGACCGGATAATCGCCGACGAGCTGCTGAATTTCGGCCTTGATGCTCGCCGGATAGGTGAACTCGTCTTTCGCCGGATCGGGCGTGAGAAAGCAGCCCACGCTGATGCCGTTCACTTTCCGCGGAGGAAAATTCGGCGGCACGCCCATGATGATCGACTTCTTACCTTCGCGTGTCAGCTGATCCCAGATGGCGAAATTCTTGATCGACGCCGAGTTCACGAAGCCCAGTTTGTCGTAGGAATAATCCGAGCGGTTGCGAAAGCCATACGCGCCCAGCGAGCCCGGATCCTGGCTGGTGCTCATGCACATCCAGGCCGGCACGGTGATGGGAGGAACCACGCTCTGCAGAGTTCCATAGAGTCCCAGGTCCATGAGCCGCCGAATATTCACCAGCCGCTCATCGTTGAAGATGACCTCCGGAGCGGCACAATCGAGTCCGAGTACGCAGATTTTCATAAGTAAGAAACCGTCGAGTTCAGAGTTAAGAATTAAGCGAGCAACGACTTCCCTTCCATGCCCTCCCCGGCCGGGGTGCCGAGGTACCGCAGAATCGTGGGGGCAAGATCAACGATGCTGGCGTGATTCTTCGCCGCCGCCCGGCTCATGAACAGAATTCCAGGCACGGCATCGGGATCGATGATGTGATCGCCGCTCCAGCGCCGGGTGTTGTCCTCAAACAGCCGGTCGGAAAAACCGCCAATCGTGGTTTCCCACGAGACCCGAAATCCGGGATGAAAATTAATCAGCAGATCGGGAGACTCGCCGACATACGCACCTGAATAAATTTCTTCGCGGCGCGACACGCTTCGAATGCCCGGAGCGCCCGTGTCGGTGTCGACCAGTTCCGCCATACCGCTGGTGATGGCATTGCGCACGCGCTCGGCTTCCGCGCCTTCTTCCAGGATTCCGTCGCGCTCGCGGCCTTTCTTGTTGAGGTAAATTCCGCCCAGTCCGAGCGCGTAGGCGTAGGTCTTTGACCAGTCGACGCCGGTGAAATTCTCTTTGATGTCAGTCGACGGCTTCTTGCCGTCTTTGAAGGCCAGCAGCCCGTTCTGCCAGAGCCACGTATTGGTGTGGAAAGATCGCCGGAAAGAATTGAACCCGTGATCGGAGAGCGCGATCAGCAGAGTGTCTTCATCCACACGCTCGAGCACGCGGCCCACCGTCTCATCACAGCGCCGGTAGAGCGCGTTCACCTGCTGTCCGAGTTCCGGGGGAACGTCTTTGCTGAATCCCGGATGCTTCGGATCGCGGAAGCGCCACAGCATGTGCTGCACGCGGTCAGGAGTATCGAACAACACAAAAAAGAAGCCTTCGCTGAAGCGCCGCAGTTCGTGATCCATCATCTTCTCGCGCTCTTCGTAGACCAGGTTGCATTGCGCGAGATAATCCGTTTCGTCGAAGCGTCCGTTGTTGTGGCCGTTGTGGTCTTCCGCCATGCCGAGCGTCGCGAACAGGCCGATTTCTTCCGACAGACGCTTCGCGTAATCCGGCGGAGACGAGATGGGATACACCGGCGCCGCAGGATCGAAGTTCACCGGCGAAACATAGAACTCGATCGTCGGCGAAAGCTGGCGCACATAAAAACGCACCATGCCCGGCACCGATTGCAGCATCGACATCTTGAACTTGACCTTGACCCAAGGGCTCCATGCTCTTTCTTTCAACTCGACCGTGGCCGGGCTTCCATTGGTCTCGATGCGCAGAGCGCTGCCCTCCCGCCGCACGCGAATTTCGCTGCGGAAATCGTCAGGCGGATTCGCGCGGGGGTTGCGCGGACCAATGATCCAGCTTTTCACATCGCCGCCGGATTCAAGATGAATGAGGCGTTCATTCTCTTTCGCGACGGCGCTCTTGTCCTGGGTGTAGAAAGTCCCCGTTCCCTGCCCGCCCCGCAAGTCAGGCACGCCTACGCCCGCCAGCATGCTGCCTTTGATCGTGTCGGGAGGAAACGTGCAGGGGCAGCGCAAAACGGTGCTGGGGATTCCGGCAGTCGTCAGCCGTTGCCAGATAGCCGTGCCATTCCGCCGGCTCACCACCTTGGGCAGCGCGAGCATGCTCTTAGGCCGTTCAAAACGGCTCAACGCGAGATCGGGAAGGTAGGTCTCAGGATCGCGGCGAATGAAATCGAAAATGCCGTGCCCTCCCGGGTTCACGCCGGTCGCAAACGAAGACCAGGCCACTGGCGTCTGCGCCGGATACGTGGTCTTCATGCGCGTGTACGACCCCAGCGCGCGCAAGCGCGCGAGGTTCGGCAGATCGCCCTGGGCCAGCATCGTTTCCACGATGCTTGGCTCCAGACCGTCGAGACCGATGACGATAACCTTCTTCTTGCCCACGACGGTCTCCTACTCCTTTGCCTGAATGTCTTCCTGCGCGACTGCGCCAGCCGCAGGCGTGGGAGCAGCCGGCGCGGGAACCGGCTCGGGCGGAGTGCCCTTGAAGAACCGCATCATCTTATCGAACGCGACCATCACCTTGCCCCAGAACATCAGGATAAAAGCAAAGATCGCCGCCAGGCTGGAAGTGATCGGCATGATCTGATCAGGTCCAGCGTATAGCCCGAGTAAACCGAAATGCATACTGCCTCCTAGGTGTTAGAACTTTAGTATTTCAAAACTTGCTGCATTCGACGTGCACGAGAACAACAAAACAGGGGGGGAACCAAACGGAGAAACAAAAGCTTTTGCTCACGGCGCAGATATGGGTTCGACCTCGCGAATCTCGGGTTCCATCACGGTTTCCGCCGAGCCCAAGCTTGTTGCCACACTCTGCGCGTACGATAATTCAAGGCTCGCTGGTCGCGCGTAATCCCGGGCGAGATCGAAGGTGAATACGTTTCCGGCCTCATCATGATCGAATCCGGAGCGCATCCAGAACTCGTGGCACGGTTTATTCTTCGCCGTAGCGATGTACCGCGCCTGCAATTTGCGCGCCCCGACTCGGCGGCAGCATTCCACCGCGACCGCCAGCATCGTTTCCTCCACCTGGCGGCCCATCACGCGGCAACTGAGAATGAAATCGGTGATCGTCGCGGCTTCGTCGTTGAATTCCAGCGTGAGAATCCCGGTCAGCCCGGAGTCTCCGAAGCGATCGGCTACCCGGAACGCCAACAATTTGCGGTTCCCATGACTTGCCCACTGCGCCAGTTCGCTCTCCGGCAGGCGGCGCGCCGTCAGGTTCATCTGATTTGTCTTGTTGAAGAGTTGCGCGACCCGCGCGCGGTTTGAGGCATTCAGTTCTTCGACCAAAACCTTGGTTTGCAACGACCGCAGCCAGTCGGCAACCGTGGGCATTTCCGTCTTCAGGCCCGCGCGCTTGCGTTCCATCGCGTACATGCCGGCCCGCGCCTCATCTTCATTGGTAATCTGCGCGGCGTCGAAACAATCGAGCTGCAGCAGCGTCGAGGCTGCCAGGGTTCTGTCGTTCGGCCATTCCGGAACCAGCACCTCAGGCAGACCTTCGCGAACCCGCGCTCGCTCCGCTGGATTGTCGTCGATAAAAACTACCGACTGCAGGCCCAGCCGAAGTTCGGCGGCAATTTCGATAATGTTGCCAGCCTTGTCTTTCCAGTTAATTCGCCAGCTGGCGAAATCCTCAGGACGCAACACCATTTCCGGATGCTGGCGCAGCGCCTGCAGCGCGACCGCTTCATCGTTTTTGCTGGCAATCGCCAGCACGATGCCGCGATTGCGCAGCGCCTGCAACGCCCGCTGGAAATCCACGAACGCCTCGCCGATGTGATCGTGCCCGCCGAGGCGGAGATTTTCCCATCCCACATCGCCGACGACGCCGCCCCACATCGTGTCGTCAAGATCAACCACAATCAGTTTGCGAGTTTCGCCGGAAATCGTGCGCAGCGCCGCTTTGATTTCCACCGCCGCCTGCTTCAAGACTTCCGCACCGTAGGGCGTCTTCGACAAATACCATGACTTGGGACTGTGCGCGTTCTTCCCCGCCGACTCGATCCAATCCTGCGGATTCAGAATGAAAACTCCGGCAACATTTTCGAGCGCGGAGATCAGTTCCAGATTCATCTTGAGCAGCAGGTTTCTGAGCCCCGATGGCTTCTGCAGATCGAGCAGGCCAAGCCCGCGTTGCCAGCGCGGCAGAGTCCACGCGCAGACCAGGACTGATCGAAAGCGATCTTTCGCCGTGATGATGTGCTGGGCAAACTGCCGCACTTCGGCAAGAATTGCGTCTTTATGCACAGGCCGCGACTGTAATGCATCAGAGAAACTCGGCACCACGGACGCAGGAGACGTCCACACCAGCGCGAATGCATCGCGCGAGCCGCCATTGGCCTGCAGCAAAGACGGCGCGACCTGGCCGAACGGCGCGACTCTGACCGAGACGGTCGGCAGCGACTCCGCGTTCTCCAGATAATTGGCCAACGTCTGAAGATTGAAGTCGGAAATCAGTTCGACTTGGGTTGAAGTAGAATTCACGCCTGTTCCCGCACCAGAGTCGCAATATGCGCCGCCAGCGTTCCGGCAGTGCGCATGTGTCCGCTCTCCGGAGAAAACGGATCATTCTCCGTGAGATCGATTTCCGCTCCGAACTTCTCTTGCACCAACTGCTCCATCAGAACGATAAAGTTTGCCAGTTCCAGCGAGTTGAGATTCCCGCTCTCCCCGAACAGCGCGCAGTCGGGAGTTGCCGCAAGCCGCTGGCTCCGCGAGCGCTGCTGATTCAACTCGTCCAGCGCCTTATACACAACCGGCAACACGTCGTCGTAACTGGGCACTTGCGGAATCGAGGTCATAGACTGCTGTCACCGTCATAAGAACTTGGCTGCCATGCCTGCGGATTTCCGAGCTGAACCTTCAACTCCTTTGAAAGCGCCTTGTAGTAGAAAAGTTGCGAAGGCAACTGGCGGCGAAAGGGCGCGAGACGTTCAAGCTGGCTTCGTACTGCGCCGGAAAATCCAACCACCTCGATCATCTGTATTCTTTCCGCCTTCGCCCGTTTGAGCCCGGCTGCGATCATCGCGTCAAGAATCGCTGGATTCGAATCCAGCGACTGAAAATCAACCAGGCGCACCCGCGTCAATCCAACGTCAGCCTTGTCTTGCCGCTGAAAGATTGCGTAGCCGGTCAGGCGACCCTCGCTCTCGTGCGTATAAATCCAGAGGCCGTTCGATCGCTGCGACCGCCGGAAGTGCCACTGCAGCGTCTCGCGATCACGCACCGAAAGCAGCACGTCCGATCGTTGTTTCAAATGCTGCCAGAACTCGTCAAAGCGCTCGTCAAATTCTTCGACCCGGTTCACAGTCGGAACAGAATCCGCACGGGCCACTCTACCCTTAATTTTCGTCATTCCAGCCATCGCCGCGGCCAGCGGATAGCTGGCCAGCGAAGCCAAGGGCACGCCCTTCCGCACCAGCGAACTCAGGGCGAAGCCGCGATAGTCCAGCACCCAGAATAGCGCCGTCTCCAGACCCTCCACCGGGATCGGCTTGGCGTGAAACGCGCGAAAAATCTGTCCCGCCACGTGAATCGCCGTCGTGTTCAACAGCAAGTTAATATTCTTCTGAGCGAAATATTTGCTCGCCAGCAACATCGAGTGGCTGCGATAGTCTGTGTCCACAACCCAGGCCGACGTCGCGGCCGCCGTCAACTCTTTTCCTCGGAAGCAGCAGGCCACCGGAATGTTGCCGGAGAATCCCACCACCCGCGCTTCGGCTTCGGAGCCGGCCGGAACGGAGCTGGCCTCAAGCACCCAGCCGATAGGCCACACGCGTCCATTTCGCTCGTAGACCGGGTTTCCCAGCCAGAAGTGTTCCCAGTCGTCGCGGCTGCAAGCTTCCATGCCATAGCGCTGCATCAGATTGGCGATGGAATCGTAGTCGGAAAACCGCGCTTCGCGCACGGAAACGGCAGAGCTCGCCGCCGGCTGATCCATTTCTTTCAAAGGCGCGTCGGTCACGGGCATGTCAATCGTAGAAGTCTGCATTAGAGGGATCAAAATGACTTCAGTCATCCGTCAGCGGTTTACGTCGGTAACTTGCGCCGTGCCCGCCGGGGCTGGGCCGTTCACTCGTTCGGAGCGTCCCGCCGGCGGAAACAATTTCCGCCAGGCCCGCCCGCTGCGGTCCAGCGCAAAGCGATAGACGGCGTGCAAATCGATTCCGTAATTCACCTGCAGCACGAAATTGGTGCGGCTGGGATGCACAAACATCCGGCGCAGGCACGTCGGGTCTGTGCGCCAGGCATTCAGTCCCGGCTTGCAGCTGAATGACAAGTCGTAGGTTTCTCCGGCGCGCTTTCGCACCGTTTCGTTCTGAAAGCCAAAACAATACGCCAGCGTATTGACCGGGCGTCCCATGAGTTCGGTGAGATCAGCGCGGCAACCTTCCAGTTCGGTCTTCAGAGCGCTGTCCTGCAGGGTGCGCAGGTCGGGATGTGTGCGGCTGTGCGCCCCGATTTCAATGCCATGCGCCGGGCACTCCCGCACCTGTTCCGCCGTCATCAGCGGCCGGCTTGGATGCCCCAGCGGAACGTCCCAGGTGCTGGCCCCGCCGATGTGCTGCGACACAATAAAGATAGTCGCCTTGAACCCGTGCTTCTCGAGCACCGGGATGGCCTGTTCGATCAGGTCGGTATAGCCGTCATCGAACGTAATCAATACGGGCTTTTCCGGAAGCGCAATTCCCTGCTGCACCCAGGCTAACCAGTCGGCAGCGTGAACACCCGCGTATCCGTGGGCCGAAAGCCAATCGATCTCGCGCTGAAACACTTGAGGAGAAACCGTCAGAAGCGGCCAACTGCGCGGCAGCTTCTCGCCGACATGGTGATAGCACAACACCGGCAGGCGCATCGCAAACTCGCGCCGGAAAGCGTTCCAACCACCCGCTTCTTCGATTGCGCCGCAGAAAAAGAGGAATGCATTTCTGGATTTCTGCGCCCGCGCCGCGATTGCATTCCCTCCCGGAACTTTCCCGACTACCGACGCCGTCCAGCAGCACACCGTCACGATCGCGCGGGTGGCTGCCGGAAACCGCATCGCCGTCAGGCGCAGAGCAACCAGCCATCCCGGCCCCGCCGTCAGATCGCCGAGCGTTGAAGTCACTCGGCTCGATGGATCCCGGCGGCAGCGGCGAACTTCTTCGCGACCGCGCTGCCGCGGGTCGCGATTACTGGATGTCGGCTGCACGCGAGCGTTTGCCGGCTGCGATGTAACGGTATTCATGAATTGGAAATGTAACAAACCGGGGAGGGTTTCGAAGGTTACAGTTCTGGCACCGCGGGCGCTGGCGCCCGCGGCGACAGAAGAAATTTACCGCGACGGTGCATGCTCGAAGGCCTGCGCCATGGCATCAAACGCCGGCTTTGGCCTAAGGTTCTCGTCGAACGGCAAGGGCCGGACCGGCTGCCCGTCGCGACGCGGCGCTTCTTTCGAGAGCCAGGTATAACGATCGGTCAGGTTCCAGGTTTCAACCACGATCACGTTCTTGTTTTCGAGAACCGTGTTCAGATAATCCAAGTAGTATTGCGCCACGGTCTTATCCCGTGACGCAGTGTCGGTGTCGCTGTCGCGCTCGCGGCAATCAAGTTCGGAGATGCGAATCTTCAAGCCGAGATCGGAAACCTGGTTGAGAAACTTGCGCATCTTACCCGGCTCAAATCCGCCCATCTCGTAACGCAGGTGCGACTGAATTCCCAAAGCCTGAACCGGAGCATTCTTCGACTGCAGATTACCGAGCAGTCGCAGTGTGCCTTCCCTCTTGCCGCCCTGATTGGCCCACTCGATGTTGGTCTCGTTGTAGCAGAGCATCGCGCTGGGATCGGCTTCCCGCGCGGTCTTGAAGGCAATCTCGATGTAATCCGGCCCCACATTGCGCGACCAGATTGTGTCCTTCAGATCTGGCCCCTGCAGCGCCTCGTTCACCACGTCCCACGACACCACTTTGCCGGCATAGTGCCGGGCTACCGTAGTGATGTGCTTCAGCATGATCTCTCGCGCATTGCCCGGGTTGATGTGGCTGTTGGCCCACGGCGGAAGCGCTCCATTTTCTCCGTAGACCAGAGCGTGCCCGTGCACTTTGATGCCGCGCGACTGAGCCCAGTGCACCATCCAGTCGCCGTTTTCGAACTTGAAGGAGTTCGGCCCCGGCTGCAGATATTTCATTTTTAGTTCATTGGCAGGAGTAATGATCGCGCACTCTTCGGCGATCAGATCGGCATAAGGACGATCCTCGCGGAGGTGCTCATTGTTGGTCGCGCTGCCGAAAAGAATGCCTTTCGCGGCTGCCAGGTCTTTCAGCGGAGTCACGGATGGCAGAGGCTCGCCTGCCAATCCTGAGAACCATCCGGCGGCGTCTGCACGTTTCAGTGGGAGGGCCGCACCTATGGCTCCGACTCCCACGTATTGCAGGAACCGGCGCCGGGGGAAAGACGCGAAGGATCCCATAGATTTCTTGTACTCCTGTCTTGTCACTGAATTGGACGAACCACTTTATCTTCTAACCCGGGTTGCGGGCAAAAGTTAGTGTCACGGAGCGGCTTCGAGGTTGAGGTTGCAGTTTCCACTCTGCGGCTGCGTCACCAGGCAGGCTGTCGTGCCCGGGTTGCAAGTCGAGGAGACCGACGGCGGAGTCAGCCATGGCGTCGTGCCATTGGTCAGGTTGGCACCGTTGCTGCCGAAGAAATCCACCAGGTCATCGGCTGCCGCGTCACGCGCCGTGAGCGGCGGCAGGCTGAAGCGGGTTTCGATAAACTTCAGAATCGAAGTGTGGTCATGCGCCACGTGCGAAACGTAATGCGGAGTGGTCCAGGGTGACAACACCACCACCGGCACTCGCATGCCAAACTGATTGAACAGTCCGGGCTGATCGGTTCCCGGGTTGACCTGCGGAGCGTATCCGTCCGGGATGGCCTGATTCGTCGGAGGAGTTGCATGGTCATACACACCACCAGCCTCGTCATAGGTAAAAATCATCGCCGACGACGACCAGGTTGGGCTGGCGAGTAACGCATCGATGATCCCGGCCGTCAGGTTGGCCCCCGCCTGAATGCTCGACGTGGACCCGGAGGCTCCCGGATTTGGCTTGGGATGTTCATCCATGGCGCCATCCTCTTCAATGAACACCACCTGCGGGAACGTGCTCTCATCCCGCACGTCGGTGTAATAGTTGGAAATGGGCACAATGTTGTTGTTCCACCCCATGGGGCCGATGTTCTTGTTGAATATCGCCCAGGTCTGAATCCAGATCGGAGTGGAATCCTGGTAGTAATAACGCCAGCTGATGCCCGCCTGATCGAGCAGGTCGAAGATCGTCATGTTGAGCAGACCACCCGCAGGTGGTATCGGCGTGCCCACCGACCCCAGCGACGTGCCCGCCACTACGAACGAGCGATTCGCTCCGGTGTTGGCCATCACCGATGAGTACCAGGCATCGCTGGTCGCGAACTGGTATGCCAGGGAGTAGTAGTACGGCAGGTCGGTCCAATCGAAGTAGCCGACGGCGCGCGTGCCGTTGGGGTCGATCGTAGACGATGTGGAGAACATGTTCCCGGTCAACATGAAGTCGTCCATGAGACCGTTGTCGTAGTCGATGTGCTGGGCATTCCAGCTGGGCTGCGTGTTTTCAACGCATTCGGTCTGGGAGTGAAACGGAGCGATCTCCGCGCCCGCGATGTCCTTTAATTGCGTGCCCGGCGGCGTCACATTCACCGGACTGCCAGTCACACCCAGATAGGTGTAATAGTTGTTCATCTGGCTGAAATATTGGTCGAACGACCGATTCTCCTGCAGGGTGTAAATGATGTGGTGAATCGCCGTCCAGCCCGTCGGCGGCGCCGGCGGCGCTTCGTAGGTGTACGCGGCGGTCAGCGTGTTGCTCGGCTGCAGATCCGGACCCGTAACCACAACATTCGCGTTGCCCGCGTTTCCCGGGGGCACAAAGAATGTAATGGCGTTGGCGCTGTTCACGACAACGTTGCTGCCCGCGACTCCTCCCACCGTCACTGTGGATCCCGTCTGGAAGCCAGTACCCCAGACCGTCCGCGTCGTTCCGCCTGCGGGTGTGCCCCAGTTCGGCGAAATCGAATTCAGCCACGGGGTTGGGTTGTAAGTGTACCCGGCGGTGTATACGGGTACGACCCCGGAGCTCCCCTCGGCGATCTGCAGAACGGCGTCGTCAAAGCGGGCCACAGACGCCTGCGTCTCGCCCGTGATTTCGCAGTAGAGCTGAATGTAGGCCTTCCCGGCAGGAACCGTGTACGTTCCCTGTTGCAACTCCCACTGCGAATCCCAAACATTGGCCGGAGGAGCTGCGTAGTAGTTCGCGTTGGCGTGATTCGAATCCGTGATCGCGATCGTCCAGCGCGCGTTGCCGTTGCCGGAAACCCGGTACGCCCAACCTCCAAACGTGACCACCTGTCCCGGAACCACTGCGAAGTACTGCACGCTACCGCTGCCGGTCGCGACCGTATAGGTGGGATGATTCCCCGCCACTGCCGCATTCAACTCGGCGTAGTAGGTTCCGCTGTGCGCATTGTTGATGGTTCCGCATCCGGACGACGAGCAGTTGACGATCGTCCCCGTGCCTGACCCGCCGAATACCCAGCGTGTGCTCCCTTGCTCGAAGCCCTGGTTGTACAACGTGGCCGCCAGCGTCGCAGTTTGTTTGTCGACGTTGGTTACAACCACGTCGCCGCCGCCCGCCAGATGCGCCGAAGTCGTTCCCTGAATGAGCGTGCTGCCCACAAAGGTGATATTCAACGGCACGCCCCCAATGGTCACCGCCGCGCCAGTCTCGAAGTTCGTGCCATGCAGATTGATCGACGTTCCACCGTTGACCGTTCCTGAAACCGGCGCGATATAGCCGATGGTCGGAGGTGGACCCACGAATGTGAATCCGTCGGTCAGCGTACCAAACAGACCGCCCGGGTTGGTCACAACTACGTTGACCGGCCCTGGAGAACCGGCCGGCGTCGTCGCTGTAATGGTGGTGCTGCTGAGCACGGTTACGCCCGTGGCCGCATTCGATCCAAACGTCACCGTCGCTCCGGTGAGGAAATTGGTGCCCGTGATCGTCGTCGATGTTCCGCCCGCAATCGGACCCGAAGTGGGCGAGATCGAAATCACGGTCGGCGCGGGAACTATGTACGTGAAACCGCCGCCGGGAACGGTGCGGGTGAAAAAGGCATCGTCACAGTTTGCTTCGGCCGTCACCGTTCCGCTCGTGCTCGAAATCTGGCACCAGAAACGCACCATGTTCTTCCCCGTGGGAACGGTGTAGGTATTCTGCTGCATGGTCCATCCCGCGCCGTAAGTCGCGTTGTTCGGGTTGGATGCTTGATACGAAGCGCCGGTCTGGTTCTCAGTAATCTCGATTTGCCAGCGCGCCAGTCCATCGCCGCTATTGTCATCGACCCGGTAGGTCCAGCCTCCGTAGTTGATGACGTCTCCGGGGTTTACCGGCAGGTACTCCGACGTACCGTTCAGCAAGGCGACGTAGTCCACTTGCGTGTTCGGGGGAACGACCGTCATCTGCGCAAAATTGTTGCCGCTATGCGCTTGCGCCGGGTTGTCAATTACCGCTACCGTCCCGAATCCACCTGCAGTCCAGCCCGAAGTCCCAGACTCGAAACCCGGATTCGTGAGTGGCTGCTGCACCGCCCAGAGCGTCGCAGTCTGTGAATCAGGATTGGTCACCACCACATTGACCGCGCCTCCCAGCGGGTCGGCAGGAGTGGTTGCCGTAATCGTTGTGCTGGTCACCGAACTGGGCGTCACCTGCGTACTGCCGAATGTAACCAAGGCGCCGCTGAGGAAATTGGTTCCCGTGATGGTGACCGAAGTTCCGCCGCCCGAGGGCCCGGATGAAGGCGAAATGCTGATGGCTGTCGGCGCCGGATTCGCATAGGTAAAGCCGTTGGTGAGAGTCGCGCCCGGCCCGACTGGATTGTTCACCGTGACGTTGACCGCGCCCGCCGCGCCCGCCGGAGTGGTCGCCGTGATAGTCGTGCTGCTGGCCACGGTCACACCTGTGGCCGCATTCGATCCGAAGGTTACCGTCGCCCCGCTCTGAAAATTCGTTCCCGTCAGGGTCACGCTGGTTCCACCGCCGATCAGGCCGGTGCTGGGCGAGACTGCGGTGAGCGTAGGCGTTCCGACATATGTAAAACCGCCGCCCGGCACGGTGCGCGTCAGCACCGCGTCATCGAAGTTCGCTTGCGCCTGCGCGCTGGTGTTGCCCGTGATCTGGCACCAGAAGCGAACGTAGCTCACTCCCGTCGCTGGAACTGTATAGGTATTCTGCTGATAAACCCATGCTCCCGTCGTCACGTTGTTGGGAGTGGCAGCTTGGTAGATGGGGCTCTTCTGGCTGGAATTCGTCAGTTCGATCTGCCAGCGCGCCAGTCCGTCGCCCGAATTCGTATCGACACGGTACGCCCATCCGCCGTAGTTGATCACGTCGCCCGGATTCACCGGCAAATATTGCGATGTTCCATTGAGCGTGGCGATGTAGCTTACCTGTGTGCCCGGAGATGCCACGGTCAGCTGCGCGTAATTGCTGCCACTGTGCGCGCCCGAACCACTCAGAACCGTCGCAGTGCCCGATCCGCTTGCGGTCCAACCCGCAGTACCCGACTCAAAACCAGGATTGGTCAGCGGCTGCTGCACGGCCCAGAGAGTTCCACTCTGCAGATTCGTGTTGGTGACGGTAACATTCATCGCTCCGGGGGCATTGGCCGGCGTCACTGCGGTGATCGTGGTGCTGTTGACCACGGTCACGCTGGTTGCGGCCGCGGTGCCGATGGCAACCGTGGCGCCGCTGACGAAGTTCGTCCCGGTAATGGTCACGGGCGTGCCGCCCGCACTGGTGCCAGACGTGGGCGAAATGCTCGTCACAGTCGGAGTCTGGGCAAACGCCGACACGCATAGCAGCGCAATCGAAACAGCGACCAGGGCTCCGGCCCTGAATGTTCCTTGCCTTAAGTTCATACTACCGGTCTCCTTCGGGGGACTCGTTTTACTCGGACTGATTAATCGCACTCATGCTCCTACTTGGATCGTCTGGCCGGCGTGCTAATTCGACGCCTTTTCCAGATTCAAATCACAAGTGCCGTTGGTGGGTTGCACCGCCAGGCAGCTGGTTGTGTTGCCGCCGCTGCAAACTGGCGGCGGCGTCATCCACGGTGGAGCGGAGAAGTTGAAAAACTCGGCCATGTCGTCGGCAGCGGCGTCGCGACCGGTCAACGGCGGCAGGCTAAAGCGGGTTTCAATGAATTTCAGAATTGAGGTGTGGTCCCGGACCGTGTGCGAGACAAAGTGAGCCTTCGTCCAGGGCGAGACAACCATCACTGGCACGCGCATGCCGAACTGGTTGAAGAGTCCAGGCTGATCCGTCCCGGGATTTCCAACCGGCGGATATCCGTCTGGAACGGCCTGATTGGCCGCTGGAGCGACATGGTCATGCAAACCACCCGCCTCGTCATAGGTCAGCACCAGCACCGAAGAGGACCACGAAGGGCTCTTCAGCAGCGCTTCGACAATCTCTGACATGAGGTTGGCGCCAGCCTGAATGTTCTCGGTCGTCCCGCTTTGGCCCGGGTCGGGCTTGGGATGCTCATCCATGCTCGAGCTTTCTTCAATGAACGCGACCTGCGGAAAGGTGCTCTCATCATTGAGGTCGGTGTAGTACTCCGACACCGGCACCACCTTGTCGGTGTCCTTGAAATACACCGACCAGATTGGAATCCAGGTCGGCTTGGAGTTCTGGTAATAGTAGCGCCAGCTGATGCCGGCCTGATCGAGCAGGTCGAAAATCGTCAGGTTGGGATTGCCGCCGTTAGGAGCTGCCGGCGTGCCCACCGATCCCAGCGACGTTGCCGCCACGACATAAGCGCGATTGGCGCCAGTGTCGCCCATGACCGACGAGAACCAGGTATCGCTGGTCGCGAACTGAAATGCCAGCGAGTAGTAAAACGGCAGGTCCGTCCAGTCGAAATAGCCCATCGCTCGCGTGCCATCTGGGTCGATCACCGAGGAACCGGAGAACATGTTCCCGGTCAACATGAAATCGTCCATCTTGCCGCCGTCGTAATCGATGTGCTGCGCGTTCCAGCTGGGCTGAGTATTCTCCACACACTCGGTCTGGGAATGGAACGGGGCGATCAGCTGGCCCGCAATGTCGGGGAGGGCGGTCGAAGGCAGTCCATTCACCGCCTTGTCATTGATGCCGTGGTTGGCGCGATAGGTATTCATCTGTCCGAAATACTGGTCGAACGCGCGATTCTCCTGCAGCGTGTAAATGATGTGGTGAATGGCCGCCATGCCCGCTGGAGGAGCCGGTGCAGTCTTGTACGTGTAAGCCTGGGACAGCGTATTGCTGGGCTCGCCGTCCGGACCGGTGACCACGACACTAACCGCGCCCGCGGCATGCGCCGGGGCAAAGAACGTAATGGCATTGGCGTTGTTCACAACCACATTGGCGGCGGCATCTCCACCAATCGTCACTTTCGATCCACTCTGAAATCCCGTGCCGAAAACGGTGCGCGTAGGCCCGCCTGCCGGCGTACCCCAGTTCGGAGAAATGGAGTTCAGCCAAGGCGTCGACACATAGGTGTATCCGTTGGTTCCTCCGGAGATTTCCAGAATAGCGTCGTCAAAACGGGCCACCGATGCGGCACTGCCGGCGCCCGTGACCCCGCAGTAGAGGCGAACGAACGCCTTGCCGCTGGGCACCGTGTAGGTTCCCTGTTGCAACTCCCACTCCGCGTTCCAGACATTTCCCGGAGCGGCGCCGTAGTAGTTCGGGTTGGCCTTATTCGAGTCTGTCACCTCGATCGTCCAGCGCGCCAGGCCATTGCCCGCCGCCCGGTAGGCCCAGCCTCCGAAAGTAACGACTTCACCCGGAGTCACTGGAAAATACATCGCCTCACCGTTGCTGTCCGCCACTAAAAGCGACGCCATCGTGTTCGCTCCTGTAGCACTGAGCTCGGCGTAGTACGTTCCCTCGTGAGCATTGTTAACGTTGCCCGTACATCCATTCGAAGAACAATTCACAATGGTCGCTGTTCCTGAGCCCGAAGACAGCCACTCCGTCTTTCCGGATTCAAAGCCCTGGTTGTGCAGCAGGGCCGAATAAGTGACGCCCTGCTGGCCGGGATTGGTCACGACCACATCGGCCCCGCCCGCCACGTGAGCCGTGGTCGTCCCTTTAATCAGCGTGCTGCCCTGAGACGTCACGTTGAACTTCGCGCCCCCGATCGTCACG
This sequence comes from uncultured Acidobacteriaceae bacterium, assembly GCA_963739125.1. Lineage (GTDB taxonomy): Bacteria > Acidobacteriota > Terriglobia > Terriglobales > Acidobacteriaceae > Sulfotelmatobacter. The sequence goes on along the minus strand of CAVTZD010000001.1, from coordinate 4,257,931 downwards.
GTGGCGCCCGTCTGAAAATTCGCTCCGTGGATGTTCATCGCGGTTCCACCCTTAATTGTTCCGGAGGTCGGTGCGATATAGCTGATCGAAGGCGCCGTGCTTGCAGGGCTGTCTGCCATGGTCGTCGCCAACTTCGCCCGGGCGATGTCATTGGATCTTCCAGAAGAATTGCCGACGGCTGATGTTTCCTGTGCACCCGCTGCTCCCATGCTTGCACTCACGAAAACCACCGCAGAAAGTACGCTCACAATAAGTGGACACAGATTGCGCTTCACCGCACGCCTCCTTGAGAGGAATTAGACGGGTGGCGCTGAAGCGATGTCCTAAGACTCTGTCAGTCTGCTTGGATGTGTTGCTGGTCTTTCAGAGATTCACCGGAGCCGGCCGCGGCCACGCGCCTCGTCGCTCTCGGCAACTGCCACAGATCACGCAAGAACAAACCCAAAATAAACCAGGGCTCAATCAGATATCGTTTCCACAAACGCCCGGGCTCGTGCAGGAGCCGGGTCAATCCGTACAACCCGAGCGGGCCCGCCCAGCGCGGAGGAACGGGCACTTCCCCAGCCAAATAATCCATGGTGGCGCCGGAGGTGATAATCGCGTTGGCAGCGAGAGTGTCCAGATTCTCCGCCGTCCAGTACTCCTGCCGGGGCATGCCCATGCCTACCATCAGCAGGTGCGGACGGAACGCATTGATGGTGTCGATCACGGCGCGGTTCTCCGCGCTGCCCGGCCGCGCGTCGAAGTATCCATCCTGCGTGGCGATCTGCAGTCCGGGAAAGCGCTTTCGTAAAATCTCGGCGCCGCGCGCCGCTACACCGGGTTTCGAGCCCAGATAAAACAATCGCCAGTCCCGCTTCGCCACTTCGGCAACCAGATCTTCGAACGCGTCCAGAAAAGTCGTGCGATGTTCCCGGCGCAAAGGCAATCCCAGCGCCCGCGCCAGAAAAATGATCGGCATCCCATCCACGTAGACAAATTCGGCGTGATCGTACATCTCCCGAAAGTGCTTGTCGTGATGCAGCAAATAGATGCTGTGCAGATTATGGTTAGCGATCAGAACGCGCCGGTTCGCGGCGACGGCTTCGTCCATCACACGATGCAAATCGTCATGCGTGACCGCATCGATGCTGACGCCCAACAATTTGTATCGAGCTGTTTTCATGATGGCGGCGGACTACGACGCCCGTTGCGTGTCGCGATCTTTTCCGGCCGCGAGGTCCAGGTCGATCCGCGAGAGTCCCGGTCGGAACCATTTCGGATTGCGCTGGGCCAGCCGCGCCGACAAATATTGAAAAATCGGCTCCAGCGCTTCCGCCCGGCATTGTTCAATCCCATGTTCGGTTGAGATCACGACTGATGCCGGCGCCTGCGCGGCAAAATCGCGATAAGCCCGTCTCTGCCGCTGAATCTCTTCCGCCGGAAGTTGCTGCTTGCGGCTCAGGATGGTCTTTTCGTTGGCGTCAAGAACTACAAAGAACAGATCGCGTGGCGGCACGAGCCGGCCGATGGCCCGAACCATCCACATCGGCCCGGCAAAACGATAGCGTTTCGGATCGATCAGCAGGTCGTGATAGAAACGATCAAAAATCACCAGGCCGCTTCGCGACAGAACCGAACGAATCGTAGGGAAATACCCGGAGGTAAAATCCAGCCAGGTAAAAAATAAATAAGAAATCGACCCCCACCAGCTTCGCAGCGGCTTGGAATGCGGCAACCGCGCCAGCCGCGGCGCGCGGGCAAACACCGCCGGACGCCAGCGATAAATACTTTGCTCCGGAAATACCGCTTCCAGGGTCTTGCTCACCGCGCGCAGCAGCGTGGTCTTGCCTACTCCGTCGGGTCCGAGAAAAACCAGGGTCGCTCCGGCGTGCGCTCCTTCTCGCCGCAGATGGGCGCTCAGCGAAGCGTGAGATCGCGTCGTGGCCCGGTCCGAAGGTGTGTCGCGCAGAAAAAGATCGACGACGCGTGTTTCCGGCTGCCCATTCGCAATGCGCGCAAACACCACTCGATGCGCGCGCGACTCCAGGTGGAGCGCCTGCACCGGGAGAAATCCGGCTTCCCTCAGATCGCCGAACACGGCGGAGAATCGGTTTTCATCCTTGGGATCGACCGCGAACTCGCTGCCGTACAGCATGCCGTCGCGAAAGTGCAGCGCGCGATAGCGAACACAATGCCGTTCCATCGCCGCCCGCAACACGGAAAAAAACGCGTCCTGGTTTGGATCGATTCCCTTCGCCGCCACGGTTTGCGGGCGCGTCAGCTCCGGGCTCGCAATGGCTTCAGTGAATGGCATGAGGAAATTCAGGTTCCGCCGATCTTTAGCGCCTGAGGTCCGCTTTCTGACGCCAAAATCAGACTTTCGGTTGCCGCTAATCCGTACAGGCGGCGGACTGCGCCGCAAATTCAAGAGTCCGCCCAGCCTCCGGCCACAGCAACTCCTGGTGCTCTCGGAACCGCTTCGGATCTTCCCCGTTCACTACCGCCGCTTCGGGGTGAAACTCGTACAGCACCCGCTTCAACAAATGCGATGGCGACGCGCCCAGCGCCAGGCAGGCATGTTTGGCCGCGGCGAAATATTGTTTCTGGCTCAAAGAAATGTTGGTTCGTCGCGTGTTCTCGCGAAAGCGCACCTGCTTCCGGTTCACCAGCACTCGCAACCGTCGCGCCGCCTGCTCATAGGGCAGCGGCGTCAGCTTCCAAAGATGCGACAGCAACAGATACTGCACGAAGAGTGTGTTGATGCACTGCCGCTCGAAATTTCTTGCCGAAACGCTCGCCGCATTGTGCCGTACGGCAACCGTCGCCGCGGGAATCAGGCGAATGTCGAATCGCAGCGCCATGCGCCACCACAAATCGACGTCTTCGACATGCAGGTTGAAGCGGTATCCGCCCAGGTTCAGCGTCTTCGGAACGTTCAACGTTACGGCCGGATGACAGATGGCCAAAAGGTGGCCAGAGTTCGTCAGATCGCGCAGTGCCTTCGGCGTCGCGCTGGTAGTGCGGAACGTGCCAAACACGCGCCCATCCTGGAAGTAGCGCGCCAGCGAGTAAAACATCCCCGCCTCGGGATACCGGCTGATGTGTTCGTTGGTCAGGGCCAGCCGCTCGGGAAATGCAATGTCATCGGCATCGTGCCGCACCAGCCAGGGCGTGTGCGTCTCTTCCAGCATGCGGTTCAGCGTCGCCACCAGCCCGCGATTTTCCTGCGACAGCAGCCGCAACCGCCGGTCTTTCACCGATTTCAGATAGTCAAGACTTCCGTCGGTCGATCCGTCATCGATCACCAGCAACTCGAAATCCTCGTGCGTCTGCCGCAAGAGGCTGTCGAGTGTCTCGGGCAGGAACGGCATCGCGTTGTAAACCGGCAATCCGACGGTGAGCAGCTTCATATGGAATGTGTCGAGTCGAACTAAAATCCCGGCTGCGGTTGTTTGGGAGCAGGCGCCACCGCAGCCGCGATTGCGTCGCCGCCGCGTTGGCGCGTGACCAGCGAGCGCACGCTGTGCCGAAGCTGGCGCGGGACAAACCACATGGCAAAAAACAACGCCAGATCCATCGCCCGCGGCTTGCCCCCGAAAACGGTCTCGCGCAGCAGCGGCCAAAATGCCTTCCAGTCGCGCTGCCACGCCGCCTGCGAACTCAGCGTCACTGCCATCAATCCCGCATACGCCCGCGGCGTCACCAGATCGCGATTGGCCTTAATCCACTCGAGTGAGTAGCGCCAGTCGTATTGCGTCTTGATCGGACTGTTCGGGTCATCGACATACCACACGGCCAACGGTTCATCGATAAACTCAATCCCAGCGCCGGGAGTCTTCGCCGCGCGCAGAATCCAGTCCCAATCCTGATGCCGGCGCAACCCGCGCGTGAACGGCACTTTGAGCAGCAACTCGGTTTTCGTCAGCCAGGTCGAAGTCTGCAGCACGGCCTCACCCTGGAACAGCGAATTTCGCACGAACAGATATTCCGACAACGGCTCGGTCGGCGCTTTGCGCGGCCAGCGGAAATCCGCCAGCGGACTGCGCGCGATCAACGCGGTCGCAACCACCGGGTACTGATGCTTCGACGCTTCGGCCACTGCCATCTGCTTGGCGAGCTTGTCCGTCATCCACTCGTCGTCGTCATCGAGCAGCGCCAGCCATTCGGCGCGCGCCGCGCGAATGCCAATGTTTCTTGCTTCTGAGCCGCCGACCGCCTCGGCCACTGGAATCACTTTCAGCCGTGGATCGCTCACTTGCCCGAGCAGCGCCTCGCTGGCCGGATCGGCGCCATCGAGAACCACGATCACTTCCAGATCCGAAAACGTTTGCGCCAACACCGACGCGACCGCGCGCTGCGCCAAAGCGGCGCGCTTGTGGCTGGGGATAACCACCGACACGCGAGGTCGAGAAATCTGAGATTCGGAAATGTGATTGTCGCTCATAACACTGCCACGCCCGAAACCGGACTCATCCCTGCTGCTCGCTCATGCACCAGGCCAGACAAGTTCCCGGTAATCGAGGTGTAAATCTCTTCCAGCACTCGGGTTTGCTTGCGCAAACTGAATTGCTCCCGCACCCGCGCGCTGCCCGCCACACTGCACCGCTGCCAGACCTGCTTGTCGGTGAGCAGCAAAGTGATATTGCGCGCCAATCCCTCTTCGTCCCGTTCAGGCACCAGGAACCCAGTCTCGCCGTTCGCCACCGCTTCCGGCACGCCCGCGCTGGCGAAGCTGACCACAGGAAGCCCCATCGCCTGCGCCTCGGTAAACACCAGTCCAAATCCTTCCTGATCTCCGTTGCGAGCGGTCGTGCTGGGCACGCAGAACACTGACGCTCGGTTCATCCACTCGCGTACTTCCTGGGCTGATCTCGCACCGAGAAACGTCGTCTTCGGGCACTCCTGCCGAGCCAGTTGCTCAAGCTTCGTCTGCAACGGCCCTCCACCGATGATGACCAGCCGAACTCCCGGACATGCCGCCCGCACACGGCCCATCGCTCGAATCAGGTGCTCGCAGCCTTTCTTTTCCACCAGCCGGCCAACGAAAAGAACGATCTGTTCGCGAGGCACGGAGCGGTCCGCCTGAAAGAAGTCAGTATCGATTCCGATGTAGTGGACGACCACCTTCTCTTCGGGAAATCCCTGATCCACCAATCGAGTCTTGATGTAGTTCGACACGGCGATGAACTTCGCCGCCGTGCGCGCCAGAACTCCCCGCTGCCGGATGAAGGCCCGATGCCGCCAGTCAGGCGACAGCCCAGGAGTAATCGTAGCGTCGTAACCGTGAAACGTAATCAGAAACGGCACCTCGAGCTTCTTCGCCAGGTGCATGGCCCGCACGCCATCCGGACCGAAGTGGCAGTGCATCAGAGCCGGCCGGGTCTGCGCGAGCGCTCGCACCAGTTTCGGCGACCACCCCATGCGATAGAACGCCGACTGTTGCACACGCCCCAGCCAGGTTCCTTCATTCACCGCAGTCCAGCGGCCCTCAGGAAGCGGCAATCCGTCCGCCACCAGTTCGGCTCCGGCATAGACAGGAAGATAATTCTCCAGCGCCTCCGCCTGCGCTCGCACGAATGTCTGCGACCGAGGCAGAAGTTTGTCCTTGTAAATCACAATGACAGGCCGTGGATTACCGGCCTTCAAGGAGTTGCCGATTTGTCGCGATGAAATCACGTTGCGGAAAAGATATTTGGAGGAGGGTCTAATTCGTGGGCCCGAATCGCCAGGCCGAAGCCGGAACCGCCATGGGCCGAGCCATTCTGGCCGCCGAAACCGCCGGCACGGGTTGCTGCGCCTTCGCTTCTGCCAGGTTCAGGTATCGCGTCGTCAGCACCCACATCGCCGCGTAGAGCACCCAGAACAGGTTCTCTTCGCGAATGATGGAGCCTTCCGAGAAGTTGAACAGAATCATGAAGCACAGATACAGCATGGGAAACAGGCCCAGCAGTCCCTTGCTGGCGCGCGAGCAACGAAGAGCTTTATGAAAGAAAATCACGTACCCCACAAAAAACAGCAGCAGCCCGACTGCTCCCACCTGCACCAGCACATCGAGAAAACCGTTATGCGAGTGCGGCACCGCCCAGTGCAGAGCTTCCCAGATTCCGGCGGACTCTTTACCGTCCTTGCCCATCCAGAAGGCGCTGTATCCGTATCCCAACCATGGCTTTTGCAGAAATTTATCCCACACCATCGCCCAGATATCGGTCCGGCCCGACAAGGTGGAGTTCTTGCCCAGCAAGTGCAGCATCTTCTGCGGAGAGAGGATTATCAGAAACACAATACCCACGACCGTGGCGCCCAGCGAGGAAAGAAACACCGTCATCCGCAAAAATGAGTGCTTGCGCGTGTACTGGAACAGCGGCAAAAGAATCAGCAGCACCGGAGACACCAGATAGGCCGTGGCGTCTTTAGACATCACCAGCAAAGGCAGAGAAATCAGAACTCCGAACACAGCGATCCAGCGCCACAAGCCTCTCTCCACCAGCACGCCGACGCCACAGGTCATAACCTCAAACGCCATGAAGCGCCCCAGCGTGTTCTTCTGGCCAAAACAACCCTGCCAGTCTCCGGCTGTGGCCCCGCCGGAAACTCCCAGCTCCGGCAACCGCCATATCACCAGGAAACTGCCGATCGCCGCGAGGATTCCGACGATGTAGAGCATGCGCAGAATTTCGCGCATGGTGTAACGCTGCGCCAGATACACGCCAAAACTGGTGGAAGCCACCAGCACCATACTGCGCCGCACCGTAAACCCGGGACTGTCGGACCACACCGTCGAGATGATCGCCATCACCAGCAGCAGCCACAACCACGGATGCTTCACGAAAAGCTGCACGAACTCGCGCAGGTTGAGCAGAATCAGAAGCGCCGTAATCCCGTAGATCGCAACCTCCGTGGCGATCTTGATCTTGTTCTTCTGGGTTGGATCCTGTCCGCTGCTCTTATCGGCTGCTCGCATCATCACCAGCGACATACTGCCCCCGGCGGGTTCATCGGGCACGGGCATGTCATCCGGTTGCAGGGCCACGATCAATGCTCCCGCAAAGTACAACATGGCAATTACGAGAAATGCTTTTTCAAGAATCTTCCACATAAGATTTGTAAGTGTTATTCGCGGACTAAACCGAAACTTCGCTCGCCGCCAGTTCCGCCGGCGCGGCTGCGCGGCGTCCCAGCCATAAAACTGTAATCCACAGGCAGACCGCCAGCATTCCGTCGGAAGCCAGACTCGACCATGCCGCTCCGCGCCAGGAGTAGGCGGGAATCAGCCAGATGTTCAGCAGCACATTGAATATGGCTACGCCCACCTGCACCGCGGTCCGCAACCCCTGCATCCCGGCGCCGGTAAGCGAATCGGCCACGAAGTAGTGCAGCGTCTTGAGTAGCGGCAAAGGCGCCAGCCAGCGCAAGGCGATCGTCGTACGGGCGTATTCCGCGCCCAGCAGGTGCGGAACGATCGGCGCTCCTACATACAGCGCAACGCAGGCCAGAGAACTGTAACCGAGCGCGCGTGGCAGCAGGCGCCGGGCATATTTCTGGCTGGCGCCAATTCCCGATTGCCCGTGCCGGAAGAAACTCGGATACATCGCCCACAGCAACGACCGTACCGGCAGAAACGCAACGTCGATCAGCCGATAGGCGGCAGCGTAAATTCCGGCCGCGCCCAGCGTCGACAACTGCACCAGCATGGTCTTGTCGATGTCGTTATAAATGCTCTGCGACGACATGCTGACCGAGAAATAGCAGCCTTCCAGCAGTTCCGGCCTGATGCGCCACAGCGCCAGAACGGGCTGTCCCAGTTGCTGGTTCACCCACCACATGGCGACCAGGGTCGTCACTATGCTCGCCGCCAGATAGATCCACGACCAGATCATCGCGTTGGCGTGGTGATAGATGGTCACCAGCACGATGGCGCCGATCACCCGGCTCAGGCTGGCGAAGGCGTTCAGCTGCGCCGTCTTCTTCATCAAATCCACGGCCTGAAAAGCCTGCGACGCTACATCGAGCACCTTGGCGAAGAGCAGGTCCGAAATCGCCACCACGAACACAAGCTGCCAGGGAAACTTTCCCGGCAGAAAGATCTTCGAGACGCCCATCATCAACCCGATCAGCGCCGCGCTCGAAACCCCGGTCATCAAGAGCGAATTGCCCCAATAATGGGCGAATATCTTGCGGTCGCGCGATACGTTCTTGATCAGCAGGTTGCCCATGCCCAGCGTGGCGAAGGGGGCCAGAATCGCCGCCAGCGAAGTCACGCCCACAAACAAGCCGTACTGGTCTACACCCAGCGCGCGCGGGATGATCAGGAAATAGACCGCCCGCAACAGCTGCCGCATCCCCTGGCCCATGAACATCCAGATGGTATTGCGCAGAAGTATGCTGTGCTTCAGCCGCTTCCAGAGTCTGAGAATAGGGCCCATGAATAAAGTTGAATTAGAGTTGAACCGGCTTGGCTTGAGCCAAGGGCGCGAACCAGTTATTTCGGCCAGTTATGCAGGCCGGTTATGTAGGGAGGATTGATGTTGAGGAGATCTTGCAGTTACCAGATGCCGCGCGGACTGCCCGTGAGCTTATAGGCCAGCGTCGCGACCGAAGCCAGCGGCGGAAGCAGGCCCAGGCGAAAAACTCCGGGCATATCGCCGCGCCACAGCATCGAACCCATCTGCCGTCCGTATAGAGACGCCACTCCCGGAAACACCGGAACACGCAGCCATGATCCGCGCACGAACAGCGATTTTCCGTCGAGCAGCGCTTCGCTCGCAATAAAATCAGGAACCGCCAGTTTGCGTCCGCGATAGCGCTCGCTGTAGTCGGCCACGATCTTGAGATAGGTGACCACGCCCGGCCAGATGCCGCCTTCTTCGGCCGCGCGCCGCATCTCGGCGTAATCAATCTCGCCGCCCTCGACCAGCGCCGACGTGTTGGCCACATCGCAAACGCGCACATACAGATGGCGGTACATGCGCTGCAGCGTCGCGGCAATCACGCGCTCTTCGGGAGCGGGAAGCGGAAACGTATAGCCGTCGATCTTAACCGGAACCCGCCTCGTGGTGAAACGCCGCGCCACGGCCCGATGTTCCCCGGTCTGACCCAGCCGGCCGTGGTGGATCTCCACGGTGGCGCGCAGTCCCGGAACCCGGTATCCACTTTTTTGCGCCAGCCGGTCGCCCCATGTCCGGGTCTGGGCCGTCGCCCGAAATTTTTCCTGCAGCACGCGCTGCGTCGCCGCCGGCTCGGCTTCGGTATAAAGATCGAGGTCATTGCCGATGTCGGGCCAATGATCGAGCGACTTCATCACCGTCGTCGGGCATCCGGCTAATTCCAGTTCGCGGCAGATCGCGTCGAGATATTCCAGGGCATTGGCGATTCGAGCTTCTTCAGCGGCGATGCTGCGCGCAGCCCAGTCCGCGAGTTCCGCAGCGCCCGCCGCCGAGGCTGCGGCTTGCAGCGGTCGCACCGCGCGAATCACCACGTGGTGGCCATGAGCCAGCTTCAGAAACGCCGCTCGAACTTCGTCGGTCGCCGCGGCCAGATCCTGCACTGCGACAGTTCCGTCGCCGGCCAGCGCCAGCTGCGATAGAAGTTCAATCTCGCGTTGAAGAGGAACAGAAGACATTTTTCCTCGGTATCTTTTTCAGCAGTCTCGCTTTTTCGGGAAGTCTCTGCCGCGCCTTGATTCCGCCACCGTCACTTGCGCCGTGATTCTGTGCAGCGCCGAGGTCCGTGAAGCCCCGTGGAAGAGCGGCGCTTCAGCGCCGCGTAAACCTTGCCTGCTGATCGGGGCCTTAGCCCCCGCCGGACCTACTCGCCGTGCGCCCGGAACACTGCGGGAACCGTCTTTAACAGGATCTTGAAATCCTGCAGCGGAGACCAGTTCTCAATGTATTCCAGATCAAGCGCCAGATTCGTATCAAACGACGGATCCTTGCGCGCGCTCACCTGCCACAGCCCGGTGATGCCGGGCATCACATCCAGCCGCCGCAAATCCTCCAACTGATACTGGGCATAGTCGTCGAGCGGGTGCGGCCGCGGCCCGACCATGCTCATGTCGCCTTTCAGCACGTTCCAGAGCTGGGGCAGTTCGTCGAGGCTGAACTTGCGCAGCCAGTAGCCAACCCGGGTGATACGGGGATCGTTCTTGATCTTGAAAAATGGTCCACTGCGCTGGTTGAGCGCCCGCAGCCGTTCTTTCTGCTGCTCGGCATCCACCACCATGGTGCGGAATTTATAAAAGGTGAACTTGCGCCCCTTCTTGCCCACTCGCGGCGCACAGTAGAATGCCGGCCCGCGCGAGTCGAGCCTGATCGCGATCGCGATCAGAACCAGCGCCGGCGACGCCACCAGCAGCGCGACCGACGACAACACCACATCGACCACGCGCTTGAGAAACAGCTTGTTCTCTGGAATCGGTTCGCGGTGCAGCGACATCACCGGAATCCCGCCCATGAAATCGGTCAGCGAGTACCGCCCGATCTCCTGGTAGAGTTCCGGAACGATCTTTACATCCAGATGATTGCGGTGGGCCTGGGTGAGCACCTGCCGCACCAGGTCCTGGGAGACGGGCGGCGCGATCAGGATTTCGTCCACGAAATGAGCCCGCGCGATGCGGCTCAGTTCATCGAGACTGTTCAGCGTTAAGACGTTTCCTTTGCCTTCGAGCGCGGCGTGACCGTTGCCATTGCCATTGCCGTTGCCATTGCCGTTGCCGTTGCCGTTGCCGTTGCCGTTTCCATTCCCGTTACCATTTCCATTGCTGTTCCCGTTTCCGTTTACCTTCACCAGCCCGGCGACCGCGTAACCCAGGTGTGGATTCCGGTGCAGCGCGTCGGCCACCCGATTCGCGACATGGTCGCCGCCAATGATCAGAACATTGCGAGCCTGTTTCTTCTCCATGACGCGCCGGCTCGAGCTTTGCCGGTGCCACAGGCGCCACGATGTGAATCCGACGAGATTGAGCACGCCGGCGCTGGTCATGACCAGCGGCGACATCATGGCCAGTCGCGATACCCACGCGAAGATGGCCAACAGGCCGGTACTGAGCGTGATCGCCTCTAGCATCGACCACCCGCGCTCAATCAGAGGACGCGGTTCGCTCGTCTCGTACAAACCGAAAGTCCGACAGGAAAGCACTGTCAGCGTGGAGTACAACATCAGCAGCGCCAGGAATTCGCCCTTGGTCCCGATATACGGATGCCGCTGCACCAACTTCTCCAGCGACGACGGAAGCGGCAACCAGGTGAGCGCCTCCCTGACATACGACACCAGGAACAGGTTCACGATCGATACAGCCAGGTCGGCGGCGAGAAAGCTGAGTCGAATCGCTCCCGCTCGCGACAGTTCCGTACCCTGCCCCGTCATGCGGGCAAAGCGCGGGTAGCCGAGGTGGTTCTCATCGAGCGCGACACCGGCCATGGCTTCTTGCCGCCGAGGCGCCGGGAGAACTCCAATCCCACTCCGGGTGCGTATCTCCGTTGGAGCAGGTCTAGGGTCAGGGTCTAATGGGTATTTAGGGCTGGTAGCCACAGCAATTCCCTCCACAGTTCCGGATCAGGTTCCAATTGTGGGAGCGGTGAGAAAAAACTTGTGGTGCTGACGAGGAAAAATCGTCTCTTAAGCGTGGATTGGGAGAAAGTAAAGTTACAGCAGTAAACAGACGAGTGACGGCGGGGAGTGAAGTTCGATACAGCTTTGGATTGGTCAAAACCTCTGGATAGCGAATTGCGCGAGAACAATGCTGTCTCCCGCTCCGGCCAGTGGAGCTAGTTCTTCGACAACTTGCAGGGTCGGTGATCACAGCCGGTCGTAGAGCTTCTGTGGAATCGGAAAAGTGCGCTTGTTCAGCACTGCTCCCAGCACTCTCACGTTGGCTTTGTTTAATTCTTCGACGGCGTGGCGGGCGCTTTCTTTTCGTGTGTTCTGTTCCGCGATGACCAGAGCCACACCATCGGCGGCCTGGCCGAGGACCACGGCGTCTCCATACTGGCTGAGCGCCGGCGCATCGATCACGACATACTCAAACCCTGCCCTCAATTCCTGCATGCGCGCCCGCAGTGCTTCCAGGCTCAACAGAACCCCCGCGCCCTCCGGCCCGGTCTGCGAGCCGCAGCTCAAAAGCCAGAGATTGCGCGTGCCTTCCAGGCGCTGCACGTAACTGCTGATCGCGCCGCCCTGGCGCATCAGGTCGCTCAATCCGTGATGATTGCTGACCCCGAACTGCTCATGCAGCGCCGGAGACCGCAGATTTCCGTCCACCACGCATACCGGCCCGCGGGCTTGCGCGGCCAGCAGTCGGGCACAATTCACAGTCATCCAGGTTCCCCCATTACCCGGCTCGACTCCGGCCAGAACCACGGCACGCCCGCCGCTCGGCGACTGGAACAACTGCCGCACCAGTTTCGACAACTCCTCGCGCGACCGCTCTTCCATCTGCGGCAACGCGGCCGTGACCACCTCGGGCGTCTCGGTTGGCGCCGTCCATTGCGCAGGCTCCGGACTGGGCGCAGCAACGCTCGCTGGCGCATTCATCATCCCTTGTTCCGCCTGCTGCAACAACTCAAAATTCCTGCTCATGCAATAACTCCCTTTGGATCGTCCGTGTTCTTTGTTTCGTCAAACCGCCGCAATGTCTAACTGCGTCACTCTCGTGGATTGCCTGCGAGGACCCTCGATGATTCATCCTCGAAAGTTCAGCACATCGCTGTTGGGCTGCGCGGCCGGCGCTTCGTGTCCGTGGCCATGGCGTCCATTACCGTTGCCATTGCCATTGCCGTGGCCGTTGCCGTTTCCATTGCCGTGACCGTTCGCAGCGATCCCGAACGTCTGGCTCGGTATCGCGGCAAACACCGGAATCTTCAGGAACGACTCCACTTCCGACGTCGTGCGCAGAGTCGGATCGAAGTATTCCATAGTCCAGAAAGCGCCCACGCTCAAGAAGCTCATCGCCCCGAAAATCAAAACTGCAAACAGCAGCGGAGAATGCGAAGGCAGCGCCGGAACGGTTGGCGGCTCGGCCACCGCGATGTTCAGCATGCGCTGTTTGTCGAGCGCGTCATCCACGCGCGCTTCCTCGCGCTTGCGCTGGTACATCAGGTATTTGCTTTCCTCGGAGCTCGCTTCGCGTTGCAGGTCGTGCTGGGTCAGAGCCTTCTGGTTCAAATCGCGTGCCGAGGCTTCGTAAGAAGCAACCGTCCGCTCCAGGGCCGTCTTGGTTGCCTGCAGACCGGCCAGGTCCGCGTTCGATTTCGCCAGTTCACCCACCACCCACTGATGGGTCGGATCCACGTCGGTGGTTTGCGCCTGCACCGGCGCAGTTTCCTGGGCCTGAATCGCAGCCTTGGTGTCAGCCAACTGTTTGTCAACTTCCTGCACCGGACGGTAGTCAGCCTTGAACTTGGTCAACAGGTCGATGCGCTTCAGTTCCAGGGTCAGCAACGTGCTCTTTAGCTGCTCCATCAACTGCGGGTTATCACCGCGCGTCATCTGCGTGGTGATGCGATCCGGAGTGTTGCCCAACTGCGAGGTCAGATCACGGATTCGGTCCTGCGCGGTCGAGGTCTGCACTTCCGTCTGGTGCAGATTGAACTTGAATTCGTCCAACTTCTGCAGGGCGATGATAAGGTCGGCCGACGGATCAACCACTCCATAGGTTTTGGGGAAGGACGCCAGTTTCGACTCGGCGTCGTCCAGGTTCTTCTTGTACTGCTCGGTCTGCTGCTGGAAGAAATCGTACTGCCCACCGGGACGGTGAACCTGAAGGTTGCGCTGGATATAGAGCTCCACCAACCGTTCGAGAACGCGCCTGGCGACCGCGCGGTCGTGATTCTTGTATTCCACCAGGATGGTGTCGCTGCCCTTCACCGCGTCCACCTCGAGGTCATTGTCGAGCTTCGATACCTGCGCCGCTTCGAGTTCGTCCTTGGTCATGAACAACCTTTTCCAGGCGAACAGAAACGCGAAAGGATGCTTCTCCGACGTGATTTCAGGATGCGCCGTGCGCACCACTTCGCGCTCCAGATCGTAAGAAGTCAGCATATCGACTTCCGACTTGAGCTCTTCGTCTGTGACCACCGGCATGGCGGAGACGGCAAACGTGGTTTCTTCCTGAGAAGGAGTCAGCACCGGATCGACGCGTTCCCGCATCACCACCAGTTTCGCTTCGCCCTTATACCGCGGCAGGATCCACGCGCCCAGCACCGTTGCCACCAACGTGCCCACCGCGCAGGTGATCAGAAGACGGCGGCGCCGGAATCCGATGGTCAGGATGTCCCGGGGTGAGTACTTCGCGAAGGTTACTTTCTTCTCTGCTGCTCCGAAAATTTCGTCATCCATCGTGTTTCTCCTCAGTGACTCGAACGGCTCAACCGCGATCGAGTTCTGGATTCCAGTCGTGTGCTTGGGCCCTGAGCTGCTGCCGCTCTCAATACTGCGCCGGGTTCATATAGGCGTTCACTCCCGAACTCGGAAGGAAGCGCGCAATCTTCGAAATGCGATTCTGCGGTACCACGAACATGTCCCCGGGCTTGAGGAATGGATCCTCGCCCAGGTTCTTCGCATTCAGCATTTTCTTCACATTGATCACCTTGGCTTCGCTCCACTGGTCCGAAACGCGCCGGAACAGGAGCACTTGCGAATGCTTCGAAGAAGTCGTAAAACCTCCAGCCATGGCAACCGCTTCCGTCAGCGTCGTGTCGCCGCGCAGGGTGTACTTGCCGGGATGAGCCACCTGCCCGCCCGCCACAAAATACGGCTTCTCGAAATCCTTCAACACCACCGCGATCGATGGCGACGCCATGATCTTGCCGTACGAATCGCACAGACTGTGGGTCAGCTCAGGAACCGTCTGGCCGGCCACATGCACGTCACCAATTTCCCGCAGCGTGATGAAACCGTCGGGCTGTACCGTTGTGGTCTGGTTGAATTCGGGCGCGAACTCAAAGTTCACATCGAAGGTGTCCCCCGACTCGATTTTGTAACGGGGATCGCGATCGCTGAAACCTTTCTGGTCGGCGGGCGCCGACGCCTCGCAGCCCGCGACCGGTGCTCCTGCGGCCGTGCCCGCAGCGGCTCCCGCTGCAACCGCCGGTTCTCCCGACGCGCTAACCTGACCCAAGGCTACAGTCGAAATCAACACTGCCGCCATAATCAACAATCTGCTACGCATAATCCTGGCTCCCTGTTTTCGAAAACCGAAAAAATCTACTGAAATCGCAACCCACAAGTTTGACGTTTCAACGCCGCCCGCAATCTGTCTCGGACACAGCTTCGCCCTCTCGGTCACATTTCGTTTGCGACCTCATTCGTTTTTTCGGGTGCAACCCCACATTTCACATCGCCATTTCTTGGGGAAATGGGTTTCAACACCAAGACCACAATCCGCAGACCAAGAGCTTTAACTGCGCTCGCACTACGATGCCGTTTCTGTCACCAGGCAATTTAAAACCAAAGCAATCTGCATTTCGACGATGTGTCGCGGACCGGTTTGTTGTTGTTAGCACGAGACGAGTCACGGGAAAATGCACGCGTCATGCGTAAAGGGGGGAGACGGTGCATCTCGTGCACCTGCTTACTGATTAGCGAGAATAAGCAGCCTCTTAACAACTGACAAGGGGTGGAAAGTTGCGCCAAACTCGCTCTGTATTTCTTAGGGCTGTACATCTCTAACCATGCGAGAACTTTCCCCGACTCGACCATGGGCCCGTCATCTCTCTACACATGAGAAGATCTTCTCTATACGTAGGCTGCCACCAATCAGCCACTTAGCCGTCCGGCGTCCCGGATTACCCCTTTCAGACACCCGCCCCCATTTCAGATCCCGACCGAGGCACAGGCCAAAGCCCCCATTCAGTCCGGCCTCAAGGACAGGTCCGGGTTTGAAGCAAAAACGGCGGCAAAGGTTGCTGCGTAAAATCGAAGCTGTCTTCCATGTCGTTAGCCGCTGCATCCCGGTCCGTCAGCGGACTCAACCCGAAGCGCTTTTCCACAAAGGCCAGGAATGACGAAAACTCGTATTGCGTCTTGCTGATGTATCCCGGCTTGGCGTAGGGCGAAATGATAATCAGAGGCACCCGCATCCCCAACCCCAATTTGTCGATCCCGGGCGGCGGCTCGTGATCGTAAAAGCCGCCCCAGTCGTCCCAGGTTAGAAAAATGGCAGTCGTGGCCCAGTCCGGGCCATTCATGATGGCGTTGATCTGCTGCACCGTCCAGTTCTCGCCCAAGCAGGTGCTGTTGTACGGATGCTCGCTGGCGAGGCCGGTCACCAGCCAGCTCACAGCCGGAAGATTCCCCTGGGCCGCGTCGCTCACAAACTGCGTATCGGGAGCGATATAGGTGGGCGTCCACAGCGATCCATTGCGGATATGATTCACCTCATCCAATGCGTTCCACTGATATCCTCCGGGCGCGTCAGCGGAGCTGGTTACTCCACTGCCACCGGGGGCGTAGTATCGCCAACTGATATTGTCAGCCTGCAAAGAATCCACAATGGTTTGCGCCGTCGGGTCCAGGCACGGAAACTGCGCTGCCGGACCTCCCGGCTGCCCCGTGATCAGTCCGTTGCTGTCCATCACAGCCACGACCGTGGCCGCGTCTGAATCACAACCCCAGTCCTGAGATGTCTTGTCGCTGGGATCGTAGGGAACGTTAATGACTGATAACGTCAGGCCGCTCTTGGTGAATACGCCAGTGGTGCTGGCCGCGACCGTGTACAGATGGTTCGGCATGCTGGGGCCGTTCATCGACGAGAACATGTGATCCGCCAGCGTAAAGTGCTGGGCATAACTCCAGTAGTTCGGGATGCCAGCCTGGTTCATCTCGGTGTAGGGCAGCAAGGCGCCATCCGACATAACCACCGTGCCCTCGAATTCCAGGTTAAAGCCATCCATCCTGCCGCCATCCACAGCTAATTGGGCGTCCGTGTACTGATGGCCAGGGTCGTAACAGGTGGTGCCCACGCAGGTTCTGTCGGGAGTCACCCCGAGAGTCAGGGTTTCCGGAGTGCCTCCCGGACCGCAGGTGCCACACACTCCTGTGGTCGCCCCATCCGCGCCGGGAAAGGTGCCGAAATATTCGTCGAAGCTGCGATTCTCCTTAATGATGAAGACAATGTGCTGGATGGTGCTCTGCAGATTGGCCTGGGTCGTGACGTTGAGGGCAGAGCTTTGCGCCGAGCCGCCAACGGGATCGCTCGCGCCTACCGTAAAGCTGTAGGTCGTCGACGCCGCTAGACCAGTGACAGGCAATGTAGTGCTGCTTGTATTTCCGAGCGAAACTCCGTTTTGGTAGACAGTGTAGCTGAGCGCGCAGTTGGAGGGAGCACTCGCCGCCGACCAAGTCAGAGTCGTGCTGCTGCTGGTCGTGTCGGATGCCGCCAGCCCCGTCGGAGCCGCCGGCACCGCCGTGCACGGATTCAGGGTGGTGACGCTGAGAGCCGCGCTCTGCGTGGAGTTGCCATACTCGTCGCTCGCCGCCACCGCGAAGCCATATGTCGTCAAGGGCGTCAGGTTGCTCGGCGTCATCGTGGTGCTGGTCGTCGTCCCAATCGCAGCTCCATTTTGGTAGACGGTGTAGCCGGTGACGCTACAGTTCGAAGGCACCGTCGCCACTGACCAACTCAGCGTCGTGCTGGTGCTCGTCGTGCCCGTCGCCGCCAGCCCCGCCGGCACCGTCGGCACAACCGAGCAGGGGGCCACGGTGGTTACGCTCAGGGGGGCGCTTTGCGCGGAAACATCGAACGAATCGCTGGCCGCCACTGTAAAGTGATACGTCGTCCCCGGCGCCAGGTTTGAAATCGCCATGGTCGTACTGTTGCCGGAACTCGTTGAAGTCGTCCCTGCTGACTTTCCGTCCTGGTAAACCAGATAGCCTGTGACCGTGCAGGCGACGGGAGTAGTCGCCGCTGACCAACTCAGAGTCGTCCCGGTAGTCGTGGTCGAAGATGCCGCCAAACCGGTGGGAACAGTCGGCGCTGCCGAACATACCACAGGTGGATCCGTAGGTTTTGGTTTTTGTGATCCGCCGCATCCGACGAAAAACGCCGCGCCCAACAAAAGCAGACAGCAACCGCTAGCGACGACTGGGGTCCCTTTGATTTTCATTTCTTGTTGTCTTTGGCTGAACGGGAGACTCTACACCCAGACACGTGCCCCCCCTTTCCTCCAGGGCCAAAACTTTTCGCTGTCCATATTAACCCACCAAAAGGCGGAAAGACGTCATCGTGAGGAAAAGAAGTTACTGGGCTGATTCGCGCAGGTTCTTGCCACCACAGGCCGCATGGTCGCAGACTATGTCGTCGCAACCCATGCTGTGTGACAGTCAGCCCGCCGGAGATTCGATCACAACAGATCCGACTCTCCAAATCCGGGGAATGCTCAGCCCGCGGCCTCAAGGACAAGTCCGGGCCGTCAGCAAAAGCGGTGAAAGCGGAGTCTGCCTAAAGTCGAAGCTGTCCTCCATATCGTTGGCCGTAGCATCCCGGTCCGTCAAAGCACTCAGCCCGAAGCGCTTTTCCACAAACGCCAGGAATGACGAAAACTCATACTGCGTTTTGCTGATGTATCCCGGCTTGGCGTAGGGCGAAATGATAATCAGCGGCACTCGCGGCCCCAACCCCAACCGGTCGACGGTCTGGGGCGGCACATGGTCGTAAAACCCTCCATAGTCGTCCCAGGTCAGAAAAATCGCGGTCGTGGCCCAGTCCGGGCCATTCATGATGGCGTCGATCTGCTGCACTGTCCAGTTTTCGCCAAAGCAGGTACTGTTGTATGGATGCTCGCTGCCATCGCCGGTCACCACCCAGCTCACGGCCGGAAGATTCCCGGTTGCGGCATCGGTGACAAACTGCGTATCGGGAGCGATATAGTTGGGCGTCCATAGCGATCCGTTGCGGATATGATTCACCGCGTCCAGGGCGTTCCACTGATATCCTCCGGGCGCGTCAGCGGAGCCGGTTACCGCACTGCCGCCGGGGGCGTAGTATCGCCAACTGATATTGTTGGATTGCAAAGAGTCCACAATCGTTTGCGCCGTCGGGTCCAGGCACGGAAACTGCGCTGCCGGACCGCCCGGCTCTCCAGTGATCAGGCCGTTGCTGTCCATCACTTCCACGAACGTATCCGGGTCTGAATCGCAACCCCAATCCTGAGAATTCGGGTTGCTGGGATCATAGGGAACGTTGATGACCGATAGCGTCAGGCCGCTTTTGGTGAATACTCCGGTCGAACTGGCCGCGACCGTGTACAGATGGTTCGGCATGCTGGGGCCTTCCAGCGATGCAAACATGTGATCTGCCAGCGTGAAGTGCTGGGCGTAACTCCAGTAGTTCGGGATTCCGGCTGGCGGCATCTGCGTATAAGGCAGATAAGAGCCGTCCGGCATCAGGGCAGTCCCGTTGGCCTCCAGATTGAAGCCATCCATCTTGCCGCCGTCCACCGCAGCGTGCGCGTCCTGCCAGTAATGGCCAGGGTCATAACAGACACTGTTGTTGCACGTCATATCCGGAGTCTTTCCCAGCTTCAGGGTTTCCGGCGTGCCCCCCGGGCCGCATGTCCCGCATACTCCGGTGGTCGCTCCGTCCGCACCGGGAAACGTGCCGAAATACTCATCAAAGCTGCGATTCTCCTTGATGATGAAAACGATGTGTTGGATCGTCTGAAGGCTGGGACGGATCGCCGGTGTAGTGACTCTGAGCGTCAAGCTTTGAACTGAACTGCCTGCAGAGTCGTTGGCCGCGACCGCGAAGCGGTAGGTGGTCAACGACGCCAAGGCGGTCAACGTGATGGTCGTGCCGCTCAAACTTCCGATCGAAACCCCATTTTGATAGACGCTATACGATGCGACACCGCAGCCCGCCGGAGCACTCGCCGACATCCAGTGCAAAGTCGTCCCGTTGCTTGTCGTCGACGAAGCAGTCAGTCCAGTGGGCACACTCGGCACGCCAAAACATTTCGCGCTGCTGGCTTGCGATCCCCCGCCGCAGCCAGCCAGAAACCCCGCGCTCACAAAAAGCAGGCAGCAACCTGTCCCGGCAAGCGACAGGATCCATTTGATTCTCATTTTTTCTCGCGTTTTTCTCGCGGTCAGCTGAATGACTGAGAAAAGATGCGTCCAGAGGAAAAGTAGTTGCTGAAGTGATTCCGCAATCTCGTGTCGTCGCAGCCGATGTTGCGCATCTCGCTTCAGCACCGCAACGGGCCAAGAAACAATCGGCGAGCCCCGCTCATTGATTCTGGAAGAGCAACGGCTTGGCCCCGATCATCTCCACCGCTTGCGGCGCCTTGCACACTCCCGCCAAATCGCACTTCGTGATGAACTGCGACGGAACCGAATATGGTGTCGACCCGCAGGTCTCTGCGCTCGATTGTCCCGCACAGTTCGTTAGCGTCGTGTTCACCCAAACCATCTCGGCCTGATATCCGCCGCCGCGCGTCAACGGACAACTCGTTGCCGCTCCACTCACCGTACATGAGCCCAGCGCGGCGCCCGCGAGCCACGAATTCACCTGCTCGTACGCAACCCCGGCGCTGGTCAGGCAGCCGCCCGTTTGCGTGCAGCCGCTCTGACCATTCGAATTCCACAATGTCCCCCAGGCCGCGTCGTCCCAGGCATACCAGCCGGCAAAGGCAACATTCTGCGAGGCAATGTCGACGAACCACCGCGCCAGAAATCCCGCCTGCAAATCCGGATCGGACGTCGTGCTGTCAGTTCCCCACCCACCTTCATCGCACAGAAACGGTTTAGCCAGATCCGTCGGGCTCAGCAGCGCTCGCATTGCCTGGATGTAGCCGATCACGTCATCCGGATTTTGACTCCAGACATAACAATGTGTGTTGATCACATCCACGGCGTTGCTGCCACTGTTTCCCGTCGTGCATCCCGACCCAGCGAGGGGACTGTTGGCGCAATTCAGAAAGTTTGCGACCACCAGCTGCCCGTTAAACTGAAAATAAGCGTTTCCCGAGGGAGTGATAATCAAAGCCGTGGGGTCGATCCCGCGAACCACCGTGCGGAGATCCTGCGCGATCCGGACCAGCTGCGCGTAACTTCCGTTAAAAGTGCACAGGTGCGCCGGGCTGCACACCGTCCCGCTGAGCACCGAACTCCGGTACGGCTCGTTCCACGGTTCCCAGTAGCGAATGTGAGCGTGCGTCTGAAGATAGGTCGGATCGTTGACGTGGGTCGCAATCGCCGTGATGGCATTGATCACGCTCTGATCCGTGCCCGTCCCATCAAAATTGAGGTCGGTCGGCGGCCAGCAGCTTCCGGGAAGGGTATCGCAGTTCGGGTCCGTCGGATTTGGCGAGATCCAGGCGGGCGTGGGTCCAAAGGTAAACACGCAGCCGTCGTTGATTCCCGCCAGCTTTGCGTCGGCGAGAATTCCATCCAGAGCGGTGAAATCAAACACTCCTGCTCGCGTTTCGATCTGCGGCCAGAACGCCCCCGGCACTCCCCAGATTCTGCAGGTACCGTAAATCACGGAGGGAACGTCGGCGGCGTAATGGAAATGCAACCCAAAAAACGACTCGGCAATCGAGCCAGGACTCGGCGGCGAACCCAGAGTCGTCACGTCGAGGGGAGCGCTTTGCCCGGAACTGCCCACCGTGTCATTCGCCGCCACCTTGAACCGGTACGTCGTGGCCGACAATAAACCGGTCACGGTGAAAGTTGTGCTGTTGGTAGTTCCGATCGAAATCCCGTTGCGGTAGACGACATAGCTCACAGAGCCGCAGTTCGCCGGGGAGCCCGTGGCTTTCCAGCTCAAATTCGTGCTGAAGAGTGTAGTCGCCGATGCACTGAGACCGGTCGGAAGACTCGGCACAGCCCCGCATTCTGGAGCGGCACGCGTTCCGCCGCCACATCCGGCCAGAAACGCCACGCCTGTCAGGAGCAGGCAGCACCCGGCACCGGCAATCGACATCGCGTTGATTTTCATCTTTCCCGCGCTGGGCTAAAAGGAACACTCTTCGACATTCCGCAGCCTGTATAACTTCCAAGCACGGAGATGCCTTGTTAACCCGCCGAACGCAGAAAAGATGCGCTCCGAGAAAAAGTAGTTGCTGCCCTGATTTCCCGCAGGCTCGCGCTACCGCAGGGCATGCCCGTGGAAAGTGGTGTCTAGCCCTGATGGAACAGTGGCTTCAGCGCCGCGTAACGGGCAAAAGTCACAGGGCGCTTTAGTCCCAGCTTTATTGATTCTGCCAGCTTGATTCTGCCAGCTTTATTGATTTTTGAAGAGCAACGGCTTGACCCCGATCATCTCGACCGATTGCGGCGCCTGGCACACTCCCGCCAGGTCGCACTTCGTGATGAACTGCGAAGGCACCGAATATGGCGTCGACCCGCAGGTCTCCGCGCTCGATTGTCCTGCGCAGTTCGCCAGCGTCGTGTTTACCCAGACCATCTCGGCCTGATATCCGCCGCCGCGGCTCAACGGACAACTCGTGACCGCTCCACTCACCGTGCAGGTGCCCAGAGTCGCTCCCACCAGCCACGAATTCACCTGCTCGTAGGCAACCCCGGCGCTGGTCAGGCAGCCGCTGGTTTGGGTGCAGCCGCCCTTGCCTTTCGGATTCCACAATGTCCCCCAGGCCGCGTCGTCCCACGCATACCAGCCAGCAGAGAGCACATTCTGCGAGGCGATGTCGACAAACCACCGCGCCAGAAATCCCGCCTGCAGGTCTGGATCCGCCGTCGTGCTGTCAGTTCCCCACCCACCTTCATCGCACAGAAACGGTTTAGCCAGATCCGTCGGGCTCAGCAGCGCTCGCATAGCCTGGATGTAGCCGATTACGTCATCGGGGTTCTGACTCCAGACATAGCAATGCGTGTTGATCACATCCACGGCGTTGCTGCCACTGTTCCCGGTCGTGCATCCCGACCCTGCCCGCGGACTGTTCGCACAATCCAGAAAGTTCGCGACCACCAGCTGCCCGTTCACCTGAAAATAAGCGTTTCCCGAGGGAGTGACAATCAAGGCCGTGGGGTCGATGGCCTGAATCGTCGCGCGCAAATCCTGCGCAATTCGCACCAGTTCCGCGTAGCTTCCATTGAAACTGCACAGGTGCGCCGGGCTGCAGACCGTCCCGCTGAGCACCGAACTCCGGTATGGCTCATTCCACGGTTCCCAGTATTTGACGTGAGCGTGCGTCTGAAGATAGGTCGGATCGTTGACGTGGGTCGCAATCGCCGTGATGGCATCGATCACGCTCTGATCCGTGCCCGTCCCATCAAAATTAAGGTCGGTCGGCGGCCAGCAGGCGCCGGGAGAGGTATCGCAGTTCGGGTCCGTCGGATTTGACGAGATCCACGCGGGCGTAGCTCCAAAGGTGAAGACGCAACCGTCGATGATTCCCGCCTGCTTGGCATCCGCCAGAATTCCATCCAGCGCGGTGAAATCAAACACCCCTGCTTGCGCTTCGATCTGCGGCCAGAATGCCCCCGCCACTCCCCAGATTCTGCACGTACCGTAGTTCACCGTGGGAACGTCGGCGGCACGATGGATATGCAATCCAAAAAACGACGCCGCCATCGATGGCGGTGAAACATAGTTATACGCGTTGCCCAGCGCGGAGAACTGGCCATCGGGATTGGTCACGACAACATTCGCCGCACCGGCCAGGCCGGGGGGAGCAATGCCCGTGATCGCGGTCGCAGTCACGACCACGCCAGTGGCAGCGGCGCCGCCGAAAGTCACGATTGCACCGGGAAGGAAATTCGTACCCGTAAGCGCCACCGAGGTTCCGCCGTTGGTGGAGCCGGCGGCCGGCGAGAGCGAAGTGAGCAGGGGCGCCGGCGGCGCTATATACGTATAGCCACTCGCTAAGGTTGCGCTGTCGCTGTCGGGATTCGTCACCGTCACGTTGACCGAACCCGCTGCACTCGCCGGGATCGTCGCGGTGAGCTTCGTGCCGTTCACCACTTGCACACTGGCCGCCGCAGTTGAGCCGAAGGTCACGGTTGCCCCGCTCACAAAGTTGCTGCCCGCAATCGTGGCCGCGGTTCCGCCAATCGTGTTCCCCGCGTTCGGCGACACCGAGGCGATCGCCGGCGGTGGTAGATAGGTATACAGCGCAGGCGCCACTTGCTGCTGCAAAATGGCGTCATCGAAATCTGCTTGCGCGGCTACGGTATTGCTGTAAATCTCAGCATAGAATCGCATCCACACCTTGCCCGCCGGCACCGTGTAGGTATTCTGCAGAAGCGTCCATGCACTCGCCGTGGCGTTGGAGGTAAACACATACGTAGGGTTGGCTCGGTTCACATCCGTCAGTTGAATCGACCAGCGCGCATCGCCGTTTCCTGAAACCGATTGCGCCCAGCCGCCGAACGTAATGATATTTCCCGCAGTCACCGGAAAGTACTGCGAACCCGCACTCAGACCGCCGTAAGTCGGGTGATTCCCCACTCCCGAAGTCAATTGCGCAAAGTTATTGCCGCTGTGCGCCAGGGACGCGTTCTTGATAATTTTCGCTGATCCGCTTCCATTCCAACTCCAGCCTGCCCCTCCCGATTCGAACCCCGGATTCGTCGTCGGCATCACCACCGCGACATCGGCTGCACTCTGCCCGTCAGGATTCGTCGCTGTCACGTTCGCCACTCCGGCGGCTCCGGCAGGTGCCGTCGCCATAATCGTGGTGTCGCTGGCCACTGTAACGTTCGTCAGCGCAGAGCCGTTGAAACTCAGCGTCGCCCCGCTCAGAAAATTCGCGCCGGAAATGGTCACGGCCGTGCCGCCATTGGCTGACCCAGTCGCCGGGGAAATGGATGTGAGCGTCGGCGGCGGGTTGTAGGTATAGCCGTTCGTCAGCGTCGAAGTCTGCCCGTCAGGATTGCTCACGCTCACGTTCACCGCTCCTGCCGCGCCGGCCGGCGTCGTGGCCGTAATCGTGGTGGAATTCACCACGACAATATTCGTCAGCAGAGCGTTGCCGAAACTCACGGTCGCCCCGCTCAGAAAGTTTGCTCCCGAAAGCGTGACCGCGGCTCCACCCGCCACTGGACCGCTCACCGGAGAAATGGACGTCAATGCCGGCGGCGGGTTGTAGGTGTAGCCGTTCGCCAGCGTCGAAGTCTGCCCGTCAGGATTGCTCACGCTCACGTTCACCGCTCCTGCCGCGCCGGCCGGCGTCGTGGCCGTAATCGTAGTGGAATTCACCACGACAATATTCGTCAGCAGAGCGTTGCCGAAACTCACGGTCGCCCCGCTCAGAAAGTTTGCTCCCGAAAGCGTGACCGCGGCTCCACCCGCCACTGGACCGCTCACCGGAGAAATGGACGTCAATGCCGGCGGCGGGTTGTAAGTGTAGCCGTTCGCCAGCGTCGAAGTCTGCCCGTCAGGATTGGTGACGGTCACGTTTACCACACCCGGGGTGCTCGGCACCGTGATTGCCGTAATCGTCGTGGAGTTCACCACGACCACATTGCTCGCGGCCAGGCTGCCGAAAGTGAGCGCGGCACCAGACAGGAAATTCGAACCGGATGCGATTACGGCCGTCCCGCCCCCGGCTGGACCGGCAACCGGTGAGATCGAACTCAAGATTGGTGCGGGGTTTTGCGCCGCCGAGCGGAGACTCAGGGCGCACACGCAAACGACAAGCAGGATTTCCCACCGGTGCAGCGAGCGTCGAGCCCGTAACGGATCCATGGCGACTCCTCGGAACAACTGGGACCCATGGAATTTCCGGGGGGAGAAACTCCAACTGCATTTTCGAATCTTTACCGGCAGATGTCAAAAGCCGAAGGTGCCGGATTGAGCACTCGGTATCGCCGAATGGTTTTCGTGGCGGCCCTACCAGCTCTTCTTCGCGAATTCTGAGCTCAAAAGCCTTTTAGGTTCCGATGCCCACGCATGAAAGCCTAGAACAATCCGTACACATCCAGTTCGCTCCTCGTTCCTACATACATTTTTCCGTTCACCACCAGCGGAGCCATGAACCGGGTGAGGGTCGCAGGCACGTCGCGCGTGCCCGCCTGGTTAGTGTCGTAATACTCCTTGGTCAAGTCGTAGGGATTGTAGGCGTGAATCACGTTGATGTCGCCCTGCGCGACCCAGAGAATCGCGTTGCTGGTTCCGTTGGCGGAGATCGCGGTATCGGTCACAAAAAGGGTCGTATTGCCCTTGAACATCGGACCGGCGAGCGTCCCGTTCCTCATGGCGAACGCTTTCATGACGTCGTTGCGCCCCACGAAGTAGACCGTATTGTTGAAGTACATCGGGGTGTTCCACAGCCCGGCATCGACCGTTTCCGTGGTTGGCGTCAACGCGGCGGGAAGCTCCTGAATAATCTGCGTGTCGCCGGCGGAGTTGAACCCGCCCATGGCATCGCGATTCAGCACGTAGAGGGTTCCCTCTTTACCTCCGCCAATCAGTTCGTGCGGATAAAGCCCCGGCTGGTCGGGCAACAGCAGCGCCGCTCCGGACGAAATGTCTAGATCCTGCTGTGAGAGTAAGGTCTGATCCCACGGCGTAAAGTAGTCCACCGGATTCAATCCCGCCGAACCGAGTTGCAGCTTGACGATGCTGTCGCCGTAATCCTGCCCGCCGAGGTTGGCGTCGAACGTGCCGTTGCCGGTCTGCACGTACAGGTTGCCGGCGGAGTCGGCGGCCATTCCGCCTCCGGCCAGCCAAACTCCTCCCCGCGAGCCGTTCGGCGTTACACAGAATACGCCTACCCGGTTCAGGCTCTGCGCGTCGTACGCGAAAACCCAGCCGTGGTAATCGTACAAATCCTCCAGCGAAGCCGCGCCAAAATACACCGTGCCGTTTACCAGCGACAGCGCCGGCCGCACGTTCTGGCTGTAGCCGCTGTAGGGCACGAGCCCGTTCACGCTTCCCGTCCCGGTTCCCGGAATCGAAGCCTGCACCAGGGCCGGACTGTTCGTGCGCTCCGCCCCCGAAGTGATGTCGAGCGCGTGCAAACGCTGCACATACTTGCCGTCTTCCAAGGTGCGAGCCAGCACATAGATCGTGCCCGCCACAGGATCGATTACCGGTGTCGCCATGATTCCGAATTCCGGCTGCGGGATCCCAGACAGCACCAGGTCGCTGGTGGGAATCGTCGTCACTTCGTCGGCTACATTGATGAAACTGGTCTGCCACAGCGGAGTCGTCTGCAGCCCGTCCGCATCGAAGGCGTAGACGCTGTCATGCTCGGTCGCCACATATACCACGTTGTGCGCCGTGCCGTTAATCGTCACGTTGGCCACGTAGAGCGGCTGCGCGTCGATCCATCCATCCACTGGATACGTGAACTTCTTGCCGAACGTCGCCGAGGTCACGTTCACCGGAGTCAGCGTGGTTTCATTGGGATTGACCCCGCTGCGCGCATTATCGTAGTGATAAGTGAAGACTCCCGGCGAAGACGGGCCCAGGTAGGTGTAGCCTCCGCCCGCCGGCATACGTTCGAGAGTAACTTCGTCGAAGCGCACCTGCGCCGTCACCGTGTTGCTGCGAATCTGCATCCCCAGGCGTATATACGCCGCTCCCGCGGGAATGGTGTACGTCCCCTGCATGTTGGTCCACGTCGGAGTGTCGGCATTCGACGGAGTCGTCCGCCATGTGCCCAGCACGTTCTTGCCGGCGTCGGTGACCACGAGTGTGTCGTTGGTCAGGCCATCGCCTGAAAGCCGGTAGGCGCCGCCCCCGTAAGTAATCACGTCGCCGGCCGTCACTGGAAAATACTGGTTGCTGCCGGAACTGTCGGTCGCATAATACGTCGCCGGCCCACCCGGATTGGAAGTCAGCAGCGCGTAGTTGTTTCCAGCTTCCGCGTTGGCCGGGTCGTTCAGAACCGTCGCGCTGCCGTTGCCCACTAAAGTCCAGTCCACTGGACCGCTCTCGAAACTCGCATTGGGCAACAATGAAATTACTCCCAGCAGAGTGGCCGACTGCCCGTCGGGATTGGTAACCGTAACGTTCACCGGACCCGCGGCGTGCGGCGGGGTTGTCGCGGTGATCGAACTGCTGCTGACAAACGTGACATTGCTCGCAGACGCGCCGCCAAACGTCACCGTCGCGCCCGAAACAAAATTCGACCCGCTGATGGTCACGTTTGCCCCGCCAGCGGTCGAGCCGGAGTTCGAGCTGATCGAACTCACCGCCGGCGTCGGCCCGGCCGCCACGTAGTCGAAGCCTCCACTCAGTGTGCCGACTTGTCCATCCGAATTGGTCACCCCGACATCCACCGCTCCCTTGGTCGAGTCGGCTGGAGTGGTCACCGTTATCGTGGTCGCCGTCGCGCTGGTTACCGCGGCTGTGGTTCCGCCGAAGGTTACGCTCGGGTTGGGCAGGAAGTTGGTGCCGCTCAGCACCACCGCCGTCCCTCCCTTCACCGTGCCCGATGCCGGGACCAGAGCCGAAAGCGTGGGCGGCGGCTGCAGATAGGAGTATCCTCCGGTCACCGTTGCCGATTGTCCATCCGGATTGGTTACCACAACGCTCACCAGTCCGGCCGCCCCCGGCGGCGTGGTCGCCGTGATCGAGTCGGCGCTGGTCGAAACGTTAATGGCGGGGGCGCCGCCGAATGTCAGCTTCGCGCCAGGAAGAAAATTCGTCCCAGAGATAGCGACGCTCGCCCCGCCGGTCAGAGGACCCGACGAGGGAGAAATCGAACTCAGCGACGGTGGCGGATTGAACGTGTACGTGACTGGGCTGCTGGCGAGACCCGTCGCGCTGGTCACGACGACTTTGACGGCACCGGCCGCACTCTTCGGCGTGTTCGCCGTGATCGTGGCGCCGCTGAGCACACTGACGTTGGTGGCGGCGATTCCTCCGAACGTCACGGTTGTGCCCGCTGCAAAATTCGATCCCGCGATGTGCACCGGGTTCGCGCTGTTGGCCGGGCCAGAGTCCGGACCCAGCCAGTTGATGATCGGACTGCCCTGGTAGTTGAACATCGTGCTCTTCGGTGTGTACACGAAGACCGCGTCATCGAAGTTTGCGGTGGCAGCGATCGTATTGCCATAGATTTCGCAATACAGCCGCACATAGTGGCCCGTGCTCGGGATCGTATAAGTGTTCTGGTAATACGTCCACGCGCTGGAGGTGACGTTGCTCGTAATGCTGTACACCGGATTCAACTTGTTGGCGTCGCTCACCTGCAGCACCCAGTGCACCGTGCCATCGCCCCCCAGTCGCGCCGCCCAGCCTCCGAATGTAATCACGTCGCCCGGGTTCACCGGCCAATAGATCGAGGTCCCGCCCGCCACAATGCCGCTCACTAACGGATGGTTGCCGGCCACCGGAGAAACGAGCTGCGCGAAATTCTGTCCGCTGTGCGCCTGCGCCGAATTGGTGACCACGCCGGAACTGCCCGTCCCGCCAAACACCCAGCCGCTGCTGCCCGATTCGAATCCCGGGTTGGGCAGCGGCATGACCGCCGAAGTCTGCCCGTCAGGATTGATCACCGTGACGCTCACCAAGCCCACGGGGTTGGCCGGAGCCAGGGCGGTGATGGTGGTGCTGCTCCCCACTACCACATCTTTCGCAGCGGCGCTGCCGAAAACCACCGTAGCCCCGCTCAGAAAGTTCGCGCCGGTCAGGGTCACGCTGGTTCCACCATTCAGGGAACCGACCAGCGGAGAAATTGAAATCAGCGTTGGTGGTGGATTCACACCGAAGGCGAGCAAACTCGACACACAGGCGCAAACGAACGCGACCACGGCCCGACGGAACATAGGCAGAGATGTCCTCTTCACCGAAGAGTTAAACAAAATGAGAACTACTAGGGGATCACCAGACGACAGTTGGTGGTTTTTCGGGGGAGATCAGACTACCTACTTCGAGACTTATCGTACGGGCAAGTTCTGCGATTGTCAAACCAAAGATCGCGCGGTGTCAAAGATCGAGCGGGTAGTGGCTCAAT
This sequence comes from uncultured Acidobacteriaceae bacterium, assembly GCA_963739125.1. Classification (GTDB taxonomy): domain Bacteria; phylum Acidobacteriota; class Terriglobia; order Terriglobales; family Acidobacteriaceae; genus Sulfotelmatobacter. The sequence continues at coordinate 4,228,088 of CAVTZD010000001.1, read as the reverse complement.
TTCAAAAATTATTGTCCGATGTCATCCTGAGCGTGGCGACAGCCACGCGAGGGACCTTACATCGGCCGAGGCTCTCGATGCCGTGGATGGGAGTGCGCGAGCTTCATGCAGTCAGGCGCTCCTGGCGTCGCCGGAAGCGATGTCCGGGTTTCGTAAGGTCCCGTCGGAGCGCTTGGCGCGCTCCGACGGGATGACACCGGTGAATCCGTAGGCGCCTGACTTCAAATTGAGCCACTACCGTCGCCCGAGCGCGCTTAGCGATTCAACCCTTTTGTGCCGAATTGGGCGGAGACGCCATTGTCCAGGGTGAATGCGCAGACTCATCAGAATTCCGATCTAGGAATTCAGACTAGCCGGGCAGCCTGAAGTTCAGTGTGATGGTGGTCTCGACGCCGACGGGTTGCCCGTTGACGCGGTGGGGCTTGAACCGCCACTGCTTCACCGCGGCCACGGAAGCCGGGCCGAGCTGCGCCGGGCCGCTCACCACGCGGGCGTCGTCGACTGCGCCGTTGGCGCCGATATCCACCTGCAGCACGACTGCTCCCTGGATCTGCTGCTGTAGCGCGTCCGCCGGGTACTCTGGTTCCACGCGATGCGTTAAGTCGGCCGTTGCAACCGCAGGAGGCAGATACACAGCTCGATCCGGAGCGGTGGACGCGGTTCCGGCGGGCGCAAGCGTGTGGGCGGGAGCCTTGTCGGCGGAAGTTGCATTCGGCAGGGTTCGATTCGGCGGGGGTTGAATGGGAACAGCTTGATTCCCCGAACCGCCCAGCGACGTGCCGACCGAAGCACCAAGTGAAGACGCCGGCGGCCCTTCCCTCTTGTCAGCCGTTCCCGACTGGCCCTGCCCAGGCGGCAGGTTGAATATTTCCTTGCCGTTCTCGTAGACGCGCAACCCGCCCGGCGGAACCGCATTCGCGGCGGGCGTGGCAGCAGGCGCAGAAGGGGCCGGCGACGCGTTTCGTCCCGGAGCATTCGCATCGGCAGCGGCGCTGCCGCTTCCCGCTCGGTGTGACGGCCCGGCTGACGGGATCGAACCTGAACTCTCGAGCACGCGCTGCAATCCAAAATGCCAGCCCGCAAGCACGCTCAGCATCAGCGCGCAACCCAACACCGCCGCGCCCAGCACGAGCGTCACAAAATCGGGCGCCCGTGGAGACGGCTGGGCAGGAAAAACCTCGGGAGAAATCTGGCGTGGAGAAATCTCGGCCGCTTCCGTCTCCTCAAATTCATTCGCAACCTTGCCTGCGCCGCCCGAGTGAAGCTCCGCATCGGCGGCCGCAGTCTTCGTTTCCTGCACATTCTCGGGCACATTTTCCTGCACATTTTCCAGCACAGCCGGAAATTCGATCGGCGCGACCAGCGGCCGCGAGGCGCGGTCAAGATTGATCAGTGTGCGGACCGCCAAAGCCTCCAGCGTGCGTTCATCGCGCTCGCCGAACGCCGCCGGACGCGACGACAACAGCTCGAACACTCCCAGTAAATTGTTCCCCGGCAAATCGCCGCCGCGCAGATCGTCCCCGTCTGGATCGTCCCCATTTAGATTGTTGCGGCGCAGCAGCGGCATCACCATCACCGAGCGCACGCCCAGCCGGTGCGACGCTTCGAGGTCAGCATGAGCATCGGCCAGCACGTCATCGCAGCGCTGCAAACTGAGCGACTGAATGCACGCACCGGAAACTCCTGACGATGGATCAAGCCGCGACCCCAGCGCGGGAGCGTTCGCGCCAAAGCTGGCGCGGCAAACCATTTCTCCATCGCGCCGCAACACGATGGCTGCTCCGGTCGCGCCCGTGGCCAGGCAGGCCTGCTCCACAATTTCGTGCAGCACCAGTTCTAACGCCAGATCGGTCGAGAGTTCGGCGGAAAGACTGCCCCCGCCATGGGCGGAAAATCGCGCAGCCAGTTCACCCAGATCGGTCTCCGCCAGATCGGTTTCAGATCCGGTTTCGTCTGCTGGCCCGCGAATAACCTCTGGGGAGGAAGGAGGATTCGAAAGATTCGGTTTCGGCCTCAATTGCTGCCGCATAGAAGACAGGCACCCGCCAGAGGGGCAAGCGCCTGTAGCGGAGTTTCCCGCGAAAGTTGCGGGTTGTCAATCGCTTTCGGTTGCTGCCCATCCTCACTCGCGCACCCGGGACTGTCCGTGATGAGAGACTAGAGACAACGAGTCGTCAATTTCCGCCCCTGTCATCTTCCGCCCCTGTCAATTTCGCCCCCTGTCATCCTGAGGAGGGCGCAAGCCCTCCGAGGGACCTTACGATGCACAAACAGCGGCAGTAGCGCATCCGGGAAAGCCCACTCCGCATACCGTGCGGTGGTTCTCGTCCACAGCACAGAAAACATTGGCCCACGTAGGGTCCCTCACCGCGACCCAGTCGCGGTTCAGGATGACACGGCAGGTTGCCACGGCAGATTGAGCAAGATCATCGGGGAGACTTTCCGACACAAACCGAACCACCACATCGCCCTCCGGGAGTCCAGCGGATGGGATGTTCCGAAACGGTAGACAAAAATTGTCATGGGCCGAATGGAATAGAGAAATTCCACTCCTCCCCATGCTAGTCTGCTCTTGTTAGAATTTACTAGACTTGGAGTTTGAGGTACGTTTCTAATAGGTCTCTGATGTCATCGCCTGTTTCTTCCCCGGGAACTCCCCCGCATACAAACGCTTCAAAATAAAGCCATTTCGCCGTACTCTATCTTCGGAGTGAACACATGCGGATCGCCGTCGTTGGTTCTGGATATGTAGGTTTGGTGGCCGGAGCATGCTTTGCCGACCTGGGTCATGACGTGGTTCTGGTCGATAACGACCAGCGCAAGTTGGCCGCGCTCAGAAACGGCCAGGTGCCCATTCACGAAAATTTCTTGCCTGAACTGCTGACCCGGCACCGCGGGCAGCGCCTGACTTTCTCTGACGATCTACAAGAGGCGGTGCGCCAGAGTGCCGTTATTTTCGTGGCCGTCGGCACGCCCCCGACCGAAAGCGGCGAAGCCGATCTGTCGTACGTGGAAACCGTGGCCCGCGAAATCGCCGGCGGCATCGACGGTTACAAGGTCATCGTGGAAAAGAGTACGGTTCCGGTTTATACCAGCGAGTGGGTGCGCAAGATCATTCTGCGCATCGGGACCGATCCGGAAATGTTCGACGTCGCCTCGAACCCCGAGTTTCTGCGCGAAGGCACCGCCGTCACCGATTTTCTGTTTCCTGACCGCATCGTGATTGGCTGCGACAGCGAGCGCTCGGCCGAAGTGTTGCGCGAAGTCTACGCGCCGCTGACCGACGGCAGCTACTACGAACGCAGCGACGCGATTCCCCAGCCCGACCGCGTTTCGATTCCCGCGCCCATCATCGTCACCAGCACCAAGAGCGCCGAGTTGATCAAGCACGCCTCGAACGCGTTCCTGGCCATGAAGATTTCGTTCATCAATGCAGTTGCGTCCGTCTGCGAGTCGGTCGGCGCGGATGTCAATCAGGTGGTGCACGGCGTGGGCACGGATGCGCGCATCGGCCCGCGTTTCCTGAATCCGGGTATCGGCTACGGCGGATCGTGCTTCCCGAAAGACGTTATGGCGTTCCGCGCCGTGGCCCGCGAATCCGGCTACGACTTCCGCCTGCTCGATGAAGTCATGCGCATCAACGAAGAACAGCGCCAGCGCTTTCTGCGCAAAGTTCGCAGCGCCCTCTGGACCCTGCGCGGCAAGAATCTGGGCGTGCTCGGTCTCGCCTTCAAGGGCGGAACTGACGACATCCGCGAGTCGCCCGCGATCTTCCTCGTGCAAGCGCTGCTGCAGGAAGGCTGCAAGATTACGGCTTACGATCCCGCCGCCATGGAACGCACGCAGGAACTGATGACCTCGCCGCTCAAGTTCGCCAACTCGGCTTATGAAGCCGCGCACGGCGCCGATGCGTTGCTGATCCTGACCGAGTGGGAAGAATTCTCCAACCTCGATCTGCACCGGCTGCGCCAGGAACTGAAGTATCCCATCGTGATCGACGGCCGCAACCTGTATGATCCCGATGTCATGGCCGCTCAGGGCTTCACCTATTACAGCGTCGGACGCGCGGCGTGTCATCCCGACGGCGTACCCGCCGCGGCGTTGCGCAACGGCAAGAAAGCGTGAGCAACGGCGCTACGATAAACCCATGAACAAGAAACGCGCGGTCGTAACCGGAGGCGCCGGCTTCCTCGGATCGCATCTCTGCGACGCCTTGCTGGCCGAAGGATGGAACGTCGTTGCGGTCGATAATCTTCTCACCGGCCGCCGCGCCAACTTCGACCACCTGAAAAATGAATCAGCTTTCGAGTTTGTAGAAAAGGATATCTGCGAGCCCTTCGACGTGGGCAAAGTCGACTTCGTTTTTCATTTCGCCAGCCCCGCCAGCCCGGTCGATTACAGCATTCACGGCATTCCCACGCTGAAGGTCGGCTCGCTCGGAACTTTTCACGCGCTCGATGTCGCGCATAAATACGGCGCGAAATATCTGGTCTCTTCCACTTCTGAATGTTACGGAGATCCGCTCGAGCATCCGCAAAAAGAAACCTACTGGGGCAACGTGAATCCCATCGGGCCACGCTCGGTCTACGATGAAGCCAAGCGCTTCACCGAGGCTGTGACCATGGCCTACCGCCGCTACTACGAAGTCGATACGCGCATCGTGCGCATCTTCAACACCTACGGCCCACGCATGCAGTTAAACGACGGCCGCGTGGTGCCCAACTTCATGAAGCAGGCCATGCTCGGCGAAGCTCTCACGGTTTACGGTGACGGCAATCAGACGCGCAGCTTCTGCTACGTGAGCGACGAAATCGACGGCTTCATGCGCCTGGCGAAATCGGACGAGCCACTGCCGGTGAACATCGGAAATCCGAACGAGTTCACGATTCTTGAGTGCGCCAAGGCTGTGCTCAAAGTGACCGGATCGAAAAGTCAGATCGCGTACGAGCCGCTGCCGCAGGATGACCCCAAACAGCGACGGCCCGACATCACCAAGGCGCGACAGTTGCTGGGATGGGAACCGAAGATCGATCTCGAGACCGGACTGCGCCAGTCGCTCGACTATTTCCGGCAGGCAGTCGCGGAAGAAACTGCAGTCCGCTAGAGCTGGAAATTTCTCCTCCGCCAACCGAAAGACTGAACCGAGAGACATCTCATCCGTAGACGCTAGATACTCAGACGAACATCCAGCGAAAGATAAGTGTATGTACTAGTTCGTACGCGCGTCTATGAGGTGATTACATTGTACGCAACTATTTGTACGGCCTGTACAAATTCATGCATACAACGGTGTGCATATACGGCGTCCAGGTAACTCACGATCGTCTGGAACCACTGCCCAGCCCTTCTTAGGATGCCCTTTCCCGGGCCGGAAACGGCCCTGCCGTCGACGATCTCTTCCGCGCACGGGGAAAGCCTCAGCCGCCGCAAAATTGTGCCTCCTGGAGCCTCCCAGGGGCCTTCTACGACATTTCAATCACTTACACGAAGACTCAACAACTTACAAGGAATTCGACGATATCGATGTTATCGATGTTAGGGCTGTGCGGGAACAACATGCGGCGAAGTCGCGGCGGTTTTCTACTGCGCTGCGCTTTCTAATTACCAACGAGCAAACGATTGTGCCCCTCGGTTCAACCTCGGTGCCATTTTGTTTGTCCGCGCATGCCATCACTATAGGTGATGAGAGGAAGTGAAGTTTATGGATGTACACGGAACTGTGATGAGACCGATAGCGCGGCCCCGCCCGCGGGTCCAGGTGCCTGATTCGGGCGCCGGCCTGATCGTCCTGTCGGTCGTTATTCTGTTGCTGGCCATCATTCGAAAAAAATTGGGCCTTTTTAAGCGCCGCCGCAGCTGGTAGTGCTCACAGCCGAGACCCCTAACCACGAAGGACACGAAGTCACACGAAGGAAGCCTTTGCCGGCGAAGTCTCCTTCGTGATCCTTCGTGTCCTTCGTGGTTTTTTTTACGATCTCAGTTGGAGGGTTCGGTCGTAGCAGAAACGAAGTCAGTCAGCTTCTTCACGTTGTCGCATTCTTCTTTTGTCTTCAGTTCGAACGCCACGCCCATCCCGAAGCCGGGATGCGAAGCCTGCACAGTCCCGCGCAGGCGCAATTTCATCTCATGGGTACGAACCAGAATTTCGACGCTCGCGCCCTGTGGGAAGGGCAGCGAAACTTCGAGATAGCATCCGCCTGAACCGAGATCGGTGAGGCAGCAATGGTGCGGTACCGACGTTCCGGTGCGGTAGACTTCGGCCCCGAGCCGGCAGGCGTAACGGGCTTTGGTGCGGCGGTTGTCCCGATCTTCGGAAGCTTCGGCGGCGCCGGCTGATTGCTGCGCCGCGACTTCCTGCGCAGCCCGAGCGTGCTGGCTATCTCCATGTTTTTCACGGGCGTAGCTGCCGTGAGTCTGTTCACCCACCGAGACGGTGGCCAGCTGCATGGGCTCGTCGCCATTCTCCACTTCCACGGTGACGTCGGGTAGCTGCTCGGGCTGAACCTCGCGCGGCAGAGCCGCCTCAAGAAACTCGGTGACCAGGCGGCGCGAGCTTTTAGGCACATCCACGAAACTGATTCCGGCCAGCCCTTTCCAGTCCTGCCAAATCACCTGCCCCGAGAGCCGAATGGTGGTCGATTGCCCGGGCAAGCGAAATTGAAAATAGACTTTGGCGGTGGGCGGCAGCTTCTTGCCGAACTGCACCGACATGCCGTCGGTTGCCAGGTTGATCAGCGTGGCTTTTTCCTGCTGTGCGTTGGCGTAATCCACGGTGGCGTGCGTGTGCACCGAGGCGCGTGCGGTCTTGCGTTTTTCCTTACGCATGACGGCGCGCGCGGCACGCAGGCTGCTCAAGGCCCGTTCATAAGCGACCGGCTTGTAGAGGACGAAATTCACGCCCAGCGAAAACATCTCGCGAATGCTCTCCTGCCCGGCGACCACGGCGACCGCCAGGGTGGCGTCATTCATACGCGAGGTGCGGCTGTCGCGCAGCAACCCGATCACTTCCGAGTTCGACGGTCCATCGACGATCAGCACATCGAAGCGATCTTGCGCCAGGCGAATGCCGGCGCGAGCAAAGTCGGGACAAGACTCAACCTCGATGTCGAGTTCTTCCAGAACCCGCAACAAAACCTGGGCCGCTGTCTCGTCCGAGCACACCAGCAGGGCAGATAGAGTCATACGTACCGCCATCGTAGGTTTCGCCGGTACGTGCGACAAGTTACCGGGGTCACGAGCCGGCGCATGAGGCGCTTCTAAGTGGAGCGCTTTCAACGGGTGACTTCAGTCACCACCGAGATAACAAAAGACCAATGACCGGGCATTGACCTGTCGTGCTTTGACGCTCGGCGCACCCGTTTCTAGGATGAACAGTGACGCGATTCACCGATCGCGCGCCCGTTCTGTTGTCTATGAACGGGAATGTGGAACGGTCCTCCCCGTATTCAAATTGCGGGACTGTTGCTGGAAGCTAGGGCGCGTTCAACATGCTCGCCCTTCCTCCACGAAAAGAGATTTCTGGATCTATGACTTCAACACTTGTGGCACCCAGAGGGATGGCCCCCGGACCGGTAGCGGCGCGAAAGAGTCGCGGATTCTCGCTGCTGGAATTGATGATCGTCATTGCCATTGGCTTCACCATGGCGGGCGTGACCTTTATGGCTCTGATGCCTCTGTTCAAACAGAACCATGTGGACCAGGCCTACGACCAAACGCTCTCGGTGGTTCGCAGCTACCGCAATCTCGCGATCGCGCAGAGCAACCGGTACATTCTGGTGTTCACACCTCCGGGAACAATCACGGTGCAATTCTGGGGATACCTCCCGCCTCCGGCCGTATCGCCGGCGCCTTACACGGTAGCGACTTACACGCTGCCGCCCGATATTCAGTTCGCCGTGCAGGCCGGGTTTCCGAACCCCGGACCGGATAGTTTCGGCACCGGCACCGCACCTGTCTTTTTTAACGCGTGCACCATCGTCGAGGCCGGCAATCCGTGTGTGATTTTCTACCCCGACGGCTCGGCACAAGACGATGCGGGAAATCCCGGCAACTTCAACAACGGAGTGGTGTACCTTACGCGTCCCGGCGACATGTACAGTTCGCGGGCGATTGATGTCTGGGGCACGACCGGCCGAATCCGGGGCTGGCGTCTCTACAACCAGGGTGGAACCAAAACATGGGTGCAGCAATGACACAAAAGAGTTCGGGCACGTCGGCACAACGCGGCTTCACGCTGATTGAAACCATGATCGCGATCGCGATCATGGGCATCGGCATCGTCACTCTAATTGCGGCCTTTGCCGCCGCCGTGGGTGCGACCCAGAACGCGCAGGAAAATCTGATCGCAAGGCAGAAAACGCTGCAAGCCATGGAAAGCGTCTACACGGCGCGCAACTCGCAGCAGATCACTTTTAATCAAGTTGCCAATATCGCCAACGGCGGCATCTTCACTGGCGGCGCGACGCAACTGCTGGCGGCTGGTCCCGACGGCCTGGTGAATACGGCCGATGACCTCACCTACCCCGCCGTCGGGCCTTGCCCGGCCGGACCCGAGTGTCTGGTGTTGCCCGGTCCCGACGGAATTCTGGGGACCGCCGATGACGTGGCGATGAGCCTGGGTAACTTCACGCGCCAGATTCAAATCAATTCGGTTCTGGAAGCGGATGGAGTAACGATCGATCCCAATCTGAGGCAAATCGTCGTAACCGTAACCTACAAGACCGGAACGTCGACGGCTCCGCACACCTATTCGGTCGACGCACTGATTTCGAGTTTCCACTGAGGCAAGCAATGAGAGACATGAGGATGCGAACACACAATCCGAAAAACGGTTTCACCTTGCTGGAACTCATGGTGTCGATGGCGATCGGCCTGATTGTGATGGCCGCCATGGCGAGCCTGTTCAAGACAGGCCTGAACTCGACCATGCTGGTCACACAGCGGGCTGAAACCCAGCAGAATATGCGGGCCGCGGTGGACCTGATGGCCAAAGACATCAGCCTGGCAGGCTCAGGATTGCCTTCCGGCGGAATCCAGTTGCCCCTCGGCGGCGGCGCGACCACGGCGAAGTTCGGTTGCGACCAGGGTGGAACCTGCCACGTTCCCAGTTTCAACTATCCCGCCGGCAACTATATGTACGGGATCATACCGGGATACAAAAATGGCGTGGAAGCGAGCGCCGTGATCCCGGCCGCGCCGGCTCCGGCGATCAACGACAGCGTCACGGTGATCTATTGCGATTACAATTTTCCGCTGTTCGAATACAACGTGACGTTTCCGCTGGGCCCCGATGGGACGCTGATCAACCTGTCGGTGAATGCCGCCTTCGCCGCCAATCCTCCTCCGGCGCCGAATGCAGCCGGCGGCATCAAGCAGGGCGATCTGATTCTGATCAACGGCATCAACGGCGTGACTGCCGTCGGTGAAGCGACCAACGTCGGCCCGACTTCAATCACGTTCGCCAACAGCGACCCGCTCAACATGAACTGGAGCGGGCCCACGCATACCAACAACGTCTATGCGGTGAGCGGCGGCGCAGGCTATGCCTACCCGCCGGCGGCAGGCACGACCCAGGGGACCGCATACCGCCTGTACGTCGTCACTTATTACCTGACGGTGCCCGCCGCGGGCCAGACGCCGCGCCTGATGCGCCAGGTGAACGGCCTTACGCCGACGCCGGTGGCCGACGACATCATCAACCTGCAGTTCGCCTTTGACACTTACAACTCGACGACCAACGCGCTCGACGCCAATCAGCCCAACCCCATCGGCGTGGGGGAATCGCCCAACCTGATTCAGAAGACCAATCTGGTGGTGATGGGGCAAAGCATTATCAACGATGGGAACAAGTCGCAGAACATGTACCTGGCGACCGATGTCAGCGCACGGAATATGGCCTTCAAAGACAGTTACAAGTAACCGCAGTTACAGGGAACGAGCTTCGGAAGTTTTCCGCAGTGGGGGCAGGAGACTAAAAAAATGGGACAGGGAAAAAATAATTCACGAGGGTTCACACTGATCGCGGCGCTGTTGATTCTGGTGCTGCTGTCGGGGGTGGCTGCTGGCCTGATGTATATGGTCACCAACGAATCCAGGATGGGTGGCAATGACCTGGAAGCCAATCTGGCTTTCTACGGCGCCGAGTCCGGCATGGAGAAGCTCACCGCGGACCTGGAAAGCCTTTACCAGCAAGTCCAAGCCCCCAAGAACCCTCAGATTCAAGCACTGGTCACGCCCCCGAACAACCCGCCCTCGGCCCCGACCGCGGCCATGGTCGGCAATATGAGCTACTACGAGACCATCACGGTTCCCCTGCAGGGAGACGGTCTGACCCCGCAGAGCACTTACAACACGGTCAGTTCCGGTTCGAACCAGGGATTGTACGCAGAAATCATTCCCATGACGCTGCAGGTGATCGCCTCGCGTCCGGCGGGCGCCTCGGCCAACATTACGCGCCAGGTGGAAATTGCGCTGATTCCGGTGTTTCAGTTCGGCGTGTTCTGCGGCTATGACTGCAGCTACTTCGCGGGTCCAGTTTTCACATTCGGCGGCCGCGTCCATACCAATCAGAATCTGTTTCTGGCCTCCGGCAACCTGCTGGTATTCGACAATAAGGTTTCGGCCTTCCAGCAGATCGTGATGGACCAACTGGAAAACGGGCACGCGACCACCACCGGATACGGTGGGACCGTTTACCTTCCCAAAGCCACGGGCGGCTGCTCTCTGAGTATTATTCCGCCCACGGGTGAACCCAACTGCGTGGCCCTGCCGGGCGCGGGAACGATTCCCGGCGATGCCAGCTGGAGCGGCGGTTATCCCAGCGTTGGTGGCGCCGCGAACCCCAACTTCCCCAGCCTTTCTTCGGCAACTTTGAATGGCTTTTTAACCAACTCGCTCACCGGCGCCAAGAACATGCAGCTGCCCTTTGTGCAGAATAGCTGCACCAGCAATCCGCCGCCGTGCACCGATCCGATTGCGATTGTGCGCAAGCCGCAGCCGGGCGAATCGCCTACGAGCACGCTGGGCAGCGCGCGCCTGTACAACAAGGCGCAGATTCGCGTACTGCTGGCCGATACGCAAACCGACCTGCATCCCGAACGGGGCGCGGTTGGCGACGGACAGGATGTCCAACTGCCCAACGCGACCACGTGGAACACTGCCCCCTTCACCAACGCGGCAGTCACCGTCACCCCAGGCCCAACCGGCGGGAGCGGGCCCGAGGCCATGGGATTCGCCACCGCCGGGAGCAACGGTTGGGTTAAGCCCTATACCGACAGCGGCCTGACCACCTGGGCCAACTGGCCGCTCGCGGATGAACTCACGAGCAATCCCTCTACGCCGACAGCAATGACCGGCCCGTGGATTCGTGTGGAATGGTGCAGCTCAGCGACGACTTGTACCGGCGTCACGAAAGAGTGGCTGGCGCTGGGTTTTGGCCAGCCTTTCAACACGGCGCCGATCGCTCCTGGCACGAACGCGGTCAATCCCAACGCGATTCTGATCCTGCAGCAGCTACAGCCAGGAGTGGCGGTGAACGCGGCCAATGTTGCCTCGACCGGCACCTGGTATCCCCTCAACTTTTACGACGCGCGCGAAGGCGAGATGCGCGACAACCCGATTGCCAATGCCACGTCTGGCAACAACCAGTATTCTTCCTGCTCGGTCCAGGGCATCATGAACGCGGTGGAAATTGACGTGGGCAACCTGGCCAGATGGCTCAACGGCAGCATCGCCGGCACCGGCACCAGCGTGCCCTATGCATCCTACAACGGCTACGTGCTGTACTTCTCCGATCACCGCGGTATGCTGGCCTCCAGCCATCCCTCCAACGGCGGGCAGACTCCTGCGGGCGTCATCAACGGAGAATCAGGACTTGAGGACGTGATCAACGGAGCGCAAGGGCTGACCTCGACCACACAGGACGGAGCCCTGGAGCCGGCGACCTACTACGGATATTCTCCGGAGGACGTCGATCAGAACGGATTCCTCGACAACTGGGGTGAGAAAAACCTGGGATACGGGTTCGGCATCAACACCAACACGATCCCGCTGCACTCCTACCTTCGAATCCCCAACCCGGGCCCGGTGACCGGCGCGACACAAAACTGCGCCCAATTCAACACCGGCACCAACACCTTCACGATGAGCGCAAATAACGACGTGGGCATGGCCAACGCCGTCAGCGGAGCGCGCCACGTGTTGAAACTGGTGGATGGCGGCATGAACAGCGCCAGTTTGAAGAGCTACCTGCCGGTTATGCCGGTTGCCAGCGGCTGCGTTCAGAACGCGGCCAATCCCACGGCTTGCGGTGGCTTCACGGTCGCCTCGGAAAACCCGGTGTACATCCAGGGAGACTACAACACGACCTCGACAGATCCGTTCTGGGGTACGGCGACTGCTGCCAATCCCACCCAGACTCCACACGCGGCGGCATCGATCATTGCCGATTCGGTGACGGTCCTGTCCGATCAGTGGACCGACGCAGCCAGCATGGTCTATCCCAACGCTCCCGGCAGCCGGAATCCTACCACGGCTGCATACTATCGCACCGCGATCGCCGGCGGGAAGAACGTACCCTTCCCGCAACCGGGCTGGGCCAACGTGGCCAACGACTTCGGCACCGACGGAGGATTGCACAACTTCCTGCGATACCTGGAGAACTGGGGCGTGGGCGGATCGGTCGTGCTGAATTACGATGGCTCGCTGGTCAGCATGTACTACGCCGAGTACAACACCGGCATCTACAAGGACGGTGGCGGGCCGAACGGCAGCGCCGTGTATTCGCCGCCGAATCGTAACTACTACTTCGATGTGCTGTTCCTGAACCCGAGCAACCTGCCTCCGGCAACGCCTCAGTTTCAGGACATCGACAACCTGAGTTATCACCAGAACTTCACACCGCAGGCTACGCCGTAAGGCGCTTGCGGTTGGAACGAGTTGATTCAACGCCCCGGGGCCGCTTCGGCGGAACCGGGGTTTTTTCTGGGCGCGACTCGCTGACTCGCTGACTACCCGTCCCATCGGGCGGACGGCTCTTCGCCCCGGCAGACGCGATCTCAGCGGGACGATTGAGTGGCGCTGTTCCCCGGACGAATGCGTCCGGGGCTCCATGGGTCGTGCCGGGTTCACATCTTCTTCTCATACCTTTTCTTCTCATATCTCCTTCTTCTCATAACGCCGCAGCAGGTCGTCGACTGCGTCGTAGCCGGTCGGAGTGTCGATGCCGTCGACGGTCGCACCTGCCAGCAGGAGCGCCTCGACCGACTCGGGCGTGCGGCGGTGGCTCCAGTAGGAATCGACACAGGCGCGCACGGCGAGCGCCAGCGCGGTGCGGCCTTTACCATCCAGCGCGTTCACTGGGGCTCCGCGCTCAATGAGCAGCTTCACGGTTGAGGGCCACGCGCGCCAAGCTGCCACGTGCAGCGCCGTGCTGCTTGCGGGGATGTCGAAATAAGGATCCCCATCGTAGAGCACCCATGCGCTGACGCCGAGATCGAGCAACTGGCGGACTCCATCGGTATTGCCGTTTCCGGCGAACTCCGCCAGCAACGTGCCGCCCTCAGCCAGAAGTTGCCGCACCAGATCAGGCTCGAGTTGGGCCAGCGAGCGAACGGCCTCGGCGTCATTGGTCGCGCAGGCGGCGATCAGTTCTTCCACGCCATGAAGATTAAGCGCCATTCCTCGCCGTTCGAGCGAGCGCAGAATGTCGCCGCGGCCTCTGCGCACGGCCATCTGAATTGCCGATTTTCCGTCACGCTGGTTGGGCAGGGCCGGGTCGGCCCCGTGATCGAGCAGCATCTCGATCATGACGTTGCCGTTGTCGCGCTTCACCGACCAGAGCAGCGCCGTGTGATGCCAGCGTGTCATGCGGTTGGGATCGGCGCCGTGCTCCAGGAGAAACCGCATCCCTTCATCATCGTGCCAGTCGGCCTTGCGCAGCAGCATCGTGGTCAGGCTTTCGCGGGTCAGCTTGCCGCTTTCGACCATGATCTTCAGAACCGTGTTGTCGTAGCCCTCGGGCACGTGATACGGAGTCTCCTCGTCGTTAGGATCGGCTCCACGCTCGAGCAGCAGACGGGTCAGCTCCGCATGCTGCGCGACGCCGGCCGCGCCATAGATCGCGCTCTCAAACGTGGGACGAGGGTTCGGGTGGTCGATCATCTCGTACCATCCGGTGGCCGCGCTGGCTCCGGCATCGAGCAGGGCGCGAGCGGTGCGCACAAACGCCTCCGAACGCGACTGGTCGAGATGGAGATAGCGCGAGAAACAGAGATGCGTCAGGGCATCCCAGCCATGCGGACCGCCCGTAGCCGTGGCGGCCTTCGGATCGCGGGCGAGAAAGGCGCGCACGGCGGATTCGTCGCCGAGAATTGCCGCGGTGTAAACGTTCGCCGCAGCAACCTGCGGATAGCGCGCCAGAATCATCTCGGCGTGTTCGAGCGTGCCGGAGCCGTGTCCCGAGTGCCGGGGCACGCAGGCCACTTCTATGAAAGCTGCCACCGGATCGCTGAGCGATGCCACGGAACGAATGATCGTGAGCGTTTCAATGTGCTGGGCAAACTTCGGCCAGCTCTCGAATCCGTGCTCGCGGGCGATGACCAGTTGCGCGTCGGTGAGGGAGACGCGGGCATGCTGCATCTCCGATTCCGTCAGCTTTTGAAAGCGGGGGTGATGGCGACGGATGCGGGCGACGGATACTTGGTCGGCGGGGCTTGGATTATTCGCGAAACTCTTGACCAGATCCTTAGCTTGTTTTTTGTACTGCTCGAGGTTGGGGCGTGCGGGTAGTTCCCGGTCGGGCATACGAAGCTCCTTTCAACGTTGGCCTGGAGTCCGCACAAGTCAGGCGAGAAAGAAGATTCGTAGTCGAATTAAATTGAAGGTGGGCACGGCCCTTTCCGCGGACTGGATGCGCCCTTCGCGCTGAAGAAAAAAATAATCGGTTTCAGCGGCGAAGTCAATGCGGGGCTGAAACGAAAGGCTTGAACCACTGAGGACAGGAAGGATCACGAAGGAAACGCAGACATGGATAGGAAAAGCAGAGATGAAGTCCCCGCGTTCGTCTTTGGTAGTTGAGGGCTGGATCGCGCCGGAAGGCCGCCGCGCATTTCGTCTACACTAACTCGACTACGCCGCAACGGGAGGAACCACCTTGCCTGAGATTCGCGCTTTATTCTGGGACGTGGGCGGTGTGCTGCTTACCAACGCGTGGGACCACAACGAGCGCGGTAAGGCGCTCGCGCACTTCGGCCTCGATGCAGAGGAATTTCACGGCCGCCACGAGATGGTGGTCTCATCGTTTGAGCGGGGCAAGATTACTCTCGATGAATATCTGGAGCGCACCGTGTTTTATTGTCCGCGCCCGTTCACGCGCGAGGCTTTTTGTGAATTCATGTACTCGCTGTCGCAGCCGTTTCCGGACGTGATTGCATTCGCCCAGGCGCTGAGCAGCACGGGAAAGTATTTCATGGCCACGATCAACAACGAGTCGCGCGAGTTGAATGACTACCGGATCGAAAAATTCGGGCTGCGAAATATCTTTCGGCTGTTTGTGAGTTCGTGCTTTGTGGGACTGCGCAAGCCAGAGAGCGGCATCTATCGGCTGGCGCTGGAGACGACGCAGATTCCGCCCGAGCAATGCTGCTTCATCGACGATCGCGCGCTGAACCTGGAATGCGCCGTGAAGCTGGGCATGCACGGGATTCAGATGCAGACGCTGGCGCAGCTGCGCGCGGATTTGGGGAAGCTGGGAGTGAGCGTGTAGGCGCACGCGTACTCATAACGGAATCATGGAGCCCCGGACGCATTCGTCCGGGGAGCAGCGCCACGGATCTCAATGCTACAGATCCTAAGTGTTGGGACGCCGAGTGTCGGGGCGCCCAGTGCCACTGCGCTGCGGATCGTGCCACTGGCTGGGCGGACGAATGCGTCCGCCCCTCCATTATGGGGTTTTGCGGGGATGGGCGGTTCGCACTGCGGCGCCGGCGGGGACGTCGGACTCCAGCATGCTAAGCGTCAGGTCGCTGGACCAGCAGTCGGCGGCCAGCTTCCACTCGCCGCTCTGGCGGGCGAACACCCACAGATATTTTCCGCGCTCTTCGCGGCGCTTTCCGGCGGCGCTCGGGACGAGAGCTTTGCATCGTCCGGCTTCGAAGGCCATATCTCCGGCGACTTCGAGGCGCAGGGGTTCGACTTCCACTTCGCCCAGTCCGGCGTTGAGCACGCCGAAGAAAAATTCGCGGATGGCGGCCGCTCCCCGCACCGGCGGATAGTTCGAGCGCAGCACCAGCGCATCGGGAACGTAGAGATCGAGCAGATCGTCGAGATGCTTGGTGTTGCAGGCCATGACCCACTCCTGCGTGATGAGGCGCACGGCGGCCTCGGCGCGGGTCATGTCACCGCGCAGCGCGGCGCTCGTCCGCAACTTGTCTTCTCGTCCGGAGTCTCGTCCGGAATCGGCCCGGCCTGAATCGAAGCGCGGAGCCCCACCGTCATAGCCTCCGGGAAAATAGTGATGGTGATAGTGGTGGTGGTAGTGATGAGTTTCCTGCCCGGACGGGCGATTCGCGGCGGGGTGGACTTCGGGCTCGTCGAGGAACGCGTCGGGAAGAATGAGCGCGTTGGATGAAGCGCGGCCAGGATTTCCGGCAGGCTCGGCTTGGACCGCTGTTCTGTTCGCCGTTCCGACCGCTGCTCCACACGCTGCTCCGCACATGGCGCAGAAACGGTTGCCGGGGCGGTTGCGATGTCCGCAAGCGCGGCAGATGGCGGAAGAATCGGCGGCGATTTCCTGCGCGACATCGCCCACGGCAGCCTCGACGTCGGCTTCGGCGGCCAGACGTTGCGCCGCTTCCATGGCGGCTGCGACGGCGTCGGCGCTGGGCTTGGGATGCCGCAAGTCGGGCTGCAGGCCGCGGAAAAAGTCGTCGAGGGCGGTCGCAGGTTCAGTACCGCGGTCGGGCTGCGCGTCGGAAGACATGGCGGTATGTCGCGAAATTCTCTTGTCTTTATCTTTACTATCTTTATCCACGAAACCAATCACCCCAACTCTGGGTCATTCTAGCCCAGCGGCTGGTTCTACTGGCTGGAAAACTCGATCTTGCCTTCGGTCTCGGTGGGAACTCCATTGCAGGTTGCGGGACGATATCTCCAGGCGCGCACCGTCTGCAGCACGTGGCGGTCGCCGGCCAGTCCCGCGCTCTCGAGGATCAGCGGGCTGTGCACGCGTCCGTCGGTGCCGATGATGAAGCTCACTTTGACGCGGCGCGCCTGGTTCGAGGGAGTGAACAGCGGGTCGGGGGTGGTGAGGGGCTCGGGCGGCTGCGCGTCTTCACAAGACGGACGCAACCCGCTCTGGGCCTCGATCTGGGAGCTGACCTGCCAGCTGACGTGCGGCACGCCAATAAACTGCGACTCGCGGGATAACGTTCGCGAGGACTGGCGTTCGCGCTGTTCGATCGTGGTCGACAGGAGCCGAGTTGGTGGAGTATTCACCGCGAGCATGCCGACGGGCATCGCCAGAACAAGGATCATGGGCCAGATTCGACTGGAGGCTATTCGACCGGGCATGAGTATTAGAACTCTCCTTCGCCGGGGGGACGACTGTGGAGAAGTGCAAATTCATGGCCAGCATGGAATACATGTATCTCATTATATGTCTATAAGTTGCATCGCATTTATTAATCACTAACTATATAGCTGTGAAAGGCCATGCGCACATTGGCCGACGGAGACGGGTTCCGCGTCTCGGCCTCCCATGTCTCGCAAAAGCGGCGAGACATGGGGCACCCTGTTTCAGGGGACCCCACATTATGCGGCGGGTGGGCGGATTTCCATTACCATGATTTCTGTGTCGTTGATCCGCACCGGCCCTGGCTCTCGCTTCAGGTACCAGCGAAAACTGCTCCAGCGCCATTCGTCAGGTGAAGCTACCAATCCGCGGGTCACGGGATTGCGATGGATGTAGCGCAGCTTTTCAATTCGCTTCTGCTCGGTCCAAACGTTGAAGTCGTAAAACCGAGCCTGCCAGAATCGCCGCGAAGCAGATAAACCTGGGGTGCCCGAGCTTGGGGTGCCCCATGTCTCGCCGTTTTTGCGAGACATGGGATCAGTTCCGTGGACCAGGCTGCGAACCAAACCAAGTTTCAACGCCTGCACGGCGGTTGACAGCGTGTCCCGCTGGGGTTCGCTGACCAGCAGATGTACGTGTTCCGGCATGACAACGTAGCCGAGCACTACCAGGCGATAACGACGGCGAACACGTTCCAGAATTTTCAGAAACAGGTCGCAGTAAGTTTTATTTCTGAAAAAGGGCTGGCGGTGGTAACAACTGAACGTCAGGAAATGGACGTCATTGCCTCCGTAGAAGCGATGCAGGCCTTCGGTCATTCGTGAAGAGTAGGCCAATCGGAAAACTGGTGTCTGTGACGAGTGAACATTTGGGAGGCGATTCCCGGACTGCGCCTCTTGGACTGCGCGTCCCTTCGCTCGCAGCCTTCGAGTGGGATGGGGGTGCCCCAGGTCTCGCCGGTGTTGCGAGACCTGGGAGAGGCTGGGATGCTCCCTCGCTCCGCGCGTGGGATTGGCCTTCCCCACGGTTCTCGAAAAGACTCCCATGTCTCGCAAAAACGGCGAGACATGGGGCACCCCATTTCAGGGTGTGTACTTTTCAGGGCGTGTACTTGAAGATCACTCCGCAACCGGAGGGCCGGTTGGACCCATTGTTACTACACACCCCGGTGCCTCCGTACGGGGTGACGCCGTAGATGCTCCCGTCCGCGCCGAGAGTTAATTCGCCAGTCGTAGGAAAGCCGGGCCAAGCGCCATCTCCAGAAGCTGCGCCTGCGAAACGGTGGAGCACCGTGTACTGGCCCGTCTTGCCGATCTGATAAAACACCCCGCAGGTAACCCCCTGATCGCCACCCGATCCCCAATGGCAATTGAAATCGCCTCCTTCGGTCGTTGTTCCGTAAAGCGTGCCATCCACATCCAGCACGCCGGTGTAGGGATAGAGTCCGCTTCCGCCGCCCCAAAAGTTATGCACGACGGTTAACGTACTGCTGGTTTTCAGATCGAAGACGGCTCCGTAGGGACCATCGCTGGTTCCGTTTATCGACATCACGCCATGAATGTTACCGCTCGTGTCCCTTGTTAGGCGTCCCGAAGGAAAAGCACCATCCGTTCCCCAATGGAACGTATGCAGCACCGTGAAAACGCCAGCCGTATCCAGTTCGAACACGGTCCCACAGCCGGCGAGTTCCCCATCACACGTATTCACAATGACTTCTGGCGATTGGGCTGCTCCGTAAAGATTACCAGCCGAGTCTCGAACGAGAGCCTGCGGATTACTCCCGTCGACATGAGGATTGAAGCGATGAAGGATGGTTTTAATCCCGCCTTTGGTGATCTTGAAGATGGTTCCGCAACCAAGATTTCCGGTGCAGTTTGAATCGCCTCCATGCAACGTGGTGCCATAGAGCTCGCCGTTAACCGAGACCATCCTGAATGACGGCCGAGCGCCGTCCGGCCCGCCTTGAAAGTTGTGTAGCGTGGTAAGGACGTTGTTCGTATCCAGCTTGAAGACGGTGCCCAGCCCGTAGGCTCCGCCTCCTGATGTCGTGCCGTAGAAGCTGCCGTCGGTATCGCGGAACAGTCCCCCTTCGGGCCCATCTCCGCCAGCCAGGCACGAGAAAGAATACAAAACCGTTAGCACGCCCGCTGGATCGAGTTTGAAGACTGTCCCACACGCGCTGGCCCCTCCGTTTTGCGTGGTGCCGTAGAAGTTGCCCGCTGCATCCTGCACCAACTCACCGTTTGGATATGCCCCGTCTGTGGGGTAGTTAGCGAAGTTGTGAATTACGGTGTAGGTCTGCGCGTGAGATGGCTGCGCGACCGCCAGCGTTATTACTACGGCTGCGGCCAGCGCACCGGAAGATAATCGGCGAGATAACGACCGGCGAAATTCTCTAAGGATCGAGCCCTTTAGACCGCGCGATGTACAGAGCATGATTCACCTCTCCACGGAACTGGAATTGAGCGGCGGCCGAATCAGCCGTAGACGACCGGGGGTGGGCAAAGAAACTCCTTGGATGTTACCCCCCCCCGTCGGGAATTTGCAATCGCTTTATTTTCGCGGGGGCCAGTCTTTCGTTTCATCTCGGGATTTTTCTTCGCCAGGGTGCCCCAGGTCTCGCCGGTTTTGCGAGACCTGGGAGGGGCTGGGATGGTCCGCCGCTCTGCGCGGGGGTTTGGCCTTTCCCCGCGGTTCTCGAAAAGGCTCCCATGTCTCGCAAAAACGGCGAGACATGGGGCACCCTGTGTTTGGGGCACCCTGTCTTTTCGGTACCCCTGCTTCTACTTAGAAGTTGAAGGTGGCTTGCAGGTCCAGGCGGCGGTTGGCGGCGGAGCCGGGAGAGAATGGGCCTCCCTGCAGGGCATTGGAGACGTCGAACAGGCGCGACCCGAGAACTGAATTCGGCAGGGCCACGTTGACGTTGTTGAAGACGTTGCGCACGCTCACGCCGATTAGCAGGTTGTAGCGGCGGTCGGAATTCGCGGAGCTGAATGAAGGGCCGCCGCCGAAGAGCGGGCCGCCGTGGTGGTGGCCGCCGCCTCCGCCGCCGCCTCCACCTTGGCCGGCCTTGGCTTCGGGTCCGAAGCCGAAAGTTTTGGTGAGACGCAGGTTCAGAACGAAATGCGACGGGCCGGTGCCATAGTTGATGGGCAGAAGTTTGCCCGTGGTGGCGAGAGCATCGAAGGTTCCGAGCGGAGTGCAGTAGATATTGTTTTGCGTTCCGGAGACGGCGGTGGTGGCGCACCTCGCCGTCGAAACCAGACTGGGGCGATCGTCGTAGACCTGGTCTCCGTTCAAATCGATGGGGGAAGTAATGTTGAACGGCATGCCGGAACTGAACACCATGAACGGGCTCAGGCGCAGCAGATAGGGCAGCGAGATGCTGCCACCGAGAAACAGCCGGTCGCGAATGTCGAATGAGCCGCGGCCGTAGTCCTGGCTGATGTCGTAAGAGTTCGACGCGAAACTGGACGCGCCCGACGTGTCGCTCTTGGCCGAGTTCAGCGAGTAATAGCCGAACAGCTGCACCCGCGCTCCGACCCTGATGTTGGTATTCATCATGAGCTGGTTCTGGTTGAAGTTACCCTCGGAAACGTAGCGGTAGATATTGCCTCCGGTAACGGGCGCGCAGGCGGGAAGTCCGGGCTGCGCGCAAGGCGTGCCGGGATACGGAGCGTTGGCGTTGATGGTGAGGAACTGATCGAAGCCGCGCGAACTCAGATACGTGACCGCCAGAGTCGCGGACTTGGTGATCTGGCGCTCCACGCTGATCGCCCCTTGCGTGGTGTAGGGAGCGTGTAGCCGGGGGCTGATCTGGTAAATATTTGACGCACTGGCGGTCGGAGTGCCGCAACCCGAGAAGCTCTTCAGAGCGACGTCGAGGCCGGGAAAGCAAGTTGGATTGTTGATGATGAATTGTTGCTGCGTAACCCCATTGAGAAGGTCCGCCTGCAGGATGTTCTCGTCTTTAAAGCGGTCGTAGAAAATGCCGTAGCCGCCGCGGATGACGACCTTGGGGGGCTTGCTGCGGCCTCCGACGCCCCAGGCAAATCCCAGGCGGGGCGCCCAGTCTGCGCGGTCATGAATGTGGTTCTGGGTTTCGAAACGGAGCCCGGCACTGAGCGTGATATTCGGCCGCACGCGCCAGTCATCCTGAAAGTAAGGCTCGAAGTCGTAATAGGTGATTGCGGCAGTGGGCGAGCCGGTGGTGTAGGTCAACTGCGTCGCATAGGGAGGCGCGCCGCCGTTGTCCGTGGGATGCTGAATCTGGTTCAGCGCGAAAGCCAGGGAGACGGGGCAAGGCGAAAGCTGGCCCAGACAGTTGGTCAGGTTGGGTTGGCCGGTCAAGGCGGAAAATGTGAAGGTGCCGTTGAATCCGGACGTGGAATAGTCTGTCTCGCCCGTGGCCCGCAGGCGAACGCCAAACTTGAAAACGTGATTACTGTGGATCAGCGAAGTGTAATTCTGGACTTCGTAGTTATTCTGCAGGTCGTTGTAGTTGCCGCTGCCGTTGCCGCCGCCGGTGAAATTGCCGAATACATTGACGGCTGGATTGGTGTCGCTGGGGCTTTGAATCGAGTTGTCACGGTTGTACTGGAATCGGGTTTCGTTGATGATCTTCGAACCAATGACCTGGGTGTCGCTGATCTGCACTGTGTCCTCGGTTTCGAGCGAATGATAAGCCTGGGAGGAAAGATTGAGCTGGCTGCCGAGATCGCCGTCTTCGTTGTCGCGCCAGTACTGGTAACGCGCCGTGAGCGTGTTGTTCTTGGTGATCGCCCAGTCGATGCGCGGGCCCAGGTTGGTGCGGTGGCGCGGGTTGCCGATGGAGCCGATCTCGGGAACTCCCTCAAGCGCGGGGTCGAGAACGATCGCGTTGATGGCGGAGATCTCGTTGATGTTGCGCCGTTGCGCGTCGAAGAAAAACGACGCATTCTTGTTGATGGGGCCGCCAATACTACCGTTGAACTGAGTGGAGTAGTACGGCGGCACCGTGCCTGCGAAGGGATTGGGCGCGTTAAACGGGGAATCGTTTCCGTCGACAAAAACTTCGCCGTGGAGTTTATCGGTGCCGGGCTTGGTGAAGATTTCGATCCGGCCATAACCGAGCTTGTCGTATTCGGAAGAAAACGGATTCTGGTTGATGCGGATTTCGCGAATCGACGACTTCGGCGGAAGCTGGCCGGCGGTGAAACCGTCGATATACATCTGACCGCCGTTCGGTCCGGCGGAGGGTCCGGCGAGTGCTTCCAGGTCGGATTCCAATTCGTCCGGATCATCAGGCAGAGCTTCCAGTTCCTTGCCTGTGATGCTGATGGATCCGGCATTGTTCGCGGGATTTACATCGACGGTGGGAGCGGTGTCAGAGACCTGCACCTTCTGCGCAGCCACCTCGATCGCCATGGCAACGTTGAGGCGCAGCGGCTGATCGGCGATCGCAACATTATCGTTTTCGTAGAGGGAGAATCCCTGGGCCACAACGGTCAGCGAATATTTTCCGGGCGCGAGAGACTCGAACTCATACACGCCCTGCGCATTGGTCTGCATGGTGACGGGAGAACCGGCGGAGGGAGTCATGACGACGGTCGCGCCGGTGATGGCCGCGCCCGAAGGATCGGTGACCTGTCCGCGAAGCGTTCCCGAGCCAGTTTGCGCGGTGCCCGCGGCAGTCTGCGCTGGAGCTGCATTCAGCGACAGGGGTAACAACAGGAGTAACAGGGTGACGAAGCGTACAGGCGAGTTCACCTTCATGATTAGATGATTCCATTTCCAAAGAATTTCAAATAAACGGCAACTTTGTTAGACACCTTTCGCGACGAAGTGCCAGAACATAACATCTGAACGAGACTCGGAACTTTGCTACGAAACGGCCCTTGGAACTCAGCTATTGGGTGGCAGCATCGCCGCCGGGAGCGCCTCCTAAAGTCCAAGGCGCGAGCATCATGGCCTGGCTGCCGTTGGGGGCAGCCTGAAGGATCGGTTCCACTCCACTGAATAATTTTACGACCGTGCTGCCTCCGGCAGGCGTGCCTTCGGTCGCCAGGATCGCCACGGCATCGCCCTTGTGCAGATCTGACAGTGCAACGGTGGGCGTCTGGTCGAGCAATCGCTGCAGATCGAATCCTCCGCCGGGACGCGCGCCGCCAGCCCCGGCCCCACGCATTCCACTGCCACCTGGCGTGCCTGCCTGAGAGGCAGATCGATTTGCCCCTGCAGATTCGGCCGAACCCGAGGAGGAATTCGCGGCAGCGCCCGGCATTCCGGCGGGCATCGTTGCCTTGAGCCGCATGGCGAATCGGTTTGCCATTTCCTCGGGGATCTTGTGCAGCTGCGAGTCGGGGGTGATTTTCAGGGTCACGGTTTTCTTGGTCAACAAATCCTGAACGCTGAGGGTCCCTGCGCTTGCGTCGACGGATTTGATCAGGCCGGCGATGTTGGGGAAGCTGCCGGTGACGATCTCTTCGGCGGCGAGTTCGTTGCCGTCAGCGCTGGGGGCGCCGCGAGCGCGCAACTGATCGCCGACGCGGATTTCCTGGAGCGTACTCGGTTTGGCATCTTCAAATTTGGCCGAATCAGGTGCGTATCGCCGGACGATCGTGTTCTTCGACGCCTGAACTGTGATTTCCTTTTTCGCGGCCAAGTTTCCGACCGCGATGGTTACAGTTCCGGCGGCGGGGTCTACCGCCGTGACGGGGCCAGCGAGTCCGCGTTTCTGCCAATCCTCGCGAATCTGTTGGCTGACGGCCGCGACGGCTGAGCGCGTAATAACCAGAACTTCCAACGCAGGAAACGATTTTGCGTCATCGGAGGCATAACCGCGCACACGAACCGTGTCGCCGACTTGCAAGTCCTGCAGCTGAATCGGGGCTGCGTTCTTCACGTCTTTTTCACCCGGGGCAAGGCGGATCAGCCGCGCGTTGGGCTGAATGGTCACCGCGATTTCCGGGCCGGATTCAGGAGCGAGGGTGATGTCGCTGCCGTTGATGGCCTTGATCGTCCCGATACGTTTGGCGATGGTCTGGCCTGCGGCCTGTTTTGCCGGCGCGGCGGCGAGCGCAGAGGCCGAGAGCGCAGGCACCAATATCAGCGCGCCGAAACCAATGAGGGACAACGCGGAAGCCAGCGTGAATGCGGTTTTCGAAGACATGTCGCTTCTTTTACTTTACATCGAAGCATGTAGGGGAACTGCATGATTTACAAAGTTTTACCTACGTACAGTTTTACTTACGCACAGTGGGCGAATCGGAAGGCCCGCACAATCATCGCCGGAACTCACTCTGAGCGAGGCTTAAAGCGACAGCGGCGGCGTGATGTCTCTGGATTGCCGGCGCTGCGGCGCATCCACACTGCTAATAGACGACGGCATACTTCGCCGCTACGATTTTAAAAGCAGAATTTTGCGGATTTACACCCCTGGGATGAGTGTCTCTGTCACACGCTGCATCGTTTGCGCGATCTTGGCCATGTCGGTGCCAGTGTCTTTGCTGGGACAGACTCCCTCGGCCATTCTCCATACGCAGGGCGGAGTGTGGTTGAACGGATACGAGGCTCACGACGCGACCGCCGTTTTCACCGGCGATCTGCTCGAAACCAAGCCGGGATTTTCAGCGACGCTGAATCTGGAAGGTTCGACGATCGTGATTCAGCCGGAGTCGATCGCGACGCTGCAGGACAACCTGCTCGCTCTGGATCACGGCAGCGTCTCTGTCACTACGTCAAAAACATTCAAGGTGCGTACCAGTTGCCTTACGGTCGTGCCGGTTTCGAATACGTGGACGCAATACGATGTAACCGACGTGAATGGGACGGTTCAGGTCGCGGCGCGCAAGAGCGATGTGAATGTGGAGCGCGAAAACATGCACCGCAAGCCGACACCGGAGAGCGCTGCGTCGCAGCAAGGGTCGGTTCACGAGGGCGAACAGCACAGCTACAACGAAAGCGATCTATGCGGAGCGCCCGCGCGTCCAACGGGAGCCGCCTCTATCTTAAACCCGAAGTGGATTGGCGCCGGGGCCGCGGGAACGGGAGTATTGCTCTGGCTGCTGCTGCACGGCGGCGGGGGACAAACGCCTCTCAGCAATTCGCAGCCGTGAGGTGGAAGCGGTCCTCAGAGAATTCTTTGATGGGTATAACCGGCGGATTCCAGAGCCGCCAATAATTCCGCGATGTGATCGGGGCCGCGAGTTTCGAGAGTCACGTCGATCGCGGTGTCGCCCAGATTCACTCCATGGTAGGCGCGGTCGTAGGCTGTCTCAACGATGTTGGCGCGGTGCTCGGCGAGAATTCCTGTGAGCCGGTGCAGCGCTCCGGGATAATCGGGAAGATGCACGCGAAGGCGCACCAGGCGTCCGTCTTTGACCAAGCCGCGCTCGATGATGCGCGCCAGCAGTGTAACGTCGATGTTGCCGCCGCAGACCAGCACGGCAACGCGTTTCCCGGCGAGCGGCAGTTTGCGATTCAACACCGCAGCCAGAGCGGCAGCGCCCGCACCCTCGGCCAGAGTTTTCTCGCGTTCGAGAAGCAATAGGATCGCGTTGGCGATTTCTTCTTCTTCGACGGTGACGATGTCGTCGACATATTTCTGCACCAGCGGGAGCGTGCGCTCGCCCGCCCGCCGCACGGCGATGCCATCGGCAATGGTGGTTGCCGCTTTGAGGACCACGGGCTTGCCTTCAGCGACCGCGGCTTTCATGGACGGAAGACGCGCGGGCTGAACTCCGAAAACTTTCACCGCGGAATTCGTTTCTTTCACGGCGCACGCGATTCCACCGATGAGTCCGCCGCCGCCGATGGGTACAACTACGGCCTCGATATCGGGATGCTGCTGCGCGATTTCGAGTCCAAGAGTTCCCTGCCCTGCAATGACCGTGTCGTCGTCGAAGGCGTGGATGAGCGTGAGGCGATGCTCGCGGCCGTTCTCTACAGCCTTGGCGAAGGCCTCATCGTAATTCGCGCCGTCGAGCACCACCTCGGCGCCGTATGCGCGAGTGGCGGAAACCTTGGTCAGCGGCGTGGGCAGGGGCATGAAGATGCGGGCTTTGATGCCGTGGCGCCCGGCGTGATAAGCCACGCCCTGCGCGTGGTTGCCGGCGGAGGCCGCGATGACTCCGTGTGCGCGTTCCTCGCCGGTGAGTGTGAGCAGTTTGTTCAACGCGCCGCGCTCCTTGAACGCGCCGGTGCGCTGCTGATTGTCGAGCTTGAGGAAGATGGAACTCTCCGTAAGTGTGGAGAAGGCTTCCGAGTGCGGGCAGGGAGAAACGCGAATGTCGGCGCGAATTCTTCTTAAGGCAGCATGGATATCCGAAAGTGTGATCATTGCGTGAGCAATTATCTTACCTTGGCCATCTTAACTTCGCGTGGCGTCTGCGCGATATTGCGGCAAGAAATTCGCTGAAGGGCAAAGACTCCGCTATAATCGGGCTTCAAACTCGAATGGATTTCGATCAGCTCATCACTTTTCTTGAAGTTGCCAAGCAGGGAAGTTTTTCGCGCGCCGGCGAAAAAGTTTTCCGTTCGCAGTCGGCTGTGAGCGCGCAGATCCGGCAACTGGAGCAGGAGTACGGCGACCGGCTGCTCGACCGGTCGGGGAAGACGGTCAAGCTGACTCCCGCCGGGCAAGTCTTTTTCGAGTATGCCGAGCGCCTGCGCAACCTGCGCGATGAATCACTGATCGCGGTTGCCGACCACAGCCGAACGCCGCGTGGAACGCTGCGTGTGGGCGCAAATGAGGCTACGTGCCTGTATGTTTTGCCTGAAGTCTTCGCAGAGTACTGCCGCCGTTATCCGCCAGTGCAGATCAGCATCTATCGAAACTTCAGCTACAAGATCGTCGAGAAACTCGAGAACGGCGCGGTGGATGTAGGAGTCCTCACGCTGCCCATCACGTCGCCGAGCTTGAAGGTTCAATCCATTTTCCGCGACAAGCTGATGCTGATGGTCAGCTCGAAAAATCCCCTGGCCAAACATAAGACGGTCGCGGTGCGGGAGATCGTGAAGCAGCCGATTCTGCTGCCCAAGACAGGCCACACGCGCCGTGTGCTCGATAGACTGTTTCGTCCTCATGCGGCGGAACTGCAGGTGCGCATGGAGCTGCCGAGTATCGGCATGATCAAGAGCTTCGTGGCCGCGGACCTGGGCGTGTCGCTGATCAGCGCCTCGTTTGCCCGCGATGAAGTCGATGCGGGCCGGGTGAAGCTGGTGGATATTGAAGACGCGGAGTTGTTCCGGGAACTGGGGCTCGCATACCGGCGCGACCGGACGCTTTCGGTTGCGACTACCGCGTTTATCGCGCTACTGAGGCAGTCGGCAGCGAACGGGAAGAAGGCTGAAGCGTAGGCAGGCCGAGTTAGCTTGATTCTAATTTTTCGATTTATCCCATCGATAATTTGCGTTTGGTCCTGAGCTGACCGCGAAGTAGGCTAGAAGTGTAGTTTGTTGAGGTCCCATGAATTTCCCTATCCAGAAGTCGACGCGAATTACATCGACAAGTACACGCATGTCGACACGAATTACGTGTCTTCTGGAGGATGGGAACGGATGAAGTAAGGCAATCTTAAGCAAGTTCCGAACCCACCGCCAGAAGCGATTTGGCGGTGGGTTTTTCTTTGCAGGAAATGTGCGCAGAATATTCGACCGAGTGGGGGATTTTCGAGATGAGCCCGCAACAGCGACAAAGCAGATTCGACAGAAGCGACGACGTAGTGGTGATGAAATTCGGAGGCACGTCGGTGGAAGATGCGGCCGCCATCCGGCGGCTGATTGAAATTGTGCGCAGCCGGCTCGACGCGCAGCCGGTGCTGGTGGTCAGCGCACTGGCGACGGTCACCGATCAACTGCTGGAGGCGGGCAACTCCGCGGCCGGCGGGCGTCTTGGGGCGGGCCTGGATTTAGTCCGGCGAATCTATGTTCGCCACGAGCAACTCGCGGACGAACTGGTAGAGGGCCTGACGCATCGCACTCTTGAGGGCGAACTGCGAGGAGAATTTCATTCTCTCGAGCTGTTGCTGCGCGAACTTGACAGCTCACGGAAGCTCGACTTGCAGTCGCAGGATCGGCTCTTGGGATTTGGAGAATGCGTATCGAGCCGGCTGGTTGCAGCGGCGCTCGGGGAGGCGGGAGTCCACAGCGAGCATGTTGACGCGCGCAGCTGCATCGTTACCGATTCACGCCACGGTCAAGCCAGTCCGCTGTGGGATGCGACGAATCAGAAAATTCAGGATACCTTCAGTCCGCTGCTGGACTCGGGCTATGTGCCGGTGCTGGGAGGATTCATCGCTGCGACCAGGGATGGGGTTCCGACCACGCTGGGCCGCGGCGGATCTGATTTCACTGCCGCGATTGTGGGTGCGGCATTGGGCGCCGCCCGGCTCGAAATCTGGACTGACGTGGACGGCATCATGACCGCCGATCCCAAGCTCTGTCCCGAGGCGCGCGTAATCCGCAAGATGAGTTTCGATGAGGCGGCGGAATTGGCGCAGTGCGGCGCAAAGGTGCTGCATCCGGCGACCCTGGCTCCGGTCTTGCGCGAAAATATTCCGGTGCACGTTCTGAATTCGCGGCGGCCCGAGGGCGAGGGCACGGTAATCGCGGGGCGAGCGCACAACCATCACGGCGCGAACGCAATCACGGCCGCGATTGCGGTGAAGAGAGACATCGCCGTAGTCGAGTTTGAGGCGCGACAGGCCGTGGATTCGGAACTGTTGCGCGACGTTTGTGCGCTGTTCGAGCGGCACGCCTGTCCAGTTGATTTGATGGCGTCGTCTGCCGGGCGGGTGTTGCTGGTGGCCGGTTCGGTGTCGAGCTTGCCGCAGGTCGTCGTGGATTTGCAGAGCCTGACCGAACGCGCGGACAGAGTTCGGCACGACAATGTTGGACGAGAGAATGGTCGACACGACAATGTTCGATGGGAAAGTGTTCGATGGGAAAATCACAAAGCACTCGTGACTCTGATTGGAGAAGGCATTCGAAGACGGCCGGATGTCGCCAACCGCGTATTAGCGGCCGTTTCTGACTTGGAGGGGCGCGTCGTGGGACAAGGTGAGTCAGACCGGACCATCTCATTCCTGGTGGAAGAGTCGAGAGTCGAGGAGTCCGTGCAGCGCCTGCATGCCTTATTTTTTCCGCAACGAGAAAGCGGGCGCGACTGGGATGCGGCTTCCAGCGGGCTTTGGCAGGCAGGTTAGTCGCGGTTCAGTTCCCACTCTTTGCGGTGAAGGATGCGCCTGTGAACGAAGCGGGCGCGATTGACGCCGTCTTCGACGCACCCGCTGCGATTGCGCCGGGCGCCCGTTCGATAATGTGGAGACCGCATTCGGTCTTGGCGAATCCGGGCCAGCGCCCAGCTCGCGGATCTTCTCCCGGCCTGACGGCGCGCGTGCAATGGGTGCAACCGATGCTGGGATAGTCCTGATTGTGCAGCTCGTTGTAGGGCACGTCGTGGTCGTGAATGTAGCGCCACACTTGTTTTGAACTCCAATCGACAATTGGATTGATCTTCACCAAGCCGAATTTGGCATCCCACTCAATTCTGTGTGCGCCGGACCGCGCCGAGGTCTGGTCACGGCGAATGCTCGCGATCCACGCCCTCAGCTCGCTGAGCTTGCGGCGCAGCGGTTCCACTTTGCGAAGATTGCAGCAACGGTCGGGATCCCGCGTCCAGAGCGCCGCGCCGTGGGTGCGCTCCTGCTCTTCGGGCGAGAGCACGGAATATACCTTCTCGATGGCGATACCGTATTTTTCTTCGATCCGGTCCATCAGATTGTAAGTTTCTGGAAAAAGAAATTCGGTGTCGATGGTGAAGAGGCGGAAATCTTTGCGCACGCGCGAAGCCATATCGATGAGCACCATTCCCTCTGCACCGAACGCCGAGGAGATGGCCACGCCGTCTCTAAATGTGTCGAACGCCCAGGAAAGAGTGTGCTGCGGAGTCCAGCTCTCGGCGGATCTCTGAACTTCGGCGATTCGTTCCGGGGTTAAATCTGCGATCTGAGTCTTCACGCGATCGGCTCCTCGTCTGCGCTGTTGATGGCTGGAGTTGGAATGTCGGCAGACAGAGCCGAAGGTGCGGCGTTGCGAGCCGACTGAGACGGGGCGATGAAGTCCTGCATCAGGGCGGCGGGATCGGCGAAGCGGACAACTTCACCGACCACGAGCAGCGTGGGAGCGGCGAGTCGCGACCCCAACTCCGCGTGATGCAAAGCGCCGATAGTGGTCTTGTGCGTTCGCTGACTGCGCGTGGTGGCGCGCGAAATGATGGCGCAGGGAGTTTCTGTGGAAAGGCCGGCGGCTTTCAGGCGCGACGCAATTTCCGCGTAGTTCTGGCCGGGCATGTAGATGACGAGCGTGGCGCCGCTGCCAGCGAGCTTGTTCCAGTTCGCGGTGTCATTCTTGTTGTCCGCTGCGTGATGCGCGGTGAGCAGAACGAGTGCCGACGATGCGCGGCGATGAGTCAGGGGAATCTCGGCCATGGCGGCCGCGCCGAGAGCCGAAGTCACGCCGGGAACGATTTCGTAACAGATGTCGGCGCCGCGCAGGGCTTCGATTTCCTCGCCGGCGCGTCCGAAGATCAGCGGGTCGCCGCTTTTCAGGCGAACCACGCGCAATCCCTCAGCGGCAAGAGCGATCATCAGAAAGTTGATTTCGCTCTGCAGAATTTTCTTTTTGCCGCAGCGTTTGCCGACGTTGTGAACCTGTGCCGTTTGCGGAATCAGATTGAGAATTTCCGGCGCGACCAGATCGTCGTGCAAAACGGCATCGGCGGTTCGCAGCAGCCGCAGCGCTTTCAGCGTGAGCAACTCGGGATCGCCCGGGCCCGCGCCTACGAGATAGACTTTTCCTCTTCCTCTCATGCGCCTTTTCCTTTGGCGGCCAGTTCGGGTTCGTCGACCGGCGAATGTCGAGGTCGTGCTTTCTCGGCCAGAGCCGCTTCGAGGGCCTCTCTGCTGACGAGTGAATGCAACAAGTCGAGCTTGCGTTCCTGATCAAGATCGCTGGCCAGGATGAGCTGGCGGGTCTCGCCAAGCTCCTTGACCCAGGCGGCATATCCGGGGCCGAACTGCTTCTCGAGTTGCTGGCGGATTTTCTGCGCAAGCGAAGGGCTTTGTCCGGCGGTGGAAACGGCGATCTGCAAATCTCCGCGACGCACGACCGAGGGATAAAAGAAGTCGCAGAGATCGGGAACATCGACCACGTTGCACAGCACGCCGCGACGCCGCGCTTCAGAGTACACACGCTGGTTGAGGACACGCGAAGCCGTGGCCACGACGGTCAGGAACACGCCGTTGAGGTCATCGGAAGAAAAAGCTCGCAGAGCGAGATTGATTTTTCCTGACTGCGCCCACTCACGCACGTCGGAAGTTGCCTGAAGGGCGACCACGCGGATGCGCGCGCCGGTATCGAGCAGGCCGCCAATTTTTTCCTGACCGACTTTGCCCGCGCCCACCACCAGGCATGGCCGGCCTTCGAGTTTCATGAACATGGGGAATAAATTAGTCACCGATTCCTCCTGCCGATTGCGCCAGATTCGCCGCTAACGGAAGATCGCGAGCCACGGCGTCTACGATTTCTCCCGCGAGAAATTCACGCAGCTCCGTATCGCTATGGCGAGTAAAGAAGCGGCGCAGATTTTCTCCCGGCTCGCGCTCGGCGAGATAGCGGCCCAGCAGACGCTCAAGCGCGTCCGGCACTTCGGTGGCGGCGCAGCGATATCCCACAGGCCGCGCCGTGGCCTGATGCAGGCCCAGCGCTCCGCCCACGCAAAAGTAATAAGCGTCGACCATGCGGTCGTGAACTTTGATTTTTTTGCCTTCGATGCCGACGTCGGCAATCCAGTGCTGGCCGCAACTGTTGGGGCATCCGGTGACGTGGAGTTTCAGGTGTTGATCGAAACCGGGCAGGCGCTCCTCGAGTTCTTCGACCAGCCAGCGCGAAAAAGCTTTGGTTTCGGTGATCGCGAGCTTGCAGAATTCCGTGCCGCTGCAGGCGACCGTGCCGCGGGCAAAAGCTGAGCCTCCGGCGCGCAGGCCAATCTCACCCAGTTCGTGCGCGAGCGATTCAGCGTTGATGGTGGGAACGTTGACGATGAGGAGATTCTGCATGTTGGTGGAGCGGAGTTCTCCGCCTGCGTAGCGCTCGGCGAGATTGGCAGCCGCATGCATCTGGTCCGCGGTAATGCGGCCACGCAGCACCACGGCTCCCACGTAAGAAAGACCGGACTGTTTCTGCGCGTGAATGCCGACGTGGTCGCGATACACGTCGGCAGGCGGATGCTCTTCGGCGGCGGGATCGAGTTGAAATCCGATACGATCCTGCAACTCGTGGAGGAAACGATCGGGGGTCCAGCCGTGACGCAGAAACAAAAACTTCAGGCGGGCGCGTTCGCGGTGTTCGCGCAGCACATCTGAATCACGGAACAGTTCGGCGATTCCCTTGATCACGGGAACGACTTGATTCCAGCGAACGAAGGCGTTCAGACGAGCGCCGAGATATGGTTCGGTCGAGAGCCCGCCGGCGACTCGCAGAGAGAATCCGATTTCCGGTTTGCCGCCCGCGATGCGAGTAGTCGCGGTCAGGCCGATGTCATTGATCTCGGGATAGGAGCACCAGGAGCGGCATCCCGCGATCGAGATCTTGAACTTGCGCGGTAGATTGTAGAAGTCGACGTTTCCGGCCAACAGGCGCGTCGCTTCCAGCACCAGCGGCGAAGCATCGACGATCTCATCGGCATCGACGCCGGCGACGGGGCATCCGGTAAGGTTGCGGGCTACATCGCCGCAGGCGCCGGTGGTGTTGAGTCCAACCTGCCAAAGGCCGTCGAGAACTTCGGGCAATGATTCGATGGTGACCCAGTGCAGTTGAATGTTCTGGCGGACGGTGAGATCGGCGATTCCGTTGGCGCGCTGGCGGGTGAGGTCGGCGATGGCTCGCAGTTGGCGGGAAGTCATGATGCCGTTGGGAATCCGAATGCGCACCATGAACCGTTGCAGCGCGCGGCCTTCGCCATTTTTTCCGCCGGTCACGCCCTCGCCATCACCCTGCGTGTAAACGCCCCACCAGCGGAAATAGGTTCCGATCCACTCGGGAGGGATGGACTCGAATCCTTCGCGGGCGAAGCGGCGGATTTCGTCGAGACCCTCCCACGGATTCCGGGCCCGCTTTAGCCGCTCGGCTCGCTGCGCTTTCGTTTCTTTTGTCGTCGTCGTCATAAAGGTTTGTCGAAGATGCCGAAAATAAAAAACCCACCGCCAGATTGCTCTGGCGGTGGGTTATGAGTGCCGGTGTTAAGAACTTCTTAAGTCAGCAGCCTCCCCGCGCCAGTGCGCACGCATGCACAACAACAACAAGTGCAGCAGCACATCAGGCGGAAATTGCGGCTATCTGACATCAGAGTTTGAATTCTAGTTTGAGTCGCCTTCGCCGTCAACAAACTGGCGTAACAACTCACAGGATTTTCGATGAATATTTCGCATGGAAGGAATCAAAAAATCCTCTGGCTCGGCGGCCATCGCATAGGCTGCTGTAGAATCAGCGACTTAGGCTGGTATTCGGTTGAGGTGATAATCTTTCCAGTTTCGCGCGCGACGATTGTTTTGTCTGACTTTTTCTTATCTCTTGTGAAAGGCGTGTGTCCTGATGAAGCACTCGGTCCTATTGCTGACTCTCGTAGGCTTGTTCTGCGCCACGTTTTGCGTGGTTTCCGCATTCTCTCAGACGTCGACGGCCAAGACGTCGGCACCTCCCGATCCTCTGAAAGCAACTGTTGACCGGTTGGAAACACTGACTCGCCAGAGCGAGGCGGAATGGCACCTGCACACTGACGTTCCGCATCCCGAGGATCAGAGTCTCGACGACTCGGACTGGAGCCCATTCACGGTGAGAAATGTTTCCGGGCCGGGTGGACAAAATCCGGACGAGCAGCACTGGACGGGAACTCGCGTATTCCGCCGCTGGATTCAGATTCCGGAGAAGATCAACGGCTACGCCACCCAGGGATCGAAGGTTCTGCTCGATCTGCGTTTTGGCAGTCCGGACACGCTGATGATCACGGTGTTTTCCAACGGTTCAATTCTCTACCGCGGCGATGACGACGATATTTTGCCGGTACTGCTGACGGAAAATGCGCAGCCCGGCCAGAAATTTCTGGTCGCGGCTCGCGTGGTCGCGAAAGACGACGAGCAATTTGAATTCTTTCACAGCGAATTGACGATCCAGCCGAGCGGCCGGCCCGATCCGGAATTTCTGCGCACCGAGTTTCTGGCGGTACGGCCGATTATTGGAGCTTACGAAGAAGGAAAAGCCGAGCGCGAGCAAGAACTCGATGCGGCCATTAAGGCGATCGATTTCTCGCCGCTCGACCGCGGAGATCAAGCCGGCTTCGATGCATCGCTCAAAGCGTCCGACGCGCAACTTCAGACACTTAGGCCCTGGCTGCAACACTTCACAGTTCGCATTATCGGCAATTCGCATATCGACATGGCCTGGCTGTGGCCGTGGACCGAAACCGTAGAAGTGGTGCGCAACACGTTTCAGAGCGTGCTCGACCTGATGCGCGAGTATCCGGACTTCAAGTTCACCATGTCGTCGGCGCGCGCCTATGAGTGGATGCAGGAAAAATATCCCGACATATTCGAGCAGATTCAGCAGCGCGTGAAAGAGGGCCGCTGGGAAGTGATTGGCGGCATGTGGGTCGAGCCCGACCTTAATATGCCTGCGGGCGAGTCGCTGGTGCGGCAGATTCTTGTGGGCAAGCGATACTTCCAGAAGAATTTTGGCGTCGACGTGAAGATCGGATGGAATCCGGATTCGTTCGGCTACAACTGGCAACTGCCGCAAATTTATAAAAAGTCAGGGATGGATTATTTCGTAACCCAGAAATTGCTGTGGGCGCATGAATTCACTACGTTTCCCTACAAGCTTTTCTGGTGGGAATCGCCCGACGGCAGCAAACTGCTCACTTATTTCCCGCACGATTACGCCGACCCGATCGATGCGATACCGCTGGGGGAGCAGATCTCTGTCTGGATGCCCTCGATCTACGGACCGAAACTCACCGACAGCCCGGAGATGATGCACCTTTACGGAGTGGGCGACCATGGCGGCGGGCCGACTCGCGTGATGCTCGATCATGCCGTACAACTCAGAGCGCCGGACGCGGTGTTTCCGAAGCTTGAATTCAGTTTTGCGCGCGACTTTTTCAGCGATCTGGAAAAGAAGTTGCCGAACATGCAGGTTCCCACCTGGGACGGCGAACTTTATTTTCAGTATCACCGCGGCGTGTTCACCACGCAGGCGGAAACCAAGCGCAGAATCCGCCGGGCGGAAGAAAACGTGCTCAACGCGGAAAAGTTCGCCTCGCTCGCGTCCCTCTACGGGCGCGCTTATCCGCAGGATGTCATGGAGCAGAACTGGAAGCATCTGCTGTTCGATCATTTTCACGACATCATGCCGGGCTCGGGCATCGCAGTAAATTATCTCGACGCCAAGCGCAACCTGGAAAACGTGGACCGCGCCGCGAACGACGTCACACTCGGCTCGCTGCGGGAAATTGCCGCACACGTCAACACCGAGGGCGATGGGGTTCCGGTAATGGTGTTCAATCCTCTTTCCTGGCCGCGAACGGAAGTGACTGAACTCGAAGCGCAACTGCCTGCGCCGGCCCGCCAGATTGCAGTTGTCGACTCGAGTGGAAAGCCGGCCGAGGCGCAACTGCTCTCCATCGATAAGGAAACGCACCGGGCAAAGTTTTTGCTGCTATCGCACACGCCGTCGCTGGGATATCAGACCTATTTTGTGCGAGCGGCAGTGACTGCGCCTGCAGTTCATTCCATGCTGAAGGCCTCGGCCGATGCGCTGGAAAATGAATTTATCCGCGTGAAGATCGACCCGCAAACGGGATGCCTGACGAGCCTGTTCGACAAACGCAGCGGCACGGAGTCGCTCTCGCCGGCGGAAACCGACACGGGTGGGCCGAAGAATTCCACGTGCGGCAACCTGTTGCAAACCTTCGTAGACAAACCCAAGCGCTGGGACGCCTGGAATATCGACGCCGATTTCGAGAAGCAGCACTGGGATCTCGACAAGGCCGACGAAGTCAAGCTGATCGAAAGCGGTCCGCTGCGGGCCGTGATCGAGGTGAAGAATCATTTTCAGAATTCGACTTTTGTGCGCGACATTATTCTCTACGCGGGCGTGCCCCGGGTTGACGTGAAGATGCAGGCGGAATGGCACGAGAAACATATTCTGCTGAAAGTCGCTTTCCCGGTCAGCGCGCACAGCGCTCACGCGACTTACGAAATTCCCTATGGTTCGGTCGAGCGCCCGACCACGCGCAACACTCCCGCCGAGCAGTCGCAGTTTGAAGTTCCGGCGCAGCGCTGGGCCGATATTTCGGACGCGGCCCACGGCTTCAGCCTGCTCAACGATTCAAAGTATGGATACGACGGCAAGGGCAACGTGTTGCGGCTGTCGCTGCTGCGTTCGCCGGAGTGGCCCGACCCTCATGCCGACGAGGGCCACCACGAGTTCACGTATTCGCTGTATCCGCACGGCGGAGGGTGGAAGGATGCGCTCACCATTCGGCGCGGCTATGAATTGAATTACAAGCTGATTGCGATTGCGGCAGAAAAACATCAGGGGGCGCTAGCGCCGGAGCATTCGTTTGTGCAGACGCAAGCGGAGAACATTGTTGTGACAGCGCTCAAGAAAGCCGAAGACGAGAACGCGCTTGTGCTGCGCTTTTACGAGTGGGCGGGCAAGGATGGCGATGTGACGCTGCAACTTCCTCCGGGAGCGGAATCGGCGTCGGAAACCGATCTGATGGAGAGACCGATCGCGAGCGTGCCGTTGGAGAATGGCGCGGTCAGAGTGCACACAACACCGTACGCGATTGAAACCGTCAAAGTACAGTTCAGTTCCCTGCCCCAGGCGGCGGCGCAATGAAGAACGGTTCGGAGTCTGGGAGCGCGATTCTCGGTGTCGATATCGGCGGCACAAAAGTTGCCGTAGGCCTGGTTGACAGCAACGGCGTTATCCTGACGCAGGGACGAAAACCGATGGTCGCCAACGGGACGGCAGAGGCCGGGTTGCAGGCGGTGATCAGCGCGATTGACTCGATGATGGCTGACTCAACGCGACCCGCGTCGGGCGGCACAGTTCGCAGCATCGGCATTTGCGCTCCCGGACCACTCGATCCGAAGACGGGCGTTGTGCTCAATCCTCCCAATCTTCCCTGCTGGCGACATTTTGCACTTGCCGAAAAGATTTCAGAGAAATATCGCCTGCCAGTGAAAGTGGATAATGACGCCAACGCCGCCGCGCTCGCGGAAACACGCTGGGGAGCGGCGCGCGGCTACCACTACGTTTTCTACGCGACGATTGGAACCGGCATTGGAACCGGCATCGTACTTGACGGCCACATCTATCACGGCAACACCGGATCGGCGGGCGAAGGCGGCCACGTGACCATCGACTATCGCGGACCGGTGTGCACTTGCGGTAAGCGCGGATGTATCGAGATTCTGGCGGCCGGTCCGGCGATCGGAGCGCGAGCCCGGTCCAAACTCGGCGCAGACAAGTCGCGTCACTCGGCCATGCTCGACCTGGCTAAAGGCGATGTCTCCGCGGTCACCAGCGAAATGGTCGGTCAGGCTTTTTCCGCGGGCGACGCCGTGGCGCGTGAAGTTCTTGAAGAGACAGTCGGGCTGCTGGTTCCGTGGCTCGGCAACATTGTCGATTTGCTCGATCCGGACGTGCTGGTCATGGGCGGCGGAGTAGCGGCGATGCTTCAACCATTTTTCGGAGAGATTAGAAATCGCCTTCCCGCGTGGTGTCTGAATCCACGAGCCGGTGAGATTCCGCTCGTCATGGCTCACTACGGCGCAGACGCCGGGATTGCGGGCGGCGCGGCTTTGTGTCTTGAAGACGCCGCCCCTTCGATTCTTCCGGCGCCGAGACGGTAAGGCTCTTAATGCGCACCTCGTTTTAATGAACGGATGATCCGACCAGTCCCTCGTTAATATCCACAGGCAACACCACAATCGTCTGCCGGCATTAGCTCTTGCGCATTGTGCTTAACTATGGTTAACTACAAATCATAATCACAGTTAAGTAGTCCGCACAACCACAACTGATGAGCAGAGATTAAGGAATTCATGACACGCGCAGTTGGCGTGGCTCTCATGCTGGGAGCTAGCGCTTTTCTTCTTTCGGGCAAGGCATGGGCGCAGGGCGAGACTACCAGCGCAATTGTTGGCACGGTCATGGATTCAACCAATGCGGTCGTGGCAGGCGCGACCGTGACAGTTGCGAATCACGAGATCGGACTGAGGCGCACCGCCAGGACCGATGAAGCGGGCCGGTACAATTTTCCCCAGCTCAAGCCGGGAATGTACTCGGTCAGAGCGGAAGCGCAGGGTTTCGAACCTGCGCAAGATGACGGCGTGGTTTCGAGTCTGGGTCAGAAGCAGACGGTCGATTTCACCCTGAACGTAGCTCGATCCAACGATGTGGTTGAGGTCAATGGGGCTGCCCCGCTGATCAACCCGGCGGATGCCAACACATCGACTTCCTTGAGCGCACCGGCTCTCGAGGATTTGCCGAATCCCGGCGGCGATCTCACTTATCCCTTGCAGTTTGCGCCGGGCGCGCTTATCAACACGGCGGGCAGCGGCAACGATTTCGTGGGTGGGACTAACGGATACGGCAACGTGGAATTCAACGGCCTGCCCGCACTTTCAAACGGATACATCGTGGACGGGCTCGAAACCAATGACCCCCTCACCAACTTGAATAGCGGACTCTCGACCAACCTGGTGCTGGGATTGAATTCGATTTCCGAGGTGACTGTCAACACGCTCTCTTATTCGGTGGATCAGGGGCGCTACGGGGCGTCTGAGGTGAACTACGTCACCAAATCTGGGACGAATCAGTTTCACGGGAATCTCTACGAGCTGTGGAATGGAGCAGTTCTCAATGCGGCGGACTACTTCACGAACGCGACAGCCGGAAATCATAAGCCGGGCGCGACGGTAAACCATTTTGGCGGTAGCGTGGGTGGTCCGATTGCGCACGACAGGCTCTTTTTCTTTTTCGACAGCGAATGGGTGCGGATTGCGCTGCCCATCGTGACGCCAACGATTGTCCCCAGCCCCGCGTTCCAGCAATATGTGCTGCAACAACTTCCGGAGGGTCTCACGGACGCGGCAGGTCGCGTTATTTATCCCGCCGCGCCGCAGGAAGTGCCGTTCTATCAGAAAATGTTCTCTCTCTACGGAAACAGCGGCGGCACGCCAACAGCCATTAGCGGATGCCCGCTCACGGCAGGTTGCGCGAACCGGCAGAGTGTCTCGCACTCCAGCGACGACCACGAGCAGGTGCAGACGGCGCGCATCGACTACAACATCCGGCAGAACGATACCGCCTGGTTTCGTTTTCAGTCAGACACCGGACTGCAAGCCGCGTATACCGATCCGATCAACCCGCTGTTCAATGCGACTTCGCCGCAGCCGCTCTATTCGTTCGCGGCAGGGCACACGCACGTCTTCTCGCAAAACCTGGTGAACTATTTCAACCCGGCATTTTCCTGGTACGAAAGCTTGTTCGGACCGGCTGACTTTCAGAAAACGCTGGCGGGCTTCCCGATCGTGCTGCAGGGCAGCGGCGCAAATCCTTTCACGCCCATCGGGGGGCTCGATAACACATGGGTGCAAGGGCGGCGCGCGGCGCGGTTTTTCATCAACGACAATCTAGCCTGGAGCCTCGGCGCGCACGAGCTGCGATTCGGAACTAATACCCGGATCTTCCGCCTGAACGATTTTGATTTTGGCGAGGGCACGGTGCCCACCGTGACCTACGCGAACCTGCAGCAATTCATTTACGGAGTCGCGAACACTGCGTCCCAGACATTTCCATCGAACGCAAACGAGCCTTTCAACTTTCTCAATCTCGATCTATACGCGCAAGACACATGGAAAGTCACTCGCAAGTTCACATGGACATTCGGCGTGCGCGATACCTTCAACTCCAATCCTCTGAATCCGCACGACGAAGTCGCCCGTCTTCGCGGCTCTTTCGCTTCCATTTCGCATAACGTCAATCAACCCCTGAACGACGCGATTCAAACGCATCTTGGCAACTTGTTTTCGTCTACGCCGCTGGCAATTTGGCAGCCGAGAACGGCGATCGCCTGGCAATTCGAGCCGAAATCGGTGCTGCGCAGTGGTTTTGGGCTGTTCAGCGACATCATACCCGGCAGTGTGGCCGACTTGATCGGCACCAACCCGCCCTACGACAAGACGTTTCAGGGAGGAGTGCTGGGCACGGTGGGAGCGGCAGGATCCGCGGGCTGCGACCCGCGGTTCGGCTGCACCGCCATTGCACCTGGAGTGACGAACTCTGCGGTGAGTGCAGCCGTTGCCGCCAATCAGATTTTCACATCCGGATTTTCCCAGGGCGAAGTCTCGTGCCCATCTGCACAGGCAAATCCCACAGCTTGCCTTCCGCCGGTTGCGATTACAGCCGTGCCGGATGGCAAACTCCACGCGCCATATTTCATGGAGTGGAGCCTGGGCGTGGAACATCAATTTGGAACGACTGCCAGCGTCGAGGCGCAATACGTCGGCACACGCGCTGTGAACCAGCCCTACTCGACGCAGGTCAACGGATATCAAACCGTGTGCCAGGGATGTTTTGCGCCATTCCCGTATCTTCACCCGGCCGACCCGCGATTCGGAGCGGTTACACAATTTTCGACCGGCGAAAACAGTCACTACAACGGCCTTCAACTCACTGCGATCAAACGTATGGAACATGGCCTGCAAGGTCAGCTCAACTACACGTTCAGCCGTTGCATGGATACCGTTTCGAACGGAGGGTTCCTGCAGTTTTCCGCGGGAGGAATTCTTTCTCCTCTGCCTGGGGAACTTGCCCGTGACTACGGGCCGTGTGATTACGACATTCGGCACAATTTCAGTGCGCAGTACGTCTACCAGCTGCCAGTAAAGGTTCGCAGTCATTCACTGGGCCTCGCGCTGAATGGCTGGCAGATTTCCGGAACTGTGTTTTGGCACAGCGGCGTGCCTTTCTCCGTCTTAAGCACTCCATATACGGCGAACGGAAACGGCATTGTTCAGGGCAGCGGGCCGCAGTTTGCCGCCGTCGTGCCAGGCGTTGCCCTGTATGAGCACCATCCGATCGAGGGCGTGACGCAGCCGGGAACGCTGCAATGGCTCAATCCCGACGCGTTTGTTTCGGCTGTCGATCCCAGCACCGGACAGTGTTATGGCGGGAACAGCCCGGAGAATTGCCAGTTTGGAAACCTCGGCCGCAACTCGCTGCGCGGCCCTGATTTTTTCTGGAGCGATTTCTACCTGACAAAATGGTTTGCGCTCACCGAGCACGTCAAACTGCGGTTTGAGAGCCAGTTTTTCAACCTCTTCAACCATCCGAATTTCGGCCTTCCCAGCGTGGTGCAGGCCGGCATTCCGGGGGCGCCATCGACGCAGACTGGATTCGGGGCGCTGGCGTACACGACTTCTCCCCCGACGGGCTTGCTGGGCGTGGGGCTCGGTGGCGACAGCACTCCGCGGATGATCGCTTTTCAGGCGCGGTTGGAATTCTAAGCGCGACTCTCACAACGACCTGATTGAACGGGACAAGTGGTAGTGGCGCTGTTTGGCAAGCGGCACCAGTACCGAACAAGTTCAATGTTTCGCAGGGTCAACCGGCGAGACTGCGTAAAGGACACTCCCGTGCGCCGGTAGTCTTGTGGTGAGTGTGTCTGCAATCGCGAGGTTCTTGTGCTTCCACAGATCGCGCACTCGACACCGATCAGCAGCAATCCCAAGATCCTTCCACGAATATGCGACGGTCTGCGGCGAGTCTCTCAGATTAAAAACTGCAAGATAATATCCCGTACCGGCTGCTGGACGAGCCTCCCACACTACCGTCGAGTCCGTGTTGATCACCGGATGATTGCCGATGGAGTGCTGGTCAACCGCGATGACCTCGGGGTTGGTGAGCAACGACACCGTCCACGCATCCGCTGCGGTCAGTTCGCCGCCAATCATGAGCGGCGATGGAAAAATTGCCCAGAGCGTCATCAGCATTCGCTGTTCATCGTGAGTGAGCCGCGTGTCGCGCGGCTTGCCCCATCCCGGCGCCGGTCCCAGATACCCGAGCGGAAGCATGTCAGCATCGGGCCAATGTCCCGGCGTAGATTTCCCCGCCCACGCCGCGACGTACGCGAACTGGTCGCCGAGCCCCTTGGGATAATCGGCGCCGTTATGCCAGATGTCCCAGATGTCGTCAGAGATCCGCCACATCTGCGCGTACTTCCGCATCTCATCCAGCTTGTCGATCGGCGCAGGCCCGGGCGAAAGGCTAAGCACGATCGGCCTTCCGGCTTTGTCGAGCGCCTGCCGGATCATGCGGATGTCGTCACCTTTATAAGGATGGCTGCTGATGCAATCGACTTTGATGAGATCGACTCCCCAACTCGCGTAGAGCTTCGCGATAGAGTCGTAATACGTTTGCGCGGCTGGTTGAGCCGGGTTCGTTCCGAAATTATCGAAATTCCAGGGACAAGTGTCGGAAGTATTCGCCGCGTCCGCGGCCGTGAATGACCAGTCGGCGATGGGAGTCTTGCCCGTGACCGCCAGCTTCGGAATGCCGCGCAGAATATGAATTCCGAACTTGAGGCCGAGTGAGTGAATGTAGTCGGCCAGCGGCTTGAAACCGGCGCCGTTGGCAGCCGAGGGAAACCGGTTCAGGGCCGGCGTATAACGGCCGTTCGCGTCGAGCGAGTACTGGAAAGTCTTGGAATTTCCTGTGGCGGTTGGGTTCGTGACGAACCACTCCATGTCGACCGTAACGTACTGCCAGCCGAAGGCCTTCAGATGCTTGGCCATCCATTGCGCATTTGCTTTGACCTGGGCTTCGTTGATAGTGGTGCCGTAACCATCCCAGCTATTCCAACCCATGGGCGGAGTTAGCGCCAGCGTGCTTGCGTTCGCTGAGGATGCTGTGTCTGAGAGCTGTGCGTTTTTCTGAGCAGCCAGGTTCTGCGAACGAACCAAGGTCGAACAAGCCAAGATCGAACACATCAAGATCGAGCACAAGAAGCTCGAGCCAAGAAACAGGAGCGCTCGCCGCTGCATAGGAAATTTTCTCCGGGGCCGGGCTACGTCTCCCACTGAAACACGGAATAGGAATGCGGCGGCACTTCGATGAGCATGCGCCCTGCGCGGCTCGCAGGTTTCTCAGCCGTCTGCGGCACAACTTTATTCGGCGTCTGAAAGCTGTTGACTGCTTTCAGGTCATCGCCGGTCAGCACCCATGAAGCCATCGGCCGCGAACCAGATTTGCCTTCCCAATTGACTTCGATCTGGTGCGCGTTCGACAAGTCACGATTGAGCAGGAACAGCGCGAGCTTGCCGTCCTCCGGATCGTACGTTGCGACCGCATCCAGATGCGACACTTGGCCCATGCCGGCAACTTCATAAGTAGAGGACGACTCGACCGCTACTTCGAGCACCGATCCGCGAGCATATTGCAGAGCCCAGCTGTAAGGATAGAAAATTGTCTGCTGGAACACGCCATCTTCGTTGGTC
Source organism: uncultured Acidobacteriaceae bacterium (assembly GCA_963739125.1). Classification (GTDB taxonomy): domain Bacteria; phylum Acidobacteriota; class Terriglobia; order Terriglobales; family Acidobacteriaceae; genus Sulfotelmatobacter. The sequence goes on along the minus strand of CAVTZD010000001.1, from coordinate 4,183,913 downwards.
ATGATCGGAGCGATGACGTTGATCAGTTGCGCCAGGCAGGCAATCTTCACGCGATCGGCATGCCGCATCAAAGTATTGAGCATGCCGCCCACCACCAGCGCGTCTTCCAGATTGTAGATTTCTTCCAATAAATGCTGCGCCTCCTTGCGATGTCCATTCATGGCTTCACCACCGCGGGCGCGGTACCAGACATTCCACTCGTCGAACGACAGCCAGAGTTTCTTCGGCGAGCGCTTGTGGCCCTGCACCATATCGCAGACCGCCAGAGTTTCTTCGATCTGGCGATCCATGGTGAGGTTTATGGCCAGATATTTCGCGGTGTCGCCGCCAGTTTCTTCCTGCGTGTTGCCGACATAGCGATGCAGAGAGAGAGCGTCCACGTAGTCGTAACACTGTTCGAGAACTTCGCGATCCCACTCCAGATATGTCGGCATGCCGGGACCACTCGATCCGCACGCGATCAGCTTCAGTGAAGGATCGACGGCGTGCATTTGCCGCGCGGCGTCTTCGGCTTTGTAACCATATTCAGTCGCCGTCATGTGACCGATTTGCCAGGGGCCGTCCATCTCGTTGCCCAGGCACCAGTGCTTCACGTCGTAAGTCTCGGCGATGCCATGCTTGCGCCGAAGATCGCTCCAGCGCGTGCCTTTCTCCACGTTGCAATACTCGACCAGAGCCGCTGCCTCTTCCGCCGTACCGGTGCCGAGGTTGAGACCCATCAGCGGCTGTGTTCCGACCTGGCGACACCATGCCATAAATTCGTTGGTGCCGAACTGATTGTCGTCGAGCGAATTCCAGGCTTTGTCGAACACTTTCGGACGATCCTGCTTAGGCCCGACACCATCGAGCCAGTTGTAGCCGGAAACGAAGTTGCCGCCGGGATAACGAATGATGGGCACCCCCATCCGGCGCACTTCGTCCATCACATCTTTGCGAAAGCCGTTGGCGTCGGACAATTTTGAGCCGGGATCGTAGATTCCGTCGTAGATGGCGCGGCCCAGGTGTTCCAGAAATGACCCGAACATGTTTCGGTCGAGCGGGCCGATGGTGCGATGCGTATCGAGATACAGGCGAATCGGTCCTGCGACGCTGGCAGTTGAGGCACCAATCGACACGCCACCGGAAGTCGATGTCTGGCCCCAGAGATTCTTCGGCAGAACCACGCCTGCCGAGCACGCAACGCCAACCGCAGCGGTTTGGCGCAGGAACCGCCGCCGTGAGACTGAAGCCATGACGATTGTGTCCTCCTATCGAGTGTTGAACTCCAGACGTCTGAAACTTCACCGCAACAGAATTTTCCGCCCCGCTATTCTCAGTTAGCGAGATGGCACGACCGGCAACACCAAGACCGAGGGATGCCCGGCGTCGTGATAAATCGTGTTCGTAGCAGAAACGTACTTGTCTCCGACGCCTTCAGTTTCTCCCGTGTTCAAGTTCCGGTCGAAGCGCGGGAAGTTGCTGCTGGAAACTTCCAGCCGCAGGACATGCCCTTTGAGAAACACGTTGCTGGTCGACCACAAGTCGATGGTGAACTTGTAGATTTGTCCGGGGTTCATCGGTGTCGGCATTTCCTGCGAGTCGCGATAGCGGGCGCGGACAATTCCCTCGGTGAGATTTCGCGCGTAACCATCGGGCGCAACATCGACCAGTTTGGCTGTGAAATCAGTATCCACCGCAGTGGACTTCGCGAACAGCTCGAGGCTGACCGGCCCGGTGATCTCGGTGTCCTCGGTAAAGGCAGGAGCGGAGTAGATCAGGACATCGTCACGCGCTTCGGCCTGGCGTTGATCGCGCGGCCCCGGCGGCATGTGCCATCCGTCACAGCATAAAGGACCGCCGATCGTGGGCAAGGGATTCGCCGGATCGTATACGTAGTGATCGGGCGATTCGGAATTCGGAGCCGCGGTGGAGAGGCTGCCGTTGCCGCGCAGAGAATTCGCTCCTCCGTTGGAGTGTAGAAAGTATTTCGTGCCGTGCGCGCGCGCCAGGGGCCAGTCCTCTTCCTCGCGCCATTCGTTTCGTCCCATGACGAAAATCTTGACCGGCTTCTCTTTCGCGAAATTATTCTTCACTCCCTTGAACAGATACTCGTACCAGTTCAGAGTCACATCGTCTTCGTTAAACTCGGCCGCGGCTGGACCGAAATCGACGTCGCCGATCTTTCGTCCATCTCCGGCATGTCCGCCGATCACCACCAGCAGCCGTTGTTCAGACCGTGCCCCAACTCCGCCATGGTCGCGAATCCCAGCGTAATTGCGCAGCGACCCTCCCTGAAAAATGTCATACCACGCAGCGACCGTGAGAGCGGGAACGTTGATGTCGGCGTAGTGCTCTTCGATCGACCAGCGTTTCCAATAGTCGTCGTAATTCGGATGAGCCAGCCAGTCGAGGAAATAGGGCGCGAGCGCGTGCGCGGAGTAAAGCGCCGCCGGCGAATCGGAAAGATTGAACAAAGGATAGCTGGTGAGCGGAAGCTTCCACACTCCGGGCAGAGCGTTTGTGTTTTGCGAGACGGCTCGATCGAAGGTGTCTTGCGCCAGGCCCGACGTCCACGATTCGTTGAACCATTGTTCGAAGGCGCCGCCCTGGTAAGTCCATCCGTCGTGGTAATTGCTGGCGGTGACCACGGGGCAGATGCCCGCCAGGTGCGGCGGATGGGCGATGGCTGCCAGCATCTGTGTCGCGCCCACGTAGGAGGCGCCAAACATTCCAACCTTGCCATTGGAATAAGGCAACGCCGCGGCCCACTCTACCGTGTCGTAGCCGTCATCGGATTCGTGTTTGAAGGTGTACCACTCGCCTTCGGAAGAATAGCGGCCGCGAACGTCTTGAAAGATGACGACGAATCCGCGTGCTGCCGCACGAACGCCGAAGTTCACGCCGTCGTTCTTGTTGTAAGGCGTGCGCTGCAGCAACACGGGAAATTTTCCGTCCGCCGCTGGCCGATAAATATCAGCTCTGAGAACAACGCCGTCGCGCATCTTCGCTTCTACGCCACGTTCGATCGTTACGGCATATGTTTCGGCGGCATGGGCAACGCTTGCGATCAAAACCAGGCTGAAGGCCGTCACATACGGAAAAATCTTTCTGAGCTTCACGTTCTTGGGGAGCATGGCGGGATCATTTTGCCTGAGTGAAGAACCGAATGGGAAGGAAAACATTCCAGCGTCGCCTGCGGCGGGGCTTCGCGGCGCCTAAATGGCTAGGTCCAACCGTTTCAGTCACATCCAGGTCTGATCTGCGAATACGACCAACCTAAGGGCCGACTCACACCGCGAAATGCGGCCTCTCCAGGTAACTCTGGTAACCATTTTCCAAAGACTTTGGGACCCTTTCAATGGTCGGGGGCAGATGCGAAAGTACATGTCCTAGAGGCCGATACAGGGCCGCTACCAAAGTCATCATGTCAAAATTCTCATATTCGAAAACGTTGCTTTTGTGGCTCGCAGGGCTGGGGCTGGTGCTGGCTCAATCGATTTCATTGTTGGCCCAGGAAGCGTCTACTGTAGCGTTCGATCACGCTGCGACCGAGTCCGCGCTGGCGCAACCGGTAGAGATCGCGTCGGCTGCAGCATTACCGTCCGCGCCCAGCGCAGTCGTTTCGGCTGATGGTCGGGCGTATGCCACGTCGATGGAGCCAATACCGATGGCTCCGGTGCCAGTGGTTGGTGCAAACACACCGGCGAAGCTGCCTGAGACGCATCGCTTCTGGGACCGCGAGAATACGATCCTCTTCGCGGCCGCGGGAGCGGCGGCGACGGCTGACTTTTTCACCACGCGCGCCAACCTGGCCAGCGGCGGCCGCGAACTCAATCCCGTCACGCGTGTGCTGAGCGGCAGCACTCCGGGACTGGCCGCGAACTTCGTTCTTGAAACCAGCGGCGTCATGGCGATCAGTTATATGTTTCACAAAACCGGTCACCACACGCTGGAGCGGTTTACCTCGTTGGTCAACATCGGCGCATCGGCCGGGGCCGTAGTCTACGGGCAGACGCATCGGTAGAACCTCGCAACGATAAGGCATCAAAACCAGAGGGGCGATGGGTGCCAGATGGGGTGCCCCATGTCTCGCCGTTTTTGCGAGACATGGAATTTCACACTGCACTCCAAACCGAGAGACCTGGATGAAGGCCGGAGAAAGTAGAAATGACATCTGGTTCGGGAACCTTGAGCTCTTCCCATGTCTCGCAAAAACGGCGAGACATGGGGCACCCTACGCCGGCGTTTCTTCCCGGCGGATGGGTTCCGTTATACTCTGGGGAACGTGAGAAAAAGAGCCTCCGTTCTTGCAAGCTTCCTCCTGGTTGGCGCGACGGTTGCCGTCAACCTCTGCTTTGCTGCTGACGTTTCGTTCCATCGCGTCAAAGTCCCCGACGCAAAGGGACGACAGAATTCCGCGGTGCTGACCTTCAGCGATACTGACAAAGCAGTCGAGGTACGTCCGCTAAAAGGTGACACGACGACGATTCCTTACTCCGCGATTGCCCAGTGTTCGTACGAATTCACCAGGAAGCACCGCGTTAACGGCGGGACGATCGCAACTTCTCCGGTGGGAGTGGGCGCCGTGATGATGCTCACGAAATCGAAGAGTCACTGGCTCGAGATCGACTATAACGAGCAAGGCGTAGCGAAGGCGTTTGTCCTGCGGATGGACAAGCGCGAGTATCTGCAAATTCTTGAGGCGTTAAAGGCGCACACGGGAATCGACGCGCAAGTTCTGGGCAACGCCGCCAACAAGCGATGAAACATTCGGAGTTCTGGGAAACGCCCCGCATACGGACGCTTGCCTGGGATGCTTCGAAAATACAAAGGCGCGCGTCCGTTCAGGACGCGCGCCCGAGATGCCGCCAAAAGCCGACAGCCATGAATCAAAAGGTGAGAGCGCTTTACCGGCCGAAATAGGCTGCGTTTTTGGCGGTGAACTCGTTCCACTTCTCCGGCAGGTCGTCGAGCGCGAAAATGGCCGATACCGGACACACCGGCACGCAGGCTCCGCAATCGATGCACTCCACCGGGTCGATATAGAGGAGCTCGGCGGTGGCGTAAGCGGGTTCGTCTTTTTTGGGATGAATGCAATCCACCGGGCACGCGTCCACACAAGCGGTGTCTTTGGTGCCGATGCACGGCTCAGCAATCACATAGGCCATAAAGGTGTCAGTCTCCTAGAGTCTTCAGCTTATTTTACTACCGCGGCACTTTTGTGACCGGACATTCTAGCAAGAAATGCGGGGAATGGTATAGGGGAGGTTGCGGTGATATCGGCGGATGAGGGCGACCAGGGCTGAAGCCCGAATTCATTGGGGACGGCTGACGCGGCGCGGAAGCGCCGCTCTTCCACGGCACGGTCAACGGCATCGTTGGCGGCGCTCTCACGACATCGCTCACGGTACGGTCGGCATGGCTCGCGCGCTGAACGGCATGAGCGGAACATGTTTCGCTCGCGGCACCGTGGCCCAGACAACACGGCATTCACGACGCCACCCGGAATGCGCAAAGAAAGACGGCCGGCAGTTTAAAGCTGCTCGGCCGTCTTTACCACCTTGCGCAGTCGCACTGTGCATTGCGCTTATTCCACATCGCGCGGAAACCTAGACTTACCGGCGTCCGCCGCCGTGGCCACCGCCACCGTGGCCACCGCCACCGTGCCCACCACCATGGAAGCCGCCGCCTCCATGGAAGCCGCCTCCACCGTGGAATCCTCCGCCGCCGTGAAAACCACCGCCGCCGTGGTAGCCCTGGGCCCCATGTCCTGCGAAGCCGCGGTTAACGACTGGACCGTGTCCGTAGCCCCGGCCACCGTAGAAGCCCCGGCCGCCGTAGTAACCCCGGCCGCCGTAGTAGCCGCGCCCGCCATAATAGCCTCGTCCGCCGTAATAACCTCTACCGTAGCCCCAACCGCCGCGGCCGTAATAACCGTTTCCCCAGCCGTGATACCAGGGGCCTGCGCCGATAAACACGCCACCCGCGAACCAGTCTGGTCCGTAGTAGCCGTAGGGCGCGCACGCGTATGGATAGTACCCGTAGTAGCCATAGTCACAGACTGGCGGTCCGTCAACGTAGCCGGGGGCAACCCCGATGCCGACGCCAAATCTCACCTGCGCCTGCGAGTACGTGAGCGGCAGCATCACCATCACTCCGAGCAGCGCCAGGTATCTTAGATATTTCATTGTGAACCCCCTTGTTCCCCGATCCGAAACCGACTGGATCCGTCGGCCTTCGGATTTTTCCTCCTTCCGAAGTGCCTACTCATTTGAACTCCTGTGGGCCAGAAAAGTTGCAGCCACAAGGGTGGCTAATTTCAGCCACCCTAGCTGATTTCAACCACTTACGGGCTGTCCGATACGAGCCCAGCGAGCCACTGCCAAACCGTGTTTCTCAAGCACGATGGGCACGATTTCCGCGTTCGTGGGAACACATTTCCACAACACTTCAAGACGAAAGTAATGTCGCAAATTCAGATCAGTGTGCGTTAATGAGGCAAGAAGTGCGGTGTCAAAGTCCGCTTGAACGGCAGGTACATGAACACGCTCAATGTTCTTGTGTCTTTGATTACAGACGACAATGACTATCAACTGGAGCAGGCTGCCTCGGCGCAGTCGGCAGCGGCGAAGCTCGGGGCCAACGTTCAAGTCATCTACGCCGGCAACGACGCAGTACAGCAGACCCAGCAGATTCTAAGTTTCATTCAGGACCCGTCGAAGCGACCCGATGCCATTCTGGTGGAGCCGGTGGGCACAGGCATGCCGCAGATCGCCAAGGCTGCGGTCGCTTCGGGCATCGCGTGGTGCGTAGTCAATTCCGAATGCGACTACATCCCGCAGCTGCGACAACATGCTCTGGTTCCGGTTTATAACGTCCTGTCGGATCACCAGGAAATCGGAAAAATCCAGGGACAACAGATCGCCGCCATCCTCGGCGACCTTGGTTGCGTTCTCTATATCGAAGGGCCTTCGGGAGTCGTGGCCAAGACCCGCGCCGACGCCATGCGGGCGGCCAAGCCGCCCGGCGTCGATGTGAAAACGCTGAAAGGAAACTGGACCCAGCGCAGCGGTTACCAGGCCATCAAATCGTGGCTGTCGCTGAGTACGTCACGGCAACTTCATGTGGGCATGGTGGTCTGCCAGAACGACGACATGGCCAGTGGAGCGCGCCGGGCGTTTGAAGAGATCACCGATATGGGAGATCGCGATTCGTGGATGAGGCGCCCCATTGCCGGATGCGACGGGGTCGCAGGCTCGGGGCAGACCTGGGTCCGCCAGGGAAGGCTCACCGCGACCGTCATTTCACCACCGCTGTTGGGCGACGCAATGAACTTGCTGGCCACCGCCTTGCGATCAGGAGCGCAGCCGCCGGAACGCACGCTGATCGCGCCCAGCTCATTCCCCACGCTGAAGGAACTGCAGAAAACGCGTGCGCAAGCCGCGTCAGGGACTCCGTAGTTCGCCACTCAAAGCAATAAAACGATGCGATGGAGCCAGGGCAGAGTTGGCCAGTTTATTGCCGGCTGGCGGTCTGATCGAGATCGTTCTTGAGCAGGCTGATTTCTATCCGCGTGCTGGCGTGCTGGTCGACCGAGGGGTTGCCTATTCCGATCTCGTAGATGCGGTACGCCGGGATCTCATGGTTCAACACCAGATAACGCACGACGGCGTCCGCCATCTTCTTCGAGCTGGCGATTGCAGCCTGGCCGTGACCGGCCGAGAAGCCCTGCACTTCGAGGATGTACCCACGCTGACTCTTCAGCGGAGCGGCCATCGCGTCGAGCGCGTCCTTGGCCTGCTTGCTCAACTCGGTCTGGCCGGGACGAAAAAGAATCTCGGTCTGCAACCCTGCCTTGTATTGGTCGAGATTTCTGACGGAAGTCTCGTCGGTGGAGAGGCGCGCGTCGAGAGCAGAGGCCATCTGGTGGGCCGTCTGCGCTTTGCCGGCCGCGTCATTGGCATGCTCGTCGGCCAAGTTGGCCTTGTCGGACGCCAGGTGAATGCCTTGCTGGGCGCGGCTATCCACGTCGCGGGTCATTTGCTGGTCTGACTCGGTTATTTCATCAAGCTCGGCCAGGCGGTCACGAATGGGCTCCACATGCCGCTTCACGTAGGCTTTGCTGGCGTAGGGGTGAAAGATGAGGGCGGCCAGGCTGGGATCTTCGCCGTCCCAGAAGTCGCGGCTCTGGGGAGGCTGCAACGGTCCAGTACTGTCGACCGTCGCCGGCTGGGCGGAAGAATTCTGACCCGACGCGGGCTGCGCGGCCGTGTTGGTTTGCCGCGCGAATGCGGAAAGCGCAAATCCGACAAACAAGAGGAGCGCAGTAAATGTCAGGTTCTTCATAAGCATCCTTCCCGGCATGCACCGGCCAGGGCCACATTGTAGCCCGGAAATGGCGTGGACCGTGGTCAAAATTTGGCTGCGCGGCAAGTCGCCGGCCGTGAGAGTAGGCAGAAACTTGCAACCCGTGGGAAGCTAGCGACCGTGCCTTATTGCGCCCGCCGGGCCCGGAAACGAGGCCGCTTGGTGCGACCGGTGCAATGGCGTAAAATCGCCTTCAAAGGAAGGAACCTAATGGCGACTACTTCGGTTGACAAGTCCGCACGCGCACCCTCTCGAGACAAGCAACTCATTGGCTTCGATGACGCCATGGAACAACTCTCTCGTGAAGAACGTTTCCGGGCTACGGTTTACGCCATGAATACCCTACTTGTACAAAAGGGCATCTACTCACCGGAAGAATTCGAGTTCCACTTCCGCCAGTTCGCGCAAAAGAGCCTGCGCTAGCGGTCTCGGCTTTTAGCCTGGATGTCTTTCCACTTCGGCATGTGACATTTAGGCGAGTCGCAGCGCTCGTGCGCTCCGATCTCACAGTTAGCACACTCGCACTCACACCAGAACTGATTCGGCTTGTCCTCCGTCTTGGCGCCCGGCTTCTTCATTGGACCCTTCCTCAAAGCAAGATAGACGCGCCGGTGAGGCGCTTCCTCCTTAGCCTTAAGAGTGGGGTGGATGAACTCTTCGCATCACCCGATTACAGCTAGGCTCCTACCAATTCCCTCTTCTCGCTGGGCTCGTACTCGACGATGTAGCCCGCGACGGCGCTGGCCGCCACCGTCAGTGGAGACGCCAGATACATTTGGCCGGGGCCGCTGCGGCCGGGGAAGTTGCGGTTCTGCGCGCTGATCACAACCTGGTCGGGACGCGTGGAAACGCCGGGGCCGGCGTTGATGCAGGCTCCGCAACTGGGTTCGATGACGTGAGCCCCCGCCTTCTCGAAGACCTCGAGATAACCTCTGCGCACACAGTAGTCGCGTGTCTCCTGCGAGCCGAACTGGATGTAAAACTTCACCGAATCCGCGATGCGTTTGCCGTGCTTCAGCGCCTCGGCCAGAACCAGCGCGTACATGTCCATGTCTTCATTTTTACCGGCGGTGCAGGTGCCGCCGTAAGCGATCTCGATGGGCACGGGCGTGTGCAGTTCACGAATATATTTGCCGTTTCCCGGATCGCCGGGCGTGGCCACCATCGGCGTAATGTCAGCGGCATCGAGTTCGATCACGTGTGCGTATTGTGCTCCGGGATCGCTGTATAAACCTTCCATCATGGCTTCAGCCTGCGTACGAGCCATGGCGCGGCGCTCGACCAGGAAATCAACCGCCTTCCTGTCGGGCGCGACGATGCCGGTGAACCCTCCGATCTCGGCCGCCATATTGGTCATGGTGGCGCGTTCGTCGACGCTGAGTGCTTCGATGGCCTCGCCGGCGTATTCCATGACTTTGGCCAGCGCCTGGCCGCTGCGCACGTAGTCGAGACTCAGAATTTTCAGAATGAAATCTTTCGCGGTGACGTTGGCATGCTTCTTGCCATGGATGACGATCTTCACCGACTCCGGCACCTTAACGCGCACATCTTTCGTGATCCAGGAATTGAAAACATCAGTCGTGCCGATGCCGAAAGCAACGCAGCCGATCGCACCGACATGCGGCGTGTGCGAATCGGACCCGATGTTCAACTGCCCGGGCAAGGCGTAACTTTCGAGGACGATCGAGTGGCAAATGCCCTCAGATCCTTTGCGGTCGGTGAGTTCGCCGTGCAGCTTGATTCCCTGCTTCACGGCGAAGTCCTGCTGCTTGAGCTTGAGTTGCGTGGCCAGGTCGAGCAGGCCGAGCTTTTTCTTTTCTTCGGAGATGACTTCGTCGAGGAAGGTCAGGTGGTCACGGAAAAAGATGATGCTCGAAGGGTCGTTGACTTTGGCGTCCTTCCCCACGTAGCGTTCGAAGAAAATCGCCGCCATGGGCGTGACGTATTCGTGGCTGAAGCGCAGATCGGCGCGGGCGAAGCCGGTGTCGCCGGGCTTGACGGATGGGATGCCGACGGCAGCTGCCGCCGAGCTTTGCTCGGCTGGACGGACGAATGCGTCCGTCCCTCCATGGCCTGTCTCGCTGGGCCGGATCATGTGACGGGCGAAAATCTTTTCGGCCAGCGTCATCGCTCGTATGGGCGCGGGCGACGCGCCCGCGCTGTCGCTTGCGGCCGGCACGATCGGCGGCAGAAATACTCTCCCTTGCATGCGCGCAACATTGAACGGAAACAACCCGCCGTATTCGATTACCTGCCGCGTGATCTCATCTTCGCCGGCAGTGAATTCGCTGAGCGCAATTTCTTCCCCGCCGCGAATGCGGTCGATCAATGAGAAATTGGTCGACGTCAGCACGCCGAGATTCTGACAATTCTGTTTGTAAATGCGTTCGATATTCTCGGCGATCACGACGCGAATGCCGGCGCACATCTCGGCATAAGGTGACTGTTCGCGGCTCGACCCTTTGCCGCGGCGCTTGCCGCTGACCGCGCAGACAAATCCTCCGCGCTTCACCTCGCCGCGGCCGACGGGCGTCACATTGCCGCATTTCAGGCCGAGGTAGGGAATTTCGCCCAGAGTCTCGTCGAAATAGAAACAGTAGTGCGCCGGCGTGATTTCGTCGGTCGAAATGTCGTCGCGCAGGTTGGGATTGTTCGCGGAGTCCTTCGTGTCCCAGGGCAGATCTTCGCCCGCGAGCTGCCGTTTGATCAGTTCGGGATCTTCGGTGAGAAAAAGGATGCGTCCGTGCAGCCGGACTTTATCCGCTCGTTTTTCGATTTTGCGTTCCAGAAGTGAGTTGATCACGCTGAACCTGCGGAGTCAGAAATGGAGTGACGGCCGGAAACGCCGCCCAATTATTGTAACGCCGAGGCTCTGTGTTCCTCAGTGTCCTCTGTGGTTAAGAGCTTTTGCAGGAAAATCTGGACCACAGAGGTCACTGGGGAGCACGGGGGCGACTATCTCTGGTACTGACGCGGGTCGGGCAGCGGTCCCACGCCGCGGCCGGCAAAGATTTCCTGAAACTCATTCACCAGCGCCGCGTGCACCAGACCGTTCGACGCCAGCGTCTCGCGGCTGTCGAGGAGAAACGGCGATCCGTCGAAGCGGGTGACTTTGCCTCCGGCTTCTTCCACCAGCAGCACTCCGGCGGCGGTATCCCACGGATTGAGATTGAATTCCCAGAAGCCTTCGAAGCGCCCCGAAGCCACGCAGCATAGATCAAGCGCCGCCGATCCGGCACGGCGCACGCCATGAGTGCGCAGCGTGATCTCGTGATAGAAGTGAATGTTCGGATTCTTGTGCCGCTTGTGGCTGGGGAATCCGGTCGCGATCAGGCATTCCTTCAGCTGCGCGATCGTCGACACCTGAATGGGCTGGCCGTTGAGTTGCGCGCCCCGTCCCCGCTCGGCGCTGAACACTTCATCGCGCGTGGGATCGTAGACAACGGCAGCGACGATGCCGGCTGCGTCGCCAGCGGGATGATCGGGCGCGCGGTGCTCGAGCGCGATTGACACGCAGAACACGGGATAGCCGTGCGCAAAATTCGTGGTGCCATCCAACGGATCGACATACCAGCGATATTCACTGCCGCGATCGTTAAGGCCCTGCTCTTCGCCGAGTACGTCGTGCGCAGGAAACTGGCTGGCGATGCGCTCGCGAATCAGTTTCTCAGAGGCGCGATCCGCCGCCGTCACCAGATCGGCGTCGCCTTTATATTCGATTTTGAGCTTCTGGTGAAAATAGCCGAGTATGAGCGCGCCCGCTTCCCGGGCGATGGCCGACATGGCGGGCAGGAAACTTTCGGGTTTGCTCGAAGCGGACATTGGACCTCGGACTTAGGACCTCAGCCGGTCAAAACCTCTTAGGACAAACGGCCGGATCGGGGCAACGCCTGTTATTTCCGCTTCCCGCCGTCCTCGGCAATGTACATAATCTCGTGCTTGAAGATGAACAGATTGGGCGCGCCTTCGCGGGTGAGGCGCACCATGTTCTTGTCGTAATACTCGATCCAGCCCCGCACGGTTTCGCCGTCCATGAGCTTCACGGAAACCGGCTTTTGCTTCTCGCCCAGCAATTTGAGGAAAGCCGCTTCCTCGAACGTATCTTCCGGCGGGGGCATACGGCTGTGCTTGGCGTTGGGATTCCCTGGCGGCGGGCGGAAAGGCATGCCGTCATTGTACACAAACAGAGTGCACAAACGACGCGCACAAACGACCGGGCGACTCCTGGCGAAAGACTTCAACCGCTAAGGCCGCAAAAGAACGCGAAGAAGATCTTGAACGGCAGCAATTCTCCCGCTAGAAGCTCACCCGCAAGCCGAATTCCACAGTCCGCGGCGAGTTCTGGCTAAAGGCTCCCGAACCGTTGCCTACGCGAAACGTGTTGGCCTCGGGACCGGTCTCACAGATCGGTCTGCACTGCAGATCGCGGTGCACGCTGTTGATTGAGCCGGCGCCTTCATCCAGCCAGCCGCTCTCGGCGGCGGGCGGCAGGTCGAAGGTGGAAAGATTGAACACGTTGAAAACGGCGACGCTGGGCTCGACCCTGATGTTCTCGCGGAAGGTGTGACTCCAGCTCAAGCGGAAGTCGAGCCCCATCACCCAGGGAAAAGTAAGCTGGTCGGACGCGGCGGGACCGAGGGCGGGGGGCGTCGCGCCGATGGCCGTCAACTGTGGCTGGGTGAAGATGCCGCTGCCCACCAGGTCCGCCCCGGCCGGAGTGGTTTGGCCCGCCGTGGTCGCGTCGTAGCGACTGATGGCCGCATTCAGTCCGTCCGGGACGAAGTCGCGCATGAACGAACCGTTACTCGTTCCGGGAAGGGGCTGGCTGCCCACGCCGCTTCCTGTGAAATCAGTCTGGAAGATCTGCCCACTGGTTCCGGTGCCGCCCACAATGGCCGGGCTGGAAAGCGAGCTGTAGAAGTGGCTGACGATGCCGATGTGGAAGTCGTATCGAACGTCGAAAGTTCCGGCGAATGAAATCTGGTGACTTCGGTCCAGCAGTGACGGTCCCATCCACTTCAGAGGATTGTCATTGTCGGCCGCCTGCAGCGCGGAATCCTGATCGTTGGCGGCGATCGGATTCGATGGCGCGGTGACTCCCTGAAACGCCAGCGGATTCCTGAAGTGCGAAAACGAATACGAGATCTGGAAGTTGCCCTGTTCGACTCCGCGCATCGGGTTGGCGACGGTCTGCACGATTTTCAGATGCAAGCCGTCGTAGACCGAGCGGCTGATCGATTCCAGGATCGGCATCTGGCCGTAGTTGGGGTTGATGCCCGAAAAAGCGCATGGGTACCCGAGCGGCTTCCCGGTCAGCGGGTCGCGCGCATCGTAGCAAGACGCACCGGTATCGAGCGCGCTGCCCAGACCGCGCGCGGCGAGATCATTGAGCGTCGCCGAACCAACTGGGAGGGTAGATGTGGCCGGGTGTATGCCGGGACATCCCCCGGGACCGATCGCCGCGGTCAGGTTCGCCGCGCCGCAGTCCTGAATGGCCAGGTCCACAGCCGATTGCGCCGAGACCGCGTTAAAGAAACGGGCGGCGCCGACATGGTTGATATCTATGCCCAGCAGACCGTGGGTCTCGACGTTGCGGATGAAATCGGCGGTCAGGACGAGGCCCCGGCGAATTTCCTGCTCAAACCCGAGGTTCATCTGGAGCGCCCGGGGCGAACGATAATTGGGAGCGAGCAGGCCGATTCCAGGATTAAGTCCGCCAGCCAGCTGCGAGCCAATGAATCCAGGATTGGCCGCGGTCCGGCTGAACCGGCTGTCGGCCTGGTACGTGGTCTGGAAAGCCGCCAGCGCTGGCGCCGCTTGGCCAATGGTGTCGGCGCAGTAGCTCTGGTGAGTTGTCGGGTCGATTCCCACGGAAATATTTCCCGAGGCAGCGGTTGGAATCGGTTGCGCGACACCACCGGAACACGCCGTCCGGAACTGCAGAAAACTCCCCGTTTGTTCGCGCAATGACCGGTCGTGAAGAACGTTGTTATAAGGCAGGTTCTCGTAGTACAGGCCGACGCCGGCGCGAATCACGGTCTTCCCGAGGCCCTTCGGGTCCCAGGCGAATCCTAACTGCGGGGCGAAGTTTGAGTTCGCTTGCCGCACCTGATTCCCGAAGCCAGGGAAAGCGCTGTTCAGCGACTCGACCGGCGGCAGGTCGCTGTCGGTGCGGCCCGTATCGCGTTCCCAGCGCAGACCGGGAGTAAGGGTGACCGTGGGCCGAATCTTCCACGTGTCGCCGATGTAGAGCGAAATGCGATTGTCGGGCCCGAGGCCGCCCGCCGGGTAGCCAAACGCGGATGAGTTGGTGGCGTATCCCTGGCCGTTACCGACGGTGACGACGCCGTTGGCCAGCGATGCGTCCAGTGGATTCTTGTCGGGACCCAAAGCGGTCGAAACTTGCGGCGCAAGTGAATAGAGGCTGGCGAATCCGCCGACCAGGATGTGGTTGTACCCGGCCCCGAAACGGACGATGTGACGGCGCATGGTCTTGGTGCCGTCATATCGGATCTGCTCGTCGCTCTGCACTGTGGCCTGCGGAGCCTGCGAGTTCGGCCCTACGGTGAATGTGCCGATGTCGATGCTGACCGGGGAATTCGCAAAAGGCAGACCCGATCCACGGGTCGCGTCGAGAAGATGGTCCTGCGACCTCAGATACGAGAAGCGGATGGAGTGCGTGATCTGGTGTGCATCGAAGTCCGCGCCGACCAGGGCGTTCCGCGCCAGATCGCGATTGTCGTAGATCTGAAAGCTCGAGGGAAAGAAGCTGGCGACCGCAGTGTTCTTGAAGTAGTTGAGCCGGCCGAACAAGCGTATGCCGTTATCGAGAGAATAGTCGACGCGGGCCTGCAGTTCATCCTGTTCAAAGGGAGACGCGTACGCACCCGAATACTGATCGTAGGGCGCCGACACCGAGACGGGAGCGGTCATATGTTGCACCGAGCGCTCACCGTCGACGAAGAAGAACGCTTTGTCTTTGATGATCGGGCCGCCTACGCGTCCACCCTCGCCGTTGCGCTGGTAAGGAGTCGGGACGAATGATTTGGTCGTCGAATTGAACGGGTTCACCAGTTGCGCGCTTGCGATCGCACTGTCGCGGAAAAGCCCGAAGAGTTCGCCGTGATACGCATCCGTGCCCGACTGAGTACGAACATTCACCGCGCCCGAAGAGGTTAGATCGTCGGAAACATCGAGCACAGACTGTTCCACCGAGAAAGTCTGAATGCCGTTGATCGGAATGTTTTCGGCAGTCGTTCCTACGGACTCGTCGGTGATGTCGGCGCCGTCAGCGCTGATCCGAACGTTGCGGCCAAAACGTCCCCCGAGAGAGAGCGCCGAATAGCCAGCCTTGCTGGGACCAATATTCTCGCCATCCTGAATCTGAACCCCGGGCTCAAACTGCGCCAGGTCAAGAAAGTTGCGCCCGTTGAGGAACATGCTCTGGATCTGTTGCTTGTTCACGACTTCCTGCACTGCGACCTGTTCCGTGTTGACATGAAATTCTTTGGCTGCTCCCAGTTTCGCGCTTCCGTCGGTGGTCGCGTCCTCTTTGATTTCGAGCGACAAATGCGCCGGATCAAATCCTGCGGCGTTAATGGCTACGGTATAAGTGCCGGGAGTAAGGCCGTCCACACGGTAGCTTCCCTGGGCATCGGTCGTAGTTTGTATGACGGTAACGGCAGCGGCTGCAACCGTGACCTGGGCTCCGATCACCGCCGTGCCAGCCGGGCCCGTCACTTTCCCGACGATGCGGCCGGCTGCGGAAGCCGACTGGGCCAGGGCTGCCGCCGAAAAAAGAAATGTGAGTGCGGGGACCAGCGCCAGCCGACGCAATCGCAGGCTTCGGCCGGGGTTGAGGCTCAACATCATCCACCATCCTTCTTTCAATATCATCAAGCTCTCTTTATCTCCGCTGACGCCTGCGCGGAGCAATTTTCGGTCCAGCCTCCGACCGCGCGGCGCAATTCATTTCCGTTTTGAAACATACCATAGAGACCACCGGGCATCGAACCCAGGTCGCCTCTCCTTGCGTTCAAGCGCGGATGTTTATGCGCACACGCTCTCCGCACCGCACTTCCGTCAGTGTCATGCGCTCAAAATTCTGCCTTCGGTGTGTAGTAACCGGCGCGATGGCGGACACTATACTCAGCCGCATCCGGCATGCCGACCACTTTTACTTCGATCCGGCGAAACTCGGAAAACGAAGTGCGTTGCGATGGATAGTAGGCCAGCAGATATTGTGTGCGCAGTTCATCGCTGATTTTCTGGAAAGCCTCATCGAGTTCCGGGCCCGAAGTCGCGTAATAATACTTGCCCCCGGTGTCGTCGGAGAGCTGGATCAGAGCATGTTCGCCGCCGGTCTCGCGTCCGGCGCTGTTTTCGATGGGCACGATGATAATCGAATAGACCAGGGCCTCGGCCTCTTCGGCGGCACGTACGGCTTCTTTGTAATCCACTCTGCTGATGGTGTCGCCTCCATCGGTGATGAGCACGATCACCTTCCGTCCCTGGCGCGGATTGAGAGCGCGCGACGTGAGATAGATGGCGTCGTAGAGCGCCGTGGCCGCGCCGACTCGAATATGGTCGATACTTTCATCGATGCGCTTGAGATCGGAAATAAATCCCGGCGTCGCCTCGTGCACGACCTCGCTGAAACCGTAGACCGAAAGCGCGTCCACCGGACGCAGAATCGCGCGCACGAAACGCTTGGCTGACGCCTGTTCCAGCGGCAGGTCGTGCCGCGTGCTCAGACTCGTGTCAATGGCCAGCGCAATTGAAATCGGCAGCGCGGACTCCCGGTCGAAAATGCGGATTTTCTGCTCCTGTCCGTCCTCAGTCAGCGCGAAGTTCTCTTTTTTCAGCCCGCCGATCGGCGCACCCTGCGCGTCGGTCACGGTCACAAACACGTTGACCAGGTTGACATCAACCTTGAGAGTCGTTGCCGGTTCAGCCGGACTCTTTTGCCCATCGGATTCAAGGTGCGCCGGGTTGTGCGGGGACGAAGCCTGTTGCCCCCATAAACCGCTCCCCGACAAGGGACGACCGAAGATGAGCAGGCCCACCAGGAGCAGACTCGCAGCGAGTTTTCTCATCGAGTGATTGGATTATACCTGCATCAAGTGGCCACCCGCCCCTCGATAACGCCGTTCCAGGTCAGCCTCGGCTGACGAAAACCCTGTAGCGGCGAAAAGCTTTCGGCCGCGAAAACGCACAGAACATCCCAGGCAATCCCAGGCAAAGGTGGACCGTTCCGTTAGATGCGGCATGCTGGAACGGGCTGCCCGTGGGGTCAAGATTTTGCGCGGGCAATCTCGGGCGGGAACGGTTCGCCGTCAGCCCAGACGGCGCCGTCTTCGAAGTACTCCTTCTTCCAGATGGGAACGGTGCGTTTCAGCGTGTCGATCAGCCAGCGGCAGGCGTCAAACGCCGCGGTGCGATGCGCGGAAGCGACCGCGATGAGCACGCTGGTTTCGCCAATCTCCAGTCGCCCGAGCCGATGGACAATGGCAACGTCGCGAATCTCAAACTGTTTCAAAGCCTGCGCCGCCAGCGCTTCCATCTGTTGCAGCGCCATCGCTTCATAGGCCTCATAGTCGAGGTAAAGGGTTTTGCGCCCGCGCGTCTGATTGCGCACGATGCCCTCAAAAACGACTGCGGCGCCGTCTTCCCCACGCTTCAGCTTTGTCACGAAGCCCTGCGTGTCGATGCGGTCGCGCACGATCGAAGAGTAGCGCTGGCGTCCCTTCGGCTGCCCCTCGCCTCGCTCGGGCCCGCTCAGGGCAGGATCCTTCGGCTGCCCGGCGGGCGTCTCGTCCATAGCTTCCGGAGCGCCACCGCTGACCGGCGGCAGCAGCGCGATTTCATCGTCGGAATGAAGTCGAGTCTCAGCCCCGGCATACTGCTGATTGACCGCAAACGCCAGCGAGGGCAACGATTCTTTCAGGCGCGGAATCCGTTCGGCGCAGCGCGTCAGCACATCCTGGACAGAAGAACCCTCAGGCAATTCCACGACATCTGAGGACTTCCCGGCCAGATCTTTCAGCATTCCGAAAAATAGAACGCGAACTTGCATGAGGAACCGTAGCCAGTGGTCAGTGTATCGCGGCCGCTGTATCTGCCTGGAACGACTCGTGGAGGAGCGGACGCATTCGTCCGCACAAGCCTGCATTATGAATCTACGGGATTCTCCGGGCATGTCCAGCCGGGGCGCTGCTCCCCGGACGAATGCGTCCGGGGCTCCATAGCGATTATGCCCGCGTGGTCAGCACGCGGTCACGCTGTTCGACCGGGAGCTTGGCCGCCGGCGTTGAAAGTATCTTCGACGCCGGTCCTTCCACCATAGGCAGAGAAACCGCCAAGGCCTCGTGGATCGTCTTGACGTAGTGGACCTGCAGGTTCTCCAGTTGCTCAGGAGTGAGGTCTTCCTCTACGTTCATTTTGTTTTCCGCGGGCAGAATCACGTCGGTGACGCCGGCGCGCTTGGCGGCCAGCACCTTTTCCTTGATTCCGCCGACCGGCAGCACGTTTCCGCTCAGCGTGATCTCGCCCGTCATGGCCAGAAGCGGCGTGATGCGCTGCTTGGTCAGCAGCGAGACCAGGGTCGTAGCCATAGTGACGCCCGCCGAAGGCCCATCCTTCGGAATCGCGCCAGCTGGCACATGCATGTGGATATCGTGGCTGGCAAAGAAGTCCTCGGCGATCCCCAGCCGCTCCGCGTTCGACCGTACCCAGGTCAACGCCGCCTGCATCGATTCCTGCATGACCTGGCCAATCTGGCCGGTCATGGTGAATCCACCCTTGCCCTTCATCGCGTTGGCTTCGACGAACAGCACGTCGCCGCCTGACGGAGTCCAGGCCAGCCCCACGGCCACACCCGGGCGTTCGGTGCGCTCGGCAATTTCGCCCTCGCTGCGAACCTTGATGCCGCCGAGGAACTCCTGAATGATTTCCTTGGTGACAATCAGTTTTCCGGTCTTGCCTTCGGCCAGCCGCCGCGCCTGCTTGCGGCAGATGGTCCCGATGGTCCGTTCCAGGCTGCGCACGCCCGCTTCCCGCGTGTAGTGGCGGATCGTGTAGCGCACCGCCTCTTCGGGAAACTCAATCTGTTCAGCTGTGATTCCATTTTCTTCGACCTGCCGCGGAATCAGGTAGCGGAACGCGATGTGAACTTTTTCTTCCTCGCTGTAACCCTGCAGTTCGATGATCTCCATACGATCGCGCAGCGGCTCGGCGATGGGGTCGAGCATGTTCGCGGTGGTGATGAAGAGCACCTTCGACAGATCGAACGTCACGTCGAGATAGTTGTCGCGGAAAGTCGAATTCTGCTCGGGATCAAGCGCTTCGAGCAGCGCCGAACCAGGATCTCCGCGGAAATCGCGCCCCACCTTGTCGATTTCGTCGAGCATGAACACGGGATCTTTCGTCTCGGCGCGGCGAATGCCTTGAATGATTTGGCCTGGCATCGCTCCGATGTAGGTGCGGCGATGGCCGCGAATCTCAGCCTCATCGTGCACGCCGCCCAGCGACAGCCGCACAAACTTGCGGCCCAGAGCGCGCGCAATCGACTTTCCCAGTGACGTTTTGCCCACGCCCGGAGGTCCGACGAAGCAAAGAATCGGTCCCTTCATGCTCGGCTTCAGGCGCCGGACCGAGAGGTAGTCGAGAATGCGATCCTTCACCTTTTCCAGGTCGTAGTGATCGGCGTCGAGAATTTCCTTCGCCTTCGGAATCTCGATCTCCTGCCCGGAAGTCTTATTCCACGGCAGCACCGCCAGCCATTCCACGTAGTTGCGCGTCAGTGAATAATCGGCTGCCATCGGCGACATGCGCGAAAGGCGTCCCAATTCCTTGAGCGCTTCTTTCTTCACGTCGTCCGGCATGCCGGCATCGTCGATTTTCTTTTTCAGGTCCTCGACGTCGCGCTGACCTTCGTCCTGCTCGCCCAGTTCCTTCTGAATCGCCTTCATCTGCTCGCGCAAGTAGTACTCGCGCTGGGTCTGCTGCACACGGTCCTGCACTTCGCTCTGGATCTTGTTGCGCAGTTGCTGGACTTCCAGTTCCTTGGCCAGGTGCTGGTTGATTTTCTGCAGCCGCACCTGCACGTCGGTGGTCTCGAGCGTGTCTTGCTTATCAGGTGTCGAAAGCGACGGAAGCGAGGATGCGATGAAGTCCACCAACCGGCCCGGTTCGTCAATGTTCATGGCCACGGTCGAAAGTTCATCCGACAACGTGGGCGAACCGGCGACGATTTGCTGAAAAAGGGTCAGCACATTGCGCTGCAGCGCTTCGACTTCGGATGTGACCAACGGAGCCGCGCCTTCCGGCATCGGCACGTGATGCGCGCGCATGAATGGCGTCAGTTGGGTGAATTCGTCCAGACGCACCCGCTCCAGGCCCTCGGCAAATACAAACAGGCTCTGGTTGGGCATCTTGACGACTTTGTGGACCACCGCGGAAGTTCCCACGGTGTAAAGATCGCTAGGCTGCGGAGAGTCAACTCGCGCCTCGCGCTGCGCCACCACGATGATGGTCTTGTCTTCGCCGAGCGAATTGATCAGCTGCACCGAGCTTTCCCGGCCCACCGTCAGAGGCAGGACCGCATGCGGGAAAAGTACCGTGTCCCGCACCGGCAGCACAGGAAGAGCCCTCGGCTCTTGAGCTTTTTGATCTTGAACTTTCTGATCGTTTGTTTCCTTATGCTTAGGAGCACGCTCCACGGGCGTTTGCTGGGTCATGATTCTCCTTGAGTGTAACTCGCTCAAGTTTAGATGATACTCCCTCGGGAAAGGTTTCAGAGCCCAACCCCAGAGTTCCCGCAAGAGCTTGAATTCTATTCCTGTTGTGGCCTGTGTGGCACCATGCCTAAGGTGCAGAGGCTAACGCGGAAACGACGGCTTTGCCAAGCACCAAATTGGGAAGGTGTCCTCGGCGGCATCGGCTTGCAACCCGGCGCTCGAATTTCATCGGGCGCGGCCTGAATCGCGCCGGCCATCATGCCTAACATCCAAATCGACTATGCGCATCGATTCCCGGCTGACCGCAGATCGCGTCAGCAAGCCGCAAGGCTCAAGCGCGGCCGACGCTGGTCGTCGGCCGCGGGCGCCTGACAGCAGTTGTCTCTGTACTGCCAATGGTTCTAGAACACGTGCTTGGCGGTGTCGCCGCTGAAGACCATTTCGTGCAGCACTCTCTCGTTCGCGGCATTCACCACAAAAGTGGTCTGGCTCTGGTTAGCCTTCTGTGTGAGCTGAACCAGCGTGCATTTCACTTTCACCACATCTTTGCTGCCGCCCCGCTGGAATGCCATGACATGATCCTGGCCTTCCATAGTGTGGCGAATCGTGTAATCCCCTGCCGGCAGCAGGACTGTTCCGACACGAACCGCCGTGTCGAACGAAACGTGGTAGGAGTTGCGGATGCCGAGCTTCTCGCCGCCCGCCGCGGCCACGGAAGCCAGCGTCAGCATGCAGAGTAAAACACCCAAAATCTTAATGGAACGCATAAGAGTCCTTTCAGGATTGTCTGTGTGCGCCACAGGAAACTCGCGGGCGCTAAGAAAAGTGTAGAAGGGTGAGGCCCGGCCGAATGTGAGCCCCATCACGGCCAGATGTGACCTCAGGCTCGTTTGCTCGCTTTGGAGCAAGTTGTGCTAAGTCGCTGTTGCAGAGTCTTTTCGAGTGCCGCGACCCGATCACTTATTTTGCAAAAGCAATTTCAGGCCGCCGGGTAAATTCCCAGCACCTTGACGAAGTCTGCTACCTCACCCAGATGGCGCAGCGCATTGCGCGCCGGCTCGTCATCGCCACGCAGAAAGTCGACATAAAAAACGTACTCCCACGGGCGCCCGCGCATGGGCCGCGACTCGATCTTGCTCAGGCTGATATCGCGCAGCGCGAAAACGCTGAGCGACTTGAACAGCGCCCCCGGCAGGTTCTTCACTTTAAACGCGATCGAGGTCTTGTTCGCGCCGCTCGGCATCAGGCCGCGATAGCCGCTGACATTTTTCTTGCTTCCCCGACTCGGCGGCAGCTTTCGAATCAGGAAGAATCGCGTGAAGTTGCGCTTGTCGTCTTCAATGCCGGCCTGAAGAATCTTTCCCGCGTACTCGCGCGCCGCATGGCGGCCAGCGATTCCCGCGGCATCCTTCAATTTCTCGGCGATGACGTGCTTGACGCTCCCGGCCGTATCGTAGAAGGGCACGGGCTCGATTTTCGGATGATGGCGGAAAAAATCGCGGCACTGGTCGAGCGCCACCGGATGCGACAGCACGCGGCGCAGTGACTTCAGTTTCACATCCGGCGCAGCGATGACGTTGTGCACGATCCGCAATAAATATTCGGCTTGTATGAATACATCGCGCGACACAAGAAGATCGGCATGCTCGGCAACGGTGCCCGCCAGCGTGTTTTCAATCGGGATCACGGCCGCACCGACCGATCCGCGTTCGAGACGGTCAAACACTTCCGCCGACCGTGTGCAGGGCACGACCGTGCAGCGCGGCAGCATGCGCTCCGCGGCTTCGTGACTGAACGACCCAAGTTCTCCCTGAATGGCGGCTTTCATCTTGTCGTTTTTTCCCGACAGGGCAAGGTATCCGCAGAAGGCAGGCAAAGGCAAATCAGCCGAGATCTTTTTTCATGACCAGCGCGTCGACGCCGTTCGCGTAATACCGCGGCCAGGTCCGGATCACCGTATAGCCGTGGCGTTTGTAAAAGGCGAGCGCCGCGGCATTATCGACCGCGGTTTCGAGCCCTACGGCGCGCGACCCTCCCGCCAGCAGGCGCTCCTCGGCAGCCTGCAGCAGTTGCGATCCCACACCGCTGCGGCGGGCCGCCGCGATCACATCGATGGTGATAATGTGCCCGACCGTGCCCTCATGCGCCACGATGAACCCCACGATTTCGCCCGGGTCGTTTGCGCGTTCGGTTTCCGTCGCCACCAGGGTGAACGATCCCCGGTGTCGAATATAAGTTTTCAGTTCCTGCCGCGAATACGAAATCCCCAGCGCGAAACACTTCTGGTCCAGCTGCCAGAGCGTTTCAAAATCTTCCGTCTTGAAATTGCGGATGACGAAGGGCACGGCGTTATTGTAGCGGCTGAATGAGGTCAGCCGGGCCGCCGCCGGCCCTTTCCCAGGATCGAATCTCAGAGCCCGCCTCGTTTTCCACAGTCGGGACAAAACACCGGAGAAAAAAAGTCAAATACGTCCTTCTGCCCTCTTGCCCCCGGCGCAGCTTCGGACGTAACATCTGCTTTAGAGGAAGCGTTTGTGGGACGCCTTCTGGTCATGAGCGTGGTCGCCGCGGTCGCCAGCCTGGGGGTGTGGTATTTCCTTTTTGCCGCCTACAACCGGCGCAAGGGCGCCGAGGCGTTGAGCTGGGTGCAGTCGGCCTGCGCCGGCAAGGGACGCATCCTCGATTCGCATTGGCTGAGCAGTTCCCGGCTCTACGCGCGCCTGCAGTTCCCTTCGCGCAGCTTCGAAAACGCCCACGTCACCTTGAAGTTTCGCCCGCGCCCCTTGCCGGTTCAATGGGCGCTGAGCTTCTGGCGGAAGCACAAAGAAACTCTCACCTTCGAGGCCGACCTGGGCGGTTCACCCTGCTTCCATCTGGAAGTCGTGCGGCATCGCTGGTGCGCTCACACCCGCGGAATCAGCGGCAATCCGCGCCGAAATAAAGCCGAGAAGGGGGACCGCCAGTGGGAAGTGTACGAGCCCGGTCCCGTCATCCTGACCACCCGAACGCATTGGAAACAGGACCCGTCCGCCGAACTGAACGCACTAATGACGGTGCGCCAGCAGGACGTGTTGCAGGTTCGCTTCCGCCCCGACTCACCGCAGTTTTCCGCCACCATTGCGCTTGATGCGCTGCACGACCCACGCATGGCCGCCGGCTTTCTGACCACGCTGCGCGAACTGGCCGCCGGAGCTTCCGCTCATCGGCAGTAGTTGATCTCCATCCACTCTGTTACAGACCGCAGCCCCGATGCAGTAGACTGCGCACATGCCCACCCACAAAGGGTCGATCCATCTGTTTCGATTCTCTGGCATCGACTTGTTCCTGCACTGGTCGTGGTTTCTGGTTGCCGCATATGAAATCCAAGACCGCAAAGGAAGTTATTCCTCCATCACCTGGAATGTGCTGGAGTATCTGGCCCTGTTTCTGATTGTGATGATGCATGAGTTCGGCCACGCCCTGGCTTGCCGCCAGGTCGGCGGCCGAGCCAACCAGATCGTGTTATGGCCGCTTGGCGGCGTAGCCTACGTCGATCCGCCGCCGCGCCCCGGAGCAACGCTGTGGAGCATCGCCGCCGGCCCCCTGGTCAACGTCGCGCTTCTGCCCATCCTGTACGGGGTCTCAGCAGTCGGCCAATCGCAGGGATGGGCGTTGTCCATGCCAGATGTCTACCGGCTGGTGCAAGCGATCTGGTGGATCAACGTGGGCCTGCTGGTGTTCAACATTCTGCCCATCTACCCCCTCGACGGCGGCCAGATTCTGCGTTCCCTGCTCTGGTTTGTGATGGGGCGTGCCCGCAGTCTGTTGGTGGCCACCGTCCTTGGCTTTGTGGGCGTGGCCGGTTTTATCGGCCTCGCGATCTGGGCACGGTCAATCTGGTATGGCGCTCTGGCGGTTTTCATGCTGTTGAATTGCTGGGGCGGGCTGCAACACGCGCGGGCGCTCTTGCGTCTGTCAAAGCTGCCGCGCCGCGACGGCTTTTCCTGCCCGACCTGCAAGACGGCGCCGCCGGCGGGCGACTACTGGAAGTGCGGACATTGCGGCCAGCAGTTCGACACCTTCGCAACCGGCGCAGTCTGCCCTTCCTGCGGATCTCGTTTTAACGCGACCCGATGCCTCGACTGTGGCGCCCAGCACTCCATGAACGAATGGATTCCACACCTGGTCGCGCCGATAAAAGCGTAGGTGGAAAACAGGGGACAAAAAGCCGGACTCAAGGCGGCAAGCGAAACTGCCGATCAAGGCAAGAGAGCCCATGGCCACCCCAGCAAAAGCAGCCTCTGCCGAAAAGCCCAGCCCCTGCATCGCCAGACAGCCGATTTTAACCGGGGATGAAACCGTGATCGGGTATGAGCTGTTCTTTCGTGAGGATCCGCAACAACGTCGCTTCAGCTCCGACGGGGAGAAGGCAACTTCGGCGACCATCGACATGTTGAATTTTGTCGGGCTGGGCATTTTGTGCGACGGGCGGCCTGCCTTCATCAACTGCGCCCACCACATGTTGCTGACGGACTACTTCGCTCTCTTGCCGCCCTACGATGTCGTGATTGAAATCCAGGATTCGGTTCCCGCGGAGAAAGAAGTGCTGCTGGCTTGTGAGCGGCTGAAACAGTCGGGCTACCGCATTGCGTTAGACAATTTTCACCCCGGCGACAAACGCGAAGCCCTGGTGCCGTATGCCGACTTCATCAAGATTGATATCAAAGCGGTTCCGCCGGCGCAGAGCGCACCCCTGGTCAGCCGGTATGGCAGCGACGCCTGCCGCATGCTGGCGCAGAAGGTCGAAACTCGCCAGCAGTTTGTAACGTCGGCAAAGGACGGCTTCACCCGCTTTCAGGGATATTTTTTTCGTCACCCGGAAACCTTGCGAGCCAGGAAGATTCCCGCAAACCAGGCCACCTACGTCCGCCTGCTCGCGGCCGTCTCCAAGCCCGAGGTCGATTTTGCGGAGATCGAAGCGCTCATCAAACGCGAGCCCTCGCTCTGTTACCGGCTGTTGCGTTACCTGAATTCTCCGCTGCTGGGGCTCTCCACACCTGTTGTTTCGGTTCGGAATGCCCTGAACCTGCTCGGCGAACATGAGGCTGTCAAGTGGATCCGAATGGCAACCACCCTGGTGATGGGACAGGAAAAATCTTCAGACCTGGTGCTCTCCTCGCTGGTGCGGGCCCGCTTCTGCGAGCTAATCGGCCCGAAAGTACCGCACGGCAACGCGGATCTGTTTCTGATGGGCATGCTCTCGTTGATCGATGCGATCCTGGATGTTCCCATCGGTGTTGTGATCGAAGAATTGTCCCTGGACCCGCACTTGAAGGCAGAGCTTCTGAGAACAAAGACCGGCGCGAAGACCCTGCTCACGCCCATTTTCGACCTCATGGTGGCGCGCGAGGAGGGCGACTGGGAACTGGTCACCAGCCTGGGCAAGGAACTCAATCTCTCCCTGTTCGCCGTCGCCGAGGCCTCGAATCAGGCGATGCGCTGGGCTCACGAAATCACCAGCGCCGTGCGCCCGCAGCAGAGCTCCTAACCGGCTGCCCCGCCGTGAACCTCAGCCACCCCAGAAAAAACATCCGACCCGACGCGCGTTCTGCTGGACCGTGTTCTGAATAAATCCCTTTTATCCTCCCCATCAGCTTTTTCGATTGGCTGGGGCCCTTCCCTCACTGTATGCTGCGATGTTCCGAGTGAGCGTGTTGAAACCAGTCATTTCAACTCCACTGTGATAACGACTTTTGTTTTCCAGACATTAGATTCGCCCAAACCACCAAGGAATACACCGAACGAAGGAGACGGAAAGACATCCATGTCCACTGAACTGCGCAATTTCCTGGCACTGACTTACGACGAACTCGAAGAACTGAACCTGAAGGCAAAGGAGCAGCGCAGGAACCGCGTCGCCGTGCACAAGATTCAGGAAGAGCGGCTCAAGTATCTGACTGACGAAAAACGGATCAAGGCCGTGACCGTGCTCTTCAGCGATCTCGAAGGCCGGTTGCACATGCTCGACTACGACAAGAAGTTTCTGCTGAAGAGTTATGACAACCTAACCTTTGACGGATCATCGATTCGCGGCTTCACCGCGCAGCGCGAAAGCGATCTCCGCCTGGGGATTGATTGGGGCGCGTTTTACTGGGCACCCTCTGATGTGTTCGGTTCGGGCAAGGTGCTGGTGTTTGGTGAAGTCATCGACAAAGGCGGCACTTCTTACGCCGGCGACATTCGCGGCGTCCTGAAAGGCTTTGCTGCGGAGCAGTTCAAGAAGAAGGGTTACACGCTGAACGCGGCCAACGAAATTGAAGGTTTCTTATTCAAAGGTCCCGACGCTGAGCGCCACTACAACGAAAGCGGCAAATTCGAATACGTCAACACCGGCGGATATTATCACTCCCTGCCCGGCGATCCCCTGCGCACTTTCATCGATACCACCGCCGAAGTGCAGCGCGCCATGGGATTTCAGAACGAGAAAGACCATCCCGAAGTCGCGCCGTCGCAGTTTGAAATCAATTACGGCTACGGAGAAGTCGTCGCCGCCGCCGACCAGATTCAGCTCTACAAACTGATCTGCCGCCAAGTCGCAACCCACATGGGATTAACCGCGTCGTTCCTGCCCAAGCCGGTCGTGGGCGTGAACGGAAGCGGCATGCACACCAACGTTTCCATCAGCGAAGGCGGCAAGAATCTGTTCTGGGACGCGAAAGGCGAAGAAAAACTCAGCAAGATGGGCTGGGCCTTCCTCGACCGCATCCTCACTCACGGTAATGACATCTGCCTGCTGCTCAACGCCAGCGTGAACGCGTACCGCCGCCTCGATCCGCACTTCGAAGCGCCGAACCAGATCAAGGCATCGGCCGTCGATCGCGGATCGATGATCCGCATTCCGATCGGCAACGAAAAGAGCATGCGTGTGGAAGTGCGCTCGGTCTCCCCAGACGCGAATCCATACCTGGTGATGCATGCGATCTTCAAATCGGGGCTCGAAGGCGAGACGGCGAAGATCAAGAACCTGCGCCAGGCCGAGCGCTACCTGCCCGACAACATCTACGACGCGCTGGCCGATTTCCGCAAGGCGGAGTGGACCACCAAGCTGCTCGGAGAAGACGTGAAGGGCCGCTACGCCGACCTGAAGCAGGCCGCCGCCGATCGCTGTCCGCGCGCTCTTGGAACGTTCGTGAAAGCGCCGGAAGTGCAGTTCCACCACGAGGTCTACAACCAGTTCCTGTGGAATCTGTTCTAGACCTTAGACTGAGTTTTCGACGAAACGCCCCGGTCGAAAGGCCGGGGCTTTCCTATGTCAAGCCGTCGGGGCGGCGGAGGTTCTGAGCGCCATCGCACTGGTTACAACACTTTACTTTTCATCGCAGACAGGCTGTGCTACACCTCGGATGGTACGGGAAAAAGAGTGAGTGAGGCGATTCTTCTACACACGACGGACATTCAGCCACGAGGCTTAACACTGCCCCGAGAAGGAGTTCGAATGAAAATGGCTCTCATCGCATTTCTTTTTGTGTTGCCCGCATTTGCTCAGACTCCGCCAGCCGCTTCCACCGCAGCCTGCGGTCCCGAGAAGGCAGGCTTCGATGTGAAGCTGGACGACTCCCAACATGTGCTGGCACAGCCCGATTCGGGGAAGGCCCTGATTTACTTCATTCAAGACTTCGGCGAACTGCACTTCGGCCCTTCTCCGGTGACCTGGGTTGGGTTGGATGGAGCGTGGGTAGGCGCAAACAAGAACAGTTCGTATTTTTCCGTGTCCCTGGAGCCTGGTGCACATCATATGTGCTCGATTTTGCACGGCAAGTTTCTCGGGCATCTTATGGAGCTCACCCACTTCACGGCCGAGGCAGGGAGCGTGTACTACTTCCGTGCGCGGTACATCGGCGGGTACTTGTCTATTGATGCAGTGGACAGCGACGAGGCCCGCTATCTGATTGACCTCTATCCGCGGAGCGTATCGCAGCCCAAGAAGTGAGCTCCGAAGACTCTGGCGCACTCGCGAGCCGGAGCAGAGTGCCCGGTGAAGAGTTACCTCGCAGACCTCAACCATCGCGTTGACTCCCGCCTGATCTATCCCTAAGATGGCACTCGCTTCAGCGAACCCGATTCCGAGGCTGCCATGTCTGCGAGCAAGACCAACGGTTCCCGCAAATTGTTCCGCATGATTGCTACCGACGTTCACTTCTGGATTCCGCTGCTCGTGCTCGCAGCTGGACTCCTGCTTCTGGATCGGCTCCGTTGAGCGCATCGCTCGAAGGTGCAGTCGCAGCCGCCTCTGCTCCCATGCCCGCGGCTCGCCGGCGCAGCCTGCAGGCCCTCGGAATCTTCTGCGGATTCGCCGCCGGGGCCTGGCTCGGCGGCGCCGAAGCTCCCATCAAGCTGGTGACCGCCGACATTTCGCCGGTCACCATTTCCTTCATCATGGTCTGCGGAGTTTTTCTGGCCCGCTGGAGCGTGCCGGCCTTTGCCCGGGGCACGTCGCAGGTTCGCAATGACGTGCGCCAGGCGCCGCATCTGGTGGTCTGGGCCGTGCTCGCCGGATGCATGTGGGCCGTCGCCAACACGCTTACTATTTACGCCATTCGTGACGTGGGTTTGAGCATCGCGTTTCCCTTGTGGAACTCCAACAGTCTGCTCGGCATCCTCTGGGGAGTTTTGCTGTTCAACGAACTTCGTCACGCCGGCTGGAAACGCTGGTCCGGAGTGTTAGGCGGAGCCCTCTGCATGTTCGCGGGCGCCACGTTGCTGGCGATGGCATCGTCGCATCAGGCAACGCCCGGCCGCGCCACCATGGGGATTCTCGCCGCGCTGGCTGCGGGAATTCTTTGGGGAACGATGTACATTCCCTATCGCAAAGCCTATCTCACCGGAATGAATCCACTCTCGTTCGTCACCTTCTTCACCGTCGGCGAGTTCGCCACCATGAGCCTGCTGGCCATCGGATACCGGGGCGCGGAAACGCTGTGGCACGAGCTGGCGAGCGCGCGACCAGTGCTGTTCTGGCTCATGCTGGGCGGATTTGTCTGGGTGCTGGGAGATTTATTCCAGCAATACGCGGCCAAATATATCGGCATCAGCCGCGGCATTCCGCTTTCCAACACCAACCAGCTCTGGGGATTGCTTTGGGGCATTCTCGTCTTCCACGAACTCCGCGGCGCCGGCCGAGCCATATTCGGGCAAGTGATCGGAGGATCTCTTCTCATGGCTCTGGGCGCGGTTGCGATCGCGCTGTCGTCGGCAACCGAGCGCGAACACTCGTCCTGGCAAGACGCCGCGGAGCGCGAAGGCGAGCGCTACGGAGTGGAAGGCGAGTACGTGCGCGCGGGCATGGAGGGCAGAGCGTACGAAACCGGCTCTAGTCGCCGCACCATCCTGGATTGGCTGCTGATCTTAAGCACGACGGGCCTGTTTGTCGTCCTGGCCTCGGTGGCAAAGTTCCCGCATATCGCAATCGGCGCAGGCTGGGCCATCGCGCTGGCGGCGGCGATGCTTGCCCTTCTTGCAGGCTGCGGCGTCGCACTCTGGCGAACCACGCAGTTCCGCTGATTTGGTAGCGCAATTTGGCCCGCTGAATGATTTTCTTTGCGTCCTCAGCGGCTTTTCTTCGCGGCCTTAGCGGTTAAAAGCTCTTCCGGCGCCACGTCTGCCGATTTACGGCCCGCGCGGAAACGCCGTGGGTATGCTAGATTCTGAAGTTCGCGTGCTCGGGTGCTCATAGACCCGGAGATCCCAAACTCTAAGATCATGAACGCCGCACCCACGATTTCCACCCAGGGCCTAACCCGTCGCTTCGGCGAGCTGCTCGCGGTCGACAACGTCAACCTGCAGGTCGCGCCCGGGCAATTCTTCGGCTTCCTCGGCCCCAACGGAGCGGGGAAATCCACGACCATCAAGATGTTGACCGGCCTGCTCGCGCCCAGTTCGGGGAACATCGAAATTCTCGGCGTCGATCTCAACGCTCACCCGGTCGAGGTCAAGCGGCAGATCGGGGTGGTGCCGGAAGGCATGGCTCTATTCGGACGGCTGACCGGCGCCGAATTTTTGAATTTCGCCGGACGCATGTACGGTCTCGATCGCGAAACCGCCAGCAAGCGCGCCGCGGAGCTACTCGACTTCATGCAGCTCGCTGATCAGCCGAAGAAACTGGTCACCGACTACTCGCACGGCATGCAGAAAAAGCTGGCGCTGGCCGCGGCGGTGATTCACGGCCCGAAAGTTTTATTTCTCGACGAACCATTCGAAGGCGTCGACGCCATCGCCGCGGGCACGCTGAAGACCATGCTGCAAGGCATGATCGCACGCGGGGCCACGATTTTTCTGACCTCGCACGTGCTCGAAATTGTCGAGCGCCTGTGCAGCCATGTCGCCATCATTCATCAGGGACGGCTGGTCGCGCAGGGCTCGCTCGAAGAACTGCGCGCCGGCGTGGAAGCGCAAGCTCCCGCGGCGGGCGACGGCGCTTCTCCAGCTTCTGGCGAGAAGCTCACGCTGGAACAGATTTTCCTGCGGGTGGTCGGCGGAGAACGCCGCACCGAGGAGCTTTCGTGGCTGGGATGACCATCCTGATTTCATCTGTAGCCTCAGAGTTACGCGTTAAATGTAACCAACCAGTTACGCGAAAAGCGTAACCGGGAAGAAACATGAATTCCACCCTCCATCGCCGCTTCCAACTCGCAGCCATCGCCGAGCTGCGCTGGCGCATGTTCGTCAACGGATTGCGCAGCAGGCGCGGCAAGATGGAGCTGGCCTCCTGCATCATCGTGAGCGGCGCGTTCGTTCTGGGCGGGGTCGGCGGATTCGCCGCCGCCACTGCATTCGCCTACTGGTTCGTGGTGCAAAATAAGCCGGAGTTCCTCGCCGTCTTGTTCTGGCCCATTTTGTTATTCTGGCAATTCTTTCCCGTGATGGCGACCGCCTTCACTAACAATCCTGATTCGTCCGACCTGCTGCGCTTCCCGCTGACTTACCGGTCATTCTTCATCATCCGACTGGCCTACGGTCTTTTCGACCCGGCCAGCGCGCTGGGCACGGTCGCCGTTCTCGGCGTGCTTCTGGGCGTGACCCTGGCGCGTCCCCTGCTGTTCCCCTGGGCGCTGGTGGTGCTGGCGACGTTCGCCATTTTCAATCTGATGCTGATGCAGACAATTTTCGCCTGGATCGAGCGCTGGCTGGCGCAGCGCCGCACCCGCGAAATCATGGGCGTGCTGTTCATCCTGTTCATGCTGAGTTTTCAGTTGATCGGGCCGATAGTGGCACACTTCGACAAGAAGCGAACGCCAGAATTTGATCGTGTAACCGAAATCATTGTCCAGGTGCAGGCCGTGCTGCCGCCCGGGCTGGCCGCGGACGCGCTGGCACAGTCTTTGCGCTCCCACTACTTGGTCGGATTCACTTCCCTGTTCTTTCTTGCCTCGCTGACCGCGGCCATCGGATATTTGCTGCATCTGCGCTTGAGCAAGCAGTTTCGCGGGGAGAATCTCAGCGAAGCCGCCGCGCGGCCCGCCGTGGTTGCGCAGTCGAAAGACCTGCGCGTAGGGTGGGACCTGCCTTGGCTCTCGCCCGCGGTCGCAGCCGTGTTCGAGAAAGAAGTGCGTTACATTGGCCGCAGCGGACCGATGCTGCTAACGCTGGTCATGCCCATCTTCATGCTGGTGATCTTCCGGCTCGGACCCATGAATCCGGCGCTTCATCGGTCGAACTTTCTCAGCCGGACGCCCGACATGGCGTTCCCTGGAGCGGCGGCCTATGCGCTGCTGGTGCTGACCAATCTCGTCTACAACAGCTTTGGCGGCGATGGCGGCGGCATTCAGTTTTTCTACGCGTCGCCGGTTTCGTTTCGCCAGATCATGCTGGGAAAAAATCTCGCCCACACTGCCATCCTCGTCGCGAATACGGCGCTGACCTGGATTGCTGTGGCCTACCTCTACGGCGCACCAGCAACCGCGGTATCGATTGCAACAGTGGCTGGGTTGCTGTTCGCCGCTCCGCTGAACTTCACGGCCGGGAATCTGCTTTCGATCTACACGCCGAAAAAACGCGACTTCGCAACTTTCGGCCGCCAAAATGTTTCTCAGACCACTGTGCTGGCCAGCCTGGGGGTACAAGTGGTGATCGTAGCTATCGGCGTTGGAGCTTTCGCGCTCGCGCGGTTCTATGGAAATCTTTGGATCGCAGTGCTTGCGTTTCTCATGCTCTCCATCATTTCAATCCCGCTCTATCTCATGGTGCTCGGCCGCATAGACGGCATCGCCATCGACCGGAGAGAAACGCTGATGGCCGAGCTTTGCCGCGCCTGAACGTTGCCGCATCTGAACCTCTCTGCGCTATAATGCGCCGTCATGGCAAACCCTCTCTGCGTTGCCGGAGCGAACTCCAAGTACAAGCAGCCGGGCGCACAGGCTGCGGGCTTCTGGGCTGGATTGTGGCACGGCATCATCGCCCCGATCACTTTCATCGTCAGCCTTTTCACCGACGGCGTCCGCATCTACGAAACCAACAATCGTGGCTGTTGGTATGATTTCGGATTCATGCTGGGAATCGGCGCTTACGCTTCGCACCACGAAGTGCGCCGAGCTGCGGGAGTTTAGGACTCGCGCGAGTTCATTTACTTTCCGGATTGGCCAGGAAGCGGTATCCCACGCCACGCACGGTCAGCAGGTGCCGCGGTTCAGCAGGATCATCTTCGATATAGCGGCGCAATCTCACCACAAAATTATCGATCGCGCGCGTGTCGGTATCCTCGTGCAGCCCCCAGACTTCTTCGAGAATCTGTTTGCGCGACACGATGCGTCCGTCGTTGCGCACCAGATAGCGCAGCAGTTCCGATTCCATCAGCGTGAGATGAATCGTGTTTTCGCCCGACTGCAGTTCGAGCGCGCCGAAGTCGAGCATCTTCCCGGCGAATGAGAACGTTCCGAAATCCTCGGCGCCTCCGCCATCGGCGGGCAACTGCCGCGATTCCCCGGCGCCTGGCGTCTGTCCGCGCATCCACTGGCTGCGCCGCAGCAATCCCTGCAAGCGCGCCAGCAGGATCGAGAGATCGAACGGCTTCGCCAGATAATCGTCGGCGCCCGAGGCAAAACCTTTCAGCACATCTTCAGGGCGGCCGCGCGCGGTCAGCATGAGCACCGGGACGTAATTTCGCGCGGCGCGCAGCTCCGAAACCACGCTGAAACCGTCTTTGCCGGGAAGCATGATGTCGAGCACGATCACGTCGAATGTCTCTTTTTTTTCGAGTAGACGGTCCGTCGCTGCCTCGCCGTCGCCCACAACCTCGGCCGCATAGCCCTCGGCTTCAAGATTGAAGCGCAATCCCTGCGCCAGATGTGCCTCGTCCTCGACTACCAGAACACGGCTCATGCCGCCCACCTCGGCAATTCCAGGATGAACGTTGTGCCCTGGCCCTCGCCGCCGCTCTCGGCCGACACTTTCCCCCCATGCTTCTGCGCGACCGCCTTCACGATAAACAGGCCGAGCCCCGTTCCCTTCACATGCGCCAGCGACCGGTGCGTCACACGATAAAAGCGTTTGAAGATGCGCTTGATGTCGTCGGGCGGAATGCCGACGCCCTCATCCTGCACGCGCAGCACAATCTTCTTGTCGTCGGGCGACTCTAATCGCACTCGCACCTGCACTTTCTCGCCGGAATATTTGATGGCATTGTCGAGCAGATTGAACACGGCAGTGCGCAAATCTTCGGCGCTGCCCCGCACCCGCAGCCCGCTCCCGTTGCTCGACGACTCTTCGTAATGGATCATCTCCGGCGCCAGGCGGTGACGCGCCCGGGCTGCGTCCATGCAGTCACGCACCAGTTGCCGAAAATCGACTTCCACTTTCTCGCGTCCCGCGCGCTTGTCGCGCGCCCGGCCCGCGCGCAGGACTTGCTCCACGGTTTCAGTGAGGCGGTCGGTGTCGCTGAGCATCACCTGGTAAAACTCCTGCTTTTGCGCTTCCGGCAGGTCACGCCGCAGTAGCGTCTCCAGATGCAGGCGTATCGATGCGACCGGCGTTTTCAGCTCATGCGTCACCGCGTTGATAAAGCTGTCGTGCTGCTCGCTGATACGAAGTTCGCGCACCAGAAAGATCGTATTCACCACCATGCCCGCGATGATGAGGGCGAAAAAAATAATCCCGAAAAACAACAGCACGCCTTCACGCCAGTTGAGGATGATCCAGCCGACGTTCAGAGCAACCGCCAGCGCCACCAGGACGATGCCCAGGATGAGGAAAAACGCGATGGTTCCACGACGGCTCGCGATGCGCATGGCGAATGGACGAACAGACGGCCAGCCCGATTCTACCGCGTTCTCCCTTACAAAAGGCCTATCGAGGCTGGTGAATGCCGTCCACAAAAGCAAAACCCGCCGGAGGGGCGGGTTCGGATTTCCGAAGCAGGAGAAAATTCGCTCGCTCAGTCGCCGGCGGCTGAAAATTCCGGCATAGCCGCAGATGTAATTAAGGCGCCGTTTGGCGCGGCGACCAGACCATCCCTGATCTCCCCCAGCTTCACGCGTTTGATATCCCAGGCCAGGCCCAGCTTTTGCAGCGCCCAGATGCCGTACCAGTTCGTATCGATTTCATACCAGGTCAGGCCATGGCGCGCAGACGACGGATGCGCGTGATGATTGTTGTGCCAGCCCTCGCCAAACGTCAGCAGAGCCACCCACCAGCTATTGGTCGAAAGATCGCGCGTGGCAAAACGCCGCGTGCCCCAGGAGTGCGTCGCCGAGTTCACCAGCCAGGTGGCGTGCAATCCCACCACCGTGCGCATGAAAATGCCCCACATCAGGAACGGCAATCCGCCGATGGCGAACAAGATAACGCCCAACACGATCATGGGAACATAGTGATATTTCGTGATCCAGACATGGAACTTGTCTTTGGCCAGGTCGGGGACGTAGCGGGCCAGGGTGGTCGTGTCATGGTGCATCGACTTGCCCATCAGGATCCAGCCCATGTGCGCCCACCATTTGCCGTCAATCGGCGAATGCGGATCGCCATCCTGGTCGGAATACTGATGATGAATACGGTGCGTCGCCACCCAGAAGATCGGTCCGCCTTCGAGCGCCAGCGTGGCGCAGACCGTCAGGAAATATTCGACCCACTTCGGAGTTTTATAACCGCGATGCGTGAGCAGCCGGTGATAGCTCATGCCGATGCCGAGGCTGCCGGAAACCCACCACAGGAACATCGCAACCAATAATGCTTTCCAGGTGAAGAAAAACAAGGCGGCGATGGCGCCTACGTGAAACGCGCCCATAAAGAACGCCGTGATCCAATTGATTTCATCTTTGGCCGCTTGCGGTTTTGCCAGGTCTTCCAGCTCCATGTCCAAGTAGTTCCCCATTTCCCCGAGTGATCGACTGGGATCGAATACATTTTCAACGTATCAGGGAGGCCAGGGACTGACTGTAATACTTGTGTAATAGCCGCTTTCGCGTCATTACCTGGGTAACGGAACCGTAATATCGCGTGCCCTCGTCCCACATGGACGCGGGTTTACGCGGGTGCCGTTTGATCGCGGCTCGAATCGGAACATTCCCTATCCGGCGTAAAATGGGGTCATGCCAGCCCAAACCCTAACCACGTCTCTGCCCACGATTGAAGAGATCAAGGCCGCACAGCAACAGGTATATGCGGTGATGCCGCCTACCCCGCAGTTCGCATGGCCTCTGTTATGCGATCGTCTAGGGGCCGAAGTCTGGGTCAAGCACGAGAACCATACGCCCATCGGCGCGTTCAAAGCCCGAACCGCCGTCGTGTACGTTGCCGAAGTATTTCGTGAAAATGGCGGCATCACGGAGCTGGTAACCGCGACTCGCGGCAATCATGGGCAATCGGTAGCGCTGGCGGCGCGCCGCTTCGGCGTTACGGCGCACATCGTCGTCCCCCGCGGAAACAGCCCGGAGAAGAACGCGGCCATGCGAGCGCAGGGCGCCGATCTCATCGAGTTCGGCGGCGACCATCAGGAATCCAAAGAGCACGCGCAAACGCTCGCCGCCGAGCATGGCTGGCATTTCGTGCCCGCGTACCATCGCAACATCGTCACCGGCGTGGCGACCTTTTGGCTGGAGTTCTTCTCGGCAGTCCCGGATCTCGACGTGGTGTACGTGCCCATCGGCCAGGGCTCGGGGATTTGTTCCTGTACCGCGGTTCGCAACGGCCTCAATCTGAAGACGCGGATCGTGGGTGTGGTCGCCGAAGGTGCGCCCGCTTACGCGCTCTCGTTCGAGGCTGGAAGGAAGATCGCCGCTCCCGTTACCACTCTGCTTGGCGACGGCATGGCGTGCCGCGTTCCAGACGACGCCTCACTCGAAGTGGTTCTCGAAAATGTTGACCGCGTGCTGCGCGTGAGCGAGGAAGAAATCCGCCAGGCCATGAAGATTTATTTCACCGACACCCACAATGTCGTCGAGGGCGCCGGAGCGGCTGGCCTGGCTGCAGCGCTGAATGAGAAAGACTCGTTAAAGGGAAAGCGTGTCGGGCTGGTGATCACCGGTGGCAACGCCGATCACGATGTCTTTGCGAGGGTGCTGCTTGATTGAAGTAATGCTGGGTGCCCCAAGGCCTGCCCTGAGCTCGTCGAAGGGTCTCGCCGCTGTTGCGAGACGTGGGTCTTTCCAGAACCCCAACTTCCGCGCTCTTTCGACAAGCCCGTTCCGAGCGAAATCGAAACCCGCGACTAAGCCGCCTTCCCTTTCACCTGCACTCCCGCCCACTTCTCCAGCAGTGTCAGCGTAGCCGCGTAATCGAGATCCTGGTGGCCGTCTTCGGTCGCCATCGCATAAATCTCTTCGACGGTCTCGAGCCCCGGCAGCTTCACACGCACTTCTTTCGCGGCTTCCAGCGTGAGGCGAATATCCTTGTGCATCAGTCGCAGGGGAAAATTCGGCGTGAAGTCGCGCTGCAGAATAAACGGACCCTTGTAGTCGACCACGCCCGACCGCACCATGGTGGCGTCGATCAGCGACAACAATTGTTGCGTGTCTACGCCGAGCTTCGTGGCCAGGGTCAAGGCCTCGGCGAATCCCTCAAAAATCATGGCAATCTGCAGATTCATGGCGAGTTTCGTCGCCTGCCCTTTGCCGGTCTCGCCCATACGGAAAATTTTCTTGCCCATCGCGGCGAACAGTGGTTTGAGCCGTTCGACCTGCTCCTCGGCTCCGCCCACGATGAAAACCAGCGTCCCGTCGCGCGCGCCGATCTTTGACCCGGTCATCGGAGCATCCACCCAAGCCGCGCCTTTCGCCGCCACGCGGGCGGCAAACTTTTCCGTGGCTGACGGAGAAATCGTGCTCGAGTCCGCGATAATCATGCCCTCGGCCAGCGACGATTCCACTCCATTCGTGCCGAAAATAGATTCCTCCACCGCATTCGTGTCGGAAACGCAGAGCCACACAACTTCCGCGCCCTGCGCCGCTGCCGCCGGCGTGGGAGCAACCGCCGCGCCCTCCACCAGCTTGCCGGGCGTTCGATTCCACACCGTGACCGTGTGCCCCGCCTTGACCAGATTACTTGCCATGGCCTGACCCATAATTCCCAACCCCAAGAACGCAACTCGCATTCGCAAACGCTCCTTCCTCAAGAAACCCGCAAACCAGCTACGCCGAAACGCGACACCACAAAAAAGAACGCTCCCGGATTAGATATGAGCAGCGCGATTGTGGTCAAGCGTCATTGAGTTTCTGGTGGTGGCGCGGTCTTGGTCCCGTCTCCCGTTTCAAGGGAGTCATCCCGAACGGAGCCGTTCTCCAGGCGAAGTGAGAGCCTGCCCTGAGCTTGTCGAAGGGGATCTCGCGCGCACGCCGGGAACAGGTCCGAGCGAGATCCCTCACCCGGCTGAACTGCGCCGGGTATCGGGATGACGCCATCGTCGAGGGTGCGAATTTTCCAAGGTGCACGACTATCTCCCTCCGCTTCACGCCTTCTCTGCGGGTTACCGCCGTACCGCTGCTGAATTCAAAAATGTAGCCCGCCTCATCGCGCTTTCATCTAACATTACAGCCTGATGAAAAGACGTGGCGGCATCGTTGCGGTTACTCTGCTCGCCACGAACAGGACGAGTATCATGAGGCTGGAGCCTTTCTGGCTCGGCCTTTGGTCTTTATCGCAAGATGATTAAGCAAACGCTTCGCAATCCGGCCCTTCGTAAGCGCGCCTCACAGTTTGGAAGACTGGTGCGGCACTCCGCCGTGACCCGTCGCTCGGGCCAGACTCACACGCCGCGCTTCGTGAGCAATGGAGAACTCGGTGTGACCTTCATTGGCCACGCCAGCTTCTTCGTGCAAATCGGCGGCAACAGCGTGATGATCGATCCTAACTTTGCCCGCTGGCTGTTCGTGCTGAAGCGTCTGCGGCGTCCCGGCCTACGCGTCGCCGATCTGCCGGCGATCGATCTGGTGCTGGTTTCGCACGCTCACTTCGACCACCTGCATCGCCCGTCGCTGCGCGCCATCGTGCAGAACAATCTGCGCACCCGCGGCGTCGCGCCGGCGATTATTATTCCGACACACGTTTCTGACCTGGTTTCCGATCTCGGTTTTTCCGAGATCATCGAACTGGACTGGTGGAACAGTTCGCGTCATGGAAATCTCTCAGTAACTCACGTTCCTTCGCGACACTGGGGCGCGCGCATTCTCAAGGATTCACACCGCGGCTACGGCGGCTTTGTGCTGCAGGCGGGCAAGCATTCGG
This sequence comes from uncultured Acidobacteriaceae bacterium, assembly GCA_963739125.1. Taxonomy (GTDB): domain Bacteria; phylum Acidobacteriota; class Terriglobia; order Terriglobales; family Acidobacteriaceae; genus Sulfotelmatobacter. The sequence continues at coordinate 4,144,143 of CAVTZD010000001.1, read as the reverse complement.
TCTATCACGCCGGCGACACGGCTTACTTTTCCGGCTTCAAAGAAATCGGGCGCCGCCTCGCTCCCGAACTCGCCCTGCTGCCCATCGGCGCCTACAATCCTCCGCAATTCCGCAACGTGCACACCAATCCCGCCGACGCAACCCGCGCCTTCCTCGATCTCAAGTCCCGCTGGATGGTGCCCATGCACTACGGCAGTTTCCGCCTGTCGCATGAGCCCGTCGACGAACCCTTGCAGTTGCTCGATCAGGAAGCCCGCGCCGCCGGCATCAAAGACCGTGTCGTGGTGATGGAAGAAGGCGTGACCCGGTTCTTTTGATCCGGTTCTTTTGATCCGATTCTTTTGAGCGGATTCCGGTTTCGTCAGCCCCTCCCGTTTTGTCATTCCGAACCGGCGTCAGCCGGTGAGGAATCTGCTGTTCTTCCGCCGCACCACAAAAGCAGGCTGAGGTTGGTTTTCCGAACCGGCTGAGCCGCGAGGAACCTGCACGATCACTCGATCCGCTTGATCGGAATCTCCCGGCCGCCGGTGTGCAGAACCATCCCGGTGACGCGGCCTTGCGCGTCGGTCTGAAACGTAAAGACATCATCTGCCGTCGGAGAAAAGAAATCCGTGTCGCTCTCGGGAAGCAATTCTTCCTTCGGCTCGTCATTCTCCTGCAACGAAAGATGATCGCCTTCCCGGCTTACGACGATGACAATGTCGGGCGGAACGCTGTAACGCCCAACGTACCGGTCTAACAGCTTGGTGTCGACGGCGACTTGCTTGTGCTGCTTCAAGGGCGGACGCGGAGGCAACTTGTCGTAAGGCGTGTAGCCTTCCCACTCGATCGGAGTGAAGGTGTCTTTCAGCAGCGTCTCCAGCAAGTCCTTGAAAATACCCTCGCCGTTGCCGCTGTTGGTCATGATCACGATGCCCGATTTTTTCTGGTCGAAATATACGGTGTAATTCCTCCAGGCATCGTCGTGCCCCTCCTTGAAAAATGCCTCGCCGTAGGGTGTCCAATAAAGTCCCCAGGCCAGCCCATAGCTGAGGCGGATCGGTTGATTCTCATCCGTGGTCTCCTCGTTCAGCGCCGGAAACTCGTGCTTCGACTTGATTTGAATCTGCGGGCGGAGGATCTGCTCCCAAGTCTTGCGGCGCAGCCCTCTGCCTTCCGACGCTGCGAGCATGAAGCGCGAAAAATCGTGAATGGAGGTCACCATCGAACCGGCGGCATCGGCATTCTCACGTTTCTCCGCACCGAGCGAGCGCCCGTACTCGTCATAGCCGTTGGCATAGTCAGATTCGAAACGGTCTTGCCACACCATGCTGGAGCGGGTCATTCCAAACGGCGTAAAGATTCGGCTCTGCATCAGGTCTGCGAGCGGTTTGCCGGTGATCGTCTCCACCACCAGCTGCAGCAGATCGATTCCCTCGCCCGAGTATGCAAAACGCGATCCCGGCTCGAAATGGATTCTCAGTTTGCGGTCATCCTCGAGGTAGCGCCAGTTCGGAAATCCGCTGGTATGGCTCAACAGCATGCGCGCCGTGATCCGCTTGTAGCGCTGGTCGCCCGCCAGGTCGGCGTATTTCGGATATTCCGGCAGAGGCTTGGGCAAATACTTGTACACCGGCTTGTCGAGGTCGAGCAGGCCGTCGTCGACCAGTTCCATTGCGAGGTAGCCGAAAGCGACCTTGGAAAATGACGCCGCGTACATGACCGAATCGACCGTCAGCGGCAGATTTTTGTCTTTGTCGCGGAGTCCGTAAGCTTTGAGGTAAACCACTCTCCCGTGATTGAGAATCGCGATGTCCACTCCCGGAACTTCAGCGGCCGTCATGAGCCGGGTCACCGTGGAATCGATCTCCGCCGTCGTGATCGTGCTGCCGTCAAGCCGGGTGATACTCTGTTGCCCGACGGCCGAAGACAGGGTCAACAGAACGGCGAATGCAATCCCCACCAGTGTATGCTTCATTCGTTTCTCCCCAGCTAAGCGTTGATCGTCGAAAAAAAGAAGACGCAACGCCAAACATTTGTTGCGTAGCCAGACGGCTCATTTGGGATCCCCGGAAAACTCCTGTAGCAACAGTCGCTTCGGCCTGCCACAAAGCGTGTGGCGACGGGCGCATTCGCCCGTCCCGCCAGCGCGAAGCGCGGCGGAATTCTTCTCCCGCTCGCCCGCCGAAACCAAGCCTCTAGTACGCCAGAAAGATCCGCAAATCCCGCAGATTATTCCCCGTAGGCCCCGTCTCAACCACATCTCCCAGCGCACGAAAGAGCGGATACGCGTCGAATTTTTCGAGCGCAGCCCGCTCGCCCAATCCTAAGCTCCGCGCGCGTTCGATCGTGCTGCCATCGGCAACGGCTCCCGCTGCCGGACTGTTCCCGTCCACGCCATCGGTGCCCGCGCTCAGAACGGTGATATCCTCGCCGGCACATTTCTCCGCGCAGGCCAGCGCAAACTGCAGGTTGCGTCCGCCCACGCCGCCGTTCGTCACCTTCACTGTGACTTCCCCGCCGGAAATCAAGCAGACGGGCGAGAATTGTTTTCTCAACTCGCGCACCCGCTGCAACAAATAGTCGGCGGCGCGCTCGTAGTCCCAGTCATCGCACGAGTTGTCGACGTGCACAATGAACCCGGCGCGCTCGGCCGCGGCGCTGGCTTCTTCGACGGCCGTCTGGTTCGACAGAACTGGCCACCAGCGCGCGCGGTGAAAGGCCGGATCATCCGACTTGGGCGTTTCTTCCAGCGCGTGCCGCTCGAACAACTCCCGCGTCGATTGCGGAAACTGTTGCACCAGTTCATATTTCTCCGCGATGCGGTAGCAATCTTCCACGCTCGTGGAATCGGGCATGGTCGGGCCCGAGGCGAGCGCGTCGGGAGTGGCGTCAGGAACGTCAGACACCAACAGCGAAACCTGCTGCGCCGGAGATGCCGCCAGCGCCAGCCTTCCACCTTTCACCGCAGAAAGATGTTTGCGCACGGCGTTGATTTCGGCGATCGGCGCTCCCGAATGCACCAGCGCGCGATAGGTCGCAATGAGATCGCCGAGAGAAATTTCAGCGTCGATGGGCTTTTCGACAATCGACGACCCTCCGCCGCTGAGCAGGAAAATGACCAGCGCCGAGGCCGGCTGCGACTGCAAAGACTTCAGCACCGCACTCGCCGCCTGCATTGACTCCGGGTTTGGCGTCGGATGTCCGCCCAGAAAATATCGGAATCCATGCACCTGCGCGGCGGGCTGCACCGACGTAGCGACGATCCCTTCGAGTGACGCTCCGACTTGCGCGGCCAGCGCTTCCACCATGGTGTGCGCGGCCTTGCCCAGCGCGACGACCAGCACGCGCGAGTACAACTGCAGATCGTAAAGATCTTCGCAAACCCGCAGCACGCCGCGATCGCAGTTCACATGGCGAGCGAACGCCTTCCCGATCGACGCTCCCAGAAGCGCCTGCTGAAAAATTTCGCGCGCTGCCTCACGCCCGCGGTGAAACTGGGATTCACGTTCGGAATCGCACATGGGAAGGATTATAGAGACGACGGCAGATCTCAGCTGACAGCTCTCTTCACCCACGCTTCAATCGCCTCCCGCAACTCGCGGAGGCGGCCTTCGAAAAAGTGGTCGGCGCCCTCGATGATCACCAGTTCTTTCGGCTCCGGCACCAATGCAGCCAACGCTTCCAGCCGGGCTCGCGGACCGAACTGATCGCGGGCTCCGCTCACGAAAAGTTTGGGCTTGGTGCAGTCTGCCAGAAAATCAAACGAATACGCGCGCGGTTCTTCATCGCTCGACGCGACCGGGCTCACCGGCGTGCCCACGGCAATCAAGGCCTGCACGCGAGGATCGGAATACGCGGCACGCAGTCCGACCGCCGCGCCGAAAGAAAACCCCGCGAACAGCAGCGGCAAATGATATTCGGCCTCGAGCCAGTTAAGCGCCGCACGCACATCGTCGACTTCCCCCACACCGTGATCGTGCTCACCCTGGCTGAGTCCGGTACCGCGAAAATTGAAGCGCAGCACGGGAAAACCAAAACTGTTCAGCGCCTTCATGGTGTGGAACACAACCTTGTTGTGCAGCGTCCCGCCAAACAAAGGGTGCGGATGGCAGACGACCGCCGCATGCGTCGCGCTTTCCGCGCCGGCGTTCAGCAGCGCCTCCAACCGTCCCGCCGGGCCGTCAAGAAACAGCGACCGGATGGACGATTGCATCGATGAATGGGAAGAGATCACGTCCTCCAGATTACACAAGTGAGAGGAAAGGATGAAGGCGTCGGTTCCTTGGTGCCCAGGTTGACGCGGAAACAAAACCCAGAACCACAAAGGACACGAAGTCACACGAAGGAAATTCTCGTCTGCGAAGTCCTTCGTGATCCTTCGTGGTGGATGGTTTTTCCTTTCTTCGGTTTCGGGCTTTAGATCTGAGGTCAGAAGTCGGAACGCTCTCTGCTATTCTCCTAATCCATGGACGCCGTCACACTCACGCGCCAACTCGTCGACATCGAATCGATCACGGGAAACGAGGCCGCCGTCGGAAATTATCTGTACGGCGAACTTTGCCGCCTCGGCTATCAGACGAAGAAGATGCCAGTCGAAGGCGAGCGCTTCAACGTCTACGCGACATCGCCCGATCATTCTGAGCCTGCGGTCGTGTTTTCAACTCACATGGATACCGTTCCGCCGTTCATTGCGTCGTCAGAAGGTGCAGGCCGCATTTACGGGCGCGGATCGTGCGACGCCAAAGGCATCATCGCGGCGCAGATCGCGGCGGCGGAACGATTGCGCCACCGAGGCGTCTATGTCGGATTATTGTTCGTGGCCGGTGAAGAGCGCGACAGCCTGGGCGCGCAACGGGCCAACGAATACGTCGCGAACGGTCACACGGCGAAGCCGCGTTTTCTGGTCAACGGCGAACCCACGGAAAACCGGCTCGCGCTGGCGTCGAAAGGAACGCTGCGCGTGGAAGTCACGGCCAGAGGAAGAATGGCGCATTCAGCCTATCCCGAGCTCGGCGAGTCGGCGATCGACAAGCTGATTCCGGCGCTCGCCCGGCTGCGCGCGATGCCGTTGCCTTCTGACCCCGAAGTCGGCCCCTGCACCTTGAACATAGGGCTGATCGAAGGCGGCCGCGCGCCCAACGTGATTCCCGACTATGCGCATGCCGATCTGTCGTATCGCCTCATCGGGTCATCCGGCGAGTTGCGGCGGCAGATTGTCGCCACGGCAGGCGATCAGGTGCAGGTGACGTTTCCGCTCGAACTGCCTTTTCTGCGCTTGCGGACCGTCGAGGGATTGCCGACGATGATCGCCGCATACACGACCGACATCCCCAAGCTCACGAATTGGGGCGAGCCGCTGCTGATCGGCCCAGGATCGATTCACGTCGCGCACACCGACGGCGAGTACATCGAGAAGCGGCAACTAGCCGACGCGATCGACTTGTACTGCGCGATCGCAAAACAGTTGCTCCAGTAATCGCGGACACAGAAATGAACTGAAATCCCTGTTCGCAGTGGACAATCCAAGTCTTGGCCGGATGTCCAAGAACTCTCTACACCAGTTCCAGGCGCTTGAGCCTGATGCGGTCGGCGCGAACCTGTGCCAGGTCGTAGTGCGCCTGCTGCGTGGCCCAGGTAGCCGCGCTGCCTCCGAAAACCTTGGAGAGACGTACAGCCATTTCGGGGGAGATCCCACGCTTCCCGTTCACCAATTCTGACAACGTGGTGCGGGTCACGCCCAGCGCAACGGCGGCGGCGGTAATACTCAGTCCCAGCGGCTCAATACATTGCCGCAATACAAAGCCGCCTGGATGCGGCGGATTTTTCATCGTCATCGCGATTCCCTTTCAGTGATAATCGACATAACACAGGTCAAGCGTAGCGGCGGGGACAACGCATCCTTGCCCTGTAAGGGGTCGCTACCTGTGACGCAGCCTACTGCGGACTCCAGGTCATTTCCACGCGAATAGGAATTTCGTTCTTTACCGGCATGGTCAACAGCGTCGGCGGCTCAATTTTGAAATCAGTAAGCGTGGCGGGAATTGTGCCCGAGATTCGCTTGTCGTTTCCCTGCGTCGTCATCTCAAAAGCAACTTGCTTGTACTGAGCGGTCTGGCCGGCGAACTGGATCTCGATGTCGGCCTTGACGGTCGTCGAATTCTCCGCCGACCCCGGCAGGCTGGTACGCACCGTGACCATGGGAAACTCCGCGCCCCGCGTGACTTGGAGCATGTGCAGGTCGCGATTGCTGTCGCCCGATTCAAATGACCTTACCGGGACAGCGATCAGAAAGTTGCATTGGCCGTCATGACAAATGCCCTTGCCACGCGCGGCGTGGCTCACCCCTTCCGATTGGTGCAGCGGATGCGACACATGGTAGGTCAGCGTGCTCTCCTTGAGAATCCATTGCTGGTCTACGGCGTAGAGATTACTCAGCGCCAGCAGCAGGGAGATGAACAGGAAGATGAATAGGATTTTCTTCTGCATCAACGCGATCCGATCCGGCTCAGAATTTTACTGACACCGACAACAGCGCCGCGCCAAACGCTCCGGCCGTCACGATCGCGACCGGCCCGTGCGCCGAGGCGATGCCGTGTACTTTCTCGCCGTTGTTTTTCTGCTCGAAAGCCAACGCGCCCAGAATCGGAGTCAGGATCATGCCCGGGCCATGAATCCACGCCATCGCCTTGTGGAAACGGATCGGACCCCGCGTCTCGGTGCCCTTGATTCTGGGCGCGCGGATGGCATAGTACGCGGTGATCCCGTACAAATCGCCGGTCAGCGAACCCAAAGCCACGTGCAGGTCGCGCGATGCGGTGCCCTCGCTCTTGCCTCCGGCGTTCAACGAAGTAATCACCGTGGCTAGCAGAGGTATGGTTGTGATCAAGCCCATGCGCTGGTGAATCTTGAGCATGCGGGTGCGCTTGTCGAGCAGCGCCTGCTGCGCAGCGTTGCTCTGCGTCTCGGCCTTGGGAAATCCGAGGTCTTCCAGCGACGGCTCGGTTTTATTGCTTGAAGGAGCGTTCGGCAGATTCTCAGGCGACGCAGTCGGCGAAGTGGTCGGTCCCGCCGCCGGAGTCAGCGTGAGGCTCAGCGTTTGTTGGCCTCCCGCAGTCAAAGTCGCTTTGGCGACAGCGGCGCCCAATCCGTCGGCGGAGGCGGAAACTTCATAATCGCCCGGAGGAAGATTGGCCACCGTATAAGATCCTGAAGAGTCGGTCTGGGTTTCCGATGACTGACCGGTCGCAAGATTCTTAACCGACACGTTGGCGTTGGCGATTGCTTTTCCTAAGGAGTCCGTCACCGTTCCAGAAAGTGTCGCGTTCGCTCCCTGCGCCCGCAGCATGCGCGCGTTGAATGCGAGAATGAGTACGAGTCCAACGCCTGCGACGGCCTGCGCGACTTTTCGGATCATCGGTTTCGTTTCTTCGAGGTTGGTGAGATAACGACTATCGCACATAGTAGATGCTCGGGGCAACGCGCCGAGATGTCTCGTCGATCGTAATGGGAAGAGCGATTCCAATCAGGGCACCGCCTTTCGACCATCCGAACGACTCTCGCGCCTGCGAGCCGCATCGACGCTCGCCACGCCAAACATTTAGACTCGTTTCATGACCACCAGCACCCTCAACTCCCTCGCCCGCGCTTCTTCGGCTTATCTGCGCTCGGCCATGCATCAGCCGATTCAGTGGCATGAGTGGGGCGAGGAGACGTTTGCCGCGGCGCAGCAACAGAACAAGCCCATGCTGCTCGATATTGGCGCAGTGTGGTGCCACTGGTGCCATGTGATGGATCGCGAGTCCTATGACGATCCCGCGATCGCGGCCATTGTGAACGAACATTTCATCGCCGTGAAGGTGGATCGCGACGAGCGTCCCGACATTGACAGCCGCTATCAGGCGGCGGTGCAGGCAGTCAGCGGCCAGGGAGGCTGGCCGCTCACCGCGTTTCTTACTCCCGACGGCAAGCCGTTCTATGGCGGGACCTACTTCCCGCCCGACGATGGATATGGGCGTCCCAGTTTTCGCCGCGTGCTGTTGAGCATCGCCAACGCTTACAAGGAAAAAAATGGCGACGTGGTCGAGCAGGCCAAGATGGTGGAGTCGGCGATCGCCCAGTCAGAGTCGTTCTCCGGCCGCAGCGGGCGGATTTCCGAGGCTGCGATTGCGGCGATTCAGAAGTCGGCGTTCAGCATGTTCGATCCCGAGCACGGAGGCTTCGGGCAGGCGCCGAAGTTTCCGCACCCGTCGGCACTCGATTTGCTGATCGCGCGCTATGCGCTGGCTAGTGGAGAAGCGGACGCATTCGTCCGCCCCGCGGAGCGAATCTCGGCCCCAGGAAGTTCAGCGCCCGGAGATAACGGCGAAACTTCCGCCGTATCAAAGGACGCCGAGCACCTTCGCACCGTAATCACGACCACGCTTGACCACATGGCAAACGGCGGAGTCTACGACCAGCTTGCGGGCGGATTTCATCGTTACTCGGTGGACGAGCGCTGGGTCGTCCCGCATTTCGAGAAGATGTGCTACGACAATTCCGAATTGCTGAAAAATTATGTACACGCGTACCAGGCCACGGGCGAGGAATTCTATGCCGCCGTGGCGCGCGACATCGTTCGCTGGATGGACGAGTGGCTGAGCGATCGCGAACGCGGCGGCTTTTATGCCTCGCAGGACGCCGACATCAACATGGACGATGACGGCGACTACTTTACCTGGACGCTGGCCGAGGCGCGCTCGGTTTTGACCGAAGAAGAAGCGCAGGCGGCCACACTGCGCTACGACATCAACGAAGTCGGAGAGATGCACCACAATCCCGCGAAGAACGTGCTCTACGTGCGCGCTTCGGTGGAAGAGATCGCGCGGCGAATGCAGATCGCCCCGGAGCGCGTCACAGAACTGCTGGCTTCGGCGAAAAAGAAAATGTACGCGGCGCGGATCGAGCGCCCGACGCCCTACATCGACAAAACGGTTTACGTCAGCTGGAACAGCCTGTGCGTTTCGGCGTACCTGGAGGCAGCGAAGGTGCTGAACCTGCCCGAGGCGCGGCGGTTTGCCCTGCGCTCGCTGGACCGGATTCTGGCCCAGGCTTGGGAGCGTGGTCCGGTTCCGGAAAACCGCGCGGGCGAGTCGCCCGCGGCCACACAAGTTGGGCCCACATCCGCTGCGCCTCACCTTCTGCACGTGGTGGCTTATTCTGATCCGAAAGCTGAGCATCGCGACGTTTCCGGTTTGCTCGATGATTATGCCTTCACTGCGCTGGCCTGCCTGGATGCCTACGAAGCGACGGCCGATCTCAGCTACTTCCGGTTTGCGCGTGCTATCGCCGACGCCATGATTGCCCGGTTCTTCGACGCCACTTCCGGCGGATTCTTTGACAGCGAGCCCGCCGGCGAAGGAAAGTCTCTGGGCGTTCTGGCGACGCCGCGCAAGCCGCTGCAGGATTCCCCCACTCCCGCGGGCAATCCGATGGCGGCGATTGCGCTGGTCCGCCTGCATCACTACACCGGCGACGCCGCGTACCGCGATAAGGCGGAGCAGACGCTGGAAACGTTTGCCGGAGTGGCCGAGCAATTCGGAATCTTTGCCGCGAGCTACGGGATCTCGGTCTCATATTTTCTGGAGAGTCCCGTGCATGTCGTCGTCATCGCGGAAACAGGCGACGCTGAGGCGGCCGAAAAACTGCACTCGGCCGCGGTTGCGCCGTTCGCTTTTCACAAGAGCGTCCTGCGCCTGCCGCGCGAACAGGCGGTCGCAGAGAACCTTCCGCCGCTGTTGGCGGCCACGATTCCGAATCTTCCGCCATTCGGCAACGGCAAGTCGTTCGCGCTGATTTGTTCGGGCACAACCTGTCAGCCGCCGGTCGCGACGGCTGCCGAACTGAACCGCAAACTGGAAGAGGCCCTGCGCGCACCGTAGCTCGCCTTAGCCCATCGAGTGTGTGTCATTCCGACCCGTCCTGGGGTTCTTGCCATTGCGAACCGGCCGGGGGCCCGCAGTTCGTGTCATTCCGAACCGGCCTGGGGCCGGTGAGGAATCTGCTGTTCCCCACCCACGCCAGAACAGCAGATTCCTCACCTGCTCAAGCCGTTTCGGCATGACAAACATTCTCTGCCAGTGAATTCCTGAGAATCGTCCAAGAAAACTAGAACTGATCCAACAAAGTCGATTGCCCAAAAAAGAGGGCGGGAGCGCTATGAATTCGCTCCAGCCCGAAGAGTGCGAGCCCGAAAGGGTTCGGCCCAGTTACCTACAGGTTACTTTGGTGACCTTGCGGCCACAGCTGCCTCCAATTTAGCTTCTCAGCATTGGTGGCAGGTTGATTTTGCAGTTTTTGTCTCCTGGTGGGCACAAAAAAATCGGGCCTCCGTCCGCGGCGGGAACCGGCTGAATGGTGGCTCCGAGGAAAGTGCCCACTAAGGCTACCGTCAGGATCGAAATCCTGATCGCTAGTTTCATGGTTTTTCTCCTTGGCAATAACCGAGCTAAGTGCCCCAAAAAGGTTGCACCCAGCGCGGAGCGGAATTATAAGGCACGTGTCAACGTTCGTGCGCAACATTTTTACGCAGCCCTCAAGGTCCTTCCTGGAATCACCCCGAAATCAAGCTAACCAGCGTCAGGGATTGGCATTCTGAACCAATCAATTCCGGTCATCTCTTGAAGATTTACTTCAGACTAAAATTGCGACGATCCGGGAGGATCGTGCAGGCGGGAAAACGTTTACATTTTCGGGACAAAAACCCAGGCAGGAACAAGGTTCAGGACCTAACGATCAAAGCGGCGGCTGGGTTTTATCAGCCAACGCTCGGGGCCTAACCCGCGGAAGCTAAGTCTTGGAATGTGCGCGAGCGTTGACGAGGCTGAAGTTGGCGCCCGTGGCCGCTGCGGCGCGGGCTTTGGAAGTTGCTTCGGTAGCGGCCTCCGGCTGAGTACGAGACAGAGCGCGGTCGACCATCCCTTCAAACATTGGAATCAGAGAATCCGCTGGGACCGGGTGATGAATGTCAGACAAGCTCTGCTCCCAGCGCTGCGGCTGCAACAGCGTAGACGCCGCGTCGCGCGCCGGACTCTTCACCGCCACGTAACCCAGCCACACCATCAGGCTGATGTTGTAAGCGGTCATGTTCACCACACTCACCCATGGGTTGGCCAAGTGGTTCCCGACCCAGGAAGAAACCAACGCCAGTTCGACCACCGCGAATGCACCGAAGCCCAGCGCGATGCCGAAACTGCGCTGCCGCCGGCTCAGGCCCAGATACTGCGCAAACACGAGCAGGAATAGAACCATTCCGACCTGGATGATGCGGACGCAGCGCTGGGCCGTGATGATGGCCTGCATCCAGGGCGCGACGTTGGAAGAATTCGTGGAAACCGAGACCACGCCCGCCACCAACAACATCACCAGGCCGGCCCATTTGAACAGCACCGTACCAAGATCGCGCAGCGTGTGGAATGAGCGGAACACGTCGACGAAAACTTCGTGAATCACACCAAAGCCGAAAGCCGCGCTGACCGCCTGACATCCCCAGTAGAGATAGAAGTCGGCCGCGTAGCTGTATCGCCACGCCGTAAACACCACGGCAAAACTCAGGATCTGGGTAACGACGTAACCGAAGAAGAATTTGAATTTGCGGTGCTGGCCGCGCCAAAGCATGAGCGCCGCGATCCCCGTCAAGAAGATGGGATGCGCGATCCAGAGCCCGTAATAGAGAACTCTAACTTTCTCGCTCATAGGAAGGGCTGATTTTGGCTCTCGCGCTCATGTGTCACAAGCTCTTGATAGAACCGCATCAAACGGTGCTATTTCCGTAACGTTAACTTAGCCTGCTATAACCCTGTGTTCAATGTACCGGAGTAATCCTGCGTAACGTTACCGTTGTAGGTACTTCAGGTGCAACGTTACTTTCGTGCTAAAGGCACCGACCTCGTCTCTCAGCCTGCGTTTGATCCTCAAATCAGTGGGTTAGCTCCTGGCAGTCGACCTGTCAGGCAATCGGGGCATCGCTCAAGTTAAAAACGACTTGACGATACTCTGCATAATAGAGTACTCTAACACTGTGAATCGACAATCCCCCCCCGTCGCTGTCGACATGCAGCTTCAGCGTCAGCCGTAAAGCTGCAGCCCACGCCGGCGTGCGAGTAACGGACTTGCGAGCAACACGCTGAAGTCTGCTGGAATTCGAATTTCGTCAAAAGGAGATCTGCCATGCCCGACCAGACCAGTGCGCAGGAACTGCAGGATCGGCTAAGCCTCATCGAAAACATGATCGCCGAGGGGCGCCACCACACCGAAAGCTGGGGATGGACGTTCATTCTGTGGGGCGCTGCTTACTATCTCGCCATGGCGTGGTCAGCATGGGGTCACAGCCCGTGGGCGTGGCCAGTCACGGTCTCGGCGGCAGTCGTCGTTACCGCTGTGGTTATTGCCGTGAAGATTGGCCATCGTCCGCACGCCGAAACGACTCTGGGCCGGGCCATCGGTTCCATCTGGATTGCCGTAGGCACTTCGATGTTTCTGCTGTTCCTGTCTCTCGGCATGAGTGGACACCTGACCGATCAGCACGTCTTCGTGGCCGTGATCTCGGCCATCCTCGGCATTGCCAATGCAGCCTCAGGCTTGATTCTTCGCTGGAGCGTTCAATTGGCCTGCGCACTCCTGTGGTGGGTCGCAGCGGTGACGACCTGCTTCGGCAGCGATATGCAGAGCACGATCGTATTTCTTGTCGCGATCTTTCTCGGCCAGATCGTTTTCGGTGTCTACTGTGTGCTCTCCGAAGCGCAGGCGCGCGCGCGGCGCACCGGCCTGCAAGCCTGATCGCGCCATGCCTAACCTACCCAAGCCCGATTTGCCCAAGCCCGCGTTGCCCGAACTCGATCCCGTCGTCCACGGCAGGCTGCGACTGGCCTTGCTTTCGTTGCTCAGTGGAGTGGAAGAAGCAGAATTTACCTGGCTGCGGGCCAAGACCGAAGCCACGGACGGCAACCTCGGCGCGCAACTGCTCAAGTTGGAGGAAGCCGGTTATGTCGCAGTCGAAAAGAGATTCGTGTTGCGCAAGCCGCAGACCCGCTATCGCCTCACAGAAGCCGGCCGCCAGGCCCTCACCGAATATGTGCGGGCATTGAAACGATTGCTGGGCCCGGCCATCAATACCTGACACGCTCATGGAGCCCCGGACGCATTCGTCCGGGACGCAACGCCACCAATGACACCAAGCGAGACAGCGTCAGCGCAGATCGCGCCGACCCCGTTACGCCGACCCAGATCGCGCCGACCCAGGCCACGCCGACCACGTTACGCCGACCCACGTCACGCCAGCCCATTCGCTCAACCGCGCGACCCGGCACACGCATCGCGAGTCGCCTTCATCAGCCGCCACTGCGACTACGCGTCTGGCATGGAGTGAATATACGCACGCATCATGCGCACTTCGTCGTCTTTCGCATCGAGGTCGTGCAACAGGATATCCCGCAACGACACCATGCCGACCAACTGCCCGTCATGACAGACCGGCAAATGGCGGAAGTTGTGCCGCCGCATCATGGCCATGCAATTGTCCAGATCTTCGTTCATGCTGATGGTGAGAGGATCTTCGGTCATGACCTCCGCCATGCAGGTCGAGCACGGATCGCGTCCCTGCGCCACCACGCGCCGCATGAGATCGCGCTCAGAAAAAATTCCCACCACTTTGCCGTTGTGCAGCACGGGCACTGCGCCGATGTTGCGTTCGACCATGGCTTCCACCGTCTCCAGCACGGTGTGTCCCAGGTCCGCCTCATAAACCTCCTGATTCTTGATCAGGTCGCAGATACGCATTTGACACCTCCCGGGAGCGGATCGTCCGAGCCGTCCAAAAAGCATCCACCGGGGCGCGAGTATATGCCGGAAAGATAGAGAAAGAAAAGAAGAAAGCGGTGGCAGGCACAAGATACTTCACCAGATCGGGAAAACTCTCAACCGTGGAACATCCGGGGAACCGCCGCGGTGGAACTGCAAAATCGTTTCTCCAACCACTAGCTCTACCGTCGCCCCGAGTGCGAGGCGCCATCGCCGACAAAAATGCAATGCGAATTGTTCCGGAGCGCCAAGGGCAGGCTATGGCGCGCCCGAGTCGTGACAACGATGTTGTAGTCGTCCGACGCCCCCAGGCCCATCTCGCGGAAAACGTCGCCCGCGGCCTCGGTCGCTTCCCGCGCTGCCCCGCCAGGCTGGCTTCGGCGCGATTCAATCACGGTTGACTCGCCGACCGCCGGCTCAATCACCGCCAGCCACGCCAGAAATTCGTGCAGATCGCGAGTGCGAGCGCGGCCAGGGACGACGAACGACACTTCCGCATCCTGCTCGGAAAAATGCCAGGCCAGCGACGCCGTCAGATCGACGGCGTTCTCGTAGGCGCGCTCGGAGATCAGCCCGGCCTCGGGATTATCAAATGCGATGCATACCCGCCTCTCGTCTTCGCGGGCGAATTCGCGGACTTTCAGCGAGCCCGATTTCGCGGTCGCTTTCCAGTCAACGTGGCGTGCGGAATCCTCCGGCATGTACTCGCGAATGCGGTAGAGATCGGCGCCGCGCCCGCGCACAAAACTTTCCCACTCGCCGCGCACCACAGGCAAAATCTCGAGCAGCTCATTGGCCGGCTCGATCCGCGGATAAACCAGCACTTCGCGGGGCAGCGACACATGCCGGGTCTTCACCAGAAACGCGAAAGGAAACCGTGTGGCCAGCCCGAAGCTGGCTTCGCGATAACGGCCTCGGCGCGAAAACTGCAGCGCGAGATCGGCGGAAAGTTCAGCCCCCGGCGGCACAAACGGAAAGTAAGCCATCCCCTGAAAAATTCCCGGCGGGTCGGGGATTACAGTCACGCGCCGCAAGCGCCGGTCGGGCAGGCGCAGCCACTGCTCGCTCGATGGCCGGTTGAAGGGAAAGGTAAACGTCGTGGCTTCCCACTGCCACTGCTTGCTCCGCTTTTTTTTCTTGCGAGTCGAAACCACGCGCACCGAAAACGACGGCAGGAAGCGGCGCGGATTCCGCAGCATGATGCGGCCCGCGACGGCGCGCCCGGCGAAAACGTGTTCCGGCAGGCGGATATCGAGTTCGAGCCAACGCAGCACCCACGCGGAAACGATTCCTGACACAAGAATCGCCGCCAGCATCGCCGCGACAATGATATAGAGCAGATTGTTTCCTGTGTTGAGGGCGGCGATGGCGATCACCAGCGTGACCAGCACATACACGATGCCGGCGCGGGTGACTTCGTAGTCGAACGATTCGCGCAGCCGTTCAACCGCCACGCGCCGCGCCAGATATGGCACGGTCACCAGTCCGACCAGCGTAGCCAGCACGAGCGAGGCCGAAGCAAGAATCACCGTGGCCCAGAGATTGCCCGCGTCGCGCGAAACGGTCGAGAACAGCGCCGCCGCAAACGCCAGCCCCAACCCGAGCAGGGCCAGAAGGAATTTGATCCACACTTCGGCGGACGCCGATTGCAGCCAGTTCGCCGCACGTCCAGGGGCGGACGAATCCGCTTTCAGCGAATGACCGTACGCCGCGTTGGCCGATGCGGAACTCACCATTTCCGAGCCTAGCATTCCCCGCTGGAACGGACAATCCAGAACGGCTTGCGCCGAAAGCGTTCGTAACCGCAAGCCATCTTCAACTCCGCAAGCGCCGCGCGCCCTTCATTCTTGTCATCCTTGTCATCCTGAGGCCCGCGCTCTTGCGAGCCGAAGGACCTATGCAATCGTCGATACCACCAATGCTGCCGGCGACTGCACAGATCCTTCGCGTTGCTCAGCATCTACCGCTCAGCATGACAAGCTATCTGATTCCGCCGCCCCTGTGCTACCCTTACTCCCCTCGCGACCGTGAAACCCCGCCGGCGCGAATAGTCCAAACTCTCGCAAGGAGATCCCCCATGCCCATCGGCAAACGCGCTGCAGCGGAATTCTTCGGCACTTTCTGGCTGGTCTTCGGCGGCTGCGGAGCCGCCGTGCTGGCCGCGGGCGTGCCCAACGTCGGCATCGGATACGCCGGTGTCGCTCTCGCCTTCGGACTGACCGTCTTGACCATGGTGTTTGCGCTGGGCCACGTCTCGGGCGGGCACTTCAATCCGGCGGTGAGCTTTGGCCTGTTCGTGGGCAAGCGCTTCCCTGCTTCCGATTTGCTGCCTTATGTCGCGGCGCAGGTCGTGGGCGCGATCGCCGCCGCGGGCGTGCTCTACGTCATCGCCAGCGGACTGGCCGGGTTCGACGTGCACGCGGGGTTTGCGTTGAATGGATACGGAGAGCATTCTCCGCAAGGATATTCTCTGCTGGCAGGCTTCGTCGCCGAGGTTGTGGGAACCGCATTCTTTCTGATCGTGATCATGGGCGCGACCGACAATCGCGCGCCCAAGGGACTCGCCGCCATCGCCATCGGCCTGTGCCTCACTCTGATTCACCTGGTCTGCATTCCAGTCACGAACACGTCGGTGAACCCGGCACGCAGCACCGGTCCAGCCATTTTCGCCGGCGGGTGGGCGCTGCAGCAGTTATGGATGTTCTGGGTCGCCCCCCTGATCGGCGGCGCGTTAGGCGGCGGGATTTATAACATGCTGTTCGGGGAGTAACCACCGACGGGCGCAAGCTCGCTCCGACCTTTCGACATGTTAATCCTCGTCGGGGTGCCCTGCCCTTGTCGCGTTTTGTGCGACAGGGCGGGGGTTTTGACTTCCTGTTTCAGGAAGCGAAACTCCGACTCCCATCCGCTCCCGCTTGCGCGCCGTCCACTGGGACTCGATCTGCACCACACCCTCAGCTCCGGTCAGGTAATGCCGGAAGCTGCTCCACACCCACTCTTCCGGGCTTCGCACTAATCCTCTCACCACCGGATTGCGATGAAGATAACGTAACTTCTCCGTTTGCCTGGCGTAGCTCCACACGTTGAAATCGTAGTACCGCGGCTGCCAGAGCGAGCCGCCCTCCGGCTCTCGCAGCCGCCGAGCCACGTTCTGTTTCAGCATCTGCAGTGCGACGGAAAGTTTGGCCCTCTCCGGCTCGGTCAGCAACAAATGAACGTGCTCTGGCATGACCACATATCCGGCAATGTAAAACCCGTACCATTCGCGGGTCTGTTCGAAGGCCTCCTCAAAGACGTTGCGCGCGTGCGGGGTGCCCAATCGCGGCGTGCGGCCATAGCAGCTGAACGTCACAAAATGCAGGCACCGCGCCTCTTGGTATCGCTTCAGGCCCCAGGGCATGGTCGCATGGTAGTCCCCTGGGCGGAACAATTGGGCCGAGATCGCTAACTTTCTCGGGGTTCGCTTCCAACAATGGGAATTCAAAAACCCCGCCCTGTCGCACAAAACGCGACAAGGGCAGGGCACCCCGAAGAGGTCTAAGGTGAAAAAAGGCTGGGCCAGCTCCCAACTGGATTACTGGGTACTCGGTACTGGGTACTGCTTCAGTACTCCGCCAGTTCCTTCATCGCCAGGAATAAATCATTCGGCTGGGGCAGGATCGCGTCTTCGAGGATGGGCTGGTAGGCCACGTAGACATCTTTCGCGGCTACGCGGCGGACGGGCGCATCGAGCTTATCGAACAACTGGTCGGCGATTCGGGCGGCGATCTCGGCTCCGTAACCCCAGCTGAGCGAATCTTCATACGCGACCAGCACGCGATTGGTCTTAGAGACCGACGTCGCGATCGCGTGCCAGTCAAACGGATTCAGGCAGCGCAAGTCGATCAGCTCGACCTTCACGCCCTGTTCGCGTTCCAGTTTCTGCGCGGCTTGCAGGGCGCGAGGCACGACTGCACCGTAAGTAATCACGGTCACATCGGTGCCGGGATGCACAATCTTCGCCTTGCCAAACGGAATCATGTAATCCGGTCCGGGATACGGCGCGCGGCCAAAAGTCTCGCGATACAGCCGCTTGTGCTCGAGAAACAATACCGGATCGTCGCAACGAATCGCCGTGCGCAACAGCCCGGCGGCATCGAGCGCGTTCGACGGAAACACGACGCGCAATCCCGGAATGTGCGTGAACATGCTCTCGCCGCACTGCGAGTGGTAGATCGCGCCGCCGGTAAGATACCCGCCGATGGCCACGCGAATCACGATGGGACACGAGAATCCATTATTCGAGCGCCAGCGGATCACACTGAGTTCGTCGCGAATCTGCATCATGGCCGGCCAGATGTAGTCGAAGAACTGAATCTCGACCACCGGCTTCAGCCCGCGCGTGGCCATGCCGGTGGCGCGGCCCACAATCGCAGCCTCGGCCAGCGGAGAATTGAACACGCGGTCGCCGCCGAACTCATTCTGCAAGCCGAACGTCAGCTTGAAGACTCCGCCCTTGCCCTTGACCAGCTTGCGCTTCAAATATTCTTCACGGCTGGCGTCGGCCACGTCTTCGCCGAAAATTACGATGCGCTCGTCGCGCTTCATCTCGTCACGCAGCGTCACGTTGATCAGGTCGGCCATGGTCTTGGCCGCCGGCTTCTTGGCGTCAGCGGGAATCTCTGCCGTCGCCGGCTGCGTTTCGAACACCGCTGAAGTCGGATCAACGTGCGGAGAATAAACATATTTCATGATCGATTCCGGCGCAGGCGGCAAAGCCTCCAGCGCCAGATCAACCGCAGCCTGCAACTCCGCTTCCACTTCTTTCTCGAGCTGGTTGATTCCCTTCTCGTCGAGGATGCCCTCTCTCAGCAGAAACATCTGCGTGCGCGTCACCGGATCGCGGCCGGCATCGCGTTCGCGTTCGGCATCAGGCCGGTACAGTCGTTCATCATCCGACAACGAGTGCGAATACGGACGGATCACATGCGCATGCACGAACGCCGCGCCGTGCCCCTCGCGGCAGTACTGCGCCGCGCGCTGAAACGCTGAATAGCTGGCGATGGGATCGGTGCCGTCCACTTCTTCGAAATGAAAATTAGGAAATCCAGAAACCAGCCGCGAAATGCTGCCGCCCGCGGTCTGCACTTCGACCGGAACTGAAATCGCGTAGCCGTTATCTTCCACGCAGAAAATCACCGGCAGCTTGCCCAGCGCGGCGGCGTTCATCGCCTCCCAGAACTCGCCCTCGCTTGTAGTTCCGTCGCCCAGCGAAACATAAGTGACCTCATCGCCCTGAAAGCTGACGTTCTTGAAGCAGCGGTAGTCCGCACTGGGTGCCCCATCCTTCGCGTTCTGTGCGAAGGGTGGGGAGATAGAAGACGTGGGTGCCCCATTTCTCGCCGAATTTGCGAGAAGTGGGCTCTCGGCCGACGATTTCGGAATCTCAGCCGACGCAGGCCGCCGGTAAAAATATCTTCCCGCCTCGGCGCAGCCGATAGCCTGCAGAATCTGCGACCCGGTCGGCGACGACTGGGTCACGATATTGAGCGCTGGATAGCTCCAGTGCGATGGCATCTGCCGTCCGCCGGAACTGGGATCGCTGGCCGCGCCCACGCCCTGCAGAAACATGTCGTAAGGTTTGACGCCCAGCGCCAGGCAGAGCCCGCGATCGCGATAATAGGGATAAAACCAGTCATATCCGGGTTTCAGCACCAGGCCGGCGGCGACGCCGATGGCCTCGTGCCCTGCTCCCGACATCTGGAAAAAGATTTTTTGCTGGCGTTTGAGCAGAATCTCCCGGTCGTCGATGCGCCGGGAGGTATACATGAAGCGGTAGGCCTGGACCAGTAGCTCGCGCGTGAGCCCTTCGTAAACCTTGCCTTTTTTCCCGCTGGGCGCGAGGCCCAGCTTGGGGTCGGTTTTCGTCGTCGCCATCCGCGTCCCCGTGCTACAAGGATTCGTTCTCGCTCTTATTGGATTCCGGCGGCCGTACCGCGATCCTCACACCTTCACCCCCGACCTTCCGCGGCGAGGGACCCTGTTGTGTGGAACCTGTCGTATTGTAAACGTTGACCGGGATTAGAAAAACAGGGAAGTTTGGTTCGGCAGGACAGGGTGGCGGACAAACGTTATCGGGGACGTTCTTCATGCCAGTTCGCTAGTTTGTTGAGACGGGCGCGGCGGCGACGGGCGAGCCGTTCTGCCCGAAATAGCGACGCTGGAAGTACAACGACACGCTCACCAGGCCAATGAGCGCCGGGACCTCGACCAGGGGGCCGATGACCGCTGCAAAGGCCGCGCCGGAGTTGATTCCAAACACCGCCACCGCGACCGCGATGGCCAGCTCAAAATTATTGCTGGCCGCGGTAAACGACAGGGTCGCCGTCTTCGAATAATCCGCTCCCAGCTTGCGCCCCATGTAGAACGACACCAGGAACATCACGACAAAGTAGATCAGCAGCGGAATCGCGATGCGAATCACATCGAGAGGCAGATGCACGATGTATCCACCTTTCAGCGAAAACATCACGACGATCGTGAACAGTAGTGCGATTAACGTGATGGGGCTGATCCGCGGAATAAAACTCTTCTCATACCACTGCTTCCCTCGCGCACGCACCAGCAGGAAGCGCGTGATCATCCCCGCCAGGAAGGGGATCCCGAGATAAATGAAGACGCTCCGTGCAATCTGGCGAATCGATACATTGACCACCGCACCGTGCAATCCAAACCACTCCGGCAACTTGGTGATAAACACCCAGGCATACACCGAGTAGAACAGCACCTGAAACACGGAGTTGAAGGCCACCAGGCCGGCGGCATATTCGGTATCGCCCTTGGCCAGTTCGTTCCACACGATCACCATGGCGATACAGCGCGCCAGCCCGATCATGATGAGGCCCGCCATGTACTCCGGATAGTTGCGCAGGAAAATGATGGCCAGGGCAAACATCAGCAGCGGGCCAATCACCCAGTTCTGCACCAGCGAGAGCGCAAGAATCTTCTTGTTGCGGAAGACCTCTCCCAGCTCTTCATAGCGGACTTTGGCCAGCGGGGGATACATCATCAAGATAAGGCCCACGGCGATGGGAATGGAAGTGGTGCCTACGCTGAAGCGATCTAGAAACGGCACAATTCCGGGCCACCCCCAGCCGGCAGCCACGCCGATGAGCATCGCGGCGAAAATCCATACCGTCAGGTACCGGTCCAGAAAGCCTAGACGAGAGGTCACGTTGGTCTTCATCATCTGCTCCGTGCTCACTGCTTCCCGATGTTGTCGACTTCTTTTTTGAGGGCGAGGCGGTCGAGGGTGGCCAGCGGCAGGCTCAGAAAAAGGCCAATCCGCCGGTCCAGCAGAAAAAACGCCTCGCGAAACGCGCGCTCGATCTGCCCCCTGCTGCCTTGCACCGCGGCTGGATCCGGAACGCCCCAATGCGCCGTCATGGGCTGGCCCGGCCACACCGGGCAAACCTCGTTAGCGGCGTTATCGCAAACGGTAAAGACAAAATCCAGCTTCGGAGCGTCAACCGATGCAAACTCGTTCCAGGACTTGCTCCTCAGGCCGTCGGTCGGAATGTGAGCGCTGGCGAGCTGCTGCAACGCTTCGGGCCGAACCTTTCCCGAGGGATGGCTCCCGGCGCTATAGGCGACGAACTTCTGCTTCCCTTTCAGATTGAGAATCCCCTCGGCCATGATGGACCGCGCCGAATTGCCGGTGCAGAGAAACAAGACGTTGTATTGCTTTGGCATGAATCCCTCGCTCTTAATTCTTATTGCGCTAGAAAACGCTTGTTGCGCCAGAAACATTGCTGTCGCGACCGTGGAAGAGCGGCGCTTCAGCGCCGCGTAAACGCGGGCAACCGCAATTGGGGCTTCAGCCCCCGGGGTCGCATTCGCTGGCAGCGGCAAGAGGAACGACACGGGGGCTGAAGCCCAAATCAATTCCGGAATGCTGACGCGGCGCTAAAGCGCCGCTCTTCCACCGCTGTGCCGACATTCCTTCAGCATTCCAGGCCTTCTTCGTCCAGGGTCCCACGCCCTCTTTTCCTTATGCCCCTAGCTACAACACGTCGGCCCACAACACGTCTTCTCCACACCGACTGGTTTCACGGCGCGGATGAATGCGCTCAGAAACTTGCCATCCACCTGCGGAGCGAGCGCGTCCACGTCGATTCCCTGCCCGGACAGAAATTCGCGAGCGTCTTCGGCGCGATAAATCCGCGTGGGCTCGAGTTCGATCTGCTCGAACCCGGCAGCCGCCAGCTTGCCACGATAATCATTCTCTTCCAAGGCACCGGCGATGCAACCCACCCATGCCAGCACGCTCTGGCGAATCTCGGGCAGAATCTCGCCGCGAGTCACAACGTCGGAAACGGCGAACCGTCCGCCCGGTTTCAGCACGCGAAACGCATCCCGCAGAACTTTATCTTTGTCGGCCGAGAGATTGATCACGCAATTGGAAATGATGACGTCAACAGAATTGTCGGGCAGCGGGATGCTCTCGATCTCACCCTTCAGGAATTCAACATTCTCAACCCCCGCCTTGCGCTTGTTCTCGTTGGCCAGGGCCAGCATCTCGTCGGTCATGTCGAGGCCGTAGGCTTTTCCGGCGGGCCCGACGCGCCGCGCGGAAAGCAGCACGTCGATGCCGCCGCCGGAACCCAGATCGAGCACCGTCTCGCCCGGCTTCAACTGCGCCAGCGCCGTTGGATTGCCGCAGCCGAACGAGGCCAGCAGCGCTTCCTCCGGAATCTGCCCGGCCTGTGCGGCGTCGTAGAGATTCGTAGTGATCGGATCGCAGCAACCCGTGCTCGCCGCCGCGCCGCAGCACGAACTGCCGCCGGATTTGACGCGCAGGGCGGCTTCGCCGTATTTCTGCTTGACTATTTCCTTGATGCCTGCCGTTTCCGTCGTGCTCATGATTGCAACCTCCTATTTACAGATTTGCTATTTACAAATTTGAATGATGTCCTGCGGCTTAAGAGCTTTGTTGCGCGTGCAGCATTCGGCGTAAAGAAATTGCAGCAGCTCCTGCAACGCGTCGCAGTTGGCCGTATAGCGCAGAAATGTCCCTTCGCGCCGCACTTCGACCAGGTCTTCGGTTCGCAGTTTGTCCAGATGATGGGAGAGCGTAGAGTTGGGAATTTCCAACTCCTCCTGAATGTCGCCAACGACAAGTCCCTCGGGATGCGCCGTCAACAGCAGTTGCATAATGCGCAAGCGCGGCTCAGTGCCCATGGCCGAAAACATGTCGGCGTATTTGGCCACGCGTTCGCTGGCTTTGCCGGCCGCGATCGTGGTGTGCGAAGGCGTCATACTTCGATAATACTAGAAATATGGATATTGTCAAGGCCCCCTCACCCACGCGCTCATGCCGCCTACCAGAACCCATAAACCACAAGGGACACGAAGGTCCACGAAGGAAGTCGCGGGTCTGGGAAGTCCTTCGTGTAACTTCGTGTCCTTCGTGGTTCAAAGATTTTTGCTGGCGGAATCTCGAACGCTAGCGGGTCGAGTGCTGACGGCTGACGGCCGAGTGCTTTATTCTGGACGTGGATGATTCGCACCCTTCGGCCCTTCGACCCCCACACGATCAAGCTCGTCATCTTCGACCTGGACGGCACGCTGATCGACTCGCGCCTCGATCTGGTGCATTCGGTGAACGCGGCGCTGCGCCACATCGGGCGGCCGGAGCTGCCCGAGGACGTGATCGCCAGCTACGTGGGCGACGGTGCTCCGATCCTGATTCAGCGCGCGCTCGGCGGCGAGGCTGTCGACGAAGCCCTGGTGCGCCGTGGCCTGGAATTTTTTCTTTCTTATTATCGCGAGCACAAACTCGATCACACGACCGTCTATCCGGGAGTGGTCGAGGCGCTGGCCGCGATTCAGAATGCCGCCAACGGCTTTCCGCGAAAACTGGCGGTGCTTACCAACAAGCCGGTGATTCCGTCGCGGGCGATCGTCAAAGCGCTGGGGCTCGGACAATTTTTTTCGCAGGTCTACGGCGGCAACAGTTTTTCGCGCAAGAAGCCCGATCCCGAAGGCGCGCGCAAATTGCTGGAAGAGTTTGGCGTGCAAGCGCAACAGGCCGCGATGGTCGGCGACTCTCACGTCGATGTCGAAACCGGACGCAACGCGGGCATCGCGACGGTTGCCGTCACCTACGGTTTCGCCCCGCACACGCTGCGGGATGAATCGGTCGACGTGCTGGTGGATCATCCCAAGGACTTGGCGGAGTTGTTCGGTGGGGCTTGAATCGACGGAGATTCAGCGCTGCGCGGTGCACTACGATCGGTGCAGTGAGCAGGTAAGCCGATGAATGCAGGCAGCTTGTGGGCTTTAAGTGCTGTGGAATATTTTCCTTGTATCTCCATGATAACAAGCCGTTTATATATCGAAGTTAAATCGATTTAACTTCCCGATCCCGGGGCTCGATTGGCGTGGCGGAGAGAAGGTCAGAAGGAACTTTCGCGCGCAGCCACGGGCTCGGGAATCGCCGCACGGGGCATTTCCTGAGTCGACCTGGGTCAGCGGATGCGCCGGATTGTGCGGTCACTCGCGAACCACCACCGGGGTTGAGGCGGGCTTACGTTACACTGCTGCGACGGGGAACAATGGATACGGCGTAGACGTGGCCTTCCCCCGACTTCCCTAACTCATGAGCTCATCCAGATCGGCTTCGTCCGCTTTCCCGTCCACGGAATCTACGGCCACGGAATTTACCAGGAAAGAACTGCGCAAGCTGCGCAGCATGAAAAACCCTTACGGCATTCAGAAATTTCTCGACGACATGCCGTATCACCTGGAAGACACGGCGTGGTCTCCGCGCAAAGTGCTGGCGCACGAATCTTCGCATTGTCTGGAGGGCGCGATTTTCGCCGCGGCCGCGTTACGCGTCAACGGATATCCTCCGCTGCTGCTCGATTTTGAGGCCGACCATGACACCGACCACGTGATCGCCATTTACCGCGAAGATGGCTGCTGGGGCGCGGTGGCCAAATCAAACTACGCGGGATGCCGCTGGCGCGAGCCGGTGTATCGCACGCTGCGCGAGCTGGCGCTGAGTTATTTCAACGGATACTTTAATCTGCGGCGCGAGCGCACGCTGCGCCGCTATTCCCTTCCCGTCAATCTGAAGCGCTTCGACCGGCAGCACTGGATGACTACGGATCAGCCGGTGTGGTTCATCGTCTATCACCTGTTTGATATCAAGCACTATTCGTTGCTGACCCGGGCGCAGGAGAAGCGCCTGCATCGTCTCGACGAGCGCCTGTTTCAGGCCGAGTGCGTGGGCAAAGCCTACCGGCAGCGGGACTGAACAGCCGGACAGCCTAAAGTGTTTTCCGCTTCTGCCGATTCTCCTCGTGTGCAATTGTTTTCTCTGCTTGAGCCATCTTGAGGATGCAGGAAGCGCTTGCATTTTCTCGGCATCCTCTGGGCGGCGAAGAGAATCGAAATCGTGTCAGGATACTGCCCCACGCTGGAGCGATTACACAGTGACGGTCCGCAGCCATCTCGATGCCGGTCAGACGCCGGCCGGTCAGACGCCGAAGGTGAAGGAACAACGCGTCCGACCGCGGTTCAAGCTCGAAGTCGAGATTCGAGTCTATCCACGCGATAGCGCCGTGGTGCGAGGCCACACCGTCGACATCAGCGAATCGGGAATATCGGCCCTGTTGCGGGTTGAGGTGCCGATTGGCGAAGTGGTGCGCCTCGAGTTCACGCTTCCTCACGGCGAAGTCGAAGTGCTCGCTCTGGTGCGGCAGCGAAGCGCCTTCCGCTATGGCTTCCAGTTCGTCGAGATCAGTTCCGCGCAGGATGCCATTGGGCGCACCTGCCGGCAACTTGCGGTCCGCCAGCAGGTATAGAGTTCAAAGACCGCGGCAGACTTCCAGCGGCAAGATTTCCGCAGCACAGTTCCGCACTGCACTTCCGCACTGCACTTCCGCACTGCACTTCCGCACTGCACTTCCGCACTGCACTGCCACAACAGGCTTTCAGCATTTTCGGAACTCTCGAACTTTCACACGCGCCGGTCCGCGTAAAATTAAAATATGAAGATGAACGCCCAAACGCTTGCCGTCGTTTTTCTTGGCTTGACCCTTTCTGCATTCGGCCAGCAGGAGCAGGCCTCGCCGCCATCCCCGGCAGCTGCCCCGCCGGCCCAGGAAAGCAGCTCAGCAGCGAGTAAAGATACCGCGGGTAAGGATGCGAAGACCACCGGGAATCCTTCGCCCGACCAGGCTGCGGCAGGTCAGGCTGCGGCAGATCAGGCTGCGGCAGATCGGGCTGCGAAGAGTCAGCCAACGCTAGACATGACGCCCGACGCGAACGGCAGGCTTTCGCAGGAACAGATGCAGCAGCTATTTCGCGTCGTCGCCGACAAAGACATGGAGAACGACAAGCGCCAGCGGGACTACACCTACATCGAGCGCGAGGTGCAGAACAGGCTTGACGGCAAGGGAAAGACCAAGTCGACCGAAATCCGAACTTACGAGGTTCTGGAAATCTATGGCGAGCAGGTGCAGCGGCTGATCGAGAAAGACGACAAGCCGCTCGATGCCAAGGACGCGGCGAAAGAAGAAGACAAGATTCAGAAGATCATCGACAAGCGGAAAAATGAATCAGAAGAGGCGCGTAAGAAGCGGGAAGAGAGAGAAGAGAAAGACCGCGAAGACAGCCGCAAATTCGTGAAGGAAGTGGCCGACGCCTATAACTTCAAGCTGGTGGGAACGGAACTGCTGGAAGGGCGCGAGGCCTGGGTGATCGATGGCGAGCCGCGTCCGGGGTTTGAGCCGCACACGAAGGATGCGAAGTTTCTCTCCAAGTTTCACGGGCGGGTGTGGATCGATAAGAGCGATCTGCAACTCGCCAAAATGGATATCGAGGCCATCGACACGGTAGCGGTGGGCTGGGTGCTGGCCCGCATTCACAAAGGAACGCGCGTGATGCTGGAGCAGACGCGAGTGAATGACGAAGTCTGGCTGCCCAAACACGTGACTTTCAAGGTCGATGTGCGCGTCGCGCTGTTGAAGGGATTCGATTTCGCCGGCGACCAGACCTATCGCGATTACAAGAAATTCCGCACCTCGGCGCACATTGTGGGATACGGCGAAGTGAAAGACCAGAAGTGAAAGATCAGAAGTGAAACCGCGTTGTCATCCTGAGCGAAGCGAAGGACCTATGGAATTGCCGGCTGCGCCCGCGCTGCCAGCGAAGTGCATAGGTCCTTCGCTTCGCTCAGGATGACAACGCGTTCGTTCCGTGGCGCGCTGCTGGCGACAGGCCTCTGTGCGCTGCGAGCGGACGCCTGATAATATTCCCTGTTCGATTCCAACATACGAGGCATGGAATGACCTCCCTCACGCGCCGAGATCTGCTTCGGTCCGGTCTGATGGTTTCAGCTTCTACGCTGGTTGCGGGCCCGGTCGGCCGGGCGCATGCGTTACTCGCGGACTCTCGCGCGGCGGAAGCGGCCGAGCCTTCGGCCGTGATGGCTCCGCGGGAGCGTTTGCTTTTTGATTTTGACTGGAAATTTTTTCAGGGGCACGGCAGCGATCCGCGGCGCGATCTGGACTTCGGCATGGGGCAGGGAGACTTCGCCAAGTCGGGCGAGTTTGAGTTTGCCACGGCGAAATTTGACGATTCCAAGTGGCGTCCGCTGAATCTGCCGCACGACTGGGCGGTCGAGTTGCCGTTTGTGCACGACGAAGAGCAGAACAGCCACGGCTACAAGCCGCTGGGGCGGCGCTATCCGGAGACGAGCATCGGATGGTATCGCCGCACGTTTGACATTCCGAAGGAAGATGCCGGCCGGAGAATTGCAATCGAGTTTGACGGCGCATTCCGCAGCGCGCTGGTTTTTCTCAATGGATACTTCATCGGCCGCAATGACAACGGCTATGCCCCGTTTCGTTTCGATGTGACCGACTTTCTGAACTACGGCGCGAAGAATTTTCTGGTGGTGCGCATGGACGCCAGTTTCGGCGACGGTTGGTTTTACGAGGGAGCGGGAATTTACCGGCACGTCTGGCTGACGAAAACGGATGCGCTGCATCTGATGCCCTGGGAGAGTACCGTGCAGGCGGCGGTCAGAGGCAATGCGGCCGTCTTGACCCTCGGGACGATTGTGCGAAGTGAAGGTGGCACTGTCGACACGTGCCGCGTGCGCTGGCAAATCGCCGATGCAGCAGGCAATGTTGTGGCGACCGCGGATTCGGCAGTGAAACCGATAGTGCCCCATGGAATCGCTACATTTGTGGCCGGGGCCAACCTGGCGAATCCGGCGCTTTGGTCGCCGGAGACTCCGAATTTATATTCGGCGGTCGTCACCGTTGAATCCAACGGCAAAGTCCACGATGCCGAGCGCATCCGCTTCGGAGTGCGTGATATCAAGTGGGACGCCGACAAAGGATTTTTCCTGAACGGCAAGCGGGTCGCGATCAAAGGCACGTGCAACCATCAGGATCATGCCGGCGTGGGCGCGGCGCTGCCCGACCGGCTGCAGGATTACCGGATCGAAGTGTTGAAAGCGATGGGATCGAATGCGGTGCGCACCTCGCACAACATGCCGACGCCGGAGTGGGTCGAGGCCTGCGACCGGCTGGGCATGATGATGATGTGCGAAACGCGCATGATGAGTTCGAACGACGAAGGCATGGCGCAGCTTGAACTCATGGTGAAGCGCTATCGGAATTCTCCGTCGATCATTCTGTGGTCGATGGGCAATGAAGAGTGGACCATGATGCATGAGCCGCAAGGGCCGCGCGTGCTCGCAGACATGATGGTCCGGGCGCATGACCTGGATCCAACGCGACTGTGCACCGCCGCGGTCAACACCGCGTTTGAGACGCCCTTTCCAGGAGAGTTGGACGTGATGGGCTTCAATTACAACCTGAAGGAGATTGACGGCTACCATGCCAGGCATCGCAAACAGCCGAGTGTTGGGTCCGAGACCGCCAGCACGGTTTCGACGCGCGGCATTTACTCGACCGACCAACTGCGCAACTGGGTCAGCGCCTACGACTTGAACCATACGGATTGGTCGGAGCTGGCGGAGGAGTGGTGGAAATTCTACGCGGCGCGGGAATGGCTTTCGGGAGGATTCGCGTGGACGGGATTCGATTATCGCGGCGAGCCTACGCCTTACGGCTGGCCTTCGATCAGTTCGCAGTTCGGCATCGTCGATACCTGTGGCTTTCCCAAGGACAATTTTTTCTACTACAAATCGTGGTGGGGCGCGGAGCCGGTGCTGCACCTGTTTCCGCACTGGAACTGGGACGAGCGCGAGGGCGAGCCGATCCCGGTGTGGGTGCACTCGAACCTTGATTCGGTCGAAGTTTTTCTGAACGGCAAGAGCCAGGGATCGCAGAAAGTGCAGCCCCTCACGCATCTGGAGTGGAAGGTGAAATACGAGCCCGGCGTGCTGGAAGCGCGCGGCACGAAAGACGGCAAAGTCGTGATGGTCGAGAAACGTGAGACCACGGGCAGTGCAGCGTCGATCAAGCTCACGGCCGACCGAACGGAAATCAATGCCGACGGCGAGGACTTAGCCATCTTGCAGGTCGAGGTGCTCGACGAAAAAGGCCAAACGATTCCGACTGCTGCCAACATGATCAGCTTCAAGGTCACGGGCGAGGGCGCGCTGATCGGCGTGGGTAACGGCGACCCGAACTGCCAGGAATCTGACAAAGAACCGAAGCGGAGCGTGTTCAATGGTCTGGCGCAGGTGATCGTGCAGGCCAGCCGGACTCCGGGCACGATCACGGTGGAAGCTTACTGCGAGCCGTATCCGCGGCCGGTGCTGCCGGCGGTGAAGTTGGTGATCACGACCAAGAGAGTGGAGCTGCGGCCGGCCGTGGGCTAGTGGGATGTTTCTGACTGCAACGGCGACCGTGGTCGGCCCTTGTATTCGCGGCGGTTTCCTTTGCCGGACTCGCGAGCGGAGTGATCCGGATTCTCTGTGCGAAAGGATGCACCCGGCGTGAGCTTTGCGGCATCTACTATCTCAGCCTCCGAGAGAACCCAGATCATGACTACTGCCCCTGTTTCTCCCTATCCTGCCGTCGATCTCGGGCACGCCTTTCCCAATCTCACTTCCGCGCAGATTGACCGCATCCGGGCTTTTGGCAAAGTGCGAAAAGTGAAAGTGGGCGAGATCCTGTTTCAGCCCGGCGATGGAAACGTTCCGTTCTTCGTGGTGTTGTCGGGCGACATGGAAATCGTGCAGCTGGACCCGATGGGTGAGCGGCTGATCACGACCCACAAGGCCGGAAGCTTCACCGGCGAAATGACCACGATTTCTGGACGTGGCGCGTTGGTGCGCGGGCGGGTCACGGCGGCGGGCGACTTCCTGGAGTTGAATTCTCCGGACTTTCTCGCGCTGGTGGCGCGAGATGCCGATCTGAACGCGATTTTCATGCGGGCGTTCATTCTGCGGAGGGTGCTGCTGCTTTCGAGCGGACGGGGCAACGTAGTTCTGCTGGGCTCGCTGCACTCGGCCAACACGCTGCGCCTGCGGGAGTTCCTGACGCGCAATGGTCATCCGCATACCTATGTCGATCTGGACACGGACAAGTGCGCGCAGAAACTGCTCGACCAGTTTTCCGTGAAGGCGGAGGAGATTCCAGTCGTGATCTGCAACGGGCAGACCGTGTTGCGCAATCCTTCACCGCAGGAACTGGCCAAATGTCTGGGGCTCAATCTGAGCATTGAACCGGCGCAGGTGCGCGATCTGGTAGTGGTGGGCGCCGGACCGGCGGGGCTGGCGGCCGCGGTGTACGCGGCTTCCGAGGGGCTCGACGTGCTGGTCATTGAGACGGAAGCTCCGGGCGGGCAGGCCGGCTCCAGTTCGAGGATCGAAAACTATCTGGGCTTTCCCATGGGAGTTTCAGGGCTTGAACTCACGGCGCGGGCGACAACCCAGGCGCAGAAATTTGGCGCCAAGATGATGGTGGCCTCGAAAGTGACCCACTTGAAATGCGATCAGCGGCCTTACGCCGTAGTGCTGGACGACGGGCGAACGATTTCGGCTCGCGCAGTCGTCATTGCCAGCGGCGCGCGCTACAACAAGCCACAGATCGACAATCTCAAGCCGTTTGAAGGTCTGGGCATCTACTACGGAGCGACGTTTATCGAGTCGCAGATGTGCGGCGATGAGGAAGTAATCGTGGTGGGGGGCGGAAACTCCGCGGGTCAGGCAGCCGTGTTTCTGTCGGCGACGGCGCGCAAGGTCCACATGCTGGTGCGGGGCAACCAGCTGGCCGATACCATGTCGCGGTATCTGATTCAGAGGATTGATGAGAATCCGAAGATTGAGATGCATTACTGCACCGAGATCACCGCGCTGGAAGGTGGCGTTCAGTTGGAGCAAGTGACGTGGAAAGACAAGAACACGGGCAAAAGCGAAACGCATCCGATCCGGCATGTGTTCATCATGACGGGAGCCTCGCCGCGAACGAAATGGCTAAAGGGATGCGTGGCGCTCGACGACAAAGGATTCATCCTCACCGGGCGCGACCTCGACCAACCCGGGGGCGGCCCGGTGTGGCCGCTGCCCCGCGTGCCGCTGATGCTTGAGACCAGCCTGCCGGGAGTGTTTGCCGTGGGAGACATTCGTTCGGGAAGCGTGAAACGCGTGGCGTCCGCCGTGGGCGAAGGAGCGATCGCGGTGCATCTGGTGCATCGAGTGCTGGCGGAGGCGTAGAGGCTGAATTTGCCTTTGCCGCGGATTCTTTGTCGATCGGCGTAACAAACCGCGTTTTCATCCTGCCTTATAATAAAAAGATTCTCTGTCGGCGAAATTGGTGTCTGTGAGGGCTCCGGCAGAAATCGAGCCGAGCTTTGCTCGGCTGGACGGGCCAATGCGCCCGTCCCCACATGGGCAGTGGTGACACCGTCTGTCTGCACATATTTAATTCGAGCTAAGAGCTAAGAGCTAACAGCTGGAAGCTGCCTTATGGACTTCAAACTTGTTTCCAACTACAAGCCGCAGGGCGATCAGGCTTCGGCGATTCAGGCGCTGACTCGCGGTGTGTTTGATCGCGAGCAGCATCAGGTTTTGCTGGGCGTGACTGGGTCGGGCAAGACTTTCACCATGGCGAAGGTGATCGAGGCCACGAACCGGCCAACGCTGGTGATGGCGCACAACAAGACGCTGGCGGCGCAGCTGTATCACGAGTTCAAGAATTTTTTCCCGCACAATGCGGTCGAATATTTCGTTTCGTATTACGACTACTACCAGCCCGAGGCTTACGTTCCGGCGGCCGATCTTTATATCGAGAAGGAAGCGACCATCAATGACGAACTCGACAAGCTGCGGCTTTCGGCGACGCGGTCATTGTTTGAGCGGCGCGACGCGCTGATTGTGGCGTCGGTGAGCGCGATCTACGGCCTGGGGTCTCCGGAAGCGTACTACGGCATGATGCTGTTTCTGGAGCGCGGGCAGAAGGTGAAGCGCGAAGATATCACGCGCAAGCTGGTCGACATTCTCTATGAGCGCACTAACGGCGACTTTCGGCGCGGAACGTTTCGCGTCCGCGGCGACGTGATCGAGGTCTTCCCTACTTACGACGACATGGCGTACCGCATCGAGATGTGGGGCGATGAAGTTTCGGCGCTCACGCAGATCGATCCGCTGTTTGGGACGGTGAAGCAGAAATATATGCGGCTGCCGATTTATCCGAAGACGCATTACGTGATGAAGGAAGAGACGCGGGCGTCGGCGGTGGCTTCGATCAAGAAAGAACTGGCGTGGTGGGAGCCGGAACTGGAGAAGCAGGGACGCGTAGTCGAGGCGCAGAGAATTCATCAGCGGACGATGTTTGATCTGGAGATGATCAAGGCGATGGGCTACTGCCACGGCATTGAAAATTATTCGCGGCATTTTACGGGGCGGTTGCCGGGCGAACCTCCGCCGACGCTGTTGGATTATTTTCCGCGTGACTGGCTGATCTTCATCGACGAATCGCACCAGACGGTGCCGCAGTTGCGTGGCATGTATGCGGGCGACCGGTCGCGCAAGGAAGTGCTGGTCGAGTATGGATTTCGCATGCCGTCGGCGCTGGATAACCGTCCGCTGACGTTTGAGGAGTTTGAGCACCGCACCAATCAGCTCGTGTATGTGTCGGCTACGCCGGGTCCGTATGAGCTGACCAAGTCGGCGGGCGTGGTGGTCGAGCAGATCATCCGGCCGACGGGGCTGATTGATCCGCCGGTGGAAGTGCGTCCGGTGAAGGGACAGATTGACGATCTGCTGCACGAGATTCGCGCGCGCGTGGAGTTGGGCGAACGCGTGCTGGTGACGACTTTGACCAAACGCATGTCGGAAGATCTGGCCGAGTATTACGCCGAAGTCGGCGTGAAATGCCGCTACATGCATTCGGAAATCGAGACGCTGGAGCGGGTAAAGATTCTGCGCGACCTGCGCAAGGGCGAGTTTGATGTATTGATTGGCATCAATCTATTGCGCGAGGGGCTGGATTTGCCGGAAGTTTCGCTGGTTGCGATTCTGGATGCGGATAAAGAAGGATTTCTGCGGTCGTCGGGATCGCTGATTCAGACCATTGGCCGCTGCGCGCGGCATTTGAACGGGCGGGCGATTCTCTATGCCGATCGACAGACCGACTCGATGAAGCGCGCCATGGATGAGACTTCGCGGCGGCGCGCGATTCAGACCGCTTACAACGAAGCGAACGGGATTACTCCCGAGTCGATCGTGCGTCCGCTGGATATGACTCTCGCGGGCATCGTGGCGGCGGATTATGCCGATCTGACCGCGGGCGAGTCTGAGGGCATGCCGGAGTTCAAGTCGCAGGTGGAAGTGGATCAGTACATCGAGAAACTCGAAAGCGACATGCGCGAGGCGGCCAAGCAGTTTGAGTTCGAGAAGGCGGCGAGGTTGAGGGATATGGTTAAGGAGTTGAGGACTAAGGAGTTTTTGTTCGCCTAGGAGGGACCGTTCGCTCGGTTCCACGCTATACTCTCATCAATGAAGGTGCTTGTCCCCGTCACCCGAGATCTTAGCCCTCCGTCACAGATTCAGTCAGCAAATCGGCATCGCCCCTAGTAATCACACCGCCTCGGGCTTTCTACGAGTCGTCGGCTTTAGCATCGACTTGCCTCCCCTCTCGATTGGCGCTTTTGAGACCTTTGATTCGCTCGTATTCTGCAGCGGATACGACGACGGCCGCGACACGATTCCTCCGACGAATGAGTATCGGTTCGTGTTGGACTGCATTGAGGAACGCGCCGAAGCGTTTTCGGGCGGCGGTGATGGTCATTGTTTTCATATATCGATCTCATCGACAGAACTGGGGCAGACGCTACAGCAGTGGTGCGACTGCCGGGCTTTGCCCGGCTGGACGGACGAATGCGTCCGTCCCCACATGGTTCGAGGCGCTGCCGTCGACGAAGCTCGCGCGGAAGTTCGCGATCTGCTGGCGTGGAGTCCTGTGGTCATCGGCGGGGCGGTGATGGAGCGTGGGTGGAAGTTGCAGGACCGGTATCAACTCTCCTACTGGGATTCGCTCGTTGTGGCGGCGGCGAAGACTGCGGCGTGCGGATTTCTTCTCACCGAGGATTTGCAGGATGGGCATGAGTTGGACGGAGTGGAAGTGGTGAATCCGTTTCTGCGCGGCGTTCGGTCGGTGCTTTGATCTTGCTTACTTCGTTCGTTTTCGTCTTGGGGTTTTTCCTGCGGAGTTTGACACGTTTGATCAGGGGCTGCCGGGCTTTGCCCGGCTGGACGGACGAATGCGTCCGTCCCCACACGGGCAGTGGTGCTAGCGGCCGTAGGCGGCGCTGGCCGCCAGTGGTTTGCGGTGGACGGTGTAGCCGTCGAAGGTTTCCTGGCGGAAGTTGAGACTCTGGGTGCTGAGTTTTTCGGTCTGGCTGAGGAAGAGATATCCGCCGGGTTCGAGGTAGAGATGCAGGCGTTCGAGCAGGGCGGTGCGTTGCGTGCGGGAGAGATGCGGCATCACGTCCATGCAGAAGATGCAATCGAAGCGGCCGATGTAGACGGGCTTGGTCAGGTTCATGGTATTGAATGTGACCAGGCTGCGCAGCCGCGGTTTCACCAGAAGGTGCGCCGCGGCAGTCGAGGCGCCGTTTGGCCCGGCGTCGGTCGCGCCGTTTGATCTGCCGCTGGATTCGAGAAATCCTCCGGCACTCGACTCGAGGCTCGATCCGTTGGAAGGGGCCATTGCACCGTTCTGCGGAGAGTCCGGCGTACCGTTCTGCGCCGTGTTCGCGTTGCCGATCTTCGAGAAGCAGGCGCGGATGCTGGCTGGCGGCAGGCCGGCGAGCGCCGATTGCGGATAGAGTCCGCGCTCGGCGACTTCAATGGCTGAAGGCAGCAGGTCGGTGCCGACGATGTGAATGGACCATTCCTTGAACGCGGAAGCATTGATTGCGGAGGCAGTGGCGCCGGAACCGTTGCTCGCGGGCGCCGCGGAGAGCACCTGCGAATTTTCGATGCCTCCACTCCGGTTCGAGGCGTTCCTGTCTTTCGGGTTGGCATCTTTTGGGTTGGGGTCTTTGAGGCCTTTTGCGCCGTTTCCGTTGGCTGAGCCGTTGCCCGCACCGTTGCCGTTCACGCCGGGCAGCGCCTCACAGAGAGCCATCGCGATCGAGTAGGTTTCTTCTCCGGTGGAGCAGCCCGCGCTCCAGATGCGCAGGGTGCAGGGGCCGTCGTCGCTTCTGCGGGCATAGAGTTGCGGAAGGACGTGGCGCGCCAGCGTGCTCATCGCGCCGGGATGGCGAAAGAAACCGGTGTTGACGTTGAGGACGCCGTCGAGAAACTCGGGCAGCGCGGAAGGATCCTGATCACAGGCGCGCAGACGATTCAGCAAGGCAGCGGGAGATTCCAGTTCATGGCTCTCCAGATATTCGGCCACGTGCGCGGCCAACGCGCTGTTGGGGCAATCGAGCAGAATGCCCGCCTGGCGCTCGACCAGCAGGCGCAGTTCCGAGAGTTCGTGCTCGAGAATGGTGACGCCGGCCATCAGTCTATGCATAAGTCCTCCCCGAGGGGATGGTCGGAAATCTCTACCGCTTCATTTGCTATCCGGGGGAGGAGCCCGGGCCGTGCGTCTTAGCTTTGAGCTTTCAACTTCTTGTTTCCAGTTTCTCGTTTCTAGTCTTCAGTCTCCGGCGGCGGCGGCGAACGACTTGCCCGAATCTCGTTCCACCTGCTGCGCTACTACGTTCATTTCTTTTTCGAGTGACGAGAACCGCTGCATGATTTCGTGGATGCGCAGCGTCATGTTGCGAATGGTCTCGATCTGGGCGCGGGTCTGGGCGTTGAAGCTGCCCGGCTCGAGCAGCAACAGATCTGAATTTCCCAGCACCGAAGTGAGGGCGTTATTCAGGCTGTGCCGCATCTCGACCATATAGCGGCCGAGCATGGCCTGACGCTCGAGCGTGGCGCAGGAGAATTCGGCGGCGCGGGCACGAGCCTCGGCACGGGAACGGTGTACGGCTTCGTTCGCTGCGAGCACCAGAGTTTCGAGCCAGTGCGGCGACTCTGGCCCAAGGTCGCCCGGCGGCAGAATGCAAATCCTCGGCCAGCGCTCGCGAACTAACTGAGCGGTTGCGGAGTCGCGACAGACGCAGAAAATCGGTTGCCCGGTGGAGTGCAGCGGCTCGAGGACCACGGAAAGCAACTCCCGCCGCAATTCGCCCACAATGGCCACATCGAACGAGTCGACCGCAAATCGCGGCCACAGCTCGCCACTCAGCAGCGTGAACGCAGGAACGTGGCGCTCCATCTGCCAGCGGGCGGTGACGCGGCGGGAAAAATCGGCTTCGTCCGAGATGATCAGTACGGTCGGGGTTTCCACTCGTAACTTTCTTGCTTCTCAGCGCTTTCTTTTTCAGGCGTTTTCTTCTTTGCCGTCTCGAATAGATCTTTAGTGGTTTCGATCCTCGGCCGTGCTCAGTGCGGGGCTGCAGTTAATTCCTGCTGTCATGGTTGTGTCTCAGGATCCGGATCCCAGCCCGGCGTGCCGGAAACTTCAAACTCTGGAGCTTCGTTGCTCGCGGCGGCCGCAAGCACTTTTGGCTTTGCCGCCGGCTTGGCGGCTGCAGCCGAGACAGCGGGTTTGGCGGCGGGCTTGGCGGCAGCAGGCTTTGCGGTCTGCGCTACCGCGGGCTTGGCGGGGGGCGCGATTGCGGCTTTGGCTGCCGGCGCCGCAGGTTTTGCCGCCGGCACGGATGCCGGTTTGGCTGCCGACGCAGCGGCGGGCTTGATGGCTGGTGATCCAGGCTTGGCCACCGGCGCCCCCGCCGGTTTGGCTGCTAGTGGAGCTTTCACCGCCGGGGCCGCGGGTCGAACGGCGGGCGGCGCGGGATTCACAGCGGGATTCGCAGCGGTCTTGGCAGCCAGATTGGCGGCGGCTGCCGACTTGGCCTTGGCTTCATCCGCAGCCTTGCCGCAGCCGAGCGCGTACTCGACCGAGGCGCGCAGATCGACCAGCATGCGCAAGGGCTGTCCCGAGGAATATTCGGCCTGGAACATGACTTTCCATGACTGGCAAATCATGCGCAGGCGGATGATCGGTTCCTGGGCGGAAAACTGGGCGCGGCGGCAATCGATGGTCTGGACGCCCTTGTCCTCGAGTTCGGTCAATCCGTCGAGAATGCAGTTGAGATCGCCGAGCATCAGGCGGAAAAACGCCCGGCGCATGAGATATCCAAAGCGGGTGAAGGCAACCAGGGCGACCGGCAGAAAGAACAGATCCCCAGCCTGGCTTTTGGCCTTGCGCCCCTGCTCGAGAATTCCGCCGTGCAGCAGTTCATCGAGCGAGCGGCAGCGGCGGGCGGCTTCGAGCACGCGGTCAAGAGCGTTGAGCCACACTGGAGGTTTGAGCTCGACCTGGCCGAGGAGCGGCTGCAGAGTTTGCGCGACGTAGCCGAGATCAACTTCGGAATCCACCAGGCCGGTCGGCGCCAGCTGGCTAAAATACTGCACCGTCAGAAAATCAATTTTGTCGCGAACGGCGTCATTCTTGGTTGTTTTCGCCAAGAAATGTTCGAGCAGATGAAGCAGCCCTTCCGGAGTCGCCAGAGAATTGGTCTGCAGGAACTGGCGCAGCTGGTGGACCTGGACGCGCTGGTCCATTTCCTCGATCCAGCGGTTGGCCTGCTCCACGGAATCTTTGCCGGGCGTTTCGACTCCCGCTTCGAGGTCGGCGCTGGGCTGCACGTCGATGACGAACTCGCGTGCGAGTTCATAGTAGATGGGATAGAGCCGTCGGGCGGCGCTCCACTGCGCGGCCAGATCTTTGGCGGGCGCGGGATGGGCTGCCGCAGAATGGCCTGCCGCAGGATGATCGGATGTGGGATTGTCGGGCGTTGGATTGCCGGGTGTTGGAAGAGTCATGATTTCACGATCCAGTTGGGCACTTCCCCCAGAAAACGTGCGGCGACGACGGTCTGGCCGGGACGATACTGCACGGCGACGACCGAGGCTTCGATATCGAGCGAACCGTCGGAGGTGCGCAGACGAACCTTGTCGGCGAACTCGAGCGGCGTGTTGCAGGCAAAAAGAACTTCACGCGGCGTTCCGAACTCAATGACCGTGCTTTCGCTGAAACTGGCAGCGGTGGAGTCTTCGGCGTCGAAGCGGCGGGCCAACTGCACGGGAATTCGCACCGGAGCGGCTTCGGGGAAAAAGCGGGCGAGCGACGCCACGGTGCTGGCGTTTTGCGTGCTGCGACCCGTTGCTGTGGCTTGTTGCGCCAAGCGATGAAAAGCCCCCAAACCCAGACTCGTTCGAAGCAGAATGCTCTGCCCGTTGTAAATGCGGTCGGGCTCCCCCTCTTCCCGGTTAGGAAGAGCTGTTGGGGAGCCGGGTTCCGCGGTTCGACGATATGGGAGCAAAGTGGCAGCCAAATCCGCGAACGGAAGGACTAGCACTGAGGTGAGTGTGTTTTCACAGAGTTAGCGGCGATTTTGGGAGTGGTGAGTGAGGTTGCGATGAGGCGCGCGTCTCAGGGTGAGACGATGTCTCAAATCGCAGGCTGGGGCGGGGGCTGGCCCGCACGTCTCGTTTTCAGATGCCTGCATCGTTACTAACCTCGGCTGCCCCACTCGTCGCGGTTTTCGACGAGTGGGCACCACGAACCTTGACTGAAATACGGGAAATACGGGACGGGAAATACGGGGACATCCATGATAAGTAAAAGTCAAGAGGAGACGGAGGTCTCCGAGCGCTTAGGAGAGAAGGCTCTGGAAGCGGAGATGAGGCGGTTAGGTTAAGAAACAGCCAGCGATCGTTCAGTGCGGCCAAAGCAGCAGCTTGGCCAGACATCCATTTGCGGGAACCGAGCGCGAGCCCGGTCCACGAAGTATGAGTTAGGGTTTTCCGGCCGGCCTCGATACAGACGGTGAGGAGCATCGGGAGTCGAGACTCCTCTGCCCAGTCCCCAAGTTGGCGAGGAACGGCCGGACGATCGCCGCTGCGTTCAAAGTTTTTCCTTCTTAGGCAGCTTTTTGTGTCGGCTCTTCCAAAGGCATGCGCAGTTGGAAGGGTTGACGGCTTTTGTCGACGGCCAATAAATAGGCGACGAGTTTGCGGGCCAC
Organism: uncultured Acidobacteriaceae bacterium; assembly: GCA_963739125.1. Taxonomy (GTDB): domain Bacteria; phylum Acidobacteriota; class Terriglobia; order Terriglobales; family Acidobacteriaceae; genus Sulfotelmatobacter. The sequence goes on along the minus strand of CAVTZD010000001.1, from coordinate 4,104,765 downwards.
TGCCAGGGTGGCGCGGTTGCGGTGTCCGCGCTCCAACTCGCGGGCATGAAGCGCCGCCAGTTGCGGATTCCATCGCGGGGCCAGCTTGGCGGCCTCGATCAGTGTGGTTTGCAGCCAGTGGTTGCGCTGTTTCGAGATGGGACCGCGTTGCTGCTTGCCCGCCGAAGACTTCAAGGCGGCGGTCAGTCCGCAGTAACTCATGGCATCGGAACTGGAGCGAAAGCGCTGCGGATCGCCGACCTCCAAGGCCCAGGTCAGAGCAGTAATCTCTCCGACGGCTGGAATCGTCATCAACCGTTCGACACGTTGCGCCAGTTCGGGATCGGCGAGTAACTCGCGGACCAACCGCTTCTGCGTGGTCTCGAACATCTCCAGCGCGCCGCGGCTCAAACGCAGCAGATCGATCACCGATTCCGGCACTTCCTCGAGTTCTTCCAGCAGACTGGCAAAATATTTCTTGCGGTGCAGCTTCTCCTTCACGTAGAGAGCGCCGGTTTCCATCAGCAGTCCGGCCATCCTGTTCTTCATGCGTACCGCTTCGCTCACCACCAGGCTGCGATAGCGCAGCAGACGGCGCAGTTCGCGGATCCGCGGCGGCGCCACATAGCAGGCCGGTAATAGATTGCAGCGCACCAAGTCGGCAATGGTGCGCGCGTCGATGGCATCGCTCTTCTTCTTGCCCGCGCTGATGGCTTTCATCTTGGCCGGATGCGCCATCTCTAACTGCTCGGCGTGCGGTTTCAGCCTGTCGTAGATCCAAGCGCTGAACAGGGTCGCTTCCATCGCTCCCCGCCACGGTTGCGGACGGGCGGAGGCCCATTGCCGCAAGACCTCGCGTTGCGCCAGCACGCTGCCTTCTTCCACGATCTCGCCCGCAGCGGTCTTGACGCAGAAACTGATGGTTTTCTTGTGAACGTCGAATCCGATATAGTGAAGGCTGTTCATAGGGTTCTCCGAGTGAGCTTTCTGAGCTGGCGCTTTCCTCGCCAGTCTCAGCATCGTAGCCGCTTCGAGAACCCTTCTTCATTTCACTTATGCATTCATACAGACGGGACTGACCCCATTCTTTGCGGTCAAAAACAATGGTGACAGCCCCGTCTGTCCCCGCATTATTCCCAAGCTCGTATCGATGTGGGCTGTAAATAGCACTGACGTGTCGCCGCCAATGTTGCTGTTTGTGAACGTCGCCGTGGGATCGAGAAAGGTCTGCCCTGTGACGTGCAGTGTCGAACCGTAGCCGATCAGCCAGGTAAGTGGGCTCCCTGGGTACCTCCCCGGCTGAATTGAATTAAATTGCCCGGCGGGGAGTCCTGTCCCAAGGATATTTATGTTCGTGGCACCGCCGTTCTCGAATGGATTACCCTGAACGTCGCCTGACGAGAAACTCGTCCCGAACTGGTTGTTGACGGCGTTCAGGATGGTCGTTGTGCACTGCGACGGAGCAGCTTGCGGGGCAGACCCGTTGTTTGCGGCTACCGGGGCAGCAGCCTCATAAGACCTCTGCAACGCAATTCACTCTAATGGTGTGACAGGTGTGTGATGCCGGAATAGATGAACCACACGCCAACTGTAATGAAAATGGTCCTGCCCAACCATTTTGGCATTGGTTTTTCTTCAGGAGCGGGGCGGCGAATAAATGCTGCGTAAAACTCCCCGGGAAGAAACCCAAATACAATTCCCACAAGTCCCACAGCAACGAGTAGAATGCCTGTTATCATGGCTTGCTTTCGCATTTCGCTATCGTCGTAATGTTCAAATATCCACCCACCCCGCCGCCGACCGGACCATGACCCGCCTGTCCTGTAATGAATATTTCCAGTGCTGTAGATGACGGCGGGTGGCCGACCCTTTGTAAGCTAGCATAGATCCTGGGTGGCCCATCCTTTGCGGGTTTTTCGCAAAGGGTGGGCTACCCCGGCGCTCGCCCTGTTAGGTTCTGGGAAGCCATCACTCTCCGGGACAAATCCTCGTTTCTGTGGTCACAATGTGACCACGCGAACTTTTCCGGTATTTTCTACGTAAGCGACGACAGTTGGATGATAGTCCGCCAAACAATCCCAAGATATTCGCATTCGAAAAAGGCCCACCTTTGCAAACAACCCGCAAGGATGGGCCACCCAGGGTTTATGCTAGCTTCAAAGGGTGCGCCACCCGCCGAAGGGATTTTTTCTTTAGCTGCACTGCCTTCAACAGGTTCGCAGCACCCTTTCAGGGGTGGAGTGTCACCCTTACACCCGACGCCGTAGGCGGCGCAAAAAAACTCTAACCCCGGAAACAGCCTCTCGGACCACCACGTCACCCCGGCCAGCACACCGGGACATGCGACAGCCCGCAGGATCACAGCGCGGCGGATCGGCGGCTAAAGGAAAAACTCATCCCGGACGTAGCGGTCGGGTCGAAGGAACCTAGCCTACGGTCGCGACCCGAATCAACTTCTCGGGGCCTCGTGCGCCCGAACTCACCCCGCTCTTCCCGCTCCGAACGGTCCAGTTCTCTCTCTCATAGAACATGACTTGGATGGGGTTTGTGTGCGCCTGTCGATAGTGCTGGGTTAGACCGTCCAAAACTTTCTGCTGTGCTACCGAATCGGTTACGCCGTAAACCGTCAGCTGGTTGTAATACGAAAGAAACATCCCGCGCCTCTCAACTGAGCAGAACACAGCAGGCTTCCCCGGTACTGAGAGAGAGCCGGGAACGACCTCGGAGGCTGCCGCAGTTTGGCAGATACCGGTGCATTCTCCGAAGCGATCCGCGCCCGTTTGTACAAACTGGACACCCACATAGAAGGGCACGTAGAGGATGGTAATGGGGACCGAGATCAACAGTGCAATGCGGAGTGCCCGCCGGAGCGGTAGGCTTGTGACTCCAGCGATGGACAACACCACCCCGGTCACAGTCACGAAGAAAGGAACTATCGTAAGAAACAGTTCAACTCGTAGTCCAAGGCTGTGACGGTCGAAAATGTAGTTCAAAACAAGCCCGCTCAGCACGAGTAGGATACCGATTCCAATAGTGTTCTTCACGGTAGGATCGCTCTCCCCAACTGCTTCAAACATGGCTCCTCCTTTCCATCACCAAGGGTTATAAATTTGATTTAGCTGCTCTATTAGATAGGCTGGAACCGGCGCGGGGATACCGGACTGTAATCCGCCAGCCAGCAGCATTTGCTGAGCCCACGTCCCGCAATCGCAAGCTGGCTGCGGTCCCATAACCGAGTAGTTCGGCGGGTACACAGTGCTGCCATTGATTGCACTCTGAATCATGTTCGCCTGCATCCCGGTGATGGGAATCGATACGTTTTGCAAAGGCGACTGGTTTGGATTTTCTGGACTGATAACACCTGGAACGGTCGTATTCGCCAAGGCATTGCAGCCAGCCCTCCCGACGCAGCCAAACAGGTGCCCTGTTAGCGACCCAAGGAACTGCATATCACTGGCCGGATTAAGGCCGACGAACGGGTTGTTCCCGATCCCGATGCCAATGTGACCAAACGGATTCCAGCCGGTGTTCATGAACCAGCCGACATTCAGGGTCGTGTCCTGATACTGCGCATAGGTGTAGGACTGATTGCCGTTCTGGTCCATGCCCGTGTTCGTGCCCCAGAGTTGAACGGAACCGCTTTGGGAGTTGATTTGATAGTCTGTCAGGCCGCCGTCCACCCAATAGCCGCCATTTGAGCCGCATTCACCAGAGTTGCTCGACTGATCCACAGACTCGACGCCGTCCCCGGAGTCGTTCAGGTAGGCACAATCCAACCCTAGCGGGTCTCTGTAACTCAGCGGGTTGTTGAGGACGTAGGCATAGCGGTTCCAGCTCTGCGGGTTGCTCGGATCGACTGCGTTCAAACCCGAGGGATCGGGCGAAACCCAGCGGCCCTGGTTCGGGTTGTACTTGCGGTAGAGCGCGTCGTAGGTCCCCGCGACGGTGTCCGGTGAAATACCGGCCCACACGGTATCCCCGTTCCCGGCAGCGCCGGTGTTGTACTGCTCGCCGAATGGCCCAAAAGCCTTGTCGGAATTCACCGCTCGCCCATTCAACGTCGATTCCACGGTCACCGTTCCCTGATAATTCGCATGCCGGACCCAAGCATAGACTATGCCCGGAACCTGTCCTTTCAGCATTGTAGACCCGCCAGGGAGCGGGATGGAGGCAAACACCCACGTTTGGCCGTTCATGATGCCCATTTTCCCTAACGGCCCATAGAGAATTTGCTGCGTCGGGTTCGACTTCTCCACTTCTTGGCTCAGGGCGTCGTAGGTAATGGCGTTGCCGTCAATTGAAGCCATGTCGCCGTAGGCATCCCAGGTGTAGGTGTGGAAGGTGTCGTTGAGGAGGTTGCCGGAGATGTCATAGCGGTGCCTCCAAGGGAAATACGGGGACATCCATGATAAGTAAAAGTCAAGAGGAGACGGAGGTCTCCGAGCGCTTAGGAGAGAAGGCTCTGGAAGCGGAGATGAGGCGGTTAGGTTAAGAAACAGCCAGCGATCGTTCAGTGCGGCCAAAGCAGCAGCTTGGCCAGACATCCATTTGCGGGAACCGAGCGCGAGCCCGGTCCACGAAGTATGAGTTAGGGTTTTCCGGCCGGCCTCGATACAGACGGTGAGGAGCATCGGGAGTCGAGACTCCTCTGCCCAGTCCCCAAGTTGGCGAGGAACGGCCGGACGATCGCCGCTGCGTTCAAAGTTTTTCCTTCTTAGGCAGCTTTTTGTGTCGGCTCTTCCAAAGGCATGCGCAGTTGGAAGGGTTGACGGCTTTTGTCGACGGCCAATAAATAGGCGACGAGTTTGCGGGCCACTGCCAGGGTGGCGCGGTTGCGGTGTCCGCGCTCCAACTCGCGGGCATGAAGCGCCGCCAGTTGCGGATTCCATCGCGGGGCCAGCTTGGCGGCCTCGATCAGTGTGGTTTGCAGCCAGTGGTTGCGCTGTTTCGAGATGGGACCGCGTTGCTGCTTGCCCGCCGAAGACTTCAAGGCGGCGGTCAGTCCGCAGTAACTCATGGCATCGGAACTGGAGCGAAAGCGCTGCGGATCGCCGACCTCCAAGGCCCAGGTCAGAGCAGTAATCTCTCCGACGGCTGGAATCGTCATCAACCGTTCGACACGTTGCGCCAGTTCGGGATCGGCGAGTAACTCGCGGACCAACCGCTTCTGCGTGGTCTCGAACATCTCCAGCGCGCCGCGGCTCAAACGCAGCAGATCGATCACCGATTCCGGCACTTCCTCGAGTTCTTCCAGCAGACTGGCAAAATATTTCTTGCGGTGCAGCTTCTCCTTCACGTAGAGAGCGCCGGTTTCCATCAGCAGTCCGGCCATCCTGTTCTTCATGCGTACCGCTTCGCTCACCACCAGGCTGCGATAGCGCAGCAGACGGCGCAGTTCGCGGATCCGCGGCGGCGCCACATAGCAGGCCGGTAATAGATTGCAGCGCACCAAGTCGGCAATGGTGCGCGCGTCGATGGCATCGCTCTTCTTCTTGCCCGCGCTGATGGCTTTCATCTTGGCCGGATGCGCCATCTCTAACTGCTCGGCGTGCGGTTTCAGCCTGTCGTAGATCCAAGCGCTGAACAGGGTCGCTTCCATCGCTCCCCGCCACGGTTGCGGACGGGCGGAGGCCCATTGCCGCAAGACCTCGCGTTGCGCCAGCACGCTGCCTTCTTCCACGATCTCGCCCGCAGCGGTCTTGACGCAGAAACTGATGGTTTTCTTGTGAACGTCGAATCCGATATAGTGAAGGCTGTTCATAGGGTTCTCCGAGTGAGCTTTCTGAGCTGGCGCTTTCCTCGCCAGTCTCAGCATCGTAGCCGCTTCGAGAACCCTTCTTCATTTCACTTATGCATTCATACAGACGGGACTGACCCCATTCCTTGCGTTCAAAAACAATGGTGACAGCCCCGTCTGTCCCCGCATTGTCGCCGCATTATTGTCCCGCATTATTGTCCCGGGTGCCCACTCGTCGAAAATCGCGACGAGTGGGGCAGCCTTTTTGTGGCGGCGCACGCAGCACAGTGCGGAGCGTGGCCCGGCCCTCGCCCGTGAACCGTCCTTAACGATGAGATGCGGTGTAATAGATCAGAAACGCGATCAGTGCAATCACGCCGAGCAGAACAATCGCGAAAAGGATTGCGAGAGGCCAGAAAGCCCAGGACCACTGCTGTTTCCTTCTGATATGTCGTATGGCGTCCTGCAATGAGAACGCCGTCGCGATTGCGCCAAACGGGGTCAGGCCGAAGGCGGGCAAAAAAGCATCGAGTTCGCCCGGCCCCCTGCATCCAGTCTGGTAACAGTAAAGAGAAGCATACAGAATCGAAAAGATGTAAACGAAGGCGATGAAATAGGAAATGGCGAGCCCTACCTTGCGTAACATCGAGCCGTCCTCTCCCTTATTCTCGTCGGCGAGCAGATCGCCACGTTAGCACGGCGGGCCGCTTAGCGATGAAGTGCGAGGTGATAAACCAGGAGCCCGATAAAACCAATTGCACCGAGCAGAACGATCGCGAAGATGATCGCGAGAGGCCAGAAAACCCAGGACCATGGTTGTCTTTTTCTGATCTGTCGTATGGCGTCGTACAGTGAGAAGGCAGTAGCCAGTGCGCCCAGCGGAGTCAGAAAGAAGGCGGGCATAAAAGCGTCGCCCTCACCCGGTCCCCGGCATCCGTGCTGGTAACAGTAAAGAGAAGGGGACAGAATCAAAAGGAAGTAGACGATCGCAATGAAATACAAAATTCCGAGGCCTATCTTGCGTAACATCGACCCATCCTCAGATTTCATTCCCGTGATGCAAAGGTTGCCACGTTAGCACCGAATCGGAAGCTGACGCCGTGCTTACTGCAGCGCATGACTCGCCGAGCCTGCGGCCGACGCTGCAGAGTTGCCACCGATGTTGTAGCGTTTCAGTTTGCGGTAGAGGGTGGCGCGGCTGATGCCGAGCATCCGTCCGGCGAGGGCTTTGTCGCCCTTCACTTGTTCGAAGACGCGCTGGATGGTGGCACGTTCGATGTCTTCGAGATCGGTCGTCCCCGTGGGCGCCTGGGGCGAAGCAGGCAGAGACAGCGCGGCGGCGAGATCGGGATCAAACGCGGTTGCCCTTCCTGCTCCCGCAAGGCTGACCGCCATTTCTGCGCTCGCTGAACCGGCGATCGCCGGGGGAAGGTCGCTCAGATCGATGATGCGACCGTTACCCAGCGCGACGGCGCGCTCGATGCAGTTTTCCAGTTCGCGCACGTTGCCCGGCCAGTCGTATTGCATCAGCGACTTCAGGGCCGCGCCGGAAACCTGCATGCCCGAGCCGGGCGCGTAGCGCTCGAGGAACCAGTGCACCAGCATGGCGATGTCACTGCGGCGCTCACGCAGTGCGGGGACGTGCAGCGTAACCACGTTGAGTCGAAAGTAAAGATCTTTGCGGAAGGATCCGGTTTTGTAGGCGGCTTCGAGATCGCGGTTGGTGGCGGCGATGACGCGCACATCGACTTTGACGCGCTGGTTGCTGCCGACGGGGCGCACTTCTTTTTCCTGCAAGACACGCAGCAGTTTGGCCTGCAGCTCCAGCGGCAGTTCTCCGACCTCGTCGAGAAAGATGGCGCCTCCGTCGGCGGCCTGGAATAGTCCCTGCTTCGAGCGCAGCGCTCCGGTGAACGCGCCTTTTTCGTAGCCAAACAGTTCGCTTTCGATCAGCGTGGGAACGAGCGAGCCGCAGTCGACGGCGACGAAGGGGCGGTTGGCGAATGCTCCGCGGAAATGGATGGCGCGCGCGACCAGTTCCTTTCCCGTTCCACTCTCGCCGTAGATCAGCACCGGGGTGCGCGTGTCTTTGAGGCGCGAGATCATGCGCAGCACTTCCTGAATGCGGGTGGACGAGCCCACGATGCCGTGGACGGCAGTTTCCGAATCCATGCGCTGGCGCAGAAATTCGTTCTCCTCCACGAGGCGGATTTTTTCCGCCATGCGCCGCAGGAACAAGCGCAGTTCTTCGAGCGGAGAAAAGGGTTTGGTGATGTAGTCGTAGGCGCCGAGCTTCATGGCCTGCACCGCGGTCTCAATGGAACCGTGCCCGGTCATGAGCGCGACTTCGCTGCGGGGCAGAAGCTTTTTGACCTTCTCCAGAAATTCCAGGCCCGTCATGTGCGGCATGACCAGGTCGGTCAGGACCATGTGCGTGGGCTGCTCTTCGAGAAGCGCCAGCGCGGAGTCTCCGCTTTCGGCTTCAAGGCAATCGAAGCCGAGCGACTCTCCGACCGTCATGCAGAGTTTGCGAATGGTCTGTTCATCGTCCACCACCAGCAGGCGGATGCGAGTATCGTCTCTCTTGTTCACGGCGTTATTCACTGGGCCTTCCCCATGGTTTTCGAGATCACATCAATAAACTGCTGCACGCGGAATGGCTTCTCCACGCAGGGAGCGCCGGTCTGGCGCAGGGTCGCGACGGTTTCTTCGTTGGCGATGTCGCCAGTGATGAAAACGAGGCGACCGGCCAGCTCGGGCCGGTGTTCGGCGAGCCAGGTGTAAACCTGGCCGCCATCGACGCCGCCGGGCGTGCGCATATCGGAAACGACGCCGAGAAAAGTTTCGCTTTCGAGCAGGCGCAGGGCATCGATGCCCGATTCGCAGCAGACCACCGGATATCCGCTGCGCTCGAGAGCGGCACGCACATACGCCATGACGGCGGGCTCATCCTCGATGAGCAATATTGGGACGGGAGAAGGTTTAACCGCGGGGAGGCTCATTTGGGTATCACTCCTGCAGCGACGCTGAACGACGCACTATGAGACACCGCGGGCAGACGCACGACGAAGGTCGCGCCCTGCCCGCCGAAATTGTTGTGACAAAGAATCTCTCCGCCGTGCTCCTTCACGATGCCGTAACAGATGCTCAGGCCGAGACCGGTTCCCTTGCCGATTTCTTTGGTGGTAAAGAAGGGATCGAAAATCTTGTCAGGATGGGAGATTCCATAGCCGTTATCGCGAAATGAAACCTCGACGGCGTCACCGGATTTGGTGGACATGATTTCGATCCGCGCCCGGCGCCCGATTTCATGCACCGCGTCGTAGGCGTTGTTCAAAATGTTCAGGAAGACCTGCTGCAACTGGTGGGCGTCACCCATCACTTCGGGCAAATCTTCGTCGAGATGCTCGATCACATCGATGCCGTGGCTGGTGAAGTCGTAGGAACGAAGCTGCATGGTGCGGCGCAGGATCAAATTCAGCTGCACGGCCACGCGCTGCGGCGGCATTTGACGGGCGAAGCTGAGCAGGTTCTGCACGATCTGCTTGGTGCGTTGCGCTTCCTGCAGAATCACGCGCATATCTTTGCGGGCGGTTTCGGGCAGATCGGGATTTTCCATCAGCAGATCGGCGAAGCCCAGAATCGCGGTGAGCGGATTGTTGACCTCGTGCGCGACGCCAGAGACCAGTTGCCCGACCGCGGCCATTTTCTCGGCGTGCACCAACTTATCGCGCAGCACGGCGGAGTCGGTAATGTCGGTCAGCACCACCACGATGCTGGTAACATTTCCCGGCTCATCGCGCATGGGACTCAGATTGGCGGAGAATTTGCCAGTGAGGCCGTTGCCGCGCACGATCTCCAACTCGAGATTATCGACCTGCTGGCCGTTGAGCGTGTTCTGCAGCGCGTCAGCCAGGGGGCGCACAAATCCCGGAGCGGCCATCTCCAGCAACGGACGCCCGACCAGTTGGCGCTGCTCAAATCCGGCTTCGTACCAGCGCCGGTTGGCGTAGCTGACCAGCCCGGCGGTGTCGGCTACGAGGATCAAACTCTGCGTGTTGCTGAGAATCTTGCCGGAGAAATCGCGCTCGCGATGCAACTCTGACTGGTAGGTGCGGAGACCGGTGACATCGAGCATCAACCCGCGAATCTGCTGCAGATTCCCCATGCTGTCGTGCATTCCGAATGCGTTGATGAGGACGTGGATGGGCGATCCGTCTTTGCGGCGCAGCGTGGCCTCGAAGTTGCGCAGGAGACCGTCACGCTTCAACTCTTCGGAGTGGCGCTCGCGCTGTTCGGGCGAAAAATAAAGCTGCGTCGGAATATCGATCTGCAACAGGTCCTCGCGGCTTTCGTATCCCAGCATGCGGACCATGGCGTCGTTGACTTCGACGAAACGTCCCGCCGGCGTGCTGAAGAACAGACCTTCCTGAATGTTGTCGAACAGCTCGCGGTAGCGGCGCTCGGCCTCGCGCCGGTCGGAAATGTCTTTCAGCACGTGAATGGTCTGCAGACCTTCTTCGGAAGCACCTTGGGTGCGCGAAGTCGAAACCAGATAGCTGCGATCGAACACGGGATGCACAAACTCATCAGCATCATCGACCATGGCCCGGCAGAAGGGGCAGGAATAGGGCGCGACGTCGCTGGTGAGCGCCAGCAGCGCGCGCATATCGACGCCGACCAACTCCGCCGGCGGGACGCCAATCATCGACGCCAGAGATCGATTGACACGCAGAACTTTATCGGCATGATCGTGCACGACGATGAAGTCGGTGATGGCATCGAAGATCGCCATCCAGTGGCGGTTGGCCTGGTCGATGCGTGTGAACAGCCGCGCGTTCTCGAGAGCCATGGCTCCGTGGCTGGCGAGCGTTTCGAGGAAAACACGGCCTTCGCGGTCGAGCGCACTGCCTCCGGAAAGACACAGCAGGCCGGCGAGTTGTCCGTTGGAGCTAGCGAGGCGGACGAGCGTGCAATCCTGCCAGCGCAGGGCGGTCGCCGCATCTTCGCCCAGCAACTCCGCGGCTGGACCAGAGACCACAGTCTCGATATGGCGAGCCGCGAAGTCGGACAGCGCCGGCTCCAGGGTGCGCTCCAGATCACGATCGAATCTTCGATCCGCAGCCCGATCATGGGTGGCGTTCGTCAAGCCAGCCTTGGGCTCCGACCCTTCTGTAAGCGCGGGACTGGCATCCCGTGAATGCGACTGCCCTTCGTTCTCGGCGGGCACCGGCGGGGCGGAGGGTTCTGGCGAAGGGTGCACGCCCGCCAGTTGAAAGCGGTCTTCGTGCTTCACAGCTAACAAGCCGGCACTGGAGCCGGTGAGGTCGGCGGCCCGGCACACGAAGCGGCGGGCGAACTCGGGCAGGTGCAGAGCGCTGTCGATCTCCCGGGCCAGTTCGATCAGAGCTTCGGCGCGGCGGCGGTGTTGTTCTGAAAGATGCAGATTGCGGGCTACTTCGAGCACGACTGCGGCCTGGTTGGAAAGCGCGCGGGCGCGGCGGATATCTTCCTGTGAAATGCCCGTCTCATCGAGACGGTCGAGGACACCGAACATTCCGAGCACCTGCCCGTTGCCACCGAGCAGCGGCACGGCAAGGAACTGATGGACTTGATACTTGGTGACGAAGTCAAGGTTCACGCCGGGGATGCGCCGGGCTTCGTCGGTCCAGAAAACCTCTTTCGCGCGAAGGGCTCGAGTCGCCACGCCTTCGGGGAAGCTCACGTCTCCCCGGCGCGGCTCGCCGGCTTCCACCGAATAACGAACCTGGAACCGATCATCTTCCAGCAAAGCGATGAAGCAACGGCGATACCCTAGAAAATCGGCAGCATGGACTACGAAAGCCTGCAGGAAAGACTCCAACCCGGCGCTGGAACTCAGGGCGGAGGAGATTTCAAGCAACTGTTGCAGTTCGTGCGCCTGAGCATGCGCTGTGGCATAAAGTTCAGCGTGGGCCACCGCCACTGCGCCGAATCCGGCGATAGCCGAGACCAGGGACTTTTCTTCGGCGGTGAAAACGCCATCCTGGCGCGGATAGACCAGGATCGCTCCCATCGTGCGCGAAGTGCGCAAGGGCGCGGCGATCAGCATTCCGGGAGAAACCAGGCTGCCCAGGGAATGAGCATCTGCGCCCACGGATAACGTGACCGACTCTCCCGCGGATACGGCGCGCTGCGCCAGATCGGCAGCAAAACGCAAAGTCTGGCGGTCGTGCCGCGACCGCGCCGCCGTCGCCAGCTGGGGAGTTTCGGCCGACACTGCGCGCAATTCAAACGGGCCTTCGCGCTTCAGCAGGACACAAACCAGGCGGCTGCGCAACAGAAGTCGCAAACGGTCGGCCAGAGCTTCGATTACAGCGGCAACATCAGGCGTTCCATGAAGAGCGTGGGCCACGTCGGCCAGGATTTCGGCGCGGCGGTATTCTTCGCGTGAAACCTCGCTCAGCCGCATGGCCTCGAGCAAACTGCCGAGTTGACCGGCCAGGATTGTCGCCTTGGCGGCCAGATCTTCGTTGAAGAAATTGGGCTCGGAGTCGTGCAGGAACGTAGCCGCGCCGATCACTTCCTTGGAGACCACAAGCGGGGCCGCCAGCAGTGAGACTGCGCCAAACTCGCGCGCCAGTGGGAACTTTGCCTGCTCGACGCGATTGGCAAAGATGGTGCGGCGCTGGCGCACGGCTTCAGCGGTTACCGTGCTCTGATCGGGAGCGAGACGCAATCCGGCAAAGCGCTCGGCCATTTTCCCGTCGGCTTGCTCGCCTACGAGTTCGTCTCCCGCGTGGCAGCGCCAGAAGTACGCCCCGGAAACCTGAAAAAACTCACGCGTGGCTCGACAGAAAAAAGCGATGAGCGAGGCCGCGTCGCCGCGTTCGGCGGCCTTTGCGGCAACGCGGAGCAACAGTTTCTGGAAGGCCTCGTCGGAGCCGGGAATCGCTGCGGCCCGCGGGGAAAGCATCACCTCGCCACCGGGAATCGTCAGTGGCGGACTGATCGTCGATGGAAGTGGCTCACGATGCACAAGTGCTTGAATCTAATGGGAAACTATCTGTCATCTCAATTTGAGTCAAGAGAAATGCCCAAGGGGGTGCCTTGGTGTGAAATCCCGAGACTGAGGCTGAGATTGCGTCTCAGCTTGAGAAGCAATCTATCTCAGTCAGGCCTGAGACGGGACAGCTCTTTCGCGTGGAAGGCGTCGCGAGCCTGCCGGAACGCAATAACATTAGCCTTTTCTGATAGATACAGTACATTACTTCGGTTTTGCCGCGAAGGCACAGGTGGCCCAGCCGTTGCACGCTCAACCAGCACCAGCTCTCATGCTGAAGGAGGAATTGTGTCTGGAAGAACCGCCACGGCGTTGTTGGCGCTGTTGACCCTTTACCCGATCGTACGACCGGTCGGAGCGGTTGCTCAGGGGGCCCAAAACAACCCGGCCCAAAACAACAACAATGAAGACTTTCTGCGTCGGGCCAAGACCAGGGTGCAGCCCGTTTATCCGGATCTGGCGCGCAAGATGAGTATTGGGGGCACAGTGAAGGTTGAAGTCGTAGTGCTGCCTAACGGCACCGTAAAAACGGCCCGCGTGGTAGGCGGACACCCGGTGCTGGCCACCGCTGCGCTCGACGCCGCCAAGAGGTGGCGTTTTGAGCCGTCGCCGGGGGAAAGCACGGGAGTTATCGAATTCAAGTTTGACCCGCAGTAGAAGCGCGAACACGGCGAGGAGACAGGCATGACGATCGCGAAAAAACTATATGTGAATTTCGGCATCATCCTCACCATGGTGGTGTTGCTGTTCCTGGTGAACTGGTTCGCCGTACAACGGGAGCACGCCGCTAAAGCCGCCGCCGCTGCCTCCCTGGAACTGGCCGACACCACCAACTCGGTCCGCTTTCAGATGATGCAAAACCGTCTCTTTCTGAGCAACTACCTGCTCAGCGGTGACACCCGCGAGGTCGACCGCATGAACGACGGCCTGCGGGTGCTGAACGACAAGCTGGATCAGGGCAAATCCCTGGCCAACTCCGATCAGGTCAGGAGTTCCCTGAACCGGGTGCAGCAACTGGAGAATGCCTGGGGCAAGGAGTTCGCGCAGCCCCTGATCGACAAGCGGAAAGACGTGGATTCGGGCAACGCCACCGTCGCCGAGCTCCAGATCTATTACTTGCAGAAAGACGCTTCTTCCTGGGTGAAGAATTCGACCGACGCACTCGACGGCGCCGACGTAGAGAACCGCAAGCTGGTGGATGAACGGCGCGTTTCCGACGAAAAAGCCGCTACCTGGACGATTGTCGTATCCCTGCTGAGCACGCTGCTGGCGCTGACCCTCGGTGTAGCGATTGCGTACCGCACCGCCAAAGCCATCACCGGGCCGCTGAGCAACCTGATGAACGTGGCCCGCGGCATCGGCAACACCGGCGACCTGGAACACAACATCGACGTCAACCGAGACGACGAGATCGGCGAGTTGGCGCGAACCTTCGCCAAGATGGTCACCTACCTGAAAGAGATGGCTGGGGTTTCGGAGTCCATCGCCGGCGGCGACTTGAGGGTCGAAGTCAAGCCGCGTTCTTCGCATGACACGTTGGGCAACGCCTTCGCCCGCATGGTCGAGGGTCTGGCCAGCCTGGTGCGCAGCGTACGCGATGCCTCTTCGCAAGTCGCCAGCGCTTCCGGGCAGGTTGCCGGAGCGTCGGACGACTCGGCCAAGATCGGATTGCAGGCGTCTTCGGCCATCGACGAAGTCACCAGCACTATGCATGAGATGAGCGTCAACGTACAAAACATGGTGAAGAGCACGCAGGTGCAGGCTTCGAGCGTAAGCGAGACTTCGGCATCGATCGATCAGATGGTGGCTTCGATCCAGCGCGTGGCCGACACCGCCAAGGTTCTGCTCGATATTTCTAACCGCTCGCGCGAGGAAGTGCACGCCGGCATTGGCACCATGGAGAAGGCCACAGACGGCCTGAACCGCATCAACACGACCATCAACTCTTCGGGCGAGATCATCGGCGCCCTGGGACAGCGCGCTGACGATATCGGCAAGATCATCGAAGTGATTGACGATCTGGCCGAGCAAACTAACCTGCTGGCGCTGAATGCTGCCATTGAAGCCGCCCGCGCCGGCGAGCACGGCCTCGGTTTTGCGGTCGTGGCCGACGAAGTGCGCAAGCTGGCGGAAAAATCGGCGCAATCGACCAAGGAAATTTCCGAGCTGATCCAGAGCATTCAGAAAGAAGCCCGCAAGGCGGTCGAAAACATGGACCGCTCGACCGGAATCGTCAACGAAGGCCTGGAGTTGGGCGGAGAACTGAACGCGGCGCTGCGCAAGATTTCGAACGTGGTCACCGAAGTCTACAAGTTCGCGCAGGAAATCGGCGCGGCCACCAACGAACAGTCGCACGGCTCGTCGCAGATCGCGCGCGCGACTACACGCCTGAACGAGATCACCCACGAGATCAACTCGGCGGTCGAAGAACAGGCGTCCGGAGCGCAGGCCGTGGTCAAAGCCATGGAGCGCATGCGGGAACTGGTGCAGCAGTCGACCTCGGGTTCGACCGAGCTGGCGGCATCGTCGGAGCAAATGTCGAAGATGTCGCGCGGCCTGCTCGATTCGCTCGACCGCTTCTCACTCGACGAGAGTTCGTCACACAACTCGGTGGCCGGAGAGCACTCCGGACGCGGCGCGCGGCGGGCGGCGGCGGGGTCACAGTACTGATGGTCGCAGCCAGAGTCTGCAGCATGGAGCCTGAAGCATGAGTCGTGAACTTCATATCGTCGGGTTTCAAGTGGGCCGCGAGACCTACGGCGTGCCCATCACTTCCCTGCACGAAATCGTGCGGGTGCCCGAAATCACCGCCGTGCCCGATGCTCCCGACTACCTGGAGGGGGTCATCAACCTGCGCGGCAAGATTGTCTCGGTCATGGATCTGCGCAAGCGTTTCGGTCAGAGTCAGGCGCAGCTCAAAAAGCAGAATCGCATTCTGGTGGTCGAGCACGGAGGCAGACTGGCCGGGCTCATCGTTGACTCGGCTTCGGAAGTGTTGAAGATTCCAGCCGACGCGGTGGAAGCGCCGCCGGCGGTGTTTCAGGAAGGCGGATTGAACTGCGTGACCGGGCTGGGAAAAGTTTCCGGACGCCTGGTCGTGCTGCTCGACATGAGCAAATTACTGGCCCCGGGCAGTCTGCAAGTGAAAATCGAGGCCGCCGATAAAAAGGGCGTAGCGAAGGGCGAGGCTAAGGCCGCTGGGAAGTAGGTCTTAAGGTTTCAAGGTGGCAAAGTGGCAAGGTTTCAAGGTTTCGGGGTGGCATCGTTTTCAGGGTTCCAGGGTTTCGAGGTGGGGCGAGTCGCGGCTCAGGGGATCTGGTCAATGAAACCTTGAAACCTTGAAACTTTTGACAGGTTGAAACCTTGAAACCCGCAGGTTCAGTGCTCAGATCGACCGAGAAAACAGAATGAGTACATCCGGAGCAGCACCAGCTCCCATATTGACGGACGCGGAATTGAAGCTGTTGCAGGCGCTGGTGTACCAGGAGTGCGGCATGCACTTCGACGAGCGCCGCACGCACTTTTTGCAGGACCGCCTGCTGCGCCGCCTGAAGGAGTGCCGCGTCGATTCGTTTTACGCCTACTACCGGCTGCTGATCAGCCATGAAGGCAAAGACGAACTGGCCCGGCTGCTGGAAAATCTCACGGTCAACGAGACCAGCTTCTTCCGCCACAAGGCGCAACTGGATTTGTTTCAGAAATTCGTGCTTGAGGATTTGTTCAAGCAGAAGAGCTCGCGGCGGGAATACTCGATCCGCATCTGGAGCGCGGGCTGCTCCACCGGGCAAGAGGCCTATACGCTGGCCATGCTGGTGACCGACGCGCTGGCCTACTACTACTTGCGCAATCCTCTGCCGGTGGACTTGCCGCTACCCAAGCCGCTGGTTCCTCCGCCGTGGCGGGTGGAGGTGCTGGCCAGCGATATCAATTACTCGGTGCTGCGGGCGGGGCAGGAAGCCACTTACAACGAGAACCAGATGGCGACAGTCGACTACGGCTACCGGCTGCGCTACTTCGACAAGGTGGGCGAGCGTTACGCAGTCAAGAAGGCGCTCAAGGAAATGGTGCACTTCGACTTTCACAACCTGAAGACCGAGTATCTGCCGCAGCGTAACGACGTGATCTTCTGCCGCAACGTCATGATGTACTTCGACGAGGCCGAACAGAAACGGCTGGTCGAGAAGTTCTACCGTTGCTTGAACAACAACGGTTATTTGTTTGTGGGACATGCCGAAAGCCTGCTGGGGCTGACCAAGAAGTTCCAGATGGTGCACAAGGACAGCGGAACGGCATACCAGCGGCTTGAGGTACGGGAGTAACCGATGACTCATCCCCCCGATGAACGCGGACTGGAACTGCGAGAGCTCTTCTTTGAGACTTCGCAGGAACTGCTGCAGGCGCTGAACGAAGAAGCTCTCAAGCTGGAAAAGCTTCCCGGCGATGAGGAAATCGTGCGCGCCATTCGGCGCACGGTTCACACCTTGAAAGGCGACTCCGCGGCCTGTGGGCTGCGCGAGTTGAGTGAACTGGCGCATCAGTTCGAAGACGCGCTGTCGCTGGAGGGCGCGGCGACGCAAACCGCAGTAGCGGAAATCGCGTTTGCCGCGGCCGACATCTTCACGGAAATGATTGGCGCCTATCACGGCGGCAAGAAACTGCCCTCGACCAAGGCGCTGAGCAAGCGGATTCGGGATCTGACAGCCGCGCCCGCGACTCAGAAAGCGGGGCGCACCCGGAAGACTACGGCCAAAGCTTCAACCGCCAGAGCAAATGCAAAATCAGCGGCGGTCTGGACCGAATACGAAAATCTGGCCATGACCAAGGCGCAGGTTGCCGGCCTGGCGGTGTACCACGTCGTGGTCAAAATCGATCCGCACTGCGCCATGCCGATTGCCGGGCGTCAGCTGATTCAAAATGCTCTGGCAGCCGTGGGCCAGATTATCGCTTTGCGTCCGGATCCGAAATCTCCGGCGGCGGCGAAGCAAGTTGAGTTCGTGCTGGCCACCAGCCAGGCGGTCGAGCAGATTGCCGCCAAGGGACGCATTCCGACGATCGCCGAAGAAGTCGTGGTCGAGTTGATGCTGGCGCCCGCAACACCCTCGACGGCTTGCAAGGGGGAAGCAGAGACCGCAACTGTCCCGGTCGGAGAGGAAAGTGTTTCCGAGGAGACGGCGGCGGCGGTTCAGCCAGCCCCGGCCGCGCCCGCCGGCGAGCCGATGGGCATCCCCGCCATGCAAGAAAATATTTTGCGCGTGGAAGCGGGGCGTATCGACAGCGTGCTGAATCTGGTGGGCGAGCTGATCATCGGCAAGTCGATGTTGCAGCAGGCCTTGCATGAATTTTCGCGACGTTATCCGAAAGAGCTGTTGCGCGGCAAGTTTGCCGATGCTGTGGCCTTTCAGGCGCGTGTGCTCAATGATTTGCAACGCTCGGTGATGAAAATCCGCATGGTTCCCGTGGATCAGCTGTTCCGGCGTTTCCCCCGCCTCGTGCGCGATGTCTCGCGGCAATGCGGACGCGACGTGGAACTGCAGGTCAGCGGGCATGACACCGATCTCGACAAAGGCATTCTCGATGCCATCGCCGAGCCCATGACTCACCTGGTGCGCAACGCCGTCGGCCACGGCATTGAACCGCCCGAGGAGCGCCGCAAACTGGGCAAAACGCCGCGGGGAGTGGTGAAGCTCAACGCGTATCACCAGGGCAACCAGGTGGTCGTGGAAGTCTCCGACGACGGCCGCGGCATTGACGCGCAGAAGATTCGCGCCAAGGCGATTGACCTCGGCCTGACCACGCTGGAGGAATCCGCGCGGCTGACCGATAGCGAGATTCTCGATTTCATCTTCGCGCCCGGTTTCAGCACGGCCGAAGAAGTCACGGAAGTCTCCGGACGCGGCGTGGGCATGGATGTTGTGCAAAGCGTGCTGCATCGGCTGAAAGGCTCGATCAGTGTCGAGACCCGTCCCGGCCAGGGCACGACGTTCCGGCTGAAGTTGCCGCTGACGCTGGCCATCATCAAGGCGTTGTTGTTCTGGGTGGAGCAGCGTTTGTATGCCATCCCGCTGAACGCCGTCGTAGAGATCGCGCGCAGCCAGGAGTCCGAAGTGCATCAGGTCGACAATTATGAAGTCCTGCAGTTACGGCAGCAGGTGCTGCCGTTGCTGCGGCTGGGACGGCCCGCGTCGCTGGACGGAGATCGCAAGGCCAAACTTTTCGTCCTCGTTATTTTAGTCGGAGAAAGGAAGTACGGTTTGATTGTGGATGCGCTCGAGGGTGAGGGGGAACTCGTGATCAAGGCCCTGGATGACCAAACCTTCTCGACCGACCTGGTGTCTGGCGCTTCAATTCTGGGTGATGGGCGGGTGGTGTTGATCCTCAACCTGCCAGCCGTGGTGGAGCACGTAGCCCGGTCGCGTCCGGAGGAAACGGGACGCAGCAACTCGGGCCTGCTGCTGACCCACACCGACCGGATACGCCTGGCGATGAGCGGCTTCGACACGACTACGCCCGCCGGAGGCCAGGCATGAAAAAAGATCCGGTGCGCGTGCTGGTGGTCGACGATTCGGCGCTGATGCGGAAGCTGATTCCGCAGATGTTGGCCGGTGACGAATCCATCGAAGTGGTGGGCACGGCGATGGACGGATCGTTCTGTCTGAAGAAGATTGCGGAATTGAAGCCCGGCGTGGTGACGCTCGATCTGGAAATGCCGGAAATGAACGGCATCGACACGCTGAAAGAAATCATGCGACATCATCCGGTGCCGGTGATCGTGTTCAGCTCGCACAGCACCGAAGGGGCGTCGGTCACCATGAAGGCCCTGGGACTGGGGGCATTTGATTTCGTCACCAAGCCCAAAGACGCCTCGGCGCACATGACGGAAACGGCCAAGGAACTCATCGCGAAGGTCAAGGCCGCGTCCGAGTGCAAGCTGAAGCCGCGGATTCTTCCCGGAGTCGCGCCCAAGGTGGAGAAAGTCGCGCAGCAAAATTCAAGCCCGAGCCGGATCGTCGCCATCGGCGTCTCGACCGGGGGGCCGCAGGCGATGGAGTATCTGCTGTCGCAGTTGCCGGGAAACTTTCCCGGAACGATCGTCGTGGTGCAGCACATGCCTGACGGATTCACCGACATGTTTGCCCGGCGGCTCGACGAATTGAGTGCGCTGCGGGTGAAGGAAGCGCAATCGGGAGATGTGTTGCAACCGGGCCGAGTACTGATTTGTCCGGGAAGCCGGCACCTGAAGGTGAAGCGGCTGCCGTTGGGAGACATCGCCGTCCTGAGCGAGGACGCGCGGGTCAACGGGCACCGCCCCAGCGTGGACGTGCTGCTGCGCAGCGTGGCCGAGGAGTTCAAATCGCAGGCGGTAGGCGTGCTGATGACCGGCATGGGTGACGACGGAGCTGAAGGCCTGGGGGCGATTAAGAGAGAAGGCGGCATGACCATCGCGCAGAGCGAAGACTCCTGCGTGGTGTACGGTATGCCGAAAGCCGCCATCGAGCGCGGCTACGCGATCCGAGTGATCTCTCTGGAGGTGATGGCAGCGACCCTGCAGTCGATCTGCCGCGCCAAGGGAGGGGAGATCGGTTCGACCGGGCGCGCGGTAGGCGCGGGAAACTGAACTCGGGAGCAGGACTCGAGTGCAACATTCGGGCACGGCGGACCATGACCAGCGTGATCTGGTCTGGGAATGCCGGGCATGATATGCAGTAGACGGGGAGGGATTATGGAGCAGTTTGCACCAGTGAAACGCAGCAAGGACGGACAGGCGGTCCGCTATTTAATCGTGGACGACTCCGTGTTTGCTCGCAAGAACTTAGCCCGCATGATCGAAACCTTCGGCGGGCAGGTGGCGGCTGAGGCCGGCGACGGCTTGACCGCCATCAGCGAGTTCGACCGCGTACATCCCGACATCGTGCTCATGGACATCACCATGCCGCAGATGGAAGGCATTGAGGCGGCCGAACGGATCGTACAACAGCATCCGGAAGCGCGCATCGTGATGGTTTCCTCGGTGGGATATCAGGAAAACATTGTGGCGGCGCTGCAGCGCGGAGCGCGCCATTTCGTACAAAAGCCGGTGAAGCCGGAAGTGCTCTACGAAGTTATCAAATACGTTCTGGGCGACGACGGCGCGGTGAGCGCTTCGGCCGGAGCGGGAGTCTAACACAATGAAGATGGAATTGATCCAGCCCTTCATCAACGCGGCCGACGCCGTGTTGTCGCAAGGCCTGCAGGGCAAAACCAAGGTGGGCAACCTCAGCATGGAAGAGGAAGCCTATCGCCGCAAAGGTGTGGCGGGCATGATCGCGTTGACCGGCGACATTGAAGGCCGGATCATTCTCGATCTCGAGCCCCACACCGCGGTGAAGGTCGCCAGCCACTATGCGGGAGCCGAACTGCCTGAATCGGACGCGCTGATCAAGGAAACTATCTTCGAACTGGCCAACCAGGTCGTGGGCAACGCGATTTCCGCGCTCAACGACCAGGGCTTTCATTTTCGCGTCCATCCCCCGCTCCTGCTCACTGCCCAGGAAGGCGACAAGACCAGCGAAGATGTGGAAGCGCTGATGATCTGCTTCGAAACCGCCATGGGCAACGTCTACATGAACGTCGCCCTGCGCTACAACAAGCGCCGCCTGGCCGACCACGCCGCCGTGGGGGCGTAACGAGCCTGGCCGTTCGATAATCAGTCCCCGCGTTGCGCTCTCTCTTTTCGGACGAGTGTTCCTTCTCGATTCAATCCTCATGCCGGGTCCCGGGAACCGGGTGCCCCAGGTCTCGCTGCATTTGCGAGACCTGGGAGCCGCGTGTGGGGAATCCGGGCTGCACGCTGAGAAAAGTCCTTGGTACTATCGTCCGTGACACCCACTCGTCGAAAACCGCGACGAGTGGGGCAGCCAGTTCGTGATGGCGCAGGCAAGAACGAATAATGCCGAGGAGCAAATCGATGACGCTGGTGATGACATTGGTTCGGACGATGATGTGCGGTTTGTTGTTCTGCGTTCTCCAGTCCGCGCAGGCTCAGACCATCACCTGGGCTGAACACACCTGGAAGGTCACCAGTGGCGGCATGGCGGGTGTTGCTTCCGGCGACCCGGCCAACGTCAGCATCGACCGCAACGGATACTTGCATCTGCAGATCGTGCAGCGCGACGGAAAATGGACGTCTGCGGAAGTCTTTACCACCGACCGCTTGGGCTTCGGAACGTACCAGTGGGTGATCGAGGGCAACGTCTACGCAATGGATCCTACGACGGTGCTTGGTCTGTTCCCCTACGGGCCTACGCATCACATCGGCGCCGACGCAGAGAACGAAATCGACATTGAATTTTCCCAGTGGAACAAGACCTGCCACGGATGTAATGCCGACTTCACCGTGTATCCCTCGACAGGGAACCGTAAGCCCCACGGCGATTCAGCCTGGGAAGACAACTTCCACGTCGACGGTGGCAACCTTACCACGGCGCGCATGGAGTGGAGCCCGGACCACATCGTGTTTACGCTGATGAACGGCGCTCACCCTGTGGGGAAGGTTGCGGATGTGATCAAGACGGAGACGTACGCTTCAAGTGCAATCAACATTCCGCAGCTTGCTTTCCCGGTGGGCATCAATCTCTGGTGTTTCAAGCAGACGCCAGCGAAAGATCAGTCGGTCGTGATTCGCGATTTCCAGTATGTCGCGTCGAGTGCCGCATCTAGCAAGCAATGACGAGCCTCCCAGGTCTCGCAAAAACGGCGAGACCTGGGGCACCCCGCGTAACCTGGGACACGCCGCAAAATCTGGGGTACGCAATTCAGAGAAGCTCTAGGCCAACAGAGGTAATTGCGAGGCGGACCCGGCGTTCCCCGAATCTTCCGCAGGGTCGGCGAACCTTCTCAGCTCGGGATACTTCTGAACCAGCGTTGGCGGGGCGGGCACTCGCTTGCCGGTGATCATCGCCTTCAACTCCAGCGCATTCACTCCCGCTTTGCTCTCGAAATGATTGTTGGTGATGACGTAGGTGGCCTGCGCTTTTTCGGCGACGTTCTCGATTCGCTGTTTCCAGCTCTCCAGTTCCCTTTCCTTGTAGAGATAGTTGTAGCGGTCGTTGCGATTGTCGGAATCGAACCACTCGCTGTAATTGCGTCCATGCAGGCGAACGTAGGCGATCGAAGCGGTCACGTGCTCGGTGGGCGCGAGCGAGTGCCCCAGCACGGGCTGGTCGATATTGCAGAAGGCGACGTTGTTTCGCGTGAAGGCTGCCAGGGTTTCGGCGTTGTTCCAGCTGGACTCGCGCACTTCGACCACGCGCGGATATTCGATGAACTGGCGCAGCAGTTGGTCGAGATATTCGCGGTTCAGCGAAGTGTTCTTGAACGACACGGGAAACTGGATGAGAAGAGCGCCGAGGCGGCCTTCGCCGGCAAGAGCGTCGAGGCCTTCGCGGGTGCGAGCTTCGTCTTCGTCCGTCGGACGGATGGTCGCGGCCGATGTCGGCTCCATCACGGCGATAGGCGAGTGCGTGAACGCGCGATAGAGTTTTGCGGTGAAGAGAAAACTTGGATTTACCGCCGCAACTCTTCGGCACCAGAGCTTGGCCAGTTCCGGCTTGAGCGGCCCGTAGAATGAAGTGTTGATCTCGGCGGTATCGAAAAAGCGCGCCAGATATTCGAGTGGATGAATTTTGCGCTGGCGCATTCCCGGCGGATAAAAAATTCCCTCCCAATCTTTATAAGACCAGCCGGCGGTGCCGACACGGATCAGGGATGGTGGATGTTGCGCAGTTTCTGACCGGTGAGACTCGGCCTGGTGCGAGCCGGCTTGTCCTGTGGATTCCATGAGTGGAACCGCAGACGGAGGGCACGGAAAGCCTAGCACAGAGGCGACGTGAAACTGCACTCCGAAAGAAAAAAGGTAGTGGTGCAGTTTGGCTCACGCTCCAGGCCGGATAAGACTGAGATCGTTCGCTTCGCCTGAAAAACGGCTCCGCTCAGGATGACACTTCAAGGAAAGAAATCCAAACTGCACCACTACCAGAAAAAAGCAGGGGATACGAACAGAAAGGCGAGGCCGAAGAGAACGGACGGCGGGATCAGCTTACTGCGTCGGGGTTGGCGCCGGGGTTTGCCGGGCCGCCAACGCCTGGTTCAACTGGCTGGCCAGCAGGTTGGCCTGCTCGCCGGAGATTTGAATCTGGCCATCGAGCACAGCGCTCACTGCGCCCACCCCGGTATCCTGGAAGCTCATGCTCTCGAGCATGGCGGAGTTCTGCACCGCCGGCGGAAGGGTAGTCTTGAGGTCCGCTCCGGCGCGCAGGGCCGGAATCAGCGACTCGCTGACTTTTTCGCGCAGGTCATCTCCAAGCGCTCCGGTGCGCAGGGATTCGCCCATCATGCCGTCGGCGTCGATGCGCTGGAATTCGGCTGCCAGTTTCAGACCGGATTTATCCAACGCGGGCGTGAGCTTGAGTTCCACTCCGCCATCGCTTTGCGCCAGTTCGTTCGCCATGGTCTGACCTGCGATCTCACCACAGGCCCAGCGCTCGTAATGCAATTGCAAGACCAGCAGGGCCGCGGGACTCTCGGGCGTCAGTTCCGCCTGGCGTACGGCGATGCGTTCGCCACATTGCGGCGAACTGTTGAGCGCCGAGCGCATGATCCCAGTAATATTCTGCTGCACGTCGGTCAGAGCAGAAGACAGCTCGAGCTTGAAGATGCGTTGGCTGCCTTGCGCCGAGACCTGGGTTAACTCACCTGAAATTGTCAGCTCGACGGCTTGACCCCCAACGCTGACCGGACTCTTCACGGTCGGAAGCGTGAAGGTCAGATCCTGACCGCTGGCCAGCGTGATGCTCATTTCCCTGCCCAGGGCGAGTTGCTGATTTGAAAACTCCGCGAGAGCTTTGCTCAGACTCTCGGCGCGCGCCGCAACTTCGGGACCCGACACGCTCGTTGCATGCAAATCCTCATCAAGCCTCTTCGTTTCTTGCTCCAGATCGGAATCCGCTTTCTGCAGCCGCTTGGTGAAATCTTTCAGGCCCGATTTCTGCACGGCCGAGAATTCCTCTATAAATTTCTTGCTCTCACTGCGCGCCGTTTCCAAGGACAGATCGAGAGATGAAGGATTCAGATTGCGGTCGACAGGAGCGGACAGCGCTGCAGCATTCTCTTTACCCTGCCCGGCGAGGAAGGCTTGCAGCTCGGCTTTCGCCGCGTCCGTGCTCTTCACCACAATCTGAAACTCGGTGATCTGCGGCCCTGTGGCTTGGTCGGCCATGGCCTGGTTAAAGCCCTGCAGGCTGTCCTTTTCGCTGACTCCGGTGGGGCGATTGACTCCGCCGAGACCATATCCTCCTCCGCCCGAACCGCCGCCGCCGTGACGCTGAGCCGAGGCCGCCACCGGACACGCCAGCGCGACTACTCCCAGAATCAAAACCGGGAGAGTATAGAAGGTAATCCCACTTCGAAGCATGAACACCCATCTCCGAATCATCAGACCGAAAATCACAGTTTAGATTGTAGCGAAACGGCCAGTCAGGAAGGTAGACCAAACGGCGCGTCAATCGGGTCAACGCCGACGACCCGACCAAACTGGCGACGCAGCCT
The DNA here is from genome assembly GCA_963739125.1 of uncultured Acidobacteriaceae bacterium. Taxonomy (GTDB): domain Bacteria; phylum Acidobacteriota; class Terriglobia; order Terriglobales; family Acidobacteriaceae; genus Sulfotelmatobacter. Next base: position 4,079,425 of record CAVTZD010000001.1, on the reverse strand, counting down.
AAGCTTTACTCATGGGGAGAAAAAAAGCCACAGATTTTACAGTTCTTTGCAAAATTCAGTGGAATTGTCGACCGGGGCGAGTCTTTGTCGATTGATTTTCTATCGCCCTCCGCTGGACCCTAGTTTAGAGACAAAACAAGCCAGTAGACGCCGGTTGGGTAAGTTTGCGTGCGAGCGTAGCAGGCTCCGATCGAAACACTATGCAGATTTGGCCCGGCGATGGCCTGCTCCGCGCCGCCGGGCAGAGTTTCTGGACTGAGGCTCGTATAAGAAAGGATTGTCGAACGCGCCGCCAGCTTGCGCACGGCATCAACCCCAAGCTTGTCGGCTTGCGCCATGGAACACGCGGCTGCACTTATCGCTGCGTCGTCGAACCGCTGCAGCACCGGCTGGCGCGATTGCCGGCGAGCCTGGCTTACTGCGGCGGCGATGCGGTCCTTCACTTCATCGGGAGAATAGCTGGGGAGGGCGTGGCCGAAATCTTCGACGATGTAGAGGCGATCGCCGCTGCGCACCACTCCCAGGCCGACAACGTTATAAGCCGGGTTAAGCAGGTTGGCGCGGTGCGGCGGAGAGAGCATGAGATGTTGGTGGCCGTGCTCGGCGTCGTAGTCGAATGCGACGTTTTCCGCCTCGCGATCGAGTTGCAGGTTGGTCATGGCCGCGAGCCGTTGGGGGAGGGAGGGTTCGCCGTCAAACCGATGCGAAAGTTGCCGCGCCGCCAGCATGGCTTGCGCGTGAACGCGGGCGGCTTGCGAGAGTCCGGAGTCGAGCGTAAGTGCGGGCGCGCCCGCCTGCGCGCGCGACAGGTTGGCCAGCAGTAACAGCGTCTGTTCGGCGGAAGTGTCGGCGGCGTCAAAAGGAATATCAGCCGCGGACGCTGCCACCGGAGTCAGCGTAGCCTTCTGGGCGGCCTGACTCGAAGGCTGTCCACTCTCTGGAACTTCGCTCGCCGACGCCAGCAGCCGAGTTGCATTCGGCGCCGCCGCCAGTCCAGTTCCGAGCAGAAACACAAGCAATTTTCTGGAAACTCTGGGCATCGAAGTTTGGCCCACCGGAGACCCTGGGAAGGATCGACTGCGCTCAAACCGTCTCCGGCTCAAGGTTGGTTGCGGTCAAACTTGCTGCTGGTGCTAGGCTAGAAGCTGTAGCGGAGCGTGAATAGTTACCGGTGTCTATAGGGCGTCTATGGAACTAGGGATCAGTGGGGCCATTGGCCTGTCGTTCGCGGCTTTGTGCGGAGCCGTGTTCGGCGGCCTGCTGGCGTGGCTTCTGCTGCGGTCCCGGGGTGCCGGCCTGCACGTCCGCTTGTCGTTGCAGGAAAAGGAATTAGCTGGTGCCAAGGCCGATCTGGCACGGCTGCTGGAGGATCAGCGCGGGCTAGTCGAGAGCCGGGCCCGGCTCGAAGCGGCCCTGGAGTCGGAACGGAAGTCTAGTGCCGAGAAGGTCGACTTGCTCACCCGTGCCGGCCAGGATCTGCAAAATGCCTTCAGAGCCCTGGCCGCTGATGCGCTCAAGAGCAACAATTCCTCATTTCTGCAGATCGCTCAGGAGACCCTGAAACGTTTTCAGGGGGAAGCGCAGGGTGATCTCGACGCCCGCCACAAAGCCGTCGCCGACCTTGTAGCTCCCGTGCGCGATTCGCTGACCAAAGTGGATGCGCAGATTCAGCAGATGGAAATCGCCCGCGGCGAAGCCTACGGAGACCTGCGGGCCCAGGTTCAGTCGCTGATCACGACTCAGAAGGAATTGCAATCGGAAACCAATCACCTGGTTCGCGCCCTGCGCACTCCGAATGTCCGGGGGCGCTGGGGGGAAATTCAACTGCGGCGCGTGGTTGAGATCGCGGGCATGCTTCCCTACTGCGATTTCGCCGAACAGGAAACGATCACCGGCGATGCCGGCCGCCTGCGGCCCGATCTCGTGGTAAAACTGCCCGGCGGCAAGCACGTCGTAGTCGACGCGAAAACGCCGCTGGACGCGTTTCTTGATGCGTCCGGCGCGGCCACGGAGGACGAAGCGCGGCGGGTCTGCCTCGCACAACACGCGCGACAAGTACGCAATCATATTGACGCTCTGAGCGACAAGAGATACTGGGAGCAATTTGAGTCCACCACCCCCGAGTTCGTAGTGATGTTCCTCCCGGGAGAAACATTCTTCAGCGCGGCCTTGGAACAAGATCCCGGATTGATCGAGCGTGCAGTTCAGAAAAAGGTAATCCCCGCGTCGCCAATGACTCTAATTGCGCTGCTCAAGGCCGTCGCTTACGGATGGAATCAGGAAAAGCTGGCCCGCAACGCTCACGAAATCAGCGCGCTGGGAAAAGAGTTGCATGAGCGCTTGCGCCTGCTGGCCGGGCATATCACGTCCGTCGGCGCCAACCTCGACCGGGCGGTCGAGTCTTACAACAAAGCTGTAGGATCGCTGGAGAGCCGGGTATTGGTTTCCGCGCGGAAGTTCGCCGAACTGGGCGCGTCGGTGGCCGAAGACATTCCCGAGATCGAGCCGGTAGAAACGACGGCCCGCGCGCTTTCGTTTGATTGGGACGAGACGCCGGAAGCTCCGCAGGACGAACGCAAAGCGGGATAAGGCTCATGGAGGAGCGGACGCATTCGTCCGCTCGGGCACTGAATCAGGTTCCCCGGACGAATGCGTCCGGGGCTCCACGTGTTGTGCGCTCCACGGTCGGGGGCTGCGGAGAGCCGTTGTGATTCGCATTAGTACAAACTAACGCCCAACCCGGCCGGGACATGCCCGGCAGTACACCGTCACCGACCGCCTTCCGCGTCCGACCGACCCTAAAGCTCCGACTCCTCTCGCCGATGGTCCCAGTACATGCAGGGACGCATCGCCGTGCTCCAAGACAGTCTTCGCCGCGCATCGACATCTCAACCAGGCACCGAGACCACGGGGGAAACCATGGGCACCGTAGCCGAGGCCGAACTCGCACGAAAAGTTGAGGAGCTATCCCGTTCGAACCGCGAACTTGAGCAGTTTGCCCATATCGCCTCGCACGATTTGCGCGAGCCGCTGCGAATGATTTCGACCTATACCCAGCTTTTGTCGGAACGGTACCGCGGCAAACTCGACAAGAGCGCGGACCAGTACATCGACTACGCCAGCGATGGTGCTTTGCGGATGCAGGCCATGATCCAGGACTTGCTGGCCCTGTCGCGGGTGAATTGGGAAACCCGTGCAAATCAAATGGTTGACGGCAACGAAGTGATCGCAGAAGCTCTCCGCGACCTCGGACCCGCCATCCGCGAAAACAATGCCGTCGTGCAATGCGGCAAGCTGCCGGTTTTGCGCACCAACCGTTCGCACGCGCTGCAGGTATTTCAGAACGTCATCGGAAACGCGGTGAAGTTCCATGGCAAAGAGCCTCCGAACGTAAGCGTCAAGGCCGTCCCTGCCGGGCCGCTCTGGCAGTTCAGCGTCATCGACAACGGAATCGGGATCGCCCGCGAGTCCCTGGAGAGTATCTTCGCAGCTTTTCAACGGCTGCACACTCGCGCGGAATATCCGGGGAGTGGCATTGGCCTGGCCATCTGCAGGAAAGTTGTTGAGAACTATGGCGGCACAATCTGGGTTGACTCCCAGCCCGGAGCCGGATCCACCTTCCACTTCACCCTGCCCGCTCAGGAGGCGCCGCAATCATGAGCCAGCCCCCGGAAATTCTGATGGTAGACGACAATCCCGCCGATGTGACTCTGGTCCGCGAGTCGCTCGCCGAAACCGTCTATCAAAGCCACATTCACAGCGCCTCCGACGCCAACCATGCGCTGGAATATTTACAACGCCAGGGAAAGTACCGAACCACGGTGCGTCCGGATATCGTCATCCTCGACTTGAACCTGCCCGAACGCAACGGTCACAAAGTGCTTTCGCTATTGAGGTCCGACGCGGAACTACGGCGGATTCCGGTGGTCGCGTTCAGCAGTTCCCGATCTCCGGCAGACATCGCCCGCAGTTATGAAGCGGGCGCCAACTGCTACATCGCCAAGCCCGCCGACCTCAAGCGGTTTTTCTCGGCGGTTCGCGCCATCGAAGAGTTCTGGTTTGGATATGCGGTTCTGCCGCGAAGGGAGAACAATGAACGATCCAGCTACGCGCATTCTGCTGATTGAAGACAACCCCGGGGACCAGGATCTCGTTCGGCTGCGACTGTGTGAGAGCCAGCCCGGTCTTAAAGTCGATTGTGTGCCACGACTATCCGAAGCCCTGGCGTCGATCGAGCGGGAGGCTCCTTCGCTAGTGCTGCTGGACCTGAATCTTCCCGACAGCCGTGGAGCAGACACCTTCCGCAAGATCCGGGAACGAGCGCCCAACGTTCCCGTGGTCGTGCTTTCATCGCAGGACGACGAAGCTCTGGCCATGAAGGCGGTCAATCATGGCGTGCAGGACTACCTGATCAAAGGCGATTTCACCAGCAAACATCTTGAGCAGGCGATGCGCTATGCGGTGGAACGCCAGTCGCTGGTGCGCGCCCAGGATATGGTGCGCAAGCAGCAACTCGAATTCAAGAACCAGTTTTTATCTCACGTTTCCCACGAATTGCGAACGCCCCTGACCTGCATTCATCAATACGTCACGCTCATGCTGGATGGGTTGGCGGGCCCGCTGGCGCCCGATCAGGGCGATCATCTGAGGACTGTGCTAAAGAGCGTCAATCAACTGCACGCCATGATCCGCGATTTGCTCGAGGCCACCCGGGCCGAAAGCGGAAAGTTGCGGGTCGAGCCCTGCTGCATCTCATTGGGGACGTTGATCGAGCAGGCCGTGGCCATGATGCGCCCCACGGCGCAGGCAAAACAGGTCGGCCTCGAGATCGGACTGGATCAGCGTCTTCCGCTGATTTACGCCGATCCCGACAGGATCCTCGAAGTTCTCATCAATCTGCTGGATAACGCGATCAAGTTCACGCCCGCCGAGGGCGCAGTCACGGTGAAAGCCTGTCTGCAAGAGACCGAACCCGGATTGGTCTATATCTCGGTGTGCGACACCGGCCGCGGAATCTCGCCCGAGGCCAAGGCTCTCATCTTTGAGCGCCTCTATCAGGATCCCGACTCAATTGATAGTAGCCGTTCCGGACTGGGCCTGGGATTATTCATCTGCCGCGAACTGATTCGCCTGCACCAGGGCAATATCACGGTCGCCAGCGAACCGGGGCAGGGCAGCACGTTTACCTTCACCCTGCCGATTTATTCCCTGGCTCAGCTTCTCTCTCCGGTGATCACTCATCAGGGCGCGCTACGTTCCTCTCTGGTACTGGTGGAAGTCGATCTCAAGCCGCTGTCCAACCCTCCGCGGGGAAGCTGGAAGGAAACATGGCAGCAGTGCCTCGAGACTTTGCGACGCTGCGTTTATCTGGACAAGGATCTCGTGCTGCCTCCGATCGGCTCTTCCACCGCGACCGAGACTTTTTTTGTGATCGCATCGACCGACATGCCGCGCTCTGGAATCATGACCACGCGGATTCGCGAGCAACTGTGGCGGACCGCCGATCTGGCCAGCAAGGCCAAGCTCACAATCACCGCGACTCCGGTCGACTTTTCGCCTTCTCCGGGAGAAGCCCTGGAAAAGCAAGTCGCCGGCGTGGCGGAACGTGTCAACGAAATGGTGCTTCGGGCGATGGGAAGAGAAGCCAAGGCCGCGGCCAAACATCACTAGATCTGCCCGCAGTTGGCTTAGCCTCTCATTGCCGGCGCGAAACAGATTTCGAACACCGAACATTGAAAACCCAAGGAGGAAAATATTATGGCAAAGCGAAAGATTCTCGTGGTGGATGACGATGCCGACCTGGTTCGCGCTCTTCGCCTGAGACTGCGGGCCAACGACTACGACATCACAACCGCTGGCGACGGCTATTCCGCCATCGCATCAGCGAACAAAGACCATCCTGACCTGATCGTTCTCGACCTGGGCCTGCCCGTAGGTGACGGCTTCGTTGTGCTCGATCGGCTGCAGAAAAGCGATGCCTTGTCGGCCGTGCCCGTGATTGTGCTCAGTGCCCGCGATCCTCAGGCCAACGAGGAGCGAGCATTGAAAGCCGGGGCTGCGGCATATTTCCAGAAGCCGGCCGATAACGAGGAACTGTTGAACGTCATCCGCGTCAGCCTGAGTTCGTCAGCTCCGGCCATCGCCGCACGACCGTCTTGATCGTTTACCGCGATTGAACTAAGCTCGGCCGGAACCGGGAAGGCAGGGCAGCGCCGCAGCGCCGCAGCGCCGCCTGCGCCTTCCCTCCCCCAGTACATCCCACATCCCATTTTCGCCTTCTTGACTAACGTTTGCTATTTCCCGTAACTACAAGATGGCAAGGGAAATCCTGCTACGCAATTCCACAGAAAGATCCAAAAAGACATACTTCGCGTTCTAAAATGCATCTATAATCTGGGAAGTAGTGCGATCTGCGGGACTTAGTATCACCCGGCCGTGAATCACCGTGGCAGCGAAGTTGCTAATCACTGATCGGCAGGAACCCGACCGGGGAGAACCCGATCGGCGGGATGCCGCTGCCTCGCCTCTCCAGCCCAACAGGGGTTCGGGGCAAGTACCGAAGCCCATGAATCGGGAAAGCCAAGCTCGCTTTGTCGCGGTTCTGCTGTTCCTGCTCACCGTAACCGCGGTAGTTTTCGCCGGCTTCAATTTCGAGAAAGAGCGCGAGTACGCCGTTCCTGACGACGGGGTCTGGTGGGTCGAGCACAATGGCCATCTGTTCGCAGACCGGGTTGATCCCAATGGGCCCGGGGCGAAGGCAGGCATCAAACCCGAGGACCAGCTGGTTGCGGTAAACGGGCAGGACATCCACGGCACGCCCGGGCTTGAGCGCCAACTCTACCAGACAGGCGTGTGGTCGAAGGCCACATACACGCTGATGCGCCAGTCGATCATGGGCCGGTCACAGGTGGGTCAGTCTGTAACGCTTGATTCCAACGTTATTCTGATTCCATGGGATCGCTCGCCGAATAACTGGCTGCGCCTGATCGCTCTGATCTATCTGGGAATCGGCGTATACGTTCTGCTGCGCCGCTGGACCGCGCCCGGATCGACGCATTTTTATATCTTCTGCCTGGTTTCGTTCATTGCCTATTCCTTCAAGTACACCGGCAAGCTGAACGACTTTGACTGGACAATCTACTGGAGCAATATTGTCGCCTGGGTCTTGCAGCCCGCGCTGTTTCTGCATTTTGTTCTAGTTTTTCCTGAGAAACGCGAGTTTGTGCGGCGCCGCCCGTGGCTGTTAGCCCTGGCCTATGTACCGGGAGCCTTGCTGCTGGGGCGCCACATCCTGGCCCTGCGCGTGGCGCAGGCGACGGCCGCGCTGCGCTGGAACATGGACCGCCAGGAAATGGCTTACGGCGCGCTGCTGTTTATCGCGTCGGCAGGCGTGCTTTGGTTCAGCTATCGGTCGGCGCAAACAACCATTCTCCGCCAGCAGTTGAAATGGGTCACGCGCGGCACGATTCTGGCGATCGTTCCCTACACACTGTTCTACGTCATTCCTTACCAGATGGGCGCGCTGCCGGGCACGGGCATGAAGCTGTCGGCGCTGTCGCTCGGTCTGCTGCCGCTGACTTTCGGCTACGCGATCTTCCGCTACCGCCTCATGGACGTTGACCTGATCTTCAAGCGCGGTGTGGTCTACACTCTCGCCGCCGCGACTGTCGGCGGATTGTATTTCGCGCTGGTCGCAGGCGTGGCTGAATTCGTGCACACGCAAAAGCCGGGAAGCGGAGCCGTGGGCCTGATCCTGGCGATGGTCGTTACCGCGCTGTTATTCGACCCGGTGCGCAAGTGGATTCAGGATCGCGTCGACCAGTTCTTCTACCGCACGCGCTATGACTATCGCCGTACGCTGATCGAGTTCGGCCGCGAACTCAGTTCGGAAACGGATCTGGACGCGCTGCTGTCCTCGGTCATGGATCGTCTGTCGCGAACGCTGGCCGTCGATCGCATCGCGATTTTTCTGCGCGCCAGCGATGAAGCCGGTCAGTTCGCGCTCTCGAAATCGGTGGGAATGAATGCCCATGGGTACCTCGCCCCGGCAAATCTTGATCTCAGCTTTTTGAGCGCACCCCGGCCGCAACCGGCTGGCCATATGTTTTTTGAAAACACGCACCAGGTGCTGCACGAAACGCCGGGATCGCAGAACGCCATTGCGCGGCTCGATTTGAATTACTACATCCCCTGCCGGGCGCAGCAGAACAACATCGCGTTTCTCGGGCTGGGAAAAACCACGAAGGGTGACTTCCTTTCGAGTGAAGATGTTGAACTGCTGGAAACGCTGGGAGGCTACCTCGGCATCGCGATCCAGAACGGACGGCTCTATGCTTCCCTGCAGCAGAAAGCTGCCGAGTACGAGCGCCTGAAGGATTTCAACGAAAATATCGTCGAATCCATCAACATCGGCGTCATGGCGCTCGACATGGAAGACCGCGTGGAGAGCTGGAACGCGCAGATGGAAGTGATGTACGCCCTGCCGCGCTGGCAGACTCTGACGCAGCCGGTGCGCGCCATCTTCCCGCCGGAATTCGTAGAGGCGTTCTATCGCGTCCGGCAAACGGCGGGGATCAACAATCTTTACAAGTTCCGATTGAAAACTCCGGCGGGCGAGACTCGGACCGTCAACGTGGCCATCGCGCCGCTGGTGACGCGCAAGTTTCAGGTGGTCGGGCGGCTGATCATCATGGACGACATCACCGAGCGCGTCGAACTCGAGGGCCAGCTTTCCCAGGCCGACAAACTGTCATCCATCGGCCTTCTGGCGGCGGGAGTGGCGCACGAAGTGAACACACCGCTGGCCGTGATTTCGTCTTACACCCAGATGCTGGCCAAGCAGTTGCAGGGCGATCCGCAAAAATCCGGTTTGCTCGAAAAAATCACGCGGCAGACATTCCGCGCTTCCGAGATCGTCAACAATCTGCTGAATTTTTCCCGCACCAGCGGCACCGAGTTCACCAACGTCGACATCAATAAAGTCATCAACGATACGCTGGCGCTGCTCGAACATCAGTTCAGGACGGCGAAAATTCAGGTGCACTCCGATCTCACACCGGCGCTTTCCCCGGTGCAGGGAAATCCCGGCCGATTGCAGCAGGTATTTCTCAACCTGTTTCTCAACGCGCGCGATGCCATGCCCGGCGGCGGCCAGCTTCATGTTGCGACCAGCAACGGCGAGACGGTCCGAGTGCGGGTTTCTGACACCGGAGCCGGAATCGCGCCCGAGCACATTCAGCGCATCTACGATCCGTTTTTCACCACCAAGACCGCGCCCAAACAGGGCCAGCCCCGCGGCACTGGACTTGGCCTTTCCGTCACTTACGGCATTATCCAGGAACACGCGGGCAAGATTCGCGTGGAGAGCAATCCCGGAGCGGGCACAACGTTCGCGCTCGACTTTCCTCTGAGCAGGCAGGCTGTGCATGTCTGAAGCGGCAGTGATTTCGCACAACTCGGTGAACGCGAATTCGCCATCGGCCGGCGCGGTGCTCATCGTCGACGATGAAGCCGAGATTCGCGAATCGCTCGAGACTCTGCTGGCTATGGAAGGCTTTGACGTGCACACAGCCGTCAGCGGAGAAGACGGGCTGGTGCAGATCGGAGAGCGGCCGTTCGATCTGGTACTGCTCGATCTGGCTCTTCCCGGCCGCGACGGCATGGACATTCTTTCCGAGATTCATTCTCACGACCCGCGTCTGCCGGTCATCATGATCACCGCCTACGGCACTGTCGAAAACGCGGTGCGGGCCATGCAGTCGGGAGCGGCCAATTTCATACAGAAGCCGTGGGACAACGAAAAACTTCTCGCCGACATTCGTGCCGCCGTGGCCGTCCGCCGCACCGAGGAGGAAAACGTCCAGCTCAAGCGCGCCCTCAAGCAGCGTTATAACTTCGAGAACATCATGGGCAAGAGCGAGCCCATGCTGAAGATTTTTGATCTGGTCGCACAGGTCGCCAACAGCCGCTCCACGGTGCTGCTGCAGGGCGAAAGCGGCACCGGAAAAGAAGTCATCGCCAAGGCGATTCATTTGAACTCTCCGCGGCGCGACCGGCCTTTTGTTCCGGTCAACACCGGCTCGATGCCCACCGACCTGCTCGAATCCACGCTCTTCGGCCACGTCAAGGGAGCGTTTACCAGCGCAGTGGCGTCGAAAAAGGGTCTGTTCGAGGTCGCCGACAAAGGCACATTGTTCCTCGACGAGATCGCCACCATGGGCCTGGAGACGCAGGCGAAGATATTGCGTGTTCTGCAAGACCGCCGGTTCATGCACCTGGGCGGCATCCAGGAAATTCAGGTCGATGTGCGCATCATTGCCGCCACCAACATCGATTTGCGGCACATGGTGCGGGAAGGCCGCTTCCGCGAGGATTTGTTTTACCGGCTCAATGTCATCACCGTCGAGCTGCCTCCGCTGCGCCAGCGTAAAGAAGACATTCCTCTGCTGGTGGAATTCTTCCTCAAGAAGTATGCGGAAGAAAACGGCCGGTCCACTCCCCGTATTACGCCGGAAGCCCTGCGCCCGCTCATGGCGCACTCCTGGCCGGGCAATGTGCGCGAACTCGAGAATGTAATCGAGCGCGCCGTCGTGCTCTCGTCAGGGCCGGAGATCAGCGTCGACCTGTTGCCCGATTCCATGCTGGGACGCGGCTCTGCCTTCACCATGCACGATGCACCGTCTGACGCCTCACTGTTTGAAATCGTCGAAGACTTCGAAGGCCGCATCATCGCTGACATGCTGGAACGCTGTAACTGGAACCAGACCGAAGCCGCTGAACGTTTCCACGTCCCGCTCTCCACCCTGAATCAAAAAATCCGCCGGCTGAATATTGAGATCAAAAAGAAGGGGCGCGGGTAGCCGTTCTCTTCCCTCATTCTTAGCTACTACACGCCGGGTGCCTGATCAGGGCACACGCTCCAGAACACGCCGCCACGTCTTGCCATCGCCGATCTCCAGCTGGTCGCCTTCCAGTCTGAAAGGACGCGGCTGCTCCGTGGCCGTGAAATCCGGCGCCAGGCTGCCTTCGACATGATGCGTCACGACGTGCTTCTTCCGATCGACAGTGTAGGTGCCAAAGTATGCGACATAGGCGGCGTAAGCGGCGAGGGCATGTTCGGCTGAGGGCGGCGTGCCGTCGACGGTATTCGCCTCGGGAAAACGCGCCAGCGCAGGGACCTTCATGATCTGAATGTGCACGTGCCCGGTGGCGTCGTACACGAAGTATCCCAGCGGACGTTCGCCGAACCGATGCTCCCACTTGCCGTTCTTATCCAGATCGGCAAAATCGACCAATCGCCACGTACCAATGAGCGATCTGGCATCGCTGAGGCCGCGCTGGGCCAAGGCGATGGTGACCGGCAAGAGTGAGTAGCACAGTTCGCGAATCATTTTCGGTGCCTCGAATTAAACTGCAACATGATAACCGAAAGGATGCCGCGAATTGTTCGACCGCTTCGTCGATTGACGACTCACCGATCGAGCTTCATCGATTCATCTTCATCGATTGACCTTCATAGATCGACCCAGGGCGGAGGGACCGCATCAGTCCACACTTGAAGGCTGATAGGCCACAGCCTTCTCTGTTATAGTTCGGTCAAGCGCGGCGCTCGTCGTCACCGTGCTTCCGAATCGCATGGAACTGACCTCAGTCACGGAATTCGCCAAAGAAAAAGTTCTGGCGGTTCAGGAGTACACCCTGCTGGCCGCACAGTCGGTGGCCAATCTGTTTCGCAAACCGCTTTATTTTGCCGACATGGTGCAGCAGGCCGACCTGATTGGCGTGGGCTCGTTGCCCATCGTCGTGTTGACCGGATTCTTCACCGGCGGCGTCCTGGCGCTGCAGACGGCGAACACGCTGCAACGTTTTGGCTCGATCACCCTGATCGGCGAACTGGTTTCGACCTCCATGGTGCGTGAGCTGGGGCCGGTGCTCACTGGGCTGATGGTCGCTGGACGCAACTCTTCCGGCATGGCCAGCGAACTTGGCTCTATGGTCGTGACCGAGCAGATCGACGCCATGCGCGCGCTCGGCACCGATCCCATGAAGAAGCTGGTCACGCCGCGTGTCACGGCCACGGTCTTCATGCTTTTTTTTCTCAGCGTCATTTCTGATTTGGTTGGACTGGCCGGGGGCCTGATGGTCGCCAAACTCTTCCTCAGCCTTGACGCCCGCCAGTACTGGAGCAGTGCCTGGGAGTCGCTGGTGTTTCAGGACGTCTTCATGGGACTGCTCAAGCCGGCGTTGTTTGGATTCATCATTGCGACGATCGGCTGCTACTACGGCATTACGGCGCGCGGCGGCACCCAGGGCGTGGGCCGCGCCACCACGCAGGCGGTGGTGTGGGCGTCAGTGCTTATTCTGGTAACGGATTTCTTCGTCACCAAGCTGCTGATTTCCGTGCTGTCGTACAAGTGATTTATGGCCACACCGACTCTACCCATCGAGCGCCCCGCGGAAATCGCGCCCCCGCCCGCGAGCGCTGTCATCGTTTTCGACAATGTGTATTTGTCCTTTGGAAACAACGATGTTTTGCGCGGAGTCTCCTTCCACCTTCCGATGGGAGAAACGAAAGCTCTGTTCGGCGTGGCCGGGACGGGGAAGAGCACGATCCTCAAGTTGGCGCTCGGTCTCTTGCAGCCCGATTCTGGACGAGTCACGGTGCTGGGCAATGAAGTCTCTCAAATGCGCGAGGAGGATCTCTTTCCCCTGCGCGGCCACCTCGGCATGGTTTTTCAGGAGAGCGCGCTATTCGATTCGCTGACCGTGCGCGAGAATGTGGCCTTCCGTCTTGTCGAAGAACATGGGGTCTACGATAACGAAACCGACCGGCGCGTGCGCGAGGCTCTGCGCTTCGTCGAACTCGAGCACACGCTCGATCTATTTCCCTCGGAGCTTTCCGGTGGTATGCGGCGCCGCGTCGCCATCGCCCGCGCCATCATTACGCAACCGGAACTGTTGCTCTACGATTCGCCCACCGGCGGTCTCGATCCTGTCACTTCCAATACCATCATCGACCTGATCATGAAGCAGCGCGATGTCTACAAAAGCAGTTCACTGCTGGTGACTTACCGCCTGCAGGATGCCTTCACCATGGCCACGCACGAGTTCGACAAGCAGACCAACCAGGTGCGGAAGCTGCCGCGCGGCCAGTATTGCGATGCACCCATGAGTTTTCTGGTTCTGCGCGACGGGAACGTCATTTTCGATGGCGATATCCACCAGTTGGCTCACTCGCGCGACGAATACATCAGGGAATACATTTCGTAGGGACAAACTTCACGGAAGCGATTCGGTAATTGGGAAATTTGGTAATCGGGAAATTGAAACCCGGTACGGTAGACCTTCCGCAAAGGCACGGACGTTTGGGATGCGGGTACGTCAGATTCAAATTACTCAATTACTAAATTTCCCAATTACTCAATTCCTGAGTTCCTTCACTTCCCTGCCATCGCCCGCTCCACGTCCTCGGCCTCCGACGGCAACGCCACGCTTAGCTTGATCAGCTTGCCGCTAGGGTCGACCCAGAAATCGTCTTCGATCCGCACGCCGATATTCTCTTCCGGAATGTAAATTCCGGGCTCGATCGTAAAGGCCATGCCCGGGCCCAGCGGAATGTCGTAGTCTCCCGCGTCGTGCACGCTCAGGCCAATGTAGTGGCCCAGTCCGTGAATGAAATATTGATCGAGCGGTTGCCCGTGCAGATCTTTGCCGTGCGTCCTGATGTAGTCGCGCGCTACTTTGTCGAGCGAATTCTCGCCGCCGGTCAACCTGGTCTTGCCTGACTGAAAAGCGGTCATCGCCGCTTCCTGCGCGCCCAGAACAATGTCGTAGATCTCGCGCTGGCGCGCCGTGAAATGGCCGCCGACCGGCAGGGTTCGCGTGATATCGGCCGCGTACATGGAGTATTCTCCCGCCGCGTCGATGACCACGACATCGCCCGCCTTCATGACGTTTGTATTTTGCGAATAATGCAGGACCGTGGAGTTGTGCCCCGACCCCACAATCGGCGTGTACGACGGCCGCTCGCACCCGCGACGGCCCCATTCGTAATCCATGAGCGCCGCGATTTCATACTCGTGCACGCCGGGCTTCACGGCCCTCATGGCGGCCAGGTGCGCCGCGACCGAGGCGTCGACTGCCTTACGGATCAGATCGGCCTCGCCCGCATCCTTCACCGTTCTGAGCGAAGCCAGCATCGGCTTGACATCTTGAAGAGAAACCTGGGTAGTAGTCGTCCGCCTCAGGAACGCCAGCGCCTCCATACTCTCCGACGTTTCTCCTTCGGTGCCGACATCGGTATAGATCAACGACCGCCCGGCCATCGCTTTCGTGGCCTCATCGGGCAGTCGTCCCATCTCTTCGACGCGATCGAAGCCTGTAATTTTTGGAGCGTCGGGATTCTCCGCTCCTAGCTGCGGCCCGGTAAACTTTTCTGTTCGCAGGTTCCGCGGAGGCAGAAAAAGAATTTCAGTGTAAGGATGAGCCGGAAAATCGCCCAGCGCTTCGACCGCGGGCACAACCAGCAGCGCCGCGCCTGGAATTGTCAGCCCGGAAAGATAGTAGAAATTATTGTCCTGCCGGAACGCGTACACCCGGTCCCGGCCCTCCGGCGGCGCAAACAGCACGGCCGTTGCACCCGTCTTTTTGGCCAGCGACTCACGCCGCGCATGATAATCGGCGTTAGACTGGCGCTCCAGCGCGTATCCCGATGAAACCCCAACCGTGAGTGCGAGAGTCAGCAGGCCGACAGCGCGCAAAAAACAAAGCAACAGCTTCCGCATCGAAGTTCCCTTTGGTTTGTAGTCGGATTGATCGACGTCGAGCACTGAAATGGATTGCGCAAAAAGCGCTGGGGTTCACTTCGGTACCGTAGTCAGACTCTTCCCTGCTTGCACAAATGCGTCCACGTTCGACTTGTCGATCAGGCCAGATCCAGTATCCACGAAGCTGGGGATCGGCGCATAACTGTCCTTCGACCAATCCTTCTCAAGCGATGGCGGCTTGTGATGATAAAGATTGTCGAGCATCTGCAGGCCCACGAACGCCATGCTATAGGGCTTCTGCGCGATGGTCGCCGCAATCCCGTCTTTCTGAATCCAATCGAGAGTCTCCTGGTCAGTATCCATCGCCATCACGACTTTGCCGGTCACGTGGTAGCTGTTGAGCACGCCCGCGACTTCCTTGCCCGACTGCGCTTCGAGACACACGAAGGCATCGACCTTGTCGCGCTCTTTGCCGACAATCTCTGTGGTCGTGTCGAAAGCGATTCTCGGGTCGCCTTGGATATCCACTACGCGCGTGACCTTGATCTCGGGCGTGCGCGATAGAGCCTCTTTGTATCCGCGGAGACGATCCTGCAAATTGGACTGGTCGGGCATGGTGAAGACCACCACGTTGCCCTTGCCTTTGAGTTCCTGCGCCAGGCGTAGGCCGCCGCTGAATCCAGCTTGGTAGTTATTTGTTCCGATGAAAAACAATCGCTTACTGGCCGGAGCATCGGAATCAATCGTGACCACGGGAATGCCGGCCGCGATCGCTTTGTCGATGCTGTCTTTCAGCAGCGCCGGGTCGGTCACAGCCAGCAGAATGCCGGTAGCTTTTTTCTGCACGGCCTCGTCCAGCGCGTCCCGCTCGGCATTGGGATCGTAGGTTTGCGGGCCCACAAAATCGGAACGCACCTTGAACTCCGCGGCCGCCTTTGCGAAGCCGGCTCCGGCGGTCTTCCAATAGGGCACCTGCAGATTGGCGGAGATGAAAACATAGTACTCGCCGGAGTCGTGCGCTGAGCCGCAGCTGAGAACCAGCGCGAGTGAAACTGCAAGAGCGGAAATGTAGAGAGACTTACGCCAGAGGAGCATTGCATCCTCCTTCGGACGACTTCCCATCGCCAGGACAACGATGGCGACGGCAAAACTGTCAGCGACTGGATTGTAAATGAGGGGTCAAGCTGAAGCGAGGAGCCCAGCAGTGAAGAAACGAAACTGACGCAAGGCGCGGGCCCGGGCCCGAGAAATCTGATGAATTGAAGTTCGCTACACTCCGACAGGAAACGGTTTCGTATGGGTCGACCTGCGCAGCGAGGTGCCTCCAAACCGGCCCTGCAAAAGCGACATGAATCCCGTATACCAGTAGCCGATCACAAACAGAAGCAGGAAGGGGACAGTAATGTAGTTTTCGTTGTCCACGGCGTAATAGACCGTCAGAGCGAAATAGCCGCCGATCAGCAATTCGAGCCACGGAACCCATCCCAGGCGCTTGCGGTATTTCGTGGCGCCTACTTTGTCCTGTCTCGAGACGACGCTATATTTTGGCGTGCGCGCAAAAGCGGTCTGCTTGCCGATCAGCGCCTCCACGACGGCTTTCGTGTTGGTAATGGTCAGCCCGATTCCGAGCGCCATCAGAAACGGCAGATACAGCAACGCCCGCGGCCAGCTTCGCGGAAACAGCTCACGCTGCGACACCAGATAAAAACTCGAAATGGAAAATGTCGACGCCATAAACAGCGGCAGATCAATGTAGAGCATCTGAAACCAGCCCTGATAAAAACGAATAATCATGGCCGGCAGCAACAACACGGACAGCATGATCATGAGCGGATAGCTGAGGTTCGCAGTCAAGTGATACCAGGCTTCAATCTTGATGTGGAGCGAGGCATCGCTTCGCATCACGCGCGGCAGAATTTTTTTGCCGGTCTGGATCAACCCCTTCGCCCAGCGAGCCTGCTGCGTCTTGAAGGCAGTCATCTCCACGGGAAGTTCCGCGGCGCATTCCACATCCTGCAAGTAGAGAAACTTCCATCCCTTGAGCTGCGCGCGATACGAGAGATCGGTATCTTCAGTCAGGGTGTCGTGCTGCCAGCCGCCGGCTTCCTCGATCGCGTCGCGCCGCCACATCCCGGCCGTGCCGTTGAAGTTGAAGAACAATCCCGTGCGAGCTCGTCCCGAATGCTCAAGCACGAAGTGGCCATCGAGTAGGATCGCCTCCACCTCAGTCAAGAAAGAGTAATGGCGGTTGAGATGCGTCCACCGCGTCTGCACCATGCCAACTTTCGGGTCGGTAAAGTGATGAATGACGCGGAGCAGAAAATCTTCCGGCGGAGTGAAGTCGGCGTCGAAGATAGCGATGAACTCTCCCTTCGCCGTCTTCATTCCCTCCGCTAAAGCTCCGGCCTTGAACCCTGCCCGGTTCTTCCGGTGGAGATAGCTGACCGGATGCCCCAGCGCGGCATAGCGCTCCACCAGATCCCGCGCCACGTCAACGGTTTCGTCGGTCGAATCGTCGAGCACCTGGATGTCGAGTTTCTCGCGCGGATAAGTCAGTTTGCAGACCGACTCCAACAGGCGCTCCACCACATATTGCTCGTTGAAAATCGGAAGTTGCACCGTGACCCGCGGGAGGTCGTCAAAGTGCGAGGCCGGTTCGGTAGTCCGGTTTTTGCGGTGTTTGTAGTAACGATAAACAAGAATGTAGCGATGCATCCCATACCCGGCCAGCAGAACCAGCACGACGAAATAGGGGATGAGCAACGCCAGGTCGAATCCGTTGGCGTGGTAGAGACCGCGAAAAGTCGTATCCAGAAAGTGCTGACGAATGTAGGGCCCAATGCCCCGAGAGGCAATCCAGACGGCCGACTGGGACGTCATGATGAGATCAGAAGCCAAGGCTGAGTCCGGTGAAACACTTCATTCTACCGGATCAAAGACCCCTGCGAACTGCAGGTTCATCTACGGCGTGACCTTGAACGCGACTCCATCGCCATTCGCCCCGCCTTCATTCGTCGTACCGTAGAGGTTGCCTTGACCGTCGGAAACCAGATTGCTGAACGAGTAAAGGCCATCGGTGCCGCCGGTAAACTGGTACAGCTGGTTGTAGGTCCACGTCCCGCCGGAGTTCGCGAGTTCGTAAACTG
The DNA here is from genome assembly GCA_963739125.1 of uncultured Acidobacteriaceae bacterium. Lineage (GTDB taxonomy): Bacteria > Acidobacteriota > Terriglobia > Terriglobales > Acidobacteriaceae > Sulfotelmatobacter. The sequence continues at coordinate 4,061,514 of CAVTZD010000001.1, read as the reverse complement.
TTCCGGCGGAGTTCGCGCCGTCGCAGTGAGTGGTGGCATAAATGTTGCCCGAGATCATGAGGAGGTTGCGGAAACTCCCTGAAATGCCCCAGCCAGATAAACTGTAAAGCACATTAAACGTCCAGCTGTCGCCTGACGGGGTGAGTTCGAAAACCGTTCCGCCGCCGTTCGATCCGCCAGCGCCGCCGTCGGTGGTGGCGCCATAGAAGTTCGCCCCAACACGAAGCAATCCAGCATAGGGAACGCCGCCGTCATCCTGCAGCTGGAAATGGTGCAGAATGGTTTCCTTCCAGCCGGATGCCGAGTGGGTCAGTTGAAAGACAGTTCCATATCCGTAAGTGCCTCCGGCAGAAGTGGTGCCGTAGAGATTTCCTGACGCGTCAAAGGCGATGCCGGCGACTGGGGTCGCTCCGTCGGTGCCAGTGCCGAAGCTGTAGAGAACTCTCTCGAACCATTCGCCGCCCGTCACCGTTGGAGCAACCAACTTGAAAACCGTGCCGTTCCCGCTCGCGCCGCCGGATTCGGTCGTGCCGTAAAGATTCCCTGCATTATCGACAGCCAGACCGGCTACGGGACTTGCCCCACCCCCCGCGCCGTTAAAGCTGTGGATCACCGTCTCTTTGCCTGCGAGAGAAACCCGGAATATCGTGCCGGCATTATGCGCTCCTCCCGACGTGGTGGTGCCGTACAGATTGCCTCCACTGATCGCCAAACGTCCTTGGGGATTCGCACCGTCAGTGCCTCCCGTGAACTCGTGCAGCACCGTCTCCTGGCCGCTCGTGCTCATTTTGAACACGACGCCATCTCCCGAACTTCCGCCGGAACTGGTCGTGCTGTAGAGAATCCCTCCCGATATAAGGAAGCCCGAAAGAGGGCCAGCCCCATCGCTTGCACCGGAGAAGTTATGAATCACGCTAAATGTCTGGCCTTGCGCGCGCGGTGACCACACTGCACCCAATCCAAGCAGCAACGCCAGCGTGAAGAGTCTTTTTCCTGTGGCCGATATCGATTCCTGTGTCATGGGGAAGCACCTCGTCCTGTGGGATAGTGGTCTTGGATTCTTCGGCGCGCGTCTTGTGGCGGAAAGTAACGAAAACACCGTACCGGAGCGTGGTTCCGGAGCGCAGCCCCGAAGCACCGGCACTGAAGTGTTCAGAGCTTCTCACGGTGGTGAACAGCTGTCAAGAACTCAGAGGTTCACCAGAGCCTCGAGAGTAAGAACAATGCGAGCGTAGAGAGCCAGCCGCGATCCGCGTGCTGACTGGACGGAGAAGATTGGAGATTCTTGATCTGCCCAAGATAACGTCCAAATCGCCAACCGGGGCTTTCGGCGCCCTTTCCCGGGCATCCGGCTTCTCGTTATACTTTTGGCAGGGAATTCTTCCTATTTCCCCGAGGTCTGGCATTCGAGGTCTGGAAGCGGCGCGATCCGAGCGCAAGATCTAATCCGAGAGGCTAAACCACGAGGTCTAAGCTACGAGATCTAAGCTACGCGGTCTAAGCCGGGAGATCTAAACAATGTGTAGGAATATTAAAACTCTTTTCAACTTCGAGCCGCCGGTTACACCCGACGAGATTCGGGCGGCGTCGCTTCAGTTTGTGAGGAAAATCAGCGGCTTCAACAAACCCTCGAAGGCCAATGAAGCGTCGTTCCTCGCCGCAATCGATGAAGTCGCCGCAGCCTCGGCACGGCTGCTCCACGCGCTCGAAACGACGGCACCGCCCAAGAATCGAGAAGAAGAAGCGGCCAGGGCCAAAGCCCGCGCCGCCGAGCGCTTCGGCGCCGAGAGTGGCAGCACATCGAAGGCCGGCCAGCCTTCGGCCTAGGAAACTTCTGCGGCCTTCGACCCAGAGAATTTTTGCCGCAGTCTCTTCCACTCTTCAGTCGAGAACAAGCGCGGCCCCACTTCGATCAGGCGTGGCATCATGTTGAAAAGCGCGATACGGTTCCACGGCCGGCCGTCGCGCATGCGCAGGCCTTTTTCATTCAGATCGCTCACGATGCTGGAATAAGAAAAGTCTTGCACCAGCAATTCCATCATCAGCATGAGCGTCATATTCTCGACCGGTTCGACCTCCAGCCGCTGGCAGTCGTCTGAAATGCGCAGTCCGTAAGGAATATCTTCGCTGAATGCGCCCTGACTGGGAGACTCCGAGTCAGGCAGTTCGCGCCGCCATTCGATCGATACCATCTGCCAGCCCGCCACCGTCCGCTGCTGAATCACCTCGGAACTGAACGGCCCGGAAACCATGTCGCGAATTCGCTCAAAATGTGCCATGCGAAGCCCTCCCTCAATTTTCCCCATTGCTCCCGCACTTCAGCTGCCGAACCCTTCCCGAACTTGTGGCCGGGAAAAATCCTCCAACTAGTTCCCCAGCATCGAAAAAGCGGCGGCGTGGGTCCGCGCCTGAATCGCCGGCCTGTCCACTCTCGCACATCACTGTTCGCTTTCGGACGCCTCGGCGGCGCGACCATCGAGTTGTAAACCCCGCAACACTCGAGCCGTGTCTAGTGCGCCCTGGAATTCTCCGTCTTCACGATGAACGCGGCCACATTATCGTGCAGGGCCTTCAGCGAAGCCTGGTGCGCATAGACCATGTGCCCGGACTCATAGAACTTGAATTCGATATTCTTCTGCAATCGGGCCGGGATCTGCAGATGCTGCATTTCGTAAATCCCTTCGTAGAAAGGAGTAGCCAGATCGAAATAGCCGGCGTTCAACAGAATTTTTAGGTCCGGGTTGTACTTCATTGCGTTGGCCAGATCGGGCATGACGTTCGCCGCCTGCGGCAACGGATAAGGAGCGCCCGGAGGCTGGTGCGAATAATTCCACGATTTCTCGATATCGACTTCCGGCTTGAACTCGCGGTTCTCGCCAAACTTCAGATCCTTCCGCACGTAATCGTTGAACACGGAAACGTAGGCGGACGCGATCGCCGCCGACTGCGGATCGTATTCCGCCTCTTTGCTGAGCGGATCGAGCGTCGGACCAGCGAACCGCGTGTCAAGCCTGCCGATCGTCGTGTCGCTTTCGTCCTCGAGCATTTTTTCGAATTCTCCCACGTTGATGCGCAGGTCCGCCTTTTCAACGTACTCGACGGGCAATCCGGTGTACTGATGCAGCTTCGTGGCGACAGCTTGCCGCTGCTCGGGAGAAAGCGTCGACCCAGCTTCAAGCGCTTCGGCGTAGTCGGTCATGGAAAAGTGCTCAACCTCGGCCAGCAGCGCCGCCAGGTCCGGATGCGCGTCCGGCAGCTTGTGGTGATACCAGGCCGACGCCGTATACGTCGGCAGGGCAAGCTGGTAGGGCAGATCGACGCTGGGATTGAACTGCGGCGTGTCGGCGTTGAAATCGTAGTTCAGTATTTGCGACAGCAGAATAACGCCGTTGAAATCGATGAGACGTTCGGTCTCAAGCACGTTCACCAGCGTGCCCGATCGCGTGGTGCCGTAACTTTCGCCAAACAAATATTTAGGCGAATTCATGCGTCCATATTTCGCCAGGAACTCCGCGATGAAACCGGCGAAGGCCTGCGCGTCCTGGTCGACGCCGTAAAAGGCTTTTTCCCGGTCTTTGCCTGTAATTCGGCTGAAGCCGGTTCCGGGCGCATCCACAAAAACCAGATCGCTCACGTCGAGCAGGCTGTAGTCGTTGTTCACGAACGGATAAGGCGCGGCGGGAGTGTGGGAATCATCGGAGGTAACAACGCGCTTCGGCCCAAATGCCCCCATGTGCAGCCAGACGGTCGAAGAACCGGGGCCGCCGTTATAAAGGAACGTGATCGGCCGCTCCGTGCTCTTGGCATCGGACTTGAAATATGCGACGTAGAACATGCTGGCTTCGGGCGGATTCTTGTCGTCGGGGCTTGCATTCTGCGGAACGTCGTCCCAATCTTTGGGGTGCACGACGAGTGTGCCGGCAAAGGCGTCATAATTGATGACATTTCCACTCACCGTGACCGAGCCCGTACTCGCCTGCGCCTCGGCTTTAAACTCGTCGGACTTCTCCGCCGCTCCGGGCTTGCTGGCAGTCGTATCGGCTTTCGTCTGGGCTTGAACAACGCGAGGTGGAAGTGTAATAACCGCTATGGTCATGGCAAGAATGCAAGAGAACGAAGTTCGCATCGAGCGTGTCCTCTTTGATGTGACAACCGGCAATTTAACCAAGCCGCGACTTTACATCGCGCGTCGCGAAGTTGAATCTACCACCGATTTCTCCCTCGCGCCCGACTAAGTCGTTTTCCAAAGGCACCACCCGACGCGCCTTTGAATCTTGAGGTCCCCTGGCATTTCGCCCGACGCACCCTGGTTGCTCCGGCCGCGTCCCTCAGATACAAATGAAGCCACCGATGCAAAACGCGCCCGGGTCAGATCCAGAGACGGATCGCGAAGACAATCGCGCCAACGTGACGCAACAACTCGCGACTTTCTGGTCGCGGATCCGCGCCTCACTCGTCTCGATCGTCGCCATCGCTTTTCTACTGCGTGTCGGCTGGATCATTCTCGGCCACACTTACAGATTCAAGAACACCGACGACAACTTCAGCTTCGGCTGGGAGATGGGGCGCATCGGCGCTGCCCTCGCCGCCGGCCACGGCTTCAGCAACCCCTTCGGTCCGCCGACCGGCCCCACGGCGTGGGAGCCTCCGCTTTATCCGTATCTCACGGCGAGTGTCTTTGCCGCGTTCGGGATTTATTCGAAAACATCCGCCTTCGTGCTGCTCACGCTCAATAGCGCGTTCTCGGCGCTGACCTGCATCCCTATCTTTCGCGTCGCGCGCCGGATGTTCTCCGAGAAAGTCGCCGTCGGTTCGGCCTGGGCCTGGGTTCTGCTGCCGAACGTGATGTTCTGGTGCACCCGCGCCGTGTGGGAAACCAGTCTCGCCGCCTTGCTGCTCGCCTCAATCTTCTGGATTGCGCTGACGCTGGAAGACCGCGACGGCTGGCTGCCGTGGTTTCAGTTCGGACTGCTCTGGGGCATCGCCGCCTTGAGCAGCACGTCACTGCTATCGTTTCTATCCGCCGCCGGATTGTGGGCCTGGTTTCGCCGGATGAAGCGCGGCAAACACTCGCTTTCGGGTGTCGTCGTGGCCTCGGTCGTTTTCTTCGCTTGCATCACGCCCTGGCTGGTCCGCAACGAACGAACATTCGGCCAGTTCATCTTTATTCGCGACAATTTCGGCGCGGAACTCCGCCTGGGCAACGGACCCGGCGCAGACGGTACGTTGATGCTCTATCTCGACACGACCCACGACGTCTACGCCATGCGGCAGTTTCAGGCGATGGGCGAGTTGCCGTACATAGCGATGCGAAAACGGCAAGCCCTCAATTACATCCGAGCCGATTATCCGCGATTTGCCGTGCTCTGCCTGAAGCGGCTGGTTTATTTTTGGGCTGGTCCGCCGAGAAACACCGAGCCGTGGTGGCTGAGTCCGGCCAAGAACTCATTGTTCCTGGTCTCGTCGGCCCTGATGTTCTGGGGGTTAATCCGCGCGCTGCGCTTGCACAAGCCCGCAGCGTGGCTGCTGTTTTGGCTGGTCGCGTTATATCCAGCAATTTATTACTTCGTGTATTCCATCCCGCGCTACCGCCATCCCATCGAACCGGAGATGGCAATCCTGATCGTCTTCCTGTTCACCGAAGCGCGAAGGAAGCCGGCAGGAACCCCGGCAGAACAGAAGGCGTAACGACGGAAGCCAAACGGCGCGTCTGCGCGGGTCTAATCCGCGGGAACCTTAAGGAGCCGACTGACGTATTCTTCAACGTGAGAATATTTTTGCATCCGCCTCACCGATCCCGGCCCGCCGCGTCTAAACCGTTGAAATGGAGGAAGTCATGAATCGTCGCCCATCACTCTCCTGGCTGGGAGCCATTCTTGGAACCCTGTGTGCCCTGTTCGTTTTCGCGCTGGGGGCGCATGCCTCCGACCGCAGCGGCGCGGTGACTGAGGAATTCCATCAGACCTACGCCCTCACTCCCGACGGCCGCATCGAACTCGATAACATCAACGGCGCCGTGCACATTTCCACCTGGGACCAAAACGAAGTAAAAGTGGATGCGGTCAAGTACGCCGACTCCAAAGACCGGCTCGACGACGCCAAAATCGAGATCGACGCGACTAAGGATTCCATTTCCATCCGCACCAAGTACAAGCAACATGACTTGACCTTCAACTGGGGTTCGCACAACGACCCTCCCGGAGTCGAGTACACGCTGACCGTGCCGCGCACGGCGAGCCTCGATGAGATCAAACTGGTGAATGGCGAACTCGACGTGACTGGAGTCGGCGGCGAGGTCCATGCATCCTGTATCAACGGGAGGCTCGAAGCGCGCGATCTTTCCGGTTCGGCACACCTTTCGACCATCAACGGCCGTCTCGATGCACGTTTTGGCGAACTCCCGAACTCGGGTGTCGAGCTGAACTCGGTGAACGGATCGGTGGACTTAACGATTCCTTCCGACGCGAAAGCCGAAATTGAGGCCGAGACGGTTTCCGGCGGCATTGAAAATGATTTCGGTCTGCATGTGAGTCGTCACCAGTTCGTTGGGCATGATTTACGGGGAGAACTAGGCGCCGGCGGCCCGCGCATCAAACTGGCCAATGTAAACGGCGGAATCAAGATTCATCACGCACAGGATAGCCGCGCTTTGAGCCCCGCGAAGGATCTGGGCAAGAACGACGATGATTCGATTTGAACCCGTGTGGCGCGGGCGCGCCGCCCGCGAGTTCAATAGATCGTATATCCGGGCGCGGGCGTGCGCAGATCGGGCTTTGTTGCCATCAACAGCAATGCGCCTTCCCGCTTGAACGCGCGCAGATCTTCGAGGCTGTGGAACGACTTGGTCTTGTAGTCGTCGGGAGTCGGAGTGTCGTCAGGGATGCGCCGCGCTTCCACATTTTCAAATGCGTGCTTGTTCAGCAGTTCGACATATTCTGCCGCCGACCGCACGTGCACCGGAACCTTCAGCTTGTCGACCCACTGCAGCGAATACTGGTTGTCTCTATATAGATTGATCAGGATGAAAAGTTTGCCCCGCGGCGCCATCACGCGAAAAAGTTCCATCAGGGCGCGGTCCTGATCAGGATAGTAGTAAAACGACTCCACCGATAAAACTTTGTCGAAGAAATTTTCTTCCCACGGAATCTGCTGGGCTGATCCCCAGACATAAAGAATGTTCTCGAAATCTTTCGACGCTTCGCGTGCCTGGCGAACCATTTCGTCGGAAACGTCGAGCCCTACGACTTGACCGAATCCCTCCGGGCCATCGCCGACCAGCCGCGCAAGCAGCCGCGTCGCCCATCCCGAGCCGCAGCCCAGGTCAAGCACGCGCTCGCCGGGACGAAGATTCATGAGGCGAAGCGTTTTTTCGGTGATGTCGAGATGGTGATTCTCCATCTTCGGCCCTTCACCAGCCGCGGCCCAGCGGTTGAATTCAAGTTGCAGCTTCTCGTCGGGAGTGGGAGTTTCATCGGCCATAGGATTTACTTCGTGGACTTTCGTGTCCTTCGTGGTTCGCGACTTAATTCTATAACCACGAAGGGCACGGAGGACGACGACTTGTGCTACAGTTTTCCTCCTCATGGCGACACGCCCGCAGGATCCACCTCCTCTAGAACCCAGCCCGCTCTACTGTCCCACTTGTGCCGCAGAGGTGACCGATCCTCTGATCTGCGGGGACTGCTCGTCTGTGATTTGCCGGCGCTGCGGCACGCCCCTTGAATCTCCAGACGAACTCGGAATCGGATGATGGAACCGATTTCAGTCGCGCCTTCTACCGAACCTCCGTTACCCACCTCAATAGCGGGCTCAGCCGATGCGAAGCCCACGCTGGTGCGCGGGCTCGGACTGCTCGATTCTGTGCTGTTGCTGGTGAGCGGCATCATCGGCTCGTCAATTTTTCTCACCGCCAAAGACATCGCTGGTCCCCTGCCGCAGCCTGTGCTGTTTTTGCTAGTGTGGGTGCTGGGCGCGCTGATTTCGCTGTGCGCGTGTTTCGCCTTCGCTGAACTAGGTTCCATGTTCCCCGATTCCGGCGGGCAGTACATTTATTTGCGCGAGGCTTACGGCGATCTAATTGCGTTTCTCTATGGATGGATGCTGTTCGCGGTGGCCAACGGCGGCAGCATCGCTGCGCTCTCGGTGGCGGCGGCGGCGTACATGGGGCAAGTGTTTCCCATGGTTTCGGAACAGCGTGTGGTCTTCGCCGTGGCCGGTATCGCGGTGACGCGGGCGCATCTGCTCGGCCTTTTGCTGATTGCAATTCTCACCTATGTGAATGTCGTCGGCCTGCGCTGGGGTGCGCTGCTGCAAAACGTTTCCACGTGGACCAAATTTACTGCGATGGCGGCATTCGTGATTCTCGGCTTCGCGATCGGCAAAGGAAGTTGGTCCAACTTCCATGCCCACGGCGTGCCGCTCACCCTCGGCCTGGGGGCGGGACAGCTCATCTCCGCGCTGGGCGTTGGGCTGATCGCCGTCTTCTGGGCTTACGACGGGTGGGTCTACATCACATGGGTCGCTGGCGAAGTGAAAGAGCCGCGGCGCAACGTGCCGCGTGCCATGGTGCTCGGTGTGCTCGCGGTCGGCGTGATTTACGTCGCGATGAATATGACCTATATGTATGCACTGCCGCTCAAGGAAATTGCGGCGCATGAGACTATCGCACACGCGGCGGCTGCGTCGTTGTTCTCTCCGCAAGCCGCGGTCTGGCTCTCGCTGATGATTGCGATTTCATGTTTCAGCGCCGCCGCGACCTGCACGCTGTCGGGCGCGCGCGTCTATATGGCCATGGCGCAGGATGGCGTTTTTTTCAAGCGCATGGCCGTGATTCATCCCAAGTGGCGAACGCCCGCCTTCAGCCTGATCGGCCAGGGCGTATGGGCCGCGGCGCTCACGCTCAGCGGCCGTTACGACCAGCTTTATACTTATGTCATTTTCGGCATGGTTCTTTCCTACACGCTGACCGTGATTGGCATGTTTCTGCTGCGCTGGAAGCGGCCGGAAATTCCGCGCCCTTATCGTTGCACCGGATATCCGTGGCTTCCCGCGATCTACGTGTTGATCGGCGTGGCGTGGACGCTGAACACTATCATCACGCGTCCCACCGAAGCATTCTGGGGAGCAGCCATTGTGCTGCTCGGCGTGCCGGGTTATTTGTATTGGAAGCGTAGCAGCCGGAGGGCCGGACCGGCGAAGCAGAGCAGTCGAGCGTAGAACTGGAGTAGAAGATGTTCGAGCGCTACACGGAGTCTGCGCGGCGCGTGATCTTCTTTGCGCGGTATGAGGCGAGCAATTACGGTTCACCTTTTATCGGAACCGAACATCTTCTGCTCGGTCTTCTGCGCGAGCACAAAGGGCTCGTCCTCCTCTTGCCAAAGGCAAACCCTGAGTCCATCCGCAAACAGATCGACGCCGCAACCGAGAGACGTGCGACCATTTCGACGTCGGTAGACCTGCCCCTCAGCCAGGAGAGCAAGCACATTCTCGAGTTTGCCGCTGAAGAGGCCGACGGACTGGATCATCGCCACATTGGAACCGAGCATCTACTGCTCGGGTTGCTGCGCGAGGAGGGGTCCTTTGCGGCGCGCCTGCTTACTGAGCGCGGCGCAAACCTCACCGAGCTAAGGGCGCGAATTCAGAAGCAAGTCCAACCACCCTTTGATCCGCCCAGGGTCTACGACAATCTCCAGAACTCTCAATCGAGAGAGCGGGCCACTACTGAAATCCACGGTGTGCCCCGAAACGACGAATCCATCCGTGAAGCAGTGAAGCGATGCCGAGAGTATTCGTGGCACTGGCAGAAGCGCGAATTGACCGCCCGCGATATCGTCGTCAGCCGCAAAACAGGAGCGATTTCCTTCGACCTAAATCTTGTCACGGAAGATCCAGCTACCTTTGAACTGGTCAAGGGCGGCTGGAAAAGGAAAGATCGCTGCGCTGTCTGCCACTGGGAGTTGTTCGAGACAAAAGAAGACCCTGACCATGGCACTGGCTATACAAACGGCCGCGAGTGGATCTGCACCGTGTGTTACGACAAATTCTGGGATCGCCCGAATTTCATTTCTGGCTCCTACTCGGAAATCACCTAGCCCGCGGCATTTTCGGCTTGCTCGATGCCAGCGCCGGTGTTATTCCTCTTCATTCTCGCTTAGTTCATCACGAGCATTTCACCTCGGGACACACGATTGCCTGAACCCAATCCGCAGCGGCAAGCCGGCACCATCAATTTCCTCGCGCCCGGCGTGTCCATCGCCGATGCCGAGAATCCGAATCGGCCCAAGCAGGTCATGGGCTTTCGCGACCTGGTTCTGTTTTATGTGATCACCGGCATCAGCCTGCGCTGGATCGCAACCGCTGCCGCAGCCGGTCCCAGTTCAATCGTCATTTGGATCGGAGCCTGGCTGTGCTTTTACACGCCGCTGGCGCTCTCCGTGCTCGAACTTTCCTCACGCTATCCAAACGAGGGCGGGCTGTACGTGTGGAGCAAGCGGGCCTTCGGAGACTTCTCCGGGTTCATGGCCGCGTGGACGTATTGGACCAGCAATCTGCCCTACTTCCCTGCCGTGTTGTATTTCGCCGCCAGCAACGTGCTGTTTATGCGACAGGCGTCGTGGCAGCATCTTTCGGGCAATGCGACGTTCTACATCGTCTTCTCTCTGCTCACATTAACTGCGGCGACTCTGCTGAACATTGTCGGCCTCGACGTGGGCAAGTGGCTGCACAATGTCGGCGCACTGGCCATGTGGATTCCGGTCGGAATCGTAATCGTAATGGGATTTGTGGCTTGGCATCGCTACGGCTCGGCGACCTCGTTCACGCTGCATTCGATGACGCCAAGCACGCATCTCAACGACCTCATTTTCTGGTCGGTGCTGACGTTCGCTTTTGGCGGCTGCGAAACCGCGTCGTTCATGGGAGAAGAAATCAAGAATGCGCGCCGCACCATTCCGCTCGCCCTGCTTTCCGGCGGATTGACGGTGACCGTCTGCTACATCCTGGGCACGGTGTGTGTGCTGCTCGCGCTGCCCTCAAAGCAGATCAACGACTTGCAGGGACTGGTGCAGGCCGTCTCAAAGACAGCGTCTCGCGTGGGATTTCCCGGTGTGCTGCCGGTGGCCGCATTTCTGATCGCGCTGAGCAACGTTGGAGCCGCCGGAGCTTACCTGGCGGCGGTGGCGCGGCTTCCGTTTGTGGCCGGGCTTGATCGTTTTCTTCCCCCGGCATTCGGAGCGTTACATCCACGCTGGAAAACGCCGTGGGTCGCTCTGCTCACTCAATTCGCGCTCGGCGCGGTATTCATCTTTCTGGGGCAGGCGGGTACCAGCGTGCATGGCGCTTACGACGTTCTGGTCAGCATGGGCGTCATTACCTACTTCATTCCGTACCTGTATCTTTTCGCGGCGATGATCAAGCTACAGGGCGAGCCGGCGGGACCGGAGGTGATCCGCGTGCCAGGAGGCAAGACCGTGGCAAAGCTGGTCGCGACCGTCGGATTGCTGACGACGACGCTGACGATTGCGCTGTCGCTGATCCCGCAGCCGGATGAGCCGAACAAACCGCTGGCGGTTTTCAAAATTGTCGGCGGTACCGTGGGTCTGGTGCTGATCGGCGCCTGGATTTACAAGCGAGGCAAACGTCGGGCAGCAGGAACACCAGCAACAGAGACGTAGCAAGCTACGTCTCTGCGACAAACACTTTGTAGAGACGTTGCTTGCAACGTCTCTGCCGCCCGCTAGACGGGCGTCGCGATCTTCCGCGGCGGATTGAAAAATGGAATCGGCACGACCTTCCCGTTCGTCTTCAGCCGGATCGCCTCGATCGTGACTTCCATCTGCAACGGCGTGCCCGGCTTTGAGTGCTCCGTCGCGATGCTGGCCAGTGCAATCATCTTCTTCAGCGTGGGAGACCACGTCGTCGTCGTCGCCTTGCCCACCTGCTTCTCCCCGGAATACACAGGCACGGCGACGCGCGAAGCCTGCGATGGCGCGGCCGGAGTGAGGCCGTAGCGTTCGTAGAGTTGCTCCACGCCGGTCCAGTCGACTTCCAGGCCGACGAGTTGCCGCGGCACACCGTTCTTCGCGTCCTGCTCGAGCGCGCGCTTGCCGATGAAATTCTCTTTCTCCAGATGCACCATCTTCGCGAAGCCCAGCTCATTGGGCGAAAACTTCTGCGATTCAATCAGCGCCTTCTTCGAACTGGTGTAATCGACTTCAATCAGCAGCAATCCCGCCTCGACGCGCGCGACATCAAGCGCCAGCATGCCGGCCGCGTGCAGATCGAACTGCTTTCCCGTTTCAGCAAGCGCGTCCCATACTTTGACGGCGTCTTTCCACGGAATCCAGATTTCATACCCCAGATCGCCCGTATATCCTGTGCGAGAAATATCGACTGGAACGCCCGCAATTTTTCCGCGTGTCACGCGAAAATATTTCAGGTTCGCGATGTCGGCCTCGGCCACGGCTTTCAGCAACTTCGCCGAAGTCGGCCCCTGCAGCGCGAGTGCCGCCGTCTTTTCAGAGATGTCTTCGACCTGCACGTCCATGTTCAAACCGTTTTGCCGGAACCAGCGCAAGCTCGGGTCAGCCGCGGTCCAGCGATAGACATTTTCTTCCAGCCGCGAAATCGTTCCGTCATCGATGACCTTGCCCTCTTCATCGCACCAGCAGGCATAGATGACCTGCCCGACTTTCACCTTGCTGATGTCGCGCGTGATGATGCGGTTCACCAGTTTGGTCGCGTCCTTGCCCGTGATCAGATATTTGTACAGCGGCGAAATATCGATCAGCGCGGCCGCGTTGCGAATGGCGTTGTACTCGTGCTCGTGATGCACCTCGTACACGCTGACCGTGTAATATCCTGACCACTCACGGTAACTCAGGCTGTGGCAGAGCGGAAATGTTCTTTCGTGAAACGCGGTTCCAATGGGCAAGGTCGTCTCCTCGACAAACTATTCTAGCCGAAGCGGATTATATGCAGGCTGGCCGGAGCGCGACAAGACAGGCCGCGGCCTATCGATTCTCAGGACTCCGAAAAATCACCGTGCCCGGCTTGAGGGACGGTCTCACCGAAAGACGCTTCGGCAAACTGACCGCGCCACGTGCTGATCTGCGCGACCGCCTGCGCCAGCGAGCCTACCACGGCATCGGGATGTGCGCCCCCAAAGCGCTCTTTGGCCTTTTCAAAATCGCCGGAGATCCCCCAGATGCCGGCCAGAATCTTGACGTCCGGCAAGTGCAACCGCACCCGCTGGCATAACGACGCAGCCTGCGCGAATGCAAACGGCGGCAAAGCAGAGATGCAGATCACATCCTGAGGCTCAAGCGGAAGGTTCTTCACGATTTCCTCGAACGGAGACCCGACCGGCAGCGAAAGTACGCCGTGGCCGCCGCGTTCGAGCAATTGCGCCAGCATCGAGGAAGTGATCTCATCCGCCTGGTCGTTGGCGGCCAGACAGAAAACGCGCATCGTGGAAGGCACTGGCACGGCGCGGCTGGCCGCAGCCATTGCGGGCTGCCGGTTCGACATCCATCGCGAAATGAGCCGGCGCGGCTTCGCTGCCGCTTCCCCGGGCTGGTACACCGCTAACTCGGACACGATCTCGCTGACGCTGAGAAACAGAAACGACTCGCGCGTTTCGTCGAGCCCTCCTTTGTGGCGGTCCTGTTCGGCCAGCCCAAGAGCGGGAATCAGAACCTGGTCATAGAGATTCATCAGCGAATGCGATTTCAAGAAAGTTTGCGCGATGCCGCGGGCATCGTCCTGGTCGAGCGCGAGCAGACGCTGATAAAACTGCGCCTCCACCGAAAGCGCGGTTTCGTCGCCCAGCAGAACGTGAAGAAACGACATGCGCGGTACGTAGCGCCCCAGCACAATGGCACAAACCGTTAGCGGCACGGCGAGCACCAGGCCGGCCCATCCCCATAGCATGGTCCAGAAAACGGTCGTGACCAGCAAGGCGAGTGATGAGATCCCGGTGTGCGCGCCGTAGAGCCACGGCTCGACGACATTGGAAGCAATCAAATCGAGGACAGCGAACAGCAAAATGACCAGCGCTGGCGGCGCCCATCCTTGAAAGATGGCCAAGGCCAAAACCACGGGAAACGTGGTTGCCGCCAAAGCGCCAACGTAGGGGACAATGCGGAAAAGTCCCGCCATAACGCCCCAGAGAAGCGCGTTCGGAATTCCGATGAAAAACAGGCCGACTCCGAAACAAAGCCCGTAGCAGGCGTTCACCAGGAACTGCATCGCAAGGTAGCGGCTGATGCGTTGCGACGCGTCGTCGAGCGCAAGCGTCGTGGCGTGCAACTGGGCGACGCCCGCCAATCGGAGAACCCGGTCGCGCAGATCCTCCTGCTTGATCAGAATGAATACGGTGAAAATCACGACCATGCCGCCAGTTCCAAGCGGCTTGAGCAGCGGGCTCAATACCTGGCCAAGATTCTGCAAACCGCTCGCCGGCGGCGTGACCACTTGCACCGGAAGAGCTGCCTGACCCTGCGCTGGAGCTGCTTTCGGCGGTAAAGTCGGGGGAGACTGCGAACTGGGCGCCGCTTGCGATTCAAAAAAATCTTCGTCAATCTCCTTGACGCTCGCGGCTGCGCGGCCGAGGGCACTCTCCGGCGGCAAATGGAGCGCGTCGATCTTATTATGAATATTCAAACGGTACTTCGGCAGATCGCTGGCCACTTGCAGCAACTGGCCGGCGACAATCCAGCCCATCCCTGCCACGATTGCCGTGGAAGCGAGCATCACCACCGTGACGGCCAGTCCCCGGCGCATTCGCAAGCGCTGCAGCCATATCACCATGGGCGTCAGCAGAAAGTTGAGCGTCAGGGCGAGCGCAAGAGGGATGAGAACGGCGCGCGCAAAATAAAGAATCAGAATGACGCCGGCCAGCCAAATCAGCGGGCTAAGGGTCGGCGATTCCTGGCGGGAACGGCTCATAAGCACTGCAACAATACTCCAAGTGCCGTCTTTTGGTCAGCTATGACAGCCCGGGGCCAGCCCGCTCAATTTGACACGAGTAGGTGTGGCCTCAATGCCCTGTCATCCTGAGGAAGGCGCAAGCCCTCCGAGAGACCTTACGATCCGCCTGCAGCGGCAACAGCGCAGCCGGGAAACTCTCATGGCGCATGCACCGCAAGAGTTTCCGTCAACGCCATCGAAACTACGGCTTACGTAGGGTCCCTCACGCCGACTGCGTCGCCGTTCCGGATGACAAGGCAGGCTGGGCAATTCTCCGCGAGAGTTTTCGGTGCCATAAATTGAGTGACTACCGGCCCCGCCTGTTAGTGTCCTAATTCGATTAGGACACTAACCGCCGCCTCATAAACGGGACAAAATCGCCATCCTCGATTAGAATGTGTCTTCGTTCGACCGACACCCATGCCCGTCATCCTGCCTGATTTGTCGAGCGCCTTAAGAAGCTGGACGGGCCTTCCCTCCGGGCTCTGACCGCGCTGGCCCTTTCGCGGAAGACCGCCGCGAAGCCTCGCACCGCATTCTGCAATCCCGAACTGATTCCATCAATGCCAGGAGTCGCACCTGCTACAATCCGTGCGATTCCGACCTGAGAATTGAAGGCGAATATGGCTGGCTCTAACGGATCGAAATACGACGTAATCGTGATCGGCGGCGGCCACAATGGCCTGGTCAACGCGGCGTACCTGGCGCGCGCCGGCAAGAAAGTTCTCGTACTTGAGCGCCGTTACGTGCTCGGCGGCGCGGCCTGCACGGAAGAAATTGTGCCCGGGTTCAAATTTTCGGTCTGCTCTTACGTTGTTTCGCTGCTGCGGCCCGAGATCATCCGCGACCTCGATCTTCCCCGTCACGGTCTTGAAATTCTTCCTCTTGACGGCACTTTTACGCCCATGCCCAGCGGAGATTATCTCTGGCGTGTGAACGATCATGGCAAGACGCACCGCGAAATCGCCCGCCACTCGCGCGTCGACGCCGAAGCTTACGACGAATTCGGCAAGGCGATGCAGGCCATGTGCCGCTTCGTAAAGCCGATCCTCAGCATGGTGCCGCCCGACCCGACCACGCTGAATCCCCGTGAACTGATGAAGCTGCTCTTCATCGGTCGCCGCTTTCAGGGCATGTCGAGCTACGACAAGTACAACCAGGTTCAGCTCATGACCATGAGCGCGATCGATTTTCTCGATCAATGGTTTGAGACTGACGTGCTCAAGGCAACCATGTCGGCCTCGGGAATCATCGGAACATTTCTCGGCGTGCGCTCGCCCGGAACGGCTTACGTGCTGCTGCACCACTACATGGGCGAGATCGACGGAGCCTTCCGCGCCTGGGGATTCGCCCGCGGCGGCACAGGAGCGATTTCGAACGCCATCGCCGACGCGGCCCGCGAAGCCGGGGTCGAGATCCGCACCCAGTCCGGCATCTCGCAGATCATCGTAAAAAATGGCAAGGCGAAAGGCGTCGTGCTCGCCAACGGCGACGAACTCTATGCCGACGTGATTTCTTCCAGTGTCGATCCCCGGCTCACCTTCACCAAGTTCATCGAAGCCCAGCATCTCCCCGGAGATTTTCTCGACGACGTGAACCGCTACAAGTTTCGCGGCTCGTCGGGCAAAGTCAATATGGCGCTCGACGCGCTGCCGAATTTCAAATGCATGCCCGGTCCGGGCGCGCATCTGCGCGGCGCAATTTCGATTTCACCCAGCGTCGAATACATGGAGCGCGCCTACGATGACGCCAAGTACGGAAATTTCTCGCGCCATCCCTACATCGACATGGTGATTCCATCGCTCACCGACCCGTCCGTTGCGCCGCCAGGCAAACACGTGCTGTCGTGCTTCGTGCAGTACGCACCCTACAAACTGCGTCCCGGCTTGAATTGGGACACCGAAAAAGAAGCATTCGGCGACACGGTCGTGAACACGATTGCCGAGTACGCGCCCAACATCAAAGACATCATCATCAAACGGCAGGTCGTGACTCCGCTCGATCTCGAGCGCGAGTGGGGACTGAGCGAAGGCAACATTTTTCAGGGTGAACTTTCGCTCGAGCAACTTTTCTTTCTGCGTCCCGTCCCCGGCTGGGCGCAATACCGCACGCCCATCAAGAATCTCTACATGTGCGGATCGGCCACGCATCCCGGCGGCGGCATCATGGGTGCAAACGGTCGCCTGGCAGCGCTTGAAATTCTCAAAGACATCAAGGGAGCGGCCTAACATGCCATGTCATCAAGAACACGCGCTCCTGCCTGCTCGCCTCGCATTCCCGCTCTGTCATCCTGAGCGAGGATTTTGCTTCGCGATCAGCGAAGCAAAACCACAGTCGAAAGCCTGCCCTGAGCCTGTCGAAGGGGACCCCGCGTTCCCTTCCCCTCGCACAAACCCGTCAAGGCGTTCTCTTCTCGGCACCGGAGCATTCGCGCTATGAACGCCAACCAACGCGACGTCGTCATCATCGGCGGAGGTCACAACGGTCTGATCACCGCTTTCTACCTGGCCAAGGCCGGTTTCAAGGCGCTCGTGCTCGAGCGCTCGGCGCAGGTTGGCGGCGCTGCTATTACCAATGAATTTCATCCCGGCTTTCGCTGCTCAACCTTGTCGCACTCCGCCGGCCCGTTGCGTCCTGACATCGTGCGCGACATGCAACTGGAGAAGCACGAGCTGCGCCTCATCACTCCCGACGTTTGCGTGACCGCACTGTCGCCGGACGGACGCGCTCTGTCGCTCTATCAGGACACGAGCAAGTCAGCGGAGCAGATCGCGGCTTTTTCAGAAAAAGACGCGGCCAAGTATCCCCAATTCGAGAAGTCGCTGGGCAAGATCGGCGCAGTCATTGCCGAGGCGCTCGCAACCACTCCACCCGACATCGACCACCCGAGCAGCGGCGACCTTTGGAGCATGTTGAAGACCGGCCGCGCCATTCGCCGGCTGGGTAAGAGAGATATGTTCCGCCTGCTGCGCTGGGGGCCCATGGCGGTGGCCGACCTCGCTTCCGAATATTTCGAAACGGAGTTGCTGCGCGCAGTCATCGCGGCTCGCGGAGTTTTCGGAACCTTCCTCGGCCCTTGGTCGGCGGGAAGCGCGCTGGTTCTGTTGATTCGCGCGGCCGGAGATCCGCATCCGGCAGGATCGGGATTCTTCGCCGCCGGCGGCATGGGCGCGCTCACGCAGGCGATGGCCCAGGCTGCGACGGCCGCAGGCGCGGAAATTCGCACCGGCGCCGAAGTAATCGAAATTCGCGTTCACGATGGCGCCGCCAAAGGTGTGCTGCTTTCCACGGGCGAGCAGATTCAAGCCCGCACGGTCATCTCCAATGCCGACCCGAAACGCACGCTGCTCAAGCTGACGGACCCCACCCATCTCTCGCCCGACTTTGTGCAGAAACTGCAGCACTACCGCGGCAACGGCACGGTCGCGAAAGTGAATCTCGCGCTCGCGGGTTTGCCGAAGTTCACCGCGGTCTCCGACACGAACGTGCTCAAGGGACGCATCCACATCGGCAATGAGATCGATTATCTGGAGCGCGCCTACGACGAATCGAAGTATGGCAACTTTTCTCGGCAGCCCTATCTCGAAGCCACGATTCCGTCGCTGACTGACCCCTCGCTTGCTCCCGAGGGCAAGCACGTCATGTCGATCTATATGCAGTACGCTCCCTACAAACTGAAGGGCGACTGGGAGCAGCAACGCAATGCGCTTGGGCAGACGGTCGTCCAGACGCTGGCGCAGTACGCGCCGAACCTGCCGGAACTGATTCTGCGTCACCAGATCATCACGCCGAAGGATCTCGAAGAAGTGTATGGAATGACTGGAGGCCAGATCTTCCACGGCGAACTCGCGCTCGACCAGTTCTTCACCATGCGTCCGCTGCTGGATTGGGCGCGCTACAAGACGCCGATTCAGAATTTATATTTATGCGGCAGCGGGACGCACCCCGGCGCGGGATTGACCGGCGGCTCAGGCGCCAACGCCGCCAGGGAGATACTGAAAGAACTGAAAAAGTAGGGGCGCTCCCAAGACGTAGCAAGCTACGTCTCTACACAAGAATTCATCGTGTAGACGTTGCTTGCAACGTCTCGCCCCCGCCACGACCCGGCGGAGAAAGCATCCGATCGACGGACGCCCCGAAGAAAGAAGAAAAGAAGAAATTAAGATCTTCAGTCAGGATTATTCGCTGCGCAGAATAGCAATGACGTCGAGTGTGGCGATGCGGCGCGTAGCGGACCAGATGCTCGCCGACGCAACAGCCGCGAAGAACAAGACTAACCCGGCGAACATTGCCAGGCCAATTGGCTTCGCTCCATCCACGACGCTTTCGAGCAATCGGCCGCTAAGCTCTGCTCCCGCAATTCCAGGGATGGCTCCGGCGGCGACCATCAGCAGACCCTGCCGCAACAGCATGCCCCGAAGCCGGACCGGCGTGCTTCCGAGGGCCATGCGCACGCCCATTTCCTGGGTCCTCTGCACGACCGCATAAGCCACGATGCCGTAAATGCCAATCACTGCCAGCAGCAAGGCGAATCCGGCGAAGGCCCACGCGGCAGTCCGGTAAAATCTTGGACTCGCGAAGACTTCGTCGAGCCGCTGCTCCATGGTTTTCACGCCGAATATGGGCACTTGCGGATCCACCGACTGGATCGCGTCGCGGACTGCGGCAAGGTGATCTTCTGCCTGGCCGTTGACGCGTGCCACGAACGTCGAGTAAAAGCTGCCGGGAGTGGCCGACGGAATGAAGACTTCATTCCCTCCCGCCGTTGTCGGGTCAGTCTCGTACTCCATTCCCTTGACGACGCCAATAATTTTCCACGTGTCTCCCTCATTCGTGAGCAAATGGCCAACTGCGTCCTGCGGCGCGCCGAATCCCGCCGCGAATCGCTCATTGACGACAGCCACGCTGGCGGTGGAGCGGACTTCGGCTTCGGTGAACTCGCGTCCGTACAGAATCCGTCCTCCCATGGTCTGGAAATATCCCGACAAAACCGGAACCAGCGTGGAACTGCGTTGAGCCGGACGCCCATCCAGTCCGAAAGGCCCCCCGATAAACGCGGAAGCGTATAGCGGAAGAAATTCGGTGGCGCTGGCAGCGCGAACCCCGGGAAGCCTGCGGATGCGGTCAAGGACTTCTTCAAAATACGGGAGCTGCCGCTGATCCAGTTGGTGAGTCGTGCCGTCCAGGGAAACGCTCACGGTCACCACGCCGTCCACGTCATAACCGCGGTCGATTTTCATCAAATGTACGAAGGCGCGTCCCAGGCACACAGATGACGCAAGCAGAATCATCGTGAGCATCACCTGCGCGCCGACCATGATCTCGCGAACCAGCCGCACACCGCGGCTCGGGGTCGAGCTCCGCGAGCGGAAGTGGATGCGGCCCACATAGAGCGAGGGCAGAATTCCCACCGCCAGAGCCGTACACACCGACACTATCAGGGTGAATGCCAACACCCGTCCATCCAGGATCGAATAAGACTGTGCGCCGAGAGGCGGAGGCTCAATCTTCCCCGCGAGTGAGGTTATCCAATATGCGATCGCCAATCCGGCTCCAGTGGCAGCACATGAGAGCAACAAGCACTCGGTGAGTAACTGCCGCACCAGCCTGGCGTGACTTGCCCCGAGCGCCGAGCGTGTGGAGAGTTCCGCGGCGCGATCGGTAGTCCGGGCAATCAACAGGTTCGCGACATTCGTACATGCAATCAGCAGGACCAACACAACTGCGCCCATGAACATCAGCGAAGCGTTCTTCACCGGGCCAGCGAGTCCATCCTGAAGCGAGGTCATGCTCGGGCGCAGGTTGGAATTGTCCGCCGCTCCCAGTTCCTGCGACCGGCGTTCTGCTTCCACGGCAAAGGCAGCACGCGCCTGCGGCCACGAGATGCCCGGTTTCAGCCGCGCGACAGTTCCCCAGCCATTATTGCCGGGGCTGAACGCAGCCGGCTTCCAGAGAACCGCCTTGCCTGGGTAATCGAACCCCGGCGGCGCGACGCCGACCACGGTCAGCGGCTTTCCGTCGATTCGAATCGTAGCGCCCAACACTTTCGGGTCGCCCCCGAAAAGCTGCTGCCACAGGCCGTAACCGATCACTGCCACGGCGTTTCGTCCGGGCAATCCCCATCCCGTTCCATCAACATCCTCATCCGCGGTGAATCCGCTTCCCAGCACGGGTTGCGTGCCCAACACCGAAAAGAAATTCCACGAGGTCTGCGCTACATGGGCCCGGCTCCCGATGCGCATTCCGCCAAGGTTCACATCGTTTTCTTCAAAGAGCGCAGCATCGGCGAGATATGCACTCTGCTGCAGCCAATCGTGAAACTCTTTGGCGCTGTCGTGCGGCGGAATGAACTGATGGATCAGAGCCAGGCGGTCGGGGTCATGAAACGGGAGAGAACGCAGCAGCAGTGCGTTGACTACACTAAACACTCCGGTGTTCGCGCCAATGCCGATGGCAAGCGCGGCGATGGCGAATCCTGCCTGCCATGGGCGGCGAGACCAAAGCCGAAGAGTGTATCTGAGATCTTGAAGCATTGCCGCGACACCTGACTCCGCAGCATTTTACCCTTTGCACCTAATTCTTTTCCGGTAAAGTACTTCTCTGAGGGTTCGAGAGCTCCACACCAACTGCATGAACAACTCCGCCATCCTGCTCATCTCCTGCCCCGACCGCAAGGGTGAAGTCGCGACCATTGCAGACTTCGTCTATCGCCACAACGGCAACATCCTGCACGCCGATGAACACGGCGACGCCGAATCCGGCTTGTTCCTGATGCGCGTGGAGTTCGACGCCAAAGATTTCGACATCGATCTTTCTCAGCCTGACCTTGCCGACTTCAGCAGACAGTTCCTCCCAATCGCCGGAACCTTCGCCATGAAATGGCGCCTCGCGCTGTCGTCGCACCGGCCGCGCATGATCATTCTCGTCTCCAAGTATGACCACTGCCTGGTCGATCTGCTCTACCGCCATCAGAGCGGCGAACTCGCCTGCGATATCCCGCTCATCATCTCGAATCATCCCGACAACCAGGCCATCGCCGATTTCTACAAAATCCCTTATGCCGTAGTTCGCTCCAGCAAAGAAAACAAAACCGAGTCGGAATCCATGACTCAGGCCCTCATTGACGAATACCGTCCGGATTTTCTGGTCCTCGCGCGCTACATGCAGATTCTGTCGAACAACTTCGTCAACCGTTATCCGCAGCGCATCATCAACATTCACCATTCGTTTCTGCCGGCGTTCGTCGGCGCTCGCCCATATCACCAGGCCTTCGAACGCGGAGTCAAGATCATCGGAGCGACCAGCCACTATGTCACCGAAGTACTCGACGATGGCCCCATCATCGAGCAAGACGTAGTCCGCGTCTCACATCGTGACACTGTGGAAGATCTAATCCGCAAGGGCCGCGACCTGGAGAAGATCGTCCTCTCTCGCGCGGTCCGCTTGCACGTCGGAAACCGCGTTCTCGTCTACGGCAACAAAACCGTAGTCTTCTGACGCGTTGGTCAGCTGGGAAGAACCGTGGAAGAGCGGCCCTTTAGGGCCGCGTCCGTAGTCGCAAATGACAGCGGCTTTAGCCGCCGTGGTCGTGCTCGCTTGCATCGCTGCAAAACCATTGACGGGCTAAAGCCGAACCCCAAGGCACTTTTCGCGGCCTAGAGCGCCGCTCTTGCAGGGTACTGCAAGCGTTCGGCCTGCCGCTTCTGGGGCGCAGCCACGCGGAAGTCCTTGTACTTCCGGTGGCCGACGATTCCGCCGCCTCACGCGATTCCACCGGCAATTTGAACCGAAAGTAACCTATCGGTTTCACTTCGACATTAGTAAAGTTTTACACGGGACCTTTCTCTCTCGGGGGAATTTTTGGCCGAAGATCTTCGGTTTGAACTTTCCATTCTGGCCACCGTCCAGGGCTTCTACCAGAAGCTGCTGGCAGATTCGCTTGGCGGCGAGGTTCCCATCCCGCGCGGCCTCGACGAAGACGCGCTTCGCCACTCCGAGCATGAGCTACCGAACACGTTGTCGCGCATGTATCGCTGGCTGAACCTGCTCGACATGGCCATCACGCCGGCCATGTTGCGCAAGGCCCTTACTCCAGAGACGGACTCAGAGGTCGCCGAAGCCCTGCTCCGTTATTTTGTCCGCCGGCGCGAACCCGGCGACGTCAATCGCGACAAAACCGACTTGATCGCAACTTTTCTCTACCGGCACCCGCGCGTTCCGGGGCAATGGGAGCAAAGCGGCTATGGCCTCGATGGAGCGCTGCCGCTCTCGCCTTTCGAAATCGCGCTCATCGAAATTCTGGCTGACGCCGATGTGCCTTCCCTGCCCGAGGAACACGTGCAACTGCTGCGGCGCTTCGATCCTCTACGTGAAGAGGCCGGCCGGCTTCGCGATTTCAACGCGCTGATGGATTCCGGCATCGTGGGCCGAGTGCGCGAATTAAAGCAGTGGCTGGATTCGTCTTTCTGCCATCCCGGCGTGCTGGCCACGGTTGCGGCCTACAACGCGGCATTCGGCAAGAAATTTGATGAACTTTTCGTCAAAGCGCTCGGCGAGATCAAACAATTCGGCCAGGCCCTCGAAGATATGGGCGGAACGATTCTCAGTACGGTCGACGGCGTGGAAGTCACGGTCGAGCACGTCGCCGCGATCGAGGAAACGCAGATGCTGCAGGCCGACTACGGCGGAGCGCTCGAGAAATTCCGCCGCGTGTCCAAATTAAAGAAGGAGCTCGACCGGCGTCCGCCCATCCGCCGATCGCTGCTGACTCCTGTCGCGCGCGCCGCGCAAAACGCCAGTGGCGCGGCGGCTGCGGCCAAGGCGGCCAAAGCGGCCGCAGCGAAACCTCCGGCGACGGCTCCGGTCTTTCAGCCGCCGGCCATCACGGCCCAGCAGATCTCGGCCGAGGAAAGCAAGCTCAGGCGTGTGGAAGAATCGATTCGCGTGTTCGTGCGCGTGGCCGATCCGAAATACCGGCAAGTCGTGCCCATGCGTTTCTTCAACCTCATGCTGACCACGGCCGAAGCCGACGCTTACAACGCCACGTTTCTCGAAGAAAAAAGCCTGCGCGCCGACGTGGCTCGCACCTTGATTCGCATGGTGTCGATCTGCGCGCGCATCAGCACCGAACTCGAAGAATTAAAACGCAGCCAGAAGATGTCGTCGCTATGGAAGCTGCACGCCGATTCCGTGGTCGTTCTGCTCGACATGGCCAGCAGTTCTACCGAAGACGCAGGCAGCACCGCCCAGGTAGCGGACCAGACCGGCGCGGGCACCGCCGGCAGGTCAATCCACGACTCAGTGCAGAAGCTACGCAACCAGACCGACGTCGCCGTAAAAACCCTCGCTAACGTAAGCTAGGTTTATGGCGTACGGACTTTTTCCGCCACTTCCTCACCCAACATTTTGAAGTGCGTAGTATTCCACGTGTACAGAATATCGGCACGCGCTTTTAAAGCACAGGCCGCTATCAATCCGTCGTAGAGCGTGCCGCCGACAATGCCAATCGAGGTAAACCTGCGGATGGCGGCAAAGTACTCCGGTACGTCGAGCGCCAGGATCGTCAGCCGCTCCTTGATTTTCTCCAACGACAGCAAGGCTTGTCCCGCACTCAAGCGGTCCCTGCCCGGGTAGCGCGTCAACGTGACGTACACCTCGGCAAGATTGTGAGCGGCGCAGTAAGCAGAGGATCGCTCAGCCGCTGAAAACACCGCAAAACTCTTTGCGAAGTGCTCGTGCTCTTCAAGAACAGCCGCCACGAGAACTGTGGTGTCGAAAAAGATTTTCACTTGGATTTCCCGCGATCCGCGCGCTTACTTCCCTGGGGATGACGCGCCGACTCCGCGCGTTCGTTGCGTACTTGCTGGATGGTTTCGTTCACCGACGCGGCCGAAATCGGCTGTCCCGTGCGAAAAACCCAGATGCCGTCTCTCTGCCGCATTTGGGCAGTGCCTCGAACCGGGCGCAAAACAATTTGCCCTTCGGAACTTTCAAGTTCCAATGCGTCCCCGGCTTGAAGTTGCAGTTTGTCCCTCACCGGCTTCGGTAGGACGACTCGACCAGCTTTATCGACGGTAAGAGTGGCATTCATGGTGGTATTTTACCATGCCATTTGCCATTTGCGCTCCGCTGAGCTCGACTGAAGGACTAGCTACGATACTCTCATGGCCTGGCTGTAAGCTGACGGCCGACAGCCGACAGCTCAGTTAATGTCGAACTGCTCCTGGTGCACCGCCGGATCGCTCTTCACGATGATGGTGCGCTTGGTCAGTTCTTCCATTTCGTTCAGTAACCGTCCATTGTTCGATTTCAATTCCTTCGCGACGTCCGGGTGCACGCGCAGCATCACATCTTCGTGCTCCAGATGCTTGGCGATCTTGCGCATTTCGACATAGATCTCATTGCAAACCGTGGTCACGGACTTAACGTATCCAGTCGACTCGCAATACGGACAAGGCGCGCCGATGGTGCGTTCAAGCGACTGCTTCACGCGCTTGCGCGTAATCGCGACCAGCCCGAAATCGTTGAACTGCAAAGTTTTTGACGGCGCCCGGTCGCGGCGCAGTTCCTCCTCCAGCGCCTGCATCACGCGCTGCCGGTTGCGGCGCTCGTCCATATCGATGAAGTCGATAATGATGATCCCACCCAGATCGCGCAGCCGCACTTGGCGCACAATTTCCTTGACCGCATCGACATTCGTCTTCACGATCGTGTCTTCGAGCCGCTGCGTCTTGCCGACATATTTGCCGGTATTGATGTCGATCGCAACCAGCGCTTCGGTCTGGTTGATCACGATGTAGCCGCCGCTCTTCAGCCACACTTTCGACTTCAGCGCCTTGTTCATTTCGTCCTGCAGGCCGAACTGCTCGAACAGCGGTGTCTCTTTGGTGTAGAGCTTGACGCGCTTCACCATCCCCGGCTGAAAGCGGTTGAAGAAGCGGAGAATACGTTCGTATTCCGGCTCGGTATCGACCCAGATCACGTTGAAGTCGGCGGTGACCTGATCGCGCAGCACGCGCTCGACCACGTTGAGATCGTGATAAATCAGCGCCGGCGGCTTCGAACTTTCGGCCCGATTCTTGATGTCCTGCCACAATCCCTTGAGGAAGCGGATGTCGGCTCGGAGTTCGTCTTCGCTGGCATTTTGCGCGGCGGTGCGCACGATGAATCCCCCGTGCCCGTTCTCGCGCTCGCTCAGGATGATCCGCTTCAGGCGCTGCCGCTCTTCGTCAGATGCGATCTTGCGCGACACGCCGGTGTGGTTGACCGTGGGCATGTAGACCAGGAATCGCCCCGGCAGCGCAATGTGACTGGTGATGCGCGCGCCTTTTTTGCCGATCGGCTCCTTGGCGATCTGAACCAGAATTTCCTGACCTTCCTTGAGCAGGTCGCTGATGAGCGGAACCGGCGCCGACTCGCGCCGCCGAAAACGGCGAGGACCACCGCCGCCGCTGCCGCCGCGTCGTCCGCGCTGGCCGCGGCGTTCCCACGCCGGTCGCGGAGCGCGTTGCGTCAAGCCCGCCGTCGCTGACGGAGCCCGAACTTCGACGCGGGCATCGACGGTTCCATTGCCGCGGGCTTCGGCGTCAAGCATAGCCTCCGCCTCGGCCTGAGCCTCTTCAAGTTCCAGTTCTTCGCTGTCCTCTTCGCCTTCGGCGTGAGCCTCACCCTGGCCTGCATCGGCCGCGACAGACGGAGCCAGGCCATTTTCCGTCAGCCCATTTTCCGTGAGTCCGGCATCGGTCAGCGAAGCCCGGTGGATTTCCGAGACCGTCTCCCTCGCATCGCCGTTCAGGTGGGCCGGACCGGCGGCCTGGGTTTCCTCTTCAAACTCTTCGTAGCCTTCGTCGGAAGAAGTTTCGTATCGAATCGCGTCTGCCTCTTCTTCGTCGATGGTTTCTTCTTCAACCGTGCCTGGGGTTGCGAAGGCTGGGGCTGCAGCGGCCGGTGTCGCAAAGGCCGACGCAGGCTCGGGGGCGGTCCTAAATCTTTCCGCTTCTTCT
The DNA here is from genome assembly GCA_963739125.1 of uncultured Acidobacteriaceae bacterium. Taxonomy (GTDB): domain Bacteria; phylum Acidobacteriota; class Terriglobia; order Terriglobales; family Acidobacteriaceae; genus Sulfotelmatobacter. Next base: position 4,034,545 of record CAVTZD010000001.1, on the reverse strand, counting down.
CCGACGTCGAGATGTCCTTCCGAACCAACCCCTCGTTCGAGCGTTTCCTCCTCGGTCGTTCCCTCTTCGACCGCCAATTCATCAACCCTGGCAACGCGCTCGGGAATCACAGCCGTTTCTGCACGCCGAAACTCGCGGTTCCAGTCGGTCGAGGTCGAGGCCGACTCGGCTGGCTCCTCATGCATGGCGTGGATATCTTTATCTTCGTGCTCCTCATGCAGCGGTTCGGCGACCGCCCCGGCGGCAAAGATGGGCTCGTCCTCGGGAAAAGCATCGGTCAGCATCGCACCCGACGGCGCAACTGGCTCAGCGTCTGCATCGGATGGCGTCTGTGCAGGCGCCGGTAGCGCCTCGACAGGCTGCTGCGCGAAACGCCGGTACTTGGAAATTGATTCTCCCGGCAACAGGATGGGCTGATATCCCGCCGGTGGCCCGGAAGGCTGGCTTCTGCCGAAGTCCGAGCGGGTGCTCTCGGAAGCCCGCCCGTAGCGGGAATCCGGTCGTCGCTCTTCCGGTCGTCGCTCTTCCGATCCTCGCTCCCTAGAGCCAGTGCCGCGGTCGGAACCAGTCGGCGCGCTGCGCTGACCAGACTCCGGACCTCGATCCGAAGCTCTTTCCGGACTTCGCTCGGGACCACGTTCCGGTGCACGTTCGCGTCCATCCCGTCGTCCGCCTCGACGGCGGCGCCGCCCACGCCAGTTTCCGCGGTCGCGGTCTTGAGCCACTCCGCCCGTGGCAGGCTCCGGCGCCAACCCAACTGCTTCCGAAGGCTGACCTTCAACATCAGCTTCTTCCACTTCCTCGAATGTGGTTTCGCCCTCCCCGGGCGCAGCCTCGCCACGTTCATCCACGCGCGCCGCCAATTCGCCCTGAGGAGCAGCCGATTGCGCCGGCTGCGGACGCATATCCTGCACGCCGCGATTCGCCGGCACTACTTCGGTTAAATCCTCGTCATGCTCTTCCAACTCCATGAAATCGGAAACATAGAGAAAGGCGTCGCGCTCCAGGCCGATGTCGACAAAAGCCGACTGCATGCCGGGCAGCACGCGGGTTACACGTCCTTTGTAGATGGAACCGGCGAGGGTGTATTCGTTTTCCCGCTCGAGGTAGACCTCGGCGAGCAGATCGTCTTCCACCAGCCCCACTTTGGTTTCGTGAGGCGTGGAAGAGACAAACAATTCCTTGTTCATTGCACACTCCGGGCCCGCCCGCGTTAAGACGCCGGGCAGGCATCACCGGGGCCGATCAGGAGGGAAACGGGTGGATTGAGCGACGCGATGCTGCCCCGAATAGGGGACGACCTGGACCGGGGAGTTGTTCTCCCGGCCGAGTCCGCTGCACAAGCTTGGGAATCTTTTGCACTTATCGCTATTTTGCCGGGGTTTGTGACCGCACTCTCAGACCGATTTTCGGTCGGGGGGCCGTTCCCTGCCCGGCTGCCTTCCAGCTTCAATCCTGCCCGGCCATCCCTTGCTTCCGGCCGGTGAAAATGCCCTCTTTACGCGAGGGCGATCGATATTTTTTGGGCTGCGCCCCGGATTTCACCCAACGAAGCACAGCAAAAACTGCCTTGATCCCCAGCCGTCTTCCCCGTTCAAATTCCCCGCAACCGGCTTATTTTTCAAACAGCTAGTTTACGAAGCGGCGCATACGAACGTTCATTACCATCCCCAACGCCAGGAACATGAACAACACGGAAGACCCACCATAACTCATCAGCGGCAAGGGTATTCCGGTGACCGGCATAAAGCCGACCACCATGCCGACGTTGACCAGGATATGGAAGCTAAGCACAGCCACCACACCCATCACCACGAACGTGCCAGCGCGGTCGGGCGCTGTCTGCGCGTTCTGGGTCAAACGCATCAACACAATGAAGTATAACAGCAGAACTCCAAGAGCGCCTACGAATCCATGTTCTTCGGAAAAAGCTGCGAAAATGAAATCCGTTTGCGGAACGGGAAGGAAAGCACCGTGTGTTTGCGAGCCTTTCCCGCCCCAAATCCCTCCCGAACCCACCGCAATCTTGGATTGCTCAACTTGGTACCCCGAACCTTGAGGATCGAGTTCCGGGTCAACAAAGCTGGTCAATCTCTGTTTCTGATAAGACTTCAGCACGTGCACTCGGGGAGTAAAGAAGACCGCCCCGATGCCCATCGCCACGAGCAGCGCCACCGTCAACCCCTGCTTCCACTGCAAACCACCCAGGAAAATCCCCATGATCGCAATCGGAACATAGGTCAAAGCCGTGCCCAGGTCGGGCTGGGCCAAAACCATCAGCATGGGAAAGCCGACGATCGCCCCCGCTTTAATAAAGTCCGCCCAGGAAAGCTCGCGCTGGCGCATGTCGGCAAAATACTTGGCCACGGCCAGAATCAGGATCAGCTTGACCCACTCCGATGGCTGGAAGTGATTGCCGCCCGGCATCTTGATCCAGCGCTTCGCCCCCAGTGCCCTCGTTCCAAAGAGCAAAACAGCCATCAGCGAAGCGATCGACGCAATGTAAAACCAGTGCACCTGGTCGAGCAGCGCCTGGTAATTCACCAGACTTACCAGAAACATCGCACCCACGCCGGCTACGATCCAGTACACCTGCCGAATCTGCGCTCCGGCGAACTTGGTGTGCATGGTAGCGCTGCGAATCTCCATCACTCCCAGGCCGCAAATCAGCAGCACGAAGATCAGCAGCACCCAGTCGAAATCGCGAAATGAAACGTAACGTGCCATAAGCAGTTCTTAGCTTCTAGCTCTTAGCTTCTAGCCTCCTCCCTCCTGTCATCCTGAGTGCCGGCGAAGCCGGCGCGAAGGACCGTACGTCAGTCAGCAACCCCGATGCGGTAAATGGGAAACACCCAGCCGCCCACGCACATACCAGGGACCAGCCAACTGCATCGTCACTGCTGGCCGCCGTAAGGTCCCTCACCCGGCGTACCGCCGGGTTCAGGATGACATCTTTGTTTGGAATGAGACCGCAGCGCGCCATAAGCAGTTCGTAGCTCTTAGCTCTCAGCTTCTAGCCCTTAGCCTCCCCCCTCCTGTCATCCTGAGTGCCGGCGAAGCCGGCGCGAAGGACCGTACGTCAGTCAGCAACCCCGATGCGGTAAATGGGAAACACCCAGCCGCCCACGCACATACCAGGGACCAGCCAACTGCATCGTCACTGCTGGCCGCCGTAAGGTCCCTCACCCGGCGTACCGCCGGGTTCAGGATGACATCACTTTCGTTTCGGCGGTCCGGCGCTTGCGCCCTCACGACGCGATACTCGCATCACTACTCGGTACTACTCGACTCCCGGAGCCGCCGTCGCCAGCGGCAGCGGCTTCTTCGGCAAGTCAAGGACAAATCGCCCAGCTCGCAGCTTTTCGCCATCCCCGTCGGCGTCGGGAACCGTCCAGACCGCCCCAACGTCAACTTTGCCGTCCGGCTTCGGGTTCTCAGTCACCTTCGTCGGAGTGCGGCGCTCCTTGTCGACGTAGGCCTTGATCACCTGCGCCGCAACCCGCGCGGCCAGCGGACCTTCCTCGCCGCTTTCCCACAGCACTGCCACCACAATCTCCGGATTTCTGCGCGGGCTCACGCCCACGAACCAGGCGTTGTTTTTAAATCTCGCCTTGCCGTTCGCGATCTTTGCCTTAGCCGTAGCGCTGATCGTCTGGGCCGTTCCTGTCTTGCCGGCGAAATCAATTCCTTGCAAGTGGGCCGCGCCCGCCGTTCCCGTCCAGGTAACGCCGCTCGAATCCACCACGGCGGTCGACGTCACATCCGCCATCGCATCGGTGATGATTTCCCAGTTCTTCGGGTCCAGAGGAACCTGCACCTTGTCGGGCAGATTCGAAACCGGCACAACGTTCGGCGGAAATTCGTCGGGAAACGCCACGTGCGGCCGCACCAGCATCCCTCCACTTGCGATCCCGCCAATGGCCCGCGCCAACTGGATCGGAGTCACGGCCACCGCGCCCTGCCCAATGCCGACCGAGATCGTTTCTCCGGCATACCATTTCTGGTGGTAGTTCAGCGCCTTCCATTCCTCCGAAGGCATCACGCCAGTGACCTCCTGAGGCAGATCAATGCCGGTTTTCTGCCCCAGCCCGAGCATCGTGGCATACTTCGCGATGCGTTCGATCCCGAGCTTTTCCGCCAGCGTGTAGAAATAAACGTCGCAGGACTGATAAATCGCCTTGGTGATGTCTACAATCCCGTGGACGCGATGCCTCTCCGAGATCCAGCACTTGAAGTAGCGCCCGTAGAACGTCGCGCCCCCGTTGCAGGTCACCTTCATGTCCTGCGCGATCCCCTCCTGCAGCCCGGCCGTGGCCATGATGATCTTGAAGGTTGAACCGGGCGCGAGCTGCGCCTGAATCGCCTTGTTCAATAATGGCTTATCGGGATCGTCAACCAGCTTGTTCCATTCGTCGCGCGAAATGTGCACCGAGAAATCGTTGGGATCAAACGTGGGCCGGCTCACCATCGCCAGAATCTCGCCGTTGCGCGGGTCCATGGCGACAATGGCGCCGTTCTTGCCCTCCATCGCTTCCTCGGCGGCAATCTGCAAGTCGATGTCAACCGTCAACTTGAGCGGCTTGCCCGGGATGGCTTCGGTTTCGCCGAGCCGCCCGACTTCGCGCCCGTGACTGTCGACCAGCGCCTGCCGCGATCCGTTCTGGCCCATCAGTGCGTTGTTGTACTGCCGCTCCACGCCTGAGACTCCGACCACGTCGCCGGGATTGTAGAGTTCAAACTGCGGCTGGTTCAGCATGTCTTCGCTGACTTCGCCGACGTAGCCGATCAGGTGCGCCATGAATCCGTTGCGCGGATACAGGCGCCGGTGCGCCATGATCGTATCCAGTTCCGGCAACTCGTTGCGGTGCGCCTCGATGAACTGCAATTCATCGGGCGTGATGTCTTCCTTGAGAAAAATCGGCTGATACTGCGGCAACGAGGCAAAGCGCCGGATGCGCGCCCGCACTTCATTGGGATCAAGATGCAGTCCCTGCGCAATCAGATCGGCATCAGCCGCGAGATCGCGCGAGGAATCGCGCAGCAGCAGCGCCGAGAATGATGGATAGTTATCGACAATCGTGCGCCCTTCTCGATCGAGAATCTTGCCGCGGGGCGCGAGCACGGGCACGTTGCGAATGCGATTTTTCTCCGCGGCCAGCGCGTAGAAGTCGCTCTTCATCACCTGCAGGCGCCACAGTCCGTAGGCCAGGACCAGAAAAATTCCCAGAATGACGTACTGCGCCGACGTCAGGCGGATCTCGGAAACCTTGTCATCGCGGCCGAACATAATCAGTTGCCAGTATCAGTTGCCAGTACCGAGTACCCAGTACCCAGCGGCTATCACCTGCTCTGTCTCACAGAGGCAATATTGGGCAAATCTGGCTGGCGTTGATCCCATTGTAGTCCCCAGCGAGAACGCCCCGCGTTCGCTGGGCATAACGAAGGTCACGGCCCGCAAAGATTCGTTCCTCTCGGTACTGAGTGCTCGGCACTCGGTACTGGGTACTCGGTACTGGGTACTGCCCTTCAAGTCCTCTGCTTGAACTTGTCCAGCATGAAATACAGAATCACTCCCAGCACTCCGTTGCACACGCACGCCAGCATGCCATGCAGCCAGCTCCAGTGCTGGGTCATGCTGACCATATACCGAGCCACCGTGAAATAAACCGCGGAGTGGATCAGATAAAAACCGACCGTCACCAAAAACCGGGCCCCGGCATTCTCGACGTCGAGCTTCACTCCCAACGAGGAAGCTCCGTATCCTACAATCGTCTTCGCGATTCCATAGAGTCCAATGACGTGAGCGCCCAGCATGTCTTGCGCCAGGCCGATCACCGCCCCGGTCAGCAGCCCCGAAATCGCGTTGCGCCGCGCCATGGCAAAGTAGATAGTCACCAGCAGCGGCAGGTCCACATAGACCGCAAAGCGGGGAAAACGCAGCGGCACGAATGCCTGCACAAATAGCGCCAGCAGCGGAACGCCGATCGTCACCGGGATGCTGAACCGGTAGACCTCAACTTGCTCTCCTGATGTGTAAGTGATGGGCACGCTAGTGTAATTGGTCGCGATGTGGCTGGTCGCTTTGGGGCTGATTGCCTTGGGGCTGATTGACTTGGGGCTGATTGACTTGTGGCTGATCGCTTTGCGGCTGATCTGGCGACGGAGCCTGTGAATTTGGCGGCGGCGTGGCCTTAGGTTTTGCCGGCGTGGTCTGCGGAGTGGCTGGCGCGGCCACTGGTTTCGTCTTCACCGTCGTGGCCGGCGATGCCGTATCGCTCGTGCCAGTGGTCGTGCCGGCTGGCGTGCCGGTGGAATCGCTCGCCGGCTTCCCTTCCCCGGAATTCGCGCCCGCGGTCTTCACCGCCGACGCCGCGGGCTTAGCCGTCTGCGTTGCAGTCGGCGATTTGATCTCGGTCGTTCCGTTTGCTTTTGGCTGCGCCTTCGCGCCCGCACTCACAGAAGAGTTGGCGGCAGCCGCTTTCCCAGGAACCGCGCTCGCTGCCACTGGCGGCTTGTCCGGCACCGAGGGCAAACGCTGCGCCAGAATATCTGCAGCTCGTTCTCTGCTTGTATCTTCGGCTGTGGACTGTCGCTCCTGCTTTTCCACCAGAACCAGCACTTCTTCCAGCTTGCTCAAATCCGCGGCAGACTTGACGCCAATGTTCAGAAACAAATCCTTGCCGTTGTTTACGCTGGTCACGGTGCCCACAGGCAGGCCTTTGGGAAAAATCTGGTCGCCGCCGCTGGTCAGAACTCTTTCACCTGGGCTGACCTGCTCGTCGCTCATCACGCGCTCAACATCCACTTCGCCGTTGGCCGTGCCGCGCAGCACACCTTGCAGCCGCGATTTTTCCAGAATCACGCCCACTCCGCTCGACTGATCATTGATCAAGAGCACCTGCGAGACGCTGGGATAAACCAGCAGAATCTTGCCCACGACGCCGTCCGCCGTAATGACCGCCATGTCCCGCTTGAGTCCGGCGTCTTCGCCCTTGTCAATGTAGACGACGCGGGACAGGTCGCTGCCGCTCGACCCGATGACCTGCGCCGCCACGGTTTTCGCGATGAACTGTTCTTTAAAAGCTAGGAGAGTTTGCAGCCGGTGGGCCTGCGCGGCGTCTTCGCTGAGCCGGACTTGCTCCAATCGCATATCCGCGATCTGTTGTTTGAGGTCGCGGTTCTCGGCCCGCACTCCGCGCAGATACACATAGCTGCGCCACAGATTGCCTGTGCTGTTTTGCGCCCAGACCAGCCCGCGCTCGAAAGGAGAGATCGCGCCCACCGCCCAGATGCGGATCAGGCGCGTGTTTTCCGTGTCGTTGCTGCTGCGCTTGACCTGCACCGCCAGCCCCAGCACCTGCAGAAACAGCACGCCCACCAGGATGGTCAGATTGCGGTAGCGTCCGAGCACGGATTCCATAAGAAAACAGTTTCAAAGTTTCAAGGTTTCAGAGTTGCAAGGTTTCAAACATTCGCGCCACCACTCGACGTGAAACCTTGAAACTCTGAAACCTTGAAACCTGCACGCGAAGCGCCTACTCGATCGAAATTTTTCTTAACAGCTTGAAGTCCGAGAGCATCTTGCCCGTGCCCAGCACCACGCTGCACAGCGGATCGTCGGCAATCGAAACCGGCAGTCCGGTTTCTTCGCGGATGCGTTTGTCGAGATTTTTCAGCAGCGCCCCTCCGCCGGTCAGCACGATGCCGCGATCGCTGATGTCGGCCGAAAGCTCGGGAGGCGTCCGTTCCAGCGCGACGCGAATCGCATTCATGATCGTCGATACGCACTCGCTCAGCGCCTCGCGGATTTCGCCGTCATCGACCGTGATCGTTTTCGGCACGCCCTCGATCAGGTTGCGGCCTTTGATTTCCATGGTCATCGGTTTGTCTAGCTGGTGCGCCGAACCGATTTCCATCTTGATTTGCTCTGCCGTGCGCTCGCCGATCAAAAGGTTATATTTCCGCTTCAGATAATTCATGATGGCTTCGTCCATCTGGTTGCCGGCCATGCGCACGGAGCGCGAATAGACGATGCCGCTGAGTGAAATCACAGCGATGTCAGTCGTGCCACCGCCGATGTCGACCACCATGTTGCCGCTCGGTTCAGTGATTGGCAGTCCCGCGCCAATCGCCGCCACCATGGCCTGCTCCACCAGATGCACTTCGCTCGCCTTCGCGCGATACGCCGAGTCCATGACCGCGCGCTTTTCCACCTGCGTAATTTCCGAAGGCACGCCGATCACGATCCGCGGATGCACCAGCATCTTGCGGTTGTGCGCTTTTTGAATGAAATAGTTCAGCATCTTCTCGGTGACTTTGAAATCGGCAATCACGCCATCTTTCATGGGCTTGATGGCGACGATGTTGCCCGGCGTCCGGCCCAGCATCTCTTTCGCTTCTTTGCCCACGGCCTCCACTTCGCCCGTGTTCTTGTTGATGGCCACGATGGAGGGCTCGTTCACCACAATGCCTTTGCCGCGCGCATATACCAGCGTGTTGGCGGTGCCGAGATCGATGGCCAGGTCGCTTGAAAAAATGCTGAACAGCGACCGGAGATTGTGATTGCGCGTCGCGCTTGAATGAAATCCGTTGTTTGCCATGACGAGCGTTCCCACGTTCTTTCCAGACTGGTCCCGTACCGGGACTCCCGGTATTTTTCTTCCTTTTCCTGCTTTACTTTGTCGAGGATTGCTGGCTGTCCCTATTTTACGGGATGCCCGGCATTCCTGTCCGAAGTCAAGTTTCAACGTTTCAAGGTTTCAAGGTTTCGAGGTTTCAGTGCGTCAAACCAAACTCGCTGACCTTCAAACCCCATACCCCTTGAAACGTTGCAACCTTGCGACTTTGAAACCTTGAAACCTTGCGACCTTGAAACGTATTCTCTTACTGAATAATGATTTTCGTCTGCTGCGTATTCACTCCACCCTGCGCCGTCTGCGCCGTTACTGTAATGATCGCTTCCCCGCTCGGCAACGGTGGCGTGAAGTAATGGAACGATCCGTCACTGGCAACCATCGGCACTTCGCTGCCGTTCACCATCACGCGCGCTCCGGTCTGCGTCTTGCCCGTCACCTCGATCACGTGCCCATGCTGAATGAACGGATCCAGATCCAGCGCGATGGCCTCGGTCCCCTTGTCCTTGGGAATGATCGTGAAGCGGTTCTTCTCGCTCTCCACCGACTCGTTTCCTACCGCATCGTAGGACTGCACCATCCAGTAATAAGCGCCTTCACCCAGCCCGCTGACCGTAACCGCCGCGGTATTAACTTTCTTATCGACCAGTGTAGAGGAGAAATAAGGGTTACGGGAGATACGCAGGCGGTAACCAGTTGCATTCGCCATCGCCGTCCAGGTGAATTCCACATCCTTGGTCGCGCCCCCGTTAGAAAACAGCGGAGCCATGTTGGCCGGCGCAATCGGCGTAGGCGGCCCGGTTTCTTTCGCCTTTTCCAGGTGGCTCTGCGGTCCCTGGAAGCTGACCTTCTCCCAGTTCGCCAGTTGCACGGTTTCGCCGTTGCGCTGGACTTCGCCCGTGCCTTTCTTCATCAGGATTTCGTGCTGATCGCTGGTGGGATCGTTGTGCACTTGCGCCGCCGACTCCGGAGCCAGCGAAGCAGTGGCTCCGGCCACGATGACTCTCGACTGCGATCCTTGACTGTAGGTCGCGGTGGAGAGGTCCACGGTTCCGGTGCTGACGGCCACGGCAACGTTGGTCTGCTGCTGGTCATTGGCTGAGTTCTCCTCGATCACGATCAGCGAATCCTGCTTCACCGTGTAGGCCGTGCCGTCGTTGAACACGACTTTCGCCATGCCCTCCGATCCGGTCTGCACCACGTCGCCTTTTTCCAGTGGAATGTTGTAGTCGGCGGCCAGCCAGCTGTTGCCATTGCCCTTCTTCACCCGCACCGTGCCGTCGAGCGCCGTGAAGTGCGCCTGCTGCGCGGTCACCACGCCGCTGCCCGCCGTCGGAGCCATCCCCGCCACGCGCTCCAGCAACCGGCTGGCGACGTCGTTGGCTTTCTTCATGCTGCTCTGCGTGAATTGTGGGAACGTCACTCGCACCGCAACGAAAAACACCACGGCCACGCCCACAATCAGCAGGGCCACGCTGCGATAGGTGACCGTCGTCCATGCAACGTGGATGCCCGGTTTGCGATTGTCAGAAGACACGTGTCCTGCAAGACCTTGTCAAATCTGCGAATTACGCCGTAATAGAAAACGGTAGCACAGGCAAAACAGGCGGCAGAATATGTAATCGCTGTCCGACATTACCTTGGTGCTGGAAGTTTCGCACCACTGGCTATCCCGGTCCTGAAACCGGAAATCGGACCACTAAGAAACGCTCTGGGCGCGCCCTGCCCTGAACCGACTCGAAAGCTTCTTCGGGCGCTCTGACCTCATGGCGAGGCGAGTTCACACCAAGCAAACCCCCGTCGGCGAAATCCCTTCGTGATCCTTCGTGTCCTTTGTGGTGGATGATTTTTCCCGGACCTCCAGGCACCCCGCCGACCCCTCCCTTGCCGCCTCCTTCTAACCCGCTGTAGCATCAATAGGGTTTAGGCATTCATTAGGAGACTTTTATGGCAACTGACACTCTGGCAACACCGGCCGCCATCAACTACGGCGGCACCAAGGTTTTCAAGAATTTCATCGACGGCGGGTGGGTCGAAGCCTCGACCGGGGAGACGTTCGAGAACCGCAATCCTGCCGACACCCGCGACCTGGTCGGCATCTTCCAGAAATCGAACAAAGACGACGTGAACGCCGCCGTCGCGGCCGCCAAGCGCGCCTTCGCCAAGTGGCGTCTCGTGCCCGCGCCGCGCCGCGCCGAGATTGTTTTCCGCGCCGCCGAAATTCTCATCGAGCGCAAGGAAGAATACGCCCGCGACATGACCCGCGAAATGGGCAAGGTGCTCGCCGAAACTCGCGGCGACGTGCAGGAAGCGATCGACGCCGCCTACTACAACGCCGGCGAAGGCCGCCGCCTGTTCGGCCCCACCGTGCCGTCGGAAATGCCCAACAAGTTCGCCATGGCCGTGCGGCAGCCCATCGGCGTCTGCGGCATGATCACGCCCTGGAATTTCCCCATGGCAATTTCCTCGTGGAAGCTGCTGCCCGCCATCGTCTGCGGCAACACCTGCATCATCAAGCCCGCGCAGGATACTCCGCTCTCGACTTTCAATCTCGTTCGCGCCCTCACCGACGCCGGCCTGCCCAAAGGCGTCATCAACGTCGTCGCCGGATTCGGCGCTGACGTGGGCACGCCGATCGCCGAACATCCCGATGTGCGCGCCATCTCGCTGACCGGATCGTCCGCCGTCGGCCGCATCATCGGCGGCATCGCCGCGAAAAGTTTCAAACACTGTTCTTTAGAACTGGGCGGCAAAAATCCCATGATCGTGCTCGACGACGCCAACCTCGACCTCGCCATCGAAGGCGGACTCTGGGGCGCATTCGGCACCACCGGCCAGCGCTGCACCGCCACCAGCCGCATGATCGTGCAGAAAGGCGTCTACCGCGAATTCGTGGAACGACTGGTCGATCGCGCGAAAAAGTTGAAAGTCGGCAACGGACTCGACGAATCCGTGCAGATGGGCCCGGCCATCAACGCCAAACAACTCGAAACCGATCTCGACTACGTCGAGATCGGCAAGAACGAAAGCGCCAAGCTGGTCTGCGGCGGCAACCGTCTCGACCAAGGTGAATACGCGCACGGCTTCTTCATGCAGCCGACCGTCTTCACCGACGTTGATCCGAAAATGCGGATCGCGCAGGAAGAAATCTTCGGCCCGGTCGTTTCCGTTATTCCGTGTGAAGACCTCGAAGACGCCATCGAAATCGCCAACGGCATCGAATACGGCCTGTCGTCGGCGCTCTACACCAAAGACGTGAACAAGGCGTTCAGCGCCATTCGCGATCTCTACGCCGGCATCACCTACATCAACGCGCCGACGATCGGGGCGGAAGTGCATCTTCCCTTCGGAGGCACAAAAGCCACCGGCAATGGCCACCGCGAAGGCGGCATCGGCGCGATTGATTTTTATACCGAGTGGAAGTCAGTCTACGTCGATTATTCCGACAAGCTGCAAAAAGCGCAGATCGACCGGGAAGATTAAACCCGCGTCGTTGGTCGTTGGTCGTCAGTCGTCAGCCACCAACACTCTGTCATCCTGAGCGAGGATTGGACTTCGCGCCTAAGCGCGAAGTCCAACCGCAGTCGAAGGACCCCGCGTTCGCGTGCAGCGCAACCGGCCCGTCAGGAAATTCGCAACACCCGCCGATTGTGAGTCTTGCCACGTCTCAAACGCTCCCGGCTCAACAGGGGGTCCTTCGACTCCGCAGGCGGCACGCTTCGCGTGTCGCCCGCTCCGCTCAGGATGACAGTACCTTTCTCCTGCCCTCAATCCTCCCGACTTGACTCGCGTCCCTGTAACCGTCTGAGCTACCGCCCCGAGAGTACCTCGGTAATCTTGCCCCCTAACCTTCGAGCACCTACCGTGAGGGCTGGGGATTCCAATCAGTCCGACGTCTTCCGACAGGTGTCTTTATGCGGCCTAGCCGCCTCACTCCCATTTTTACGAGCGGGTCACGATGGTTTTTGCTCGCCATTCTGCCGCTTGCACTCTGTTTGACGACGGCGTTTATTCCCTCTTCGCTGGCTCAGAATGCGGAAAAATCCGCCCGCAAGGTCATTTTCTCCACCAAACCCAATTACCCCGACATCCTGAGGCACGCGCAAGTGGGTGGCCTGGTCCGCCTGCGGGCGACCGTCAATCCCAATGGGACGGTCACGAACATTGAAGTTCTCGGCGGCAATCCTATCCTTGCGGAAAATACGGTCACCGCCGTCAAGAAATGGAAATACGCACCCGCCCCCACCCAAACCGTCGAGGAAGTCTCGATCAGCTTTACCCCCAACTAACTTGCAGAGCCCGACTCGTCGAGCCTGACGCGACCGAAGCCAGCCCCGTCGAACCTGATCTGACCGAACTCCCAGATTTCTCTGCGCCCTCCGTGTCCGCTGCGGTTAGAATTTGATTCATGCCGCTCACCCAATCTCCGGAAATTGCCCGCGAAATCGCCGCCGCCTCTCGCCTCGACCACGTTCGCTACGCCATCCGCGACCTGGCCTGCGTGGCCGACGAAGTCACCGCCCAGGGACACAAAGTTCTCCCGCTCAACGTCGGCGACCCGCTGAACTTCGATTTCCAGACGCCCGCGCACATCATCGAAGCCGTACACAAAGCCATGCGCGACGGCAAAAACGGATACGCTCCCTCGCCCGGCATCCCCGAAGCGCTCGAAGCCATTCGCCGAGAAGCCGCGCGCAAGGGCATCACTACGGTGCGAGATGTCTTCGTCACCTCCGGCGTCAGCGAGACCGTCGATCTCTGCATTTCCGCGCTGGTCAACCCAGGCGAAGACATCCTCACGCCGAAGCCCGATTACCCGCTCTACTCGGCCGTGCTCTGTAAGTTAGGAATTGCTCTAAACGCTTACGATTTAGCCGAAGACGACGCCTGGCAGCCCGAACTCGCCGACATCGAACGCAAGCTAACGCCTCACACCCGCGGTATCGTTTTAATTAACCCCAACAACCCGACCGGCTCGCTCTGCACCCGCTCGATGCTCGAAAAAATCGCCGACCTCGCCCGCCGCCACAACCTGATCGTCTTCGCCGACGAAATCTACGACAAACTGATTCTCGATTCCGATTCGCACGGAAACGACATTCCGCATATCGCCTTCGCCGCCGTCGCTCCCGACGTTCCCTGCGTGACCTTCGGTGGCATGTCGAAAAATTATCTCGTCCCCGGATGGCGCATCGGATGGGGCATCGTCTCCGGCGACGCCGCCGCGGTGAAAACTTACACCGAAGGCGTGCATCGCCTCTTGCGCGCGCGTCTCTGCGCCAACCATCCCGAGCAGTACGCGATCAAGCCCGCGCTCGAAGGCCCGCAAGATCATCTCGTCGAAGTGAAGCGCAAGCTGCGCTCCCGCCGCGACCTTACGCAGAAATGGTGCGAGTCAACGCCGCGCACAAGTTGCGTTGCCCCGCGCGGAGCTTTTTATGCTTTTCCCAAAATCGACATTCCCGAAAGCGACGAAGTCTTCGTCAAAGAACTGATCCGCCAGAAGCACGTCATGGTCGTCCACGGCTCCGGCTTCGGCCAAAAACCCGGCACCCAGCATTTCCGCATCGTGTTTTTGCCGGATGAAAAGACGCTGACGAAAGCGTATGCCGCAATCGCCGACTTCATTCGCGAGCGGTACTCATAGCGCGAAACCTAAAATCGGTATCTGAAGAAACTGTGAGAAGCACTGCGATTTTCCGCTTCCGGGAATCTACCAAGGGAAATTCCGCCGACGCCGTTGCATTTCATCCGCGAATGTGACGAACATGGCAAATCTCCGCGCCAGCAGTCCTCCGAAGGAGGACGCCATTCATTAGCCCGGCACGTCAGTGCCGGGAAGAAGGCGGAGCAGAAGGAACCCAGTCCCGCAAGGGACGCCACCATGTCCCAACACACCTACAACGCCAATTTCGTGCATTGCATTTTCAGCATGAAAAATCGCAGAAACTCGATCCCTTCTGAGTTACTTGATCCTCTGTGGGCCTACCTGATCGGAATCGCAAACCATCTCAAAATTAAGAGCCTCGCCGTCGGCGGCACGGAAAACCACGTTCATCTCCTGCTCGGCTTGCCGCAAACCATCCCGGTCGCCGAGGCGGTTCAGAAGCTCAAAGCTAACTCGTCGCGCTGGCTGGGCGGGCGTGGCATCGAATTTCAATGGCAGGAAGGATACGGCGCGTTCAGTGTAAGCCCTTCACAGCTGCATGTCGTCCGGCGATATATTCGAAATCAGAGGGAGCACCATCGCGAACGGAGTTTCGAGGAGGAGTTCCGCGCCATCCTTGAGAAGAGCGGGATCGCTTATGACGGGGAGAAACTGTTCGCTGCATAGTCCCGTCCCCTTCGGGGACTCGGTCGCCTGCCTTGCTCCATACCCGGCACTCACGTGCCGGGCTAATGAATGCCGTCGCTGCGCGACTCTCGCTTCGGCTTCATGAAGGGGAAGGGCACAATCGAAATCAAAGGGGAGATTATTTCTCCGGTGCTCACTCCCGAAGAGTGGGGCGATCTCCATTGGTCGAAGACACTCCCCTGCTTACCGCCGACCGCGAGATTCGCAAATCGCGCGCGGTTCCGACCATCTGGTGATGTTGAGTCGCCACTTGAACCCCGTGTCACTTGAACTCCTCGTCACTTGGTCCCTCGTGTCATCCTGAGGAGGGCGTAAGCCCTCCGAGGGACCTTACGATCCGCATGCACCAGCAATGGCGCCGCCGGGAACGCCCGCGCTGCATACATCGCTTGCCCCGCCGACGCCATCGAACCCTCCGGCCGACGTAAGGTCCCTCGCGCCGACTGTGTCGCCGCTCAGGATGACAACTCTTCGCGGTTACAGGCTTTTGTTCTAAAAACAGGAGCACTCCCGACGCCTCAACTCCGCTTTCTCTTTCCCTGCGAATCTGCTTAAATCAATTCAGGCGCATCCCCTGAACGCCAGTGTATTTCTCATATCGTGGTCGACATTCATTCGCACATTCTTCCCGAAGTAGATGACGGTCCCAAAACCTGGGACGTTTGCGCCGCGATGTGCGGCATGGCCGCCGCCGACGGCATCACGCACATGGTTGCCACGCCCCACGCCAACGACCGTTACCATTACGATCGCGATTACTTGCAGGGGCTCTTGACGAATCTGCAGTCGCTCGTCGGGCCGGCGCCGAAATTGCTGCTGGGCTGCGACTTTCATCTTTCCTACGACAATCTGCAGGACGCCTTCTCCAACCCGACGCGCTACGTCATCGGCAACACGCGCTACCTGCTGGTCGAGTTCAGCAACTACGGCATTCCCAGCAACACCATCGACTCGCTGCTCAAGCTGGGCGACCACGGCATCACCGCCATCATCACGCACCCGGAGCGCAATCCCATTCTGCGCGAGAGCCTGCAGCAGGTAGTGGAGTGGGCCGAACAGGGATGCGTGGTGCAGATGACCGGCGCCGCGCTCACCGGACTGTGGGGCGAACGCACTCGCCGCGCCGCGCAGTGGCTGCTCGAGCATCAGTCCGTGCACGTGCTCGCCACCGACGCGCACGATCTGGAAAAACGTCCGCCGGTGCTTTCGAGCGCGCGCGACGCGGCCGCCGAAATCTGCGGCGATGAAGTCGCCGACGCTCTGGTCGACGCCAACCCCCGCGCTATCGTCAACAACGAAGCCCTGCCCTACTTTCCCCGGCCCGTAACCGCCGGATACCGCAAGGGCGGGAGTTAGCGCTTCGCTCTCAGTTCTAATTTCTAGTTTCGCGTTTCTAGTTTCTAGTTTTTCTCTTCTCACAAGACCGCAGAAGACCGAACGCTCGGGACAGGCTCCTGACCGGGCTCGCCGCGGAAGCAATCAGAACATGAAACGACCGCCGATTGTGGGAGCGAAGTTGTTGTTGTAGTTATACGGGACGCCGGGGCCGTGAGGAATCGCGATGGCCAGGCCGCCGTTCACCCAGGAATACGCAAATCCGGCGAAACCCTCGAAACGCTTGGTGAAGTGATGATCCGCATAGAGCGAGCCCTCATTGAGGTTGCCCGTGCAGGAACTGCGGAAACCGGCCGAAGGCGAGCAAGCTGGCGGACTGCGAAAATCGTTCTGCCGCTGTTGATACCAGGAGAGAGTGATCTCGGTTTTGCTGCGGTAGGTGTACTTCACGCCCGTCCACCAGATATTCAGCAATTTTTCGGAATCCAGATTGGTGTCTTCGACCCCGCTCATGAAATAGCCGCCCTGGTCCGAGGCGCCAACGCCCAACGGGTTCGACGGGTTGTTCTGCCAGATGTATTCGTAGCCGGCAAAAAACTTGAACGGATCCAACGTGTATTTGGCGGCGATCATAAGCGCGCGGTTGTCGGTCACGATGCCGTACACGGTGTTGTTCGTGTCGATCAGATTGGGCCCCATGCCCGGCCCCCCGTTGATGGGGTTTGTATTGATGCTGTCGGTGGTCGACTGGTAGGACTGCGTCGGACTCTGAGGCCCCAGCAAGGGATTCAACACGCTGATCGCCTGGTTGTACTGTTGGAAGACGAAGTCGGCGGAGAACTTGCCGCGGCCTCCGCCGAAGTCGAATCCATAGGCGTTGTTATGCGCCTGCTCCGGCGTACAGGTCGCGGCAGTCCAGGTTGCCGAGGCCGAGTAGCAACCGGCGGAACCATCGGCGAATTTATACATCGCGCCGAAATGGACCGGGCCGTAGGTGAGGCGATACTTCAGGGCGTCGTCCCAACGGGCGTCCTCAGTGTCGCCGCCGCCAGCCATCGTGCCGTTATACCCGATGTAGGAAAACGCATAAGCGCCGCCGGCCGGATCGTAAAGCAACATCGCATCGGTACCGAGAGCGCGCTGCCGACCGAAGGTCAGCGCGCCGTAATGCGCGGACGATATCCCGGCATAGAATTCGTCATTGAGGGGTTGGCCCGCGCGCGTGCCGTCGATGGCGATCGAATAACTGCTTCTCGGAAGGCCGTTGTTGATGGTGTCGGTGGCCGAAGCATTGGCCAGCAGGCCGGACTGCGGATTGATGCCGGTGGAAGCGTTGAACACAACCGACCAGCCAGGTCGAAACTCTTCCTTGCCCCGGATGCCCAGTCCCGTCTGCGACAGGTTGTTCGGTGCGACAAGGAATCGATGCTGGTAGCCGTTCCGGTTCACCAGAGCTTCGCCTTCATAGTTGTAACCGTTTTCCGGTAAGCCGTGGCTGACCCAGCCGACCCCGACGTCATACGCTCCGTAGAGCGTGATGCCATGCCAGGTCAGTGTGCAATCGGTCGTGGCGAACTCGTGGCCGCTGGTGCATGGGTCGGGGGTCGTCTGAGCAAAGAGCGGGGAGGATGAAAGTAAAAAAACAACCGCGATAAAGACAAACAGCCAAGCCTTGAGCATTTCCACCTCGAAAAATCGTCGCTTGGGACAGAACTCGAAAGTGTACATGACATACGATTCCACTGTCCATAACAGTACGATATTGTGCTTTTTCAACGAGCCCGTGAGCTAACTTGGGCGGATGGGACGGAATTTACCGCCAATTTCGTTGTCGTTAGGATTGTGTCCCGATGCAGAAGAAAGGCACATCAGCAGGGAATATTGACCCAGTGCCGCAGCGACGAGATGCAGCTTTGCAACTGAGGATCAGCTTTCCAACGGATTAAGCAGTGGATTGCAGGAAGAAGATTCAAAGCAATCAGACGGCGGGAAGTTGCCATTACACTGAGCAACCTCTCCGCGAACGGGTGGTCTTAGACCAGCCAACTGTCTTGCGCTTGAGGAGGCCTGGGTAAGCGGCCACGATTGCTGATCTGATCGCCTCCGGGGGTGCCTCTTGCGGAAGTTGTGGGGCCGATCCTGGGGTGCGGATGATCGAGGCTGAGGTAGAGCCCACTCCAGATCAGCGTCGCCCCAGCGGGGAGTTAAATCGATTTATCTTCCGGCAAAAAGTGCCTTGTTTTCAGTAAGATACGGCCCTCTTTTTCCACAGTCACCTGAGCCCGGAAACTCATTCCCATCTATCCGTTAAGCTCTATTGCACCGCATACGATGCATCTGAGTTATGGAGCGCCCCGGCTCATGGAGGGGCGGACGCCCTCGTCCGCCCAGGCAGCGCCTCGAAGGCACAACGGCGGCGAACCTGCGGATTCCTAGCCGGCCCCACGCGGGAGCTGTGGCACTTCCTCCCCGGACGAGGCGTCCGGGGCTCCATGGATCGTGCGGCTGGCTACTGCGGCTTCGGAGTGTCGGTCTGGGTGGGAGCGGAGCTCGGAGCCGAAGGAGGCGCGGCTGATGCAGATGGGGCTGATGTCGATGTGGCGGCCGCTGCAGCGTGATCCGTCGTGGACGATCGCGGAGAGTCGGGCGCCGTGGTCATCGCGCTCTCGGGATTCAGCAGGTGATCCTTGCTCGGACCCAGACCGAGCTTGATCAGCGCTCGCGAGTCGGGGACTTCCTTGGTCTGCCATCCGTGGTCGCCCTGATAGCGGCGCATGGCATCTTCGCTGGCCTGGTTCCAAGTGCCGCTGGGAGTTCCGGTGAGGTAGTGCTCGCGAATTAGGGCTTCCTGAATCGCAGTGGCTCTTTCGGCGTCAATTTTCTGCTGGCCGCGCAGGCGCGCTGATTTTTTTCTACGCGAGGAGCGCTTTGCACTCGCCCGCGCTGTGCTGGCCGATGTAGCGCTTGATCTGCGCCGGTGGGTCGTGGGCTTTTTCCTGGAAGCTGTGGATTCCGTGCTGGCAGCGCCGGGTTTCTTTGTGGACGCCTCGCTCGAATCCTGACGGCGAGCCGCCGCGGCCGGGACCGCGGCACACGTCAGGATCAGAGCGCAAACCGCGCCAACGCGTGCGGAACGAGTTGTGGTGAAACTCGGCGTCATGTCCCTCGGTGTAGGGCAGGCTCTCGTCCGCCCAGGCAGCGCAACTAATTTGTGCGACCGATCTGACTTTGTGCCAACCACTCCCCGGACGAGGGCGTCCGGGGCTACATAAAAACTCCGGCTACGTAAAGAACAAAGAAAAAGCCCAACTGGCGGCTGGCTCTGTTCGTCTCCGATCATCTCTCGCTCGGAGATACAGCGCCAGTTCCCGTTGGGCTCTACTCAGTTACGGAAGTGTACCCGCGAGGAAGATGGTTCCATCCTGCCGGGTCGAACCGCGCTGTCGCACCAGGAAGACAACGTCCTGGCCGCTCTTCATGCTCGATTCGATGCGCGCGAAGTCTTGCTCGCTGTTTACGGGCTGCTTGTTGATCTCGAGGATGATGTCACCGCGGCCCATGTTGATGTCTTCGGCGAACGAGCCTGGCTTCACATCCTGCACAATCACGCCCTTGCCTGAGGGCATATCGAGACGGTCGGCCATCTCAGGAGTCACGGTACGCACCGTGATGCCGAACCTGCTCTGCTTGGGCGTGCTCTCGTCTTCGTTGCCCTCGTCTTCGCCGAGACGCGCTGCGAACAGCTTGGCGCGGTCGGCGATGGTCACGGTTGCGTCCTGCGCCTTGCCGTTGCGCACAAAACCCAGCGCAACTTTCGAGCCCGGCTTGCGCGAGGCAATATCGGCCACCAAGTCATTGCCCTTGGCGACTTTCTGGCCGTCGACGCTGGTGATGGTGTCGCCGATTTTCAGTCCGGCCTGATCGGCAGGACTTCCGGGCACAACGCTGGAAATGGTGATGCCGGTTCCGGTTCCGTAAACGCGGGTGATGGCAGGATTCTCCACCTGGTCAAACATGATGCCGATCGAGCCGCGCGAAACTTTGTGCTCCGGCCCGGTGAGCTGGTTGTAGACGTCGACCACCGTCTTCGAAGGCAGCGCAAAACCCACGCCCGCATAAGCGTTGGTCTCGCTCAGAATCGCAGTGTTGATGCCGATCACTTCCCCGCTCATGTTGACCAGCGGTCCACCGGAATTGCCTGGGTTAATGGCGGCATCGGTTTGAATGAAACTCTGGAACTGGCGGTTGGGCACGATGTCGCGCCCTTTGGCGGAAACAATTCCCGCCGTAACGCTCTCCGACAAGCCAAACGGGCTGCCGACGGCCAGAACCCAGTCGCCCACCTGCATGCTGTCTGAGTTGCCCATTTTCGCCGCAGGCAGCGCGCGGTCGACATCAACCTTAATCACGGCGAGATCAGTTTCCGTATCGGAACCAATGACCCGGGCGTCATGCTGCACGCCGGGAGGGTCATCCTGGAAACGCACGCGAACGCGGTCGGCTTTTTCGACCACGTGCCGGTTGGTGACGATATATCCCTTGGGATCGACGATTACGCCCGAACCCAGCGAGCGCTCGCGAATCGAGCCGTCTCCCGGTCCGGCGCCCTGACCGCCGGGGCCACCGAAGAAGTGATTGAAGAAATCGTCCATGCCGCCGCTGTCGTCATCGTCATCGCCGCCACCGCGCCGGTGCACGTTCTTGATGGTCGACTCGGTGTTGATGTTGACCACGCTCGGTTCCAGCTGCTTGGCAATCTGCGAAAAGGTGTTGGAGAGTTGCTGCGGCGAGGGGACGGTCAAGGGCGTCACTTCGCCCTTCTGTCCTTCTTTGCCTTTGACTCCGTAGGAAATCACGGAGCCGATCAGAATGCCGAACGAAAGGGTTACCAGAATGCTCAGCGTGTAAGCCCAGCGATGGGCTCTCATGCGCATCCACATTGCGCCCGAATCCATAGGTCTACTTCCTCCCAAAAAATCACAGAATCTCCATTATACCCGCTTGCCCAACGAGGCCGGAGCCACACGTGGGGCTCGGTCAGGCAATAGCGTTCCCGGTTCCTTAGACGCTCAAAGGCTACCAATCGTTACTGGGGTGAAGAGATTCTTTCGCACCTCCCCGGCCCTGTCCGTAGACGAAGGACGAAATTGGGTGCCCCATGTCTCGCTGTTTTTGCGAGACATGGGAACGTTCTGCCTCTGAACCCGCGAACAGGTTCAACGAACGAAATCGTGGACGACGGAGCTTCACGCCGCGGCCGATGAACGTGGGAATTCTCGGCCCTCCCAGGTCTCGCAAAAACGGCGAGACCTGGGGCACCCCATTTGAGTCACTTCGCTTGATAGACGGTTTTTCCGCCGACTACCGTGCGGAGGACTTCTGTGGCCAGTAACTTCTCGGGCGTTGAAGCGGTGGGATCGCGGTCGAGGACTACGAAATCGGCCAGCGTTCCGGGGGTCAGCGTGCCTTTCTCTTTTTCTTCAAACTGGGCGTAGGCCGAACCAGTGGTGTAGGCGGCGATGGCCTGATCGATGGTGAGACGCTGCTCGGGGAAATACGACTGCTTGCCGTTTTCGCTCTCCCGGGTGACGGCGGCATAGAGTCCGCGGAACGGGTTCACGGGCTCGACCGGATAGTCGGTGCCGAAGGCGAGCGGCACGCCTTTATTCAGGAAAGCGAGCCACGCGTAAGAAGTCGCGGCACGCTGCGGCCCGAGGCGATCTTGTGCCCAACGCATATCGGTGAGCAGGTGGCTGGGCTGCATCGACGCGATGATCTTCAGCTCTTTGAAGCGCGCGATCTGTTGCGGCGTGGTGACCTGAGCATGCTCAATGCGCAGGCGAAACTCGTCTCCGCCGGTTGGGCCTTTCACGTGATCTTCACGCGCAGCTTTTTCGGCCTGCGCAAAGGCATCGAGCGCCATCTGCACGCCTTTGTCGCCGATGGCGTGAAAGCCGACCTGAAAGCCGGCCTCGACGCGCTCTTTGGTCATATCGTTGAGCTTGACCGGATCGTAGCGTGGAATGCCTGAATTCTTAGGATCGTCGGAGTAGGGCTCGAGCATCGCCGCGGTGTGCGATCCGAGCGAGCCATCCATGAAACCCTTGATCATGCCGGTGTGCAGCATGAGGTCGCTCTGGGGATGAGAATTGAGCTTGCGGCTCAACTCTTCGATGGGATCGTCAAAGGGCAGCCACTCGCTGATGCGCGCCGTCAGCTTCCCTTCTCTTTCGAGTTCTTCGTAGATTTCAAAATTCTCCCAGTTGGGCGAGTAATCCTGCGCGGAAGTCACGCCATGCTCGGCCAAATCGGCCAGTGCGAGTTCAAGTCCCTGGCGAAGCTGATCGTGAGTGGCCTTGGGGATGACTGCGATCACGGCATCCTGCGCGGTTTCGCGGAGAATTCCGGTGGGCTCGCCGTTCTCGTTGCGATCGATGTGTCCGCCGAGAGGATCGCGGCTGGCCAGGTCGACGCTCGCCAACTGCAGGGCGCGCGTGTTAGCCACGGCGATGTGTCCATCGACCCGCACCAGAAATACGGGATGCCCGTCCGCAACTTCATCGAGATCCCAGCGCGTCGGCGTGACTTTTACCGGCCACAGAGTTTCATCCCAGCCGCCGCCGAGAATCCATTCGCCGGCCTTCGCTTCTTCCACCTTTTTAGCCAGGCGCTGGCGCAGTTCGTCGAGCGACTTCACGCCGGTCACATCGAGACTCAGCTTGGTAGAGCCGGCGTCGGCCAGATGCAGGTGAGCGTCGTTGAAACCGGCCATGACGAAATGTCCGCCGAGATCGACGATCTGGGTTTGCGGGCCTTTCAGCTTCTCGACGTCGACGGCGCTGCCCACGGCCTGAATGCGATCGCCGCGCACGGCGATCGCCTCGGCGCGGAGGACGGAGCCGAAGGGAGTGTTGTCGGGCACGCCAGTGTAGACGTTGGCGTGCGTGAAGATGATTTCGGCGCGAGGGCGGGTGTCCTTCGGCGCCAGCTTGGAGGCCTGCTCCGAACTTTGATCTGAAAGCTTTATGGGACTGGGCATCAGATCTGGCGCGGAAGTCTGCGCCGCAAGGAGCGCAACACGCGGCACGATCGCGCACGCGAGAAACGCTGCGCAGAAGATCCACGCGAGATCCCTCGCTCCGCCTGAAGAACGGCTGCGCTCGGGATGACGCACCAGGAAAGCCGCGAAGCAGCTCAGGGTGCCTGGCTTGATTCCGTCCGGTCTTGTCGCTCTTGGCGCTATTGGATTCATTCGCCTGGGCTTCATTCCGCCACCCCCGCCAGCGAGAGCATGGTCAGGAGAATGCGCTTGAGGCCCAGTTCGCGTCCGCTGGAGTCGAACCATTCCTGCAAGGTGTGTGCGCCGCCGCCGGAGCCGCCGCCGCCGATGGCGATGGCTTCCTGTCCGAGCGACAGCGGAATGTTGGCGTCGGTCGAAGCGCGCTGCACCTGCGCAGCGTTGCCCAGCTGCGCGTCGACGGCGCGGACGACTTGCAGAATGCGTGCGCCCGAGGGCAGCTCCCCGGCAGGACGGTTGCCGATGACGACGATTTCGCAACTCACTCCCGAGGGGCGCTTCTGCGCCGTCGATCGCATCTCGGCCGCCATGGTTTCGTCTTCCACGGCGCGGTTGAGCGCGAGACGCAGAGCTTGTTCGAGGCGCTCCATTTCCGCCATCGACGTAGAACGGATATCGACCTTCATGCTGGCCGATTCAGGAATCGAATTCACCGAGGTGCCGCCGCGAATCACTCCGATATTGAACGTCGTCTTGGGCGCGGCGGGAACCGGAGTCGCGGTAAAAGTCTGAACAGCATGGGCGAGGATGACGATGGGATTGGGCGCGCCGAAATCGCTCCAGGAGTGGCCGCCGGGTCCGCGCACGATCACTTCAAAACGGCGGCTGCCGAGCGCCTCAGCCACGATTGTATCTGCGCCGGCGCCGTCGAGAACGAGGCTGTAGGCGATGGAATCTTTCCAGCGCGGTGTGGAAAAAATGTGCCGCATGCCGCGCAGATCGCCTTCGCCTTCCTCGCCGACATTACCGATGAACACAAACGGCAGCGCGTGCCGGATGCGCACCGCGCGCATCAGCGCAGCGATGCCCAGCATCGCGACCACGCCGGCGCCATTGTCGGAAACTCCGGGGCCGTAAATGCGGCTGCCCTGCTGGCGAATGTTCAACGGCGTGTTGGGAGGAAATACCGTGTCGATATGAGCGCTGAGCGCGACGTAGCGGCGTCCGAAACCAGGATGCGTGCCGAAGACGTTGCCCACATCGTCGATGCGGACATCGTCGAGTCCGACCTCGCGGAAACGCTCGGCCAGCCAGGCGGCACGCGCCGACTCACCAAACGGCGGAGCGGGAATGCGGGCCATTTCCTGCTGCCATTGGGCCAACTGGGGCTCCTGCACGCGAAACCAGTTGAAGGCGGAACGGACTTCGGGCGAGGCCGCCAGACGAGCTACTTCCTGCTGCACGGCCGGGGTAAGGGACGGCATGTCCGCATGCGGGGGAGTTGGGCTCATGGGATAGGGTCAAGTTTACAACGCGGGGGAAAGGATTGGGATTGCCTAATGCGGGGACGGGGAGTTACGGAAGATGGGTTAGATTCGGGCGGATGTCGTAGCACCTTGGGCGCGGTTCATTGTAGGCGCTGTCATCCTGAGCGGAGCATAGGTTCGCGAAGCGAAGCTCATGCGGAGTCGAAGGACCCCGTGTCAGACGATAGCGCCCGAGGCTCTGCGGGGAATTCTTCCGACGAACCCAGGAACTACTCCGCCTGATAGAGCCGCGGTTGAAACTCCTTGAGGAGCCTCGGGTCCTGCGCAGGTGCAAGGGGTCCTTCGACTGCGTGGCGTCTTCGCGTTCGCGAAGATGCCACTTCGCTCAGGATGACAGGGACAATCGCTAGGCCAGCAGGGTCCGTGGCATGCCGGCTTTTTGCTCGACAGCGGCCACTAACTTCTTCGTGGCCGGTACGGCGATGCTGTGACGCTGCGCGCCGCGGAGGATGGGGCCGGCGATGGCATCGAGTTCGGGGGGCTTGCCTTGTTCCACGTCTTTCTGCATGGAGCTGCGCATGTTGCCGGGCATTTTCATGACGCCGGCGATGACGGCATCGGCGTCGATTCTTGCGCCTTCGGCGTTGGCTACGGCGCTGGCCTCGCGAATCACCGACAACCCCAGGTCCCGCCAATGCGGATCGGCGAGGATTTCGCCCGTGGTCTTGTCGGCGGCGGTGGTGGTCAGCGCGAAGGCGGCCAGAAAGACGAGCTTGCTCCACAGGAGCGTGGGCTCGTCATCGATGAAGCGGCACTCGAAGCCGAGTTGCTGAAGCTGGGCGATGGTGGCTTCGAGCAGCGGGCGTCCGGCCGAGGACACGTTCAGCCGCGCGAACGACGAGCGCTGGATAATGTGCGCCGGCGCGACGCGTTCGCTTTCGACGGCGATGGTGGCAGTGATGACTTTCTCAGCTCCGTATTTCGCGCGCAGCAGCGCGAGATGGTCGATGCCGTTGAGCAGCGGGACGATGGCGCGCACGTCGGCGGGGCGCGTGATCGCGTGGAGCGATGCTTCCAGTTGCGTGGCTTTGACCGTGAGCCAGAGCACGTCGACTCGCGGGACTTCGGCGGCCACGGAAATATCCGCGTCGATGTTGCCGAAGGGACTTTCGAGCCGCAGTTGGTGCGGATATTGCGGCAAGGACTCGCGCCGGACGATCAGCGTGACGGAGTCGCCGGAGCGGGCCAGGCATGCGCCCATCAGGCCGCCGATGCCGCCGACTCCGAGGATGGCGTGTTGGAGTTGAGGCTGGCTCATGGTGGCGTCAGTTTACAACGCCGGCGGAAAACTAGAGCGTCAACCACGAAGGTCACTAAGGGGCACGAAGGAAATCTGGGCCATGGACTTCGTGGCCTTTGTTCGCTCACTTTTTCTGCGCAATCGAAGGACCCACGCATTCGCGAATTTCTTTCTCGGTCAACGTGTGGTCGCTTTGTTTGGCACACTGGTAGATGCGGTCGACTACATCGTCGGTCGCTGGGATCGCGTGGCGCTCCAGCCAGAACAGGACGTTCGACTTGCCGCTTAAGGGTCCGATGTCGATGATTTGCTCGAGGCCGAATTCGTGCGAGGGGACGCCGGAATAGACGGTGTTGGCCAGCACCACGTCGTTTTTGTGATAGGCCTTGATGATGGCTGCGGCGTGCACGCCGGTCGCGGTGCGGAATGCGTCGTCGCCGACGACGGGATAATTCTTCGGGATGGGGATGCCGGTGGCCCGCGAAATCACCTGGCAGTAATCTTTGAGCTTGGTCAGATCCTGCCGATCCCAGGGCGCGACGCCCATGAGTTTCAAGTTGACCAGCATCTGGTCAATCTGCGTGTTGCCGACGCGCTCGCCCAAGCCGAGGGCGCATCCGTGGATGCAGTTTGCGCCGGCAACGATGGCGGCCATGGAATTCGCGATGGCCAGGCCACGGTCGCTGTGGCCGTGCCAGTCGACACGAACATTTTCGCCTGAAGGCCGCACGCATTCGGCGATCACGAAGCGCACCAGCGCCAACGCGCCCATGGGCGTGGCGTGGCCGGCGGTGTCGCAGATACAGATGGCGCGAGCGCCGCAGTTGATCGCGGCGGAGTAGAGGCGCTTCACGGTCTCCGGGTCGCAGCGGCTGGTGTCTTCGGTGACGTACATCACGTCGAGGCCCAGCGAAACGGCATATTTGACAGCCTTCTCGGTAGTCTCGAGGAGGAAGTCGGAAGTCCAGCCTTCGGCGAAGCGGCGGATGGGACTGGAGCCGATGAAGGTTGCGGCTTCGATGGGCAGGCCGGTTTTCTGGACGATCTCGGCGATGGGGCGAATGTCGTTTTCGTGGGTGCGGGCGGCGCAGTTGGCGCGAATCTTCATTTTGTGCGCGACGATTTCGCGGGCCAGCGCCGTGACCGCTTCGACCGCGCGCACGCCGGCGCCGGGCAGGCCGAGATCGAGCGAGTCGATGCCCAGAGATTCCATGAGATGGAGGATTTCGATTTTCTCGACAATTGAAGGATCGCGCACCGACGGCGATTGCAGGCCGTCGCGCAAGCTCTCATCGTTGAGCATCACGGGGCCAGCCAGCTTCAGGCCGGGAGGGTGATTCTGGTTCCAGTCGTAGATGAGGTCGGGGATCAGCTTCTAGCTCCTGGCTTCTAACTTCTAGCTTCTAGCTTCTGGCTTCTAGCTTCTAGCTTCTAGCTAAAACATCGAGGAGACGGTGCGATTTCTGTGCGAGAGGTTATGCCGTCCCTGCGGGACTTGGTTCCTTGTTTTCAATCCGACCCGGCACTGCTTGTGCCGGGCTTTAACATGCCGCCGCTCCGCGGCTGCAGCGGTTGTGGCTAGAAGCTAGGAGCTAGAAGCTAGAAGCTAGAACTACGAGCTCGGAGGCTTCTCTTTCGGCGGCAACGTTAGCCCGAAGACTGAAATCATGCCCTGGCCGGCTACATTGATTTTGGTTTCGCCGGGCGTGGGCAGGTAGAGCGCCTTGCAATTTTCGCAACGGTAGACTTCGGCTTTCGGTCCCCAGGCTTTTTCGATGTCGCCGCATTCGCGCTCGGCTGCGTCGGTCACATAAAACCAAAGCTTTAAGTGGCCGCCGCAGAACTTTCCCTTCTCGTTTTTCTCGTTGCAGGCGCGCTGCCCGGCCTTCTTTACTTTGACTTTGTGATGAGGCAATTGCTGGACGTTGTGCTGCTCGGAGCTGGGTGCTTCGGTCGTGGCCAAGGGAGTTTCCCTCGTTCGCGCGGCTTTCGTGCCGCTGGATTCGTCTTACGCGAGGTATTGTAACTGATGGCGGGGAGTGGGATGGCGGGGGCTGGGATGGTGCCGGCGAGGAACCCGTCGAGCTTTGCTCGACTGGACGGACGAATGCGTCCGTCCCTCCATGGGCATTTTGGGGCTCTGGTACTCTGTAGCGTTCGGTGCGAAGGGAGCTCATGATCACGATCGTTTCTGGATTGCCGCGGTCGGGCACGTCTTTAATGATGCAGATGCTGGTGGCGGGAGGGCTCGCGCCGCTTTCTGACGGCGAGCGCGCCGCCGACGTGGACAATCCGCGCGGCTATCTAGAGTGGGAGCGGATTAAGACGCTGCCCAAAGATCCGGGCTGCATTGCCGAAGCCGAGGGCAAAGTGGTGAAGGTCATCTCGCAGCTGCTGCTGGCGCTGCCGGTGGGGCATGAGTATCGAGTTGTGTTTATGCAGCGGCCGCTGGCGGAAGTGCTGGTGTCGCAGGATCAGATGCTGAAGCGGCGTGGAACGTTTAAGGAAGGCGCCAATACGACTGCCATCTCCGCGGCATTCGAGAAGCATCTGCGCGACGTTTATGCCTGGCTCGATGGCAAGGCTTACGTGAAGGCTCTGCGTGTTCCTTACCATGAGGCGCTGGCCAAGCCGAAAGAAATCGCCGAGCAGGTCGTGCAATTTCTGGAAATGCCCCTGAAGGTGGACGCGATGATTCAGCAGGTGGATGGATCGCTCTATCGGAACCGGGGGAAGAAGTAGAGTGATCACGAAATCTGCGCGAGGAAAGTTGGAGACGGCTCGGGTCAGGGGCTAAAGCCCGCGATGATTGGGATGGTTTACGCGGCGCTGAAGCGCCGCTCTTCCACGGTGCTTTACGCGCACGGCGTTCTACGCACGGCGCTTTACGCGCACGATGTTTTACGCGCCGGCGACGCGCTTTGACTCTTCCGCTCCGGCAAATCGCCGCACGGCAACAAGCTGGGTTAGAACTCGCGTTTCGGCTTGGCCTGGTCGGCGCCCACGCGGCCGGTCGCGATCTCGGCGGCGTAGTAGCTCTCGCCTTTCACGGGCGCGCCAGCCATACGACGCAGGATCGCGATCTGGCCTACATGCGTGAGGGCGTCGGCGACCGGTCCTTGAAATAATTTTGCGGGCGAAGCCGCCAGCGGTTCGCTCGAAGCCAGGAAATCGTCAAACTTTTTCAGCGCGGCGAAAAATCTTTGGGACTCCTGCTCCCAGGGCAGAGGTGTGGAGTTGGCCCACTTGGTTTGTCCACGGGCGATCGACAGGCCCCAGTCGAGCAGGTCGCCGATGTGAGCGAGAATCTGGCCCGGGGTGCGCAGTCCCTGGCCCGCACTAAAGTTCGCGAATCCATCGGGGGCGTTGCGGATGGCTTTCCCGCCGCGATAGGCCAGTGTCGCCACGGTGTGGCGTAACAGTTCGCGTTCTGATTTGGAACCGGCTGGGCTGGAATCTGTAGGCTTGCTCATGGCGACAAGATTACACTGGGGCGCAGGAGACGAAAAGTATGACGAGAAAGATGAACCCGGCTGCTGCTCGACGTGGTTCGGGAAAAAATGGCGCTGGCCAGCCGGGAGTCGTGAGCCGGGAAAATGCCGAGCACTATCGCTGGGGAAATGACTGCGACGCGTGGTATCTGGTGAACGATGAACAACTCAGCGTGATCGAGGAGTTCATGCCGCCGGGTGCGGCCGAGATCCGTCACCACCACCAGAAGGCGCAGCAATTTTTCTACATCGTGTCGGGCGAAGTGCTGATGGAAGTGGAAGGGGAAACCATGCTGCTGGCGGCGGGAAGCGGTATTCGCGTGATGCCGGGAAAGCGGCACCAGATCCGGAATCCGTCGTCGGGGCCGGTGCGGTTTCTGGTGGTTTCGCATCCGCGCAGCCACGGCGATCGGATTAACGAGTGAGGTGGTTTTTGGTCGGTCGTCGTTGGTCGTTGGTCGTTGGTCGTTGGTCGTTCGTCGTTCGTCGTTCGGTCGTTGCTCTCGGTCGTCGGTCAGAGCCGGCTCCGTCTTACTGCGCCGGCTGCGCGCAGTGCGCCACGCAGGCGCGTGGCTAGGGTGCGGCCGAACTGCATATCCAGGAACGCTGCCATCTGACGCGCGAAATGTTCGCCGTAACCGTACCACCAGACTTTTTTCATTCCGGGCATGCGGTCGACGTCGAGATATTTCAGGCGGACCATTTCTTCCAAACCGAAGCGGCCGTGGGTGCGGCCGATGCCGCTGGCTTTCCAGCCGCCGTGCGGGGCTTCGCTGATGCCGAAGCAAGAGATGACATCATTGACCATGACCGTGCCCGCGTGAATGCGGCGAGCCAGGCGCTCGCCGCGGGCGCGATCGGGGGTGAAGATGCTGGCGGCAAGTCCGTACTCGGAGTCGTTGGCCAGGCGAACAGCGTGGTCGTCGCTGTCGAAGGCCATGACGGGCAGAACTGGGCCGAAAGTTTCCTCGCGCATGATGCGCATATCGTGAGTCACGTCGGCCAGCAGCGTGGGAGCATAGAAATTTGCGCCCAGGTCCGGCAATCGTGTACCTCCGGCTAGAACCCGCGCCCCGCGCGCCTTTGCGTCTTCGACATGCGATTCGACGATGCACAGTTGCCGATGTTGAATCAGCGGGCCGACGTCGGTTTCGCGCTCTTCTCCGTTCCCGACCCTGAGGCTGTTGGTTTTCTCGGCGCAGGCAGATAGGAATTCGGCGTACAAACTGCGATGCACGTAGCAGCGTTCGACCGAGAGGCAGGCCTGCCCGGCGTTGACGAACGCGCCCCAAACTGCCGCGCTCGAAACTACGTCTATGTCGGCGTCGTCGAGGACCAGCATGGGATCTTTTCCTCCCAGCTCGAGCACCACCGGCAGGAGCCGCTCCGCGGCGGCTACCGCGATCCTTTTACCTGTCGTAACGCTGCCGGTAAACACCAGCTTGTCGATCGGCGATTCAAGCAGGGCCGCGCCGGTCGCGCCGTCGCCGACGATGACCTGGAAAACATCTTCCGGAACACCGGCCGCATGCAACAACGAAGCCAGTTCCAATGCCACCAGCGGAGTCAACTCCGACGGTTTCAACACCACGGCGTTGCCCGCCACCAGCGCAGCCAGCGTCTCCGTGGCTGGAATCGAAAAGGGATAGTTCCACGGCGATATGATCGCGATCACCCCATGCGGCTCGCGCACCAGCCGTCCATTCTTCAGCTTGGTCACGATATTCCCGTGCGGGACCGGCTCATCTCGCAGCAAGGCTCGGGCGTTATCGATCAGGAATCGCGCCGCATCCAGCACCACGAGCACCTCGGTGACCAGTGCCTCGACCAGCGGTTTGCCTACTTCGCGTGTAATGGCCGCTGCAATCCCGGATTTCTTTGCGTACAGCTTTCCCTGGAAATCGCGGATCACACCGATCCGCCGCCCCAATCCCAGTTCCGCCCAAGCCGGCTGGGCCGCGCGAGCCCGCGCCACGGCAGCCTGCGCCTCGGGTTCACCCGCGCACTCAAATTCGCGCAGAACTTCGCCCGTCGCCGGATTCACCGAGGCAATCTTGCGTACCGCGATTTGTAGATCGGTAGCCATGAAGAAATCCTAGTCCGTAGAGACGCAGCCTGCCACGTCTCTGCTCACGCCAGAGAATCTCGCCCGATGCCTAATGCATTCCGGGATACTTGCCCAGATAAATCAGCAGAAAGTCCAGCGTATCTCCCACTGCATGCGCGATCACCGGCACGGCAAGATTGCGGCCGCAGGCGAGATACAGCGCGCCCAACAGCAATCCATTCCACACATTCTCAATCATGCCGGTGGCGCCCTGGTCGAGGTGGCCGCAACCGAAAACCACGCTGACCACCACCAGGCTCACCACCCAGGCTGCCTTTGTGTCGCGAAACACTCCTGCCACACGATTCATCAGGTAGCCGCGATAATCGATCTCCTCTCCCAGTGCGCCCAGCACCCAGACCAGAACGACGTAGATCAGGAAAACCTTCAGATTGCCGACCATATCGGCGAAATCGGAGAGGTCGGGCATTTTCCCCAACCATCGAGCCAGAAGTGGCTGGGTTACAAAAAGCTCCAACCCTTCCATGCAGACTCCAACTGCGACTCCCAGCAGCAACGCTTTTCTCCAACTGGGCGGGCGAGCGAAGCCTACGTCTTTCCATCGCATCCCGCGCAGCCGGAGCGAGGCCCATCCCAGCAAGAAAATGTACGGAGTCTTGCTGACATAGATGTGATGGTGCACGTCTGCCCAAAACAGCCCGGCAACAATGCCGAACTCGGCCAGTGCCAACCAAACGCTGCCGCGCGCCCGCTGCTGCAAGGAATCCAGATCCACATGCCCTCCACCAAAACACCCGTCGAGAAATACTGCCTCCCGCCATTTAGTACTCGACACTCACCAGATACAGCCCGCTCGCCGGCGCTGTCGAGCCCGCCGCCGATCGATTACGGGCTTCGAGGATGCGCGTGATATCCGCAGCCCGCAAAGTGCCCTTGCCGACCAGAATGAACGTTCCCATCAGATTTCTTACCATGTGGTGGAGGAATCCCGTGCCGCGCACGGTATAGGCAAGTTCCTCTCCCGCGCGCTGCCAGCTGGAGGAGAAAATTTTCCGCACATTGCTGGGCACTGCGGGCGCGTCTTCGCCGCCACGCTCCGGATCCACTGCGGCAAAGGAAGTGAAATCATGTTCGCCGACGACTAACCCCGCCGCGCGCGCCATCGCCTCTTCATCGAGCGGAAACGGATAGTGCCACACATAACGCGCCAGGAACGGCGGGCAGATCGATTCGCGATAAATCCGATACCGGTAGGTTTTGGCGCGTGCCGAGTGGCGCGCATGGAAATCGGGCGGAGCTTCGACGACTTCGAGCACGCGCACTGACGCGGGCAGAATGTCGTTCAACGCCTTCCCGAGGTTCTCCACCGGGATCGATGATTGCGTGGCGAAGGTCGCAACCTGCGCCAGCGCGTGTACGCCGGCATCGGTCCGGCCGGAGCCTTGCGGCAAGACCTTTTCTCCAGTGATCCGTCCAATGGCTGAGGCAAGTGTGCCCTGCACGGTGGCCGCGCCGGGTTGCACCTGCCAGCCGGAGAATTCGGTCCCGTCGTAGGAAAGGGTCACTTTGAGGTTCCGCATCCTGTGATCTTTATTTCATTTCTTTCGACGCGATGGTCTCGACGCGATCTTTTACTCGCCGTGGTCTTTTTGCCTTGATCTTTAATTTGCTCTGATCATTTTTGCCCTGATCTTTCGAGTCCAGCGCCATAGTTGCGACATCCAAGCGTTTTCAGGCTTTGCCAGCAATGTACCAGTTTCGGAGTGTGGCGCGAAAGCCACGAGCCTTCCGGGTTCGCTATACTGGATGGCTTCCTCAGAAGTCTGGTTTCGGGATGCAGATTCTTGCGCCGCTCGATGTCCGGACAGCGATGTCCGGGCAGCGAGGCCAGGGAGTCGGAAACGCGCCGTGAGCCGCAATGAGATGAGAGAACGGGTGTTTTCTCCCAGCTTTCAGGAACCTTATGGCCTCTCAGTACGTATCAGCGTCTGAGTGGAAGGTTTCTCTATACGGGTCTGTCGTGTTGGAGCAGAAGCCAGGCTTTAAGAATCCCAGGGTTGCTGCAGAATTCTGAATCAATTTAAGTCTTAACCAATTGGTCTTGACCAACGGAGATGAGTAGATGCCATTCGCACGTTTAGCCTCGATCACGCGGCTTGCTGCCGTAGTCCTATTCGGAACGCTGACCATTGCAGCCTGGGGACAGGAAGCGCCCGCTGCGCCCACTCCGCAGGCTTTGCCGGATAAACCGCTGCCGATCCTGGACTATAGCAAGCCCGTTTCGCACTTTCCCAATCCCGTAGGGCCTTACACGGCTCGGCATCTCTCGGCGCCGAACCTGGCCAACACGGCGCGCATAGACCAACTCATGCATGACGGCAAACTCTACCTGTCGCTGGATGACTCCATCGCGCTGGCGCTCGAGAACAACCTGGATATAGCCATTGCGCGCTACAACCTGAATATTGCCGATACCGACATCCTGCGGGCCAAGGCGGGTGCTCCGACGCTCGGCGTCAACACCGGCATCGTGCAGAATACTCCCGGCGGCGGCGTCGGCGGACTGGGCGCGCAGGTAGGTTCTGGCACCGGCGGCACCACACTCGGCGCAGGTGGCGCAGGCGCCGGCGCGGGCGGCCTGGTCGGGTCGACGCTGGGGTTGGGTCCGCTTGTCAATAGCTTTGACCCGGTGGTGACGGGCACGCTGCAGGAAGATCACTTCAGTCAGCTGGCTCCAACCATCTTTCAGGGCGTACTTCCCGGTACCAAGCTTGTCCAGAACACCGGCACTGTGAATTTTGCCTACCAGCAGGAATTCAGTTGGGGCACGAACTTGAACCTGGGTTTTAACAACACGCGGACTACCACGAATAGCGCGTTCCAGGGTTTGAGTCCGCAGATCCTTTCTAACTTTAAGGCAACTTTCACCCAACATCTTCTGCAGGGTTTTGGCTTCGCCCCGAATACCCGCTTCATTCGTATCGCCAAGAACAACCGTGAATTGTCCGACGTTGCTTTCCGGTTGCAGGTCGCTACTACCGTCGACCAGATTGAAAACATGTATTGGGATCTGGTCTACGCCTACGAGAATCAGCGGGTGAAGGAAGAGTCGCTGGCTTTCTCGGAGAAAACTCTTTCGGACACGAAGAAGCAGGTCGAAATCGGAAGTCTCGCCCCGATTGAGGCGGTGCGCGCGCAGAGCACGGTAGCCTCGGATCAGCAGGCGCTGACGGTGGCCAAAACCAACCTTCAGCTGGAACAGTTGCTGATGAAGAACGCGCTGAGCCGGACGCTGCATGATCCTATGCTCGCCGGCGCGGAAGTGGTTCCGACTTCGACCATGGAGCTTCCGGAGAACGAGCAAGTACAGCCGACGGAAGATCTGGTCAATGATGCACTACGCCATCGCGCTGAACTGGTCGAGTCGCGCATTCAGTTGCACAGTCAGGAACTGAGCAATAAGGCGGTGCGCAGCGCGCTTTTGCCAACTCTGGACCTGTTTGCTTATTACGGCGGAGCAGGCCTGGGCGGCGCGCAGAATCCGGTCAACATTTGCGGTCAAGGAAACGCCGAACTGCAATCGCTGTTCGGCTGCGCCAGCAGCAATCCCAAAGATCCCGACCAGATCGCTCCATCCACGAGCGTGGGAGCCACGCTGAACCAGCTCGTCAATTCGACTTCGCCTGACAAGGGCGTGGGCCTGCAGCTGAACATTCCTCTTCGCAACCGTGCCGCGCAGGCGGTGCAAATCCGTTCGGAACTGGAATATCGTCAGCTCCAGATGGCATTGCAGCAGACGGAAAACCGGGTGAGCATCGAGGTGCGCAACGCACAGTTCGGCGTGGAACAGAACCGGGCCAGCGTAGCCGCGGCGCAGGCAGCCGTGGATTATGCGAAGCAGTCGCTCGACGCCGAGCAGAAAAAATTTCAGTTCGGCACTTCCACCACGACTGCGGTTTTGCAGAACCGGAGCGCGCTGGCTACCGCCGAATCGACGCTGCTGTCGGCCATGGCGGCGTACGAAAAATCCCGTGTGGAGCTGGATCGCGCCGTCGGATCGACGCTGGACAATGCGGGCATCAGCATCGACGACGCTGCCCGGGGTCAGGTCAACCGTTTGCCGACTGTTCCTTACGTTGCGCCGCGCAAGGATGCGTCCCCGGCGGCGCAACAGTAACCTTCGGGATCAGAGTGCGGGCTCCGAACCGTAACCACGTAGGACACGAAGTCGCACGAAGGAAAACTTTGTCAGCGAAGCCCTTCGTGATCCATCGTGCCTTTTGTGGTTGATCGTTTTTCCCGTGTATCTTCAACGTGTATCTTCAAATTGAGCCACCGCCCCGGTCAGCAGCGGGCCTTTCGTTGCTCCTCACAATTCTTTACAATCCGCCGCCGTTGTGTGGAACTTTCTCCCGCTAAGATGAAGTGATGTTTTATCTGGATCTGCATCCAAGACTGGCATGATTTGCGCTCTGCCGGTGAAAGGGTGATTGCCTGCTCTACTGCAAGGAGAAGACTCATGTTCGTAATCCATTTCAATTTTTCTGCCCGGCGGCTGCCGCTCTGGCTGGCCGCTGCCGCGCTACTGGTAACAAGTCCGGCTGCGATGTGGGCCCAACAGGCCGCGCCTGATGCGCCTTCCGCGACGCCGCTTGCGTCTGGGCCACAGCCGATCCATTTGAAGGATTATTCCAACCCACGGCCTGCCTTTCCCAACCTGTTGCAGGCTTACCGGCCACAGGAGCTTCCGGAGCAGAACCTGGCAAACTCGTCGCGGATTGATTCGCTGATGCTTGAGGGCAAGATTTATCTTTCCATCGACGATGCCATCGCGCTGGCGCTGGAAAATAATCTCGATCTCGAAATCGCCCGGTACAACTTAAACATCGCCGAAGCGGACCTGCTGCGCGCCAAGTCGGGAGCCAGCATTCTGGGCGTGAATACCGGCATCGTGCAGAATACGCCGGGCGGCGGCGTGGGCGGACTGGGCGGCAGTGTAGGCTCCGGAACCGGTGGCACGACCGTAGCCGCCGGCGGCGCGGGAACGGGAACAAATGGGTTGGTCAGTTCGACGCTCGGCATCGGGTCGCCCATCACCAGCTTCGATCCGCAGATCACCAGCACACTGCAACTGGACAAAAACGACACCATATCGTCGAGCGTGTTCAGCCCCGCCCCTGGGGGCATCATTGCGCAAAACACCTACACCTCAGACTTCACCTATACCCAGGGCCTGCAGTGGGGTACTACGCTGACCGCGGGGTTCAACAACACTCACCTGGCCACCAACAGCACGGCCAGCCTGCTCACGCCCCAGCTGGGCTCGAACTTTCAGTTCAGAGTTACACAAAATCTTCTGCAGGGTTTCGGCTCTCTGCCGAATATGCGGTTCATTCGCATCGCCAAGAACAATCGTGAGATTTCCGACGTCGCGTTCCGGCTGCAGATCATCACCACGGTCGATCAGGTCGAAAACATGTATTGGGATCTTGTCTACGCTTTCGAGAACGTGCGCGTGCAGCAGGAGGCATTGACCTATGCCCAGAAGGCGCTCACCGATTCGAAACGGCAGGCGCAAGTCGGCACGGCCCCTCCCATTCAAGTGGTGAGTTCGCAGAGCACGGTGGCCACCGACGAGCAGAATCTGATCGTGGCCCAGAATAACCTGCAACTGCAGGAACTGCTGATGAAGAACGCGATCAGCCGCAGCATCGAAGATCCGGTGCTGGCTGAGGCCGACGTGGTTCCGACTTCAACCATGGCGATCCCGCAGGAGGAAGCGGTGTCTCCCATCCAGGACTTGATCAACGATGCACTGCGTCATCGCGCCGAACTGGTGGAGTCGCGCATCGATCTCACCTCCCGCGACATTAACAACAAGGCGGTGCGAAACGCTATGCTGCCCACGCTCGACGCCTTCGCCTACTACGGAGGTTCAGGCCTCGGCGGAGACCTGAACCCGCAGTGCAAATTCAGCGGCGTTGCCTGCACATCCCCGCCCGTATTTGGCGGAGCGAATTCGGTAAGCTACGGTGGAACCCTGAACCAGTTGGTGAATTCGACCGCGCCCGATAAAGGCATAGGCCTGAGCTTGACCATCCCTCTGCGCAATCGCCTGGCGCAATCGGACCAGGTGAGGGCAGAACTCGAATACCGCCAAGCACTGGTGCGCGAACACCAACTGGAGAACCAAGTGCGCATTGAAGTTCGGAATGCGCAATTCGACGTGAGGCAAAACCATGTGGCGGTGCAGGCTGCGCAATCCGCGGTTGACCTGGCCCGCCAGACGCTCGACGCGGATCAGCAAAAGCTGAAAGTGGGACTCACCACGGAGACTGCGATTCTGCAGGATGCTTCGACGCTGACGACCGCCGAGTCGAATCTGGTTTCAGCCAAAGCGGCATATGAAAAATCGCGCATCGAACTGGATCGCTCGACCGGCTTGCTGCTCGACCACGCCTCTATCGACGTGGCCGACGCGACTCGCGGCCAGGTCACGCGCTTGCCCACCGTGGAATATGTGGCCCCGCGCAAAGATGCTGCGCCGGTGGGATCGTCGAGTTCCGCACCTCCGTCAGGAGGGCAAATGTAGCGGCCAGCGCGCTCCGTTACGTTTCGGATGCGGCAGAGCGCGGCGCGATTGCGCCAGCCTGTTACACTACGCGCGATGCTGAGACCTACGCGCCCTGCACTGCCCAGGTTTTTTCTGTGGCTACTGCCCCTGGCGTTCGTGCTGCAACTGGCGTCGATCGGAGTGCTGCGCGAGTACCGGACCCGCCCCGGCGACGATAACTTCGGGTTCGGATGGGAGATGGGACGCATCGGCCGCTCCATCGCGCAGGGCCACGGCTTCAGCAGTCCTTATGAAGGAAACACCGGGCCTTCGGCGTGGGAACCTCCGCTTTATCCATTCCTGATCGGTGGAGTGTTCAAGCTTTTTGGCGTCTTCACGTTCGCGTCGGCATGGGTGCTGCTCAGCATCAACAGCGTGCTCGCGACGCTCACGACAATCCCCATTTTCTGGATCGCGCACCGCAGCTTCGGCGAACGCATCGCGGTGTGGTCAGCCTACGCATGGGCCCTGTGTCCTTACGTCTGGTATTGGTCCATCCATTGGATTTGGGATACGACTTTCACACCGTTCGTGCTGGCTTGCGTTTTTCTGCTCGCGCTCGAATTGGAGGAGTGGCCGGGTTGTAGCGGCTGGATTATTTTTGGAGCGCTGTACGGTGTAGGAGCGCTGGCCAATCCGACGATGCTCGCATTCCTGCCCTTCTGCGGACTGTGGATCTGGCGCAGGCGCTATATTCGCGGCTTGCCGTCGCTCGTCGGCGTCGTGCTGTCGTCGATCACATTTTTTCTTGTGCTTTCGCCATGGCTGGTGCGGAACTATCAAGCGTTCGACACGTTTGTTTTCATCCGCGACGATTTTGGATTGCAGTTGCGCCTGGGCAACGGGCCCTCCGCCGACGGCATGCTGATGCCTTACTTCCAACCGAATCTGAACCAACTGGAGCTTAGGAAATTTCAGCAGATGGGCGAATTGCGTTACGCTGCTGAATGCAAGCGCTTCGCCTTGGACTGGATTCGCGCGCATCCTTCGCGGTTTGCAGTCATCAGCGTGAAACGCTTTTTCTATTTCTGGAATGGCGTGCCGCGGCCGACCAGCAGCCTGTCTTCTGTAGATTTTCGCAGCTCGGCTTTTCTTGCCACCTCGGTTCTGGCCTTGTGGGGACTCGGACGGGCGGTGCGCCAGAAGAGGCGCGGGGCATGGCTTTTCGCGGGACTGGTGCTGACCTATCCCACTGTTTACTATTTTGTCTTCCCGCATGCGCGCTATCGCCATCCGATCGAACCGGAGTTGCTCATCCTGATCGTATTTCTGCTGTCGGAAGTCGGGCGCCGCACAGCCGCGCCGCCCGCTGCAAATTCAGAAGCTGCAAATTTAAAGTGAGAATATCGTGCCGTATGACGATTTCCGTAGCCATTGTCGCGATGGATGAAGAGGCCAACATCGGCCGCACGCTGGCCAGTGTGCGCTGGGCGGATGAAATCGTGCTGGTTGATTCCGGATCGAAAGACCGCACCTGCGAGATTGCGCGGGAACACGGCGCGCGTGTCGTCGTCGAACCCTGGCGCGGATATGTCGCCCAGAAGCAGTACGCGATCGACCTGTGCACAAAAGACTGGGTGCTGCTGCTTGACGCCGATGAAGAGATCAGCCCCGGCCTGGCCGATGAGATTCGTGCCGCCATCAGCGGTTCTGAACGGCATGATCCGAATGCAGCAAGCGGCTACTGGCTTCCGCGCGAAAATTTATTTCTCGGCCGATGGATGCGGCATGGCGGTTTCTATCCCGATCCGAAGCTGAGACTGTTCCGGCGCGGCCAGGGATTCGTCGCGGGCCACGATCCGCACGATCGCTGCGAACTGAAGCCGGAAGTTCCGCAGAAGACGCGCCAGTTCAAGCACGCGATGGTGCACTACACCTATCCCAATCTCACTCTTTATATCGCGCACATGAATCGCTATTCGTCCCTGGGCGCGGAACTGGCCGTCGCCAACGGACATCGCAGCTTCAGCATCGCTGATATCGTGGTGCGTCCTTGGGCGACGTTTACCTACAACTATTTTCTTCGGCTCGGCTTTCTCGATGGACGCGAGGGCCTGCTACTTCATCTGTACCACGCGGTTTACGTTTCGTGGAAATATGCAAAAGCGTGGGAACTGAGTCGTGAAGACACGCGCCGGTCATCCTGATCGGCAGCGCGGGAATGAAAATGTCCACGTGGGGATGGGGCGGACCGACCGGTCGTTTCGAGCATCTCTCGTCACCTTGCTCCGGCGCGTGCGCTTCCCTATGATCATGGCAGAGCCTTGGGGTTCGAATGGAAAAGACGCCGCGCAAGCCGAATGTAGCCGAGAGTCCCGTCGGCGATGTCTTCGAACAGCGTCATCCTTCTGACGCCGAGAAAAAGTGGGCGGAGAAGACTCTGGCGCCTACGCTTGAAAAGAACCCCGAGCGTCCCATCGGCGCGCCTACCGGCGTGAATCTCGACGAGCACGGCCACGCGCGTTTCACCACCATCTCGGGACTCCCCATTCGCCGGCTCTACACGCAAGCCGATCTGCCCGCCGATTGGAGCGAAGAGCAATATCTTGGGTACCCCGGCGAACCGCCTTACACGCGCGGCATTCACGCTACCGGATATCGCGGCAAGATGTTTACCATGCGGCAGTTTTCCGGCTTCGCTTCGCCGGAAGAAACCAACCGCCGCTACAAATATCTGCTCGAACACGGCGGCAGCGGACTTTCTGTCGCCTTCGACTTGCCCACGCTGATGGGTTATGACTCCGATCATGCGGCTAGCGAGGGCGAGGTCGGCAAGTGCGGAGTCGCCATCGATTCGCTCGAAGACATGGAAATTCTTTTCGGCGGCATCGATCTGGAGAAGACTACCGTCTCGATGACCATCAATTCGCCGGCGTCAGTGCTGTGGGCAATGTATCTCGTGGTCGCCGAGAAACAGGGAGCGGACTGGAAAAAGATTTCTGGCACGATTCAGAACGACATTCTCAAGGAATACATTGCGCAGAAGGAATATATCTATCCACCGGCTCCGTCGATGCGGCTGGTGGTCGACACGTTTGAGTTTGGATCGAAGTTCACGCCGCGCTTCAACACGATTTCGATCAGCGGATATCACATTCGCGAGGCTGGCTCGACCGCGCTGCAGGAACTGGCTTTCACCCTTTATGACGGAGTCGAGTATGTCGAATGGGCGAAGCGACGGGGGCTCGACGTGGATGACTTTGGCCCGCGGCTGAGTTTCTTTTTCAACGCGCACAACGATTTCTTCGAGGAGATCGCGAAATACCGCGCCGCGCGGAAAGTTTGGGGTCAAGTCATGAAGGCCCGGTTCGGGGCGAAAAATGCACGCACCTGGCTGATGCGCTTTCATACTCAGACCGCCGGAGTTTCCCTGCCGGCGCAGCAACCCATGAACAATATCGCCCGCGTCGCGTTGCAGGCTCTGGCGGCGGTGCTCGGGGGAACGCAGTCGCTGCACACCGACTCTTACGACGAAGCTCTCGCGCTGCCCACGGAAGAAGCGGCGCGCATCGCGCTGCGCACGCAACAGATCATCGCGTACGAATCGGGAGTGGCGCAGACGGTTGATCCGCTGGGCGGGTCATATTTTCTGGAAACCTTGACGCTGCAAATGGAGCACGGCGCCTTCGAGTACTTCGCGAAAATGGATGCGATGGGCGGCATGGTCAAGGCCATCGAGCGCGGCTATCCGCAGAAGGAAATCGCCGAGGCTTCTTACCAATATCAACGCGCGTTCGAGGCGAAGGAAAAAATCATCGTCGGGGTGAACGAATTTGCAGTTGAAGAAGAGCCGCCTCACATTCTCTACATTGACGAGACCGTCGCACGGCAGCAGACGGAAAAACTGAAAGCGCTGCGGGCCCGCCGGTCGAACGAAGATGTGCGCCGCGCCCTCGAAGCCTTGAAGAAAGCCGCGGCGCAGGAGCCGAAAGCTGGATCCAACGGAAATGTCTCTTCGGCGAACACGATGCCCTACATCGTCGACGCGGTCCGCGCCTACGCCACCGTGGGCGAGATTTGCGACGCGCTGCGGCAAGTCTACGGAACCTACACAGAAGTCAGCTTCACGTAAAGCGCCACCGGCAATGCTTGACCGCACTCATGACGAAGTTCTAATGACGCTCGTAACGGTCAAGCGACTTTTGGGCACTGAAGTTCTCCGCTGCTCTGCCGACGTGTACCGCAATGGCTGTGCTGTCTCATCGACTGGGGCGTGCGTTCGTGGTTGTTGCATTCCTCTTTTCGTCTGTTGTACTCGTGCGCAGCACAGATGAGGCGCCCGCAAGTGCCTACCGCGTGGGAGTTTCCGAGGTCCGCGTCTCTTTCTTCGTGACCAACGAAAAAAACCGCTTGGTGAGTCAGGTTGGAAACGATGACTTCGCCGTGGTCGACAACGGCGACGTGGTGCGACGTTTCACCAGCCTGAGCCGATCCCACGACACTGCGC
Source organism: uncultured Acidobacteriaceae bacterium (assembly GCA_963739125.1). Taxonomy (GTDB): domain Bacteria; phylum Acidobacteriota; class Terriglobia; order Terriglobales; family Acidobacteriaceae; genus Sulfotelmatobacter. Next base: position 3,991,798 of record CAVTZD010000001.1, on the reverse strand, counting down.
TCGACGTGGTCGTACTGGTTGACTCGAGCCAATCAGCGGCACCCGGCTTCCGCTTCACAGTAGGCGAGGTCCTGAAAATCATCTCGCAGTCTGCGACCGCGGGCGACGACCGGATTTCGGGCAATCAGATTTCCAACAAACAGATTTCCGTCATTTCGTTCTCCGGGCTGCAGCCGGTGCTGGTTTGCAGTGGCGACTGCCGCAACGAGACGGCGAGGCAGAAACTGGTTGCTGTTTCTCCCGCGGGGCAGACTCCTTTGTTCGATGCGCTGGCCTACAGTGCGGGGTTCCTCGCCTCTCGCGTCACGCCCAACGTTCTTCCGGTTCTGGTTCTGTTTTCTGACGGTAACGACACGATCAGCCGAACCTCCGCGCCTGACGCTTTACGTTCCATCATCGCGAACGGTGTGGTGGTCTATGCCGTCGATAACAACGAATCCCGCATAGTTTCCCGGGGAAGCCTCGCGCTGCGGCGCATGGCGGAAGCCACCGGAGGACGTTACTTCTCGAGCGAGGAAGCGGGAACGAGCGTACTCGAAGCCGCGCTCGCCGACTTGCGCGCATCGTACATCGTTACGTATCACGTGCCCGACCAGATCGTTGGCTTTCACTCACTGCGTATTCTTCCCAAACACGACCTGAACCTGCGATTTCACTGCCGGAGCGGATACTCTTATGAAAAACTTCCGTAGCTCGCCACACTCGAAGTGCACGCTGGGGCTGATTCTTGTTTTCTCCAGCTTCCAGGCTTGGGCGGCCTCTCCGCTCGGGGTCTATCAGCACGGAACCGTCGTCCGCATGGAGATGGCCGATTGCCTGCCCAGCCACCACGGATTCATGGCGTCTTTTGGCCCTCCGGCCGTGCAAGCTGGATCCGAAGCCTGCCCCGAGTACGTGCTGGTCTCCGACAAAGTGGTTTTCGTGATCGTAGGGAAATCTTCCGGTCAACTGGTCCCGCTGGCGGATGTGCTCGACTTCCGACTCAGCAACAACGAAATCGCGGTGCGCCTCGACGACGCGAAGCATGAAAGCAAGTTCTCGATCCGCGAGATGGTTCTGCGCTCGCAGTGGGATGTCGCGCAAAAGCATCTCGGGGACGAACTGAACTCCACGTTACGCCCCGCGAGCAACGCGATGGCCCTGCGAAACTCCGACTAGAAGCCATCTCAGTGAAGCGAGGAAGTAAACTCCCGGACCGTCCGGGGGCTAAAGCCCGCGATGACTTTGGAGGGCGTACGCGGCGCTGACGCGCCGCTCTTCCAGTTGCTGCAGGCACTCGCGGCTTTTTCCACGACCTCTGAAGCAGCGTCGCGACTCTTCCGAACTTTCTGAAGCAGTGTCCCTTTCAAAGCAGGCAAAAACCGACACCGCTCCCTACTTCTTTTTCGGAGCGCGACTCACTCCGGCCGCGGTTACCGTGCCATCGGGATTGTGGGCCATGGCGTGACAAGTCAGAGTGCAGGTATTCGCGGCCTGATTGTAGGAAATAGGCGTCGCGCCGTTCGGGGCGACAACATTGACATCAAAGTTCACCAACCGCTGCCCGCTGATATTGGGACTCGTGCCACCCATGCCGTGAGCAGTGTGGCAGGTCGAGCAAGTAAAGCCGGCGTTGATGTGGCTGTAGTGCTCGCTCCAACTCGTGTTCTTCATGATCTGGTTCGACAGATCGTGACACTTCCCGCACGTGCCGTAGGGGCCGTTCACGCTTAAATCAGGATTGGGAAAAAGATTCGTGATCAGCAGCCCTGGTCCGGCGGACTGGCTGAATTCATAGCGCCGCTCCAGGATGTGCGTCCACTTCGAGCCGTGCGGTCCGCTCGGGCCGACGCCGCCGAATTCGCGGTTGTCATCACTGTTGTGGCAGTCGGTGCAGAAAATCCGAACACCCATCGCGCGGCCTTTGGTGATGCCGTCGAGGTTCAACATGTTGGGCAGCAGGCTGGGCTGGGCCAACGGGCTGCTGCTGTCGGCAGTCACCGGATGTGCCGACGTGGAAGTCACGGCAAACTGGGGAATCATATTCAGCGGGTCGCCGGCGGAAACCGCGCGCACCGGCGCATATCCGTAGATCGGTTTCGTCTGCTTTCCGGCGCTGGTTCCGTGGCAGCGCAGGCAATTGTCGTACTGATTCACGGCCGGGTCGATCAGGCTGACGCCGTCGGCGGCGTTGATGCCGACCGCGTCTTTTTGCGAGACGCGGATCAGTGGAGGAGGCGGGAACAATCCGACCTGGGCCGAACCATGTCCGTTGTGGCAGTCGGCGCAGGTGGCGTGGCGATTGTTGTTGAGCAGTGCGGTCTCCGCGGCGTCATGCGGATTGGTGGGCGAGGGAAACGGATGTCCGACTTTGGGCGTCGCGTATTCGGAAAAAACGTTGGGCGCCGCCGGTGAAACGTTGGATCCACCGTTGTGGCAGGCAATGCAATCCTGCTCGTCCTGGCCGCGCAGCAAGCGGGATGCGCTCCCGGCATTGTGCGGCGTGTGGCAGGAGATGCAGGCGTCGGCCGCCACGGTAGCGTAGCTTCCGACTCCAGCGTCGGGAGCGAGCTTGTCGTTGGAGATTGCGTGGGCGCTGGCGGTCCAGTCCGCCAGCGGATTGACCTTGCCGCTGATCTGGCGCGTCGGGTCATGGCAGGCCAGGCACATCTGGCCGCTCGAACTGTCGCGGACCAGAAAATTCTGCGAGACCAGATCTTTCGCCTGCACATGAGGATTGTGGCATGACGTGCACTCGATGTTTCCGTTGACGAGCTTGACCGCGCCGGTCGAATCCGCAGTCTTGCCGCTCGCCACCAGCGACGCAACCAGGTCGATGCTGTCCTGCAACGGCAAGTTAAGGCTGAACGGATGCGAGGGCTGCAGGTTGTTGCCGAATACATCCCAGTGATACATCGAACCGGTCGTGGTTACGCGTCCGTAGACCACTGTCGTGCCGACCGCGACTGTGCCGTCGTGGCAACTCAGGCAAAGATTGCTGGCGGAGCCGAGCACGGGCTGTGTGCCTGTGTTTTTTTCGGTGTCGCTGTTATAGACCATGTAGCTCTGCGTGGTCAGCGTCTGGTTCCACAGGCCTTTATTCAATCCGGAGTGCGGAGCATGGCAGTAGGTGCACAAATCGTTGCGCGCTCCGGTGATGGGCGACTTGCTGCCGGGCCCAAGGTCGTGGGTACCGATCACATCGCCGGAAAACTGCGCGTGCAGGGCCGGCGTGGTCAGCAACATCATCAGCGCGATCGACAGGATGCTGGCTCTCGCTCTCGGTTTCGCTGTCACTACATTCCATCCTTGGCGGTTTTCTTTACGCCGTAGTAGTGAAACACCTGGACGCGATGATTGAATGAATCCACGACAAATATTCGGTCGTCATGATCGATGAACAATCCCGCCGGCAACTGGAACTCGCCGGGGCGCGTTCCCTTCCCGCCGAAGTAATACAGCAGTTCGCCCTGGCGGTTGAAGACCTGCACCACCCCCCACAAAGCATCGACCACGTAAAGATCGCCTTCCGAATCGAGGCCGACCGCCTTCGGCCGGAACATTGCGCCAACGCTGTCGCCCATCTTGCCGATGGCGTAGCGAAACGCGCCTGAGCGGTCAAACACCTGCACCCGGAAATTCATGGCGTCGACCACGATCAAGTCCTGCCCCTCGAGGCGCAACTCGGTCGGGTAATTGAACTGGCCTTCCGCCTCACCGGTCTTGCCAATGGTCTGCAAGACACTGCCTTGCATATCGAGCACGAACACCTGGTTGCGTAGCGTGTCGGTGACGTAGATTCTCTGCGCTGCCGAGTCGACGGCGATGCCGGTCGGCCGCTTGAAGTAGCCTTCACCACCCCGCAGGCTGCCGATCGCGCGCAGATACTTTCCGCTGGGGTCGAAGACGAAAATCTTGCCCGAATCCGAATCCGTCACGTAGATGCGGTCTTGCGCATCCACGGCAACGCACTGCGGCATGAGCATCGGATCTTTGCCCTTTTCCTTGCGCTGGATGAATTTGTATTTTTGATCTTTGAAATCGAAGATGTGAACTCCGGCGGCGCCCGGGTCGGTCACGATGATCCGTCCGCGCGAGTCGACCGCCACGCTGTAAGGACGCACCAGGGTGTGAAATTCGGGCGCGCCGGCGATCACATCTACCAGTTTGTTCCAGAAACCGCGCTTCGGTTTTACTTCATTTTCCGACTCGAAACTGCGCTCCCAGACGAGTTTGCGCCCGCCTTCCAGCAACATTTCCGGGGGCGCGGCTTTCGCTTGCGGCGGCTTGGTTTTTCGCGAGGCCCATGCCGGACTGCACAACAAAAAACCCACGCAAACCCAGACCAAGCCGGCACGCGGCCGCGCGACTCTTTTCCACGCAAGTCTTCCCTGCGCAAACCTCCCCTGGTCAAACCTTGGCTGCGCAAATCCTGGCTCCGCAAATCTTGGGCGTGCAAGTCTTGGCTGCGCGAATCTCAGAAGAAATTGAACCACCGGGATACTCCGAAGTAGAACGAGGATATCACTTCAGGTTGAGTGCCCGAGGCGCTGAAACCCTGTTGTAGACGGCTGGCTCCCGCAGTGAAATACATCTTGCGGAATTGATACTGCACGATGGCATTGAACTGATCACTCTCGTTCCACGATGCAACCGAATCGAAGGCAGTATTGCTGTTCAATTTGCTATAGGTCGCCGAGATGGTGAGCCTTTTCAGAGGAGAACTTCCCAAACCAAACGAATAGCTCTTTCCTCCGTAGAAGATTGTCAGGCTCGGCAGCAGAACCGGCGAAGTTACCGGGATCAGTCCAGCCGCCGTTTCCAATGCGTTGCCGCTGGACTTCGAGTATGCCCCGGTGAGGGTCATCCATCGGCCATAGCCGACGCTGGCGTTATAGCTCTCGCTGCTGTTCTCGGTACCCGGTTGCTCGGTCAGACCGGTGCGGGCGGCGGTGGCGCCTGCGCTGACGTTAAGCATCCCCCAGCGCCTCCGCAGGTTGCCGGAGTAGTTGTAGAACGAACTTGTATAGGTTACGAGCAGCGTCTGCACGTTTTGCGCGTAGCCGAAGGACCCGGCCACGTTCCATCCCAGGATCCTGCGTGAATAATTGACCGTAGTCGAAAGGCCGAGGGCGTTGACGTTGCTGTGGTCCAGCGTGTTATCCGATAGCGTCAGCGCTCCGTTGAACGACCCACCCAACAGCCCGTGCCCATAAGTGGCGCTGCCGCCAAACGAGTTCGCTCCGTAGTCCTGGCCGAGAAAACTCTGGATGCGGCGCTCGCCGAAGGCCGTGGTTTGCAGATTCGGCAGGAAGGTATAGCTGGCCGTGCCCAGGAAATCCGTAGCATGCGACCCCTCGTTCGATGTGGTGCTCGCGGGCACCACTGCGCCAGCCGCGATGACGGACTCGAACAGCTCTCCGGTGAGATTGTCGGAGTAATTTGCCGTGGCCGAGAGGTGCAGCTTATTCGTGGGTTGCACGGCGGCTACCGCGTTGTAGGTGTCAATCGTGCCGTTGTAGCTGTAACCCAGATAATCGCTCGACACGTCGGCCCGGTTGGCCCCGGCCGAAAACGATCCCCGCAGCGGAAGATTGTGGCCAACCGTGAAGCCGTAATCGCTGTTGTTGGAGTGGGTTTCCGTTTCCTGCTGGCCGTCCACGACCTGCGGCACCAGCGAATTGCCCACGCCGGTTGCATACGAAGCGCCTAAGTTGAAACCAAACAAATCGTAGGCCGAGTGCGCGTTGAACGAACGGAATGACGAATTCCCCTGATCGCTCGTGCCATAGACCGAGTACTCGCTGCTGCCCGACTGGAAACCGACGGAGACGCTGGGCGCGTCCGGAATATTTTCGCTCCAGTTCACGCCGAACGAATCGCTGTTGCCATGCGTGGTGAAGTTCGCGACTCCGGGGATGGCAAAGTTCCCTTCGCTGTTGTATGCCTTGGCATAGCTCACCGATCCGGGAAAATGGCTGCCGCCGAAAATCGTGCTCGATACGTTGACCCCGCTGGCATCGGAAATGGACTGGAAGTTGGAATTGGCGCGCGACTGGTTCAGATAGGGAGAAATATTGAAGGAGAGAAAATTCGGATTGTGGTAAGAGCCGTCAAACGTGCCCGAACCGCCCACGGTCCAGCTATGCGCGGAACTCACCAGGTTGCCGAAGTCGGAAGTGTAGCCTGCCGAAACTGTGCCGTTCAGGTCGCTGCTGACTTCGCCCAACCGAGCCTGTGCGGCGGATGGCAGCGTCCCCAGAAGTAGCCCCACCAACACAACCCACGCGAATCGAATCGAACCCGCCATCAGAGGCCATCCTCACGCCTACAACCGGTCTAAAGCTCTTCTACTTTCGCGTTCTGCCGCAGCTTTTTATCCAAAGCTGCGCGTAGCTGGTTGGTCTTACTTTGCTGCAATTCCTTCTCGATCTGTGCCTTCACATCTTCGAATTTTGTCCGGCCGGCCGGGTCGTGGGCTCCCAGACGAACGATGGTGTAAGCCCGCTCAACCGAAATCAGACCGCTCATGTCGCCCACTTTCATCGCAAGCAGCACCTGAACCACCTGGGGCGCGAGCTTGTCGCGGTCGATGGGCCGATGCTGGCCCATCATGACGCGGTAATCGTCATCGGAGATTTTTTCCGCCAGCAGACCGAACTGTTCCGCCGTCCTCGTGGCCTTGGCCTGGCGCAGAGCGTCCTCCGCCCGTCTTTGCGCTTCTTGAAGTTGTTGTGGCGTTGCGTTGGCAGGAGGCAGTATCGAAATCGTCTGGAACGTGAACGACTCGGCGTGCTGGAAACGCGCCGAATTCTTGTCATAGTAGGCCCGGATCTCAGCCGGCGACACCGCCGATTTGTTGTCGATCTCCTGCTTCAGGAAAGCTTCAATCAGCAGCGAGCGCCGGATCTTTTCCCGCAGCAGGCGATCCGACCCGTGAAATTCGTTTTGCAGCAGGGCTCGGAATTCGTCCGGCGAACTGAACTGGCTGCGAAAGTCAGATTCTGCATGCTGCAGCTGGGCGGGCGACACAGTCATCTTGCGGCGCAGCGCTTCCTGGTACGCCAGCTCTTCGAAAACGATCATTTCCATCGCGCCACTGCGAATCTGCGGCTCCAGCTCTTTGGGTAGCCCGTTGTGCTGGCGAGCGTAGGGGAAAATCGCGTATTCCTCGCGCAGCAGGTCGGCGCCAGTCAGCACCGTGCCATTGACACGCGCGACGGGGCTGGTCAACGGTTGCACGCTGGCTGCAGGCTCGGCAGGCGTTGCCGTGGAACTGTGCGAAGCCACCAGCTGTGCGGCCAGGGGCAGGCTCGCGGTCATAACCACCACCCCGATGGATCGTGTCCAGGTTGAGCCAAGTCGCCTTGAGAATGTCCGCTTCATAATCTTTCTCCGCTCTCTACTTCTCCGTGCTTTACTTCTCCGTGCTTGCTTTCCCTGCGCTTACTTTCTCGTTGCTTCGCCGCCATCTCATAAAAAATGGGGGAGAATAATCTCTCCCCCGGTTTGATACGAGTCATTAGAACGTTGTCGGAATGGTATAGCTGCCGTTCGACTCGTTGGCCTCGCCGCCATGGCACTGACGGCAGAATTGCGCCGTCTGGTTCGAACCTGCTGTGCCGCTGGCCGGGTTGTAGGGAGCGCGAATGAAGAACATGGTCGCGTAGTAGCCAGTCGGCAGACCGCTGGTCGCGCCATTGGTCACTTTGACCACGTTCATCACGTGCTGGTTGTGGCAGCTGGTGCAGGTCACAACCGCCGTGTTGTTGTAGGCGCTCAGAGAAACAAAGAACCCGTAGTTCTTGATGAACGCGCTCGAGTTCGGCCCGGTCATGCTGATCACACCGTTGGTCTCGGTGCAATCCCAGTTGTACTGGCCGCCGCAACTTACTGCTGCGTTGAGTCCCACCGGGTGGTCATTGAGGTAGTTGCCCGCGCCGGTACCGTCGTTGCCGAGCAGGGTCGGGATTTTGTTGAAGGTGCCGTAAGAGGATGGCAGGGTCTCAAGGACCTGGTTCTTCATCATGGCGCCCTGGGCGAAGTTGCCGTCATGGCAACTGAGGCAGGTCAGCACGCCGAGCACGTCGGGAGTGCCGGCCAGAAGGCTGGTTGGCAGGGTCTCGACATAGTTTCCCCGATCGGTGTTGCCGGTCGTGATGGTTTTGCCGTAGAGGTTGCCTACATCCTGGCCCCACAGCGCGTCGCTGCCGGCAGTGGTATCGCCAGACTTGTTGGCTCCGTTGCCCCATGCGCCGCTGTGCGGGGCGTGGCAGGCTGCGCAGCCACGGCCGTAGTTAAGGTGTGCACCGAGAACGTCAGACGTCGGCGCCTGGATCTGGGCCGCGGCAAACCCCGCAGTTGCCAGAATCATGAGCGAGATAAAGAAATATCGTTTCATTGGGATGATGCCTCCTGAGATGTGTTGCAACGCCTTCCCTCCACGGCCCACTTCCAATTCCCGGCTGAAGCTAAGGGTCGACGTTTTCTGCTGTAGTTTCACTTCAGCCTCCACTGGCATCTGTGCACGGAGCGTGCCGCTGGGGTGGACGGCTGTGAATTTCGCTATGTCGCGTAAGTCATTGCTGAATTGCGGCTTACGCGCTTCCACTGAGGGGAAGGCTGACCCTGGGGAGGGCATGGCTAAGATTTCTGAGTTTTCTCCCACACTCGAGATGGTGAAATGCCCCACAAGTAACGACGGGTAATGAGGCATTTTTCAGCGGTTCCGGGGCGATACAATCTGCTCGATCGCAGGCAGGATGTGATTGGAATCACATTGATTGAAGGGCCTAATCCGGGCCCTTTGGGCCCGCTGACAGGATTTGCTTGCGTGGAATAATGGGTATCGCTGAGCGCCCCCCAAGAATCAAGACTACCGAAGTGGCGGGTTTTGGCATCTTCGGTAATCTGAAGGGGGAGCTGAACAGGACGAGCAGCTCCGGCAATTTCAGGTTCCGCAACTTCCGGGAAGGTGAGAGATGAAACGCATTTTATGGTTCTTGCTTCTAAGTACGATGGCGGCGCAGACTACGCCGAACCTGCATCTGAACCTGCCGGACACCAGCGGGCCGAGTTGGGGCTCGCAAATCAACAATAACTTCACCCTGCTCGACACTCGTCTCGGTCCCGCTGGCGCCAATCAAACCGTGTACGTAACCCCTAATAATGCTCAGAACTGGCCCGGATCAGATGTTGGCGCTCAGATTAACTCGGCCATTGCCACCCTGCCTTTGTCGGCCACCAATCATTGCGGCAGCGTAAACGTTGCGGTAGGAAACTACTCGTTTTCCACCAGCATCGTTAAGCCTCGTTGCGTCACCATTGATTTCAACGGGGCCACTCTCAAGTACACCGGCAGCGAACAGGCCATCAAGGTTTACGATACCTACCGCCTCAACACTCCAAGTTACTACAATATCGGCGGCTTGGAAGACGTCAACTTGATCGGCCCTTCGAATTCGTCAGGATCTAGCGTTGGCATCTACCTGGGCGGCGACCCTGCAGGAGTGATCTCTCCCCGGAACGCGCAATGCCACGCTCAGGCCTTCTATAACGTTCACGTGCATAATTTTGTGCGTGGCTGGCAGTTCGGGCGGGGAGCCTACATCATGCAGTTCGTGGCCGGCAACTACTCCGAGAACGGTACGGCAGTATTTTTCCCCCGCGACATTGAGTACGTCGAAAGCGTTGCGTTCATCTCGCCTGTTATGAATAACAATCGGTTTATGGGGATCGAAAACGACTCAGGGGCAGAGATCACCATTCTGGGCGGATCAATCGATTACAACGGGCAAGCCGCTGGGGCCTCCGGTCCGGCTATCGGGGGGATTTCAGCCAACTCGACTGGCCTGATCCACATTTATGGAACCCATTTTGAACAAAGTTCCGGCGAGCTTATCAATATAGGCAGTGGCTCCAGTTCTACGAGCGTAATGATCGAGAGTGCCGCGCTGGTACTCCGGAAGGGAGCCACCGCGCTGGTCCAGATCGGCGGCACCAAGAGCGCCTTAACGATGCGTGATGTCACCGGTGGCGGCAACTCTCCTGTCGCCGAATACGTCAACTGGCAAGCAACCGGCGGGCAGTTGGTGATCGACAACATGATTTGGAGTTCCTCCATCCCCGCTCCGGCTTTGATGAACTCTCCCACACATCCGCCCACTAAGAACATCAGCAACCAAGGCACGCTTCGAGCGGAAACGTATGGCACAATTTCCAACTGTCAACTAGGAGGAGCGGGCGGCACGGCTTCCCCGGCAGCCTGCCGATCGGCGACTGCGGGAGTGATCGCCATTCCGGCTTCACAAACCAGCTATACGGTGGATACCACGGCGGTGACGGCCAATAGCGAAATCTTTATTGAACAGGTCATAGACAATTCCGGGTTACCTTCCAGCCCAGCCTGCAGCTCTACAGCGACGAATCCGATGCAGTCGGCGCGATCTGCCGGGGCTAGTTTCACCTTCGCTCTGGGCTCTACTGCGAATGTGACATGCTACAAGTACTGGATTGTGAACTGATGACAAAGCAGCGCGCGTTGCGTGGGTCTGGGGCGGTTCAGGCCAACGGGTGAGGAAGCGATGGTTGCGGAAACGGTCAGAAACCTCAAAGACTGTATAGCTCGCGCGTGATCAGCCGACATGACGGAAATCCCTGCGCTTCGAAATGATCCGGGCGGAAGCCTCGAAGTCGAAGCCGAGGACTCCTCTCAGTGCCTAGAACTCGGCGCCGCGGGCGCTGGTTGCGTTTGTGGAGACGTCGCCGGAGCAGGCGTGGCGGGCGCCTTCTGTGGTGCGGCTTCGGCCGGCTTCTCGGCCGGTGGCGCCGGAGCGGCTGCGGCACGCCGGCGCTCGGCAGCCTTCACCGCTTCGTCTTCACGCCGCGTCTTTTCTGCCGCCGCTTCCCCATCGGTCAGGTAGCGGAACATCTGCAGGCGTCCCGGGAATTGCTCGGTGGTAAAAACCCGGTTTTGCTTATCGATGGCAACTCCTACCAGCGCTTTGAACTGGCCGGGATATTGTCCGTGGCCGCCCATGTACATTAGCAACTGGCCCTGCTGATTGAAGGCCTGGAGCCGGTCTTCCATCTCGTCAGCCACCCAGATGTGGCCATCGCCGTCGACCGCGATTCCTTTGGGCCGGGCGAAGCTTCCCGGACCGTCGCCGTTCTTGCCGAACGTGCTGATAAATTCTCCGTCGGCGTCGAAAATCTCCACCCGGTCATTTAGAGTGTCGGTCACGTACAGGTTGCCTTCTTTGTCGACCGCGACGCCTTGTGGCCCGGCAAAATCGCCGGGAGTAGTGAGGAAGTGATTCTTACCGCCGGTGCCGATGCGGCGCAGCAGTTTGAGAGTGTCGGCGTCATAGACCAGAACCTGATCCTGCTGTGTGTCGGCGACATAGAGAAAGCGGTTTTCCGTATCCAGAGCCAGGCCGACGGGATCGACCAACCCTTCGGTGATCTGCTCCTGCAGTTCGTGCTTAGCGTTAAAGATGAAAATGCGATGCAGTTTTCCATCGGAAACGAAAAGGCGGTCGTCGTCGTCAATGGCCAGGCCGTTGATCCAGCCAAAATGCGCTTCGTAACCGTTGCGTATGAGGCGCGTCTCGCGGGTTTCGGTATTGAAGATGAAGATGGCTCCGACTTTCTGGTCGGCCACATAGACCAGGCCTGCGGAATCGACCGCGATTCCGTAAGGGCCGACCAGCTGGAAAGGAAAAGTCTTGGGATTGAACGTTTCGGTCTGGCTCTGGCTGCCGGCGAGGCGGTCCATCCAGCTCTGTTTCGCCTTCTTGTTGGCGGCTGGAGAGTAGTCGATCTTTTCCCCGGCAAAATAATCCAGATAACGCAGGCGCGCGATGCTGGGCGGGCTGGGCCATACCAGTTTAGTGACATCGAAGTCATACTTGTGCGGGGCCGCCTGAGACGCGTCTTCCGTCGCGTCCGCATTCTTCTTTTTCTTTTTGTCGGCATGGACGGAAAGCGGCATGGCCAGCCCGGCCGCCAGCAGAAGCACGACTGCCAGCGGCTTGCGGCTGCGCGACGAGATCGGTTTCGAAATTGAGAAGAGACGAAGCATAATCACTCTCCAGGTTTAACGGTCTGCTTCATATCAATTCGGTTCTTGTGGCAGGTATCGCAGAACGCCATGTTATTTTGCTGATCGTTCACCAGTAGATCCGGCTGCGCCGAGGAATGCGGCTGGTGGCAGGTCAGGCAGCTGAGCTGAGTCTTGACCTTGTTCACATTGGCCGGATCCATCACGTCGGAGACGGGGTGATACTCCACGGGATGTCCCAAGCCGTAGCGCAGGGGCAGAATCGGAACTTTATTCTTCTGGTAATAGTCCTCGGGCAGTTCTACTTTGCCGGCGAAGATAGTCAGAATGTGTTGGCCTTCGACTTTTTGCGGAGCCGAATCCGGCCCGTGACACTCCAGGCAAAGGCCGTTGCCCTGTACGCGCAGAAGTTTGGCATTGTTGCCGCCGTGGGGTTCATGACAGATGCCGCAGGCCTGCTTGAAAGCGGGCTGATGCAGAAATGCCTTCTTGCCTTGCTCCGCCTGATCGCTGTGGCAGGCCAGGCAAATCTGAACTCCGTTGGTCTTGGGGAGTCCGGGTTGCCGGCTGGCGTGCGGGCTGTGGCAGTCCGTGCAATCTCCCATCGCGCCGGGATGCGGGACTTTGGCGTCGGCGATCTGTTTGGCCTTCTCGTCGTGGCAGCTTACGCAGAGAGACTTCACGTCGGTCTGGGTGAGCACGACTTTGCCGTCTTTGGCGGGCGCGTGGCAGATCTCGCAGGTCTTGTCGGCGAACGGCGGATGCATGAATTTCTGCATCAGCTTGGGACTGGCCGACTGGTGCGGGTCGTGACAGCTGGTGCAATCCGCCGTGGCGAAGGGCTGGTTTTGATGAGCCTTCTGCAGGTCGGCGTCTTTCGGATCGTGGCAGTCCAGACATAAGGCGGGAGGACTCTTGGTCAGGTGAAAATCGAATTCCGCTTTGCCCGGCTCACCGGTCTTATGCGTGACATGGCAAGTGTCGCAGCCCATATCGAGCGCGGCATGGCGGCTGCCTTTCGGCGGCACGTTCAATCCAGTGGTGTGGCAGGAGAGGCAGAGATTTTCATTCTTGTCGCCGGAGAGCGGCTTCAACAGTTGATTCTTGTTATCGCTGGTGTGCGGATCGTGGCAGCTAAGGCAGTCGCGCACGGCCGGCGGGTGCACCGTGCCCTTGAGGTCGGCGGCATTTTTATCGGCGTGGCAGGAAATGCACAACTTGTACGGAGTCGCCGTGATCAGCTTGATGCGCGTCACGTCGCGGTTGACGCGAACTTCGTGGCAGCTCAGGCATCCCGTAGCGATCGCGGAGTGGACGAACTTGCCCTTGGCTTTGTCGGCATGGCACTCCAGGCACTTCGCGCCGTCCACATTCTTGTCGAGCGGAACGGGATGGGTTTTCGCGAATGCCGGCGTCACCACAATCAGAAGCACAAGCGCCAGGAAATGCACACGGCGCGGCGGGGTGAGCCGAACCGTTGCGTTACGGCGAAAGGGCGCGCGATCTGGAAATGCCGGGAACATTGCTAACCATTGCATTGCACGATCCTCGCCTTCGTGACGGGAGACACTGATGGAGGTTACGCAGGTCGTAAGCTGTTGCAAGATAAGCGAATTCCTCTCTCTCGGCAAGTGCCCGCGAAATACTCCCACATAGGTTTCCACCGGGAATGGGCTTTCTGCCACACCGCCTGCGGTGAAATCGCGCATAGAAGATCCCACGCACGCTCCTAGAAAATCATTTCTCACCTGCAGCCTTTTGATAACACAGCGGCGCGACGGTGGGTGAAATGGCAGGAAAGCGCCCCTCGGAATGAGTGTTATGGCTCACGCGCAGCTTGCTGAAGCCGATTGCGGAAAAGCTCAACCTGCTGATTCCCCAATGGTTAGCGAGTCGCCGCGATCTTGGCGCAGCACGTGCATCGCAGGAAGCGAAGATGAGGCAACGTATGGCTCCATCAATTCGCCCGGCTGCTCGCAAAATGTTTCGCGAAATCTGGCAGACGCTGAGTTCCATAAAGACCGGCGTGGTTCTGATCATTCTGGTTGTCATTTTTTCCGCGGCCGGAACGGTCATTTTGCAGCGGCCGATGACCGATCCCGACGACATGCAGCGTGCCTATTCACCCGCTATGTTGCGCTTCCTGGATGCGGCCGGCCTGACGGATGTATTCCACGCGCGCTGGTTCGTTGCCCTGCTCGTGCTGGTGAGCTTGAGCATTATCGCAGCATCGGTGCAGCGATTCCCCAACGCCTGGCGATATTTCGCCCGCCCATACAAGAGTCCAGACGACAATTTCCGCAGACTCCTGCCAACCCAGGCGCAGATTGCGATCGGCGACGAAGAACAGGGGCTGGGGGCGGCGGAGCGCGCGCTTCGGCATGTGGGCCTCAAGTCGGAGAGGATCGTGCGCACGCAGAGTTTTTCGCTTTTCTCGGAGCGCAACCGTCTCTCCGAGATGGCGGTTTATATCGTGCATGCCAGCCTGTTGCTGATCTTCCTCGGCGGCATTGTCGACGCGCTGTACGGCTGGCGCGGATTCCTTATGCTGACGCCTGGTTCGGCGAGCAATCAGGTCGAATTGAGAAACGGCGTCGGCCGCACCATGCCGTTTTCGATCCGCTGCGACGGCGCAGGCGAAGACACCTACGCCGACGGCACTCCCAAGCGCTGGTGGTCGAAGCTGGTCGTACTCGATAACGGACGCGAAGCCGCGAAGAAAGAAATCGTGGTCAACGACCCGCTGGTCTACCACGGCTTGCGCTTCTACCAGGCCACGTTCGGGCGCACCGGCAGACTCGATCACTTGACGCTCAGCGCGACTCCGGCCGAGGGATCAGGTCCAGCGCAGGAGATCACGCTCGCCTTGAATCAGACCGCGACTCTCGATGCGGACACGACCGTGCTGTTGACAGAGTTCATTCCGGATTACGTGGTGGAAGACGGCCACGTTTACGCTCGCAGCAATGACGTGGTCAATCCCGCCGTGCACCTGATCGTGACTTCTGCGAAGACGAATTCCACTGTGAACGTGTGGCTGCCCGAGATCCCAGGGATCGCCCAGAATGCGTCCTCCCCTTACGTTTTTCAACCGAAAGATCTCAAGACCGGAGTGTTCACCGGGCTGCAAGTCTCGCACGAGCCGGGCCAGTGGTCGGTGTGGGCGGGAGTCGTGCTGATGGCGATCGGCCTGACCTTTGTTTTCTACGTGGCGCATGTCCGCATCTGGGTGGTTCCGGTGCGCGACGGGCGCGGCGGCCTTGCACTCTGGGTCGGCGGCACGGCCAACCGCAACCGCGATGCCTTCGAACAGAAGTTCAAACGGTTGGTAGAAGAGATTCAGAAAGAGTTGAAGACGGCGCCGGCGCATTGGGATGAAGCGCGGGCCACAACGATCGCCGGAAGGTAATCCGGCAGCGGAGGTTTGACCGATGGCACGGGAAATGTCACAAGAAATGTCGCGTGGAGGGCCCAGAGAAGTGCCGCGACCGATGGCACGAACGCAAGCGGAGAAGCAGCCCGCCACGGGGACGACGCTGATCGTTCTGGTCGGGTTGAGCATCGCGTTCCTGCTGTTCATGGCGTTCCTGAATGTGGTAAAGAGCGGCAATCTGCTGAACGAGTCGAACCTGCTCTACGCGGCGCTTATTTTTTACTCGGGCGCGGGAGCGCTCTATCTGGGCTACGGCGTCACCGGAACCGAGTCCTACATCAAGTTCGCTTCGCTAGCGACATGGCTGGGATTGATCGCGAACACGGGCGCCGTGGCGCACCGGTGGTATGAAGCTGGACATCCTCCGTTTGCCAGCATTTACGAAATGCTGCTGAGTTTCGTATGGACGCTGGCTGCGCTCACACTCATCGCGGAAAAACGCTACGGCGTGAAAATCATCGGCACCGTGACCATGCCGGTGACGATTGTTGGAGTCATCCTGATGCAGCTGTTGCCCAGCGAAGTGCGCCCGCTGGTTCCAGCGCTGCAATCGACCTGGTTGCATGTGCACGTGACGCTGGCCATGCTGGCCTATGCGGCCTGCGCGCTCAGCTTTGCCCTGGCCATGATGTTTCTCATCCAGGACAAGATGAAGACCGAAGTCTTCCTCGCGGCGACCAGCGCGTTTACGGCAGGCATCTATGCCGCGACTCTGACCCGCTTCGAACGCTGGGGCGGTTTCAACGTGATCGCGTGGGACGCGCAGAATAAATCTGAAGTGTTTCTCTCCCGCGGGGTGCGGCTGTTCGTGACCATCCCTGACCTGGGCTGGCTGATGCTGCTGGTGTTCGCCGCGGTGGCCGCGCCGCTGGTGCTTTACGTTCTGGCGCGCGTGCGGAAGAATGAAGGCTATCTCGCGATTGCGAATCGCGCGGTGTTTATCGGCATTCTGCTGCAGGTGCTGGCGCTGGTTTTCTTCCTGCTGCGGGCGCGCGATGGGCAGTATCCCTCGCTCGACGCGGATGGTCTGTATGCGACGAGCCTGGCTGCGAGCCCGTTCATTCTTTCGGGCCTGGTCGGAGGGATTTTCGCCAACCTGCTTTATTTGCTGCTCTTGTGGCGGCGCGACGACCTCGAGCTGCACCTGCCCGATGCCGACGCGCTCGACCGCATCACTTACAAAACGATTTGCATTGCCTTCCCCCTGCTCACCCTGATGATCGCCGCCGGCGCCTACTGGGCCAACCGGGCCTGGGGTTCCTACTGGAACTGGGACCCCAAAGAGACGTGGGCGGCGATTACCTGGCTGGTGTATGCCGGCTATCTGCACATGCGCATCACGCGCGGATGGCGAGGACGGCGCGCAGCATACTTCGCGATTCTAGGGTTCGCGGTGGTGATGTTCACATTCTTCGGAGTGACTTACCTGCTGCCTGGATTACACGCGTATGCCTGAGACGGCAGACCATATGACGAGTCCGGAAATTGACAACACGGCATTGGCTTCCACGGCTTCGCGGAAGGGCTTCTACAGCACGGAGTTTTCCAGTGCTGCGCTGGAGCCTGTACCGGTGGCGGCCGCGCAGGCGAATGCCGCAGCCGCGGCCGAATCGCAGGATCCGCAGTTGCCCTGGTTCCGCATTAACTGGGAATTCAAGGCGCTGTTTCCCATTGCCTGCGTCCTGCTGGGCGGGATGCTGCTGTTCCTGCTGGCGACACTTTCCTGGCGCGATCCCGAGCGCCACATGGTTTTGCTGGTTGCCGGAGTGGGGGCAGTCGCCATTTGCGGCGCGCTTCTGGTGGTGCTCACCTACACCGTGCAGCGGCCGATGGTCGAGTTGCAGCAGAAAATTTCACAGCTCGGCGCTGGTGACCTTAACGTGGCTGTCAGTTTTGCCCACCGCAACGATGAAATCGGAGACCTGGGTCGCAACTTCAATCAGATGGTGGTGCAATTACGCGAGAGCCGGAGCGAAATTGAGCGCCTGCACCGCACGCAGATGTCGCGCGCGGAGCATCTCGCGACTCTGGGAGAGCTGGCCACCGGCCTCGCCCACGAAATCCGTAATCCGCTGGCCGGAATTGCGGGCGTCATCGAGATCATTGGCCGTGATCTGCCGTCGACCAGCCCGGCGCGTTCGGTTGTGAAAGACGTGCGGCAGGAGATCGCCCGCATCAACCACATCGTTACCGATCTTCTGCAGACGGCGCGGCCGCATCCGCCGATGGTTCGGAAAAGCAATCTGAATACGACGGTGGAACACGCCGTCATGCTTGGCCGGCAGCAGGCGCTGGCCAACTCAATCGAAATCGTGCTGCAAAAAGACCCTTCCCTGCCTGAGGTCGAACATGACAGCGACCAGATCCACCAGTTGCTGCTCAACCTGCTGCTCAACGCGATGCAGGCGATCGAGAGAAATGGACGAGTGATTGTCACCGTAAAGGCGCAAGGTTCGATGGCTGTGGTCGAAGTCAGCGACAACGGGCGCGGCATTTCGCCCGAACATCTGCCCAACATTTTCCGCCCGTTTTACACGACCAAGGGCGATGGCACCGGCCTGGGACTGTCACTGGCCCGGCGCATCGTGGAAGACCACCACGGCCGGATCGAAGTCACCAGCGCCGTCAGCCAGGGCACGACGTTCGCGGTTGCCCTCCCGCTGCAACGGGCCGCGGTGCGCGTCGCTGCCTCCTAGTCAGCGCACCATCCAACTGGCAGGCTTGGACCTTTCACGAAAGATATTAGCCGCGTCAATGTGCGCTAAGGACCGGTTTGCGACGGTTACTTCTGCGACATCGCAAGGGGATCGCCCGTCTGGTGTTCCGTGATTTGGAAGCGGAGGAAATCGTGGATTGCAGCAACTGCAATCGGATCTTCAGACTTTATCCAAACTCTTCCACCTGCTGGCATTTCCTCGTAGGCGCAATGAATCGCTGACTTCATCAGCTTCATCGTGGTTACACCGGGCGGCACTCCGTCGTGGACGAACATCGGCGTGGAGAAGTCCCCGGCGCCAAACATGGCGGCGATATGGACCAGGTGTGACCGAATCGCTTCCATATCTGTCTTATCCTTGGGGTCATTCGCGGTTACCTCTATGGCGCCGCCATCCCCCATCATGCGGAAGTGGTGAGTCGTCTTGTCGTGTGGAAAACCCATGGCTTGGTCACCACGACCTTCCACGGCGGCTTGGTGGGCTGCGTGCTGGTCGTGCATTGGACAGTTCATCATCGAGTCATTGGGCTTCGGCTCTTGCGCCAAGCAGGGCAACGCCAACAGCGACACCGAAAGAACGATTACGAAACGGTTCATGGCCGAGTCCTCCTCTTGAGATTGTTTGACTTGGTTCTTGGTTCAGCGACGAGCGAATGCAGCAGCATAGCCTTACTACCGGGCGGAATTCGTTTCAGTTTCTTCCGCCAGTCGCGTATGAGTTGGCGCATGTAATCCTGTGTGCGCTGGAGGTCCCTAATTTGTTGCCCAAGAGACTGGAGTTTTTCTTCGGTCAGCCTGAGCACATGATGGCAAGGCGCGCCATCGTCGTCACGTGTGCGCAGGATCTCGGAAAGCTCTTTCAGGGAGAACCCCAGCTGCAAGGATCGCTGCACAAGCTGGACGCGCTCGACGGCGGATGCGGGGAACATCCGATACCCGCCCTTCGTCCGCTGTGACGTCGGCAGAATGCCGAGCCGCTCATAATGACGGAGCGTATCGGCGCTGACGCCAGTTAGGCGGGCGAGTTCCCCCGAGCGCAAGGAGTTGTCACTCACGACATCCAGTATGAACCCTTGAATCGGTTCCAGAGTCAAGCGCCTTTTTTTGGCGAAACATCGCCATTTCATTCGTGGGCTTCCCGACCGCAAACCTCACGGACCCCCGCCTCCCGTGCCGCGCACTTCCCTTCCGTAGTAAGCTAAGCGAGCATGTCTGCGGAACGAATCCTTGTGGTGGATGACGAGCGACTGGTGCGCTGGTCGCTGCGCCAGAAGTGTGAAGAGTGGGGATATCAGGTCGCCGAGGCGGCGGCCGGAGAGCCTGGCCTGCGGCTGGCGCAGCAGGAGTCTCCAGACCTGATTCTGCTCGATGTTCGCCTGCCCGACATGAACGGCCTACAAATTCTGGAACAACTTAAGAAAACGCCCGACGCGCCGCCGGTCATCATGATCACGGCCGATCCACAACTGGACGATGTGAAGCACGCGATCAAGCTGGGTGCCTATGACTTCATCGGCAAGCCGCTCGACTTCGAGGAACTGCGCGTCACCATTCAGAACGCGCTCGAGGCCAATCGGCTGCGCGGAGAAGTGCAAACCCTGCGCGGCGAGGTGCGGCGGCACACTGGGTATCACGAAGCGGTCGCGGTTTCGTCGAAGATGATCGAGCTGATGAGCTTCGTGCGGAAAGTTGCGTCCAGCGAAGCGACTACGATTCTGATTCAGGGCGAGAGCGGCACGGGCAAAGATCTGGTGGCGAAAACTATTCACTATGAAAGCTCGCGGGAGAACGGGCCGTTTGTCGCCATCAATTGTTCAGCGATTCCCGAAACGCTGATGGAGGCTGAGCTCTTCGGCCACGAAAAGGGCGCGTTCACCGACGCCAAGCAGATGAAAAAAGGCCTGTTTGAAATGGCGGATGGCGGCACGCTGTTTCTCGACGAAATCGGCGAGTTGTCGCCGCTGTTGCAGGCCAAGCTGCTGCGCGTGCTGGAAGATCAGGTCATCCGGCGGGTGGGCGGCGTGCGCGATATGCAGGTGGATGTGCGCGTGGTCGCGGCGTCGAATCGCGACCTGGAAAAAGCGGTGCGGGAAGGCCACTTCCGCCAGGATCTTTACTACCGGCTGGCCATCATCGCGATTTTCATTCCGCCGCTGCGCGAGCGGAATGATGACGTTCTGCCGCTGGTGGATTTCTTCATCAACTGGTACAACCGGAAATTCAAGAAAACGATCCGCGGCATTTCTGCCGAGACGCGGCGTTTGCTGCTGGCCCACAACTGGCCGGGGAACGTGCGCGAACTCAAGAACTCGATCGAGCGAGCCATGATCCTCGAGGACGAACCCTTCCTGCGGCCAGTGTATCTACCTTTCGCCGTGGGAGAGTCTGCGCGCAGCGGCCTGACGGCGTTTGAACACAGCAGCAGCGCTTCCTCGGATGGTGGAAAACAGCTGCCAAACGGGCGGGTGCTGCCGAGGCTCTACATTCCGGAGGAAGGAACATCGCTCGAAGAGGTGGAGCGGGCTATGGTCGAACTCGCCATGCGCCAGGCCAACGGCAACCAGACTCACGCCGCGCGCCTGCTCGACATCAGCCGCGACGCGCTGCGCTACAAGCTGAAAAAATTTGAGCTGGTTCCCGCCGGCGAAGACGAGGCCGCCGACTCCGTGCCCTCGGAAAACTCGCCTACGCCTTAACGAGACCGCGTGATCGTTGTAACCACTTGCTGCAACCCTCCGGGGCCTTCGCGACGGATGGTCCGGGTCTGCCCGACTTCAACATGATTGTTGTTATTCGACGGCGGCGTGAAAGCCACGCCATCGTTCACTTGTGCGCAATCCATGCGCAGTGTGCCGTTGTCGTTGAATACCAGCCCGTAGAAGCGCAGCGTGTTGCCCGCGGCGAGCGCCGTCGTGTTCAACGTTTGCGTGTTGCTGTCGACGTAGACTTCCACCTGGCTTGGGTTGTTCTCCAGCGTGGTTTGACCGGGCTGTACCGCTAACATCGGAAACAAGTCATAAGGCGCAAGCGTAACCGTGTAATCGGTAAAGTTGCCGCTCCGCGACGAGGACGTGACCGTACCGTCGATGGTTTGCGGCATCAAGGTCATTGTGGTCGCCACGGGATATCCTCCATAGTAGGGAAACGATGGGACGGAGACATACGTCTCCTGACCAGGAACCATGTTGGAAGCATTGAAACTCGCAACAAAGGGCAGATTCCCCAGGTTCGTAAGTTGGCCGGAAATCTGAAAAACGGCGCTGCCGAACTTGAACGGCAACGACTCGCCGGTGGGGAAGCCCGGAAGACCGGCGCCCTGCATCTCGCGAGCATGCATGACAAATGCCGATACCGAGGCGGCTACCTGCATCAGCGGACCACGGAGCACATCGACGGCAGACGTGTCTTCCACGGCGATGCGCGTCGCCAGCAGAGAGCCGTCCGATTGAATGGCTCCATCCATATTCACGAACGTGCCGACCGCGAGGGCGGAAGAGCCGCTAATCCCCTGATACGTCGTGTTGTTATCAGCGTGAATAGAAACAGGCAGCCCCGCCCCCGATGGCACATAGTTAGGTATCGATAACGTAAGACCGTTGCCGCTCGAGTTGATTGCCGTGATCTCGCCATCCACTCCAATCACTTTGCCATTGCCGGGATTTGTCGGCGAAGATGCCAGAGTAAGCGGTGTCAGACTGAAAGTCGGCGACATCGAGAAGCCGTAGAATCCGTCGACGTTCACGCAATCCCCCAACGTCGCCGACTGCGACACCAGAAGGTCAAGCGCCAGAGCCATACTTGTGCCAGTCACGGTCAGCGGCGACGGGAAGTTCACTGTAGCCGTTGGAGGCGCGAGCGAGTATATCGCTGTGCTCAAGGTTGGTCCTCCATCCACCTGACCTTGAGCAACACAGACAAAAGCACCGCCGCCGAGGTTCACGGTTGCGCTCGTGTAGACGTCCTGGGGAATGGTCGCGGTCAGCAGCGGTTGGACGATGCCGTTCAGATGCTCGAATTCAGCGTCCCGCGGGGGCCCCGATGTGGGCAACGAAAATAGCGTAACCATCTTGCCCGACTGGCTGATCAGCGCGATGCTTTGAAAGCCGACGTCGAACTCAGCTAACTGATCGTTGGCGGTGCTCGACAGCAGCACGGTTACGGATGTGTTTCCCGTCAGCGGAGGTGTCTTCGACATGCCTGCAGAGCCACAACTGGCCGTAAAACAGGCCACTGCCGCCAGCATCAGGGTTGTGTATGCAAGGCGAAACCAGGAACGACTATGCATGGGCGGAGCGAAGAATCGAATCACAGTGTCCTCCACTGAATCACTTGCCTTGAATCTTTGCCAATCACCTGCGAACAACAACGAATTCGCGTTCGCTAGGGCTGAGTCTCATGAGAGCGGGTGCTGATGGTAGTCGTTGGTTGCATCCCGCGGGCGCCTTCCCGACGAACGGTCCGGGTCTGCCCGACATCCAAATGATCGCTGTTACTTGATGGCGCGGTGAAAGCCACACCATCATTCACTTGCGCGCAATCCATGCGCAGTGTGCCGTTGTCGTTGAACACCAGTCCATAGAAACGCAACGTGCTGCCCGGAGCCAGGGTCTGAGTGTTCAGCGTTTGCGTATTGCTTCCGACATAGACTTCCACCTGGCCCGGATTGTTCAGCAGAGTGGTTTGTCCCTGCTGCACGGCCAAAGTTGGGAACAGATCGTAAGAAGCGAGAGAAACGGTGTAATCGATAAAGCTGCCGCTCTGCTGCGAACCAACCACAGTCCCATTGATGGTTTGCGGGACCAGGGTAATGGTGCTCGTGGGAGTGCCAACCCCTCCGACGAGCGAGAAGTCTCCCGAAGTAATGTCAACGTTCTGACCTGCCACGATATTCGAGGAATTGAAGCTGGGAACGAAGGGTAGATTCTGCAGGTTTGTAAGCTGGCCAGATATATTGAAGGCGGCATTGCTGAAGTCGAAGTTAGGTATGTCGAAATAGATTCCAGTTTGGCCACCGAAGGTTTGCAGAGCGCCCAGTTCGGTGCGGCCATAAAGCTGAATATCTGGAACTATACTGTCCACAAACATCACCGGACCGCTGGAGTCGTTCATCGCCGAGGAATCTTCCAACGCAATTCGAGTCGCCAGCAGCGAGCCATCGAATTGAATCGCGCCGTCAACGTTCAAAAACATTCCGGGGGAGAGCGCAGAAGCGCCGCTCACACCCTGGAACACGGTGGCGATGTTGGAACTCGCGGAAAGAGTTCTGCTCCCCGATGGTCCGCCCGCAATCGTGAGCTTCAACTTTGACGGCGTCGTTCCTGTCGACGCAATCTCCGCCACGAGCCCGGTTACCTTGCCGTCAGCAGTGTTCGTCGGAGAATTGGTCAGCAACAGCGGAGTGAGGTTGAAGGTCGGCGTCATGGAAAACCCTTCAAACGGAGGATTGGACCAGCAAGCAGGAAAAATCGCCGATTTCGAGACCTGCATGTTGAGCAGTAACGCCATGCTGCTCCCGGTAATCGTAATTGGTGACGCTAAATTCACCGTCGCGCCTTGGTTGACAATTGAGTAATTCGCGATTCCGAGTCCGCCGCCTGAAGCCTGCGCAATACAGACGAATAATGCCCCGTTAAGCGTCGCAGCGGTTGAAGTGTAGATATCCTGAGGAACGCTGACCGTCATTAACGGTTCGATCCCTCCGTTCAAGTGCATGAACTCGGCAGGTTGCTGTGACGATAATAGCGTGACGGTCTTCCCCGACTGGCTGGTGAGCGTCAATGTCTGAAATTCCAGATCAAACCGCGTAACCTGGTCGTTCGCCGTGCTCGACATGACCAGTGTCACATTTGTATTCCCACTAAACTTTGGCGGCGCAGTGCTACTACCCGAGCCGCAACCTGTCGTTGCAGCTAACGCGACAGCCAGTATCAGCGGTGGAAGGAAAGTTGAGAACCTGGAAAAGAAATAAAACAGAGGAGACGAAGCGGACAGTTTCATAAATTCCTCCGGGTATGCACCTGCGCGTCCGCACACCGAAAAAACGTGAACTGTAACCTGAACAACCGAACTCTAGGCTAGACCAGCTCGCTTTCCCCATCAGCGCGCCAGTCCCGATACAACGTTTTACTCGCCTCTATGATAGGCGCGCTTAGGTAAAGTGATCATGAATTTAGTCGAGATTTGTAAAGATCCGCATCAATTTCGCAAACTCCGGCACCGCCGTCGCGCGACGAAAAATATAGGGCTTCCGGTTTAGGAAGCCCTCTGGCGCAGTGATAGAAGTTAGAAGTTATAAGAGGAAGCGCCAATCCCGTAGGTTGGAAATCACCGGCGTGAAATCAGATTCTCAGCCTCGCGCGGCGTGTTCTTTCGCCTTGGCGATGTACTCTTCCACCTTTTGCCGCTGCGGATAAGCGGGATTGGCCTTGAGCAATTTCTCCCAGTCGTCGACCGCCCCCTTAGGGTCAGCCTTACCCTGCCAGCGGATCCAGCCCAGGTTGAATAACGTCTGCGGATGCCCTGGGCGATATTTCAGGGAAGTCTCCATCGCGGCAATCGCCTTGTCGGCGTCGCCTGCATACCAGTAAGCCGTCCCCATATCCGTGCGAACGTCGGGATTCTCGGGGTGAAGCGCCAGGGCGCGCTCGTAGTACTGGATGGCATTGGGAAATTGTTGGGCGTCGTAGAACACGTTTCCCAGCTTGACCAGCGAGTCGTAATCGTTCGGATTCCTGTTGACCGCGTCGAGCAGCGGCGCCGTGGCCTGGGTCAATGCGGCCTGGGTCAAAGCAGACTGGTTCGAAGCAGCCTGGTTGGAAGCAGCCTGGTTCGAAGCAGACTGGGTTGAGGCTGCCTGTGAGTTGGGGTCCGGCTGCTGCGAGGCGGCGGATGGAGCTGTGGCAGCCGCGGTTTGCGTTGCCGGCGAGGCCGATCCGCGAAACAAGTACCCCACGATTACGCCAAGCACCAGACAGAAAACCGCCAGCACGTATGCCTGTGTGCCGGTCCAGTGGTTATTCGGTGACTGGTTATTCGATGACTGAGACTGCGTGCTGTTTGGCAGGTTCATTTTCCGTTTCCCTACTCTCGTTCCTTCGTTCCTTTTTTCCCCACGCTCGCGCGGACAAGCACCCCTTGTAGACGCGAGTGGCACCTTCTGAGAAGGCAAGCCGCGGGCCAAAAGCGGCATACCGGGCGGCATCCGGAACCTGCGTATTTTCAGTAACTTGCGGTGTGACAAGAAGGCAGAGCAACGCTGCCAAACAAGTGTGCGCGGCATATGACGCGGATGCTCGGGTGTTTTCCCGCGATCGGCTTGGGGACTACTCGGGCTTCGGATCACGCGTGAAGGTGACGCAGATCACAGACCAACGTCGGCAGAATGTGGAAACTGCGAGACGATGTGAGTTTTCGATAGTGGTGCAATTTGGCTTACGTTCCGGGCCGGATAAGACTGAGATCCTTCGCTTCGCCTGAAAAACGGCTCCGCTCAGGATGACACCTTAACGTAGGAAATCGAAACTGCACCACTACTGAGTTTTCTTAATCGAGGCGCGAGATTTGTCTGACAGACATACCATGGCGAATCGGCGGCGCTGCACTCGGAGTTGAGAGGAATGCACTCATGCGAGTAATGAAGCTGACGGTTGTGATCATGATGATCGCAGTTGCACTGTTTCTAGTTCTGCCCAACCTGTCATGGGCGGCGGCCGATGACGGAGCGTCGTTTTACAAAACAAAATGCGCGATGTGCCATGGCGCGGACCTGACCGGGAAACCCGCGGCCAAGATTCCCAGCCTGGTTGGCGACGACGCTAAGAAAGCCTCCGACGCGGATCTGACCGACATGATCAGCAACGGCGGCAAAGACAAGAAAGCCATGCACGCGTTCTCGAATAAGGGCGTGACGCCGGACCAGGTCAAGATGGTCATTTCGTACATTCGCGACGCGCAGAAGAAGTAACGCATTCAGAAGTGGTATCCGGGTTTTGTTAGCAGCTCGCTGTTCCGAATGGCGAGCCCGCGTTGCCGAACGAGTCGGCGACTGCGGCGGGCATGCGAGGGTTGATCCGCTCCCCGGCGAGTTCTGACCTGCGGGGCCAGACCGCCGGATTCCCCTCGAATCGCCTCCAGGGAACAGCCCGGCCCGGGTCTCGGTGCCCATCCCCATCCCGAGACCCGGGCTTTCTTGTCAGCTTACCGGGGAGTCTCTTTTCCAACTCTTCCGGCTACCGTCGCTTTTGCGAAATCGGTCACGGCCCGGTGTGATCGAAATCACAGCCTTTTCCCACCTCCAAAAGTAACCTGAAGCTGCTTGTGGGTGTTCTTTTGTAGCAAGTTGCTGAAGGGGATAACATCATGGCCGTCGAAGGCATTGTTCCACATATTGCTTCGCACATTACTTCGCCCGCTGCATCGCACTTTGCATCTTCTGCCTCGCACATGGGCCGCGTCGCTCACGACTTCTCCAGAAATCCGATGCTGGTCTACTGGGAGATGACCCAGGCCTGCGGTCTGGCATGCAAACACTGCCGCGCCGAGGCGATGCCGACCGCAAATCCTTTGGAACTCACCACCGTCCAGGGCAAGCAATTCCTGAATCAGCTGGTCGACTTTGGTGATCCCCTCCCCCACTTGATTTTGACCGGCGGTGATCCGCTGAGCCGCAAAGATATTTATCCCCTGATTGATTACGCCAATGGCCTGGGTCTGGAAGTTTCGATTACACCGAGCGCCACGCCCGAACTTACTAACGACGCCATCACGAAACTGAAGGAGCATGGCATACAGAGCATGGGGCTGAGCCTCGACGGTTCCTGCGCCGATAAGCACGACAATATCCGGGCGGTGCCGGGAACGTTTGAGCGCACGATGGAGGCGGCGCGCGAGTGCGGTCGGCTGGGCATTCCGATCCAGGTCAACACGCTGGTTGCCGAAGAAACCGCCGACGATCTGCCCGCCATCTACGAACTGCTGCGCACGAGTTTCCCGGTGATGCGCTGGAGCATGTTCATGCTGATTTCCGTGGGCCGGGGCAAGGCGTTGAACGAAGTGTCGCCCGAAGAAGGCGAGCGCATCATGCGCTGGGTGTTCGATCTTTCGCCGCACGCGCCGTTCATGATCAAGACCACCGAAGCGCCGTCGTACCGGCGTATTGCGATCGAGACCATGCGGTCTTCAGGCATGGCTGCACCCGAGATGAAGAATACCGCGGTCTATCAGG
Organism: uncultured Acidobacteriaceae bacterium; assembly: GCA_963739125.1. Classification (GTDB taxonomy): domain Bacteria; phylum Acidobacteriota; class Terriglobia; order Terriglobales; family Acidobacteriaceae; genus Sulfotelmatobacter. The sequence continues at coordinate 3,964,386 of CAVTZD010000001.1, read as the reverse complement.
GATTTCAGATTCGCGACGGGCACGGAATCGTTTTCGTATCGAATCTGGGAGAGATTTATCCGTCCGGATTTCTGCCGTTGCGCTGCGGCAACGTGCGCAATGAGTCGCTGGTTGAGGTGTATCGCAACTCCGAAGTCTTTCGCGGCTTGCACGATCCCGACCAGTTTCACGGCAAGTGCGGCGAATGCGAATATAGCCACATCTGCGGCGGATCGCGCGCCCGCGCCTTCGCCTATACCGGCGACGCGCTCGGGACCGACCCGTTCTGCCCCTACGAACCGGGCACCGCAGGTTCAACCGAGGCCTGAAACGCTGGGCAAGCAGGCCAAATAAAGTGAAGAGCCGCGATCCGTCTAGGAATACAGTTTGATGGGCGATACGACGCGCGTGATCGTACCGTTCGGACTCGGCTGATCGGGCTTCAGTCCGCTGCGCATGGAGGCGAACAAGCCGAGCAACTGGCCCAGCATCACGTCGAGCACGGGGCGGTAGAGGTCGGGAAAATCCGGCGGGCACTCCAGAGACAGAGGATAATCGACCAGCGAACCGACATCGTCGAATCCCCTGGTCGTGATGACGGCTCGCACGCGTCCCAGGCGTTTGCGATCGATTTCCCGCAGAAGGTCGACTTCGTAACCGCGTCGCCGTGCTTCGCTTGAGAGAAATTCCACGAAGACTGTCTGGCTGTCGACGCTTGAAAGGGGCCCGTGGCGCAGCCCCAGCGGAGTTTCAGCCAGCGTCGTCACTTTGCCAGCGCTGAGTTCCACCACCTTCAGCGACGATTCGTCGGCCACGGCACGCAACGCGCCCGACCCAACGAAACACGCGCGCGTGCATCCCAGCAGAGTCATGGCGGCGGCGGCTTCCGCCGCAACGGGCAGAAACTTTTCACCGGCCTCGATCAACTGGCCAACCCGGTCGCCGAACTCCGCGAAGTCCCGCAGGTGCGCGAGGCATTCGCCGGCCAGAACCATGTTGCTGAACGAACTGGTCATGGCCAAACCGCGATCATTAACGGCGTCGTCGAGAACCACTGCCAGCGCGCGGCCTTCGTGGCGGGCGCAGATCTGGGCCATCTGACCCTGCCGATTGCAGGTGATGACAATGTGGCGGATCTCACGTTTCTGGTCGAGTGCGCGTTCGAGCAGTGCGACGCCTTCGGGACTGTCGCCGGAGCGGGAGCAGGAAATCCAGAGATAGTTCCGGCCGGCCAAATGAAAGCTCTCGAAATCGGTGAGCATCGTAGTGCTGGGAACGGCCCACACGTCGCATCCCCACTGCCGGCGGAGCAGCGGCGCCAGGGCGCGGCCGGTATAGTCGGACGTGCCGGCGCCGACAAGATACACCGTGGGCGAAGCCGTCGCGCCACGGCCGATGCCGGCTTCGCGGAGCACATCGGCAAGAGCGGTCTGCAGGTCGCCGCAGCGCTCGTAGGTGTTTCTCCAGGTAGAGGGCTGCTGCCAGATTTCACGCGGCGTGTGCTCAAGTCCGCGTTCGGCCTTCTCGCTCTCGGGCAACTCCAGCAGCGCGCGCAACGGGTCTTCCAATGTCAGGATCTCCTTCAGGCAAAGACACAGTAGTTTATTACAAGGGGAACGCGATTGAAAAGTATTCGTAACAAAATGAAATAGGGCTCGCAAGGAAATGTCGGCAGCCGGCGTGATCGAGGAGCAACAGCTACGGCGTGCCGCTTGAATCCCATCAAAGTTCGCAACCTGCTTCGGCGCATGTGCAACTAATCATGCCGGAATGGGTTTATTCGGCCCAGAGTCGTTGAGCAGGATTTGTGCACAGTAAGAAAGGTCAAGGAGAAAAACATGAGCGTTGGATCGCGTTCCCTCAGTGCGCTGCTTCTGGCGGCGGCGCTGGCCTCGTCGCTGGCCGGACTCGCCTGCGAACATCACTACTACCGCGTTTATGATCCTTACTACACCGACTACCACGTCTGGAACAACGACGAAGTCGGGTACTACAACCGCTGGGCGGTTGAAACCCATCGCGACCCGCACCGCGACTTCCGCAAGCTTCCGCCGCAGGAACAAAAAGAATACTGGACCTGGCGCCACAACCACGGCGACAACGATCATCACAACAACGACCATCACTAAGACGCACGACCGGGTTCTCAGCGGTTGAGTGCGCTGAGGGCCTGGTTGGTCGTCGTCAGTCTCGAACCGAGGCGTTGCAACTCGTCGATCGTCGCCTGACCGTCCTCCTGCTTCAGAGTTTCGATTGCATCCGCAACCACGGCCACCCGCCGGCCACGCTGGAGCAAGCCCTTCACGGCAAAGCTCACGCAATATTCGGTCACGACTCCGAAGACCACGAACTCAGCCCGATCGCCCAGTTTCTTGACGAGTTCGTCCGCGTGGAGGCTCTCAAAAATATTGAGCGTCTGCTTCTCCAGCAAGACTTGATGATATTGCGATAAGTCGTCCGGAAGCTTTGCCTCAGGAACGTTGGGGATGCGAACAACTTCTTGTGTCAGGGCTTCCGGAACAAGCTCCGCTCCAGGCGTTCCTTTCACGCAGTGCGGTGGAAACATTTTGAACTCGGGATCGTCGGGCGCATGAAAGCATCCGTGCGATACCAGAAAAACCTGCCCCTGACGCGCCGCATCGGTGAGCCGCCGGATGTTGGGCAGCAGCTTCTCTGCTCCGGGGACGTAGAGATTTCCCGACGGCAGCATGAAGTCGGCCTGCACGTCCACTTCCCAGAATATGAACTCGCGAGAAACCATGATTCCTTTCTCGGTAGCGAGCGTAGCACCCTGGCTTGCCGGCTGACAAACATCGCGGCGCGGCTGGTCCTCAGGTATGATTTGCGGGTTCCCGAGTTTCCAGACGACTCCATGAGCAACGACGCGCCAGCCAAATCTTCCGGCCCGAATAAACTTGTAATCCGCAACATCGGGCTTCTTCTCAGCGGAGATCTCAACCAACCCATTCTCGACGCCGACACGGTCGTGGCCGTGGATGGCGTCATTCAAACAATCGGCAACGGGAAAGACGTAGACACTTTCGGCGCGACCACGACTATCGATGCGCATGGGACCGCGCTCGCCCCAGGGCTGATCGACAGCCACGTGCATCCTGTCTGCGGAGACTGGACGCCGCGGCAGAATCAACTCGGCTGGATTGACAGTTGCCTGCACGGCGGCGTCACTACGATGATTTCGGCGGGTGAAGTCCACACGCCCGGCCGTCCGAAAGATATTGTCGGCCTGAAAGCGATGGCAATTTTCGCGCAGCGCGCGTTCCAATCCTTTCGGCCCGGAGGTGTGAAAGTGTATGGCGGCGCGCCCGTGCTCGAGCAAGGCATGGTCGAAGATGACTTCAAGGAACTGGCGGCGGCGGGCGTGAAACTGCTGGGCGAGGTCGGCTTGGGCAGCGTGAAAGACGGAATCACCGGGCGCCGCATGGTGGGGTGGGCGCGCAAATACGGCATCCAGAGCACGATTCATACGGGCGGGCCTTCGATTCCCGGATCGAGCCTGATTGACAAAGACATGGTTCTTGAAACCGATGCCGATGTGGTTGGCCACATCAACGGAGGGCATACTGCCCTGCCCGATGACCAGATCATCGACATCTGCTTGCGCTCACCACGTGCGCTGGAAATTGTTCACAATGGCAATGAACGCGCCGCGCTGCTGGCACTGCGAACCGCTCGCGAGGTAAGTCATCTGGACCACGTTATCCTTGGCACCGACTCACCCGCGGGATCGGGCGTGCAACCCCTGGGCATTTTGCGCATGATCTCCATGCTTTCGTCATTGGGCGAGATTCCAGCCGAACAGGCGATCTGCCTTGCAACCGGAAATACGGCCCGGATGCGTAACCTCAACTGCGGCCTGATCGCTGCTGGTCGCGAGGCCAGCTTCGTGTTTCTCGACACTGCGCAGCAGTCCGCGGGTAAGAACCTGCTGGACAGTATTCAAAAAGGAGACTTGCCGGGAGTTGGCATGGTCGTCACCGATGGAGCGGTCAGTATCCAGCGCAGCCGCAACACGCCGCCCGCGACGCGCGTTCCGGAAATGGTGAAGTCATGAACCGTGAGGCGGAGACGGCCTCGACCGTCCACACAATCGCGAAACCGATCGCACGACTTACAGATACTGGTTCGGTCAAAGTAGGCGGGCTCATCGCATGTGTCTTTCTGTTTTGCTCCAGCCTGCCGGGGCAAGCCGCAATCCCCGACTGGTGCCGCGCACTCCCGCGCCCCGAATACAAAATGCTCGAACGCGTCGCCGTCAGCGATCCATGGTTCGAAGTCTACAAGCCTGTCCCTGGCGTCTTCGCAATCTACGAACCGCATCAGTGGGAAGAAACGATTGGCTATCTGATCGTGGGCGAAAAGCGCGCCCTGCTGTTCGACACCGGGATGGGAATCAGCGACGTCAAGAAAATCACCGCGGAACTCACCAAGTTGCCGATCACGGTACTCAACTCGCACACTCATCCGGACCATGTCGGGGGCAACTGGGAATTCGCCGACGTCGAGGGGATGGACACGGACTACACCCGAAACAACGCCAAAGGATCGCGCGAAGCCGCGCAGCACGAGATTGCCGCGGGCCACATTTGTGGCGCGTTGCCTGCAGGATTCGATCCGAAGGCCTATGCCACGCGGCCCTGGAAAATCGCCGGCTACATTCGCGACGGCTCCCGTTTCGATCTTGGTGGGCGGACTATCGAAGTGCTCGCCGTGCCCGGTCACACTCCCGACTCGATTGCATTACTGGACCGATCGAACGGCCTGCTCTTCACGGGCGACACCTACTATCCGGCGACGAGTTACCTCACCGGGCCGGGGACTGATCTCGATGCTTACGCGACTTCAGTCAGGAAACTTGCGGCTTTGGCTCCACAACTGAAGCTCGTGCTCGGGGCCCACAATATTCCGGTTGCCCAGCCATCAGTGCTTCCTCGACTCGCAGCGGCGTTTGCATCGGTGAGGGCAGGAAAAGTCGCCGCCACACCCGAAGGGCCGGGGTATGTGGTCTACAAAGTAGATGGATTTGCCTTCCTGATGAACGCGCCGAAGTAAGCGTCCCGAAGAAGACTAGTCAACGTCTCACGGGCGACGGCCGGCAGCCGACGCCGCGGGCTCCCCAATAGCCCTTCACCTCAGTCCGTCTTCACCCTTGATCTGATCTTTGGTGAGTCCGCCCACGCGGGCCAGCGGACGACCACTGTCGGTTACGGCGACCGCGACCATGATTTCATTGGCCCGCGGCGCGTCGTTCAACCGGACCTCCATACCGTCGAAATGACTGCGCACGAACGCGGCATCTTTGTGGCCGAGTGGGATGTCGAGCACAACACCCAGCCCGCCGCGCTTTTTTGACGACGGAATCAACGCCGCGCCTTTGCCGAGGACACGTCGCACTGGGGTTCCGAGCTTCGGATGCAGGATTGCAGCGGCATGTTCGAGTTCGCCATTCTCGCCGACGGCTGCGGCCTTCCCATAGCTCTCGGCTGACGGGCCTGCGATGCCCAGCGCCGCAACCGCACGCTCCGCCAGTAGTTCTCCGAGTTCTTCGCCGATGGCCATCAACTCCGAGAGGTCTTCCACGTATTTTCCCGCGCACGGATTCTCAATCACGGCCACGGCCGCCGCTTTCCGCGTGGGCGGAGAAATCTCATGCTCCATTTCGCGTTGCGTCTCTTCTACAAACGTGGCAATCTTGCGGATTTTCGCCTTCATCTTTCTGCCTTCACCTTCCCGCCGTCATCGTGAATTCTCTTCATCGCAATCCGTCTTCGCCCCTGATCCCTGATGCTTTCAGCCCGCCGACCCGGGCGTGGACGCGCGCGCCGGTCGTCATCACGAGTGCCAATACGATTTCGTCCGCTCGCGGCGCATCATTGATGCCCACTTCCATGGCATCGAAGTGACTGCGCACGTACGAAGCGTTGATATGAGTGATGGGAACATCGAGTCGCGTGCCCGGCCCGCCAACTTTTTTTGTGGAAGCCACGATCGCTTTCGCCCCGCCGAGAACTTGCCGCATCGCGTATCCACCCGGCACGTGCCACAGCGCGCCGTGTTCAATCTCGCCTGCCGAACCTACAATTGCACCCTTGCCGTAACCCTCAATGATTTTCGCATCGCCGCCGAGCGCGGCAATCAGCGCTCGCGCCAGATCCAACCCGAGGGGTTTCAGATCATCCATGAAGCTCTCAATGTCAGCGACATACGCGCCCGCGAAGGGATTGCGAATCACGGCCAACGCCGCTGCGCGACGAAGCGGCTTACTGGCCACAGGCCCTCCCTCATGGAAAATCTCTTCCATGCAAGTGAGTTTCTTTCGAATCACGACGTCAGGCATGTGCCAGGCCTCTCTCTGGGACACGGACCGCAATCGTCTGTGGCTCCATGATGTTTCCCACCACACGGGTTTCTCCCTGAAGATGGAGCGCCGCGGCACGAATCAATCCCATTCGCAGCAGCTTTCTTGCCGTCTGCGCGCCTGCGGCCAGGGCTTGATTCGTTTCTTCCCCGCTCAAGTAGCCGACGGATTGCGTCACCAGGCCTTGTCCGAGATCGCTGTCGGGCGCGAGTTCACAAGCGGGCACACGAACGATCGCGGAGTGTCCGGGCAGGTCCACAGCATTGGCGATGATGGTAGCCGCAGCGTCGGCAGCAGCCGCACGGTCGGCCAGCACAGTGACCGCGTCGGCGATTCCCAGCGAAAAACTGCGCCCGCGCCAACCGCTGGTCGCAATCCCGCGGACCGGGTCCTCCGCATGAATCGTGGTGGTTCCGAACAGTGAGCCACTGTGGGGCAAAAAACGCTCTGGCCCCTCGACCATACCCACCACGAATTTCTCGCCTGCGCCCAAGTGCAATGCAATGTCACCGCCGTCGTTTACATAGGCGCGAGACAGGTGAGCGGCCGAAACCATGGCGGCGAGAATTTCTTCGGCGACCGCGCCCGCCACAGCTGCCATGGGGGTAATGAAATAGCGCGCAGCATAAGGCTTTACAGCCGACATCATTCTGCGCGCGACCGCGTTCCTGGGCCAGTTCGCATCCGCGCCGCAAGGTTGACGCAAATATGAAAGCTCGCCGCACAGTTCATCCAGAATCGTCACAAATCGCGTGCATGCAGCGTCGTACGCTCGTCCAACCTCGCGCGGCACGCCGAACGCCTCGAGGATCACGTCGATCGGTCCGTCGTGCAGATGCAGGCGGCAACCATCGGGCAGCCAGCTAATCTGTGCGCGGTTGTTCGCTGGATGGGTCATCGCTTTTTCGTCCTGATACCAGGCTTCTTCACCCCGGACTTCTTCACCCCAGATTTCTTCACCCCGGCTTCGATCGGCCCATGATCGGTCTGCGAGGTTATTCGGCGGCGACTCTCGTTCTCAGGGATGATCCCGGCGGCGATTGAACTCAGCGGACGCACATTCCCCACATATCCGCCGAGCGCCGCGTAGTCAGCCAGTTTCAGCGTGAACTCAATCGGAGCCACCAGCGCCGGCGTGGGCACGTATCCGAACGCGTTCGCCGGCATTCGCGTCACGTCGGCCATGAAAGTAATCCCGCCACCGGGCCACACATAAACCGGCGCGCCCCCACAGGTCACGCGTGTCAGCGCGTCGCGCACGGAATGCGTCAGCTTCACGGGATTTTCCGTCACCCCCGCGCGCAGCGATCCTCCCGCGCCGCCCATGAACAATACTGTACACAGCGCCGGCTCACAATTTTCTCTGATGCGGGCGACCGACTCGCGCAGGTTTGCGGGCAATTCTTTTTCTCGCGGCTTGAGATCTTCTCCCAGTTCGAAATATGCGTGATGCTCGCCGGTCGTGCTCACCATCAGCAAACGCAAACCGGGCCAGGCCCTCTTCGCGTTGAACTGTCCCAGGATCGCCAGTGGATCGTCGAGGTTCGTGCCGCCCCACGACGTCCCTGGCTCCGCCACTTGAAAATATCTTCCCGGAGTCGATCGTCTTCCCTTCAGTTTGATCCCCGTCTCGTGCACGCCCAGCAACTTCCCGGCCTGATGCTCCGAGAGCACGCCAGTGATGTGATCGTCGACCACAACTACATCGTCGACCTTGCCGAACCATTGCTTGGCAAACATTCCGATGGTTGCCGAGCCGCAGCCCACGCGCATCCGTTCTTCCTGCAGTCCGTCAACAATCGGCGGCTTGCCCGCCTGCACCACGATTTCCGCGCCGTCATCAATTTTCAGTTCAACCGCTTTGCGGTTGCACAGGTTCAGCAGCGTGTCGCAAGTCGCGGTGCCTTCCTGCCGGCTACCACCGGTCAAGTGGCGCACTCCGCCGAGTGAAAGCATCTGCGACCCATACTCACTCGTGGTGACGTGGCCAACGGCTTCTCCTTGCGCCCGCACCGTGTTGCATTCCACGCCGAGATGCCGATCGGTGTCGATCTTCACCTTCACGCCGCAGTAGCTGAAAATTCCTTCGGTCACCACCGTGACCGTGTCGACGCCTTGCACCTGCGATGAAATGATGAACGGCGCCGGTTTGTAGTCGGGATAAGTCGTGCCCGCGCCGATCGCTGTGACGAACATCTCTCCGTGGCTGACCAGCGTGCCGTCCCATTCGCGATCGCGCTCAAGAAACGGAACCACAGATTCGCCGCGCTCCACCGCGCGATCGAGCACCACGTGGGGATCGAGCCGCACCAGCTTGCCTTCGTGATTGCCGTAACGGTCGCACGAACCGGTACGTCCGGGCTTGATGTAGCAAAGCACGGGGCAGGCATCGCAACGGATCGCGTCGTCAGCCACGCAGGCCTCCGCTGGTCTCGGGAAGAATCTTCTTGGCAAGAATCGCAGCGCGAACCCGATCGGGCGTTGCGGGAACTCTGTGAATGCGTACGCCGACGGCGTCATGAATCGCGTTGAGAATCGCCGGCGCCGTGGGAATGACTGCCTGCTCGCCGATTCCCTTCGCACCAAACGGACCGATCGGCGAGGGGTCCTCGATCAAAATGGATTCCACCGGAGGGATGTCGCCTGCCGAAGGAATCAGATAGTCATGCAGGTTCTCGCCTTTGCCGGGAAAGAACTCTTCCATCAGCGCCATGCCCAGGCCCTGCGCGACGCCGCCCTCGATCTGGCCCTCGATCAAGGTCGGATTGATGGCGCGCCCCACGTCATGCGCCGCCGTTACTTTGAGTACGCGCACGGTGCCGAGTTCGACATCCACCTCAATCTCCGCCAGGTGCGCGCCGAAACCGTAGACCGCGTAGGGAGTTCCCTGGCCGTTTTCGTCGAGTGGAGTGATCGGCGGATCAAAGGTCGCCTCGCAGGTAAGTACATATCCGTACGCAGCCAGCTGGGAGTCGGCGAACGACAGTGTCTTACTTTTCCCATTCTCAACCACCGTGACCCGGTCGCTAAATTCGATCGTGGCGCAGTTGCAGGCTCCTGCCAGTTCTAAAATCGCGTCGCGCAGCTTCCGCGCCGCCATGTGCGCCGCTTTGCCGGTTACGAACGTCTGCCGCGAGGCTGAAGTCTTGCCGCAGTCCGGCGTAATCGCGGTGTCCCCGGAAATCAAGTCAAACTGCGTGATGGGCGCGCCGAGTGCGTCAGCACAGATCTGGGTTACGATCGTGTTCGATCCCTGGCCAATGTCGACTGCGCCCTGGTGCAGCGCAATGCGTCCGTTGCTCTTCAAACCGATGCGCACGGTGGAAGGGTTCGGCAGCGAGGTGTTTCCGCATCCGTACCACATCCCAGCAACACCAACTCCGCGCTGCAAACGGCCATTCGCTTCCGTGTTGAACTCAGCCGACCGCATGCGCGCGGATCGCCATGGCGAACGCAAGGCCTCGAAGCAGGCGCGAATACCGACGCCTTCGCCGAGCACCTGCCCGGTCACGGTTGGCGTCTGGCAGTCGAGCGCATTCAGGATACGAAACTCGAGGCGATCCATTCCGACCTTGTCGGCGAGATTGTCGTAGAGCTGCTCTTGCGCGATCGCCGCCTGAGGCACTCCAAAACCACGAAACGCCCCCGCGGGAACAATGTTCGTATGCACGGCGCGCGTGAGCGCGCGATAGTTCGGAATGTAGTAGGGACCGGAAGCGTGCACTGGTACGCGGCCTGCGACCGTTGGTCCCCAGGAAGAATACGCGCCCGTATTGAAGTCGGCGCTGAAGTCGAGTGCGGTGAGTTTCCCATCGCGGCTGGCGCCAGCGCGCAATTGCATGTGCGCCGGATGACGTTTTGTGGTCGAAACAATCGACTCGGTTCGCGAATAGACCATGCGCACCGGGCATCTCAATTTCCAGGCCGCGAGAGCCACAAACGGCTGCACCGACAGATCGAGTTTCGAACCGAATCCTCCGCCGACCGCAGTCGGAATGATTCGTACGTTCTCCGGTGAAATGCCAAGAATCTTGGCGATGTCGGCGCGGTCCATGTAGGGAGATTGCGTGCACGCCTGGATTTCAATCGTGTCGCCGACGCGGCGCCCGAAGCCCGCCTCGGGCTCGATGTAAGCGTGCTCGACAAATCCAGTTTCGTACGCACCTTCAACCACAAAGTCGGATTCTGCCATCGCCTTATCGACGTCGCCCGATACGACCCGGCCTCGCACCAGAACATTTTCTTCACGGTGCCCGTGGATGCGAAACGCTCCGGGTGCCAGGGCTTCGTCGATCGTTTTCACAGGCGGCAACTCGTGCCAATGAACCGGAAATTTTGCCAGGTCAAGGGCGTCGAGCGCATCCGCCTCGCCAACGATGGCAGCGACGGCCTCGCCGCGATATCGAGCCTCGTTGTGGGCGAATACGGGCTGGTCGGCGAATCTCGGGATCACGCCATAGCAATCAACGCCAGGGACATCTTTCGCGGTGAGAACCAGCGATATACCAGCGTGGGAGCGTACAAACTGATCAAGATCGCTGAACTCGAAGCGCGCCCGGTGATGCGGGCACCGCACCACGCGCACGCCCAGGGCTTCCGCTGGAATTTCATCGGCGCCGAAAATCTCCGTCCCGTCAACTTTTTTCTGCCCATCAAGCCGGATTAGTCGCGCACCAACCGCAGCCCCGGCTCTGGGAGAAACTTCCGCGGCGGCCGGGTCTCCGGCCTCAAGAATCGCGCCGATAATCTTGCGATAGCCCGTGCAGCGGCAGAGCACGCCGCCGATCGCGTCCATCACGTCGTTTTCGCTGGGATATGGATTTTTCTCGAGCAGTGCCGTCGCTGCAACGAGCATGCCGGGCGTACATGCGCCGCATTGTGCCGCGCCGTGAGAAAGAAACGAATGCTGCAAGCTCCCGCACAGCGGCGATCGTTGAGCCAGCCCTTCCACGGTCGTGATCTCGCATCCTGCAACTTGCCCTGCTGCCACAAGACAGGCGCAGACCGGGTCGCCGTTCAGCAGGACGGTGCAGGCTCCGCAGTCGCCCGCATCGCAACCTACTTTCGTTCCCGTGAGCCCAAGGTCGTCGCGCAGCACGCGCGAAAGACGCCGGGTGCCATCGACGGTTACGTCAACGCGGCGCCTATTCACCGAAAACGAGATCGGTTCGGCTCCCATCCTCATCCGGAGTTTTTCCGTCATCGCCATGTCAGCCGCTCTCCACGCAGGCTTCCAGAGCACGCCGCACCAGCGTCAGTGAAGCATCACGCCGGTATTCTGCCGTGGCGCGAATGTCATCAATCGGAGAAAGAGAAGAGAGATGCCTGGTGTTGACGGCTATCCCGATTTCTTTAAGGGGCAGCCCCGCCAGATCTCTTTCCAATTCGCGCAAGCGTTGCGCCCGAGCCGAGCATGAACCCACGGCAACACGCGCCTCAGCCACGCACCCGGCAGCGTCCACCTGCACGACCGCCGCGACCATAGAAATCGAAATCACCAGGTATCGACGTGCTCCCAGCTTCAGGAATGCCGACGCGGCATCTTCCATGCGCCGCGGAACCAGCACCGCCGAGAGAATCTCATCGGCCCGCCGCAGCGTTTTGCGATTGCCGCTGATGAACTCGGCCAGCGGCATACGACGCCTGCCCAACCCGGACGCCAGTTCCACCTCAGCATCCAACGCAAGCAACGGAGGCACGCCGTCCGCCGCCGGAGACGCGTTGCACAAATTCCCTGCCACGGTGCCGCGGTTCTGAATCTGCACCGACCCAACCTCGCGCGCGGCGGCCTTGAGCGCCTGAAAACAACGCGGCAGCGGCGCGCGAATGATCTCGCTCCACGTCGTCAGTCCGCCGATCCGAACGTGGTCAGCTTCGATCGAGATGCCTCGAATTTCACTGAGCCCGGTAATGTCTACGACGCTGCCCTGAGGCAGCCGCTCTCCCAGCGCTGGGTAGAAATCCGTCCCTCCAGCCAGGATCTGTCCGCCGGATGAGGCCAGGACAGAGGTCGCTTCATCGAGTGTTTTCGGCCTGAGATACAAAGAGTTTGTCCCTTGGAACGGCGCGCCGCTTGCACTTTGTATATGAAGCTTGCGCGTTTGTACAGCCGCGATTCAAGCAGGAAACAGACGCCGCATGGATTCGGCGCGAAAATCGAAGAGACCTTCCACATCGCGCTTCACCACACTGCTCACGCTCCAGTCCGTGAGTATGCACTTTGATTCGCTCGCTGTTCCGCTAACTCTCGGAGAATCTGCTGTTTTTGTGTTCTAATCTCCGCGTCGCAATTCTCGCACGAAATTACTGGAGACGCGCATGCCACAAAGTTGCTCACGACACATCGCACTCGGCTTCATCGCTCTAATCTCCTGGTGTTCGGTGCTGGCGCAAGGACCCGCGGCGTCAGCGGCTCTTCCTGCCGATCTCGACGCCTATGTGGCCGCATCGATGAAGACCTTTGACGTCCCGGGAATGGCGGTCGCGATTGTGAAAGACGGCAAAATCGTGGTGGCGAAAGGCTATGGAGTTCGCAAAATGGGCGACCCTGCGCCGGTCGACGAATTCACCATGTTCGGCATCGGCTCGAACACCAAAGCCTTCACCACCGCCTCGCTGGCCACGCTGGTCGACGAAGGCAAGCTCTCATGGGATGATCCGGTTTACCAGCGTCTTCCTGGCTTCGTGATGTACGACCCCTATGTTTCGCACGAGATGACGATCCGCGACTTGCTCACGCACCGCAGCGGCATGGGACTGGGCGAAGGTGATCTTCTTTTCTGGCCGCACTCGACCTACACCCGTGCGGAAGTCATCTACAAGCTGCGTTTCATGAAGCCCGCCTCCAGTTTTCGCAGCCATTATGCGTACGACAATTTGCTGTACATGACGGCCGGCCAGATCATTCCCGCCGTGACCGGTACTTCGTGGGACGATTATGTCCGCCAGCGGATTTTCGCGCCGCTGGGCATGACGCACTCCAACGTCAGCAACGCCAACTTCAAACCCGGCGACGATTTTGCGTCTCCGCACTCGCCAGTCGATGGCAAGTTGCAAGTGATTCCATTTGAAGTTCTTGATAATGCGGGCCCCGCCGGGTCCATCAATTCTTGCGCCGCTGATATGGCGAAGTGGGTGCAGTTGCAGCTGAATCGTGGAAAGTTCGTCGATCGCGAGGGACGCCTGTTCAGCGAGCAGCGTTCGAAAGAAATGTGGACTCCGCAGACCATCCTGCCCATTGCCGATCCGGCGCCCCCACTGGCCGGACTGAAACCGAATTTCGCGGATTACGCTCTGGGCTGGGGTCTGCGCGACTATCACGGCCGCAAGCTGGTTGGGCACACCGGCGGCGTGGCCGGATTCGTTTCCCGCGTGATGCTTGTGCCCGATGAAAATCTCGGCGTGGTTGTGCTGACGAATGCCGAAGAAGACGGAGCCTTCGACGCCATCCTTTATCACGTGCTCGACCACTATTTCGGTCTGCCGTCGACCGACTGGATCGCCGCCTTCAAATCGGTACGAGACACGGAGGAAAGAGCCTCTGAAGAAACGATCAAGAAGGCGGAAGGAGCGCGCGACGCCGACTCCAAGGCATCGCTTCCTCTCGAAAAATATGCTGGAACCTACAATGACGCCTGGTACGGCCCCATCACGATTCGCCTCGAAAATGGCGGTCTGGTGATGAGTTTCGACCACACGCCGAGCATGGTGGGCGATCTGCAGCACTGGCAATACGACACGTTCAAAGCCCACTGGCGTGTCCGCACGATTGAAGACGCGTTCGTAACGTTTTCGCTGAACCCGGATGGGTCAATCGCCAGCGCGCGCATGGCCGCTGTGTCACCGTTGGCCGACTTCAGCTTTGATTATCAGGATCTTCTGTTGAAACCTGCGGAAAAGAAATAAAGCATGGGGACGGCTGCCTCGGCTGTCTCGTCCACGCTATCGCAGAAAAACCTGCGCCGCATCCTCCACGCGCACACTCGACTTGCGCCACGTCCCGGTCGCCACGTTGAACACCGCCAGCAGATGGCCCTCGACTATCAGGATTTCTTTCTCGTTGATCCATCCCACGAGTGTGGCATGCGGCAGAAAAGCGACGCGACGCGGAGACTCTTCGGTACCCTTCACTCTCAAACTTTTTATTTCCACCGCCGGCAGTTCGGCCAGAGCTTGACGAATTCCTTTCGACTCTTCGGGATTGGCCTGCCCCTGCTCCGCTAATTGAATGGGCCGGTCAGATTCGGCTGTCGCAGCAATAGTCATTGCGACGAATTCCAGCGAAGGCGACAGCCGCGCGCTCGATGTGTAGAAGCTCACGTCGTAATCGGGATTTTTGTACATCGCGAATTCATCGAACACTGTTCGCGTCTCTCCGTCGACCAGCACCAGCGTCTGATCGTCGCTCTGATTCGACCATCCGCAACAGCCGGTGTCCGGAATTGCCTCCACAATCACGCTGCCATCGGAAGTTGCGTCCAACACGCGCCGCAAAGGCTGTGGCAGCGGCGTGCACGTCCAGTCTGTTCCCTCCCCCTGGCAACGCGAGGTCTCCTTGTAAACCGCTCCCATCTTGCCCGCAACAAACTGCGTCATAAAAACAAGCTTGCCAATGCCATCGTCGGGCGCCCAGACTTGGCCGTAGGCGCAAGTTTCCTCGCAGGCCCCACTCGAACAACGGCAATCGGGAAACTTTGTGCTGGCCAACTCTTCGCGCGAGCCACCGCTCGGGTTGGTTCGCCACGCCACCCAGATGGTTTCGGTGGACAGATCGATTCCGTCCCGCGCCAGTCGCCGCGCCTGGTTGGCAAACCAGAATAAGTGGCCGCCGTCTGCGGAAAGATAAACTGCGGGCGCGGACTCGGAAACCGCATGATTCGATCCCGTGACTGAGACTTCTCGCGTTACGCCCAGATCGATCGTAGTGGCAGCCTGCCCATTCCAAAACCAGGCCTTGTTCGGCGATGCGACGTCGCTGTCGGCCAGCGGCAGCGAAACGCTCGGCGCAAACAAAATCTGTCCCAGATGATTTACCGACACGCTCTGCGGCGACTCCGCGGCCTCGGCCGGTACCTTGATCGTGTGCTTCACCGCAAACGTCGCGGGATCATACTCGACCATCTCTCCCGGAGCGAGCAGCACCCAGAGCCGCTTCTCTTGCGCGGACAGCGGCGCGGACAGCGGCGCCGCCAACAGAATGAGAATGCCGGCCGCGCGTAAGATTTTTTGCATAGCGATAGTTATACCGTAGGACTCACTCCAGTGCGTCCTGCGCGGTCGGACGCTCTCGATGATTCCATGCGCTTCGACTCCGCGTACAATAGCAGTTTGCTGTTGAATCCGCGGCGGCTGGAAGCGCCATCCGGAAAGAGGCTCCCATGACGACGACTCACCCACCTCGCCCCCAAGCTGCCACGGAGATTCCCGCCGTTCCACTCACGGTTGAAGGCTACAGCGTGCTGCACCAAATGATGCGCTTCCGCTGGTCCGCCTGGCGCGCTTTGCCGCAGGCCGAGAAGTCCGCGATCTTGCACGAGGCGTCGGCCGCGCTTTCGGCGATGGAGCAAAACTCGGCCGGTCAATCCGCCCTGTACTCGCTGCTGGGGCACAAAGGCGACCTGATGCTGATCCACTTCCGCGAATCGTTCGCCGACCTGAATCAAGCGGAACTCAAGCTCGCCGGACTTCGCTTCAGCGACTTCCTGGAACCGACGACTTCCTACCTTTCGATCATCGAACTCGGACTCTACGATTCGACGATCAAGATTTACAAAGAACTCATCGATCAGGGGATTGAACCGAACTCCGATCAGTGGAAGGCCGAAATCATCTGCAAGCTCGATCGCCACAAAGAGGCGATGCGCCCGCGCCTTTATCCTGAAGTGCCACTACAGCGCTATGCCTGCTTCTATCCCATGGATCGCCGCCGCGGCGAAGACAAAAACTGGTACACGCTGCCCATCGAAGAGCGCGCTCGCCAGATGAGCGATCACGGCCTAGTCGGCCGCCGCTACGCCGGCGAAGTAAAGCAGATCATTACCGGCTCGATCGGCTTCGACGACTGGGAGTGGGGCGTCGACCTGTTCGCCGAAGATCCTCTGGTGTTCAAGAAGCTGATCTACGAAATGCGCTTCGACTACGTCAGCGCCGTCTACGCGCTGTTCGGCCAGTTCTATGTCGGGGTGCGCGTGCCAGCGGCAAAGCTCGACAACCTACTGAGCGGCGAACTGCCGACGTAACCAATTCACCACAGAGACGGAGAGACACAGAGAAAAACGAAACCAGGGAAAACCATAGACGGCTTTTCTCGGTGTCTCTGTGACTCTGTGGTGAAAGATCTCCCAGACAGGAGCACCCATGTCCACTCTCGGCCTCATCGAGTACAAAGATGCTTCTCCCGAAGTCCGCGCGGTCTACGACGACATTATGGCGACGCGCAAGACCGATTGGATCAACAATTTCTGGAAAGCCCTCGCCCACGATCCCGCCACGCTGAAGCGGACCTGGGAAGACATCAAGCAGATCATGGCCCCCGGCGTTCTCGATCCGCTGACCAAAGAAATGATCTACGTCGCGGTGAGCGTGAGCAACCAATGCGGATACTGCATCGCCTCCCACACGGTCTCGGCGCAGAAAAAAGGTATGACTGACGCCATGTTCAAAGAGTTAATGGCAGTGGTCGGCATGGCCAATGAAACCAACCGCCTGGTCGCCGGCTATCAGGTCGAAATCGACGAACAGTTCAAGAAGTAGCTGAATTCTGACAGCAGTCCGTTGCCCTCGCTCTCGGTGGGCTCTCGACTGTCCAGATGGGAAAGCCCACCTAGCCACGGCTTCCGACTAACTGCCCCCCTTCACCGTTTTCTCGATTTCCGCGGCGACTGCCGGAGGCAGGTTCCTGATCCGGTAGATGTAGGCTGCCACGGTCCATAGTTTCTGGTCCGAATCCCACACCCCGTTGGCGAACATTCCCGTTCTGCGGATCCCGTGCTTCGCGACCCAGAAGATCTGCGCCTCGGAATATTCCGTTCCGGTCACAGGTAACTGAGGCGCCGGAGGATTCAACGGGTCTGCCCATTTTTGCGCTTTCCCCGGCGTGCCATGGCACCCCGCGCACTCATTCAAATACATTTTGCCGCCGGCAATCAGGTTCTCGTCGGTCGACGCCACGGGATTGGGAACTTCGGGCGCGTGTCGCCGCACCGAGGCGTGCACGGCCATGCGCATCACCGACGACTCCAACCTGGTGGGTGGGACATCGCCGTGAATCTCGGTGAACCCGAGTCTCATGTAGATGAGAGCGCCTGCCGCGAGAACGGCCACCGTGACCAGCGAGCCCAGAAAAAAGTTCTTCATAGCTCCCCTTTCACCGATTGCCGTGGGATAAATACTGCTGACTTTCCCTGGCTGCTATCTCGCGTTTTGACGGCCAGATTTTCGATTGGAGAGCAAAGGCTTCCACTCGCACTGTTTCATATCGACCTTGCGCCCGCGAAACCGCACGCCTTCGGCCTCCAGACGCAGCCGCTGCTCGATCGCCGAATCCCCGCGCAGCTTGATCTCTCCGCCCGCCCCCAAGACGCGCTGCCAGGGCAATCCAAAGCCGCGATTCAAAACTCGCGCTACCAGCCGCGCCGCTCCTGGGATTCCCGCGGCCCGCGCAATGCCGCCGTAGGTCGAAACCTTGCCCTGCGGTATGGCGCGAATCGCGGCCTCGATGCGCAAACGCATTCTGCCGGGCTCGTCCGCAGCCGTCTTCTTTTTGCTCGATTTGGGTTTCGATCTTGCCTTCTTCACAATCTCTACTTCACCATCAGATCGATCACAGTCGGATCCATCCGATGTGAATCAGCCACAACGAACTCACCGAAACCAGCAACCAGAGCACGATTCCAAGCACCAGGGGCCGGTGCCCGACGGTCTTCACCGTAGCAACCGAGATTCCGCTGCCGATCAGGTACAACGTCACCGTTAGCGCTACCTTCGCCACCTTCACCACGATGCCATATTCATGCACGCCACCTGGCAGGTACGTATTGCATACCGCCGCCAGGCAGAAAAACGCGATGAACCAGGGCCATGGAATCTTCGCTTTGGCATGGCGCGCTACAGCCGTCGCCAGGGCCACGGGAACAATCCACAACGCGCGCGCCAGCTTCACAGTTGTAGCCACCGACAGCGCCACGGTTCCGTATTTCGCGGCCGCGCCCACCACCGAACTCGTGTCGTGAATCGCCAGCGCCGCCCACAGACCGAACTGCGATTGCGTGAGCTTCAGCGCGGATCCGATCTGTGGAAAGGTAAGCAGCGCCACCGAATTCAGCACGAACACCGTTCCCAGAGACACCGCCATTTCTTCATCGCTGGCATGGGTGATTGGCCCGACAGCAGCGATGGCGCTCCCCCCGCAAATCGCCGTACCCGTCGAAATAAGGAACGCGGGAATTTTCTGCACGCCGAGCAGCCTGCCCAGGCCCATACCCGCGAGTAACGCGAAGCTGATGCCCATCACTGTGTAGAGAAACCCGCTGCGCCCGGCCCGAACCACTTCCTGCAGATTCATGCCGAAGCCTAGTCCGACCACCGAGGCCTGCAGCAGCCACTTGGAGACCTTCTTGGCCTCAGCACCATAGGGATGAGAAAAGAGCAGGCCAAAGACCAGTCCCGCCGCCAAGGCCACCGGCGGAGAGACAAAGCCACTTGCGCTGATCAGCAGGCAGAGAAGGAAAACAACTTTTGAAATCATTCGCGGAGTATCGAGGTCACGCCGCGGCAGTGCGGAAAGATTCGAGAGCGTCGTATTCCGAATTGTGCACGTCAAACACGGTCAGCAGCTTAGTGATCTGCAGCAGGTCCCTGATGCGCTTGTTCAGATTCGCCAGCTTGATCGTGGCCCCGGCGTTTTGCGCCGTTGTGTTCAGCGCCACCAGTGTGCCCAGCCCGCTGGAATCGATGTAGTTCACATCACCGAGGTTGAGCACGATGCGCTTGTTGCCCTCGCTGATGGACTTTTTTAATTCGTCCCGCAGCAGCGCCGACTCTTCCCCCAACACGATCCTTCCGCTGGCCTCAATCGCCAGAATTCCGTCGACCGTTCGTTTCGCGAGTTTTAATTGCATGAAATCTCCTTTGCGCCCCGCCTTCGCGCGACCTTGCACCGCGCCGGCAGAGCCGCATCCGCACAACTGTGACGCACTAGCCTATCGCTTGCGGGCGAGCTTAGCAAGCCCGGAGTCGGGCCTCTCTTCACCTCCGGAGCGCTTCCTCAGCGGCCCTCCTGACCCCGTTTTTGCCCGTTTTGAGTTTCGTTCGGCAGCCGGCAACAGGCCCGTCCATCCCGTATAATCATCTCTTCGCCTCATGAGTTACACCGTCCTGGCCCGCAAATACCGTCCGCAGAAATTCTCCGAAGTCATCGGACAAGAACACGTCACCCGCACCCTGCAGAACGCCATCGAGCAGGGACGCACGGCCCATGGCTACATCTTCAGCGGCCACCGCGGTATCGGCAAAACCACAGTCGCCCGCATTCTCGCCATGGCGCTGAACTGCCGGTCGGGACTTCCGAAAGAGGATCATCCTGTCGCTGAGCCCTGCGGCATTTGCGAATCCTGCACCGAGATTCGCGCCGGAAACTCCGTCGACGTGATCGAAATCGACGCCGCCACCAACCGCGGCATCGACGAAATCCGCGAACTACGCGAGGGCGCGCGCTATCGCCCCGCCCGCGACCGCTTCAAAATCTACATTCTTGACGAAGCACATCAGATCACCGATGCCGCTTTCAACGCACTGCTCAAGACGCTGGAAGAACCGCCCGACCACATCGTCTTCATGCTCGCGACCACGCAGCCAGAGGATATTCCGCAGACCATCCGCTCCCGCTGCCAGCATTTCAGCTTTCGTGCCGTCAAGTTCGACGCCATCGTCAGCCAGTTGCGCGATCTGGTGACCCGCGAAAAACTCGAAGCCGATGATGACGCTCTGGCCCTGCTCGCCGAAGCCGGCGACGGCTCCATGCGCGACGCACTCTCCATTCTCGATCAGGCCATTGCATCCTCCAGCGGCAAGCTCACCGCCGATTCTGTACGCAGCCTGGTCGGCGCCGCCCCCGCGCACATTCTCGAACAGGTGATGGAGGCGGTCGCTCAAGGCCAGAGCGATAAAGTCCTCAGCCAAGTTGACCATCTGATCAGCGAAGGGCACAGCCCCACCCACTTCGCCCGCCAGATGGTTCGTTTCCTGCGCAACGCCACAGTCGCGAAAGTTGCAGGGAAGAATTCTTCCCTGCTCCAGATTTCCAGCGAGGAACGCGAGCGCGTGGCGCGTGTGGCAGACATGTTCGGCGAAGAAGATCTCACGCGCCACTTGCAGATCATGCTGCGTACCCACGGGGAACTCGGATACAAACAGGAGCAGCGATTCCATCTCGAACTCGGCCTGCTCAAAATGGCGCACGCACAAAAGCTGATTCCGATTGAGCAGTTGCTGAGCGACACTGCCGGAGTCCGTGCAACCAGCCCCCCTGTCGGGCGATCTACGATTCCGATTTCCGACGGTCCTGGTCGTAAGATTCGCGTTCCCAGGGAGCAAGAGAGCGACGCGATCCCGCAATCCGAGATAGGCCGAGCGGAACCCTCGCCGGGAGGCCAGCGTGGCTATGTTTCGCCGTTTGCCGCCGATTCCGCCCGCAAAGGCACTCCGCGGCAGGAAGATTCTTCCAATTCCCTTCCGTCAACCGGCCCGCGAATCGTTGCCTCAGCCAGCGCTGCAGAGCCGGTGATCATGGGTTCCGCCGCTCCAATCCGCGGCCGCGTCGACGAACCGGATTCCGGCCTCAACTCAGATCGTAGAGACGTAGCTAGCTACGTCTCTGCCGAGGCCACCAAAACGCCCGCACAGGAGGCGCGGCTTGAACCATCGTTAGAGGCTGCAATTGCGCAACCGGCCGAAATCTCCGCCTCTCAGCCGCAAGTCGAAAAGATGCGAGTCGCCGTCTTGCAAGCGCTATCGGACGGCAACCATCGAATCCTCGTCTCGATGCTGGAGTCGGGCGAGTGGAGCGTGCAGGGCAACGAAGTCGTCATCAGGGTCGCCGAATCGCAGACCGTTGTCGATATGTCGCTCGGACCCGACGCGAAGCGTCTAGCGATTGCATCAGCCAGCGGAATCCTGGGCCGCGCCATGAAGTTGAAAGTCGTTCCCGGCGCAACCGTGGCGCCGCCAGAAAACAAGCGTAACGGCGCTGCACCCGGAGCCGGCGGTCGCAGCCGTGCCGAGCAGGATCCGGTTGTCCAGCGCATGCGCGAAAAATTTGGCGCCGAGATTCGCACCGTGATCGATTACCGGGAAAAACGTTAGCAACGAAAGTTTCAACATTGCAAGGTTGCAAGTTTTCGAATCGAAAACGCACGCGGCCTGAAACCTTGAAACTCTGAAACCTTGAAATGCGAGGTTCTATGGGCGGATTCAATCTGCAAGAGTTGATGTCGAAAGCCAAGTCGCAGTACGACGCGCTGCAAAGAAAAATGCAGGAGACCGTGGTCGAGGCCACGTCGGGCGGCGGCACAGTCACCGCCAAAATGGACGGCCGCAAGCAGTTGCTCAGCCTCCGCATCGATCCGGAAGCGGTGAAAGCTGGCGATGTCGAAATGCTGCAGGACCTGATTCTGGCCGCCGTAAATGAAGCCGCGCGTAAAATCGATGGCCAGATGCAGTCCACCGTTGGCGGCATGCTGGGCGGCCTCGGAATCCCCGGCTTGTAATTACAGATAGAACAGTACCGATCCATATGAATTCCTCGCGACCTTACCGACAGAGACTCAGTCGAGTCCTGGGTTGCCAACCTCCAATTTTGAGCACTCGTGCAAAGCGTATTATTCTTCCGGGAATCCTCGCCGCACCGGTCTCAGTCATAGCTTTCATGATTTCCGACGGCACTCGCAGCCAGACAGTAAGTAATATATTTTCGCCCGGATTGATGCTCGGCCGGTATTTAGTCACCTCGGAACCGTGCGGGGGATTGCTCGATTGCCTGCATGTGATTGCGATCGCAGTTGGAAAAATGGCAGAAATAGCAATCACAGTCGATGCTTTGCTCTACGGATGCCTGATTTATTGGGGCCTGACACTGAGAGCGGCGTATCGCAGAGACGACGGCGTCCGACGGCCGAAAAAACTCTATACTTGAAGCTCATGTCAGACACTGCGCAGATCCCACGCTTTCGCTTCGTGATCTTCTTCGCGGCATGCGCATTCCTGTTCAGCGGCGTTCCTGCATCCGCGCAAACGCAATCATCCACCTCCGCAACAACGAAAGAGACCACCATGCACGCCACTGGCCCCTTCGACGTAAAGATGATTCCGCAGGATGACAAACTCGGCGATGGCCTGAGCCGCATGCTGCTCGACAAGCAATACCACGGGGATCTCGAGGGCACGGCCAAAGGCCAGATGCTGACCGGTGGTATCAGCGCCGATCATTCCGGTGCATACGTTGCCATTGAAAAATTCACCGGAACGCTGCACGGCCGCAGCGGCACCTTCGTCCTGCACCACACCGGAATCATGACGCGCGGCGCGCCCGATTTGACCATCCTGGTCGCACCCGACTCCGGAACCGGCCAGTTGACCGGGATCACAGGAAAGATGACCATCAACGTTGCCGCTGACGGAAAGCATTCGTACGACTTCGAATACACGATCGCGGCAACACAGTAATCGTAGAGACGTTGCTTGCAACGTCTCTGCCGGCGGTGAGACGTAGCAAGCTACGTCTCTACGAGAGCCTGGTACTTCAATTCCTTATGTCCAAATTTGCCGAGCCCATGTCGCGGTTGATCGACGAACTGAAAAAGCTGCCCGGCGTCGGCGCGAAGAGCGCGCAACGGCTGGCTTTCTACATCTTGCGATCGAGCGATGAAGACGCCGAGGCGCTCGCGGCCGCCGTGCGCGACGTCAAGGCTAACTTGCGCCTTTGCTCGATATGCAACAACATCACTGACGTTGATCCCTGCGTCTACTGCACCAGCGCCACCCGCAACCAGCGGCTGGTCTGCGTGGTCGAGGAACCCACCAACATTGCCGCTATCGAGAAAACCAAGCACTTCAACGGAGTCTTCCACGTGCTGCACGGCGCCATCTCGCCGCTGCACGGAATCGGGCCCGAGCAGTTGCGCATCGCAAATCTCATCACCCGCGTCGACGCCGGTAACGTCGACGAAGTGATCGTCGCAACCAACCCTACCGTCGAGGGTGAAGCTACAGCCACTTATCTCTCGCAGCAGCTCAAGCGCGCCGGAGTGAGAGTCACGCGCATCGCGATGGGAATTCCAGTCGGCAGCGACATCGAATACACCGACGAGATCACGATGCTGAAAGCGATGGAGGGTCGGCGGGAACTGTAGCGAACAAGCCGTCATCCTCCCATGTTGTCATTCCGAACCGGCGAAAGCCGGTGAGGAATCTGCTGTCGGCCGGAGCCGGCTCTGCTGCCCACGACAGCAGATTGCCCGCAGCTCAAAGCCGTTCGATATGACGGAAACTGGAAGCATCAACCGCTTACATCGCCCCGCAGAAATACATTTACCTCTTCCTCATTCGCCTGCAATCCCTGTGGCAGCGTCCCGCGGTTGTATTCGGCCATGCGGTTCTTCCATTTGAGGAAGTCGGTAATGCTCTGCGGTTCGATGCGGACCTCGACGCGCCGCAGGCTTGCCAGCAGCAGGTTCATCTCGTAACGGAAACCGGTGGCGCTGCGCAGGTTCTTGGCGGAGGCTCGCAGCATTTCGATTCGTCCGTGCCGAAGTTCGAGCAGGCCCCAGCCGGCGGGCAGTTCATCGATCTTCACCAGATCGGGAGGAGTCAGGTAGAAGCGCTCGCTGCCGACTCCCTGCTCGGGTTTGAGGCGGAACGGTTTTCCGCGATCGGCCAGAAAATCCGCGCGCGTGACCTTGCACTCGACCAGCACCGAATGAGATGCGCGCTTCCAGCCGATCGCGTCGGGCATCTCTCCGCTGACGCAGGCCTGCTCGGAGAGCACGACTCCGCAGCGATACCACCGCAGCCAGCGCACAGCTTTTTCGACTATTTGGGCGTGAGTCATAAGTCCGGCCTATCGGCTCCCTGCCATCGGCTCGCGAGCGCAGAATAGCGGCACGAACCTTTGTAGCTGCAGATGGTGCTGCGGAAAAGTGACTGGGAAGCTACCAGAGCGTAGCTAAATTGTCGCCTCCGAAGGAGCCGAGCCCAGGGCGATCACGATATGGGATTCATCGCCCGAACCACGACCGGCCTGCGAAGAATCGTTTCCAATAGATACCTCTCTGCGGCGATGGTTTGTGCCGTGTCACTGCCAGGACTATAACCCTCGGCTCCAATGACCAAAGCTTCGTTCCGCGCCAGGGGCGCGGGTTTACGCAGGAATCCATTGGTGCGTTTCCGATTCTGCGGCTGCGCGCTTGAGTTCTCAATCTTCACCCGGCGGATATGGCCATCGTGAGCGGAATCCAGCGCATTCGCCAATCGCAGGATTGCGGCCAGGCGAACGATTGTCTTCTGCTCATCGGGCAGCAGATCGCGCAGGGCCTTATGGCTACGCACCGGCAGGGCTCCGGCGTGAAAGCGAGCCACCACGGCCGCGCGCTGCAGGTCTTGCGCGTTCCAGCCTAACGGCGTCCCATGCGCCTTGATCAATTCGAGCGACGCTTTGTGATGCCCTTTATTGCCCTTGGCCTTGCCTACGTCATGCAGCAGCGCGGCAGCGTAGAGGCTGGCGCGGGCACTGACGCCATTGCCATCCCTCGCCTCCGTTGAAGTTCCCAATAAAGATGCTCGTTCCAAACCATCGTAGAGTTCCAGCGCCAGTCGGGCCACGCGTTCGGAGTGCGCAAAATCAGGATCGAGCGCCTTCGCCCACAACATCATACGACGCGTGGCAAGTAGTTGAATCTGCTTGCCTTGCGGTAGGCCAGCCCGCCAGACACTCCACAGAGATTCGGGGCCCGAGGTTCGCCTGTGGTACTCCTCGACCCGCTTCGTTCGTTCTTCGACAATCCTCGCCTGCCAGGCTTTCCGCGATGTTTCGTCCGGAAAAACATGGCACGAGAGCGCGGTGGTCCACAAAACGTCGAGATCGTGCACTTCGCCGAGCAGGTCCTGCATGTGCTTCAGGTCGTTGCTCCAGGCTTTGTGCTCTTCGGGCAAAAAATTCTCGACGATGTAGCGGAAGCGCTTGATCCCGATCCGCAGAGTATGCAACGCAATCCGCGAGCGGTTGCGCATGGCGCGGCGGTGCAGGGCACGCGCCGCCATCCAGCGCTCGAGAGCCAGGTGCTTGAAGATCGCGCTGCCCGGGCGGATGCGCGCGGCCCGCAGCGGAAGAGTCTTGCTCCACTGGCGCCATTGTTTGCGGTCGAATTGATCGAGCGCGGCGCGAGCGTCCTGCTTCTGCGCAGTTTCTCGCGCTTTCAGGATTTGCAGCAGGGCGTGGGCTGCGGCGTCGTTGGGATCAAAATGCCCACTTTCAGGCTGAATTTCCTGGGCCGTGGCGTCCGGAATTAACCCAGAAGTCTGTTCCGATCGCGGCGGCGCAAGCGAATCTCCAGTTGGCTCGCCGGGCTTCACCAGCTCCAGCTTCTCGATCCAATCCATCATGATCTGCACATCGCGCAACTCGCCGAGCCGCTGGAACAGGCGCTTGCCGGCCTTCTTCATGGACTTCCAGTCCGGGTCGGGATCCATGGCCATCATCCCGTCGGCCATGGAGCGGCAGCGGCGGAGCGACACGCGCAAGTCATGCACCGGATCGACGCTGAAGCTCGCGGCAGCGTTGTCGCACTCCTCGAGCACTCGGTTCATCCAGTAGCGCAGCCCGGTAGTTCGCGTAGCGGTCACCTATGACAAGTACTCCGCGAGTATTCTACTGAAGATACGGTTCCGGGTGCCGTGGCCATAATCGGCAGCCAGGCGAGGACGTCGAAGAGCGGCTTTAGCCTTCCCCCGGGTCATCGCTGACCGCGGTTGCTCCTTTTTCGGAGACTCCGACCGGGCCATGCCCTTAAGGGACTAGGGATTCCATTTCGGACCAATTACCTCCGTAACGTTTTAGGTATCCCCTTTTCCCGTTACCCTTGAGCTTCACAGTTGCGATTCCGAGGAGCTTACTATCTCCGCCACTAACACATCGCTCGGTGCCCGTTCGGCCTCGGCGCGCGCATTTGTACACAGCCTCAACATCCTGATCAAGTACGCTCGGATGTATGGCTACGATCACAAGCGCACGGAGGCGCAATTCGAGACTGCGTGGAGCGAACTGCAGCAGGGCTTGCCCACCGCCGGCGACAGTGGCTTCCTGCTCGGCGTCTCTGACAACAAGCTCTTGCTCGATGGCATTCCACTGGAGACGGGAAACGCGGAGCGCAGTTTCGCGACCCTGCTGAACACGGCCGGACTGGCCAGCCTGCATTTCTCGAAAGACGTCACCAT
Source organism: uncultured Acidobacteriaceae bacterium (assembly GCA_963739125.1). GTDB lineage: Bacteria > Acidobacteriota > Terriglobia > Terriglobales > Acidobacteriaceae > Sulfotelmatobacter. Next base: position 3,937,547 of record CAVTZD010000001.1, on the reverse strand, counting down.
TGAAGATTTCACGCGACTGGTGCGCGCCTTCACAGTAGCGGGCTCCAAGGCGCAGGATGTGTCGAAGCAGATAAAAGAGGCACTCGGAGCGGGCCAGCATAACAGCACCATCAAGATTAACGAAGTAAAGTTCGTAGCCGCCGATCCTCTGACTGGCGACGTAAGCATCGCCGCGCAGATTGCCGCGCAGACGCTCGGTCCGGAGTTCAAGCAGTGGCTCAACGATCCGCAGAAACTGTTGCAGTTGATTGCGGCTGCCGAAGGCGCGAACTCGGGCGGAGGAGGACAAGGCGCGAACAACGGCACTCCCATGGTTCCGCTGGGCAGTGTGCCCAATCCTTCACCCGGAAATGCGGGCGCTGGAACGGGCGCGGGGACGGGTTCAGCAACCGGGGCAGCCCCGGCCTGGACCGGCGGCATGGTTCCTTTGCAGGAGCAGGAAGTCATCCAGGCAATTCGCCTGCTTACGCGGTTTGGGCAGGTTCAGCAGGATCCCGGAACCAAGGAAGAAGACATCCAGAAGGAGCTGACTCAGACCGATCCCAATACGCGGCTGAACCTGCAGCAACTGCTGGGCAGCCTGGCGGCGAATGCAACCGCGCAGCAGCAAGACGATACGCCTCTGCTCATGAAAGCCGCCGAGCACATGGCAATTCGCTTCGCCCTCGAGCGCTATCAGAAGGGCGAGATCAAAGTGAACGCCGTGCACCAGATGATGGAGCACATGAGCCGCCAGATGGACTCCCTGCGCCAGATTCTGAAGATGCAGGAAGACAAGATGAGCAAGGCCGGGATTCTGGTGGAATCCCACGCCGACATTCTGGATCGCATGTTCTGGGCGGAAGTACCCGAGTCGGGCAAGAAGAGCGTGCTGCTCTCGCACGAAGCGCCGTGTGTGCCGCCGCGCAACGTACGGCAGTTCGTGGAAACCCTGCTCGAGCGGGAAGATAACGCCGCGGCGACTGAAATCCTGAACAACTTTTCCAGCTGCCTGACGGCCAAGGATATTGAATCGCGCCGCAAAACCGCGATTGCTCTGAGCCAGTTGGCCGACCTCTACGCGCGACTCGGTGGGCCCGCGATGGCGCTGGCTATCCGCCGCCTGAGTGAGCAGCTAGTGACCGATAAAGATCCGGAGTTGCAGAGCCTGCTCAGCGCCGCATTCGTGCGCTTGAGTCAGGAGGCCAGCTCTTCAAAGAACTACGCCGCGGTGAATGAAGTCTGCTCAGGCATGGAGTTAGTCGGCGTGCATCGCCCCGTTCTGGTGAGCGATCTGCGCCCACGCGTAGGTGTCGAAAACCGGTTGCCGGAATTCATTGAGGAAGCGTTGCACGTGGATGCGGTCCCCCCTGACTTGCTCTCTGTCTTGCGCAGGACCAGTCAGGCGGGCGCCGAGCATCTGTCAGACCGCTTCTTCCGCTGCATGCGGCGCGACGAGTGCGATCACATGATCGAACTGGTGATGCAGTTGGGGTCTCCGGCCCTCGCCCAGTTGCGCGAAATCCTGCGCACCGGCCAGCCCCGTCAGGCTTCGACTGCAGTGGGACTGCTCAGCCGCCTCGATGTGAGGACGCTGCTCGAGTTGTTGCCCGTCCGCATGCCCGAATGGAACCGCTTTTATCACGATATGGTCGTGCGGCAGATCGCCTACGGCGCGGCCACCGACCGCGGCCGCACGCTGCTCGAACTGGCAGAAATTCTGGACCCTCTGGTGCTGCCCGAAGCAGTCGATGAGATTGGAATGAGCGGCGATGTCTCGGCCGTTCCTCCTCTAATCGCCATGGCGAAACCGGGCGAAGCCGCCTCGCGCTCTCCATTCATCCAGCTCAAGGCCATCGAGTCGCTGGGACGCCTGCGAGACGCCGAAGGCGTTGCGACCCTGCGCGAGATTCTTGAAGCCAAGAAAACCTTCGGCTGGATTTACCATCGGGAACTGAGAATTGCAGCGGCCCAGGCCCTCTCGAAAACCGATCCGCGGTACGGCTCGCAAGTGCTTGCCGACAGCGGCCTCGAACCGGGGGAACTGGCGATCGCGCCGCTCGATATGGCTCCAGCCTGCCCCTGGGTACGGCAGCGGCGCTATGAGCGTCTGGTGCTCTCGAAAACGGTGCCGGGAACGATCGGCAGTTCGTGGGGCAAGTCGAAAATCACGATCCGCGAACTGAGCCTCGGCGGCGGGATGGGCACGAAGGAAGACAACCTGCGTATCGGCAGCGAAGCCGACCTGGAAATCTCGCTGGGGATGCGGTCGAAAATCAAAGCGCACGTGCTGCTGCGGCGAGCGCGCGTGAACGAAGTAGGATTTGAAATCGTGAATACCGATCTGGAGAGCCGCCATCGATTGCGCAGGCTTCTCGTCGACGCCCTCACCCACACTCCGCAGGGCAAAGGACAGGAGTGGAGCGGGGAGCGGAAGGTGTAGGAAACAAAGTTTCAACGTTTCAAGGTTTCAAGGTTTCAAGGTTCGCGCACGAGTCATCGAGCCTGCTCGGAAATGAAAAAGCCTCCGCACATGCGGAGGCTTTTTCGATTTAGATCAGCACCCGGTTTCGCTCCTTTGAAACCTTGCGACCTTGAAACTCTGAAACCTTGTCCCTACTTCACTTTCAGGAAGATGATCGCCAGGGTGTAGAGGGCGAGCGACTCGATCAGCACCAGTCCCAGAATCAGGGCGAACTGAATGCCCGAGCGTGCCGCGGGATTGCGGGCCAACGACTCAGTGGCAGAGGCCACCGCTTTGCCTTGGGCCAATCCGCAGACTGCGGAAGCGATCGCCATGGAAAATCCGGCGGTAATGGCGACCCAACTGGTCTCGCTGGGGCCGCCGCCCTGCGCAAAGGCAGGCATGGCGAAGCACAAGGCTGACAGGGTCATAAACAGATGACTCAATTTACGCATGTTGTTTTTCTCCTCGTATCAAATTGCCGCCAGTGGGTGGTTGACGCCATACCTTGCAGACGCCCTCACGCTTGCGGCGGGTAAACTTGTTGTTTCAATGCTCTTCGGTGACCGCGCCGGAAACGTAGATGATCGCCAACAGCATGAACACATAGGCCTGCAAAATCGCGACCACGATGTGCAGGCCGCTGAAAATGATGGGCACCCCGATCGGGATCATGGAAAAAAAGACCAGAGTGATCAGATCGCCGGCAAAAATATTGGCCCAGAGACGAACCGTGAGCGAAAGCAGGCGGGCGAAGTGGCTGACCAGTTCAATCGGCAACATCAACATGGCCAGCAGGACGCGCGCGACCAGCGGCATGCCCTCCATCGGCGGCCCAAAGAAATGCAGCAGGTACTTGATCCCCGCGTGCTTGAACCCCTGGATGTGATAGTAAAAGAACGCGACAATGGCGCACCCCAGCGGCACGACCGGAACGCCTGTAGGCGACTCGAAGCCTGGGATCAGTCCGATCAGATTGCAGATCAGGATGAAGACAAAGATAATCGCGAAAAACGAAATGTAAGGTTCGCTGTGATGACCGATAATTTCCCGGCCCTGGTCGAGAGCAAATCCCTCGAGCGCCTCGAAAGCATGCTGCAGGCCACTGGGTGAATCGACCGACAGGCGCGAGCGCAACAGAAAGAATAACGCCAGCAGGAACAGAAAAACCAGGAACTCCATGGAGAAGGAATCCGTGACCGGCGCTTGCGGATATTTTGGGTTAATGTGCAGCATCCGCAGAAATGCGGTCACCGGCCCGGCGAAAAGATGGTTCAGGATAGCGGTAAACCAGAGTTGTTCGGGCATAAGAAAAGGGCTTTTGGCTCTCGGCGCTTAGCTCTCCAGCAACTTCCGCATTCCCGTTAAACCCCGCGAGCCAGCGCCGCGTACAGTTCGTATACCGCTTCGCAGGCAATTGCCCCCACGGGCAGAAACAAGCCCGCAAACAGACCCCTGAGGCTCGCGGGAAAACTGGTTAATATAGCATACGCGGCTGCTCCCAACAATACGTACCGCAACAGGAATCGGGCCACAATTCCCTTGCCTGACTGTGCTTTGCCGGTGTTGGTTACGCGATCCGCCAGACCGCTGACCCCGCTCTTGAGCCAATGGAAGTTCAGATAAGAGATGGCACATCCCAGCAGGAAACCGAGAGCGGCCCAGCGCCCAAACTTCCACCACGCCGCAACTGAAAAGAAAAGGCCGAGGGCGATCATGAAGCGCCGGATGCGGTCGAGAGCGCCGGAGTAGAAGGCGTCGGCGGGCATGGAAGACGCCGCTGGAGCAGCAGAATTTTGCGCTTCCTGATTCATGCAGAATATGAATAAGAAAATACGAAGCGGGGTGAGCTTCCCATCGCCATCTTACTTGGTGTCGCGCAGCAAGGTCCGAATCAGTTCGACGAGCGCCGCTGCGGTCCCCACCAGCAGGCCGACGACACTCATCCACGCGGTGTGAAGCGAGTGGTCGAGCGCGGAGCCAATAAGCCATCCCGCGACCGTGCCGGCAGGCAGCATGAATGCCAGTTGGCTATAGCGGCCTACCTGCACCCAGGGACTCTTCTTCCGGTCGGGACCCGGTCCGGGCGGTGGAGTGGATGAGTTCTTCACCGCATCAGCTTAGCGACACTCGGATTCTGAGCGATCCCAAACACCCAGTTCACCACGTCGATGAAGCGGTTCGGCAGAACACCGATGAAGAGCGTGGCGAAAGCGGTCACGCCAAGCCCGAAGCGCATGGCGTAACTGACGGGCAGCTTCTCTTCTCCGGCCTCGGGTTGGCGCATGAACATGGCATTGGCGATCTTCAGGTAATAGTAAAGGCCGAACACCGAGTAGAGCACGGCGGCCGCAGCCAGTGCGAAGTGTCCAGTCTCGATCAGGCTCAGAAAGATGAAATACTTGCCCCAGAAACCTGCGAGCGGCGGAATTCCGGCCAGTGAAAGCATGAAGATCAGCATGAGGACAGCTTCGATCGGGGCACGGGAATACAGGCCGTTCAGGTCATCGAGTTCGTCGCCGATGACTTTCTTGTGGCGCAGCGAAGTGATCACTCCGAAGGCGCCGAGATTCATGAAGGTGTAAACCAGCAGATAGATCAGGATGCCCTTGATGCCGTCGCCGTTGAGTTCTGCGGCCGTGCCGGCAATCAGGCCGAGCAGCATGTAGCCGACATGGGCGATCGAAGAATAGGCCAGAAGGCGTTTGGTATTGGTTTGGGTCAGCGCCGCCAGGTTCGCCCCAGTCATGGTTGCGATGGAGACAAAGACCAGCACTGGAAGCCAGATTGAGCGCAGAGGCAGCAATCCCCAGAGCAGAATGCGCATCAGCATGGCCCATCCTGCGGCTTTTACCGCCACTGACATGAATCCGGTAATGCTGGTCGGCGCGCCTTCGTAGGCGTCGGGCGCCCACTGGTGAAATGGGACGGCCGCGATCTTGAACAGCAAGCCGGTCAACGTGGTCAGCACGGCGATTACAAGGATCGGCTTGTAAGGGTCATAACGGATAAGACCCGAGACCGTATTTCCGATGATGCCCAGGTTCGTGCTGCCGCACAGACCGTAGAGCAGTGACAGTCCATAGGCAAAGATGCCCGACGAAAATGCGCCCAGCAGCAGGTATTTCAGCGCGGCTTCGTTCGACCGCCGGTCGCGGCGCAGGAAGCCAACCAGCACATATGTGGAAATAGCCATCAGTTCGAGGCCGATGAAAATGAGCACGATATCGTAGCCCGAGGCCATGCACATCATGCCCGCGACAGAGAGCAGCATCAGGGCGTAATACTCGCCATGATTCTCGTGTTCAATTTCAAGGTACGCCGCCGACATGAGAATCGTGATCGCGGTCGCCGCCAGAAACAGATAGAAGAAATAAATGGCGAAATGATCGACCAGCATGGTGTGCATCATGCCGAAGGCAGAGGGAGCGTCTCCGAGAAAGTGCTGGATGTTATAGACCGCTTTGGCCGAGAACAGCACACCGACGAACGCAGTAACGGCGTTGACCCATTTCTGCTCTGCCGCCAGCATCAGATCGATCAGCAAAATGCCCAGCGCAAACAGCGCCAGCAGAGTGATGGGCAGCGCCAGGACGTAGTCCGTCGACGTGAATTGGGGAAGCATGCCCACTAGTCTTTCCCCTTCGGAGCGGCCATCTTGTGCTTCGCCGAGACGGGCGCGGCGGGTGCAGGAGTCGACGCCACCGCAGGAGCGGCGGGTGCGGGTTGCTCCGAAGCGTTCTCCGTTGCCGGCTGCGAATAGTCGGCATGCACGAGCGCGATCGTGTGATTCACGGGCTGATCAAGAATCTGGAAAAACGGCTTCGGGTAGAGGCCGATCCAAAACGCCATGATCAGCAGCGGAACGAATGTGGCGACCTCGCGCGGAGTCAAATCATGCAGCTTTTCGTTCTTCGGATTCGTAACCGTGCCGAAGAAAACGCGCTGGTAGAGCCAGAGCAGGTACGCTGCCGCAAGCACGACGCCGGGAACAGCCCAAGCGCCCCAGCGCCAGTTTTCCATGAACGTCCCCTGCAAAATGGTGAACTCGCCCACGAAGCCGTTGAGCAGCGGCAGCCCCATCGACGACAGGAACATGATCATGGTGATGGTGGCGTAGACCGGCATCACGTTCGAAATGCCGCCGTATTCTGAGATCTCGCGCGTATGGCGGCGTTCGTAGAGAATGCCGACAATCAAGAACAGCGCCCCGGTCGAGATGCCGTGGTTGATCTGCTGTAGAACAGAACCGCTCAATCCCAGCGGCGTAAGCACGAAAATTCCCAGTGTGCAGAAGCCGAGGTGGCTTACAGACGAGTAGGCCACGAGCTTCTTCATATCTTTCTGCATGAGCGAAACGAGGGCCCCGTACAAGATGCCGATGATCGAAAGCACGATCATCCAGGTGCGGACTGTGGTGTGCGCCAGCACATCGGGAAAAAATGGCAGCGAGAAGCGGATGAAGCCGTACGTCCCCATCTTCAGCAGAACGCCGGCCAGAATGACTGAGCCAGCCGTCGGTGCTTCCACGTGTGCATCAGGCAGCCACGTGTGAAAGGGGAACATCGGCACTTTGATCGCGAATGCGAAGAAGAAACTCAGAAACAGCAGCGTCGCCACGTGCGGTCCGTAGTCGAAGTAAATACGTGGCGCGGTTTCGTAAAGTGAAGTCAGGCTGAAGGTGTAGACGCCGGTCGTCGCGTGATGGTGGAAATAGAGGAACAGGATGCCCAGCAGCATCAGCACCGAACCAGCCAGCGTGTACAGGAAAAATTTAATGGCGGCATACAGTTTGCGCGGGCCGCCCCAGATGCCGATCAGCAGGTACATCGGCACCAGCATCGCTTCCCAGAACACAAAGAAGAGGAAGAAATCGAGCGCCATGAAGACGCCGAGCATGCCCGTCTGCAGCAGCAGAAACCAAATGTAATATTCCTTAACCCGGTTCTCGATGGCGGTCCACGAAGAAAGAATCGAGATCCAGCCCAGCAGCGTGGTCAGCATGATCAGCAGGAACGAAATGCCGTCAATGCCGAGCACGTAGCCCGCGCCGATCGAGGGAATCCAGTTGTTCGGCACGCCCTCGATGAACTTGAAGCCGGCCTCGAAGCGCTTGTCCCAGAACCAGGGAACCAGCGGCAGGGAGATCAGAAATCCGCCCAGCGCGAAAATGTTCGCGATCCAGCGGACCGCGTTCTTGTTCTCCTTCGAGACAAACAGGAGCACGAACGCGCCCACCAGCGGCGTGAAGAGAATGATGGAGAGAATGTGGTTATACATGATGCAGCTTCTAGCTCCTAGCTGCTAGCTTCTAGCTCTTCCTGTCTAGCTTTCTGCGCTTTGCTAGAAGCTAGGAGCTAGAAGCTGCCCTTCAGTGATACACGTAATACAACATGAACCCGACTAACCCCGCGGTCATCACCAGCGCGTACCACTGCACCAGGCCCCACTCGAACAAGCGCGCCGGATAACTCAGCATGCGTGCCAGGATCGCAGGGCCGTTCACGCCGATTCCGTCGATGATCCACTTATCCCACCAACTGGAAATCGTCGCGGTCAAACGCGTGATCCAGCCCGCGCCGTTGACCACGCCATCAATCACATGCGAATCGAACCACGACGACGCGACGCCCAGGCCCATCACGCCGAGGCGGACGTCGCCTAGCTTGCGTCGTCCGGTGAAGGCGTAGTCATAACCCTCATCGACGTAATACTTATTGAGCAATAGGTCGTAGACGGGCGGCGCGGCGCTGGCGATCGGTTCCGTGTAACCCTTCTCGGCCTTGACGTAGGCGCGTCTGGCCAGGAACCATCCCGCGAACGCAGCAGCAACCGAGAGTCCCATCAGCAGATACTCGGTGCCGCGCGGGCCTTCCTCAGTTGCGGGCGACGGTTCCGCAGCTTCGACTTTGTTGGCAAACACCGGCTCCAGAAATTTTTCGAAGCGATTCGAACCGCCGAGGCTCGGAGAAACTCCGAGATAGCCAGCGGTCACCGAGAAGAACGCGAGGATCACGAGCGGCACCGTCATCGACCTGGGCGATTCATGAATGTGGTGCTCAATCTCATGGCTGGCGATGCGCGATGGGCTCCAGAACGTCAGATAAATCAGGCGGAACATGTACAAGGCCGTCATCAGCGCGGTGATGAAGCCGATGGCCCAGAGATATGGGCTGGACTTCCATGCCTGCCAGAGAATTTCGTCTTTGGAGAAAAATCCCGCGAAGCCGGGGATTCCGGCGATGGCCAGCGTCGCGACGAGCATGGTACCGAAAGTGATGGGGATTTTGCCGGAAAGTCCGCCCATGTTGCGCATGTCCTGCTCGCCCGACATGGCATGGATCACCGAACCCGCACCGAGGAAGAGCAGCGCTTTGAAGAAAGCGTGAGTGAAGACGTGGAAGACGCCGGCGGCAAAGGCCCCCACGCCGAGCGCTAGAAACATGTAACCAAGTTGCGAAACGGTCGAGTAAGCCAGCACGCGCTTGATGTCGTTTTGCACCAGGCCGATGGTGGCTGCGAAGAATGCGGTGAGTGCGCCGACGATGGCGACCACTCTCATGGAATCAGGCGCCAGCACGAACAGCGCATTCGAGCGCGCGACCATGTAAACGCCGGCCGTCACCATGGTCGCGGCGTGGATGAGAGCCGACACCGGAGTGGGGCCTTCCATGGCGTCCGGCAGCCAGATATAGAGTGGAAGCTGCGCCGACTTGCCACAGGCTCCCACGAACAGAAGCAGCGTAGCCGCCGTGATGTAAGCCAGCGTTTCGGGCGAGAAATGACCGGCGCGCGCGAGTTCCGTAACTTTTGTGAACTGGAGCGAGCCGAAGATCCACGCGACGAAAAACATCCCCAACAGAAATCCCGCGTCGCCAATGCGGTTGACGATGAACGCCTTGTTGGCCGCGTCGCTGGCCGATTTGCGCTGAAAATAGAAACCGATCAGCAGATACGAACACAGGCCCACGCCCTCCCAGCCCACGAACAGCAACACATAGTTGTTGGCCAGGATCAGCGTCAGCATCGAGAACATGAAGAGGTTGAGGTATCCGAAGAAACGGTAGTAGCCGCCTTCGTGCGCCATGTATCCGGTGGAGTAAATGTGAATCAACAGGCCGACGCCGGTCACGAACAGCAGCCAGATGCTGGAAAGCGGATCGAGCAGGAATCCGGCATCGGCGCGGAATTCCGCGGGCGCACCCGCTTGCGTCGTGTAATTGAGATTTCCGGTACCGCTGCCCAGCCACGTGTAGAGCGTGGTCTCGTACCCATGCTTATCCGGGTTGGCGCGCGCGTAATCGCCATATTGCCAGACCGCCCCGCAGGCCATGATGAAGGCGAGGACGATCGCCCCCACGCACACCGCGCTCACCGTAGCCTTCTGCAGCTTGCGGCCGAAGAAGAACATGAGCGCCGCGCCGATCGCCGGCAGCAGCGGAATCAGGTAGATGTGGGATAAGAAAATCAGCCTCTAGCTCCTAAGCTTCTAGCCTCTAGCTATTCGTCTCGTCGCTTGAGCCTGAACCGATCGGGTTTGGCTAGAAGCTAGGAGCTAGCAGCTAGAAGCTGCCTTTCTACCACTTCAACAAATTCACCTCATCCACGTTGACCGTCTCTTTATTACGGAAGAAGGCGATCAGGATGCCGAGTCCAACCGCGGCTTCAGCCGCGGCATCGGTGATCACGAAAATCGCAAACACCTGGCCATGCAGCGCCGACGCACCATGCTGTCCCTGCCAGTAGCGCGAAAATGCGACCAGGTTCAGATTCACCGCGTTCAGGATCAGTTCAATCGACATCAGAATAATGACGACGTTGCGGCGAGTCAGCACGCCGATGACGCCCAGCAGAAACAGAGCCGCACCAACCACCAGGTAATGCAGCGTCGAAATGTGAAGCATCGCGTCCATGAACTTCTAGCTTCTAGCTTCTAGCTAGTAGCTGCACTTTCAAATCCTCTTCTTCGCCATCACCACCGCTCCGATGATCGCCACCAGCAGCAACAGCGAGGCGATTTCAAAGGAGAACATGTACACGCCTGTGTGCGGCCCGTACAGCAGGTCGGCAACCCCCTGCACATTTCCGGATTCCACGTAACTGACCCGGCCTTCGGGGAAAAGCTGGCTCCCTTTCGTGTAGACCACGATGAACAGCCCGCCCAGAGCCGCGGCGGCCGCGATGCCCACCAGCCACTGCTTGTTGAACTGCCGCTCTTTCATGTTGCGTTCCAGATTAATCAGCATGATCACGAACAGAAACAGCACCATAATGCCGCCGGCATAGAGAATGATTTGCACGCCGGCCACAAACGGGGCATAGAGCATCAGGTACAGCCCGGCCTGGGCCAGCAGCGTAGTGATCAGCGCCAGTGCCGAGTGCACGGCGTTCTTGCGCGTGATCACCAGCACGCCTCCAATAATCATGGTCGCGGCCAGCAGGTAAAAGAAAAACGGTGTGGCGACTGGAGGATTCGGATTCATAACACGTGTCTCAGCCACTCCTTAAACGGCAGCTCAAAAAAACCGGCAAGCGCCGTCAGAACCAGAAGCCCAAGCCCTGTCGGCAGCAGGACCTTCCATCCCACTTTCATGAGCTGGTCAAAGCGGTAACGCGGGAACGTGCCACGATACCAGATATAGAGATACATAAACGCGGCTACTTTCGCCGAGAACCAGAAAATATCGCCGACGCGCTCACGCACGCCCGGCACAAACAGAATCAGCCCGATCAGTCCGAGCACGGCTCCAAACCCGGCCAGCCCGATCGTCTGAATCCTGAACAGCGGATGCTTGGGCATGCGCGCCGTGTTGTAGAAACAGATTGCCGCGAAAAGAAGAAACGTGATCCCGGGAAAAAGCGAGAAGACCAGATCCCACGTCGAACCGGACAGCCAGTTCGGAAACGGCCGCAGCCATCCGCCCAGCCACAGCGTCACCGCGATCGATGAGACCGCGATCATAGCGGAATATTCGGCGAGAAAAAATAAAGACCAGCGGAATCCGCTGTACTCGGTGTGAAATCCAGCGGTCAATTCCGATTCGGCTTCGGGCAGATCGAACGGCGCGCGGTTGGTCTCGGCGACCATGGCGATGGCAAAAATGAAAAATCCGACCAGGCCGAGCGGGAAAAACTTAAAGATGAACCACTCCCCTTGCGCCTGCTGCGCCCGCACAATGCCGATCATGCTGAGCGTGCCGGTGCCAGCGGCATTGAGGCTGGTCATCAAGATAACGGACACTACCGCCAGTCCCATCGCGACTTCATACGAAACCATCTGCGCGCTCGATCGCAGCGCCCCGATCAGGGGATAGTGCGAATTCGATGCCCACCCCGCCGTGACGATCCCAAGCACACTGAGTGACGACACGCCTAGCATGAAAAGAATGCCGATATTCATGTCGGTGATGGCGTGAGTAGGACCGAAAGGAACGACGACGAACACGGTGAAGGCCGCCAGCACAACAATAAACGGCGCGACCCAAAAGACGATCTTGTCCGCCTCGGCGGGCATGATGTCTTCTTTGAGCAGCAACTTGATGGCGTCGGCGATGGGCTGGAGCAGGCCGTGCGGGCCCACCCGCATCGGCCCGAGGCGCACCTGCATGTGCGCCAGAATCTTGCGTTCCAGCCAGTTCATGGCGATGACGGCGACCGAAAGACCGCCGAACACCAGCAGGATATAGACCACGATCCAAAACACGTTTCCAGCCGTTCCGGGTGTCTTATCGCTGCTGAGGTAGGACTCGACGTACTGGACGAACTCGTGCACCAGCGAGCCGTTCATCAGCGATCCACCTCGCCGAGAACGATGTCGAGCGTTCCGATGACTGCAATCACATCGGCGACGAGTTGGCCGCGGCACATGACGTCGAGAGCCTGCAGGTTCACAAACGACGGCGGTCGCACGCGTATGCGGTAGGGCTGTGTGGAACCGTCGCTGACGATGAAATATCCCAGCTCACCTTTCGGCGCCTCGATCGAGTGATAAATCTCACCGACCGCGGGCTTTATGACCTTGGGAACCTTGGCCATGATCGGCCCTTCCGGAATGCCTTCCACCGCCTGCTCGATGATCCGCAGAGACTGCCGCATCTCAACCATGCGCACCAGATACCGATCATACGTATCGCCCTTGACGCCGGTGGGAATTTCGAAATCGAAGTTCTTGTAGTTGGCGTACGGCTGCGCTCTGCGCAGATCCCACTTCACCCCGCTGGCACGCAGCACCGGGCCGGTCACACCCAGTGCGATGGCATCCTTGCCTGAGATTACCCCGACGTTCTTCGTGCGTTCCAGCCAGATGCGATTGGTAGTGAGCAGTTCTTCGTACTCGTCGATCTTCGGCCGCACGAACTTGACGAAGTCCCTGACGTCTTTCTCGAAGCCGTCGTACGCCTCATACTGCAGGCCGCCGATGCGGAATGCGTGTGTGGTGAGCCGCGCTCCGCAATACTTTTCGAAAATCTTGAGAATCTCTTCGCGGTCGCGGAACGTATAAAACAGCGGCGTGATGGCGCCGATATCGAGCGCATGCGTACCCAGCCAAAGCTGGTGGCTGGCGATTCGATTCAGTTCGGTGAGGATCACGCGAATATATTGCGCGCGCGGCGGAGCTTCAACGTTAAGAAGTTTCTCGACCGCTTCGCAATATCCCAGGCCGTTGGAGACCGCGGCAACGTAATCCATGCGGTCGACGTACGGGTTGAACATCGTATACGTGCGGTTCTCGGCAATTTTCTCGACGCCGCGATGCAGGTAGCCGATCACGCACTCAAGACCAAGAACTTTTTCTCCATCGAGCCGCAGAATCACGCGCAGCACGCCGTGCGTGGCCGGATGCTGCGGCCCCATGTTAATGACGAGTTCGTTCGAATCCAGAAACGTCTTGTCAGCAGTTTCCAGATCGAGCGGCGAGACTGTGTTCGGATCGGTCATGCTTCGGTCGTTAGTCGTCGGTCGTCGGACGCCATCTCCAGTCGTTGCTTCAAGAGCAGTGTCATCCTGAGCGGCACTTTTGCCGCGAAGGATCTATGCATTCTTTGAAGTGTTAATAACCGTCGACAAATTGCATTGATCCTTCGCTTCGCTCAGGATGACAACATCCAAACCTTAGCCTCATTGCCCGCTCTCGATCCCCAGATTGATCTGCACCCACTCATTATCTTGTTGCAGAATTCCGTAATCTTTGCGCAGCGGGTGCCCCTTCCATCCATCAGGCAGCAAGATGCGTTTCATGTCGGGATGCCCGTCGAACTTGATCCCAAACATGTCGAACACTTCGCGTTCCAGCCAGTTCGCCGTCGCCCAGATGGGAACGGATGTGGCCAGAGTCTCGCCATCGGCAATTTGCGTCTTCACCCGGATACGCTCGTTGCGCGCGAACGAGTAGAGCACCCAGATCACGTCGAACTGTTTCTCGCGCTGGGGATAGTGCACCGCAGTGATATCCACGCAGTAGTCGAACTGATCTTCGCCCCGCAAAATATGCAGAATTTCTGGAATCAGCGAACGGTCTACGACCATGTAGTTCTGCCCGAGATAAGTCAGAGCCTCAATGCCGGTTCCGTAGGTGCGCTTGAGCCTTGCCACCATCGGCGAATCCCACGGCGTCGGGACCGGAGCGGCGGGCTTGGGAGGAGCCGCGGCGGGTTTGGCCGCAGCAGGGGCGGCAGGCGCGGCCGCAGCGGGCTTTGCCGGTGGAGTCGGCCCGGCCGCAGGTTTCGGCTCACCTTCCGGCAGTGACGACGCGGGAGATTTGGTTTCGTCCGGCATACCTGGTGGAGGCACAAACCTCCGGCGCGGCCTGTGTTAGGAAGAACGTTAACTTTTATCAGCTTGAGGATACCGTGTCAACGCTGGTTGATCCCTCGGTAGTGGGTGAGTTTGAACTTGATTTGAAAGGGCGCGGCTTCCAGCCGCGCCATAAGCCTTGCCAAATCAATTGCGGCTTTAGCCGCCGGGAGAACGTGTCCTAGAGACTGACCCACTACCTGATCCCTCCGCCATGGCCAGCCGAATGTCCCGTGGGGCGCAGCGTTTGAGACGCAAGCCGCAGGGTTCTATCAACATGACCGGTGAGTGCATTTGCCAGGCCGGTCGAGCCCTAACCGCGCGCCTGCGCCTGATAGGTCTCAATCAGGTCGCGGATGCGTTGCGCATCGCGCTTGCGGTGACCGTGGCTCGTGATGGGATCAGTCCCGCCGGTCGATTCAATAACTATTTCAGCCCAGAACACACCAGTCGAAATATGTACCGAAGCAACCTTCGACATGGGGATACTTTCTTCGTTGCTGCCGAACAGTCGCGCCTTGACGCGGCTGACCCGCTGCGGGCTGACAACAAGCTTTGTAGGAAAAAAGAAATTACCCTGTGTCCAACGGCTGGCAGTAAAAGTCTCGCCCGCAGAACTATCGATCGGATTGTTTGGGATCGTGCTCATGCTTCAGTTCGCAGGCCGGGGAACCTTCGCTCCGCCGCGCGGCCGCTGGTCTGACTGACCCTGTCGAGGGAGCGGCCGTCCAACGACTGAGCCGCCGAAGATGTTTACACCCATTCCAGCGCGCCTTTTCCCCAAACCCAGATGTAGCCCACGACCAGGATCACCAGGAAAATCAGCATCTCGGCCAGCCCGAACAGGCCGAGGGCCTTGAACTTCACCGCCCAGGGAAAAAGGAAAATCGTTTCCACATCGAACACGACGAACAAAATGGCGATGACGTAGTAGCGGACGGTGTAGCGTCCGCGGGCGCTGTCGATCGGGTCAATGCCGCATTCGTACGGCATGAGTTTCGCCTTGCTCGGATTGTCGGGCCGCACCAGTTTCGCCAGCAGCAAGGTGATGGGCAGCAGGGTTCCAACAATCGCAATAAAAATAAAGATGGGAACGTAATTCTGCGGCATGACGCCTCTTGGCTCCAGTCTCGACCGGGCAAATCATAGTAGCGCCGACGAGGCTGCGGTTCAAGCGCAACGCGCGTCCGGGTGGGTCAGTTTGAACTTGATTTGAAAGGGCGCGGCTTCCAGCCGCGCCATAAGCTTGCCAAATCAATCGCGGCTTTAGAGGTCGCGGAAAAACTCCCAAATGCAGGCAGTGACGTGGAAGAGCGGCGCTTCAGCGCCGCGTAAGCCGCAAAAATCAATCGCGGCTTTAGCCGCTGGCGGAACGAGCGTGAGCCAAGCTGTACCACTCCCGCCTGTCCGACAGAATCACCCGCACCTGTCAGGAAAGACGAATACGCTGCGGGCAAGATCAGACTGCAGCGTCGCCTCCGAGTAATAGTGCGTCAGGATCCCCGCCTTCCACACCAGCAGATCCGGATTGCGGCGCGCGAATTCCTCCCAATCCGCGCCGGCACAGCGCGCCATTCGCTCGCGAATCAGAAAAAAATAGGCATGCGTGATGGTCTCGTGGTACCGCTGTGATTTCCCGTGCGCGGTCGCGAATCGTTTCAGAGCGCGAGTAAACTTGTCGAGCGCCTCCAGCGGCGGATACTGGCACAGGTAGGCAAACGCCAGTCGAACATGGTCGGCGTGATGAAATGCATCTTCGCCGATCTCCCCGCCCTCGAACCGTTGAATGTATTGCTCGCCGGTCATGGCGTCCTCACTTTCCCGTCGCAACCGCGAATGCAGCCGCAGTGTAGATAACCAGATTGCCGACGTTGTAGAAGCCGTGCAGCAGATGAATGAGAATCGCCATAATGAAAACAGCCACCAGCAGCCATGCACCGCGCAGCGCGGTTCGCGGGATCAAAAGCAAGATGCAGCCGACGATCTCGCCCCATCCCAGCACCAGGCGTACGAACCCCGGCATGTGCGTCCGGCTGAACTCGTGGGCAGCGCTCGGCATCACGAATAGCACCGACTCGATCAGAATCACAACGCCCAGCGTCCACTGCAAAACGGTGAGAGCAAATTTTGTGTTCGCAGAACTCATGCCTCTCCTTATGTCGTCTATTTATCTGCCGCCCGTTTGCGCGGAGACTTGGCCTTGATCTCTTTCAGCCGATGGCTGGCGCTCGAGTCCAGATCTAACTCGTAAAACTTCTTCAGTTCGCGAATGCGTTCAAGCGAAGCCGCACTGAACGGAGTCTTGCCGTCAAAGGCGTGCAGCACAATGCCTTCGAGCACATCGCCCAGCGTCATGTCGTGGTATTCGGCAAACGCCTTGAGAACTTTGAGTATCCGTTTTTCGATGCGCACGCCCGTCTGCACCCGCTCGACTTCAAGTTTGGGATCATCCACCATTGGTACCAATGTACTAAGATACCATGGTATAAGCAAGCGCCCTCGAGCGATCGCCGACCTGAACTGGAAAGCCCGCTCGAAAAGCGCATAATGCAGGAAGAGTCTTCCGCACCGAGGCCAACATGAAAAACTTCACCGCCGGAATTCTCGCCACGCTGATCGTGCTCGCCCTCGGCGGCTGGCTCTATCTGAAGCTCGGCTACGCCGACCTGCGCGCCAACCTCCCTCCATCCTGGCTCGAGTCGCAACTGTCCAGCACGGCCGTGCGAGCTTCTGCCGCTCGCCACGCGCCCTCGCAACCGAACCCAATTCAGCCGACCGAAGCCAACCTGTTCGATGGCGCGCGTTTGTATCGGGACAAGTGCGCCGACTGCCACGGCCGCCCCGACAATCCGGTGAGCGACTATGGCGCATCCTTCGATCCCCGGCCGCCCCAGTTTATGCCGTCGCACTCCGGCCTGCCCGAAAACCAGGATTTTTACCTCATCAAGTATGGCGTGCGCCGTTCCGCCATGCCGGCCTGGGGAAACATCATGGCCGATAGCGAGATCTGGCAAGTGGTAACTTTTCTTCATCACCTCGACCATCTCCCGCCTTCAGTCCAGCAGGAACTCCACCAACCCGCCGGCAGCACTCCCTGAACCGACGGGCCGAGGTTTTGAGCGCAATGGCCTTGATTTTCGCCAGCCAGGACCTCGTCCGATCCGTGATACGATGCTGTCGGTTCCCGCCTCCCCCGCGAAGCCGCGCTTTGAGAAGCGGCGTCCTGCATGCTATTCAGAGGAATTTCCTTAGGAGGAAACAATGCGTATCACAGCACCTTTCCTTTCGCTCGCCATGCTGTGCGGCTTGTCGGTGAGCAGTTATTCACAAATCCAAAGCCCGCAGGTTTCTCCTCGCGTTGTCGCGCAAATCTCACGAACCGGCCAGACGGCCAACATTCCCCAAAGAACCCTGTTCACACCACAGAAGGATGGCTTGTTTCGACTTAGTGTATATGTGATCAACACCACCGTCCTCGGCAATAACGGCGTAAGTCTCCATTTTTTTTACACGGACGACGGCGGGTTGGAGCATCAGCAGTTTTCCTTTGGCGGCGGCGCTGGCGTGGGCTGTCGCGAACAGGCGACATGCGCTTGGACCACTGTCTTGAGAGCGAAGGCCGGAACGCCGATCACATGGGAGGCAGAGATTTGTTCTGCTTGCGACCTAACCTACGAAGTCTTCGGCACGCTAGAGAAACTGCAACCTCTGCAATGAAGGTGGATCATGACAAGAATTAGCGCTCATAGATCGTTACAACTGAAGACGGCGATTATTTCCGCCGCTGCCTCAATATTGCTCGTGTCTCTCATTGCGACGCGGCCAGCGCACGCGCAGACCTACACGATACTTCACAACTTCACCGGTGCACCTGACGATGCTACGGAACCTAACGGCGATCTGGTTCAGGATGCAGAAGGAAACCTGTACGGCACCAGCTGGCGGGGCGGAACGCACGACCTGGGCGTCGTATTCAAGCTCGATACGGGTGGCACGGTGATCATCCTTCACAATTTCACTGGCGCGGCGGATGGCTCGCATCCTGAAGGAGGCCTGTTTCAGGATCCCACGGGCAATCTGTACGGCACGACCACGGCGGGTGGAAGCAATGGGCTGGGCACTGTCTTTGAGCTGGACACGAATAACGCCGTTACTACGCTGCACAGCTTCAAGGGCGGCTCCGATGGAGCACAACCGTTTTCAACACTGGTCTCGATCAACGGCGATCTCTACGGAGTTACTCAATCCGGAGGAAGCAGCGGCCCCAGTTGCAATTGTGGGACGATCTTCAAGGTAAGCAAGGGAGGCAAGGAGACAATTCTGCATCGCTTCGCCCTTGATGCCGAAGGTGAGTCTCCGCAAAGCCTTATCAGAGATGCGGCCGGCGATTTGTACGGGGTAGCCTCGTACACAACTCAGGCCTTCGGCGGATCCGGCACCGTATTCAAGCTGGACACAGCGGGTGTCTTCACGGTGCTTTATGCATTCAACAACCTGGGTGAGGATATACATCCAGTGGGGCGCTTGATTCGGGACACCAACGGCAACATCCACGGCGTGACTCTGGATTGTGGCCTTGCTCACTGCGCGGGAACGGTATACAGGCTGGATGCGAGCGGCCAGGAAGAAGTGATGCATTCTTTTTTGCGCGGCGATAACGGATACCTGCCTCTTGCCGGTGTCATTGACGCAGGCGGCACACTGTATGGGACGACTCACTTTGGCGGCAACGGCCTTGGCGTAGTCTTCAGAATCAACCAGACTGGCCAATATGACGCTGTTCATCGTTTCGCTGGTGCAACCGCAGGGGACGGTGAGGACTCCGAGTCCGGTGGTCTGACCCTGGGATCAGATGGGAGCATCTACGGCACAACACGGCATGGAGGCACTGGAGTTTGCACCAACGGCTCGTTTCCTGGTTGCGGAGTGATCTTCAAGTACACGCCGTGAAGCTATGAACTTGCTGAATTAAAATCGCCCATTACGCTCATCGGCCTTCGCTGTCTAAAGCAGAGCCGCCCCCGGAATTGCTAACTCAATCCCGTCGTCTATCCCATCCAAGCCAATCTCGCTTTTCCACAGCCCTGCACCTCAAAAAATCTTTTCCATGTGACGAACAACCTTGACCGAGGATGCAGAAAGCTCACAATTGTGAGTGTGCCCCTGCATGCCGAGCGAATTCGGAACCACCCAGCCTCCGCGCCGCAACGCCGAATAGGCGCACCTAAATCCTTGTTTCGCAATATTTTACGCATAACTCATTTCGATCCAATATTTTGCCGCCGTGCCTGCAGATCCCCGCGCCCTAACTCCAACGCCATCAGGATTTTGCCGCGCCCCACAAAAAAAATTTTGGTCTATATCTCCAGCCCCGCCAACCGGGCCACCAAACGCCTCGCTCGCCAGAACCGCCTCAACGCATTGTTTATAATCTCCCTTCCATCCTGAGCGACATACTAACGACCAGAAGGACGACCTTGGGACTCGACGACAATATCTACGAACTCCGCCGCGAAAAACTGAAACGCATCGAGGCGCTCGGCCAGCCCGCGTATCGCAGCAAGTACGAGTTCAGCCACACACTCGAGCAGATTCTCGCGGACTACACGCCGAAGACCGCCGAAGAACTGGAACACGACCGAGTCAACGTGCGCGGGGCGGGGCGGGTCATGGCAATTCGGTTAATGGGCAAGGCCGGGTTCGCGCACCTGCAGCAGGGCGGAAAGAAGCTGCAGATCTACGTCAAGAAAGACGCGGTCGGCGAAAAGGGATTCGAACTCTACAAACTCCTCGACCTCGGCGACCTCATCGGCGTCACCGGATATCTGTTTCGCACCCGCACCGGCGAACTCACGGTTCATGTGGAAGAGATCGCGTTCCTGAGCAAAGACCTGCTGCCGCTCCCCATTGGCAAAGCGATCGACGGTAAAGCCACCGACGGCAAGGCGATTGAAGCAGATACTTCGACCGACAGCAGCCCCGAGAAATGGCACGGCTTGACCGACGTCGAACTGCGTTACCGGCAGCGCTACGTCGATCTCATCGTGAATCCCGAAGTGCGCGAAGTTTTTCTCAAGCGCACGAAGATGATCCAGTCCATGCGCCGCACCCTCGATACCAAGGGATTCATCGAGGTCGAAACCCCGATGATGCAGCCCATCGCCGGCGGCGCCGTGGCGCGTCCCTTCGTCACGCACCACAACACGCTCGACATGGATCTGTACCTGCGCATCGCGCCCGAACTTTATTTGAAGCGCCTGGTGGTCGGCGGATTCGACCGCGTCTATGAAATCAACCGCAACTTCCGCAACGAAGGCCTAGGCTGGCGCTGGAATCCCGAGTTCACCATGCTCGAGGCGTACCAGGCGTACACGGATTATCAAGGCATCATGAATGTTACCCAGGAGGTCATCACCGAGGCAGCAAGGGAAGTCAACGGCGGAACCAAGTCAAAATGGGGCGATCAGGAGATCGATTGGGCGAATTGGCAACGCATGACCATGCGGGAAGCAATCATCCAATTCTGGCCGGAGGCTGCGGGCGCGAAACCGCAGATGAGCGAGTTCGAATCAAGCGACGGCGTGAAGAGTCTGGTCGAAAGACTCAAAAAGTCGCGTGCTCACGTAGCTTTCGATTCGCACGAGCCCAACGGAAAAGCGATCGCGGCTCTGTTCGAAGCCGTGGCCGAAGAGCATCTCACCCAGCCCACCATCATCTACGAGTTCCCCACCGCGGTGTCTCCGCTCTCGAAGCAGAAGCCCGAAGAGCCAGACTGGACCGAGCGTTTCGAAATCTTCGCGGGCCAGATGGAAATCTCCAACGGCTTCAGCGAACTCAACGATCCTGAGGATCAGCGGCGGCGTTTCGAAGCACAATTAAAAGAGCGCGAACGCGGCGACGAAGAAGCGCACCAGATGGATGAAGACTACATCCGCGCGCTCTCCTACGGCATGCCTCCGGCCGGCGGCGTGGGCATCGGCATCGACCGCCTGTGCATGCTCCTCACCGACTCGCACACTATCCGCGATGTAATTCTGTTCCCCTTGTTGCGGCCAGAAAAAGCCGCAACCGGCGAAGCTACGGAAGGTGACGGGAACAAGCCCGACGCCTAGAAGTTATTTCCAGAAGCTGTTCCTGGAGCGGCACGACCTCAAGGGGCGCGACCTAAGAGGTTGCGGAAAAGCTGACAAATGCCCGCATCGACGTGACGAATGCCCGCACTGACGTGGAAGAGCGGCGCTTCAGCGCCGCGTAAGCCTCCTGCAAATCGAATAGGGGCTTCAGCCCCTGAGGTCCGCCGATTGCATTGGGTGCATGAAGCAGCGTCCAGCGATTACACTTCGGATATTAACTCCCCGGTACCTCACAATGCACTATGAGTAGTGCATCGCGATTTCTATACTTCTCGCAGTTTGAGCTTGGAAGTAAGCAGCGCTACCGTAGCGTCCCCGAAGTCCTCCGGGACACTGGGTCGGTAGCGTTTTGCATTTTTCGGTAAGCGATTGCGAGACGGGAACGTGTCGCCAGCCCCGGCCCTGCACGGCTAGAAAGCGCCGTCGGCCCGGAAAAGGAGAGTAGCCAAAACCGGGCCGACGGCGATTCCGAAGGGGTAGCGCCCTTCGAAAAGGGTGGGTGTTACACGTCGAGCATCAGAAGATGTAGATCGTGTCGAACTGCAAGCGCGTGAGCCACGGCTCAGTCGTCCCAAGGGGACGGCCGACCAGGGCGGTGAAGCCCAGCTGAACGTTCTTGTCGAACTGGTAGAAGGACGTGAAGCGATGCTGCGTGACATTCGTCCCCTGACGGATGTCGCTGTAGTTGAAGTTGCCCAATACCGCTTCGCGCTCGATATATATGCGGGTATATCCGAGCTGCAGGTCGCCTTTCTTTTGCAGACGACCGACCGATACTTCTGCCCAGTAGCCGCGGCGGTAATGTGAGTTGCACGGAGCATTGACGGATTGTTTGTATGTCAGGGTCGATGTGTTAGCCGGAGCAGCGGCGATGTTGACGAGGTTGCCGCAGGCTGCGGTGTTTTGAACGTAGTCTCCGATGAACTGGATCGGGACGCGCGGGTGCCCGCTATCGATATCGAGGCGGGCGATGGAGTCGAACAGGCCGAATTTCGAGGCGAACTGAGCATTGCTGATCGAGGTAACCCCCGTCGGATATGCGGTTCCGCCTACCGTGACGACATTGGTAGCAGTCGTCGTGTAGATTGAATCCTGAACCGGGTTGCCGGAAGTTAACGGCAACAAGCCAGACAACGGAGTCTGCGGGTTCTTGGTGCTGGCACGCGCGAGAGCCAGAGCAATGGAGTCTGCGCCCCGGTAGTCGTAGTAACCCGTAAAAGCGTTCAGGTTCACGCGTGGCGCGAGCCGCCATGTGGTCTGCAACTGACCGCCGTAGGTAAGGGCCTGGGTAATTCGCTTGTCCGTGCTTGAAGTGCCGGCCATCTCGGCGAAAGGTAATTGGAAGCCGATGAAGGCAATTCGCTTCAGGACTGGCGAGTCGAGGTTGAAGGCCAAAGTTTCGGCTGCGCCCTCGGGGTTCAAGTCCTTGTCCCAGGTGAGTTCGGTGTTGTACCAGGGATATCGGAACTTGCCGCCCGTAAGGGTCAGAGGCTTGAATGCAGAAGGCGTGAACTCGACGAAGGCTTGGTCCAGAGCAACCGCTTTGCGAGTGTAGAAGCCGGTGAGAGTCTGGTTGGTCGAAGTGGGATCGTTGATGTCGCCGCTGGCGAGTGTGATGCCGGCCCGAAATTGATCGCCAAGATCGGCGACGGCGTTGAAACGGGCACGAATGCGTGCGCGTACACGGTCCATATCCTGATCAGTCGGGCCGCCAAAGAAGGGTTCAGCGCGAAGACGAACGTCGCCGCTGAAAGAGATCGGGCCGAGCCCCTGGATTTGCCGTTCCAGATTGCGAATGCGCTCGTCAGAGCTGCCGGCATTCTGGTTGCTCTTGTTGGATTGTGGCTCCTGGAAGTTAGTCGCGACAGTTGAGGGAGAGGCCGGCGAGGGAGCAGCGGTGGGAGCGATGGCAGGCTGGGTCGGCGACAGAGCGGCAGAGGCTGGCTGCGCCGCTTCATTCTTGCTCTTCAATTGCGCCTGCAACGCCGCAATCTGTTGTTGCTGTGCGGCGAGGGCGTCTTTCAACGCTTGAATATCGGCGATCGTTACCGGCGGTGCGGGTACCGCCGCTGGTGAAGCAGCCGGCGCCGCAGCGGCGGGACCGACGGCTGGAGCCGCATTGGGCGCAGTCTGGATTTGGGCCCATGCGCCGGGCGTAAATGCCGCCAGCGTGAGGGTCGCAAAAATTAGGGTCTGGTTGAGTTTCATGGAAGTACAGTCGTCTCCTTTTGTGAGGTAAGTAAGTTTGTTGGGGGAATGTCTCTTGCAGCGCCGCTCACACCTCTTTGTGTGGCGGCACGGGCTCTAAGTCTTCACTTGTTTCTTTGTTCTCTCCGGTTGGCGGCGGCTCAATAAGCTCGCGTCAAACTCGACGTAAGTCATTATTACAATTTGTATTGTAGACATAATAGACATTACAACAAGCCTCCCGCTCGGCTTTGTTAAACCTCTGTTAAATTTCTGGAAGAGTTCGCTAGGATCGGCTTTTACATTTCATGTCGCCGACGTCAGACCCCATTTGTGCTGCAAGCGACGCTCCATCCCTTTGAACACAACGCCATCGATGACATAACCGATGGCGATAATCAGCAGCATGACTGCAATCACCGCGCTCATGTCATTCAGGTCGCGCCCCATCATCAGCACTTGGCCCAGGCCGAGACTGAGATAGAGCATCTCCGCTGTGATCAGCGAGCGCCACGCGAACGCCCACCCCTGCTTGAGTCCGGACACAATGAACGGCAGGCTCGCCGGCAGCAGCACGTACCAGAACAGTTTGAGACCCTTGGCGCCGAGGTTGCGTCCGGCCATGCCGAAGATTTTCGGCATCTGCTTGCGCCCATCTTCCATCGCCAGCGTAACCGACAGCAGCGAGCCCATCACCACCACGAAAAGAATGGCATTCTGGTTCAGCCCAAACCACAACAGGGCCAGCGGCCACCAGCAAATGCTCGGCAGACTCTGTAGGCTCACCAGCAGGCCGCCCATGGTTTCTTCCAGAAACTTGCTGCTGGCAACGCCCAATCCGAGAACAATTCCGAGCACGACCGAAATGCTGTAGCCGATCAGCACCCGCTCCATGCTGACGCGGATTGCAATCCAGTAGGTATGGTCCTGGAATCCGCCGTACAGGGCTTGGCCAACCCCCCACGGTGTGGGAAAAAGATACGGCGGCCAAACCTTAAGCTTCGACAAAAGAATCCACAGCCCGAGCAGGGCGCCGTAGAAAATTATGTAGTGGGCCGCACGCTTCATATCGCGGCTCCGCTTTCGACGCGCGGCTCGATGCGCGGCTTCACGCCTTCGTTGTATTCGGCTTCGAGAGACTGGTTGATCTCGTCGCGTAACTCATCGAGAATCTCGCGGGCGGCGCGAGCCACGAGCGGATCTTCGAGATGACGCGGTCGCGGCAAGTCTACGGAAAATTCGCTCTTGACCCGTCCCGGGCGAAACGTCAGCAAAGTCACGCGATCGCCGAGACGAATCGCCTCGCGCACGTTGTGCGTGACAAAAATAATCGTGCGGCCTGTTTCGCTCCAGATGCGCTCCAGTTCATCGTGCAACAGGTCGCGCGTCTGCGCGTCGAGCGCGGCGAAAGGTTCGTCCATCAGCAGAACATCCGGTTCAGTCGCGAGTGCGCGGGCAATGGCCACGCGCTGGCGCATGCCGCCGGAAAGCTGATGAATGTAACTGTTCTTGAACTTCGCGAGATGCACCAGGCGCAGGTAATAGTCGGTCTTCTCTTCCCTTGCTGCCTTGCCGATGCCCTTCATCTTCATGCCGAATTCGACGTTCTGGCCGACAGTGAGCCAGGGAAATAATCCGTGTTCCTGGAAAATCATAATGCGGTCAGTGCCGGGACCCTGCACCGGTTCGCCATCGATCAGGACCTCACCGGAGGTCTGCTGGTGCAGGCCCGCAATCAGCAGCAGCAGCGTAGACTTACCGCACCCGGACGGTCCGACCACGCAAAGAAATTCTCCCGCCTTCACCTGCAGATTGATGCGGTCGAGCGCGAGCAACCGCTCGCCGCGTTCGGTGCGGTAACTCAGGCAGATCTCACTCAGTCCGACCTTCGGAGTCTTGACCGAAACCGCTGGCACGGTCCGCCCCGCCGCGGCCAGAAAGGCACGGCCGCGGGAAGCACTCGAACCCAAATCGTCCGGGCGGATTGGGATGCGAGCGTCAACCGGAAGCGGCTCGACCGGGATCGGAAACCGCGCGGGAGCATTCTGTGCGTTCGCGCTCATTGGATCGCCTTTCTGCCTTTCTCGGCAAGGACTTGATTGAGCAGCGTTAGATCATAGAGCCCGGAAAGATCGGGCATCTCCCGGCCGAGAAAACCGTCGTCAAACGCCTGCCGCGCTGCCGTCACTAGCGCGGTATGCAGTGGATCGTACGTGGCCTGCATGCGCGAAAACGCTTCGTCGAGAACGACTGCGGGGAGGGCTTTGCCGGTCTCGCGTTGAATCTGCTGGTTCAACAGCTTCTTGGCCTCAGCCGGATGAGCGTTGATCCAGTCGGTCAAGTCGACGTTCGCCACGATCCACTTCTTCACTAGATCGGGATGAGCTTTCAGAAACTTCGTGTTCACCACCAGCAGCCCGATCACGAATTGTCCGTTCGGCCAAAGCGTGCGTTCGTCGACGAAAAGCCGGCCATTGCCTTCATGAATCAGGCGCGTCGCCCACGGCTCCGGAGCCCACGCCGCGTCGAGTTCCTTCTTGAGGAACAATGTGAGCTGGTCGGGATTGGCCATGGGGACGATTTGCACGTCGCCGCCCTTGTCAGTGGTTTTCAGGCCGTGATTCTTGAGCCAGTTGCGCAGGGCAACGTCTTGCGTGTTGCCAAATTGCGGAGAAGCGACGCGCTTGCCGTGAAAATCTTCGGGCTTGTTGATGCCGGCATCATTGCGCACCACGAGAGCCGCACCTCCGCTGGCCGCTCCGCAGACAACGCGCAGCGCCTCGCCATTGGAGCGCACATAACCATTGATCGCCGGATTCGGCCCCACATACGTCATAT
This sequence comes from uncultured Acidobacteriaceae bacterium, assembly GCA_963739125.1. Lineage (GTDB taxonomy): Bacteria > Acidobacteriota > Terriglobia > Terriglobales > Acidobacteriaceae > Sulfotelmatobacter. The sequence continues at coordinate 3,911,153 of CAVTZD010000001.1, read as the reverse complement.
CAATCGTGCCCGCAAACAGCGCCTCAATCGCCGATGGTCCCGCGTTGAAACTCGTCCACTGCACTTTCACCTGCGGTCCCATCGCCTTCTGGAACCAGCCATTGGCCTTGCCCACCATGGCCTGCGGATGCGTGATGTTGGGAAACGCGCCGACACGAATCGTGTTCGCGCTTCCCTGCGCCCAGGCGCAGACAGTGCTCGCGAGCGACCAAGCCGCAATTACAAAGATTCTTTGCGAGATTTTCATGAGATCGAATTATTCCATAAACTCGATGTTTATAATAGACTTTATTAACGTACACGCGATTGCAAGCGAAATTCCATTCCTGTGACCGCCGCGAGAAAAATTATTCCTTTGCCGTGAACAGGTTAGGTCTGCAAAATCACAGCGCCTGAAAACCAGTGTGAAATCGATTGCAGTTTTGAGGCGCGCAAAAGCGTCTCAGCTATCGTCGAGATTCGAAGCTTCGCAGTTTCTTGCAACCGCAAAGTCTGGCCTACTGGGGAAGTGTTGCGGAGACTTTCAGAGGAAGAGATTCCGAGAGCGATGGTTCAGGCGGTAACGCGCAGCACGAGTACCGTAACGTTGTCGGGACCGCCCCGCTCCAGCGCCATCTTTACCAGCGCGAGGCATGATTCCGCCGGCGCGTTCGTTTGAATGACGCTTGCCAGATCCGATTCGGGGACCACTCCCCACAGCCCGTCCGTACAAAGAAGGAGCGTATCTCCGAGTCCAAGGGCCAGGGCGTGCTGGGGAGTATCGGGCGTCAGTTCCCTTCCCGACCCCAGCGCGGCAGTAAGAATGTGGCGTTGCGGATGCGATTCGGCGTCTTCTTCCCGAACGATGCCGCTCTCCACCAGCCGTCCTACGTACGAATGATCGCGCGTCAGGCGCGACAGAGCGCCCGAACGGAAGAGATACAAACGGCTATCTCCGACATGGGTGAAACAGAGCTGGCGGCCCATGATCGACAGCGCCGTGCAGGTGGTGCCCATACCCTGAAACTCGGGATGCTCGGTGGCGTAACTCTGAATGCCCTCGTGAGCTGCCGCGAAGCCTTCGAGCAGCGCCGCCTGCGCATCGTCGCCCCCCTTGCGGCGAAAGGTGTTCAAAACGCTTTCCACCGCGATCCGGCTGGCTTCCTGACCGCCCTCGTATCCGCCCATGCCATCGGCAACTATGGCGAGCCGGCCCAAGCGGCGGAATTCCTCGTCCAGATCGGGCTCCCAATAGAGAAACGAATCTTCGTTGTTGGTTCGCTGACGGCCTACGTCGGTGAGGCTCGCCACCTCCACTCCGGACCTGGCCTTGTGCTGCGAGGCGAGACTGGGCTCGCTCACGATGGCCGAGGCCTGCGTGCGGATTTTGTCTGGATCAGGAGGCAATCGAGAAACCGCTTAGAATCCCGGTCATTATAAGGGAGTGGCGAACTTTTCGCCCCGCGAGACAGACGATTCCGGAAAATGTAAGCCGCGATCCTGCGCCTCCCGATCGTCGGGCCGGCCGGATCATCTTGCCGGCGTGATCGTGATGTTTCGAAAGGCCACGTGGCCGGCCTCACTTCCCTGCAGATAGATCGGTCCGGGCAGCGCTTCGTTACTATTCAGAGCTCCACCCGTGATCCCCGGAATTTCCTGGTTGTCGATGATGGTTTGCCCATTTTGCAGGACCGTCACCTCTCGTCCGACAAGCGTGATGTCGTAAGTCTGCCACTCTCCCGGCCGACGCGGCTGTTCCGGTGAAGGAGCCAGAAATCCATATATCCCTCCCGTGCGCATACTCGGTCCTTCCGGGTGAGGATCGTCTTCGATCTGAAGTTCGTACCGACCGCGCAGGTAGACACCGCTGTTCGATCCCGGCGCGCAGTTGAACTCCACGTGCAACTTGAAATCCTCAAACTTGGCATCGCTGATGAGTTCGGGGCCGTGGCCGGGACTCACCAGGGTTCCGTTCTCAACCGTCCAGACAGGAGTCGCCGACGGATCGCTCATCCTCCATCCGCTCAGATCCTTGCCGTTGAACAGCTGGATCGGCTTCCCCCACTTCGGCGGCGCCGTTCTCTTCAGCGATGGCGCTCTCACGCCCGTCCATTGCCACGGAGTACCGTCGGGCCCGGTCGTCGTCCCGACCAGCGTCTTGCCAGACAACTTGCCCTCAAAGACCATGTCGTTTTTCCGGTCTTCTTCTTCCTTGGGCGAAACGAACGTGAGGCGTCCGTTTGATATTTCAACCTTTGGGAGCGGCCGCGCGTTGCCCCAACGGCTTACGAATTGAGCTTTGAGTTGCCCACCTTCCTGCGTCAGCTCCAACCATGATGGATATTCCCGATCCGGAGCCTTCAGAGTCAGATCCCAACGTCCTAAAAACGCCTGAACCGATGTGGCGGCGTCAGAACTCGCTGAACCCTTCGGCTCGGAATACAACGGCAGAGAAAACATAAAGACCAACGTTGCCAGCGCACATGCTCTCCGCCGCGAGTTCCCATCGCTATGATTACGGCTCCACTGCGTTGCCATGAGTCTTTCCCTCCAGCAGGGGATTGTACTTGATCGCGTGTCCTGATGATTGGTGGCTATGGAGTGCAAGACTTGCCGCGACCGGCGGGCTGAGCTGCGCGGGAACGGTCACTGTCCCACCATTCCCAGCGCGCGTACTACTGCGATGTCCGGAGGACCGTATCGTCAGTACTATCCCTTGCCTGCAAACTGTCAAAAATAAACTTTGGCGCCCAGTTGAATCACGCGAAAACCTCCCGGGCCGGTGTCGGGCGTGCTGGCCTTCGTACCCCAGCCCGTGTTTTCCGAAATTGTCAGGGGAGTAGTTGGGGTTGCATAATTCCACGGCCCATTCACCGTAACGCCGTAGTTTTGCGATACAAAATTTGGATGGTTAAAGACGTTGAAGGCTTCGAGACGCATTTGTAAATAGCGAGCCTCGTTCTTTCCCAGAGGAACGTTCTTGAACAACGACATGTCCCAGTTCTGGATTCCGCCGTACCGTAAAGTGTCTCGCGTTCCCCGTACCGGGGCACCGATCGTCGGCAACACCAGGTTCCGGTTCTTGTCGAGGCTGTAATAGAACGGGATCGCTCCGTATTGATCGGAGCCGGTTATGTTTCCCGGCGGAAATGAGAAAGCACTGTTCAAGTCCACCGGCGTACCGGTCATGAATTGCGTGATGCCGCTCAGTTCGTAATTGTCGGTTACGTACGAAAGCCACTTCGGCCCGCCAAAGCGCTTCGTCACATTGGGCAGGTCGTACACGTAGTTGGCCGCGAATACTTGCGTCCGGTCCCACGGTGCGGCGCGATAGTCCAAAAGCGCATTAAACGGATCCTGAGTGTCTTGATCCGAACCTGCGGTCGTCAGCGACTTCGACCAGGTATACACCGCGCCGAAAGTCAGTCCCTTACTGAAGCGCCTTTGTAGAGAGGCTTGCAGTGAGTTGTAGTTCGAAGTGCCGTTGAATTCGAGATACGACATCTGCCCATACCCCTTGTAGGGCTCGAAGTAAGCCGAACTGTTGGCGTAGTTGTTGAAACCGAATGCGCAATATCCGTTGAAGCTGTAGCCCGCCGCCGCATATTGTGGCTGCAGATTTGGCTGCACGGCGGGCACAACGCCGCCAGGGAAAACCAGGTTGCCATTGTTGTCCACGCAATTGGGATCTTGCGAGGACCGCAAGAATGCTGTGCCGTAGGGCACAGCATTAAGATCCCGGGACGTCACCAGGTGACGCGATAGCGAACCGACGTAGGCGAGATCGAGTGTGGTGCCGAATCCGATTTCGTGCTGTACACCCAGGCTGAAGCTATAGACCGTCGGCACTTTCCCGTTTCGATCGGCACCAACAATGTTGCTCAACACGCCGTTTCCGAAGCTCGATTGCAGAGTCGGGAGACTCGAAACAGTGCCGGCACCCACCGCGGCGGTCTCCACCACAGCCGGGTTGTCGAAAACTGTATTGAAGATGAGGTTGCCCTGCGTTCGATCATGAGTCATTCCAAAACCGCCGCGCACGATGGTCTTGTGGTTGGAAAAGACATCGTACGCAAAACCAAAGCGCGGTTCCGGCATGATTCCGCGATCATTCCAGCCACCCATCGGAATTTGATCTTCCTTGGTGAATTGGACGCCGTCCAGCGGATTGCCACCGTCGGCGGTGATGACATTGCCGGAGTGGGGATCAATCGTCACAGCCTTCGCCGGGTCGTAAGCCAAAGGATTGAAGACAGCGACCTGGTTATTGGCATCGTACTGAGGCGGAATCCAGACAAAGCGCATGCCGTAGTCGAGCGTGAGCCGCGACGTCGCCCTCCACGTATCTTGCACGTAGAACTCAAGCTGGTTATAGCGGAACTTACCCAGTGGACGCGCGGTAGATTGATCGAAGCCTTGGAAACCTCCCTCTAGAGCGCTGGCCAGCGGATCACCGAGTTGGCATGTACCCGCCCCACCGGGACACGAGCCGCCATCGGTGGGGCTGTCGCCGAAGCTGAACTGGCCGTTGAAATTACCCCATGCAATCTGGTCTTTGCGATTGCGCTGGTAAAAGACCCCCGTCTTGAAAACATGCGCATTCCGCACCCAGGTCAGATTGTCGTTCACGTTGATGGTGGTATTGGCCTGGTGCCACGGGGTTGCGCCCAAATATGGACCCTGGAAATCGATGGCGTTCAGGCCATTGAAGCTCATATCTGGAATGGCTTCACTCTGCGGAACCGGATAAAGCAGCGGCAACGTGAAGCCGTTCGTCGCGCGGGAAATATTTCCGTTCGTTCCTTCCGCTAAAGAAAGCGTGTGGCTGGGCCCAACCGAAAACTCATTCAAAAGGGTCGGCGTGATCGTACTGACCAGGTTTCCGGAAAAGTTCCACCCCGGATGCTTCTGTATGCAACCTCCCGTGAATGTAGTCCCCGACGAGCAGGCAAAGATGCCAAACGGGCCAGGAAAGGGTGTGAATGGCGAGGTGTCCGTCTCGGCATTATGAATGTAGCGGCCGTAGAGCCGATTCTTGCTGTTGATTTGCAAGTCGACGCGCAGAATGTCTTCGCGCCGGGGAGCTTCGCCCGAAAGTGATCTCGAGTAGTTGTAATAGTTGCCGCCAGTAAAGCCGCTCGCATTCGGCAACGGAAAAAGGTTCAACATGGCTTCCATTTGCTGGAACACGGCTTGCTGGGCTGAACTCAGCTGCGTAGGGTCAATCTTGTTGTTCTTAACCCCAGGCCCCGAAATCACGATGGGAAGGCCGTTTCCGTCAACGGACTTGGAGAAGTCGCCCGTGCGCTCCAGCGCAGTCGGGGTATAGAACTGAGCCAGGGCCAAAGGAACCAGTTGCCGGTAAAATTCCTGGCTCCAGAAAACGAAGAGCCTGTCTTTCTTGATGGGTCCGCCAACCTGATACCCGAAGTAATTGTAGCGATAGATTTCTGGTTCATTGGAAGCGCCGCCGGCCAATTCATTTTGCTTATTGAAATACTCGTTGGCGTTCAGGCCGTCGTTGCGATGAAAAAATCTACCGTCTCCGTGCCATTGGTTGGTGCCGCCCTTCGTGGTGAGTGCAATCTGTCCTCCGGCGGCCTTGCCGAACTCGGCCTGGTAGTTCGAGGTCAGCACTTTCACATCCTCAATCGCATCGAGGTTGATGGTGACATGCGTCCCTCCGTTGTTGCCCGTGTCCACGTTGGAGGCGCCGTCAATCGTGAACTCGTGCTCATTGGCGCGGGTGCCGTTGATGTTATAAGCATCCAGTCCGCCAGTGCCTGACTGGTGAGCATCAAGCGTGCCCGAAACGCCGGGGATTAGTTTCATGTAATCCAGAACGTTGCGACCGTTCAAAGCGACATCATTCAATTGCTTGCTGGTGACCAGGTCGGAGCGTTCACCCGAATCCGACTGCAACTGCAATTGCCCGGCATCGGCGCTCACCGTCACCGAATCCGCAACCGTCCCGATTGTGAGCGTGAACTCACCCGCGTTGAGTTTGTCCGCCGCATTCAGGACAATGCCGTGCGTATCGAGCTTCTTAAAACCCTGGTCTTCGATCGTTATGTCGTAGGTTCCGGGAGGCATATTCGGCACGACAAAATCGCCGGTGCCGTTGCTGGTTACGGTGCGCCTCGCCCCGGTGTCCGGATCGACGACCGTGACGGTGGCATTGGCGATGTAGGCGCCACTGGCGTCTTTGACACGGCCAAAGATGGTACCCGACGTGACCTGCGCCCACATGGGCCCAAGACCAACGACCGCAATCAGTAAACACAGGATGATGCCAGCCGCAACGCGGTTGTGATTCGGGACCATGGGTCTCCTCCTTTGATCCGGATCCAGCGAAGGCCACATAAGCAGAAACGCACTCAAGAAGAGTCAACTAGATGCAAACGTACCAATAGAAAGCACTTAGGTGGAGGTGTCAATACTACTTTCGTACAGCTGGGGTTCGTGTGGAGATTCGTTTCTTAGTCGAGCGAGATGATTCCGCGTTGCAGCGCCACGGTTGCGGCTTGAGTGCGATCTTTCACGCTGAGCTTTTCGAGGACGTGACTTACATGCAATTTCACGGTCACTTCGGCAATATTCAGCTCCGAGGCGATCTCTTTGTTGCCGAGTCCTTTGGCCACCATCCGCAGCACTTCGACTTCGCGGACGCTCAGAGAACGATGCAAACGGCGTTCAGCCAGATGAGATGCCACGATCGGATCTACATATTGACGCCCTTGGTGAACTTCACGCACGGCGGCAAGAAGTTTCTCGCGGAGGATGCTCTTGACGATATATCCCTTCGCACCGGCCTGCAGCGCGCGATAAATCTCCTCCTCGCCGGAGTGCGTGGAGAGCATGAGTACGCATGCTTCGGGAAATTCGTGAACAATCGCAGCAGTGCATTCGGCACCGCTCATTCCCGGCAGCCGGAGATCCATCATCACCAGGTTGGGTCGATGCTCGCGATAAGCCTCCAAAGCAGCCTCGCCGCTGCCCGCTTCGGCAACCACTTCCATGTCTGGTTCCACGTTCAAAGACGCGGACAGACCCATCCGGACCATGAAGTGATCGTCAACGACCAGAATACGTATTGGCTTTGAGCTCTTCATCGATCCCTTCCGGCGGATGGACCCGAACCTCTACGATGACGCGAGTTCCCCGCCCTGGCTCGCTCTCGACCTGCAAATGGCTGCCCATCGATTGTGCGCGCTCCCGCATGTCGAGAAGTCCGAAATGTCCAGTAGGAGCCGGCTGGCCGGCGCTGAAACCCTGACCGTCGTCACTCACCGTCAGGCAAACAACGCCAGGCGCAAAGGCTAATTCAATCGCGACGCGCCGGGCGCTCCCATGTTTCACTGCGTTGGCGACGGCCTCCTGCCCGATGCGAAGCAAGTTCATCTCGACCGGTCCGGGAAGGCGCACGGGAGTGCCGCGGATTTTGAAATCGGCCTTGGTTTGTTCGCGCGGCACGAGTGGTTCGACAATCTGCGCCAGCGCGGAAACCAGATCTCCACCTTCCAGTAGCTGGCAACGTAAATCCCAGACCGAGCGGCGCGCCTCCACCATGCTGTGACGGCTCATATCGCGCGCCGTTTCGAGCGCGTGCTGCGCCACGCGCGGGGCCTGTTGAAAACAGTCTGCGGCCAGATCCAGTTGCATGGTGATGCCGGCAAGTTCCTGTTCCAGCGTGTCGTGCAGCTCGCGGGCAATCCGGTTGCGCTCTTCCAGCACGGCGCCGGTTCTCAACTTCTGTCGGATGAGCGTCATCTGCTCTAGCAGCCGCCTGCCGAGAACCACGACCCACACGATCACAGCCAGAAGAACTCCACCGGTGACGCCCAACAGCCACAAGGTGTGACGCAAATTCCACCACGATGGCGTGGTGAGCACGACGACATCTCCCGGCAAGCGCAGCAGCATGCGAAATGACTGTGGCGTATTCCACAGACCCCCGCTGCGGACAAGGCAAATGCCGGTGACTCGCACCCCGCTATTCAGCGGAATCGACAGCAGGCGCTCCACCCCAACGCCCGGTGGCACGGTGGCATCAAAAAATGTGTCGCCGCGCTGCAGCATGAGCCGGAGTCCATCCGGCTGCGCCTGACGGTTCAATAATTTTGCATCGGTGGTTACCACCGCTCCGTCGAATTGCTCCCACGGTACGTCAAGATTGAGTTTCACCGGTTCGGGCGGTGTTTCGTGGTCCAGGCGATGAAACACCGCATCTTCCAGAATCGGCGCCGAGTCGCCCATGGCAGGAAAACCCAGCACGTCTACCAGGTCCCCAATTTCGAGCGGCGTGGCCTGCTGCGTCAGCACGCGGAGTCCCTTGCCTTGACTCTGCAGAAACAGGGCGTTGCCCTGCTGTTGAAAGCCAACGATGCCGCGCACTCGCACCCGGTGTCGCGCTCCCTCGGCCGGCGCAAAGCGCAGCAACTCCGACAATGGAACTTCTTTGGCCGGGGCCTCCACTCGAATGAAGCTTAATCGCGGAACGTAGAACAAAATGCCCGTGAGTTGCCGGTTGGCGTTATACAAACTGCCGCACACACCTTCAATCAAGACTTCACTATCAACCCACGAAGAAAAATCCTGCTCGCGCGCGATTGGCACGCGGACGCTGAACTCGCCTCCTTCCGAGGCGACGCGCATGGCCAGCGCAGGTTCGCGCCAGGAAGTTCTGTCGACGGCCGCGGAGCGCACAATGCCTCGCACCTCAGCCCACTGACTATCCTGTTGACCGTTCGCGATCTCGGAGAACGCAAAAAGCCGCGGCTTCGGCAACGCTCCTTTGCCCAACACGCGCAATTTTGTCTCGCGAATGACAGGTGCAAACTTGCCCGGTCCCGTCACTCCCTCAACCTCAACGAACTGGCTGAGCAAGAGGGGATATCTGGGAGATACGCTGCCTTCCACATAAATGCCGGCCGTCGCATCCTGAACAAAGAAATCAGGCGCAGGAGCATCCATCGTGATCACACCACGCACCAGCACCGGATAGCCCAGCGACGCCTGTTCCGGAGTTAAGCGGCGTATCTGATCCGCACGTGTAAGAGTGGGCAGCGACTTCGCGGTGGGGGCGAGCTGCGCGCAGGCCCCCACACCCAGAGCTGTCACCATGAAGACTGAAGCAACGATCCGCCTTAGCCCTTGTCTGACGGGCGCCCCAACGCGACGAGTTCGCATTTTCTTATTCAACATGGATACAGAGTCGGCATGGAGACGACGTCATTTGGATAAAAGGTATTGGTCAGCGGAAAACATTTTCACGAACTGTATGACCACCTCGTACTCGCCCTAGGGTAGCCCAAACCGGAGGCTGGGGGAAGCTTAGCCCCTTTGCCTTCTTTGCGGCCGACGACTGACAAGCATAGATTTCGACTCGTCGTTCGCGGGAAAGAAAACGCAGGAGAAGAGAATCGAACGATTTGACACGCATGAGATTCTTGTCGGCAGGGTTTTCGCTCCCGGCGCGACACTCCGGGTCAACACGCGATTGAACAACCGCGAGAGGAAAAATGTCAGAGCAAACAAGACGCGACTTTCTGAGATTCTCCGCCGCTGGACTGGCGGCGGGCGCAACTGCGGAAGCGTTGCCGGCATGGAGTTCTTCTGTTCCGGGCCCGCTTTTTCCATCTCTCGCCGGCACGGGTGAAATCGCTGTCCACGTTACCGACCAGAAACACCGCTTTGAAAGCGCGCCATCGTTGGTGTGGAAGCAAAGTTCTATTCAGCCCACGGCGGAGATCATCGCACTCGATCTGGGGACTAAGTTTCAGGAAATTCTTGGTTTCGGCGCGGCGTTCACCGACGCATCCTGCTTTATGTTCAGCCAGTTGTCAGACGCCGCGCGGGAGCAGTTGCTCCACGAACTGTTTCACCCCTCCGAGTTAGCGCTCAATGTCTGTCGCACTTGCGTCGGCTCCAGCGACTACTCGACCGAGATGTATAGCTTCGACGAAGGCGAGCCCGACCCTGACTTGACACGTTTCTCCATTGATCACGACCGCAAATATTTTCTTCCTGCATTGCGCCAGGCTCGCAGGATGAATCCCGATTTGTTTTTATTTTCGTCGCCGTGGAGTCCGCCGGGCTGGATGAAGGCAGGCGGCTCGATGCTGGGCGGGTCGATGCGTAAGAAGTATTTCGCCAGTTATGCGAACTACTTCTTGAAGTTCCTGCAATCCTATGCCGCTGAAGGCGTATCTATCCAGGCCGTCACGTCGCAAAACGAAGTAGATACCGACCAGGACGGCCGAATGCCTGCGTGCCTGTGGGGGCAGGAGTACGAAATTGAGTTTGTGAAGAGTCATCTTGGCCCTTTGCTGAAAGCGAACAATATTCCAACCAAGATCTGGCTGCTCGATCACAACTACAACCTGTGGGGGCGGGTAATTTGCACACTCGATGACCCGGACCTGCACAAGTACGCGAACGCGGTCGCGTGGCACGGCTACGCCGGCGATGCCGAAATGATGTCCAAGGTCCACGCGGCGCATCCCGAAGCCGAAATGTACTGGACCGAGGGTGGCCCGGATATCACCAGCCCGCGTTACGCCACCGACTGGGCTGACTGGGGACATACGTTTACCGAGGCGCTGCGCAACTGGTGCCAGTCGCTGACCGGTTGGAATCTTGCGCTCGACGAGAAGGGGCGGCCGAACATTGGTCCTTTCCCGTGCGGTGGACTGGTCACCATTCACTCGCAGACCCACGAAATCACGCGCAGCGGCCAGTACTGGGCGTTCGCGCATTTCTCCAAGGCCATTCGCCGCGGCGCACGCCGCTTCGACTCCCAGGGCGCGGTGCCGCAAGTGGATCATGTAGCGATTGAGAATCCCGACGGCCAGAAAGTCCTGGTGCTGACCAACACCGCTGCTGCGCGCTCGGTGGGGCTGCAGATGGGTCAGTGGATGGCCGAGGTCCCTCTTCCCGCCGATTCCGTCACAACTCTGGCATGGAAGTGAACGCTGCGCGTATCCTGCGCTGCGTTCGGGGACGTATGACTCTTGACTATGCAGCAGTCCGTCTTCGCAAAATCTCCGGGCCTGGCTTGTTTTCGTTGATCTGCATCGCCTGCCTTCTCCTCAGTAGCTGCCCCGATTGGAGCGCGCCAAAGAAGACCATTACCGGGCCCGCTGTGCAGATCGTCGAAACTACCGGCGATCAGACGATGCTGCTGCGGGCTACTATGCGTTCCGAAGAGTTTGAACGTCAGAATTCGTAGCGCAATGCGAACTGCATCACCCGCGGGTTGGTCATCAGGTGCGTATAGTTGCCGAAGTTCGGCACCGCGATGGAATTGTTGCTTTCGCTAGCGCTGGAGGAATTCGCATCGTTGAAGTCGAAGCGGGTCGAGTTCGTGACGTTGAACACTTCCCAGCGCAAGGCCAAATTCTGGTTTTCATTCCAGGGCATCTTCCAGCGTTTCGACAGGCCGAGGTCGACGCCGAAGAAACCGTCCCCGCGCACGAAATTACGGACGCCCACCTGACCCGGCAAAGCCGGCGAGAACAAATTCTGAGCTGTCGCTGGGTGGGGAAACAGGTTCACGTTGCCGTTCGCCATGTGATACGCCCCACTCGTCACGTGTGACACGTTCGGCACTGCAGCGCCCTCCCAATACCAATCGGTTGGATAGTCGGCCGGGTTGTTGTAGATCGTGTAGGGGAACCCGCTCGTCCACCGGTACAAGCCGGAAAGCTGCCAGCCTCCGATGATGGCATCGACCGCCCGATTGACGTTGCCGGCGATAGCGCGCTTTCGGCCGAAGGGCAGATCGGCGATCCAGTTCGCATTCACCTGATGAGTGGTATCGAAATCGGAAACCGCGCGGAAAAGATTCGGCGACCAGGCATTGAACATCTGACATCCACCACTGAAGTTGAGAGCGCTGGTATTTCCGTTCCGTTCCGCGTCTGAACAAAGATCGATCGACTTCGAATATGTGTAATTCAAATCGAACTGAATGCCATGGCTCATTTGATGTCGAAGCGTGGCTTGAAGCGCGTTGTAATTCGAGAATCCGATCGAACGCAAGGCGAATAGAGACGTATATTGCCGGTTGTAGAAAGCGTTCGGCCCTCCCACTGGATAGTATTGGCAGAGCGGATGTCCAGACTGGCCACAGTTCGGATCACCCGTCGCATCCGGTATTCCACCGTTTCCAAAGCCGGATACCACGGGCACATCGAGAGCCTGAAGCGCCGTGGTCTCAACCCCGGACACTCCGCAGAAAAGATCGAAGATAGCCAGTACGGGGTTGGTGGTCGAGGCCGGGACGTTTGCACCGCAACCTCCCGTCTGCGCGCCCAGCGCATAAGAGCCGCCATTGATGGGCGCCTGCAGCATGTCGGTCCAATACTGAATTACAGCCGGGCTCACCATCGAATTCTTGAACGTAGCGTCGGTCACGCCTTGCAGCTCGTAGAGTCTTGCCAGCGGCTGGATAGCCGAAAAGTAATCGAGGCCCGATTTTTTGTCCTTTAGATCGAGCGGCTGAGCCACATCCTGCGAACTCAAAAGGCGATGCGAGAGTCTGCCTACATACGCCACATCCAGTGAAAATCCCGCGCCGAGATCGCGCTCCACGGAAAAGTCCAAGTCGTAGGAATAGGGAGTCTTCAGCGAAGTATCGAGGCTGCTGCCGAAGTTGGACGCACCAAGCGACAGCATCGTTGGTATCGTCTCCGGGAAGCTTGGAGCACCAGGAGTAGGTTGCAGAAGGCTCGGCGGAATGACGTTGACATTGGTCAGCCGAGGCAAACTGGGGAGCGGCAGTATTGGGTTGGTGAGACTCGTAGTTAGACCGAACGAGTTCCCACTGAACTCATCCACGATGCCTTGCCCGAAACGGTCGTACACAATCCCGAATCCGCCGCGGATCGACGACTTATTGCCGCTGCCCAGGATTTTGCTCAGGAAACCTTGAGTTTTGTTGGGCGCCCAGGCAAAGGCGACGCGCGGACCAAGGTTGCCGTAGTCCCAGTTCCAATATCCTTTTTTTCCGTTCGCTGGACCGCACCAGTCGACTTGCAGTAAGGGATCCTGGTTGGAAGGGGTGCCACTGGCGCCCTCCTTTGCGCGGCCGGAGAACCACTGCCCCAGGCTGGGGCTGGGACAAACCTGCAAACCGCTGGTTTCCCACAACGGAGAGAACAGTGAGTAACGCAGGCCCAGAGTCAGAGTGAGGTTCGGGGTCGCCTTCCAAGTGTCTTGGACATAGGGCTCGAAGCTGTTTTGCGCAAATCGGCGTGAGACCGCGGAGTTGGCTGGAAGCAACTGAAGTTGCCGATCGTAATTAAAAACCGAGGTGGCTGAAGTAACCATTCCCAATAGATCTGTGATCGGATAGTCGTAACTCACGGCGAAACTCGGATCAACTCCGGGATAGCCGTTGTTCGCCGGGTTCAACGGGCTGTTTTTGTCGGCAAATCCGGAGGTAGTGGTAAAAGACGAGTTCGTGCTCGCGCTGTCAAACGAAGAAGTAAAGTTCGACCGCGGATTGCGCATGAACAAAAGATATCCGCCGAACTGCAGCGTGTGCTTCCCGTGAATCCACGACAAATCCTCCGAGAAATTGTGCATCGGGCGCTGGTAGTTCTGGGTGCGAGTGATGCTTTGGGTGAAATTGAAAGTGATCCACGGCAGATACGAATTGCCGATCGTTCCGAAACTCTCGCGAACGAATCCGTAGTGGAAATTGCTCATCAGATTCGGACGAATGAGCGCTGAGTAGCCCGCGACAAGACCCTTGTTGTGGTAGACAGTCTGTCCTTGCGGAGGCTGACCGGGAAAATATGGCTGGCAGCCCCCGCATGCATCGCTGGAATCATTTCTCAGTGCTCCCATCAGGGAAAGACGCTGCTTGCCGTCTTGCGTGATGTTGTAGTCGGCGCGGGCAATGTAGACGTTCTGCGTTTCATGCGTAGGCGACGCGAAAGTGAATCCCTGGTAGTTGAAACCGTCGCCCGTGGCATTGCTGTTCGGCACCGGCAAAGTTTGGAAGTACGCCATCGCGGCCGCGTCGGGCCCCGCCTGGATGGGATCAATCTTTTGCAATTGCTTAAAACCGAGAGCGTAGTATCCCGGTGCAGGTGTGTACGACTGACCGCTCTTGCCTTGCACCGCAGACCCGGACCCGCCGGGACATTGCGCCGTGTTGAGGCTGCCGTCGGAATTGAGGGTGCACAGGTACTGCAGCACACCATCGCGCATCGCCAGACTGGGAACCTCCTCCCCGGAGCTTACCGTTTCCTCCGCGCGCCGCGTCCCTTCATAATTCATGAAAAGAAACATGCGATCTTTTTTTATGGGGCCGCCGACGGATGCCCCAAAAATATTGCGGATCAGTTTCGGAGGCGTGTTGCAGTCATCTGGGTTGGGGAGCGTGCAAGTCTGCAGCTGGGTCAGCTTGTTGAAGTAGTCGTTCGCGCTGGTGTAGGTGTTGCGCAGGTACTCGTAGACCGAGCCGTGAATATTATTGGTGCCGCTCTTGGTCACCAGCGCCACCTGCGCGCCGCTGGTTCCTCCCTCGTCTGCGTTGGCATTAGAAGTCGTGACGCGAAACTCCTGCACCGAATCGAGTGTTACGGGCAAAACGGATGTAAAAGCGTGGCCACCTTCGTCGTTTACGCGAATGCCATCTAGAATCACGTTGCCTTGATCGCTGCGCGCGCCATTCACCGCGCCACTGCGCGCATCGTCGGTGCTCGTGTCGGCTCGATTGCCCGTATAAGCGACTCCGGGCTGCAGCGTGAGCAGGTCGGGCACGTTGCGCCCTTCGAGCGGCAGTTCCTTCACCTGATTCTCGCCAAACGCTATACCCATGGTGGCGTCTTCGGTGTTGATGACCGGGGCCTGCCCCGAAACCTCGATCTGGGTTGTTGCCGCGCCGACTTGGAGAACCGCGTTGACTGTAGTCGGCACGTTGACCAGAAGCTGCAGATTGGTCTGCTCATATTTCGTGAAACCAGCTTTTTCCACCGTGAGTACATAGGTGCCCGGCGGAAGCGCGAGGAATTCGAAATCGCCCGTGGACGGAGTCGTGAGCGTCCGGCTGAATCCCTGCCCCTGGTTGGCAAGTGTTACGCTGGCTCCCTCTACGACCGCCCGAGTACTATCAAGAACCTTGCCGTGCAACGAAGTTGTGCCGGTCTGTGCCCACGCGGAGGCAGCGGACAGCAGGAAGAAGACCGGAAACAAGAAAAGCCGGTTCTGGATGGAAGACCTCATCGCTGCCCCCTTGGAGCCTGTACTATGTTTTGCGCAGGAATGAAATGGGCGGAAGCCCTGGTCTGAAGGAGAACTCTGACGTCGACCCTTCCGCAAAGACCGACAGGCTCCCAGGCCATTTTCGTGTTCAAAACATTAGTGTGACGGTGCGAGCGAAGTCAAGAAAAGAAAGTGCGCTGGGTTCGGCGCCCAGCGCATACTCTGATCGCCCAACTGGAGGAACCTCGATGCCCAAGTCTGAGCTCAACATCCCTGGCGTGTTTTTTATTTGTCTGGTTCTGACGAGTTTGACATGCGCTCAAACCAAGCCTCGGGCGCGGGATCTGGGCGTTCCATTCGATGGCGCACCCGGACCGCTGAACGCCATCACTGACGTCCACGGTGTGAAAGTTGGGCATACTACTCTGATCTCCGGTGATGCCTCGTCACCTGCGGGCGCCGGTCCGGTGCGAACCGGTGTAACCGCGATTCTTCCCCGCGGCAAAGACTCCAGCGACTCGGTCTTTGCCGCATGGTTCACGGAAAACGGCAACGGCGAGATGACCGGGACCACCTGGGTCGAAGACTCGGGTTTTCTCGAGGGCCCGGTCATGATCACGAACACGCACAGCGTCGGCATCGTACGCGACGCGGTGATCGCCTGGCGCCTGAAGCATTATGGTGTCGATAAAGAAGGGTACGCCTGGTCCTTGCCGGTTGTGGCTGAGACCTGGGACGGTTATTTGAATGACATCAACGGATTCCACGTAAAGGCCGAGGATGCTTTTCACGCTCTCGACACCGCGCATGGTGGGCCGGTGGAAGAAGGAAACGTGGGCGGCGGCACTGGAATGATCTGTAACGAATTCAAAGGCGGAATCGGCACGGCATCGCGCGTACTCGACGCCAAGTACGGAGGCTACACGGTCGGTGTGCTGGTGCAGTGCAACTATGGGCAGCGCGATCAACTGCGGATTGCCGGAGTGCCGGTTGGCCGTGAGATTGGTGGACCGAAAGTCTGGGATGACGATGTGGGTTCCATTATCGTGGTAGTCGCCACCGATGCTCCGTTAATTCCAACCCAATTGAAGCGCGTTGCAAGGCGTGTGACCCTCGGGCTCGGACGAGACGGAAGCTACTCCGGCGATGGCTCGGGCGACATCTTTATTGCCTTTTCCACTGCGAATCCAGGAGCCGCTGCTTCTAACGGTGTTCGCTCGCTAAGCATGCTGCCCAACGATCTGATCAACCCCATTTTCCTGGCCACGGTGCAAGCCACAGAAGAAGCGGTCGTCAACGCCATGGTTGCCGCGGAGACCATGACCGGTCTGAAGGGTCATACCGTGATCGCACTTCCGCATGACCGATTGCGGGAGGTCCTGAAGAAATACAACCGCCTCGTGCAGTAACTCCTAACTGAGAGGGGCCGAATCGGTGCTGCCAGTCTGGCGTACAGGGACCGAAATCATTGCAATCCATTGATCCCTCGGCCCTGAACTTTGGTTTGCAACAAAAATCACGATTCTGGGTTTCAATGGATACGCCCAAGCAGTGCGGGCAGACGGGGAGATGTTGCCATCTTCGTGCCCCGGCACAAAGGAGAAATGACCATGTCTCTTCGCTCATTCATGCGCAACCTGTTGGCTGCTGCATTTATTGCGGCACCCATGCTTGCCTTGCCTGCCGCGCAGGCTCAAATCGGTGTCTCTCTCTCTATTCACGTGGGTCCTCCCGCCCTGCCGGTGTATGAGCAGCCTCCGCTGCCTGCGCCGGGCTACATGTGGACTCCCGGTTACTGGTCCTACGGGGATGCGGGCTACTACTGGGTTCCCGGCGTTTGGGTGCAACCCCCCAGCGCTGGCCTGCTGTGGACGCCTGGTTATTGGGGCTATGAGGGCGGAGCGTACGGCTGGCACCGCGGCTACTGGGGCCCGCATGTTGGCTTCTACGGCGGCGTTAACTATGGCTTCGGTTTCGGCGGCGTCGGCTTTGTCGGCGGCGAATGGCGCGGCGGAGCTTTCGCCTATAACAGTGCGGTGGCAAACTTCGGCACCGTGCATGTCACCAACGTCTACGAAAACCGCACCATCGTCACGCAAAACACGATCGTGAACGTCAACCACGTTAGCTTCAATGGCGGCGAGGGCATTCAGGTGCATGCTTCAGCGGTCGAGATGCAGGCTGGTAACGAGCGCCATTTCGACCCGACTCCGAACCAGATGCAGCATGAAAACTTTGCCTCTCACGACCGCTCGCAACTGGCGTCGGTGAATCAGGGACGTCCGGCAACCATGGCGAGTTCGAACGTAGACTCCTATCACCAGGTGGCGCAGCAGCACGCGCACTCGCAACCCATCTCGGCGGCCGATCGCTCGGCGGGGCGCAACTACCATCCCGATGTCCGCGAGGCAAATCAGGACCAGCGCATCGCTAACGGCTTGCGCAGTGGCCAAATGACCTCCGGCGAGGCCGCGCGAGCTGAGCGTACCCAAGCCCACATTGACCAGCAAGTGCACAACGATCGCGAGGCCAACGGCGGCAAGCTGACCGGTCAGGAGCGTCAGCAGATCAACAATGAGCAAAATTCCGCGAGCCGTCAGATCTACAACGATAACCACAACGGTAATACCGTGAAACCGAACGAGGTCGACGAGCGGGAAGCCAACCAGCAGCAGCGCACAGCCAATGGCCTGCGCAGCGGCCAGATGACGTCTGGCGAAGCCGCCCGCACCAACGAGAAGCAGAGCAAGGTCTCTCAGCAAGTTCACAACGAGCGCACCGCCAACGGAGGCTCGTTAACCAAGCAAGAGAGGCAACAAACTAACAAAGAGGAAAACAAAAACAGCAAGCAGATCTACAACGAGAAACACAACAACAACAAGACGAAACCGGCCAAGGATCGCTAGACCAAGGCCAAGAACGTTAAATTGGAACGGCCGCCATTTTCAGGCGGCCGTTCTAATTCTTTCAGCTACTGTCTATCCAATCAATCGGGACGTAATACGAAATCCTGCTGCCGGCGCGTACCCGATGCACTCGATCCGCACGCTTCCACCCGGCCCGCTCATCGCCAGACCAATTTGCGGATTGGCGTCGGGATAGTCTTGCGTCTGGGGCGGAAATAGTCTAGTGACGGATCTCCGCAAGAGGAGCGGCAGCAAACCCGCTCAGCCGGCTTTCTTTACTTCCCGCGCCGTCTGAACTGCTTGCACCAGTTCACGAGCTGCATGCGTGATCTTTGCCAGATTCCCCTCGCGCATAGCAGCCGCATTTACCAGATCCCCGCCAATTCCTAGCGCAAACGCTCCGGCGGCAATGTAGTCGGCTGCGTTTGAAACGTTCACTCCGCCCGTCGGAATCAAAGTAGCGTTCGGAAAGGGTCCCTTCAACGACTGCAAATATTTAGGGCCGCCAACATTGCCGCAAGGAAAAATCTTGATTACCTTCGCGCCATTGTCCTGAGCATGCATCAGTTCTGTAGGCGTCAACGCACCCGGGATCGCCAGCTTGGCGCAAGCCTGCGCCACCGCCAGCACCGGGATCGACAATCCCGGACTCACCAGGAATTCGGCGCCGGCGCGAATGCATTGCTCGGCTTGTGCGCTTGTCGTCACCGTACCCGCTCCAATCAGAGCTGTGCTCCCATGTTCCCGCACAACATGGGCAATCACAGACGTCGCGTTGGGAACAGTCATGGTGATTTCGAGAATCGGGATTCCTCCCGCACAAATGGCGGCTACGGCCCGAGTTGCATCTTCGACCGTTGCCGCCCGGACCACGGGCATGATGCCAATCTCGCCAATCCTGCGAATCACGTCCTCGATGGTCATAATTCCTGTCCCGTTCCCCCGGTTATTCTGTTCGTTCAGCGTTCAATGCGCGCCGTTTGCGCCTTCATGGCCTGCAGCACTTCATCCAGCGTGGCCATCGTCGTGTCGCCGGGCGTCGTCATCGCCAATGCGCCATGCGCCGCGCCACAATCGACGGACCACTGTGGCTCTTTGCCCGATAAAAATCCATAAATCAGTCCCGATGCAAAAGAGTCGCCTCCGCCGACGCGGTCATAAATCTCCAGATTCTCGCGCACCCGCGCCTGGTAGAAGGCTCCGTCGTAGTAGCACATCGCCCCCCAGTCATTCAGAGTCGCAGTCTTTGCATTCCGCAAAGTTGTTGCGATGACGGAAATCGCAGGAAACTCTTTCACTACGTCTTCA
The DNA here is from genome assembly GCA_963739125.1 of uncultured Acidobacteriaceae bacterium. Lineage (GTDB taxonomy): Bacteria > Acidobacteriota > Terriglobia > Terriglobales > Acidobacteriaceae > Sulfotelmatobacter. The sequence goes on along the minus strand of CAVTZD010000001.1, from coordinate 3,891,744 downwards.
ATCATTCTCTTGAAATTCGTTGGATCGAGTTTGGAGTGGTGTTCGTCGAGGCCCGTCACTTCGAAGCCCAAAGCCGCCGTAAAATCCTCTTCATTTCCGAGCATTACATCCACCAGCGGCGCCAGCCGGCGGTTCGTTTCCTGCGCTTTGGATTTTCCTCCAATCGACTTCCACAGCGATGCACGGTAGTTCAAATCGTAGGAAACGGTGGCGCCCGCCCGCTTCGCCGCCTTCATGGCTTCTTCAGCGACCAGCGGTGCAGTCTCTGAAAGCGCGCAAAATATTCCACCCGTGTGAAACCAACGCGATCCGTCCTTGACGAAGACCTGGTCCCAATCAATTTCGCCGGGCTTCAATTGCGAGACAGCGGTATGGCCACGATCCGAACATCCCAGTGGAGCGCGCAGGCCGAAGCCCCTCTCGGTAAAATTCAACCCGTTACGCACCGTGCGGCCCACACCGTCATAAGGCACCCAGCGCACATACTTCTGACCGACCCCTCCCTGCAACATCAGGTCTTCCACGAGACGCCCAACCGGATTATCCGCCAGTGAGGTGACGATCGCCGTGTCCATGCCAAAGCAGCGCCTGAGACCGCGAGCCACGTTGTATTCGCCTCCACCCTCCCATGCGCGAAAATGACGCGTCGTGTGAATGCGCTCGTCACCCGGATCGAGTCGCAGCATGACTTCCCCGAGACTGACCACATCCCACATACAGCCGCTCTTCGCTTTGATATTCAGTTTTGCCATGCTGCTAAAAACCGTGATCCTGGAAACTGATCTGAGAAAATGCTGTTCTGAAAAATAAAAATGATGACCTGAAACGACGATGCAACGCCTTCACCACCTCACGCACACCAGGGCGACTGGCAGACTGATCAGACAGATATCTTTGAATCTGCCACCGCGCCAGCCTCAGCCGGTGAAACTCTGAGCTGTCGCGATGGATCCACCACGAGCCAACTCAACGCCCCCACCAGACAAAGCCCGGCTGCCACCAGAAATGATGTCGTCCAACCGAATCGGGCGGCGATCCACGGAGTCAGAGAAGCCGTGATCGCAGCTCCGATCTGGTTTCCCATGTTCATGAATCCCGATACCGATCCCGCGGACGCACCGGCAATGTCGGCCGTCACTGACCAGAAAGAACTCTGCGACAAATAAAGCGCACCCGCTCCGCCTGCGAGTACCACGCTGGCCAGCCGCGCGCTTTGCACCTGCGACCCGAACGCGATGAATATCCCGGCAACCGTAATCGAAAATACCGCCAGACCGCAACGCCCCGCGCGGAGTCCGAGCCGCTTCGTGAGCCGGTCATTGATGGTTCCTCCTAAAAGGCAGCACACCAACATGGCGAGAAACGGCAACATCGTGTAGAACGCGCTCGTCTTCAAGTCCATGCCCCGCACCTTGGCGAGATAGCGATAGAACCAGCTGAAAAAAATCCATGCCACATAGCCATAGCAGAAATAACTAAGCGTAACCGCGAGCACTTCTCTGCTTCGTATCACGCGACTCCATGGCACGAGGCCTTTCGCGCCCTTCTTCGGCTCTGCCCGCGGCAGCCCGGAACGAATCACCTCCAACTCCGCAGCAGAAATCTTAGGATGCTCAGCGGGCGTATCGCGAGCGATAAAATACCACACCGCTGCGGCGGCAAACCCGATGATGGAGCATGCCCAAAAAGACGATCGCCACCCGTAATGAACCATCAAGTAGGTGACAATCAACGGTGTCAGCCCGGCTCCCGCTCCTACTCCGGCGAAGATCCAGCCATTCGCAATACCGCGCTCCGTCGTCGGAATCCAGCGCGCGACAAATTGATTGGTGGAGGGGTAGATCACGGCTTCCCCTGCGCCGAGAAGAAAACGGACTGCCACGAAAATGAACAACGCGCCTGCAATATTCGCAGGAACCAGCGCGGTCAGCGCGGTAAAGATTCCCCACCAGGCAACGCCTGCGGCCAGCACACGGCGCGGTCCGAAGCGGTCTGCCAGTCTTCCGCCAACGGTCTGGAACAATGCATACCCGACCAGCATGGCGCTGAACACCTGGCCCAGCTGCACGTCGCTGAGATGGTACTCATCGGCGATCGATCCGCCGGCAATGGAAATGTTTACGCGGTCGAGGTAAGAGACTGCACTCAGCACGAACAGCCAGATCACCAGAAACCAGCGCACATAGCTCGTTTTGGGGCCGCTCATTGCCGGCTCCACGGCTCGTCGCGGAGAAAAAGCTCACGTCCTAACGCGCGTTCGCGGGAAGGCAAGCGATTGCTGCTGCGGCTTCCATGTGATATTTTCGCGGTCGCAGCAACATCGGTTTTCAAGGCTGCGATTTTTTTCGGAGTCCTATGCGCAAAGCCATATTTCCTGCACTCCTCGTCGGCATGCTGTTGCTCGTAGCCGTTCCGGCTCATGCGCAGCTCGACCTCTTCTCGAAAGAGCAACGCATCGAATTCACGCCGGAATGGAAGGGCGAGCGTTTTCCGGATGGCCGTCCGAATGTGTCGGATTCGGTGCTGGCGCGACTGAAAGACGTCACGGCCGACGAGGCGTGGGACGTTCTGCAGGATGCCGGTTACAAGAATCAGTTCGAAGGCGGCTGGAAGGTAATCAATTCCGGGCAGCGGCTCGTGGGCCGCGTCGTGACCACGGTTTTCATGCCGCGACGCCCCGATGTGGATTCCGTGATTCGAGCCAACGGCAAAAAAGAAAATCGCGTGGGAGACGAGAACTCCTGGATCATTGACATCCTGCAGCCGGGCGACGTTCTTGTCGTGGATCTGTTCGGAAAAATTCGCTACGGCACGATCGTCGGAGACAATCTCTCGACCGCCATCTACGCCAAGAGTCACAACGGGTTGATTGTCAACGGAGCGGTGCGCGATGTCACCGGCATTCAGGAAATCCCAGGCTTTCAGGTGTACACGCGCGGAGTAGATCCCTCTGCTCTCGAGAACGTCATGTTGACCGGAATCAACGTACCGATTCGCATCGGAGACGTAACCGTCATGCCGGGAGACATCGCGATCGGTGATCCCGAGGGGATCACCTTTGTCCCGCCGCAACTGGCGGCGAAAGTTGCCGACGACACGGAAATGGATCACATGGTCGACGATTGGGGTCACATGATGCTCCGCGAAGGCAAGTACACGCCGGGTCAGATCGATGGCACCTGGACCAAGGAGATGATTGAGCAGTTCAACGCCTGGCTGCAGCAGAAGGGATCCAAGCTCCACATGCCGGTGCCTTAACCGCCTCGGTTCGGTTTTGTGCGTGTGGCGTTTCCTGAGCCCCAAGGTTCTCCTATGTGCATCTTCCGATGCCGTTGTACTTACACCGGGGTATTCGTGATCGGCCCGACATCAAGGCAATGCGAAGCTGAAAATGTCGCTGCCCGCTGCGATGGCCACGTACTGTTTGCCTGCGATGGCATAGCTCATGGGAGATGCGCTCACGCCCTGCCCCATATTGAAGTGCCATAGCGCCATGCCGGTCCGCGCGTCTACAGCCTCAAACGAGCCCGAGTCGTCCCCGAAAAACACCAGGCCGCCCGCCGTGGTCATGGTCCCAGCGGAGGAGTGACCGGAGCCGGCTTGCGGATATTTCCACGCAATCGAATTTGTATCCAGGTTGAATGCCACGAGCGCCTTCTGCGAAGTCTCGTTCGGAATGTGCTTCACACCCGTCGAGTAATACTCGTGACCTTCCTGAAAAGTTTGCGGCTTAAAAAAATAGGTTTGGCATAGCTCCAGAGCCATGAAATAAACCGAATGCGTGGACTCGTTGTACGACGGCGCAAACCAGTTCGTCGCTCCTGCATAGCCGGGACAAACTCGTGTTCCTTCCGCCGTCGGCTCTACGCCGGCCAGCACTGGCCTGCCTCGCTCATCGATTCCCTTCGCCCAGTTCAATTTGTCCACGAATGGAATTGCCGATAGAAACTTTCCATTCGTGCGATCGAGCACATAGAGGAAGCCGTTACGGTTTGCCTCAACCAGCAATTGCCTCGGACTACCCTGATAAACGGCATCGATCAGCATCGGAGTCTCAACCGAGTCGTAGTCGAAAAGATCGTGCGGCGTGAACTGAAAATACCACTTCAATTTCCCGGTATCCGGATCGAGAGCCAGAACGCAATCGGTGTAGAGATCGTCTCCCGGCCGCACACCGCCATCGAAATCTGGCGATGGATTGCTTGTGCCCCAGTAAATCGTGTTGAGTTGCGGATCAAATGTTCCGGGCATCCATGTTGTTCCGCCGCCATGCAGATAGAGTTTTCCCGGCCAGCTCTCGGATCCGAATTCACCCGGACCCGGTATCGTCCAGAATCGCCACGCCAACTTACCGGTCAGCGCATCGAAGGCGGCAACAAAACCCCGCACGCCATCGTCGCCGCCGGAAGTTCCCACCAAGACTTTGTCTTTGACCACAAGCGGAGCGCTGGTGGCGCCGTAGTTTTTGTTCCAGTCCGCATAAGCCACGTCCCAGATCAGGTTACCGGAGCGCGCATCCAGACAGAGGAGATGGGCGTTGTCCGTCTCCATATAAACCCGGTCTCGCCAGACACCGACCCCTCGGTTGATGTGCCCCGACGCGTCGTCGATGAGCCCTTCCGAGATCGGCCACGAGTGCTGCCACACCACTCGTCCGGTCCGCGCATCGATCGCCGAGGCATCGTTCGCCGCAGTCACGAGCATCATTCCATTCACGACCACTGGAGTGACCTCAAGCCTCCCCGCGTGGCGCGCATGAAAAACCCACTGGGCACGAAGGTTCCCGATATTTTCCGGAACGATTTCCGCCAGGCTGCTGTAGCGACGGCCGGAATAGTCCCCGTTGTAGGAAATCCAATTCGCCGCCGGTGGTTGAACGAGCAGATCGGCGGGTTGGATATCGATCACTGTCGACACGCTCGCCGGAGTATCATCCCCAGCCCAGGCTGCCATGCAAGCAAAGGCCACGGCGATGAGTATTGCCATCCTCACGCGGCGGATCCTTCCCTAGGTCTTCGCGCCGGAGATCCGTACCCGTTGGTCCGATATCCCAACTCGCGCGAGATCTGGAGCCCCGCCCCCTGAATCAGTGCCGCCAGTTGGCGTAAGCGGGTGACGGGCATGCGGACCACCGGCGCGGTAATGCTGAGGCTTGCGTTCACGCTGCCCGCGTGGTCCCAGATGGGAGCCGCGACGCAGCGTATGTGGAGTTCGTGCTCTTCCAAATCGCACGCGTAACCGTTCTTCCGGACCCGGTATAACTCGGCGCCTAACTCTTGTAGATTTCCCACCGTGTTCGGCGTCAGACGTTCCAGCGCCAACAGCGGAAGAATTTTCTCCCGCTCCTCGTCCGGCATGTGGGCCAGCATCACCTTGCCCACGGCGGTGCAGTACAAGGGAACGGCGGCCCCGATGCGCGAGAAAATGCGCAGCTGTTCCGGTGAATCCAATTTCTCGACATAAACTGCGGACAGCTCATGCCGCACCGTGAGATGAATGGTTTCGCGCGTCTGCCGGTTTAGCTGCTGAAGGTGGGGGAGGCTTACCCGGCGAATGTCGAGTTGACCCAACGCCGCTTGCCCGATCGCAAAACACGCGATTCCCAGGTGATACACGCCGTCTCCGCTGCAATTCAAAAAGCCGGCGCCTTCCAGGTTCGCCAGAAAGCGATGGACCGTGCTCACGGGCAGCCGCGACCGTTCCGCCACATGCTTGGCGGTAAGCCCGTACGGGGATTCGCTGAAAACGTGAAGAAGACGCAATCCGCGCTGCAACGCGGTGATATTGTAGCTTCGCTTTGGAATTGCCATAGAAACCGCCCCAGGGGCAATTACGAAATGAAAGTGCGAATTATCTGATGAAAGTCGATTTTGCGCAACAAGTCTTTTCGCCGCTATAGCCTTCCAAACTTCTTCACCGCCTCAACAATCGACTTCATCTGTTCAATCACCGCATACATCGAATGCTCTTTGAAGTCCATCTGCTGGGCCAGGGCCAGAACTTCCTGCGCCCGCGCCCTGGGCACAACGACCACGCCATCGCTGTCGGCCGCGATGATATCGCCCGCATTCACCGTCACGCCGTCGCACTTCACCGGAATCTGGGATCCTGCGAAGCGGTAATGATGCACCGACGTCGACGGCACGATGCCCGTCGCATACACAGGAAAAGCAATCTTGCGCAGATAAGCGACATCGCGCACTCCGCCATCGATCACTGCTCCAACGTAGCCGCGCGCAGCCATGGCAGTGCCCATCAGTCCGCCCATTCCCGCAATGTCCTCCCCGTCCTCAACGACCATCACATACACCGAATCCGCCGAGCCCTCATCAATCGCCGTCAGCATTCCGTTCAAGGCAGCGGGATCGCGATTGCCTTCGTCTTTTTTCAGTTCGACCGTCCGGGCAAAACCGGCAAACTTGGCGGTCAAGATGGGCTGCATGCGGTGGCTCATGTACGTCTGCTTGCCCGTCAACTGCTCGACGGCATCGGAGACCGAAGCCACTTCCACACGGCGAAAACCGGCCAGCAAGGCGCTGTCAGCCTGCGGTGTAGAAGCGACCGCCGATTGCGCGCGCAAGAATCTGGCGCCGCACATCACAGCAGCTAAAAGGCCGATGGATACCAGCGATGCCACGATTCTGTGGGACTTTACAAAGCCAAAGGACTTGTTCATTTCCTCCTCCTCAAGGTATACATGTCCGCGGACTCTAACATCGTTCCTCGTTTGGTGGAAGAGCCAATCCATTTTCTTGAAAGGAAATGAAAATGCAAATCAAGATCGTCCGTTTGCTCGTTTGGATCTTCACCATTACGATTGCCCTCGTAATCTCAGCCCAGCCGGGATACGCCCAGAAACATAAAGCCGTGAATCTCTCATCCGCAACGGGTCTTCCTTTCAGCGATGGCATCGTTGCCGGTAACACCCTCTACATTGCCGGGCAACAGGGTTCCGACGAGTCCGGAAAATTGGTGGCCGGAGGAATTGGCCCCGAGACCGGCGCGGCCCTCGACAATATCCAGAAAGTTCTCAAAGCCGCCGGCTTCGAACTGAAGGATGTCGTCAGCGTGACCGTTTATCTTGCCGATATTCACGAGTTCCCTGACATGAACAAGGTCTACAAGACTGTTATGCCTGACCCCAAGCCCGCCCGCGCAACGGTCCAGGCCGCGGCATTGGTCAATAACGCCCGAATTGAGATCTCGGCGATCGCGGTAAGGCAGAAATAGCTCGCTTCTTCACGGCCAGACATCCCGGCTTGCAGCGGGGTCGACGTGGTCCCTGCGCGCAAGAGCGCCCGTCTGCCTGATCCCGGAGTGCAAGAAAATGTTTGACATGGCTACTGCGATTGAGATAAACCGACTCGTCATCGCACGTCTAGTTTTCAAAGCGGTGTCGCATGTTTCACTGGATGAAAGTGAATCGAAAAATGGCACTTAGAATAAGCGCGAGGACCTTCGTCCCACAGAGGGACCAGCATTGAGCAATCGTAGGTTTGCCAACTTTGATATGGCTTCGCCGATGGTTACAAGTGGATCGCGGTCCCTGCTTGCGGCGGTGGCTGCGGCCTTGTGGGCCGCCAGTAGCCTCGCGGCGTGGCCGCAAAGCCCGGAAAAAAATGTCAAGTTCGCTTCGGCGCGAGGCCGGCAAACTTTTGCCTCAACCTGTGCAGGGTGTCACGGTCTCGACGGAAGAGGCAGCGAACGGGCGCCGAACATCGCGGACAGTGCGAAGGTGCAGCGGTTCGCCGATGGTCAGATCGCTCACATCATCGAAAATGGCGTGCCCGGAACTGGGATGCCCGCCTTCCACTCCCTCACGGCTCGGGATGTCCAGACCGTGGTTGCGTACTTGCGTTTTCTTCAGGGGACAAAGCACACCCTCAATCTACCCGGCGATGCCGACCGCGGAGAGAAACTTTTTTTCGGCAACGCGGGATGTTCCGGCTGCCACATGACTGCCGGTAAAGGCGGCTTTATCGCCTCTGATCTTTCTGGGTACGCGCGCACTCATTCGGTGGACCAGATTCGCAGCGCGATCACCACTCCCGGCAACGACCGGCAGGCCCGGCTGGTTACGGTGACCACCCGCGCCGGCGACAAATACGTTGGACGTATTCGCAACGAGGATAACTTCTCTCTGCAGTTGCAGGCGCTCGACGGAACGTTTTACTTCGTCGACAAGTCGGATCTCGTTGACCTCGACAGTTCGCAACCTTTGATGCCCTCGACTTACGGCTCCACTCTCAGTTCCAGCGAATTGAATGATCTCATCAGCTATCTCATGCGTGTGGCCGACGTGAAACCCGGCCAGTCCGTAGCTCGGAAGGAATCGTTTGAAGACCCGTAGATGGGCCACTCTCCCTCTCGGTCTGACGGTAAGAAGACGGTCACAAGATGGTCAGAAGTAAGTCCAACTTTCACGAAAGAGGCATCCTCATGAACCGCAGCCTGAAAATTCTGTGCGCCGTCATCATCGCCGTCTCGCCGCTCCTTGCAGTTGCAGCGTCAGGTTCTGGAAAACCGGCGCGCGCGCCCCGGGAATTTACTCTGCAGCCAGAGTCGCCGCAATTCTGGGACGTGGTAGATCAAGACGCCAAGCTGTCCGTGGTGGCGACAGGCTTCGGTTTCACGGAGGGCCCGGTCTGGGATCAATCAGGCTTCCTTTACGTGAGCGACGAAACGATTAACAAGATTTACCGCCTCCATCCCGATGGCCAGAAAGAAGAAGTGATCGCGCTCGGTGACCCCGACGGCAACACTTTTGACAGCCGTCACCGCCTGATCGATTGCGCCAGCGTGTTGCGCGCCATCATCGCAGTCACTCCCGACGGAAAATATGAAATTCTGGCCGACCACTACGACGGCAAAAAGCTGAACAGTCCCAACGATGTAGTCCTCGGTCCGGACGGGGCGCTGTATTTCACCGATCCGACTCTCGATCTGGTGGCCGGCGAAAAACAGGAGATCCCGTTCCAGGGCGTCTACCGCCTCGACGCCAAAGGCAATTTGCAGTTGCTCACCAAAGATCTGACCCAGCCCAACGGTCTCGCGTTTTCACCGGACGGAAAGCACTTCTATGTCGACGACAGCCAACAAAGAAACATCCGCGTATACGACGTTGCGCCCGACGGAACCCTGGCCAACGGCCGCATCTTCGGCGAAGAGCCGGGCGGCAGGGGTGAGGGCGTGCCGGACGGAATGAAAGTCGACAAAAACGGCAACCTATTTGTTACCGGTCCAAAGGGCATCTGGGTCTGGGATACCAAAGGCAACCATCTCGGCACCATCGTGATGCCCGAACAACCGGCAAATCTCAACTGGGGTGATAAAGACGGTCGAACGCTCTACATTACCGCCACCACCTCGGTCTATCGTCTGGAGATGAAGACGCAGGGTTTCGTTCCGTATTGAAATGGCCCGCTCGTCGCGCCAGAGCCGCGCTAGGGACCAACCACAGCCGCGGAGTCCTCATTCAGCGCCTTCTGCAAGGCCGGGCCTAGCAGCGAAGCCGACTGTTTGTCGAGATAGATGGTGGCGTTCGCATGAGTGCGCAGAATCGAGGCCGGCGCCATGGGAGTGACCGCACCCTCAAAGCAAGCCTTCACCGCCTGCGCCTTGCGCGGACCGGGCACAACAGCCAATATCTCTTTAGCTTTGAGAATCTGCCGGGCCGACATCGAGATTGCCCGCGTGGGCACTTGTGAAATGTCGGCGAACCAGGCTTCGCCCACCTGCTGCTGGCGGCAGGCTTCGTCCAGGTTCACGATGATGTAGGGCTCTTCAGTTTTAAAATCGGCCGGCGGATCGTTGAACGCGATGTGCCCGTTCTCGCCAACGCCAAGAAACGCGATATCGACGGGCTGGGATGTCAGTTGTTTTCCCACGCGCTGCACCACCTCGAACGGATCGGCCGCATCGCCGTCGAGCAGGTGGTAGCTAGCAATTCCGGTTTTCCTCACCAACTGCTCCAGCAGCATCTTGCGGAAGCTTCCTGGGTGCGACACCGGCAAGCCGATATATTCGTCGAGATGGAAAACCTCGACTTTCGACCAGTCGATGCCCGGCGTCTTGGTCAAAGCATCCAGAAATTCGAGTTGCGATGCTGCCGTCGCGGCAATGACCCTCGCATGACCACGCTCGACGATGGCCTTGCGAATGGCTGCCGTCGCCTGTGCGGCTGCCGCGTGTCCGAGCGCGTCCCGGTCGTTGAAAACTTTGATCAGCATAAGAGTTCATAGCCGCACTGAGCAGGATTTCTCTCAACGCCGGCAAGATTATACAAAGAGCACGGGCAAACCGATGCGGCCCTGAAACTCACTTTCATTCCGTGAAAGCGCCTCTCAGGAACGCCGCCGACTCACGGATATCCCGCCATCGCTCACTTGTGCGTCACGCGAACCACCCTAACGAGGCAGCGAGAAGCTGATCACATCGCTTCCCGAAGCGATCGCGATATGCTGTACTCCGTCAACTGCATAACTCATCGGTGAAGCGCGCATGCTCTGCCCGGTGTTGAAATGCCAGAGCGAGCGGCCGGTCCGCGCTTCCACTGCCTCCAGTGCTCCGGTATCGTTGGCGAAGAACACCAATCCACCTGCCGTTGTCATCGTGCCGCCCCAGGACTCTCCGCGGCCGACTTGCGGATCGCGCCAGACAATCTTTCCTTCGGCCACTGAGTACGCCAGCAGAATCTTCTGAGCATGATCATCGGGTGCAAGCTTCGTACCCGTGGCGTAGAAGGTGCGGCCTTGAGCAAATGGTTGAGGATGAGCGAAGAAAATGCTGCAACTCTCCAGCGCCATGACGTAGAAAAGCCCCGTGCCGGGATTGTAGGAAGGTGAAAACCAGTTCGTGGCTCCATCAATGCTGGGGCAGATCTCGGTGCCTTCCGCGCTCGGTATTCGTCCTGATAGCATTGGACGCCCCGAAGCATCAATTCCTTTCGCCCAGGTCAACTTTTCCACGAACGCTGTCGCCCTCAGGAACTTTCCGTCGGCCCGATCGAGAACATAAAGAAATCCGTTCCGGTTGGCTTGCACCAGCAAGTCTCGTTCCCGGCCGTTCACTTTGCCACTGAGCAGCACAGGCGTTTCATTGGCGTCGTAGTCGTACAGGTCGTGCGGAGTGAACTGGAAGTACCATTTCAGCGCACCGGTAGTGGGGTTCAGCGCCAGGACAGAAGCGGTGTAGAGATCGTCTCCGGGCCGCGAATCTCCCGCGAAATCGGGGGCTGCGTTGCTGGTTGTCCAATACAACGTATCCAGCTTCGCGTCGTAAGTGCCAGGCATCCACGTTGTGGCCCCGCCGTGCAGGTAAGAATCTCCTGGCCAACTCGACGATCCGAACTCGCCTGGCCCGGGAATTGTCCAGAATCGCCAATTCAGTTTGCCGGTAACCGCATCGTAAGCGGCCACGAAACCGCGCACACCAGAGTCGCCGCCCGACGTGCCCACGATCACTTCGTCTTTCACGATCAGCGGAGCGCTGGTTGCGCCATATTGTTTTACTTTGTCCGCATACATCACGTCCCACAGCAAGTGTCCGGAGCGCGCGTCGAGACAAAGCAGGTGGGCGTCATCGGTTTCCATATAGACGAAGTTCCGCCAGACGCCGACGCCGCGGTTGTGATGGGCCGCGGCATCGTCGAGCAACCCCGTGCTGACCGGCCGTGCGTGATGCCAGATAATCCGGCCCGTTCTCGCATCCAGCGCAAATAAATCGTTCGCCGAGGTGACATACATGACGCCGTTGAAGACAACAGGCGTCACTTCCAGCCTCTCCGAATTCGAAAGATGAAAGATCCACGCCGGACGAAGTTGTGCGACATTTGCCGCAGTGATTTCGTGCAAGGCGCTGTAGCGTCGGCCCGTATAGTCGCCGTTATAGGAAATCCAATTGGCGCCGGGCGGCTGAGTGAGCAAGTCATCCGCGCTCACGTTCATGTCGGCAACCACAGGCGCCTGCCCCTGTTGCGCTGCCGCCGAAAACCAGAACAGACCAGCCAGAGCGGCTAAGGCAAATGCTTTTCGGAATAATTCCATGTCAATGGTTTTCCGCCGCGCCAGCTTGACCGCCCTCGACTTTAACTTCCTGGACTCTGACTTCCTGAAGAGAACCACGGTCGACCCCATTCGCGTCTTCCAGATGCAGCGAGATGCGCGAGGTCTTCGCCGGTGTCGTCAACTCTGTCTCCAGCACGACAAGATCCGCTGGGTCGACCTGATTCAGGGGCATCGTTCCTACGCTGCCACCATGTTCGTCGTAAAGGTGCGCGACTAAACGTCCCGCAAAAAATACTCCGAACGAGGCCGAGAGGTGGATGTGGCCGTTCTCCAACCGACTGGCCTGAAGAGGACGCGCCACAACGCCCGCATCTTCTACTCCGTGGAATTCGCTGCCGGAGCGAGTCGGGAACCACTCCGTGTCGAGATCCCGGGTTTCGCCCGGCCGCAATTCGACGAGAGGACTGTTGACTTCGGCTTCCAGATAATACGGAGAACCATCGCCTCCCGAAGGCATCGAAGGCTCGCGTTGGGAATTCATTCTCGTTTCTGGACCATTCATCCAAAAAATAACCGACGCCTTGCCGGGATAGTTTTCGTTTTTTTCGTACCGGAAGCGTTCAACCATGGCGTACTGGCTGTCGCCATCCACTACCGCCAGCCAGCCTGGCGTGGAATCAAGCCACAGTTCGGCGCCAAGGTGCGCGTAGTGCAGCGCGAAAAACCCGTCATCCCTGACTGTGACCGCTTGATTTTCCGCTGGACCGAATCGCACGTGGTAGCGATCGAGATAACTGCTGACCGGATTCGCCGGGGTGAACGTCCAGAAATTCTGGTTGGCTCGCGAGGAAGCAGAATGATCCGCCGTATCGTATTGTGAAACCGATTGCATCGACCACTCGATGACGTGGCCGCTCGTGTTCTGCATGGTTGCGTGAAAGCGGATTCGCGGAGAATCGGCGTCCAGGTGAATCGTGCGCCGGATCTGAATACCGGTCTTCGGATCGGCGGGGCCCGTCAGCTCGATCTCGCACGCTGACCCTTCCGATATCTTTCGAAATGCGTACGGCCCGTCGTCGATCAGATCGGAATTGCCCACCCAATGTTGCTCATCGTCGTTTCCCTCCGGCAGGAGCCAGAGCTTGTCGCCTCCGTAGTTGAACCATCGCGATGGATCGGGTGGCAGATATTTTCCTTCATACTTCGGATTGACGAACAGGTAAGCGTGCCCGGCAAAAATGACCTGCATGAGCCGTCCGCCATTTTGCGGGACGATGATCAGCTTGAGCCAGTGATTGGAAAGCTGTTCTGCGCTCCAACCCTTGTAATTCACGGCCTCAACGCTGCACGCGGAATTCGCCTGGCTCGGTTCAACCTTAGCCTGCGCGAGTGCAACATTCAGACTCCAGCAAATCAGCAAAGCCACTAGGTAGCGCCGCATCGTTTCCCTCTTCCCTGATCAGCACTGCCACGATTCGCCCGCTGTGAACGATTGGACTTGTAATCCGCTCACCGGCGTTTTGGGGCAGCCGCCTTCTCTGGTACACACTTTCACAGGACGAAACAAAACTCAATGAAACGAAACAATTGGATTTGCGTCAAGCAGATTCTGTGGTATATCAGGTTCACCGTCCGATGTCACCGATTCCTAAGAATTTGTTTTCATGCAGTGGAACACAGTCCGACGCCCTGAGTGTGGCTTCCTCGGACGCGCCGAATCCGGGACGCGTGACGTGACTGGGCGAATCGTTCTCAAGTTTGGGTTGGCGCTGATTTCTCTCGGCGCGTGCAGCGCTGTTTTTTGCCAGAATCCGAACCGCGTTGAGTCCGCCTCGGGTTTCACAGGCCCCGACCTGAAAGGAAAGAGCGGTTACGAGGCAAAGTGCGCGACCTGCCACGGTCTCGACGGGCTCGGCGGTGAGCACGCTCCAGATATCGTCCGCCGCCGCGACGCGAAGGCGCTGACGGACGAGGAACTGCTTGACTTGATGCACGATGGAATTCCCGAAGCAGGGATGCCGGCGTTTCCCAGTCTTGGCGAAGAAGATGCTCACGCGCTCGTCGGATATATCCGCTTTCTGCAAGGCGGGTCCGCCAGGTACGCCGTGCCCGGCGATCCGGCGCGAGGCCGAGATCTTTTCGTTGGCAAGGCCGGATGTTCCGCCTGCCACCAGATCGCCGGTCGAGGACAGTTCGTCGTCGGAGACCTCGCCGGGTTTGCGCGAGATCATTCGGGAGACGCAATTCGCGACGCGATCCTCCGGCCGGCCGCGGAACCGCCCGAGACGGTTACAGCCGTGGCGCGCGATGGCCGAAAGTTTTCCGGCATGATTCGAAATGAAGATAACGCCTCTCTGCAGTTGCAGGACGCACGTGGCCAATTTTACCTGCTGATGAAGTCCAGTCTGGTCTCTGTCCAGCGGAAAGCTGCACACCCCATGCCGGTCGACTACGGGCAGCGACTCAGCAGCAGTGAGCTTAATGATCTGGTCAGTTACATTCAGCGAGAAGCCGGCCCGCCGGAGAGTTCCTCCTCACCCTAGGCGGAGAGTCATGCACAAGATTGAAGGCCAGCTACATTTGCGTGAAAACAGTTCAGCAGCCGCACCAAAACGAATTCGAACGGGAGAGTCGGGAGCACCGAAATTGAAAATACTGCTGCTGTCGACGTTGTTGACGTTGTCGCTGACATTCTCTCTTCGAGCCCAAGACCGGCCGACGGATCCCACCTGGTTGCATCGCTACCTTCCCGACCTGACGGAGACGAAGGCAGATCTCTCCTCTCCAACTTGCCACTACCGGCCGATGTTCGGCGAGGGCGATAAAGACATCCGACCTCTGCAAACCGTAACTCGCTTCGCCGAAGTCACTCTCGATGCGCACGGCAGTTGCCAGACTGTACTCTACGACCGCCAGGAGGAGATTTATTTCGTCAGCGAAGGGGCGGGCACGCTGCACTATCAGGACCAGGTCGAACCGTTGCGCAAGCATGACTTCACGTATCTACCCCCGGGGGCCAAGCATTCGATTTCCAACGATTCGGATCAGCCCTTGCGTGTGCTGGTGATGGGGTTCAAGATCCCGGCGTCGATTTCTATTGAACCTCCCATGCCGCAGGCGAAAATTGCAAACCTGGCCGACGCCAAAGAGGAAACCGTCAGCGGTCACCCGAACTCGGTTCTCTACAAACTTCTGATCGGCCTGCGCACCGGCAAGCGGGATCTGATTGACCAGGCTTACGTGATGGACAGCTTTTTCTGGATGGACTTTTCTCCCGGAGGAACCAACTGGCCTCACCATCACCCGTCCGCGGAAGAAATCTATCTGGTAATCGACGGCCACGGCGACATGGTGGCCGGCGGTGGCGTGGACGGCGTCGAAGGCCGCCATCCCGCCAAAGCTGGAGACGCCTACTACTTTCGTCCCAACTGCACAGTCGGCTTCTACAACCAGAATAAGCCGGACGCCAAGGCCTACATCCTGGCCGTTCGAGCGCGCATTCCACTGCATGAAGATGCAGAATAGGTATTTAATCCCGGAGGTATGGAAATGAATGTCCCGAATCACAGCCGTCGATCTTTTGTGAAGTGGGTAGCCGCTGCCCCGCTGCTGAGCCAGATCGCCGTGTCTGACCTTTACGCCAAAGCTGCCACTGCCGTCGGCAAAGATCCTAGCCAGAATGTTTATACCCGCCTGGGGATAAAGACCGTCATCAATTGCCGCGGCACGTGGACCTACCTGAGCGGGTCTCTCGAGTTTCCTGAAGTGCGCGCGGCGCAAGTTGAAGCCGCGCAGCACTTTGTAAATGTGCTCGACTTGGAGCGCGCGATAGGGCGGAAGCTGGCGGAACTCACCGGAGCCGAGTCAGGAATGATCACCTCCGGCGCCGCCGGTGCCATGGCCCTCTCAACCGCAGCCTGCATGGCCGGTACCGACGACAAACTCATCTGGCAACTTCCCGATACCACCGGCCTGAAGAACGAAGTGATCATGTCCGGCGGCCGCAGCGCTTTTGATAGCGCCGTCCGCCTCACCGGCGCCAAGCTGGTGCTTGCCTTTTCACCCGAAGAACTCGCCAATGCCATCAACTCAAACACCGCGATGATCTACACCACGCACCTCGGCGACGAACTGCAGAAGGAACTTGCCATCGCCAAAGATCACAAGGTGCCGATGCTCCTCGACGATGCTGCGGGCATTCCTCCCGCCGACAATGCCAAGTTGTACGCGAAGATGGGAATCGATCTCTACACTTTTTCCGGCGGAAAAGGCCTGTGCGGGCCCCAGTGCAGCGGCGTGCTTCTGGGCCGAAAAGATCTGATCGAGGCCGCCATTATGAACAACAGCCCGCGCGAGGGAGCGGTGTGCCGCCCCATGAAGGTGGGCAAAGAAGAGATGATCGGCTGCCTCACCGCCATCGAAACCTGGCTGAACATTGACGAAAAGAAGCTCTACCGCGAGTGGAACGCTCGTGTGGATAGCATCAAGAAGTTGGTCGATACGGTGCCCGGAGTTCAGACGAGCATCTACATTCCGGATGACGGCAACCGCTACCCCACGCTGAAGGTTTCATGGGATCAGCAGGCCTGGGGATTCACCATCGAGGATTGCGTGCATACTCTGCGTGCCGGCGATCCGGTCATCGAAGTGCTGGGATCCGATAATCCCAGCCTGGTGACGGCGGTTCGCGAGGGCAGGCCCAATCCGACCCGGAAAGAGCGGCCAGCAGCCAAGCACATCGAGCTGGTTTCGATGACCATCCGGCCCGGCCAGGAAATTATTGTGGGACGAAGATTGCGCAGCGTCCTGGCGGCAGCACAGAAAAAAGGCCACGCCGCTTAGAAAGGCAGCGCAACTGGCGTCCTTTTTTCTTGGCTGGGGGAAGGTAGCGTGCAATTCGGGCCCGTTGTCTCCCGGCTCCGATGGGGGTCATCCCGAACGGAGCCGTTCTTCAGGCGAAGTGAGGGATCTCGCACGCACGCGGGTAAGGGGTCCACACGAGAGCCCTCATCCCGCTGAAGTACGCCGGCTCTCGGGATGACGTCGCTTGGGAGTGTGCGACATTTTCGAAGTGCACCATTTACCAAGGGAAGGCTCGAATGAAATCATTCCTCGTTGCATTGTTGCTATGGTCCGCGTTGCCATGGTCCGTTGCGGCGCAAGCACAGGCAGCCGCACCGCATCCGGAGTCTTCTCCAGTTCCGCGCACCCCGCCGGCGAGCGTAGATGCCGGGGCCTACATCTATATTTCCGCCCAGGGGCCGCGCGATGCGAACGGTTCACTGCCGGCGACTTTTGCCGCCCAGGCAGAGCAGACCCTCAACAATTTGAAATCGGTGGTCGAGAGTGCCGGCTTGACCATGGATCACGTGGTCTACACCACCGTTTATCTCACCGACATCAACCAATATACGGA
This sequence comes from uncultured Acidobacteriaceae bacterium, assembly GCA_963739125.1. Classification (GTDB taxonomy): domain Bacteria; phylum Acidobacteriota; class Terriglobia; order Terriglobales; family Acidobacteriaceae; genus Sulfotelmatobacter. The sequence goes on along the minus strand of CAVTZD010000001.1, from coordinate 3,874,323 downwards.
GATGAACCACGCGTTCGGCAAGGCCTTTGGCAAGATTCCGCCGGCGCGCGCTGTGCTAGGCGTGGCAGCTCTTCCCGATCCACCGATCGAGATTACTGCAGTCGCCGCGCGCAATATTTCTGACCGTCGCGCCGTCGATCCGCCAAACATCAAGTCAGACGAATCTTTTTCGCCGGGCATTCTCACTCATGATCGCCTGTTCGTTTCCGCCATGCCTGCCAACATGACCGACGCCGGCAAAGCCTCCGGCGATCCCGCCGCTCAGGTGACTTTCGCCCTCGACCAGATGAAAGCCATCGTAGAAGCCGCTGGCCTCACGCTCGGCAACATGGTTTTTGTGAATCCCTACTTGACGTCCCAGATCCCGGGCCGCGTGATGAACCATCTCTATGCGCAGCGCTTCGAGTTCGGCAACACTCCGGCACGCGCCACAATCGAAGTCACCAGCCTGCCGAATGGAGCGCAAATCGAATACACCGGCGTTGCGGTCCGCGACCTGAAGGAACGCCGCGCCGTGCGTCCCAAAAACATGCCACCCAGCCCCACGGCCAGCCCCTGCGTCTTTGCCGGCGACACGCTGTATTGTTCGGCGAAGAGCGGCTTCATTCCGGGACCGAACGAAGGCGTCTATCTCGCAACCTCGCCCCTCCAACTCATCCAGACGATGCGCAACCAGCTGGACAATCTCGAAGAGGCCGATATGGATTTCTCTCAGGTGGTGTCCACGACCGTTTACCTCGATAACCTGGCGGACCTGCCTGCGTTCAACGAAATGTATGGAAAGTATTTCCGAGGCCCGTTGCCCGCGGAAACCACCCTGCAGCAGATCGCTCCCACCGACCGCGGTCCCGACAAGGATGGACGCTATCCCGAAATAGAGCAGGTCTCGCTAATCGCCGTGCGAAAAACCCCCAGCAGCCGCTAAGGCGAAACGCCTAGCCGCTGAAACATCGATTCAGCACCTGGGTTTACGCCCGTGAGAACGCTGCTCGAAAGGTATGCCAGTGCAACGACGGATCCACGTTGCATTATTCAACTCCGCTGGAGGAGTCGCCATGGATAACCTCACCAGCCATATCCCAGACCAGGAGTGGCTGCCGCTGGCAAAAGAGTTCTTCCTGTCATAAGTCGACCTTACGGCCAGCGAAGCGAACCGGCTTCGCCCTCGGTTGAAACGAGGACCGCTGAAGCACCGGCCACCCGGATCCAAGGCAAAACAGCCAGGACACCGGGTGGCCGGATTCTCGTTCCCGTCTATTCAGACGTCAGGTCAGTTCCCAAGGCTCACTCAATTCACCAGTTTTGCGTCATGCCGACTTGCATCGTCGGCGTCAGCCCAGCCCGGCATGATTCGCACAATGCGCTGGCCTTGAGGTCGATCCTTTCCACAGCATGCGATGACGCCATGACACAACGATAGTCATCGCAGTGTGGGAGGTTCAGGGTGTGTCCCAGTTCATGAACAGCTTCCTTGATCAGGCGCTGCCCAAATAGTTCGGGATCACGGGGAAGGCCATAGAATTCCTGGTGCAGCCGGTGAGCCGAGAGCACTGCACAAGGGCCACTCATCTGCGCCTCGCCGAAGACGAAGGTAAGAATCGGGATGTACAGATCCACGGCTGCGATGCCCAGCATCCGCCAGGTCTCGGCGGTAATGCGGTTTTGCATTCTCTTCAGGATTTCCGAAGAATGATACTGTTGCCGTTCCCGATGGAAGGCAAACTCCGGATCCAGCCGGTCAGGAAGCAGGCTGCAAGGGACGCCAAGAATTGCTTCCAGGGCGGGACACATACCTATGATCATCCCGCCATCCACATCCCCGATCGGCAACAGTTGCAGCAGCTTCATCGCGTGCCTTCATCGAGCAACTTCGTCGGGTCTCCTATCTTTATCGAGAGGCGTGCGAGTCCAGCCGTATTTCTTCAGTTTGTGATAGAGAGTGACTCGGTCGATCCCAAGCACTTCCGCAGCGTGGCTCTGGTTGCCGCCGCATTCCTCCACAACTCGCAGGATGTGAGCATGCTCCAAGTCCTCCAGGGTCTTGATCGAGCCGTCGAGTCCAGCTGCGCTCTGCGCCTTGAAAATGAAATCCTGTTCGCGCAGCTCCGGTTCCTGCCCAACCACCATGGCGCGTTCCACGGCGTTCTCCAGTTCGCGAACATTCCCCAGCCAAGGCTGTTGCTGTAATTGAGTCATAGCCGCGGGCGATACCCGAGTGATGCGCTTGTTCATCGCCAGAGAAAATTTTCGCACGAAGTGGTCCACGAGCGGGGGAACATCCTCGCGGCGCTGGCGTAGCGGCGGCAGTTCGATACGAAAGACGTTGAGCCGGTAGAAAAGATCAGGGCGGAACTTTCCTTCCTCGATCAATTGCTCCAGATTCTTGTTGGTGGCGGCGACGCAGCGGAAGTCCACCTTGATGATTTGATTGCCGCCCACGCGAGTGATCTCGCGCTCCTGCAGCACTCGCAGCAGATCGGTCTGTGTCTTAAGAGTAATGTCGCCGATCTCGTCGAGGAATACCGTCCCGCCTTCGGCAATCTCGAACTTCCCTTTCTTGCGGTACTGCGCGCCGGTGAAGGCGCCTTTTTCATGTCCGAAGAGTTCGCTTTCGAGAAGGGTCTCGGTCAGCGCGCCGCAGTGAATGACCACGAGCGGATGAAATCTTCGCGGGCTGGCCTGATGGATCGCACGCGCCACAAGTTCCTTGCCCGTGCCACTTTCTCCGGTAACCAGCACCGTTGCGTCGGTGGGACCAACCGTGTCGATGGCGTCGAGGATCTGGCGCATCGGACCACTTTGCCCGATGAGTTCCCCTGGCCGCGCAACTTCGGCGACTGTCTCACGGAGAAGCACGTTCTCCCGCGCCGTTCGTTTATGGGTGAGTGCATTCTTCACCAGGTGCGCGATGTCATCCGGGTCCAGCGGTTTCGTCACGTAGTCGTAAGCGCCGTTCTTCAGCGCTGCAACGGCAGTTTCGACCGAAGCATAGCCGGTCATGATGATCACAACCAGATCGGGGTCCACTTCGTGCATACGGCGTTGGAGTTCGATGCCGTCGGTGCCGCGCATTTTGATATCCACGAGTGCAACATCCCAGCGTTGTTCGGCCAGCCGGGTAAGTGCATCGCTCGCGTTTTCCGTCGCGGCTACTTCATAGCCCTCTTCACGGAACCATTTGCTCAACGAGTCGCGCACGCTGAGTTCGTCGTCCACGATGAGCAGTTTTCCCTGTGTGCTCACTTGAATCACCTCGCTTTCATAGCTGCGTCGTCGATCGATATCAGCGGAGCACCAGGAGCTTCAGTGGGCAAGGTCACGGTAAACGTCGTTCCCTTCCCAAGCTCCGATTCGACTTCGATGCGGCCGTTATGGCGCTCTACGATTCCGCGGCTGATTGCCAGGCCCAGCCCGACCCCGTGCCCATTTTCTTTGGTCGTCATAAAAGGTTCGAAGATCTGCGGCAATACGTCGGGAGCGATGCCGGCTCCGTCGTCCCGCACTTTGATCTCGATCTCGTTGTGAATCAGTTGAGTCTCAATCCAGAGCGTACCGCCCCGCGGCATGGCGTCGATTGCATTCATGATCAGCGCCAGCAAGACCTGCTCAATCTGCGCCGGATCGCAACCGACCAAGGGCAGATCTTCGGCCAGCTTCAACTGCAGCTCGACTCTTTTGTTTTCCAGTTGATGCCGCACCAGCAGCAGAGAACGATCAATCACGGCACGCAGTTCGGTCGACTCTATGTTCATCGGCGCAGTGCGTGAGAGACTCAGGAGATTCTTGATCAAATCACCACAGCGCCGGCTTTCCGCGGCGATCAGCTCCAGGCATTCCATTGCTTCTTCGCGTTTTTCGTCCGCGGCCTGGCCCGATCCTACCCACTTCCGCAGCAGCTTGGCGTAAGTCAAAATGCCGGACAGCGGGTTGTTTACTTCGTGCGCCACTACCGCCGCCATCTTGCCCATCGAAGCCATCTTTTCCACATGCAGCATGTGCTCGTGGGCGCTCTTGAGTTCCCTGGTCTTCTGCGCGACTCGATCTTCAAGGGTCTTTGCCCATGTGACCGTTTCGTCGTGGGCTGCACGCAGCTGCAGGCTCATGCCGTTGAAGGAGTTCGCCAGGTCGCCGACTTCATCATCGGCTCGGACCTCAATCTGATAGCCCAGTTCGCCCCGGGAAAGGTGCTCAGTGCCTTTCTCCAGCACCCGGATGGGCTTGCCCACGACCTCCCATACGAACAGCCAGCTCAATACCGTGACGATCAGCATTGCGCCGGCGGTATAGAGAAACATGCGAGTGCTGCTGACGGCGAGTTGCGCGTCCGCCTTCGCCAATGAAAGATTGGTGTCCAAAACGCCCAGAACCTGCTGGCCGGCTGGATGTGCGTGGCATGCGGCATTCGAGCAATTGGGCTGGTTCTCGATGGGTGTAATAATCCCCAGCACACGCTGTCCTCCGTCATTGCGATAAATGCGGAAGCGATCAGGGCGATTCAGGCGCGTCAGCGGCTGCGATTGAATGTGACAGCCGTAGCAGGCCTCTGCCGTCTTGTCGAGGACGTGGCTGACTTCGGCTGGATCGGTGGAGTAGCTGATTCGCCCCTCCGGATCGAGGATGCGCACCTTCACTATGCCGGGTTCGTCGGCCATAGTTTGGATCGCGTGGTAGAGGCCCTCGCGATCGTTGCGCAGCATGTAATACGTGGTGCTGTGCTTGATGACATCGCTGACCCGCTCGGCGCTGGTCAGCGTGGCCGCTTCCAGATGCTGACGATGCAGTCGAATCGTGAAAAGCCCCAGCAGACCGAAAACCAGCGTCATGGAAACCGACAGCATAACCACAAGCTTTGCGCTGAGGCTGCGCGTCCAGTGAGAATGGCGCCCGGAAGTCAGCGAGCTTGAGTCATGAAGTGGCATGTCTGAATTTCCCCACTGCCGACGGGGACGCCGCTGGGGCCGGCGACGCCGTAGTCTCGCGGGCAGGCGGAAACACCGGCAAATACTTCACCGCCAGCCAGAAGATCGCAAACGCCGAAGCCACCAGACTCATGGTGATGGCAAGTTCTGTCCATTTCGGAAAGTAATAGGTGCCGGAACTCGCTTCCATCCCTGTGATCGCGACGTTCATGCGATTGGTGACGAATCCCAGCAAGGTCAGCACTGAGCATCCATAGAGAGCCGCCGGGCTGTGGTGGATCTTCCTCTGAAACAGAAGCAGCATCGGCGTTATGAGAAGCGCAAGCTCCAACAGAAACAGATAGGTCTCGCTTCTTGGCAGCAGAAGCAGATGAAACACACCGCGGTGCGCCATGTCGATGAAGCGCAGGGTCAAGTAAAACGACAACCCAACGGCCAGGACCCGGCCCAGACCGGTGAGCAGCGACGGCTCCAGTTCTTTGCCGAAAGCCTTGCGGCTGTGCCAGGATTCGAAAATAGTCATCGCCAGCCCGGCGCAGAGCGCAGAGACGAAGAAAAATACGGGCTCCAGCGGCGAGTACCACAGGGGATAAAGTTTGCCCGGAACAATGAGATAAAGGCTGCCCAGCGAGGACTGGTGCAACGTCGACAGAATTACTCCCAGAATCACCACCGGGATCATCACTGCCCGCAACCAGCCCAGCGCCCGCTGCCAGTTAAGGCGCTCCAGCACCACTGGCGCGAATTCGAGAATCAACACGGTGGTGTAGAGCATGACGCACCACGCGATCTCGAACATCACCGAGTGCTCGTTCCACATCACCACGGGATGCCAGACCCGATAAGGCCGACCCAGATCGATGATGAGCGAGCAGATAAACATCGAATATCCCAGAAACGCGGTAAGGATCATGGGTCGCAGCACGGGACGGTAGCGCTTCAGATTGAAAATATGGACGACTGCGGCCAGCGTGAATCCTCCACCGGCCAGGGCCACCGAGAACAGTTTGAAGCCAACCCAAAGCCCCCAGGGAAATTCATCGCTTAAGTTGGTCGAGACGCCTAATCCCCGCGTGAAACGCAAGATCAGTGCATAGGCTCCCGCCAAAAGAACGACCCAGAGAACGACTTGCCAGAATCCCAACTTAAGCTTTTTCATTCCTGTCCTCTGTTTGGTTTTCTCTCCACTGCGAAGCGTTTCTTTTCGTTCTCTTCGACGGCCGCAACCACGGTGCGCCGGTTGGTGATCCACCAGATGCCTCCTAGCAAAACCCCGCCCAGAGTGACCACGTCGGGAACTTTGGAAAGCACCCGGGACGTCAGCAAGGGCATGGCTTCGGTGAGCATGTCGGCGGGGTAGCCAAATTGTTCAAACGGAACGCTGGAGAGCAGCAGTACTGAAGTTCCTCCAACTTCCCTGAGGCCATAAATGTGATTCACGTATTGGCTGGGATTGGCGCGAATGCGCTGCTGCGCTTCGGCGATAAGATCGTCACGCTCGCCGAACTTCGTGGCGCCGGTCGGACAGATCTCCGCGCAGGCTGTTGGTCTTCCTGCGGCCACGCGGTCTGGGCACATGGTGCACTTGCGAATCTTGGGCAGCAGTTTGCCCCACTCGTATTTGGGAACGCTGAAGGGGCACGCCAGCATGCAGTAGCGGCAACCCATGCAGCGGCCTTCGTCATAAATCACCGGACCAGAGGGCGTCTTGCGCAATGCGGCCACCGGGCAGGCCGAAGCGCACGCCGGATCCTGGCAATTCATGCACAGTCGCCGCATGAACTTATCGCCTTTGGTGAGCACGGCGGTGTATTTGTGATCGGACTGCTTCTGCTCGGCAGCGATGGCATCGTTGTAGGGCAGTTTGTTTTCGGTGGCGCACGCGACTTCGCACTGCTTGCAACCGATGCACATGGTCGCGTCATAGAGCAGAGCCTTACTCATGGAAATTTCTCCTCGCTGCTGCCCGGCGGGATTTCTGTTCCAGCGGAATCAAATACGAGGAAACCCCATACCCTGGCGCAGCGTAATTGAGAACCGTATGGACTACTTCAGTATGGTCAGCGGAAAAAATAAGGCCGGGTCCGGTGTAATGACCTTCCGAACCCGGCGTGGTTGTTCCGTCTGGCAAAGCGGCGAGGCGAGGAGATGGCCGGCAAACCGCAGGTCGGTGAAGTTTACCTTCCTTTCGCCGAATTCGGCCGGACATCCTCATATTCGTCCTCCCGCTTTCTTCAGCCGCTGCCCGGTGACCGGTTGCAGCGGGATGCGCCAAGAGGCACAGCCAAAGCCATGACTACTTCTGTAAGCTGCGAACGTACTGAACCACTGTTTTCACCTGGTCGGGGGCCAGACTCTTAATAGGAGCCGGGTGCTTCGCCGTCTCGGTAATGGCCTTGGTCAGACTGTCGTCTGAAGCTTTCTTGGCCTCATCCGAGACCAGGCTCGGAATCTTCGCAGCCGGCTTGCCCGCGGCATCCGCACCGTGGCACATTGCGCATTTTGCTTGGTAGATCGTCGCTCCGTCACCGGCAGCCCACGACAGCTTTGGGACAAGAGTGAACAGGGTTACCGCGATCGCCATCACCAACATCATCAGCTTTGTCGTCTTCATGATTTCGGTTTCCTCTCCTTATGAAGTCCTGCAACTTTGACGAAGCCAGCGATTCGTTCCGCATCGGCGTTTTCGTTGCAAGATTAAACTCTGAAATGACCTTCCAGAACTGTATGTAAGAAAACTCAGCAACTCTCAGGTTGCCTGATTGAAAGTTTCAACCCTAGAAGGGATAGTTTCAGTGATTCGGATCACCTCAGATGGTGATGCCGCTGGAGAATCCGGCGAGAATCGGGCGGGATAAACTCACTTGGGGAAATGAAGGCGCTCACAGATTCGTAAGTCGGGAAAGAGTGCGTTCGCAACACGGTCGGAACCGGGCATTTGGCGTGGCAGCGCAAAAGGTGCGGGCACCCAGGGACGTCCGTTTGCCCCACCTTTGCTCTCGTAAGACGATCATGCCATGCGTTTCGGCTCCGGCTCGCGGTGCACGGCTAGTTCCGGATAGAGACGGAGAAACGTCTCAGTCACATGGCAATTCCAGCAAACCGGGCTGTGTGTAGAAAACACCTCGGGAAGCTGCTCGGGTCGCAACTCTCTCCACTCCACTGTCTTATGATCAGGACTAAGCAGAGCCGGAGCATGATCGAGATGTTTGAGTGCGCCGAAAGGCTTGTGACAGCAAACGCACTTCTTGTTCGCATACCAGTTCGAAACGATATTCCAAACCAGGCAGTTTTGTGGGTCCACTTCAATCTGCTGCAGGCATTCCTGACCGCAATCCCGACGCTCGGGCCAACGTGAGCATTGCTTGAGATGCAGGGTAGGCTCAGAGAGAAACGCGCCGACAGCCGCTTCGCCAGCGGCCACATCGACGGCGGCAGCGTTGTGAGTTTCCGGGCACGTGATAAGGCGCTTACCTCGATATTCGAAGTATGCCCGCATGCCGGGAATCGCGCGGAACACGAACAGTCCGACAGCCACCGCAAGAAGAGCAATTACGAGAAGAATGGTTCCTGTCATAGATCACCTCGCTCATCACGCACGGTCAGGACCGGACAGGGTGCGTGCGCCACAACATCGTGCACAGTCGTCCAGGGCACATGCGTTGTTCGATTGACAGGATGCGCTCCCAGCACAATCAGATCGGCTTCGCGCGCCAACGCCACCTTCACGATGCGGTCTGGCGCCGAACCGACTTCCACCACGATTTCAGGTGTGTGCGTCAGCTTTGCATCCCACGGCACTACCGCCTGCAACCGCTCCGTTCCGGTTTCGATCAGCGCCGGCCGATCTTGCGGATTGGTATAATTCTCGATCACATGCATCAGCGTCAGTTGTGCTTCAAAGTCTGCGGCCAGCGCAATTGCGAGCGAGGCAACCTCCGGTGAGACCGGAGTGACGTTTGTAGCACAGAGAATATGCCGCAGGTCCAGTTCGACCGGCGCCAGTTCTCCTCCGTTGGCGCGAAAATTCGGCAGCCTGGCGCGGCCACAGACCTTTGGCCCGACGGTCAGAACAGGACAGGGAGCGTGCCGGAGAATATCCTCGGCAACGGAGCCCAGCAGCAACTTGCCGAATCCAGTGCGCCCGTGGGTTCCGAGCACGATCAGGTCAATGTTTTTTTCTCTGACAATACTGCTCAGGCTCGGCCAAACATGCCCGTGCCGCAGATAGGTCTGGTATGGAATTTTCCCTAATCGAGTTGTAAGCTGCTGGATATTCTTCCGCGCTTCCCTGCGGACCTCTTCGTAGAGCGTCTCTACATTCACATAGTCCACGCCGCTGGTCATAAGCAGCACATTCGTATCGGAGAGGACGTGCGCGAGATGTAATGTGCTGCCGAAGCGCCGGCAAACTGCAGTCGCATAGGGAAACGCCGATTCGGACTCGGTTGAGAAGTCCGTGGCATATAGCACATTTTTGAGAGAGATAGCAGACGGTCGCGTCCGTACTTCGGGCGTGTCTTGTTTGTGCTCCAAGACTGTCATATGACACCTCCACACCCAACATCAGCCTGACCCTTTGGAGGTGTTTCGACGATGCCCACCATCACCCCATCGTGTGATGTCAGTCACCAAGTTCGGATCGGAGCCAGTAATCTGGCATTGAGACGGTCCCCCAGCGACCATCGCACTATGAAGCCACACCCTGGTTCCGGCGCCCAATAAAGGTCGGGGGGTCATAGGTGCGTCCTGACGCCAGCCGCTTCTCTTCCCGGCGTGTGGACCATAACAAGGTGGCGCGTCTTACCGCCGTGTCGGTGCCACGAGGAAGAGTCGAACCTACCGCCCTCCGGATTTTCGAGAACTTAGCAGGAACCCCAGTCTCGATGCGCGTCCCCAATTCAAGCGGTTCCGAAGATTATGTCCTGGTCTCAGTGAGCGACAACGGTTGCGGCATGGATGCCACAACAAAGTCTCACATGTTCGAACCCTTCTTCACGACCAAAGAACAGGGAAAAGGCACCGGTCTAGGACTCGCTATCGTTTTTGGCATTGTTCAACATAGTGGAGGCCACATTCTGGTCCACAGCGAACCCGGAGTGGGAACGACTTTCAAGATCTATCTTCCCGTGGTCGAGGCGTCGGTTCAGGCGACTCGAGACGATAAGCAGGACGCGCGGATTCAGGGAACTGGAACCATACTTCTGATCGAGGACGAAGATGGCGTGCGAAACTCCGCGGCCGAGTACCTCACCGAAAATGGCTACACCGTGTTGAAAGCCAAAAGCGGGCCAGAGGCCCTGCAGATGGCCAAAAACCATGACGGCACAATCGATCTGGTGCTGACAGATGTAGTGATGCCGCGGATGAGCGGACCGGAAGTCGCCGAGAAAATCAGAAAAGAACGCCCTCAGATCCGCGTGGTTTTCATGTCCGGCTATTCCAACAACTTGCTGACCAACCAGGAACTTCTCGACCCGCAACACATTCTTCTTCGCAAACCATTTCGATTGGCATCGCTGGGCCGATGCATTGCCGACTCCTTAAGGGCCAGCAAGCAGGCGGCGGCTGGGCACTGATTCAATCTTAGAGGTCAAGCCTGTTGACAATCCGGGGCGAGCCACGAGTCGCCGAGTCGCTCAAGCGGGCCGAGTCATCAACCGCGACCCGCCGATATAACGTTTCTCACTCTGTAGAAATGAACTGGCCGCATCAAATTCCAGTCTTGATTCCCCCAACTCTTTGTGGCATTGTACCGGGCAACCTCTGGGGGGGTAACTGTGGACGAAAACCGTCGAGTATTGAGGCTGTCGTGCTTAATCGTTTTAATATTTACCTTTGGTTCAATCGCGGCGCGTGCGGATGTGACCGGTTCGATCACCGGCGTAGTGCGTGATCGTGCCCAAGCGGTCGTCACTGGCGCTAAGGTGCAGATCACGAACGTGCAAACCAACTTTAGCCAGGTAACGACCTCGGCCACCGACGGCTCATACCACTTCCTCGCCTTGCCCGCAGGCGCCTACCGGATCACCGCAACCTCTGCTGGTTTCATGCCCTACACCGCAACCGACATTACACTTCAGGTGAACGATCAACTGCGCATCGATATTACGTTGCAGGTCGGCACGGTGAAGGAAGAGGTCAGCGTCTCCGCCGACATGGTCCACGTGGAAACCGACAGCACGCAATTGGGGGACGTGATCGACTCCAAGAAGATGCTGGCCCTGCCGCTCAACGGGCGCAGCTACCTTGACTTGCTGGGGCTTCAAGCCGGCGTGGCGCCGACGACGGCAGGCACAATCGGTGGCGACCGGCCGGTCTCCGGCTACATCACGAACGCCGGCAATATCTCAGTGAACGGCCAGCGCGAGACCGCCAACGCGTTTCTGGTCAATGGCGGCGACGTCAGCGAAGGGCGCAACCTGGGCGCGGGCTTGGTTCCGAATCTCGATTCCGTCGAGGAGTTCCGCCTTATCACCAACAGCTTCGACGCGGAATACGGAAAATTCAGCGGCGCCGTGATGAACGCCATCACCAAGTCGGGCACCAACGGCTTCCACGGGGATGCATTCGAGTTCCTCCGTAATGACAAGCTGGATGCCGCGAACTTCTTCACTCCCATTAAATCCGAGCTGCGACAAAATCAGTTCGGGTTCACCGCCGGAGGCCCATTCTGGAAGGACAGGCTTTTCTGGTTCACCGATTATCAGGGTACAAGACGGGTTGCAGGCGCCGAAACTGGCATCGTTAGTCTGCCGAGCGTTGCTAATCTTCAAGGTCAGTTTGATCCTTCAACGTTAACTGGCTCAGTCGATACTGGTAGCCTTCCCAGTGCCAGCGCCTGTCCCGCGTCTGCCGCGCCCTGCTTAGACTGGCCCACGACGCTTTCAAACAGATTGGGCTACAAGGTCACAGCCGGCGAGCCGTATAGCTCTGTGGGCTGCACTAAGACGTCGCAGTGTGTATTTCCGGGCGGCCTAATTCCGCGAAAGGCATGGTCGCCAGCCGCGATCGGTATTCTCCCGTACATTCCGACGCCCAACATCGATCCCAACGCAGGCACATACGAAAACAATAGCCACAGGGATTCAATCACCGACAATAAGATTGGGGAGCGGGTCGATTTCAACAACCGCAAGTCTGGCAACTGGTCGTTCTACTATCACTTCGACGATTCAACGGTTTCCAGCACTCTGCCCAGCGGCGGCGCAAGCGTGCCGGGCTTCCCTGCCGTGACGCCAACCCGCGCACAGGAATTTGTCATAAGCAACACAAAGACTCTCGGACCTAGCGCTGTGAATGAGGCCCGCGCGACATTCTTCCGAACCGCTACCCACCTCGATAACCCCACGGGCGGCAAGGCGCCGCTTTCCTCTCTCGGTTTCGTCACCGGGGTGGGAACCGAGGGCATTATTCCCGATGCCTTTCCGGGGTATCCGGAGTATGTGCCCCAGATCTACTTCAACAACTTCGCACTCGGTGCGCCGTCTCTGATCACGTTCCAGCCGAATAACACCTACATGGTGTCGGACGGGCTCTCGAAGGTGGTCGGCAGACATACGCTCAAGTTCGGGGGAGAATTCCGTTATCTCCAGGTCAACGAACGCAACTTGGCCAGCCAGGATGGGGCTTTTGTCTTCGACGGCACCGTGACCGGAGTCGATTTCGCCGACTACCTCCTTGGGGCGACCACGGGCGCCGGAAATGGGTACACGCAGGCAGCCATACAACTCTTGGATTCGCGCACGCGCTATGGTGGTGCGTATGCGCAGGACTCATGGAAGGCAACCCCCGACCTTACGCTAAACTTTGGCCTCCGCTGGGAAGTGAGCATGCCCTGGTACGACACCCAGGGCAAGATCCAAACCTGGGTTAAAGGAGAGCAGTCAACTGTCTTTCCCAACTCTCCCCCCGGCCTCGTATATCCCGGCGATCCTGGCGTTCCCAAAACGCTGGCTCCAACCCGATACAACAACTTCGGACCGCGCATCGGTCTTGCCTACTCTCCAAGCTTTAGTGACGGAGTCCTGGGCAAGGTATTTGGCGGGCCCGGCAAATCCAGCATCCGCGCCTCGTTTGGCATCTACTACACGTCGGTTGAGGACCTGAATCTCTTCTATGAAGTGGCCGACGCTCCGTTTGGCTTGTACTGGACCAGTCCGGGTTCCGTTGACTTCTCGGAGCCTTTCCGAAATCGGCTGGATGGAGGCACCGACGGCGAAGGACAGCGCTTCCCGTTCACCGCCCCGACACCGGGCAGTCCCGCCAACAAGACGCTGAGCTTCGCGGTTTACGAACCGATGTCCTATTTCCCCGGATACGACGTTCGTAACAGGCTGCCATATGCCGAGCACTTCAATTTCTCGTTCCAGCGTGAGCTGAGCCGATCCACCGTACTGACCGTGTCGTATGTTGGCACGGCGGGTCATCGGCTCATCGCGCAGACCGAGGCGAATCCCGGCGATCCGGCTTTGTGTAAGCAGCTCACCGCGCAAGGGTATACGGACGCGACGGCCGGCGCGACTGGCTGTGGGCCAAATGCTGAGCAGGACGTCTTTACCAGCGGTACAACGACGGTTCACAGCACCAGGGACGCTCTTTTGAATCCGAATTACTGTCCCGCCGCCGGTACCCTCTGCTTTGGTTTTGGGAATACCTTCACCAACCTGGTGGCAAATTCGATCTACCACTCTGGAGAGGTGACGGTTGAGCGTAAAGCCGGCGATATAACCTTCCTCGCCGCTTATACGCTGGCGAAAGCCATCGATGATTCCTCCGCTTTCGGCGAACTGATCAACTTCTCAAACGCCAAGCTCAGCCGCGGCCTGTCATCGACGGATGTTCACCAGAACTTCGTGGTCAGCTATATGTGGGAGCTGCCGTTCAATCGAATGTTCCACACCTTGCCAAGGCTGACGAAGGGATGGCAGCTGGAGGGCATCACGCGATTCTCTGGCGGGTTCCCGGTTCAGATGGGAGAAGGGAATCCCGTCTCTCAAGGGCCACTGTGTCCATCGGGGAACTGCCCTGGAGATGCCTCGCTCGTCGGCAGCCCGGCCACAGACATGCCCAATCTTGTAGGCCCAGTTCACAAATATAACCCCCGCTCTACTCCGGGTACGTGGACATATTTCAGCCAGAGCGCATTTACCGCGACTCAGTGCGCTCTAACGCCGGCGGGGGTTTTGGTCGGCCCTGATTGCGGAAGTTTCGGGACGGCAAATCGCCGATTCTTCCATGGCCCGGGCTTCAACAACACGGATCTAGGCGTGCAAAAGCTCATCCCAGTCACGGAAACCAAATCTTTCGAGATTCGCGGCGAGTTCTTCAACATTTTCAACCACGCGCAATTCACGAATCCGAGCGGGGACATCAGCAGCTCGACCTTCGGCAATATCACGAATGCCCGCGATCCGCGCATCGGGCAGGTCAGTGCGAAGTTCATCTGGTGAGGCAGCAACTTATGCTTGCGGGCCGGACGATCCAAGCCTCGGCTTACGCCCGCCCGCCAAGCACACCGTGCTAGGCTGTAGTCATGAGGGCTTTGGTTCTGCTGTTGGTCATTGCAGCGCCTTGCTTTGCGCAGACGGCTGAGAGCTATCGTCAGCAGGCCCTCGAGTTCTCTCGCCACCAATCCTGGGATCAGGCGATTGCGAACTACCACAAGGCATTGGAACTCGAGCCGAACGATGCCCTAACCCATTACAACTTAGCCCTCGCGCTGAAATACAAAGGGGAGGCCCAGCAGGCGGTTGACGAGTTTGAGGCCGCGCTGCGCCTCAAACCGAAATGGGCCGATGCGCACTACGGACTGGGCGCCGCCCGGTACGACCTGCACGACCTGCCTGCCGCCGCAAAAGAACTGCAGACTGCCATGCGGCTCGGCCCCGCAGACGCCCCGGAACATCGGCTGCTGGCGCGCATTTACTTGGAGCAAAGCAATCCTTCCTCCGCCAAGACTGAGCTTCAGCAAGCCATCGCATTGAAGCCCTCCGCCGAGCTTTACACAGAGTTAGGACTGACCGAAGGACAGCTTGCCAATCTTCCTGGCGCCGCGGCAGCCTTTCGCCGCGCCATCCAGTTGAATCCACGCCTTTCGACGGCATACATACTCCTGGGCGTGACGCTGCGCCGCCAGCGCGACCACGCTGGCGCCTTGGCAGAATTTCGCAAAGCGGTGGCTGCCGATCCGAGTGATCCCCGAGCGCAGTTCAATCTTGGAAAGGAACTGAAAGCTGGCGGCGACTTGGCAGGCGCCATTGCGGCTTTCCAGCGCGCAATCGAGCTGAAACCCGACTACGAAGACGCGCATTACGACCTCGGCATCGCCTTGCGTGCCCAGGGCCAGACCGAAGCCGGACAAAAGGAATTGAACGAGATCAGCGGTCTACGCCGGTTCCGTGCGCGCCTGGCGGAGGCAAAATTGCTGACCCTCCAGGGCGTAGGCGCACTGCAAGACCAAAAGCTTGACGATGCCCTTGCTTTCTTTCAAAAGGCCATTGCGAAGGGTCCTGAACTGCCAACCGGCTACTACTACCTGGGCCTCACGTGGGAGCGCAAGGGAGACGCCGAACAGGCCCTCACAGCGTACGAGAAGGCGCTGGAGCTGAAGCCGGACTATGCCCAGGCCCACTCGAGCCTGGGGCTGCTGTATTGGCGTCAGAACGATCACGCGCACGCGCTTGAGGAATTCCGGCAGGCAGTGATGTGCGATCCCGATCTTGCGGAGGCACACTATAACCTCGGTTTGGCCCTGGCGCAATCGGGCAAATTGGACGAAGGCATCAGTGAGCTGAAAGAAGCCATCAGTCTCAATTCGGAGTACACCGACGCCCGGGTTCAACTGGGATTGGCTCTCAGCCAGAAAAACGACACAACCAGCGCTGCCAATGTATTCCGTGAGCTCGTGCGACACAATCCAAACTTCGCCGAGGGTCACAACAATCTCGGATTGGTGCTGTTGCAGGCGGGCAACGTTCGGGCGGCGCAGAACGAGTTCGCGGATGCGGTGCGGCTTAAGCCCAGTTACGCCCAAGCACACTACAATCTGGCGTTGGCGCTGCAGCAGGAAGGAAATGAAACAGAATCCCGCGCAGAATTCAACAAAGCTTACGAGATCGCGCCTGAGTTGAAAGACGCAGCGCACCCGTAACAGTCGCCCGGTTTTGTGATGATTGGAAGCACACTAGCACCCGCTAGAGTCTGATTCAAAGGGGTTTAGGCTGGTGCCGGGAGGGGGAATCGAACCCCCACAGTCCTTTCGGACCTGCGGATTTTAAGTCCAACCCATTCATTCTTCAAGAATCCCATTTTCTAGGCTTTGCAAAGACTTGCGGAGTCCGAGTGTGTCGATCCGCGCGGTCCGGTTAGGTCGTGTAAAGACCCAATGGTCAGAGTTTGGGCAGAACGACAATCGGAGATTTCTTAGCCGTCAATTTTTCCATCGATGCTTTGTTCTAGCGGGTTTTTGGCCTCGGTGATCAGGCATTAGCACTACATCCTAACGTCAAGCGTTCCTCCATCGGCAGCGAGTTTTCTCCGGGCCAGCCTTGAATCCTAAACCTTTTTATTTCTCCTCATTTCTCGCGTGCTTACGAGAGTCTTCGTCGAAAACCTTCTCCTCCAGAACGAATTTTCGCCCATCTGGGCATGAGTGCCTCACAACAGCCGCGGGAAGAGACCACAGGTCCGGCGCGGGCCAGGCCGAACGCCGCATGCAGACTCGTTACATATCGCGTAGATGAATTGCAGCCACATCCCAGCTACGTTCGCCATGGGTGCTCGGTCTCAGCCGCCCAATTGTCCGCACTCGCCGCGCTCGGGGATCTCGCTTTTCGAGAGCCCATCGTCATAACAAAAGGCCGCACGATCATTGATGGATACGCGCGATGGCAACTCGCTCGGCGACAAGGTTTGACAACTATTCTCTGCCTCGAACACGACCTGACCGATGAAGAATCTCTCCGTTGGTTGATTCAGAGTCATCGTCCCTCGCATGGCTTGAACGCCTTCTGTCGAATCCTTCTCGCTCTAGATCTTGAGTCTTTTCTCCAGGAGCAAGCACGAGCAAATCAGCGAGCCGGCGGTCAGAACAAGAATGCGTTAAATTTGACAGAAGCTAAAGCGCTGGACGTGAGATCAGAACTTGCCGCAGCCGCGGGAATGTCCACGGGAAACGTAACCAAGGTCAAACAATTGAGGAGGATGGCTGATCCGAGGTTGGAACAGTCGGTGCGAGCGGGACAAATTAGCATCCATAGGGCGTGGCAATGGAGCCGCTTGCCCCACCAACAGCAGTTACGCGAGCTAGCGGAATACCAGAGTCGAAAAGGCACGAACCAGACGAGTCGACGCCTCATCCAGAAACATGTCGCTACGCTGGCGCCAAGCAGACTGATTCCACCCACGCTGGGTGATCTTCTGAAGCCTTTCGTTCCGCATCGCTCGGCGCCGCTCGACTTAGTCGCTGTAACTGAAATCGATGCGCCGGGAAACGTTGCGTACCTGACCACAGACGCTTTCGGCACGCTGAGATCAATCAAGGAGTCAAAACCATGAACCTGCTAAAGCAGATCCTCGAAGAGACACGGCATGTTTGGGATCAGCCGGGTACTCGCGCGGCGGTCCGCAAGAATTTCGCCGCAGTGCTCGATTGCGGTACGGCCGCACTCGGTTGGGAGCTATACGCCTCCACCACTGAGGAGAAGCGCTGTTATCATAGGTGCAAATCGCGATTCTGCCCCAGTTGCGGTTATCGGGCAACCCTTCGATGGCTGCAGGAGCAGGAAGCACGCCTTCCCGACATTCCTTATGCAGGGGTTGTATTTACGATGCCACGCGAACTCTGGGCCATCTTCAGAAGAAACCGCCATCTTCTTCACGACTTGTCCAACCTTGGTGCTGGGGTGATTCAGCAGTGGGCAAGGGCTAAGTATGGCGCGAGCATGCTGATCATGGTAGTTCCGCACACCTTTGGAGGCGATCTGAAGTTCAACACTCACCTTCATGTCCTTGTCTCTGCTGGAGGTTTAGTTGAGTCCGAAGGTCGGTGGATTCCGCGCATCGTGCTACCCAAGGACGCCCTAATGCGAATGTGGCGCTATGCCGTGATCACCCACCTTCGGAACGCGCTTCGAGCCAGCGTCCTGAAGTCAGATCTGAGTACGGAGGAGTTGTGGAGGCTTCTCTCGATAGCGTATGAACACGAGCGCCATCCTGAATGGATCATTTTCCTGCATGAAATCGTCTCAAAGTGCCACTTCCTGAAATATGCGGCTCGGTACGTTCGCCGCCCTCCGATAGCAAGCTGGCGTTTGTTGAAGGTTACGGACCAAGAAGTCGAGTTCGTCGCAAAGCACACCAAAGGCAAAAGGCTCGTGCCGACGCGACGCCCACTCCCAGAATTTCTGCGCCTACTCGCACAGCATGTACCAGATCACTATCGACATGCCATTCGCTACTTTGGGTCTTTGGCACCCCGCGCGAAGGGTCAAGTCTACGCGGCTTTGTTCCTGCTGTTGGGACAAACGAAGCGGCCGCGCCCAGAGCGACTGAGTTGGCGTGACGCACTGCTGAAGTACTTCGGAGTCGATCCGCTCATAGACAGCCTCGGTCAACCGATGCACTGGATTCGGCGCGAGAGAACTGCCAACGTATAGAATTTGGGCAGTCCGATCCCCAAACCACCTTTAATCGCAGGACCCTCCTCGGAAGTGTGCGTTATTGCGGAAACCGTCCGCTGGGGGTTCTTCGTTTTCAATTCAGGTTGCTTCCAAGGCCCCCTGGAGGTATTGCCTGGACGAAATCGAATCCGCGCCTTGGGCACATTCCTCTTCAACAGCCCGCGAAACTGATTCTTGATTTTCTTATAAGTCGAGAACGATAGGCCCACGTCGACCAAAGTGGCTGAAGAAGTGGACCCGGTGTAATTCGAATCGCCGCTGTATTGTGCCGTGATGCTGTTCTGGCCCAGCAATTGGGTTGTGGAAAAGCCCGCTCCAGGCGGGTTGACGCTTGAGTCAATCGGAAGAGCAGCGGTCAATGGCGTTCCGTTCGAATAAAATGTGATGGTCCCGGTGGGCTCATTGCTGTATCCGTTACTGCTGAAGTTCACCGCGGCAGAAATGCTGATGAAGTTGCCCGGATTGAAGACGCACACACCGTTTCCCGGGCTGCAACCGAGAATGCTCATCGCCGCGCTGGTCAAATTGCGCTGCAATTCGCCGCCAAGAACACCCAGACAACATCGCCTTCAGAAATCATCTGCCTTGCCCGCTCGTGGGTGGGCGTCCGCCACTCTGGTGTGTCCAGCGTTGCCGATCTCTGCGGTTTGCAGCGAGAGTGTTGATTTTCCTATGGTCCAAGTTGTGATTCATCCGAAATCGATTTTTGATTTTCTTATAGGTCAAGGCTAACTCTCTTCCGTGTCCAGTTCTAGCGTCGCGGGGTGCACTACATGCGGAATCCAAAAACGTCATGATTGCGCATTTCGTTTTTGCCGTTGACAGCTCGACTCTTTTGAGGGTAACTTATTGTGAAAATCAGCGAATGGGATTGGTTAGAGGGGTGGCGGATTCTCAGTTCCGTCGGTGATCCTTAGTCGCTGCTTCCTCCGAAGTGTCATACAGTGCCGTCCGGCGACCGGACGTGGTGGGAAATCAACGCTTGTATGGCTCCGTGCGCGCAGCGCCTTGAAGATGCCATTTCAGGTTTACTGAGGAGGAAGATCTTATGGCCCGCTTCTTACGTCGGCTGTATCCGGTGGTCTTGATCGCTTCGTTAGTGCCTGCCGCCTCGGGGCAGACGCTTATCCCTTCGACCAACGTTGTCTACACTCCGCAGTGGCCAACGCCAGGCGCCGGCCACGATTACATTCACATGCTCGACGAAACTGTAAACCCCGCTGACGGGAACGTGAGCGTAGAGATTTCCCTGCCCGTCCCTCCAGGCCGCGGTCTGACGATTCCGTTTTCGATCGTCTACAGCTCAAGCAACTTCGGAGTCATGCAGCGAACCCAGCCAAATCCATG
The DNA here is from genome assembly GCA_963739125.1 of uncultured Acidobacteriaceae bacterium. GTDB lineage: Bacteria > Acidobacteriota > Terriglobia > Terriglobales > Acidobacteriaceae > Sulfotelmatobacter. Next base: position 3,854,375 of record CAVTZD010000001.1, on the reverse strand, counting down.
GAACCCATCCTCGAATTTTGGAGGCGGGAACTACAGTTTCCTCACCAGTTCAGGATGGAGCTACACGTTTCCGACGCTGAGCTATGTGATGGCCTATCAGCAATCGGGCCAAGTCACGACCGACAAGGGCGATGTTCCTGGCTACTGCCCGTACGCCTCAAACTATATCTTCCAAGCCCCTGGGAGCGCGAGAAGGCACCAGATGTTGCTTTCCAACGTATACACAGGATTATCCTTGCCGGCCCCAGGTACGACCGGTACCTCAATCCCTGGCGACTATTGCTTTGGGGGCGGCTCGGGCAGTGCTTTTCTTTGGGGGGGAGATGAGGAATTCCAGGCAGCGCTTCCAAGCAACTTGGACCCCCGCGTTACGCCGAGTGTCGCGGTGGCCGATGCGGATGGCACGATTTATACTTTTGCCGGTTCTAACTCCTCAAACCCTTCACAATGGTTCTTCAATGGGGCGCCCAACAGTGAGGTGACGTTTCCTACTTCTATCGAAGACCGCAATGGCAACCAGATGACGTTGAGCAACACGTACGGCAACGGAACAACTTGCAGCCTAGCAGGCTGCTGAAAAACTACTCCCCATGCACAGGCGGGTGTGTTACGAAAAGGCATGCGAGGAGCGGACGAGCAACAGAGTCAGATATTCAGTTACTTGTCGCCGGAAGCACGGGTGCGGAGGGATCATCCGCTGCGGGCGATCCGGGACATGGTAGACGAGGTGCTGGCCCGGATGTCTGGGTCCTTTGACGCCATGTATGCCAATGTGGGGCGGCCGTCGATTGCGCCGGAGAAGCTGCTGCGGGCGCAGTTGCTGCAGATGCTGTACTCGGTGCGCAGCGAGCGACTGCTGATGGAAGAGATGGATTACAACCTGCTGTTCCGCTGGTTTGTGGGGCTGAACGCGGACGACGCGGTGTGGGACGCGACCGTGTTTACCAAGAACCGCGATCGCTTGCTGCAGGCGGATGTGGCCAAACAGTTTCTGGCGCAGGTGGTGGCGCAGGCCGGGGCCAAGGGGCTGACTTCGGACGAGCACTTCACGGTGGACGGCACGCTGCTGGAGGCCTGGGCCAGCGTGAAAAGTTTTCAGCCGAAGGAAAAGAAAACTCCGCCGCCGGACGATGGGGGCAATCCGACGGTGAACTTCCACGGCGAGAAGCGGTCCAACGACACTCACGAATCGAAGACCGATCGCGAGTCGCAGTTGGCGCGCAAAGGGCCGGGCAAGGAAGCAAAGTTGAGTTACAGCGGGAATCTGCTGGTGGAAAACGGCAACGGGCTGATCGTGGACGCAGAAGTGTTCCAGGCCAACGGCACAGCGGAGCGCGATGCGGCGCTGGTGATGATGGAGAAACTTCCGGGAACCAAAGCGGTGACCGTGGGCGGCGACAAGGGATTTGATACGCGCGGCTTTGTGGCGGAGTGCCGGAATCTGCGGGTGACTCCGCATGTGGCGCAAAACCACGCGCGGGCGGGGGGAAGCGCCATCGACGCGCGCACCACGCGGCACGCGGGATACCGGATCAGCCAGCGCAAGCGGAAACGCATCGAAGAATGTTTCGGGTGGCTGAAGACCGTGGCGGGGCTGCGCAAAGTACGGCACCGCGGAGTCTGCAAAGTGGACTGGATCTTTACCTTTGCTTGCGCGGTCTACAACTTAGTGCGCATGCGCAACCTGGCGGCCACAGTTCGGGCGTTGTAAGCCGGGGCCGAGGTGCGTCTGGTGGGAGCATTGCATCAGTCCGAGAGGCCCGGAAAATCAGAAATCAACTCGCTCGAACACCACTCGTGATGAAAAACGGCGAGCAAAACGCAGCACCCGTCAATTTTTCAGCAGCCTGCTAGGCATCTGCAGCAATGAAGGCGTTAGGCTGACTGACGACCTGGGTCGCGCCATTGTCCAGACGACCGGGTTTGGCGTAACAGGAAGCACGATCGCCGTGTCCGGCATCTCCAATGCATACAAACTAACTTGGGCTAACAATAGCAATACCTACGCCATGAAAGTGGAGGAGTACTCACAATCAGATCCAAGTTACTCACTATGCGCCGGCGGAGGTACGACCGGTTACGGATCGTTCCCTACCGTTGGCCCTGGGATCACCCAGCTATTGCTTCCCAACCTGCAGAGCTACAACTTTACCTATGACCCCACAACCGGATTACTCACCAAGATTACTTATCCATCGGGGGGATATGTCAGCTATGTGTGGGGTCTGAATCAGGAATCGGCAGGATTCAGCGCCATCATACCCCCAACCACGAATAATCCTGCGGAATTTTGCCCGACGCTCGTCGATCAACCCGCTGTCGTACAACGCAACGTCAGTTTCGACGGCATGACCATTGCCCTTACACAAACATTCAGCTACAACAGCGGCGACATCGGTGCCACCGGGGACTTCGCTTGTGCTCTTGGTCCCTATACCACGACCGTTACAACGACCGATAATGTAACCGGGCTTAAATATGCAACCGTTTACAGATATAACGGGACTTGGAGCAGCTTGCCCAACGAGTCAACGCCGGTCTGCATACAGTATTTTCCAGGTACCGAACAGAGCATAAAACACTACGGAAGCACGAATACCGGCGGCACGCCGCTTCTGAGCGTTAGCAAGGCGTGGGTCGGATCGAATGTCCTTACCTGTGAAATGGATACCCTCGACAACGGGGAGATCTCAGGAGTTTTCGACGAATATACGAATATCACGAGCACAGGCAGCAGCCCCATTCAATTGTTGACACAAAAAAACGAGTATGACTATGGACTCCTCACCGGTTCGTGCGCAACGAACGGGTACGGAGGTCCGACAGGCACCACTCCGTCACGAGAAACCGCGATTTCATATCAGTCGTTCGGTGCGCAGCCACTGTTTTATTACCCTTATTCAAACATGGCGACCCTACTTGACCGGCCGAGTAGCGTGATCACCTACGGAAACGTGAACGGTACGCTGACGCCGGTCGCGGATAGCTCCTATCTTTATGACCAGACGAGCGTGGCGTCGGCCTCGGCGATAGACCACGATGAGACCAATTATTCCTCCAGTTCCTCGGCGCCGCGGGGCAACGCCACGACTAAAACGACATATTGTTTCCAAGGGTGTCAATCGCCTACCACCAAGTACACATACGATGAAACTGGCCAGATCGTTTCGCTCAAGGACCCCTGCGGCAACGCGACGTGCAGCGATGTCACGGGTTCGAACCACACTACGACGTACGCATACAGTGATGATTTTACGATCGGTACGCCACCGGGAAACACAAACGCTTACCTAATCGCGATCTCAAATCCTCTCGCCCAGACGCACACATTCGGGTACTCCTACGGCACCGGTGAGCTCACGCTAGCGACAGACGAGAATATCCAGCAGACACAGTACACTTACGGTGATCCTTTTTTTGCTCGGCTCACTACAGTCAGCTATCCTGACGGGGGTCAGGGTCAAACTACCTACAGTTACAACGACTCGCCTTACAGTTCAACCACGCCATCTCCCAGCGTTACGACAAGCAGGCAGATCACTAGCGGCACTAACGCGGTAACCATTGCTGCGGCGGATGGCATGGGCCATATGGTTCAGACCCAACTCGCTTCCGATCCGGCCGGCATCGACTACGCCTTCACGACTTACGATGGTCTGGGCCGTAAGCACAGCGTGACGAACCCGTACCGCACGACTTCTGATTCAACATATGGAACAACTACGTATACGTACGACGCCCTCGGGCGCGCGACGCTGGTCACCGAAGCAGATGGCTCGATGATTCAGACCTCGTATTGCGGGCCTTCGACGTTAGTCACTGATGAGGCGGGCCACTGGCGGCGTAGCCTCAGTGACGGGCTTGGGCGGCTTGTCGAGGTGGATGAGCCGAATTCTTCGACGGCCACTGTTACGGCTTGCCCGAATAGTGGCGATCCGATTGTCGCCACGAAGTACAGTTACGACGCTTTGAACAATCTTTTGGGTGTAGTACAGGGTGGTTCACGTCAAAGGACGTTTGTCTACGACTCGCTATCCCGGCTGCTTGCCTCATGCAACCCGGAATCTTGCTCGGATACGGGCACCGTCTCGATCCCGGCTACGACCGCCACGGGCACAGTCACCATCTCTTTGGGCGGCTGCACTGGCGATAAGGTTTTCGTCACAGTGAACGCCGTTGAAACGATTGCCTTCATAACCGTCAGCTGGACACCAGCCGAGATTGCTTCTGCGACCGCATCTGCGATCAATAACAACTCCTCAGCGGCTACATACGTTACGGCTACGACAAGCGGGGGCCCTGCCGTGACGTTGACGAGCAATGTCACTGGGTCGGCAGGGGACTACGCATTCTCCGCTTCGACCAATGGAAATTCTTGTGCCACGGCTTCCGGTTCCACTCTCGTACAGGGAACCAGCACTGCGCCCGGTGGTTCTACGATCTACGCATATGACGCGAACAGCAACCTCGTTACCAAGACGGCCCCCTCGCCGAACCAGCCCCCAAACGGGACCCCAACCGTCACCACGACTTACACCTACGATGTCTTGAATCGTCTCACCGGAAAGAGCTACGCCGATGGAAATCCGAGCAACACGCCTACGCCTTCCGTCGTCTACGGTTACGATGGGGCGCAGTGCACGACCGCGCCAGGGTTGGCCGACAACTATCCACAAGGCCGTCGAACCTCGATGTGTGACGAATCCGGAGGCACTTCCTGGGCCCATGACCAAATGGGGCGAGTGCTGCAGTCGAGTCGCACCATCGAGACAGTGCAGGGCAAATTCGTCAAGTACACGTACAACCTGGACGGTTCGGTCGCCAGCAGCACAACCTCGCCGCTCAAGACAATCTCCTACACGTATAACGCTGCCGAGCAGATGACCGCAGCCAAAGACAACGGAGACGGGATCACTTTTGTGGATGGCGGGAATTATGCACCGTTTGGCGGCCTGGCCACAATGTACTACAGCGACTATCGTCCCAGCACTGGCGTTTCTTATGCTCCGGGCATCAAAATCGGCCAGAATTACAATAATCGGCTGCAAATCTCGCAAATTTATGCAACGTGTGAATCAACGCCGGGATGTCCGACTCAACCGAATGAGTCCGTGATGAACCGAACCTACAACCTTAATCTGGGAAATGGAACGAGCGGCAGCGACAACGGCAACATCATTTCGATCACGAACGGCCTCGTGAGCGCGCGGTCGCAGAACTTCACCTACGATTGGCTCAACCGGATCACGGCGGCGTATTCAACCGGCACGAACTGGGGCGAGACTTATACCATCGACACATGGGGCAACCTGACCAACATTGGGCCGTATCCCGGCAAGACCCCTCTCGGCAACTTGAATTGTGCAGGCGGCAACGCAAAGAACCAGCTCAGCACGTGTTTTGGCTATGATGCAGCCGGGAACATGACCTCGAATGGCTTTAACACCTACACCTATGACGCGGAGAACCGGCTGATCGTCGCGAACGGAGTATTTTATTTTTATGACGGTGACGGGAACCGGGTGGCCAAGTGCGATGTAGGTACATGCCAGGTCGGCTCGACCGGAACATTCTACTGGCGGGGTGTGGACGGCAATACGCTGGTGGAAAGCGATGTGGCCGGTTCGTTTCAATACGAATACATATTCTTCGACGGCCGCCGCGTGGCGCGACGCAGTTTAACCGGCAGCGAGCCCATCTACTACTACTTTTCCGACCATTTGGGGACGCATAGTATCGTTACCGACGGGTATGGTGACGTTGAAAACGAATCCGATTTCTCGCCCTATGGCGAGGAGATATTCATCACCGACACTCTTAGCCCGCAAAACTACAAGTTCACCGGCAAAGAACGCGACGCAGAGAGTGGGCTCGATTACTTCGGATTTAGGCACTATGCACCCTCCCTCGGTCGGTTTATGAAGCCGGATGAACCCTTTGCTGACCAGGACGAGGCAAATCCTCAGAGCTGGAATCTCTACAGCTACGTTCGCAACAACCCGCTCCGCTATATCGACCCTACAGGCAATGCCTGTGTGAGCGATGGAAATGGTGGGTGGAGAGACGATAATTCCGGCGGGGAGACTTGTGCACAGGTCAACGCCGCCAACCAGAACGCACAGCCAAGTGTAACGGTTACAGCGACCGCACCACCGAACGTGGCCCTTGCAGCAGGGGCAGCGACGCTGGAGCTGGGATGGGAGGGCGGTCCGCCGGATTGGGCGGTAGGACTGGGCCTTCTTGGGCTGGGGTGTGTTCAGACTCATTGCTGGACGCCCATCATCAATCTCTTCAGTCAAACTGGGAATAATTCTCCCCCTCCGGCAACTTCCCCGAGTACAAGCCAGACGGCAACACCCAATCCTGACAACGGCGGAGGCCGCAAGTGGAAATTTGGAAGCAATAAGTCTGAACAACAATGGCGTAGTAATTTGGCAAGACGAGGATGGACACCTGAGCAAATTGACGAGGCCGTCGCAAACGGTCAGAAGTTCCCGGCACAAAACAATATCAACCCAAGCAACGGCGCAACGCGCTATGTGAACCCAACGACCGGTAGGTCAGTGGTTCTTGATAATGTGACGAACGAGGTGATTCATGTCGGCGGAGATGGATTCAGGTACTAGGGTAGTGGATATATGGGTACGTCTTCTGGATGATGGAACTGAAGTCACCCGGCCTACCAAGGCGGTTGAGTTAGGGAATGGTACATATCGTATTTTGCCGACGCCTGACTACGATCCTAGTGACGAGACTTGGGAGTTTCCTCCCGGCTCAACCGTTGGTTGTGAAACGCGGAAGGATGAGAAAGGGACGTTTCAAGTTGCTTGTGCCAGGAGGAAGGGGTGACCATAGGGGCCTATTGGTATGATGCGGTCACTCACGTCTATGACGGCACTGTGTGCGTGTGCAACACTACGCTTGAAAAGAGCCTACAAGTTCACCGGCAAAGAACGAGACTCCGAATCGAATCTTGACTACTTCGAGGCGCGGCACTACGGATCATCACTTGGGCGCTTCATGCAGCCCGATCCGCTGCCATGGCTGGGCTGGCAACATCCTGCCGAAGATAGCTCCGAGGAGGCCCAAGAGGAAGCCCACAAGAAGTTCGAGGACTGGATTTCGAATCCTCAGAACTTCAACATGTATGCTTACGTGCTCAATAACCCTCTGAACAAGACCGATCCAACCGGAATGTCGGGGTGTACGGCGGGCGATAAAACATTCAGCACTTGCACGATCACCATCACTTACAACCAGGAGACCCACCAAGGAACGCTAGTCGTAACCGGGGAAAATAAGGGCGACAAGAGTCCCACGACGCTACTGACTAGCCAGGTTGTTGTCGGTGGCGATGGCCACGTGACTCCCACCGGCACCTTTACCGCCACCACTTGGTCGAAAGATCACACGTCAACGGTGGAGGGCAGATGGTCAGAAACTCCTTACAGCAAGACGTGGTTCGGAACGAATGCCTTCGGGCCGTATCAACTCCACATGAAGGAACTGGACAGCAGGGGAATCTACATCCACGGAACGATGGGGCCGAACAACAGTCCGTTTACTTTCGGAAACGACCTTTTTGGCACGGCTTCACATGGATGCATCAGAATGTGCAACCGCGATGATAATGCGCTGCACACGCTGATGCCGAATCCGGCTGGCAACAAGGTCATCATCAAAGATACGGGGACTCAGTAGATCATGGGCCGGAAAGCGTGGATCACCTTCGCGTTGGTGCAGTTTTTCGGAGAGCTGGGGCCGTGGGCAGGACTTCGTATCAAGTCGGCTTTAGGCCCGGCACTCTGGGTGGCGGGGATGGTGGTCATGATGCCTGGACGGCTTCTGGGCCTTTTCATCACTGAGAAGTTGCTGTGGAACGTCGGTCTTACTCCTCATCTGCTGACATTGCTCTTTGTCCTCATCGAGATCCCCTCTAACCTGCTTGTCTGGCTGCTGTGTGCCCGCTTGTTCCGATCGCTTCACAAGCGATATGTGGGAAAGGCGGTCTCCTCCGGGCTAGGTGAAATACCGACTCGTCAGTAGGACGGCTTCGCCGATCATGACAGCAATCCTTCAACGCGGGAGTTTGCTCGTGTTGATCCTGGCCGTCTGCGCGACGAGCTGGGCAGCGGACAAGCCGAGGACGGCCACGAGAGCGGACCGCATCGTGATCGTGAAGAGCGAGCAGACGCTGACGCTAATGAACGGCGGGAGAGTTTTGAAAACCTACAAGGTTGCGCTGGGCGGCGATCCGGTTGGGCCGAAGGTTAAAGCGGGCGACAAAAAGACGCCGGAGGGCGAGTATGTGATCGACTCGAAGAACGCCAAGAGCCGGTTCCATCTCGCCCTTCACATCTCTTACCCGAACACTGATGATCGAGAACGGGCGCGCAAGCTGGGGGTGAGTCCAGGAGGCGGTGTAGAAATCCACGGGCTGGAATCCAAATACGCCTGGGTCGGATCACTCCATCGGCAGGTCAACTGGACGGCGGGATGCATCGCCGTGACCAACCCGGAGATCGACGAAATCTGGCCGCTAGTTCCAGTCGGGACTCCGGTTGAAATACGACCTTGAGCTTGGGCCTGAAGCCGCGCCGATCTGGAGCGCGTTGCGTTCCCGATTCGCGAGAATAACGATCCGCCGATCGCGCTGTGATCCAGGTCGGATTAGCGGCGCTTTCCGGTCTCGATTCTGCCGCTGATTGCTGGCCTGTCAGTGTGGCGATTCGGGCACGGTGGGGTGAGTTTTTCGTGCTCCCGGAGTGCGGTGGCGGGGTTGAGATTTTTAGCCGTGCTGCGCACGGGATGTAAGGGAGAGACACTCCACCCCTGAAAGGGTGCTGCACGTAAGGTGCAGTTGCGTTTTATCCGGCCAGGCCGTCCGGTAGAGAACGGATTCATTGAGAGTTTCAATGGCCGGTTGCGGGACGAGTGTTTGAACGTGGAATGGTTCTCGACGCTGGAAGATGCGCGGCAGAAGCTGGCGAAGTTTCGCGAGCATTACAATCAGCAGCGACCGCACAGTTCGTTGGCAGATCGGACGCCGGCGGCGTTCGCAGCACTGCACAGGGGAAAAGCTAGTACATCGCGGGGGCACGCACTCCAGAGGCTCTTGATCGAGCCTCTGGAGTGCGTGAAAACCGCGTCAACAGCGGAAGAAAGGACTTACACTGCCCAAAATCTCTAGCTTCGTCTGTGATAGAAAATGGGAGCGGTCCATCTGAAAGTTGTCGTATTCTTACGTGAACGGAAATTGGGGGCAGGTCAGGAGAACAATAATGATGGCCACTAATCCGGTGTACGACATACGGATCTGGGAGCAGATCAGGTCTGAGGTACAACGGAAAACTGACACTCTTCTGGATGAAATTCGTAGGGAAATCTCCAGTGATCGTTCCCTTGGCGACTACCACGGTATGTATCCGGTTCCTTGGCAACTGAAGGAGGTAATGCTGCAGCGAGCAGATACCTGGGTCCAGCGGCTATACGAGTTATGCTGCAATGCCTACAAACGCTGTGGCAACGAGTTGTCTGCGGAATTTGATCGAGCGATATGGGCATACTGGATTGAGCCCTTCATTATGGGAGAGCGGGACCTCGCGACAGCTGGTTACAAAATCTCGAAGCTGCTAGATCTGCTGCTCTGTGCCGTTGGGTCGCCGCCTGAAAAACGAAATCAACTCAAAGTAGGCCAGAAAGACTGCTGCCTGATTGTGAGAAATGAATTTCTCTTTTCTTGGCAGAAAAAGCTGCTCCGCCTAGCCGCGAGGCTCGATGAGCAAACTAGGTGGGTGCCAGTACAACCATCACGACCCACGACAACGCCCACAATACCAGCGCCTTCGCCTCCACCTCCAATATCTGCTTTAGCCGTGTCGCGGACGAACGGTCCTGTGAACCCAAAAGCGCCCGAGGTTTGTCAATCACCGGCTGCGCTGCGGCCTGCCCGAGACGTTCAGTCAACAGCCCCAGCAGACGCAAATGGCGGGCTTTCGGACCCGGCCGTCCCATCACCACCATATTCCGGAGCAACAGATTGGCAAGCCATCGAAATCGTTTTTCTCAGTGATCATCGAGTACAAATCAGAATCGATGGCAAACAGACCCAACCAGCAAACTACGCCGAGCTAGGTTTCGCTGACGGAAGAAGCGAAAACCCGAACAAGGCGTGGCTCACTCTCCGCTCGCTGGCGGAACACCGCGGCGTCATCAACGACGGAAGATCGATAGGGGGGCCGTGGACCAAAGTGGAAAAGCGAATCCAGGAGATACGAAAAATCCTCAGAGCGCGCTTCCATATTTCGGCAGACCCCATCCCGTTTATCGAGGGCACAGGATACCAGGCTATCTTCAAAATCGGTTGTCGCCGCTCTTACGAAACCTGACCGAGTTTTTGTCAAGGATTGGACCAGAATCTACAAACTCGCTATTTCTCCTCTTTTCAATGATTTACAGACAGTTTTCGTCGAAAACTGTCCTCCCCTCCCGAATTTTCGCCCTTCCTAGTGTGACTCAGCGCGTAGATAGCCGACAGCAAGACGCTCAGGATTAGGAATCGGCCGCGTCGCGCCTTGCGCACTGTTTGTAACGAGTTGGAAGGACCTCTGCCCAGACTATGACCAAACCTCAATTCAGTTCGCGAAGGCTCATGCGACTGAAGGAGGCGGCCCAGTATCTCTGCCTGAGTCCCTGGAAGCTCCGACACATCATCCAGTCTGGTCAGTTGCCAATCGTCAAATACAACGAGAATGCTCCGTGGCTGCTCGACGTGCGCGATCTGGATGGTTGGGTTGAACGCAACAAACAGACCATTTGAAAGAGTGCCAGTTTTCCCTTGACAGCTTAGCGGCTTAGTCAAATAATAGTCAGCGACTAAGCCGCTAAGTCGGTTTAGGAAGGGAGAACGGCATGGACAAAGAAGAATTGAGCCGCTATCTGGCCAAAGTTGGTGCCAAAGGCGGCAAAACCGCAGCCCAACGGCTCACCAAAGAACAGCGCATCGAGCGGGCCCGCAAAGCTGGCAAGGCCAGTCAAGCGAAAGCTAAAGGAAAGGGGAAATCATGAAAAGACCACGCGGAACGGGCAGCATCCTTCGCATGAAGGGCAGCAGCGTTCTTTGGATCAAGTATCACCGCAACGGGAAGCCGGTCCGGGAGAGCGCCCACACAACCAACGTAAAGGAGGCCGAGAAGCTACTGAGGCAGCGAATGGCAGCAATCTCCACTGGGACGTATTTAGGCCCAAAGCTTGAGAAGACGCGGGTCTCCGAACTGGCCGACGATTTGATCCGTGAATATCGAATCAATGGACGCAAATCGATTGACGACCTAGAGGCGCGCTGGAGGTTGCATATAGAGCCTTTCTTTGGCACCCTGAGGGCAATCGACGTGACAAGCCAGCTTGTGGCCCAGTACATCGACTCACGCCAGCAGGAAGAGGCGGAGAACGCAACCATCAACCGCGAACTCGCGGCGCTCAAGCGCATGTTCAATCTGGCGCGCCAGTCCACACCCCCCAGGGTCCAATCGGTTCCCTACATCGCCATGCTACGCGAGAACAACATTCGTGTTGGTTTCCTTGAAAGCAAGCAGCATGACAGCTTAGCCGCCGAGACCGGGAAAATCGGCCTGTGGCTTCGCGCGATGTTTGAAACTGGGTACACCTACGGCTGGCGGCATCAAGAGTTGCTGGCCCTGCGGGTGCGGCAGGTAAACGTCATCGCGGGCACGATCCGGCTCGAACCGGGAACCACCAAGAACGCGGAAGGCCGCGAGGTAAGTATGACGCTTCCCGTGCGCGCGCTTCTCACCCAATGCGTCCCTGGAAAAAGCGCGGGCGATTACGTGTTCACGCGCGAGGACGGAACGCCAGTTCGAGACTTTCGGACTGCGTGGTCGAACGCTTGTGAAGCGGCCAAGGTGCCGGGCCTGCTCTTCCACGACTTGCGGCGGAGCGCCGCTCGGAATCTTCGCCGGGCCGGAGTCGCCGAAGGCGTGATTATGAAGATCGGCGGTTGGAAGACGCGGAGCGTGTTCGAGCGCTACGCCATTGTCTCGCAATCCGATATTCGCGATGCGATGACAAAACTAGAAGCGGGGCAGCAACGCGACAATGCGGAAGCGGCTCAAGAACAGAATGCAGCGCAAAAGCAGTTTGGGCAGGGTTTGGGCAGAATTGAGCCCAAGAGTGCCGATTCTCAGAGCAGGTCCCTTCTAACGACTCCTGCAGTTAACTAGCTGTCCTCGAATGGGTTGGACTTGGTGCCGGGAGGGGGAATCGAACCCCCACAGTCCTTTCGGACCTGCGGATTTTAAGTCCGCTGCGTCTGCCAATTTCGCCATCCCGGCTCGGCTTTATTCTAGCTTAGCGCCGCGGCGGCGCCACGTCCTGGCCTAGATCGTGACTGCCTTTGGCTCCAATTTCGTGGACGAAACGCGTTAGGGCTCCGCGCACCTTGCTTGAAAATCCAGTCTAACGCGGCGACGGTCGCGGGACCTTCGGCCGCGGTTGATCGCGCATGCTAAGGAGCAAATTCCTTGACGACCTCTCCGCCCTTCATCACGAATTTCACTCTCTCGAGTGTTGTGATGTCTGAAATTGGATCTCCATCTACGGCGATCAAATCTGCAAACTTTCCCGCCTCGATCGTGCCGATTCGGTCCTGCCACCCGATCAGTTCCGAGGCCTTTATCGTCGCTGCTTGAATCGCTTGCAACGGCGTCATTCCCACCACAGTCAGAGCTACCAACTCATTTGCATTCTTACCCTGCGTTTGGGGAGAATCTGCGTCGAATCCAGATGCCATCTCTACGCCAAGCTCGTCGGCGAGTTGAATCACTTGCTGCATCTGCTGCCGAAAGGCCTCGCGCCTCCGCCGCTCTTTTGGAGACATCGCGTCCCGCCTTTGCGGGTCACTCAACGCATAAGCCATCCCCACGGTCGGCACCAGAAATATTCCTTTGGCCTTCATCATTTCGAGATCTTCCCGATTGGCCCCGTTCCCATGCTCAATCGAATCCACGCCTGCGGTGATGGCGTTCCTGATTCCTTCAGTAGTCGTGGCATGCGCGGCAACTTTTAGCTTCTGCTTATGCGCCTCCTCCACAATCACGCGCATTTCGTCCACAGTCAGTGTTGGATTTGCCCAGTCCGCGTACACCTTAATCAAGTCCGCACCGTGCCCGATCTGCTCACGAACCGCACGCCGCGCCTCTTCCACGCCACTAATCATCTGCGCGCCGGTCCGAAAACTCACGAGGTCCGGCGATAGACCGAACGGCTCGTACTGCCCCACCGCTGCAATTCCGCGGGTCGCAACTTTCATGCGCGGACCTTCAACCAGCCCTTGTTCTACGGCATCGCGCAGCGCCACATCCGCGTATCCCGCTCCCTCGGTTTCCACGTCGCGAATCGTCGTGAATCCCGCGTTCAGCGTAATCCGCGCGTTATATGCACCTTCGAGCGCGCGAAAAGCCTGCGATTTCGTCGCCAGGTTCACAATATATCCGTTGTCAGTACTGTCGATTCTCGCCATGATATGGGTGTGGCAGTCGATCAAGCCGGGCAAAAGCGTGCTGCGCCCCAAATTAATTTTTCTCGCATCCTTTGGGGCGTGAGATGCGACATCGGCAGCTTTGCCGACCTCTTTGATCGTTTCACCTTCAATCCATACCGCGGCGTTTTCAATGTACTTTCCAGTGCGCACATCCAGCAGGTGCGCGGCCTCGACCACCACCGACACTGGCTCCGATTTGACAGAGTCTTGAGGAATTGCCGGAAGAGAACACACTGCCCACAAACCCATACACGCGAGCGTTTTCAATTTCATGTCAGCATGACTATCACGCGAGTTCAAAAATGTGCAAGCACAAGGCCGCCGATTCGTGAACCACGAATCACACTCTAATTTCCAATCGCGAACTGCGAACTGGAAATTGCGGGTTGCTTGATTGGCCGCCTCCGCGCGCTCGTGTCCGGCGCAGTGACAGGAAATTACTTCGCAGCTCCAGCCGCGGCCCGGTGGGCCACAGCGGGATGGTTGGCGCGCTGCTGGCGCAGCGCTTCGTGAAATGCTTCCACGGCTAAAGGCTCGCCATAAAATAGCTGCAGCAGGGGATCATCCCCGGCATTGGCCGACCGCGACTTTAGTTCGCTCGGTTCGGAATCCAATCCCTCCGGTTCGACCAGAAGTTCCGGCAGTAGACTGCGGTTTTCGCTGAGCACTCCCAGGAATGTCTCTACCGCGGTGCGATGTTCCGGAGTCGCCTGCGTGAATTCAACGCCCATGCCTTTCTCCGGATGCATCACCCGCACCAAGCCCTGGGCGCGGACCTCCACACCCGCGGCGCGCATTGAAAGCACCACGCGGCTGCCGACGGGAAAGGGAGATGAAATCTCCAGATAGCATCCGCCCAGGCTGAGGTCGGTGAGCTGGCAACGGATCGGCGGATCGTCCGGTTCCGTGTCGGACGAATTCTGTTTTAACCATTCACGCAAGTGATGCATCACCTCGGGCGAGACTTGCAGAAAGCGCAAGCCGGCATGCGCGCTCGTGCCTTCCCACGCGAATTCGGCGGGAAGGTCCACATCGGTTTTCGTCCCCGGCAAGGTGAAGCTGATTTCCCATCGCCCCGTGGGACGGTGCCCGCCGCGGACTCCGACGGCCATGCCCCCCTCGCTCAAATCGATCGTCGTGACCCTCATGTTGGCGCCGGTCTTCGGGTTCTGCAGCGCGACCGGAATCTGCACCGTGACCCGCGCGTTGCGGCGCCGCTCACTCTTCATCAAGGCCCGGGCGGCGCGAAAACTCGCTTTGGCGCGCTCGGTTGAAACCGGTTTGTACAACACAAAGTGTGCCCCGATGTCGAACACAGCCTTCAGTCCAATGATCGGCTCGACAATGGCAACTGCAACCGCTCGTTTGTTGCAGGGCGCTCCGCGCGAGCTGCGCAGCACTTCGTTGGCCCCGTCATCGGCGCAGTCCGCGATGATCGCTTCAAACCGCTGCCGGGTGAGCCGGCGCAGAGCCGTCCCGGAGTCGCCGCACATCTCCATCGCGATGTCGAGATCTCCGAGCGTGCGGCGCAATACCCGCACGATCTTCTCGTCAGAGCACAACACCAGTGCTTTCAAACTCATGGCTGAGCCTGTTCTTTGGGGTAAACCGCCGGAAGTTCGCTGCCTCGGGAATTTCCGCGGGACACATGGCTGCCCCCGCGACCGCACTCTCGAGTCCCCCTGTCAGAACTTTATGTCCATCCCATGCGAGGATCAACCGATGTTCGCCGCAAACCGGTTACCGCGGTAACCGGAGACCGAACGACCCGTCAATTCAGCCGTGGAGGTTCAGGCGGCCCGTAGAAGACGGCTGGGCGGCGCAAGAAGCGCAAGCGGCGCCATTCTAACCAAAGTCAGCCCTTCTGCCGAGGGGTAGAAATAACGAGGAAGTGAGCCACGGAGCATCAAGAAGGAGTCTCGCTGGTGGGTTTCCTTCGTGTAACTTCGTGTCCTTCGTGGTTCCAGGTTTCGGCCGTACACGAGATGGAGCCGCAATGAAGCAATCGGCCGAGATCGCCAGGAACCCGGATCGCAGATTTATAAGTGCCTTAATTCCACATACTTAACTCATATTAGCTCATGCGGCGGAACGAGAATTTCGTTGACTTTAAAAGGATTTTGACTGTAGGATACTGAGTCTCCGATTAGCTTTTGCTTCGCCTTCCGGTGGTTAGCGGTGGAGCTTCGTCCGCGGGCAGCTGGGTTTAACGGCTGAATCCCGGCGACCACTTGGAGAATCTTATAGTTAGGCCAGTTGCAGCAATAAAACATTCGTTCATCCCCCTGTAATTAGAGAGGCAATTTTCATGGCGAAACGACGCGGAAATCCCAACTGGGGCAAGCCCGAGCCGATCGGCCCGATTACCCCTACCATCACGGAATTTGAGCAGGTTGTGCGCGAGTACAAGCTCTCCCCCGACCAATATTTGCGGTCGACGCGTCTGCGCGAGTGGGCGCGCCGCAACAAGAACTCGAAGTACATTCCTGAGCCGTTGCTCGAAGCCTGGGGCTTCGAAATCGAATCCACCCTGTAAAGGGCAATTGTCAGAATGAGTTGAAGGCCGCTCCCGCGAGCGGCCTTTTTAATTTGCATCAACGAATTCTTCTAGGCCTATGTAGGGGCGGACGCATTCGTCCGCCCAGCCGGGCAAAGCCCGGCGGCTGCCAGCAGTGAGGCTGAAGCCGAATATCAAATCAATCTGAATCCGCGAAACTGACCAACTCAACCTGGACCAACTCAACACCGATTTCGCCCGATCCGCTCCCGCATTGCTATCATTTGCCTCAGGACAAATGCTCAACATCCTGCAAATCCCGCTCAGCGAGCTGTTTGCCCTGCTGGCTGCGATCAGCTTCGCCGCCGGATTGAATCTCTACGCCACCGTCGCCGTGCTCGGAATGCTCGCCCGCTTCGGGCATCTCCCGCTGCCCCCCGGCTTGCAGTTGCTCGAGGGCTGGCCCGTGATCGTCGCCAGCACGGCATTGTTCGTGATCGAATTTTTCGCCGACAAGATCCCCGCCTTCGACCTGATCTGGAACGCCTTGCACACCTTCATCCGCGTCCCCGTGGCTGGATTGTTGGCTTACGAAGCCACGGCGCAGCTTTCTCCTGAGAAGCAGTTGCTGGCTACTCTGCTCGGAGCCGCGATCGCCCTCGCCGCCCACGGCGGCAAAACTGCCGCCCGCACCCTGGTCACGCCCTCACCCGAACCGCTGTCGAACATGACGCTGAGTCTGGCTGAAGATGCTCTGGCCATCGGCCTGACATGGCTGGCGACGCGCCATCCATACGTAGCCGGCACGATGGCGATGATCTTCGTTGTGGTTATCGTAATCCTGACGCGATGGGTAATCCGCGCCCTGCGCGCGCTGTTCCGCGGCGCGGAGAAAGAACTGGTGCGCTAGCGAATCCTAGACCTTCTTCATTTCAGACGAACGTTCAACCCATACAAGATTCTTGTCACTCCGAATCGGGCCAAAGGCCCGGTGAGGAATCTGCTCTCCCCATCACTCTCATCACCGCCACCCCGCCCCACCCCTCAGCCAAATCCTCCCAACCGACCTCCAACCCATGCAAAACTCTTTGTCATTCCGAATCGGGCCGAAGGCCCGGTGAGGAATCTGCTTTCCCCGTCACTCTCATCACCGCCGCTTCGCCCCACCCCTCAGCCAAATCCTCCCAACCGACCTCCAACCCATGCAAAACTCTTTGTCATTCCGAATCGGGCCGAAGGCCCGGTGAGGAATCTGCTTTCCCCGTCACTCTCATCACCGCCGCTTCGCCCCACCCCTCAGCCAAATCCTCCCAACCGACCTCCAACCCATGCAAAACTCTTTGTCATTCCGAATCGGGCCGAAGGCCCGGTGAGGAATCTGCTTTCCCCATCACTCTCATCACCGCTGCCCCGCCCCACCCCTCAGCCAAATCCTCCCAACCGACCTCCAACCCATGCAAAACTCTTTGTCATTCCGAATCGGGCCGAAGGCCCGGTGAGGAATCTGCTTTCCCCATCACTCTCATCACCGCTGCCCCGCCCCACCCCTCAGCCAAATCCTCCCAGGTCGGATTCTCCCGCTCGATCAAAGCGACTTTTTTCTCCCGCCGCCACTTCTTGATCTCCGTCTCCCGCGCGATCGCGTTCTCCACATTCTGAAACGATTCCAAGTAAACCAGCCGATGGGCGCGATATTTCCGCGTAAACTCTCCACCCTCACCCGCCCGGTGCCGCAAGACACGCGCCATAAGAAATCCAGTCATCCCGACATAAATCACGCGGTCTTTGCTCGACAGGATGTACAGGTAGTAGCGCCGCTCCCGCTTCATCGTCACTCCAGGCGAACAGCAGATTCCTCACCGCGCCTTCGGCCCGGTTCGGAATGACAAAGTTTAGAGTTTGATCTGAGAATTTGCGGTATCAGTTGTCACATCACACTGTGCAAAACACAGTCCGGGCCCCAATCGACACAAGATTTTTGTCGGTCCAAATCGGGCCGAAGGCCCGGTGAGGAGTCTGCTTTCCCCGTCACTCTCATCACCGCCGCCCCGCCCCACCCTTTAGCCAAATCCTCCCAACCGACCTCCAACCCATGCAAAACTCCTTGTCATTCCGAATCGGGCCGAAGGCGCGGTGAGGAATCTGCTTTCCCACACCCGCTCCCGGCAGAGATCTCACCCCAGCAGCGGGTTCACCACCTGCACCGTCCCATAAATCTCCTTGGCTGCTAAGTCCTCGGAATGAAGCGCCAGCGCGCCCGAGCGTTCGGCCGCTTGCAGAATGAGGGCGTCCCAGAAGGAGATCAAATAGCGCGCTTCGAGCTCCAGCGCCTAAACCACCGCTTCGGGAGCGTTAACTACTTTGCACGATTTCAACAAGCGGATATGTGACGTCCAACCTTGCCTTCCACAATTCAAGTCTGCAATCATGGCCGAAAGCGCGATGATCTCGCTAAAGCGCGATTGCGCCCGCTAAGTCCTTTGTTTCACGGATTTTAGTATCTAAGTCCTTTGCCTTGCGGATTTTGCCGGGAATTTCGCGCTATCCTTTTTGGGCAAAGCCAGGGGGGAGGGGGGTACCCCGATTTTCCCAGCGAGGCCGGGCCAGACGATGCTCCCAGTCGCCGCACCGCAAACTTTGCTTTGAAAGGGCGCAGCCTTCAGCCGCGCCGCAAGCGACGCAGCCTCAATCGCAGCTTTTAGCCGATCGGTTCCCGCGCCTTTGCTACAATTCCTTCACTATGAACTCTCAGCCGCCATTCACCGATGTCCCCGAAGCCATCGAGGAAATCCGCGCCGGCCGCATGATTATCGTGGTCGACGACGAGGACCGCGAAAACGAAGGCGACCTCACGCTGGCCGCCGAAAAAGTCACGCCGGAAGCCATCAACTTTATGGCCAAGCACGGCCGCGGCCTGGTCTGCCTCGCCATGACAGAGGAACGGCTTGAGCACCTGCGCATCGGTCCCATGACCGCGGAGAATACTTCGCAATACGGCACGGCATTTTGCGAGGCGATCGACGCGCGCCAGGGCGTCACCACCGGCATTTCGGCCTTCGATCGTTCTCGCACGATTCAGGTTGCGATTGATCCGGCGACCAAGCCCACCGATTTGGCGCGGCCCGGCCACGTTTTCCCGCTGCGCGCCCGCAAGGGCGGAGTGCTGGTGCGCGCCGGCCAGACCGAGGCTTCAGTCGACCTGGCGCGGCTGGCGGGCATGGTCCCGGCGGGGATCATCTGCGAGATCATGAAAGACGACGGCAGCATGGCGCGCGTGCCCGACCTGATTGCGTTCTGCCAGGAGCACGGCCTCAAAATGCTGACTGTCGCCGAGCTAATCCGGCACCGCATGGCGCACGAGCGCTATGTGCATCGCGTGGGAGAGGCGCTTGTCGATACCCACTATGGCGAGTTCCGCCTGATTGCTTATGAGAGCGAAGTCGACGGCGGCGAATCGCACGTGGCCCTGATTAAAGGGGACATTGAGCACAGCGACAGTCCAGTGCTGGTTCGCATGCACGCTCATTGCCTGATGGGCGACGTTTTCGGCGCGACCGGCTGCGAATGCCATGCCACGCTCGAAGGCTCCTTGCGCATGATTGCCAAGGAAGGTGGCGCGCTGATCTACCTGCACCAGACTTCTCAGGGATTTTCTCTGGAGAAAGTCGGCGAGCGCAACGCGCTCAGCTTTCATCGCGGACGAACCCTTCCTTCGCTCTACGACAACGAAAAGCAAGTGAAGCGCGAGATCGGCATCGGGGCGCAGATTCTTTCCGACCTGAACCTGGGACGCATCCGGTTGCTGACGAACCGACCGAAGAAAGTAGCGGCGCTGGAGGGATTTGGGATTGAGATTGTGGAGCAGGTTCCGGTCGAGTTGAGCAAAGTGAAATAAGTCGCGTGGCGCGGGCGCCCCCGCCCGCGAAATGCCGACAGAATACGAAATCTTGATTGTATCGAGTGCCGAAGCTCAGGTTTTTATGGCTGGGAGATAGGTGAGAACAACAGTTCTGATTGCTCGTGGTTAGATTTCGCGGGCGAGGGCGCCCGCGCCACACAATCTTAGAACGGTTTGCGGACCACCACTTCGGCGTCACGAATGAAGAACTGCGCGGAGCAACTCTCAGAACCACAGATGACGGGCAACAGGCCGTTAATCTGTTTGCGCGTGATCAAGCCCAGCATGCCGCAGGACGGGCAGGCCAGAACGGCCCAGTAGGGATCTTCTTTCTCGCCGATCTCGCCGGCGTTTTCCAGCACGAAGACGGTACCGGGCTGCATCTGTTCCGGAATCCACTCGCTGAGAAGATCCAGTTCACCGACCATGCCTTCCTCCTGTGCCCCTGTCCGTATCTGCGAAGCTCACTGTGAAACAACCTGCCTATGAGGCTTTTCTAGCACGCCGCTTCGGATTCGACGAAGTTACCGAAGTATTCGTCTTCCGGGAGATGACCCCGGCTCGCACCTGCCGCACTGTGTCGCTCAGGCAAATTCCAAATATCGGCTGATCCGAATTCTCAAGAATGTCGACTACCTGCTGCGCCGAAGTCTCCAGATAAAGATGCGTACCGTCGGTCAGCAGGTGATAGTGCGATCCATGGCTGACGATTTCGGCCAGTCCCTTGCCAAATTCGCGATGCAGGAAATTCAAAACCTTGCGCATCCCCTGCAGCGAGAATCCCTTGCGCCGCAGTTCGCAGATGACCGTAATTTCGGTTACCTGGCTCATGGAATACAAACGGCGATGCCCTTCACGATCTGGCCTGACCACGCCGCGCTCGTCCCACCACTGCAGCTGGCGCGGAGTGATTCCGGTCAGGGCGATCACATCTTGGGATGTAAAGTGTTTCTGCATCTTCCCCCAGATATGTTTGAAACAAGCCTTAAGCAAAATGTTTCAAACATTTTAGGCGTGACAGGGCAGCGGTCAAGAAAAGAATCGGTGGAAATAGGGTGACTAAGAGAGTTCCTGGCAACAGCCGGGATCTGAGCCGCCGCCCACAAAATGGACCACTTCGAGCCGGTCGCCTTCCTTGAGCAGAGTTTCAGCCCAGCGATCTCGGGGCACGATATCGCGGTTCAGTTCGACGGCGACGCGGTCGGACTTCATACCAAGGGATTCGACCAGCGCTGCCAGCGTAGTCAGCGCTTCGGCGAAGTTGCGCTCTTCTCCATTGATTTGAAGATTCATGTGATTTGAAGTTTCATGCAGAGGAGATCCGTAAGGCGATAAGGCAATTGTAGCGTCGCCGGGCTCTATTCCGCTTTGCGCAGGACGAATTTCCGCGTCGCGGTGCGCCCGTCGTAGGTGGCCTGGACCAGGAGCGACGAATCAGGCAGGGCGGATTCCTCGACTTCTATTTTGATTTCTGCCGCCCCGCTGGAGTCGGCGACCGCCTGCGTGTAGAAAGGCGCTGCGCCCGCCCGGGCGAAGCGGAAGATGAGGCGCGCGCCGGGCGCGGGCGCTCCTGCTTCGGTGACGCGTAACTGCATGGTCAGATTGCGATCAGCATGAACCGATTCGGCATTGAGCCACTGCACGTCGAGTTCTTTCACCGTGGCCAGGGCTTCCGGTTCGCCATGGTCGAGAACCGCTTCCAGTTTCCCTTCCCGGATGGCGTCGAGCACAAGCCGATGCTGCTCCCGCAACTGCTGTTCCTTTTGCGGATCCCCCTGCGCGTCTCCACGGGCCTCTCCGGTCTGCGACTCACTCGCTTTGCTCGCGTAGGAAGTAGCTTTTTTGCCGATGCAGCGGCCGCGCACGAAGACTTGGGTTTGCAACAGCCGCTCGTTCTCGCGCGCCTCGCTCTGCACGTGATAAATGGTGTCGCCGTGCTTGACGTCGGTATTGAAGCCGAAGATCATAAGAATTGAGTAATCTTGTAATTGCGCAATTTGAAAGTTGAAAACCGCGCGCCTGTGAGCTTACAGCATTTGAGGCACGGCACCGCTTCGATTTTCAGTGACCCAAGTTCCCCATTCAACAATCACGAATTTTTCTCTCCTGAATTGGCAAAATGCTGGGCCGTTCCCTTGACACTCATAAGTGCGAGCCCCTAATCTAGAATGTTTAAAGAATTACTTGGCGCGAATTATATATACCTCGTCCTATGCCCGACAATTACTTCGCTCGCTACCTCCCGTTCCTGATCCACATGATAATGGCGGGCGGGATTGCGACCGCGATTGTCGTGCTTTCCTGGGTGATTGGGCAGCGTAAGCCGACGCGAGCCAAGATGTCGCCTTACGAATGCGGCATGGAGCCGGTGGGCGACTCCCGCCAACGCTTCTCCGTGAAGTTCTACCTGGTGGCCATGCTGTTCATTCTGTTCGATGTGGAAGCGGTTTTCATTTATCCCTGGGCGGTGATTCTGCGCGACCTGAAGCACTTTGGCCTGTGGGAGATGGCGGTGTACCTCGGCATCTTCATGGTTGGATTTTTCTACGTATGGCAGAAAGGCGTTCTGGACTGGGGCGAAACTTCGCCGAAGCGGGGGAACTTCTAAATGCCGCCCTCCCCTGCCATCACCGATCTGGAGCAACTGAAGAATCATCCTGCGGTGGCCTGCCTGGTGGGCTGGAATTCGGCGGCGATCGAGGGGGTAAAGTTTGATCGCGAAGAGATGACGATTTATGTGGACCGCGCTCACATCCGTGAAGCCTGCGTTGCGCTGAAAGAGGATCCTTCCTGCCCGTTCAATTTTCTGTCTGACGTCACTTGCGTGGACTGGTATCCGGCCGAACCCAGATTTGAAGTCGTCTATCACCTTTTGTCGATTCCGAAGAAGGAGCGGGTGCGGGTGAAGGTTCGGCTGAATAGCGCCAGCCCGGCGATCGAGTCGCTCACTTCGGTCTGGCCGGGAGCGAATTATTTCGAGCGCGAGGTGTTCGATCTGTTCGGCATTCGTTTCACCGGGCATCCTTATCTGCGTCGCATTCTGATGCCTGAGGATTGGGAAGGTCACCCGCTGCGCAAGGATTATCCCGTGGAGGGCTATCGCTGAGGTCGAGATAAAGATCAAGATGGCTCATCTGTCCCCCACACCCGTGCTGGAACCTGGCCAGGATCGCACCATGATCCTGAACATGGGACCGCAACATCCGTCGACTCACGGCGTGTTGCGTGTGTTGCTTGAGATCGACGGCGAGACTGTCGTGCGCATGATGCCTGACATCGGCTTTCTGCACACCGGCATCGAAAAGACCTGTGAAGCCAAGTTCTACCAGCAGGTGGTGCCGCTGACTGACCGCATCGATTATCTCTGCCCCATGACCAACAATCTCTGCTATGTGCTGGCGGTGGAGAAGTTGCTGGGGCTGGAGATCCCTCCGAAGGCGCAGTGGCTGCGGGTTTTGCTGAATGAGTTAACCAGGATTAACTCGCATCTGGTATGGCTGGGCACGCACGCGCTCGACCTGGGTGCGATGACGGTTTTCTTGTATTGCTTCCGCGAGCGCGAAGAAATTTTGCGCATATTTGAAATGGTCAGCGGCCAGCGCATGATGACTTCATATTTTCGCGTAGGCGGGATCGCGCTGGAACCACCGCTGGGATTCTTTGACCGCGTGCGCGATTTTGCCGGATATTTCCCGGAGAAGGTCGATGAATACGAAAATCTTTTGACCGGGAACCCGATCTGGGGGATGCGCACCAAGGGTGTGGGCCGGATGACCGCCGAGGACGCGATCGGGTTGGGCGCGACGGGGCCAACCCTGCGCGGCAGCGGTGTGGACATCGACCTGCGCCGCGACATGCCGTATTCGAGTTATGAAAAGTTTCAGTTCAAGGTTCCAGTCTCGCAGGAAGGCGACGTCTTCGCGCGATACATGTGTCGCGTGCAAGAGCTCCGCGAATCGATCGGCATCGTAAGGCAGGCACTGGACGGCATGCCGGAAGGCCCGATCAAGGCCGACGCTCCGGGAGTGGTGCTGCCCGACCGCGAAAAAATGAAGACGCAGATGGAATCGCTCATCTACCACTTCAAAATCATTACTGAGGGATTCGCGGTGCCGCCGGGCGAAGTCTACCAGGCAGTCGAATCACCGCGCGGCGAAATGGGTTACTACATCGTGAGCGACGGTACGGCAAAACCGTATCGCGTGCACATGCGCAGCGCCTGCTTCGCGAATCTGCAAACGCTGCCGACGATGTGTGAAGGACGTTTGCTGGCAGATGTGGTCGCGGCGATTGGGTCCATCGACATTGTGCTGGGTGAGATCGACCGGTAAGGGATTTGTAATTTGGTAATCGGGTAATTTGTAAATTTAGCGACCCGGCGGTGACGATGTCCACGGGGCCCGAGGAACTGCGTGATCGGACGAAAGCGTTTGCGATCAGGGTTGTTAAGCTGTATCGAACTCTGCCGCACACGGCGGATTCTCAGGTTGTGGGAAAGCAGTTGCTGCGTTGTGGCACCTCGGTGGCAGCGAATTATAGGGCGGCCTGCAGGGGCAGATCTCGAGCTGAGTGGATCGCCAAGATCGGGCTGGTCGTTGAGGAAGCGGACGAAACCGTGTTTTGGCTGGAAATGCTGTCGGACTGTGGCATCGTCGCCAGCCAACGTTGCGAGGATATTCTGAGAGAAGCACGGGAGATCAGTGCGATTTTCACCGCCTCTCGGCATACGGCGCGGCAAACTGGATAATTTACAAATTACCCGATTACAAAATTACTAAATGCGATTTTCTGACGAATTCGAAGCGCGTTTCGCTGAGATGGTCCCGCACTATCCGACCAAGCGCTCGGCGCTCGTCCCGACGCTGCTTTATGCGCAGGACGAGGTGGGTTATCTCAGCGACGAGGTCATCGCCGAGCTTGCCGCGCGCCTCGAACTGACCGTGCTCGAAGTGCACAACGTGATCAGCTACTACTCCATGCTGACCACCAAGCCGCGGGGCAAGTTTAACGTTCAGGTATGCACCAACATCAGCTGCATGGTGCGTGGCGGAGAAGAAATTCTGCAGCACTGCGCGAAGAAGTTGGGCGTCGGCCACAAACAGACTACATCAGACGGACTGTTTACTCTGGAGGAAGTGGAGTGTATCGGCGCGTGCAGCTGGGCCCCAGCCGCGCAGGTGAATTATGATTTTCACGAGAACCTGACGACGGAAAAAATGGATCGGATTCTGGACGAATACAAGAAGAAGGCAACACAGTAAGAAAGATTGAGTAATTGTGCAATTTGGTAATTGAGGAATTGAAAACCTAAGGTTCCGACCGGCGTCTTTTCAATCGCTCAATTTACAAAATTTCCCAATTACTTAATTCTCAGGATTGGGTCTCATGGCAGATCTCGTTTCCCATCCCGACGAAGTAAAAGTCGTCTCCCGGCGCTTCGGCCAGGGTGCGACGAACATTGATCGCTACCTCGAGCTCGACGGCTACAAAGCGGTGCAGAAGGCGCTGGCGATGGAGCCGGATGCGATTATCAGTGAGGTCAAAAACTCCGGCCTGCGCGGACGCGGTGGGGCCGGGTTCTCGACGGGGATGAAGTGGTCGTTCGTGCCCAAGCAGTCGGCCAAGCCGAAATACGTACTGTGCAATGGCGACGAAAGCGAGCCCGGCACCTGCAAAGACCGGCTGATTTTCGAGCACGACCCACATTCGGTGATCGAAGGCGTCATGATCGGCGCGCTGGCGGTGGGCGCGAAGAGCGGCTACATCTACATTCGTGGCGAGTATCGATATCTGCTGGAGATCATGCAGAAAGCGATCCGCGACGCCTACGCGCGCGGATTCGTCGGCAAAAACATTTTCGGCAGCGGCCGCGACCTCGACATTTACTGGCATGGCGGCGCGGGAGCCTATGAAGTCGGGGAAGAGTCGGCTCTGATGGAATCACTCGAAGGCAAGCGCGGCATCCCGCGCATCCGGCCGCCCTTTCCTGCCGTGGTTGGTCTTTGGGGCGGGCCCACGGTCATCAACAATGCCGAGACGCTGGCGAACGTGCCCCACATAATCCTGGGCGGAGCGGACTGGTACGCCAAACTGGGATCGCCGAAAAACGGCGGCACACGCCTGTTTTGCCTGAGCGGAAACATTGCCAAGCCCGGCGTCTACGAGCTGCCGATGGGCTATAACTTGAAGCGAATGATTTATGAAGTCGGCGGCGGCATTCCCAACGGGAGGAAACTGAAGGCGGTGGTGCCCGGCGGAGCTTCCTGTCCGTGCCTTACCGCCGACGAGGTCGACGTCGCCATGGACTTCGATTCCGTGGCGAAAGCCGGCTCTATGCTGGGTTCGGGCGGGGTGGTCGTGGTCGACGACCAGCAGTGCATCGTGAAGTTCGCGCTGCGTACCATGAAGTTTTACCAGCATGAAAGCTGTGGTTGGTGCATCCCGTGCCGCGAGGGAACGGACTGGCTGAAGAAGACGCTGACTCGCTTTCACTCCGGCGGCGGCGTGAAGAAAGACATCGACAACATCCAGTATCTCGCCGAGAACATGCTGGGACGAACGTTCTGTCCGCTGGGCGATGCGGCGGCGATGCCGACGATCGGGTTCGTGAAGAAATTCAGAAAAGAATTTGAAGATCACTTGGACGGCAGGCCTTGCCCGTACGAGAAGGCCGGAGTCGAGGAGATGGCATTCGCGCACTAGAAAGATTGAGTCAATGGGCGATCGGGAGATTGCGTGATTAAAATCTCAGGGTCCGGGTTTCAGTCGCTCCATCGTCCGTTCGCACAGTCGTACAATTCTCATGGCTGACGTAAATCTCACTGTTGACGGGAAGAAAGTCACCGCACCCGCGGGCACGCTTCTGATTGAAGCCTGCAAGAGCGCCGGCATCGAGGTGCCGTCGTTTTGCTATTACCCCAACCTTCCGTTGTGCGGCGCTTGCCGCATGTGCGTAGTGAAAGTCGAGAAGATGCCCAAGCTGCAGACCGCGTGCACCACGGTGATCGGCGAAGGCATGGTTGTTACTACCGAGAGCGCCGAGGTCAAGCAGGCCCGCAAGGCGACGATCGAGATTCTTCTCGGCAACCATCCGCTCGATTGCCCGGTCTGCGACGCCGGCGGGGAGTGCGAACTGCAGGACATGACGTTTTCCTACGGCGCCGCCGAGTCGAAATTCATGGAAGCGAAGAACCACAAGGAGGAGCAGCAATGGTCCCCGGTGGTGTTCTTCGACCGGCCGCGTTGCATTCTGTGTTTCCGCTGCGTGCGCGTATGCGGCGAGGGCATGGACGTCTGGGCTCTGGGCGTACAGAACCGCGGCGTGAGTTCGCTCATCGCACCGAATAAAGAAGATCACCTGGAGTGCGAAGAGTGCGGCATGTGTATCGACATCTGTCCGGTGGGCGCGCTCACTTCCGGCGCGTACCGCTACAAGACGCGACCGTGGGAAATGAAGCACGTAGGCACGGTTTGCACGCACTGCGGCGATGGATGCAAGACCACGCTCGGGGTCCGGCGATCCGACACCGGGATGGAGATTGTCCGCGGCGATAATCGCGACAAGAGTGGGACGAACGGAGACTTCCTCTGCATCAAGGGCCGGTACGCCTTCGATTTCGCCAACCACGAAGAGCGGCTGACGCAGCCGCTGATCCGCAAGAATGGCAAGCTGACTCCGTCAACTTGGGAAGAAGCGTTCGAACTGGTCGGCAAGAAGTTCGCCGAAGTTCGCGACAAAGATGGGGGTACCGCGATCGGCGTCATCGGCTCGACACGCACGACGAATGAGGAAGCTTACCTGCTTTCGAAATTTGCTCGTACGGTGCTGAAGACAAACAATGTCGATCATCACCGCACCGCCGACTTCCCTGCCCTTTCCGCCGCGCTCCGCGGCAAGCCTGACGCGACCGCCAGCATGGCGGACGTCTACACGGCGCCGGCGATTCTGCTGATCGGGAATGACCCAACGGAGCAACATCCGCTGCTGGCATGGCAGATTCGCAACAATGTCCGGCTGCATCGCGCCAAGCTCTACGGGATTAACTCTGAGCTAATCAAGATGCGGCGACAGGCCGCGAGCTTCATGCAGATTCCGGCAGGCGCTGAGAGCAAAGTTGCGAGCTTTTTATCGGGTGACGACGCGGCACTCGACGGCATTACAGCCCAGGTGGGCGAGGGCGACTCGCCCGCGCCGGACGGACGAATGCGTCCGTCCCCACACGAGCAGTGGATCGCTCTGCGCGAACAACTGCGCGGCGAGCAGAATCTCATCATCATCTTCGGATCTGAGATTCGCGGCCACGACATCGGCAGCCTGGTCGCGTTCGGCTCGGGAATTTCCGGAGCTAAGTTCCTTTGTCTCGCCGACTATGCCAACTCGCGCGGAGCGGCTGACATGGGACTCTACCCTGACTTGCTCCCCGGCTATCATCCGATTACGGGAAGCAGCGAGTTCCACCGCGAGTGGACTCTTCCGCAGGGCCCCGGTCTGGATCTCGCAGGCATGGTGGAAGCGGGCAAGAGCGGCACGCTGAAAGCGCTCTATGTAGTCGGGTCGAATCCCATCGGGCGCGCGAACATCGATCCATTCGCGTTCTCGAACAGTTTTGTCGTCGTGCAGGATATGTTCCTCACTGAAACTGCGGTGATGGCCGACGTGGTGCTGCCTGCGGCCAACGCCTATGAAAAATCCGGCACCATGACAAATACCTGTGGCGATGTGCAACTCGTAAAAAAGGCAGGCGAAATCTCGGGAACGAAATCCGATTTCGAAATGATCGTCCGCATTGCTGATGCTATGGGCTTCGACGTTCATAAGCTCGTTCCCTTCGGCGGTGGCACGCACGCCGATATGGGGCAGTCGCGCGGCGCACAATCGGGCGAGGCAGATCGGCATGCGGTCTGGCTCGAGATGCAAGGCCTGGAGCCGAAGATGAGCCCGCTTGATCCCATGGCGATTCTCGATGAAATCCAGCGCCTGGTTCCCGGCTACGATGTGCCACGGCTTAATCTTCTTGCCGGCAACAGTCAGCACACTGCGCTTACGAAGAGCGGAGCAGGCGCAGCGCACAAACCGGAATTGATTTCGCCGGCCAACGATGACCTGTTCACATCGGGCACGCTGGGGAGATACTCGCGCACGCTGAAATCAGTCCTAGAGAGTCACGAAGTCAAGCCCGCGGAAGTGGCAGCGGACTGATATCCGATTGAAAGACTAGAAGAGGAAAGAACGCGTTGCCCATCTGGCTCTACATTCTCGTGTCAGTCATCAAGTCCGCGATCGTTCTGGGCGTGCTGCTCACCTCGGTGGCCTACACGGTCTGGCTCGAGCGTAAGGTCGTGGGGCACATGCAGAATCGCTGGGGACCCACGCGGACCGGCCCGTTTGGGTTGCTGCAACCGGCGGCCGACGGCATCAAGTTTTTATTTAAAGAAGATCTGACACCGCCGCATGTCTACAAGCCTCTTTACATCGCGGCGCCGCTGATCGCCGTGATCTTTGCGCTGACCTCGATCGCTGTGATCCCGTTCGGCAACGCGATCACCATCGGCGGATACAGCATTCCGTTTCAGATCACCGACGTCAACACCGGGTTGCTGCTGATTCTCGGCGTAACTTCGATCGGCGTTTATGGCGTCGCGCTCGCCGGATGGTCGTCGAACAACAAATATTCGCTGCTGGGAGGCCTGCGCGCCAGCGCGCAGATGGTGAGCTACGAGATTTCTCTCGGCCTCTCCCTGGTAGGCGTGCTGATCATGGCCGGCAGCTTCAGCCTGCGCGACATCGTCAAGGCGCAGGGCGGACATTTCTGGGGATTCATTCCGCACTGGTACGTGCTTCCGCAATTGGTGGGATTTTTCTGTTATCTGATGGCGGCTTACGCGGAGACAAATCGCATTCCCTTCGACTTGCCGGAAGCTGAAACTGAGCTGGTGGCCGGCTACCACACCGAATACAGCGCGATGAAGTTTGCCATGTTTTTCATGGCCGAATACGCCAACATGATCACGGTCGCCTGCGTGGCGACACTCCTGTTTTTCGGCGGATGGAACGGGCCTCTCTTTGGACCCCGAATTCTGCAGGCCATCCTGCCGCTGTTCTGGTTTGGGGCAAAGGTTTTCGCATTCCTCTTTTTGTACATCTGGGTGCGCGGCACGCTGCCGCGCTTCCGTTACGACCAGTTGATGGCGTTTGGCTGGAAGTTTCTGCTGCCGCTGGCGCTGGTGAATCTGATTGGGACCGCGATCGCGGTGGCATGGTAATCGAAAACGAATTCAATGGTTAGTGTTCATCTCATTTTGTTTCTGGCCTTCGGGGCTGTATGCGTCGCGGGCGCGATTAACCTGCTGGCTCAGACTCATCCAATTAACAGCGCGCTCTCGCTGATCGCGGTGATGGCCGCGCTCGCCGGCGAATATCTGCTGCTGGGCGCGGAGTTCGTGGCTGCGGTGCAGGTTATCGTCTATGCGGGCGCGATCATGGTGTTATTCGTGTTCGTCATTATGTTGCTCAACGCCGGAGTCGAAGAACGGACCAAGGGCAGCCGTGTCGCCACGCTCTTTGGTATTCCAGGAATGCTGCTGGGAAGCATTCTGGTGGCCTGGGTCGTGCTGCGGCATTCAGGAACCGAGGCGGTCGCGGCGGGCGCTTTGCCCGGTGCTCCCAAGACGATCGGGGAATTGCTCTTTCACGAGTTCCTGCTGCCCTTCGAGATCACTTCCATCCTGATCCTGATCGCAATCATGGGCGCGGTCGTGCTCGCGAGCAAGCCGCCGACATCGCCGGCGGGCACGCCGATAAGGAAGGTGAATTGATGGTTCCTCTCTCTTATTATTTAGTGCTCGGCGGATTTCTGTTCGCCTGTGGCGTGACCGGATTCCTGATCAAGCGCAATATCATCACCACCTTCATGTCGATTGAGCTGATGCTCAACGGCGTAAACCTTTCGTTCGTCGCTTTCGCCGCGCACTGGCATGCGCTCGCTGGACAGATTTTCGTGTTCTTCGTCATGGTGGTGGCCGCGGCGGAATCCGCCGTCGGTCTCGCGATCATCATCGCGGTCTACCGCACACGCGAAACTTTGAACGTCGATCAGGTGAACCTTCTCAAATTATGAACCGGGTCAAGTTATGAATCAGCTCAAACTATGATGTCCTCTCTCAATCTCTGGCTGATTCCGGTGCTGCCGCTGGCGGGCGCCGCGATCAACGGCTTCCTCGGGAAGAAGTCTTCGCGAACCGCGGTCAGCGCCATCGGACTGGTGTTTTCCGGCGCAGCCTTCGCGTGGGCGCTGCAGGTTGCCTGGCGCTTTTCCTCCGTCGCTCTGCCTTACCAGGAATATGTAGCGCACTGGATCCGCTCCGGCGCCTTCAGCGCCGACTTCGCTTTATATCTCGATCAGCTTTCGCTGGTGATGCTGCTCGTGGTCACCGGAGTCGGATTCCTTATCCACATTTATTCCGTCGGCTACATGTGGGACGACCCCGGCTACTACCGTTTCTTCGCCTACCTGAACCTGTTCATGTTTTTCATGCTGACGCTGATCCTGGCCA
Organism: uncultured Acidobacteriaceae bacterium; assembly: GCA_963739125.1. GTDB lineage: Bacteria > Acidobacteriota > Terriglobia > Terriglobales > Acidobacteriaceae > Sulfotelmatobacter. Next base: position 3,822,869 of record CAVTZD010000001.1, on the reverse strand, counting down.
ACAACTACCTGGTGATGTTTATCGGGTGGGAGGGCGTGGGCTTGGCATCGTATCTGCTGATCGGTTTCTGGTTCACGAAAGATTCGGCGGCTTCGGCGGGAAAGAAAGCGTTTATCGTCAACCGCATCGGCGACTTCGGATTTCTGATCGCGCTGTTTCTGATCATCGAGCATTTCGGCTCGTTGGACTTCACCAGAATATTTGCGCAAGTTCAGCCCTATGCTCCTGAAACCGCCGGGGCCGGGCTGCTGACTGCGATCGGAATTCTGCTGATGGTGGGGGCCTGCGGCAAGTCGGCGCAGATTCCGCTCTATGTCTGGCTGCCCGACGCGATGGAAGGCCCGACGCCGGTTTCCGCGCTGATTCACGCCGCGACCATGGTGACGGCCGGCGTCTACATGGTCTCGCGCTCGCACGTAATTTTCGAACGCGCTCCCAGCGCGTTGATGGTCGTCGCCGTGATCGGCACACTGACTGCGTTTTTCGCCGCGACGATCGGCATTGCTCAAACGGACATCAAGAAAGTTCTGGCTTACTCCACCGTCTCGCAACTCGGCTATATGTTTCTGGCGTGCGGGGTGGGAGCGTTTTCCGCCGGAATCTTTCACCTGATGACTCACGCCTTCTTCAAGGGCCTGCTCTTCCTGGCGGCAGGCTCGGTGATCCACGCCGTGGGCGGCGAGCAGGATATGCGCAAGATGGGCGGCTTGCGGTCGTACATCCCCGTGACGTTCGGGACCATGCTGATTGCCACGCTGGCTATCTCCGGCATCCCGCCGTTCGCGGGCTTCTGGAGCAAGGATGAAATTCTCTGGAAAGCGTTCTCCAGCGATCACGGAAGCTGGGTCTTCTGGCTGGTCGGCGTGATCACCGCATTTCTGACTTCGTTCTACATGTTCCGCCTGCTGTTCATGACGTTTTTCGGAGACTATCGCGGAACGAAGGTCGACGATCACGGACGCGCTCACTCCGCGCATGATCATGATGCTCACGGGCACGGCGAGCCGCACGAGAGCCCGATGGTCATGCTGGTGCCGCTGATGATTCTGGCTTTGCTCTCGACCATCGGCGGATTTGTTGGCATCGGCAACTGGTTCGACGGTTTTCTTTCGCCGGTTTTTGGTCAGGCACAAGCCGTGGAAACTGCCGGCCACGGAACCGAACTTCTGCTGATGGGCATCTCGGTGTTGCTCGCCGTTTCCGGCGCGGTGATCGCGTGGGTGCTTTATGTGAGCAATCCTGAGCTGCCGCAGAAAGTCGCGGATTCTCTCGATGGGTTCTACACGGCAGTCTTGAACAAGTACTACATCGACGAGTTGTACGCAAAGCTTTTTGTAAAGCCGCTGATCGACGCCTCGACCAGCATCCTGTGGCAAGGGGTCGATCGCAGAGTCATTGACGATTCGGTGAATAATGCTGCCGAAGGCGCAAACCACGTTTCTGACGAAGTTCGCCACATGCAGTCCGGCAACCTGCGGTCTTATGCGGGCTGGATCGCCGCCGGGGCTGCGGTCGTAATCGCGTATATGGTCTGGCTGGGGGTGGGACGGTGAACACTCCAAGCCTCGATACCATGATTCTCACGCTGGTGACGTTCGTGCCGCTGGCCGGAGCGGTGCTGCTGATGCTGCTGCCGCGCCGCGATCGTGACATCCGGATTTTTTCTCTGGTTGTATCATTGTTGACTTTCATTCTTTCGCTGCATCTGCCGGTTTATTTCCACCGCGGGCAGACTGGCTTCCAGTACGAGATCAACAGGGCCTGGATTTCGTCCCCGAACATTCACTACCACATGGGCATCGACGGCATCTCGATGTGGCTGGTGGTGCTGACCACCTTTCTCACGCCGCTTTGCGTACTGATCTCCTGGAAATCGGTGCACGACCGGGTGAAGGAATTCTTCATCATTCTGCTCATCCTCGAAACCGCGCTGATTGGCGTCTTCACATCCCTCGACCTGTTCCTCTTTTATTTCTTCTGGGAAGCCACGCTGATCCCGATGGCGCTGCTGATCGGCATCTTCGGGCACGGCCGCAAGGTTTATGCCGCGGTGAAATTTTTCATGTACACCATGATCGCGTCGGTGTTCATGCTGGCGGCGATTCTGTGGCTCTACGCGCACACCGGCACGTTTGATTTTGTCGCTATTCGCGATCAGATCGCGAGCGGCGCAGTGCCGAACTTTCCGGCCGCTGGGCAGTGGCTCTTCCTTGGATTCTTTCTGGCCTTTGCGGTAAAAGTTCCGCTGTTTCCATTTCACACGTGGCTGCCAGACGCACACGTTGAAGCGCCCACTGCCGGATCGGTGCTGCTGGCCGGCGTGCTGCTGAAGATGGGCACGTACGGCATGCTGCGCTTCAACCTCGGCCTGTTTCCCGAGCAGGCGCGACACAACGCTTCATGGATCATGATTCTGGCGCTTATCGGAATCATCTACGGCGCGCTCGTCGCCATGGTGCAGCCGAACCTTAAGAAACTGGTCGCCTACTCTTCCATCAGCCACCTGGGTTTTGTAGTACTCGGAATCTTCAGCTTCACGCAATTGGGATTAGACGGCGCGATGTTCATCATGCTGGCGCACGGAGTCTCAACCGGCGGCCTGTTCATGCTGGCCGGAATTCTCCACGAACGGCGACACACTTACGAAATCTCCGAGTTCGGCGGGCTTGCCTCGCCCATGCCGGTGTATGCGGCATCCTTTCTATTCATCGTGCTCGCGTCGGTAGGGCTTCCCCTGCTCAACGGATTCGTGGGCGAGTTCCTGGTGCTCAGCGGCGCGTTCCAGGCGCGCGCGGTCTACGGAATTCTGGCGGCAACCGGCGTGATCTGGAGCGCCTGTTATCTGCTATGGATGTATCAGCGCGTGTTCTACGGAAAAATCACGCATTCGATCAACAATTCGATGCAAGACCTGATCGGCTTCGAGAAGGCGGCGATCTGGCCTTGTGCCGTGGCCGCGCTGGTGATGGGCGTAGCTCCGATTCTGTGGCTGGGTGCGATTGATCCGGCAGTGCACGCCGCGCTCACTCCGTTCACGCAAGTCATCGGCAAGGTGGTGGGGCAATGACGAGCTTCACGTTCCCAGCCGCTTTCCTGCAAGAGATCTCGCAGACGATTCCGCAAAGCGTGGACTACATCCGCATATTGCCGGAGCTTGTTTTGTCTGCCTTCGGCATTGTGGTGATGTTGCTCGATCCCCTGGTGGATGAAGAAAAAAGCCAGAAGACTCTCGGCCTCATCGCCTTTGTCGGAACGGTCGCGGGACTTCTCGCGACGTGGTACATGTCTCAGTCTCCCGGCCTGGCTTTTTCTGACATGGTGCGGATCGACACCTTCAGCGTGTTCTTTCATATTCTCGTCATCGCGATCGCCGGGGTCGTAATTCTCGGTTCGTTCGAATACATGGCGGTGCAGCGGATTCGCGCCGGCGAATACTATGCCTTGATTCTTTTCGGCACAGTGGGCATGGCGCTGATGTCGTCGGCCGTCGAACTGGTACTGATTTTCATTGCCCTCGAAATTTCCTCGATCTCGACGTACATTCTCGCCGGATTCCGCCGCAGCGACGCATCGAGCAGCGAATCGTCGCTGAAATATTTTCTTCTGGGCTCATTCGCCACCGCATTTTTCCTCTACGGAGTGGCCATGATCTTCGGCGCGGCCGGATCGACCAACATCGATCTGATCGCCCAGAAACTGCAGGCCGGGCCCGTGCCTGTGCTGGCGTACGCGGCCATGGCCCTGATGTTCGTGGGCCTCGGGTTCAAAGTCGCGGCGGCTCCTTTTCATATCTGGACTCCCGACGTCTACGAAGGCGCTCCGGCGCCGGTCGTGGGCTTCATGTCGACGGCGCCAAAAGCAGCGGCGTTCGCGGTGTTGCTGCGGGTCGTATTCGCGATCAACGCTCCCGGCCGCTTCTGGCTGATCTGGGTCGCGGCGGCACTGTCCATGACTCTGGGCAACGTGTGCGCCCTGGTTCAGACCAACATTAAACGCCTGCTGGCCTACTCTTCGATTGCGCACGCCGGTTACATCCTGGTGGCGTTTGCCATGACCACGCCGGAAAATTCCTCCGCCGGAATTTCCGCTGTCATGTTCTACACCGCCGCTTACGCCGCCATGAATGTGGGCGCGTTTGCCGTGGTCAGCCACTTCGCCAACGCGGGCGAGCGGTACGTGACGCTGGAGGATTATGAAGGCCTGGGCCGCACTTCCCCGCTGCTGGCCGCGACGCTTACTATTTTCCTGCTCTCGCTGATTGGCATCCCGATGACCGGCGGCTTCTTCGCCAAGTTCTACGTCTTCAGCGCGGCCATGAAAGCGAACCTGACGTGGCTTACGCTAATCGGCGTCGTGAACAGCGCCATCGGCGCCTACTACTACCTGCGCATCATCGTGATGATGTATATGCGCGAGGCGCGGAAAACGGTCCCTGTCACGCCCGTGCCCCTGGGATTGGGTGTGGCGCTGGCCACCTGCCTGATCGCAACGTTATATCTTGGGATCCTTCCCGATCGCATTCTGCAGTACGCGCAAGCGTCCGCCCAGACGCTGATTGCGCAGCCTTCGGGACCGGTCACGGTACAGGCCGAGGCCCCATTATCCCAGCGGTAGAATCGGTTTTTAGCCGCTGATGAGACGGCGAAAATCAGTAGATACTCCATTGACAATGGGCTCCGGCCCGTGCATCATAGGTGGACCAAATTCAGTCCTTCCCTCTCGAGGAGCTGAAAGAGTTCTGGAGGAGAGCATGGTGAAATTGATTCGCAGGCTTTGGTCGGAAGATGCGGGGCAGGATATTGCCGAGTACGCGGTAATGCTGGCGGTCATTCTGGTGCTGGTGGTAGGCACGGTCAGATTGATCGGTTCGAGTTCGAATACCGTCTTTTCTAACGTGGCAAGTTCCATTCAGTAGCCCTGGTCTTTTCATCTATTGCGCGGGACTGGCGCTTGAACAGAAGAATTCTATGACGCGATTTACCCTGAGTTCGTCATTTGCACGCTACTACTGGTTTCCGGTCGTAGCGGCTGCGATGCAGCTTGGGGAGAGGATGGACCACTAAAAGGTACCAAACTTAAACCAAGTCTCACCGCAAGCCGCGATCCTGGATCGCGGTTTTTGCTTTTAGGACGAATCAGACCACGAACCAAGGAGACGCAATGATCGTCAACATGTCAGAGAAAGCCACCGAGCAGGAGATTCAACACGTGATCGAGCGCATCCGCGAGGCGGGATACCAGCCCCATGTCACGCGCGGCACTGAGCGTACGATTGTCGCCGCAGTGGGCAGCGGGCGCCGTCACGAAATCGAGGCTTTGCAAGTCGCCCCCGGCGTCGACAACGTTGTCGCCATTGCGCAGCCTTTCAAGCTGGTAAGCCGGCAGGTCAAGCCGGAGCGTTCGGTGGTCAGGATAAACGGCGTTGCGATCGGCGGCCCGGAAGTCGTGGTCATCGCCGGACCGTGCTCAGTCGAGTCGCGCGAACAGCTACTTGATACTGCTCGCGCCGTAAAACGCGCTGGAGCGGCCATGCTGCGTGGCGGTGCTTATAAACCGCGAACTTCTCCCTATGACTTTCAAGGCCTCGGTCTGGAGGCGTTGAAGATTCTGCGCGAGGCTCGCGAAGAGACCGGCCTGCCCGTGGTCACGGAAGTGATGAGCACCGAGGACCTAGATCTGATCTGCGAGTATTCCGACATGTTGCAGGTCGGCGCCCGCAACATGCAGAACTTCGCCCTGCTGCGACGCCTGGCCACGGTGAACAAGCCGATCCTGCTGAAGCGCGGGCCGTCGGCCACGGTCAAGGAGTGGCTGCTCGCCGCCGAATATCTGCTCTCCGGCGGAAACCATCAGGTGGTTTTGTGCGAGCGCGGCATCAAGACTTTCGAAACGGAAATGCGCAATACGATCGATCTCGCTGCCATTGCGCTTGCCCGAGACCTGTCGCATCTGCCGGTCATTGCCGATCCTTCGCACGGCACCGGGAAACAGAGCTTGATCGCGGCCGTTTCCCGCGCGGCAGTCGCGGTGGGCGCCGATGGACTGATCATCGAGGTGCACCCTTGCCCGGAACGCGCGCTCTCGGATGGCGCACAATCGCTCGATTTCGAGGGCTTCGACAAGGTGATGCGCGGGCTGGCAGAGCCGTTACGGCGCACCGCGAGTCCACAGGCTTCGTTGGAAGCGGCGTCATAGAGGCATTCAGGAATACGCATGTGTGAATCGCAAAATTGAATGCCGGGCAATCCCCGGCATTGATATGGTTAGAGCCTTTCGTGAAATGAAGCACGGAGCATAGACGGAAAACATGGGACGCATCGTCATCATATTTGTGCGGCGCTTGTCTCTGCCCCTGGCCGTCCTGACGGGCTTCCTGGGCGCATGCGTTTTGGTCTACATGCGCCTCGAAGGACTCCGGCCGCTGGACGCCCTGTTCTGGGTATTCAATCCTCATTCCATTGACTACCGGACGGTCCACAAGGCCACAAAGACATTCGCTCTGTTTGTGTACGTGGGAGTCTTCGCGTTTCAGATCTGGATCGCGGAACGCGTCCTGCTCACGATCTTCAGCCAGCACGGTGTGGAGGCATGGAAATCCATGATCAACGAAGTGAATATCGAACGCCTGCGAGATCATTTTATTATCTGCGGATACGGTCAGGTCGGCCGCACCGTGGTCGATCAGCTGCAACGGCTGGAAATTCCATTTGTGCTGATCGAAACCAACGAGGGTCTCTACCGCGAGTTATTGACGGATGGAACGCCGGTCATTCAAGGCGACGCCAAACGTCACGATGTGCTGCTCAAGGCCGGCTTGGAGCGGGCCCGGGGCATTTGCATTGTCATTGATAATGACGCTGACAATCTCTACATCACCGTCACTGCGCGCTCGCTCAATCCGAAGATCAAAATCATCACGCGAGCAGGACAACAGCGCTACGCCAGTGCGATTCGAAATTCGGGCGCGGATGAAGTCATTATTCCGGAATATGAGGGCGGTCTGATGACGGGAAGAATGATCCAGAAATATTATCCGATGCCGGCCGCCATTCAGTGAGTGATGCGCCAATCAGTGGCTAGCCGAATTCGCGCTGGGCTGCTTAACCTGCATCGCCGGATCGCCTAGCAGAACGAAAGTGCGCCGCACGTCTTCGTCCTTGATCTGCGCCTTCGCCTTCAGAATCGAATCGCCCAATGTCGGCCGATCCGCGCCGAACGCACTCTGCACCACCAGTTCGTCGAGCTTGGTTTGAGGAGGAGCCTGGTTCAGGCCTGACGACGCCAGAACGGCAACCGCCCCGCCGTTTGGAGCCAGCAGAAGGGTCACGCTCAGCGGCTGGGAGTACACATCCTGGAAAAATCCGTTGAGACAATCCATGGTGAGGAACACAGGAAGCTGCGATCCATTGGTAAGGGCGCCGACCGTATTTGTGTCAAAGATGTCGGAGCCCGACCACTGCTCCTCCGATCCATGTCCCAGATAGTTCACCAACAGCTGACCCGAATTAATAGCGTCAACAATGTCCTGTCGCGCCGGGCCCGATCCGACAGTGTTCACAAAGACCTCGGTCGCCTTGATTGACGCCGGCAGCTGACTTTGCACTGTCCGGGCATCCTGCGAGAAATTCTCCGTACCATCTTTGTCGGCAACCATGAGAGCTTGCGAAGTCCACGGACCGTTGGTCGACTTGCCGTCGTAGGCGACAATTTTCGCAACCACGGTTCTGGCGTCGTCGAGTATGGCGACGGGCAGACGGCCGGTCGCAATCGTCGGCATGCCGCTGTCGTTGAAATCCGAGAACCAGTCATCGGATGCTGTCATGAGACCAGCCGCGGGAACAATGCGGGTTGGCACCAGATCGAGGCTACCGAGGCCAAGATAGTTGCGCGGATCAAGAGATGCCCTGCCGTTCAGCAGCAAATACGATGGCGCTTTGGTCCAGTTCGCCTGCGCAGACTGCAAGAACTGGCGAATCACAAAAGGACTTCGCTCGCCAAAATTGAACTCGTCGTAAAGATCGCCGATCCGCACGATCACCGACGACTTTCCTTCTGCCTGATGGGCGCGTACTAAGGACGCGAGCGGGCCCTCGACCTGCCAGTTCGTGACCATCGCGATATCCGCGCCAGCTTGCGCACTGTGCCAGTGTGAGGGATGATTCGGCAGGATGCTGGCCGGCGCTGCTACGCTGTCGGCAGCCACTGCAAGCAGGGTATGCCGCGGCGGGTCGGCGGGATTCGTGGTGGTCCACGGTATCTGCAGGGCAATCGCAACCTTGCCGTTATTCGAGATCGCTTGCGGCGTTAACTGCACCGGATGGTTAGGATCGGTAACATCGAGAACTGTCGGCGTACTGGCGAAACCGGTAACGTCGATCTCGTCGCCCGGCCGCCCGTAGAATTTGAGTTCGTCGGAATCTGCCGCGTACTTGCGCGGGTAGGTGATGCGGATCGCCTGCACCAGACTCAAATCGTAGTCGCCGTTCTGTGCGGTCAGCGTGATTGTGTTGTTCCCATCCAACAATAGTCCTGGCGGCAGGTTCATCGTGAGCCTGCCTTTCGCCTGTCCCGTAAACGTCAGATCGCCGATTGAGGTACTATTCACGGCAACGCTGACATCGTGCGGGAAGCCCACGATTACGCCCTGCAAGACGATCGTCATAATCGGAGCCTGACTCGACGCCGGATTGAGATGCGATATGTTGAGCACCTGCTCGACTGGCGTCGGCGAAATCAATGCGCCGAAGAAGTTTTCGTCGTCGTTGGTCAGCAGCGCCGAGAAATATGTAGTGTGCTGCCGCAACTCCACCGTGGCAGAGAAGTTTGGCGGGGGCTGGTTCGATCCCGAACTCGCCTGCAGACGCGGGATGCGCGCCCCGTTGCCGTCTTCGGCAACCAGCCAATACACTCGCGTGCCGGAAAAGACTGTATCGATTCCGGTCCCGTAGAAGTTGATTGCCGCCTGCGGCCCGAACCCTCCAGGACCAGCCGTCGCGCCCGTGATCTGCATCGGCTGCTCAACCGCTTCGGCATAGAGATGCAGCCGCGATGGATCTGCATTCTGGTCAAGACCAGCTTTCACCAGGTCCGCCTGGCCCACGCGATACCAGCCTTCGTGTCGGACGAAAATCTTGACTCCGGCATGCGACGCCAGGTCAAATTGTTTCTGTACTTGACTCGCAGTCGGCGCCGACAACGACGGCACGGTTTCGACGACATGGCTTTCCTGGCTGCCCGGGTCCGACGGTTGGGCCTGGCTCAACTGGCCGAACATGCGCGTCGCGGCCGATGCTGCCGATGCGTCACTTCCGGTCAACCCCGGTTCGACCGAAATCGGGCCGTGCAGAGTACGCGTGCCGTCGACGTCGATGTCTTCAAGCAAATAAGAAGCTCCCGCGACACCGGCTGACGGATCGATCCAGGTATAGCTTCGGCCTGAGTGTCTGGGCAACGCTCCGCGCATCAGCAGCGCCGACCCTGCGATGATCGAGGGATTCATGCGCACGCGGTTTCCGTTCTGCTCGCGGTAAACGTTGAATCCGAGGTTGTGCGCTTCGCCTCCCGTCTTCCAGTTCAGAATGACGCGGCTCGCGCCGTTCTTGTCAGTGCCGGAGTGGGCAGAGAACGATTGCAGCATGACGCTGGTCGGATACGTGACCGTCTCGGGCCAGCTGGAACTACTGCCAGCCGGGTCCTGGTCGGCCGTGACCGTCGCCGTGTTTGTGACCAAGCCGGGCGCGTTCGGAATGGTCAGAATGGAAATCGTCACTGGTGTGCCTGGGTAGGCCATTGTGCCCAGCAGGCAAGTGACCAGCCCGTTCGCCTCCGAGCACGAGCCTTGCGCCGATGGCGTGACTGTCGACGAGAGATAAGTCAAGGCCGAGGGCAGACTATCAGTAACCGTCACGTTCGTGGCTGTCGACGGACCGGTATTGTTCACCGTGAGCGTGTAGGTCAGCGGCGTCCCTTCCGTCACCGGATTCGGAGTCCCTGTCTTGCTAATCGTCATGGCCGCGCTGTTTGCGTTGGCCACGACCACGGTCGCGTTGGCGCTGCTGGTCAGCCCGGTAACGATGTTGGTTGCAGTGCTCGCGTCAGTTTCAGTGATATTCGTCCCTGACGGTGTGCCTGAGTTCACCTGCAACACAAGGCTGAATGTAGCCGTGTTGGCCGCGCCAACAGCGAGACTGCTGCCGTCGTTGCAGGTAATGGCGCCAGTTCCTCCGACCGCGGGAAGAGTGGGACAAGTCCATCCGGCAGGAGGAGTAATCGACTGGAAATTCGTGTTCGGCGGTGTCACTTCTGTGAAGCTGACACCGGTCGCGGCTGCGGGACCGTCATTGGTCACCGTTTGCGTATAGGTCACGTTGCCGCCCGCAGCCACGGATGTCGGCAATGCCGAATTCGTCGTCACCAAGTCCGCCTGAGTTGCCGTCGCAACAATGTCGGCTGCGGTCGCCGCATTGTTCGACGTGTTTGGATCGCTCACGCTAGAGCTGACGCTAACTATGTCGTTGATCTTCGTGCCCGCGGGGGTTCCTGCCGTCACCTTCACCACGTAGGTGATGGTTGCGGGACTGGCGGGTGCCAGCGATGGATTCGTGCAGGTAAGAGTAATCAGAGTACAGAGCCACGGAGCCGGACCCGAGAGCGACACAGAGGTCGTGTTGGCCGGCAACGACTCGCTGACGGTCGTGCCGGTCGCAGCGCTTGGACCAGCGTTGCTCACGACCTGGGTGTAGGTAATATCATTGCCGGCCAGCACTGGAATCGGGCTTGCTGTGTCAGTAATCGAGACGTCGGCCGAACCTGAAACATAAACGGTTGCAGCCGCGCTGTTGTTGCCGCTGTTGGGATCGCCGACCGCAGAGGTAACCGAGTCTGTCTGCGTGATGGTGGATCCCGACGCAACGGTTGGGCTCACGGTGACGACGAAGGTGAAGTTTGCCGTCGTCCCAGACGCCAGGGATGCAATCGTGCAAGTCGGCGGCGCGGGCGTCGTGGTGCATGTCCACGTCCCCGGCCCGGTCAACGAAACCAACGTGGTATTGGCAGGCACCGGATCGGTAAAGGACACTGTCGTGGCCGTGGCCGGACCGGCATTCGTAACACTCTGCGTGAAAGTAATATTGCTGCCGGCATTCACCGGATTCGGACTGCCCGAATTGGTTACGCTCAGATCCGCTTGCGTCCCGGAAGCCACGGCTATCTGTGAGGTCGCCGTGTTGTTCGCCCGGTTCGTGTCGCGCGACGTGGTGGCTACGGTGGCGGTGTCGGTGATGATGGTGCCGGCGGCTGTGCCCGCATTGACCGTGTAAACCGCGGTGAGAGTAGCAGTGGCGCCCGGCGCTACGCTGGAACTGGTGCACGCGATGGGTGCCGCATTCGGGCAAGTCCACGTCCCGCCGCCCGTATTGACGACGGCCGCGGAGACAAACGTTGTGTTCGTCGGCATCGCCTCGCTCAATGTTCCCGTACTGCAGTTGCTCGGACCGGGGTTCGTGATGACCTGCGTGTAGGTAATGTTGCTGCCCGCAGCAACTGGACTTGGCGTTCCACTGTTGGTCACGGCGAGGTCGCAAACCACAGTCACCGGAGTCGAAACTGGGATGTTGGTGTTGTTCCCTGCATTGGGATCGCTGCTGGTAGTGGTCACGCTGGCCGTTTCAGCGATGGGGCTCTGCGCCGCCGTCACGGTCGACGGAACATTCACTACGACGATGATGTCGGCTTCGTCGGCAACTGCCAGGCTCGCGGCCGTGCAGGTTACAGCGCCCGTTGCGCCTACAGCCGGTGCTGTGCAGGTCCAGCCCGCCGGCGCCGAAACTGACGCAAACGTCGTATTGGTTGGCGTGGTCTCAGTAAAGCTGAGTCCGGTGGCGGTTGCAGGACCATTGTTCGAGATTGCCTGCGTATACGTAATGTTATTTCCCGCGAAGACAGACGATGGCGTTCCCGCCGAGGTCAGCACCACGTCGGCTTGCGTCGCCGATCCGACAATATCGGTTGCGATGGCCGAACTCGCTCCGTACGACTGGTTTGCCGAATTGGCCGTGGCCGTGTCTGTAATCACCGTCCCGTTTCCGGTGCCTGCGTTGACCTTATAGACAACCGTGAATGTTCCCGAGGTGTTGGCCGCGACGCTGGGGTCGGTGCACTGCGGCGGAAATGTCGTGCAGGTCCAGCCGGCCGGGGGCGTAATGGAAACGAATGTAGTGTTAGGCGGAGTGGTCTCGTTAAATGTCGCGGTCGTGGCCGCAGAACTTCCCGTATTCACCACCACCTGCGTGTAGGTGATTGGACTGCCGGCCTGCACCGGGTTGGGTGACGCCGCATTCGTTACTGTCAGGTTTGGCCCAGTCCCACCCACAACCGTGTTGACGCTGGCGGTATTGTTCGCCGAATTAGGATCGGACACCGACGAGCTTACCGAAACCGTATCCGTAATCACGGTTCCGTTCGCCGTCGCGCCGCCGACTTTCACCACCAGCGTGAAAGTGCCCGCAGTAGATCCCGCCATGCTTACGTCGGTACAAACCACGTTGCCGGTATTTCCCACCCCCGGCGTCGCGCAACTCCATCCCGCGGGCGCGGCGATTGAAACGAACGTCGTGTTCAGCGGAATCGGCGACACGACCGTGGCGTTGTCGGCGGCGCTTGGTCCACTGTTGGTGACAACCTGCGTGTAGGTGATGTTGCTGCCTGCCGCCACCGGATTCGGCGATCCGGTCTCGGTGACTTTCATGTCGGCGCTCGAAATCACGCTCGCCACATCCGTGGCTGTGTCGTTGAGCAGGTTGGCTTCGCCCCCGCCAGCTACGGTCGCGGTATTCGTTACCGTGGCTGGAGCTGTCTGCAACACCGTCGCACTCAACGTGAGCGATGGATAACTGCTGCTCTTTGGCAGCGAATCGGACCGCGTGCAACTGATCGTCTGCCCTGAAACGGAGCACGTCCATCCCGTTCCCGTCGCGCTGGTCGGAGTGAGACCAAATGGCAGCGTGTCGTTGATCGTAACCACGCCGCTGGTCGCGCCGTAAATGCCCACGTTGGAGACGGGGACCGTGTAGCTGGCCGCCAGTCCGCGCGTGAAGTTCCCCACGTGGCTCTTCCCCAACGTCATGTCAGGAGCGCATAAGGACGCCGACTGGATCCCCGTGACTTGCGAGAGCGTCGCATTCGTCGCGCTCACGCCGGGGTTGCCGACCGTCGACCCATAAGTGACACCAGGGGTGAGCGTCGTTCCGCTGGCTCCGCCCGTCACGCTAATGCCAGCCGGAGCGCCAGAAACCAGGATCACTCCACCCGCTCCCCCGCCTCCGGGACCGTGACGGTTGCCCAGGCTGTAGGTTTGCGCATCCCACGCGTCGCCTCCACGGCCACCGTTCGCCTGCAGGGTGAGCCCGCTCTCGCCGCCATTGGCCGCTAAGACAATAATGCTTCCGCCCGCTCCACCGCCGCCCCCGGCGTCATTGAGGGTTCCGTTGTAAGCGCTCGCGCCATTCGCCGTCAGAGTTGCCGCGCCGGTCAGACTGTCCGCGCGGATGAAAATGATTCCCCCGCCTGCGGCTCCTCCGCTGGCCTGGTTGTCGCCATCGGAATTGTTCCGTGTTCCTGCGCCACCGCCGCCGCCCATCGAGATGCGGTCGATCGTCGCGGGAAATACCGCCCCGCCTTCGCCTCCATCACTGAGGTTCGTATTCCATGAGTCGCCGCCAAACCCGCCCTGTCCTCCATTGCCGCCGCCGCCGCCGCCCGCATTTTCGGTGTTGCCGGTTGCGTCTCCATCGGTTCCGCCTGCGCCGGCGTTGCCCGGCGCGCCGCGCGCCATGCTGCCATCGGCGGCCCCGTTGGGATAGCCAATCGTGGTTGTGGTTTGCAGGAATGTGTTATTGAATTCCACCCACCTCGGCGTACCTGCGACGCCCTCACCCTTAGACGCATCGATGCCGGCCACGCCGCCCACTGCGCCCGTATAAGTCGTTGGCGCTGTTTGTCGGTAGTCCGCATTAGAGGCGCCGGCAACTCCTCCAGTCAGCTGCATGCCCGCGCCGCCGCGGAAGCCGAGACCGTCGACTGAAACTGTGGCGCCGCCGAGATTCAGAGCGCCTGCGATGTCGAGCGCCAGGACTCCGCCGGTCGATCCGTTCCATGCTGCCGCGGTGGGCGGAGCAGCGGAACTCAATGTCGCCGACAAATATTGCGGCACTAGCACGACCTGATACGTGCTTTGTCCTTTTGTGCCCGTGGCGGCAACCTCGTTATACCCAAACACCAGGCCGCCGCCAGTTCCAGCTCCGCTGATCGGCACAGCCCCAGCGGTAACCGATCCGACTGCTCCCGTCGCGGTCACGAATTCGTAGTTGCCCGCGTTGTTGATAGTCGTAAATCCCGAGCCCGTGCTGCCGTTGCCATAGACGACGGTGTTCCCGGTGTTGATGCTGGCATCCTGCATCTGAATCACCAGCAGCAGACTTCCGTTCGCAATGGCTCCTGCGGCACCGGTCGCCGCGCCCACAGGAATCGACTTCGCACCCGCCGCCACACTTGCCGTTCCAGGATAGTAGGTGTTCTGTACACCGCTGAGCGGAGCCGGAGCCGCGGTGAGCGTATTCGCAGCGCATACCACGCTCACCACCGGGGCCAGCGCGACGTAAGTGTTATTGCCCGTGTTCGGGTCGGGCGGGGGAGCAGTGTCGCTCACCGTCGCAGTGTTGGGATAAAAACCTGCCGCCGATGCCGTTACGCTTACCGCAATCGTGGCGGTCGCGCCGCTGGTAAGCGGCGTCGGCAAGGTGCAATTGATAGTGATCGTGGTCGCGTTTGTGGTGCTCGTGCAAGTGGTTCCAGCGCTCGGCGTCACCGTGCCCAGGGTCAGGTTCGCCACCGGCATCGTGTCGACCAGTTTGACCACGTTGGCCGACGACGGACCGTTATTGACGACGGTAATGTTGTACGTGGAACTCTGCCCCAGAGCTACCGCGCTGACGCTGGTCGTGACCCCGATATCGGCCGAAGTCGGATTGATCGAAATCGCCCCCAGCGACCAGTTCGATGTACCGTTGAACGCCTCCGAAATCGGCACGCTGGGCGCGCCCGTGCGGCTGCTGCCCGTCGACGTGACGTCCGGCGGATCAGCCCCTCCGGTCGCCAGGTTCCATTGCGAAACCTGCGGACCCGGCACGGTAACGGTCTGGTTTCCTCCGGTCGCCAGCGTGTCCAGAATCATTCCGTTGATTACGCTCGGCACGTCGAGCTGAGAATTTCCTCCCGCCGCCCCGTCGGCCGACACAAACGATCCCAGGGGCACAGTTTGATCCACTCCGTCGAACGTAGTGGCGCCTGACGCGATGCCTACCGTCGCGCCCGCCACCGGGATGTTGATGTTCTCGTCGACGGCAACGTTGTTGCCAACGGCAGGATTCAGCAGATACCACATCTCCACCCGACGCGTGTTGCCGGCATCGTTGTGTGCTCCCAGAAAAATCAGGGCTGTGCCGCCATAAGTGATGCTGGTTACCGCAGTCGTGGGCGCATTGGTGATGTTCATTGCCACGCCCACAACCAGAAGTCGATTTGCGACATTCGCCGTAGTGTGCGTGAAGTTGTTGGTGACCGTGCCTGCGCCGGTGCGCTCCCTGGCCCTCGAGGTTGTGGCGTCGACCACTACTTGCGCTCGCGACGGCACGGCCGCGAACAGGGCAAACAACAGCGTCACCGCTCCGAGAATTCTGCGGACTCGGTCGTGCCGGTTATTTGTGTCGTGCTGAGCGGCGCGGTCCCTGCGCAAGCGCCTCTCCAGCGCGGCTTGTACGCGCGCCACGCCCTGCAGCACCGAGCCGAATCCGGTTAGTTTCGTCCGCACAATCTTCGTCCGCACAATCTTTTTTCCTATCCGCACTTCTTTGGCGATGACAACGCCCAGAATCTGCTCGCCGCGTATCGGCGGATCATCCTCAAGCCCGCAGTCACCGCGCGTGATAAACAAATTCTTATCGTGATCGGCCACCACCAAGCGGTGGACGCGGAATCCGCTATGGCCTTTAGTTAGGACAATATCGTCCTTTCGTAATTTGCTCACGATTACGGCGGTAACATGGACCATCTCGCCGTCACGAATGCAGGGGGACATGCTGGCGCCGCGCGCCTCGAACCGGACGCCGAATCCCTGGTTCAGCAGTTCGCGGCTGAGCGCCTCGAACCTCTCTGAATCCGGCCCGCCGCTGGTCATGGAAGAGTCACAAAAGATGCCTTGCTTTAAAGGTGCTTTGCTTCTAAAGATGCTTTTGCTGTAAAGGTACTTTGCTCTAAAGGTGCTTTGCTCTCAAGATGCCTTGCTTTTGGGTGGCGCAGCGCTTTCAGCGCTGCGATAAAGCCTTTCTTTCTTGTGAGGGCTTTAGCCCCTGGAGTACGCTCCTGTCCGACCGCCGCGGATTTATGAGACAACTGCTAGTCGCGAAACTGCATAATCTTCTCAACCGCGCGCTCGTCAGGCTCAAACGAATAGCGGTAAACGGGAACCGCGTCCACAACTTCCTGCAAGAATTCGAGCGCCGACTCGACATACTCATGCCGGTGAAACGGGACAAAACTGCGGGCAAACAATTCCGCAACCGCCTGGCTCGGAGAAAGCCGCGTGACTACGTTTCCGTGTCCGTGCTCAAGAACAAAAATCCGAGCCAGCCCCGCGCTGTTTGGCGAGGCATACATAGCCTCCCCATGCCAGGGAGTCCCATACATCCGCATCTTGTATCCCAGATTGTCATTCCCAACCGGGCCGAAGGCGCGGTGAGAAATCTGCTTTTCGCCTCGGTCACCCCGAACGCAGCGGCCCATATCCACTCTGTCATCCTGAGCGGAGTGACCGGTCGGCAAAGCCGAGCGGTCGCGAAGTCGAAAGCCTGCCCTGAGCCTGTCGAAGGGGACCCCATGCCCACCGGCAGTACCACCAGCCTCGCGAGGAATTTCCACCACGGGCCCGTTCCCATCGTCCGTATCCCGCCGCGCGTCATCCCGCCGCACAATAATCCGGTCATCGCTCAAAACCTCGACTTCTTCGAGCGAAGTCCACAGCCGCGTAGTCGTACTCTTCCCCGCCCCCGAATGCCCCACAAACAAATTCCCCGTCCCATCCGCCCGAACAATCCCGCACCCATGCAGCTCAATTGCCTTCTCCTGCGTAAGCCGGTGCATGATCAGGAGTTCGTCCACGGGGTAGGCAAGAGGAGGGATGCGATCCCCAAACTTCGACAGAAAAAGTGAATTCAGCTGGAGGGTCGCGCTCTGATAGCTGCGATCCACGAAAAGCCTCTTGGCAGGGGCATGGTCGGCGAGCGGGTACCCGAAATCAAAGCGAAAATCCTGGCCGCAGTCGCACAAGCGCCATGTGCTCCCC
This sequence comes from uncultured Acidobacteriaceae bacterium, assembly GCA_963739125.1. Classification (GTDB taxonomy): domain Bacteria; phylum Acidobacteriota; class Terriglobia; order Terriglobales; family Acidobacteriaceae; genus Sulfotelmatobacter. The sequence goes on along the minus strand of CAVTZD010000001.1, from coordinate 3,805,474 downwards.
GAGTCGAAGAGGGCGCGTTGGGTGCTGGGCGAAATGTGTGGAAGTCGCTGCACATCGATGTTTATGTCCGCGCAGCCGCTATCGACAGCGAAGGGCTCGTGCTGAGCGTCAATCACCAAAGGCGATAGATCACTTGCGGCGATCCGTAGAGACACTCCTCCTATACTGAGGCGCCGACACGGCGAACCGGAATGTTCATTAGCCGAGTACATTTGCAAATCGAGTTCGCCCGACGCGACTCCGAGATCCCTTTAAGATCTCCCCCTAAGATCCAGCGTTACTGTTTACGCAGCCGACGGAGAAAACACACGAGCCGCCCGAGTGTCCGCCCGTATTGAGGCTTTTGCAGGCGCCTAGCACTGCCTCCTCAGGGCGCAGGCTAATCGTCGTCAGCAGCGGCGGCGCATACAGCTTCTTGCCATCGGCTTCCTTTGTTTGTTGACTCATGCAATCGCCACCCCTCGGGTACTCCTAGTGAGATCCACAGCTTCCGCACCCACCCGGCATTAGCGCATTGTTAAGGATCGGCAACATTTGCTGCGGGCCGACCCAAGTCTCGATGTCGATCTCCTTGGTCGCAATCCTGCGGCCGGATTCCAGCACTTCGTCGCGCCGGCTAGCGCAGAATTCGCAAGATCCATGCGGCGGAACCGCAACATCGAGCGCCGCTGCCCTCAGATGCGCCACATGGCAGAGAAACTCCACAGGACTTTCACCTTCGCCGTTTTCTAGTTCGCCGTTGGCGGGGCACATCCCGCACAGCGCTCGGATCCGGCATTGGACGCATTTGGTCACCTGCGTGCGCTTGCGCTCGCGTACCCGCAGAAGAGATCCTTCCCAGACTTGCCTTACGCTGGAACCGCGAACTCCGAACGTCTCCTGCTGCGAGATCACGCAGATACTTGCCTCTCCATATGAATTGATCGCAAACGAATTCATTCCACCGCCGCAGGCGTAAACGCCGTCGTTGGAGGCTAGATTCGGCGCACTTTCCTGGTCGCGCTTGGCCAGCCTCCGATACTCACTCACTCCCTTTGGTTCGGCCATATCCAGGGCCACCACTTCTTCTGGCGTTAGCCGCACTGCCAGGGGACTTTGGGAACAGTCAATCCGCGGATTAATTTGAGCGTCGAACTTGAACTCCACGCCTAACTCTTCTTCCGCGAACCGGCGCATGGCCACGACTTCATGCTTGTTGATGCTGGTTGCCACCGTCTTCAGCTTCAGCGGCAGGCTTCTTTCCTTCAGCAACTTGATGCCGCGCAGGCACCGGTCATACGATCCCGGAACCGCGGTCAGCGCCTCATACGTTTCGCGGGTGCGCCCGTAGAGCGTGATCTCGATGGCGAACGGCGGCCACTCGGCCAGATAATCCGCGATCTGTTCGTTGATGATGGTGCCGTTGGTGAACAGCGTGATCAGAAATCCTTTTTTCTTGGCGTAGGTGTAAATCTCGAGAAAATCTTTGCGCGCGAAGATTTCGCCGCCGGTGTAGAGCAGCCAGAAACATCCCATGTCGACCAGTTCATCGAGCACGCGGAAGTGCTCTTCCTTGGTCAACTCGCGCTGCCTGGCTTCCATGTCGCCCATGGGCAGGTTGTTGTAGCAATGCAGACACTCCAGCGGACAGCGCCGCGTGACTTCAATCGAAACCTGCAACGGCACGCGCTGGCCCGCCTGCCGTCCGTGCAAATCCGCGCTGAACTCGCCGTAACTGAGCTGTTCCATCCCGCTCCGTTTCTCAAGCAGCGGACGCGCTCTCCAGCACGCCCGCCGCTTGCAGTTGCTCCCGCCCCACTGGTCGTTTCCGTTCAGTCTCCGGCCATCGCCATTGCCGCCGGAACGTTTACCGAAACTTCGACCAGACCTGCCGCCTTCATCTCCTCGACAAATGCCGTCACGTCGCACTCGGCCTGCGCCGCATCGATTTCATAGGCAGTGGCAACCGCCGCGGCCAGATCGGCCACTGTTCGCGGCGATTCCAGCAACCTCCAGATCAGCGTGCCGGTCCCGTTGAAGCTGTAGATCGACGCCAGATCTCCGACCCGGGCGCGCACCGGGACGATCAAAGTTTCTCCCGCGACCACGCGCGCCACCACCGACTGCGAGCGAATAAACGCCTGATTCTTCAATATGGTTTCCAAGTGCCATCTCCCCGCTTCGGGATGTCATTCCGGATTTCGTAACAAACGATGCCCATCGAAACCCGCGTATGTTTCGTCCCAAATTGAGATTACGGCAAAGTGGCCCCTGCAAGGCAATGGAACTGTAAGGCCGGGTATTGCGTTAGTTATCACCCTGGATGGTTCCCAACTGTTTACAAACTTGGGGGTTAGGAACTGAAGTTCCGGACTCCGACGAGACAACCGGAGCCTCCGGCGCGAAGGAAGGGTCTGCCGCCCACGAACCTGCGCTTTGCAGTGGACAAACGAAAGAAAACGTTATAAAAAGAAAGGCGGCGGAAAAAGCATTTCTCCGCGACAGATTCGTCTCGAAACGAACCCCTGTGCTCAACGAAGAACGCCGTCGCGCCATTCTCGATCAACTTACGCACCACGGCCGGGTTCTGGTCACCGAACTCTCGCGCCAGTTCGAAACCTCGCAGGTTACGATTCGCAAGGATCTCGAAATCCTGCACTCTCAGGGCCTGGTTCATCGCACGCACGGCGGAGCTCTTCCCGCGCGTGAGGGCGCGCTCGAAGATCCGACTCTGCGAGAAAAGGAAAAACAGCATCGTCAGGAAAAATTGCGGATCGCGGAAAACGCCGCCGCCAGGGTGAAAGAAGGCCAGGTTCTAATTCTGGATTCCGGCACGACCACAACCGCCATCGCCCGCGCCCTGCGCAATTTTCAGAACCTGACTATCATCACCAACGCGGTGAATATTGCGGCTGAACTGGCGGGCACTGCCATTGAAGTGATCCTGACGGGCGGGACGCTGCGCAAGAATTCATTTTCCCTGGTCGGCCCTATCGCCGAGGAAACCCTGCGACGTCTCAGCGCCGATCTTTTATTTCTGGGAGTCGACGGCTTCGATGTTCACCACGGATTGACCACTCCCAATCTGCTGGAAGCGAAAGTCAATCGCGTGATGGTCGAGATCGCGAAGAAAACCGTGGCCGTTTGCGACTCCAGTAAGTTTGGCCGCCGCAGCTTGTCTTTGATCGCCCCGCCGTCGGCGTTGCACGAAGTCATTACCGATCGCGGCGTGCCGAAATCCGACCTCCGCGCCTTGAAACTAGCCAGAATGGAAGTGACGCTGGTCTGACCCCGCCCGAACCGAAAAGCTGAATCCCATGCCCTGTTTTGACGTCACCATCGCCGGAGAACTGAACCTAGACCTGATCCTCTACGGTCTGCCCGAACAACTTCCGCCCGAGCGCGAACTGCTCGCCGACCGCATGATGCTCACGCTCGGCTCGTCTTCGGCGATTGTGGCTCATAATCTCGCCGCGCTGGGCAGCCGCGTTGGATTTCAGTCCCGCATCGGTGACGACCCGCTCGGGAAAATCGCGCTCGATCGACTTCGGCAGGGCGGCGTTGATGTGTCGCGCGTGCGCGTCGTTCCCGGCGAGATCACAACCGGTCTGACCGTGATCCTCCATCATGATGCCTGGCGCAACATCCTCACATATTCGGGAACGATTGCGGAAACGCGCTGGGAAGACCTCGAGCTCGACTACCTTGCCGATTCGCGCCACTTCCATTTCTCTTCTTATTATCTGCAGAAGCGATTGTGTCCGCGAGTCGCCGAGTTGTTTCAATATTTGAAATCGAGGGGGCTAACCGTTTCTCTCGACACCAACGACGATCCGGACGACCGCTGGGAAGGCGGCCTGGGTGAGATCCTGCGCCACGTCGACGTGTTCCTGCCCAACGAACGCGAGGCTTGCAAAGCCGCGGGAACAGAAGACGTGGAGACTGCGATTCAGCGACTTTCGGAACTCGTGCCGCTGGTTGTGGTGAAACTAGGCCGCAGAGGCGCGCTGGCTCAGCGCGGCAAGGAACGATTCATCGCTCCCCCGGAGCGAGTCGTAGCCATCGACACCGTGGGCGCGGGCGACAGCTTCGACGCCGGATTTCTGCACGAGTATGTGCGGGGAGCCGAACTGCCTACCTGCCTGGCCAGCGGCAATAGAGCCGGAGCCCTCTCAACAACTCGCCCTGGCGGCACCGAAGCCTTCCGCGACACCACCCAACGCGACGCGTTTCTTCAACAACGCTAGTTGCTCGCCGGGAGCTGGTTGACGGTAAGGGCGACGTTGACGTTGAGGGGAGGGATGCATTGTCGGTCCCGCCATTGCCCTTCATGGGTCCCTCTCACCAGCCGTTAGATTACGAAAGAAAACATAATCGTCCATAGCAAAGGCGAAGGTCTTCCGCGCTTTTTTCTCAGCGAATTTCAGCCAATGAATGCTCCAGCGCCCCACGCTTCGGAGTCGGCATCGCGCCAACTTCGCTGGCCACCCACGCTCCCACCAGATTCGCTACTTCATTCATCAATTCGAGCGACGCGCCATGCAGATACTCATGCACCAGCCCGGCGGTGAAAGCGTCTCCCGATCCCACCGTGTCCGCAACATTGACGTGAAATCCGGGATGCTCGCTCGAACGCTCGCCCCGCACCAGCAGACTTCCCTCTCCGCCGCGCGTGATGCACACGAGCTGTAGGTCGAACGCACCGATCAGCCGCTGCGCCGACGCGAGTTCATTCTTGTGCACAAAGTTTCCCAGTCGCATGACCCTCGGCAGTTCCTCGTCGTTGACCTTGACAATATCCGCCAGCCGCATCGAGTCGCACAAAACCTCCGCCGAATAGTGGGACTGTCTTAAATTTGCGTCGAAAACTTTCAGCGTTCTGGCCGAGGTCGCCCCCAGGAAACGCCGGGTCGTGGCTCGACTCGCCTCTGAGCGCTGGGCCAGCGATCCAAAACAGACCGCGTCTGCCTGTTGGGCCAAATGCTGCCAGTCGAGCGTCCACTCCAGAAAATCCCAGGCCGCCTGACGCGAAATCTCGAACTTCGACTGGCCCTTGCTGTCGACTTTCACATTCGCCGTGCCCGTGGGATGCTCACGGTCGGTCTGCACGTGATTGATGTCGAGCCCCAACTCCTCCATGCGGCGCAGCGCATCGATGCCGCGCGAATCCTCGCCCACCCGGCTCGCCACGATGCCCTGATCGCCCATGAGCGTCGTAATATAGGCAAAGTTCGCAGGCGCTCCGCCCAGACAAGTACGCTCGGGCAGAATGTCCCACAGCACTTCCCCTAGTCCCACGACTTTCTTTTTCATGGCTGCTACGAACAATTCTGCGACCGGAAACGTTTACGGCGCGATTTCAGTAAAAAGAGGGACCCCCGGAGGAATCCCTCTGTAAGTCTAGCCGGTTTCTCTAGAAAGAGAACTTCAGCGCAAACTCCAGCTGACGCATGCCGGTGGTTGATCCCGGCGAGGAGTCGGCTTCGATGTCGGTGACCTGGCCGTTTCCAGCGCAATCGATGCACACGCCGGAGCCGTTCTGGTTTGCATTGAATCCAAGCACCGGATGATTGAACACGTTGAAAGCGTCCATGCGGAACTGCGCCTTTACGCGTTCGGTGATCGAGAAGTTCTTCATGACCGCAGCGTCGGCGTAGAAAGCTCTCGGTCCCCGGAAACTGTTGACTCCGATGTTGCCGAGACTCCCAACTCCTGGATCGGCGAAAGGTCCGCCTTTACTCGTCACGATATCAGCCAGCGGCGTGAAGTATTGAACGTAAGGCGTGCCACTCGCGGAATGCTGAAGTCCACTGGCCCCCACGTGAAAACTTCCCGAGCCTCTGCTCGGCCGGCAGACACCTACGTCCTCTTCCGCTCCGCACTCGTTAAAGCTTGGAGTCCACGGCAATCCGCCGCTCCAGTTTGTCGTGCCCGTAATCTGCCATCCACCGATAACCAGATCTTCCGCCCGTCCGGAATTTCCGGCGAATGTCTTCCCTTTGCCGAAGGGCAGTTCGTAGACAGTCTCTGTGACCCAGACGTTATTACGCACCTGATCATCGGGTCCGTACGAAATCGGATGGCTATCGGCATAGTAATTCGAGTCGTACTTGTTGGCGTGGGCAAACGTGTAGTGCGTCAAGAATTGCAAACCGTGGGAGAAGCGGCGGTCCACTTTGATCTGCAAAGCGTTGTAGATGCTGCTGGCATCGTTTCCCAGGTAGTTGCCCTGATCTGTGGAGCAGCACATGAGCACGCCCGTCGTGCTGCTCGGGTCGGGATAGGCCGAGTAGCTGAACCGGTTGTACAACGGACGACGTTGAGTCTGTGACAACGTGCCATACCCAACGATCGACGGCTGGTTGATGTTGTAAGTGTTTCCATCCCCGGCGAAACCATTCGTCCCCTTATTTCCAATGTATGCGACCTCAAGGGACGTGCTGTTATCGAGCTGACGCTGCACCGTAGCATTCCACGCGTCCAGAGTCGGCAATCGTTGATATGTCGGACGAATGTGTGGCTGCGTGCAGCTCTGCAACACAGTTTGTCCCGCAATGACGACCGAGCTAGCCTGAAAACACGCCGGACCCGCCACCGGCAGCAACCCATTGGAAGGGATGGCAGGGAATGGGAACGTCGGCGGCCCGGAATCCAGTTTGAATGCCTGCGTGTAGTTGCTGGTCGATCCCTGAACCAATTGGCTCGCCAACACGGGCAGGTTTTGGGTCACAGCGTGGCCGAAGTTCGATCCGAACACGCCCATGTCGTAGCTGCGGCCATAACCCATGCGAACCACGGTCTTCGCATTCAACTGGTAAGCCGCGCCCAGGCGCGGTGCAAAATAGCTCCATTTGTTGTTGATGTTGCCATTCAGTCCGAAGCCGCCCTCTCCGGCAACCCGGTCATAGCCCTGAATGATATTCGAGAAGCCACCCTGGTCTTTGCCGTTGACATACTCGGGGAAGTAGACCTCCCAGCGCAGCCCGTAGTTGAAGGTGAACTTCGGGGTGATGCGCCAGGTATCTTGCCCGTAATAGAACATACGGTGCTGCCGTTCGGCGGCGGTGGTACTGGTGCTGACGTAACGGCTCAGATTGGTGACTTCGCCCAATAGGAATGTCGCCAAATCCAGCCCGCCACCTACGCCGTTGCTCGCCGTCCCAGCGCTGCTAAAGGCATACACGCCGGTTCGGTTGGAATCGCTCGGTACCCGCAGGTTCCGCGCGTAACGAATGTCGGCGCCGAACTTGAACTGATGATTTCCCTTGATCTTTGTGATGTTGCCCACAAATTGGAACTGACGCTCGCGTTCAATCAGGGGGCAATTGCAACGCGCCACTCCCAATCCGTCACCGAAGTTCGACAGATTAGAGGAGGTATTGCTGCCGCTGGAATTGTCCATATCAAATTCGCCGAGGCCGGAAGTGAAGTTGTCGCCCAAGTTTGCGTTCGGAATCCCGAAGTTCTTCATCGCCGTCGTTCCGGCATCCGGCTTGTTGGTGAGCGGATTGTATTGGAAATATCCGAACCGAAAATCTCCCAACAAGCTGGAACTGAACGTCTTGGTGACACCGGTCGCCAAGCTGTAATTGTGCACTTTCGAACTTCCTGCGAGGCCGCCGGGGCCGAAGCCGACCCCGCCGACGGCTCCCAGGCTCGGTGCTCCCGACAGGGTGAAGTAGTTGAGACTGAAGCGGCCGAAAACGCTGATGCTCTGGCTCGCCGCGTAGTCGATTCGCGTGTCGAAGCTGTTCTGGTTGTAGGGACCGGCTCCGGCTCCCACAAAATTGTTTAAGCACCCCGATGAGCCCGCCGTCGCGCAGGTGCCGGTATTGGTCGGATTAGGAAACGCCGCCAGCATATTCATCGCGGCGGGGGACAATTTGCTCACTGGAATAAGGAATTGGTTGAGAACTCCTCCAGTGCTGCCGGTGCAGCCCGCCAAAGTTTGATCTCCCAAGGGCCCGCAGAACACCTTGCGAGCCGAACCATCCGTGGCGCCTGTTGACGGATCGTAGAGGTAATTGGTCGGATCGCCCAGCACTCCGTTTCCGATATGTCCAGCGTAGTCACTCAGATTGCAGAAGGTCCCGGTAGCCAGGCACGTGCTCTTTGCCAGAGCGGTCGGAATCGATTCCTGATTGCTGATGCCGTTCTTCTGCCGAGTCGTCTGATAGTCGCCAAAGAAGAACAGCTTGTTCTTGACGATCGGTCCGCCAATCGTCGCGCCAAACTGCTGCCAGCGCGAAGACGGAATCAGACGTCCCGTCACCGGATCGGGATTATATTGCGTGAACGGATCGCGAGCCGCCGTCGCATCCGTGCGCCGGAACCAGAAACCGCTGCCGTGTAGCTCATTGCTTCCCGACTTCGTCTGCACCGTTACCACTCCCGCGACAGCTTTGCCGAACTCAGCGTCATAGTTGCCCAATGTCACCTTGGCTTCTTGAATCGCGTCGAGGTTCGGGTTCACCACGATGATCCCGAGAATGGGATCCTGGTTATCGGTACCATCCAATTCAAACGCCGTGCCGCTGAAATGTTGGCCGTTCACAAAAATCTGCTGCCCGCCTTGCGGATTCTCCGTCGCTGCGTGACTCCAACCCACCAGTTTTTGCGTGCCCGGCGAAAGCAGCTCGAATGACGTGAAGTTGCGGTTCAAAATGGGCGCGTCTTCAATGGCTCGCGAACTGAATTCAATCGCCACGTCGGCGCGATCCGTCTTCAATTGGGGCGCTTCCGCAGTTACTTCCACCTGCTCGCTGGCCGAACCCACCTGGAATTGGCCGTCGATGCGCGACCCGGTATCGGCTGACACCTGAATGTCCTTGAACTCCAGAGTCTTAAACCCTTTGCCTTCGATGCGCACGCTATACACGTCGGGGGTCAGGTGCGTTACAGAGTAGTTCCCGCTATCGTTGGTCGTCTCGACGGTCGAGACATTCTTCGTCTCGCTGGTTACCGTGACAGTCGCGCCTGCCACAGCCGCACCCGTTGCATCGGTAACCGTGCCTAGGATGCTGCCGTATACGGCTTGCCCAAAGATTTGGGGCATCCACATAGCGTACAATAGACCGAAAGCCGCCACTGCCGCCCACACTGACCTTTTCATGAACATCCTCCTGAAAGACGTGCCCACAGGTTGCGCCCCAACAAGTGCAGAAAGAGACTTACTCAGGCAGTGTGCAGTCCTAATACAAAACAATTATCTGGATTAAGTTTCAGCAGGTTTGATACGGTTACAGAGACAAAGTCTCGGGTTTGCAGTAAGATACGCTTCCAGTTACCTCACTGTTAAATGGCTCTGACGCACAGTTTCGCGCTTGGCCGGGAGCAGTGCTTCCAGCAAATAGAGAAGCTTACAAATAGTCATAGCCTCCACGGCTCTGAGTCCCTATGTAAGCTGGTCCGCTACCTCGCCGAACATTCTCTGGATCACCCCGGTGTCGCCCTGAAGGAGTACCAGATCGCCACCGAAGTTCTGGGCCGGCCCGCCGGATTTGATCCGCAAAGTGATTCGACCGTCCGCGTGCAAGCCGGTCGCTTGCGAATGAAGCTGGCCGAGTATTACGCACACGAGGGGCCCGACGATCTAGTCCTGGTCGAACTGCCAAAGGGCTCGTACGCCCTCACTTTTCATTTGCGCCCGCCCAAGCCGGAGGCGCAACCCGCGACTCTCTCGTTTGAGCACGAACCCAGAAGGGACACCTCCCAGCCTTCGAAGCGCAATTGGATCGCGGCGGTCGTCGTTCTCTCTCTCCTGCTTTTCGCGTCCTGCGCGACTATTGCCGTCCTTCTATCCCAGCGTTCCCGCACGCCGGCGATGGCCACTCCGGCCGCGCCGCAGGCCTTCAAGGTTTTCTGGAATCGTTTCGTGGCTGGCCCGCAGCCGCCCTGGGTAATCTTCAGCAACGGCAGCTTTGTGGGACGCCCGGAAACCGGCATGCGCTACTTCAACCCGGCCCGCGATACCCGGGCTTTCATTCTCGATCACTACACCGGGGTTGGCGAAGTGCTCGCCATTCACCAGCTCGACCGTCTTTTTAACTTGCTCAACCAGCCGCTGCGCGTAAAGCGCGGCGCATTATTCTCACTCGACGACGCAAAGAACAACGATTTGATTTTCGTGGGATCTCCCTCTGAAAATCTTACCTTGCTCGACATCCCGGGCACTCAGGAGTTCATTTTCAAGCGGCTTGATTCCGGCCCGCGTAAGGGAGATCTCGGCGTCCTCAACGTTCATCCCAAAGCTGGCGAGCCGTCAGTGTTTCTCGCGACTCCCGCAAATCAGCCCACCACCGAGGATTATGCGGTGGTCAGCCTGCTCCCCGGCCTTGATCCCTCGCGCTCGATTCTGATCCTCGCGGGCAACTCCACCTTCGGAACGCAAGCGGCGGTTGAGTATGTTTGTCGCGAGGATTCCCTGAAGGACCTACTGCGTCAGCTGAATGTCTCGACGCCTGGCGAGTTGAAACCTTTCGAGGCGCTGCTTCATGTCAAGATTGCGCACGGCGTTCCAGTCGTCACCGAACTCATCTCGGTCCGCAAGCGCGCCAGTTAGCGCCTGTCCAGGTAAGTGCGCAATCGGTTTTCTCAGCTTCTTTCGCACGGCCTTCGCGACCTCAGCGGTAAAAGGCCTTTTTTCGCGCGCTCGTAACCTATTCTCCCGGTGGCGTCAATCGGGGATCAAGTGCCGCCGCCTTTTGAAACTCTTTGTTCGCTTCGCCCTTCTGCCCGGTCCGCTGAAACGCCAATCCCATCTGATAATGTGCCGGCGCATAGTCTGGGTCTGAGCTGAGCGCGGAACGAAATTGCGCCATCGCTCCCTCCACGTCGCCCGCAGTCAGCAGCCGCTTCCCCGAGTTCGTGGCAAACGTCGCCGCCTGCCGATTATTTGTCGCGGCCGCAATCTGCGCTCCCGCTTGCGCTTCAGCAGCCGCCCCCTGCGCATCGCCCAACTGTCGCAGCACGGCCGCCAGCGTCGTATGGGCTCCGGCAAATTGCGGCTGCAAACGGATCGCTTCCCGCAATTCCGCCGACGCCTCCGGCAGCTTCCCCTGCTGCTTCAAAACCGTTCCCAGCGTGTAATGCGCCTCAGCATAGTTAGGCTGAGCCTGAATCGCTTTCTGCAATTCGCCGATCGCCTGATCGAATTCTCCCCTTTGCCAGAACAACACACCGAGCGTGTAGTGCGCATCGGCCAGGTCGGGCTGCAGCGCGATCGCTTTCTGAAATTCCTGCACTGCCCTGTCGAGCTGATCCTTTAACTTGTACGCCAGGCCCAGGTTGTAATGCAGCGAAGCGTTATCGGGAGCAAGTTTGATCGCGGCGTCCAACTCCGTAATCGCCGCATCGAAGTTCGCGCGCTGCAAGTAGGCAATCGCCAGATTCCCGCGAAACGTTCCGTCCTCTGGACGCAACTGCGCAGCCGCCTGAAACTTCGGAATCGAATCCTCCGCGTCTCCCTTATCCACCAGCGCCAAGCCCAGATCGTTGTACGCCTCCGGGTCCTGCGGATGCAGCTTGGTCGCCTCCCCGAACGCACCTACAGCGCACTCCGCATCGCCCGCGCGCTGGCAAGCGATTCCCAACTCGATCTGCACGTCGAACCAATCCGGTTTCAGCTCCGCGCCCTTGCGCAACTCCTGCAATGCGTCTGCAGTTTTCCCCTGCGCTGTGAAAGTTTTTGCCAGATAGTAATGAGCAGAGGCATCGCCCGGCGCGAGCGCCAGTGCCTTGCCCAGCTCGCTCGCCGCCTGGTCCAGTTCCTGGGACTCCAGGTGCACAACGCCCAAATGAAAATGCGCCGACTCGAGACCCGGCTGCAACCGGATCGCCTCCCGGAACGCCAATGTCGCATCGCCAAACTGATTCCGCTGTGCCAGGATCGTCCCCAGTTCGTCCCGCAGATCAGCCCGCTGCGGAGCCAACTCCACGGCACGTCGCATCTCTGTCACCGCTTCGTCTCCCGGCGTCTGGCTTAGAATCCGCGCCAGCATCTCGTGTGCCTCTGCGTTGCTGGGCCCGATCTTAACCGCCGCCCGCGCTTCCCTCTCGGCTTCCGCCGATCTTCCCTGCTGCGCCAGCACTCCGGCGAGCGTCACATGCGCATCCACGAAATTCGGCTTGGCCTTGATCGCAGCCATCAGGTGTGCAATAGCCGCATCTGCCTCTCCCTGCTCGGCGAGCAACCACCCCAGCGCCGATTGCGCCTCCGCATCGTTGGGAGCGATCTTCACAGCTTTTTCAAACTCGGTTCGCGCCAGTGGAAAGTTGCCGCTCTTCAGCGCCTGCTGTCCCCGCTGCAGCGCCATGTGCTCGCTGGACTTGGCAGAAGAAACGCCAGCATGCGATGTAGTCGAGGAACTCGTCTGACCAGCTGAGCCGGCAATAGTCACCGCGATCAACGCGATGAAATAAACGATTCTGAAATTTGGTTGGAACACGGCTGCAGAAATGTCCGAAGAGATGCTCGATCTTTCTCGCATTATATCCAACGCGAGGGAAGCGCCAGCGGATGGCGCAAGACGAGGTGGCAAACGCAAGAGAATTCCATCGTGGTCCTTCGTGCCCTTAGTCGTTTATCTTCTTGGCACAGGCAAGCTGTCTCAATAGATCTCCCCGCCCGCCTGCGTACTCACAATCTTTCCGCGCTCTACTGAAAGCGAATAGGCAGTCCCGCCATCCCCCGTCCACGACTTCAGATCAAAATGCCCGCCCGTCTTCACCCGATATACGCTCACCTTCCGAAACGTCAGCGCCACGCCTTTCTCGCAAACTTCCGGCGCCTGAGTCGGACGCAGAAAATACGCGCCCTTCCCCGTGCCCACCACGGTCGTCTTCCCATCCGCCTCCACCAGCACCGCCGACTTCTCATCGATCGCCACTTCCCGCGGAGACGAACTCCATCCATCCTTCATCATGCGCGCCAGAAATCCCAGGGACCGTCCCATGCGATCCCGCTTCGCGAAATGCGAATCGGTAATCAGACCCTCCAGATGTGGAACCTTCAAGAAATCCCGCACCAGCGTCACTCGCTCAAAGTAAGGGTCGGCCAGAACGTCCGCCGATGCCAGATCCTTGTCGTCCGGCTTGTCGCCCAGCGCCCCATACACAAACTCGCCCTCCACAGCCAACCCCGCGCTGGTTCCGCCGATCGGCTTGCCGGCCGCAATGTCGTCGTTGATCGCGCTCTCGACGCCAGTACCCTTCCAGCCGCGAATGTAATTCGCCTGATCGCCTCCGGCAATAAATAGCACCTCGGCCTTCCGGATAATCTCCGCCACCGCTGCATCTTCGGCCGCCTCGCGATTCGGAATAATCAGGGTCGCCACCGAATTTGCCTTGCACAACCCGTTCACATACGAGTTGTAATCGTCGTCGCCGGTCGCGCGCACAATAAGAAAGTCGCCGCCGTTGCCCTTGTTGCATAGCCAGCGAAACGCCTCATCCAGATCGGTGCCACCCCCCATCATCGCGATTCCGGCGTCGGCCCTGGTCTGTACATCGTTCTTATTTCCGATGCGGAAATATTTGTAGGATTGCGCTTGCACAAGAGTCGCCGTGCAAGCCAGAACGAGCAGAACCCGCGACAGAGACGTTTTGGTCACGCAGAGAATATACAAGAAAGCCCATAGAGCGACGGACGCATTCGTCCGTCCCGCCGCGCGAAGCGCGGCGGAACATTCCCGAAGGCCGCAGAACCAGCGCGGAGCCAGAAGCCCCGCCCAAGCACATGGAGGAAGCTTGGCAGCTCCTGCTTGAGCGGTCGATCGGGCATCCTAAGTAGGTGTCAAATGAGCGTAATCGCGATGTTTCGCCAACCATCGGACCCGACTGAGATGATTGAGATTTAGTTGAGCCGCCGATGTGCGAACATTTTCCTGACCATGCTCCAAACAAGACGTTCGATAACGATCACTATGGTCAGGACGAGCAACCCCACAAACACGAACCACCATTTCAGATGGGTGAACATTCGAACATAGGCGCCCGTATCACTGAAACTGGACCACTCCTCCACGATCCGTCCGTCCACGATCCGCCAAATAGTGATGCCCCGAACCTCCACCCTTGTCCCGGTCGGAGGAAGCCCTTCATAACCTGAGCCGGTATGGGTTCCTTGAAATGTCCAGAGCACAGCCACCTCGTCCCCTTCCGCGACCATTTGCTGGACGCTGATCCGGAGGTCGGGAAATGCCTTCTTTTCAGCATGCACCGCCTCCTGGTCTGTCTTCAGGTCCACCGATCGGTGAAGTCCGTGGTTTTGGAAATCCGGAGCGTAGATTTCATTCGCCACTTGGAACTTCCCTTGGTTGAAAATCTCATCAAATACGCGCATCGCCACGGCTTTGTTCTTGGCCTGGATCGACCCATCAGGAGTCGGCTGCCCCTGGGCTATCAACGAAGCGCCGATTAGGAAACAGTGGGCGAAGACGGACAGCAGGCGCATGGCTACCTCTCGAATGATGATTTTGCGTTGATGGAATATGGGTCGCGGCCTGGCGGCTGGAATTTCATCGGGTCGGTGAGTGTGCTCCCGTTTGGCCGACGCAGGAGATGATGCGACACACGAATGCTCACATCGCTCTCGACCTCTACGCAAGGAGCACGATGCCTGCGAAGCAGGAACTGCAGGGAAAGCTGATAAGAAAATTGGACGTGGTGAGCGCGGAAGGGCTCGAACCTTCGACCCATGCCTTAAAAGGGCATTGCTCTACCAACTGAGCTACGCGCCCAACCTGCTTCAAATCTAACACACCGCCAAGCCATCAATGCAGGGTCGCAGTCGTCGGCAATTCCCTGCCCAAGAGGCATCAAACTCGGACTCTTAACGCATTGCGGTCGGGGGTTGCTGCTTCGGTGCCGAACTCGCACGGAAAAAAAGCAGGCCGCTCAGGGGGAGGATCGAGCGGCCTGGTTGGCGAAGTCCTCCGGGGAGGAGGGTAAACTTGAGGCGCGGCCTACACCGCGCCGAAATCCTGAGCGAAGCGAAGGATCTCTTAAGAGCACCTCCGCTCGCTCCCCTTTACATCGATGACGGATTATTCTGCCCTGCTGTCGTCGGCGTCGCTGCCGGAGCGTTGCCATCAACCGTATTGGTCATAAGGCGCACATCCACGCGGCGATTGTCGGCGCGGCCCGTGGAGGTCTTGTTCGACTCCACCGGCTTATCCTTGCCCAGCCCGATCACATAAATCTTGTGCGCGGGCACGTTGTATTTCGACGCCAGGTACTGAATCACCGAGTTCGCGCGGCGCTGGCTGAGATCATAGTTGTAATCCGCCGGGCCGACCGAATCGGTTCCGCCTTCGAGCGCCACAATGTAGCCCTTCGTCGAGGCAATGCTCGTGGCGAGCTGATCGAGCGCTTCCTTGGCTTTCGGTGTCAGGTTGTCTTTGTTGAAGCCGAACTTCACTGAAGTCTCGGCGACGGCGTGATAGTTGTCGAGGTTGGCCACCTCGTTGGTCAGCACGCCCACCCGCGTATTGGCGGCGTCGGCGACCTGCTGTGCGTTGGCGGCGTTCTGCCCGGCGGTTTGTGCTTTTTGCTCAACGTCGGCCGTCTTGGCGTTCACGGCCGCAATGCCGGCCTGCGCCCGCGCGTCAACATCCTTGATGTCTTTCGAGTTCTTCGCGGTCAGGTCGTCGAGTTCGTTGGTCTTGTTGATCAGCGGTGTAGTTTGTTGCTTCACGTAGTTCTTGCTGGCGCAGCCTACCGTAGCCGCCATGCTGACTGCCAGGAGAATGGTGAGCCTGGTTCTCAATAACGAAGCGCATTTCATAGGGTGAGGCTCCTTGTTTCGATCTTATATGTAGCTTTGTGGCGCGTTCCGAGTTGCCCCGCGCGCAAAATCTTTGGCCCTGGGAATGACGAAATCCTTACAAGTGCCACTTTAACTTGTGCACGGGACGTGCCAGTTTTTTTCTGAGCATCGACCTGTTGTAAGTATATACGTTTCCAATGGTTTGCGGCAAAAAGCCGCTCGGTTCGACACACCGCCCACGGTCTGCCGCAACGCAAACCCCACACTCGGGATGGAAATTTTATACGGTTAGGCTCAGATGTCAGACGCGCCAGGAGAGCAAAAGGCTCAGACTCAGTGGCGCCGAGGTGGGCAAACGATCGGGATCGTCTCTCGCTTGTTGCGGCGATAAACCCGGAAGTCGCTCTCGTCGACCGTGATGACGGCGTGGCGGGGATATAGTTCGCTCATCCGAATCAGACACAAATCCGCCAGGTCAGGTTTGCGATCCGCATAGCGTCGCGCCAGATCGCGGAGTTGAGGCTCGTTCCTGGCAAGATCGAACGCGACACTCAACATTTCGTCCTCAACCAGAGACAACACATACGAAGCAGACCCTATATGAAATGCAGCCTCTGCCAAGACCGCCTCGCAGGTTAACAAAGGCTCGTTGATTTCCTTTCCGAGGCCTAGCGCCCACTGGTGATGTTGGTCGTTGAGACTGGCATAGGCGACAATGAAGCCCGTATCCGCGATGCCCCTCATGAGCGGGAGAATCCTTTGCGCGAAGAAAGATCGGGAGCCCCGCCCTTGATCGCTCCGGCATGGCGCAGAAATCGCTGCTTCCCGCCGTTGGATTTCGCGCTCTCGATCTGCTCCCGAATGATCCGGCCAACCGGAATGCCGCTCTGCCGCGACCGCTCTCTCAGCCATTCAAGAAGCTCATCTGTAAGACGAATTGTCAGCGTATGACTCATACAACAATATTGTAACACAGACGAAACTCCATCTTGATCGCGAAACGCTCAGATCCCGCCGAAACGCCTGCGAAGAACGCGCAGAAAAGCGGGCCTGCCTGGCTCTCTACTTCCAGATATCGGTAATCGGGGTAGCGGCGCGGTCGTTGGCCGTTAGCGGCTCCAGGCCGAAATTATCTTCGATGGTCCGCAGCACACTGTAATGCGTGTAATGCCGCGCCAGCACCTTGGGATCCTGTTGGCGCGCTTCTTTCACCATGTCGCCCAGAAAGACCGTGTAGATCCGGTTATCTCCGTTTCCGCCTGACTCGTCAAACGTGACGATCACGAGCGTGCCCTGGCGCAACTTCTCCGGGAAAGTGTCATCGAGAAATTTCCTCACCCACGCTCCCGCCTCTTGCACCGTGGTATCGTGCCCGTCGTGATTCATGTTGGGACTGTAAAACGAGTAGGCCACCAGCCCCTTCTTCGCGTCCTGCGCAAAGAAATTATCTGACTTGCTCGAATCGACACGGATCACGCGATCGCACCACTTCTTTTGCACCTCGCGAAAACTCAGAAAAGGAACGTGCTTCCGCGCGTAATTGCCCAGGCCGCCGGGCACGGCCTGTTTCGAAACGCTCCATGGACAATTTCCCGCAGGCAATTCCTCAGCGTATTGCTTGAAATCCAGCCCCGCAGCCAGCAATCGGTCGGCTATCGTTTTGTGCTCGGCGTCGTCGGGAAAATTCTGTTGTTTGTCTCCCAGATACGAGCCTCCCTTGTGAACGCGAAAGTCCGTGCCCGCCACCATGGCAAGGTAATTCGGATATGAAGGATGAAACAGCGCATGAAGATTTGTGAAGCTGGCGCCCTGCTGCGCCAGTGCCGCCAGATCTCTATTCTGGATGGCCTCTTCGTAGTCCACATTTTCGAGCACGATGATGATCACGCGGTCGAAGTGGTGTGCTTTCGACTGCGCCGCGGCGAGACTCGAACCAATCGCCAAAGCCACCAGCATCGTAACCAGACATCTCCCAAGCATCGAGCGAACGGTAAACAAATGCATGTCAACCTTCTAACACAAGCGAGTCCAGCCCGTTCTTCGTGGTTCTTCGTGGTTCCAGCTTTCGCCCCCGGATGCCCGAATTTGTGGAACAACCCGCGCCCTCTTGCCATCGAATAGAATACGAATATCGCCCGCCTCATGGACCTGCTGGCTAAAATCCGAACCATTCCCACCGAACCCGGCGTCTACCTCTACAAAAACGCCGAGGGCGAAGTCATCTACGTGGGCAAGGCGAAGAATCTGCGTAGCCGCGTAGCCAGCTATTTTCATGAAGGCCGCTGGGAAGATGCGAAAACCGGCACCCTGGTGCGCGAAGCCGTCGACGTCGACTACATTGTCGTCGCCAACAACAAAGAAGCGCTCGCGCTCGAAAATAATCTGATCAAGCAGCGCAAGCCCCGCTTCAATATCCTGCTGCGCGATGACAAAACCTATCCCTACGTCAAACTCACTCTTGCCGAACGCTGGCCCCGTGTCTACGTCACGCGCCGATTGCGCAAAGACGGGAGCGAATACTACGGACCGTACTTCCCCGCCAACCTCGCGTATCGAATCGTCGACCTCATCCATCGCAACTTTCTGATTCCGTCGTGCAAGGTCGATCTCACGCGGTATCATCCGCGCCCCTGCCTGCAGTACTACATCCGGCGCTGCCTTGGCCCCTGCGTGGAGAACCTCACCACGCCGGAGATTTATCAGGAAGCGGTGCGCGACGTGAAGTTATTTCTCGAAGGCCGTCCCACGGACCTCTCGCGCTCGCTCCACCAAAGAATGGAGCAGGCCGCCGACGCCGAAGAGTTTGAGCGCGCCGCCCGCTACCGCGATCTGATTTCTACCGTCGAACAGTTGCAGGAGCGCCAGCGCATCGCCGCCGCCGAGGGCGACGATGCTGACGTCTTCGGCTATCACTTCGAAAATGGCATGCTGGCCATAAACCTGTTTCACATGCGCGCCGGCAAAATGGTCGACCGCCGCGAATTCTTCTGGGAAGACTTGCCGGAGTTCGTCGTAGATTCTGTGGGAGAGAAGAACCATGTGGGGACGGGCGCCCCCGCCCGTCCGGGCGAGCAAAGCTCGCCAGCGCACTTAGCCAGCAGCATCGATCATCTCGAAGCGAGCCCCAGCCGAGCTGCGCTCGGCACGGACGGCCGAGGGCGGCCGTCCCCACATAATCAACCGGATCAATTCCATCCCGGAGAATTCTTCTCCGCTCTGCTCAAGCAGCTCTATATCGCCCAGCCCTACATCCCGCGAAATCTCTACGTCCCGGTCGATTTCGAGGATCGCGAAGCGCTTGAAGACCTGCTCTCTGAGCAGGTCGCGAACCAGATCGGGGATAGGGCTGCCCGCGCCGCACGAGTCCACATTCTCGTTCCGCAGCGCGGCGACAAGCGCTCACTCATCGATCTGGCCGGCAACAACGCCAAGCAGTCTTACGACCAGCGCTTCCGCGTGCTCAAGCCTAACGCGCGCAGGATTCAGGAAGAACTTCAGGAAACGCTCAGCCTGCCGGAACTGCCCAAGCGCATCGAATGCTTCGACATCTCGCATATCCAGGGCGCGGAAACCGTGGCTTCAATGGTGGTGTGGGAAGACGGCAAGATGAAAAAATCCGACTACCGCAAGTTCATCATCCGCACCGTCGAGGGCGTTGATGATTTCGCCTCGATGCGCGAAGTCGTGAGCCGACGCTACAAGCGTGTCCAAGAAGAGAAGAAGAACATGCCGAGTCTGGTTCTGATCGATGGCGGACTCGGCCAACTGCACGCCGCCGCCGAAGCGCTCGACTCACTCGAAATCATCAACCAGCCGCTCGCAGCCATCGCCAAGCGCGAAGAAATCCTTTACGTCTACGGACAAGAGAAAGATCCCATCGCGCTCGACCACCACTCGCCCGTGCTGCACCTGATCCAGCTCATTCGCGACGAGGCCCACCGCTTCGCCGTGACTTTTCACCGCAAACGCCGGCAGATGCGCGACCGCTCCACTGAACTGCTCGAAATTCCCGGCGTCGGCGCCAGTACCACCCGGCGTCTGCTCGAACATTTCGGCAGCGTGCAGGCGGTCAAGCAAGCCGACGCCGCGGCGCTTTCGGCGGTCGTATCCCGCACGCAGGCCGAAGCCATCCAGAATCACTTTCGAAGATAGAGAGTTTCAAGCGAGACGGGCGAGACGGGCGTGATGTGCATTCCCAGTTCCCGGGCCAAATCTCACCGTCGATCGCCGCGCCCAGCTTGAGTCTTCAGATCGAGGGCGATCCGTTCACCAGCATCTTCTTTAAGCTGAATTCCTGCAGAATGCGTTGCTGCGGGATGACGTTGGTTCGGGGATGCACGAATTCCACGCTGACCTTCTCATTCGGGCCCAACTGCTTCGGCCGCGGAAACGTGAACTGAAACGTGTCGTCTTTGAAGCTGTAGCCCAACAGGCTCAGCCTCTCGGTCTTTGTGTTCAGGAACACGGACATGCTGAGCTTGGGCAGGCTTTCATTGGTCCAGTAATTCCGCAGCGAACTTTCATAATCCTCAACGTTGGTATGAAACGTCACCGAAACAACGACCCGATCTGGAAATGTAACCGCCAGAAACTTGGCCGCGCTCCCATCAAAGGCCGCCTTTTGTTCCGCGTTCATCTTGTCGTAATGCGCACCGATCTGAGCCGTGCGCACCTCCGCCTCCCGAATCGGCTGCGCCGAGCGAAACTGCAGGGTGTAGGAAATCGTGGGGTCGGTTTCCATCTCACCCCGGTAGCCCCTGTTACTCGGTGAGTCGCCACTGGTTACGGCCGACTGAATGCCGCTCAGCGTCAGGGTCGTGGCCCACGGGGATTCTTCCATCAGGCGCTGCGTCTCGTCAGCGCTCCAGTTCTGATACGGTTTCTTCTCCCAAAAGTCTCCCCCGGCCACGAGCGGCACCGTGGCCAGACAAACCAGCGAGAGCGCAACCACCAATCGGGTTTTCAAACCGGACATATGATTTCCTCCTTACATCGAGCCGGGCCCCGCGTTGCCCATGTCGAGCACAACTTTCCAGCCTCCGTCGGCTTGTTTTTTCCAGATGCTCGTGTATTTGCCGTACTCCACTGTGGCTTTGCCGTTTTTATCCTGCGAGTGAAATTCGTATGTCCCGTACGTATAACCGAGATCGCCCGCAGCAGAGATGTCGGCGCCGACCGGCGCCCAGGTCAACTGGTTATGCTTGTCGTCAAGAAATCCCATGCCCTTGGCGATCTCGATCTTTCCCCGGATGAGTGGTCCGCCGTTGGGCACTTCGACGGCGTCTTCGGCGTAGTACGACATATATCCAGCCGAGCCTTTTTCGGCAGCGGCCTTCATGAATTCGCCTTCGAGTTGTTTGAGCGTGTCAGCCGAGGCCCTGGGCGAAGCCGCCACCGTAGGGCGCGGCCCCGGCAACACGATAGTGGCCACCAGCAAGGCAACAACAATGATCGGGAGGCAATATCTCATGGGGAACCTCCGGGAAGCGGCGCAAACATTCTACGCCCGGCGGTCAATGGATCGGTGCGGCGGCGCAGGGCAATCTTTGCGCCCTTGGCGAATCCTGTGCGGTGTTAGCTGTGAAAAGCTTTTGCCCGTGCGTTGCCGTCAGCCTCACTGGGAGCGCTCGCCGCGCTCCAGAACGAAGTGGCCAGCCACACCACGACAGCCAGCATCCCGCACCAGCCTAGCGCTCGAACCACTGCGGCGATCTGCGTGTCATGGTTCAGTACTCCGAGACTCGAGAAGATCGCGAAGAAGTCGTGCTCCACGAAATCAGGATCACCCGTCGTGACCAGCGGCAGCACCTGCGCTCGCGCGTCTGCCATATAAGTCGCGGTGTAGAGCCAGTTCTCAAAAAAGAAAAACAGGCAGAAGACGAAACCCGTTGTCTCGCGCTCGGTGAAGAAATACACGGCTAGCAGAAATGGGACGAGCCACTGCAGCAGCGTCCCTCCCCACAGACAGAGCGTAGGCCCAAACCATCGAAACAAATTGTGTCCGCCTTCGTGCACCACCAGATTGGCGCTGTCGATAAACAGAAATCCACCATGCGCGGAAAAAGCGTAGACCATGAATCCGGCATAGAAAATCAGCCACCCCACAAGCGCTGGGCGAGAGACAGGCTTCCAGGGTTCGTTAAGACAGCTTTCATCGAGAATCGATCGCAGCGATTCGAACAAGCCCGCCCCCATCCCACGATTCTAGAGTTGCAGCGGCTGCACGCGGCAGATTACGAACGTGCGGTCCTCCGCCAACTGGTCGGTTCTGCAGATTTTCTTTGCGATCTTCGCGGATTTTCTTAGCGATCTTCGCGGTTAAAAGCTTTCCAGTCCGGCCTCCCATGTCCCCATCGCGGAGTTCAAGGATTTCTTGTTACAGTGTTGTGAGAGAAGCATCCAGGCTCGACTGTTGACCTCATGATGAAAGTCCGGCAGTGGATCATCGCGATCGTACTGTTTCTGCTGCTAGGCGCAGCCGTCGTAGGGCTGGTGTTGACCCGCCCCTTGCCGCCGCCGAGTGACGAGACCACTGCGGCTGCAGCCGCCGGCGAAGATAAGACCGGACGCAAACCAGCAACGGCGGCTTCGCTGGTCGACCAGCGTCCGCTGCAGACGGCGCGCCGCATGACCGCCTTGGCCGCCGCTCCGGAAGAACAAGCGCTGGCGCACGAGGCGGAAAAGACCGGCGATCACGAAGTCGATCTCACCTTTTTCGACGCGCTGCGCACCGCGCAGCAGAATCCGCCACCGCTTTCGGCCGCAGCCAAGAAAATTGCTGAGCGCAAAGCCAAGGCCGATCAGACCGTCAAAGACGATCAGGCTAGCATCGCGCTGCTGACCGCGAAGCTGGCCGCCGCGCCCGATTCGAAGAAGGACAACCTGCAGGATCAGGTCGACGTCGCCAAGGCGCAACTGGATCTCGATCAGGATGAGTTAGACGACGCCAGCGAAGATCTGGAGCAAGCCGGCGGCGATCCGCAAGCAAAGATCAAGCGCCTGCAAGCCGAGCACGAAGAGGGCGACCACAACCAGAGCGTCGTCCCGGGCTCGGCGGTAAGTCCGTATGAGCAAAACTACCAGGCCTTCACCTTGCTCAATGTGTTCCAGGCGTGGCAGGCTCTGCGCGCCAAAACGGCGCTTCTGCAGGCGGCCCGCGACGAGGCCGCAGCCAAACAAGTTTCGTTAACCAGAAGACGCGACGACCTGATGGCGCGGGTTGAGAAAGACAAGGCCGCTCGCGAAGCCGCCCAGGAACAGGCCCGAGGATTCGCCACCGCCAAGACAACAACCGGCGACGGCTCCAGGGCAGCCGCGACCGCGGCCGTGGAAGCTCTGAAGCAGTACACCCTCGACCAGAAAAATCTCGCCGACCGCGGACGCCGCATCCAGGACGAGCAGGAACTCACTGACATCTACGGGAACTGGATTGCCCTGGTCGCCACTCGCCAGCGGACGGCCCTGCATCACGTGATCGAAGGCCTGCTCTGGATTCTATTGGTTCTGCTCGCGGTCTACTTTGCCAACCGGTTCATCGAACATCTGTTCACCGGCATGGCGTCGGAGAACAAGCGCATCGACACATTGCGTGCAGTCGTGAAGTTTGCCTCGCAGGCAGTGGGCGCGGTCGTGATTCTCTTCATCATCTTTGGCATGCCGACGCAGGCCACCACCGTGCTGGGGCTGGCGGGCGCCGGCCTCACCGTCGCGATGAAAGATTTCATCGTGGCCTTCTTCGGATGGTTCGTGTTGATGGGCCGCAACGGCATCCGTGTTGGCGACTGGGTTGAGATCAACGGTGTAGGCGGAGAAGTCGTCGAGGTCGGCCTGCTGAAAACCGTATTGCTCGAGACCGGCAATTGGACCGACTCAAGTCATCCTACCGGCCGTCGCGTTTCGTTCGTCAACAGCTTCGCTATCGAAGGCCACTTCTTCAACTTCACGACCTCGGGCCAGTGGATGTGGGACGAACTGCAGGTGCAGATTCCCGCCGGGCAGGATCCCTATCCCATCATCGACGGCATCCAGGAGCTGGTGGAAAAAGAAACTGAGGCGAACGCGAGTAAGGCGGAAGCAGAGTGGCGTGAAGCGACCTCGAAATACCGCGTGCAGGCGATATCGGCGGTGCCGGGCATCAACGTCGTTCCAACCGCGGTCGGTATTGAAGTGCACGTGCGCTACATCACGCGCGCGAATGAGCGCCACGAGACGCGCAAGCGGCTGTATGAGGCCGTCGTCGAGATGATGCACGGCAAGCGGGAAGCGGTGAAGGCGTAGTGCCGCGGCTTTAAAGTTCGAGGAACAAAAAGGGCGCACCTTCAGAGGTCGCGGAGAACTCGCAGATGCCTGCAGTGATGTGGAAGAGCGACGTGGAAGAGCGGCGCTTCAGCGCCGCGTAAGCCCTGCAAGTGAGGGCTTCAGCCCCTGGGGCAAAACGCTTCACAGCAGATAATGTTGCAAACCGCGTCGGACCGTCTTCACATGCGCCATATGCATAATGCCATCGCCCTATGACCAGCCTCGACCACCCCGGCACTCTCATCGTCACCGGCGCCAGTCGTGGCATCGGCGCCGCAGTCGCGCGCCTAGCGGCGGCGCGCGGATTCGCCGTGGCCGTCAACTTCTGTTCCGGCGAAACGGAAGCGAAGCTCGTGGTCGATGAAATTGTGGCCAGTGGCGGGCGGGCGATTCCGATTCAGGCCGATGTTTCACGCGAGCAAGACATCCTGCGCATGTTCCAAACCGCCGAACGCGAATTGGGGCCGATCAAGGGACTGGTCAACAACGCAGGCGTTACCGGAGGCTTCGCGCGCGTGGAAGCAGTGACGGCGGAGGCGATCCGCGAAGTTTTTGCCGTCAATGTCACGGGAACGATATTGTGCGCGCGCGAAGCCGTGCGGCGCATGTCGACGCGGCGCGGCGGATCGGGCGGCGCGATCGTTAATATTTCTTCGCTCGCGGCCCACACCGGCTCCGCCGGCGAGTGGGTGCACTACGCCGCATCCAAGGGCGCGATCGACAGCTTCACCTTCGGCCTCGCGCGCGAAGTGGCGACCGAGGGAATTCGCGTGAACGCCGTCGCTCCCGGATTGGTCGATACCGATCTGCACGCGGCCAACGGCGAACCCGGCCGGCTGCAGAGGCTGATGCCGACCATCCCCATGCAGCGCGCCGGCTTGCCGCACGAGGTCGCCGAGGGAGTGCTCTGGCTTCTGTCGCCCGCTGCTTCCTACACGACCGGCGCGATCCTTCAAATTGGTGGCGGCCGGTAAGCACTGGAACGACCGCGAGAGTCGCACAGAGCGCCGCTGAAATCGGCCTTCTTTGCGCTCTCGGCGGCTTTTCTTTGCGGACCTTGCGGTTAAGAGCTGCGTGCTCCCCGCTCCCTCTGCAAGTAAGCTTTAATTTTCTCCGGCAGGCGCGAGCTGTGCAGGATGTCGCGCAGTTGTGCGGGCGGGATGCGGCGGGCGAACTCGAGGGCCCGCGCCAGCGGCGTGTGTTGATTGCGCAGCAGGGCGATGCGAATCTCCGGCCGCAGCGACCACTTCGGGTGACGGCAAACCGCCTCGACAAACAACAGCGTCGCGGTCGGGCTTAGCAACGCCTTCACCACCGCGGCTTCGCTGAGGCGAGGATTTTCCATTGCCGTTTGCGACACGCGCGATTCTTTATCGAGCAGCAGCGCGGCGGCCACCAGAGCCGATGACCGGCGGGCCAGTGTCAGTCGTTCTCCCCGGGTCACCGAAGCGAGCCGCGTGATCAGCAACTGGCTGGCGGCGCGTTTCAAATCAGTCGCGGCCGCCGGCTGCAGTGAGAACTGCATCAGGTCGAACGTATAAAGTTCGCGGATGAGCCGCAGCGCGATGCGGCGCGGAACGCGGGGATGCGCGGCAACGGCGAGCCGAACCTTGCGGGATTTCATCGCAGCAGTATTTTTCGTGATGCATTCAACGTCGACTGCAGCCAGGTCGGAACTCTTCAGAAGAGATAGCGCTTGATCTTCAGTCAGCGCGGCGTCGGAGGTCCCGATCTCTGGCGGCGGATAAATCTGCGACGATCCCTCCCCAATGGGCGAGTCGATCTCACTTTCCGAATGCATGCCTTCAGAGTTCATAACCCACCGCGACGAAGCCGCACGATCATTCCAGGAATCAGCACGAGAACAATTCAAGACGCCGGATCAAACCCGCTACGTGGGTGTCCCCTCGCCGCGTTCGCGGCGCGCCATTTTCAGCGCACCTTCCACCGGCTCAACCACGTCGGCCTTCACCGCGACCCGCGCATCAAGTCCGCGAAGGTCATTGTAAAAAATCTCGCGCACCGCGGGCGCATGACGAAAGACACCCCCGGCCATGGCCACCGGAATTGCGGCCACCGGAATCGTGGCCACTGGAATCGTGGCCACCGGAATCATGGGCGTACGCATTGCAGCCGCAGGCACAGAATCTCTCTCGTCGCCAACGAACAACCGGCGGATCACCACCGTCGCGAGTTGTGCCAGTTCCCTCCCCGCGCTCGCGAGAATGCGCGTGGCCAGCTCGTCGTCGCCGGCGGCAACTGCCGGAAACAACGCAGCAAAGTCCGAAGGCGGAATCGAATTGGCAGCGCGCGCCAAGTCGGCGAGCGAGCCCACGCCCCACGCTTTGAAAAGAGCGGCGACATATGGTGACTTCTCAAAAGCAGCGCGAGCCTCCGACCCCGCCCCTGACAGGTCTGCATGGCGGAGAACAGCGTTTACCGCGCGCCGCCCGATCCAGTGCGCCGAGCCTTCGTCGCCGATGGCAAATCCCCAACCTCCGGCGCGGGCCGTGTTGCCGTCGCGATCGCGGCCGTAGGCAATCGATCCCGTACCTGCAATCACGACGACGCCGGGCCCGTCGTCGAAGGCAGCTTCCAGAGCGATCTGCATATCGCCCACTACATCAATCGGAGTCGGAAGAATCTCCGCCAGAATACGGCGCACCGTCCCGGCCAGCTCAGGGCGCGCCGCGCCAGAACCCCCGATGCAAGTGTGCGCGACCTCCCCGGGTGCAATGCCCGCGGCAGCGCACGCCTGGCGCACCGATTGATGCAGCGACTCGCGCGCTTGCGCTTCCCCGACCCGCACGATATTGCTCGGTCCGGCTGTGGCCAAGGACAGCAGCCGCGACTCATCGCCCACCGCGCACGTGGTTTTTGTCCCGCCGCCATCAATGCCGAGATAGTAGGGCACGCGTTAGTTCTAACACAGGGCAGTTACCGACGAGTCCTCGGCTCTCGGTTCTCAACTGGATTCACCTTACGACCAGATTCCGGGTGCATAGAGTCTCACTCGCGCGCAGCCGCGATTCCCTTGATAATTGGCGGCGGAACAAATGTTAATCACGACTCTCTTCGCGTCCTCGGCGGATTTTCTTCGCGCGCTTTGCGGTTAAGAGCTTTAAGCCCTTGAACCGCCGAGCCCGCCAGGAAGAACCAGCGCGAAGAACTGCAATTCTATGGGGCTCAACCATCTCGATTTCGCCATCATCGCCCTCTACCTGGCCGGAATCACCCTGTTCGGCCTGCGCTTCCGCAAGAAGCAGCGCACCTTGCGCGACTATTTTCTAGCTGGCCGCGATATTCCCTGGTGGGCGATTGCCCTCTCGATCGTCGCCGCCGAGACCAGCACACTCACCATCATCAGCATTCCCGGACTGGCCTATGACACCAACTTCACCTTCCTGCAGGTCGTCATGGGATACCTGGTGGGGCGCGTGGTCATCAGCTTCGTCCTGCTGCCGCATTATTTTCGCGGCGATCTTTTTACAGCTTACGAACTCATCGAGCGCCGCTTCGGTCGCGGCCTGCGCTCACTGACCGCAGGATTGTTCCTGTTGACCCGCGCCGCCGCGGAAGGCGTGCGTGTCTATGCCGTATCAATCGTGGTATCGATTGCCCTGGGCACCGGCGAAGTGGCCTCGATCGCGATCATTACTGCATTGACGCTGATCTATACATTCGAAGGCGGCCTTGCCGCGGTCATCTGGACTGACGTCGTGCAGACTGTGATCTACGTCGGTGGAACATTGGTCGGCCTGGTGACGATCGCGCATCTCGTGCCTGGGGGATGGCCCGCAATTCACGCCGCCGCTGCGGCCGCGGGCAAACTGCAGGTCTTCGACTTCCGCACCAGCGTTTCGATTCCTTATACATTCTGGGCGGGGCTGATCGGCGGAACATTTTTCACGGTTGCCAGTCACGGAACCGATCAGCTGATCGTCCAACGCTTACTGGCCGCGCGCGGACAAAAGCAGTCGGCTACCGCTCTGATTTCAAGCGGCGTAGCCGTTCTCTTCCAGTTCGCTCTGTTTCTGATCGTGGGAGTCATGCTCTGGGCCTATTACCGCATTCCCGCTAAGAGCTTCGGTACTGCCGACCGGATTTATCCCACCTTCATCGTCAGCCATATGCCGCACGGCATTTCTGGCCTGCTGATCGCGGCCATCCTCGCGGCCGCCATGTCGAACTTGAGCGCCGCTCTGAATTCGCTGTCGTCGAGCGCGATCCTCGATTTCTATGTGCGATTCCGGCCGCAGGCCGACGAACGGACCAAGATGCGGCTATCGCGAGCCGCGACATTCGTCTGGGCAATGGTGCTGTTTGCACTTGCTATGATCGCCCTGCACAAAGCCGGCCGCGTCGTCGAAGTCGGGTTGCAGATTGCCTCCGTGGCCTATGGCGCTCTGCTGGGAGTGTTTCTGTTAGGCGTGTTGACCCGGCGTGCAAACCAGCAAGGCGCCATGGTGGGGATGGTATGCGGATTTGCCACAGAGTTGTATTTGTGGCGATGGACCCATGTGCCTTGGACCTGGTGGGTAATGATCGGAACGGCCGTGACGTTTGTCGTAGGCCGCATAACCAGCGCGATAACCAGTCGGATGGCCAACGGGATGGCCAACGAGGTGACCGAGCGATGACCGGCAATCTCGCACGCGAGCACAAGCAGACCTCCCTGTAAGCTCGGCACTCGCCGGGAAAAATTCGCGGGAGTAGCCTCCCGATGTTAGCCTTTGTTTTTTTTTGCGACGTTTGAATTTGTTTCTCTTAGCGTCCTCAGCGGAAGTTCTTCGCGACCTTAGCAGTTAAAAGCTTTTTCCTTCTCGCGGACTCCCCACCTTTTGCCGCCAAGCCCCGTCCCCTCGCGTATACTGGCTCACTTCCCATGCCTGAGCCGGTCATTTCCCCTCCGGAGCTTTCCCGCGATCTGGGCGTAAGCCACGCCTCGGCCGTCGTCGTCGGAACCATCATCGGCAGCGGGATTTTTCTCGTCCCCACAGAAATGATGCAGGCCGTCGGGTCGGCCAAGTTGGTCTATCTGGCCTGGGTCGTGGGCGGCTTGCTCTCGTTTTTCGGAGCACTCACCTATGCCGAACTGGGCGCGATGAAGCCTCAGGCCGGCGGCGAATATGTCTACGTCCGCGATGGATACGGGCCGCTGGCCGGATTTCTCTACGCCTGGACCTGGTTCGTAATCGCCAAGCCCGCGTCGATCGCTACCGTGGTCGTCGGCCTGGTCCGCATTCTGGGAACGTTCCCCGTTTTTTCTTTTTTCTCGGCGAACTTCACTTCATTTCCCTTCGCCGTTACTTGGGGTCAGGTGGTCGCCATCGCGGCGGCTGTTCTGATTTCACTGTTGAATTACATCGGCGTAAAGCGGGCCGGCGAATTTCAGCTGGTGTTCACCCTGCTGAAGGTAGCGATCATTCTCGGCATCGTGGTGGTGTGCTTCAGCGGCCTGGGAACCGCAACTGGCCGAGATGTGATTCACCGAGGTTGGAGCAATTTCGCCGGAACCTTCGCCGGCGCCAAGGGAGGGGTCGCTGGTTTCATGGCGGCGCTGGTAGCCGCGCTGTGGGCCTATGACGGATGGAACGATCTGAACATGGTGGCCGGCGAAGTGAAACATCCGGAGCGCAGCATCCCGATCGCGCTGATCGCCGGCGTAGCCACCGTGGGCGTGTTGTATGTGCTGATGAACGCGGCCGTGCAATATGTGCTGCCGGCAAGCGCGATTGCAGCATCGGCGCGTCCTGCTTCGGATGCGGTCGCCGCCGTGATGGGGCGCGTCGGCGCGGGCATCGTCTCGGCCGGGATGGCGCTCTCCATGCTGGTCACGCTCAATGGCACCATCATGAGCGGCGCGCGCGTTCCCTACGCGGTGGCGCGCGATGGATATTTTTTTCGCGCGCTGGCCGACGTCAGTCCCCGCTTTCACACGCCCTCGGTCGCGATCGCAGTACAGGCCGCGCTGTCGATCGTGCTCCTGCTGCTGGGCGCTAATTTCCGCCAACTGTTTTCGCTGGCGATTTTTGCCGAGTGGCTCTTCTATATGATCGCCGCCAGCACCGTATTCGTTTTCCGCCGCCGCGAACCCAATCTACCGAGGTCGTATCGTACCTGGGGATATCCCATCGTGCCCGCCCTGTTCGTGATTGTCGCCGCAGCTCTGCTCGCCTACACCTTTAAGAACGACTGGCCGAATTCAGGTTACGGCCTGCTCGTAATTCTCGCCGGAATTCCCGTCTTCGCCTATTTCGCTTCCTCGCGGCGACAGTCCCGCAGTAGAGAATAGGAGAGCAGGAAGCCGGGTGCCCCAGGTCTCGCAGCTTTTGCGAGACCTGGGAAGCTTCGGAAACTCCGGGCGAAAGACTTCCTTCACCGTCGACGCCGCTGTCTCCGTCCAAGCAGTAGAAAAAGCTCCGAAACCCGAGGTCGTCCAGAATTTCCGTCTAGGGCGCTCAGAAAATTTCGAGTTGAATCCAATTTCGACTTTTCTCCCAGCCTCTTTGTGTTTCTTCCTTTTTTCGTCCGTTGGGAGCAGTTCTCTAGGGGGCATCGCCGGCCCCGTGCCCGTTCTGGGCCGTGTTCCCCAAACGGCACTGTCGCGGTTACCTAAGGTCAAGAGCCGTGGACACGTTTACCCCCTGTCCTATCTCCCGTATTTTGAAGACTCCACAGCCCCGACTCTCTCCCCAGTTGGGTCCCATTGGAGCGAATTTGCATGGCAACGGCTTACCGCGGATTTCAACTCGGACTTTTGCCCGAGCGCAAGATCAACAAAAAAGCGCTGGCCACCAGCTATGGCTTGATTACGATCGCCGTGTTGCTGCTGATCAACCTCAGCTTGATCCTGCCAGACAGCATGCAGCTGGGGCAGTACCACGTCACGGAATTGATTCCCATTCCTGCCCTGCGCCCAGAACCGGAACCGGTCAAGATTCGTACCGAGGTCAAACCTAAGTTGCTGCCCGCCGTGAAGTTACCGGTGATCGAGCAGCCCAGGCTGGTGCTTCCCAAAGAAGTCCGCCGCGAAGCCCCTCGACCGGTCGAAGCACCGAAGGTCGTGGTGAACCAGTTCGCGGCTCCGCAATTGCAAATGACCGCGGGTGGGGCCCGTCCGCAGCTGGTCCATACCGGAGATTTCGGCGGAAGTTCGCAGAAGCCAACCGTGAACGCTGCCGTCGAACAAGTGCAGACCGGTGGATTCGGCGATCCCAATGGCTTGAAAGGCACCGGCAAGCAGGGCGCCAAGCTTTATGCGGCCTCGACCGGATCGTTTGATATGCCGACCGGCCCGGGACAGGGCAACGGCTCCGGCGGCGCCAAGGGAATCAAAGGCACGGTGGCCAGCGCCGATTTCGGCAACGGTGTCGCCACCGGCGGCAAGGGAGACGGCCGCAGCAACGGCCAGGGCATTGCGACCGGCGGATTTGGCTCGGAGCAGGTCGTGCGCGGCGGCCCCAAGATTGTGGCCGATACGAACCTGGCCACGAGTCCGGTCGAGATCACCTACAAGCCGCAGCCGCTATATACCGACGAAGCTCGCAGCATGAAGCTGGAAGGTGAAGTACTGCTGGAAATGAGTTTTTCCGCGGCCGGCACGCTGCATGTGAATCGCGTCGTGCGCGGCCTGGGTCATGGGCTGGATGAGGCCGCGATCGCCGCCGCCAACAAGATCCGCTTCAAGCCGGCCACGCGCGGCGGCCAGCCGGTGGATTCGACGGCGATCGTTCATGTCGTCTTCCAGATGGCGTACTAGACGTTCTTGGCGAAGTAGCACGACTGAATTTGGATTGGAACTGCTCGATCGAAACTTTGGAGAAAAGAGTCATGCGCACTCGGAATTGGATTTTTACTGCGGCCCTCGTCGGATCGATGATCCCGGTATCGCTCAGCTTTGGATCGCTCAGCGCGGCTGCACAACAAGCGGCGGACCCGCAGCAGTCCGCGCCGTCTTCCGCTCCGGCTCCTGAGCAACCCTCGGCACAGCCAGCAACCGTGGATGCGACCCAGACCGCTGCGACCCAGGCCGCTGCTCCGGATGCAACCCAGACGGCGCAACCCTCTGACCAGACCGCGACCGCCACGGCTCAGGCTCAGGCGTCGCAGCCGGTCCCACCTCCGCCTCCAACCGTCGCGCCCACGACGATGGATCAAGTGGTGACTCTCTTCATCCAACGCGAGCATGGCCTCATCAAAGTGCTGGCCAACCGTACGCCGGTGGTCGAAACGTATCTACAGAATCTGACCAGCGATCCCCAGCTTGGGCCCGTCCCCAGCGAAGATCATTATTTTCTCGGCCGGCTTGATATGGGCGAGACCGCTGATCGCAAGGACTATCTGAAGGAAGAAGACAAAGGCATGGAGAACCGCCTACTCGGCGGCTTCCACAAGCTCTACAAGGTCGAGTACCAGCCCACCGGCTTTTCCTGGATGGTCTATGCCGACCGCACCGACTTTGACCGCGAGCACTACGATTTCAGCTACGTTCGCCGTGAATTTCTCGGCGACGTGCGCTGCCTGGTGTTCGATGTGAAACCCAAGCCGAAGGCTGGCCGCGGCCGTTTCCTGGGCCGGATCTGGGTCGAAGATAAGGATTTCAATATCGTTCGCCTGAACGGAACTTACTCGCAGGCCGCTCACAACACCTACTTCTTTCACATGGACGCGTGGCGCCTCAACCTGATTCCCGGCTACTGGGTTCCGGCATTCATCTACAGCGAAGAAGGCGACTTCAGCGCCGGCGTGAAGAACAAGCTGGCCTTCAAGGCGCAAACCCGCATCTGGGGATATGACCTGAAAAAAGGCGGCAAAGACGACGAGTTGACCAATATCCGCGTCGACTCCGTGCAAGACAACAGCGCCTCCGCGCAGGATGCATCTCCGCTTCAGGCCGAGCGCGAATGGCAGCAGCAGGCCGAGGACAACGTTGTCGAGCGCCTGACGGCGGCGGGCTTGCTCGCTCCCGAAGGCGACGTCGACCACATTCTGCAAACGGTGGTCAACAACCTCGAAGTCACCAACAACATCGATTTGCCGCGGCCGGTGCGCACGCGCGTGCTGCTCACCTCGCCGCTCGAAACCTTCAGCGTGGGCAACACCATCGTGATCAGCCGTGGCCTGATTGACGTTCTGCCCGACGAGGCCAGCCTGGCCGCTGTGCTCGCTCATGAACTCGCTCACATCGTGCTCGGACACAACCTCGGTTCGAAGTACGCTTTCAACGACCGCATGCTGTTCTCCGACGACTCGACCTACGCCAATCTGGGATTCAAGCACATTCCCGAAGAAGAAGCGGCGGCCGACAAGAAAGCCATCGAACTGCTCAAGAACTCGCCCTACGCCCAGAAGCTCGACAACGTGGGCCTGTTCCTGAAAGCGTTGCAGGCGCGCGCTCCTCAACTGGGCGCGTTGCTGACCACGCACCTGGGCAATCCTCTCGCCGAAAACGGCACCGTGGAGCGCTTGAAGGCTCTCGAAACCCTGGGCCCGGCACTCGACAACAACAAGCTCGATCAGATCGCGGCTCTGCCCCTGGGCGGCCGTGTGAAGATCAATCCCTGGGACGACAAGGCGGAGATGGTAAAGACAACTCCGGTCGCCATCACCTCGGCGCGCGACAAGATGCCGTTTGAAGTGACGCCCTTCTATCCGCGCCTGGCGCGCTTTGGCGTGGCTGCGAACGGTTCGACCACAACCGCCGCTGCCAACACCAACACAGGCAACTAACCTCGCCCACACCATCAAGGTTGAAGGAAGACGTAAGGCTGGGATCCGGAATACCCTTCCGGGATACCCAGCCTTCGTTTATTTGGGTCCTGCACCACCACGAAAAAGGCTGCCCCACTCGTGGTGGCGCATGCGGCTACAATACGAAGTGTGGGCCAGCCGCGCCCCTTCCAATCAAGTTCAAACTGAGACCCTTTTCGGGGCCAGGCTTCGTTTGCCTTTCGGTCTGGGGCGGGATTACTTTCTGAATACCCCCCCCTCCCCCTGGCTTTGCCTAACAACCGCGTCTTGCCCAAATACTCCGGAGTCTGCCCAATAAATTACGAGAGTACCCTAGCACCCTGTTCTTTCATCAGCCGAGCTAACGCCATCATTTGCCTGAATTCGCTCGCATAGTTTGGAGGGACCGCGAGTTCTTTGCAGAAATTTTCTGGGTTGGCTCCTGCCAATTCATCGGCGTGCGTCAAAACTTGGAAGTGAAACATAGCGAGCTTCTGCTTTTTCGCCTCTGCGCGTCGTACGGCGGCTTTGATTTCCTCGATTGACATAATGAGCGCAGAGTAAGCCAGAACTACGAGCTAATACAAGCCTCAATTATGATTATCCAAATTGCTATACGCCCAAAAACCATCCGCGGTATACTTTGTCGTAAATGACGGATGAAACTCGATATCGCTGGTGGGTTACAAAGTGTCCGACGGAGAAGTGCGGGACAACTTTACTGCTGGACGTGATAGCTCCGAATACCGACGACAACAAGTACCGCGTCTACGTCTTTCCGAAGTGTAGCCCATTCAAAATCACTTGCCCCGAGTGCAATATTGAGCGCGAGTTTCGGGAAACCGATGTGTACGAGACAACCTATTACGCTCCCTCCGACAACTACCGCCCGAACCAAGAATTTAGGAAGGCCGTGCAGGCGCTTAATCGGAAGGAAATAAAAGAACAGTAGGAACCGCCCACACTTCTTGAGGCGTTCCGAGATGGCGGACAATGAAGTGGCCGTGGTTTAGACGTTTCCGGGCCGCAAGTTTGACGGCATCCTGATTCTCAGGGTAATCTCCGTCAGCTAGACGACCCGCTAGCCCTTGGTTTTGGTTGGCTTCTGGCGCGGCGTGTTCCAGTACGGACTTTTGCATTTCGGGCAGACTTTCGGCTCCTCCGTTGTTTCCCGTGGAACCCATTTGTGTTGGCATCTCTCGCATTGAAACCCCTCTAGCGTAATTCTCATGTTCCAAGGCTATACCCATAAGGAATACATGTCAAGGGATATACCAGTACGATTTTACTTGACACCGTATATACCTCTTGGTAATATACCAATATGGAAACGAGAGAACAGCGCGGAATGGAATTGGCAGCAACCCGAACGATTCGCAAAAAGGCTGGCGTTTGGGTTGTACCGTCGCAATCGGGCAATGGGTTCTACCGAGTGAACATTGTAGTGCACCCCGCTAGAGCTGGACACAGAAGTTAGTTAGGCTTGGGGCCTCCGCCAGGAGGCGAGAATGCCGAGAAAGCCGAAAGTTCAGAGAACCCCAGAAGAGAAGTGGCAGATTGTGTTGGAAGGTCTCAAGAGCGGCAACGTGGCCGAGACCTGCCGCAAATACGAGATCGCGCCCACGCTGTACTACCGCTGGAAAGACGAAGTCGAAGAAGGAGCCAAGGCTGCGCTTGGGGGGAGAAGCGCAGCTGCGCGGCCCGACGTGGAGCAGGAGAAGCGGATCAAGCAACTGGAGCGGGCGCTGGGTCGATCCCATTTGCAGATCGAGATTTTAAAAAACGTACTGGGCGAGTGAGCTGCGGCCAGGCGCATTCGTCGGCACGGGATTTCGTGGCCCAGGGCAAGCCCGCGCAGTTAGTGGCGGAGACACTGGAGATCAGCCGCTCCAGCCTTTACTATCAGCGGCGGCCACGCGCCAGCCGTGCGGATCGCTCGCACGACCAGGAGATCATTCTGGCCTGCGGCGAGAAACCGGCATACGGGTATCGCCGCGTGGTCTGGTGGTTGGGACGGCATCACGGGTTGGTGGTCAACGGCAAACGGGCGCTGCGCGTGATGCGGGAGCGCGGACTGTTAGTGCGGCAGCGCCGCTTTCAAATCTCGCGGAGAAAGGACTGGGGCAAAGTGGAAGCGCTGTTTCCCAATCACGTCTGGCAGTCAGACATGACCAAGGTCTGGGCCGGTCCCAGTGTGGGCTGGTCCTATCTGGTTTCGGTGATCGATTGCTGCACGCGCGACATCGTGGGGTGGGACTTGAGTCTGCGCTGCCGCACCGAAGAAGCTTTGGCCGCGCTCAACCGCGCCCTGCTGGCGGTTTTGCCTTTCGGTTCTCGTGGAACGGGTTTGACTTTGACCACCGACAACGGCACGCAGTTTACCTCAACCCGTTATGTCGAAACCCTGAACCAGTTGGGTATCACGCACCGGCGCACCGCTTACAACCATCCTGAGGGCAACAGTTATATCGAACGGTTTCATCGCAGCTTAAAAGAAGAGGAGGTGTGGCTCAACGAATACGAGAACTTCGAGCAGGCGAAGTTGAGCATCGCCCGCTGGATCGAGGAGTACAATCACGACCGTCCGCATCGCGGACTCCACGGACAAACCCCGCACGACGCTCGTGCTCGGTTCGCCCTAACCCTTACTTCAAACCTGGCCCCATGCGTCTAGTTTGGAGGGGTGCACTACAACATCATGCCTAAGATTGCCTCTTGCACTTGTCCTGACTACGAAACTCGCGGCGTGAAATGCAAACACATTTTCGCCGCAACCTTCGTCATACGCCGGGAACAAAATCCGGATGGTTCTGTGACCGTAACTCAAGCCGTCGCCATGTCTGCCGTAACGCAGACTACATACCCTCAAGCGTGGTCCGCTTACAACGAAGCCCAGACCACAGAGAAAGATAAATTCCAATCCCTGCTGGCTGATCTTTGCAACGGCCTTGCTCTAGGCCCGAGAGTAAAGAAAAACGGGCGTCCAAGTCTGGCGCTCTCGGACATGATTTTCAGCGCGACATTCAAAGTCTATTCAACCGTCAGCGCCCGTCGCTTTATGAGCGATCTACGGGAGGCGCAAAGTAAGGGATTTATTGCCAAGACGCCGCACTACAATTCAATCTTCAATTACCTTGAGAATCCCGAATTGACGCCCGTTCTCAAAACCCTAATCACCGAGAGCAGTTTGCCATTACAAACCGTAGAGTCTGACTTCGCCGCCGATTCGTCCGGCTTCACGACTTCCCGTTTCACCCGCTGGTACGACCACAAGTACGGCGTCACTCGCGAACAGCACGATTGGGTTAAGTGCCATCTAATGTGCGGCGTAAAAACCAACATCGTGACCGCTGTTGAAATTCAGGGAAAGCACGCAAACGATTCCAAGATTCTGCCCGCTCTGGCTACAGCGACCGCCTACAATTTCCAGATGTCTGAGGTCTCCGCTGACAAGGGTTACGCCAGCAAGAGCAATGCGGAAGCGATTTCCGCTCTCGGTGCCACACCATTCATTTCCTTCGCTTCTCATCATCGGGGAAACGGAACGGGAGCGTGGCGCAAGATGTATCACTACTTCCAGTTCAAACGCGAGGATTTTCTAACCCATTACCACAAGCGCAGCAACGTCGAGTCCACGTTCTCTATGATGAAACGGAAGTTCGGAGACTCGGTTCGTTCGAAAACCGATACCGCGATGACCAACGAAGTTCTGTGCAAAGTTCTCTGCCACAATCTAGTAGTACTGATTCACGAGATGTACGAGTTAGGAATTGATCCTGTTTTCTGGAACAAACCGAAGGTAAACTAGAAACGACAAGTATGGTTGACCCCTTCGATAGCTCACACCGCAAAATGGACCGGGCTGAAAAACACTTCTCCAATCTTCAGGGGAAAGTTTCCGCTTTCGTTCAGAGTAACCCATATCATCGTGTTGTTGAACCGGATACTAATAAGCCTGACCACGAGGTTCATAAAATCAAGCCATCGCGGGAACTCTCTGGGGAGTTGAACGACATTGCCGACGATTTCGGGGAGTTTGTTAGTAACCTTCGAAGTGCACTCGATAACGCCGGATTTGCCATTGCGTCCGCAACCGGAAAGCCTGACGCCAAGAACTCCTATTTCTCGTTCTCGGGTTCTCTCAAGGACTGGAATACTGGAAGATGCGCCGATTTGCCGCGTGAGATTCAATCTCTGTTTTTCGGGTTCCAGCCGTACTTCGGCGGAGACGATCTCTTGTGCGCAATCAACGCTGCCTGCAACACGGACAAGCACCGCTCCGTCGTTCCTGCGTTCACCATACTCGCCCGAGAATATGTATCGGTTCGAGGAACCAGATTCTTCGAGATGCCTTTGGAGCACTCGTGGGACAGGGCCAAAAATGAGATGGTAGTTATGACTCTGGGGCCCGGTTCCCCAGACGACGTTAAGTACGATTTCCAATTCACCGCTTTTGTATCGCTTGACAAAATTCCGGCTATTACGGGCGAGCCAATTCTTGCTATCGCGCACGCTATGAGCAGCAAAGTCGAGAGCATCTTGATGGCTATCGAAGCGGAGTGCCGACGCTTGAAGATTTTCCCCTAGCTGCCCAAAAACCCCACGTTCTGCACAAAAATCCCCCAACTTTTACCCCCTTTTTAGGCAAAGCCCCTCCCCCTCCCCCCTAATCTCTGGAATCAACGAGTTAGCAGGAAATTCCCTACAAAATACGGATGCCAAAGGACTTAGATGCTAAAATCTTTAAAACAAAGGGCTTAGAGGCAACGGCGGGATAACTTTCTGCCAATTCACATTGTCAATTCTTACCCCGCGACCAATGATCGCTGATTTGAGCTGTGGAAGGCAAGGTTGGGCGTCACAACGGGCTGTGGATAAGTGAGGATCGTCGGGGGTGTCACTGCCTTGCGGCAGTTCCACACTGTGGGCACAGCGCTCCCAGCGCTGCGGTGAGGCTCTTCCCTTCGGTAAGGGCTTGAGCCTCCGAGGGCGCTATCCTGCGTTTTTCGGTAGCGGGTCAGTTTCAAGGACACGTTCCCCCAGCGGCTAAAGCCGCGATTGATTTGGCAAGGATTGCGGCGCGGCTGGAAGCCGCGCCCTTTCAAACCAAGTCCAAACTGACCCACTACCCAACCGCGCCATCCCTCCGCTGCCCTGGCCGTAACTTGCGGCCCACAACCGCGTCGTCGAGAATTGAGTTGACGGCGTCGCGAGATTCGAATCGCCGCCCTCTGAGGAAACTTTTTGAGGCTGTGGCTGAACACGCTACTCCGGCTGGTCGCCGGGACTTACTTCGTTCTCACGTCCCTGTATTGTCTGCTCGCGTACCTGCCCTACACGTTCTTCTTTCTGATCAAAGCTCCACCCTATGCGTGGATGCCCTGGTTTGTGCGCCATCAAGCCGCGCTCTACTGGGTCGCCGCGGCCGCAGCGGTGGGCGCGACCTGGCGGGTGCGCGAGGCATGGGCGCGCCGCGATCGAAGTTTTCTCGTCGGCATTGGCCTGCAAGCCGTCGCCGGAATCTACCTCAGTTTCCGTCCCTTCCTAGCGGCACTGGAAGACAATCGAGCCGCCTATGCCTGGAGTCTGGCTGCGCTGCTGCCGTTGGCCGCGGTTGCGCGGTGGAAGCCAAAGCTCTGGCAGGCGGCGCGCGCTCGCTTACGGACTGGCGAACAACACGGCGGAGATTCCACGGATGACCATCGCCCGCTGGGATATTCCGGCGGCTTACTCGTAGCGATCGTCATCTGCGCCATCTACACCGCGGGCGTGAGGATGCGCCTCTTCACCGAGACCCGCACCCTGCGCCTTCATTGGGCGGACGCTGAACTCACGCTGTGGAGTCTGCTCTCGCATCTCGTGCTGGCCGTCGCGGTCGTCTCCGCCATCAACCTGATTTTTGCGCTGGCGGCCAAGACGCCAAACCCGCGCAGAGTGCGGCGCGCCGGAGTCGGCGTGCTGGTCTTTGCATCTCTCTGGATCGCGTTGCTTCGCTTCCTCGAAAATGCGCTGAGCTTCGGCGGATGGGCGGCCCGCGCCTATTCGGGCGCTCTCGCCCTCACGCTGACGTTGTGGGGATTCTCGATCGTCCTGCCGTTTCTCGACGCGCCATCTCTCGACTCACCATTTTTCGATTCAGCCCAGAACCCGGCGCTGGCGCGCCTTCCCGAACGCCGCCGGCGCGGCCAGATCATAGCCTGGATCGTGCTCGCGGCTGCGGCAACTCTTGCGATCGCGTCCCCTTATCTGATCGGCGGCGCGGACTGGAGCGGATTTCTGGAAGATACGGTCACGCTGCTGGTCTGGATTGCGGTTTCGGTTTGCTTGTTCCGGCTGCGTCCGTCGCGCGTGCAGCATTCGGTGCTCGCGGTGGTGCTGGTTTTGGTAGGAAGCGCCGCAGCCTACAAGACGCTGCAAGCGGGCGAGATTTTCTGGAGCCGGCCTCTGGGCGCGACTGACGACGAAATATCACTCGCGCTTGAAGCCTACGGCGGCTACGACAGCTCGTTTCAGCTCGCCCATCACATTCTGGGCAATGGACGCAGCGAAGCGTGTGGCGACCTATGCCGCATCCTGCGCGAGTATACGAACATCCGTGACACTCAGGCGCGCGTGGATGTGCGGTTGGTCGATACTCTCACGCCCGCACATGGGCCGCGGCCGAACATTTTCATCTTCGTCATTGATTCCATGCGCCCGGATTATCTCGGCGCGTACAACCCTCGCGTCAACTACACGCCGAATCTCGACGCCTTCGCGCGTGACAGCGTCGTGCTGCATCACGCCTACTCGCAATATGCCGGGACTTCCCTCTCCGAGCCGGCGATCTGGTGCGGCGCGATGATGTTGCACGCGCACTACGTGCAGCCCTTCTCGCGATTGAACAGCCTTGACCGCATGCTGCACACCGACGACTATCAAGAGATTGTCAGCTTCGATGAAGTGTTGAAATCCCTACTGCCTGCCGACGACGGCGTGGTCAAGCTCGACACTGACAAAAAACTGTGGAACGAACTGGAACTAGGATCGACTCTGCAGCAGGCACGGGCCGTGCTCGATGGGCCGCGGGATCCGGGTCAGCCGATATTTTTCTATGCCCAGCCCAAGAACGTGCATCAGTTCGCGCGCAACGATGTGCCTTCGCCGACGTCGCAACACTGGCAGGCGCCGGCGGGGATGAACTCGCGTATCACCTACGAAGTGCACTGGGTCGATGCGCGCCTGGGTGAGTTTTTGGCGTATCTCAAACAGCGCGGCATGTATGACGGGAGCGTCATCATCGTGACCAGCGACCACGGCGACGCCACCGGCGAGTTAGGGCGCAGCAGTCACTCGACGGTGATCTGGCCCGAAATCATGCATGTGCCGCTGATCATCCATCTGCCGGCGAAGATGCGCGAGCATCTCGTCTACGATGACACGCGCCTCGCGACCCTCACCGACATTGCTCCGACGCTGTATTACCTGCTGGGGCACAAGCCGATTCGGCAGAACCCGCTCTACGGGCGGCCTTTGTTCGCCGACACGCGACAGGAACTTCAGGCCTATCCCAACAAAGACCTGCTGCTGGCTTCCGATGTGCGCGCCGTGTATGGAATCCTCACGGCTGACGGGCGGTACATGTATACGACCTATGATTCACCGGCGCGAAGTTATTTGTTCGATCTTGCGGCAGACCCCGATGCCCAGCACGATATTCTGACTCCCGCGCTCAAGCAACGCTATGACGAGGAGATCATCGAGCAT
Source organism: uncultured Acidobacteriaceae bacterium (assembly GCA_963739125.1). Lineage (GTDB taxonomy): Bacteria > Acidobacteriota > Terriglobia > Terriglobales > Acidobacteriaceae > Sulfotelmatobacter. The sequence goes on along the minus strand of CAVTZD010000001.1, from coordinate 3,763,953 downwards.
CTGCATTTGATCGGCGATTTCTACGGGTACCGGCCAGGCGTGGGATCGCTTGTTGCCTCGAGATGAGCGCGGGAACAAATCGGCGCAAGAGCTAACCGAAAAGGACGCCAGGAACAACCGCGAGGGACGCAAAGAAGTGCTCAACCTGCGTCACGGCGAAGAAAGCGAACTTCAGAATCGCGGGAAACTATTTCTGACTCGCCCACGCCAGGCCGTCGGCGCTCGCGCCGGCGTCAATCAGGCGGCTGACGCTCCAGTCTGAGGTACGAATCTCAGCGACTTTGTGACTGGCGGCGCAAGAAACATAGGCAACCGCGCCGTCGGGGCGGATGAGAACCTCCTGCGGCGAGTCAGGCACGTCGATGGTGTGTTCAAGTTTCATCGTCTTCAGGCTGATCACTCCCACTTGCTTCGCGCCCGGCAGCGCGATCACGAGCCAGCTTCCATCCGGCGTAGCGGCGCTGCCATAGCCTGTAGCAGGCATCGGAATCCAGTGCGTCACCTTGCGCGTTGCAGTATCAATCACGGCGAGTTGCGGCTTCGATTGATCGGAGGTGAAGGCGAACCGGTCGTCGACGGAAAGCGCGATGCGCTGCACGACCGGCGCAACCGCGATCACGTCTAACGTTTTGCGAGCCGTGAGGTCAAGCACCGAAACCGTCCCGGATCCGACGTTGGTGGTGTAAGCGTAACGGCCGTCGTGAGTGATGGCGAACATGTGCGACTCGGGACGACCTGTGGGAACCGAACCCACGATCTTCAGCGTGTGCGGATCGACGATGGTAATGGCGTTGTCGAGTTCGGTCGAAACATAGAGCAGGCCATTCTTGGGGCCGAACATGGGGCAGTGTGGGCGAACTCCGTGGCCGAAATCCAGATTGTCGACGACTTTACGCGACGCGATATCGACGACGATCAGATTGCGGCCATCGGTTCCCGGCTGGCCCACACCGGAGTTGCCGTAGATGGGCACATACGCGAAGCGGCCATTGGGCGATGCGATAACTTCGTGCCCGGTGATGCCGCCTTCGGCCACGGTAGCGACTTGCTTGCCCGACTCAGGATCGATGATGCCGAGAGTTTGGTCGCCTTTGTTGGCGACCAGGAGGACGCCGCGCGCGGCGCTCGTGCTTGCAGGAAAGCTGGTTGGAGGAAAGCTGGCGTTCGTCATAGCCAAGAAACCCAGGATCAACGGCAATACAAATATGTACGTGCGTGGCATGGGCTTGGTCCTTTCATGCTCTCACAATTGCGCTAAACATCGCAGTCTGCAGAAACAAATCCATCCGCAAAAACACGCAACCACGGGGGCTAAAGCCCACCTACGCTCCAGCACGGCTAACGCGGCGCTGAAGCGCCGCTCTTCCACGGTCTTACTTCCGCAATACTACTTCGGCAATACTACTTCCGTAAGCAACGCGGCCGCCGCTGACGCGCTCGACGTAGCGCCGATTCGATTCGATCCAATCCAGAGCGCTACCAGGGCGAAGAATTGGCGCATGTTGGGGCTCCAGAAGATGCTACGAAAGTTGAGCCGTCAAAAGTGAAGCAAAATCTTATGTGCAGGCGGGTTCGCGGGTCAAGGTCGAGAGGTATATCTGTGGTGGGTCAGCGGGAGTTCGTGCGTGCGTTTCGTGGGAGAGAAAACTGGGCTGGTGCAGATTGAGTCGCGCGAGGAAGGCGAGACGCTCTGAGCGGCAGCTAGTTTCGTCCGGAAGGATAGGTCTCGCGGGCAAGAGTGCCCGCGCCACATCTGTTGGGTAATTACTTTCTTACGTCTTCCCTTTTCCCTTGCCGGGCAGGCCTGCGGGGTTTTCGTGGGTGCGCTCGCGGAAGGTGCCTTTCATTCCCGCTGCGAGTTTGACGGTCGATTCGCCAAATTTATTGCGCAGGCGGTCGGCGGCAGCGAGCGCGTCTTTCCATCGCTGTTGACGGGAACCATCCAACAAGTCGATCTGATCGGGCTGCGAACTGAACGATGACGCGTGCACGCCCAGCAGTCGCACCTGCATGCCTTTTTTCCAGTTCTTGCGAAAGAGCCCGCGAATCTGCTCGAAGATTTCTGTATCGAGTTGGGTCGGGCTGGCCAACGTGTGAGCGCGGGTGATGGTGGTGAAATCTTTGTAGCGCAGTTTGAGCTGGACAGTGCGCGCGTAGAAATTAGCTTCGCGAAGGCGGCGCCCGACCATTTCGGAAAGCCGCATCAGCGTGGCTTCGAGTTGCGCCACGTCGGCTGTGTCGTCGTTGTAGGTGTGCTCGTGGCTGATGGATTTCGCGTCGAGATCGGCGCCGACTTCATTGTCGAACCATCCGCCGGCGTCTTCGCCGCGCGCCTTGCCGGCGAGCGCGAGTCCCCATTTGCCGAAGCGATCTTCGAGTTCGGAGTCGTCCAACTTGGTGAGGTCACCGACTTTCTTGATGCCGAGCGCGTGCAGGTGACCTTCCATCACTTTGCCGACGCCGGGAATTTCGCGCACGTCGAGCGGGGCGAGGAATTTCGCCTCTTCGCCGGAAACGATCCACAGCACGCCGTTGGGCTTGGCCTGCGCCGAAGAAACTTTGGCGATGAGGCGCGAGCTGCCGATTCCGACCGAGCAGTTGAGATGGGTATCGTCTTTCATGCGCTGGTGCAAAGTGTGCGCAGCTTTGAGCGGCGGGCCGTGCAGGCGCTCGGTTCCGGTCATGTCGAGATAGGCTTCGTCGATCGACGCCATTTCGACCTGTGGCGTAAACGCGCCGAGAACTTTGTAAACTTTTTCGGAGCATTCACGGTAGCGCTCGGGATGTCCATTGACGAAGATGGCCTGGGGGCAGAGCTTGGCCGCGGTGCGCAGCGGCATGGCGGAGTGAACTCCGAATTTGCGCGCGGCGTAAGACGCGGCCGAGACAACCCCACGTTCGTGCCGCTGTCCGCCGACCACGACTGGCTTGCCTTTCAGCGAGGAATCGTAGAGTTCCTCGACGGAGACGAAGAATGCGTCCATATCGACGTGGAAGATGGTGCGAGGGAAGGCGGGCTGTTGGGCAGCAGCCATGGTGGGGAAATTCTAGCAGCCTGTGGACTCAGTTGGAACGAAGCGGATGTGGGGGTAGTGGCTCAATTTGAGGAGCAAACCGAAACCCAGAACCACGAAGGACACGAAGTCTCACGAAGGAACCCTTGTCAGCGAAGCCCCTTCGTGATCCCAATCCGATTAGACCAGCACTTTTTCCGCCGTCGCTGAAGTGCCTCGCATCTGCTTTACCTTCTCGTAGATCTTGCCGTACTCGCGGGCTGAAGCGTTCCAGGAAAAATCTTTGCTCATGCCGTTGCGCATCAGCACTTGCCACGAGGTCTGGTCGCGGAAGGCATCGAGCGCGACTTTGATCGTGAGCAGCAGCGACTCGCCGTTATATTCGGTGAACTTGAAGCCGGTGCCTTTGCCGCTGGGAGCGTCCCAGGGTTCGATGGTGTCGTCGAGACCACCGGTGGCGCGGACGATGGGGACCGTTCCGTATTTCAGGCTGTAAATCTGGTTGAGGCCACAGGGTTCGTAGCGCGAAGGCATGAGAAACATGTCGGCCCCGGCTTCGATTTTGTGCGCGATGGCATTGTCGTAGGCGACTTTCACGGCGATCTTGTTGGGAAATTGCTTGTTGAGGCGAAGGAACATTTCCTGGTAGGTCTTGTCGCCGGCGCCCAGGGCGACGATGATCATTTCCTCGCGGACGAGTCGATCGGCGATCTGCGCGATCAGGTCGAAACCTTTCTGGGCGGCGAAGCGGGAGACGATGCCGATCACCGGCAGCTTGGGGTCCGCGTTGGCGAGGCCAAACGCGGCAAGCAGATCCTGTTTGTCTTTGATTTTGCCGGAGAGATCTTGCGGCGAGAATTTGGCGGCGATGAACTTGTCAGCCTGCGGGCTCCACTCGTCGTAGTCGACGCCGTTTAAAATTCCGGTGACCGTCGAAGCGCGGTCGTGCAGCACGCCTTCGAGGCCAAAGCCGTACTCGGCAGTTTGAATCTCCTGACTGTACTTGCGGCTGACGGTGGTGATGAAATCGGAGCAGGTGAGCGCGCCTTTGAGAAAGTTGACCTGGCCGAAGAACTCCATTTTCGACATGGTGAAAAGATCCCAGGGCAGCATGAGCAGCGGCAAAGTGTCGGGCAGGAACAGGCCCTGGTAGCCCATGTTGTGGATGGTGAAGACGGTGCCGGACTCGCGAAATGCGGGATCCTCAGCATAGACGGTTCGAAGCAGAACCGGGATCAGCGCAGATTGCCAGTCGTGGCAATGAAAAACCTGAGGCACTCCGAGAATTTTCGAGGCTTCGAGCACGGAGCGCGAGAATAAAGCAAAGCGCTCGGCGTTGTCGGGATAATCGCCGGCAGGGGTGCCGTACAGTCCGTCGCGATCGAAATATGGCGGATACTCCACGAAATAAAAGCGGACTACTCCCTGGCTGCTTCCGGTAACGACGGAAGCGAAACGATATTTGTCGTCGAAAGGGACCGTGATGCTGCGGACCACGGTCGCCGGATCGGTGAGCTTAGTCTGGCGGTAGCGCGGGAGATAGACGCTGACCTGATGACCGAGTGCAGCCAGCGCGCGAGGCAGAGCGCCGACCACGTCGGCCAAGCCGCCCGTTTTCGAGAAAGGAACGCCTTCCGAAGCGGCGAACGCGATGTGCATGAGTGGCAACCTTCCGCGAGCGCACGTTGCCGCGGCGCACGCTATGATGAATGAGTCTCGGGAACCGTTCCGGCCAGAATTCCGGAACCGACTTGCAAAGTCTACTGCCGAGGAAATGAGGGGTCAACGTGCCGAAGGTATATTCTGCCCGCCGTCCACGAACCAAACCTAAATTGGGACAGCATTTTCTGGCCAGCGCAGACGCTGCCGTGCGCATTGTGGATGCGCTGGGCGATCTGTCGCAAAGCACGGTGCTCGAAATCGGCCCGGGACGGGGCATGTTGACGTCATTGCTGGCGACGCGGGCGCGGCGGCTGATTGCGGTAGAGCTCGACCGGGTGCTGGCGGCGCAGCTTCGGCTGAAATTCGGCATGGCGCGGAATGTCGAGGTGATCGAGGCCGACATTCTGGCCATCGATTTCGATTCCCTGTTTGGACCGAAGCCGGGATTGGGACGGCCTGGCATTGAACTCAAGCCCGAACCGGTGAAAGTGGTGGGCAATCTTCCTTATTACATTACGTCCGAGATTTTGCTGCGGTTATTTGAATTCGCGAAATACTTCGAGACCGTTGTCATCATGGTGCAGCGCGAGGTTGCGGACCGGGTCGCGGCTGAACCCGGCAGCCGCGATTACGGCGTGCTCTCAGCCACCGCGCAGCTCTATGCGCGCGTGGAAAAACTGTTCACCCTGCCGCCGGGAGCGTTCGTGCCGCCGCCGAACGTGCATTCGGCGGTGCTGCGATTAACGATGGAGCCGCAGCAGGAAAAGCTGGGCGTGGCCGGAGATGGTTTCGTGGATTTTCTTCGCCTCTCGTTTGGACAGAAACGCAAGACGCTGTGGAACAATCTGAAAGCGCAGTATGATGGCGCGGAGTTGAAGCGGGCTCTGGCGCAGGCGAATGTAAAGGCTACGGCGCGCGCCGAGACGCTGAGTCTGAAACAGAGCGCTGCCCTGTATCGCGCGCTGCGCGACGCTGACAACGGTACGTAGCAAAGTGCAGGCAGGACGTTCGTCCTTTCGAACATCGAAGGAAGGGCCTATGGCTACTACTCATCGTCAAAGCTCTCAACCTCCGGTTCGTCGGCCCGCAGTCGCGGGCCGATTTTATCCCCGCGATGCGGAAGACTTGCGTGCAGAAGCAGGTGGTTATTTGGCGCAGTCGAGTTCGGCGCCGGTGCGCGCGGTGGGATGCATGGCTCCGCATGCGGGCTATATGTACTCCGGGCACGTGGCAGGCGCGGTGTTTGGGCGAATTGAAATCCCGCGGCGCTGCATCGTGCTATGCCCGAATCACACCGGGATGGGCCGACCCCTGGCCATCATGAGCGAAGGCGGGTGGGAGACTCCGCTGGGCGATGTCCCGATCGACTCGGAACTCGCCGTAGCGTTGAAGCAGCGCTTCCCTGCTCTTGAGGAAGACGCCGCAGCGCACCGGGCGGAGCACGCCACAGAAGTCGAGCTTCCATTTCTACAGCTCAGACAACCGGACCTCACGTTCGTGCCGATCGCGCTGGGGACGGGTCAATTCGAACCGCTGGAACAACTGGGGCACGCTGTGGCGGAGGTGATCGCAGCGCAGAAGGATTCGATCTTGATCATCGCTTCGAGCGATATGAATCATTACGAGTCAGACGCGCTGACGCGGGTGAAGGATCACCGGGCGATCGAACGAATTCTGACGCTCGATCCGCGCGGACTTTATGACGTGGTCAAGCAGCAAGCCATCAGCATGTGCGGCTTCGGCCCAGCGGTGGCTATGCTCACGGCGGCGCGGCAACTGGGCGCGTCTTCGGCCGAGTTGGTGAAGTACGCGACTTCGGGCGATATTTCGGGCGACCGGGAGATGGTGGTGGGGTATGCGGGCGTGGTCGTGATTTGATTTGCCGCGCTGCCGCGATTCTCGGGCCGGCGGCGTGTCTCCGCATGAGCTGAGAGAAGATCTCCGAAAAAGCCGGGATAAAACTCGGTAAACCCGTGTGAAACAGGGGCGTCTGACTAAGTACGTCAGTAACTTTTCGGCCCATCTGGCACCCATTAGCCTATCGCTACACCTTACTCGGGAGAGGTGTTTGCCATGGGCAACCGTTACTGGATCTGGCTGGCAGTGCGTCTGCTGGTCGCCATCGTCATCGTGGGATGGGCCGCGAGCTATATAGGAGCCGGCAGCGGCGAAAAGGAATTTCAGAAAACTCTTGATGCGATGAAGCAGGTGCACAGTTTCCGCGTGGCTTCCTCGGCGAACCAGGTCGGCGTTCAACACAACGAGATGCTTTTGGAAGTCGACTGCGATCGGGACATTCTGCATCACCAGATGCACATGGTGATGACCGGCTCGAATTCCGGCGAGCTCAACCAAGACGAACTTTACGTGAAGGGCCGCGAGTACAACCGGCAGAGCGATGGCTCCTGGAAAGAATCGCGGTCTGGGAGCAGTAACTACGCAGCGTCGTGGTACTGCAAAAGCTTGTCACAGGGCACCGACAGCAACCTGATGCCCCGGATCGCAACCATGATCCAGCGGGGCATCATCCAGAAAGGCGATAAAAAGACGGTAAATGGAGTGCGCTGCCGAGAGTGGCTCGTCACCATGAAGGGCGCGCCGGGCGGCCTGGAGCATGACACGGTATGCATCGGGCTCGCGGATCAACTTCCGTACGAGTTGACCGTCGATTGGGAACACTCGCGGACGACTTTCTCCGATTACAACGCGCCGATCCAGTTTGATCTTCCGGATGCCACGGTGCAGCCGGCCAGCGCGTCAAACTGAAGTGGGGGTGCAACCGGCGAAAAGACGCGGCGTTATTGGTTTGCATCTAGAGACACTCGCTCCCCCAAAGCCGTTATGAAAAATGTAGCTTCAGCATTGTCGATGCGCCTCGTGTTCGCGGCGGCAGCCTGCCTACTCTCGGTGAATGCGACATTGTGGGCGCAGGATTCGGACGCACCGACTCCTTCGTTGGGCGATCTGGCGCGGCAAAGCCGCGCCCAACACAGTTCCGCGGATCAAAGTAAATCGACCAGCGCGCAGGAACTGGTCGACGAGATGCAGCGCGAGCAGGAGGAAGCGGGTAACGCTCCGGTCGGGTTCACCAGTTTCGACGCCGGCGATTACCGGGTGCTTGTTCCGAACCCATCGACTCTGGAAGGACGTGAAAATGGCGCCGTGCTGGCCGGCTCGCGCGTGGGAGTGACCAATACCGAGGTGCTGGCGGGAACCCCGATTCCGATTCCACCGAATCTGAGTGATATTGCGGTGCGCAACCTGGTGTCACAGGTGGCCGGCCTGCACGGGCAGTCGCCGTACTGCTCCCCGGTGACGCTGGGGACGCACAAGGCGTTTCGCTGTTATTGGAATGGCGCGCCACGTCTATTGGGTCATGAGGTGTGGGGCACGATGGATGTCATCGTGGCCTCGAACAGCCTGATTCCCATCATGTGCGTCAGCCCCGACGAACTGCGCCAGTGCCTGGGTTACGACCGGTTTGGCTACCATACCTGCGGAAACCGAAATCCGACGTGGTCCGAAGTGCAGCAGACCAAAGATGCGATCAACACTCGCTTTCACGACGAGTTAACCACGGGCCAGATGTGCGATCAGATTATTTATCCATCGATCCGTCTGAAAGAAGACATTGTCGTTCACCCGGCGACGCTTGCCGAGACCAAGCCTGCCAAAGCCGCGACTCCGGCGCCGGCCGAGGACAAGATGGTCGTGGCGGTCGGCTCGCCGACGACTTCCCTGGCCGACCTGGCGCGGCGGACGCGGCAAGCGGCTCACCCGGTCGCGCAAGCCACGGTCGACAATGCGGAAGGCGGCCTGGTGCCGGAGGGCTTTCAGTCGTTCGCGGTGATTTACTGCGCGAATCCGCAGCAGTGTTCGCAGGCGACGGTCGTGATCCCGGCGCAAGTCGAAGTTGTGAGCAAGGTCAACGGGCAGTACATCTTCAAGGCGGCGCAGGACGGAAACCCGGTATTTCTGTACGCTGGGCCCGCGGACGTGAACGCGCCCTATCGCAGCCTTACCGATCCGGACTACATCCGCATGCGCGACCTAGCCAACGCGAATGAGTGGTGGTCGCGGGGAAAAGTGAATGGCGTTAGTACGCAGGAAGTCGCGGTCGATGGTCACGCCGCCGTGATTACACGCTTCGGGTACGAGCGCGAACCGAAAAAGTCCTGGATCGGCGAACGCGTTCTGATCGACAACTACGGGCAACAGTTTCTGCTGGGATGCACCGCGCCGGAAGACACCTTCGCCGACGCCGAGGCGCTGTGCACGACGCTGGTGAATTCTCTGCGACTGGAATGAAATCGTACGCGGGCACAATTCGCGGCAGTATCGCGCTCGCAGGGTTCGCGCTCTGCGCCGTCATTCTGGGGTGGGGACAGGATTCTTCCGCCGGGCAAGCTTCGGCAGGACAAGCTTCCTCTGGGCAATCATCTTCTTCACAATCGTTGGGCGATCTGGCGCGCAAGGTGCGCAAGGAACGCGGAGTGGATGGCGTGCCGGCCAGGAACGTGCTTGACGGTGACGATGACGGACCCGACTCCGGCGGGGTGTGGCGAATCCGGATGTGCGGGAAAACGCCCTTCTACGAAGTCTCCATCACACTGCCCCAGAGTTCGAAGTGGACGCGCGCGGCGGGGGAGCCGCGGCCGGTTGTAATTCCGCTGCCCGGGCCCGAAGACGATCCAAATCGCGTGATTCGCGTGTATGCGGCCGCGTTGATATATCCGTTTTACCCGGATGCCTCCAGAACCTTTCTGCAGGGGTGGTTCGAGCGGCCGGAATATTTTGGACGGCCGGCGCACTTCGTACTGAATCAACACGTCCAGATCGACGGCCATCCCGCGACCATCTCGCACTTCAGCGTGACGAACGGCTCGCTAAGATATCACGGCCTGGGCGTGGTTTTGTATTCGCCGAACGGCACCAGCGGTTTTGCGTGTGTGTATCGCGACCAGGATGCGGCGGCGGCCGCCAGCATCTGCGACGCGATCGTGCAATCGGCAACCGATCAGTCTCTGGCGCCTTCTGAACCGAAGGCATATCCGGCGTATTCGAATCCTACCGGGGATGATCCTGAGAATAATGACCCGGAGAATAATGATCCGCCAGATGCCGATCCCAACTACGGTGAGAGATGAAGACAATCCGCAACAGGGAGAAGTCGCCGATTCAGCGATTGCTTGCCATGTTCGCGACCGCCGCCCTGAGCCTGTGCGTCTGCGTGGGAACGGTGTCGATTCGTTCTGCCGCGCAATCGCACAAAGCTCCCGAGAATCATAAGATTCTGCTGCACGCTGATCTGGCGCCGGGGCAGGTTTTGCGCTACGAACTGGAAGCCGCAGCGTCGTTCCTGCCGATTGCCGATGCCAGCGGAGCCAATCTTTTTCCTCCGCGAGGCCCCTGCGACTATTCGTTCGCGGCCATCGTCACGCTGGTGCCGCAATCGCCGGATAAGGACGGCAACACTCCGGTCGAGGCGCGCTACAGCGAGGCGCGGGTGACCAGCGTGCGCTGCGCCATGTTTTCTTCCGCGGACTTTCAGAAGCGGGTCGCCGCGCTGCAGGCCGTGCCGGTCATGTTCCGCGTGGGTCCGCATGGCGAGACCGCGCTGGGACCAACCCGAGACGGCTACTTCAAATACTGGGATGGCGGCGCGCTCCTGCGCAAAGTGACGCGAGACTTGCTGCAAACTCAGTTCTCGCCGCATCCCGTCGCGGCCGGCGCTTCCTGGAAACCGCGGGGTCAGTTCGCTTACTCGCATGACCGGGGGTTGAAGGATCTGGAGCTGAGCGGTGCTGACCTGCGATTCCGGAATCTGGTGCGAGTGGATGGAAAATCCTGCGCCTGGGTGACCTCGCAATATGTATTCTCGCCGATTGATCTGCCCGCGGCGGGCACGACCACCGGTGGGCGCGTGATTCCAGGAGCGGGCAACAACGCAGTGGCCGCGGTCCTGCATATCTCGCTGCTACTCGATCCCGTGACTCATCACGTCGCGTGGCTGCACCGCATGCAGACCATCGATAACAAGCTGACGCTGGCTTCGCCGTATGACAATGATGATCCCGCGGGCAACGATCCGGATGATCCACATCCGGCTGATCCAGATGATCCGCAGGACGGGCAAAATCCCATGCCCGATCTTTCGAGCATGCGGTCGGACAATCCGGGGCGCTATCCATTCATGACGTTTCATTTCCAGGAAGAAGCACGGGCGCGGCTTCTGCCCGACACGCGGCCGGTCGAGTGGCTCGCGGCGCTGAAACAATTTGAGGCGACGCCGGAGCCCGAAAGCGGGACGGTACCCGTCCCAGTAACGAAGACGCTGTTGCCCAGCCCTGCCGTGCAGGCTTCGAGGCCGGCGCTGGTCCGGCGAACCACGCGGATTACGGTGGATTCCGATTCCCTGATCTCCACTCCAGCCGGCTTTACCCGCTACGAAAAAGGGCTGTGCCGCGATGTGTGGTTTTGCGCAACCGTCTCGGTGGCTCTGCCGGGAGAAGTTCAGGTCTCCGAAGATACGCCGCTACGCACCGTGTACCTGGCAAAACAGGGCGGGGTGCTCATCAGCGTCGCGGTTGGACCGGCGCTCGATCGCCATGACAGCGGACTGACCGAAGAAGAAGAACTCAAGAGACAAACCAATTACTATCTGGCGAACTACGTCTGGCTGGCGGCGAAGCCGGGCATCGGGACAAACTTCGCCTCGGCCACGTTCGATGGATACCCCAGCCTGATCGCTGAATTCAGCGCCACGCAGCGGGATATGTCAGACATTCACGGCGTGCTCGGACTCATGCTTACACCTTGGGGAAAAGTCGTGCCCGTGAGCTGCAGCACCGATCAGACATCGCAGGAATGGCAAGGGCTGTGTGAAAAAGTGATCACATCGGTGAGTCTGAGGCGGTAAGCGGCCTGTGTGGCGCGGGCACTCCTGCCCGCGAGTGTTGGGCGCAAAAGCAAAGCGGGCACGAGTGCCCGCTCCACAGAACTCGCAGCATAATCGTTCAACAAAGTTAACGATGCGGGCCGCTGGCCGCGTGTGGCGCGGAAGCCGGATGCCCTGCCGGTGCGGCAGCCATTGAACCGTGCGACTCGCCGAAGCCTGAGTTCGCACCCGGGCCGCCGAAAGCGGATCTTCTCGGCGAACTGGCCGCAAACTGAGGCGTGGGCCGCATTTCGACAAATCCATTTTTGGCGACCTGACCATTCATATGACGCAGATTCTCAACCGACCCGCGCGCGATTCCGAGACCCGCCGAGCCGGCATGCACGATCATCCGGGAGGGGGGCATGGCCTGGACGGGTCCGCCCTTGCCAACCGCGACGGTGCGTACCGAACCGGTGGGCACCACCAGCGGGTGAGCAAGCACGCCCGCATAATGAGGCACAGCTGCCCACGAGTTCCATCCGCCGGGCTGCCACATCCAGCCGTAACCGGGGATCGACATCCAGTTGCCGTAACGGAAAGGCAGCCATCCCCAGGGATAGGCCGAGGCGAACATATAACCGTAGCCCGGATACCACGACCACGCTCCGTCCATGAACGGATCCCAGCCCGCCCCGGTGAAGTAGGGTTGCCACATCATGCCGTAGCCGGGGATGTTGTTGTAAGCGCCGTAATAGTTCAGATCGCTCAGGCCGTAACCGTACGGTGAGGGACTATTTTTCGCCATGTACTGTTCGTGGTAAACGTCCGCATCTTTATCCCAGGAGTCGAGCGGCTCGGCGGCGATATTGTTGGCCACCTTGGACTTGTCGTCATCGGCATTGAAAGTTGCGGTCTTCTTCTTAGCGACCGCCGTGTCGCCCGCCGGACTCTCGACATCGACGTCGCCCTTGAAGACGGCCACGTCGGCGACATCGGTCGAAGCATCGACGCGGATGTGGGCCTCGCGATCAAGGGTCAACTTCTCGCGGGAAAAATTCAGGCTGAACTGGTCTCCGCTCTTGCCCAGCCAATTCACGTAGGCCATGCCTTCGACCAGGTTGATTGTCGAGACGTGTTTGCCCGCGTCGGTCACGCCGAGCGCGCTGAACTCGACAGTCGTGTTCGGAGTCAGGCGCAGAGTGCTGCCATCTTCGAACTCGATTTCGGCTCGGCCGCTGTTCAGCGTTTTCAGTTGTGTTCCTTGCGTAATGGGGAGGTTCAGGAAGGCGCTTTCAAAGCCGAGGCCGGTGTTCTTGTTAATCTGCACCGAACCGCGCACATCGCTCAGTCTAACGATGCGGGCCTGCGAATCAGCGAAAGCGGGCAGGGCGAGAATCGCGCCGGCCGCAACCGCCAGAAGAACCCGGCCAAATCCAGAGAACGATGGTTTGGACATTGCAACCCCCAGGGTCTAGCTGGCCTATTAGAACACGGTTTTCTGCCTAAAGTTGTAAAACCTTGTCACCCAGAAGGCAAGAATGCCGACTAGCGGACGGATAGGGATCGAGGAACACTTGGGGACTCTGATTAGGTCAGTGCGCCGTGGTAGCGACCTTGCCCATTTCCAGGATGCGCTGGGCCCGCGCCCGCGCGACGTTCATGACCGAAGTATCATCGAAAATCGCCTGCAGGATCGGCCCAACGGCTTGCAGTTCGCTCAGTTCGCCGCTCCGGACCTGGTCTTCCATTTGCGTCAATTCGTCGTCGAGAGCCAGCTTTTGATAACGGTGGAGGTGCGCCAGGTGACGCCCGAATTCCAGGGTCGCAGCCACGTTCTGGAAAAGGTTGGTCAATTCCTGCACGGGGGCCAGCGAGGAGAAATTGTAATCCGCACTGAAGTCCCGCTGGTCGTCTTTGTAGGTCAACGTTTTCTTGCCGGTGAAAGCCAGCTTCTTGTTGTGAGTGGTGTCGATCTTGCCAGAAAAGAAGTGAGCCTGGGCGGCGAGTTCGAAGACGCGGGCGCGACCGGCGTCGGAAAAGTCAAAGTCCGATTGGTAATCTTCGCGGTCGTCGGAGTCCGAGGAGATCTTGGCGGAACACTCGTAATGGGCGCGGCCGTCCGAGGTTACCGAGATCGAATAACGATCCGGATCGGAACCAGGAAAATTGAGTGAAAACGTTACCGTCGCTGCACCGGCCCCGTAGACGGGCCGACTCCCGAGCGAAGTTGCGGCCAGCAAGACTGCGATGCCGAAAATCCTTGCGCTGGGAATCAGCCGCCGAGCCATTCGCGGGCCCTTCACGAGCGACGCTTCGCCAGGAGCATTTTTCTTGACTGAACAACAATGCTGATTCGCCATATTTTTGTCCAACGGGAAATTATGCCAAAAAACAGGGCTGCTGGGCGCGCTTGTTTCAGCGGGCCACCGCGCGCTGACGGGTGAGGGTGCCGGCAGTGTGAAGATGGCAAATGGCGATGGCGAGCGCATCGGAGGCGTCCATGGGTTCGGGCGGCGCGGAAAGTTCAAGCAGCCGGGTGACCATGTGCTGTACCTGATGCTTTTCGGCGCGCCCGTAGCCGACAACTGACGACTTGATGGTGAGCGGCGAATATTCGGCGACTTCGAGACCTGCGGCGGCCGCGGCCAGCATGGCGACCCCACGGACTTGCCCGAGCTTGAGCGCCGACTTCACATTGAGCGCGTAAAAGACGTCTTCGATCGCTACTTCGTCGGGACGATGTTCAGAAATGATGGAACCCAGCTGAATATAGATTCGCGACAACCGTCGCGGCAGGGCCTCGCGCGGAGAAAGCTTGATCGCGCCGCAGGACAGGCAGCAGAGCTGTCCGCGGCGGTCCATCTCGACGACGCCGTAGCCGGTATATTCTCCTCCGCAGTCAATGCCCAGGACTCGCATGTGAGTGCAGTGTATCGCGGAACCGGAGCGATTCCTACCGGTGTCGATATCCGGTAGTGGTGTAGTTTGGCTTACGCTCGAGGCCGGATAAGACTGAGATCCCCTCGGCTTCGCTCGGGGCAGGCTCTTCGCTTCGCCTGAGAAACGGCTGCGCTCAGGATGACACCCTAGGGTAAGAAATCCAAACTGCACCACTACCCGACATCCAACTCCCAGCCAACGCACCACCAGAGACAACCGATCGCCGCGATGTGATCAGAATCAGTACTGCCACGAAACGGCGGGGTAGAGGCTGGGAATCCGATACGCGCGATACGCATTTTGCGGAGCCGCGATGTCCATTTTCCAGATCGTTTGCGGATTGGACGTTTGGGTAACCTCCTGCACCTCCGAAGCCACGTTGGGAAGCGGCATCCCTGCAAGGGCGTTGATATCAAATTCTATGTTGCCATTCGGCAGTTGGTTAATGCTTCCGCCCCATGTGCCGAAGTACGGAAGCGCGTCGTCCCAAGACAGATTGGCCACCATGGCGCCTTCATCGAGCTGAAACACGGTAGCCCGTGAATAACATTGAGGAGCTCCCTGGACGCCGCAGATGGTACCGGCGGTGTCGAGGGGACGATTATCCCCGTTATCCCAGACGCCAAGTGTGGTTTGGGAGCCACTCTGGCTTATCAACGAGGGAAAATGCTGGAAAGAGAACCAGACGCTGGGATCATCCGTCGGAACGCCGCCCTGGGTCAGGGCAAAGTCACCCTGGTAGCCTAAGCGCCATAGCACTTCTCCCGTCCCTGCGCCGTTGTTGTAATCGATTTTGAGAACCCAAGATTGATGGCGCATCGATAACATGATGTTGCCATCGGCGGGTGAGTATATCAAAGCGTTGCTGTGGGTCCAGTCGGGTAAACCGTTCAGATGACGGTTTACGTCGAGATGGTCGAAGGCATTCCATGCCCAAACTGGATTCCAGTTCTGATCCAGATCAACCACCCCGTCGCCCAGAACTTGGGTGGTGCCTGGGTACCCAGGAAGGTCTGTGAAGCTCTTCGAGGTGTTCACGATTACCAGCAAATGGCCATTCGCCAAAGGGAGCAGATCGTGATGAAATCCGCTCGCAACAAAATCGAAACCTGCGGCGAGCATCGCCTGGTCCAGGGCCGCAGTACCCAATTGGCGAATGGTGTTCCCGGCAAGGTCCACTTCCCGCAGAAAGGAGCCTCCACCCGCAGTGATGCTGAGAATGATGTGCCCGTTCGGGAGCAACTTGAACGTGAACGGGAAGTTGCTCTGCCCCACGTCGTAATACCATATGGTGTTGGCGTCGCGGTCGGTGAAGAACGCCGGTGTGCCGGCTGTGGTCACGGTGATCATCTCTATGCCGGGGTTCTCAGACACCGAGGGTGTGACAAGGGGACGGGTTACTTTAAGCGCAGGGAAGGCCAGAACCGGCAGCGCACCCGTCTTGAAGGTTGTGTCGGCGCTGGTCACACTTTTTCCAAAGCATTGGGTTTGCGAACGCATGTGATACGTCGTCGAGGCTTTCATCCCTGCGACCAGTATGGTCGTCCTATGGTATTGGCCCGGAACCCCATACCACGCCGTGCTTCTTCCGTAGGAAGTATCGGTGCCAAACTCCACCTTGGCTTGGCCGGCGCAAGGGCTGGCCAGTGTGTACTGCGCCACCAGAGGATTCCGCGTGCTTGCGACAGAGCCTTCGAGCTCCGAGGTGGCGAGATTTCCTCCTCCGCATGCGACCAGAAAAATAGTCGCGCTAAATGCCGCTAGAAGAGTGGCGGTTTTGCCCAACCCTGGAATAATTTTCTGATTTCGCTGCGCTTCGAATACTGAATAGGCCCTGGCCGATCTCCCCATGTTGATCCCCCCCAATTAAGCTCCAGTAATCGAAATCAAATCCCGACAGCACCTCACCCAAATTGACGGCCGCGCCGTCCGATGTCACCAACACGTTGAATCCAGTCGAACTCGTGTGCCATGCAGAACCGGCCCCGCTCGCCACGACCGCCGTCCGATTTTTCGAGCGCAAACCGCGAAGCCAGAAATCCGTCTTGAGGTCATAGAAGGGCAGAATTGTACACCTATTCCTGCGATTGGCAATATTGTGAAAACGAGTTCCGGTGGGGCGCCAACGGTATGGTCCGCGCCCGGCGGTTCAACGCGCCACGCTTGGGCGACGCCAAGAACGAATGACTCAACAGCATTTTGGCCGGCGCTGCTGCGTGGCTTCCCGCTCGCGCCAGAACGCGGCATAGGCTTGCGGAGAAGACTGCATCGCCGTGCGGCGCAAGAAACGAATGTAAGCGGACTCGTCAAAAATCTCGCGCAGCGCGGCGAGCACGATTCGGAAGCCGCCCACGAGGCGCTTTATTCCTGCTGGCTTTGTTTTCTGCCGGTTCATCCTCGCTCCTCAGCCATGTGACTGGTGGTCATCCGGGTCATTACGAACGGAGACTCCTTCACGCGAGCTTCTGACGTGCCGCTCAATACGGCGATCCACTGCCGCGCGGATTCAATCAGCACTAATGCAACCATCACTACGAGGATCGCGGTCACGGCAGCGTCCAGGCGGTTGTTGAAGATGAGCCTCGCGGTCGCGTTGTTCGCCGGAGCTGCAGCCAGCGCGCGTGCCTGGGCCAGAAAACCTAACCTCGGATCGGGGTCCAGCACCTTGTGCCACGACGCGGTAAAAGTTACGGCAACCAGCCAGGCCAGTGGGGCCAGAGTCACCGGCGCATATTTCGCACGGTGCATTTTGATGATGATGGTCGTAGCCACGCACAACGCCACGGTGGCCAGCAACTGATTGGCAATGCCGAATAGCGGCCAGAGCGAATTGATTCCACCCAGAGGGTCCTTGATTCCCTGCCACAGGAAGTATCCCCAGGCAGCGACGACGAGAGCGCTGGTGGTCAGGACCGACGGATACCAACTGGTTCGCCCGAGAGGCTCGTAGATGTGGCCGAGCGCATCCTGAATCATGAAGCGGGCGACGCGAGTGCCAGCGTCGAGGATGCTGAGGATGAACAAAGCTTCGAACATCACGGCGAAGTGATACCACAGCGCCATCACCGTCTCGCCGCCCAGGCTCTGGGAGAAGATGTGCGCCATGCCCACGGCAAATGCGGGCGCGCCACCGGTCCGATTGAAAAGCGTGGACTCACCCACGGCATGAGCGAGAACCTGCATCTCACCGGCGGTCACGGGAAATCCCCAGCTGGAGATGGTTGCCGTTGCGGCTGCGGGCGCTTGCCCAACGATTCCAGCGGGGCTGTTGATCGCGAAATAAACGCCGGGCTGCAGCACACAGGCGGCGATGATGGCCATGATCGCCACTGCGGATTCGCACATCATTGCGCCGTAGCCGACGATGCGGGTTTCGGTTTCGCGGGCGATGAGCTTGGGCGTCGTTCCGCTGGAAATCAGCGAATGGAATCCACTGATCGCTCCGCAGGCAATGGTGATGAAGGCGAAAGGAAAGATTTTTCCCGCGAACACCGGCCCGGTGCCGTCGACAAAGCGAGTCAACGCCGGCATGTGCAGCGTGGGGTGCAAGGCGACGATGCCGATCGCGAGCAGTCCGATGGTGCCGAGTTTGACGAAAGTGCTGAGGTAGTCGCGGGGAGCCAGCAGCAGCCAGACGGGCAGCGCCGAAGCGGCGAATCCGTAAACGATGATAAGGACGGCGAGGGTCGGCGCACTCAGGCTGAAAACATGCGCCATGTGCGGATTCTGCGAGGCCCACTTCCCTCCCCAGATCGCCAGCAGCACCAGAATGAAGCCGAAGGCGGAGATTTCGAGAACTTTGCCGGGACGAATGCGGCGCAGATAAAGGCCCATCAGCAGGGCGATGGGGATCGTCATGGCAATCGTGAACGTTCCCCACGGACTGTCTTTCAGAGCGTTGACCACGATCAGAGCAACCACCCCCAGCAGAATTATGAGAATCGCGATCACGGCCACATAGGCGACAAATCCACCGACGCGGCCGATCTCCTCTTTCGCCATTTCGGTGAGCGACTTGCCGTCGCGGCGCACGGAGAACAGCAGGATCACGAAATCCTGCACGCAGCCGGCGAAGACGGCGCCGACTAAAACCCACAGCGTGCCCGGAAGATAGCCGAACTGAACCGCCAGTACGGGCCCAACCAGCGGCCCCGGTCCGGCGATAGCCGCGAAGTGATGCCCGAACACCACCCATTTGTTGGTAACGAGAAAATCGCGCCCGTTCTCGAGACGCTCAGCCGGAGTCGCCCGAAGAGCATTGAGAGCAAGAATTTTGGCCGCGATGAACTTGCTGTAGAAGCGGTAGCCGAAGGCGTAACAGCAGGTCGCCGCCGTCACCAGCCACAGGGCGTTGATCGGTTCGCCGCGATGGATGGCCACGACTCCGACCGCGGCGGCTCCCAGCACGGCGACCATCCCCCACGCGAGCATCGATAAGGTCTTGGACATGCCGTCGAGCATTGTGGCGAATTCAGGGCCGCGGCGCAATAACAATGCTGACGGCCGAAGGTGCAGGCCCGTAGCGCCCGCCGTTGCGCGTCTTCTGGCTGATCCGCGGTTTCAACCTGGGTTGCTTTGGTGTTACTCTAGTGGTTCCGAACGACTGCCGCCCCGTGTTCCGGGCCAACTTCGTCATGCGCCCAGCGCCCGCGGTGCATTCCAAGGAGCTTCATTCCGAATTGATACGCAGGAGCACACGATGAAAATTGGCATGTTAACCGGCGGTGGAGACTGCCCCGGACTGAATGCGGTGATCCGTGCCGTAGTGCGCAAGGGCGTATTCCACTACCACGACGAGTTTATTGGGTTCATGGAAGGCTGGCGCGGGTTGATCGAAGATCAGACCATGGTGCTCGATCTGGATACGGTCGGCGGGATCCTGCCCCGCGGCGGAACCATTCTGCGCACCTCGCGCACCAATCCGTCGAAGCGTCCGGACGGCGTGGAACTCTGCTTGGCCACGATTGCCAAACACAAACTTGATGCTCTGGTTGCGATCGGCGGCGATGACACTCTATCGGTCGCGCAGAAACTCTACGAAAAAGGGCTGAAGGTTGTGGGCGTACCCAAGACCATTGATAACGACCTGGGCGGCACCGACTACACATTCGGATTTGATACGGCATGCAACATCGTCTGCGAAGCGATCGACCGCGTTCACACTACGGCCGAGGCGCACAATCGCGTAATGGTAGTGGAAGTGATGGGACGCGATGCAGGCTGGATCGCGCTCTACAGCGGAATTGCCGGCGGCGCCGACGTGATTCTGATTCCGGAGCGGCCGTTCAACATCGACAAGGTCGCGGAATCCATTCGCCAGCGGCACGAGCGTGGGCGTTATTTTTCGATCGTGGTCGTGGCCGAGGGCGCGAAATTTTCCGCCGAAACCAGCGATGGTTCTCCGATTCTGCAGGACATGGGCAAAGACGAGTTCGGCCACGCCAAGCTGGGCGGCATTGCCAACATTCTCGCCCGCGAGATTGAGAAACGCACGGGATATGAAACCAGGGCGGTCGTGCTCGGGCATATTCAGCGCGGCGGCTCGCCCAGTGCGTTCGACCGCGTGCTGGCTACCCGCTACGGTCTGGGCGCCATCGACATGGTGCATCGCGGCGAGTTTGGATGCATGGCGGCGCTGCGCTCCAACAAGATTGTCTCCATCCCTCTGAAGGAAGCGATCTCGAAGAACCGGGTTGTCGACGACGAAATGATTCGGATCGTGGACGGACTGTTCGAGGAAATCGGCGCGAAGGAAGTCGCGAGCAAGGCGTAAGCGAGCCGGAGCCTCCGGCAACCGATGGAGAATCTCTACTCACGGCTGACTCCATTCCTGCTCGCAATCATTGAACTTTTCCTGATGGGTGGGGCTGCTGTGTTGATCGTGCGTTCGCAGCGACGAACGTACGCCGGGGGAGCCACTCAACCTTCTCAATTTCGATCGCTCGAACGCGCCTTCGGCCGGCTGGCCCGGCGGAAGTCAGCTTCAATTCTGGTGATCGGCCTCGGTGTCGCGACGCTGCGGGTTGCGCTCATCCCCGTACTGGGCGTTCCACAGCCTCAATGGAACGACGAGTTCAGCTATCTCTTGGCTGCCGATACCTTCGCTCACGGAAAAGTCACCAATCCCACGCACCCGATGTGGATTCACTTCGAGAGCTTTCACATCATCGAGCACCCCACATACATGTCGATGTATCCGCCGGCGCAGGGACTGGTGCTGGCGGCGGGGCAAATCCTGGGGCATCCGTGGATCGGACAACTGGCGGTGACGGCCCTGATGTGTGCGGTTTTGTGCTGGATGCTGCAAGGCTGGCTGCCGCCGAAGTGGGCGCTGCTCGGTGCGCTGTTGGCCGCGCTGCGGCTCGGCATTCTGAGTTATTGGATGAACACGTATTGGTGTGCGTCGGTGGCGGCGTTGGGGGGAGCGCTGGTTCTTGGGGCGTGGCCGCGTCTTCGCCGGCGGTCGTCCGTGGGCAGCGGCTTGCTTCTGGGGCTGGGCCTCGTGATTCTGGCCAACAGCCGGCCTTATGAGGGATTGGTTTTCTCGGTTCCAATCGCTGGCGCGATGCTCTTGTGGTTCGCGGGTCGAATGCGTCAGGCCCAGAATGGACAACCTATACGCCGGATTCTGACGCGGGCAGTGTTACCCATCTTCCTCATGCTGTTGTTTGGCGGCGTGGCGACTGGATGGTATTACCAGCGTGTCACCGGCTCGCCCTTCGAGATGACGTATCAAGTGAATCGTGGACAATACGCGACTGCGCCGTATTTCATTTGGCAGGCGCCGAGGCCCGAACCGGCATATCACCACGCCGTGATGCGAGATTACTATCGCAGCGAATTGGTGGAATTCGAGACGAATCGAACGGTCAAAGGCTACGTCCTGCGCGGGGCTGACAAAATCGAGAGCTGGTGGCAGTTTTATCTCGGCCCACTGCTGACCATACCGCTGCTGGCGCTTCCCTGGGTGATTCGCCAGCGCAAGATGGCGCTTCCTCTGTTTGTATGTGGAGCCATGATCGTGGGATTTTCGGTACAGACATGGACTCTGCCGCATTACTTCTCGCCTGCTACCGGAGCTTTGTACATTCTACTGGTGCAGGGGTTGCGCCACATTCGACAGTGGCGGGGACGGCGTGCCTCGATTGGCGCGGCGGTGGTTCGTTCCATCCCGTTGCTGGCGTGCGCCATGATTCTGTTGCGAGTCACGGCGGCTGCGACGCACACGCACATTGAACCGGATTGGCCGCGCGGCAATCTTGACCGGGCCGCGATCCTCACGACGCTTGAGCGGCGTCCGGGCAAGGATCTTATTCTTGTACGTTACGGACCTCATCACAACCTGCACCATGAGTGGGTGTGGAACGAGGCGTCGATCGACGACGCCAAAGTCGTTTGGGCATGGAATATGGGCGAAAAGGAAAATGAAGAACTGCTGCAGTACTTCAAGGATCGTCGCGTCTGGCAGATCGATGGAGATGATTCGCCGCCTCAGCTCGAGGCGTATTCGGCAGAATCTCCGCGCGATTGAGCGTCGGGCGTAAATGCAAATGCGGCGAAGCATGTGGTGAGGGACAACAATTTGACGACATGGCTGACACCTAAGCGCCTGCGGGCCCATGGCGCCATCGTTGCGCTGTGTCTGTGGGTGTTCTACGCGTGGAACTTGACGACTCCGGGACTGCGCGACCGCAACGGGAACCTCAAGGGGACTGATTTCCTGCACTTCTACACGTTGGGCGCGCTGGCGGACGCGCATAACGGATCAGCTTTGTATGACATGAACGCGCAGGCCGCCCTGGCTGCGCAGCGCGTGCCGGGAGCGGCAGGGTTGAGATATTTGCCGTTGTATCCGCCGCAGGTTTCTCTGCTGTTCGCTCCGCTGGCGCATCTCTCATACGGCTGGGCGCTGCTGGTGTGGTGGGCTTGCAGCGCCATGCTCTACGGCGCGTGCTGCTATGCGATATGGAGGACGTGCTCAAACCTGCGCCAGCATGGGACGACAATTGCGATTCTCGCGGCCGGCTTTCCCGCATTCTTTCATTTGATCGCGTGGGGACAAACTTCGGCGCTGGCCCTAGCCTGCTTCACGCTGATGTTTTTCTTAATGCGGGGGAGACGGGAGTTTGCCGCTGGCCTGGTCCTGGGTTGCCTTATTTTCAAACCGCAACTGGGATTGGCCGCGGCCGTTGTGTTCGCATCCATCGGCGCCTGGAAAATTATGGGCGGAGCAATCCTCTCTGCGGCGGCGCAACTCGCGGCGGGAGTGGTGTTCTACGGCGTCGAACCGCTGCGACGCTGGCTGACATTACTTGCGCATGTGCGGCGAGTTTGGTCGTTGCTCGAGCCCAGGCTCTACCAGACGCACTCACTGCGGACGTTCTGGTCAATGCTGATTCCGTGGCCGGATTTCGCCTTGGCCCTATATGTTCTGAGTGCCGCGGTTGCGCTCGGCCTGACGGTTGCATGCTGGCGGCGCGGCAAATCTGTGCCGCTCGCCGTGCGCTATTCGGCGCTGCTCCTGGCGACGGTGCTGGTCGCGCCTCATCTCACGGTTTACGATCTGGTGATTCTGGCCCCGGCGTTTCTGCTTCTCGCGGACTGGCTCGCGGGGGAAGCAAATGGAAGGTCGACCCCTGCGCTCGGGACTCTGCTTTACCTGGCCTACATCCTGCCACTCGCAGGTCCGCTGGCGCGGTGGACGCACGTGCAACTCTCAGTGATCGCGATGGCTGGCGCGCTGTTCGTTATCTGGAGAACGAGTGATCTGGAGAACGAGCGGTCCGATGCGCCGGCGGCAATCTCACGATGAAGTGAGCGAGAGCTTTCCAAACAAGAATGTCAGCGCTTCAGGAAAGCGCCGCGCCCAGGCCGGTTCCTGATGGGTCGCGCCATCTTCAATCACGAGCCGCAGTCGCCGATTGTCGAGGCCAGCGCGGTTGAAAACGTTCGCAAGCTCGCGCACATCGTCGACCACGCTGCGGTCACGGTCTTCCCTTCCCAACTCGGCGGTCCCGACAGCGAGAAAAATTCGCTCTGGCCAGCGCTTCACCTCGCGGCTCTCTTTAATCGACTGTCGATTCGAGGCCCACAACGACGGGCTCTCGAGTAGTAATCGTCCGAACACTCCGGGCCGAACCGTGGCCGTGTAGAGCGCGATGAGCGCCCCCAGCGAGGAACCACCCAGGCCGGTATTTTCAGCGCCGGGCGCAACGCGATAGTTTCGCGCCACAAACGGCATAACTTCCTTGATCAGAAACGCTGGATAGCGACTGCCCTGCGCCCGCAACATCATGGGGTTCATGGAACGGTAGGGCATGTATTCACGAATGCGGCTCTTGCCCGCGTTGTCGAGTCCCACGATCAGCATGGGAGGAATGGTGCCGTCGCGGATGAGACGGTCTGCGGTCTCGTCAGCACCCCATTCGACTCCGGCAAACGAAGTTGACGTCTCAAACAGGTTCTGGCCGTCATTCAGATAGAGAACTGGATACCGGCGCCCGGCATTCTCCGGATCGTCATAACCGGGTGGAAGCCACACCCGCAGAAAACGAGTGTTGTGGAACGTGCGGCTGTGAAATTCGTGAAGGCGGAGGTCTCCGGTCGCCGACTGCGCCTGGATAAAACTTGAGACGGGTGCCGTTCCGCTATCTTCAGTTTTCTGGATTTCTTCCATCAGGAAAAGTGCGCTATCAGAATACAACGGAGCGCGGAATTCACGCTCTCACTGCTCTTATCTTGATGCCGATCGCGAGAACGCTGATCAGCGAGATCAGCGCCAGGGAGATCAAACACAGAATGCACCAGGCCGTAAGGACATAGCCTTCGATGTAAGTCAGATACAAAGCAAACGCGAGGCCGGCAATAGCGGCGCCCAACAGCCGGTTCGGCGTTTCCAAGCGAGCGCACAAATATGTCGACAAGATCAGCAGAAATGCATAGCCCACGACGCCGATTCCTGCAACCGGAATCCCCACAATGCTCGAGTACTCGCTGCGGTTCACGATGTCGCAACTGAATTTCTGGTTGAAATCGCAGAACTGGGTCGCGGACTTGGCGTAGTGGCGCTGCAGCGAGACCGCCGACACAGCTATGCCCGCGAGAGACAAGACGGCGACACACGCGAACAAGATTCGATTCACACGAGGCGCCTGGGCACGATTGGAAGACTGACTCGGCGAATCCGTCACGGCAATTTGCACCCGGTTTTGTCGCTCAACGCCTCGAGAGACAAGACTCCTTCTTTCGGAGACTCCGCGCCGAACTGCCAACTGGGAAACAGTTTGACTCCAGCGACCTTGCACGCAGGCGCCATATCCGGCGATCCTTTGATGGCGCACTCGGTGTAGGGGACGTAGTGAAACGCCTGGCCAAACATTTCCTTTTGCTCGATGCAGTGCGGGCACCAGTAAAGTCCATACATTTTGGCCTGATGCGCACCCAGGCACTTAGCGAAGGCGTCGTACTTGTGATTCTTGTAGTGCCAGCCCGCGTAGTACGCTGCTGCAAGCAGAATCAAGATGCCGGCCCAGATCAGAAATGTTTTCTTTTTCGGGTCGTTCCCACTAGTACCCAGGCGGTCCTGCTGACGTTTTCTTCGTTCTTCAGACATAGATCATTTTCTTATATCACGCGACCGCGATTATCACGCGGCCAGGTTTATCACGCCACAACGTTGAGAGCGGCGGGTAAGACGTCCAATTCTTCACAATGGAGGGTCAGAACCTCGCCGTCGACCATTACGTCGACGGGAGCATCGAGCTTGAACGCGACGCGGCTTACCGCTTTGCGCTCGGCCAGCGGATGGTGAATGTGCGTGCCATCGTACAGACCGGGCAGATTGCGCATCAACCCCAGACGCCCGATCGGCCCCCATCGGACATATTCGATTTGGCCGTCGGCGGTTTCGGCTTTGGGAGCAATCATCATGGTGCCGCCGGTAAATTTGCTGTTGTTGAAAGTGAGAAACAGGCAGCGCCGGTCGTCAAACTCTGCTTCACCTTCCACTCGCACAGGAAACGGCCGGCGATTGAAGCGAGCCAGCGTCAGAAAAATGGACGCCACGTAACCCAGTTCCCCCCAACCGCTGAAACGCCGCGACCGCAGCGTGGCCACGTCGGCGGTGAAGCCAATGCTCAACAAATTAATGTAATGGATAACTCCCGCGCGATGTCGCAGCCGCAGAACGTCACACGGGCGGGTGCGCTGCGCCATGAGCGCTTCAATGGCATAATCGACGCCGCGATCGCTGAAATCACGCAGAAAAGAATTCCCCGTGCCCAGTGGAAGAAAGGCAAGCGTGGGCCGCTCGCCGTTGTGCGCCTGGGGAAACAGGCCGTTCACGATCTCATACGAAGTGCCGTCACCGCCAACCGCGATGAAGCGTCGAACGCCCTGCTCGTAGGCTTGTTGCGCGATCTTCGTCGCGTCGCCCGGAGCCTGGGTCTCTGCGACGTTAACTTCAATATTTCCGGCCCGCAAACGTTCGAGCGCAGGACCCAGCAGTTTGCGGCTACGCCCGCCCCCCGCTGCCGGATTCACGATTGCAAGGTAGTCTTGCCTCAAGGATCCAGATCCCTCTCACTGAGAGAAGACTCGGCCCGCCAAAATGGCGGCTTGGCGCGAACCAATCCGCCCGGCACAATCTCCACCGAGCCCCTACAGATTTGCTACCGTTCCGCGCTCCATTGACGATCCGATCTCTTCCGCCAGTGCCTGGCGCTTGATTTTCATCGAAGCGGTACGGGGAAAATCTTTGTCCCATACCAGATAGCCGGTCACACGCTTAAAATCGGGCAAGCGCCGGTTCCGCTCCGAGATTTCTTCCTGCAGCTGGCTGTCGAATTTCTGATTCTGCTCCAGCCGCAACACCAGCACCAGAGCCTCGCGGCCAAGTTCCTTTTTCGGCCATATGTAGTTCGCGGCGAATACGCTATATTCCTTCACCGGCAGGCCGTCGAAGATGTTTTCTATATCTTCCGGATAAATATTTTTCCCGCCTTCGGTGACGATCATGTTTTTCTTGCGGCCAAACAGCTGCAGATGCCCGTCGCTGTTCAACCGTCCCAGATCGCCCGTCAGAAGCCATCCCTCGACGATCGTTTCCAGCGTCAACTCCGGATCATCGAGATAGTGCGACATCACGGTCTTGCTGCTCACCGCGACTTCACCGACGCCCTCGGCGTCAGGATTCAGAATGCGCAAGTCGACTCCGGGAAGCGGCTTGCCAACGGTATCGGCGCGAAATGGCCTCAGATCATTCAGCGTGAGAGCCGTGCCCGCCTCCGTCAGCCCGTAACCATTCACTACCGGTATGCCAAGATCATAGAAAAACTGCATGGTCGAGGGCTCCATAAATGCGCCCCCCGTGATCAGCGCGAGCAGTTCGCCGCCAAAGGCGCGGTGAACGCCGGGAAGGAGCATGCGGCTGAGTTTCACCCTGGGCCTGCGTCGAGTGAGGAGCACGTTCGTCGAGATCATCAGGTTGAGAAAAGCGCGCTTCCACGCCGGCAAGTCAGCGAACTTCGCGCGCAGACCGCGCTCCAGGTTCTTCACGATCATCGGAACCAATGCGACGTAAGTAATGCGGTAGCGCGCAAAAGCATCGCGGACAAACTCGGGGCGGAGTGTGCGCAGATGCACCACGCAAGCTCCGCACACGAATGGACCGATGAAGCCGACCATAAAGTCGATCGCGTGATTGGTGGGCAAAATACTTAGGTAGCGCACTCCCGGCCAGAATGGATACCAGGCGGTCAGCGCCCGGCACTGCTCGAGATAATTTTCGTGCGTTAGCACACAACCCTTCGGGCGGCCGCCTGTCCCCGACGAATACACGATGCAGGCAACGTCTTCACGCTGGCGCATGATGAAATCAGGGGCGCCTTTACGCTTGAAGTCCTCCCATCGAAACGCGCCCGCCAACTCCGCACCCAGCGGGGCTTCGGTGACGAGAACGATCTTGGTCGCGATTCTCTGGAAGTCGGGCGATTGCATCATGGCCCGCCACAAGTAGTACTCGACGACCAGAACCTTCGCCTTGGAATGCGCCAGCAACTGCAGATGTTCGGCCGCCGTGAGTTTGTAGTCGAGCGGCACCAGCACGCCACCGGAATAAAAGATGGCGTAGGCCGAAATCAGCCACTTCGACTGATTCGTCATGATGATGGCCGCGCGGTCGCCGGGGTCGAAATCCGCGTCTTCGAGTGCGCGTGCGAGGGGCAGCGCCATGTCCTTGAAATCGGAGAATGTGAGGCGAACCTTCTCACGCTCGCGATCAGCTTCAATTAAACAGACTTCAGACGGGAAGCGGTCGAGCGCATCGCGCAACGCCGCACCTAGACAGGTATATTGACGGAGATCGAGCATCTGGAAAATACAATTGTCAATTGCCGATTTCCGATTGCCAATTGGCGAACGGGCTGCCTACGCCGATCGTTATTAGAGAATCGACAAATCGAAACTAAAGCCGGGCCTGAATCCTGGCGGCCAAGGTACGAAAGTCAGAGACGCCCTGCAGTTCGTAGTCCGGCAGTTCGACGCGAAAATGATTTTCCAACTTGGTCAGCAGGTCAAGCGTCTGCAGGCTGTCGATGCCGAGCGTTTTGAAAAAATCCTCATCGGCAGAAAGCCTTTCGCGCGGGACTTTAAAGTGAGCAGCTGCCAGCGACAGGATTTCGTCGAGTGTCTTCTCTGCAGTTTCCATAGGCGTCATTGTAATCGAGTTCGGACTACGGCAAGTACGGCTGCGCGTCGGTACTTTCGACGAACTTCTTCAAGCCTGCTTCCACTTCCGGCCGCAAGAACAATTCGCAAAACAGATCGATCTCGCGTCGCAACTCGTCGTGAGGAATCGGCTTGATGAAGCGCTTGGCTTCGGCCACGGTTTGGCGGTCGAACTTCGCAATCTGCCCGGCGGTCGCTCTTGCCGCCCGCAACACTTCCCCCTCCGCGACAACCTGGCTGACCAACCCAATCTGCTGCGCTTTCGTGGCGTTGAAGCTACGGCCGGTCAAAAGCAGATCTCGGACGACCGCGTTGCCCACATCCCGCTTCAGGCGCGGGATTCCACCGAACCCGGGAATCAGTCCAAGACGCAATTCCGGAAAACAGAACCGCGCCATTTTATCGGCAATGATCAGGTCGCAGGCCAACGCCAACTCGAAACCGCCGCCGAATGTAACGCCGTGCACGGCTGCGATGGTAGTGAGCGGTGCGGCATCGATTGTATTCAGAACGCCATGAATGCGCTCGAGAAAATCGCGCACGCCCTTGATCGCGTCCGCCTTCACCATTGTCTGCGATCGCTGGTACAGTTCACGCAGGTCGGCCCCGGCGCAGAAGCCGGATTTGAGATCGCTGTAAATAATGAGCGCGTGCGCAGTGTTCTGCCAACTCTCCAACGCGCGCGAAAACGATTCCAGCTCTTCCAGAGCAAGCGAACCGATCTCGTTGCACGGCGCGCGGTGAAGGGCCAGTTCGACGACGCCGTCGTTCAACGCGAACGACATTGCTTCACCGCGCGCGCCCAGAACCTTCGACGCGTTCATGCTGTCTTTACCGCCCTGTACATGCCGTCGATTTCACTTTTCATTCGCGCAGAGATCAACTCACGCCTCAACTTTCCGTTGGCGGTGAGCATCCCGTTGTCGATCGAGAATGGCTCAGACACCAGGCAAAACGCCCGCACTTGTTTGTAATGCGGAAGCTGCGGATTGACGGCGTCGAGCGCGGCCTGCACCTGATCGCCGTTCACGTTTCCGGTGACGATCGCGGAAAGATATCCACGGCCGTTGCCCACCACCACGACCTGCTGCGCGCCGGGCAACTGGTGCGCAATTTCTTCTTCAATGGTTTCCGGGGCGATCTTGTGGCCGGAGCCGAGCACGATCAAATTCTTGATCCGCCCCACGATTCGCCAGTTGCCTGAGGCGTCCATCTCTCCCTGGTCGCCGGTGTGAAACCATCCCTCGCGGAGCACCTCGGCAGTTTGTTGTGGACGATTCCAATATCCGGGAAACACGTTCGGACCGCGCACGACAATTTCGTCATTCTCGCCCAGCCGCATCTCGATCCCCGGAATCGCAGGCCCGACACGGCCCGCGATGGGACGCGCAGGATCGTCCATGGTGCAAATACCGGTGGTCTCGGTCAGTCCGTAGACTTGCAGCACGGGGATGCCGATCATGCTGAAGTAATCCTGAGTTTCGGGAGTCAACGGCGCTGAGCCGCAGATCAGAGCCTTAAGATTCTCCCCCACCATTTTCTTGCGAATCGTAGGGAAGACCAGCGTATCGGCAAGCCACAACCAGAAAGCATCGCCCGATCGCGGCGTCCCCTTCCGCAGCCACGCAGCCTTCGCCCGCGAATAAATCGCTTGCCCCACGCCGCCTTTCTTGGCGATTTGTTCGTCGACTCCCCGGCGCATGCGCTCGAGCAACTGCGGCACGTTGAGAAAGTAATGCGGCGCCACGACTGGCATGTCGTTCGGAATCTTCGTCAAATCAGTGTTCAATGTAACCAGGCTGCGGCGCAGCAGAAATGTGAGGACGGCGATCCACGACGCGCAAAAACTCAAGGGCAGGTAATGAAAGATGCGATCGCCTGGAGACTTTCCGCCCATTAACTGGTCAAGGCGCGCCGACGTGCAACCCAGCATGAAGCCGACGTTAGCTGCAGTTAATATCACACCCTTCGCTTCGCCGGACGTTCCCGAGGTGTAGATGATCGTGACCGGATCTTCGTTCCGCACCTGAGGGCGATCGAGCGCAATACCGTCTATGCCCGCGAAGATCTCATCGAAGAGGAAATGGGGCGGCGCTGCGGGCCAGTTCTGCTGGATGCCGTCGCGCAGTGTCGCGTCGCCGCAGCAGACCAACAACGGAGTACTGTCTCTGATCATGGCCACCAGTTCTGCCGGAGCCTGACGAGAATACAGCGGAACGACGATGAGGCCTTCGGCCATAGCGGCCAGGTCCAGCGCAACCCAGCGAATGCTGTTGGCCGCAAGCAAGCCGCACCGGTCGCCCTTGTGCAATCCTTTCGATGCGAGAAACGTGCGGGCCCTGCGAATCAACTCGAGCAATTCGCCGCCAGTCACACCCGTGACTTGCCCGTCACGGATTTCCTGCAGCGCGCGAGTGTTCTCGGTGGCATGCAGTTGCGCAAATATATCTCCGACAAAGGGCATGTTGGTTAACTATAGTTAATGCCACGAGCAAACTCAGCTATACACCGAAACCAACTGGCGCAGCGAAGCATTCATCGGCGGCAGATAATCTTCCCAGCTCCACTCGCCGCGTCGCGTGGGAAATTCCGGATATCGCCGCCGTACTTCTTCCTCGAAGTACACTCCCATTCGAGCCATGACTTTCAAATTCTTCACCACGGTGCGCGCGATCCCGTCG
Organism: uncultured Acidobacteriaceae bacterium; assembly: GCA_963739125.1. GTDB lineage: Bacteria > Acidobacteriota > Terriglobia > Terriglobales > Acidobacteriaceae > Sulfotelmatobacter. The sequence continues at coordinate 3,733,051 of CAVTZD010000001.1, read as the reverse complement.
GCGATGCGCTCGCCCTCGGTGGCAAGGGTCTCGAGCGCTACCAGCAACCTCGCTTCGAGATCGGGATCGTCCACCGTCATCAGCAGTTCCTGATGCCCGCGCTCGCGCATCAGATTGCGGATGCGCTCATCCATGGTAATGCCCGCCGACGGCACGAGCGCCGGCATGGAGGTCACAATGCCGTGGAAGCGGGACGAAGCCATCATGTGCCCGGCGCGCAGAATGCTGACCATTTGATACATGTCGTGCTCTTCGGAAGTAAACACCGGCATTCCGCCGCCCAGCTTTTTTGATATGAGCCGGCAGGCGCGCGCGTCCAGAGCCTCGGTGGCGACCAAGACCGGAAACACGCGGCGCTTCTGCCGAAACGCATCTACGGCGCGAGCGATCGCGGTTAAATAACGATCGAAGGCCGCGCTCACGTCGTGCCCGGATTTGTGAAAATAAACGGTGCGGTAATGACTGTCTTTATACGCACCCGTGATGGAGCGGGCGGCATACTTCGGCAGTGACGGCTTCACCGGCCACCAGAACGGATTGATGGGGCACACGATCAAAATCGGCAACTTGCCGTCCCATCCCGCATCCGTCAGGACTTTGCGCCCGTACTCAGGAGGCAGCGGTTCGAAGGTCCATGCCGTGTCGGTGCCGAGTTCCGTAGGCACTCCCAGTTCGCGCAGCACGGTGCGCGATTCTTCATTGCGGGTGATGATCAGAGCATCGTGACAGTAGCGGGCGCACATCCTGGCGACCAGAGGATCCATGTGTCCTGCCTCGGATCCATAGCCCACAGCGAGCTTGTTCTGCACCGCCGCCATCCCAAGAGAACCGACGATCATCGTGGTCAAGGCGTTGGCGAATTTGCTCTTGAAGGCCGAGCCCTCAACCACAACCACGCCATGGTGCTTGGGCACCTCGCGCGATAAAAAGGGTGGGAAAACATCCGGGAGACGGACTTGCTCTGCCCCGGCGAAATAGCCGCGGGTCAGTTCGAAGTTCTGTGACATGGCGCTGAACTGCACGTTGTCAGCACCGAGGATATGGCGAAGCTGGCGCAGAGTCTCCTCGGGGCGTACATCCGACCCCGTATTGCGCGTGCCGTTGTAACCGGCAAACAGCAGCTTGAGCTTTTCGCCCGGCTGCCAGCGCTCGCCGCCGCCCAGCATCCACCGGGCTTTCGTGCGCTCGATGTTGCCGCCGACCCACGCTTCCAGAATGAAGTCCATCATGCGGCGGTACCTCCCGCAGCCGCGGGCCAGGGACGATATTTGTATTCGAAACGATTTTCGCGGCTGAACTTCAGCAATGGAAGACTGTACCGGGAAAACGGAACCGGCTGGCGGGCAAGCTCGGAGGTGACGCGCGTATTATCAAACACGGTATTCCACACCAAGTAAGGCATGAACACTTTCATCAGCGATGCGCCGTAGCCGAGCGACCCTTTGCGATTAGAAAGAAAGTTGACCGAGGCGGTGAATGGCTTCTCTGTGAAAGGCAGGAAGATCGGAGCACGTTTTTGCTGCGCGGCCGCCAGAGCCGTCGTCAGCTGGCGAAAAGTCTGCGACGCAACGCCTGAAGAGAGATGATACGTATCGAACTGCGGCTGATCTTTCTGATGCAAGGTCGCGATCGCGTCGGCGACAAAGTCGACGTTCACGATGTCGATTTTGTCGGTCGGGCGAAACGGCAGCGCCGGCAGGCCGGCGAGAAACACGAACGCTTTCACCATATCGAACTGGGTAGTCTCCGCGTGGCGGCTGTCGCCGAGCACGATGCTGGGGCGAAAGACCGTCTTTGGCGTGTCTGGCAGCAGCATCCGCGTCATGTGCTCGCAGAATTTCTTGGTGCGCGCATACGGATCGTAGTCGGAGCGATCCCACTCGATGGCCTTGTCTTCGGTGATCACTTCGTTGCTGCGCTTGCCCGCCACGGCCACCGTGCTGACTTCGCTGAAGCGCCGGAGGCCATGATAGTGCTCGGCGCTGCGGGCGAGGGTGAGGACTTCGAGCGTGCCGCGCAGGTTCACATTCAAGCAACTCTTCTCCGATTTCCGGTTCAACGATGCGGCGCAATGTATCACGGAATCGGTAGTGTGCACGAGGCGATCATACTCGTCGCGGCTCAATCCGAAGCCAGGTGACGTGAGATCCCCGACAAATACGCGCACTTTCGTCTGCATAAATTCGTAGAAGCGCGGAAATTCCAGATGCAACTGCAGCGCGCGCCACAGGCGTAATTGCGCCTCCTGCGGGTCGCGCGCGCGCACCAGCAGGTTTAACGCGGCGGCGTGACCATCGAGCAAGTTCGCGGCAACATGTGCGCCGATGTATCCGGTCGACCCGGTCAGGAATATCGCCACGTGGCTCCGTTGGTTCCGGTTTTCACCGTGTCGCCGTTGACGGGGGCGAGTTGAAAGGCGCGCGGTGGGCGCGCTTCGAGGGGTCGGCCTTCAATCAAAGGGTATGTCCAGCGGCGCAGCGCCGGGATGTGGATGTTGATCCAGTATTCCCACCAATCGAGCGAACGCGTGTCGTAGCTGAATTCCGCCCGCTCTTCGGGGACGAGCGCGTAGGAAAGTTTCTCGATATTTTCCGCGGCGAAATCGTGCTCATGCAGCAAAATGAATGGCTCGAACAATTCGATCAGCTTTTCCAGACGCTCCAGATTGCGCTCGGCCTTGACCAGCGGCGTTTTCTTCAGGGGCAGCGGCGACATGATGCGCTGAATCGACTTCACGATCGCCTTCTGCGCCGGGGCCGACATGCGGTTATAACGGCTCTTCGAAACCGGAATCGCGTCAAAACGCAGGCGCAGCCAGGATTCCAGACCCTCCTGCGCACGGTAGTGCTTGCGATGAGCGAGAGAAGTTAACTCGATCGACCGTCCCATGTCGCAGGGATTTGTCACCGACGTTGCCAACTGATATAGAGGGTCGTGACGGCGTTCCATGACCGCGGCGGCGATCAGGGTCATGCCCGCGCAAACAGCGTCCACGGGAATGATGTCGAGACGTTTGCTCTCATTCGAGGGCAACTGTCGGAAATAAGTTCCCAGAAGATACGACAGCGAGGCGGAAGTATTGATGCCTTCATTCCATCCCAGAAACGGCTTCGCCACTGAGGTTTCGACAATCGCCGGACGCACGACGGCGATGGGCAATCCCGCACCACGCTTGGCGATGAGGGATTCGGCGAGACTCTTGGTGAGCGTGTAGGTATTGGGCCAGCCCAGTTCTTTTGCCCGGCGAGTGCCGGCTTCGGTGAGGCAAGTTTTCAGCCACCGCAGGCGGTTCTTGCGGATCTGGTTTTCAAGAGCCGCGCCCTGCAGGTCCTTCGCAGCATGTTCCCGGGCTATGGCCTGCATACGCAATCCGGACGTGACTTCGTCACTCTCGGATTGTGCCTCGACTTGCCGGATCAACTCGCGTAGCGCGATCCATTCGCGTTCCGCATCGAAATCGCCCATGCCGCGCGGACTGTAGTCAGGGATGAGTTTTTCGCCGACCCGCCCATCCTGCTCGCCGGCAACGTAGCAGGTGGAAAGATGCAGCAGGCCTGCGTGATCGGTCTGGCGAACAAACTCTACCATGTTGGCGACCGCGTCGGTGTTGCTGGCCAGGGCGTCGCGCAGGTCGGGATTGAAATCGGTGAGTCCCGAGCTGTTGATGATCAGGTCGAGATTGTTCTGGAGGCGGCGCGAAACGTCGGGGTCAAGGCCGAGACCAGTTTGGATGACATCGCCCTCTACCACCTCGATCTTTTCCCGCAGAAACTCGGGAAGATGGTCGCCAAAACGCTCGAACAGCGGATCAAACACGGGCGACTCTTCGATCAACTTTTCGAAGCGGCGCTCGGCTGGGTTCGACTTCTGCCGGCGAATGAGGAGATAGATTCGCTCCACGCCGGGGAGATCGAGTAGAGTATTCGCCAGCCAGACCTTGCCGATGAATCCGGTGACGCCGATCAGCATGATATGTTTTCCGGCGAATGCGGTCCGCACGGATAAGCCCCGTTCCTGCCTTCGGCCGTCAAAATGAACGATGGGCCGCTCGGGCGATGCGACCTGCCGCTCGGCGGGAATGACGGCCGCACGAAGGTCTTCGAGAGAAATATCGAGATGCCGGGCCAGCGTCTTGGGAGCGCGGCGGCCATCGGGCATGTCCTCCCGCAGCCGGGCGAGTACTCCGCGCGGGCGGATCACCGGCTCGAGCAAACGGCCAGTCGCAGTGCCATCGCGAAACTCCAGCCGGTTGGCCACGATCCGTTTGACGCCCAGATGCTGCGCCAGCGGACGCATGATCTGCTCCAGTGCCTGGCTCACCAGCACAAGATCCGCGCCAGACTGTACCAGTTCTCGGACCTTTTCGACGCCGCTGATCTTCAGTTGCGGTTTCAACTTGTACTGGAAGTACTCTTCGCCCAGCAAGTCGAGGCGGTCGCGCGTGACTCCGCGCAATGCGGTGTGCACCACCCGTGTGGCAAACTTGCGGTTGGTGGAATAAAGGAACGGGCGCAGCAGCGCCATGAGAAAGATCAGGCCGCGGCGCCGGAAGCGCTCGGCAAACGTTTGCGCGTTCCAGGTAAAGAAAGCCACCGGCCTGACCACGGTCAGGTCCAAAAGGCTGCCTTCCACCCGCCAGTAAACGGTAGGGGCCGAACTGGAATTGTGGTTCGATTCTGGCAAAATTCTCCGGTTCCCACAGGGGAAGCCTGTGGTCGCGTTCAGACGAAGTTTCTATTGTAAACAAAGGGCGCGGCGAAACGAAGTCGAAGATGTCGATAATGGCTTGGTTTGAGCAGAAAAACCTCGAACGGTAACCGACCTAAGAATTGGCAAAGCTGGCGGGGAGGAGCAATATTCGGGCGGTGGGCCAATATGAACGCCCACTTGAAACCCTGGGAACCACGAAGGACACGAAGTCACACGAAGGAAGCCCTTTAGGAAGATCCTCGTAATCCTTCGTGTCGTTCGTGGTTGGCGCTTTTCCCCGCTCCTTCAAATTGACCCTGGCAAGAATCAAAATCAGGTTACTTCTTTAGTCAATTGAGCACTGGGAGAACGTCCGACTACCAAGGCCGCCGCCCCGCTCAGAGCCACGGTCGCGCCAATGGCGAGCAGACCGCCGCGGAATCCTCCATTCGCCGTGCGAAACAGACCGATGATGTCCGGACCAAAATAACCGCCGAGATTCGCCAGCGAGTTGATCACCGCGATTCCTGCGGCGGCGGAAAGACCTGTCATGCTCGAAGTGGCCATCGCCCAAAACGGCCCGACCATCGATTCCGCGCAGACCAGCCCGAGACCGATGCAGGAGACAACCACTACGGCGGAAGTGCCGTATCCGGCAGTGACCAATGCCGCCGCGCCGACGAAGGCGGGAATCGCGGTGTGCCAGCGGCGCTCTGAGGTGCGGTCCGAGCGCATACCGACCAGAACCATGGCAACCGCGGTCACGATAAACGGAATCGCGGCCACGACACCCGTCTGGAAATAAGTGAGTCCTGACAACGCCCGGATGACGCTGGGCAGCCACAGCGTGACCCCATACATTGTCGTGGAGACACCGAAATAGACGAGAGAGAGTATCCAGATTCTGCCGCTGATCAGAACGCGCCAGAGACCTCCATTTTCCGGTTCCGGCTCCTCCTGCCGTTCCCGGGCCAGCGTTTCGAGCAGCCAGCTGCGCTCGTTGCCCTGCAGCCAGCGTGCTTCTTCGGGGGTGTCGGATAGAGTCCAGAACACGATCCCACCGAGCACAATCGCCGGTATGCCTTCCATCAAGAACATCCATTGCCAGCCGGCGAGCCTGCCTTGATGTTCGATCAAAGCGCCGGAAATTGGACTGCCGATCATGCCGGCGAGAGGATTCGCCGTCATGAACCAGGCGACGGCGCGTGCTCGCGCGCGGGCTGGGAACCAGCGCTTCATGTAGAGAATGATGCCGGGAAAAAATCCGGCTTCGGCCGCGCCCAGCAGGAAACGCATAGCGTAAAAACTGGAGGGACCTCGAATGAACATCATCAGGCAAGAAATGACGCCCCAGGCGGCCATCAGCGCGGAAATCCAGCGGCGGACGCCGACTTTTTCAACCACCAGATTGCTCGGGACCTGGAAGAAGAAGTATCCGGCGAAGAACATGCCGGCGGCGCGACCGTAAACGCGGTCACTGATACCCAGCTGACTTCGCATCTGCAGCACACCGAAGCTGACGTTGATCCGGTCGAGGTAGGCGACAATATAAAGCAGGAAGAGAAACGGCATCAGCCGCCACATGAGCCGGGAGACTACGGCGGATTCGAGGCGGTCCGTTTCCAAAGCGATCTCGGACTAGGAGCGGGTGCAGGCGCGATTTCCGGCGTTCGCGAGTCCTGGTTCGCGAGTCCTGGTTGCGAGTCTTGGTTCGCGAGTCTTGGTTCGCGAGTCTTAGGTCGCGAGTCCACACTCACGGTTCTACGCTCGCGATTCTACGCTAAAGAGAGATTCTGGCGAATCGCCGCCACGATCTCTTCCGGCGTTGTGCTGATATCGACAGTCACGGCTTCCTTCGGTTCTTCCAGGTCGGCGAACTGGCCGGCGAGAATGTGCTCGTCGGCAAAGTGTCCTTGTCGTGAGCGCAGTCGGTCGGCGATCAGATTGGCGTTTCCTTTCAGATACACAAAGGTCACTTCGGGACCGGCCTCGAGTTCCCGCCGGTAGATGCATTTGAGCGCCGAGCAAGCCAGCACCACGTTGCTGCCCGCAGCGATCCATCCCTCGATTTCCGCGCGGAGGGCCTGCAGCCAGGGACGCCGATCATCGTCAGTAAGCGCAATGCCGCTCTGCATTTTCTCCACGTTTTTCGCTGGATGAAAATCGTCCGCGTCCGCAAACTGCCAGCCGAGTTGCCCGGCCAGCAGACGGCCCACCGTGGTCTTGCCCGCTCCGGTGACTCCCATCACGATCACGATCATGCTTGAGAATGAGACTTCCTGCAGCAATTGAACTCGGCCGCTGAAAGCTCGAATTGAGTCTGAGGCTCGACGCGCACCTAGTTACTTCGCTCCGTAATTTTTTTCGAGACCGGTCCGGCTGTTGGTGACCGTGAACGAACCGTCGGCTTCGGCCGAAACTTTAATGTATTTCCCTTCGCAGTTTTCTTTCACGTTGGCGATAAACTCATCGGCGACATTGTGCTCTTTGTCTGATTCGGCGGCGTAATGGAGCTGCCACAGATCCTCGAGTCCGGGAGAGTCATGTACGATCTGCCACGCGGCCGGACTCGCTCCCTTGCGCGCGCCGTTGTCGAGAATCGCGACTCGCGGATGCATGGCCCACACCAGAGACTTGGTATTCGATAGATCCAGGCCGTGATGGTTCACAAGAAAAAGATCAACCGTCCCCAGCAGATTGTTCGGGCAGGCTAACTGCAGTTCTTTTTTCTTGGTCAAGTCGCCGAGATCGAGGAAACGGAAATGGCCGTAGGTAATAAGAACTCCCACCGAGCGCGCGTTTTCCGTGGCGTCTTCCGGCGCGGCTGGTTCCTTTGCGCAGTACGGATTGACTTCTCCCGCTCCCGGCAAGGGATTTGTGATTACATCTCCAGCCGCCGACAGCACGTGAACTTCGAGGCCCTTGATGGGAAGCCCCCATCCCGGCTTGACGACAACGTGGGCGTGGCCGGCGATGGCCTTCTCGTAAGCGGCATAGTCAGTGCGGGTCACGTCGGAGTCTTCGAGGTTCGAACCGTGATCGACGAAGGTTCCGACCTTGATGCCGTCGACCAGTTGCGGCACGCCGCCGACGTGGTCGCGGTGGTAGTGCGTGATCAGAACGTAGTCGAGTTGCTTAAGCCCGGCCTGATGCGCCGCGGCCACAATGCGGTCCGCGTCACGGCCATCGTTTCCGGGCCATCCGGTATCGATGAGCAACGACTGCCCCGACGGACTGACGATCAAAGTCGATTGCCCGCCCTCGACATCGATAAAGTAAATCTGCAGGGGCTTAGGGGCAGGCGAGGCGCCAGCCGTGCAAGGCAGGACCGTAAACAAAACGCAAACGCAGACTACGGCAATCAGGACTCGCTGCATGAGTTGTCACCTTACGGGAGATGTCGCCGAAGATTATGCCACGGTGCGAAGCGGTGGCGGATGTTTTTCCTTCAGCTCACTCACGGACAATTTGTAGTCGCCGCTCGGCCAGCAAATCGGGCCTCGATCCATCCGATCTGGCCTCGGACCGAATCGCCGATCAAGTCCCCCGGATTGAGATCGTCATATCGTTCCCACTGAACCCGATCGCCCTGCTTGCACATGCGCGCAATCGCCTGAGATGTCGTGGTGGCAATCGCCGCTGGAGCGGCGTCACTGGTAATTACCAGGATGGGTCCGGAGGCCCGCGTCTCGCCAACCCTGTTTCGATCGAAGAACTGGCGGACGAAATCATTGCTTTCCCATCCCGGCTTTACCGTTTGAGCCGGGGACAGTTCAGCGACTGATCTTGCCTCGGAGCACACTTGATCGAGGTTGCGATAGAGCGGAAGCGCCTTCTCCGTCAGGATGTCGGTTACTTGAAACTGCGGATAAACGCTTTTGATCCCGTAAGCCAGTGAGGCCAGCATGACACTCGAAGAACCCGCGGACTGTTCAAAGATCTCTTTTGCACTGGCGACCTCTGAGATCGTGACCGCACCTAAATAGCCGGGGTCGCGAATTTCGTTCTCTTTCTCCGCGACGGCCAGTGCAGTTAACCCTCCCTCGGCCTCGCCCATCACGATCCATCTCGCGCCCAGTTCCGGCTCCGCGGTGCGGGCTGCGGGAATGGAATTGATGACATCGGTTGCGTTCGACGGACCATCCATGAACGCATTCCGGAAGTTGGTACCCAATCCGGTGTAATCTGTGGCGACCACGGCGTAGCCCAGATTCACGTACATCGAGAGAAACGGACCGTAGCCAACGTTCCTCATCAGAGATGGAGCGCAGGCGCGAGCGACGGCGGTCGCCTCGTGCGCCCATGCGATCACGGGCCAGCCGCCAGCCGGTGGTTTCCCATCGCTCGGAAGCAGAACCACGCCCGACACGGCTACATCGCCGCCAGCAGCGGAACGGGAGTGGTACAGGATGCGAACCGCGGAGACCGTGTAAGGCAGTTCGTATTGTTCGACGTCCTCGGACCGAATCAGCTCTCCCGGCTTTCCGGCCGGCAGCGGATCAGGCGCGTCGTAAAATTTTGTGAGGGGCAAGACGCGCTGTATCTCTGAACGGCTTGCTGGTGAGGACGTCTGCGCTCTGGCGAAAGGAACTCCGAAAGCGAGGATGGTGCCTGCGGTTATGGCGGTGGCGGCCGCGCGGAACAGCCCAGGGCAGCATGATTGCAGAACGGCGAGTGATGATTTCCCCGGAGGCACGGTTTCAACTGCGGCGTGGCAGCCGCCGGCTTCATCTTTTCTATTTCTTGGCGGCAACCATGATCACAAGAACCACTGGCAGATAGAGTACCGACGCATGTAGAAGGCGGCTGGCCCTGACGGTTGAGCTTGATGCCGCGAGCTGGCCAACGTAATAGAGCAGAAAAATTCCGGCTGCGCCCATGCCAGCCCAATAGAGCAAGCTGGAACCACCGACCAGGGTCAGCATGGTGGTGAAAATCAGCATCAGCGTAAAGGCGACAATCTCTATGCGCGTGAATCGCGCGTCGCGGTCAAAGGCGGGCAGCATGTGATAGCCGGCCCGGCTGTAGTCGTCGCGATACATCAGCGCGATGGCAAGAAAATGAGGGAACTGCCACAGAAACAGGATGGCGAAGAGAAGCCACGCTTGCCGGTCGATGGCCGCCGAAGCTCCCGCCCAACCGATCAAAGTCGGCATCGCGCCTGGAAATGCGCCGAGGAGTGTGCACAGCGGCGTTTTGCGCTTCAGCGGGGTGTAGACCAGCAGATACGAGAGCAAAGTCGAAACGGCGAGCAGCGCCGCCAGGGCGTTGACGGTGAGCAGCAGATAGAGCCCGCCCGCAACACTCAGCGCAACGCCGAACCCGAAAGCCTCTCGGCTGGTCAGCCGGCCCGAGGGCAAGGGACGCGATGCGGTGCGGCGCATTTTGCCATCCCATACCCGCTCCATCCATTGATTCAACGTTGCCGTGCCGCTAGCCACCAGCAAAGTTCCCAACAAGGTGTTGAGCAAGCCAGCGATTCGCAGAGGCCCCCGCGCAGCCAGATAATAACCCGCCGAGGTGGTCATCAGGATCAGCAGGTTGACCTCTGGTTTGGTCAGAGTGTAATAGTCGCGCAGCTTGGACCGAAATGTCTGGGAGGCCGGATTCGCCATCAGGTGAGTAGTCGCCATTGTTTGCCAGTCTTCTTCTACTTCCACTTCTACCCAGTTCTGCTACTTACCAGTCTTCCCCGGATTCGTCGTCCGACTCCGGCCGCCTAACCTGATTGCGTTTGCGATACAGAAGAATAATAACTCCGACCGAGCCCAGCGTGGGAGGGGTGATCAGAATCAGGATTCCGCTCTTCAGCGCCTGAATCATTCGCGTCCCTGAGGCAGCCGCCTGGGTATAGCATAGCGCGCAACCCTGAGCCGAAGCAGCAACCGGTGCAAGAAGCATGACCAGCCCCGCCAGCGCGATCGCGAAAATCCAGGTCGATCTAGAAAATCTCATGGTTCAATCTTGTCGAAGCTCAATCTTGTCGAAGTTCCACCGCGCCGAAGCAACGAGTCCGGTTCGAGCCTATTTGGCCCAGGGTACGCCGTCGATTATCCGGAAGCTGTCTGTCCATCCATATTGCATGCCCAGTGTGACCGCGATGGTAAAAAACAGAACAAACCACCGGAGGCCGCGATTCTCCCACAAATGCATGAAGAATAAAAGGGCCAGCGCCGCCTCGACCGCCGCGACAATCAGCATGCGAACAAACATCTTGGACGCGTCCATACTCTGATAGGCAATCACGAACTGTATCGCTGCCAGAACGAGCAAGCAAACGTAGACGACGAGGTCCCTCCCCGTTCCACCATTCGTGTGATCTTCGGCTGTAGTCATAAAGTAGTTTGCTCCTGCCTTTCCCGTCGGTCAGTGATCCAATCAGTGCTTTAGGTTCAAGAGATACATGAGCGGCACCACGAACATCCAAACCAGGTCGACGAAGTGCCAGTAAAGGCCGGTCACTTCGAGATCATCGGCATGGTAACGCCCGCCCATATAACGCAATCCAACGGCAATCAGGGCGATGACCCCGCCGGTGACGTGCAGCAAGTGCAGGCCGGTAATGCTGAAAAAGAACGAACTGAACAGCGGTGTGCCCCAGGGATTGTGGAACAGCGTCGCTCCTTCTCCGATCAATCCCATCCACTCACGAATGTGCAGGACGGCAAACAGGATTCCGAGAGCGGCGGTAATCATGACCCAGCGGAAAGCTCCCGCTTTGTCGTTTTTCTGGGCTGCCCGCACTCCAATCAGCATGGTCAGGCTGCTGGTGAGGAGGATGAACGTCATCACCGCAACGTTGGTGATGCTTTCGAAAGGTCTCGGCCAGTTGGCTGTGCTGTTGCGAATGAACCCGTAAGCGACGAGACAGCCGGCGAAGGTCGCGCTGTCTGCGATGATGAACAACCACATCGCCATCTTTTTTGCGGGAACCGAGAATGTGGGCGCAGTCATTACTTCCGTCGCCCCGGACCGCGACACCTGCGCGTGAATTGAAAGATCGGCCTGGCTCACTTTGCCTCCTACCCTTGACTGGTTTAGAGCTTCATCCAAAGCAGCAAAAGCAGATACACCCACAACGCACCCATGAAATGCCAGTACCGCGCCGTGGCAACCAAAGTACTTCTTCGCAGCACCGACCCATGCAGTTTCCCGATTACCCGGATCAGACCACCAAGTCCGCCGAGCACATGCAGCGCATGCGCTACGGTAAGCACGTAAAAGAAGGAGTAGCTCACGTTGGCGGACATTCCGAATCCCTGCGATTGCAGTTGCAGCCAGGCATAGATCTGTCCGGCGACGAAAAGCAGGCCCAGACCCAGCGTGACGTACAGCCAGAGCGTGGGACTTGCCGTCTTGTCTTTCTCTTTCTCACTCTCTCTCTCTCTCACGCCGCCCATAAAGGCAGCGATGCGGCGGCGGGCCAGCTCGAGCGTGACACTGCTGGCGATAATGATCAGAGTGTCCAGGTAGAGAATCGGCGGCAAAGTAATGTGCTGCCAATCTGGAGCCGCACCCTGGCGGACGATCAACGCGCTGGTGAAGGCAGCGAAGAACATGGTGATCGCCGCCAACCCCACCCAGACCCCGGTACTTGCGGGCGGAGGAGCGTATTCCTTGACCCCGCGCAAGCCTCCGCCGGCAGGAACCAGATTTCTCCAGTCCCCGTTGCCCGACCCCTGGCTCGGTAAACGGTCGAGTTCGATTTTCGGCGGTTCGTGAACCGTAGTCGCCATATTGAATGCTCTCTTCCCTAAGGGAAAACTCCGTTTGGGTCCGACCGGCTACTTCTCGTCGTGCGGGCTGTTGATTTTTTCCGGCGAAGCCTGCATGACGTAGTCGGTGCTCGCGCCTTCAATGCCGTACTGATAGGGATCGTGGTAAACCACCGGCATCGTGTCGCCAAAATTGTTATGAGGCGGCGGCGTAGCCGTGCTCCACTCGAGCGTGGTCCCTTCCCACGGATTGTCTGGTGCTGGCTTTCCCCAGAACCGGCTGTGAATCAGGTTGTAAACGAAAATGAGCTGCGCCAGGCCCGTCAATAGAGCGGCAACGGTGATGAATTTATGCACCGGAATCAGGTGCACCAGGTAATCGTCGGTGAAAGCCTGATAACGGCGGACGTTGCCGGCGATTCCCAGGTAGTGGAAGGGCATGAAGATGCAGTAAGCGCCGACGAAGGTCAGCCAGAAGTGGATCTTGCCCAGAGTCTCGTCCATCATGCGGCCGGTCATCTTGGGGAACCAGAAGAAGGTTCCGCAGAAGATGCCGAAGATGGCGGCAACCGCCATCACCAAGTGGAAGTGGCCCACCACGAAGTAGGTCGCGTGCAGCATGATATCGATGGAGGGCTGAGCCAGGAAGAAGCCGCTGACGCCGCCGCTGATGAACATCGAGATGAAACCCAGCGCGAACAGCGACGCCGTATTGATCCTCAACTTGGAGCCGTACACGCTGCCCAGCCAGATCAAGACGATGATGGTGGCCGGAATCGTGATGATGAGCGTGGGGAAGGAAAACGCCAGCGACGAGAACGGATTCATTCCGCTGACGAACATGTGGTGCCCGTACACCATGTAACTCAGAACAGCAATCGAGCCCATGCAGGCGATGATCACGCGGTGACTGAGCAGCGGCCGACGCATGTTGGTGATGAGAACGTGGGAGACGATTCCCATGCCAGGCACGATCGCGATGTACACCTCAGGGTGCCCGAAGAACCAGAAGAGGTGCTGCCACAGCAGAGTGGATCCGCCGGAATGGGGCAATACCTGGCTGTTGATCACCAGGTTTGAGGCCACGAAGAAGCTGGTTCCGGCGACGTGATCGAGAATCAGCAGAATGCAGGCCGGCATCAGCACGGCAAATGCGGTGAGACCCATGATGGAAGTGATGAACCAGGCCCAGGCACTGAGCGGGAGCCGCATCAGCGACATGCCCTTGGTGCGCATGTCAAGCGTCGTCGTAATGAAGTTCAAGGAGCCGAGCAACTGCCCCACGCAGAAGATCGCAATCGAAGTGGCCCAGAGGACGACCCCAGCGCCCTGCCCGGGACCTGAGACGGCGCCCACAGCGCTCAGGGGCGCGTACTGCGTCCAGCCGCCCAGGGTTGGCCCATCGCCTACGAAGAACGACGCGACCAGAACCAGGAAGGCGACGAAGGTGACCCAGAACGACATCATGTTGAAATGCGGGAAGGGCATGTCCTCCGCACCCACCTGGATGGGCAGAAAGAAATTCCCGAAGGCGGCGAACGGGGCTGTGGTAAGCACGAAGAAGACCATGATCGTCCCGTGCATGGTCATCAGTTGCAGGTAGTACTCCGGGGTCATTACATCACCCGGCGCCCCGGCCTTCGAGAGCAGGTGCAGCCCGGGAATGGGATAGTTGATCCATCCCAGATGGAGCCGCATGAGCCAGGAAAGCACCATCCCGGTCAAAACCGCGACCAGGGCCAGCGCATAGTACTGCTTGCCAATCACTTTGTGGTCGAGACTGAACACGTGCTTCCGAATGAAGCCGGTCGGAGCTCCGTGCTGCGCCGCGTGTGCCGACATATCGTGCATTGTGCTCACCTCAAGCGAGATCTAGGTCAGTCCAGTTCCCGGATTTCTGGACCCGGGGACAGCTACTGCAAGGCCGCCTGCTGCTTCAGCCAGTTGTCGTAATCCTCCTGCGACAGCACGTCCAGATACGCCTTCATGGTGTAATGTCCCAGTCCACAAAGCTGGGTGCAGACAATCTCGTACCTGCCGATCTTGGTCGCCGTGAAATGCACCGAAAGATCCAGCCCCGGGACAAAGTCCTGGTGAACGCGTAATTCGGGAACGTAGAAAGAGTGTCCCAGGTCTCGAGAATGCATCAGCAAGTGGATTTCACGGTTTACGGGGATGCCCATCTCGGCGGTGACGATGTCGTCTTTGGAATCCTGGTCGTTGGTGGTATCCAGGCCAAAAAAATTGCCCGACGCTTCGTTGATCTGGTCGGCATGAATCGGGCCAAACTTTCCATCGGGGCCAGGGTAGCGGAAATAGAATGCAAACTGTTGTGCCTGGACCTGGACCTGCACGGCATCGGGCGCGGGTGGGGTGAAATACTGGCTGCCCCATGCCTTCGCCCCGAATACGCCGAGAGCCAAAACCTCGGTGCCCACCAACAGGAAACCGGCAATTACTAAAGCGGCGGCGCCGCCGGGGAAGCGCTTGATCTTGGCGTCGGGCTTGGGGTTGGAGAACTTCCAGATGAAGAGGGCCAGCAGGATCTGAGATGCCAGGAATGCAATCCCGGCTTCAATCATCGTTTCCGTGAACTGCTCGTCGATGAGATGGCCATGGAGGGAAATGTCCGGTGGCATGGGCCAGATGTTCATCACGATGGGAATCGCCGAACCGATTGCGATCAGGAAGATGGTCACCGCGAATAACTTCGCCATATCGCCCGCCTTTGGCAGATGCTTAGAAATTTATTCGCATCGCCGCGGTCACAAGACCGCTGCGATGCGTCCATTCGTTACATGCTGCGAATGCTGAAGTCCTTGGGGTGGTCTACTTCTCCGCAAAGGTGAAATCGGCCGTTCCCGGCTTACCCGCCGCAACCGTCACCTTTGACGTTTGGGTCTGATCGGGCTCATGCCACGCCGTTACCGTGTAGTCTCCCGGCGGCACGTTTTCGATGGTGTAATTGCCATTGGCGTCGGTCGTCGCGTAGGGCCCTTTCACGACGACGAACCAACCGTGCATCCAGGGATGGATGTTGCACTGCACCGGGATTACTTCCGCGGCTTTCCAGCTCTTCACCAGTGGCGGCGCTCCCGGGGGCTGAGACTCATTCCAGGGAATATTGCCGGTCATAGGATTCGGCAGCGGATGGATATTGTGAGTGGTCTGGTCGCTGGTGATCACCTTGTACTGCTGGCTTACGTCCATAGCCAGAACGTGTGGCGTATACATGCAGCCTTTTTGATCGAAGACCGGCACGGTCGTCGGGACCTCGTTCAACGCACTCGCATTCAGGCCAGCGGAGATGTAGAGAACTACATTCTCCAATCCGCCGTTCTGGCCAACCACGACCGTCTCCAGATGTTCCGGGCTGTTGGCGTGGTACTTGACGCAATAGGGATCCTTCGACATGTCGATCCCTCGCATGTGAGGGGCTGTACCGCTGAGCTTCACCGTCCCGGTGATTTTGCCTTCGGCGGCGGCGTTCACTTTTC
Source organism: uncultured Acidobacteriaceae bacterium (assembly GCA_963739125.1). GTDB lineage: Bacteria > Acidobacteriota > Terriglobia > Terriglobales > Acidobacteriaceae > Sulfotelmatobacter. The sequence goes on along the minus strand of CAVTZD010000001.1, from coordinate 3,717,150 downwards.
GCCCCAGGATCAACGCCGCGCCGGACAGCAAAACTACCGCGCATAGTATAACGAGGTAGTTATGTCGGTTCTTCATAGGAAGCCTCCTTTAAGAATACATTTCGCTTCTTACCGTCTCAGCTATTGCTGGCCTGCCGGGGCATTCGGATCGACCGGCTTGAGGTTGAGCTGTTTTGCCAGCTCTCTCTCTTTGCTGTGTTGAGGCATAAACGTGCGCAAGTAGAAGACCAGATCCCAAGCTTCCTCCGGCTTAATGTTGTCGGCGAATGAAGGCATAGGAGTACCATCGAGGCCGGTCATGAAAATCTTGTAAATATCGCGATCCGTGTCGCCACATTTTGGCCGGGATCCCTCGGTAAAGTTGAAGGCCGCGATGGGGTGGCCGAGATCATCTTGAAGGGTTGAGGCCGACGGACCATTGGCCATACCCTGCACGCCGTGGCACTTCCAACACTGCACCCGGGCAAACACCTCGCGGCCCGCCTTGATTCGGTCTGCGGTGACTTCGGGCTCGGGAGGAATCTGGATGGGTGTTCCCGGTTTTTCGTTGAGCCACCGCGGGGAGAAGTGCTTGACCCACGCCACCAAGTCCGCACGTTCCTGCTTGGTGAAAGTACTCCACTGCGGCATGCTCGACCGGTCGAGCCCGCGAGCGATGGTGTCGAAAAGATCCTCGTCGGTGGGCAACGTACCAGTCGGCGTGGATCGGCATTTGAATATGCCCAATTGAAAATCACGCGGCTTGGGCCACATGGGCGGATCCAACCACTGCGCGACTTCGCCATTGCCATCGCCCAAGTCGCCATGGCAGCTGACGCAATATCTGCGGTAGTCGGGCTTGCCGTCTTTGGCATGGCCGGTAATGTTTCCGATATGGCTTTCCATGCCGATGCGCGTTTCGATGTCGGATGTCGAGAGCTGCGCCCCGCACGTTAGCGGCAGCCCAACAAACGCAGCCGCGCCCAGCAAAAGCGACCACTTCCGCAATGTTGTCCGCATGTCTATCCCCTGATTAGAAGTCGAAATCAAAACCGCTCAACACTTCGCTGGTGTTTACGTTGAGACCGGTTGCACCTACCATGGGTCCGGTCCCGTCCTGGTGCAGCCAGTTGTACTCGTTGTGCCAGGCAAAGCCAGCCCGGCTGGTCATGAATGGGTTGTAGCGGAACCCCAGAGTGTAAGTGGAAATATTACCGAGGTTCGAGGCATTGGTTGCTGTGGCCTGACGAGACATCCGGATGGTTTCGTACCGGCCAATGAAGATCAGCTGCGGACTGTAGACGTAATGCGGTTCGAGAAGGACGCCGTTCCAGGTCGGCGCCTGCGAACCGGCCGGAAGCGTCGTTCCGGGCAGATTGTTGCCCGTCACCGTCCCTCCGATCAGGTCGCCGTATCCCTGGCCGAACCACGCGTTATCCAAACCGTGCTGCGTCACCACCGTCAGATCTACATGCTGTCCGAAGTAGAACTGGCCGACGAATCCCTCGCGGTGGAACGATTTGTTGCTCAATCCTGTTCCACCCAGCGGCGTCCCGCCCTGCGTCAAAAACTCAGTCGGCGCCTGCCCGATCATGGCGTAGCCACCGATCCGCTCCACTCCTAGCTTGCCTGCGTCAAACGCCTGACTCGCCGTGAAGAAGCCCGTATAGGCATTGCCGTAGGCCAAGCCTACGTTTCCATCCACCGAACTCAACAGCGCCGCCGAATACCGGGTCCGATCGTCGTAGGAGTGCCCCATCAACTCTGCGCCCAGCTGGTTATCGCCCATCTGTCCGAATATGTTGCCATCACCGACGGGAACGAAGTGATACAGCTGGTAGATCCCGCCGTTCCCAGTCAACGTCAAAATCCGCTTCTCTGACAGCAGATTATCCAGCTCGAATTTTCCCAGCTTGATGTTCAGCCAGGAACTGCCGAACAGATTGTCCAACCGCGCCATCACTGTCTCAAAGTGGAAGGACGCGGTCGCGTCCGACGATGGCAGAACATAGAAGGAAATGTTCTTTTCCAGCGTGCCCCCGGTGTGGAAGTCCAACCCGCTCAGGTCGAACCCAGACGTGGTGACGCGGGTGATTCCCGTTCCCTGGTCCACCGACACTTTGCCCGTGCTCACCCGATGCCAGATCGGCGTGATGCGGAACGTCACCGGCCAATAACTCGGATTCTGCCAGATCGGCGCATCGCGATCGTTCATGATCTGGTAGCCATTGTCTTTAAATTTCTGGCCAAAGTAGTTCAACATCGGCCACGACTCGTGACACGCTGAACAGCGCAGACCATACTTACGCGCGAACGCCGGCAATGCGCTCGCATCCTGACTCCCAGCGAGAACCATGAAGACTAGAACCAGAGCCGCCGTCACCATCAGTCTGGTCCACTGCGGTTTCCCACACACCCGAGACTGCTTGGTCATACACATGCCGTACCCCCGGCCGATCATTTTTTGGAATGCCACGTATTCGCTCAACTGCAAAGGCATGAATCCAACATCTCGTTTGTCACCCTGGGTCATACCACCGTACCCAATCGGTCATACCACCGTCCAAAAGGTCATACCACCGTACCGGGATCGGATCCTACTCCCACGCACCCTGAGGATTCAAGAAGTTTTTACAGTTTTTTTACAATGTCAAACTGACTCACGGTCGTGTCTGCGGCACGTACAAGCCGATGGGCTGTTGACAGCACCCCGCCGGAGTTGAGAGTCTTGCCAGACGAGGGACCCATTGGCGCATAGTCTTAATCTCAGACTCAACAGATCTGTGATGACAGGTGTCGATTATCGCTTCCCGCGGTGTCGCCTCATGGTGGTGCTGTTTCTGATTTCGGCCGCCGCCACGCATCTGTCTGCCCGGCCCCGGGGGAAAGACCGCGTGGCCTACGGCATGGGCCTTATCATTAACGTCCCGTTCCCGGAGAGCGAGGTGACCCAGGTGGTGCAGGACGTGGTACAAAACGGCATCATCCGGGGAACCAAGGAATACAACAAGGACCAATACGTGTTGGGCGCGACTGCGGCCAGTTCGACGAAAGTGTTCGGAGCTTGGACCGAGGGCGGGAAGGCCTTTTACAAAGTGCGACTGGAAGCGCTCGACCCGCGGAATTTCAAGGAAAGCGGCGATGTCGGAACTCTAGCCGTCCGCTACGTGGTCCAACCCCAGGACGCCAACCATACGGTGCTCCGTATTGATGCCCGTTTTGTCGAGGATTTTCGGCGCACCGTGCACGAATCCAACGGATCGGTGGAAACTGCGGAATACAAAGATATTCATGACCGTCTCGATGCCATCACTCTGATGAAAGCGGAAGCCTCGGAGGCGATTCAGGAAAAGCAGCACTTGGAAAAGCAGGAGAGTTCGAGCGTGCAGCCGGAGATGGCGCCGGACAGTGCGCCGCCAACTCCGGTTCCACCCCCCGCTCAGCTTTCAGCCACGGCACCGTCTCCTGCCGAAGCCCCGGCGGCCGCCTCGTCTATGGGTGATGCGGCCTCGGAGCTGCCCGAAGCCGGGCAAACGCTTGCCGAGCGGCTTAAGGATCTTCGCAAGCGGGTGGAGCGGAGCGTCAAGGCGCCCGGCGCTCCTCTGAAGTCAGCGCCGTTCCACACTGCCAGCACCTTACAATCCCTGCCGACTGGCACCGAAGTTTTGATCGTGATTACGACACCATACTGGCTTGGAGTGGAAACCCGCGATGGGCAGCACGGGTGGATTCAGCGCGATGAACTGGAGGAAGCGCCATGACATCGCGACCCGGATGGTGGCGGATTGGGTTGTGGATGGTAGTGGCATCCATAGCCGGGCTTGCGGGTATGTGGCGCGCCCAAGCGCAGACCAATCCCTATCAGCGCGCGTTTCCGCAGTCCAACGAGGAAGTCGAGAAGGTGCTGAAAGCGATGAAGGAAAACCTGTCGGGACGTCTTCCTGTGCTCGACGGGTTCGCAACGCCCGGTGAACATCCTCTGGATCAATACGAGCGCGGTTACTATCAGGCCACGGTCGAGGTCAGCGGCGGGGGCACAGGCTGGTCGATAGTGCGCGTGAGCGCAAAAGTGACTGCCTGGTACAGGGACCCGAACACTGCTCGCTCGGGATATCAATTGCTGCCGTCCAATGGCCGGATCGAGTCCGACATACTCGATCGGCTGGCGGACCTACTCACAAGCTATGCGGCGGCACAAACCGGGGGCCAAGCGAGGCCCCAGACTGCGCGTCCCGCTGAGGGGAACAATTCGAACGGGGCGAGTCCTTCGGCAAATCCCCCCACTCAGGAAGCCAAGACCGTCCCCCCTGAACCTGCGCCAAGTCCAAACGTCGAGAATCGACCGGCAGCGACGGATGCTGCCGTCTCGGCCCCCTCGGCAACGTCCAACGGAAACGTATTCTCCTCAACGTTGAATCAGGGCCTGGCTGCGCAGGAACGAGCGAGTGCGCAAACCCAGGGCCCGCCCAGCGTCGACAAAGCTGACAGCGAACTGCAGGCCGAAGTCGCGAGTCTGGAGGACACCCTCAAGAATCAGGCGCATCCTAAGAATCTGGTCGCGGTGAGAAAATCCGGCACTCCCGTGGTCGCGTCTCCGAGCCTGAATGCGAAAACATTATTTCTCGCCAGCATGCACGATGAGTTCGAACTGCTGGACTTCAACCAGGACTGGGTTCACGTGCGCATTTCGGGCCTGTCGCGCGGCTGGATCTGGCGTGACAGCCTCGAGATGCCCGAAGGCATTCCCGACACGCAGGCCCGGCCAGCGCCGGCTCCTACCAAGGCCGCTGCGGATCTGTTTCGCGTGGAGCGCGAAGAAATCGCCCAGTTCCCGGGTGACTGGGCTCCGCTGCGCGGAAAAAACGTGAAGATCCTTTCCGTGCAACAGACCGATCAGAACGCCAGCGAGCCCGGTTCGAATGAGCGGCTGGAGTACGCAAAATTTCAGCTCGATAAAAGCTATGCGGACATGCTGCAGAAGCCGCAGAACCTGGCGGGAATCGTGCTGATCTTCGATTCCGCTGACGGAGGCATGATTGCCGCAACCCTGCCCACTCTTCAGCGGTGGAAGGCGGGCACGTTGTCGGATTCGGCACTGTGGCACCAATGCTTTTTCGATCCGCCGGAGACGTTTGGATCGAATCCTCCGTCCGCAAGCCAATAGGCGCGCCGCATCCCGGCACGGCTCGTCGTAAAATGCGGCGAGGCTGCAAATTGAAACTCACGGAAGACCCTCATCGCAGATTGAACGCCTTGACCGGCGAGTGGGTATTGGTTTCGCCACATCGCGCGTCTCGCCCCTGGCAGGGCGAAGTGGCGCAATTGACCGCCGAGCGCGCCCTCGCTTACGACCCCGATTGCTACCTCTGCCCGGGAAACGCCAGAGCCGGTGGAGTTCGCAACCCGGAATACTCGTCAACATTCGTTTTCGACAACGATTTCGCCGCGCTGAAGTTAAATGTCTCGGAGGGACATCTTGACCTCGACGACCAAGGCCTGATCGTAGCCGAGCCAGAAGCAGGCATTTGCCGCGTGCTGTGTTTTTCTCCCCGGCACGATCTCACTCTGGCCTCAATGTCAGTGGTTGCGATTGACGCGGTGGTTGTGGCCTGGGCGGAACAATTCCGCGAATTGGGAGAGATGAAAACGAGCCGCCACGTGCAGATTTTCGAGAACCGTGGCGCGATGATGGGAGCCAGCAACCCTCATCCGCACAGCCAGATCTGGGCGACGGCATCGATTCCGGAACTGCCAAAGAAAGAGCTCGTCGCCCAACGAGCATATCTGCAATCGCACCAGCGCTGCCTCTTGTGCGACTACCTGAAATTGGAAGACCGCGAGGGCGTGCGCATAGTTTCCGAGAACGATGCCTTCGTTGCGCTGGTGCCCTTCTGGGCGCTTTGGCCGTTTGAAACCCTGGTGTGCAGCCGCCGGCATCTCGCCAGCATGAACGAATTTTCCGCGGACGAAATCCGATCCCTCAGCGCGATGCTGCAGCAAGTGACTTCCACCTACGACAAAGTTTTCGGCGTTCCCTTCCCTTACTCGATGGGTTTTCACCAGTCTCCCACCGACGGTGCCGACTATCCCGAGTGGCACTTTCACGCGCACTTCTACCCGCCGTTGCTGCGATCGGCAACGATCCGCAAATTTATGGTTGGGTTTGAAATGCTCGGAACCCCGCAGCGCGACATCACGCCGGAAACCGCAGCCGAGCGCCTGCGCGAACTTTCCAAGAGAAAGCTTTAACCGCGAACAGGCCTGTGGAAAAGTCGCGCTGCAGCGCCAGGTGAGCTATCGCCGCCTTCTCGCGGGCGAATCTACTGATTCAGCGGCAGCAACGCTTCGCATGCAGGCTCGCTGGCGATGGCAGCGCCGCTAGGCTGCACTCGAATCACCGCATCTTCGAATGAACAAAAACTGCGGATACCGGTCTGGTTCACGGTCACGGGAACAGCCGTTGCATAGTACTGCGTAGCCGGAGGACCACCCGCGCCCGTCGCGGTGAAGTCGTATCCACTCTTAACGCCGCCCGCGAGAACACTATCGATCAGGCAGGCCGCTGTAGAACTGGGAGTGCATGGCGCGACGCCGCCAAGAGCGGTGAGCGTAGCGGCATACCCGACAGTCGGGTAAGCGGAGTTGTAGGTAATCTCCCCTGTATTGATGGTGCGAATCGACGCCACCGCCGATGACTCATTGGCGGCCATGCGTGCGCGCAACAAGTTGGGGATCGCGATGGCCGCGATGATAAGAATAATCGCAACCACGATCAGCAGCTCGATCAGCGAGAAACCTTTTTGCTTTCGCATACGACTATTCTCCAACCCCGGAATACGGACCGGACCAGCTTACCACCACCGGGGAACTTGTGCCCGGAATTCGGCTACCGGCGGGCGATTTGGACTGGTCGATGATCCGCACCGTCGGATTCTCGATCCTGCGTAGACTACTCATCTGTCCAGACCAGGCCGAAGGTTTACTATCCCTTTCGCCGTGGTCTTACCTCATAAGATCAAAGCGGTGTTCAATCCTTGCGGCAATTATTTTATGCACGGCCGGGAGTTTGACACGATCTTAGTCCACGAGCCCGAGCCCGCAGCGGCCGTTCGATAGCAGGGCAGCCATTTCCGATCTCAAGGAAAAAAATAGGCCGGCCCGCGGAGCAGGGCCGGCCTGAATTGTGATGAAAGTACGAGGAGCCACGGAACCCATCCGCGGCCCCCGGTTTTATTGGTTCACGACCTGTTTCAACACCGCCGAGCTGCTTCCATGCAGGTTTGAACCGCCCTCATATACAGCGGTGATGTTGTGCGTTCCAACGCTGAGCGAGGACGTGGTGAACGTGGCCTGATGTGTAGTGGCATTTGTGGTCACCGTAGCGATGAAGGTGCTGCCATCCTTGAACTTCGTCGTGTTCGGTGTGTTGCCGCCAAACTCTCCGGTCACGGTCGCCGTGAACGTCACCGAATGGCCCGAAGTAGAAGGATTCGAAGACGACACAACTTTGGTGGTCGTGTTCGCTTTGTCCACCGTCTGCGTCAAGGTTGACGACGTGCTGGCAACGTTCTTTCCGCTGCCGCCGTACGTCGCGGTGATGGAATGCGCGCCCGCCACCAACTTATAGAACGTCAGTGTGGCCACGCCGCTGGAGTTGACCGGCGCCGAGGGACCCATGCTGACGCCGTCGGCCTTGAAGGTCACGAAGCCAGTGGGGGTTCCACCAAAGCTGCCAGTGACCGTAGCCGTGTACGTAACCGTCTGGAAGTACACCGACGGATTGGCTCCGGAAACAAGCTTTGTACTAGTGGGTGCTTCGATGTTGATTAGGACCGTGTGCTTACTTTCCGTGTTGCCAGCCGCGTCCACGCTGTAGAAGTAAAGCGTGTGGCCGCCGGTTGAGGAGATGGTGAACGGCGCGGAGTAGGTCTGCACCGGATTGGCACCAAGTTGATAGTAGGTGTGGGCGACACCGCTGGTAGCATCGGTGGCGCTCAGTGTGACCTTCACCGCCGTGGTGTAGGCCGTGCCGTTGTACGTGCCAGAGAGAGAGTCGGTGGTGACCGGCGGGACCGTGTCATAGCCGATTGGCCCGTAGATGTAAGCCGAGGTGAAGCCTGAGTTGTCCCAGGCTCGCACATACACGTAGTGCCAGCCCTGGCCAACGCTCCCCGCGCAGTATGTACCGGTGAAGTCGAGACAACCGCTGGCGCCGTTCGCGTACTGGGGGCCACTGTAGAACGAGTTGCCGGAGCCAGGCGTCGCTTCACTAGTGACGTCGCCCGGGTCTGCGTCCCACCCTTGGCTGAATCCACCCACTCCCACCGCAGGAAGGCTGCTCGTACCCCGATCGGCGATCGTCCAGGTTACCTCTGCGTCTGTGTTGTACCACTTGCTCGTGGTCGGCCCGGAGAATGTAACCAGGGGTGAGACGAAATCGCCGGCTTCATACGTGTTGATGGCCCGGGCCAGTTGGAACATGTTAGCTGATCCCCAACCGGTGACCGGATCCCAGCCCACTAACGTGCAGTAATAGCCTAGACCGTACAACGTGGTGATGTCGTTGTTGTTGCACCCGGACGTGATGTCGTAGAACGGGTAGTGCGGAGCGTAGGTCGGATTCTCTCCGAACTGATACAGATAGTAGTTGCCATTTCCGAGCGGCCCGCAGGAGTGGCCGTTGCACAGGCCGCCACTGATGACGCTGCTCAGGTAGAGGAGGTAAGCGTTTTCGTTGGCGAAGAAGCCAGCCATCTCCGGCGCCACGATGCTGGTTCCGCCGTTGCCCTGGAACCCGCCATCGAAATACAGGTTCTGCGGAGCGTAGTACCAGTCGGCGTTGAGAGCGATGTCTGGGACGCCGCGATTGGTAAGGATCCCGCCGAAAAGACTGGACTGATACGACGGTACGCTCCAGTAAGCGCTGTAGCCGCCCGTGCTGCCGCCATCGTTGGTGCTGCAGCCGTCTGGGCCACCGGTCCAGGCAACCTCCGAGACAAAGTTCGAGCTGCTGTTCAGCCGGAGCGTAATGCCGCCCGAGCCGACCACGTCCGGATCCGAAGCCGGGTATTGGACGGCTATGGCGTCGCCACAACCGGCAGTGGCCCCTTGATCGCCGGAAGCGGCCATCAGGGTCCAGCCCTGTCCCACCATGGAGTTGAAAATGCCATGGGCAGTATTCATGTCTGACGTGTCGTAGCAGGCCTCTTCACGGCAGCCCCAGCTGGTACTGAAGTTGCGAGCGTGCCCATCACTCAACATCTGGTTATAGATGTCGTTGAATGTCGAGAAACCAGAGTTCACGCCGTCGTACAGGTAGACCATCGCCGTGTCCACGTAACTTCCGAAGCTGTTCGACATCGCGGTAGACCACTCCAGATCCATGGTTCCCTCGCCATCGCAGCAGCCTGGCGTTCCATCGATGTAAACCTCCTGAAAGTGGTAGGCGAGATATGTGTACCGCGCCTGGAAGCCCGCCATATCACTTACCTGCTGGCTGCCAGCGGTCGCGATGGCGATGGTGGTTTGTGGCGGGGTCACGCCGGGGTTCGCCAACGGATTGCAGCAGTGTCCCTGGGCGTAGAGCGCATTCGTGTCATAGGCCTGGGAGCTGTACATGTCCGTCGGATCGTAAGCTCCGCCCGTGATGTTCGCGATGACACCCTTCTTCGATGCCTTTAGGGCAGACGCCTTAATGGCTGCTTCCAGCTTGGTGTGATCGCCGTTGGCGGACCCGACTGCTCCCATGCTGGACGCCGCACCGGGCGCGTAGTCAGGAAACTCGGGTTCCTTCAAGCCATGGTTGGAAGGACTCATCTTCACCAGGCTGTTGAGACCGCCCACCGACTGGATGACGCTAGTCAGGCTGGATGGAATCTCCGGATCACGGTCGGCGGAGAAAAATGATTTGCCTGCGAGCTGATAGTTATTGATGGTGAGGTTGAACGCCTTTTCGATCGTGGAAACCGGACCCTCGACGTCAACCAATAAACGATTCGGAAAGCGATGGGCTACCGTCAAGCCCTGAGACTTTGCCCAGTCCACTACCGCTTGCTCGTCTTCCTCGGACGGATCGAAGCGCTTGCTCCACTCCTCGGCCGTGAGGAAATGGTGGAATTCGGGCGAACCCTTGGTCTGCAGCTCGCGCAGGAACGTTTCTTCCTGTTCCATATTCGGTGGTTGCAAGCCGATTACCAACCGCAGCGCCGGGCCGTTATAGTGCCCCACGAGCTGGGCTGAACCATTGAGAACTTGCCGCGGGGCTTCCCTCACCTGCGCCGCAGCGAATGTTGAAACACAGACCATGGCCAGCAGGATTCCTAGACCGATGAATCCTCTGGGAGACTTAGACCTGGAATTGAGCGAAGACAGACAGCGGAACCTCATAGATACTCCTCCTACCTGGAATTGGTGAAATTGAAGCACGCTGAGGGTATCGGGGCAGAATCCCCCTCAGAAACTGCCGGACGTGCGTATCCGTGGCAATTCGCTACACGCATCTCACGCACCGCAACTGACGAAGTAACACTCCGTTTTGGATCGAGAAAAAAGAGGGAAGGACTACAGGAAAGCTAGATGCAGCCTTGGGCCCCACTCCCAAGGTCACTGGCCGCTAACTTTATAATCATGTCAATTTCTTGTCAAGGCAAAAAGACATTCTTGTAGGTTGCTTCCGGTGATACTTCGCTTCTGGCTCGATGTAGTCTGAGTCATCCCTCGCAAGGATGGTGACGAGCGGGCAAAAAGCGTTTCAAGCTGTGCAAGAAAATGTGCAGGAAAATGCAATCTCTCCTGAACAGGGGGCGAGCCCTGCTGTCGCCCGAGGCTCGGGGATGCCTTAGCGCTGTGCGGGCGCAGACGCCGGGGTGTCGGCGGGGCGGTAGACCCGCACGTAGTCCACCAGCATGGTCTGAGGGAACGCCGATGACGCGTCCGGATCCCCCGGCCAGCTTCCGCCCACAGCCACGTTCAGCAGCAGGAAGAAAGGATGGTTGTAGACCCACTTCGTTCCCGGGGGAAGGTCAGAGGGCGTGCGCGTCTCGTAGAGATGATCATCCACATAGAAGCGGATCGCCGTCGGCTCCCACTCGACCGCATAGAGGTGAAAATCGTCGGCAAATGGCTGCGCGGGGGTCAAACTGAATGGGGCGCCCAGACCGTTTGCGCCGGAATATCCCGGACCATGAATCGTGCCGTGAACCAGCGCGGGCTCTTTCCCAATGTTTTCCATGATGTCGATTTCGCCGCAGTCGGGCCACCCGACTGCGGCGATATCGTCGCCCATCATCCAAAACGCCGGCCAGATTCCCTGCCCCCTGGGAATCTTGATTCGAGCCTCAAAACGACCGTAGGCCTGCGCGAACTTGCCCAGCGTTTTCAGGCGGGCGGAGGTGTAGTTCCGCGTGACACCGCCGGCTCCCCGGTGTTTCTCGTGCAGCACTTTGATGACGAGGTTGCCATCCTGCTGGTAAGCGTTCCGCCGTCGGCTGGTGTAAAACTCCAGTTCGTTGTTGCCCCAGCCGTCTCCTCCGGTTTCCGCCACCCACTTGGAGGGGTCGACGGGCGCGCCATTCGCCCCATTGAACTCGTCGCTCCAGGAAAGAACCCATTTCGAGGCAGCCGGCGAGGACAGCGGCGCAGCTTGGGGAGTGCCGGCTTGCGCCATGGCGAAGGCGGAGAGAAACAACATGATCGCGCATCGGGCCACTCGGTGAGATTGCAAGGTCATCGATGCACTCCTGTCACGATGTTTCCGCAACTACGCGCACGAGGTTTTTTTCGCACCGAGGCCAGCTGCATCGAGCTCACGCGCGGCGGTATCGACGATCGTCTCGCCGATTGCGAGTGAAGCCGTGGCCGCGGGCGACACCACATTCAGAACGTGCAGCACGTTGCGCGACTGCACAAAATGGAAATCGTCAACTAGAGCGCCGTTGGGTTTAACCGCCTGCGCCCGGACGCCTGAGCCGCCCGGGACCAGATCGCGATCACGCACATCGGGAACAAGCCGTTGCAGGGCTCTGACGAAAACCGGCTTCCAAAGCGAACGGCGAAATTCATCGAGCCCGCTGCGCCAGTGCTGCCGCGCCATGCGCCAGAAACCGGGGAACGCGAGCGACTGGGAGAGGTCGCGCAGGCTGATATCGGTGTGACGATAACCCTCGCGCGCGAGCGCGAGCACCGCATTAGGACCGGCGTCGACTGTGCCGCTGACTCGCCGCGTGAAATGTACTCCGAGAAATGGAAAGCGCGGATCGGGCACGGGATAAATGAGTCCGCGCACCAGTGACGCCCGCTCTGGAATGAGATCGTAATATTCGCCGCGGAACGGCACGATCGCTACACCGGGATCATCGCCAGCCATGTGCGCGATGCGGTCGCTGTAAAGGCCCGCGCAATTTATCAGGAAACCTGTAGAAAAAGCGCCGCGTGAGGTTTCGACGATGATTTCGCCGTTCGGCCGGCGGATGCCGGTTGCTGCAGCCGAGGTGAGAATCGTACCTCCGCGCGCATTAATCAGCTCGGCATATTTTTCGCAGACGCGGACGTAGTCGGTGATTCCCGTCGAAGGAACGACCAGCGCCAGCAGCCCCGTCGCATGCGGTTCAATCTCGCGCAACTCTTCGGGTCCGATCATGCGCATGCCGGCGAGGCCGTTCGCTTCACCGCGGCGGCGAAGCTCTTCGAGGCGCGGCAGTTCGTCTGCCTCAGTGGCGACGATGACCTTGCCGCAGATTTCAAATGAGATGTTGTGCTCGCGGCAGAACTCAACCATTGCGGCCGCGCCGGCCACGCAGAGACGCGCCTTCAACGATCCTGGCTTGTAGTACACGCCGGAGTGAATGACGCCGCTATTGTGTCCGCTCTGATGGCGGGCGACGCGATCTTCTTTCTCGACCAGCATGAGACGAAGACCGGGGAAGTGGCGCGTGATCGCGAGGGCGACCGCAAGCCCGACTACGCCGCCGCCGATAATCACTACGTCTTTGCGAGAATCGATCATTGCGCCCGACGGGAGAGGAACGCGGCGCGCGGCCCGTCCTCAATACGGCAAGCCTCCCGGCGACTCCGATGGAGACGACGGTCTAGTTTACGACGAGAATGACTTTCGTGGTCTGCCCCGCAGCCGCCGGTGCAACGGAAGATGCGCCGGTCACAGTGATGGTATAGGTTCCCGCCGGCGTGCCTCCACCGCCGCCACCGCCCCCGGAACTGACGCCGCTGCAGGAAGGCAGCAGCGCGAGCAGCAGAAACGCTGAGAACAGAGCCCAGGTTCGAAGAGCCCCGGTTCGAAGAATGCTCTTCCGCTTGCTTCTTCTTCCGCTCACAGCGAGCGCGATTCCCGGCAACATCAGCCATAGTCCATAGAAAATCGAGCCGTTGCCCCCGGGCGAACTCGAAGCTGACGTCGGCGCGGTGGTTGAAATCGTCAAGACCACGGTCTGCGGAAAAGGAGGCGCCACCGGAGCAGACGGGTTAAACAGGCATTGCGCTCCCGACGGAAGTCCATGAGGACAGGAAAGAGTCACCGTGCCTTGGAATGAAGATCCGGTCGGGTTGGGCGCGATGGTTAGATTGTATGGGCCCGTCGTCTGGCCCGGGTTGACGGTCTGGCTCGGCGTTGAAGAACTGACGGAGAAATCCTGAATCACGGTTAGCGGCAGGGCAATTTTCTGGCTGGGCGTGCCCGATGCGTCGGCCACCGTTACGTCGACTTTGTAAGCATTCGTCCCATTGGGCGCAGCATTGTTCGGCACGTTCACGGTCAGCGAAATTGGCGCCGCAACATTAGCGCTGACCGCAATCGGACTCGTCACCACGCACTGCCCGGAAAACGAACTGGTGTCACAAGTGACAGTAAGTGATCCACTGTAATTAGCGGTGGCAGTTAGCTTGGCGACAGTTTGGGATCCGGCGTCTACCGTGGCTGGGAACCCTTTGCTGATCGCAAGCTGAAGACTGTTGGGCGCAGTCACGGTGAGAGACACGGTGGTCGAATGCGAAATGGTTCCGGAGGTTCCCGTGACGGTTACGGTCGAGGTTCCCGTAGGAGTTGTGGCGCCGGTCGAGACCGTCATGGTAACCGCGGCGGCGCTCGTGCCTGGAGCCACTGGCGCGGATGGACTAAACAGACACGTCGCGCCGGAAGGAAGTCCCGAACACGTGAGGGTTACTGCGCTGGCGAACGAAGATCCCGTGGGATTGGGCGCGACAGTCAGCTGATATGCACCGGTTGTCTGTCCCGCGACAACGGTCTGGCTGGAGGTCGAGGACGTGACCCTGAAGTCCTGATTCGCCGTGCTGACCGTCAGCGCTATGACGAAGTTGTGGATGGGCTCACCGGTTGCGTCGTGCGTATTGACATCGATGTTGTAGTTGCCCGCTGCGGCGCTCCCGGGGACGCTGATCGTTGCAGTGAATGGGACAGCCGCTCCGTCTCGGACTGCAAGCGGGCTCGCGGGACTTAGCGTGCAGTTTGCGCCGGGCAAAGAACTGGCGTCACAGGATGCATCGATATTTCCCACATAAAAGGTGGAAGGTGTGATGGTGAGCGCGGCCGTACCCTGCGCCCCCGGCGCCGCCGTGACAGATTTCATTCCGGAAACCTGATAGTCGGCCACATTGAACAAAATCGGCAGCGTGTGAGTCGAGGAAGTGGAGGTACCTTGCACATTCAGTTGATAACTTCCGGCGCTCAAATTCGCGGCGTTCACGGTCACGTTCGAAGTGGCGGGGAACGAACCCAGCGGCGTGGGGTTCATGCTGCAACTGCCGTTTCCTGAAGTCAGCGAGCAAGTCAGGGAAACCACGCCGTTGAATCCGTGGATCGCGCTTACGCTGACAGACCCGCTGGCATTAGTGCTGCCCGCATTTACCGTGGGGAACGTACCGACTTCATCGAGAACAAAATCAGGCGCCGGCGTGGTGATATGCAGGACGACGGATGTGTTGTGGGTGATGTGCGTGGGATCGGAACCTACTCCCTGGATATTGAATTCGTAGTCGCCGAGGGAGCCACTCGCCGTCACGGTAAAAGGAGTGCTGCCGCCGGCTGCCACGGCAGGTGTGGGATTGCAAATAGCGGGCGGACTGGTCGCCCCCGCGACACAACTCAGCACGATTGAGTACGTATATCCGTTGAAGGCGCTGGCTGTACCATTGAAAGTGGCTGTTTGAGTCGTGAGAATGGTTTGCGGCGAGTTCGAAATTGCTATGCTGAAGTCTGGCACCAGATTCCACTGCCAGATGCCGCGACCGTAGGTGGAAGCGCGGAGCAATTTCTCTCCCCCTGAGCTGAAAATTGCCAGCGCGGTCACGGCGACGTCAGGGAGAAATCCGGTCCGGTTGGCGCCGGGCGTGGGGCCAACTTCGGTCCAATTGGGTGAGGAAGTCGAACTGGCGAACACGCCCACGTCGGTTCCGACGTACACCTGCCCTAGAACCGGATCGATGACCACCGCATTGACGGGCGAGTCCGGCAGATTGGCGGTGTAGTCGGTCCAACTTGCGCCGGCGTTTGTGGTTTTCCACACATGGCCCGGCCCCTCGGTAAATCCCATGACGGTCACATAAGCTCGATCGCCGCTAGGGTCCGAGGCATCGATGGCCACACCCGAGACAGGAAACTGGTTGGGATTGATGTTGCCCGCCGGGCCGTTGCCGGTTACATCCGTGAAACTGGAAGTTCCAGCTGAGGGACTGATCGTCACCCAGACGCGGCCACCAGCGGGCGTTTCCAGCGGACCGTTAGTCGGGCCCAGGCCGCTGGTCGTGGCGTAAATGACGGTCGAGCCATTTGGGTCGGTCGGGCCCCCGGCGGCGAGAGCGCGCACTAGGTTCACTTCGCTTCCGGAGCACGTTCCTGAACCTAGAGTGTCGAAGTTCGGACTGAGCGCAGTGTATGCGCCACCCGCGCGCGCGCCGCGCCACACGCGGCAAGTCCCGACCAGCAGCGCGGTCGAGGATTGCGAATCGAGGATGTACGGGAAATAAAACGCGCCGTCGTCGCCTCCTACGTCGTTGCTTGCGACCACAGAGTCAAACCTGCTGTCGACGCAGTTCACGCCGCTGGTGCAGAGCTGAACACTGAGGCCCCCGGGCGGAATGTCGGGATTGGAGGCGTAGAGATTTGTTGTCGCATTGGGATCGATCGCGTTGTAACCTCCGTCGCCGCCGAGCACGTTGTCCCATCCCGGATTCGTCGTCAACTGGCCGGTCGCCGGAGATCCGTTGTCTTGCGTGCCGCCGAGCAGCGTGTTGGGGTCGGTTGGATGCTGCGAGAAGCTGACGAACTGCGTCATCGATCCCAGGTTCTGGTTGAGGTCGTCGAACTGGTTTGTGCCCGAGCAGGAGCCGGTGGTGAGGCCGCCGACTCCGTCGAGCGCCCGATAGATGCCGCCGTCGTTGGCGAAGTACATCAAGTCGTTGCCGGAATCCACGCCTGACGTGGGAGTCGCGTAGGCGAGTGCATGCTGGTCCGGATGCACGTGCGCCGGCGCGGCGATCGGGTCGCATCCGTAAACGTGAGTAAGGTTGATAAAGGGTGAAGAAGAACACGTGGGATTCTGCGAACTGATCGAGCACTTGTAGAGATTGACCGCTCCAGCATACAGATCGGTGGCCGATGCGTTCGGAATGGCAAGCAACGCTAGATCGTAAGAACCCTGCTCGACGCCGCAGCCCTCAGGGTCACCGCAGCTGTCGATCGATGCGTCGGAGATCGAATTCCAAGACGCGCCGCCATTCAGGCTCTGCCAGATGCCGCCATCGACCACGCCGCTCGCGGAGAAATAAACGAACCAGGCGTACATTTCGTTGCGGCCGGGCACGACCGCGATTTCCGCGCGATAGATGGGGCAGGCGTAGTTATTCGACGTTGATTGCGGCGGGCATACTGCGGTGCCGAGCAAGCCGCCTCCGGGTTGGGCGGACAAGCGAGTCCAGTTCACACCGTCGGGTGAGGAATAGAAACCGTGATAGCGAACTGCCGCGAAAAATTCCCCGGCGATCGCATTATAGAAAACCGAAGTGGCCGAAGTAGCGTCTGTCGCACCGCCGGGGTCAGTTAGGGCGTCGTAGGTCCAGGTCTGTCCGGCATCGAGTGATGTGTACAAGCCGGGCATCGTGTTGGCGGTAACAGCGCCCGCGACTAGGCCTTCGGAAGACGTGGCCATGGCGGAGACCGCAGTGCTGGTTTGTCCACTCGCGGTGCTGAAGGCCATGCGCGTTCCGCCGAGACCGCTGAAAGAAAGCGCGCCGCCGTTTGCAGTTGAAGTCAACGTCCAGGTATTGCCTGCATCGGCTGAACGCAAGATTCCAAGACCGAAATACGAATCGCTGGAGTTGTCGGCCTCGCCGGTCGCGGCCAGGATTACCGTCTGTGCGGGAGTCGTATTTCCGGGCTGGATGGCGAGCGCTCCGACGGAGAGCGTTGCAGCATCGTCGGTCAACGGAGTCCAGGTCACGTTGCCAGCCAGAGTGCCGGCTGCGTTGGTCGACTTCCACACGCCGCTTTGAGCGCCGCCGATGTACACCGTGTTCCCGCTCGTATCGGCGGGATCGATGGCGACGGCAGTGGCGCGTCCGGCGACCTGATGGTAGTCCTGCGTGCCGTTGCCGGTGGCGTCAGAGGCCAGAGGCACTGGACCCAGGGGCAGCCACGAACCAGAGGATGCAGACGAGTTGCTAGTACCGCCAGCCCCAGCCAGCGCGGCAGCGTGTTGGGCGCGCATCCGCAGCTTGGTCTGGTACGCTCGCCGTCGCAATTCAGCCGAAGGCTTGCCAGCAACAACTCGCCCGCGGAAAAACCATGCATCGCGCTCTTTGACATGATCGGCATCCGAGCCCGCGATCGCCGTTTCGGGGACCGCTTGTTTCGCTCCCTGCGCCAGCAGGGTCGAGACCGCAGACGCAGCAATAAAACACGCGACAATAAGAATGGATGCGAGGACTCCTATAAAACTGCGAAAATGACGAATGGACATGAAATGCCGCGCTCGCCTTCCAGTATGGAAACCAGAAGAGAGCGAAGCAATGTAAAAGCGGCATCCAAGTCCGGAAGCGGACCACTTTGGGAAAAACCAGCGAAGCCTCGATTGACCTGTGCAGTGGATCTGCCTTGTACAATCGACGGCGTCTTCGATCAATCGATCGTTAAGATCTGTTGGCCCGCATAAAGCACCGGGTTTTGAGGATACGTTCACGATGACGACGAGATTGAAGACTCTAGCCTGCGGACTGCTGGCCGCTCTCTGCGTTCTTTCGACTGCGGCGCAGGCGCAAGAGACGCCTGGGCAAACGAACTCGCAGGAGGAGAAGAACACTACGGAACTGACCGTGGCGGCAGCGGCCGATCTCAGTTCTGCTCTGAAAGAAATAGCCGCGAACTACGAAAAGAAAACGGGTGTGACAGTCAAACTCTCGTTCGGAGCCTCGGGCGCGCTCACGCAACAGATTCAGAACGGGGCGCCGTTCGACATTTTTTTCTCCGCCGACATGGACTATCCCCGGCAACTGGTCGCTGCCGGAGAGGCCGACCCGGCGAGTCTTTACGAGTACGCGGTGGGCAAGCTGGTGCTGTGGGTTCCGGCGGATTCGCCGCTCGACCTCAAAGGCAAGGGCATGAGCGTGGTGCTTGATCCGTCGGTGAAGAAAATTGCCATTGCCAATCCGCAGCACGCTCCCTACGGACGGGCCGCTGTGGCGGCGCTGAAGCATGCCGGCTTGTACGATCAGGTGTCGGCTCGGCTGGTGCTGGGCGAAAATATTTCACAGGCGGCGCAGTTCGCCGAATCGGGGAATGCGCAGGTCGCCTTCGTGGCGCTCGCGCATGCTGTCGCTCCATCGATGCAGGGCAAGGGAAAGTACTGGGAGATTCCGGCGGACTTTTATCCTCCGCTGGCGCAGGGAGCGGTCGTGATCTCGCAATCGCCACACAAGAAAGAAGCGGCCGACTTTTTGGAATACATGAAGACGAAGGAAACGGCGGAGTTGCTCCGGAGGTACGGCTTCACGATCCCCTAGAAACGATACCTTAATGCTTGAGTAGCGCCGCCGTCTCTGGGGCTGGGGAGCCTTTCGAAAGCGAGACACTCCGGGCAGTTGAGTGCCGGAGAAAGCACCACGATCTATCATGGCACCGATCCATCATGCCGATTGACCATGGCGATTGACTGGCAAACATTCTGGCTTACCCTGCAACTCGCAGTTACGGTTGCGCTCGCGCTTTGCGTTCTGGGCGTGCCGATCGCATACTGGATCGCGTTCTCTCGCCACCGCTGGAAGTTTCTGGTGGAAGCCTTAGTCGCGCTGCCCATCGTGCTACCGCCGACTGTGCTCGGCTTCTACGTTCTGGTAGCGCTCGGCCCGCGCAGTCCGCTGGGGCGCTGCTGGATCTCGCTCACTGGCCACACGCTGGCGTTTACCTTCAGCGGGCTTGTGATCGGGTCCATCCTCTACAGCCTGCCGTTCGCGGTGCAGCCGTTTGCCACGTCGTTTGCCGGCGTGGACTACAAGCTGATCGCCGCATCGGCAACTCTGGGCGCTTCGCGCCTGCGAACTTTTTTTCGTGTGATCGCGCCGCTATCGCTCCGGGGCCTAATAACCGGCGCGGCCTTGAGCTTCGCCCACACCATGGGTGAGTTCGGGGTCGTGCTCATGGTGGGGGGGAACATTCGAGGCGTAACGCGAACCGTCTCCATCGACATCTTCGACCGTGTAGAAGCATCCGACTACGCGGGCGCGAATCAGACGGCACTGCTGTTGCTGGTGCTGTGCTTCGTGCTGCTGGCGATCGTCTACAGCTTGAACCGCTCGAACTGGACGGCCGGTCTTGTAGGAAAGTCGTAAGCTTTCCCCTGTCATGCTTAGCGAAGAACGAGCCGATCGCCGTCTCGACGCCCGATTCCGCAAACGCCACGCGGCGCCTTCGCAGCAGTTTGTTCTGGACGTCGAATTTCAGGCTGCTCAGGGTTTCACCATCGTGTTCGGCCCGTCGGGCGCGGGCAAGACTACGCTGCTCGATTGCATCGCCGGACTGACAAGGCCAGACTCGGGGCGGATCGCGGTCGGGGATCGCGTGCTGTTCGACGCTGAGCAACGAATCGACAGTCCGGTCGCGAAGCGGCGTATCGGATATGTCTTTCAGTCGCTGGGGCTATTCCCGCATCTGACGGTCGAGCAAAACGTCGAGTACGGCCTCGCGCACTTTCCGCCGGCGGAGCGCAGGCGGCGAGCATCGGCCATGCTTCAAGCATTCCGCATTCCTCACCTGGCGCAGCGCAGCGCGCGCGAAATTTCCGGCGGAGAAAGCCAGCGCGCCGCGCTGGCTCGAACTCTGGTGACCGATCCTGACGTGTTGCTGCTCGACGAACCGCTGGCCGCGCTCGACACGCCGACCAAGTCGAGGATTATTGACGACCTGCGCGAGTGGAACCGGGCTCATCGCATTCCCATCCTCTATGTCACGCACAGCCGCGAAGAAGTTTTTGCCCTCGGCGAGCGCGTGCTCGTGCTCGATGCCGGACGCATCGTGGCTCAGGGCACGCCGCATGAAGTCATGTCCGCGCCGCTGCAGCAAACCGTCGCGCAGCTGGCAGGAGTCGAAAACATCTTCGATGCGACGGTGGTGGAAGTGCATCCCGAGCGCGGCACTATGCTCTGCAAAATCGTGCCGTGCAAAGTGGTGAGCGAAAGTCATCATGAGTCCGGTGATCGAGGAACGATCTCTGGCGAAACCGTTTTTCTCGAAACTCCCCTGGTACGGGCGGATGTCGGCTCAACCTTGCGCGTCGGAATTCGTGCCGGCGATATTCTGCTCGCGACTTCCCTGCCGGTGGGACTGAGCGCGCGCAACGTGATCCCGGGACGCGTCACGTCTGTAGAGCAACGCGATATGATCGTCTCCGCGCGAGTGACATCCGGCGTCGAAATGGAAGTCCATCTCACGCTGGCCGCGCGCGACTCACTTCAACTCGCGCCGGGTCAAGAAGTGTGGCTGGTGATCAAAACGCACTCCTGTCATCTGATGCAGAAGTAGGCCTACCAAGGCGACTCCCTCCCCGCCGAGAAAACCCGGCGTTTCTCGCACTAACCGTTTCGTTCCGCTCCATCTCAATCACCGCGACCCACTCTCCCTTGCGCTCTTCTGAAAACACAATGCGACCACCCAGAATCTGCGCGATGGCCGCCGGCGGCAGGTCGCGATGGTAGCCGAAGAATCGCCGCTTCAGATCTTCCCATCTTTTCCAGCGGCCGAAATGCCACCGATCGAGCAGCGGACGCGGTGGATCGTACTTGGTCGAGAAAACCAGGGCGACTTCATAGTGTGAGCGAAACTCCGCCGCCGAGAGCACCTCGTCGAGCGAGAAATCTTCGATGCGTACCACCTGCACCGGCCGCGTGACGTAACCTAGCCAGGGACGCGTTAATTCATCCGATGCCGGCCACGCCGTCAATACATGGGCCATGGGATAACGCCCTTCCAGAAAACTCTCCGCGTTCTGATGCAGAACCACGAAGTCGCGGTAAGCGAGATTATCCTCCGGCGAAAATCCGTACGGCGGATTCCAGAACCAAGCCGCAATAAAAGCAAGCCCGACCACGGCGACGGCTGCCGGCCAGTAGCGCAACCGCCGGCGCAGCGTCGACACAGCCGCAATGATCAGCAGCGGCACGGCCGGCAGCATGTAACGCGCCAGCACGGCGCCTCCGATCACAGCCATCGCCACCACGTAGGTCGCAACCACGACGAGAAAAACCATCTGCACCGGGATCGCGATGTGCTGGCGTTCGACGCCGTCGTCTTTCGCTGGCGGCAGAAGCATAGCCAGCAGCATGCCCAGAGTCAGAACCCACAAATGCATGTATCCGAAAACCTGCCAGAGCCGCGCGACCAGAGCCAGCAGAAATCGCAGCGGACTGAGCGTGGCCGCGACATTGTAGCGGAAGAATTCGGGATTGCCGAAAACGTAGCCGGTGCGGGAGTAGTGATAGGCGTACCAGAGTGCCAGGGGGAATAGAGGGATTAAGAGCGGGAAGATGTGGCGCGCAGCGGACTGGTTTATGTGGGGACAGCCGCCCTCGGCTGTCCGGTCGAGCGAAGCTCGACTGCCCCACCTCGGCATAGCGAGAAGCAACAGTTCCCATCCCGCCAGTGCGAGCGGAGCCAGAATCGCGGTTTCCTTGGCCAACGCGGCCAGTGAAAGCCAGATCGCCACTGCGACCGGCTGGCCTTCCAGATACGCGCACAAGCCCCAGAAAATGAGTCCGGCCGCGGCGAGATCGACCTGAGCCAGCGAACTCTGCACGAAAAAAACCGGATACAGCGCCGTCAACACCGTCGCCCCAATCGCAACTTCCGTATTGGCTGCGCGCTCGGCCAGCCGAAACAATCCCAACAGTGAAAATGCGGCTGCGACCACCATGGCCGAACGCGTCACCTGCGGCGCATAACCCACTACCTTCCACCACAGCGCAATCCACGCCAGCACCAGCGGCGGATGCGCGTTCGAGACTGTCGTATGAGGAATCAGACTTCCGCCCAGCAGGATGTCGCGCGCGGCCGCAATGTAGTAGCCGGATTCGTCCCAGAAATATGGAAGGCGCAGCAAAGGCGCATGCAGCAGAAAGATCACAACAAAGATCACCGCGAACACGAGCGCGGGGTGGTTTCGCAGCTCAAGAACTGGCCGCGGATTATCGCGGGCTTTCACGGATGAGTCTTGTAGGGCATTGCTAGTTTTGTCCTTCTCAATCCATGCGAACTTGATCCGCAGGAATCCGCGTAAATCCGTGCCGCCGAAATTGTAAGCTTAATGCACCGGCCCCGACGGTCCCATGCGCGGGTCGAGCTTGATTTCTCCGAAAGCGCTTTCGTATCCGGCCACGTTTTGCTGGAGTAGTCCGAGCAGCGCCTTGGCTTGTTGCGGGCTGAGGTAGATGCCCTGAAAATTCCTGATCTCGACCTGGGTCTCGGTTTGTTGCTGCAGCGTGCCGAATACCAGAAAGAAGTCCCAGATATTGACCCGCATCTGCACGCTGTTGGCGTAATTCTCGCGATAGTCGGGGGCGCTTTGCAATTTCACGTTGGGTTGGTTTGGAAGGCTCATAGGCTCGAAGTGTAACGATTTTGAGCCCCGGAGGAAAAGGGCACCGCGATCCAGATTCGAGGCGTGAAAGTTTGAGCTCGATTCGCGTCCCGCAAACTGACAAAAACTGTCAGTTGGTTGATGGTTTGGGGATAGCCGGGAATTGTCCAATTCGGTGCAAGAGCCGCGCGTCGTAATAGCTTATTAGTGAAAACAAAGGGCTTGCCGTTGTAACTTCGATTACTTTAGGTAGTACCTTTTGGCGCGCAAAGTGCGGTAAAGTCAAGGTTGCTCCGCGAACCACTGGAGAAGCGCGGGTTATGACCCAAGAAAACGATCACACGATGATGGAAGAGATTGTACTTCCAGAGCACCTGCTCCCCCTGGGTTCGGTGCTGGGGCCGGGAGTTTCGGCGCTGGACCTGTGCATGGTTCTGGCCAAGATTTTTCGCGTGCAGTACACCGAAGTTGCGCTCATGCGGCTGGAGAAGGGGTTGCTGCGTTTTGTCTTTCCGGAATATCTGCGGACTACGGGAGCGATTCCGCTCTCGAGCAAAGCGGTGGCCGCGCATACGGCGTTGAGCAAGAAAGCTGAAATCTTCAACAACTTTGCGAAAGTGAAGCACGCGAGCATTTTCGAAACCATCAAACCTGAGAACGAGCACACCAGCGAGCCCGTGGCTCCGATACCGATTCAGAAGCTGATGTCGGTTCCCATCATGGATCGTGACTCGAACGTGGTAGGCGTGATCCAGATTTCGCGCAAGGGACTCGACCCCAAACTCGCCCCCGACTTCAGCCGCGAAGACCTGCACGATCTGGAACTGGCTGCAGGGCTGCTGTCCACCGCACCGGCGCTGCTGGAAAACTAGGACTTCGCAGTCGTCCGACGGCCAGAAGAACCGTCATTCCGCTCTGAATGCCGCCCTCATTTGGTAGTGGTGACCTGCGATCTTGCCGCGTGCTTCTGCTCAAACTGTCGGGCGAATGATTCCGACTGGCCTTTCGGAATACTGAGCGATTTCCACGTAGGGCCCTGGAGGTGTTTGGCGAGCAAGACAATCTGATTGACGTGCCCCGCATAATGCAATAGCTGACGTGTAATCGCTTGCATGACGGAGTGCTCGCGACCGGCAATCAATACTTTTCGCTTAAGGTCGTCGGACGTGAGCGGCGTTATCGCATCGAATACACTGCGCCATCCGTCCTCCCACCATCTCATAACGTCGGCGCGAGTTGTCGCCGGATCGATCTCAAATTCACGGTCGCGATGACGATCGGGTTTTTCTCCATCGCTCGTCAGAAAATCGGTCCATCGGGAGCGCATATTGCCGGCCATGTGCTTGATGAGCATCGCGATGCTGTTTGCGTCGGGGTCAATCAGCCGAAAAATCTCCTCATCGGAGACTTGCGCGAGCGCCTCTTCCGCCAGTTTCTTGTAACTGCGGAAATTATTCAGCGCATCCGTCAAATAAGCACTGCCTACGCCTTCTTCTGACATTCGACCCTCTAACTCCAGCTCCAGCTCCATTTCTAGCTTAGCTTGTCTTCACTCGAACTCGCAGATCCGCCCCCGTCATTTCTTTCGGCTCATCGACTCCAAGCATTCCTAAGATCGTCGGCGAGATATCGCGCAGCGAGCCGTTCGGCTTCAGGGTGAACTTCTTCGAATCTTCTGAGACGACAATCAACGGCACCGGATTCGTGGTGTGCGCAGTGTGCGGGCCGCCGGTCACGGGGTCGATCATCATTTCCGCATTGCCGTGATCGGCAGTGATCAGCATGGCCCCGCCCTTGGCTCGAATCGCAGCCTCGACGCGGCTCAGGCAGGCGTCGACCGTTTCGACGGCTTTGACCGTGGGCTCAATTTTTCCCGAGTGCCCGACCATGTCGGCGTTGGCGAAGTTCACGATCATCACATCGAACGTTCCTTCTTCGGTGGCCTTCACGACCGCATCCGCGATACCGGCAGCGCTCATTTCCGGTTTCAGATCGTAAGTCGCCACCTTCTGCGAGGGCACCAGCACGCGATCCTCGCCGGGAAACGGCGTCTCGACGCCGCCATTGAAGAAATAGGTAACGTGGGCGTATTTCTCGGTCTCGGCCACGCGCAGATTGCGCATTTTCTGATTACCCATCACGTTGGCCAGAATATTCGCCATCGACTCCGCCGGAATCACGACTGGAAGGCTGAAATTCTTGTCATACTGCGTCATGCAAACATAGTGCAGATTTTTCGGGACGCGATCGCGCGGGATGGTCGAGTCGAGATCAGCCGCGCCCGGAAGGTCACTGCCGCCTGTGGCGTTCAGCCCGCTGTTGCGGGCGAGAGCGCGCGTGATCTGCCGCACGCGGTCGGCGCGAAAGTTGAAACAAATGCACGCATCGTCATCACGAATGGTCGATGTGGCGCGGGCGCCCCCGCCCGCGTTCTTCGGATCTTCTACGACGAATGGAATCACGAACTCGTCGGTCACTCCCTTGTTGTAAGACTCTTTCATCCCCTGCACTGGATCGCCCTGCTTGCCGCCCTCCGCATCGGCGAAAACCATGGCGTTGTACGCCTTCGCGATGCGCTCCCAGCGGCGGTCGCGATCCATGGCGTAATAGCGGCCGTTGACGGTGGCGATCTTGCCGCAGCCGTATTCGCGCATCTTCTGCTGCAGTTGTTCGAGATATCCCGCCCCGTTGGTAGGGAGTGTGTCGCGGCCGTCCATAAAGGCGTGGACGAAAACGCGCTCCAGTCCGTTCTGCTTTGCCATTTTCAGCAGGGAGTACAGATGCGCCTGCTGCGAGTGCACTCCGCCGTCGGAAACCAGCCCGAACAGGTGCAGGCGGCGCTCACCCGTGCGCGCGTGCTTCATGGCGTCGAGCAGAACCGGATGCGAGAAGAATTCCCCGTTCTGAATCATCTGATCGATGCGCGTGATGTCCATATGCACGATGCGGCCGGCGCCAATGTTGAGATGACCGACTTCGCTGTTGCCCATCTGCCCTTCGGGCAGCCCGACAAACGGTCCGCTGGTGTGTATGAGCGTGTTGGGATACTCGCGCAGCAGACGGTCGTACGTGGGCTTGCGCGCAAGCGCGATGGCGTTGGCTTTGGTTTCGGCGCGATATCCCCAGCCGTCAAGAATGACAAGAACGAGTGGTTTAGGACGGGACACGATTGGCTCCTGCTAAAAGTTATGAATTACAAATCATGGCTACCAGATCAGTTCGACCGGATAGCGTGCGAAGACGCGATCGGCCGTTATCACGGGAATGTGCTCTTCCAGACTCTGTGCGATCAGCATCCGGTCGAAGGGGTCGCGATGATGATCCGGCAAGGACTCGATCCGTAGCACATGATCCGGGGTAACATGGAGGAGTCGCACTCCATTGAGCTGCAATTTCGACATCACGAACGGCCCGGTTGGGTGTGGCAAGGGTATTTTCCCGATTCGCGCTTTGATCAGGATTTCCCACAAACTGGCCACGCTGAACCAGGTGTCGGCTTGTGGCAGAAGTTTTCGCACGCGCTCCGACAGCTTTGATTCATCCGTCAGCGCCCACAGCAGCGTGTGAGTATCCAGCAGAACTTTCATTCGTAAAACAGGTCTTCGATCTCCTTCGGCAGCGGATCGTTGAAGTTGTCAGGAACAACGAACTCACCCCTAGCCGAACCGAGTTTAAAGCGCGGCCGCTCGGACGGGATCGCCACCAACTTCGCCACAGGCTTTCCTGCCTTGGCAATAATGACCTCTTCTCCCGATGCGACTCGCTCTAAGAGCTTGGAAAGATGAGTCTTAGCTTCGTGGATATTCACTTCCATGATACCTGACATACTAGACTAAGCCCTTAGCTAAGTCAACCGAGGCTTCGCCGGGCTAAAATCCCATCGTCTCGTCGGCCGACGGGCCATACGTCGCTGGCAGGGGCTTCTCGTTCAGCCGCAGATACACGCCTAGCTGCGCCCGGTGATGGACAAGGTGATTCAGGAACATCTGCCGGTAGGCAAGAAAGCGCGATCCGCTAAAAATCGGCTTGCCGCCAAAACCGAGTTTCCAACTTTCGGCCCAGGCCGAATCCGGCGTGTTCTCGAGCGCGGACCTCAGCTTGGCGGCGCCTTCGTCGAACGCCTTCACGAGTTGCTCCGGCGATTCGAATGGAGGACGGACTCGCGGCGGGCCGCTGCCGAAGTCGAGTTCCGGCGTCGTCAAAATGGTCACGCCGAAGCCCGGCAACTCGGCCACGTGCGGCGCCAGTTTGCCCAGCGGCGCCGATTTCGGATGCGGCTTGAAATCGGCTTTCATGGGAACGCGCTCCAGCATCGCGCGCGTTTTCTTGGTTTCTTCGTCGAGTTCGGAGACAAGGAATTCGGTCATCATGATTTGTCCTCTGTTTTCGGGTATTGGTCCGCCAGCCGATCTGCGACTACCCTTTGTAGTTCAGCGCTTTCAATCCCAGGAATCTGGACGTTCCGGCCAGTTCTTCTTCGATTCGCAGCAGCTGGTTGTACTTCGCGATGCGGTCGGTGCGCGAAGCGGAACCGGTCTTGATCTGTCCTGCTCCCGTGGCCACGGCCAGATCGGCGATGAACGTGTCTTCGGTTTCGCCCGAGCGATGCGAAATCACCGACGTGTAACCGTTCCGCCGCCCCAGATCAATAGCGTCCAAAGTCTCGCTCACCGTGCCAATCTGATTCAGCTTAATCAGGATCGAATTGGCAATTCCCTTCGCGATACCCTCGCCAAAGATCTGGATGTTGGTGACGAAAATGTCGTCGCCCACCAACTGAATCTTCCCGCCCAGTTCCTTGGTCAGGTTCTGCCAGCCGTCCCAATCGTTCTCGGACAAGCCATCCTCCAGCGACACAATTGCGGGATAATCGTTCACCCACTTCGCCCAGAAGCGCACCATTTCATCGGAACTTTTCGCCGACTTGTCGGATTTCTTGAAGACATATTTCCCATCCTGATAAAACTCGCTGGCCGCCGGATCGAGGGCGATCGCGACTTCTTCTCCCGGCTTATAACCGGCCTTGGTAATGGCCTCGAGCACGACCTCAATCGCTTCCACGTTCGATTTCACCGAAGGCGCAAACCCGCCTTCGTCGCCGACGGCAGTGTTGTAGCCGCGTTTCTTCAGAACTCCCTTAAGCGTATGGAAGACTTCCACGCCCCAGCGCAACGCCTCGGAAAACGTGGGCGCTCCCACCGGCATCACCATGAATTCCTGGAAGTCGACATTGTTGTCGGCATGGGCTCCGCCGTTCAGGATGTTCATCATGGGCGTGGGCAGCGTGTTGGCGCCGGCGCCACCGAGGTAGCGATAAAGCGGTATATCGAGGCTCCAGGCCGAGGCGCGAGCCGCGGCCATCGAAACCGCCAGAATGGCGTTCGCGCCTAAGCGGCCCTTGTTCTCAGTGCCATCAAGTTCGATCATCTTGGCGTCGAGCCCGCGCTGATCGAACCCATCCCAGTTTGCCAATGCCTCGGCGATCTCTCCGTTGACGTTCTCAACGGCCTTAAGAACTCCTTTGCCCTGAAATCGGTTCGCATCTTCATCGCGTAGTTCGACCGCTTCGTGCTCGCCGGTCGACGCGCCGCTGGGAACAATGGCGCGGCCCATGGAGCCGTCCGCCAGGAAAACTTCCGCTTCCACCGTAGGATTGCCGCGCGAGTCCAGAACTTCTCGTGCATGAATGGCTGCAATATTTGACATGAGATTTCTTTCCTTTTCGTTTGGAGCTGCAAAGAGGCGATGATCAAAAAACGCTTTGTGGAAACGGGCCGCCAACCGTCAGACGCCTGCGCGTGTGGTAGCCGACACCCGTATATGTCCTTCCCATGATGCACTGTGAAACTATCGATTATATCGGATGGCATGTGAACGTCGTGTGACACCGGACACGTTCCTGAGACAGCTTTCCGCCTCTGGGACTGGCCATTGGGACATCGCCGGAGCCCTCTTACCTCCAGTGGTTCACCTTGTACTGCCCGGTGCTTGTCCCGGCTTCACCCCGTGGTCTATTGTCAAGAAAGAGAATTGGGGATTCGAGGAGGCGCGATGAGGCAATGCCTGGTTTCAAATAAATTGGTTCTAACCAAGTGGATGGCTTTACCCTGCGTACTGCTGCTGGCGACGATGCTTGCCGCGCAGACGGATTCAACTCAGACAAGCTCAACCCCATCTAGTTCGGCCCAGACTGCCCCAGCTCAAACTGTCTCAACCCAAACTGGTCCGGCTGTTCCGGCGGGCACCGCCTTGATGGTCCGGCTGGAGACTACGCTTGCCACGTTCAGCAACCGGCCCGGGGACCCGTTTCGCGGGAGCCTCACTCAAGCCGTCGTGGTCAAAGGCCAGACCCTGATTCCGGCGGGAGCGACGGTTGAAGGCCGGGTCGTGAAGGTGAGCGAACCGCGCCGCATTTCCGGCAAGCCGTCGATCACCATACTTCCCGAAGCCGTGATTCTTCCCAACGGTGAGCGCCACTATCTCGACGCGACCCTTACCGATACCAGCATTCCGGGCACGGACGTCAACAGCGAAGGCCAGTTCAAGGGATCAGGCCACGACCGCCGCGATCAACTGGAAGTGGGGGGTGGAGCGGCCGGCGGCATGCTCGTCGGTGGACTCATTGGCGGAGGGCCTGGAGTCCTGATCGGCGGTGCGGTGGGCGCGACTTCAACCACAGTGCTCTGGCTAACCAAACATCGTTCCGCCATGATGCCCGCAGGCACCGAACTCACGCTGGAGCTGAACCGCCCGATGAGCCTGACCGGTAACGCTTCTCCGGCGACCGGCGGCGGCAGCAAGTAGAGAAACCGTTACGGTTTATGGAGTGCGAAAGAGTTCGCGGGAGATGGTGTTGTCGTGGTGGAAATGGGTCGGAGATCCTTGTCCGCGAACCCCTTAGTGATCCTTCGTATCCTTCGTGGTTGATGCCTTTCCCTGTTGCCCGAAACCGCAGCCGCGCTCAGGCTCCGAACAACAACTCCCCCTCGCTGACCACCTGCAGTTCAATCCAGCCTTCAAGCGGCAACGAATCCACGGGCAGATGGTTCTCCCAGAGGCTGAAGCGCAGGCGCAGCTGGCTCGTCGGAGCCACACTCGCGGCTTTGCGGTCATCCTTTCCGCCGGAAGGTTGATCCTTTCCTGGCACGGCCGGCGTGGCCAGCAGCCAGACCAGCGGGAGTCTGAATTCGAAATTGCGCAGCAGCGCGATTTTCACGCTTTCGTCAGTTTGCGCAGAGGAGGCCAGCTGACGCCCCTCCCCGCTGTTTTCAATCTTCCAGTCTTTGAGCCGGCGTTCGTGCGCCGCAGCCTCAACCCGCAGCACGCGCCGCGGACGCTGCTCGCCGCTGGCCCACGATTCCACATTGACCACGATTTCAAAATCCAGGGCGGGAAGTTGTCCTTTGAAATCGAGCCTGCCGTATAAATACGTGGCATCAATGCCGCCATACACCGAGTCGAGCAGGAACTGTTTGCCGTGCATTGCGCCCGCGCGATGATCGGCGGAGTAAGCGGCCGCGCCCATCCACTCAAAGTAGCGGACTTTGTCGCCGGCGATTCTGGGATGAATGTAGGCCGTCTGCGGCACAAACTCCGGACGAACCTCGGCCCCAGAGATCGGCTGCGCCAGATAGTCGGGCGGAACCGCACCCAGCGCCTGATACACATTCGACAAATGCTTTCGGTAAAGCTCATCAAAGTCGCGGTCGTTGGCCGAGTGGTGCTCCGGACCATACCACCAGTTCCAGTCGCTGCCTTCGGCAATCAGGATTTCCTCGAAAGCCAGCTTGCGCTGTGCCTCGCTCGCCCGCGCCGCGTTCTGAGCGTAGAACTCGCGTGCCCGGTGCAGATAATCCCAGGACCGATTATCTTCCGGAGCGCCGATCCACACGTTGAAGTTGGCATTGATCCACGACCCGGGGACGAGCGAAGTCATGCTGCCGAAATCCTTGTGCCGCGCAATCGCTTCCGAAATCGTCACCGCCTCTACGCCCGGCTCGCGCTGCAGCCCGTCATAGAATCGGCGCAGGAATTCGCGTCCCGACTTGGGGTAGTATTCCCAGGCATTTTCACCGTCGAGAATGATCGAGACGACGGCGTCGCGTCCTTTGGCCAGCACGGGTTGGGCCGCGTCCTTGATGGTGCCGATCAGGTGCCGCGCGGCGTCTGCCGGAGGCATGCCCGAATACACAAATCCGATGAGATCGGAAATCGTATGATCGCGAAACACCAGGTGCATCGCCGTCGAGCCGTTTTCGTAGCGATGAATGTTGTAGAGCTTCTCGGCCAGGGGCGCGGGCAACCGGCCGTTGCCGTCGCGGGAGAAGAACAATCCCGTACTGCGCCCAAGCACGCCTTCGTCGGTCGCCATCCATTGAATGCCGACGCTGTGGGAGATGGCCAGCACTTCCTCGGACAGGCTGCCTTCCGATGGCCAGACACCCTTGGGGCGCATGCCGAAAACTTTCTGGTGAAGATCGAGGCCGCGGGTAAGCTGCTCGCGCGCGTCTTCGGGATGCCGAAACCGGTTCTGCGGCAGCGGCAGCCCCGGCGATGACACCGCGCCCGCATTGGTATCGCAAACCAGCGGCAGGATCGGGTGATAGAACGGCGTAGCCGAAAGCTCGATCGACCCTTTCTTCGCTGCCTCGGCGTGCGCCGGCAGAACCTTGCCCAGGAATTCGCGTTCTTTCGCGATCACCAGCTTCTGATCGTCGAGCGAATAGCCATGCCCCTTCGCGACCAGCGCGGCAATGTCTTTCTCCTCCAGAAAGAATTCGTCGAACCATGCGATCTGCGACAGAACCTGCAGGTCAGTAAAATCCTGAGCCTGAAAATATCTCTCCGCGCGCTCGGGGTGGTCGCCGTGCTCGCGAAATCGCTCCCACAACTCCTGGTAGCGCGGATAGCGCCCGATCACATTCTGCGGATTGGCCTGAAACAGATATTGCAGAGCGAAGCGGCGCTGTTCGAGCGAGAGATCCTTTGCCGGCATGGCGGCCACGGCCAGGAACGGGTCTTCAGCCGTGCCGTCGACATAATCCTGAATCTGGATCATGAGCGACGGCACCAGATTGAAATTCTGATGAACGTTGGGAAACTCGTCGAGCAACTTGACCATGCCGTAATAATCTTTGAGCCCATGCAGGCGCACCCACGGCATGCGGGACTCTCCGGTGACCAGGTCTTTGTAGAACGGCTGGTGTTGGTGCCAGAGCAGAATGACACGCAAGGCAGGCATGGCTGGATGAGTCAGGATAGCACGGCAGAATCAGTAAAAAGCTGAGCTGCCCGGAGGCGTCAAATCGTCGCCACTTCCCACTGAAAATTTCGGAATTCCGCCAGTCTGCGAAAATCCTTTGCGTTTGCCGTGAGGACTCTAAGGCCGAGCCTGCCCGCGCTGGTTGCGATCAGCGCATCATTGGTCAGGCGGCCTCTCCCTATTAGTTCGTCGTCGTATTTGAGGGCTAACCGCTTCAGCACTTCGCCCGTCTGAATCCAATCCTCGAGATTTGGAACCAGAATGCGATTCTCGCGGGCGAACTCCATCTCCAACCGTTCCACCCACGCCCTCGAGCGTTCGTCCGCTCCGGCGTAAAGCTCCTCCAGCACCACCGCACTCAGCCAAAGACTTCCGCCTACCGTCACCCGCTGCAGGAGTCGAACCCAATCGCCAGAACGCCTCATCGCGGTAACGTAAATGGACGTATCGAACAGTGTGTCCGACAATTAATGCTCCAGATTCCCATACACATCCCGTATCTCGACTCCACTCCGGATAAATCTTTCATTGGCTTCGGCGAGCACCCGATTCTTTCGAAGCTCATCGATTGTGAAATCCAAGGCACGCTCAATCGTTTCTGTTTCGGTCTTGGCCTTCAGAGCTCTTTGAGCGCGCTTAATCTTCACTACATCCAATTGAAAATGTTTGTGCACTCGATTTCTCGTGGCTGCCATTTTTCAGTCCCCTCACTCGGCTCAGCATATCACTGGATGTACATGGAATCAATGATTATGTACATCCAGTTGCCACACAGGATGCTGATGCTAAGGTGGAGGCTTCCTTGTTCACCCGCCATGCCCTAGATCCGTTACAAGAATTACCCCTCTTTTCCGGTACACTAGGCGCGGTACACTCTCGCAACCCCATGACCCCCGCCCCCACCCTCGCCACTCCCCAACTCCTTTCCGACCAGGATCTCTACCTTTTCAACGAGGGGAGCAACTATCGGATTTACGACAAGATGGGTGCGCACCTGGTCACGCACAACGGCCAGCCCGGCACGGTCTTCAGCGTATGGGCGCCGAATGCACGGTCGGTCTCGATCGTAGGCGACTTCAATTCCTGGGGTCCGAAGACGCATCGCCTCGACCCACGCGGATCGTCGGGCATCTGGGAGGGATTCATCCCTGGCGTGGCCAAAGGCGCGCTCTACAAATTTCACATCGAATCGCGGCAGCACGGATACCGGGTTGATAAAGCCGATCCTGTCGGCCTGCTGCATGAGAAACCGCCGCGCACCGCGTCGGTCGTTTGGGACCTCGATTATCAATGGAATGACCAGGAATGGATGGCAAGCCGCGCCGGTCGCAACTCGCTGCGGGCTCCGCAAGCCATTTACGAAGTACATCTGGGCTCGTGGATGCGGGTGCCCGAAGAGCACAACCGGCCTCTGACTTACCGTGAGACCGCGCCGCGGCTCGCCGAATATGTCGGCCAGATGGGATTCACTCACGTCGAGTTCCTGCCCGTCATGGAGCATCCCTTCTACGGTTCCTGGGGATACCAGACCACCGGCTACTTCGCGCCCACTTCGCGTTACGGCACGCCGCAGGATTTCATGTATCTGGTCGACTACCTCCACCAGCACGGTATCGCGGTGATTCTCGACTGGGTGCCGTCGCACTTCCCCTCCGACGCGCACGGCCTCGCCTATTTTGACGGCACGCATCTCTATGAACACGCCGACTCGCGCCAGGGATTTCATCCCGACTGGAAGACGCACATTTTCAATTACGGCCGCCCGGAAGTGCGCAGCTTTCTGATGTCGAGCGCTATGTTTTGGCTCGACAAGTACCATATTGACGGCCTGCGCGTGGATGCCGTCGCGTCGATGCTCTATCTCGACTACTCGCGCAAGCAGGGCGAGTGGATTCCCAACAAATTTGGAGGACGCGAGAACATCGACGCCATCGAATTCTTGCGCCGCTTCAACCAGGAAAGCTACAAAGAACAGCCGGCGATTCAGACGACGGCCGAGGAATCGACTTCCTGGCCGATGGTCTCGAGGCCGGTCTACCTCGGCGGGCTGGGCTTCGGCCTAAAGTGGGATATGGGATGGATGCACGACACGCTCAGATATTTTCAGAACGACCCCATCCATCGCAAGTATCAGCACAACCTGCTCACTTTCCGCATGCTCTATTCCTGGCATGAAAATTTCGTGCTGCCGCTCTCGCACGATGAAGTCGTCCACGGCAAGGGATCGTTGATCGGCAAAATGCCCGGCGACGAATGGCAGAAGTTCGCCAATCTGCGTCTGCTTTTCGGCTACATGTACGCCCAGTCGGGCAAGAAGCTGCTTTTCATGGGCGATGAGTTTGGCCAGGTGCGCGAGTGGGCGCACGATTCAAGCCTGGAATGGCACGTCTTGCAGTATCAAGTCCACCGCGGCGTGCAAACTTGGATGGAGCAGCTCAATCGCTTTTACCGCAGCGAGCCCGCCATGCACGTCTTCGACAACGATCCCGCGGGGTTTGAGTGGGTCGACGTAAACGACAATGCCATGAGCACGATTTCCCTGCTGCGCAAGAGCGAGTCGCCGCAGGACACGATTCTTGTCGTCTGCAACTTCACGCCCGTGCCCCGCGCCAAATACCGCATCGGCGTCCCGCACGGCGGCTACTGGCGCGAAATGCTCAACAGCGACGCCCGCGAATACGCCGGCAGCGGCATGGGCAACATGGGCGGCGTAAATGCCGAAGAAATCCCCGCCCACGGCAGGCCGTTTTCGCTGGAGCTAACATTGCCGCCGTTGGCCGCACTGTTCTTCAAAGCTGGCTGAGCGCTGACCATGCGGATTCTAACCCGTTACATTCTCCGCGAAGTGACGGCCCACTCCCTGATCGGCGTGGCAATATTTACTTTTGTCCTTTTCACCCGCGACCTGGGACGCATTCTCGAACTGGTCGTCCGCGCCAGCGCGCCACTGCCCAGCGTTGCTGAAATTTTCTTTTTTACCGTCCCGCTTGCGCTCACTTACACCATCCCGATGAGCGTGCTGGTCGGCATTCTGATCGGACTGAGCCGCCTCGCCGCCGACAGCGAAATCACCGCCATGCGCGCCAGCGGGGTCGGCGTATGGCAGTTCCTGCGCATCTTGTCCATCTTCGTCGTCGGGGCCTGGGCCCTGGCGCTGATCAACGGGTTATATGTCGCTCCGAGGTCGCAAGCCGCGCTGGGCCGACTGGAGGACCGGCTCAAGGGATCGCAGGTTTCTTTCGAAGTGCAGCCGCGAGTGTTCTATGAAGGTTTTCCCAAGCTCGTGCTCTACGTGCAGGACGTGCAGAACGCGCAGGGTGCGGCGGTGTGGAAGGGCGTCTTCATGGCCGACCTCAGCGACGCCACCAACCCCAAGATAACGCTCGCCAAAGAAGGCATCGTCGTCAGCGAAGGGCCGGACCGGCTGCACCTTCATCTGATCGACGGCTCGGCGCACGAGACTGATCCCAACCAGCCCGACCGCTATCAGGTTTCCACGTTCCAGCAGACGGATATCCCGATCGATCTGCCGTCCACAGAAAACAAGCCCGACGAGTCGATCCCCGCGACCCTCATGGAGACCGGCGCGCTGCTCGAGAAAGCGCGGCGCAGCGATCCAGTTTCGGCGAGGTGGTATCTGATCGAATTTCACCGCCGCCTAGCACTGCCTACCGCCTGCCTAGTGCTGGCGTTGGTGGGAATTCCGCTGGGGCTGTCGTCGAAAAAAAGCGGCAAGTCGGGCGGCTTCGTGCTGACCATCCTGCTCGTCTTTGCCTACTACGTGGTCTCGCTCATCGGAGTTTCTCTGGCCCGGCAAGGTACGGTCTCGCCGTGGTTCGGGGCGTGGCTGGCCGATTTTGCTTTTCTCGGGTTGGGAGTTTTCCTGCTCTGGCAGGCGGAAAAACGTCCCATTGAACTGGCCTCGTTCCATCTATTCGGGAAGCGCGACACGCCCCTGGCGTTGCCCGCAATCGGACGCGCCCGCCGCGAGAATGCCTTCGAGCGTGCCTCTACCCGGCGTCGCGTATTCAGCGCAAGCTTTCCCACTCTGCTCGACGATTACGTGCTGCGCGACTTCTTCCTCTACCTGGGGATGATTCTTTCGACCTTCCTCGTGCTCGTGATCGTGTTCACATTGTTCGAACTGTTGAGTGACATTCTGCGCAATCAGGTTCCGGCTTCGGTGGTCGCGGAATACCTGCTCAACGTCGCACCCTACCTGCTCTACAATGTCGCTCCGCTGGTCATGCTGCTGGCCGTGCTGGTCACCTTCGGCCTGATGCAACGATCCAACGAAATCACGGCGATCAAGGCCACGGGAGTCAGCATCTACCGCATCGTCACTCCGGTGATCGTGGCGGCCGCGATGCTGGCGGCGGCCCTGTTTTTCGCCGATCAGTTCTACCTGCCGCACACCAACAAACGCCAGGAAGCGCTGCATAACCAGATCAAGGGCAAGCCGGCGCAGACCTACCTGCGACCGGACCGCAAATGGATTTTCGGCCTGCACAACGACATCTACTACTATCAGTTCTTCGATCCCGACCGCGACCAGTTCGGCAACATTTCTGTGTTTCAACTCGACCGCAAGAGTTTCACCATCACGCGCCGCATTCACGCCGACCGGGCTCACTGGGCTGACAATCTGAATCGCTGGGTCTACGAGCAGGGCTGGGATCGCTCCCTCAACGTTTCGGCCATCGCGAACTACCGGCAGTTCGACGTGGCTACGTTCCCTGAACTGCGCGAGCCGCCGTCCTATTTCAAAAAAGAAGTGAAGCAGTACACCGAAATGAATTACGAGGAACTGCGCCGCTATATTCGCGACCTGCAGCAGAGCGGATTTGATGTAGTGCGCCTGCGCGTGCAGCTCAACAAGAAGCTGTCCTATCCCCTGATCACGCTGATCATGGCGATATTGGCTGTTCCCTTCGCGCTCTCGAGCGGGAAGAAAGGCGCGGTCACGGGAGTGGCCGTCGCGCTGGGGATTGCGGTTTTCTATACGGTGGTTTCGCGGCTGTTCGAAGCCATGGGCGACCTCAGCCAGCTACCTCCGGCCCTGGCGGCCTGGTCGCCTGATCTGATCTTTCTGCTGGTGGGTGGATACTTGATTCTGAAAGTACCAACGTAGAGTGCGACCTCAGACTTCGGACCTTAGACCCTGAGACCCTGCACTTGGGACTTCGGACCGACCACCCCGCACGCTAAACCTCTCGACGCCGCCATTCAACGCTCCTTAGTCCTAAACCAGCGATCTGACGTCAGAAAGTCCGTCACTTGACCGCGACGCCCCAGGGCAAGTTGTCGGTCAACACCGTAGGTAACGCGGAGAGACCTCCGGTAGCTGGCGTCACTACGAATTGCGAGATCGTCGCGGAATTGAAGTTCGCTACAAAAAGCCAGTTGTCGTCGGCACGAATGGTCATCGACGTAGGCTCGCTCCCGGTCGACACCACTGCCGGATTTCCCGCTGTCAAACCTCCCGACAGTGGACTCAACTGAAATGTAGACACCTGGTTTGAAAGCGTATCCAAAACATAAAGAAATTTGCCGAAGGGATCTACGAGCAATTGCCCCGGGCTATTGGCGCCTCCGGAAAGCGCGAACGGGGAGCCGCTAACATTCAGCAGCGTTCCATCTGCGTATGGGCACGTGCCGGTCACGATCACCGAGCAAAGTGTGAAGGCGCTGATCGTGTTGGTCTGTGCATTGGAAACGTAAACGAAGCGGTCGCAGGAATCGACGGTTACGCCCGAAGGCACCGGACCGGTGGGGTAGCTGATGGCAGAATCGCCCTTGCCAGGCCCTCCCAGCGCTCCGGTCGACATATCCACTGTGAATTCCCACACCTCGTAGTTGACGGAATCGACGGCGTAAAGAAACTCTTTGGTTGGAGGGTTGTTGCCCGGAGAAGAACACGGTGCAACCTGCACTCCATTGACGAGCGCAGGCAGAATCGTAGGAGTAACCGCCAAGGCCGCAAAATTGGCAGCCTGTGGCGTCATCGGCATGTTAAAGGTGCCGGGAACGACCGTCAATATTCCCCCACTGCCAACCGTATACGCACAAATTCCGTACCGTAATGGGGCCTGAGGGTCCGCTGGGCTCGGCATCGTCTGAGCACACGGCGTCTTTAGTTTGCCGGCATTCTTGATCGAAGTTGTGCTCAGCCCTTCCGCCACGAACAGGAACTTTCCCGCCGAATCCATCGCCAGCGACACCGGATTGGGATCGGGCATGAACGAACCGACCTGCGTCATCGTCCCGTCCGAATTGATCCTGAACGCTGCGATGCCGGTTGCGCTGCCAGGACATAAGCTGTTCTGGTTAATGATCGAAAAGGCATAGGTTCCGGCCGGATTCAGCACGATGGATGAGGGTATGCCCTTTAGCACGCAAGTCTCATTCGAGGTGTCTATAGGCGAATTGATTACCGAGTGGATCTGGCCGTTCCCCAGATCGAAGCTGTAGGTCTCGACCAGTCCCGATCCCTGACTGGTCACTAGCACCAGGCCGTCGTTCGAGGCGTTGTACCCGGTCCCGCAGGCCAATAGCACGCCGATCGCAACCAGCATTGTCAATCCGAGCAGCCACGCAAATCGTTTCGACATTCTCTGCTTGATCTCCTGTTGTTCTGGTGGATTATGTGTGGGGATCGCGTGCGAGCCTCGCGCGCGCGCACACCACCATCCCGACGGCTTGCCCTAGCTCACATGGAAAATGCGGGAAATCTCAATCCATTTATGTATCAGGAAAGCGCGGGAAGAGCAAACCACCGGGCCTCCCACTGGGCCTCCCACAAAGACAGGTTGGAACCTGTTGGACGCTCAGGAGTTGCCCGGAAGTAGCGGCATCGGGCACCAAACGCCAGACCTTGGACCTCAGGCCTACGGACCTCAGCGTCGGACTTGGGCAAAGTCTATGGAGCCCCGGACGCATTCGTCCGGAGCGCTTTCCAGCGCTGGAAAGCTCCCGAGGATTAATGCTCGAAACCGGAATCCGCAATCCCCGAACTGCACTCGTCCTACGCTTCGGTCGCTAACGGAACGGGTTCAGGCTGGCGGGTAACTCGCAGTGTACGCGAGGCCAGAGGCAGCCGGAGTTCTACTCGCAGCCCGCCCTCGACACGATTGTGGGCCGAAACCCCACCGCCGTGGAATCGAACGGCTCTCTCCGTGATGGCCAATCCCAGGCCCACGCCGCCGGTAAGGCGGCCTCGGGCATCGTCGAGCCGGTAGAAGGGCTCGAAAAGTTTTCCCAGACTATCGGGCGGAACTCCCGGTCCGCTGTCGCTGACCTTGAGCACCGCTTCTGGACCCTTATCCCCCTCTTCGCGGACCAATTCGATCTCGACGGGAGTGCCTTCCTGGGTGTAGCGAATGGCATTGCGCACAACGTTTTCCACGGCGCTGTGCAGCAGCGAAGCATTGCCGCAAACTCCCCAATCACTCTCCGGGATCACCACATGCACGTGGCAGTGCCGCTCCTGGGCCTCGAACTCAGCGTCCTCAGCGACGTTGCTCACTATCTCATCGAGCGGCACGGGAGTCTGCGGCACGCGTTGCTCTCCGTCTTCCAGACGGGCCAGGGTCAGGATCCGGCCAATCAGCTCATTCAGGCGGCTGGCTTCGAGCTCGATGCGCTCCAGCATGTCTGCGCTCTCCACATTCGCCCGCTGCCGAGCCAGGCCAAGCGCCACATTCAAACGCGCCAGGGGAGAGCGCAATTCATGAGAAATATCATTGAGCAGGCGCGATTGCGCGTTCACCAGGGTCTCGAGCCGTTCCGCCATGGCATCGAAATCGCGCATGAGGCCGGCAACTTCGTCCCGCCGCGAGGTCATCGGTGCGCCTGAGCGTGCGCTGAG
This sequence comes from uncultured Acidobacteriaceae bacterium, assembly GCA_963739125.1. Taxonomy (GTDB): domain Bacteria; phylum Acidobacteriota; class Terriglobia; order Terriglobales; family Acidobacteriaceae; genus Sulfotelmatobacter. Next base: position 3,676,955 of record CAVTZD010000001.1, on the reverse strand, counting down.
GTCGCCGGCCGCCAACTGGCGAGTCGCGGCGCGCAGCCGCACGATCGGCTTGGTTAAATACCATGACAAAAAATAGCAGGCGATTCCAGAGGAGATCACCAGGATCACCAACGCCGGAATCGGCATGCCACGCGGACCAATAAACACGCGCGGCCCAGGCGGCAGCCCCATCACCAGGGTGTAACGATGTTTGCCGTCGGAGGAAGCTCGCGAGTCGCGCTGCATGGGCGGGGCCGGAATAATGAATCCGTCGCGCGGCATGCGCGGCCCACCCGCGGCCACGCGAACCGCCCAGTCCGGAGGAGCGCGGTGCGAAACCTCTTCGCCTTGCTCGTCGAAGAGATAGGCACGCACATGCTGCGTACGTTCCAACTCCACCATGTACTGCCGGAGTTGCAGTTCACCGCCTTCCTCGTAAGCGCTGACCGCATCGTTCAAGACCGTGGTGCGCAGCGCTTCCCAGGTCGAACTGCGTGGGCGCAGCGCCAGCGTGACCAGAATAGCGAGCACGAGGAACAGCGCAAACGCCATCCAGAACGACAGAAAGATTCGAAGAAAGAGGCTCTTCATGCCAGACTCGCCAGTTGTTTGAACAGCTCGCCGCCTCAGATTACTCTGGATTTCTCCCGCGGACGAGCAAAAATATAGCCGACTCCACGCACCGTCTTGATGTGCTCGTCGCTTTCAGTGTCACCGAGCTTCTTGCGGACTTTGCTGACATGCATGTCGATGCTGCGGTCAAACGGTGAAAACTTGCGGCTGAGGACAGCATTCACCAGCCGCTCTCTCGGCACCACGCGTCCGGCTTCGCGCAGCAGCACTTCGAGCAAGTTGAATTCCACCGAAGTCAGATCTACCGGTTTGCCTTCAAGACGGACGGTCCGGGTTGCAGGGTCAAGTTCCACATCGCCGACCTGCACAATGTCCGGCGCCGGGGGAGTGCCATCGGCGCGGGTACGTCGCAGGATGGCGCGGATGCGAGCCACCAGTTCCCGCGGATTGAAGGGCTTGGGCAGATAATCGTCGGCGCCGATCTCCAGGCCAACGATGCGGTCCACATCTTCTCCGCGCGCCGTGAGCAAAAGTACCGGCAGCCGTGAGGTCGCGCGAATCCGCCGCAGCACTTCAAACCCGTTGATGCCGGGCAGCATCACGTCGAGCACCGCGAGAAGATATTCACCCGCGGTGGCTTTTTTCAGGCCGCTTTCGCCGTCATGCACGCACTCGATCGCGAAACCTTCCGCCTGCAGGTACTCGCCCACCAGATGGCAAAGTTCCACGTCGTCGTCGATCACCAGAATTCGTTCCATCGCTTCTCCACTCCATTGTGCACCACCAGGAAAGTGTTCAGAAGTAAAGAATTGTCATTCACCCGGAAAAATCGGGGTTGCCGGGTATAGGGGGTTTGACAAAACTTTACCCGGGTTTACTCACTTTTTACGGCCACTTCCCGCCGACTCGTGTTTGTATAGGGGAACGCAAAAACCCCGATCTTTGGGGAGAATCCTGGAGTCACTATGAAATCGATTTTTTCCCGCTTGTTGATTGCAGCAGCCGCGGTTCTGCTGGGTACATCGCTTGTCCAGTCGCAGACTGCAGACGACAGCACCGCCACGCCGCCCGCGCCGATGCACCATGCCCACGAATTTGGCCGATCGGGCTTTGGCGGGCCCATGATGGGATTTTTCGCCGACAAACTGGGCCTGACGGATACGCAGAAGGCTCAAATGAAAACCATCATGGAGAAGGAACGCCCGGCCATGAAGCCGCTTTTCGCGCAGGATCGCGCCCTCGAACAACAGCTTCACCAGTATGCCGAAGGCTCCTACGACGAAGCGAAAGTTCGTACGCTGGCTACACAGCAGGCGCAGATTCAGGCCGAGTTGACGGTGCAGAAAACGCGCATTCACAACGAGATGTTCCAGGTGTTGACGACGGACCAGCAAGCCCAACTGAAAGAGCTTGAGGCCAGCCGCGCCGCCCGCCGGCAGGCTCGCGGTCATCAACCGCCTCCTGCTTCGCCGGACCAGGAATAGTTGAGGGGGCAGAACTCTTCCGAGAGGGTTCTGTAGTCGATGGGCGAGGCGCAACTGCCGTTCTTCGCGGATGAGCCTCGCCCGTCGGAGCGCGACGACGACTCTGGCCGCTGGAGAAGTCCCCATGTGGATAAGCGACTCATACCTGCTTGACGCCGGATGGCTGTTTTTTGCGGCCTGGAGCGCTATCGTTGCTGTGGTCGTGATCGACGCGTTCGGCAAAGATCTGATTCCGTTCCGGGCACCGCTGGAACCTGCGCCGCATCCGCGCGCAACCGAGCACTCCGCCAGATCACGCTAGCTCGTGGAGGGGCGGACGCATTCGTCCGCTCGGTACTGCAACGGAACCAGCCAGACCCGCCCGGACCGAAATCAAAACCGCCCGGACGAATGCGTCCGGGGCTCCACGAGCTAGCCGAGCGCCCGAAAAGCTGCACCGTCGCCTGCTAGAATCTCATCTACAGAACCTGCATGTTTCCCAAGAGCTTGCGCCCTCTTTTGCCTTATGTGAAGCGCTACCGCTGGGGCTACGCGGTGGGAACTCTGTGCGTCTTCCTCACCAACGGCATCTGGATTCTCTTTCCGCTGGTCATCGGGCGCGCCGCCGACGACCTGCATGAGGGCGTGAACCGCCACAAACTGCTGCTCTATGCCGGCCTGTTAGTGGCGATCGCCGCCTTCAAGGGAATTTTCCAGTTCCTGACCCGCTGGATTGTCATCGGCATCTCCCGCGATATTGAATTCGATCTGCGCAACGACCTGTTCGAGCACCTCGAACACCTTTCTTTCTCTTACTACCAGCGAAACCGCACCGGCGACATCATGGCGCGCGCCACCAACGACTTGAATGCCGTCCGCATGCTGCTCGGGCCGGCCATCATGTACTCGGCGAATACACTCGTGTACACTGCCGGCGCGCTGGCGTTCATGATCTCGATCAGCCCCCGGCTGACCCTGTACACTTTTCTGCCGCTGCCGGCGGTGAGCGTGGTGATCCAGTACTTCGGACGCCGCATTCACGATCGCTTCGAACGCATCCAGGCAATGTTTTCCGAAATCTCCGCGCGCGCACAGGAAAATTTTTCGGGGGCCCGGCTGATCCGCGCCTACGTGCAGGAGGAATCCGAGGTTCGCCTCTTCGAAACCGCGAATCAGGAATACATTCGCCGCAGCCTCAAACTGGTGCGGCTGATGGGAATGCTCTGGCCCACCCTGGAACTTATGCTGGGCTGCGCTGTGGTGCTGGTGCTGTGGCTGGGTGGGCGGGAAGTGCTGAGCGGCCAGTCGCACGTCACGCTGGTTTCGAATCTGCGGACATTGCTTCCCGGCCTTGCAAATTCCAGCATTTCAGGTTCTGGAATCTCGGCTCCCGCCGTTACTTCCACGCTGTACCTTTCCGGCTCCATGACCGTCGGCGACTTTTTCTCGTTCAGCACGTACATGGTTCAGCTGACCTGGCCCATGATCGCGCTGGGCTGGGTCGTCAACATTTTCCAGCGCGGCACTGCCTCGCTGACGCGTCTCAACGAAATCATTCTTGAACAACCCGAGATCAAAGACGCTCCCGCCGCGAAGGATATCGACATCGCTGGCGAAATTGAATTCCGAGGGCTGAATTTCAGCTACGAAGGCAAGCAGGTACTGCACGATGTGAACCTGCGCGTGCCCGCCGGCACCAGTCTCGCCATCGTCGGACCGACAGGATCGGGCAAGACCACGCTGGTCAGCCTGATTCCGCGCATTTATGACGCCGATCCGGGGGCGGTCCTGATCGACGGCCGGCCGATTCGCGACTATGCGCTGGCATCATTGCGCAAGAACATTGGATTCGTGCCACAGGAAACGTTTCTATTCAGCGACCGCATCCGCGAAAACATCGCGCTCGGAGTCGACTCGGCTACCGATGGCGAGATTCTTGGCGCGGCGGAAGCCGCCAACATCGCCGCCGACATTGAGAGCTTCCCCGAGGGCTACGAAACCCTGGTTGGCGAACGCGGCATTACTCTGTCCGGCGGCCAGAAGCAGCGGACCGCGATCGCGCGAGCGTTGATCCGCAATCCGAAAATTCTGATTCTCGACGACGCGCTCTCCAGCGTCGACACCCACACCGAAGATAGTATCCTCAATCACCTGCGCGATGTGATGCAGGGCCGCACCACGATTTTCATTTCGCATCGTGTTTCGACCGTGCGCAATGCCGATCGCATTGCCGTGCTGCACGGCGGCCGGATCGTGGAACTCGGCACCCACGACGAACTGCTGGCCTTGAACGGCTACTACAACGACCTGTATAACAAGCAACTACTGGAAGAAGAGCTAGCTGAGGTCTGAGCGCGTGTTTCAGCGCCCTGTCATTCCGAACGGCTTGAGCCGTGAGGAATCTGCTTTTCCTCGGCGCCGGCGGATGCAGATTCCTCGCGCGCTCGGAATGACAATTGATTTCTACCGGAGTCGGACTTCCAACCACCATGCAGCGCGTCAACACTCCCGAAATCCTCGATTCCAACGCCTGCCCTCCCGCCGAGGTCGAGGCTTCCCTGCGCGATCTCTCGCGCATCAACCGCTGGTTTGGCGGCGTGGCCACAACCCGCAGGCTGACCGAGCGCGTCGCCTCGGCAACCGGGAAGACACATTTCTCGGTGCTCGAAGTTGCCGCTGGATTCGGCGAAGTTCCCAAAGTCGCTGCGCAGAAACTAGAGCGTCGAGGAATCGTGCTCGACGTGACGCTTCTCGACCGCGCGCGCTCGCACCTGCTCGCCGGAAACCGCTCCGTGGTCGCCGATGCGCTCGCGCTTCCCTTCCCGGACAATTCTTTTGACCTGGTCAACAGCAGTTTGTTCGCGCATCACCTGGAGCCCGCCGAGTTCGCGCGCTTCGCCGCCGAGGCCCTGCGCGTGAGCCGCGTTGCTGTGCTGATCAACGATTTAGTCCGGCATCCGCTGCACCTTGCACTGGTGTACGCCGGCTTTCCGCTCATGCGCAGCCATGTATCGCGCAATGACGGAGTTGCCTCGGTGCGCCGGGCGTATGTTCCTGACGAAGTGAAAGAGATTCTTGCGTCGGCAGTTGCGGACGGTTCGGCGCCTCGAGTGGAGATCTCCCGCCACTATCTTTTTCGCATGGGAGTCATCGTGTGGAAGGAAGGGGGCGGGTCGAATTCTGCGAGCCTTGGCTGAAACACGGTTCGCGTTTCGCTGTGATTTGGCGATTTTGCCGCGCCGCGAGACACTTCTAGGCTAAACTGTGTCGCTGTCTGAGGCGGCGTCAGCGCCAACTCCGCCTCGCAGCCAAAGGATCCTTATGCCTACGCCCTTCGTCGAAGCGGAACAACTCGGATCTGCCGCCGTTTCAGAAAAAAGACCGAGCACGATGCCCAAGGTAAAAGGCTTCGTGAGCAGATATTTCTATTTCTCGATGTCGCTGCTGTTCGCGGTGCTGGTGGTATGGGGCTTCAGCCGTACAGTCAACAATAATCTCCTTCACGCTGCCCCTCCGCGGCCCTACCTGCTGTGGATTCATGGGGCGGCATTCGCGGGTTGGGTAGTTTTCTTCATTGCGCAGTCTTCGCTGGTCCGCGTACACAAGGTGAGCTGGCATCGCTTCTTAGGATGGTTTGGGGCCGGGCTGGCCGCCCTGATGGTTGTGCTGGGTATTGCCATAGCGGTTATCATGGCGCGATTCGACGCGGTTCAGCTCCATCGAAGCGGCAGGGGCGCTTTTCTGGCGATCCCGTTCTACGACATGATTGCGTTCGGCGTGCTCATTGCGCTTGCCATCTTCTGGAGGCAAAGGCCCGAATTCCATCGCCGGCTCATGTTCATGGCAACCGTCGGGCTCATGGACGCAGCCGTTGGCCGCTTTGATTTCGTGTTCGACCACAACCTGTTCTATCTTTGTCTCGACCTTCTGATCGTACTCGGCGTTCTGCGCGATCTTGTCGTCGATCGGCGCGTGCACAAGGTGTACCTCTATGCGCTGCCCGCGCTCATCGTTGGCCAGAACCTAGCGATGTACATGTGGCGTGTCAATCCTGCATGGTGGCGCACGATTGCTGACGCAATCATGCGATAGTGCACAGGCGCTGTAGCTGGAGCTTGTTGAACGGGGGTCTGCCCCACATGACTCTTCCGCGGAGCTTACCGAGCTTACCGCACGACCAGCACTTCCCTCATGTTGTCGCGTGCGAGAAAGAATTTAATCGAGGCGAAATCGCGGAACAGAGTTTCGATATGGCGGTTGTTGAAGACGCGCTGCAGGCGGAACCCATCAGTGATTGCGGTGTGGACGGCTCCCGTCGGCCCGCGGCGTGCTTCCCGCTTCAGCACGATTTTCTGCATTTCGAGCGTATCTTTGCCGATGATGTGGAAGCGGTAACAGGGAGAATCTGGCCCGGCATCTTTCGTATGAAAAAACGCCAGCAGCATGCCCCCGGGCTTCAGCACCGACCATAGGCGTCCCATGACCGGGCGCACCAGATTCTCGTCCAGGTAGTCGGGAAGATTCCAGCACAACACAAAATCAAAATGCGCCGCCGGATAGACCAGGTTGTCCGCCAGAAACTGGCGGCTGTCGAGGGTGACGCGACCCTGCTCATCTTTGGTGACCAGACCCGGGTCGGTCGAGGCCACCAGCAGGTCTTCGCTGTAAATCTTGTGCCCACGCTCGGTAAAAAAACGGATGTTGGCCGGCGAGGTCGAGCCCAGATCAAGAACGCAGATCGGCTCCTCGCCATCCCAGAGTCGCGAGAGTTCGCCCAGACCGCTCGACCGGCGCGTCAGTTTCTGTGCAGCCTGTTGGGTAGCCGCATCCGTGCCACTCGATGAGCTGCGAAAGAGCTTCATGACGTTCTGCGTGACCGATGCCATCAATTTAACTTGCTCGGCCCATCAGGAGGAGTTACTTTCCTGCGGCCTTGTCCGCTTTACCCTGAATGTCGACCTTGCCCTTCAGGTAAGCGCCTTCCTCAATCGAGATGCGTTGCGTGGTAATGTCGCCGCTCACGATTGCCGACTTACGCAATTCCACGCGGTCACTCGCCGTCACGTTGCCCTCGAGTTTGCCCTGCACCACAATGCCCTTGGCTTCGACCGACGCCTTGACTTGGCCGTGCGGCCCGACGGTCAGGCTGTTGTTCTTGAGGGAAATGCTGCCCTCCACCTGGCCATCCACATAGAGATCTTCGCTGCCCGACAACTCACCCTTGATCACAACCGATTTACCAATCTGCGCCAAATCTGCCGACAACGGAGCACTCATGGATGTTCTCCTTATCAGGAAAGCGGGATACTGCACGACCACAAAGTGGGAAGGCAGGTACCGGACGGCTACAGCATTTCTCGACTATACCCAAGGGACGCAGACGCGGCAAGCGCGGACTGCGACCGAGCAGTGTCTCAATTTAAATCCTGACCAACATTGTCAACTTTTTTCGGTGGCGTCATCCTGAGCAGAGGCGTTCTTCGGGCGGAGCGAGAGCCTGCCCTGAGCTTGTCGAAGGGGATCTCGCGCGCAGTGACACGGCGGTGCACGCGAGATCCCTCCGCCCGCTGGTGAAAACGCGGGCGTTCGGGATGACGCATCTGAGAAAGAAATTCAAACTGAGCCACTACCCTGTGACCGCTCCTTCATCCCGAGGACAAGTCGAGACGGCCGCCCCGGCTATCCGCTCGGGCAAGGCGGTTGTACCGTCATGAATATTCTTGCTCCCACAGTTGCTACACTAACTGCAGATGGGCCGCGTTCAGAAAAGTCCGTTACGGGACCGGATCGTGGTCGGCTGCGCTTTCTTCGCAATGCTCGCATGCTCTCCCGCCCTTGCGGCTCAGGAATTTCACCTTCCCGCCATGCCGCCGGGCGAATTCGTCCGGCGCGCCGTGGCCTATGAAGTCGCGGCGAACAACGGGACGATCAAGCACATGTTCCGTTCAGACAAGCGGACGCCCAAGGGCTCGCAGACCCGGCTCTACGTTGAAACCAATGACGCTATGGCCGGAATGCTGATCGCCGTCAACGGTCATGCGCTCACGCCGCAACAAGAGCAGGCCGAGACGGATCATCTGACCTGGCTGGTTAATAATCCCGACCAACTCCGCAAGAAACGGACCCGCGAGAAAGAGGATGCCGATCGCTCACTGCGCATCGTGAGAGCGCTGCCCGATGCGTTCCACTACGAATATGACGGCATGGTGAACCCCGAGCCGGGCATGGGCGCGGGCGCGCCGCTGGTGCGGGTGCGCTTCACGCCCAACTCTTCGTATTCTCCGCCCTCGCGCGTGGAACAAGTGCTCACCGGCATGAAGGGATATCTGCTGATTGACAGCTCTGCCCTGCGCATTGCGAGAATCGACGGTACGCTGTTTCGCGACGTCACCTTCGGTTGGGGAATTTTCGGTCGGCTCGACAAGGGGGGAAGCTTCGTCGTACGTCAGGCCGACGAGGGCAACGGATCATGGGAAATCACCGAAATGCGCCTGAACATCACGGGAACCATTTTGCTGTTTAAGTCTTTGAGCATGGTTTCCGATGAAGTTTTGACCAATTTTCAGCGCGTGCCCGACAATCTGCCGTTCGCCCAGGGCGTGAAGCTATTGGAGGCGGAGCACGAAAAACTGGCCCTTGCCAGCCATTAGCCGGCAATTAGTCGATGACGGCGCGGTTTTCTTCGCGTTCTTCGCGCGGTCTTTTCTTCGCGAACTTAGCGGTTAAAATTTTTTTTCTAGCCGGCACGGAGAACCCTGACCATCGAAGGCGCTGAGAATGGCCGCAAAGAAGCTTCCGTCAATTTACTACTACCCGTTCCTTCGCCCATTGCGTCACGGCTCCAGATTCGGTACAACATCTCCGACTGGAACTTAAGCCATGCTGAAGACTTTGTTGACCATCTTTCTGCTGGCGGCTGCGCTGCCGGCTCACGCGGCTCCGCCCGACTGGCATGAGCGATTACTCGACGCGATGCCTCTTCTCGGCCATCGCAACTGGATCCTCATCGTCGACTCGGCCTACCCCCTGCAAATTTCGCCGGGAATCGAAACCATCGATACCGGTTCGTCGCAGCTCGAAGTCGTGCGCACGGTACTCAAAGCAATCGACCACTCCATTCAAGTGCGCCCGGTTGTGTTCATGGATGCCGAACTGCCTTTCGTCTCCGAAGACGATGCGCCCGGAGTCTCCGAATATCGCGGCTACGTCACTCAACTCCTGGAGAACTATCCAGTCGAGCATTTGCCCCACGAAAAAATCATCTCCAACATTGACGAGGCCGGCAAAACGTTCCGCGTTCTCGTGCTGAAGACGAGTATGACGATTCCATATACGTCCGTCTTCATCCGGCTCGATTGCAAGTATTGGACCGACGATCAGGAACAACGCCTGCACAACAAGATGGCTAGCGTTCCGGCGAAGTAGCACAAATGATCCGCGGGAAGAATCGTTTTCTTCGCAGTCTGCCAGAACTGGCTTCTTACGTCGCGCGCAGAGTTTCCTTGCGCACCGTAAGTTTCTCGATCAAGTCAGCCCTGACGCGGTAGCCGGTTCCCGGCCGGTCGCTTACCGCAATCATTCCCTGCGGCGAAACTTCAACTTCCGGATCGATGATGTCTTCCTCCCAGTAACGCTTCGAGGCCGAGACGTCGCCGGGCAGGCTGAAATTTTCGAGCGTAGAGAGGGCAATGTTGTGCGCGCGGCCGATACCGGTTTCGAGCATGCCTCCGCACCACACCGGAATGCGCTGCGACCGGCAAATATCGTGAACCTTGATCGCCTCGGCGAACCCGCCGACGCGGCCCACCTTGATGTTCATGATGCGGCAGGCGCCGGTCTCGGCGGCAAACGCGGCGCTGCGCGCGCTGACGATCGATTCGTCGAGGCAGATTGCGGTGCGCAGTTCCTTCTGCAGGCGCGCATGATAGTAAATGTCGTCGTTCCAGAGCGGCTGTTCAATCATCAGCAGATTGAACTGGTCGAATTTGCGCAGGTGCTCGACTTGATCGAGCGTGTAAGCGGAATTCGCATCGCAACTCAGTGTGATGTCGGCCCAGCGCGAGCGGATGCGTTCCAGAACATTCACATCCCACCCGGGTTTGACTTTGATTTTGATGCGGCGGTAACCGGCGGCCAGCTCGATCTCGATTTTCTCGAGCAACTGCTCGACCGAATCCTGAATGCCGATGGAAACTCCGCAGGGAATCTCGCGCAGCTTCCCGCCCAGCAGCTTCCATAGCGGCTGTTTTTTCTGCGTGGCTTCCGCGTCCCACAGCGCATTTTCGAGGCCGGCCTTGGCCATGCGATGAGCCCGCACCTTCGCAAAGAGCGACGCGCAGTCGCGGCCGGAGTCTATGCTCTGACCGAGCAGCGGGGGAATCAGATATTGGGTTAGCGTCGGCCACGCGCTGTCGATCCACTCGCTGCTGTAAAAAGGGTCTTCGCCGACAACACTCTCGCCCCATCCGTCGACGCCCTCGCTGTGCACCGTGACTAGCAGAATGCGGCGGCTGTAAAGTCGTCCAAAGCTCGTCTCAAAAAAATGGACGAGCGGCATCCGAATTTCGCGTAGCGTGATAGCTTCAATTTTCATTGGGATAGGAACCTTGTTTTCACCACAGAGACACAGAGATAAAAAGAAAAAAACTGCGGGAAAATCGAGAGACTGCCGGAGTTCGATCTCTTCGCTTTACATGATTTATGGGTCTCTCTGTGCCTCCGTGACTCTGTGGTGAATCGATCTCGTGATCAGCCTTCCGACGCGTACGACCAGTTCTCGTCCCAGCGCCCCAGCAAAAACTTGCCATTGCCTTCCGGATCGCGATCATAACCGAGCACGGCTAGTCCCTCTGCCGAAAAAACTTTCAGGAACTGATCGCGATTGCGCTCCTGCACCTGCTGCGCTTTGCCGCGCGTCTCGGGAGCGGCTTTCCACTCGTAAATCCGTGCCGGCACGGCGATCTCCGCTTCATGCTGAAACGGAGGATTTTTTCCCGTCGCCGACAGAGTTTCGACGCGCTTCGACTTCAGCCACCATTCGGCGATCAGCCGGTCGCTGGGCAGCCCGCCTTGCAGCGGCGACGACGTGATGCCGTACTGATTAATGTTGTAGCGGCGCGCGATGGCTCCCAGCTTTTCGATGTTCAAATACGCATTCTTGATTTCCAAAGGGTCGAACGTCCACTCGATCAACTCGATGCCACGTGACAACGCATCTTCGCGCTGCAGCAGTTTCAGCCGCCGGCCGAGACCACCGTTGCGATGGTCCTTGCGCACCGCCAGCATGTGCGAATGCAAATACACGTGCCCCGAGCGCGTGCCCGGAACCGACAGCGCGAATCCGACCAGGCCCGTGCCCACGAACGCGCCCATGACCTGGCCGCCGACTTTTTCGGCCACAACGAACATGCGCAGCGGCACAAGCTCGGCATCGGTGAAATTCCAGACTTCTTTCTGCAGAGCGACACACGCCCGGAGTTCCTCCAGGCCACGGCAGCGGCGAATCTCGACCGAATCGCCGCTCACGTCTGGTTCTCCACCGATTTTCTCTCCTCCGCTTTGGCTCGCTGCCAAAGCGATTCCAATTCCTCCATGGACGCCTCGTCCGCCGACCGCCCCACCTCATGCAGGCGATCTTCCATCCACTGAAAACGGCGTCGAAACTTTCGATTCGTCTTGCGCAACGCTGACTCGGGATCGACCGACAAATACCGCGCCAGGTTCACCAGCACGAAAAACAAGTCGCCGACTTCGTCTTCCAGCCGCGCCTGCAACTCTTGTGGCACCGCCGTTCGCCCCGACCCGGCAACGCCGCGTCCCTGCGGTCGCGGCCCCGGCGCCGGAAACTCCTTGAGTTGCTCGCGGAGTTCGTCCGTTTCCTCACGCAGTTTGTCGAACAGCCCATCTACGTCCGGCCAATCGAAACCTGCCCCGGCCGCGCGGGAACTCAGCTTCTGGGCCTCGAGTAACGACGGCATTGCCGACGAAACTCCGGCAAGGACTGAATGTCTCGCATCTTTCCCCGGAGCAGCGTTGTTAACCGATGCGTCCTCGGATGAACCATCGCCTCGCTTCCGTCTCTCTTCCGCCTTCAGCGCCTCCCAGTTCCGCTTCACTTCTGCCGAAGTGTCCGCCTTCACGTCTCCAAACACATGCGGATGGCGGTGAACCAGCTTGTTCGAAAGCCGGTCGAGAACATCATCCATCGAAAACGAAGCCTGCTCCTCCGCCATTTCGGCATAGAAGAGCACCTGCAAGAGTAGGTCGCCGAGTTCGCCGGCAAGTTCAGGCCAGTCGCGATTGTCGATGGCTTCGAGTACTTCGTAAGTCTCCTCCAGGGTGTAAGGCTTGATGGAGTCGAAGGTCTGCTCACGGTCCCAGGGACAGCCGCCCGGCGCGCGCAGGCGCTTCATAATCGCAACTGCACGTTCGAATCGCTCTCCTGTGGTGGGCATGAGTCAACCAATGTAAACGACAGCCGACGGCATAGGCAATGTGGCGGAGAGTCGGTGACAGCGGCTCTGTTACGCGGATCGGCGCTGCCAGCGCTCTGATCTCCTCACGTCGGCGGCACCCTCGCTGTCACGAGCAGGGGAGTTATGCGAGCAATAAGCTTTGCCAGAACAGAACGTATCGGTGGCTCCCTGCAGCCTGGTTAATTCCTGGTTGGCCAAATATCTGCAAGCAAAGGGACTAAAGTTCGTTGACCGGCATCGAAGAGCCAGAGTAGCCTATAGCGTCTACAATAGATTGCAGGGAAACTACAGTGAGCACAGCCGCGACTGTCATCGGTAGTCTTGGGGCCTACAACTGGAATGCGCGAGTCTATAACGTCCTAGCCCTTGCTTCCCAGTTGGCCGCCGCTGTTAAAACGCGCGGCTATGGTATTCGCATCGCCTATCACCTTCGTCGTCTCAACAACAGCGTCTCTGAGTTCGTGATCATCGTCAATGAGGCGATGGAAGGAAAGCGAAACGCGGGCCCGAACGCTGATCCAGTAACCGCGCAGACCCTGCGATCGAGTGCGGACAATCTCGAGCAGATGTATCGGACGCTCGACTACATCGTTGAAGGGGCCCGGCGGGCCGGGCTGTCGAATAATTCGCTTACGGCCGGCTCGGTCAGTGGCCTTCAGCGGAATCTCGATGCGATCGCGAGTCTAGCGGACTGGCTCGATTTGGCAGCGCAGCCAGATGCGGTAAACGGAATCTTTGAAAGGGCCAAACAGGAGCGGGAGCGGGGCGAGTTGATCGATTTAGCTAAGACCGAGTGAATCCTTGGCCCTCACCGTTAAGTTGTCTAGCTCCGCAGCGAAGTACCTAACTAAACTGGACAAGACCACCCGCCGCAGGATTGTTTGCGAGATTATATGACCTTGCGGATTCGCCCGTCGACCTGCGACTGTCATATCCGCTGAAGGGAACGAGCAAGCGGAGCAGCCGTGTCGGAGACTACAGAATTCTTTTCGAGGCCGATCAGGAAGTTCTCACCGTCGCGGATATCGGGCCGCGTGGCCAGATCTATCGCACGCTCTGACGCCATTGGAGCTCGTTCCTTACTGCAGATCTCTGCGCCAATGGACCCGCTGCCAACTCGACCCCAAGACTCGTTCCTCCGCCGGGAGATGGTAGTATGGAGATTCTGTGGCGCGATTGCCCTCAGGCAGCCTTTGCGTCGTCGGGGGAATCGAAGCTAGTTGAATCGAAATCCGCTCATGTTGAGATCCAAGTCGCCGAAATCCAACTGGAAATGGCAGACCGTCCGCACGGGCATGCTGAGTCTGTGTCTGACGACACTCTGTCTGGTTCTGCTGCCGTCAGCGTTCGGACAGACTGTCGACTTCACATTGACGGCGTCGGCATTCTCCCCTGTTGCCATCAACCCAGGCGGTACGTCTTCTTCCAACATCACGATTGGAACCCTTCCCGGCTTCGCTGGCACAGTCGCTCTGAACTGTCAGGTAACGCCCCAGCCCGCCAACTTCCCTGACTGCCAGGTGAGTCCAGCCAAGATCGCGCCTCCGGCGGGCGCGGTCGCCACGATCACCACAACCACTCTGAACGGTTCGTCGCCGCCGGGCCTTTATACGATCACTGTGACGGGAACCGACGCTTCCGGCTCCGTTTCCGCCCTGCAGAATTTAACCGTGCTGGCAGTCACGGCTCAGTTCACGATCAACGTGCTGACCGCCGTCGCACCCAGCAGCGTACATGCCGGCAGCGGAGGCACGGGGATGATTGAAGTCAATCCCATCAACGGATATGCCGGAACCGTTACTCTTTCGTGCGCGTCGATCACTCCGCTGGTCACAATCCCTCCGGTGTGTTCCTTTGATCCGGCGGCCGTTACCGTCGGGGGAAGCACCTCTAAGACGTCAACAATTTCGATCACCACAGTTGGCCCGGTGATCGCCAGAACCGCACCCTCCAGCCGGATCATTTACGCTTTCTGGCTGCCGCTGCCAATGCTGGCGCTGACAGGCTTAGGTGCGGCTGTGGGGCGAAAGCGCTCGCGCAGCCTCTGGGGATTGCTGAGTCTATTCGTTCTGGCCGGAATGTTTCTTCTGATTCCCGCCTGTGGCAACAGCACGCCCACGGGCACGAACAACTCCAACGGGGTGACGCCCTCGAATTCATACACGCTTACGCTGATCGGCGTCGACGCCTTTGGAAACACTTCGAGCAACACCGGCACAGGGTCCGCTGCTCCGACCGTCACGCTGACCGTGGACTGAGCTTCCCGGCTTCAACCTCGGGATTTCGACTTCGGGATTGCGCACTCGGCGGACTGTAATCATCGCAATTTTGATCGTCGGAATCTTTATCCCCGGAATTCAGGTTGCAAGGGTTTCAACCGCACGAGACGCCATACATGCGCTGGCACTCGCTCCGAATACCGCTCGGCTTGGGTCTGCTGCTGGCGATTTGCTTTCTCCCTCCCAGCCCCTCCCTGCACGGTGCATCGCGCAAGCCCAAATCCCCGATTCCGGTCCAGCGCTGGGACGAACAGACTCCCGGCTGCACGTTTTCGCACAGTGACGACGGCAAACTCCATTACGGACTGTGGTCGGGCGATGTAGGCATCATGCTAGCCGTCGATTCCCAGGAACTGGAAAAAGTTCGCCGGCGTCATGAACCGTTTTTCAGCGTGTTCGTCACTCTGCGCGACCGCGGACCGGCCGCGTTCGATGTGAACCCTGAAAACATTTCTCTCGAATTCGTGAAGCACTTCCACGTGACACAGAGCACGCTCGACCCGGACGCTTTCGCTCAGAAAATACAAGACGACGCCGATGATCTCGATCACGAAACCGCGCGCTTCGTGCAACGCCATCCGGAGAAAAAAGAACAGAAAGACGCCTATGTCCGGGCCTTCCAGAAAGATACCGCTGAACTACTGGAATTTGTCAGCAAAGACACCTTGCGCCCGTCGCGGCTGGGGCCGGCGAGTCCGGAAACCACTGGATGGCTGTTGTTCAGCGCCGACAGCAAATGGATCGGCCGATGGAAAAAGCGGGAACAACTGATTCTGCTTTTGCCGGTCGACGGAAAAATATTTGAGTTTCCCTTCACCCTTCCGCCTCCGCTCGGCGAAAACACGCTGCGGCGACGGGAATGAGTAGAAACTTTTAGGTTGTCGGCTCGCAGCGCGGCCAGCCAGCGCAATGGTCCATGGGCCCGAGGTCTGAAGTCTGAGATCCGAAGTCTAAGGTCCGAAGTCCGTCCCTACGATGCCGCCCTCTGCGGCTTCCGATCTTTCTCCGCGGACTGACGCATGAGCACATCGCGCAGCGAAACGATGCCCTTCAGTTCGGTACCGTCGATGATCGGCAGATGACGGAATCCGAATTCGCTCATCATGAACAGACACTCTTCCACCGTTTCGTCGGCGGAAACCGCGCGCGGATTCGCCGTCATCACCTCTGAAACGGCCGTTGTGCCCGGCATCCGGCCCACCGCCACGACGCGGTTCATGATGTCACGCTCTGAGACGATGCCGACCAACTCGCCATTGCGCAGCACCGGCAAGGCGCCGACGTTGTGCTCCATCATGAAGCGCGCCGCCTCCAGCACGGTCCGGCTGGCCTCGATGGAATACACTTTTCGGTCTTTCACCAGATCGCGCAGAGTGGACATGGCAAACTCCTCCTAGGATTTCGATGCGCCGAATGGCTTGGCCCGGGGTCCACGCGGCCCGGCCAATTCGTGGATGGGAGTACTGTACCCCGCGTCCGGGTCGGCAGGCAAGCGCCCAGGCTGCGGAGAGATGGGGATGAACATGAACGGGATCGCAAGAAACCGAAGTAGGGACCGGCGGGCGCTCAGGCAATCTACTGCAGGTGATTGAGCCGAACCGGTCTGGCGTCGGCAGTGCTGCTCTGGTTGCGTGGCGTCACTGAAACCACGACATATTCGCGCTCGATGTTGTCGCGATCCACCACTCGCAGCTTCATTCTGTTTTTCTCGAGACGGAACTGCGCCAGGTCGCCCACGGGCAAAAGCACGGAACGCTTCCGATCTCGCGGCCGGATGTGATAGATCATTTCGTCGGCCTGCAAGACGTACTCATGGCAAGGCCCCCGTTGGGCACCGTTGCCGGAGCTATTCCCCAAGTTCACGGCAGACATCTCGTCGGCAAGATTGTTCGCGTGCGCCTTAGCCGGCCCGCACGGCACCGAATCCACCTGCAGAAGTTTACCGGTCTGATCAGCCTTGGGCTCCTTGGCATAAGCTGCCGAGGCGATCAACACCGCGCACAATGCCAGCGTGAAACGCATGTTTAGGCCTTGAGGGCCATCTTTCTACGTCACGAAGGCAGAGAACAGGTCTCGGTAGTGATAGACCGGATGTTACCTGCGTAAGGGGCTGCGTGAAACGAGACCGCCGTTGCCGCCCTCGAAATAGAGTGCATGAAATTGGAGCGCGAGCCAGCTTAGCGTTCCACCACTTCTTCGAGCGTTTGAAAAAACGCCGGATACGAAATCGCCGCCGACTCCGCGCCTCGGATGAGAGTCTGGCCCCCGGCCCTCAGGGCGGCGACGGCAAAGGCCATAGCGATGCGGTGATCGCCGAATGAATCCAGTTCCGCTCCATGCAGCGACTGGCTTCCGGGAATCCGCAACCCGTCTTCGCGCTCTTCGACCTGCGCCCCCATGAGACGCAGATTCGCGGCCACGGCAGCGATGCGATCCGATTCCTTCACCCGCAATTCTTTGGCGTCGCGCACTTCGATTCCCTGTTCGGTATAAGGCGCAATCGCCGCCAGCACCGGAATCTCATCGATCAGCGCCGCCGAGTCGGCACCCGCGATCGTCGCTCCTATGAGCTTCGCGCCTTCGACCTGCAGCGCCCCCACCATTTCTCCGTGAACCTCGTCGAGTTGCGTCACCGAGATGTGCAGGCCCATCTGCGTGAGGATATCGAGTAAGCGGGCGCGCGTGGGATTCATCAGCAGGTTCGGAATCAACAACTGCGAACCTGGAAACAGCGCCGCCGCGCACAGAAAAAATGCCGCGCTCGAAAGATCGCCCGGGATGTGCGCCTGGATTCCGTGCAGGCGCTGACCGCCGCGAATGCCTGCGGACGTGCCGCCGCGCTCGACCTTCGCGCCAAACGCTCGCAGCGCGACTTCGCCATGATCGCGCGTGCGCAGCGGCTCTTCGATTCGCGTCTCGCCCTCGGCGAACAATCCGGCAAACAGCAGGCACGATTTCACCTGGGCGCTGGCCACAGGCATTTTGTAGTCGATCGCTTGGAGATCTCCGCCGGTAATGCGCAAAGGCGGCTTCCCGCCCTGCGACTCAATCTGAGCGCCCATCTCCGTAAGCGGCTGGATCACACGCTCCATGGGCCGCCGCGAAAGCGATTCATCGCCAATCATCTCACTCGCGAATTTTTGTCCAGCCACAATGCCGCTCAGCATGCGCATGGTCGAACCCGAGTTGCCGCAGTCGAGCGGACCGGCGGGCGCGGCCAACGCCAACCCATGTCCCTGCACTTCGATCACATTGTTCGCGCCATCTTCGCTCTTCCGCTCCCACGCCACGCCCAGCGCACGCATGCAGCCGAGCGTGCTGGCGCAGTCGGCCCCGGTGGAATAATTCTCCAGGCGCGACGGACCTTCGGCGATTCCCGCCAGCATCGCGTAGCGATGCGAAATCGACTTATCCCCCGGCAACCGCACACTGCCGCGCACTCCCCGCGCCGGACGCACCACCACCTGCGACTCATTTTTCATCCTGACTTGAATATAACGGAGTGGAGCCAACACTGCCCATGGACATGTGCCCACGCCATGGAGCAGCGGACGCATTCGTCCGCCCCGGCTTTCTTCTCGGACAGGGCGTCCGGAGTACATGAGTGGTGCCGGTCTACCTGTGCTGTGCAGTTTCTTTGAGAATGCTGGCCGGAACTTCCCGCAGCGTCACGCCAAACTCGAACATCGGCGTCTCGGTCCCGCGCCCCCAGCGCGCGACTTCCCAATGCGCGCGGACAAACTTCACATCCGGATGCGTGGTCAGATCCAGCAGTAGCGGAGACTCGCCCCGATAAAACTTCTGCGGAAACTCGGCAATCGACTTCGGCTCCCAGGCCACGCCGTCGGCGGAACCGAAGATGCTGACATCGAGCGACTCCTGCTCAATGATGTTGGTAATCGTCAGCGTCACCAGAAACACGCGGCTGGAAGCGCCGCTGACATCGATCGGCGTGCCGTCGCCTTTAGCGCTGACCACCGTCTGCGCGGGAACCAGAACTAATTCGCTCGTTGCCATCGTCATTGTCGTTGTCATTGCGAGAGATTCTACTCGCTGGGATGCGGCCCCGTGAAGCCCGAACAGCAGGGCTTCTCGGCCGGCTTGAATTCCATCAGTTCGATACGCGTGTGGTCACCGTCAAACACGTTGAGCTGCCGCTTGCCGTCCCGGCCCATCTGCGCATGCTCTTCGCCGTGCGTCTTCCATCCATGCGACTCTAGAAGCGCTTGCGCTTTCGACATGTCGGCTACTCCGAGGGAGATGTGGTTCATCACTCCCGTCAGTTCCAGATCCATATGCTCGGGCTGGTTCAACATGTATTCAAGCCAGTCCGTTCCGTCGGGTACCTGGATCGCGACCCAGTCGGTCACGTCGTCTTTCATGCCGCCATGCCAGTAAGGGCGAAAGCCGAGAATGTCGCGATAAAAGTGATCTTCCGCGTCGCGGTGATACACCACGAAACCGGTATGAATCAGACGCCGCGATACCGCTGACGCCGGAACCGGCGGCGCTTCTCCCCGACCGCGCTCGACGAACTCGATGTGATGTCCCTCGGGGTCGTCGACCATGAAGCTGAGACTGTGGTCAGAGCGCCCTTGAATCTGCCCCGGCTTGATTCCTTTGCCTGTCAAATAACGCCGCAGCGCGACGATGTTGTCGGTGGTGAAGGCCACGTGGTCCATGCGGTCGGTGGCCTTCGGGTCGGGCGCGGGACTGTAACCGACCCACTGCGCGCCCACCATGTAGCGCACCGTCTCGCCGGTCTCGATCGGCGCTTCCGATGCCAGGCCCAGCACGTCGCCGTAAAGTTTGCTCACAGCATCGGGCGCGGTGGTGTAGAACGCGACATGATCGATGCCGAGAATATGCGGACGATGAACCGGAGTTTGGCCAAAGGCAAGAATCTGAAACCCCGCCAATACGAGTAAGACGCCAAGTTTTTTCATAGCGTGTTGATTCTAGAACAAGAGCCGGCCTGGGCGGCGAAACCCGCCTTCTTAATTCCGCTGCGGCATGGCTGAAACCGAGTTTTCCCGAACCGCGGTCTCCTAAAGCCCATCCAGAAACTGCCGCAGCACCCGGGCCGCTTCTTCGGGCTGCTCCCAGGGCGAGTAGTGCCCGGCTCTGGGGATCACGCGCAACCGGCTGCCCGCGACGTGCCGGTGCATGAGTTCAGCTTCGTTCAGACCCGTGAGGACGTCTTCGTCTCCGGTGACCAGGAGTGTCGGAACATCGATGGTCTTCAATGTATCCACCGAGTCCGGACGCTCCGCCATTCCCCGCTGCACCTGCGCCACATTTTCCGGCGACATCTTGCGCATCATGCGCAGCGCGCCTTCGACGAGATCGGGACGCATTTCCCGCGTTGTCTTCCCCAGCAGGCGCGGAACCTGCGCTTCAAAGAAAGGCTCCGTCCCGCGTTCGAGAACGTCATTCGCCGCCTGCAGGCGGGCGGCGCGGGCCTCGGCGCTATCCGCGGCAGCTTTGGTGTTGCACAAGCCGAGGGCGGCAACTCGACCCCGATGCTTCCGCCAGAATTCGAACAACACGTAGCCGCCGATGGAAACTCCTATCAGCGGGGCGCGGCCCAAATCGGCGTCGTCCATGATGCGAGCCAGGTCAGCGGCATGTTTCTCCATGCTCGCAGTGCCTTCGCCGACAGCGGATTCGCCGTGCCCTCGCAGGTCAGGCAAGATCACGCGATATCGCCCGGCCAAGGCTTGGGCTACAGGCAAGCAGATTTCATGATGTGCGGGAAACGGATGCAGAAGAACAACTGCGGGGCCATCGCCGAGGCTCCAGTAAACAATCTCAGCGTCGCCACTCTTGATGCGCTGGGAAGAAAGGCGTTCCATACGGCCGATTAGAGCACAGGTCCTGGAGCCCCGGACGCATTCGTCCGGGGAGCAAATCTCAAGCATCGTCGCAGATCAAACCGGGCTGACGAGTGCGTCCACCCCCAACGCGAGCATCGCTGATTACCCGCATGCGGTCAGGAGTTCGTCGCCTGCTGCGCACCCATCGGCGCCGGCACCAGCAGCGGCTCTTCCGGCATGATGATCCAGGCGATCGGATACGACACCATCCCGATAATGGTCGTACACGATACGATCAGCCACACAACCCGCACCAGCGTCACGTCAATGTCGAAGTATTCGGAAAATCCAAGACACACGCCGGCAATCTTTCGCCCCATACGCGGCCGCACCAGGCGCGTGCGGGCCAGCGAACCTCCCACGCGAATGCCGCAATAAGCGCAGACCGCCGCATCGTCCTGAATTACTTTTCCGCAGTAGTTGCAGTACATGGCATCGCCCCCAGACAACGCTATTTTAGCTCGGGTCCGCCTATTCCCGGTACGCTTCTTTGATGTAACGCCGCGCCTGGTCGGCAGGCCCGGTGTTGGCGTTGCCGGCCAGCACAGTTTCATACTTCTTCATCGCCAGATCGCGCTTCTGCAGCAGGTCATACATTTCGCCAGCCGCGAGGTTCGCCTTCTGCAAAATGTCGGGATCGGGGTTCGGCGCCTCGTTCACCAAATCATAGGCCGCAGCCGCCCCCGCGATGTCCTTCTTGCTGCGCAACAGTTCTCCCAGGCCCCAGGCGGCCATTTCGTAGTGCAGGTTGCCGTACTTCCCTTCCCGTCCGTTTTGCCAGACTTTGCGGTACTCAGCCTCGGCGTCATCGAGATGACCGGCGGCACGCTCCAGGTTTGCCACTTCGGTCGGGAACAGGTGGTTATGAGGGTACCTGGCCGTGAGTTCTTTCATATAGCCAATAGCTTCGTCGTACTGGTGCTCCCGGCGGAGGAACAGGCTCAAAATGACTTTGGCTTCGACCGAATTCTCGCCGTCGCTTCGGGCAACTTCGCGAAGGTAATCGAGGCCTTTGTCTCTTGATCCGCTCAATCCGGCCAGAGCAGCGGCGACTTTGATGCTCCAGGGCAGGTTGCCCACGACATAGTTGTGGGTGCCCACGACCAGCTTGGCGTCGAGGTAATTGGGATCGAGTTCGAGCACACGCTCGTGGTCGTGGCGCGCGGCAACGGCATTGCGCAGCGCCGAAAACCACGCCCGCTCGACCAATCCGGTATAAACGGCAAACTGCGCCCGCGTCACGCCACGACAGTAGATCGCATTCACGTCCTTGGGGTTCGCCTTCAGTTCCTGCGCCTCCAAAGTCTCGGCACGATCCACTAGTTCCTTGATGCGTGCCTTCACTTTTGGATCGGTTGGGCGCGGAGCCCGGCCAATAAAGCTGTCGTTCGCATAGTCGCCGGTATTCATGCCGCCGGTTTCATACAGGTTGCGCATCAGGACCTCGGTCAGCAGATGATTCACTGCAAACGGATCGTCGGGATGCTTCTCCAGAATCCGCTCGAAATCCTGGGCGGCGCGGTCGTATTCCATGTTGTAAAACGCGTAGAAGGCGGCGTCGCTTTGGGCGTCGTGCGGCGCAAAATGAGGCTCGGAAGCCGCGGGTGCAGTCTGGCTTACGACGGCGGCCGGCAAGATCAAGATAATGAACGGCAGTACGATGACCAACGGCAGCAGAAAGATCAGTTCCGCGCGCGCGGAACTCAAGCAGGTCCGGTTCTGTCTCTTCTGGCTCACAGCGAATTGGTCAATAGTTTAAACGAACTGTCTCAGACCTGCTGACGGCGACTGGACAGAGGTTTGGATGCAGCCCAGGACCGTGCGGAAGCAGTCGCGCCCTACCTCGGGTGAAGCCGGCGCCGAGTCGACAATGTACCTGCAATGTCACCTGTGACCCGACCGCAACTCTCCTATAATCGCCCGCAGACCAACGCTGATTCCAGGTTGCGGGACGGTCTGCCGAACGTCTCTTCTGGCACCGCTGAATGGAGCTCAGCCGGTCCGGGGGACACAAGGCAGCGAAGCGCAGTCGCGGTTCGCAAGTGTTGTCAGGGTCGCTCGCCAATGGCTACCCTCCCGCACCGGTTCAGTCGTTTGGTGGGAATCGCTTGTAGTTCCGGGTCTTTCGTCACTGGTTCATCTTTACTCGCTGGCGCGCGTAATTATTGCCCGCGGCGGAAAATAGCGGTATTCGGAAAATGCCGCAAGCGGTTGTCAATAAAACACTTAGTGGGCACCTTGATTTGGCGGTTGAGATGCCATGAGGAATCTATCGCGAACACCGTAGTCGCCCGGGTATGGCCGAGCTCATCCACAACACGCAGCAGGACTTCTGGCGGCCGCCCTCCCCTGTCATCGCAGTCGAACCCGTCGTCCGGGAAGTCATTCCTTCGATGGTCGAGGCTTGTCCCCGCTGCGGCACAGAGTTTCTGCTGGGTTCTCGCTTTTGCCACTCCTGTGGCGGGCGCCGTCCGGAAACGCTCAGCGCCGCCGCCCGGGCTGATGCCGCCGCCATCGCCAGTCTTTGGCAGAAGACCGTCGCCTGGGTGCGTTCCACGATTGTCGGACCCTCGTCTGTTAAGAGCTGGACCATCAAAATCTGGGAAGGAATTCATTTCCCGGATTGGCTGCATTATCTGCACTTCCACGAAATCAAGCGCTGGGTCGGTCTCCCGGTCGCATCGCTGGTTGCTTTCGTCATCGGTGTGGGATGCGTGGCTGGCGCCCTGCTGGTTGGACTTCTGACCGCCAAGAACCTGGTGGATTGGCAGGCGATCCAGTTCTACCGCGTGGAGTGGCTGCTCGCGGCGACAGCCTCGTTCGTCGCGGGCATCCTGCTCAAGAGACCGTCCAGTCGCGACCCCGAATAAGGCGGCAACGAGTCGACTTTCAGATGATGGGTGCATACCAGGCAGAGTCCTGCGACGAATGCCTGCGCCGCGGAATCGCCGCAGACCGTTATCTAAGTTCAATGCTCGCTTCCTGAGTCCGACCCCGCTCCCGATCCCGCCGCACGCCGCTGCTGGCCCATGCGATAAAGATGATTCACTGGGCCCGTTCCCCGGCCGATTGGCTGCCCATAGGATATCGCTGCCGTGACGTAAGTCTTGGCCAACAGCGCGGCTTCCGCAATACCTCGGTCGAGCGCCAGATGACACGCCAGGGCCGTGGCAAACGCACATCCCGTTCCGTGCGTGGAGTTCGAACGCTGCCGTTCCGCCTTGAAGATTTCCTGCTGCACTCCGTGCTTTGTCGTGAAGCTCAGCAGGTCGACGGCTTTCTCCAGATGCCCCCCGGTTATAACCATGGCTGACGCTCCCATGTCGTGCAGTTTGCCGCATGCGGCCTTCATCTCCTCCAGATCTCTGACTTTGAGTCCGGTGAGGGTCGCGGCTTCATCGATGTTGGGCGTGATGACGTCGGCCAGGGGGAGCAAGCGCTCAATCAGCAACATAGCCCCGGCCGCATCCAGCAGATCAGCGCCAGAGGAGGACTTCAGGATGGGATCGAGAACCACGTTCGGAAGGCAAGCCCGGCCCGGGCGGCCAGCTGATGCTCCAGACGGCTGGCCTGCCGAGGGGGAAGATGAGCGGCCGGACAGGAAATCGGCAACAGCTTTTACGACCTTTCCCGACCCCAGCATGCCGATGCGCACTGCGGCAATTTCCAGGTCTGCAGCTAGCTCTTCCAGGGTGTCAGTAACCAGAACGGGATCGGTGGGCTCAACCCTCTGCACCCCGGAGGTCGACTGGACGGTCATGGCCGAAATGCAGGCCACACCATAGCAGCCGTGGGCCGCGATAGTCTTAATATCCGCCGTCACACCCGCCCCGGAGGCGGGGTCGAAACCGGCGATCGAGAGTACAACCAAAGGTTTTTCGGCCATGAACTTCCGTTCGAATGAGCCCGATAGTACTCTTTTTCGAGGGATACCGTCTCCCATCGGTGAGGTCAGGAAGTTACTTTAGGAGCTATTATCTAGGAAAAAAATGCAGAGACGACCTTCCCGCGCAGGCCCGCAAATATCTGATTCTATGCAGGTTACCGAGACGGCTCATGCAAGTGACTGATTCCAATGGCTTTGTAAATTCTACCCTGAAGCGTTACCTGGATTATTTACCATTTAATCAATGCGTAACCGTCCTGAAACAAAGGATGTTGGCTGTATGTTATTAAATTATAACTAAGTTACGTGAGAAGTCGATTACTACCCGGTCATCCCTCGACCCCCCGTTTCGCCTTGACAGGTAGTTTGGCAGCCCGATAGCATCTACAAACTGCAGCGAAATACCAGCCTTACGGCCAAGGGCACTTTTGAGTATGCGAGGAGAACTGAATGCAACGACGTTTAGCTCAAGGAATGGCGCTCACTTTCGTCATGGCCATCCTGGGAGCGGCTCAGGGACCGAACATCTCGGAGGCGACAGCGGCTCCAGTTAGTTCCGTTCAACCGAAACCAGAGATTCGCATCCACGCAAACAAGCCGAAACCGTATCAAGTTGGGACGGCCTCGTGGTACGGCGAAGATTTTGTAGGAAAACCGACCGCCAGTGGCGAACCGTATGACATGTATGACATGACGGCCGCTCACCTGACGCTTCCCCTGGGAAGCTACGTTCGGGTCACCAACCTGCGCAATGGCCGGGCCGTCGTGGTCCGGGTGAACGACCGGGGTCCGATCGTTCCGGGCAGGATCATTGACCTGTCTTATGGAGCCGCTACTGCTCTTGGCTACCAGAAGCGTGGCCTGCAGCGAGTGCGCCTGGACGTGGTCAATCCCCCTCAGACGAAGCACAGGTACGAGACGGTCGCTTACAACCACCCCACCGTAGCAGAACTCCCGTAAAACCTTTACACTGGCCCAGATGCCAGCAATCCTTCCTAACCGGACTGCGTCCGGCGGTTCCCACCGCCGCGACGCAGATGCGGAGAACACGGGTCAGCCGAACGCCGACACGAGCAGCGATCACGTGAGCGAAGGCGAAGTGAGCGAGCACGCTCTGCGCAAGCCAGATCTGGCCAATCCTGATCTGGCCAATAACGACCCGCGCCGGCGGCTGATCGTTGCTCTGGACGTTTCCACCACCGGTGCCGCCCAGAAAATCGTGGCGGCTCTGGGAGACTCCGCCCTCATCTACAAAGTCGGCATGCAACTCTATACGGCCGAAGGACCGCAGATCGTACGCGATCTGGTGTCCTCAGGCCGGCAAGTGTTTCTCGACCTGAAGTATCACGATATCCCGAACACGGTCGGCGCGGCCGTCGCAGAGGCGGCCAAACTGGGGGCGACCATGCTGACCGTACACGCGGCGGGCGGAGAAAAAATGCTTCGCGCCGCGGTCGATGCTGCGCGAGCGCGTCCCGGACTGATGGTGCTCGCCGTCACCGTGCTGACCAGCATGGACGCGGACGATCTGGAGACGATCGGCATCCAAGGGACCGTCGCCGAGAGCGTGGTGCGCCTCGCGACAGTCGCGCTCGCAAACGGATGCCAGGGCATTGTCACCTCAGCCCGCGAGGCCTCGAATCTGCGCGCGGCCTTGGGGAACGATTTCGCGGTGGTGACTCCGGGCGTGCGGCCAGGCGGTAGCAGCGTGGGAGACCAGAAGCGCGTAGTTACCCCGGCCGAAGCGATCGCGGCGGGTGCCAGTCACATCGTCGTCGGCCGCCCGATCACCGAAGCCGCCGATCCCGCGGCGGCAGCGCGCGCGATCCTGAGCCAGATCAGCGGGTGAAGCGCCACCAACCTGCCGGACTATTTCAGTCTCTTCGTGAAGCTGGTGCCCGTCGGCCAGGTCACCTCGTTGGGATGCTTGCATTTGGGATCTGGGCATTCGAGATTGGTCGACTGTTCTCTTGTCCCGTCGTTCGGGCCGGAAACAACAATCGCCTCGCCGCATTTCTTACAGTTAACGATCTTTTCCATTGGCGGACACCTCCTGAGCTGGCTTGTCGCCGTTCCGCGTTTCCGCCAATATATTGTTGAGCTTTTCCAGCCGCCGACAAATCACGATTAAGGCTCCGAGAATCGCTCCGAGCAGCCCGATAATGAGTAGCGCGTCCAGGCGATCCATTGGTGGATATGCGCGATGCCAATTGCGTGAGATGAATTGTAGCGCCTCGCTCATTGCGACGGTCGAATCGCCTTCAGGATAAGCCGAAAGTATCCGCCATTGTGTTGCTCAGCGCAACACTAAGTCCGGCTCGTGGAAAGTACACACCTGCTAATTCTGCTTTGCCATCCTCTTATCCTCAGTAGTATGATAGTAGTATGAAAGAGAAGACATCTGTCACACTCTCGCCGGATGTGCTGACTGGGATTGACCGTCTGGCTGGCTCGAAACGCTCACGATCCGCGTTCATCGAGAACGTTCTCCGCCTGTACATAAGAGACCGGGTCAAAGCGGAGCGTAGTGCCCGTGACCTCGCGATTCTAAACAAGTACGCCCATGAACTCAACGTGGACGCTGAAGATGGCCTGGATGATCAAGCGCCAGAAGAGGACTAGCTAAGCGTCGAGGGCATGAGAAGAGGTGACATCTATCGCGTTTTCAAGCCTCAAGACGAGCCCAAACGCTATCGCTGCTATGTGCTGGTTAGCCGTCGAGAAGTGATTGAGTCCGGATTTTCCACTGTCATTTGCGCGCCCGTGTATACAAAGGGCCGCGGACTTTCGACCCAAGTCGCGGTAGGCGTTGACGAAGGCCTGAAACACGAAAGCTGGATCACGTGCGACAACCTCCGGAGCATTGCCAAAGCACAACTCACGCAATTCGTGGGATCGCTTTCTCCCCCCAAGCAGGCCGCAGTGGATCGCGCGCTGAGAATCGCTTTAGGAGTCGACTAGCACATGCGTAAGAAAAATGGAAAGCTGCCTTCGCGAAGACAACAGCCAGATACTTCCTACAGCTTCTCGAAAAATTCGCAGGCCGAGCACGAAATGTAAACTCCGCCTGGGACGCCGCGTTCGCGGTCTTTCACGCGCTTCACGATGCGCGTGGACTTGCCGCACTTGGGGCAATCTGTGCTCTTGGTGGTATCCATGACCTTTTTGCGGTCAGCGGTTTTTGCGATCTTGGCGCCTGGCATAGCGGGATTCTCCTGATCTCTCTAAAGTTTGCGCAGCTCGATCCGCTCACTTTTACGCGGATGATTGGGAGTGTTTCTGAAATCTTAACTTGAAACCTGCGGCAATCCACTCGGGAAGGCTCAACTGCTGCGTCGCGATGTGCTTCCGTCGTGTTTGATTTTACAGTAACGCTATGCCGGCTGTCTTGCGGGCGCAGTTCTGGGTTCAGGCGCAGTTCCCGGTTCAAAAGACACACAAGTAGATTCAGGCATACCGGTAGATTCAGACGTACGAGCAGATTCGCGGTCTGAAGCTACATGTACGTTGTCATTCCGAACCGGGCTGAAAGCCCGGTGAGGAATCTGCTTTTGCCCTGGCAGTGAGGCAGCGCTAACTTACACCGAGCCATCGAGTCACGAACCACCTGCCCCCTACTGACCACAGCAGATTCCTGACGGCTAACGCTGTTCGGAGTTACAAAGCTCGCGGACACGTGGTCTGCGTGGTTACGGCGCGATCCGGCCGCGCAGCACCGTGATCGAGGCTTTCGGAATCTGGTACAGCGTTTGCGCGTCTCCCATCACCGTCGACTTCGACGGCGGACCATCGGGATCTGCGTGGCCGTTCTCTCGACCTCCCTGCCCTGGCGCATCTTCGTGCCACTGGTATTCGTCGGAGCCGAAGGTAATGCGGTCGACGTTTCCCGAAAAATGGTGCCCTTGCTTCGCGCCATCGAACTCAATCTTCACCGAGTGATCGTTGAATTGGTCACGATTGACCAGCATCACCGACCATTGCCCGTCCGGCCGCTCGACAACGTAGGCCGTGACCAGCACGTGCCCGGCAGCATCTACCACGTCGCTCGACGCCTTGAACTGCTTGTGCGCTGCGTCAATCGGCTCTACCCACTCTTTCGTGATGAGTTGGGCCGCAATATATTGCGGCGGATAACCGATCACTTTGTAGTTCGAGTCGATCCACAGGAAATTTCCGAAGCCGCCAAAAACTCCGGGATACGGCATGTAGTGGAAGTAGTAAGTCGCGCCCGCGCCCGCGCTCATCATGCTGCCAACGTAGTCGGCCAGCCACAGACCGCTCTTCACCGTCGACGGCGGCGCGCCGCCTCCAATGTTGCCCTCCGTCATGAAGAACGGAACATCCGGCGGCAAGCCGTCATCCTTCCAGACCTGCACGATGTGGCTCACATACTCCGGCTCGGGGTACAAGTCGGCCCACGAGTACGCCCTCTGGTCCTGATAGGGATAGTGCTCGAACGAAAAGAATGTGAAATCTTTCAGGCGGTCGTGCGCTTTCAGGTAATCAAAAAAACGGCCGAGCCAGGAAACTTTTCCGGCCGAATCGGGCCACACCTCGACATCGCCGAATGTTCCTTCAAACGGCGGACCTCCCAGTTTCGCTTCGGGCACGAGCTTGTGAATCGCCGTGGCGAACTGCAGGTAGAGTGCGGCGTAATCTTCCGGCAGCATGTGTTGTCCGTCGGCCTCTTCGCCCATCTCGATGTATGAAATGGGATAATGGCGCTTGTACAGATAGGCAATTTCGTTGGCCGCATCTTCAGGCGTGGAATAAAGCATCGCGATCGGCACCATGGTCGGAAGGCCACGCGTGACTCCGCAGGTGAAAAAGAAATCGAAGCCGACCTGGTCGCCGCGCCCCTCGTCGAGATTGGAGGCCGCGTGCCAGGGATCGACCGACGAAGGCCAGGTGACGGTCTGATTGCGGCTGGGAAAATGTGTGACGTAGTCGTTAAACTCGCCGTCGGCGGAAAGCGCTCCGACATAGACCTCGTTGATCGCATATCCCACGCAGTTGCGGACATCGGCCGAGCCGTGAGTGTCGCAAGTGTTCGACGACTCGGTCATCCAGATGCGGAGATAGCGCACCGGAATCATCCAGTCGACAAGCTTGAGCGTGACTGTGCCGCCTTTGCCTTCGGTGATCGCGCCCAGCGGAAATGTTTGCCACGTGCCTTTGGTCGTGCCGTCGTAAAAAGGCTCGAGTTCACCGGTCCAGAACTGCACTTCATAATGTTTCGCGTAGGGATTGGCCCACGCGATGCGAATGGCGTTGACATCGATCTTGTTGCCGAGATCGATCATCACCCACTGCGGATGCAGCGAGTCGTCTTCTCCGGTAAAGGCTTTTGTGAGGTACGGATTGCTCTTCCAGTACGAATTGGGATCGCCGTCGGTGAGGCGCGACCATCCGTTGCCGTCGCCGCGACTGAAGCCGCGATGCGGCAGCGGGTAGGCCCACGAGCTGTGAATCATTTCCGCTGTCGGCTCGGCGTTGCCGACAAAATAGCCTTCCTGCTTTTCCGCGTTGCTCCACTTTCCCGCCGGATTCCAATGCCACGCCTCGACCATCAACTCGGTATTCTGGCGATAGGTAACGGGCTGCCATCCCGCGCCGAGAATTTCATGCAGTAATGGGTCTTTGAGCAGGTGGTCGGGAGCGCCCGTGCGCAGCCGGTCGATGGCCGCGCCCAATGATCGCATCGGACTGAACGTGTTGGCCACGTGGGCTGGATCCGCGTCGACGGTGACTTTTTGTGCGAGCGCAGCGCTTGCGACGCCAAGTACGAGACTGATTACAACAGCCGAAAGAAACTGACTCTTGGTGCCCGATGTCATGTTGCCTCCGAGATTTCAACCAGCGCAGGCCCGAAGTTCCAGCACTGCCTAGTGAATCGTTTTAAAAGCGGGAAAAGTCCGCAAACAGCATACACCGAACTACATCGCAAAAATGAAAATGCGCTGCCGCCGGCCCGATCCTCAGTCGCGCCTGGCGTTGGCTGGTGAGAAATCGCATTGCGTTCTGCCGCCCCGGTCCGAGATCTGCCCAGCACGATTCCGCACGTTGACCGGCATCCTTGAGCCCTGCTACCGTCATGTGTTTGCCTTGCGGTGCGTGCCCGATTTCGGGGAACCCGCTTGATCAGGAGACTCATTATGCCCGCTATTAAATTTCGCGGCGTCGATTTCATTCAATACGATTCGCTGCTCACCGACGACGAGCGGCTGGTGCGCGACACGACGCGCAAATTCATCGAAGACAATCTCATTCCCATCATCGAAGAGTGCAACCGCGCCGGCCGCTTTCCGCGGGAACTGGTCAAGCCCATGGCCGATCTGGGATTTTTCGGCGCATCGCTCAAAGGCTACGGCTGTGCCGGCATGAGCAACGTGGAGTACGGCCTGATGACGCAGGAACTCGAACGTGGCGACTCGGGCGTACGCAGTTTTGTCAGCGTGCAGTCAGGCCTGGTGATGTATCCGATCTACGAATTCGGCAGTGACGAGCAAAAGAATACCTGGCTGCCGGCAATGCAAAAGGGCGAAAAGCTCGGCTGCTTCGGCCTGACCGAACCGGATTTCGGCTCGAACCCCGGCGGCATGCGCACACGCGCGCGCAAAGTTGGCAACGAGTACGTGATCAACGGCGAGAAGATGTGGATCACTTCCGGCTCCATCGCCGATGTGGCCGTGATCTGGGCCAAGGTCGAAGACGAAGACAACAAGGTCCGCGGATTTCTGGTCGAAACCGACCGCCCCGGCTTCAAGGCCGACGACATTCACGGCAAGTGGTCGCTGCGCGCGTCGGTGACGTCGGGACTTTCGTTGCAGGACGTTCATGTGCCGGAAGCAAATCTGCTGCCGAAAAGCGGTGGCCTGAAATCGCCGCTGATGTGCCTGAATCAAGCCCGCTACGGCATCGCCTGGGGAGCGCTGGGCGCAGCCATGGCGTGCTACGACTGCGCTCTGCAATATACGCTGCTGCGCAAGCAGTGGCACGATCAGCCCCTCGCTTCCCATCAACTCGTGCAAGACAAGCTTACGTGGATGATCAGTGAGATCACCAAGGGTCAGCTGCTCGCGCTGCAGGTCGGCCGCTTGAAAGACGCGGGCAAGGTCGAGCATCAACATATTTCGATGGCCAAGCGCAACAACGTCTGGATGGCGCTCGAGTGCGCCCGCATGTCCCGCGACATGCTGGGAGCGAACGGCGTCGCCGACGACTATCCCATCATGCGCCACCTGATGAACCTCGAATCAGTGAAAACCTACGAAGGCACCCACGACGTGCACTCGCTGATCATCGGCCAGAGCGTTACCGGGATTGACGCGTTCTGAAGGTTGCCCGCCTTGCAACGCGCGCTCCAGTTTTCTTGGCTTCCGCGTTATATATCTGGCGGGGGATACATGCCCGTGAAAAAAGACGACGATCTGAACGACGTAATCCGAGAAGAGCATAGCCGGGGCAGGAAGCAGCCCACTGATACGGACGCGATCAAGGATCAGGAAGAACGAAGAAATGCGGTGCTGAAAATATTTCGTCGCGGAACGCGAGAGGATCTGCGGGCACTTCTGAAAACTTGGGGTTACTCGACGGAGGAAATCGAAGCCGTGCTCAAGGAGTACGACGCAGCACTCGATCAGCAATCTTCTTAGTTTCGGCGTCGGCCTGGGACCGTTCCTTAGGATTCATCTTGGCGGCACGTTCATTGATCTCGACCGCAATACGCTCGGCCAACTCCTCAAACTGGTCTTCCTTCGGGCGCTTCAACTTGGCTACGGCCATCGGGATTCCTTTGCCTGGCGGCGATTCTACCACCTCTATTGTCGCTTGCAGATTTCGATGACGCAAGGCTGACTTTGGTAACCTTAGTTTGACTTGGCCGTCTCGCAATGACTTCTGAAAAGAAAAGACGTGTCGCGAACGCTCTCGGCTTTGTTTCCGGAGTAATCGCCAGCTTGGATGCGATTCGCGACCAGAACATACTCTGGCCACCGTCGGTGCTGTGGGACGTGCTACGCCATCCGCAGCGGATCGAACTGGCGGCCGGGATTATGCTGATGGTAGTCACACTCGTGCTCGCGATTGTGCGTAAGCAGTCCGCCTAGACTTTGTTCTCGGCGGCGCCGGGCATTTCATCGGGTGCATCTGTTCGCAGGCGGGGTCGCCCGCGACCACACGAGTTATGCTGTGGGTTTATCTCTGGGAGGCTCAATGGCCAGGAATTCCTCGGCGAAGCGCCGGGCATAATTGTCCAGCAGCGCTGGAATGCGTTGCGGGTCCGGCGTTCGCAGAATCAGCCCGGCGTGATGATGTCTCTTGATACGGTAAACGACTTCGGGATCGTCGTAGGCTGACGTGTCCGGATCGTCTTGACGCGCCAGTGATAGAATCACGCCCGCATATTCCTCGCGTACCGGCGGCAGGTGGTAGCTGCCATCGCTGCCAGCAATCTCAATCCGCGCCCACTCGCGCCACAAATTGATTCCAGTCGCCGCCTCGACCATTTCGTTAATGTAAGCTCCGCCCACGCGGGCAGCGCATTCGAGAAAATAGAAATTTCCGTCGGCGTGCGCCTGGATAAATTCGGCATGCGCCACGCCGCGCACCAGGCCGAGCGCGGCGATCAAGTCACGGTTGATCGCGCGCAATCCAGAATCGGCATCGCTGCCGCGTGGCACGGTGAACGTCGTGAAGATTCCTCCACCCTGCGCGACGTTCATCGGAGGCTTGCCGTACTGGCTGACGTTGGCGAAGACGACTTCGCTTTCCGAAACCACCGAATCGACGTGATAGACGTCGCCCGGGATGAATTTTTCGAGCAGATAGGCCGATTGCTTATCGCCGAGTTGATCGAGCACCGGCCACAACTCTTCCGCCGCGTGAATTTTCTTGATTCCGATGGCCGAAGCTTCCTGCCGCGGCTTCAGCACCCACGGCCCGGCGACGTATTCCATGTAATAACGAATGTCGGCGTGGTTCACCACGGGAACAAAATCGGGCACACGCACGTTGCGATCGAGCGCGCGCATGCGCATGGCCAATTTGTCGCGGAAATAGCGCATGGTGGTCAAACCCATGCCCGGGACGCGCAAGTGCTCACGCAGCGTCGCGGCGGTCTCCATGTCGTACTCGTCGAGCGCGACGATGCGGTCAAGCTTGTGCGAGCGCGCCAGGTGGGTCACGGCCTTGACGATGTCGGCGAGGGAAATTTCTGCCGGAAGATAAAACATATCGTCGAGGCTTTCCCTCGGCCAGTCGGCGTCGCGCAGTTTTTCCGCCGTCAGCAGCAGCACGCGGCATCCCTCGCGCTTGCACTCGCGCATGAACTCCTGGCCCTTTTCGTAGGTTGTAATGCAGAGAAAAGTCAGCGGACGCGGCTCAGGCATGGCGGTCATCTCGTAGGAGGTCTGCGAGAATACCACGACCCAAGCGGGACGAGGATCGAATATTCCGCTGGGCGGGATGGGCATTCCGCTCGCATGTTCCCCATTCCCGGACCCGCTGGACGCAGCGCGCTGGTTACCATTGTCCAGGATGCGGGTCGACCCGCCTTTCATCCTGACCGGCGACTGCGATATAGTCTCAACCCGGCGCATCACCATTCACCGAATCACCTTGGGAGGCTCTTGTGTCGACGCAGATTCGTCCGGAAGGCAAGGCACGCAGTTTCGGAGAAAACATTGAAAGCGATCTGGCATCGCGATTCCTGCGCGTGGTGGAAGTGGCGGCCATCGCGTCGGCCCGCACCATGGGCCAGGGCGAGCGCAAGTTGAGCGACCACGTTGCCACCGAGGCTATGCGCAAGACCATGGACTCAATCCCGATGCGCGGCACCATCGTCATTGGCGAAGGCGAGCGCGACGAAGCGCCCATGCTCTACATCGGCGAAAAAGTTGGCGCCGAATTTCCCGACGGCTCTGATGTTCCGGAAGTTGATATCGCGGTCGATCCGCTGGAAGGTACCAACCTCTGCGCCACCGGCGCCCCTGGTGCGATTACCGTGCTGGCAGCGTCTGAGCGCGGAGGCCTTCTGAACGCGCCCGACTGCTACATGGAAAAAATCGTGGTCGGGCCGTCGTGCAAAAATGCTGTCGAACTCGACGCGCCGGTCGCCGACAATCTGAAGAATATTGCCAAGCGTCTCGAGCGCGACGTGGAAGACCTGGTCGTGATCGTGCTCGACCGGCCGCGGCATGAGAAGTTGATTGCCGATATTCGTGCGGCCGGCGCTCGCATTCGCCTGATTGGCGACGGCGACCTCTCGGCGGGAATCGCAGCGGCAGTCATCGGAACCAGCGTTCATGTGGTCATGGGATCGGGCGGCGCGCCGGAAGGTGTGATCACAGCGGCGGCGATCCGCTGCCTGAACGGATACATGCTCGGCCGCCTGGTGGTGAAGCCGGCTCAGGAAGAGCGCCTGGCGCGCATGGGCATCAAAGACAAGACCCGAATTTATGAAGCCGAAGACCTCGCCCCCGGCAAGCAGTTGATCTTCGCCGCGACCGGCGTGACCGATGGCGCGTTGCTCAAAGGCGTGCGCTTCTTTGGCGAAGGCACGCGCACGTCATCGGTAATCATGACGCTGCGGACGGGCAAGGTGCGGTTCGTAGAGAGCATTCATTTGGAGAAAGGGCCGGATGTGAAGGTGAGATTCCTGTAGGATTCAGACGCTGGCGACTTGGGGGGACTATGCGGATTTTTGTCTGTGCGAATAATTCCCGTGGCGCGTGTGATAGCCATCGTCTACGGCGTCGTAGGCTTCACGTATCTACCTGCGCTTCTGGTCAGAGGCGCGAAGGAAATAGTTCTGCCGATCGGAATCATCGCGCCATTAATTGATTTCAGTTTCAAACTCCATCTGCAACCGCCCGCTCACTTTTTAACAGGGGTGCTGTCCGAAGTTGGTGCCGCCGCTTGCTACGCAATTTCCGGAGGGTTGACGGGAGCAGTTGCGGCTCTAGTATTCAAGATCGTGGCAAAACAGACCGGTGGAATCGAAGCGTCGCTCTTGGTGAAGGACCTTCGAGTCGCCCAAGCAGACGAAGCATTCGGCTCCTCTCGCGTATAGACGATGGATGAGTTCGGCCGTCGCTTTCACTCCCTCGTGGTGAAGTCAGTAAACGGATTCTCAATCCGCAGGCCCTCGATCTCGCGCCCGTGTTGGAAGTCCTCGCTATAAAGCGTTTCACACCGACTCTCCAGGGCCGCCGCGATAATGAGCGAATCAAACCAGGCAAACCGGTGTTTCCCCAAGATGCGCAAGGCTTCAACGTAGAGAGCAGGCGAGGAGTGGACGGCCAGCAAAGGACGGAACACGGTGATCAGGTATTGCTCCGCTTCGGCCACACTCATGGGATGCGAAAAGCGGCGCAGGGACACATTGAAGAACTCCTGAACAACCTGGTAGCTGACGATTCCCTCGCCGCTATCCGCAGCTCTCCGAATCAATTGCGCGGCCCTCTTCGCCTTGGCTGGCGCTTTGGCGTCGAAGGTGTACACGAAAATGTTCGTATCGAGGAAGAATCTAGCGCTCATTCATCTCGTCCCGGGTATAAGCGCCGGAAGAGCGCACATGTCGAAGGCGCCGCATGAGCGCATCGACGGCCGCTCCGCCTCCTGACTGCGCCGCATATTGCTCCAGCCACTCACGGAAGGCGGCGTTGAGAGTCTTGTGCTGCGCTTGCGCCACTAGCCGAGCTTGCTCAATCAGGTTTTCGTCAGCGCTGAGCGTAATGTTTTTCATACTGCGACAGTGTACACTATTTCAGTGTATACGGTCGAGTCGACTCAGCTCTTGAACCGACCGTGTCTACTTCAGATACTCCGAATCCTTTTTCAATTCCTCCGGGATCGGCGGAAACGGCGGCCAGTCCTGCGAGTATCCCTTGAGCAGCGGGGTCGCAACTTCGGCGCGCAGCGTGCCGTCGTGCACCGTGAATTTATGCGGATGTCCGGCGGAATATCCCTCCCACAGGCACACCCCGGCATAGGCCCCGTCTTTACGCAGGACGTAATACGTCATGTCCATGTAATGCAACTTGGCCATGTCACCGCTGTAGTTGCGGACGAGGCGCTTGAGCGCATCCATGCCGGCTTCGTGCGGAGACATGCCGTGGCGCATGTTCTCGACGATGGTGTGCGCGCCGGCGATCTTGATGTTCTCTTCGCCCGCCCCAGTCGCGCCCGCCGAGCCCACGTCCTGGTCGGTGAAGCAGCCCGCTCCGATGATCGGCGAATCACCGACGCGGCCGGGCAGTTTGAAGGCCAGTCCGCTGGTGGTGGTGATGCCAGACATTTCTCCCTTGTCGTTTAACACCGAGCAGTGAATTGTGCCTGACGGCGGAAACAGCACGCGCCGCACGGCCGCCAACTGGAACTCGGGCTCAATGCCAAGGTCGGCGGCGCGCCGCTGCAGTTGCTGAATGCGTTCGCGCAAGTTTTCCGCCTGCGGCTTCCCATCCGGAGCAGGAGGCTGCCAATGCGGATCGGCCATTCCCGGTCCCCACCAGTCTCGATCGGAATTAAATTGTTTCCACAGCAGCCAGATCTTGCGCGAGCGGTCCGTCAGCAGGTTTTCTCGCGGCAGCCCCATATCGACGGCAAAGCGCTCCGCTCCTTCGCCGGCCAGCATGACGTGGCCGGTGTGCTCCATCACAGCCTTCGCCGCCAGTGAAACGTTCTTGATGTTGCGCACGGCGCCCACCGCACCGGCGCGCCGCGTGGGCCCGTGCATGCAGCAGGAGTCGAGTTCAACCACGCCCTCTTCATTGGGTAGACCGCCCAGGCCGACAGAGTCGTCATTCGGATCGTTCTCCGGGCCCATCACCACCCGGACCCCGGCATCCAACGTGTCGCCGCCGCCCTTGAGAAATGCGTAGGCTGCTTCCACGTAGGCGTGGCCGTTATTCGCGCAGATAATGATGGGCCGCTTCGGCGAGTCACTCGAACTCTGGCTGGCTTCAGCGATCGCTTCGGGGACGGCCGCGTGCGCGCCCACCCCGGCGGCCACGGCGCCCAGCACTGAGGTTTTTACAAAATCACGGCGCGAGAATGTCACGGAGTCCTCCTTCGATCGTTTGTTCACTCGATGCCCGCAACGGCATCGTTTTCCACCGAGAGGGTGAAGATTTGCGCGCGGAAGCGGAAGGATATCACGAGGGCGATGGGTTCATCGCCTGCAGCGTCATGCGTCACTCGCCGGAGTCAACATCCTGTGGAGCTTTGTTCGATCTAACCGGGTCGGGGACACGGCCCCGCCCAAGCCGATACAACGAAACAACAACCGGGCAGAGTTCTACCGGCTGGCGAACCGGCGCAGGCGGCCCGGATAGGCATCGCCAGCGCGTGCCAGTTGATCACTTACCGACGATTCGATCGACTGCACATTCTGAGCACGGAAACGCAGCAGCGCTCCGATATTCCCCACCTTGTCGAACTCGGCATCGTCGCGCACGTAGAGCGTCTCGATATCGCGCCGAATCACCCAGGGCAAAATCGCCTCGCCCACATCAACGATTTCCTGGGTGGCTCGGCCGCACACCGGACAGAAGGTGACCACGTGCGCGTCGAGATGACCGCAGCCGGCGCATTCGACCGCATGCGCCTGCAGGTTCTCGCCGATCAGCAGGGTCTGCACTTCTCCCATTTCGAGAGCGCGCAGCACGCGCCGCAGTCCGGTAACGCCGCGTCCGTTGCTTCGCGCCTGGCTTAGCACCTGGCCGACGAGTTCGCGGCGTCGCTCGCTCTGCCAGCTCTCGACGATCCGCTGCGCCTGCGTGCGAATTTCTTCGCTGCTGATGCGACTCAGGTCGGCGGGAAAACAGCCGAGCAGCGCCTGGCTCACATAGGGATGGAGTTGCTGTTCGATCTGCGAGCGGTGCGCGTCATGACAACCGAGAATCCATTTCTCGAAGATGCCTTTTTCCAGCGCCCCTTTCAGAAATTCGTCGACCGCCTTGAAGTGCTGGCGGACTTCGTCTTCCACCCGGCGCTGGGCGTGGCCGCCATCGTAGCCGGCATAGCCGTCGCTCCGGCCCTTCCGCGAGAGCGTCTGAAACAGTCCCTCACGCTCGCTCAACTCGCCCAGTCGAAGATCGAAGAGCCGCGCCCGGTGCCGGTCGAGAAGCACGATGCTCAGCCGCGGGAACGCGCCCAGCAGGTGGGCCAGCGGTTTGAGATGAAAATGGCGGTCCACAAAAATCTGAGTAGCCGGCAGGGTTGGCGGCAAATCGAATTCGCGCCAGACATTTTGCTCCAAGCACGCAAACACCGCTTTAGCATGCGTACCGTTGCTGCGCAACTCGCTCGACAGCCGCAAGATGCGGTCGAAATCGACGCGGGCACAATCCTTTCTTGCCTTATCCTCCGGCGATTTGGCGTCTGAATTCTTGCTCTCCAGATGGTTCAGCGCTTCGCGCACCAGGTCTTTGATCAGGATCGCATCCTCCTTGTGTGCCTTGTTGCGCGGCGTGGAGGGCTGAAAATAAAAGGTCACGGCACAAGACTGATCATCCTGAAATTCCGCCAACTCCCGCATCTGTTCCTGAGTGATACTCATGAAATATTCCCTCACATATCTGAAACTGCTTTCAAGCGGTGCCAGTCGAAGCCAGCCGCCCTTGAAACTCCCTTGCTATGCCGGGCGCATGGCGGAGGTGGTCGCGCGCGACGGAAATGAAAGCAAGCACACGGTCGGCAGGAAGGCTGGTAATCGCCATGATCTCCCCGATCGTGAAGCCCTCAATGGCATACAGAATGAAAGCCTCGCGCGGTCCTGAACCCAAGTCGCGCAGAGCGGAAGCGATCAGCCGTAACATTTCGTCAGACGCCAGTATTTGCTCCGGTGTGGCAACTCGCGCATCGGGAATGATGGTCTCGCCGGTGATGGACTCATCGGGCTGGTGAAACTGAAGTTCCGGTTCATCACTGGCCCTGACGTTGGGTGGCCGCGTGGATTCCTCCAGCGGCATGGCGTGCCCGTCACTCTCCTCAGCGCGGGAAAGACTATCCAGAGCGCTCAACGCCAGCCGGTACAGCCAGGGTTCGAGCGTGAGCCGCTCGGGCTTCTCAGCGTCATCGGCTAACGCGGCCGCGATGGTTTCGTCGATCACTTCCTCTTTGGTCAGAACGTTGGGAGCCGCGCCATCTTGCATCTCGCGAAAATAGATTTCGCGGTCCACAAAGCGCTCGAGGCGCGCCAGATTTGCATTGACATAGGAACGAACGTCATCGGCCGAAACGGTCGGGGCATAAACCACCGCCAGCGTGTCTTCGAATGGAACCTGCCGTACGGGCATCGTGGCACGCACGCTGTTGCCGCGGCGCCCGCGCTGCCACTTGTGCGATGAGCGAAGAATGTCCTTATGCTTAGTCACTTGCTGCATAAGATCTTCGAATGCGCTTTTCACCGCGGCAGCAGCCGTGGAAGACGAGGCCTGCGCGGCCATCTGGCCCGAAGGCAGGCGCAGATTCAGCGCAACGCTGGTGCCCTCTCGCGGCGAAAGTTCCTCGACCATGCCTTTGAGGTGAACCAGTTCGGGGCGGAACACCTGCAGGCGTTTGCCCAGTTTTTCGATTTGATGCTGAATTTCTTTTTCTACCGCGGGAACTTTATGAAGACGGTAACTGACGTGGACATTCATGATCGCCTCGGTCTTGCTCGCGAAGGCGCACAACCAAAATGCTCTCTAAGGCGAATTGTACACCCGGCAGAAAACGGTCAAGCATGGAATTGAATGCCCTTTGACAGAAAAAACGCTTTCGGGAAATCAATTCGCCGGACGCGATGTTTCGCCGCAGCACGTGGTTGCGGCAATACGATGAGAGCTTTATCATCCGGGCACCATGAGACTACCCAGAATTCTGCGATTCATGTCCTTGTTCATCGCGCTTGGCGCAGCTATCGCAAACGCACAGTCCCCCACGCCGAAAGAAGTGGATGCCGTCTATCCCGACGCGCACACGCTCTATCTCGACCTTCATCAGAATCCCGAACTGTCCGGACATGAGACGCAAACCGCAGCGAAGCTGGCCGCGCGCTGGCGTGCCGCCGGGTACGACGTCAGCGAGCATGTCGGAGGAACCGGCGTGGTCGCGATCCTCAAGAACGGGCCGGGGCCAACTATCATGCTGCGCACCGAACTCGATGCGCTCCCGGTCGAAGAAAAAACCGGCCTTCCCTACGCCAGCAAGGTTCATGCGAAAGACGAGGCCGGGCACGACGTTCCGGTCATGCACGCCTGCGGTCACGACCTGCATATGGCGGCGATCCTGGGTACGGCCGAGATCATGGCGCGCAGCAAAGACACCTGGCACGGCACCCTCATGCTGATTGGCCAGCCTGCCGAAGAAACAATCGGCGGTGCGGAAGGCATGATCCGCGACGGCCTGTTCACGCGCTTTCCCAAGCCTGACGTCGCTGTGGCTCTGCACGTGGGCAACGAAATGCCCGCGGGCATGGTCTCGATCACTCCCGGCGTCTACAACACCAACTCAGACTCGGTCCGAATCACGATTTACGGCAAGGGAGGGCACGGGGCCATGCCGCAGACGGCCATTGATCCCATCGTCATTGCTGCGCGGACGATCCTCGCGTTGCAGACGATCGTTTCGCGCGAGGTCAAACCCGGCGAAATGGCAGTGATCACGGTCGGCTACATTCAGGCCGGAACCAAGAACAACATCATCCCCGACCACGCGGAGATGGGATTGACCGTCCGGACCTACAAACAAGAGGTGCGCAAACAGATTCTTGCAGCCATCACCCGCATCGCCAATGCAGAAGCAGCCGCGGCCGGCGCGCCGCGCGAACCTTTCGTCGATCACTACGAGGGAACCGACGCGGTCTACAACGATCCGTTGCTGGCCGAACATCTCAGGGCGCCGCTGGAAGCGGCTCTGGGCAAACAAAACGTGATGATCGCAGAGCCGATCGCGCCTTCCGAAGACTTTTCTTATTTTGTCGAGCAGGGCGTTCCGGGTTTCTATTTCAGCCTCGGCGGGGCCGATCCGGAGAAGTTCGCCGAGGCCAAGGCCTCGGGAACCACGCTGCCCTCAAATCACTCTCCGTTTTTCGCGCCCGACGTGGATCCCGCGCTACGCGCGGGGATTACCGCGGAAGTGGCAGTGTTACGCAATTTGCTGAACACATCGGCGGAAGATCTTCACAAGCTCACGGCGGAACAATCACTGAAATAGTAAGGAGGAAGAACTACACCGCGACCGTCACCGACGTTTCCGTCCTCGTAACCGGCCGGTAGAGAGTGTCGCGCTCGATCGGCTCACGACCGGCGGCCCGGATCAGGCGCTCCAACTCTTCCCTGCGCATGCCTTGCGGGGT
Organism: uncultured Acidobacteriaceae bacterium; assembly: GCA_963739125.1. GTDB lineage: Bacteria > Acidobacteriota > Terriglobia > Terriglobales > Acidobacteriaceae > Sulfotelmatobacter. Next base: position 3,635,083 of record CAVTZD010000001.1, on the reverse strand, counting down.
AGTCGCGCCGGCGTCGTGGTAAATCTTTTCTTCGACCACCGTGCCATCCATATCATCGGCGCCGAAGCGCAGGGAAATCTGCGCCATCTTCGAGCCGACCATCTGCCAGTACGACTTGATGTGCGGGAAGTTGTCGAGCACCAGGCGGCCCACAGCGATCTGTTTCATGTCGAGCATTCCGGTGGTCTTCGGCAAATGCTGCAGCGGCGTGTTGTCGGGATGAAAGGCCAGCGGAATAAAAGTCTGAAAGCCGCCGGTCTCATCCTGTAAAGAGCGCAGCTTCAGCAAGTGGTCGACGCGATCCTCGTCGTTCTCGACGTGTCCGTAGAGCATGGTCGCGTTCGATTTCAATCCGATCTGGTGGGCAGTCCGCGCGGTGTCGAGCCACTGGTCGCCGTCAATTTTGTGATCGCAGATGATGTGCCGCACCCGGTCAGAAAAAATCTCCGCGCCGCCGCCCGGCAGTGAATCCACTCCAGAAGCCTTCAGCTGTTCGAGCGTCTCGCGAATCGAGAGCTTGGCCCGCTTCGATAGATAGGCGACCTCGACCATGGTAAAGGCCTTCAAATGCACCTGCGGAAAACGCTGCTTCAGGCCGGAGCAGAGATCAAGAAAATATTGAAACGGCAGGTCGGGATGCAGACCGCCGACGATGTGAAATTCCGTCACTGCCTCCGAATATCCCGAAGCGGCAGTCTCGAAAGCCTCGTCGAGCGCCATGGTGTACGCGCCCGGCGCGTCTTTCTTACGGCCAAAAGCGCACAGGCGGCACGCAGCTACGCAGACGTTCGTAGGGTTGATGTGGCGGTTGACATTGAAATACGTCTTGTCGCCGTGCATCCTCTCGCGCACGGAGTTGGCCATCCAGCCCACGGCCAGAATATCGCCCGTGCGGTAAAGCGTGAGGCCGTCTTCGCCATCAAGCCGTTCTCCGGCCAGGACTTTCGCATGAATCGGCCGCAGGCGCGGATCGTCGGTCTGAAAAGGATGAGTCTGGACTGAGCGCGACACAGGCATCTCCCTGATGATATCGCAGGAGTATGCGCCGAGTCACAAGCATGTGGTCTGGCTCCTGTACAATTTGCTTCCCGATGAGTTCGTTCCCAAGAACGGGATTGTGCACAAAGGTGTGCCTGACGATGCTCGCCGCGCTGCTGCTGGTGGCAGGGGCGCAGGCTGAGCCTGTCTCGCAGCTCAAGCCCACCGACTACGTCAACGACTTCGCCCACGCTCTGGATGCAAAGACGATCGCGCAGATGGATGACATCTGCCGGCAGATCGATGAGAAGGCGCATGCGCAGATTGCCGTCGTCACGGTCCACACTCTGGACGGCAGCGACATCGAGAGCTATGCCGTCGACCTTTTCCATCAGTGGGGCGTCGGCAGCAAATCAACCGACCGCGGCGTGCTGATCCTCTATGCCATCGACGACCGCCGCGCCCGCATTGAAGTCGGCTACGGCCTCGAGCCGATTTTGCCCGACGGTAAAGTCGGGGGATTTCAGCGCGAAGCGATTCCTCTCATGCGCAGCCAGCAATACAGCCAGGCGATCTTGCTGGTTACATCGCGCGTGGCACAAGTCATCGCGGATGACGCGAAGATCGAACTCAACACGCCCGACCAGCCAGCCGTAGGGCCTCCGCCGGAACGGCACGGCTCGGGGATTTCTCCCGGCGGAATCATATGGCTGATCGTCATATTGATTATCATTCTGGCTACACCACTGCGCGGCATTCTGTTCTGGTTGTTGCTTTCAGGCGGCGGTGGACGTGGTGGCTGGGGCGGCGGAGGTGGCGGCTTCGGCGGGGGCGGAGGCTTTGGGGGATTTGGCGGTGGGAGTTCCGGCGGCGGCGGAGCCAGCAGCGGCTGGTAGTAAGTGAGGGCGGCACAATGAATTTCGAAGGCAGCAGTGCAGACAAGAAGATTGCCGAGTTCACGGAAAAGATTCGCGCCGCGGCGCAAACCAATCTGGTCAGCGTGATCGTTTTCGGATCAGCGGCGGCGGGAGATTTTCATCGCGAATTTTCCAATGTGAATCTATTTTGCGTGGTGCAGGACAGTTCATTTGCCGCTCTGCAAGTTCTGGCGCCGGTCGCGAAATGGTGGGACAAGCAGAAGCAACCTCCGCCGCTATTCATCACCCGCGACGAGATCGAGCGTTCGGCCGACGTCTTTTCGATCGAATTGATGGACATGAAACGGCACCACCGTCTCGTATTCGGAGAAGACGTGCTGAAGAACTTGTCAATTCCGGAGAGTCGGCATCGCATACAACTGGAATATGAGCTGCGCGAGAAATTGTCACTGCTGCGGCAGCACATGCTGCTGGCTTCTGGCAACGATTCCCGTATGTGGGCGTTGCTGACGCACTCCATCTCATCGTTCGTCACGCTATTTCGCCACACGCTTATGGCGCAGGGAAAAGACCCACCCGATGGAAAGCGTGAAACCGTGCAGGCACTGGCAAGTTCGATCGGCTTCGACGCTTCCGGCGTTTTGCGCGTGCTCGACGTAAGGGAGCGAAAAGCGCAATCGCGGAGCCTCAACGTGACCGACGTTTTCGCCCGCTATCTGGCGGCGGTGGAGCAGGTAGCCGCCGCCGTTGATAGAATGCTGGACTCGGAGTCCGCGGGCACGCCGTAGAACCACACTTATCAAACGATATTCTCAGGAGAATCTCATGAGCAAGGTACTCATCGCGGTGGTAGTAGTGCTCGTCCTTGTGCTGCTGATCGCGCTGCTCACGTTCGGTCAGTACGTGACGGTGAAGAACGCGCTCGTGAGCAAGAATGAAGCGGTGAAAGCGGCATGGTCACAGGTCGATATCGTGTTGCAGCGGCGCTCCGACCTGATCCCGAACCTGGTCGAGACGGTGAAAGGCTATGCGCAGCAGGAAGTGACCGTGTTCGGCGACATCGCGAAGGCACGCTCCGCCCTGCTTTCCGCGGGAACACCGCGGGAAAAGATGGCAGCCAACGGGCAACTCGACGGGGCCCTGGGGCGGCTCCTGGTAGTCGTCGAAAATTATCCGCAGCTCAAGTCGAACGAAAATTTTCTGCGCCTGCAAGATGAACTCGCGGGCACCGAGAACCGGATCGCGGTCGAACGCAAGCGCTACAACGACACCCTGCGCGACTACAACACCTACGTGCAGCAGTTCCCGAACAGCTTTTTCGCGGGCTTCGCTGGATTCAAGGCCAATGAGGCGTACTTCGAGGCTACCGAGGGATCGCGCGAAGTTCCAAAAGTAAATTTCTCGAATCCGGGTGCGACGGCGCCGCAAACTGCCCCGCAGCCTTCCCCGGCGCACTAAAATCGTCTGTCCCGGGGTTAGCTGGCTCCCCAACGGGGGTATTCGCCGCCGATCTTTACGATGCCCCTCCCGCCAGCTTCTTCTGCGCCAGCGGACGCGCGAAGGCGCTGGTCGTGTTGTGAACGTTGGCGTCGAGGACTTTGCGGTAGTAACTCTTCGCCTCGGCCGCATCGCCGGACTTCTCATAGGCTTCGCCCAGCAAGGCGAGAATCAGCGGATCGTGCTGGTCGGCTTTCTGCAATTCCACGATCGCGGTCTTATAGTCGCCGGCGTAGAACGCAACGTAGCCGGTAAGATACGGATAGAAGCGCAGCTGCTCCTGGTTCTTGGCCTTGTCCAGAGCCGCTTTCGCAGCCACAACGTGCTGCCGGGCTGAGTCGGCCTCGCCTCGCCGGGCCGCGATGCGGGCCTGTGCACTCTCCCATCGGAAGAGCCACAGATTCTTGTCGGCGTCGGTTAAGTCTTCCTTGTGAGAGATGGTTTCATATCCCATCCGGTACCACTTGTAGGCATGGTCCGAGTCGCCCAGCTCGAGATACATGCGTGCCAGCTCGTCGCAGATTTCAGCCGCACCCACCAGGTCGTTCTTCGCCATGCGCGCATTAAATACCTGCAGTTCACTCTGAGCCGCATTGAAGGCATCGCCCGCAAAAGCGTACGAAACGGCCATCGCACGCAGCGCTTGCTGTTTCGAGTCCGCCCGAGCAACCTCGATCGCCTTGGTGAAATGTTCCTGTGCGTGGACGTAGTCGCCTTTGAGGTCGAGCGCCATCCCTGCCGAAAGATGCGCTTCGTAGAAATCCGGTGAAACGTCGAGCGCCCGCTGGTAGAGCACCAGCGCGTCATCCTGCCGGCCTTCGTGACTAAGCTTCTGGCCCTGCTGCACTAGATCGGCACTGCCAACCGGTGGAATCTGACCCGCTGGGGCCTGTTGGGCGGGCAAGAGTTGTGCCCGCGAAAGAAACGCGAGTATGCCAACGGCGCACGCCGTCCGAAAGACCATCAAAAACGTATTCCGCAACACCTTCCGAGTCGCCTTCCGAGACATGGGAACCCCTCCAACTGCGTCAGCGATTATGCCATGGGATTTGAGAACGAAGTAAGATGCAGGCGGTTGCAACTGATCTGCGCAAGGTTATTTCCTCAGCAACAGATCGCCCGCGACGAAAACAAAAAACAACACCGAAATCACGCCATTCATGGTGAAGAATGCGGCATTCAGTTTCGACAGGTCATCTTGTTTGACCAGCGAATGCTCATAAAGCAGCAGAAGGATCACCAGCGCAACGCCGCACGCCGCCAAGGTTCCGAGCCCGAACGCGAATAACGTAGCGACCAGCAATCCGACCATGAGCAGGTGGAAGCCCCGCGCGATCCACAGGGCGGCTGGAACACCGAAATGGCGTGGAACCGAATGCAGCCCGCTCGCGCGGTCGAAATCAAAGTCCTGGCAGGCATAAAGCACGTCGAACCCTCCCACCCAGAACGTGACCGCCGCGGTCAGCAGCAGGATGCGCGGGTCGAGCGAACCACGCACGGCAATCCACGCCGCAGCCGGGGCGATGCCGAGTGCGAAACCCAGCACGACGTGCGACCATCGGGTAAATCGTTTCGTGTAGGAGTAGAGCAACAACACGGCGAGCGCCACCGGTGAAAGCCACAGTGCAAGGCGATTCAGCTGGCCGGCGCTAATCACGAAAATCGCGCTCGATACCACTACGAACGCGGTCACGAACGCGGGCGAGAGTTGGCCGGCCGGCAAAGCGCGAGTGCGAGTACGCGGGTTGGCCCCATCGATCGCGGCGTCAGCCAGCCGGTTGAAAGCCATCGCTGCCGAGCGGGCCGCGACCATCGCAACAACGATCCACAGCAGTTGATGCGCAGTCGGCCAGCCTCCAGCCGCCAGCATCGCCCCGCACAGCGCAAATGGCAGCGCGAAGATGGAGTGCTCCCACTTGATCATCTCCAGCGTGACGCGCAGGTTGCGCAGGACGGCCACGAATCGATTGTAATGGATGGGACCTTAATATCTTGGGCCAAGGAGTGGATCCAAACCTACCCTGAAACCAGGGGCACGAAGCGGCACAACTCACGGCGCGTGATCTGTTGCTGGCCGTTTTTCATCTGAATCAACTGCAACTGCTGCGATTCGACGGAGCCGACGGGAATAATCATGCGTCCGCCTTCGGCCAGTTGCATGAGCAGGGCCTCTGGAATCTCGCGAGCTGCCGCGGAAACCAGAATCGCGTCGTACGGCGCGCCGGCCGGAAATCCCTGGCTGCCGTCGCCCACCATCACTCTCAGCTTGTCATAGCCCATGCGCGTGAGCAATTCGCGCGCTTGATCGGCCAGCGCGGGATGGCGCTCCACCGAGAAAACCTGCCCCGCAAGTTCGGCCAGCAGCGCGGTGGCGTAACCCGACCCCGTGCCAACTTCCAGAACTCTGTCAGAAGGTTTGATCGCGAGCGACTCCAGCATCAACGCCACAATGTAGGGCTGCGAGATGGTCTGTCCCTCGCCAATCGGCAAGGGATGATCCTCATAGGCCTGGTCGCGATAGGGCTCGGCGGTGAATTCGTGCCGCTGTACCCGCATCATGGCGTCGAGCACGCGCTCGTCGGCAATGCCGCGGGCGCGAAGCTGAGACTCAACCATGCGCAGCCGCAAGGTCGAGAACGCGTCGGTCTCGGCGGAAGAATTCATCTTCATTTCCCTTGATTGCAGGTCTGGACGACACTCCCGCCCGCGCAATTCTACTTCCTGCGCTGCCGGATGAGCAGATCGAAGCTGACCACACCGTTCTGATCGCGCGTGCCCACGGCTGAGATATTGCGCGTGAAGAAATATTCGCCCTGGATGATCTGCTGCGAACTCTGTGACACGTTCGTGCTGTAGGTGAGCGAGACGTTATTGGCGAATTGCTGCTCGATGGTAATTTGCGGTCCACGCGCCGTGGGGTTGGTTTCAGTGGACAGGCCCTGCGGATCAATTTTGATCCGGCTCACTCCAAAAAGTTTCTGCAGCCGGCTGCTCACCGTCGAGTTGATTGCCTGGTTGATGATCAAAGCGCTCGCTTCATCGGTGAACGGAGTCTGCCCGGACTGCTGCTGCAACTGCTCCGATTCTTCACTGGTTCGTCCCAGCGCGAGAAGCGCAATGATGTCAGACTTGGGCAGGGGCGGCTCAGAGCGGTAGTTCACCGCCAGGCGATCGGGCGTTCCGGTGACCGTGATGTCGAGATCGTAGTTGCGCACATGAGTCGTGGCCTGCAGGTTCACCTGGGGTTCAATCGCAACCGGGTTGGCGAAGGTGATGTCGCCGCGCTCCAGGCGAAATTTGATGCCGTTGAACGTAGCGTCGCCTTCCAGAATGTCCGCGCGCCCCAGCACGCTGGGCGAGGCGAGCGAACCGCGCAGGCGCAGGTCGGCATCGCCGGAAAGCCGGGCCACCGCGGTTTTCATCTGCAACTCGGGCGCGGTGTGCACCGCAACATCGAGCTTCACCCGGTACAAAGGCGAATTCACCGGCGAAATGCCGGTCGACTGACGGCTGCGCTCGAGGTACGAACCGAAGTCGAAGCCAGGAGTCACCGCCAGCTTGGTCACTAGGATGTTGCCCGAAATCGTGGAGGCAGCGCGCGTTCCCACCCAATGCAGTTCCGCGTCGGCCGTGGAACTCACACCCGGGGGGTAGCGCAGGCGCACGTCTTTTCCGATCGCCGTCAGGTTGAAATTGACCTGCCCGTTATAAGTCGTCGCGTCGCCCTTGAAGTCGAGGTTGCCGCCTCCGGTGCGGGCGTTCAGAGAATCGACATGCATCCGATTCCGAGTAAATGAGAGTGAGCCGTTCATTTCACTCAATCCGCTGGGTATCCCGGCATAGTTGACCACTCCGTCCTTCACCACGATCGTCCCCTGCGGAAGCGGCTGATGCAGACTGCCTCCGACCGTCATGTGAATAGTGGTCAACCCTGTCGCTGTTACATTGGGATCGATAATCCGCAGCAGGCTGAGTTCGACTTGCCCGTCGGCCGAGAGATCGAGATCCTGCGATCCGGCGAAACCGATCGAACCGTGCCCGGTAGCGTCCGTTCCCTCGCCAACCATGTGCACCGGCGCGATGTGAAGGGTTTCATCCGCATACGTAAAACGCACCGGGCCCTGGTTGTGCACCTGGTCGTATTCGAATTCGATCGCGACTTCGCTGAGATCCCCGTTCAGGGTCCATTTCCGCGGATAGCGCAGCGGTCCCTGCATATTGACCATGCCCGCGGTCGAGGAGTGTCCCGTCAACTGTCCTCGTCCCAGATACGATCGCCACAATGCATCCAGATCCACATGATCAATGCGCGCGGTGATGTTCGCCGGGTAATCCCCACTCATCTGGACACTGCCGTCGATCGACATCGCGCCGTGCGGCAAGTCAGAGTGTCCGGTCACGTGCAGAGCGTTTCCCTGGGTGACGGCGTTGAGAAAAAGTCCGCCCGCCATTTCCTGATCGAGAGACAAGTTGCGGACGCGAACCGCCGCGTCCAGCACCGGCTTGGCCAGCGTTCCCGACCCTTTCAGGGTAAAGTCGCCTCGGCCTTCGAACTGCAGCCGTTCAAGATGAATCTGTCGAATGCGCGCCAGATCGAAATTCGTGCCGTTCAAGTCGAGCCGGAAACTCCGTGTCGCCGGTGTGTAGGCGGCATTGCCTGTGATGTTTGCATCCTGATGGGCCAATTGAATATTGTTCAGCGCGGTCTCACCCCCGGAGATGTGCAGGTCGGCGTCGAAGCTTTCAATCGATTCCTCAAACGCAAACGCATTGGTGGCGCGGATGTGTCCCTGCACCTGCGGTTCAGCCAGTGTTCCGCTGATCTGCAACGATACATTGGCCGTTCCCGAGACCGGGTAGTCAAAGCCGGCCAGCACGGCAGTCGAAGCCACGTCCACGTGATGCAGGTTCACGTGCGCGGTGTAAGGGGTGTTTTCGGTGAAGCGTCCTTGTTGCAGAACGGCTGACACTTCAAAATCAGCGCTGGTCTCGCCCTGCCGCAGCGAACCGCCGCGAACGACAAGTTCGTGCGGTGCGAACTGAACGCTGGCGGCCAGAGAATCCCAATGGACTTCCTGCTTCGGAGTACGCGAGGTAGCCGGCACGGAGAACTCAAAGTCCTGCGCCACCAGGGTTCCTGCCAGAGTTGGAGCCCAAAGCGCCCCTCCGGCCATGCCGGTAAACGTGGCGCTGCCGTCTACGCGAAAAGGAAGGTTAGTCGGTCCGCCCAGCGCCGTCACCAGCGGACGCCATTCTTCCAGATTTGTACTCGATACCGAGAGGTGCAACGAAGAAGAATCGGAAAGCGTTCCGGCGGCTTGAATCCGCGACCCCGGAGTCGACACGCTGAACCGGGCGAGTTCGAGGGCCTCGATGCCTGCCCGGTAGCGCCCTTTGATCTCCGCCGTCAGCGGAAGTCCGCCGGCGACCGGTTGCGGCGGCGGGCTTATGCCAAGATCGAAAACAATATCCGCATCCTCGGGCGATCCTTTCCACGTTGCGTCGACCGTGCCCGCGGCAACTCCGGCGGGATGAAAGCCCTCGATCGGATGCGTCGGAACGCTCAGCGCTTCCTTCACCTCGCCGGCAGAAAGATCGCGCAGGCGAAGATGCACCGCGCCGCTTTGCACTCCCGTCAACTTGGTCCTTTCCCCCTTTTTCGCTGGGTGGCGCAACACTCCGATCTCCGGCAGATTTTCACTACCTTTGATCGCCTTGCCTGCCTGCAGCGGAATGCTGTGCCACCAGTTATCGATTTGCGCGTCGCCCAAGGCGGTTCCGCTGAAAAGCCTGGCTTGCAACTTCGACAGCTTGATCTGCTGATCCGTCACCGAATAGTCGGTCGTAACCGCGGCCTTCTTGATCGTCAACGGATCGTTCTGCCATCCCAGGTCGCGCAGCGCAAGCGCGCCGGTCGTCGAAAAATCGTCCATCGTCCAGTAGCCATTGCCTTTAAAGTCGGCGGCGCCTCCACGCAAGTCGTGCCGTCGGGCGACCGCCGCGGCTTCAGGGAGATCGAGGTGAACGCTATAAACGGCATCGACGCGAGGATTGTGAAAATCGCTGATGCGACCGCTGCCCTCAACATGCGACCGGCCCGAGTCCCAGCTCAGCGACTGGATTTCGGCAAACGTCGGACCCAGACTGAATTCGACCGTCGTCATCCATGAAAACGGGCGAAAGTCCTCAAACGTCGTATCCGCTTTTGCGAGTTGCAGGCGGCTCTCATAGCGCCCTCGCAGGTAGGAATAATCCATCTGCAAGCCCGCGCCCTCCACGGTGAAATCGAGGGGGATCTTTTTGTCCGCCCAGAGCAATTCCCCATTCCGCATCGCCAAGTGATCGATGGAAAGCGCAAACAGCGGATCGACTACCGTCTTGCCGGCAGGCTGCAACCTCGTCTTGAGCGCCGGGATGTTCGTCGTGCCGTCAGCCGCGACCGCGATGTGAATGACGGGATGTTCCAGACTCACCGAGTGGAAACCGAATTCGGTGCGCAGGAACGAAATGACCTTCACATGCGCGATCAGATGATCGACGTGAGCCAGAGGAATGTCGCCCGGAGCTTCGCTCCCGTGCACGGTAATGTCGCGCACTTCGACCTGCATATGGAAGGGAACAATGTGGAAGCTGCCAACCTCGGCGCGGCCACCGGTGGTCTGCTCGATTTCGGCGACCAGCCGTTGCCGGACGTACGCTTGGAATGAATCCGTCGTGGTGTACCACAGGGCGCCGAGCAACACTACCAGAGCTGCGCCGCCCGCAATCAGCACATACTTCCAGCGCCGTCGAGGCCGTGGCGCAGGCTCGGTCACGGCGTCTGCGCTCCGTCAGCGGCAGGACCGGCCACACCCAGCATGCTCAACCGGCTCTCCGAGCGCAGGGTCTGGAGCCACGAAACCAGCAGTTCGTTAACCTTTTCTTCGGTCAGCAACTCTCTGATCTTTCCGGAAACATCCGCCAGGGAAACGTCGCCGGCGCCGGACTGTTTCAACTGCGGAACGAATTTTTCCCGGTAATAGGCTTCGATGGTCTTGGAGTCAATCTGCACGGCGGGCCGCAGATGGGCATCGACCAGGCGCATGAGGTCGATCTGTTGCTGGACGTGGGCGACCAGATCTTTCTCGCTGAGCTGAAATCCCGCCAGCACCGCTCGCCAGCCCGCGTCCGTCGCCGCCTCCGGATAGTGCTTGCGAGCCTCGGCCACGCGCGCCGCCGCTTCCGCTTCGGAAGCATGCTCGAACGAGGCCGATTTCATCTGCTCGGCGAGCAACTCCTGATCAATCAGGCGGTCAAGCACCGCCCTTCGTTCATCGTCGGTGAATTCGTCGAGCTTGCGGCCGTTGAGCAGCGCCTCATAACTTAGTGCTTCGTCCCAGTCGCTCTGCAGGATGATGTGTCCGTTGACCGTGGCAACAATACGGTCGACAACCTCGGCCCGTGCCGTCGGCAGAACCGCAAATACTCCCAGCATGACGGCAAATACCAGCGCCGCGACTGTCGTCTTCCTGCGAACTATTTTCATTAGAATGGCTGGCCTATGCTGAAAAATACGTTGAAGTGCCGCAACCGTTGCGTCTCATACGTCAGCGGCTGTCCCGCTGGGGTAAACGTAAGCGCCTGGAAATAGCTGGTTGGATTCAGATTGTACCCGAAGTCGAAGCGCATGGGTCCAATCGGCGTCTTATAGCGTACTCCCACCCCGACCGCGTGCGAAGTGTAATCATAGCCTGAATTGTTGAACCGGGAAAAGCACTGCTGGTTCGCTGTACCAGTGGACGATAGACACAGTGCCGGATCGGCCTGATGCCAGCGTATCAGGCCCTTCAGCATGTCGTGCGGCGCAGTGAACACGTTTCCCATGTCGTGAAAAATGGCGAAGCCGAATCCTTCTCCCAGGTACGGCAGGGTAAGCGGAGGAAAGCGGAGTTCGAGATTATTGACGAACAGCGCGGTGCCGCCGAGGGGAAAGCCTGAGCTCGGATCGCGTGGACCTGCCTGATTTAACCCGAAGCCGCGATGGGAGTTTCCGCCGCCCGCAAAAAATTCTTCCGGCAGCGGGATCGTCGAAATGTCGGTGCAGGTCGGCTCACCTGCCGCGTTCAGCGGACAAGATCCCGGCGGCAGAATCCTGGTCCCGCGAAACGGTTGCTGTAGCCCGATGCTGGTTGACCGGGCGAATACGAATTCGTGTCCCGGCCTGCCTTTGCCCCCAAAAGCCTGATAAGTTGAGTTCTGCGCTAGCAACCGCCCGAAGTCGGCTTGCGAACTGAACCAGCTCGAAGCGGCGAAGCCGTCCAGCGTAAAGTAATTCCCTTTCGTACTTTCCAGAGGGTTATCGCGTTTATCGCGAATAAAGGTGAACCCGGGACCACCCACGCGCGCCGGCAGCGACAGCAGCGTGATTTCTCCGGGTGAAAAGCCATCGGCAAAATCGGTAGCCTTGACCCTGCGGAAATCGAACCGGTAAGTGATCGAACTCGGCCCCGGACGCGTCCCCGGCTCCGCCCCGGAGTTTCCGATTTGCTGGCGCAGGTCGATTTTCCCTTCCAGCCGCTGCGACGTAAACGTCGACACATCAAGGCTGTTGTCATAAAAAACCGTGTAGATCAGCTTGAATTTGTCGCTGTCGAACAGTTTCGGAACCGTGTAGCTGACTAAGCCCCGCTGCTCGAACCGACCTACGTGTGACTCGAACTCCAGAGTCTGATTCCTACCCAGGAAGTTAAGTCTGGTCACATCGAGGCCGACTCTCGGGCTCACTCCGGTTGTGCCCTGCGGCGCGGTCGATCCGCCGGGCTGACCAGTCTCAAACTCGAGCCCCACTCCGTAAGTGAATGTGTACCGCTTGGCCTCCTGCACCTGCACAATCACATTCTTTTGCGGATCGGTTCCCTCCGGGTTCTGCACTCCCGTATCCACCTGGCTGAAAATTCCCAGATCGTAAAGCCGGGTCTGGGTGTCGAGCAACCCCTGCTGGCTCAACGGCTGACCCCCATGTACTTGCAGTTCGCGCCGTACCACGTAATCGCGGGTGTGCTCAGTCCCCGCAACCATGACCTGGTCCACGGTGAATCTTTCTCCTTCCTGAATCATGTAGGTCACGTCTTCACGAGTCGGTTGGCTGGCAGAGGGTTTCGTCGTGATTTCCAGCGTGGCGTTGGGAAACCCGTGATTGAAGTAGTAATTCAGAATCCGCTGCCGATCGTTGGCCAGATCTTCTTCGGAATAAGCCTGGCCAGACTCCGTCCGTGGTTCGGGAAGATCCGCGGTCGCGATCGCCTTGTTACCCACAATCTTGAACTCGCCCACACGGGTTTGCAGCCCCTCGTCGATGTGCAGAAAGACTGCCAGCCGGTTCTCGCCGTGATAGTTATCGTCGACTTCGGTCCGAATTTGCACCTGGCGATAGCCGTTCGATCGGTACAGACCCTCCAGCGTGGCCACGTCGCTTTTCAGCAGAGCCCCGCTGTAACGCCCGTGGGGCAGGAAGCGGCTGGCCGGCTGAATCTCCATTCGCGACATCAGCGACTTCTTGTCCATGAAATTCTTGTTTCCCGTGATGTCGAGCAGCACGAGCTTGTGGATCGGTCCGGGATCGATCTGGTAGATCACCCGCAGAGTCTTGGAATCGTTCTCCTTGCGGATCTCAACTTTGGCGTCGAAATGTCCACGCGTCTGCAGGTAGTCGAGCAGGTTTCGCTTGCCTTCGTTGAGCAGGTCGTCGTCGACGGCGTTTTCTTCGTAGACTGGAATCTCTCGCCTCAACTCGCCGCGGCTGATGTGGTACCCGATGGCGTAGATTACGACCAGCGGCCCGGGGTCGATTTGAAACGTGAAATCGACGGTGTTGGTTTCGGGATGGTATTTCTGTTCCGCGATCGAAACTTGCGCCAGCGCCCGGCTTTGTTTCTGGAAACGCTTACGCAACCGCTGAAGGGCGCCGCTGATCCGGTTCGCCGTAACCCGGTCGGCGTGAGTCATTCGCGCAATCTGCTCCACCTCGAACTCTGATAGGCCCGAGCTGCCGGTCACCTTCACCACGCCAACATGAGCCTGCGCTCCCGGAGTAACGTGGAACAGGATGTCGACCTGGTGCGTGTTCGCGTTTGACGTGCTCTCGGCCGTCACCCGAGCCCGGTAGTATCCGTCTTCCTGCATGAGTTGCCGCACGTTGTCGAGCGCCCGCGCCAGCTTGTCCCGCGTATAAAGCTCGCCGAGCTGGAATTTCGCCGCATTCGTGATCTGGTTCGGAGTTGGCCGGTTCGATGGCGCACCCTCCACGCTGACCGCCCCGACGAAGAAATTCGCTGAAGTGGTAAACGTCAGCTCGACCCCGTCGCCGGAGGGTACAACTTCCGCCTGAATGTCCGCGAACCGGCCCGTCGCGTACAAAGCCCGAATGCTGTCACGAACCCGGTCGCGATCGAGCGCTTCTCCACTCTTTTGCGGCAACAGTTGCAGCAGATGATCCCGGTCGCGATCTTCGACTCCCGGCAACTGGATCGCTTCCACGATCTTCCCTTCATAGCGCGAGATCGCACTAGCCACAGGGGACGACTCCTGCCGGGCCCCGGCCGCCGGCCTCACTGCGGCACGGTCGGTCCCCGATTCCGGGGTGGAAGAACCTGCAATCGGCGAACTTGCGATGAGCGAAGGCCGAAATCCCCATTCCGCCGCCGGAGACTGTGGCGTCGCCGTCAGCAGCAGTATCATCATCGTCAGGATTGGCGCGTACCTTGTCGGCAAGGTTCCCTTGAGTGTAGCCACTAACCAGTGCAGCCGCTAAACTGCGGATGTCTGACTTCAGCCGTGCGTCGGTCCTACCGGTTCCGGCCGCTTAGCTTCGATGGAAAGCGCCCGCTCCTCCGTTGTACCGAAATTTCAGATACGGTGGTTCGTACGCGGAAGCTCACATACGGATGCTTACGGTTAGCATATCCGGGCGGCTTGCGCCCGAAGTCGACGCATCGAGGTCCCGTCCGCGACCTCGTCTTGCTGCCCCGGCGAAGCCAGCCACTTATAATAAAGGTTTTGCGGCGAAGGACTGGTGATCTCTTTGGCACGCGTGGCGCGCGAAGCACAATCCGGCAATTCGACAGGCGAACCTCGCCAGGAAATTCCCCCAGCGGGCGCCTCGCAGGCCATCTCGTCTGCTAAGGCTTTCGAGCCCATTCAAAACGACCGCTATTCACGGCAGATCTTGTTTCGCGGCATCGGCGTCGAAGGCCAGCAGAAGCTGGCCGCAGCGCGGGTGGCCATCGTCGGCTGCGGCGCGACCGGATCGGCGCTGGCCGGTCTGCTCGCTCGTGCCGGAGTCGGCATGTTGCGCATCATCGATCGCGACTACGTCGAGCCCAGCAATCTGCAGCGGCAGTCCTTGTTTGACGAAAAAGACGCAGCCGAATCTCTGCCCAAAGCCACCGCCGCCGCGCGCAAGATCGCCGCCTTTAATTCCGCGATTGTCGTCGAGCCCAAAGTTGACGATCTGGTTCCTGTCAACATTCAAGCACTGCTTGAAGGAATCGACCTGATCCTTGACGGAACCGACAACTTCGAGACCCGTTATCTCCTTAACGACTACGCCGTCGATCGTTCCCTGCCCTGGATTTATTCCGCCGCCGTCGGCAGCTACGCCGTAACCCTGAACTTGCTGCCGGCTGAGACGGCCTGCCTGGCCTGCATTTTCCCTGATTCGCCGCGCGGCATGGTCGAGACCTGCGAAACCTCCGGCATCCTGAATTCGGCGGTCAATCTGGTGGCGTCAATCGCGGCCACCGAAGCGCTCAAGCTGCTGGTCGGGGGAGAGAACGCGAACCAACTTCGCCGAACCCTTCTTTCCTTCGATCTCTGGACCAACGAGCATGCCGAGATCTCCGCCGCCAAGCCGCGCCCCGGGTGCCGGGCCTGCGGCCAGCGCGATTTCATTCATCTGGCGGGGGAAGCTCGGCCACACATCACCCTGTGTGGCAGGAATTCGGTGCAAATCCATGAGCGGCAACGACCTATCGATTTCGCCGAGATGCACCGCCGCCTCCAGCCTCATGGCACAGTTCGCCACAACGACTTCGTTCTGAAATTCTGGCGTGACCCCTACGAGCTGACGCTTTTCCCCGACGGCCGCGCCATCATCAAAGGGACCACCGACACTGCCGTTGCCAGAAGTCTGTACGCGCGCTACGTCGGGAGCTAGCCGGTAGACCATTCCCTGTCGACCACGCCGGCCTCGATGACCGGCGCCGCTCATCGTGCTAAAGTGCTCCGATACTCTGGAAACCGAGGTTCTCCGTGAAGAAAATAGCGCTGGCCGCGTTTCTGTTTTTCCCCCTGTGTGCATGGGCCGGGGCGAACCCGAATCCCGCCGAGTACACCATTAACGTACACGTCACCGCATCGAACACAGCCAATCTCGGCTATCAGGTACTTGATGTAGTCATCGACGGGAAGAAATACAAACTAGGCTCCGAGTTGCGCATTGGCCACTTGCTGGCGCTCGGGGATTACAAAGCGAAACTCGTCGAGAACCAGCACCAGACGACATACGACTCGGTTCAGGTTTACGAATTTCTCTTCCCCGACCTGAAGACCAGGCAGTACCTTCTCGTCGGGCAGAGCGAATGATGACGCCGAGCGGCCCGTCGCTGACGGCCGTTCTCTGCTAATCTTTTTGCCTGTTGGCACCGCAAAGAGTGCAGTCTGAGCCGCCTAGAATGTACCAATTTCCGAAGATCGAGACTCTAAATTCGGGATGGGGTTAGAGGGCACAGCAACGAAGTCTTTCAACCCCGAGCAGCGAAAGGATTTCCGACCCGACAAACAGAGGTTTTGAGAATTCCAACTTCGGTAGATTGGCTCTGATATTGTGAAGGAAGACATTACTTTCGTGCCTAGGCAATTGCTCGCAAGCCATACAACGTAAAGATACTTATGCCGCATCTCACGGGGTGCGGCCGGAAAAGGCAACTTGACCGACCGGGTGCCACAAAATCGACATGGACAAGGCGAATTCAACGAAGCCGAAGCCATCGAAAGAGCCAAGCTCGGGGATGCGGAAGCCTTCCAGGCTCTTTATGATCGACACAAA
This sequence comes from uncultured Acidobacteriaceae bacterium, assembly GCA_963739125.1. Taxonomy (GTDB): domain Bacteria; phylum Acidobacteriota; class Terriglobia; order Terriglobales; family Acidobacteriaceae; genus Sulfotelmatobacter. Next base: position 3,618,646 of record CAVTZD010000001.1, on the reverse strand, counting down.
CGGCGCGTCTATTCCCTTTGCCTGCGCATGACATCCAATACGGCGGAAGCTGAGGATCTGACCCAGGAAGCATTCCTCCAGCTCTACCGTAAGATTGCAACGTTTCGCGGCGAGTCGGCATTTTCGACCTGGCTGCATCGGCTGTCGGTGAATGTGGTGTTGATGCACCTCAGGAAGAAGGGCCTGCCGGTGGTTTCGTTGGAAGAAACCACGCAGGGCGGCGAAGAAGATTCGCCGAAGAAAGACTTCGGGGCGGAAGATTTGGCGTTGGCTGGATCGATCGACCGGCTACAGTTGCAGCGGGCCGTCAATGATCTCCCTCCTGGGTATCGCACGATTTTTGTCCTGCACGACGTGGAAGGCTACGAGCATAATGAAATCGCAGCCCTCGTCGGTTGCTCGATCGGCAACAGCAAGTCGCAGTTGCACAAAGCGCGCATGAAATTGCGTGACCTGCTCCGGATGAACAGAGCCGAAAAGGCCGAAAAATCCTGAGCGGGAATGAAACCGGCAGATTTGACGCGGCAACAGAGTTAGCGCGGCATAGCTGAAGCAAGTGCAAGAAAAGACCGGTAACAGCAGTAACCCTGGCAGAGGCGCAACAACTGCAAGCTCGCTGAAAACAGCGGTACACTGCTGCAGCAGAGGCTTGGGGAGAAAGCAGTATGAATTGCGTTGAGCTGCAAAAGAGCCTGGCGGAAGTAGAAGACGGCGGCAGCGCCGCACAGCGGGCTCACCTGAATCATTGCTCGGAGTGCTCGGCCCTGCTGGCGGACCTGAATCTCATTTCATCCTCGGCGAAAGAATTGCGCGCGGTCGACGAACCAAGTCCCCGCGTCTGGAATTCCATCGAAATCGCGCTGCGGCAGGAGGGTCTTATTCGTCCGCCGCAGCGCGCCGGTCGCTCGCTCATTCCAAAGTTTGGCAGCCGCTGGGCCTGGGCCCGGTGGATGTTGCCCGCGGCTGCGGTCCTGCTGATTGTGGTCTCTGTGAACATTCGCCAGATGAACGTTGGCGAGAAAATTGCCCAAAATTCGCCGGCCATGCCAGCGGCTCAGAACAAGCATGCCGTCGTCGAAACTGTTTCCGATGCGGCGATTGTGGGCCTGAACGATAGCGACCTGGTGCAAGAGGTTTCCGACCAGACGCCCGCCCTGCAGGCGCAATACGCCGACAATCTCCGCAGCGCCAATGAATTTATCCAGGACGCGAAAATGGATGTCGCCGCTAACCCGAACGACGATGACGCTCGGCGCTCACTGCTCGCGGCTTATCAGCAGAAAGCCATGCTTTTTGAGTTGGCAATGGACCGTTCTCTGCAATAATCATTACCCTGGACGAGCCGGGGACTTGGGGAATTTCTTATGGGCGGGCGCACAAAACGGCTGGCAACGATCGGAACCGTAACGGTCGGCATAGTAACAGCAGCGGCTCTGATGGCCCAGAGTCGCAAGGAATATCACTTCAATGTCGGGCCGAAATCGGTCGTGTCGGTCAACAACCCTTACGGCTCGATCTCGGTGAAACCGTCCAGCGGCAACAGCGTCACGATCGACGCCGTCCTCCATTCCGACAAAGTTGAAGTCGACAACACCCAGACCGGAAATCATATCGACGTTCAGTCGCACCTTTTGGCCGGAGCCGACGTCGATTCCGGCCGCGTAGACTACGAGGTCCTTGTCCCCTCCGATGCCAGCGTGACCCTGCATTCCAGCACCGGCCCTCTGCACGCCGAAAAACTTCATGGCGATGTAACTCTGGAGGGCGCTGGCGCAACGGTGGATGTCCGCGACATTACCGACGCCCACGTGCACGTAAAAACCCTCAACGGTCCGGTCACCCTGACCAACATTCAGGAGGGCCACGTGGAGGTCGATTCCCTCAGCGGCGATGTCACGCTCGACCGCGTGACTGGCCCGCTGGTGCAGGTCATTTCCACCAGCGGCCGCATCAACTACAACGGTGACTTCGGCAGCGGTGGCGAATACCGTCTCACCAGTCACAGCGGCGACATCGAAGCCACCGTGCCCGAAAACACCTCCGCCGATGTCAGCGCGCGCTCGGTGCGGGGCGAAGTGCATGACGATATTCCTCTCCAACCCAAGTCTCATTCCTGGTTCCCCATCCAGCAGGGACGTGCCTTCATGGGTACCATGGGCCGCGCCGCCGTATCATCGACCGTAGTGCTGCGCAGCTTCAATGGTAAAATCCACCTCAGAAAACGCTCCGCAAAATAGCAACACAACCTGATCCTGGGAAGCTGGATTGTTTGAAGAAGCGTCCTGGCAGCAAGGCAGTTTCACGGAAGCACGCTCGTGTGCGAGCCAAACGGTCTGTTGTCCCGGGCGCCAGGGTCGCGAGCAAGACACCGGTCGCCGGTATCTCGGCCGGAAGCGTTTTTCTGGTCGGCTTCATGGGAGCCGGCAAAAGCAGCGTAGGCCGAGCCTTAGGGCAGCGGCTGAATTGGGTCTTTGAAGACCTCGACGACCGCATCGAGCGGCGCGAAGGGCGCAGGATTGCGGATATTTTTCGCGACTCGGGCGAGCCGGCATTTCGCCGGGCCGAACACTCCGCTCTCCGGCAGTTGCTGGAGGAACTGCGCGGCGGCATCGCCAAAGTTATCGCCCTCGGCGGCGGGGCCTTTGCGGAGCAAGGCAACGCCGCCTTGCTCCAGGCTGCCGGCGTGCCCACGGTTTTTCTGGACGCTCCAGTCGAGGAGTTGTTTCGGCGCTGTCGCAGCCAGGCCGACACGGCTGGCGTGGAGCGGCCGTTGCTGCAGAGCTTCGAACAGTTCCACGCGCTTCACCGGGCGCGGCGCAAGCATTACTTGAAGGCGCAGGTGAAGATTAAAACGGAAGGCCGCGAAGTGGAGGCCATCGCCGCCGAGATCGCGAAAAAACTGGGCCTGAAGGAGATTACGATGCGCACCCAACAAGGAGAATCCGAGTGACGCTGCAGACTGGAATACGTTGGGCACGGGCCTTTATGCTGGCTTGTCTTCTGGCTAGCTTCGCAGTACCCAGTCTCGCCTTCCCGCGTTTCGCCGCGCCCGCGCCTGACAAAAAAGAAAAACCGAAGCCGCCCGATGCCGACGTGAAGATAGACTCCGGCACCTTCGGCATCTTGATCAAAGGCCAGCGCGTCGCCAGCGAGACTTTCAGTATCGAGCAGAAAAGCGGCGTCAGCATCATCAAGTCAGAGGTAAAAGAAATCGGTCCCGCGGATCCAGCCAGTCAGAAATCTTTTCTTGAGATTACTTCGACCGGCGAGTTGCTGCGTTACGACTGGAGCCAGTCCACCGGCGGTTCCCTGATGGTATTTCCCGAGAACGAATTCCTGAAGGAAACGATCACCGCCTCCGCCGGGACGAAAGCTGCCGAACAGGCATTCCTGCTGCCGCCCGTGACCAGCATCCTCGACAACAATTTCTTCGTGCACCGGGAATTGCTGGTCTGGAAATATCTGGCGACCGCGCCCTGCAAAGACGAAAACGGCCAGCGGCAATGCCAGTCCGTTGATTTTGGCGCGCTCGTGCCTCAGGACCGGCTCTCCATGCCCGTGCGCCTGGCGCTGGTGGGGAAAGAAAAAATCGCAGTCCGCGGCGTCCAACGCGAACTACTGCGCCTCAATCTCACGGGAGATGGTTTCGACTGGTCCCTTTGGGTGGACCCCCAGGATCAATTCAAACTCATTCGGGTAGCGATTCCTGCCGATAACACGGAAGTCGTCCGGGATTAGGCTGTCCCGTCGGCGGAATCGAGTGACCCCTGGAAAATTTTTTGCTGCTGACTGACGCACGCACGGCGCGGTCCCTGATCACAGTGCTGCTGTTCGCGCTGGGGCTGGGCTTTCTCTACGTCACCCGCGCCACCCTGATTGCTTTTCTGTTCGCCATCTTTTTCGCCTACCTGATGAGCCCGATCGTCAATCGCCTGGAGAAAGTACTGCGCGGGCGCGGCCGGGCCATCGCCGTGATCTACGTTCTGCTGATTGCCCTGGTGGTGGTGTTCTTCCTGTCGGTCGGTCCGAAAGTTACACGGGAAGGCGGCCGGTTGGGTCAATCATTGCCGACTTTACTCACCCAACTGAGTTCCGGCGAAATTGCCCGGCGACTCGGAGCGGAACACGGCTGGAGCAAGACCAGCACCGACATCATTCAATCGTTTCTGGTCAGCCACAGTGGTGAAATCACAGCGCTCGCCCAGCGGGTCGGCCTGCGCCTGGCCGATGTTGCCAAGCAGGCCTGGCTCTTCGTCATCGTGCCGCTGCTGTCGATTTTCTTCCTGAAAGATGGACGATCTTTCAGCGACCTCCTCCTGGCGACCGTTCAGTCTCGTCCGCAGCGTGAGTTTCTGGAAAACGTGCTCAACGATCTCAACCAGATGCTGGCTCACTTCATCCGGGCCCAGCTCACCCTGGCGGCATTGACGCTCGTCACGTACTCCATTTTTCTGGGCGCAATGAGAGTCCAGTACGCCCTGGTCCTCGGTACCATCGGCGGAGTGCTGGAGTTCGTTCCCGTCGTCGGTCCTCTAGCGGCCGCTCTTACCATTGTCACCGTCGCCCTGCTCATGAGCTACCAGCACTGGGTAATTCTCATCATCTTTCTGGGAATCTGGCGCTTGGTGCAGGATTACGTTTCCTCTCCGCGCATCATGGGCGAGAGCATGGAACTCCATCCCCTGGCCGCCATCTTCGGCGTCATGGCCGGAGGCGAAGTTGCCGGCATCCTCGGCATCTACCTTTCCATTCCGGTCATGGCCAGCCTGCGCATCGTCTTCCGCCGCTGGCACCTCTACGCCGAGAAAAAGAAATTCGGCCCGCTGACTGAGTTCACCATGGGAAGCCAGACCACGCATCGGAAGTAGGACAGTTCAATATCTTCCTACGCCCCCGCTGCGAGCGCCTTATCCACGGCAACCTTACGCAGGAATTCCGCCGCGGCCTCGGGCAGCACCGTATTGATGAACATTCCCGATCCCAGCTCGAAGCCCGCCGTCCGCGTCAGTCGCGGGATCACGCTCACATACCAGTGGAAGTGCCGCGCTCCGCTGTATTCGGTCGGACCACTGCGTACCGTGAAGTTCAGGTCCGGATTCTCCAGTCCAACATAAATCTTCGCCAACAGCGTGCGCAGAATGCGAGCCAGGTCGCCGATCTCCCCTTCGTTGACATCGCCAAAGCTGGCCATGTGACGCAGGGGAAAGATGTGAGTGGCGAACGGCGTGGCCGAGGCAAAGACTTCCATGGCCACGAAATGTTCTCCTTTCAGCACGATGCGCGTCTGATCTTCAATCTCACGCTCTACCATGTGGCAGAACATGCATTCGCCCGCGTCGTCGTAATGCCGCAGGGCTTCGAACAGCCGGTGCCGCACCTGGCTCGGAATCACCGGTGTCGCGATCAGCTGCGAGTGCGGATGCTGCAGGCTCGCCCCGGCATCAGCTCCATGATTCTTGAAAATCGTGATGTGGTTTACTCGGTCGTCCTTGCTGAGAATGTTGTAGCGCGCTTTGTACACGCTCAACACGTTGGCCACGTGCTGGTCCGATAGCAGCGCCATGCAGCCGGAGTGGTCGGGAGTATCGATAATCACTTCGTGAAAACCGAAGCCGTCAATGCGCCGCCGCAGGTGCTGCAGGTTCCGCCGCGGCTGCGCATCGCTCGACAATGCCGCGAACTTGTTGGGAATCACGCGCACTGCCCAGGGGTCGCCTCCGGGGGGTGGAGACCGCCACACTTCCGGCGGCGTCTTGCTCTCGTTCCCCGGGCAAAACGGACAGGTTTCGACAAATGCCGGAATCGGCTGCGCCACGCGGTGCGTAGCCAGTTCCTCGGGCCGTTTGGCGCGTTCGGTGGCGATAATCACCCATTCCTTGCTGAAGAAATTCTGACGAAGTTCGGGCATGGATTCCTCCCCGTAAGTACTATCGGCCAAGGCACTCAGCTTCTCCAGTCGGTCGGTCCACCTCGGTCACAAGCGGAATTGTGGCCTGCCCGGCAAGCTGTAGGGACGCCCCCCGGCGGTAACCAGCGAGTCCCGCTCGCGGCTGGTAAAATTTCAATGACTCTATGAATCCCAAAATTCCTATCGGCATTCTCGGCGCGACCGGCGTTGTCGGACAAAGATTCATCCAGATGCTGGAGCACCATCCCTGGTTCGAAGTCGCATGGCTGGCGGCCTCGGACCGATCCGAAGGCAAGGTTTACGCACACGCGGCCCGCTGGCGCCTGAAGACTCCAATTCCGCAAGCCGTGGCCGCAATGAAGGTTTCTCCTGCCACACCGGAAGGCGCGCCCAAAGTCATCTTCGCCGCGCTCGACTCCTCGATCGCCGCCGAACTCGAGCCCCGCTTCGCCGAGGCCGGCTGCGCCGTCGTATCGAATTCCAGCGCTCTGCGCATGCAGGAAGACGTGCCCCTGGTCATCCCAGAAGTCAACGGCGGCCACATCAAGCTGATCGACATTCAGGGCTGGCGCAAGAAATCTGGCGGCTACGTCGTGACCAATCCCAACTGCTCGGCCATCGGCCTCGTCCTCGCCCTCGCGCCGCTCGACCAGCGTTTTGGCCTCGAAACCGTGATGGCCGTCACCATGCAAGCCGTGAGCGGCGCGGGATATCCCGGCGTCGCTTCGCTCGACATTCTGGGCAACGTGATCCCCTTCATCAAAAACGAAGAAGAAAAAATGGAGGAAGAAACCCGCAAGCTGCTCGGCCAGATCAACGGCACCAGAATTATTCCCGGAACCTTCGCCATGAGCGCGCAGTGCAACCGCGTCGCCGTTGAAGACGGACACACCGAGTCGGTCTCGATCCGTCTCAAGACCAAAGCCAGACCCGAAGAAATCATCGCCGCGTGGAACAACTATCGCGCCGAGCCCCAGAAATTGAAGCTGCCCAGCGCTCCCGAACAACCCGTCCTATATGTCGAGGCCAACGACCGTCCCCAGCCGCGTTTCGACGTCGACACCGGCGCGGGCATGACCACGGTCGTCGGCCGTCTCCGCCCCTGCGGCGTGCTCGACTGGAAGTTCACCGTGCTTTCGCACAACACGATTCGCGGAGCCGCCGGAGCCGCCGTACTCAACGCCGAACTTCTGAAAGCCAAGGGCTATCTGGGATGAATGTCGGCCCCTTAACGGGACTGCGTCATCCTGAGCGGAGCCCGGCTTCATCGAAGAAACGGCCAGGCGAAGCGAAGGATCTCACGCGCCACAAATCTGTCCCCTCAAGGCCCCACCCTGAGGTGCCGAAACCATGATCGTCATGAAATTCGGCGGCACTTCCGTCCAGGATGCGAAGGCCATCGAGCGAGTCGCGTCGATCGTGCACAGCCGCCTGGCCCAGAAACCAGTCGTCGTGGTCAGCGCTATGGCCAAAGTCACCGACACGCTGCTAACCATGGCCAAAGCCGCGGGCGCCGGCGAGCGCAAAGCCGCCCTCAAACTCTGCCGCTCGCTGCAGGAACGCCATTACAACACCGCCAGCGAACTGCTCGGCACCGCGCTGTTCACTGAATTTCATTCCGAACTGGGCGCCGAATTCGAGGCGCTCGACGAACTGCTGCGCGGCATCTCCGCCGTCGGAGAAATCACGCCCCGCACCACCGACCACGTCGCCGCCTTCGGAGAGATGCTCTCCAGCAAAATCGTCGCCGCCGCCTTCGCCGCGCGCGATCTCAACGGCGTTCATGTCGACTCGCGCGAAGTCCTGGTCACCGACAGCGGCTACATGCAGGCCGTTCCGCAGTTCGAAGAAACCAACGTCAAGCTCCGGGAAAAAGTTCAGCCCTTGCTTGACGAAGGCAAAGTGCCAGTCATGGGAGGTTTTATTGGGGCGAGCCGCGCCGGGATCACCACCACAATCGGCCGCGGAGGGTCCGATTTTTCTGCCGCCATTTTCGGTGCCGGCCTCAACGCCGAGCGCATCGACATCTGGACCGACGTCGACGGCATCCTCACCACCGACCCCAGAATCTGCAAGGAAGCCCGCCGCATTAAAGTCATCAGCTTCGACGAAGCCGCCGAACTCGCCTACTTCGGTGCAAAGGTTCTGCACCCCGCGACCGTCTTGCCCGCCATCCAGAAAAATATTCCGGTCTATGTATTGAACTCGCTGAATCCATCGTGCGAAGGCACGCGCATCACCACCCGCGCGCCCCAGGGCAAAAATATTTTCAAAGCGATCGCGGCCAAGAAGCGCATCACGATAGTCGACGTGGCCGCTCCCCGCATGCTGCTGGCTCACGGATTCCTACGGTCGATTTTCGAAGCCTTCGACCGCCACCAGGTCGCCGTCGATGTAGTCTCCACCTCCGAAGTCAGCGTCTCGCTGACGGTCGATTCGAATCAGGCCATCCCCGCACTGGCCGCCGACTTGGCCAAGCTCGCCGACGTAAAATATGAAGGCCGCAAAGCCATCGTCTGCCTGGTCGGCGAAAACCTGCGCGACACGCCGGGAATCGCAGCACTGGTTTTCGGCGAACTGGCCGACAAGAAAATTCGCATGATTTCTCAAGGCGCGTCGGAAATCAATCTCACGTTCGTAATCGAAGAAGACGAAGTCCCTGAAGTAATCCAGCGCCTCCACAAAACCTTCTTCTCAGAGCTCGACCCCGAAGTCTTCGCATAACCAGCATCCCCGTTGTGTGCTGTTGAAGTTCTTGTCGATGTGAGGTCGAAGTTGTTGTCGATTTGAGGTCGAGCGTGTTGAATGTTGTCATTCCGAACCGGCGCGCAGCGGCGGTGAGGAATCTGCTTTTGCGCCGTCCACAAAACGTTATCAAGACATTCCCTGTTCACCCCCAAGATCTTCGAAGAATGGCAAGTTCCCCTGTGCCCCTCGGTGCCCCCTATGGTTAAATCTTCCTGGTACGAACCCATGAACCTGCTGATCCTAGGTCGCGGCAAAACCGGGTCGCTGGTCGCCGAAGTCGCCAGCGAGCGCAAGCACCACGTAGACGTCGCAGGAGCAAAAGAAAACGCGAACTGCGCCACGCTCACACCCGAAAAACTCCGCGCCGTCGATGCGGTCATCGACTTCACCGCGCCGCACTGCGTCATCGCCCATATCGAAGCCTGCGTAAACGCCGGCAAGAATATGGTCGTTGGCACGACCGGCTGGTACGGAGAAAGACAGGCAGAAAAGCACGCAGAAATCGACCGCATCCGCGAACTGGTCGAGCAGCACGGCACGGGATTCGTCTACGCCGCCAATTTTTCCATCGGTGTGAATCTTTTCTTCGAAGCCATCCGCGCCGCCGCCGCCGCCCTGCACCACGACTACTCCGGCCAGATCTTCGAGCGCCACCACGCCCAAAAAAAAGACGCGCCCTCCGGCACCGCGATCGCCATCCAGCGCATGCTCCGCGAAGGCAGCGGCCATAACGAAAATGTTGAAATCACTTCCTTCCGCGAGGGCGACGTCGTCGGCCTGCATGAGGTCCTCCTCGAATCCGCCAACGACCGCATCTATCTGTGCCACGACGCCAAATCCCGCCGCGGCTTCGCCGAGGGTGCAGTCCGCGCCGCCGAGTGGTTGCAAGGCAAAAAGGGTTTCTACGATTTCAAAGATATTTGGCGCAATCTGTAGCGCGGCCGAAAATGCTCATGTGGGGACAGCCGCCCCGGTGGTGACCGACGAAGCTGTCCGGTCGAGCAAAGCTCGACGGTTCGCTGACGGCACGCATCGATTACGCTGCTCACAAGTTTTCTCCGGCCCCGCATCCGCGCTATCCTATTCCCATGCAACTGCGCGGTTGTGGCACGGCACTCGTAACTCCGTTTCATCAAGATGGCTCCATCGACGACCCGGCTCTGCGCAATCTGGTCGCATGGCAAATCGACTCCGGCATTGATTTTCTGGTTCCCTGCGGCACCACCGGCGAGACTCCCACTCTCACCCGCGACGAATGGCTCTACGTCATCGACGCCACGATCGAAGTCGCCGCGGGACGCGTTCCCATCGTCGCTGGCGCAACTTCCAACTCCACATACGAGGCAGTTGAGAAAGCGAAAGAGATTGCCGCGCGCCCCGGCGTCGACGCCATTCTCACCGCGTCGCCCTACTACAACAAGCCCACGCAGGAGGGCCAATACCGCCATTTCGCCGCCATCGCGGAAGCTGTCAGAGACAAACCCGTCATTCTCTACAACGTCCCCGGCCGCACCGCCGCGAATATTGAACCTGGAACTCTCGCCCGGCTCGCAGAAATTCCCAACATCATCGGCGTGAAAGAGGCCAGCGGCAACATGACGCAAATCGCCGAGGCCATCCACGACGTGCCCGAAACGTTTCTGGTTTTCTCCGGCGACGATGTGGCCACACTGCCCGTCATCGCGCTCGGCGGCGTGGGCGTCGTCTCTGTCGCCGCCAACGAGATTCCGCAGGAAATGGCCTCGCTCACCCGCGCCGCCCTGAACGGTGATTGGGCGACCGCGCGCAGCCTGCACAGAAAATATTTTCCTCTGATGCAGGCCAATTTCATTGAGTCGAGCCCCCTGCCCGTAAAAGCCGTGCTCGCCATGATGGGTAAAATCGAAGAAGTCTACCGTCTGCCCCTGCTGCCCATGCGCCGTGACACGCGCTCGCGCCTGCAGAAAATTGCCGCTGAAGTCGGACTGATCGCGAAATCCGCCGGCCCCGCAGCCGAAGCGGCTCAGTTTTTCATCTACGAAAACTGGGCCGCCGGCCCGCACAAAATCGTCCTGCACCGCGGATCATGCGGCCAATGCAGCCACGGTAAAGGCCGCCCCGCAGGCCACGACGTGAACCACGCTCGCTGGCACGGCCCCTACCCGACTCTAACCACCGCCCGCGAAGCCGCCCACACCATGACTGGCGTCCTCATCCGCAGCGAGTGCAAGTGCGTGTGATTGCAAAATTATTGATTATTGAATTTTGATTGTTGAATTTTGATTTCTGACTTTTGATTTCTGATTGAAAATCCCGCCGCGTTTTCACCAGCGGGCGGAGGGATCTCCCTTGCAACAACTCCTGCCATATAGTTCACGCTTTTTGACAAACCCACAATCCGCAATCAACAATCAAAATCGATGTCCCTGAAATCCTCCATTGAACGCCTGGCCGCGCAAGGCGAGGTCGAGCACGATTCCGAGGCACGGAAGACGTTCCTCGAATTCCGCGATCAACTCACGCAGGGCAAAATCCGCGCCGCCGAAAAAACTGCTGACGCCCGCTGGACAGTCAACCCCTGGGTCAAGCAAGGCATCCTGCTGGGGTTTCGTCTCGGCGTTCTCGCCGAAATACCCGCCGGGCTCTCTTATGTCGACAAAGACACCTTCCCGGCTCGCCAATTCACCGTCGCCGACCGCGTGCGCGTCGTCCCTGGCGGATCGTCAGTTCGCGAAGGCGCCTACGTCGCGCCCTCGGTCATCTGCATGCCGCCGATGTTCATCAACGTCGGCGCTTACGTCGACGAAGGCACTATGATCGATTCGCATGCCCTCGTCGGCTCCTGCGCGCAGATCGGCAAGCGCGTACACCTGAGCGCCGCCGCACAGGTCGGAGGCGTCCTCGAACCAATCAACGCCGCGCCCGTCATCATCGAAGACGACGTCCTGGTCGGCGGCAACTGCGGCATCTACGAAGGCACGCTGGTGCGCGCTCGCGCCGTGCTCGGCGCCGGAACCATCCTCACCCGCTCCACGCCGCTCTATGACTTAGTGAAAGGCGAAATCTACCGTGCCACCGCCGACACGCCGCTCGAAGTTCCGGAGAATGCGGTAGTCGTGCCGGGCTCCCGCGCGGTGAAGACGGAGAAGGGCCCTTGGGGCTGGAATCTCTCCCTCTACACTCCGGTGATCGTAAAGTACCGCGACGAAAAAACCGACCGCCGCATTGAGCTGGAAGACTGGCTCCGGTGACAACACGTGCAGAGATGTTTGAGCAGTACGTATACACCCTCATTGTAGCCAGTGCTCTTCGTGATCCTTCGTGTCCTTTGTGGTTGATGTTCTGCTCCGCGTACTTTCAAATTGAGCCACTACCAAACTATCGTCCAAGAACCAGATCGTCATCCCGCGCTAGGCTCGCGAAGCACTCGACCTTAAAGCCCGGCGAGAAGCTCCTAATCGTGGCTTAATTTAAAGAATCATTGTCCCGATGTCATCCTGAGCGCGGCGACAGCCGGGCGAGGGACCTTACCTCGGCCGACGCTCTCGATGCCGTGGATGGGAGTTCGCGAGCTTCATGCAGTGAGGCGCTCCCGGCATCGCCGGAAGCGATGTCCGGGTTTCGTAAGGTCCCTCCGAAGCGCTTGGCGCGCTCCCACGGGATGACATCGGTGAATCTGTAACTGCCTGACTTCAAATTGGGCCACTACCCCTTGACCACTCCCTTCGACAAAATTGCGGCCCCGCGCACTCCTCTGGTCCGACAAGTCCAATCCCGCGGCTCGACTGCTTCCGCTCCAGGGAGATCAGTCGGTCGCCACGCCCAACGTCCCCGTCCCATTCCACGTAACTCGAAGCTGCTCGATCCTCCCAACGACGGCGTCCGCTTCGGCCAGAGCATCCGCCGTATACGTGCTGGCCAGCCCCACCACCTTCATGCCACCCGCATGCGCCGCCTGAATTCCCGCCGGTGCATCTTCGATCACCAGACACTCCTCGGGCCTGAATCCCAGCAACTCCGCCCCTTTCAAATACGGCTCGGGATGCGGCTTTCCCTGCACCACGTCGTCCGCCCCGACCAGAACCTTAGGAACCGGCAGCCCGCAAAATCGCAGACGCGCGCTCGCCAGATGCCGCGTGCCCGACGTGACTACGCCCCAGCGCCCCTCCGGAATCGAACTCAACAAATCGGCCGCGCCCGGCATCGCGCCCACGCCTTCCTGATCGAGTGCCTCTCGGTCCTCGAGTTCCCGCAGTTCCGCTTCCGCATCCAGATGAGGCGCCACGCTCCGGATCACGTCGAGAGCGCGCACTCCATGAGCAATAGCGACTATCGCGTCACCGTCCACGCCTTTGCGCGTGGCCCACGCTCGCCACTGCCGTTCCACCGAGCCGGTCGAGTCCACCAGTACTCCGTCGAGATCGAAAAGAATGGCTGAGCGGGAAAAAATTGGCATTATTATTTTTCTATCACCGGGCCCAAAACTAAAAGAACCCCAGCTCGATCGTTCAGAAATGAAGCCTTCGGAAACCGAGAGGATTCCTAACCACTAACTGGTCGCTGCGGGAAGCTCCGCCTGCGTCTGCGTCCCGAGCCCCTGCTGCCGCAGCCGCAAATGCCGCTCTCGAAAGTGCGCTTTGGCGCGCTCGCCCCACGCCCGCACGAACCAGTAGTTCAGCCCCGCCCCGATGGCCGAGCTGACCAACGGAATCATCCGCCCCGCCCATTTCTCCACCACATCGGCGCTGGCCTGGGCGGCAATTCTTTGGATGACGCGCGGCACAAATTTGTTGACCACTTCTTTTTCGAGAAGGTCGCGGCTGATGTCGACTCCGGCGGCGCTGGCCGCGGCAATCCAAAGTTCGGCGATCTCGTCGTCGGTGTTGAACTCGAATCCATAAATCAGGCTCAGCTTCTGGATGGTTCGCATCGTGATCGCCGAAAGGATGCCGAGGTCGGGGACGATCGTCATCAGTCCGCCCAGCCCAAATCCCGCGCCCTCGACCGCCGCCACTTTCATGCCGCTCCGGATAATCGAGTCGGCCACTCCATCCAACTCGCCCATCTCCAGGGAAAAAACACCGTGGTATCCGCTGATGGGCACGCGATACGCGGCCCGCAGTTGCAACAGAAATTTTGTCGGATCGACCCGCACCGTCGAGTAGGCGCGCGTCAGCCCTTTCACCATCGCCGTCTCGACGCGCCGTCGAAGCCATGATTTGCTTCGCTCAGCCATTACTTCCACCTTACCTGAGCGCGCGCCGGAATGCCACGCCTACGACAATGCAGGGGTGCCCAGGCTTCGATGTTGCCTTTCTCTGCGGCCTCTGCGGATCCTTTGCGCTCTTCGCGGTGAAAAGCTTTCGTCCCGAAATTCGCGGCTTTAGAGACTGCGGAGAACCTCGCAAGCGAAACTCAGCGCGGGCAGGCCTATTAGCTCCTGGTTTACTATCAATATCCGTATCAACTTCAGAGGAGAACGCGAATGAGCAAGTTTATCGCCGGCCTGATCATCGGATTGTTATTGGTTCCGCTCGCTGTCTATCTGTATTTCTCTTCGGGCAGCGCGCCGGTTGCGACCGTGGCGCCGCCCATGCCATTTGAGAGGACGTTCGCGCGAATGGCGCTGCATGCGCGCCTCGACAAAGAAATGCCGAAGTCTGTCCCCATCACCGCCGACGACGCGACATACGTGGCCGGGGCCCAGATCTACAAGGAAAATTGCGCCGTCTGTCACGGGTTGCCTGGACAACCGCGCACCGCCATCGCCCTGGGAATGTTTCCTCGCCCGCCCAAACTCACCGAAGGCACCGGCGTCACCGACGATCCTCCCGGAGAAACGTACTGGAAAGTTGCAGGAGGAATTCGCATGACGGGTATGCCCGGATTCGACAAGCAGCTCTCGACCACGCAAATGTGGCAGGTGAGCCTGTTGCTGGCCAACATGGACAAGTTGCCGCAGGCAGCCAAAGACAGCCTGACCGGCATGACGCCGCCGGCAAGTCAAGAAATGATGAAGAAGTAGCGCAGTTTTGAAAGGGCGCGGCTTTCAGCCACGCCGTAAATCGTTGTTGAATCAGGTCGGCTCCAGCCGCTGAGGCCGCCGCCGGGCGTGAAAATTGGGCTAGCTTTCCAATTCCGTCCCCGCTGCGGCTTTTGTGGCAACTTTCTCTGCCTCCGCAGTCCCGTCTTTCGCGGCCATTGCGGACTTGAACCCGCGAATGCTCTCTCCGAGTCCCTTGCCAAGTTCAGGAAGCTTCTTCGGACCAAAGACCAGCAGCGCAATCCCGAACACCACCAGCATGTGCATGGGTTGAAACAATCCTTCGAACATACGTAACGCCTCTTTCATTTCGATGTTGGAAGAGCGATGGCGCCCCAGTTCCAGTCCGTCAAAAAATTTACGACGCACTGGGCACCGGTCACTGAACACTGCAACACTTCCGGGCCGCACACTACGTTTCGAATCCTTCCACCCCTGTCACAAGTATCGCGACAGGGGTGAGGACTCTACGCTGGACTTCTAGACGCCGCTAGACGCCGCGCTGAGCCGCATCCGCGGCCCCGGCGAGCGTGCTGAGCGTGTCGAAGAACTCCGCCGATTGCCCGATGAAAAGTCCGTCATCGGTAAGCGCCCGCACCGCCCCAGCCGCAATCCCGTCCGGATCCGTGGGGCGAATCACCGAGCAGTGCGGCAGCGATGGGTCAATGAACTCGCATGGAACCGGGAAAATGAGGTTCGTCTGCAAAGTTTTTTTCTTGGTCGCGTTGAAATCGGGAAAAGTCAGTCCACTCACGGGATCGGTAAACGGAGCGATCGGAGCCTGCACTCCATTTCCCGCGAAGTCCACCCATTCCAGGAAGTGAGCGATTTCGTCCCCACCAATGCTGAGCACAATCCGCAGCACTTCCGGATCGGTGACTTTCTGCGCCATGGCCGAGTACAGGCTGCTTCCGCCTTGCTCAATAAATCCGAAGTGGAAAGCGGCCATGTTCGCGATCGCCTGAATGTGGTTGGCCGGTCCCATGTCGGCGTTGCTTCGCGGAATCGCCGTTTGCCCGGTCAGTGCGATCGCTTGCGGAAATGTCGCGCCGAAATCAGGGCTCTGGCTGCTGCGGTATCGCACATACCAGCTCGTATCCACGGTCAGTTCCATGAGGTTCGTGAGCCGACCGATCTGGTGTACTCCGCTGACCTGGCTGCTGGGCAGCGTGCGAAATTTGCCGAGATTCACTGGCGCTGCACCTTTCGACTGCAGGTAAGCATCCAGAAAATTGGCGTGGCTTCGTTCGTCCAGAGTGTTGCTGCTGATGTATTGCGAACCGTCTCCATCCAGCTGCTGCAGCGCCAGCTGGTAAGCGTTCTGCGTGCCCGGAGTCACTCCGCCAATCTCGGCATATTGCTGCCACAGGTCGGTCTCAATAATCTCCGCTGCGGCCAGGAAGCGAAGAATGGCAATGTCCCCGTCAGAAAGAGCGCTGTTGCTCTCACTCTGCGCGAAAGCGGGAAGCCGGCCGGCCAAAAGCCCGGCTCCCACCGTAGCCGCGCCGGCAACCATACCGCGCTTCAGAAAAGAGCGGCGATCGACGGCGCTCCGAGGGGAATCGGTTTCGGTTACGAGTTGAGCGTCCGCAGGAGACACTACGGCTGAACCTGATTTCTTGCCCATGATGAGTCACACTCCGAAATTCTTGAGGATTGAATTGCCCGCGATTTCGGCAGGGATGCGAGCCGCGGTAAACCCACAGTAGGTCAGACGCGAAACGCCAGTGTCACGCGTCTGTCGTGAGGTTGTAAAAAAATTAGCCGTAGTATAAAAGTCCAGCACTCAAGACGAGGCACGTGTCTGGGTACTGGGTACTGGCTACTACTGGGTACTGGGCACTCGCCCGTGCTAGCATCAGAATTACTCAATGCCAACCGGAAAACTTCAGATCATTCCCCTCGGCGGCCTGGGCGAATTCGGCATGAATTGCATGGCCGTGCGCTTTGGCGACGACATCATCGTCATCGACGCGGGCCTCATGTTCCCCGAAGCCGAACTGCTCGGCGTCGACATCGTCGTGCCCGACATTTCTTATCTCATCGAGAACCGCCAGCGCGTCCGCGGAATTGTCCTGACGCACGGCCACGAAGATCACATCGGCGCCCTGCCCTGGATTCTCTCCGAACTCAACGTCCCAGTGTGGGGCACGGAATTCACACTGGCCTACGTCGAAGACAAACTCGACGAGCACGGCCTGCTCGATGACGCCGACCTGCGCGAGATTCGCGCCAATGAACGGTTCAAGGCCGGGGTGTTCACGATTCATCCCATTCGCGTGACGCACAGCCTGGTCGACTGCGTGGCGCTCGCCATTCACACCCCGCTCGGCGTCATCATCCATACCGGCGATTTCAAAGTCGACCCCACGCCCACCGACAATAAACTCTTCGACCTGCACGCCTTCGCCGAGTACGGCAAGAGTGGCGTGCTCGCCCTGTTTCAGGATTCCACCAACGTCGAGCGCAAAGGCTACACGCCCAGCGAGCGCGCGGTGCGAAGAAAGTTCGACGAAGTTTTCGCCCACACCAAGCGCCGCTTGTTCATCTCCTGTTTCTCTTCATCCATTCACCGCATCAACCTGGCCGTCGAACTTGCGCACCAGCACGGCCGCAAAATCGCATTCCTCGGCCGCTCCATGAACAACTCCGCCGAAATCGCCGAAGACCTCGGCTATATCGAAGTCCCCGACGGCCTCGTGATTAATCCCGGGGAGATGAAAAATTTCCCGCCCGAAAAAGTCTGCGTGCTGATCAGCGGCACGCAAGGCGAGCCCATGTCGGCCCTGTCGCGCGCCGCCGTCGATAATCACAAGCACGCCAAAATCGAAAAGGGCGATACCGTCGTGCTTTCGAGCCGCATCATCCCCGGCAACGAGAAAACCATCTACCGCATGATCGATCACCTCTTTCGCCGCGAGGCCTACGTCATCTACGAGGACGGAACTTCGCCGCCCATCCACGTCAGCGGGCACGCCAGCCAGGACGAACTCAAGCTCATCATCAACCTGGTCAAACCGCGCTACTTCATTCCCATCCACGGCGAGTACCGCCAGCTCAAGCTGCACGCCGAAATGGCCGGAGCTATGCACAGCTCCGTCGGCAAAGTCATGTTGCTGGAGAGTGGCGACGTGCTCGAGTTCGACGAACTCGGAGCGCGCAAGGCAGGAAAGGTCAACGTAGGCCGCGTCTGCATCGATTCCGGCAACCGCACCGATGTGGTCGAAGACCTCATCATCAAAGATCGCCGTCATCTCAGCGAAGACGGAATCGTCCTGCCCATCATCGCTATCAACAAATCGTCCGGCGAGGTGGAAGCGTCGCCCGAAATCGTGACCCGCGGGTTCAATGTAGGCGAAGACGGATTCATGGAAGGCGCCCGCCGCATCGTGGTCGAAACCCTCGAGCAGTCGAGCGAAGAAGAAAAAGCCGACTACGGCGTAATCAAAGAAAAAATCCGCGCCGACCTGAAGCGCTACATCTCCAAGCAAACTCAAAAACGCCCGCTGATCATGCCGGTAATCCTCGAAATCTGACCCGTTCGTGGAGAGACGGACGCATTCGTCCGTCCCCGCCTAGCCGATGCTCCATGATTTGCGACGTGTGCTTTGAGGCAGCGCGAAATTCGCAACCCAAGGCCAGCCGCGAGATACAGAAGACTCGGCCTAGGCAGTCAGCGGGT
Source organism: uncultured Acidobacteriaceae bacterium (assembly GCA_963739125.1). Lineage (GTDB taxonomy): Bacteria > Acidobacteriota > Terriglobia > Terriglobales > Acidobacteriaceae > Sulfotelmatobacter. The sequence continues at coordinate 3,600,286 of CAVTZD010000001.1, read as the reverse complement.
TCACCCACCGCAGCCCCGGAAATCGCGCGAAGTCTCGATCCGCCGTATGCAGCACGCCGCCATACTCAACCGTCAGCGTGGCAATCTCGGCGTCGCTGACCAGTGGGCCGGAGGCGCGCCCCTGAACCATCATCCGTCGAAGTAGCCGCCAGTATTCGTCCCCCGGCGTGAGCACCTGCACGATCGGATGCACCAGCCAAAGATCAACGATTCCCGCTGCTTCTTCCAAGGTAAAGCATTCTCCGGGTAGCCGTTGATTGGTCATAACTCGCAGAAACGCGGACACCGTTTGCCATGGAAGCCCGACTATCTCGGAACCCGAAAAGGTCCTTTCCAGCCACGCACGTGCATTTGCGTGATGCGCCGAGCCGCGATTATAGGAGTAAATGAGCAGGTTGGCGTCGAGTACGATCACCGGTGTTCCGGGCCTTCCAGGTACTCAAGCAATTGCTCTACTTTGTCGAAATCCCGCGGCAGCCCCAGATTGATCGGCGTCACCTTGAACGGCCTCCGCACGGGCTGCTTTGATGCCGTCAGCCCCAACCGCAAATATCGGTTTACCACCTGCTTGAACGGCTCCCCAGTCTTGCGGACCTCTTTGCTCAGCAGGCTGGCCACGTCGTCATCGAGCGTCAATGTAGTTCGCACATCATGATGCTATCAGTAGAGGCATCATGATGTCAAGCCGGGTTTTAGGTGGGGACAGCCGCCCTCAGGTGTCCGCCGGGCCAAGCCCGGCGTGGTCTTGAGCAGACAACACGGAAGGCTTCGATCGAAAATCGGTATATTCAGAGTGTATGCCTATGGTCGTCACCCTCGCCGACCTCCGCGCCGCCCGCGCCCGCCTCGACGGCATCACCACGCGCACGCGCCTGATCGAATTCAACCCTGAGCTGATGGGGGTGCCCCATGTCTCGCCGATTTTGCCAGACATGGGACTTTCGCCAGACCCCACCCGCCGACTCTTCCTCAAGCCTGAAAATCAGCAGCCCATCGGCGCCTTCAAGCTCCGCGGAGCCTACAACAAAATCGCTTCCCTCTCAGAACAAGACCGCCGCCGCGGCGTCATCACCTACTCGAGCGGTAATCACGCGCAAGGCGTGGCCTATGCGGCCCGGGCGCTGAAAACAAAAGCGGTCATCGTCATGCCCAACAACGCTCCGCCCATCAAGCTTGAAGCCACGGCTAAGCTCGGAGCCGAAATCGTCATCGTCGGTCCGGGCAGCGCCGAGCGTCAACTCAAAGCCGAGCAGCTGGCCGCCGAGCATGGCTACGTGATCGTGCCTCCGTATAACGACGAAAAAATCATCGCCGGCCAGGGCACCATCGGACTCGAAATTCTCGAAGACCTGCCCGATGTCGAAGCCGTCTTCGCTCCCGTCGGCGGCGGCGGACTCATCAGCGGCGTCGCCACCGCCATCAAGCTCACCAATCCCGCTGTCAAAGTCATCGGCGTCGAACCCGAACTCGCCGCCGATGCGCAAGCCAGCCTGCGCTCCGGAAAAATCGTCCAGTTCACTGCCGGGCAAGTCTCGCAAACCCTCGCCGACGGCCTTCGCACCCAAAGCATCGGCGACCTTAACTTCGCCCACATTCAAAAATATGTCGACGACATCGTCACCGTGACCGAGGACGAAATCCGCCACGCCATCAAACTGCTGGCAACAAATCCCGCGACCGTCGCCGAGCCCAGCGGCGCGGTTGCCGTCGCCGGATTCCTTTTTCGCCGCGATCAACTCCCGGATACCCAGTTGAACGTGGCCATCATCAGCGGCGGAAATCTCGAGCCATCCCTCCTGGAAGAACTCCGCGACCTAAACGACCGTAAAGGTTGATAGGTTAAACGTTATCGCTAGCCGTGAGCTTTTCTTCTGCGACCTTCGCGGCTTTTCTTAGCGATCTTCGCGGTTAAAAGCTTTTCTTTGCATCAAACAGCTCAGCAGGACAAAAACAAGAGCATGTTCAAATGACCTTGACTTCAACTCCAGCAACCATGATCCTGAGATGGCGCCAACGATTCCATGACCACAGAGCTCCGAAGCAACGCTAAGTCGTTTGTCGGCAAGATTTTGCCCGTAACTTATTGCAGCCCTTGGACTACTTTTGAATTTCGCTCTAACCCCATGATTCCAATAGACCGGGGGGGAGGGGGGTACCCCACCCCACAGCACATATTCCCACTCCGGGAACTGGCAATCTTCCTCACATCGCTCGCTCTCGCACTGCCGTTTTCCACAGGCCTCGCCTCAGCCCAGGCCCAGCGTGGCACCCTCGTGCACGAAGAGGCCATCCGCGTCGCTCCCAGCGCCGATGCCGCCAAGCTCGGCGAAGCCGAACGCGGCCACGAACTCGTCCTCATCGAAAGCACCCACGACTGGGTCCACGTCGAGGCCATTCTCCGCGAACCGAAGAAGGACGCCGACGAAGATGATCCCGAGTCCGAAGGCAAGACAATTACTGGATGGGTCCCCAGCCGGGCCTTCATCGGCATGTCGACTCCGAACGGCGACAAGATCGTTTTCGGCGAAGCCGTCGCCTCCGAAGACCAGGCCAGCCGCCGCCTCGGACGCCGGGATGCCGCGCAAGACGCCATGCGCCTCTACTACCGCGTCTACGATCTTTTCCCCACCTCGCCGCTCGCTGGCGAAGGTCTTTATCGCGCCGCTGACATTCGCTGGCAAGTCGAACGCTCAGACGTAATGACTCGCCCCTCGGCCCGCGAACGCGAAGCCTACATGCGCGGCCAGATCGATGAAGAGTGGATGAGGCTGGTGATGAAGAAATTTCCCGGCACGAAGTGGGCCGACCTGGCCGCCTTCCACCTGATCGAGAACAAACTGTGCGGCGACTGGCAGGGTGCGTCCAAATGTCCGGACAAAGAAGCGGACATGTATGAGAAGTATGCCAAGGAGCACGAGCAGTCTCCGGACGCGGCCCAGGCGCTCTACGAGGCAGCCTGGCGGCGTGCAGCTCTGATCGAGATTTATAAGACCGAAGCCAACCAGAAAAAATCGGAAGAGTCGAAAAACCGCGCCTTGGAGTTAGCGCAGAAAATCGTCAGCCAGTACCCGCAAGGCGATTGGGCCTTGCGCGCCCAGGACCTGATCTTTTACATTCAACAGGGCGTACCTACCTTCGGAAACGCGGCGGACTAAACCTTGCCAATTTATCAAGCGGTGGTTCTTGCGATCGTTCAAGGACTGGGGGAATTCATCCCCATTTCCAGTTCCGCACATCTCATCATCGTGCGGCGTCTGCTCGGCTGGAACGAGCTATCGGCCGCGCAGGAGCTGAGCTTTGACGTCGCGCTGCATTTCGGCACCCTTCTCTCGGTGCTTTTCTATTTTCGCCGCACCTGGATCCAGATTATCCGCGCGGCCTTCGGCGGAAAAGTTGTGCGCTTCTCCGAAGCCGGCTCGTCCGATGCCAACCTCACCGCCGCCGAGCAAAAAGAAGAGCGCATGCTGCTGTGGTTCCTTGCGATCGCCACGATTCCCGGGGCAATCGCCGGTAAACTGCTGGAGCATTCGGCCGAAGATTATTTCCGCGAACACATTTTCCTGATCGCAGGCTCTCTGATTTTCGTCGCGCTCCTCATGTGGCTGGGAGAAAACGTCGGCAAACTGAACAAGCCCCTGACCGGCATCTCTTTCCTCGATTCGCTGATCATCGGCATCGCGCAGGCGTTCGCCCTCATTCCCGGAGTCTCGCGATCCGGCTCAACCATCACGGCTGGCCTGTTCCAGGGACTCACGCGCGAAGCCGCCGTCCGCTTCAGCTTCCTGCTCTCAACACCGCTCATCGCAGGCGCTGCTCTGCTCAAAGCTCACGAACTGCACAAGGAAGGCCTGCCCGTGGGAATGCATATGCCCATTCTCGTTGGGATCATCGTCTCTGCGCTGGTTGGCTATGCTGCCATCGCGTGGCTGATCCGTTATCTGCAATCGAACAGCCTGCGCCTGTTCATCATTTACCGAATTGTCGCGGGCGTGGTGGTGATTGCACTTGCGTTTGTGATGCATCTGCAGTGAGACCGGACTCGTCCTGCGTCATCCCGAGCGCAGCCGCAGTTCAGGCGGAGCGAGGGATCTCCCGATCCACAGACCTGTGTTCATTCGTCACAGACAATTTCATCGCAAACCTGTACAAAGAACTCCATGCAATCGGGCCGACGCTTCTACGTCTACATCATGACCAACGGACCCAAAGCGGCAATCCTCTACGTCGGCATGACTGGAGATATTCGCCGAAGAGTCTGGCAGCACAAGAACAAGCCCGTATCTAGATTCACTGGCCGCTACAACCTAACCAGACTCGTTCACTTCGAATGTTTCGTATATCCAGATGCTGCGATCCTCCGCGAAAAGGAGATCAAGGGATGGCGTCGAAGCAAGAAGCTTAAACTGATTGAGTCTATAAATCCTCGATGGGAGGATATGGCGCGCGATTGGCAGGATATGTATAAGCCTTCGACTCCTGTGGATCGGGAGATCCCTCGCTCCGCCTGAACTGCGGCTCCGCTCGGAATGACGCACTCGGCGCGCGGCCGTTCTGACTGCTATCACGGGAAACCAGCTCAACACTATCCACAAATTCCCCGATTGTCGGAACCCCCGCTTCTTGGCATAATGATAAGGCTCTGGCCGATTGCGGCACCGGGAAGCGGTCGTGTCTGCGGTGTGAATCCGGCCTACATGGATTACTTGGCGACTATTTTTGTCCCTACCGGCAACCGGCGGCTCAACGAGCTGATCGGCTTCCTGATGTGCGTCTCCGCGCTCCTCCTCTTTCTGGCGCTCGCATCCTATTCCCCGCTCGACCCGTCGTGGAACAGCGCCTCGGTGCTGACCGGCTCGCGCGTAGCCCGCAACTGGATCGGCGTTGTCGGCGCTTACACCGCCGACGGCTTGCTGCAGTTCTTCGGCGTGGGCGCGTTCCTGCTGGTGATTTTCCCAGCCACGCTCGGAGCCCGCTGGTTCCGCTCGATGCAAGTGCAATCGCCGCTGGCCAAGAGCCTGGGCGGAATCTGGCTCATGATGTTCGTTCCCGCCATGCTTGCGCTGTTGCCCGGCCATTTGCGCTGGCTGCGCGTCATCCCCATCGAAGGCCTGCTGGGGCGCGTTGTGGGCGACTTCCTGATTCACTATCTCAACGTAGTCGGCGCGTACATCGTATGCGCCACGGTTCTGGCCGTCGCGTTGTATCTCTCCACCGCGTTTTCCTTCTCGGCGATTCGGTTGTGGGCGCCGACGCGGTTCGCCTTTGTGACCGCGCTGTGGAACCGCTATCAGGATTGGCGTGAAGAGCGCGCCAAAAAGCGTCAACAGAAGGAACTGGAACAGCGGCGCATTTCGAAGCCGGTGGTGAAGACGCAGCTGATTCAGTCGCGGCCCACGTCTTCAGTACCGCACGTGCAGGCCGCTGAACCGCGCCGCACCGGGATTGAGCGCATGATGGAAGATGAAAGCTCGCCGGCCAAAGCGAACGCCGCAACTGGCGGGATTCTCGCTGAACCTCTCGCCGATGCATCCGACGAGTCGGCCGCCGAACCCGAAGTCGCCGAACGCGGCGACAGTGGCCACAAAGCCAAGACCACCATGCCACGCATCGCCGGTGGATACAAGCTGCCCTCGAGCAGCCTGCTGCAGCGTCCCGACGAACAGCAGCAGGTCGACGCCGATGAGCTCAAACTGCTGGCGCAGGTGCTGACGGAAAAGTACGCCGAGTTCGAAGTCCACGGACAAGTAACGCAGATCAATCCCGGTCCGGTCGTCACGACGTTTGAATTCAAGCCCGAAGCCGGAATCAAGTACAGCCGCATCACCAATCTCTGCGACGATCTTTGCCTCGCGCTGAAAGCGGAAAGCATCCTGATCGAACGCATGGCCGGCAAGAGCACGGTTGGAATTCAGGTGCCGAACCGCCAGCGCGAAATCATCTGGCTGCGCGAGAACATCGAATCGCAGGAGTTCATGGGATCGAAGTCGAAGATGACGATCGCCATGGGCAAAGACATCAACGGCCGCATCGTTACTGCCGATCTGGCCGGCATGCCGCACTTGCTGATTGCCGGATCGACAGGCGCGGGCAAAAGCGTCGCCATCAACGCGATGATCATGTCGATTCTGTATAAAGCCACGCCCGATCAGGTGCGTCTGATCCTTGTCGATCCGAAGCGGCTGGAACTGGGCAATTACGAAGGCGTGCCGCATCTTTACACGCCGATCATCACCGAGCCAAAACTCGCGGCGAACGCGCTGCGCAACGCCGTCCGTGAGATGGAGCGCCGGTTGAAGCTGCTCGCGGCAAAGGGCGTTCGCAACATCGACCAGTACAACCGGCTCTTCGATCAGGGCGGAACTCCGAGCCTGTTCGATGAGGGGTCCGACGAGAAACCGATTCCTTATATCGTCATCATTATCGACGAACTGGCCGACTTGATGATGCTCGATTCGAGCAACGTAGAGGAGTCGATCACGCGACTGGCGCAGATGGCGCGCGCGGTGGGCATTCACCTTGTTCTCGCGACGCAGCGGCCCAGCGTAGACGTGATCACGGGATTGATCAAGGCAAATTTCCCTGCCCGGGTTTCGTTCCGCGTGGCAACGAAAGTCGATTCACGCACGATCCTCGACGCCAATGGCGCTGAGGCCCTGCTCGGTAAAGGCGACATGCTCTATCTGCCTTCAGGTTCGGCGCGGGTGCATCGGCTGCACGCCCCGTTCGTCACGGAAAAAGAAATCGCCGCCGTGGTCGAATTTTGGAAGGCGCAGGGCTTAGCGGAATATCAGCAACAGTTTCTGGACCCGCCGAAAGACATCAACGATCCTGCGATCGGCACCAATGACGGAGGTCCTGCCGGAGACGGCGGGTCAGAAGACGATCCGATGTATGGAGACGCGGTCAAGCTGGTGGTGGAATTCGGCAAAGCCTCCACTTCCCTGCTGCAGCGCCGGCTGCGCATCGGCTACGGCCGTGCCGCGCACCTGATCGATCTGATGGAACAGGATGGCATTGTCGGCGCAGCCGATGGCCCCAAGCCTCGCGAGGTGCTCAAGCGTCCGGATTGGATTTCGGAAATCGAAGAAACGATGCGGTAGGGCGGCCTATCGGGCGCCGCACAGGACAGCGGATTCCTCGGGGCTTTTCAGCCCCTCGGAATGACAAATACTTTCATTTTCTTCTTGGTGCCGAGTTCTCGAAACCGCTTCTCACACTCCCAGCCAATTCCAGAACCGGTCAGCCCCGCGGCGAATTGATTCCGGCAGCCAGCTCTTGTAGCGCAGCAGGACGCTGGAGCGAACACTCTTTGGCGTCTTGGGCGAGAACTTGTTGCTGAACACGAGATAGTAAATTCCGGCGCCGGCGGGAAGTTCCTGATTGATGGCGCCTGCAGCGACCCTGCCGCTTTCATAGAGTGAACTGGTCGCATATCCGTTTTGCCAAACCGTGAAGGCGGGTTCGCTCAGGACGTAAACTTCAACACCTCCGTCTTGATCTAGATTGCCATTCTTGTTGCTACTCTTGTCTGGGCCGCTGCCGGCATTGTGGATCTCGGCGGTCAGGTTGAACTGGCCGATCATGGCCACGTTTACGGATCCCGGCGGAAGCGCGAACTTGTAATAACGGAAGGTGTGCGGACCAATCGTAAACGGACTGTCGAGCACGGTCTGATCGTGCTTCCATCCGACGAGTTCCTGAATTCCCTGCGCCACCGGGTTATCGCTGGTCACAGCCCACACCGCGGCTGCCAGCAAGACCACCAGCAGAGACCACAAGATGACCCGCCGCCTGCTGCGCGGATGTGCAGTCGATGGCGGAGGAGTCGCATCGACTACCCGGGCAGCGGTCACGGCGGGTCGTTTCCGCGGTGAACTGACCGGCTTGCCACACTGCAGGCAGAACTGCGCTTCCGGCGGCAGCTCCGCGCCGCACTTGCTGCAACCCAATGAGGCGTCGATCGGCGCTTCGGGTTCCGTCGCCGGCGGACCGGCCGCTGCGCCGCACTTCAGGCAGAACCGCGATCCTTCAGGAAGGTTGGTGGCGCACTTGCTGCACAACACGGCTGACTCTTTCTCTTTCCAATCAGTTTTATTTCGAATGCAGAAATGTCAGCAGATATTAGCACAGGGACGTGAGAGCAGAAATGCGCAGTCGCGGACCTACTGCGCCGGTGCCGAACGGAGGCGACCGTCGCATCGCGAGACATTGACGTCCGGTATGATGCTCTGGGTGTTGCGCGCTTCGACATCAGCCTTCGAGAAATTTGAATCCGGCGAGGTACCAATGGATTCTCTTGATCCGCTTTTCGGCAAGAAGAAAGACGTGCCGGGGGAATTCGATAACTCCGCGCTCGTGAGAGCGATGGAGAACATCGCCGCCAACGACAATCCTGAGAACCGCCAGAAGCTTTATGAGGCGTTCCTCGCCTCGATGCTGTTCATCCCGGTGCCAGAAATTCCGCAAGAGATGCGCGGGGGATTGCAAACTCGCGAGGGATTGCAAACTTTGCAGGCCGGCACTCAAGTACAGATCGTCGCCAGGTTCGACGCCAATCAGGTCCGATGCACGGTAGCCTTCACCGATCTAGAGGCTCTGCGAAATTGGGATCCGCACACGCCGTACGTTGGATTGAAAGCGGTTGATCTGTTTCGCGTTGTCGTGAATACCGATATTCAGGACATTGCCATCAACCCCTTTGATCCGATCCGAAAGGTGATCCGGGCCGGCGGCCGAATTAAGCGTGCAGAGCTCGAGCAACTTGCAAACGGCAATATCCCAACCAATGCGGCGACTCAGCAGCTTCGCCTGCCCGCAAACGAGCAAGTGTTCATCGGACGCCCTGCGAATCCTCCGAGCGCGGCGATCCAGGAAGCTCTTCGAAAAAGGCTTCTGGGATACCGGCGATCGCGGAGCTTCACTTTTTTCAGATGGCAACCAAGCAGGGTCGAAGCAGTACGGTCATCGGAATTACGTTAAGGGTAGATGTACCGGAAAATCGGAGGCAACAGATTACCGAGGAATTAGGAACCTCTTTCAGGTCTGAGATGAAGCCGGGTGAATTTCTTGACTTCCTGTTCCTGAGTGGATCGTTCGGAGAACAAATTCGAAATCTGGGCGGGCTGATCTTCCGCAGATCATGAGGGCCTCACCGCGCTGCCATCCAGACCCAACTCTTTCGCGATCGGCTTCAGGGCTTCGATGCAGAAGGCGATGTGCTCGTCGAGATCGACCCCGAGGGCGGCGGCGCCATTAATGATGTCGTCTCGATTTACTTTGCGGGCGAAGGCTTTGTCTTTCATTCTTTTTCGCACCGACTTGGCATCGACCTCGGCGAGCGACTTGCCAGGCTTGATCAGAGCGACGGCGGTGATGAATCCGGCGAGCTCGTCGCACGCGAAAAGAGCTTTCTCCATGGGCGTGTCGCGCGAGACGCCGCTGTACTCGGCGTGCGACATGATGGCGCGGCGGACTTCGTCGGAGTATCCGCGCTCCTTCAGAATTTCATTGCCCTTGTAGGGATGCTCTTCCGGCGTGGGCCAGCGCTCGTAGTCGAAGTCGTGGATGAGTCCGACGATGCCCCAGAGATTTTCGTTTTCTTTTGAAACATCCGGCGCGCCGCTGCCGAATTTATGCGAGCAGGCGCGCATGCAGGCCTCGACGGCGAGCGCATGCTTGCGCAGGCTTTCGGACTGGGTGAACTCGGCTAATAGATTCCAGGCTGCCTCTCTCGGGTTGTTGGCGTTCATCGTTGCGAAAGCTCCTCGAAGCCCGTTGCTATTGTATGGCCCTGCCTCAGTCACCACAAAAACTCCTCGAATTCTAACCTTGACAACCTTATAGTCGAATATCTACCATCACTTTTTAACTGGAGGTCGAATCTCTACCATGGGCCAAGATACACGGCAACGCGCGAATGTACTCCAGGGAACGCTGGACATGCTCATCCTGCGCACACTTCTTTATGGTTCGGCGCATGGTCATGAGATTGGTAAGCACATCCAGCGAACCACCAATGACTTTCTGCAGATGCAGCACGGCTCGCTCTACCCCGCGCTGCATCGTCTGGAGAAGCGGGGATGGGTTGTCTCCAAGTGGGAGACGGCGCGGGATCGCAATCGGGAATTCAAGTATTACCGGCTTACCGATAAGGGCAGAAAACAACTTGTAGTCGAGGAATCGCAATGGAAGCGCATGGCGGAAGCTGTGGCACGGGTAATGTGGCCCACTGCTGAGGAGATCTGACATGTGGTGGCGGACCAGGAAACGCGATGCCGATCTGGAGCGGGAACTGCAGTCGGACCTTGAACTGGAAGAAGAGGAACAGCGAGGACATGGCGTACCACAAGAAGATGCGCGGTATGCCGCCCTGCGTTCTTTCGGCAATCCTACTCTGATCAGCGAGCAGACTCGCGCGGTTTGGAGTTGGAACTGGCTTGAATCCTTGGCGCGCGATCTGCGTTTTAGTTCGCGCACGCTTCGCCGCACTCCCGGATTCACCGTCATCGCCATCGTGGTGATGGCGCTGGGCATTGGCGCCAACGTCGCGCTGTTCACCGTCGTTCGTGGCGTGCTGCTGAAACCCTTGCCATTTCAAGATCCGGATCGTCTCGTGATGCTCTATGAGTCGGGCTTTCTTGGAGACGACGAGGTCGCTTTCAACGTGGTCTCCGGCGGCATGTACGCGGAGTGGAAGAACCAGAATCGCAGCTATAGCAGTCTCGCACTAGCGAAGGAGATTCGGGTCGGGCTTTCCGGTTCCGGAGGGCAATTGCCGGAGAAGCTGACGAGTGCCCTGTTTTCCTGGGACATGCTGCGCACGCTGGGTGTGCAGCCCGCGCTGGGCCGCGATTTTACGCAGGCCGATGACAGCCCCGGAGCCAACGGTACGGTGTTGCTGAGTTGGGGTCTGTGGAAACGCCGCTTCGGCGGTTACCGCGCGATCCTTGGCCAGACCATCTTCCTCGACGCCCAGCCCTACACCGTGATCGGCGTGATGCCCTCCTGGTTCGATTTTCCGGATCCGTCTACGCAGCTATGGACGCCGGTTTATCACGACGAGCCCGAGGCGAGGATGACGTCATTCAGCAATCATCTGCTTCGCGTCGTAGGGCGGCTCAAGCCGGGAGTCAGCGCCGCGCCGGGCCTGGCCGATCTGAGAACTATCTCCCAGCGCATCCGCAATGAGCACCTGAACGATCCATTTGTGTTTCGAAGCGCCAATAGCCGTCCGCTGCTGGAGCACATCGTGGGTGAAATCAAGAAGCCGCTCTATGTACTGTTGGGGGCGACTTTCTGCCTGCTTCTGATCGCCTGCCTCAACGTGGCCAATCTGCTGGTGGCGCGCGCGGCGGCACGGCGCAAAGAACTGGCTATTCGCACCGCACTGGGCGGAAGCTGGCTGCGTTTGATTGGCGAGCGGCTGATGGAATGCCTGCTGCTTTCGGCCGCTGGCGGAGCACTCGGACTTATGCTCGCCTTCGCCGCGCTGCAGTGGCTTACTCGAACTCGTGGCAACCTGAGCCGCGTCGAATCGATTCACATCGACGGCGTGGTGGCGGTGTTTACGGTGGGTATTATCGTTCTGTGCGCTTTGTTTTCCGGCCTCATCGCCGCCTTCAGCAGCAGTGACCAGGGCATTCTCGCTACGCTGCATGAGGCATCGCGTTCGGTGGGTGGGAACAGCGCGCGGGCCTCGCTCCGCAAGGTGCTGCTCACGCTCGAAGTCGGGCTAACGGTGGTATTGCTGACTGGCGCTGGGCTGCTGCTTAAGAGCTATGAACGGCTGCGCTCCGCCGACATCGGTTGCCTTACGCAAGGTGTGATCACCATGCACATAGGCCTGCCGGATGCACGCTATGCCACCCCCACCCAACGAGCCAACTTCTATGACACTCTCCTCGAGCGGGTGCGCGCTTTACCTGGAGTGGACGCAGCAGGCTTTGCAACGGTTGTCCCTGGGCAGGGGTATCAGATGGATTCGAGCTTCAACATTGTGGAGCATCCAACCCTGCCACAAAGCAGCGGTCTGATCGCCTTAAGCCGCTGGGCTGATCCGAAGTACTTCCAGGCCGTGGGAATTCCGATTTTGCGCGGACGCACATTCGACAGCGGAAAGCGTTTGGATGCGGCCAATGAAGTCGTCATCAGCCAATCCTTCGCGGGCCAGTTTCTTCCCAACGAAGATCCGCTGGGCCGGCACATCCACGTACGCGGGAAAGATTTCGTCATTGTAGGGATCGTGGGCGATACACGTTACGAAATCGGCGAGGCGCCGCGGCCGGTGCAATATTACCCGCTGGATGCCGGCGTCGAGAACGTCGGCACTCTTGTGATTCGCTCCAGCCACAACCTGGAGCAGTTCGCTCTTCCGGTTCAGCGCATTGTCTCTGAAATGGACCCCGATCTGCCCGTCTCCGATGTACTCACCATGAACCAGTTGCTCGGCAAATCGACCCTTGACCAGAGCTTCAACACGGCGCTGCTCGTGGCTTTTGCCACGCTGTCGCTGGTTCTTGCCGCGGTTGGCCTGTTCGGCGTGATGTCCTACATCTCCGCGCAGCGGACAACCGAAATCGGCATCCGCATCGCGCTGGGTGCAAAGCGCGATCAGGTGATGCGGAAGATGTTGCTGGACGGAATGCGGCCGGCGATCTTCGGTCTTGTCGTAGGACTCGCAGCCAGCCTGGAAGCAGGCCAGTTGGTGCGCGACTTGCTCCACGAGATCAAGCCGCTCGACCCGGCTGTCTATGCGCTGGTTGCTGCAACGCTGCTGGTGGTGGCGGCGCTGGCCTGCTCGGTTCCGGCATGGAGAGCATCGCGAATCGACCCAATACAGGCGCTGCGAACTGAGTGAGGCATTGCGATGGAGATGTGGCAAAAACTAACAATCAGAAGCGAACATACTTAGTAAACATTTCGGCGCCATCGAGGTCGCCCCTGCTTTTCCCCTGATTTTATCGGCTTCATACAGGGCTGGTTTGAGTTTTTGCTCCGCGAAATTCGCGGGCTTCGTACATTTTTCTGTTGACTTCCACAGGGCAAATGCCGCAGATTGAGCCCTGCAAGCAGGAACCTCTCCCCCAAATAGCTCCTGCACTTGCATTTAGGCTGTAAGGAGTTGCTAGCTCTGGCACTCCCACAACCCGATGGCTACGACTCTTGCCCCGGTAGATTCTAGGGAAGTCGTCCGTTGCGATCATTGCCTGTTAGTACAGTTCCGTACATCCAACAACAACTGCCGACGGTGCCACGCCTGTCTTGACGAGGAACCGGAGCCGGAACCGATCATGGTCGCGCCTCCGGTGATGATGCCGGTGCCCGGCAATGGGCGCGGACATTTGAACCTGGCAACGTCGATCCGCTCGCTGCGCCTGCGCAACGGGCTGAGCCAGCGGCAGCTCGCCGGACGCATGTCGGTGCCACGGACATACGTGTCAAAAATTGAGAATGAAAAAGCCACGCCTACGCTGTCATCCCTGGAACGGCTGGCGCGTGCACTGGAGGTTACTGTGCCCGATCTGCTCAGCGGTGGGGAACGCACCCGTCAGGAAGAAGTGATGGAGTTGATGAAGGATCAGTTTGTCGCGGAGTTGCTGCCGTTCGTCTCGCAACTGAACGGAATGCAGATGTCGAGCATCCTGACCCAGGTGCGGGATTTGACGGTGCGGCCGCGAAGGACTGCGTAAGGCAAAGTTTTAAGGTGGCAAGGCTTCAAAAGTCTCACGTTTCAAGGTTTCAAAGTTTCAAAGTTTCGTGATGCAGCCGAAGGCTTTTCCTTGAAACATTGAAACTTTATCACCTTGAAACCTCGATCTTATCCGGGCAACCAGCCAACACTTGCCGGGACCATCCTCTGGTCCCGGCTTTTTTCGTTTGGGAGGGGCGGACGCATTCGTCCGCCCAGACAGTGGGACCTTCCTCGCCCGGCGCGTTCTCGGCAGTGTTTTCGGCCTGGTCCGTGCCGCTGCTCTCCGGACGAATGCGTCCGGGGCTCCACGTCCAAAGATCGCTCCATGAATCCCCACTACATCGACTGACATCTATCCAGCATGAATCGAGAAGAGTTCGAAGACTTTGCTGTCGATCATCTTTCGTCCGGTCATCTGTTGTCCGAACCCGCCTCGCATGGCGTGGGCTGGGACGAATCTCGGCGCGGCTCCGAACCAGCGCACGCCGCCGGCGACGATTCACTGCTTGACGCCTACTCTCGCGCGGTCACGAGCGCGGTCGAGCGCGTCAGCCCGGCGGTGGTGAACATTGAAGTGCATCAGGCGGCGGCTCGCACGCGTTCAGGCGAGCCACAGAATCAGAATAGAGAACGGCGTGGTGGCGGGTCCGGATTCGTTTTCACACCAGACGGCCTGATTCTCACCAACAGTCACGTCGTCCACGATGCGAAGCGCATCGAAGTGACGACGAGCGGCGGCAGTCGCATGCCGGCGGTGCTGATTGGCGACGATCCGGCGAGCGACCTCGCTGTGATCCGGGTCGACGATCTGCGATTTAACGACCCACGGTTTAACGATCCTGGGTTTAACGATCCTGGGTCTAAAGATCCCAGACTCGGCGACCAGAGCGGCGGCAATCGTCTGAGCGCGGCGGCGCTGGGCGACTCGCAGCGGCTGCGCGTGGGGCAGATTGTGATTGCGATTGGCGCGCCGTATGGATTTCAGTCGACAGTGACGGCGGGTGTGGTCAGCGCGCTGGGGCGATCCCTGCGGTCGTATTCGGGGCGTCTGATTGATGACGTGATCCAGACCGACGCGGCGCTGAATCCGGGAAATTCAGGTGGTCCGCTGGTCGATTCCGCCGGGCGCGTCGTGGGAGTGAATACCGCGACCATTCTGCCGGCACAGGGAATTTGCTTCGCTATCGGCATCAACACGGCAAAGTTTGTGGCCAGCCGGTTGCTACGCGATGGACGCCTGCGGCGCAGCTACATTGGCGTCTCGGCGCAGACGGTGCCCGTACACCGGCGCGTCGTCCGCTTCTACGATCTGCCGAAAGAAATGGGAGCGCTGGTTCTGTCTGTGGAAGACAGCAGTCCGGCGAAGCGCGCAGGCCTGCGCGACGGCGACATTATTGTCGCGCTCGAAGGCAAGGCGGTCGCGGGCGTGGACGATCTGCACCGTCTGCTGACAGATTTGCGCGTGGGCGTGAGTTGCAACCTGACGGTGGTGCGATGGACGGAGAAGCTGGAGTTGAAGGTGGTGCCGGAGGAGGCGAAGTAGTTATGTGGGCGTGGGCGACTCGCCCGCGCAAAGGCCGGGGATCACAGATTGTGAACATGATCCCCGAAGGCCGACTGCCGCGAGCTGTTCAGCTTTGTATGGGCGACGCTCGTCGTCGGAGTTCGCGGGCAGGAGTGCCCGCGCCACATTTCTGAATACTTGCTGTCATTGCTTCCCTTTCCTGCCTGTGGTAGCCTCATATCGGGATGACCACTTTGCAGGACAAAGTACCCGGCGGGCTGGATCGCAAGGAAGCGGAGGTCTACCGGCATCTCGATCCGGCGCGGCTCCCGCAACACATCGCCATCATCATGGACGGCAACGGGCGCTGGGCCAAGCGGCGCCACATGCCGCGCGTGGCCGGGCATCGCGCCGGGGTCGCGGCCGTGCGCTCGACGGTCGAGACCGCTGCGCGCATCCACGTGGGCGCGCTTACGCTCTATGCCTTCTCTGAGGAAAACTGGAAGAAGCGGCCCAAGAGTGAAGTCGACTTCCTCATGCGCCTGCTCAGCCGCTATTTGAAGGCGGAAGTGCCCACGCTCAATCGAAATAATATCCGCCTCGAATACATTGGCCGCCAGCACGAACTGCCGGAAGACGTGCAGGAGCGCATGGCCTGGGCGCGCGAAGCCACGGCGCACAATTCGGGCATGGTGCTGACCCTGGCGCTCAATTACAGCGCGCGCAGCGAACTGGTCGATGCGTTCCGGTCGATGGTGCACGCGGCAGCGCAGAATGGCGGCATCGATCATCTGGAGATTGACGAGGACATGGTGAGCCGGCACCTGTACACACGGCATCTTCCCGACCCGGATCTCGTGGTGCGCACTTCGGGCGAGATGCGGCTGAGCAACTTCCTGCTGTGGCAGCTGGCTTATGCCGAGATTTATGTGACCCCAACGCTCTGGCCGGATTTTCGCGGTGTGCATCTGCTCGAAGGCATCGCCGAGTATCAGAAGCGCGAGCGCCGGTATGGCGGGCTGAACCATCCCGAGTCGATCAACGGGGACGGGCGCACCCGCGCTGCGGCGCACGAACTCGAAACGGCGAAAGCTGACAAGTAGGCGGCGTCGCCAACGTGGCCAGCAGACAGCAGATTCCTCTGCGGCTGCGCCGGTTGGGAATGACAAACGTTGGTGACTTGGGTTGGCCCATTCGGGTTTGACTCAGTTTAGAATAGCCAGTCGGGCGGCGCGGCCTTTCACAGCGCAACCTCACTTCCCTTGCTCAAACGCATCGCGACTGCGGTCGTACTCATTCCGGTTGTGCTGGCGCTCATCCTGCGCGCGCCGGTTCCGGTGCTGGCGGTTTTCACCTGCGTAGTCGCGCTGCTCACCGTTCACGAATTTCTGAAACTTACGGAATCTTACGGCGTGCGGCCGATGGGCTGGCCGACGTACTTGTTTGCGGCGGTTTTTTTCTTCGTACTGGCGTTCGGAGCGGCAGAGGATACGGCGCTGGTTTCGACCGGAAAATTCCTGGTCGTGCTCGGATTTGCCGCGGCCATCGTGCCCTTCATCTTCCTGACTCGCGCCATGCGAGGCGGGGGTGAGCCAAACGAAGACTTGCGCGGCGGATACCCGTCGGCCGCGGCTTCGGTGTTTGCCTTCACCTACATCGCCCTGCCCCTGGCGATGCTGGTGCAACTTCGCCAGCAGTGGGCCGGAGCATTTCTGCTTTTGTATCTGCTGCTGGTAGTGTGGGCTGGCGACATCTTCGCATATTTCGTGGGCAAGTCGATCGGCCGGCACTTGATGGCCCCGCGCATCAGCCCGAAGAAGACGTGGGAAGGCGCGGCAGCTTCGTTGATTGCGAGCGTTGCTGTGGGCTGGCTGCTGTTTGGTCACGCGGAGCAGATCAGTCTGGCGTTGCTGCACGCGGGGCTGATCTCGCGCCCGGAGGGAATGTACGGGTCGGAAGTGCCGGCCATGGGTTCTGTGATTTTTCTGACCATCGTCATCAATATCGCCGCACAGCTTGGCGACCTCGTCGAGTCGCTGATCAAGCGGGGCGCGGGAGTAAAAGATTCGGGAGCGATCCTTCCCGGCCACGGCGGCATGCTCGACCGCGTCGACGCGCTGCTGTTTGCCACGCCGGTGCTGTGGTTTTATGCGGCCTGGCGGGTCATGCAGTAAACGCGTCGCCAAGTGCGACCCCAGCGTTTAGAATAAGGACAGTGGTGGAAATCCCCTTAAACGAAGCCTGGTGGCTATCGATACGCGGGATTCTTCGCTTCGCTCAGAATGACAACACTCCTGGATAACTCACAATTCTTCGCATGAAACGAATCGCCATCCTGGGTTCTACAGGCTCGATTGGGCGCAGCACGCTCAGTGTGGCCGAGTCGTATCCTGACCGATTTCAGATTGTGGCGCTGGCTGCCGGATCGAATCTGGATGCGGCGTTTGAGCAGGCGCGGCGCTGGCGGCCGCGAGTGATTTCCATAGCAGCGGAAGCAGACGCCGACGCTCTGCGGTCGCGCCTGAAGAAAGACGGTCTGGGCGAGATCGAAATCGTGCACGGCTCGGCCGGAGCCGTACGAGTTGCGACGCATTCTGAAGTCGATTTCGTAGTCAGCGCCATCGTGGGCGTGGCTGGACTTGAGGCAACGCACGAGGCCGTGCGAGCGGGGAAAGCTCTTGGGTTGGCCAATAAAGAATGCCTCGTCGCCGCCGGTGAATTGATCACGGCCGAAGCGCGCCGGCAAGGCATTCCCCTCCTGCCGATCGACAGCGAGCACAACGCGGTGCATCAATGTCTGCGCGGCGGGCGGATGGAGGAAGTGGACCGCATCTGGCTTACGGCTTCGGGCGGGCCGTTTCTGAATACTCCGCAGGCCGAATTCGCTTCGATTACTGTGGAGCAGGCGCTGAATCATCCGACCTGGAAGATGGGGCGGCGCATCACGATCGACTCGGCCACGCTCATGAATAAGGGCTTCGAAGTCATCGAAGCATGCAGATTATTTCACCTGCCGCCGGCAAAAGTGGAAGTCATTGTCCACCCGCAGTCGACGATTCATTCCATGGTGGAGTTTGTGGATGGCAGCATACTTGCTCAGTTCTCGGTGACCGATATGCGCCTGCCGATCCTCTACGCCCTAACCTATCCCGAGCGAATTCAGTCGGATATGCGCTTCCCGGTCAGTAACTTGCGTCATCTGGACTTCTGCCCGCCCGACCTGAAAAAATTCCCTTGTCTGCGCCTGGCGTACGAGGCGGCCGAGGCAGGCGGGGCCAAGACGGTGGCCTTGAATGCGGCGGATGAAGTAGCGGTGGCGTCGTTTTTGGCGGGGGGCATCGGATTTAACGAAATTCCCAGGGTCATCGAAGAAGTGCTGGCGGAAACCAATTCAGGAAAGCTGGAATCCATAGGACAGGTGCTTGAAGCCGATGCGGAAGCGCGCCGATCTGCTCAACAGCGGATTGCGGCGGTGACAGGAGACAAGGCAGGACTCAAGAACACGGCGGATAGCCCGCGGGCCAAATCTTTTGCATAATTTCCGAATCTAACGGGTTGGAGAGAACGTACCTCAACTATGGCTGACTTCCCAAGCTGGCTCTACTATCTGTACATCGTCCCGGTGCTGGGCTTCATGATTCTCATTCATGAGTTCGGCCACTATGCCGTGGCCAAGTGGCTGGGGGTGCGGGTCGAGGTGTTCTCGATTGGCTTTGGCAAGCGGCTGTTTGGGTTTCGCCACGGCGAGACCGATTACCGGGTCGCGCTGATCCCGCTCGGCGGCTATGTCAAGATGAGCGGCGAGAACCCGATGGATGATCGCACCGACGATCCGCGGGAGTTCCTGAACCAGTCGCGCTGGCATCGCTTCCTGATTGCGATTGCCGGGCCGACCATGAACGTCCTGCTGGCGATCGTTCTGCTGACCGTGGTGTACATGGTGCATTACGAATATCCAGCAGTCTACGACGAGCCGACGGTGATTGGGTGGGTATTGCAGGATTCTGCTGCCGCCAAAGCCGGATTCGAGATTGGCGACCGCATCACGCGCATCGACGACCAGCAGAATCCCACATGGGAGCAGGTCGATCTGAAAGAAGCGATGAGCCCGGGGCAGCCGCTTAGCGTTGAAGTGGAGCGCAACGGGAAGTCGATTGAAAAGACGGTCGTGCCCGAGGCCAGCGGAGTCGACCAAATCGGTTTTGCTGGTTGGGCGCCGAAAGAAAGCAAAGTTGTGATCACCGACCTGCAGCCGGGCATGCCCGCCGAGAAGGCTGGCCTGGAAGAAGGCGACCAGATCGTTGCTCTCGACGGCAAGCCTGTGCCCGCGCTGGCTGCCATGGTGCAGAGCCTGGAAACATCGAAGGACAAGCCCATTGCGATCACCGTGCTGCGCGATGGCGAGCCGAAAACGGTTACCGTCCAGCCGGTTTTATCAGACAAGCGCTACCGCATCGGCATCGAGAGCATGCAGACCAAGGTGAAGACGCTGCCCTTCGCGGAGGCATTCCGCCTGTCGCTGCACGAAAACCGCCAGGACGCGTTGCTCATTCTGGAACTCGTAAAGAAAATGGCGCACGGCAAGATGCTGCGCTCGATCGAAGGCCCGATCCGCATTGGCCAAGCCGCGGGCGAGGCAGCACGCCGCAAGGGTTGGACTCCTTTGATGGGCCTGACCGCTGCCATCAGCCTGAACCTTGGTATCTTCAACCTGCTGCCCATTCCCATCCTCGACGGCGGCGTAATCCTGTTCCTGCTGATCGAGGGCCTGATGCGCCGCGACATCAGTATGAACATTAAAGAACGCGTCTACCAGGCCGCCTTCGTCTTCCTAGTCCTGTTTGCCGTGATGGTCATCTACAACGACCTGATGAAGACGATTCCCGGCCTCGCGGACCGACTGCCCTGAGTTGCCAGCAACGGTAGGAATGTGGGCGGCGGCGCCCGGTTTGATTTTCGGACGCTGCTTTATCTCTTCATCTCTTCATCTCTATCTCTTCCATGGCGTCGCTCCGAGCGCAGCCGTTTTTTCAGGCGGAGGGAGGGATCTGGCGCGGGCCGGCCGTGCTCTTGCCCACGCGAGATCCCTCGGCCCGCTGGTGAAAGCGTGGGCCTTCAGGATGACGCCCCTTAGGAGTTGGCAGAAGTAGACGGGACGCGGCTCTTACTTGACTCCCTCAACCAGAAACAAGTCTGACAATTCTCGCGAAAATGAGTAGCGTAGGCTTTTCCGTCGGCCGTCATGCGTACATTGAGCACCGCGGTCACGCCCGCAGGATCGCCGGGGGCAAGGGTTCGAATCAGCTGTCGCTTTCCAGTGGCGAGATCGAGCAGGAATACTGCAGCAGAAGTTTTGTTGTCCTGATAGATGTAAGCCGAGCGTCCGTCAGCAGACCACGTGGCCCAGATATCTTCTGGAGCCCACCCTGAGATCGCGCGTGGCTCGCCGCCCGCGATGGGATAGAGTTCCGCCTTGCCCTCGGCATCACGAGCGAATATGAGCTTGCCGTCGGGCGAAACCAGGTGGGATTCGAAATGGTTTCGCTTCACCGAAATCGCGGGAGTGATGGCGCGGGGCGGGCCGCCGGAAACCTCCTGCAGGTACATTTTCCAGGCATGGCCGTCGTCCGCGGCGAAATAGACAGCCTTCCCGTCCGGCATAAACCCGAGCGAAGCGGCCTGCTCGATCCCTAACGATGTCAGTTTCTGAATCTCTCCTACTCCCGCTGGCAAGAGGTCAAACCTGGTGGAACCAATCGCAGCGGCGTCGAATGCGAACACCCGCGTGGCGTCCGGAGAGAGCACCGGCTCTGCCCACGTCCCCAGCTTGATGGCGGGCGATCCATCGGTTTTGCGCAGGTAGGCGAGCCCGGAGGCGCCAGCCGCGGATCCCCAGTCGTCAAATGCCACTTCTTTGCCGTCGGTGGAGAGATCTCTCAGCAAAGCATAGTCAAGCCAGGCAAGATCGCGTTCCTGGGCGTCGCCGGGTCCGCGAAACTGGATTCCGCTTCTCCACGACCCCTTGGTCAGGAGAATCCTTCCGTCGCGGGAAACGTCGTGCAGCCGTAAGATGCCGGGCAGCCGCAGCACAATCCGCTGCTTGCCGTTCCGGCCGAGACCCAAAATCGCATCCGCCCAGCCCTCCGTTCGCGTTGCCGCGGTCCACACCTCATCGCCGGCAGGAGACCAGGCCACGCCTTCCACGCTGACGTAATCCGGGGAGCGGAGCAATTCCTTTCCATCGCGGTCGACGGCAACCACGCTGCCGGCATCGCCATCCACCGCATGAAACTCCGCGAAGGCAACGGCGTCGCCGCGCGGCGAGATCCGCAGATACCCCAGCGAGTGATCGCCCTCATAAACGATCTTCCCGCGCGGGTATTCCACGCGGTACTTCGCTCCGACCTGGCGAATCAGCGCCATTTGGGAGCCGTCGCTATTCCAGTCGGCCGCCATGACATCGTCGGCTACTTCGCGCGCTGACCCGCCGGCCAGGGGTGAGAGTCCTAGGGTGCCCTGGCAAAGGCCGATGTAGCGGTCTTTGCATCCGATCGAAATCGCCATTTCCGAGGGCGAGACCGCGAACAAAGTCGAGTTGAGCAGATTCAACGCGCGCGACTCCGGGCCTCCGGAAACCGTGGTATAGAGTTGCACCGGCCCGCCATTCCAGCTCGCTGCGTAATAGACGGAGCGGCCGTCGGGCGCAAAGCGCGCGGCATACACCAGACCGCGTTCGAAGGTGAGCTGATGGTACTGTGGCGAACTGGTTGGAGCGCCAAGCCGACCGAGCATCCAGCTGCCGAGCGCTACCAGCGCCAGCAGGAGCACGCCGGCGGCGGCAAGCATGACTTTGCGGTGCAGATTTTTTTGTTCCGCTGGAGCGAGCACGCTCGACGAAAATCCGGTGGATGAAATTCCAGAGAGACCATCCAGATTGAACGCGAGGTCGCGCCGACTGAAACCGCTGCAGCGGTTTCTTCTCGAGACAGCGACGGATGATTCGCTCCATCGCGGGCGAAATCGGCTTACCGAAAGTGGTTAGCTCCGGCGGGTCTTCCTTGAGGATCGCCGTCATCGTTTCGACAGAAGTATCGCGCCGGAACGCGCGCTGTCCCGTGAGCAATTCGTACAGAACCGAGCCCAGGGCAAAGATGTCAGAACGGGCATCGGCGACCTCGCCCCTGACCTGCTCGGGAGACATGTAGCCCACCGTTCCCAGAACGATGCCCGCGGAGGTGGGCACGGTCACAGTCTCGGCGCCCTCGCCGGACATGGCTTCCGGACGCACCAGCTTGGCAATTCCGAAGTCAAGAATCTTCACCCGTCCATCGCGGGTGACAAAAATGTTTTCCGGTTTGAGATCGCGGTGGATGATGCCTTTGTCATGCGCCGCAGCCAGTCCTTGCGCGATCTGCGTGCCGTATTCGACCACGCGCCGCAGCGGCAGAGCGCCGCGGCCGAGTTCGCTGCGCAACGATTGGCCTTCCAGGCACTCGGAGACTAGATAAGGCGCGCCTTCATGCGTGCCGATGTCGTGGATCGAGAGAATATTCGGATGGTTCAGCGCGGCGACCGCGCGCGCTTCAGTCTCGAACCGGCGCAGCCGGTCGGCGTCTCGCGCCAAGGCTTCGGGCAGGACCTTGATGGCTACGTCGCGTCCAAGCCGGCTGTCCCGCGCCCGGTACACTTCCCCCATGCCACCCGCCCCGAGGGGAGAGAGAATTTCATACGGTCCGATTTTGGTACCGTTGGCGAGCGCCATAAGTCGCGCACAATTATATCGAGTGCTACCAAGAGACAGGGCAACGTCGCTCTTCAGGAAACGAACGCCTCAACTTTCGCACGCGGAGTAGGATGGGGCATTTTACTTTGTGCTCCGCGTTACTTTCCTTTTTGTTCCATGGCCCCTTTTTGTTCGGCAATCCCTTTTTGTTCCTGAATCCAACGATTGGTGCGGGCGTCGAGAAGATCGAGAGGCAGCGTGCCACCGTTGAGCATTTCGTCATGGAAACTGCGCAGATCGAACTTCGGTCCCAGTTCTTTCTCAGCGCGTTCGCGCAACTCGCGGATTTTCAGCTGTCCGAGCTTGTAGCTGAGCGCCTGTGCCGGCCAGGCGATGTAGCGGTCAGTTTCAGACTGGATGGTCGGCTCGTCGACCGCGCCCGACTTGCGCATGAAATCCACGACCTGATCGCGGCTCCAACCTTTCGCGTGGATTCCGGTATCGACGACCAGCCGCACGGCGCGGAACAACTCGGAAGACAAGCGCCCGTAGTCGGAAACCGGATCCTGATAGAAGCCAACCTCTTTCCCGAGTTGCTCGGCATAAAGCGCCCAGCCCTCGGTGTAGGCATTGAAGCCAAGTCCGTGCAGGCGGAACTTCGGCAAGCCCACGAGCTGCTGCTGCACCGAGAGCTGCATGTGATGTCCGGGAACGCCCTCGTGGTAAGCCGTCGCTTCGTCGTCGATGAGCGAGCGCTGTGCAAAATTCGATGTCGCAACCACTACTCGGCCGGGCCGCTTGCCATCTGGCGTGCCGGTGACGTAGTGCGTGGCTGCGGCCGACTGAAATGGCGGAATGGCTTCCACTGTCACGGGCGACTTGGGCAGAAGATGGAACAGTTCAGGAAGTTTCGGCTCCATCTGGCCGATGTAGTGGCGGAAATCGTCGAGAATCTGCTCGGCGGAAGTGGGAACGTATTTGGGATTAGTCTTGATCGAGGCGCGGAACGAGGCGAGATCGGCGAAACCTGCTTTCTTTGCCACCGCGGTCATCTCGGCATCGATGCGGTCGATCTCCCGCAGGCCAAGCTGGTGAATCTCGTCGGGCGTCATGTGCGTCGTGGTGCGCCCGTAGATGTCGTTTTCGTAGCGCTTCTCGCCCTCGGGCAAGGACTCGACGGAAAGCGTGGTGCGGCCCTGCGGAGCGTACTCGTTGCGTAGAAACGCGGCGAAGGTCTTGTACGCTGGGATGATGTCGGTGTTGACCGCACTGGTAATTTCTTCGGTCAATCGCTTCTGATCGGCGGCGGAGATTTCGGCAGGATACTTCTTCGTCGGCAGAAGAAAGGGATCGCTTTCGATGATGCCGTCGCACTGTCCGGAAAGTTTTTCTGCGATGAAGCGGACGGGCATGAGCTTGTCTTTCATGCCGGCGCGCAGAACTTCCGTGGTCTGGCTGAGGACGCGGGGAATCTGGTGCAGGCGCGCGATGTAGTCTTCGTAGTGCTTGACCGAGTCGAACGGAACCGAGAGTGGCAGATCGGCGAGAGCGGTGTGGACGCCGTTCTGTTGGTTGACCGGCATCTCGTATTCCTTGAGGTCGAAATCGGCGATGCGCTGTTGCAGCACGCGAATCAGCAGGTCATGCGAAAGCTGATCCTGGTCGGAGAAGCCGGTGGTGGGAATCGCCTCCAGGCGCGCCATAAAATCGCGGTCGATTGCATCGCGCGCCGCGGTACCAGCCAGCGAACGGTCCGCGAGTTGGTCGTTATAGCGGTAGTCGCCGAAAGCGGTCGCGCGCTCGGGAAAACTCTGTAGATCGGATTCATACTGTTCGTCGAACAGCGCGTTCTGCGCCGCCAGACGCTCGGCCAGCGGTTTCGCATCCTGGGCAGGCATGTATGAAACGAGGGAGATCAACGACAGCAGAGCCAGTGGGAGTCGCATAGGTATCGTAGCGTATCAAAGGCTCGTGTGGGTTTCCAGTTGGATTCGTGGCGTGTGACTCAATCTGAAGCGAAGCACTTACGATTCACCGACCGATGTCAGCCCGCGGGAGCGCGCCAAGCGCCAGAGGGACCTTACGAGACCCGAACATCGCTCGTACGGTACACCGCTCGTACGGATGCGAGGAGCGCCGGAGCGCGCGAAGCGTGCATTCCCAGCCACGGCATCGAAGGGGTCGAGATACGTAAGGTCCCTCGCGCGGCTGTCGCCGCGCTCAGGATGACATCGAGACGAGTAATTTTGAAATTCGCCCACTGCGGGATCTCGCCAGAGGCTCAAGCCTCGCATTTCCACGTGATAAAATAAAGCTTCCCTATGCCCAACATTCCACGCAGAAAGACCTTTACGGCTGTTGTCGGCGGCGTGCGCGTCGGGTCGGATGCACCGATTGTGGTGCAATCCATGACCAATACCGACACCGCGGACATTCCCGGCACCGTGCAGCAAGTCGCCGCCCTGGCCCGCGCCGGCTCTGAACTCGTGCGCGTCACGGTCAACAATGACGACGCAGCCGCCGCCGTGCCCCACATCGTTGAGCAGCTCGACAAGCAGGGTGTGCGCGTGCCGATCATCGGCGACTTCCACTACAACGGCCACGTGCTGCTCACGAAATACCCCGAGTGCGCGCGCGATCTCGCGAAGTACCGCATCAACCCGGGCAACGCCAGCATCGGCAAGACCGGAGATTCGAATTTTCGCACCATGATTGAAGTCGCAGTGAAATACGACAAGCCAGTGCGCATCGGCGTGAACTGGGGATCGCTCGACCAGACTCTGCTCACCCGCATGATGGACGAAAATTCCCGCCTCGCCGATCCAAAAGACGCGCGCGAAGTCACGATGGAGGCCATGGTCGTGAGCGCGCTGAATTCCGCCGAACTGGCGACAAGATTCGGCCTTCGCCCCGATCAGATCATCCTGAGCGCGAAAGTCAGCGGAGTGCAGGATCTGATCGACGTTTACCGCGCGCTGGCCGCGCGCTGCGAGTATCCGCTGCATCTTGGACTTACCGAAGCGGGCATGGGCGCAAAGGGCGTGGTTGCTTCCAGCGCGGCCATGGGCGTGGTTTTGCAGGAAGGCATCGGCGACACGATTCGCGTTTCGCTCACGCCCGCGCCCGGCGGCGACCGCACCGAAGAAGTTCGCGTGGCGCAGCAGATTCTGCAGTCCATGGGCATTCGCAGCTTTACCCCGCAAGTCACGGCCTGCCCCGGCTGCGGACGCACCACCAGCACGTTCTTCCAGGAGATGGCCGAGCAGATTCAGACCTACCTGCGCGAGCAGATGCCGACATGGAAAGGTCAATACATCGGCGTCGAAGAGATGAAGCTCGCCGTCATGGGATGCGTGGTCAACGGCCCCGGCGAATCGAAGCACGCCAACATCGGCATCTCGCTCCCCGGCACGTTCGAAGAGCCGAAAGCTCCGGTCTACGTTGATGGACGCTTGTTCACCACGCTGAAAGGTGACCGCATTGTCGCCGAGTTCATCGAAATCCTCAATGGATACGTGGACTCGCACTACGCGACGCGGGAAGCGGTAATCGCGCAATAGAACTCCCAGCCCATAATTCCGAACGTTATTGCTACTGTCCCGTCAGTAGGAAGATGGGATTCTGCAGCGGCGGCTGGCCGTTGGTTCCGGCTTTCGACGCGCTGAACGGAGTATCCAGATCATTGACCAGCGTGTCAGGCGTGTTGGTCACTCCGGTGGCGATGCTGCTGGCCGTTGTGTTGACGATGGCGACGAATCCGCCGTCGCAGACACTGGCATACATGCGCGTGCTGTCGACAGCGGCTGCCGCCGACATGCGGAACCTCGCCGAGGCTGGCGTGTAGGGCGAAACCGGCACACAGTACGCCGCCGGAGCTACTGCGAACGGTGTTGCCGGGGTTGCGGTTGCGATGAGCGGGAAAATCTTAGTCTTCACCGTGAGGCTGTAGGCATTGTAGACGGTCACCTGCGGAATGACGCAGCCGGGCACCGCCACGCTCGGGTCGGGACAGGTCGCCGCCTTCGAGCCCGAAGTAGCTGTCCCTGTCACATAGCTGGCAACGTAGAACCGGCTCCCGTCGGGCAAAGCCGCCACCGACACGGGCATTGCCGGACTATATACGCAGGTGTAAGTGGCACAGAGCGTCGCGCTCTTGGGAATGTGTGGGGCGGCGATGTTGAGTGTGGCAATCAGAGTCGGCGGATCGGTGGTCGCGTCGAAAACGTAGACGGCTCCAGAGTTGGGATTGGTCACAAACAAGCGGTTGTGAATCTTGTCGTAGAGGACGAAGTTGGCGCCAGGCCCGCCCACGGCCTGCGCCGACAATACGGTGTTGGTGGCCGTGTTGATGGTATAGAGCCGACCGTCTCCTTGCGTGACGACATAGAGGCGCTGGCTGTCAGGCCGCACCGTCTCCCAGATCGGCGTGTTACCGACCGGAATGGTGCCCAGCGGTGTCAGATCCGTCGGCGACAGATCGGTGATCAGGTTGCTTCCTTCATCGAGCACATAGAGATTCAACCCATCGAAGGTCTCAGCCAGCGCGACCGGCAGCGCCCCGGCTGCGGAAGTCAGAGTGACAACGCCCGCGGCAGGATCGAGCAATGACACCGAGTTGGTGCCGTAATTGGCCACATAGAGAGAGTTGTTCTGGGTTGTGTTCACAAACACCGGCAGGGAGCCGTAAGGCAGGCTGAACGTGGTCAGCGTTCCCAAGCCGGTCGCAGTCGTACTCTCAGCCGCGGGCGTGAACCCGATCACTTCATCGGCCTCGCCCTGAAACAAGCTGCCGGCGGTGGCCACAAAAACGCGCGAATCATTCGGCAGGATAGCGATGTGCGTGGGGTTCACTCCCAGGTTGGCCGCGCCGATGTCGCTGTCTCCGGAAACGTCAATCTGCAGCGCGGTGCCGGGGTTGAACGGCACGTTGGCGCTGATGCCGAACACGGCGTGGAAGCCCGACGGATTGGGCGGGGTGATGGCAATGGGAATCACCACCGGGCGATAAACCTGACCGCACGAAACTTCCAGCACCGCGGCCAGGGCCACCGCCGCCAGCCAGCCCACACGTCGCAAACTCATCGGCACCCCGTAAATGAAAATTGTTTATTTCAGACGATTGCAGCGAAGCGATTATTGTAACGATTGCCGAGCGTATGCGCTACAGAGCCGGATGCGGCATGACACACATTCAATCGTCGGCAGACAGCATTCAGCAGACAGATGCCGGGGTGGCGCACGTGGGATGCCTCGTTTCCGACATTCCGTTCTGGATCGGACGCTGGATGGGACGAAGACCGACTCGTAATGGTTGACGAGCCAGTACTCGCGGCTGACCGCTGAATGCGCTATCCGCGTCCCCGGCGGGATTTTGCCACAGCCGCGCGCGATTCTTCGGCTGCCGCTGTGGCTGCAGGTTTCTTTTTTCCTTCCATCTGGGCCAGGCTCTGCTTGAGTGCGGCCATGAGATCGACCACAGGAGCCAGTTTCTTCGGTCGCTCAACCTCGGCGACTTCTCCGCCCTCGAGCTTGGTCTCGATCAGCTGCTTCAAATTTTCCTGGAAGGTATCTTTGTATTTTTCGGCATCCCATTCGCCTGCGAGAGCTTCGATCAACTGGTGCGCAACTTTCACTTCCGCGTCCTTCAACTCGACCCCCTCGGGCGCTCCGAAGCCTTCGACTTTCTTCACTTCTTCGGCGTAGTACATGGTGTGCAGCATCATGCCGCCTTCGTGCGGACGCAGGAATACCGTGTACTCGCGGTTGTGCATCGTGATCTTGGCGATGGCGACGTACTCGCTCTCTTCGAGCGCTTTGGTCAGCAAGGCGTAGGGACGCCGCCCGGCTTCTTCCGGCATCATGTAGTACGACGACTCAAAGTAGACGGGATCGACCTCGCTCTCTTTGACGAATTCGAGGATCTCCATCGTTTTGGCGGTCTGCGGCTCGATCTTTTTGATCTCGTCGGGCTCAATGATGATGTATTCGTCCTTGCGGAACTCGTAGCCTTTCACAATGTCGCTGCGCTCGACCACCTGGCCATCGGCTTGGCAAATGTATTGCTGCTTCAGCCGCGACTTGTCGGTGCGGTGCAGCATGTTGAACGAAATGCCTGAGCTGCGTGCGCCCGAAAACAAACGCACGGGCATGGAAATCAGTCCAAAGGTTAGGTGACCCGACCAAACCGACGATGGCATAGTCTTCCTCGCAGGCGATCGTGAAGCCTCGTCGGCTTCCAGGATCGTGGAGCTAAAGGTAACGACACAGAGAGTTTAGCCCAGAACGGCCTCCGGATGCACCAAGCACGCGGCGTTTTGAGGCGGTGGGGAATCGAATTTCGAAGCCGGAGGGGATGCGGTTGAGGCGACAGGGGCACTAGGGGTTGTAGTTAACGATACAGGTTCCCTGCTCGGGGAGGACTGCAGCTGCGAATCGCCTTACGGAGAACATTTTGCGCCTTCCGGGAACCGCGTGCATCTTTCCTTTTCAAGCAGCTTCTTTTCTTTCAACGAGCTTTCAACCAGAAATTTCCACAGATCGAGGTTCGAGAGACCAGATGAGCGACCTCAGCTATCCCATCGGCAAGTTCCACTACGAAGGTTCCCTTTCCGCGGACGACAGGCAGAAGCTTGTCGACGACATTGCTCGAGTGCCGGCCGAACTGCGCGCCGGGGTGAAAGGGCTGTCTGACGTTCAACTCGACACGCCTTACCGCCCCGGCGGCTGGACGGTGCGCCAGGTCGTGCACCACGTTCCCGACAGCCACATGAACGCTTATGTCCGCTTCAAACTGGCGCTCACCGAGACCGAGCCGACTATCAAGACCTACGAGCAGCAACTCTGGGCCGAACTCGCTGATACGAAATCCACGCCGGTCGAGGTCTCGCTGGCCCTGCTCGATTCATTGCACGATCGTTGGGTGCGCCTGCTGCGTTCTTTCAAGCCGGAAGACTGGAAGCGCACGTTCCGCCATCCCGAGTTAGGAACGGTTAGCCTGGAAAAAAATCTCGCGCTCTACGCGTGGCATGGAAAGCATCACACGGCCCACATCACCGAGCTGCGCAAGCGGATGTCGTTTTGAATTTGTCATACGTTTGCCACGATAAGTTTATGATGCATTTATTCTGTAGCTGATAATCTTCACTCATGGCAAGTTGCGGACTTGACCGGCCCGTGGGTTCCGCCCGTTGCATGGCAGAGGCGCGCAATGATCGCGGGCTGAAAGAACGCCGGCGGATTTTTCTTCTCGGCCTGATATTGCTGAGCGTTATCTTCGCTGCACCGCTTTCGCGCGCTCAAGACAACTACGAAATCCAGGTGTACGGGTCTGACCTGGTCGATCCCGGGCACACCATGGTCGAACTCCACAGCAACTTCACGATCGACGGTTCGAAGACAGTCGTCGATGGCGTTTATCCCACCAACCACGCCGAGCATGAGACGGTCGAGATCACCCACGGCGTTAACGACTGGCTCGAGTGCGGCTTTTATATCTTCACTTCGATCACCGAGGGCCAGGGTTGGGAGTGGGTGGGAGATCACATCCGGCCGCGGGTCGCCGTGCCAAAGAAGTGGCATTGGCCCGTAGGCGTGAGCATCTCGAATGAAATCGGCTATCAGCGGCGGCAGTATTCGGTCGACACCTGGACGTGGGAGATTCGCCCGATCGTGGATCAGAAAGTCGGCCGCTGGTATTGGTCGCTCAATCCGACACTCGACCGCTCATTTCACGGCGAGACTGTGAACCAGGGCGTAGTTTTTTCGCCGAACTTCAAGTTCAGCTACGATCTCACGCCAAAAATCGCGGGCGGCCTGGAATATTACGGATCGGTCGGTCCGGTGAACGGGTTCGACGCTGTCTCACAACAACAGCACCAGATCTTCCCCGCGATCGACTTAAATATCGCTCCGCAATGGGAGATCAATTTCGGTCTGGGCGTAGGTCTCACAGGCGCAACCGACCACTTGATCGCCAAGATGATTCTGGGTTATCGCTTCAATTTCTGACCGATGCAGGAGCGCGCTGGCCCTGAGGAACACTTCATGAAAGACCGAGCTGCATCCAGGCGGCAGTTTCTGAAAGCGGCATCTCTCACCGCTGGAGCCGCTTTACTCTCGTCCGCCAAGGTAGTCGCGGAAGCAGGGACGCGACCGCGAAATACAGGAACTGGCGCTGCGCCATCGGATACCGGTTCCGCAGAATATACGCTGCGCATCCAATCGGCTCCGGTCGAGATCGCGCCGAATCGAATCATTTCTGCGACGACTTACAACGGTCAATTCCCCGGACCGCTGCTTCACTTCAAGGAAGGCCAACCAGTCACAGTAGACATCTATAACGACACCGACACTCCTGAGCAACTGCATTGGCACGGTCAGATCGTGCCGGTCGACGTCGACGGGGCTTCCGAGGAAGGCACACCATTCGTTCCGGCGCGCGGCAGCCGGCGAATCGTTTTCACACCGAGGCCTGCGGGACTCCGCTTTTATCACACCCATAACCGCGCCGGCGCGAATCTTTCCGCCGGACAATACAGCGCCGAAGTGGGGCCCGTGTATATCGAGCCCAGGCATGAGCCGGGAAGATATGATCGCGAGGTGTTTCTGGTTCTGAAAGAGTTCGAGCCAACTTTCAGCCGCGGAGGAGACATGGCCCTGGATTTCCTTTCTCCCGCAGCGACGGTGAAAACGCTCGAGGAGCAGGGCGAGTCGGCTATGAAAGCGTCGCTGGCAAGGGGAATGCCGCACGGCTACGAAGTGGGTTATGGCTCGTTCACAATCAACGGCCGAATGCTGCACCACGGCGAGCCCATCCGTGTGAAACAGGGAGAGCGCGTTCTGTTTCATGTCTTGAATGGAAGCGCGACTGAGATTCGCAGCCTCGCTTTGCCCGGTCATTCCTTTCAGGTTGTCGCGCTCGACGGAAATCCCGTGCCGAATCCGGCGACGGTTCCGGTTCTGTGGCTGGGCACGGCCGAACGCGTTTCGGCCATCGTCGAAATGAAACATCCTGGCGTGTGGATCATGGGCGATCTCGCGGATGACGACCGCCATCACGGCATGGGGCTCGTCGTCGAGTACGCGGGATCGAAGGGTAAGGCACAGTGGATCGCCCCGCCGGCACATCGCTGGGACTACACGCTGTTCGGCAAGCCCGATGCCGCGGCTAAGCCTGACGAAATCTTCGACATGATTGTCGTGAAGGATAACGCCGCCGAACAAGGCTTCAACCGCTGGACCATCAATGGAGTGGCGTATCCGATGGACGGCCAGCCGATGCCCGCCGCGTTTCATGTGAAGCAAGGCAACCGGTATCGAATCCGCATGCACAATGCGAGCGATGATATACACCCCATTCATCTTCATCGCCATAGTTTTGAGCTGACCAAAGTGGCAGGAAAACCTACCTCCGGAATTCTGAAAGACGTCGTCATGCTGGGGGGCTATCAGGAAGCCGAAATCGACTTCGTTGCAGACAATCCGGGGATGACGCTGTTCCATTGCCACCAGCAACTGCACATGGATTTCGGTTTCATGACGCTGTTCGACTACGTCTGAATCAAGGGATGACGCGGCGACTCCGCCGCATTCGACGCGATTCTTTGTGAGAGCTGCGCGGCGTCGAAACTCTCTGTTACACTGGCGCGCATGAGCGCGACATCGCGAAGAGAATTTCTTGGGCAGTGTGCGGGCGCCGCCGCTGGTATGTGGCTTCTGCCGGAGCTCGCCCGAGCCGCATCGAATCCGGGCCCGTCAGTCAACTTTCCTACCGCGCCGCGGGACCGCGTTTCGGTTGCGGCGTATCCCTTTCGCGATTTCCTGGTGGGGTGGAAAGGGTGGGACGGCAAGACTCCCAGCACGGTGCCGCCGGCGCAGCAGATCGAGCTGAAAGATTTCGCGGCGCACGTGATTGAAAAGTTTAGCGTGCGCCACATTGAGCCATGGAGCCCGGTCTTTCCCTCAACCGACGCGAAATATCTGGAGCAGTTCCGCGCCGCGGTGCAGAAAGCTGGGTCGGCCATCGTCGACATTGCAGTCGACTCCCGGCACAGCCAGTACTCGCCCGACTCGGAGGAACGCGCGCGGGCGGTAACGTCGAACAAGCATTGGGTCGACGTTGGCGCTGCGCTGGGATCGCCCAGCATTCGAACACACATTCAGGGTGGAAAAACATTCAAGCCCGACGTGAGTCTCGCAGCCGACACGCTCGCCCGCGTTGCCGAATATGCAGCAAAGAAGAATGTAGTCGTGCACCTGGAGAATGACGATCCGGTGAGCGAGGATCCGTTTTTCATCGTGCAAGTCATCGACAAGGTGAATAGCCCGTGGCTGCGCGCGCTGCCCGATTTCGGCAACTCCCTGGCCGCGCACGACGAAGACTTCGCCTATCGAGCGATTGACGCGATGTTCGCGCATGCCTACGGCATTTGCCACGTAAAAGATGGCGAGGAGAATGATCAGGGCAAAATGGTGCATGTAGATCTGGCGCGAACGTTTGGCATCCTGAAGAAAAATGGCTACAAGGGATATTGCTCGATCGAATACGATGCGCCGGGCGATCCCTACAAACCGACGGCGGAGTTGGTGGAGAAGACGGTGGAATTTCTTTCGTAGCGAGGAAAGCAGATTCCTCGCTGCGCTCGGAATGACAACTTTAAAATGACAGTCCAGTTTGGAAGGAACAACGGACCGAAACCATGGCGGGACAAGGCGTAGGGCGACGTGAAGTGTTGCGCATATTAGGGACGGCCGCAATGGCGGCGCATTTCCCTGGATTCAGTAAGTGGACATTCGCCTGCGGGCACGTCGGCAATGCGGCCTTGCAGATCAAGCCGGCCATGTACCATCCGCAATTTTTCACGCCGGCGGAATACGCGATGGTGGAGCGGCTGACGGAGATCATTATTCCGAGCGACGCGACGCCGGGTGCGAAGGAAGCGGGCGTGGCTGAGTTCATCGATTTCATGGTGGCGAACGACCCGGAGCCACAATATCCGTTCCGCACTGGGCTGGCGTGGCTGAACGCGCACAGCGAACAGACCGTGGGCAAAAAGTTTGTTGATCTGACCCCTGAACAGCAGACTTCCCTGCTCGAACCCATCGGCTTCAAAGGTAAAGAGCGGCCGGGCGAGGAATACGGACGTTCGTTCTTCGCGCTGATGCGCGAGTTTACCGTGACTGGTTTTTATACCAGCGAGATTGGATATAAGGAACTCGACAATCCCTCGCTCAGGTTTTACTCGGAGTCCCCGGAGTGTCCACATAAAGGCGATCCGGAGCATCTGCACCTTTCGCAGGCGCGATCGTAAAGAATATAGCGTCCGTTTCATCGAAATATTTTTGAAGAGCTGGCAATCATGGGCGAACAAATCTACGACGTGATCGTGGTTGGAACCGGCGCCGGCGGCGGGATGGCGATCAAGACGCTATGCGAAGCCGGGCTGAAAGTGTGCGCGCTGAATGCGGGTCGCAGGCTCGATCCTCAAAAAGACTTCCGTTTTCACCGCATGCCGTGGGACATGAAATTCCGCGGTTTGGACGATCCCAAGCACCGCGCCGAGTCTTTCGGCTACATGGACAACGAGTACACCAAGGCAGCGTGGGACCACGAGATTCCGTTCACGGTCGCGCCCGGCACCAAGTGGATGTGGCCGCGCTGCAACGCCGTCGGCGGCAAGACAAATTTCTGGGGGCGCAGTTCGGCGCGCTTCAGCGAGATCGATTTTAAGGCCGCGTCACGCGATGGCTATGACGTGGATTGGCCGGTCAGCTACGACGAGATCAGTCCTTATTACACGCGCGTCGAAAACATGATCGGCGTGGCGAGCACGGTGCAAAACCGTCCCAGCAATCCGGATGGATCGTATCTGCCGCCGTTCAAGTTTCGCTGCCTCGATTTCATTCTCCAGGCGGGATGCAATAAGCTGGGCATCCCGTACCTGCCGGACCGCTGCGCCCAGCTGACGCAGCCGTTTCAGGGACATCCCGCTTGCCATTTCTGCGGGGAGTGCACCACGGGTTGCGATGTGGGCGCGTTTTTTTCGACGCCGTATTTTCTGCTGCCCAAAGCGGAAGCCACAAAGAATCTGGAACTGCGTACTGACGCACTCGCGAAGAACGTTCTCGTCGATCAAAACGGACACGCGTCGGGCGTGGCGTATATCGACCGCAAGACCAGGCAGGAAGTGGAAGTGTACGGGCGCGCCGTTGTAGTCGCGGCGTCGTGCATCGAGTCGGCCCGCATCATGCTGAATTCGAAATCGCGGCAGTGGCCCAACGGGATCGCGAATTCCAGCGGACAGTTGGGGAAGAATCTTTGCGATCATCTTTACGGCGAATCGGCGCGCGGATATTTACCTCAGTTGCTGGGGCAGCCGAGCTTCCCGGATCACGTCGCCGACAGCACCATCTCCTGGATGCCGCGATGGCAGAATCTGAACGATCCGCGCGAAGAGAAATTTATTCGCGGGTATTCGGTGTATCCCGATGGCGGGTGCGAGGAATTTCCCGGCTTCGCCACAGACCTCGACGGCTTCGGATCGTCGTTTAAGCGCGAAGTCAAGAGACGTTATCCTTCCCCGGTGACCTTCGGAATTCAGGCGCCGTCGCAGCGTTCGGATACGAACTATATGGATCTCGATCCTGAGGTGAAAGACCCGTTCGGCATTCCGGTGGCGCGCATGCACTTCGAGTGGGATGAGAATGTGCTGAAGATGTGGGAGCATTCGAAGCAGGTGTGCGCCGATGTGTTGCACGCAGCGGGAGGCGAGTATGAAGGCTCGGGCGATGCTCCCGAGATTCCGGGCTGGAGTCTGCACGAGACCGGCACGTGCCGCATGGGAAACGATCCTAAGAATTTCGTGACCAACCGTTTTGGGCAGACGCACGACGTGCCGAATCTTTATGTGTGCGACGCGAGCGTTTTTCTGAACTGCACCGACAAAACCACGACCATCAGTATTCTGACGTTTTCACTGAGGACCTCTGAACATTTGATCGAGAACTTCCGGCATGGCGAGCACAAAGCTGCATGAACACGCTCCACGAGTTCGGGACGTCAAGCCGCGCTGCAGACCGAGCTTGTGTTGTCACTCCACCGCAGACGCAGATTCCACAAATCCAATCTTGATCACCGAGGCAACCATGAAACTCCGAATGATGATAGCTGCGCTGTTGTGTTTCGCGTTTTGCATTCCGGCGATTGCCGCCGACCGCAAGTACATTGTGAATCCACGGCCTGCGAGCGCCGCCGGATTACCTTTCAGCGACGGCGTCCTCGTGGGCAACACACTCTATATTGCGGGGCACATCGGACTTGATCCGAAGACCGGCGCGCCTCCGGAAAGCGCGGAAGAGGAAGCCCGGCTGGTGATGGATGGCGTCAAGAAAACGGTGGAAGCGGCTGGGCTGTCGATGGACGACGTGGTATCGGTACAAGTCTTCTGCACCGATCTGAAGTTTTATGAAACCTTCAACGGCGTCTACAAAACGTATTTCCACGGGGACTATCCGGCGCGGGCGTTTATTGGGGCGGGCAGCCTGCTTCGCGGCGGACGATATGAAGTGATGGGCATCGCCATCAAGAAAGCGCCCTAGGCATGCAGCCTGCCTTATTCGTTTTTTGTTCGCCTATGGAAACTTTTTGTGGTATACCAATAGGGCATGCGTAAGGCGATCAACCATCTCAAAAAATCTGACCCCATCCTGCGCGGCATCATCGAGCGCGTAGGCGCGTGCCGGATGCAGTATGACACTCCCGAATTTTCCAGCCTGGCCGAGGCCATTGTCTACCAGCAACTGAATGGCAAGGCGGCCGCGACAATCTTTGAGCGATTCGCAGCGCTCGCCGGCGATCCGATCACGCCAGAAGGCATTCTCAAGCTGACTGACGAGCAGTTGCGAAGCGTTGGCTTGTCGAAACAGAAGTCGGCATACATGAAAGATCTTGCGGCCAAGACTCAGGCTGGATTGCTCGACTTCTCCAAACTGCCGGACCTTCCCGACGACGAGGTGATCAAGCATCTGACGCAGGTGAAAGGCATTGGCGTGTGGACGGCGCATATGTTTCTGATCTTCACTTTGAAGCGCCCAGACGTGCTGCCCACCGGCGACTACGGAGTGCAGGCCGCGATCAAAAAGCATTACCGCAAACGAAAAATGCCCGAGCCGAAAGAGATGGAGAAGATCGCGCGCGCATGGTCTCCCTACCGCAGCGTTGCCTGCTGGTATTTGTGGCGCAGTTTGGATATCAAGACCCTTTGACCACAGAGGACTCAGAGGATCACAGAGGAGATCATTTCTCCCAGTCCAGTCACTGCCTTCCCCTGTGATCCCAGTGCCCTCTGTGGTTAAATGAAGGTCGATGCCTGAGATGAAGATTCGCGTGTTGGTGGCCAAGCCCGGTCTCGACGGGCATGATCGCGGCGCCAAGGTCATTGCGCGGGCGCTGCGCGACGCGGGCATGGAAGTGATCTACACCGGGCTGCGGCAGACGCCGGAGATGATCGTGAGCGCGGCCTTGCAGGAAGATGTGCAGGTGATCGGACTCTCGATTCTCTCGGGCGCTCATAACGCCATCGTGCCGCGCGTAATGGACCTGCTCAAGCAGAACAAAATGGACGACGTGATCGTAGTCGTCGGCGGCATTATCCCCAACCAGGATATCGACGGCCTGAAGCAGGCGGGCGTGGCTGCGATTTTTCAGCCGGGCACCGCGATGGATGACATCGTTCAGTTCATCCGCACGCATGTGAAGGGGCCCGGCGTGCCGGCGGCTGGCTGATGGGCCTCGACGCCTCTCGCATTAAAGATCTCCTCACGAGAACTATCGGTCCTGCACCCTGGTACTGGAATACCTTTCCCGTCGTTCGCTCGCAAGCCGGGCAGCGGTTCGTCTGGACGCATCACGGCGAACAAGGTCCGATTGGCCATCTGGTCACGCTGGGTCTGGAACAAACAGAGGGGCAACAGCCGGAAAAAGCGCTCGTCGCCCTGAATACTTATTGCCGTCCCTTTCTGGTTGCGCCGCAGTTTCTCGGCCTCTGGTGCCCTGAAGGACGCAGCATCCGCATCACCTGCTTTGATCCTGATCAACTGAAAAACTTTGATCTGGCCGAAGTTGCCGGCTGGTTCAAGCAGTCTTCGGATCGCATTTACGCGACGACGGCTCCGGTGGCCGAGTTTGCCATTCCGCTCACACTGACGCCGGGCACACACAAGATCGAAGTCCCCGCGGAACTGAGAAGTGTAGATGAACTGATTGTGCCCACCAGCTACAAAGCGATGTCGAATGACGATCCGGCGTTTGCGATTCTGGTTTTTTATTTGCATGCCGGGCTGGTTGAGGTTCTGCCTCAGAAGTGGTTCACGGCGGCGCAGTACCGCGTGGGGCAGCAATGGATCACGCGCGCCGCGCGCGATCCGGACTCGCATCGCATTGTCGGCGAATGCTTCGGCGTAGGTGCATTTCTTCTGGAAGAAGACGGCTGCCATCTGGCGGAGTGGATCGGCCGGAGCGGCGTGTAAGGGCGCGCATTGCGCGGTTCTGCCCAGGTGGTATACCGTAATCAGTCCGCTCCCGAGCCCCATGGCCGACCGCAACGAGACTTATACGGAGAACTCGTCCGCGCCTGCGAACCTGCTGGCCACCAAGGTTGACCCCACGTCGGCGCGTTTTGAAGCCAACATGCGTTTCCTCGCGGACTTGATGTCTCAGGTGCGCAATGAAGAAGAAACCATTCGCCAGGGCGGAGGGACCAAGGGCATCGAGAGCCAGCACGGCAAAGGGCGTCTGACGGCACGCGAGCGCATCGAACTTCTGGCCGATCCGGGGACATTCTTTGAGCTTGGCCTCTACGCAGCTCACGGAATGTACGAAGAGTGGGGCGGCGCGCCGGCGGCAGGCGTCATCACTGGCATTGGACGAGTACGCACCCGGATGGTGATGATCATCGCCAACGACGCCACGGTAAAGGCCGGCGCGTTTTTTCCGATGACGTCGAAGAAAGTGATCCGTGCCCAGAACATTGCCATCGATAATCACATCCCGACAATTTATCTGGTGGATTCGGCTGGGGTGTTCCTGCCTTTGCAGGAAGATGTGTTTCCCGATACCGACGACTTTGGGCGAGTTTTTCGCAACAATGCGGTCATGTCGGCGATGGGAATTCCGCAGGTGGCGGCCATTATGGGCATGTGCGTGGCTGGCGGAGGTTATCTGCCAGTCATGTGCGATCACTTGCTCATGACCGATGGCAGTGGATTGTTTCTCGCCGGCCCGGCTCTAGTGCAGGCCGCGATCGGTCAAAAGGTCTCGGCCGAGGAACTAGGGGGCGCGGCGATGCACTCCTCGATCAGCGGCACGATCGACTTTCGCGAGACCAATGATGAAGCCTGCATCCAGCGTATTCACTCGCTGGTGGAGAAGTGGGGATACCGGCGGCTTTCTCCCTGGGACCGCAAGAAGCCGGTCGAGCCTGCGCTGGCGGCGGAAGAGATTTACGGCATTTACGATTCGTCGCCGGCGCGACCTTACGACATCAAGGAAGTGCTGGCGCGTGTGCTCGATGGCAGCCGCTTCGATGAGTACAAACCGGAATACGGAAAAACGATCGTTTGCGGATACGGGCGCATCGGCGGCTTCGCCGTGGGAATCGTCGCCAATCAGAAACTGCACGCGCAGCAGACTGACCACGAAGGCCATAAGCGGGTCGAGTTTGGAGGAGTGATCTATACGGAATCGGCCGAGAAGGCTGCCCGCTTTATCATGGATTGCAACCAGAATCTCATTCCACTGGTTTTCTTTCACGACGTGAATGGCTTCATGGTGGGGCGCGACGCGGAGTGGAGCGGGATCATCAAAGCGGGCGCAAAGATGGTGAACGCGGTCTCGAATTCCGTGGTGCCCAAGATTACCGTGATCGTAGGTGGATCGTTTGGCGCCGGGCATTATGCGATGTGCGGGAAGGCATACGATCCGCGTTTTGTTTTTGCGTGGCCCACGGCACGCTATGCCGTAATGAGCGGCGATTCGGCGGCTGGGACGCTGGTCGAGATCAAAGTGAAACAACTGGAGCGCAGTGGCAAAAAGCTGAGCGAAGAAGAACGGAAAGAACTCTACGAATCGGTGAAGCGCGCCTATGACGAGCAGACCGATCCACGATACGGCGCGGCGCGGCTGTGGATTGACAAGATCATCGATCCGATTGAAACGCGCGATGCGATTACCCAGGCGCTGGAAGCCGCTGCGCTGAATCCGGATGTGGCTGAGTTCAAAGTGGGAGTGTTGCAAACATGATCGACCGGTTTCTTTGATCTTCGCTGCGTCTCCGTGCTCCTCGGTGAACAAATTGGCTGATCCCGTCAAACTAATCGAATGTCCGCGCGATGCCTGGCAAGGCTTGCCGGGAATAATCCCTGCCGACTTGAAGGCAGATTATCTGAAAGCCCTGATCAGTGTGGGATTTAAACATATCGACGCGGCGTCGTTCGTGTCGCCGAAAGCTGTGCCGCAAATGGCCGACTCCGAGGAAGTGATGAAGGAGCTCGATCCGCCCGACGACGTCGAGATTATCGGCATCGTCGTTAACGAAAAAGGTGCGCAGCGGGCGATCGACACCCAGGCGGTCTCGACGCTCGGTTTTCCGTATTCAATTTCCGAAACATTTCTGCGCAAGAATCAGAATCAATCGCCCGAGGAGGCGCTCGACGAACTGGAAAAGATCCAAAACAGGGCTGACGATGCTGGACTCGACGTGGTGGTCTACATTTCCATGGCGTTCGGCAATCCCTACGGCGACTTGTGGAATGCGGAAGAAGTGATTGAAGCAATCGCGCTGATGGAAATCGAAAACCTGCGCATGATTTCTCTGGCGGATACTGTCGGCATGGCCGGGCCACAGCAGATCGGCGACTTGGTCGGCATGGTGATGGCGAAGTACGACTACCTCGAGGTTGGGGTTCACCTGCACAGCCGTCCGGAGCACGCTGCAGAAAAACTTCTGGCCGCGTACGATGCGGGCTGCCGTCGTTTCGACTCCGCCTTGGGCGGGTTGGGTGGATGCCCTTTTGCGCAGGACGCATTGGTTGGTAACATCGCGACGGAAAAAGTTGTCGAGGCCCTCAGGGCGCGGGGCGCGGAGTTGCCTGCCCTCAAACCGCTCGATACGCTGCTGAAGGCGACAGGCGGCATTGCGGCACGGTACTCGGATTCTCAGGCGGCAGATTAGGGGCTGCGGTTTCCGCGGCTTGACATGCACGGGTGAACGAGACTTTTCATCCGTGCGGATCTGTAACAATTCGGCGGCGGTTTCTAACACTTGAATTACAAGACGATCCAACTCGCATACGACGCCGGCGTGGCGACGCTTGCGCTGAACCGTCCTGAAAAACGCAATGCGATCAGTTTCGAACTGATCGACGATCTATTGCGAGCCTTCGATGAAGTCGCAAAGTCCGACGCGATCGTCCTGATCATTACGGGCGCGGGAAAAGCGTTTTGCTCGGGCATGGACCTGGACAATCTGAAGACATTGCTGGGGCGAACGCCCGAGCAGAATCTGGAAGATTCGCGCACCATGGTGCAGCTGTTCCGTTCGCTCTATGAATTTCCTAAGGTCACGATCGCCGCCGTGAATGGCGCAGCCATCGCCGGCGGCACGGGCCTTGCCTTGCTCTGTGATTTCACGCTGGCCGTTCCGGAAGCACAATTCGGATACACCGAAGTGCGCATTGGATTCGTGCCCGCAATCGTCTCAACTTTTCTTTTGCGGCAGGTCGGCGAGAAACAGGCGCGCGATCTGCTTCTGACCGGCAGAATCTTCGACGCGCGGGAAGCGGCAAAGATGGGCCTGATCAGCGAGATTGTCCCGGCTGAGAATCTCATGGCGCGGGCTCGTGCATTGGCTTCTGTGCTGATGGAGAACAGCCCGGCTTCATTGCGCGCGACGAAAAAGCTTCTCACTGACCATGCCCGCGCGGAACTCGACTCTCAGATTGACGCCGCAGTACGCGAAAACGCCGCCATCCGCGCAACGGCTGACTTCCGCGAGGGAATTGCGTCGTTCCTGGAAAAGCGCAAACCTGTCTGGACAGGAAAATGAGCCCAAAACGTCCCGAGGCCGTGAACGAAACCCGGCTGCGCGTGCGCTACGCCGAGACCGATCAGATGGGTGTGGTCTACCACTCCAATCATCTGATTTGGTTCGAAGTGGGACGCGTCGAACTTATGCGGCAAATGGGATTTCTGTATCGCGATATGGAACGCGAAGAGGGACGCTTCATCGCCGTTGCCGAGGCCCGGTGCCGCTATCGCGCGCCTGTGTACTACGATGAAGAGGTCGTAGTTCGCACCCGTCTGAAGAGTGTGCGCCAGTCGGTGGTCGTTTTTTCTTATGATCTGTTGCGAGCCGGCGACGGGAAGCTGCTGGCCGAGGGCGAAACCACACACGTCGTGACGAATTCGAAGATGAAACTCGCGCCGCTGCCGAAGAAATATTTGAAGGCTTTTCGCGCTGCATTGGAAAAGTAAACCGGGAGATCCTTGAACGCACTGCACATCAACGGAAAAGATCTCACGCTCGAGGCGGTGGGAGAAGTCGCAGGGGCTGCGACGCGACGCGCGGTTTTGCTGGCTCCCGATGCACGCCAAGCGGTCGACCTTGCCCGCGCGGTCGTCGATGAGATTGTGGCCGGCAACAAAGTCGCTTATGCCATCACGACCGGCGTGGGCAAACTGAGCGATGTGCGCATTGCGGGCGACCAGATTCGCGAATTACAAGTCAATCTGGTGCGTTCCCACGCCGTCGGCGTCGGGGAACCGCTCTCTCGATCCGAAACTCGCGCCATGATGCTGCTGCGGGCAAACTCTCTCGCTAAAGGACACTCCGGTGTGCGGGCGGTCGTGATCGACACGCTATGCGAAATGCTCAATCGCGACGTGCTGCCGGTCGTGCCCTCACAGGGCAGCGTGGGCGCGAGCGGTGATCTTGCTCCGTTGGCCCATCTGGCGTTGGCGCTGATCGGCGAGGGCGAATGCTTTGACCAGCACGACGCGCGCGTTTCCAGCGCCGAAGCTTTGAAGAATGCACAGATCAAACCCCTCGTGCTCGAGGCCAAGGAAACGATTTCGCTGATCAACGGAACGCAGGCCATGCTCGCCGTTGGCACATTGGCTTTGCTGGCGG
Source organism: uncultured Acidobacteriaceae bacterium (assembly GCA_963739125.1). Classification (GTDB taxonomy): domain Bacteria; phylum Acidobacteriota; class Terriglobia; order Terriglobales; family Acidobacteriaceae; genus Sulfotelmatobacter. The sequence continues at coordinate 3,557,186 of CAVTZD010000001.1, read as the reverse complement.
CGGAAACTTTGGTGGACTCGGCTGACGTGCTCGGCGGACTTTGTTGCGACGCTCTCAAGGGCACGGACACGGCCTTCGACGACCGCATTCACCAAGCGCGCCCGCACAGCGGACAGATCAAGTCCGCGAAGAATCTTCGGCTCATGCTCGAGGGCAGCCAGATTCGCGAGTCACACCGCGAGTGCGTCCGCGTGCAAGACGCTTACTCGCTGCGCTGTATCCCACAAGTGCACGGCGCGGTTCGGGACACCTTGGCTCATTGCCGGGAAGTCTTTGCCACCGAAGTGAATTCGGCAGTCGATAATCCCCTGGTGTTCATCACCGATGCGAAGAGTTGCGAAGGCGACGTCATTTCCGGCGGAAACTTTCACGGAGAGCCGCTGGCGTTCGCTTTGGATTTTCTAGCCATCGCGCTCGCTGCACTGGCGGGAATCAGCGAGCGGCGCATCGAGCGCCTGGTGAATCCCGCCCTGAGCGAAGGCTTGCCGCCATTTCTCGCCTCGGGCGCGGGATTGAATTCAGGTTTCATGATGCCGCAGGTTACGGCGGCGGCTCTGGTCAGCGAAAACAAAATCTTCGCGCATCCGGCGTCGGTCGATTCGATCACAACGTCGGGAAATAAAGAAGATTATGTTTCCATGGGCATGGCGGCTGCGCTCAAGCTGAAGCGAATCGTCGACAATACCCGGAACGTGCTGGCCATCGAAGCGATGGCCGTGGCTCAGGCGCTGGATTTTATGGCTCCGTTGAAACCCTCGAAACGGGGACAGGCCGCCCATGGCACGATTCGCTCGGTGTGCGAAACGATGCACAGCGACCGCGTGATGTATAAAGACTTTGCGCGCATTGCGGACCTGATTGCGTCCGGAAGACTTGCCGAGATCGTGCGCTGACCGAGATGGGATTCATCGATTCACTGCTGGGACATGAGGACTCTCACCGAATATCTTAAGTTCCATACCAAGACGCATCGCGCCTACGTGCACATTACGCCGCAGGTCGAGGAACTGGTGCGCAAGAGCGGAGTGCAGGAAGGCATGGTGCTGGTTTCGGCCATGCACATCACCGCCGGCGTCTACGTGAACGATAACGAGAGCGGCCTAATCGAGGACATCGACCAGTGGCTGGAGCATCTTGCTCCGTTTCGCAAGAACTACAAACACCACGACACGGGCGAAGACAATGGCGACTCACACCTGAAAGCATTGTTGATCCATCACGAAGTCATCGTTCCCATCACCAAGGGCAGACTCGATCTGGGTACGTGGCAGCGAATTTTTTATGCCGAGTTCGACGGGCAGCGCGACAAGCGCGTAATTGTGAAAGTCATGGGGGAATAAGCGAATGAGTTCTGAAGAGCTCAACGAATTAAAAGAGCATGCCGAGCATGCGAAAGAAGATCCCACGCTGGCGCCGGTCTCGGTCACCATGGCCATTCTCGCGGTTCTGGTCGCTGTGGTTTCGCTGCTGGGGCACCGTTCACACACCGAAGAGGTGGTCCTGCAGGCAAAGTCCTCTGACCAGTGGGCTTTTTATCAAGCGAAAAACATGCGCCGGCATACCGACGAACTCTTTACCGACCTGACTTCGGTGACGGCCACAACCGACGCCGCGCTTCTGGCCAAACTGCGCGACAAATATTCCGAAGAGGCGGCGCGCTACCAGAAAGAGCAGAAGGAAATCGAGGACAAAGCCAACGAACTGGAAGCCGAAGTTGCGACCGAACGCAATCGGGCCGACCGCTTCGACCTCGCCGAGGTGTTTCTCGAAATTGGACTCGTCATCACCTCGATTACCCTGCTTTCCGGGCGAAGATTTTTCTGGGGACTGGGACTCGTGCTTTCCGTCGTCGGCCTCATTGTGGCCGTGACAGGACTTCTTGCGCATTGAGCGACTCGTTGGCTGGCTCTGTCTCCGACTTCTCCACCAGAAACGAACCGATGGCCAGCACATCCATGCGGGTGCGCCGGAAACAGTCGATCGCCTCTTCGGGCGTGCAAACAATCGGCTCATTTTCGTTGAAGCTCGTGTTCAGGATCACCGGAATTCCTGTCTTGCGTTGGAAAGCCGAGATCAGGTCGTAGTACATGGGATTTTCGTCCCGCGCCACAGTCTGCAGGCGTCCGGTGTCATCCACGTGATTTACCGCGCATAACTCTTTACGCTTCTCGGGCCGGATCTTGTAGACGTGCAGCATAAAGGGCGAAGGGTGATCGTGCTCGAAATATTCGTGCTGATATTCGGCAAGGATCGACGGCGCGAAAGGACGAAACCACTCGCGGTGCTTAATACGCGCGTTGAGCACATCTTTCATGTTGGGCAGCCCGGGGTGGGCGACGATCGAGCGGTTACCCAGAGCGCGCGGCCCCCACTCCATGCGTCCCTGAAACCAGCCCACAACCTTGCCGGCGGCGATGTGTTCTGCAACGGCGTCGAGTAGTTCGGCTTTTTCCAGCCTGCGAAATCGTAGGTCTGTACTTTGCAAGGAAGATTGAATGCGCGCATCCGAAAATTCCGGCCCCAGATAGGAACTCTTCAATTCGTGCCGGCGAGGCTGTTTGAGAACGGAATGGTAGGCGTGCAGAGCGGCGCCAATGGCGAGGCCTTCATCCCCAGCCGCGGGCTGGATGTAGGTACGACGGAATGGCGTGTGATCGAAAATCTTGCCGTTTGCCACGCTGTTCAGGGCGCATCCGCCCGCCATTGCAAGTTCGTCGACAGGCACTCGCTCGTGCAAGCGATTCAACAGATGAAAAAAGATTCCTTCGAAGCGCCGCTGCAGGCCGAAGGCCAGGTCCATATCGCGCTGGGTGATCTCTTCGAGTGGACGCCGCGGCTGCCCGAATCGCTCTATCATGCGATCAGAGAAATGCCGCGCCAGGCGCACCGTTCCGTCCGGTAGAACTTCCATCCCCTGATTGCTTCCGAGCGCCTTGAAGTAACTCAAATCGAGTTCGAAACCATTATTCTTGGGCGAAACAATCTTGTCGAATTGATCGTGATACTCATTTTCATCCTTCCCGTACGGAGCCAGCCCCATCACTTTCCCTTCATCGCCATACTTGGAATAGCCGATGAATTCGCAGATCATCGTATAGAGGCTGCCCAGCGAGTGCGGCAGAAACACGCGGTCGAGCACTTCAATTTCGTTGCCTTCGCACCGCGCCATCATGGTGGAAACAAAATCGCCCGATCCGTCATAACTGAAGCCAGCGGCTTTCTCCCACGGAGAGCAGTAGTAAGAGCTAGCGATATGCGCGATGTGGTGTTCGAGGTGATGCTCCTGGAAACGAAGCTCGGCGGAATCGGCGCCCAGCGCCTTCGCCAGAAGAGCGCGCACATCACGCATCGCTTCTTTGCGCTGGCGAAGACGAATGAAATTCAGAATCTTGGCCGGATTCGCTAGCGCGTATTGAACCTTCTTCGCAAGATTGGCGTCGCTATCCTGGCCCACGGCGACCTGATCGACATCAGCGATCTTCACGCCGACCGCGTCCAGGCAGGCTTTGACCGCAAGCGCGGGAAAGCCGCCGAAGTGTTTGTGCCGGTTCAGCCGCTCTTCCGCGATGGCAAACTTGATTTCGCCGTCAACGACGATTGCCGCCGAGGCGTCAGCATGAAACATGTTGAGGCCCAGAATGAGCATGGCCTAGCTTCGCCTCTTCGCACATGGTGTGGTTGGACCGATCATTCTTGCGGATTGGCTTTCGGATTTGCTTTCGGATTGACGTTCTGGGCGGCGCTCGAGCTCTGACCATTCTGTGCCCGGTCCATGAAAGCGGAGACGTCGATCGTCAGTCGTTTCCCCGTCGCGACTGCTTCGTCGAGACGCAACGTCGCTAGTGTAGAGCAGGTGATTTCTTCGAAGCGAATAGGAGGATCGTCACCCCTTCGTACGCTCTGCGCAAATGCTCCCCACTCGGCTGCATGTCCCTTGTCCTGGCGCCAGCGAGAGTGCACCGTTTGCTTGTGCCCGTCACGCGCCAGTTCGAGACGGCGGAAGTCTTCTAGCACCGCAACCGCACCTCCACCGAAAACTTCAATTCGTTCTTTCGAGAACGCTCGATCTCCATTGGCGAGATAACTGATCGTGCCCTCAGATCCGTTGGCAAAGCGCATCGAGGCCAACACGTTGCCGCCCGCATACCGGCCTGTATTGCCGGTCGCACGGCCTTCTACCTCGACGATCGGCGAAGCCGCCAGGAACATGAGCAAGTCGACGAAGTGGCAGACTTCGCCGAGAATGCGTCCACCTCCCTGCTCGCGATCGTTGAGCCAATGGTCGGGGAGGAGATAGCCAGCATTGATGCGGTAGTACAAAGACAGCGGCTCGGAGATCTGCGTCAGAAACGATTTCATCCGCACGAACATGGGCGCGAAGCGCCGGTTGAACCCCACCATCAGCGCTTGATTGGACGATTTTTCGAGATAGACGCGAACGATCGAAGCCAACTCGTCCTCGGTAAGGCAGAGCGGCTTTTCGCAGAAAACGTGCTTCCCGGCTTTCAGCGCAGCAAGAACCTGCCTCGCGTGCAGATGATGGCGTGTCGCAACCACCACCGTGTTGACGGCGGGGTCGTTCACCAATTCAGATTCGTCAGTGGTGCAAGAGGCAAAGCCGAACTTGCGAGCGGCATGTTGAGCATGAGATCCCGTCGCGGAGCAGACTCCGACGAGGACCGTGGCGGCGTCTGACTTCAGCGCCGGCAGAAGCGTGCCCGCCGCAAAAAGTCCGGCGCCGAGCAAGCCGACGGAAACTCCGCCGCCAGAGGTTACGCCAGACGGCATCGATGCGGACTTCACCAGCGTAAGCGTGGGTGAATCGTCGCTCTCGCCCGAATACTGAATCACCACTCCCAGAAACGGCGCGCGCGCTTTGCCGGCAATCAACTCGTATGCCCGTTCCGCATCTTCGACTGGAAAGCGATGCGTAATCAGCGGCGCGATATTGATTTTTCCGCCGGCCAGCAAATGCAGGAACGCTTCCATGTTGCGTGTCTCGGTCCAGCGCACGTAGCCGATCGGGTAATCACGGCCTTTCTGTTCATAGGCGGCGTCGTAGCGTCCTGGGCCGTAGGAACGCGAGATGCGGAAATCCAGTTCCTTTTCGTAAAACGCTTTACGCTTGAGGTCGAGGCCGACTGTGCCAACGGCAACCACAATCGCCCGTTCGCGCGCGATCGATCCAGCCAGATTCACCGGATCGCTGCTGGATGTCTCCGCCGCAATCAGCACACAATCCGCACCCGCCCCGCCCGAGGTTTCAAGGCAAAGGTCGTGAAAGACCGAGGCTGAACTCGCCACTGCATCGGCGCCGAGATCGCGTGCAAGAGTGGCACGCGACTCATCGAGATCCATGCCAAGAACGCGGCAACCCGCAGCCTTCAGCAGTTGCACCGTGAGTTGCCCGATCAGGCCCAGGCCGATGACCGCGACCAGATCGCCCAGTTTCGCCTCGGCGGTACGAACGCCGTGGAGCGCAACCGCACCCAAAGTCGTGAATGCCGCTTCGTCGAACCGCACCTCGCCGTCGGCAACGGAGTCGCAGACTGGAATGCGCGCAACCAACAATCTCGGAACGCAGGCAATTTCTGCATGCACTGCGAATCCGGCGCCGGCGCAAGCAACGCGATCGCCCGGTCTCAGGTCGGTGACGCCTTCGCCGACGGCGACGATCGTGCCCGCGCTGCTGTAGCCCGGGCTCTGCGGTTGGTCGAGACGGCTGCGCACCGCCTGAATCGCAGACACAATTCCGTCGCGCTGCACCTTCCCGATGACTTCTCGCACCAGGTCAGGACGCGAACGCGCTTTCTGCAGCAGGCTCTTGCGGGCGAATTCCGCCGACGCACGCTCAGTTCCGGCCGATACGACCGAAGCCGCGATGCGCACCAGCACACAACCGGGCAGAAGTTGCGGCGCAGGAACTTCCTCCACCGTGATCTCCCCCGTGCGCGCGTGTTGCAGAACCTGCTTCATGCCGTGGCTGCCTGTTGCGGGGCAAAGATCTCAGCCTCGAATTCTCGCGCTCCGCCGTCGACAAATGTCCTTGTCCACAATTCCAGCGTCAGAAATTGCCAGATTTGCATCGACCAGTCATTGCGCCCGCTGCGATGTTCGTCGACGAGGCGTCGAACGGCCTCGGGCCGAAACAGTCCACGCCGGCGAAGTTGTGCCGGCGAAAGCAAATCGTCGACCATCTCTTTGAGATCGTGAGCCAACCAATAGTCGACCGGAGCCGCAAACCCGGCCTTCGGTTGCTGCAACACCTCGCGCGGCAACAGGCCGCGCATCGCCTCGCGCAAAATGTACTTCGTCGTCGGCCGCAGCCGGCCTTTGAGCTTCAGACCAGGAGGAACGCTCCACGCCACAAATTCGGCCAGCTCGCGATCGAGAAACGGGACACGCACTTCGACCGACGAAGCCATGCTCATTTTGTCGTTGTATGTGAGGTTCAGGCTCGTCATGAAGATTTTCGTGTCGAGATAAAGCATCTGGTGTAGAAAATCGGCGTGGCCAACTCGCTCGAATGCGGCCAGGTGACGGCAAGCAGGGTCAGAAAGCGCGGCCTGCTCCAGAAATTCAGGAGTGTAAAGACTCGCTTTTTGCCCCTCGTCGAGATAGGTGGCGTTGGTGATGAAGCGAGCCGCATCACCGAGGGAGGCGCTCCGCGCCATCTTCTTCGCGAGGCGAAGTCTGCCTTTTAATGGCGTACCACGCAGGCTGGGCATCGCCGCAAGCGTTCCTTCCACCAGACCCCGCGCGATCGATGGCACTCTGCCATAAGCCTGCGCCCAGTAATGCGCAGTATGCTTGCGGTATCCGGCGAAGAGTTCGTCGCCACCCACTCCCGATAGCAGCACCGTCGCCTGCTTGCGCGCCTCGCGGCATACGAGATACGCCGTAATGATCGCAGGATCCGCCGTAGGTTCATCCATGTGCCAGACCAGCCTGGGCAGAAGCTCAGTCACATCGGGCTCAACCACGATGCGCTGGTTCTCGCATTCGAGATGCCGCGCCAGCCGCGTCGCGACTTCGGGATCGTCGAGTGTGGTTTCGCCCACGCGATATTTGTCCGGAAAAGTAATCGTGTAGGTGCGCACTTGCTGGTTCGTCGCGCGGCGCATCATCGCGACAATGCTCGACGAGTCGAGGCCGGCGCTGAGAAACGCTCCGACAGGAACATCGCTGACCATTTGCGATTCGACCGACCGGCGAAGGCGCTCCCGAACTTCTTCCGCCAGATCCGCTTCCGAACGGGCATAGGTCTGGTTCGCAGCGGGAAAGGTCAGGTCCCAGTACTGCGTGAGTTTGAGTTCTCCGTTGCGCCAGGTCGCGTAATGGCCCGCGGGAAGTTTCAACACCCGGCGGAACATCGTCTTGGGGTCGGGGACCCAGAGAAACGTCAGGTATTGATGCAGCGATTCAGCGTCGAGTTCCGCTTCGATCTCAGGAACCTGCAACAGCGCTTTGATCTCCGACGCAAAAGCGAAACGCTTGCCGTCGTGAAAATAGTAAAAGGGCTTCACGCCGAAGTGATCGCGAGCCATAAACAGCAGGGGCGCGCCCGAGCGCAGATCGCAGATGGCGAAGGCAAACATTCCGTTCAGCCGGTTTACGCAATCCGGCCCTTCCTGCTCGTAGAGATGAAGAATAACTTCCGTGTCAGTGCGGGAGACGAAATGGTGTCCCTTGCCTTCAAGTTCGCGGCGCAGGTCGGCAAAGTTGTAGATCTCTCCGTTGTACGTGATCCAGATCGATCTGTCTTCATTGCACATCGGCATGTGGCCGACCGGAGACAAATCCAGAATCGCGAGGCGCCGACTACCCAGACCGATATACGAACCATCGGGGAATGTGCGCTCCCACAGACCGGAGCCGTCGGGCCCGCGATGCGCCTGGACGTGAGTCATCCGGGCCAACGTCTCTCGATCCCCGCAATTCGCCAATCCGCTGATGCCGCACATTCCGGTTAATTCCCTTTCGAGTTGTGCTTGCGCGCAGAGTTCAGTTCGTAAATCTTGGACTTGGTATGAAACATCTGCACCGCCTGAAACCCACAGTAAATCAGCCCTGGGACGCCGTCCAGAAAACCGAAGCGCAAACAATACCGGTACAGAAACAATAAAAGCGGCGAACCCGGCACCGCGTAAAGCTTCTTCTTGAGCCAGCGGCGGCGCTGCGCCTGAGTGCCGAATAACGAAGCCGGCAACTCGGCGCTGCTCTCCTCGCCCCGCAGCAGCACCTGCGCCTCCCAGTTCGAGTATTCGTTGTGTTTCTGGATGTAGCGCGCAAGCGACTCCACGTTGTGATGAACCAGAGGATTCCGCAGGCGTGCCGTCGCTCCCTCGACCACAACGTGTTCGTGAATTTCCATGTCGGCCATCGACAAGTCCTGATCGCGAAGCCGGCATTCGTAGCGGCCTTTGCCGCGGCGGAACAGTGCAAGTTTCCAGAAACTGGCGTCGCCGTGGCGAAGCACACGACCCAGAAAATGCATGCGCAAAGAGACGAAGTAGCCGTTCACACGCTCGTCGGTGATGGCCCGACGGATCTCTTCTGACAATTCCGGCGTCAGTGCCTCGTCGGCGTCAACCAGCAGGATCCAGTCAAATTCCAGAGGCAGCGTGTCGACCGCCCACTGGCGCTTCTTCGGCCATCCGCCCTGATAGTGAAACTGCACGACCTTGGCGCCGAACCCGCGCGCGATCTCTGGCGTTGCGTCCGTGCTTTGCGAGTCGATGACGTACACTTCGCCAGCCTCACGCAACCCTTCCAGGCATCGGGGAAGATTTTTCTCTTCGTTGCGCGCTGCCACGATGACGCTGACCGGCAACTTGCCGCTCAACGTCACGCGCTGGGAGGTCATGATCTCATCTACTTTTTGCATGCGTGCAGCGAGTCACCAATCGAGTTCAGAAATGGAGTTCACACCAGCGTTGCAACACGTAAAGAGACCACGGTCGCGACCATGAGACCGCGCCGCGCAAAAACTCATTCCACACCTGCTGAGCTTGCTGTCCGTCCAACAGTCCGCCGAGCGGGCCTTCGTCGATTCTTTTTGCGGTCAATACAGGCTCGATTTCAGCTCGAAACTCCTGGCGCATCCAGCGCTCAAATGGCAGCGTGAAGCCGCGCTTGGGCCGGTGCACGATTTCATCCGGCAACGAACCGCCCAGCGCCCCAACCAGAAGCTTTTTTGGCGTACCGTCGATCTTCCACGCACCGGGAAGCGCCAGCACCGCCTTCGCCAACTGATGATCGATCAGAGGAACTCGGACCTCCAGGCCCTGAGACATGCTCATGAAATCCGCGTCACGCAAAAGTGTATTGAGCATATAACAGCGCGACTCGAGATAGGAAACGCGATTCGCGGGGTCAAGCGTGAGCGCGCGCTGCAGAAGTTCACGTTGAGAAGCGGAAGCCGCATCGGCCGCGAACCCTCCCAGAGATGGAGCCAGGCACTCGCGTTGCGCGGTGGTGAACAGCATTCGCGTGAGGAAGTAGGGATGAACGCCGCGTCCGTTGTCGCGCGCCAGCGACACCAGTTTTCGGGTCCTGTCATTCTCCGGCGCGAGTGCGGCAAAGGCCGAGGTCAACGGCCGCCGCATTGCACCCGGAACGGCATTCCAGAACTGAATGAATCGCTCCATCCGCGGGACTGCACGGAAACTGGAGTAGCCTCCGAAGACTTCGTCCCCGCCCAACCCCGAGAGTGCAACCTTCACGCCTGCCCGTCGAGCTTCGCGCGAAACAAAAAAAGTGTTCACCCCGTCCATGGTGGGCAAGTCCATCGCGCCCAGAGCATCGGGAATGGCGGCGAGCACGTCGGCCTGCGAGACGCTGATCTCGTGGTGATCGGTGTGAAATTTCGCTGCCACAGCGCGCGAGTGCTGTACCTCGGAAAATTCCGCTTCACGGAATACGATCGAGAACGTGCTGGGTGTTACGCCGCCACGGCTGAGAATGCTGACCAGCGCGCTGGAATCGATGCCCCCGGAGAGAAAAACGCCCACAGGTACGTCACTCACCAACTGCAGCCGCACGGCCTCCTCTAGAGCCGGACGAATCTGCTCGGCAGCGCTGCGTTCATCATTTGCAGAGAACGATCGCGCAGAGAACGATCGGGCAGAGAGCGATCGCGATTGCTCGACGGTTGCGCCTTCTTCAACCAGATCCCAGTACGGTGACAGCCGCACAGTTCCGTTTTCCCAACTCAGGCTGTGGCCGGGAGGAAGCGCGCGCACTCCGTCAATCAACGTGAGCGGATCATACGCCGAGCCGAAAGTCAGGTAGTTCAGCAGTCCGGCCTGGCCGACGCGGCGCGGCACCAGGCCAGTTCCGAGCAAGGTTCGAACCTCTGACCCAAACAGAAAATAAGAACCCGCCTCAGCGTAATAAAGCGGCTTGATGCCCATCGGATCTCGCGCGAGAAACAAGCGATGCCGCCGGGCGTCCCAGATCGCGAAAGCAAACATTCCCCTAAACTTTGCCAGGCACCGTTCGCCCCATTGCGCGTACGCTTTCAAAACAGCTTCAGTGTCAGAATGGCTCGTGAAGGTCGCGCCCGATTGTTCGAGATCGCGGCGAATGTCGCGGAAGTTGTAGATCTCGCCGTTATAGGTGATCCAGTTGCCGGTTTCCGGGTCTTGCATCGGCTGGTGCGCGAGCGGCGAGAGGTCAAGGATGGCGAGGCGCCGGTTGCCCAGGCCAATTTCGGTCGAATCATTTGCCAGCGGGGCAATTCCGCTCGAATCAGCGATCGAATCAGTACCCGAGTCGCGCAGAATGATCGTACCCGAGTCGTCGGGTCCGCGATGCGCGAGCGATCGCGTCGCGCTCTCCAGCACATCGGGAGCAACTCGCGCGTTGTGTCCAACCATGCCAAAGATTCCGCACATTGCAGGGTGTTACGTCCAGAGAGACACTACTATTAAACATCACCTCAGGCAATCATGAATGGCGCGCGTCCACAACGCTGGACAGAAGGGCTAGCGGAGCACCGGTAGTACGTTACGAATGCCGATTGCCGAGCATGCCGCCAGGACAGAGCCGAGAATACAAACGGCGTACAAAGCAACGCGAGATTTCGGCACCCAGGGCTCCAGGCCGGCAAGTGCGAAGGGAACGAGCGGAATTGCGAAGCGCGGAAAATCCGCCCAAGCCCATTCCGAATTGTAGGTGAGGAGAAATGCCAGATAGAGAAATGCAAACAGGAATTCCGGGAGGCGTTGGCGGATGCACGTGCGAAAGTCTGCTCGGCCCATGGCCAAAAAACCGATGACGACGAATCCAATCCAGCCTAGTGTGAGCACAACGTTAGTCAGGGGCGCCTGATTGTGCAGCAAGCTTGAGCCAAGCGCCCGAAAAGGCCAAGCGAAGGCACGGCCGGAGTGCCAATCAGAGGTTTGATATCGATGAACTTGATACAAAGCATCGTGAAAATACAGCCAAAACGGAAGAACGTACAAGCCTCCTACCATTACACCCACGGCGGTACAGGCCAGAAACCTGCGATATTCTCGCCGGAAGAGTAAGACGAGGCCGATTGCGACCAGGGCGAAGATCCCGAGAGGCCTTACCACACTCGCGAGAGCGGCTAGAGTCGCTGCCCAAACCCAACGCTCCCTGCGTGTACAGAGAAATGAAGCAAACAACAGCGCCGTGAACAACGGCTCTGCTCCGCCTAGGTAAGAACGCTGCAGCCAATCAAAGTTGAGGACCGTGAAGTACCCCGCAATCCACCCGCCCCAGAGTTGATAAACAAGCAGTACACTGATCAGGGAGCAAGCGGCACAAGTCAACAGGAGTGCGGTGCGAAGGGACACCGCCGAGAACGAGAGCAAAGCGACCACATAGGAGAGGCCCCAGAACTGCTTGACGACTACATTTCTGAAATCCCAGTGGCGGATTGCGCTTCCAGCATTCAGATAGGCACCATTGTCGCCAAAGTCGTCCACCTTCTGCATGTAGGACTGAAAGTGACAGACAACAACCGCAAAGATGATCGCCGACACGAGCCACACCAAGACAGATTCTGTTCGCGAGGGAGATTTCATGGAGGATTCAGATGCTTTGTGGGCGGAAGGCACTGCGGATTATAGCGTCGCACACCGCCACAGGCAAGGTCGATGCCCCTTGCGAATACTGGTCTCCCGCGAACCAACTCCAGAGCTATTCTCCGTGAATCCTGGCCCATATGATACGAGCATGCCTCCCGCAGGTGTGAGGTTGAGGGCCAGATCCCCTTGGCCTAGAGTGTCTGTTCCGAATGTGATTTGAAATAGGTCCGAATGGCAAAACTTCTTGTGAGCGTACCGTTCCTCGATTTGAAGGCGCAATATCTCGGCATCAAGCCTGAGATTGACGCGGCCATATCCAGCGTTCTCGAAAGCAGCCAGTTTGTGCTGGGCAGCGAAGTCGCGAGTTTCGAACAAGAGTTTGCCACCTACTGCGGGGCTACCGAATGTGTTGCGCTGAATTCCGGCACCAGTGCTCTGCATCTGGCTTTGCTGGCGGCGGGTGTCGGTCCGGGCGACGAAGTCATCACGGTGCCGTTTACGTTCGTGGCCAGCGTAGCCGCCGTGCTCTACGCTGGGGCGCGGCCCGTGTTGGTTGATATCGATCCTCGTTCGTTCACTCTTGACCCCTCGGCAGTAGAAGCTGCGATCACTCCCCGTACCAGGGCGATCCTGCCCGTGCATCTCTACGGTCAGCCGGCGGATATGGACCCGATCCTCGAAGTCGCGCGGCGGCGTGGGCTGGTGGTGATTGAAGACGCGGCGCAGGCGCACGGCGCACGCTACAAAGGGCGCCAGGTCGGCGGCATCGGTGACATCGCATGCTTCAGTTTCTATCCCACCAAGAATCTCGGCGCCTACGGCGAAGGCGGCGCAGTCACCACCAGCAATCCTGAGTACGCGCGAACCATTCGCATGCTGCGCGATTGGGGACAAGACCGAAAATATCATCACGTGCTCCGCGGATATAACTACAGGATGGAAGGTATGCAGGGCGCGATTCTGCGCGTCAAGCTGCGTCACCTCGAGCCATGGACTAACGCGCGGCGAGCGATCGCCGGCAAATACAATCAACTGCTCGCCGATTGCGGAGTCGAGCGCGCCGCAGAGATGCCGTGGGCGCGCCACGTCTATCACGTCTACACCGTGCGCGCCAAAGACCGCGACAGCCTGCAAGCCGCGCTGGCTGCCGAAGGTATTCAAACGGCAATCCACTACGCCGAGCCCGCGCATCTGCAGCCGGCTTACGCCGACCTCGGCTATCGCCGGGGCGCGTTTCCTCAATCAGAGAGAGCGGCAAAAGAAGTCCTGTCCCTGCCTTTGTATCCCGAACTGACCGAAGCGCAAATTGAGCTCGTCTCTCAGGCCTTGAGCGCCGTCACCACCCGATAATCGCTCGCGGCCAGTCAGGCGCTTCAGTAAAATCTACCGGTCCGCTGTCCTTGCTACTCTAAGCCTCGTGCTGTAGTGTTCGCGCATCCTTCAACCTGTGCGCCAGCTGAAGAATTTTCTCGGTATGCATTTTCCAGGAAAACTGCTTCGCCCGCTCAACGCCGGTCACGGCAATTCGTCTCGACATTTCGGGGGATGAAGCAATTCGCGCGACGCTCTCGCTCAACATCTGCGCCGAGAATCTCGGAAAATAGACGGCCGCGTCGCCGCAAATCTCTCGGTGTACGGGCAAATCTGACGCAACCACAGGCAATCCACTCGCCATCGCTTCGACCAAAGGATGGGCGAAGGTCTCCGTGTACGCAGGAGTTATGTAGATATCGGCCCGGCGGTACAGTGGATGAAGCTGAGCGTAAGCGATCGCGCCAAGTTCTACCATTTCGTCGCGCACTCCGAGTTCCCTGATCAGCTTTGCCGCCGCTTCCGGACGGTAGGAACCCGGATTCTCCCCAGGTGCCAGCTTGCACGTCAGCAGCAGTTTCACCGAACGTCCGCCGCAAAGATCGCGAAGCAGCGGAAGCGCACGAATCAGGGTTTCGAAATTCCGGTAGTAGTTGTAGTGACTGACGAAGAGAAGCTTAAGAGAACCTTCTGCCGCTTGCAGCTTTTCTTCCACTTCCGCACCTAGGGGAGTGCGATCGCGAGTGAAAACCTCATAGTCAAACCCGTGATGGATTGCCTGGACGTCAGCGCCGGTCCACCGACGAAGTTCAGCGGCAAACGCTTCGCTCGGGGCCACCGTCATGTCAGCCCAATCGATCGATCTCTTGGCCAGAAACCCTCTCAGCCGCGTGTCCAGCCACAAGCGATATTCATGCCGCCGCCGCAGGTCGCGATAAAAATCGGCGGACGTGTAAATCGAATTGCGTGAAAGCAGGATTTGCGGCACGGGTGACTTTCTGAGCGCAAAGTTTCCCGCGGACAACAGAACGTCCGCGCCGCTGCGCCGAATCAGGCTGGGGAGACTGGACTGTTCGTACCAGAATCGGCGCGGGGTGGGAACATCCAGCGCCAGAAATTCCAGGTTGTCAGAGCCGACAAATTCTTTTTCAAGGCCTGCTCCCAGTGCCACCGTTAGTTTCAAGTCCGGCGTGGCCGCCAGGTGAGGAATCACATTGCGAATGTAGGTAAGGCCTCCGCCCGCGCTGGCGGCGAGGCCATTGATGAACAAATGCATCATCGGCTCGGAGCGGTGCCACTCCAGCCCTGCGCCACTGGCGTGGAACGCCATTTGAACGAGAACTGCGTCAGCGGTGATGCCGGCACGAAATCCATGAAGACAAACGCCAAACTCCAGAAGAACACACAGAGGTAATAGCCCACGGCGAACAGCCAGTCTTCAAAACCGGCATCAATCAAACCGGCAACCATGACCATGGCCAGAGGGATCGCGGGATGGAATGGATTTCCCGTGCTCAACGTCCACGACACGGTACGAACAATCCCTCGCAAAAGCACCAGCAGCAGTAGCGCGAAAGGTAAAATGCCCAGCATCCCCACCCAGGTTGCGATGGACAGGTAGCTGCTCCCGTTTTCCGACGTCACGTCTTGGCTGCTAGCGAAATGACCATGCTGCCCAACCGATTGACTGGCATCTTCCCCGTTATCCGTCGTGCCAAAACCGGCTCCTAGCCAGAAATGTTTGTTGATGCTGTCTTCCGCGGTCTGCCACGGTGTTTGTCTCGAGGAGAGCACGCCCAGGGTTGGGTCTTTGCCCTTGTATAGAACCGAATCCTCTAAATGGGAGACGCTCTTCGAAACTGCCTCTGGGTTGACGATGGCGGAACCCGCCACAAGAATAAGGACGATGACGACGCCTTGACCCAACAACTTGTACCGGCGCAGAGCCAGGCACAGCAGGCCGCACGAGACGCAAACGGCCGCCAGAGCGGAGCGGGAGTGACTGTGGAAGGTCAAGTACATCGCCACGACGTACAGGATCTGTCGTCGGCGGAGGACAAACTCGTTCTCTTCCACCAGGGTGCCCCAAAGCAGAAGGGGGGCCGCTACAACTCCCATCACCGCCCCAAGAGAATTGGGATTGCCCATGGCCTCGACGCCGAGAAAATAGAAGCCGGCTACGACAGCCACAAACACTTCGCAACCGATTAATAATCCCGTAAAAAAGCGGCTTTCGCGTCCCGTCACGGCCAGTCGCGCCCCTGTACCGGCGTAAACAAACAGCAGCAACAGGCTCAAAGCCTTCAGGATCGCAACCCCCGGATAACGGGAAACAACGGCCGACACGAGCGCCGACAAAACCGCGAGTGCCGCCACGGCGTGAAACAGACGGAAACGATGAACCCGCTCCTTGAGCACAATGAAGCAGCCGACTAAGGCCCCTGCGCCAAGACAGAACCAGCGCGCCGCCGTCCATACACCTCCCAGCGGTAGGTCTATGCCCGCAAAAAGGAAGCTTGCCAGAACAAGAGGAAAGAAAACGCGCCGGTAAAACCAGAGGGCGACAATTAAACACTCGCCCAGCAAAAGTCGAGCGAGGTCGGTCGGACTCGTGAAATATCCGGGGCGGAAATACGCCAGACATGCGGCCGCAGGCAGAAACAACACCAGCGCGGCAATCACTGCCACCTTTGTGGCTCGTTCATTCATGCAGACCTCGCATCCGAGCCTCGCTGCGCTAAGATCGCCCGAACCACCCCAAGCGACCATTCCGCCGGCGAATAATGAATTATGTGTTCCCTGCTGTTTACGCCCATCGTCATTGAGAGTTCCGGCCGGTCGCCAACCTTCTTCATCGCATCCATAAGCGCGTCTGCATCTCCGGGCGAAATCAGCAATCCGTTCCAGTTGTCTTTCACCAGATCGGCTGCGCATCCAGCCACACGGCTCAGAATCACCGGCAACCCGCAAGCCATGGCTTCATTCACCACCAATCCCCATGGATCCGTGTACGTCGGCAGAATCAACACCTGGCCCAGAGCATAATATGATGCCAGCTCTTCTCTCTGGACGAAGCCAGCAAATCTTACCGTCCCGCGCTCCATCGAAGCCGCTTTTTCCTCCAGTGCTCCACGCGACTCGCCATCACCTACGAACACCAGGCCGACTCGCTCGCGCACCGAGGCATTCAGTTTGGCATAAGCCGCCAGCAAATCAAACACCCCCTTCTCCCGTACCAGCCGTCCCACAAAAAGGAAATACCGCTCCGGCAAACCGAGTTCCCGGCGGCGGGCGGCAGCGTTCTCGCGAGCAGCGGCAGCGCCGGAAGCGAACAACTCGTTATCGACCGAATTGGGCGCAGTGAAAATGCGCTCTTCGTCAACTTCGTGTGCCAGAAGGTATTCCAGGCCCGAACGTCCGGGCACAACGAACCCATCGCACCGGCGAAGAAACTCGCGCTTCAACAACTCAACCGCCTTGTGACCGCCACGCTGATCCTGAAGGTTGCTTTCCGACCACAACAGAAACGGCGTGCGCCGCTTGCGTGCCCAGAACAAAGCCAGCCACGAGGCAAAGTAGTTATATCCTCCGCACAAAATAACATCCGGAGCCGCTGCCGCCAGCGCCCGCCCGACTCCACGATTCAGCAGCGTACTGTGCTTGCCCCAGCGCTTGCGCCACGAAGGCAACACCTCATGCGAAAACTCGATCTCTTCTTTATAGACGCGCCACTGACGCAGGTTTGGATCCGTCTCAGCCAGGAAAATAACGTGCAGGTCCACATCGCCTCGACTCGCGAGGGCGTTAAACAACGGAATGCGATACGGCGAAATAATCTCTGTCAGAATTACCAGCCGGCGGCTCATCCCGCTGACTCCCGGTAGATGCGCGCCAGGTTTTCCGCTTGCTGCGCCAGAGTCAATCTATCCAGAACCGTTTCCCTCGCTGCAACGCCAAGATTTCGCCGGCGATTTTCGTCGCCGAGCAACATCGCGAGCGCGAGCGTCAACTCTTTCTCATTCCCCGGGCCTACCAGGAATCCATTGCTGCCGTGCTGAATAATTTCGGCGATTCCCTGCCCGCGGCAGCCAATGACCGCCTTGCCCGCCGACATAGCTTCCAGATACACGCATCCCAACCCTTCATGTTGGCTGGGCAACGCAAACACAGTGCATCGCCGCATGGCGTCGGCAACCTGCTTGCGAGATCGTCGCCCGAGGAAACGAACTCGGTCGAGAACCTTCAGCTCCTGAGCCAGGCTTTGCAGGCGGATCCGCTCCCGGCCGTCTCCAATGATCTCGAGACTGACTGTGGGAAACTCAGCAGCGAGTGCTGCCACAGCACGAATCAGCAGATCTTGCCCTTTGCTCGGTGTCAAATTGCCGACACTGAGCACGAGCGGCTGCGAGGAAGGAGGCAGGCTGCCCGGTAAAAGAAGCTCCGGTGAAAACAGCTCTGCATCCACCCCGTTGTAGACGACCGATGTTCGCACAACGGGTGTCCCGGTGGAGGTCCGGCAACTGCCTCCCATTCCTTCGAGAACCTGCTCACGAACCCGCTCGCTGATGCAAATCACCCGCCGCGAGGAACGATACACGCGCTGAGAAACCCTGCGGCTCCACTCGGCGGCGCGGCCGCTAACATGCAGAGTTGAGAATGCGTCGAGCCCGTGCACAGAAACAACATAGGGAATGCCCAGTTCCGCGCTCAGCAGCATAGCCGCGTGTCCGCAAGGCAGCGGCGCATGCGCGTGCACCAGATCAATCCGGCGCAAACTGTGCAGCTCACGCACCCGCCCAACAATGCGGGCAAAGGCGAACGCCCCGGCGGCTGGGAGCCCTGCGTTGCCTGGCCATGAAAGATAGCGAAACCATTGCCCGCGCACGCCGGTATTGCTCGCACGACGCTGTCCCCGGTAGAAAGGCTGCACAGCGAATACTGTGTTCTCGACAGCCAGTCGGCGAAGTGCATCGAGTGGTTCCGCAATGAAGCAGCCATCGGCAGAGTCGCCTTCTGACGGGTAGAAGGGCGTCAGCGTGAGAACGTGAATCGGCTCCGCAGTTTTCGTTTTCGCCGCGACTCGCACCTGGCTGAGCACCGGCGGCAGATTTGAAGGTCCACTCAATCGGTCTGCACCTCCCGGCAGCGGCGGCTCAGCACCAGCCAGCGAAAAAGCTGGTCGCTGCGATCTGCGCCGCGCTGGTGCTCATGAAACAGTTGCCACGCCGGAGCTGGATCAACCATCTCCCGCAGCACCGGCGGAAAATCGCGCAACGCTTTTTCCATTTGCGGCCGCAGACTGGTCCTCAGCCACGTCGCCAGCGGAGGAGTGAACCCGCGTTTTTCGCGCCACCGAATCTGTTCCGGAACCCAGTCGGGCAGCGCGCGCCGCAGCAACGCTTTGCCTAATCCACGCTCGAAGTGGTACTCCGGCGGCAGGCGGCGGACAAAATCCATCAGGCCGCGATCCAGGAACGGAGTGCGGCACTCCAGCCCCGACTTCATGCTGGCACGATCAACTTTCACCAATATCTGCTCCGGCAGATATCCCGCGGTCATGGCTTCGATGGCCGACTGCGGATACGGCAGGCGCGCATGCTGAGCCGCGTCGCTCCGCAACTCTTCCAATCCTTCTGCGGCGGCCGAAAGATGTGGCGGCTTGAACATCTCGAGCAAAGTGTTCCGCTGTGCTTCCGGATACAGAAGCCGCCAATCCGAAGACGCGAGAAACGACAACGGGCCGATGCCGCGCCGGGATGCACCCCAGTGTGGCAATACAGCGCTCGCAATCCCGTTCACGCCCGAAAGACGCCTCAAACCATGTAGCCCGTAGTAACGAAAGAACTCGCGATAGCCGGCGAAGCATTCGTCGCCGCCATCACCGGATAACATCACTTTGCAGTTTTCCCGCGCCGCCCGGCACACGGTGAATGTCGGGAACATCGATGCGTCGGCGAAAGGCTCATCATAGTGATCGATCAGCGCGTCGAACGAGCTAAGAACCTGCTCCGACGTGAAATGAAGCTCGTGATGATCGGTGCCAAGATGTTCGGCGATCGTACGCGCGTAACGCGATTCGTCCAGTTCCTCATCATCAAACGACGCACAAAATGTGCTGAACTTTGCTCCCGGCATCAATTCCGCCATCGCACTCACAACGAAAGTGGAGTCGATTCCTCCCGATAAGAACGCCGCCAGCGGCACGTCGCTGCGCAGTCGAAGCCGCACCGACTCGCGCATCCGGTCACGGATCTGTTCTACGGCCTCGGCCTTGCTCGGCGCCCGGTCATCGGGCTTGGCGGGAAATTCCGGCTGCCAGTAGCGCCACCGGCGGATTCCTGTCCCGCGCTCCACCATCAGCGCTTCGCCGGCCATCAGCTTGCGCACGCCCTGCAAATGTGTTCGCGGCGCAGGAATATAACGCAGCGCAAGAAACTGTGCGATGGCCGCCACATCGAGCCGGCGGTCGAGCTGCGGCAGCGGCAGCAAGGCTTTCATCTCAGACGCGAAGATGATGCCGTCCGCTCCGCTCGGCGCCCAATAAAGCGGCTTCTCTCCGAACGGGTCGCGCGCGGCCAGCAGGCATTTATTTTTCTCGTCCAGCAGAACGAAGGCGAACATGCCGACAAGTTCATCGAGCAGGCCCGCGCCTTTTTCTTCGTAAAGATGCACCAGGACTTCGCAATCGCTCTGGGTGCGGAAGTGGTGACCCTTTTCGATAAGTTGCGCACGCAGTTCGATGTAGTTGTAGATTTCACCATTACAAATCGCCCAGACGGTTTCGTCTTCGTTGCGCAGCGGCTGTTTTCCGCCGGCGAGGTCGATGATCGACAAGCGCGTGTGTCCGAGCAGGCAGTGACCGTCCAGCCGCTCCTCGCACCCTCGGTCGTCAGGTCCGCGATGGCGCAGCAAGTCCTGGGCATGGCAAGACCATGCGCGCAGCGTATCGTCGAGGCGCGACGAAGGATCGAAGGCTCCGTAGATTCCGCACATTCAGTGTTTTCGCCGCCTCGCCACGACTTGCTCGAATGCATCCTGCCACTGCCGGGCGATCACGTCCCAATCAAATTTTTTCGCGTGATCGATCGCCGCGGTGCTCATCTCGCGGCGCAACTCCCGGTTTTGAATCAACAAGTCTAGCTTCTCGCCGAGTTCATCGTCGCTCTCCACCAGAAATCCGGTCACTCGGTCAACCACGTAGTCGGGACGATAAATCTTCATCGCAACCGCCGGAAGTCCGCACGCCGCAGCCTGTCCCAGAACTTGAGGATGCCCTTCGATAATGCTGGGGAAAAGGAAAATGTCAGCCTGTCGCATCGCCTCGCCCAGAAGGGATAGTGGCAGATGTCCCAGAAACTCGACGTTGCCGCAACCAAGTTCCGCCGCAAGATTTCTGCAGACTTGCAATTCTTCGCCGATTCCGGCAATACGAAACCGCATCCCCGGCCACCGCGCCGCCTGCTTTACAACCAGAGGGACACGTTTATAAGGCCGCAGAGATCCAGCGTAGAGCACCGTCACAGAATCACGCGGCGCTCGCCCGGTCTCGGGCGGAAAAAAATAGCGGCGATCGATGCCGTTGTGAATCGTCCTCGCATCGACGTTAAATTTCTCTCTGACCAACTCCGTCAGGTAGTCATTATTCGCGAAGACCGCATCCGCCTCGCGAATGTTTCTGGCTCGAGCCGCAGCGTACGGCTGCGCATAGAGTCCGCCGGAAACCACGCGGGCGACCACGGCAGTGCTCAAACGCAAATGACGGCGTAAAGCCAGAAACGCCGCATCCAGCGGACCTTCACGCGGGTCAAAATAAACGTCAGGAATGTTCCCCAGTATCCGAACCATGGTTCGCAGCGTTGTGCCATGCTTCCGGCAGCGTAGCAACGTTGTGTTGGCTCGCGCCGCGATGCGCGGATCGACCGCGCCCTCATGCAGCATGGTCACTGCCGCACGCGCGGGGTCGAGCCGGGCCACGATTTCTTTGGCAGACAGATTCTGGGCGTTGGTATCGGCTTCGTCCGCGAACGACGGAGTAAAAATCGTAATCATTCCTTTTGCAGGGTAGTCCTGTGCAAGACAGCCGATCGCGGATCACAAAGCAACGGATCACGAAGCCACGGGCGAAGCCTTCTCTGCTGGATTTTTCCATTCTAGCTGAAGTTCGCGCAGGCGCACCTGCGCCCGCCCCCGCCCGTCGCGCTCGCGAGCTGAACGCTCCAGGTGAGCGCGCGCGATTTCGAGCAATCGACGGCGGACAGGCTTCTGGGCCGCCGGCGCTAGCGGCGCCTGCTCGCCGGGGTCGGCTTCCAGATCGTAGAGATATTCCGCCGCCGGCTCGAAATGCAGCACCAGCTTGTAGCGCTTCTCGCGGATCGACAGCACGCGCGGACCAAGGCGATTCCTCGGCTGAAATGGATTTGTGCATCCCGCTACGCATTCCGAGATCGCAACGCCGTCGAATGGTTCACCCCGCCGCAGCTCGTTCCACAAGCTGTGCCCCTCGAACTCCGCCGGCGCCGCCAATTGCGTGTCTAGTGGCGCAGCGTCCGACTGCGCAGCGTGTAGCAGCGTGGGTGCAAGATGCAGCATGCTGAACGGTGCGTTCGCCACTTCTCGCTTCTCACAACCGGGGACGCGCAAAAGAAGAGGCACATGAATCGTCTCTTCCATCAGACGTGACGGTGGATGGTAACGCCCTCCATGCTCGAGGAATTCCTCTCCGTGGTCTGCCGTAAAAACAAAAATGCAATCGTCCCATCGGCCCGACCCGCGCAGATTCTCGATCAGGCGGGCCATTTGCGCGTCGACCCAGCGAATGCCGGCGTCATACAGCGCAATGATTTCGTCGCGATGGCGAGCCAGCCGCCGCGGTCCGAGATCGGAGCGATTCCAATAGCTGTTCACATAGCGGGCGCGAAAAGGAGTGACAGAAGAAGTGAGCGCCGCAGCCTTCGTCTCCGCCAGCGCTTCTTGTTTCGGATAATACGGAGAATGCGGATCCATCACGTGCAGCCAGAGAAAAAACGGCGACTCACCCACCGACGTCAGCCATTCGCACGCGCTCTCAACGATCACGTCCGCAGACGGAAACCGCCGCAGTGCATCGAGCGATTCGGCCACAGGAGTCACTCGCTGGCAATACTCAAAATAAAACTGGTCGTAAACGATTCCCAGCGGACCCAGGGCCCCGCGATGCTTCTGCACGCTCTGGTTCAGCCTGCTTGCCCAGTTGTTGCCGACGGTCACGGTCGCCGCCGGGCGATCAGCAGGCTCTGGCGCCTCGCTCTCCAGAAAATCACGGAACGTACCGAATCCCTTTTCATAACCGAACCGCGCTGAAATATACGGATTGCCAGCTCCAAACGCCGCCGTGGCATACCCCGCTTGTTTCACAACAGAAGCGAGCGTCGGCTCATCCGGGCTAAGGCCCAGCACATCGCGTCCCAGAGCCAGCGGATAGCGCGATGCCAGGATCGCCGGAAACGAATAGTAGGTTGGCGCGCCGGCAACGATTGCCGTGGGAACCACAAAGCTCTCACCGGCGAGCGAGTCCAGAAACGGCGTGGTGGCGCGCGGATAACCCATGAACCCGACATGGTCGGCGCGCAGACAATCCACCGTCACCAGCACAATCGATTTCGGCCTCGCCATTTATGTTTTCCTTCTTGCCGGCGCATGGGCCTTAATAAAGTTCTTCCGCGTCACGTTCACCCGCACATCTCCTTGTGGCGCGTAGTACGAACCTTTGGTCACTAATTCGTGCACATCCTCATCGTGAAGATACAGCAGATCGCTGTGCTTTGATTCGAGCGCCGTCAGAAATTCGTCGAGAACCTGCACACTACGCGTGCGGAAGTCTCGAACCGTCGAGTGAAAGTTGATGGCGTGCACCGACACGATCGCTGGGATGCCGAGTTCGAAACAGTTCTCCGCCTGCCGCAGGCAGCCCTCGACCGAAAAACCTGCATCGACCGCCGGCTCGAACTCCACCGTCCGGGAAAGATGGAGAAGCCCGTAACGAACGAAATGCGGCGGCAGAAGTGCTCCCGGACCACCCTGCGCGACTCGAATTCCATGTTGCGCCCATGCCCGGTGAGTGCTGTAGTCGGCGCGGTAGCCCGGAGCGCACGCCGAACGCGGCAGGCTGGAAAACATTTTCGCGAACAGTCCGATGGCCTGACCGATCAATTCCCGTTGCCCATCCTCCGGCAGAAAACGTTCGTCGTCCGCCTTCTCCGGATCCCAATACTCGTAGCCCACCCACGGCATGCGCCAGTGAATATACGGCGTCCCGGCCCGCCAGAGTGTGAGCAGCAACCGCGCACGTTCGCCGTCGCTGGCCAGGTTTCGTTCCACGGCTGACCGGCAGAAGTGCGTCGTCCCGTGCAATGCCGGATAAAACACTCCCTCGGAAATCCCTTGCCGATAGCTGTCCAGAAGTCCCGGGCGTTCCCAGCCCTGCGGCAAACCCTCGGCAAGGGGCAACAGATGGATCTCGCGAAAACCCTCGGCGCTCATTCTGGCAAAATCAAGATTGGCCAGAATGAAATTCATCTGCATGCAAGCCTGGCGCCCGGTCGAGTCGCGATGCCGTTTCAGCACTTCGCTCAGAGCGGCCAGATCGCTGGCCGTTTCCAGGGAATAACAATCATAAGGACGCTCGCCTAACGCCAGCCCTGCAGACTGCAGTTGCTCGAGTCCCGAACGATCGCGCAGCCCAACTCGTCCCCAATCATCGCTCTGCAAGATGACCAGCGGCTGGTCGAAGTGAAATCCGGCGGTGGGAAGCCAGTCCCGGCCCCAGCGCCAAAACTTTCGCGCGAATCTCACTTGGCTGCCGCCCGTGGCTTGCGGAGTATAAGCATTTCACACCCGCCGTCTGTGATCGATCCATAGTTCAGAACCGCACGCAAAATGAGCGGGCCAAAAAGCGGCAGTTGCGTAAACTTCGCAACCAGTCGGGTTGATCTCGCCGCAAAGCCGGTGCCAGATCGCCTTTTCATGAATTGCTCGCGGTGCAGATCGAAAACCAGATAGTCCGGCCCAAGCGTTGCCAACAGCTTGCGCAATCGCCGGTTCGTCGTGTAGGTCAGTTGATCGAGCATCGCCGGGCTGCGCCCGCGCAGGCGCAGGTAGATCCGTCCCAGCGCCTTTGGCAGCAAGGGCAGCCACAAAATCTTGTAGTGCGGTTCGTAGAAGCGCAAATAGTTCGGGCACGCGATATAGACCACGCCTCCCTCACGAACCACGCGAGCGGCCTCGCGAACCACTCGCGATTGATCGGCCACGTGCTCGATCACCTGATTCATCACCACTAAATCGAAACACTCATCGGGAAACGGAATGCTCTCACCCACGCCGTTCACAAACACAGGCATGAACAGTCTTCGTCGCGCAATCTGAACCGAGGTCACTTTTGTGCCTTGACCGATGCGGTCCGGCTCCAATCCAAACGCCCGCAGACCGCGCCGTCTGCAGGCCACCACGAAGCCGCCGACGCCAGACCCTAAGTCGAGGATCCGCGACGCCCCAGAGATGGAAACGTAGGGCTCGACCTGCCGCAGCGGACCCTCCGCATCTCCAGTGATGAGGTCTTCCACGATTTGCCGCTGCGTTGCCTCAAGCTGAATTCCCTCCCAGTTTTCACGCCGGTATTCGAGCAGCAGCCTGCTCAACTCCGAATCCGAAACAGGGATACCTTCTCTGGCCGCCGGTTCGCTCATTTTTTTGCGAATACGCTGAAGTTGGCGGCAAATCGGTCCTTCGCATCGGGGAACAGCCACTCCATCGACGCGGCGACAATGTTCAGCACCGGCACCAGCGCGAATCGCAGCACCTTGCCCACGAACGCGGGGCGGGCAACAGCCACCAGACACACGCAAATTGTCCGAAAGAAGCCGGTAATGCTGGACCCTTCCGCCACTACTTCCACCTCTCTGAATGAACGCAACAGGAACTTCAAGCTCCCCGGCAAGAATCGCCACCCGTCACGGTCGGAGTCCCGCGGGTAAACCGCCGGCACACTCAAAATCACACAGCCGCCCGGCTTGAGCACGCGATGAATCTCGGCGAGAACGATCGCAGGGTCATCCACATACTGGAGAACTTGGGTGCAAATCACCAGGTCGAAATGCTCGCTGGCCAACGGAAGCCGCTCCCCGCGCGCCTCAACGTTCACCAGCGGTGTCGGGCGCAAATCAATCGCAACGTAACGCCGGAATCTCCCCTCGAGCAGTGCGCGATACGGCTGAATCCGTCCTCCCACATCGAGCACATCGAGTTCTTGGCCCTCCAGTCGCGCCAGCCATTTCTGGAAGATCTGGCGTCGACGCCTCAGCACCAGCCAACTGGGGTTGGTCAGGCCGGGTTGCAGCCGCTCTCTGCCTTCGCGATTGACCGCATCGAGTGTCTCCATGGATTCGGTGATCGGGTTCGGTGATCGGGTTCGGCGATCTTGCTCGGTGATGATAAATGTTTGGTGATCTGGGTCGAATTCAAGACCAAGGCGCGTGCCTAGAGATACCCGAGCTCCCGCAGTCGTTGCTCGACGACACGCTGCTCGGCCTGGTCAAACTGCGCTGCTTCGTCACGCAACAAATCGCGCAATACAAAAGCCAGCAGCTCCTCGAGGTTCGCAAAGACTCGACCAAATTTCTTTTCCGCCGCCGAGCATAACTCTTCCGGCAGCTGCACCGTCCTGGTTTCGGTCATGCACTCACCCCGGCTTCTGCCCGAAAAGCGCCGCGGACTCGGGACCAGATGGCTTGGCCAATCAAGCGGTCGTCGGCCTCCAGCCCTACCAGCAGAATCATGCCCGCGAAAATACTATAGGCCAGCCCGAGTGCGACTCCCACCGTGAGCCAGTCGTGATGAAAAATATCCGAATAGCGCTGCAGCACGAGCGTCACGGCACACGCGGCCGCCGTCGCCGGCAACAGTCGCAGATACCCACGGTTGTATGGGGAAAGCCCCAGGGCCTTGCGCACTTCAAACAGATTCCACAAATTCGTGCCGACGTTTGTAGCCGCTGCCGCCACGGCCGCGCCGATTAAACCCCACAGGGGAACCAGCGCCGCGCTTAAGACAACCATCGCCGCAGCCATTGCCGTCTGCACTTTCACCAGCCGCCTTTCGTGGCCCGACATCAAGAGCAAATAACCGACCGAACCGACTCCGCAGTTGACCAGTTGACCGACCGTGCCGATGATCAGGATCGGCCAGCCGTACTCGAACTCGTGTCCAAAAATCCGCATGAACGGCCGGGCAAACACAATGATGACCAGCGCCAGCGGCAGCGTCAGCCCTACCACCCACTTGGTCAGCGACTGGAACAGCCGCGAGAGCAGCGCAAGGTCGCCGCGAGTATGCAGATCCGCGATAGTCGGTGCGAATATCTGATTGACGGAACTCAAGATGAGCGGAACGTAGACCACGATTGCCGTCGCCACCGAGTAGACCCCAACTTCGCGCGCGGTGCGATAGTATCCCAAGGCAATTTTGTCCACTTGAGAAATAAGGAATTCGAGGAAACCGATGCCCAGCATGGCGGCAGAGAAATTCCACACTTCCCGTCTGGGATGGGAACCCGGAAGCGCGGAAAATCGCGCCGCCGCCGGCGTAAAGTGCCGCACCGCCGCCAGCAGCAACACCAGCACCGCCGCAGCGCTGAGAATTTGCCCGAGAAGATATCCCCCGAGTCCCATTCCGAGCGTGATCAGCAAAACAGTCAGCAGCATGTTCAACGGGCTGCCGATGACGTTGACGATGAGCGTCCTCAGCTTCACGTCGCGGTATCCGGCCAGAACCTTGCCATAAAAGTTGACGATCGAGCTGAGCGGCATGATCAATGCAAACCAGGGCAGGTAATGAACCAGCTCTGGCGAGTGGTAGAAGCGCCGCGCAAGAAACCGGCCGAACGTCATCAAGGCCGCTACCATCACGGCGTTTACCGCCAGCAGTAAGCCGCCGCCGCGCCACAGCAGGGCGTGCAGCTCCTTGAATCTTCCCTCGGCCTGATAGGAAGCGACAAAGCGCACCGCCGATCCGGGCAAACCCAGCGTGCCGAACATGCCCACAAATCCGATCAGTGTCATGCCCAGGGCGTAGACGCCCAAAGCTTCCGCGCCCAGCACTCGCGCCAGATAGACTTTGAAGATGTACCCGAACGCAATCGTGAAGATCGTGCCTGCGAAGAAAACTCCAGACTGGCGCGAGATATGTCCCACCTGGGAGCGAAACTGTTGTGTCGCCGCCTCGGTCGGTGGGCTGACGATTCCGTCGCTCACGAGGCCGACCTCACGCCCGATCCGTCCAATACTCGGGTGGTCAGCCAGGTCTGAAGCATGGCCCGATCGACCGGCTCTGACAATCTGGGGGCTGGCCCACGACGATTGCGAAACTCCGCCAGCCGCCTGGGAATCTCGTAGAGCTGTTCCGCACTCTGCAGCGTTTCTCCCACGCCGAAGCGAGCGTATTGCCGCATGTACTCAAACGGCGAGAAGGCCAGCCACTCGCATAGAAAACAGCAAACGCCGGCCTGCACACAGTCCATGGCAGCCGTCGATTCGACCGTCAGGCCAAACCACGCACGCGACATAAGCTCGGGGTTCAGTGGGCCGCCAAACACGGTGACGATTTCATGATCTTCTGGAGTCAGGATTTTGCGCAGCAT
This sequence comes from uncultured Acidobacteriaceae bacterium, assembly GCA_963739125.1. GTDB lineage: Bacteria > Acidobacteriota > Terriglobia > Terriglobales > Acidobacteriaceae > Sulfotelmatobacter. The sequence continues at coordinate 3,529,145 of CAVTZD010000001.1, read as the reverse complement.
GCGGCGACGCTGGCTGCCACTTTCAAAGGGATGAAGTTTGACGATTACGCCATGCCCGCTTTCCCGGGCGACGCGACACAGCGCAGGCAAAATTTCCTCATACATTTCCTCGCCGCGAACGCCGGCTGATTCGTAAGGCTCCGAGAAAAAAATTGCCGACGTCTCGTTCGCCTTGCGCAGCGGGCTAATGGCGCATGCAGGCTCCGGGGCGCCGACCACGACCCGCTCCCGCGGCAGGCCGCAAACCCGCACCAGATAATCCCATTCCATCTCATTCTTGGCCAGGTATACATCGCAAGCCAGTTCCTTCAGCAGATAGCGCCCGTCGAAGGCCCCATGATGAAAATCCACCGTAGGAATTTTCCGTCTAGCCGCGAGCAAGACCGGCAGACGCGTAGTCACGCTGCTGTCATCGCCACACAAAACTCCGCAGACCGGCTCGCGGTCGAGCACAACGCGCCAGGCATCGCGGATACAAAGCCCATCCCGAATCCACGCCGGAAACACGTCGAAAACTCCGGCACGCAGGAGAACTCTAAACTCCGCAGCTGGCGCCAACTCAGATTTCAACTCGCTGAATTTCTGCAGGAGAGAATCAATCTCCGCCCTGGGCCCATGATCGCCGGCGTAGCCCGCGAGATCTCGCACCTGCACGTTGCCGGGGGACGTGAACCGCCTTCCGCTCCGTCGCGTCGCAACCATCAAAAACCTTTGCTGCGGCAGCAGGCGGGCATAGGCGGCCGCCATCCGCGAAACATTGCCGTAGGCGGTCGGCAACAACACGACCGGTTCAGCAAGAGGCGTCGGTTTCGACGCAACGCGCGAGCGCCACCGGTATCCGGAGTCGTACTTATCGAGAAAAATCTCTTTGATCTGCGCCAGCGAAAACCACCGCAGAAGCTGTACGTAGTGCTTCGCGAAACCGGCCGCGCGCGTCACGCGGCTGCCTTCGAAACTGCGCACCTGGCGTCCGGTCAACGACGCCACCGCTCCCGCCAGCCAACTCGGCCGCGAAGCCCACAGCTCAGCCGTCGAATTGATCTCAGCCACCAGGCGTTCGAGCGCCAATACTTGCAAGGCCTCCGGCACCACCGACAGTGCGGGAAGATCCCACCAATCGATTCCCTCTTCGTCGGTCAAGCGGCCCAGTCCCGCCGAGAACATCCTCCGCACTTCCTTGACATCCTCAATTCCGCGCCGAAACGAATCCAAACGGATCACCGGACAGCCGCACTCTTCGGACCATCTTGTTTCTGAAAATGACGAAGAGCCTCCCAGATCGGCGACCAGATCCCAACGCTCGCGGGCCCACGGCCCAACCAGCGGCGAATCTTCGGGATGAAGCAGAAGAACTCTCATGCGGTCAGACGGATTCGAAAACTTCAAGAAAAACTCGATGGCGTGACGTTCCTTTGCACTACTCTCTGCCACCACAACAGCCGGTACCGAAACACGGAGAAGCTTCGCTGAAAACCCGCTTTCTCCAGTCCGCGTACCGATGATACGTTGGTCGCGGCGCTGAATCCCCACGATCGCCTTCCCTCCTGCCTTAGTGCAGCCACGGCGAGAGCGAGCGTAGGCGCATAATAGCCGCGCCCTCTTTGCGAAACCGGTGTCCAGGAATCAAAGAGGATAACCGATCCCGGCGCCGGGGAAGGCAGGCCACTGTTCAACTCCGACCAATGGAACGTCTCGAAGGGTCCAGCCCAGGTGAAGTGCAATAACTCACCAGCAGCGTTCGCAAGAGCGAAACCAGTACTCTCCGCGTCCGTCCGCAAGCGTTGGGCGCAACGCAACAGGTAGGCAAGGGTACCTTCGTCGTCTGGATTCTGCATGGCGGCAACGGCAAGCGTGTTCAGATCGATCTTCGTCAGACATACGCCCTCCACGCTCAGCAGAGCCGGATTAGGATTGCTGAGCTCGTAGAAGAAGACTTCCTGCTGCAGAAAAATCCAGCCTCGCATCCGCAAGAGCACCCAACCCAGTGTCGATTTCACTCCGTTCGTTCGTACTCGGCGCCGGAGCGCAACCAGCCTGGCGCGCAGCGTTCGCGCCATCTTCTCCGCCCAGGGCCACCGGGTGATCACCGTCGCAGCCTGGTAACGGGCGATCTCCCGCCAGTGCTTCAGCCGGGACCGGTGCAGTGTCACATACATCGTGCGCCGGCTCGCGTTGGCGAACGCTTCTTTGTAGGCTTCCGCGCCTAAGCCAAGATCGACCACGTCCAGAGAGTCATCCTGCGCGGCCGTCTCCGTCAGTTTGTAAAGCAAAACAAAACCGGGAGAGTACTTCTCCAGATCGTTCACAAAAGTCGGCTGATACCAGAACCAGGTTGCGCGAAACTTGAATCCGTAGTTCCACGCGATGGAGCGAAGATCGGCGTCCATTCGAGTGAAGCAGAGCCAACCGGCGGCAGATAGCAAACGTGCCAGCTCTGACAAAAACTCGCGTCGCTCCGGACGAACGAGATTACTGATGCGGTCTGTGAACGCGAAGCGCGCCACATGGGCGCGGAAAAATTCCGGCAGAAGAGAATTCACAGTCTCCCAATCCGAGTTACTGACGGTTACCGGCGCTGTGGCGGCTCCCATAGCTCGCAGAGACCGCCGCACCATCTTCTGCCGCGGCAGCGGAGTCCTGGCACTGATGGACTCTCTCAGGTCGGCGAGCCGCACCTGAGCGCACAAGTAGGCGGTTCGTGCGTACATTCGGTAGCCATATTTTCGCGACGCCCCACCGAGCGCGGCAAACGCGGGTGAGTCCTCGGGGAAGTTGGTCAGGACGATCTCGCCATATCCCGACTCACGCAGCGTCTTGATCACCTCGCTGGTGAAGTCCGCTGCGTTGTGTTCGCTCACGATGAAATCGCAGTAGTCGCCGGTGGTCGCGCACAGAAACGAAATTCGTCGCATCGCGTCACTGGCCAGCGCAGCCACGCCGCTCAATCGATCGCTGTCGTCGTACCCCAGACACAGAATCGGGTGCAGGGTTGCAGAGTAAGCCCGCTGCACGGCAGTAGCCCACTCCCAAGTGTAGAAAACCTGCGGGCTGCGAGTCTGCAACACCAGCGCATTCCACTGCGCGCGCAGGTCGGCATCGTCAGGAATATGGTTCAGAACTCTGATGGGCACGGGGAGACCGGGAGCGAGTCTTCAGCTAAGAGTATACGAGGACCAGCCGGCCCCGAAAATGACGCGGTGACGGGAGCAGCATAGCGTCGTGGTCCCGGGATCGAACCAAGCAGGGACGCGCGAGCGTGCATCGAAACCGGTGCAATCGTCCGCAAACCCATGATTCGGCGGCCTCTCACGGCTTGATGTCCTGTGTAAATAATTCCCCGTAAGCACATGAAAACAAACGACATAAATATCGACGATAAATCGATTTAACTTGCCCGTAGAGCGCGCCTCCGCGTCCCCGGCACCAGAGTTCGATCTCGCCCCTCGGACTCGGCGTACGGTCTCAGCAACTTCGGCGCGAGGCATTCCTGGAAGCGAGTGGCTCGCGACTTCCACGCAGGTTTCCTCTTTGGATTGCGGTGGCGGGTTGCGGTCGAGGGTTGCGGTCGAGGGATCGCTCCTGCGCTAACCACGCAGTCCTCGCTGCAGCCGCGTGTGAAACCCCGAGATGTGAGCATCCAGTTCAAACAGACTCATTTCCGACGTGACGTGAATGCGAGGCAGGGCGTAAGGCGGAAGTGGCGTGCCCAGTCCTCCACCATAGTTCAGGAACGCTGCCGCGTAACCGGCTTCCTCTGCCATGGTGAATATCTGCGGCGTAACCGATTGCGCGTCGCCAAATGGATAGGCAAAGGCCCACACGCGTTGTTGCAGAACGGACTCAAGCTCGCTACGGCTATCTATAATCTCGGCGCGAGCCAGTTCAGGAGGCGCCTGCGACAGCATGGGATGACTTAACGTGTGCGCGCCGATGCTCATGCCCGCAGCGGCGAGTTCGCGCAGTTCCGACTGGTTGAGCAATGCGAATCGCCGGCACGTAGGCGAAGTCTCGTCGGCGAGAGATTGCTCGTTGAGAGCTTGCGCGGCGGGAGATTCCGCTGATTCCCCACCGAATTCCGCGCGCGCGGTTTGCAGGAACCTGGCCCGCAGTGAGGCATCAAACTGCGAGAGGCGCTTCACGGAATTCCACCACAGCCCGCGCCGTTGCTCGCGGGAACCCATCTCGCCACGGATGACGACGCCATCGGAGGAGATTTCAAATGGCCCTGCCCTCGCCCGCAGAAACAATAGAAACAGTTCTTCGTACCACAGCACCGAGCGCCGCTCTCCGGCAGATGCGCCGGTCACGAAGAAGAGGCAGCGAGCGGCCTCTTGCCGCAAAACTGGCAGCATGTCGGTGAAGTGATTCAGAAGTCCGTCATCGCAAGTCACGAGCACTGCACGCGCCGGAAGCTCGCCTTTTCCCTCGCGCCATGCGAGTACATCTTCCGGCGAAATCAGGTCGTAATTCGATTTCAACAATCGCAGCTGCGCGCGCAGAGTCTCAGCACTGACCAGACTTCCATCGAGCGCGGCATCTACCGGTTCGTATCCGGGCGGGAGCACTCCGTGGTAGGTGACAATGGCGAGTCCGCGAGCCGTGGTGCGGCGAAAAGCGCCGGCTCTTGAAAGGGACGGGTAGACTGCCCGCTTGAGCAGAGGACTGACGAATCTCATTGCCGGTCAGCTCTCATTTCTCATTTCTCATTGACCATCAACCTGACCCTCAACCTGACCCTCAACTTGACCCTCAACCAGATCCCAACGCAGGGGCGTGCCGCGCTCGATGTCGCACGAGGCGTGCCGGCCCAACACTTCTGATAGATGGCGGGTGTGCAATCCGTGACCGGGACGGATGGACCGAACATTTTCAGAAGTGAAGACGTCGCCGCGCCGAACACTCTTCACCACGAATAACGACCGGCGGAACACGCGGCTGCTGGCTTCTTTCTCGGCAACTCCGAAGTGGACCGTGCCCAACGCTTTTTCGGCAGTGTGCACGGCATCGACCATCGCCTTGAACTCCCGCGGTTCGAGCGAGAACGCAGTGTCAGGGCCGGGTTCCGAGCGCGATAGCGTCAAATGCTTCTCGATGATGCAAGCGCCGAGCGCCACTGCCGCGACAGGAACGGACGGATCCGTGGAGTGATCGGACAGCCCGACGGGAACGTCAAAACGCCGCGCCAGTTCTGGAATCGTTCTCAGATTCATCTCTTCCGCTCGCGCCGGATAGGCGCTGGTGCATTTCAGCAGCGCAATCTGCGCGGCTCCGGCATCGCGGGCCGCACGAACCGCTTCGTCAATCTCCTCGAGCGTCGCCATACCCGTCGACATGATCAGAGGCTTGCCGGTGGGCGCCATTTTCTGAATGAGCGGAATGTCGACCAGTTCAAACGACGCCAGCTTGTAGGCGGGAACATTCATCTCTTCCAGAAAGTCGACCGCGGTCGCATCGAACGGAGTGGAAAACAGATCGAGGCCAATTTCGCTCGCCACTTGCTTCAACCGGGGCTGCCACTCCCACGGCGTATAGGCTTCGCCGTAAAGTTCATAAAGACTGCGTCCGTCCCAGATCGTGCCGGCGATGCGAAACTCGGGCCGGTCGGAGGAGATCGTCATGGTATCGGGAGTGTAGGTTTGCAGCTTGACGGCGTCCGCGCCGGCATCTTTTGCCGCGTGCAGGATTTTCAGCGCCTGCTCGAAGTCCTGGTGATGATTAGCGGATAACTCCGCGATCACGTAGACGGGACATCCGGCACCGACGACTCTCTCGCCGATTTTGATCTGCGCAGGCATGGTTAATCGCGTAACGGGCGCAGGCAACGCACCAATTCGAAGGCCTCGGCCGCCGCGCAACCGGCCACGCTGCCCCATCGCACCGCGATGGCTCGCAATGCCTCCGCCGAGCGCGGATGGGGAAACTTGCGAACTTCGGTTTTGTAACAGGCCATGGCTGCGATCTTCGCTTCCAGCGTGCGCGTGACCTCGACAAACACGTTGGGACGAAATGCCGACTCCAGCCGCTGGAAGGCCCACTCGGTCGAGGAAGGCACTTCAAATGCATAAATCTCGCGCACAGGTTGTCCGGCGACGGGACGAGTCGCGGTCAGCACGGCTCGATGGATTATTCCGTGGTCCACATTCAGATCGCCGCCGTGGTGGGTGTAGATCACCTCGGGTTTCACCCGGTCCACGAGGTCTTCAACGACTTTCACGACTTCGAGCAGCGGCACCTGATCGAGACGATTGTCGGGAAGCTGGTGCATCGTTACGGTTTTCACACCGAGCTTTTCGGCCGCGGCGTGCGCCTGGCGCTGCAGTTGTTTCAATTTCCGCGCATCGGCATCGTCGCGGCTGGCGTGGCGCGAAGTCATCCCTTCGCCCAGAATGGCGAACTGCACGTCGTTGCCTTCGGCCACCAGGCGAGCCGCGGTGGCGCCACAACCCAGGACTTCGTCGTCGGGATGCGCAGCGATCACGAGCGCTCTCACTTGCGCCTCCTGATTTTCTTTTTCGGAGCTTCGTTTCTTCCGGCCAGGTCATGGGCCGGTGTGATTTTGACGTCGGCAACGAGACGCCCGTCGTAGAGAGCCGGCCGGCTGAATTCGAAACGGAATCCGGAATGTTGCAGAAAAGCCCGCGGATATCCTTCGGCATCGAGCATGCGAACGAAATCGTACAGTTCTTCGAGCGAGGCGGGAGCAGCGAGTTCGCTCTCCTCTGGCTTTCTCCGTTTGAAATTCACGACTTTTCCCTGTTGCGGCACTGGCTTTGGCTCACGCTGGATAATACGTTGGATCATCTCCGCCGACAATCGCGCCGCCCGCGAATAGATTTCCTCCGCGCCACCCGCGAGGGAGAGCGACTGTTTCAGGTAGACCGGACCGGCATCGAATTCGCGGCTCATGCGCAGAGCCGTCAGCCTGGTTTCTGTGTGGCCGCGCACGATCAGGTTTTGCAGCGGGCTGCCACCCCGCCCGAAGGGAACGTCGGTCATGTGGAAGCAGACGCACTCGTAGCGATCCACAAGCTCGTCGGGAACCTTCCAGGACCAATGCAGGAAAAAAATGTAGCGGGGCGATAACTCGCGGACCCGGCTGAAAGAAAGCTCATCACGCGAACTGAAATAGTGCCAGTTCCCCGGCAACCCTTGCAGGGTTTCATCGAAAATGCGGCGTGTCCACGGCTTGCACCCGAGCACTAAGTACGTGGGCTGGCTGGGTGACATTTTGCGCTTCATCGGTTAAGCCCGCTGACCATCGTCGTTGACGAGGTGAATTGCAGCATGGCCGCGGGTCTGTTCACTACCGAGGCGCTTGAATGCTGCGTCTTCAAAAGCCTTGATCGACGCCGCGTTCGCGGGCTTGACGAAGGCGTGCACGCGCGCGCCGCGATGAAGTCGCAACACTTCCTGTACTCCCAGGGCGATCACCGCACGGCCCAACCCTCGTCCGCGCGCGGTGCTGGCTAAGCTGACGTCCACTTCCCAATCGCCACTCGGCATGGTGTCGAAGCGAATCTGCCCGAATGGTGATGCCATCTCGTCTTCGGCAATCAGAATGAGACTCTTCCCGCCGTCGGAAGTCTCGGCGGAGTCGAGTATCTTTGCAAACCAGGCGACGTGAGTGTCCCACGAGATCGGGGCCGGGGAAAACGACGCGGTTCGAACTTCGGCATCGTTGGCCCACTCCCACAAGAGGCGGCTGTCTTCCGGTCGAGCCGGGCGCAGGTTCACTCCCGGCACGCCGCGCAAAATTGAGACGACGCGCCGGGCGCCGTCGCCGTCGACCAACTTGCGGGATTGTTGAGCGAGAGCCTGCCTGAGTTCGTGGGAATCGAGCACGCGCCGCAGTTCGGCGGCAATTTTTTCAAGTGAGACTGCGTGGTTACCGACGTGGACGGCGCACTGCATTCGATCGAGTTCTGCGGCCAGCGGCGTCTGGTTAGCGGCGACGTCAATGAGAAGTGCGGGCAGGCCGAGCAGACAGAGCTCCCAGCAGGTTGAGCCTGCGGCAGATACTGCGACGTCGGCGGCCGCCATCAGCTGCGCGACGTCCGATACATCCTGCAGCATTGTGATCTTAAGTCTTGAGCTGGCTGCGCACGCGCGCAACATTTCGGAATGCGGATTGCTGCCGCCCACCATCACCGTGACCTCGATGTTCTGTAAGTTCGCCAAGGTAAGCGCCTGGATCACACGCGCCGTCAAATTATCGGGGTCGCTTCCGCCCATCATCACTAACAGCCTGCGGCAGGTCTGCGGAATTTCTCTTTGCCAATTTCGCCAAGGGGAGAACTCGCGGCGCAGCAGACAGTATCGCGGGCCGAGAAGCAGCCGCGTGTGCGATTCCCGATGAACGTAGAGCTGGGCGCCGGCGCCAACATTCTGGTTGAGAACAAGGTCGGCGGAATAAGACGCGGCGTGACGGAAGTCGTCGACGAACAGGACCTTGCATCCCGCGGCTTTCAGCGCAAACTGATACTCCGCCGTGAAGCGGTAACCATCGACCACGATCCAGTCGGCCGACTTCTCTCGCGCCAATGCGACGGTCTGGAGCGAATCCTCCGCGGTCCCGGCGTCGCAAGAAACAGAACGTACTTCGCACGACTCGGCTTCAAGCCTGGCCCACACCGCAGGGGTGGTCTCTGCCATGGCGAAAATGGCGCGGCCGCCAGCATCCTGCCAGGCCTGCGCGAGCGCGAGGCAGCGCATGACGTGGCCGGTTCCGATCTGGACGCTGGCGTCGGTCCGGAATAGAAGATTCATCGCACCCGGAACACGGGCCGGGTCATTAGCCCTTCGAGAAAGCGCGCGGGAACGGCATCCTCAGCCCACGACGCCAGCGTCTTCAGGACTTCGGCATAAATTTCCAGCGTCTGATGAATCGCCGCGCCGTCGTGCGCGGCAGTGAGGTTGTGAGTTGCGAGCAGCAGAACTCCGCGCTTGACGGCCTCCTGTTGAAAGAGGTTTTTCAGAAGCGGGCTGTCGGCGCCATTCGGGTCAGTAAATTTCATCAGAGACCATTGCGGGCGGCCGATGGCCCGGACACGTCCCACCAGTCCGGACTCATTGGCCATGGCATTGATGCCATCCTGCAAGGTGCGGCCGTTCGATTCGATGCGCGCCAGAGCGTCCGTTTCTTCGAGAATATCGAGCACCTTCATGGCCGCGGCCATGGAGGAGACTTCTCCCGCGAACGTGAAACTGTAGAAAATTTCTTCGAACGTGCGCATGACATCGGCGCGGCCGACCACGCATGAAATGGGAAAGCCGTTCCCCATAGCCTTGCCGAAGCACGCCAGGTCCGGGGTTACGCCGAACAGTTTCTGCGCGCCGCCCAGGCCGAAGTGGAATCCGCTGCAGATTTCGTCGAAGATCAGCAACGCTCCGTTTTTGTGCGCGAGATCTTTGACTCCCTGTAGAAAGCCGGGCGCGGGCTCGGTGAAATTGAAGGGCTCCATGACCACGGCGGCAAATTCGCCGGGATGCTCTGAAAGAAGTTTCTCCAGGCTGGCGAGATTGTTGTAGAGAAACGGATGCGTCAGATCACGCACGGCCTGCGGCACGCCGGCGTTGCGCGTGGTGCTGCCGATGTACCAATCCTGCCAGCCGTGGTAACCGCAACAGGCGACGCGGTCGCGACCGGTGAAGGCGCGGGCGGCCCGCACTGCGCCCGATGTGGCATCCGATCCGTTCTTGCCAAAGCGCACCATCTCGGCGCACGGAATCAGCCGCGTGAGCCGTTCGGCAAGTTCTACTTCAAGCGGATGGGGAAGAGAAAAACTGTGGCCTTCCGACAACTGCTGCGCGGCGGCCGCGTTTACTTCCTCATTCGCGTAGCCCAGAATGTTGGGCAGTAATCCCTGCACGTAGTCGACGTACTCATTGCCGTCGACATCCCACACGCGACAGCCCTTGCCGCGCTGCAGAAAGACGGGGGCAACGCCCTGCACGTATTGCGTGTGGCCTTTGCTGAAGGTTTGCGCGCAGCCGGGAATTACTTTTTTCGCTCGCTCCAGCCATGCCTGCGACCTGGCCAGCGGACGCTTTGGCGCCGCGCCGCCGTCGGCCTGCTGGTAAAGACTCCTGTAGTAGCCTTCGTTCGTAATTGTTTCCGCCTGAATGGTCGCCAAGTCCGGCCTCTCCTTCAACAAATCGAATACTTCTCGAAATCCAAAATCTCCGTTCGCGGAAAACGCTTCATACACCTTACGCACAAATTGCAGATCCTGCGGATGATCGACAGTCCAACGATACTGCGCCGGCGACACCGGAGTCTCGCTTTCAACATTCGCCGTGCGGAAAGCGTCAGTCCGCAAATAAGGAGTGACGTGCTCGCGTTCCGAAGCCTTCCGCGCCTCGTGCCAGGCTCGCTCCAGCGCGACAAAAGAGAATACCTCAGTGTCGAGCCCATCGGGATAGGTGTAGCGCATGGCGTTACTGGCATAGTCGCAGTCACCTCGCTCATAGCGCGCCACCACTTTGTCGATGACTGCAGGGTCAATCAGCGGGCAATCGGCGGTGATGCGCACCACAACGTCAGCCGCATTGGCCTTGGCCGCGCGGTAAAAACGATCGAGCACGTCCGGCTCGCTGCCGCGGAAACACGCGATGCCTTCCTGCTCACAAAAGCGCGCGATGGGGTCGTCGATTTTTTCGGCTGTCGTCGCAACCACGACCTTATCAAGACTGCGGGCCTTGCGCACGCGGTTCACCACCTGCCAGAGCACGGGATGCCCGGAAAGATCTTCAAGCACTTTGCCGGGGAATCGCGAAGACCCCATTCTTGCCTGGATCAAGGCCAGCTTCACGTCGCGCCTCCGCCCACGGTGACCGTCTTGCCCTGCCCGGCGGAAGCCTTGGCCGCGAACACGACTTGCATGAGAGCCGCCGCTTCGGGAATCGGCAACGTGGTTTGACGATTTTCTTTCAGGCAAGCGAGGAAGTGCTGCATCTCGTCAATGTACATCTGGTTGACCTGCCAGGTTTCAGGCTGGGCGTAGGTTGTCCACTTTTTCGAGTCGGCGTCATAGCAGCGAACGGATTTGTCATTGAAGTCCCAGAAGATTGAGCCGGACTCGCCGACGATCTGGCAGCCGCGCTCGTAAGTGCGCTGCACGTAATCGAGATGGATTTCCGACATCGCGCCCGAGGCATGACGACAAACCAGGATCGCAACGTCTTCGGTATCGATTTCAAGCTCGCTGAGATGGCCCGCGCAACAGAAGACCGACTGCATTTCTCCGAGATACCAGCGCGCCAGATCAATTTCGTGAATGCAGTCCATGATGCATCCACCGCCGGTTTCGACGCGAGCGGCGTAGTTGCGGCGGTAATCCGAATTCGGACGCCACTCGGGCAGGTAAGACCCGGTGTGAATACGGGCAAACAAAATTTTTCCCAACCGCTTTTCTTCGAGCAACTGCTTCACCTTGGCCGGGCCGGGATGGAAACGCATGTTGCAGCCGACCAGGGAAGTCAGGTGTTTGCTCTCGACCAGATCTGAAATTTCGGCGAGGCCAGCGGCGGTGTGCGACAGCGGCTTCTCGACGAACACGGGCAGGCCGGCGCGGACGATCTCGAGAGTCTGCTCGGCGTGCAGGTGAGTGGGCGTTGCCACGACCACGAATTGTGGGGACCAATCCAGGCCCTCCTGCAAGCGCGAAAAGCCGGCCACGGGAATACCGGAGGAGAGTTCGGCAGCGATTGCGTCGCGGCGCGCTGCATCAGGCTCGACCAATCCCAGCGGACCGGCGCCCAGCTTTTGCAGGTTGCGCAGATGCCGGCTGCCAATCGAACCACCGCCGACGACCAAACCTCGCATGTTCTTGTTCGTTGCCTCGACCGAATGCAGGGACTGTGCTCAGAGATTGTAGCAGTGTAAAATCCCGCACAGGAGCAAATTCCGGTCCAGGTTTCGCGTGCACATTGGTTTGACCAGCAAGCAGGCCGACAAGATCTCGATCACTTTCCTGGACTCGAATAATCGGCGAGCCTGGGATGATTTCTGCCTGCACAGTAGTGAGGCATGGTTCTGGCACACCACACAATGGCTCGACTACACCCTTGCGTATCGACCTGAACTCACGCCAGTCTCGCATTCATTTTTCGTGTCCGTAGGCGAGAACATCTCCGCCATCTGTCCGCTCGTGCTCGAGACCTCTCGTGAAGCTGGTGGCGAGGCCCGACAGTTTTCTTATGGAGGCGACGCGGTGCCAGCGCCCGCCTTTGCCGACGGGTTATCGGCAAACGCAAAGAAAGCCGCCAGAAAAGCTTTGTTCCAACGGATCGATGAACTCGCCGTCGGCAACCGCGTCCACCGAGCTTCTTTTCGCGCGGCCCCTGCCGCCCCATTCTTCTGGAAGTGGAATGAACCGCAGTCCAATCCGCTTCTGCGCGAAGGATATTGCGACATTTCGTTGCTCACCCAGGTAATCGATTTGGCCAAACCGGAAGATCAGCTGTTTCGCGAGTTACGAAATGACCATCGAAGAGACATCAAGCGTGCGGAGAAAATCATATCCATTTCGATCTTTGACCGCTCCAATATCACAAGCGACCAGTTCGAACGTTATCGTTTACTGCACCTGAAGGCGGCCGGGCGCAGCACCCGTCCTCGGAGCACATTCGAGATGATGCATCGCTGGATTCAGGACGGACTTGCGGTGCTAAGTTGCGCGGTTCTCGAGGGCAGGGATATCGGTTTTACGCTGACTAGCGTCTACAAGGATGGCGCCTACTACAGTTCGGGTTGCAATGATCCGCAGTTCAATCACTTGCCGATCGGGCATATTCTGCACTGGCGAATCATGAATTGGTTGAAAGCCCACGATATCCGGTATTACGAGATCGGACTTCAGCAGTACGCGTCGCAGCCGCACTGTCTTGTTTCCAAGAAAGATTGGAACATAGCGTATTTCAAGCGCGGATTCGGAGGCTACACGGTGCCTTACTGGCGAGCCGAGAAATTCTATGACGAGAGCTTTTGTCGGAGCGTGCTCGATCAGCGGGCCGCGGCATACGCGCAGACCCTGTCAAGTTCTGGCCTGTCCATCTGCGACTAGCCCCGGAACGACTAGCACCCAAGGAATGAACGGCACCTATTTTTTTCTGGTGCGTTCCGCGGTTGGGTTTGATTTGTATTCGGAACGCAACAGACTCATCCAGAGACGGTCATGGTAGGTCCCGTTGCAGAACATTTCCTCGCGAAACCTTCCTTCGGCTTTAAACCCGACGGCCTGATAGCAGCGAATCGCCGACTCGTGTTCAGCGTAAACACCCAGGTAGATGCGGTTCAGGTTCAGCCGCAGGAACCCGTACTCCACTGCCAGGCGCGTCGCTTCCTTGCCTATCCCGCGCCCCCACGATTCTTTATCTCCGATCATGATTCCGAACATGGCTCGCCTGTGGACCCAATTGATCGGTCCCAACTTCAGGTTTCCGACGTGCCGGTGTGACTTGCTGTCGGCGATGGCAAAGATCACCTCACTCCTCGAGCCGGTCACGACCTGATAGAAATTCTCGAGGTCTTGCATGGTTTCAGGAAAGGCGCCCACTTCCAAATATCGGGTCACGTCGCGATCATTCAGCCAACCGAGATAGGTCTCGTTTAGATCTGTCCGTTCCAGTGGACGCAGGTATATCTTGGAGCCGCGCAAGAAGGCATTCCGTTCAGTCATGTTCTCTCCGGCGATGAAGCACCTGCGGCATCGGGCGCACGAATCTTCCGGACCGCAGGGGCCTGTTTTGACACCCGGAGTCAGCGCGCATATGCCCCGCACACCTTACGCAGTGCGTCGATCACGTCCTTCACATCTCCATCGGTCATGGCGTGAAACATGGGCAGGCTGATCAGGCGCTCGTAGGCGTCTTCTGCCACGGGAAAGGCTCCGGGTCGAAAACCGAATCGATCGCGGTAGTAGGGATGGAGGTGCACCGGAATGTAGTGCACATTCACGCCGATATTTTCTGCGCGCAGGGCGTGGAAAACCTGGGCCCGATCGGCGGTGAGTTTGGCGAGGTCGAGGCGAATCGGATACAAATGCCAGGCCGGATGCACATCGGCTCGTATCGTCGGCGAAACAATGCCGGGAATTTCCCGGAACGCCGCTGTGTAGTGCGCCGCGATTTCCCGCCGCCGCGCCAGATTCGAGTCGAGCTTCGCCAGTTGCTGCAACCCGAGCGCGCAGGCGAAATCCGGCAGGCGATAATTAAACCCGAGCAGCACCATCTCGTAGTGCCACTGGCCGGCGCTCTGGCGCTGGCGGGCGTCGCTCGAAATTCCGTGATTGCGAAAGCGCCGCAAGGTCTCGGCGAACTGCGGGTTGTTGGTCGCGACCATTCCGCCTTCGCCGGTTGTGATGTGCTTTACGGGATGAAAGCTGAAGACGGTCATATCCGCCACGCTGCCAACTCGCTTGCCTTCATATTCTGCGCCGAGGGCGTGGCAGGCGTCCTCAATCACGACCAGTCCGTGACGCTGCGCAATTTCGAAAATCGGATTCAGGTCCGCCGGATGCCCGGCGTAGTCGACGGGAAGAATGGCGCGCGTTCGCGGGGAAATTTTCTTCGCGACTTGTTCGGGATCGAGATTCAGAGTATCTGCGCTCACGTCCGCGAAAACCGGGGTCGCTCCCTGGTACAAGATGCAATTCGCAGTTGCGGCGAACGTCATCGGGGTCGTGATTGCTTCGTCGCCGGCTTGGATTCCGGCGGCGAACGCGGCGGCGTGCAGGGCCGCCGTGCCAGAGGTGAAACTCACGGCATGCGCCGCGCCCACGCGGGCGGCGAATGCTTCTTCAAATTCTGCTACCTTGGGACCGGTGGTCAGCCAGTCGGAGCGCAGGACTTCTACCACTGCTTGAATGTCGGCCTCGTCTACCGACTGGCGGCCGTAAGGCAGAAAACTGGCGCGCACCGGTTGCCCGCCATCGATGGCAAGCACTTCGGAAGAAGCGGTTCGCGAAGCAATCGTGATCGCGCTCACAGTGTTTAATCCTAGGCTGAGATTCGCGCAGGGACAGGTCGTTCCTCGCCTGGTTCCGGCGTCTCTTCGGGCGAGATGAGTTCCTGCAATTCGCGGTTCGTCAGCCAGCGATCATTACTGTCGCTGGCGTAGCGAAATCCTTCCGGCAGCGGTCGCGCGTTCACCCAATTCTCCCGGCGCCACCAGGGATGGGCCGGCTGAATGATGTAGCGGTCTTCGACTTCGAGGGTGTTGCGCGCCTCGTCTTCAGAGACCAGAACTTCATGCAACTTCTCGCCCGGCCGAATGCCGATGGTCTCGATCTCGCATCCCGGAGCGATGGATTCGGCCAGATCGACCATGCGCATGCTGGGAATTTTGGGAACAAAAATCTCTCCTCCGTGCATCTGCTCGATGCAGGTCACGACAAAGCGAACGCCCTGTTCGAGGGTGAGCCAGAAACGGGTCATGCGGGGATCGGTCAGGGTGATGCGTCCGCGACGACGCTGCTCGAGAAAAACCGGAATCACGCTCCCCCGGCTGCCCACCACGTTGCCGTAGCGGGCGCAACTGAAACGGGAGCCCTGAGCTCCGGCGTACGCGTTGGCCTGCACGAATATTTTCTCGGCACAGAGTTTGGTCGCGCCGTAAAGGTTGACCGGGTTCACGGCTTTATCGGTGCTCAGGGCAAGAATGCGCCGCACTCCCTGATCGATGGCAGCATCGATTACATTGCGACCGCCGATGATGTTGGTCTGGATGGCTTCGAAAGGATTGTATTCGCAGGCCGGCACCTGTTTGAGCGCGGCCGCGTGCACCACGATGGTGATGCCAGCCAGAGCACGCTGCAGCCGGGCCTGGTCGCGCACATCTCCGATGAAATAGCGCAGGCTGGCGTGATTCAATCCCGCGGCGCGCATGTCGTGCTGCTTGAGTTCGTCGCGGCTGAAGATGACCAGGCGCTTCGGCCTGTACTCTTTCAGCATGACCTCTACAAACTTTTTGCCAAAAGACCCGGTCCCGCCGGTTACCAAGATCGCTTGTTCCGACCAATTCATCCCATCCGCCTTGTGATGCCGATTGTGATCGTGAATCTGGCTGGACTCGAATCTGGATCGACCCGCATTGCCCGCTAGTATAGCGAACTTTGATGCGGATCGTTCGCGATCGTCTTTGCGTCGGTGGTTCAGGGGGGAATTCCTGTAACGATGCAATTTGGCTGACGCTCCGGGCCGGAGTAAGACTGAGATCCCTCACTTCGCCTGAAGAACGGCTCCGTTCGGGATGACCCCAATAGCCCAATAGGAGGACGCGGCGGGACCAAGACTGCACCACCACGAGCAAAATTCGGCGTTGTTTTTCCCGAACCCGATGCTAGAATGTCGGTCGAACTCTCCAGATACTCAGGGTGAGACCAGTTCCCCGCGCGACGACCCAGCCTCTTCGAACCGGGACTACTTTTGCGCTTGCAGGACAGGTGTGCCCAGGCCTGGGAGCGGCTTCACAGTCGTTGGCTTCACAGTCGTTGGCTTCACAGTCGTTGGCTTCACAATCGTTGAGGAGCGTGCATGGATTTCGGACCGCTTGTTCCGGCGAATAGCTCAATGGTTCGCGAAATGCAGCCTAACCAGGGCTTCGACCCCGGCAGACCTGCCGGAAATCCGCTCTATCCTTCGCTTCCCGCTCAGGAGTCGACCATCGGTGAGTATGTTCGCGTTCTAGTCAAGCGCAAGTGGATCATTCTGGCGTGCATGGGGACGATTTTCTCGGTCGTGGCCATTGCCAGCCTGAAGATGACGCCGGTCTATGAGGCCAGCGGCACTATCGAGATCAACAAGCCCGACGCCAGCCTGAATTTTCAAAACTCCCCCTCGTTCAGCTTTGACTACTACGACCCGACAGAACTGGAGACAGAGCTGCGAATCCTGCAGAGCGATCTGCTGGCCTTGCAGGTGATCCGCGAACTCAACCTCGATCGTCGTCCGGAGTTCGGGGGCAAGACCGTGCCCTCATCTTCGCTGGACTTGGCTCCCGATCCGCTTCAGACCGACCCGGGGCGAGCGGCCGCCATGGTCGGCGGCTTCAAGAGCAGTCTGCATGTCGCGCTCAGCCCCAATTCGCGCATCATCGAAGTCCACTACCGGAGTTCCGATCCGCAAATGGCGTCGAACGTGGTGAATACGCTGATGCAAACTTACGTCGAAAACAATTTCAAGGCGCGATTTGAATCGACCATGCAGGCCTCGGACTGGCTTCAGAAGCAGCTGGTCGATATGCAGATGAAAGTCGAAACCTCCCAGGAAAAGCTGGTGCGCTACCAGCGCGAGCACGAAATCCTGGGCATCGACGAGAAACAGAACATCACCACCGCCAAACTGGACGAACTCAACAAGGAGCTTACCTCCGCCGAAAGCGAACGCATGGACAAGGAAGCCCTGTACCGGCTGATCCAGTCGGGCGACCCCGATGCGATTGCAACCACCGCAGGAAGCCTGGTGGGGGAAGGCCTTGGCACGCAGACAGCCACGCAGTTGCTGGATACGTTGAAAACCAGACGAGCGGATTTGAAGATCCAAGCCGCCGACCTGGACACGCAGTTCGGCCCATCCTACCCAAAGCTGGCGGAGATCAACAATCAGCTCAAGGAAATTGACCGGCAGATGCAAGCCGAGATGAAGCAGATTTCGAGCAAAGTTCGGGGCGAGTACGTGACCGCCCTGCAGCGCGAAAACATGTTGCACGATGCTCTGGAACAACAGAAACAGGAAGAGAACAAGCTGAACGAAAGCGCGATCGAGTTCAATCTGCTCAAGCGCGACGCGGAGACTTACCGCACGCTTTACGAAGATCTGTTGACGAAACTCAAAGAGGCAGGAGTTTCGGCCGGGTTGAAGTCCAATAATTTCCGCATTGTAGACAGCGCGCGGCCGCCGACCTACCCGATTGAACCGAACATTCCGCGCAACCTGCTGTTCTCGATCGTGCTGGGCACGGCGACCGGCGTGGGCCTTGCCTTCCTGCTGGAGGGTTTGGACAACACGATCCGTACTACCGAGCAGGCGCAGATGGTCTCGGGCCTCGCTCCTCTGGGCATGATTCCGCTCGGATCCAAGTCAGCGCGGGAGGGGCTCAATCCCAAGCGGCTGGTGATTGCGACTTCCAAAGAGGCGGTGGAACTGGTGACGCAGGTCCGGCCGCAGTCCCAGATGGCGGAATCCTATCGCGCCCTGCGCACTTCGCTGCTGCTTTCCAACCTGGGATCGCCCCCGAAAGTCATCATGGTGACCAGCGCTCTGCCGCAGGAGGGCAAGACCACCACGAGCATCAACTGCGCCGTCGTGCTGGCGCAGAAAGGTGTGCGGGTGCTGTTGATCGACGCCGATTTGCGACGACCAAGCATTCACAAGACGCTGGGCATGGGGCCGCGCAGCGGATTGAGCAACGTCCTGACCGGAAGCACAACCCTGGAGCAGGCCATCACTCGCACTCCCATACTTCCCAACCTGTGGGTTCTGCCCGCCGGAACTCCGCCGCCGAATCCCGCCGAGATGCTGGCCTCGACGCAAATGAAGGACATTCTGTCTCAACTGCGGGAACAGTACGACCACATCGTTGTGGATACGCCGCCGTCTCTCTCGGTGACGGATGCGGTCGTGCTTTCGCAGCGAGCCGACGCTGTGGTTCTGGTCATTCGCTCCGGCCAGACCACCAAGCAGGCGCTGCGGCGCTCGCGCGACATTCTGGCGCGCGTCAACGCCAAAGTCATTGGCGTGTTGCTGAACGCAGTAGACCTGCGCTCGCCGGATTATTACTACTACTACGAGTATCAGGGCAAGTATTCCCGCTACTACCAGGATGAGGACAAATCCTCAAACGACGAGGATGGTGACGACGATTCCGGCGAGGTTGCCGCACCGTCATCGAGCAGCGCATAAACCAGCAGCGCAGCCCAGAAGCGGGTAGCGAAGAGCGACCCGACCAAGCTCATGAAAATTGCTTTTCACACGCCCGCGACGAAGCGGGCCGCAGCAGCCATTGTTCTCTTGCTCGCGACGGCTTACACGCTGGCCGCGGGGCGCGAATTTGTGGCTTCGTGGTTGGGCAACCGCGCCGAGTTGGCGAGTCTGCAGCATGCGGCATGGCTCGACGCCGGCAATGCCGATTACCAGGATCATCTCGGCCGTTACTATGACCTGGTGTCGCGCGATCCCGGGACCGCTTCGCGCTACTATAAAACTGCGGTTCAACTCAACCCGCACTCTGCCCGCTACTGGTTCGATCTGGCCAGCGCGTATCAAGTTCTGGGAGATACGGCAAGCCAGACTTCGGCGTTGGAACATGCGATCCAGGCCGATGCCATGACGCCCGACGTGGCCTGGGAGGCTGCCAATCTCTATCTGGTGCAGGGCCAGAACGAAAAAGCTTTGCGTGAATTCCGTGTGGTGATGGCCAATGATCCGTCTCTGGCCGCGGCGTCGATTCAGTTCTGCTGGCGGATCGATCCGGATGTGGATTCTCTGTTGCGGGATGTGGTGCCTCGCGACGCCGATGTAGAACTTGCATTTCTTTCGCTGCTCGAGACCAAGCAGGAAGTGGCTGCCACTTTCAAGGTTTGGGATGCGCTGATGCAAACCAGCGAGCCCTTTGAGATGCGGTATGTCTACGAGTATTTCCGTTTTCTCATCCAGCACAAAGAGGTCGACGAGGCAGTGCTGGTCTGGGAGCAGGCTGCCAACCGCTTCCGGCTGTCTTCGTATCTCCCCTCGTCGAACAATCTGATCGTGAATGGCAGATTTGACCTCAGCGTCCTGAACGGAGGCTTTGACTGGCATTATGAGCAACAGTCCGGGGTCACTCTGACGCTTGACCCCAGCGACTTTCACGCCGGACGACGCTCGCTGCTCATCAGTTTTGACGGCCCTGGCATCAACGATGCCGGCATCTACCAACTGATCGCCGTGCAGCCCAACACGACTTACGACTTTACGGGGTATTACAAGAATGGCGAGATCGAGGGCGCAGGTGGCCCGCACTTTACGATTCAGGATATGTACAGCCAGGCGGTCTACTACGACAGCGACGAATTGAAGGATGCGGGATTCTGGAAATCGGCAGACGGCGAGTTCACCACGTCTCCGGATTGCAAGCTGGTTGTGTTGCACGTCCGGCGGCTGCCGGCAGGCAGTCCCATCCGTGGTAAGCTCTGGATCGACGACCTCCGCCTGGTTCGAAAACCGTCTTGACGCCCGCCCACAGGGAAAGCACAACGCGTTCATGGCTACGATGACAGAAAAAGATCGCCGGATTTTGTCGGACCGCATGACTGCGATTCTGCTCTACGGCACCTTCGGCGTCATGATGTTCGGGCCGCTGGCCTTCGGAGCGGTGGAGGCCTGGTCGATTTTTGCGGTCGAGATCTCCGCGGTTGCGCTGACTCTGCTGTGGTTCGCCAAACAATGGGTGGATGGCGAATTAAAGCTGCTGTGGAATCCACTGTTTCTTCCCATGTCCGGATTCGCGATTCTTGTCATAGCGCAGATTGTCCTGCGCAGAAGCGCGTATTTTCATGACACATTTTCCATGGCGCTGTTGTACGGCGCATATGCCATGTTGTGCTTTTTGTCGAGCCAGGCCCTGCTGCGCAGCTCGCAAGCGCGCCGGATCGCAGTGATTCTTTCGGTGTACGGCTTTGCGATTGCGGCGTTTGCCCTGGTCCAGGGGATTGCTCCCAACGGCAAACTTTATTGGTTGCGGGAGCCGCGACTCGGAGGCTGGATTTACGGTCCCTACGTGAACCACAATCACTATGCGGGATTGATGGAACTGCTGGTGCCGATCCCGTTAGTGCTGTCGCTGACTCGCTTAGCGCATCAGAAAGAACGTATTGCCGCAGGGATCGCCGCGGCCGTCATGACCGGGACCGTATTCCTGAGCGGCTCGCGCGGCGGGATGCTGGCCATGCTGGTGGAGTTTGCGGTTCTGGCCGTGGTATTGCTTCGCCACAAGAAAGGTTCGCGCGCGGCGATTGTGGCCGGCGTGTTTGCTGTGGTATTGATCGGTTTATTGAGCTGGCTGGGCGGCAAGGAATTGGTGACACGCCTCTCCAGCATCTCCACCGAGACACGCAGCGAGATTTCCGGCGGCATGCGCCTCTCCATCGACCGCGATTCTATTCGCATGTTCCGCAGCAGGCCGGTGTTGGGTTGGGGGCTGGGCACGTTTCCCGTGGTGTATCCGGAGTTTCGTTCGTTCTATACCAATTTTTTTGTCAATGAAGCCCACAACGACTATCTGCAGTTGCTCACGGAGATGGGGCTGCTCGGGTTCGCGACCATGGTGTGGTTTCTGATCGTTCTTTATCGCAGCGCGTTGCGCAAGATGGGAGACTGGACTTCGGACATGACCAGCGCCGTGACTCTGGCCTGCACGCTGGCCTTTACCGGGATTCTGGTGCACAGCCTGCTCGACTTCAATCTGCAGATTCCCGCCAATGCCGCTTTGTTCTACGTGTTCTGCACCATCGCAGCGGCCCCACCGTTGCGGCAACGTTCGCGAAAACGGCAACCAGCTCCGAGCCCGGCGAATGAAGTGCTCCCCGCTTCAGAAGTGGTTTAAGCAAGCCGAAAAATCAGAGAAGCGCGAGGCGGCAGGGTCGGGTGACAGGGCGGTCTGGAGCCCTGAGCGGGTAAGGCTTATACGCGAGCGCGACCCGAGAATCAGGGCTGAGTCGGGCTGGCAGGATTGTCGTTCTTGACTAAAACCCAGGTGGTGACGCCGGCGATGGCAGCGCCGCCAAGGCCGATCGCCAGCGGAGAATTCAGCAGGCCGCCTCCACCCGCGGGGGCAGCTCCGGACCGTTTCTTGCTCTTCTTTCCGTTCTTGCTGGTGGTGCTGTCGTTCGACGATTCATCGCGGGTCGTTTCCTGTCCCTGCGCCAGCGTGACAACTTCTTTGCCATCGTTGATCGTCAGGTCGCCCTTGCGCGCCGCGATCTTCACGGTTCCGTCGACGTCGACTACGTTGAACTCAGTCCAGGAGAACGCAGATGGAGTCACCTTCACGTCTCCCGCGGTCGTGGCAATGCCTCGCGAGGTCGAAACGGTAACGCCTCCGTGCTCGATGCGCACGGAAGAGCCCTCAAACTGCACCAGCGAATCGCCCAGCACGGTGATGCTGGAGCCTGACTGATTGATGTTGGCCACAGAATCGGTGGGGGTTTGCAGAAGATCGCCGGAAAAAATCGCCGACGAGTCACGCGGGACGTGAGCGCCATTGACCCAGGCGGGGCCGCTCGTATAGAGCATGGCCGCGTCTGAATCAGCGGCGAATAAAGCGGCGGGAAACAGGAACATTAGCACGCAACTTACCATCTTGCGGAAAGCTGACCCGCCCATTCCCACACTCCGTTAATAACTATTTTGGTGACTCTGGAACGAATCCTACCTGCCTGATTCTTGTCAGTCAATGGCTTTTGTGCTAGTCGGCGCGTTTTCCGGTGGAAAACTTTATTGGAAGGTTGCAGCCCATTCGGCCGCGAGGCGATTTGTTTTCAGCGCCAGCGATCGACGGCGTTCCACCATAGCAGGCGCGTCCACTCATAGACGCAAGTCTTGGCCCACTCCCGGTGCGTCCACCACCGCACTCCGAACTGTGTATCGTCGTAGGCCGCGTTCACGGAGAAGGAGTCCTGCCGAAGCTCGTGACGAAATATGCTGAGGGCGCGGCGAGTGTGGAAATCCGATGTGACGATAAGAACGCGATTGGCCGGCTCGCGAGCCAGGCACTTTTCGGCGTCGTGGGCTTCATCGCGGGTAGAAAGACCGGTGATGGGACAGATCGCGAGCGATGCAGCCTGCGGAAGGCGCTGTATGTATTCTTCCGCCAACGTCACTTGCGAGAATCCGTAGATACTCGCGGCGGCGGGAACATCGATCACGACCCGGCGGCCGTAGCCCCGGTCGAGAAGCTCCAAAGCACGCGCCGGACGCCGGTCGGTCTCGCCGGCAAGAACCAGGATCACGTCCGATGGTTGCGGGCTGTCCACGATCAGCAAGCGGCCGGCATTTGCCGCCAGCTCGACCAGCAGCAGCGCCAGAACGACGCCACCCGCCATCCAGACGCGTTTGCCGGCCCACATCGTGTTAGACATTTTCACGGTCACCCGAATTCAGGGACAAGCGAACACCCGACTCCTCGTAGGGTTCAATTCGAAGGTAAAGAAGATAAACCCATCGACCACAAAGGGCACGAAGGATCACGAAGGGACTTCGCCGGCTGGATTTCCTTTGTGCGACTTCGTGTCCTTCGTGGTTCCAGGTTTTGATTGTGCATGAAGTTGAGCCACTACCCAACTCGGCGTTACACGAATTCATAGACAAGCGAGCACCCAACTCCTGGTAGTGATTCAATTTGAAGGCAGAAGATAAACCCATCGACCACAAAGGACACGAAGGATCACGAAGGGACTTCGCCGGGTGGATTTCCTTTGTGCGACTTCGTGTCCTTCGTGGTTCCAGGTTTTGATTGTGCATGAAGTTGAGCCACTACCCAACTCGGCGGCGCTGAATCGCAGCCGCCCTCGCGGCAAACCTCCGCCCGGCGCAGCGTGTAAAATGGGAAGCGCTTTTCACTCCACGTAATTCCGGAAATTTTCATGATCACATCTTCTGCTTCCGCCGCAGGCGCAACTTTCTCTCAACTCATGGATAAGGTACGCGAGCGCCAGGCTCGTGTGGGCATCATCGGCCTCGGGTACGTCGGCCTTCCGCTGGCCTTGTTGTACAGCGAACAGAAGTTCCGTGTGACTGGTTTCGACATCGACGCCCGCAAAGTGGCGAGCCTGGCCAAGGGCAGTTCCTACATTTATCGAATTGCGGCCGAAGAAATCCAGGCAGCGCAGTCTCAGGGATTTTCCGCGACCTCCGACTATTCGCAGATCTCCGAAATGGACGCCATTATTATTTGCGTTCCTACCCCGCTCAATGAATATCACGAGCCCGATCTCAGCTTTATCACCGGCACGACGCACTCGATCGCTCCGCATCTGCGGGCCGGCCAACTGGTCGTGCTCGAGAGTACGACATATCCGGGAACCACGGAAGAAGTGATGATCCCCATCCTGGAGAAAGAAAATCAGGCCGGGCTGAAAGCTGCGCGCAATGGGACCCCGAACGAAAAAGAATTTTTCGTTGCCTTCTCGCCCGAGCGCGAGGACCCCGGCAACACCAGCGTGGCGCGACGTGACATCCCCAAAGTTGTAGGCGGATTGAATGCAGAAGCGTCGGAACTTGCCGGCGCGCTCTACGGAGCGATCTTCAACAAAACGGTGCCCGTCTCATCGCCGGCCGTGGCGGAAATGACCAAGCTTCTCGAAAATATTTACCGCTGCGTGAATATCGCGCTGGTCAACGAACTCAAGTTGCTGTGCCTGCGCATGGGCATCGATATCTGGGAGGTCATTGCCGCCGCCTCCACCAAACCCTTCGGCTTCCATCCGTTTTATCCGGGACCCGGGCTGGGCGGGCACTGCATTCCCGTCGACCCGTTCTACCTTTCGTGGAAGGCCAAGGAGTGGGACTTCCGCACCCGCTTCATCGAACTCGCGGGCGAGATCAACATCAACATGCCGTATCACGTGCTGGCGTCAGTCGGAGGCGCTCTCAACCGCCACAAGAAGGCGCTGAATGGCGCAAGGATTCTGGTTTTAGGCGTGGCTTACAAGAAAGACATCGACGACCTGCGCGAATCGCCCGCGCTCACGATCATTGAACTCCTGCAGAAAGACGGCGCACTCGTGAGTTATCACGATCCGTACTTCCCTTTCATCGGCAAAGGCCGGAAATACGATCTGCAGATGAAATGCGCCGAACTGAAGAATCTCGGTGAGTATGACTGCGTTGTGATTGTGACCGATCATTCGGACTACGACTACGCCCGTATCGTTGAGGAGGCGCAGTTGGTGGTCGATACACGCAACGCGACGCGAGGGATCAAGAGCAGCAAGATTGTCCAGTGCTGAAGCCTCTTCGTGGCCGACCCACAGATGTTGTTCCCATACAGGGACCAGTATAGGAAAACCCTCCCAGAACGGTGTATTTTTTTGCACGACGTGGTTTTGGGGCTGAATCACAGGTTGGGTCTGGTTTTCTAAGGTATTGACCGGCAAGTCTTTAGGCTTGTATGTTAGAAGCAAGGAATGGCCTCCGCCGTGCAAGACTTTCCTAGGGTAGTGTACTTAGAGTTGGATCCTGACTCCCAGGGTTCAAACCACGAGAGAACAACTTTTTCCCCTGTATTGGTGTTCCTTGCTAGGGGGTAGTCAGAACAGATTTATGGGATCCTTCGTGCCTGAAATACACCTGTTTTCTTCGCTGCCGAGGTGGAGAGCGCCTTGGTCTGAGTTTTTCCTGAGCTACGGCACGCAAGCGATCGCCGTGGGCATTTTCGTGTGGCTCCCGATTCTTCATCCGCAGATTCTGGAGGCACCCAAGCGCGATTACCACGCGGTTGAACTGGTGCCAACTCCAGTACCGGTGAATCTGGAACCGCAGCGGCGGCTTCCGACGCCTGTGATCGTGGCCAAACTTGATCCTCCGCCGGCGGCTTTGCATTTGCGAGAGCCTCAGCCGCGGCCGAAGCCGATGGTGGAAAATACGCCCGCCCCGGAAGTGAAGATTGCGGAGCGGACGCCCGATCCGCTTCCGCCGACGACAGCTGCCATCCCGAAGCAACTGGTGCGAACCAACTTGTTCTCGACTGGCAGTTCGGCGCCGCAAACCATCCAGCGACCGGCGGCCAAGGTGCAGACCGGGGGCTTTGGCGATCCCAACGGCGTTCCGGCTAGAACGAGCCAGACGCAAGCCGTGAACATTGCGCAAGCCGGCGGCTTTGACATGCCGGTCGGACCGGGATACGGCAACGGCACGGGCGGCGCAAAGGGTGTGCGCGGGGTGGTAGCCAGCGCGGGCTTTGGCAACGGCACGGCCACGGCAGACTCGCGCGTCAATCGCGGCACGATCCGGCAGGCTGGGTTCGGCGACGCCGACGTTCCCGCTCCGCCGACAGTGCAATCGAGACTGGCGGCGCCGGCACCAGCAAGAATGACCGCTGCCGAAATTCTTTCCAAGCCGATTCCGGTTTACACTGCAGAGGCACGCGCCAACCGGATCGAGGGCGAGGTGCTGCTGGAAGTCGTCTTTGAATCGAGTGGCAAGATCCGCGTGTTGCGCGTGCTTCACGGACTGGGTTATGGTCTGGA
Organism: uncultured Acidobacteriaceae bacterium; assembly: GCA_963739125.1. Taxonomy (GTDB): domain Bacteria; phylum Acidobacteriota; class Terriglobia; order Terriglobales; family Acidobacteriaceae; genus Sulfotelmatobacter. The sequence continues at coordinate 3,502,923 of CAVTZD010000001.1, read as the reverse complement.
CGATGCGGCGGTCCGCGCCGCCGAGCAGATCCGCTTCAAACCCGCGCTGCAGGATGGCCAACCGTCGGATTCGACCGCGGTGGTGCACATCATTTTCCAGTTGGCGTGATCTCACAAAGGTTGTCTTTATGCGAATTGTAGGTTCGGCGTCGCTCCTATTGGTTTTTCTGGCGGCTGGCTGGCTGCCAGTGTTGTCGCAGGATGCTCCCCCTGCGTCGGCTCCGTCCTCTGTTGATTCTGCCGGAAGCCCCGCGGCGCCCGGGCAACACACAACCGCCCTGCCTCCGGCTTCGCTGAACGATGTTGTGGACCGGGTGGTGGAACGCGAGCATCTTTTCCTGGCGCAGATGCGGCACATGCACCCGATGGTCGAAACCTATCTGCAGGAACTGAAGAAGAACAGCGCGGGGGATCAGATTCCGGTGAGAGATCAGTACTATCTGGGACGGCTCGACATGTCGGACGGGCCGGAAGATACTTCGTTTGTGGGCCAGCCGGGTTTTGGCCAACGCATGGTCACCAAGTTGACCGGGCTGTATTCGCTGCACTTTCTCCCCATGGGCTTCGCCCAGATGGTGGTGCTCGACACCGATTTCCAGAGAAAGTACTACAACTTCAATTTCGTGCGGCGGGAATTTCTGGGTGAAGTGCGCTGCCTGGTGATCGACGTCCACCCCAAGGCAGGGCAGAAAATCGCTCGCTTCACGGGAAGAATCTGGGTCGAAGACCAGGACTACAACATCGTCCGCTTCAACGGAACGTACTCGCCGGAGCCGAGGGAGCACTTCTTTTTCCATTTCGATAGCTGGCGCCTGAACATGCGCCCCGGAACATGGCTGCCTGCCTACATCTACATCGAGGAGTCCGACCTCAAGACGGGCCTCAGCAAGAGTCTGCCCTTCAAAGCTCAGACCCGGCTCTGGGGATACGATCTGAAGGGCTTGGGCAGGAGCGAGGAGTTTACCCAGATTCTGGTCGACTCACCACAGAACGTGCGCGATCAGTCGGACGCCACAGCTGACGCTTCGCCGGTTGTGGCGGAGCGCATGTGGGAGAAACAAGCGGAAGATAATGCGATCGATCGGCTGACTAAGATCGGCCTGCTCGCGCCTCCGGGAGATCTCGACAAGGTGCTGGGCACGGTGGTCAACAATCTCCTGGTGACCAACAACATTGACTTGCAGGGAGATTACCGCTGCCGCGTTTTGCTGACGGCTCCGTTGGAGTCGTTCACCATCGGCCACACGATTGTCGTGAGTCGCGGGCTGCTCGACGTTTTGCCGGACGAGGCTTCCCTGGCCATGGTTCTGGCGCACGAACTCAGCCATATTTTGCTGGGACATCGCCTCGATACCGAACTCGCATTCAGCGACAAACTGTTCTTTCCCGACCAGGATTCTTTCCAGCGTCTCGACTTCAGGCGCAGCGCTGCCGATGAGGCAGCGGCCGACGCAAAAGCTCTGGACCTGCTGAAGAATTCTCCCTACAAAGACAAACTGGGCGATGCGGGACTGTTTCTGAAGGCGTTGCAGGAGAAAGCGCCCGACCTGCCGAGCCTGATTCGGCCTCACCTTGGCAACAGCATGTTTACGGGCAAGAGTATTCGCATGTCGACATTGGTGGCCGATGCGCCCGCGCTCGACGAAAAGCGCCTGGACCAGATTGCGGCATTGCCCCTTGGGGGACGCGTGAAGGTTGACCCCTGGAGCGATCAGGTGGAACTTTCGAAAGCCAAGCCCGTGGCACTGGCGTCGGCACACGAAAAAATGGAGTTTGGAATTACCCCGTTCTTCCCGTATCTGACTCGGCTCTCCAGCGGCGGCACCGATAAAGTCGCGTTGACTACGCCGCAACCGCCAACGCCGAAAGGCGCTGCGTCGGATCCAAAATAGTTTCGTTGTCTGGTCGCTTATCGGTCGGGATTGGAAAGTGCGGGATCGAAGTGCGGAATCTAACAGCGGGACCGAATCGCACGGACAACATTGTGGGGAGGTTCCTGGCGGAACACCGAACACCGATTCGTTTGCGACCCGTTTTTCGGAGAGCTTACGGGATGCTACTGAATGGTGCTGCCCACTTGCGAGAACACGTTATTGGCGTTTGACCCGATGAGGCGAATCGTCCCGACGACAATCACCAGAATAACCGCCAGCATGACGGCATATTCTGCGATGTCCTGACCGTTTTCATCGTTCCAAAGCTGATGCAGAAGTCGTGCCACAGGGCTCCTCTTCTCGCGGTTTCAGTTGTCCCCCGAGACTTGCTCCAGCGAACGGCGGCGGACTTCACACCACACCTATCCCCAAGCCAATCGCTTTCAAAAAATCATATCTGCACGCGCAGCATTCGCCAATAGCACCAAAGTGCCACCGACATGCCTATCCTCGGGAGCGTAACTCCATGCTCACGTGATACTTCTGAGCGGCAAGGCTTGATTGACCGCAAACAGAGCCAACTCCAGCCGGGTCGAGACCCCCAGTTTGTCAAAAATGTTGCTGAGGTGGTGCTTGACGGTATCTTCGCTGATCTTGAAGTATTCCGCTATTTCCTTGTTTGAGTACCCGGCGACGACGGCGGAAACGATTTCCAGCTCGCGGGGCGTGAGCCCGAATTTCTTCTGCCGGGCTTCGTCATTGGAGGACTGCATCAGCGTGCGCAGATACTGCACCAGATTGGAAACGCTCTCCCGGCCCACCCAGTACTCGCCCGACATCACGGTATGAATCGCCTTCAATAACAGTTGGGTGGCGGAGTCCTTGAGCACCACGCCGCGGGCGCCGAGCTGCAGAGCCTCGACAATCTGACTCTTCTCCGCCGCAGCCGTCAGCAGGATGACTCGCACTGGAGTTGCATTGGGCGCGGCGCTTAGATCGCGCAGCGCCTCGAGCCCTGGGTGCTTGGGCATGGCGAGATCGAGCAGCAGGATGTCTGGCCGCAAAGTTCGCGCCAGTTTTACCGCTTCGGCGCCGTCAGAAGCCTCTCCTAGAACCTTGAGGTCGGCTTCGGCCTCGAGCAACCGCCGCAAACCGTCACGGAAGATCGGATGGTCATCGGCAATCACGATGCGAACCGTTTGTGCTTTTTTAAAATTCATGAGGCACTTCTCCGCCGCGAGGCACAATGATTTCCAGGCGAGATCCCTGTCCGGGATTTGATTCTACAGTGAGTGCGCCGCCAATCAAACGTACGCGTTCCTTAATAATCATCGGTCCTTTGCCCATTTCTTCCATCTGCTCCAGCGTGAGGCTGCCGGCGAAGGAAAAGCCTTTGCCGTCGTCTTCGATGGTGAGTTGCCACTGCTTGCCGTTAGCCCCCAGGCGAACTAAGGCATGCCGCGCGCGGCTGTGCTTTCTCACGTTGACCAGACTTTCCTGCACAATGCGGAGAAACTCGCGGCAGACGCGCTGCGGCATGTTCAGTTCGTCGATGTCGGTGACGAAGCGCGCGCTGATTCCAGTTTCTCGTTGCAGGCGTTCCACGGTGTCGTTCAAGACTCCAAGCAGACGCTGTGAATCGACATCGATCGCTTTCATCTGCTGCATCAGTTCGCGCAATTTCAAGACTTCCTCGCGCAGCAGGCCCTGAATCCGGCCCAGCTCCGCGGTGATGGGCTTGTCGGCCTCAGCCTGGCGCCGGACCACATCGACTTGCATCTCCACGGCGATGAGCGACTGGACGGCGCCATCGTGAAGTTCGCGGGCGAAACGGGCACGTTCGGCGGCGCTGGCCCGGCGCCGCAGGCGATGCAAAAGATACACGTTGTAAATGGCCGGCCCCACCTGCTGCACCAGGTTCAGCATGAAGCGCAGTTCCTCCTGCTTTTCGCCGCGCCATGAGGGATTGAACAGGAAAACCCGGCCCCGCCACTCGCTTCCGAACAGAAATGCCACGGTGATCAACGAACTGAAGCTCTCGACTTCCCGCAGATGGGAAATGGGCGCTCCGTCGGCCGCGGGCAGTTGGTTGCCATCGTGATCGAGAGCCAGGACAGACCAGTGGTCGCCGTCGGTTGTGGCGTAGCAGACGTCTCCGGGAAAGTCGTTCAGATAAATTTTCGAGTCTCCGGGCCTGGATTCCAGCCAGTGAAATTCTCCACTCGCGCCATTTTGCGAGTGATCCAGTTCGCCGACGAAGACCCGGTGACTGTGAACTTCCTGCGAGGCGACCACCAGGCGTGAAGCGCCATACATCGAGATGGCTTCGTTGAAGATCTGCTGAATGGTTCCGGTCAGCCCGGCTTCCACTCGTACTCGTGACAGAATGCCGGTCACGACCGCCTTTTCAGCGCGCAGTTGTTTCTGCTGCTCCGCCAAATAGCCCAGCAGCAATCCCATCACGATCAGATAGACCGAGAGCATAAACAGGCGCTTGGGTTCGAACTCACCGACATTCACGCGCAGACCGCTCAGAGCGTGCCATGGGAGTGCGCCGTGCGGGCCCAGGGACATGCCAATCAGCGCGATACTCTCCGCCCACAGAAGAGCCACTTCGGCGGCCGCGGTAGCGAGCGTTTCCCACAAGCCCCAGCGATAGGCGGCAGCAGCCAGAACGAATACGAAGAAGAGGAAGAACGGGCTTCTCGGACCTTGTCCAAAAACCGAGATCACCGCCGGCCAGACAATATCCCCGGCGTGCACGAGGAGGCGAAAGGCGGCGGTCGAGTGTTGCCTGCGGCGCAGCAGCATCCAGATCAGAATGCCGTTGGCCAGATAGAAGACAAACAGGCCGTAGGCAGCCCAGGAGGGGCCGATCTCGGTGGGATCCATGCGGATTGCAGCGAGGGCCGAGGCGGCCAGAAACACGCGTGCGGTCGCCAGCCAGGTCTCAATCCGGCGGGTTTCGCCCGGATCCGGCGGGATTCGTAGTCTCCAGGAATTCTGATAGCGCTCAGGGTGAGAAAGCACTCGAGTCAATCTCCACGAGCGTGGCGGCTGCGGTGCATATTATTGAATAAGAAAACCTTATCGGCAAGGGGGGCTTTCGCAGAGCGAATCGGCCGGCCCGCCCTTGGGCGTTTCTTGAGCCAACTTAGGTTACTACAGTAACCAGGGCCGGGACACGTTCCAATCTAGAATCAGGAGTGAGTCTGTGTCTTGAGTACGCGTTTCAAACTCTGGTTGGCGGCGGTTGCCGGTTCGCTGGCGATCTTAGCTCTGGCTGCGCTCCTTCTGCCCCAGTCCTTTGGCCTGACCGCTCTGAGTGATCTGGTCCAGAGCTTCCTGTTGGTTTCAGGCACGGCTGCGTTCGTACCGCTGGCGAGACGCGCCAGAGGCAGGATGCGTTTGTTCTGGGCGCTGATCGCGCTGGGGATCGCTTTCTGGCTGGCGTACCAACTGCTCTGGACTTATTACGAAGTCGCGTTGCGCCGCGATGTGCCGGACATTTTCTCCGGAGATGTGGTTCTGTTCCTGCATATCGTTCCGTTGACGGCCGCGCTGGCCCTGCGTCCGCACGTTCCCCCTGACGAGTACGCCACGCGATTGGGACGGCTTGATTTCGCGCTGCTGCTGGTATCGTGGCTCTACCTCTACGTGTTGATCGTGATTCCCTGGCAATTTGTCGTGGCCGATCCTGTGGCCTATATTCGCAACCTCAACGTAACCTACCTGACCGAGCAGTTCGTCTTCCTGGCTACCCTGATTGTGTTCTGGATCGCAAGCAAGGGGCAGTGGAGAAATCTCTACGCCAATCTTTTCGGAGTCGGAATCAGTTACGCGGTAAGTTCTGCCGTGGCCAACTGGGCTATCGAGCGGAACACGTATTACACGGGCAGCCTCTACGATATTCCGTTGGCATTCTCCATGGCCTGGCTGACCTGGATCGGGTTGAGCACGGCCCCGCTGAAGCCGGACGCCGCCACGCGAGAGGTATCGACACTTTACGGCGTTTGGGTCGCACGATGCAGCATGATTGCGGTATTTTCGCTGCCTCTGCTCGCCGCGTGGGCGATAGCCGAGACTGGGGTGCAGCCCGAAGTGCGTTCGTTCCGCGTGGCGTTAACCCTGATGGCGGCGTTGGTGATGGGCATTATGGTATTCGTCCGCCAGCGTCTGTTGGACCGCGAACTGATTCACCTGCTCAACCACTCGCGCGAATCGGTTCACAGCTTGAAGCGACTACAGGCACAGATCCTGCAGACGGAAAAACTGGCGTCGATGGGACAACTGGTCGGGGGCGCGGCACACGAACTCAACAATCCGATCACTGCCATGCTGGGCTACTCGGATTTGCTTTTGAGTACGCAGCTCAACCCGGAACAACAAACCACCGCCGCAAGAATCGGACAATATGTGCGGCGAACCAAATCGCTGGTCGCCAGCCTGATCAGCTTCGCGCGGCAGGCACCGGCGCCCAAGACGCCTATCGATCTGAACACCCTTGCGCGCACCACCGTCAAACTGACGCAGGGACAATGGGAGCCACTCAGCATCGAAGTGCGAACCCAGCTTGACCCAACCGTGCCCAAGGTTTTCGGGGATGCCAATCAACTCTTGCAAGTATGCCTGCAGTTGGTTGGAAACTGTCTGTACATCATGACGGAGCGGGGCAGCCGGATTTTGACCATCAGCACGGACCAGCAGGAACGCGTGTCGGCAGTGCAGATTGCGTTCGAACCGGCGCTGTCCGAGAAATTTCCGTTCAACCCGGCATCTGTAATCGACTCTGCAGACGGGTTGGCCCTGAGTGCGTGTCGAGGCATTGTGCAGGAACATCACGGCCAGATATCGAGTGAACCCCGCGAAGATGGCGCGGTTCTGCTGCGCGTAGAACTGCCGGCCGTAGAGGTGTCTCAGCGGAAAGTCGATAATGCTACGGTGCCGGTGCTGTGGCAATCTCGACCGTTCGCTTGAGTTGCCCGCACGCGGCGTAGATATCGCGACCCCGCGGACGCCGCACAAACGTCAGGATTCCAGCTTCGCGCAGAATCTTCTGAAACGAGGCTACGCTCCCATCCGCAGGCGTTGCGAAGTCGATGCCCGGCCCCGGATTTAACGCGATCAGATTCACGCGGACTTTGATTCCCCGCAGCAGTTCGACGACTTCCGCCGCGTTTTCTGGTGAATCGTTGACGTCGCGCAACAGAACATATTCGAATGTGACCCGCTCGCGATTGCGCAGCGGAAACTCCCGTGCCGCCGCCAACAGCCGTTCCAGACTCCACTTCTTGTTCAGGGGCATCAAACTGGTCCGCAAATCGTCATTCGACGCGTTGAGAGAAATTGCCAGCCGAGGTCGAATCGGCTCCTGCCCAAAATCGTAAATGCGCGGAACAATTCCCGCCGTGGAAACCGTCATCCGTGATTCCGCCAAGCCGACTTCCTGCACCAGCAAGCGGACTGCTTTCATGAAGTTCTCGTAATTGAGAAACGGCTCGCCCATGCCCATAAATACGAGATTAATGCGGTCATGCTGCGGCAAAACTTGCTGATTTTTGAGTACGGCACACACCTGACCCACAATTTCGCCGGCAGTCAGATTGCGCTTCACGCCGAGCAACGCGGTCAGGCAGAAGTGACAATCCACCGCGCATCCCACCTGGCTCGACACGCAAATGGTCGCGCGTCCCCAGTTCCGCCCGGTGCCCCGTTTGTCGGAATCGTCAGCTTCGGTTTCATCCCCGGCTTCGCCGCCGTCGCCCTCGGGCATCCAGACAGTTTCAACACTTTGTCCGTCGGCGAATGCGATCAGATATCGCACTGTGCCGTCCGACGAAACGAACCGGTTTTCGATGCGGGGCGCTCCGACGGAAACACCGCTCCCGGCCAGCTTCAGGCGAAGCTGCTGCGGCATGGTCGAGATTTCCTCCATCGATTCGACGCGCTGCCGGTACACCGCTTCCATCAATTGCTGCGTGCGGTAGGCAGGCTCTCCCGCTTCGTCGATGAGCGCGGCCATTTCCGGGCGATCCAGGCCCAGCAGCGCGGATTGCGATGAATTCGTCATAACCTACTCGTCACGGTTGGGCTTCCGGTTGATAGCTGGTGCTCACCACTGGCATGACTCGGCCGAGATTCCCGCGTCGAAACGGGATCCTTAAACCGCTGATTCTAAAACACTAAACTATTTTCGCACACCTGCTGTGCCTATGTCAGAATAGTAACGATCCTTCCTACTGCAGTTTACTGGGTTCGCAGGCAGCTATTTTTTCATTGCAGGACGTATTCATGTCCCAAGAAGTCCGCAATATTCGCCGTCAGGTTTTGCCCAACGGGCTGACCATCATCACCGAGCAGATGGCCCACATCCGTTCCGCCTCGATCGGAATCTGGCTTCAGACTGGCTCGCGCGACGAGGATACCGAGTGGAACGGCATCTCGCACTTCATCGAGCACATGGTCTTCAAAGGGACCAAGCACCGCACGGCGGAGGAAATCGCGCGCCAGGTCGACTCCATCGGCGGCAATATGGACGCTTTCACCGCCAAGGAATGCATCTGCTTTAACGTCAAAGTGCTGGATGAACACGTTCCGATCGCGCTCGATGTTCTGGGCGATCTGGTGCTGAACCCGGTCTTCGACGCCGCCGACATTGCCCGCGAACGCGGCGTGATCCTGGAAGAAATCAAAATGGATGAAGATAACCCCGATTATCTCGTCCACGAAATCTTCACCCAGAATTTCTTCAAAGATCATCCGCTGGGCAAACCGATCCTGGGCACGAAAGAAACTGTGAAGCGCTTTGAGCGTGAGCCGGTCGTGGAGGCCTATGCCCACCGCTTCGCGCCCGGAAATATCATCGTATCGGCGGCAGGAAATCTGGATCATGACCGCTTCGTCGGCCTGGTGACCGAGCACTTCGAGCACATGAAGCCGATGACGAACGGCTTCCACTCATCGGCGCCCAAGATTGCGGCACGCATTGTTTTGCGCAACAAGAAAGCTCTCGAGCAGGTGCAGCTTTGCATCGGCGTGCCGTCGCATCCGATTGCGCACGAGAAGCGGCACGCGGGCTACATTCTCAACACGCTGCTGGGGGGCGGGATGAGTTCGCGGCTGTTTCAGAATATCCGCGAACGCCAGGGGTTGGCCTACTCCATTTACAGCGATCTGAATCCCTACCGCGACACGGGATGCCTCGCCGTCTACGCGGGCACTTCGCTGGCTTCGGCCGCGAAGGTTGTGCAGTCGGTGGTGAGCGAATTCCACAAGCTGAAGACCGAACCCGTTCCGGAAGAGGAGCTGCGCCGCTCGAAAGATCAGCTCAAGGGCAGCCTCATGCTGTCGCTCGAGTCGAGCACTGCCCGCATGTCGAATCTCGCGCGTCAGGAAATGTATTTCGACCGCTTCTACGACCTTGACGAACTGATTGCGAAAATCGAGGCGGTGACGGTCGACGACCTCACCACGCTGGCCAACGAGTTCTTCAAGACCGAGGCGGTCGCGGTGACGGCGCTGGGAAATCTGAGCGGCCTGAAATTGAAGCGCGAGCAACTGGCCTGCTAGGGCCCGTCGCAAATATTGTAACGACACCGCTGTAACTTCCTGACCCACGGCTCATCCCATCTGTGCCAGCAGGTCACAACCTGCCCGCCGAATGCAGTTCAACAACTCATCCAAAGGAGAGATTTTATGAAGAGACTTCTCAGCACGCTGATGCTCGCCGGTGTACTCGCTGTTTCCATGTCGGCCTTTGCCCAGGACCAGATGAAGCCGGATGACAGCAAGAAAGACAGCACGATGCAGAACGATCAAATGAAGAATGATCAAATGAAGAACGACAAGATGATGAAGAAGGACAAAAAGAGCAAGAAGGCCGCCAAGAAAGACGCAATGACGAAGGATGACATGAAGAAAGGCGACAGCATGAAAGACGACACCATGAAGAAGGACGGCACCAAGAAAGACGAGATGAAGAACAACTAGGCCGCGACGTTACCTTTCAAACTGGGCGCGGGCTTCGCAACCCGCGCCGCATTCTTTTGAGCCCTCTATCCGCCAGAGTTCCATACTCCTCGATTCAGTTATTGCCCGCCGCCGTGCGCATCGTCGTCATCCGCGTCTGAGTCGGCATCAACGTCGGAACCCTGTGCGGTGTGACCGGCAGACGCGGCCTCAAGATACTTCCGCATGCAGCGCAGGCAGGGAACGTATCCCTCCTGAATCGCTTCTTTCGCGGTCAGAGTTCTTTCCGTCTTCTTGTTGTGGATGAAGGGGCAGCCGGCCACATGAAAAATTTTGGCATTGGAGGTGACCACGACCTGCATGTCGGGAGGGATGCCGTGCCCGCGTTCCGCCATCGGGGATTGCAACGGACGACCGACCGTAAGCGACTGCGCCAGACGCAGTCCGCCCGCAATCAATACCAGAGCGGCAAGCGGCACCAGCCACGCCGACAATGTTGACCACCGACCGCCGCTCGCCCGCGCATTCTGGGCCAGTCTTTTCTCGAGGCGGCGGCCAAAGCCCGCCGGCACGTCGATCGTTCGTTCATCCATCAGGCGTTCGTCGCCGTACAACCGAATCACATTGCGCGTCCCTTCCAGCACCGATTTGCAGCGCGTACAGGTTAGGAAGTGTGCATCCATCGCGGCGCGCAGGGTGCCATCTACTTCGCCCTCCAGATAATTCGAAATCTCGAGCCACACCCGTTCGCAGTTGACCTCTCTCGAGTTCACCATGGCTTGCTTCCCTTCTCGAAGGGCAGGCGGCTAAACCATCCCTGCTCCCACCCTCTGGCGAGCAGATCGCGCAACATCAGCCGCGCCCGCAGCAGCCGCGTCTTCACCGCCGCGATGGAGATTCCCAGGGCCTCAGCCGTTTCCTGAATGTTTAATTGCTCCATGTCCCGCAACACGAACACTTCACGATATTTTCGATCGAGCGATGCCAGTGCCTCGGCCAACTTCTGCCGGACTTCCTTCCTTTCCAACGCTTCGGAAGGGATCTCGCGCCAGTCGGCGAATTCCCGGGGCGTGTAGTCAGTGTCTTCGTCGCGGCGGTCGTCGATGGCTTCCATGACCACGGTTCGCTCCCTCCGTCGTCGCATCAGCGCTTCGTTCACGGTGATTTGAATCAACCACGTGCTGAAGCGCGACTCCGCCCGAAACTGCCGGATGTTGGCAAACGCCTTCAACATCGCCTCCTGCGCCACATCTTCCGCGTCGGTCTGGTTGCGCAGAATGGCGAAGGCTGCGGCGTAAATGCGGCGCTCATACGGCCGGACCAACTCATAAAACAATTCGTTCTGTCCGCGCTGCACCCGCGCAATGAGGTCCTGTTCGCGCGCCGCCGCCTGCCCCGGGTTATCCAAGATCGGATTGTTCAGGACCATATTGGGCTCGGCCATCTCGCTTTGCCGCCGTCGTTAGTACTCGGGATCTTTAGTACTCGGGATCTCCGTACTCGGGATCTTTCTTCCAGCCCGTCAGCATGGAAACGAAATTGTTCCAGCCGTGCAGAACCACCATCACGAGATGGCCGAACACGAAGGCAAGAATTGCCCACATGGTTAAGAAATGCCATATGCGGGCCCAGTGAAATCCGCCCATCAGCCACGCCAGCCACGAAAACTGCACCGGCTTCCAGACCGCCAGGCCCGTCAGCACGGAAAGCAGGCCCAGGCCGATCGCCGTGGTGTAAGCGTGCTTCTGCAGGGGGTTGTAGGCTTCGCGTAAGGGCGGCTTCGGACCGAAGAAAAAATAATGCTTCACCATCGGCCAGACTCCGGGAATGTCGCGCGGCATGAACAATACCTGCCGATAATTTCCGCTGAAGACTTGATAGCCGAGATAGACCACTCCAGTCGCGATGTAGATCCACATGAAGGTCAGGTGCCATTGCAGCGCGCCGCCCAGCCATCCGCCAATGGCCAGCGACCTCGGCCAGTCGATCAAGTCCTTCTGGGGAATCTTGGCGCCGAAGCTGGGAAAGGCGCGGAAAATCTGCAGTCCGCTGCCTACCATCACGAACAGAGAAATCGCATTTAACCAATGGCAGATTCGCACCGGTAACGGATGCTCGTAGACCGCACGCGCGACGGTTTCGGTTTCGTCGTTTTGCGTCCGCGTAATCTCGACTGCGACGCCCATGTGTTGTTCTCCGGTGAACGATTGTTGATTGTTGAATGTTGATTGTTGAATAAAAGCACGCGGGGCGAGGGGTCTTATTCAACAATCAAAAATCATCAATCAACAATTGCGTTTCTTTCATAATCCGTAAAATTCCGAATACCCCTGGTCTTCCCAGTAGCCGACCTTGTCGAGCACGTTGGTAACTTTCAGGTCGGTCAAGTATTTGGCCTGCTTATATCCAATTTTGGTCGGAATGTTCAAACGCAACGGCGCGCCGTGCTCGCGGGTCAGCGGACGGTCGTACATCTCGTAGCAAAGCAACGTCTGCGGATGCAGCGCGGTCGCCATATCGAGCGATTCGTAATAATCGTCTGCGCAAGCCACGGTGATGAAACGCGCCGAGGTGTCCGCGCCAATCAGGTTCAGAAAGTCTGACAGCCGGGCGCCGCCGAAGCGGCCAATCACGTCCCATCCTTCGACGCAGACATGGCGTGTGTTGTGGCGCTTCCGCGGCAGGGCCTGAATCTGCGCCAGGGTGTAGTCGCCGGGCTTCTGCACCGCGCCGCTCACGGTGAGCGTCCAGTTCTCGAAGATCACTCCTGGATCGTCCACGTCGTAATCGTTGATGGGAAACTTGGCGAACGGGGTCAACTCGGAATCGGAGAACGTATGCGCCAGATGACCCTGGCGAAATAGCCGCGCCGAGGCCCAGTCGCTAAAGGCGAGACCCTTCTTGAGCAATGACTCCTGAAACCGTGGGATCGCAAATGCTCCCAGAACCAGCACGGGAGCGACTTTGAGTAATTCGCGGCGAGACATCTGGGCAAACTTGCGCTGGTTGAGTGGGGCGGGAGCCTTCCAACGCGTGGTCCTCGGCTTCTCGATCGAGACAGGCCTTTTGTCGGCGAGTTTTGCTTGGGCGAGTTTTGCTTCGGCGGGTCTTGCTTCGGCAGCCTTTGTCTCGACAGCTTCTTGTTCGGTTGTCTCGGCTGTCTTCGGCTCGTCAGCCCCCTCGCCACCGATCTTCGGGTTGTCGTCTCTCGGTTCCATGACCTTATCGCGCACACCAGAACTTCGCACTTCAGGACTTCGCAATTCAGGACTTCCCATAGGATTCAGAAGCCCTTACAAAGTTACGCCCAAAAAGTTAAGGTCAAGATAACACGATCCATGCACCGGAATGGGCCATCTGAGTGCAGGAAATCCGCACTCTTGCTGGCCTTTGGTTGGCTTTCGAGGCATACTAGGCGCCGGAGCCAGGTTGCGCAGACTGCGGGTCGAAGACTCGGGGCGGGAAGGTTCGAGCCAAGAAGCTTCAAGCGAAATATGTTCGAAAATAAAATATTCGAGCAGAAAACGAGGCAAGCGAAGGCGGACGCTCCGTTGCTGAATGCGGCGCCGTCGAAAAGGCCGGCCTCGAATCGCCAGCATCAATTGATGGTCGGCGCGCTGGTGCTGCTGCTGGCCGCGCTCGGAATGCTGCTCTACCATGACCGCAATTTCTGGTTCCCCGATACGCAGGAAGCAGACGACATTTTTCCCGCCGCAGCTGCGGCTAATTCGACGCAGCCTGCAACCGGCAGCGCGAATGAACCGCCGCTGGCCGCGAAAAAACGACACAGCTCCAAGCCGCAAGCGAAAGATTCACCCGCGGCGCACCCCGCCCTCACTGGTACTCCAGCTGATCCTCCGCCAATTATTGCCACCAGAACGGTTCTGCCTCCGCTGCAGGTTGAAGTCGTCGCGGAAAACGTTCATCGCGCCGTCCATCCTGGGACGAACTCAGTTCATGTCGATCTGCAAGCGGATGCAACCGAGCCTAGTTCGCCAGAGCTCGCTTCGCTCCAGCCGTCGGTGGCCGACCCGCCGGTTGCGCGTGGGGCTGCTGACACAGCCGCTGGCGTAACCACAAATGCCGCCGAGAAGGTGCAGATGTCGGCTGACACCTCCGAAGTTGTGAGCCATACGGTGAGACCCGGCTATCCGCTGCTGGCGCGGCAAATGAAGGTGCAGGGGTCGGTGATCTTGCAGGCACTGATCAACCGCGACGGATCGATTCAGGACCTTCACGTTCTCAGCGGATCGCCGATTCTGGCCAGCGCGGCGCAGGAAGCAGTGCGGCAATGGCGATTCAAGCCGCACTTCCAGGGCGCGGAGCCAGTCGAGACTCAAGCCAAGATCACGGTCAATTTCACGATCTCGACGAATTGAATCCTTCGTTTTGAGCTGCGCGTCCGGCTCGAAAAAACTCCGCCACAAAAAATAACGAGCGCCCTGGAACTCTTACGAGTCCAGGGCGCCCGGGCAGCCCTCCCCCAGAACTGCTCACCGATTAAGGTAAAGCGGGTGCTTAATTCTGCCTATGGCACTTCCGTGCCATGGGCTCGCTCGAAAGTGCCAGCGCTCCATCTCTGTGAAAAACCGCGGTTTCCACGATATTCGGCCCAGGATCGTTAGGCCGATGGGGTTTAAGTCAGCGCCCATTCTGCCGATGAAACCTCAGTCCGTCAGAGATTTTTCGCCGGCCGGTCATGTCTGTTTTTGACGATCCTGAGATCTATCGCAGCATCCTGGAAAGCCTGTGCACCGGCCTGTGCGTCGTCGACATGGAAAAAAAAATTGTGCTGTGGAGCGATGGGGCGGAGAGAATCACCGGTCACCTGCGGCACGAAGTCATTGGCTACTCCTGCGTGGGAGAGACGCTGCTTCACTGTGATCAGCCGGGCTGTGAGTTCTGTAATGAAGACTGCCCTGTGGCGCGCGCCATCAAGACTGCGCAACCTGCCGAGGCCGTCAGCTTTTTGCACCACAAAGCGGGACACAAAGTTCCGGTGCGGGTCCGGGCTATCCCAGTTCACAACGCTCATGGATCGATCATCGGTGCGGTTGAGACATTTGAAGACGAACAATCCGACGCCACTCCTGACTACCATGACGGACTCAATCTCCCCGGCTGCGTAGACGAAGTCACTGGAATCGCCAGCCGCATCATGATGCACGCTCACTTGCGCGAAACCCTGGGCACTTTTGTGGAGATGCACGTACCTTTTGGCGTGCTCTGCTTCTGCCTGGAAGGACTCGATCATTTTCGCGCCAGCTTCGGGCTGGAAGCGTCGTACGCATTGTTGCGCGTGGCGGCGCGAACTCTGGAAGGCGCACTCTGGAAAACGGATTTTGTGGGCCGCTGGAGCGACGACCAATTCCTCGTGATTCTGAATGGCTGCAGTGAGGAAGCGTTGCATTCCGTGCGCGAACGCATCCGCCGCATGCTGGCCAGCGACTCGATCGAATGGTGGGGAGAAAGACGCTGGCTGCCCGTCTCGACCGGTCAAGCCACGGCCCAGATCGGCGATAGCATCGAATCGCTCATGGAACGGGCGCAGAAGTCGCTCGAAGCGGCATGGCCGCGCCGGGCCGAGCCTGCGAGTGCTGCAGGTGACAACCTTCCCGGGAGCTGACGGCGCGTGGAACCGGAGCCCAGAGCTGAAATCTGGAGCTGGATATAAAAGAATGTTCGCCATTATCGGCATCGTCGTGGTGTTCGGCTGTGTGGCAGCCGGCTATCTGATGGAGCACGGCAACCTTAAGGTGCTGATGCAGCCGGCGGAGCTGATCATTATTGGCGGCGCCGCGATAGGCACCGTATTGATTGCGAATCCCATGCACATCATCAAGGCGATCGCGGGAGGAATCGGGGGTGCATTCGGAGGCTCAAAGTTTGGCAAGCAAACCTACATCGATACGCTGAAAATGATGTACGACCTGCTCAACAAAGCCCGCAAAGATGGCCTGATGGCGCTCGAAGCCGATGTGGAAGAACCGGAAAAGAGCGCAGTATTCTCCAAGAACCCGGCGTTCCTCAAGAATCATCACGTTTGCGCCTTTGTATGCGACTCGCTGCGCATGGCCATCACGGGAGTGGACGCCTTCGATCTCGACCAGATGCTGGATCTCGACCTCGAAGTCCACCACCGCGACTCCTCACAGCCTACAGCTGCGCTCACCACCATGGCGGATTCCCTGCCTGGCCTGGGAATCGTGGCGGCAGTGCTTGGCGTCGTCATCACCATGGGCGCTCTGGGCGGCCCTCCAGAGGAAATCGGGAAAAAAGTTGCCGCCGCGCTGGTGGGAACGTTCCTCGGCATTCTGCTGTGCTATGGCCTGGTCGGCCCCATCGCCGCGAACATGACCAAGACAGCGGAAGAAGAACATGCGTTCCTCTACGTGATGAGAGTGCTCATGGTCTCGTTCCTGAAAGGCAGTGCGCCGATTATGGCGGTGGAAGTGGCACGGCGCGCCGTTCCCGGGCATGTGCGGCCCTCGTTTCAGGAACTGGAGAAAGCCTGCCGCAATCGAGGAGCGGAGGAAGCGCCGGCGGAGGCAGCAGCATCCGCATAGTCCGCGCCAGCATCGCCCACCAGCATGGACAAATCACGCCCCATCATCATACTCAAGAAAAAAGCAGACCACGGCGGCCACCACGGCGGCGCGTGGAAAGTGGCTTACGCCGATTTCGTGACGGCCATGATGGCGCTGTTCATCGTGCTCTGGCTGCTCAATACCAACAAGCAGGTTCAAGAAGCCGTGGGCGGATACTTCAAGGATCCCACGGGAAAGTCGAAGAGGGTCGGCTCCAACATGGTGGGCGCGGGAGAGAATTTCGTTCTCACTCGCGACAATATGCCGAAGTTGAAGGAACAACTGCAGAAAGCCATGCAGCAGATGAGTGACTTTGAGAAATTGAAAAGCCACATCGAGATGACCGTGACCACGGAGGGTCTTCGCATCGAACTTTCGGAATCGGCCAGCGGCACATTCTTCGACAGCGGCAGCGCAAAGTTGAATGACGACGGGCGCGAACTGCTGATCACTCTGGCACAGGAACTGGGAAAGCTTCCCAACAAACTTTCCATCGAAGGCCACACCGATTCGAAGCCCTACGCACCTTCGGCAAATTACGGCAACTGGGAACTCTCCGCCGATCGCGCCAACGCTGCGCGCCGGCTGATGCAAGCCAACGGAGTGCGCACCGATCAGGTCACGCAGGTTCGGGGCTTCGCCGACCAGCGCTTGCGAAAAACCAGCGATCCATTCGATCCCGCCAACCGCCGCATCTCGGTCATCGTGCAATACATCCTCAAGAACAACGACGAGGATGACGCCAAGCCCGCCACTGGAGGCCCAGCCGCGGGAACCGAAGGAAAAACGGAGTCGGGTGAGAAAGGAAAAACAGAATCGGGCCAGCCTTCGGTACCCCAGCTTTCGTCGCCTCAGCCCTCGGCGCCCCCGCCCAAGCCAGCCGCCGGCAAAGAGTGACTCCGCCAAAGAGGGATTGAGCCGGGGGAAAGATGTGCGTTGATTCGCAGAAAGGACTGTGCCACACTGCTCGCGGTCCAGCTTATGAGCCTCGACCGCGCCATTCGTATCAAACCTGCCGCGCGGCTCTTTCTTGTCCAGTTCCTCCTCGTCCAGCTCCTCCTTGCTGGGCTGCTGGCTTTGACCGCCAGCGGTCAGCGAGGCGGAATGAATGATCCCCGGCCTCTGCAGGATGTTTCAGTCTCGTACGACACCGCACCCGGCACCGGAGTACTCATTTTCACGGTATACGCCGAGCGTACGAGTTCGCATCTCGACCGCCAGGCGCTGCTGAAGCTGGTAAATCTCGCCAACCAGACAGCAACGTGGCAGACCACGGAAGACACTTCTCAGGGAGTCTTTACAAATATCCCGTACGGCACGTACGACGTGGAAACGAGCGCGGTGGGCTATCTTAGCGCTCATCAAGAGCTGCAGGTCATGAACTGGCTGCGGCCCATGCAGATCGACATCGTGCTGCACCGCGACCCTGCGGCGGCGAATCTTGACGTCGCAAACTTCATCACCTCTCCCAAAGGCCGCAAAGAAACCCGGCGGGTGGTTGCGGCGCTGAAATCGGGGAAGCTAAGCGACGCTCAGAGGCATCTCGACCTGGCCTTCCAAGCAGCTCCTTCCGATCCGAACCTTAATTTTCTGCAGGGCTATTTGTATTTCCAGAAAAAAGACTTTGTGCGAGCCGCCGCATTTCTCGGCACCGCCACAAGTCTCAGCCCTCACAACTCGCAGGCGCTCACGCTGCTTGGTCGAGCGGGACTGGAACGGCAGGATTATCCGGCTGCGCGGTCGGCGCTGGAGCAGGCTGTGCTGGCTGACGCGGAAAACTGGCTGCCCCATAACCTGCTCGCCGACACTTATCTGCACGAGAAGGATTACGGCAAGGCGCGTGACGAAGCGGAGGTTGCGATCGCGAAAGGCAAGAGCAGTGCGAGTCCGGCGGAGCTGGTTCTCGGCGAGGCGCTCCTAAATCTCGGACGTGAGCAGGAAGGCATTCAGGCGCTGAACGTTTTTCTGCAAGAGTCGCCAAGACATCCCGTGGCGGGGCAGGTTCGCGACTTGATTGCCGAAGTAGAGCGCGGCGAGGCACAGGGAGGTGATGTCACGCTCGGCGGCGTCGAGCAGCCCGAGTCCCCTTTCACCGCGCCGGAACGTTCGCCAAACACGACCGCGAAGCTCTCAGGAGTCGATCCACTGCTGGCGATCCCGTCGCCGCGGCTCTCGGTAAAAGCCTGGCAACCGCCGAGCATTGATGACGTCCAGCCGAATCTTGCACCCGGTGCCGTGTGCCCCACAGAAAAAGTGATCGAGGAATCCGGTAAACGCATGCAGGAACTCGTCGATGATCTGGATCGTTTCAGCGCGGTGGAAGACATATTTCACCAGGCGCTCGACGAGTACGGCAATCCGATTCGCACCGAAACACGGAAGTACAACTACGTGGCTTCCATCTCAGAGCCGCAACCGGGATTTCTTTCCGTGGACGAATATCGCGCCGACAAGCTTTCTTTGGCCGGTTATCCCGACGAGATTGCCAGCACGGGGTTTGCCACGCTGGCCCTCGTCTTTCACCCTGACATGCGCGACACGTTCGCATTCTCCTGCGAAGGCCTGGGAGACCTGCACGGGCAGGCGACGTGGCTGGTGCGTTTTCAACAGCGCGCGGACCGGCCCAATCGGATGCACAGCTACAAAGTCGGGAACCAGATTCATCCCGTCAGCCTGAAAGGCAGAGCATGGATTACCGCCGATCGATTCGAAATCGTGCGGATCGAAGCCGAGATGGTGAATCCCATGCCTGAAATTCAGCTGCTCAGCGAGCACCAGATCGTGGAGTACGGCCCCATTTCGTTTGCCAGGAAAAATGTGTCGCTCTGGCTGCCCAAGAGCGCGGAGATCTACTTCGACTTTCGCAAACACCGCTATTATCGGCGACATAGCTTTGACCACTACATGCTGTTCGCAGTGGACTCAAATGAAAAGCGCAAAGAACCTGTCGCGAAGCCTGACAAGAAGGGGGACGCCCGGGGCGACGACAAACCGAACTAGAATTTTCGGCCGCTCCAACGCGTAGGTGCCCCGACCATTCGTTCAGATTGAAATAACTTTACAATCTGTCGACTCGCGGGCTTCGCGCGCGAATGTATAATCGGCGATTCTGTTTTGCCCAGGAGCGTTTGCATGAAGAGCGTTTGCATCAAGAAGGTGTCGCGGTTGGCAGTATCTCTCGCCGCTATTTTTCTGCTTCTCGCCATAGCGCAGTCCCAAGAAAAAGTTGACCTCGAAACCATCTCTCGCATTCGCTACGAGGGCTTTCATGATTCCCACGTAACGGAATACGCGTCTGGCCTGATGGATTCAATTGGCGAACGCCTCACCGGATCGCCTAACATGAAACGCGCCAACGAGTGGACGCGCGACGAACTCACCGCCATGGGCCTGAGCAATTCCCATCTTGAGGCCTGGGGTCCGTTCGGCCGCGGCTGGGCCAACCAGTACACCAACGTGCGTATGACGTCGCCCGACATCACCCCGCTGATCGTTTACGCCAAAGCCTGGACGCCGGGCACGAATGGCGTGGTGAGCGGCAAATGCGTTCGCGTGAACATCGAAGACAGAAGCGACTTCGACAAGTATCGCGGGAAACTCGCGGGAATGATCGTGATCTTCGGTCCGGATGCGGAAGTGAAACCGATCACCATAGCTCCTTACGAACGCTACAGTGACGAAGAACTCGCCAAGATCGGTGATTATGAAATACCCGGCGAGCGTCCGACGTCTCGCATGGCCGAATTTGCCCGGCGCCGGCAACTCGCGAAAGACATAAGCCAGTTCTTCGCGGACGAAAAAGTTCTGGCCGTCATCGATCACAGCCGCGGAACCGCAGGCGGCGGCACGGTGTTTGTCCAGTCTGGAGGCTCGTTCAAGCCGGGTGAAACCACGACCATTCCGCAACTCACCATGGCGAGTGAACACTGGACCCGCATTGCGCGACTGCTGCAGGAGAAGAAAGATGTCACGCTGGAACTGAACGTGGTAAACACGTTCTACGATGACGACCCCATGCAGTACGACACCATCGCTGAAATTCCCGGCACGGACAAGAAAGACGAGGTCGTCATGCTGGGCGCTCATCTTGATTCCTGGCACGCGGGCACAGGCGCAACCGACAACGGGGCGGGAACCATCGTCATGATGGAAGCCATGCGCATTCTGAAGGCGCTCGACATCAAGCCGCGCCGCACCATTCGCATCGGACTTTGGAGCGGCGAAGAAGAAGGTCTGCTCGGCTCGCAGGGATACGTTGAGCATCATTTCGGCTCGCGTCCGCCCATGGACGATCCCAACATGAAGGGCATGCCTACGCTTTTGCGCCGGGAAGCCGGGCCGGTAACGGTGAAGCCGGAGCAGGCGAAAGTGTCCGCTTATTTCAACGTCGACAATGGAACCGGCAAGATTCGCGGCATCTACCTGCAGGAAAACGAAGCGGTGGCGCCGATTTTCGAAGCCTGGATGCAGCCCTTTAAGGATCTCGGCATGACCACGCTGAGCATGCAAAATACCGGCGGTACCGATCATTTGTCGTTCGACGCGGTCGGCATTCCGGGATTTCAGTTTATTCAGGATCCGATTGAATACGAGACGCGGACGCATCACTCGAACATGGACGTGTACGACCGGCTTCAACCCGACGACCTGAAACAGATTTCGGTCATCGTTGCGAGTTTTGTCTATGACGCCGCGATGCGCGACCAGATGCTGCCCCGCAAGCCACTCGAGAAACCGCTGCCAAAAGAGGCGGGGCGGTGATCGATTGCGGATAGGCTATTGCTGGATGACTTGCCCGGCCTTGGGATGAACTTGCTCGTTCGCGATCTGCGACGCATCCCAGCCGCCGCCGAGCGCCTTCACCAGGTACACGGAGGTGACCAGTTGCTGGCCGAGAATCTGCGTGGCCGTGCGCTCGTTTTGCAAGAGTGCCGACTGCGCGGTGATGACATCAAGATAACTGGTGAGTCCTCCGCTGTAACGGTTGGTGGCTAACTGCAATGCGCGCCGCGCATCTGCAACGGCCGCAGTCTGAGATCCTGAGGCCTGCGACAGCGCATTCAGGCCTGACAATCCGTCTTCAACCTGCTGAAAGGCAGTTAGCACCGACTGTCGGTAGTCGGCAACCGAGCCGTCATACGACGCCTTGCTCGCGGCGAGGTTGGCACGATTGCGACCGCCTTCAAAAATCGGCTCCAGCACATCAGCGCCCAATGACCAGATTGCGTTCGGAGCGGTAATCAGATTCGATAGACTCGTGCTCTCAAACCCGCCGGTGCCTGAGATCGTGAGGTGCGGGTAAAACGCAGCGGTCGCAACCCCCACCAGCGCGTTCTCATACGCCATCTGGCGCTCGGCGCTGGCTACATCGGGCCGCCGCTCCAGCAAGTCAGATGGCACGCCGAGCGGAACCGCTGGAGGCCCTGTTTTCAACGGGCGCACCGGCACGCTGAAAGTCGACGCGGGATTTCCCGTCAGCACGGCGATGGCATGCTCGTACTGATCACGCTGCTGCTGCAACAGATAGAGCTGCGTAACGGTAGAGTCAAGCAGCGTCTGCTGCTGGGCGAGATCAAGACCTGAGGCCACACCGCCGGCGTGCCGATCCTCCACCAGTTGCAGTCCTTTTTTCTGGATGTCGATCGACTCCTTCACCACCTGTGTCTCCGCGTCGAGTTCACGCAGACTGAAATAGTCGGCGGCAAGTTCCGCAGTCAACACCAGGCGAGCGTTATAAAAATCTGCAGCGGTCGACTGCAGCGACGCATTCGAGGCCTGCAGGCTGCGCTTCACCGTTCCAAACAGGTCGGGCTCGTAATTCAACAAAAAAGGGATTTCGTAAGTACTCTGGGTGAAAGCTCCAGTGGATGCGATTACTTGTGGCCGGTCTGCCGCATAGCGGGTCCGCGAAGCATTGGGATCAACGCCGGCGGTTGGAAAATATCCGGCCGCAGTCACGCGCGCCAAGGCGCGAGCGCGAATGATCTGATCTCGCGCAGACTCCAGCGATTGATCGGACTTGAGCAGTTGCTGCTCGTATTCGTTGAGCTCGGCGTCGGCGTAGACCTCCCACCACTCGCCCTTCGGCAGCGAATCCTTTGGCGCGGCCGCTTGCCAGGGCCCTTGAGTCTTGTAGGCCGGCGGAGCCGGCATGGGCGGACGATGATAACTGGGCCCGACCGCGCAACCAGCCAACAATCCAGTCGTCATGATCGCGGCCGCCAGGCGTACCGTCACTGGATTCACCGTCAGCCGATTCGACACCTTCACGACGGCTGGCCTCCCTTTGCCGGTGAAGAATTTTCCGGAGTCACATTCACTTGCTGACCGTCCTCCAGAGAATCGGCGGGATTGACCACGACGCGGTCGTCGATCCCTACCCCATCGAGGATTTCGAGACTCGTGCCGTAGTCGCGGCCAATCACGATGGGACGCAGATGCACCTTGCCGTCGCTGCCAACGACTGCCACCTGCGCGCCCTGGCTGCGGAACAGCATTGTGTTCACGGGCAGGGTGAATTTGTGCGCGTCGATTCCGACGCGGAAATGTACTTCGCCAAAGGAACCGGGAAGCAACTGGCCGCTCTTGTTGGAGACGTCGACTTCGGTCAGCAGTGTTCGGGTGGTTGGATCGATTGACTCTGCGGTGCGAACCACGGTCCCTTTAAATGTCTGACCGGGATATTCCTGCAGAGTCACCGCGGCCTCCATGCCGTTCTTAATTGAAGGCGCATAGCTTTGCGGAACGCTGACATAGACGCGCAGAGGATCGACGCGCGCAAGGTCGAACAATTCCCTTCCCGCCGCTCCGGCCCCGGCATTGATCAGCGCGCCAGGATCGACGGTGCGCTTGGTGAGCACCCCGGTAAACGGAGAATAGACGTGCTTGAACGATTCCAGTTCTTCCAGTCGACGCACGTTAGCATCGGCGGCGGCTAGATTTGCGCGAGCCTGCTCATAACCGCTGGTCTGCTGATCGGCTTCCTCTTGCGACACCGAATCTGTCTTACGCAGGTTGGCGTAGCGATCGGCGTTGATCTTGGCCAGGTCCAGCGCGGCCACTATTTGCTGACGGCTGGCGCGAGCCTGCATGAGTTCCTGGTCCACTTCGGGTGTATCGATATCGGCCAGCAATTCGCCCTTGTTGACGCGGCTGCCGATGTCTTTGTACCAGCGTAGTAGATATCCGTTGGTGCGGGCGTAGATGGGAGATTCTTCGTAGGCCTGCATGGTGCCGGGCAGCAGCAGTTCTTCATCCGGCTTTTCCGCGAGAGGATGGGTGACGGCCACGGTCGGAATCGATTCCTGCTCGGTCTCCATGGCCAGAACACGGCTGCTGTGCAGCCGCATCAGCATAGTCACGATCGCGCCCGCGATCAGCAGCACGAGAACCGCGCCAACCATGGCCAGCGCCCTGCGCGGCGCGGCTGGTGGAAGCTTCGGCGGCGGCGTTATTTCGGGAGCGTGGTGTTCCGGCTCCATAACGTCATGCTGCGTCGATCGCGAATCCATATCTGCTCCGTTTCTGACTATCACTCATTTTCGGGAGTAATCACCGATTCACGAATACTCGTCTACGACAGCCGGGCTGCTTCTTTCGCCTCTCGGTGGCTGTGAATCATGGCAAAAATTGAGGGCACAAAAAACAGCGTCGCGACCGTGGCGAACAACAAGCCGCCAATCACAGCGCGACCCAGCGGCGCGTTTTGTTCGCCACCTTCTCCCAGGCCGAGCGACATCGGCACCATGCCGATAATCATAGCGAGTGCGGTCATCAGGACGGGACGCATTCGAGTGTAACCGGCTTCCAGAGCCGCCTGCATAGCTGGAATGCCGGCGCTCATGCGATCGCGCGCGAACGAGACCAGCAGAATCGAGTTGGCCGTGGCCACGCCCATACACATCACGGCGCCCGTCAACGATGGCACGCTCATGGTCGTGCGCGTCAGCAAAAGCATCCAGCAGATGCCAGCTAGCGCGCCGGGCAGCGCCGTAATGATGATGAAAGGATCGAGCCAGGACTGAAAGTTCACCACGATCAAGAAATAAACCAGCACGATGGCCAGCACCAGCCCAATACCCAGGCCGATGAAAGATGATTTCATGGTTTCGACCTGCCCGCGGACCACGATGCGCGTGCCCCGTGGCAGACGCTGCTCGAACGGCTTGAGCACGTTCATCGTTTCCTTGGCGACGCTGCCAAGATCGCGGCCCTGGGTGCTGGCGTAAACATCAATCACCGGCTGGACATTGTAGTGCGAGACGACGGCAGGTCTTGCCGTCGGCGTCAGTTGCACCAGATTGCCCAGCACCTGGGAACTCGAAACGTTGGGATCATCGACCGGCACATTCATCAAGTCCTGCAGCGAGGTGACGCGGTACTGCGGAGCCTGGACTGCCATCTGGTAGGTCACGCCGTTCGAGGGATTGAGCCAGAAGTTGGGAGCCGTTTGAAAACTGCCGCTCAAGGAAACCAGAACGCTCTGTGCCACATCGCGCGCGTTCATGCCGACCTGGTTCGCCTTAGTTCGGTCGATCTGCATATCCAGAGTGGGCAGGCTCATCAGTTGTTGCACGTGCACGTCGGCGGTGCCGGGGACCTGGCGCAGCTTGTTGGCAATCTGGTGGGCGATTTCGTAATTCTGCTGCATGTCTGCGCCCACGAGCTGGATATCGATGGGCGCCGGCAATCCAAAGTTCAGAATCTGCGAGACGATGTCGGCCGGCTGAAAATAAAACTCTACGCCGGGAAATTCGCGCGGAAGATCGGCTCGCAGCTGCCGGATGAATCCCTCCGTCGGGTGGTGTTTCTCCGCGTTCAGGCCGATAAGGATTTCCGCGTCACTAGTCCCCACCACGCCGGAATTGCTGTACGAGAGGTTGATGCCCGAGTATGGCAACCCGATGTTGTCCAGAATCGTGACCAGTTCATTCTTTGGGATCTGCTGGCGCAGGTACTTCTCGACCTCGTCGCACAACCGGGCGGTCTCTTCGACCCGCAAACCGGCACGGGCGCGCATGTGCAGCCGCATCAGTCCGGCGTCAACCGAAGGGAAAAAATCCTGCCCCAGAAAAAAGAACCATCCCAGCGACGCAACGCAGAAGGCGAGAAAGCATGCCGCGAAAAGCTTGCGGTGTTCAAGCGTTGTCTCCAGAAGCTGATAGTAGCCGCAGCGGAATTTCTCGAAGCCCTGTTCAAACGCTCGTTGATAGCGCCCGAAAACGCTCTTAGCCTCGGCAGACTTGTGCTCGTGGCCACGCATGATGTACATGACCAGCGTCGGAATCAGCGTCCGCGACAGAAAATACGACGCTAACATGGCGAACACCACGGCCTCGGCCAGCGGCACGAACAGATAGCGCGCCACGCCCGCGAGGAAAAACATGGGAACAAACACAATGCAGATGCACAGGGTCGAGACAAAGGCCGGTACTGCGATCTGAGCCGCGCCGTCGAGAATCGCCTGCTTCATCTCCTTGCCCTGGGCGAGATTGCGTTCGATGTTCTCGATTTCGACCGTGGCGTCGTCTACCAGGATGCCGACGGCCAAGGCCAACCCGCCGAGGGTCATGATGTTGATGGTTTCACCGAGCGCGCTCAATACGATCACGGAAATGCAGATCGAGAGCGGGATGGAGATCGAGATGACGATCGTCGGCCGCCAATCGCCCAGAAATAACAGGATCATCACGGCGGTCAAAGCGGCCGCGATCAAACCTTCCCGCAGCACACCATTGATAGAGGCGCGTACGAACAGCGACTGATCGAACAGCGGTTTGATCGTGAGGTCGCGCGGCAACGATTGGGCGGCGACCGAAACTACATCCTTCACTCCCTGAACGATCGAGAGCGTCGAGCCGCCCCCGATCTTGTACATGGACATGAGTGCACCGCGAAGTCCGTCCTGGCGCACGATATTGGTCTGCGGGGCGAAACCGTCGCGAACATGGGCGACGTCGCGCATGTAGATGGTAGAACCGTTCACGGTCTTCACCGGCAGATTGTTCAACTCGGCGATGGTCTGCGGCGCACTGTTCATTTCGACCTGATATTCCAGAGAGCCGATCTTTGCCGTGCCCGAAGGAGTAATCAGGTTCTCGCTATTAATCGCGTTGACGATGTCGGTGGGCGACAGCCCATTGGCTTGTAGACGCGGAATGTCGAGATCAACCTGCACCTGGCGAATTTTCCCGCCGTAGGGATAGGGCGTGGTTGCCCCTTGCACGGTGGTAAGTTGAGTGCGCAGGAAACTGTTTCCCAGGTCAAATAACTGTTGCTCGGGTAAGGTCTTGCTGCTCAGGCCAAGCTGCACAATCGGAGTGGAGGAAGCGGAATACGAAATGACCAGGGGCGGCGTGGTTCCCGGAGGCAACCCGCGCACCGTGGTTTGTACGATCGCCGTTACCTGCGACAGAGCGGCCTGAATGTTGGCGCGGGGCTGAAAGAAAATCTTGATGACGCCCACGCCATTTACCGATTGCGACTCGGTGTGTTCGATGTCATCGACAGTGATCGTAATGCCGCGCTCGGAGTTGCTTACGATGCGGTCGGCCATCTCTGACGGAGCGAAGCCGGCAAAATTCCAGACTACGCTGATGACGGGAATATTAATGTCGGGAAAAATGTCTACCGGAGTGCGCAGGATAACGATCGGCATGAGCAGGATTATGACCAACGCCATGACGACGAAGGTATAAGGACGCCTAAGCGCAAGCGCAACAATCCACATAGGGCGATTCGAACTCCAGGGTAGTGTTCCTTCAACGACGCGCCAACAAACCGCAGGACAGATTTTATAGAACTTTCAGATTCGATACGGTACGTATTGGATTCAATATATGCTATGGTTGGCAGATGGGGCAATCGCTTTTGCATGGCCGCCAAACGGCTCTGAGCTCTGCCAATGGCGTCAATGGCGGCCGGCGCCTGCCGGGACGCCCACGGAGCGAACAGGCGCGGAGGGCAATCTTCCGCAGCACCCTGAAACTTCTGCGGCGCTCCAGCTTTTCCGGCCTGACGATCGAAGCCGTTGCCGCTGATGCCAACGTCGGCAAAGCCACAGTGTACCGCTGGTGGCCCAACAAAAGCGCCCTGGTCGTGGACGCTTTTGCCTCCAGCGCGGAAGACGAGTTACATTTCCCCAACACCGGTTCGGTCTACCGGGATATCAGCCTTCAAATGGCGCAATTTGTCGGGATTTTGCACACTCAACGAGGGCGCATCGTAGCCGCGCTTCTGGCGGGCGGACAGAGCGACTCCGAATTGCTGGCCGCTTTTCGCGATCGCTTCCTGCGACCGCGGCGCGAGGAGGCTTACAAGACGTTACGCCGCGGCATCGAGCGCGGCGAACTTCCGCCGGACCTCGATCTCGATGTGGTGCTCGATACGCTCTATGGGGCAATCTATATGCGATTCCTGATCCAGCATTGCCCGCTCAATGAGAGCTACATCCGCGAGGTCTGCCGCATTGTGCTGAGCGGAGCGGCAAAGAAAACGCGGGCAGTCGATTCCGGAATGATTACGGAACACACCGCGAACGGCCGGTAGTTTCGCTGTCAGTGATTCATCGCGCTGTTCCCGATCGATGATGTACCCAGCTTCAATCGACCGGGCAGTCTTCTTCTTCGAGCGCCTCTTCGCTTTGCCCACCTCCTGTCGTCAAGCGGGAATGTGGTCCGCCTCCTAAAACCGGCCCGTCTTTACAGACTTTTACCTTCATTGACCGAGCTTTTACCCCTATTTCCTCCGCTTGGTGTTTGAATGATGAGACAGCCAAGCGAAAGGGATTTTAGGAGGGCACATGCGTACAGTCACCATCGTTGCCGCGCTTCTTCTGAGCGCTGCCTTAGGTTGGGCACAAGCCACGCCGGACGATTCCGGGGGTCAGATGCAGGGAAACGAACAGCCACAATATGGCCACCGCGGGCGGCGTGGCCCGGGAGTCATGGGGACCATCACTGCGGTCGATAACGGCAAGATTACGATCAAGACTCGCGACGGCGACACGGCTCAGGTCAGCACCAGCGATCAGACTGAGTTTCGCAAAGACCGTCAACCGGCCAAGCTGGCCGACTTCAAGGTGGGAGACATGATCTTCGTCCGTGGCGACCAAAAGGACGGAGTCTGGCAGGCCCAGATGATTGGCGCGCGCTCTGGCGGCGGCATGGGCAAACGTTTTATTTCCGGCGAAGTCAAAGCCATTAGCGAAACCAAGTTGACCATCCTGCGGCCCGACGGCCAGAGCCAGGACATCACCGTCAATGAAAACACATCGTTCCGCAAAGACGGCAACAGCGTGACGCTGGCTGACATCAAGGTCGGCGACCATGTGTTTGGCCGCGGCGAGTTGAAGAATGACGTCTTCGTGCCGGCCGTGCTGAACGTTGGAGAGCCTCCGGCCATGGGACAGCCGCGGGAGGGCGCGTCCGCACCGAACTAACAATCCGGATTCAGATCGGTTCGAGACGAGCCGCCTTCAGAAAGCGGACATGGAAATTCGACATGGGATTTCAGCCCGCGCTAATTAGCAAGAGCAGGAACGTCGGGCGATCGCTTCGTTCTACGTTCCTGCTCGTGCTATTTCTGGTCCCTGTGAGTGCACTCGCAGGGCAGACCTCAGCGCCCGCGGGGCAAGGCGGCACGATTCAGGGTTTTGTGAAATCGGGTGGCGTCGTGATCCCCGGCGTCACCGTTACTGCCTCGAACACCCTCACCGGCCAGAAGGCCGTCACGTCAACCGACGTCAATGGCGGTTACGTGTTGCGCGTGCCTGCCAACGGACGTTACGTCGTGCGCGCCCAGATGGCTGCCTTTGCCCCGCTGACACGCGAAGTTTTGATCAATGAAGACACTCGAGCGGTGCAGGCGGACTTCGAACTGATCTTGCTGTCGCGCGCTCAAGAGATCGAGCAGAAGGAGCAGAAACAGGCTGCGGCAACCGCGACCCGCGGATTTCAGAGCCTGGCCCTGACGCAAGGCGAAGACGCGGGAGCTCTTAGCGGCGCCGAGAATGGCGCGAACACGGGCTCCGATACGAGCGGACTGGATAACGCCGTGCCAGGAATGTCCGCCTCATCCGCGACCGAATCCGTCTCGGTTTCCGGCAACGCCTCGACACCTTTCGCCAACATGAGCAGTGAGGAGATGCGCCAGCGGTTCGAAGAATTCCGCCAGCAGAACGGGGCCAGCGGTCCCGGGGGTTTCGGAGGCGGCAGCGCGTTCGGCCGCGGATTCGGAGGTGGATTCGGAGGGTTCGGAGGCGGCGGCTTCGGGGGACGCCGTGGCCGCTTCAACATCAACCGCCCGCATGGCTCGCTCTACTACACCGTCGGTAGCGATGCGCTGAGTGCGGCGCCCTACGCGCTGACCGGTGAACCCCTCGCGAAACCGAACTACCTGCAGAACAACTTTGGCGGCTCACTCGGCGGCCCACTGATCATTCCCAAAATTTATAACGGCAGTAATAAAACTTTCTTCTTCTTCAACTATAACGGTTCACGCGGCACCAGTCCCTTCGACGCATTCTCCACCGTGCCCACGGCGGCCGAGCGAGCAGGGGATTTTTCTGATTCCATCTATCAGAGGAGGCCGGTGCAGATCTTCAACCCCGTCACCGGAGCGGCGATTCCGGGAAACAATCTGCAAAATTCAGGGCTGACTCTCAGCCCTATTGCGCAAGGCTTGCTGAAATACATCCCGATGCCCAATTTGGCCGGTTCGACGCCGGATACGCAGAATTTTCAGTACGTCACTTCGACCAATAGATCGAGCGACGACCTGAACATTCGCGTGAATCAATCGCTGGGAGCATCGCAATCGCCTCGCGCCACCGGAGGACGCGGACGCGGTCCGCGCAACAATCTCAATTTCGGGTTTCACTATCACGGGACCAATACCAACCTGACTAATCCGTTCCCCAGCGTTGGAGGGACCACTTCCGGACGCAGCTTCGACATTCCTGTCGGCTATACCCGCACCTTCGGCAAGATCACGAATGTAGCCCGCGTGGATTTTAACCGCGCCCGTACTACCACGCAGAACCTTTACGCGTTTTCGCAAAACATCGCCGGCGATCTGGGCATTGGGGGCATCTCGCAGAACCCGTTTGACTGGGGTCTTCCCAACCTTTCGTTTCTGGACTTCGGCAGCCTCGGTGACACCAATCCGCAACTCATACGAAACCAGACCTGGACGTTTTCCGACAGTATGATCTGGAATCGGGGCAAGCACACGGTGCGATGGGGCGGCGATTTCCGGCGCATTGAGCTCAACACCGAGGCCAGCAGCGACGCGCGCGGAACCTTCGTTTTCACCGGGCTGAACACGGCGCAGTACATCAACGGTGCGCAGGTGCCCAACACCGGATTCGATTTTGCCGACTTCCTGCTCGGTCTGCCCGGACAGACACGCCTGCAAACCACGCAGCCGGGAGCGAACAATTACCATTTCCGCGGAAACTCCTGGGACCTTTTCGCGCAGGAGGAATGGCGAGTGCGCGGCAATCTTTCGCTCAATCTTGGTGTCCGCTACGAATATGTTTCGCCCATGACCGAACTCAATAATCGAGTGGCCAATCTCGATATATCGCCGCTTTTTCTGACGGATCCGAACCGGAATTCCGCGAGTGCGGTTCAGCTGGTGCTGCCCGGGGGCGCGGGCGCTTATAACGGTTTTTATCCCGCGACGCTGATGCACCCTGACCGCAACAACTTCGCTCCTCGCGTGGGCATTGCCTGGAAGCCGATGGCGAAAACGGTCGTCCGCGCCGGGTATGGCATCAACTACACCACGACTGCTTATCAATCCATTGTGCAGCAGCTTGCCTTCCAGCCGCCGTTCGCCACGATCGCAACCAACGTGCAAACCGTCGCTGGAGATTTGACTCTGCGGAATGGATTCCCCGCCCCAGCGTTGCCGACCTGCCAGACTACCGGCGAGGCGATGTGCCAGATCACCAACAACTACGCAGTGAATCCCGACTACCGCCTCGGGTACGTCCAGATTTGGAACCTGGACATCCAACGCGAGATTCGGCCGACTCTGCTGCTCAATGTCGACTTTACCGGGACTAAGGGCACGCGTCTCGATGTGCTCGAAGCGCCAAACCGCGATGAGACCGGGATTCGCCTGGCCACGGTCGATGCCTTTAACTGGGAGACTTCAGGCGCGGATTCGCACGCCAGCGCCGGCTCGGTACGGTTGCGAAAACGTCTGCAAAATGGGTATTCCCTCGGTGGAACCTACACGTACTCCAAGTCGATTGATGACGCGTCTTCGATCGGCGGCGGGGCTTCGGTCGTGGCGCAGAATCCTTTCGATCTGGCCGGTGAGCGCGGCCTGTCGGTGTTCGATCAGCGGCAGAAGTTCACCGGCGACTTTCTTGGAGAACTTCCTTTCGGTCATGACAAGCACTGGCTCTCAGACGCGACCCCATGGCGCGCCATCTTTGGCGACTGGCAATGGAGCGGAGACTGGACCATCGCGTCGGGACTGCCCTTCACTCCCCGCGCGTTGGGAGGCGATCTCAAAAGTGGGACCACGGGCACCATCCGCGCCAACATCGTGCCCGAAACCTCGACCAGCGTGTCGAAACCGGGCATTCACGAGTGGTTCAACACGGCCGCGTTTCAGGCGCCGGTATCGCTGGCGAATTGCAACAATCCGGTCTACAACCCGCTGGGCTTGCCCTGCGTTTATGGCGACGCGCGCCGCGACAGCATCATCGGTCCCGGCAGCCTCTTGTTTGACATGGCAGTGACCAAGGTCTTCCCCATGCAAGAGGGGCGCATGCTCGAGTTCCGCGCGGCGGCATCCAACGTCTTCAATCGTCCGCAATACTCGTCGATCGACACCACGGTCAACTCACCCACCTTCGGCCAGATGATCAGTGTCGGAGCCATGCGGACGATTACTTTGACGGCGAGGTTGCGCTTCTGAAACCAGCCACTCCAACACGACGTTCTCATTCTGCTTGCGCGCTGCTGCTAACGCTGGCGCTGGTCGCGGCTGGATTTACTCCGCTGCCTGCGCAACAATCCGCGCCGCCTCCGGGGCAACAGCAGCCGGAGTATACCTTCCGGGCGAGCACCGAGGTCGTGCTGGTCGACGTCTCCGTGCGCGATAAGAGCGGAAAGTTTGTCAGCAACCTCAAGCCCGAAGACTTCAAAGTGCTTGAAGATGGAAAAGCGCAGAAGGTCACTTCGTTCGATGTCGAAAACACGGACGCCGTCCCTGCCACAGAAGTCACTGAGACAACGCCTACCGTTTCGACTCCCGCAACTCCTGCGGAATCGAAACCTTTGGAGCAGGCCGCGGATCAGCAGTACCGGGATCGCCGCCTGATTGTTCTGTTCTTCGATGTGGCTGACATGGAACCGGACGAGATTCAGCGCGCCGTTACGGCCGCCCAAGATTATGTCGACAAGCAGATGCTGCCTGCCGATCTGGTTTCAGTCGTGTCGCTCGGAAGTTCGCTGACTCTCGCCCAGGATTTCACCACTGACCGCGTTCAACTGAAGAAGGTTCTGCAGTCGCTGAATCCCGGCGAAGGGCAAGGCTACGGAGCTGGCTCAACCGGAACAACTGAAGACACTCCCGACACGGGCGCGCCTTTCACCGCCGACGACACCGAGTACAACATCTTCAATACCGATCGAAGACTGGAAGCGCTTCGTTCCGTAGCCGAGAGCCTGACCAAAGTGCAGCAGAAAAAGTCTCTGATTTATTTTTCGAGCGGCATAGAGCGGACGGGAATCGAAAATCAGTCGGAATTGCGCGCGGCAACCAACGCCGCCGTGCGCGCAAACATGGCGATTTACACCATGGACATGCGCGGGCTGCAGGCGATCGTTCCCGGCGGCGAAGCGCAGAACGCTAGCCTGCGCGGGACTTCGCCCTATTCCGGGGCCTCAACCCTGAACGATCTGAATTCCAACTTCTCCAGTCAGGAAACGCTTGTTACTTTAGCGGGAGACACCGGGGGGCGCGCCTTCCTCGACTCCAACGACTTCAATCAGATTTTCAAAGGCGTGCAGCAGGATACTTCGACGTATTACATTCTCGGTTACCACAGCACGAATCCCGCGCGCGACGGCAAATACCGTCGCATTACCGTCAGCCTGAGAGTACCCAGCTACAAGCTCGACTATCGCCGCGGCTATTACGCACCCGCCGACTTCCGGCACGCGAATCAGGACGATCGTGAATTGCAACTGGAGCAGGAACTGGCGTCGGACCTGCCCAGCACGGACCTTCCCGTCTATCTTTCCGCCGCGTATTTCCGCGTTAGCGGCGACAAGTTCTTCGTGCCAGTTTCCATTGTCGTGCCTGGATCGCAGATTCCTTTTGTCACCAAGAGCAGTGAAGACAAAGCCACACTCGACATCCTCGGAGTCGTACAGGATAAAGCGAACAAACGCGCCGTCGATCAGATCCGTGACACCGTCAAGCTGGCGGTCAACACGACGACGCAAGTGCGGCAAAAGAATGTCCAATACAACAACGCTTTCTTTCTGCCGCCGGGGCAATACCACCTGAAATTCGTGGTGCGGGAGAATCAGACGGGGCGCATGGGATCATTCGAGGCCGACATCACCATCCCTGACTTGAAATCGCAGCCGTTGAAGATGAGTTCGGTCGTGCTTTCCAGCCAGCTGCAGCCGGCGAAGAAGAAAAAATACGACGATCCTCTTCTGCGAGACGGCTCGGAGATCGTGCCCAGCGTGACCCACGTCTTTTCCAGCGGCCAGCATCTTTATCTGTATTACGAGGTCTACGATCCTGCCCACGAGAGCGCCGCAAAAGGAAAACCCAAGTCCGACGACTCGATTCGCCTGCTGACCAATGTGGAATTCTTCCGCGGCAGCGTGAAGGCATTCGAGACGCCGTTGGTGGCGTCCAGCGCCATGAACGAGGCCAGCCGTAAAGCTGCGGTATTTCAATTGGACGTCCCACTCTCGCAATTGAAACCGGGCTTTTACACCTGCCAGGTGAATGTCATCGACGATGCCGCAGGAAAATTTCTTTTCCCCCGGCTGGCGTTGCTGGTTCGGCCATAATTGGTCCGGCATTCGCTGGTCCTGCTGGTGTTCCGGAGCACAGGATTCGGCCCCACATTAAGAACCGCGTAGTCCTAAGCACGTGGCTTGCCGCGGCCCCGCACAGTCTTGAGTGGAATTTGTAAAATAAATGTCAAAACCACGATGGGCGGGCGAATTCGCTGCCAAATCGTTGTAAGCTTCAGAAGTCGAGTCGGTTCTGGCGCAATTCAAAAAGACGGAAGTCCTCCCCCGAACAGGACACACGCTTATGGGCAACCTTGCCACTCCGCTCACTTCTTCAAGACCCATGACCACAGAGGGTTCAGCTAAGCCAAACGGTCGCATTCTCGTCGTCGAAGATGATCCGGCGGTCCGCAAGGTCCTGCGGCGCCTGTTTGAAACCGAGGGTTATACGGTCGAATTGCAGTCTGACGGACAGGCAGCCTTAGAGAGTTTTCAGGCTTCAGCGCCGGCGGCAGTCGTGCTCGACTTGCGTCTTCCCGGAGTCTCTGGTCGCGACTTATGCAAAGAAATCAAGGCGCATGTGCCAACGTTGCCGATCGTTGTGCTCAGCGCAGCCAGCGACGTATCCGACAAAGTTCTGCTGTTGGAATTGGGCGCCGATGACTACGTGACCAAACCGTTCAGTCCCCGCGAGCTGCTGGCTCGCGTGCGTGCGGCGCTTCGTCACACCGAGCGCACCCCGGCGGCAAAGGTGGCCAACTTCGGAAGTATTTCTCTCGACTTCAGAAAAATGGAAGTGAGGCGCGAGGGGAAACCGGTGGTTCTGACAGCGCAGGAATTCAAGACCCTCCAGTTTTTCGTGCAGAACGCCGACCGCGTGATTACGCGAGACGAACT
Organism: uncultured Acidobacteriaceae bacterium; assembly: GCA_963739125.1. GTDB lineage: Bacteria > Acidobacteriota > Terriglobia > Terriglobales > Acidobacteriaceae > Sulfotelmatobacter. The sequence continues at coordinate 3,467,595 of CAVTZD010000001.1, read as the reverse complement.
GCTGAATGAAGTATGGGGCTACCAGAATTATCCTTCGACACGCACCGTCGACAACCACATCCTCAAGCTGCGCCAAAAGCTGGAGAATGACCCCTCGAGCCCTGTACACTTCCGGACTGTGCACGGAATGGGCTATAAGTTCGTTCGCTGATTCTCGTGAATCCGTCCCCGGAACCCGCGTCCAACCCTCACCAGACTGAGTCCGGCGGACCCCTCTTGCCCCGGTTACGCCTGCGCACTCGATTCCTGATTTCGATGCTCGTGGTTACGGCCGGCTTGACTACGACCAGCCTGCTGCTGGTTCGGAGTACGGTCCAAAGCAACGTGCGAAAAAACATCGCCGTCAATCTGCACAACTCGGTCAGCGCTTTTCAAGATTTCCGCCAGGAACGCGAGACCATGCTGACCAGTGACGTCGCTTTGCTGGCCGACATTCCTCTGACCCGCGCCATCATGACGAGTACTGACGCGGCGACGATCCAGGATGCTTCGCAGGACGTCTGGCAGCACGTGCGCAGCAGTTGCGATCTCTTCGTACTCGTCAACCGCAGCAGCCATGTAGTAGCGCTGCATACCAAAACTGCCGGCTTCACGCGCGACGACGCCGAGGAATATCTGCAACAGTCGCTCAACGGTGACGAAGGCGATTCCAGTCACTGGTGGTACGGCGGCCATCATCTCTACCAGGCGTTTGTCCAACCCATTTATCGCGGCTCGCCCGCCGATGGCGCGCTGCTGGGCTTTCTGGTGACTGGCTACGAGATCAACGATCGCCTCGCCGAGCAAGTCAGCAAAGTCGCGGGCAGCCAGGTAGCTTTCTCCTACGGGAATGAGGTCGTGGCCACGACCTTATCGTCCGCGCAAGTGCAGGGCGGCATACAGAATCTAGTTGGAGGATCGGTTCAGAATGACCCGCGAGACATCGAGATCGGCAAGGAGCATTTCCTGGCAACTTCGCTCGTGTTGTCGGGGTCCGGTTCCACGCCGGTTCGCTTGACTGTGATTGGCTCTTACGACCAAGCCACACGGTTTATTGACGAACTGAATCGTTATCTTTTGCTTCTGGGCCTGGCTGCGATTCTGGTGGGCAGCGGATTTGTGTTCTTTCTTTCTCACACTTTCACGCGGCCCCTGGGGAGCCTGGTCGCCGGCGTGCGCGCTCTTGAAGGCGGAGACTTTCATCATCCGCTGGATCCTCGTGGCGGCGACGAAATTGCCGAACTGACTCGCGCCTTTGACCGCATGCGCATCAGCTTGCTCAAAAGCCAGCGCGACCTGCTCGAATCCGAGCAACTCGCGACGATCGGTCGCATGGCCAGCTCGATCTCTCACGACTTGCGGCATTCGCTCGCAGCCATTGTCGCTAATTCTGAATTTCTCTGCGACGGTCGGCTCACTTCCGCCCAGCGCGAAGAGCTCTACCAGGAAGTCCGAACTGGCGTGAACCTCATGACCGACCTCATCGATTCCCTTCTGGAGTTCGCACGCACCCGGGAATCCCTGAGCCCGTCTTACAGCAGCGTCTCTGACGTCATCCAGCGCGCAGCGCAGGCTGTGCGCCTGCACCCGCGGCACCACGCCCGCTCCATCGACGTGCTTTGCAGCAACTCGGTCTCCGGCTGGTTCGACGCTCGCAAGTTGGAGCGCGCCCTGTACAATCTGCTCTTGAACGCTTGTGAAGCGGCTCCCGCGGGGGATGGCCAAGTGGAAGTCACCGCCGCGGAAGTCGGCGACACGATCACGATTTCCGTGGTTGACAGCGGCCCTGGCATCGCTGAGTCCATACGCGACCGCCTGTTTCATCCTTTTGTCAGCTACGGCAAGGAAAACGGCACCGGCTTGGGATTGGCGGTGGTCCAGAAGATCGTTCAGGATCACGGCGGCGAAATCTCGGTGGAACGCACGGCCGAGGCACGGACCATTTTCAAGATCGTGCTGCCCGCGCGCCTGCTGGAGACACTTGGCGGCCCCAACCAGATCCGCGTGAACGTCCCAGCTCTTGTGCCGGCTTCGCAGGAGGATGCCGGGCACAGTTCCATTTCGCGTCCCGAGACCTAGGCACTATCCATCTCTTCGTCAGGTGCCGACCCCGGGTTCTGTGCAGGAGGATGGTGTGAAGAGCCTAACAAGGTCTACGGTTCACGGAACCGTATTAGCGGTAGTCTTTTTTGTTTCAGCCGGTATGTCTGGCCAAACCCAGCAAGCGCCTGTCGGCGCGGCGTCGCCCACACCAGCGGAAACTGCAATCGGCCTGCGCGACTTACAAGATCAGATCGGCCAACTTCGCTCTCTGGTGGAAGAAATGCGCGCCGAAGATGCCGAATCCCGCGCGGAAATGAAGCAACTCCGCCAGGAACTGCAAGCGACGCGCGCTCTGTTGGAGCGGCGCAATCCCACGGAGGCAGCTGCATCCGGTTCGGAAAGCGCCGCGACCGTCCCAGCCGGTGAACCTTCGCATGCCGCGTCAACATCCGAAAGCTCCGCGCTCGAACAGCGGGTTCAGAAACTTGAGGAGTCTACGTCGCTGATCGGCTCCAAGGTCGACGAACAGTACCAGACCAAAGTTGAGACCGCGTCGAAGTACCGCGCCCGGCTTCACGGCATTATTCTGATGAACGCGTTCCGCAACGTAGGCGCCTCAAACAACTTCGACTTACCCGACTTCGCACAGCCGGTCGCGCCCGGCAGCTCCGGAGCCGGTGTGGGGGCAACTTTGCGCCAGTCGGAACTCGGGCTTGAAGTTTTCGGGCCGAGCGTCGCCGGCGCCAAGACCTCAGCCGATGTGCAACTCGATTTCGCCGGAGGATTCCCCAAGACTGGCGACGGCGTCAACTTCGGACTTGTCCGGCTGCAGACGGCCAGCCTGCGTCTCGATTGGGAGCACACGTCCGTGGTCGCTGGACAGGACTCTTTTTTCGCTTCGCCACTCTCGCCCACTTCGTTCGCGTCTCTGGCAGAGCCGGCCTTTGCCCTCGCCGGTAACCTGTGGGGATGGACGCCACAGCTGCGCGTCGAACATCGATTCGCTATTTCCGATCAGCAGACGATCAACATCCAGGCTGGAATTCTAGATAACCTCGACTGGGAGTATCCCGTCAATTCGGCCTACCGTGCGCCTCAGGCCGGGGAACTTTCCGGACAACCTGCCTATGCGCTTCGTACAGCGTGGTCGCGTCCGGTCTGGGAGCATCCTCTCAGTTTCGGTGTCGCAGGTTACTTTTCACGTCAGGATTGGAGCTGGGATCGTTACGTCGATGCGTGGGCCGGGATGGCAGACTGGCAGATTCCGCTTTTGCCTCGACTGGCTCTCTCCGGCGAATTCTACCGCGGTCGCGGCATCGGCGGTCTGGGTGCTGCGACTGGGCGCGCTATCGTGTACGGCGGCGATCCAACTTATGGCTCGACGCTAATCCGCGGGCTGGACGCCGCTGGGGGATGGTCTCAACTCCAGCTTCAGCTGACTCCCAAGCTTGAGTTAAACGGCGTTGTGGCGGAAGACAATTCGTTTGCCGGTGATGTGCGGGGCTTTGCGATCGATGCCAACAATTACGGCCCCATCCTTGGGCGCAATCGCGGAGCATTGGTCAACGTTGTGTTTCGTCCGCGTTCTGACCTCATCCTCGCCGGTGAACTCAGACGGTTGCAGAGTTTCCCCATCTACAGCAGCAGCAGCAGCACCAACCAGGTAAACCTCTCCATGGGGATCTTGTTTTGAATCGACGCTTCATCCATTGCTGCGTGGTTCTCGCGTTCACCTTCGCGGCCGGGTATGCCGCACGCGCCCAGCAAACCACTCTTAAAGCACACTTCGAGTTGACGAGGAATAATCATCATGTCAAAGACGCATCCCAGGCGGTGATCTGGCTGATCCCCATCGGCGCAACGGTGGAGCCTCCGCACCAGCAGCCTTCCCAGATTCCGCAACTTATCCAGAAGAATAAGATGTTCCATCCCTCGCTGCTGGTCATACCGGCCGGCGGCAAGGTTGAGTTTCCCAACCACGATCCTTTCTTCCACAACGTGTTCTCGTTGTTCGATGGCAAGCGCTTCGATCTTGGCCTCTACGAGAGCGGAACAACGCGCTTCGTCCAATTCGACAAACCTGGCATCTCTTTCATCTTCTGCAATATTCATTCGCAGATGAGCGCGGTGGTTATCGCCCTGACCACGCCCTACTATGCCGTTTCCAATTCCCGCGGAGATCTCAGCATCCCCGATGTCCCGCCAGGCCGCTACGACCTTCAGATATTTCATTCCTCCGTAGACCCGGAGGCATTACGCGCGCTGAATCGAGAAATTACCGTGGTCCCTGGGTCCACGACACTCGGAACTTTCAGTCTGGCCGAGTCCGATCTCGTGCTGGCGCACAAAAACAAGTACGGACGCGACTACGACCGCCCGGAGCCTGACAGCCCCGCCTACGCGCGCCCGTAAGCGCGGAGCTTCGGCAGGCGAACTTCGCAGACAGTAGAGAGCCGGCGGAGCGGGTGTGGCGTGGTTATTGGCTCGCGGGATTGCCACCTTCCAGCGCGACTTTGGGCCATCCGTTCACCCAAGCGACGGTCGAGATCTGAAGATAGGCGTGGCCGGTTTTGCCGTCATAGGCATGAAAGACCATGATGTCTCCGTCTTTTTGCTGGAGCAATGACTCTCCGCCGGGACCGACCCAGCGGCTGTTGCCCAGCAGCACAGCAGTGCCGCCGCCTTCGAGCATGGGCGTACCGCTCGCGTCGACGTAGGGGCCAGTGACGCTGCTTGAGCGGCCGACCATAGTTTTGTAATTGCTCTTGGTTCCGCGGCAGCACAGATCCCAGGAAACGAAAAGATAAAAATAATCGCCATGATGGACGATGAAGGGCGCCTCCACGGCCTGCCAGTCACCCGGCAGACCGGGCGGATTGGCCGGCGGATTTTGTGGACGCTTGCGGCTGGCCAGAGAATACAACTTGGTATCGGCGGAGGAGAGCAATCCGGTCTTGCGATTGATTTGACGCATCTTGATGCCCGACCAGAAACTGCCGAAAGCCAGCCAGGTCTGGCCTTTCTCGTCGATCACGAGGTTGGGATCGATGGCATTGAAGTCGTCTTCCGCACGCGAGGGCAGGACGAGGCCGCGATCGACCCAATGAAAATCGGGGCTGGATGGGTTGAGCGTCTTGTTGGTGAGAAGAGCAATTCCTGACGTGTTCTTGCCGAAGACTGAAAATGCGTAGTAAAGATGAAACTCTCCGTCGAAATAAGAGATATCTGGAGCCCAGAGTTCTCTCGTGGCCGGACTCTGTTTCGTAATCCAGTCGGGAATCTTTTCGAATACCGAACCACAGAGACGCCAATGATGGAGATCCTGGGAGCAGCGGATGGGTAGCTCCCCTTTTCTGTTGGGTCCATTGGCGGTCCCGAACAAGTAGTAGGTATCGCCATCTTTGGCGATGGAAGGATCGTGGGTGTATTCGATGTCTCCGTCGAGCTTGCCGGATCGAAGATGGCGAGGTGCGCAGGCGCCGCCGGCAAAAAACCTCCTCGAGCTGCGCTCGACTGGACAGCCGGGGGGCGGCTGTCCCCACATTCTTGCCGGACGCTGAAAACGCTCAGTTCGACATTGCGGCTGCCGGGCCGGGTTGCGCCTGCGTCATGTTTTTCGCCGGTTCAGTAGAAGGCGTTCCGTTGGCCGGAGTGCCCGTCTTCGGAGCGTATTTCGAGGCGCACTTGGCCTGCAGTTGCTTGGCGTGGAAAACGCCGTCCCGATCGAAGCGGCCGTCAGCCAGCGCCTGGGACTCATCTTTGAAGGTATCGGGCGGGGCTTCGGTTCCGGTGTAATCCACCGGCAGAGTCTGGTCTTCTTCCATCAGCACAAACTGCACGTGCGTACCAACGCGCTTGATCGAGCCCGGCTGCACGTTGCCGGCAACTCGCAATCTCTTCGAGTAGGCGCTGTCACCCATCTTGTGCAGCTCTTTGATGGTGACGTAATAGCTTTTGCTGTCTTGCACGCCGGTATAGGCAAGGTAGCCGAGCAGCAGGATGATCACCGCCGTCGCTGCGCCAAATTTCAAATACGTATTAGATTGACTCGACATAGAAACCCCGAAGGGATGCGCCCACGTTCAAACTCTACGCGCCACCGGAGCCAGAATCAAGAATCGAAGGAACGATGCTGTGCCGGCCCCGTCCCGGATTGCCGGTCAACTCGCCGGTGGCGCGCCGTAAGGAGAAGGCAGACCACATCGTTTTTCCTTTCGTTTTTCCTTTCGCTTGTGGGCAAGATTCGCTGTCTGCAGCCCTTTACCTGGCCATTTTCTTCTCAAAGATCACGCTCGACCCTATGCTGATCGCCGCGATTCCTGCGAAGAAAACCGCAAGCGCCGAATTGCCTCCGCTCAAAACCCTTCCCACCTGAAACAGGATGGAACCAACCACCAGATTCAAGAGCGCCCATAACACGTTCACCGTTGGCGACGACAAACCTTTTCCCGGAGGGTGAGCAAACGGCGTCGGGAAACGATCTCCGGAAACGCCATGGACGAAATGAGGCACGACATTTGCGAGAAATATTCCAGCCAGGAAAGAAGCGAGATAGTTGTGCCAGTTCACCGTTTTTCCTTTCGGTTGCGGGTCGCAGGGTTCATTCGAAGCACGGTTTCATTCCACACTCAGATGGCCGTTTCCTGCACGTCGGAAATTAAGTCTCCAGGCCGCCGCCGGGGGAGCAGGCCCATCTCCTGGTAGATGGGCCGCATGACCGCTCTGACTTTTGGCAGCTTCAGCGTGAACCATAGCGACCCAGCGACGCAGAATCCGCCGGTAATGATGACGGTGTGGGGCGCTCCGATGCGGTGGGCCAGCGCTCCGGCCAGCAGGCTGCCGAACGGCGCCGCGCCGAAAAACGCCATCGTGTAATAGCTCATGACGCGGGCGCGCTTGTCTTCAGTAACCAGCGACTGGATGATCGTGTTGCTGACCGCCGCGCCCTGCATCAAACCGAAGCCGACGAAGACCATCAGCACCAGCGATACCCACAACGTACGCGACAGGCCGAAAAGAATCAGCGCCCCGCCCAGAGTGGCAGCCGCAATCTGCAGCATGCGAGTGAGCCCCACGACCGAATTGCGAACTGCCAGCGAAAGACCCGATACAAGCGCGCCCACGCCGGAGGCTGCCGTCAGCAGGCCGAGCGTATTCGCGCCGCCATGCAGCACGCGCCCGGCAAAAATCGGCAGAAGCACCGCGTAGGAGTATCCCATCAGGCTGAGCAGCGCAAACAGCATCAGGATCGTGCGGATGGGGCAAAAATTGCGCACATAGTCCCAGCCCTCGCGCATTTGTTCGAGCATGCTGGCGGCGTGGCGGCTGAGGTCTTTATCTTGGGGATGAATGCGCATCAGCAGCAAGGACGCGATCACGGCAAAGTAGCTGACGCCGTCGATCAGAAAGCACCAGCCTTCTCCGAACGCTGCGATCACCAGTCCCGCGATGGCCGGACCGATCAGCCGTGCTCCGTTTGCCATGGAGGAGTTGATGGCGATCGCGTTACTGAGGTCAGCGCGATCCTCTACCATGTGCACCAGAAAAGATTGTCGCCCCGGCATGTCGAACGCGTTGATCACGCCCTGCATCGCCGTGAGAGCGACGATTTCCCACAGCGTGATAACGTGCGCCAGCGTGAGCGCCGCCAGTGCAAGAGACTGAACGGCGCCTAAGGCCTGCGTCCACACCAGCAACTTACGGCGATTGAGGCGTTCGACCCAGACGCCTGCGAATGGCCCCAGTAAAAAGGAAACGATCTGCCCCGCGAAACTCACCACGCCAAGCAGCAGCGCCGAATGGGTGAGTCGATAGACCAGCCAACTCGTCGCCAGCCGGGTCATCCAGGTGCCGATGACCGAGATGCTCTGGCCAAAAAAGAAAAGCTTGAAGTTGCGATGAAGCAGCGCTCGCCAGGCATGCGAGAGCGAACCCCCGGGCCGGGAAATTTCGCGCGGATCGGAACGAGTTGCGGGTTCGCTCAAAACCTGAGTTGGCTCTTCATTGCCGGTCACGTTCCACCATCCGTCGCATGATTTCGCCGGCCTTGAACAGCGTTTCCCGATCGTGTTCATCGAGTTGGATGATGGCCTGCGCCAGCCAGGTGCGCTTCGCATCCTTGGCGCGGTTGCGCACGGCTGTTCCTTTAGCAGTCAACTCGAGATTCACCTGTCGGCCGTCGGTGGGATGCGGCTTGCGCTCGACCATGCCCATCGCCTCAAGCGCCGCTATGGTGGTTCCCATCGACTGCGGCTTCATGCCTTCCGCGCGAGCCAGATCGGCGGTGGTTGCGGGTCCGCCTCGGTCGAGGCGCGCCATAACGGCAAACTCGGTCAGTGAGAGTTCATGCGAAGCAGCCGCCGCGCGCACGCGGCGCACCAGGAGTCCAATGGATTGGATCAGGTCGATCACTGCGCTTTCGAAGGTCTTTCGCGGCATCGATTGATCGTAACATATAGACAGTTAAACTGGCAAGTTTACCTTTTCAGTTGTAACGGTGCAGTTTGGACGTCTTACCCTAGGGTGTCATCCTGAGCGGAGCCGTTTTTCAGGCGAAGCGAAGGATCTCAGTCTCAACCGGCCTGGAGCGTGAGCCAAACTGCACCACTACCCTTTCAGCATGCCTGCTTATGGGTCCCCGCTCGTCGACGCTGTGCCTGCATGCGAACCTCCGCGTCCGTTAGAATGGCGGAGTCAGAAAACAGGCGGCATTCTTCTATGATTCATCCCTGGCACGACGTAACTCCCGGCGACAAACTGCCGCAGGAATTCGACTGCGTGGTCGAGATTCCTTTCGGATCGAGCGTGAAGTACGAACTGGATAAGGCCAGCGGCCTGATTCGCCTGGACCGCGTTCTCTATTCGGCGGTGTATTATCCGGCCAACTACGGATTCGTCCCCCAGACACTGGCGGAAGATGACGATCCGCTCGACGTGCTCGTGCTCTGCCAGGAAGCGGTCGTGCCGCTGACGATCATTCACGCGCGGACGATCGGGCTGATGACCATGATCGACGCGGGCAAGAAGGATCACAAGATCATCGCGGTCGCGACCGAAGACCCGGAATTCAATTCGTATCGCGAGGCGGCGGAAATGCCATCGCACCGGCTGCTGATGCTGCGCCGCTTTTTTCAGGACTACAAGCAGCTCGAGGGCAAGGCAGTCGAAGTCGATGAGATCCGGCCGGCGGGTGAGGCCTACCCCATCATTCTGGATGCCCTGCACCGTTACAGCGATCAGCGGCGCAAGGGATTCAAGTTGAAAGCCTGAATCCGGGGAGGTTTACGTTTCCGGTCCTCCCGACGATGCCACGGCATCTCGCGTATCCTGGTTGCGGATCTCATTGAACCAGAGTAACTTCGTCATTCGTTGGGTCAGATTTAGGATTGTCCGAGTCGGAAGTTGGAGTTTCGGGTTCCATCCTTTGACTACCGTTTCCGCCGAGAGGCCACAACCAGGTTTGAGAATGAGGAGATTTATGAAGACTCTACGACATTGCGCCGTATTGCTGTTTCTAGTTGCGATGTGTTCCGCACTCACCTTTGCCGACGAACCGGGCTACCATCCAGGATACTTGCACGCCCTGAGTGACCTGCGCGCCGCCCGCGCCCATATTGACCGGCCAACGGCGTCGTACCAACTCAATGGCGAAGAGCAGCACGCGCTCGACAAGATTAACAGCGCCATCGACGAAGCCAAGCGTGCTGCGGTGAATGTTGGAAAAGATCTGCAGGATCACCCGGCGGTCGATCCAAACCTGGACCGCCGAGGCCGCTACCGTCGTGCCCTCGAACTCCTCGACAAAGCCCACGAGGAACTTGCGGCGCGAGAAGATGATCCGTCGGCGAGGGGCTGGCGCGACCGATGCCTTCACCACGTCGACGAAGCGCATCGGATCATCGAGCACATGGCGATGCAGATTTCGGGAAACTGAGCGCCCTACAGTAAAAGCCGGAAGGAAGGGCTAGCAATCGGGAGCGGCACGGGCGAAACCCGTGCCGCTCTTAGTCTTGTATAGCTCGATCTCCTCCCAATCGCTTCGGCGTCTCCAAGCCCAGCACGTTCCGCAGGATTTCAGAACGGTCTGCACGTACTCGAAGAAAAGACTTGACATGGTGTACTAGTTATATAGTACACTGACACCCATGGCGAGGAGCACTACCACCGCCGCGCGCTTCCACTTTGCGCTCGACCTGCACAGCGGCGTTCCGGTCTACCGGCAGCTGATCGATCAGGTGCGGGCGGCACTCGCATCGGGAACGCTCCGCGCAGGAGATCAGCTGCCCACGGTGCGGCAGCTGGCCGTCGATCTTGCCATCAATCCCAATACCGTGATGCGCGCCTACCGCGAACTGGAACTCGGCGGCCTGCTCGAAACCCATCAGGGCACGGGAACGTTCATCAGCGATAAGAAACCGGAAAATAAATCGGCCGAGCGCGAACGGCAACTGATCCAGATGGCGGCAGACTGTGCCGCTCGCGCCGGCGCCGCAGGCTTTAGCGTCGAAGACTTGATCGATCGCCTGCGGGAGATGCTGCGGCGTCCCGCACAGACTCGCCCCACATCAGCAAGTTCCGCATCAAGGAGATAGTCATGCCAAGAATACGAGTGAACGAAGTGAACGGAGTCGCGCTCTTGCTTTTTGCCATCAGCCTGGTCGCCGGACTGGCGCTGGCTGCAGCTCTTCACCAGCGGGCATTTGCCATTGCCGGAGCATTAGTCGGCCTCTATTTCCTCTTCGCCATCAAAGTCGTGCAGCAGTGGGAAAAAGTCGCCGTTTTGCGTCTGGGAAAATACGTAGGCCTGCGCGGGCCGGGACTATGTCACATCGTGCCCGTTCTCGAAACGCTGAGCCCCTACGTCGATCAGCGCGTGCGCGTGGCCACGGTGTCGGCGGAATCGACCCTCACCCGCGACACCGTGCCGGTGAATGTGGATGCCATTGTGTTCTGGATGGTGTGGAATGCGGAGAAAAGCATTCTGGAAGTGGAGAACTTTATCGAAGCCATCAACTTGAGTTCGCAGACGGCGCTGCGCGAGTCGATCGGGCGCCACGAACTGGCCCAGATGATCACCGAGCGCGAAACTTTGGGGCGCGAACTGCAACGCATTCTCGATGAGAAGACCAATCCGTGGGGCATTACCGTGCAGTCGGTCGAGATTCGCGACGTAAGAATTCCCCAGGGTCTCGAAGATGCCATGTCGCGGCAGGCCCAGGCCGAACGCGAGCGGCAGGCACGAATCATCCTGGGCCAGGCGGAGACTGAAATCTCCCACAGCTTTGTGCAGGCCGCCGCCGCCTACGCGGAAAATCCCGTGGCCCTGCATCTGCGGGCCATGAACATGCTCTATGAAGCCATCAAAGAGAAAGGTTCGATGGTAATCGTGCCGTCTTCAGCGGTCGAAACCATGGGCCTCGGCGGAGCGCTCGCCACCGCGTCCCTCGGCGGAGCTAAACCCTGAACAATTCCAACTGAATAGCTCGAAAGGAGAAAACAAATGAAACACGTACTCGAAGTGTGTCTAATCGCGCTAGCGCTGACTGCACCGCTTGCTGTTGCACAGTCAGACTCAACGTCAACGTTGCGACCCGGCATCAGTGTGCAGATGGTGATCGCCGGCAATTCCACGCTCATGCCCGCAGCGGACGAGGAAGACGCTCTGGTCGTGACCGTTACTGATGGCGGCGGCGTCTATCTCGGAATCGATCCGACTGCGCCTGCTTCCCTGTCGCAAAAAATAAAGGACGGTCTTCCCCAGGGACACACCCTCTACATCAAGGCCGACGCTCGCACCCCTTACGGCAACGTGGCAACGGTCTTGGAGGCGGCGCACGACGCGGGCGTAACGGCGCCTGCGCTGTTAACAACTCAGTCTGAACCTCCAGCGCCTGGAACCATCGCGTCTCCAAGAGGCTTCGAAGTTCTACTCGATCCGGCGTTGCCCCCTGGCACGGTGTTAACGGTCGTGCAGTTGTTCAACTCGGGGCAACAGCGGCCGTTGCTGCGGGTCAACGGTGACGAGACTTCCTGGTCCGCCTTGGAAAGCACGCTCCGGCGAGACTCCCAGAAGAGCGATGAAAAGTTGACTCTGTTGAAAGCAGACGGCCACGTGCCATTTGCCGACGTCGCCCATGTGATTGACCTGTGCCGTTCGACGGGAACAAAAGTCGTCCTCACGCCTGGGCAGTAAGACGGGAAGTTTGGTCGCTTCCAGAGCACGATAGTTGCTTTTTTCAGAGTTATTCTTGACCCGACGTCATCCTGAACCCGGCGACGGCCGGGCGAGGAACCTTACGTCGGCAAACGTATCGATGCCGTGGAGGGGAGTACCAACGCTTCATGCCTTCCAGCGCCCATCGCATCAGCGCAAGCGATGTCCGCTTCCCGTAAGGTCCCGCCGGAGCGCGGGCGCGCTCCTGCGGGATGACATCGGCCGGTAGAGCGGTAAGAGTTCAACTTGAAATTGATTCACTACGAGCGGACAAATCTCTGCTGCAATCCCTTGATTTAAACGTATAATGATCGCCCGTCGCGCTCCCCCCCCGGGCTGAATCGCGAGTGCCGGTGCCCAGAAACGCACGATGAAATATCGCGTCCGCAGCAGGAGTCGTACCATGCCGTCTGTGCCTCATCGTCTGCCGATCATGTCCGTCAGGCCGAAGTTTGCTCTACGGCTCGTCGCCTGCGGGCTTGCCTTCTGGCTGTGTGCCGCGACGTCTGGGTTTGCCCAGGGAGCCTACGGCGGTAGCGCGATCATACCCACCTTCAACGTGGGCACCGACCCCAGCTTCGGTCAAATGGACTTTGTGCAGATGTCGATCGACCAGGTGAACCGGCGCGCGAAATTGAGTGAAGAACAAAAGGCGCACTATCAGAAGATGATTGACTCCGGGGTTATATCTGCCCTGGACCTCGAAGCCCCTAACAGCGCAATCGAGGAGTACAACCGGGGGAAGACGTTCGCCCAGGCGCAGAACTCGCAAGAAGCCGCCAAGCACCTGGAAAAAGCGATCAAGATCGATCCTAAGTTCGTTGCCGCGCACATCGGCCTCGGTCTCGCCTACTCCGATGAGGGAGACACGAATCATGCCAAGGAACAATTCGAAACGGCCGAGAAGCTGGACGACAAGTTTCCTGGATCGTTCTTGAATCTGGGAGTGCTGGATTTGTCGTTGAAAGATTTTGCGTCCGCCCAGTCGCAGTTGGAGAAAGCAGCGTCCATCCATCCCAACGATGCGAAAATCCTGTCGACTCTGGCCTATGCGGAGAACGGAAACCATCAGTACCAGCAAGCCCTCAACACCGCTCAGCGCGTCCATGCCCTTGACCACAAAGGGCTGGCCGATGTGCATTACATTGCGGCAGCCGCGGCGATGTCTCTGAACGATTTTGCGGCTATGCAGCGCGAATTGACATTGTTTCTCGCCGAGGATCCGACCAACGCGTTTGCGCCCGCGGCGCGTAAGAATCTGGATGCACTGGCCCGAAGGAGTGCAGCACTACAGAAGGCCGGCGCTCCGCAAATCACAAACGTGTCCGCCACGCAGGGGACTCAGACTTTTCCCAACAGTGACCGGTTGAAGGCCGAACTGAGCGCCGTAGCCAACGATCCCACGGGTGGTGCCTGCGACCATTGCGAACCACCGGCCGACGCCCCCGAAGTCGCGGAGGGCGGCGACGCATCATCGTCGACCGAGCCTTCGAGCCCAATTCCCGCCACGCCGAGCCACTCTGGGACGCCGTGGACGTTCCGTGCGACGGTGGACGATGTTGCCGTGTTCTTCCTGGTGACCAACCACGGCCACACGGTGAGCGACCTCCAAGTCTCAGACATCCAGGTAAGCGATAACAACAAGCCCCCGGCGAGAATCCTGCAGTTTGCTCCGCAGTCGAAGCTTCCCCTGCGCCTGGCTTTGCTGGTTGATACCAGCGGCTCGGTGCAGAATCGCTTCTCTTTTGAGAAGCGAGCCGCCACCGAGTTTATTCAGAAAGTGCTCAGTGGCAACCTGGATCTCGGATTTATCGCAGGGTTTTCCAACCAACCTGCGCTTACCCAGGACTTCACTTCGAATCGAGCCGCGCTAGGTGCGGGAATCGAGAAGCTTAGCAATGGAGGCGGCACTGCCCTGTTTGACGCCGTGACCTACGCGTGCCGGAAGCTGGGCGCCTATCCCGATAACGAACGGGTGGCGAGGGTTCTCGTAGTTCTAAGCGATGGAGAAGACAATTCGAGTCACCGCAGCCTCAAGCAGACCATCCAGATCGCAGAGAGGACGGGCGTGACGATTTACACCGTCAGCACGCGCGAGGACCGAGGCGATAAGACCGACGCCGATCGAGTGCTGGAAGTGCTGGCGGAGAGCAGCGGAGGCCAGGCAATGGTTCCCGGGGACATCCTTACCTTGAACAAGTCCTTCGATAAGTTGCGTGAAGTGATCCGCAGCCGATACTTCATCGCCTATAAGCCCGCCGGATTCCAGCCCGACGGAAGTTATCGCACGATCAGCATCGTCGCCCAGAAAGACGGCAAGCGCCTGCAAGTCCGCGCGCGCAAGGGCTACCATGCCCGCATCGAGGCCACGCCAAACTAAGCCCGCGCCAGACCAGCCTTTGGGTTGTGGCTCGATGCCTAACTAAAACTCAGAACCACAAAGAGCAAAAAAGACACGAAGGATCTCTAGCCAGCAAAACCCCTTCGTGCTCCTTCGCGCCCTTCGTGGTTAATGTTTTCCCCTTCTACCTTCAAATTGATCCATCCCTGAAGCCATACTTGATTTCGGTATTCCGGGTGCCCCATTTCTCGCGTACTTTGCGAGAAGTGGGGGCTTTTTGCTCGCGGTTACTCGTCCGATCATCCGGCAGCGCAACTACCATACGTGGCAGGCGTTTTCAGCAACCATAGGTTGACCGGCCTTGCAGCCCCACGCTTTCTGGAATTCCGGCATGTTCTGCACCACGCCATCCACGCGGTACTTGCCCGGCGAATGCGGATTAGTGCTGACCTGCATGCGCAGATATTCCGGCCGCTGCTTTTCGCACCACACTCGCCCGAAGCCCAGGAAGAAGCGCTGCTCGGGCGTGTAGCCGTCGATGCTCTCGCCTTCTTTTCCGGTTTTATCTTCGGCGATCAGGCGTTCGAGCGCCGCCAGCGCGATGCGCGCCCCGCCGTTGTCGGCAGTGTTTTCGCCGAGCGTGAGCCGTCCATTCAATTTCAGGTTGTCGACGGCTACGAAGTTTGAATATTCGTCGGCGACGCAGCTCACGCGTTTTTCGAATTCCTTGCCGTCCTCCTCGGTCCACCAGTCGCGCAGGTTGCCCTGCGGATCGAACTTACGGCCTTGATCGTCGAAGCCGTGCGTGAGTTCGTGGCCGATCACCAGGCCGATGCCGCCGAAGTTGACGGCGTCGTCCATGCTCTTGTCGAAAAACGGTGGCTGCAGAATGCCGGCTGGGAACACGATTTCGTTATAGGAACCGCTGTAGTACGCGTTCACCGTGGGCGGAGTCATGCCCCACTCGCTGCGGTCGAGCGGCTTGCCGATCTTGGCAACATCGCGTTTGGCTTCGAATTCGTAGGCTCGCCGCACATTGCCCAGCAGATCGTCGCCTTTGATGACGACGGAACTGTAGTCGCGATAGTGATCGGGATATCCGATCTTGTTGCGAATGGCCTGCAGCTTTACTTTCGCCTGTTTTTTCGTGTCGGCGCTCATCCACGACAGGCTCTGAATGTCGGTGTCGAGCGAACTTTCGAGCGCGTCGACCATTTTCAACATGCGCTGTTTTCCGTCCGCTCCAAACGTCGCTTCCACGTAACGCTGGCCGAGAGCCTCGCCCAGGGAGTCATCCACCAGACCGACGCAACGCTTCCAACGGTCTTGAATCTGCTTCTGCCCGGTCAGCGCCTGGCGCATTTTGAAGTTGGCCTCGACAAAAGGTTCTGACAGCCAGGGCGAAGCGGACCGCAGCACGTGCCAGGTCACATAAGTTTTGAGCGACTCAAGCGGCAGGCTCGCGATGACTCCGTCGACCTGCTTAAAAAAATCGGGATTCGTGACATTGAGCGCCGTGAACTCGGGCGCTCCGACTGCCGCGAAATAACGGTTGAGATAAAAATCGGGCGCAAGCGCCGCGACTTCTTCGCGTGTCATCTTGTGGTCGCGGTTCTTCGGATCGCGGCGCTTGGTGCGATCCATCGAGTCTGCCGCCAGCAGGGTCTCGACCATCAGCACGGTCTGTGCCGAACCGGCCGCCTGTTGCGGAGTTTGCCCCGCCAGCGTGAAAAGCTGCGTCGCAAACTCAGTCAAGTGCTTGCGCATCTCGACCTTATCGGCATCGTCTTTGATGTAGTAGTCACGGTCCGGCAGCGACAGCCCGCCCTGGTCGATATACGCGATCACCTGATCCGCGTTGTGCAGGTCAGAGGCGGAATAAAAGCTGAACAATGAACTTTGCCCGACCATGTGCAACTGCCCAATCTCAGCGATCAGCCCGGGCTTGTCCTTCACCGTGGCGATGCGATCGAGTTCGGGCTTGATCGGCGCGATTCCCCTGGCGTCGACCGCCTTCTCGTCCATGCACGAACCGTAGAGGTCCCCGATCTTCTGATCGATGGCATTGCGTCCCGCGCCGCCCGCGGCAGCTTTTTCCAGAATGCCGCGCTCGATTTCGAGATTGCTCTCGTTGAGTTCTGAGAAGCTCTGCCACGCTGCGCGGTCGGCGGGAATCTCCGCCTTCTTGATCCAGTTACCGCACGCGTACTGATAAAAGTCGACGCACGGGTCGACGCTCTTGTCGATGTTGTCGATGCTGAACCCGGCAGAGGGCCTGTCGGAAGATGCGGATTGCGAAAAACCGAACGCGGTCATGACCAGCAAGCTGGCCATCGCGACACGGAACGAGCGCATAAGAAATTTCTCCTGGGGCAGGGGACAACGATCGTGGGCATTCTATGCTCCATTTATCGCCATGAGCAAGAACCGTCAGGGAAAACAGAGTCGACGTAGGCGAACTTACATCACGGTGTCGTGGCTGTGCTGGATTCCGAATCTGCTCATCGCCGAGTGGATGGTTCGCCGGCAGGTCGCAGCACCGGCGAACTAACGCCTAGGCCGGCATTGAGAAGATCCAATCTCTGGCATTGAAGTCCGAGGGGCGGACGACGGCCTGCCTTGAGCTTGCCCGAAGTGCCATCCGCCCCTGCACGAGTCGCTTGGTTCTCCTCTAGCTGGCTTTCCGCCGCTGACCATCCGTTAGCGTTTCACCCGAGGTTCGCTTCGCGTCTTCCAACTTCGCATCTTGCAACTTCACGTTATCGATCGAAGATTGCAGCACCTCTTCGCGGCGCTGCCGCAGCGTGTCTTCGAAGGCGGTCCACCGCAGCGTCGGCCCGCTGGGTGAAACCTCCATGTTGGCCTCGTCATGGACGGGCGCAATTTCAGTGGCAGTGTCGAGTTCGGCAGCTTCGAGTTCGGCGGTGTCGGCTTCCGGGTTGTCCGCTGCGGACGCAGCGATCGTTCCCGAGCCGGCTCCCACCTGTTGCTTCGTGGTAGGCGTGACGTTGCGGTCGGTGGCCTGCCGGTGCATCACTGGCTTGTCGACCCACTTCGCGCGATAACGTTTCTCGTAGTCGGCCCACTTTTCCTCGGTAGTAAGCGTCTTCTCGTCGTAGGGCGGGAAGCTCTCGATCTGCTCCTTGGTCAGGTCGACCAGAAAATCATCCTCATGCTGCAGCGACGGCCGAATCTCCCGCGGCGGCACGATGAACTTCTTGCTCGAAAGCCATCCTCCGGTATCGACCACCACGAAGACGATTGCGCCGGTGGCTTGGTCGAAGATGACGTCATCAATCTCGCCCAGTTTTTGATCCTTGGGTCCGTAGAGTTTCGAGCCACGAATGTCGAGCGCGGCCTCCTGCGTGTCAGTAAAGCGGTAGTCCCCTAACGTGCCGTAACGGGTCATACTTCCTCCTCGAATTTGTTTCGGCGAGATGCTCCGCCGTCTTTCCTGGGAAAACCCGAAGCGACATTAGGATGCAGAAAAGGCGCCTGCGTTTGGCGGCAGAAAAATCGGCGATCGAGCATATAGCCGACCTTCAATGCCGGTCGGCTCAGACGGGTATAATCGAGACTCACCGAATTCTGAAGAGGCATCTGATCATGACTTCCGGCAATGGTAATGGCAACGGCAGCAACGGCTACAACGTCCCTCAACCGCGCGCGGAGTGGGTGGCGCGGCGCAAGCGCGAAAACGCTGACGGCAATTTTTCGCAGATGCACTACGCGCGCCAGGGCGCGATCACGGAAGAAATGTCGTTTATCGCGCACAAGGAAAAGCTGGCGCCCGAACTGGTGCGAGACGAAGTCGCCCGCGGCCGCATGATTATTCCCGCCAACATCAACCATGCCGAGCTTGAGCCGATGGCGATCGGCGTGGCCAGCCTCTGCAAAATCAACGCCAACATTGGCAACTCAGCTGTCACTTCGGAAGTGAACGAAGAGCTTAAAAAACTGCATACCGCTGTTCATTACGGCGCCGACACGGTGATGGATCTTTCGACCGGTGGCAACATTCACGAAATCCGCGAAGCCATTCTGCGCCATTCGCCGGTGCCGATCGGCACCGTGCCGATTTATGAAGCCATCGCGCGCGTGAAACGCGTCGAAGACCTGAACGCCGAAGTCATGCTCGAAGTGATCGAAGAGCAAGCCGCACAGGGCGTCGACTACATGACGATTCACGCCGGAGTCCTCATTCAATATCTGCCGCTGATTTCGAAGCGCATCACCGGCATTGTGAGCCGCGGCGGCGCGATCCTGGCGCAGTGGATGGCTTACAACCACAAACAAAATTTCCTCTACGAACGCTTCGACGACATCGTCAAGATTTTCAAGAAATACGACGTCAGCTTTTCTCTCGGCGACGGTCTGCGTCCCGGCTGCGTGGCCGACGCCAGCGACGAAGCGCAATTCGCCGAACTCAAAACGCTGGGCGAGCTCACCAAGAAAGCCTGGGAGCACGACGTGCAGGTCATGATCGAAGGCCCTGGCCACGTTTCGATGGACAAGATCAAAGAGCAGGTCGAAAAAGAAGTCGAACTCTGCTACGAAGCCCCGTTCTACACGCTCGGGCCGCTGGTCACCGACATCGCTCCCGGCTACGATCACATCACGTCGGCGATCGGCGCGGCGATGATCGGATGGTACGGCGCCGCCATGCTCTGCTACGTCACGCCCAAAGAGCACTTAGGTCTGCCCAACGAAAAAGACGTGAAAGATGGAATCATCGCGTATAAGATTTCCGCCCACGCCGCCGACATCGCCCGCGGACGTCCCGGCGCGCGCGACCGCGACGACGCGCTGAGCTACGCCAGATACAAATTCGACTGGGAAAAACAATTCGCGTTATCGCTCGACCCTGAGACCGCCCGCAGCATGCACGACGAAACCCTCCCCGACGACTTCTACAAAGAAGCCGCCTTCTGCTCGATGTGCGGCCCCAAATTCTGCTCGATGAACTATTCGTCGAAGGTCGACGAGTACAACAAGCAGGTGCATGGGATCGAGAAGAAGGATTACTCGGAGCTGGTGGAGAGGTTAGTGTCGCTGAAGTAGCCAGGCGTTTTTACTACTGGTCTTGCTGCTGTCCTTGCCCACCGGTCAGCGCTGTGGGTTTCTGCACGAAAATAAATTTTCGCGGAGGCAAGCCGTGTCCTCTGGGAAGAGCCGCTGAGGTGCCCGAAATCTGGGTACCCCCCCTCCCCCCCAATCTCTGGAATCATCGAGTTAGCGCAATTTTCCCGGCAAAATCCGGATGTCAAAGAACTTAGAGGTCAAAATCTCGGAATTATCCACTTGACGTACCCAGATTAAATCAGGCAGGATCGAAAGCGTGAGCCCAACGAGCCCTTAGCCCTTACCCTTTTTGGGAACGGCTTTGGGCTTTTTCTTTTCAGCTTCGGGCATCTTCACTTGCGCGAGTCCGGCCATGGCTTCGTCGAAACTCAACGGCGCGAGGGAGACTGGTTCGCCTTCTCTACCCTTCGGGTTTCTAATTCGTTTTTTCATCTCTTCGCTAGTATTCATGCACCTTTCCGCGTACTTCTCTCCTCGGCTTCCCTTAGTCTTCGCTTTTACGAATAGGGCGAAAGGGTAACCGCGC
This sequence comes from uncultured Acidobacteriaceae bacterium, assembly GCA_963739125.1. Lineage (GTDB taxonomy): Bacteria > Acidobacteriota > Terriglobia > Terriglobales > Acidobacteriaceae > Sulfotelmatobacter. The sequence continues at coordinate 3,447,411 of CAVTZD010000001.1, read as the reverse complement.
TGGTTCGCTTTTCCACAAACTTCTTGCTATCAATTCGAGAGAGGAAGATAGTCCCTCTCAGCGAGAGGTGCTCTATGAAGGCCATAGCTTCAGCCATTGAAGAAGCAAAGCAAGAACTCAAGTACGTCTCTTCCGAAATCTCAGCCCTAGCCGCGAAGCGCAAGCAGTTGGAGAGCTTCATTACAACCGGACGACTGCTCGCGGGCAAGCCCCTTCACGCAGAGCCGCAAGCCATGAATCCCAAAATCCCGGACCGTAGTTCGTGGCCGGATTCGCCGCGAAAAACGAACGCACAGAATGCGATTGATGCCTTCAAGAAAATAGGACGCCCGATGGCCACGAAGGACATTGTAGAGGTTATGGCTAAACAGGGTACTCCGATTCGGGGTGAATTCCAGTGCGCAACCATTCGGTCGGTGTTCAGCGCGAACCCTAACATCTTTGAGAAGGTATCCACTGGAGTCTGGGCATTGCGAGAATGGCCCGCCGACCTGAAACAACTCAGGCAGTCTAGAGTTCAGTAGTTGATTTCTGCTGAACAAGAGCAGAATGGCCCAGCGCAAGTAAAAGCTCTTAGCGAGAGATGCTCTCTTGCGCTAGGCCCATCATGCGGGTGTGGCGGAACTGGCATACGCGCTAGCTTTGGAAGCTAGTGGAGTTCTCTCTTTGCAGGGAGCCCAACTCCGTGAGGGTTCGATCCCCTCCACCCGCACATCAATCTATCGCAGTATCGCGTCACTGTACAGAGGTTGGTGCACGAAGAGTCAACCTCTTCCCCTCGCATGCCTTCATGGCGAGTTCGGTTCGTTCTGCGTCCGTCACCTTGCGACGGTTGTACCGGAAATCGAATTCGTTCAAATACTGCTGTAGATAAGCCTTTCCGACGTGATGGTACGTTCCATAGATGCCACGTTTTAAGAGGCTGAAAAATCCTTCTATCGAATTCGTGGTGATGCACCTTCCGTTTTCGTACCGCACGTATTCCTTCGCCACATGGTTCACCTGATCGTGGGCGCGATCTCCGAAAGCCCCAGCGAGAACCGTGGAGCTATCGGTCATCACATGGGCGTCTTCTGCGATCATTTCCTCAATGATCGGCTTCAGGTTCTCAGCCGTCACGCGCTGCACATGGCGCGAACGAACATCGCCGTCGCGCTGCAACACCGAAAACACAGCAGCCTTGTTGGAGACAACGGAAGGATATTTTGGCTTCTCGCCTCGCGCCCGCATATATTTCCGTGGCCTATACGATCCGACGCGCAACTTCCCACCGACGTAGGTTTCATCGCATTCGACTGTACCGCTCAACTTCTCGACCAGTGGATGTTGCGTCATAGCGAATCGAATCCGATGGAACATGAACCATGCCGTGCGGTACGAAACCTTCTCGCCGTAGAACGTGGCGGTCATCCGATGGAACTGGTACGCGCTCATCCCCTTCTTGCTGGAACACATGAGGTGAACGGCATACATCCACTTGTGCATCGGAATATGCGAGTCCTCGAAAATAGACCGCATCTTCGCAGTGAAGGGCTTGCGGCATCCCTTGCACTTCCACAGACCGGGACGCGTGCTCTTGCCTTGGAGCTTGTAGGCTTCGCCCACCACACCGCAATGCGGGCAGATCGGTCCATCGGGCCAGCGTTTGGCTTCCCAGAACGCAATGGCCTTCTCTTCGTTCGTGAAGAGTTCGTGCTGTGGCGTGTCTTTCATGCTCATACCCTACCAAACCTATATGGGTATGTCAAGTGGATAATTCCGCAAAATCTAGACAGCAAAGGACTTGGGACGGGGCGATCGCGCCTTGCGCGGCAGTCACGGCCTCGATCATCATCGCGCAAGTGCGGGGCTGTGGACAAGGTCAGATGTCACAACGCTTGGCGGTGGAAATCTCTTGGGCCATCCTACTATTCTATGTGCGGCCCGAAATTCTGCTCGGATGAAATACTCGTCGAGGATGGGCAAGTACAACGAGCAAGTACATGGGATCAAGAGGAAGGGTTACTCGGGGCTGGTGGAGAGGTTAGTGTCGCTGAAGTAGCTGCAGCTGTGGAAGCGACCGTGGAAGAGCGGCCGTTCAGGGCCGCGTCAGCGACAAGTTAGACAGAACATGTGGGGACAGCCGCCCTCGGCTGTCCGACCGGGCAAGGCCCGGCTGCTCTTGAAAACTCCTTGAAAACTCGGGGACAGGCGGGTTCCCCGGTTATTACAAGGGCCGACCCGCCAGCTGGTCCGTCCTGATCGCTCCCTTTGCGCGAACTGGCAGATACAACATCTTCTAAAGCCTATGGCGGGGCCCGAAAGATGTTTGAGAACTATTCTCGCCGGAGTATCCTAAAGCTATGTCCGTAGATTGGGTTAAGGTCGCCCAACAGTGGGCCGAGGCCGCGAGAGCACGGGTAGCGGCCGACCGAAAGCGCCTCCAAGAGATTCTCGCCAAACGTCAGGGAAGCCGAACGACCGGGCAATCCGGTCTGACCTCACGGAGTGACTAAGCCCCGGCTGACGGTCATTGCCGGGGCCAACGGCTCCGGCGAGACTACATTTACCTCCGACATCAAGTTCTTCCGCGAGACTCCCCTGCTCGACCCCGATGCCATTGGCAAGACATTGCAGTCCACCATGCCACGGGGCTTTCCCGTCGCATCTGCGCGGCGCGTGCTCACTGCCGCTGGAGAACACACCGCGAAGGGGGAAAGCTTCGCCGTAGAAACCACGCTGTCAGGGAAGAGCTATTTGAGGATGATGCTCGAAGCGCGAAGACGCGATTTCGAGATTGTTCTGGTCTACATCGGAACGGAAAACGTCGAGATCCACTTAACTCGAATTAGAAATCGCGTTCTCACCGGTGGGCACGACGTGCCGGAGAAAGATGTCCGGCGGCGCTACCAACGAAGTTTCGAAAATCTCCCCCTGGCCGCGGAGCGTGCCGACCACATCATCCTGTTCGATAACTCAGAGGAAGAGGGTTATCGGGTGGTCGCAGTTCTTGGTTTATCCGGAAATCAATGGTTCAAGTCCATTCCCGACTGGGCAGCTCCCTTTCGATAGCCTCCTTCCTACCCTTGACACGCTTTGCGAAAACGTGGGCGCGACGCTGTCCTGACCAATGAGTCGGACAGGCAGCAGTCGTTTTCCACAGCCTTCCACAAGAAGATGTGATCCCGTGTGACGAGCAACCTTTACTGAGCCCACGGGGCGCGCATACTGAGCTTGTGCGCCATCAGTCCAATCCCGTCGGCAATTCGTCAGCGCGAGAGTTGCCGACCTGAGGACATAACGACATAGACATGGAACTCCTTATCCCAGAATATTTTGCGAGTAAAGCATGTGCTTTCAATATTTTGCGGAAAACCGCTCGATCACCATCCATCAAGTCATTAAGAATCAGAGATTTGGGAGCTTCGACAAAAAAATATCATGATCGATATACGTCCCCGACGTTTGGACCTTCGATCCGCCTATGCGGGCAGCCCGACTCTCCGCAGAAGGCTGTGGAAGCGCGGATCGGAGCGCAGGGAATTGAGACGGCGGTCCTGTAGCAGGAATGGGATTTGACTCTCGCGCTCTTTGTAGGATTTTTCCAGCCAGCGGAATGCGCTGTCGGTATCGTTCAGGCCGGCATACAAGACGGCCATGTCCCAGGCCGACACGTAGTGTTGGCGGGAGATCGGCTGCAGACGTTCGGCGATTTTCCGCGCCTCCACCTGGTTCCCGGCGACCGCATAAGCATGGCCCAGAGCGGCAAGGGTCGAGGGATTATCCTGCGAAATCTCGACCGCCTTCTGCCACTCCCCGATCGCAGACTGAAGGTTGCCCTCGCGTTCATACACTGAGGCAAGAAGTTCGTGCGCCAGACCGAAATTGGGATCGAGTTCCATGGTCCGCTGAATGGCGGAGATCGCTTGGTCGTACTGTCCCAGATCGCGGTAACGTCCGGCCAGGGTGATATTAATGGGCAGCGAGAGCGGATCCAACTGCTGCGCCTGCTGGGCTTCCTGCAGCGCTTCGGGAAGGCGGCCCATCGCTCTCAAGTAGTAGCTGTACCACTGATGCCCGGCAGCGTAATTTGGGTTGAGTTCGATGGCGCGGCGAAACTCCTGCTCGGCCTGCTTCCAGTTCCAGTCGTAGTAAAACGCGACCAGGCCGAGCTGGGCGTGGCCCTCGGCCAGTGTGGGATCAAGCCGCAATGCCTTGGTCGCCGCAGCACGCGCCTTCGAGCGCGCGATCTCAGGAGGCATTTCGTCGGACCCCATGACGGAGTAGCTTCCCGCCAATCCTGCATAAGCCGCGGCAAAAGAGGGATCTTTCGCGATCGCTTCCTGAAAATATTGAATGCTTTTTTTCAGGCCGGCTTCCGAGCGCTGGTTCGAGAAGTAACGCCCCTTCAGGTACGCTTCATAGGCTTCGGGATGAACGCTGTGCTCGGCGGGCTGCGATTCAGAGGCCGACTCCGCCAGTTGGCCTTGAATTTCGGCGGCAATGTCGTGCGCGGCCGTGGTCTCAAGCACCAGCAAGTCCTTGAAGTCGTGATCGTAACTGCGAGCCCAGAGATGGCGATCGCTGGCCGCATCGATCAACTGAACCCGAATTCGGACCCGGTCTCCGACTCGTTCCACCGATCCCTCGACCAGAGCGTCAACGCCAAGCTCGCGACCGATTTGCGGGACCGTCTTGTTCGTGCCCTTGTAGTGCATCACCGAGGTGCGGGATATCACTCGCATGTTGCCCAGTTGCGCGAGGTCGGTAATCAGTTCGTCCGTCATTCCGTCGGTGAAATACTCCTGCGAGGGCTTACTTGAAAAACTCGCCAAGGGCAGGACGGCAATCGACCCGAAGCGTTTCGCAGGCACCGAGGCGTTCACCGTGGGGTTCGGTCGACGGAGGAGTTGCCGCACCGGAGTCGGCCACTTGTCGAATACTCCCACGTAAGTCACGCCGAGCAGCACCAGAGCAGCGAGCCCGATCCCGAACAGCCGCCAAGGTAAAGTTGCGCCCCGACTCGGTTGTGGGTCGATTCGAATGACCGGCTGAGGCGCTGCGACTGATTCGTCTAATGGCGCTTTCGCAGGAGCCTTCGCCGGTTGGGTAACCACTTCAACCGGTGCGATAAAACGGTAACCCAGACGCGGCACGGTCTCGATGTAGCGAGGCTTCTCCGGAGAATCGCACAAGATCTGACGAAGCTTCTTGACCGAGGTGTTGAGCCCATGTTCGAAATCGACAAAGGTGTTGCCGGGCCACAACTTCTCCCGGATCTCTTCGCGAGTCACCACTTCGCCGGCACGATCCAGCAATACTTCAAGGATCAGATACGGCTGACCGCGAAGTTTTATCCTTGTCCCGGCTTTGAAAAGCTCACGCGCAGACGTCTGAAGTTCGAACGGGCCAAAGCGGTATTTCACAAGCCCCACTGATCTCCCCCCGCACCAGGCCAACCGCACCAGGCCAACAACGTATTGCGCGAGATTTTATCACCGCAATTTCCAGTGGAATAGCAGCAAAACCGTGATGCCGCGGAATTAAATTGCATGAACCGTCGGGAGGAGGCTCGCGCGGCGGTCGGCCGGTGGCGAGATAACCCCCTATATTTCATGACTTTAGCACCTCACCTGCGACTCATCCACGTTTCACCATGGGTGCATTGCGTTGTTCGCGCTTTTGCAGCAAAGTCGCATGCATCGGGGCCATGCATCGCAACATGGCAAGCAGTCGGTTCAGGGGATAAGGTGGCACAAGCCGCTTGGGGTCCCCTGAAACGCTGTCTCAAGAACTTGCACTATTCATGGGGAACGGCTTCAGCGACTTGCTGACATTGCGGAGTGCCGAGGACTGTAGCGCACCCGTGTAACAGAGGCCATACGAGGAGAACCGTGGGGGGTTCTCCTCGTGTGGCTGAATCGTGGAAACTAATCTCGTCTCCCTACTTCCCAGCCAAGTTAATATCACCCACGCTGACACGCGCGCGGAGTTCGTACCTGCCTTCGCCTCGGTACTTTAGAGTCTTGCCCAGCCAACCGCTGGCCTCACCGTAGCCATCGCTCTCGACGTCGCCAATGCCGGTGTGCGCCTCAACCAGGCTGTAAGAAGACGATTCACCTTTACCTACGCGGATATCGCCCACTGCCAGGGTTAGATCCTTGTCGCCGTCAACATCCTCGACTTCGAGACTGCCGACCCTCTGGTGCACGTCGAGATTGGTGTTCGCCGGAACTTCGAGTTCCACATCGAACTGCGTGTTGGAGTTCGGTGCATGAAACACGAGAGTGGCGTCTTTGCCGCGAACGTCGAAGTCGACCTGCGCTTCCTTGACGTTCCGCTCGTGTCGCGACTTGACCGTGTAACGCAGCCGGAGTTTATCGGAATCGCCACGCCGGATGTGTAAGTCGCCGACCTTCAGGTGAACGTGCAACATGCCGCCGGCCACGAACTCGCGCGCGTCGGTGTGGGTTTCTTCATAGTCCCAATCGTTATTGCCGGCTCGGGCGGCGCAGAGAGGAACGAATACTGGAATCAGGAATAGACATAGCAGGAGTGCTTTGCAGGATGGGTGGATACGGGCAAGAGACCTTCCGAACATGGAACACCTCTCGGCGCAGCAGCGCTGGATATGTTTACGTCGGAACGGGGGATTTGGTTCCAGGAGAGTTCGGATAGGGAGTTCGGAACAGATGCGGTTGGCTGGCATCAGTGCCAACGCAACGCAACAGGATCCAGTCCGGCGAAGAGACGGCTAGTTCGTCCTGAAGTCGGCGACGCCGTTCCAGACGAGTTGGACGGCGATGGCGAGGATCAGGAAACCGAAAATTTTATTGATGGCGCCGACGGCGCTCGGTCCCAGGCGGCGCACGAGCGGACCACCGAGCCAGAAGAAGAGCAGCACCGAAACCGCAATGGCGGCGATGCCGATGACCATTCCGATGTAGGAAGCGGCGCTATCCACGTGCGCGGCCAGAGCCATCACCACTCCAATGGAGCCCGGTCCCGACATCAGCGGCATGGCCAGCGGAGTCAGGGAAATATCGTCCTTGCTCTCCGCCTCTCGGGTTTCCGCAGGAGAAATGCGGGATGTCGAAGTCACCATGCCCCAGGCGGTGTTGGCGACGATGAGCCCACCGGCGATCTTGAGAACGGGCAGCGAAATCCCGAAAAAGTAAAGCACGAAACGGCCGAAGAACAGAAACGTTACCAGAATGACAAAGACCCACGCACCGGTTTTGAAGGCGGTGCGGCGGCGGTCCTGTGCGGTCCAGCCGGAGGTCATGGCAAAAAAAATGGGAATGCCGCCGAGTGGATCGACGATGGGGAATAGGGCAAGAAATGTTGCGGCGGCCGAATTCGGCAGCGTACGCAGGAACTGCCCGAGTGCGAGAGCGGAGGTCATGAGATCATTCGAACCTAATCGGTGAACGGCGCCGCCACTGTATGCGCTTGGGTAGGATCATTTCAAACTTGGGCCCGTTCAGCAGCAGATCCTTGATGTTCGGCGCTTTCTCCATGGTTTTCTTCGTGGTTTCCTTCGCCGTGCTCCTTTTTGAAGCTCCTGGGGCTTTTTTCTTGGCAGTCATGTTCTTAGCGGTCATGGTTTCCTATATCGGCGCTTTCTGATCTTACCGGTAACCTTCCAGCGCTTTGGCGGCGCGATTGAGAGCCTCGGTCAGCGCCTGTAATTGCTGGCGGGCCCGCTCGCCGTCGCCTTTGTCCAGGGCTTCGTTGACGCCGGGGATGACCACCGCCGCATAGCCGGTGTATTCGCCGGGAGCGTAAATGGCGTGGCGATACCAGGGGCGATGCGGCAATCCCTGCGGCACGAGCAGGGCGCGCTCGGCACTGAGCAGAGCCTGGTTCAACCGTGACGCGTCGCGCGGAGGATTTTTCTGCTTCGCGAGCAGCTTGGCTCCCGCATTCAGAAAGTGTTTCGCAGCGGCGTTGACTGCGCCGAAGTCGAGCGCCTGTTCACCGAGCTTGCTTTCCGCGCGCTTGCGCGCCGAGTCAAGGTACTCGATGATCTCTTTTCCATATTGCTCGTAGTCGTAGGGGAGAACGTCGGCGTCGGCCAAGCGGATGGCTTCAAGCCCGAAGACGCGCGCCATCTCTTGTTCGTAGACGAAATCAGGATCGGCAAACTTCTTGAACCAGGTGAAATCGTCGAAGGTCGAATGGTAAACGCCGTACGGGCCGCTCGAAGTGATATCGGACGAGGGCACACCGAGATGCTGCAGGAACGCGGTGTAGTCGGAGCCGCTGCCCAAATCTCCGACGGGCACATCGTTGTCAGCCGCGTTGGGCAGACGGCGCGAGTCTCCAATCGCTTCGGCCGGCGACTGCGTCGAGGGAGCCTGGAGCTGCGAAGCTTTCTGCCAGGCATCATAGACGGTGCCGCCCTTGGGGCTGGGCACCGCTTTTGTGATGTCGCGTACGAATTGCTTCAGGCTCGGGACGGCCGAGGCTCCGAACTTCTGGCCGGTCACACCCACGTCGACATTGAAGTAAGCGGGGGCGTTCGCCAGGTCAGACTCGTGTTGCTCGGCCCATTCCGTCGAACCCATCAGACCTTCTTCTTCGCCGTCCCAACTGCAGAACACGAGCGTGCGCTTCGGCTTCCAGCCTGACTTTAGCAATTCGCCGACGCCGTGGACAGCCTCGAGCATGGCGGCGGTGCCGCTGTTCGGGTCGACCGCGCCGTAGACCCAGGCATCGCGATGATTGCCCGAGACCACCCACTGGTCGGGCATTTCACTGCCGCGCACGCGGCCGATGACATCCCATAAGGTCCGGTACTGATAATCCTGTTTGAGATGCAGCTTGATTCTTGCCGGCCCCGGGCCGACGTGATAAGTGAAAGGCAGCGCGCCCTGCCACTCGCGCGGCGAGTCTGGTCCGCCCAGATGCTGCAAGATCGGCCACGCGTCGTGATAGGAGAGCGGTGTGACGGGAATTTTCGGCATCTGCGCGGATTGCTCCGGCGGAGTGCGCTTTGAATCGGGCAGCGAGGGCACGGACGCAATGCCGGGCGTGGTGGGATCGCCGGGGAACTCGAACATGTATCCGACGGAACCGCGCTGCACGCCGGTGTCCGGGCGCCACGGGCCGTCAGGATATTTGTCGCCGCGGCGCCAGCCATCGTCGGCGGGATCGGAATAAATAATCATGCCGGCCGCGCCGCGCTCTTGCGCGATGAATACTTTGACGCCGCGAAAATTCTGGCCATAGCGGACCAGGACAATCTTGCCCCGCACGTCGATCTTGAGTTTGTCGAGCTTGTCGAAATCTTCGGGCGTGCCGTAGTTGGCGTAGACCACGTCGGCTTCCGCGTCGCCGGAAGGAGACATTCCGTTGAAAGGCGTGACCACGCGGGGATCATCATCGAAGGGATCGCCCTCGACGTGCTCGCGCGTGGGGCCGTGCATTTCGACACCGGCCGGCGCGGTCATATCGACGCTGATCTCGGAGGGATAGTTGATCCAGACTTTGTATTCGACGATCTCGGTGTCGAATCCGGCATCGCGGAATTTCTGCGCGACGTAATCGGCGGTAGCTTTGTCTTCGATGGTCCCGGCCATGTGCGGAGCCTGGGTCAGGATGCGAAGATGCTCCTCGGCAAGCTTGGGATCGGGAACGGCCAGGAAGCGCGATTCAATGGCAGATTCGGCTGCGGCGTCGCGAAAGCCAAAGATAGACGACGCGGGATCATGAAAAGCCGGGCCATTGCTGCCGATGGTGCGAGGAGATCCAGAAAGCAAAATCGCAGACGACAGAATTGCCGCAGAAAAGAATTTCATGGGACTCCATTGAAAAAGAAGAAGTAAGTTAGCACAACCGAGAGCCCACGGCGCGTCAAGTCCTATCGCGTGGGGGATATTCGTTTTCCATTCGCCTAATTCACCATTTTCACCAACTTCACCAAATGGTGGCATACTGACTTCATGAAGCGAGTGACAGTAACTTTACCGGATGACCTTGCGGAAGCGGCGGAGAACTATACGCGCGCTCGGAATGTCCCTACTGCATTGACCGCCGTGGTTCAGACCGCTCTGCGGGAGTATCTGCGGGAGCGGGGGTTTCTGCAAACTCATCGGCCGTTGAAACTGGAACCCCTGGGCAACAGCGGCCGCAGCGACGTTAGCGTCAACCACGATCTGTACTTAACCGGCCTAAAGAAGTGATGCGCGCGGTGCTACCTTACCTGCCCCGTCCCCACAATCTCGTACTTCGAGGAAGTAAGCTCCGCGAGCGCGAACGGCCCGCGGCAGTGGAGTTTCTGTGTGCTGACGCCCATCTCGGCGCCGAAGCCGAATTCTCCGCCATCGGTGAAACGAGTTGACGCATTCCAGTAGACGGCCGCGGAGTCGACGCCGCGCAAGAATTTACGGGCGTTGGCTTCATCGCGAGTGATGATCGCGTCGGAATGTTTGGTGGAATAGCGGTTGATGTGGGCGATCGCGGCGTCTACGTCGGGGACGACGGCGACGGCCATGCACAGACGAAGATATTCTTCGTGCCAGTCGTTTTCGGTCACACCAACAACATGCAGACCTGCCGCGAGGCTGCGGGATTTTCCGTCGCCGCGCACTTCGACGCCCGCGTCAATCAATTTTTTCACGATGCGCGGAATATAGGCAGCCGCGATTCGCTCATGCACCAATAATTTTTCGGCGGCGTTGCAGACCGACGGGCGCTGCGTCTTGGCGTTGATCACGATGCGGTCAGCCATGTCGAGGTCGGCGGAGTCGTCGACGAAAATGTGGCAGTTCCCCGCCCCGGTCTCAATGACGGGCACGGTAGAATTCTCGACCACGAAAGAGATCAGTCCGGCGCTGCCGCGAGGAATGATCACATCGACCAGGCCGCGGGCTTTGATGAGTTCCTGTACCGACTGCCGCGTCTGCGAATCGAGTAGCTCGATGGCGCCCGGCGGCATGCCCGGGACGGCGTTCATGATGTCTACGAGTCTCTGGTTGCTGCGCGCGGCTTCTTTGCCGCCGCGCAGCACGATGGCGTTGCCGGCTTTGATTGCGAGCACGGCAGTATCGACGGTCACGTTGGGACGCGACTCGTAGATGACTCCGATCACCCCCAATGGCACTCGCACTTTACGGATGCGCAGCCCGTTGGATTTCGTCCACTCGGCCAGTGTTTCGCCCACGGGATCGGGCAGAGCGGCGACTTCGCGGACTCCGCGCGCCATCTCCTGGATCCGCGACGGAGTGAGAAGCAAGCGATCGCGCATGGCGTCTGCGAGGCCGGAGCTCTCGATATCTTCGCGGTTCGCCTCCAAAATCGCCTTCTCGCTCGCTTCGAGGGCAGCGGCGATTGATAACAGCAGCGTGTTTTTTTCGTTGGTTGAAAGCAGAGCCAGCCTGGCCGCAGCGGCGCGAGCGCGCAGGAGCTTTTGCTCGGTCGCATTGGGTTTGGCGGAAGGGGCTGGCATTCGCGTCAACCCACCTTTTGTCGCGGAGAGTTTCGCGGTGGAAAGTAGGTTCCGATCTTACGGCACAAGCCGAGAGTTATCGCTTGCGGATGGCGTCCATTCACGATGGCCACGTTGACTCCGGCTTCGCTGGCCAGTTTCGCCGCGCGTAATTTTGAGATCATGCCGCCGCGGCCGAGCGCGCTCTTGCCATTGCATTGCGCTTCCAGAGCAGGCGTCAGCTTGCGAATCACGCGCTGCAGTCGCGGCTTATTGCGCGCGCCGGGAACCATGAAGCCGTCGACGTTGGTCAGCAGCAGCAGCCAGTCGGCCTTGACCGCGGTGGCGAGCAGCGAACTCAACTCGTCGTTGTCGCCGAATGCCCCTTCGAGTTCGCGCACCGAGACGCTGTCATTCTCGTTGACGATCGGCACCACGCCCAAGGCCAGCAATTCGGCCATCGTGTTCTGCAGATTTCGATAGCGCACCGGCGAGGTGAAATCGTCACTCGAGAGCAGGAGTTGCGCCACAATTTTTTTCCCGAAGAAGAGGCGCTCGTAGGTGTGCATGAGCTGGCTCTGGCCGACCGCAGCGCAAGCCTGCATGCGCGGGACGTTACCTCGAACGTCGGACGACCGCGCCTCAAGACCGAGGCCCGACATTCCCGCGGCAATCGCACCCGAAGTAACGATCAAATATTCGTTGTGCGCGAGGTCGAACTGATCGACGATGCCGCGGAGCAGGTTCGAGTCGATGACCCCGGCGGGAGCGATGAGGCTGGTGCCGACTTTGATGACGACTCGCATGAGCGGCTCAGGTGCGCTACAGGACAACATCTCTATCCTGCCGTTAGAATAGTTTTCTGGCAAGTTTCGGACTTGCCGCATCTCATGCCTGCCTCGAATGCCACCAGCCGCTTTTCTGATCGCGTCGACAATTACGTGCGCTACCGGCCGGGATATCCTGCCGAGGCTTTGCGAGTCTTGAAGAACGACTGCGGGCTCGCGGCGAACCATGTGATTGCCGACGTCGCCTCAGGCACTGGAATCTGGACCCGCGTGCTGCTAGGGAACGGCAACAGAGTCTACGGCGTCGAGCCGAATGCCGAAATGCGTGAGGCAGGCAAACAATTTCTGGCCGGATTTCCCAAATTCACCAGCGTTACGGGAACGGCCGAGGCCACAACGCTCGCCGACGAGAGCGTAGAGTTCGTTACCGCGGCGCAGGCTGCCCACTGGTTCGATCGCGACCGGGCGCGCCGGGAATTCGTAAGAATTCTGAAGCCGGGTGGATGGCTGGTGCTGCTGTGGAACGAGCGAGAGACGGATTCCACTCCATTTTTGCGCGAGTATGAGGAATTGCTGCTCACCTATGGCATCGACTATGCCGAAGTGCGGCATGAAGGGACCACCGACAGGGTGAATGAGTTCTTCGATCCCGCGCCGTTTCAGCAGCAGGTATTCCGCTTGCGTCAGGAATTTGACTACGCCGGGGTTGAAGGCCGGTTGCTTTCGTCGTCTTACGCACCGGGGCCCGGCCATCCGAAATACGAGGCGATGCTAGCTGACTTGCGGCGAATTTTTGATCGGCATGCCGTTGCCGGGCGCGCCGCGTTTGATTACCAGACGCGCGTTTATTTCGGGCAGCTGCGCTGAAGAAGCAGTTTCCCCCAGCTCGGATGGCATCGTCACACGATCGTGTAAGTGATCTCGCAATGATCGGCACCCAGACGCATGCACGGGTCATGAAGAACCTTCACACTCTCCTGAAAGTATTTTCCCAGGCCAAGACCTACGCCCACTGCGAAAGGGCACATTTTTCGCGGGGAGTTATAGGTAATGACTAACTCGTGGGAGCTGACGCGGTGAGCGCGCAGGTAAGGAGGCGCGGCACCACGCTCCTGCGCACGCACGGCGCCGTGAGCGACCTTCTCGGTGTGCTCGATGACGTCTAACGTGCGCCACTGTGGTTTGATGAGGTGCGCGTACATACCGAGAAGCGATGGGACGGTAAATTCGCCGAAATCCTGCAGTATTGCGGGCGCGGATTTTCCAGTCATCCTGGCGAATGCCTGGAGCAGCAACAGGGACTCCGCGTCGGGATAGGCTTGGGCAAGATAGATGCGATCCTCCAGCCCGGCGGCCTTGCACACCGTCTGCCAAGCACCGCTGCCGCGCCTGGCTTCGACGTATTCGCGAAACTGCCACAGGATTCTACCGTGCATGAAGTGAACGCCCCATCGTCCAGAGGCCCTGCCGCGGCATGCGGCAAATGCGGTGTGCTACAAACTTAGGTTGAACAAATCAGGTGCTCGATGACTTTCAGAGTCGATCGAGTGAGAGATCGACCGTTTCGCGACGAATCTTTAGTGATGTCCCGGCTTGAATTGCCGGGTGGCGGGAGAACTGAATGGCAGAAGAAAAGTCGTTTCACATGTCGCCGGAGGAGTTCCGCCGCCACGGTCACGCCGTGGTCGATTGGATCGCCGACTACCAGGCACGCGTCGAATCGTTCCCTGTGCTTTCGCAGGTGAAACCGGGCGAGATTCGGGCTGCGCTGCCGGCGGGTCCTCCGGCGCAGGGCGAACCCTTTGACGCGCTCATGAAAGACCTTGAGCGAGTGATTCTGCCCGGCGTTACACACTGGCAGTCGCCGAATTTCTTCGCCTACTTTCCCTCCAACACATCTGGCCCGGGAATTCTGGGCGATCTTCTTTCTTCCGGGCTGGACGTGCAGGGGATGTTGTGGTCGACGAGCCCCGCCTGCACGGAGCTCGAAACACACATGCTGGATTGGATCGTCGCGATGCTGGGTCTGCCGGAAAAATTCCTGTCTTCGAAAACTGGCGGCGGGGTGATTCAAGACACCGCGTCGAGCGCGGCTCTGTGCGCTCTGCTGGCGGGGCGCGAGCGGGCGACGAATTACGCGACGAACAAAAAGGGATGCGACAGGCGGTTGGTGGCCTACACGTCGACGCAGACGCACTCGTCGCTTGAGAAAGCGGCGATGATCGTCGGCCTCGGCGTCGAAAATCTCCGCGTAATTCCCGTGGACGAAGATTTTGCCATGCGTCCCGACGCGCTGGCGCAGCAGATCGAAGCCGACAAGCGCGCGGGGCTCGTCCCATGTTTCGTGTGTGCGACTGTGGGCACGACGTCGTCGAACGCAATGGACCCGGTTGGCGCGATCGGCGAAATCTGCCGCCGCAACAATCTCTGGCTGCATGTGGACGCGGCGATGTCAGGCACGGCGATGCTGTGTCCGGAATTTCGCCATCTGCAGAACGGAGTCGAACTGGCCGACAGTTACAATTTCAATCCGCACAAATGGATGTTCACGAACTTCGATTGCAGCTGCTTCTGGGTCGCCGACCGCAAGGCGTTGATGAAGGCGCTGAGCATTCTGCCCGAGTACCTTCGCAATCAGGCTTCGGAGTCTGGAGCGGTGATCGATTACCGCGACTGGCAGGTTCCGCTGGGCCGGCGGTTTCGGTCTCTGAAGTTATGGTTTGTCATTCGGCACTATGGGGTCGAAGGACTGCAGTATCACATTCGCGAGCACGTGCGGCTGGCGCAGCAATTCGCGGAATGGGTTCGCGCCGACGATCATTTTGAGCTGTCTGCTCCTGCTCCGTTGAACCTGATTTGTTTTCGGCATAAAGGCGGAGAGGAGGCGAATCAGACGATTATGGATCGCCTGAATCGCAGCGGGGATCTGTTTCTAACGCACACCAAGCTGAACGGGAAGCTGACCCTGCGGCTGTGCGTCGGTCAGACTCATACGCAGGCGCGGCATGTAGAAAAGGCATGGAAGAGGATTCGCGAGGAGGCGGAGAAAATCTCTGCCGCTTCACAGTGAGCTTGGGGTGCAGACAACCACCTAGGTCGATGTTCATTGTCAGGATCAGTAACCACTCGTTCGAGTAAGCGAGGGACTGGAGAAACTGCGGTGACGAGAGACGAGGCCTGGAGTCTTGCCAGAGAGTGGGTTGGGGCCTGGAACGCTCATGATCTGGAGTTGATCATGAAGCACTATGACGACGCGGTTGAACTTATTTCTCCGGTTGCAGCCCAGTTATTGGGGACGCCGGGCGGGAAGGTCGTCGGAAAAACAAACTTGAGAGCATACTTTCAGCGAGGGCTGGAGACATATCCGGAACGCCAGTTTCGGCTCGAAGATGTTCTGTGGGGCGTGAGCAGCGTGGTGCTCTACTACACCAATCAAAAAGGCACGCGGACAGCGGAGTTCATGGAGCTGTCAGCGACCGGGAAAGTCATCCAGGTTGTCGCGAACTACAACCAGTAGTGCAAGAGTAAACAGTTTTCTGGGATCAGGACTCCCACGGATTCAAGACCGCCAGCTGGGCATCGGCGAAGTCGCTGACGTTGCGTGAAACGATTGTGAGATTGTGGTGCAGAGCAGTCGCGGCAAGCAGACCGTCAATTGCCGATAGCGATTTCCGGCTGCGCATTGCTTGCGCAGAGAGCAGCCCCCAACGGTCGGCGACCGGCCCGTCAATCGATAAGACCCTTCCGGAAAAACGAGCTTGCAGTTCGAGTTCGAGCCAGGATTCAAGTTGCGAGCGGCGTTTGCCCTGGGGCAAGGCTGCCACACCTTTGCGTATCTCCCCTAAGGTGAGAACGCTCAGATAAAGCAGACTCTCGTCTGCGGCTTCCATCCAAGCCAGAACACGCGGTTCGGGCCGGTTGCGGACCAATTCAGAGACACAGTTAGTATCCAGCAGGAATCCGCTCATAGATCTACGTCGCGTTCAGGATCCCGGCTGCGGTCGAGATTAAGCTCGACGCCGACCAGCGGCGACTCGCGGAAGAAGCGCACGAGACTCTTCGGCTGATGAGACCTGCCGACGAGCCGGTTATATTGCTCCTCAGCGAGCATCACGACTCCATCCTTGCCCTGCCGCGTGATCCGCTGCGGCCCCTCGGACCGCGCCCGCCGGAACACTTCGCTAAACCGCGCCTTTGCGGTCTGAACTTGCCAGGAATCGGCGGCCGCCCCAGACCGGGCACCGCCGGTAGATTCTGCCTCGAGGTCGGAATTGCCGCTGCGTCTAGCCATAGAAGAAACCAATATCAAACTAGTCTGACTAGACGTATTATGGACTTTTTCAAGCAAAGCGCAAGAGAAAAATCTTGGCTCGTCGCAAAATGCCGGAGTAGACGAGAGTCGGCGATTTAGTGAAGCGGCATCCGACGGCACGGTGCCTTACGGCTGGACGATCTTCTCCAGCGCGGGGCGGCTGCGAATAACCAGGGTTGCGCCTTTCAGTTGGACAAGTTGTCTCTTCTTGAAGTCGGAGAAAAGGCGGCTCACGGTTTCGCGCGTGGTTCCGAGGATCTCCCCAATTTCCTCATGAGTGAGCGTGAGTTTGATCTGGGCTGACCCGTCGCCTTGGGCCGTCTTAGTCGACCATGACAGCAGGAGCTTGGCGAATTTTTCCGAGGGTGACTGCGCCAGCCCGAGGGTTCGAATCTCTTCGTAGGCCGTGAAGTAATTCCCGCTCAGCTGTTGGGTCACACGCATGGCGACTTCCACGTGATCGCTCAGGAAGCGCAGCAGTGAATCGCGGGGAATAAAGTTGGCCTGGCCCGGCTCCATCATTTCCGCGGTGACTTCGTAGGGGCGGTTGGAAATGACAGCATTCAACCCCAGCACATCTCCGGAGTCAGAAAGCTTCGTGATGATGGTCTTGCCTTCGCGCGAAGTGGTAGAGAGCTTGACGCGACCGGCGCATAGGACAAACACACCCCGCGGTTGCTGGCCTTCAATAAACAGCATTGCGCCCTTGGGATAGACGGCGGTGGACTTGATTTCGTTCAATTGTTGGCCGGCCTGTGCCGAAAGATTGCAGAAAAGATGTTCCCCACGTACCGGGCAAGTAAGGCAATTATCAAAAATGTTCAAACCGTAAGGGGCTCGCATCGCTTGACCTCCCTCGGGAGGGGAACCTATGTTCGCTCTCCCTGACGGGTAAGGTAAGGGCACGCCTCAAACCAATCGGAACGGAGGAGACGTTCTGCCGGTAGATCATCGCTATGTCATAGATAATAAGCAGGATATTTGATTTTCAAGGGGGCAGAACCATCCTTCGGTCGAACCCTGGAGAAGGCAGAGTGGGTTATTTCCCGCACACCGGTGTGTGACCTGCATCACCGTTACGAGTGACTGGTTGCCGGGTGACCGCCGGCTCGATGATTAGATATTTTCAAAGATTCCCGCGGCGCCCATGCCGCCGCCCACGCACATGGTCACCATGCCGTAACGGGCTTTGCGCCGCTTCAGTTCGCGGATCACGCTGGCAGTCAGCTTAGCTCCGGTGCACCCCAGCGGATGCCCGAGTGCGATCGCGCCACCGTTGGGATTGACTCTCCCTGGATCGAGCCCCGCTTCTTTGATCACGCCCAGCGACTGCGCGGCAAACGCTTCGTTTAATTCGATCACGTCGATGTCCGAGAGCTTCAGCCCGGCCATCTTCAACGCCTTCGGAATCGCGAATACCGGACCCAGTCCCATTTCTTCCGGCTTGTATCCGGCCGTGGCGAATGAAACGTAACGCGCCAGCGGTTGGATGCCCAACGCTTTCGCGCGCTCGGCGGACATGACCACGGCAGCCGCCGCGCCGTCAGACATTTGCGAAGAATTTCCCGCCGTAACCGTACCTTTCACATGAAACGCGGGCTTCAGCCCGAGCAGCGCTTCGAGCGAAGTGTCGGCACGCGGACCTTCGTCCATCTTGAAAACGATCTCCTGGCGCTTCGGCTTCGAACCGTTCGGGGTTGTGAAACTCACCGGCACGGGCACAACTTCGTCGTCAAACTTCCCGGCCCGGATCGCGGCCAGCGCCTTCTGATGGCTGCGCAGCGAGAACTCATCCGCGGCTTCGCGAGTGATGCCGACGCGCTCGGCCACGCGTTCGGCTGTAAGTCCCATGGAAAGATAGGCGTCAGGGTAATGATCGACGAGCCATGGGTTCGGCGAAATTTTGTGGCCGCCCATCGGGATCATCGACATCGATTCAGTTCCGCCCGCGACAATCACCTCCGCGCCTCCGCTCATGATGCGCTCGGCGGCCATGGCAATCGCCTGCAGTCCAGACGAACAGAAACGATTGATGGTGAGCGCCGAAACCTCGACCGGCAGGCCCGCTCGGAGCGAGGCGATGCGGGCCACGTTCATCCCCTGCTCGGCCTCGGGCATGGCGCAGCCGAGAATGACGTCTTCGATCTCTTTCGCGTCGAGTTGCGGCACGCGCTCGAGTGCGCCTCGGATGGCAACGGCCGCTAATTCGTCGGGACGAGTAGCGCGGAGCGTGCCCTTGAAAGCCCGTCCTACCGGGGTGCGAACCGAAGAAGCAATTACGACTTCACGCATAAAAGATCTCCGCTGAACCGAACATATGTTGGATGCTATCTAGATGCCGCAAGTCGCGACCGTCGCCGGGTGCCCCATGTCTCGCGTCTTTTGCGAGACGTGGGAATTCTCTGTCTCCCCCAGCCTCGATGACCTTTGGCGTGTCTCCCCATTTTTCGCAAAGGGCATGAAAAATGGCGCACCCAGATTGCCTTGACCTTATGATCACTTTGCCGGCGCGAAGAAATAATAATCTGCCGCGTAGCTGCTGCTGGTTTCGGCGCCTTTGTGCGCCTGGTCGCAGCCGTCCGCCGGCGGCTTGCCGCCGTGCGTGTGCACGCGCTGAATCGTCGTCACTTTGGCGAGCACTCCCTTGCCGGAGTTGGTCACAACGTTCACGAGCAGCCAGGGAACCGATTCGTCATCCAGCGAATCGACGTGCGCCGCGGCTTTCCCCGTCACCTCGCTGCCGTCTTTCAACTTCCATGTGGGTCCGGCCAAATGCTGTCCAATCACCTTATCCTTCCGGTCGCGCAACTCGGCGTCTGGCGCCTTCAGCGTCCAACTGTACTTGCCGTCGGCGCCGGCCTGGCAGGTGTAAATCTGTGATCCCTTGGCCGCCGTGAACAGGACAGGTTCCAGACCCGCGGGCACGGCGATGGCATCGGGAACATCGGGCGCGACTTCGCTTCGGGGATTGTCTTTCGGCGGGCTGGCCTGGGAACTGGCGAGTTGGGTAGCAGACGTGAGCGTCATCAGACCGATGATCGAAACGGCCAGCAGGAGTCTTCGCATGAGGGGATTGTAGCAAGGATGAGATCCGGTTGTTCGAAGTTTGACATCTGTATATCGTAGCGTTACGCTATACGGGCGATCAAAAGCTTCCGGCACCGGGGCTTGGAGAAATTCTTCCACACCGGGTCGAAAGCTGGGATTCAGCCGAAGCACGCCGGCAAGCTGAGACTGCAACTATTTGCCCTGGAGAACGCGAGGCGGCCGGGAGATATGAATGCTCCGGGTTGGAAGCTACATCCGCTGGCCGGGGAGTTCAAGGGTCATTGGGCAGTCAGCGTCAGCGGAAATTGGCGTCTGACGTTCAGGTTTGAAGGCGAGGATGCCGTCGTCGTTGATTATCAGGACTACCATTAGTTGCGCATTCACGGTCCCTCGGGCCGATAAAGGAGAAAGTTCATGCGCATGCACAATCCACCGCACCCCGGATCGGTTCTCCGCGAATATCTCGGGGACGTGGCCGTATCCACGGCCGCAGCCCATCTGCGGGTCACGCGAGTGACTCTGTCGCGCCTGCTGAACGGCAAGGCCGGAATCTCCGCCGCGATGGCGATCAGGCTGGGGTCTGCCCTGGGCACCACGCCGGAACTATGGATGAACATGCAGTCGCAGTACGATCTCTGGCGGGCGCGGCAAGCGCGGCAGCCGGCAGTGCGCAGGTTCGCGCATGTTGCCGGCGGTTGAGGCAGCGTCGCAAACCTGAGCATGCAAGCTTTAACTACTCAAGAAGTTAGGCCTTCTGGGTAGCCGAGCCTAGTCGAGACGGAGTTTCATGCTGTATCTCGGCGATGTTAATTCCTTAGCGTCTTTCCCGTCTTCAACGTGTATTGAATCCTCTCCTGCGTTTTCTTCTCGCCGCAGAGCGATTTGAAGCCCTCGCGCTCCAGGTCGAGGATGTACTGCTCGCTCACCGGCGTCCCGGGCGTGACATTGCCGCCGCACAGGACCTCGGCGATCTTTCCGCCCAGCTTTACTTCGTAGTCTGTGATGAAGTCGCCCTGGCGCATGAGATGAACGCCCATCTTGAGCGCGGCCAGCAAATTTTCTCCGGGCGCGGGGATGTCGGTGCGCGGGACTGGCGGCTCGTATCCGGAGCGCGCCAGTTCGAGCGCACGCGCTTTCGCGTCAGAGAGCACGCGTTCACGGTTCATGGTAATGCGGTCGGAATCGCACAGGAAGCCGAGTCCGCGAGCTTCGTGCGCGGACGTTGCGACCTTCGCAGTGGCAATCGTCTCGAACGCTTTCTTCATTGCCTCGAGCATTTCCACCGAACCGGCCAGCGCGTCCTTTTGCGAACCGCTCAGGGCAGCAGTTCCACCTCGCGAGGCTGCAGCGCTGTCCACTGCGCGCAACAGCATTTCTTTGCAGCCGCCGCCGCCGGGCAGCAAACCGACGCCAACTTCGACCAGTCCAGCGTAAAGTTCGGCGTGCGGCTGACGTGCGGCAGCGTGCAGCGAAATCTCGGTGCCTCCGCCCAGGCATAAGCCAAACGGCGCGGCCACGACCGGCTTGGGCGAGAACTTGATGGCCTGCGTCATCCCCTGAAATTGCCGGATGACCATATCAACGTCGTCCCACTCTTCTTCCTGCACGCTCATCAGCAAGAGCATGAGGTTCGCGCCCACGGAGAAATTTGCGGCGTCGTTGGTGATGACGAAGGCGTCGAAATTGTCTCCCGGACCACCCGGCTTGAGGGACTGCGCAATCAGGCTGATGATGTCGGCCCCCAGCGAATTCATCTTGGAATGAAACTCGATGCAGGCCACGCCGTCGCCCAGATCGACCAGCGAAGCGCCTGAGTTTTTCTTGACGACGCCGTTCGATTTCTTCGCGACCGCGACCGACCAGACGCCGGCTGGAACTTCGATTGGTTTCCAGGTTCCAGTTTCTACTGTCCAGTATTTGCGGCCGGATGCGGTCTTGGGGTCGTCTGCGTACCATGACTTCTGGCCTGCGGCCAGCAACTTTTCGACGTTTGGCGCAACCGGCTTGCCTTCTTTTTTCATGCGCGCAACCGTGGCTCCGACCCCCGCAGCGTCCCACAATTCGAACGGACCCATTTCCCAGTTGAAACCGAGCTTCATAGCGCGGTCGATTTCAACAATTGAATCTGAAATCTCCGGTACGCGATTGGCTGAATATGTCCACAGATCGGTCAGTGCAGCCCATAGAAACGCTCCTGCTTTGTCGGCTTTCTGCGGACTGCCTTCGAGGCCGAGCAGCATACGAATTCGCGAGCCGGTGTCCTCAATGTTTTTCGCCATATCGAGCGCGGCGAATTTCGGCTTCTGCCGGGGATGATATTCCAGCGTCTTCCAATCCAGCGCAAGACGCTCCGGTTCGCCGGCTGGGTTGGCGGGTGAGGGCGCCCGCCCCACACTTTTCTTGTAGAAGCCGCCCTTGGTCTTGTCGCCCAGCCAGTGCCGTTCGAGCATGGCGCTGAAAAAGTCGGGCAAGCGCAGATCGCTGCGCTCGTCGCGCACGTTCGAAGTCATGTTGCTCACGACGTGCCCGAGAATGTCGAGGCCGACCAGGTCGATCGTGCGAAAGGTTGCCGACTTCGGCCAACCGACGGCGTGTCCGGTCAGCGCGTCGACGTCTTCGATGGTGAGGTGCATTTCCTGCATGAGCCTCATCACGTTAAGCACGGAAAACGTTCCAATGCGGTTGCCGATGAAGTTGGGCGTGTCCTTTGCCATGACCACGCCCTTGCCCAGGCTGAGGTCGCCAAACTGCGCTACCGCATCGATGAGAGCGGGGTCGGCTTGAGGCGTGGGGATTAATTCCAGTAAACGCATATAGCGCGGCGGGTTGAAAAAGTGCGTGCCGAACCAGGCGCGGCGAAAGTCGTCGGAAAATCCTTCTGAAATTTTTCCCACAGGCAGGCCGCTGGTGTTGGTGGTGATGATCGTTCCGGGCCTGCGCACGGCTTCGACCTTGAGCAGCAACGCGCGCTTGATATCGAGATTCTCCACGACCGCTTCGATGATCCAGTCGACGTCGGCGAGTTGGTTGAGATCGTCTTCGAAATTGCCGACCGTAACGAACTTCGCCACAGACGGTTCCATGAACGCGGCGGGCTTTGATTTTTTCGCGGCATCGAGACCAGCGGCGGCAATCTTGTTGCGAGCTGGGCCATGGGCATCGGGCGGAACGATATCGAACAGGTAGCTGGGGACTCCGGCATTGGCGAACTGGGCGGCGATCCGCGCGCCCATGGTTCCGGCCCCCAGGATGGCAACTTTATGAATGCGTTTCATGATTCGACCTCGAGAGAAATCTTATTCACCACAGAGGACACTGAAGCCAGGAGGATTCTTGCGAACTCGTCATGGTAGTCGCGGGACGTGAATTTATCCACTTCCCGAGTCATAGCTCGGCATGCGCTTTGATATATTCCAGCGCCTTCCGCGCCATCTGTTTCTCGCCGCCATAGGCCAGCAACTTCGGAGCGTCTTCGAGCTTCACCCACTTTGCGCGAGCGACTTCGACGCGCATATCTTCGGTGAGATTGTCGATGCGTCCCGACTCGTAGCGCAGCAGGTAGAAGCTGACAATTTTGAATACGCGCTCGCCGTCGCCCCAGGAGCGCACGTATCCGTATTTGCTGTCACCCAGCTTGGTCACTGGCGATGCGGTGATTCCGGTTTCCTCCCGGACTTCACGCAGGGCCGCGTCCAGGGGCTTTTCGCCGGGGTCAACCAATCCCTTGGGCAGACAAATTACGGCCTTCGGCTTTCGTTGAACAGCACGTTTCGGCGCTTTGGGCGGGGTTGAAGTCGGCGCCGGCAGCTCAATCGCCGCCATCCACCATTCGCCGTCCTTGCTACGGACCACTACCCCGCCGGAGGAGATCTCACGCACCATACTGTTCGCAAGGTACCAGTTCTACAGGAGTTTCGTCATCCGCGCAGGGGCGCCGGACGGTAAACGTAACTTGGTTACCCTGGTCCCCACTGTAATGTGCGCATGGCACGCTCGTGCTCTACAGCCATCAGGGCGGTTCGTGGCATCTTACATGCTAGATAGATTTCGGTAGTTCGGGCCGCTTGCCGCCCAAGATGTGGGGTTCGCTGTGAAGAGTCTGGGGAAGATCATTCGGTCGGTGCAGGCTTTTGGGCGGGAACTATCCCGCAAGCCGGCCGTGTCCCAGCGCGTTCCCGTGATCGGCGTCGCTCTGGGCGGGGGCTTTGCCCGCGGCATCGCTCATATCGGAGTTTTGCGGGTCCTCGAGGAGGAAGGCATTCCGGTTCGCCTGGTTACGGGCACCAGCGTCGGCGCCTTGATTGGGGCATGCTATTGCAGCGGGCTGAACTGCGAGGAACTCGAACAGGTCGCCCGGTCCGTTCGCTTCACCACTTTTGCCCGCTGGACTCTTTCCCGTTACGGCTTCGCCTCCAACGATCGTATGGTCTCGTTCCTCGAGCGCAATTTGAAAGTTAAGACATTTGAAGAACTGCGGATTCCGCTGGGTGTAGCCGCGACGGATTTCAACACTGGCGAAGGCGTGGTTTTTCATTCTGGCACAATCGTCGATCCGGTGCGTGCCAGCTGTGCCTATCCCGGCATGTTCCTGCCGGTAGAGATTCGCGGGCGCTACCTGGTTGATGGCATGCTGTCGCATCCGGTTCCCACGCGGCCGGTGCGCGAAATGGGTGCGGAACGCGTGCTGGCCGTGCATCTCAAAGGCACCTGGGCAAAGGGAGGCGCGCCGCGCCATCTTTTCGACGTGATCGGGCAGTCGTTCGCGATTGCGCAAGACGCCATGTCGAGCCTGTGGCGAGGCGCCGCCGATCTGGTGATCGAGCCGGACGTCGCCGGTTTTGCCTACGACGATTTCAAGCGTGCCGCCGATCTGATTCGCGCGGGTGAAGTCGCGATGCGCCAGGCTCTGCCCGAGGTGCACAAGTGGCTCGCCGCTCCGGCTGCTGAATCGGCATATCCGGTCGTGGAACGGCGCGTCGCTCCGCGCACTGTACCCATGTCTGCGGACTGAAGCCTGATTTGCAAGAGCTTGATTTGCAAAAGCCTGATTTGCAAGAATTCGATCTGCAAAAATTTGATCCGCCAACGGCCGCGCAGGTGCTGGAACCGGCATGATCACCCACCAGTAAGAATCATTACCAGGGGAATAATGGCGTTATAATGCGCAGACAGGGAGGATTGTCATGACTCTCGTCCGCTTTCTCGCCGCTGCATTACTCCTCTGGTCTCTGTCATGTCTTGCTCAGGACCGGCAACCGATGGGATTCGCCCTCCCGGCTTTTCATCAAGTTCAGTCAGTACCGGTCTTCGGAGGTGCTGCGGCCGTGCCTTCCGCGCCGTGGCAGTTCGTTCCGAATCAGGCCCAGAATGTTGGCCCTTCGACTCCGCTGGAGCACCCTCGCCAATTCCCGAAACAAAAGTTCAAGAGCGACCTAAGCCGGGATGCGGAGGCGCAGCTGATTGCCAGCTCCCCACAATTCGTCATCGGGCCAGATGGAGTGCTGTCGGATTCCACCTGTTACACGATTCGAAGCTACGTTGTCGCGCGCGATGCGAAGGGTTCCGACTCTACGCACCTGGTGCATTCCTCCACGTGCCAGCCGGCGAGCCGCTACCACGTCCGGACCGCTCAGGCACAGTCAACTTCGCCTGAGCGCTGAAGTGGCGCTCCTTAGGTAGACGCACTGCGGCCGTCTTGACCCGAACTGGAATCTCGTGGGAAGATTCCGGCACAAAACGCCCATGAACCCCGGAGTTTCCGGCCTATCAATCCCTTCCAGGCCGCATTAGAATTAACAGAGTTGGGTTCGCTGCGCCGCGCGGGCGAGAGTACTTCCGAGGTCAAACATGGCAACCACCACCGCAGTTCCGAAAACCAGAGTTTCCGGCGGCAGTTTCCTGTTGGAATCGCGCCTGCCGGAAGAAATTTTCACGCCTGAAGACTTCACCGAACAGCACCTGCTCATCGGGCAGACGACCGAAGAATTCGCCGTGAACGAGATCGTGCCGAACATCGAAAAGATCGAGCACAAGGATTTCTCCGTAACGCGCGATCTTCTGAAGAAAGCTGGCGAACTCGGACTGAGTTCGGTTGAGATTCCCGAAGCGTACGGCGGCCTGGAGATGGACAAAGTCACCGCCGCGGTGATTGCCGACCACATCGCGAAGTATGCCGGCTTTGCCACGACCTGGGGTGGGCACACGGGGATTGGGACTCTGCCCCTGGTTTATTTCGGAACGGAAGAACAGAAGAAAAAATATCTGCCGCGGCTGGCCTCGGGAGAGATCGTGGGTGCGTATGCGCTGTCGGAATCGACTTCGGGCTCCGATGCGTTGAATTGCCGCACACGCGCTCAGCTCTCTGCCGACGGCAAACATTACATTCTGAATGGCGAGAAGATGTGGATCACGAATGCCGGGTTCGCCGATCTGTTTACCGTGTTTGCGAAAGTCGACGGCGAAAAGTTCTCGGCGTTTCTGGTGGAGCGAAGCTTCCCTGGGTTTTCGATCGGCGGGGAAGAGCACAAGATGGGTATCCGCGGGTCGTCGACCTGTCCAGTGATTCTGAACGACTGCAAAGTACCGGTCGAGAATCTTCTCGGCGAGATCGGCAAAGGGCATCTCATCGCCTTCAACATTTTGAATATTGGACGTTTCAAGCTGGGCGCCATGTGCGTGGGCGGAGGCCGGGTTTCGATCGAGAACGCGATCAGCTATGCCAAGGAGCGCAAGGCATTCGGCAAAGTGATTGCCGATTTCGGGTTGGTGCGGGAAAAGATCGCCAACATGGCAACTTTGCTTTATGTCGGCGAGTCCATGGTCTATCGCACGGTCGGTATGATGGACACCGCGTTGAGCGAGGTTGACAAGTCGGCGGCCGATGCGGCCAAGCAGACGCTGAAGGCGATCGAGGAGTACGCGGTCGAGTGTTCGATCATCAAGGTGTGGGGCTCGGAGATGATCGACTACATCGTGGACGAAACTCTGCAGATTCACGCCGGCTACGGGTTTGTCGAGGAATATCCGGCGGAGCGTGCCTATCGTGATGCGCGCATCAATCGAATTTTCGAAGGCACCAACGAAATCAACCGGCTCATTATCACCGGCTTTCTATTGAAGCGCGCCATGAGCGGGCAACTGCCGCTGATGCCCGCCATCAAGAAGCTGATGGATGAAGTGCTGTCGGGTCCGTCGATGGCTGAGGAACTCGATGGCGCGCTGGCGGAAGAGCGCAAACTCGTGGCGCAGGCCAAGAAGCTGGGCCTGTTTGCCGCGGGCGCAGCTACGCAGAAATATATGCAGGCGATCCAGGATCAGCAGGAGATTATGGGCGCAATCGCCGATATGACGATCGAAACGTATGCCATGGAGTCGGCGGTGCTGCGCGCGCAGAAAATCGTGGAGGCGAAGGGGGAACCCGCGGCAACCCTGCCCGTGGCGATGACGCGGGTGTATCTGGCGCAGGCCTTCGAGAAAGTTGAGTCGGCGGCGCGGAAGGTGATTGCCGCCGTCGCCGACGGCGACATGCTGCGCACCCAACTCGCGATCTTGCGCCGCCTGGCGAAATACGAACCATTCAACACCATCGAACTGCGCCAGCAGATCGCGCAGCGGGCGATTGAACGGGGCAAGTACACGCTGGCGTAGAGGTACAGACCCCACAGTCTTCGGTGTCATCCTGAGCGGCGTTCTTTGCCGCGAAGCACCTGTGCAACTGGCCGGCAGTGCATAGGTCCTTCGCTTTGCTCAGGATGACAAAGCTTGCTCGGAGATGAAGCACGATACAAATACTCGAATGAAACTGCCAATATTATCCGCTCTCGCGATCATCGCGCTCGCTCTCAGCCTAAATCTGGACGCACAGTCAAATTCCGCGCAGCCCTCGGATTCAGCGACTTTCGACTCCGACGGCACGGCGCACATCACTCGCGTCGTGCCCATGCCTACAACTATCAGTCCGGAGGCGCAGAAGTGGCTGGAATCGCTGGAATCCACCACTCCCGGGCCAGAGACTTTGGCCGAGCGCCGTGCCCGCACCGATATCTGGCGGGCAAAAGACTCCGCCGAGGCGCGCAAGCTGTATCCGGTGAACGTTGAGGAGACGACAACTGCGGGAGTTCGCACCGACATCATCACTCCGCTCGCCATGCCCGAGGCAAACCGCAAGCGTGTGCTGATCAACCTGCACGGCGGCGGTTTCAACTCCGATTCCGGATCGCTGATCGAAGGCGTGCCAATCGCAAACCTGGCGAAGATCAAGGTGGTCTCCGTGTATTACCGGCTCGCGCCCGAGAATCCGTTCCCCGCCGCGGTCGATGACGTAGTCGCCGTGTACAAAGAACTGCTGAAGAGTTACAAACCACGCAGCATCGGAATCTTCGGCACGTCGGCGGGCGCGATTTTGACTTACGAAGTTGCGGCGCGGCTCAAACAGCTAGAACTGCCGTTGCCCGGGGCACTGGGAGTTTTTTCCGGGCTGGCTGACTTCAGCCGTGTAGGCGATTCCCGGCAACTGTTTACTCTCAACGGCCTGCCCGGAGCAATGGAGCCGGTCGATCCTAATCACTTGCCAGATGACCAATACGTCGGCAAGACCGACCGCAGAGATCCGGTTTTGTCTCCACTGTTCGCCGATCTGCACGGAATGCCCCCGACTTTGCTGGTGACCAGCACGCGCGACATTCTGCTCAGCGATACGACGATTCTTCATCGTGCCCTGCTGCAGGCAGGTGACGACGCGCAACTGGCCGTGTTCGAGGCCCTGCCGCATGCCTTCTGGTATCACTTTCAGTTGCCGGAAACCAGGCAAGCACTGGAGATCATGGCGAAGTTTTTCGACGAGAAGGTCGGGCGCTAGATTTACTGGTGTCCCGCGCCGGCGTCATCATGCGGAATCAACAGGTAGCTTACAAACGCCACGTGCGTGCTGTCAGGTGACCACGAGGGAACGTTGATCGTTCCCTGCCCGCCGAATAATTTCGCGAGCACCGTAATCTTCTTATCCGCAAGCGACATCAGCCGCAGCATCACGTCTTTGTTTTCTGGATGGCCGGTCACCGAGGCATCGTAGGTGAGAAAGACCATCCACTTGCCGTCGGGCGAGATGTGCGGGAACCAGTTGTTCAGATCGTCGGAGAAAACCTGCTCCTGGTCGCTGCCGTCGGCTCTCATGCGCCAGATTTGCATATGGCCCGTGCGTTCGGAGTTGAAGTAAATGTATTTGCCGTCGGGGGAATACTCGGGCCCGTCGTCGAGTCCTTTGGCGGTGGTGAGGCGCGCTTCTTCTCCGCCTGCGTCGGGAATCGCATAAATATCGAAATCGCCATTGCGTTGGCCGACGAAGACAAGGGTCTTGCCGTCGGGCGACCAGCCGTGCCAATACGATGGCGATTTCTGCGTAATGCGGCGCGGCGCGCCGCCTGCGATGGGAACGATGTAGACGAGCGATTCGTGGTCTTCCTGAGAATTGTCGCTGATGGCAAGCTCGGTCGCGTCAGGCGAGATGCCGTGATCGTTGTTGCAGCGGGTCAAAAAGCCGGTGTCGATCACGGTAGGATTGCCGCCATCGACCGGCAGGCGCTCGATGTGGCCGCTGCGGTTGAACAGGAAGGCGCGGCCGTCGCGAGTCCAGTTGGGGGCTTCGAATCGGCCGGGCGCGAGATACGAGACGCGGCGATCAGTCGAGTCGATGTCGACGGTTTCGAGCGTGCTAAAAAGAGCTGGCTCGCCGGTCGCCGGCGTGGGCTGCGTTAGTTCGACGTTCGAGAACACCGCCTTTTCGACGACATCTTTATCGTGCGAGCAGACGCCGATGCCGACGTAGAACTGGCCTTGCAGAGGGATGCGCAGCCATCCCCCGGCGATCTGGGGCTCGCCGCCGTCGGCTGCCAGCGACATGTAGACATAATCGCCACGCTTGACGATGCGGAGCCGTTTGGGAGCGGAAAGGTTCGATTGAATTTCGCGCGTCACCGCGCCCTTCTCGTCGCGAAACTGCAGCGAGGTCAGTCCGCTGGCGTGCAGCGCTACATCCGCGTAGACGGAATCGGCATCGAGGCTCTGCCGCAGCATCAGGACAGCCTTTTTGTGCTCGTTGCCGGTTGTGGTCAAAAACGAAATGTCGGCGGTCAGCGCGACGTCGCCCGACATTTTCTTCCAGGCAAACTGAAACGCGTCTGCAGTTGACCACATATTCTCGCCGCTTCCGGCGATCGTGTAGGTGTGTTTTGCAGCATCATAATCGACCGAGCCGGCGTGGAGCACTGTGCCCACATCGCCGTGGTCCTGGAATATTCCCACCGGCGCGTTGAGACTTCGCGCGCGTGCGACCGCGCTCAAAGAGAAAGCAGACATCAACAAAATCACCGCAATCGCGGGAAGTCGGCGCATGAGGGTCCTCCGCTAAGCGTGAACTTGCTCTGGATCGGAGCAAGCCGGAATTGTAAATGGGATCGGGGCGCGCGGGTCTAGAATCTGGCTCGCAGTCCACCAATCCAGTACCAATCCTTGGATAGTTCTGGTAAAACGTGTGCATGAAAACGAGACGACGTGCGGCTTTATTGTTTCTGATTACACTTTTCCTCACTCCTCTTCTTGTCCTTCCGCTTTGGGGGCAGGAGCACGCTTCTCCCTCCGCCGATCTCGCACTGACGCCGCCCATGGGCTGGAACTCGTGGAATAAGTTCGGCTGCAACGTCAGCGAAGACATGATCCGGAACATGGCCGACGCGGTGGTGAAATCGGGGATGAAAGACGCGGGCTATGTTTACGTGAACATCGATGATTGCTGGCAGGTGAGCCGCGATGCGAATGGCAACATCGTGGCCGACCCGCAGCGCTTCCCGCACGGCATGAAAGCTCTGGGCGATTACATTCATTCGCTGGGGCTGAAGTTTGGTGTTTACTCCGACGCCGGCTCAAAGACCTGCGCCGGCCGCCCCGGCGGCCTCGGCCACGAGTATCAGGATGCGATTCAATACGCGGCCTGGGGCGTGGATTATCTGAAATACGACTGGTGTAATACGACGACACAAGACGCCCGCGCGTCCTACGCCAACATGCGGGTGGCGCTCGACGCTTCTGGGCGTCCGATTGTTCTGAGCATCTGCGAGTGGGGTAAGGCCAAGCCCTGGCTGTGGGGCAAGGAGGTGGGTGGAAATCTCTGGCGCACCACCGACGACATTCAGGACCGTTGGGGCGGCCAACAGAAATGGCCCGACGGGGGTTGCTGTTCGAACGGCGTGCTGGCAATTCTCGATCAGCAGATCGGATTACAGTCTTACGCTGGGCCCGGGCATTGGAACGACCCGGACATGCTGGAAGTCGGCAACGGCGGCATGACCGATACGGAATATCGCTCGCATTTCAGTTTGTGGGCGCTGTTGGCTGCGCCGCTGATTGCTGGCAATGACTTGCGCAGCATGCGGCCGGAGATTCGCGACATTCTCACCAACAAAGAAGTCATTGCGGTGGACCAGGATGCGCTGGGACGTGAAGGCGAGCGCGTGGCGAAAAATGGCGACCTGGAAGTCTGGGCGAAGCAACTCAAGGATGGCAGCCGCGCGGTGATCCTGCTGAACCGGGGCAGTAGCGAGCAGCAGATTTCAGGGAGCTGGGTTGATCTCGGCTATCCCGATACGATCAGCGCTTCCGTCCGCGATTTGTGGATGCATAAAGATTTGGGAAGGTTCACAGGAAAATTTTCAGCGCCGGTCGCGTCGCATGGAGTGGTGATGGTCACCGTGAAACCTTAAAGGCGTCAATCACTAAGGACACAAAGGTTCACGAAGGAAGATCGACGTATTCACTTCTTCTGCAGTTCCTGCATGACGCTTTGGATCAGCTCTTTCGCGTCGGTGAGGCTCTTCATGATGATCTGGATGTCCATCACGGGCTTGCCCGGCCAGCGCTGGCTCTGGCAGTAGACGCCGTGCTGGCCGACCAGGGCCATGGCGTCGGTGATCATGTCCATGGTGACGGCGAGTCGTCCTCGCGGAACGCCCATCATGGTTTCGTAGTGTTCCAGTTCTTCCTGCTTGTCGTCGAATACCGGCATCGCACGATTGTACCCGCCGCAGTGCGAGGAGCATAATGGCTGCGCTGACATAATCCCTTCTGGCGCGTCCAAAGCTCTTGGCAATGCCAGTTTTCTCAAAGGAGAGACCATGCAAAAACGAATCGCCATCTTCACCCTGTCTGTCTTCGCCCTCACCGCCATCAGCTTCGCCCAGATGGGCGGAAAGCGGCCCAGCCCGGCGGCTTCCGCAACCTGCGATCTGGGCGCGGGCAAAACGATCAAGACCGACTACTCCAGCCCGCGCATGAAGGGACGCAAGATCTACGGCGACCTCGTTCCCTTTGGCGAGGTTTGGCGGACCGGCGCGAACGATGCGACCACCTTCGTCACCAGCAGCGAAATCGAGGTTGGCGGAACAACCGTGCCGGCCGGCAGCTACACGATCTTCACCGTGCCCAACGCGGATAGTTGGAAGCTGATCGTCAACAAGAAAACCGGCGAATGGGGCATCCCGTACAAGTACGAGAGCGACGAACTGGCGCGCGTAGACATGAAAGTGTCCAAGCTATCCTCGCCGGTTGAAGATTTCACGATCTCCTACGAAAAGATGGGAAGCGGCTGCACACTGCAGATTGACTGGGAGGCGACACGCGCATCCGTGGACATCTCGGCTGAGGCTCTTGGCGATAAGGTACGACCTTAGACGTTGGCTCGCGCGGGGGGCGCTGTACAATCTCACTTCTGTTGCCGCAGCGCGTCGACGCTTTGTTGCGCCTCGACAAAATCAGACGAAATCTTCAGCGCCTGCTGGTAAGCGTCGATCGCTTCGGTGCGTCGCCCTGCCCGCGCAAGCGCGCGTCCAAGCTCGAAATATCCCTCGGCCGTGGGCCGCGCTTCGACCGATCGCGAAAGATCGCTGATTGCCTCCTCGAGTTTGCCTTGCTTCTCGGCCAGCAATCCCAGGCCAAGCCACGCGTTGAACTGGTTGGGATTAAGGCGCAGTGACTGCTCGAAGTTGTCGCTCGCCTGCTCGTCTTCTCCTACGGTGCGATAGGCGGCCCCGAGGTTGGCGTAAGTTTGGGCGAGCAGAGCGGGGTCTGAAGTCAACGCGATCGCCGACTCATACTGCGCAATGGCCTCGTTCATCTGACCGTGCGTTTGAAAATACGTACCGAGATTGCTGCGGCTCATCGGGTCTTTCGGGTTGATGCGCGAAGCGGCTTCGAAGTGTGGATACGCCTCTTCTTCTTTTCCTTCGAGGATCAGCGCTCCGCCGAGATTGTCTTCGGCGATGAAGTTACTCTGGGTCACGGCAAGCGCGTGCGACCAGAGATCGGTATTGCTCTGCCAGTATCCGATCTGGCGATGCGTAGCCGCGGCCAGGGCCAATAAAGCGACCGCGGCTGGAATCGTTACCCAGACGCCGATTTTTCGCTGCGCCGCCAAATCGGCCGCTCCGAACGCAATCATCACGAAAATGCCGATCAGTGGAATGTAGGCGTAGCGGTCGGCCATGGCGGCATCGCCAACCTGCACCAGTCCGATGACCGGAACCAGCGTGCCTAGAAACCACAACCAGCCGACTAACAAGTAGCGGCGCGTGCGAAGTTTGAGCGCGAGAGCACTGACCGCGCTCAGAACGATCGCCGCAAGCCCGATCTGCCAGGCCGCGAGCGAAGCGCCCGGATGCGGATACAGCGGCGCGAGCCGCGCCGGCCAGAGCATCTTCCAGAGATACATGGCGTAAGAAAAAACCGCATTCGCCAGGCGCACGCCAAACGAGAATTGTTCGGTCGAACGTACAGCGCCGCCTGCTTGCTGTGCCCAAACGGTGACGATGGCGCTGGCTGCGGAAAGAGCAAGCAACGGCAGTTTTTCAAGAATGAGTCTTGACCAGGCGAACGCTGGCGATGCCGTGTTCGCGCTTCCGTTCACATTTCGAACTCGATTCAGCGGCCAGTAATCGATAAGCAGAAGCACGAATGGCAGCGTAATCACCATCGGCTTCGATGCGAGTCCGGCCGCGAACAGCGCGGCTACCGCCGAATACCGCTTCCAATTCGGCTTTCGCGCGTACCAGCCGTAGGCCCACAGCGCCAGAAAAAAGAAAAGCGTGCAGAGGACGTTCTTGCGCTCGGCAATCCAGGCCACCGATTCCACATTGATGGGGTGAATCGCGAACAGCGCCGCGACGAACAGGCTCGGCCCAAGCCTGCCAGTGCCCCACATCAAAAGCAGAAAGAGCAGGATGACATTCGCAGCGTGGAGAAGAACGCTGGTGAAGTGGTGCCCGGCGGGGTTGAGGCGAAAGAGCGAAACATCGAGAGCGTGAGACATCCAGGTCAGCGGATGCCAGTTCGCCTGTTCGGTCGAAGTCAGCGCCCAGGTGAAGGTCTCCGCCGTGAGACCTTGGCGCACGTGGGGATTTTCGGTGACGTAGCGGTCGTCGTCATAATTTACAAACGGATGCCGATTGACAGGGTTGTAGAGCGCAAGCGTGAACACGGCCAGCAGCAGGCACACGATGGGATTCCGCTTCGCGGGAGACGCGAATAGGCCCGCCGGCTCGGGAGCCGGGACGGTTTTCTTGGGAGGGGTCAATAGCAGGATTTAACCACAGAGAACGCTGAGGACGATGAAACGTTTCGCACAAAGCATCTACGTGGTCACGTACGGGATGAAACCATCGGCTGGCAAGCGGCCAACCGCCCTCTGCGTGTCCACCGTGCCCTCTGTCGTCAACTCTGGGGTTTCCAGCGCAAAACAGGCTTCCTGGCGGCGGCCGTCTCGTCCAGGCGCGAAACCCGCGTGGAATGCGGGGCATCCAGCACCATCTGGGGATCTTCTTCCACTTCGTCCGCGATCGACCGCATGGCTTCGACGAACAGGTCCATCTCCTCGACCGATTCGCTCTCGGTCGGTTCGATCATCATCGCGCCCGGCACAATCAGCGGAAACGCCGTCGTATAGGGATGAAATCCGTAGTCGATCAGCCGCTTGGCGATGTCCATCGTGCGCACGCCTTTCTTCGCTTGCAGTTTGTCGCTGAAGACGACTTCGTGCATGGTTGGCGTGGAGTAGGGCAACTCGTAAACGCCTTCGAGTCCTTTGCGAATGTAGTTGGCGTTAAGCACCGCGTCTTCGGTGGTCTGGCGCAGACCGTCCGGCCCATTGGCCTGGATGTAAGCCAGCGCGCGAACAAACATTCCAAAGTTGCCGTAAAACGCGCGAACGCGACCGACCGACCGCGGACGATCGTAGTCGAACGCAAGCGTGCCGTCGGATTTCGTGACGACTACAGGCGTCGGCAGAAACGGCTCGAGCTGTTTCTTGATCGCGACCGGACCGGACCCCGGACCGCCGCCGCCGTGCGGAGTCGAAAACGTCTTGTGCAGGTTGAGGTGCATGACGTCGACGCCGAAATCTCCCGGCCGAACCTTGCCGACAAGCGCGTTCATGTTGGCGCCGTCCATGTAAAGCAGGCCACCCTTGGCGTGAAGAATGTCGGCAATTTTGTGGATATCCTGCTCGAACACGCCCAAAGTATTGGGATTGGTGAGCATGAGCGCGGCGACATCTTCATTCATCTGCGATTCGAGCGACGCCAGGTCGACCATGCCGCGCGAGTCGGACTTCAGATTTTCGACTGCATAGTTCACCATCGCGGCGGTCGCGGGATTCGTTCCGTGGGCCGAGTCCGGAATCAGAATTTTCTTGCGCGCGTTGCCCTGCGACTCGTGGTAGGCGCGAACCATGAGCAGGCCGGTCATTTCGCCGTGCGCGCCCGCGGCAGGCTGCAGCGTGATCGCATCCATGCCTGTGATTTCGATCAGTTGCTCGCTCAGCGTTTTGAGAATCAGCAACGCGCCCTGGGAGATTTCCTCCGGCTGATAGGGATGACCATTGGCGATTCCTTCCACGCGGGCCACGGCTTCGTTGACGCGCGGGTTGTACTTCATGGTGCAGGAGCCAAGCGGGTACATGCCCAGATCGATGGCGTAGTTCCAGGTGGAAAGCCGCGTGAAGTGGCGGATGATTTCGATCTCACTCACTTCGGGCATGTTGCCCAGGTCTTTTCTCTCCGATGAACCAAGGAGTTTGGCCGCATCAACTTCCGGCACGTCGAGCGGCTGCAGTTTCCACGCGGCTTTTCCGGGCGAGGATTTTTCGAAGATCAATCCTTCGTTCTGATTGACGTGGCGCGTCGCCTTGCGGGCCATGTGCTTCATGTTCACTTGAGTCCTAGTTAATCGATTCCGCGTCGTCGTACCCACTCTAAACTGCTGCCAGTTCCGTTACAGGTCGGACAGAGCCCAGTGCCAGAGCAGCTACGACATTTAGGCTCATCTTCATTCAGGTGCGTGTTCACTCCCGAACCGTAGCATTCGGCGCACTTGCCTGAGCCACCGCAACTTTCACACCGGTATTCCATGTCAATTAGAGCCTCGCTTCATCGCGCCACCTCTTCGGCTTCTTCTTTCGCCGATCGCACCGAGCGCTCGCTTTCCGCGACCAGCCCTACGGCGGTGTCGATCGCGCTGCGAGTCGTCAGCTCCGTACAGCACCACAGCGCCGCATTGCCTAACTCGGGATAAAACTTCTTCAGCGGCAGGCCGCCAACCATCTTATGGCCGAGCAAGCGGCTGTTGATGGCCCGGGGATCTTCGCTGGTCTGCAAGACGAATTCGTTGAAGCGCGGCGCGTTGCTAAACAAGACCTTCCCAGTCTTCGCGAAGCGATCGGCCGCGTAAGCCGCCTTCGCGAGGTTTTGTCTTGCCAACTCCCTGAGCCCGACTTTTCCGTACACCGTCATAAAGATGTTCACCATGAGCGCGACCAGCGCCTGGTTGGTGCAGATGTTCGAAGTGGCCTTTTCGCGCCGGATATGCTGCTCACGCGTCGCCAGAGTCAGCACGAACCCGCGCTTGCCCTGCTTGTCGACCGTCTGGCCGACGAGCCGCCCCGGCATTTGCCGGACATATTTTTCGCGCGTCGCGATGACGCCGCAATAAGGTCCGCCGAAGCCGAGGGGCACGCCAAACGACTGCGCTTCCATGGCGATGACGTCGGCTTGCCGCGGCGGCTCGACGATTCCCAGCGAGACCGCTTCCGCGATCGACACCACCAGCATCGCGCCGCGCCGGTGCGCGATCTCGGCGATCGAGGCAACATCTTCGATGGTGCCAAAGAAATTCGGCGACTGCACCAGCACGCACGCGGTCTCGGGCGTGATCAGGCTTTCGAGTTCCGGCAGATTGAGGCGACCGTCGCCGCCAAAACCGGTAATCGAGAGCGGCATGCCCTGGTGCGTCGCATAAGTCGCCAGCACTTCGCGATACTCCGGATGCAGGCTGCGCGCCACCACCACCGATCGCCGGCCGGTGAGTCGCACGGCCATCATCACGGCTTCGGCCGCAGCCGTGGAACCGTCGTACATGGAAGCGTTGGCGACTTCCATGCCGGTCAACTCGCAGATCATACTTTGAAACTCGAATATGGATTGCAGCGTGCCCTGGGAAATTTCGGCTTGATAAGGCGTGTAAGCGGTAAGAAATTCGCCGCGCGAGATCAGCGAATCAATAATGACCGGCCTGTAGTGAGCGTAGGCGCCTGCGCCCAGAAAGCTGGTGTAACCCTCCCCGTTTTCTCGCGACCGCTGGCGAAAGAAATCCACGATTTCCGATTCCGCCATCTGGCGCGGAATCTTGAGATCGCGCGTCAGCCGGTACTCGGCGGGAATCGGCGCGAACAGCTCGTCAACCGAGCGCACGCCGATGGCTTTCAGCATGGCTTCGCGATCGGCGGGAGACTTCGGCAAATAGCGCATAGGAAATCGATTAGATGCTCATCGAGGTCAGTTGGATTTTGCCCGTCATCATGCCCGTTGTCAGCTGCGTGGAAAAGCCCGCCAAACCTAGTGTCCCGCCTCTTCAGACACGAACTTTTCATAATCGGCGGCGGAGAGAAGTCCCTCCAGTTCGCTCGGATTCTTCAGCGTGAGTTTCAACATCCACGAGCCGTGCGGATCCTTATTGACTTTTTCGGGCGACGTGGCCAGGTCGGCATTCACTTCGGTGACCGTGCCTGAAGCGGGCGCGAAAAGATCGGAGACCGCTTTCACCGATTCGACTGTCCCGAACGTCTTGCCGGCAGTGAGTTCCGCGCCAACCTTCGGCACTTCGACGAAGACTATATCGCCGAGCGATTGCTGAGCGTAGTCAGTAATGCCGACCGTCGCGGACGTGCCGCTCGCCTGAATCCACTCGTGTTCTTTGGTGTACTTACGATCTGTCGGGTAGGCCATAAACAGCTTCTAGCTCCTGGCTGGTGGTTTGCACTTCTGTGTTCCTCAGTGTCCTCTGTGGTTAAGCAGCCTTTTTCGGTCGCCTGTAAAACGGCGTCGGAACAACCACCGCCCCTACGCCCGCTCCTCGGACCTCAACTTTCACCGGCGTACCGACCGCCGCAAATTCAACCGGCACGTATGCCAGCGCGATATTTTTCTTCAGGAACGGCGACGGAGATCCGCTTGTGACGTATCCGATTTCGTGACCTCCAGCGTCGAGCACTCTGAATCCATCGCGGGCAATGCCACGCTCGGTCATCTCCAGTCCCACCAGGGCTCGCGTCACGCCTGCGGCTTTCGCCTTCTCCAGCGCCGCGCAACCCAGGAAGTCAGGCTTCTCCATTTTGCAGAAGCGGTCAAGTCCGGCTTCCCAGACATTGATCGTATCGGAGATTTCGTGGCCGTAAAGCGGAAGCTTGCCTTCAAGCCGCAGCGTGTTCCGCGCGCCCAGGCCGCAGGGAACGACGCAGTACTCCTTGCCCGCAGCCAGAATTTCGTTCCACACGCGGGCGCTGGTCGCTTCGTCCGAAGGAATATAGATTTCAAAACCGTCTTCAGCGGTATAGCCTGTGCGGCCCATCAGAATGTTCGGCATGCCGCACAGCGTGCCCCGCGTGACCCAGTAAAACTTAACCGCGCTCAAGTCAGCATCCGTCAGCTTCTGCAGCAAGTTAACGGCTTTCGGCCCCTGGATGGCGATCTGAGTGAAATCGTCGGAAAGATTCTCCACCGCGCA
The DNA here is from genome assembly GCA_963739125.1 of uncultured Acidobacteriaceae bacterium. GTDB lineage: Bacteria > Acidobacteriota > Terriglobia > Terriglobales > Acidobacteriaceae > Sulfotelmatobacter. Next base: position 3,408,755 of record CAVTZD010000001.1, on the reverse strand, counting down.
ATCGAACTGACGTGTATTGTCGCGCACCCAGCCGAAATCTTTCTCGCGCGTGCCGGCGTTGATGACCAGCAGATATTCGTCTTCTCCCAGGCGATGGACGATGACGTCGTCAACGAATGTCCCTTCCGGATAGAGCAGCGCGGAATACTGGGCCTGTCCGATGGCCAGGCGTGACGCATCGTTCATGGAAATGTGCTGCACCGCGGCCAGCGCCTGCGGCCCGGCCAGGCGAATATCGCCCATGTGGCTCACGTCGAAAATGCCGACGCCGGTGCGCACCGCCATATGTTCGCTGATGATGCCGCAGCCGATCGCCGCCGGATATTCCACAGGCATGTCCCAGCCGTTGAAGTCGACCATTTTCGCGCCCATTTGGCGATGGATGGCGTTCAGCGCAGTCTTGCGGATGGCGGGTGCGGTCGATACTGTGGTTGCTTCAACAGCGGACAAGAAAAACCTCAATGCGCAGCGCTGGTCCTGCTGGAATGGCGCGACTGATTACCGTAACACGCGGTTTTTCGGCGGGTCAAACCGGGAGCCACTTCACCACAGAGGGCACAGCGAACACAACCGGTCGAAGGAAAGTCTTTCAGCCGGGTAGGACCGCGTGGGCGAGATTGTTCTATTGTGCGAACTGCACCGTGATTCGCGAACCAGAGGCGACATGCGTTCCGGCGGCTGGCGATTGCTCGCGCGCTACGCCGCTGCCGACGGCGTCGAGCTCGAGGCCGGCATCCTGCGCGGCTTCGACCGCCTTGCGCAGCGTTTTGCCGACAAACGACGGCACTTCGATTCCGCCCTGCTCCACATCGAGAACTACCGTTCCTCGCACAGGCTGCGCGGCTGCATCCGCGGAATCTGAATTCTTCTCTTGCCCGTGCTCCTGACCGGAGCGAGCGGCAGGCAGCGGTTCATTTTGCCGGATCGCCGCTTGCACAACGTGGCCGTCTCCGACCTCGCTATCGGCGTTACCGGCGTAGGTGGCTGCAGTCTGCCCCGAGTTCGTGGGGAGCGCATGCGCCACGCTCGGATTCGCCGATGCGGGCGAATCTCCATTCATCTCGTCGGTTTCCAGCGGCTCGCCGGGATGATCCGGTGTCCCCTCTTCAAGATCTTTATCGTTCACCTTTGCCCTGGCCAGCAGCAACTGGTGTTGTGGCGCCAGCGGCAGATCATGCGGCACATGCAGATATTCGAGCACCTGCTGCGCGATGCGCTTGAACACCGGTGCTGACACCTGGCCGCCCTGGTGCAGTCCAACGGCTGAATCCAGAATCACCGCGACCACGATCTGCGGATTGTTCATTGGCGCGAATCCCGCGAACGAACCGACGTATTTAGTCTTCGAATAAGCGCCGGTCGCGGGATCCACTTTCTGTGCCGTACCGGTTTTCCCGGCCGACGAGTAGCCTTCCAGAATTGCCTTTCGGCCCGTCCCCACGAGTACGACTTTCTGCATCATCGAGCGCATCTCGGCCGCGGTGTATGAAGAAATCACCCGGTGCGCCGCGCCGGGATGAAACGCAACCGTCTGCAGCGGAGTCTGCGGCGTCGCCGTTCCGGCCACGATGCGCGGCGCGACCCACACGCCGTCATTCGCGAAGGTCGAGATGAGACCCGCCAACTGGATTGGCGAAATGCCGATTTCCTGACCCATCGAGATGGCCGCGATCGAAACCTTCGACCAGCGGCTCGGAGGCTTGGTCAGCCCGCGGGTTTCACCGGGAAGTTCGATACCGGTCTGCTGGCCGAATCCGAAAGCGCGGATGTATTTATAAAAGCGATTTTCTCCGAGCCGCAATGCAATCTTGATCGATCCCACGTCGCTCGACTCCGCCAGCACTCCCCACACCGGCAGCAGACCATGCGGTTCCGCATCGCGAATGCGCATGCCGTTGTAGACGATCGACCCCATCTGGCAATCGAATATTTCATTCGGGTTCGTGAGTTTTTCTTCGAGCGCCGCCGAGATGGTCACCAGCTTGAAGGTCGAGCCGGGTTCATAGATGTCACTGATGGCGCGGTCGGTCAGCGCGGCGGGAGTGATCTGCTTATGCTGATTCGGGTTGAATGTGGGCCGGTTGGCCAGAGCGAGAATCTCTCCCGTGTGCGGGTTCTCGACGATCACCGTGCCAGCGATGGCCTGCGTGTCATGAATCGCCTGGTCGAGTTCCTTTTCGGCGATGTACTGGATGTTCTTGTCGATGGTCAGAACGAGGTTGTCGCCCGGGTCGGGCTGGGTCTCGACATCGGCGAACCACTGCTTGTGGGCATCGACGGATATCAACATTTTTCCCGGACGCCCGCGCAGTTCATCGTTGAATTCGTGCTCAATGCCGCTCTGTCCGGAATCTTCCATGCCGACCGACCCCAGAACCTGCGCCGCGAGGTCGCGCGCGGGATAAAAGCGTTTCGGTTCTTTCTGGAAGTGAATGCCCTGCAAGTTGAGCGACTTGATGCGTTCGATCGTTTCGTCGTCGGATTTCCGCGCGACCCAGCAGAAAGTCTTGTGGGCGCGGCAGTCGGCCAGCACGACATTCGCGTCGTCGCCGGTGATGCGCGAAATGAGCGAAACCGCCGTGGGCAGGTCTTTCACCTCCGTGGGCACGGCGAAAGCGGAATCGACCAATACCGACATGGCCAATTCGCGCCCGGCACGGTCGTAGATGACTCCACGTTTGGCGGCGATGGGAATGGCGCGCTGCTGCTGGTGCCCGGCCTGCTTGACGAAATTTCCGTAGCAGAAAATCTGCAGATAGACTAAGCGGCCGCAGATGGCCACACACCAAAACAGCAGCATCGCGCCCAGCAGGTAGAGCCGTGAGTTCCTGCCGGGTTGGGAGTCCCTTGCTGCCATCGATTTCAACCCTTTGTCATTCCGATTGTTATTCCGATTCTCATTTCGACGACGCGCGAAGCACTGAGGAGGAACCTGCTGTGTGCCGGCGCCAGCAAACAGCAGATTCCTCGTCGCTGCGCTCCTCGGAATGACAAGAAATCTGAGATCATCCGCAGCCCTCAGACAAACATGGCGGCCCACCCGTCAGGCGGACCGCCAGATAAGTTCGTGTGGAGACAGCCGCCCTCGTTAGCCTGCCCTGAGCGAAGCCGAAGGGTCCGGCCGAGCGCAGCTCGGCTGCTTTCCAGACTGCTCGCAGCTACTGGCCCGCCATCTCGACCACCGGCATCGCGCTCGCCATTACCGGACCCTGGCCGTCAGCCGACGCGGCATCCATGCGGATCACCTGACCCGGCTCCGGCGGCACCAGTCCAATGCGCCGCGCCAGCGCGTCGATCCGCTCAGGATTGCGCAACGATGCATCTTCCAGCCGCAGCGCATGATTCATTTCCGTGAGCCCGGTGAGTTCGCGCTTGTCAGCCTCAATCTGGTATCCGTACTCGATCGCGCGGAAATGCTGCCAGGTATAGGCAAACACCAGCAGAAACAACACGGCCAGCGCCGTGGCAAACTGCTTCATCTCGCGGTTGCGCCGCGGATCTTCCAGCTTGACCAGGCGTGAATTGTCGATGGCTTTCGAAAAGTAAATTTCCGGAGTTCCTGTCCAGAATGAACCGTGTTCCGCCACCGGACCCACATTCCCCACCGCTGCCGCTGCCGCCATTTATGCCGCCCCCATGAGAATCTGGTCCGCTTCCATGACTGGAACCTGTAATGCGTAAATGCGATAGAGTTCGCTCGCTTCGGCCAGGCGTTTCCGCTCCGCCGACTGCTCCGCCCGCTGCACCGTCGCCATCAACTCTTTGATCAGAGTGCCCGTGTACATTCCCGCAACCTCAAAATGGATTCCTACCACGGAACCCGTTGCCTCCCGCCCCAGCGGATCTTCGTCCGCTTCCCCTGAACTTGAAGGCCCGGCACGCCATGACAGCTGTGCCGGGAACTCCGGCAGGTTTTCCGGAGCCAAACTTTTCAACGGCTCATGTGGCGACGGGCGCCTTCGCCCGTCCGGCCAGAGCGAAGCTCGGCCGCGTCTTCCCAGAAGCCCAACCCCTAAACTCTCTCCGCCGCTCTCAGCTTCGCGCTGCGCGCCCGCGGATTGCGATCGGCCTCTTCTTCCGATGCCGTTACCGGTTTCTTGGTCAGCACCCGAAAGTACTTGTCCTTAATACTGCCCTCGCGCAAGGCATCCTTTACGATGCGGTCTTCCAGCGAGTGAAAACTAATCACCACCACGCGTCCACCGGGCTTCAGAATCCGCGGCGCCGCCTCGAGCAGCGCCTTCAGATCGTCCAGTTCGCGGTTTACGAAGATTCGAAGAGCCTGAAAGGTTCTGGTCGCCGGATGAATTCGCCTCTGCTCAGAATTCATTGGCCGGGCCGCGGCTGATATGACATCCGCAAGATGTGCGGTAGATCGTATCGGCCGCGACCGGCAAATGGCTCTGGCGATTCTCCGCGACCTCCTTTCCTCTCCGAATTCGTAAATCACATCGGCAAGCTGTCGCTCGTCGAGGTGGTTTACCACTTGTTCGGCGGTTCGCTCCCCACGCGGGTCCATCCGCATGTCGAGCGGTCCATCCGCCTGAAAACTAAATCCGCGCGCCGCATCGTCCAGTTGCAGGCTGCTCACCCCAATGTCGGCCAGAATCCCGTCGACCGTCCCTGGCTTCTGCCCCTTCGCGATTTCCGCGAAAGATCGCTGCAACAGCGTGATCTCCGGCCAATCCGACTTGTCATCCCCAGCGAAGGATTTCGATTCGCTTGGCGAATCGAAATCCGCAGTCGAGGGACCTTGTGTCAGCTTCTTGCCCGCTATCTTGAGCGCTGCCGGATCCTTATCGAGGCCAATCAAATGTCCCGGTGCGCCGAGGCGTTTTGCGATTTCGTAACTGTGCCCGCCCAAACCCACCGTGGCGTCGATATAGGTCCCACCGCGCCGCACGGCTAAAAAGTCGATCGCTTCTTGTAAAAGAACCGGAACATGACTGGCTTCCCTTCCACCGCCATGCCCAACCCCCTGAGGGGTGTCGGTTGATCCCCCGTCCGATCGATGGTCCACTAGATGCCCAGTTCGTCGAGCGTCTTCTCATCTTCAGGCGTGAACTTTTCTTCTCGAACCTTCTGCTGGTACGCGTTCATGTTGCGCACTTCCAGGTAGGTCTGGTATCCGCTCACCGCAACTTCGCCCTTGATCTGGGCGGCTTCCCGCAACAGTTGCGGAATCAGCAACCGACCCTGCCCGTCCATTTCGACCACCTGGCCCCAATAGTTCACCTTGCTCAAGAACTTCTTTTTCGTAGGATTGAAGGTGGAGAGTCCCGCCAGCTTCTGCTCGATCCGCTCCCATTCCTCGAAGGGATACAGTTGAGCAACATCCCCGTCCAAACTTGTGATGTAGAATTGCGTGCCGTATTTCTCGTCGATCACCCGCTTGAACTCGGCCGGAATCTTGAGCCGGCCCTTCTCGTCGACCCGGGTTGGATGATTGCCGCGAAACATGTTTTCTTTCTGTCATCCTGAGGACGCTGCACTTGCGTCCGAAGGATCTGAGTGCGTCGCGCGAACAATCTCGCGCTTTTTGCGAGATTGGGAAATCGCGCGTTTGGCGCACATCCTTATGCGTATGCACTACGACAGCTACGAGGGAGGTAAAAGGAGCACAAAGTATGGTCAGACTCGGGCGATTCGGGCTGTTTGTCGTGCTTTCGGGTCGGCTTCCCACCGGCTCCTCGTTTTCAGCTCCAAGTTCCCACGGCCCTGACTGCGCTAACCACTTCGTACCACTTTGTACCACATCTTAGCTGTAAGTCGTTGATTGTCAAGCAGAAACTTGAAGGTCACATTCCCACTCCTGCACCGATTCTGGAAAGTACGAAGGCTTGTGGTTAACCAGTCGGAGGACCACAAGGGGTTGCGTTTACGGCCTTGGTTCCTTCGCTATTCATTCGCTTCGATTTCGCTTGCTCTCCGCGACTGGCGCGGATTTTCTTGTGGAAAAGCCGGCATCGCAGCCGGAGAAGGCGTCATTCCGCCTTGGATTTCGACGACGAAGCCCCTCCGAAGCGCGGCTCAATGGAGCCCCGGACGCCTCGCCCGGGGAGCAGTCCCCCGAAGTCGCTCGTCGAGAGCTATACGCGCGCCTGGGCGGACGAGGCGTCCGCCACTCCACGTTCATTTGTTCCAACCGAGAAAGATGCGTGACCGCGAAAGGTACAGGGCATTGCGGACGACTTAGTGTAGACTTCCGCGCATGTCGGCTCGGGCCCAGTTTCTAAACCCAAGTTCACAGGAGATCTCCGAATGGCACTCAACCGAAGCAGGATCTGGCTGGGCGGTTTAGCTGGAGGCGTGGTCTGGAATCTGTGGAGCTTTTTCGTGGCGCATTACGTCATCACCGATGCGCGCTACCTGGCGGCTCAGAATGCGGGGCTGTTTCTGAAGACCCCGCGCTATCCCTACTTCGTGGCGCAGTGGATCGTGCTCCTTTTCATTCTGTCGATCGCGGTAGCGCATCTCTACGCCTGGGCGCGTGCGGGCCTGGGAGCAGGTCCGGGCACTGCGCTCAAGGTCGGATTTCTGGCCGGCTTTTTCGCCGGCTTCCCGCTGAACTTCGCGCAAGCGACATGGTTCCCCGGCCCCCGCGCCATGCCTTTTGGGTGGATGGTCGAGATGTGGCTGGGCGCGATTCTGGCGGCGCTGGTCGCAGGCTTCTTCTATAAGGACTGACCTAGCTCAGGGTTGGAGAGTTCGTGTGGGGACGGGTCTCAGCCTGTCCTGAGCGAAGTCGAAGGAACCCGTCCAGGCCGCGGCGACTTTTGCCGCGGCTGTTTTTCAGCCGCCGCATCCAGCAAAGCCCGCCGCAGTCTCCTACTTCGCCGGCTCGACGTACACCGCTGTGCCATACGCAAGCACTTCGGTGACGCCCTGCATGATTTCGGTAGCGTCGTAGCGCGCGCCGACCACTGCGTTCGCTCCGAGTTCGGCGGCGTGTGTCAGCATCAGATCGAACGCCTCCTGCCGCGTCTTCTCGCATAGATTCGTGAGCAGCGTGATGTTGCCGCCGACCAGCGTCTGCAGCCCGGCACCGATGGTGCCGAAAATCGAGCGCGAGCGCACGACGATGCCGCGCACCACTCCCATCGTGCGGGTCACGCGAAAACCATCCACTTCGAATTGCGTTGTAACCATGTTGTGGGCGACCATCCTGCCAGCACCGTAAGTAGTTGCCATGGCGGTTCGTCCTTTCCGTGATTCCCGACGCCGCTGTACGGCGTCGGAACAGCTAACTATAGCGCGAGCCGACAATCGCGGCTAACGTCGCTCCATGGAGCCCCGGACGCATTCGTCCGGGGAGCAGTCAAGGTGCAGACCGGGGACATAGTTGACAGTCTTGATCCGGTCGCGAAGACGCTCGTAGAGAGCCATACCCGTGCAGGGGCGGACGAATGCGTCCGCCACTCCACGGTCATTCATTCCAATTCTGCAGTGATAAAGAACTCCTGCGACGAGTTGTCATACTCAACCCGCAGCACATTCGGCTTGCAGCAGACCTGGCAGTCTTCGACGTAGCTCTGCCGGCGTCCGGCGGATTCGTCGACCGAGGTCGAGTTCCATTCTCCGCAGGCGGCGCATTGGAAACCGGACTCCATGGTTGAGAGAGCATATCTCAGCAGCGAAGGAGCCGGCCGAGGCCGCAGGCATCGGGACTACTTGTCTAAGTTGTTGAGTCTTGGTGGAAGTCGTTGAAAAGTCGTAGAAGTGTTCTAGCAGGCTGCAGGACGCGTAGTTTTGCCGCGCACCACCTTCGGCCCCACCCCGGGATCGATCGTCGATGCCAGGGCCGTTTCCGGCCCGGCAAATGGCATCCTGGACGACACGCGGGAGCCGTTTTCGCGTCGAATTTTGCCCCGGGAATTCGTCTCAAAATGCTACACTGTATGTACGCCGTTGTACGTATATAGGTTAACTCCAGCAAAACAAAAAGCTTGCGGCCGGTTTCGCGTTCCAATTCGTTCTTTTTTCCACTCGCGTCTGGCCCCTTAAATCGTCGCTGCCCCCTATAATGGCCTGATTGCATTGATCTTCCATTGCATCGATCTTCTATTGCATCGATCTTCTGGGGAGGGTTCATGATTTCGCGGCGACGATTTCTGGAAGTGGGCAGCCTGACAGCTGGGATCGCGGCCTCACATTCACTGGCGGTCGCTAAGGCACATGCGGACGACGATTCCCTGCCGCCCTCACTGGCGCAGCTCGGGTCGCGCAAGAGCGAGGCCATGCCCATTACGCTCGAAGAGCGCACCGAGCGCCAGGAGCACGCCCGCAAGCTCATGAGCGAAAATTCGCTCGACGCGATTGTGCTGATGGAAGGCACGTCGCTGCAATATTTCACCGGCATCCGCTGGTGGGGCGGCGAGCGCCTGTTTGCGCTGGTCTTGCCGGCGAAGGGTCCGGCGTTCTACGTGTGCCCCGCGTTCGAGGAGGGCCGGGCTCGCGAGCAGATTACAGACGCTCCCGATGGCGACCACCCCGACGTTCGCATCTGGCAGGAAGATGAAAGCCCGTACCAGCGCGTCGCGCAAGGCTTGAAAGACCGCGGCATCGCCGGCGCCAAACTCGGAATGGAAGAGACCATGCGATTCGTTTTCGTTGACGGCATCGCAAAAGCTGCGCCACAGGCCGCGATCGCAAGCGCGACTCCAGTAACCGCGGGCTGCCGCATGATCAAGAGCGCGCACGAAGTTGCCCTCATGCGTCTGGCCGCGCAGTCGACGCTGTCGGTTTACGAGGCGGTCTACAAAGCGCTCCGCGTGGGCATGACCCAGCACGACGTTGAGGATCTGATCGACAAAGCCTACGCCAGGGTTGGATTCCCCGGAGAGGCTAGCGTGATGGTGGGCGAATACTCCGCCTTCCCACACGGATCGACCACGCCACAAGTGATCCGCGAAGGCACGATCATCATGATCGACGATGGTTGCATGGTCGAGGGATATCAGTCCGACATCACGCGCACGTTTGTACTGGGCAAAGCTTCGGACAAGATGAAGCAAGTATTCGACATTGTGCACCGCGCGCAGTCGGCAGCTCTAGCGGCGGCGCGCCCGGGAGCGGAGTGCGGCTCGGTGGACGACGCGGCGCGCAAGGTGATTACCGATGCCGGCTATGGTCCCGACTACAAATACTTCCTGCACCGGCTTGGCCACGGCCTGGGCATGGACATGCATGAATGGCCATATCTGGTCCGCGGCAACACAACCAAGCTGCAGGCCAACATCACCACCAGCGACGAGCCGGGAATTTATATTCGCGGCGAATTCGGCATTCGTCTCGAAGACGACCTGCACGTCACCGAAAACGGCGCGGAATTGTTCACTCCGCAAAGCCCATCTCTGGAGGATCCATTCGGGAAGAGTTGAGTATTCCTTGTCATCCTGAGGCCCGCGTTTTTTGCGGGCCGAAGGATCTGTGCAACTTGCAAACAGTTCCGGCGCCGCCGGCGAATGCACAGGTCCTTCGCTCTGCTCAGGATGACATGGCGTTGGCGGGCGACACTCAACACTGCCGGATCGTGGGTGCGGATTTCAAGTCGTGAAAAACGAATGTGAACGTTCCGCCCTTGCGCACATTGGTCACGAGTACCGGCCGGAAACACGCGATGCACGTTCCTCCACGACGGCGAACGCTGGGATAAACGATTCCCGCCGAACCTAGCTCGAGCAACTGCGCAGCAAGCGCCCGCGAAGCCGCGTAACTGGTCGGCGATAGACTATCGGCGTGCTGCTTGGCTTGGTCGTCAGAACCACGAAGGTTGTAGAACTCGGCGCGAAAGTCCGCGAGATAGTCGGCGTAGTCGGCCGTGTCTTCTTCATCCCACGCAGTCTCCTTCAGCCACAGCTGGCGGTGGTAGGCAACTTCGTCTTGCGAGGTTTCCAGCTCGAACGAGGCGTACCAGGCGCCGCGATCCGGTGAATTAAAGCGCGACCCCGCCGGCGAAGGATGACAGAACGCCGCGTTGATAATGCGATACGAAGGGATGCCGAAGACGAGTTCCCGCTCGTCGACGCCAGGAGCCAGCCGCGATTCAGCCAGCAGGCGGTCGTTGGTCGCGTTGTCGAGTTCGAAGATTCCGTCGAGAATTTCGTCGTCGTCGGTGAGGCGCGTGAGCACGGAAGCGCCACCGTCGGCAAATTGGGCTGGAATCAGGCGATGAGTGTCACGCCGGTCGATGGAAGTGGTTCTGAGCTTCACTTCTTCTCTGCCTCTTCTCTGCTTCAGGGGCTAAAGCCCTCTGGGTCGACAGGCTTCATTGCAGCGCTGGAAGCGCTGCGCCACCCAAAATCACCACCTCAGGGAACTCTCATCCCAGGCAACTCTCATCGGCCGCCGCGGCGGCTGTCGAGCAGGCGGCGCACACCGATCATGCCGGGAACTCCCGCACGCGCCAGAAACTGCAATGGCGGTGCGCCGTTAAACATGGGATTGGAATTGGGGCGCGAGGTCCACTGATTGGCCAGCCGCGGGTTGAAGAGAATGTTCAGCGCCTTGAAGATGCCGATCAGCAGCGAGACGCGCGTCAGTTCGTCCTGTGAAAGCAGACCCTTGCGATTCTTCTTGAGTTCATAGAATCTGCCGTTTGAAGTGCCGCCCAGAAGGATCATGGCATCTTCGTTGCGCAGTTGCCATTTGTCGACGATGGCGAAGAAGGCTGCGATCGCGGGCGGACTCAAACGCGAACGAGTGGCCGGATCGGCCAGGTCCGGCAGCTTGCGAAGATCAAGGCCGAGATCGGGAACAGCGGTTAATGCGTTCATGGAACACTCCAACTATGGAGTATTTTATCTCCTGATATGGACTTATGTCAAGCAGGTAGTGGTGCAATTTGGCTCGCGCTCCGGGCTGGATAAGCCTGAGATCCCTCACTTCGCCTGAAAAACGGCTGCGCTCGGGATGACGCCTTGAGGTAGGAAATCCAAACTGCACCACGGCAGCACTCAGCTTGTTTTGTTGAAGATATGTCGGTTCCCGAGCGGCTATTCGCCGGGCACGGGCGGGCAACCGGGAAATTCCGTGAGGTAGGTGTTGCCGATGTAGCCGAGGTAATTGATGCCGATTTCGCTGGTGAAGAAGCCGTCGGCGGTGATCTGGCGCAGAAATCCGAAAAATTCAGTGCCTTGCCCCAGGCTGGGATCTGTCTTCGCATTCTTGCGATAAGCGATGAGATCGAGAATTTCTTTCTGCTGCGTTGCCGTGCAATCGAGATACGGGTTGCCGTAGCGATCGATGCAGGTGTCGTCGAGCCACATGAGTCCTCCGCCGAGCGCGAGCTGATATTCCTTGTTTTCGCTGGTGACCAGGTCGATGAACTCGGGCGCGCCCGCTTCGATCGCTCCTTTAGCGATTTCGTCAGGCGGAATGATGGTCTGGCACAGGTTTTGCAGCGTCTTGTACGCGTGAGGCGAGAAAAACTTGGGAGCGTAGGTCTGATCCTCCGTCGCAGCTTTTTCCGCATTCACCACGCGATGCGCGTATTCGGCGGCTTCCAGCGGAATGACCCGCAGCACCGATCCGCGCAATACCGATCCGCTCACCACCGTGAGCGTTAGCGACTTGAGAATGTCTCGCCTTGAAATCGACATGATTGCGTTCTACAAATTTCCCTTCCTGGCTTGGTCGAGCAGATAATCCGACGCGCGCCACGTCAGCGCCATGATGGTCAAGGTTGGATTCTTGTCGGCGTTGGTAACGAAGGCAGCTCCATCGGTCACGAACAGATTCTTCACGTCATGGGCCTGGCAGTACTGATTCAAGGCTGAGGTCGCGGGCCGTTCGCCCATGCGCACGGTGCCGACTTCATGAATGATCTCGCCGCCGTCGGCGATTCCGTACGGGTGCCGGCCATCGGGCTTCGTCGAGGTCAGGTAAACTCCGCCCGCCGCCTCTACGATTTCGCGGTACGTTTCTTGCATGTCTTTCGCCATCTTGATTTCGTTGTCGCTCCACTTCCAGTGAAAGCGAAGGATGGGGATGCCCCACTCATCCACACGAGTCGGGTCGATTTCGCAGTAGCAATTCTCATTGGGGATCATCTCGCCGCGGCCGGCGAAACCTATATACGTGCCGTACTTTTTCTTGCACTCCTGTTTCAGCGCCGATCCGTAGCCTTCGAAATCGTCACAAAGATCGTCCCAGTCGCCGACCCCGGGCATGCCGCGTCCGCCGCCGAACTCGGTGTGGTAGCCGCGCAGGAAATCGTTTTTGCGGTCAAACTTCCACCACGGCAAATACAGGTGCATGCCGCCGACGCCGTCGTGGTTGTGCGGCGGCATTTTTTCCAGCACTTCGAAATATCCGCCGCCATCGCTGCCGACGGTGTCCATCAGATTGCGGCCCACGACTCCGGAGGAATTGGCCAGACCGTCGGGAAACAGCGTGGACCTGGAATTCAGCAGAAGCCGCGCGGATTCGCAGGCGCTGGCCGCGACGACGAACGCCCGCGCGTGAATGCGTTGTTCGCTGCGCGTTGCCTTGTCGATATAAGAAACCGCGGCGACCTTGCCGTCTTTACCGACGATAAGTTCCTGCGCCATGGCCCCGGTGATCAGTGTGAAGCGGCCCGTCTTTTCCGCGGGCGGAATCATCACCTGGCTGGAACTGAAATTGGACGCGGTAATGCACCCGCGTCCGCACTGCGCGCAGTAATGGCACGCAGGCCGGCCGTTATGCGGTTGGGTAAGAATTGCCAGCCGCGACGGCACGCAGAGAATGCTGAGTTTATCGCAGGCCTTCTTGATGATGGTCTCAGTGCAGCGCGGTTTGGGCGGAGGCAGAAAGACGCCGTCGGGCGCGCTGGGAATGTTTTCTTTGGTTCCGAAGACTCCGATATAAGACTCGACCTTGTCGTAGTAGGGCGCTACGTCGTCATAGCTCAGCGGCCAGTCGTCGCCCATGCCGTCACGAGAGCGGACCTTGAAATCCACTGGCGCCATGCGGAGCGCGATGCGTCCCCAGTGGTTCGTTCTTCCGCCGACAATGCGCGAACGAAACCAGCGAAAGTTCGAACCGGGAGCGGAAACGTAGGGCTCACCTTCGATTTCCCACGCGCCGTTGGGCGCGAGAAATTCGTCTTCAAGGCCCTGCCTCGCCCCGGCGCCGACGCCGGCGCCACGGTGCGGCAAGTCATAAGGCCAGACATGCTCTTTGAAGTCTCTGGCGGGAACCAGCGGAGGACCAGCCTCGAGCAGCGCGACGGTAAGACCGCCTTCGCAGAGCACCTTTGCGGCCGTGCCACCCGAGGCTCCGGAACCGATGATGCAAACATCATAAGTTTTAGGCGTGCGCCGGACTTGCATGATTTCCCTGGGTTCGACCTTCTTTCTTTTTAGATGCCGCCGCCGAGACGGCGGCAATCACTCGAAATCAAAGCTCGTTCTAGAAACGTTCGTTTAGAAACGCAGGTTCACGAGGTACTGGTAGCTCTTGCTGATGCTGTCGAACGGCTGCTTGGGATGATCGTGCTCGACAATGTAATGCTTGATGCCGGCTTTCCCGGACTGCGCGAAGAGTTTCTTCCAGTCGATGATGCCGCTGCCCACCTCGGTCAAGTCGACGGTATCGCCGTAGTTCTGCGCGCCGCCGGCTGTGATGTGGGGCATCGTCTTGAGGTCTTTGACGTGAACCAGCGGGAAGCGTCCGGGATACTCATTGAAGTACTTCACCGGATCTCCTCCTGCGGCGGTGATCCAGCACAAGTCCATTTCCATCTTCACCAGGTTGGCGTCGCACTCCTTGAGCAGGAGATCGTAGGGAAGCTTGCCGTTGACGGGAAGAAATTCGAACCAGTGATTGTGGTACGCGAACTGAATGCCGGCCTTCTGACTCTGCTCGCCGCAATGGTTGAATTTCTCCGCGGCTTTCTTCCAGATGTCAGGAGACTTGCGCAACTCTTCTGGAATCCAGGGACAGACAATGTAGCCCATGCCGATGGTTTTGGAAGCCTCGATGACGGAGGGAAACTTCTCGTCGAGTTCGTCGTACTGCACGTGGGTGGAAACCGCATCGAGACCATTCTTGTCGACCACGGCGCGCACTTGCTCGGGAGTCCGGCCAAAGTATCCGGCAAACTCGACTTCCTTGTAACCAATCTGCGCGACCTTGGCGATGGTGCCATCAAAGTCGGCCTGCATCTGGTCTCGCACGGTGTAAAGCTGCACTCCCACCTTGTCGATTTTATGGTCGCCAGCGGCCCAACCCAGGCGACTGGTCAACAGAGTGGCGGCGGTGACGGTGGTTGCCGTTTCGAGAAAAGCTCGGCGGTTCATAGCATGAAACTTCATGAGAACATTTCTCCGATCTGGGGCAATGGTCGAATCCGGGAGAATTATACGCGCCGTTAAAGACGGTCGCGCACAGAACTACGAAATACAGTTCTGAGAAACTTTCAGCAAAGCGCGACTGATTTGAACCAGAAGCTGCCGCTCAGCTCTTCGACACTTGCAGATTGTTGGTCACAGAAAAAATTCCTGACACACTATTGGCGCGCAGGCCGGCGATGTTCTTGTCGCCGTCGCTGTCGACCACGCCCTCGAGCGTGACCCGTCCGTTCTTCACGATAATGCGGATCGGCTTCTGCACTCCGAGGGCATACCTTTCAAGAGCGGGGTAGTTGTAAATGGCGCGAAACAACCGCACCCGAAGCCGGTCATCGATGGGCGACGGAGGAAGAATCTCGATCTGATTGTCGACCTTCTCGACTCCCTCAATGTGCTTCACGGCATTCTCTGCATCGGATTTCAAGACCGGGCGCACGACTTGTCCGATCAGGGTGACGTTGTAGCCATCCACTTTGTAGACGATATTGTCGAAGACACCAAAATAAGGAAGCATCAGCAGTTCATGACGAACCTCGCGAATGATGCGCTCCTCGGCTTTTGCGGATGGTTGGTCGCGTTGAGCATCCTGGGCGGGGACCAGAGTTGCGAAGGCCAGCAGACCGGCGAAGACCAGCAGCATCTTCTGTTTCATGGGTGCTTCTCCTTGGTGTGAAATTGTCCGTTTGCCTCGAATCAGTTTACTCCCGGCAAAAGGCACAATTCGAGACCGGCTTTTCCGCCCCGGGTGAAAAAGTCGACTAGGGATTCAAGGCGAGGGTAAGTCCGTTGGTCGAGTCGAGCAAACGGATGTCGGCGCAGTTTTTCAGAATCCAATCGGCGCCCGCTTCACGCAGTATGGTTTCGCTGGTCGTGGTGGTGAACGCGATGACTCTCGCTCCGGCGGATTTCCCGGCACGGATTCCGGCGGGGACATCTTCAATCACGATGCAGTCGGCGGCTGGGAACCCTAGAATCGACGCGCCTTTCAGATAGGGATCGGGATTGGGCTTGCCGTGGACGATGTCGTTCGCCGTGATCAGCTTTCTGGGCAGCGGCAACCCGGCGGCTTTGATGCGGACCTCAGCCAGCGCCCGCGTGCACGAGGTCACTATGGTCCAGCGATCTGCTGGAAGACTGGCGAGCAACGCGAGCGCGCCCGGCAGCGGGACCACGCCGTCGAGGTCCCCGATCTCGCGGCGTTCAACCTCGCGGTTCTCGGCCTCGTGATCGGAGTTGGGAAGATAATCTTTTACTGTGGTTAAGCTGGGTCGCCCATGTGCGTGCGCGACGACTTCTTCCGGAGTGAACCCATGTTCGATAGCCCATCGCCGCCATACCCGCGCGACGGCGGGAGTGGAGTTGATCAGGACTCCGTCCATATCGAACAGAACAGCGGCACAAGTGAGTTTGATCAAGGCTGGACTATCTTCTCCAGCGCCGGTCGGTTTCGCATGATCATGATGAAGTTCGGCAGGAAATTTCTTTCTTTTCGTTCTGGAACAAACAACTGCTCCGCCATTTTTCTGCGCCCGCGCACGCTGGCTCCGTACGAGGCGCGGACGAAGAGCAGCACTTCACTTTCGCATTATTCTAGCACTGCATTTGTGAGTGTGATCAGCGTCACAGACCTTCGTAATTGAGCGCGTATACCAGTCACAGGCAAGCTTGGAAGGGTAATGGGTCGGTTTCAAGGACACGTCTTCGCAGCGGCTAAAGCCGCAGTTGATTTGGCGAGGCTTATGGCGCGGCTGGAAGCCGCGCCCTTTCAAAGCAAGTTCAAACTGACCCACTACCCTGGGAAGAGTATGGAAGCATAGAAATATAGAATTGATGTAGCGTTATCGCAATCTGTTCTTGAGTCCGGATCTGCGAGAACCCGCTTTTCGGTCGTCGAACAATAACCGCGCGCGGCCAGTGGAGAATTTAGGTGAGTCAGGTTCCTTCGGTAAGCCGGGAAGTCGATGTTTCCAGGTCCGCAACGACCGGGCCACGCGCCAGCCTGGCGCCCTTATTCGTTCCCCACTCGATTGCGGTGATCGGAGCGACGGACCGGGAAGGAACCGTCGGCAGAAGTGTACTGACAAATCTGCGGGAGAGCGGTTTCGCTTTCAAGCTATACGCGGTGAATCCCGCACACGGCGAGGTGCTCGGAATCAAGACGCACCGGCACATCGGTGAGATCGCGGAGGCAGTCGACCTGGCCATCGTCGTGACGCCGGCGCAGACCGTGCCGCCGATCATCCAAGAGTGCGTCGACGCGGGAGTGAAATCGGCGGTGGTCATTTCGGCGGGCTTCCGCGAGCGGGGAAACGCCGGGGTGGCGCTGGAAGAAGAAATTCAACGGCATCTGCGCCGCGGGTCTTCTCTTGCGAATCTGGCCGGGACTTCGCCCGGAACTATGCCCGCAACTTCGCCCCCAACCATGCCGGGAAACATGCGGCTGCTCGGGCCCAACTGCATGGGCTTCATGAATCCGACGATCGGACTGAACGCGACGTTCGCGAAGTCGATGCCGAGAAAGGGCAGCGTCGCATTCCTGAGCCAGAGCGGCGCGTTGCAGACAGCGATCCTGGACTGGAGCCAGCGCGAGCAGGTCGGATTCAGCGCCATCGTCTCGACCGGCTCAATGCTCGACGTTGGCTGGGGTGATCTTATTTATTACTTCGGAGATGATCCTCACACCAAGAGCATTCTGCTCTACATGGAGTCGGTGGGAGACGCTCGCTCATTTCTCTCCGCTGCGCGGGAAATTTCGCTGAGCAAGCCCATCATCGTCATCAAGGCGGGACGTTCGGAGGCCGCGTCACACGCGGCAGCTTCCCACACCGGCGCACTTACCGGAAGCGATGACGTGCTCGATGCTGCGTTCCGGCGTTGTGGCGTGCTGCGCGTACAGAACATCGCAGACCTGTTCCATATGGCGGAGGTGCTGAGCAAGCAGCCACGCCCGCGCGGTCCACGACTTACGATTGTCACCAATGCCGGTGGTCCCGGAGTTCTGGCAACCGACGCCCTCATCGCGAACGGCGGAGAACTCACCGTGTTGTCTGAAAAATCTATCGCCGGACTCGGCACCTTTCTTTCTGCCCACTGGAGCCATGCGAATCCAGTCGATGTTCTGGCCGACGCGGATGCGGAACACTTCGTCAAAGCGGTCGACATCGCATCGAACGATCCGGCAAGTGATGGGTTGCTCGCCGTCATCGCGCCGCAGGGACTGGCGGATCCCACGCAAGTCGCGGAACGAATGAAGCCGTACGCCCGCGGTTCCGGCAAACCGGTGCTGGCCAGCTGGATGGGCGGCGATGGAGTCGCGGAAGGAACTGCGATTCTCAACACGGCCGGCATTCCGACTTTTTCTTATCCCGACACTGCGGCGCGTGCCTTCACCTATATGTGGCGATACACCTACAACCTGCGCGGGCTTTACGAAACTCCTGTGCTGGTGGAACCGTCTGAGACGGCCACGGATGCGCGGCGAAGTGCCGGTGAGTTTGTGCAGCGCGTCCGCGCGACCGGCCGCACCCTGCTCAATGAATATGAGTCCAAGCAGCTTCTGTCTCGCTACGGCATTCCGGTGGTCGAAACGCGCGCCACGGAAAGCGAGGAGCAGGCGATCGCCTGCGCCGGGGAAATCGGATACCCGGTAGTGCTGAAGCTTCTCTCGAACACCATCGCGCACAAAACCGATGTCGACGGTGTGCGCCTTGGGCTTCAGAATTCTGATGAGGTGCGCGAAGCTTATCGCGCCATACAAAGCGCAGTCGCGAAAAAGACCGGCCCTGAACACTTCTTGGGCGTCACCGTGCAGCCGATGGTGAAGGGCGACGGCTATGAGCTGATTCTCGGCAGCACCGTGGATGCACAATTTGGGCCGGTCATTCTATTTGGCTCCGGCGGCGTCATGGTGGAGGTTTACGGTGATCGAGCCCTCGCGCTGCCCCCGCTGAACACAACTCTTGCGCACCGACTCATGGAACAGACGCGAATCTTCACGGCACTGCAGGGAGTGCGCGGCAGGAAGGGAGTCAATCTAGACGCGCTCGAGGAATTGCTGGTGCACTTCAGCCAACTCATTGTCGAGATGCCGGAGATCAAAGAAGTGGACATCAATCCCCTGCTGGCCACACCCGAGCTGGTGCTCGCCCTCGACGCCAGGGTTGTTTTGCATGAGGCCTCTCTCGGCCCTGAGGAATTGCCGCATCCTGCGATCCGGCCATATCCGTCGCAGTACGTTTGGGAATGGCGCCTCAAAGACAATTCTCTGGTAACGATCCGTCCGATCCGTCCCGAGGACGAGCCGCTCATGGTGCGCTTTCACACCACTTTGTCAGAGCGAAGCGTTTATCTGCGGTATTTCTGTTCGCTCAGTCTGAGTGCGCGAGTGGAGCATGAACGGCTGGTGCGCATCTGCTTCGGAAGTTACGACCGCGGATTCGCGCTGGTAGCCGATCACAAAGATTCCGAGACCGGACAGCATGAAATATTAGGCGTGGGCCGCTTTACCGCCATCGACCGGACCGAGGCCGAAGCGGCCGTTCTGGTCACCGACCGCTGGCAAGGCCGCGGATTGGGAACCGAGCTGCTCTCTGGGGTTGTCCGCGTAGCCCGTGAAGAACATTTCCAGAGGCTCTCGGGAGAAATTCTGCGAGACAATCTGGCCACGCAAGCGATTTTCAAGAAAGCTGGCTTCCGGCTGCAACCCACCGCAGATCTGTCGTCAGTAGCGGCGGTGCTGGAACTCTAGCAGATCGTATTGCTGTAGACGCTAACGGCGCAGTTTGAGTTCCTTTAGGCAAGGACGAGCCTCAAGAAGAGAAGCGCTTCAGCAATCCAAACTCAGCGCAGCTCTCAAGCCACCGATGCTGTGGCGATCTCAAGCCGCGGCTCAAACTTCAGATTAGCTCCGATCGCCCGAGAAACCAGGCACAACTCCTCGGCGCGCTTGAGCAGGTCGAGTGCCCGCTCCCGTCCTTCTTCCGAGGCGATCTTAAGGGTTGGGCACACCGCGATCTCGCAGAAACTCCAGCGGGAATCCACCTTGCGTACCGTCCCGTGGGCCTCGACCTGCAGATCGGTAAAGTGAACCTGCGCCGTGGCCGCGATGGCGCGCAGAGTCGTGGTATAGCAACTGGCGACCGCGGCGAGCAGGAGTTCCTCGGGCGTCCATCTGCCTTCCAACCCGCCAAACTCCGCCGGGGCTGTGAAATGGATTGCGTTCGGTGCGGAATCGGATTTGGCCAGACCGGTCCGGCCGGAAGTCCACCAAGCTGCGACTCGATATGCGTGTTCTTCATTCATTTGTGAAAACTCCTCGGAGAAAACCGCGTGCGTCCCGATGGATCGCAAACGCGGCTAACGGGATCGACTGAGCCAGCGCTCAGGCCATTGCTCTGCCGGCAGCTACTGCACGCTCGCTTTCAATTCTCTGAATCTGCGCGCGCAGCCAGACGGCCAAGGCCTCTTCCATCTCGACCTGGCTTGCGGTGCGGTAGAAATCCTCGACGGTTTGTCCCTCTTTCGTGATCGGGATGAAACGGCAGGGGATGCTTTCACTCCGGCGATCTGTGGGGACAAACTGCTCGAGCAAGCAGCTTTCACAGGGGTGTGGCCGCGCAGGATCGCAGAAGTTCGGACACGCGGGCGAATCCTCAAAGATTGCAGGCGCGCGCCAGGGAGCTCGGGGGGATCGTCCGTAGCCGCCGTCTTGCAAGAAATTCAGTTCGAACTTAAGCACTTCCAGAATGTCACGTTTGTCTTGAGCCATAGGGCACCTCGATTGACGCAAGGATGCCAGTGTTGGCCGCGAAACTCCGTGCATGAGGTCACCAGAATTAGTGATTGTGATCACAATCAGCTCGCAGATCTTCGTTTAGACCCCGCACTTTGGCCCGATTCTGAAACGTCCCAAAAGCGAACCATGGGACGAACTCACGAAGCCCTCTAATCAAAATCGCAGAGTTTGCCAGCATCGCAAGCAGGTATCATCGCCGAGTACCTGCGTGCAGCGGCGATGCCAGGTGAAGGCGATCGATGGAGGAATCTTGTGGCAACGACGGCAAGACTCACATTCGAAAGCGGAAACGATGGTGATCTCGGTCACCGCGCAAGGTGACTTCTGACATAGGTTGGCCGTTGCCGGCATGCGAATCTACTGTTGCAAGAAACATCAGGAGGCGATGAGAAATACCGCACAGGGTGCGATCAAAATCCTGAGTTCGGCGGTCCCGGCGACTGACGACCCTTGCTCTGTGATATCTTGCGTGAAATTCTCCTAAGGAGGAGGAAAAGTGAAACAACTGATTCGAATGAGCTTGATCACTTCGCTGGCTTTTGGGGTGATCGCGATCTGCAGCGCCTCGGCTACGGCACAAGATGCGGCGGGAACCTACAAGGCGAAATGCGCCATGTGCCACGGCGCCGACGGTAAGGGCGGGAAGATGGGAACCCGTGACTTTGCGTCGGCAGATGTGAAGGCCGAAACGGATGCCCAGTTGATCGACATCATCACCAAGGGCAAGGCACCCAAAATGCCGGCTTACGGTGAGAAGCTGAAAGAGACGGAGATCAAGGACCTGGTCGCCTACATTCGCGGCCTGGCCAAGTAGCGGAGAAAGGCGGCCTCGATGCGGCCGCACAGAGACAGCTTGATTCGGAAGGATTGGCGGGTGAGAGCATGTCCACGCGAACAATACGGAGTATTTTTGCGTCTGGAATCGCCCTCACCCTACTTTTAACCGCCGGAAGTCTCTATGCCGGTCCAAAGCAAGCTCCGAAGCCGACTGCGGACGACTGCCTGGTTTGCCATGGCGACTCAACCCTGACCCACGACGTCAACGGAAAAAGTACCAGTCTTTACGTAAATCCCAAAACCTTTAAAGACTCGATCCACGGCAGCATGTTCACCTGCGTGGATTGTCACACTGACGTCAAGAGCGCCGGACACGAGACTCCGCCGCAGAAGATCACGTGCGCGACCTGTCACGCCGATGAGCAGGCTGCCTATGATCGCAGCGTGCACGGCAAAGCTATCCAGGCTGGCAATGGTCACGCCGCCACCTGCGTCGATTGCCACGGCAGCCCGCACGAGTTGCTGCCGGCGAGCGATCCGAAATCGCGCGTCCACCACACCAACATTCCCGCCACTTGCGGTGCGTGCCACAGCCAGAAATTCGTCATGGAAGACGGCGGCCAGAGCGAACAGATGGTGGCTTCTTACGAGCAAAGCGTTCACGGACACGCGGTCGCCGCAGGATCGGAAAAAGCCGCCGTGTGCACCGATTGCCACGGCACACACGAAATTCTCGACGCGAAAGACGCGAAATCGCCGATCTTCAAGTTCAATGTCCCTCAGACCTGCGGGCAATGTCACCAGGCCATCTCAAAGGAGTACCAGCAGAGTATCCACGGCCAGGCCATTGCCCAGGGAAACTGGCTGGCGCCGGTCTGCACGGATTGCCACGGCATCCACTCCATCAAGTCTCACCTCGATCCGACTTCTCCGGTTGCGGCGCAGAATCTGGCACAGGCCACGTGCGCCCGCTGCCATGAGGGCATGAGGCTCACGCAGGAGTTTGGCGTGGAAGGCCGCCGCGAGACCACTTACCTGGCCAGCTATCACGGGCTGGCGGCGCAGGGAGGATCACAGATCGTGGCCAACTGCGCCAGTTGCCATGGCGTGCACAACATTTTGCCTTCGAGCGATCCGCGATCAACCATCAATCGCGCCAACCTCGCCCAGACGTGTGGAAAGTGCCATCCGGGGGTCAACGCAGAATTCGCGGCAGCGAGAGTTCACGTCGATGCACCGCTCTCGGCCGACGTTGGCAGCAAGGCTGTCCGCTGGATTCGCAAGTTCTATCTCTCCATGATCTTCGCCGTCATTGGCGGCATGCTCTTGCATAATTTCGTGATCTGGAGGGCGAAAGTGGTCGCCCGCCGCAAGACCGAGCAACAGTTCGTGTTGCGGATGCCGCTTCGCTTCCGCTTGCAGCATGCCCTGCTGCTGACGAGTTTTATTGTGCTGGTGCTCACCGGTTTTGCGCTGAAATTCCCGGACTCCTGGTTTGCGTCAATGATGAGTATGGGCGAGCACTTCCGGCGCCTGCTGCATCGCATTGCCGCCGTTACTTTGATTGGAGTGAGCCTCTACCACATATTCGATGTCGCGCTGACGCGGGACGGCCGAAAACTGGCTCGCGATCTATTTCCCACGCTGGACGATGTGCGGGGCGCGTGGCAGAATGTCTCTTATTATCTCGGTCTAACCCAGCAGAAGCCTGAGTTCGCGCGTTTCAACTACGCCGAGAAGGCGGAGTACTGGGCGCTGGTGTGGGGCATGATCGTGATGGCCGGGACCGGGTTGATGTTGTGGGCCAAGGTCGCGGTGGGAAACCATTTGCCCCGTTGGTGGCTCGATATAGCGACCGCGGTTCATTTTTACGAAGCGGTGCTGGCAACGCTCGCCATTGTGGTCTGGCACTTCTATCAGGTGTTCCTCGATCCCGATGTTTATCCGATGAACTGGGCGTGGTGGGACGGGAAAATGTCGTTGCACCACTTTCGTGAAGAGCACGGCCTGGAGCCGGCGACGGTAATCGAAGCGGCGCAAAATAGCGACGGTCCCAGCGAACCGAAACCCGAGCCCAACAAAGAATCCGACCCACCAGAGGGCAAGCATGGAGAGTAACCGGTCGAACGCGCAAGCGCCAGAACCCTGGCACGGCTTGCGTATGCTGTTGCGCAATCCCGTCAGCCTGGCAGGCGTGGCTTTAGCGATCGTCAGCCTGGCCAATATTTTTCTCTTCGTCCTGATCGACATGATCGCCAACCGGCCGAGCCCCTACATTGGGATTCTGGCCTACATGGTGTCGCCCGCATTTTTAGCCTTTGGCTTAGTGCTGATGGTGGCTGGTGTGCTGTTGGAGCGCCGGAAGAAGATTGTTTCGACGGAGTTCTATCCTCGCATCGACCTGAACGACAAGGCGCAGCGCAGCGCCGTGATTTCTTTCATGACGTTTCTGGTCGTTTTCGTCACGGTCAGCGCTGCGGGCAGTTACAAGGCCTACGAGTATACCGATTCAGTCCAGTTCTGCGGCCAGTTGTGCCACACCGTCATGAATCCCGAGTTCACCGCCTACCGGCTTTCCCCGCACGCGCGTGTGGCCTGCGTCGATTGCCATGTGGGGTCGGGCGCAACCTGGTACGTGAAGTCGAAACTTTCGGGAGCGCGGCAGGTATTTGCCGCCACGTTCAATACCTACCCACGGCCCATCCCGACGCCAGTGCACAATCTGCGTCCGGCGCAGGACACCTGCGAGCAGTGCCACTGGCCCAAGAAGTTTTACGGCGGACAGCTCAAGGTTTTCACCCACTACGCCAACGATGAAAAGAACACTGTGCGCCAGATCCGGATGATCATCAAAACCGGTGGCGGAGATCCCGCCACCGGCGCGCCCGAGGGCATTCACTGGCATATGAACATCGGCAACAAGATCGACTATGTGGCAGCCGACGAACAGCGTCAGATCATTCCTTATATCCGAGTCGAAGATCTGCAGGGACGAGTTACCGAGTACTATGCCAAGGACTCGAAGCTCACTAGAGATCAGATTGCGAAAGCCCCGCGCCGCCACATGGACTGCGTGGACTGCCACAACCGCCCCACCCACATCTATGTCTCTCCAGACCAGTCGGTCGACCAGTCTCTGCTGGCGCGCCGCTTGGACGTTTCTCTGCCTTTTATCAAACAGCAAGCCGTTACGGTGCTGACGGGCACGTATACGACGACCGACGAGGCGATGCATGGCATTGCCAGCGGGCTGCAAGGTTTCTACGAGAGCAAATATCCCGAGATCGCAAAGACGAAGGAACTGGAGATCCGCAATGCGGTCACCGAAGTTCAGGAAATCTTTCGCCGCACAACCTTCCCCGAGATGAAGTTGAACTGGCAGACTCATCCCAACAACCTGGGGCACTACTACTACAGCGGTTGCTTCCGCTGCCACGACGGCCAGCACGTCAGCGCCGACGGCCGCGTTGTGAGCAGAGACTGCAACCAGTGCCACACAGTGCTGTCCCAGACAGAAGGGGTCACGAATGTCGCCGTTGCAGCCGCGCCCACCTTCCAGCATCCAGTCGATCTGGGAGATCTGACGCAGGTCAACTGCGCCGACTGCCACACCGGGGGAGTTGGTCCGTAGCGACCGCTCGGCAACATCGCGCCGCTGCTGGTTGAATCCAGTGCTGACCGTTTTCGGCACGTCTGCAGGGCTTGGTGTCCGTTACAATTAAGTCAGCACTGACTGCGGATGAAAGCACCAGAACTCGCTCAGCATTTTGAAAAACTCTTCGGCGCGCACCCCCGGATTTCTCGCGCGCCGGGGCGAGTCAACCTGATTGGCGAGCATACCGACTACAACGACGGCTTTGTCATGCCGGCAGCGGTCGAGTTTTCCGTTTACGTCGCCTTTTCCCCGCGCCCTGACCGGCAACTGCTCATTCATTCCGAAGAATTTCCTGGCAGCTTCGAGTTTGAGCTTGACCACTTGCCGCGGCAGCGCACTGGCGTCTGGTATGACTACATACTCGGTGTTGCGTTGATTCTCCGGCAACGCGGGCACAAACTGCATGGGATGAACCTGCTCGTGCACGGGGAGGTCCCGATGGGGGCGGGCTTGAGTTCCTCAGCCGCCATCGAAGTAGCTTCGGCGCTTGCCCTGTTGAGCCTCGACGATCCATCAATTGCGCCGCCGATGCCTCTGCCCGACGTCGCTAAACTTTGCCAGCAGGCTGAAAACACATTTGTCGGAGCGCACGTAGGCATCATGGACCAGTTCGTTTCCTGCATGGGAAAAGCCGGGCACGCGTTTCTTCTCGACTGCCGCTCTCTCGACTTTCAGTTCGTGCCCTTAGCCAGCGATACTGAACTCGTGGTCTGCAATACCATGGTGAAACACGATAACGCCGCCAGCGCCTACAACACCCGACGCGCCGAGTGCGAAGAAGGTGTGCGTTGTTTCGTGACATGGGATCCGTCCATTCGCGCGTTGCGCGACGTTTCAGTAGACCTGCTCGACCAGCACGCGAGCGAGGTTCCGTTGACCATCTGGAAGCGATGCTGCCACGTCGTCCGCGAAAACCAGCGCACGACCGACGCTGCCCGCGCACTGGCCGCTGGGGACCTCAACCGAATAAGACAACTCATGCGCGAGTCTCATTGCAGCCTGCGCGATCTCTACGAAGTCAGTTGCCGGGAACTCGACATCATGGTGGAAGCCGCTGAGGACCTTCCCGGATTCTGCGGCGGACGCATGACCGGCGGCGGCTTCGGCGGATGTACGGTCAATCTGGTTCACCGGGAACATGCTTCAGAATTTGCCGCGCTGATCGCCGAGCGCTATCGAGCGAGGAGCGGAATCCAACCCCAGATCTACGGTTGCTCTGCCGAAGACGGCGCTCAAATCTTGAGTTGAACTGCTGCGCTGCTTGCGGCTCGCGTACTTCCAGGCAGCTCGATATTTCCAAGCGGCTCGATACTTCATTCAATTCTTTTCTTGACTCCGATTTTCGCATCCTCGATCGATAGCGAATTGGTACACTACTCCGCGGTCTCGAAAGGCAACCGGCGAATTATGAATGCGAGATGCCCATGAATGCCAAGCCCACGCTGCAGGCGGAGTTGATCGCCGAGTTCCTCGGAACTTTCGTCCTGATTCTGTTCGGCATCGGCGTTGTCGCCATGGTCTTGTTATTTCCCACGAAGAATCCAGGCGAGACCATCCACGGCGGATTCACCAACATCACTCTGGGCTGGGGATTGGGGGTCACGATGGGCATCTACATCGCCGGCAAGATTTCCGGAGCGCATCTCAATCCCGCTGTAACCCTGGCCCTGGCGGTGTTTCGCGGCTTTCCCTGGCGCAAGGTAGTGCCGTATTCGATCGCCCAAACTGCAGGAGCGTTCGCCGCATCGGCGCTGGTGTTCTGGGATTACCTGCCGGCGTTTCGGCAAGTCGATTCGCGACTCGAGCACACGGCCGGAGTCTTTACAACCTTTCCCGCATTTCCCGGATTGCCTCAAGCCGGATTTCTGGATCAGTTGATCGGTACGGGACTGCTCGTCCTGCTCATCTTCGCAATCACAGATGAATTCAATTCGCCGCCGGGAGCGAATCTTGCGCCGGTGCTGATCGGGCTGGTAGTCGTGGCGATTGGCATGAGCTTTGGCGGGATGCATGGCTATCCTATCAATCCGGCCCGTGACTTCGGCCCGCGCCTCTTCGCGGTGGTCGCGGGATTTCGCAACAACGGGCTCACCGACGGAACGCGGGTGTGGTGGATTCCAATTGTCGCGCCGCTGCTCGGCGGCCTGGCCGGAGCTGGGTTGTATGACTTCGGGATTCGCCGTTTCCTGCGTCCTTCTCCTTAGTTGAGGACGAGCAATGCCAGCGTGAAACAAACGTGGAGAACATGTGCAATTCGTTCTAGCTCTCGATCAAGGCACGACCAGTTCACGAGCGCTCCTGTTCGATCGTGAGGGAACGATTCGCGCGGTCGCGCAATGGGAGTTTGATCAGATTTTTCCGCAGCCGGGGTGGGTCGAACACAATCCGGAGCAGATCGCCTCATCGCAGATTGCGGTCGCGCTCGAGGCGCTGGCGCAAGCCGGAGCACGGCCTGCCGACGTGGCCGCCATCGGCATCGCCAACCAGCGCGAGACTACGATCGTGTGGAATCGCGAGACCGGGCAACCCGTCTGCAATGCGATCGTCTGGCAAGATCGTCGCACCGCCGATTTCTGCGAGTGTCTGAGAAACGAAGGCCATGGGCCTCTCATTCAGCAGCGCACGGGTCTTCTCATCGATTCGTACTTCTCGGCCACCAAGATCGCCTGGATTCTCGACAACGTTCCCGGCGCGCGCACGCTTGCCGACGCGGGCAAACTGGCGTTCGGCACCGTTGACACCTGGCTGGTGTGGAAGCTGACCGATGGCCGAGTCCACGCCACCGACGCCAGCAACGCTTCACGGACCATGCTCTTCAACATTCACACTGGGAGGTGGGATCGCGAACTTCTCGATCTGTTTCGAGTTCCCTTCTCGATGATGCCCGCGGTGCGGGCCTCGAGCGAAATTTACGGCGAAGTAAGCGGCGTGAAAGGTTTGGACGGACTCGCCATCGCCGGCATCGCGGGAGATCAGCAGGCTGCACTGTTTGGACAACGCTGCATCACGCCGGGGCTGACCAAGAATACATATGGCACTGGATGCTTCATGCTGCAGAACACGGGCACGCATGCCGTGGAGTCTACGAATCGATTGCTCACCACCGTCGCCTGGAAACTCGGCGACACGACCGAGTATGCGCTCGAAGGCAGCGTCTTCGTTGGCGGCGCGGTCGTGCAGTGGCTGCGCGATGGCCTGGGACTGATCCGCAAGTCGAGTGACATCGAAGCGCTGGCCAGGTCGGTTTCAGATAATGGCGGGGTGTTCTTCGTGCCGGCCTTCGTCGGACTGGGCGCGCCGCACTGGGATTCGTACGCGCGCGGCTCAATCTTCGGCCTCACGCGTGGCACAACTGCCGGCCACCTGGCGCGCGCGGCTGTCGAGAGCATCGCCTACCAGGTTGCCGATCTGCTGGACGCGATGCGGAAAGATGCGGGCGCCGCGGTTGAGGAATTGCGCGTCGACGGCGGCGCCGCGGCCAACGACAGCCTCATGCAATTTCAGTCTGACATTCTCGGCGTGCCGGTTGTTCGCCCTGCGGTAACGGAAACAACCGCACTGGGAGCCGCATATCTGGCTGGGCTTTGTGTGGGCTTCTGGCCGGCGGGCCTTGATGCCGCGGACGCGAAACATGATCGCCGCTTTGAGCCGCAGATGCGGCCGTCTCAGGCCGAAGCCTTGCGCGAACGCTGGAACGAAGCAATATCGAGATCAAGAAACTGGGAGCCCGGCGCCAACGCGAATGGCTGAGGGCTCACGCTAAGGATCGATTATTCGTACCAGAACACAGCGCCTTTGGTGATCGTGGGCAGTTCGAAAGTGGTTGTGCCCCCGTGGGCAGTTCCCTTCACTTCCTGCACATCTCCCAGGAAAGGCAGAAAGAAACCTTTTCCACCCGACTTTGATTTCACGCTGACTTCCACTCCGCTCTGCGGAGTCTGGACAGGATTAGAACCACCGCGCAAGCCGGTAAAGTTCGCGAAGAAACAATTGACGTGCCCGTCGGAAGTCTGCGCGATCGAGGTTGCCACTTGTAGCCCGGCCTTGATCTGCACTGCGCTCCCGCCATGCAGACTGTTAAAAAATGCCGCCTGCGAATCAGGCGTCGCATGATCGAAATCCCGTTCGAGCGCAGCGTTGTAAGCCTTGCCGGGGCCATCGGCCAGCCGGACCACATTGGGCGAACTGCCCAGCCCGGTCGCATCGGCTCCCGCGACTACGAGACGCTTCCCTTGCGTCACAAACCCGTTCAGCCAGTTTTTTTCGCTTTCGCCGAGCACGCGCACGTCGGGCAGAACCAGCGTCTGGCCGTGGAACTCCGCCAGCGTCCGCGGAGTGACGATCTGAAACTCAAGATGCTTCTGCATCAGCAGAATCAGAATGCCGCGATAGGCGGCAATGAATTCATCCGCGCCAAAGTTTCGTGTCTCCGGCGAGAAATACACGCCGACGGGGTCGATCGGCGAGCGTGGCAGGTAGAAAGTTTTCTCGTGCGCTTTGATCCACGCGAAAATTTCCTTTCGCGCCGGCAGATCGTTCGAACCTGCCATCGAATGCCCCGGCGCGTCCCAGAAGTTCGCTCCATCCATGATCTGCGACATGGCCAGGTTCATCATCGATTGACTGATGTCGACTTTCTTGTCGCCGTCCCACGAATAATTCAGAATCCAGGTTGCCTTGCCCTGCGCGAAGGCGCGAAATGAATGCATCCCGACCTGATAGCGAAACCAGTCCAGCGGGTTGCGCTCCGAGGCCAAATGACCGCTGTCGCCGAATTCGTATTCGTGGGCGATGGCGTCGACGACCCCATACAGGCTGTAGACATCGGCGCCGACGCGTACGGCTTCTTCTTCGATTCCCGGATAGATCTCGGGAATTGTCTTGATCCTGGGATTGACCGACTTCGCATTCTGGTCAATCTCCTGCAAGAAATCCGTGAAGGTCTGAATCCTGAATTGAACCCACTTGCGGAACGCCGGATCGGAAAAATCTCCCAGCTTCAAGTCGTGCTTCGCGTCGAGCCCAGTCTGCCGTTTGAAGGCCGCGACCGTGTAATCGTCGAAGCTGGCCCACGTGTCTTCCCAGCCCTCGAAATGAGTCATCCAGTACGGAATGTCGATGTAGATGCCGTCAATTCCGGTCGCGGCGATTTGCCGCACGTGCTTCATGTAAATCTTTCGCCACTCGGTGGCGTAAGGGCTGACCCAGACATCTTCGTCGCCCGGCCGGATCCAGAAGGCTTTCCCGCCGCCGAAGATCGCCGGTTCGCCCGTAATCTTGCGCTGCAACCAGTCGGGATGTTCCTTGGCCAGCGTGTGCGGCGTCTGATCGGCGTGCGCCGTGATGCATTCGGTTCCGGCGATATAGACGAAGGCGTAATTGCCAGCGCGGTGCGCTTCTTCGGCAACATCGTGGATGGCTTTCAGTTTCTCTTCGGGATGGACAAAACTCTCATACCGGCCTTCGATGTCGTTGTCTACTTCAATGCCGAACACGTCGCTGGCCTGCGCTTTTGCGACGATCTGCTGGGCATCTCCGCCTCTCAATCCGTAGGCGCCGATGCGGACGTAATTCGTCCAATCCTGACCGTCCGGATACTTGCCGGCAGGGGCGCTCTGCGCGAGCAGAACAAGTCCGCACGCCGCTATCGTCAGCGAACCAAATACCGCGAATCTCTTTTTCATAGAAGATCGTCGAAACTACGCGTTCAGGTTGGACCTCAGAATTCGAATCTCACGCCGAACTGGAAGAAGCGCGGCGTCTCCCCTGCCGCGTCGCCGGTAATTGTTCCGAAGAACTGATCTCCGACTGACGAATCCGGTTGACCAAAGCGAGGGTGGTTGAAGAAGTTGAACATTTCCGCCCGCACTTCGAGCCGCATGCCTTCTTTCGGCACAAACGATTTGTAGAGATTGACGTCGAAGTTATGGATGCCATCGACGCGCAGTCCGGAGAAATAGCGCGGCGCGTTGCCGGGAACCTGGTCGCCGGGGTCGCCAAAGCAGGCGCCGTTGAAATAGGAAGGCGTGGCGACGTTCCCAACGTTGTACCACTGTAACGCGACGTTGTGCATGCTGACGCCGCTCTTGAGTCGAGAGCATAGGACGTCGGGTCGTTGGGTGCCGTTGCCCAGGCGCGCCGTCGCCATGCCGATGGCCATCGGTTGCCCCGATTGTTCGGTAATCACTGTCGAGATCGACCAGCCTCCGATCACCGCGTCGACTCCACGGTTCATATTGCCGCCGATCCATTCTTTACGGCCGACCGGCAAATCCACAACCACGGCGCCCGCCAGCCGCTGTGGCGTGTCGTTGGCGCCGATACTGTGCTCCGCAGACAAGCGGTCCAGTTGTTGCGGAATGCCTGCGCCGAGCGCTCCCACCCAGTTGTTCCGGCCCGCCGAGGAGTCGTCAGTCTCCTTCGATATCGTGTAGCTTCCGTCGAAGCTGATGTGATGCGTGGTGCGCTTCTGGAACCGAATCTGCAGCGCGTTGTACAAGGAATTCGCGCTCTCCAGCATCAGTCCCTCAAAATCACCGGCAAATTGCGGATACTTGTTCAGCAGATATCCCAAAGGAAGGGTCGGCTGCCCGTAATTCGAATTGGGTTCGTTGAAGCAAGGATGCGAAGCCGACGCAGTGCATGGGGTATTGAACTGGGAGTAAAACGGGTTGCCGACTTGCGTCTGTAAAAAGTTGCTCACGCAGTTATCCACCTGGCAGCTCGAGTCCGTGGGAGTTACAGCCGCCGTAATTTTCGCCAGCAAGGCCGACGACATAAAATCCCGGTTGTTGGTGCCAGACCAAGGCAAATGCGTGCTGCGGTTGGCTGAGTAGTCAACCCCGAGCACGATCTGGCTGGGAAGTAGCCGCTGGACTCCCAGATTCCACTGGTAAATGTTGGCGTCCCGTGCCGCTGTGGTGCCCAGATCGTTCGCGTCTCCATATCCCCAGTCGGCAAACTGGCCGTACTGCCGACCCTGCGGGCCGGTAAAGCCCGCGGGAAAGGGATTCTCGAGGGTCGCGGATTGAGTGGCAAAATCATTGTTCGTGAAAAACATGTTGGCGGTTTTGAGGAATGCGGCGCCGGGATACTGGAAGTTCGTAGCCGGGCTCATTCCGAAATAGATGCCGGCCCCGCCCCGCACCACGGTCGAAGGATCGATCTGGTAGGCGAAGCCCAGTCTTGGCCCCAGGTCTTTGCGGTAAGTTGGAACCGTCCTCATGCTCGAAGTGGCGAACTGAGTAGTGCCGAGCAGCTCTTCTGACGCGGGGAAATTCAGCCCCACGCTCTGCATGGCTGCCTGTGTGCTGGGCGTCATAGGTGGCGCGCTCGCTGGTACGGTATTCAGATTGAGGTTGACACCGCTGTCGGCGGTGAAATTGCTGAATTGAAGCTGGTTGCCGCGCGAGGTGTAGGGCGAACTCCACTGGTAACGCAGGCCCAGATTGACGGTGAGTTTCGTGTTCACCTTCCAGTCATCCTGGACGTAAAACCCCGTCTCAAGCGACCGGTTCGCCACCGAAGGAGTGACCCCCAGCTGAGTGGAGGCATTGATGTTGTCGGCATAACCGAACGCCAGACTGGCAAATGGGTTGCCGGTTTGGTTTCCACTCGAATCTGTGTCGGCGTTTGGAGTTGGTGACGTCACATCATCGGTAAATGTCAGGTAGCCGGTCGGATAGTTCGGCTGCCAGAAATTGTTATAGAAAAGTCTCTGCTCGCCGCCGACCTTGATCAGGTGCGATCCCCGGGAAATCACTAACTGCGATGAGTAGCTCAGCAGAGTGTGCGCGAACCTGGTGTAAATGCAGCATTGATCATAGAGATTCGTCCACCCCGGGTTTCCCTGCATGAGAAACGTTGGCATCGTATCGATTCCGTTGGCCTGCTCGAACACCGACGGCAATCCTTGCGTGCCCGCCGGCAGTGAAGCGTTGAAACTGGAGATCGTGGGGATACCCGGTAGCGACAACTGGTGCACCCGGTCCACCGCCACATGACTGGTCCAGACGATGCGCGGATTTATGGTCCGGGTATATTCAAACGAACCGTTCTGCGCCACGGTCACGCCGCTCGCGATTCCGTCGTTATCGAAGCCATCGCCCAGCGTGGTGGGAGTGGTGAAATTGCTCCAGTCCCGGCTGTAGCGGCCACTGATGTGGTTCTTGTCGTTGATCTGGTGGTCGATCTTGATGTCGAACTGGTAATCCGGTCCATTCGCCGTTGTGGTCCAGTTGTAGTTATTGAACTCGTTTCCGTTGCTGGGCTTTGGGTACAGATTGAGCACGCCCATTCCTATGGGATCCCGCTCGCCCACTGGGATGACCCCTCCGTTCTGCACTGGCGGCCGGCACATCGTGCCGGGCGTTGCCGGCTTCGGACAGGCGACAAGAGGCAGCTCTGGGTTGTAGATAGGGTTCAACGTCCCCGAGAAGTCGCCTTGTCGCTCCGCCAGGGTCGGCACGGTCACGACTCCGCTCGACGCGCTGGAACTCCTTACCTTCTCGAAATCCACAAAAAAGAACGTGCGATTCTTGATAATCGGGCCGCCAAGAGAAAAGCCGCCCTGGTCGCGCTTGCTGTCTGGCTTGGGGTTGAGCACCGAACTCCCAGGCAAATACTTGGGATTAAAGAAATCGCGCGCGTCGATCCCGGGGCGTTGCAGGAAATACCAGCCGGAGCCGTGGAAAGAGTCGGTTCCGCTCTTCATCACCATGTTGACCACGGTGCCGCCGTTGTTGCCGAACTCCGCCGAGAAGCTGTTGTTCTGGACTTTCATTTCCTGCATGCCCTCGACCAGCGGCTCGTAATAAACGTTCGAGTTTCCTCCTTCGCCCTGTTCCGGCGCGCTGAGCAAAGAACCGTCCAGCCGTATCTCGGCGGTTGCGTTGCGCTGCCCGTTGGATGTGAAGTTTGTTCCCGAAGGATAGTTATCGCCCGTGCCGGACCCCGCCACTTCGGTCACACCCGCCGCCAGAAAGGTCAGGCCGAAAAAGCTGCGGTTGATCAAAGGCAGTTCGTGCACATACTGGCTGCTGATGTCCGAGCCCAATGTCGCGCTCTCGGTGTCGAGCAATGGCGCGGTCTCAGTGACCTCCATCGTTTCGCTGACGCTCATGGGGTGCAGCACGAAGTCAACGCTGGTCTGCTGATCGACCTGCAGCACGATGTTCTTTTTTTCCACAGGACGAAAGCCTTTTCCCTCGGCCTTAAGCGTGTACACGGCCGGGCGCAGGCCCACGAGAAAATACTGCCCGCGATTGTCGGTGTGCTCGACCTGAGCAATGTTCGTCGCGTCGTTGGTGAGGGTGATGGTCGCATCGGCGACCACAGCGCCACTCTGGTCGGTGACCGTGCCACGGACCTGGGCCTGGTAAGCTCCCTGGCCGTGCGCCGCCGAACTAAGGAGCAACGCGATCGCAAAAGAGAAAACCAACCCGGCGGTAAAACCCAAACCGCGACGGCAGACATGCATGGCAGCCCCCACAACAGCTTTCATATCATTTCGAGTGAATACTATTACTTTCGTTTATGGCGAAAGTCAAGTCAAATCGCGCTCGAAAAGAAATGCGCCGCCACACGCCTTTTGCGCCTCAATACCCGCTTCGTTCTTCGAGTTCCGACAAATGCCAACGCCTGTCTTCTTGTTGTTTCGATTCACATCTCGTACTCTGTGTCAGGAAAAAGCGCGGTTGACCTGCGCTTCAAGGAAGACCTCAATGTCACGTCTGTTCGCCTGCGGCTGTCTGCTCTTTGCTCTCAGTTTTTCGCTCGTTCCGGCGCAGGCCGCCGGCGCGGTTCACGCTGCAGTGGAGGGCGACCGGATCACTCTTTCGAATGAAGCGATCTCGGCAGCGTGGTCAATTCACGGCGGATCGCTGCGCTGGCAGAACCTCACGAACCAGTTCACGGGAACAACTTTGCCGCTCGACGGGGACGCGTTTGAACTGGTTCCCAAGGAGGGCCCGGTTCTGCCTTCATCGGGTCTCAGGATTTCCGCCGGTCCCGTCATCGAAGACATACAGACGAAAGCAACCTCGCCGCGCGCCGCCGATCGTTTTGCCGGCCGCCAGATTCGCGTCGAACTGCAGGACGCTTCGTCTCAACTCCGAATCACATGGCGGGCGACTCTTCGTGAAGGCGCCAACTACATTCGTCAGGAAGTGACCGTCAGCGCCGGAGCACAGTCATTTCCGTTGGCGCAAATCAAACTGATCGACGCTGCCGTTCCCGGCGCGATCGTCTCCGGGCAGGTGAAGGGCTCGCCGGTTACCGCCGGAACGTGGTTCCTCGGCTTCGAGCATCCATTGTCGGAGTGCCGCGTGGGCGGCGATCGCGCTTCCTGCTGGCTCTCTCGTGAACTTCCACTCCACGCCGGAGAAAGCGTGACCTACTCGGCCGTCTTTGGCGTCACCCACGCCGGCCAGTTGCGACGCGATTTTCTGAACTATGTCGAACTCGAGCGCGCCCATCCCTACCGCACGTTTTTGCATTACAACTCCTGGTACGACCTGGGCGCCGGCCAGCGTTATAGCGAACGGGACGCGGTCGGCGCCGTGCAGAGCTTTGGCGAGCAACTCACGAAACAGCGCGGCGTGAAGCTCGATAGCTTTCTCTTCGACGACGGCTGGGACGATCCAAAGACTCTGTGGAAGTTCAACCCCGGCTTTCCCGACGGTTTGACCAAAGTGGCGCAAACCGCTGCGAAATACGGCGCGGCTCCCGGCATCTGGTTCTCGCCATGGGGAGGGTACGAGAAAGCGAAGGAGCAGCGTCTGGCCTCGGCTCGTCTCCGCGGATTCGAGACCAACGAAGGCGGATTTGCTCTCTCCGGCCCAAAATACTACCGCTATTTTCGCGATGCCTGCTTCGAGATGATCGAAAAGTACGGCGTGAACCAGTTCAAGTTCGACGGCACGGGCAATGCGGATGAAGTCATCGCCGGCAGCGAGTTTGACAGCGACTTCGATGCCGCCATCCATCTGATCGGCGAACTGCGCGCGAAAAAACCCGACTTGTATGTGAATCTGACCACAGGAACTTATCCCTCGCCCTTTTGGCTGCTCTACGCCGATTCGATCTGGCGCGGCGGCGACGACCACAGCTTCGCCGGCGTCGGCACCGACCGCCAGCGTTGGATTACTTATCGCGATTCACAAACGTATCGTCGGGTCGCTGAAGACGGTCCACTGTTCCCGATCAATTCTCTGATGCTGCATGGAATGATTTTTGCGCGCTATGCGGGGCGGCTGAGCACTGATCCGCACGATGACTTTCCTGATGAGGTTCATTCGTATTTCGGCACTGGAACCCAACTGCAGGAGATGTACATCTCACCATCACTGCTCTCTGCGCATGACTGGGATGTTCTCGCTGAAGCCGCGAAATGGTCGCGCGACAACGCCCAGGTTCTCAAGGACACGCACTGGATTGGCGGCGATCCGGCACTGCTCGAGGTCTACGGCTGGGCCGCCTGGTCGCCCGGTCACGCCATCGTTACGCTGCGCAATCCGAGTGACCGACCACAGGATTTCACCGCGAGCCTGGCGGCTATTCTGGAATTGCCGGCCGCAAGCGCATCCGCCTTCGTCGCGCATAGTCCGTGGAAAGCCGAGAGCGGCGAACCGGGCCTCACCATCCCTGCGCAGGAACGACACACATTTCATCTTCAGCCATTTCAAGTGCTGACGCTGGAACTGCTACCATCGTCTTAGGCCGCAGCTTCTCAAATTGCATGAAAGCCGCTGTCCTGACCTCGCCTCGACCTGTATCGCAGCGTCCGCTGCACATCACTGACGTCGCAGATCCGCAAGTCAAGGCTGGATACGTTCTTCTCCGCGTACGTGCCTGCGGCGTCTGCCGCACCGATCTTCACATCGTCGAAGGAGAACTGGCACCGAAACAAAACGGAATAATTCCGGGCCATCAGATTGTCGGCGAAGTCGCGGGCGGCGCGACTGAAGAGCATCATCTCGGGTCACGCGTCGGCGTTTCCTGGCTTGGCGGGACCGACGGGACTTGCTCCTACTGTCGACGAGGTCAGGAAAATCTCTGCGCCTCGCCCACATTCACGGGATATTCCGTTCCCGGCGGATATGCGGAGTATGCGCTCGCCCGCGCTGACTTTGTGTTTCCGTTGCCCGCCGCGCTTGACGATCTGCATGCCGCGCCTCTGCTGTGCGCGGGGATCATCGGCTTTCGCAGCCTGCGCGTCGCCGGGGTGGAACCGGGTGAACGTGTGGGACTGTTCGGATTCGGCGCCTCTGCGCACCTGGCGATCGCAGTTCTGCACGCCTGGAAGTGCGAGGTGTATGTTTCGACGAGGGGGAAATCTCATCGCGAGTTAGCGGCGTCACTGGGCGCGACCTGGGTGGGAACTGAAATCGAAAAGCCGCCAGTGGAACTGGACCGGGCGGTTACATTCGCGCCAAGTGGAGACGTGGTGATCGCGGCGTTGAGCAGTTTGCGCAAGGGTGGTGTGGTGGCGATCAACGCCATTCACTTAGATCGCATGCCCCAATTCGACTACGACAGCCTGCTGTGGGGCGAACGCCAACTGCGCAGCGTGGCTAATATGACGCGAACCGATGCGCGGGATTTTCTCGCGCTGGCAGCACAGATTGGTCTCAAACCGAGGA
Source organism: uncultured Acidobacteriaceae bacterium (assembly GCA_963739125.1). Taxonomy (GTDB): domain Bacteria; phylum Acidobacteriota; class Terriglobia; order Terriglobales; family Acidobacteriaceae; genus Sulfotelmatobacter. Next base: position 3,371,555 of record CAVTZD010000001.1, on the reverse strand, counting down.
CGACCGTGTTTTCCCTGGAGCAGGCCAACGAGGCCTTAATTGCCGTAAAAAACGACACGATCGACGGCGCGGCGGTAATCGTCCCTTAACTCCAGTCGATTGTTGCTCTTAGGCGTCGCTGACAGAAGATTTCCACAGTGTTCCTTAAGGAACACTCTCATGTACGAACATGTATGTACATGGCGGTACGGATGATGATAACTATCCAGCCATCAATGGGTTGCGCGGCATTCGCCACTCCGGCCTGAGTCTCGGGTAAGGGTTAGCGCCATCCCACCATGTGAATATGCTGCATGCCTTTCACCGCGCGCATGTACTGGGCACGTTCGAAGGCGGCTGGGTCGGGGCATTTGAGCTGGCTCATGCTGCCCTGCATCTGGGCCACCGATTCGTACTCGTGTTCTTCCATCCAGGCTCGCAGTTCGCGCTCCACGTGGCGCAGATGATTGATGCCGTGGCGCATTAGCGCGGAGCACATCATGGTTACGTTGGCGCCAACCAGGAGCAACTTGACCACATCTTCGGCGCCGTGCACTCCACCCGTGGCTGCGAGATTGGCTTTCACCTGGCCGTACAAAATGCCAATCCACGTAAGTGGCAGTCGCAGGGCCTGTGAAGTGCTCAGAAGCACGTTCGGCCGAATTTCCAGTTCGTCCAGATCGATGTCGGGCTGATAGAAGCGATTAAAAAGCACCAGCGCGTCCGCGCCAACGGCGTCGAGACGCCTTGCCATGTTCGACATGTTGCTGAAGTAAGGGCTCAGCTTTACCGCGACTGGAATCGTAACCGCCGACTTGACTGCCCGCAGAATGTCGAGATAACTCGTTTCAATGTCCTCCGCGGTCAGGTTGGGATCGGTGGGAATGTAATAAATATTGCACTCCAGGGCATCGGCGCCGGCGCGTTCGATGTCGGTCGCGAATTTCGTCCACCCGCCGAGCGTGGAACCGTTGAGGCTGGCGATGATCGGAATATTGACCGACGCTTTGGCCTTGCGAATATGTTCCAAATATCCCTCCGGGCCGGTATGGAACTCGCTTGGCTGCGGGAAATAAGTGAGCGACTCGGCGAAGCTCTCGGTGCCGGCGTTGAGGTGATAATCGAGGTCGGCTTCCTCTTGCCGCAACTGCTCTTCAAACAGTGAGTAGAGCACCACTGCGGAAGCGCCTGCGTCCTCGAGCCGGCAAATACTTTCGACATCACGCGACAGCGGCGAAGCCGAGGCCACGAGAGGAGAGTGCAGTTTCAAATCAAGATAGGTTGTGCTGAGATCGATCATGGGTTTCTCCTTGCTGCAGAACTGTCGTTGGCCATTGGTCGTTCGTCGTCCGCCATTCTTGCGCCGGGGTGCTTTTAGTGCGCGACTTCTGCGGGCTTCGGTTTCACCGCCGCTGTTTTTTCCTCTGCTGGTTTCGCAGCGACGATCGTTTCCATCTTCCGGCTGGCCATGTATTCGTACATGCGGAAGCGACGTTCTGCGTCCTGCTGCGCCTGCTTCCACAACTGCTGTGCAACCTCCGGCTTGCTCTTGGTCAGCATCTTGAAGCGCGTCTGCTGCAGCATGTACTCCTGCACCTTTCGCGTGGGAGCGCGGGAATCGAGCGCCAGCGGATTTTCGCCGGCTTCTGCGCGCTCGGGATTGTAACGATAGAGCAACCATTGCCCAGATTCGACCGCGACTTTTTGATCGGTCATCGCGGTGGTCATATCGATTCCGTGCGCGATGCAGTGCGAGTACGCAATGATGATGCTCGGTCCGTCGTAAGCTTCCGCCTCCAGGAACGCCTTGAGCGTGTGCTCGTCTTTCGCACCCATGGCCACGCTCGCAACATAGACGTTGCCGTAAGTCATGGCCATGAGGCCGAGATCTTTTTTCGGCCCCGGTTTTCCGCCTGCCGCGAACTTCGCAACTGCGCCGCGGGGTGTTGATTTCGAGGCCTGCCCGCCCGTGTTTGAGTAGACTTCCGTGTCGAGGACCAGGATGTTCACGTTGCGGCCACTGGCCAAGACGTGGTCGAGGCCACCGTAACCGATGTCGTAAGCCCAACCGTCGCCGCCGACGATCCATACACTCTTCTTCACCAGCATGTCGGCGACGGCGAGAAGTTGCCTGGCTTCGGTCGTGTTGAGCGTCTGCAGCTTTTCTTTGAGCAGATCAACGCGCTGGCGTTGCTCGTAGATGTCAGCTTCATCTTTCTGCTTCGCATTGAGGATGGACGCTACCAGTTCGTCGCCGACGCTTGCCGCAACTCTGCGCAGCAATTCCTGAGCAAACTCTGTCTGCTTATCGATAGAAACACGGAAGCCCAGACCGAACTCAGCATTGTCTTCGAAAAGAGAATTCGACCACGCCGGTCCGCGGCCCGCGGCGTTCTTGGCCCAGGGCGTGGTCGGCAGATTGCCGCCATAAATCGACGAGCAACCGGTGGCATTGGCGATGACGGCGCGTTCGCCAAACAACTGCGAAACCAGCTTCAGGTAGGGCGTTTCGCCGCACCCGGAGCATGCGCCGGAAAACTCGAACAGCGGTTCCTGCACCTGCTGCTGGCGGATCGTCCCGATTTTGATCTTTCTGCGGTCGAGTTCAGGAAGCTTCAGGAAGAAGTCCCAGTTCTCGCTTTCCGGCGCGCGCAGCGGAGGTTGAGGCACCATGTTGATGGCCTTCAGGCGCACTTCGCTCTTGTTCTTGACCGGGCAAACGTCGACGCAGATGCCGCATCCGGTGCAGTCTTCAGGAGCGACCTGGATCGTGTACTTCATGCCGGACCATTCCTTGTCGCGTGCCTCGGTGGACTTGAAAGTTGCCGGAGCATGCTCCAGATTCTTGCTGTCGTAGACCTTGATGCGGATGACGGCGTGGGGGCAAACCATGGCGCACTTGCCGCACTGGATACAGATTTTCGAATCCCACGCGGGAATTTCGAGCGCCAGGTTGCGCTTCTCCCATTTCGCCGTGCCGGTTGGGAAAGTGCCGTCGCAGGAGAATGCGCTCACCGGCAATTCGTCGCCGCGGCCGGCATAGATCGTACCCAGCACGTCGTGCTCGAACTTCGGCGCGCCGGGAAACGCTGCGGGGATTTCGGTGGTGCTGGTGATGGTCTCGGGAATTTTCACCTCGAAAAGGTGAGCGAGCGTCTCATCGACGGCGCGCATGTTCTTCTGCACCACTTCTTCGCCTTTGCGGCCGTAGGTGTGGCGAATCGATTCGCGGATCGCCTCGATCGCTTCCTCGCCGCGCAACACCTTCGAGATGGCAAAAAAACATACCTGCATGATGGTATTCATGCGCGAACCCATGCCTGCGTCCTGCGCAACTTTGTATGCGTCGATGGCGTAGAGTTTCGCTTTCTTGGCGATCAGTTGCGACTGCACTTCGCGGGGCAGGTGGTCCCAGACTTCATCTTTTGCGAACGGACTGTTGACCAGGAACACTCCGCCGGGCACCAGCGCGCTGAGCATGTCGTAGCGCTCGAGGAAAATCCACTGATGGCAGGCGATGAAGTTCGCCTTGGAGACCAGGTAGCTGGAATGGATCGGCTGCGGCCCGAAGCGAAGGTGCGAGACCGTCATTGCGCCGGATTTTTTCGAGTCGTAGACGAAGTATCCCTGCGCATAGTTGTCGGTGTTTTCGCCGATGATCTTGATGGAGTTCTTGTTGGCGCCGACCGTGCCATCCGCACCCAGGCCGTAAAACAGGGCGCGGACAACGCTGTCGGGCTCGGTGGAGAAAGATGCATCGTAGTCGAGGCTGGTGTGGCTGACATCGTCGTGAATGCCGATGGTGAAGTGATCTTTCGGCTGGGGCTGCTTCAGGTTGTCGTAGACGGCCTTCACCATGGCCGGTGTGAATTCCTTGGAGGACAGACCATAGCGGCCACCGATGATGGTGGAGCGGCGGACGCGTTCGTCCGCCTGAGTTTCGTGGCCCGGCCCCCGGACGAATGCGTCCGGGGCTCCATGGACGAATGCGTCCGGGACTCCATAGCCTTTGCTGATGCCCTCGTGAATTGCGTTGACTACGTCGAGGTAGAGAGGTTCGCCGATTGCTCCGGATTCTTTAGTGCGATCGAGAACTGCGATCTGGCGAACAGTCTTGGGGAGGGCTTCCATGAACGACTTCACGCAGAAGGGACGGTACAGGCGGACTTTCAGCAAGCCGACTTTTTCTCCGCGCGCGTTCAGGTGCTCGACCGTTTCGTGCGCGGCTTCTGCGCCGGAGCCCATCATCACGATCACACGGTCAGCGTCGGGCGCGCCGACGTAGTCGAAGAGGTGATACTGGCGTCCTACGACTTCAGCGAACTTGTTCATCGCGGCCTGCACCTTGGCCGCACAGACGTCGTAATAGGAGTTGGCCGACTCGCGAATCTGGAAGAAGACGTCCGGATTCTGAGCCGTGCCCCGCAACACGGGATGATCAGGCGACAGAGCGCGCTGACGATGCTCGATGATGCGATCCATATTCAGCATGGCCCGCATGTCGTCTTCATTGAGCATTTCGATCTTGTTGACTTCGTGCGAAGTGCGGAATCCATCGAAGAAATGCACGAAGGGGATGCGGGTTTCGAGCGAGGCGGAGTGAGCAATCAACGCCAGGTCCATCGCTTCCTGCACCGAGTTCGAGCACAGCATGGCCCAGCCGGTGGCGCGGCAGAACATCACGTCAGAATGGTCGCCGAAAATTGATAGCGCATGCGTGGCCAGGGTACGGGCGGTCACGTGGAATACAGCCGGCGTAAGTTCTCCGGCAATTTTGTTCATGTTGGGGATCATCAGCAGCAATCCCTGCGACGCTGTGAACGTGGTCGAGAGCGAGCCGGTCTGCAGGGCGCCGTGCACCGCTCCAGCAGCTCCGCCTTCGCTCTGCATCTCGATGACATGGGGCACGCTGCCCCAGGCGTTGGGCACGCCTTCCGACGACCACTGGTCCGCCCACTCGCCCATTGGCGACGAAGGAGTGATCGGGTAAATGGCGATGACTTCACTCGCCCGGTAGGCGACGTTGGCCACCGCCTCGTTGGCGTCCATGGTCTTGAACTTGCGCTTCATTGCGGCCCCCAATTTCCGAGATAACATTCGCGATATCGACCGTGACCCACAGGCGCGGCCACCGTGATGTCTTCAGGATGCCGCAGGGCGTCCGGTATTGTCGGGACGCAGGTTCACACTGGGGTGTGATTGGAATCACGTTTTGGCGGATGGGGGATGCGGCACACCCGCTACGCCGGGCCGAGGTTCTTTATAACTTTTTACTAATCAATACTTTATGGTTCGCAATGAGCAGCAGCGGCGGCGGCTAGCCATCTGCGATAAGGCGATGCGAATGAATCGCTGGTCGGTCAGGCATCCTCGATGCCCCGCTCAGCAACTAAATAACTAGTTACCTTTTGTGGGTTCGCACGTCTTTAAGATTCAGGCGAGGGAGAGCCAGAGTGCCGCCAAAACAGTCCGCAACGCTGACCGAAGCCGAGCTTCGCATCATGGATGTGCTCTGGCGTAAGGGCTCGGGTACGGTGCAGCAAGTGCTGGATTGGCTTCCCGCAAGTTTGGCTTATAACTCCGTTCTCACCACGATCCGCACTCTGGAAAAAAAAGGCACCGTAAGGCACGTTAAGGATGGCCGCGCGCACGTGTTCCAACCGGTCATCGGACGCGAGGAAGCCACACGATCGGAGATTCGCCACCTGGTCAGCCGCTTCTTTCGGAACTCGCATGAGGCCCTGGTGCTGAACATTCTGCAAGATGAGGCGATCGATGCCGAGGATCTCAAGCGCCTGCGCGAAATGCTCGAACGCAGTGACGTGAAAGACCTGCCGAGTGAGCGTACGGGGGGCGAGCAGAAATGACGGCCGTCCTGCAAACCCTGGCGCAAATCTTGACCGATCGGCTGCTGAACACCGCTCTCGAAGGAGCTTTTCTCGCAGTCCTGATATGGGCTTTACTTCGCTTCGTCGGCCGGCAAAATTCGGGAACACGTTTTGCCGTTTGGTTTTCGACGCTTCTTACAATTGTCGCCTTACCATTTCTTTCGGGATCCACCTTCGGAGCGGCGCATTCGCTGACACTTCCCCGAGGCCTACGTGGAGGAATTACCCTCTCGAGCTCCTGGGCTTTTTATCTGTTCGCCGCGTGGGCGGGCGTCTCGGGTCTTCTGCTTCTCAGGTTAGCTGTCGGTCTATGGCGAGTGCGCGCCCTGCGCAGAAATAGTGCCAGCGTTGACCTCGCCAATCTTGACCCCGAGATTGCGGGACTTCTCCGAGACTTTGGATCGCGCCGTCGCGTGCAGCTGTGCGTATCGGCCAGTGTGGCCGTCCCGACTGCAATCGGGTTCTTTCAACCCGCAGTCGTCTTTCCCGCATGGCTCTTGCCACAGCTTTCGCCCGAGGAGATGAAAGTAATTCTTCTGCATGAACTCGCGCATCTGCGGCGCTGGGATGATTGGACCAATCTCGCCCAGAAGGTAGTGAAAGCCGTGTTCTTCTTTCACCCCGCGGTGTGGTGGATTGAAAACCGACTCACCCTCGAGCGGGAAATGGCCTGCGACGACCTGGTTTTGGCGGAGACGGCGAGTCCTAGAGCATACGCATCATCTTTGATTTCGTTTGCCGAGAAGTTGCAGAACGCCCGAGCCCTGGCCATGGCACAAGCGCTGGTGAGCCGGATGTGCGACATGTCGCTGCGGGTGAAACAAATTCTCGACACAAAACGGCCAATGCGCACCGTGCTCTGGAAACCGGTTCTGGGCATGAGTGCGGGCGTGCTGGCGGTGATGGTTGCGGCGGCTCCTTATGCCCCCAGGCTAGTGGCAGTTCAGACTCGGCCGAACCGGGATCAAAGTCCGCAGCTTCGCGCGACGCGGCAGCCGCTCGACGCGATGATGAGTCGCAGTCTCGCGACGCTCGCAGCGCAGCGCGCTAACTCCCTGCCACAGGCGAGAGCGATTCCGGCGGTGTTCAACCCGCGTACCGAGATAGCCCCGCTGCGGTTAAAGACTACTTCGCCCCGGAAACGCGCGGTCATGAGTCCCAAGACAGCGCGAGCTGCGATCCCTGTGCAGGAGACGGTCGTGATTTTGCAGACGACGCAGTTTGACGCTTCTGGTCACGGGGTTTGGACGCTGTGCGTCTGGAAAGTTGGAGGGAGGAATTCGGCGGATCGACAGTTGGAATCAGCCATTGTGCTGAGACTGTGATCTGATGCAGAAATTTTTTTGTCTTTATCAACTAAACCATTAGTTTCACCAAAGGAGAAATGTACCATGAAAAGCTGGATCCAATATTGCCAGGGCGCGCTCAACCGGCGCTTCCTTGTCGTTGTGGCCGCAGTGGCGGTGGTTTCGTCGTTTGCGGTATATGAATTCGATAGCCCGCTCCGGGCGGCGGCAGCACCCGCAGCGGCAGCCGCACCCCTCGATGACAACAGCGTCAGTGCTCTGCTTTCGCTCGATCATGCGATGGAGACCCTGGCCGCTCGCGTCACCCCGGCCATCGTCAACGTGACCGTCACTTCGAAAACCACCGACGCGGACGCGACCGACGACGGAGACAACAACAGCGGCAACGACTCCAACGGGATGCAGCAGTTCTTTGGGCCGTTCGGGAAGCAGTTCGGTCAACAGTTCGGTTTCAGCTTCCCCATGCCGAATCGGCAGCAGCCGCAGATTGAGCACGGCTTAGGCAGCGGCGTGATTATTTCGCCCGATGGCTACATCGTGACCAACAACCACGTCATCAAGGGAGCGGTCGACATCCGCGTCACCATGACCGACCGGCGAATCCTGCCGGCGAAGCTCATCGGCGCCGATCCTCTCACCGATCTCGCCGTCATCAAGATCGACGAAACTAACCTGCCCAGCGTGCCCTTGGGCGATTCAACGAAACTGCGTCCCGGCCAAACCGTGCTGGCCTTCGGGAACCCCCTGGGATTCCGATTCACGGTGACGCGCGGCATCGTCAGCGCGTTGAACCGCCCCAACCCGTTCGCGGCGGATCGTCGCGCGCCTGGAGAATTCATTCAGACGGATGCCGCCATCAATCCGGGGAATTCCGGCGGCCCGTTGGTTGACGCGCGAGGCGAAGTGGTGGGCATCAACACTTTTCTGGTTTCTGAGACCGGCGGTTTCTCGGGGATGGGATTTGCCATCCCCACCCAGATCGTCCGGCCCACGATCGACAGTCTGATTAAGTATGGAAAAGTGAGCCACGGCTATATCGGCATCGGCATCAGCGACGTAACTCCTGATGAAGCCAAGTTCTTCCACGTGAGCAACGCGTCAGGAGCGGTGGTCACGCAGGTCGAACCCGATTCTCCGGGCGCGAAGGCAGGACTGAAGGTCGGCGATGTCATCACCGAACTCGACGGAAAACCGGTCAGCGACTCCGGCGAACTGCAGGTCGAAGTCGGACAAACGAAGCCCGGAACCACCATCCACCTCGAAGCATTGCGCAACGGCGACACGGTGAACGTGCCGGTCACTCTGGAAGCGATGGGAAAGAGTGAGAATGACAACGGGAGTTCCGAAGCCAACAGCGGCAAGCCGCGCTGGGGAATCGGCCTCGGCGATTTGACTCCCGACGTCCGGCAGCAGATCCAGGCCGGCAGCGACGTTCACGGGGCAGTGATCGAGCGCGTCGCTCCCGGCAGTCCTGCCGACAACGCAGGCCTGCAGCAGGGTGAAGTGATAATGGAAGTCGACCGCCAGCCGATGCATTCAGCGGCCGATGTGCAGAAGGCTCTTTCCAGCATTGCGAAGGGAAACGATGCGCTGGTGCTGGTGTGGTCCAGTGGCGGCAGCACCTTCCGCGTCTTGCATCCCGCGCAAGATTAGCGGACGTTCGAGTTGAGGCGCGGGCATTTGCTCGCGCCTCATTTTCTTTCCCTTTTCACTGCTTCGGCTTTCTTCTGTGCCTCCGCGCCTCTTCTGCTTCTACTCTTCTTTTCACGCTGCCCGCGGCAAACTTGGCGGCAGTCTTAACTCCGCGCGCGATTGTATGACCTGCAGCATGTGAGCGCGGGAGACAATGCCGTCAATCCGGCCGTTGGACATGACCGGCAACTGGTTAACGTCTTCGCGAGACATGATCTCCAGAGCTTCCGTCGCCGGCATGTCGCGCGAAACAGAATGGATTTTGTCCGCAGACCGCATGACGCTGCGTACCGGAGTGAACGGCCAGGCTCGCGGCTCAACCGTCCGCACCTCGTTGGGAGTGATTACGCCCAGCAACTGACCATCCTGGACGACCAGAAAAAATCTCCTCCCGGTATGCAAGACGTGATCATGAACGAACTCCTGCAATGAAAGCTCGGGATCCACCGTATAACTGTCGGTCGACATGACATCTTTCACCTGCAGACCGCGGAGAAGCGCGCCGGTCTTGACCTGCATGTAGGTGGCGCCTGCCGCTTGCAGAAGGAACCAGCCGATAAAGGCGATCCAGAGTCCTCCCAGACCCGCTCCCTGAAAGAACCGCAGAATTCCAAAAGCGATGAAGAACACCGCGATAATCTGTCCCACGACTGCCGCGGCGCGCGTGGAACGTTCGGCATCGTCCATCGTCCACCACAAAATCGCGTGCAGCACGCGCCCACCATCGAGCGGAAATCCCGGGATCATATTGAATGCGCCCAGGGCAAGATTGATGTAGCCCAACCAGACCAGCAGCGCCGTGCCGGGCGTAGTCGCCGAAGTCCACGGAACCCAGCCACAGAGTCTTGCCAGAGCCAGCATGACCACGCCAAGAACTCCGCTGGTGATGGGGCCGACGATCGCCATCCAGAATTCGGTCTTGGGATCGGAGGCTTCCTTCTCGATCTGGGCTACTCCGCCGAGCAAGAACAAAGTGATTTTGTGGACCGGAATTCCCCGCGCCCTGGCGACGATCGCGTGAGACAACTCGTGGGCGAACAGGCAGGCAAAAAATAGCACGCCGGTGAGAATGGCCGTGCTCCACACCACGGCATCGCTCCAGTTGTGATTCACAGCATGGAATTGCGCGACCAGAGAAAATGTGATCAGCAGCGCGATCACCAGCCAGCTGTAATGCAGGCCCAGTTCGACTCCGAATACCGTGCCCACCTTGATCTGTGATTTCATGGCTGTCCCTCCCACCTCTTAATGAATTAGATGGTAGTCCGAGAATCCATGGGTGCGAATTTTGTGGCGCTACGTTCTGATCGGCTTCCCGGCACTTGCCTCATTTCGGAAAACTCCGAACAACTCGAAATTCAGGGAAGGATGGCCTTGATTCCCGTGATCTCGCAGAAATCGACCAGGGCCGGATAGAGTTCTTCGCCGTAGCCCAGACATGCATATTCATTCGTCCAGTGCTGCAGTAAAACGTCGATGTCACAGTGAGCGGTCACAAAGCCGTGGGGCCAAAACGGGATGCCACATTCGTTGAGCCGTTTTTCGATCTGATTCGAAGCCGGCTCGAAAATGCTGGCTCGGGTGATGACCATCTGAAACTCACCGTTTACTCGGCCCAGGCGCGCCAATACTCCTTCGCCCACTTTGCAGATCAATTTCACAGAAAGGCCGCCCGCTTCGCCTTCGGTCGGAATGCCATGTTCCGAAAAACCAGCCGGACCCAGCTTGCTGGCCAGGGAAGGTGGACAGGCCCCATCGCCGATGATCTTGATTTCTTTTGTCTTTTTGTCGATGTGCTGCAGATCGCCGTAATAGACCCTCTCTTTACTCAGCTTTGTGAGCAGGAGAACGGTTAGAGCCGTATTGAAATCGCCGAGCGTGGAAGTGCCGATTCCATCTTCCAGCATCATGCTCTGCGCAAAGCAAGTGGCGGAATAATCTGCAGCCAGACCGGGAAAGGATTGAATCGTATAGAAATCAAATTTTTCTTTCGCAACCAGTTTTTTTAGCGCGAGATAGAGACGCATCGAACGCTCGGTCACCGCGTTTTGCTCGGGCTCCTTGCCAAACAACTGCTTCAGCCTGGGCTGAAGTTCTTGCAGGTCGCTCGGCGAGATACGCTCAGCAGTCTGCTTCAATTCGGTGGTGTCGCGGGAATCGATATCGATGCCAAACATTCTCATCCATTGCGAAGGATCGGCAGCACCGCAGGTTTGTCCCATCCCACGCCCGCCGAATGTGCCGATGGTAGACATGTTTAAAAAGTTCTTGAGATGAGAAGCCTGGGCATAGCTGACGATCTTGCTTACGGTGTCTGGTTCCTCGAGACCTCCGTATACAAATTTGTGCGCGAGGCCGATCTCGAGCAAACCTCCGTGCAGCACCAAGCCACCGACCGGCCGCCAGCCCTGTGAGCCGGGGTGCGTCCATAGGAGTAAGCCTTTGCCGGTGGCGCAGTAATCGCGAATCGCGCCGACCAGATGCGCCGACCAAACCCAGGTCCCGGAAAATAAGACGACCGCATCGATGGCGTCATCGCATTTCATTTTCTTGAATGCGGCGCGAGCCTCTTCTTTGCTGGCGACAACAATGCCATGCTCGACAAGTTTCAGACCCGCCGCGACCAGCGCGCTCTTGGCGCGTTGAACCAATGCGTCATCGATGAATGGCATACCCATCGGGTCTTTCAGACCATCTTTGTGAACTCCAAAAACTATGAATCCGACTGTAGCTTGTATCACTGTTCCTCCCGTTGGCCTCTTGCGCTTTCAGCGCCTGTGATCGCCGTAAGCGCTGAACGCAAGTGGCGGTATTTCGTGGCTTGTTGGGTGTAGGCTGCCGCGATCGCAGAGTCGGGCGATACCGCGGAAACAGGGCGGACTACGACTTCTACCGCTTCGCGCAAGCTGCTGTATTCTCCGGATGCGACTCCGGCAAGTATGGCCCCGCCCAGACACACTGCCTCGGGACATTCCATTACATGCAGCTGCCGGCCCGACAGAGCAGCTCGCAACTGAAGGCCTAGAGCCGAACGCGAGCCTCCGCCGGTGACATAGATGTCCCGAAACTCGCCCACCGCGTTTTCCAGAATCGCGGCCATCTCTGATAGTTCGCAGGCGAGCCCTTCGAGGATGCCTTTGTAAATCTGGCTGCGGGTCGTGTTCGCGCTCAAGCCGGAAATGATTCCGCGTGCCTGCGCGTTGAAGTCGGGATTGCAGGTCCCAATTAGATTGGGAGTAATGCATAGACCTGTTGCGCCCTCTGGAGCGTCCCGTTCCAGCGTGGCGTAGTGGGTGGCCTCTGCGCACGATGAATCCTCGGCCTGAGCGACGCCGGCGCCGTGAGTTTCTCCATGCGTTTCTCCGTGCGTCTCTGTGTGCGTCTCTGTGTACAACAGATCGTGAAACCACTTGAGCATGATTCCCGACGGAAAATACGCCAGCGTGACAAATTTCTCTGGAACCACATGGCAATACGAGTTCAGAGAAGCCGCAAGCGCCGCAGGGGTCAAGCTGGGCTGGTCAGAAGCAGCCAGCAGACATTCGTAAGTGCCCATCGAGTCGGCCACGCGGCCCGCACCGATGGCTCCCACTCCCAATGCGCCGCAGGGCTGATCGTGCCCTCCCAACACCACTATCGTTCCTGCCGCAAGACCGAGCTGGCTGGCAGTGGCTCCGTCCAGTTGTCCCACGATCGTTCCGGCCGGCACAGGAATGGGCAGGAGTTCGGCATCGATCTCGGCAGCGGCAAGGATTTCTTCCGACCATCGCCGCTTACGTATATCAAAGGCCAGATAGCGAGAGGCCAGCGAATAATCGATATAGGCTGGCAGTCCCAGTCGTGAAAGAACATAACCAATCACCGTGAGGAAACGAACTGAGGAATCAAAAATGTCCGGCCTGTGCTTGCGCAGCCAAAGAAATTTTGGAACCGGATACATGGGATGAGCGACCAGACCGGTGACTTCGAAGAGGTGTTTCCTTCCGAGAGTTTTTTCGAACCACGCCGTTTCCTCGGTGGCTCGATTGTCTTGATTGAGAATGGCGGGAGCTATGGCTTCGTTGCGTTCATTTACCGGGACAAAGGTTTCGCCGTGCGAACTTAAGCACAGCGCTCGAACTGGATCGGCAAGATTCCTGGACGCCGCCTGCGAACAACGGCACACCGCCTGCCAGAAGATCGCCGGATCTATCTCTGCCTGCGAAGGAGCGGGAAACTCTGGCGTATACGCGCAGGAGTGCTGCGCCAGGATTTCGCCGCCCAGCGCAAATATCACGGCTTTGCATCCACTCGAACCGATATCAAAGGCAAGCAGACTCATGGTGATTTTCGATTCCAGCTGGCATTCGTGAAGGTGTTTCAGCCGATCTGACCTGCCCTGTAATGACGCGCTCAGGGCAAGGGATTTCGTTGCGCCATTTTGCCAGCAGAGTTCACAGAAACTTGTCTGCTGCGACTGAAAGCGTCCGGCCAGTCACTCCGATTTCCTCATTTCGTGGCCGCTCGAAGTTCTGCCGCCGGTGCGGTGTCGAGAGCAGCGCGCGCCTGTTTGAGGAAGGTGCTCATGTTGTCCGCCTGGAAAACATTGCGGCCAAAGAAGACGCCAGCAGCCCCCGCTGCTGCCACGTCCCGGACTACGTCAAGCGCATGTTGGTCTGAAGCGTGGCGGCTGCCACCGAGCGCAAGGATTGGAATGGGACATTTTTCCACCACCGAACGCATGGAGGCAACATTGCCGGTGTAATCCGTCTTGACCATATCCGCCCCCAGCTCCACGGCCATGCGAGTGTGCAGGTCCAGCCACTTGGGATCGCCTGGATTCTGCACGTCCTTCCCCCGCGCCAGAGATTCGACAATCAGTGGGATTCCGACTTGTTCACATTCGCGGGCGATTCCGGCGTTGCGAGTGATTTCTTTCATCTCGAACTCGGCATCGCCCGTTCCCACGACAAGATAGGTGAGGACCGCATCTGCGCCGTGGCGTAACGCTTCCTCAGGGTGGGCGAGAAGCGAGCTGTAAAGCGCGCCTTTTCCGCCCTGCCCGATGGCAGACCAAACCGTCGTCCAGTCCAGGCGGGCAATGAAAGCCGGGATTGGGCCGAGGATTGTCGAGTTGGCGAACTGGCGAATCAGCCCAAGGTTCAACAGCAACGCATCGACTCTGGCTTGGGAGAACTGGCGAATCTTTCCTAAGGGGTCTTCTGTTCCAGGAATCGGTCCCAATACCAATGCGTGATCGAAGGCTACGACCAGGGCCCGGTGTTCTGAGCCTCCAAGCACACGGTTCAAGCGAATCTTCTTGCCACAATCACTCACAATTCCTCACATCGTCGATGAACTGGCCGATCTAAATTACATCGCGAATGAGCGATTGTCAACCTTTAGCTCTCTAATATGTTCATTTGCGCTTGGTTTTATGCGTTTCTCTCACTTCCGCAATCACCACTTCGACCCCCGCTTCCCGCAGGCCCTTGATGTATTTTTGATCGGTGCCGGAGTCGGTCACGACGACGTCGATGTCCGTCACTGGTCCGACGTAAGCAAAGCTCTGCGTACCAAATTTGCTGTGATCTGCCAATGCGATCCTGGTCTTGGCAGCTTTCGAGATCATCTTTTTGATCTGCGCCTCGGCGTGGTTTGCGGTCGAGACGCCATAGGAAAGATCAATTGCGCTGACCCCCAAAATCGCCTTGTCCAAGCGGATTTCCGAAAGCGCGCGCTGGGCCCACTCGCCGGAAAAATAAAACGTGTCCCTTTGCAGATCGCCGCCGGTGCAGAGCACAGTCACGCCCGAATTTCTTTGCAATTGGCAAACGATGGTGGGGGAGTTCGTCACCACGGTCAGCCGATGCCGCGGACTTAAGCCACGGGCAAGCTCATGCACCGTGGTGCTTCCTTCAAGAAAAACGGTCTCGCCGGCAAGCACGAAACGTTCAGCCTCGCGCGCAATCGCTTGCTTCTCACTGCTGTGGCTATGCGATAACGTCTCATACGAAGGCTGGAAGCTGGTGCTGGACATGCGGGAAACTGCTCCGCCGTGAGACCGGACCAACACACCATCCTGCTCCAAAGCGGCCAAGTCTCGCCTTACCGTCGCCGCCGTAACTCCCAACGCGGCACAGAGTTCGGACGCCGTAATGGTGCGTTGGCTGGAAAGAATTTCTCGAATGCGAAATCTACGCTCTTCTGCGAACATGATCGTTTCACGCTCTTCTGGCTGCGCTTAACCTCTGCCGATTCCTGGCTTTCCCGGCACCAATTGTATGTGGGATGGGGGCGCTTTGTATCGCTAAAAGTGCGAGCCAGCAGTCAAAATCGATCAAAAACAAACAATCCGATTGACAAACGAGCAGGCGGTAGGTAGATTCGCGCAATTATAGGGACGGTCGCCGCGAATCGAAAGTTGAAATCCGCACACTTCGTCCGCCTATGGCAATGACGACCGAACCGCAGCCTCATCTAACCCGCGCCTTCGGCTTACTCCACGCTACGGCCCTGAACATCTCCAACATGGTTGGCATCGGTCCTTTCATCACGATTCCACTCATGATGGCTTCCATGGGCGGCCCACAATCTATGTTGGGCTGGGTGACGGGCGCCATGATCGTAGTTTCCGATGGCCTTATATGGAGCGAACTGGGGGCGGCATTGCCGGGCTCCGGCGGCAGCTACCATTTCCTGCGCGAGGCTTACGGCCATCAAAGTTGGGGTCGCTTGATGGCCTTTCTTTTCATCTGGCAATTTGTCCTGAGCGGGCCGTTGGAAATCGCCTCGGGGATGATTGGCTTCGGGAACTACTCGACGTACCTCTGGCCGGGCTTGAGCGGTCGCGGCGAGCAATACGTGGCGGTGGCTGCGGGCCTCGCTGCCTTGTTCCTTTTATGTCGACAGATGACATTCCTGCGCAAGGTCACGCTCACGCTTTGGGTTGGCACGGTTCTCGCGATGATAACGGTCATCGTCTGCGGTTTTTTCCACTTCAATGCGCACCGGGCATTCGATTTCCCTCCTGGGGCGCTGACGTTTAATCATGGCTTCGTACTCGGCCTGGGCAGCGCTACCCTGATTGCCGTGTACAACTATCTGGGATACTACGATGTGTGCTACATCGGAGACGAAGTACGGAATCCAGCGTATGTAGTGCCGCGTTCGATTCTGTATTCGCTCGCAGTTTGCTGTGTGGGATACCTGGCGCTGCATCTCGCCCTGATCGGAGTGGTGCCGTGGCGGGAAGGAATTCACTCGAACTTCATCATTTCTGATTTCATGGAGCACCTGTACGGCAGGGGCGCCGCCATTGCGGTAACGATTTTGGTACTCTGGTCGGCCTTGGGCGCGGTGTTCTCGCTTCTTCTGGGTTATTCGCGAATTCCCTATGCGGCGGCCCTCGACGGTTATTTCTTTCGTCCGTTTGCGCAACTCCACCCCACGAAAAACTATCCGCAAGTTTCCCTGCTGGTGTTGGGCGGCGTATCGATTGCTGCCACGTTCCTCAGGCTTGATCAGCTCATCAGCGCCTTGATCACGACCAGAATCCTGGTACAGTTCCTAGGACAACTATTTGCCATTCCACTCTTGCGGCGAAAGCTTCCGGACAGCGCGCGGCCGTACAAAATGTGGTTTTATCCGGTCCCCGTTGTCATCGCGTTTTTCGGCTGGGCTTACGTTTTTGTGACCTCGGGCTGGCTTTACATCAAGATCGGCTTATTGACACTACTAACCGGAGTTCTAGTTTTCTTCTTTTGGGCTAAATTGAAAGACACATGGCCGTTCAATCCAGGCCAGGAGAATTCATGATGCGAACGCCCGCGAAGTTCGCAAGGCGCTGAATATCGGGGATGAAAGAAAAACCAAGAGGGTCGGTTGTCTTTCCAGGAGGAAAAGGGTGAAGCTCACAGTATTCCCTGATAAGCATTCGCTGGCGCGCGAAGCAGCGTCGCAAGCCGCAACTACTATTCGCAATTCCGTCCGCCAGCGTGGGCATGCTCGGATTATTGCGGCTACGGGAGCATCGCAATTCGAATTTCTCGATGAGCTCACCAGAGCGCCGGGGATCGACTGGAAAGCGGTGGAGATGTTTCATCTCGACGAGTACCTGGGGCTCCCGGCTACGCATCCGGCCAGTTTTCGGAAGTATCTGATCGAGCGGCTGATCAGCAAAGTTGGGATGGTTCAGTATCATTTGTTGAATGGCGAAAAGAATTCGCAGCAGGCGATCGCTGAAGTGAGTACCCAGATTCGCAAGGCGCCGATTGATGTGGCATTCGTTGGCATCGGCGAGAACGGGCACCTGGCCTTCAACGACCCGCCTGCCAACTTTGAGACCGAGGAAGCCTACATCGTAGTAGAGCTTGACGAGGCTTGCCGCAAGCAGCAACTTGGAGAAGGCTGGTTCAAGAGTTCGCAAGAGGTCCCGCATCGCGCGATTTCGATGACGGTCAGACAGATTCTTAAATCGAGCGAGATCATTTGCGTCGTTCCCGACGCCCGAAAGGCCCAGGCTGTCGCGAAATGCTTCGGTGGCGAAGTCTCTCCCATGGCGCCTGCATCCATTCTGCGTACTCATCCCAACACATTCGTTTACCTTGACAAGGACTCAGCCGCGTTGCTGGATCCACAAAAGATTGCCTAGTTGCCTATTTTGATTTCAGAAAATTTGTTTCTCTTTCCTGACGAAACTAGTGGTTGGCTACTTCGGCTTCACCAGTTCTATCACTCCGAATCGCTCTGGGACGTGAAACGAGTTGGCCATCGGAGCTTGCCAGGTAATCTGGCGCCGATCTGAAGGTGGCCCCTGGCTGCGAAACAGATTTATACGGAGAACGTTGCCAGGGACTGGCTGTCGCGCGTCAATGGCTGCGTAAGGAATTTTCATCGCGCCGTACCAGATGTGGGCAGCGCGATCGATTCTCGCGGAAACTTCGAAGCCCGAATTCCAAGTCCAGCCATCCTCATGATGGGGGTTGTGCAGATCGATATCCAGGTCGACCCATTCGCCCTGAGGCGAGACTTCAAATTCCTTGTAGCGCTGAATGTCTTTGAAATTCGAACCGATGAAAACTTCGGCCACATCCCAGTTCCACAATTCATTGGTCTCAATTGACCTCTTTGGATTGGGTTTGAGATTCAGTTGCTCATACGGACATATGAATAAGAAGTACAGATTGTGCTTTGTCCAACGCGTGCGGACGTCAGTTCGATACCGGGGAACGGGATTCCCGTGAGCGTCGGTTTCCATATAGACCGGCACAGCTGCCCGCCAGAATGGTGATGCTTGGTTGGTATCGAGAGATACGTCCGTTTTGGCCCAGGTGCTTTTGATGGTAGGCTGCGCGGCAACTGACCAGGCACAGCAAGCGAGCACAACAATAAGGCTCTTCGCCGTGTGATTCGTGCAGGCGCTCATATCGTGATCTGCAGCATCCGTGCTGCGTTCTGGTTGTAGACTTTTTCGAGAATCGAATGGGGCAATCCAATCCCATAGATGCGCCAGCGCCCTTGCGGCGGCACCTTGACCGGAGCATAGTCGAAATACTCGTCTTCGGTTTCAAGAAACCGGTAATAGATCTCGTATAACTTGTCGTTGAAGACCTGCTGCGGAAAGGCGTCGCCATGCGGAGTTGCGTCGGTCCCGAAGAGAATGCGGTCCTGATAGCGCTCGAAGAATCTCCGCGACCGGCGCGGCTGGCGGCCTAATTCACCGATGCGAGCGGCGAGGTCCACCGTCATGTTCGGAAAGCGGTCGAGGTTCTCCGAAACGTTGTCCAGGTTTTCGGCGAAATTTCCAACATGGAGAACTAGAAAGTTTGTCCGCGGGTGGCGCGCGATCACGCGGTTCCGCGCTTCAAGCAGTTCTGCGTTGCTGGGAAAATCGTGGTCATAAAAGGACCAATCGGGATGGTTGTGGAGTTCTTCGTAGCGTTCGTTGAAGCGATCGGTCGGAGTGAAGAAAGCAACCGGATCAGAAATGTGAATCGCGACCGGCATGTTGAACTGTCCACAGGCGTCCCACATGAGATCAAATCGCGGATCATCGATTTTGACCAGTTTGCCCGACGTAATGTTCTCGCGCAGATAAAGCCCGAGTGTTTTCAGAATTTTCAAGCCCTTGGCTCCAGCCCTGTGCGCCCGTTCAATCGCATCGGCCTGGATCTGTGAGTATTTAGGCTCCAGAAATCTCGAATAGCACGGCTCGGTGAGGCTGTAAAAACGTCCCGGAAAAGCCTTGTCGTACTTCGCGATCACGTCGGCCAGGCCCTCGTCATATCCGCCAGTCAAGTTCACCATAGCGCGAATGTTCTTGCGGTCCATGACCGAAAGAAGTTCGTCCGGCTTGCCCAGGTAGGTGCGTTCGGCGGCGAGTTCGACTCCGTTCTTTGATTTTGCCGAAACAGTGATGTGGGTATGCACGTCGACTACAGGAAACGCCGCGCGCTCGACGTAAGTCTCCTGCGCATGAAGCATACTTTTGGGCTCGTAATCGGCAAGTGGCAATGGTTGAGGCTCGGAGCCGGCTTGCGATTCTGGTTGCGAAATCCCGTGCGACATCTTCGGGTTCGCCGAGGCACCAAGAACCAGGCCCACTCCGCGTAGCCACTGCCGGCGATTGATCACAAGTCCTCCATTGTGTTTTTTCGGCACGCCCTCGAGAATTTGAAGCATTCTCGTCTCAACCATGTGTTCGTAAGTCGCCGCGACGACTTCGATCGATGCAGCGGCTATTCCACCAACACTTGATCGAGCAGCTGGCTGACCGCCCGGTGCGCCTCTCCGATGGCGGTGCGATGGTCGGGCGTTCCTGACAGATCAGTATTGGCAAATGCAATTCGTCCGAACGGTGCGGCCTGCAGGATCGCGCGCGGCGGAGGATTGCCGTTTTCGCCGAAAAAGAATCCTGGCTGTGGGCTCACGTAGGCGTGTCCCCAGCGGTTGAGGACAATGCCGGCAATGTCGCGAGCCGCATCAAACCCCGAAGCCGAGAACATCTCCGTGAGTTGCGCTCGAATCTGATGCTCGTAATCGCGAAATGGCGTGGTAAGGAGTTGAACGCGCCCCTGATTGCCTTGCTCCTGAAGTGGCAAACCATAATGAGGGTAGAGAACCTTGAGTGTCAGCACGACGGGAGAATCGGGCCCGATTGTTTTGTTATCAGTTGAAAATTTCGGCACCTTCCGCACCGCCGCGAAGCTGCCCAGCCCTTCAAACCACTGGCAGCCTGAAATTCCCATCTTGTACAAGAACCGCCAATTACGCAGCGCGACATTCGCCATCATGCAGGGCGACCGGTAGAACTGATCGTAAGCTCCTCGATGCGCCGGGGGCAGATCGCGCACAATTGACTTTGAAGTCCAGCACCCGCCAGCCATCACAACCGAACGTGCTTTGAGCCGATAGAGCTTGCCGCCGTGCGTATAAGCGACAGTAACGAAGTGCGAATCAGAAGGATTGCCTTCGTGCTTCACCCATATGGTCGTGCTCTCCAAACGAATTCTGGTGGCCTGACCCGGCCGGTCGAGCGCCTGAAAATTGATGTTGTTGCGACAAACCGCTTCAAGCGTGTTCGGTCCCGGAATTGAATCCGGAATGAGCGTCCTCACCATGTGACGCGTGATGCCATCGTTTCCGCCGGGGAATGAGAGCGACGGCTCATCCATTGAGCGGGCGACATCGAAGGCATAAATGCAGTATGCGGAAACTACATCTGGTCCTGCCCCGAAGCCGCCGCCCTCTTCGGCCATGAAAGTCTGAATCGTTGCCTGGCTCAGACCGTAGGTCTGCATTAAATAACGTTCCATTGTCAGGCTATCGATCTGGCGCGATTTTTCGTCGCCGGGGTAGTCGAACGGCAATCCCGGCTTTTGCTGATCGTGGTACCGGAGCAGTTCAGCACGTGTTAGATCAGAAAGCGGCGCGCCCTGCAGTTTTTTCTTCCACGGATCAATCAACCACATACCCGGCGTTTTGCCGAACTTGGCTCCGAAGTAAAGCGCATCGGGAGGCTTCGCATCTTCGAAGCTGTTTCCCAGTGGGATTTCAGGCGAGGAACTACTCCACTCTTGATACTTGAATTCGTGCCAGTCGAGCCCGATCGCCTCAAAGAACCTCGCCATGAAGCTGTGTGGCAAAGGGACCTGGAAATGGTCGGCCCCCTGCGGCCCCATGATCTTGTGGCCGTCGACGATGAACTCATTCCGTTTGGCTTCGCCGCCGAAGACTGGATGGTTGTCGATAACGAGACAGGTAGGTTTAGCGCCAGCGTACTTTTTGAAAAACAGCGCCGCGGCCAGGCCACTGACACCTCCTCCGACAACGACACAGTCGAAAACTTCGCCCGTGTCGACGGCGTCCGGCGGCAATGAGTTGAAGGCACCATCGCGGATCTGGTGCCCAGCCTTCATCACTGCAAGAGTGTTACCGTTCGAGTGAGCGTAGTCCCCAACACCGCCGTAGCCGGTCCAGTCATCTTCCGCCAGAAGCTGCGCTGGAGTTAGCGGGCCAAGCAGCAAACCACCGGCAGCCAACAGAGTAGAGTTTAAGAAATCACGGCGGCAAATCGGCTGATTCAGCCCGAGCATTTCATCGTGCTTGCCACTCTCTTCCTTCAAAGAAGTCTAGACCCCCTTTCGCCAGTCGGAGTCGCTGCCTTTTTTCAGACGAATCGTCAGTGAGCCGTCAGGATTCGTCTGCTGCCGGCAAGCCCACCGGACCGCACGCCGCCTGGCCTTCACTTCCAGTTCAGCGCGAAGAACTACCTGCTGTCCATCCATGCCTTTAGGAAGAATAATCGAGGCTTGACGGAGCTGGCCCGCGAGTGGTTGCCCCGCATCGAGATTGCCTCCAACTTTGACCGTGCCGTCAAGACTCTCCGCGTAAACTCCGAGCACTCCGGGCACGCCCGCGACGCCATCGTTGGCGATACCCAGAATCAACTCCATCGTATCGTAACGCTTTCTTTGCCATATCAATGATGGACGAACCCGATACCCGAGTCTCTGCTCCATGGCGCGGAGCGAATCGGGATACTTCTCGTAATAACGGCGAATGTTATCGGCTTCGGTCCAGAGACCAAAATAATTTGTGCCGACATCGAGACTATGGAAACCCGCAGTCTCGCGATAGGGCTCTCTGATCGGGCCACCAATCCGGTGTGGATAGTCATCGGTTGCAACCACTTCATTGTCTCTTCCCACGAACGCGAGCATGGATCGTGGCAGCTTGCTTAGGCACGCTGCCTCCTCGGCAGCATACTCGGGCAGAACATAGTGGCGATTCTCACCGTCCTCGATGATGGTGGCGAGCCAATCAGGCCTATGACCGAGTTCCTCGATCTGGATAGGCTCATCCATGATGAGGCTATCGGACCGCAACCAGCATCCGGAACGCACCGCCAAATCCTGCACCTGACGGTTGCCCACGTTGCTGATGTCAGGTTCGGTGTTCACCGCCAGGGGCGTGTGCTTCCAGGCGTCGATTTGCAACTGCGTCATGTGAACGAAGGTTTTTTCCGCCGTCAAATAATCGGGAAAGGGATTCGGCAAGTCGTTAGTGTGACCTTCTCCCCAGAAGCCGTACATCATCAGGTCCATGTATTCCAGCTGCGGGCTGCCATCGAAGCGTTCGGCCAGCAAATCATTTAAGTCCGCGAACGCTTTCTGAAATTGAGGCGAGTCATAACGCGGCTCATAAAAATCAAACTGGGTATGGTGCTCTCTGGACTTTCCGCCGATGTTTACGATGGGCACAACGTCGTGCAGAAAGTCAGGCATAGAAAGTTTTTGCGGCTGAATGTTTGGACTGGAGAGTTGGATTCTGAATCCCACGCCCAGGTTGTGGCGCTTGGCGGCATCGAAAGTTGCTTCCCACACCGGCGAGAGCGAAAGCTTGCCCGGGCCAGACTGAACATCTCTCCAATCGCAACGGATGTACAAAACATCCACGAAGGGGAGCGCCGCCATTTTTTCGGCAGCTTGTTCGATGGTCTCCCTGCCGCACATGACGCCCAGCGCCGGTCCGTTTTCTTCCCACGTGTAACCCACGAGTCCGGTGCCGAAGTTCCGTATGTGTTCGCGAGAAGGGTCGGTAACAAAGATCGTGAACCAGCCTTCATCCTGGCTGATGCCAAACGGTCCTTGATCGATCCGGTTGTTTACAGGCGGAGCAGACCCGAAATCGTAGCCTTGCCAGAGATGGTCTGGCACATCCGCCCAAAGCCGCCGGGGCGTGAGAGTGGTGGCTGCTGTCAGCCCTAAGCCTGCTTTGACGAAGTCCCGCCTGCGCATAACACACCTCAGTTCTTGACTGCGGAGGATTTTAATACATTGTGTCGTTTTATCTATCAAGTTCGTTCTATCATGATCGAATGTGATCGGAGTCGAAACTTTCGGGGCCTTCAGGAGGTAGAGGATTGATTTCCCAAGGCAAATCTTGCGGTATTTGGCACAAACGTTCGTCGCAGCAGGTACGCATTTGTCGCGACATTGTTGGCCCGCTGCTCTGGCCCCTGATTGCGGCCTTCTGTCTGTCTGTGGCGTGCTTTGCCGATACCGAGATTCACAACGCGAACTTGCTGGTGCGGGTGAGTGAAGCAGACGGCTCCTACACAATCGCGACTACAGGACGTGAAAATCCCATCATTCGGGCAGGCGTGGCGGCTGAAGTAGACCATCGCTGGGTTAAATCGGCGGATTATAAGAAGCATGAAATATCTGTTTCGAATTTTGAAAACGGTCTGGGCCGAGGACAGCAAGTGCTTGTCGATTGCACAGGCGTGTCAGCCGAACCAGATTTGACCTACACGATTCGCGTTTACGATAACCAGCCTTATGGCGAGCTTGCAGTCGAAGTAAAGAACCACACCGGTCGCACGATTGAAGTTCAGAACATTCGAAGTGTCGGTGGATTAGGAGACAGAATCATCGATCTTTCGGGTGCTCCCAGCTCGAGTCGCGTGTTGTCTGACAGCTTCAGTGAGGATTGGCCGGCGATGCAGATTTACGATCTGGGCCAAGCGCCCAATGGCCTGCACCTCGCGGTTGGCAGTCAACTGATCTACAACCAGCAGAGCAAAGAGAGTATTTTCTTCGGCGCACTCAGCGCGGACCGCCTGCTGACCATCATTCATCTGCAGACCAAGCCCGCTTCATCTGGACCAGCAATTTCCAGCTTCACGGTTGATTCCACCGGCACAACCGAAATTATGGCGACCGATGAGGAATCGGGCGTGCGCGAAGGACCGAAAGAAAATCTGGTCGAGTTGAGCCTGCCGGTTGAGAACGGAGAGAGCGTCTCTTCCGAAGGGCTTATGTTCGCCGCCGGGTCAGACTATCACGCGCAACTGGAAAACTACGGAGCCGCTATACGTGTACTGCGCCACAGCCGCATCCCGGAGGACAACATGATGGGATGGTGGAGCTGGACCGCGTTTTACATGCGGATCACGGAAGGCAACGCCTTCACCAACGCGCTCTGGCTCGCCGAACATTTGAAGAATCTTGGCTACGACTGGTTTCATTTCGATTTCGGTTATGGCTACGCGCGCGGAGATTATTCCACGGCGAACGCGACCAAGTTTCCTCACGGCATGCGTCCAGTTACGCAGCGCATTGGCCAGTTGGGACTCAACATTGGAATATGGACCGCGCCTTTCGAGGTCGGCGAGTTTGGCACGATCTACCAGAATCACAAAGATTGGCTGGTGCACAATGCCAAGGGTGAGCCAATTCAGGTGACGACCGATGAAGAAGTCCGGTCAGAAAAAGTATTCGCGCTCGATTGCACGAATCCGGCGGCGCAGGATTTCTTGCGTCAAACCTACCGCACGTTGGTTCGCGAATGGCAGGTGAAGTACATCAAGCTCGACTTCATGGACACAACCGCGATCGAAGGCTACTTCTACCGTCCGCATACAACGGCGCTGGAAAATTTGCGAACCGGACTACAGATCATCCGTGACGCGGTGGGCGACACCGTGCTGCTCGACAAAGATGGCAGCCCGATGTTAACTCCAGTCGGCATCGTCGACGATGGGCGCACATCCCAGGATACCGGACACACCTTTCAGCGCAGCAAAGAAGCGGCCTCCGGCATCGCCGCCCGTTATTACATGCACCGAAATTTCTTCATCAGTGACCCCGACGCGTTCACCGTTTCGCGCCAGCTCATCGAAGAGAGACCAATTCAGACTCCGCTTACCCTCGACGAGGCTCGAGTTTCGATTGCCCTGGCCGCTGTGTCGGGCGGAATGTTCGAAATTGGCGACGACCTTCCAACGCTGGGCGCGGATGCCGATCGTGTAGCACTGGTTACGAACCCTGATCTGCTGCGCATGGCGAAGCTGGGACGGGCCGCGACTCCGGTCGATCTTCTAAGTTATCGGGCAGAGGACGAGCTGCCGAGCGTTTTCCTGCTGCACGAAGATGCGCGCCAGTCGGTGCTCGCAGTCTTCAACTGGACGGAGAAGCCAAGCGCACACCGTCTCTCCTTTGCCGAGCTCAAGCTCGCGGCCGGCGGAAACTATAATTTCACGGACGTTATCTCTCCAGAGCAACGCGTTATGGTCAGCGGAAACACAATTCAGTTTGAACTAGCCCAGCATTCGGTGAGGATGGTGAAGATCATCGATTTGTCGGTCCCCGCCGCAGCACCGTCAATCAAACTTGACCTTCCGGGCCACGGGCAGGTCGATGAAGACTTGAGCCTCACCGCAACTGCTGACGGGAGTGGCGTCCCCGCTCTGAGCTATCGCTGGGACTTTGGCGACGGCACCAGCGAACAAGGGCGGCAGGTGCACCACGCCTACACGAAGGAAGGCAACTATACGGTTCGGCTGACGGCTGAGGGTATGGACGGCATTTCCGCGGAGATGCATGCGACGATCCCGGTGAGCGGCACCCTGACCATCGGTCCGCCGACCCGATACAACCCCGATTAGGACTGCGGAGCCTCGAAGTTTCACTGTGAAGAGTCTTCTGCGCACCCCTTGGCAATCCTGCGAGGGACAGCATAGGATATTTTGATCGTTGCTCCCGAGTCGGCTGCTGATCGCAACAGGTGCAGCATCAACAGAGGACGAGGTTCCCTCATGGCGTCGAACGCAAGCCCGATGCGAAGTGAGTCCAGGCCCCTTTCCGCCGCTAACGGTCTGGCTATTGTGCGCGTGACGATTGGAGCAATGTTCGTCTCGGTCTTTTTCGAGAATCTGGGCAAAGGCCTCTATAGACCGGCGGGCTACGCGGGTCTGATCAACTACTATCTCCAGCACGATCATGCGCCGGCCATTTGGAAGGCGGTGATGGCCTCGGCGGCGAGCCACGCCGCAATGGCTGCTCCGCTGCAGGCCGTGACCGAGATCTCTTTAGGAGTTCTGTTGATCGTTGGTCTGCTTACGCGCCCAGTCGCGTTCGTCGCCTTCCTGTATCTCGGCTCCCTTTGGATGTCGGAGTGGGGCACGGCGTGGATCTGGGAACTGTTGGTTCCGGTACTCGCATCGCTCGGGCTCGCTATCGGAAGCGCCGGCCGGAAGTGGGGCGTTGACGCGTGGCTGTCGCAACGGTGGCCGTCTTCCCCCTTCTGGTGATTGGTCCCAAATCATGTGAACCAGGTTCACGTGAGTCAGCATCAGTTGAGTTGGGTCCACTGGAATCACGTGCGTGTGTCCGTCATCATCCCTACCCACAACGAGGTGCAGGCGATTGTCCGCGTCTTAGCGGATCTGCCTTCCGATATCACGACCGAAGTGATCGTGGTCGACAGCAACTCGACGGATGGCACGCCCGAGATCGCCGCAAGGACGGGAGCCCGCGTGGTGCGGGAACCGCGCCGCGGCTACGGGCGAGCGTGCCTCACGGGTCTGGCTGCGGCGGATTCTCCCGACGTGGTTGTGTTCCTCGATGGCGACTACAGCGATCGGCCCGCGGAACTGCCAATTCTCTTGGCGCCAATCGTTGAAGGGCGTGCAGACATCGCTCTCGGTTCGCGCCTGCATTCGCAGAACTCTGCTGCGGCGTTGCCTTGGCATCAGGCCTTCGGCAACCGTTTCGCCGCGAGCTTGATCCGGCTCTTGTATGGCGTGAAGCTGACCGATCTCGGCCCGTTTCGCGCTGCTCGCGCCGATGTACTACGCGCGCTCGCGCTCGAAGAAACCACCTACGGCTGGGCGGTTGAGATGATCCTCAAGGGTGCTCTCGCAGGATTCCGCGTGGTTGAAGTGCCGGTGAGCTACTACCCGCGCATCGGAAAATCGAAGATCGGCGGTACGCTGAAGGGCACGGTCGGCGCCGGCTGGTTCATCCTCAGCCTGATCGTGCGTTATTATTTTCGGAGTCGAAGGGCTGGGACGCCGCGGCGAGCGTAGGGCTGCATCACAATTACTTTATGAAATCTGTAAGCGAGACGGTCACGCGTTTGTCACGCAATGACCGTGTGCTTGTAATCATGGCGAAGGCACCCAGGCCCGGCGCGGTCAAGACCCGCCTGGCAGCCAGCTTTTCTCCCGCGGCAGTCGCGGATTTCTATTGTTGTCTATTGCAGGACACGCTTTCGCTGGCACGATCATTGAGCGATGTGGAAGTTGCCATCATGTGCCCGGATTCGGACGTGGACGAACTGGCGCGTTTGGCAAACGGTGAAGCGTTAGGCAGTGAAGTCATTGTCGTTGCCCAGAGTGGCGAAGGTCTTGCCGCCGGCCTGACTTCAGTGTTTGCGCACTTCGCAGAAAGTCATCCTCGAGGCGTGATTGCTTTCAACAGCGACAGCCCACACTTGTCGTGCTCTGTTCTCGAAGACGCCTTCGAAACCCTTACGGCACATGAGGTGGTCATCGGACCAACGCACGACGGAGGCTACTATCTCGTCGGAGCAAAGGCTTCCCATCCTACGCTTTTCGCACACGACGGAATGGGCACCAGCAGCGCGCTGGAGAGACTCTTGTCGCGTGTGCGAACTCTTGAGCTCTCCGTAGGGTTCGCAGATCCTTTTTACGACGTCGATGTAGCCGAGGACTTGACTCGGTTGGCGGAAGAGTTGCGACAGGGTCCGGAACGGGCACCGCGCACGGCGGCCTGGCTGATGGAGTGGGAGCGTGCGTCGGGACAATCTAAGGCGAGCTCTCAGACGCCCTATCGAACGGGCACGGGCGAACGGTGAGGGTCTCCGCCGAGTCGAGAGTCTACGCGCTCGGCGCCACGCTGTTCGTGGCGCTGGCCATCTGCTCACGATACTTCGGCGACAGAGGCGGCCCGCACTTCATGGCCGCTTTGACCGTTGCGGGGATCGCATATCTGTTGTCGATCCGCGAGTTTTTCGCGACGCCAAACTTTTCCCGTGGTGTGGTCCTCATTGGCCTCGTCCTAGCTGCTGTGTGGCACTTCGCATTTCTTCGGGTTCCACCGGGCGCTGATGACGATATCCATCGCTATGTTTGGGATGGCCGCCTGCAGCGGCTCGGCTACAACCCCTATCTTGTCATTCCCAGCGATCCTTCTGTAAAGGGACTGCACACTCCGGA
Source organism: uncultured Acidobacteriaceae bacterium (assembly GCA_963739125.1). GTDB lineage: Bacteria > Acidobacteriota > Terriglobia > Terriglobales > Acidobacteriaceae > Sulfotelmatobacter. Next base: position 3,343,185 of record CAVTZD010000001.1, on the reverse strand, counting down.
AACCCTGACCTTGAATAACCCCGATCTGCCGAGCCCCTATCCACCAGGAGCACAGGTTTTCTTTCGCGGTGTCACTGCGATTCACGAATCCACGTTTGCATTCAAGATAACTTTCGTGGTCTGCGAACTCGCGATTGTTCTCCTGCTGCTCGATCTCTTGCGTTGTACCGGGCAGGCAACGCACCTGGTTCTGGCTTTTGCCTGGAACCCATTGCTGGCCATAGAAGTGGCGGGCAGCGGTCACATTGATATTGTGGGCGCGCTATTGCTGGTTGTGTCGGTGGCCGCGCTGGTACGCCGATGGCGGGCGACTGCGGCCGTCGCACTCGGGCTGGCCGTCGCGGTGAAATTCCTGCCGATCGTTCTCGTGCCCCTCTATTGGAAGCGGGTTCGAATTCGCGATGCGGCGCTGGCGGCAGTCGTGGTCGGACTCCTCTACGTACCGTTCCTCAGTCATTCATTTAGCCATGGCGGCATTCCAATCGGCTCGCTGGGAACATATGTGCAGACGTTCCGCTTTAATGGTCCGGTGTTTGCTGCGCTCGCTCGAGTCGTGCCTCCACAGTTCCTGGCAGGGTTGGCGGTGCTTGCTGGATTGGTAACTGCAACGTGGCAAAGAATGACAAGCGCATCAGTGTGGTCTCGCGAACAATTTGCCTGGGCGCCATTTGCCTGGCCCATGGCGGTATGTCTCTTGTGCGCGCCCGCCGTCTTCCCCTGGTACCTTCTTTGGCTGCTGCCGTTTCTGATGTCGGCCTCAACTTTGCTGATCATCGTCTGGACCGTGAGCATTAGCGCCACCTACGTCCAGTGGCATTTGCGCACACTTGGACATCCGTGGGGCGCGCTTCCCGGCTGGGTCATGCTGCTGGAGTATGGATGCGTGGCGATCGCTGCCGCGATCATCGCCTTGCGCCGGAGCCGACAGTCTCCCAAGCCCAATGCTTAACCAAGGTAGTCGCATAAACGACAGTGCGCAGAACAGCATTACTGTATCTCGGAGCCCCAACGCGTCATCTACACAACATCCGTGCAATTCACCGAAGGAGCGAACTCTATGAGAAATGCCCGCCGTTTAACCGTAATGGGTCTTCTGTTTTCCGGAGTGCTGGTTCTTGCTCCGACCTCCTGGGCACAGGAACGCGCGCCAATTCTTGATAAAGTTGCCAAGACCTACGGTATCGATTCGTGGGATCAAATTGACGCCATCCGCTACACCTGGAACGGAGAAATTACCGGACTCTTCAAAGCTGCCCACAAGTGGGAGTGGGAGCCTAAGACCGGGAAAATCAGCTACGAAGGAACGGATAAAGCCGGCAAGCCGCTCAAAGTCACCTACGACGGTTCTCACCTCAGCAGTCAATCCGACCAAGTGAAGAATGAAGTCGAACGGCCTTTCGTCAACGATAATTATTGGCTCCTGTTCGTTTTCCACGCTTACTGGGACAAGAGCGCGACGGTTACCAATGAAGGTATGAAGAAACTGCCGATGGGCGCCGGCTCGGCCGAACTTGTCTCAGTAAAGTATCCCGCGGAAGCCGGCGGTTTCACGCCCGGCGATACCTGGAACCTCTACGTCGGCAAAGACAACCGCGTCGAGTACCTTGTTTTCCGCCACGGCGGGACCGCGAAGCCCAGCCTGGTCGACGCCTCCTGGGTAGGCTACAAAAAGGTAGGGCCTCTGCTCATCTCAACTGAGCACCGCGGCACGGCCGATGGCAAACTGTTGCACATCTCCATTACGGATCTGGCAGTTAAGCTGGCGGGCTCGGATACCTGGGTGGTCGCGAAATAAGATGGAAGCGCAGTAATTCGCGCGCAGGTATGAAGCTATTTTGAAGGTAGTGGGACGGGCGTCCTCGCCCGTCCACTACTGGTCTGAGCCGGATGTGCTAGCACGCGCGTCACTCCAGAGTAAAATGCACTCATTCCGATGAGAGCTGACCTCGATCTGGATGTCGGGCGAAAGACCTTCATCTCCGGTCTGCTTCCGGAGTTGATCGCCGCGTTGCGCCGCACGCGTCCGGGGGATCTGGTTGCGTTGGTCGGCGACGAGCCCAGCATCGGACCTGATCTCGAAACGTGGTGCCGGTTCACAGGAAATCCACTGGTGTCAGCAACGGTTGAGAGAGGCCGCCCGCGGTGGGTCTTCCGCTGCGGGGCGGTTACGGAGCCTGTCGGGGCGCCCGCAGAAAACAATGCTAATCGGCCGGTGGGCTCGCGGCTGTGGCTCTACACCAATTTCGACTGCAACCTGCATTGCGATTACTGCTGCGTGCGTTCGTCGCCGACCGCGTCGCGGCGGGAACTCGGGCTCGCGCGTGTACGGCGGATCGCTCGCGAAGCGGCGGATCTGGGCGTCAAAGAAATCTTCGTGACCGGCGGCGAGCCGTTTCTGCTGGAAGAGATCGGCGAGATTCTGCTTGCTTGCGCTGCAACCGCTCCGACTACGGTGCTGACCAACGGAATGCTCTTCACGGGGCGACGCGAGGAAAGCTTGCGCGCACTACCCCGTGATCGAGTCGTCCTGCAAATCAGCCTCGACAGCCCCACGCCGCAACTCCACGACCTGCATCGCGGACTGGGCACGTGGGCCCGCACACGCGAAGGCATTCAGCGCGCTCGCGCGCACGGCTTTCGAGTGCGACTGGCAGCCACGATTTCTACCGATGTCGAGGCTGAGGCGTTCCGTCAATTCCTCGATGAGGAGAAGATTGCGGCAGAAGACCGAGTTGTCCGTCGCATTGCATTGCGTGGCTCTGCCAGCGAAGGTGTCGCCCTCAGTCGTGCCGATTTAGTTCCCGAAGTGACCATCACAGCCGACGGTGTGTACTGGCATCCGGTCGGCGCCGAAGATGCGGACCTGCTGGTCACGCGTGACATTTTTCCGCTTGCCGAGTCCTTCGCCGCAGTTCGCCGCGCCTTCGACCGCGAAGGCGAACATACGCAGAAGCTAGCAAGGATCTTTAACTGCGCTTGAATATTCGTCAGGCCGCAAGAATCTGGGATTTTCAGCTGTTCGGGACAGTAGCCCGGCAGCGAAAACAACATTCACGTTCGCTTCACGATAAACACGGTCTTGTCGTCGATCAGGGCCTCATCGCCATTCTGGCGGAGAAGGTCATCCTGCTTCGTCGCGTACTCGAGCAACGCGTTGCAGATCTCTTTGGCGGGCTGCCGGTAGTGTTCGCGCATCACCGCCTCCAGTTGCTTGCGCGCCTGCTGGTCGCTGCCGTCGTAAACCCCATCGGTGTAGAGGACAAGAATATCGCCCGGACTCATCAGTGTTATCTCGGCAATATCGACGGTATTGAATTCTCCTTGCCGCGCATTCAGCGAATAATATTTCTTAAGGTCGGGGTGGTGTGCCGGGAGTTGTAAGCCCAGCGCAAGGAACTGCACCAGGTGGTCTTCGTCGATCTTCATGAACTTGCGATATTCCGCCGAGAATACCAGCGGCGGGGGATGCCCAAAATTTGCAAAACGAAAATGGCCAAGTGGATCGACTTCACCATACAGCATGGTTGCGATTTCGCGCGCACCTTCTTTCTCGGTTATCCCCAGCGCATTTCGGGCAGTCACCGATTGCGCCAGCCGCAGATTGATGTTTTCGAGCAGCATCGGCGTCGTCTTGCCGTATCGATCCAGTTCGGTAAGCATCAATGCATGGAAAGTGTCGTGTACCGTGGATGCAATCTTCGCTGAGATCAATCCGTGGCCCTGCGCATCCACCACTAGAACTCCGGCGGTCGAATAAAGGTCGCGCAAATCTTCTGCGACACGCACCTGCTCAGAACTCCGCGCGAATCGGTATTCCGCTTCTTTCTCCGCGGTGTAGCCCGGCCTTCCCCTCATCCATTGCACGTGATCGTCGACCGAGTTGCGGACAGCCACTCCCGGGAGCAGTGGTTCGAGAAACTCCTTTGACAAGCGCTGCGCCTGCTGAATGCGTGCGTCGATGTCATAACGCTGCTGAAAATTGATGTATTCGAACAGGTCACCGCCGACCGTGCCGGCAGGAATGGAATTTCCGAACATCTCGATGCCGGGAATGTGCGGAATCGCGCCCTCCACCGGCATCAACCGTTCGCGCAAGTATTCATCGATACTCGGAACCGCGTTGATATCTGTCATACCTATGCTTCTAAGCCGACTTGGCGAGTTCCTGGAAGAATCCCTGTTCAGCAGCAGCCTCGCGCAACGCAGCGTAGCCATCGACATGAGGCGGCAGCCAGCGCTTAAGTCCTTCGGCGTCGAGGATCGGGCGATGAATCGGGTTGTCGTAGCTCATGGTCATGAGCGCGTCGACGAATCGGCGCTCGCGCTCTGCATCGAGATCGGGACGCGCCGTGAACATGCAGTGGTTGTATGGCGGTGAGGACCATATCTCACGCAGGCCGCCTTCAGGCACCAGGTGCTCGCTGCGAACCGTGTTCCAGAAGGGACTTCCGATGGCACCCGCGTCGGCTCGCCCGTCGAGGACGGCACGCACCACTTCCACTTCGCTGGTCCCGGTGTCGCCGTGTTTGCCTAAGTCGCTGTTGAAGCGCAGCGTGCGGTAATCTCTACCCTCGCGCAGGCCTCCTTGCTGCTCCAAAAAGTGAACCGGAAGAATCGCCGCGTGTCCGCTGTCGCGGCTGCCCAGTGCGAGCGTTCGATTTTTCAGATCGGCAAGCGAAGAAATCGGAGCTCCCGTCACCGCGACGATCTTAGTCATCCAACCAAGATCGCTGTCGCGCATCGCGACCGCACGGCAGGTGTGGCCGCTCCACTCATCGGCCTGAAGGTAGGCAAGATTCGTATTCCACGCGATATCGATACGCGGTACTCCCTCGCCCGGTTGCGCGAGGAGCGCGGCAACCTGGGCTTCGTAGCTCTGAAATAAAACGATCTCAACGGGCAGATGCGCTTCCTCGTGAAAATAGGTTCGCATCCCGTCCCAGATGGTTACGACTTTCGGAGTGTAGGCGACAGCTCCCAACCAGATTGTTTTGCTCATATTTTCTCCACTATGCTTTTGTCAGCCGCGGTTCATTCATTGTCATCCCGAGCGAGCGCGTTCTTTGCGCGAGTCGAGGGACCTTGTGTTTCAAAGAGCGGAATTCCCAACAGGGACTTCCCGATGAACTCGCGCAGAACGTCGCCGGTTGGCGCCATAACCGCGCCCGCGTGTGCATCACGGAACAGCCGTTCGATGTTCAAATGCTTGGAGAACGCGGCGCCGCCGCAGATGCGCATGGCTGCGGAGGTGACGCTGATCGCGATATCGCCCGCGGCAGCTTTGGTCTCCAGCACGCGCAGCATGGTCGTCTCGCGCGGCTTCTCCAGATGGTCCACAAGGTCGTCGATGCGCGCCGCCAGCCCGTCAGTATCGATCTGCATGGTGGCAAGTTGCGCGCGCAGGGTAGGCAGGCTCTCTCCGAGGCTCTGGCCGAGATGCTCGAACTTCGCGTTCTTGAGATGCGACACCGTTCCGGCAACTGCCGCTCGACACAACCCCAGGGCTACCGCGGACGTCCCCAAATTAAAAAGCGGGAGCACGACGTTCAGCATCGCGGGAAACCCGGCGCCATCGTCGGTGAGCTGAAGATCGGAGGAAACTTCGCAATCCTCCAGCGTAACGGGCGCAGAAGCATTGGCGCGAAGTCCCAGACCGTCCCACGGCCCCGCGACTGTAAGGCCGCGCGTCTGCGCCAGAAGGAGATAGAGGGTCGAGTCGGTCGGACCTTTTCCTTCCGGGGCAAGCGAGGAAACAACATAGCTGTGCGCGTGACCCGCGCTGGTCACCCAGGATTTCTTGGCGCTGATGCGGACGCCGTTGCCATCGCGACGTGCGCGCGACAGCGGCGCCCAGAAATGGCTGCGCGAGCCAGCTTCGCTGAAGGCCAGAGTGGATAAATGGCGGCCCGCGCCAATCTCCCGCAATATGGGAGCGACTGCCTGAACCGCGCCTGGGCGTGCCGCCGAAATCGTCGCGGTGCCGAGGATGTGCATCAGGTAAACCATGGCGACCGAAGCATCCGTCTCGGCGAGCGCGGCGATCACAGCCGCAACCGTGCGAGGACCTAACCCCGAACCGCCAACTTCCACGGGCAGCATCAGCCCCAGCAGTCCGGACTCACCAAGCGACGTGACAGCTTCGCTGGAGAATCGTCCCACCTTATCGTTTTGCCCCGCCGATGCCGCCAGCACGCGACTGGCGAGCTCCTGAGCTTTCGAAACCGCCGCATCGTGAGTCATGTGCCCTCCTGTCACCCGCAAATCTACGGCATCAAACTTTTCGTTATTCGATGGAGCTTATTGGATCGAAATTGATCGAATCGAACTTACGAGATCGAATCAGAATTGTCGCCGAGGATGCGGCGAGTGGTCAAACAGCCTCCGGGGACGCTGCCAGCTACACGCTTCTATCGCGATCCCCGCCCAGGTGTGATGGGATGATGAACGAAGTCCAGCTATGGGTCCGTTTGCGCTCTGAACTATGGCAAGAGTGTCCCATCGGGAATCACATTCATGCTCTGGCGCCGCGCCGCGTAGCGTTTCCCACCTTCTTCCACGCTTGCCAACTTCCTTCTAGCCTGTGAGGCCTGCGACCTCGCCGCGCAAAACTGTGACGGAAGCTTTGGGGAGCGTGAACACGGTTTGCGCAGAGGCATCCACTGACGAGACCACGGGCGGGAGGTCTGGATCGGCGTGAGCGCTGGCGTCGGCGCCGTGCCAGACGTATTGTTCGCTGCCAAATGTGACCACGCGAACCGCGCCGGAAAAATGTCCGGCGACACCATGGCTTTCAAAGGCGACTCGGAGGGAATGCGGGTTATCTCTATCTTTGTTGATCAGCAGCAACGCCCACTGGCCGTCTGGCCGGCGAACCGCATAGCTTGTGACCAGAGCATTCCCTGCGGGTTCTTCGATTTTGACATCGGCGGAATAAAGGTGATGGGCGCCGCTGCGATGCGTGACCCATTCGTTATTGATCATCCGGCCGGCGTGGTAGAAAGCGGTATAGCTGGTAATTCTTGCGTGGCGATTCCAAAGGGCGTTGCTCCAGACTGCCCAGCCCTGGCATCCATGCTCGATGCCGCTGGGTTCGATCGGAGAATGAACGTAAAGCGCGCCACCCTCGGCGAAGAAGCTGCCGATATTGTCGGCCAGCCATAGGGCAGAAAAAATATCGGACATATAAACCGAAAGCGAGCCGCAGAGATTGCTTTCGGTGTTCATCAGCGGAATTGAAGCTGGCAATCCGTCGTCGCGAAAGGCCTGCAGAGTCTTGTGAGTCAGTTCGCGGTTGCGGTACAGATCGTCCCACTTCATGGTGCAGGCGTCGAAAGGATAAATTTCAAACGACGCAAACGTCAGGTCCTGGTCGCGATTGTGCGATTTCAGATAGTCGTAGAAGCGGCCGAACCAGGATTTGTCTCCGTGCGCATCGGGCCAAACCGAGACGTCCTGGTTAATTCCCTGGAACACAGGCCCGCCTAACTTGAGCGCGGGATCGACTTTGTGAATGGCGTCAGCAAATTGAATATAGAGTGAGGCGTAGTCCTCGGGCATGTAGAACTGCCCATCGGCTTCTTCGTCCATTTCAACCCAGCTGATGGGATAGCCCCGCTTTTTCAGATAATTGACCATGGCGGCGGCATCTTCGGGAACGCTGTAAATCAGAGGAACGGTAATGAGCGCGGGCAGACCGTTCGTGATGCCGCTGGTGAAGAAGATGTCCCAGCCGGTCTGATCTCCGCGTGGACTGAGGTCTGCGGCGGTGTGCCATGGGTCGGTAGAAGAGCAATAGGTAGGGGTCTGTTGGCGATGGTCGGCAGCATGCCTCACGAAATCCGCAAGCGTGCCATCGGACTCCAGTCTGCCCACGTAAACTTCATAGATCGCATAGCCCAGCCGGTGCCGCTGGTCATCGTCTCCGTGCGGGCCGGCCTGATTAGATGATTGCGTCATCAGCACGCGAACCCAGCGGGTTGAAATCAGATTGTTCGCCAGCTTTAGCGTTACGCTTCCACCTTTGCCTTCGCGAACCGCGCCGTTGGGGAACCGCTGCCAGTCCCCCAGGGCCTGATCGGCAACCGGAAGATACTGGCCGCCCTGCCCCGTGGAGTCCAGCGCGGGCTCTTCCCAGTTCATGGGATCGGCTCCAACCCAATACTGCACTTCGTACTCGATGGCGCGAGGTTCGCACCAGTCGATGCGGATTGCGTTGACGTCGTAGTATTCGCCGAGGTCCACGATGATCCATTGCGGATGCAAAGAGTCTTCTTCGTGGGTGAACGCTTTTGCCAAGTATGGATTGCTCTTCCAGAAGGTACTCGGATCACCGTCTGTGAGGCGAGAATAGCCGCCTTCGGTGCCGCCATTGCTGGTGCAGCCGCGGTGGGGGAGACTGTAGCCGAATGAATCGCGAATGGGCTCGCCCAATTCCGAGCTGCCGACAAAGTATCCGCGCTGGTTGGCTTCATCGGTCCAACGGCCTTTAGGATTCCAGTGCCAGTAGTCGATGGTCTCCGGAGTATGCAGGCGGTAGCTGATCGGTCCCCATCCCGCCGACAGGCACGCCTTTACACTTTCGGGCGTGTAGATCTTGTTGATCGACTCGCGTGACTGAATGTCCATTGATGTCGCGAGCGCTTGATCGGGATCGAAGGAGTTGAGGACCTGGCCGGGCGCTGCCTGCACCCGGACAACCGGAGTTGCCTCAGGCGAAGTTGCATTTTGATCGGACCGAACGACTGCGTCGGCCAGATGAGGAATCATTGTCGACGCGGCTGCGCCGACGGTTACACTCAGAAAAGTACGCCGCGAAGTAGCCATTAGTGTCCCTTATCGTCAACGCGCCGACTGCGAACTGAGATAACACTTGGCTGAAAGCTGTGAAGTTGCCACAGCATCTAGCCGCGGTGAGGGCAGGCGAGTGTACTGGAATTCCACTAACAAAATAGCACGAGCGCCCCCCCGGTTTTGCTCCCCGCTGTGGTAATCAAACGCGCTTCGCTGTTGTGGCCGGCGGATGGCCAGGCTCCTGAACGCGCTGGCATGAGCAAAGCGGAGGGTGCCCCGTCCTTCGCGCGTTTTTGCGAAGGGCGGGAATACCGGAGGCGGGCAGCCAATGGCTTTCCAGCGCGGCGCAGTTGATGAGCGCCACAGCGCGATGTAAGCCGCTGGGCGTAGCAAACCCCGTAGCACTGGCGGTATCATGCCCGCCCTTGCAAAAAACGCAAAGACGAGGCACCGAGTTCGGAAGGAAAAATCAGGGAAAGCCGGGCCACGCGCCGCGATACTGGCTGCGTTGTGATGTCCCTCGTCGTCTATTTCTTTGTCCGCAATAGTTCCACATCAACGCTTAGGTTAAAGTCTTTGCTTTTGACATACGCCGTGGTGTGATTCTTTCCAAGTCGCGATCCGATTGACCGCCATGCTCCTGAAGTGGAATAACCCGTACGGGATCACTGTGCAGAGCTACCCGCCATCGTCGCCACTGGCGCCAGGGCTTTCAACTGACCCAGCGACATCAGCACGCTCTGCCAACGAACCGCGTCCCTTTTCGTATCGACCGCGGCCGAAGGGTCGGAATAAAACTGCAGGATGTTGTCGCGCAGCTGCGGCGACGTGCGATCGAACTTCCGGTCTGACAACTGAGCGAGCAACGTGGCGTAGGTGTCGTCGGTAAGCGAGTATTCTGCCGCTTTCGTTATGTTGCCGCTATCCAAGTCACAATTGGGAACGACCAGCGAGTCCGTGCGCACTTGTTCCAGCAATGCCCGGTATTGATCGACGGTCGTATTAATGCTTTTGAAATACAGGTCCTCGGTTTGGGGAGTCGGGTTCTTGAATCCTAACCCTTTGAACGGGCCAACTCTCGGCATATATCGCAACAGCGTTGACATAATCCGGGTCCCCACCCCCGGCTTCACGTAATCTTTTCCCCACTGCCTTTCATAATCAGAGCGCGAAAGGCGATACAGGAACTTCCTTTTTGCGAAATCCGGCGTTTCGCGCATCAGGTCCTTCTTGTGGGTTTCGAGCGCGACCTCTGTCATGTGCGGAATCAACCGGCTAACGGCGAATCGATACGTGCCTACGGCCAGATCTTCGTGGGTCAGCACGTCTTTCAACTGCATCCCATACACGACGGGAAAGACTCGCTCCAGCAGAGACTTCGATACCTGGAATCCGATGAAATCGTGATACTGCTGCGAGGCATAACGATTCTTCGCAACCTGCACGGTGTCGAACCCGAACTCGGTCTTCAGATGTGCCGTTTTGTCCTGGGCATACCGGACAGACTTGCCAAACTTCGCTCGCAGTTTCGGATACTCGATTGCGACAGACTGGTTGACCGCGGGGTGTCCTGCGATATCTGCTGCGTAGTGCGACAGTGCGCCCAGTGCGAAGGCGTACTCGTTGACATCCTGGCTTTCGAGCAAGAGCTCGCGGACGAAGTCTCCGCTGCGGACGTAATGCACCAGGTTGCTGAATTCTTTACTGCCGAACGGATAATAACCCAGATCCTGGATGACGGCCCCACCATAGGCATAGGCGTGCGCTTCTTTGAGCTGGTCTTCCGACAGGCCCGGAAATCGCTTGAGGAGCAGCGGCTGGATTTCATCGGTCCAGAGCAGGTCCACGATTTCCTCGTGCGTCAGAACGGAGTACGCGTACGAACCGCCGCTGCACATCAGAATGAGGAGAAAAAGCGCCACCGCGCCAATGGACAGCAGGCGCCAGTTCTCGGAAATGACGGCCGCCGACGTTGGACTGTTGCGCATCGCTCAAATCCGGCCGAGAACCAGCAGAATGACAACAACGAATAGCACGAGGCCCAGGCCCCCGGTCGGGGCGTAACCCCAGTCTCGGCTGTGCGACCAGCGGGGCAGCGCTCCTAGTAAGGCCAGAACCAGAATCACGATCAATATCGTTCCAAGCATGTCTTGCTCCCTTAATGTTTGCGATGAGGAAACGGCACGGGCCCATGGTCCGCGCCGATTCGTTAACCGTGGATGGCGCTACATCGTGACACTGAGCGTAAGGTTCACGCCCGGATAGCTCGCGTTGCAAAGGTAGTACACGCCGTCAATTTCGATCACATACACGTCTTGCGTGTAGAGCCAGTTGCTCGGCCACGACGACTCGAATCCGAACCAATACCCGCCGTACTGGAAGCGGTGATTGCGGTAATCGCCTTCGCTGACTCGAAAGCTATGTTCGCGTCCGAAATTGGCCTTGAAGCGGTCGTCAGGAATGCGTCCACCCCTGGCATGCTGTTCCTTCTGTTCGGGCTTAGCTTGTTGTTGGACGTTTCTCTCTTCCGGCCTAATGTTCTTTTCTTCCTGCTTGGTATCTCGCTGTTTTACGTCTTCCTGTTTTGCCGATTTTTCGGGTTCTGCCTTCTTGTCCTTATCTTTGTTTGCGGCAGGCTTGTCTTTGTTTTCTGCTTGTTGATCGTGCTGGTCTTGTTGTGCATACGCCGGAATACCGATTCCGAGGGACAAAGTGAGAACTGCTGCGCCGATAGCTCCAACGAGTTTCATAAAGTGTTGCCTCCATCATCGAATTACTGTTGATTCTTGCCTTACTGCAGGCTTCCTGTAGTTGCATCGACCGGGCTACCGATGGCGTCTCCAGACACGAGAAGCTCCACTCTGCGGTTTTGCTGTCGCCCGGCAGAGTCGTCGTTGGATGCTACAGGCAGCGTATTGCCGTATCCCTTGGCGCTGACCGAATTTGCGGCGACGCCTTCCTGCACCAGGTAATCGCGTACCGAGCCGGCACGATTCTCAGACAAAGTCTGGTTCATGGCATCGCCACCGACGTTATCCGTATAGCCACCGACTTCAATGGTGAGTCCGGGGTAGGCAAGCAAAATACCGGCGACTTTTGCCAGCTTCTCGCGGGCACCTGGCTTCAAGGAAAACTTTCCAGTATCAAACAGAACATCGGACATGCTGACGATGAGTCCGCGCGCGCTGTCGCGAGTCTGAAGAATCGAGTTCAGCTGTTCGGACAACTTTGCGCGCATGGCCGCCTTGTCAGTCTCCGCCTGTTGCTGACCCTGCTGGGCCTGTTGTGCCGCCAGGCGTGATTGTTCGGCATCCGCCTGCGCCGCCGAAACTGCGTTTGCGGAGGTGGCCTGACTGTTCGCCATATCCAATTGAGCCTTCGCGGTTGCAGCTTGTGCATTGGCAGCGTCGGTCTCGGCCTTCGCTGCGTCCGACTGCGCCTGAATCTTAGCGGCTTGCGCGTTGGCCTGTGCGTCGGCTGAATCCTGGCGTTCATTGGCCAGGCGAACGTCATCCATCTTCTTGACTGCGATCGCGCGTGCATCTTCCGCGGTCTGCACTGCTTCGCGGGAAACTGCGATCAACGGTTTTCTGTCTATGTGTTTGCTGATAGCGTCGCTGTCTGCGTTTTTCATTAACTCAGTGGCGTGCTGATAGCTGTCGGCTGCGTACTGCTCCGCTCCCTCGGATTGGGCAATGCGTACCGCATTCCGCGCCTCAAAGAATTCGAGTGGTAACTTGGCATTCAAAATCACGGGATCAAACTTGTACCCGGTGGGGATGTAGCCGCCACGCTCCATCAGTTCGTATTTTGCATTTACCGCTTCTGTGGTTCCCTTGGTGTCTTCGCGAACTACGTTTTCGAGAATCACCACATTGCTGGGTTGCCGTACGGCATAGTACGGTTCCGCAGTGACAATCAGAGCGAATGCCTGAAGGTCGGTGGTTACATTCAACTTGCTGCGGTGATTGCCTCCGACCAGGACTTCGCCCAGGTTCACGGCACGGCCTTCGGGCGAAATCGCCCAGAGAACGTACGTGAGATACTCATTGCCGAACGCTGTTGGGTTCTGCAGGCCGCCGAATTCTGCATCGATGGCAATCGCTCCGCGCTTGCTGTTTACTTCCGCTACGCCATTGGCGGAGGGCATCAACTCGGTGCCGGTAAAATCCACCTTCGAAGATCCGCTGCGATGCTCGTAGTTGACTGCTTGCACACTGCGGCTGATTACGGTCACTCGGAACATGGGAGTCGAGTTTGTCGGCTCGACGGTTAAGGTCTGGGAATTAGTTTGAGCAAATGCGCTCAAACTGAGGGTTATTCCTACTGCTAACAACAGCTTGGTTTTCAAAGTGTCTCCTTCAGATGCGTGCAGTCTTGCGTCCTGCTAATCTTGTCGCTGTACGTGCCGCCTGCTTGACCTGTTTCCTATAACCTTTACGTCCCGACGTGAATACGGGAAAGGGAGTGGAACAGACCAAACACGTTCAGCATCCAAAGAACGACGGCAATAACTACGACACCGTTCAAGATGGACTTGATGGATGACTGCATGGGGATGAAGCGATTCACCAGCCACAGGAGAACACCTACTACGATCAGAACTTCCAGGAGTTGAATTAAAGGCATGATCTTTGACCTTCCTTGTTTCGAACGAGCTAAGGTTCGCGGGCTAGACCTCATATCCGCCTGAGGAGTTGCCCATTTCGATGTTCAAGAGTCTTAGGGTCGAATCGTGTTCCGCCGCAAGGTTTGGCGGCAGGCACACGGATGAAGAGTGCTGATTCGCTGGATGTGGCCGCTTGCATGTCCTTATGAAGACAAGACGACAGCGACCTGAAGGTAAGAGCTGCGATTCAGCCTCGCGGCTCCGTCTACACACTCAGAAGATGATTAAGAATGACAGGAGTGGGCTATCACGTCTGAGCAAGATAGCTCACATGTAAAGAATCGGTTTGCGATGGTGGCAGGATCAGAGCGAGCGTGGTTCACCGTGCATGGTGAGGATTTCCCGCGAAGCGAGCACGAGGAGCATCGGATCGTGCTGGCCCCTGCGCATCCGGCAACTCAAATTCTCTTGCACAGTCGAAGCAGACCCTGTAGGTGCGGTGTTTGATCGTGAAGATTCGGCTCAGGTGACGATGCCGGCACCCAAAGACAAATCGGAGAATCCAACGCAGCGATTTCATCAATCGCGCGCTCGCTGGCGCCGTTCGCAGCTTCCATTGGCGTCCAGCCACTCCAGCAGGGAGCGCACGCTGGCCCGAGCCAGGGCGATCGAGCAATCGGCGGCACCGTAATAAATGTTGAGCGTGTCACCATCAGCGTCCATCGTGTATCCGCATGGGAAGACAACATCGTCAACGTCGCCGTGGCGTTCGTACTCCGCTTCCGGCCCAAAGATCCAAGAATCCCCTCGGAGCAAACACTTTTCCGGATTCTCAATATCGAAGAGAGCCAAGCCTAAGCGATAGAGACAACCCGAAGGAGTGTGCCGCACACCGTGATAGAACACGAGCCATCCTCGGGAAGTCTCGATCGGTGGCGGCGACAAACCGATTTTGTTTGCATCCCACCAGGCGCCGCGGCGCGCTTCGAGCATGAGCCTGTGCCTGCCCCAATAGCGCAGATCGGGAGAATAGGAAATCCACATGTGTGACCCGAGCGTTGTCATGGGCCGATGAATCAGCGCCCAGCACCCGTCGATTCTCCGAGGCAGCAGGGCGGAGTCTTTGTCGTCCGGCGGCATAATCACGCCGTATCGTTCGAATGTACGGAAGTCTTTGGTCAGAGCCAGGGACACACCGGGGCCGCCGCGGGAATAGGAAGTATAGGTGACCACGTATTGCTGCAGCTCGGGAACGAATGTGATGCGAGGATCTTCAATGCCCCAGATCTCCTCGGGATATTTCTCAGGGTTTGGCATTAAGGTTGGTTCGCTGTCGATTTGCCATCCATCGACGCCGTTCCGAGAGCGCGCGGCGCAGAGGTGCGATAACCCCCGCCGATCTTCCACGCGGCAAAGCAGTAGCGTCGTGCCATCCGCGAGCAAGGTTGCGCCCGCATTGAAAACACTATTGACAGGGTATGGCCAATCCTTGCTAGTCAGGATCGGGTTCGTGGAGTGACGAAGCAGGAGTGGCTCGATGCGAGTGCTCAAAAGGCTCATAGGTCTTTCTGCGGGCATGGTCATGACGGGATTACCACCGATTCGCGCTCTTGTAGAGAACGCATTTCAAGAAGGGCCATTAAAAACGAAAGCGTCGATTCCGCCCCCTGGTTTTCATTGGCGCGGTCGGGATGGAGGCCGTCGCGGCAGCCCCCAGTGACGGAATCATAGAGAGGAAGTTGCAGATCGTTGTCGCCGAGGAACCAATTGAAAGCCGACCAGGCTTCGTTGCGCCAGCGGCTGTCGCCCGTTACGCGGTACGCCTGCAGGCACGCAGAAACCGCGCCGGCTGCCTCCAACGGCTGTTGATCGAAGCGAGCCTTCTCACCATCCTTCTGGTAGAAGCCTTGCGAACCGATTGGCACGAAGTGCCGATTGATTTCGCAGTGTTGCTTTTCCAGTAGCCAATCCAGGGATTCGAGGCCAGCAGAAATCATGCGGTCATCGGAGCAATCTGAACCTACCAGCAGCAGGGCTTGGGGCAATCTCGCATTTCCATAAGCCAGCACATTCTCAAACCATTTCCAATCCGGCCGCCGGATCGACTCGTACATTTCGAGTAAACGATGGCTGAGCGCCGATCGCACTTTCTGCGCGTCGCGGTCTCCGGGATACGCTGTGAGGTATTCCTGAATTCCGAGCAACGTGTAAGCCCACGCCCGCGGACTATTGAATTCCAGCACTGCGGGCAGAGAAAACTCAAACAAGCGCCCGGTTGCGCCACGCAATCCCTGATCTTGCGATCGGCCTAAAACCGTTCCAAGAGCCCACAATGCGCGTCCATGGGAGTCTTCAGAGCCGACCGGTTCGCTCCACCGGCGATCGTAGCGGAGGAAATTCTTGAATCTACCCTTCGCTGGGTTGAAGGCATGTTCCAGGAATGCTGAATAACAGAGAGCCGAAGTCTCCGTGGATGGATTGACCTTCCCAGACTGATGTTTTTCCTTTTGTCCCAACAGCACGGCAAAAATGAGAGCACGCGCATTGTCATCCGTGGTGTAGCCCTCCCTGCGGTTCGGGATCGTGAAGATCGCGTGCTGCAGCATTCCGGTGTCGTCGGTCATGCGACTAAAATGATCCATCTTCAGTTCCGGCAACTGATCCAGCGATTTCGGAATCATGCGCGCCGAGAACTGGACTTTTGGGCTTTCCATGCGGTCGCTTCGGACCCGCGCGAAGCTTTCCATGTAACCCTGCGCGACTCTTTTCCAGACCATTTCACGAGCGAACAAGTAAGCGCGTTTGCGCATAGCGTGACGAATCGCAGGAGTGTCAAGGAGTTCGATCGTCTTATGCGCAATCGCGTCGGGATTTTGGAATGGGACCAGCGCTCCTCGGCGGTCGTCCAACAACTCGATCGCGTGCCAATACGGAGTTGAGATGATCGCCTTGCCCGCACCCAATGCATACGCCAGCGTTCCGGAAACGACCTGCGCTTCATGCCTGTACGGAGTGATGTAGATGTCTGCCGCGCCAATGAATTCGACCATTTCCTCGGGGCTAACGAAATGGTTGTGGAAGATCACCTGCGATTCCACTCCCATTTCCTTCGCCAAAGCCTGCAGACTGGTTCGATACCTGTCCCCCTCGCGACGCAGAATGTGAGGATGGGTCGCCCCTGCCACGATGTAGACAACATTCTTGTGTTTCGACAGAATCTGCGGTAGAGCCTGAATTACGTTTTCGATTCCTTTGTTTGGCGATAGCAGGCCGAACGTAAGGAGAACCGCCTTGCCTTCCACCGCAAAGCGGTCTTTGTAGAAATTGGGATCGAGGAATGGCAGGTCTGGGACTCCATGCGGCACCATGTCGATCTTGCTGCCCGGAACCTTGAAGATTTCCTGTAGAAACTGGGACGACAGCTGGCTCATGACAATGAGGCGGTCAGAGAGTTCAGCGATCTCTTCCATGACCATTAGTTGGTTGCGATCGGGCTCTCGCAGAACCGTGTGCAACGTTGTCACGACGGGCATCTTCAGGCCACGCAGCAGATGCAGGATATGGCTTCCGGCGGGACCGCCGAAGATTCCATATTCGTGCTGCAAGCACACCATGTCGATGTTGTTGAAGTTAAGGAATTCGGCCGCTTCCTGATATGACCTCACATCGTCTTGGGCCAGCGACCATCTCACCCGCGCAGGGTAGTCGTATCCCTCTTCGGTGTCGTTGACCGGGAGCGCAAGCAGTCGCGCGGTTCCGTATTCTGCGGAAATCGCGCTGCACAGATCGGTGGTGAAGGTCGCGATTCCGCAATGTCGGGGAAGATAGTTCCCGACCACCGCGATGCGACTGGGCAGAGATGCCTTCGATTGCGATCGAACCCGAGGCGGTGCCTTTTCCTCAATCAAGGGACGCGGGGCAACAACTCCCACGAGAGGTTTCGGTACGAAGGTGATCGAAAGCGACATCGTGCCCCTGACTCAATGAAAAACGGTTTATGAATATGGGCCAACTGCCCGATGGACCAGAGAACAACACCAGCGCTGGTTGGAATTACTCTGTTCCAAGTATTAGCCGAAAATGGGCTTTCAAAATGGTCACTATTGACCATTTTGTTGTGAGCCACAGGCCCATTGTGTAAGCATGAAAGCCACGAAGAAACAGGCCCTGTCGGTTCGTTGTCCTACCTGTGGTGCAAAGCCCGGAGAAAAGTGCGAGTTGAGCACGGGACTGCCCCGCACTGAGCCGCATCGAGATCGGCGCTTAGCCAGTTCGGAATAGTGAGTTCGAAGGACTCAGGCCAGCGCCGGTTCGGCGAGGGTTACATCGAGGCGATCTAAGGCGTCCCGAATCCAGTCGCCAGTTGCAATCAACCTCTTGCCCACGCAGCATCGTTCTGAGACAACCGCCGTGCCTCGCAGCTATCCAGATTGCAACTCTGTTGCATATGCCGGGAATGCGCGGAAACGGTTACGTAGGGCACGCCGAGGAAGCGCCGAACAGCGATTTCAGTGACCTCAAGACCATTGAAGTGCTGCGGTTTCACCTTCGTCAAGATCCGCTTCAACGCGCTCTGTATCTTCTCTGGCGCAAGAACACCAAGGAACATCGCCTTGACTTCCGTCGCCATGAAAAAGAAGTTCCATCCCGCAACATGGATCGCACGATCGAGAGCGAATGCATCCGGAGCCGCAACCATGCTCCACTCACCGAAGCAGGAGGGTTCCGTTTCAAGCCCAGAAAGTTGCGGCATTCCGAGCCACTCTTTCACGAGAATCGTCCCGACTTTCACGGTTCGTGGCATGAGTAGTTGTTCCCTCTCCGTTGTGCAGTATCAATGTTGGGCCGACGAGCAAACAAAAACTGCTCAAAAGTGACCACTCTTTCTGGGCTCGCGACCCAAGAGCGAATCGCCTCAGAATTCGGGGTACTGGCGATTTATGCAGCTGTTGTCCATTGGCGGACTATACTCGTTGAAGATGCCTTCCCTGATAGCAGGCAAGAAGAACGGCGGATTCGACCCTGATGTGTTTCTCGCAACCATCGGCATCGGCAGGAAGATTCTGGTAGTTCCCAAAAGAGAGGCGATATTTGCGCAGGGGGACGAGGCGGACGCTGTCTTCTATGTGCAAAAAGGCAAAGTGAGGCTGACCGTTTTATCCAAGATCGGCAAGGAAGCAACGATCGCGATCGTCAATCAGGGAAACTTCTTCGGGGAGGGGTCGCTGGCAGGCCAGCTGTTAAGAATGGGCTCAGCCGCTGCAATGACAGATTGCGAGATTCTCCGAGTAGAGAAGAAGACCATGATGGACGCTCTTCATCGTGAGCCGGCGCTGTCTGAAATGTTCGTGGCCTATCTGCTGGGGCGGAATATCCGTTACGAAGAGGATCTGGTCGATCAACTTTTCAACTCGAGCGAAAAACGCCTGGCCCGCGTCCTTCTATTGCTCGCTCATTTTGGCAAGGAAGGCATTCCTGAAACTGTGGTCCCGAAGATCAGTCAGGAAACGTTGGCCGAGATGGTTGGTACGACCCGCTCCCGCGTCAGCTTCTTCATGAACCGATTCCGGAAGCTGGGCTTCATTCACTACGCCGGTGGTACGGAAGGCGCTCTGCAGGTCCACAGCTCTCTGCTCAATGTAGTTCTGCACGATTGAGTGCTTCCACGAAAACAGCGGTTGGATTAAGGGCCTCCCTCACTCGCGGTCGCTCCCATGCAATTGGCAGCAGATGACACGCGTGTGCCGGCTCGGTGGCTTTGTCCTGGCGATAACTGCACGACAGGCAGATGGCGCCCACATGGCGGATGTCGGTCTCTTTCGATATTTCATTCTCGCGAACGGCAGTCGAGCCCGCGATGACCGTCCCATTGCACGCATCAGGTGGGTAAGCGGAGAGGTGAAGGTAGTGTTTTTATAGGGGCCTCACAGCGAAAAAGGATATGCATCCAACGCTAGTCTCTCCTGGATGCGGACTTCTGGTCAGTATTGCTCGGTTTGCACGTCGGCGGTCTATGAGCAATTTTGGGCAGAATTGCTGGGACCCCAGGGCATATATCTAACCAGCATGGCTCCCAACAGCACACTACTTTGCATACACCGCGACCCGGCTCAATCACTGCGGCCAACGGTTCCGATGGTCTGCGCCTTTTGATGTCGCGGCCCGTGGATGCAATTGTGCTTGAGTACCATCTGGGCTTACTGGATGGAGCAGTCGTCGCGGCTGAAATCAAGAAGGTCAAGCCGCAGATCCCAATCGTGATGCTGGCGGAGCACCTGGAATTGCCTGAGGGAGCGCTCAAGTCCGTTGATGCTCTCGTTACCAAGTCCGACGGTGCTCACTTTCTATGGGCTACCATCCATTTCGTACTGAATGTGAAGCCGGCTAAACGCCTCGCGGGAGATCCTGGAGCGCGAACACCAACATACCTTCGCCGCCTCGGAAAGGTCACGAGATTGGGCGGACCGTGGCCACGCCAACCCTGCTCAGAAGACAACTAGGGATCAGGATGCGCCCTTCTCGCTCGGCGTGTGGAGAAGCATCTTGGACGGGAGTGTCGAATTCTAGCCAAGTGCCTATGCCGGTCTGCGTCGTTTTAGCTTGACTCTAACATTCCTGTTTTTGGCGCAGGCGTTCGGCAAACGAGCAAAATTGACTATTCTCTAAGCCGGGCGACATGAATACTTAGAGTGTGGAAACCCGGCCACTTACGCAAAGACGGATATTGTCCGTGACGTGCCCGGTGTGCAGAGCCAAGCCGAAAGAGAAGTGTACTCTTACCACCGGACACCCCTCGGACAAGACGCATCTCGACCGAGGCCTGGCGGCCGCCAAAGCTCCGCGTCCTGAGGGCTCCGTCCATGCCGCCCTACGGTCCCTAAGCGCGCTTACAAGCCGTGGCCTTAGCGCTTTGTTCCAACGCAAGTAGGAGACCTGGTGCCCAAACGAAATAACCCGCAAAATTTGATGTTCCAAATCCACAAGAACGGCAGCGCGGTCGATGGAGTCAGCTATCCTACCCTGGAGGAAGCCTCAGCAGCCTTGAAGAAAGCTGCTCAGGGTGGAGAAGTCATCCAGGTGGACGGACTCGATCAGATCCTGCGGCGCTATACGCTGGACGAATGCCGCAACGCCCGCAAACCGAAGCGTGAGCTGCGGTAGACACCGTAGACATCAGGATCGCCTCAGGCCGTTCCACGACGTCCGCCCACCAAATTAATGACCACCATTATCAGCGCTACAACCAGCAGCAGGTGAATCAGGCCGCCAGCTATGTGCAGGCTAAAGCCCAACAACCAGAGAATCAGAAGCACAGCGATAATCGTCCAAAGCATGGCATCTCCTCGTATTTATCCTTGCTATTTCATTCCTGGTGCGCATCCTTTCGCTCAGTGTGAATAGCTCTGAGCGGCCTGCCGCATTCCAGGCAAAACCTGCCAGCTCGCGGCGTGATCAATCCGCAGAACGGGCACATCCTTTGTGAGCGGATCTCCTGGACCTGGGGTCGAAGCAACACCGGCAGCTTCCTGAAGAAATCAGCGATGCGAATCATTCGTCTGCGAAGGGAGGGACGAAACGGTTCCATCGATTTCACCTCGGTGCAGCTCTCTCCGCTTATTAGATCCTTCTCAGCTAGTAGAGGATGACAGGCTCGGGCTGGCGATTCTGTGCTGGATTGCTCACATCGCACGGAAACCTTTACGTGGGAGTTTTGGGTGGTTTCGCCCTCAACAAAAACAGATGTGAGCAATTGAGATCAGCTATTCTCTTTTGCCCGAGCGAATATGGATGCAGAGACGAGCACTTCTTCTCTCTCTTTCAGGTCCTCTGAACTAAGTCAGCTATCTGAAGCTCTTCCCCTCTTATTAGTTCGGTAACCCTAAAGGAAAACACTTTCAATGAGAAAAACAATTTCACTGCTGTTAATGAGCTTGATGGCCTTGGTTGGAACCTACGCGTTCGCGGGCTCGGATCGGGAGGACACGGTCGACCGCATGCAAAAGTCGGTGGAAGTGTTGCAATCGATTATGTCGGCACCCGACAAAGGCATCCCCGAGGAAGTGTTGAACAGTGCGAAGTGCATCGTAGTGGTGCCAAACTTGCTTAAGGGCGGCTTCATCTTTGGCGGCAAACATGGCCGCGGCGTGGCGTCCTGCCGCACGGCTGAAGGCTGGAGCGCTCCTGCATTCGTCTCCGTTGGTGGTGGCAGCTGGGGATTGCAGATTGGAGTCGAAGGCGTGGATCTGGTCATGCTCGTCATGAACGATCGTGGCCTGCAGCATTTGTTGTCGAGTAAGTTCGAACTCACGGGCGAAGGATCAGTGGCAGCGGGTCCGGTTGGCCGTCACACTTCCGCCGGAACGGACATACTGATGAACACGGAAGTCCTGACCTACGCGCGCTCGAAAGGCATTTTCGCCGGCCTGACGCTGGAAGGTGCGGTCGTCGAGCAGGACAACGATTCAACTCGCGCCATTTACGGGCACCACATGATGTTCCGTACCATTCTTTCGGGCAAGGCGCAAACTCCCGCCAGCGCAAACGCATTTCTGAAGGCGGTTTCGGAAGCAGGTCACCAGGCGCATCTTGCGGAAGCAAGAGAAGACAACAAACAATAAGTTTCGCGTCAGAAATCGTTGAGCATCACAGAGTTGTGGCTGGCCGGAACCGCCTGCTAAGTTCCGGTCAGCGCCACAATAGCCAATCCGAGCATTGCGGCAGTCGACGAGGTCTTACTCTTCCGAAGGGCGGACAATATGAGAGCTAGTCTGCGGAAATATCTTTTGGCGCCAGTGGCGTGTCTCAGCCTCTGGCCAGTCCTTGCGTTTGCTCAATCCCTAGATTTGTCGCAGAATTTTGAGGCCTGCAAGGCTGGCCGCGAAGCCTGTGATCGGTCGAAGCTGAGTGTCCCTCAATCGGCAGAGGTAGCTCTGGCCGCCCACGGGCGAAACGTCGCCAACTGCAGGAATCACAACGATTCCTGTGATCGCTCAAAACTCTCAGAACCGGAGACGATTGCGTTGGCTGTGGCCGACCACCAACGGAATGCGACCGACTGCAACGACGGGATGCAATCCTGTGACCGCTCTAAGCTGACCTCGTCGGAAGCCCGTGCAATGGACGCGGCCGACCAACAGCGTAACTTCATTGCCTGCAAGGAAGGGACGGGAGCTTGCGATCGCTCCAAACTGACTCCGTCGGAAACCGCCGAGGTGAACGTCGCCCGGAGCCAGCTCAATGCATCTGATTGCGAAAGTGGTTCAGGACGATGCGATCACGCCCAGTTGTCCCCATCGCAAACCAGAGACACGACGGCCGCAGAACACCAGCGCAACGTTCAGAATTGCGAGAACGGATGGGACGATTGCGATCACTCCGAACTCACTCCGCTGCAAGCGAAACAGACAGCCTCCTCAGAAGACCAGCGCAACCTCTCGGCGTGCAAGGACGGGAAGGAAGCTTGTGACTACACGAGACTCACGTCCTCGGAGGCCAAGACCTTGGCCGACGCCGAACACAAGCGGAATTATGCGGCTTGCCTGAATGGGTATGGCTATTGCGACGCTTCTCGGCTCACCGTCGAGGAAGCTCGGACCATCCATCCCAGCAACTGATCGTGAAGAGACGTTTCTTCTGCAGGAGCTTATGATTCAACGACAGTGTCCCCACTGCAGTAGCGAACTGGTAAGAGCCAGGCGCGCCGATCAGCAGTCGGCGCCAGTAATAGCACACGCTGCTTCTCCAGGCTGGCGTTGCAGTGTCTGCGGACTCGGGTTTACTACCGAGCAGATCCGCGATAGCAAACGCGCAAAGTCCGCTGCGCGTTGAGCATGCATAGCTTCGTCCAGCCATGAGGAAACGCACTCCAGATTTGAGATTTCGGCCAGCCAGCTTGCCATCCAAGGAATAGGCGGGGTTGACCTAGCGTTCATAATAATGTACATTAAATCGGTTAGTGACCATTATTATGGACATTAAACATGAGGACCAGCCGATCATCCGTCGTAATGCCACTCCCGGTAAGGCACGCCCTGCGCAAGCTCGGCCGCGACATCCGCGATGCCCGGCGGCGACGGCGCATCCCGGCGGCCATCGCGGCGCAGCGCGCCTCGATCAGCCGCACGACCCTCGTCAAGATTGAAAAGGGCGATCCCGGCGTCGCGATCGGGATCTACGCCACGGTCCTTTTTGTGCTGGGCATGGCGGACCGGCTGGGCGATCTCGCCGCGCCAAAGAACGATCCCGTGGGCCTGCAGCTCGAAGAGGAAAGCTTGCCGCAGCGCATTCGCGTGGCGCGCGGCCCGAAACGCACGAAAGACAAGTGATGGACACAGAGGCTTTCGTATACGTGGATCTCGACGGCGTCCAGCATCTGATGGGGCGTCTGCGGGCCCGTACGCGCAAGAACAAAGAAAGCACCACCTTCGAATACGACAAGACATGGCTGGAAAATCCTGCGCGATTCTCTCTGGAGCCAGCCCTGCAGGTAGGTCCCGGCCGTTTCACACGCCGGCAGACACGCCCATGTTCGGCGCCATCGGCGACTCCGCGCCCGACCGTTGGGGACGGGCGCTCATGCGCCGCATGGAACGCAGGTGCGCGGAGCGCGAAGGCGGGGCGCCGCGCACGCTTCAGGAAATTGACTTCCTGCTGCTGGTAGACGACGAGGCGCGTCAGGGCGCGCTGCGCTTTGCGGAAAAAGAAGGCGGACCCTTCCTGCGCGAGGAGGGCGTCAAGCGCATCCCGCCGCTGATCGAGCTTCCGAAACTGCTCTCCGCGGCCGAACATGTGATGGAAGAGAAAGACACGGAGGAGGAACTGCGCATGCTGTTCGCGCCCGGCTCCTCTCTTGGCGGCGCGAGGCCCAAGGCTTCCGTCAGGGAAAAGGACGGCCATCTGGCCATCGCGAAATTCCCACGCAAGGACGATGAAATCAACACGGTAGTCTGGGAAGCAGTCGCACTGTCCCTCGCGCAGAAATCTGGTATCCCCGTTCCCCAATCCCGTGTCGAGAACATCGCTGGCAAGCCTGTGCTCCTCCTGCGACGCTTCGACCGCGACGGCGAACGACGTATCCCATTCCTCTCCGCGATGAGCATGCTCGGATCGAGAGACAAAGAAGCCCGAAGCTATTTGGAAATTGTTGACGCGCTACGCCAGCACGGCGCCGCACCGAAGGCCGACATGGAAGCGCTGTGGAGGCGCATGGTTTTCAACATATTGATCTCCAACACCGACGACCACCTGCGCAATCACGGCTTTCTGTACGAAGGCCAGGCGGGCTGGCGCCTGTCGCCCGCTTACGACCTCAACCCGGTGCCCACCGACATCAAGCCGCGCATCCTCAGCACGGCAATCAATGAGGATGACAACACAGCTTCACTCGCACTGGCAATGGAGGTTGCAGGATATTTTGATCTGGACGACGGCAAAGCGCGCGACATAGCAAAACAGGTCGGTAAGGCCGTATCGAAGTGGCGCGACGAAGCCGCGCGACACGGTTTCGCCAAAGGCGAAATCAACCGCGTGTCGTCAGCATTTGACCATGATGACCTGAAAGCGGCTCTCGCCGAACTTAGATGAAATTTGTGCTGTCGAATCAGATGCGTATCGAGAACCTGGATTGGGAAACTCGCGTGATCTTCGTGCCGGACAGCAAGACCGAAGAAGGAAGGAGACGCGTGCCGATGAGCAATCGCGTCTTTGACGTTCTTAAACAGCGGTGCGGAGAAAAACGCGAAGGATGGGTTTTCCCGTCGAAACGCGCCGAGTCTGCTCACCTCACCACAATGGCGAAGAGATTTCGAGAAGCTAGGAGAAAAGCGGAGCTTCCCGAAGATCCTGTCCTTTATTGTGGGCGACATGATTACGGCACCCGGATTCTGAAGAGAACCGGAAACCTGGCTGCCGTCATGAGAACCATGGGCCACAGGGATGTGAAGACTGCGATGCAGTATCAGCATCCCGAGCTAGAGATCGTGCGCGCCGCGCCTCGATCATGACACAGCAGTAGAGAAACAGGTGCAGCCGGATTGAGATACGGCACACTTTACGGCACACCTGGAAAAATCAGTTTGCAAATCACCGGTAAGTGATTGAAAAGATGGTGAGCGCGGTAGGAATCGAACCTACAACCTACTGATTAAGAGTCAGTTGCTCTGCCAATTGAGCTACGCGCCCGAGGTGGGAATTCAAACCGAAGGAGCAAGAACGGGATTATAACATTCGAAGTGTGCTCGGCGCAGGCGCGACCGTTGCGGGTAGCGGTGCCCGCACCACTCTCCCCGTTGTGCTGCGTTATCTAAGGAATGTCGGCGAGTTGGGTTCCGTCAACCGTCTTGAATATCAACGGTTCCTGAACGTCGACAATTTCTGAACGTCAACAGTCTGAACGTCAACGCTCTGAATCACGATGGATTCGCTAAGCGCAAATGGAAAATTCGTTCAGCGTCCTTAGCGGAATCATCCGGCAATGCAAGTCGGCGGATTGAACGGGCGATCCAATTGAGCGGTGCAAGGGGGCGGCTAGGCAGGTAGAACCGAACTCTCGGTCGACTCGCCGGCGCGGTCCGGTTGCGCGAACCGGTGACAGCATGGCCGCCAGCCCGGAAGCAATGCTGGAGTCGCGTACCGCGCTCTACTACTCGTTCTACCACTACGAGCGTTGCCGAACTTCGGCTGCTAAACCTGGCGTGGTTTCGCTCACGACCGGTCGCCGTGGCGGCAACGGATTCACCGGCGCGGCCGGAGGGCGATGCTCAATGGTGCCGATCACGGGCACTTCATCCATGCCGTCGGCATACGCCATCGAGGCAAACCGCTGCTCGCTGCACATTCGATCGATCATGCGCTGTTGACGCCGCGACAACACAGCATGCGGCAGGATGGGAAAGTTCCGAAACATCCAGACCAAGTAAAAGCGCTGGAGCGTGGAGGGAATTACATAACGCGGACCGATGGGGGTCTGCACCTGCACCACCCCTGCCGCGAGTTTGTCGATCATACCGGGGCCCGCCTAAGACCTTGGATTGGCCAGAGCAATTCTAGGGCCGCCATTATTGCACTACGGACGATGCAATGGAAAGTCTTTTTTTCAAAGACTTACAGGGAAGCCAAACCGGGCGGGAAATCGTCAGCGTTCCTGGTCATCCCCGTTCGGGAAAATCCTCGGGAAATGCCCTCCCAAGATGGCACGAAAAAATGCCGGCTCTAGCCGTGCGCTTCGGGATCAGGCCGTCATTTCCGGCAGGATATCCATGCGCCGAATCTGCGCCGCTACGCCGAAGGCCGGTCCATTCTGTTCGACTCGAACGATCGTCGCCTGGCAACAAACCCAGCACTTTTCCCCTGACGTCAGTTCCGGTGGAAGGATGAGCACCAGTTCAACATCCGTGCCCGGTTCCATGCGGGACTTGGTGTAGAGGAAAATGCCGTTGGCGCTGATGTCGCGGGTCTGGGCGGTGTGGTCCGATCCCTCGGCGGTACGCACGCGCGTGGGAACCGTCGTTGCGATTCTGGTCCCGGCGCGGCGATCAGTGTCGGCTTTCATAACGGGTTCCAGTTAATCTACACCAAGGCGTCAATTTCGACGAGATCTACGATGGAGAAATCCCCTTCTGGTTCCGCTAAGGGAAATGTCTCGTCGTGCCCACCTTAAGCACCAACTTACGCAGCACGTAATAAAAATGAGGACGCGCTCCACGCGGAACGTCTGACTGCGGCAGTGATCGCCTGCGCGAGGCCCAAACGCCGGTAGGTCCGCGTCGCCGTCTACGTCACTCGGTTCGCAACGCCAGCATCGGATCGATCGATGCCGCGCGCCACGCCGGAAGAATCGTGGCCACCAGCGTTACGCTTAGCAGAACCAGGGACACGCAGACGTACACGGGAACATCCACGAGGCTGACTCCGAAAATCTCACTCGCGAGTACGCGTCGGAAAGCAACGGAGATTGGGATACCCATACCCAGTCCGCATCCCGCCAGCAACAGGGCCTGTCGCAGCACCATCCCCGTGACCTCGCCCGCCGACGCACCAAAGGCCATCCGCAGACCGATCTCCCGCGTGCGCTGCGACACCGCATGGGAGACCACTCCATAGAGCCCGACCGCAGCCAGCAGCAGCGCCAGTCCTCCAAATGTGGCCAGCAGAAACGTCTCGTAGCGTCGCGGCCCAAGCTGGTCGTCTAAAAGTTCGTCATACGTCGCCAGACGCTCCAGCGGAATGTTGCGGTCCATCGCGGCGAGGGCGTCGCGCACCTCAAGCGCCGTGTTCGCCGGATCGTTTTCATTTGTCCGCACCACAAGTGCCATAGCCGCGGCCGGATTCTGCGCCATCGGCGTGTAGAGTTCCGGAAGCGTCTCTGCCGTCGCCCCTCCGCTCCGCACATCCTGTACCACGCCAACAACCGTCAGCCACGGCACGCCAGGCTGCGGCGCTCCGATGAGCAGGTGTTTGCCAATCGGATTCTCTCCGGGCCAGAAGCCGCGCACCAGCGTCTCATTGACGATCGCTACCGCCTGCGAGCCATTCGTGTCGTGAGCGGCGAACACTCGTCCCTCCTGCAGCCCGATCCCCATCGCGCGAAAATAATCTGTACTCACGGCCTGATGGTTAAGAAACTGTGGTACCTGTCCCGCCCCAAACGGTTGCCACGGCCGTCCCTCCACACTGAAAGGATCGTGCACTGGACGCTCTGCGGCTGGCAGCATTGTGGTCGTCGCCGCGCTCTCCACACGCGGCATCGACCGGACCCGGTCCAGCAGTTCCGCATAGAACTCCATTTGTGACGAGCCAGTCGAGTACGACGGGGCTAGGTTAATCTGCGCGGTCAGGACGCGGTCCGGCTGAAATCCGAGTGAAATTTCGTGCAGCCGCAGGAAGCTGTGAATCAGCGTTCCCGCTCCAATCGTCAGCGCCACGGACGATGCCATTTCGACGATAACCAGAATCCCTTGCAGGCGACGACCGCGCCGCTCACCCAAAACCTGGTGCGCCCTGGCCGCGGCGACCGACTGTCCTCGGCGAACGATCATCAGTGCGGGCATCAACCCGAAAAGCATCGTGGCGATCATTGCGAGTCCCGCAGCATAGCCCAGTACCTTCGCATCGACCGACGCCTGAAATAGAGTGGACGTTTCGTAAGGGCTAAGCCGCACGAGGAGTCCCGAAGCCGCAGCCGCCACTCCTACTCCTACTGCCGTGCCGGCCAGCGCAATGACCACGGCCTCCGCCACCAGCAGCCGGACCAGCCGCGCCCGGCCCGCGCCCAGAGAAATGCGGATAGCAAACTCGCGTTCCCGCTTTACCCCGTGGGTCAGCATAAGATTGGCGATATTTACACTCGCGACCAGGAAGATCAGAGTCGCCGCCCCAAGCATGAGCAGCAGGGGATCACGCATGTTCCCCGTCAGTTCTTCACGCAGGGTCGTCAACCGAACGCCATAGCCTGGATCCTCTCCGTGCGGCCCTAACTGGATGTGATATTGTTGCTCCAGTCGCGCCGCCAGACCGGACATTTGCGCTTGCGCCCATTCGAGCGTGACGCCTTCGTGGAGTCGGGCCACCATCTCCAGCTGTCCGGTATTCCGGTCCGGGTCTGCGACCAGTGAGAGTGGGACCCAGAGAGCCGGTGCCTGCGGATACACGAGGCTGAACCGTGCATTTCGCGCGAGCACGCCCACGACTTGATAGTTTTGTCCGTCGAGAATCACGTCCTTCCCAACGATTGCGCGATCAGCGCCGAATTGCTCCCGCCACAACTCATCGCTCAGCACGACGACATGCTCGTGTCCTGGCTGGTTCTCCGAGGCGGTCAGAGTCCTGCCCAGTGCGGCGCGCAGTCCCATCATGGGGAAAAGATTTGCCGTCGTGCGAACCGCAAAAACTCGCTTTGGATATTCGCCGGCACGCAATACGAAGTGAACATTCTCGACTGCCGCCATTTCATCGAACACCCGGTTATCGCTTCTATAATCCACGAAGTCGCCAATCGGAGCCGGGAACCTGTCGATGCCGAGCACGCGCAGTTGCTCCGAAACCACCACCAGTCGATTCGCGTCGGGATAGAGCATGGGTCGAAGCAGAAACGCATGCACCAGTGAAAAGGTCGCTGTACTCGCTCCAATTCCGAGGGCCAGCGTCAAAATTGCCGTCAGCGAAAACGACGGAGCCCGCCGCAGTTGGCGTAATGAGTAAAGAACGTCGGCATAAATACCGCTCAGCGACAAGTCGATGTCTGCATCAGCCACGCGCTCATGCACGAGAGCCGGATTCCCGAATCGCAATCTCGCTTCGCGACGGGCGTCCTGTTCGCTTAGCCCGGCACGAACACCATCTTCTGTGGCCATTTCGATGTGCGACTCAAGTTCTGCCTGAATGTCCGCCTCCACCTGCTGGCGTCGCCACAAGTTCCCAACCCGCCGCATCAGGCCCATCCTGTCACCTCACGCATAGCGCAGGATCGCGCGAATACCCTTTACGAGCTGCTCGAAACCCACTTCCGCCGCTAGTAGCTGCTTTTGTCCAGCAAGTGTCAGACTGTAATACTTGGCCCGTCGCTTGGTCTCGGTCAGAGCCCACTCGGAACCGATCCAGCCGCTCTGCTCCATGCGGTGAAGAGCCGGATAGATGGACCCTTCTTCGACCTGCAGCAGTTCCTTAGAGGCTTTCTGGATGTGCACGACAATGCCATAGCCATGCAGTCTGCCCCTCTGTGAGAGCGTTTTGAGAATCAGGAGATCCAGGCTACCCTGAAGATCATTCCTCGCCATCGAATCCACCTCTACATATCTACATGTAAACCGGCGTAAATGGACCGAACCAGCGTAGACCTAGAAGTATATGGGTGTCAAGTGTGCGGGCGATGAGGCCGTGCGTGAAATCACTTTTCAGACACTGCCAGCGACGGGCGAAGCGCGAAGTTGTGGAAGTTCACTCGGATCATTCACTTCGACCACCACGCCCTGCCGAAATGACCAGCCGGGCATGGTTGGCGCGAAGCTATTGGCCGTGCCTATAGATTCGGCCGCTTGGCGCGGGCTGCGGGAACGACCAGAGCCTGCTCCATGGTTGGCACATTGGTTCCGCGGAGCTTCGCTTCTGCCTCGTGCAGCTTATCCACCTGCATCGTCTCGTAATAAGCCTGCACCAGCAGTTCCAGGGTGAAAGGATTCTCCTGATCTTCTTCCAGGTGCGAGATCGCCTCGTCGTACTTTTTCTGATCCATCAGCAGCGATCCGGACGCGCCCTGGTACGAACTTTGAATCACACGGTTACGGCTGCCGTTGGCCAGCGATTCGAGTTGCGCGAGCGACTGGTCAGCCAGCGGCTGATTGCCCGCGCGCGCCGCGCGTACGGTTCGGTTGCGCAGGATGCGCGAAAGTTCCTCGTCGCGATCCGAGGGCGAGATGGTTGCCTGGTGATGCAGCGCTTCTTCGGCCAGCTTCAGATACTTGAGTGCGGCGTTGTCGTCGGTCTGATACTCCGCCAAGTGGCGGTAGGCCTGCGCCTCCTGCAATCCCTGTGCCTTGGCGCGCGCTGTCTGGGCAATCTCCACGAAATTTTTATCAGCTTCGATGTAATTGCCGTCTCGCACAAAGGTCATCGCCTTCTGCATGCTGTAGTCCAGACGGTCGGCTTCGTTGTGAGCGAAGCGGATCGCCTTGTCGTACTCCAAGCGGGCCTGTTCCTCGTTGCCCATCAGGGCGTAAGTGTCGCCGAGTCCAAGCTGCGAAGTGACGAAATCAGGATCAATCATGAGCGCGGCGCGATAGTGCGTAAGCGATCCTTCAAAATCTCCCGCCATGCGCAACAGTTCTCCGTAGGAATCCTGCGGATTCGGCTCTTTCGGAAGAAGCTCCACATAGCGGTCCATGGCGGCGAGCGCCTTGTCGAACTGCCGGTTGTGAGCTTCGACATAGGCCAGATCGTTCAGGGCCGGAGCGAAACTCTTGTCGAGAGCGAGCGCCTTCTGCAAGATGTGCTGCGCCTGCTCGGTTCCATTCTCGCCCATCAGCCAGTTTGCGGCGAGATACAGCACGTGCTTGTCGTGCGGATACATTTCCAGCATGTCGTTCATCGACGAGATGCCTTCGAGATAGTTCCCCTCCTGCACCTTGACGATCCATCCCACCATCAACTGCTCCCCGGGCGTTAGCTTGGGCATGAGCGCCTTCGCTTTATCGCGAGCCTCGCTCACTTCCTGGGGATTGCGGCTGTTAAAGGCGATCCACGCCCAGGCCAGGGCCAGATTGGGATCTTCCTTCACTGCCGCGCGCCAATCGTCGTTGCAGCGCTCCAGGTATAGATTTTCGTAGTCCTGCATTCCCTGTTGGTAGAGTTCGCGAGCCCTAGAGGAAGTCGTTGTCACGGGCAGATAAGCGGACTCGCCCTTTTTGAGATGATGGCCGTAAAGCGGCGCAGTGAGGCCGATACTCAGAATGCAAACCGCACACCACTTCACGAAGACGGAGCGACGCATTGGGTTCTCCGGAATAAGAACTTTAAGGGGAGGAACAGCTGAAAAAGGTTAGCACCGGCTTAACCACCATACGACGTGACGAAAGGAGTTGGACGGGCGGAGTCCCGGCCGAGATCGAATGAGGAAAAGCGCCTGCCGACGCAGACTGGGGTTTTGGGTGTGCAGAAGAGAGTCGCTTAGAACGTAAAAGCTAAGCCGCCACGCAGCGAGCGGGCGGATTGGACCAGATATACCGTTTGTCCGTCCTGCCCGAGGACTGGAACATAGCCCTGCGCGAGCAGATTGCGTACCTCGATGATGGCTTCCATGTGCGCGGGAAGGAAACCCATGGTAGGAATGGGCTGGCGAACGAAAAGATTCAGGAAGGGATCGCTCTGTCCCGGAGAAGAGTTAAACATATCCACCGGAGTGATGGCGGTGCCGCTCACCCAGCGATAGGAAGCAATCCAGCGGGTGTGTGTGTGCGACAGCGTCCCGCTGAATTTTGCGGCGATGGCGTGGCGACGCTGCGTGTTGATCCACTGTTGAGCGTCGGCCAACGGAACATCGGGTTTGGTGAGATCAAGCACGCCGCCGAAGGCGTAGTCGAGCGTAGCGGTGAGGTCGTTGGAAAACTTGCGCTGCAGAACGACACGCAAACCGTTGGTGTCGAGGTTGCGGCCAGCGTAGCTGAAAGTTCCCGATGCGACGTCGGGCAGAAGGAATCCGCCCACGGCTGTGACGGCGCCGGTTCCGGTCAGTGCAGGATCTCCCACTCTGTCGGTAAACAGGGCCAGCTGCAGACTGTTCTTGCCTTCGCGCCGTGAGAAGCTCAATTCCTGATGATGCGCGCGCTCGATTTTCGGTGTGTAACCCAACAGGCTGACCCGCGGATTCGACTCGCTCAGATCGGCGGGCGCGGAATCGAATCCCTTCTCAGCCCGCAGATCGGGGCGGGATGTGGTGTAAGCGTATTCCAGAACCATGTTGGGCGAAAGATGAGCATCGGCCGTTCCATAGGGACGAAACGCGGTCACATGCCCGAGGAATTGTATGGTTTGTAACTCGCTGCCGAATTTCAACTCGACTACGTCGTCCACGCTGAAATCGTCGCCGGCGGAAAGCGCCATAGCCTGCAGCGCGGCATTATGCAGACTCGGATCGGAAGGCGCGAAGCGGCGGACCGTGAGTCCCAGGGTGGGCGCAGATCCATCTGCCAGGTGACTCGAATAACCGGCTCGCAGCACTGCCGCCGGCACTCCTTCTCCATAACCCACGTTGCCACTGAAGTCGAGTTGGCCATCGGCAAAAATCGAGTGTTCCAGCGTGAAGCCCGTACTCATGTCCGATCCGCTGCCATATCCGCCCGCAGCCGATCCCGCCAGGAACGACAACGTACCGCGCAAATCATGACCCTGATTCTGATTCTCCGCGGAAAGTCTAAGGGCTGGATCGTCCAGGCTTGGGTCATCGAAGACGCGGAGGATGGGAC
The DNA here is from genome assembly GCA_963739125.1 of uncultured Acidobacteriaceae bacterium. GTDB lineage: Bacteria > Acidobacteriota > Terriglobia > Terriglobales > Acidobacteriaceae > Sulfotelmatobacter. The sequence goes on along the minus strand of CAVTZD010000001.1, from coordinate 3,309,834 downwards.
GGTTCGCGACCGAACGCAGAGTCCACTTCCAATCGTCATCCTCGGGAAGGGCACGCACAGACCCCAACTGCATCACGTTGAGCAGCGTACTCAACGTCACGTTGACGTTGAGGCGGCCACCCGGACGGAGTCCGATCTTTTCGCGCAGCGCGGGCAGGAATGAAGGCGCCGTAACCTTGAGATCGTAAAAGCCCGGTAAGAGACCGGATGCGGCGTAGTAGCCTGCGCCATCGGTGAAGACGGTCAGCGTACGGTCGGCGGCGCCGAGAATCTGGACAACTGCGCCCATCTGGGGTATGCCGGCGGCATTGCGGACGTAGCCCGAGATCGCCCCTGGCTGTGTTCCAGCCCACAGAGGCAATGACAATCCCAACAGCATTGTCCCGATTCCGAGCTCTCGCAGTCTCAATTCGCCCCACCCCCTGGGGGGAATTTCACAGGGAGTTACTCTACTGCAAACACCGCAGACGGATCAATCGTCTGCTTTGAGATGTTGTCGTTCACCTTGATGTGGATCTTGTAGACACCGGGCTGCAGATTCGCCGCCATGATCGATTTCTGCAGAGTCACCTGTTCGCCCACGTTGCCCATCGTGGAAGTGGACTCAGTTTTCTCCACGACCGGTTTATTGGTGGCCATGTTGACGATGTCATACTCGAAAGTGGCGGAGGGCTTGTGCGTCTTGTCGTCCACGCCGAGATTGTAAACCTGCATCCAGAAATTCAGCTTCTGGTCTTTGTCTCTGCGGAACACGGCTGGCTTTCCGTCCGCGGGAGCGACGCGGGGCCGAACCTTCATGGTTCCGATCACAAAACTTCCGGTGCCGATATCTTTGGTTGGAACCGGTTCCATCTCGTCGGCAACGATCAACGATGATGTGGCCAGCTTGTCGTCGGAATAGTCGGGCACGATGATGCTGCGACTCCATACTCCCTTGCGGTCGCCATTGACGTCTTTCACGGCGATGCTCAGCTTGTAACGGCCGGGGCGCAACGGAACCGCCTTCCAGTACACTGATGAGTTCTCTGCCGTCCGCGGAAGCAGTTCAGCGGGCACGTCCACCTGCACCGTGTCCTCGAAAGTTTGCACAACCTTGCCGGTCAGAGTCGTCAAGTGCGCCAGGATATTGACCGTCCCGCGCTGCACCCCGTCTTTGTTGACGAAGGTGATGTCGCGGTTCTTCATCTGAATGGTGACCGGCACGAGCACCGTGTCGTCAGTAACCTTCACGAAGTCAGCGCGCACATCGAAAGGCATCGGATTCAGGATGATTTTCGAATTTACAATTTCTTCCAGGTCGGTGAACTTCACCTGTGGAGCCGAATTCAGTTTTGCAAATTGCTCGAGTCGGTCAAATTCCTTGGTCTGCAACATGCTGCTTTCCGGACCGAGACCCAGCCGCTCCATGCCACTACCGTTGAAGCGCTGCGACTTGTTGGCCATGCCCATCTGTTCCCATTGGGTCAGGCCGGCATTGGGAGTGTAGAGCAGCGCATCTTTCTCAGAGCGGTCCAGTGTCATGTGGTATTCGTTGCACATGCAGGTGTCGACGAACTCAATGATCACCTCCTGGCCAATGCCTTCAATGTAACGATAGCGCCAGTCCTCAAACGGGAAAGTCGAGGTCTCGCCGCCGCCCTCGTCCATGGGACGCTCGTAAGTTCCGCCCGAAGGATGCGAATCGATTTCGTCCGGCTTGCCGTACATGATGTAAATGCGGCCACGATCGGTCTTCCATCCCGGCACGCCAGCGGCAAAATGCTCGTTGGCATAGGCAATCCGCTGGTAATGCTCTTCCTTGTACTCGTTTTCTTCGGTATCGGGCGTCGGGTCGCGGCGCTGCCAGAAAGCCTCGATGAAGTTATCGCGCTCTTCGTCGTTGGTGAGCTGCTTGAAAGCCGCGCGCTCTTCGTCGGTGATGATGTAGACCACGTCCTCGTCCAGCCACTTCTTATAGGGCTTGCTCAACTCCTGCTTCAGTGCGCGTTCGTTCTTTCTCTTCTGTTTCGCGTCGGGAGGCCGTTTCAGGGGATCAACCGAGTTCTGGGACTGCGCCGGCGCCGTGGCGGCAGGCGAATCGGAAGATTCCTGGTCGGGATGATCTGTCTGCGCTGGCTGAGCCTGGGCGGCCTGAGCCTGGGCGGGCTGGACTTGGGCGGGCTGCGCCTCCGCCGGTTGCCCTTGCCCCGGTTGAACCTGCGCCGGCTCCTGGGCCACAGCACCGCAGGCGATGAGGCCCGCAGATACCAGCAAAATTCTGAGAAGATCTTGATACGAAGCAACCCGGAACATGAGAGGGACTCCTGCCTGGACAACCGTCTGTCGCCCTATTTTAGGCCGTTCAGTTGTGTGAAAGCAAGGTTAAGTCGTGCCCAGAGAACAAATTAAAACCGCCTCGACCCGCCTTTTTTTGGAAGCTATACAGGGCCTGCCGAGTTGCCTGTGCCAATGTCGATTCCGTTCGATTCTGTGGGCTGCCATTGCGGTCTGGCAGGCTATAATGGTCCGTTCCGGGGCGTAGTGATCCAGCATAGCGGTCTCGGCACTCCTTCAATTTCCTGATCGGGAACTTTCTCGGCGGCAGGATCGTACTAGAGAGTGTGTCCGTCACCCGCGTTGCAGCGCAGGCAGCCAAAGCGGTCTAAGCCCATACAGCGGTAGGATTTGGCCTCGTCGGTGAACTGTACCCCGGATGTGGCGGGAACCATGAAAGCTTGGAAAAAAATTGCAATCGGCGCCGGTGTGGTTGTTTTACTCGCAATCATCATCGGTGTGACCGTTCTTCAGAGCAGCAAGAACGTCGCTACGGTCCAAACTGGGAAAGCCGTGCGCGAGGACCTCTCGACAGTCGTCAGCGCGTCAGGTGAGATCAGGCCGAAGACTTACGTCAACATCGGGGCAAACGCCTTCGGCAAAATCACACACCTGCTGGTTAAAGAGGGCGACCACGTAAAGAAGGGGCAATTGCTGGCACAACTGGAAAACGTGCAGTCCTCGGCCGACGTGAACGCCAACGAAGCCTCTTTGCAGGCGGCGCAGACGGACGCTCTTGCCTCCGAGGCCGGTCTCAAGACCTCACAGGCTGACCTGCTGCGCGCCCAGGCCGACTATGACCGCAACAAGCTCGACTGGTCGCGCGCGCAGGACCTGTTCAAAGACGGACTGATTTCGAAGTCGGATTTCGACAGCCGCAAGGATGCCTGGGCCACCGCCGACGCGGGACTGGTGCAGGCGCAAGCCCGCGTGGCGCAAGCTAAGGCTCAAATGGAATCGGCCAACAAGCACGTTACCCAGGCCAGCGCGAACCTTACCCACTACACCGATCTGCTGCAGAAAACCACGTATCGCGCGCCCTACGATGGCGTCGTCACGAACGTGCCGGTGCGTGAGGGAGAGACCGTCGTCATCGGCATTCAGAACGCCCAGGGCAGCACGCTGATGACCGTGGCGGATATGTCGGTAATTACCGCCGAAGTGAAGGTCGACGAAACTGATATCGTAAATGTGGTCGTTGGTCAGCCCGCCGAGATCACGATCGATGCCATTCCGAACAAAGTTTTTCACGGCAAGGTATCTGAAATCGGCGACAACGCCATCGTCCGCTCCAGCGGAGTCTCCACTTCGCAATCGACCACGGCCAGCGAAGAGGCCAAGGATTTCAAGGTCGTTGTAACGCTGACCGATCCGCCGTCGGATTTGCGGCCCGGGCTTTCCGCCACCGCGAAGATCACAACCGCGACCCGGAGCAATGCCCTGGCGATTCCGATCCAGGCACTGACACTGCGCACGAAATCTCAGATCGATCGGCAGAATAATCCGCCGGGTTCGGTGCACGCCGCGGCACCTGCCGCGCCAGAAGTTGCATCCAAACCTAAGAAGGACGACGAAATCCAGGGCGTGTTCGTGATTCGCAACCGGAAAGCGATGTTTGTTCCGGTCACCACCGGCATCACGGGCACAACCGATATTGAAGTATTGAACGGCCTGAAAGAGGGGGACGAAGTCATCACCGGCAGTTACAAGATCCTGCGCACGCTGCGTCCTGGCAGCAACGTCAAGATCGATAATTCCGTTCCCAGTAAAGCCGAAGACGAGTCGTCGTAACGTTAGCCGGGTTGGAACGTCCAACGGGAGAGCTGGCCGTGGTCTCGCAAGGCAGTGGTCTAAGTCTGGCAGCAAGTCTCGGAAGCAGGTCTCAAGAAATCGGAGTCCGAAGCAGAAAGTACTGAACCCAAAAGATCGGAGAACTCAGTGGCACCGGACAGAGTGAGCGAGGACCAGGAGAACAACATGGCAACCGCCGAAGTCATCAGCATGCCCAACACCGCCGCCCAGGCGCCGCCCGAATCTTGCATGATCGCAGCCGAGGATTTGTGGAAGACCTACGACATGGGCTCCGAGCAGCAGGTGCACGCCCTGCGCGGCGTCAATCTGCGTATTCAGCGCAATGAGTATGTCGCTATCATGGGGCCTTCGGGATCGGGCAAGTCGACGCTGATGAACCTGATCGGCTGCCTCGACACGCCTTCTCAAGGCAGGTACTGGCTGAACAGCCAGCTGGTCAGCGAGCTCGATGACGACGAACTGGCGCGCATCCGCAACAAGGAAATCGGATTTGTCTTCCAGACGTTCAACCTGCTGGCCCGCGCCACGGCTCTGCACAACGTCGAGCTGCCGCTGATTTATGCCGGCATTCCAGCCGAGGAACGCCTGGAGCGCGCTAAGGCGTCACTAGCTGCGGTGGGGATGGAAGCCCGCATGAGCCACAAGCCCAACGAACTCTCCGGCGGTCAAAGGCAACGCGTCGCGATTGCGCGCGCGCTGGTGAACAAGCCCTCGATCATCCTGGCCGACGAACCCACCGGCAACCTCGACTCGCAAACCGGCATTGAAATTATGGCGCTGTTTGACCGCCTTCAGGCCGAGGGCAATACCATCATCCTGGTGACCCACGAGGGTGATATCGCCGAGTACGCCCACCGCGTGATCCACATCAAAGACGGCGTCATCGCCAGTGACGAAAGCAAGGGCCCGGGGCAGCGCAGTTAAGAACTCTGGTCTGTTCGTTCCCGCTTACGGCAATCAATATCACGCCCAGCCTGACCGGCTGGGCGTGCGCTTTTTGTGGGGTTGGCGTGTAACGGCTCAAATGCCGGCGGCGGAAGCGGCCGCGACCTGTTCCTCAGAAAGCGGGGCTTCGGCCAGTTCTACTCGGTCTCTGCCCTCGCGCTTCGCGCGGTAGAGCGCTGCATCCGCGGCTTCGAGCAACTGCTTGGGGATGGTCCCGTGCGAGGGCAACTCGGCAACTCCCACCGATACGGTGAGCTTTCCGACGGACTGTCCCTGATGCAGAACGGTCAGTTCGCGCAATTTGGAGCAAATATGCTCGGCCCGAGCGCGTGATGCCTTCAGATCGGCCATGGGGAGCACGACGACAAACTCTTCTCCACCAAAACGGCACACAAAATCTTCTGCGCGCACGCTCTTGGTCAGAAACGATGCGGTTTCACGCAAGACGGTATCACCCGCATCGTGACCGTAGGTGTCGTTGAACTTCTTGAAGTGATCCAGGTCGAGCATCAGGACTCCCAGGCCGTGCTCCGCCCGCACGGCGCGGCGGGTCTCGCGTTCCAGCATCTCTCCCAGGTAGCGGCGGTTGAACAGCCCAGTCAGCGCATCGCGAATCGACTGCGCGTGCAGCGCTTCGCGTAGTCGTATGTTTGCCACCGACAGTCCCACCTGCCCTGCGAATGTAGTCTTCAGAGAGAGTTCAGAATCGGCGAGTACCGGGGCGTCATCGGTCGCCTGGAAGTGCAGAATCCCGAACGCCTGGCCTTGTGCTATTACTGGGAGGCAGAGGTACGTGTTTTTTACATCGCCGGCGTGTGCGCACCGCGCCGTCGAGTCTCCGGCCACCACCAGGTGAGGCTGACCCGTTCGCAGCGCCCAGCATTCGCTGGATTCAAATACGGTCACCGGCATTATGCAGTCGTGCCAGGAGCCCACTACCTCGGCCAGGCTGCGCCCGGAATCCAGCAGTGCCAAGGCTCCTCGGCTCGAAGGAAAGATCTTTGGCGCGTATCCGAGGGCGGCGGCGAAAACTTCGTCTTTGCTGACGCAACTCTGCAGCAGTTCTCCCATTTTGGCCAGCATCGTCGCTCGCTTGGAACGCTCCGTCAGCTCGTCCATCATTTTTTCGTTCTGCTCGTCGAGCCGGCGGCGGGCAACATCTTTCTCGAACATTTCTTCCTGCAGCCGGGTGTTGGCGTCGGCCAGTTCTTCGGTGCGATCCCGGATTTGTTCTTCGAGGATTTGCTGGTTATGTTTCTGATCCTCGATGTCGGTGCAGGTGCCGAACCATTTCACGACGGCTCCGCTGATATCGCGCACCGGGGTGGCGCGCACCAGAAACCAGCGATAACCTTTCGCCGCGTCGAGCAGTCGATATTCCGTCTGCAGGGTCGCACCCATTCGCAACGCGCGCTCCCACTCCTTCTCTAAGGGCAAAAGATCATCGGGATGAAGCGCAGTACTCCAGCCCCGGCCCAGGGTCTGTGATTCGGTCAGTCCCGAAACTTCATACCAGCGCTTGTTGCAATAGTCGGTCATGCCCTCAGGCGTCGCTGTCCAAACAATCTCGGGGATGGCTTCGGCCAACCCCCGAAAGTGCGACAGGTCTTCATGAGCAGAGCCTAACTCCGCCTTCTGACTCGAGAGCATACGGTCGAGAATCGCGATCGCAATGGCGAGCATCAGAAGGACAAAAATCGCGATGCTGATGACTGAAATCCCGAACAGGGAAATCTTCACCGTATAGTTCGTGCTGAAGGATGCATCCGAGGCCCGGAACCTGGCCGCCCACATTCCTGTGTAATGCATCAGCGGGATCGCGCTGCCCATGACCAGCGCGCTGAGCAACTTTCGCGGACTGGTCTCTTCTTCCTTTCGGACGCGAAAGGCCAGAACCAGCGCCACCAGCGAGATTACGATTGCCAGTACTACCGAGAGGATCACGATCGGCCATCGGTATTCCACGGTGCCCGCCAATCGCATGGCAGCCATGCCGATGTAGTGCATGGCTGCGATTCCCGAACCCATCGTTACGCCGCCCACGGTCCACGAAGCCAGGCTCATCTTTTCGCGGCTGACCGTGATCAGCGCCACTGCCGACGCCGCGATCGCCGCCAGCAACGACAGGATGACCGTGGGATAGTGATACAGAACCGGAACCGGCAGGCTGAACGCCAGCATCCCAACGTAGTGCATGGCCCAGATTCCGAGGCCCATCACCGTAGCGCCGCCGGCCAGCCAGAACGCCCTTGCCCGGTGATGCGAAACCGTTACGCGGCCAGCCAGGTCTAGCGCCGCGTACGCCGCCGCCATGGCCAGCGCGACCGAAACGGCCACCAGGCGGTAGTCGTAGCTGCCGTGAATTATCATCGCACCAGACGTATGGCCCTCCCGATCACAGACACACGCCGACGCGGGCAGAATGGCAGGATCTTATCCGCATCCCCGTCATCGTAGCTCCATCCCTGTCGGCGGAATCTCTCGACTAACTTATCGGCAGAGGCGTTATTTCTCGTAATTCCTCTTCCAGAAATCGGCCGTTACGTATCGGAAATGATGAAGAGGTTCTTATGGCTGGAGGAATATCCCCTCATATGTGTTTAGCGGCTTACCGTTTTGGAGGCCGAAACAATCGAAAGGCAAGGGAGAACAGCGCCGTCGGATGGCGAGGAGGTAGCTCTCTAGACAAGCCGGCGATTCGGGCTGGGCGCTCAGAATGAGCCCATCGTTTTCCTCAAGCTTTATGGGGAATGCCGAGATCAGTTATTTTCCAGCAGAATTGGTTTCGCGCCCACGTACTCCAGGGCGCTTGCCGGTTCCTTCAGGCCGTCCAAGTCGCGCTTGGTCAGGTATCCGGTTGGCACCGAGTACGGAGTGCTGCCGCAGACTTCGGTGCTGATCTGGCCGCCGCAACTGCTCAACACGGCGTTATCCCAAACCATCAGAGCGCTGTAGCCACCGGCTCGGCTTAGAGTGCAGACAGCGATCCCTCCGGAAGGTTGGCAACCCTGCAGTTTGGCACCCACGAGCCAGTCGTAGACCTGGGCATAAGCGACTCCAGCTTTAGTGGGGCAGCCAGTAGTTGTTGCGCAACCGTTCTTTCCTTTCGGATTCCAGAGGGTGCCCCACCCCTGATTGTCCCAGGCGAACCAGATCGCAGTGCTGACCTGCTGGCTCAGAATGCTTACGTACCATCGCGCCACAAATCCAGCCTGCAGGTCGGGATCGGGGAAACTCACCACCGTTGCCCAGCTTCCCTCATCGCAGAAGAATGGCTTGGCGGCATCTACTGCATTGAGGGGAGCGCGCGAAGCCGTTATGTAGGTGGAGATATCGTCGGCGTTGCCGCTGCGCACGTAACAATGAAAGTTGACCACGTCGGTCGCGGCGCTGCCGCGCGATCCGGTGGTGCACCCCGATCCGGGTCGGGGATTCTGATTGCAATTCAGAAAGTTCCACACCATCGAACGCCCGTTCGTTTCGAAATAGGTCTGGCCCGACGGCGTGAGGATCGCCGCGGTGGGATCAATCGGCAATCGTGTGCAGCGAACTTCGTTCACCGATCCCGCGCCCATAATGACGCAGCGCATGTCTTCGGCAATCCGCACCAGTTGCGCGTAGCTTCCGTTAAAGCTGCAAGGACTCGTCGAAGAGCAGTTTGTTCCGCTCAGCGTGCTGCTGCGATAAGGCTCATTCGCCGGTTCCCAATACAAGATGTGAGCGTGCGTCTGCAGATACACTGGATCATTCACGTGGCTCGCGATTGTCGCAGTGGCATCGACAACTGTTTGGTCCGTGCCCGAACCGTCGAAGGCCAGGTCCGAGGGAGGCCAGCAACTTCCCGTGCTGCCGTTTAGTTGATCACAAGTCACATCAGCGGGATTGCTCGAAGCCCATTGTGGAACATAACCGAAGGTGAAAACACATCCATCGCTGATTCCCGCCTGTTTTGCCTCGGCCAATGCCTGGTCGAGTGCCGAAAAGTCGTACACGCCGGGGGAAGGTTCGATATCGGCCCAATACACGCCACGAACTCCCCACATCCGGCACCTGGCATAGGAGATCGTAGGTGGACTGGAAGGGCTAAAGTGCAGCCCAAAGAAGGAAGGTTGGACGGTGACGAGACCAACTGTGACTGCCGCTAGGCCGCTGACTGAATTGAGTTTGGCGCATAGCGTCGTCTTTCCGATGCCAACCCCGGTGGCCAGCCCCTGCGTGTAGAAAGCAACCACCGCGGTGTTGGCCGAACTCCACGTGACTGAACTGCTCACGTCTCGCTGGGTACCATCGGAATAAGTGCCATTGGCGGTAAACCGTCTTCTTCCACCCAACGGAACTGAGACGCGGGCTGGCGCTACTTGAATCGAGAGCAGGATCGGGGTATCGGCAAAGGCTGAGGAACAGAAGAGAGTAGAAGCAACGAATACGAATAAGAAAGCGGACTTCATAGAATGCGTCTCCAAGCGAGCGGACGTCTCCACCGAAAAATCTGGCCGCAGCGAGGAGGCGTTCGATCACTGCCTCCGACGAGGAGAATTTCTTCTTCACTGGGCGCCGCTAAAGCCGGTGAGAGTGCACCCGAGGACTACTTTAGGTTCGGCTGAAGTATCGGCAAGTGATGGAGATCACTTGAGAACGTGATCACAGGATCCGGTGCGAGCTTCGACAGGCAGTTCTAGGGAGATTCAACAGCTGATGCTGCACACAGAACAAAGGCCTCTCTGGCGAGAGGCCACAAGGTTCGAATCTTAAGTGAGTCGCTGGGTCAGCGCGGATACGTTTTTTCTGTAACCGCTTTCACCCGATCGGACTAGTCGATCGGATTCCCTTCTGTTGCGGGCAGGGTTGGGCCTGCGATGAAGAAGTTGTGATCGTACATGTTGCGATACATGCGACCGGCAATCTCTGCGGCCTTGGGACCGAAAGTTGGGCGTCCACCCTCCAGGAAAACCACGATCACCACGCGTCCGGCGCTGGTGTTGGCATAGGAAGCGAACCAGCCAAAGCGGGTTCCCGCGTGGGAACAGGTTCCGGTCTTGCCCAGGATTTCTTCTTCGTTGAAGTTCACGCGCAGACTGCGCGCCGTGCCGTATTCGACAGCGCCCGCCATTCCGTCGGAGATCTCAGGAATCAGGGGCGCGATGTCGAGCTGGCGCTTCACCCGCGGCTGAAAGTTCGCGACTTCGTCAGGAGTCGTCGGATGCTGGAGGTAATAGAGTGTGCCGCCGTTGGCGATGGCTGAAACCATGGCGCCCAATTGCAGCGGGGTCATGGAAATGCCTTCGCCGAACGAACACATCTTGCCCACGCCGCCGAGCTTGTCGGGAATTACTTCATCGGGATACGACCCCAACTTCTCGCCGCGCAGGTCGTAGCCTGCCAGTTCGCCCAGTCCGAATTGATGAGCGTAGTAGGCGACCTTTTCAAACCCGAGCTTGCGCCCCAGTGCTTCGAAATACGCATTGTTGGAGTGGGCCAGCGCCGTGGTCAGGTTGATGCGGCTGCGGCCGCCGATCGAAACTTCGGTGTCTTCCGAAATCAAACCTTCACTGAGCGCGGCCAGCGCCACGGAAAGCTTGATGGTGGAGCAAGGCTGCGCGCCGCTCGAAAGCGCCAGCTTTTGGTTCACCATTGCAAGAACGCGTCCGCTGGTCGGCTGGATCGCGACTACCGTGCCGTTCATGTTTCCGAGAGCGTCAATCGCGGCTTGGCGGACCACGGGATCCTCGCCCGCAGTGACATCACCCGAGGTAATGTCATCGGCGAACGAACTCATGTGGAAGCGCTCGCGATACACGCGATGATGCGCGGTAACCGAAACCGTTCTCACCGTTGCGCTGCGGCTGCGCGCCAGCCGCCGCATGCGGTGGCGAGTGCGCTGGCTCTCACTGATTTTCCGCTGCGTTTTTGTTCTCGCGGACGTGGTGGTAGAGATATGCGCCGCCCAGCTCACACCTGCTAGAGGTATGCACACCAGGAAGGCTGAGAGATAACTGCAAAGCCGACGAAGAAGACTTGTTCCTTTAGACATCTTTCTGACTATGCTCCCCGGAATCTAGAACAGTTCGATGCACGAACCTTGCCAGCGGCCGGTAACCTGGCCTTTTTTGATCAATATCGCGATAGTACGAGACTTACGCGCTTCATGGCAACGAAAAACTGGCCCCGATTGAAAACATTATTCCTGCCTTAACCCGTTCTGGAACAATGACATGCGCTCAAATTACCTCCGTTCCAACGCCTTCGGTAACCCGTTACCCGATTACTGGAAAGATACCTCCTGGATGAAAATCTTTTCCTACTCTTCCGTTTGCCTGATTTACATCGTTCAACTCGTTCTGCTGTCACATCACATCGCTGCGCTTGCGCAGGAATGCCGGCACATCGAGATCGTCCTGCTCGAAGTTGGTCGGCATATTCGTGAGTACGGCGCTGCGCATGTTGTCGACCGAGATCACATCGCCGGCGCGCTCGGCGGTTTGCGCCATCGGCACGAACACAGCGTCGTCGGCGTAGGTGCGGTCGTGACTTGTCCTGTCCTGGTTTGTCCTGTCCTGGTTTGTGTCTTCAAGCTCCGGTGCCATGATGTGATCGGGGATGCGCGGGCCCTCGCCATCCGGAAAATCCATGGGATCATCCAGTCTGGCGGCATGATTCTGGGAAAAAGACGAATGCGTCTCATGCTGCTGGTGCCGCGACAACCGCACTTCGCGGAATCCGGTGGCGATGACGGTGATCTTGACCGCATCTTTCATCTTTTCGTCCATCACTGCGCCGAAAATAATGTTGGCGTCTTCATGCGCCGCGCTCTGAATGATGGTGCAGGCTTGCTGCACTTCCGCCAACTTCAGAGAAGTTGATCCGGTAATGTTGATCAGAATGCCGCGCGCGCCATCGATCGCTCCGGCTTCGAGCAACGGAGAAGCGATCGCCCGCTGCGCCGCTTCAATCGTGCGCTTGGCGCCGCTGGCGGAGGCCGTACCCATCACCGCGTAGCCCATGCCCGACATGATGGTCTTCACGTCGGCGAAGTCGCGGTTGATGATGCCGGGGATCGTGATGATGTCGGAAATTCCCTGCACGCCCTGGCGCAAAATGTCATCCGCGATGCGGAACGATTCGAAAAACCCAGCGTCCTCGGCGACCGCGAGGAGTTTCTCGTTGGGGATGACGATGGTGGTATCGACTGATTCCATCAGCTCGGCGATGCCACGTTCGGCTTGCACCATGCGACGTTTGCCTTCGAACGAAAACGGCTTGGTGACCACGGCCACGGTGAGCGCGCCCATCTCGCTGGCCAACGACGCGATGATCGGGGCAGCGCCCGTGCCGGTGCCGCCGCCAAGGCCGGTGGTGACGAAAACCATGTCGGCGCCTTCGAGCGCCTCGATAATTTTGTCGGAATCTTCGAGCGCGGCCTTGCGGCCGACGTCCGGATTCGCCCCCGCGCCCAGACCGTTGGTCAGCTTCACGCCGAGTTGCAGCTTCACCGGCGCGTGCGACATGCGCAGCGCCTGTAGATCGGTGTTGGCGACAATGAATTCAATGCCCTCTACGCCAGCATCGATCATGCGATTGACCGCGTTGCCGCCGCCGCCCCCCACGCCAATGACTTTAATCTTGGCGTCGTTGCGCGCCTCTTCGTTGAAGCTGATGCGAATGCTGGAATCGTTTTTCATAGTCTCCACCTTATAAAATGCAAAACCCGTCAACCACAAAGGGCACGAAGGTTCACGAAGGGAATGGCGAACCGGAGTTCCTTCGCGTACCGTCGTGTCCTTCGTGGTTCAAGCTCTTACGCCCCTTTCCCCACTAAGAGCGCCTTCAATCTTGTTCCCCAGCGATCTTCCTGCAGGCCGCGCGCCACGCGGGCGCGCTGGCCGTAGTTGACCATGCCGAGCACGCTCGCAAACTCCGGTTCGGACAGAGTCGAGGGCATCCTGGCCAGCGGCGCAGGCCAGGAGAGCCGCACCGAGCGCCGCAGCACCGATTCGGCCACGTCGAAAATTCCCGGCAACCGCGATGCTCCTCCGGTCAGCACAATGCCTGCAATGCAGACATCGAACATGCCACTCTGGCGCAGCGTTTCGCGCATCATTTCGAACAGTTCCCGCGCGCGCGGTTCGAGGATCTCGGCCACCAGTCGTTGCGGCAGTAGACGCGAGGGCCGGTCTCCGACCGAGGGAACTTCCACTTCGTTGCCTTCGGGAATCAGAGTGACGATCGCGTTGCCGTAGACCTTCTTGATCTTTTCCGCCTCGGCGAGCGGAGTGCACAGGCCGACCGACAAGTCGCTGGTGAAATGATCGCCGCCGACCGGAATCACTCCGGTGTAGGCGACCGCGCCCTGCTGAAAAACAATTAACTCAGTGGATCCCGCGCCGATATCGGCCAGGCACACGCCCAGTTCGCGCTCGTCGTTGCGCAGTACCGAGTCGGCTGCGGCCAGCGGTTCGAAAACCGTGTCGTCTACGTGAACTCCGGCGCGGTTGACGGCAGTAATCACGTTTTGCGTCGCGCTGCTCGCCGCCGTTACCATATGAACTCGTACCTCGATGCGGGCGGCCATCATGCCCAGCGGATCGTGCACTCCGGACTGGTCGTCGAGAATGAATTCCTGCGGCAGCAGATGCAAGATCTCGCGATCGGCCGGCAGCGGAATGGACCGAGCGCGGTCGACCGCCTGCTTGATTTCGTCGCGGCCTATTTCACGCGGTCGCGTGCCCAGGCTGATGCCGCCATGGCTATTGATGCCGCGCACGTGCGCTCCTCCGACGCCGACGATGGCATGCTCAACCGGCGCGCCGGCAACGTCCTCCGCGGCCTCGACCGCTTTCTGAATCGCCGCCACGGCCTTGTCGAGCTCAACGATCACGCCCTTGCGCGAACCGCGCGATTCGGCCACGCCGTGTCCGCGATAGCGCAGACCGTTGTCGGTGATCTCCGCCATGAGCGCGCAAGTCTTGGCGCTGCCCACGTCAATTGCCGTTAGAAAATTTCCTGGCTGGTTCCCCATGCTCTATGTATTCCCGCCTTATGAGTTCTTGCGCTACAACTCATTTGAACTTGCACTCGTTTACTGTTTTGCAATCGCCGCACTCGGCTTCGGGATCGCAGCCGTCCCCACCGCCGGCGCGGGCCGGGTTGGTTTCCTGGTTGCCGAATTCGGCGTGCCTGAGTTCAACCTGGCCGCCTGGCTGCTCGCGACTCGTGGTTTCAGCGCCGATGCCGGCGTCTTTTTCGGCGATCTCGCGACTACCTTCCTGTTGCCAGTCTTCTTCCTGGCTTTCGTTTTTGCCGCTGTCTTCTTCGCAGCAGCGGAGGCGGCATCCAGTGTCTGAGGTGACAACTCGAACACCGGCTTGGGAACCACTCGGTCGTGCGGTCCCATGCGGGTCACGAGCGCAGCCTGCTTCACTCCCGCAGCCGTTGCGGCCTTCGCGGCAGTGGGAGTCAGCGCGGCCTGGCGCGGCTTGACCGCGCCATTGTGATCGACCATCTCCGGATTCACGATGACCTGATTGTCATAACGCAGGTTCACCGACTCCAGTTTCTGGAACTGCTGCCGCCACTCGCGCACATGGCTCACAAAGGTTTGATAGCGCTTCAGGTAATCCGACGAACCGAGTTCGACCAGCACGTCGCCGGCGGGATCGTTGACGCGCACTTTCAGGTTGTCGAGATCGGAAAGATCGACTTCGCTCAGATCCTGCGAGTAGTGTGCGCCGCCTGAATCGAGCGCCCGCACAAGTTCGTTGTAGGCCTTCATGCGCGGGGCACGGGTCGAGAGCGGTTCTCCGGGATTCATCCCAAGAATCACGGGGAAGGAATATTTGTGGCCGCGCGGAAGGTCCATCAGGGTGCCACCGGCGTCGATCAATTCGATGTGCGGTCCCACGCGCGCGAAAGCCACCGGCGTGCGCTCGTGAATTTCAACTCTAAGGCGGTTGGGCACGAAGCGCATCACGCTGGCCGATTCAACCCAGGGAATCTGTTCCAGCTGTGCCTTCTGCTGCGCCAGCGGCACGAAGAAAATGTTGCGCCCGATGTCGGCGCCCATTACTTCCATGATTTGCTCTTTGGTCACGTTCTGCATGCCGGTGATTTCGATGTTGTCACTCGACTCCACGCGAAAGCGCCACGAATGCTCGCCATAGTCGTAGAGGGCCGCCGCGCCGAGCGCGCCAACGCACAGAATTGCCGCCGAGATCGAAGCCCACAGCAGACGATGAGCGGTTTTTTTCGGAATCGAGCCCCGGCGGGCTGAGACGCGCTTTTGCGCCCGCAGAAAGGGAGATTCTTCGTTTACATCCAGGTCGACCAGGCGGGCGTCGTCGAGATCCTCATCGGGGAGACTCAGGTCTCGGAGACTCGGGCGCGAGGATTCAGCGTGAGGGTGCCCAACCCGCGAGTACTCAGCGCTGGGTGGGGACAACTCGTCCTGCAAGATGGTGCCGCTGGATTTCCGCGCCATCAGTTCAGGTCAGTTGTCGTGAGGAATCGCTGAGCTTTTTTAATATAACGGCATTTTTCGATTCGAGGTAGACCAAAAATTATTTCTTTTGCACAGGCAGAACCGGGTTGAACACGGCACCCATGTGCCATGTCGATTTTTGTCATTCCGACGCGTGAGAAAAGCGAACGAGGAGGAATCTGCTGTTTGCCGGAAGCGAGAGACAGCAGATTCCCTTCGACTCCGCTCAGGCAGGCTCTCACCGCTGAGGCGGTTCGGAATGACAAGGAAAGGTAAGGGATGGGGAAAGCTGGGAGAGTCTGAACCTAAACGGGGCCAGCGTCTGACGTTTCGATGTGAATCGCCGGAACGCTGATCTTCGGGAGATTGATCCTTGGGAGACTGATCGCCGGCAGAGTGACTCTCGGAACCTCTATTTTTGGAATGCTGATCGTGGGAATACTGACGGTCGGAACACTGACTCGCGGGACATCGATCCTGGGGATATTGATGCTGGGGACATCGATCCGCGGAATGTTTACAGCCGGAATCCGTGGAATATTGACTTGCATCCTTGGGCAGGCCTGAATCCTGACGAGCTCGAATACGGCAGGCTCGGCCGTTACGGCCCGGACGCGGCGGCAGGCTACGCGCGCTTTGATCGCCTCGATGCGCTCCTGCGTCGCCTCAAGCCTGGCAAACTGAGCTTGCTGTCGGTCTGACGTAGCTTCCCAGCGGTCGAACTCGCTCTCGGTTCGGGCAATCTTCGCCTCGGCGCGAGCCAAGGGGGTCGCGAAATCCGCAGCGGTGGTCTCGTCCAGCGCCGCGACCCGCCGCGCTTCGGCGACAAACTGTTCAGCCTGTCCAGAAGCCAGAGCCAGCACGGCCGCAGACCGCGATTCAATCCGCTCTGCGCAACGGTGCAACTCCGGGAAGCCGCCATCCTGGTAAAACCCATTCAGCCCGAGAGCCACAACCCCTGCTGCCAGCCATCCCCATGCTTGTGTTTTCATAGCTTTAAACCCTGTATGCCAAATAGACGAGCCCCATTTCGATCCGTTAGCAAAGAGATACGCAAAAGATGGATGTTTTGTTTCGACGAAATCCGTGCTCCGGCACGACCAGGCTTTTCACTGTTTCAATCTCTCTAGGATCATCGGCCCCAGCTGCGAGACGCTGCCTGCGCCCAGAGTCAGGATCATGTCGCCGCCTTTCGCGGCGGCGGCCACTGCGTTCACAGCATCTGCGAACGAACTCGCATACTGGACGCTGGTCCCACCTTCCTGAATCCGCTGCGCCAGCGCTTCTCCGGTAATTCCCTCGATGGGCTTCTCGCTGGCGGCGTAAATATCCAAGACTATGAGCGAGTCGGCGTCCGCAAACGCGGTCGTGAATTCTTCCATCAGATCGCGCGTACGCGTGTAGCGGTGCGGCTGGAAGACGACGTGAATCTTGCTGAAGCCGCATTGCTTCGCCGCGGCCAGCGTGGCCCTGATCTCGGTGGGATGATGGCCGTAGTCGTCGATCACACTTACGCCAGCAGCGCGGCCTTTGAGCTGGAAGCGCCGGTCGACGCCACGGAACTGGTCGAGCGCGGTACGGATTGCGTCGGGGCTAATGTCGAGGCCGACGCCGACAGCGATTGCGGCAGTCGCATTTAGGACGTTGTGCACGCCGGGAACGTGCAGGGTGAATTCGCCGAGATCGTTCCCGCGATAACGCACGCGAAACCGAATCAGCGGCTGCCCCACCCCTGTCTCGTCGTTTATTGGCGAGACAGAGTGAGGATTTTGATTTTGATCTTGAGCTGGGACAAGCTTGATGCAAAAATCCGACCCACGTTTCATCCCATAGGTCACCGTGCGGCGCTGCACTTCCGGCAGCAGCCGCCGCAGCAGCGGATCGTCGTTACAGGCGACGATCATCCCGTAGAACGGCACACGATCCATGAAGTCGAGGAACGTTTTCTTCACGTCGCGCATGTTGCGGTACGTGTCCATGTGCTCGCGGTCGATGTTGGTGACGACCGAAAGTATTGGGCTCAATTTAAGAAAACTGCGGTCGCTCTCGTCCGCCTCGGCCACAAGGTATTGCGACTTGCCGAGACGCGCGTTCGATCCCATGGCATCGACGCGTCCGCCGACGACGACAGTCGGATCGAGGCCGCCTGCGGCGAGAACCGCGGCGACCATGGAGGTCGTAGTCGTCTTGCCGTGCATACCGGCAATGGCGATGCCGTATTTCAGCCGCATCAGTTCGGCCAGCATCTCGGCGCGCTGAATGACGGGAATATGGAGCTTGTGCGCTTCCGTGACTTCTGGATTTTCCGCCGCGATGGCGGAACTGGTCACGACGACTTCGGCGCTTGCAATGTTCTCGGCACGATGGCCTTCAAAGGTGGTTGCACCCAGCGAAGCCAGGCGCTGCGTGACAGTAGAGGATTTCAGATCAGACCCGGAAACCTTGTAGCCAAGATTCAGCAGCACCTCGGCGATGCCGCTCATGCCGATCCCGCCGATGCCCACGAAATGTATGCGTTGAATCTTGGCGAACATAGAACGATTGAGAAATTGGGAAATTGAGTAATTGGAAAATCTTAGAACCGATGCGCCGATCTGCCGTTCAAATTACTCAATTACCAAATTACACAATTACTCGATTCTTTCGATCCCTCCCACTCGCGCCGCCATGGCGGCAATGTCGCGGGCCGCGTTGGGATGCGCTAACTCACGCGCCGCGTGGCTCATCTGCTGCAGGCGGCGCCGATCCTGTAGGAGCACCGCGATGGTTTCCGCCAGCCAGACTCCCTCGAGCTTCGACTCTTCGACAACCACCGCCGCACCGTGCCGCGCCAGCGCTTCGGCGTTCACCCGCTGATGATCGTCCGCCGCACGCGGAAACGGCACGAATACCGCGGGCTTGCCCGCCGCAGCAATCTCTGCAACCGTGCTTGCACCGGATCGGCAGACAACAAGATCGGCCCGCGCGAACGCGCCGGGCATGTCTTCTATAAACTTGAAAACTTCATACGTAAATCCCGGAGACGCTGAAGGCGCCGCCGAGGCCGTGTTTTCATACCCCACCAGCGCGTCATTATAGTCACGCTCGCCGGTCTGATGAATGATGTGAATCCCCGGAGCTTCGCGCTGCAACACAGGAAGGCAACGAAACATGGCTTCATTGATCGCGTGCGCGCCCTGGCTTCCGCCGAAGACGAGGAGCGTCGGCGTGCCTCCGCGTTTCGGCGCGATCTCGAAAAAAGCCTGCCGCACTGGAACACCCGTGACTTCCGCATGGCGAAAATATTTCGCGGTCTCTTCAAAATGCACCGCTGCTGCCGAGACGAACTTCGCGACCATACGATTGGCAAATCCCGGCACCACGTTGGGTTCAAAGGCCAGTGTCGGAATATGTTTGACCACCGCCGCCAGCATTGCCGGACCGGACGCATATCCGCCGACCCCGATGACGACATCAGGGGCGAATTCATTCAGCATGCGGCTCGCGTCCCACACGGCGCGCGGCAGGTTGAAGGCCGTCTTCGCTCGCGTCATGAGGCTGACATTTTTCAGCGCACCCACGCGCACCAGTTGCAAGGGATACCCAGCGGCCGGAACCAGGCGGTTCTCGATGCCGCGCGCCGTGCCGATGAATATCACGTCGGCGTCGTAGCTTTTCCTGAGTTCGTTGGCGATTGCCAGCGCCGGGATCACGTGCCCGCCCGTCCCACCGCCCGCCAGGATTGCCCGCATGAAGGTGACTATAAATGATTGAACCGTTGCGCGATTGCGCCATTGGGTGATTGCACGCGTAACGACACAATCACCCAATCACTGAATGACCCAATCCCTCAATGGAATCACTCCGCCTGCTTGGTGATATTCAGCAGCACGCCCACGCACGCCAGCGTGACAAACAGCGACGACCCACCATAAGACACCAGTGGCAGTGGAATACCCTTAGTCGGCATCATGCCCAGCACCACGCTGATATTGATGAAGGCCTGCAACACTACCATGCTGGTGATGCCCACGGCCAGGTAGCGGCCGAACAGGTCGCTGGTGCGCCACGAGGCCCGCATCCCGCGCCAGAGAAAAATTGTGAACAACGTGACCACGAACAGGGAACCGACCAGGCCCAGTTCCTCGGCGGTGACGGCGAAAATAAAATCGGTGTGGGGCTCGGGCAGGTAAAACAGTTTCTGCTTGCCCTCCATCAGGCCCACACCGGTCAAGCCGCCTGTGCCAACCGCGATCAGCGACTGGATCAGGTGGAACCCGGCCTTCTCGCGCTCCGCATAAGGATTCCAGAACGCCAGAATGCGGTCGCGACGGAACTGCACATGAAAGATCAGAAAATACAGCGGCACCAAAGCTGCGCCGAACGCATAGGCAAAGTAACGCAGCCGCATTCCGGCGACATAGAAAATGCAGACGGCGATCGCGGCGCAGGCAATGGCAGTACCCAGATCAGGCTGCAGGACGATCAGGCCCAGGAACACCAGCAAAGGCGCGGCCGCCGGCAGCAGCGTGTTGCGGACGTCATTGATCGTCTGGGCGCGACTTTCCAGGAAATACGCCAGGAACAAAATCAGAACCGGCTTGGCCAGTTCCGAAGGCTGCAGGGAAAATCCTCCGGCGTGAAGCCAGCGATGCGTATTGTGCGACCGGTCAAGAAAGAAAACCGAGATCAGCAGCAGCGTGGTCACACCGATCAGAGAAAAAACGATTGCGGGATGCTTGTAGCGGCGGTAGTCCACGCGCATAGTGACCACCATGGCTGCGAGTCCGGCCACGGCCCACACCAACTGCCTCAACAAGAAGGCATAGGGCGAGCCGAAGCGCTCCCGCGCCATCACTGCCGACGCCGAAAACACCATGACCAGCCCCACAAACACCAGCAGCATGGTCACGGTAAACAACCAGCGATCGACACTCACGCGCTTCGCCATGGGAAATTCATTTCACCACGGAGACACGAAGGCACGGAGCAAGAAATTGTGGTTTGCTGAATTTTGGGTGTTGATTGTTTTGGTTCTAGTCCGCTGCCCAATGCAACAAGGGAAGAGATTATTGCTGAAGCGAAGTCTTGAGATCGCGGCGGCGCCCATATGCGGGTGTTTAGAAAGTAAGAAGAAGTGGTCGGTGATGGAGTTGATCAGTCGCTCGGCAGCGCCGACATCACCGCCTTCTGTCGCAACGTACAACCAAATCTCGTCCAGTTCCGCCTCAACCTCCGCACTAACTCGGAGCACCATCAGCGCTGGGGCGCTGGTTGCACTCTGAGGCGAGAGCGGCCGCGCCGATTCACTTCGCTGGCAAGCTTACGGGCGTCCTGTTTGGTTGCAATGGCGCGGCCTTCGCCGCGAGCCAGGGAAGCTTCCGCCGCGTCGACTGCGGCCAAAATCTCCGCCCGCGTACGTTCCCGCTCTTCCCACAACCGCAAAGCTTCCTCCACCGCGTCCTCTGCCCGGTGCAACCGTCCAGACGCTATGGCCTGCCGCACAAATGCTTCTTGATCAGGAGTTAAACGTACTTCCATGGATCCAGCGTATGGACGAGGAATCGAGGTGTCAAGGGCAGGCGTGATCGGCACCCACAGTCGATCACACTATCGCTGAGTCGCTCCCTCCGCCTCCGCGGCCAGCCCCCGCACGATTTCTTTGAACACCTTCCCTCGATGTTCGTAGCTTTTGAACTGATCGAAGCTGGCGCAGGCGGGAGCCAGGAGGACCACATCGCCCGGTTGCGCGACGGCGTATGCCTTGCGGATGGCGTTCTCCAGCGTTTCGGCGTGGACCACCTCGGGCCCGCCGTCTTTCCCACGGGTTCCTGAAGAAGAAATAATCTGCGATTCAATCTTCGCCGCCGCCGCGCCGATCGTGTAGACGCGCTTCACGCGCTGGCGCAGCAGGTCGTTGAGGACGGTGTAGTCGCTGCCTTTGTCTTTGCCGCCGAGGATCAGATGAATGTTCGCGGGAAATGACTCCAGCGCCTTGATGGTCGCATCCACGTTCGTCGCCTTCGAGTCGTTGTAATAATCCACGCCGCGGACAGTCGCCACGAACTCCAGCCGGTGCTCGACCGCTTTGAAGTCGCGCACCGCCTGCCGGATTTTCTCGGGGGCGCAGCCCATCAGCGCACCCGCGCACACCGCCGCCAGCACGTTTTCCAGATTGTGCGCGCCTTTCAACGGAATCTCCGCCGCCTGCAAAATCTCGCGTTGGCCTTTCGTATCCCGAAACACGATGTTACCGTCGCGCAACCAGGCGCCTAGCTGCACTTCTTTCTGACGGCTGAACCAGAAAACTTGCGCCTTGGTTCGTGCGGCCATCGCCACGCATGTCGGGTCGTCGGCATTCAAGACGGCAAAGTCAGTTCCCTGCTGGTTTTCAAAGATGCGCGCCTTGGCGTCGACGTAGGCTTCGAGCGTCCGATGCCGGTCGAGATGGTCGGGTGTGACGTTCAGCACCATCGCAACTTTCGGACGGAAGCTCTGAATCGTTTCCAGCTGAAAGCTGGAAACCTCGAGCACGATCACGGTCTCCGGCGTGGCCCGCTCGGCCAGTGAAATCGCCGGAGTGCCGATGTTGCCTCCGACGAGCGCGGAGAATCCGGACGCGGTCATGATCTCGCCTGCGAGCGTGGTGGTCGTGGTCTTGCCGTTCGATCCGGTGATTGCGACGATTGGCCCCCGCAGGAAGCGCGCCGCCAGTTCAATCTCGCCGATTACGTTTTCGCCCAGCGACCGCGCTTGCGCCAGCGGCGGCGCGTCCACGGGCACGCCGGGGCTGACCACGATCAGGTCTTGTCCACGAAACGTCCGGTCGCCGTGGCCGCCGGTTTCGACCGTGATGCCGTGATCGAGCAGCACCGGAATCTCGTTGCGCAGTTCATCGCCCGACTTTGTATCGGAAACGGTGACCCGCGCCCCGTGCGCCTTCAGAAACAGTGCCGACGCCACCCCGGACTTGCCGAGGCCAACCACCAGCACGCGTTTGCTGTCGAGATCCATTCAATCCCATTTCACCACAGAGTCACAGAGACACAGAGAGAGCTTTTTCTTGAATTTTTCTTTCTCTGTGCCTCTGTGACTCTGTGGTGAAAGCCCTATCTCAGTTTCAAAGTCGTCAGCGCAAACAGCGCGAAGACCAGCGACGCGATCCAGAAGCGCACGATAATCTTCGACTCCGACCAACCCATCAGTTCGAAGTGATGATGAATCGGCGCCATCTTGAAGATGCGCTTCTTGCGTAGCTTGTAGGAGCCAACTTGCAGGATCACCGACAGCGCTTCGATCACGAACACGCCGCCGATAAACGGCAGTAGCAGTTCCTGCTTGATGATGACAGCCACGGTCCCGATCGCGCCCCCCAGAGCCAGCGATCCGACATCACCCATGAACACTTCTGCCGGATGCGCGTTGTACCAGAGAAATCCGATCGACGATCCCACCATCGCGCCGCAAAAAATCGTCAGCTCGGCCACCTGCGGCATGCGCTGCAATTCCAGATACGTCGCGAATGTCGCGTGGCCACTGACATACGTAAGCACCGCAAGCGCGCCCGCCGCGATCACCGTGCATCCGATGGCCAGCCCGTCAAGGCCGTCGGTAAGGTTCACCGCATTGCTCGATCCCACAATCACGATTACGACAAACCCGATGAACCAGACAAATGCCAGCGGCCAAAGGTGCGGGTAGTGAAGCAGTCTCTCGTTCACCAGATCAGGATGGAACTGCTTGAAGAATGGCACCATCAACCTGGTCGAATACAGATTGTAGGTCTGCATGGCGATCAGCATCGACGCAATTACAATGGCGGTCGCGATCTGCAGTCCCAGCTTGGCTCGCGCGGTCAGGCCCAGGTTTCGCCGGTGCGCCACCTTGGTGTAATCGTCAGTGAATCCGATGGCCGCGTAAGCGCAGGTGGCAAAAACTGCGATCCAGACGAAGCGGTTGCTGAGGTCAGCCCATAATAACGTCGGCACGACGATCGCAATGACGATCAGCAGTCCGCCCATGGTGGGTGTGCCGGCTTTTTTCTGATGCGCCTTGGGGCCTTCCTCGCGAATGTATTGTCCAATTTGAAAATCGCGGAGCCGGCCGATCACCAGCGGCCCCACGATTAGCGCAGTGAACAGAGCTGTCAGGCTCGCGAACGCGGTGCGGAACGTGACGTAGCGGAAAATGCGGAACGGCGGAACGTAATGTTGCAGCTTGACGAACAACAGCCAGTAGAGCAATCCGCCTCCGTCCCGCAGCGATCAGTTTTTACCGTCCCGCCGCTCGGTCCACGTCTCCAGCGCCTTCTCCAGTTTTACTCCGCGAGAGGCTTTCAACAATACGACATCGCCGGCGCGCGTCTCGCGCGCCAGCCACTCGCCGGCTTCCTCTGGAGTCGCCACAAATTCGGCGGACGCGCCGGCCTTCCGCGCACTCTCCACCATCGCCTGCGCCTGGCCGCGCACGCCCACAATAACGTTAATCTTTTTGCCTGCAGCGTACGCGCCGGCGGCGCGATGCAGTTCCTCGGCCATCGGCCCGAGTTCCAGCATTTCTCCGGCGACCACGATCCGGCGCTCGGCTTTCATTGCAGCCAACGCATCGATCATGGCATGCAGCGCCTTCGGATTGGAATTGTAGCAATCGTTGATGACCGTGATGTTATCCACCTGGACGACCTGCCCCCGCTTATCTGCGGGCGAGAGCGTAGCCAGCGCGGAAACAGCCTCCGGAAGTTTCAGCCCAAGCGCTAGCCCTGCCGCGACCGCAGCCAGCGCGTTCAGAACGTTGTGTTCGCCGAACAGCGGGAACGACGCATGCTCGCGCCCCCCGTGTGTGACCACGTCAAAGGTCGAGCCCTCCGCACCGCACGCCGCGAAATTCTCCGCGCGAACTTCGGCCGTTGCCAGCGTGCCGTAGGTCAGCACACGACCCTTGAAGCCGCGCCCGAACTGCGAAACATATTCGTCGTCGGCGTTCAACACGGCAGTGCCGCTGGCGGGAAGCGACTCAATCAACTCATATTTCGCTCGCGCAATTCCCGCGATCGAATCGAAAAACTCCAGGTGGACGGGAGCGACGTTGGTCACCACGCCGATCTCGGGCTGCGCGATCTTGGCCAGCGCACGAATCTCTCCCGCGTGCGACATGCCCATTTCGATCACGGCCACGTCATGCTCCGGTTCCAGTTTCAGCAGCATGAGCGGCAGCCCGAAATGATTATTGAAATTGCCTTCTGATTTGAGCACGCGAAAGCGGGAACCGAGAACGTGTGCGATCGCTTCTTTGGTTGTGGTCTTCCCCATCGACCCGGTGACGCCGACCAGGGGCTTTGCCCAGAGCTTACGCACTGCGGCGGCCAACGTTTGCAATGCGACTAGCGTGTCGTCAACCACCAGCACGCGCGTCGTCCATGAATAGCGATGCCATTGATCCTGGCGCACCACTGCTGCGGCCGCACCATTTTCGAGCGCCGCACTGACAAAGTCGTGCCCGTCAAACCGTTCCCCTTTGACGGCAAAGAAAAGCTGACCCGGGGCGATGGTCCGCGAGTCGATCGAATAAGCCTGAGCCACTTCGTCGCGGGGAAAGTCGCCGTCCGCCGAAATAAGCTCAGCGATTTTTCCGAGCGCCAGCTTCATGCCTGATTTCCGTTGGCCGCGGCGGCTGCGCAGTCAAATCCCGCGGCACCGAGAGCCTCGCGCGCCACGGCAACGTCATCAAAAGGGTGCGATCCTTCCCGTGTCACCTGCACCTTCTCATGACCCTTGCCCGCGAGCAACACAATGTCTCCGGGCTCGGCTTCGCCGATTGCGAAAGCAATCGCCTTGCGCCGGTCGGCCTCCACGCTGTATCTCACGCCCGTTTTCTGCAGGCCCACCAGCGCGTCATTGATGATGGCAAGCGGATCCTCGCTGCGCGGATTATCGGAAGTGAGTACGACGAAGTCGCTGCCGCGTCCGGCAGCCTCGCCCATCAGCGGGCGCTTAGCCCGGTCGCGATCGCCCCCGCAGCCGAATAGGGTCAGCACCCTGCCTTTCGGGGCGCCGCGCGAAACGAATTCACGTGCCAGGGCTGTGAGATTCCGTAGCGCGTCGTCGGTGTGAGCGTAATCCACGACTACGGTGAAGGGCTGGCCGCAGTCCGCGCACTCGAACCTTCCCGGCACGTGAGTGAGCGACTCGATGCCGCGGAAGATCGCCTTCGCGTCGCATCCCCGCGCATAGCCGGCAGCGGCCGCGGCCAGAATGTTGTACACGTTCACGCGCCCGATCAACGGCGAGAAGACAGGGATCTTCTCGTTCTCTGGCGCGGCCATATCGAAGCGCGTGCCGCGCGGAGTGATATCCACGTTCTCAGCGTGAAAGTCACCGCGCTGCCATCCATAAGTTAGCACCACCGAGCTGCGCTTTCGGCTGAACTCGGCCAGCCTGGCTCCATATTCGTCGTCGAGATTCGTCACCGCCGCTCGCGGAGCGTCAGTACCGCATCCCGCAAACAGCACGCGCTTGGCGGCGAAATATTCGTCCATGGTTTTGTGATAGTCGAGGTGGTCGCGTGTCAGATTCGTGAAAACGGCAACGTCAAACGGAACTCCGTACACACGCTCCTGCACGAGTGCGTGCGAGGAGACTTCCATGACCGCATCAGTCGCTCCCTGGCCGATGGCTTCGTTGAGAATACGAGCCAGTTCGAGCGCTTCTGGCGTGGTGTGGGGCGCGGGCAGAACGCGGCCCGCAACACGATATTCGATCGTTCCAATCAGCGCGCTCTTCCGTCCGGCAGCGGTAAATATGGACTCAATCAGAAACGCGGTCGTGCTCTTCCCGTTCGTCCCGGTAATGCCGGTAATCGCAATGCGCTCAGCCGGATGCTTGTAGAAATTCGCGCTCAGCCGCGCCAGCGCGCGCCGCCCGTGCGCGACAACCGCCCAGGCCACGCCTTCGCGCGGCTTCTCGGTCGAGGAATCTGTGACAATCGCGACTGCTCCAGCCTGAATTGCAGCATCGATAAAGCGGTTGCCGTCGGACGTCTCTCCGCGCATGGCCACGAACGCGCAGCCCGGCTTGACCCGCCGCGAGTCGTACTCCACGCCGCTTACGTCCGGGTTCCCGGTTGAGGTGAGAACCTCAGCGCCATCCAGCAGATGTTGCAAGGTCATTGGTCGGAATTATAGAGGCTATTGTTAATTGCTGATTTTTGATTGTTGGCTGAACGGTTAGGGACCGTCTATAAGCCGACACAGATATAAATCAACAATCAACAATTTCCTGCGCTCGGGAAGCGATTACCTCCGTCATGTTTCGAGGGTCGATGCCAGGAGTTAGAGTAAAGCCATGAGCACCGGAACCGGCACCGCCAAATATCGCTGCGCGCAGTGCGAGCAACCGGAAAGCAACTGCGAGTGCGAGAAGTTCTGCTGCCTGTGCCAGGCTGTCGGCGACATCCGCATCTGCGACGATGGACTGATGTACTGCGAGCCCTGCCGCAAGGCCTGCGACTACAAGACCTCGGACTAGCCAGTCCGCGCCCGTCCACCGACGATGGGCAGGAGCAAATCACTCACCTTCGTCGTTCCGCAAGGGGCCTCTTTTATTCTCTTCCTCTTTCAGGAAATCCTTCAGGCAACGGGAACCTCCATATTGTGCAGCGAGATAGCCGATTCTTGACTCGGAGGTAGTGGAGAACGATGATCTGGGCCTTGGCAATTCCCGTGTTCTGAGGGAGAATGAAATGTTTTGCTTTGCGCCATCGTCTGAGCGCCGGCGAGGAGAAGTTCATGGCCACAACCATGCATGTCAGCGACGTAGCCGAATTGCTGAGCGATGGCAGGGCGCACTTCAATCTGTCTCCGGCTGCACTGGTCGAGCATTCCATCCGGCGCAATGAAGCGAAACTGGCGTCCAACGGCGCAATCGTGGGCTATACGAATCGCACCGGGCGGTCCCCCAAAGACAGGTTCATTGTCAAAGACGAGACCACTGCACACGCGGTTGCCTGGGGAGCAGTGAACGCTCCGATCGAAGCGGAGAAGTTCGACGCTCTCTACATACGCGTCATGGAGCACCTGCGCGGCCGCGAGCTTTTTGTGCAGGATCTTTTTTGCGGCGCTGATCCCGCCTATCGCCTGCCGGTTCGCATCGTCAATGAATACGCCTGGCACAATCTGTTCGTGCGGCAATTGTTCCTGCGCCCGACCGCGGAAGAACTCAAGCGCCATCATCCCGAATTCACGGTCATCGCCGCTCCTGAATTTCAGGCCGATCCGCATCGCGATGGCGTCAACTCCGAGGTTTTTATTCTGCTGAACTTCACGCGCCGCACGGTGCTCATCGGTGGAACCTCCTACGCCGGCGAGATGAAGAAGTCGATTTTCAGCATCATGAATTTCCTGCTGCCCGAGCGCAATGTATTCCCCATGCACTGCTCGGCCAACGTCGGGCATAACGGCGTCAGCGCCCTGTTCTTCGGACTGTCCGGCACCGGCAAGACTACGCTTTCCGCCGATCCGTCGCGCGACCTGATCGGCGACGATGAGCATGGCTGGAGCACCGGCGGCATCTTCAACTTCGAGGGCGGATGCTACGCCAAGTGCATCAAGCTCTCAAAAAGAAACGAACCGCAGATTTGGAACGCGCTTCGTTTTGGCTGCGTGCTGGAAAATGTGACTCTCGATGCGCGCACCAGCATCCCCGATTACAACGACGACAGCAAAACGGAAAATACGCGCGCCGCGTATCCCGTCGATTTCATTGACAACGCGGTGATCCCAGGCATCGGCGGACATCCCAAAAATGTCGTGTTCCTCACCGCGGATGCCTTCGGCGTTCTGCCGCCCATTTCACGCCTGACGCCGGAGCAAGCCATGTATCACTTCCTGTCCGGCTATACGGCGAAAGTGGCAGGAACCGAAGCGGGAGTGAAAGAGCCGACGGCAACCTTCTCCACATGTTTCGGTTCACCGTTTATGCCGCTGCGTCCGAAAACGTACGCTGAAATGCTCGGGCGCCGCCTGCGCGAGCACAACGCGCAGTGCTGGCTGGTGAATACGGGTTGGCAAGGTGGACCCTATGGCGTGGGCGCTCGCATGGCAATTCCGCACACTCGCGCCATGGTTGACGCCGCCGTCGAAGGGGAATTAATCGGCGAGGAATTCGAGATCGAGCCCACGTTCGGCTTCGCCATTCCTAAGTCGTGTCCCGGTGTTCCGCCGCAAGTGCTGAACCCGCGCAATGCCTGGCGAGACAAAACTGCCTACGACAAAGCCGCCGAAGATCTGCGCAACCGCTTCGCGCGGAACTTCGAGAACTTCGACGTATCCCCCGAAGTACGGGCAGCGGGACCGAAGGCCCAGAAGTAGAGTGTTACAGGACGGAGTTTACTGCGGCCGGCCCATTCAACGTTTGTTCAGCGCTTCTTCGGCTCACTGCCACCTTCAATTCATCCCTTGAGCCGTCGCGAAAGCCAGATCAGAAAGATCGAGCCGACGATGGCCACGATGGTCGTCCCGACGAACCCCTCCGCGTGAATTCCAAAAAATCCCAGCAGCAATCCCCCGACCACGGCGCCGACGATGCCGAGCACAATATCCATGACCACACCGTAGCCACTTCCCTTCATGATCTTGCCCGCGGCCGAGCCCGCAATCAGACCAATCAGCACCCACACAATCAAGCCCATGATCATCAGGAAATCCTCCTCTGTCTCTGGTGTTTCAGGTCTTGCGAAGCGCGCGATGGCCCGGTCAGGCAACGGCCCGTACCCGAGCAGTTCCGATGCTCGGATCGTGTTGGGACACTAACGGGGAGCAAAAGAACTTGTCAAGCTGGCTTCCGCAGCGATTTTTTCTGTGTTTAAATCAAACCCGCTCAGCCCCACTCAACCTATGTTCGCCCGCAAGATTCGTGTCCAGTACGAAGAGAACGGCCACTGGCTTCCCTGCCCTCTGAAATGGCTCGATAGTTTTTCGATGCGAAATTTCACCAACGCAACCGTCTTCGACGACACTCTTCCCATTTGTGACGGTCAGATGGAGATCGGTTCCAACGTGCCCATCGGCCAACTTAAGGATGCTTTGGAAGACTGGTTTCACCGCAAGGGGTACTTGCCGAAAGAGTCGAAGTTGTCACTTTCGGAAAACTGAACTCGGCAGCACACTCGCGAAAGGTCCTCGGGAGCGACCCAAAACGGGAACTGCGAAGGGAGAACTAGACAAGAATACACAGCTTCATAACGCTGTAGGGATTTTTGACCCAGTGGAAAACGTGGCTGTTATGCATTGATAAAAAGACGCTGGTTATTTATCAGAGAGTTGCGTTACAGACGAATTGGCAACCCAGTTGCATAACTGATTTTGGAGGTGTGCCATGAGCTACAGGTCATCGCAGCTATCCCCCCATATGGTCACCCGCAGCCACAGAAACATATTTGTCGCAGCGTCATCACGCCCTCGGTCGCAGGGATTCCGAGACATGCAATCTTGGCAAGCATGGGGCGATCGTCCGGAGTCGTGCGAACTCCACAGGGCCAGCGGCCTCCTCGACTGGAGCAAAGTCTCTGGCCTCGCGATTACGTTGGCAATCGGAGCCAGCTTTTGGACCGGCGTGGGATTGCTCGTCGTGCGTCTGTGGAGATAGGCAGGTCGGCGCCTGACGCAATAAACCGCAGGCAATGTCGCCGGCGTTCCTGAATGGGTTTTCAACCGGATTGCGCTACTTGTCGACGCGCTATTTGTCGTAGTGCAGCAGCGACATCACCTCATAACCCTTGAGCTTGTCCCGGCCGTGCAGGAAGTCGAGTTCCACCACAAAGCCCAGGCCCGCAATGTGGGCTCCGAGCATTTTGGCCAGGTTCGCCGTGGCTTCGGCCGTGCCCCCCGTGGCCAGCAAATCATCGACGATCAGCACGCGCTGGCCCTTCTTAATCGCGTCTTTGTGCATCTCCAGCGAGTTTGTCCCGTACTCCAGGGCATAGTCGAACTTGACCGTTTCGGCGGGAAGTTTGCCCACCTTGCGGACGGGAACAAATCCGGCGTTCAACCGATAGGCCAGTGCAGGCGCGAAGATAAAACCCCGCGCCTCCATCCCAAGTACGAGATCGATCTTCTGATCCACGTAGTGTTCGGAAAGCCGGTCAACCAATGTGGCGAACCCGACTTTATCTTTGAGCAGCGTGGTGATGTCGTAAAAGAGAATTCCCTTCTTAGGAAAATCGGGAACTTCGCGGATCAGATTCTTGAGCTGTTGAGAGTTCAGATTAGCGGACAATCGACCACGCTCCTTATCGGCGTTTAAGTTACAAGGTTCTAGTTCCTAAGTTTCAAAGCGACAAGGTCTCAAGGTCGGAAATTTCGGGCCGAGTTAGAAGCGCTTGACTCTGAAACCTTGAAAGTTTGAAACTTTGAAGCTTTGATCTCCCCTACCACGCTCCTTCGATGCGAAATGAACTGAGACCGTCTGTCGCACGAGATTCCGATACTTCCACCGCGTCGACCCGCGCCGCGCGCGGTCCTTCGCGCAGGCGCGAATGCAGACCGGCAAGTTGGTCGCGCGTGCCCTGGGCCAGAATCTCCACGCTGCCGTCGTGATTGTTGCGCACCCAACCGGCGATCCTGAGGATGTGCGCCTCGCGCTCCACAAACCAGCGAAAGCCCACGCCCTGTACCCGGCCACGGACCATAAACCGACGGGCTTCGATGGCTTTCTCAGTGGCAGTCATAATCTCAACCCTGTCATCCTGAGCGGAGAATCAGCCTCGCGAATGCGATGCTGATTCGGAGTCGAAGGACCCCTTCGCTGCCCGTCCAAGCACCGGCCTCACAGGGCGTTCTCACTAAACTGCCGAGGCATCTTGGCGGAAACTCCTCTACGCGCCACTGCCGAACTCAAGGTGCATGGGGTCCTTCGACTGCGTTGCCATCCGCTTCGCGGATGGCAACTTCGCTCAGGATGACAATCAAGAAGTTCGGCCGCACGACAAACAATTACGCTCGCGACAAATACGCGCCTTCCGACGTGTCCACTTTGATCTTCTCGCCTTCGTTGATGAACGGCGGAACCTGCACTACCAGCCCGGTTTCAGTCTTGGCCGCCTTGGTGACGCTGGATGCTGTGGCGCTCTTCAGGCCCGGCTCAGTCTCAATTACGGTCAGCACGACCGTCTGGGGCAGCTCGATCCCGACCGCCTTGCCGTCGAAAAACTCCACTTTGATCTCAAGGTTCGGAATCAGATATTCGACCGCGTCGCCCAGAACGTCCTTGGTCAGGTAGGTCTGCTCGTAGTTGGCCGTGTCCATAAAGTAATAGCTGTCGCCGTCGGCGTAAAGGAACTGCATGTCGACTTCGTCGACCGTGATTTTCTCGATGGGGTCGGGCGAGCGGAAGCGGTGCTCGAACATGGCGCCGGTGCGCAGGTTGCGCAGCTTGGCCTGAATGAAGGCGCGCAGGTTGCCGGGCGTGCGGTGCTCCACACTGAACACGGAGTGCAGATCATTGTTGTGCTTGATGATCATGCCGGGACGGAGCTGCGTGGCAGGGATCGACATCGGTTCGGAATTCTCCTCTACGGTTACGATTGCAGTTTGCGGAGCCAGCGGAAGAGCTTGTCCTGAGCGATCGAAGCACGCCGAAGGACGGGCAGGCCACAAGTCCCACCGCCTGCATACAAGGCGACGATGGCTAAAAGCATTATTTTACACACACGTCCGCCGGAAAGGAAATTGGGGAAAGAAGGGTTCAGACCAAAAACCCTCGAATCACGAACGACACAAAGTCGCACGAAGGCTCCCCAGAAGAATTGAGTTCCTTAGTATCCCTTCGCGTCCTTAGTGGTCGGATGGATGCCTTTGCTGCCCAGCGCACTCGACAATCCGTATGTCCGGATTTGGAACGGTTCCCGATAAAGCTCGACGCGGAATATGACATGGCCTCAGGCGACACCCCGATACCCGGGCTCAGCCCCGAAGGACTAGAATCACCCTTGGCCTGTAATTCGCCCAGGCCGACAAATCAGAAAAGCGAAAGAGGTCTTCATCATGCGTATGGGACGTTACGAATCCTCAGAGAGCAGCAACATCGGCACCGCCATTACTTTTCTTCTCATCGGATTGGGAGCCGGAGCCCTGGCCGGCCTTCTGCTCGCTCCCAAGGCCGGCAAACAGCTCCGGCGTGATCTGAAACGCGGCTACGACGACGCCCTCGACACGGTCGAAGACTGGGCCGACGAAGCGAAAGACAAAGTCCGCGAAGCGGGCGACCGCGTCCGCGACGTAGCCAGCCGCAGCGCCGATCGCGCCGCCGAACTGGCCGAAGACCTGCGCGAGACGGCCCGCGAAAAAGTCGAGCCCCTGCGCCGCGCCATCAACCGCGGCTAAGCGAGAACAGCGTCAGAGCTCAGACCTCAGCCTTCAGCCTTCAGCCTTCAGCCTTCTAGATAGAATGTCTGAGGCCGGTGGTCTGCGGCCTGACGTCCGCCGCCTAGTACAGATGGAAATCGACCTCAACGGCAATTTGCGTGGCGACCGGCTGGCCGTTCAAAGTTGCCGGCTTGAAGCGCCAGCGGCTCACCGCCTCGATCGCTTTTTCATCCAGACCCATGCCGAGACTCTGCCCCACGCGTATGCCATAAGTGTGACCGTCTTTCCCCACCACCACCAGCAGCACAACCACGCCCTGCATTTTGGCCTTGCGAGCCTCCTCCGAGAAGCTGGGTTCCGGGTTGAAGATCACCTCGGGCACGGTCACCCCACCTTTACCCGCCGGAAAAATTCCCGCCGGACCGTCACCAAAATGAGGCCCGGCCGACGGCCCCACCCCGTTGCAGCAGCCCTCCCCAATACCTCCCGGGCCGCCCGGCCCATTTGAGAGCACAGAAAATTTCGACATTGGATCCCCGATCTGGCCGCCTTGCGGCAGCTTGATGTCGGGAGCCACCAGCACGGTTTCTTCGACCGGGAGCCTCGGCATCGCCTTGGGCAACATCACGGTCGGCGCGGCTAGTTGATCGTCGAGCGAAGCCCTCGGCAGATTCCCGTGCGACGCCGCGAGCTTGTCGAAGCCGCCTCCACCCCCGCCGTTGTGCCCGGAAAAAACCAGCGGCAATTCCGGGAAGTTCGGGAATTTCCCGACCATTCCTGACGGGTTCCGAATGACGAAACTCGTGAAGTAGAGAATCAATCCCAGAATTACGCCCTGCCCAATCAGCGACAGCACGAACATTTCGCTCCGAGCGCGATAGAAGTGGCGATCCTGGGAGAACAACGAGAACAGGTTTGGATCAGGAGATCCCGAAGGTGCAGCAGTCATGGCGCGCTCCTGCCTGAGACGCTCCGAACTCTCAGGCCACTCGCCATAGGACGCCGTCGCCGTCGAAAAGGATTTCCGGGTTGAAACGAGTAGCCAGGAGTGAGACTGCCGACGCTAACCGAACATGTCCTAACCGAACACGGCGGCAAAGAAGCCCTTAACCCGATGGAAGAACCCGCCATGCCCGCTTTTGGGCTTCCTCTCTGGCGGCGACTGCACAACCGCATCGAGGTGCACGGGCCGGACCGCAGCATCCTCCACCGGCAAGTCCCTCGCTTCCTGTACTGTTACGGGCGCGTTAGCGGTGCGGTTCTTGGCGCTGAAAACGAGTGGCGCATCGACCTCGACGTGGACATCGTTGGGCTGCGGCGCCGGCAGCGGCGCGGTTTCGGGACCGTGCGACAACGTCGTAGTCGGCTGAGTTTCCGCAATCGGCCCACTGCCTGGAGCCGCAGCAGGTTCCGTCGCCCCGCCCAGATGAGCCTTCGCAGGTAATTGCGAGTCCGGCAGCGGAGGCCCAGCAGGCGCTGCCGTCCGCATCGCTGGCACCGGAGGAGGACATCCACACGCCAGCGGGATGTTGCTGTCGATCTTATCGATCTGCCCCGCGCGAAATACGACTTCCTCGGTCGGCTGCACCTGATAGGTGCGGTCCCCGATCAATTCAGAGACGAGCGCGGGCGCCGTGTTGCCCCTTAACCCGCGCACGCAGGTGTTGCCCTGCGAATCGGCGCTGATGGCGTACTCGAATTCTCCCGGCCCCGCCAACACGATCCGGAAGTCGGGCGTGAGCACGGTGTCGGCCGAGGCTTTGGCCGTATAGTGCATCTCCAGCGCACCCGCGCTCATGCCGAGCAGCAAGTCGCGCTTGTTCTCTGCCGGCGTCACCGACACGGTGGTTCCCGAGCACACTCGCACTTCTCCGCCGCGGGAGAGATGGAGCACCTCGGTGTCGCTCCCAGCAGTCACCGAAGCGCCGGCCCCGATGCGCCTTCCCACTACCACCTCGGCGCCCGACCCACCAGTGACCGGCACAGCCACAGGCGCCGGCTCAACCATCGGCGCCAACGCAGCGACTTTCGGACCCTCGGGCGGAGTTCCCTTCCCGGCGCTCACATCCTCTGCCGGCTTCAGCCGCACCACGAGCCGATTTCCCGCGCCGTCCCAAGTGTAACCGTAAGGCGCGAGCAGGTCTAAAACGATGCGCGTGACCGGTGGATTCTCCTGATACTGATCCGCCCGAATCGCCAAGATGTTCTCTTTGTCGATCGGAATCCGTTTCCGCGTCAGCCCCAGCCGGGAATTAGGAAGATCGATGACTAGTCGCGGCGGCGAAGCGAGAACTTGAATCTCGGGAATTACCGGACCGCCCTTGGTGAGAATCTCAACCGCGGGCACGCCGCGTTCCTGCACGACGCGAATGCTCTTGACCGTCGGCGGAGGCCCAAAGGTCTGCGGCACGGCACTCGCTGGCAGCAGGGCAACCAGCAGCAGCACGCACGCAGATGGGAACGCGAGTCGCAGAAATGTTTCCCTCAGGGGCTTGAGGAAAACATATCACTTGCGGTGGGGCGATAGAAGGTTCAAAACCGGACCCCGGACTCAGACTTCCGAACGCAGGCTTCGGGATTCAGCAGGCAACTTCAAAGTCAGAGGTCGGCGGTCCAAAGTCCGGTTTTCAAACTTCCGGCAGAAACTCATATTCTTCGATCACGGCCGCTACGGCCAGCTTGCCCTCAGGCTCTGAGTTTTCCACTCGCACCACGCGACCCTTACACTGCACGCGGATGCTCTCCGTCAGCGTGATCTCGGGCGGAAGGGTCAGAGTAAATCCGATGGGAGACCCCTGCTCCACCGCGGACTCGATATAAAAACAGATGCCGCGTGCGCTTACGTCTCGAATCTGTGCCATCTCGCCCCTTGCTCCAGTCTCGCCATGATCGACGCTGACGGGGATATGGAGCGCGAATCGTCGCGCTGCTCGCTTCTCCTCCAGGTCCTGGGGCTCAGCCATGAGTTTCCTCCGAAGTGGCGTACTACGGCTTTGATCTTGAACCGATGATAAAGAGAATGCTCCGCGCATGTGCCCTTGACAATACCACCCTTGGGTCAGCGAGTGGCCCTTTCAGGGGAGAGGATATGCTAATCCGCATTGCAGATTGCAGATTTTGAGATTTCAAATTTCGAGCATGGGCGAAGAATCAGCAATCGAAAACCCGAAATCAGCAATCGCTTTTCCGACGTAATCGGCGGGCCACCCTCGATGCCAGCGAAAAAGAAGAAAATCAAAAGCGATGTAAACTAGAGGCTGCCTGCCATACGACTGGGAGCCGTACTGTGATCTTCGTACTCGATAACTACGATTCTTTTACCTACAACCTGGTGCAGTACATCGGGGAACTGGGCGAGAAAGTGGAAGTCCGCCGCAACGATCAGGTCACGGTCGAAGAGATTGAATCCATGCAGCCCGAGCGCATTGTGATTTCGCCCGGTCCCTGCACGCCGCACGAAGCCGGCATCAGCATCGAACTCATTCGCCACTTCGCTGGCAAGGTTCCCCTGCTCGGCGTCTGCCTCGGACACCAGGCCATCGGCGAGGCCTTCGGAGGCCACGTGGTCCGCGCCGGCCACATCATGCATGGCAAAACCAGTGCCGTCATGCACGACAACAAGACCGTCTTCCGCGGGTTGCCTATGCCCATGACCGCCACGCGTTACCACTCGCTGATTGTCGAAGAAAAAAATCTGCCTGCCGATCTGCAAGTCAGCGCCTGGACCACCGAGAAAGACGGCACCCGTACCATCATGGGCCTGCGCCACCGGAATTATCCCGTCGAAGGAGTGCAATTCCATCCCGAGAGCGTGCTCACCGACGCAGGAAAAAAGCTGGTGGAGAATTTCGTGGAGCAGTGAACAGTGGCCAGGGGTCAGTGGTCAGTCAAAATCTGTTTCTTATGTGGTAGCGACCTTAGACGCCCGTTGAGAATCCCACCCACTTCGGCCGCACTGGAGATCAGGGCCGCGCACTGATCTGGGTCGAGGTAGCCCAATTCTTGCGCAAGCAGAATCTGGGTCTCGACTTCCATCAAAGAGCCTCGTGCGTTTCCAAGAAACTGTTTGAACTCGCCCGTGGACAGCCTCGCTTGGCCTTCCGCGATATTGCTGGGGATGGAAACCGCAGCGCGGCGCAATTGCGAAACCAAGCCGTAGGTTTCGGTTCTGGGGAATGCCTGCGTACTCCGATAGACATCCAGCACGAAGGTCATTGACTTTTTCCAGACGACCAAGTCGCGATACGACTGAACGATGGGCCACGACGAACGTTGCATGGTTCGACTGTGCCACTTCAGGTGGCCGCCGATATGTGACACCCGTCAC
Organism: uncultured Acidobacteriaceae bacterium; assembly: GCA_963739125.1. GTDB lineage: Bacteria > Acidobacteriota > Terriglobia > Terriglobales > Acidobacteriaceae > Sulfotelmatobacter. The sequence goes on along the minus strand of CAVTZD010000001.1, from coordinate 3,272,628 downwards.
CGGACCCCTGTGGATTTCGCTGAGCGGGTCGGCCATCCTTCGCGTACCGGATACCGGCCACTGTTCACTGATCACTGGCCACTACGCTCCGCCCCTAGCCATCTCCACCGCCCGCAGCACCGCCTGAGCCTTATTCAACGATTCCTGAAACTCCGACGCCGGATCCGAATCCGCCACTATCCCCGCCCCCGCCTGCAGATACGCTTTCTTTCCCCGCATCAGCATGGTGCGAATGCCGATGCACGAGTCGAGATTGCCGGCGAAGTCGGCATACAGCACCGAACCTCCGTAGATGCCGCGCCGCGTGGGCTCCAGTTCCTCGATAATCTGCATGGCGCGAACCTTCGGCGCGCCGCTCAACGTGCCCGCCGGGAAACACGCCGCAAACGCATCGATCGCGTCGAGATCGGGACGCAACTTGCCTTCCAGCGCCGACACCAGATGCATGACGTGCGAATACCGCTCCACATACATCAGGTCTTTTACCTTCACCGAGCCGTACTCGCTGACGCGCCCCAGATCGTTGCGGCCGAGATCGACGAGCATGACGTGCTCGGCGCGTTCTTTTTCGTCGTTGCGCATTTTTTGTTCGAGTTGCAGGTCTTCGGCTTCGTCCTGCCCGCGTGGATGCGTGCCCGCGATCGGCCGGTATTCCAACTTTCGGCCCGTGACCCGCACCAGCATTTCAGGAGACGACCCCAGAATGTGAGTGTCGCCCATGCGTAAAAAATATAAATAGGGCGAAGGATTCACCTGCCGCAGCGCACGGTACAAATCGAACGGCGCGACGCCCGGCGTGAAATCAAGCCGCTGCGACAACACCACCTGAAAAATGTCGCCCGCGGCAATGTACTCTTTGCCCCGCTTCACGCTTCGCAGAAAATCTTCCCGCTTGGTGCGAGGCTGCACCTTGAGCTTTCCCAGCCCTCGTGCCGGCTTACGCCACAGCGCCGCACGCAAACCCCGTGCCAATTGCCGCTCTAGCACGGCAATATCGCGAATCGCGCGGTCGTAGGCACGGCGCGGGCTCTCACTCTCCACGTCCGCAGCCGCCACAATGTGGATCTGATGTCGCAGGTGGTCGAACGCCAGCAGCCGGTCGAAAAACATCAGCTCAGCGTCGGGCAAAGACAGATCGTCTTTCGCGTGGTCACCGATTTTTTCCAGTTGCCGCACTACATCATAGGAAAAATACCCGACCGCTCCCGCGGTAAACGGCGGCAGCCCGGGCACGCTCACGGGGCGATGCTCGCGCAACAGCCACTTCACCACGTGAAAAATATTCTCTTGCAGCGTCTGCCGCTGCCGCCCGCGCTGAATCTCGACCTTCCCTCCACGAGCCGTCACCCGCATATAGGGCCGCACGCCCAGGAAAGTGTAGCGTCCGATCTGCTCGCCGCGCTCGACCGACTCCAGCAGAAACGCGTGCGGCTCCTTCTCCGCAATCGCAAGAAAGGCGGAGACCGGCGTCAACAGATCGGCACTGACCGATTTCACGACTGGCACCAGCGTGGCCTGGCGCGCGAGACGGGAGAACTCTTTGAGGTCCGGCTGCGGCATGGTTTGCAATCCCACCCGCATCGGCGCTCAGTTCGGAAGGAAACCTCCGCGCGTCGAACATCGGGTTTTTCATTATAGGGGACGCGACCACTCTTGAAGGACCGCCATCCAACGCCGGCAGCGCGCCCGTCTGGTCTGCGACAGGGAAAACTTTGGTCACTTGTTGGTCACCGCGCAATCGATAGAATCATAAATATCCTGAGTATTATGTGCATCTTGCGTGTGCTGTGCGGAAAGCCTTCGCAGAGCGCGACGCGAGGCTACTCACACCTTTGGCTCGCGGGCACCCTCAATCGAATTGACGGGGGGATTTTCACAGCCGAAGATTGCACATAGACGATGGCAGATACGAAGGTCGCAGATAGAAGGTCGCAGATAGAAGACTGCGGATGACGGTTTCGGGCTAGGCTCGACAAAATTTATGCGAGTTAAGTTTTGGGGTGTGCGCGGCTCCACGCCCACGCCACAAGCCGAGAACCTGCGCTACGGGGGCAATACCTCCTGCGTCGAAGTGCGCCTCGGCGACCAGATTTATATTTTCGACTGCGGCACCGGCTTCCGCAGGCTGGGTCACGAACTCAAGCGCGAGTTCGGCGAGAAGCCCTTCGCCGCTCACATTTTCGTTTCGCACTTTCACTGGGACCACATCCAGGGCATGCCTTTTTTCCGCCCGCTCTACGAAAGCCCAGAGAGCCAGTTCTTCTTCCACTCCTCCAGTCGCACGCGTGGCCTGCAGCAAGTTATGGCGGAACAGATGTCTTCGCCTTATTTCCCCGTCGATCTCGATCAGATGCGCGCCCAGCGCAGCTTCTGCGGAATCGAAAACGGCTGTATGCCGATGGGAGACGGCATCCGCATCAAGACCGCATGGCTCAACCATCCCCAGGGCTGCCTGGGATTTCGCCTCGAGAGCAAAGAAGGCGTCCTGGTCTACGCCACCGACAACGAACCCGGTGACGAAAAGTTCGACAAGGCGGTGCGCAAACTGGCCGAAGGCGCCGACATCCTGATCTATGACGCGCAGTATCTGCCCGAAGAATACGAAGCGCGCCGCCGCGGCTGGGGACACAGCCACTGGCGCGAAGCCGTCAACGTAGTCATGGAAAGCGGCGCCAAGGAACTCATCCTCTACCACCACGATCCCGACCACACCGACGCCATCGTCGACAAAGTAGTCGCCGACGCGCGCAGCTACTACCCCAAAGTCCGCGCCGCCGCCGAAGGCATGGAAATCAAGTTGTTGTAGCGTTGTACTTTCTTGATATCCCCTCCCCCCCGGTCTCTTGGAATCAGCGAGTTAGCGGAAAATCGCAAAGTAATCCAATGACTGCAATCACTTAGGGGCAAAATCTTGAGCCCCAAGGGTTTAGGCCGCGTGCTCAATCGCTTCGCACTGCGCGCGGTAGGTGGATCATCGTACAAAATGCGGGTTGAGGGCAAGGTTATCCGTCACATGGGGCTGTGGATTACGAGTTCGTGGTTTCTTTTTCGTCGTTACTTTTCCTCGACGACGCGCCTAGGACTCGTGCGAAAATCGTCGGGGTTCGAGGCATTACGCACGTAGCGAAAATGGGGTGGTTTTGGTCAATGGGTCACGGACGGAGGAATTGAAAATCGGGGAAATCGCGTGAGCTCTCCGGGCTTGTGGTGCCCAGCTTTCGAAAACCGCGAAAGCTGGGGCAGCCGCAGTTATTAAGATGTCGGTGAGGAGAAAAATCAAAGCCGGGCCAGCCCCCTGGGCCAGTTCCCCGATCGGCGTCAGTCGAGCAATGCGGCGCGGTAAGAGTCCCACATGCGGAAGTGGGTAGGTTACTCCCTTTGATTCTGTAGTCCGTCGCTTGCTTCCCGCCATCCCGCACTCATATACTCGGGACGTTTGCCTGCTTTCGACCGGAAACCTTCCGGACGCGGCCGGCGCCCAACCCGCCTTCATTCCGGAGAATACTTTTATGACGACGTTGACCACCGCCCCGCAGCTGGATAAAGAAGCCAATCCGTGGGAGTCGCAGCGGGCCCGCTTCGACCTGGCGGCCCAGAAGCTCAACCTGGATGACGGGCTGTGGCGGGTGCTGCGCTATCCCAACCGCGAGCTTACCGTCTACATTCCCGTCCAGATGGATGACGGCCATCTGGAAGTTTTCACTGGTTTTCGGGTGCAGCACTCGATTGCCCGCGGCCCGGCCAAGGGCGGAATTCGCTACGCGCCCGACGTCACGCTCGATGAAGTCCGCGCACTGGCCAGCTGGATGACCTGGAAGTGCGCCGTAGTCAACATTCCTTTCGGCGGCGCCAAGGGCGGCGTGATCTGCGATCCGCACAAGATGTCGATGGGCGAGGTCGAGCGCATGACGCGGCGCTATACCTCGGAGTTGATCGAATTCATTGGCCCGGAAAAAGATGTTCCCGCTCCCGACGTGAACACCAACGAACAAATCATGGCGTGGATGATGGACACGTATTCCATGCACATGCGCCAGACCGTAACCGCCTGCGTGACCGGCAAGCCGATCAACATCGGTGGCTCGCGCGGACGCCGCGAAGCCACCGGCCGCGGCGTGATGGTCGTCTGCGACGAAGCCTGCAAGAAGCTCGGCATCGACCGCGAACGCGCCCGCGTCATCGTGCAAGGATTCGGCAACGTCGGCTCCAATGCCGCTCAACTGATGCACGAAGCGGGCTATAAGATCATCGGCATCGCCGAAGTCGGCGGCGGGCTGCACAACAAGAACGGTATCGATGTGAAAGCCTTGATTGAGTTCCGGCAGAAAAACGGCACGGTGCACGGCTTCCCCGGCGCCGAAAAAGCCGAAACCGCCGACCTGCTTACGACCGAGTGCGAAATCCTGATTCCCGCCGCGACCGAAAACGTAATCACCAGCCGCAACGTCCATAGCGTGAAATGCCGCATTCTCGCCGAAGGCGCGAACGGTCCCACGACTTCAGCTGCCGATGACGTTCTCTCCGACAAGGGAGTGTTCGTGATTCCCGACATTCTGGCCAACGCTGGCGGCGTGACCACTTCTTATTTTGAATGGGTGCAAGACCGGCAGGGCTATTTCTGGAAAGAGTCGGTGGTCAACGAGCAACTGGAAACCATCATGAAATCTTCGTTTGAAGACGTGGTGCGCTATGCCGAGACCCATCGCGTCAACAATCGCATTGCGGCTTACATGCTGGCGATTGACCGGGTGGCGTACACGATTCGGCAGCGTGGGATTTACGCGTAGGTCGGCCGACGTCCCACTTCTCGCAAAAGCGGCGAGAAGTGGGGCACCCTGTCTTTTGTGCGCTCCACTCGTAGGAGGACTCATGAAGCCCCTTGGGAAGAAACTCACAGCGCAGATCGTTCTAATATTTGCGCTTTTTCTGTTGAGCGGGCTTGCCGCGGCGCAGTGGCCTGATCCTGTACTAAAACCCGAAGCCATGGCGACGTCAGGCCAGGTGGAAAACTCGGCGGCGGCCGAAAAGCTTGACATCAACACCGCGACTAAAGATCAGCTCAAGGCGCTGCCCGGAATCGGCGACGCGTATGCGCAGAAGATCATCGATGGACGGCCGTATCGGGCCAAGAACCAGCTGGTGCAGAACAAGATTATTCCGCAGGCGACCTACGACAAGATCAAAGACCAGATCATCGCCCACCACGTGAAGTCGAACACTATGACCGCTCCGAAATAGGCCTGAGCGGAAATAGCATGAGCCTTGTCGGGAGCTTGGACTGGGCGGACGAATGCGTCCGCCCCTCCATAAAACTCGCTTACGCGAGACCCTTCCGTGCATTGCGTTCCTTAATTTCATGGAGCATAATCAGTTTGTTTCCCGGCTGGCCGCGCGGGCCGTAGTGTGAATCTGCCCAACTCCATCACGCTGATCCGCATCTTCAGCATTCCTTTGCTGATCTGGATTCTTTCGAGCAGCCGATTCAGCAGCGCCAACGGTGAGAAAGAGCTTCTGGCTTCGGCGCTGTTCATTGCCGCCGCCATGACCGACGGCATTGATGGCTACCTGGCGCGGAAGCGCGGGCAGATCACCACCATCGGCATTCTGCTCGATCCTCTGGCTGACAAGCTTCTGATCGCCGCGGCTTTCGTGGTGCTGGTGCAACTCAATCCCGTCCTGGTGCCGGCATGGGTTGCGATCGTAGTCATTGGCCGCGAGTTCCTGGTGAGTGGACTGCGTTCCATTGCCGCGTCCGAGGGTTTCACCATCGAGGCCAGCAATCTCGGCAAGTTCAAGATGGTCGTCCAGATTGTGTCGGTCGTGGCCGTGATCCTCGACCTGCACTGGAAGGTGCTGCCGGTCTATAGTTACTACGTTTTCCCGGTGCACTGGATCGCTTCGGCGGCGATCTGGTTCATGGTTTGCGTGTCGCTGGTGTCGGCCATCGATTATTTTGTCGCCTTCTGGTCGAAGATTGACCGGCGAGTGGTCAAACGCCGGCGCCGCCGCGCCTTCATTCTCAGCCGGCGCAGAAAGCCGTTGCCCGCGCCGCCCCAGGCCGACCGCGATGTCGCTGCCTCGACCTAACCCGGAATCTGGTTCTGAATCTCGCCCGGTCGCGCTCGAGTCCCGCGAGTTTTCTTCCGACGAGCGCGCCCTCCTGCTTCGACTGGCTCACGATTCCATTCTGGCTGCACTCGGCGCGCACGCCGTAGATTCGCAGAGAGCAACTGTTCTCGATGCTCCGGGCGCGCACTTGTCGGAGCCGCGGGGCGTTTTTACCTCGCTCTACCTGCGAGACGAACTCCGGGGATGCGTCGGCTACGTTCTACCCGTGCATCCCGTGCACCGTGCCGTGGCGGAAACCGCGCGGGCCGCAGCGTTTGAGGACATGCGTTTCCGTCCCGTGACGCGAGAGGAAGCGCCGCATCTCGAAATCGAACTCAGCATTCTGTCGCCGCCCAAACCGATTTCTCCCGAAGACATCGAAGTCGGGCGACATGGGTTGCTCATTAGCCTGGTGGGACACCGCGGGCTGCTGCTGCCCCAGGTTCCGGTCGAACACCACTGGGACCGCCTCACCTTCCTCGAACAAACCTGCCGCAAAGCCGGCCTGCCGCCGGACGCCTGGAGGAACGGGGCCACGGTTGAAGCGTTCGCCGCAGAGGTGTTCGGAGACGGCCGCGACTTTGGTGAGGCGAACGGACCTCTACATGGCGGAAAATAACTGGATGGGCAGCACCCTAGCGTAGTGAGTGAAATCGCGGTCCGTGCTGAATATCTGCCAACCGTGAAGCAGTCCAGCCGCGCAGAGCAGCATATCAACTGGCGTGCTGGCGATGCCGGCTCTGCGGCACTCGTTGCTGGACCGGGCGGCCTCTTCGTAGTGTTCAGCGGAGAGTGAAATATTGGGAAAATCACGAAGATAATCGCGTAGTCGCCGAAATTGAGCTTGCTCCCGCAAACCGGAGAGCAATTCCTGGCGCACCGAACCCAGCAGTTGTGCCCTGCCCTCGTCTACGATCTCAGATAAGAGTTCGGTGACCCGGCGTTCGTTCGGAGTGAGGGTCGTGGTTTTCCGGCGGAACGCCAGGGACCAGACCGGCGTATCTATCAGCACTCTCATATCCGTTTGCGGCGGCGCTCAGCTTTATAGTCGTAGGAGGGATCGAAGTCGAATGTCCCGAAAGCTTGCAGGATTCGTTGCTGTTTGTGGTGTCGGATGTATTCTCGAAGCGCGGTGGTGACGGCTTCCTTCTTGGTTTTGTGGCCGCCGGTTTTGCGCGCTTCTTCGATCAATTTGTCGTCGATTGCGAGATTGGTGGCCATGTGTAGATTATTACACATTTCAATGTGTGGACATGCGCGAAATAAAAACCGGGGACGGTTTCCCGTCCCCGGCAACTGATTAGAGGGTCTGAAAGCTCCGAACTAGTTCGTTTCGTCCTTCTCCACGGTGTCGCCGGAATGGACATCTTCCATGGAGAATACGATCATGCCAGTGGCCGTGGTCGGGGTTACGCCGATGATGATAATTTCCCCGACCGCTCGCCGCGGTAGATCGCGAACGTGAATCACGGGGCCATTTCCTTTGGTGAACATGGCCGGATCGAAGGATGGAGTTTTCATCTGGGTGTCTTCGGCTATGGCCGCCTTGAACGAGAGCGAATCCACCGGATCGTGCAGGTCGGCGTCATAGGAGCGAACGGCACGGAAAAAGTCTCCCACCTTCACGCCTTGGTTCGCGCCCACGTTGATGTAAACCTTGTGGCCGGTGCCCAACTGCGAGTCGAAATCCTTGCCCATCACGATGCGGCCTGAGAGTTTGTTGCTGGGCGGCAGGAAGCGATCGAAACGAATCGGTGTGTGGAAAGTGACCGCCTGTTTCTCGGCGAAAGGAATCATAGTGTCACCTGGCGCAGCGCCATCGCAGGCGTACTCGATCTGTCCGACCGCAGTTTTACTGCGGGTGTCGATGATCTTGACGCGGCCCACTTCCTCATAGGGCTGGCCGGTTTCTTTCAACAGTTTCGCCTCGCCGGGGTACATTTCGTACTCGTTGACATCGCGCAAGGCGCGCACGATCTCATACTCTGCGCCTGCGCTGTAGCCGGTGCCCGCAAGGTATATGATGTCGCCGCGCGTGAAATGCGTGGTGCTCGGCGTTTGTAATCCTCCGGCGACGTAGTTGGCATCGGGCAGGGTCTGCTTGTTGATAAATCCGGCACAATACACGTCGGCGTAAGTCGGCGTTTGCACGCGCTCCACTGGGAAGCTGGCCGTGGTCGGAGCCGTGCCCGCCGGAGCTGCCCCGGGGCTGACCGTATCGTCGGATTGGGCCCAGACGGCAGTCGCCATCAGCAGCACGAACAGCACTAACAGTCCTGTTTTCTTCATATTACCTCCGGAAAGGACGCCACGCGCGCTCTTCCCACTGATCGAAACCTTGAAATGTCAGAAAAGAAAGGCTCAAACGGGAAGGTAACAAGGGGGTAAGGGTGGGTCAAGGTTACGAGGGTGTTGGGCGGGCTGGGAAAAAGTTTTTCCACATAACTTTTTTCCACAGATGCGAATCCGTTGTTGCATATGGAATTACGCCCCTGTAATAATCGCCGTCGTTTTACTGCGAAGCGAAGAAAGTGTACAACCGCAAAGAATGATCTCCGCCCCCGGCTACACGCCACGTCTGCTCCCCTTGCGCCTGCCCCGGGTCTGCGTGGCGGTGATTGGCTCCGACCCCGCCGAGATGACCGATAAGGCTGAGGCCTTGGTGCGGGATAACCCTTTCCTGGAGTTCAGGTTAGACTACCTTTCCAAACCCGGCCTGGCCCTGCCGCGAATCAAGCGCTTCAGGGAAAACCACCCTGGCACCGTAGTGATTGCCACTTGCCGGCGAGTGGCCAGCGGAGGCAAGTTCCGCGGCTCTATTGCGTCCCAGCTCGACATTCTGGCCAAAGCTGCTGCCGCAGGATGTCAACTGATCGATGTGGAGGTGCAGACCGCCAACAAGTGCAAGCCGGAGCAACTGAAGAAGTTGCGGGTGCGGGCGGCCCTGATTCTCTCGTTCCACGATTTCCGGGGCACCAAGAAACTGGATGAGATTCTGGAAAAAATGCTGGCGCATTCCGCCGATTTTTACAAGATCGTCAGCACCGCGACCACGCTCTCTGACAACGTCACCATGATCAAATTCCTGGCGCGGGAAGGCGACAAGCACTCTCTGGTCGGCATGTGCATGGGTGAGCAAGGCATCATCAGCCGCGTGCTGGGAGTGCGCGCCGGCAGTGTGTTCACGTTCGCCGCGGCCAGCGCCGGGGAACAGACCGCGCCCGGGCAGGTTACAGCGCAGGAACTTCGCAATGTCTACCGCATCGAACAGGTCGACGTTGCCACGCGAGTGTACGGCGTAGTGGGCGATCCTATCGTGCATTCTCTGTCTCCCGCCATCATGAATGCGGCTTTCCGGCGCGAAAACGTTGCCGCTGTCTATCTCGCACTGCACGCGAAAACACTCAAGGATCTGCTGACTTGCGTACGTGAGATCCCGATTCACGGCATCAGCGTCACGATGCCGTACAAAGAAGCGATCCGTCCGTATTTGGACAATACCGACGCGCATTCGGCTAAGATCGGGGCCTGCAATACGGTCGTAAGAGCGCAGGATGGAAAGCTTTACGGCTTCAATACCGATGCGGCTGGAATCGTACGGCCGCTCGAGCGCCGCCTGAACACGCTCGAAGGAGCTCGCATTCTGGTCATCGGGGCCGGCGGAGCGGCCCGCGCCGCAGTTTTTGGACTGAAGGAACGCGGGTCGGAAGTGTACATTCTGAATCGCAGCGCCGCTCCCGCCAAAAAGCTGGCGCATCAGGCGCGGGCCCGCATCATGAAGCGGCCGGACCTGAAGAAAATGGCGTTCGATGTGATCATCAATGCCACCCCGGTGGGCATGGGAAACACGCGCGATACGCCGCTTCAGGAAAAAGAGATCAATGCCCGCTATGTCTTTGATATGGTGTACGATCCGGCGGAAACGCGCCTGCTGAAACTGGCCAAAGAGCGGGGCGCACAGATCATTCCCGGGATTGAAATGTTCGTGCACCAGGCGGCGCGGCAGTTTGAGATCTGGACCGGAAAACCGGCGCCCTGGGACGAGATGTTGCGGGTGGCTCTGCTAGCCTTGCAGGAGCGTGCAAAACACGCTGCCGTTGGAAAATGAGGCCGAGCGATGCGTTTTATTAATAAACGGTTGCATTTTTCATGGTGCCCAAAGTAATATGCACTTTAGGGAGTGCGACTGTAAGCGCTCCTGGTTGGTTCGACCTGTACCGCCCGTATCCATACTTCCAAGACTCGCAGTTCAAGCTTTGGTTAGAAACTCAACGAGAGGCGCCCCGTTTCGCCTCCATCCCGGTTCGGAGAGTTCACTTATGGCGTGGTACGCGTACTGTCTTACCGAGCATCAGACCCTTCCCAATGGAACCCGCACTCGCCGCCCCTTTTTGCTGGAGGGCGTTCAAGGTGTTAACGGCGCAGCGGTTCTGAGCTATCCCAGCGGTGAATTTGCCGTGATCGTCAGCGAATACGACCACACGCTGGGCGAACTGGACCACCAGGCGCATATTGACCACGCACGAGTGGTCAGCAACTGTTTCCGCAATTCCACGGTGTTGCCGTTCAAATTTGGCACGATTTTCGACACCGACGACGCGCTCCGACAGGCCGTCCGGGTCAACCGGCGGGCTTTTGGCCTGAGTGTGGCGAAACTCCGCGGGAAGTCGGAGATGCATATCAAGTTGGTGGTTCGGGATGGGTCCCTGCGCGAGGCCATGATTGACATCGAGTTGCCCCACACCGTCGGTGGCGACTACCTGTCGAAGCTGCGGGTAAAGGCGTCTCGCGAGCGGGAACGCCAGACCAAGGCGCGGGCACTGTCAGTGCAGGTGCACAAATTGTTTAATCCACTGGAAGAGGAAGTGAGCTGCAAGAAAGTGGCTCCCGAGGGCATGCTGATCGACATCGCCCACCTCATCGATTCCAAGAGTGTGGAAAAGTACCAGAACCGCTACAACACCGCAGCCAAACAGTTAAAGAACTGTGAAGTCGTGATTAGCGGACCGTGGCCGCCCTACCATTTCCTTCCGGGCAAGCTGCGCACCGTGGCCGGAAACAGCTAGAGATTCGCTGCTCCTTCGCGCTGGAAGGCGTTGACCGCCGTCGGCCTGAAACCCGTGATGGGCTTGGGTTTTGAGCCCTTTGGCAGGGGAATGCAGTGAATGTGCATTGTTCTGCACTCCGCATTCTCCGCACCTTCGTTGGAAGCCCCCGCTGGCCGCGTTTTCCGCTCCCCTAAAACCTTACCGGTCATTCACTTGCTGCGTGTGCTGCGGAGGATCACGCGATTTTTGCCCTTTGGTGCGGCAAATGCTTCTATCAAGGACAATAAAGAGGCCGCTAACTCAGCATGACCTTCACTCGCAACATTTCTCCGTGTCACATCCCGAAACGCCGTTCCGGCTGGCGGAACGGCAGTTTACATCGCCTTTCCTGACATCACCTTCCAAATCGTAGCCTCTTGAAATCTGGCCCCAGCAATGGGGCCATTTTTATTGTTCTGACTCCCCCTGAGGGGCGTGCGACAACTGCGGCGACGGCGGTGGTGGCAGAACGGAAAACCGTTAACCACAAAGGACACGAAGTCACACGAAGGAAAGCCCGGTCGGTGAAGCCCCTCCGTGCCTCTTCATTTCATTCGTGGTGACGGTTTTTCTTTCAACCTCCGAATCGAGGCACTAGCTTCTAGTGCGGCGTCGGATTGGCGATTTCGTCCTCAGCTCCTCGTCCTATACACTGCCAAGGACTATGAGCCACCTCGACTCCGGATCCACACTTTTTCCCGCTGCTCGCTTTCGATTTCTCCCTTTTCTGACCAAAGGCTGGGTGATTGTTTTCGTAGCTGGGATGGTCTTGTCTTCGGCCCACGCTCAGACCCAGCCGCCCAAGCCACCGGCCAATCCGTTCGAGGCCAAGCCGCAGGCGTCTCAGGCACAGATGGAGAATTTTCCTCCAGCGCTGGTCGAGCAACTCCAGGCCATCAAGACGGCGGCTCTGGGCGATGATTACGCTTACCGGCAAGTGGCGCACTTGACCGAGAACATCGGCCCGCGTCCGACGGGATCGCCCCAGGCGGCGGCCGCCGTGGATTACGTGGCCGATCAGTTGCGGCAGCTCGGGCTCGAGGTGCATCTGGAGCCGGTGAAGGTGCCGCACTGGGTGCGCGGCGCGGAAACAGCGGAACTGGTCGCCTACGACGGGCAAGTCCCCGGCACGTCGCAGAAAATCGTGCTCACAGCTCTGGGCGGAAGCAGTGCCACGCCGGCGGAAGGAATCACGGCCGAGGTGGTGGTGGTCGATAATTTCGACGAACTGAAGGCTCTGGGCCGGGACCGCGTCGCGGGGAAGATCGTCCTGTTCAACGAGCTCTTCGACAAGCAAAAATCCGTGGCCGGACTGGCCTTCGAGGCCTATGGCGAAGCCGTGCGCTATCGCGGAGCCGGGCCCAAAGCAGCGGCTGATCTGGGAGCGGTAGCGGCACTGGTGCGCACGGTGGGCGATGCTGATTTTCGGCTGCCGCACACCGGCTACAGCACGCCTGCTGGAATTCCCGCGGGCGCGGTAACGGCTGAAGACGCCGACCTGATTGTGCATCTTGCTGCAGAAGGCAAAGTCCGCATGCACCTGACGCTGACGCCGCAGAAACTTCCGGAAGTGACCAGCTACAACGTCATCGCTGATTTGAAAGGGAGCGAACATCCCGAGCAGGTGGTGGTGGTCTCTGGACACCTCGACTCATGGGACACGGGTACGGGAGCGATCGACGATGGCGCTGGCGTAGTGGTTGCGATGGAGGCGGCTGAAGTTTTGCAGAAGCTGCATCTGCGGCCGAAACGCACGCTGCGGGTGATCGCGTGGATGGACGAAGAAACCGGAGGCTCAGGCAGCCAGCAGTACACCAAAGACCACGCGGCTGATTTTCCCAACTACGCGGCCGCGATTGAAAGCGATTCCGGGGCGGCGCATCCGCTCGGCTTTGAAGTCCGCATGACGCCGCAGGCAGTTGATCTGTTGCAGCCTGTGCTCGAGGTGTTGCAGAGTTTCGGAGCCAATGTGTTGCAGCCGAGCAGCTACGCGCCGGGCGCCGACATTTCAGCCATGTCGGAGGCCGGGGTGCCGGCGCTCGGCCTGATGCAGGATGGCCGCACCTACTTTCACTACCACCACAGCGCCGCCGACACGCTCGACAAGATCGTTCCCAGTGAGTTGCGCGAGAACGGCGCGGCCATGGCCGTGATGGGGTATGCGCTGGCCAGCATGAAGAACACGCTGCCGAGGGCTGCGGGCGGTGGTCAATAATAAGTGGCCAGGGGATCAGTGGTCAGTGAGCACTCATCGGTGCAGCGGAACTGTGACCCGATACTCGTACGAGTCGCTCTCAAATCGATTGCAGCCGGCAGGGGGCGGTTGACGCATCTCAATTTTGGCGCTTATCATTTTCGTTTGGGCTTGTGGCCAAAGACGTCTCCGAGAGGAGGCGTCTTAAGATTTTCACGGGATGCCGTGAAATGAATTTGCATCCAATGATTGATAGCGAGTGGTTTTTATCGAGTGATCATCATCAAGTGAACTTATGGATAAGAAGAAGCTAGACACATTCAAGAAACGTTTGGAAACGCGGCAGGTGGAACTGCGCCGCACGGTGAACCGCACCCAGGCAGACGGCCGATCGGCTGACGAGGACACGGCGCAGGATATCGCCGACCGCGCCGCGAGTTCCTACACCAAGGAATTTCTTTTCAGCCAGAGCAACAACGAGCGGCAGCTGTTGCAGATGGTGGAGAAGGCGCTGATGCGTATCCGCGAAGGAAGCTTCGGCGAATGCATTCACTGCGGCAAAGAGATTAATGCCAAGCGTCTTGAAGCTGTGCCCTGGACGCGGCATTGCATCGAGTGCCAGGAAAAGCAGGAGCAGGGATTGCTGGAAGAAGCTCCGCGGTAGGGTTGTGGGATTCTTGTTGATTTGCGGAACGCCGCCGTGAACTTGGCGGCGTTCCTTTTGCGAGCGGCGCTAGACACATCCCGCGATCCTGATCGGAGTGAAATGCACGTCCACTCGCCAGCCGCGCCGAAGCTGCCAGCAAGTGCATAGGTCCCTTCGACAGGCTCAGGGCAGGCTCTTCGCTTTGCTCAGGATGACAATTCAGATTTGGTTCCCCTACATTTTTGATTCCTCGGCCTTCGGCCCTGCTCCCGGCATTATGTTCTTCAGCGGAGCGCTGCGCTGCTCATCGAGTTCGGGATGGGGCAGCGGCTTGCGCGGGAGCATCTGGTCGCGCATGGCGGTGTTGTAGACGAAGATGGCTTCGACCGTCGCGGCCTGAGCAAGATCGTCCGGTTGCAAGCGCTCGTACACGTCCTGGTTGGAGTGGTGCGTGCGCGCACCGTAGTCGAGCATGTCCTGAATGAACTGAAATCCCGGAATGCCGACGGCGTCGAACGATTCATGGTCGGTGCCGCCGGTGTTGCGCATGGTCAGCGTGGTTACTCCGAGATCCTGCAAGGGCGCGATCCACTGCTGGAAGATAGGAGCGATCGCGGCATTCTCTTGCAAGTAGACGCCACGAATTTTCCCGGTCCCGTTGTCGAGGTTGAAGTATCCGGAAATCTTTTGTTGCTCGGGTTTCAGTTCGACCGGACCGACGGGCTTGCGCATAAAGTCGGGCAGCGCGAGCTGGTCGGGCGCGGTCGATAGCGGTACGTAGCCGAAGTGTTGCTTGACGTAGCCGTACGATCCGAATTCGCCTTGCTCTTCGCCGGTCCACAGGCCGACGCGGATGGTGCGGCGCGGTTGCACGTGCAGGGCGTTGAGAATGCGCATCACTTCCATCGCAACCACGGTTCCCGCGCCGTTGTCGGTTGCACCGGTACCTGAAGCCCAGGAGTCGAGGTGGCCGCCGACCATGACGACTTCGTCTTTTAATTTTGGATCAGTGCCGGGAATTTCGGCGATCGTGTCGAAACCATGTTGGTGGTCGCCGGTGAATTCGGTTTCGACGTCCATCTCGATGCCAACCGGAACGTTGGCCTTGAGCAGGCGGTAGACGCGGCCGTAGCTTTCGATCGCCATCACGACCACGGGCAGACGTTCGGCGTGCTCGCGCTGATAGGCAAACCAACCCAGGCCGGCGCCCCCGTCGTCGAAGATTGTGCCGCCTTGTCCGCCGTTGTTGCGACCGTCGCGGCTGGGGAGTACAACGGCCAACGCGCCTTCAGCAGCGAAGAACTGCCCGGCTCTCTCGCGGAACTGAAGGCGGCGGATGAAATCCTGGAATCCCTGTTCGTGTTCGCCGACATGAACGGGAAATTCGGCGGTCTCTTTGAGATTGGCATCGTCGCGGCGCTCGAACAGAGGCTTGTCGAGCGGCTTCACTTCCCGCATGTCGCCGAAGAAAACAATCTTGCCCTCGAGTTTTCCTTTGTACTGCTCCAGGTCTTTTTCGTCTTTCGCGTTCACCCAGATCGCGCCTCCGCTGACTGGTCCCTTGCTGGCGGGAGACCAGGGCAGCGCCTGCGCGATGAACACCGCGGTGTCGGGAGCCGACATGCGGACCCAGGTGTTGAGCTGGCGCCATCCCATGCCGAACTCGCCCCAGTCTTCGAGATGAGCGTTCTTACATCCCATGGCGGTGAACTGATCACGCGTCCATTCGTTGGCGCGTTTGAGGTTGGGAGAGCCGGTCAAGCGCGGTCCAATGCCATCCATCAGCGCGGTAGCGTAATCCATGACATGCGAATGGTCGAGTCCTTCTTCACGAATGCGCTGGTACATGGTCAGGTCGAGCGTCTCGGTGGCGGGCTGAGGAAGTTCGTAGGAGGGTTTGCTGGTTTCTTTGGTCTTTGCTGGAGCGTCTTTCGACTTCTTGTCGGCAGCGGATAGCGGAGCAGCGGCGAAACTGAGGCATAGCAAAAGTACAAAGGTCGAGATTAAGAATCGGCGAGAAGACATTTTCCGAAGTTCTCCTTTTTGGTCCGCTCTTTTCTTGTCGACTTTGCGGGCGGGAAGCAGAGTAGCAGATGCGGCCCGCGTCGCGAAGGGCGGAACGCGCCGCCGCGGGTCGACATGCAATAGCAGGAAAAACCATTCACCACAGAGGGCACAAAGGATCACGGAGGGGGCATTGCTGACAAGGCTTCCCTTCGTGTGAGTTCGGGTCTCGCTGAGTTCGGGCCTTGCTTGACACCCGCTTCCCGCCAATTTAGCCTTTTCACCAACTATTGAGCCCCGCGTTGCAGCCGCCTGCTGCATTAACTCTGGAAGTTTTTCCGATAACCGAAAGCCTCAAGTACGGATTCCTCTAGCCGGTAAAGGCGCAGCGCCTGAGGGATAAACCTGGGGACGAACCGGCGTCTTTCTCAAGGACCTGGTTTTCAGGGAGTTCCATTGAAGCGGCTCATCGCACTGCTGTTTCTCGTGACGCTCACGACTGGATGTCTGCACCACCGGACTCCCGCGCCGCAGTTCAGCGCGCGCAAGTGCCCGAAGGATTCCCTTCCCTACGCGGCCGTATACAACGGAGTGCTGATGAACCACGGCGAGCTTTGCATGGCCATCAATCCGGTGACCAACAAGCCGATGGGGGTATTTCCGGTGCAGGCTTACAACCCGTACACCGAGACCGATATGGATGAGGACGTGGGCGACCAGCAAGCACCGAGGGCTCCGTGGTGGAAGTTCTGGCAGCGGAAAAAGGACAAAGACTGAATGAGGCGGACGATGTTAGCGGTGACGATGCTTGCAGTCGTGTTGCCGGCGTCGCTGGCGCGAGGCCAGTCGCTCAAGCACATCATCATCATCGTGAAGGAGAATCGCTCGTTCGATCACTACTTTGGGCAGTTCCCCGGCGTAACGGGCGGCCCGATCACAAGCTTTAACTGCTTTGGCACTCTGGGCGGATGCCCCGGTGGGGGAACGGTTGCCGCGATCCCGGCCGACCCGACGCAGGGCGACGCAGACTGCGGCCACTCGTTTTACAACTCCGTGTCCGATTACAGCGGCGGGTTGATGAACCGCTTCAACCAGAATTGCTCTGACTCGCCCGATTGGGCCAAGCAGTACGGGGCTACCACGATTCCGACCTACTGGTCGTACGCGACAAATTACGGTCTCGCTGATCACATGTTCGCCAGCGCGATGGGTCCGTCTTACCCGAATCACCTCTACCTTTTCGCAGCCACTTCCAATGAGGCACAGAATAACCCCGGAATGACGGCCGGGCACGCGCCGAACGGCACCGGAGCAAACGATTGGACATGCGATGCGTTTCACTACGGCCGCTGCACTGGAGATGGAACCACGTTGTGCTCCACCAATTCCGATTGCACGGGTCTTGGAAGTTGCAAAATCGATTCCGGCACAGGGCACTGCTCGGTTTCGACCAGCACGGCGTGCACGCTCGATTCTGATTGCGCGGCTTCGGGCGGTGGCTATTGCAGCAACGGCAACACCTATACCGGGACTTTCTACGGCATCGACATCGAGGGCGGAACCGGGAACCAGATGTACCCGGGCGTGTGCAGCGTTCACCGGACCGTGGGATGTAATGCAATCTGTACAGTTGCCGGGCAGACTTGCTCGGTCACAACCGACTGCAATGTATCTTCTCCTACATCGAACTGCAGCATCACCGATCCTGTCTGCGCGGCTTTGTCGGGCGATGTCTGCGACGCTTCGAGCCAACAGTTTCTCAGCGCCGCGCGCGGGTCGGCTTGCCCGAATGTGACCACCATCGCCGATCGTCTGGAAGGGGCCGGCGTCACCTGGGGCATGTATTACTCCACGGGAAATACATCAACCACCGATCAAAAATGGAATCCGGTGGGTTATGTGCAACACCTCCGCTATGGAACGGACTGGAGCAACAACGTCCATCCCAGCGCGCAGTTCGTTGCGGATGCGGCGGCGTGCACGTCCGATACAAGCTGCAGTCTACCGTCCGTAGTCTGGGTCACGGGCGCGGAGGCTGTGTCGGAGCATCCGCCACAACTTGTGGCGACCGGCGAAGCCTGGACCGCGACCCAGGTGAACGCCATCATGAGCAATTCCTACCTGTGGAGCAATTCGACCATATTCATTACGTGGGACGACTTTGGCGGCTTTGCCGACCACCTCGCGCCCTCGCAGGATCTGATCAATTGGACCGACGGAATTCGTGTTCCCTTGCTCTGCGTGGGACGGTTCTGCAAGAAGGAAATCACGACGACGGTATTCACCCATGCTTCGCTGTTGAAGTGCATTGAGGACAACTTCGGTGTGACCGCGCTTTTCGGGGATGTGGACGGCTCGGCGAACGACGTCTGCTTTGCCGCAGGCGGGATGATGAGTTTCAGTCAGAACAACCCGTTTCCGGCGGGAGCGACGACAACTACGGTTTCTTCCACGTTGAATCCTTCGGCTTATGATCAAACCGTGGCGCTTTCGGCCACAGTCACGGCTGACTCCTCCGGCACGCCAACCGGTTCGGTTGCCTTCAGCGATGGCTCAACGCCTCTGGGAACGGCTCCGCTCAGCGGAAACACCGCGACCCTCTCAACCGCGGCGCTGACAGCGGGCCACCATCCGATCTCCGCTAGTTACAGCGGCGATTCCTTTTTCAACGGCAGTGCCGGGTTCCTCAGCCAGACGGTCAGCCAAGCAACCACGACGGTGAATGTTGGATCGAGTGCCAATCCCTCGGCACTGGAGGAATCGGTGACCTTCACGGCGAGAATCACTACCCAGTACGGAGGTCAAGCCACGGGCACAGTCACGTTCGCGGATGGCTCCACATCGCTCGGTAACGCCACGGTGAGCAGTAACCTCGCGAAGCTGACCACCAGCATCCTGGCCGTTGGCACGCATCCCATCACCGCGGCGTATCTCGGCGATGGCAACTTTATCCCGAGCACGTCGAACACGCTCTCGCAGGTCGTGAGTAGAGCTACGACCGCAACTACGCTGGCCTCGTCGGTGAACCCTTCGGCATCCGGACAGTCGGTAACGTTCATCGCTACGGTTTCGTCGCCCGGCGTGACCCCCACGGGAAGCGTGACCTTTGAGAATGGTTCGACCGTGCTGGCTACCGTAGGCCTGACCAATGGATCCGCGACCTACACCACGTCGAAATTACCGCTGGGTTCGAATAAAATCGGCGCAGTTTACGGAGGCGATTCCAGTAACAATGGCAGCACGGCAACTCTGTTGAATCAAGTCGTGCTGCGGCCGACCACAACTGCGCTCACGTCTTCGCTGAACCCGTCGACCTTCGGCCAAGCGGTGCTGTTCACGGCAAGCGTGACGTCCGGCATAGGCGCCCCGCCCGCCGGGGAGACCGTCGTGTTCAAGCAAGGATCGACTGTGCTGGGAACCGGAACGCTGGGCAGCAGCGGTACGGCCACGTTCTCGACTTCAACGCTCGGCGCGGGCACAAAGGCGGTGACGGCGGTCTACAGCGGCGATTCAACTTTTGCCACCAGCACCTCGAAGGCGGTGAGTCAGGTGATCGCCAAAGCCACCACCACGACCGCCTTGGTTTCGTCGCGAAATCCTTCGAGCTTTGGACAATCGGTGACGTTCACGGCGACGGTCACTCCCCGATTTGGCGGCACGCCCGCAGGAACTGTGACCTTCAAGAATGGGACCACAACGCTAGGCACGGCCACGCTCAGCAACGGAGCCGCGAAATTTGTTACAACCAAGCTGCCTGTAGGTAGCGCCAGCATTACGGCGGTCTACGCCGGAAATAGTTCGTTTCTGGCGAGCACTTCAAGCGCGCTTATCCAGGTAGTGAATCAAGCTGGCACGACGACATCACTGGGTTCGTCGCTGAATCCAGCGGCGGCGGGCCAGTCGGTGACGCTTACGGCCACGGTGGCGGGGCAATTTGGCGGGACCGTCACCGGTTCGGTCACCTTCTTCGATGGAACGACGACGTTGAAAACTGTGAGCCTCAGCGCAGGCGCGGCAAAATACACCACGTCTACGCTGGCTTCAGGAACTCACGATATTAAGGGAGCTTATAGCGGCAGCTCGAACTTCAGCAGCAGTTCGGCTGCGCTCACGCAGACCGTCAATTAGACGAGCATTCGAAACGGGCTGTATCAGGGCATCGCTTCGGCGAAGCCCTGATACGAACCTCGCTTCATACTGCACAAATAACCCGCACAACTACCGCAGCGTCCACGGCTGGTTCTGCTTGCAACCTCGACTGACCGTGGTCAAAGTATTTGCCGCGCTCGCGATGTGGCAGTCGTAGAAGATGCCATCGGAGTCGAAGAGGCTGTAGTTTTGCCAGCTCGACGCGGGACTGGCGTCGGTTGAGTTCACCGCGTTCCCGACCGAGGAGGCGTGAGCAAAGCGTCCATCGACCCAGCTTTCGTCGTTCGCCTGGTAATTTTGATTGGTCGTGACGTTGTAACCGAACGAAGAACCGCTGACTGGGTAGACGAGATCAACCGTAATGGGGAAGCTGAAATTATCGAAAGTGACGGACGTGCCGTGATCGCCTGAGACCGAGGTCGCAGAAGATACGGCATTCTTCACGGAAGTCTTCTGATCGAGCACGGTAAAGTTGACGGTGTCGAAGTCGATGGTCTGCGTGCTGGAAAAATCCTGCCACTGGGAAACCGACGTCTTTACTTTTCCATGCGATGTGTTTACGTATCCCGCGATAGTGAAATTGCGGTTGGAGGCAACTTTGATCGTGCCGGTAACGGTCGCGGTGCCCTGCAGGTTCTCTGTGACCACGGGGTTGGGGCTGGTCAGCGTGTTGGTGGTGAGAGCGCCGGTGACCTGCGTTGAACCGGAGTCAAGAAAAAGCAGCAGCGAGGCGGTCGTCGAGAAGTAGCTGTCATCGTTGAATACGCTCAACGCAACCGTGTGTGGTTTGCCGTTGCTCAGCAGGCCGGCAAAAGGCGTGAGGTTCACGCGGTAGGGAACGAAGTCGAGGGTTTGCGCGCCGGGTGTAGGCACCCACTGGTCGGGAAGAAATCCGGTGAAAACCCAGGGGGAAACAGGTGCGATGCCTGCCGGTTTTCCGTCGATGGTGATTTCGCTCTCGCGGAAGTCTGTATTGCCGCATCCATAGACTTCATTGATATTGGCGAGATCATTGGGAAAACACGCGTACCACTGCTCGTCGGCCGACTGGCTCTGGGAGATTACATCCAGATAGACCTGCTCGGTATTGGTGGGCAGGGTGAAAGTAGTCGTGAGCTGGTCGGTGGGCGAGCTCAGTATGGCCGGCAGACTCACTCCGCCGCTGCCGTTGGACTGTTCCAGGGGAAGCACCATGTCGGGCGGCCGCTGCTGAAGCTCATGAGAGTCGTCATGATGGCTGCGCGGTATGGGATAAAACTCCAGATCGGCGTTGACCGTGAACACGCCATTCAGAAATGTGTTGTAGGGCGGCGGACAATCGGTGGTGCAGTTCTGCAGGACCATCGTGCCCTGCTGCGGGGTGGCAAAAAGAGCGCTGTAATCGGTCACATCGCGCTCCACGTGCCAGGTGTTGGTGAGCGTCGCCAATGGTTCGGGAGTGGTTCCGAAATACAGGTTCGCGTTTGCCAGATAAAGGCTGGCGGTGCGGTCAAACTGGGTTCCGCCGTTCTCGCTGAAGTTGACCTCAAGCACGACTTTCTCCCATGGACCGGCGCAGTCGCTGGGAGGCGTGAAATTGAAAGTCTGATCCGTGTTGGAGAAAAAAGCGAAGGAGTAACTGGTAAAAAGCGGCACAACACAAGGTTTTTCCGGCGGCCGGGGCACCAGCGCGTCAGCGGTCGCCTCGAACTGGGTGCCGATTTGCCGGTTCGTGCTCTGGGCCGGGACTGCGGTTGAAATAAAGCTCACAGCCAGAAGTGCTACACAGGAGAAAACTTCCTGAAGACAGCGATGACGAGCGTTCATACCAGACTCCTTATGCAGTGGGGGATTTTTGGAGGACAGCTTCAAAGTCTGGCCCCCACTTATTCCATCAGCTTTGGAGGGTTGTCAAGGATTATTTGATCGATTTGAGTTGAATCAATCATTTTTATGGTCAATATGCAATATTGTGCGCAATTCGATACAAACGTTGCAGTCTGCCCTGCTCTCCCAGGTCTCGCAAAAGCGGCGAGACCTGGGGCACCCGGCATCCGGCCCGGCACCCGAGCCCCGGGACGGATGGAGCGGTCACGCCTGGATAGGTCAGGCGCGGATCACGCGGACTTTTCTTCGCTCGAATTCACTCACCATTTCATCGGAAGCGCCGGCATCGGTGACCAGAACGTCCACATCGTCGATCGCGCAGATCAAAGACGGAGTGACCACGCCAAGCTTGCTGGAATCAGCCACCACGATGACCTGCTTTGACTGCTTGACCATGGCGCGAAACGCCAGAGCCTCGTCGGATTCGTTGGTGGTGGTGCCGCGCTCGGCGTCGATTCCGGAGACACTAAGAAACAACTTGTCGAGAAAAATGTCGCCCAGGAAATTGATCGTGCCGGCGCCGATCAGCGAAAACGACCACGGCCAGCGCACGTAGCCGCCCGTCAGATGAATCTTGAGTCCCGCCATGTTGCACAGTTCCATGCCGATGTTGACGGCGTTGGTCACGACCGTGAGGTTGGAGCGATGGCGCAGGCTGCGCGCCACCCAGGTGGTGGTTGTGCCGGCCGTCAGACCGATGGTTTCGTTCTCCTCGACCAATTCAGCGGCGGCGATGCCGATGTGCCGCTTCTCCCTGACTGAGCGATGTTGCCGGGTTTGAAAAGCCGCGTCGTAGCGAAATGGCTCATACAGCAGTTCCTGCACCAGAGCCGCTCCGCCATGAGTTCGCCGGATCAGTCCCTGAGCTTCGAGCCGCGTAAGGTCCCGCCGGATGCTGGGAGCCGACGCTTTCAAGGAGGTGATCAGTTCTTCCACGGTCACTGAGCCTTTGTGCAGCAGCAGCTTCAGGATCCGATCCGTGCGGTTTTTTTGGCGAGCGGACATTCGATTGTGCAGTCAGGGTTATGCAATCTTGGACTACGTGTTTCTCGGTCGTGTGTTCTTGCCGGGAGCAAAATCTGGCATCCGCACCACTCAGGAGACCTGAGCGGGGCAGCAAAGAACCTATCATCCTAACCCCGACGGCAACCAGATTGAAAACCACTGCACTTTAAAGTTACGCTCTTACTTCGGACCACTCCTGAATTGCTGAACGATCATGCCAAAGTAGCTGATTGCCATGAAACGTAATCGCTTATTGATCGTTTTATGCGTATTCGATCATTTCCTCTTGACAAAGGGAGTGCATTCGGTCTTAGACTCAATCGACAAAGCTTCTCACGTGCATCTGCAATTCGGAGCGGAATTCGAGAATTCCCCGGCTTGGAAGGCTTAGTCAGAACGAGTGGAATGAGGATCACCATGAGGACACATCTGTTGCGCTATTTTATCGCAGGTTCGTTCGCGGCCCTATTGTGCTTGTCGCCCGCGTCGGGGCAAACGGTTACGGGGTCGATCACCGGCCAGGTGACGGACCCCAGCGGCGCATTAGTCGCAGGAGCGACCGTCACTGCGGAAAATATCGCGACCTCGGTGAAGACCTCGGCGCAGACGAATGCGGCTGGCGTGTACACCCTTCGATTTCTGCCCATTGGTACGTATTCGCTGACCATTCGGGCGGCGGGGTTCACGGCGGAGAGTGTTCCACCCTTCGCTCTTGACATAGACCAGACGGCTAAGATCAACGTCAGTTTGAAAATCGGCACCTCGACGACCGTTGTGGTGCAAGAGCAGTTTCATCCCATTCTCGATACTGCGGATGCGACGCTGGGCAATACGCTCTCCACTACTGAGATCGAAAACATCCCGCTGAACGGACGCAACTTCTCTTCCCTCACTTTGTTTCAGCCGGGCGCAGTTGATACCGACCCCACGGGAATGACTGGAAATAACGCCATCGAGCGCGATACCTACAACAGCGGAGTCGCGTCGATTAACGGCAACCGCGAACAGGGAAATAACTACATGGTCGAAGGCGCCGAAGACAATGAGCCGCAAAACAATCTAATCGGCTATAACCCTGCGCCCGACGCCATCGCCGAGTTGCGCGTAGTCTCCGCCAACGCCAATGCCACCTATGGAAATGCCGATGGCGGTCAGATTGTGACCATTCTGAAGTCTGGAACGAATAGCTTTCATGGGTCCGCGTACGACCTGCTGGAGAACCAGAATCTCGATGCTAATTCCTGGGGAAACGGGCTCGCCCTTTGCGATGCGTGCACTCCGCCAACTCCCGCCAGTCCTATAACGAAATACACCCAAAACATTTTTGGCGGAACTCTGGGTGGTCCTATCCTACGAGGTAAGCTCTTCTTCTTTGTGGACTACGAAGGGGTACGGAAGCACATGGCGCAGTCGCTGCAGGAGACCAGCGTTCTCACTCCGGACATGCTCAAGGGTGATTTCTCGGCCTTGACCAGCCACGGAATCCAGCTCTATGACACTCAGAACAACTTTGCGCCATTCAAGAACAATCAGATTCCTGTCATGAGTCCGATCGCGCAGTTTCTTGCTGCCCATCCAGAGATCTATCCCATACCCAATCGAACACCGACCGATGGATTGATCCAGAATAACTATGTAGGCCCGCAAAATGGCTTCCTCACGAACAATCAGGAAGACTTCAAGGTTGATTTCACTCCTGGCAATGTGAACAAGTTCAGCGGTTTCTATTCGCAGGGAACGGGAGCAGACTTTACTTCCGCGATTCTTCCCATATCCTTTCCGGCGCACAATACTTATCCGTCGAAGATCGCCGGGGCGAGTTGGGTTCACACTTTTTCGCCCGCGATCATCAATGAAGCGCGCCTCGGCTTTACCCGTGTGCGCTGGAACAATGGCGTACCCAGCGACCCGTCTGGCCTATTCGGGCTAGCGGGTGAGTCGAAGGTCGGTATCACGTTTCCATTCACCCAGCAGTACGCTGGTTTTACCGGCCAAAACATCGGCAATAATGCGAGCTATATTGGAACGCAGGCCAGTCCGCAGGTGTTCACCGATAACACTTTCAACTATCAGGACACTCTCACCTGGCAGCGCGGTCGCCATTTGTTAACGACCGGCGTCCAAGCAACGCGTTATCAACAAAACTACCTCAACGCCGGCAACGTTGGATTTCTTGGGCAGTTTCAGTACAACGGCTCGTATACGTCGAACTTAAATGCGGCCAACGGCGCCGGGTACGGCCCGGCAGATTTTGTTCTTGGCCGCATTTTCGGCACATCCCTTGCCAACCCGCTCGGCAACGTAGGCAACCGGCAATGGCGCGTCGCTGGCTTTATTCAAGACGATTACAAAGTTGCTCCCAGGCTGACTCTCAACCTCGGCTTGCGTTACGAATTCGACCAACCTTGGTATGAGCAAAACAACAAGACTGCCAACGTTCTTCCCGGAGGGACGGTGGAGTACGCAGGGCGGGTTCCGGCTGGAGCCGTTGCCGGATCGATTGTTTGCCCTACACGGGCTTGCTATAACGCCAATTACAAGCAGATCATGCCGCGCCTTGGTTTCGCCTACCAGTTCGATCCCAAGACGGTAATCCGCGGCGGTTATGGCATCAGCAGCTTCTTTGAGGGATATTCTTTCAACCAGCGCCTCACATCCAGTCCGCCGTTTACCGAGGCAATCAACCAGAGCGCCCCGAGCCCGACCAAAACATCGGGTGGCACGCCGTTTACGGTGGCAAACGCTTTCAGCCAGCCGTTTGGGTCAGATCCCGCTTACGACCTCTATTCAGTCTGGCCGCAGGATACCCAGCCCGCATACGTTCAGCAATACAACCTCACCGTCGAGCGTGCGATCACGAATGAGCTCTCGGTGAGCGTGGGCTACCACGGTCAGAGCGGCGACCATCTCGACGACTATCGAAATGGAAATCAACTTACCGCAGCACAGGCACAAGACCTCGGGGGCAATTGCGGAGCTTCCGTTATTCCGGCGGCTGACCAGACTCCCTATTTCGCGCTGGTTGGGGAATGCGGCAGCATTCTGGTCACGGAATCGGAAGGCAGAATGAACTACAACTCCGGCCAACTCACGGTGCGCCAACGAACCCATCGCGGCCTGGAATATACCCTCAACTACACCTGGGCAAAATCGTTGACGGACTCGTCAGGCAACTACGCGGTGGGCGCAGAGCCCAACAATAGCTATAACGGGCTCTCGGTTCAGAACGGTTATGACCTGATGGCCGACTGGGGGCCTTCCGCGATGGACGTCCGGCATAGCTTGAACTTCGTGGGAGTCTACGACCTTCCCTTCGGCAAAGGCCGCGCTTATGGCGGTAATGTAAGCGGTCCAGTCGACGCAGTGTTCGGAGGATGGAGACTCGCAACCACAGCCGTCCTCTACTCTGGGTTCCCCGACACAATCTTTGGGACGGACGTAAGCAATACCAACAACGCCGGATGGGGTCTCAGCCGGGCCAATCAATATCACCCGATGATTATCCGAAATCGTTCTCTTCAAGACTGGTTCGGGACCGATCCGTCGGCGGAAAACAGCTCTACCTGTGCGGCCAATGGACTGTGCGCCTACGGCTTAGCGACTACTAACACTTTCGGTACGGCGCACAATGGCAGCGAGCGCTCTCCCGGTTATCGACAAGTCGACATGTCGTTGTTTAAAGACTTCCACGTCTGGGAGCAGCATGTGCTTGGTTTCCGCGCTGACTTCTTCAATATCTTCAACATCGCCAGTTACGGAAACCCTGATAACAATATTCAGGACAGTAACTTTGGCCAAATCGCCAGCGTTCGGTCGCCTGCGCGGCAGATACAGCTGAGCTTGCACTATGCCTTCTAGTAGCGCGCCCGCCACTGTCAGCGGGCCGCTGTGCGTAGGGTTGTAACGGCGGCCCGCTCGTGGCTTTAAACTTTCACGGTCCGATACGCCCCTGAGCCATCATTGGCTTGTGTTATCTTCAGCGCTCCTGGGGCGCTTCTGGTCCTACGGATTCTCAACCCATGCGGAATGGTTTTGTGCTGGAAGTCTGCGTGCAGTCGGTCGATCACGCGGTCGCGGCGGAACGCGGCGGCGCTCATCGGATTGAACTCTGCAGCGATCTGTCGTCCGGCGGGATCACTCCCAGCGCCGGGCTGATGCAAACCGCTCGCCGTCACGTTCACGTCCCTATCCATGTTCTGGTTCGTCCGCGGGCCGGCGATTTTTGCTATTCCGAGTCTGAGCTTGAGATCATGCGCGACGATATCCGTGCCGCCAAGCAGTTCGGCATGGATGGCGTGGTGCTGGGCGTACTCCAGGGAAACGCCCGCATCGACGTTGAGCGGACGAAAGCCTTGGTGAAATTGGCGCATCCTTTGCCCGTAACTTTTCATCGCGCCTTCGATGCCGCACCGAACCTGGAGAAAGCATTGGAGGATGTGATCGAGACCGGTGCCTCCCGGATCTTGACCTCAGGCGCCCGGGCACGCGCGACCGATGCGCTTTCGACTCTGGCGCAGCTGGTGCAGAGCGCTCGGGGACGGGTACTTCTCATGCCTTGCGGCGGCATCAATTCGGTCAACCTGGTGCGCATTGCGAAGAAAACTTTGGCGCGTGAGTTCCACAGCTCAGTGGGAACGTCACGTCGCCAGTCGGGGAGTAACGGTAGCGGATTGTCCCGCGGGAATGAAGAAAGCTCGAATCATCCCTCGGCCAGATTTGAACGGAAGGTTGCGAAACTCGTGGAACTGCTGGACAGTACGCCGAGCAATGTCGGCGGGAGATAGAGGCTGGCAGGACTCGGAAAGGGCTGCCGGAGCGGCGGCTCGCGCTCGGCGTCGCAGTTCTCAGCTGAAAAATGAAGCGGACATTCCTCCAGCTTGCGCTCGCGACGCCCATCATGATCGCCCTGTGCGTGGTGTTCGCGGTCGCGCAGAACTTTACCGATGTGAAGCCCAGCCCGCAACAGGTCGCGTGGCAAGACCTGGAGATCGGAGCCATCATTCACTTCGGTCCGAATACGTTCATGGACCGCGAATGGGGAGACGGCACGACGGATCCTTCGGTGTTCAATCCGACGAACGTTGACCCTGACCAGTGGATGCAGGCAGCGAAGTCAGCAGGAATCAAATACGTGGTCTTCGTGGCGAAACATCATGATGGCTTCTGCCTGTGGCCGAGCGCGAAGACGGAGTACAGCATCAAGTCGAGTCCCTGGAAGGGAGGTCAGGGAGACCTTGTTGGCGACGTCGCCGCGGCCGCGCGCAAGAACGGACTGAAGTTCGGCATTTATCTCTCGCCCTGGGATCGCCACGAGGCAACTTACAAAGACAGCGCGGCGTATGACCAATGCTATCTGGCGCAGTTGAACGAACTGGCCACCGGCTACGGCGATTTGGTCGAGTTCTGGCTCGATGGCGCGGGCAGTGCCGGTCACGTCTACGACTTCGACCGTTACGTCGACAATCTACGCATCTACCAACCGAATGCCCTGGTCTTTGCGGATGCGGCTCTGCTGAAGTACGGCGACATCCGTTGGGTTGGAAATGAAGACGGCAGCGCGCCGGAAGAAAACTGGGATGTGCTGGATCTGCGAGGCTATCTCCGCTATCGCCCCGCCGAGTCGGACACTCCGCTGCGAAAGGGCCATTGGTTCTGGCATCCCAATGACGAGGCGACCCTGAAATCGGTCAGCGAACTCCTGCGAACTTACGAGGAAACGGTGGGTCGCGGCGCGCAATTGATGATTGGTCTAGCTCCGGATCGCCGTGGCCTGCTCCCTGACGCGGACGTAAAGCGACTCAAGGAATTTGGAGAGGCGGTTGCGGCCACCTATGGACCGGAGAAGAACCTTGCGCCCCACGCTACCAATGCTTCAGCATTCCGGGCGGCTCTCGACTCCGATCCGGACACGTTTTGGTCGGCGCCGGAGGGATCGCACTCCGCCATGATCGAGCTCACCTTTGCGCGGCCCGCCAGTTTCGATCGCACTGTGACGATGGAGTGGCTGGTGGACGGACAAAAAGTGCAGAAGTATGCCATTCAAATCATGGACGGCACGAAATGGAGAACGGTCTATTCGGGAACCACAATCGGGCACAAGAAGATCGATTTATTTCCTCGCGTCACGACGCAACGCGTGCGACTCGATATCGTCTCTTCCTCGAGCACGCCTCGTATTCGTGAGTTTCAATTGTTCGACGGGACGAAAGCCAGGTAGCGCGCACTCAACCGAACGAACTTTTACGACATGAAAGTTGGCTCGTTCGTTTAGAGTATCCTCGTCGGGTCGGCACCGCGCAACGGATCAACACAAAATACCTGGGCAAGGATCGCATTACGCGGCATGAGCAGCTGGGAGGAGCCATGAAGAATCAGTCTCAGTCTGGCGGCGTTTCGAAGAGCTCGGTGTCGCGGCGAAAATTCTTGGAACAAACGGCAGCAGCTGCCATTGGTCTTTCGATCGTGCCGCGGCGGGTGTTGGGCGGCCCGGGATATGTTGCTCCCAGTGACAAGGTGAATATTGCATTCATCGGCGTCGGCGCCCAGGGCTTGCGCGTGATGCTTCACTTTTTGCGCGAGCCCGACGTGCAGGGCGTCGCCGTATGCGACTGCAATCAATCCGCTGCGAATTATCCGCAGTGGTCGACCCACGAATTCTGCAACTCCGTCCGCAAATTGCTGGGCGTCGATAGCGGCTGGGACTGGCTCAGTCCCGACCAGCCGATTCAACTGACGCACTCGCTCGGCGTCACCAGCGGCGTCGCCGGGCGCGAACCATGCCAGAAAATCGTCGACGGCTATTACGGCGCGCAGCAGCGCTCCGGCAAATTCAGTGGCTGCGCGGCGTATAACGACTTCCGCGAACTGCTCGACAAGCAGAAGGATTTTGATGCCGTCGTCGTATGCGCTACGGACAATCTGCATGCGGCCGTCTCTGCGGCGGCCATGAAGAAGGGTAAACATGTTTTCTGCCAGAAGCCGTTGACACACACCATCTATGAAGCGCGCCGGATCGCTGAAATCGCGCGCGAGACGGGCGTGGCCACCCAGATTGCCGTGGGTAATCAGGCATCGGAATCCACACGCCTGCTCTGCGAATGGATTTGGGCGGGCGCGATCGGGCCGGTGCGCGAGGTCAAGAACTGGTCGAGCCGTCCTTTCTGGCCGCAAGGTCTCGAACGCCCAAAGGAAACGGAACCAGTCCCCGCAGGCCTGGATTGGGATCTGTGGCTCGGCCCGGCGCCGGAGCGTCCTTTCAATCACGCCTATCTGCCCTTTGTGTGGCGCGGGTGGACCGACTTCGGTTGCGGCGCTCTGGGCGACATGGGCTCCTACAGTTACGACACGATTTTTCGCGTGTTGAAACTGGAAGCGCCCATGAGCGTAGAGGCCAGTTCGACGGACCGCTACGATGAGACTTACCCGACGGCTTCGATCATTCATTACAGCTTTCCCGCACGTGGAGATATGCCGCCGGTGAAATTCACCTGGTACGACGGCGGGCTGAAGCCGGAGCGTCCGGATGAACTGGAAGACAATCGTCCGCTCAAAGGCGATGCCGAGGAGGACGAAGGACTTCTGTTCATTGGCGACGCCGGCAAGATTCTTTGCTCGTTCAATGGCGCGAATCCCAAGCTCATTCCTCAATCGAAGATGGATAGCTTCAAACCCCCGCCTAAGACGCTTGCTCGATCTCCGGGCAACGAACGGGAATGGCTCGACGCCTGCAAGGGAGGCAAAGTGAAGCCGGGCGGAAATTTTGAATTCGAGGGCATGGTGACGGAAACGTTACTGCTGGGCAACATTGCGGCTCGCGTGGGAGAAGGAGACAAGATCAGTTGGGATCATTCCAACCTGAGCGTTAGTTCTTCCATCGCGCAGAAATGGGTTAACCCGGAACGCAGAAAAGGATGGGAGCTGTAAAGGAAACAGGAAAACATAATTCCGGCGGTCGAATCTGAAGCGCATCAATTTGAAACACGTCAGGAGAACTCCAATGTCTGCGATTTCCCGAAGAGAGTTTGTCAAGAACGCCGCGACGTATACTGCCGCGGCCGGGTTTCTTTCCGCTGGCGCGTTCAAACTGCGCGCCAATCCGCTGGGCATGCCCATTGGCTGCCAGACCTGGCCGGTACGGGAAATGATCGCCAAGGACTTTCCGGGCACTTTAAAACAGCTTTCCGACGCTGGATTTCAGATGATTGAACTGTGCTCGCCGGTCGGGTACGCCGACTCGGGCTTTGCCGACTTGGCCAAGTACAAAGGCCCCGAGCTGCGGAGAATTCTTGGCGATGCCGGCGTTGGTTGCATCAGCTCACACTTCGGCATCACGGAACTCCGGGACAATCAGGAGCGCGCGATTGCCTGGGCGAAAGATGTCGGCCTCACACAAATGATGGTGCCGAGCCTCGACGGGCCCGAGAGTCCGACCATGGATGACGTGAAGCGGGCGGCCGACGAATACAACAAGATGGGCGAGCAGGCCGCCAAAGCCGGCATCCAGCAGGGACTGCACAACGAAGGCTTCGAGCTTTCGATGGTCGACGGCCAGCGAACTTATGATGTGCTATTCGGAATTCTCGATCCGAAGCTGGTGAAGTTCCAGTTTCAGGTGTCCACGATTAGTCGCGGATTCGACGCGGCCGAATATTTCACGAAATATCCCGGCCGCTTTATATCCATGCACGTGCAGGGATGGTCGGTGGAAACCAGGAAAGTAGTGCCCGTAGGACAGGATTCTCTCAACTGGGAAAAAATATTTACCGCGGCGAAAACCGGGGGCATACAGAATTATTTCGTCGAAATGAATTTCGATATGATGAAAGCCAGCGTTCCCTACTTGCGCAGTCTCAAGGCCTGACCGACCCGATCGGGAGTGAAGGGCACTTCGCGGATCCTGGCCCCTGTGGCGTCGAAAATCGCATTCCCGAGGGCTCCGGCAACCAGCGTGATCGCTGTCTCCCCCGCGCCGGTCGCTTCCCCGGAGAGGCGGTCGATCAAAACAATCTCGACGACGGGTGGCTCAGTTCCGAGAAATAGCGTGTGGTAGGTCTGCCAGTCGATCGAAGTCACTTTGCGATCGTCCCAGGTAATTTCTTCTCCGAGAGCGCGGCTCATACCCTGCAGGAGTCCACCCTCGATCTGGTTGCGCAATCCGTCAGGGTTCGAAATTGGTCCGCAATCGTGACCGATGGCAAACCGCCGGACCTGCACTCGCCCGCTGTCCTGATCCACCTCGACCTCCGCGACCAGGGCGGCGTATCCGTTGTCGCCTTCGTAGGCGACGCAGGAGATGCCGCGTCCGGTGACGCGACCAGTGCGCGGCGCTCCGTACTTGGGCGAGGGCCGCGCCTCCCAGTTCGCGGCGCGGGCCGCGGCTTTCACTACATCGATCATTCTGGGCTCGCGCAAGTGCTGCAGGCGATAGGCGACGGGGTCGGCGTTGACCGCAGCGCTGATTTCGTCCATGAAGCATTCGTGCGCGAAAGTATTCTGCAGGCGCAACGGCGAACGCAACGGTCCGGTAAAAAAAGGCGAGGGCACGGCATGGGTCAGCACGCGCTCGCTGCGGATCGAACCCGTGCCGCTGCATTTGCCGCCGACGCATCCCCTCACGTACGAGGGAACCGCATTGCCGCCGTTGTTCAGCTCTCCGGAGGGTTCGGCCGCTTTGCGCGGAGTGACCGTCTCAGGATCGAAGCCGGCCAACATTCCAGTGATCACATTTCCGGGCGTGTCATATCCCGGCCTGCCACCGAGCGACGCCGCCCAGCTTTCACAATCCCAGGCGTCAATCGCGCCGCTCGCATCGATCGCAGCCTGCTGCTCGATCACGCACGCGGAGCCGTAGTTTTCGGAGATGAACTCATCGTGCCGCGTGAGCTGCACGCGAACCGGTCTGTGCACAGCCTGTGACAGCAGCGCGGCGTCGTAAGAAACTGTATCGGCAGCGTTGAGCCCGTAACAACCGGCGCCGCGTACAAAGATTACGCGCACGTTGTCGAGAGGCAGGCCGGTGAGCGTTGACACTCCTTGTCGTGTCGGATATACGGATTGAGTCGGCGACCAAATTGTCGCCTGACGCGTTTGCACGTCGGCCACAGCGCACGACGAACCAATCGACCCGTGCGCCTGATAGGGATGCACGTAGGTAGCTTTCAAAATTTGCGGTGCTGATTTGAGTTTGCCATCCATGTCGTGGGAATCGACCAGCATTCGATCGCGCGACGGTTGCTTGCGCATGTAGTCGTAGAAGTCCGCTTGCGCCGGTGGCGTCGGACCCGGTTTCCACGTCACCTTCAAGTCCCTGGCCGCTTGCGCCGCCTGCCACTGTTTTTCGGCGACCACACCGACGAAGTTTCTGCGGACGACCACTTGAATGAGCCCCGGGACATGCTGCACCGATTTTTCGTCGACGGTGCCGACGGTGGCTCCGATTTCCGGCGGGCGCACGACTCTGCCATGAACCATTCCGGGCACATGCACAGTGTGAACAAACTCGAACGTGCCGGTCATCAGCGCAACTCTGTCCAGCGACGGAACCGGCTTCCCCAGAACTTTCCAGTCGCTGGGCGATCGGCGTTTCGCGGTGGGACTCACGCTAAGATCGAAATGCCTGCCTCTGAGCAGCTCGCCGTAGCTGACGTTGCGTCCATCGCGTCCGTTTCCAGCCCTGACTATGCCATTTTCGACCGTGAGTTGATCGGCAGATACGTCGAGCTTTTGCGCGGCCATCCCGACCAGGGCCTCGCGCGCGGTTGCCGCGGCCTGAGCCAGACTCTCAGTATTGAAATTAGTAGGCGTCGACTGGCTTCCAGACGTGGTTCCCTGATCCGGCGTTATGGATGTATCGCATTGAATCAGTTTCACCTTGTCGATTGACACGCACAGTTCTTCCGCGACCAACTGCGTCTGTGCTGTATACATGCCTTGCCCGAAATCGCATTTTCCGGTGTAGGCGGTCACCGTGCCATCGGATGCGACAGCGAGCCATGAATCCAACTTTTGAGGATCGATGTGCGAGGGGTGCGTGTCGAACGGTCCCTGCGCCCGGGCGATAGGTTCGATTGCCGACGCCGCGCTGAAGCTGACGAACAGAGCCGCAGAGGCTTTCACAAAGTCGCGGCGTGAAATCTCATTTCTCATGCGCGACTCCGCTGGTAGCGTTTGATCGCGCTCATCATCCGCGTGTGCGCGAAACAACGACACAACACGTTCGACAGCGCTCCGCGGATCTGTTCGTCGGAGGCTTTCGGATTTTCATCCAGCAGAGCCTTGGCCGTCAGGATCACGCCGCTCAGGCAGAACCCGCACTGGGCCGCTCCTTCCTGAATAAACGCCTCCTGAATCGCGTGGGACTTTTCGGGAGTTCCCAAGCCCTCAAGCGTCACGATTTCCTGCTGTTGCACAGCGCCAACCGGCAGCACGCAGGAGCGCGTTGCCTGCCCTTGCATCAGAACCGTGCAGGCGCCGCATTGCGCCAGGCCGCATCCGAATTTGGGTCCGCGCAATTGGAGTTCGTCGCTGAGAACGTACAGCAGTGGAGTTTCCGGATCGACATCCACCGCGTGAACGTGGCCGTTCACTTTGAGAGAAATCGCTGCCATCAGTTTCTCCCTGAATCGCGTTGTCTAGAGCTTATAACGAATTTACCTGCAACGAAGCACGGCTGAGTCACTTCACTTCAAAATTGTAGGAGCCCGACCCGACCTGGATCACGTAGGATCCGTTCTCGGCCTGCGCATTCACGAGACTACCATCTTCGGTCACGTGCGCTCCCGTGATCGCCGGCAGGAAAACCCGCGCGGAGGTGTTTGGCGGAATCGTGACGTTCAGAGAAAACTGGCCGGCAGGAGTGCCTTTCCAATCGCTCACGATTTTCCCGTAGATCGACTCATACTCCGCCCGCGCAGAACTCATCCTCGCGTCGAGATGCGGATGAATAATGATTTCCTTGAATCCGGGGGAATCTGGAGTGGTGTCGATGCCTGCGGCGTAACGGTAAACCCACGCAATGACCGAGCCGAACGCGTAGTGGTTGTAGGAGTTCATGGAGGGATCGCCCGTATCGCCATTCCAGCGCTCCCACCAGGTGGTTGCGCCTTTCGACAGCATGTAGCCCCATGAGGGATAAGTGTCGTTCAGCAGCAAGCGATAGGCGACGTCGGTGCGCCCGTGATTGGCAAGCGCGAAAAGCAGAAACGGAGTTCCGAGGAATCCGGTGGAAAGATGCCAGTTGCGCGCTTCGATGTCTTTGACAAGTTTGTCGACGAGCATTGGTTCCAATGCTGGGGGAGCCATCTTGGCGTAGAGCGCAACCACGTACGATGTCTGCGTTCCTGTTCCCACCGTTCCGTCCGGCTTGATGTAGGCCTTCTGGAAAGCGGCGCGAATATTCTGCACAAGATCGTCGTAGCGCTTTGCGTTGTCTTCTCTGCTTATCGCATGTGCCATTTGTGACATCATTTTCGCGATCAAGGCCCAATAGGCGGTCGCCAGCAGGTCTTTGTTCGTGTTCTCGTCGGGGGCCAGCCAGTCTCCGAAGTTCGGCCCGACGCCCTTGGTGCGCAGGAAGTCAGGATTTCTTGTCTGGATGAACTCCATCCAACGCTGCATCGCATCCCAGTTTTTTTCGATCACCGACGTGTCGGCATACTGGAGCCAGGTAGTCCACGGAACGATGACTCCGGCGTCGCCCCAGCCGGGGGCTCCGACCATGTCGCTCTCGGGCAAGACTTCCTTGGGTTCATTCACACTTGAAGGGAGAGTGTTCGGGGACACGTTTCGAAATGCGCCTTGCCGACTTTGAGCGTCGAAGATGTCCTGGATGAACTTCTGCGAGAACGCCGCGATGTCGAAGTTATAGCTTCCGGTTCGCCAGAAGACTCCCGCGTCCCCCATCCAGCCGAGACGTTCGTCGCGCTGCGGACAATCCGTTGGAATGCTCAGGAAATTTCCCCTCTGGCCCCAGATACCGATCGCCCACATCCGATTCACCAGGTCACTTGACGTAACCACTTTGGCTACGGGCTCGCCGCTCACGCTGCTCACCACATCTCCCTTGATCGCATCCAGACCGGGCGCGCCGGGATATCCCGTGACCTCGACGTATCGGAATCCGTGGAACGTGAAGTGCGGAGAGAACGCCTCTTCGTCGCCGCCTCGCAAAATATAGGTGTCGGTTGCGTCCGCATTCCGCAGATTCTTGGTGTAGATCGTCCCGTCTGGATTCAAAATCTCAGCGAATCGCAGCCGGACCTTGTCGCCAGCCACGCCTTTCACCTTCAAGGTCACCCAACCCACCATGTTCTGGCCCATATCAAAGACGTAAGCTCCGTTCGCGGAAGGAGTCACGTTCTTCGGGGCTAAGGTGGCGACCACTCGTGCCGGCTCGTCGATCTCGCCCGACACAATAACGGACGGCGCATCGCCGACCACGGCCGGCTTCCACTGCGAGTCGTCGAGGCCAGATTTATTCCAGCCCGGCTGTTGCAGCCGCGCATCGTACACTTCTCCCGCATAAATGTCGGAACGAATGATGGGCGACGCCGATGCTTTCCAGGATTCGTCCGTCACGAACGTGTCATGACTGCCGTCGTCGTAATCGACTTCGAGTTGCGCCACAAAACGGTTTGGAGGAGTGAAGAAATGGACTCCATCCCAGGTTAAGCCGCTGCCATACCAGCCATCGCCCAACAACGCGCCGATCACGTTGTTGCCGTTGGCTAGCAAACGGCTCACATCGTAGGTCTGATATGTGACGCGCTTGCGGTAGTCGGTAAAGCCCGGGGTCAGGACATCGCTGCCAACCCGGTTGCCGTTCAGAAATACGCGATAGCTGCCGAGAGCGGTGACGTAGAGTCTTGCGCTTTGTACGCCCTTCGACAGGCCGATAGTTCGCCGAAGATACGCCCCCGGCTGCGGCAATGGGCCTGGGTCTCCGAGCCGCTGGTCGGTCAATTCCGCGACGACGTGGGCCGGTTTCCAGGCAGATGTGTTCTCAAGATTCGCCTTCCAGTGTTCATCGGTTGGAAAGCGCAAGATCGTACCATCGGAACGCGTGATCTTCACCAGCGCTGCCAGAGCGGCAGGACTGGGTCCATCGTCGGACTCCCCAGGCGTGGTGATGGTCACGTCAACGGAGCTCTCGCCCACCGTCAGGTCATCAGAAATATCCCGCCGATCAAACGTGGTCCATCTGCTCTTAGCGTCCACTTCATGGCCGTTCACTTTTACGACGAAGTCTCCTCGGGCCGCGAGCAACAGGACCGCATCACTCGGTTTGTCTGCGAGCCTGACGGTAGTGCGAAATGTGGCCACCGTCTTCGGCGCAACCGAAAATGCATCCCGGCCCGGTACCCAGATCCAGCGGATTCCATGCCGATCAGCTTCGTCTTCGGGATTCTTCCGCCCAATCCACTTTGCCTTCCAATCCGAAGCATGCAGAAGGCCCATCTCCCACCAGGCAGCTCCCGCCGACTCCGAGACTTGCCCAGCCGCTTCCCACACCCGAACTTTCCAGAAATATCGGTGGCGCGACTCCAACGCCGGCCCTCGATAAGCGACTTCAACCGACTCCGCGGATTCAACTCTGCCGCTATCCCAAACGTCAGCCTTGCCCGCCCGCAGGCTCTCGTCATTGTTGGCTACCAGCACCTCGTAAGCGACCTGACGCCAATTGCGCTCTGCACTGTCGCTTTGCCACGACAAATGCGGAGCGGCCGCGTCGATTCCCAGAGGATTTTCCAGGTACTCGCAGCGAAGGTGAACTGGCGCCGCCGAAGCGCTCGAAATCAGTGCGACGAACGCGATGACCACTCTCGACAATTTAGAACGCTTCACCAGTTCCTCCTCGAATCAGACTCGGGCCGCTCGGCCAAGCTGTTTTACCTTTTCGACGACCGAGCGCCGCAGCTCGATTGCTCTTCTCTTGGCGTCTAACCTCTTGGCACTGCGAAGTGTTAAGCTGTGCCTTCTGCATGCGGACTCTAACATTCTTTAAAAAATCGTGAACTTGCGAACGTAAAGATTGTAACCTTCGGAACCAAAGAGAGGCCTATATGGACGCACGCCGGCGCCAGAAAATTGCTGATGCGCTCGAGTCTTTCCGCATCGAGCTGCCGTCCTGGGGCTTCGCGAATACCGGCACTCGATTCGGAAAGTTCACCCAACCGGCCGCGGCCACCACAACCGAAGAAAAGTTCAGCGATGCCGGCCAGGTGCACCTGCTGACCGGAGTCTGCCCCACCATAGCATTGCATGTTCTGTGGGATTGCCCGAACGGAGTGCGGAGCGCTGACGACCTAAAACAGTTTTCCCATCGCTACGGAGTTCTTCCCGGCGCAATCAATCCCAATTTTTTCCAGGATCAGGAATATAAATACGGGTCCTTCGGCAATCCAGACCCGGCCATTCGGCAACGTGCGCTGCAGCATACGAAGGACAGCATCGAGATTGCCCGGTGCATCGACAGC
This sequence comes from uncultured Acidobacteriaceae bacterium, assembly GCA_963739125.1. Taxonomy (GTDB): domain Bacteria; phylum Acidobacteriota; class Terriglobia; order Terriglobales; family Acidobacteriaceae; genus Sulfotelmatobacter. Next base: position 3,234,096 of record CAVTZD010000001.1, on the reverse strand, counting down.
CGCGACATATCGATGTGGTTTGCGGACGGTTCCAACTATCCCGGGACCGCGAATATCCGGCAACGCAAGCAATGGTTCACAGAAATGCTGAAGAAGCCGCATCAGGCCTGTCAGAAGACATGCTCGGAGGCTTTCACTTCAACGATCGCCGCTACGCCGACGACGATTTGACCATCGGTTCCATTGATCCCTATCAAGTTTTCCGGATTTTCCATGAGATTCACTATTTCGAATGGGAAACCGGCAAACCGGCCGACATCGCATACATGGTCGACCAGAGTCACAACCTCAAAGGAAAAATTGAGGAAGCGATCCAAACCGTCACTATGGCGCAGGAACTCTTCACCAAGGCCGCGCTGGTCGATGGTCGGGAACTCGCTGCAGCGCAGAAACATTGCGACCTCGTACAGGCGGAGTCCTTGCTGCAGGATGCATTCGCCACAGATGTCCGTGGGGTGATCCAGGATTGGCGCGACACCAAAAGCTTGCCCAGGAATCCCATGGAAGCATTCCGTCAGAGCGGTTACCTTGACCGCATCACCAAGGAGCGCGCAGCCCGGAACTCGCAGAACGTCTCCTCCTATGCCTAAGAGCATCGACGGTTCGCCGGCTAGAACGTGAGACACTTCATTGCATCCCTCGTTCAGCTGTCGTGATCACGACAGAACAGCGTTCACGACTCATCATCCGATAAGATCTTCGTTCGAGAAGCTCGAGAGTCAAACATGATTTCTTACCCGCGCTCGAAGCAAACGCTGTCCAGAATCGCCGCGTTCGGAGTTGTCGCCCTCCTGTTTTGCCAGATTGCCGTGGGACAGCAATCGCCGCCCACCAATTGGACCGCCGAACAGGACCATCAGAACATGATGGATCAGCTGGGGATCAAGACGCTGCGTCCTGGGCCAAGCGGAAATGAAAAAGATCCCAATCACGCCAACTACGACGAGGCGAAGGCCAATCCGTATGGCGACCTGCCCGATGCGCTCACGCTAAAGAACGGCCAAAAGGTCACCTCAGCAGAACAATGGTGGACTCTCCGGCGCCCAGAGATTGTCGAGGATTTCGAGCGTGAGGTGGTCGGCCGTATTCCGCCCAACGTGCCCAAGGTGACGTGGTCGGTGAAAAGTACTAGCGATTCGAAGCAGGGTATTTTCCCAGTCATTGAGAAACAGTTAATTGGACATGCGGACACCTCGGCGTATCCGGCGATCAGCGTCGACATTGAGATGACGCTGGTCACGCCCCGGAATGCGAAGGGTCCCGTGCCCGTGATGATCATGTTCAGCAGCGCGTTCATTCGCCAGTTCCTCGCCAGCCACCCGGAATTCAAGAAGATGATGGGGAGCGATCCGCCCGCGACGGAACAGCTCATTGCCAACGGCTGGGGTTACGCGCTTCTCGACACCAGCACCATACAAGCGGATAACGGCGCAGGCCTGACGAAGGGAATCATCGGCCTCGCCAATAAAGGTCAACCTCGACACTCCGATGACTGGGGTGCGTTACGCGCGTGGGCGTGGGGCGCGTCACGCGGTCTCGATTATCTGGAGACGGACACGAGCGTTGATGCGAAGCGGGTTGGCATTGAAGGTGTCTCGCGGTATGGGAAAGCGGCGCTGGTGGCTATGGCGTTCGATACGCGTTTTGCCGTCGTGCTGGTTGGCTCCTCCGGCGAGGGCGGGGCCAAGCCCTATCGACGAAATTTCGGAGAAGAGGTGGAAAATCTCACCGGGACAGGCGAGTACCACTGGATGGCAGCTAGTTTCCTGAAGTATGGCGCGGCCGAGGCCTCGTTTGGAAGCATGAACGCCAGCAACCTGCCGGTGGATTCGAACGAGCTGATTGCGCTTTGCGCGCCGCGACTCACGTTCATCAGCTATGGAGTCCCCGAGATGGGCGACGCCAAGTGGTTGGACCATCAGGGCAGCTTCATGGCGACCGTGGCTGCGGGCGCGGTCTTCCGGTTGCTGGGTGCGAAGGACCTTGGAGTGAATGAGGATTATCACATCGCGAAGATGCCGCCTGTGAATACGGGGCTTCTCGATGGCCAACTGGCATGGCGACGGCATGACGCGGGCCACACCGATGCCCCGAACTGGAAGTACTTCATCCCGTGGGCAGACAAGTTCCTGGACTATCACGCCACTCCATGGGAACTTCCCGCCGATCTGCCGGTTTTTCGGACCGACACGAACTCACTCGTGGCTCATTCGCAGCTGCTGGTGAAAGCGAAGCAAGGCGGAATCGATGTGTACTTCGAAGGCGATTCGATCACAAGGAGGTGGGGTGCCCTCGATTATCCGGAACTGCTCGCCAATTGGAAGCAGAATTTCTTCGGCTGGAACGCGGCTGACTTTGGATGGGGCGCGGATCGAACTCAGAACATTCTCTGGCGGTTGGAGAATGGTGAGTTGGATGGAGTCAACCCCAAAGTCGTCGTTCTGCTCGCCGGTACAAACAACGTTGACGATCTCTCGGCCCCGGGTGGCATTGAGGAAAGAACCGCCGACATAACGCGGGGGCTTCAGGCGATCGCGCACATGATTCAGGAGAAGGCGCCAGCGGCCACCATTATCGTGATGGGGATCTTCCCGAGGAACGACAAAATGGAGTTCATGCCGCTCATCGACAGCATCAATCGCAGTCTGTCGAAGTTCGCCGATAGCCAGAGGAATGACCAGAAGATTCGCTATCTGAATATCAACGACAAACTGGCCGATCACGATGGGCGATTGTTCAACGGAATGATGAACGCGGACCAACTCCATCCAACGGTGAAGGCATATCAAGTCTGGGCCGATGCTTTGAAACCGATCCTTACAGAGTTGCTGGGGCCTCCTGCATCGGTGGATCACGCTCCAGCGCCTACAGGTGACCCCGCCGCCCGGCATTGAGCGCGTGGCACTGAGCAGGTCGCCCTCCGAGTGGAATTCTTGCGGCACGCTCCATGTCTTGATTCTCAAGGCAAACCTTACTACGACGAACGATTGGCGATTTGCACGCGCCGATCCGACTGACGGAGTGAGACCTCTTCCCGAGAATCAATCACTGAATTCGGAGATTCTTTCTCCATATAATGACCATGGAATGAGCCGGTCTCCCCGAGCTGTTTTTCGATGGCTGTTTGCTCCGCCGGATGGAGCACCGACCCGCCTCTTTCCTCGCTGGTTGTTTCTACGCGCCCTGGGTGCCATCTATTTTTCCGCTTTCTTTTCACTAGTGTTTCAGGTTCGCGGACTAATTGGACCGGAAGGAATCCTTCCTGCCGGCTTCTATCTTCAGGCGATCGCCCACGCCCTCGGACACTGGGAGCGCCTATGGTACGCGCCCACGTTGCTCTGGCTTTCGACCGGGCCCGGAATGTTGAACGCGTTGTGTTGGGTCGGCATGATCGCTTCGGTGCTTCTCTTGCTGAACCTGTGGCCGCGAGGGATGCTCGTACTCTGCTTCGTTTGTTTTCTGTCGTTCATTGCCGCAGCCCAGGACTTCTCGAGTTATCAATCCGACGGAATGCTGCTGGAGGCCGGATTCATTTCCTTGTTCTTCGCCCCGGCCGGGTTCCTTCCCGGATTCGGGCGAAACCATCCTGCATCACGCATGAGTCATTTCCTGCTGCAGTGGGAGTGGTTCCGTATCTATTTCGAGTCTGGCATGGCGAAGATTCTCAGCGGCGATCCTGAGTGGCGTCACTTCACTGCGATGGATGAGTACTACCAGAATGGCCCCTTGCCGACCTGGATCGGTTGGTATGTGCAGCATCTGCCGCATTGGTTTCATGCGGCGACAGTCGGTGCAACGCTGGCCATGGAAGTCGGTGTGGTCTGGATGTTCTTTCTCCCAAGACGTTGGAGAATCGTTTGTTTCTTTATTGTGACGCCATGGGAAATCGGCGTCATCCTGACTGCGAACTACACATTTCTGAACTACCTCGTTTTGGCGTTGGGAGTGCTCTTGCTCGACGATCGCTTCCTGCACAGATTCGTCCCATCAAGATGGAGAGGCAAAATTGCGATATCCGCATCAGATCCCCCCGCTCCATCGGAGCCAAAGTCTTGGCGTGAAACTCTTCGCCGCACCCACAAGATCACGGCTTTGGTTCTAAGTTCCGTGATGCTCGCCTGGATTTTTTATGCGACCACTGCGGAAATGCTGACCAGCGTTCCTCTGCCGACCTTTCCGGTGACCGCATTGGAACCGTTTCGCATCGCCAATCGTTATGGGCTCTTCGCCGTGATGACGCGCGGGCGATATGAAATCGAATTCCAGGGCTCGAACGACGGGCAAAACTGGAAACCTTATCATTTTCGTTATAAGCCACAGGAATTAGATGAGGCGCCACGAATCTACGCTCCGTATCAGCCGAGATTTGATTGGAATCTGTGGTTTGCGTCTCTGGGTTCGTGGCGTGACTACCCGATCGTGCCGAACACAGAGGTTCGATTGCTCTCGAACGACAAAGACGTGCTGCAGCTGTTCGCCGACAATCCCTTCTCGCAGCCGCCGCGCGAAATTCGCGCGCTGCTTTGGCAATATTGGTTCACTTCGATGGCGGAAAAACACCAAACCGGGATGTGGTGGCGCAGGCAGTTGCTCGGCCGATATGCACCGACGCTCGAAAAAGCGCCTGACGGTCAGATACAAGTTGTGGAGTGGCCAGACGTGGAACCGCGGGAGTGAAAACGATCTTCACTTTCTCGTCTCGAGCCTGACGATTGAAAATGTGATGGCGAGAAATTCCAAAGCGTGCGTAGTGGGAGCGGGGCCAAACGGACTGGCAGCCGCGATCGCGCTCTCCCAGGCGGGATTACAAGTGGAAGTGTTTGAAGCGCAGCCAACTCCTGGCGGCAGCGTGCGAAGCATGGAATTGACGGAACCCGGATTCATCCACGATTTTGGATCCGCAATCTTTCCGCTGGGTGCCGGGTCGCCTTTTTTCTCCTCGTTGCCGCTGGCGAAGCATGGGCTGGAATGGATCCATTCGCCGGCTCCGCTCGCGCATCCGCTGGATGACGGCACCGCTGTGCTTTTGGAGCGAGACCTTGCGAGTGCGACCACAAGACTTGGGCCCGACGGAAATGCATGGCGCACTCTGATGCAGCCGTTTGTCCAGCATTGGCCCGAATTCGCTGCGGAAGTACTGCGGCCGGTTTTGCAGATTCCCGAACACCCATGGCTCACGGCGCGATTTGGAGTGAGAGCCGTACTCTCTGCAAGTGCGATCGTCCATCGCTTTCGCTCGGACCGCACCCGCGCTCTTTTCGCCGGCTTGGCCGCCCACTCGTTTCTTGCCCTAAATGAACCCATAAGCGGTGCAATCGGGTTGTTGATGGCGGTCTCGGCTCACGCCGTCGGCTGGCCCATCGCGAAGGGGGGAGCCCAGTCCATCACAAATGCGTTGTGCAGTTATCTTTCCGCGCTGGGTGGGCGAGTCACAACTTCGTCCCTTGTTGAATCGCTCGACTCACTGACGAGCTACGATTTGATTCTCTGCGACCTTACGCCGCGGCAACTGCTGGCAATCAGCGGCCGCCGCCTTACCGACAGGTACAAGCGCCAACTGCAAGCCTTTCGTTACGGTCCGGGCGTGTTCAAACTGGACTATGCCTTGAGTGCGCCAATCCCATGGAAAGCTCCGGAGTGCGCACGGGCCGCAACCGTGCACTTGGGAGGAAGCTTCGATGAGATAGCCGCCGCAGAGCAGGCTGTTCGAAACGGAAAACGCGCTGAGCAGCCCTTCGTTTTACTCGCGCAGCCGAGTTTATTCGACCCTTCACGCGCTCCTGCGGGAAAGCATACAGCCTGGGCTTACTGTCACGTTCCGAACGGATCGAAAGTCGACATGCTGCAGCGGATCGAGGACCAGATTGAACGCTTTGCTCCCGGATTCCGCGAAATTATATTGGCGCGGCATGTTTTTTCCCCTGCCGAGATTGAACGCATGAACGCAAATCTGGTGGGAGGCGATATCAGCGGTGGGGTTATCGATCTACGCCAAATTCTGTTTCGCCCGACTCGAAAACTCTACGCCACTTCCGCCCCCGACATTTTTCTATGTTCTTCTTCTACCCCGCCTGGGGGCGGTGTGCATGGAATGTGCGGATACCATGCGGCAAAGCTCGCGCTGCGAATGTGAAACTGGGGACTGACCCGGAAGGAATACAGCACGCGCGAAGCATATTATGATGCACGGATAAGTTTACCCCGTTCATTGAGGAGCCTTTGCATGCAACCGTACCGCGTTCGGTCGTTGGTATTGATCACCGCAGTTCTAGCGCTGGCCGCGTCCGCCGCGCTCGCCGAAGAAGCAATCACGGTCACCGTGGACGCAACTAAGACTCAGCAGAAGCTGCTGCACACGCATCTGGTAATGCCTGTCAGGCCTGGTCCTTTAACGCTCTATTACCCGAAATGGATTCCCGGCGAGCACGGGCCCGATGGACCCATCGCAAATCTCACCGGCCTCAAATTCGAGGCGAACGGCCAGACCATTCCGTGGCAGCGCGACTTGCTGGATGTTTTCACCTTCCACCTGGAAATCCCCCACGGCGTCAGCCATCTTGATGTCAACTTCGACTACATCGAGCCCGACGGCGTCTCAGCGACCGACAAACTGCTGGTCCTCGAATGGAATGAAGTCGTACTTTATCCGGCAGATATTTCCGCTGAGAAGCTTATCTATGAAGCAAAACTTTTAATGCCGGATGGATGGAAATTCGGCACGGCGCTTCCTGTCGAAAATGCCGACGGGAGCCAGGTCTCATTTAAACCGATCTCTCTAGATTTGCTCGTGGACTCGCCCGTAATTACTGGAGAGTATTACCGGAGCATCGATCTCACGCCGCCGGGCGAGCCCATCCATCATGAAATCGACATCGCTGCCGACAGCGCGGACGCATTGAACATGAGCCCCGAAAACCAGAAGGAGATGATCAATCTGGTTGCCGAATCGGGCAAACTCTTTGGCGCTCGCCACTATCGCGACTATCATTTCCTGCTCGCGCTCAGCGATCATGTGGCGCATTTCGGCCTTGAGCACCACGAGTCCAACAACAGCCGACTGCCAGAGCGAACTCTGCTTCTGCCCAGTTCCGGCATGTCGCTTGGCGGACTGCTGGCGCACGAATTTGTTCACTCCTGGAACGGCAAGTTTCGCCGCCCCGCGGATCTGACGGTCCCCTATTACGAGCAGCCCATGAAGACCGACTTGCTGTGGGGCTATGAGGGGCTTACCGACTATCTCGGGCCGATGTTGGCGGCGCGTAGCGGCTTGTGGACGCCCGACCAATATCATGAGTACCTGGCCAGCATCGCGGCCATGCTTGGCCCCGGACGCCCCGGCCGAACCTGGCGCCCACTGCTCGACACCGCGGTTGGCGAACCCGGCCTGGGCTTCGCAAGAGGCTGGATAAACTGGCGCCGCGGAACCGATTACTACGATGAGGGCGATCTGCTCTGGCTTGAAGTCGCCACTATCATTCATCGCGAGTCGGGCGGCAAGAAATCGATTGATGATTTCTGCCAGGAATTCCACGGTGGACCAAATCACGGCCCGGAGGTAAAGACTTATACCTTCGACGAATTGGTGAAGGCGCTGAACGCAACGGCGCCTTTTGATTGGGCCGAATTCCTTCACTCCAGATTGAATTCCACCTCCGCGGAAGCACCTGTGGGAGGGATTGAAAACGGAGGCTGGAAGGTGACGTTTAGCGACAAGCCCGCGAAGTTGGAAGGCCGCCGCGGCAATCCTGGCGATGTCTATTCCATCGGCCTCCAGGTGGGCAACGACGGCGTTGTCAGCGACTCCATCGTCGGGAGTCCTGCGTTTGAGGCCGGCATTTCTTCGCAGATGAAAATAATTGGCGTTAATGGCCGCGTCTACACCGAGGAACTGCTCTCGGATGCAATCAAGTCCGCTAAGGACAGTTCGCAGCCAATCACACTCCTCGTCGTCGTGGATGATTATTTTCGAACCTGTACGATTACTTACCATGACGGCGCACGTTACCCGCACCTGGTGCGTGACAACGACCGACCGGACTATCTCGACGAGCTGATCAAGCCCCAGGCCGCGAGCCATTGAGAGGAGGCGCCAGCCCGAAGGCTGGCGCACGAATTTTCAAAATTGTGTGCGTCGGAGGGTCCAGCAACAATTCCAGTGGAAGGATGGCCGGTGGCGGGCACAGGGCAGGATGCTATTCCGCAGGGTCGTAGTTTAGATTCTGCCCGAGCCAGCGCTCAACTTCCGACACGCTCATACCCTTGCGTTCGTGATAGTCGGCGATCTGGTCGCGGTCGATTTTGCCGAGGCCGAAATATCGCGATGCCGGGTGGGCGAAGTAAAGCCCGCTCACGCTTGATCCGGGCCACATCGCAAACGACTCGGTAAGCTGCATCCCAGTCTTCGCCTGCACATCAAGCAGACGCCAGAGGATGCCTTTCTCAGTGTGATCGGGGCACGCCGGGTACCCCGCGGCAGGTCTGATCCCACGATACTTCTCTTGGACGAGATCAGCGTTGCTCAGGCCTTCGTCGCGACCATAACCCCATTCGCACCGCACTCGCTTGTGCAGGCATTCGGCGAACGCCTCCGCCAGGCGATCGGCGAGAGCTTCCGCCATGATTGCGTTGTAGTCGTCGTGCTTGGCCCTGAACCCATCACACAGTTCCTTCAAGCAGATCCCGCTGGTTACCGCGAACGCGCCGATATGATCGGGCAAACCTGTTTCTTTGGGAGCAATGAAGTCTGCGAGCGATCGGCACGGCTCTTTGCCTTCCTTATTTGATTGCTGGCGGAGGAAGTGGAACCGTTCGAGGACCTTTTTGCTTGTATCGTTCGTATACAACTCGACATCATCACCCACGGCATTGGCGGGGAAAAAACCGTAAACGCCCCGCGCCGTAATCAGGTTCTTTTCAATGATGACATCCAGTAGAGCATTGCCTTCGTTAAAGATCTGACGCGCCTGCGCACCGTGTTCCTCGTGATCGAGGATGCGCGGATAAACGCCCTTCAGCCCCCAGGTGTGGAAGAACGGTGTCCAGTCGATGAAGTCGCGCAGCGTCGCAAGCGGAAAGCTGTTCAGCACGCGCACCCCGGTAAACGCGGGCTTGGGTAGGTCTTCGGGCCGCCACTCGATCGGGGTGCGCCTTTTTCGCGCTTCCTTAAGAGAGACAACTTGCAGGCGCGGCGCGGAGTGGGATTTTCGGATCGCATCATAGTCAGCGCGATGCTGCGCCACAAACGCCGGCCTTCCCTCATCGCTCAGAAGACTGGTTGTTACCGGCACGGCGCGGCTAGCGTCCAGTATGTGAACGACCGGCTCGCTGTAATGCGGCGCAATCTTGACCGCCGTGTGCGCCCGGCTCGTGGTTGCGCCGCCGATGAGCAGCGGCAACTTGAAGCCCTGGCGCTCCATCTCGCGGGCCACATGCACCATCTCGTCGAGCGACGGGGTGATGAGGCCGCTGAGTCCGATTATGTCCGCCTTTTCCGCCTTGGCGCGTTCGAGGATCTTTTCGCAGGGAACCATCACTCCCATGTCGATGACTTCATAGTTGTTGCAGGCCAGAACGACACCAACAATGTTTTTGCCGATGTCGTGAACATCACCTTTGACCGTCGCCAGCACGATTTTTCCCTGTGCCTTGACTACGTGGCCAGCAGCAGCCCTGGCCTCCTTCTCGGCTTCCATGAATGGTGTCAGGTGCGCCACAGCTTTCTTCATCACGCGGGCAGACTTGACCACTTGCGGCAAAAACATTTTGCCAGCGCCGAAAAGATCACCGACCACACTCATGCCGGCCATCAGCGGGCCTTCGATCACCAGTAGAGGACGACCCAGTTTGATGCGGGCTTCCTCGGCATCGGCTTCTATGTAGGTATCGATCCCCTTCACCAGTGCGTGAGAAAGACGCTCCTCGACCGTGCCGTTACGCCATTCCTCGGCCTTTTTTTCATTCACTACCGCGCCTGCGCCCTTGAGCGATTCGCCGTGCTCCACCAACCGCTCGGTTGCATCCGGACGGCGGTTTAGCAGCACGTCTTCGACCAGCACTTTCAGTTCAGGCTCGATCTCCTCGTAGACTTCGAGCATCCCGGCGTTCACGATGCCCATGTCCATGCCGGCTTTAATGGCGTGATAAAGAAACGCGGAATGCATGGCCTCGCGGACTTTGTTATTGCCTCGGAAGCTGAACGAGATATTAGAGACGCCGCCGCTGACCTTCGCGTGCGGCAGGTTGGCCTTGATCCAGCGCGTAGCATTGATGTAGTCAACCGCGTAGTTGTTGTGCTCTTCCATGCCGGTGGCAACGGTGAGGATATTAGGATCGAAGATGATGTCTTCGGGCGGGAAGCCGACTTGGTCGACCAGGATCCGGTAAGCGCGTTCGCAGACGCGAATCTTGTCGTCGTAGGTTGCAGCCTGGCCCTGTTCGTCGAAAGCCATTACCACCACGGCCGCGCCGTATTTGAGAACGGTAGCGGCGTTCCGACGAAACTTCTCTTCGCCTTCTTTCAGCGAAATCGAATTGACAATCCCCTTGCCTTGAAGGCACTTGAGCCCTGCTTCAATGACCTCCCATTTCGAGGAGTCCACCATAAACGGCACTTTGGCGACTTCAGGTTCGCTGGCCAGCAACTGCAGGAAGCGGGTCATGGCCGTGACGCCGTCGATCATGCCCTCGTCCATGCAGATGTCGAGGACGTTCGCTCCGTTCTCGACTTGCTGCCTGGCAACGCTTACCGCGTCCTCATATTTACCCTGTTTGATGAGTTTCGCGAACTTGGGCGAACCGGCCACATTGGTCCGCTCACCGATGACGATGTAGACGCCGGGCTGCTGAGTGAATGGCTGCGATCCAGAGAGGCGGAGCGGCTTGGTCGCGGTATGCTCGGGCGCGATCGCGTTATCAGACACGCTCACGCTCGACTCTCAATCTGGCCGGCGAACGATTCCCCAGTGGGCTGTGTTCCCCACTTTCTCGGAGGCTGGCCTTCGAGCGCTTTGGCGATAGCCGCGATGTGCGCGGGCGTGTTGCCGCAACAGCCGCCGGCAATATTGATCAGTCCGGCCCGTGCAAAGTCGCCGAGATAACGCGCCATATCCTGAGGTCCAAGGTCGAACCCGGTTTTCGAGAGGGGATTCGGCAGGCCGGCGTTCGGGTAGCACGAGATCGCTACATCCGCCTTCTCCGAGAGTTCCTCCAGAAATGGATACATCAGATCGGGCCCCAGCGAGCAGTTGAGCCCCACCGACAGCGGTTTCACGTGTTGCACTGCGTTCCAGAACGCCTCAGTGGTCTGCGCAGAAATCATTGTCTCGCCGCCACGACCCACTGCCGCTGAAATCATCACCGGCAACTGCTTGCCGTCTTGGTCAAACACCTCGCGAATGGCGACCAGCGCCGCCTTGGCATTGAGCGAGTCGAAGATTGTCTCAACCAGAAGCAGATCTACGCCGCCGGCGATGAGAGCCCGCACTTGGTGAGCGTAGGCAGTCTTCACTTGATCGAACGTGACCACGCGGAAGCCGGGATCATCGGCATCGGGCGAGTTCGAAAGAGACACGGTCAGAGGCCCAATTGCCCCGGCCACGAACCGTTGACGAGATGTTGCAGTGCCAACTCGGTCGGCCCATTCCCGGCACTGTCGCGCCGATTGCTTATTGATATCCCAAGCAACGCTGTTGAGGGACGAATCGTCAATGACCTTCTGATAGAACGCGGGATCCTTTCGTCCGCCATGCTCCCGAGGATCATCCACAAAAAATTCGCTTTGCGTAATGCTGGTCGCGCCGAAGGTGTTCGTCTCGATGATGTCTGCTCCGGCCTCGAGAAATCGGCGATGGATGTCGCCGATCATCTCCGGCTTAGTCAGCGAAAAGAGGTCGCCGTTGTTCAGCAGGCCCTTCGTCGCGTTCTTGAAACGCTCCCCGCGAATATCTGCTTCCGTCATGCCATAGGTGCGGATCGTCGTGCCCATCGCGCCGTCGATAATCGCAATTCGACTCTGGAGGATCTTTTCAAGAGGATGTTGGCAAGGTTTCGTCATATCATCTGGATGAGACTACTCTTCGTTATTATAGCGATTCGACGGCGTCCAACTCTGCTCTGCGAAATCACCGGCGTAATCGTGATGCCGTGAAACCGCGCGACTCAGCCGTAAACCTATTTGATGTCTTGCTAGTGCGAGTGGACTCTCAGGACCCTATTGATACGCCAACTTTCGTAGGGCATCACAAAAGTGGTCGCCCGTATGTTCAAGCCATAGAGCAGCCTGCGGAATCGGAGGAGTATTATGCGAATAAATGATTGCTGGGATGAAAAAAGAGGAGAGCAATGCACCAGTCCATTGACTTCCCGCGGATGAGCCCTTCGCAGCCTCGCCACCGTCGCCGTTTCGTCCTTATTCTCGTCGTGGTTGCCGTGATCTTCTTCGGCGGCCGATCCGCACTGTCGTACTACGTCGACGTGCTCTGGTATAGGTCGCTCGGTTATGGGGAAGTCTTTTGGAAAACGCTGGGTCTTCAGTGGGCAGTGTTTGCGGCTTTCGCGGCCGCCACATTTCTCATTCTGTATGGATCGTTCCTACTCCTGAAGCGCGCGCATCGCGCCGATTTGCCGGACGGTCATACGATTCTCATCGGCGGACAGCAGGTAAAGCTACCGGTCGAGCCAGTTCTGCGGTTCATCGCGCTCGGTCTATCCCTGGCCATCGCGGCTGCAACCGGCGCCGCCATGATGGCGGAGTGGACGACGCTAGCGCTTTTTTTGTACACGCCCCCCAATACTGGTGCCGTCGTGGACCCGATCTTTGGCAAGCCTCTGACCTTTTTTCTCTTCACCCTACCCGCATGGCAACTCATCCTCGGCTGGCTATTTGCGTTGGCCGTCATTACCTGTGCTATGGCCGTTGTCTTTATCCTCATCGCGGGCGGAGCGCGAGCCCTCGCGGGGCGCCTCAGCCGCCATGTCACCTTGCCGTGGCGCGGGCTTTCGATCACGTTTGCGTTTCTGTTGCTGATCCTCGCGATACGGGAGTATGTCGCCCGGTTCGAGTTATTGCTCGAGGATCACACGATCTTCGGCGGTGTGACCTACACGGATGCCCACGTTATGCTCACCGGGATGCTCGTCATTTGCGCCGCACTGTTTCTCGGCGCGGGTATCGCGGCCGTCAACGCGGTGAGCGTGCCACGCGGACGCCGGCTGATTATTTCGATTGTTCCCGCCGCGATCTGTTTTGTCGCGGTTCAAGCCGTCGGCTGGTATGTGAGCAGCTTTATCGTTAAACCGAACGAACTGGTTCGCGAGAAGCCCTACATTGTCTTCAACACCACCTGGACGCGCCAGGCCTACGGATTGGACCGCGTCACGCAGCGCGAGTTTCCCGCGGATACTACGGTCGAGGCGGCCGATCCCGCGAACAATCAGGCTACACTTCAGAACATCCGGCTTTGGGACTGGCACGCGCTCCAGGACACCTTGCGGCAGATTCAGGAAATCCGCACTTACTACGATTTCCCCGATATCGATATTGATCGCTATGACATTGATGGGACGACGCGCGAGGTAATGCTGGCCGCGCGCGAATTGAACATCGACAAACTCCCGGAGAGCAGCCGCAACTGGATCAACGATAGGCTGATCTACACTCACGGCTACGGCATCACGATGAATCCAGTCAATGGTTTCACTCCGGAAGGGCTGCCCACGCTTCTGCTCAGCAATATGCCGGTCCACAGCACAGTGCCCGGTCTGAACGTGAACCGGCCAGAGATTTATTTCGGAGAGATGACCAATAATGATGTCTACGTGAAGACGCGGCAGAAAGAATTCAACTACCCGCAAGGCGCGACCAACAATCTGACGTCCTATGAAGGAAACGGGGGTATTGCACTCGGCGGTTTTCTCCGCCGCATCGTTGTCGCACTCCACCAAAACGACCTGGCGAAGCTGCCATTCAGTGATGACGTAACCGCGGATAGCCGACTGCTGATGCACCGCAATATTCGCGACCGCGTCTCCGAATTGGCACCGTTCCTCACCTACGATCCGGATGCCTACATCGTACTCGGCGACGATGGCCGGCTAAATTGGATCCTGGATGCGTTCACGGTTTCAGACAGCTATCCGTACTCGAGCCACTATCCCCTCGGCGACGATTCCGTCAACTACATGCGGAACAGCGTGAAGGTGGTCGTCGACGCTTATGACGGCACGACAACATTTTATGTGTTCGACACCGAGGATCCAATCATCGCAGCCTACCGCCGCATCTTTCCCAGCTTGTTCAAAGATGCGTCCGCGATGCCGCCGGGGCTGCGCAAACATGTGCGCTACCCCGAGTTGCTGCTTCAGTTGCAGGCGGAAGTTTACGGCCTGTATCACATGACGGATCCGGAGGCCTTCTACAACCGCGAAGATCTGTGGACGATCGCCAGTGAAGTCGGCATGAGCACTGGAGGAGACCAAACGACACAAGCCGTGCAGCCCAATTTTGTGCTGATGAAACTGCCGGGCGAAAGCGGCGAGGAGTTCGTGGAGATTCTGCCCTTCACCCCCGCCAACCGGAATAATTTGATTGGCTGGATTGCCGGGCGCAGCGATGGCGACCATTACGGCACGTCGGTGGTCTACGACTTTCCTAAAACAAAGTTGGTGGATGGGCCGCTGCAAGTCGAGGCGCGAATCGATCAAAACGCGCAACTTTCCGGGCAATTGACCCTCTGGAACCAGCAAGGCTCGCATGTGCGGCGCGGGGCTCTGCTCGTGATTCCGACCGGAAAGGCACTCTTGTATGCGGAACCGATTTACCTGCAGGCCGAGCGAAGTCCAATGCCGGAGTTGCGTCTGGTCGTGCTCGCACTGCAAGACAAGCTCGCGTACGGCCCAACCTTCGAGTCGGCCTTGGCGTCGCTTTTTGGCGGAGCGGTCTCGTCTTTGACTGCCCCCACGACAAACGCAGGGGCCGTCCCGGTGGAATCTGTGCGCGGCGCACCGGGTACCGCCTCTTCGTCCCAGCCCACAGATCTCAACGCCCTCATTGCGGAAGCCGCCAAAGATCTTGACGACTACCAGCGCCTGACGGCGGAAGGCAAGCTCGGCGAAGCCGGAAAGAAGCTTGAGGACTTGAAGGGCGCGCTCAACAAGCTCAACACGCGACAAAAATAATCTCTGCGACCAAACTTTCTGGAGAGGTTCTCAGGAACCTCTCCAGTGTGTTGGGTCGGCAGGGTGCTTCCAGCGCTGCGTGGAACTCACACCTCTCTCGATCAGCCCAACTGCACCCTAGAACTGCTGACGGAGGTTGGGGCGCAGCGTGAGGGAGCCGTCATCGTTCAGCTTCTGGTGACACGCCCACTGCACGGGATAGCGCATTCCCTTTACCTCGATCTCAGCTCTGAGTTTCAATCCTTTCCAGTCCGTGACGTTCTGCAGCACGAACTGCGCCTGCCGAATCTTGCCCGGCAACGGATAGCCGGCGTCCAGACAACCGCTCTTGAGCACCTTTCCGTCCGCGCTCTCCACGGTCACCCTCAATACGCCCGGGACACCCGCGATGCCGTCATTTGCGAAGCCAACAATCAGCCCCAGGTAATCACCATCTTTGTAGTTCCAAATGAAAGAGGGCCTTACCCGGTAGCCAATGCGGCGATTGATCCGATCGAACGCGGCCGGATACGCCTGGTAGTAGGTCATCAGATTCTTGGCGTTGATCTGGTGAAAGTTCCAAAGCGACCAGTAATTGGCCCCGATATCGATCACATGATCGATCATGTTCTCTGCCGGGGATATCCCTTCCTGTACTGCGTTCGGATCCGGAGGCCTTCCAGGAATCCCCTGCTCGAGCAATGCCGCGATCCAGGGTGGGCGATTGCTGAGCGCTTCAATCTGCTCGTTCTCAATAAAGATGGTATCGCTGCGAATCCAATTGTTGCTGCGGACCGTGCGGTCTAACATTTCTGCATTTCCCACCCGACTGAAATCCGGTTGCGTGTTGGTCAGCAGAGGAGTCTTCTTAAAGTTTTCCAACTGTACTTCGAGCATATTGGTCCAGGTGCGCTCTGCCGTCAGGTAGTCTGGGAAAGGATTGTTGGCGAATGGCCAGGTGTGTCCTTCACCCCAGAAACCGTACATAAAGGTGTCGATAAACTCGACGAGCGGGCTGCCATCGAATTCCGCCGCGAGGTGTTCGACCAGCTCCTTGAACGCCTGCTGGAAAAAAGGATCGTCGTAGCGGGGTTGATACTTTGAATTCGGGTTCTTCAGGTATCGTTGCGCTGCGGCGCTGCTTTCCTGATCGCTCAGGACCAGATCAACTTTCGGTACTTTTTCGAGGACAAAATCCGGTAGCGCCGGTGCGTGCGTGTAGTCTGGGGCGCACATCTGAATTCGCAGTCCGACGCGCTTGTTGTTCTTCTTCGCCAGTTCAAAAACCAGCTTCAGGTAGTCGGGCAGCTCCAGGCGCCCGGGCCGGGGCTGCACTTCCCTCCAGGTCGGACGAATATAAAGCTGCTGACCCAATGGAAAATGAACCAGGTCTTCGATCGCCTGCGGAATGTTGTCTGACTTGATTTCATCCGTGCCGCTATCTGCCGTGATATAGGTGACCAGACCCTTGCCATAGTTCGGCACGGCGTCTTCCGTGGAAGTCGTGGTCATCACCACATCGTCGCTGGGAATGACGGCATCCGGTGGATATTGAGGGAACGGCCCCTGATTGAGCCGATCGGTCACCAGCGGACCGCAGCCGAAGTCGTGTTTTCCCCAATTGTGGGCGGGAACCTTCGCTTGTGCTTTGCCGATTCCAAGTTCTGCGGCTACTGCAACAGCGACCGTGCTCTTTAGAAAGTCTCTACGCTGCATTTGGGGTTATCTCCTCACTCGGATTCGAGTACATCTCGCCACACTCGCCTGGAGTTCGAGCTTCAGGACGAGACTCACATTTTTCAGCCACTATCGGAAGATTACTATCTATATCGTTTTATTTCGTTTGTCCAGCAGAAGATTCAAATACATTCATGGCCGGTGACAAAGATGCTGTCCCCGGCGACCGGAACAGCCAGAGAGGGGGCCACAAAAAAGCCAGGCAATTCGCGGATCAGAGGAGCTATTTCCTCGTGACGCTCCAAAATTGGTTGACTTTGCCAATCTTTGCTTGTATTACGTTTGTTTACGCTTTATTTCACTCGATTTTCTTAACGCCGTCGTGCCGTGATTGAGAACATACTGTGCTTTCAATGAAAAGAGCACTATTTCAATCTGACAACAATCTGTACCGAAGGGTGAGCACGTCAGCTGCATCCGTGCTTGGGGTCGTGCTTGGGGTTGCTCTCACGACTGCGTTCCTGTCTTGTTCACTCGCTGCGGGAGCGGACGTCTCTGCCGGCAAGGTTGAGATTCAGGGCGACAATATCCGCATTGAGTTTGACCACCACCTGCGCAGCCGGGTGGTGGCCAGTTTCGACAAGCAGGAAACGGCGATGGGTCCCTTCGCTGCATCTGAGACGCTGACAACCGCCGACAAGCTTTGGACTGGATTTCTGTTGACCTCGCAAAAGCACGAACGCATAAGAGATGCGTTCGGTGAAGGCGAGAGGCTCACGGTCGAGGGAAAGGCGGGAACGCTCACAAAAACCGTCTCCGTCACCGTATACGACGACTTTCGTGCGATGGCGTTTTTCGACGTCCAGTACACCAACACTGGAACGTCGAAGCTCAGGATCAAAAGCTGGAGCAACAACGCGTACACGGTGAACGCACAACGCGGCGCGAGCCCGCCGGCTTTTTGGTCCTACCAGAGTGGCTCCTATGAAGAACGTCCAAACTGGGTCTTACCTCTGCATACAAATTTCCAGCAAGAGAACTATCAGGGTATGAATGCCAGTGATTATGGCGGCGGCACGCCGATCATCGATGTCTGGCGCCGCGACGTTGGAATTGCCGTGGGGCACGTCGAGCCCCGGCCGAAGTTGGTTTCCCTGCCGGTCTCTATGCCCGATGCTGCCCACGCCAAAATCGCCGTGCTCTTCACCAAAGATATTTCATTAAGTCCCGGGGAAAGTTTTCATACGTTTCGCACTTTCGTCGCCGTCCATCAAGGTGACTATTTCCGCGCGCTCGTCGATTACCGGCGCTTCATGATCAAGCAAGGTTTTCAGATGGCCACAGCTCCCGATGACGCGATCGGAGCAATCTGGTGCGCATGGGGATATGGACGAAAAGTTCAGCCCCAGCAGGTATACGACACTCTTCCGACGGCGAAGCGACTGGGATTCAAGTGGGTCACGCTGGACGATGGTTGGCAGAACAATGTTGGCGATTGGCAGCTCGATCCCAAGAAATTTCCTAACGGCGACGGTGACATGAAGGCTCTGGTGGACCGCATTCACGAGGAAGGATTCAAAGCCCAGCTCTGGTGGTCGCCGCTCAGCGCCGTGCCGGACTCGCGACTGCTGCGCGATCATCCCGACTACGAGCTATTGAACCAGGACGGCTCTACCAGAAAGGTTTCCTGGTGGGATTCCTACTATTTGTGCCCAGCGGATCGCCGCGTAGTGGAGTACCACAAGGCGTTGGTGCGAAAAATTCTGGTGGACTGGGGATTTGACGGCCTGAAGCTCGATGGCCAGGACATGAACGGCGTGCCAGCCTGCTACAACCCAGCTCATCATCACGCACAGCCGGAGGATTCGGTCGAGGCTCTGCCGGATTTCTTCAAGGCGATTTACGACACCGCGCAGTCGGTAAAACCCGGAGCACTGGTGGAATTCTGTCCCTGCGGCACGGCGTTCTCTTTTTTCACCATGCCGCATTTCAACATGTCGGTCGCTTCCGACCCGAGAGGTTCCTTTCAGGTTCGCTCCAAGGCGAAGACGTTAAAAGCTCTGATGGGAGACGACGTGCCGTTTTTCGGCGATCACGTTGAACTGAGTGACGGCGGCAACGACTTCGCATCCACTTTGGGCGTGGGTGGTGTCGTGGGAACGCAGTTTGTCCTTCCGTCACTGGTTACTAAGCACGGCAGGTCCGACCTGACTCCTGAGCGCGAGAAGGAATTCGAAAAGTGGCTTCGCATCTATCGGCAAAAGATGCTTTCAAGAGGACAATATCTGGGGCAGCTCTATGACATCGGCTTCGACGTCCCGGAAACGCATGTCATCCGCAAAGGGCAGGTCATGTATTACGCCTTTTTTGCAAAGGAATGGAAGGGATCAGTCGAGCTGCGCGGACTCGAAAACCGCAACTACAGCGTCGTGGACTACGTTGCAGGAAAGAATCTCGGAACGGTGACAGGGCCCACAGCCCATCTGCCGGTTGAGTTTGACGGACATTTGCTTTTGGAAGTTCAACCACAATGAAAGAGCTATTCTCGGCAAAAACACAGAGCCTAACTCCGAGCCTTGTTGCTCCAGTGCTGTCGGATAAAGTTGGTGAGCGCGGCACGATCGCGAAACGCCTCCGTGCCACCCTCTTTAGTGGTCGAGTAGGCCCCAACAACGTTTGCGTATGCCAGACAGTCCTCAAGTTTCGCGCCTGTCAAAAACTGGTGGATGAACCCGGCGGCGAAACTATCTCCGGCGCCAACATCATCTACGGTCTTCACGGTCGGAGGCATGAGGCTGCACTGCTCCTGCCCTGACCGGCAAATAGCTGCGGAGGCGCCGCGTTTCACGACTACAATCTTCGCCAGTCCGGCCAGCACGTTGATCGCTTGCGAAAGGTCCTCGGTGCGGGCGGCCTTCTTCGCCTCGCGATCATTGGGTAAGAAAACGTCTACGTACTTGAGAACATCCAGCAAATCCCTATCCCATTTGTTTTCGGGATCGTCATTGGTATCGAGAGAAGTGGACTGGCCGGCCGCCTTCGCCTGACGGAATAAATCCGCTATTCTTGGCCGCAACGCACGATGCAGGAAGAACGATGAAACGTGCAGATGCCGCGCCGACCGCAGGTATCCCATATCGATGTCCGAATACTGCAGTTCAAACATCGTGCCGGGATACGTGAGGATGTAACGCTGCTTCAGGTAAGGCAAAATAACGGTCAGTCCCGTAGAGGTGCGGCCCGTTGCCTGCTTTACGCGGCCCACCTCGACCCCAGCCGCCGACAATCTCTCAAGAGCCATTGCCCCGAGAGTGTCGCCACCGGTTTTCGAGATGAAACCGACCTTGTTCCCAAGCGTGGCTAAGTTGTGGGCAAAAATTGCGGACGAACTGCCCAGGGTGAGCGCCAGGCCGCTGGCCAGCAGTTCCCTGTCTAAGATAAGTTCTTTCGGCAGACCGTAGAGGATCAGGTCTAGGTTGATTTCACCCACCACGCATACGTCCAGTGTCGGCATAATTCTCCTCCGATCGCCATTTTGCAATCGGCTACTTTCCCGAGCAGCGCGGCGTTGTTTCCGCGGGCTGGTTCCAGGTTCCTGAAAGCTCTGAAAGCCAGCTGTTCTTGTGTACGATTACTCTTACTTTCGTTTGGAGCGCTGTCAAGGGGCTCCCTAGGTTCCAAAGGGGTTCTCCCCTGCATGGGCTGCGCTGAAGTCAGGGTCTCGGGGTTTATTTTCACCTTCGATCAATGCTGCCGGAATTTTCATTTTCCGCATTGGCCAGTTCTTTGTGCTGGACAAGTGAAAGAAAACAATATAAAGAGAAAGGATTCGACAATCAGACATACGGCGGCAGTAGAGGCCATGGGAGAAGCAAATGAAATTTTCAATCGTCTTTATACTGGCATGCGTCTGCGCGGCATTTGGCCAGACCAATTCCTCCTTTTACGTCTCGACGACCGGGAACGATTCGAATCCCGGCACTCAAGCAATGCCCTGGCGCACGGTTCAACATGCCGCCGACACTGTGCGGGCTGGCAGTACTGTCAATGTGCGGGCTGGAGTCTACGACGAGCTCGTCAGCATCAACGTGTCCGGCAATGCGACGGAAGGTTTCATTATCTTTCGAAGCTATCCCGGGGAGACTGCGATCCTGGATGCAACACATCTCACTCCCTCCGGCAGACAGGGCGTACTTACGATTCACAACCAGAGCTACGTGCGGATCGAAGGCTTTGAAATTCGCAACTTCCACACCGCTGAACATCGGCTGACCCCACTCGGCATAAGTATTTTTGGCGCCGGCTCCCACATCGAACTTTTGAAGAACAACGTCCATCACATCGAGCAGACATTTCCGGGACGTGATGCTCCGGGAAGCGGTGGCAACGGGTTTGGCATTGCGGTGTACGGTACTGATGCCAAGACCCCGATCAGTGAACTGGTGATCGACGGCAACGAAGTGCATCATCTCCAAACCGGTTCGAGCGAATCGTTGGTAGTAAACGGGAATGTCACAAACTTCCGCATCACACACAATGTTGTCCACGACAACAACAACATTGGAATCGATGTCATCGGTTTTGAGCGCACGGCACCCGACCCCGCCGTCGACCAGGCTCGCGATGGAGTCGTAAGCGGCAATCTGGTTTACAACATTACTTCGCGCGGCAATCCAGCCTACGGCAACGATGTAAATTCCGATGGCATTTATGTAGATGGCGGCACCAGGGTCCTGATCGAACAGAACATCATGCACGATGTGGACTTCGGAATCGAACTGGCCAGCGAACACAGGGACCGCGCCACCAGCTACATCACGGCACGAAATAACCTTATCTATCACGCTCACACCGCGGGTGTTTCCATCGGAGGCTATGCGCCTGAGCGGGGACACACCGAACACTGCACCGTGGTCAACAACACGCTCTACGACGACGATACCGCGGGAACAGGATCGGGTGAGTTCCAGATGCAGTGGAACATGGCGGACGATGTATTTGAGAACAACATCGTCTACGCGGGGCCTCGTTGCCTCATGACAGTGACCAAATCGCAGGTCGATAAAAACCAGCCGCCCGTCACCATCGATCACAACCTTTATTACTGTGACTCCGGAGCGAAGGCGAGCACGTGGGAGGGAGTTTCCGCCACCGCGACCGGGTTCGACAATTATGTTCAGTCAACAGGAAATGACGTTCATTCCCGTTTTCTGAATCCGCGTTTTGTTGATGCTGCCAAGAACGACTTCCATCTGAGATCAGATTCTCCCGCGCTCGCTGCCGGTGCAATTGAGAAACTTCCGGTTGGAGAAATGGATCTCGACGGCTCACCGCGGGTCAGCTCAGGAAAGATAGACATTGGCTGCTACCAGAGAAAGCAGGAGTAGTCCATGCTGAAATCGGAAGTGAATCGCCGCGAGTTCCTAAAGATCACCGCAGGAACGATCACCGCGGGAACGATCGCCGGAGGAGCGATCACCGCTGCCGCCGGCGATGCTTTGGCGATAGCAACTCCAGAAAATGCTGCTGACTCCTCCAAAATGATCGGCATTCAAATTGGAGCAGTTTCATTTGTGGATGAAGGTACTGAGCAAGTGCTCGATGTACTTCAGGAGCGCGCCGGTATCAATACGCTGTTTCTTGCCGTGTTCACCTACGGCCGAGGCATCGCCGGAAGACAGATTCCCGGCCAGCCGCTGCCTGATCACGGCAAGCAGGAGTACGATCTCAATTTCCACGGCGGAAATTTCGCGACTCCGCATCCGGAGTATTACAAGAACACAGTCCTCAAGGACTTGCGTGCACCCGACCACGGCGATCTGGATATCCTGGCCGAAGTGATTCCAGCCGCTAAGAAGCGGGGCATGAAGGTGATCTGCTGGCTTGAAGATGTCTTCCGCACAGATCTGCCGAACATCGAGAAAGTTCAGGAGCGTGATCTGCACGGGCGTAATGCCGATACACTGTGCGTCAACAATCCGGACTACCGGAACTTCCTGACCGGGCTGGTCGAGGACTATGCCCGTTCCTATGACATCGACGGAATTATGTGGGGATCGGAGCGTCAGGGTGCGCTCTGCGATAGCCTGGGAGCAACGCACGACACACCTCCGATCGACCCGGGTAACGTGACCTGCTTCTGCCAATTTTGTCAGAGCAGAGCGAAGCAGCAAGGCATCAATGTGGAGCGCGCCCGGGAGGGATTTCTGGAGCTGGAAACATTCGTTCGCTCGGCGCGCAGTGGCAAACGCCCCGCGGATGGCTATTTCGTTCAATTCTGGCGACTGTTGTTGCGCTATCCCGAACTGGCTGCGTGGGAGATGCTCTGGACCGACAGCTTGCGCGAGACTTACGCTGCGATGTACAAAACGGTCAAGACAGCCAAACCGACGGTGCCGGTGGGCTGGCACATCTGGCACAACAATTCCTTCAATCCGATCTACCGCGCGGAACAGGACCTTCACGAGCTCTCGAATTATTCGGATTTCATAAAAGTTGTCATGTACAACAACTGCGGCGGCGAGCGAATGGCGTTGTATGTCGACAATATCGCCACGACCCTTTACGGAGATCTCTCTAAACAGGGACTGCTCGAAATGAACTATGCGTTCATGGGATTTCACGAGCGGAGCTACGATCGGATTCCGCACACCGGGCTTTCACCAGACTACGTCTACCGCGAGACGAAACGCTCTTTGGACGGTGTTGCCGGCACCACGACTTTGATCTGGCCGGGCATTGATATCGATATTCCGACCGAGCCCCAGAACAGCAAGTGCACGCCCGAAAGCATAAAGGAAGCTGTCCTTGCAGCTTTCCGCGCGGGCGCGCCAGGTGTAATTTTGTCTCGCAAGTATTCCGAGATGCGCCTCGCCGACCTCGGTGGCGCTGGCGAAGCGGTTCGCGCGCTGAAACTGTCTAGTTGAGAACCGCCTGGAAATATCTGCAAAGTCGCAATGACTCTTGCGATCAGCCGCGCAAGGGCAGGAACACTTCGGTTAATTCTTGATTCCTCTCTGCATCGTGACGGACTTAGCTCGAGAACAACTCTCGTACAGCCCCGTAACCTTGATCGATGGCCTGATCGGTGTACGCGGCCGCTGCAGCATCGGAATTCGCGATGGTGATGCGTCCGAAGGGCCGGCGGGCAATGTCACACGGTCGCTTACCCTCGGGCCAATCCGGATCCCACAGCGGGTTGTATTCATACGCATATCCGTGGGCCAGCTGTTGACAGTGATCGCTTCTATGTCGCGGGCCCGATCAAAACCGGCGCCGCCTAACACACGGACTAGTTGGTCGCTAATGTTTCGCTCAAACGTCTCAAACGACATAGCCAGCAGATCATAGTGACCAGCGCGTTGCTGTTCCCTCGCGGAAAGCCCCGGCTGGCATGGGGTGCGCAGCATGTGCAACAAGATCGGCTGGTCCGCAGACTCGGGCTGCGGTTTATAGTCTCCGATATTTGCCGGTTGATCCAGATTCATGGAAGAGTGATACATTCCGGGATAGGAGATGCCCCGGACTCCCAGCTTCTGAAATGCTGTCCAGTTGCGAAGGCCCACCACTGTGTAGACGAGAGGCACCTTCACGCCATAGTGCAGCACCTCTTTCTGCTGCGCAGGCAGATCCGGACGAAGAAATGGAATGAACATATTCCAGCAGGCCAGCACCGCCGCTTTGCCACGCACGCTGTACGCTTTCTGGTCGCGGCCATATACCACCTCGACCTGTTTAGCGGACGCAGCGTCGCTCACATGCCGCGCCAGCACCGCGGTCATCCATTCTTTTTACGCACCTTTCACTTGTTCCTGAACTGCACGATAAGCCTGATCGATTGCTGCATTCGTATAAGCGCTGGCAGCGGCGTCGGAATTCGCGATCGAGATTCGGTCAAATTGTTTCCGTCCAATGACGCAGGGTCGATCTTCCGGTGCCCAATGTGGATCAAACAAAGACTCGTATTCGTAGGCATAACCATGCGCCCACCGATTTACCGTGATGGCGGCAACGTCGCGCGCGGAATCGAATCCGGCCGGCGCGAGCATGCGATTCAACTGTTCACGGATGTTGCGTTCAAAATCAGAAAATGGCGTGCCGATGAGTTCGAACCTGCCCATCCGGTACTGATCTCGGCGCGGCAGTCCCGGCTTGCAGGGAGTCCGCAACATGAAGAGCACCATGGGGTCCTGAGGGTTGCTGGGAAACTGGTATGCGCCCAGGCTGACGGGAAAATCGAGCATGGTGAAGCTGTGGTAGCTTCCGGGCGAGACGACTTGCCGTATCCCCAGTTTGTGGAATGCCGTCCAATTGCGAATGGCAACGTGTGTATAAATGAGCGGTTCCTTCACGCAATAGTGCAGAGCTTCTTTTTGCTTTTCCGGCAGCTCCGGACAAAGATATGGGACCATGCTGTTGTAACAGGCAAGGATGCAAGATTTCCCTGTTGTCTTCTTGAGCTTCCCTTCCTGCACATACGAGACTTCCACCTCTTTCGCCGACTCCGGTCGGCCAGAGTGTTGCGCGCGCACCGCGGTCGAGTTCAGGCGAATGCGGACTGGAGATGACGGCTGATCCAGTTTGCTATAGTCGGCACGCGCGGTGACAACATCTTCCATGGTGTGCCCGGGCATCGCTTCTGGGATGAGACTCCGTACCAGCAAGCGCGCGATGGACGCATTCCCATCCGGGAAGTGAAAAATGTAGGGTTCTTCCTCTTCCCGGTCGCCACCTAAATCCATCCCCTCAAAACCAGCGTAGTGGCATGCGCCGTAGTCGTCAGGATTTCTATAGCAGGCAAGCGCTGAGACCGCGTCAATACCGACTGCAAACAAATCTTGGGGATAGGTCTGGAAAAACGGCAGGACGCCCGGGTCGGCCTTACAAATCTCAGTCAAAAATCCGGAGTAACTGATCTTCGCCAGTCGCGCGTGCTTCTCCTGTCTCGAGAGACCGGAGAGGTAGTCCTTCTTCTCATTGTAGAGACGGGCAATCTCCTGCTGAATTGTTTCCCGCAACGGACTCTTCTTGAGAAACTCCGGCCAGGGAGTTGTGCCCATTCCAGTGACCAGGCGATCCTCACCAAAAGTCTCCTTGTCAAAGAAGCAGGCCGTACCGAGATGCGAATACAACTGCTGATCGTAGGCCTTATAAAACGTCTTCGTTTGGACACCCAGGTCGCTCAGAACGCCCTTAGCTACTGCGCTGTATTCCGAGGGACTCTCAATGGATTGGGTGCCGCCGTTACTCAACAGCAGTCGCCCTCCCACGCGAAACTCGTTGCGCCGGGCGTGTCCGCCAAAATCATCGTTGTTATCGAGAATCAGAACGCGGGAATTCTTGCCGGCATGCTTGCGGTAGAAGTAAGCCGCTGCCAGCCCGCTGATGCCGCCTCCGACGACGACTAAATCATAGGTTTCGTTCGTGTCTGCGGGGGTTCCAGCGGTTTCCCAGAAATCTCCGTCGCGCAGCGCGTGCGCCACATCGTATGAGCCCGGCGCGAGGCCCCTCATTCCGGTCAAAGCAGGCGGGTCGAGTTTGGTGGAATCGCCACCGGCTCGGAATGCACCATGGGCGCCGTGAGCCAAGTCGGGCAAACTCGCATAGCCTAACGCCCCGATGCCTACCGCAACACCATTGAGGAAATCGCGCCGTGTGATGCGGCGATTCATTCCCAACTGACGGTCACGATTTTCTTCGCTCATGGATTCACGACAGGGCATTCACTATTCATAGACTCGGCATCGACAGAGAAATGCTCCTCGGCACGCAAAGATGTCTCCTCGCACAAACAGCAGCCCCACTACTGTTTTGGCATCGGCTCCGGCTCAGCGCAGCCGTCGGCTCGCGGATCAGAAGCAGCAAAATTTGTGCCAGTTGCGGAGTTGTGCAGCACTGCCTGTCCCCGCCCCATCAGCGCGGAATAATCCTTTCGCATAACTAAATCATGGCCCTTCTGCCGCAATTGACTCTGCACTTCTGGCGAGACCCGCGACTCCAGAAGAATCGTGCACTTGATCGACTCTCCGGTATCGTGGATCGTGAACCGAGGGGCGGAGAGCGCTGCCTGGATGTTCCAGCCGTAGTCCACGACGTTAGATACGAATTGCGCATGCGCAAGCGGCTGATTGGAACCGCCCATGATCCCAAAGCCTATGTGTTGATCCCCCCGCTCCATAAATGCAGGAATGATGGTGTGGAAGGGACGCTTGTGCGGGGCGAGCGCATCTGGACTTTTGGGATCGAGGACAAATAGTCCGCCTCGATCCTGCAATACAAAGCCCATGCCTGTCACCGCAACCCCTGAGCCGAAATAGTCGTACACGCTCTGGATCATCGAAGCGATGTTGCCATCTTTGTCGACCACGGCCAGGTACGTGGTGTCACTTTTCTCTGGCGTACCGCTGACCGCAGCACAATTCGCTTTCTGCGGATTAATCAGCGCGGCACGCTGTTCTCCATACTCTTTCGAAATCAGCCCTTGCACTGGGATCTTCGCGAAACGAGGATCACCGTTGTAGCGGTACAGGTCAGTGTAGGCGAGCTTCATCGCCTCGATCTTCTTGTGCAGCTCTACTGTTCCTTGCGGGCCCTGCGGATCCGGCTGCGAAGCAGCCATGATATTCAGCATTTCCAGCGCCGCCATCCCCTGCCCATTGGGAGGAAGTTCGTAGACTTTCCATCCGCGGTAATCGATCGAGATGGGATCGACCCACTCCGAAGAAAATTCCGTCAGGTCGCGCGCTTGCATGGTCCCGCCCAGTGAGTTCGATGTCCTGAGGATTGCTTTCGCAATTTCGCCTTCGTAGAACTCACGAGGCCCCTTGTCAGCGAGTAATCGCAAGGCCTTCCCTAGATCGGGATTGGAGAACTTTTCGCCCAGGGCTGGCGGCTTCCCGTTGGGCAGAAAGACACGCTGCGCTTCCGCAGTCTGTTTCAATCTGCCTTTGCCGAGGCCCCAAAAATCGTGAATGATTTCCGGTACGGAATAGCCGTTCTCGGCGTAGTAAATCGCAGGTGTAAACAGGTCTCTCCAGGGCAATTTTCCAAAACGTTGATGAGCCTGCGCCCAGCCGTCCACGGCGCCCGGCACGGTGATACTATGGATTCCATCCTCAGGCATCGAAGTAATGCCCCGCTTCTTCAGGAAATCTATGGTGAGGTTTTGTGGAGCCCACCCGCTTGCGTTTAACCCGTACAGCTTGCGAGTCTTCGCATCCCAATACAGAAGAAACAGATCGCCGCCGATGCCGTTCATCATAGGCTCCGTTACGCCCAGCACGGCATTGGCGGCAATCGCCGCATCGATAGCGGAACCACCCCGCGCAAGGATCTGTGCGCCCGCCTGGGAAGCCAGAACCTGGCTGGTCGCCACAATCCCACGATCAGTGATTACCATGGAGCGGCCATAGTCGCGGTCCTGGGCCAAGGCTGGGCGGGACCCAAGGCACCACAACATGAACAGGCACATCCAGACCCGCATGAGGGTTCCCCAGTATTGCGGAGCAGAGATTCGCTGCGCGTCGCAGCGCATACATTACTATAAGTCCGCAAGGTTAGAAAAAGTAGAGAACGCTGTCAAGAAGAATAAGGCTTCCCTGGCTCACCATCTTCATTTTCCTGAGTATCACCAGACAGGAATTTTCTGCTTGACACTGAAGAGCATGAGGAAGCGACCAAGGGATCTATCACTCCTGGCAAGCTGGCAGACTTCGTCGTGCTGGTAGACGATCCCCACACTGTGAAGCAGGAGAAAATCAAAGATCCGAGATCGTGCGCACCGTCACCGGCGGATCAACCGTCTACGAAAGGTAACTATTCGCACTTCATTTGCCCTCGCTCGGGACTACCAGCTCCGCCGGCTTATCTTTCTCCCTCACGACCTCGCCCAGCAGAAACAAATCCGTCAGAAGAGCGCGCAGATGGATGGAAGCATTCAAATTGTCGATCAACTGGGAGCTGATGGCGGGCTGGGCGAGGACCAACTGAAGGGCAGCAAGAGAATCGCGAGCATCGCGATCAAGCACGGCAACGAATGCCAGGTATTTGTCGGCTGGCTCCAGACCATCTTCTTTGACCGCCCGCGTGCATGCCTCCGTCAGCCCGGTTAATGCGTTCACCGCGTTCTGCAGGAAACCGCGTACCTGAGATCCCGATTTGCTGCCCTGGTCGCTGGGAAGTCCCTGGGCCGCATACGCCAGCAGGAACTCATAGCACTCCTCGACAGCCTCGCAACGATTCGAGATGTCAGTCAGCATGTTGCTGCTCTCCGCGGTCCACTCTATTTGGATATCGAAGTTGTATCGACCACCCAGCGCTCGGGATCATGCTCCTCCAGATAAAACTCGCGGTCCATCCAGCCAAAGATCATCGATTTCGTAATGTCCCGCTTCTCTGGGCGCAGACCCATGTAGACGTGCATCATGACCAGCGCAATCAGTCCCACGCCCGCCAGCCCGTGCAACACGTACATCAGACCCCACGTCATGTCGCTGAACAGATATGGATTCCGGGGGAAAAAGATGGTGCGAACGCGGAACATCATAAAAACGCCGGTGAGAATCACCGCCAGGCCACACAAAATGATGACGCCATGGAAAAGCTTGTTCTCCAGCGGATATTTGGCAAACTTGCGCGGTGGTGGTGCCGAGATTCCGAAAAAGCGACGCACCCTTTTCCCTGCATCACTCAGATCGGTCCGGTCAGGCCAGATCGACCAGAAATCAAGCCAGAAAGAAGCATGAACAATGTGAAAGAGGATGGAGACCGTCAACACGACCCCGGCAATCCAATGATAGGTTACCCAAGAAAACTGCATACCCACCTTCGGAAGGAAAGCGGTAAACAGCAGCGTGAACATGGTGGCTGCCATGATCCAGTGAAACAGTCTCGCCACCAATGAATGCCGGGGAACTTGTTTGGGGATGGTCGCAATCGTTGCCGGGGAAGCAGCGCCTGCGAATTCCTTTTCCCTGGCGAAATACATCACGTAGATCGCGTGAACGATCAGGAAGAGCAATCCCGCGATCGCCGAAACCCAGATCAGGAACCATGCAATATGGATGGGGACTCTTTGTCCCCACGGACTCGTCGCCCACTCTAAGAAGCCCACTTTGCCTCCTCGACTCCACCAATGGCGCGTTTCACCAGATTCCTCATCAGCGGGATCTTGTAGGTATTGAACTGCAGCGGAACCGCCTTCTGCACCGCCAGTTTGCCTGCCATCTCGCCGGTCGCTTCGCTCCGCGGCTGGCCACGAACTGCATCTTCGACGGCTTTCAAGCGTAACGGACGAGCGGCCGCGCCATTCACCGCGATCCGGATCCGCTCGATCCTATCCCCCGATGTCACCATGGCTGAGGCAACATTCATGAGCGGGAAGTCCCAAACGTTCCGGTCGCGCACTTTTTCGAAATAAAATTGTGCGCTCGCCCATGCCGACGGAATGCGAATCGACGCCAGCAGATCCCCAGGCTCGAGGATGTGCAACCGCGTGATGTCGATTTCAGGACCGATGAAGTAGTCCTCGGCATCCACTACTCGCTCGCCTTTGGCGGTGCGCACGACGAACTTTGCGTCCAGCGCAATCAGGGCCGGGGCCGTGTCGGAGGGATTAACTGCCACACAGCGGTCTGCGTGCAGAATTGCATGCTCGCGATTGCGACCTTCCGGCGTGTCGGCATAGCAAATATTGCCGCCGGCGCGGTAACACGGCCAGCCTCCGCGGTAATACCAGCACCGCGTGTCCTGCGAGACATTGCCGCCAAGCGTTCCTTGATTGCGGATTTGCGGCGACGCCACAACTTCCGCAGCCTGCGCCAACAGGTCGTATTTCTGTTTGATGACGGGATGATTCACAATTTCGGTGAGCGTGGTCATGGCCCCGATTTCGATTCCATCACCCGTCGTCCGGATCCCGCGCAGTTCTTCGATTCCGCTGAGATCGACCAAGGCCTTGGGCTTTCTGATTCGATCCTTAAGCCAGTCCATACTGTCGAGCCCCCCAGCCAGCACTAAAGCGTCAGTTCCGTGCTGTTCGAGAAGCTTCTGCGCATCGCCAATGGAAGTCGGCTGAAACAATTCGAAAGCGGGCATCACGTCTCGTATGACAGCCATAACTCTCCCTCAAACCTCCATCGAATATCGGCCATCAAATATGCGCCATCAGCGGATGCTGCATCGGCCGTCCCGCTTCGAGCGACATCAGAATCGTATCGGCATTCACCGGGGCGCGTTGAAAAATCTCGTCGCCCAGCGCGTCCGAGAGGGCGTTCAAGATGGCGCCACACCCGCCTGCCACTGGAGGTTCGCCCACCCCGCGAGCGCCCACCGGCGTCTCCGGGTCCGGAATATCCAGCGCGGTCCACTGCATGTTGACGGGCACATCGAGAATGGTGGGCGGTTTGTTGTGGTGGAATCGCTTGGACACCATCTCGCCGTAGTGCGGATCGAACACCCACTTCTGCCCGATCGCATGGCCGATGCCGAGTGTGGAACGTCCGAGCATTTGGCCGCCAAGGGCACGGGGATGGATCACTGTGCCGACATCGCCGGAGGCAAGAAAATCTACGATGTAGTACTTGCCGGTTTCCACATCGACTTCAATCTCAGCAAAGCTTGCGACGTAAGAAAACGTCGAGCCGTCCCGTGGATAATTGTCCTTGGCCGCTGCCACCAGACCTTGGCCTGCCAACGCCACCACGGATTCCTTGGTTAGTTTGTGGACGTCCTCCGGCGGCTCATGGCCATCGTAGACGCCACCCAGTTGAATCGCATATTTCGCGGCCTGCGCCAAAGTCATGGCGGGCCCTCCCTTGCGGAAGACGCGCTCGTTGGCAACTTCATATTGTTCGGGTTTCCCGCCAAACTTCTTCGCGGCAATTTCCTGGAGCTTCTTCTTCGCGTCCATCGCCGCGGCATGCGCCGCTCGCGTCATGGCATGGGTGGTCTGGCTACCGCCGGAAACGCACGTGAAAGGAAGGTTCTTGGTCGTGCTGCCCCACACCACTTCACATTTCTCCCACGGCACACCGAGAACCTCTGCGCCGGCGCGGTGAACATCAATCACTGACTCCGTGCCCAGATTGCCGATTCCCGAGTGAAAGGTAATCCGACCATCCGGCTTAATCACGAAAAGTCCATCGAAACCGATCGTGCCTCCTACATAGCAGCTCAGCGATACGCCGACGCCGCGAACTTTGGTGCCAACCTTCTTCGGAGTGCGGGCAATCCGCTCGCTCCATTTAAATTGCTCCGCGCCGCGGTCGAGTGCCTCCTTGAGGAATGCGCTGGTGGCGTACTGCCGTTTCCCGCGGACCTCTGGCCCGAACGGCGCCTTGCCCTCGGGGCAGTTGATGCGGCGAATGGCAACCTGGTCGACTCCCAGCTTTCGCGCAGCTTTCGCCACGATCGGCTCCATGATGACAATTCCCTGCAGACCACCCGGAGAGCTCTGGGCGCTACGCGGTGGAGTATTCGTGAGTACTGTCACTCCGCGCCAGCGCATGGCTTGTGGCTGGTACAACAGAGAGACGATGCGCCCCGACGACGGAGCATCCCCTACGGCGTCGTAGGGACCGTTGTCGCAAATCACGAACATGTCCAGCGCAATGATGCGTCCCTCTTTGGAGAAGCCAACCTTCATGCGACCCTGAAAACCAGGGCGTGCACGCCCGATGAAAGTTTCTTCCTCGCGGCTGATGCGCATCATCACCGGAGCATTCGCTTTCTTCGCGAGCAGCGCAGGGATAATCATCGATACTCCGCCGGTGATCTTGCTGCCGAATCCGCCTCCGGTGTATTCGCTGATGAAAACCACGTTGTCCGGACTAATGTTCAACCAGCGTGCAATCGCAGGCAGCGTTTGCGCGGTGCTCTGCGTCCCGGTATAGATGTAGACCTTGCCGTTTTGCCAGTAAGCCATGGCGCTGCGAGTCTCAAGCGTCTGATGGCTGGTGTCAGGAGTGACAAATGTTTCATCAAGAACCAGCGCTGCATCCTTGAATCCGGCATCGATATCCCTGTAGGACCATTCGTCGGGAGCTTTGCCCATGGGAAGACGGCCATGCTCTTCTTCGGCGAAGTCCGCTTTCGTCCATTTGAGTTCCGTGACCTCCGGCGGACCCGAATGCTGTCCTGCAGGCCGAGCCCACACGTTGCCTTCGATGCGCGGGTTGGGGCCGTCCGGCCGGAGACTGTCAAGGGGATCGACCACGAACGGAAGCGGTTCAAAATCAATGTCAATTTTCTCGATCGCTTCCGCGGCGGTGAGTTCGTCGACTGCGGCCACAGCGAGAATCGGTTCACCCTGATACACCGGCTCATTCGTAAGGCCGCGCTCGCCCCACCTGCTTGCCTTAATGACCGTTCCATTATCGGTAAGAGTATCGGCCGGGGCGGGAAGATCGTCCGCCGTGAGAATGCCTCTCACGCCGGGCGTGGCGAGCGCCGCGTTCGTATGGATGCGCTTTACCCGCGCGTGCGGCATGGGGCTGAGCAACAACTTGCAAAAGAGCATGCCTTCCGCGCGAAAGTCTTCGGCATATTTCGCCTGGCCGGTTACCTTCGCGTAAAGATCCGGAGTCGTATAGTTTTTGCCGATCAGCTTGTAGCCCGCTCCGTACTGGCGCTCAACAGGCTTCGCGGTCTCGACAACCTTTGCCTTATCCAAGCTAAGCCCTCCGCAAATTCTCCGCACCTCGCATCATCGCGGTCAGAATCTTGTCGTAGTCCTGGCAGCGGCACAAGCATCCTGAAATGCCGTGCGCCAATTCCTGCCGGGTGGGATTGGGATTGGTTTTGAGATATCCCACAGTCGCCATAATGAAGCCAGACATGCAGAACGCGCACTGAAAGCCCTGTTCGTCGATCACGCCCTGCTGTACTGGATGCAAGGTCCCATCGGCTTTAGCCAGGCCTTCGATGGTCACAACTTTCCGGCCACGCACGGTGTGAGTGAGCACCGAGCACGAATAGTGCGGAATATCGTCGAGAAGGACGGTGCACGATCCGCATTCAGCGCGGTCGCATCCCAGCTTGGTGCCGGTCAAGCCCAGCTTGTAACGCAGCGTCGACGCCAGCGTCTCTTGTTTCATGACATCGACATGCCGCAGCTGGCCGTTGACGTTGAGAGTAATCAGCCGCTCGCCCACGGTGGTCGACTGGCCATGCAGCAGAGTCGAGGCGCGAAACAGATATCCCGCGGAGGACACGGCCACGCCGCCGGTAATGACCCCTTTAATGAAGTTGCGCCGAGAGACAGCTCTCGGCACGTCTTCGTTGATCTTCAGGTCGGTCTGGTCTGCCATACCGAGTGCCTCTCAACCGTTGCCAGCCTTTCTAGCATTTTTGCCGGGAGAAATCCATCGGAGATTCCACGTATAGGCGCCGAGATTACGCAGAAAACCATCGGGTGAAAATCTCTGAGGTGACGGACGCTACGTGGACAATAGCGAATCCAGACCAAGGGCTGATTGGGACGGGCATTTGACCTGGCTGACGCAGAACTGAACCAGAAAATGCAGTGCCACCGCTGTTTTATTGTTCGACGAACTAGGCCTTCGGAGCCACGCTGAAGATCTCGATCAGGCGATCTGCAATCATTTTGTCCTCTCCCTCCTTGAGTTGCCAGACCGCAAAGCCGAAGCTATTCGGGTCATGCGGAGGGCCATGACGCTCGCTGTGATTCTCACCGGCCGGAGCATCTGGATTGCGTCCGTGCATGCCACCGGCGCCTGCACCCATGCTACCGATGCCAATGGGCCGGGTGTCAGCCAGCTTCTGCATGACCTCCCGTCCGGTGATTTTGAGCCTGGAGGGATCGATCTGCCAGCTATACCGCGGCGTCACGTTGCCGAGAGCTTGAGGGTTGAACTGCCGCGGCAGCGCCGTCACTCCGAACTTCTTCACCGCATCGGTAATGACCTGCGCGCGCTCGTCGTACATTTTCAGCGAATCATCGAAGTCCTGATTGACAAAAATCTCGAGCGCCTTCAGCATGCCGAAAATCGTCTCTTTACCTACCTTGCAACAACGGCCGATGCGATCTTCCTGCGGGCTCATATTCAGCAAAGCGTAATGGATCAGCTCTTCCCTGCCGATCAGGATGCCGGCCGCTTGCGGTCCACGAATGTCCTTGCCGCCGCTGAAAGTGACCATGTCGAAGCCGAGCGCGGGATATTCCCAGAGCCGTTCTTTCGGCGGCACATCCGCCGCGGCGTCGTTAAAGGTGTAGAGGTTGTGTGCTTTGGCGATTTCGACGGTCTCAGGCCCGCTGACCTTGCCCTTGTCAGACAGAATGTTGGTGAAGTGGATCGCCAGGGTCTTCGGATTAATGGCAGCAATCATCTCTTCGCGTGTCTCGACCTCGACCAGCTTCGCGCCGGTCTGGCGAATCTGATGATCAAATGGATAGCGATGATTCTTCTGGATGATGACTTCATTTCTGGGGAAATCGCTTACGTCGGGAATCTCGCGCATGCGGGGCTCGAGGTCTTCAGTCATCATGCCGGCGTAACCAACGACCATGGCTGCGGCTGCGCCGCCCGTCACCAGACCGGTGTAGCCGGCGGGGGACTTGCACAGGTTCGCGATGAACTTACCGGCTGCGCTCTCGAGTTCGTCGATCAGAACGAAGTGCTCGTTGCCTCTCCGGATCAACTCCATGACTTCCGGCCGCATCACCGAGCCGCCGATGACGGTTACGGTGCCGTTGATGTTGACGAGAGGGGTTACTCCCAGCTCGGCATAGACATCGCCCGTAGAACCAAGGCCGGTGGTGATGGGCACGATGGGGTCGCCATCGACAGTGGTTCTAGATACTTTGGGCTTCTTCCCAAAGATGCCTTCAGCGTTCGACCTGGCGGGAGCGAACAGGCTACCGCTGGCGGCCCCAATCGCGGCTAGAAATGAACGCCGATTCCAACCGAACTTAAAATGCATGCGTAGCCTCCTTTCAACGCCTTTCGCGACATTATTTATCGGGAGCCGGCGTGGGTGGATTCACCACCATTGCGCTGCCGACGATTTCAATCAGCGAATCGCCAGGAATCCATTCCAGAGCCATGCAGGCGCGCGATGGGGCCTTGCCCGGGGAAAAATATGTCCCGTAGATCTTGTTCAACGCGTCGTACTGAGCTTTATGGGCATCGAACCGCGCCTTGCCGGTGGGCATCGGATTACTGTCAGCGAGGGGCAGGCACAGAAAGACCTGGAGATGAATGATGCTGTCCATGGTGCAACCTGCACGCTCAACCGATTTCTTGAGCGCGTCCATCGTACGGGTGACGTGCTTTTCAAAGGGATCGGTTACCAGGACGTGATCCTCTTTGGGATAGCCGTCATTGGAACCCGTGCCGGAGAAGTAGTAGATCCCATCGTGTGCGTGGTTGCCGCCAGAGCGACGAGGGGCATCTCCTCCAGGTCCTGCCCCGGGTGCGCTGCCAGCCGTGGGTGGGCCAGCAGGAGGAGCCTGCTGCGCAGCCTGTTGAGAGAAGAGTTTCGGCGCGCCGGTTACGAGGGCCACCATTGCCGCGAGCTTGCTAAAGAAATTACGTCGAGTTTTGATCTCCACAGAATTTCTCCTTCGGATCTTCGGTCGAGGAAATCTGATCGCAAACAATAATAGCGCAGGGGCGTAGGTTTCAGTTCCCAAGTGGGAGGGAGCGCTGGCTGTGTCCGACAAGCGTTTCCACCTGATGGAAAGCAGAAAAGGTGTCGATGAGTCGAACTTCAGATGGACCCAGTGGTACTGCCATGGGACAGACAGCACGAACATGCGGAGGAGAAGAGTTTCTTCTGGCACCCCATGGTTGTCGGGAACCTGCTCAAGAATGGGGACAAGCGGGACTGATCTTCCGGCAGATCGCTGTATCTGTTTCGCCGCGCCGTTACACTCGAAATTCGACTACTAATTCTTAGCTTTCCTCACGAACCCGTCGTCGCTCCACTCTTCCGAGCCTACGCCGTTATGCACAAAAAACAATCCTGTCGGATCATATTTCCCTTTGACCGACGCCAGCCGTGGGTAATTGCTTCCCCAATACGCTTGCTGCCAGTTCTCCTGGAAAAAATTGCTTTCCGAAACGTACGCTCCATCATCCGGCACGATCGCGCGCAACTCATTCACGCATTTGTGGATCTCTTGCCGGGATTTTCGTCCGGCCTCAACATCCGGCTCATGGCCGCGCACGCCGGGATATCCGCCGCCTGCGTCGCCTACGATCGCCAGCGCAAATGCAGTCAGAACCGCGGGGTTCGTCGCCGTATCGCGTGCGGCCTCGATTGTCTCGTGTGGCGCTCCGGCCAGCCCCTTGTTGAAATGCAACTCTATGTCTTTGTGGCGAGAACCAGCAAACAGCGCCTGCGCGAGCCGCTCGTGCGAATCATCTCGAAGCAGAGACGCTGGCATCCACAACGATTCGTATCCGTAGAGGAACCACGCCACCTGCCCGGCGTCTCCCGTCCACCACGCGTTGTTTGAACTCGCTCCGGGCCGCTGGTCCAAATTAAAAACTGCTTGATGATTCTGCTTCCTCCACTCCACGTCCCACCAACGCTGAGCCGGCATACTCCCTAGAATCGGGGGTCTCTCGATTGTGTAAGAGCCGGGCGAGCGCGCCACCCAATCCAGAAAAGGTTGCCATATCTTCTTTACTTGTTCGGTGCTCAAATCGTGGCACACCATCAACAAGTCGAGCACATTGTCGCTCCTGATGCTCGCATGCTCGCCCCAGTGATCGTTGAAAAGATGCTCCCCATAGAAGTCGACGAAGTAGCGCAGCAAACGCCGAAATGCCTCGTCGGATGCGGCCTTCACCGTAAGAATCGCTGCGCCCCACAATTCCGGCAGTTCCCGTATGCGAAGCGTCACTCTGCTCACTGCCCCGAATGTTCCTCCGCCGCCGCCCTTCAGAGCCCAGAATAGGTCTGGGTTCGTACATGCATTCGCGATACGCACTTTCCCATCCGCCGTGACTACTTCCGCCTCCAACAATCCCGCCGCAGCGGTTCCATAATGCTTCGAAAAACTTCCGAAGCCCCCGCTCTGAACCAGGCCCGCCACGCCGACCGTAGTGCAGCCGCCGCCTTGCACGTACGCGCCACCTTTTGTCGTCACCTCGTCGTAGGCTTGCATCCAAATCGCACCCGAGCCAAGCGTCACCGCGCGTTGCGAGGCGAGCTTGCCCTTGCATCCTTGCGGGACAAATGCTTCATGCACGGTGATGTCGTGCATGCGCCGCGTCCACACCAGCAGCGAATCGGCCGCGTTCGAGGTTCCCTGATAACTGTGCCCGCCGCCCTTCACCACGAGCCGCAAATCATTTTCACGAGCGAAGTTCACCGCCGCGGCGATGTGGTCTGCATTGGTTGCTGCCACGGCATAAACACTGGGTTTGCTCACCCACGCGTCCACCCATCCCAAAGTTTGCGTCAAACCCGGCTGGTCTCCGATGTAATAGGGATTGTGAATGTTGTTGATCAAATTTTGGCACGCTGCGCTTCCCGTGTCTTTGACGCAAGCCTCGATCGGAAATTCCACCGGAATCAAATTCCCGTCGACTTCATCGTGCAGCCGCTTCCACGCTGCCGGAGAAGGCCAATTCGCATCCGACGGCCGCCGAATGCCCGCAGCAACGAGGGGCGCGTTCGTCACATGGGCAGTTGCCCCATCCCGTGCAAGTTTCTTCGCGGCTGCCCACAACTCGCGCGCCGACACCGGACCCAGTGCCGCCACGCCTGATCGTCTTAAGAACGTTCTTCGGTTCATTGAACTTTCAAAAGCTGCCAGCGACACCGCCGATCGGTGATCCGCAGGTTCCTATATTACAGGTTCTTATATTAATGGATTCTTGCCGCCGAGCCGTCCCCGACTTCTATTTGCGATTGACGCCTGGAGCTGACAATCCGGGAGATGTTTTTCGAAAAGCTACCGAGGAAGATTGAGGACGGCGATCCCGCCGTCCTCCTTGTAGGATCAGATCTCTCCGGGTTAGTCAGCCGCCATACTCTGTGCCTCTCGTTCGAATTGCGCGGGCTGGAGAGCTTCCGGTGAGATCTGCCCCCGCAGTTCCGCCTCCAGCGCCGCTAACCGCGCCTCAATTTCTTCAGACGCTTTGCGCTTCCGGATAACCTCCTCGCGGTAGCGCCGCAAGAAGTAATCGATAGTCTCGACGCGAATCCTGATCGATCCCGTGGGCTTGTTCTCATCCAAATCCTTGAAGCAGAAGTAAGGGGTCCCAGATTGCTCGATGATGCCCTCGATCACGCCATAAATAGGCGCATCGTGCCCACACTTGAAGCTGGAAATTTCCAGTGCCACCAGATTCGGATGCCGCGCCGTGAACTTGGCCGCCCAGACCTTGTGGTTGGTGCTGCAGGAATATGAATTTTTCCAGGCATCAGTGATATCGAGCGGGTGACTGATAATCCCGGCACGAACCTCTTCGCCGAACAGACGCTCCAGCATGTCTTCATCGAGCGGCAAGGTGTTTTGCGAGAAGATCGGATAGCCCAGTTTTTGGAACTCTTCCATAATCTCGTGGTTCAGGCCGGGGTCATGATGATACGGGCGCCCCAGCATCACGATTCCGATGCGATCTTCTCGTTCCAGTTGATCGAGAACCTGGCGAGCGCGTTTACGGATGCTCGCCTCATAATCCTCCAGTGCTTTGTAACCAACTTCGACCGCACGGTCGTTCTCCTCTTGTGACAAACCCATGATGGGCTGCCACGCCTGCAGCATCTGGTGCGCAAACAGCTTACGGTCGGCAAAGTTAAGAACTGGATCCACGTACTTCACATTATGCTCGGCGAACACATCGTTCTCTTTTGTGAATGCAGCCTTCACCGTCTCCGGTGTTGCGGTAACCGTTGGGCACGCGTTCGCACCCACGATTTTCACCAGCGGTGAACTCAGCACATCGTACATGGGGAAGAAAATCAGGTTGAGCGGCTTCTTACGATGCTTTTCCTGGATCAGGTTATACACGTGGGAGATTCCAATCTTTGCGGGGAAACAGGGATCGATCGCGCCGCGGCTCGCGCCGGCGCGGTAAAGATCGGAACTGGTGTAGTCGGAATAAACGATGTTCTCGGGCTGCACACCAAGGCTTTCAAGATACCCGTTGAAGAGCGGCGCGTAAGTGTAGATGTTGAGAACACGGGGAATGCCGACGCGAAGTTTCCTGCGATTCTCCATGAGCGGAATGCGTTCTTTGCCT
Source organism: uncultured Acidobacteriaceae bacterium (assembly GCA_963739125.1). Taxonomy (GTDB): domain Bacteria; phylum Acidobacteriota; class Terriglobia; order Terriglobales; family Acidobacteriaceae; genus Sulfotelmatobacter. Next base: position 3,194,047 of record CAVTZD010000001.1, on the reverse strand, counting down.
GTCTTATTCCAGAATTTGGTTACTGGAACCGGATCGGCAACGCTCTCGGCGTTAACCGGGCGGAAGACTTCATGGGCGGCAAAGTCCACAAAGTTGGGATATTTGTCTTTGACCTGGTCGATTCCCGCCTTGATGTCCTTCATGTCATTGACATCTTCAACCAGACCTTTTTCGCACGTCGCGATAATCAGGCGTTGCTCGCCATGCATCAGCGGAACCTTCGTGACTTTCTGGATCGGAACGAAAGCCAAGTCGTCCTTTGGGACAGTGCGAATATCGATGAAAGTGCGCAGGCAATTGTTCTTGCAAAAATTGCAGCGCGTGCTTTCATTGCGCGTAGTGCGGTATTCAATTTTGCGAACCGCATCCAGTCCCACAAACGAGGTCTGCAACCCGTTGCGCCACAGGCGAACAGACTCAACCGCAGCGCCAATGGCGCCCGATTCGCCGCAGAATTCGTGCACAATGATTTCCGGTTTCCGACCCGCAGCGCGGAAGCTGTTGTGGATGAAGTCCACTTCCGCCTTCACTACGGCCATGTTGTTTTGCGTCCCGCCCTGCAGGACGAAACGCGTACCCAGCGCCGCAAGATTGGGAATGCTGGCCACGTAGAGAAACACGTTCTTGGGAAGCACCGCCGCCAGACCTGCCAGAATTTCCTCTGCGCGCCAGCCCTGGCGCTGGAAGTTGACGATGTCCGATTGCATGAAGACGGCACAGCCGTAGCCAAAAATTGGCATTGACTGCGCGGAAAAGGCGAGATCGGCGTATTGCTCGACGCTCAATCCAAAGCCCTCAGCCGTTGACTGCAGGAAATATCCATTGCCCGCCGAGCATTGCGTGTTGAGTTTGAAATCTTTGACGCGCCCGTTGTGCAGGATGATGATTTTGATGTCCTGCCCACCCACGTCGACGATCACATGCGGATCTTCGTAGAACTTGAGAGCCGATTCTGTGTGCGCTACGGTCTCGACCAGCGCTACGTCCGCATGCAGCACGTCTTTCAGAATGTCTTTCGCATATCCGGTGGTAGCGACTCCGAGAACCTCCAGCTTCGCCTTCTGCGCTTCCACCTGGCCGCGCAGATTCTCAAACATTTCAATCGTATCCTGAATCGGATTTCCGTTTGAAAGCTGATAAGCCTTGCAGAGAATGTCGCCCTTTTCATCGAGCAACACGGCCTTGGTTGAAGTGGAACCGCCGTCGATGCCGATAAAACCGCCCACCGTCTGGTTGGTGTGGAACGCCACGGGCGTGAACTTCTTGCGCTTGTACGAAACCTTGAACTCGTCGAGTTCCGCGTCGCTGTTGGTCAGCCCTTTGGCCCCCGACTTGGCTTTCTCCTCCTGTCGTCCGAATTCAATGTAGTGCGTCAGCTTGTCGTATCCCTGGTAGCAACCGATGCAGTCTTCTTCGCTCTTGCCGAATTCAATCGCGCCCATGGCGGCAAAATATTGAGCATTCTGCGGAACTTTGATCAGGTCTTCCGGCTTTGCGCCCTCCGGAATCGTGACCTTGCGCTCCTGCCACATGCGAGGGATATTCGCTTGCCAGGCTTCGCGCATCCCGCGAATAAAACTATTCGGACCGCCCAGAAGCAGCACGTGAGGCCGCAGCGTGTGGCCCCGGGTCAGGACGCTTAAGTTTTGCAGAACGATGGCTTCGAACAACGACGCCATCAATTCATCCGACGGAGTGCCGACCTTCTGCAGGCTGTTGATATCGGTCTCGGCGAAGACCCCGCACTTCCCCGCAACTCTATGGAGTTTGATTCCGTTATATTTCTGCTCGCACAGTTCAGGGGCCGGAATTTTCAGCTTGGCATTAATTTTGTCGATGACTGCCCCCGTCCCTCCCGCGCACTTATCGTTCATCGACGGAATTTTCTTCTTGCGGCCGGTTTCCTCGTCATCCTTGAAGACGATGATCTTGGCGTCCTGACCGCCGAGTTCGATTACCGAGTACACTTCCGGGTGCATCTTCTCCACCGCTAGCGATACCGCGGTGACTTCCTGCACGAACTTGGCGCCGATCTGATCGGCAATCGTACCGCCGCCAGAACCAGTCATGAACATGCGCGTGTTGTGCCGGCTAATGCCGACTTCTTTCTCCATACGCCGCAGGAATTCCAGCGTTTTTTCCGGCTGCTTGGTCTCGTGGCGCTGGTAGTCCTGCCAAAGCACCTTGTCGGTGGCGGCATCGACAACTGTCGCCTTGACCGTAGTCGAGCCTACGTCGAGTCCCACCATGAATTCCGTGTGGTGATCGTGCGGCCTTGGCGGGGGCAAAGGAGCTATTTGCAGTAACTGTGGCTTGGAGTGCTGTTCCAGATGGTCGTGCATCGTCTCTCCGATATGTCGCAGAAAAACATTTGTCGCAAAAACAGTTGCCAAATTGCTTATCCTTACGCAGCGTCCGGCAAGGCGATCCCGGGAACGCGCGAGCGTTTCCACAATCGCGTGCTTTTATCCATGCGCTCGCTCACGTGCAAAATGAATTGCGCAGCCGTTCCAGCAACGCCCTCGCGATGCGGTACGTGGTAGAAGGGCCGCCTCAGTTCAGGATGCTCGGCAATGTATTCCCGGATTTCATCCAAACTCTTGCGTGTGGATTTCAGGCACTGTTCGAACTCGGTCTTGGCTTTCACCTTGGCCTCGCCCAGCGCCATCTGTACCCGGCTATGGGCGTTCACTTCGCCTTCGCCGGAGGTTTCGATCGGCAGGAAGATCATGTCCTTAAACTTATTGACCACCGCCGATTGCACCCCATCAGACTGCGAAGAAGGCATGCAGCCAAAAGGCTTCAGAGCCAGCACCATGTGGCACAGCTTGTGCACGGTGTAGTAAACGTTCTTGCCCACTTCGAGGTGTCCCTCACCGCCGCGGGCGAACTGGTTGTAGAAGGGGTGAGCCATTTCGGCCAGCTCCGTCTGCGGCACCAGGTGGTGCGTAATACCGCCCATGTTCTTGATCGTGCGGTGGTAGAAATACTTCCAGGCCGCTTCTCCGAAACCAATGCCCCAGAGTTTCTTGTGCAAGCCGAAGTAGTTGGCAGAATTTTTCTTAAGTTCATACCACTCCGGATTTCGGTGCGGGCGGTTCACCGGCCACTTCGCAATCGCGTGCGCCTTTGCCTGATACAGCAGGTAGGCCACCCAGGTAGCAATCGGCTCCACGATAACTTGCGCGCCTTCGCGCTCAAGAAAATCGAACATGTGGAAGTTGCCATCGCCCTCCGTGATCTGCGCCCAGAACTCGCCCGTAATCTTCACCACCGGCTTGACCTTGGTGCGGTCCACTTCGATGCGATTCATGCGGTCACGGGCCGTGTGGAGCGCGTTTAGATAGTCCTTGCCCCACAAGTTCTCGTGCATCTTGCCGAAAACATTCGCAGTATTTCGCAACACTTTGTTGCTCTTGAACTTCGGTTTCAGCCAATTGGGCGCTCGCTGCTCAATCTCGAAAGAATTGCGATTCCTGAGATCGTCGCAAAGTCCATCCACCATTTCCCGGAACACGCGGTCGGTTTCGCCCTTGTTCACTTCAAAAGGGCGAATCTGGTAAATCAAATCATTGATGACATCGCCGAGATGCATGGCATTCAACATTCCGAAGCCGAAGTCAATGGTGAATTTCAGCCCGGGCTCGCCGGAGGCAGCCTTGATTCCGTCACTGTCCTTGAACAGCAGGACGCGAAAACCGTCGAAGCCGGCGTTCTTCAGCGCGAAGCGATATTCCGCCTCGTACATGCCGAAGCGACATGGGCCGCAGGAACCCGCGGTGAAGAAAACGAAGTTGTTCAGGATCTTTTCGCGCGAAAGTCCTTCCTTCTCCAAAAACTGAAGGTACTGCACCAGATTGCCCACGGTGAAGTAGGTTGGATTACATTGGCCGTTGTTGCCGAACTCCTTGCCGGTCTGGAAGGCCGCGACGTTCGGAACCGGCAGCTTCTCGCAGCGGTAGCCACAACCCTGAAAGACAGCACGGATCAAGTCCTCGTGCTTCCAGGTAAAGCCGCCAAACAAAATCGTGACGTGATCACGCTGCTCGGCTGTGAACGCCCTCTCAACGGGGCGGTGAAAATGTGTGGGCTGGTCTAACCCAGCGATCTTGCGGAGCCTGTTGCGCTCGGCCTCCAGGCGCTGCTTGATTTCTTCATCATTGTCGATTTGCACAAGATTGGTCGCCATCATCTTCCTCCGGCGTATGCAGTGTGTTGGGGTTTTGGTACGAAAGCACGGACAAAGGTTGTCCGAATTGTCGTGGCAGAAGGTGGAAAAGCAGAAGTTGGAGAAGCAGACGAAGCCGCAGTCCTGTCCGCTCTTGGCGGAGCGCTTCGGAACCTGGGATGTACGGCCACCGGAAACTCCTAAAACGTGTTGCGGAGGTTCGATGTTTTACGCCAGGCGAGAACCGTTCAGTACGAATCTCGGGCAAGCGCCGGATGAGCCAAAAAGCTTACCCGCCCCATCTTTCGAAAGCGGGAAACGCCCCGGTTCTGCAAGACCTAATAAAGTCGCCAGAGTTACCAGAAGCTGGCACTCACTTCTGAAAAACTACGCGCAGGCTGATTGACAGCCGCGGGCGGCACTTTCAATCTTTGTAGCAGAAATCTACAGTGTGATTCAAGTGGGAGCCGGACAGGGGTGCTGTCCAGGCATTCGCCGCCCTAGCCTGGGCAAGCTATTCACTGGTGTAGTTAATTTCCATTCGTCGCACCTGAAAGCTGGCAACGTACAAGACCAGCAACGCCACCGCCACGATGCCGAGGATTGCGACCGGTGTAGAGACCGGGTCAGGATTCGAGACCAGCAGAGCCATCAGCGGCGGCGTGCCCGGAGGGGTCGGGATCTCAACCGGGCAGAGAGACTTCAAATAGTAGATCACGCTGAATTTCTTCAGCAACGCCGGCAGGAACGGATTCGCAGCCTCCCAGACCAGAATCGCCGCTGCCGGGAGAATCGGATTCCGGAACAGCATTCCCGCCGCCAGGAAGAAGGCCCCGTAGCCCAGGCACGCCAGCGCGGTGACTCCAAGATACGCTCCCGCCTGCGCCAGACCGTGGTTGTGGTAAAGGTAAAGTTCCCGCGCCGCAGGACTGAATTGCCAGTTGAATACGACGAGTTGCAGCAATTCGCTGGTCACAAAGATCGTGCATGTGGCCAGTAATCCGGCCAAAAATTTCCCCACCATCAGCACATCGCGGCGAATCGGCGCCAGAAAATAAAAATGCAGGCTCTTGTCGAGAATCTCGCCACGAAACAGATTCATGAAAATTCCCAGACAGCCAAAGAAGATTGCCAGCCGAAGATAGAAAAACTGGAAGACGCCGGCGAAAACCACGGAATCCTGAGGCACGCTGTAGCCCTCGCGAATATTGATGGCGACAGCCTTTCCATCCTCGAATTCGACCGTCAGAGTATTGGATCCGTCGGAGTATTGATAGCTTTCGTGGGGTATTTCCGCGAAGTGAAGTCGCCCGTGGCTCCCGGCCTTTGCACCCTGGCCTTGCGTCGTCAAGGTGGCAGCGAGAACAACCACGTTGCGATTATTGGGCAGAGTCAGACTTCGCGCAGTTTTGGCACGGTTGAGAGCAAAACTGTATCCGTACAGATAGAACGGACGATAGTCTTGCGTGCCGCTGCTCGAAATGCGATACGGCATCACTACCGCGAGAGTCTCGCCGGTCTGCTCGCCGGAATTCGTGCTGCAACTACACCAGTCGCTGAAGTTCTGCGTGAACGTGCTGTTGGAGCCGTCGGTATAAGTGACGGTGATGGGCTGATTCAGCGCCGAACCTTCGACTCCGGTGGCCAGTAATTGCAAACCCGCGAACTGGCCGGCAGGCAGTTTAATCTCATGGCCGTCGCCGCGCACTGCGTTGGGTTGATTCGCCGGTCCAAAGTTGAACTGAACCCCGTCGAGGATCCGGTTCGGAGTCAGCACGGTCGACGAAAACGAATAGCCGATGCCATCCAAACCGCCGCCGTTATAGGTCGTTCCGTCCGTGTAGATGCCGGTCAGGTTATACGCCGCCGACAGGTCCACTGGAGTACCGACGCCGCTGGTGCCCGAGACAGCGCTGGTCAACCGAATCGGCCCTCGCTGGTTCCAATGAAAGCGCACTGGTGGCTTCCCCAGCAGAGCACTGACTTCGTCACGCATCATGCCCGTCTTGATCGCGGTCAGATCCTGGTAACTCAATGCTTTCTCGCTCTGACGCGCCATTTCACGATTTTGACCCTGCTCGCGAGAAACGATGACAGCATGTGCAATGAAGAGCAGCAACGGCAACAACGCCAGCACGTAGATCCAAAGTCCGCGCCGGGCAAAGAAAGTCTTCTTCATTTCCAGACGGACGACAGCTTTCACCTGCGCCCGCCAGAGCTTCGTCATCGCGCGACCTCGTCACTGCCAATCAGATATTCGTAGACGGAATTCACGTCGTCGTCGGCTGGCGCGACCGACTCGATTTGAATCCCGTTGAGCGCGATGTGGTTCAGCGCAAGATAAAACCGGTCCGCATCTTTCGTCTTGATCAACAACCCGTGCTCGTCGTCATGAATGCGGACTTCCATAGTCTGCTCGGACTCCATCATCTTCGAGGCCAGGTCGCGCGGCCGGTCGCAGCGGATGAGAATCTGCGCCGGGTGTTCCCGGATTTCGTCGCGCACGCTGTGAATCGCGCCCTCCGCCACAACATATCCGTTGCTGAGCAAGATCACCTGATCCGACAGCGCGTCCACCTCGTGAAGAATGTGGCTTGAAATAATCACATAGCAGCCCTCAGCTGCGGCTGCGCGAAACAGCGCGATCATCTCGGCACGGGCCAGCGGATCGAGGCCGTTCATCGGTTCATCGAGCACCAGCACGCGCGGATTGTGACACAAGGCCTGCGCCAGCCGGATACGCTGGCGCATCCCTTTGCTGTAGCCCGCCACGTTGCGTCCTGCCGCCTCCGTGAGATTCACGCGCTCAATGGCGCGCCAGGCCAGCTGTTCCGCGGTTTGGGAATCGAGGCCGGCAAGCCGAAGATACGAAGAAATAAATTGAAATCCGCTCAGGCCCTTGGGGAAGGAATCGAACTGCGTGCTGTAGCCTACGATCTTGAAAAGCTTTTCCGGCTGGCCCGGGTCGCAGCCGAGGACTTGGATTCGTCCACGCGTAGGCCGCACCAGCCCGGTCATCAGATTCATCAAAGTAGTTTTTCCCGAACCATTGGGACCGACCAGGCTGGTCACTCCCGGAGGAATCGAAAGATTCACGCGATTCACGCCGAGAATCTCGCCATAAAACTTCGACACGTCCTCGAAGACGATGCGGTCGTTATTGATCACTTGACCACCTCATACGCCCGCACTCGCCGCACCAGCAGCATGAGGCAGATCGCACAATAGATGAGCAAAGCGATCCACGCTTCCGACGGCGTTATCGAACCCTCCATGTCGACTCGGAACAGAGAAGTCCAAACCGTTGCCATCAGATAAACGATATTCAGGAAGTGTCCCGACTGCGTCCGCAACACTGCGTTAATCGCTTGCGCGAAGCCGGCGCCGAAGAACATCACGCCCAGCAGCAGCGCTCCGGCAACGATTCTCCATTTCACCCACGCCGAGAGCGCCATGGCGAGCAGCGACAGCATCGCAATCCAGATCAGCGAGGAAAGGACCATGCTTCCGGCAATCCAAAGATGATTCCAGGTCCAGCCCGCGCCCGCCAGGCTCGACTGCACACCGAACAAAACGAGGCCGGGAATCCACGTAATCTGCGAGAGCACGATCGCCAGCACTGACGCCTTGCCGAGAATGTATTCAGCGCGGGAGAACGGGCGGCACAGGTAGAGAGGCAGAGCACCGTTGGCGAGGTCAGGCGAAATCAGCCCCGGCCCGGTGAATGCAGTGAACACAAACCCCAACACACCCTGCACTTCAATGAAATAGAGAAAAAACTTATTATCGATCTTGATGAACGAACCGCCGACGCCGCCAAGTCGCTCAAGAAACGACAAATTGTGAGCCGCGTAGATGACGAGCAGGCACGCCAGCGGATAGAAAAAGCAAAGCACGAAGAGCGCAGTCTGCAGCTTCGACTGAAAAAGTTTCCGCCGGGAGTAGCGAAACAGCACCAGGCTCCGCGACCACGCAGGAGTCAGCGGCCCGACGTACGACGTGTAAGTGCGTCTATAGACGGCCATCTCAGCTCCGCGTCCTCGGTTCCATGCTCAGCTGCCCATCGCTTTCAGGAAAATGTCTTCCAGCGAGTCGCGCCGGAAATTGAGCCGGCGGATCCGCACGTCACGTTCCGCAGCAATGCGATAAATGTCGCGAATTTCGACTCCGTCGGCGAGAATCATTTTCAGCCGGTTCGCCGTCACTGCGCACTCGCAGCCCAGTTTCTCGATCGCCTCGGTGAAGTCGCCGTTTGCGCCGTAGGTTTCCAGTTCCAGGAATCTCTTGTTGGCCTTGCGCTCTTCTTCCAGATTGGAATAATGCGCCACCCGCCCCTGGTTCAGGATCAGAACTTCTTCGCAAGTGTCTTCGACATCGCGCAGCAGGTGCGAACACAGCACAATCTGCAGCTGCCGGCTGTCGCGAATTTCCGCAATCATGCGGATCATCCGCTGCCGCGCGGACGGGTCGAGACCGTTAGTCGGTTCATCGAGAATCAGCAACTTGGGCCCGTGGGCAATCGCCTGCGCCAGCTTCGCCAGTTGCTTCATGCCGAGCGAGTACGTGCCCAGCTCACGATAGCGCGCCTCGGCCAGTCCCACGCAAAACAAAGCTTCGTGCGCGCGTTCCAGCGCCGCAGAAGAAGGCAAGCCGCAGAGTTCCGCCATCATCTGTACGAAAGAGACCGCGCTCATCTTCGAGATGAACGCATCATTCTCCGGCATGTAGCCGACCAGGCTGCGAATGCGACGCGTCTCCGTTCGGATGTCCGCTCCCAGCACGCGGGCAGATCCGGACGTTGGCTTGTAGAAGCCCAGAAGAGTATTGATCAGCGTGGATTTGCCGGCGCCATTGGGACCGAGCAACCCGATCGCGCGCCCACCGAGCGAACAGGTCAAGTCCTTCAGGATGTCGCGCTTGCCGAAACGCACCGACAACCCCTGCAGCTCAATGACCGGCGTCTGCGAAGCAGCAGTTGTCGGCCCGGCTGTGGCATCTGCTGCTCCGGGTTGGATGGCCGTACTCATTCACTACCGAAATCTGAACTGCCGGGTCAAACTCGTTCCGTTAAAACGAACTATGTCGAACTACTGGGTCGAACTCGGCGTCGAAGTCGGATGCTTCATCACCGCGTCCGGCCCCAGAAACATCTGCATCGGGATCGGACCGCCCTGACCCAGCGTCATCAGAGTACCGAGGTCGAAGCCCATGAAGCCACTATTGCTTGCCACCACGATCCGGTGCGGCTCGCCATAAGCATAAATCAAGCCGGGCGCAGTGTTGGCCTGCAGCGTCGCGATTGACTCTTGCTGTTGCGGCGTAAGTGTGCCGACGGTTTTGATCTGGTCCACCAGCGGCCCGACGACCGGACCAATGTTGTGATAGAAGATCGCTGAAAAATTCGTGTACCCGTCGCTGGGCAGAAGCGCCTGAAAAGTTTGCGAGTGGGTCAGGCTATTGCCACTCTCGCGGTCTTGAATAGCCCGCGACAGCGTACTGATGTCTGGCCCCGCGATCAAATAACCGTCAACGTAGGTGTAATCAATTTCCATATTCGGGTGTTCCGAATTGTGCAGAGTGTAATAAGTCTGCGAGCCAACCTGCTGCTGCCCCAGTTGTAACGAACCTTTGGAGCCGCCCGCCTCCTGGTTGAAGCTTTCGACCAGCTTGCCGATGGTCGATTGCAGAGTCGCCGGGTCGTACACTTCAAGAATTACCTTCCACCGCGGAGTCGGCAACACCGGACCATCGAACGCGAAGGTTACTTCGCCGCCCAGAGGCGCGGCGATGTCATCGAGCACGCTTACACCCGTCTTGGTTTCGAACTGCGTCAACCCCTGCTGGAAGTTCTGATCGCCGCTGCCGATCATCTGGAGCATTTCTTCGACAATGCTTTTTGGATTCTTGATGACCACCGAACTCACCATGCTCGCGTCGGGCGAAACGAAATCCAGGCCGCCCATGGAAGCCGGCGCAGCCAGCCACGACGCAACGCCCCGCCGCTCGGAGGCAAACGTCAGAGCCGCCTGATTTTCCGTCTTGCCTCCGACCTCGCGTCGTTCCAGCATCAGGTATCGCACATCGCCAATCCCCGGCGGGAGTTGGTGGTCGCTTCCATCATGTACGTGGTGCGCGACAATTTGTTCCATATCCGCGCAGAAAAGCCACCCCACGCCCTGCTGGTAGGCATGAAGCACTTGCTGGTAGAGAGGCGTCTCGGTGAAGCGGCTTGCGCCGGATTCCTGTATCCGCGCCACTGTACGCTGTAGTTCTGCAACATCGGGACTCGCAACCAGCACGCCATTGTTCACATAAACCAGAAACGGATGGTTCGCTGACGGCGGTACCGCCGACAAATCGTGCACGATCAGCAATGAGCCTGGCGCAGGCCCAGTGCCGCTGTAATGCTCCATCTCGCCTTGCAGAAAATCTTCCAGCCCCGGCTGAAGCACCCGGGCAAGCATGATGGGCGAGCTATAGTTCGCTCCCTCCTTCGGCACGGCAAATACGATCTCCTCTCCCAGATAGCTGCTGAAAGTTTTCAACTGATCCATCAGATCGGTGAGCTTCGGGCCTTTTCCACGCTGTTGTTCATTCCACCAGCTGCGCAGCGCCGGACTTTGTTGCAGCCGGTCCTGGAAAAGTTGGCTGGCCTCGCCCAGAGTTGCCGCTAGATTGGGAATCGCGGCATAGACCGCTGTATTATCGGGAACATAAGGCAGAAGCTCGGAGCTATAGCGCAACCCGGGTCCCGGAATTGCCTCAAACTGTTTCTGCAACACGGCAAAGTCTCCCAACAGCGCGAGATACTTCGCCGAATTGCGGCTCCATGCAATCTCATTCTGGATGGGAACCTTGGAAAGGCTGGAACTGGAAGTCTGTTCCTCGCCCGCGCGCAGGTCGGTAGTCTGATCGCCCTCCGACACGCGAACCACACCTTCGATCACCGCCACGCGAGAACCTTTCGTCCCGTGGTTCACCGAGAAGATTGTGCCCTTCACTGACACCAGGCAATCGTCGGTGGCAACATAAAGCCGGCCCGTTCGCTGCTTCGCGGCCTGCACGATGATGTGTCCGCCATCCAAACGGATCGTCGTCCCCTTCCATTGGCGAGACACGGAAAGATCGGAGCGCTCGCCCATCTCCACCAGCGATCCATCCACGAGACGAACTACCGCATCCGACCCCTTCGCCGTGCGGATTTCATCCCCATTTCTGATCTGATAACCCGTTGGAATCAGACGCACCTGATCGTCAACCACCGCATACAACGAACCATCCACGTTCTGAACCGAGCCGCGGACGACGTGTTGGCCGGGGAAGATACCGTTCCACAGCGCGAGCGTCGCAACTCCCACGATAACCACCGCGGCCGCGCTCATCGCCCACCGCCATACCGGGAGACCGCGGGTCGTCATCTTTGCTTGCGACTCCGCTTGCCACGCGGGCTGGTGCACGACTTGCATTTCGCCGAGACGGGCCTGCTCCACCGCATGCCGGCACGCGACACATTGGTGCACATGATCCTGGAACAGCAACCTGCGAGCCTCCGGAAGATTCTTCTCGAGATACGCGGGAATGAGCGCCTGAAAGTCCTCGCAGCTGCGCAGCGTCTGCATGCTGAACTGGGCTGCCGGCGATGCGGAGATCGAACTCCATACCCGGTCGCTGGCCTCAGCGACCACGCGGTCGTCGATTGCTTCGTTGTGAATCTCAGAGAGTAGCCGGTCGAATTTATGATCGCTCATGATCTGTCTCCTGGGTACGAATGAAGGTATGGACGAAGGTCTTTGCGGAGCTGCAGGCGGGTGCGATGAACGATCACCGCCACGCGTACTTGTGAAATACCGAGTGTCTGCGCGATCTGCCGATTGCTGAGCCCTTCAAGGAATCGCAGAGCGAAGATTTCTGCCTGCATGGGTTTCAACTGCGCGATGGCACAGCTCAAGGCCCAACGGAGCCCGGAAACATCCGCCTGCATCGGGGCGGCCGGCATCAGTCCCGAGGATTCTTCCGGCAGCGGGACCGTTTGGTCGCCCCGTCGCGCCCGGATCACATCCAGCGCCGCATTGATTGCCGCGCGGCGCAGATAGCTCTCCGGATTCTCCAGCGGTTCAGCACTCCGCCCGCGCCGCAACATCCGCAGAAAGACGGTTTGCAGCACATCTTCCGCGTCCCCGGCGTTGCCCGTAATTCGGTAGGCCGTACGGAAGACCAGACCGTGGTGTGCCCGGTAAACTTGCCCGAGTTCCTCCGGAATCGCGATTGCCGTTTCCTCTAGTACGCTGAGCAGGTTACGCCTCCTCGACTTCTCTTTCATAGGTAAAGACGCCGGAGGGGGCGGTTTATTACACCCGGAACAAAGATTTCAGTGGTCAGCCGATCTTGCTCCCCTGAGCCCTATTCCTTTCTCACTTGAGCATTTCGGCCGAAGTACTCCGATGCTCTGAGACTGTTTTGCCGGAAGTTAATCCGGGGACCCTGATGACGCAATAAGCGAGTTCAGACGTGCCAGAAATGAATCCGAGTTTCATGGAAGCGTGCCCCAATCTCGGCCCTGCATACCGTGACCGCAAAGACATTGACGCGGCCGTCCGAAGGCTTCAGTAGGCGATTCAACTACGCCCTCAAAAGCCCTGCTCTATCGCACTCTCGGAGTGGCTCACGCGGAAACGCGGCAAACTGATCGCGACGCTTATGGTCCCGGATCAGCCTGATACAATCTTCGCTAGGAGCCTCCAACCAATGACGCACATGGGTGATGTTGTCGGGCTGTTGAAGAAAGAGCGGGATCGGCTGACGAATCAACTGCGAGGAATTTCTGCGGCGCTTGAGGCGTTCGGAGCTGCGTACGGGAAGCAGGATGGAGTACGCAGCAAGATTTCGGCTGCGGGTAGATCACGTATTGCAGAGGCGCAGCGTCAGAGATGGGAAAAATTGAAGGCAAAGGACGGGCAGACCAAGAGCGCTGCTGCCTCTCGAAAGAGGAAACGCACCATGTCAGCCGCCACCCGAAAGAAGATTGCGGCAGCCCAACGGCAAAGATGGGCGAAGGTCAAAGCCTCGCAGAAGAAGGCGGCGTAATTTCCGACCAGTGATGTGAAAACCCGTGCACGTTATGCCGGCGAGAAAGTCGCGCGTATAACCGTGACGCTTTTGAGGTCAAAACGGAGATTTCATTCCAGCGCCAGCGCCATTTACCGGGTGTCATCTAAGGGGGACCCGTGAACAGAGGTTCCACCGCGTCTTTTCTAAGTGTTCTCGCATTTCTCACGCCGATGGCTTGCCTGGCAGCTCCCCAAACCGGCATTGCGCCTGATGACAGACCGAGTTTCAAGTTAAGCGTGACCCCCTCGTCACAAACTGTGACGGCTGGTTCGAGCGTCACCTATACCGTCTCTGTATCGCCACTGAGAGGTTTTACAGGAACGGTAGACCTAAGTGTAAGCGGCGTAGGACTAACGTCAACCTTAAGTCCTTCTTCGATTAGTAGTGGTGCGGGTTGCTCTGTGCTGCAAGTGGCTACTTCGCCTTACGCCTACGCTGGAACTTACGGGCTGACCATTACGGCCACCAGCGGAAGCTTGTCGCGCTCGGCGTCTGTCACACTCAGGCTTATACCTCAAGATTATGACAACACCGTCGATAACTGGATGGGGTACACATGGGACTTTCAAAACGGACAACCGGCGGGTGGCGGAACGTTGATTGCCTACAAAAGAAATATGGTCGTCGATTCGAACGGGTATTTACACGTGAACGTCCGTGAGAAGGACGGTACCTATACGGACGCCGAAATGTACACCAGGAATTTATTCAGCTTCGGTACATTTCAGTGGGTGCTCCAGGGCACTAACTACTACAAAATGGACCCGCCGCTTGTGCTGGGCTTGTTCTCATACGGACCGAACGCCGGCGTCGGTGTTGACGGGGAAAACGAGATTGATATTGAGTTTTCCAATTGGGACGGCACAGGCGTCCCGAATCAGGTCGCCGATTTTACTGTGTATCCATCCACCGGGAACGGTACTGCTGGTCAGGTCGATCACGAGGTGGATTTCTACGTCCCGACTCCCGAGACCAACACGACTACCGCTCGCTTTGTCTGGAGCGCGACCAGCGTCGAATTTTATCTCATGGCGGGCACAGTGCCGGTCAATCAGCCAGTGACTCATGTGTTCCATCACTGGACTTACAGAGGCACTAACAAGGTCCATGGTGTCACGACCACCGATCCCACTGAGTGGATCCCTCAGGATCCCTGCCCGATTGACATCAATCTGTGGAACTTTGGCGGGCTGCCCACGCACACTTGGGACATCGTGGTTCAGGAGTTCGATTACCTACCTGCACAGTAATTCCCCGCATTTCTTGGCATTGTGCCGGGGAGATCAGAGTCGCGGCGCCAGGCACCAGTCCGTCTACGTGCCGCCTTTCTTAGGAGACAGCTTGAACACCGTGCCGACGTTGTTCGCGCACGTGTCAGAGTAAACTTGCCAACAAGGTCGCGTTGAGACGCTGCGGGCGTCGCATTTAGCAGTCCCATCCCAGCCTTTCTTTGGATAGGCCAATCTGGGGATAGGCCAATCTGATCGCCCGCGGGCCTCCGCAGAACTTATTTCCTCCTGCCGGGTTTGTGCACAATGAGATTGGAGTCTTAACAGGAGCGGCGATGAATTTGAGCAACCTAGGGAAGCGCATCTTGCAGAGATGTTCCATTTTGCTGGTCGTTCTCAGCATCACTGCGGTTGCTTCGGCTGGCGGACATCCACAAAGGTCAGAACCGGAGCACAAATCCGCTCCGAGCAGGCCCGCGTCACACCAGGCCCAGGGTCACAAATCCGCTCCGAGCAGGCCCGCGTCACACCAGGCCCAGGCTCACAAGTCCGCTCCAAGCAAGTCGGTATCACACGCAGCCGCGGCGCATCGCGCAGGCGGGCATGCGGAAGGAAGAGAGCCTAAAGCTTCTGGTGAACACACCGCAGCAGACGGGCACTCACCGGCTGGAGGACACACGGCGGGAACCGAGCATTCTCCGGCCGGCACCAGAGAGGTTTCTCTGAAAGGCGGCGGGACCGCGAGCATCCGCTCCAATGGACAGATTCGTTCGGTCGATCACAACGGCATGCACATTGACCATAGCGTCAACGGCGGCCGCACAGTGGTGAGTGAACATAATGGCGTACGCGTCGTGAATACGGGACGCAGCAGCGGATATGTGCAGCGGTCCTACATGAACGTAGGCGGCCATTCCTATTATTCGCGTACTTACTATTCTCACGGTTCTTATCGTACGGCTGTGTATCGTGGCTACTTCTGGCACGGTCATGCGTACTACGGCTTCCATGCAGGTTTCTGGTTTCATCCGGGATTTTATGCCTGGGGTTTTCACCCGTGGGGCGTGCCGGTTTATTGGGGCGTAGGAGCGTGGGGTTGGGGTGGAGCGCCGTGGTGGGGGTTTTACGGCGGATGGTTCAGGCCTTATCCCTATTATGCTGGGCCGGCCTACTGGCTGACCGACTATCTGATGGCCGCAGACCTGCAATCGGCGTATGAGTCACAGCAGGAGGCAAACGTTGACGCAGCCGTTGCGGCGGCGAGCGATGAAACGGCTCCTTCGACAGCAGCCTCAACCCCGGTGACGCTGACTCCTGAAGTTAAAGAGGCGATTGCCGACGAAGTGAAAGCAGAGCTGGCGGAGCAACAGGCAGAGGCAGGACAGAGTGGCGGATCGGACGCGCAAGCAGCGCCCGCTCCAGATAACCCTGCGGCCAATGCTCCCGGCAACGCTAACAACGAAGTTCCACCGGCGCTCGATCCGGCCAGACGTACATTTGTCGTGGACAGCGATCTCACCGTTACGGCGAACGGGCAGGAATGCGGGCTGACTGGGGGTGACGTGCTCACGCGACTCACCGACACTCCGGATGCGGACAACATGGTGAGCGCAAGCGTCTCCGCGAGCAAGAAGTCGGACTGCGAAGCCGGGCTCACCGTCTCCGTTAAAGTGGATGACTTGCAGGAAATGCAAAACCACTTCGACGAACAAGTCGACAACGGCATGAAGGACCTGGCGCAAAAGCAGGGTACAGGCGGTATGCCCAAGGCGCCGGACACCGGAATCGTGGAATCCGATATACCAGCCCCGAAGCCCGATACGTCGGCGGAACAAACTCTGCAAAACCAGCAACAGGCGGCCGATCAGACCGAAACGCAGGTCAAGCAGGAATCTGCCGCACCGCCTGCATCATCAGCCCCACCGAATAGCCCGCAGTAGAACGCAGTCTCGATAGGGCGCGGCTTTCACTGATCGCCGAGTGACGATCTGGGGACGGAGAATTTCACGAGACCGGGAAAGCTTCTTTGGACCCACCCGACAGTGTGATCTGACATCTGCAGGCACGCTTTGGCTCCCTTACTGGCGTCAATGGATCGAGCCTTCGCTACAAACGCATCGATTAAACCGGCCTCAACAGGAATGTATAGACAAACAGACTGGGGCTCGTCTGGTCCGATGCATCCGTCTGTTCGTAGCCTCGCGACCACCACAGCGTGTCCCGCGGAATCCACGCAGCGGAAACTCATGTAAATGCCTCCTCCCGCAACGGTCGGCTTAAAAGCTCCAAGCTCAACATCACGCGCATCTTTGACGTGCAATGGGAAACCGCTCAGATTCTCCGCGGTCTTTGCCATATCGTCGTGGGCCAAGTACATCTTGGTCGCTCCACGAAAAGGTCCGTTTGAGCAAGTGACTTGGTACTCGATAACGTCTTGATCGGACCAAACGACCTCAAACTGTATTCCTCGCATGATTTCAGATTGTAAGGGCTGGGTGGCAAAAATGACTCGATCATTCGCCGCCGGCGGTCCTGGTACTGATCTGTAAGTTCGAACTGGACCATAGCATGGGGAACCTGGCATCCTGTCCTGCAATGCCCGCATATTATCGAGCGCCACTCGGAACCTTCGTTACTGACACGGCAAGGTCGATTATTGGAGCTCTTGCCGTCGCGAATCGTAAGGCCCGGTTCCCTCTCGAACCCGAGGCCGTAGAAGCTTGGGAACTGCAACTTCCTCCGTTGGTCCAGGGATGCCGGCAACTAATTTCGGAACTACCCGAGGCGGCGCGATTCGAAATTCTCCTGGAGTATCCGATCCCGCGTGTCGGCAAGCGTATCGACGCAGTGATTTTGATGCACGATGTAATCGTTGCAATCGAGACGAAGACTGGGCTCTCCTCGACCACAGCCGAGCGCCAAGTTGATGACTACGCCATCAATCTGGCTTGCTTTCACGAACCTAGTGCCAATCGAACTGTTGTTCCGATGGTCATCTCCGATGGGCACGTAGCATCCGCAGGCGCCAGGCCGTTTGCTGACGACGTTGTACGCCCATGTCGACGGGCCAATACTAACGGAGTTGGCGATGTTCTGATCAGAATCGCTAGCGAGGAACGCAACTCTGGCTCGCTACCCATTGACCCAGCGGCGTGGGATGCCGGGATCTTCCATCCGATTCCGCCGATCATTGACGCGGCAGTAAGACTTTATTCTGAGAACGAGGTCTTCGAAATTGGGCATGCCTGCGCAGCTAGAGAGGATCTCGACAAAGCTATTTCATCTCTCACGACCATAGTGCGTCGGGCTTACGAGAGAAACGAAAAGTCAATTTGCCTCATTACTGGGGTCCCCGGTTCTGGCAAAACTCTTGTCGGCCTGAACGCCGTCCATCACCCGGATATACGAGAGACTGCTTCGTTCTTATCGGGGAATGGGCCATTGGTAAAGATATTGCGCGAGGCATTGATCCGCGACGACGTTCGCCGGGGTCGGATTGATGGGAATCGAAGGACTCGCAGAGCAGCCGAGACAGCGGTGCACGCATTTATCCAAAGCGTCCATCGTTTCGCGGATGACCACTACAAAGACCAGGCTCCAACGCCCGCACAAAGGGTCATTGTCTTCGACGAGGCTCAGCGGGCATGGGATTCCAAGCAGAACGAGCGGGCTAGCCGGCCCACCGTATCCGAAGCCCACATGATGATGGATGTCATGAATCGTCATGCCGGATGGTGCGTGCTGGTTTGCCTGGTCGGAGGGGGCCAAGAAATAAATCGCGGTGAAGCCGGCCTGCCGGAATGGGGAGTTGCTCTTCGGGGTTTTGAAGGCTGGAACATATACGCATCCCCCGAGGTTCTAAACGATACGTCTGGTGGTTCGTTCTCTTTGTTCTCGGAAGACGCCCCGCGGCCAAGTCGGATTTCGATGATTGAAGATTTTCACTTGAAAGTCAGCAACCGCTCTATAAGGGCAACGCAGATGTCCGAGTGGGTCGATGCCATTCTCCGCGGAGATCACTCGGCGGCAAAGGGCATTGCCGAAAACATGTCCAGTCCGCCCGTAGTGTCGAGAGACATCTCAACTGTCCGCCAATGGCTACGAGAGAAGCGTAGAGGTCTGACTAGGTCTGGCTTGGTCGCGAGTTCTGGAGCAGCTAGGTTACGGCCAGACGGACTCGAGACCTCCTTTGATTTTCACCAGCGCTTCGAGTGGGAGAGATGGTTTCTCGATCGCGACGCTTGCGAAGAGTTGGGCTGCGACCACAAGTATTGCAACGACGTGCGAGCATCCTCCAAGCTTGAGGTGGCGGCCACTCAGTTTGAGATTCAAGGATTGGAACTTGACTGGATAGGCGTCTGCTGGGGAGAAGATCTTCTTTGGAACGGAACGGAGTGGCTCAGTCGTAGTTTTAACGGAAAGACGTGGAGAGCAAACAAAGATGCTCAGAAACACAAGTATCGGGTGAACGGCTATCGAGTTTTGCTCACCCGCGCACGACAAGGAATGATCGTTTACGTTCCCAGACCAGACCGCTCCGATTCGTCCCGACTCCATGAACAACTCGATGCAACCGCGCATTTTCTTGTCCAATGCGGTACAGCGGAGTTGACCACGCCTGAAGTCGCTCGTCTCGGGGAGATTCAGTTACAGGTCACCTAGTGAAAACGAGGAATAACCTGTTGCAATTTCACCGCTGTTTCCCAAGTTACTGCACATTCACTTGAACGAAGCCGAGTGATGGATGTCCGTTGATCGTGGCTGGTTCGTACTCCCAGCTCATGAGAGCCGCGCGTATGGGCTTGATGACGGCCTCGTCCGCAGTACCCTTCACGTCTACATCGCGAACATGGCCATGCTCGTCGATCTTCACGGCGCAGGTTACTTGTCCGTGCCAGCCGGGGATCGACGGTTTGACGGTGTAAACAGCAACTGGCTGAGTGAAGCGCTGATCTTCAGCTTCGGACATGTAGACCGGCTTCACTCCGGGGAGTGTGAAAATCCCTTCGCTGACATTTTTCGCCGGCTCCATCGCGTCGATCGCGATGTCTATTTTTCCGGCACTGCTCCCGACGATCGCCAGTTTGCGGGCGACGTTTTTTTCTCCAAACGGTTGCAAATCATTGAAAACCGTAATAGCCGAATAGTGGTAACGGCCTCGCAGAAATGCAGTCTTATCCTCAACGAAATATAGCTTTGCGAGAGGGTCGGGTTTCCCCTGCGGGTTGATATAACCGGCCGATAACCTTAGCACGGGCAGATTCGCGAGCTTAGTGTCTGTGACACTCCAATCGGCGTCGTGGAAATCGCTGCCGTTGTCGCCAGGCAAACTGAAGGAGATTGCGTCCATTACATCGTCGGCCGGCCGTGGCGCGTACTTCCCCGGAAAAGTTCGATAAAACGCAGTTTCAGTTTGCACTTCGACAACCGTCGAGTCATTCAAGCTGACTTCTCTACGCCACTTCTTGGGAGAAACCCAAGTCTCTTCGTACGTGCCTTTGGCGGAACCATCCTCCGTATGGAAACTAGCCTTCATGTGGAAAGCGGGAGCACCATCGAGTCGCAAATCTCCAGTCGTGCGCATTCGGTCAAACATGGACCGGACCTGCGGCTGGCTCACATCCACTTTTTGATAGTCCACCGGGAAAGGGAACGTCAGGCTGGTCGAAATCTGCGCTGGAACGCCGTCGACGTTCTGCGGTTGGAAAGTCCACTTCCTCACGGCTGTGAGCGCCGCGTCCTCTATCGCGTTCTCCACCGGACTATACGTCTGCGCTTCTTTTACGCGCCCGTCGCGACCGATCACGATATTCACCGTCATGCTCTTCTCTCGCGGATTCTTGCTGACCTGGGGCCATTGAGCTTCCGTCTTGCCAACGAGAAACGTCCTCGCCTCCGTCTCGGTCAGATTTTCTGTAACGACTCTCTTGCTTGGAGGCGTGGGCTGAGAAATCGCAAACAGCGACTCATCCGGAGAGTCGAGATCCTTTAACGTATCGATTCGAATGTTGATCGGATCGTCCTTGGTTGCATACGCGACCGTCTTGTTGTGGAACTTCCTATAGTCGGTCATCACTCCGTAACAGCAAGTCGGGGACCACAGGTAGATCAATAAGCCCGTGTTGCAGTCGTACGCCAGGAGCACCCTGGTTTCCCGGCCCTCCGAATTATTGAAATACTTCTCAGCCATACACTGGCCTTGCCCTGAGCCGGGCTCAGCTCCCATCAGTCCGAGCTGATTCATCAGATCGACAGCCGGCTTGGGCAGTGGATCGACTATCTCGTTGGCCAACATTTCGTCATGCACCGGAAAATAGTCTCCGATGTTCTCTTCATAAACTTGATCACCGTTGTGGATTCGCGTCTGCGAAAAGTCGCGAAGTTTGACGACGCGTCGCCATTTCGTTGGCGACAGCCAATATTCCTCGACCGTTCCGTTGAACTCAGACTTCGGATCGTCTTTATCTGTGATGGTGGCCTTCAGGTAAAAAGGCCTTCCCCCTGGTTCGGCCAGAGTCGACCGGTGAATCATCTGATCCAGCAGTTTGCTAACGGGAACTCTGCTTGCAGCGGCGCTAGCCAAATGCGAGAGCAACAGGACCATGAGCGGGATACGAAAGCGCATCTGCTAATACCTCAAAAAGGATATTGGGGAGACCATCAGCGCTGGCAGCCGTATATATTGCCGTGGCTGTCGAGTCGCGTCGATGCGGCACTATTCTACCTTGGACGCACACTTCGTTGGCGCAATCGCCGCTATCGGACCGCAACTTCTAAGAAAGGTGGACGGATCACATGATCGAAACCATATCGCCCTGGCCAAGTGTTCGACTTCGCCATGAATCGGCTCCTTTGCTGAAAGAGCGGGAGCAATACCTCATACATCTTTTGCAACAAGGATACAGCCGAGTGTCCGTAAGGAACACCGCGGCCTCGCGATGCACGAGCGATGGGCACGCGAAGCACAAGAAGCAGAGCAAGCGAAGATTGCAGCCCGAGCCGAGCGTGCAGCCGTGGACGCTCTTAGGAAAAAACTGGTAGACGAATGTGGCTTCACGCCCGACACGGCGGAAGTCCGGGCAAGGGAACTTAGGAGGACGAAGTGAGAAAACGCAAACTGTCAATTTATGACATCGGGCGATTGCCCAGCGTACCTTCATCATCTTTTGACGGCTGCGGTGTTGCCATAAGATTCCCGATGTGCCCCGCAGCGGAAATGTCGGGAACGCCTATCCAAGGCGACGTTAATTTCCGCTGCCCTCCTTAGAAGGACCAATTGAAAATCAGTGAAGTGACAGAGACGCCGCAAGGTGTCGAACTGACAATCGTGTGGGTTGACGGCGTGAAGACGCGAACGGAGATTTTCGCCGCGTTCGATCATAAGCAACTCTCTTGCATGGTCAGCGAACGAGTACGTGAAATAGAACGAGGACAATCAGAATGAGCGAATCATTAGCCCTTCCCGGTCCCGTGGTGCCGCCTTCAGACGTAGAATGTGAGGCGTGCGAACGGATGGCAACCATAAACGTTGATGGCTGTGAGGATAAGGCCGCGAAGGTGAAAGAGCGGGCGACGTTGACATTCGACAAACCTGAGCCGATACCGCCAGCACCGACGTTTGTCGTGAGACAGAACACGGCTGATAGGGCGAGGATTCAGGCGGAAATCGACGCTCTCTTGTAGTGTGATAGCCAAGACTTGACCTTGCAGGCCATCCTGCCGAATGGGGTCGCCACTGTCAGGCAAACCCTTAGGCGGATGGTCAGCGCAATAGCTGCTGAGAGGGCGAAGAAACGGCGCAAGCTTGCGCTAAGGGCCTGTTTTCGCCAGCCCGGCTCTAAAACCTTCCTCCGGGTCAGCCGATTCGTGATACGCTTCTGCCGGTCGCTGTCCCCCGCCACTCTGAAAAGCGGCGTCCAGCAAGCCATTCAAAGGAGTCCCTTCATGATCACCACGACACGATTGAGAAGTTTTTTCGGCAGTTTTGTCGCCGCGCTCACGCTGTTGGTTGCGTCGTTGTCGGCTCACGCGCAGTATTCGATTGTTCACAGCTTCGCTGGCGCGCCTAACGATGCAGCGTTTCCTAATGGCGAACTAATACAGGACACGGCAGGCAACTTCTATGGCACGACCTATCTAGGCGGCACATCGAACTTCGGCACTGTATTCAAGATCGATCCATCAGGCAACGAGACGGTCCTCTACAACTTCAAAAACGGTCGAAATGATGGCAACGGTCCCCTCGGCGGACTGCTTCTTGACACTGAAGGCAACTTGTATGGGACCACGACTAGGGGTGGAGAACTCGGCGGCGGCGTTTTATTCGAGCTGGATGCAGGCAATGCGTTCCGACGGATTTTTGAGTTCGGCCAACCGGGAATTGGAAGCGGACCTCAGTCAAAATTGGTGACAATCAACGGTGATTTTTACGGCGTGACGCCATATGGCGGCCTCAACCTCCCGGCCTGCCAAAGTGAGGTAGGTCAATGCGGGATCATCTACAAGATGACGAAAGGCGGCACTGAAACGGTGCTCTATTACTTCACGGGCGAGGCCGATGGAGCCTATCCGCAGACCATGATTCGGGACGCGGCAGGCAATCTTTACGGAGTTGCCACTTCAGGTACAAATCGGATCGGCGGCACGGTCTGGAAGCTTAATACAGGGGGCGCGTTCACTGTGCTTTACACATTCACCGGCGGCGCTGATGGAGGGTACCCTCTGGGACGCCTGATACGAGACAGTGTAGATGGTTCCCTTCGGGGCACAACTGAAGATGGCGGTGACCCGGAGTGCAATTGCGGCGTCGTGTTTAGGCTAGATACCAGCGGCAATGAGAAGGTGATCCATAAGTTTCTCGGCGGTAGTGGCGGGCTCTATCCTTCTGTGGTTGGTCTGCTAGACGTGGGCGGCGTGCTTTACGGCACGACTGACAGCGGAGGCGATATGTTATGCGACGTGAGCGTCCCCAACGGTTGCGGCGTCCTGTACCAAATCGGAAAGACCGGTCAATACACGGTGCTTCACCGCTTCGCTGGGCCGCCGACAGATGGTGCGCTCCTCGACTTTGGCAGCTTGACTCTGGGGATGGACGGTAGCATTTATGGTGCCACCCGAGAAGGAGGAACCGGGACGGGCTGTGCGACATCTAACCAGTGCGGAACGATCTTCAAGTACACGCCATGAAGCCGAGAGCTTGCTGACGTAGCATCGCCATTACGTTCAAAATCCCCCCTCCAAATCGAATAGCAATCTGTGTCCGATACCTGGAAACTCGCCAACGCTGTTCGTAAGGTCGAGTCCAAGCTATTGCACTTGTAGAGTGCAGCAAGTTCAAATCGAAAGCGGGACACCACCAGATGTGCCGGAAGTGTCCCGCTTTTCGTGTTTCTTAACGCAATCGTTTTACTTGTCGAGGAATCCGGGCTGCTCCTGTCCGGCAAGCCAGCGGTCGATAGTGCTCCGCCGAAATCTCCATGCCTTTCCAATTTTGATTGCTGGGATTTTTCCGGCTCGTGACTGTCGAATCACGAGGGTACGAGAGGGTCCGAGCACTTTGGCAAGATCATCTGGTGTCAACAGACGTTCGGGTTCGGACGCCATCTTTAAGAGTCTTCCTCATCGTCAAACCACACCATGACTTCTGACCATCTGTCCTCTGGCCAGAACTTCAATAGCCGTGCTCGTTCCGCAATCTTGTCGAGCGACTTCTGAGCCTCGGCTCCGTGTTGCTTCGTAATCCTTGCGAGTTGCCGAACAATCTCGTTCTCATCGAGTGTCGGCTTCAATGCTTTCGTCTTCGACACTTTCTGAGGTCTCGACGGCGTCTTGATTTCGACAGGCCCACCTCGTGCCAGCAGGAATTTCTCGACAACGGTTTTCGGAATTCGCAACACGCGATACCGCCGACGCTTTGGCGTCTCTGGACTACCGATGTCGATGACGCCTTTGACCTTGGCAAACCGCCGGGTCACGGTGTCGGGCGAGACGTTCAGGATCGTGGCGACTTCTTCGATGGTCAACAGTTCGCTCATGCGTGTGCCCCCTGCTCGCCCCACGAACGCCTCGGCGTCTTCGCCAATCTTTCTTCCATGCGAACCGAAGCGAGATTCGCATAGTGGTGTTCTGTTATCGCCAAGGTGTTGCCAAGCATTGCGGCAATCTCGGTCAGGCTGCATCCTTGTCCGAGCCAGTAATCGACAGCAGTGTCACGAAAGCGATGCGTCGTATTCCCCTCAATCCACACCCCAGCATTCTGCATCAACAGCCGAATATCGTCCTGCCATGTCGTCACCGCTGAAGTGACTTCGTATTTCCCATCCCAAAAAACATACTCGCCTTCACCCTCAAGAAGTTCTCGATAGAGCACCGGGTCGAGATGCTGACGAACTGGGCGTCCCGTCTTCTGCCGATTGATTCTGAGCCAGCCGTCTCGAAGGCTTTTCCGTTCGAGTTGCACTGTGTCACGGATCGCCACGCCAGCCGCAATCATGAATTTGACGAGAAGTGTCGCTACTGCGACCTTCTCCGCTGGAAATGTCTTTGGAATCTGAGCGAACAGAGTCTTGATTTCCTTCTCAGTGAACGGCTTCGGCTCAAGCCGCTTTTTGTCTTCCTTCGACAGCCGGATGGTCTTCAGGGCACCAAGCAAGTCGTTCAAGTTCTCCCGGCAGCAAGTCCGAAGGAAACTGCGGATATTCTGCTGGGCGTTCTTCCGGGTCGTTACCGCAGGCCAAATCTTCCCCCACCCGGCTCGAAATTCGATCACGTCAGCCGCAGTGATGAGAGAAGGAAAAAGTTTCGACCGAGCCGACATGAACGCCTCGAACTGGTCGAGTTGGTGCTGGAGTTTCTTGACCCGGCGTGCGGAGATGTTCTCGCTCTCTTTGGCACTGATGAAGGTCTTTACGCAGTCTGCGATGGTCGGCTGCGGGCCTTTGACGATGATGGGCTTGGGAGTATCGCCCCGGTCTAGCTGCTCTTGGAGTTCAATCGCCTTGTCCTCGGCGACCGTCCACATCCGGGTTCCGGCAGCCTGCCGACGCTGCTTTCCGTTGCGGGAATACCGCAGGAACTTGGAGCACTGGCAGCCCCGGTAGAATTCTCCCCGGCTCCGATGGCTACAGCTTTCTCGGTGCCTGACGAAGACGGAGACGACTGATTTGGGCTGGATGCTCATTCCGGGTTAACCTCCACTCACTTGTGAGGCTAACCCGTGTTCTAACACGCCGTCAACGAATCTTTGGTAATCACCAGTGTTTATGCGGGGATAAAACTGGCGGAGAGAGTGGGATTCGAACCCACGTTAGAGTTTCCCCTAAACACGCTTTCCAAGCGTGCGCCTTCAGCCACTCGGCCATCTCTCCGGCGTGAAACCTGGGAAGGAACTGCCTGCTAAAGAAGCTTTCCACCCGGTCGAGCGCTGGTTACGCGAAAGTTCTCAGCGGCGACCTTCTCGATTCTATGGGCGATGTCGTGGAAACCGCAACTTGAAAGACTTGCCTGGCCTGAAAGATTTGAATGGATGGAAAATGTATTGAGTGGCACCTATCCCGGTCGAGGGATCCCGATCGATGGATAGCGATCGATGGATACAGCTCGAACGCAAGACGAGCCTCAGGCAAAATCTCAAGAAGGTTTTTGCGGGGAGTTCGCCGAGATGTCCACCATCACACTCGACGCCGAGACGGACTCGCTCGACGCACCAGCAGTGGCGCCGGCCGCAGCGGCTCTTGTCCCATTGCCATTCTCCGGAGAGGCTGGCAAGGGCGGGACCTTGGTGTGATCGACTACGTGATGGTTCAGGCAATAGAGGGCGAGTTCGAGTCGATCCGCGACACCAAGTTTGTCATAGACCTTGCGCAGGTAATTTTTCACGACTTGTTCGGTCGTGCCTACGCGCAAAGCGATTTCTTTGTTCTTCATGCCCTGCGTCACGCAGGAAACGATTAGCGTTTCTTTGGGAGTAAGTTGCACTTTCGGCCGCGATCCGGCCGGCCGGCTGGTCTGGTTGCGATACGCTTCCATGACCCAGTGAATTCCCTGACTGTCGAGCCAGGTGCCGCCGCCGGCAACCTTGCGCAGACAGTCGACCAGCAGCTCGGGCTCGACTTCGCGCGAAACGATGCCGTGTGCGCCGCGGCGGAACAGGTCGAGCGTCATCCCCTCATCGGAGCCGGGCGTGACCACGACGATGCGCATACGAGGATTCTGGCGCAGCAAATCTCCCACCGCATCGACTGGATTCGGCGCCAGAGCCGCTTCGAAGATCACTACGTCGGAAGAGAATTTCTTGACCGCCGATTGCGCCTGGGCCAGCGTTTCCGCCTGCCCTACGACGCGAATGTCGTCTTCGAGCGCGAAGACCTTGCGCAGGCCAGCGCGGAAGATAGCCTGCGTGTCGGCCACGATTACGCGCACAAACTGGCCGTTGCCGTTGTCTTCGCCTGCTCCCGGATTTTCTTCCACGCTAACCGGAGTGGTCGCCATGATTTTCTACGCCCGCTCGAAATGGTATTCATCGATCACTACACCCACGCCGCGCCGGCCTCGATCTTCGAAGCTGCGCACAACGCGGCCGCGACAATCGATCTGCACATCGCGTCGCGCGCCTACAACTTCGGCCGGCAACAGGATGGTGAAATCCACCATCGAACCCACGGGCACATCGTTGTCCATTGCGAACAGCACGCCGTTGGCCGAGATGTTTTCCGTCTCGGCGGTGTACGCGCCGCCCAGCGCTTTTACCGATGCCGACAGGTGCAGCGGAAACCGCGGCGCACTCTGCATCTCCTGAAAATGCGTCGTGTTCACCACTGCCTCCGACATCGGATTTTTCTCTTGTTCCGTTTCCACGTTCTGGCTGCAACCCTTCTGTGCGCCGCCTCTTCTCAAGCGTTGGCACCTATCACGGAACTCAACGGCAGCGTACACCTCGAAAACCGTCGTGCAAAGTTACCGAAGTCATGGAACGGTAGGGCTTAACTTCTTTTGTTTGAATGAATTAGATGGATTCGCAAAACCGGATTAAGCCGGAGTTTGCCGCTTGGAAACGGTCAATTTCGGGTCAAAACAGGGTCAAATTCCGGTGATTGCAGCAAGAGGAAATTGTCGGCAACGGCGGTCTTGCAGTGTCAGATTGTTTTGCGCGAGTGCTATCGGAGGAGGAATGCAAGGTGCTCGTTCTCTGCTCTCGGCTTAGAACTTTGTGACTTCCGTGAAGTTGAAGTCCCGGATCTTCATGGCCGGAACCACCATGTCGAACGATTCTTCTCCACAGGCGCGCACTGGCGCGCTCATGGCCTCGACATTCGACAGCATGTGAATCAGGCTTTCGTTGAAACGGAAATTTCTCACGCCTCCCTGCACGTGGCCGTTTTCGACAAGGAAGGTGCCATCGCGAGTCATGCCGGTCAGCATCTTTTCGAAAGGCTCAACTTCGCGGATATACCATAACCGTGTCACCAGCACGCCGCGCTCGGTCGAAGCGATCATCTGGTCGACGGTCTTGGGATCGCGTGGCGCGGCGAACACAATGTTCAGCGGCATTTCTCCCATCTCGTTGGGCAGAGCGAAACCGTGGCCGGTTGCGACGATTGGACCCACTTGACCGCGATACTCCGAGCGCTTCATTCTTTCGGCAGTCGCGCGCGCGTACACAACGCGCTTCACCACTCCGTTTTCGACCAGCGCCACGCGCTGCCGCGGCATGCCTTCTCCGTCAAATGGAGAACCGCTCTGCAAGGGATGGGCTACATCGTCAAAAATCGTGACGTTTTCGCCGAAGAGCTTGGTGCCGATGCGTCCGGTCAGAAACGAGCGCTGATCAAGAATCGCCATGCCGGAATAATCCCAGAACATGAAGCCCACGATGTCGAGCACTGCCGACGGTTCCAGGATGACGGTGTACTTCCCTGCCTGAATTTCTTTCGGGTGGGTCGAATCGATCGCCTTTTTCGCCGCAATCTCGGCCAAGGCCAGTGCATCGAAATTCCCTACGTCTGGCGAACCTGCTTTCTGCCATCCGGAAGAATCCGAGCCGAGCATGGTGATCGAGATTTCAGCCGTGGTCTGCGTGTGCCAGTCGCGGAGTCCGCGCGAATTAAAGATGCCTTCGATCGACTCGGCGCTCGAAAAAACTCCCGCGGTCGCGAGCGAGTGCTTCGCGGCCACGCCCACGATTTTCTTGACGCCCTCGGCGCGCTCCTCAGGAGTGATGCCGGCAGTCGCAGCGAAATGGCGTGACGGCACAGATCGTATGGTCACGGACTGCGTAGACTCACGCTTTGTGGACACCGACTCTGTGGGGACGGGCGACCCGCCCGTCAGGTTTTCACCGTGGATGCCGGCGGCTTCGCGGGAATCCGGCATAGGCAAGAGATCAGGATCCGGGTGCTGCACCTTGGCCAGTTTCTCGGAAGATTCAACGACTTGCCGCAAGCTTTCATTGTCAAACTTGTTGGTGGTGGCGCGCGCAGTGCGTCCGCCAAACACGGTGCGTACGGAAACGACATGATTTTCTTCGGCGACGTTCTGATGGATGATGTTGTTCGCGAAGCGAGTCAGGGCGAATGTGCCGCCTGAGAACAGGACTTCGACTTCGTCCGCGGTGGAGAGCTTCCGGATGCGGTCGAAAATGTCGGCGGCTTGTTCCTGGGTAAGCATTCGAACGGTTTTCTAGAGTTCTCGGTGTCTCCGTGACTCCGCCATGAATCAGTTGCTCTTAAATGCGCTGCCAACTTTGATGCTACGAAATCTTGACGGCGCCGCGCCGTGGCCGGTGCCCATCACTTGCTGTGGCTGCCCCTTCCCGCAGTTTGGCGTGCCCCACAGCGTCCACTCGTCGCGCGAGCAGATGGCGTCGAGCGAGTTCCAGAATTCAGTCGTAATGCCCGAGTACGACGGATTCTTCACCACACGCACGCGCTTGCCATTCTTTATCTCCCACCCGATCTCGGTTCCGAACTGAAAGTTATAGCGCTTGTCGTCGATCGACCACGAGCGGTTGGTCTGCATGAAAATTCCGTGATCCGTAGACGCGATCAACTGCTCGAGCGAGAGGGGCTTCTCGCCCGGCAGCAGGCTGATGTTGGTCATGCGGATCATGGGCAGCCGGTTCCATCCCTCGGCGCGGAGCGTCCCGCCGGAGCGATTCTCGCCGATCGTGTGCGCGGTCTCGCGCGAACTCAGATATCCGGTGAACAAGCCATTGGTGATGATGGGCGTGCACTGCGCCTCCACTCCTTCATCATCGAATCCGAACGTGCCCAGGCCCGGACCGTGCTGCTGGCGCGCATCTGCGACAACGTTCACCAGATCGCTGCCGTAGCGCAACTTGCGTAGCTTGTCGATGGTCAGAAATGACGTGCCCGCAAAATTCGCTTCCATCCCGAGCACGCGATCGAGCTCAATCGGATGCCCAACCGATTCGTGAATTTGCAATCCCAACTGTGAGCTGTCGAGAATAATATCGAACTTCCCTTCCGGACATTGATCGGCCTGATGCAGCGCCACCGCTTCTTCGGCGATGCGCCGAGCGTTTTCCAGCAACTTCAATTCGTCGATGAGTTCGTAGCCCTTGTTCTGCCACTGCCCGCCATAAGAAGTCGGATAGGACCGCTTCTGGATTTCGTTGCCGGCAAAGGCATAGGCGGCGTATCCCGCGCCGGACGATAGTTTCGTCTGATGAATGTCCGCGCCCTCCGACGACACGAACCATTGCTCCTCGCGATTGAAATTCAGATTCGTCTCGGCGAGCGTGATGCCCGCGACCGAACGCAGTTCAGCGTCGATCTTCAGCAGCAGTTCTATATTCTGCTCGACGGAAACCGTGAAGGGATCGATCTTGTAAGGCGTGGTCCACTCCGCGACCACAGGCTTCTCGGGCGCCAGCCGAATATCCTCTTTCTTCACTCGCGCTGAAGCCCGCGCAATCTCGACCGCCTGCGCCGCTGTCGCTTCGACTGCCCCGCGTCCCAGCTCTGAAGACGCCGCGAATCCCCACGCGCCGTCTGCAATCACGCGCACGCTCATGCCAACGGATTCCGCGTCAGTCGCACTGCCGACTTTTCCATTTTTCGTCGACAGCGCGCGACTGCGTTGCGCCACGATGCGCGCATCGGCATAACTTGCCCCGCGCAGTGCAGCAACGTTCAACGCCCAGTGGGCAACGTGTTTCATGGAGAGATTCAAATCTACCACGTACACGACCGTGTGGCGCGGGCGCCCCCGCCCGCGAACGACCAGCGGCAGAGAAAATCTGGGGTGACGTCTTTCCGACGACGAGAACCTCAGGAAGTTGCTGTCTCTATGAACGAAACCTGTTTGCCCGTGGTTAGATTTCGCGGGCAGGAGTGCCCGCGCCACACTTTCTACGGAGTGCTGTGAGCTTCTGTCAGCGCCTTCTTCACTGCCAGCAATTCTTTCAGCACCCCTCGCAGTTTGGTCGAATCGAGCGCATTCGCCCCGTCGGATTTCGCTTCTTTCGGCTTGTCGTGCACTTCCATGAACACTCCATCGACGCCCGCCGCGACGGCTGCGCGAGAGAGGAGTGGAATGAACTCCGGCTGGCCACCGCTGGTCGCCAGTCCGACGTCGCCAGCCTGAGACGAAGGCAGTTGCACTGAATGCGTCGCGTCGAAAACCACGGGCGCGAATTTACGCATGATGGCCAGCGAGCGCATGTCGACAACAAGGTTGTTGTAGCCGAAACTAGCGCCGCGCTCGGTGAGAAACACTTGCGAATTGCCCGCCTCCCGGCATTTTTCAACCGCGTGGCGCATGTCGGCGGGCGCGACAAACTGGCCCTTCTTGATGTTCACCGCGCGTCCGCTCAGGGCGGCGGCCACAACCAGGTCGGTCTGGCGACTCAAGAAGGCGGGAATCTGCAGCACGTCGACGACTTCTGCGACTTTGCCGACGTCCGCCGTTTCGTGCACGTCGGTGAGCACCGGCAACTGTAATTCGTCTTTGATCTTCTTCAGAATGCGTAGACCTTCTTTCAATCCGGGCCCGCGAAAACTTCGGATCGAGGTGCGATTCGCCTTGTCGTAGCTCGCCTTGAAAATGAAAGGAAATTCCAGCGACCGAGCCACGCCTTTGATGATCTCCGCCATGCGAATGGCGTGCTCTTCGCTCTCGATCACGCAGGGCCCGGCGATGAGAAAAAGATCGCCGGATCCGATGCGGATGTCGCCGACTTGGAAGGAAGTACTCAGTCAATACCTACCGGTAAGAAGCAAACACCATTTCACCACGGAGGCACAGAGACACAGAGAAGATCAGGAAAAATGGGTTTTCTTTTCTCTGTGGCTCAGTGGTAAGTCTTCTTGCGCTATCTCCCCGCAACTCTCTCCGGCCGGTGGAACATTTCGATTTCAGCGGTTTCTTTTTCTGCCCGCCGTTTCGAGCCATATTCATAGGCCGCGCCCACGAATGTGCGGAACAAAGGATGCGGCTCGAGCGGCTTCGACTTGAACTCGGGATGAAACTGGCAGCCGATAAAGTGCGGATGATCGGTCAACTCGACCATCTCCACGTAAGTGCCATCCGGCGTCGAGCCAGAAATGCGCAAGCCCGACGCGATCATTGGCTCTTCATACTCGCGGTTGAATTCATAGCGATGCCGGTGCCGTTCGCTGATTTCCAGCGTACCGTAAATCTTGTGTGCCAGCGTGCCGGGCTCAATCTTGCAGGTCCAGGCGCCCAACCGCATCGTCCCACCCAATTCTTCTACGCCGCGCAGTTCGCGCAGTTTGTAGATCACGCGATGGGGTGTCGCCGGATCGAACTCGCTCGAATTCGCATCTTCGAGTCCGACTACGTTTCGGGCAAACTCGATGCAAGCGGTCTGCATACCCAGGCAAATCCCGAAGTACGGAACTTTTTTCTCGCGCGCATAACGGATCGCGACGAGCATGCCCTCAATGCCGCGCTTGCCGAAGCCGCCGGGAACCAGAATTCCGTCATAGCCTTCGAGTTGCGCCTCGATGCTCTTGGCATCGCAACTCTCCAGTCCCTCGGCCTCGATCCAGTTCAATTGCAGCTTCAGGTTGTGGGCCAGCGCGCCGTGCACCAGCGCTTCCTTCAGCGACTTGTAGGAGTCTTCATACTCC
This sequence comes from uncultured Acidobacteriaceae bacterium, assembly GCA_963739125.1. Taxonomy (GTDB): domain Bacteria; phylum Acidobacteriota; class Terriglobia; order Terriglobales; family Acidobacteriaceae; genus Sulfotelmatobacter. The sequence continues at coordinate 3,161,429 of CAVTZD010000001.1, read as the reverse complement.
ACATATTTTCCGACAATTCCGATCGTGACCGTATCCTTCGGGTTGTAGACGCGGTGGACAAGGTCCTCCCACTTCGAAAGATCGCGTTCTCTCGCTTCCATATGCAGGCGGTTGAGAATCAGCGTGTCAACACCTTCGTTGGCGAACACGAGCGGCACTTCATACACCGAGGCAACGTCTTTGGCCGTGATCACAGCTTCTTCTTCGACGTTGCAGAACAGCGCAATCTTCGACTTGATCTCTTTCGCGAGAAATCGATCGGTGCGGCAGAGCAAAATATCGGGCTGAATTCCAATGCTCAGAAGTTCCTTCACCGAGTGTTGGGTCGGTTTCGTTTTGAGTTCCTGTGCCGCGGCGATGAAAGGAACGAGTGTGACGTGAACAAACAACGTATGCTCGCGGCCCAACTCCTGCCGCATCTGGCGAATGGCTTCCATGAAGGGCAGCGACTCGATGTCGCCGACCGTGCCGCCGATCTCGACGATGGCGACATCGACATCCTGTGCGACTTTCTTCATGGCGGCCTTGATCTCATTCGTCACGTGCGGAATGACCTGCACCGTTTTGCCGAGATAATCGCCGCGCCGCTCCTTGGCGATGATCTGCTCGTAAAGACGCCCGGTCGTCCAGTTGTTGTCGCGAGAAAGTTTGGCGTGGGTAAAGCGCTCGTAATGGCCGAGATCGAGATCGGTCTCAGCGCCGTCGTCGGTCACGAAAACCTCGCCGTGCTGAAACGGCGACATCGTCCCCGGATCGACGTTCAGGTAGGGATCGAACTTCATCAGATTGACTTTCAGCCCGCGGCTCTCCAGCAGACAGCCGATCGAAGCTGCGGCCAATCCCTTGCCGAGTGAAGACACAACTCCGCCCGTCACAAAGATGTACTTCGCTGGCATCTCTTCCTCGCTTTAAATTGTGATTGGAAAATTGTGCAGGTGGCGTGCACGATCAATTATGGCAGAAAAAGCTGTGGAAAGAAATCCAAAATCGCCTGGCACGTCGGCTCGGCGAGGAGCGGCTCGCTCCGCGAGAAAGCCGGCGGCGGTACTGGCGCCGTTTCGCGGAAATGGCACCAGTACCCCGGCGGCCGTCGCGTTGACTATCTCCGCTCACTCAGCGAGAATACCTTAGGTCACCCGCAAGCATAGACATTTGTGTCTCCACGTGGGCCTGTGGCGCAGCTGGGAGCGCGCTTCCATGGCATGGAAGAGGTCGTCGGTTCGATCCCGACCAGGTCCACCAAATCTCTCAACAACTTAGAACCAGCTAGCGGATCATTCCCGAGCCGCGGTTACTGGCGCTCTCTGTCCGGCGGAAAGCCCTCCAGGCCACCAATTCCAATCTCCTGCCACGCGAAGCAGCGCGGGGCCGATCACAATGCGAACGATGGTTGCGTCAATAAACACGGCTACCGCCAGCGTGAATCCGAGCATCTTGATCACCAGGAAGTTCCCGAAGGTGAACGCCCCGAATACGACAATCATGATCGCAGCGGCACTGGTAATCAGTCCTGCGGTTTTGGCGATCCCCTCAGGAATCGCCTCTAGTTCGCTCAGCCCGCTTCTTCTGGCTTCCAGGACACGCGAAACCAAAAATACCTCGTAATCCATGCTCAGCCCAAAAACGATGGCGAAGGCAACGATGGGCACAATGGGAAATACGCTGACCGTCCCCTCGGGAACTCCGAAAAATCGAATTCCGTGGCCATCCTGAAACACCAGAACCAATGCCCCGAACGAGGCCGCAACCGACAGCAAGTTCAGGCCGATGGCCTTCACCGCGGCAAAAAGTGACCGAAACCCGCCAAGAAGCGCTAACAAAGTACCTCCCACCACCAGCGCTAATACCGAAGGGAACCGCTCCTGAACAATGGTCTGATAGTCGGCAGTGAGCGCGGGGATGCCTCCGACCCGCAGCGTGGCGCCGGGTACTCCGGTGAGAAGTAATGCACCGTCCTTGCGCAGTTCCCGCACCCAGTTGACCTGGTCGTTCAGAGAGACCGAGGTCGCGGGTAACACTTCGATCAGGGCCGCCCGCCCGTCGCGACTCACAAACGTTCGATGCGTCTCGCGCGAAAGGTTGCTGAGGTTAGACCGGTCGCCGCCGGCAATCGAAGTCAGCGAGATCACGCGTTCGGAGCGAGGGTCGCTCGCGAGACGTTTGGTGAAACGGTCGAGTGCATTCCAGCCAGCGTCCGTTTGCGAAATGGAATCGGTTGGAAGTTCGAGAATAATTCGCAAGGAATACACGATGCCGGCCCGATCCATGCGTTCAAGGGTGTGAAGAGCGCGCACCGATTCCGCCTGTGACGGCAGCCAGTCCCCTCGGGGGACGCTGGTATCGAGCCGCGCAGCTTGCGAGGCCAGCAGGACTAAGGGTGCGCCAGCCAGAAAGATCGCGAGCCAGGGATGAGCAACAACCACTTGCCCCCATCGTCGCCAGCGGTTCTCCGTGCGTGCCGCCCGATCGACATCAAAATTTGCAATGAAGGGCACATGGCCCGCATTGATACGCGGACCGAGACATGCCAGCAGTGCCGGAACCACGGTAGTTGCCAGCAGCACACTCGTGCCTGCCACCAGAAATCCAGCTATACCGATAGAACGGATTTCGCTGATGGGGACAGTTAGGAGGGCGAGAAATCCAATGGCCACAGTCGAGGCGGAAATCAACAGGGTCTGGCCTGCCTGGCGTGCCGCAATGGACGAGCATTCGAATCTGTCTTGCCCGGCGGCAATCGCTTCCCGAAAACGGCTGACCATGAGGAGCGCGTAGTCGATTCCCAGGCCCAGCCCAAGCATCGTGGACAGATTCTGAACCAGGATGGACAAGTGCCAACGCAAGGCCAGAAAGCCGGCAATCGCCAGAGCGCTGGCGATGGCAAGCTGACCGATGGCTACTGGAATGGGGGCCGCGACCAGGCTTCCGAAAGCCACCAGCAGAAGCGCGAGTGTGGCAGGAATGGCGAGGGTTTCGGCGTGGTCCACGTCGTCGGAACTGGCTTTCCGGATGTCGAAATTAAGCGGCGTCTCTCCTGTCAGTTCGAGCTTCACCGCCGGATAACGGCCCCGTAACTGGTTTTGCAGAGAATCCTCCAGCTCATGAAGTTTAGGGACGAGCGACTCCACGGGACCCTCGGTCGAGGCGAGCCCCACCAGAATAAAAGTTCCTCCTCCTTTGCCCAGGAAAATTGGATCGCGAAAATCAAGATGGGAAACGACGCCCGACACGCCCGGTTCTTTTTCGAGTGCCTGCTCAATTGTTCCCAGCGCTTGCTCGCCCTCTTGCGAATCGGCAGGGGGCAGTCCCTGAATGACCAGAACCACGCGGTCGACGAACGGCGAACGAAAGCGGGTGGCCAACTCCTGCGGGACCCTTCCCGCTTCGCTACCTTCGATGCGGGTTGCCGTTTCCAGATGGCGCTCGGCGTGAAAAGAAAAAGGAAGCAGCGCAAGCACGGCGACAAGAACTACCCCGGCCAGCCAGAAACGCCGCACATGCATGAGATTCATAGTGTCACGCGGAAACGCGGAGTGGCGTAAATCTTTTTCGCTCGCTTTTCTATTTTCGAAATGCTGCTCGTTTGAAATCCTAGAAGATCGGCGGAAAAGTCAGCAACCCAGAATTGGCCCACTACTCAACATCGTTACCTGAGTGCGATTCAAATGTCGCGCGCAGGCCCGACTGGTTCGTATTATTGTCTGATAAGGGCTACACGGTTCCCGGAGGACCATTGCACAAACTCGCACTACTCGCGTTGCTTGCCGTCCTTCAAATTGGAACCGCAGATCCCCGCATCGGCTCCTGGAAGCTCATCTCTGCGCAATCTGCATTGGATCCCCCCAACAAGCTCTCCATCGCATCTCAACACGGCGAAGTGCACGTAGCGATTTCAGGCAATACGCATGTCGAGTTCACCGCCAAGTTGAACGGCCATGATACGGCCGTCCAAGGCAATCCGGCATTTGATCAGATTGAGCTGCGCAGGATTGACAAGCATCATGTGGAAGTCATCCAGAAGAAAGACGGAGGCTTAGTAGCGACGATTCATGACAAATTGTCGAGAGATGCTGACGAGTTAACCAGCACGACTGCACAGCCAGGCCGGGCCGACAAGATCACCGTGTGGAAGCGGACCGGTGGAAAGAGATTGGCTAACGACTTATTCACTGGGGACTGGACCGAGGATTTGAGTAAATCTCGGATGGCTCAAGGCCTGGCGCTCAAGATTGAGGCGGACGGAATGAACGGGGTCCGCTTTTTCGGTGATTTCAGCTACACCGCCCGCTTTGACGGCAAGGAATACGATCTGAAAAATTCCAGCAACGATACTGTGAGCCTGCAACTCGTCGATGCTCACACGGTCGATTCGATTTACCGGCGCGACGACCAAATCACGCAAAAGGATCAGTGGGTAGTTTCCGCCGACGGCGCAGAGATGACGGTAACCACATCAGGCACGTTGGAGACCGGTCAGCAGATAAAAGAGACGCTGGTATTTCGGAAACAATGACGTCACTGTGCTGCACCCGATCGATCCGCGGGTGACCGACTACCGGCTAGCTACGGCGTTGAGTTCACGAACTCCGACCGAGATGATTCCCTTGCGGTGCATGAATTTCAGGATTCCATTGACCGTGTCTTCGAGAGATGGATCCGGCTTGCCCCATGCGGAGGCATCCCGAGCTGCCTGATAGCAAGTACTGTCGTAGCGCTTAAACTCCATCGCCGAGATGTTGTCCACAGAGTTCACCAGAAAATCCAGCAGTGGAAAGAGCAGATCTTCTTTCCTGCATCTCCTGACCAGCTCGGGAACGAAGTCGGGAAGGCTGAACACTTCAAATTGCCGGCCGGTCGCCTTTGTGATGAGTCCGGTAATATCCAGCATGTTCGCGTAGTCGTCTCTCACTACGTGATAAGTCTTATTCTCTGTGCCGGGACTCGCAGAGATCGCAACGATATTATTGGCCGTGATGTCGGCGGGAACGAAACTGACCTGGTTCAGGGCATCGACTCCGATGCCGTGGTTGACCATGAACGCAACAAGACGCACGGCGATGTCGAAGTTGTTGCCGCCGCCGGCAATCGAGGGACTCACCAGAGCGGGACGGAAGATCCGCGTCGTGAGGCCGCGGCGGCCCGCATCCATAATGACTTGCTCGGATACCCACTTGGATTGGCTGTAGCCAAAATCGAGAAGCTCCATGTTCTGGTTGAAGTCAGTCTCATACAGAACTTTCTTCACCGCCCAGCCAAATATGAAGGTAGTCGAGACGTAATTGAAGCTCTTGGGCCGTCCTTCGAACGCCAGTCTCAAGACCTCATTCGTCCCCAGGACGTTCGCGTCCCGCATGCGGTCGTAGTTGAGCAGGTAATTTACGGTTGCTCCGTTGTGGAATACCGTATCGATTTCATTCGCGAGGAAATCCCAAGCCTCGCCTGTCAAGGCGAGATCCTTCTGGCCAAGGTCCCCGCAAACAGGAGCCACGCGAGCCTCGAACATCTGCATCAGTTCCGCCGGGCACGGCCCCATCGATTCCATGGCAGTCCGCAGTCTTTGCTTGCCCTGATGCTCATCGGAAGCCCTGACGAGAATGTGGATCTTCGCATGCGTCTGTTCCAGCAGACTTTTCACCAGGAACGGTCCGATGAAGCCGGTACCGCCAGTAAGTAGAACTTGATTCAGAATCGGCGTTTCGGGTGACAGCGCGGGCGCCGCAGGCTCGAAGATGAGCTTCGCGTCGTTCTTCATCATCCGCTGTTCCGCCGCACGCTGCTCTTCGCGGAAAGCCGCCAGGGAGATCCGCAACGGGCCCAGCGCTTCTTCGGGAGCATGCTGCAGTTGTTCGGCCAGTCGAAACAACTCGGCTACGCTCACCCGCTGAATGAGGCCGATATCCACCTGCCGCGCCAGCATGTCGGCGTCTTTATTCTTTAACAGTTCCTTGATCTCGTGCATGAATACAACCAGGTCCAGGGAATCGAGTCCCGCTTCGACAAGGTTGTATGATTCCGTGCCCGTCAAGTTGTAACGGGCCTTCAATACGTCGAAAGGCGAGTGGGCTACAGAACCGGAGGTCGACGGTCCATCCTCTTTCTCCCGGGAAAACTCTGAGAGAACTGTGAATTGACCCTGCAGCCACATGTGCTTGATCTTGTGGCGCATGATCTTGCCGGAACTGGTTCTCGGTATTGCGCGGGGCGCGATAAAAGAGATCAGCGCTACTTCCACATTGAGGTGGTTCCGGACGGCGGCGGCGATCTTCAGCGGATCCGGTAGCGCTTTGGGATTCTTCACCTCGGCGACGATGGCCAGCGCTGGCTCGCTGTCTTCATTAATCTGGAAAGCGGCGACGCAATTCGTCCGGATCAGCCCGGACGCTTTTTCCACCACGGCCTCGATATCCTGCGGATAATAGTTCTGCCCGCGAAGAATAATCATGTCCTTGATACGGCCGCAAACGAAGAGTTCGCCGTCGTGGAAGAAACCCATGTCTCCGGTGCGCAGGTAGCCGTCGTCATAAGGGCTGTCGTCCACCAGCCTGGCGTGAAACAGCTTCAGCGTCAGCTCGGGATTATTCCAGCAACCCAGACACTTACTGCCTCCAGCAATCCAGATCTCGCCGACTCGACCCGGATCCAGCGCTACGTGCTTCTCCGGATCCACGATCTTGACCGTAAGACCGGGCAGGGGAGTTCCGCAGCTGACGATCTGCGTAGCCGCGCCGATTTCAGAAACCTCCTTGGTCATGCGGGCCTTCCCCAGCGCGATCGCGTTCTTGCTGACTGAAATGATGTTGCGGCCGCCAAGCGAAACCGCCAGAGTATTCTCCGCCAGTCCGTAGGCGACAAAAAAGCTTTCCGACTTCAGTCCATAGGGCTGAAAGGCCTGCAAAAACCGCGTGTACGTGTCCGGTTTGACGGGTTCGGCGGCAACCAGCAACTGCCGGAGCGAGCTAAGATCGCACGCCTCCAGGCTCTCCTTCGAAATCCGCCCGGCGCGCAGGCAGTAGTCATAGGCGAAGTTCGGCGCGGCTGAGGCACTGGCCTCATAGGTCTTGATCGCGTCAAACCAGAGGGTCGGGCGCTGAATAAAATCGGTGGGAGCGAACCCGTAGGTAGTGCCGCCTTTGAGTGCGGGATAAAGGTAGCAGCCAATCAGGCCCATATCGTGATATTGCGGAAGCCAAGATACGACTACCGGCGCGTCATGATCGATCACGAGCGGGCAGTTGTGCAGGATGTTTTCATGCGTGACCATCACGCCTTTCGGGTCCCGAGTCGAACCCGACGTGTACTGGAGAAACAGAATGTTCGAAGCGCCGTTGAAAGTCTCGTCGGAAACCTTCTCGACGAAGTCTTCCGTTACCAGCCAGCGCAGCCCGGAAACATAGTCAATGTCGACACCGCAGGCCGAGACGCCGCTCCTCGCCAGATTTGTCCTCAGGGATCCGAGGTAATCCTTGCCGGTTAAAATGCCGGCCGCCTCGCAGTCTTTTGCGATGTGGACCATTTTGTACAGGGCACTCTGGAAGTCACGAGAATTGGGAGGATAGACGGGAACGGGAATCAATCCGGCGCGCACGCAGCCAAAAAACGCGCAGATCATTTCGAGCCCCGGCGGATAGGCGAGCAGAAGGCGATCCTGCGACTTGAAGCCGTGTACCTTTCGTAAATGTCCGGCGATCACCTTCGTCCGGTGGAGAAACGACTCGTAGGAGTAGCCTCCAACCTGATGGCCGTTCACATCAATGTACGAATACAGCATTCTGTGCGGGTGCTGACCCCCAAGACTATCCAGCTTGTCCAAAATCGAAGCGATCATAGATTCGGGTCGGTCCCATGGCGGCGAGCCGCCATTGCTAACCTCCTACGTTGAATGAGAAAACTCCACGATGAAGCAAGGTCTTGCCTCTCCCGGCACCCAGGGGAGACTAATTTCGAGAAACAGGGGAAACCTGTTCCTTCGCCCGCCGCTGGGTCGTTGGACTCAAGCCTGTCTTGGTTGAAAAGCATTAAGCGCACGATGGTAACAGAGATTTCAAACGCCGTGAACTGAGAAGTAGAGGCACCCCTTGTCATTTCTGACGCTTCCGGGAGCAGGCATCGTACTCGGGCTTCGGGTGATCCGAAATTCCCTTGATCTTCCTTGAGTTTTAAGGCTAACATCGATTTTCCACGCTTGTATGCCAAAGGCGGAGTTTGCGCAACAAATTCCGTACCGTCGGCCCTCGCCAAAACCGGGCCGGGCCGATTTCAAACCATTCTGACCGTGATGTGCGAGACGAGGCGGCGGCTATCAGTCTGAACCCGGAGATCGATGACCTTGTACCAGCGGAGGCCTCGCTGCGGGACTCCGTTTTCGACTCGATCCCTGAGTCCTCATTTCCCAGAGTTTTGCGCCGGCGGCTTGAGGATTTTTTTTCCGAGGGAAACATTTCTCCCAAGGCTGACCTCGCCATGTGGGTCAAAATCGGGGTGGGGCTGACCGTGCTGGCGGGCAGCTGGATTGCTCTTTATACGTTCAAACCGGATTCCTGGCGGTTCGTGGGCCTCTACCTGCTAAATGCGATCGCACAGACATTCCTTCTGCTGAACATCGCGCACGACAGCAACCACAACGCCATCTCGTCGGTGCGGTGGGTAAACAGAGGGCTGAACTATGTTTTCGATGTTTGTGGCATCAGCTCCTACATGTGGCGGATCCTGCATCATCGAGGCCATCACTCCTGCATCAATCTCGACGGAGAAGACGACGCACTTACCGGACGCGGCGTCTTACGCTTTACCCCCTTTGAACCTCGTACGCGCCTGCAGCGCTTCCAGCATATCTATGCGCTGTTCATGTACGCATTGTTTTCTCTCGATTATGTCTTTCTGAGGGACTTTGAGTGCTTCTTCTTCCCTTCGCACGATTATCTGAGACGCACGAAGCACCCGGCGCGGGAATACATCACTCTTTTTGCGGGGAAAGCGTTTTATCTGACCTACATGCTGATTTTGCCGGTCGTGCTGCTGGGGAGATCGGCTCTACTCGTTGCTCTGGCATTCTTGCTTTCCCATTTGATTATCGGTTTGAGCGTGGCGCTGGTGTTCCAGACCACCCACGTGATCGACAGCACGTACTTCCCGTCGACCCGTAACGAGTTCGATAACTGGATTTCTCACATCTTCGCTACGACAGCCGACTACGCGACCGAGACCCCGCTCGTCGGTTGGCTCGTCGGCGGGCTCAATCACCATATCGTCCATCATTTGTGCCCTTTTGTTTGTCACACTCACTATGCTCCTCTAACCCGGATCGTGAAGCAGACCGCCGAAGAATATGGCGTACGCTATCGGCAACATCCAACCATGACGCAGGCGATCAAACATCATCTTCTACTTTTGAAGCAGTTGGGAAGCCAGGATCATATTTCTCATCTGACGCGCCTGGATAGCGAGGCCTGACCTTGGCAACGGTGCCCGCTGTCCCCCGAACCCGCTCCTTCCTGGATTCGCGTGCCATGGCGCACAATCCTGTGCGGGTTCTCTTGAACTACACCGCCCGCTATGGCGACACCTTCCGGTTTTATTTTGGCGGCGTGAAAGAGGCAATTGTCACCACCAATCCCATCGTCATTCAGCACGTGCTCAAGACGAATTCAGAGAACTACTACAAGTCCGAGATCCAAAAGAAGCGGATGGGCCATTTCCTGGGCAAGGGACTTCTCACCACTGAGGGCGAAGCCTGGCGCACACAACGACGCCTGATCCAGGCGGGTTTTGAGCGGAAGCAACTCGAGGTTCTGTCCTCGATCATGCAGGACTCCCTCGACGACTCGCTGCGGGAATTCGACCGGCAAACCCGTATCGGCCCCGTCGATATCTACCCTCACATGATGAAGATCACCTTTGCGATGGTCGCCAGATCTCTGTTTGGCGCCCAGCTGAAGGATGAGGACATCGAAATCATCAGCGAGGCGATCTCGACCGTCCAGGAATTTATGGTTCGCCAGACCATTCAGCCTTACCTCAATCCGTGGTTTGCTGTCTCGGGCGAACTGCGCCGGCACGAGGAGATGCGAGCCCGCGCCTTCGGCATTTTGGGCGACTACATTCGGCAGCGGCGCCAGCAGGAACCGGGTCATGATCTGCTGCAAATCCTGATCGATGCTCGCTACAACGACGGCACGGGGATGAGCGATGAATTAGTTGTGAGTGAGAGCATGCAACTTCTGGTCGCCGGGCACGAAACGTCGTCCAATGCATTGTCGTGGCTTCTTTACCTGCTCAGCTCGCATCCGGATTGTGTCGACAAAGTGCGGCAGGAGTTCGATGCCATACTGGGCGAAAAACCTCTGACTTTCTCCGACGTTTCGAAGTTCGAGTTTACGACTCAGGTGATCATGGAGGGGCTACGGCTCTATCCGCCGTTTTGGATGGTCGACCGAATGGCTCTCACGGACGACCGCGCTGGAGATGTGGATATACCCCGCGGCTCGACCGTCGTTGTGTTCATCTACGGCACGCATCATTCGCAGCGATACTGGGAGAACCCGGAGACTTTCGACCCGGGACGCTTCGCCAAAGCCAATGAGAAACTTCTCACTCCCTTCGCCCATTTGCCCTTCGGAGCTGGGCCGCGCGGCTGCATCGGCGGCAACTACGCAATGCTGCAGATGCTCATGATTCTGAGTGTTCTGCTCAGGAAATACGACTTTCAACTGGTTCCGGGCCAGACCATCGCGCCTCGCCCGATGGTGATCTTGCGGCCCGAGCACGGAATCCGCATGACCTTCACCGAGGGAATCCCGCGCAGTGTCGGCAGCCTGTCCAACGTCTCAGCCTGATTCTTTGCTCCGGATCTTTGTTGGGCTCACCGAGCCTTGATCTGACATCTCCCAGGTTGTAGTCTCGGGCACACCCATATGCCGGTGCTAGCCGCGAGCATCGCTACGCTTACAGCCGCAACCTGGTCTTATCTCATCTTGGCCAGGGGATCTTTCTGGCGCACGAAAAGCGCCGATGCCGAGGGCAGTGACAAGCCCGTATTTTCGGGCAGTGTGGTCGCCATAGTCCCCGCCCGCAACGAGGCAGAACTGATTGGACCGATTGTCACGTCGTTATTAAATCAGTCCGTATTAAATCAATCCGTGGCTATGCCGGTCATTCTGGTGGACGACGAGAGCACGGACGGTACGGCGGATGTGGCCCGGCGCGCTGCAGAAAAAGCAGGCAAGGCCGATAGGCTGATCGTGATTCAGAGTAAACCTTTGCCGGCGGGGTGGACCGGGAAATTATGGTCGATGCACCAGGGCTTTCAGTACGCCGGCACGTTGAATCCCGCATGGCTCATGTTTGCCGATGCTGACGTGCGGCAAGGCGAGGAGACCGTAGCGAATATGGGTCTCATTGCTTCGCAGGGCAATTACGATCTGGTCTCGTTCATGGTGAAACTGCATTGCGAGAGTCTGGCGGAAAAACTGGTCATTCCCGCCTTCGTGTATTTCTTTTTCATGCTCTACCCTCCAGCCTGGATTCGCGATGCTCGGCGCTCGACCGCGGGCGCTGCCGGGGGCTGCATGCTGGTGAGAGCAGAAACTCTGGAGCGCGCTGGCGGGCTTGAAGCCATTCGCGGAGCAGTGATCGATGATTGCTCACTAGCCCGGCTCCTGAAGCAGCACGGCGGGCGATTGTGGTTAGGTTTGACCGATCAGAGCCAGAGTCTGCGACGATACGAGAGCTTCTCGGCCGTTGAGCACATGGTCTCTCGCACGGCTTTCAACCAGTTGAAGCACTCCTCGCTGTTGTTGCTAGGCACGATCGCGGGCATGGTGATCACGTATCTCGCGCCTCCGCTGTTGTTGCTCACACACAACAGGCCGACGATGTTTATGGGCGCTGCGGCCTGGGCAGCCATGACGATCACGTACTCGACCATGGTCCGCTACTATCGACTGAATCCGGCGTGGGCGCTGACCCTGCCGCTGGCCGCGCTGTTTTATCTAAGCGCGACAATCCATTCGGCGTTCAAGTACTGGACGGGCAGTGGAGGGGACTGGAAAGGACGAGTCCAGGATCTTCAAGATCAGGGTCAGCCATCTGTTTCGCACTGATCCGATTTAGATCGGTGCTATCTGTTTTCTAAGTGATCCTTTTTGTCCTCTTCGGGTATAATTCGCGCCACTCGGTGCGGAAGGTTTCGACTGGTTGATCTAGAACAGGCACAGGGAATCGAAAACGCGAGCGGACGCGGAGAGAAAGACACACCTGCATTTATTCATATGTGTCTTTCGTCCTGCTTCGCTTCGGGGGGCATAGCTATGGCGATGGCGCAAGTCCGTCAGCAAGCAAGCAGCAAAAAACACCAGCAGTCTGGCAAGTTTGACAATCGAAGCGGACATGTCGCAAAACGCGCGGCGTGGATGCTGGCGGTGCTGGCGTTCCTTGTCCCGCTGGCGATGGCGCAAACGACGAGCCAGCTGAATGGCAGCGTTACCGACCCCTCTGGCGCGGCGGTCTCAGGCGCAAAGATTACTTTGACCGAACCGGCGACCGGGTTGCAGCGGACGACCATGAGCAATGCGTCGGGTCTTTACCAGTTCCTCGACATGGCTCCGGGCGATTACCGGCTGCAGGTGACGGCCACCGGCTTTGCGCCATTTCTCGCGGCGAAGGTCACACTGGTTGTCAAAACTCCTGCCACCGTGCCGATTCGGTTGCAGGTGGCGGGTGCGACTACGTCGGTTACCGTGGAGGGTGAGGCGCCGCTCATTAATCGCACCGACGCATCGCTGGGCAATACCGTCGAGCAAGACCAAATCGCGGAATTGCCCATCGCCGACCGCAACGTGGTGCAGTTGCTGAGCCTGCAGCCCGGCGTGGCGTATCTGGGGAACCAGCTGAATCAGGACACGGACACGCGCAGCGGTGCGGTCAACGGCATGCGCAGCGACCAATCCAATGTCACCCTCGATGGCATCGGAGTGAACGATCAGAACAATGGATATGCGTTCACCAGCGTCCTGAATGTGCCGCCTGACTCGGTTGAGGAATTCCGAGTCACCACCGCCAACGCCAATGCCGACTCCGGCTATTCCAGCGGCGCTCAGGTCGCGCTGGCGACCAAGAGCGGCACGAACAGCTTCCACGGCTCGGCCTACGAGTACAACCGCAACACCGTCTTTAGCGCCAACGATCCGTTCCTGAAGGAGTCCCAGCTGAGCAGCGGAGAATCCAACACGGCGCCGAAGCTGCTGCGCAACGTGTTTGGGGTCACAGCTGGAGGGCCGATCTGGAAAAACCGGGTCTTCTTTTTCGCCAACTATGAAGGACGGCGCGACGCCCAGGGCAGCAGCGCATTGCGCGACGTACCCAGCCCGACCCTGCGCGCCGGCGATCTGGTGTACTTGTGTCAGCGCAACAAAGACGGCAGTCTGGACACGGCGGATTGCCCCGGCGGAACGGTCAACGGCGTCAGCGGAGTGCAGCCCGGCTACTATGCGCTGGGACCGACTCAAATCAAGAAGATGGACCCGCTCGGAATTGGCCCGAGTGCGGCGGTTGAGGCCTTGATGCAGCAGTACCCGGCGGCGAATGAGAATGCAGGTGATGGTTCGAACACACTCGGCTATCGGTTTTCCTCAAACGCAGACTCCGAGTTCAACACCTACATTACCCGGCTCGATTACCACATCACGTCGAACGGCTCGGAAAGCCTGTTCGTGCGTGGAGAAACGCAGAATTTCAAGGAACCCGGAGAGCAGCAGTTTCCCGGCCAGCCCGCGGCCACGACAGTCCTCGACGACAGCAAGGGCTTGACCGTCGGTCTTACTTCGTTGATCTCACCTACTCTCGTCAACGAGTTTCACTGGGGGCTGGTCCGTCAGGCGGGGAAGTACGGAGGTACGTCTCCCTATCCCGGAGTTTTTCTGAATGGCCTCGACAACCTGGTTTCATTCCAACGGTCGACCATCTACTCGGTGCCCGACAACCAGTTGAGCGATAGTTTGAACTGGACCCGCAGAAATCACACGTTTGAGTTCGGCGGCGATATATTTCTGATCCGCAACAACCGTGCCGGTTACGGAAACTCGTTCTCCGACGTTCAGACCAACGCGGTTTATCTCAACACGGGAGGAATCGCCAACACCCCCAGCCCGCTCGATCCGTTTGGCAACGGTTACCCGGCGGTCGATGGCAATTTCGGACCGAACTACGACAGCGCGGCGACGATCCTGATGGGCATTTTCCCCGAGGGGGATGGCAAATATAACTTCGCGCACGACGGCGCAGCTCTGCCGCAGGGAGCACCCATCAACCGTCGCTACGCGATCAACGACTACGAGTTTTATGGGCAGGATACCTGGCGGATGACACCGAGGTTGACGCTGACTTACGGCCTGCGCTGGGTGCTCGAAGCTCCGCCCTACGAAACCAACGGATTGCAGGTCGCACCCTGCGTGGAAGCAACCGGCGGCGGCTGCACCAACCAGAATGTCGCCGACTGGTTCAACCATACGGCGCAATTGGCCTCGCAGGGCAAGGCGGCCAACGATGCGGGAGAGATTTCTTTTGTCCTGGGCGGGCCGAAGAACAACGGTCCGGGCCTGTGGAACTGGGATCACAAGGATTTTTCGCCGCGCATTGCGGTGGCCTGGGCGCCCGATACGGGCGACGGCTGGGTCTCGAAGATTCTGGGGAAGAAAGATCAATTCGCGATCCGCGGCGGCTACAGCATCACGTACGACCACTTCGGCATTCCGATCGTGAACAGTTTTGACCAGAACGGTTCGTTTGGCCTCTCCACCGCCCTCGGAAACCCGGCTGGCGTGGTCACGGTCGCGGGAGCGCCGCGCTTTACGTGCCTCACTCCCGGGACGTCTGGCCAATCCTGCTTGCCTGCCCCTTGCCAGACGTTGAGCGGTCCAAGCTGCCTGTTTGGGCCGACTCCCTCCGGCAGTTTCCCGGTGACGCCAGCCAGTGACGAGTTTGCCATCAACTGGGGGCTGGACCAGACTTTAAAAACTCCTTACGCGCACGTGTTTAATCTGTCGCTTTCGCGTCAGATCACGTCCCATTCGTCGCTCCAGGTTGCGTATGTAGGCACTATCGGCCGGCGTCTGCCTTTGCAGGTCGATCTGGCCATGCCTGCCAACTTGACCGATCCTGCCAGCAAGATGACCTATTTCCAGGCCGGGACGGTGTTGTCGAAGGCGGCGGCGAACGGCACGAACGTTAATCAAGTCAAACCCGTGCCATTCTTCGAGAACTTCTTTCCCGCCTGGGCGGGCGCGACGACGCAGAACAACCTCGGTGCTCAAGGAGACCCTGCCGGCTCCGCGTCCCTCAATTGCGCCAGCGGCAAACTCCCCGCGAATCCGACAGCCACACAAAACATCTACGAGCTTTGGAATTGCTTCCCGCACAACGAAACTTTTGATCTCTTCCTGTTGGATCTACCCACCTCCGTTACCGGATTGAGTCCCGCGCTCCCGAACAGCAAGAACGGGCCGTACAGCTTCTTCCATGACCAGTTCGCTTCGCTTTACGCGTGGCGCAACATCGGCACGTCGGACTACAACGCGTTGCAGGTGACCTATAACGTCCGCTGGGGTGCGAATCTGCAGGGCCAGTTTAACTACACGTTTTCGAAATCATTCGACGAGGCGTCGGCGGCCGAGCGCATCGGCCCGTACGAAGGAACGGGCGGAACGGGCAACGATTTGAACGGCGGCGGGATTGTCATTAATTCCTGGGATCCGCTCTCTCTGCGCGGGCTCTCCGACTTCAACGCCTTCCACCAGATCAACTCGAACCTGGTCTATCATCTGCCCTTCGGCAAGGGACAAATGTTGGCGGGCAATGCGGGCACTCTGCTGGAGGAGTTGATTGGCGGATGGCACGTCTCGGGCATCTTCCGCTGGACCAGCGGCTTCCCGATCACGGTCGACAATGGTTTCACCTGGGCGACGAACTGGAACATCGAAGGCGATGCCGAACCGAACGGGCCGGCACCGGCGGCGAGCAATCCCAAGCATGCCATCGTCAACGGCGTTGACATCGGCGCCGACATCTTCCAGAATCCGGCGGCGGCGGAAGCGGCCTTCCGGCCGGAGTGGCCGGGCGAATCCGGGGTGCGCAACAACGTCATCGGCGAGGGCATGTTCAACATCGACACCGGCGTGAGCAAAGATTTCTCGCTGGGCGAGCAGAGGCGTCTGGAGTTCAGCTGGCAGGCGTTCAACGCGACCAACTCGGTGCGCTACGATGTGCGCGGCGAAGTGGGCAACTCCGCTCAACCCTCGCTCTCCGAGGATCCAACGCAGTTCGGCAAGTATCTTTCGACGCTAACCACGCCGCGGTTCATGCAGTTCGCGCTGCGGTTTTCGTTCTGAGGCTGGCGGCGGGGTCTCCAGTTTCTAACGGCGAGGATTGCTGGCGGTGCTACGCTGGATAGATGAAGTTCCATACCGCGAAGGCGTATAACCCCGTGCGGTCCGCGGTCGACAAACTCCGGGCAGATTTACAGCAGCGCCGCAGATGGCCCATGGCCGGCCTTGCCATCGCTATTGGCGTTTCGTTTTTCGCCGTTTCCGCCTCCGCTGCGAACTCGAGTGTACGCTCTGAGCCTGCGAGGCTGCTTAACGGTGCTCCCGTTTTGTTTCAGGTAAAGGCGCCGGCGAAGCTGGAGTCGCTGACGGGCACGTGGCTCGGCCATGAACTCACATTCAGCTACGACGCCGCGAGCAAGACCTGGTTCGCGCTAGCCGGCGCCAGCCTCGAGACCGCTCCCGGCAAGTATTCGCTCGCGCTGAAGGGCGAACGGGTCGCGGGTAAGACTTCGCTGACTCTCGCTCACGCCTTCGTCGTCGCACGGGCCAACTATCCGAAGATCAAAGTCGAACTCACAGTCGAGAAAAAATTTACCGAGCCTACGCCGGAGCAGCTGGAGCAGATCGCCGAAGGCGTCAAGGTGAAGCACGATTACCTGAATCGCGTAACGCCCGATCGCGAGTGGTCCGGAGATTTTGTCGCTCCGGCGAATGCGGCGGTCTCAGACGTTTTTGGGTCACAGCGCATCTTCAACGGCGAAGCGCAGAGTCCGCACCAGGGGCTGGATTTCCGGGTTCCCGCGGGAACTCCGGTCGACGCGATGAACGACGGCACCGTGCTGCTGGCGCGTGCCATGTTTTATGAGGGAAACTTCGTGGTAATTGACCACGGACAGGGGCTTCTCACACTTTACCTCCATCTTTCCGAATTCAAAGTGAAAGAAGGCGATGTCGTGAAGCGCGGGCAGGTAATCGGTTTGAGCGGAGGCACCGGCCGCGCCACCGGACCACATCTTCACGTGGCCGTTCGCTGGCAAGGCACCTATCTGGACCCGGCGCGGCTGCTGCGGATGACGCTGCCGTGAGCCGCGGAGGTTGATTGTTGGATATTGGGTCTGAAGTCTGAGGCCTGAGGTCCGCGCGCGCTCACCTGTTTTTAGAGCTGCCACGCGATCCGCCGCGCAAAGCTTCCTGGAGGATCTCTTTTAATTCCAGGTTGCGAATCAGGCGGTGCAGGTAATTCGGATGCACGCCGAGAATCGCGGCCGCCTCCACGTAATTTCCCCGAGTCTGCTCGACCGCCTCAAGAATCAACTGCTTCTTTCGTTCCTTCACGCTGGCGTGGTACTTGCCTTCGGTCATATCCTCCGCCGGGTTGTGTTCCAGCAGAGATTCCGGCAAATCCTCGAGCAGGACGGCATCCGATGATCCCAGCACCAGTGCCCGCTCGATGGCGTTTTCGAGTTCGCGCACGTTTCCCGGCCAGTCGTGGTTCACCAGCGCGGCCATGGCTTCGCGCGATACGGGCTTGGGCTTTACCTTGCAGCGCTTGGCATACTTCTGCACGAAATGCCGAGTCAGCATCGGGATATCTTCTTTCCGCTCGCGCAGAGCCGGCATGGTCATCTTCACCACCGCCAGGCGATAGTACAAATCCTGGCGGAATTCGCCGGTGCGGACTGCCTCGTTCAAATCGCGGTTAGTGGCCGCGATCAGGCGGATATCCACTTTGATCGGATGAGTTCCACCAACCCGCTCGAACTCCCGCTCCTGCAACACGCGCAGCAATTTCACCTGCAGCGACGGAGCCAGTTCCCCGATCTCGTCGAGAAACACGACGCCGCCCTCGGCTATCTCGAGCCGGCCCTTTTTCTGCGCGACCGCTCCGGTGAACGCCCCTCGCTCGTGCCCGAACAGATCACTCTCCAGCAGCGACTCCGGGATCGCCGCGCAGTTGATCGCGACAAACGGCTTGCCGCTTCGTGGACCGTTGCGATGCAGGGCGCGGGCGGCGAGTTCTTTGCCGGTACCACTCTCACCCTCGATCAGCACGGTCGATTCCGAGGGTGAGACTTTGGCCAGGAACTGGTAGATTTCTTTCATCCGCGAGCCGTCGCCCACCAGGCTTTCTTCGCGGCTGATTTCGCTGAGGCGCTGATTTTCGTTCTCCAGCCACTGCAGGCGGCGGGCGTTGTCGAGAGCAACGGCCGAAATTCCCGCGATCGCCGCGGTGAGCTGCAGATGATCCTCGTGCAGGCGGCTGCCGGGGTTGGTGTTGTCGAGATAAATGCACCCAATCACCCGCTGAAAAACAGTAAGGGGAACGCACAGCAGCGAGCGCACCTCCGACGCTGCCAGGCTTTCGACATCGCGCAGCTTGCCGCTGGCAGGCACGTCGACTCCCAGGATGGCAACGGCTTCTTTCATGACCTGGCGCGCGATGGTTCGGCTGACGCGCACCAGTTGTGCCTGCCCCGCCTGCCGAGTGCGAGCATAAAGCGAGCTGAACTCCTGCGCGCCTCCGTCGGCCAGAAGGATGGCTCCGCGACTGGCCGGCACCACGTCAAAAATCAACTCCAGCAACTGCGCCTGCAATTCTCCGAGGTCACGGATAGCATGGACCACGCGGCTGATCTTGAGCAGGGCATTCAGATTCCGCGCTACCTGCGACGTGGGCGGGAGTTCGCGCACCAGACGGTCCGGCTGCAGGTACACCACTTCTTTAGGATCGATGATCTTGGTTTCGGCCGTGGGCTGGCTTTCATCAAGCTCGACGCGAGTGGGTGGGAGGGCCCCGCCGTCATCCTCCAACAGAAAAAGAAATACGGAATCGCCGACGACGATCTCGTCTCCGTGGCGCAGCCATTGCTCTTTCACGGCTACACCGTTGACGATGGTTCCGTTGCGGCTGTCAAGATCGCGGATCTGAAATCGTCCGTCTTCGCTGCGCATTCGGCAATGCTTGCGCGAAACCGATGGATCGACGATGGGAACTGCGTTCGTGGGTTCGCGGCCCAGCGTGACTTCCCCGTCGGGCAACGGAATCGTCGAATCTCTCAGCGGCCCGGCAATGGCCAACAGTCTCGGTTGCAATTAGAACTCCACGGAAAATGAGCAGACCTTCTTATCACAAGGCGACCCGAAATGCATGCCCGAGCCTTCTACCATCGAATATCCGAACAGCTAGCTTGACTATCTGATCAGATAGTTTTTGGCGCTTGCTCGCAGATTGCGGAAGCAATCGCGGGAGTCAGGCGAGCGTCCGGTAACTCATTGAGATTAAGCGAGTTGGCTATTTTGCGAAGCCGTTTCGCTCGGGCTCGCGAGAACTTGGAATTTCGCGTGCTTACCTTAGGAAAGGCGACCCGGTACAAAGCGATGGGGGAAGCGCTTTCGATCTGTTCCGGCCGGAATCGCCGAGTCAGGAGCCCGGGGGACCCCCTCATCGGGCTTCTGGCTTTCTATTTCGGCGCTTAATCCTAGATCACCTGTTCACCCGTCCATGCTGAACAAGGACTGACCTTACCGGACCCGCCCACCCGCACTGAGCAATCAGTTCTACGTTCGTAGTAGAATGCGCGGCTAGGTCATGGAGACACACGCGATGCGATACGTAGTTGTAATGTGCATGTGGCTGGCTACCCTATCGGGCGCCATGGCCGCCGACACGAAGGCTGAGGATCTCGTTGCCCAACACCTCGATTCCATTGGTACGGCAGAGGCGCGAGCGGCCGTCAAGTCGCTTGCTTTTCAGGGAACTCTGCAGTTCAAGGTCCTGGCTGGCGGCGCAGGCCAAACGTCGGGCAACTGGCAGCGCTTATCCGAGGGGCGCAAGTCGAAGTTTGTCATGAAGTTCGGCGACAACAAGTGGTGGGGAGAACAATTTGTTTTCGACGGCGATAAAACATCGGTTGCGACTGCTACTTTAACGCACCGGTGGAGTCCGATCGGAGAATTCGTCTCAGGCCACGACAGCATTATCAAGGACGGCTTGCTGGGCGGAGAACTTGGCACGGACTGGGCCCTTCAGAGTTTTGACGAACACCGCGTCAAACTCGACAGCCTGGGCCGAAAGAAAATCGATGGCAAGGAATTGGATGGAATCGAATATCTCTCGGGTAGCAATAACGGCATGACCGTTAAGTTGTATTTCGATCCCGAGACTCATCACCATGTCATGACGGTTTATGAGTTTAAGACGGCGGCCGCTATTGCCCATAATGACGTGGCGAACGCTCGGCAACTGGAAAACCGCTATACGCTCGAGGAGCGCTTCAGTGATTTTCAGACAGACGGGGGTCTCACGCTGCCCCGGCAGTATGATCTTCAATTCACTCAGGACCTGCAGAACGGTACGACCATCGTCTACGATTGGGCTTTGACCGCAAACAAGGTGCTGCAAAATCCCATCATTCCTCCGGCCAACTTCGAAGTGAAGTAAGGAGCCAAGCAGGTGAAGGTGCCGGGTCGCGGCTAATTGCTCAGCTCGCTGCGGACTCGCTCTTCATCGCCGGGTCAAGGGTGGCATTGAAGGCAGACCCTCCGCTATAAGTCACGTACCTGCCGGAGATCGCCGGAACTCTCTCACCCGGCACCAGAATCCCCACCAAATTCAGCGGATCGGCCGCCGACAGCGTCACCGTCTCCCCGCTGAGAGGTAAACTCCTTAGGGCGCGCACCGACTCCACCGCGACTGGCAGTGCGAACTGCTCACCCAGGAATCCGTCGACGAACCGGCCGCCACGAATTTCGCCGCGATCTTCCAAACGGCGGAATCCCATCAGCAACTCGCGCCACTGCGGAAGATTCGCTTCGCGGGCCAGTACATCGCGAATTACGATCCCGTAACGCCGCAGCAGCATCCAGCAGGCAGCCTCAACCGCGCGGGGACGCTCGACCGCGGCCTCGGCGTGGAGCAGCGCCCAGCGACCCGCGTTATGCCGGGGACGGGTGCTGCGCCCGCTTCCCTGTCCGGCACGGCGTTTCGGATCGATCAAAGACCGGAGATTGTCGAACCCGTCGGCCGTTACCAGACCAGCGGCCACTAATTCCCAGAGTGCAGTTTCGATCTCCGCTTTCAGCTTGCCTGTCCCGCGCACGATGTCGGCAAAAAACGACGCGCCACGCTCGCGCAGAAATTCGAGCACCAGTTGCGCCCCATGGCTCAGCCCGCGGCCAGCGTGCTCCGCCTCAGGAGTGGGGTGCCCCATCTCTCGCCGCCTTTGCGAGAGGTGGGGATTTTCACTGACAGCCATCCAGTCGGCATCTTCGCGCACGAAGAATGTAATGGGCGCGACGCTGGTGGGAATCACTCGGCGTTGCCGGGGGGCGCTCGGAGCATCGGCGGAGGCGTTCTTGTCCGCCGCGCCTCCTGCATCCAGCGTTGCGGGATGCGGCGACAATCTTCCCCATCCCACGGCACCGGTGAGGCAAAGCTGGTCGAGCCACTTCGGATCATAGTCGGCGATTCTCCGGGCCAGCACCTGGCGCTCCCAAGCGTTGGCCGGGATCTCAAATCCCTGTAATTGCTGCAGCACTTCCAACGTTCCCCGCTCGCCTAGGACCTGCGTCCCGGGAGCGACGTGCTGCCAGCGCATCAGCCACCGCATGAATTGCGCGGCCGTGACCGGTTCGATCTGCTTGCGCAGCATGCCGACGGTAAGCCGGTGAATCCGCGCCAGCAACCGGCGCTCGCACCACTCGATTTCCACGTCGTGCCCATGCTCTTGTGGGCGGGGGAGACCTGCCCGCGCGGCAGCGCCAGTGAAACTTCCTCGCAACACGGTACCGCTCGCCTCCATAAGAAGCAGAGCTTTCTCAACATCAGAAGCGGGCAGCCCCAAAAGATCGCCCAGTTCAGACGCGGTTGTTGGCCCGAGGTGCGACATCCATCCCGTCACCAGAGCCAGCAATGCATCGTCGCGGGAAACCTGCGCATTTTCCACGTCGGCCAAAGTCTGCGCAAATTCTGCTTCCGGAAAGAGCGCCCGAAAACTTCGCGCCCGTTCCGCCGCAACCCAGTAGCGGCGACCATCGACTGAAGCCAGCCCGGACCGGCCCTCGTGCTGCAAGCGTTCGAAATGGGTGAACCACTTGGCTTCGATACTGCTCGTGCAGGGGCGGACGCCCTCGTCCGCCCAGTTCAGCGCAGCTGAGGCGCTCTTAAGCGATGATCCGCTCTCGGCGAAAGCCTGTCGAGTTTCGCTCGACTGGACAGCCGAGGGCCTGCCCTGAGCTTGTCGAAGGGGCGGCTGTCTCCACATGCCCCGCTCCGCCTCTGCGGAAGCAAGACTCTCCGGCAGCGCCACCAGCGTGTGCAGCACATCATGCAGTTCATCCGCATCGCGCACGTCGGGCCAGGCCTC
Organism: uncultured Acidobacteriaceae bacterium; assembly: GCA_963739125.1. Lineage (GTDB taxonomy): Bacteria > Acidobacteriota > Terriglobia > Terriglobales > Acidobacteriaceae > Sulfotelmatobacter. The sequence continues at coordinate 3,138,748 of CAVTZD010000001.1, read as the reverse complement.
GGCGCGCACCTGCTCAATCGCGCCCGCGTCAAGTCCGCCAACTTCTTCCAGCACCGATTCGGGCAGCATGCGGCGCATGTTGACCGCGCGGGCCCGTCGCTCCTCGAGAGGCGCGTCGTCGAGATACGCATACGGATTGGCATTCAGAATCTCGTGCGAGAACTGTGACGGCACCGGGGTATCGACGGCGATCACACGGATTTCGCCCGAAGCCATTCCGCGCAGCAGAGTTTTCAATCCTTCCACGTCCATCGCCTCGGTGAGAACGTCTTTCATTACTTCGCCCACCAGCGGATGATCGGGGATCTTGCGTTCGCCCTGAATATTTTCGAAACAAGCGGCCGCGTCGGGAAACACCGATGCAAGCAGATCATCCGAACGCATGCGCTGAATCTGCGGGGGAACTTTCTTGCCGTTCTGAAATCGAAGCAGCGCCAGCGCCCGTCCCGCGTCCCAGCGCCAGCGCGTGCCGAAGATTGGGGAATCGAGAGCGGCCTGTTCCAGAATCGGCTGCACCGTCTCAGCCTGCAGGAAGTGAAACACGTCGCCCAGGGGAAAACTGTGCTGCTCAGCCAGCGCGATGTTCAGTCCGTTATCGGTCGCAGCCGCCTGCAACTCGAAATTGAAGCCCACGCAGAAACGCTTGCGCAGGGAGAGTCCCCAGGCCTTGTTGATCCTTCCGCCGAACGGCGCGTGGATTACAAGCTGCATGCCGCCTCCCTCATCGAAGAACCGCTCGGCGATCACCGTCTTCTGCGTGGGCACCGCGCCAAGAACGGCGCGCCCCTGCAGCACGTATTCAATCATCTGCTCCGCGCCCGAATCGTCGAGCCCACATTCGTCTTTGAGCCACGAAACTGCGGCGGCCACGTCGGGCTGCGTGGCCGAAAATCCTACGGGCGAAGTGTGCGGCAATATCTCGCTGATCTTTTCCCGCAATTCGCCGACGTGCTCCGACAGTTCCTGCGTGCGCGCCGGAGCCTCACCATTCCAGAAAGGCACGGTCGGCGGCGCTCCATGCGCATCCTGTACCAGCATGCGCCCCGCGTTGGTCTCGATGCGCTGGATCATCCACGATGTATTGCCCAGCAGCATGATGTCGCCGCGATTGCTCTCGACCGCAAAATCTTCATCTACCGTTCCCACGACTACGCCGTCAGGCTGTGCGACTACGGTGTACAGCGAATTGTCAGGGATCGCTCCGCCGCTGGTAATGGCCGCCAGCCGCGCCCCGCGCCGCGCACGCAACTTTCCGTTCACGCGGTCGCGATGTAGATATGCGCCATAGCGCCCCCGTCGCGCCGCAATCCCCTCCGAGAGCATTTCGAGAATTGAGTCGAAGGTCTCCCGCTTGAGATTGCGATACGGATACGCCTGCCGCGCCAGAGCAAACATCTCGTCTTCGTCCCACTCTTCCGCCGAACACGCTGCCACGATTTGCTGCGCCAGCACATCCAGAGGAGACTCCGGAATCATCAGGCGGTCGAGATCTCCATGCTTGATGGCGCGCGCGAGCGCGGCGCATTCCACCAGATCGTCGCGCGTCGTCGTGAAGAATCGTCCCTTGGGCACCGCCCCGCGCCAGTGCCCGGAACGGCCGACGCGCTGCAACGCGACCGCAATGGCGCGCGGAGAATTGATCTGCACCACGAGATCGACGGTACCGATATCAATTCCCAGTTCGAGCGAGGCCGTCGCCACCAGCACACGGATTTGACCGTCTTTCAGCTTCTTCTCCGCCGCCAGTCGCAGCTTGCGCGACAAGCTGCCATGATGCGCCGCGACGTTTTCTTCGCCCATGCGCTCGCCCAGTTGATGGCAGAGCCGCTCGGCCATGCGCCGCGTGTTCACGAATACCAGTGTCGACCGATGCTGCCCGACCAACTCCACCAGGCGGTCGTAGATTGCATCCCACAACTCGTTGGTAGCGATCGGCCCCAGCGGCATCGGAGGCACTTCGATGGCAATATCAAGTTTCCGCCTATGCCCAATGTCGACGATGATGGGCTGAGGCCTGCACTCCTTTTTCTCGGAGCTTCCCGTGAGAAAGTGTGCAACCTCCTCAATCGGCTTCTGCGTGGCCGACAGCCCAATGCGCACCGGCGGCGTGTGAGCCAGCGCCTCCAGTCGCTCTAGGGAGAGCGCGAGATGAGCGCCACGCTTGTCGTCAGCGACGGCATGAATTTCGTCCACGATCACCGTCTCCACATCGCGCAGGATCGCGCGACTCTTGTCGGCAGTGAGAAGAATGTAGAGTGACTCTGGCGTAGTCACCAGAATGTGCGGAGGCCGCTTCAGCATCGCGCGCCGCTCGTGCATGAGCGTGTCGCCGGTGCGTACTGCCGTGCGAATCTCGGGCATCAGCAAACCGCGCTCGCCCGCTAGCGCAAGAATTTCACCGAGCGGTCCCTCCAGGTTTTTCTGGATATCGTTGCCCAGCGCCTTGAGCGGAGAAACATAAAGCACTTCCGTGCGGTCACTCAGATCTCCGGCCAACGCTTTGCGCACCAGCCGGTCAATGCACGCGAGAAACGCGGCGAGAGTTTTGCCCGAGCCGGTGGGCGCGGAGATCAGCGTGGCGCGCCCGGCAAGGATGTGCGGCCAGCCCAGCTCCTGCGGCTCGGTCGGCGTGCCAAACTTCAGCACAAACCACTCCGCCACCAGAGGATGAGCCCAGGACAGGGATTCGGGGAGGCACGGCATGAAATATTGTACTGCCGGCAGATTGATCTTCGCAAAACGTTCGCCACCTGCTCTTCTATTGCATAATAATAATAAGTTGAATATGATGAATATGGAAGTTTGGTGTTTCGAGCAAGCCCTGTTATGCCCAGTTCTAAGGTCGCCGTTCTAACCCGGGAAGACATCACCGCAGCAGCAAAGACTTTTCGCTTCGATCGACAGGTGCCGAAGTGGACCGTGATCGTCGAGGGGCGGGAGTTGCCGGCGAGACCGCTGGTGCTACGAGCCGCGGGAGTATTTCCCAACGATCCCACGAACTCGCACCAGGCGATCGCGATTCTCAGGGAACATGGGTTCGAGGTTCGGTACCAGGGCACGCCGATCCCGCAGGAGGATCGGAAAGAACCACCGAAACCCACGGTCGATGAGATCATTCACAAATTGCAGGGCCTTTTCAAAGGCAAGCCATCCATGCTCGAAGAACGGGAACGGGAACGCGAACATAGGATTGAGAAGGACCGGTTGTAGCGATGAATAAGACCTACGTCCTCGACGCGAGCGCCATAATCGTCTTGCTCGAAAATCGCTCCGGGGAAAACCGGATCGAGCGGCTGATCAAAGAAGCCGATCGGCAGATCGCTCCCCTGCTGGCTTCGGTGGTGAATTGGGGCGAGGTCTTTTACTTCTCCTGGAATCGCGGAGGCGAAGAAATTGCCCGAAAAGCTCTCAACTATCTCTCTTACCTGCCGATACAGATCCTGCCAGTCGACCTGCCTCAGGCTTTGAAAGCTGCAGAACTGAAAGCCGTCCACCATATCCCCTACGTCGACTGCCTGGCAGCTGCCCTAGCCTCGATGCATCAAGCCACCTTGGTTACCTCCGACCGAGATTTCGAAAAGCTGGGACCGCAATTCCCCATCCTCTGGCTGTCCCGCTGACAGTGAATCGACACCCCTGAACCAAGGTTGCGATCGTGGTGGTAAAATTCGGCTCACTTCTCGCTCCGGGGGAACAACTTGACCTCGCTACGTTCGCTGGTTTCATACGCCCTTCTGTTCACCTTCACAAATCTGACGGCCGCACAGTCAGCATCTGAACCCGCAGCTGCAGCACCAGCTCATTTGCTGGGCTACACCGCGCAAACTTCCGCGACCGAACGTGAGTGGGAAAAGAAATTTCAGGACGGCATTGTCCCCAACAATATTCGCGAAAATATGCGCCGCCTCAGCGCGCGGCCTCACCACGTCGGATCGCCATACGACAAAGACAACGCAGAGTGGATTCTCGCCCGGTTCAAGGAGTGGGGCTTTGACGCCAAGATCGAGTCGTTTGACGTTCTTTTTCCCACCCCGAAAGAACGCATCGTCGAACTGGTCGCGCCCACGCAATTCCGCGCCAAGCTGCAGGAGCCTGCTCTGGCCATCGACCCTACGTCGAACCAGACCGCGGAGCAACTTCCCACGTACAACGCCTACTCCATCGACGGCGATGTGACCGCTCCGCTGGTATACGTGAACTACGGCAACCGCGAAGACTATGAGGAACTCGACCGTATGGGCGTGTCCGTCAAAGGCGCGATCGTGATTGCCCGCTACGGCGAGGGATGGCGCGGCATCAAGCCGAAAGTAGCCGGCGAGCACGGCGCAATCGGGTGCATTATTTACTCCGATCCGCGCGGCGACGGATATTTCCATGGCGACGACTATCCCGAGGGCGGCTGGCGGCCGCGGGAAGGCGTGCAGCGCGGCAGCGTGATGGATACCGACTATCCCGGCGATCCGCTCACGCCCGGCATCGGGGCAGTTCCGGGCGCAAAACGGCTGGCCCTCAAAGATGCAAAGACCATCACCAAAATTCCCGTCCTTCCGATTTCCTACGGCGACGCGCAGCCATTGCTGGCGGCGCTGAGTGGACAAGTCGCACCTGAAAGCTGGCGCGGCGCTCTGCCCATCACCTACCACGTGGGTCCCGGACCGGCGCGAGTACATTTGAAAGTGACTTCCGACTGGGCCACCAAGCCTGTTTATGATGTGATTGCCACTCTGGCAGGTTCTTCGCCCGATCAGTGGGTGATTCGGGGCAACCATCACGACGCCTGGGTCAACGGCGCGGAGGATCCCCTCTCCGGCCAGGCAGCCCTGCTCGAAGAAGCGCGCATGCTCGGCGAACTGCATAAGCAGGGTTGGACCCCGAAGCGCACCATCATCTACTGCGCGTGGGACGGCGAAGAGCCGGGTCTGCTCGGTTCCACCGAGTGGGTGGAAACCCACGTCGAGGAGTTGCGCAAGCACGCTGTCACGTACATCAACTCCGACGGCAACGGGCGCGGATATTTATACGCCGGAGGCACGCAGGACTTGCAGGCAGTCGTCAGCGCGGTGGCCAAAGATATAAAGGATCCAGAGAAGAATATTTCTGTCTTCGAGCGCGCCCACCTGCGCGGCATCATGCAGGCCAAAGATACGGAAGAGCGCGGCCAGGCCCGCAAGCGGAGCGATCTCCGCGTAAACGCTCTGGGCGATGGTTCCGACTTCACCGCGTTTCAGGATTTCGCCGGAATTTCCTCGCTCAATCTCGGCTTCGGAGGCGAGGACGAAGGCACCCAGTACCACTCCATTTACGACGACTTCTACTGGTTCACACATTTCTCTGACACCGATTTTTCCTACGGACGAGCTTTGTCGCAAACCGCGGGATCCACAGTCATGCGCATCGCTGACGCCGATTTGCTGCCGTTTGACTACGCGCCACAATCCGATGCCATCTCGAAGTATGAATCGGAACTGGAGAAGCTGCTGAAAGATAAGCAGGAGGAAATCGCCGAACGCAATCAGGAACTGCAGGAAGGCGCATTCACCGCGACCGCCGATCCGCACAAAATCTTCGTGCCGCCTCCAATCGAACCGGTTCCTCCCTTCATGAACTTTGCGCCCATGAAGAACTCGCTCGAACTTCTTAAGAAGAGTGCCGAGCACTATTCGAAGGCGCTGGCCAGGTTCCAGGCGGCTGGCGGTCAGTTGGCTTCGCCGCCGTCGTTAGACGCGGTCAACGCCGACCTGCTCACCATCTCGCGTCTCTTCCTCAACGAAAAAGGATTGCCCGAGCGTCCGTGGTTCAAGAACCAGATCTACGCTCCCGGTGCGTACACCGGATACGGCGCAAAGCCGATCGCGGCTGTCCGTGAATATATGGACGAAAAAAAATGGAAAGAAGCCGAAGCTCAGATTCCCATGGTGGCGCAGGTGATCGAAAACGTTGCCGCCGGAATCGATAAAGCCGCCGACGATCTGGAAGGCGCAGCGGGAGCGAAACATTGAAGAACTTTCCGGCCTGGGCTCATTCGAGTCCGCAGTTGAGCTCGAAGCAGAATCAAAAACGGGGCAGGTAGTTTAACAAGTCAAGAAAAGGTGGCGCGATGCCCTGGATGCGCAGGAGCACGCTAATTTGCGCCACGTGCCGCGCCTCGTGAATCACGATGTTCCACAGCAGGCCATCGACCGTATACCTCTTCCCTGGCCTGTCGTGCACGGAAACAATCCGCTTTAACTCGCTGTCGGTCAGGGTGGAGATGTAGTTGAGGGTACCTTGCTCTACCGACCGCCAGTAGTCCAGGAGGGTTTTAAGGGAGAAGCCGGCGAAAACCGGGCCGCCCCGGGTATCTTTGAAGGCGGGATTGGATTCCCACAGCGGCCGTTCGCGCAGAATCTCCTCGCGAATCCAGAAGTCTTCGACGTTGGAAATATGAAACAGAAGATCCTTGATGCAGTGCAGCCGCTCGCCTCCGAGTAATGACCGGGATAGAACTTCATCGGGCACACTCTCGAGCGTCGCCCACAGATCCCGGCGAGCGCGAACAAGGTAATCGTAGGCTTCAGGAATGTCCATTTTCCCCAACGCTCCATGCCAAAATACGCATGGCCTCGATCGGCAACGAACAGGCTTCGAATAGCTAGATTTTAAGCGGAAGGATCAGAACTAGGCCAGACCATAGCCTCAGGTTATCCGGAATCGGAGGCCAAAGAAAAAACCCACCGGATGCTTGCTTGGGGCGTGCTCGGGTCAGCATCCGATGGGCTACCGTTTCTCCTTACTCACCCTGTTGTTTTCAGGAGTATGTAACAAAATTAAACCCCAGAACTCGCAGAAGTTGCGTCTAATTTTGTAAACCTTTGTAAATTATCGCCCCACGATAGAAACCGTCGGCCACTGCTCGCGAGATTCTAGTCCGGCAATGTCGGAATCTTCGTGGCGACGAGCTCGGTGAAGCGCTTGTCTTTGCGCAGCTCGGCGAATTCCTGGTCCTTGTAAACATTTTTGAAGTCCTTATAGCCCTCTTCCATCGCCTTTCTCAGATATTCGAGGGACCGGTCGGAGAAGCCCATCTTGGCGTATAGCTTGGCGACCGTGTAGTCGTAGTGGGCGCGATCCTCAGGGCCAGGGAGTTGGGCCTGCACGCCGCCGCGCGACGTCCGCTCAAACACGTCGGGATCGAGCTGCACCGCACGCTGATAAGCCGTCACCGCCTTGTCAAACTCCTTCTTCGAAAACAGCGCGGCGCCCAAGTTGCTGAAGAACGCCGCGGAAGTATCGTCGAGAGCAATCGCCTTGTCGTATTGCTTGATGGCGGCGTGATACTTCCTCTCCTCATACAGCGCCACTCCCAGATTGCTGTAGGGATCGGCGAACTTGCGGTCGGCCTTGATGGACTGTTCGCAACTCTTCTTGGCGTCGTTCCATCGCGTCATCAGCAACTGGGTGCGGCAGACTTTGTTCAGAATCTCCGCATTGTTCGGTGACTTCGCCAGCGCCGCGCGGTAGTAGTCGATGGCGTCAAAGTAGAGCTTGCTGACGTGAAGTTCGTCTCCTCGCGCCTCGAGGTCGGCCCCAGTCGCGTCGGGCGAGGGAGGATCGATGACGCGCAACAACGGCGGTTTGATCTGAACCTGATCGGGATGCGAAATCTGCGCCCACGCGCCACGCGGCAAAGCAAGAGAACAGAGAGCAAGGGAAAGAGAAAAGGTGAGAAGCAAAGTAAGCACTCTCGGGCAGGACGACATAACCACCCCCAGCCAAGCGCAAACATTCTGCCACAGTTCGGGCCAGCCGGCGCAGATATTTGGAACACAAGTCTGAGTTTTTGGGGCCTGGCCTTTGGGCTGGATTTCCCGGCCTCAGGACATGATGAGTGAGGCAAAAGCCTTCTGCACCAGGGCTTTACGCTGGATGGGTTTTTTAGAGAGACGGAGCCTAGTACCAGAAACCTGTAACCTTAAGACCGATTACCTGTAGTTCGAATCACCGCCAGCTGAAAACCTACCCTAAACCTCGCCGTCTCAATGGGGCGGGCCCGGCGGCGGCGCGGTGTCGGGTGGTTTAGAGACCGGAGCGGATGACTTGTCGTCCTTAAAGATCCCGGCTACCTTGCCGAAAAAACTCTTCTTCTTGGGCTCCGTTGCGTTGGCCGGGGGCGATGCCGGAGTTCCCTGAGCTTGATTTGGCGGAGGCAATACTTTTTCGTTTCCACCGAACAGGCGCGAGAAAAATCCTCTCACTCCGGCCTGCTCGTCACAGGTTTCGCGCGGCTCGGTGCCAGCCACGAAAGCGGAGACGTAGTCGTCGGGGCAGGCCGGAGTGGCCAGACGGTTCGTACTCTTGTCGAGTTGCACATCCACCACGCCCGAAGGCTGAGTGAACTCGCGCATATCGGCGTACTGCGGCAGAGTCGACGCCTTCTTCATGAACTCGGTCCAGATGGGCGCGGCCGTCATCGCGCCGCTCAGACGCAGATCGCTATAGTCGTCATAGCCCACCCAGACGATGCAGAGCAGGTTCGAGGTATAACCGGCGAACCAGCCGTCGTGCGAACTGCCGGTTTTTCCCGCGGCTGGAAGCAAGAACCCTCGCAGGCGCACCGCGGTATAACCCAAGCCATTGTTGATGACGCCTTCCATCATGTTCGTCATGACGTAGGCCACACGCGGGTCCATCACCTGGCGCTGATCGGTGTTGTAATTGGCCAGCACGTCGCCCTTGGCGTTGCGCACCGAGCGCAGCAGGATCGGCGACAGTCGCATGCCATTGTTGGCGAAAGTCGTGTAGGCTCCCGCCATGTCGAGTGGCGAAGCTTCATACGAACCGAGCGCCATGGCCGGAGTCGCCTTCACCGAAGTGATTCCCGCCGACCGCGCCAGGTCGGCGACTTTGTCATAGCCCACTTCTTCAGCCACTTTCACGGTGGCGTTGTTCAGTGACATGGCCAGCGCGTAGCGCAGCGTCACTTCGCCGTGATACTCCTCTTTGTAATTGCGGGGCTCGTAGATCTGGTCACCGTAAGCAAACGTCGACGGCTCATCCGTCACGGTGGAAGCCGGAGTGAGCACGGCCTGCGAACCGTCAATCGCCGTATTCATTGCCGCGGCGTAGACGAACGGCTTAAAAATCGATCCTGTCGGCCGCTTCGACAGGGCGTGATTCAGCTGGCTCCAGCCGTAGTCGCGCCCGCCCACCAGGGCCAGTACCGCTCCCGTGTGCGGATCGAGCGCCACCAGCGCCACCTGCGCGGTGGGGCCAGGTTCGACTGTCGTTTCGTACTTTTTCCCAACCTTAACGCGCTTGGTCCGCAGCTTCTTCACCTGATCGTCGACCAGCTTGATGCCGGCCTCGACGGCCTGCGCCGCGGCCTTCTGCAGGTCCGGATCGAGCGTGGTGTAGATGCGGTAGGACTGATCGTTCAATTCCTGCTCGTTGAATTTATCGATGAGCGTGTCGCGTACCATGTCGACAAAATACGGAGCATCGCTGGCTTCCACGTTCGGAGGCGCCAGGTTCAGCGGCGCGGCCTTGGCTTTCTCAGCCTGCTCCGCGGTGATGGCGTGGGTCTCGACCATGGCATCGAGCACGGTATTGCGCCGGTCCATGGCGCGCTTCGGGTGCCGGTAGGGCGACAAATAACTCGGGCGCTGGATCAAGCCCGCCAGCAGCGCAGCTTCCGGCAGGGTAATGTCTTTGAGGTCCTTGTTGAAATATGATTCGGCGGCCTCGGCAAGGCCACTGATCGCAAATGACCCGCGCTGCCCGAGTGGCACCCAGTTGGCGTAGAAATCAAAAATTTGCTGCTTGCTGAACTTCTGCTCCATCTCCTCGGCGATGAGCATTTCGATGAGTTTGCGGCGGACCGTCTTCTCTGGCGAGAGAAAGAATCCGCGGGAAAGCTGCATCGTGATCGTGGATCCGCCCTGTTCGTGCCGTCCGCGCACAATGTCGATCCAGGCGGCTTCGCCCATGCGCAGGAAATTCACTCCGCTGTGTTCGAAGAATCGCCGGTCCTCGATGGCCAGCACCGCCTGCACCATCACCGGAGGGATGTCGTTGTACTTCACCAGCTCGCGTTTCGATCGCTGTTCCGCGTCGAACAGCGCCGTCACTAGTTGCGGCTCCAGTTCATAGGCCGAAAGGTCGCTGCCTTTGCTGGCGATGCGCTCCACTTGCCCGTTTTCGATGGTGATGCGCGCCGGCTCCGGACTGTGATAGGACTCCGGTCCCGGAGTGATCTCAATCCCATCGTTGAGCACATGGAAAGTTCCCAACGGCGACTGCCCACTGTCGAGATAGCCGGCGCGTCGGAGCTCAGTGGCAATGGCTTGAGCGTCGATCTGTTCTCCGGTGTGCACGGTGCGCGGCAGCGCATAAATCTTGGCGGAGTTGCCGAAGACCGGGGTGCGGAAGCGGCGCTCAATGATCCGGTCGTACTTGATGTAGAAATAAGAAAAAAAGACGGTAAACGACACGGCCAGGAGCAGAAACACGACCAGCGCCGCGCGCAGGACCGGGTCGCGCGGCAGGCCACGGATGGGCTTGCCGCCCTCGCTGCCCGCTTTCGGTATCTTGATTCGGATGGTCACAATTCAGACACTCTCGGCGCTTTAGCGGCGCCGATTCTGGCCGACCCTCCCGGCCGCTTCACCTGCCGTGGAATCGGGCCGATCCGCCGAAGCCCTCACTCCTTCTGACGTCGGGACGCGCAAAAGGGTTTGTCTCGCTCTGGTTCCAGCGCCCGCCAGAAGGTCCCCGGCGAGCTTGCGACGACATGGCCCAGATGGAGGAATGCCTTATTGTACCCCTCAGCGCACCAACAAAAAGAGACCCGTATCGCTGCGGGTCTCTGAGCTGTCAACAGCGTTTTCTGTTTTCAAGCTACTGTGGCACGTCCGCCACGGTCCAGTAACCGCTGGTTGTCAGGGGCGTGGTCGCGACCGATTCGGTCAGCGATCCGTCCGTGCCCACGGCGGCGAGTCCCAGGCTAAAGTCTGGAGCGACGCCGGAATACAAGAACAGATAGCCTCCGCTCTGGTCGAACTGGCCCCACGGCGCGGCCGTCACGCCGCTGAACGGAGAACCGTTCACCGCCGTGAGCGCCCCGGTTGTGCTGTTGAGCTGGTAAGCCTCGATCGGGTTCACGCCCGCCCCAGTATCGCTGTAGCTGAACGTATAAACGTATACCCCGTTGGTCGCGATAGGATCCACCGCAAGATTGAACGGCGCATAGGTCGTCGTAAACGGCGAACCTGTCACCGCGGTCGGCAAACCATTGGTCTGGTTGATGCTGTAGACGTAGATGCTGTTGTCGTCGCTGCCGTAGATCGAAGCCGTCTTTCCGCTGATGCCGATCAGGTAGTTTCCGCTGGGGTCGCCCTGCATTTCCCACAGAGGATCGGACAGGAAAGTTCCCGACGACAGAGTTAGAGCGCCGGTGGCCGAAACGGAGTATACGGCTATGATCGACCCCGAGTGATCGCCGGAATCTTCCGTGACGTACAGGAACCTGCCCAACCCGTCCATGCCCAGGTTCTGGGGCTCGAGTCCGGCGGTCAATGTCGAGAAGGGCGATCCGGCCGCCGGTGTCAGAACTCCGGAGCTGTTGATCTGATACGCCAGAATCGATTCATTGCCCGCTTCCGAAACAAACAGAAGAGTCCCGGTGGGGTTGGTGATGACAACTTCCTGGTTATAGATCGAGGTGCCGATCCCGCTCAGCGGCGCCGACACAGGAAATCCGCTCAGCGGCGTCAAAGCTCCGCTGGAGTCGATCGTGTATCCGTAGATTTGCTCCAGGTCCTCGAAAACGACATAAAGGAATTTCCCCTGCGCAACCACGGCTCCTACTCCGCCGTGATTCACCGGAACCACCGGCGCGGTGTACCCTGAGATGGGCCCGAAGGTTCCTCCGCTTGAGCTGAATGCGAATCCGTCGATGGTTCCGTTCTGGTCGGCAGCATAAGCGAATGCGGTTGGCGTCGCTCCGCCGCCCCCACCCCCGCCGCCACCACCGCCGCCGGTTCCTCCGCCGCCAAATCCTGTTGTTCCGGGCGAGCAGGTCGAACCGCCGAACTGGACCTGCGGGCATCCCGGTGCGCCGCCGCTGCAACTCGCCAGAAACAACATGGCCAGCATCGTCAGCAGACTCGCCAGCACTCGCGCGAAAATCTTCATGAAACCGCCTCCACCGGACTGATTGGGTTGCCAGCGTCCGGGTTGCGCAGCATCCGGAACCTGGCGCGATTCCGGATCTCCCGCATCCTCACTGCATCTCGCGACCGCGCCGCCAGATGCAACACCTCTCACCCATCGCGATAGTAGGGGCGTAGTAACGCGATGACAACGTTACGAATGTCATTGTCCGGCAGATGAAGCGGTTGCGACTGGATTCCCGTGGGACTTTTTACACGCGGGACTCGCTCTCTGGAAATGAGTTCAGCAGATTGATTCACGCATCGCGTCGCGTTTTCTCGAGCATCAAGAGGATTCTTCATCCGTCTCGAAGTAGCACGGGCGATCGCAAGCCACATCACTGCATCTGCTGTTCCAAATCACGAGTCCAAAGGTAACTTCGTGCGAAATTTCTCTCCCACATGGCATCGCGTAAATCTATTCATATGCATTTTGCCCAGTGTTCATGCTGGTTTCCACCATCTTTCAAACACAGCCGATGGACCTACACTTCCGGATCGAACTATGCGTTTTTTCGCGCGCAGTGACCATCGGACCTGAACATTCGATTCGCTGGTAACCACACATTTCCCTTGCCTGGAAAATTGGGAACTGCCAACATGCCAATTGAAATATCGCGGAGGATTTCCACGTGAAAAGCTCAAAACTACTGGCCGCCATTCTCAGCACCGCTGTGCTCGTCATCATGAGCGGATGCGGAACCGGCGATAAGATCGGATCCGTCAGCATCTCAGCCGTGGGCGCCAGCGGCGGCGTCATCAACCTTGCTGGTCTCGGCGGAACCTTGCAGTTGCAGGTGACTGCCAACTACACCAGCGGCAAACTCATTGACGAAACCAATTTTGCCACCTTTACAGTCACACCCGAGGGCACCGATGATACCGACACGCCTCTGGCGGCCCCTCCTTTGACGCTTACCATCAACAAGACCGGCATGATTACCGCCGTCGATCCGGCGGTCTGCGTATGGGAGAATCTTGGAACTGTAGCGCAGCCGAGTTGGTTCTATACGGGCGACTATAAGATCGTAGCCACTTACCGGGGCTTCAGCTCGAATCCCATTTTCATCCCGGTCGCTTCCGCAGCTGCCAACACAGGCAATGGGCAGTGCGGCCCAGTCGCAACCGGGGGCTAGACCCGCCAGCAGGCACAAATCGCAACCCGTCATATCTTCCAGTGCAGCCCCTCCGCGGGCTGCACTTGTTTTTTGTCTCTGCTGCGAGCCTTGAGCGGCGCGTCAGGCATCCAGACGGGTGGGAGCGGTATGTCGTACTTCCAGCCCTGCAGGATTTCGCGTGAGATGAAGCAAAGGGGGAAGGTGTGGGTGAAGAACTTATCGCGCGGTCCAGGCCGGTCTCACCTGCCTTACAGCCCGTTCCCGCTGTTGGGCGCGAAGTGAAACGTCAGGGCGCATCCGGGCAGAACGATTCGTGCATTGTAGCGCGCGGCGAGATAAATCTTCGGCGCGTCCTCGGGGCCGGACCGCCGCACCGTAACCTGTCTGGGATCGAGCGCAATGTCATGGCTGCGCGCTTTGCTCACGACCGCATTGCGAAGTTCGTCGTCGGAACTGGGCGGGGCGAGACCAATGCGGACGCTATTCTGCGCTGCCATGTCTTTCATTTCGTCCTGCAGTTCATAGTTCGCCAGTTCGCACGCGCCGATTTGCCATGCCGTGCTCACGAACAGGACGAGAACTGCGCCAACCAGAAGAATCTTGACTTTGCTCACAGCGAAATCCCACGACGATTTGAAATTAGGCTGACGGCCTGGGCCTTCCCAGAACTATGCTCGGAACTATCTCCGAACCATGCTCCGAACGCCGGGTGGTTGGCCGGGCCCTAGAAGCCCTTGTTGCCGCTCGAAGGAGTGAAATGCAAAACGAAGGAATATCCCGGAAGGCTTACCGGAACACTGTAGCTTGCCGCCACATAAACGGCCGGCGCGCCAGGAGTCCCGATGCGCTGCACCGTCACCTGTTCGGGCGTCAGCGTAATACCTTGCTGGGCAGCCTTTTTGACGACCTGATCGATCAGGTCCTGGTCGGTCTCGTGCGGGTTGGCGCCGCCGACCATAGCAATGTTGTGCAAGTCATCGGTAAACGAATAGTTGGTCATTTCCGGCGGAGCAATCTGAAACCCGGCGTACACGCAGCCGATGATTACCAAAAACCCGAAAATCGCTTTAGTTGTTCCCATGGCCCCCAAACCCACTCTGTCCGGGGACCAGGGACCACATCATCCCGCTCGCCCGACCAGTTGCTGACAATATTCAACGATCGCCGCAATCGTAACATCGCGTACTTCGCGAGTCGAACGTAAAACGACTTCCACGGTACCTTCGGTAACTTTCTTTCCCACCGTGATTCTAAAGGGGATACCGACCAAATCGGCATCCTTGAACTTCACGCCAGGCCGTTCGTCACGGTCGTCGAGAATCACATCGATGCCGGCCGATTCCAGCCGCCTGGCGATGTCTTCGGCCGCTGATTTCACGGCCTCATCTTTCACGTTGACCGGAGCGACCACGATCTCAAACGGGGCAATCGCCGGGGGCAGCCAGAAGCCGTTTTCGTCGTTCGACTGCTCAACCGCGGCAGTGAGAATGCGCTCGATGCCGATGCCGTAGCTGCCCATGATGGGCGTGACTTCTTTCCCGTTCTTGTCGAGCACACGCGCGCCCATGGACTCGGTGTATCGGTATCCGAGTTTAAAGATGTGGCCGATCTCGACGGCTGTATCGATGCGCAACGCCTTGCCGCAAGTTGGGCAAGCCTCGCCCGCCGTGACGCTTCGTAAATCCGCGTACAGGGTCGGATGAAAATCCTTGCCCGGCGTCAGATTCTTCAGGTGATAGTTCTCTTTGTTCGCCCCGCCGATCAGATTGGCGCGCCCTTCAAGGGCCTTGTCGACCAGCACAAAGGGTAGATTTGTATCTCTCGGACCCGCCAAAGACTTGGGATCGCCGCCCTCATAGACGACGTCCTTGGTTGCGTGGCCGGGAAACGCATCCGCCAGAGGCTCGCACCATTCCGAGAATTCGCGTGCCGACGCCGATTCGATTCCGACAGGCCCAAGGTACCCCGCCGGCGATTTGAATACCACCTCTATCTCCGCATCGGCCATAGGGCGAATGTCAGAAGCCTTGAGGACAGCCTTCAGCTTCGCCTCATTCAGCATGTGGTCTCCGCGAAGGAAAACCACTATCGGCCTCTCGGCTCTAACCTTGCCGGTGTGATCGACGTGCTGGGTCTTAGCCATCAACGCCAGCGTTTTGATCTTGTTCTTGGGCGAGACGCCCAGAAATTTCGCGACATCTTCAATCGTCTTCTGCCCTGGAGTGTGCACTTCGAGAGGCTTGCCGTCGCCTTCCGGCTTCAAGTCTTCGACGGCTCCGAGCTTCGAAGTCGCTTTCTCCATGTTCGCCGCGTAATTGCATCCGTCGCAGCTCACAATCTGATCTTCGCCGGCGGGAGTGCGCACCATGAACTCGTGCGACTCCTTCCCGCCCATTGCGCCCGAGTCGGCCTCGACCACCATGTACTTCAAGCCGCAGCGGTCAAAAATGCGGCAGTAGGCGTCGTAATGTTTCTTGTAGGAAACGTCGAGCCCAGCGGCGTCGATGTCGAAGGAGTACGAATCTTTCATCATGAACTGCCGCACCCGCAGCAGTCCCGACTTCGGCCGCGGCTCGTCGCGAAACTTGGGCGCGATCTGGTACCAGATCTGGGGCAACTGCTTGTAGCTGCGCAGATCTTTCAGGGCAATCGAAGTCATGACTTCTTCTTCCGTCATGCCCAGGCACAGGTCGGCGCCCTTGCGGTCTTTCAGGCGAAACAGGTTTTCGCCCATGAGAGCCCAGCGCCCGCTGGCCTCCCAGATCTCGCGCGGATGCAGCGCCGGCAGATAAAATTCCTGTCCGATGCGATCCATCTCTTCGCGGACGATGCGCATGATCTTGTTGAACGACCGGTTGCCGAGAAAAAGATACGAATAAATTCCGGCCGAAAGCTGACGGATGTACCCCGCCCGCACCAGAAACTTGTGCGAAGCGACTTCGGCATCAGCCGGCGCCTCGCGCAGAGTAGGAATAAAGAGTTCTGACCAACGATGCATAAGTTTGAGTACCGAGTCCCGAGTACCGCACAACCGCCACTCACTAACCCCGAGGAGAATTTATTATTGTACGGGCCGAATCCGGATTACGCTACGTGAGATGACTGCTGAGAATGTCTAACCGACAGAGGGAGTTCGGGAAAAGCTTTCGCATTCGACGCTAGAGGACACGCCCAACTTCATCGGCCCAATTGGGAGTGAGCACCATCAGGAGACGTATGGCTATTTCCTTCGGCAATCGGATCGTGACTTCTTCCTCTGCATCCCCGCCATCCACGGCAATGTAGATGGGCGCGCGCGCTTGCCCCTTCCAATTCGCGATCGGCGAGCTCCCAGTAGATGTGGACGCGCCTGCCTTCGCTCTCCCCTAGCCAGATTGATGATCGCGTGCTCATGGGAATCTGCTATGAGCTATCGGCAGAAACCCGCTCATGCTTCTCCCGCCGGACAGCCGAGGGCGGCTGTCCCCACGTAGCCGCGTGAACTATCCCGCCAACTGCTTCAGGATCTCTTTTCCCAGTTTCTGTGCCTCGCCGAAAAATTTCTGATACTCCACGAACAGCCGGTTCAGCTCGAGCGATTTGTCCGCCGTGAGCTTGCCGCGCAGAATCATGTCCCGCACATGAACCGGGTTGGGCAGAGTGGCATCCTCAGTCAATTCTTCCAGCGCAGTATTAGGATCGTAGTGATACATGAAACCTCATTGAATCGTTTTGCAATTGAGTAATTTTGTAATTGAAAAACCGAAACCGGCAGCGCCGATTTTTGATTGCCCAATTACCAAATTTCCCAATTACTCGATCACACCAGCTAATCTTCACTTTAGCGCAGAGTCACCTAAGTTTCTGGGCCAAGTCCCGCGCAAGCAATACAAACATCGCGGCCCAAAGGGTACCCATCCACTTCGCTCCCCGGCAGCATCGCTTTTCAATTACCCAATTACCAAATTTCCCAATTACTCAATCTTTCTAGACCAGTTCCGTCGTCCACAAATCGTGCAGGTGCACGATGCCTTCGAGCTGCCCTCGCCCATCCACCACCATCAGCGAAGTGATTTTCTTCTCTTCCATGAGAGCCAGCGCCGTCGCGGCAAACTCTGCGCCGCCGATGGTCTTCGGATCGCGCGTCATAGCCTCGCCCGCCGTCAGGTCCATCGCGTCTTTTCCGCGCTTCTCCAGCAGCCGTCGCAAATCTCCATCGCTGATGATCCCGACCAGCCGATCACCCTCGACCACAGCGGTCACGCCCAGCTTCTTACGCGACATTTCATAAATCACGTCCGGCATCTTCGCCTGCCGGGCCACTCGCGGGAGCGCTTCACCGGTGTGCATCAGCGACTCGACTCGCGCCAGCCGCTTCCCGAGCTTTCCTCCGGGATGCAAATTTGCAAAGTCTTCTTCCCGAAATCCGCGCCGATCGCTCAGCGTCACCGCGAGCGCATCTCCCAGAGCCAGCATGGTTGTAGTCGAAGCCGTCGGAGCCAATCCCAGCGAGCAAGCTTCCTCCGCGATCGAACAGTCCAACACCACATCGGCTGCCGAAGACAATGTAGAAACTACTGGTGTGGAGCGGGCGCCCCCGCCCGCTGCTTTTGATTTTGACTCGACTCTCAATTCGACTCGATTCGCCAACGATCTCGCAGCGGACTTCGCCGCACTCTTCGATCGCATGCCACCGGCGGTCGCGGGCGGGAGCGAGCGCTCCGCACGAACTGAAGAGATTTCATCCCCGGTCATCGCAATCAGCGGCACGCGCAGCCGCTTGATCGTTGCCAGCAACGCCAGAATCTCCTCGGTCTCGCCGCTTGCCGAAAGAGCCAGCACCACATCTCCGCGCACAACCATGCCAAGATCGCCATGCAGCGCCTCGACCGGATGCAGATAGAGCGCCGGCGTCCCGGTCGAACTCAGCGTAGCAGCGATCTTGCGCGCGATGATCCCGCTCTTGCCCATGCCCGTAACCACGACACGCCCCGCGCAGGAAAACATCAGATCGACCGCGCGTTGAAACGCCGCCGCCATCGGACCGGCAATTCGGTCGGCCAGCGCGCGCAGCGCCTCGGCTTCAATGCGCACAACGTTCTCGCCAACGTGAGTCATAGGAACGTGATCTTAACTAAACGCTAGAAGTGATCTTCTATCGCCGGCGGCTGCGCGGGTTTCTGTCCCAGCACGGCCAGTCCCTTGGCCTGAATGATCCGATCCCACGGGCCAGCCTGCCAGTCATCGCGCGTCTTTTCCGTATGTATCCACAACGGCAGGGTCAGCATCAGATTTCGCGCGGTCGAGAATACATAGGGCTCATACATGGAGCGCAGCTTGGCCAGCTTGTCGCGCGCGGCTTCATCACTCCGCAAGCGCAGCCCCGCGGCCGCGAGCGACTCGCGGAGGCTGTCAAACTCCGCATTCGGTAAGCGATCTGGAGCGTCAGGATCGTAGCGCGCATTCACCACCTGCGCCAGGTCGACGGCCGCGTGCCGCGCCATGGCAAACGTAAGCTTGGCCTGCCCCGGCTGCACCCCGTCGATGCCGGCCAATACCAGCGAGGTCACGTCCAGCATGGTCGTCAGCGCCGCCAGCCAGGACTGATTGCTGTGCTGCGATCGAAAGAAAGTCAACACGGGATAGGAAATCTGGCTCTCCAGCAACTCGGCTGACCAGCGTTCCCACTCGCGCAGAACTTCGTCGAGCATTCTCTGATCCATCTTTGAATCTGCCGATCGCCCAACCAGACGAACCAATAATTCCGTGGCCGTAGGCGGCGAGCCGGCGCGCGCATCGAACATGGAAATCTGAATCTCGCGCCGCGAAAACGAGGAATACACCACCGGAATGTAACCGATCACAACGCCGAGAAAAGCGAAGCCCATGCCGGCTTCGATCACCGACATCGCCCGCGCCGTGCCTGATGTCGGCACAATATCGCCATAGCCCAGCGTGAAAAACGTCTCGCCGCTGTGATACAGGATTTTGCCAAAGGTCAGCTTTTCTCCGCTGATCTGCTCGTGCCCCCCAATTCCCTGCTGGATCAGAGCGAATCCAAAAATCAGCCCGGTCGCCCAGAAGACCATCAGAAGGATCAGCGACAGCGGCCCAAAATATCCCAGAAAATTCTGCTGCCGCGAAGTTTTCTTGATCCGCCTTGCGATCTTGCGCCAGGGAATCCACGTCCGCCGGTAGAACCACGCCGTCAGCTTGAAGTGGCGTGTGACGCGACGCGGCAGCACCACGGTCTCGAACGCATCCAGCAGGACCGCCCACAGGATGGCGATTCCGCAGATCACCACGACGATGTTGCCGTGCGAAGGCATGCGAATCAGACTTCGGACCTCAAGAGTTTAGACCTTTGACCTCAGACTTCGGAGAGCGGCCGTATGACCTCTGAACCCTTAGAGTTGCTGAGATTAGAATGCCCGAGGTCCGGAACCCGCGGTCCGAAATCCGAGGTCCGCCTCAGTGCGGATTCGCGGCGGGCGGCTCCGGAGCCGGCGGAGTCTTTGCCGGGGGCGTCGATGGAACTCCCGGCTTCGCCACTGACTTCTTTCTCTTTACCGCTGGCTTCTTTGCCGGCGCAGCGTCGTCCACGATAATTTTCTTGGGCGGGGGCGCCGGAATCGCTTCTTGCGCCGTTTTCAATTCCGTGCGCAGACGCGTGATCTCAGCTTCTTTCGCCGATGACAAGTTTTCGATGCGCTGGGCGATCTGCTTGCGCGTGCCTTCGAAAGCGCTCAGATCGTTGGCCAGAGACTGGAAATCGTCTTTCCCTCCAAAGGCGCCGGTCGATTCCGCCACGCTTCCCAGCACGTCGTAAAGCGCATCAAGATTCCGGTATAGCTTGAAGGTTGTGGGCAGGTCTTCGGGCGCGGCGCGCAACTGCCCGATGATTTCCGGCAGGGCCGACTGCAGGTTGCGTTGGATCGACTCCACGTTGGCCAGCGTCTGCCTCTTGTAGGAACTGTCGGTTTTCCAGCGGTCGATCCGCAGTTTCGCCAGGTCGTCTTGGGTTGTCTTCGAACTCGCCTCTAATTGCCCGAGTAGACCGTTGAGCTCCGAGACCGAAGCGTAGGAAATCGGCTCGCCCTGGGCAGAAACGGGCGGACTGGGCTGACCTGCGGTCGGCGCCGGACCGGACTGCCCGGACGCAACAAATGCCCCTAGAAGAAAGGACAGAGGGAATAACAACCCCAGCGAGACCGTTGACGTGCGTTTCATGTTCACAGGTTGGCGTTTGCGAGCAACAGCATACTACAAGCACCGACAACCTGCGATCAGTCGAAGTCTGTAGGGCTGCTTCTGCCCCCGAAGCCGCCCGGATACGCACAAAACCAATTCGACGGATACTCCCTCTCGGACGATAATTGAAACAGCCATGTCGCGCAGCACTCCACGCCTTCAGCGCCTCGCCTTCGTTCGAACCGCACTTTTAGCGGCAATGACTCTCATCGCCATTCTCGCCCTGCACGGGACATCTCGCGCTCAGGAACTCTCCCGCCGGCTCATCCTGAAAGACGGCACCTACCAGCTCATCACGAAATATGAAACCAAAGGAGACCGCGTGCGCTACTTCAGCGCCGAACGCGAAGAGTGGGAGGAGCTTCCCACGTCGCTGGTCGACTGGCCCGCGACCGAGAAGTACGAGAAGGACCGCGCTAAGGACGACTCCGTTCCCGAGGCCGTTGCACTTGATAAAGAAGTGGAACATGATCGCGAACTCGCCGAAGCGAAACTCCCGCAGGTCGCTCCTGGATTGCGCCTGCCCGCAGACTCGGGGGTATTTCTTTTCGACAGCTTCCAGGGCGAGCCGCAGATCGTCGAAATTCAGCAGACTGCCGGCGACGTAAACCGCAACACCAAAGCCAATCTTCTGCGCGGAGCCATCAATCCTATCGCAGGAGTCAAGCAGACCATCGAGGTCGAGGGCACTCACGCCAAGGTGCAGGCCCACGTTGGCGTGCCGTCGATTTACATCAATGTGGAGGACGCGCCCGATCAAACCGGATCGTCGGGATCTGCCGGCGCAGGATCTGCCGGTGCCGGATCGACCAGGAATGGACCCGTCGATACGAGATCCGGAGACGCGAATACCCCGGAAGGGCCCCAGCAGCCTGAGCAACCGGAGCAAGCCATCGTTCCCTACGATCGTTTCCTCATCGTGCGCGCGGAAGTCAAAGGTGGACGGCGAGTTGTGGGCGCCGTGAAGCGTGCCGCCACGGGGAACATCAGCCAGGAGCAGCACGTGGTGCCCACCACGATCGACCGGGTCAGCGGCGGCTGGCTGAAGATCACGCCCACCGAGCCACTCGCACCCGGAGAATACGCCCTGGTCGAATCGTCGCCGACGGAAGGAATGAATCTCTACCTCTGGGATTTCGGCGTGAATCCTAAAGCTCCGGCCAATGCAAATCCGTGGACGCCGGAAGCGCCGTCGGGGCCTTCCAAGCCGTCACCAACCCCGGCGTCGACCCCGCACTAAAAGAAAATGCTGGTAGTCCGGGCGAGCACTTAGGTTTTTTGCGACTATGGTTCGCGCCGTGCCTCGACCAGGAACCTCAGCCCATCGCGCTCGAAGCTCACCTCGGTAAATCCTGCGCGCCTGAGCGCGATCCGCATTCCGCGTTCGGTCTGGCAACTCTCCGCAACGGTGCCAAAGGAAAGCACCCCGCCCGAAACGTGAAACACGATGCCATTCAGAAATACGAATGCGCGGAACAAACTTGCTTTGAGTTTCAGTAATGGCACAGGAGAGAACGACCGCCGAAATTCGTTCCACGTAAAGCCGGGGGGATGCAGCGTTACTTTCAACCATCCCCCGGGCGCCAGCACACGATGAAGCTCCCGCAGAGTGCGCGGGATATGCATATAAGGCAATGCCACCTGCGAAATAATCCCGTCGATGCAGCCCTCCGCGAGCGGAATGCTCTCACCCCGCGCGCACACGTAGAACCATCCGTTCGCGTTGTATTTGAGGGACGCGGCTTGCAGTCGGTCCTGCCCAATGTCAATTCCGACCACCTGCCAGTTTTCCGGCTGCAATCCCAGAATGCGCCACGAATCTCCCGTACCGCATCCAAGATCGAGAATTCGCTTCATGAGAAAACGCAGTGCGGAAGAGCGAAGAACGTACCGGACTATCCTAATAGCACGCCGGACTAATAATCTTCCAGGAAGAACGATGCAAGTGGAAGGTCGTGGGGGTTGAATCCGCAGCCGCGACTCGCCAAGGTCCGACGTCGAAGGTCTGAGGTCTGAAGGCTGAGGCCCGAAGGCTGAAAACGTTACTTCAAGACGCCCCGCTGCGCGATCCCGATATTGTCGCGAGTCGAGTTCTTCACCATATACATCATGCCGTCGGCCTGCCGAATCACATCATGCGCGGTCTGAGCGTCGTGCGGAAAAGTCGCCAATCCTATCGAGGCCCGAATATTTAAATTCAAACCTTCTTCGCGGCAAAACTTGCTGGCGCGCAGTGCGTCGCGCAACCGCCTGGCCACGACCAGCGCCTGATCTTTCGCTGTCTGCGGCAAGAGCACTACGAATTCATCTCCGCCGTAGCGAAAGGCAAAGTCAATCAGGCGCAGCTGCGCTTTGATCAGATATCCGATCTCTTCCAGCAGTTTGCTGCCGACCAGGTGCCCGTGCGTGTCGTTGACGGTCTTGAAATGATCGAGGTCGATGAACAGAATACTGAACTCATACCCGAAGCGCGATGAGCGGTAGACTTCAGTTTCCAGCGTTTTGTAGAGATGCCGCGCATTATAGAGGCCAGTGCAGTCGTCGGTAATCGTCAACTCCTGAATCTTCTCCACCCAGCGCGCATTTTCGATCGCAATGGCTGCATAGTCGCACAAGGACTGCAGAAAAAACTGCTCCGCTTCTTTGAATTCTGAGAGGTCGACGTTCACCAACTGAATCACACCCAGAACGCGCAGCTTGGAACGCAGCGGCATGCAGATCACCGAGCGCGTCTCCCACTTGGTCGATTGGTCGATGCGCCGGGCGAAGCGCGGATCGGCGTCTACGTCCGGCACAATCAACTGCTCGCCATTTTTTGCCGCCCAGCCGGCAATGCCTTCGCCCATTTTCAGGCGAACATCTTTCAGCGCTTCTGCCGCTTCTCCGACCGCAATGGCAAAGTAGAGATCATCGTGCTCTTCATCGACCATCAACAGCGACCACGTGTCGGGACGGAAATACTCCGCCATCTTTTCCATGATCGTTTGCAGAATGGAGTCGAGGTCCAGCGATGACGTGAGCGCCTTGGCCACGTCGTGAAAAATCCTCAACTCCTGGCTCTGGCGCGTCAATTGAATGCCGGCCTCAGGCATGCAGATACCGTTGTTCCTCGCGGGACGGAAGGTAGTTCAAAAATTATATTCATCCCGTTCGTGCAGGGGCAATGAACGTTGGTAACAGGAACCCGTAACGCCAACGGGTTCAGTCATTTCCATGCTTTGTGGACATTGTTAATGTCTAAGTCGATTTTTAAGAAGCAGCCTTGACGTCTCCTTCGACGCCTCCAGGCACGTGTTCGGCGACCCAAGCGGGCGAAGCACGCCGAGCCTCATTCGAGGGAAAAACACGCCTCCGTTCGACGCCCTCGTTTATCGGTTTGGCGTAATCTATAGGAGCTATGGATGCGCATCGACTCAGAAGCCTGGCCCTTTTCTTCCTGGTAATCTCACTTCCCGCTTTCGCTTTCTCTCAGACCAGCTCCACGACGGCCGCCGAAACTGCCGAAGCGAAAACCGTTCCCTCGATCGACGGCGGTGCCGGTCCCTGCTCGGCGGACTTCACCATTACAGACAGCGCGGGCGCGCCCGTGTACGCCGCCAAGGTAAGCGTTCACATCGCCTACGGCTTCATGAGTGTCCGCAAACTGGATCTCGAAGTCGGCACTAACGTCGATGGCAAGGCGCGCATCACCGGTCTTCCGGATCGCATCAAGCATGGCGTCTATTTTCACGCCGCCGAAGGCGACCGCAGTGGCGAAGCCTTCGACGATCCCGCGAACACCTGCAAAGCGAAGTTTCCCATCACGATCCGCAAACAACAGTAACGGACTTCGGGACTTCAGACCCTGACTTCGGACCTCGGGCCCAAACGTTAGCACCCGGACCTTGGGCTTTGGCTGGGTCTTCAGGGCTGAGACTTCAGATCTGAAGAACCAAAAACCCGCCCAATGCGAAACCGCAGTCCCGAAGTCGAACATCCGAAGCCCGAAGCCCGACGTCCGAAGTTCAAGGTATGGGACTCGAGGTCCGAGGCCGGAATTCCGTGCTTGTTACCTCTTGTCTCGCACCGACGATTGTGGCGCATCGACTCCGCATGTCCTATGATGATGCCGTGATCATCAAGGTGGGCGAGTTCGTGCTTCGCCCTGACGGAGCAACGTGGGCCAGTTCGGCGACAAGTTTCGCAAAGAGCGTGAGAAAAAAGGCATTTCTCTGGACGAAGTTTCCAATGCCACAAAAATCGGATCTCGCATGTTGCTGGCCATCGAGCAGGAGCACTTTGACCAGCTTCCCGGCGGCGTGTTCAACAAGGGCTTCATCCGCGCCTATGCCAAGCATCTCGGACTCAACGATGACGATGCCGTAGCCCAGTATCTCGACTGCCTGCGGCAGGCGCAGATCGATGCGCAGGCTTCGTGGCAGCCTCCGTCGCGGGCCGAAACTCCCGCCAGGCGCCCACCGGTCTTAGCGAAGAAGCAGCCCAGCCGGAAGACTTCGGTTTCGCCGCCGGCCGCAGCGCCGGCCCCATCTCAAAGCGACGAACTGCCGGGCCTGCAACTTCCACGCGCCGAACACGTGCGTCCGCGCCGGGATTACCTCGCGCGAGGCGAGGGTGGGATCCCGTGGGGAATCGTGGCTGCAACAGCCGTCATCCTGGTGCTCGCGTTCATCTTGTGGCACCGTCACACCCGTGTTGGGCGAACGCAAACAGCAATCAGCCCGCCGGCAGCGACTTCAGCGCCGCTGGTGGAACCGCCGGCCACCGCCGCTTCCGAAACTCCCGCCAGGACCTCCGTGGCAAGAACATCGACCAAGAGTTCGCATTCGCCGTCGAGCACCCGTGCGGCCGTTAATCCAGCATCGTCCGGGGGACAACCAACCGCCGAAACCGCGGCTGCGAATACAAGCACGAATACCGAAGCAGCAGGCCCGGCTGGCGCGGCAGTTTCCGCGGGCGCATCGAACACGGCGCCACCGTTAACGCTGGTGATTCGCGCGTCAGAAAATTCCTGGATCTCCGTAACCGCCGACGGTCAGGTCGTCAGCCGGGAAACTCTCATCGCTCCAGCCGATACAGCGGTCCACGCCAGCCGCGAAGTCGTCATACGAGTAGGCAACGCGGCCGGAGTCAGCTTCCTTTTCAACGGCAAAGAAGTCCCACCCCAAGGAGCTGAAGCCGAGGTGAAGACCCTGGTTTTCAACAGCTCAGGACTCAAGACAACTCAGCCGCCGGCCCCCGCTCCACCAACCGTCAACTGAAAGAGCACTCGGGCTTTGCATTGGGAGTTTTCCGGCTTCCCCGTTGAACCATCAATCCCCTCCGCCCGCTTCCTCATTTCCGCTACTGGATTCACCCTACGCCACTTACCCCTAATATCGTTGCGTGAAGCGGGCCCCTCTGATAGCCTTTTTGCAGGACTTCCTTATCGATGCGTCGCTTCCGTCGCGGCCGCGTGGATTTCCGCGGGCCCCGCCAGATTCAGAGCCCCAAGGCTTTTTCGCACGCCGCGGTATCGCGAATCGCCTGCACTTAAAGGAGACACATAACTTGGCAGC
This sequence comes from uncultured Acidobacteriaceae bacterium, assembly GCA_963739125.1. GTDB lineage: Bacteria > Acidobacteriota > Terriglobia > Terriglobales > Acidobacteriaceae > Sulfotelmatobacter. The sequence goes on along the minus strand of CAVTZD010000001.1, from coordinate 3,112,657 downwards.
AAAAAACCGCTATCTATTCACGTCCGAATCCGTAACCGAAGGCCATCCCGACAAGATCGCCGACCAGATTTCTGATGCCATCCTTGACGCCTGCTTAACTGAAGATTCCACCAGCCGAGTCGCATGCGAAACCCTTACGGCTACCGGCCTGGTGGTCATTGCCGGTGAAATCACGACCAAGGCCTACGTCGACTTCCAGTCCGTGGTTCGCGGAACCGTGGCCGCCATCGGATACGACAACGCTCTCTACGGCTTTGACGCCAATACCTGCGCCGTAATCTCCAGCATCAACAAACAATCTGGCGACATCGCCATGGGCGTCGACACTGGCGGCGCCGGCGATCAAGGCATGATGTTCGGCTATGCGGTCAACGAAAACGCCGATTTGATGCCCACGCCTATCTCTCTCGCCCACAAGCTCACGCAGCGCCTTTCGCAAGTTCGCAAGAACGGAACGCTTCCCTTTCTTCGCCCCGACGGAAAATCTCAGGTCACGGTCGAATACGACGCCAACAGAAAAGTTCTCCGCGTGGATGCCGTCGTCATTTCGACCCAGCACTCCGAAACCGTGGGCAACGACGAACTGCGCTCCGGCATTCTCAAGCACGTCATTCAGGCCGTAATCCCGGCCAACTTGCTCGACGAAGACACCAAGTACCACATCAATCCCACGGGACGGTTCGTCATCGGCGGCCCCATGGGCGATACCGGCCTTACCGGACGCAAAATCATCGTCGACACCTACGGCGGCATGGGACGCCACGGCGGCGGGGCATTCAGCGGAAAAGATCCGACCAAGGTCGATCGATCTGCTGCCTATATGGCTCGCCATATTGCCAAGAACGTGGTCGCGGCCGGCCTTGCTGATCGCTGTGAAGTACAACTCGCCTACGCCATCGGCGTGGCCGAACCGGTCAGCGTGTTGGTTGAAACCTTCGGCACCGAGAAAATCGATCCGGCGGTGATTCCGGATTTGATTCGCGCGCACTTCAAACTCACGCCACGCAGCATCATCGAGTCGCTGAATCTGCGCCGCCCGATCTATAAGAAGACTGCCGCTTACGGCCACTTCGGCCGCAGCGACTCCGATTTCACCTGGGAGGCAACCGACAAAGCGGCGAAACTCGCCAGTGATGCCGGTTTGCAGGAGCCTGCGGTAGTTCGGAGGTAAACCCCGTGTCGTAGACGGGCGTTGTAGAGACGTAGCTTGCTACGTCTCTCCTACCACCATCAGCCCTGCCTCTAGTGGCAAGACGTTGCAAGCAACGTCTCTACGGAAGATGCGAGGCAGACCGTCGAAGATGGAACCGAAGTGCCATACGTAGTGTGGCCGGAAAGGGACACGCCAAAAGAACAGTCAGGTAATCCTGACCGGTTCGAGAAGTTGGTGTATTCTGCGAAAATGATTTCCGGATCGCGTAACTCTTGGGTTCATCAATAGCTTCACCAAACTTATTTTCAGCCGCCATTAGCGCGCCAAACAGGAGAAGTATGTCAACGACCGCCGTCAATTCCGACATTAAGAGCGTTGAACTGGCCGACTTGGGGAAGAAACGCATCGAGTGGGCGAACCAGTCCATGAAAGTGCTGCAGATCATCCGCAAGGAGTTCATCAAGAATCAGCCGCTGAAGGGCATCCGTATCTCAGCGTGTTTGCACGTCACCGCCGAAACCGCGAATCTCGGCATCTGCCTGCGCGATGGCGGAGCCGACGTCGTGCTCTGCGCCTCCAACCCGCTCTCCACGCAGGATGACGTGGCTGCCAGCCTGGTCCGGGATCAGGGTATTCCGGTCTTCGCCATCAAGGGCGAGGACAACGACACGTATTACAACCACATCCTGGCCGCCATCGACCACAAACCGCACCTCACTATGGACGACGGCGCCGATCTGGTCACCATTCTGCACACCAAGCGGACCGACGCGCTCGAACACGTCATCGGAGGCACCGAGGAGACCACGACCGGCGTCATTCGTCTGCGCGCCATGGCGAAGGAAGGCGTGCTCAAGTTCCCCATCGTCGCCGTCAACGACGCCGACACCAAGCACCTGTTCGATAACCGCTACGGCACTGGACAGTCGACTATCGACGGCATCATCCGCGCCACCAACTTCCTGCTGGCTGGTTCGAAGTTCGTGGTTGCCGGCTATGGCTGGTGCGGCCGCGGACTCGCTTCACGCGCCCGTGGCTGCGGCGCTGAAGTGATCATCACCGAAGTCGATCCCACGAAAGCTCTCGAAGCCGTGATGGACGGCTTCCGCGTCATGTCGATGACCGAGGCCGCCAAGCTCGGCGACGTCTTCTGCACCGTCACCGGCAACAAGAGCGTGCTCACCAAAGAACATTTTGCACTGATGAAGGACGGAGCGATCATTTCGAACTCCGGGCACTTCAACGTCGAAATCGATATCCCGGCGCTGGAAAACATGTCATCGTCGAAGCGGACCACGCGCACCTTCGTCGACGAGTACTCGCTCAAAGACGGACGCAAAATCAACCTGCTGGGCGAAGGCCGCCTGATTAATCTCGCCGCAGCCGAAGGCCACCCCGCCAGCGTGATGGACATGAGCTTCGCCGACCAGGCTCTGTCGATCGAGTACATGGTCAAGAACCACAAGAAGCTGGAGAAGACCGTCTACCGCGTTCCCGAAGAACTCGACAAGCGAGTAGCCCGCCTGAAGCTCGAATCCATCGGGATCAAAATCGATCGCCTGACGCCCGAGCAGGAAGAGTATTTGGCGGGGTGGAGCGAGGGAACGTAGTTGGTGTGGTCGTGGGCGACTCGCTCGCGCGCTTTTGACATCAGCAAGAACTCGGCTGTCCAGCGGCCCGGAAGTTTCGGGCCGCTGGCTTTTTCCGCGGGAACAGAGTCGGCTCGATCTCCTACTCCTCCAACTTCACCGCACCCGATTTCCAGAGTTCAACCCATCGACGAATGTTAAAGTGCATTCCGGTGGTCAGCCATAGGCAATACGATCCGTTCCCGAATTTAGAAACGACCACCATTGTTGGAACTCTAGTTAGACCTTTGTAGCGCAATACCGTACCTCCGACTTCCTGCGGCCCAAGATTCCTGCATCCGAAGCTAACCAACGCCCACTCGACAGACAGAAAAAATATTTGTCTCAGAGAGATTTACCTCTGACTCTTGCAAGCGCGGATTAATAGCGGTCTTCTTCAAGCCAGCGCCGAACCTGCTCCTCAACCGAAAATCTTTCCGGCGCGGCTCGGAGAACTTTCGAGGCCAGAGCGAACGCCTGCACTTCGAGAGGAACGGTGAAGTGGGCTCTGGTCCTGACGAATCCACTCACCCAAAGCTCGGAATAACGCTCCAGCCCCAGCACGTGAATTTGCACGGCGTGCACCAGACCGTGGAACAGGGCCCGTTCTGTCAGGGTCTCATTGAAAACCACGACGTCGAGAAAGGTTACGGAGTCCAGATGCGGCAAGTCAGGAAGATTGTCGTAACCCATGGCTCGGACTTGCGCAAGAAAGTCCGGGACCGGCACTCGAGCCCCTTCGAGTTCGACGATTCGGACGCGATTAATGAGTTCGACGGAAAAATAAGGCGCGAGTCTCGACGCCTGCGCGCCGTCAAGAGGCCGGCCCATCGGCCGATAATGCTCGCGCTGACTGCGCAAGCAGGAGGCGATCCACTCGACCGCCTGCGCGATCTGCTGGCTGCTCGGTTTCTGCAACTGCTCGGGAGGAGGCGCAGACTCAACGACCCGGCTCTCAATGCCTGCGTAGAATTCGTTGAGCACGCTGGCGGTCTGCGCCGACTTGTGCAGCACGTCGCGCCGTCCGAAGCGGGCGAGATCGTCCGCCGAGTAGCGCAGGCGCAGTTGATGAATGGCGCAGTGCGCGCTGAGCAACTCCAGTTGGGCGTGGCGCAGTTCGGAATTTAACTGAATCACCGAGACACGATCCTCGGAGTTCTCTGGCAAAGTCATCAGAAAAAACGACTCCCGGAAATGGACTGCAGGGAAGGGGCCCGAAAACGTCTGTAGTAGTTATATCGAATTACGTTTACAATGTCAACGAAATTCTCGGCCCTACTCTCGCCGAAAATGGCTCGGGCTGCCCGGCGGCAGGCAAAAAGATGCCGCGGTGGTGTAGGGACCGACCGCGGCTTTTCCTGACAACATTCGTTTTCGAATGTGGGAGGACTGTGCGAAAAATATACGGTATTTTATCTACGTCGTCAATATAATGTTGCGGCTGTCCCTTAGGCGCTTTCCCCGGAGGAAAAACGACCGATGCCCCGGCATGCCGATCCCGGATTGGAAGAACGCATTCTGAAAGCAGCGCAGACCTTGTGGCATCGCGGAGGCGACAAGTCGCTCACTCTGCGCGCGGTAGCCCGCGCCGCCGGTACGAACACGCCGGCAGTCTATCGCCGCTTCAAAGACCGCCAGGATCTGTTGCGCGGCCTGCTGCTGCACATCGCGCATCGCATCCGAGACGATTTTGAAGCTGGCGGAAGCATCGAAGGCATGGCCGAGGCCTACGTGGGGTCGGCCCTGCGCACACCCCACGAGTACGAATTGTTTTACCGGTATGCCCACGAACTTTCGCCGCCAAAGGGGCGCGGACGGGCGCGTCCCATCCGCGAATCGCGACCCAACTTCGCCCTGGTCGAAAAGCGGCTGGCAGAGCGCCTGGGGGGAGATCCCGAGGATCACACCCAGTTGGCGCTCGCTATTTGGGCGCTGCTGCACGGAACGACAACATTACTGCTGTCGAAAGGGATTCCCTCCGGGCATGAAGCCGAGTTGCGATCCGCCTGTCGCGCCGCGGTCAAGGCACTGGTGGAGGGGTCAGACAAGTTTCCCGAGAAGCCGGAGAAGGGATGATCGTTGGCTGGCTGAGTATGATCATCGCTTGGCTGAGAAAATTCTCACATTCGCGCCTCTCGCGTTATCCCTGCTGGTCCACTTCCCGAATTCTGCCGATAGAAAAGACTGTTGGCAGTTATGACGAAGATTCTTCTGGTCGATGATAGTAAGTTTTTGCGCTTGGCGACCGAGCGTGCGCTGGCGCGGGCAGGATACGAAGTGAGCACGGCAACCGATGGCGAGCACGCTCTGGAGATGGCGCGGACGAAAACTCCCAGCTTGATTTTGCTCGATATGCTTCTGCCGAGAATGCCAGGTCCGGAAGTCTTGAAGGCGCTTAAGACAGATCCTGCGACTGCCGCGATTCCCGTGGTCGTCTTCACTGGACTATCGCAGAAAAACGCTGCCCGATTAGAGCATGACGGAGCTTGCGCCTTCCTGGAAAAATCGCAGCTGGATCTGGACAAGGGATGCGAGGCATTCCTGGCTGCACTGGCCGACATCCTTCGGAAACTCAATCTGCAAGTTCCCGCCGGAACGATGGCTAAAATGACGGCGGCGAAATAGGTGCCACTTGTCTGCTTCGTCCGTACCCACCGGACCCTCACTCAATCCGTAGAGCTTGCATCGGCTCGGTGGAAGCGGCTCGTCTGGCGGGCCACCAGGCCGCGAACAATCCCGTCAGAGCCAGCACGCCGCACATGGCCGCCAAGGTTACGGGATCGCGGGGAGCAACGCCAAACAGTAAGCTGCGCAGTAGCTGCGTTCCTGCAACCGATGCCGCGACCAGTTGGCAAACCATTCCGCACAATCCGGAACCTGTTTGTTTGCTATTCGGTCTAGCTCGGTCAGACAAAGCGGGCGCGCAACAACCGCCCGTCTGCGGTCACCTTTGTCCAGAACTGGACAAGTCAGTTAGGCCAAAATGCCCTTCGTGCGCGCGCAGAGACTGATCAGAACCTGACAGTCGGAGACAAATCTCCCGTAACTCGGGCACGATGACGTTTATGGGTCTTGGGCTCGTTGTCGTCTGAGGCGAAAATACACCGCTCCCGGCAAAGCTCGTCTTGTTTGCTGGAAATAAACCACTTACGGGTGGGAACCGTGGGCCACCCTGTGGAGTCTATAGTGAGTGAGAGACGTGCCTCCGCTGGGACCGATCAGGGGCTCTGGTTGAGATTTCGGAGCGCGGCAGGGTGGAAAATCCTATAATGGTGGTTTAGGCAAGGCGGAGCGCCATTATGGCGGGAGCAACCACTTTGGGTGATCTGGCAAGTGCCATCGGGGCGCGGTCGCAGGAAGAGGCGGCGATTATCGCCGAGTTGAAGGCCGGCTCGGAAACGGCCTATGCCTGGCTCATCGGCGAATTTCAGCAGCCGGTGTACGGATTGGTGTACCGCATCGTGAACGACCCGGCCGACACCGCCGATACCACACAAGACGTTTTCCTGAAAGTGTTTCGCGGCATGAAGCACTTTCACGGTTCATCGAGCTTAAAGACGTGGATTTACCGCATCGCGCTGCACGAAGCGGCGAATCGCAGGCGCTGGTGGTTCCGGCACAAGGCGCGCGAGACTTCAATTGACCCGGTGGAGTCGGAAGGCGCGAGCATTGGAGACAGTGCGATGCAGGTAGCGTTGACCGATCGCGCCGAGTCTCCATTTGACAACGTGGCTCACCACGAGGTGCAGCGGCGCGTGGAAGAGGAACTGCGGAAGCTTCCCGAGCCCTATCGCACCACGCTGATCCTGCGCGATCTGGAAGACATGTCATACGAAGAGATCGCGGATGTGCTCGACATTTCGCTGGGCACGGTGAAGTCTCGGCTCACCCGTGGCAGAGAGGCTTTGCGGCAGCGGCTGGCGTCGTATGTCCGCGAGGTTGGAAACGAACTGGGGTTGACGGTTCCGCCAGCGAAAGAGAAAGAGAAAGCGCCGGCGTTCCGGTCACAGGTTGCTGGAGGGGGGAGAAGGGTTGAGGTGATGTCATGAGTGTGACGGGCACAGAGAATGTGACGGGACTGCAGTGCCCCGAGGCGAGGCGGTTGTTCTCGCCCTATGTGGATGGAGCTGTGACCGGCGCGGAAATGCTCGCGCTGCAAAAGCACCTGTCGGATTGCGCCGCTTGCGGCGGCCATTTCGAGTCGCTGCGCCGCACTCAGCAGTTGCTCGCGGATATGGCACGCCCCAAGGCTCCGGCGGATTTGGGGTTGAAGCTGCGGCTGGCGATTTCGCGTGAAGCCGCGCGGTCTCAACGGCCTCCATTCGAAGGATTTCTGGTGCGGCTCGATAACGCACTGCGCGCGTTCATGGTTCCGGCAACCGCGGGGTTTCTGAGCGCGGTGGTTATTTTCGGAATCGCAATGGTCTATTTCGTCGCGCCGTCGTCGCTGCACGCCAATAACGACGTCCCGCTGGTCATGGTTAACACTGCGCCGCAGTTGCTGCCCAGCGCCTTCGGCATGACGCTCGATACCATCAACGCTGATTCTCTGGTGATCGAAGCCTACGTCGACGCTGAGGGCCGCGTGCAGGATTACCGAATCCTCTCCGAGTCGAACGATTCGAAGGAAGTTTTGCCCGAAGTGAAGCGGATGCTGATCTTCACCACCTTCCGTCCTGCACTCTCGATGGGACGCCCCACGCCGAGCCGCGCCCTGCTGTCGTTCTCGAGGATCAGCGTCAGAGGGTAGGGAACCGCCATCCGCTCCTTGTCAAACCCCATCGGCATTCGTGGTACCCACGTTTCGAAGATCGCGAAACGTGGGGCACCCTCATCTGAGTCTGTTCCTGGCGTTCTTTCCTGTCACTTCTTGTAGGGCCACTGCGCTCTTGTGAACAGGGCGCCATCGATCCAGATGGTTTGGCCGCTGATGAAAGACGCTCCCTTGCTGGCGAGAAAAACTACGGCGGGCGCGATGTCGGCGGCCGTGCCCACGCGGCCCAGCGGAGTCAGCTTCGACCAGGTTCCGGCATAGTCCGGGTCTTCGGCTCGAGTGCGTTCGGACTCGATGGAGCCCGGCGCGATGCAGTTCACGCGTATCCCATAGCGCCCCAACTCAACCGCAGCCTCTTTGGTGAACATCTCAATTCCGCCCTTGCTCGCGGTGTAGGCCACCAGCGACGGGAATGCGAGTTTGTTGCAGCCGGAGCCCAGGTTCACGATCGAGCCGCCGCCGTGATCTTTCATGTGTCTGGCGGCTTGTTGCGTGCACAGGAAGCACCCTTTCAGATTAGTATCGACGACTAGATCCCATTCTTCTTCGGTCACATCGAGGAGCGGCTTCCAGGTCTGCACGCCGGCATTATTGACCAGGAGATCGAGCCGGCCAAATGCGGCAATTACGCGTTCAAACATTGCGGCTACCTGTGCACCGGATCGAATGTCAGCCTCGATGCAGAGCGCCCCATTTTCCACCAGCGCCTGCAGGGCGCGGATCTCAGCCATCGTCGCATCTACAGAAGACGCGGGTTCGTTGTAGTAGTTGACCGCAACGCGGTAGCCGCTGCGCGCGAGTTCAAGGGCGATCTCCTTCCCGATCCCCCGGCTGGCACCGGTTACCAGAGCGGTCGGGCTCTGCGGCATAATCACCTCGTTGATTCGCTAAAGATACAGGACTCGCGTAGAAGGGATTGAGTCGGGCTCTTAATTTCCTCGTGTGCATCACGAGCAAACCGCCCAACGCCTCGCGATTATCAAGACGTGGGCGCTTCGGGGAATGTTATCAGGGCGCCTGAAGAGGACTCAACCTTTTCAGTAAGCACTCCACTCTTCCGCATTGGCAGCGAACGAGCAGGGCTTCAATCTTCCCCTTCTTCCGCATCTTTATCGGGGTCCATGGGGTAGTTGGTGAAACAACCGGTTGCGGTGGGGTTCGTGAAGCAATTCGGAGCGTACTTTGCGCCCGTGATAGTTGTGAACGACAGTGGCTGCTGCGAAAAGTCGAAGAAATCGTAGAGGGAATAGTTGTTGGGCGTGCTACCAACATCCTGCGCATAGAAGTCAGCGTAATGGTAGGGAGGGTCGATCTCGCCCAAAGACTTTCCGTTCTGTCCGAAGACGTACTCCGTAAAGTTCAGAATACTCCCGAAGTCGTGATTCAGATTCGAGGTATAGGACTGCTTGGCATAAGACGAAATCACCAGCAGGGGCACGCGGAATCCGTAGACATACTGCTGGCTGAGAGCCTGCGCACCGGGATATCCCATACCGATCACCGCGCCCGGATTGACGTGATCGTAGAAGCCTCCCCAATCGTCCCAGGTCACGAGGACGGCGGTTGCGTCGTTAGAATTGTTCCCCCAGTAGTCGCACTTATGACTGCTGTTGCTCCAGCTGTTGCCGATGGCATTGACAATGGCCGCAACCCAGGAAGGACCGCCGTCGGTCGACGGATCGCCGGCGTGATCAGACCAATTGCCGTCGGGGATCACCCAGCTGACTTGCGGAAGTTGACAGTTGGCAAGATCGGTCAGAATCTGGCCCGACTGCAAGGCCACGTCCCCGTTGCTCCAGTCTGGACCGCTGCAGACTCCGCCGCTGGGCATGCAGATATGACTGATGGCGTTAGGCGCGTCCCAAAGGCTGGTCGGGGTCGAGTTGGCGTAATAGCGCCAGCTAATGGCAGGTTTGTTCGCGTCCAGCAAATCCGTCAGGGTCGGATGGTCGTAACAGGGATAGCCGGCCGCTTGTCCGGGAGGAGCGTATCCCGGCGACTCGGTGCCGCCTGGAGCTATTTCGTACAACAATGCATTTGCTGGGGCCGTGCAGCCGTATGCCCTGGCATTGGAATCCAGGTTCTCGGCAACAAACCACTGCCAGAGCATCTGCGTATCGCCGGGATCGTCGTAGGCCACGGGCGCGGAAGTGCCGGTAAACAGAAACTGATGCGCAGGAAAGCTAGGCCCCTGATTCGTCTGAAACATGTGGTTGGCGAAACCGTACTGCTGCGCCATTTGAAAGTAAGGCTCAAGCAGGCCGACGCCGGTGGCCGCGATTGGACTGTTGTCGACGTAGGTGTATTGCGGATTGGGAGGAACGGAAGACGATGACGTGCAGGAGTTGTGTATGTAGATGTCGCAGGCACCGTCCATCTTGCCGCCATCGTACATGTCAGTCCAGGACGGGTGCGGCAGGCCATGGCCATGGTCGGGATCCCAGCAGGGATCAAGAACCCAGGGTGTGAGCGCGATCGACTGACCGTGGCACGATCCTTGCGACGCGAGGTCGGCGTTGGGCAGTCGGCGCGGCTGGTTCTGCAAGTCACTGCCAAACAGATTGTCGGGCGTGCGATTTTCCTGGATCACGATGACGACGTGCTGAATCGGCGTGTTAGCCGTGCTCGGCGGAGTGCGGAAGCTGGTAGATGCGCTTCCGCCGCACGCCATCGCCGCCATGAGCGAAGTGATCGCCAATAATTCTGGAAGTCTGTTAAGCGTGATTCGCATACGGTTTTGGCTCGCTCTGATTAAGACGCAAAATGCGTACACAATGTTGGCGGCCCCGCCGCGTCGCTCGCCCCGGGTCCCTTAAACCCGGCGCATTCTGTTTTGTTGCGAAGCATTTTGCTGCGAGTCGTTTGTTGCGAGGCGTTGGGTTGCGCAGCGCAGCCCGTGGGGATTGTTCGCCCGCAAAAGGAATAGAGAAATAAAAGTCAATGGTTTGACCCTCTGGCCCCGAGTCTTTACACTGATCATGTTCTCCGCTAGGTCGCGGCCACCGTGCTGTGGTCGTCGCGCTGTGGCTTCGTTTTGGCCATTTTGCGGGAGGGATTCCTGAGCCGTTTCTTCCTGAGTCGTTTCTTGGTTTGTGGGCTTCGGGGTGTGGTGATCGCGGCCGTGCTGGGGCTGCTGGCGCCGTTGTGTGCGGCGGAGAATAACAATCCTATTACGCTCGATACCAGCGAGACGCTGTTCGCCGTGCTCACGGCGATGAATGCCTGCGGCTATGACGTGGATTTGAACAGTTCTGACGCGCAGCGCCTTAACATCCGGGCGGAGGTGCAGAAGAACCTGAAATCCTCGGCGGAAGCGCAGCAGGCCGCGGCAACCATGTGCGCGTGGTATGAGGCGCACCGCGAACGAGATCCGGCGCACGACCTGTCGCAGTACGTCTCGCTGGCGCTCTATCTGCAGGGACCGCCGAACTTCCTTCCCAAGGTGAAAGAAGACGATCTGCCGCCAGATGCGGCTCCCATTGCGGGCTTCAGCAAGTTGCTGGAAGATTTCTATAACAGGGACGGTCTGCACGGAATCTGGGAGCGGCACCGGGCCGATTATGCCGCCATCGTGGAGCGTTACCACATTCCGCTGGCGAAGATGGTTTTCGATACCGACATTTATCTGAAAATGCAGACCGGCGGATATCTGGGCAGGAATTTCACGATCCTGCTCGATTTTATGGGTGATCCGAACGAAGCCAACGCCCGCAACTACGGTTCCGATTACTACGTCGTGGTATTTCCATCGCCGGACCCGGCAGCCGCGGAACCGCTGAAGATGGAGCAGATCCGGCATACTTATCTGCACTACCTGCTCGATCCTCTGGCCGATAAGCACTTCAACTCGATCAAGCGCATTGAACCGCTGCTGCAGTCGGTAAAGCGTGCCCCGCTGGAGGAAAGCTTCAAGAGCGATATTTCCCTGCTGGTAACCGAGTGCTTCATCCGTGCGGTTGAAATTCGTACCATGGGAAATAAGCAAACCGCGGAAGCGATGCGCGCGCAGGCGGTCGATGATGCCATGAAACGCGGATACGTGCTGACTCGCTATTTCTACAACTACCTGCTGACGTTTGAGAAGGACCCGGCCGGGCTGCGAGCGGCATATGGCGATATGCTCGATGCGATCGACCTGAAGCAGCAGGAGAAAGTAGCCAACGAAATTGAGTTCGCGGACGTGGCTTCGCCGGAACTGGTTCAATTGTCACGGCTGGAAGACCGACGCATGCTGTCGACGGCGGAGAAACGGCTGGAGGCGGGCGATCCCAAGGGCGCTGAGGAACTGGCGCACCAGGCACTCGACCGGAAAATCGGAGATCAGGGGCGGGCTTTGTTCATCCTGGCGGAGGTCGCCGTAGCCGACAAGAACCGCGATGGCGCGCTGGAAAATTTCCAGAAGGCCATCCAGGCTACCAAGGATCCAAAGGTCGTGGGCTGGTCGCACGTTTATCTCGGAAGGATTCTGGACATGAAGGAAGACCGCGACGCGGCGATGAACGAGTACCGCGCCGCATTAACTGTGGGAGCGGACCTGCCCGAGATTAAAGCGGCCGCCGAACGGGGTCTGCAGCAGGCCTACGAACCCCCGGTCAAGCCGCAATAAGAACTGTGAGTCATGCCGTGGGCGATCGGCGGAGCGAACATCGGTATGTTCGATCAGTCGCGATAAGAGGCCACTGCGATAAAATGCACGGTTGCAAGATTTGGCACGGCGTTTCGACCAGGAAAGTCTGGAGACTAGGAGAACGAATGAAGCGAGCAGCGATTGTGGTCGCAGTGCTGGGAATGTGCGCCTGGAGTTTTGCGCAGGGCAACGATAAACCCGCGGCACAGAGTGCTCCGGCCGGGCAGGCCAGTCAGACCCCGCCGGCTGCGGCGGCACCGGCAGGCAAACGGCCGCCGCAAGCAAAAACCCAACCCGAATTTCAGGCGTACAAAGACGCGATCGCGCTGACCGATCCTGCCGCCCTGGAAAAAGCCGCCGATGACTTTGCCGCGAAGTATCCCGACAGCGAATTGCGGGTCGTGCTCTACAAGGCAACCATGCAGAGATATCAGCAAGCCAACAATGCCGACAAGATGATGGAAATGGCGCAGAAAGCGCTGACCCTTGATCCCGACGAGCCCGAAGCTTTACTCGGCGTGTCGCAGGTTCTGGCCGAGCGCACTCATGACACCGATCTGGATAAAGACCAAAAACTTGCCGAGTCGAAAAAGGACGCCGAGCGCGCCCTGGTCACGATTGATACTGATGTCCCGACAACGGGTTATCCTCCCGAGCAGCTCAACGCGTTCAAAGGTTTCCTGCGATCCGATGCGTATTCGATTCTGGGCACGCTCGCCTTCAACGCCAAAGACTGGCCGGACGCCGAAAGCCAGCTGCGAAAGTCGATTGACGCTTTCCCGCAACAGCCGGACGCGGTTGCGATCTTCCGGCTGGCGGTCGCGCTCGACATGCAGAACAAGATTCCCGAGGCCATCAAATTCGACGACCAGGCGCTTGCTCTCACGAAGGATCGCCCCGACTCCGGCGTAGCCAAGGCGGCGCGCGATGAAAAGGATCGGTTGACAAAACTGAGCGGTGGCACCGCTCCGGGGCAGACTACGACGCCGCCCAAGAATTAGCCTGCGCGATCCGGCTGGCACACAGTTTGTATGAAAGAACGTGAAATCACGGCGCTGGAAGAGGGCCTCGGCTATCACTTCCGGCGGCAGGCGGTGATTGAGCAGGCGGTCACCCACAGCTCGCAGGCCCGCGAGCAGGAAGCGCAGCAGGCTGGCGACAAGTACAAGGTCAGCGACAACGAACAGCTCGAATTCCTGGGAGACGCCGTGTTGTCGCTGGTTACAAGTGAGGAACTGTTCCAGCGCTTTCCGCAGTTCCGGGAGGGCGAGCTTTCGAAACTACGGGCTCACCTGGTCAGCGAACGGCATCTAATCCGGGTAGCGCAGCACTTGGAGTTGGGCCATTACCTGCGGCTGGGCCGGGGCGAAGAAAAGAGTGGCGGCCGGAGTAAGACCGCCCTGCTGGTCGATGCCTTCGAAGCAATTTTGGCGGCGATTTATCTCGACGGCGGGCTTGAAGTAGCGCGATCCTTCGTGCGCCGCAACGTGATTGAGCCTGAACTGGAGCGGATGGAACGCGCCGGCGGCACTCTGCCGGTGACTGATTTCAAATCGGCCCTGCAGGAAGCCGCCCAGAGTCTGGGCTTGCCCCAACCGATCTACTCGCTGGTCGAGGAAGCGGGCCCGGAACACAACAAGACGTTCACCGTGGAGGTTCGTCTGAATACGAAGCGCGGCAAAGATCCGGAGTTCGTGGGCCGGGCGCAAGGCTCGACCAAGAAGACCGCCGAACAGGACGCCGCCCGCCAGTTACTGAGTTCTCTCGCGGCGCAGTCGAAGGCGAGCGATACCGGTGCAGTTGCTACGGCGGCGCATCCGGCGGACAAGTAGAGCATGGATTCTCCGCGTCCTCCCATCGTAAGCACTTTCGGATCCGACTTGATCGGTTCGCTGCAGTCGTTGCTAGGCACGGTGGTGATCGCCGTATTCGTGATCACGTTCGTTGTGCAGGCCTTCCAGATTCCTTCGCAGTCCATGGAAAACACCTTGCTGGTGGGCGATTACCTGCTGGTTAACAAGCTGTGCTATGGCGAAGGCGGACTGGCTCATCTGATTCCCTATCAGAAGATTCAGCGTGGCGACATCGTTGTGTTTCACTATCCGGTCGATCCTTCGCAACACTTCGTAAAGCGCGTGATCGGCGTGCCGGGGGATCACTTGCGGATGATCAGCAAGAAGGTCTGGATCAACGGCAAGCCGCTGGACGAACCCTACGTGCGCTTCCTGGAGCCGCCCAACAATATGTTCCGCGACAACTTTCCGCGGGTGGACGTCGTTGCGCCGGGCGAGGAGGCCAAGTGGTGGCTGGAGATGCGCAAACTGGTGGAAGACGGCCAGTTGATCGTCCCCCAGGGCAGTTATTTTGTGATGGGCGATAACCGCGATGACAGCCAGGACAGTCGCTATTGGGGCTTCGTGCCGCGGGAGAACATCGTCGGCAGGCCGCTGGTGATTTACTGGTCAGTGCGCGACTGGGACCGCGATCCGGCGTCTTCTTTCGCTGGCAGGCTGTACCACGTTGCCTACGCCGTCACCCACATCGTCCAGATCACGCGCTGGAGCCGGACGCTGCGGCTGATACACTGACGTGGTCGGCGCGTCTCACAATTTCATCTGTCTATCATTTCGAGTGCGTTGGAAGCGAGAATCGTGGCGAAGAAAGAACATACAAAAGAACGCATGGAAGAGCCGGTAGTGGAAGAAAAGCCCAAGGAAACTACCGTCGAATTTCTGGCTTCGCTGGCCGCCGTGCTGGTGACCGGACTGTTCATCATCACGTTCGTCGTGCAGGCGTTCGAAATTCCCTCCAGTTCCATGGAAGACACGCTGTTGATCGGCGATCACGTCTTCGTCAACCGGCTAACCTTTGCCCCGAAGAGTTCCTGGGTTGGCCCCCTGCTTCCCTATCGTGATGTGCACTTCCGCGACATTGTGGTCTTTCTGCATCCCGACCCGGAATACGCAGGAACTTATGTGGTGAAGCGTGTCATCGGCGTTCCCGGAGATCGCATTCATCTGCGGGACGGCGTGGTCTACCGCAACGGCCAGGCTCTGGATGAGCCTTACGTGTTGCACGACCGGGACAATCCTTCGGATTTCTACCGCAACGATTTTCCCTCGGTTACTCCGTCGGATGCCGACGGACTCTCGCCGAACTGGATCGTGGATTTGGCCTCGCACATTCAAGGAGGCGATCTGGTCGTGCCACCCGGCCATTACTTCGCCATGGGCGATCACCGGGGCGTGAGTCTCGACAGCCGTTATTGGGGCTTCATTCCCAAAGAGAACATCATCGGCCGTCCGATGTTCATTTACTGGTCGTTCCAGACCCCGGAAGATCAGTACACCAAGACCGGTTGGGGCGATCGGATCATGTTCCTAGGGCAGGTTGTGCTGCACTTCTTCGATGAGACTCGCTGGAAACGGACCCTGACGGTTGTAAAATAGTCTCCCCCGGAGCCCTGGGACGGAAACCAATCATGCGGGAGTCGCGGACGAGGGTGCGGTGAAGTTTTCTTCCTCCAGGCGGCGTCTGACCGCTGCGGTGCTGGTCGTGCTGGTTCTGTTTTTGCTGCGCCCCGGCGCTTCCCGTCTGAAATCGCGAATCGTGCTCTCCATGAGCTCGGCTTTGGGCCGATCGGTCGACATTGGCTCGGTTCATCTGCGCCTGCTTCCGCGACCGGGATTCGATCTGGAAAACCTGGTGGTCTATGACGACCCGGCATTCGGAGCCGAACCCATTCTGCGGGCGGGCGATGTGACCGCAGATCTGCGCCTTATGTCGCTGTTGCGCGGACGGCTCGAAATCGCCCGGCTCGACCTAAGCGAGCCCAGCCTGAACCTGGTGCACGGGCAAAACGGGCGCTGGAACCTGGAAGCCCTGTTGGAGCGCACCGCCCACACGCCGCTTGCGCCTACGGCGAAAGCAAAAGCGGAGCCGCGACCGGCCTTCCCCTACATTGAGGCGTCTTCGGCGCGAATCAATTTCAAGAACGGCACAGAGAAAAAGCCTTACGCTTTGACCAACGCCGACTTCTCGCTCTGGCAGGATTCTGAAAATGCCTGGGGCGTGCGTCTGCAGGCTCAACCGATTCGCACCGATCTGAACCTGAGCGACATTGGCGTGCTGCGCGTCAGCGGGACATGGCAGCGCGCGCCGACGCTGCGTGAAACACCTCTCCAACTCAGCCTGGAGTGGCGCGGGCCACAACTGGGACAACTCAGTAAGTTCTTTACCGGTGCCGACCAGGGCTGGCGCGGCGGTGTGCAGCTCGACGCCACTCTCAACGGAACTCCAGCCAAGCTGGCGATCGCCAGCGACGCCGTGATTCAGGATTTCCGCCGCTACGACATTACCAGCGGGCAGCCCCTGACCCTGGTGGCGCACTGCGATGGAAGCTATAGTTCGCTGGACCGCGAGTTTCACGAGGTCGGCTGCACCGCTCCCGTAGGGAACGGGCGAATCGTGCTGAAGGGCGAATTGGGGTTGCCCGGAAGCCACATCTACAACCTTGCGTTGACGGCATCCGACATACCCGCCGCCGCGGCCGTGGCCCTGGCACAGCGGGCGAAAAAGAATCTGCCTCTCGATCTATCGGCGAACGGAACCGTGCGTGGGGCGATCAAGATTGACGGGGACGCCGCGTCCGCGCTGCGTGTCGACGGAAAGGGTGAGATCGATGGTTTCCGTCTGGCATCTGCTGCCAATCAGGCCGAGATCGGGCCGGAGACCATTCCCTTTGCCTGGAAGAACGGTGCATCGAGAAGATCAGCTGAGCTTAAGGGCATGCCGCCAATAGTAGTCCCAGCCGGCCTGCACCTCGAGTTCGGACCCTTTTCTGCCGGTGCACACGCTATGTCCCCGACTGTTCGGGGATGGATCACTCGCAGCGCATACGGCGTCTCGCTCACCTCGAATGCTGAAATTAGCCATGTTCTGCGCCTGGCGCATATGCTCGGGATTCCGGCCTTACAGATAGCGCCGGCGGGCACGGCGCTCCTCGACCTCCAAGTCGCCGGATCGTGGGGAGGCGGCGGCGCTGCTGCGGTATTCTCAGGGCCGCAGGTAACCGGCACTGCGAAGCTTCACAACGTCCGGCTCGCGATCAGGGGCGCGGGCGAACCTGTCGAAATCAACTCTGCCGACATACAGTTCTCTCCGGACGCAGTGCGTATCGGAAAGCTGAGCGCGACCGCAGCCGGCACTTCATGGACTGGATCCGTCGAAATGCCGCGCGGCTGTGGGGCTCCCGGAGCCTGCCAGATTCATTTCAACCTCGCCGCCAACCAGATCAGAACCGGCGCGCTTCGCGAGTGGAGCCAACCGCGCGCGAAGGAACAGCCCTGGTATCGGGTTTTGGAGCCGAGTGGATCGACCGCTCCGTCATTTCTGGCAAGTGTGCGAGCCTCCGGTCACGTAACCGCGGGGCGTCTGCAGGTGCGTGGTTTCACTGCCACAAATGTTTCCGCCGACGTGACCCTGGATCGCGCGAAACTTCGAATCGCGCAACTGAGCGCCAACTTTCTCGGCGGCAAACAGCGTGGAACGTGGCAGGCAGACTTCAGCGTGAAACCTGCGGCCTGCCACGGAACTGGGAACCTCACCGGAGTGTCCCTGGCGCAGCTCGCCGGCGCTGCCAAGGGCCCGTGGATCACCGGATCTGCGGCCGGAAGCTACGAAGTGAAAGGCTCCTGCGGAACGGATTTCTGGCAGGCCGCCGAAGGAACTTTACAGTTCGACATCAGCGGAGGAACGCTGCCCGGCATCTCTCTGGCGGATGACGAGGCGCCGCTGAAAATCACCCGTCTCTCGGGACAAGCCCGAATGCGCGACGGAAAAATCGAGACGAAAAATGCCTTGCTCGAATCCGCCAGCGGCAAGTTTGAGTTGAGCGGCACTGCGTCTTTGCAACGGCAACTTGATTTCAAGCTGACGCGATTCCCTGGCGCCGCCGCGCCTGGATACAGCATCACCGGCACTCTGGCCGACCCTCGCGTGACGCCGCTGCCGGGCACGGAGCAGGCTCGGTTGAAGCCCGACGCAAAGTGAGCCTCTCTCTTAAGGCACGTATCCCGGACCGCGCAGCACTTTGCCGGGAAGCGCTCCGGTCATCTTGCCCTGATCGATGACGGGCACGCCATTTACCAGGACGTATTCCATTCCCTCGGAAAACTGATTGGGATTGTCGAACGTGGCACGATCACGCACGATCGCAGGATCGAAGATCACGACGTCGGCCCACATTCCTTCCTTGAGCACCCCGCGATCGGTCAATCGCATGCGTTGCGCCGCCAGTGCAGAGAATTTTCGGATTGCGTCTTCGAGCGTCAGAGCTTTGTCTTCCCGCACGTACTTGCTCAGGATTCTCGGGAACGTTCCGTAGGCTCGCGGATGAGGATGTGCTTCTCCGAGAATCCCTTCCGGCGACGTGCCTTCGGAATCGTTATCAATCGAAACCCAGGGTTGCTGCAGCGCTAGAGTCACGTCGGGCTGCGACATGCCGAATACCGCCACTCCCGCAGACGGGTCTTCGATCAGAAAGTCGAATAGCGCGTCGATGGGATTTTTGTTCCAGAGCTTAGCGATCTCCGAAAGCCGCTTGCCCTGCAGCGGCAGCAGCGCCGGATTCTCGACCGCACCGATCATGATGGCTTCCGGGCCGGGAATCTCCTGCCATTCGTTGTCCCAGTCGCGCGACGGAGTGAGCATGTCTTTGCGGATGCGTTCGCGCATCGCCGGGTCTTTCAGACGCTCGACCATCTTTGCCGTGCCGCCATCGTGAGCCCAGGGCGGGATGAACGCCGAAAAATCGTTGTACCAGGCGGTGTAAGCATAGGTGTCAGCGGTCACATCGGCTCCGGCGGCGCGTGCGGCGTTGATCTTGGCCACAACTTCGGGCATGCGGCCCCAGTTGTCTTTGCCGGCCACCTTGATGTGCCAGATCTCGACCGGGATGTGCGCTTCGCGACCGATGCGCAGTGCTTCATCGATCGACTCGAGCACAGAGTCACTCTCGTTGCGCATGTGGGTGGCATAGATCCCGCCGAACTTAGCCGCCTCGGCGGCCAGCGCGACCAGTTCATCGGTTTTCGCGTAGGGAGCTGGCGCGTATTCCAGAGCCGTCGAAACTCCGACCGTGCCATCCTGCATGGCCTGGCGCACCAGCCCTTTCATCTGGTCAAGCTGCGCGGATGTGGGCTGGACATCGTTGTCGCCGAGCACCATGCGCCGCACCTGGGTCGCTCCCACATAGCTCGCCAGATTGATGCCCATGCCTTGCTTTTCCAGGCGCGCGAAGTACTGCCGAAATGTGCGCCAGTCGGGAGTGATCTTGTAGTGGTCGAATCCGTCTTTGTCGGCTTGAATGATGGCTTCGTTCAGAGGCGCGATGGAACCGCCTTCACCGGTAATTTCCGAGGTGATCCCCTGGAAGATTTTCGAAGGTACTCGCGGGTCGACAAGAATTGTCAGCTCCGACTGGCCCAGCATATCGATGAATCCGGGCGCGACCACTTTGCCGGCTGCGTCGATGGTGCGCTTGTGCGGAGCAGCGGAGAGGTTTCCAATCGCCGCAATTTTGTGGTCGCGGATGCCGACATCGCCCGAATACCAAGGCGAACCCGTTCCATCGATGATATGGCCGTTGGTAATGACAATGTCAAAAGGGGGAGCCGTCGGCGCTTGGCATTGAAGCGCGACGGGCGTCGCGACCAGCAGCACGAGGCCCAGAGCAACGTCGAAAACCCTCTTGAGGCCCGTGGTGATGCCGGCGCGCAAGGGGTCCTTCGCTTCGCTCAGGATGACAGAGTTCGAAGTTAACGAATTCAGGGTGATTCGGGCTTTCACAGGTTTTCTCCACGGATTGTTTCCGCCTTAGTCGCGGCGATGTGCCGGCGGTATGCGATCGCGCCCAGGGCCAGCCAAATCCCGAGCGCCAACCATTCGTTCACGCTGAAATGGCCGGGGACGGCTGGCACGACTTTCATCAGCGCCATCGCAACACCCACCAGTAGCGCGAACACGGCGGCGATGCGTTCGATCATCGAAAGCCGAGTTGCTCCGGGCCTGCCCTTCCAGCCGAGCGCGAGACAGGCGGCACACGCCGCCGACCATCCGATCGCGCAGGCAACCGACCCGACCTCTGTCACCGGGACCAGAATCGCGTCTCCCAGGAGCATACACGCCGCCGTTGCCAAACCGACATAAAGCACTGCCGTCGACGGCGTCCGATGCCGCGCATGAACCCGGCCCGCGCGCGCAGTAATCATCCCGCGGCGTCCCAGGGCAAAAACCAAACGGCTGGCGGCGACAAAATTTCCGTTGAAGCATTTGAACAACGACAACAAAGCCGCGACGAGGATGACGTTCACGATCCAGCGTGCTCCGACCGCCTGTTGAAAGGCCACGGCAGTCATAAATTTCTCGCCCGTCAACCGGCGCCACGGCGCCGCAAACGCCACCGCTGCCACGATACTTGCGTAGAAAGCGATTCCGACAAAGATCGCCATCCAGATCGCGCGGAAGAATCCGCGGGCGCGGAAATCGGGGCTGGCCTCTTCCGCCGCCTTGCCGACTGATTCAAACCCAGTCATGAAGTAGGGCACGATCTGAATCACCAGAAGAATCGAAACCAGCGGAGTGTGCGTGAACAGCGGCGCAACATTGCGCGGCGAGCCGCGGCTTACACCCAACCCCACAAACAGGACAAAGAGGGCCAGAGTGCCGAAGCTGGTCCAGTTCTGAAACGTCGCGCTCAGGCGGACACCGCGATAGTTCAGCGCAGTCAAAAGCGTCGTCAGGGCCAACCCAATGACCAGATGCGGCAGGAAAACGGGCCGGCCGGCAATGCGGTAGAGTTCCATCGAATCGATGCCGGGAACGATGTAGCTGACAATTCTGCCGATGGCCACCGCTTCCCACGGGCACACAATGAAGTAGGCGAGGGTCATCATCCAGCCGGTGGCGAAGCTGACGGGGCGGGAAAAAACTGCCGAGGTGTAAGCCACTTCGCCCGCGGCGTCGGGCATGGCCACGACCAGCTTGCCATATACCCAGCCGATAGGCAGCAGCAGCATACCGCCGATCAGGAAGCCGAGCAACGCGCCGAGAGCTCCGCCACGCAGCAGCCAGTCGTCCATAACGACCAGCCAGCCCACGCCCACCATGGTTCCCCAACCGAGCGTGAAATAGTCGGTGGCGCGTAGCCTGCGGGCGAGAGTGCTCACGGAGTCCTGGGTGCGCTTTTTGTTTCTTCCTGGCTTTGTTTCTTCCTGGATCAGTGGAGCGAATTATAAAGGATTTAAGGCCACTACCGAAGAGACGTACCCCTCCGGGTGGCCAGCGTTCGCTCATTCTCCCGCCGCGTTGATAATCCATCACTTCGCAGGGCCGATGTAAGCAAACGAGGAGATTTTCTTATGATCGGTCTCTTGGCATATGGTGGCTACGGGCCTTTCGGTTTATTCGAGGTCAGCGGCGGGGGAATCGGATTGACCGGCCCCGTGGGACTCAGCTACGACCTTGGCGGAGACTCGGTCGGGCTCACCGGCGGAGTCGGTTTGAGCTATGACCCGGGCTCGGGTTATTCTCCCGGATTGAACGTCGGGTTCGGCCTGTTCGCATAGCTCAGCTTGTTCGCACATCTTGCTCGCACAGATCGAGCGGGCAGACCTGAATTTTCAGTTGCTGTGCCAGGGGGATTCGGACTTCGTCTGCGGACGGAACTCCGCCCCAGGCTGGTTGCGCCTGCTGCCGCCGTTCACATGAGATGGTTCTTGTGAGATGGTCCATCTGCCGCGCGGAAAGGCCTTTTCGCGTGTTAGTATCAACTCCAGCCATTTACGGCGTTGGATGACTTCCCTTCGCGAGCGCCTGATTCCTATACGTCGACTTTTTGATTCCGAGCAGAGCCTTGCCCGCTCAAGCCCGTCCCCCGTTCGATGACACCCCTAGCGCCAACCCGCAAACGCGTGCTGAGCGGCATGCGCTCGACCGGCAAGCTGCACCTCGGCAACTACGTGGGCGCTCTGCAGAACTGGGTGCGCATGCAGGACGAATATCAGTGCTTCTTCGAAGTGGCCGACTGGCACGCCCTCACCACCGACTATGCCGACACTTCGCGAGTCAAGGAAAATTCCCTCGAAGTCGCTCTCGACTGGCTGGCCGCCGGGATCGATCCGGACAAGTCTGTGATCTTCATCCAGTCGCACGTGCCGGCGCACGCTGAACTGCATTTATTGCTCTCGATGATCACGCCCCTGGGCTGGCTGGAGCGCGTTCCGACCTACAAAGAGCAGCGCGACAACATCAAAGACAAAGATCTCGGGACTTACGGGTTCTTGGGCTATCCCGTGCTGCAGTCGGCCGACATTCTCGTTTACAAAGCCGACGTCGTTCCCGTCGGGGAAGATCAGGTCGCCCACGTTGAGCTGACGCGCGAGATTGCGAGAAGGTTCAACGGGTTCTACGGTGTGTCGAAAGAAGTCTTCCCCGAACCGCAGTCACTGCTGACACCCGCGGCCAAGCTGCCCGGAACCGACGGCCGCAAGATGTCGAAGTCATACGGCAACACGATCCTGCTGACCGATCCCGAACCGGTCGTGCGGCAGAAATTGAAAACCATGGTGACCGACCCGGCGCGCGTAAGGCGCTCCGACCCGGGCAATCCCGACGTCTGCCCAGTGGGCGATCTGCACAAGATCTTCAGCAGCAAAGAAACCATGACGAAGGTCAACGAGGGCTGCCGGTCGGCTGGAATCGGCTGCATCGAGTGCAAAGGATGGGCCGCCGACGCCCTGGTTCAACTGCTGAGCCCCCTGCAGGAGCGGCGCAAGAAATATGAGGACAATCCACGCGCGGCGTGGGATATTCTGGAAGCGGGCTCGGAGCGGGCGCGCCAGGCCGCGGCGGAAACTATGGACGACGTGCGCGCGGCCATGGGCATGTCGCTGGCCTACGAAGCCCCGCAGGTAAAAGCCGCGAAATAGTCCCGAAACAGTCGGGCAGTCAAGCAGAATGACCGAGAATGCAAAATTCGTTTCCGAGAATCAGCAGGCGGCAGTTCTGCCTTCGATCATCTCTGAGCAACCCCGTCCCGCCCAGACTCTAGCGAAAACTAAAGACTCCTCCCGAAAAGAAGAAAGCGATTCGCCGTTTTCGGTCGCCGTCAGCGACGTTTACGAAGGCCCGCTCGACCTGCTGCTCGACCTCATTCGCAAGCAAGACATCGACATTTACGATATTCCTATCGCGAAGATCACGGCGCAATATCTCGCGTATGTGGAGAAGATTCGGGAGCTCGACGTCAACGTTGCGGCCGATTTTATTTACATGGCCGCCGTTCTCATCCATATCAAGTCGAAAATGCTGTTGCCGCGCGATCCTTATGCCTCAGTGGAAGAAAGCGAAGATCCGCGCACCGAGCTGGTGAACCGTCTGCTGGAACACGAAAAGTTCAAGTCGGCGGCGCAGATGCTGATGCAGAAACAGCAGATTGAAGACGCGGTCCTCTCGAATCCTTCGCTGAAAGAATTCATGGAGGCGGAAGGAACCGAACCCGAAATCGCCGCCGACGTGATCGACCTGGTCAAGACCTTTCAGCAGGTTCTGGAGCGCGTGCGCACCCGGCCCGTGCTCAACGTTGACGAAGAATCCGTCACCGTCGGCCAGATGATCGACTACCTCCGCCGCCGGTTGTCGCTCGAAGAGCGGCCCATTCGGCTGAAGCAGCTCCTGATGCGCATCCCTTCGCGCCACGCGCTGGTCTGCATGTTCCTCGCTCTGCTGGAACTCGTTCGGCTGCAGGCAATCCAGGTGCGGCAGGAAAAATTATTCGGCGAGATCGCGGTGCGCAAGCACACGCACTTCGACGAGATCATGAAGGAACAGTCCGCGGTGAGGGACGACTGGAAATAGATGAGGTTTCAAAGTTTCAAAGTCTCAAAGTTCAACGTTTCAAACACTTTGAAACATTGCAACCTTGAAACTTTGAAACCTGACTCAATATGCCTCTAACAGCTCAACTCGAAGCCATTATTTATGCGGCGGAAACACCGATCACGCTGGAGCAGATGGTCCAGCTCGTCAAAGAAACTGTCGTCGCCGAAGGCGTCACCGACGAGGCCGAGATCAAGTCGCGCGTGCGCTCCAGCCTTGAAGAACTTGTTGGCAAGTACGGAGCGCCGGATCATGGCATCGAGATTCGCCAGGTCGCCGGCGGATACCGCATGTCGACCAAGCCCGAGCAGCACGAAGTCGTCCGCGCCTTCGCCAAGAGTCTCAAGCCGCCGATTCGCCTTTCGCTGCCTGCGCTCGAAACGCTGGCTGTCATCGCTTACAAACAGCCAGTCACCGTGCCCGAAATCAACGACATTCGCGGCGTCGATTCCGGCGGCGTGATCGGAACTCTGCTCGACCGCAAGCTGATCACAACAGCCGGGCGCAAGCAGGTCATCGGGCGTCCAATTCTTTACAAGACCACCAAGGAATTCCTGATGCGCTTCGGCCTGAAAGATGTGAACGAACTTCCCAGCATGGAAGAGTTTGAAAAGCTGGTCGCAGCATCGTTTCAAGAGGAATTGGTTCCGGTCGAGACCGCGGCATCGTTCCCGGCCGACGCCTTGCCGGCCGGCAATCCATCCGTAGAAGTCGTGACCGGTGAATCAGCAACCGGCGTGTCGGAATCGCACGACGCCGGTGTTCACGAAGCGGAAAAAGCCAGCTGAGAGACAATCTTAATAAGCAGAAGCACCCGAGTCCCGCCATGCCCCCTGAACGCCTGCAAAAAATCATCGCCGCGGCCGGCATCGCTTCCCGCCGCAAAGCCGAAGACTTGATCACTTCCGGCCACGTGCAGGTCAACGGACAAGTCGTGACCGAACTCGGCACGAAAGCCGACATTGAAACCGACCACGTGCGCGTGAACGGCAAGCTGCTGCACGGGGCGCAGCATCACATCTACCTGCTTCTCAACAAACCCAAGGGCTACGTCACCACCATGAGCGATCCGGAAAAGCGGCCGACCGTTATGGACTTGCTCCACGGCATCAAAGGCCGCGTCTATCCAGTTGGGCGTCTCGACTACGCCAGCGAAGGCCTCCTGCTGCTGACCAACGACGGGGACCTCGCTCATCGTCTGATGAAAGCCGCGTCCCACGTTCCCAAAACTTATGTGGTCAAAATCGCAGGCACGCCCAATGAAGACGCAATCGCCAAGCTGCGGGCCGGAGTCTCGATCGCAAGCGACGACGGTAAACGCGTTCGTACAGGACCGGCTGGTGTGCGCATCGTAAAGCAAGGGGCAAATCCGTGGTATGAGATCACCCTGATCGAAGGCCGTAACCGCCAGATTCGGCGTATGTTTGAGGCGGTCGGGCATCACGTGGAAAAAATCAAGCGCGTCCGCTATGGCCCGCTCACGCTCGATGTCCCGCCGGGCAAGTACCGCCGGCTCACACCCAAGGAGGTCGACCGGCTGAAATCCGCCTGCGGAATTCGCTTGCCAAGCGGCAAGCCTTCCGTGGCATGATGTCGGGCGAGCTATGAGCCGATTCTTTGATCTCGTCTCGAAACCAGCGCGCGAAATGGATGGCCGCAGGGCCAATGTCGCGCCCACGCGCGCTCCCGCCGAAAGTCAACCGCGATTCATTCGTCTGGACTCCAACGAAAATCCGTTCGGCCCGTCGCCGCGTGCAGTCGAGGCCATGCGGACCGCGCTGGCCGAGTCAAACTCCTATCCCGACGATGACTGCTACGAATTGCGCCGCGCGCTTGCTGCCTACCACGCCGTGCCGCAGGAACAAGTATTGGTGACCGCGGGCTCAACCGCGCTGCTCGGGCTGCTCTGCCAGACCATGCTCGCTCCCGGCCTGAATGCGATTACCAGCGAGCGCTCTTTTATCGTGTACTCGATGGCGGTGCATGCAGCCGGAGCGCGCCTGATCGAGACTCCCATGAGCGACGACACCTACGATCTTGGGGCGATTCTTGATGCCATCGACGAGCACACGCGTCTGATTTTCCTGGCCAATCCCAACAACCCAACCGGGACTATGGTTGATGCCCTGTCGCTCGACCGATTCCTCGCCGAGGTCCCCGGCCACGTCGTCGTCGTGCTCGATGAAGCGTATTACGAATTCTCTTCGCACTTCGCGGCGCTGCGGCAAATCGAGTATTCGCATTCTCTCGACTATCTGCGGCAGGGCGCGAGCGTCGTCGTGCTGCGGACTTTCTCGAAGGCGCACGGGCTGGCCGGATTGCGAGTGGGCTACGGTCTCGGCCCGGCCGAACTGCTGGCTTACTGCGCGCGCATGCGCAACACATTCTCTGTGTCATCGGTGGCGCAGGCCGCGGCGCTGGCAGCGCTCGACGACGAAGACCATATCGCCCGCACCGTCACCAATAACGCCGCACAGGCGCAGGTTCTGATGGAGGGTTTGTCGAAACTGGGATTCGGCGTGCGCCCCACGCTGGCCAACTTCGTCTATTGCGACGTTGGAGAAGAAGCCTTAACCATCGCGCGCCTATTGCGCGGCGAAAACGTCAGCGTGCGTCCGCTCGGAGTGTGGGGCGCACCCAATTGCATCCGGGTGACGGTGGGGACGCCGGAGCAGAACCGTTTCTTCCTCGATGCGATTCGCAAAGTCGCCGCCCAGACCTACCGCGCATCCGAGTCCGCTTAGTTTCCAATCGCCGGAAGCCTGGCCCCGCCGAACAGCCCCGCATCGCTGCCCAGAATCGCGCGCGTGATGATCGTCTTGCGCCGGGTGCGATTCTCCACGCCGGCCGACGAACTTTCCTTTTCCCCAAGCGAATGTAACGGCGCGGTTGCCGCATAGACGGTCGAACGTTCCCGCAACTCTTCAAACATCGTGGGAGCGAACGCATCCCAGGCGCTTGAAACCCCGCCGCCGATCACAAACATTTCCAGGTTGAGAATGTTCACCGCGCCAGCGAGCATGATTCCCAGAGCGCGGCCAAAACGCCGAAAAATCTGCTGCGCGGCCTGGTCGCCTTCCATCGCGAGATGGTAAATGGCCTTCGCACCGAACTCCGGGTCGGAACTAGCCGCCTTCGCGAGCGCAGGAGCGTGGCCCGATTCGATCGCTTCGCGCGCCATGCGCACCACTGCCGTGGCCGAAGCGTAGCGCTCGGCGCAGCCGCGATTGCCGCAACCGCAAGGCACGCCTTCCGGTTCGATCGTGACGTGGCCGAACTCGCCGGCCATGCCGTTCATTCCGTGGAATATTTTCCCGTCTAACACGATCGCCCCGCCAATGCCGGTGCCGAGCGTGACCATCGCCATATCGCTTACGTCGCGCGCCGCGCCCAGCCATTGTTCCCCGAGCGCGGCGAGTTTACCGTCGTTGTCGAGGTAAATGCGAGTGCCCAAACGCCGTTCGATTTCGCTGCGCACTGGATAGCCCGACCAGTTGGGCAGGTTCGCCGATCTCCGCACCACACCCGCTTCCAAATCGATGATGCCCGGAATTCCGATCCCGGCCTCGGGAACGGCTCCGCCGCGCCGGTATTGATCGGACAGGCGCTGAATGGCGTCGCACATTTCACCGACAACGTGGTCGGGACTCAGGTCGACCTTGGTGCTGAGTGTGACTTTCTCCAGAAGCCGGCCGTCAGTTGTGATGGCCGCGATGCGCAGATTGGTGCCGCCGAGATCGACTCCGATGGAAAAATCAGGCATGGGCTAAGAGATTAGCAGAATGACGGGGCAAGTTTCATTTTTGAATGATGATTGTTGATTGCTGAATGAAAAGCTGCGCTGCGCACAGTTCTCATTCAACAATCATCATTCGACAATCAACAATCTATTTCTGGCACTTCGCACAGTAGTGGCTGCTCCGGCCCGCGATCACAACGCGCTTGATCGGAGTCTTACACACCAGGCAGGGTTCGCGTTCGCGGCCGTAGACGCGATGTTCGAGCTGAAAAAATCCCTCGCGGCCGTCCGCGTCGACATAATCGGAGATTGAAGATCCTCCCAGCGCGATCGCTTCTCGCAACACTCCCTTCACGGCAACGAAGAGTTTGCCCATTTGCTCCCGCGTGATCGTCGACGCCTTCCGCCGCGGACGAATGCCGGCGCGAAACAGAGATTCATCGGCATAAATATTGCCCACGCCCCGCAGAAGCTTCTGGTTGAGCAGCGCGCTCTTGATCGGCGTCTTGCGCCCGCGGAACAGTTTCAGGAATTGATCGAGTTCAACTTCGAGAGGCTCCACTCCGCCGGCCTCAAAATCCGCGCCCGGCGCCACACTCAGCCGCCCGAAGCGCCGCGGATCGACAAAGCGCAGTTCCCTTCCCGACGACAATCTCAGAATCGCGTGGGTGTGTTTCTCAACGTCTGTACTTGGCTCGCAGACCTGTAAACGCCCGGTCATGCCGAGATGAACGATCCACTGCGAGTGTGTGGACGTTGGTTTATCACGCGCGTCCAGATCGAAGACGATATGCTTGCCCATCCTGCGAACCGTGCAGATGCGCCTCTGCTCGAGGGCGGCCGCAATGTCAGATGCGGACGATTTTAGCGGCTCTTTTTTCCGGCCCAGCCATACCGACTCGACAACGTCGCCAGTGACGCGCTTGGCCAGGCCTCGCGCGATGGTTTCCACCTCAGGTAGTTCGGGCATGGTTGTTTCTGCGAGTTACTTCTTCAGAAACGTTCCCTTCTCTAAATCACGAAAAGCCTGCTGCAGTTGCTCCTGCGTGTTCATCACAATGGGACCATACCACGCGACGGGCTCAGCCAGCGGTTTGCCGGAAACGAGCAGGAAGCGAATGCCTTCGTCGTCCGCCTGCACACAAACTTCGTCGCCTCGGTCAAAGAGGATGAGCGAGCGATTTCCGGCCTCAGCAGGTGGATGCGTGTCGGACCACTGCACGCTTTCGGTCGGCACCGAGAGTGGTCCCGACGCGTTGCAAAACTTGCCGCCACCTGCGAACACATAGGCAAAAGCATGCCGCGTAGTCTCGACCGGCAACGTCTTCGTTTTGCCCGGAGCCACTGAAACATCCAGATAGACCGGGTCGGCGGCGACTCCATCGACTGGACCCTTCTTACCCCAGAAATTTCCCGACACGATGCGAACATGTGTGCCGTCGTCGTCAGTGACTTCGGGGATATCCGCCGACTTCACTTCCTGATAACGCGGGTCGGTCATTTTTAAAGACGAGGGAAGGTTTCCCCACAGCTGAAACCCGTGCATGCGCCCTGCCGGATCGCCCTTCGGCATCTCCTGATGAATGATGCCGCTGCCGGCCGTCATCCACTGCACGTCGCCGGCGTTGATGGCGCCGCGATTCCCCAGACTGTCGCCGTGTTCGACTTCACCGGCCAACACGTACGTGATGGTTTCGATGCCGCGATGCGGATGCCAGGGAAAGCCCGCCAGATAATCCTCGGGAATGTCGTTGCGAAAATCGTCGAGCAACAGGAAAGGATCGAAATCGCTGGTGTTGCCGAAGCCAAACGCGCGGCGCAAATGCACTCCCGCGCCCTCCAGCGTTGGCTTCGATTCGATGACTCGCTTAATCGGTCGAATGGACACTGTTGCCTCCGTGGCGCCTGCGTTGAACGTTCTCCACCGTGAGATCGCAGGCGGCGCTAATCGCCGTACGTTCACACCGCGCGTTCACATATTGATGCGCCAGCCCTCTGGTCGGACGCAAACCGCTGGCTCGGGTCCGCTCCGTGCTCTCGCCCCGAAAGCGCAACGCCCCAAAAAACCGGCTGGTTTATATGATTCACTTCTGAAGTCCCGACAACCTTAGCACCTTTTTGCTTTTCACCGGCGCATGCAGAGCGTATGGTTTGTTGTTTTCGGGAAGTGTCGCCTGAATAACCAAATATTGCTGCGAGCAGCGCTCGAAGAAGCGAAAAAGGGACTGGCCGAAGGTGGCCTGCCCATCGGCTCTGTGCTAGCCGATCAACACGGGCAAATCGTGGCCCGCGGCTACAACCTGCGCGTGCAGACCGGAGACCCTACCGCGCACGCGGAGATGGTCTGCTTCCGCAATGCCGGCCGTCGGCGCGATTGGCCCGGCCTGACCCTGGTCAGCACACTCAGCCCTTGCCTCATGTGTACCGGCACAACATTGCTCTACCGGATCCCGCGGGTCGTTATCGGTGAAAATCGCAACTTCATGGGAGGGGAAGACCTGCTTCGGCAGCGGGGCGTGGAGGTTTCTGTTGTCGATGATGCGGACTGCATCAAGCTGATGCGGGAATTCGTCCAGGCGCATCCCGACCTGTGGAACGAAGATA
The DNA here is from genome assembly GCA_963739125.1 of uncultured Acidobacteriaceae bacterium. Taxonomy (GTDB): domain Bacteria; phylum Acidobacteriota; class Terriglobia; order Terriglobales; family Acidobacteriaceae; genus Sulfotelmatobacter. The sequence goes on along the minus strand of CAVTZD010000001.1, from coordinate 3,082,195 downwards.
TTGGAAAGTGAGGCGGGCTAGTCCTTGAGCGGGACGACCGCGCTTCCGTCGCGGCAGATGGTCGCGACTCTCTCCAGATCGCCGTTCGCGCGCGGCACGACCATCACCGGTCCGTAGCAATAGACGGCATGACCGTTGGCGGCGAAATACCAGCGTCCGCTGTTGGCATGCCGGGAAGCGGCAGTGGACGGCTCGCGCAAGGGTTGCTGCAGTGCCAGGCGTGGAACTGGCAGACTTAACAACAAGGCTAGGGTCAGGGCCTTCATATGTTTTTTTTCTCTGCGCCTACCTGCGCAGTCCAGCAAAATCGAACAACTAGATCGTAATCAGCGCGCGCCGGTCGTCGATAAGTTCTGACGCCTGCTTGGACGGCATGCGAAACTGCGGTTTTTGCGTTTGCTTCGTACTTCTCTGCGGTGCCGCCTGGGAAGACGGGGTGGCCTGATCGGCCGGAACCTGGGTTAAGGGACCATGGGTCAAAGGAGCGTGATTTAAAGGAACCTGGGTCGACGGGGTCTGGGTCGACGGGGTCTGGGTCAGTGGAATCTGGGATGACGGGGTCTGGGATGACGGGGTCTGAGGATTCTGGGCACGCATTGTGGCCGAAGGCGAATCAACGGTTTGCGCGCCCGCCAGGGCCCGATCCCGTTGCGCCTGTAATTTCGCCGCGCTCAATTCCGTGCTGTCGCGGAACAACTCTTTAATCAGCGCACGCTGCGACTCGATGGTCGCGCCCTGCTCGACGATCAGCATGGTCATCAAGCCGTAAGAGATCAGGAACAATACCGTCAGCAGGGGCAGCCAGCCATGCTTCTTCGCTGTCTTCTGCGGACTCTCCGGCGCACACGCCGGAACTGCACCCTCGAGTGCGATGGGTACGGCGGTGTCATTGAACACTTGCGTCAAACAGCACCCCGATCTTTGCCCCGAAGCGGCAGGCACCAATAGAATTGCACCCTGTGCGCCAATAAACGAGTCCGGTGTAACTGATTGATGGGCTTCCAGTTAACTATTCGGCACCCCAGGCAGCACAGTCGGTTAAGTGCAACTCGCTGCACATAATGAGCAACTGGGGCTGGCAAAACTCCCTCGTGATTGGGCCGAATGGCCCGTCTGGCGGGCTTTCCGGTCGCAGTTACTTCGGTGACTGTCGCAAAACAACGTCATCTCCTAAGATTGCTCTCACGTTAGGAACAAACTTCTGATCCCCCAAGGATCGCAAAACATGCGCCTGATGCGATGCTTTCTAATCCTTTCGCTCTTTTCGTTCTGTCTTTTGCCTGCAGGTCTGGCTCAAACTCAAGACACCTCAGTCGAGACCGATCGCAAGATCGTGCGCCAGGTCACGCCGGTCTATCCCGAGATGGCGAGAAAGATGAACCTGTCAGGAACCGTCAAAGTGGTTGCCGTCATCTCGCCCGACGGGAAAGTAAAGAACGTACAGGCTATGGGCGGCAATCCGGTGCTGATTCAGGCTGCGGAAGGCGCGATTTCGCAATGGAAATTCGCTCCAGCAGTCGCCGAATCAAAAGAGACGATCGAACTGCACTTCCATCCATAGCCCGCGTGTAATCCCGAGTAGTCGAAAATGGAGCGCGCAGCTTTGAGCAAGGTGGAAGAGCGGCGCTTCAGCGCCGCGTAAACCCACCAGAAAGCAACAGGGCTTTAGCCCCGGTCTATTTGCCCAGCAACAGCTTGGCAATCGTAGCCAACTGCATGTTCGACGTGCCTTCGTAGATTTTGCCGATCTTAGCGTCGCGCCAGTACTTCTCCACGGGATAGTCTTTCGTAAACCCGTATCCGCCATAAATCTCGATGGCCAGCGAAGTTACGCGCTCGGCGACCTGTGATGCGAACAGCTTGGTCATGGCCGCTTCTTTGACGAAGTTCACGCCGGCATCTTTCATGCGAGCCGCGTTGTAGACCATGAGCCGCGCAGCCTCAATCTCGGTCGCCATCTGCGCGATCTGAAACTGGATGCCCTGAAACTCTCCGATCGATTTGCCGAATTGTTTGCGCTCCTGCGCATATTTGCAGGCAAACTCCCACGCGCCGCGGGCCAGGCCGATCATCTGCGCGCCGATGCCGATACGCCCTTCGTTCAATGTTTCGATGGCGATCTTGTATCCCTTGCCGGGCTCGCCCAGCACGTTTTCCCGCGGCACACGGCAGTCTTCCAGAATCAGCTCGCAGGTCGATGACGCGCGAATGCCGAGCTTGTCTTCTTTCTTGCCGACGGTAAATCCTGCGAACTTGTTCTCGACCAGAAATGCCGTGATGCCCTTATATCCGGCGCTGGGATCGATGGTTGCGAACAGCACGAACAATCCCGCTTCTTTGCTGTTGGTGATCCACAGCTTGCGGCCGTTCAGAACATACTCAGAGCCTTTCAGTTGGGCGCGAGTCTGCAACGCGAACGCATCCGAGCCGGAACCGGCTTCACTCAGGGCGTAAGCGCCGACGGTCTCGGTCGCCATCTTGGGCAGGTAGCGTTTCTTCTGCTCGTCGTTGCCCCAGCGCAGCAGGGCGTTGTTGACCAGCGTGTTCTGCACATCGACGATCACGCCCGCCGAAGCATCGACGCGCGAGAGTTCCTCGACCGCCAGAATCGCCTCGAAAAACTTGGCGCCGCCTCCGCCGTATTGCTCGGGAATCTCGATCCCCATCAGGCCGAGCTGGAAGAATTCGTGGATCAGGCTTTTGTCGAAGACGCCTTTCTCGTCCATCTCCTTGACCAGCGGACGAATTTTTTCGTCGGCAAATTGCCGGATGTTGTCGCGGAAAAGAATCTCGTCTTCGGAGAGCGCGGTCAGTGGGGCGGGCGGGGCGGATTGTAGCGTGGTGGATGTCATGAGAAAACCTTCGATCGTCGGGCTTGAACTGTCGGGCTTTGAACTGTCGATCTTAGCACCGCCGCGAGAGGTAGCTTGGCTGGCTGGTGAGGGTAGAGCTCTAATTCCGAGGCAAAGCCTTTAACCGCGAAGAACGCTAAGGATTCGCGAAGGTCGCGGAGAAAGGCAAACTCGAAACTAGGGCGCTACCAGGCGCGGAGTGGACTGAGGAGCGGGCCCCGCGTCCAGCCCTTTCCGCACAAAACCATATCTCCTGCACGGAAATTAAGCTACTGCGAGCCATCTATCGCCACTTTCCTTTCGCTCTTGAAAGCCTGGGGTTGAGTTGTCGGTTTCTTCGATATGCCTCTGTCGCTTTTGCCTTGACGTATGCGTTAGACATGTCTAACATGTCCGCCATGGATTTATCTAACCTCGCAGCCTTTAGGAAACAGATTGCCGAAGCTCAGGCATCGATTCAGCAGCTTTACGGCCTGCAACGTGCGCTCGGAAGCAAGATCAGTGACCTCAAAGAACTTATTCGCGCAAATGCGAATTTTCTTCCTGACGACGAACGTGAAGCCGAATTGCTCTCCCTTGAACTTTTGAAGGTGCCGGAAAATATTACGGAAGCAGTCAAGATAACCCTCTTCTTGGCCACAGCGAGAAAAGAAGGACTCACGCCGATCCAAATAAGAGAACAAGCCCACGAGCGCGGATTCGATTTTTCCTCTTACACGAATCCGATGGCTTCCATCCACACGATCCTTAAGCGAATGAAGGAGGCCAATCCGCCACATGTGGCACTTGATGAAAAGACTGGCACCTACACCTACATCAAAGAGAGCCCGTTTGAGATTTCCGATCCCTCCGTCTACAGCAGGCTGAGTTCGTTGGCGTGGTTTCGGGTTGTTGATAGCGATCAAGAGAAAGCCATGGAAATAGCGAAAGAAACACTCACGCAATTCATGAACGGGATTAAGCAGCGAACCAAGAGGCTCAAGGCGGTTCCAGGAGGAGGAGAAGAATAAGTTGCGTTTGCACTGCGAGTGAGAGGCAAAAGTTTGCGACGCGATGCTCTCACTCGCAGCCTTCAACGGAGAGATGGCAGAGCGGTTGAATGCAATGGCCTGCAAAGCCAATGATGGGTCACACCATCCGGGGGTTCGAATCCCCCTCTCTCCGCCAAACTTTTGAAAGATCGGCTTACCGTGTCTTAAGTCTATACTTTCGCGGCTTATTCCAGTAGCGGGATCTACGTGAGGGGCGCACTCTGGGTTCGCCGTCCGCCCCTGCGACGCACCCGCTCGTTGCTCGCATCTGCTGTACCCAAGGCCGCGAAAGGGCGGGGCGCGCACTGGAGGAACGCAAAGTCCCCACCTCTCGCCGGGTGCCCCAGGTCTCGCCGCTCTTGCGAGACCTGGGACCCGACCCGGCCATTTTCCACAACCCCACATGTGACGCGCAACCTTGACTGAGGATTTTATTTCCGAAATCATGGTTCAGGTCGCGAACGTCTGGCCAAAGCCAAACCGTCCGCCGCTAAGTCCTCTGTTTCACGGATTTTAGTATCTAAGCTCTTTAAAAACCGGATTTTGCAAGGAATTTCGCGCTACGGCGATGATTCTAAAGATTCGGGGGGGAGGGGGGGAGGGGGGGTATACCCTTTTCCCGAGGCTTCGTCTGTTTATGGTTCCCGATTGGGACTCCATCTGTCATTTGCTCGACAAATTCTGATTGGACGCTGGACTTTTTGAACGGCAAGTTCTACTTCTGAGAGCGTGATGGCTTCTTTTGCGATTCACCGATGGAGCGCGCAGGAAGTTAGCCATGCGGTCATCACTGCGGCAATGCGAGTGCATTCGGAACTTGGTCCCGGCCTGCTGGAGAGCGCCTACCAAGCCTGCCTGCAATACGAGCTGCGGCAGACGGGCGTTCGATGTGAAGCGCAGGTGGGACTTCCGGTGGTTTACCGCGGAGTAAAGCTGGATCTGGGCTATCGGATGGATCTGTTGGTTGAAGACCTTGTGATCGTGGAGATCAAGTCGGTGGAGGGGATTTCTCCGGTTCATCAGGCCCAGGTCATCTCTTATCTCAAGCTCAGTGGCAGATCGATTGGATTGCTGATCAACTTCAACGTCTTGCACCTGAAGGATGGGATCAAGCGCTTCGTGAATGGAACTGCATGGAGGGAGAAGTAAGAGCTTCAACCACGAAGGACACTAAGGTGCACGAAGGAAAGCCAAGAAGTTAAGGAGTAGATTTCCCCTTCGTGGAACTTCGTGTCCTTCGTGGTTAGCGGTTTAGCGCTTGTGCACCAGTTTCAGCCCGTCCGCCTGCAGGATGCGTTTGATTTGGCTGCGGGCGTGGACGGACCAGGGGCCTGACGTGTCGAGCTTGATGTAGGCCTGCCAGTGCTTAAGGGCCTGGCGTGGCTGGCGCACCTTTTCGAAGGCCAGGGCCAGGTTGTAATGCGCGTCGGCGTAGGTGGGAGCGAGCTGCAGCGCGGTCTTGTAAGTCTGAATCGCTTCTTCGACGCGGCCAGTTTCATCGAGCACGTTGCCCAGGTCGAAGTGGGCGAGGGCGTAGCGCGGATCGGCTTCGAGGGCCCGCCGGTAATGGTTCTCGGCCAGCGCGAAATCCTGACGGTTGTAATAGAGCGTGCCCAGGTTGATGTGCGCGGCGGCGTGCACCGGCTCAAGCTCAAGCACTTTGTGATACGCGGCAATCGCCTCGGTCTGCGTGCCCGGATCTTCTTCGAGGGCGATGCCACGCGCAAACCACGCCGCCGCCTCATGCTCGCGTGGAGTCGGTTCGGTGCGTGGAACCGGCGTTGAGGTCAGAACTTTTTCACGCTCGGAAAAATCCATCAGGAACTGGCCCGCGATGGGCTCCAGCAGCTTGCCGTCGTGGCGGAAGGCGATGCGGTGTTTTCTGGTCGCTCCCGCTCCGGCTTCGAGTAGCGGATTTTCCACGCCGGCCGACTGCTTGCGCATGGCTTCAAGCGACTCGCGAATCACCGTGGGCCGCACGCTCATGGCACACAGATCGCGAACCTTTTTGATTTCGAGGAGATCGGAAAAAGAATAAGCCTCGGCAGACGTTACCAGGTCGATGCGCTCCCAGTTGGCCAACTGGCGCGGGGTGATGTGCAAAATTCTCAGTAAGTCCGCTCGACTGTACACGACGACACACCTACGTTCCGCAGAACGTCACTGCCCATTATCCGCAACTTTGGCCTGCGAACGCAACAGCGTTCCTTGTGGAAAGGCTGTGGAGAACCTGGTTGATTCACATGCAGCGAGAATGGTGCAGGAACCTTGGCTCACGCTGCGGGTCGGATGAGACTGAGATCCCTCGCTCCGTCTGAAGAACAGCTCCGCTCGGGATGACAATTCAACCTGTAGGCAGCGCGGAATCTGCCCGCTTACACCGTCACGGCCGCCTGGTACTCCTCATACGATCCCTTGAAATCAGTGATCTTGTGGTCGCTCTCGAAATGCCAGATGCGCGTGGCGACTTCGTCGATCAGATCATGATCGTGAGTCACAAGCAGAACCGTACCCGGAAAGCGCTGCAAGGCGATGTTGAGCGCGTTGATGGATTCGAGATCGAGGTGGTTCGTGGGTTCGTCGAGCACCAGAACGTTGGGCTTCTGCAGCATCAGCTTGCAGAAAAGTAGCCGCGCCGCTTCTCCGCCGGAAAGCACGCTGGTTGACTTGGTGGCCTCTTCGCGCTGAAACAACATTTGGCCCAGGATTCCGCGCAGCTCCTCGCTCACCGCCGCCGGATTCCACTGATGCAGCCACTCCAGCACGGTCATGCCGCCTTCGATCAAGCTGCGATGATCTTGGGCGAAATATCCGATTGAGGCTTCGTGTCCCCAGAGTACCTTGCCGGAATCGACGAACGCACCCGCGTAGCCGCTGGTCTTGCGCAGTTCGGCTTCGGGCGTGGTCGGGGAATTGGCTAGCAGCGCGTTTACCAGCGTGGTTTTTCCGGCACCGTTGCGGCCCATGAGGGCAATCTTCTCGCCGCGGATCAGGCTGGCAGTGAAATCGCGAATTACCTGCTTGTCGCCGTAGGCCTTGCTGAGATGCTCGATCTCGAGGATATGCTTGCCCGACGGCCGCTTTTGTTCGAACTTGATGAAGGGCCGCGCGATGTTCGACTTCGCGAGTTCAGTCACCTGCAGCCGTTCGACTTCCTTGCGCCGCGATTGCACCTGGCTCGACCGCGTTCCGGCGGCGAAGCGGGCGATGAATTCGTTCAACTGCGAGATTTTCTTTTCGCGCTGCGCGTTCTGCGACTCGATCTGCGACCGCACCTGCGTCTTGGCGACAACCATATCGTCGTAAGCGCCGGTGTAAGTGATGATGGTTTCGTAGTCGATGTCGGCGATGTGAGTGCAAATGCTGTTGAGAAAATGCCGGTCGTGCGAGATCGCGATCACGACGCCATCGTAAACGTTAAGAAATCCCTGCAGCCAGTGAATCGAATCGAGGTCAAGATTGTTGGTGGGTTCGTCGAGGAGCAACGCCTGCGGATGCCCGAACAGCGCCTGGGCCAGCAGCACGCGAACTTTTTGGCCGCCCTGCAGCTCGCTCATCTTGCGCGTGTGCAGTTCGTCGGGAATGTCGAGACCCTGCAGAAGAATGGCGGCGTCGCTCTCGGCGGTGTATCCGTCTTCTTCGCCGACGATGCCTTCGAGTTCGCCGAGCTTCATGCCGTCTTCGTCTGTCATGTCGTGTTTGGCATAGATGGCGTCACGCTCCTGCATGGCCGACCAGAGGCGTTTGTTGCCCATGATCACGGTGTCGATCACCGAGAACGCGTCGAAGGCGAACTGATCCTGGCTCAGCACGCCGAGTTTCCGCGGACGCACCACAGTGCCTTTTTGCGGCTCGAGTTCTCCGCTGAGCAGATTCATGAACGTCGATTTGCCCGCGCCGTTGGGACCGGTCAGGCCGTATCGCTTGCCCGGCGTAAACGCGGTGGAAACTTCATCGAACAGAATTTTTGCGCCGTAGCGCATCGACACATTGCTGACTGAAAGCATAGCTTCTGGTTTCTCTTCTTCGCGCTTCTCTGCTTCTTCGGGGAAGCTTCTTCAGGAACTGCGGGGAATTTCCGCCAAAACGGTACGCAGCTGGTAATACCAGAATATCATGCCGCGCTTCGGGCTAGACGGTCCAGGGATCGATGACGGTTGCGGGAATGTCGGCGAAATGCGTGACATTGCGAGTGGCCAGGCTGGCACGGTGGGCCAGCACGATACCGGCGATCATGGTATCGCGCAGTTCTCCGACTCGCCCTTTCTTCCTGCGGACCGCGGTAAGGTCCGCCGCCCGCCGGGCCGCGTCCTCGTCGAAAACGGCAATGCGGTGGTCGAGACGGTCGAGCAGCCTTTCAAAATCTTCCGATAACGAAACTCTCTTCTTGCCGGCGGGCATAATTTGCAGTCCGGTCTGAATTTCAAGAATGGTAATCGAGTTGGTCCAGATGGAACTCTGAGGCTGCCGGTCCATCCACGACAAAACGGCTTCATCAGGCCTATCGCGCATGAGCGCGGAGAGAACGTTGGTGTCAAGAACAATCATGTTCGATTCATCGAAGTTTTACTTGTCGAATTTCGCCGGGCGCACGGGATACCCGCGCAATTCCTCAACCTCGAAATCGTAGCCCTTCCCTTTGAATAGCGCGGCAATTTCGGTCCCCAAGCCAGCTGGTTTCCCGGACTCGTTCGCCGCATTGCGCAGAATGTCGCGGACCTCGGCTTCCATGCTGCGGCCATTGCGCCGGGCCCGGCGCTGCAGGCGGGTCTTCACGCCTTCTTCGAGCTTGCGAACTACGATCTGCGCCATATGGTCTCGCCTTTCCTTTGAGTGATATCATGATATCACTCCAGGAGAACGGACACAAGGACTGGTCGGAACAGGTAGCCGATCACTTTGAAAATCTGCGTCACTGCCCTGCTGCGTCATCCCGAACGCGGTGCATTTCAGCCGCGGGAGGGATCTCGCGTGGACGAAAGCACACTCGATCCGCGCCAGATCCCTCGCTCCGCCTGAAGTGCGGCTCTGCTCGGGATGACCCCCGTGGAGATGCGACAAACTGAGTCACTACCTCGAAATAGATGATTCAGCTCGCGTTCTTTCTGCGTTTTAGTTATGCGGGGCTGCGCTCGCTTCCACCAACTGCTGCACCGGGGCCACGACCATGAGCAGCACGTCGGCTTGCCGCTTCTTGGCTTCCGCGAGTAAAGCCGACTCCTGCGTCTTCCATGAATCGGGCGCGGGCTGGCCTTTGTCGAGATAATCGAGCGCCTGGAGGCCGGCCGCGCCGACGGCGGAGAGACTCTGCGACAAGGGCACATCTTCCTCCAGCAGAAACGACTCGCCGAGCAAGGGGCGCAGTTTCGCATCATTATCCCGCCAGAGCGTAAGCTGCGCGCGAATCTGCGCTTCGGCAGCCTGATCCTTGTAGCCGCCCTGGATATAAGCCTGCACCAGATTGCCGAATTCGCGCGCGACGTCACTCTCCGGATAGACCGCATCGATCATGCGAGTCAGTGGCGCATGGAAGTCGATCGGACCCTTCGCGTCATCCCAGCGGTTGTAGTCTTTGACCGGCTCGACCACGTCCGCGAGCACGCTCAAGGCAGAAATATCGGCCGTGCCAGCCATGCGATGCAGCATATGCGTGCGCGCGGAACGGTGAGTCAAGCCGAGCCATTCCAGATCAAGGCTGACGGCATTCAGCCGCGCGTACATCGAGTTGACATCCGTGACGGACTGCGGCGACCACAAGCGCTCGGCAATCGCAGCGTTGCGCGGCCAGATGTGCGAATCGATATTTTCGGGCGTGACCCACTCGGCCCACTGGCAGGACTCGCCGCCGAGAATGCGCTTCTGCTCTTCGGGAGTCAGGCTCGCCGCGTCACCGCTCATCGGATCCACCGCATAGTGCTGCGACGCCGGCCACATCAGGTCGAGATAGTATCCGTAGGAAAGCAGGCCACTGTAGCCCTGTTTCGCGGCGGCAGCCAACGACGCTTGCCCGCGCCACGACTGGATCACGATCGTTTTCGGCAGATCGGGATGCAGAATCTCGTCCCAGCCCTCCATGGTCTTATGATTCTTGGCCAGAATTTTCTGCAGGCGCTGGTTGAAATATGCCTGCAAATCCTGATTGTTCTTCATGCCATGAGCATGAATGAATTCCTGAATCTCCGGATTCGCGTCCCACTGCTTGCCATCGACCTCGTCGCCGCCGATGTGGAAATACTGGTCGGGAAAAAGCTTGGCCATCTCGGCGATAAATTTCTCGAGGAACTTGTAAGTCGATTCGCGCGTCGGATCCATGATGGGATCGATTCCGCCGCCTTCGAGCGTGTAGGGTCCGGGGCCGCTCGACAGTTCGGGATATCCAAGAAACCACGACCGGCTGTGGCCGGGAATGTCGAACTCTGGGATCACGCGGATGCCGCGCTCGTACGCGTAGGCGATGACGTCGCGAATTTCATCCTGGGTGTAGAACATCCCGTCCGATCCCATACCGGTCAGCTTGGGAAATTTCTTGCTCTCGGCGCGGAATCCCTGATCGTCGGAAAGATGCCAGTGGAAGACATTCATCCTCACGGCGGCCATGCCGTCGAGGTTGCGCTTGAGCACGTCGACGGGAATGAAGTGGCGGCTCACGTCGATCATGGTGCCGCGCCAGGGAAAGCGCGGCTGATCTTTGATGGTGACGGCGGGCGCGGCGAATCCGGTGGGCGTGATCTCGACGAGTTGCAAAAATGTTTGCAGGCCGCGCAGCACGCCCAGCGTAGTCGGCGCGGTGAGCGTGGCGCTGGAGCCGGTGACGGTCAGTTCGTAGGATTCGTCCTCGCCGAGTTTCTGCACGCGGTCGCGGCCGTGGTCGGCATGAATCTGCAGAGTCGGTGTCGCGCCAGGCTGAGGGCGGAACGGAATTCCGGTTTGCCGCGAGAGTTGCGTGACGAATCTCTGGACTTCTTCATCGAGCGACGCGTCGCGATGGCCGGTGACCGCAACCGAGAATGATTGTGTAACCGGCAGTTGGCCTGAACCCATCTGCACACTAGCGGGCATGGGCATCAGGTTGAGTTGGGGTTGGGTCTGGGCGGAGGCAAGAAGCGACGTCAGGACGGACAGAAAAAGTACTCTCACGATTCGCATTGTCATTTGATTAGGGTCATCCTTACCAGTTGCCCCGGCTTGATGCAGTCAAGCGCTTGGAGAAGGTCGGGGCCATGCCACAGCAATTCGGCCAATTGGCTCGACTTCGTACAGATTAATCACTACGGTAATCGTTCGTGGGTGGAGGTTCTGTTGATATTCGATGCCGCGATCCAGGGTCAGAAAGACTTGAAAGCCGGCGCTTTCGGCAAGGGTCAACAATTCCCCGTTCTTCTTGCCGGCAAATCCCTCCTCGGGAACCGTGCTGCAATCGTGGCCCGAGAGAGAATCCTTGAATTTGCGCGGGACGCACTCATCGAGCAACACTTTCATCCCAGTTGGCCAACAACTAGAGACTTAGCGTGCTCAAGCGCATGAACGGCGGTTTCACGAGTCACGGTTGGAAAGTCATCGAGGAAATCGTCCAGAGTTTGACCGCCTTCCAAGTAGTCGAGCAATGCCTGGAAAGGAACGCGTGTCCCGCGGAAGACGGGAGTGCCACCGAGCACATCAGGGTCACGCGTGATGACATTGTTCGATGATGCCATGGTCTTAGGGTCTCCGGCTAAGTCTACTCCGAGGGTCTGCGGAAGCCAATCAATACATCTGTTGGGGCAGCGGTGTTTGGCTGACGCTCGAGGCCGGATGAGACTGAGATCTCTCGCTCCGCCTGACGTGCGGCTCCGCTCGGGATGACCCCACGGAGGTGCGAATCCAAACTGAGGCATTAGCTTATCGTACCGCTGCGGGCCGATATCGTCTTAGTGTCCTCCGGTTAGTGTCCTCCGGCCAATTCGCGCACGATGCCACCCACGAACTGTTTGGCATCGCCGAATAGCATGAGGGTCTGATCGAGGTAATAGAGCGGGTTGTCAATGCCGGCGAAACCCGGATTCATACTGCGCTTGATCACCATGACGGTGTGAGCTTTGTCGACGTCGAGAATCGGCATGCCGAAAATGGGGCTCGATTGGTCGTTGCGCGCGGCGGGATTGGTCACATCGTTGGCCCCGATAATGAGCGCGACGTCGGTCTGCGGGAAATCGCCGTTGATCTCATCCATTTCGATGAGCCGGTCGTAGGGGATGTCGGCTTCGGCGAGCAGCACGTTCATGTGGCCGGGCATGCGTCCCGCAACAGGGTGAATGGCGAAGCGGACATCGATTCCCTTCTTGGTGAGTATGTCGTAGAGTTCGCGAACTTTGTGTTGAGCCTGCGCCACGGCCATGCCATAGCCGGGCACGATGACAACTTTATTGGCCGCGGCCAGAATCGCCGCCGCTTCCTCTGGGTTGGCGCTGCGCACGACTCGCTCTTCTTTCGCGCCGGCCGCGGCAACCTGCACCTGGCCGAAGGCTCCGAACATCACGTTGGAGAAAGAGCGATTCATGGCCTTGCACATGATCAGGGAAAGAATGAAGCCGGAAGATCCGTCGAGCGCTCCGGCCACGACCAGGACTTTGCTGTTCAGGACAAATCCCAACAGAGCCGCGGAAAAACCTGCGTAAGAATTCAGCAGAGAGATCACCGTCGGCATGTCGGCGCCGCCGATGGGAGTAACCAGGAGCACGCCAAAAATCAATGCCACAACCACCATGATGGGAAACAGCAGCGCGTGCGCGGGATTCACCACCAGCGCCACAGCCAACGCCAGAGCGGCAGCCAGCACGGAAAGGCTAACTATATTTTGCCCGCGATAGACGATGGGCCGCTGCGGCAAAAACTCCTGCAGCTTTCCCGCGGCGATCAGGCTGCCGGTAAACGTGAGCGACCCGATGATGACTTCCAGCGCGATCTCGCCCATCTGAAAGCGCGTGACCGGCGCGGTGCCCACGTAGTACTCGGCAATGCCGATCAGGGCTGCGGAAAGCGCGCCGAGAGCATGGCTGACCGCGGTTCGCTGGGGCACGGCCGTCATGTGGACGAGGCCCAGCGGGATGCCCACTCCGGCGCCAAGGATCAGCGTGATGAGAATCCACCGGTACTGCACCAGTTCGGGGTTGAAAAGGGTGGCGATGACTGCCAATGCAGCCCCGATCTCTCCCGCCAGAACGCCCCAGCGCGCGCTGGCTGGCGAATTCAACAGCTTGAGAGAAAGAACGAAGAGAACGACCGCGACAATGTAGGCGAAATCGAGGTATTGCTGAAGGGCGATCGCGGTCATGATTGTTTCGACCTGCCGGATTTGAACATGCGGAGCATGCGGTCCGTAATCAGGAATCCGCCGACCATGTTGCTGAAGGATGCCGCGACCGCAATCGCGCCGAGCACCGTGGTGAGTCGCGTCTCATGCCGCCCGGCGATGATGATGGCCGCCACCACCACGATCGCATCGAGCGCGTTGGTCAGCGACATGAGCGGGGTGTGCAGCAGTGGTGAAACTCGCCGGATGACTTCAAAACCCACGAAGCCGGCCAGGATGAATACATACAGGTTAGAAATGAAATCAGCTGGCACGATTGCTCCTTCGTATTCGTTCGGCGCGCGATTCGTCGCGCTGCTCTCCGCACGTCACGGTCGAGACGACGCCGACTACCTTCACTTCACTTCCGCGAGCGCCGGCAGCTTGAAGAATTCACGCACGCGCGTGTTCACTACCTCGCCGCCATTGGTCACCATGGTCTCGCGGATGATTTCGTCTTGCAGATTCAGTTGTAGCTTGCCGTCTTTCACCATGTAGAGCAGAAAAGCTGTCAGGTTGCGGGCATACATCTGGCTGGCGTGATAGGGCACGCTGCTGGCCAGATTAATGGCGCCAATAATGACGACGCCGTGTTCCTTCACGGTTTCGCCGGTGCGGGTGAGTTCGCAGTTCCCGCCGCGTTCGGAGGCGAGATCGACGATCACCGAACCAGGGGACATTCCCTTCACCATGTCAGCCGTGATCAGCACCGGCGATTTCTTTCCGGGAATCACCGCGGCGGTGATGACGACATCGCTCTCGGCGACCACGCGGGTGAGCAGTTCGCGCTGGCGGGCGTAAAACGTTTCGTCCTGGGCGGTGCCGTAGCCGCGGGCGTCCTGCGCGTTCTGCGCTTCAATGGGAAGTTCGACGAAGCGCCCGCCCAGGCTCTGCACCTGCTCTTTGGCCGCAGGCCGCATGTCATAGGCGGAAGCGACCGCGCCCAGCCGGCGCGCGGTGGAAATGGCTTGCAAGCCTGCGACTCCGGCGCCAATTACGAACACACGAGCGGGCGTAATCGTGCCCGCAGCGGTGGTCATCATGGGAAAGATGCGCAGCGAAGTTTCGGCCGCCAGCAGCACGGCTTTGTAACCGCAGATTGTGCCCATGGAGGAAAGCGCGTCCATGCTCTGGGCGCGGGTGGTGCGGGGCACCAGTTCGACGGAAAATGCGGTGACCCCGGCCTGCGCGATCTGCTCGACAACTTCGGCCGATCCAAAGGGCCGCAGGAATCCGATGAGGGTCTGGCCACGGCGCATGAGCGGTAGATCGGCTTTGCCGGTCGCGTCATTCGACCCGTAACACAGCACCTGCACCACAATGTCGGCCGCGCTGAATACTGCGGCGCGATCGGGCGCGATCTTCGCGCCTTTTTCCACGTAGGCGGCGTCAGGATAGCCCGCCTGCTCGCCCGCTCCGGATTCAAGGATGACTTCAATCCCGGCTTTGGCAAGATTGGGAACGACCACGGGAACGAGCGCAACCCGGCGCTCTCCAGGATAGCTTTCTTTCGGAACTCCTACGATCACGCGGCTCGTGTCCTTTCCTTGCGTCCGGCTGCGATCGGCGATCGTCGCATAGTCCGCATTGCGAATTCTGTGACGAGCGTCACAATAGCTGGAAAAAACGGGACTCAAAACAGTAACAGATTAGGAAACGAACTGGAAGATGACGGAGGTAGCGGCGGGCAATAGCGCTACAGTTTGGCTCACGCTCCAGGCCAGATAGACTGAGATCCTTCGCTTCGCCTGAAGAACGGCTGCGCTCAGGATGACATTTCAGCGTAAGAAATCCAAACTGCACCACTACTGGTGGGAGCCGCCGCATAAAACTTACACGCCGGATTGGTTAAACCGATAGTGCCAGACTCGCGCAGCTCCAATGAGGTTGGTGTCGTCGCCTAACGACGCCAGGGTCAGTTCACATTTCTCGGCCGGAACGAAGCGGCAGCCGCTGCGAATCACGGCGCGGATGCGGTCGAGAAACAGCGTCGCGCTCTTCATCACGCTGCCGCTCAGCACGATCGCATCCGGGGTAAAGAGATTGATCAAATTCGCCAGTCCGAGGCCGAGATAGAGGCCTTCGCGCTCCACGGCCTGCGCCGCGATTTCGTCTCCCTGTTGCGCCAGTTCGCAAATCTTTTTTGCAGTCACGCCGGTGCCATGCGGATCATCCTTCGGCGCGTTAATTTCAAACCACGCGACCATCGCAGGACCCGCGGCCAGAGACTCCCAGCAGCCGCGAAGTCCGCACGAGCAAGGAGGCCCTCCGGCGTCGATGACCTGATGCGCGACCTCCGGATGAGCTCCGTCCACACCGCGGTAGAGCTTCCCATCAAAAACAAACCCGCCCCCGATGCCCGTGCCCACGGTGATGTAAATCAGCCGCGTACGATTCCGACCCGCGCCCCATCCCGCCTCGGCCAGGGCCGCGGCATCGCCGTCGTTCTCGAGGGCGACACGCAGATTGAAAATCTGCGCCAGATCGCGCACCGGACTTTTTCCGCGCCACCCGGGGAGGAAATCCACGTCGCCAAACTCGCCCCGCATGGGGTCAACCGGGCCGGTCGATCCGATCCCAATTCCGGCCAGCTCCACACCGGCGTCCCGCGCCGATTCCCGCAGCAGGCGCGCCGTCAGTTCGATACTGCCGGAATAATCCTCGGGGTCGGTGGGAAACTGCTTTCGGGAAAGTACTTTTCCGCTGTCGTCGACCACGCCTACGGCAATTTTCGTTCCGCCGATGTCGACCGCACCGATCATAAGAATTTTCCGATCTCCGCCGGCAAACTGCAGAGGTCCTTCGCTTCGCTCAGGATGACAAACAAGATGACAACATCTGCCGCGTTATGAGAACTCCAGCGTCATCGTTCTGGCTTCATCAAAAGTAATACGGCGCTTATTTTGGTAGGCCAGGTTCGACATGTGGACGGCCACCGCCGAGCGGTAGCCCATCTCCGCTGGAGCGTTCGGAGTTTTGCGGCTGCGAATGCAATCGATCCAGTTCTGCATGTGATTCTGATCTTTGCTCTTGCCCCGCGCGTCCTCTCCGTCAGGACGGTTGATTTTCTCCGGCCAGTACTGCAGCGGCTGTTCGAAATGATGTTCGAGCGTTCCGTCGCTGCCCAGAATGCGATCCGCCATGTCGTAGTGTTTGTTGCTGAAGGTAGACTGCCAGGTGACCACGACATCGTTCGGGAAGTCGAGCGTGACCACGATTGTGTCAGGGACCTCACGTCCGTCTTTTTCAGAAAAAACTCCGCCCGACATGTAAGCCGACGAGGGCAGCGGCAAATCGAGCGCGCCCATGATCCAGGCGATCTGGTGCACCATGTTTTCAGCGCAGTTGCCGCCGGAAAACTCCCAGAACAAGCGCCAGTTGATCAGGCGGTAGGGATCGAACGGACGGTCGGGCCGGCCATTGAGAAAGGCCTTCCAGTCCACGTTCTGCGCGGTGCAGTCGGAGGGCACCGACCGCACCCACTGGCCTTTTCCGTGCGGCGTATTGCGGCTCATATAGGACTCGACCTGCGTGACTTTCCCCACCCATCCCTCTTTGATCCACTGTTTAGCATCGGCCTGCGCGCCCGAACTCTGGTGTTGCAATCCGATCTGCACCACGCGGTTCGATTGCTTGGCCGCCGCCAGGCATTGGTCGGCCTCGGGAATGGACCACGTCATCGACTTCTCGGAATAAAGATCCTTGCCCGCGGCCAGCGTGTCGACGAAGTGCCGGCTGTGAATGTGTAGCGGGCTGGCGACGATCACGCCGTCAATGTCTTTCATATCGAGCAACTGCCGGTAATCGACAAACGTCTGGATGCCCGGCACCTTATTTTTCACCTCATCGCGACGGCGGCTGTAGACGTCAGCCATGGCCACGACATCCACACCAGAAACGCCGCGAACCTGCCGCAGCAATTCTGAACCGCGATCACCCACGCCGATCATGCCCACGCGCACGCGATCGTTCGCGCCGAGCACGGTCGCACTCGGGAAGGCCAGCACCGCGGCCGTTCCCAGCGCGGCTTGCTTGAGAAAAGTGCGCCGGCTCGGCCCCGACGCGGATGCACTCGAGTTCGAACTACCGGCCGCCCCGCTGTTTGCCTGCGGAATATCGGGCGTCAAATCATCGGGCATAGCATCCCCCTATTTCTGGTCACAACAATTTCGTCACAGCGAGATCGTCACAACAAGGTCGGCACTGCAAGGTCGGAATGGCGTCGCCCTCACAGCGCATCGGCCTGCTGCAAAAGCTTTTTCATTCCCGCCCAACTCTTGCGCGACGACTCTTCCGGCGAGCCGCCGCCGTCCCAGTGCGTCTCGAGGCTCACGGCGAAGTGGTAGCCATCACGCTTGAGCGCCTTGAACTGGCCCAGCCAGTCAATGATCCCGCCACCCATCGGCGCCCAGTCATATCCCTTGCCCTTTCGGACTGCGTCTTTGCAGTGACAGTGGCCGATGCGGTCTTTGGGCAACAAATCGTAGCCATCCGGATACGGAGTCTCGCCCAGCGTGGCCGCATTTCCTGGATCCCAATTCAACATGAGATGCGGAGACTTCACCGCGGCAAGCGTCTGCGCGGCCTCGGCGCCGGTACCGGTGTTGCACGAAGGCTCGTTCTCGAGCACCAGCGTGATTCCCTGCTCCCCGGCTTTGTTGGCGGCATCCAGAAGCTTTTGATTAATGGCCGCGCGATAAGGAGCCGGATTCTCCAGTCGCCAGAAATCGAAGCAACGCACGCGGTCGGTCTGAAATGCCTTTGCCATTTCGATCGCGCGGTCGAGAACCAGATCCTGCTGCTCGAATGTGAAGTCGGCACTGAAATTACCGCCCTCCCTGAACTTCGATTTAGGCGCCCCCGGCCAATCGGCTTTGAACAGTGGGCTGGCGATATCGGTGACTCGGAGCTTGTATTTTTCCAGGATGGCGCGCGCCTCGGCGACTTGCTTCTGGTTGAGGTTGACGATGTTCTTTTTCCACATGCTGCGCAGTTCAATCCATTGCATGCCGAATTCGCCCGCCGCTACCGAGCAGGCATGGTCGAAATCCTGGCTGATCTCGTCATTGATGACAGAAATGCGAAAGGGCGAAGTGGACTCATCGGCCAGCGCGAAGCGGGATGCCGCGCCAGCGGCGGTCATGGCGACCATCCCCCGCAGAAATTGGCGGCGTGCGAACACGAATGGCATGGGTTTGCTCCTCAGGCGGCCACGAACCCGGCGCCAAAGGCCGCCAACAAATCTACACCATTGAAACGGCGGATAGCGAGTGAGCTTGCTACGGCGTCAGGCCGATCGCGGCAAGAGACCGGAAGAGAAGAGAGAGTCTAGAACCAGTAGGGAAAATTCTATCCAGGGAGGCCAAGGGCGCACCTCCCGCACAAAACAAAACGTCCCAAGACTCGGTTTGAGTCGTGGGACGTCTGTTGATCAGCCCTCCCCCAAGTGCTGCTCGAGAACAACTCTAACTCTCACTCTGAGAATGGTAAATGGCTCGGCAGTGCCAATCCCTGGCACGAAAGGGACGAAGGGAAGAATGTTTTGCGCGCAAAACAAAACGCCCCAGACTCGATTTGAGTCTCGGGACGTCTGTTGATCAGCCCTCCCCCAAGTGCTGCTCAAGAACACTCTAACTCTCACCCCGAATCCCGTAAATGGCTCGATCGTGCCATGTCCGGCAGCAGCGGGCACGAGTTCGCTCAAGCCCAGGTATCTGTTGGACTTAGGCGGCTCCGTCACGGCTCAATTTCAACCCTCCCCAACCGGATTTTCATTCGTACTTAACACCCGCGATGCAGGACACGACGGCGCAGGATAAGTCATTTGGGGGGATAATCTGGCGCCGGGATCGTGGCAGGCCCGCAGAATCGTCTGGAAATGATCTCAGGGTTCCGTTTGAAGGGCGCCAACACACTATTCTTTAGAACAGCTTGCGCATTTTGCCAAGTTCCGTTAACGTTTACGGTTCTGGAAGATTCCATTCCTTCCTGCGGTAAGCGATTACCGTCAGCATGGCAGACTTGAACACGGAGCGACAAAATGCATCGACCTTCCACTACGCTCCGTGACATCGCCAAATCGCTGGGCACGTCCATCGGCACCGTGCACCGGGCTTTGCATGACAACCCGGGCGTAAGTCCAGCGACCAAAGCCAGAGTTCTGCAGGTAGCGAGAACGCTCGGCTATCGGCCAAACCTTGCGGCTCGATATTTGTCTTCCGAAAAGACTCTGCGCATTTCGGTTCACACCCCGCAAGGCGCCACTTCTTTCTGGGACGAGGTTCGCGCCGGCATTCTCGAGGAAGCCGAGTCCATTCTGATTGAGAATGTGCAGATCGAGTTTCGCACCTGCCGCCGTCTCGGCGAGGGCGAAGGGAAAGCGCTGGAAGCGGCGATGCGTGAGAAGGTTGACGGCATCATCATCTTTCCCAGCCGCCCGCAAACCTTGCGTGCGCATATTCGCCGCGCCGCGCGCGCCCGGATTCCGGTTGTGTGCGTAGCCACCGACGCCGCCAACAGCGGCCGCTGGGGCATCGTCGCCATCGACACGCTGGCCAGTGGGTCAATCGCCGCCGATCTGATGGGACGCTTTCTCGCCGGGAAAAATGGTTCCATCGCCATCACCGTTTTCGACATGGGGATCACCGAGCACGCGGAGAAATACGCCGCATTCGAATCGACCTTGAAGTCCTTTTACCCCAGCCTGCAACTCCTGGCGCCGATCGAGGATCACAACGTTGAGAAGGAAGCCTACAACAAGTGCCGCAAGTTGTTCGATGAACGTCCGGATCTGGCAGGAATCTATGTGACGACCGAGGCTTCCATCCCGGTGCTGAATGCGGCGCGTGATGCGAATCGACTGGAGAATCTGACCATCATCACGACCGACTTGTTTCCCGACCTGGTTCCGGAGATTCGTTCGGGAGCAGTGGTTGCGAGCATCTACCAGCGTCCGCGGGCCCAGGGGGAATTGGCGCTTAGGATGCTGCATGAGTTTCTGGCCGAGGGCACCACCCGATCGCATCAGGTTACCTTGGCACCTCACCTTGTGATGCGAGGGAATCTCGATTTCTTCCTGCGAAGACAGGTACAAGAGTCAGCCAAGCCGAACGAGAGCCCGGTCCGTGGCGACGGCCACGCGTTTCCTGAAGACTTCGCCTGAGGCAGATTTCGCCTGACGGGGGGTGCCTTCGTCAGCCTATTCGGCTGACTTCGACGAAAAACTTATCCTCCTAATTTTCATTTGGCGTCGCCCAAGATGACAACGGCGCCATTCGTCTATAAACGGCCCCAAAAACTGCTATTCTCTTGCCGAAAGCACCTTCGCTTTTTCGAGGAACTCATGCGACGTCTCCTTTCAATCGTGGCGATCTCGATGTGCCTTGCAGTCCCGTCCTGGTCTGCGCAGCAACCAAAGCCGCAAACGGGGCACTATCTGTTCGTGTGGACTGGAGACCAAGCCCAGCAAGGCAAAGATTTTCTCGCCGTCATTGATGCCGATCCGTCTTCGCCGAATTATGGGCATCTGCTGACTACTCTTGCGACCGACCAAACAACCATGCGGGTTCATCACACGGAGTACAGCATGCCGGCCAGCGGCATGCTGTTCGCCAATGATCATGAGGCCGGCCGCACCTTCATCTTCGACTTACGCGATCCTCTGCATCCGAGGACGGCAGCTTCATTCACTGACATGGCGGGTTACATGCACCCCCACTCTTATTTGCGGCTGCCCAATGGACATGTGCTGATCACTTTCCAACATTCGCATGCCAGCATGCGCTCAGGCCTGGTGGGGCAGACGGGCGGTCTGGTTGAGGTCGACGACGAGGGCAAACTGATTCGCTCCGCCAGCAACGCCGATCCGGCGTTTCCCGACGCGTGGCTCACGCCTTACAGTCTGGTCCCACTGCCTGATATTGACCGCGTGGTCTCAACCAACTCTTCCATGGAAGAGGAAGGAATCTTTCGCGGAGTGAGCTATCAAATTTGGCGGCTCTCCGATTTGAAACTTCTCAGCACCAACTATCTCGATGTCGGCGAGAATCGCTACGCGCAAATCAGTCCGGAAGAGCCGCGCCTCGGGCCGGATGGGTCGGTCTTTGTGCAAACCCTGGCCTGCGGCCTCGAACGCATAACCGGCATCGCTTCCGACCACCCCACATCGAAACTGGTGTACACCTTTCCCGGCGACTGGTGTGGTGTGCCTACGATTGTCGGCCATTTTCTGATCGATACCGCTTTTTTTGCCCATGTCGCCGTCGTGCTCGATCTAACCAATCCGGCCAAACCGGTGGAGGTTTCCCGAGTGAAGTTCGACGAAGACTACTATCCGCACTGGAGTGCGTGGGACGCAGCTACCAACCGGGTCGTGATCACGCCCGGTCGTTCCGGGCGCGCGCGCCTCTATCTACTGGAATTCGATCCTCAGAAGGGCGTTCTGAAAATAGATGAAAGTTTTCGCGACACCGACGGCAAGCCCGGATTCAGCTTCGAAAATCGCGAGTGGCCGCATGGGTGGACGGGAGCGGGATGGCCGCACGGAGCGGTTTTCTCGCGGTAAACTTGCATCCCGCGCGTCTGTCGATCACTTCGCAGGCTCTTTGACCGCAACGATGCGGTCGCCGGTTACATCTTTCATCTGCTGCACGATTCCTGAAGGCCACCAGATTTCCACCAGGCTCACCACGGCATTCGGCCCCAAGCCGAAATGCACCGGACCCGCGCTCGAAGAAGCGTAGCCACAACTGGTGGTCATGTGGTTGTACTGCGCACCGGACTTGGTAACGATTTTGATCCGGGCTCCGATTCCGTCGCGGTTGCTCTTCGTGCCTCGCAGCTTGAACTCGATCCAGTGATTATTGCCTGGACTCTGATTCATCCAGATCTCGGCCGGGGCATTGATCGCAGTAACGACGACGTCCAGACGGCCATCTCCATTCAAATCTCCGACGGCCGAGCCCCGGTGGCGTGACGGAGGTTGCGCCGTCAACCCGGCTTCCTCGGTGAGCGCGGCAAACTTCATCCCACCCAGATTTCGGAAGACCGTATTCGGCTGTTCGACGGCCAAATTGGCGGACGACGCCAGCGACTGCACATGTCCCCGCGTCACAAAAATGTCTTTCCATCCGTCATTGTCAAAATCGGCGATGGTTGGAGAATATCCCGCCATCGGCAGGCTCAGCCGCGTCATCCCGCTTTCCCGCGTCACCTCTTCGAAGCTTCCCTTGCCTGTATTGCGGTACAGCGGAAACGTTTCTCCATCGAGCGCGACCAGAATGATGTCGGGATAGCCGTCGTTATCCAGATCGCGAAAATCCACTCCCATGCCCGAAATGTAGGTGCCGTCCTCGCGCAGAGCGACGTTCTCGTCAAACGCCGCCTCTTCGAACTTGCCGCCGCCCTTGTTCCGGTAGAAGGAGTTCATCAGCTTGTCGTTGGTGATCATCAGATCCATCCGGCCGGTGAGCTGCGAGTCGGCCACGGCAACACTCATGCCTTTGCCGGGATGGGCGCGAAATCCCGCTTCCACCGAAGCATCGCGGAATGTTCCATCGCCGTTATTGATGAACAACTGGTTCGGAGTGGGCTTGTACATCTTGGGATGGCAATAGTCGCGATGCCCGTATCCCTGGCACACCGGCTCAGTGTTGTAATCCCATTTCAGGTAGTTGATGACTACCAGATCGAGCAGGCCATCGTTATTTACATCGACCCACGCCGCAGCTACCGACCACAGAGGACCATATTCGGGATCGGGCTTGTTGAGTCCCGCCTTGGCCGTAACGTCGGTGAACGTTCCGTCTCCGTTGTTGTGATAGAGGGTGTTTCGATACACGCCGGCGACGAAGATGTCTTCGTAGCCGTCGTTGTCATAATCGCCGATGGCAACGCCGGTGTCATAGCCTGTGCCCGCCAGCCCCGCCTTCTCGGTCACGTCGGTGAAGTGACCTTTGCCATCATTTTCAAACAGGCGGTTGTAATACTTGGGGGAGCCTTTGTGCAGAGTTTTGAGATTCGCGCCGTTGGTGAAAAAGATGTCGAGCTTGCCATCGTTGTTGTAGTCGAAAACCGCGACGCCGCCCTCCATGGTTTCCGGGGCGTGCTTCTCGGGAGATTCATCGGTGTCGAGCTTGAAATCGATGGGCTGAAACGAGAATTGAATCGGGCTGTCGTTAGAGGCCGATGGTTTCGTTGCAGATGTTCCCGCCTGCGAATACAGCGGCAGGCGTGCGCTCGAGAGCGTCAACAACAGAAGTCCTGCGAGCGAACAACTCAGCTTGACGATCTTCATCTGGACGGTTTCGATGCCTGTTTCCATCTTAACAACAGAGGGGTGTGGCTCATCGGCATGTTTGGCTTTGAACGGGCGCGGCTTCCAATCCGCACCGAAAGTCTGAAAGAAAAGCCTTATCGCAGCGCTGGAAGCGCTGCGCCACCCAAAATCGAGTTTTCAGCAAACTATTTGGCCGCTGAGGTTTGACCGACCCGGGCATGTGGCGCCGGCCAGAGCGGGCCTCAGGCGCTGAAGCGCCGATATGTGTGGAGGCGGCGTCTGGCGGCACGAGTGAAACTCGTGCCCTTCCCGTTTGGGGGCTGCGTCACAGTGTGTTCGTGCGGTCTGCCGCCGTTTACTCCGGCAACTTCTGCTCGCCCTGAATCATAAGATGAGCTTCCGCGTGCGCTGCGCTCGTGCCGGGCTGTCCGCCGCCCACTGTGATCATGTAATCTCCGGCTGCCACCATGCGATCGCCCGCCTCATTCACATAACTGAGATCGCGAGGGTTCAGGGTCAACTTGACGTGCTGTTGTTTGCCAGTTTTCAAATGGATGCGGGTGAAGCCGCGCAGAGCCTTCAGCGGAGCGCCGGGCAACTTCGGAAAGCTGATGTAGAGTTCGACCACTTCGTCTCCCTCGCGCTTTCCGCTGTTCGTCACATCGACCTCCACGTCGAGCGGATCGCCCGCCTGCAGCGAGGTGTTCGACAGCTTGAGCCCGGTGTAGTCGAAAGTCGTGTAGCTCAATCCATAGCCGAACGGATACAGCGGATCTCCAGTGAAGTATCGATAGGTGCGATTCTTCATCGCATAGTCTTCGAAGTCGGGCAACTGCTCGATGCCTTTATAGAACGTCACCGGCAGCCTTCCCGCGGGATCATTGAGCCCGGCCAGTGTTTGCGCGATCGCTGTGCCTCCTTCTTCGCCGGAATACCACGCGTCAAGAATCGCGTTGGCATGCTGGTTGGCCCAGTTGACCGCCAGCGCGCTGCCATTCATCAAAACAACGACCAGCGGCTTGCCGGTTCCTTTCAATGCTCCGAGCAGAGCTTCTTCCTCCGCAGGCAGATTCAGGCTGGTGCGATCGCCGCCGTGAAATCCCGGCAGATCGACCTTCATCTCTTCGCCTTCCAGCTTCGAGGTGATGCCGACGACGGCAACGACCACATCCGCCTGCCGTGCTGCCGAAACCGCCTCTACCAGCGGATCGCCGGTGACCGGCAGCCAGATCAGTTTTGACATGCGGCCGCCGGCCGTGTATTCCACTTTCACCGCATACCGGTGTCCCTTCGTCAGCTCCATCGTCGCGAGCTGCGGATTGGGGTCGTGTCCTACGGCGTCATCGATGATAAGTTTGCCGTCGAGCCAGAGACGCTGCATCGAACCCATGAGGCCGATCTGGTATGTCGCCGATTCAGCCGGAGTCAGAAATCCTGTCCAGCGCACAGAAAAATCTTTCATATCATCGGGAACAGGAAGTGCGTGGCGATCCGGATGAGAAAGTTGCAGGTCAACGTAGGGATCGACCCGCACGACTTGCGGAGTTCCCGTCAAGTCTCCGGCGAAGTATTCGCCCTTGAGCCCCGGTTTTCCGTCGTCGGTCGACAGGACTGACGTCGGGACCACGGGATGTTCGCGCAGGAAATCGGTACCCGCCTGAAACGAAACCTCAGCGCCGGCAAACTGCTTGCGAATCCCCTCCAGCGCCGTTACCGCGTGCGAAGCCGTCCCGCTGTAGTTGCCGTGCAAGACCTGCACTGATTCCGCGAGCGGGCCCACGACAACAATCTTCTTCACACTCGGCCCCAGCGGCAGCACACCATCGTTTTTCAGCAGCACCATCGATTCCTGCGCCGTCTTCAGCGCCAGTTGCCGGTGCGCCGAGCTGTCAATCTCGGATGCGGGCGTGTTGGAGTAGGGCACCATGCTCGGCGGATCAAACATTCCCAGGCGCATGCGCGCGGTGAACAGCCGCCTCAAGGACCGGTCAAGGTCAGCTTCGGTCAGCAGTCCTTGTTTCACGGCGTCGATGAAAGGTTGAAAATCGTGATTGTTCTTGGCGATGGTAAAAAAGTCCGCGCACTCGTTGTCCATGCCGGTCTTGATCGCGGCTGCCGCGGCTGCCGCCTGGCTTTTCACGTAGTGATGTCCTTCGAAAATGTCTACAATCGCGTCGCAGTCGGAAACCACGTAGCCGTTGAACTTCCACGCGCCGCGTAACGTGTCCTCGAGCAGGAACGTGTTCGCGCAGGCCGGTTGTCCGTTGACGCGGTTGTAGGCGCACATCACCGACTCAACTTTTCCCGTTGTAACCGCGGCGCGAAACGCCGGCAGATACGTGTCTTCCATGTCGTGCTTAGAGACCTGGACGTCGATTGTGTGCCGCGTCGGCTCCGGTCCGCTGTGCACGTCAAAGTGCTTCACGGTCGAAATCACGCGAAAATACTTCGGATCGTCGCCCTGCATTCCTGTCACGAACGCGATGCCCATGCGCCCCGTCAGAAAAGGATCTTCTCCGTAGGTTTCCTGACCGCGTCCCCATCGCGGATCGCGAAAAATATTGATATTCGGCGACCAGAAATCCAGACCCTCCATGATGTCGCGCCGCCCCGCGCGCACCGCCTGATCGTGCTTCGCCCGCGCTTCAGTGCCAATCACGATCGCCATCTGGTGGATCAGGGGATCATCAAAC
Source organism: uncultured Acidobacteriaceae bacterium (assembly GCA_963739125.1). Taxonomy (GTDB): domain Bacteria; phylum Acidobacteriota; class Terriglobia; order Terriglobales; family Acidobacteriaceae; genus Sulfotelmatobacter. The sequence goes on along the minus strand of CAVTZD010000001.1, from coordinate 3,056,015 downwards.
GTAGCGGCCAGACCGATGGGCTCCGGAAACACTGTCGCCGTTCCCGCGTTCGCCACTCCATGGAGCGCCTCGCTCCACCAGTCGTATGCAGGAACTTGCAACTCGGGTATTGCTCGCGCCTGGTTGACCAGTTGCGAAGCCTTTTCTTCCAGAGTCATCCGTTTGATCAGGTCGTCGACTCGCGCGTCGATGGGCTGGGAGGGATCCAGATAAACGGCGTTGGTGCCGGCCTGCGCGGATGCGGTCTGCGCGACAGAAGCAAGAGGAGAAAGACCGGTGAGGCCCACGGAAAACGTCACAAATAAAAGCATTCGAACGCGCATTTGCATGAAGATTCCTCCGCCACAGCCGCACAGTTAAGGCGTAACCATCATGCGCCAAGGGTTGCTTGCGTTAACGATTACGCCGACCGTCGCTTGTAGCACAGCGGAATGTCAAGGTCAAGACAAGGCCGGAGTGTAGTGAGGTCGGCCCACCATCCTTAAGCCGTAGGTTCGGGATTGACCATCCCCGATCGCAGATCCTATTTCACCGGTTTCACAGGCACCAGATTGTCGGTCGCCAGGACGTACCAGGTGTACCGGTCCACTTTGATATTGGAGTGAGTGGAGACCAGCCCGATGGTGCCGTCGCCAAGTCGTTCTGGTTCAATGTTTTTCATCATGACTCGATGGCTTGACGAAATTGAACTCGGGGTGTCGGGAGCGCCCGAATCCGAATCGGAATCACTGCGCGGGAACGGCCGATAGACCTTCGGGCCGGGGTATTCGCCGGACCCGTTCCACGATCCTTTCTCCGATTGCGGTGGTCCATATTGCAACTCCTGGCCAGGCTCTGCGACCGAGGGGTAGAACCAGCTGGTCAAATAAAGTTTTACGGGAGCCGTCCCGTTTTTCCACTCGGCCGAATCCATACGGATGGCCAGCCGAGAGGGACCGGCAGACGTCTTTGCCACCGACTCCACGACTTCTCCCGAGAAGATGGCGTTCCTGGGAATCACTGTGCCATTTTCCAGTGTCGCCACGGCGAGCTTTGCCTTGACTTTGGTCCCCGCCGCTGTCTTGCCGGCGGTGACATTCTGCTGCAGCATCACGGGAAATTCTTGCGCTGCCGGAGCCGCGGGGGCTGCGGAAGTTGTTGCAGGTGCTGGGGTTTGGGCGCCAAGGACGCCCGACAAGAGGGTGACGACAAGAGGCGATACAACCATTCGAATAGACATCTCAAGGTGCCCCACAATCGGATGAAATTAGAAGATGCCCTCCCGGTGAGCCCGGTTCTAGCAACGGCAACGGGCAGAGTATAGCCCTACTCGCGTGCGCGCGAGTGTAAAACCTTCATGTGCAAATTCGCAAGGTGCTGAAGAAACCAAGTTGGACCGGTTCGATCGAAATAGCATCGCAAAAATCCCACCCTGGGTGAGATATCTGCGTCGCCTAATCGATTTTCTTCTTGACAATGGTCGTATGGGGGATATAAAACCCGTAAACGTTTACGGGTTCTACTTGTTTTGTATTAGGGAACCTCTTGGAGGCTGTGAAATGAAATCTCTCTCGTCCCCGTATGCCGAGGTCTACGCGTTTGTGAGACGCTGCAACGTAGCACGCCTCACAATCATGCTGTTCGTCTTCCTGGCGCTTTTCGCGGCATCCGCGTTGGCTCAAGAAGCAACGATTGTCGGCACCATCACCGATCCTTCGGGCGCAGCGGTGGTCAATGCGACCATCACGATCACAGATAACGATACTGGCGTCACACGCACGCTCCCCAGCAACGCCGACGGCCAGTACGTGGCGCCGGACCTCCATATCGGCCATTACACTGTTCGCGCCAGCGCACCCGGCTTCAAAGTCGCGGAACAGAAAGGCATCACGCTCAGCGTCGGGGACCGCACCCGCACCGATTTCAAACTCGCGCTGGGCAGCGCGCAGGAGCAGGTGACCGTTGAGGCCAACGCCGTTGCGGTGCAAACCGACACCGGCGAAGTCAGCAATGTGATCACCGGGCAACAGATCTCGCAGCTCGCGACGAATGGTCGCAGCCTGTACGAACTGTTCGCGCTGGCCCCCGGAGCTTCGAGCTTGCAGGGATCCAGGGTCTCGTTCACGCCGGTGAGCGGCGACAGCACGGTGAGCATTAACGGCGAGCGAGCCGGCCACAATCTGCAACTGATTGACGGCGGCGAGAACCTCGACCGCGGCGGCAGCAGCGGCAGCGTCATGCCCTCCATCGACTCCATCGCTGAGTTCCGCAATATGACGTCGAACTACAGCGCGGAATATGGCCTGGCGACGGCCGCGCAGATCAGCACGGTCATCAAGTCAGGATCGAAACAGTTGCATGCCGAGGCTTGGGAGTTTTTCCGCAATGACGCCCTTAACGCCCGCAACTACTTCAACCCGGCTCCGAACCCGGTTGCCGAGTTGCGCTATGACGTTTACGGCTTCAACGTCGGCGGCCAGGTTCCGATCGCGAAAAGCCATCCGACATTCTTCTTCTACAACATGGAGTGGCGCAAAGAGATCGACGGCGGCCTGTTGGACGTACCCGTTCCAACGGCCAGCGAGTATCCGAACGCGGCGGGCGATGTGGTGATTCCCGCCACCTACGGCAGCAGTCTGCCGATTCAGGCCGTCGTGCCGACCGGCATCTCGAACTTCGCAGCGAATTGTTCCGCCGCGATTAAGACGTCGTTGGTCCCCGGTAGTCCCTTCCCCAATAACACGATTCCGAGTTGCCTGATTTCCGCCAATGCAAAAGCTCTGTTGACGGCCGGTGGCAAGTACGGCGGGATTTTTCCGCAAGCCAACAACGGCGTGAACTTCGAGGGAGGCAACAATTCCCCGACGGACTTGCGCGAAGAAATTGCCCGTGTTGATCACCAGTTCAGCAACAAGTTTTCGGTGTTCGGGCACTGGATTTCAGAGCAGATCTCGCAAACCTACGGAACCACGCAGTGGAGCAGCGACAACGTGCCTACGATTGCCGATACTTTCGGCAACCCCTCGTACAGCGCTGTCGTGCACACAACCTACGTGATCAGCCCAACGCTGCTCAACGAGGCTTCGTTCAATTACAACGGCAACCGCATCAACATTATTCCCGATGGTCTGATTTCGGCGCCGAGCAGCTTCACCTTTCATCGGCTCTTTGGCGGGCCAAACGAGGACAACCGTATCCCTCAGATCAACCTGGCAGGCGTTACGGGAAGCTTCTACACGGCGAACTGGACTCCATGGGTCAACAAAGCGGACGATTACCAACTGCGCGATGACCTGTCGTGGACGAAGGGCGCACACCAGCTCAAGTTCGGCTTTAGCTGGGCTCTCTACCGGAAGGGACAGGACGCGTTCGCGAACACCGAAGGCAACTTCAAGTTCGACGGATCGTTCACCTCACTTCCGCACGGAACGGGCAAAGGCGAATGTGATACCACCAAGTACTCCTGCGGATTCGATTTTGGTGATTTCCTAATGGGCGATGCGCAACAGTATGCCGAGGACGGCAACAAGATCCACGGCCAGTGGAACAACGTTTCTCCGGCCGCCTACGTCCAGGACAACTGGCGCGTAAACAACCGGCTTACCTTGAACCTCGGGCTGCGGTGGGACGGCATCCCCCACACCTACGAGGCCAATCAGCAGTCCTCGAACTTCTATCCCAGCCTCTATAACCCGGCCAATGCCCCTGCGTTCTGGAATAATGGCAGCGGCAACATCTGTTCCGCAGCGGCGAGCGCAACGGCTAATTTTGGCTGCAGTGGACCGAGTGCGGGGTTGGTCAAGAGCACGAATCCCGCCCTGGGCGGATACCAGTTCTATCTGAACGGTATCGGCGTAGGCGGCGTCAATGGCATTCCCAAGGGATTGGTGAACAATTCCTGGAACAACTGGGGCCCACGGCTGGGCTTTGCTTATGACCTGACCGGTCAAAGCAAGACCGTTATCCGTGGAGGCTTCGGGATCTCATACGAACGCATTCAGGGCAACGATATGTACAACGGGGCCGTGAACCCGCCGGGCGATCCGAACCCAACGCTCAACGGTGTTTCACTCGACAATCCTGGCCTTAGCCTCAAGTCGGGGAGCGTCATCAGTGCTGCAGACTTGCCGGTGCTTCCTCTGGGTGTAACCGGAATCGCGGAGCACTATCCGACGCCGGTGAGCTACCAGTACAGCGGTGGCGTGCAGCAGGCAATCGGGACTAACGCGGTATTGAGCGTTTCGTACGTAGGCAGTCAAGGACGCCGCGAAAACTACTACCAGGCAGTGAACCTTCCACCGGAAGCTCTGCTACCGGCTATGGTGAAGGCTGGCGCTCTCGACGTCACGAGTCTGACGTATCCAGGTTTCGGCAACATGAAGCTGGCCTTCAACGGGGCGAACTCCAGCTACAACTCACTCCAAACCTCGTTGGTCGGAACGGTGAAGCATGACCTTCACCTGCAAGTTGCCTACACGCTGGCGAAGGCGGAAGATGCGACCACCTCGACTGGTAGCGGCGGCGACTTGGAAAATGCGACCAACCCTTATGCGGGATGGCGGTACGACTACGGACCGTCGGTCTATGACCGCCGGAACGTGTTCTTCGCCAACTTCGTCTACGATCTGCCGGCTTTCCGCAACAGCGCCAGCCATTTAATGCGGTCGACGCTGGGCGGATGGGAATTCTCGGGCATCGTCACCGAGGAGTCCGGCGCACCAATCAACCTGGGCGTGAGTGGGACCACAGCGGCCAGCGTCATCAGCAACTCTGGCACCCGGCCCGATGTTAGCGGTTCGATCTCTTATCCCAAGAGTAAGAACGGTCAGACTGTGCAATGGTTCAACACCTCGCCCTTCACTCAACCCGCCTGTTTAACCGGGCCCGATTGCTACGGCAACCTGGGCTTCGACGCCATCCGTGGTCCTGGACGCAACAACTTTGACGTGGCACTCCTGAAGAGCTTCGCTTTCACCGAGCGGTTCCACATGGAGTTCCGTGCCGAGGAATTCAACCTCTTCAATCACACGCAGTTTGAAGGCAACATCAACACCGGCGGCATCAGCAACAACGTGGGCGCCGGCAATTTCGGCCAAGTCACGAGCGCGTATGATGGCCGGCAGTTGCAGCTCGCTCTGAAGCTGATTTACTAAGTCCGCTTCGGATTGCCTCACCCTTTACGCCCCGCTCGCTCCACTCGAGCGGGGCGTAAGTTTTTTTTGGGGCGGATCTCGCGCGTGCACGCGAGATCCCTCACCCGGCTGAAATGCGCCGGGTTTCGGGATGACGCCAGAGGAACTGATCCCGGCGGGACTCAAACTGCACCACTGCGGCGCTGATGGAACGTGTGCAATCTACCCCTCGACTCCCTTATCCTATCGAGACCGTGTCATGCTGAACCGAACGATTGAACTCGGTCTGTCAGTGCTGCTGTCGTTGTCGTCAGCGTTAGCGATGGCTCAAGCGACGACCCCTTCCGAGGCGATTGCTCTGGAGCAGCAGGGAAAACTGCAGGAGGCTGCCGAGGCGTGGAAGGCGGTCGTGGCGCAGAATCCGAAGGACGCCGCAGCCCTCGCGAGCCTGGGAGTTGTGCTCTCCAAAGAGTCACAATATTCACAGGCGGCATCCGCCTATCGAAAAGCTCTGACCATCGACCCGAATCTGCCGGGCATTCAGCTGAATCTGGGGCTGGCTGAGTTCAAGCAGGGACAGTTTCAAGAGGCGGCCGCAGCCCTGCGCAAGGCGCTGGCGGCGGATCCATCGAGCAGGCAGGCGCGCACTCTGCTCGGGATCAGCTGTTATGGCGCGCAGCAATATCAGGAAGCTATAAAGTATCTGGAACCGGCCTTGAAAGACGACCCCGGCGATATGGAGCTGCACCAGTTGCTGTCTCAGAGTTGCCTGCAGTCCAAGGACTACGTGTGTGCGCTGGATGAGTTTCGTTGGTTACTGCAGCAGAAACCGAATTCCGCCGCCGCACACATCCTGACCGGGGAAGCGCTCGATGGTCTGGGCAGAACTGAAGAGGCAATTACCGAGTTCGAGGCGGCCGCCAAGATTTCTCCGGCTGAACCGAACGTTCATTTCGGCCTGGGTTATCTGTACTGGAAAACTCAAAAGTACGACCGCGCGAGAGAAGAGTTTGAACAGGAGCTGTCTCTCGACTCTAAGAATGCGCAGGCGTTGGCCTACCTGGGCGACATCGAATGGAAAAACAACCAACCGGACGCCGCGGTTCCGTTTCTGCAACGGGCGATTAAGGCGAGCGCGATCAAATCGAACAAAGATGTGCGCATCGCATATATCGATCTGGCCGCAATTTACATGCAGCAGAAAAATTACGAGGAGGCAGAGGCCGCCCTCACACGAGCCGTTGCTCTGGAGCCGGATCAGCCGGACGCTCACTATCAGTTGGGACGGTTGTATCAAGCGCTTGGCCGGGCCGCCGACGCTGAACGGGAGCTTCACAAAGTGCGCGAGTTGCACGAAAAGGCAGACAGCCTGGCGGGCAAGATTGCGCCTTCTCCTCCGCCGCTGGAGCCAGCGGAAGACAAGTGATGCTAAGACTGCCCCCGCCCGCAGAGAGTGGCCCCGGCTACCGTCGCGAGCAGGCAGAGGTGACTTTCGCTGCACGAGAATGATATGAATCATTTTTCCCGGATTTCGATTTTCCTGCTGTTTTGTTTTTGCGGCGTTCTTCTGCACGCTCAAATCACTTCCCTTCCAACGTTGCCTGACTTTATTGATGGGTCAAAACCCGCATCACTAGCCATTTCTCGTGAGGCGGTCGCGGGCAAACCGTTTTCTGTGGTAGGCCCACGCGGCGCGTTGCTGGGCCAACAGAACGGAACTTATGAGGCATGGATTTTTCCGTGGAAGATTTTCAGCGGTATGCGCATCACGGCCGAGATGCAGGATTATCCCGTACCCATCGACCTCAACCAGCATGCCGCATGGATTGACGTAAGTCCCGATCACACGACCATCACGTATTCCCACGCGAACTTCACGGTGAAGCAAATCATGACGGCGCCGAAGGAGACGCCCGAACACACCGGCGTGCTGATCTTCTACACGATTCAAGCTGTGCGGCCGATGACCCTGACTTTCAGCTTCGATCCGGTGATGCAGCGTATGTGGCCGGCGGAATCCGGAGACCATCCCTCGGCAGAGTGGGTGCGGACGGCAGGAGGATCGGGATTCTACATCCTTGAAGATGCGTTTCCCGATCACTATGCGTCTCTCGCCATGCCGGGCGCCGAAACCGGCATTCTCCCGCCTTATCAGGAGCGTGCCGCTACGTTTCCCCTGCAATTTGTTTTGCATTTCGATCCCCAGAAAGACGCGGGAAAGCTTTTTCCTTTTCTGATCACCTTCGCCGATCACACTCAAACAGTCTCTCAACAGGCCGCAGCAAAAAACCTGGCGGCGCTCGATGGCGCGGCCGAGTCGATCTACCGGATGAATGAGAGCTACTATCAAGGCTTTCTTGCGCAACACACCAGCATTGACACTCCCGATCCGGATTTGAATGCGGCATTTTCCTGGGCGGAAGCGGCGATTGACCAGCTGCGCGTCCGGGCCCAAGAGGACGAAAAAGGGGATGCGCTCACTGCCGGGTTTGTGGCCTCGGCAGACTCGGCCCGCCCCGGCTTCGGATGGTTTTTTGGGCGCGACGCGCTGTGGTCTCTCTACGCGATTAGCAGTTATGGTGACTTCAAGACGGCTCGCCAGGAAATTGCATTCCTGCTGGAACATCAGCGCGCGGACGGCAAGATCATGCATGAGTGGTCGCAAACGGCGGGGCTGGTGGATTGGAAATCGCTGCCTTACGAATACGCCGCTGCCGATTCGACACCTTTATTGCAGATGGCGGTCGACGATTATTTGAAAATCAGCGGCGACGCGGCTTTTGTTCGAGCGAACTGGGATGCGCTGGCTCGGGCATGGCAGTTTGAAACCTCTCACGTTTCTGCTGACGGAATCTACAACAATGAGGAAGGCTCGGGATGGGTGGAGTCCTGGGTTCCCTCGATGCCTCACCAGGAAATTTACTTAGCCGCATTGGATCAGCAAGCGAGTTTGGCGTTTGCCGATCTCGCCCAAACCGCAGCACACAGTGACGTGGCGCAAGCGGCGAAGCAACGCGCGGCCAAGATTGGCGAGACAATCGAAAAAGAATATTTTCTTCCCGCGACTGGGTTCTATGCCTTCAGCCACAATAGCGACGGGTCGACGGACGATACGCCCACAATCTTTCCTTCCGTTGCGTGGTGGGATGGAACATTCAAGCTCGACCACACTGATCAGATGTTCGCGCGCTGGGCATCGAGCGAATTTTCTACCGACTGGGGCACGCGCATTCTGAGCGATCGCGTGAACTTCTACGACCCGATCAGCTATCACCAGGGGACGGTCTGGCCGCTGTTTACGGGATGGGTTTCGCTGGCTGAGTACCGCGCCGGGCACGCACTCTCGGGCTACGCTCATCTGATGCAGAACGCCAATCTCACCTGGGAGCAAGATCTGGGTTCTGTGACCGAGTTGCTCTCGGGGCAGTTTTACCAGGTTCTGGGACGAAGCACAGCGCACCAGCTCTGGTCCTCCGCCATGGTAATCTCGCCGGTCCTGCGCGGGATGTTCGGGCTGGAGTGGAATGCCAACGATCATACGCTGACCATTACACCGCATCTTCCGGCGGACTGGAAAACTGCAACCGTCCGCCACCTCCCCTTTGGAGAAGACAATGTTGACCTGACGTTCACCCGCAGCGGGCAGGAATTGATTGTTCAAGCCTCGGGCGGGTCGGCGGAGAAGATACATCTGCAATCTCGGGCTGCGGGCGCGAGGATCGAACACAAAACGACCGGAGGAGCCACGCTGCACATTCCCTTGCCCGCGGCAGAAGTTGCCATCCCGGAGCATCTGCCGGCTTTCGGCCAGGAAACGCAGCAGATGAAGGTTCTCGGTCAGCAGACCACTGCGAACGGGATTACATTGACGCTTGCCGCCCAGGCATTGAGCCGGCAAACACTGGTGCTCCGCGAGAACGCTGCAAAGATGAAGGTTCACACGCCAGACGCGCAGATTGGGCAGGCCATCGACGGCCTGCGGACTGTGACAGTCGACTTTCCCGCCGGCGAAGGTTACGTCACCAAGACGGTCACATTCTCGTGGTAATTTTGTGGACTATCTTGTCGTTTAGTTTTGTTCGTTATGCGGCATCTCAGCGTTTTCGCATCACCGCGAATCACTGATGCGCAATCGCCCCCAATCCATCTGCCTGCGGAATGGCCTAATCGCGGTTTGGCGCTAGTTTTTCGACAAAAGATACAGGTCGAATTGTCCACCGGGACGGATGTAGACGATTTTGGAGAGGTCGCGGGCAACGTCATAAGAGTTGCCGCCATAACGCTGGGCAAAGGCAAAGGGCAGCTTGAGTACGGTCTGGGGAGTGCCCGTAACCTTGCCGTCGAGCCAGGGCACACGATACAGGGCTACCTCGCCGCGCGTCGAGACGGTGTAGAGGATCGATTTTCCATCGCTGCTGATCCGGGGCAAGAAAGTCACGACGTTGGGTACGAGCGGAGTGCACTTCTTGTCGCCGACGGAGAGTTCGAAGATACCCAGCTTGTCTCCGTACATCATGGACATGAGCAGGTACTTACCATCGGGAGAGGAGTCCATCGCAAATCCACAACCTTCGGAGAAGAGCTCTGCCGAGGAACCGTCGGGGCTGAGCCTCCAAGTCTGTAACGGGATCGGATTCTGGAAATGTTGAATGCCCGTTACGTAGAGGTCCTTTCCGGTCCGGGTCCAAGTGATGGATTCAGAGTTACCGAGAGAGTGCGGGAGCTGGCGCAGGTGGCTACCATCGGCGTTGACCACGAAATTCTCGTCGGCATCGCGCACCGTATTGGTGAAGATTAGTTGCTTGCTGTCGGGGGACCAGTCTCCCGTGGAGAGATTGTCTTTGGAGGAAGTGATTCTGGTCTTATGGTTGCCGTCCGTGTCAGACACCCAGAGTTCAGCACGGGACGCATCAGGTTGGGTTACGTATACGACGCGCTTACCGTCGGGCGAAAGCGTTGGCTGCGTAGCCAGGTCCGCCACAATATCAGTCGAGGTTTTTGTGTGCAGGTCGTAAACCGAGAGATATCCCGACTCTCGGCCATTGATGAAGAAAATCCCTCTTCCGGCCGGATCCTTCATGGCAAAATAATCGGGGCCCGGACCGGAAGTCAGCTGAGTGTAAGTCTTGTCGTTGAGGCTGTATTCCCACAGATTGATAATTCCGTTCACTTTGCGATGAAAAAGCAGCGTCTTTCCCGGATCTCCCCAGTCGATCGATCCCGGGGATCCGGAAAGCTCACCCATGTCCATGGCTTTACGGGTGGCAAGATTCCAGCGGTACAACCGAACCGTGCCCTGGGGATCCTTGTCTTTGAGGGCGAGGAGCAGAAGGTTGGCACCGTCGGGAAACACAAGTTCGTCCAACACTTCAACGCCGAGCTCCTTGGCCCCCAGGATCGTCTTCCCGCCCACGCCATCGGCGGGCGATTGCATGAGGTCGGTTGTGCCGGGATTGAAGTAGAACAAGCTCTTGCCGTCGGGAGAAGGATGGAGGTCGGCGCCTTGCAGAAGCCGAATGGGGGTTCCACCCAGAGTGGGGATCGCCCAGATGTCGTCTCCGGTGCCAAGCTCGAGCTGATAGTAGATTTGGGTTCCATCGGCGGAAAAACTATCCAGGAATTTGCTGCCTTCGTCGCTGGTGAGTTGTAAAGGATCGCCTCCGGAAGTGAGCATCAGGAAAACCTGCTCGTAACCCTGAAAATACGAGGTGAAGGCCACCGTGTGTCCGTCCGGGGAAAGAATCGCTTTCGAGATCGGCTTGTGCCAGTGGCTGATCTGGGTGATGGTTCGCGGGGCAGACGGGCCATGATTGGCGATGAGGTGAAAGATTCCGTAGCCCGCTAATGCCAGAATCAGAGCAGCCGCAGCGATCAGGCCAGCCACTTTCCCCTTGTTGCGTGAGGCCGTCTCGGCGATGACAGAGCCACTTGAGCGCTGGAAGCCGGAAGGTTGAGTTCCAGAAGGTTGAACCGAAGGCATGCCGGTCTGCGACGCAACCGCAGGAGTGCCAGAATGAGCAGACCGCGTCGCATGGCCCTCGGCAACTTGCTGCGGAATCCCTTCCGATGACGGTGCAGGGCTGGCGACCCGAGCACTGGTGCCGGAGCCCGTGTCCCGCTTCAGGCGCTTCAGATCGCTGTGTATGTCCGCGGCGTGCTGGTAACGGAGATCGCGATCTTTCTCAAGTGCCTTGCCGATAATGCGCTCCAGTTCCGTCGGTACTTCCGGATTGAGCCGAACTGGCGGCACCACCCCCCGGCTGAGGATGGCTTCGAAGATGACGCCCGTCGTATCCCCACGAAAGGGCAGCGCTCCGGTGCACATCTCGTAGAGCACCGCACCGAATGAGAAAAGGTCGCTGCGGGCATCCAGATCCTTCCCGCGCACCTGCTCCGGTGACATATAGGCGACCGTGCCCAGCGCCATCCCTGGACTGGTGAGGTGGTCTTTCTCGACCGCCAGGGTCGCGGTATTCTGCGATCCGCTCTTATCCGATCCGCTTTCCTGGAACGATGCCGTGACTTTGGCCAATCCGAAGTCGAGAATCTTGGCATGGCCGCGCTTGGTGACGAAGATGTTTGCCGGTTTGATATCGCGATGTACGATTCCGGCCGAGTGCGCTGCATCGAGGGCATCCGCAATCTCAATTCCCAGCGACAGAAGGGTTTCTGTGTCCAGCGGTCTCGCTCCAATGCGATGCTTCAAGGTCAGGCCATCGAGAAACTCCATGACGATGAAGGGCTGGTGGTCCTGCTGGCCGATCTCATAAATTGTGCAGATGTTGGGATGGTTCAAAGCGGAAGCCGCCTGCGCCTCGCGCTGAAAGCGGGCCAGGGCCTGCGGATCCTTGACGACCTCGTCGGGAAGAAACTTGAGCGCGACAAACCGGTGCAGCGTCACGTCCTCGGCCTTGTACACCACACCCATCCCGCCGCCGCCCAGTCTTTCGAGCACGCGATAGTGCGAGATGGTCTGGCCGATCATTGCTGGGCGCGCCCCCGTTTTTGGTTCGCTTCATCTTACGGACGAGGCATCTGCTAGTCAACGAAGGGCAGTTAAGCTTCGGCCAATCTGATCTTACCCGATTCAGTAAGACCACCCCGTCTTCCTTCCAGCGGTTTCGAGAGCGCAAATGAGCTTGTTCAGGGTCGCGAATTCTCGGCCACGGATGGTTGCAGTAGGCGAAGTCCTCCGCCCGGACACACATCTGGGTACTCAGCATATTCAAAAGACTCTCCATCTTTAGGTTCGAAACGTTGTAGCCAATGAATCACCTTGGAAACCGAAGCCGGAAATGGTTTTTCACCGTCTGCATTCACCCACTGCAAGTGCCATGCTTCAGGTTCGAGAACCTCCGTCACAAAAATCTCCGCCTGTTGGCGAACCACACCAACGTCATACCCAGACAGATTTCGGAAGTCAGCCGCTCCAATCAGCTTGGTTAACTGGCGAAAGTCTTCCTTCGACATCTTCCCGTGTAACCTTTCCGTCCGGCCGTTGTCCAACGATCGCACGATTCGATATTCGGCATCACGAGAAACGGCCATACACACGTGACGCACAATTCCTTTTTGCACCACAGCAGGGGAACTCTCATAGGAAAGTCGAGCCATCAAGTTGGGATCAGGAGAATGATACGGTTCTTGAGCGATGGAACTGGATGCGACGAGAAGAAGCGCTGATGTAAGCAGCATTTTCGGAGACAGATGCATTGCAGACCTCCGCGGAGCGTGTCTTGGAACATTCTATTTGGAGAACGTACCTGACGGCACTTCTTGCTATCCTCAACGCTGGCAAATCGACTCCAAGTCTGCGAGATCAATAAAAGACCGCGGGCCGAAGGACGCTAAAACGACGCAGAGGAGCTACGTCAAGACGGTGCCCAGAGTCGTGACTGAAGCGATGAAGCGACTCGAAGAGAAGATTGCTGGTGCAGCAGATGTGCAGCAGGTCGCGGTGAACTGATTGTTAAGCTCTTGAAAAGACTGGAGCCGACGAGCGGACTTGAACCGCTGACCTGCCGATTACGAATCGGCTGCTCTACCAACTGAGCTACGTCGGCCTGTTACGCAGTGACCCTAGTTTACCAAATCGCCTGGCAGTCTTCTGCCGGGCTGACGGTCGCGCATTGCGAAACCCATAATTTTCCATATCCGCCCAACTTCGGGTAATGGTGCAATTTGGCTCACGCTCCGGGCCGGATAAGACTGAAATCCCCTTGGCTCCGCTCGGGGCAGGCTCTGCGCTTCGCCTGAAAAACGTCTGCGTTCAGGATGACACGTTAAGGTAGGAAATCCGAACTGCACCACTACCAACCTTCGCGCTCAAAGAATTCGTGTGGGGCAGCCTTTCGTAACCAGATCCAGAGCCAGAATTCTCTAAGAATTCAGGAGCATGGTGCCAGCCTCGATTCGCGGGGAACCCGGCGTGCGGGAGAAGTGCGTTTGGCAATCGACTCTCGTACGCCGACACCAACCCCGGTCGTCACCCGCGAAGTTCTGCGCGTGGCGGAGGTCAAGATCCGTGGAACGCGTCTTGATTGTATCGACGTGCTTCGCGGCGCTGTGATGGTCCTGATGGCGTTGGACCATACGCGCGATTTCTTCACCGAGCTCAATTTCGCTCCCGAAGACCTGGCTCGTACCTCGGGCCCGCTCTTCTTTACGCGCTTCGTCACGCATTTTTGCGCTCCGGTTTTCTTCCTCCTGGCGGGAACAGGCGGATACTTGTCGCTGACGCAGGGCAAATCGCTAGCCCAGGTATCAAAATTCTTCTGGAGCCGCGGGCTTTGGCTCGTCCTGCTCGACTTGACCGTGGTGGCTTTCGCCTGGACCTTTACTTTTACTTTCTGGTTCGCGGGTGTTCTATGGGCGCTGGGATGGTCCATGGTAATCATGGCAGGCCTGGTCTGGCTTCCCGTTCCTGTGATCGGGGCCTTGGGCGCGGCCGTCGTCATCATGCACAATCTGCTCGATGGGATTGATCCCGCGGCCCTCGGGAAGTTCGCCCGGCTGTGGACCATTCTGCATGGCCGTGGTGAGTTCGCGATTGGTTCCGACCACGATCCGTTCTTCGTTTTGTTCTCCATCATTCCGTGGGTCGGCGTCATGGCGGTCGGCTACGCGCTGGGCGCGCTGCTGCGCAGAGCGGACTGGAGAAAAGTGCTCTTCGGCATTGGCGCTGGGGCCACGATTTCCTTCCTGATTCTGAGAATCTTCCACCTCTACGGGAACAGTCAGCCTGATCCCGCATTGTTGGGAACAAGTGTATTGGGTTCATGGAAAATACAATCCACGCTGACTCTTACCATCGTTTCTTTTTTTGACACGTTGAAATATCCGGCGTCCTTGCAGTTCCTGCTGATGACGCTGGGCCCGTCGCTGATGGCAATGGCGTGGCTCGGACGAGTCAAGGCAGAACGGGGGCTGGCTCGGATTCTCGTGGTTTTCGGCCGGGTTCCGCTTTCGTACTATGTGGTCCACCTCTACTTGATTCACATCGTGGCGGTGGTGGTCGCCTGGGCATCTTATCAGCCGGTGGCATGGCTCTTGGACGGAGCCACCATGATCCAGCACGCTCCGCAGCATTACGGTCACGGCTTGCCCTTTATTTATGGGATGTGGATCACGATTGTGGTCGCGCTCTACCTGCCGTGCAAATGGCTGATGAATCTCAAGCAGAAGCACGCGGGCTGGTGGTGGTTACGCTACATTTAGCTGATTCGGGCGGGTCGTCATTGATCGGTCGTCATTGATGGGTCGCCGTTGACCATGTAGATGAAGATCAGAGGACCGGTTCGAAGCTACGGGGCCGGTCGCAATCCATCCGCCGCTCTCGGCCTACGCCGCCCGCTGCGTGACCATCGAGTCATATTCCTCCTGCGACTGGCCGGGTAACAGCACCCACATCGTGTAGACCCCGATGGCGGTCCCAAAGGGAATATTGAACAGCGAGATGAAGGCCAGCACCAGGGCAACGATGCGCGCCCAGGGCTCGCGCTGCAGCAAGCCCCAGCCGGCGAAGAATCCACAGGCGGCTTTGGCTAGAACGATGATGCCGATCGTGGTCAGCAGTGATTGCAGGAAGCCGGTGGGCACTTGCGGCGGCGCTCCCATCTCGTGCAGGTGTGCAAACAGAGTATTAGCAATGACGAACAGGATCAGGCCCGCGACCGCGTTGAATGCGGAAACTGCGAGCCACAGAATACCGAGCAGGTGCACGTGCTGCTGCACGCGCCCCGGCCGCGTCTGCGCCGTCGCGATCGGACCCACAATCTGCTTGCCACACTTGCTGCAAAACGCCTGGCCCGGCTGCACTGCCCCGCCGCATCCATCGCAGAACATGACGGCCTCCCCGCGAACGGCTTCCGTTGCTCCACCGATCTTACTCTGGCGATCTCGCCGACGATCTCGCCGCGTAAACTTCGCCGCACCAACAAAAACGCTTCAACACATAATACGCAGAGGAATCGGGAACTGTTCCCGCGAGTTCTTACGTACGAATGGATTTGTCGCGACCGCGAAAATGGAAAACGAAAAGGCCACCCGGCAACTGGGCGGCCTCTTCTTCAAGGGAGAATAGTTCCAACGGAGGCTTTAGATTCCGTCAAAACTTTCTGCCAAAATCTTATGAGCCGAAAAACGGGGGTGTCAAGCGATTTCTGTGAAATAAATGTCTTTGTTTTCAACATCTTACAAAATCGATCAATAGGACGCGAAACTGTGCCAAATTGAGACAAAAAGCTCGTCGGCACGTCCTAACGCGCTATTTCTAAAGGCACTTAACGGTCATACGGAGGGGTTTCAGGAGGGGTCTGGAGGCATCATGCCGCCCCCATCCGCTTCAGTTTCGGAGACGACCACAACCGTCGTTTCCGTCAAGTGCAGCGAGATAAATTCCATCTGTTCGGGGCGGTCAAACACTCGATCAGGGAGGCAACGCTTCATCAGAATGCGAAATCCGCCGAACGCGATGCCGGCCACAATCGCAAACGCGCCGACAATCGCGCAGAGAATTACGACATTCAGCACCAGGTTGTACAAGTCATGCACTTCGTGCGAATCGGTCGCTTCGTTCCAGGTCACGCTGGCTTCATAGTTCACCGAACCGAGCAGCGACTTCGCATCGCCGGCCGAGACTGGTCCCGCGGCGATGGCGAGCAGCGGGCCGGAACGCTTGTAACAGAACTCACCGCCAGTTGCGGAGTTCACGCAAACGCTGGGAACTGAAACTCCCGCCTGTGGCGGCGCCTGCTGCTGCGCGGCGTCGAGACGCCGGAGGTGAGCAGCGGCCAGTTGCGGAGTCGGATAGGAGATCAACATCAACGTAGCCTCGCCGCTCGGCGTGTCGTAGCGGCCCAGTGAGACTTCCGAACTCGCGCCGAAATCCACAATTCCAGCGGAAACCGGGGCTCCCTCCGCTTCCAGCGCGGCCGGGCCCATCACATATTTTTGCGTATTGCCAACATAGCCGCGCCGCGGCATGAACCCAATGAACGACGGCAGGTTGCGCTCGCTGGCTCCGGGAAGGGGCAAGGCGCCCGCCAACTCGCGCAATTCTGCCCCCGACATCGCGGATTCTTTGCTGAACTGGGCGTCGATCAGCACAGATCCGCGATAAAAAAGCACGCGCTGCCCGGCCAGAGACGCCCCCTGATCGCCAATCTCTTCCCGGTTCATTTCCGGCTGCAGATAGAACGTGTAGGCGCCGAAGGCGCCGGAAGCGTCGGCAAAGCGCGCGGCGCGGATCTTCAGAGTGCGGCCGTCGTCTCGCGTGTAAGTGGCCGAAGCAAAGTCGGTGAAACGATATTCCTGAAGAACAGCGGTGTTGCTCGGATCGGCTACTGCGGGATCTTTGCTGTTAGCCGCGGGGCCTCTCATCTGCCATCCGCCGAACTGCTCAGGAAGCAAGGGCGGCGGCGCTGCCGTCTGCTGAGCCGGAGTTTCCGCCGCGGCCAGACCCGGCGCAGCCAGGCTTGGTCCAGTGAGGCATGGTCCGGACAAGCCTAGAAAAAGCCCAAGAAACACGGTAATACCGGTAGAACGGGAGAAACTCATGGTTGATTCTCGCTGCGATTCCTGCTGCAGCCCTGCAGCGCAGTCCGCCTCGACCCCTTTTCTTAATTAGACCACAGCGACCGGGAAAAAGTTTCCCATGGCTGCAACCTGATGATTTTGCACCCCCTGCCCACTTCTCGGCCTCCGGACAAAAGGCGTGGTTACCGACGTGTGTTGCCCCCACACTTCGGGGCCATTCACAATTCCTCTGCATGGGGGCAAACTGACTCTGGGTGCCAGAATGTCATCGAGCGGTACTGTGAAAATTCAGCGCCGGAGGAATCGCCAGAAGGCGGTTCTGCCGGTCAGGATCAAGGGCAAAGACAGTTCTGGAGCGGCTTTCGAAGAACTGGTTCATACGCTGGACGTCACCCCCGCCGGAGTGAGGCTGGGCGCGGTACGGCGCGAATTGTGTTTGCTCGACGAGATCACGGTTTTCTATCGACAGCGAAAGTTGCAGTTTCGCGTGGTATGGGTGAAGCAGCTTAAGGGGTCTTCAGAGTTTCAGGTAGGACTGCAGTCCCTGACGCATGACGGAGAAGGCTGGGGGATGGGTTCTCCGGAATTTCGAGTCGAGGCGGTTCCGGCGCCGGATGTTTCCCGTGCGACGGGGGTTGTTTAGAACTGGGCTGGTATGGACCGGGCTCCTTTAGAAGCAGGCTCTTTAAGAAGCAGGAATAAACTATGAAGGCTCAATTTCTCAATCTGTGGTCAGACGAACAAGGTCAAGACATCGCCGAGTATTCGGTCATGCTGGCCGTGGTCCTCGTCATTGTTGTAGGTACGGTCCGGCTCATCGGATCGAATGCGGGGAACATCTTCTCGCAGGTCGGCAGCACGATCCAGTAAAGCCAACGGCAAAACTCATCGCTCGGGGAGAACTCTGCTCTTGACTGCCGAAGCCTGACGGCGGAATCCCACAGCCAATTCTCGCCCATTGAATTTTGGCCCAACCCTAGTGCGGGCGCTGCATCATGTTACCCATGTCCATCTTGGTGTAGCCTGCAGGGACTTCGAACAGGCTGGCAGGCTGCGTTCCTTCCTGAATATTGCGCAGCTCGCCTGCGTTATTCTTGCCCGCCCATTTCACCGGAAAGCGCAGCTTGGGGTCGATCCAAAAGGTGTTGCTATCTCCACTCGCGCTCGTGCCCTCATACTTCACCGTGCTGCGCCCGTTCACCGTGTCGGTGCCGACCTTATGGCAGCTTCCACCCTTATTCCTCGCCTGCGACAGCCAGTCGGCGCAGGCCGCCTCGGCATCGCCGGTCTTGAAAAAGTTGAAGGTAATCTGCTGTCCTGCCGTTTGCATCGGCATTTCCATGTACATGTGCTGCTGGTCCATCAGCACCATCGAGGTCTGGGTCGTGAAATTTATCACCACCACTCCTCGCATCCCTCGCGCATTGTTGCCCCCCGATTCGATCCGCATCTTGTCTTTGGCAAAATAGATCTTGGGGTGGCTGGGATTGTCGGGCTTCATCGTGTCCACAATCTCGGCCGAGAATTCAGTCTGGGCCAACGCCACAGTGGCCGCAATCATCACCGCAACGCAACAAAAACAACGAATCATCGATCGAAGCACGGCAGTCTCCTTGATCGGGCGCCGGATTCTCCGGCGCGGATGTGAACGCCTGGGGGAAGGCGGAGGAAGGATAGCAGAAGTCATGACCGGCGGCTTAACTTTATGAACGCTCACTGCTCAGCCCACATTCTCCAGGGCCAGCGCCATCCCCATGCCACCGCTCACGCACAGCGTCGCCACGCCGCGTTTCGTATTGCGCTTTCGCATTTCGTGGATGAGAGTCACGGTGATGCGCGTTCCCGTGCAGCCGATGGGATGCCCCAGAGCGATCGCCCCGCCGTTTACATTGAGCCGGTCGCGATTGAAATTCAGCGTGCGGTCGCAGGCCAGCACCTGCGCGGCGAACGCTTCGTTCAATTCCACCAGCCCGAAGTCATGCAGCCTGAGATTGTGCTTGTCCTCGAGCTTGCGTAGCGCCGGGACTGGGCCAATTCCCATCGTCCGCGGATCCACGCCCGCCGACGCGACCGCCGCGATCCGCACCAGGGGTTTCAGGTTGTTCTGCTTGACGAAGTGTTCCCCGGCCACGATCACTGCGGCCGCGCCGTCGGTGATTCCCGAGGAATTTCCCGCGGTGACCGTTCCAGTCGTTTCTCTGTCCGTGTCTCCAGCCGTTTCTCCAGACTTCGAAAATACAGGCGAAAGCTTCGCCAGTTTCTCCAGGCTCGCGTCTGGAAAGGGATGCTCATCACGGGCGAAAATCGTTGTCCCCTTCTTGCTTTCGATGGTTACCGGAACAATCTCATCGTTGAGGCGGCCGGCCGCAATCGCCCGCGCCGCGCGCGTCTGCGACAGCAAAGCGTACTCGTCCTGCTCTTCGCGCGTGATCTTGTATTGCCCGGCCAGAACTTCGGCGGTCTCGCCCATCACCATCTTCGCCAGCGGGCAGAAGAACCCGTCGCGATACATCCCGTCGACCATTTCCTGATTACCCAGCCGATAGCCCCAGCGCACTCCATCGAGAAGATAAGGAACCCGCGACATGGACTCCGTCCCGCCGGCCAGAATGCAGTTGGCATCGCCGAGAAGAATGGACTGATAGGCCAGCGCGATGGCCTTCATCCCCGAGGCGCAGGCCTTGTTCACGGTGAAGGCGGCGACTTCCTGGGGCACGCCGCTGCGGACAGAAATCTGCCGTGCCACATTCGGCCCGCCCCCAGCCTGACGCGCGTTGCCGAAGATGGCATCGTCGATCTGTTCTGGCCGAACTCCGGCCCGCTCCAGCGCCGCCCGAGCCGCGACCTCGCCCATATCGGCTGCAGTGAGCGATGCCATCGCTCCGCCAAACTTCCCGATCGGCGTTCGCACCGCGGAAACGATATAGACAGCTTGCAAAACCACACCTCCAGATCAATTCGTGCAGACCACTTCGCCAGCTCTGCCTTTGCTTTGTTGTGCGACCAGACCGTGCGACCAGACCGTGCGATAAGGCATCCCTCGGGACGAGGCGATCTACTCCATTTCCAGTTTCCACACCGGTTCTCCGCCCAGCGATGTATAGAAGCCCCACGCCGCCAGCGCCACCACGCTGAGCAAGGCCATGATCGAGGCCGGCATGTACCAGACCGACAGGTCGGCGGAGAAAGGTACATTGCCCAGCAGATTGACGGTGAAAACCGCGCAGGCCAAAGGCACAAAGCCAAAGCGGAGCACGATCACCACGGCAATGCCATAGACGATAATCTGTGCCGGGATCTCCACCGCCATGAAGGTACTGCTCAGGCCGCGCGGCAGCGCGAAAAGCGCGACCAGCACGATCCCGGCGATCCATTCTTTGCGCAGCAGAACTTTCAAACCGAACAATAAAAAGAAAAAACCCAGCGTCGTCTCGATCGCTTGCGGCCACTGATACAGCCATGAGCCCAAGGCCTGGCGACCGCCCATCAGGGCGTTGGTCGAAAACAACGAAGGCGAAGCGCCCATCCGCATCATAGGAATGTAACGAATCTGGAAAACCAGAATCCACACCACCCCCAGCGCGACGCCGAAAAGAACGTCCCGTCCCACCAGGGGATCGCGAAATCCCACCGACAGCAGGCGGCTCCAGGAGATCATGGTTTTCGGCCAGTGACGCCGCACCCAGGGTTCTACTGCCAGGTAAAGAGTCCAGGTCAGGCCCGAAACGAAAAGCGCAGTGCTGATTGCGAGGAAGAAAAGGCCGAGAGCATCGCCGAGGCTTGCGAAGTGGCAGCGGCAGAAGAATAAGAGCATCTCCAGCAGAAACATCACAGCGGCAAGCCGGAGCGCTCCCTCCCGGTCTCCCCGGCCCTGGCGATAGTTTCTGCGCGCGAGAAGAACAGATCCCACCAGCAGCGTGCAGAACACGAATATCCCGATAATATTGGTCGCCTGCTCTCCGATGGACTTCTTTTCCGCGCCCGCCATGCGACCAGGTTTGGTCCAATCGCCAATCAAGGAAAAGAAGACGGGCTTGCCCCGCAATGCCGCCGCCTCGACGCGCAGCGCACGCGTGGTGCCCGGCCATGTTCCCGTCCATGCCATGCGCGTGTCAGAGTCAGCCAGTGAGTTCCAGGTGGGCTGAGCCGGTTGCAACTTGGCTGCATCCAGACCGGCCGCGGCGATAAGAATGTTCCAGTCGAACGGCGCAGCCGGAGGCTGAGTCGTAGTGGAGGCAGATTCCACATTCTGCTGTTCTTTTTTCAGCGACTCTTTTTGTGGCGGGATTGCCTGGAAATACGTCAACCGTCCCTGCGGGTCGAGTTCCAGATTGATCATCCCCGAAAGAACGGTCGACGGATCGTCACGGGTGATGATTCCCGGCGTCAGCATGTTGTCCCGGAAATCCTTCGGGGCCATGGCGTCGGGACTCTGCCGGTACCAGTACTGCAGCAGCGAAGGGCGAGCGGCGATTACGGCATCCCAATGCGCGGGCTTGTCGTTTTTTTCGACGTAATCCTGGTAGTCGCCGTCATAATCAAGGCCGAAGGCGCTGTCGGCGGGCCGGCCTTCATATCCCAGGCGTGCGACGATGTCGCGGGCCTTCTGCGTGAGGACTTCGGGAGTCAACTCCAGCCCCATTTTCTCCAAGGCGTTGTAATGGATCGACAGACCCGTGACCAGCGCCAGACCAAGCAGAACCCCTGCCAGACAGATCATGGCGGCTCGCGGACTCAGCCCCGCGGCTTCACCCGCCGCGGCCACCATCTGCGGAGACGGTGTTTCTCCCGCTGCCAGTGCTGCGGCGAGCGGATCGGCGCCGGGCAGCGCTGCCGACACAGCCAGCGCGTTCGGCGGACGCGACGAAGGGTCAGTCTCGAGGCAGCGCAGAATCACTTTCTCGACCAGGGGATCGAGATCTTTCACCACCGAGGACGGACGGCTTGGCGTGCGGTCGGCATACGCGTGCAGAGCGCCGGCCGTCTTTTCAGCAAAAGCACGCTTGCCCGTAAACACTTCATACAGCACCAGACCCAGCGCATAAATGTCGCTGCGCATGGTCACTTCCGTGCCGGCAATCTGCTCGGGCGACATGTAGGCGGGAGTCCCGCTGCGGATTTCAGCGCCGCGAATTTCTTCCGCCACTCCGGCCAGCCCGAAGTCGGTGACGACCACCTGACCGCGCCCGTCGAGCATGATATTGGCCGGCTTCAAGTCGCGATGCAGCACGCCTTTGGCGTGCGCTGCCGCAAGTCCGGCGCAGAGCTGCCGCGCGATCTCGACCGCCTTATCAGGCGGCAACCGGCCGATGCGCCGCAGCAAAGACGCCAGGTCTTCGCCGTCGACATACTCCATGGTGAAAAACGTGTGGCCGTCCACTTCTCCGACGTCATAGACCCGGCAGACGTTGGGATGGGAAACTCTCCGCGCGATACGAACTTCGTTGCGAAAACGCTCCAGCAGTCCTTCGTCGCGCGCGGCCTCGTCCGGCAGAAATTTCACCGCGACCGCTTGACCGAGTGTGAGATCGTCGGCGCGGTAAACCTCTCCCATACCACCTTTACCGAGCAACGCGATAATGCGATAGCGCCCGGCAACGAGCCGCCCGGGGAGGAAACGTCCCTCGCTCAGGAATTCCCCTGGGCTTGAACTACGCGATGGCGGACGGGAAGACGACCCGGACAACGGCGGTTTCGAGGACGGCGGCAGCGGCGACGTCGCCGTGGCAAAGTCGAGCGTGGCGATATTGTCAGTGTTTTCGACCGGCTTGCCGCAGGCGGAACAATAGCGGACGCTATCCACCAGAACGGTGCCACAAGATGTGCAGAAGGGCATGATTTTTCCGGATATAGTCTACCTCGAACCGCGATCTCGGCGTGCGCGCAAGCCTACCTCTGTAGTGTGCTGACTGTGCAGTGTTAGGACACTACCCCTATCTCCGTGTCATCCTGAGGAAGGCGCAAGCCTTCCGAGGGACCTTACGATCCGCGTGCGGCGGCAGCGGCGCTGCCGGGCCCCCCCCGCGCGTCATACCCCGCGAAAATCCCTATCCACGCCGCAGAAGCCTTACGCCGACGTAGGGTCCTTCACGCCGACTGCGTCACCGTTCAGGATGACAACTTCCAGGAACGCGGATCACTTCTGTATTAGTATCCAAGCGTGACATCACGTGTAAGTCGCTGGTTTCGTGATCCGGTTTTTCTTTTATCCCTGGCAGCATCGCTGCTCGCCTTCGTGGTTCAATCCGGCGAACTCGGGACCGCCGACACCACATACCGCCTGCAAACTACGCACTGGCTCTGGACCTCAGAACCGCAAGTCTTCCCTAACGAGTATCCCGAGTTCGGACTGCATGGCCGGGGTGGCCATATCTATAGCTGGTATGGAATCGGGCAATCGTTGCTCATGTTGCCCGCCGACGTGGTGGGCACGTGGATCTCTCACTGGAGCGTCTTCTCTGGCTATGAAGACGATCCCTCCGTGCGCAGCATCGTGGTCAGCTACAGCACAAACATCCTGGTAACGGTGCTGACGGCCATGGTCCTTCTTCGCCTGCTGCGCCAGTTGCGCTTCAGTGAGAAAGAAGCGCTGGCCGGGGTCGTGGCGCTCTTGTTCTGCACCACTCATCTGCACTACACCCAGAACATGATGGAGAACAACTACATCATGCTTCTCACGCTGGTCGGATTTTCGTTTCAGTTCGAGTGGTCGCGTACGGGCAGCGGACGGGCGCTGCTGATCGGCTCGGCCGCGCTCGGGCTTAATCTTCTTACCCGCATCACCACCGCCCTCGATGTTGTGGCCGCCGGCATTTTTCTGCTGGCCGTGTTCTGGTTCGAGCAGGTTCGCGGACGCGAGCTATGGCAGAAGTTTCTCGCTTACTGCAAAATCGCCGCGCCGGTCTACGCGGTGTTTCTATTCTTCGAGCGATTCTACAATTTCTACCGCTTCGGGTCGTGGACGGGAACCTATATTCCTCTTTTTGCCCAGGAGCAGCGGGCACAGGACCCGACTCTCCCGCTGAATTTTCCCTGGAACACTCCGTTTCACGTGGGCGTACTTGGCGCGCTGTTCAAACCCGAGAAATCCATATTTCTGTTCGATCCTCTGCTCGTGCTCGCGCTCGTACTCTTGGTTCTGCTGTGGAAGAGGCTCAGCACGGAGGCGCGCGCCTATGCCGCAGCATCGGTGCTCCTGCTCGCGGGTTACATCTGCTTTTACGCGCGCTACGCTTACTGGGCAGGCGATTTCGCCTGGGGCGACCGCTACGTCTCGACGGCGGTGGAGATGGTGGCGTTGCTGGCAGTGCCGATGCTCCTCCGCTACCGGGCAGAGTTGAGCCGGCTCGTATGGAATCTGGGTGTATTTCTGATTGCCGCTAGTCTCGCGATCCAACTCGCGTCCCTCGCCTTCTGGCTGCCACTCGAGATTTACCAGATGGAGACCTTCGGCCATCCTACGTTTGTGATTGCCCTGCGCTTCAAGAACATCGTTGCCTTCGCGCTTAGCAAAATGAATGCCTGGGGACTCGACACCGAGGCCATGCATTGGGACGCCTGGGATTACGTTCACCTCACCACGTGGAACTTCTTTCCGTTCTTGCTGCGAAGAGTGGGAGTCGCTCCGGCCTGGGTGGTAAAGATCGCCCTCGCCGTCTGGGACGCTGGGCTTGCGGCGCTGGCCACCGTGTTGTGGCGACTGCGGGCGGTGGTGCAACAACGGTAGCCAGGAGGCAGCCGCGGATTCAGGTTCGGCGCGGCGACATTGCGGGTGTATCCGCAATGGCTGCGCGATCAGAAACGTTTTGCATTTTGCGATTCTGGATTTAGTGTTCGCAGGAGGAGGAACGAGCGATGTGTTTTTCAGCAACGGCGAACTTTGTGGGCAGCGGGGTTCTGGGCACCGTCGGTGTGGTAACGCTAACCAGGGTGAAGCACAGGCGCGAGGTGCTTTTCGCCGCCCTGCCCGCGCTATTCGCCCTCCATCAGTTCATTGAAGGATTTGTGTGGCTGGGATTAGACGGCATTCTCTCGCCAGTAGTGGCGCACGACATGGGAGCGGCGTTCATGCTTTATGCGCAGGGCCTGCTCCCCTTCTTGCTGCCGCTCAGCGTGCTGCTGTTCGAGCCAAACGGGAAAAGCCGCCGGCGCATGCTGCCATTCCTGGTACTCGGCGGAGCCACGACGCTTTATATATTGTGGGCGCTGACGGCGTACCCGCTGCAGCTGTACGTCAAGGGAAACAGTATCGTGTACATCAATCAAGCCACCAACAATATGGCGGTCGCGTTGTTCTATGTGATCGCAACCTGTGGCTCGCTGTTTTTCTCGGAGATCAAAATGATGGTCGTCTTCGGCATAGCCAACCTGGTGATTCTCCTGGCGGTCATGGAGGTCAAGCGGTACGCGTTCACTTCATTGTGGTGCGCGTATGCGGCAGTCGCAAGTGCGATCATCCTCGCCTACTTCTGGACCAGCCACGAAGAGCGCCCATTCCGCTACGCCTAAAAATGCTTGCCGGCTACATTTGCTTCTATGCGCTCAAACCGCTGCGGCCGAGTCAGGGCTGCATCCCGATGTACCAGGGCGCGCTCACTGTGAAGATGCGTTCGTTGCCCCGCGCCAGCAGCACCCACTCCAGAAGCCGGCCACGCTGATTATGCAGAAAGTATTCGAACCAGCGGTCCTCCACCAGTTCCGGTATGACCACGACGATGTTGCGGTCGGGATTTGCCTTCGACAGATCGATCACGAACTGAACGATGGGAATGATGACGAAGCGGTACGGGGAAGGCAAGATGCGCAGTTCGGGCGGTTTCTTGCCTTCGGCGCGGAATGGCCGGTCAACATATTGTTCCCAATCGTCCCGCAGCAATTCTGAATGTTCGTTGGGCTCGACGTGCAGTGCAATCACTTCCGGAGAAAGACGGGCGGCGAATTCGATCCCCTGGCGGCTGATGTTGCTCCAGCGGTCAATTGCAATGACCGCGATGGGATGTACGTTAAGCCCGGCCGCGTCGACGGGAACCTTGCAGGTGGTAAGCAGCTTCACGTAGTGGTAGTGGCGGCGGACCATGGCGAAGAGCGCAATCGTCAGCGGGACGAAGAGCAGAGTGATCCAGGCGCCTTGGGTGAATTTTGCGACCAGTACAACGACGGTAGTGACACCGGTCACGAAAGCGCCGAGTCCATTGACCAGCGCGCTTTTCACCCAATGCGGACCGCGCTTTCTCCACCAGTGCACAACCATGCCCGATTGCGAAAGGGTGAAGGCCAGAAACGCGCCCACGGCGTAGAGCGGGATGAGCCGATCGGTGACACCCCCGAAGAGGACCAGAACTCCGCCACAAAGCAGGGCCAGAACAACAATGCCGTAGGTGTAAACCAGGCGACGCCCGCGATATCCGAACACGTGCGGAAGATAGTTATTCTGCGCGATGGCGCGGCAGAGCCGCGGAAAATCCGCGAACGCCGTATTGGCAGAGAGAGACAGAACAACAAGAATCGAGCCGACGGTCACATAGTAGAAGATTCCTTTGCCAAAGACCGCAGCCGTGAGCATGGAGAGAACGCTTTGATAGCCGGGCTGCCCTGGCTCGGTCGCGGCGATTCCGTACACTTTGACGAGATAGGAAATCCCGGCCAGCAAGGCCGCCAGAATGAAAATAATAACCGTGAGCGTGCGCTGGGCATTCTTCACCGCGGGTTCGCGGAAAGCCTTCACGCCGTTGCTTACCGCTTCCACACCTGTCAGGGCTGTGCAACCGCTGGCGAAAACCTTGAGCAGCAGCCAGAAGGTAACAGCTTGCGTCACAATTGGCGGCGGCGGAAGCGCAGCCGCCGGCGTTGGATGTCCACCGCTGAAAAGTACACGGAAGATGCCGGCCACGATGGTGATGAGAAGCGTACCCACAAAAAGATAAGTGGGAATCGCGAAGGCGGTGCCCGCCTCGCGCACGCCGCGAAGATTGAGAATCGTGATGACGATCAGAATGCCAACACAAAGACCAACGGTGTGCGGCAGCAGGGACGGCACCGCTGAGATGAGCGCCCCGACGCCCGCCGAGATCCCCACCGCGGCCGTAAGGATGTAATCGGCGAGCAGCGCGGCGGCCGCCAGCAGTCCAGCCGGAGCGCCCAGATTGAAACGCGCCACAGTATAGGATCCGCCGCCCGAGGGATAAGCGGCGATGGTCTGCCGGTAGGAAAAATAGACAATCACCAGCAGAGTGATGATGGCGGCGCTGACCGGAATAATATAGCGAACGCCCAGCAACCCAAGAGGAATCAGCAGGCTGAGAGCAGCCTCCGGGCCGTAAGCGGCCGAACTCAGCGCGTCGAGACCGAAAATCGGGACACCCTGGGCCGGACCGATCTGCTCAGCGCGTTCGTCGCTGGTCTTGATGGGCTTGCCGACGACGAGATCGAGTATGTTCATGCGCGAGCGACGGCGAATCGCTGATGAGTTAGGACTTTACACTTTCACTCTGATTCCTGCTACGCGACCGGCAGTTGAGGGATCGCGCCGACTGCACACCGCCTATTCCACGGTCACCGATTTCGCCAGGTTTCTGGGCTGATCCACATCGCAGCCGCGCCTCACGGCAATGTGATAGGCAAGCAACTGCAGGGGAACAATTTCGAGGATCGGTGACAGCTCTTCCGGCGCCGCCGGGACGTACAAAACGTGATCAGCAGCGTCTTTAATCTCTTCATCGCCTTCGGTCGCGAGCGCGATTACGACTCCGGACCGCGCTTTCACTTCCTTCAGGTTTGACATCGTCTTTTCGTAGCGCAGCATCGACCCGGGATTGCCGACGTCTCGCGTGGCGATCACAACCACGGGAAGGTTTTCGTCGATCAGCGCGTTGGGGCCGTGCTTCATTTCGCCTGCCGGATATCCTTCGGCGTGAATGTAGGAAATTTCCTTCAGCTTGAGGGCGCCTTCGAGTGCGATGGGATAGTGAATCCCACGCCCCAGAAACAGGAAGTCGTGTACTTTCTGGTAGTGCTTGGCGAGTTCGTCGCAGGCCGGGTCGCTGGCGAGCACGTGTTCCAGCTTCGCCGGTATTCGCGTCAATTCCTGCATAGCCGCACGAGCCTGCTCGGCGGTCATCACGCCGCGCACCTGCGCCAGATACATGGCGAGAATGTAGAGCGCAGTCAATTGCCCGGTGAAAGCCTTGGTCGAGGCGACGCCGATCTCCGGCCCGGCGTGAGTATAGACCGTGCCCGCGGCCTCGCGCGTGATCATCGACCCGACCACGTTGCAGATGGCCAGGGTCCTCGAACCTCTGGACTTGGCTTCGCGCTGCGCTGCGATCGTATCCGCAGTTTCACCTGATTGCGAAATAACCAGGGTGATCGTCTCGGGATCCACGATCGGATTGCGATAACGCCATTCGCTGGCGTAATCGACTTCCACCGGCACGCGCGCCAGCGATTCGATCATGAACTTGCCGGCCTGCCCGGCGTGCCAACTGGTGCCGCAGGCGATGATGTTGATTTTCTTCGCCGCGCGCAGTTCGGCCTCACTGATTTCCAGCTCGCCTAAGAAAATGTGCCCCGTGTCCTGTGAGACGCGGCCTAGAGTCGTATCGCGGACGGCGCGGGGCTGCTCGTAGATTTCCTTGAGCATGAAGTGCTTGAAGCCGCCCTTTTCCGCCATGATCGGATCCCAGGTCACATGCTGGATCTCGCGCCGGACGGGCTTTCCGTCGAAGTCCGAGAGATGGACGCCGTCGGGGGTCACCACGGCCAAGTCGCCGTCGGCCAGGAAGAAAATGTCGCGCGTGTGATTGAGAATCGCGGGCACGTCGGAGGCCACGAAATATTCGTCGTTGCCGAGGCCAATTACCGCCGGCGGTCCATTGCGCGCCGCGACAATCTTGTTGGGATCGTCAGTGGAAATCACAGCCAGCGCAAACACTCCGCTCAGCTGTTTCACCGTCTGGCGCACGGCATCTTCGAGCAGAGTCCGGCGGCCATTGCCGGGGCGCGCCGAATATTTTTCCACCAGATGAGCAATGATTTCAGTGTCGGTCTCGGTGGTGAACTTGTGTCCTTCTTCCATCAACTGCCTTTTCAGGCTGAGATAATTCTCGACAATGCCGTTGTGCACGACCACGATTTTGCCGGTGCAGTCGCGGTGAGGATGGGCATTCTCTTCGGTCGGACGACCGTGCGTGGCCCAGCGTGTGTGCCCAATGCCGTAGGTTCCGTTGATCGGCTTTTGCCGGATGGCTTCTTCCAGATTGCGCAGTTTGCCCTCGGCACGGCGCAACTGAAGCCCCTCTCCATCGCCGGCGACTGCGATTCCGGCCGAATCATAGCCGCGATACTCGAGGCGCCGCAGGCCCTCGATAATGACCGGAACTACACTTTTCTTGCCGACATATCCGACGATGCCGCACATGGGAAGACCTCAAAGGAAATTCCAGGTCGTAGGTGCAATTTGGCTCACGTTCCAGGCCAGATAAGACTGAGATCCTTCGCTTCGCCTGAAAACCGGCTGCGCTCAAGATGACACCTTAACGTAGAAAATCCAAACTGGACCACTACTGGATACCAGCCCGAGTTGCCCGGCCGGCTTGGCCATGCTTTACTCAGCGATAGAAAAACGGAACTCTTCGATCACGGGGTTGGTCAGTACTTCGCGAGCCATGCGCTCGACTTCGGCCTGGGCTTGCTCGCGCGTGAGGCCGCCCTCCAGAGTAATCTCGAAATACTTTCCCTGGCGGACGCTCTCCAGTCCCTGATAACCCATCTTCTTCAGCGCGCCGTGAATGGTCTTGCCCTGAGGGTCGAGGACGCTCTTCTTGAGGGAGACATAAACGTAAGCGGTCACACCCCCATTATACGTCGCAGTCTTCTACGGCCGGCTTAGCTTTTCGTCCAGCGCGGCCAGGGCGTTCTGCAGCAATTCGCGATGCCGCGGATTCTGGGCCGCCTCCAATTCGTGCAGCACTCTCTGACGCGAAAGGCGCAGCGATTCCTTTTCGCGAACAGCGGCGGCCTGCCGGGCGGTCATCGGCGGACCCGAATGAACCGGTCCTTGACTCGCCTCGGCCTGCTGCTCTTCGACGGACTTGCTTTCCCAACCTCGGGCCATATTCTCATTATATTCGCCGTCGGGGCCTCCTCTGCCGGGACGCCGCTGCTCGTCCCGGAATCAGCCGCGTTACGGCTCATGATCGCGAACAATCGGCAAGTTACCGAAAGAAAATCGATTTTCAAGAGGTCCGAGCGAGAATTTCCTAAAAGCGGACAAATACAAGATTTCCCATTGCTTTCTTGACTTCGTGCGTATAATCGTCCCGGTTCGTTTTCCGGGTGTCCGCTTTTGAGGGGGAGCGGCGCGTTGGAGTAGTCAAAAGTGTCACCCTCAAGCCCGCAACGCTTGATTCTCGGATTCCTACGCCAAGCCGAAGTCTTCGGAATGGCCCCCTTCACCTACTTTTACTCTCGGCGATACGAGATTCCGCTACTACTATTGTTGATCGTAGGTCCTGAACAGCTGGTCTCGCTTCGTTCTCAACCGGACCGTCATGCGGCAAGTTGTGGCTCACCAGCTTTCCTGAGTGAGGGCCTCATTCATGCCGAATAACATTTCTGCTCTCGGCGCCGAGAATCTCATCCCTTTTTCTTTTCCCGACACTCCCTCCGAATCTGACAAGTTGCTGGCCGCGTATTTCAGATCCGCTAACGTCGGCCTTTGCATCCTTGATCGAGAGCTTCGTTATGTTGCAATCAATGACAGATTGGCTGAGATGAATGGCATTCCCGCGGCAGACCACTTAGGGAAATCGGTGCGCGAAATGCTTGGAGATTTCGCCGACGAACTGGAATCGAAACTCGAAAGCGTATTCCAGACCGGGGAACCCATTCTGAATCTTGAGGTCGCCGGCGTACTTCAGTCCAAGGCAGGAGTGGTCCACGGACTCAATAATTTGTTCCCCATCAAGGATGCGAGTGGCATGGTCACGCGCGTCGGAGCCATCGTGATCGAGGCCGCCGCGCAGAAACGCCTTGAGCTGGTGCACGAGCCCACCGGCAACAAGTTGCAACGTGAAAAAGATCGGCTGCAAATCCTGCTGGAGATCGATCAGGCGCTTTCTTCCCACAAATCGCTGCGGAGAATCTTTCAGGTGGTCACAGCGAGCATTGACAAAGTCACTCCCTACGACATTGCCTGGATCTGGCTCTACGATCAAACTGGCCAAGCCATGCGAGTGGGCGCAGTCGACTCTCGCGTCGGCGAGGTGTTCGGCGAAGGCCAGGTCACGTCCGTGGCGGAGTGCACCTTGTCCCAAAGGATGCTGGCGGCAACCCCCATGAATCTCAATCATGCAGAACTCATGGCGGCGACTTTTCCCAGTGCAAAACAACTTTTGGCACACGGCATCAAGTCACTGTGCAGCCTACCTTTGACTACGCCAAGAGGACCAGTGGGAGCGCTCAGTCTGGGTAGCTGTCGCGATACAGCCTTTCCCACAGAAGAGGTAGCTCTGTTGAGCCACGCGGCCAGTTCGATTGCTCTGGCCCTCGAAAACGCTCTCATCCACCAAGCCCTGGAGCAGGAAAAAGAGCGCCTGCAAGGGTTGCTCGAAGTCAGCAAAGCGCTGACCATGACCGGTCCGAAGATCGACTTCCAGCACTCTCTGCCTGCAATTTCCGCAATTCTCCAGAAGACCATTCCGCATGACGAGGCGTTTGTGACTATCGTGGATGAGGTCGACAGTATGGTGCTGGTGCAAGCCATGGGCGGTACTGCGCCTGGCGGAGTCTATAAGGATGGGATGCGAATCCCGCTCGGCGAGAGCCTCTCCGGCCAATTGCTCGGGGAGCGAAACGGTCGGATCCTCGATCAACGCGCGCTCGAGAAGTGTGCCGAAGGTTCGCCACGATTGCAGCGACTGCTCGAGCAGGGCTTTCACTTCGCTTGCTTTGTCCCGCTGATCACTCCGCGCGGCACGCTGGGATTCCTGTTCCTGGCCCGCAAAAGCGACACAGCCTTTGTCGCACAAGACCTTGATTTCCTGCGCCGGGTAGCGTCGGAGATGGCCCTGGCTGTCGAAGCCAGTACCGCGCAGAGCGATCTGGTGAAGAGAAAAGACCGGTTGCGGGTTCTCCGTGAGATCGACACGACACTTTTATCCAGCCTCGATATCCAGGAGATCCTTCCCGCAGTTTCTGCATGCCTGAGGAAAACGCTTCCGCACGACCATGTCGCCGTCCTTCTCTATGACCGGAGCGTGAACGCGCTTCGCGACCGGGCCGTCACTTCCGAACTCAAGCGCAGCGTTCTTCCGGGCGACGGCCTGGTGGGGTTGCACGATTCACTCACCGGTCAGGCCTTCGTCGAGGGCAAAACCAGGGTCTTCAATTACGCCGATCTTTTGCCGGTGCCGTTCGCGGTGACGAAAAAAGCCCTCGAATTGGGGATCCGCTCTTCCTGCTTTATCCCGCTGTTGACCGCAAAAGGGCGCCTCGGAGTCTTAACCCTGTCGAGCCATGCTGATCATGCGTTCGGAACACAAGACGTTAACTTCCTCGAACAGATCGCAGCGGCGTTGGCCCAGGCCCTGGGCAATGCCATGGCGCACAAGGCCCTGAAAGTCGAGGAAGAACGGTTGCGCGTGTTACTGAAGACCGGAGTCAGCGTGGCATCGCAGCTGGATATCCGGCAAGTCTTCCCCTCGATTTCGGCTCACGTGCGGCACCTCAAACAGCACGAATTCGCCTCCCTGATCTTGCGAGACGAATCCACTGGAATGTTGCGGCGGCACGCGGTCGATTTTCCTCTTGCCAAAACCATCCTGCCCCCGGATTTTGCCGTCTCTCCGGACTACAGCCCAGCAGGGCGAGCTCTAAAACTCGGCGTGCCGCTGATTTTCTCCAAAGACGACATCGCCGCCTTCGGCAACAACCTCTCGATCATGATACTGGGCGAGGGTTTACAGAGTTTATGCTGCGTTCCGTTGACCACGTCCAAAGACACGCTGGGAACCCTGAACTTCGGCAGCACCAGACCCAACGCCTTCCAGCCCGAGGATTTCGAGTTGTTCAATCAAGTGGCCGCCCAGATCGCGGTCGCTTTGGAGAGTGAACGAGCTTTCCGTGAGGTCGAACAACTCAAGAATCGACTAGCAGCCGAAAAACAGTACCTGGAAGGCGAACTGCGCACCGACCAGGCATTCGAAGAAATCGTCGGCGACAGCTCCAAGCTCAAGCACCTTCTCAACGACGTGGCCACTGTTGCCAACAGCGATGCCACAGTATTGATTCTGGGCGAGACCGGCACGGGCAAGGACCTCATCGCCCGCGCCATCCACCGCATGAGCCCGCGCAAGGACCGCAGCTTCATCAAGGTGAACTGTGCCGCCATCCCTACCGGCTTGCTCGAAAGCGAACTCTTCGGCCACGAGAAGGGAGCTTTTACGGGAGCGATTCTGCAGAAAATCGGACGCATGGAACTGGCCCATGGCGGAACTCTGTTTCTCGACGAAGTCGGCGAGATTCCTCTTGAACTGCAACCCAAGCTGCTGCGCGTGCTCCAGGATCACGAGTTCGAGCGCCTCGGCAGCACCCGCACCATCAAAGTTGACCTGCGCCTGATCACGGCCACCAACCGCAACCTGGTCCGCAGCGTGGCCGACCGCGAGTTTCGCAGCGACTTGTTCTACCGCATCAACGTCTTCCCCGTCCACGTGCCGTCTCTGCGCGAGAGGCGCGAGGACATTCCATTGCTGGTGCGCTATTTTGTGCACAAGTTCTCGAAGCGCCTCGACCGCCAGATCGATACCATCCCGCTGGAAGCCATGCAGGCCCTCACGAATTGGGGATGGCCCGGCAATATCCGCGAACTAGAGAACCTGATGGAGCGGTCGGTCCTGCTCAGCGAGGGACACATCCTGCGCGTACCGCTGACCGACCTTCGCCCGCACAGCTTCGACACCGATCTCCAGACTGATCGCACCCTGGAGACGACCGAACGCGAGCACATCATTCGCGTTCTCCGCGAAACCGGCGGAGTGCTTTCCGGACCCAACGGCGCGGCCCATCGCCTGGGTCTGAAACGCACCACGTTGCAATCCAAACTGGAGCGCCTGAACATTACGCGCGCGGATTATTCCTCAGGCAAACGTGGCTAACTTCTGGCTTCGCGGTTTTTTCGCCGACTGCTGACGGCAAATCAGACAAAGGCCGCCGACGGCTAATCGGCAAAATGCCGACATTTCGGCAGCTGGATAACAACACCGTCCGCCTTCTGTTTCGGAACTCGTTCCAAACACGGAAGTTCCATCTCAGAACTTTTAGTGCGTTTGCGGAACTTTACATGCACTGAGCTTGCCCATACTTTGCCTCTCTGGCCCGAGCGATTTCTTACCAGTCAGCGAAGTTGTTCTGGAAAGTCGATCGGGAAATGGCAAGTCCGATTCCAGCCGCGGACTTGCAGGAGGCTAAGTGTTGCTAGTCAGTCGATGTCAGCGTGTCCAAGGGAGCTTGGCGGCTCGTGCGACTGAGATCGCACCGATCCCCCCGTTGCGCTCGCTTATTGCCAATCAACCCAGCAATGTCGCCTTGGGATGGAGCCCTCCCCCCTGGAGCCAACCACCTTCCACCCAAGGCGCCGTTTTTCCGGCCCACCCCCAACCTCAAAATGCTTCAACGGCGGACCCAAACGAGATCGATCCCCTCTACCTGTTTGCCTGTTACGTGGAGTGGGAACGGCGAGAAGAACCGACGGCCGCGTGGGAGTTGATCGCGGCTTCCGAGAGTCTCCAGAGCGATGGCCGGGCCCAGGCCCGCGCCTTGCTTGCCAGTTCTCACCATCTGGGCGGCAGCAGCTTAGCTTCCGCTTCCCCCTGCTTCGCCCGGCAAAAACCACAGTGCGACCGAGAGGTAAACATGAAACCGCCGTACGGATTCGGCCCCATCGAAGACTGCACCCATTGCTCGCGCACCCACCCCGGCTTCTTTTGTGCTTTCTCCGAACCGGTTTCGCAGGCCCTGAGTCAGGTCTGTCACAAGAGTAACCTCCCGCCCGGAGCTGTCTTGTTCGTGGAGGGGCAGGTTCCGCGGGGGATGTTCATCCTTTGCTCGGGCCGGGTGAATCTTTCCACCACGTCGCGCGAGGGCAAAATCCTCATTCTGAAAACCGCCGAGGCCGGTGAAGTCGTCGGTCTCAGCGCCGCCATTTCCGGCCTGGGTTATGAAACCACGGCCGAAACCGCGACGCACTGCCAGTTGAATTTCGTAGACCGCAAGAACTTGCTGGAACTGATGGAGACTCACAGCGAAGTGGGAGTGCGCGCCTCACTCTGTCTCAGCCGCGACTCTCATTACGCGTTCCGCGACATCCACGATCTGGTGCTCACTCGCTCCTCAGCCGGCAAGCTGGCGAAGCTTTTGCTGTCACGCTCGCCGGGCCCCGAATTGATCCCGGGCGAAACCCGCATCAGTTCCTCAATGACTCATGAGGAGATGGCCCAGCGCATCGGCGCCTCGCGTGAAACCGTGACCCGGCTGTTGAGTGATTTGCGGCGACGGCGGCTTATCCGTCTCGACGGCGCCACGCTCGTGATTCACGATCGTGGTGCGCTGGAAGCTCTTGCAGTTTGAACTTCCCCCCTGGGAAACCGGAGGGCTGGCGAATTCCTCACAGCCGCCCTCCGGAGTTGTATGAAAACCGGCCATTCTCTCAGTGGCCGCGGAAGCAAAGGCCGGGCCGTCGGCCCCCTCCCGACAGTCCGGCCAGCTTTTTTGTTGGAACATTTCTTGGGATGTTTCGAACGGAATGTTTCGGCGTGAGGATTCAGGGCGATGCCCCGGTTCCAACTGGATGCTAGGTGACAGTTCGGCGTGGTAATCGAATGGATCCCGGACACGCCCTTACAGACGGAATAGTTCGCGCAGCCGCTTAGTCTGGGCCCGGCTGACAGGGATTTCACTCTGCTTCTTGTCGTCCATCCGCAACTGGTAGGAACTCTTGAACCACGGCACCACTTCGCGGATGCGGTTGATATTCACCAGGTAGGAGCGGTGTGCCCGCCAGAAAAGCTTCCCATCTAAACTGTCAAGAAGTTCTTCCAGCGTGCGGCAATTCGATTGTCCCTCGATGCCGGCCGGTCCGGCGGTCACGACCGAGATAACGCCGTCTTCGATCCAGGCGTAGCAAATGTCTTTCTGATCCACAAGAAACATGCGACCTACGGTCTTGAGCAGGACTTTCGTGGTCGGGTGTTTCTGCGATTCCAGCATCCGCACCAGCGCATCGATTTTTTCCGCCGGTGAGCTCACGGCTTCTTGTTGCGCCCGTGCCCGTTGCACCGACTGTGCGACTCGTTTCTTATCGAAAGGCTTCAGCAGATAGTCGACCGCGTTCACCTCAAACGCCTTCACCGCATATTGGTCGAACGCCGTAGCAAAGACAATTTTCGGAAGAGGAAGTTTCTTGTCGAGCAGCTTCTTAATCACTCCAAAGCCGTCGAGGCCGGGCATCTGCACGTCGAGGAAAACGAGATCAGGATTATGCTCTTTGATGAGATTGACCGCTTCGAGGCCGTTCTTGCCCTGGGCCACGACGTCGACCTCGCCCCCATTTTTCAGCAGGTAGGCGAGTTCATCGCGGGCCAGTTGCTCGTCGTCTACGATCACCGCGGATAAAGACATCGTCTACCCCGCCAGACATCCGGAAACAATCGCTAACATGAGTATAGCGGCGCGATTTTGCCGGCGCAATGATGCACGCCAAATCTTCAACCACGAAGGGCACAAAGGACCACGAAGGCCCTGGTTCAGGATTTCCTTCGTGTACTTTCGTGCCCTTCGTGGTTCAAGTTTTTCGCTACTGGCCGCCCGCCTTGTCGATCTTGCTGGCCAGTTTCACGCCGCTCAGGCCGTTCACGTACTTGGCGATTCCACGATAGAGCGACTCGGCGATGCGCTGCCGGTATTCGCTGGTCTCCAGGTGGCGCGCGTCGGTGGGATTCGAGACAAAAGAAATCTCTGCCAGAATTGACGGCATGTTGGCGCCGATCAGCACGATAAACGGCGCTTTCTTCACGCCGCGGTCGCGGATGGCCGGACTCTTGGCGGCCAGCCCGCTGTACAGCGACTGCTCCACGTCGCCGGCAAACTCGCGTGACTCTTCGATCTTCTCTTTTAGAGCGATCTTCTTGACCAGATCCTGCAGCGAGTAAATCGATTTCTCGGAGACCGCGTTCTCGCGCGCCGCGACATCGAGCGCGTCGGGTGAAGAAGTGAAATTCAAATAGTACGTTTCCACGCCGCGCGCGTCCGGATCGTCGCTCGAGTTGGCGTGAATCGAAATGAACAGATCGGCGCGCTGCTGGTTCGCGATGGCGGTGCGCGTTTCGAGAGGAATGAACGTATCGTCCTTGCGCGTGTAGACGACTTCGGCGCCCAGCCGCGTCTCCAGCAGCTTGCCTAGTCTGCGCCCGACCTCGAGCACCAGATCTTTTTCCTCCAGGCCGTTGGGGCCGATTGTTCCCGTGTCGTGCCCGCCGTGGCCGGGATCGATCACGATCTTGCCGATCTTCAATCCTAGAGCGCGAATCAGCGAGCGGTCGCCGCTGGCCGTCGGCCGTGCTTCGCGAACTCCGCGGTGAACACCGTTGGCCGGGGTTTCAGCCACGATGTCGTCTTGCGAATCGGCGAGGTTCTCTTCATCGTCCGCAACTCTGGAATCCGTCACGCTGTCGGGCTTCGATGCCGCCACGGATTTTGTGTGCTTCGCCGGCAAAATGCGCCGGGCAACGGGCACATCCGGTGTGTCGTCGTCAGGGCCGGGCGGGACGATGACTTTCCTGATGCCGGACTTCGCGTCCACCCTCACAATGGTCTGACCCTCGGCGGCATCGTTCGCGGGCGCGTCGGTCGAGTCTTCAGCAGCCGCCGGAGCCTTGGCTGCATCGGCACCTACGTCTCTTGCGGGACTATCGGTGTTCGATCCGCCCGTCGGCGCGACTTCCACGTCGGCCGTCTGTGCTACATCTTTCGGCGGCTTCGGTCCAGTCGTTTTCTCGTCTTTCCCGTGAATATCGATGATCAGCCGGTAAGGATTCGGCAGCAAAAACGCGTCGTAGTCGGAAAGATTGTCGACCTCGAGCACCACCCGCGTGCGCCCCGGCTGGAATTGCGCTACGCGAATTTTCTTCAGGAAGCCGTCGTCGACATCGAAGCTTTTGCCCACCAGCGTCGAGGCCAGCTTCGTATCGCGCAGGTCGAAAAAAATGCGGTCGGGATGGGAGATACGCTGCGACCCGTACTTCACGTCGCTCTCCAGGTCGATCGCAACCCGCGTATAGTCGGGAGTCGACCAGTGGCGGATTCCGGTCACGCGCGGCAGTCGCGCCGGGCCCCGGTCCGGGGCATGTTCGTCCGCGTCGCTGCCGGCCTGCGCCTCGGCACCCTTGCCCGATTTTCCAGCGGAATCTTTCGCGCTCTTACCCGCGTCAGCGGCCTCGGTATCGTTTTTCTTCGCAGCGTTCTTCTTAGCTTTATCTGCCGCCGCCTGCCGATCAAGATCGACAATGGCCTGCCGCGCGTCTTCGACTAACCGGTTGTGCGGATAACGATGGCGAAATTCCTGGAACACGGCGCGGGCCTGCGCCGGGTCGTCGAGATCGTCGTTATAAATCTCGCCAATCGTGAACAGCGCGTCGCAGCGATACTTGCTGCCGGGATATTCCTTGCGCAGAAATTTATACTGCGCAATCGCTTCGTTCAGGATTTTGTCGTCGTCGAAGCGCCGCCCCATCTCGACTAGCGTCTCGGCCACGGCCACGACGCTGGGATCGGCCTTGGTCGAAGTTGGCGCTCCAAGATAAACGCTGCGGTAAGAGTTGAGAACGCGTTGGTAGTCGCGGCGTGTGCGGTCAGCCGGAGGCCGTCCGTTGAGCGCCTCCTGCATGCGCTCGGCTGCAGCGAAGCGGTCGCGCGCCCACGCCTCACTATGGTGCGTGCGGGCGTGAGCCGGCACCGCGGGCAGAGCTGCCAGCAACAGCAGCGCTGACCAGCGCAAACTACGCTGGCTTGAGATCGTTTTCAAAATCGCCGGCCCGTTCACTGTCCCGATTGCCGTTGTTGTTTGAACCGCTTTTGGTACCTGAGAGTATTCGAGTACAGACTGCTAAAAGGAGCTGTTTAAACAGATGCCGCGAAGCTAATCGGTGTTGCTGATATAAAGCACGCCACGCGCGTCGCGCTGCACTTTCACCGGGTCACGCGATGCGCCCGACGAAGTAAAATCGAAACCTCCGTAGTAGAGGTTGGTGATGCGCCGCACGTAATTCTGGGTCTCGGCATAGCGCGGAACCCCCGCGCTGCGCGCCACCGCGCCCGAACCGGCATTGTAGGCGGCCAGGGTCAGATTCACGTCGCCACCGTAACTTTCAAGAAGCTGCTTCAGGTGCCGCACGCCGGCATCGACGTTCTGCTCCGGGTCGAACGGGTTCTTCACGTTCAGACTCCGCGCCGTTTGCGGCATCAGCTGCATCAGCCCCATCGCGCCTTTGCGCGATACCGCGTTGGAATTGAAATTTGATTCCACTTTCACCACCGCGCGCACCAGGTTCGGGTCCACGTTGTGGCGAGCCGCCGACATCACGATCGCGGCATCAATCTCTTCGGGTGAAGCCTGCCGGCCGCGAAAATTCGCCGCCTGGATTCGTGCATTCGCCGACCGCGTGGAATCCCGCACAAAAAACTGGCTGACTTCAGCCGCGGCCGACCGCGCCGCCTGCATCGACGCCGTGTTCGTGGAAGGCACCGGCTTCCAGCGGTTTTCCTTCGCGCTCCAGTACATCAACGTTGTGCGCCGCGTCTGCGGGGCTTGCTCGGCTCGCGCTCGTGCCGGAGCCTGATCGTTGACGTAAATCGTGCGTCCGTGGTCGTCCGTCGTAGTAATGACAGTGGTGTTATCGCCCTCAGCCGCCAACAACCGGGGCGGGCTGAGAGAGAAGGAGGTCGCGATGGCCGTCGTTGCCGTCAGCATCAGTGCGATTTTGAGGCGCTTTCGCATATCCGGGCGTGTTCCTTTCACCGAACCTTCGCTGGAGGGCGGTACTCAGACAAACTTCACCCTCGCCACGCGCTACCCGGAACCTGACGGAGAATCATCTACCAGAGTAGATCGATTATAGGCGTGCCCGGATAGCCGGGCAACGTTTCCGAAGGCCGTAGAACCACCGGAGTAATTCGGCGCAACTGATTGAAAGCTATGCAGATTAGAGCATTCTAGAAGACGGAACGGAGGTGCCGGAGGTAACCACGGACCAGGTTACCGGTGGTTTATGTAAGGACGCTGCCCGCGTGGGGACAGCCGCGCACGGCCGTCCGCAGGAGCGCAGTTCCATCTCCGGGATTTCCCGGCATTCGCTGCCGTTTGTATCGAGAGCGACATTTTGGGCTATTGCAAATCAGGCGGGTCAAAGGAAATAGCGCCTGAAGAATATTCATATTGGCCGATCCAGGCTGGGTCGCCAGGAATCGAGTGGTTTAAAGTCCCCTGACGCGGTACAGAATGACCCCATGCGATGGAACAACGGCACCGACGGTGCTGCTTGTTTTTTTGGTCTCGCCGGTCCACAGGTCGTGTAAGGAATAGCCGCTTTTGTTTTCGGCGAGGCCTACGGTGGATGCTGGAACGGAGACTTCTTCCGCCTTCCCGCCCGTGTTGAACAAACCGATGATCGTGTCTCCGTTCGGTTCCCTCTTGGCGAACACCTGCTGGCTGCCAGCATTGAGCACCCTTTTCGCGGCGATCGAATCCTGGTCGACAGCAAGGACTGCGGAGTTCTCCAGGTATTTCTGCAGATCCGTTGGATCGAGCTGAGTAAGATCGACGCCGAGGATGAAGGGTGCCGCTCCGAGGGCCCATAGGCTGATCTGAGTCTGGCGCTCGGCGGGAGTCAGCCCGTCGTTGCTGCCATTTCCTACTTCGAGGGAGTCATAGTCGTTGAAACCGCCTGGACCGGCGTAGGGCTGCCACTCCGCCACATAGTTGAAGCGTTTGGCAACGTCGGCCCAACTGGTCAGCGGGTAGCTGCTACCGCCTTTTTCGCAGCGATAGCACTCGACGTCAGGCGCGAATTCCCATTGATTGGCATACTTCATCAATATGGGGGTGATAGCGACTGTAAGGTTCCCCTGCGTGACGTCCAGCACCATGGGCCGCCCGCTTTGCCGTATGGCATTCGACCATGCCTTAACGTCGGCGGCGTTGCTGTTTTTCATACCGTCAATTTTGATGTAGTCGACACCCCACGCCGCGAGCATATTTGCCCATGAATTCGTATACTCCTGTGCTCCTGGCTTGTCGTAGTCAATCCGGACCATGCCTTTGCAGTTGTAGTTGCTCTGCCCTACGGACGCGTCCGCGATCTGAGCAGCCGTGTACGATGTGTCCTTAATGGGCGTGTTCCGGCTGACCGCCTGCCTGGAAATTCCGGGCGTAACATAGATTCCGAACTTCATCCCGAGACTGTGGACGTAGTCAGCCACGACCTTCATGCCATCGGTATCTCCCTCGGCCGGGAATCTCGATGGGTCTGTCAGCCAGCGGCCATAAGGGTCGACGTTCGGACCTTGCGGTCCCGGACACTGATACCAAAAGTCGTCGAGGTTTACGTATTCGTACCCGATTTTCTGCAGTCCGGAATTGTGCAGAGCAAGCGCCTGAGCTTCCACTTGGGCTGCCGTGGGATGCTGGCGGAGGAAGCTCCAGGTACTCCAGCCGAGAACGGGCGTGCGCTCGAGGCCATTATCCTCTGCGCTGGCATTTTGCAGCATCCCGCCCGCCAGCAACGCGATCACCAGTACTGCCCTTAAGCTGCGTGTCGATTCCATCGAGAAAATCATCCTTTCCCTCTATCACAAGCGGGGCGACGAAAACAACCGCGCATGTGCAAACAAGCGGTGGCACGTCGCCGCTTACTTCTGCAACGCCGCTGCGAACGCGTCCAGCGACAGCGACCTTAGCAGATTCCGCCGCATTCCGCGCTCGACTTCGGCCAGCCGATCCGAAGCCATCTGAATCCACTCGAAATCGGCCGACTCGGCTAACCGTTGCAACTGCTGGGTGATGTCGCTGTTGCGCACGTTCGCTGCTGCGCCGGAGTCGATGAACAACAAATCCCGCAGCAGCGAATACAACGTGCGGATCAACTGTTCGGTCTTCTCCCGCCCCTCGGCGCCCGCGCGATAAGACTCGGTGATCTTGAACAGCTCGCTGTGCTCTCCGCCGCGCAGCGCGGAATTCAAAATCGCCAGAGCATGTTCGCGGGCCGCTGCGTACGCCGCCAGATCGAAGCTGCGCGCGCGGCCGACTGCGCCCTCGGAAAGCCGCGCCACCAGCGCCCGCTGCGCCGGCTTCCACTCCGGCCGATGCTCGGCGAGGTAGGCTTCAATCTCTTCCGCAGGCAGCGCGCCCAGCGTAAACACGGCCGACCGCGAGCGGATCGTCGGCAGCAGTTCGCCCGGATTCTCGGTCAGCAGAAAAATCGTGGCAAACTCCGGAGGCTCCTCGAGCACCTTGAGCAGCGAGTTCGCGGCTTCCTTCATAAAGGAAGACTCGGTAAAGATGTAAACCCGCTCGCGTCCCTCGGCTGGCCGGTAATAAATGGTCTCGATGACGCGCCGCACCTGATCGACCTTGATCATCATTTGTGGCGGGTCGGGAGGAATGACCAGCACATCGGGATGCGTCTGCACAAACAGCCGCGTTTCTTTCTTGTCGGTCTCGCGGAGATTTTCGCGCGCCTCGACCGCCTCGGCAAAGCGGGCGTCCAATGCGGCGGACTGCGCGATGCGGGTGCAGTTGGCACACTTCCCGCAAAAATCAGGCAGGCCGTCGGTCGTCGTCGGATGCAGACAGTTCAACGCCTGCGCCAGCATCAGCGCCAGCGTATACTTGCCCGCTCCCGCACCGCCCGCCAACACAACGGCGTGGGGAAAGCGCTCGCGCGCCAGCATATCGCGCAGGCGATGGACGATGTCGGCGTTACCGTGAAAATCTGAAAAAGGCATAGATCATTATCACCACAGAGGCACGGAGGCACAGAGAAAGCCCGAGAACAAAAGAATCATTCTGTTTGAAGGCCGAACTCCAGTACTTTCTAAATGCCTTTTTTTACTCCGTGTCTCCGTGCCTCCGTGGTGAGACCGCTTTTAGAGCTTCATCTTTTTCTGCACGACTTGCAGGATCTGCTGATGCGTCTGCCCCGGCGTGCCGCGCGCGTCTACCAGCACCACTCGCCCCGGCTCGCGCTTCGCAATTGAAAGATATCCCTCGCGCACACGTGCAAAAAACGCGCGCGTCTCCTGCTCGAAGCGATTCTCATCGTGGCCGCGGCCCGCCGATTTCGAATTACGCCGCCGCGCCCGGCTCACGCTGGCGTGGGCGTTCGAATCGAGCAGCAGCGTCAAATCCGGCTGCAGATTCCCGCACAGCACTCGATGCAATTCACGCACCGCGTCGCTTCCCAGCCGCCGCCCGCTTCCCTGGTACGCTTCGGTCGAATCCGTGAACCTGTCACATAAAACGACGATTCCTGCCGCCAACGCCGGCTCAATCACTTCCGCGATGTGCTGTGCCCGCGAAGCGAACATCAACGCCATCTCAGCGTTTGGAGCGAGCCCCGCGGTGCCTGAGTCGAGCAGCACCTTCCGGATTTTTTCTCCAGTCGCCGTTCCGCCCGGCTCGCGCGTCTCCACCACCTTATGTCCCGTCGCGCGCAGCGCCGCCGCAAGCTTGCGCAGTTGCGTGCTTTTGCCCGTTCCGTCAAGCCCCTCGAACGTGATGAACTTTCCCCGACGCGACATGTGCGAAATCATATCAGCGCGGCTTGAATATGGGCACGGCTCCCTGTACCACTTCGCTTGCAGGCTGCTATAGTTTTAAATTCTGCCGCAGCTAGTAAAACAACTTCATTCGAACCGGAGAAAAAATGGGATTCTCAAGAAGCTGGGGGCTGGCTTGCGTCGCGGTGTTGACGATTTCTGCTGGGGCTGCGGCAGCGCCGGCAAACCCACCCACCGTCACCATCGCCGTCGATGCCACCAACGCCCCACGCAAGATTTTCCACGCGACTTTGAAGATTCCGGCCACTCCCGGCGACCTCACACTCTATTACCCGAAATGGATTCCCGGCGAGCACGCGCCTGACGGCCCAGTCATCGATCTCGCCGGCCTGTTTTTCCGCGCTGACGGCAAAATCCTGAAGTGGCGCCGCGACACGCTCGATGGCTTTACCATCCACGTCGACGTTCCTCCGGGCGTGCACGAAGT
Source organism: uncultured Acidobacteriaceae bacterium (assembly GCA_963739125.1). Taxonomy (GTDB): domain Bacteria; phylum Acidobacteriota; class Terriglobia; order Terriglobales; family Acidobacteriaceae; genus Sulfotelmatobacter. The sequence continues at coordinate 3,011,555 of CAVTZD010000001.1, read as the reverse complement.
CACCGCCGATCTCGACTTTCTCTCGCCCGCGATCTACGAAGGTGGATTCTCCGCCGGTTCGTCAGCCACCGACAAGCTGGCGATCATCAGCTGGAACCAGGTTCTGCTTTATCCCAAGGGCTACACGCTCGGCGATATCAACTACAGCGCCAGCTTGAAACTGCCTGAGGGATGGAGGTTTGGCACGCCGCTTCCCGTCACGAGCCAGCGCGGAGACGAAATTCATTTCGCCACCGTTTCCTTGGGCACGCTGGTTGACTCGCCGGTCATCGCCGGAGAATTTCTGAAGATCGTCCCGCTCGCGAGCGACCCTCCCACCGAAATGGATATCGCCGCCGACAGCGCCGCGGCACTCGACGCTCCCGCCGAAGTCTGGGACCACTACAAGAATCTGGTCGAGCAGGCGCAGAGACTTTTCGGCGCACACCACTACCGCGACTACCATTTTCTTTACACGCTAAGCGACCACGTCGCCCACTTCGGACTCGAGCATCACGAGTCTGACGATAGCCGCGTCGAAGAGCGCAGCCTGGTCGATGAAACGGCGCGTAAACTCTCGGCCAGCCTGTTGCCCCACGAGTACGTACACTCGTGGAATGGAAAGTATCGCCGTCCGGCCGATCTTGCGACTCCCGACTACGAGCAGCCCATGCAGGACGATCTGCTCTGGGTTTACGAAGGACTCACGAACTACCTTGGCTTCGTCCTGACCGGGCGCAGCGGCCTGCTGACTATTGAGCAAGACCGCGAAGATCTCGCCATGACCGCCGCGGCGCTCGATCACACTCCTGGCCGCGAGTGGCGCAACCTGCAAGACACGGCCGACGCCGCCCCGGAACTTTATTTCGCTCCGCGCGCCTGGGAGTCGTGGCGCCGCGACACCGATTTCTACGACGAAGACACCTTGAACTGGCTCTGGGTCGACGTCATCATTCGCCAGCAGTCGAAAGGCGAGAAATCGATTGACGACTTTTGCCACATTTTTCACGGCCCGCCCAGCACTGGCCCCATGGTCAAGACCTATACTTTCGATGACGTCGTCAACGCGCTGAACGAGGTCGTTCCCTATGACTGGCGCGGTTTCTGGACCGAGCGCCTCACCAACCATGGCCCCGGCGCGCCCCTGGGCGGCATCGAAGGCAGCGGATGGAAACTGGTCTATGACGAAAGTCCATCCGACATGGATAGCAGTTCCATGAGCGCGTACCATTCCGTGAATGCCGCTTACTCGCTCGGCCTGCAACTGAGCGACGATGGCGGCGTCATCGACACCGTCGAATTTTCGCCCGCCGCCAAAGCCGGCATCGGGCCGGGCATGAAGGTGATCGCAGTCAACGGCCGCCAGTTCTCCGGCGAAGTGCTGCGCGACGCGATCCATGCCTCGAAAAACACTTCCGCGCCGATCGAGTTGCTGGTGGAAAACACCGACTACTACAAAACGTACAAGATCGACTACCACGGTGGCGAAAAGTTTCCCCACCTGGAGCGTGACGAGTCCAAGCCAGATTTGCTAGGCGAAATCCTGAAAGCCAAATAGAACCGCGATTGAGGGCGCCCGCGCCCACGCTGTCATCCTCAAGATAAATCGATGTCATCCTGAGGAGGGCGCAAGCCCTCCGAGGGACCTTACGATGCGCAGGAAGCGGCAATAGCGCCGGCAGGAACGCCCGAACCGCACCCATCGCCTGGCTCCCGTCGGCACATCGAATCCTACGGCCATCGTAAGGTCCCTCACTCCGGCCTCGCCGCCATTCAGGATGACACGTTTGGAAATGCCCTCGCCTGTTAGGATGTGGGGGCTTCCCAACACGATCAGCCATGAGTCGCAACCATTCATTCGCAGTCTTATTTCTCATCTTTGTCGTCGCCCTGTTTCCGCCGAACTTCGTCTCCGCGCAAAGTTCCATCCTCGGCTTCGCTCCCGCCTCCGCCGCCAGCGAAGCCGAAGTCGAATCTAAATTCAAATCCATCCCTACGCCTGACGAAGAACGCCGCCAGCACCGCATCTTTACCGCCGAGCCCCACATCGCCGGATCGAAACGCAACAACGAACTCGCCGACTACATCGCCAGCGAGTGGCGCAAGCAGGGACTCGAAGATGTCGTCATCCGCCGCTATGACGTCTACGGAACAAATCCAAAATCCGCATCGCTGGAAATGCTTGCGCCCGTGCACTACGCTGCGACGCTGCGCGAAGCTCCGATCCCCGGCGACGACGACTCGAAAAATCCCGCCATCAGCGGCGCATGGCTGGGCATGTCGATCTCAGGAGAAGTCACCGCGCCCGTGGTCTACGCTCACAGCGGCAATCCCGAAGACTACGATCTGCTGCGAAAAAACGGCATCAGCGTGAAGGGAAAAATTGTTCTCGTTCGCTATTCCAATCCCTACAGCTATCGCGGATTCAAGGCGCTGACCGCGCAGCGCGAAGGCGCGGCCGCGATTCTGATCTACAGCGATCCGCAAGAAGACGGATACACGAAAGGCAAAGTCGATCCCGACGGCCCCTGGGGCCCCGAATATAAAATCCAGCACGGCGCGATCACCTACGATTTCATGGTCCCCGGCGATCCGACCACGCCCGGATGGGCGTCAATCCCGGGCGCGAAGCGCATCCCCATCGAGCAAGCCGTGTCCGCGCCGAAAATCATGGCCCTGCCGCTCTCCTGGCACGACGCCAAGCCGCTGCTCGAAAACATGGACGGCCCCGACGCTCCCGCCGACTGGCAAGGCGGACTCGGTTTCCCCTATCACTTCGGAGGTAATAGAGAAAAAGTCCACCTGAAGATCGAAATGGACAATGGCCTTCAACCTTATTACGTCGTCGAGGGAAGAATCCGCGGCGCCGACCTGCCCGATGAATGGGTTGTGCTCGGCAATCACCGCGACGCGTGGGTCTTCGGCGGAGTCGATCCCTCAAGCGGTACTGCATCGATGATGGAAATGACCCGCGCCCTCGGCCAACTCGAGAAAGAAGGCATGCGCCCACGCCGCACCATCATTGTTTGCAGTTGGGACGGCGAAGAAGTCGGCCTCACTGGCTCGACCGAATGGGGAGAGCAATTCGTCGACGATCTTCGCGCCAAAGCCGTCGCCTACATCAACGTCGACGAAGCCACGTCGGGTCCCAACTTCCACGGCCAGGCCGTCGCCTCGCTCGCGCCCATGCTGGTCGAGACGACTCGCAGCTTGCAGGATCCCTTCGGCAAGAGTCTTTACGACGCGTGGAAACAAACGGCGGCCCGCGAAAAAGCGGAAGGCACTCAATCCGGCCAGATGAACGATTCCGGGGTGAGCGATGGTCAGCTAGCCGACACGCGCATCGGCAGCGGCTCTGACCATACCGTCTTTCTCAACTTCGTCGGCATGCCGGTCATCGGCCTGCAATTTGACGGCGACTACGGCGTGTACCACTCCGCTTACGACGATTTCTTTTGGATGAACCACTTCGGCGACCCCGGCTATCGCTACCACACGCTCATGTCGCAGTTGTGGGGAGTCACCGCACTGCGCCTGGCCAATGCCGATCTGCTGCCTTTCGATTTCGGGACCTATGCCGGCAACATCCGCCAGTTCGTGAACGATCTGGCAAGCAAGAATAAATCTGTCATCCTGAGCGAAGGGGCCGGTTCGCAAAGCACCCTCCCCAACGCTGTCATCCTGAGCGGAGTGGCGGGTTCGCGTAGCGAAGCCGCCACGCAGTCGAAGGACCCCGCGCCCCCCTGCGCCGCCTGCGGCCCCGCAAGGAGTTTCAATAACGGACTCGTCCGCCTCTCACCAGCGGTGTCCGGCAACCCAACCCTCGACCTGAGCGGAATCACAAAAGCCATCGATAACTTCGAAGCCGCCGGAAAGAAACTAGACGACTCCCTGACCCGCGCCCTCGCCTCCGGCCCCATCGATCCTAAACTCGCCGAGACGCTGAACCACGGCATGATGCAGGTCGAGCGCAACTGGCTCAACCCCGACGGCATCCCCGGACGCCCCTGGTTCAAACATATCCTCTACGGCGCGCGCTTCACCTACGCCCACCTGGAATTGCCGGGATTAACCGAAGCGGTTGAAGCGCAAGACTGGCCGAGAGCAAAACTGCAGGCGGAAATCCTCCAGCGCGCGTTGGAGAAAAACACAAAGCTGGTCGAGGATTTGAACACCACTCTGGCCACGCGCTGACCGCGGAATGTTCTGTAATTCTGGGCAGGGGGAAGGAATTCCTCCGCTGCCCCGCTTACTCGGGCAACCCGATCCGCCTCAACATCGCCGCAAATCTCGGATCGCTTCGCAGATTCTTCCACACCGGATCGCACTTTAAGAGAGTAATGGCTTGTCCCTCGCGCGCGTCGTAGGCCTTGTCCAGCCAATAAAAAGCCTTGTCGAGGTCGCCTGCCTTCGCGTACACCATTGACAAGCCGGCGGCAGATGCCGATCCGTCCCCCCGTTTGAAATTCTGCAAGGCCATTTCCAGTTCGCGTTGCCAAAAGCCCTGCTCGCCGCCGCTCTTCAGCGCCCTACGCATAGACGCGGCTTCAGCCGCAGCCTTCTCCGGACTCGATCCGCTTAACAATTCCACCTTTTCATTTTCTTCAATGGCCTGCTCGTACCTGCCCATCTCCACCAGCAGTTCCGCAAAATACGCATGCGCCAGCGGAAACGTCGGATCCATTTCGATGGTGTGCTGGAATTGCCGGTAGGATCTTTCGTAGTCCCCGGCAAGCAGGTAGGTCACGCCCATGAAATTATTAATCGGCAACGACAGCGGGTCCAAAGTCAGAGCCTTCTGATTCTCGGCAATCGCTTCAGCTTGCCTGCCCATTGGCATTAAATAGCAATTGGAGTAAAAGAAATGGGCATAGGCGGAGTTTGGGTTCAATTCCAGCGCGGTCAGGAATTCTTTTTCCGCTCCCGGAAAATCAAACTCATAGTGCGACTTTTCCATGCCCAGCGCCGCGTGAGCCTCGGCCAGCGAAGGGTCGAGCGCGATCGCTTTCATCGCCGCCTCCCGCGCCTTCGGAAGGCTTTCTTCTGACGAATAGAGCCCTAGGATATTGCTGATGTTGTAAGCGTCGGCCAAACCGGCATAGGCCAGAGCGAAATTGGTGTCTTTTGCCGTCGCCTCGTGAAAATAGGCGATGCTCTGTGTGATACCCGCCGGGGTCCGCTCGTTCCAGTAATAGCGTCCCTTCAGGTAAAGATCGTAAGCTTCCGGGTCTAATGGACGCAGCCGGGCTAGGGCATTCTGCCGCTCCGGCGAAAGGTTCGCCTGCACCTGTTGGGCGATGGCTTTCCCCAGTTCATTTTCAATGTCCAGCAGATCGTGCAACTCGCGATCATAGTTCTGAGCCCACAAGTGAGTCTGGTCGCTGACCCGAATCAACTGCGCGCTGACCCGCGCCCTTCCTCCTTCGCGCCGCACGCTCCCTTCCAGAATGTAATCCACCCCCAGTTCGCGCCCGATCTGACTGACCGTCTTGTTGCTGTGTTTGTATGCCATGGCCGAAGTACGCGCGATCACTCCCAGGCGGCTGGGGCTGAGTTGCCCCAAATCGGTAATCGTCTCTTCCGTCAGCCCGTCGCTGAAATATTCCTGGCTGGGATCGTTGCTCAGATTCTGGAAGGGCAGGATCGCCAGCATCATTCTCTTGGGCTTTGGCTGCGCCAGAGTGGCAGTCGCGCGCTGCCGCACCACGTATAGGCCGGCAACCACCGCCAGCAGCAGAACCACCGCCGCCGCAGAAATCGACAGCCTCCAGGGCCACGTACTGACCGCCGGCGTGCTTCGCTCGCGCCTATCAACTCCGGTCTCCGGGCTCGTCGCGGGCTGCCTACTGTTTTCGCTGGCGTCACCGGCGCCAGTCCCTTCCCGGTCGGGCGCCCTCGGTGTTTCGCTCACTGGAGCGATGAAGCGGTAACCCCTCCGCGGCACGGTCTCGATAAATCGTGGGTTGTCCGCCGAATCTCCAAAAGCCAGCCGCAACTTGCGGATTGCGGTATTGATTCCCTCGTCAAAACCGACATAGGTGTCGGCCGGCCACAGCCGGGTCTGTAACTCCTCGCGAGTCACCACTTCGCCGGGGCGCTCCAGCAATAGGGATAGGACGCGGAAGGGTTGTTCTTGCAGAGGTACGCGTCGCCCCCCCTTGCGGAGTTCGAGATACTGCAAGTCAATTTCGAAGAGCCCCGTGCGAATTCGACCGAGACTGGGGCGTATCGCCATACTCCCACCCGAGAGGGTGCCCATTTTACCCCAGCGGAAGCAGTTCAGGAGGGTTGATAACCCTTTTCGCAGCTTCGTCTTAACAAGTCAGAAACAGTCCATGTCCGGTCGATTGACCTGCCCCGCGAAGCGCGCTAACAGTGTGCACTCCTGGCCGGGAAGCCCAGTTCGAGCCCATCCCGCCGCGGGGGACCGATGATCAAAGATTCCAATTTGGCAAGCAGTTAAGAACTCAAATCGACAAGGAGAATTCACATGCAGAGTAAACCGCTCGTATCTCTTGCCGCTCTCACTCTATTTGCGCTCGCGTCGCTGGCATCGGCGTTCGCCGGGAGCACCCCCAACTTCTGCACCAACAGACTGCTTTGGGGCAAATACGGCTTCACCGTCCAGGGCGCCAAACTCAGCGGACCTGGCTTTCTCGGTTCGCAGGTGGGAGTCGCCATGGCCACGTTTAACGGCGACGGCACGTTCACTCAGATTGACACTGTTACCATCGACGGAAACGTCGTTGCCGACTTCACTCACACTCCCGCCAACGGCACTTACACTGTGAATCCCGATTGCACCGGGACCTTTACCGTCAATTTCACCGACGGCCGGCCGACCGTGACCACCAACTTTGTTCTCGTCGATTGGGGGAACGAGATCGATACCGTGGTTACCAGCGCGGGTGGAGCTCAAGGAGTGCTCGCCACCGCCAGCGTCGGGAAGAGGCTGGTTCCCGTGCGTTGAAGGACCCTTGCCGCCGCCCTATCCTGCCGCGTTCTTTGCGGCAGAGCGGGGTTTCGCTAGGGGGTCAGTTTGAACCTGATTTGAAAGGGCGCGGCTTCCAGCCGCGCCATAAGCCTTGCCAAATCAATCGCGGCTTTAGCCGCTGGGAGAAGGTGTCCTTGAAACTGACCGACTACCGGGGCTTCGCTTCGACACCGCGATCAAAACTGAAGAATTACTTGTCCGCCTTCATCTCCCGCTCCATCACCTTCCGCAGCGCGGCGTTGATGCGGGTCTGGTAGCGGCGTCCGTCTTTCTTGAACCATGCAATCACGTCCGCATCCAGACGCAGCGTAACCGGCTTCTTCAGCGGACGGTAGAAGTCCGCTATCTTCATCGCGTGCAACGCTCCCGACACACGTTTTTTCTCGTCCCTTAAAGCACGCACATTGACAGACTTACGCCGACGCCCCGATCCGGCAGACCGGCGTCGCTTCGAACGGGAAGATCGAGTCTTCATAGGTGATTGTATCCATTCCACTTAGCCATGTACGTATGGCGCTGTCTGTACAGCATTGTACCCCAAAATGTTCCGAAAGGAACACTGTGGAAAACTTCCCCGGATTGCCCCTAACCCGCCAGATCCACGGCACTTACTTCGTCCACAGCGTCTTCGCTCATAAAGGCGAACACCTCCTGCGGCACCGGATTCTGCCAGACCGGCGCAAACGACTGCCGATGCAGTGGCGTGGGGCCAAACTCACGCAACGCCGCCAGATGCTTCGGCGTGCTGTAGCCCTTGTGCGAGGCGAGTCCGTAGGCGGGGAAAACCGCGTCCCACTCGCACATCATGCGGTCGCGTTCCACTTTCGCGAGGATCGACGCAGCCGCGATCGAAGCCGAGACCGCGTCCCCATGAATGATCGCGTCCTGCCTCTGGTCGCAGTCGAGCCGCAGGGCATCGACCAGCAAGTGGTCGGGCTGGCGCGCCAGGCTCACGACCGCGTCACGCATGGCCACGCGTGACGCCTGATAAATGTTGATCTGATCGATGCGCGCCGCATCGACGGCGGCGATGGCCCAGGCCACGGCATGCTCGCGAATGCGCCCCGCCAATACCTCACGGCGATCCGGCGGCAGCAGCTTCGAATCACGCAGCCCGCGCACCCGGTACCCCGGATCAAGAATGACCGCCGCAGCTACGACGGGGCCGAACAGCGATCCTCGTCCAACTTCGTCGACGCCCGCGACCAGGCACGCGCCCGCAGACCATGCGCGCTTTTCGTAGCGTAGCGTGCAGCGCAGCGTCTTCAGCAGGCGCAGCTTGGCGGCCGAAGCCGAGAGTGCGCGCGCAGGCGGTGACTTGATCACAGAAGGCAATGGACTTGGCCACCATCTTCCGTCGAGAACAGGCCAGCGCGCAAGAGGAGAATCCAGAGCAGTTGTGGAAAAGCAGATTCCTCACCGCTGAAGCGGTTCGGAATGACAACCAATCGGGCTGCAAAGACTTGTGAAGCGGCAAAGGTCTCGCAATTCCGACAGCGCGGCGGTGGCTGGTAACGATCTCGCGGATTACTGACGTACATTGTCCCACCGGACATGTACTGGTAACTTGGCTTCAGCGCCGATTCCCAGAGAGACAGGTTTTGGAGAACACGACCCACACCGAAGAAGGATTGCTGGCCGGAAAGCTGGTGCATCTCGCGCTTCCGGTGCGCTGGAGCCTGGTCGGCCAGGAAGGCCGCGGGCCGGCGGAAATGGCTTGTACGTACGACATTCATCCGCGAGGCGCGCGGTTGCTGGGTGGTCGCGACGTCAACGTTGGAGACATGGTGCTGGTCGAGCGCGGCCGCAGCAAGGCTGTATGCCAGGTGGTTTGGAGCGCCGATCCCGGATCGGCTCTGCGCGGCCAATTCACGGTGCGCTGCGTCGAGGCCGGCAGGACGCCCTGGGAAGAAGAGCTGCGCCAGATGGAAGAGCAATACCAGCCCGTCATTCTTGATGGGCAGCGCAGCGGCCGCGGATTGAGCCGCCCGGACGCGAACCGGAGGCGGCGTCCGCGCTTCTACGTGGAGGGTCAGGCAGAGGTCATCGGCGGCGGGCAGCGCATTGAAGGCGCCGTGCAGCAGATTTCGGAATATGGGGCCCGCATCGCAGGCACGGATCTGATGCGCCCCGGCACCGATTTCCGCCTGATGCTGAACGTGTTCGACGTGAGCGTGGCGCTGAAAGCGCAGGTGAAGTATCTGGTCGACAATCTTGGCATGGGCGTGGAGTTTCAGGAAATACGCCGCGGCGACCGTCCCTTGCTGAGCTATGTGTTGAGCAAGCTACGCACGAAGCGCGTGGAAGAGTTCGCCCGGGTGGAAGTGGTGAGGGAACCGCTGGCGGTGGCTGGATAGATCAGAGGCCTTCACGCGAAGGCGTGAACACCGTGTTCCCCAGGCGCGTAACTGCTCGCGGCAAACAACCTGCCGAGCTTCGCTCGGCCCGGCCGGGTCGAAGACCCGGCCCCACACAAACAAAACCCTACGCCTTTTCTACGTCACGCAGGCGGGCGGCTTTGCCTCTCAGGCTGCGCAGGTAGTAGAGCCTGGCGCGACGGACCTTCGAGGAGCGCACCAGATCGACCTTGTCGATGACCCGGGAGTGAACCGGGAAGATGCGTTCGACGCCTTGGCCAAAGCTGATCTTGCGCACGGTGAAGCTGGCCTGCGGTCCGTTGTCGCGCTTGATGACCACGCCTTCAAAGGCCTGCACGCGTTCCTTGTCGCCTTCCTTGATCTTCACGTGGACGCGCACGGTGTCGCCAGGGCGAAAATCGGGAATGTCGGTGCGTTTGGTCTTGGCCAGCAATTTTTCGATGATTAAGTTTGACATGTCGTTATCCTTCGTTCGTTCCTTCGTGAAATTCCTCTGTGTATTCCGTTTGTCATTCTGAGCGAAGCGAAGAACCCATGCAATTTGCCTGCGGCGAGGAATACATAGGTCCTTCGCTTCGCTCAGGATGACAGTTTCTCGGGAGCCGGTCTAGCTTCGGCTTATCCGCGTCAAAGTTTTTCTATCTTCGTCGCTCAGTCCCGCGCCCTCGAGTAAATCCGGGCGGTTGCGCAGCGTTTTCTTTAATGCCTGCTCTCGGCGCCAGCGGCGAATCTGCTGATGATCGCCGTTGAGCAGCACCTCCGGCACCGTCATGCCCCGAAACTCCGCGGGCCGCGTGTAATGCGGATAGTCGAGCAATCCACCGGAACCGCACGTCGAATCCGCAGCGGCTTGTTCTGTAACCTCGCCTGCACTCGCATCAACCGTAAACGATTCCTGCCGCGTCGAGGCTTCATTGCCGACTGCGCCAGGAAGCAACCGCGTAACCGCTTCGAGCACCACGGCGGCCGCGAGTTCCCCGCCGCTGATCACGTAGTCGCCGATCGAAAGCTCGCGGTCGGCAAGAAACTGCGTTACGCGTTCGTCGACTCCCTCATAGCGGCCGCAGATCAGTACCAGGCGATCAAGCCTGGCGAATTCCGTCGCGATCTGCTGCGTGAATCTTTCACCCTGCGCCGAGAGCACCACTACGCTTTGCCCGGCAACGCCGTTCAGACGTTCCTCACGAGAAGCCAGCCCCAGCGATTCTAAACAATCAAAGATCGGTTCCGGCTTCAGGACCATTCCCTCGCCGCCGCCGAACGGGCGGTCATCCACGGTGCGGTGCCGGTCGTGTGTAAACTGCCGCAGGTCGTGGACTTCGATTTTCGCCAGGCCCATTTCGCAAGCCCGGCGGGTAATGCCATGATCGAGCGGTCCGCGAAAGAAGTCCGGAAAAATCGTTACGATGTCGGCCTTCATTTTGCGAAACCGAAAAAAAAACCATTAACCACGAAGGGCACAAAGGTTCACGAAGGAAAATCCTTCAGTTCAGTACCTCTTCTCTTTTCTTTCCCGTTGCTGTTGTTCCTTCTCTTCTGCCGTCATGGGCGCGTTGATTTCGAGCATGCCCTCGGGAAGATTCATGCGCACTTGCCGACGCGCTGCGTCTACGCCTTCCAGATACGCCTCGGCGAATGGGATATCGAATTTCTTTCCCGCCTCGCCCGCTACCGTCAACAGCGGAGCTTCACCGGCTCCGAACTGAACGTCTTCGATGCGGCCGACTTCGCGGCCGCGGTCGAGGACCGTACAACCGATCAACTCACTGACGTACATCCAGCCTGGATCAAGTGTCGCGCGCTCAGCTTTCGGCAGCTGCAGTTCCGATCCGACCAGCGATTCGGCGTCAGACATTGAATCGACGCCGGCGAACTTGAAGACGAGCAGGCCTTTGTGCGGCCACAAGTCTTCGATTTCCAACTCGCGCCGAAGCGCGCCCACTTTGCCCAGCGCGAACAATTTCATGCCTGCGCTGAAACGCTCCGGGACATCGCTGTGAACTTCTGCAGCGACCTCGCCGTGCCGGCCCTGCGTTTTCACCACGCGGGCCAGCGTAATAAACTCGCCGCTTGTTTCTGGACTCAACGCCGGCGGTCGACCTCAGCGGCTAAAGCCGCTCGTATTTCTGTCGTTCGTACGGCGCGGCTGAAGCCGCGCCCTTTCAAAGCATCCTGCGGCGAAATACCCGTGAGTACAAACAGGTCAAAAATCGCAGTGCAGCCCCAGCCTCAACTACTCGATGATCTCGAGCGTGTAGCGTTTGCGGGCGCGGTGGCCGGCGGCGCTGAGCAAGGCGCGCAGCGCACGGGCGGTGCGTCCCTGGCGTCCGATAAGCTTGCCCACATCGTTCTCGGCGACTTCGAGTTCGATCACGCCATCATCGAACTGCTCGACGAAGACTTCCTCGGGCGCGTCGACCAGCGACTTCGCGACCAACTCGACCAGCGCGACTACGTTTGCGGAGGGTTCGGTCATAAAATCCTGTGGCATTGAGGTCCGTGGTTCCCACCCTAGCCGCAAAGAACGCGGCTAGGATGGGCCACCCTGGTTTTTTAGGCGGCTGAGACCGGCGCGGGAGCCTTCGTGAACAGCTTGTTGACCCGCTCTGACATTTGCGCGCCCTTCGAGACCCAGTACTCGACGCGGTCGCGCTTCAGTTCGACGCTGGCAGGATTGGTGCGGGGATTGTACGTCCCCACCACCTCGACCGGTCGGCCGTTGCGGGCGCGCTCCTTCTCAATGACCACAATGCGATAGTGCGGTTGTTTGCGCGCACCGCGGCGCGCCAGACGAATCATTAACACGAGACGGTTATCCTTGTTCCGGAAGAGTCCGGCGAGATCAAGACAAACTCTTATTATGAAGGAGGTTAGGGAGGATGGCAAGGGGTGGAGCGGCTCCAGCGATAAACTTCAGAATAGCTCGATGTGCACACCAGCGGGAGACGCGGAAGCCAGGCTGGCATCGCGGGTAATCAGCGCGGCGCCAAGTTTTTCGCTGACGACGACGTAGGCTGCATCATAAGCCGACAAATTATGCCGGTGCCGCCAGATGTGGGGCAAGAAAATGAAGTGAGGGTAGCGGGTCAGGCGAAGATTGAGCAAATCCTCAATCGCCTGATCCGCGCGTTGCGCGGAAACGGCGGCTTCTCGCACCAGCCGCCGCAAAACCTGGGTTACCTCAAGATCCAGAAGATGAGGCGCATGCAGCGATTCGCCACGCGAAAAGATCCGGTTCTCGATCTGCTGTCCCACGGGGGTCTGAAGGAGCCAGTCGATTGCGGCGGACGCGTCCAGGACGATCACCGGGCCTCGCGCTCTTCCCGCACCAGGCGTGCCGTGTCGAGGGGAAGCGTGACCGCTTTGCGTGTGTGGAGACGGTCGCGCAACTCCGCCAGCGTCGGCCGCTCGGCGATTTCTTTGATCTCGGCGATCAGGTAATCCGACAGCGACATGCCGGCCATGGCAGCGCGGGCTTTCAGGCTGCGATGCAGGGCATCGGGCACGTTGCGGAGCTGGATCATTTTCGTCTTAGATGACATGTGAATAGGATAGTTTCATGTGGGACACATGTACAGGAAAACCTTCTGCTTCGGACTGGGTAGGGGCTTTTGGGGTGGCGCGGCTTCAGCGCTGCGATTCAGGCAGTTAAGCTGGCCGGCTTCAGCCGCTCAGGGACCTCGTCGATCACAAACTCCGGCCTCGAGCCGCTTCCTCTTCTGGCCAATCTATCGCAGCGCTGGAAGCACTGCGCCACCCCAAAGGCATCTTTCGCAGAGGACGGTTCCGATCTGAAACCGTCGCTTCTGCAGGCCGACAGCGCAAGAATCCTAAGCAGCTCCACTTCCCCCCGCGCCGTTGCGGTTCCTGCGAGACCGGGCTCGCTCTGGCCTCGACGCGACGAGTGTGCGTTCTCCCTCGAGGCAAAAGTCCCGCAACTTCTTGCTTTTCCTGGGCATCTAAACCTTGACAGCAATCCACTCAGGTCTTAGGATTGGGCTGGACGCAATCATATTTACATTGATTTTAAAGCACTTATATAGTGTAGGAGGAAGCGTTTTATGGGGAAGATTATCGGAATTGACTTGGGAACGACCAATTCCTGCGTGGCGGTCATGGAAGGCGGAGAGCCTAAAGTGATCCCTAACGAAGAGGGAGGGCGGACTACGCCTTCCATCGTCGGGTTTACCAAGACCGGAGAGCGGCTGGTGGGGCAGGTGGCCAAGCGGCAGGCCATCACCAATCCGGAGAACACGGTGTATTCGATCAAGCGATTCATGGGACGTCGCTACGACGAAGTCACCGAGGAAATCAAGATGGTGCCCTACAAGGTTGTCCAGTCGGGGGACCACGTTGCCGTGCTGGCGCAGGGCAAGGAGTACACGCCGCCGCAGATTTCGGCGCTGATTTTGCAGAAGCTGAAGAAGGCGGCGGAAGACTATCTCGGCGAGAAAGTGACCGAGGCGGTCATCACCGTGCCTGCGTATTTTAACGACGCGCAGCGGCAGGCCACCAAAGATGCCGGCCAGATTGCCGGGCTCGAGGTGAAGCGAATCATCAACGAACCGACGGCGGCCGCGCTGGCTTACGGGCTCGACAAAGGCAAGGACGAGACGATCGCTGTCTACGACTTCGGCGGCGGCACGTTCGATATTTCGATTCTCGAAGTCGGCGAGGGCGTAATTGAAGTCAAGGCCACCAACGGCGATACGCACCTGGGCGGAGACAACCTCGACCAGCGAATTGTTGACTGGCTCATTGACGAATTCAAGAAAGACGAAGGCCTCGACCTGCGCGGCAAGGGCAACGAGATGGCCCTGCAGCGTCTGCGTGACGCGGCCGAGCGGGCCAAGATCGAGCTTTCGACCACGATGGAAACCGAGATCAATCTGCCGTTTATCACGGCGGATGCGAGCGGTCCGAAACACTTGGTCAAGAAGATGACGCGGGCGAAGCTGGAATCGATGGTGGAAGACATCATTCAGCGGTCGGTCGGTCCGTGCAAGCAGTGCATGAAAGATGCGGGCGTCGATACGTCGAAGATCAACGAAGTGGTGCTGGTCGGCGGACAGACTCGCATGCCACGGATTCAGTCGCTGGTGAAGGAACTGTTTGGACGTGAAGGCCACAAGGGCGTGAATCCCGATGAAGTCGTGGCGGTCGGCGCGGCGATTCAGGGCGGCGTGTTGAAGGGCGAAGTGAAGGACTTACTGCTGCTCGACGTGACTCCGCTGTCGCTGTCGATTGAGACGCTGGGCGGGGTGTCGACGCCAATGATCCCGCGCAACACGACGATTCCGACCAAGAAAACGGAAACGTTCTCAACCGCGGCCGACAACCAGACTTCGGTTGAGGTGCACGTGCTGCAGGGCGAACGGCCCATGGCGGCGCAGAACCGGACTCTGGGCAAGTTCCACCTCACCGGGATTCCGCCGGCCCCGCGCGGCGTGCCGCAGATCGAAGTAACGTTCGACATCGATGCCAACGGCATTCTGAACGTGACCGCAAAAGATACGGCCACGCAGAAGGATCAGAAGATCACGATTACGTCGTCTTCGGGATTGTCGAAGGAAGAGGTCGAGCGCATGGCGAAGGAAGCCGACGCGCATTCGGCTGAAGACAAAGCGCAGCGCGAGGCGATCGACGCCAAGAACCAGCTCGACTCGATGGTTTACCAGATCGAGAAGATGCTGCGCGAGTCGGGAGATAAGATCTCGGGCTCCGATCGCGGAGATGTCGAGAACGCTTTGGCCGACGCCAAAAAGGCGCTGGAGTCGAACGACAAGGCGACCATGGACAAAGCCCGCGAGACCCTGACTGCCGCTTCGCACAAGCTGGCCGAGCAGATGTACAAGGCGGCGCAGGCCACGCCAGGGGCGGGTGCTGATCCGACCCCGGGTGCAGCCGCGGGTGGTGATCACGGCGGCAACGGTCAGGCCAAGAAAGACGAGGGCGTGATCGATGCCGAGTACGTGGACGTAGAGGACAAGAAGTAACGCATTGTCATCCTGAGCGGAGTGGGCGGTTCGCGAAGCGAAGCACCCACGGAGTCGAAGGACCCTTTTTCTGCCGGCGGTGAGATGGACGGCTCGAGGCGCTCGCACCGTGCTCCTCAGTGCGGTGAGAGAACTCCCTGCTGAGCCAGTGGCACTGCTTGCAGGCATGGGGTCCTTCGACTGTGTTGCCGTTCGCTTCGCGAATGGCAACTTCGCTCAGGATGACAGAGTTGTGGTGGCGTCATGAAAGAGCACAATTATTCTGTTTACATCGTTTGCAGCCGCTCTGGGACGCTATATATCGGGATGACGAACAGCATTTATCGTCGAGCCTTGGAACACAAACGAGGTGAAGTGGAAGGTTTTGCCAGCAAGCATCGTTGCGACCGACTGGTGTACTACGAGAGTTTCGATGATGTGCACAAAGCCATTGGGCGCGAGAAGCAATTGAAGGGCTGGACGCGGGCGAAGAAGATCGCGTTGATCGAGTCGAGGAATCCGCGGTGGCAGGATTTGGCGGAGACCTGGGGAGCACGGATGGCGTTCGCAGGGGAGTCAATCAAGCTGTCATCCTGAGCGGAGTGGGCGGTTCGCGAAGCGAAGCGCCCACGGAGTCGAAGGACCGCTTGCCCGCCGGCGGCGAAATGGACGGTTCGAGGCGTTCGCACGGGTGCCCCTGAGTGCACTGGGAGAACTCCCTACTGAGCCAGTGGCGCTGCTTGCAGGCATGGGGTCCTTCGACTGCGTTCCCGTCCGCTTCGCGAACGGCAACTTCGCTCAGGATGACAGATTTTTGGGGAACGAGCAGAAAAAAAAGGAGAATTGAAATTGGATTTTCAGGTGAACGACGAAACGTATTTTGTGGATCTCGCCGACGGCGAGAGGCGGTGGGAGGTTTTCGTCTCTGGTCCGACCGGAACGCGGTCGATTCCAGTCTACGAAGACGCCACCGAGTCCAATTCGCTGATCGTGGTACAAGAAGATAGGCGCCGGCCCCCGAACTAACTGGCAAACTTAGCTCCCCAACTGACTCCCGAACGACAGGAGAACGAGCGCACACTCATCACTCTCCATGGCAAACACCGCGAAAAAGGACTATTACGAAATTCTCGGCGTGAAGAAGTCGGCTTCCGCCGAGGATATTCGCAAGGCGTTTCGCAAGCTGGCGCGGAAGTATCATCCGGACGTCAACCCCGGCGACAAGTCGGCGGAGGAGAAATTCAAGACGCTCTCCGAAGCCAACGACGTTCTCAGCGATCCCAAGAAACGAAAAATCTACGACCAGGTCGGGTTTTATTCCGACAATATCGACCCCGCGACCGCGGAAGCTTATGCGCGGGCGGGGAGCAGCGGAGCGGGACCGGGCGCCGGCGGATTCTCGGGCGGCTTTCCGGGCGGGGCGCAGGATGGCGGCCAGGGTGGAGTCCACTTTGATTTTGGCGGCTTCGATTTTTCGGACCTGGCAGATAGCGCCGGGCGAGGGCGCAAGAGCGGCGGTGGAGCTGGTGGGGGCAGCTTCCGCGACATCTTCGGGTCAATTTTTGGTGGAGGCAGCGCTCCGGGCGCTGCGCCGGGAGACGACGGACCGGAGCCAGGCACCGATCTCGAATATCAGGTCAGCGTTCCTTTCTGGACGGCGATCCGCGGCGGGGTGATGCGGCTGAACATTTCGCGCCAGGATACGTGTTCGACCTGCCACGGGCAGGGATATCTGGAAGCGCCGGGAAAGTGTCCGGAGTGCCACGGCACCGGGCAGATCACGCAGACCGGTGGACGGATGAAGTTCAACGTGCAGTGTCCGCGCTGCCACGGCACGGGCAAGAACCTGACAACCTGCCCGACGTGCCATGGCGAGGGAACGGTGATGAAGACCGAGCCGCTTGAAGTGCGCATCAAGGCCGGCACGCGCGACGGGCAGCGGATCCGGCTGCAAGGCAAGGGCAATGCCGGGGCGCACGGCGGGACGGCGGGCGACCTGTATGCGATTATCCGGACCGAGGCGCATCCGGTTTTCCGGCGTGACGGCGACGACATTTACCTGACCGTGCCGGTCAATGCGACCGAGGCAGCGCTGGGCGCGAAGATCGAAGTGCCGACCATCGACGGGCGGGCGCTGCTGAAGATTCCTCCGGGAACGCAGTCGGGGCAGAAGCTGCGGCTGCGGGAAAAGGGAGTTCCTTCGGCCACGAAAGAAGGCGCGCGCGGCGATGAGATTGTCGAGATCACGGTCACCGTCCCGATGCCGCGCGACGAGCGCACGAAAGAGCTGCTGCGGGAACTGGCCAAGCTGAACCCGGAAGATCCGCGGGCGGAGTTATGGAGCAAGGTCTGAGGCTTATGGCCACTGGAAGCCGGCGCCCTTTCAAATCAAGTTCGAGCTGACCCACGACCGCCTTTCCCCATTAGTTGACTCAGTCAACTAATGCTTCTACACTGCCTGCATGGCAGCTTCAGCGTCCGTTCCTGCAACGACTTCCAACGATGCCATCCAGACCGTCCGTCGATTCAATCGCTTCTACACGCGCCAGATTGGTGTGCTGCAGGAGCATCTGCTGCACAGCCAATTTTCACTCACCGAAGTTCGAGTGCTATATGAGTTGGCGCACCGCGAGCGGGTCACCGCCGCGGAACTCTGCCAGGATCTCGGCCTCGATCGCGGCTATTTGAGCCGCATGCTGCAGAGGTTCGAAACCGAGGCATGGATCAAAACTGCCGCGTCTCAGGAAGACCGGCGAAGAGTGCACTTGATGCTCACGGCTAAGGGACGGAAGATGCTTGCTCCTCTCGAGAAGCGATCGAGCGATGAGGTCTCGGCCATGCTCGGCAGGCTTTCTCCCACTCGGCAAGCGAAGCTGTTGTCGGCCATGCGAGATGTGGAAAGCGTTCTGGCTCCGGCGCAGGAGGCGGCGGAATCGTACATCCTGCGGCCGCACCGGCCGGGCGATATGGGATGGGTGGTGCACCGGCACGGCGTTCTCTATTCCGAGGAGTATGGCTACGACGAGCGCTTCGAGGCTCTGGTGGCCGAAATCGTCGCCCATTTCGTTCTGAATTTTGATCCCCGTCGCGACGGTTGCTGGATCGCGGAAAGGGATGGAGAGATCGTGGGGTCGATTTTCGTCGTCCGCCAGTCGAAGACGGTGGCTAAGCTACGTCTGCTGCTGGTCGAACCGTCTGCGCGTGGATTGGGGATCGGCGGGCGCCTGGTAGCGGAGTGCGTCACCTTCGCGCGTCAGGCAGGTTACAAGAAGATGATGCTCTGGACGCAGAGCGAGCTTTCGGCTGCGCGGCACCTCTATCAGCAGGCTGGATTCAAGCGGGGCGGCGAGAAACACCATGACAGTTGGAGCCGGAAGAATCTGGTGGCCGAGACTTGGGAACTGAAGCTCTGACTGTAAGCCCCAGCTTCGAGCGCGAGTAAAGGCTTTTAGGTAGATCTCGCCGGGGTTTTCCCGATACTCGGTACTCGCGACCCGGGACTCCCAACGCGTTACTCTCGTACCACACCGCCCGCTTACAAAATTTTGCAAAATAATTCAAAAAAATCTTGCATCTGTGGAAAATTCCCGTAATCTCACACTTGCGAACTAACTTCGCCGAAATGCCCGGGAAACCGCTTCACACCCGGGAGCCGCGAGCGGCACGTCTTGATTTCAAGAGCTGATTTCAGGACTCAAGGGAGACGCGGTGGTGAGAGTGAGTCGTTTGAGGAGGCAGCCATAGAAATTGGCAACAGCTAGCCGGCAACAACTCGAAAATCCACAACCCCTCTCCGCTGTCCCCAATCGGAAGAAATTCGTCCGCCTCACGCTTTGGCCCCTGGTCGCCGCGACATTCTTTATGGTGTCGGGTGGAACCTATGGCACCGAAGACATCGTGCATGGCGCCGGGTACGGGCGCGGGATTTTGATCCTGCTGATCACCCCGTTGCTCTGGAGCCTGCCGACCGCGTTCATGATCGGCGAGCTTTCCAGCGCCCTGCCGTTTGAAGGCGGCTACTACGCCTGGGTACGGCGGGCCATGGGCAATTTCTGGGGATTCCAGGAAGCCTGGCTCTCGCTGGTTGCGTCCATTTTCGATATGGCGATTTATCCCACGCTGTTCGTGGCTTATCTGACGCGCATGTTCCCATGGTTTCAGCAGAATGGACGCGGATGGTGGGTTGCGCTCACGGTGGTGATCGCCTGCGCGATTCTGAATATTGCGGGCGTGAAAGTTGTTTCACTGACTTCTCTCTGGCTGTTTCTGGCGCTTTCCGCGCCGTTTATCGCGATCGTGGTGCTGGCGCCGTTCAAGTTCGGTGCGCTGGCAAACGCGGTGACCACGCCGACCACTTCGGGGGTTGACATTCTGGGCGGGCTGCTCATCTGCATGTGGAATTACATGGGATGGGACAATGCTTCAACCATCGCCACAGAAGTGGAGCGTCCGCAGCGGACGTATCCGCGGGCCATGCTGGTCGCGGTTTGCATTGTTGCCGCCAGCTACGTGCTTCCCTTCGCCGCCATGTGGATGACCGGCCTGAAGTCGACTGCCTGGGAAACCGGCTCATGGGCCGATATTGCCGGGTTGCTGGGCGGGCCGCTGTTGCGCGTCGGGGTCGTACTCGGCGGCATGATCAGCGCCTTTGGCATGTTCAACGCGCTGGTCATGAGCTATTCGCGGCTTCCGCTCGCCATGGCTCAGGACGGCATGCTTCCCGGTATCTTCGGCAAGCTGCAGAAGAAATCGCGCGCGCCGTGGGTTGCGATTGTTGCCCTGGCCATGGGATGGGCGATGTGTCTCGGCCTTGGTTTTGAGCGGCTGGTGACGATCGATATCCTGCTCTATGGCTTCAGCCTGGGGCTGGAGTTCATCGCGCTGGCTGTGTTGCGCTTCCGCGAGCCGGATCTGGCGCGTCCGTTCCGCGTGCCGGGCGGCTTGTTTGGAGCGATCGCCATCGGAATTCCGCCCATGCTGTTGCTGGGCTTCTCGGTGGTTCGCAGCGAGCATGAACAGATCTGGAATATGAGTTCGTTTTCGTTCGGTATGATCCTGATCGGCGCCGGTGTGGTGGCCTACCTCGTCAACCATGCGCTCAAGCCGGCAGGGTGGTCGGCCCCGGCGGAAGGCAAGCCTCAACCCGCAGCCTGAAAATCAATCACCACAGAGGGCACGGAGGGATCACAGGGGTTCTCTGCGGTCCCTCTGCGCCCTCTGTGGTGGCGGCTTTCTGCTATAAATACTCGCAATGACCAAGCGTAAATCCAAGGGCGCGTACATGATCTCGGCTGTCGCCGAGATGTATGGAATACATCCGCAGACGCTGCGGCTTTACGAGCGCGAGGGACTGCTGAAGCCATCGCGCACCGAAGGCAACACCCGCCTCTACACCGACGAAGACTTGCAGAGGCTGGAGTTCATTCTTTCCTTGGCCCGCGACCTGGGCGTGAATATCAGCGGCATGGCGATCATCCTGCAAATGCGCGAGCGCATGGAAGAAATGCAGCGGCAGATTCAGGAATTCGTGCAGTACATCCAGCAGGAAGTGCTGACCCGCGCAAATGCTGCGGCGGATCCGGCCAAGGGCGCGATTGTGCCGGTGAGACGTCCGCTAGTGGCGGCCATTAATACTTCAAAGAAACGATAGCCCCACCTTTGTCATCATGAACACCGGCGCAGCCGGTGTGAGTGACCCTACGTCGGTCGAACGCTGTGAGCTCGTGGACGAGGTCGCCCCGGCCGCGCGCGCCATTGAAATTCCCGGAAGCTGTATTGCCGCTGCACGATTATCGTTAGGTCCCTCGGAGTGCTTCCGCCCTCCTCAGGATGACAAACTTGAGAGGCTGAGAACGCTCACGGCGGTATGATGAGAAAGCGCGCCAATGCTCCCGTTCAAGCTCGTCTATAGCGACGCGTATTACCTGCCGATCGGCGCCCACGTTTTCCCCGCCGAAAAATACCGGCGCGTTCGGGACCGGCTGATTGCCGACGGTGTCGCCGATGCCGCCGATTTTCTGGAACCGCAGCCCGCCACCGATCAGGACATTCTGCTCGTGCACAAGCCGGAGTATGTGCACAAGCTGAAAACCGGGACGCTCAGCCCGCGCGAGGAAATGGAGCTTGAAGTTCCTTTTTCGCCGGAACTGGTCAAAGCTTTCTGGCTGGCTGCCGGAGGGTCGATCCTGGCGGCGCGGCAATCTTTAATCGACCGCGTCTGCATCAGCATCGGCGGCGGCTTTCATCATGCCTTTCCCGACCACGGCGAGGGATTCTGCATGATCCACGACGTGGCCGTGGCCATCCGGCGACTACAGCGCGACGACAAGATTCGCACCGCGATGACGGTCGATTGCGATGTGCATCAAGGCAACGGCACGGCCGCGATTTTTGCCGGAACACGCACCGCCAGCGCACTGCTGCCGTCGGCCTCGGCCTCGACCATCGAGCAACCGAAGAACGCGCCGCAAGGAAAAATGCGTGGCGCGCACGCCGGCGATGTCTTCACCATTTCCCTGCATCAGCACAATAACTACCCGCTGTTGAAGCCGCCTTCCTCGATCGACGTGGACCTGCCCGATGGCACCGGTGACGACGACTACCTGGCCTGGCTCGACAACGCGCTCAGCTCCGGCCTGCGCCAGTTCGAGCCTGATCTGATGTGCTACATCGCAGGCGCCGATCCCTACCGGGAAGATCAGCTTGGCGGTCTCTCGCTCACTATTGAAGGATTGAAAAAACGCGATGAACTCGTCTTCCGCGTGGCGCGCGCTCGCGACATTCCGCTGATGGTGACTTTCGCCGGCGGCTACGCGCGGAACGTCGAAGATACGGTGACGATTCACAGCAACACGGTGGTGGCGGCGAAAGAAGTGTTCTCTTAAACGTTGTCATCCTGAGCGAAGTTGATTCTGCGTAAAACGCAGAATCCACGGAGTCGAAGAGCCTGCCCCGAGCAAAGCCGAGGGGACCCCTGCAAAGCCGACACTTCTTAGATGCCGAAAGGCATTTTCTCGACGACTCTCACGCCGAAACTCCCTGAAGCGTCGCAGCAAGGTTCGCAGACGCGGGGTCCTTCGACTGCATTGGAGTCCGCCTTTCGGCGGTCTCCAATTTCGCTCAGGATGACAGAGTGCCGGGAGTGGACTCGTTACGGCTGATAAAATAGCGAACAGCCTATGTTCGAGAATCTACAAGAAAAACTTCAGCGCGCGTTCAAGAGCCTGCGTGGGCAAGCCAAGCTTACCGAAGAAAACATTGACGAGGCGCTGCGCGAAATTCGGCTGGCGCTGCTAGAGGCCGACGTCAATTTCAAAGTCGTCAAGCAGCTTATCGACCAGATTCGCGCCAAGGCCGTCGGCCAGGAAGTGCTGACGGCGCTGTCGCCGGGCGAACAGGTCATCAAGATTGTGCGCGATGAACTGGTCGAGATTCTCGGCAAAGATACCGCGCGCATGAAGTTCGCCTCGCAGCCGCCGACGGTCGTGCTGATGGCCGGGCTGCAAGGCTCCGGCAAAACTACAACTTCGGGCAAGCTGGCGAACTGGTTTAAGACGGGCGGGCACCGTCCGCTGCTGGTGTCGGTCGACGTGTACCGCCCGGCGGCGCGCGAGCAACTGAAGGTTGTGGCACAGGCAGTCAAATCGAACATTTACGAAGGCGAAGTCGGCGAAGCCAACACCGCGACGGTCGAGCGCTTAGCAAAAGAAGCTCGCCGCGAGGCCATCGTCTCCGGATGCGACGTTCTCATCGTCGATACTGCGGGCCGCTTGCACATCGACGACCAACTGATGGACGAGATGCAGTCGCTGAAGAAGCTGCTGAATCCGTCGGAGATTCTGTTCGTGGCCGATGCCATGACTGGGCAGGACGCGGTGAACTCCGCCGACGAGTTTCACAAGAAGTTGTCGCTCACCGGCATCGTGCTCACCAAGATGGACGGCGACGCCCGCGGCGGCGCGGCGCTTTCGATTCGCCAGGTCACCGGGCAGCCCATCAAGTTTATCGGCGTCGGCGAAAAATACGATGCGCTCGAACCGTTCCATCCCGACCGCATCGTATCGCGCATTCTGGGCATGGGCGACATTCTGTCGCTGATCGAGCGCGCCGAATCGCAGATCGACAAGAAGAAAGCGCAGGAGATGGCCACCAAGGCCCTCACCGGCGACGGCTTCTCGCTGGAAGATTTTCGCGACCAGCTGCGACAAGTAAAAAAGATGGGATCGATGAAGAACCTGATGGGCATGTTGCCCTCGATCGGCCCATTCTCCGGCCTGCAGAAAGCCGCCGACAAGGTTGACGAGAAGCAGATCAACCGCGTCGAGGCCATCATCAACTCGATGACGTCGCATGAACGCAATCATCATGAAGTGATCAACGGCAGCCGCCGCAAGCGCATCGCCCGCGGGTCGGGAACGACGGTGCAGGAAGTGAACAACCTTCTTCGCCAATACGCGCAGATGAAAAAAATGTTCAAGCAGATGGGTAAGCCCAGCTTCGCGCGAAGGCTGGCGGGGATGAAGATGCCGGGGATGTAAGCAGGCCGTGGCTGTGGCCAAAAAGGCCACCTCGCCCTGAGGATCGCACAAGGAGTTATCGTGGGATTTGTCGACGTACTGCTTGAGCACATGCTCCGGTTCCTCATTTACTCTTTCAAATGGGTCGTGCAGTCGGTGAAGGCGGCTGGGACGGGAAAGTGGCCCTTCACGGAAGCCACGGTTAGGGCTCCGCCAACAACCTCCCGGGGATTAGGATGTCCTATCATCGAAGTGGTTTATTCCTACCGATTTCAGGGTGAGCTATATACGGGACTGCACGAAGAGCCTTTTCTTCTTGAACATTCGTTGGCGGAGTACGCCGAGCGCTTCTCAGACGGAAGGAATTCATTGTGCGCGTCAACACAGATGAGCCCGAAGTCTCGGTAGTGCGTGAGGAAGACCAGGTGATGCAATTGGCTCGAGCGTGAAATTTCTGAGTCATCCCCATGAAATGGCGCTCGCTCGAAGAATCGACTCCTGGCCTTGACGTGCGCCCTCTGCACGAGATCTTTGCCGAGCGCAAGCAGTTGATCGCGAAGTACGTTCCCGCTGAGACGCAGGCGATTCACGCGCGGGCCGTCGCTGAACTGAAGGCTCGGCAACTCGCAGCCAACATTCTGCCAGTGGGTGCCAAGGCTCCGGCGTTCGAGCTTCCCGACCATGACGGCAACATCGTTTCTTCTTCTGATCTGCTCACCCAGGGACGACTCGTGCTCTGTTTCATCCGGGGACGGTGGTGCCCTTTCTGCGTCGGGCAGATGGAGGCCATGAATCTCATCGTTCCGCAGGTCGAGCAGGCGGCCGCGACGCTCGTGGCCGTTTCTCCGCAGACCGTGAAGCAGTCGTTCTTCATGCACGATCAGCACAAGGTGCGGTTTCCGCTGCTGTCCGACGCAGGCAACAGAGTGGCGCGGCAGTTTGGGCTGACTTATCGCGTGCCCGCGGCGCAGGAAGCCGTGTACCGGCGCGCGTTCGTCAACCTGCCTTTCGCCAACGGCGACGAGAGCTGGGAGTTGCCGATTCCCGCGACTTATATTCTCGATCGCGACGGCACGGTGCTCTACGCGTCGGCGAACGAGGATTACACGGAGCGGCCGGAACCCCGCGACATCGTCGGCTTTCTCCAGACCCAACCGTAGAGACGTTGCCTGCAACGTCTCTGCCGGCGGCATCGCAATCACTCAGGTTCGTCGCACCGCCGGCAGAGACGTAACAAGTTACGTCTCTACGATGAGCCGCGATACACTAACAACTCATGCACTACATCTATGGCATCAATGCAGTCGCCGAGGCTTTGAAGGCGCAGGGACGGGCGTTTGAATGGGTGGGGATGGCGAAGGAGCGGCACGACATCCGGCTGCAACGGCTCATCGAAGATTGCCGGCGGCTCAAGGTGCCGGTGCGATTTCTGTCGCGCACCGAACTCGACCACATGGCGGGCAATGCGGCGCATCAGGGAGTGGTCGCCGTCACATCGGCAAAACAATATAGCGATCTCGACGACATCGTGGGAGCCAAGCGCGGGCAGTATTCGCTCGTGGTAGTGCTCGATGGCGTGGAAGATCCGCATAACCTGGGCGCGATTCTGCGCACGGCGGATGCAGCCGGGGCTGATGGAGTTGTCATCCCTGAACGGCGCGCGGCGAGCGTGACCGGCACCGTGACTAAGGCATCGGCTGGCGCAAGTGAGCACCTGCCGATCGCGAAAGTCACCAACATCGCCCGCTCGGTGGAAGAATTGAAAGACCGCAACATCTGGACCGTCGGACTCGACGAACACGGCAAACAGACCTACGACGCTCTCGATTACAACATGGACTGCGCGCTGGTTCTCGGAGCGGAGGGCAAGGGACTGCACGATCTAGTCAAGAAGAAGTGCGATTTTCTGGTTTCCATCCCCATGCTCGGCAAAGTTCCGTCGTTGAATGTTTCGGTGGCCGCGGCAGTCGTGTTATATGAGATTGTCCGGCAGCGGCGGGCACGCGACGGTGCGTCCCGCGATGTCGCATCCAACATCCAATGAAGTTCTCTAAAAGAAAGATCTTCGCTATAAGTCTCGGTTTAATTTGCGTTTTCTGCGCCGGTGCTGCCAGGGCCCTTACTCTCGACCGCGAAGCATTTACTTTTACCAACTACGACCTCAGCGTTCAACTCGACCCGGAGCAGCATCGCCTGGGCGTGCGCGGCAAAATCATGCTGCGGAACGATTCCCAGACTCCGCAGCAAATTGCCGTGCTGCAGATTTCATCGTCTCTCGACTGGCGATCCATCAAAGCAGACGACAAGGCTGTGCAGTTCGTCCGGCAGCCTTTCACCTCCGACATTGACCACACCGGCGGGCTTTCGGAAGCCATTGTGACATTGCCCCGGGCGGTTGCGCCCAAGGGAACGATCGAACTGGAGATCGCCTACGAAGGCGTAATTCTGCTCGATG
The DNA here is from genome assembly GCA_963739125.1 of uncultured Acidobacteriaceae bacterium. Lineage (GTDB taxonomy): Bacteria > Acidobacteriota > Terriglobia > Terriglobales > Acidobacteriaceae > Sulfotelmatobacter. The sequence goes on along the minus strand of CAVTZD010000001.1, from coordinate 2,985,258 downwards.
CCACGCGGCTGACGCGGATCGGCACACCCGCGGATGCGGCGCAGAGCACGGATTGGGATCAGGTCGGCGCAGACTTCACGGCCGTGCGCGGCGCCGGTTACGTGGCTTGGTATCCGATCGCGACCGAGGTCGCGAATCTTTCCGAGGGCGACAGCTTGTTTGAGGTGCTTGGCCGGTGGAAGGCGCGGGAATCGGAATCGAAAATGAAGATCGCGATGAGCTACTCCACTCTACCGAGCGATGCATCGGTTCCCGTAGTGCTATGCAGCGGAAAGCGGCTTCAGGTCGTGACCCGGGGCGGGAGCCCGAAGCTTCCGTCGCTCGAGTGTTCGTATGAGCCGATGGGAACGGAAACGCCGTCATTCGTAATCGGCGATTACGCAGTCGTCGATCGGCCGGATATTACGGTCTACTACATGTCGGGCCACGCAGATCCAGCCGAAACCTATGCCGACGAAGCCGAGAAGCTCATTCCCTTCATCACGGATTGGTTCGGCAAAATCTCACACAAAGCGACTACGGCCGAACTGCCTGATCCGAGCGCTGCGCCTTTTGAGAGCGGCTCATTCCTGTTGACCCCCATGGCCAGCACAAACGCGAGGCTTGACGGTCTCGCTGCGGCGCATCAACTCACGCACGCCGCTTTTTCTTCGTTTCGACCGTGGATCGAAGAAGGGCTTGCTCACTTCGCGCAGGCACTCTATCTGAATCGGCAGAGCGGCCGGCGGGCGGCGCTCGATTACATGGGATTGCACCGCTCGGCGTTCAGCGCGCTCGAGACACAAGCTGCGACGCCAAAGCCAGAAGACGCGCTGAATCGTGCGCTGGTAAACACGATCAGCGAGGAACTCTACCGCAGCAAGGCGATGTACGTGTGGTGGATGCTGCGCGATATGCTGGGCGATGCGGCGCTCAAGAAAGCGTTCGCCGCTTACCGTCCGGAGCAGGATAAAGATCCTTCCTACATGCCGCGGCTGATTCAGGCGCAGACGGCGCGTGATCTGGAATGGTTTTTCGATGACTGGGTCTATCGCGATCGCGGACTGCCGGACTTCAAGGTGGAGACGGCCTTTTCGAGCAAGATGATGACGGGCTCTTATATGGTCGCTGTTACTGTCGATAATCTGGGCGCGGCCGGAGCCGAGGTTCCCGTCACGGTGAAGTTTGCCGGCGGAGATGAGACCAAGCGCCTCGAAGTGCGCGGCAAGAATAAGGCGGTGATTCGCATCGAAGTCCCACAGGCACCGCAGGAAATCGTAGTCAACGACGGCAGCGTGCCCGAGAGTGACGTAACTAATAACGTGTTCAAAATCGCGGGCAATGCGGGAAGTAATTAGCGATGCCGCGATTGACGAACGATCGGCGCCGGTCGATCGTCACGCGGCCGATCGTCAGGCGGCCGAGGTGAAGCGCACCAGGGCTTCCAGCTTAGCTGCAGCTGCTCCCGAGTCGATTGATTGCGCGGCCAGCGGAATTGCCTGGGCGATGTGATCCGCCCGCCCGGCCGCAACCAGAGCGGCGGCGGCGTTGAGCAGCACGATATCGCGGCGCGGAGATTTCTCTCCGCGCAAGATCGCGCGAATAATGCCCGCATTTTCCGCCGCGTCGCCGCCGGAAATATCTTCCAGCCTGGCGCGGGGGATGCCGAATTCTTCCGGCTCGATCTCATACGATCGCACGGAACCCTCGCGAGTCTCGGCGACGCGGGTCGTTCCCGTGATCGTGATTTCGTCGAGGCCGTCGAGGCCGTGCACGACCAGCGCGCGATGCAATCCGAGCATGCTGAGAGCTTCGGCCAGCTTTTCAACCAGATCCAGCGAATACACTCCAACAACTTGCCCGGAGGCGCGCGCAGGATTGGTGAGCGGGCCAAGCAGGTTGAACATGGTGCGCATGCGCAGCTCGCGGCGCACGCCCTGCACCTGCTTCATGGCCGGGTGTAGATTCGGCGCGTATAAGAAACAGATGCCGACTTCACGCAGACACTGCGCTGCTCGGTCCGGCGAGAGCTGGATGTTCACGCCCAGAGCTTCGACCACATCCGCCGAGCCGCACTTCGAGCTGATGCTGCGATTGCCATGCTTGGCCACGCGCACGCCGGCTCCCGCGGTTACCAGCGCGGTTGCGGTGGAGATATTGAAAGTTCCGCTGGCGTCGCCACCGGTGCCGCTGGTATCGACCAGGCTGGAAGGAGCGGCACTGGAGTGAGTCGCAGATGACTCGGCCGGGACATCTTCGGCCAGAGCGTCGCGTCCCGTGCCGCTGACGGCAAGCGCGTCGGCAGCGCCCGCGCGCTCGATCGGCAAAGGCGCAGCGGCAGCGCGAATGGCCTCGGCAAGGCCAACAATTTCTTCGACCGTCTCGCCCTTCATACGCAACGCGACGAGCAGAGCGGCGATCTGTGCGTCGGTGCATTTGCCGGCCAGCACTTCGCCCATCACGTCGCGGGCTTCAGCGCGACCGAGCGATTGGCTTGCGTTGGCGAGGCGGTGGATGGCGTCAAGGATCATGCGTCAGGGCCAGCCGCATTGTAAGGCATCAGCGCCTTCCTACCGTGCTCCGGCTACGACGAAACCGGAGGACCGTCGGCGACCCTGCGGGCGAAGTACTCGTGCCAACTCTCGGGCAACGCGGCAGTGTTCATGGCCTTTTCGAGCAGGCCACTGTTGTACCGATCCCGGACGAAGAGCACGTTCATTTCTGCGATGGTGATTCCATCTTCAGCGCGGCTCAGCAGTTCGAAGGTATCCCCCTCTGCTACCCGGCCTTCTCTCTCCACCGAAAAATAAATCCCGCTGCGGCCGCTGGCCAGAAACCGGTCGATCATGTCATCGCGCTGAAACTTGGCCGCCAGCTTATAGCAAGGCATTCGCGGCTGGCGCACCATCACGATCGACGATCCAATCTGCAGGCGGTCGCCGATATGCAGTTCATCTTCGCTGAGGCCGGTGGTGGTGAAGTTTTCGCCGAACATTCCCCAACCATTCGCCATCCCGGGCAACTCCTGCCGCCAGAACGGATAGTGCTCCGACGGGTAAGCATAGACAGCTTTGTAGGGGCCGCCATGAACGCTGAGGTCGGCCTGGCGGTCGCCGTCGAGATTCAGAGTGCGCAGTTGGACGGGGCCTGACACAGGATTTTTGAAGATTCCGGTGTTGATGGTTTCGCCTTTGTAAAGGATTAGTCGAGGCCGCGCCGCATTCAATGATATGAGTCTCACGTTTGGGTCCTCACCTCAAGCTCTCGTACCTTCCCTATTCGATCGTCCCTGTATTTTGCCGTTCTTAGATGTCCGGGGATCGAGAACGACGCACGCCGTCTGGTGCGTCTGCCATTTTCGGGAACGCGGCTCGTTTATCGCATTGACCGGGGGCATCGGTGTTTGCCCTTATCCACCGGCCTTCTATAAAATTAAAGGTTTGCTGCCTGCAGTGAGATGCCGCAAGCAAGATCCTCCCGATTCTTAACGGACGAGCTTCATTATGAAAATCCATGAGTACCAGGCCAAGGGAATCCTCAAGAAATACGGTGTGACCGTGCCACGCGGCGCAATGGCGGCCTCGCGCGAAGAAGCGGAGGCAGTGGCCAGAGATTTAATGGACTCCGGCGCGAGCGGAGTTGTTGTCAAAGCGCAAATCCACGCCGGCGGCCGCGGCAAAGGCGGTGGCGTCAAAATCGCCAAGTCGGTGGATGAAGCCGGCAACCTCGCCGGCAAAATCCTGGGTATGAAACTGGTGACGCACCAGACCGGCCCGGAGGGCCGCATTGTGCGGCGCTTGCTGATCGAAGAAACTCTGCCCATCGAAAAAGAACTCTACCTCGGCATTCTGGTCGACCGCGCCGAGGGCAAGCCCGTATTCATGGCTTCGGCGGCGGGAGGAATGGAGATCGAGCAGGTCGCGGCCGAAAATCCGGACGCGATTCTGAAACAGCACATCGATCCCGGCATGGGCCTGGAGGCGTTTCAGGCACGCAAGATTGCTTTCACGCTTGGACTGAAGGGGCAGCAGATCAATCCCGCGGTGCACTTTCTGACCAGTCTTTACAAGGCTTTTCTCGACACCGACGCCTCCCTGCTCGAGATCAATCCCTTCATCACCACCACCGATGGCCGCTTGTTTGCGCTCGATGCCAAGATCAATTTCGACGACAACGCGTTGTTCCGGCATCCCGATCTGCGCGAACTGCGCGACATCACGGAAGAAGATCCACTCGAGGTCGAAGCTTCGAAGTACAGTCTGAACTACATCAAGCTCGATGGCAGTGTGGGCTGCATGGTCAACGGCGCAGGCCTGGCCATGGCCACCATGGACATCATCAAGTACGCGGGCGGCATGCCGGCGAATTTTCTCGACGTCGGCGGCGGCGCAAACTCGGAGCAAGTAGCTCACGCATTTGAAATCCTGCTCAGCGACAAGAACGTGAAGGCCGTGCTGATCAACATCTTCGGCGGCATCCTGCGCGTGGACACACTGGCCACAGGCGTGGTCGAAGCCGCGCGCAAGACGAACATGAAGCTGCCCATCGTGCTGCGGTTGGAAGGCACGAACGTCACCGAAGGCAAAAAGATCCTGAACGACTCGGGACTGAATTTTGTCGTCACCGACACGATGAAAGACGCCGCCGACAAAGTCGTAGCGGCGGCCCGGGGAACGCTGGGCGTCACGGAATGGCGGTAACCGTCGTCGGTCGTCGATGTCGGTCATTGGCCACAAGCGTCTTCGTGCCGACGACCGAAGGCCGACGACAATTAAGGAATGACGATTAAGAAACTAAGGACTGACTCATATGGCAATCCTGGTCGATAAGAAAACGAGGGTGATCGTACAAGGGCTCACCGGCCGCGAGGGGACGTTTCACGCCAAGGCCAGCGTTGCGTACGGAACGCAAATTGTCGGCGGCGTCACGCCCGGCAAAGGCGGCACGACGCATGAGGGTTGGCCGATTTTCAACACGGTGCGCGAAGCGGCCGACAAAACGGGCGCGAACGCGACGGTGATTTTCGTGCCTCCGCCGTTCGCGGCCGACGCCATCATGGAAGCGGCCGACGCCGAGATCGACCTGATTGTCTGTATCACCGAAGGCATTCCGACGCTCGACATGGTCAAGGCGTGGGAATTTCTGCAGGACCGGCGCTCCCGGCTGATCGGGCCGAACTGTCCCGGAATCATCTCTCCCGGCAAATGCAAAATCGGCATCATGCCGGCCTCGATTCACAAAGAAGGCTCGGTCGGCATCGTTTCGCGCTCAGGCACCCTGACCTACGAAGCCGTGCATCAACTCACGCAGCGCGGCATCGGACAATCCACCGCGATCGGCATCGGCGGCGACCCGATCATCGGCACAACCTTCGTGGATGCACTCGACTTGTTCAATCGCGATCCTGAAACCGAAGCTGTGATTATGATCGGCGAAATCGGCGGCAACGCCGAGGAGACCGCCGCCGAATTCGTCAAGACACACATGAAGAAGCCGGTCGTCGGATTCATTGCCGGGCAGACCGCTCCTCCGGGACGCCGCATGGGACATGCCGGAGCCATTATTTCCGGCGGCAAGGGAACCGCGGCGGAGAAGATCAAGGCGCTCGAGGCTTGCGGAATTCGCGTAGCGAAATCTCCGGCCGCGATCGGAGAGACTCTAGCAGCGGCAATCGGAGTCAGCGTGTAGAGACGTAGCTTGCTACGTCTTTCGTGTACGTGGTGAGAAGACGTTGCAAGCAACGTCTCTACGAAACTATTGAGGAACGAACCGTCATCCCTATGAAGACTCTGCAACGCACCTTTACCATCGTTAAGCCGGACGCCGTCCGCAAGAATGCGGTCGGCGACATCATCGAGCAGTTCGAGAAAAACGGATTCCGCATCCTCGCCATGAAGATGCTGGAAATCTCCAAGCACCAGGCCGAGCAGTTCTACGCCGTGCACGCCAGTCGCCCGTTTTTCAACACGCTGACCGACTTCATGTCGAGCGGACCGATCGTCGTTCTCGCTCTGGAAAAAGATAACGCCATCGCCGATCTGCGCAAGCTGATGGGTGCGACCAATCCGGCCCAGGCCGAGGAAGGCACCATCCGCAAGAAGTGGGCCACCAACATCGAGCACAATGCGATTCACGGCTCCGACGCCGAAGATACGGCGCGCTTCGAGCTGAGCTTTTTCTTTGCGGGATACGAGTTAGCGAAATGACGGCGCTTTGCGCGCGTGAGCGAAGCGGGAGCCCGCGGCCGTCATCCTGAGCGACGTGAAGGATCCCTATGCCTCTAGTTCAAATCACAATGCTGCAGGGCCGCACCGCTGATCAGAAGCGCAAGATCGCCAAGCGGATCACCGACACTTTGGTCGAAGAGGCTGGAGCGAAGCGGGAAGGCATCATCGTCGCGTTCCATGAAGTCTCCAAAGAAAGTTACGCGAGCGGCGGCGAACTGATGATCGACAAGGCGAAGTAATTGACTGCTCGGCGGGCTCTGCCTAAGCGAGCGGGTCGCCCGCTTCCACACCTGCGATACCGATGCCAGCTAGCCCAACGGCTCGAACAAATGCCCTTCGACGCGGTCGGCAAACTTGGGTAGGTCTTTGCGCGCGTGCTGCAGGAAGTACGGCGCCGTGCGGTGAGCTTCGAGCGCGGCATCGTCTTTGTACTGCTCGTAGATGAAGAATCGGCGCGGCTCGGTCTTGTGCCGGTGCACCTGGTACATGGCACAACCCGGTTCCTTGCGAGACTGCTCAGTCAACTTTTCAAGCAATGCTGTCACTTCGGCTTCGTGCCCCACCTTTGCCATCCAGGTAACCGCCAGCACCACCATCGTTCGCTCTCCTTCGGCCGCTGCGGTCATCGTTCCTTGGCGGCGTTCCCCACGGCGTCCTCTCGCGACACTCTCTTGTGACCGGGGAGCACATTCTAGGCCTTCTTGGCGGCCGTCTTCAACTGCGCCATGAATTCGTCCACCACAATCGTATGGTCGCGGTCCGGGCCGGTCGAGATCATGCCGACTTTCGCGCCCGCCTCTTTTTCGAGGAATGCAAGGTACTCCCGCGCCTGCCGCGGCAACTGGGCCAAGTCAGTGACGCCTTCCGTCGAAGTCCGCCAGCCCGGCAGATTCTGGTAGATGCATTCGATTTTCTCGTAGCCGCTGGCTTGTGCAGGTACCTCTGCAGTGATTTTGCCGTCGATCTTGTAACCGACACAGACAGGAATGTCGGCCAGTTCATCCAGCACATCGAGTTTGGTCACCACCAGCCACGATGTGCCGTTGATCATGCCCGAGTAGCGCAACAGGGGCAGGTCGATCCATCCCGTGCGGCGCGGACGGCCCGTTACCGCGCCGTATTCGTTGCCGCGTTTGCGCAGATTCTCTCCCGCCACGCCTTTGTCCTCGCTGGGGAACGGCCCTTCACCGACGCGCGTGCAATAAGCCTTGGTGATTCCGATGACCGAGTCGATGGCGGTCGGCGCCACGCCCGTGCCAATCACCGCGCCGCCCGAGGTCGCGCTCGACGAAGTCACAAACGGATACGTACCGTGATCAATGTCGAGCATCGTACCCTGCGCGCCTTCAAACAGGATGGATTCTCCACCGGCCAAGGCCTGGTTCAGCAACACCGCCGTGTCGCAGACGAAAGGCGCGACCTTCTCAGCCGCCCGGGCATACTCGGAATACATTTTGTCGGCGTCAAGCGGTTCGGAGTTGAAGAGAGCGTGCGCGATCATATTCTTCTCGTGCACCGCATTTTCAATGTGCTTCTTGAGCAATTGCAAATCGAGCAGATCGGCCACACGAAGCCCGCGCCGGCCCATCTTGTCTTCGTAGGCGGGACCGATGCCCCGCGAAGTCGTTCCGATCTTCACGCGGCCGGGCGCATTCTCCGCCGCCAGTTCGATCATTCGGTGGTATGGCAGGATCACGTGAGCGCGATTCGAAACGAAGAGATTGCCTTCGACCTGCAGGCCAGCCTCGCGCAAAGCGCCGATTTCTTTCAGAAACGCCAGGGGATCGAGAACCACGCCGTTGCCGATCACGCTGCGGCAGCCCGCCCGCAGCACGCCAACGGGAACAAGTTGCAGAACAAATTTCTTGCCGTTGATGATGACGGTGTGGCCGGCATTGTGGCCGCCGGCGTAACGGGCCACCACCGAGAAGTTCTCCGACAACACGTCGACGATCTTCCCCTTGCCCTCGTCGCCCCACTGGGCGCCAACAATCACCGCGGTCTTGCCTTTTTTCAAGCGCAGCTCCGTGACGGAGATTTACGAGCGGGCAGATCACTGCGCCGCCCCCGGGTCGCACACTCCTTGCCCGCAGGAAACACTCTCGATGTAAATTACTGGGATAAGAGCGGAGAAGATGTGTACGTGTTATTTTATCGCGCGCTCGCGAGGAAGGCAACGCGCGTAGCGGTGGGAAACGCTCCATGCGCGGAATAGAAAAAATGCGCAGATGTGTGCCCACTCTGCCTTGTCATCCTGAACGGCGACGAAGTCGGCGCGAGGGACCCTACGGTAGGTCGAGGGCTTCTCGGTTGCAAAGAGGACCCTTCGAACCGCATGCGCCGAAGGCGTTCCCCGTCGCACCGAAGCCACCGCACGCGGATACAAGGTCCCTCGGAAGGCTGGCGCCCTCCTGAGGACGACTTGGCCGAAGAGATCTCTCAGGTAAGATGGATGACGAACAAAGTTTCTCCGGAAAGAAGCGGCCGCCGGGCGCCTGATGCCGAAATTTGAAAAACACATTTTCGTCTGCGGAAACCAGCGCCCGGCGGGCCATCCCCGCGGATGCTGCGACCCGGCCACCGAAGCCCGGCTGCAAAAACTATTCAAGCAGAAACTGGCTGAACGCGGGCTCAAGGGTCGAGTGCGCGCCAACCAGTCCGGCTGCCTCGACCAGTGCGAGCACGGGCCGAACGTTGTGGTTTATCCCGAGGCAGTCTGGTACGGCCATGTTACCGAAGCCGACGTCGACGAAATCATTGAATCGCACATCCTCGGCGGCAAGCCGGTCGAGCGGCTTCGGCTAGCCGACTCCTGTCTGAATACCGAAGCCTGCGAGCATCGCAAACCGAAATCGTAACTGCTCCACTTTACTTTTCCCGCGCCGGGACCTTACCTTGGGAATCATGCCCGTTTACTTCACTCCCGAACTTTTCCGCTTCCTCACCCGCCTGAAGCGCAACAATAATCGTGACTGGTTTCAGGCCCACAAAGACGAATTCGAAACCTTCGTGCGGCAGCCGGCTCTGCGCTTCATTACCGACTTTGCCGCGCCCTTGTATGAAATTTCGCCGTATCTGGTCGCCGATCCCCGCCCTACGCGTGGATCGCTGTTTCGCATCTACCGCGACACGCGCTTCGCCGCCGACAAGCGTCCTTACAAAACGCACCTGGCCATGCGCTTTTCGCATCGCGGCAAAGATGTTCACTCTGCCGGCTTTTATTTGCACCTTGAACCCGGCGGCTGCTTCGTCGCCTCCGGCCTGTGGCATCCCGAGCCGCCGACCCTGCTCAAAGTCCGCGAGGCGATCGTCTCGCGGCCCAGGGAGTGGCGCGCCGTCCGCAAACTTCTCAACTGGGACGATGCCACCAAGCTCTCCCGCCCCCCGCGCGGCTTTCCCTGCGATCACGAATTCGTGGAAGACCTCAAGCTGCGCGACCTTGGCACCTTCGTCGACTTGACCGAAGCGCAAGTGTGCAGCTCCAGGTTTATGACAATCGTCGCCGCGTCCTGCCGCAAAATGTCGCCCCTCGCCGCCTTTCTAAGCAGCACTCTCGGTCTGGAGTTTTGACGCGGTAAAATCGATGAGGAACCACCGCAGCAGGGTGCCATGGCAGCAATCATGAACATGAGCAACTAGTCCCTGTCCTCTGACCCCTAATACCTAATCCCTGTTTTCTGGTAGGCGCGGCAGGACTCGAACCTGCAACCGTCGGATTAGAAATCCGATGCTCTATCCGTTTGAGCTACGCGCCCGCTGCTTCTCTGCAGTTTTCATTCTAACCGCGGCGGGAGTGAAGCCGGAAGCTCGGCGTTCCATCGGCGTCAAGTTGCATAATCCACGCCCAAATGCTTGAATGAGGCAACTCTCGCCTGGGCGCTTAACTCAGCGGAAGATTGCCATCCTCGCACGGTGGAAGCCGGGGCAGACCGGACGTTCCCTCCTTCTGTTCTTGCATTCTGCCTATAGTCATTATATTATGACCACATGAAGCAAATGCCCGCAGGCGAGTTCAAAGCCCAATGCCTGGCCGTGATGGATCAGGTCTCCGAGAGCGGAGAACCCGTACTCATCACTAAGCACGGCAAGCCCGTCGCCAAACTCGTTCCCGCCGAGAAGCAGGCGGACGATCTCTTCGGCTACATGGCCGGCAAGGTCAAGATCGTAGGCGACATCGTTGGACCGGTCACGCCGCTCCGAGATTGGGAGAGCAAAGATTGGGAAAGCAAAGACGGGGAGAGCAAAGATTCGGAGGGCGGGTGATCCTTCTCGACACCCACGTCCTGGTCTGGATGGCAAGCGACCCCAAGCGGCTCTCGGCGAAAGCGCGCGAGGCCATCCGCCACGCGCGCCAGCATACGGGAGTGGCCGTGGCCACGATCACTCTCTGGGAACTGGCGTGGCTGGCGCATAGCGGCCGCATCCAGGTTTTGAGCAGCGTAGAAACCTTTGTCCGCGAGACGGTCGCGCGGGTCATCCTGAAGCCCATGACCCCGGAGATCGCAGCTGTGGCCGTGCGGCTGCCGATCGACTACCCCAAAGACCCGGCCGACCGCGTGATCGCGTCCACCGCCATCGTCGACGGCATGCCGCTGGTCACAGCGGACGAGCGAATCCGCCGTTCCAAATCCGTCGAGACGATCTGGTGACAGCGCGCCCGCGGGCGGCCGGGGTGCCCCACCCTTAATCTCGCCGCCCTTTGGCGAGATTAGGGTGGGGATTTTGACTTCCCAGGCAGGCTGCCCCACGCTTCGCGATTTTCGAAGCGTGGGCACCCCCGCCAGCCCCCAGCCGACTCCTTTCGAACCCTCCGGACGGCCCTTCCACCCCCAAACGTCTCATTTTGAGAAAATTGAACTCTCCCCCTAACCTCAACACACAGCAGTAGTTACACTATGTATGTACATTATTATGTGTACATCGGTGTACATGGAATGTTCCTTAAGGAACACTTTTTGCATTTGTGCATTGTGTTCCTTCAGGAACATTTCCCGGTTTCGGCACCCCCAAGCCCCTCCCAGCGACGGCCAAAGATCCCGCGGCCCGGTACCCCTGGGCCGCCGGACGGACGAATGCGTCCGTCGCTCCATGAGCTGTGAGGGACACATGGGCCGTGCCCAATGGACACTCGCCCGTGGCCCCTGGTCTCTGCTTCAGGTCGGCTATAATGGTCACTACCCCCAAGGAGTTCCGATGACCATCCAGAAGACCGACAAAATCTGGCACAATGGCAAGCTCATCAATTGGGACGACGCCACCATCCACGTGATGTCGCACGTGATCCACTACGGCTCGTCGGTGTTTGAAGGCATTCGCTGCTACGCGCTGCCCAGCGGGCCCAACATCTTCCGCGCCACTGAGCACATGCAGCGCCTGCTCGATTCGGCCAAGGTCTACCGCATTGACGTGGAGTTCACCCGCGACGAACTGGTGGCCGGGATGCTCGAAACCGTGGGCCACAACGGCGTCTGGCCGTGCTACGTGCGCCCGATCGTGCTGCGTGGATACGGCGAGGCCGGCGTGAATCCCTTCAACTCGCCGACTGAGGTCTACATCATCAACTATCCGTGGGGAAAGTACCTGAGCAACGAGACGGATGGTTGCGACGTCTGCGTTTCGTCGTGGACGCGCCTCGCTCCGAACACTTTGCCTGCCATGGCCAAGGCAGGCGCGAACTACATGAACTCGCAGCTCATCAAGATGGAGGCCATCGTCAACGGCTACGTCGAGGGCATCGCGCTCGACGCCAATGGATTCGTCAGCGAAGGTTCCGGCGAGAATTTGTTTCTGGTGCATCGTGACAAGCTGATCACCGCGCCCCTGGGCAACTCCGTGCTGCCCGGAATCACGCGCGATTCCGTGCTGCAGATCGCTCGCGACCTGAACATCCCGATCGTTGAGCAGATGATTCCGCGCGAGATGCTCTACATCGCCGACGAGGCTTTCTTCACTGGAACCGCGGCCGAGGTCACCGCGATCCGCTCCGTCGACAAGATCAAAGTCGGCAAAGGCGTGACCGGACCGATCACCAAGGCGCTGCAGAAAGAGTTCTACGCCGTCGTGCGCGGCGAAAAGAATGATCGCCACGGCTGGCTCACGCCGGTGCCCGTCGGCAGCAAAGACCGCAGCAAGCAGCCCGTGGGCGTATAATCCTTCGGCCAGGTTCTTGGCCTGAAACGGCGCAGCCCGCGCCGTTTTCAGGACGCTTGCGCCGGCCGTTCCCATCTGACCGTTTCTCACTGCGAACCAATCCTGAAGGAGATCACTATGTCTGAAGGCATGAGTCCTGAATTTGCCCTCGGCTATCGCGCCATGATGCTCGACGGCGTGCTGCGCGAAGCGGAGACAACCAAGAGAGTGCTGGCAGCCGTGCCCGACGCGGCTTCCAGCTACAAGCCTGACCCGTGCGCGCGCTCAGCCAAAGACTTGGCCTGGCACATCGCCAACAGCGACGTCCAGTTTCTTGAAGGCATTGCCGACTTGAAATTCAACATGCACAACCCTGACCAGAAGCCGCAGACCTCGGCGGAAGTGGCGGAGTGGTACGACGAGAACGTGAAGCGCAACGCGGCGCGCGTGGCCGCGCTGACCGCGGAACAACTCATGACGCTCGTCGACTTTCATGGCGCGTTCAACCTGCCGGTCGTAATGTATCTGGGCTTCCTCAACAACCACAGCATCCATCATCGCGGCGAGTTGGCGACTTATCTGCGTCCTATGGGGTCGAAGGTGCCGGCGATCTACGGCGGCAGCTACGACGAACCGCTGAATCTGCCGGCAGCCGACGAGACCGCTGCATAGACTCCGCGCTGTCAGAATTGAAACCTTGAAAGCCGCCCGCACGGGGCGGCTTTCGATTTTCGGATCCGACTTCGCCGAGCGCCGGATTACTCGGCGCTGCCCGGAACCGCGGCCGCGGCAGCTTCGAATCCGACTTTGGAATGGGTTCCGTCGCAGAACGGTTTGTTGGTGGAAGCGCCGCAGCGGCAGAGGGCGACTTTTTCTGTGGTCTCGATTTTGTTGCCGCTGGCGTCCTGAACAGTGAACCTTCCGGCGACCAGGTAAGGACCTTTGGGCAGAACTTGAATGGTTGGATCGGACATGTCTTCTCCTTTGAGGGTGACTTACTTATTCGTCTTTACTAACTCGTCTTTACTGAGACTCGTTTACGCGAATTGAAATGCCACAACACTTGCCGAGCGACCGCCCCTTACTTGCGGCGCACGTCGAGGCTCCACGGGCCGGGACCGAGTTGCGAGATCAGCAACGCGCCGCCGAGCATGGCTACGTTCTTCATGAACATGGCCATCTGCATCTGGCGCATCATGGGGTCAGCGACGGCCCAGAACTGGTGCATCATGGGCGTGACCACGGCGAGGAACAGCACGATCAGCCACGCTCCTTGCCGGGCGCGGTAGCCCAGCAGAATCGAGAGGCCACCGAGAATGGCGAGCACGCCCGAAAGCGGCACGGCGACCGAAGCGAGTGGAACTCCCTGGGACGCGGCGTAGGCGATGGCCTGAGTGGAAAAGTGATTCAGGCCTGCCAGCAGGAAAATGTCGGCGAAGAAAAGCCGACCCAGCAGGACGACCGGTCCGGCGAGGTCAGGCGCTTGCGTGAGCGAATGAGAACGGGTGGAAAGTGTTGCGGTTGCCATGGGTTTTCTCCTTCAGAGCTGTGGACTCGAATGCAAAAAGCTTTGAGCGCTCAGAGCGTCTGCTTCAATGGCATTCGATGAGGCGGGATATGATTTGGTTACTTTTTGTAATTAGGCTCTCTTTGCATATCAATCACTTTATAGTAACTTAGTATTATGAAGAGACCGACGAAAAGAGCCGGTTCGAACCCGTCGCCTTGCGCGATCGGAGGAATGCTGGAAGCGCTGACGCGGCCGTGGACGCTGCACATTTTGTGGGCGCTGAGTCATGACGGACCGATGCGGTTCGGAGTGCTGAAAAAGCAGGTGGAAGGAATCTCCTCGCGGGTGCTGACGGAGCGGCTGCGGGCGCTGGAGGAAAAGGGATTCGTGTTTCGCCACTACGAGCAGACGATTCCGCCGTCGGTGACCTACGGCATCACCGAGCGGATGAAGGATATTGAGAAGGTGCTGGCGCAACTGGAAGGTCTGGCGCGGAAATGGAACGGGGAGGGAGCGAAAACAGGCCGCGAGGCTTCTGGAGGGTCGGAGCGGGCGGGGGCTCACGCGTAAGCGAAGGGCCGGCGGATCAATGAGCGTTATCGCCTGATTGTGTCAACAATTCAGGGAAAGTTGGAGTGTCGAGGCTTATTGACGTAAGTTATTAGGCGTGACAAACATCTTTTTCAGAATCCTGATTTCTCTCTTCTGTTTCGCAATAATCGCATGGGGAGCACTCCAATGTTTTGCTCCCCGAAGGCTGGAAGAAATCGAAAACAAGCTGCGACCCAAAGGTGAGTGGTGCGCCACAGCGGGTGGCACGGTTCTCCGGAAACTGCGCGGAGGGCAAGCAGGACGGACATCTTTGCTGTTCCGCCTCTCAGGGCTCGCGTTGATGGCAATGGGAATCCTGATGCTGGCCTTTGTTTTCGGCGTGCTAGGGCGATAGCGCCCCGAGCACTGGTGACGTGCCCATTGCTTCGCCATTGACGACTGAGTGTCGAGATGGCCCCTCCCAGGTCTCGCAAAAACGGCGAGACCTGGGGCACCCGGCCCTCACGACCTGTTTACAAATCTCCTTCCCGGAAGCAGTGCGCTTTGGAGGGCGTAGGCGATCAGAGGAGGTAGGGCACCAGGGCGGCGGTATTTTGGGCATAGGCGGCGTATGTCTCCCCGAACTGGGAGCGCATCCACTTCTCCTCCAAGCGGAACTTGAGCCAGAACACGAGGACGATCAGGGCGACGACGATGAAGCCGCGCACCTGAGAGATGGCAATCGCCATGCCCAGGAACCCGGCCAGAATGCCGGTGTAGATGGGGTGACGGACCACGGCATAGGGACCGGTAGTGATCAGCTCGTGGCCCTGCTTAATGGTGACGGAGCGGCTCCAGTTGCGGCCGAGATGCACGCGGGCCCAGACGGCGAAGAGAAGGCCGGCGACGGTGACGGCGGCTCCCAGCCAGAATGGAAAATAGCCGGAGGGCCAGAGCTGGAGGTAAAGCCAGGGCAGCGGGATGCGAGGTATCGAGAGTAAAGCGATCGCGATCAGGAAGATCACGACACGGAAGAGGCGCGAGGCCGCGGGCTCGAGACGCTGGGTGGCTTTGGTATCCGCAGCTTTGATCTGCCAGTACAGAACAAAAACGATCCAGACCACGGGAAAGAAAGATTCGTAGAACCAAAGCATGCGGACCTCCGGGCGCCAAGCATACTACTTAAAACTCAGCGGCGCGTCCACGTGGGCTGAGCGAGGAATGAGCGGACCATTCCGCCGATGGTGGCCCACGGGATCGCGGAGCGTGTGCCGGGAGCGGTTATTTCCCTCGTGCAGCCAGAGTGAGACTCAGATTCGTACGTGCCTTGGCATTATCGGGCTGGATGCGTAAGGCCTCGCGGAAGTGCTCGATGGCCTCGTCGAGTTTTCCCTGGTTGGCCAGAGCCACTCCCCAATTGTTCTGCGCATCGGCGTAGTCGGGGTTGATCCGCAAAGCCTCGGAGCACTGGGCAATGGCCTGGTCGAGCTTTCCTTGACTGATCAGAACCGCCGCCCAGTTGTTGTGCGCCTCCGCATAACCGGGGTTGACGCTCAAAGCCTCGGAATATTGAGCAATGGCCTCGTCGAGTTTTCCCTGGCCGGCCAGAGCGGCTCCCAGATTGTTGTGCGCTTTGGCCGAGTCCGGTGAGATGCGCAAGGCATCGGTGTATTGAGCAATGGCCTGGTCAGGTTTTCCCTGGTCGGCCAGAGCCACTCCCAAATTGTTATGCGCATCGGCGTAGTCGGGTTTGATGCGCAAAGCTTCGGAGTAATGAGCGATGGCTTCGTCGAGTTTTCCCTCGTCGGCCAGAGCCACTCCTAAATCGTTATGTGCGTCGGCGTAGTCGGGTTTGATGCGTAAAGCTTCGAGGTAATGGTCGATGGCTTCGTCGAGTCTTCCCTGGTCAGCCAGAACAATGCCCAGGTTGTTGTGGGCGATATTGTTTCCGGTAGTTACGGCCAAAGCGTGAGTCCAGAGCGTCGTACTATCTTGCCAATACTGAAGTTGACCCCTCGCAGAGATTGCGCACGCCAAAATTACCAGAACCGCCGCAGACGGAAGGGCGATCCTGCTTAGTCGAAGCGGCCAGCGGGCCAGCAGGTCTGGAACGCCCCATGCCACCATGATGAACAGACCAATCAGCGGAACATAAGTGTAGCGATCCGCCATCGCCTGATCTCCCACTTGAATCAAACCGATGACCGGAACCAGTGTGCCCAGATACCACAACCAGCCAACCAATAGATAAGGGCGCCGAGGGCCAGCCCTTATGACGGCAACTGATATGGCCACCAGAGCCAGCAACGCGCCCGCTATCCACAACCCAGGCACTGAGTGAGGATAGGGATAAAACACGGCCAAACGCGCAGGCCAGAACATCTTCCCGATGTAGGCGACGTAGGAAACCAGCGCGTTGGCCACGCGGAGATTGAGCGGGACCCTACCAAGGCTGATTACGTCCCCTCCTCGCCGATAATGGATAAAGAAGGTCACGACGCTGGACACGGCAGCCAGAGCCAGCAGCGGGAGTTTTTCCCACGCCAGGCGGACCGTTCTGGCCCACTCCTCGCGAGAGAGCGCCCAGCCGCCAGCGGGATTGGGTCCCATTCTCACTCTTCCCAAGGGCCAAAAATCCAGCAGCAGCAGCACAAAGGGGAGTGTGACCAACATCGGTTTTGCCATGAGCCCCAGAGCAAAGAACAGGAGCACCAACGAATACCGGCGCAGACCTGATCGGGAAGCAGCAGGCCTCCTCACATACTCGACGTAGGCCCACAGGGTCAGCATCCAAAACAGCGTACTCAGGACATCCTTACGTTCCGCCACCCAGGCCACCGACTCGACGTGCAGCGGATGGACGGCGAATAACCCCGCCACAAATGCACTCCGGCCCAGAGCCCCCGTCATACGATGCAGCAGGCCGAACAAAAGCAAAGTGCTGGCAATGTGAAGCAACAGATTGGTGAGATGGTGTGGGCCGGGGTCGAGTCCATAGAGCTGAACATCGAGCATGTGGGACAGCCAGGTCAGCGGGTGCCAGTTGACGGCGTATCCAGTAGTGAACGCCCACGAGACACCGTGCCACGTCAGTCCACGTGCAACGACCGGGTTCGTTGTGACGTATTGGTCATCATCGTAATTGACAAAATCGTGATGCCACACGGAAGCGAAGACGATCAGGTTCGCCGCGATCAGGGCCAGACAGACCCATCGCGCCTGCCCGGAAAAAGCCGACCATGCGGTTGATTGTGGAGTATCCAGCGATAGATTCTTGAATGAGTCTGAGGAGGGCTCGCGAAGAGGGCCGTTCGGATCGCTTGCGGTTCGATGGGCCCGCTTCCTCGGGAGTGCTTTCCTCATCCGGAACCGTTCTCTGGCAAAAAGTCGGTGCCCTGGGCGATCAGCGCCCCCGAGCGCCACAGAGTAACACAGCTCTGATTAGCAAACTCACTCGGCGCTCACGCTGCGGACGCTTTATAGGATTCCGGCTGGCAAAGTGTTTTCAATCAATGCCCAACAACGGCCACGATTCACCGGAAGGGCCTTCATGCGGCTCGCGCCTTCGCTGACGATAGGCATGCCGCCACCTCACGAAGGACCTGCTCGTAGTCAGCGGCGATCGCCCGCTCCACATGAATGCGAGCGCCTCTTACGCCTGCTTCTTGCGCCAGCCTCTTGAACTCAGTTTGAAGAAAGATTTCCAGCTGCTTCGGTGTCAAGACGGCGATGGGAACAGTAGCGGACTGGCCGTTCCCGGTCTCGATCTTCACGCAGTACGGAGATTCGGACTGTTGTGTTTCAGGATTCATGCATCACACCCCTTTGTGGAGTGACGAAGTGGCAGGCAGAGTTCCTACATTTTAGCGCGTCCCGCCGTTGCCATGCGCGATGCGGAGAATTAGTTGGGGCATGTCGGGATAGCTCGTGATAAATCGCGGTTACGGGCATTCAGCGGGATTCGCGTTCTCAGGCATCTTCGCGTTCTCAGCGCTCAATGAATCGCCTGATTGCAGCAACGGCCGGATTACTCGTTAAGTACTGTTCGCGGCTTGCATTGGCGAGGGGCACTATCGCGACCTGTCCTTATTCTGCCTTGATTCCGACCCACTTCTTTCCTGAATACAGCTTGTAGCCCTCGCCGTCTTCGACCAGCTTCAAGGGGACGGCCCGTTGCAAGGCTTGATCGAGTTCGGAAGGCGCGCTGAGCACGTCATGGTTGGCAACGTCCATCACCACGAACTTTCCGTCGGCGGTGAAGCCGAACCCGTATTGGCCCGGCGCAAGTTCCGAGCTCCCGATGTTGAGCTTCATTTCGGTGATCAGCAAACCTTGATATTTCTGCTGGATCGCGGACGAATAGCCCGACGCGTCGACCAGCGCAGCCAGCATCATCTTTCCGTTCGCCAGCTGAACTCCGACCGCGTTGCGCAACTGCACCGGCGCTTTCTGCCCGCGGAAGAAATACTCGGCGGGGATTACCTTCTTCACTGCATCGTTGCTCAGCACGTGCGTGGCCGCCTGCTGGGCCAGCGCGGAGAGCAGCATGATCGGCAGCAGTACGACAAGCGTGAGACCGCGAGGAATCAGACGAGTTTTCTTCATGAGCAGATTATCCCCAAGTGCGAAAGTGAAAGATGTTCAGGGAAACTGTAGTCGTTCCTCAGTCCGAGCGCAAACCGAGGCATCGCGGGGTAGTGGCGCGGATTGGCTCACGCTCAAGGCCGGGTAAGACTGAGATCCCCTCGGCTTTCGCTCGGGGCAGGCTCTTCGCTTCGCCTGAAAAACGGCTGCGCTCAGGATGACACTTTAAGGTAAGAAATCCAAATTGCACTACTAACCCATTGCTAACCACCTTGTGGCGCCCTATTTCGCTTTGCCCGCAAGAATCGGATATTTCACTTCTTGGCTTACGTCGTACTCTTTCCTTGCCATGACCACCAATGCGATACTCACAACCGAAAGTTTGCAGGCGATGCCTATTTCCAATCCCAAACAGGCCACTCCGTCGCGTACCGAAGAAACGCGCAGTGCGCAGCTTGAAACGGGATTTGAGACCGGAAACGGCCAGCGCTGGAGCGCAGTTGTTGCCCGCGACGCTGCCCGTGACGGCGAATTCGTTTTTGCCGTATCGAGTACGGGCGTCTACTGCCGGCCCTCGTGTGCGGCGCGCCGCCCACGCCGGGAAAACGTTCAGTTCTACCTCACGCCCGACCAAGCCGAGCAGGCCGGGTACCGAGCCTGCCTGCGCTGTAAGCCAAAATCGTTCAGCGGCGATACGGAATCAGACAACGCGAAAGCGATTTGCCGCTTCATCGAGCAGCATCTCGACGAGCCTCTCACGCTTGATCGTCTGGGCAGAGAGTTTCACCAGAGCCCGTTTCATCTGCAACGCCGTTTCAAAGCAGCGTTGGGCATCACGCCCCGAGAGTATGCGGATTCCTGCCGTTTGCGCATGCTCAAACGCAATCTTCAGGCCGGGGACAATGTCACCCGCGCCATGTACGACGCGGGCTACGGCTCCAGCAGCAGGCTGTACGAACGCACGGCATCGCAGCTCGGCATGACGCCGGACAAGTACCGCCGCGGCGCGATTGCAGCTGTGATCCGCTATACCTGCATTGATTCGCCGCTGGGCCGCATGCTGGTCGCAGCGACGGAGCGCGGGATCTGCGCCATCCAGTTCGCCCGCACCGATGGCGAATTGATCGAGGGCCTGAAACGCGAGTTCCCCTTCGCTACGCGGAAAGCTGACGACGGCGGCCTGCGGCCGTGGGTGGACGCGCTCCTTAAGCAGATGCGCGGCAGCGATCACGATTCGTCGTTGCCTCTCGACATTCGTGCCACCGCGTTTCAGCGGCGAGTATGGACGTACCTGCAATCGATTCCCTTCGGCTCGACCCGGTCCTACAGCCAGGTTGCGAAGGCAATCGGCCGGCCCAGAGCGGTTCGCGCCGTGGCGCGTGCCTGTGCCACGAATCCGGTTGCGATCGCGATTCCATGCCATCGCGTAGTACGCGCAGACGGCGCGGAGAGCGGATACCGCTGGGGCCTCGAACGGAAGAAAGCTTTGCTGGCCATGGAGCACGCCGGAAGCTGAGGAAGAATATTCGTGGCTATATTCGGTTTCGCACCAGGATCCAGTTCACGAAGGCGGCTACTATGGTCGCTCCCAGAACCAGAGAGTTGCTCAGGTCTGTCCTGAGCAGCAGGCCGAAGCAGAGTAATACGCCAAGCACCGCGAAGACGTTCCCTCCTGGTAATCGGAATGCGGACGCCGTGGGCTGCCTTTTCCTTAACACTGGAAGAGCTGCGCACACCAGGCCGTAATACGACAGCCGGGCGACCGCCGAGAGCGTCGCATTTCCCGCGAAGCTGCCAAACGACGCCAGCAGCCACAGCGGAACCGCGAAAGCCAGAATCGAAAAATATGGTGTGCGAAACCTGGGATGCACCGCGGCAAACAGCGCAGGGAAGTCTCCGCGCTCGGCCAGTGCGAACGTCATGCGCGGAATAGCGAGAATGTTCGCGCTGAGGTATCCATACATTGAGACCAGAGCTCCCACGGCCACCAGCCCGGCGCCGCCGCGCCCCATGACAATGCCCGCCACGTCGGCCAGAGGACGGTCGCTGTGCCCAGGGTTGGACAACAGACCCACGACAACCCACTGAATCAGAACGTAAATCACAATGCAGATCGCCAGCGAAGCAAACAACCCGAAGGCAACGTCGCGGCGCGGATCTTTGGCCTCGCCCATCGGCATCAACGCAGCCTCGAAACCACCGTAGGCAAAGACCAGCAGCACCATCGCCTGCAACCAGGAGTGTCGATCCGGTGAGAGTTTCGCGGCAGTGACGGAGCCGTGAACCACCAGATACCACGCTCCCGCAATGCAGACCAAGCCCAGCGGCAACAACTTGGCCACAGTGAAGGCATCGCTCACATGCGTCCCGACACGAACTCCACGATAGTTGATTGCCGCCAGTATCCCGATCAATAGAGTCAGAACCAACAATCGCGGCAAAGGCTGGCGAGCGCCAGGCCAGAACTCTCCCAGATAAACGACAAATAGATTGGCATTGGCTGCGCACGCCGTGAGACGGACGAGCCATGCCAGCCATCCCACCTGGATTCCCAGCAGGCGGCCGAAAGTGGCGCGAACGTAAAGGTAAGGACCTCCGGTGGCCGTAAACTGGGACGCGACTTCGGCGAAACAGGCCATGACGATGCCGATCGCGGCTCCCGCCAACACCACGGCCAGCACGCTGGCTCGGCCCACCAGTCCTGCCACCAAAGAAGGCAGTCCGAACACTCCGCTGCCAATGACCGAATTCACAACCAGCGCAACCAGGCTCCAGCGGCCGATGGCGCGCACTAATTGGCTGGAGGCGTTTGTTTGGCCGGTTCCGGTCACCGCGAGTTTGTATCACAAAAGTTCGCCCGCAGCAGAGGTCGGATTCTAGTCGGAGCGGGGCTGTTTCCAGGTGGTGACTTTGGAGCAGAGGTCGAGTGCACTAAAGATTCAGTTAGAAAATCTTGCGGAGAGAAAAACATGGTGTCGCAGTGCGCGGAAAGCCGCGCGAGCATCGCGTTGAAAGCCGCGCCAGTCAAGGCTTTTTACGGTTGTGACTATGGTGTGGACGAAAGTAACGCGAGAATTACCAAAGCGCATGCCCGTGGGACATCTATTAGCCCGGTGCTGCCGATGAGATGTTGAGACGGCACACAAGAATGGTCAGAGACGATATGGACGACCTTCATCTCCGGATCGCACGCGTTACCGAAGACCTGCGCACTATCCAGCAGGAACTTAACTGCGCCGCCATGCAGGCGCCCAGCGATCCCGAGCTGATGGAAACGCTCAACTCGCTTTCGGAAACCGAGCCAATCGACACTCTGCGCTCGGCGCTCGACCAGATGCGGCATTTCCTGTGGTTCTATTCTCAGGTGATGAACAACGAACCCGAGCTGGGCGATAAGCTGCGCCAGTCGGCGCCGGCGCAAACCGCAAGTGATGAGAAGCCCAAGCTGGAGAATTCCTTCCTCGATCAACTCTCGCGCGCGGATGAAGTCATGCTGCTCCACCACATGACCCAGGCGAAGCAGCGCAAGCCGAACTAGGCGCGCTCGTATCCCGCTGCCTCGATTCCTATAGCAACTTCGAGCGCATCTCCCGCAGTCTGCCGGTCAGATCCCGCTCCTCGCCCAGCATGCGCAGCGTCCTAGGTCTCACGCCCGCGAACGATGGTTTTGAGCACTTCGCCTGCCGGGCTCAGCACAGTGAAGTCGGCATCGGCGCCGGCGGCCAGCACGCCATGACGGCCGGCCAGTCCCACGGCGCGCGCGGGATTCAACGTGGCTGCGCGCACCGCGTCGCGCAGGGTCCAGCCAGCAAACTGCGTCACGTTACGCACCGCGCGGTCCATGGTGAGCGCGCTTCCAGCGAGACTCCCACCGGACGTACACTTGCCGTCTTTTAAGTCGACCTCGATCGGACCAAGCTTGTAGTGTCCGTCGGGCATGCCGGCCGCCGAAATCGCGTCGGTAATGAGAACGGCGCGCTCATTTCCTTTGGTGCGCAGGAAGATTTTCACGACAGACGGCGCGACGTGAATTCCGTCGACCACGATATCCGCGGTGAGGCGGTCATCGCTCAGCACCTCGCCGATGATGCCCGGATCACGATGATCGAGCGGCCGCATGGCGTTGAAAGTGTGCGTCGCGTGGCGTGCGCCGGCGGTGACGGCCTCCTGAGCGATCGAAAGCTCAGCATCCGAGTGCCCCATACTGACGCACACATTCCGGCGCGCCGCTTCCGTGATTACCTCCATTGCTCCCGGAATTTCCGGCGCGATCGTCAGCATTCGGACGTGGCCGCGCGCCGCCTGCCACAGACGATCGAAAATCGCAATCGTCGGCGCGAGCAGATTCTCCGGCGGATGCACTCCCCGCCGCTTGTGGCTCAGAAATGGTCCTTCGAGATGAATGCCCAGCGGGCGAGCTTGCGCTGCACCGCCATTGTCGGGCGGGGTCGCTTCGATCGCATCAGCAAGTCGTTCCAGAGCCGCGCAAGTATTGTCGAGCGGCGCAGCGACGGTGGTGGGAAAATATCCCGTCACGCCGTGAGTCGCCAGAAATTTTTCCAGCCGCGGCAGTTCGTCGGGCGAGGCACGCATGAGGTCGATCCCCGCTCCGCCGTGCATGTGAATATCGAAAAAACCCGGCGCGAGAACGGCATCGCCGAAGTCGACCAGCGTGCCGCCAGCAACTTCACTCTGAGCGCGCGAGGAAATATTCACGATTTTTCCGTCTTCCGCAACCAGCAGCGGGTTCTCAATCTCTTCGAGCGGAGTGTAGAGGCGGCGAGCGGTGAACGCGGTTCTCATGGGCGTCGTGCGGCGAAGTCCCTATCCTAGCCGCAAGCCGTTTTTCAGACAACTTGGCGAACCGAACGGTAGTGGCTCAATTTGGAGTCAGGCGCCTACGGATTCACCCGGTGTCATCCCGTCGGAGCGCGCCAAGAGCTCCGAGGGACCTTACGAAACCGGACATCGCTTCCGGCGATGCCAGGAGCGCCTGACTGTATGAAGCTCGCGCACTCCCATCCACGGCATCGAGAGCATCGGCCGATGTAAGGTCCCTCGCGTGGCTGTCGCCACGCTCAGGATGACATCGGACATAATTTTTGAAATTGAGCCACCACCGCCCGAAATCGGGGCAGGATTTCCGACGAGAGTCGCGCCTGACGTTCATCGTCACTGCATTAAAGCCTGCCGTTGGGGCAGTGTCTCGCTCGGAACGGAATGTTATAATTCAGCGATAACGCAGTTCTGCGAGGGTCGCTGGTAATTCGCTCGATGCCAGCCGCGCATGTCGGGGAGTGGCTCAGCCTGGTAGAGCACCTGGTTCGGGACCAGGGGGTCGGAGGTTCAAATCCTCTCTCCCCGACCAATCCTAAAGAAGACAACAGCTTACGAGCGGTTCCTCAAATTCACGCGGGTCATTTGACCCCATGTCTGGAGGAACCGTGCTTCCACGTCACAAGCAGTTCATCAAAGAACGTCAATACGTCAACAACGTCTCCCCCGCAACCGTCCAATGGTACGAGCAGTCCCTTTGCTGGCTCAACACTGAATCCCCGACAACCGAGGACATAAGAACCCTCGTCATGCAGTTGCGGGAACGAGGGCTAGAGTCTGTCTCCGTCAGAAGTAGGCTTCAAGCGGTCAAAGCGTACTGTCGATGGGCCGGACTGACGGTCGTTGTCCCCAAGATGAAAATCGAGGAGCGGGTGCTGCCGACCTTCGACGCGGCTCACGTCAAGCGATTGATGCAGTGGCGACCCCGAACGACGCCCCAGCACAGGTTGCAGGCATTGGTGGCGACACTGTGTGACAGTGCTGCCCGAATTGACGAACTTCTCAACTTGCAGTGGCCGGACGTTGATTTCGACAATCTCCTGCTAACACTCCACGGCAAAGGCCGGAAGGACAGGAAGGTGCCGATGTCGCTCGAACTCAGGAAGCGGCTGTTCCTTTGGCAGAGAAAGAGCGAGACGAAGGCAGGGCTAGTATTCGGGACGCGAGGTGGGACGAAACAGGGAAGACGGAACGTTCTGAGGGATGTCAAAGCTCTGTGCCGAGAACTTGGCTTTGAACCACCTGAAAGAACGCTCCACAGCTTCAGGCACACCTTCGCGTTGAACTACCTGCGGAATGGTGGGTCTGTCTTCCACCTCCAGAAATGCCTCGGTCACTCGTCTCTGGAAATGACCCGGCGATATGCCAATCTGACAACGAGCGATCTGCAAGCTGTTCACGAGCGTCTCTCCCTGCTCGGGAATGCTCGTCATGCCGGGGCGGGGGTTGATCATGCGTGATATCCCACTCTTCCTTCGTCTCCTTGCCGAACGTGTCTACACCGCCCGCATCTCGACGGGATTGCTGCGGGATACGAGTGATTTCCACGCTTGGCTGATTGAATGTTCAGAGCGTGCAGGTCGGTCAGCGACAGTGCGGGATTTCTTCGATGGGTTAAACTAGCCGAACAAATCCCCATCGCAAACGCGAAAACGCCCTACCTAGCCGACTTGTCAGAAGGCTGGGTAGGGCGTCTCTGTTTCGGATGTGGGGAGGGTGGTCATCGGACGCAATAGCTTGGTGGGAAGTGCATAGACGGGGTCACGTTGTTCGTTCATCAGGTAGTCGAGGTACTCTTCCTTCCCATAGAAGTCGCCTGCGTAGGCCCAGCCGCGAACTGTCCAATCCTTCAAGAACCGTCCCTTGTGCTGGGCTGCATTTTCAACCGAGATGTAAACCCGATGCTGGAACGTCGGGCTGTACCGATGGCGGTCTTTCTTCGGGATGAACAGACGATGGTGAGGCTCGGTTACGGCCTTGACTTCATAGTCGCCGACATCTCGCGTAATGTCGCCTGTCCACGGGATGTTCAACGCTCTAGCTGCCGCCAATTCGGATGCAGCCCCGATGCGATGGAGTGCAAGGTCAAACTTCTCTTCCTGAAACTCGGCACCCCGATAGTTGTCGCCGTCGTAATGGTCGAACCGACGTTGAGCGACTTCCATCGCACGGGTGAGGTCATCATCCCCTAGAAAGACACGAATGACCTCGTCGTTCAGCACTATCGTTTCCATCCAATTCTCCAATCAGGGCACGGCTTGTGGCCACTCTATAATCGGGCCGCTCGTCTACTTCAGCGGTGTGCAACGGAGCTAGCTGATTTTCTCCAAGAACGGTTGGAGGCGTGCAACCAGTTCGTCGAGCGGCAGTTTGTCATCTTCACCGACCCCACCCATCGTCAACTCCTGCGGATAACGCAATTCGGAGAAGAACGGATTGAACAACTCGAATCCCTTCTCGACAGTCGGAATCCCCTCGCAATGCCACGGAAGAAGCATTGCCATCGACTCGGCGAGGTCGAAGTCGGGCCGTCTTTGTGCGAGTTGTCGTGCGAGTGCGACCAAATCATGACCCCATGCACAGTCTGCTACTTGCAGGGTGACTGATGGGTCGAGAGACTTGATTTTCTTCGGGTCGAAAACCGTACAGCCTTCACAAATGAGAGCCGCTTTCAGATACATTTCGAGAGCGTGATGTCCCAACGTAGCGGCGGGAAAGATGAGAAGCAGGTTGCGGCTCTCGAAGAGAAGGCTTGAGGCGGTGTAGGCAATTCCGGCAAACTGTTTCCACGCCCCTGCGTCCTGAGCGTATTTGTCCGGCTTGATGGTATTCTTAGTCGCCATCCACGCTTACCAATTTCGGAACGGTATTTCTGATGACCGAGGCTCCGGGCAAAGCGTACTGGTTTCTTGCAACAGACTCTTGGCCGCCCTGGCGGCAAGAGTTGCGTGTGGCGTCGGGCCAACGACCAATGCGGCGAGTTCGAGGGGGTCCTTGGGATTCGCCGTCAGGGGAAAATTGAGGTAGGGTACGAGCGTTGACGTTCCGGGTCGAATTGATGGAGAACCTCCAACCCGCTGTATCGCTCTCCATTCCGACTCTTCTTTGAACTTAGGATGTTTCATTGCTGTTGCAAAACTGAGTAGTGTCAGACCGAAGATGACTTGCAAAGGAGGCGTTTTTCCCGCCTCGTAGGAACTTGTCGCGTGCTCTTCTATCTTCCTGATTACTTCAACTTGTTGTGCTTCGTCGTAGATGCACTTGAATAGCGTCCACTGAGCTGCCTGTGCTATTTTCATCGTTCGGTCGGCTGAGAAGCACAGGGCGAATCCGGGCCCTTCGGAACAATAGCCTCGCCATTGACTCAACAGGTCGGGTTCTTCTGAGAACGATGCTACATAAACTGGCAACTTCGCGATGAGAGATTCTGTCTGGTCAAGAATGTTCATCATTTCCATGACCGGACGGAGGCCTCGCGAAGGACGGTCTCTGAAATACTTCTTCGCCAGATTGACCGCGTAGACGACCTCTTGCGAGTCGTTGAGGAAGGCGGCGTCGGTCGCATACATGCTCTTGCTTTTTAGGATGCCGATTAAACCACGTTGTGACGTGTAGTGGCATAAGTCTCTGGTCGGAGTGGTTTCAAGGCCAAGTGTTTGTGCCAGAGGCAGTGGTGATGGTAACTCGTTGGTTGTCGGTTCTGGCACTGTCGCCTCAATCGAACTTGGTAAGGAATTATAAAGTCTCTCCGTGGCCATGAAACAATGTCGAGATGGTCACATCGAGAGTCTGTCTCTTTTGTCCCAACCCAGGAGGGAACAAGGAAGACGCGTGGCCGCTTTGGCTCATCTCGTCTGTTGGTGCGGACTCGAAGTCTCCGACCGAGTATTGGAACACCGTGACTGCACCGCCGAAGCGTTGGGCCGGACCAAAATTTACGATGAAAAAAATCTGCCGAGAATGTAACAACGGCTGGATGAGCCGCCTCGAACAGGCAGTCAAGCCAACGATGGGCAGCCTTGTCAATGACATCTCCATGCCGCTTGACGAAGAGCAGCAACGACTGTTGGCTCGGTGGGCCACCAAGACAGCGATGGTCATCGAGGGAGTGAAGCAGGAGAAAAACAATTTCTATACTGCTGCACAGCGGAGTGAATTTCGGACTACCCTCATTCCTCCGCTTGAGACGGCGGTTTGGCTCGGTCGATGTTCCCAGAGCAACAACCTGCACGGCGAAGCCAGAAAATTACGCGTGTCGAATCCGACCGCAACCAATCCTCTGGAGGATGGTTGTGCGACGACGTTTGTGACGGGGAGACTCGTGATGCAGGTCTTGTCGGTCAAACGGAGGCCCGACGCCATGTACGGCAGTTTGCGGCTCCGAATCAGGTCCGGGCCGTGGGAGAGCAAGCTTGTCCAAGTCTGGCCTATTGAGAAGCAGAGAGTGGACTGGCCGCCTCCGCAAAGTTTCAGCGACCTCGATGACGGTCTTCTAAATCTGCGACGACGTTTCACGGTC
The DNA here is from genome assembly GCA_963739125.1 of uncultured Acidobacteriaceae bacterium. Lineage (GTDB taxonomy): Bacteria > Acidobacteriota > Terriglobia > Terriglobales > Acidobacteriaceae > Sulfotelmatobacter. The sequence goes on along the minus strand of CAVTZD010000001.1, from coordinate 2,956,943 downwards.
GGCGTTTCGTCAGATTGACCGACGACGCGACTGGCTTCAGTGGAGGCACGATGCACGACAACGCAAGGCCACAAGGTAGACGAGTCTTCGGTTTTCCTGATTTCGCTCCGACCGTCGAAGCCGAGTATCCGAGATTCTTCGAAATCGGCCCGCGAGTTTTGACGGCGATGCACAGCGTAGCGGACAGAGAATACGCTGCACCCGAACCTCATCAACGTGCGATTCTCAATCTCAGTATGTTGGCTGGCATTTCTCTCGTCGAGGTCGTGACGTTGACGGTCAACGGACTTGGCCACGGTGCGATGCGAATCGTTCGAAGCCTGATGGAGACCGCCATCAATGTCGAGTTCTTCCGCCTCAGGCCTGCGGAGTTTGAAGACTACCGTGAGTGGGTTCACGTTGAGCGATTCAAGAAAGTTGAGTTCGTTCGAGAGCATTTACCGCAGGTCTTCGCACAGATAGAACCTGAGACCATCGCTGCCATCGAACGCGAGATGGCCAGAGTTCGACCACGATTCGAGCGAGTGAGATACGACGGGACGCGAGAGTTACGTCGAAGTTGGTCAGCCCTGAACCTCGCAGACCGAGCAGTCGCCGCTGGGTTCTCGGAGACATACAAGACCATCAATCCTCTGGCATCGAGTTTCGTTCACGAAACGATGTCTGCACTCATCGAGCACTTTGATGCAGCGAATGACCCGCACCGCGTCGAGGTGCCGCCCACTCTCGACTGGTCTACTCAGGCGTTGAGCGGAGCACATGACTGCATGGTCAGAGTCGTCAAGACATTGAGCGAGACTTTCGGGGTCCCGTCCGAGCCGACGGTCGAAACCCTCGTTAGAGAATGGCACTACGCGTGGACGGAGCCACGAGCGTGACAGAGGCGAGTGGCTTCATCGGTGGCTCCGTCAGGTGTAAAATCCGCTATGCCTAAACCAGAGCTTCCTCCACGCATTAAACCACCCAAGCCTGAGTTGCCGCCGTCGCCTAGAGTGCCTCCGCCGGAGATACTTCCGACGCCCAAAGTCCCTCCACCCGAAATACCGAGACGGCGTGAAAAATGAAGACAACCACCGGGTGGAACCTTTCAGGTGGTTGCAGCTTCGGCTTCCAATTTTGCGACTGATTCTGGCGACCAAATCAACGCCCAATCAATCACGGCGTTGCTCACTGCTTCTTGTAGACCCGGAATCTTGAAGCGTTCTTTCTGAACATCCAGAGCCACGAGCAGGCAGTTGTGTGCCGTCATGAGGGCGTCGTCTGCTTCCTTAGGTTGGAACTCCCGGCTGAAACCTAAGTGACCATCGTTCATTTCCAGACGCTCCATCATCGTGCGAACGGTCGGGTGAGCATGACGGAGTGGAACGTGGTAGGCGTTGACAAGCATCTTCCCGATTTCACCCGTTTGCTTCGCCATCGCCACAAAATCCAGCTTGCTCCAAGTGTGGTTGACCCTCGTGTGAGTGCAGGTGCAGTTCTTAACGCCACAGGACTTTATCGTGAACCGCTCCTTGACCTCTTCAAATCGTGACTCCGTGGCCGCGATAGCTTCCGGTGACAATACATCTCTGCCGAAGATGTCAAAGACTTGGTACATCAATTTCCGTTGCTGCACCCGGTCGAAATCGAGGAAAGCGTCAATCTCTTCAGGATGCTCGTGTAGGTACTTGAGCACAATGGTGTGCTCGTACATAGAACGCAACAATTTCATCGCCCCATAGCCGTAGCCATTCACTGCCATCAGGAAAAGCTCCATGAAGTCCTCAGCGACGAGATTCCCGTAGAAATAGACGAACTTGTCAACCGACCCACTCATCGTTTGTCTGCGGGTGAACGCCATGTTGATGGTCTGCCAAAGGCGGGCCAGCACCGCCGACCACTGCGGATGACGACGGTCAAAGGCGGTGGATGCCTCGGCGAAAGCGTAGAGTGACACTGGAGAGTTATTCTCGCTCATTCCCAATTGTAAGCATCATTTCAGTTCAGTCGCCAACCGGACGGGGTATGATTAACTCTGAGGGGAACGATGACAATCAAAGCTGAGAAACTCGAAACCGTAATCCTCACAAGCCTGCGTCCCTATTCTGAAGGCAAGCGGGATGATTCGATAGCTGGATGGGGAAACTCACTACAGGCAGCACTCGATGAGCGGCCTGACTCTGCCGACATCGTCGCAGCCATGATACGGCTTCGCAATCGCGGTCTCGTCCGCCTCATCAAGTTCGTCACTGAGCAAAACGTCTGGTATAACTACGCAGCCGATGAACAGGTTGATGACGGATGGTTCTTCTACAAAGCGACGTTCATGGTTACTATCACGGACGAAGGTCGTGGGGTTTGGGATGTACCGGGTAGTCCGATAGGCTTTCAGCAGTCCGCCTAAAACGGTTCCTCTATCTCATCGTCTGGCGGAGCGTCATCTACCGCGTCGAGCGGTCGATGCTCTTTAAGCCTCATTTCTTTCCTGCGGTCGGGGTCGGAGCTTTGACAAGAGTCTTGGCTCGATAGCAGCGGCCTAGCGATTCGCTCTCACTTCGCGGAGCACCCTCGCTGTCTGTTCCTGTCATTGTTTCCCACGTCTCGCGATAGCGGCCCGTGGACAATCGGACGCTCAAACTCCAGTCGGTCGTTCCCTTCGCTTTGTTGGCATACTTCTTTGTCGCTGCGAAGGATGTTGGGTCTTGTATGACAGATTCTTCTGAACCGAGAGCCTTGGCTTTGTCGCCGTCGATGGAGTACCTAAATACAGGACCGATGCTGCCAGCGACCCATTGACGCCGCCCACCCTTCGTTGTGTAGTGCCCGTCGGCACGCCACATCCCGCCTATCCCGCTGCCGACCCACAGTGTGTTGTCTTCGTGTTCCCAGACGTAAACCTCTTCAACCCCGAACTGCTGGCCGAGGGCAGGGTCGGAACCATAAATCGTTTTGCCGTCGATGCCGTCGCCGTTGACCCACGACGAGTCGTCAGGCTGTGATGTGACGACAACGAGAAATCTGTCGCTAGCCAGCCAATCTGGGTTCTTGTCGGCGAAGCAAACGAGACGATTGTTTTTGACAACGTCTGTGATTTCCGCGTCGTGGGCAGCAACAAGTCGGTCGAATGCTGCCCTCCCGTTCGGGTGAGCGTCGCTGTGCGGAGCGTCCTTCGACTGTGCAACGACAGTCAATGAAAGAGCCAGAACTAGAGCCAGCCTTTTCATAATTCCGTCAGTAATAAAGTTTGTTCGCGGGCACGACAGGATTCTATCGCAGGCGGTCGAAGCTGAGGCTGACTGAGGAGGGTCTGGTCGCTATTGAAAATCCCAAATCGAGCTGGAACTTCAGCGTAAAACATCAGCCCACTCCCGAAGGTGACCTATCGAATTAGCGAGGATGGTCTTTCGCCACTCGTCTGCGGCTGCGTTGCAGTTGTCAGCGATAGTACGGAGTTGAGTGGCCCGGACGTAGTCACGTTCTTTGGAGCGGTTGAGCAGAAAATGGAACCTGCATCTTTTTGCCGCAGCGGGAGTCTGGGACGCACGCTTGGCCGATGGTCTGGAGTAGTGAATCTCGCCGAACTGAGCGAAGTTATTGAGGTCATTGCCGATGATGTTCTTGCAGATGACGCAGTCGCAAATGATTCTGAAGAACTGGTCTGGAGTCGTGACGCCCAGAGTGGTAAAGCACCGCGTGATTTGCGGGACCGAGAATTTGTTGTGGAGCGAACGGACGTAATACTGCACGGTCGGAGTGGACTGGCCGATGACGGGGACAACGTCCTTCTGCTCTCCGTAGCCTACGCCGTGTGCAATGCCCGCCATGCCGACCTTGCTCAGAGCCAGACTGAAATAGCTGCCGTGCATGTTATAGACAGGCATGTGTGGCGACAGTTCCTCGACCCACGCACGTAACGCTCGTAATTCTTGCAGTGAAGCAGCGTGTTCGTCGAAGCGACTGAACCACAGCCAAACGCCTGCGGGATGACATTCCTTCAGACCGTCGATGATGGTCCTGCTGTGAGCCGCATTGGTCAAAAGGTCACGATGGCCGCAGACGACGACATGAATCGGAATGTCGTTGCGGACTGCTGTCGATGCGAGGGCAAGCCGCCGATTCAGAGCAATCCAATCCGGCATCCGTGATTGTTCGATGTAAAAGTAAGGTGCGAGAAGGGCCGCTGGAGTAGGAAACTCGGGTGCGAACCCAGCAGTCACGGGGTCTTGGGTGAAGACATCGCGGAGAAGGTCGGCCTGAAAATCTAGGACGCGGCGGCACGAATCCTCGACAAACTGGTCAGAAGTAAAATCCACAGGCTCGACCGCTTTGCTCCGGGTGACAGCAGTCGAGTAGGGTGGTCCGAAACGGTCGGCGAGTCGTGCGTATGAACTCTTGAAGTCTCTGACGAATTTTCCCGGCTTGCCCTTCACTTTCTTGTCAGACTTAATCCAGTCGAGGTCTGAGCGAACTCTGAGTGTCGCGGGGTCAATGTAAGAGCCGAAGGCGTAAGTCATCGGGTCAACGTAATAGGGTCGGCCCGCCTGCTTATTGAGTTTGAAGAGAAGAGTTGCCGTAGCTCCCGGCGTGGCTTGTAAGAGATTCGCACCGACCATCACGCCATCAAATTGCTTGATGGTTTTTTCAACGTACTCCTTTTCGGAGTGAGACCCTAGACGAAGGATGACGGTTGCAGCGGCTTCAGGCACTCGCACTTTCCTTTAGAAACTCTATCTGAGTGGAGCGATAGAATTGCCTGACCTCGGAGTGTGCAACAGCAGGCAGCAGACACGAGCAATCGCCCGACTCAAGCACCGAAATTAGCCCGACCCCTTGGAGTCTGAGTTCCGTCATGTTGACTTTCCCGGCGGAACGTTCTGGCATAGCAATATACACATAGTCAGAACAAAGTTGATAGAGCAACGCCTGTTCAAGAGCACGACGCCAGTCGTTGAGTTTCAGTTCAAACGCAACGGTGGAATCGTGGTGGGCTGAGAAGCCGTAGAGGTCAATTCTGTATTCATAAAACGGCAACTCATTCTCTTGCAGACAAAAACCTTGCTCCTGTGCGAACTTGGCAACAGGTTTCAAAAGCTGCTTTTCCTTAGAGAATCTTGTCCCGGTATGTCGATATTTTGTCATGACAGCGAAGCATCACTCCGAAAGAAAGAATGCAAAACACAGCTACAAGTCCTGAGATGATGAAAGAAAATCCCGCTAGTCGCAATGATACTGGATGGCCGAAGACTTTGTTGTCGAGTCCAAACCAAACCAAGAAAATAAACTCAACCACCGTCAGGGTGTAGATGCCCCAACTAAGCCACCTCGCCCACATGGACCAGTGATTTCGCTCACGCACCAGCGTCTTGTAGGAAATCATTTCGTCGAGGTCCCTCGTGACAAAGGTGGACACATCATCCTGAAAATTCTCGCCACGCAATTCTTCAAGGACGGCATCAGGATTGCCCTGTTCGAGTATCCGTTGAACCGTGGGCTTCACAGCTTCGGCGAGTGCACGTCCGAGATAGGCACGAAGCCCGTCTAAGGCTTCCTTCGTTCCATCGAGAGATTTCTTTGCGAGGTCAGTCCGGTCGCCGTACTTGTAGCAAGCTGCCAGAGCACCCGCAAACAGAGTGCCGTGGACGGTGAGCAACAGACCACTGAAATCGACTACGCTGGTCGCCTCCGTAAAACTTTCTCCTTTATCTCCGACTCGGTGGTCATCTCTGGATGCCGAGTATAAACGTAATAGAGAAGGTCATTGAGGGAATACTTGGCGAAGCGGGATTTGACTTTCCTGATTCCTTCAACGAAGGGCTGGTACTCCCGATTGTTGAGCAGGGCCTCCATCTTTTTCTTGCCGTCATCCGTCAGCGTGTATCTCGTCTCCTCATAACTGTCGGCGGTCGGAGCGATTTCATCAGGCTCAGGAGCCATGACATCTTCCGGCCCCATCAGGTCTTCAAACGTCAAATCAGTTTCGGCCTGCTCAGGGTCACTTGTGACAGCGGACGTTGACAGCGTCCCGGTCTCCAAATCATCGGACACCTTCGAGCGTTTGATGAGACTCAGATTTTCCAAGAACTCAAGGTCGTCGTAGATGCGTGAGGAGTACGGACCTGCCTTGTATGCCTCGAAGTCGAAGCCTTCTCCAGTTGGATGAATGTGCTCCTCAGTGTCGAGAAGATAGAGCAACTTCTGAATGCGTGTAATCCCGCCGAGACCGTGCTCCGAATCGTTGAGTCCGATGAGAAGCAGCAGCATCTCCCGTCTGCCGATGGTTGCCATGACAGTTCTCCCGTGGTTGGATGGTAGCGGTTTGCCGTGCTGGGCGGCTAGTGTTTTCATGTGGTCATCTCCCGGCGTCGAACGCCGCTCTGTGGAAATCCCCGTTATGTCATTATAGCGAATAAATGGCGAAAGTGCTACATTTACTGCGTGGATGAAGGCCGCAAACGCGTCATCGGCATCATGGCTGCGATTCTTGCGGCTCGAAAGCTAGCTCAGTGGGACGGAGGGAAGCGAGTGCCTGCAACGGTCGCTGCAATTGCAGACGCCGTGCGATGGGCCGAGGAGATAATGAGGACGATTGACGACCGCTGGCCGACAAAAGATGACCTTAGACCAGAAGGTCGTCATCGTGCATGACTGCGTCCAAGACTGGTGTAATAAGACGCTGAGCCGCTGGTGTCCTCGCAGTCACGGTCGGCGAAGCCACGTCGTGGGCTTCTCAACCTAAATTGTGCCTTCTCTCCCGACTACGCGGCTTCATCGGTCTTGTCTTCCGGTAGGGGGCCAACCCACCATTCGTCGGCGTCCACATCAATTCTAAAGTCGAGCACCGCCTTGTGCTTTTTCACGAGCGGCAACGTCGCCTCCAACAAATCGAAGGGCGTTGAAGAAGGCGTGTCACGAAAGAAAACCCATCTATCCCTCTGTTCGTACTCACCGCACCGCTCCATCGACTGGGCCTGCGTGTCCGCAAACGCTCCGACGGTCTCCACTCCGCATACAACTTCCGCGACACGTTTAGAGACGAGGTTGGCTTCTCTCTCGGTCGGAATATCCATCACGGTCGTCGTCGGCTCTATTCTCTTGAGGTTCTCATAAAGTACGCCGTTCACAGCGTGCAGCCGGGGAGTTCTACTACGTTGGACGAAGTGCTGCAACTCATGTGCGTAGCATTCCACAAAACCCGTCAGGTCTTCACAAGTGCTCTGTCTCACGTAGATGAGGGTGTCGAAGGCAACCATCTCGTCGAAGGTCGGCGACTTCTCACGCATGGTGAACATTTCGAGGGGATGAAAGAAGCAATCAAAAAGGTACTTCGGGAAATCGTTCCTGTCGGCAACCGTCGCATGAAAGCCACGGAAGTGCTGCCCGAAATACGGATTGGCTATCAAACAAGGGTCATCGAAGTCTGCAAAGTAGCGGCACAATCGACCAGCCGGGAGGTCGAACTCCGCCTCGACACGCTGGCAAAGCGGCTTCAGAATCGCCTCTTTTGCGGGTGAGCCGAAAACCCAGCTTCGGTCGGTGACACTCTGACGCGGGTACATGTGCAGATGCTAACAGACCCTTGACGTAGCAGTTCCGCGAACCATGCCGCGTGCAGTGGTCTTAAATCTGAGAAGCGAGTCAGGCAGTTTCGTCGCGGGCAACGCGAACGGATTTTCAAACAACGTGAACTCGTACTCGATGCCCGGATTGCCGAAGAAGGATGCGCCCCTGAACACCGCAAGCCCGCCGATGTTCTCGAACCGCGTTGAAGTGAAGTACCCCATTTCACCGTAGCCTGTGTGGTCCGCATACAAAGCAATCTCAACATGGTCGAGGGAGTCGTGCAGATTGACGTGTAAATCGTCGGCAATGACCAACAGGTTAGGCTGTGTTGGAGCAAACTTCGGATACGTGTTCTCCGATGCAATGCACTTCTGCACTGGCTGCCAGTTGCCGAAAGCCCGTCCTTCGGCGTGAATGAATTTCGGTTGCTTCGCTCGCCCGGCTTGAAGCTGTGTCACAGGGAGGTCGCCTTCCCAACCGGGACTTTTCACTTCGACAAAGATGTTGGCGTTGTCCGGCGAACCGATGAGATATTCTCCTACTTTGCCGTTGAGTCCGGGCGGTTCCCATTCCACGACGGGAAATCCGCTGTGATGCAACCAGTAGGCGACGCGGAGTTCTTCCAGAGCTTCGTCACGCTGGGCATTCCTCGATTCCAACTTGGGCACAAAGATGGGAAGACAACCCTGTGTGTCGGCGAACATCAACAACATATCGAGTTCTTTCGCATGTTCGGGCGTTGCGGGGTAGGCGTCTGTCCAGCGGTCAGGAGAAATCAATCTCCGAGCCGCAGGGCCGAGAAGTTCAACGCCGGACAAAGGCCGCCGTCTGCGATGAGTAACTTCAATGTCCATGTGCGGATGCTAGACCTCTCAAAATTCTCACGCACTTGCAACGAGCGTGACGTTCCTCGTCGCCGCGAGAATGACGATGACCACTAGCAGGATGACGACAACAGACCCAGAAGCCCAGATGACATTGTTCAACATGGTCTCAAGTTCATTCTTCTGCGATAGCGCCGTCGCCAATTTCTCTCTGGTCGCTGTCAGGTTATCGAGTGTGTTGCCCGTCCGTTCTGCGTATTCAAACCCTAATGCTGTAACTTCGGTCATAGCCCTACCTCCGAGTGGAATTCATGTCACAACATTGTAGTCGCGGGAATCAGCCATCTGCACTCGTCAACAGTGGAAAGCGTAACATAATTCCGTGGCGAATCAAAGGCGAAAGAGTGTACGATACTGCGAGGAGGCGAGCGATGATTACTAAAACTGATGCTGCGACGAATTGGGAGAAGCTGAAAGAGACCCTCAAAACAGAAACGGGAAACATGGAGCATGAAGCGGGAGAGAAAATTGTGGAAATCAAGACCCCGTCTGACTCCGAAATAACCCTTGTCCACAAGAAAACGTTCAAGCGGTTGCTGTTGACGTACTCAAGCGGTATGGGCTTGAGGATAGAAGATTCCGCCGGAAAGGTTAGGTTTGAGCAAATTCCTGCTTTTGTTCCGTCACTGGCTGTGGATTTGCTACAGAGTCTATCGTGATGTGGTGAGGGTGAGGGGCAAGCATGAACATAGAGCAACTGTCTACGATGACTGAGGCCGAACTACATGCGTCGGCAAACGTCCATTTCGCAAATCTTGATAGCGAGACCGGGGACGATATCGAGAAGGCACGCAATATCTCGCAAGCCCAGTTGTACCTAGCCGAGATTGAACGGCGAAAACAAGCACGGGAGCGTCTTGAGAGCGAGAAAATTGCACAGCGAGATTACAAGTTGGAACTGTGGGTCATCGGGCTGATTGGAGCGGAGTTGGTGCTTGCGGTCGTTGGAATTGTCTTTGGCTGGATTGAGGGACATCAGCAAACGAAAGTTCTCGACCAACTCAACAAGAGCAGTGCGGAGACTGCCGCGACTTTGACCGCCGTGCGACAGGCACAAGAGGCTTCTCTCGATACACAGAAGCACACGCTCGAAAATATCACGGCGATGAACGACGCTCTGCAAGACGAAATGGACCTGAATCTGACAGAGGCGATGCAGTACCGCGGAGGCACGACTGGCGCTGGTCACGAACGCGTCGATTTTGCAAATAGTTCGAGAACTGTTCTCTGGCTTTGTGGAAGTAAGTTCGGAACCGAGCCGACGGCGATGCGACAACGACCAGCGATGTTGACTCCCGGAAGTTCCGTACCTTTCGACATCTCTGACCTAATTGCAAAGACTATCAAGGCGATGGGAACTGCGACAGAAGCGACAATTCCCTTTGAGTTGTACGTCAAGAGGGAAAACGGAACGAAGTATGTTGCAAAGGGAACCGTGCAAGTGAATCGAAACAACAATGTGAACTACATCGGACGTATGACAACGACCCGTAAACAGTGGTGATGTCCGAGTAATGTTCGCAGAGGTCGCCCAACTGTTTGCAGTTCACCTGCTGGACGGAACGGGAACGAATCGCTCCCGCCACTGATGACGGAGCTCCCCCTCTGCTATCTTGCGAGGATGGAAATCAGGCTCTCGGACGGAGCGTCCAAGATTGTTTTTGACGACGTAGAAGATTTGCGGCTAACTGCCACATTCCAACGTTTCAACACCCACGTGTTCGACCACTCGGTTCCAGCATCCGAGGTTCGTTGGGGAAGGCTACACAATCCGCAAGGTTTTGCCTGCTTGCACGGATGTTTGGTCGAGAAGCATGATGCTCTGAAAGGGCCGCACATTTTCATTGACGAACGGCTTCGCAACTGGAACATGGTTCTGTTTGCAGAGTTGGTGCTACTGCACGAAATGTGTCACTTCGCGGCACCAAACCACGATGCCGTATTCGTGAAACAACTGCTGCGGGCTTTGCAACGAGTCAGTTGGGAGCCGATTGTCGGCAAGTGTATGCCTTGCGAAATTCCCGGCTTGGATGACTGACTCAGTCTCTACCACAAAAAGGATTGGGAACACGCCTGAACGTAAGAACGGGCGACTTCGGATTGGTGGGGTCAGCGATTGTCACAGTGTCATCTTTCCACACTGTGACCTCGCAATGGTCGAAACGATAGACCGCCTCACAACGAGCATTGGGATTTGTTTCCGTCTGCATTTTTAATGGCTCCTCATCTGACCCACGGGCTGAAGTCGCCGCCGCCCGAAATCTCACGCCGTGAGAGTGCGTCCAGCGTGTTGACGGGGACGGGCGTGATGCGTTCACGATAGGGAATCGCGTCAGGTGACCCGATAACCTCTCGCGGCTGGCTTCTCATATTTTCTTCTGCTGTCTGGATAGGTGCCGGAACAACCCGTAATGCTCGTCCGGGGTTGACCAGTTCTCTCGCCGCACGGAGTTTCTGTTCCGCACTCATGCCCGCAGATTGGTCTCGTGTGGTAATCATCCGCTTCGCAGTTTCGTCGTCACGCACAGCGATAGCGGCACGAGCGAAGATGACTGCTGGGCCGTCATACTTCGCCTTGTCGATGACATTCTGCAACTCCGCGTCAGTCCGGTAGGTCTGAAGCATCTGGACGTAGGACGTGAAATCGACGCCGACAAGTGGACAGAAGATTCTAGAGACTGCGGGCGGACACGACGTGATGACGCGAATCGCGGCTCTGCTCCGTGCGTCGTCACTGTCGTACTGGTTGGCGATGTGCTTGAGCAAACCTGTCAACGCTGCGTTCTGTTCGCGGACAGCAGCGGCATCTGGGTCGGGAGTGGTCACGGTCACTGTCTTGACTTCGTCGGCCTTCGCTTCGAGTTCTGCGACTCGTTGCGTCAGCGTCGCAATCTCGACTGTGTCCGCCTGATGCTGGGCCTTCAGAGCCAGAGTCTCAGCGGCCAGAGCCTTGAGTTCAGCGTCACCTTCGCGTTCCACCATGCGACCGAGTGCCTCAATGCGTTGTGATATGAGTTTCATCTCCGAGATTGAGAGTCCCGGCTTTGTCGCGTGGTCAAGAGCCTGTTGAAGCTGTGTCTTCGCAGAGCGAGGGCGGACGCGGGTCTTCCTCTCTGATGTTTTCGATTCGTCTTGTACCTGTTCCATCTTTCCTCCTAAGCCGTCTCCGTCTTCCGCAGAAGGTCGATTTTTGCTTGAATGCTGGAAATATCGGCCTGAACTTTCCTTGTGACAAACTCAGGGACTTCGGTCGGCTCGGTCGTCAGTGTTGACAACATCGAATCGGCTTTCAACCGTGCGGCTCGTGCCTCTACTCCGTCCGTGCTGATTTGTGCCATCAACGCGACAGCAGATTTTTCTTCAGCACTTGGCTCGATAACGGGTGCCGGGACTGCTAACTGATTGCTCATCTTCTCCTCCATCCTTTACGAGACATTTCTCGCACTGATTACCCTTGGCACGGGTGTAGTAGACAACAACATCTTTCACGCCACATTGAGCACACTGTTCCGTGGCTCTGCGATACTGGTTTTCTAACAACTAAATTCTTCCTTTCTACGACCTAGAATCCGACTCAGGCTGATTTAAGAGCGGATTTCCGTTCCCGATATGCCCTCTGCTGGTCGGCCCGACTCGCGTACTTCCGGCGTCGGGTGCGACCGTCCGGCTGACCGTCGCGTCGTAACAGAACTTCAGACCGTCGAACTGGTGGAATCGAGCGTGGGGATGTCACTCGCGTTACGCTTCGACATCGTAGTCGAGGTAGTGCAAACAGACTTTTCACCTTGTCAGAAGTTGTGCCCCATAAATATCCGACAGAATGGTGCTTGATGAATGCCCGTAGGCTAGGATGGCCCTTGAACCACTCGCCGCTCATTCTCAGACGGGCAAATTTCTTGTGGAGTTGTTGCTCATCGTCTTTGGTTCCCGTCGCCACTACTCCGAGAACTTGGAGAGGATACGGATTTCCAATTTGAACGTTGCACATCCTCGACCGCAAGTCCGGGTCGGATGTGAAACCAATTTTTATCGGCCCGCCTTCCGGCTCACGACTGTTGTACGCCCGCACAAAGTAAATCAACCATCCCCCTCTCTCCGTGTAGGATTTTTCCGGTCTTGCGTGCTCGATACGCCTTTTGTTTTTCAGCGGCATTTTCATGCTGACGGCGTCGTCCACCGGGTCTTTTCGGCGTTTCTGTAACTCGTTGATTCTGTGTAACTTCGAGTTTCGTAACGGATTTGCTAAGTTCTTTAGAATCAGTAACCCCATCTTTAGATGGCACTATGACTCGTCGGTCATCAAATTCGGCGTTTCGTAACGCCTTCTGTTGGACCCGTAGGATGATTGCCCGGACTTCCGCGTCCTCTGGGTCGGTCGGGTCAAGTTGGTCGAGCAGAACGGTGTTCCAAGGCAGTTTGACATCGAACATCATCCCTCCATAGCTATGCCGCTCTCCCGTTGAGGACGGCAGATTGCCAGTCAATCGGTTGCGGCGTGTTCTCCGCAATCGGTTGGCCCTCGGTGAGCACTGATTTCTTCATCGCAGGGGTGATGTCAATCGAGTGAACCTTCTCGGTCGTGCCGTTGTCCCGAACAGTCCATTTACCTCGACCACGGTGAGCCTCGTTGTAACCTTGGGCAGCTTCATCGGCTCCGGCTCTGTTTCTGAAGGCATCCTGCACATCACCTTTCGGGTCAACGATTTCATACCGCAGTGACCCGGACGGCGTCGTATCTACGTCAGTGCTCCCGACCTTCGCTCCCCACTTCTTTCCGTACTTGTTGAGGAAGTTTGGAATCGCACGGTCGTAAAGAGCCTTCGCCCAATCGCCACCTATTTTCAAATCGAGTCCTTTAAGTTCTGGAATGTCAGGCTCGTCCTCGCCGTTGCCAGCAGGTTTGTAGGCGTCAATCTTGTCCATGAGCTTTTGGGCTGGTTCTTTGCCGATATATTCGGACAGGTCACTCGCCGTTGGCTCAACTGTCTCAAGCAGAACATTCTTCCCGTTCGGGTCAAATGCTTGCAGAGTATTGTCCGTGGGGTCATACGTGACCCGACCGATGTGCTTTGACAAGTCATAGCGTCCAGCCTGCTGGTCGCCCGTCGTCCACGCGAGTCGGTCGTATCCGTTCTCGGCAGCGTGACGAAGCATTCGCTTCAATACGAGTTCGTGCCAGTCACTCTTGAATGGGGCGTCGGGTACGCCGGGGTTTCCGGCTCCCTGACCGTAATGCGTCAAGGCTGCGGTCTTTGCTTCCTGTTCGGAGCCAAAGAGCCGGGAGAGCAACGGATTGCCCTCACGATTGACGACTTGAAACTTCCCATCTTCGGGGGAGATGAAAATTCCCTCCGGCAGCGTTGTCGGAGCCGGATTCTGGTATCCCTCTTTCTTGCCCTTCTGGTGCCAGTCACTCTGGAGTTCTTCAAGCAACAGAGTCTTCTTGCCATCGAGTGATGTGCGGTCGTCAAACCGAGTGTGAGCGAGAACATTCGGCTCGTCGAAATGTGACGACTGAAACGTTTTGCTGGCATTCGCATTCGCTGCCTTCCGCATCGCTGTCTGTGCGTCTTGGAATCGCAGTTCGACATCGCCGGGAACAAGGCTCCCGGTTGAGATGTAGGTATTTCGTTCGTTCTCAGCGTTCTCGTAGGCTTGCCGAACGGCTGAGTTGTCAGATGGCAACGTCAGAAGTTTTTCGGTGTAGTTATCTTTGTCGCCGGGAAGCGTGTACGACTCATACTTTGACGGCTTGACGTTCTTCTCTGTGTCGGCAATCTGCTTGTCCAAGTCCCGAACCTGTTGGTCGGTCTCAACGAATCGGCGTGCAGGTTCCTGAACTTCCGCAGGCATCTTCGCAATCACAGGTTCGATGTCTCGACCTTCCTTCATTGCGTTGAACAGGTCGGTCGAACCGTCTGCGTATCTCAGATGGTCAGCCCACAGCCCATTGTTCTCGGCATAGACTTTGTTTCGCTGTATGTTCAAGTCTCTGGCGTTTTTCCAATCGTCACCACCGAGATTCGTTTCATTCAATGCAATCTTGTGCTCGTTGATGTATTGCTGAAGGTCGGCTTTCGACACCTTCGGCTTGCCCTTCAAATAGTCGTCCAGTCCCAGCCATTGAATCTCGCTGTCTTTGACTCCGTTGTTGCGGAGAGCCGCGAGAATTGAATCGCCAGACCCGGTACTCACCTTCTGGTTTGTGACCTGTTCAGCTTTGGAGAAGAACGTCGGAGCCAGTTCATTATTCTCCGCGTCACCACCAAGCCGCTTTACGGGCTTGTTGATGTCCATGCCGACCGCACCAGTCTCGCTACCGAATTTGCTAGCTTTGTACTTTTCCCAAGCGGTCTGGAGTGTGTTCTTGAGTCCGTCCCACCACGTCGGGTCATCCGTAGCCATGTTCTGGACTGCGGTGGCACCTTTGTCGGGGTCGCCACTTTTCATCGCATCGGTCAATTCGCGTGTGGCTGGCTCGGACATCATCGCTTTGCCGAGGAGACTGGTCACACCTCTTCGGACGACATTCTCTGCTGCTGATTCTCCGGTCAAAGCCTCTGCGAGTCCGAGAATCCCGCCGTGACCCAAACCGATGGCACCAGCGAGTGCTCGTGCTGCGAAACGCTGATACCCGCTGAACTTCGGAATGTTCTGTTCGTTGCGAAGCGTATCGGCAAGTTCCGCCAGAGCATCAACGTGTGAGTCGGTGAACCCTGCCTTCGTGAACAGATTCTTGTCAGGAGCCGTTCTGCGGATTCTGTCAATCGTGTTTGCCAGTTTGTCGCCTTTGACCTGATAGCCGAGACCTGAGTCCTTCGCCGCTGTTGCAGTGTCGAATTGGCTGGCAATCTTCTGGACTGCGATACCTTTGCGGTAGTTGTCCCATGCCTCATCGGGGTCGAGACCACGCTGGTTGAGTTCATCGCGGAATTGTTCGGTCAATTGGTCTTGTTTTTCGACGGCGTCGTTCAGTTTGTCGAAGTCGCCGACCCGACGTGCCGCCTTCTCCGCCTTCTGTGCCTCCGAGAATTTTCCGTCCGACAGTTCGTCGAGGGCCTTGAAGACAGGACGTGCTTTGCTTTCGATGAGGTCGTTGGCATGACTCCGAAGTCCGAAGCGGTCCTCGCCCTTGATGGACGTGTCAGCATCGGAGCCTGTTGCACCTTTGACAACTTCGCCGACGCCATGTTGGACGGCGGACGCTGTGTTCTCAGCCGCATTTGCCAATACTTCGGGGTTGACGGCTTTTGCTGCAAAGCGTCCCGCTCTCGTGTCAGGGCGAATTGGGATTTCTTGCCCAGCCACAGTTTTGACGACAGGACGAACATTCTCTTCCAGCGTGTGGAAGCGATTTGCGGCGTCGTTCAGACCTCCATGTCCTGCAAGGGTCGCTTGACCGAGACCGCTGAGCATCTCTTGTGTGTTCTCTGGAGTTGCCCCGTGTTCTACGATGTCAAGTCCGCCGTGTGCCCCGTGATACAGACCTTGCAGTCCGAATGCGGTGCCCACGAGTGGGCCAACCGTTCGTGCGAGTTTGGGTACTACTCCCGCACCCTTCCCAATCTCTCCAAGACTCAACGTCCCTAGAGACAATGGACTGGTGAACGACGCAGCCATGTCAGCCGTGTCCTTCGCGGCTCCCGCGATGAATGTCTTGATTGCAGCTTTGGTTGAACTATCTGTCGGCTTCTCACCCTTGGCCCCGCCCATGTGGATTTCAGCCTTAGTGTCAAAATCGTTGACGCTGGGGATGTAAGCCTCTCCGTACATCTTCTCGAAGGCGGCAGCCTTGACGAGGTCGCTCGTCTTAATGCCCTCAGGAAGAACATTGTCGAAGATGGGCTGGTTGACCCAGTCCCACGCACGAGCAAGGATGCCGTGTTTCGCGGCACCCTGCTTACGTGCAAGTTCCTTCGCAGCTTCCGAATTTGAATCATTCGCGAATTGTTGAGCAGTGGTGCCGCCGTTCGGGGTGCTCTGCTTCTGGTCCGCCGCAGCAAGTTGGTCGAACATGCTGGACATATCCCCTGACACAACCTTCGAGGGTGCCGCAGGAGCCGTTGCCGCAGGAGCCGTTGCCGTAGGAGCCGCCGCAAGAGGAGCACTATTGTTGGGCTGATTAGTCGCCGATTGTTTCGGTGCATCTTTGTCAGCCAGTTGTTGAAACATTGATTCCATTGCTACTCCCTTCGGCTATCGCCAACCATTCTCTTTCGCAAGGTCCATTGCGTAGTCTTTGTTGTGACCCGACGCCTCCCAGAACATCTGGAGTGCTTGTGGTGTCATAGGCGAGGCTGCGTTATTCTGCCAACCACGCGGCAATTCCACTGACATCGGACCCGCTTGACTCTTAATTCCGAACTTCTGCATCACGTTCAACGCAGACGGACTCACGAGTCCTGCGTAATTCTGCTTGACCGTGTTGAGGTACTTCTGGCCGAGACCTGCTGCACGAGCGTCGGCGGTCTGAGTGATGACCTTGAGTGCGGTGAGTGCGGACTTCGGCGTTGCGTCCTTGCCAAGAATTCCTTCCATCGCACGGATGTCAGACTCGTGTTCTGCACGATTCTGATTCAAGAAGTTCATGTACTCTTTTGCCGGAGCGACGATAGTGTCCTTGAACGTCTGGAAGTCTTGGTCGTTAGTCGCGTTCTCTGCCAGCCAGTTGAGCGGTCGGTTGACGAGCGGCGAACTTGACCGGACCCAATTTTCGTTCGCATCGAGTGCCTCTGCGGTGTGTCGCATCAGCGTGTCGAACGAACTCAACTGAGCACCAATCTTGCTCTGTGGGTCGCTGTACTCCGCGTAAGTTCGAGCCTTCGCTTCCTGAGTTGCGAACGTGTGGTTCACAGGATTCAGGCCGCGTGCCTCAGCACCCTTCTGGAGAAGGTTGTCAATCAGCATACGTGCCCCGCCAGACCGAACGGTTGCGAGGTCTTTCGGGTTCGAGACGTTGCCGTTCAACATGCTCTCCGCTTCTTGCTGGAGAACCGCCGGGTCGCCTTGCTTCAGTTTGTCTTCGTGCAGACGTTGAACTGTCTGACGCAATTCGTTTCCGACCTTCTGGAACTCGCCCATCGTCAGAGGACGGTCAGGAGGAATCATCGCCGCGAGAGAAGCCCGCTCATCGGGGTCACTGACTTGGTTGATGGCCTTCTGGAGCGTCTGCTGTTGCTGCTGTGACACTGGAGCCTTGTCACCAACTCCGCCTTCCTTCGCGAGAGCTTGTTGACGAATGGCTTCATTCGTCTGTGTCTGGACGTACTTCCCGACGGCATCTGGGTCAAGACCCATTGCCTTGAGGAGCGTCCGCCCGCCTGCGGCAGACTGCAACGCATTCAACGTCTGATATGTAGGAGCACCCCCTGCGAGAGCATCGCGAGTTGCATCAAGTGCCTCTGCGACACGCTTGCCGTCCTTCCCGCCGACGATTGAAGCGACATTCACCGACTTCATGCCGGGGAACGCTTCCTTCAACCCCTTCGAGTCCGCGAACGATTGGAGAACATGTGATTCGTTGACAAGGTTCTGTGCTGACACAGCCATGTTCAACGGGACTTCGACTTTTCCGTTCGTCGCTTCCCACGCACCTTTGTAGGTCGGGTTAACCGTCGAATACAGCTTGACGGCTTCTTCGCTCAACGGAACGCGGACATGCGGATTGACGATTGCGTAGACAGGATGTTCCTCGGCTTGACCCGTCTCTGGGTTAAGTTGAGATTTTGTCCCCGTCACTATCGCGGTCCAATCCTGCGTGTGGCCCTTTAGCTTCTCAATAGCTTGCTCATGGTCGAGGTCGCCCTGAATCAAAGCCTGTGGTTGACTCGCGGCGTCACGAGTTTTCTCATACGCTTTGATGGAATCGAGTAGCGGTGCGGAACTAGAGACCATCGCGTTCAACGCGTCGTGCTGCTGAAGCGTGCTTGCAGCCATATTTCGGGCAAGGTTGGTCGTGTTCATCATCGTCTGGAGACGCTTCGTCTGCTCCTCGTCGGAAATCTGCTGAGGCTTATTGCGGGCCTCTTCCATGACGCCTTTGCCAGCCTGTGCTGCTCCGGCTGCTGTTGCTCCGAAGTCTTCGACCTTGCTGCCGAATGCACCTTCGCGATACTGCGTCGGAGTGAACAAGCCTGCGAGTGCAGCAGCGACGATGGCTTTACCCATCGCACCACGCGTTTGCGGGGCTTCACGCCGGACACCATTCGGGTCCGTGTACATGACAGGTCCACCAGTCATCGTCTTCAGGATACCGTCGAAGACTCGACTAATAGGGTGCGGCTTGGACTGTTGAGCCGTCGGCGTCTGTGTCGGAGCTTGTGTTTGTTGGTTCGGATTCTTGCCGCCGTCAGTTTGGTTCTGCTGATTTGCCGCAGCTTGTGCGAGGTCTCCGACCGATTGATTCATCTGCGGATTCGCAGTGGCGTCGGGAGACGGGGTCGGAGGATTCTGTGGAGCGGTGTTCGGTGTTGGCTGGTTTTGGGTGCTATCCGGGACGATTGGCATTGCTGTTCCTTTTGTGCCGCGAGAGCCTGCGGTGAGGCGAATAAAATCGGCGTCGGCATTGACAGTGACACGCCGCCTGCGAATCGCAGGAAAATTTGAAACAGGGCCGTCCGCGAATGGCGTCGCGAGACTCGTGGGTCATCTAAGACCATAACGAGGAGGAGGTCAGCCCTGATGTTGTTAAATTAGTGACTTGGTATTCAGTTCGCGAGACCGTTGTGCAAACTGGCGGCGAACCTCGCGGTCGTTGAGGTTGGACATCTCCATTTCGATTTCCAGCCGCTCGGTCGGATAAAGCAAGGCAGGTAGGTCGCCCGACTTGCAGAGGGCAACTCGCACCGTATCGTAGTCCTTCGGGCGATGGAAGTTCATTCCACGACGGAGCATGGTGTCGTAGAACGTCTGCTTCTGAATCGGCGTCATCACGAACCCTTTGTGCCCCTGTGCAACGTTCTCAGGAGTGGGGCTGAAGTTCTCGTAAAGCGAAGCCTCGAACGCTGACCATGTGGCGTGATACTCCCCGTGAACTGCTGCACGCTGCACTGCGTCACGAATCTTTGCTCTACCTTCTCTCGTTTCACTGCTAGTCGTTTCCAGCAACTCGTCGAGCGTCTGCTCGGCAGTCGGCTGTGTGACAGGCTGTTCGACAGGCGTCTGGACAGGAATCGTGCGGTCGGTGTCGTTCCATGCTCGGAGAAATTCGATGTAATCGAACGCCTTCGTGAACGATTCGGGGTTGGCCCAGTCCACGCTCTCATTGAGTTCTGCGACCCGCTGCAATTTCGTCAACCCTGCGGGGAGGAGCGTCACTCCACGGGTGTCGAGGCCGAGACGGAACGCATCAAAACTGCCGCGAATCTCCTGCACGACCTGTTCAATAGATTTCCCTGCATTAGCCTCTGGGCTGATTTGTGGAAGGTTCTCAACCATCCACGGACTTGGTGTCTCAAATAACTCACGGGCCTGACGACGCTTCAGTTCCCCCGCTCGTTGTTGCTGCTCGATTGCATCCTCTTTTAGAAACTCTGCGTAGCCTTGCTTACTTCTGATGCTCATATCTCCTCCTACTTTGCTGCTCTGACCGCGTCCAACGCGGCACTCCACGCAAGAGGCATGGACAGATACGCAGCACCCATCGCTTTGACACGGGCGGTGACAGTATCTTCCTCTTGTGGAGTCATCGTGGCGACGATGGCAAGAATCTCCCGACGAGCGTCGGCTTTAAGACGAGCTTCCATAATCTGGTTGGCCCGTTCTGTCTGGGCTTTCACCGCTGTCTCGGCTTGCAAGCGTTTCTGTTCTTTCGCCTGCCTGTCGGCTTCTGCTTGTGCCCTCCGAGTGGCTTCGTTTTGCAGTCGAATAGCTTCAACCCGCTGGCGTTCCTTCGCAGCCGAGACCGCGAACCACTCGAAACGTTCCTCCGGCGTCAGCCGCGAAATATCAACATCTGGTCCTGTTGGCACTTCCCTCTGGAACTCTTTTACAGCGGCGGCTTGCCGCGTCGAACTTGTGATGACGACCGCGTGACCCATCCCTCCGTGCTTACGTGGGTCGGGCGGAGTCAGAACCTCGTCATTTAATGTTGCTAGGGTTCGTCGGCGTTCTTCCATCTCTCGAAGGCTAGGCATTGCCGTCCTCTTCCTTCGGCAGTGGTTGCGGCGTGATGCCCGACCAAATGCAACTAGCTCTGTGTCTCGCGAACATGCCAACGACAGGTTCGGTTTCCCCGCGTGCGGTCACCCATTTCACTGACGCTGCGTATTCTGCGAGGGCTGCTTTCGCTTTCTCGCGGTCCTCTGGAGATGAAGCGGGACTCGTAACGATTGCTTTGAAATCCTCGCTCGAACGTGGCCCAGACTTGTACGCGTAATACGCTTCCAAGGATTTTTCATGCTCTGTCTTCAAACTTGCCTCCTATGTGAACCATGTAGTTCGCGTAGTTCGCACACTTCTTTTGATTGCACGAACCCTTACCGTTGGAACACAACGGCTGAATGTTCTCAATGTCGTTCGACCCGCCCATCGCTAACGGCACGACGTGGTCGGGAACGAGTTTCAAACTGAGTCTGCCGAGTTCAGACTCATGTCGCTTGCAGCGGAGGCAGATATCACCAAGTTGATGCTTCAGTTCTTGGAACTCAAACTCAGTAAAGTTCTCCGTGCGGCCCCATCTCCGTATTCGATGACGACGACGGCAGTCACACACCTTGTCAGGATTCGCAGCCTTCCACGCAGTCTTCTGTGCTTTCACCTTGTCAGGATTCGCTGCCTGCCATGCAACCACTTGTGCTTTCACTCGTTCAGAATTGGCTGCGTACCACGCAGCCATCCGCGATTTCTCCTTTTCTAGATTCGCAGCACGGTAGGCAGCCTGTCGCACTGTCGTCTTTTCTAGATTCGCGGCACGCCACGCAGCCGCTCGTGCTTTCGCTTTGCCGGGATTGCGTTCATTCCATCGTCGGATATTCAGAACGTTTCGCAACTTCTCGGTCATCACATTGATGCCCAACATCTATGGTCTATCCTCCGTGCTCTGTCAAAAAGTTCTCGATATCTGAAACAACGTCAGGCACTCTCGCGACAGGTCTCACAACGGACCTGTTCTGGCCGTCAGACGCCTTCAACTGCCATAAACCGTTGCCAAGCTCGACGCCTCTCAAGAACAGAAGCCGTGCGTTGACAGCGGACTTCGTCCCTTCATGCGAATGCTTTTTAGACTTCTTCAGACGCCTCAACGCTTTCACGAGAAAAAGCCTGCCTCGCCTCGTCGGTTCGACGTACTCTCTCAACAGATGCTTCGTCCGCTTGTGCAAATAGTGGTTGCCAAGGGCGGCGAGACTATCAATCGCTGCCAGACGGCGTGTTGTTGTTGCCCCTTTATCATCGAGAGCAATCTGACGAAGGTTCGCGATGTCTTGGTTTGCCAGCATGTCTCCTCCAGAACCCGTGTCAGCCTACGTCGCCGCGAATCCACGCCTCGCTGACGAACTGGTCCTCGCCCCGTGCTTTCATCTTTCGTTGCTGCTGCGAAAGAAGATTGAACGAATGAACGAAAGCCTTCGCAGACGATAGTGTGAGTTCATTCTTCTCGTAGGCGGCTATGTCGATTTCTGCGTCGCAGACGGGCACCGCGAAAAACCACTCCGATTTGAACTTGTCGATAGCGATGATTTTTGCCAACGACTCGGCTCCATACAGGTAGTGCAAAATCGAGGCGTGCCAAATTGAAAATGTGGAATAGAGTTGTTTACCTACGCTCAACTCGTCCTCCGTCCAACAGGTGCGGGAAAGTGCCCACGTACTCCACCTACTTCCGGCGGGACGCCTTCGCCCTCCAGCCATTCTTGTGCGGAAGTGAAAATCAACTTCAAGACGTGGTGCTGCTTAGGACAGTTCAAAATCCACAGCCCCGCCGCGTCACGACCGATACAGTCGTATAGTCCGATGGAAACGGTGATGGGTGTGCCATCGACGATTCCCAATATGTCAAAAGGCCCGCAATAGGGGCATGTCAAACAACCGATTACTTTCACGCTGCTTCCTCCATTACTTCGATGTCTTCAACAAAACGACGCCGATGCCCTCCGGCTGTTGGAGCCGCGAAGCCAACAATCTCGCGTCGGACAGTGCGTGCTTCAACTTCGGCCTTGAACTTTTGAGCCACAGCGTCGTCAAGAAAAAACGCTGGGCGTCGATGCTGGCAATCGAGCAAACTCTCTCCAGAAGCAAAATGGTCCGTCACACACCTCATCGCTTTGCACTCGAAGCACATGAGTTTTAAGTGGCTACTCAGCAAGCGATGGCGGTTGAGTTGCTTCAGTGACCTCTTGATGAGGGCGAACGTGCTGTCATTCAATTTGTCCTCCAAAAAGGGCGGGGCCGGGAGTTTTAGTCCCAGCCCGCACATGCGACGGCATTCCGTACCGTCTGCTCAACCCCATCGCGGCCATGTCAGAACATTCGCAGAGAATGTTGTGGCTAGGAGTCGCATTTCAATAAGTAGGCGACGTGGTCACTACACGCACGTCCCGCCCTCGCCAGTCATCGCCTCGCGGCTCTTGGCGGTCTGCGGAGTCAACGGGTGCCCTGACGACACCTTCGCCAGAATCTCAGCCGCGATGGGCTGGTCTGGGTCCTGCGTCACAACAACTTTCGTCTTCGACATCTCTCCTCCAACATCTACCTCACACTGCAACCTTTGCGACTCGTCGCTCCATCTCGCGAATCACTTCGCAGTGGAAGACCGTGTCCCGATGCTTGCCGATGAGACTGCGGGCCGAGACGACAACACTCTGCACTTTCTGCGGGGCGGACATGACGAGGAACACTCTGTGTCGCCCCAGGAACGCTGGGCGTAACACGAAGATGTACGCATCAACTCCCGACTCATCGAGAACCTTCTTCGCCTGCTTGCCACGCGGACGACTCAGTTGGAACGTCCAAGTGATGTGCTTCTTCCGACGGCGAGGGCGGGCGAACTTCACTTCGATCCGCGTTCCGCTCTTGCCTACAATGTCGTGCGGCCCATTGCCCCTGAGATGGCGGCACACAATGCCGTTTCTCTGGAGCCATCGAGCGGCGGATTGCTCCGCTTTGAACCATGCCAGCGTGTGCTTCGCCTTCACGCCCCCCTCCGTTCTGGCAACCGTTTACCATCTAAACGAGTCATTCAGACTGGCTGTGACTCGTAACTACTGCTGCCTGCTACTAATACGGTTTGCGTCGAATGTTGGGCGGCGACTCAAAGGACGGCAACGTGTTGAGAGGGAATGGGTTACGCGGCAAGAAGGCGTAAATCGGGGGAAAGACGCGTCCGCAACTTTATTTTCGAGCCTGGGCACCAAAGCCCCAAACGCCTCAAAACCCCTGCTGGACGCGGCGTTCGCTTGACTTTCGCCGTCTCTTTGTGGTAAGCTTGTTGGAGATCGAGAAAGACCCGAGGCTTTCAGCAGCCGACGGCGGGTGAGTCCCGCAAGACAATCCGAACACGCCGCACTCAGTCCTGAGGAACGCGGCTTCCAAGCAACACTGATCGAACACCGTTAACTGACGACGAAGCTCCGTCTTGAAGAAGGAAGAACACTGGTCTGCGGACCAGCGATATTACGTTCACTCCGTGGCTCATGTGCCAGACGAGCCACCTCTTCAAGGCACGGGCGTTCCGTCAACACGGGAGGTCCGTTTCGGCCCGAATCCCAACGTGCCGACGCATCTGGGGCGACCTTTGCTTCGACGAAAAACACGCTCGTCAGTCGAGCAGAAAAGAGAAACGACATGAATGAAGTGAAAGAACAAGTAACGCGAGGTGCGGTCGGATTCGATTCAAGCCGCAAAGAAAGAGTAGTGGTCGAGCACGTCTTCAACGACGGGGCTTTGATTGTGTCGAGAGAGGTTGAGTGGGCGTCAGACGACCCGTTTGTCGGACGAAACTGCGAACTCATCAGTGCCGAATACTTCACGCCGTCGAGCAACGAGTTCGGAACAGAGTATGCCGTCGAACCTGTCCTTCACCCGACCGACGGCAAAGTCGCGCGTGGGACGTTCGGCTTCGTCCGACACGAAATGTACGGCAAGCAATGCCTCACCCGAGCACTTGTCAACCATGTCTTCGCAGACGGACGTTTGCTCACCCTTCTGTTGATTAACTCGAACACTCCCGGCGAAGTCATCAGTCCTGAAGACTTCGCTCCGTCGCGAGAGGCGTACGTATCTTTTGGCTCTTACGTCGAGCCGCGATGGGATGGAGATTCTTGCCGCTGCATGAACACTTGGGCAGAGGGGAATATCAACACACATCCGACACCAAACCAACCGGAGAACATCAAGACCGACGCCGAAGTGTGGGAGTCCTTCGGATTCAAGGAGGAGAAATGACGACAACGAAACCACTCACGCAACTTCAAGCTGAAGTCGTCGCGAAGATTCGTGCTCGCAAGGAGCACACACGGTTGACCGGATTCCGCACGACGCGGTCGGTCAACGACTTGAAGTCGGCATTGTCTGCTGAAGACCTTGCCGCAGTTTGTACGGTCCTGAACCAAGACCCGCAGCAGTAACGATTGAATGATTGAAAAGGACGACATGAAGACCTATCAGAAATTCACCGACTTTCGCAAAGCTGTCGATGACGTGTTGGACGATGCCCAACTCGCTCTCGCTGTAGTAGCGATGCGTCACAATCTCAACCCCTCCACAGGTCTGTACGACCGCCCGGTAAAAGAACTTGCCTCAGTCCTGAATGTCAGCCGACCCGTTGCACAACGGCTAGTTGACCGCTTACTCAAAGACGGGTACTGCTGGCTGGCCGGAGCCGCCACGGAGTCTGACCGACGCCCCATCAACCACAGCGGAAAGCAAGCCACTCGTCAGGTTTTTCCTTGGAAATGCGATAAGCCCGTGTGTTTTCTGGAGAGTTCATGGTCGAACTCTCAATTGACGCAGAGTTCAGGCGTGAACTCGATTACATATAGCCATAGTCCTATACCACTGTCTGTGAGAGTGGACCTTAGTTCTTTAATTGAGTGGGTATACCCGAGTTCAGTCTTGAACTCTCAACCGCCTGAATCACTTAGCCAGCCCCCGTCGTGGGCCGTCGCCCGTCAGATTATTCTCGCCGGGGGACGGCTCAAGGCTCTCGAAAGTGAACTCGCAGACCTGAAACGGCGGCACCAGCCGTGGGCGACTCCATGCCAACAAAAAGATTATGAGGTCACCCAGACCAAGGCGTATCTCGCCGACCTGACTGAATGGGCTGGGCAAATTAGTCAGCAAGGGAGTGCAGCATGAAGACGACAACAAGACATCTGCATCCCGCGTGGAAGAATCTCGACTTCATTGCCGTCAGTGCCCGATTACGTCAGGCAGTCGAGCCAGAGCACGGCACCAGTGCGGCAGACCTCGCTTGTGAAGAACTGGTGAAAACGACTTCGACCTGGAGCCACATAAGCGACCCTAGGAAGTTTGCTGAAGCCGTCAAGGTTTTGGTCAACAACCTGACTTGGTCGGGCGGCATGGACACTTCGCTACGGCGGCGTAAGCGGCGTGTCGAAGTTCCCGAAGAGATTGTGGCCGCCGTTCCTGAGACGGCAAGTGACGCGGCGGTCTATCGACTCCGCCAATATCTCGGCGTTCTCGAACGCGAATTTAGGGATGTCAACGACAGACAACTTCGCGAACACCTCCGCTATGAGCTACGGCGTGACGCTCGACCAACCTTCGATGTTCTGTGGTCACAACTCGCAGTCAAGAAAGATTTGTGTGTCGAGGATGTCGTCAACCTCATTGTCGAGATTGAACCAACGGGGGAGTTCCCGTTCGAGACTCAGGAGATTGGCAACCTGACCTACATCGACCTCAAGTACCGTCGTGTGCTTGTGATACCGACGACATTCACTTCGACACTCAAGAAGCTCTACCCATTCACTGTCAAAGACTCGAAGATTCTCAAGACTGTGAAAGGTGCTCCACGCGGAGTTGATATTTTCGCCATTCGCTGTCTCGACGAGTTCCTGATTGACGCGGCGATGATTGAGCGACTTGAGAAGCGGCTCGTTCCGTTCGACTGGACAAGCCAGTCAATTCAAAAGTCTCTCATCGAAATAGGGGCGGAGGACGCGGAGAGGGAAGCGACATTGAATCGCCGTGCCGACCCGACTCCCCAGGACGTGAACGATGTCACGCAAATGAAAGCGTTGACCGCGATTGAAGCGGGTCTTGAGACTGAGGCGAAAGAACTATCGCCTGCGAAGGTGTTCAGCGGAAAGAAACTTTTGCCGCGAGTGGGCAGCGTCGTCATTGATGCACAGCACGCAGTCGAAAACGCGACGGCTGATGAGGTGTTCTCGAAGGCGACAGCAATACCCATCAGCCCTGATGAGAAGCCTGTGACGTTTGAAGGCATGTCGTGCGACCTGAGTTTCAGGCAAGAGCCGAAAGGCAAACCGATGAAGGATGTTAAGAACTCGCTCGAACGGGACGAGATAGAGGAAGGGAGCGAAGATGAAACTACAAATTGATGACAGACTCAAACAAATTCTCCACGAATGGCTGGCACCGTCTATCGCGGCGGCGAAGACCAGTCGCATCGCAGCGAAGTTGGAAATGCCGAAGCCTCCAAAGAAAGTGAAAGAGGTGGTTGTTCTCCCGCGTCCACGATGTGAGGAGCACCGCGAGATTTATTTCACTCTGTCTGGCGGACGAGTATTGAGTGCATGTGCTGCGTCAGAATGTTTTTGGTCAGCAGACCAAAGCCAGCACGAAGAAGATTCTCGCTATCGAAAGCGGCATTCAGACGGACTCAGGAATCACTCCGATATTTCCGATGTCGAGAGCACGAGCGACGGTGAGGGTGTGCAGGAGATTGAGGTTGAGGAGTTGAGTGTCGCGGGAATGATGGCGGCGAATGCTGTGGCTGACGAAGACGGCGTCCCTGTTGAGGAGGTGAACGAAATCATACCTCAGGAAGCGGTCGATGACGAGGTGGCTGACGCGGTCACTGGAGATGAGGAGGCCGCATGACGTTCGATGAGTGGGTACGGTGTCGCTGAGAGGACCGTCCGCCAAATTCTGTTGAACCGTTCGTGGTGTCACGTCGATGCGGGAGAGCGATTATCAGCGTTGCCACGAGCCGCTTAGTCCATCAGTTCACGGTCGGAGAGAAGACGACGCTGGAGTGATCCTTGAAGACGTAGATCAATCCGCCCTGGGGATGCTTGTCGTCAACGATGAACAGGAGATCGTCATCATCGGTCAGCTTGTGCGGATCGCGTCGGCCCTCCAGATATTCAAAGGCGGAAGTGCCGGGTTCCGACGGTCTGCTGACAAAGTCCTTCGGGAGCGAGATTCTGGTTTCTATGAAGCGTTTCACAGTACTTTCATCGTAATAAACGAACGTGACGGCGGTGTTAACGTGCCGGAGTGCCGCCGAAATGTGTGACGACGATCTTGACGTAATTTGCCAATTCGGTCAGCGTCTCTATCATCGGTCGGCCTTGAAAAATCTCCGGTTCACCGAATGCGATGTCAGCGGTCACGGCCATCTGCTTGTCGGCTTCATGATTCCCCGGAATCCAACCGATTGTGTCGCCCACTTCCAAAACGGACGGCATAGCGAAGTTGTATTCGGTCGGCGTCAGAGAAAGATTGACCTGAAACGAGCCGACCCTCATGCCAACTGTTGGCAACAGTCGATGCTTGTCGATGATGTCAAGCCGATGAAGTCCCCAGAGTCCGTCGTTCCCTCCACCGTATGGCCGAATCCGGTCAATCTCGCTCTTCGCTTCTGCTGGCATCCCTTTCGTCTTGCCAGCAGATTCGGCCTCGTACTTCTCAGCAGTCTCGCAGATCGGAAAATAGACACCCTTCGGTTCAACGCCTGCACTGCGGACAAGTTCGCAAGCGAGGTGATCCAATGCGGCCCTGAGATTGTGAACAGCGTCTCCGAGGATGAGAGGGATCGTGTCCGGTATGTCAGGAAGGGACTGCAAGACGAACTCAGTCGTGTCAGTTTCCGGGTGAAACTTCGCGACACCAGCATACGGGTTAGAACCCAGGAATCTCGCACGTTCAGCGTCCAAGTCACTGATGTGCTTCTTCGCCCGGTCGATCTTGAGGTGTGCCCCACGCAGATCGAGTGGCTTCGCGGTCGGTGGAGGCTTGTACATGTGACCAACCTAACAGCACACTGAAAAATTTCCAAAAATTATAAAGCCCTTTTGCAGAGAGGGCATGTCTCCGAGAGCAAGTGTTACTGGGGGAACTCCGAAACTTTGAAAATTATCAGGGGTGTCTGCATCAGCATCGAGTTGGCGGGGCAGGACGGTCGGCCCAGGCGATGACGGCGTGGGCGTCAGCCCCCTTGCCTCTTTGTAGAGGTAGTCGTGACACCCTATTTGTGGCCTACGCGATGCTGATTCAATACCCCTTCCCTGGGGATCGACGGCTCTGAGGGCCGATACCTATGGACGGATTGCGGGGCGAGAGCAAATGCAGAGGCGGGAATGTAGATTGGGATGGTCGGTCGGAGCGTCTATTGAGCGGCCATCGCGGACAATGCATCACTGACCGCTGCGAACGCCTTCTGGCTGTCGCTCTCGTTCAAATAGACAAGCGATGAAGACCATGACGCGTGTCGCAGAGCTTGCTTGACTGCACCGAGGCTGACCGTCTCGCGAAAGACCATCATCGCTGTCGAATGACGCAGGCTGTGCCAGTGTGCCTTCGCTCGTGGTATGCCTGCGAGTTCACAGGCCGCTTTCATCTTCCTATCCCACGACTGGCGGCTCCCGCCGAACAGCAGCGTCTCGCCTTTGACGCGTAGCCCGTGAGCATGGACCGCAACGACCGACTCGTCAAACAGCGGGTTGGTACTCGTGTGCAGCGGTTCGAGCCGGGTCACAGTCTCCTTCTTCTTCAACGCAGAGATGCTGAGATAAGCACCATCGACATCATCGACCGTCAACGTTCGCATCTCTGTCACTCGGAGAGCATGGCAGACTGAGACGAGTAGAGCCATGTGCAGAAGGCGGTCACGCTCATAGGTGAACGTCAACAGGGCCGTCAGTTCCTCATCATTGAGATATTCCATCGTCCCTCCTCGACTCACTCTAAGCTTACGCCTGAGTCACGCTCCAATCAAGTAAATTCGACACTGTCAGGGCCGGACAAAAGAGCAGGATTGTCACACTGCCTGCAAGTCATTCACTCTGGCAGGCTTCTATGGGTGTGTTGTCGAGCGAGTCACTGCTGACAAAATTTGTCACTCATCGCTTGTTACATTGTGATAACGATGACTCTGGTCACCTCGGTTGAGCAGGCCGGGGGTTCGCAGCCCGAGGGAATCAGTCGGAGCCGTCGCCGACGTGCCCTGATTAAGAGGCGTTTAGCGGCACGTAAGCAGGGTCTAGATGGCTTTTGGCGGCATGTCACTCAGCGTAAGTCTTTTAGACGTGAGGGTGACTCAAGGTTTGTCGCGGGTTTACGACGGTTCGTTTTGGCTGCAAGATGCTGAGAAACAGTAGCTTGGCTGACTGCGGTAAAAAGGAGACAGAATTGTCTTGCCCTGACCACACTTCGACTCATCGACACGAGAGACCGCTGGGCGTAGCACAAGCCCCATGAGGGGTGAGACTGCTGACTCTGTGAGTCATTTACACTGTATACGATGTAGAATCCCGTGGGCCTCGCGTCCTGCTCACTCTCCCCTCGATTCTGACTGTCTCAGGGATTGGCCGACTTGCCCGAACTCACTACGCCTGCACATCTTATGGGCTGGAGTCAGCGACGGCTACCCGCTGACTGCTCGTTAGCTCTCTCACATGGTCTGGGTAGGTGAGTGGCCCGAGTCAGCGTTTCGCCTCTTGCTCGGGAGATTGACCAAAATTGACCGGATGTCGGACGCTACGGCTTGGAAAGAGCGGGTAAATGAGCGGGCTACGCAACGGGTGGTGAGCCAGTCAACGGTTGCTCGGTGCCTCGGCTCGATGGTGTGGTGAGTCTGGCCGACTTCTCGGGGATGACCTAGCGTCTACACTGCACACCTGAGTGGGAGTGCCATTCTTCTAACTTGCTGAGTGATACAATGACTAAGGAGGGCACGATGTCATTCAGCGTTGCGGCAACCTTGCAAGAGATACGGGCAGAAATTGCACGGCTCCAGAAGTTGGAGCGAACCCTCGCGGAGGCCGCAGAGTCAGAGGACACAGGCCTTACCAAGTCACGCATCTCCCCGGCGGGTGCCGCAGTCATTTCCCTCGCTGCCCAGCTTCGCCACGCGAAACGCTCCGGCGACAAGGCGACTATTCGTCGATTGGAGAAGGAACTCAAAGCCGCAAAAGCAGCAAAAGCGAAAGCCTAGAAAGGCGATTCTGCGTCGAAGGGTGGCGGCTCCTTACCACCCGCCTCAATCCATCGGACCAGCCTGTCGGCTTCTGATAGCAGATTCGTAATGTCCTTCTCCTCAAAGACCCGTCCTTGCCCATCTTCCTTCATCTTGCCGCTTCGATGAACACAGTCATGTCTGGCAATCAAAGCCTTATAGAGTTCTCGCATGTCGGGAAAGTCGATGCCGAGGGTATCGCGATACATCGGCTGTACTTTGTCTAGACGGTGCCAGACCACTTCGAGAAGGTGATTTTGGACCTCGTGCTTAATGGTCTCGTGAGCGTCGAATACTTCACTCAAAGAAAGGCGGCGACTCTTGAATTCAGGAGTCGTCTCGACAAAACGACGTAGCGTCTTTTCGTCCGCGTTGACTGAGGATATGAACTTGTCCGAAAGATATGTTTCCAGAGCCGTGAAGACGTTGACGTATAGCATCCGCAACATGCATTGACGGTCTGCTGGCTCGACTTTGGCTTCCAAGAGTCGCTGGACATTGACTGCACTCTGGCGAAAAGCGTCCTCTTGACCCAGTGACTCAGCACTAGACCGAAAGAGGTAATCGTCGAGGTCGGGCGAGAAGTTGTTGGAATTGCCACTCCAATCCGCACACTCGTTGTTAAGCTCGTCGGCTAGTTCCTCAATCACTTCGTCATCTACGACGCCGCCGAACTCCCCGTCTAACTCTTCACGGGCATCGTAAGGACCGCCGTAGATGTATTGATACCCGCCTTCGCTCGACATGTACGGGCAACCGTGGACGGGGTCTTCATAGTTCTCGTAAAACCACCGACGCATTGCGTCCAACTGGTCTTCTGGGCTGGCTTCTGCGAGACGACGTGAAGAGACAAGACTGTCGTCATTGAGCCTGTACTGTCGAGCCTTTGCATTCGGTTGCTCGGGAGACTCAAAGAGGGACTCTTGCTCATCCATTTTTCAATCCCGTCGTCCGTCAAGATTCGCTCGGAGCCGACCAGACGCTCACGCTGCGACTTGACAGCAGCCGCCCTGCCTCACGGATGTAATCATTATCGCAAGCAGGATGATAATCAGGAACGAGCCGCCCCAGAGAATCAGTTCTTGCCTATCCCGGTAGGCGTCGAACATCGCTTGGGCCTCGTCCAGTTTGTCATCCTTCTCAGCCAACTTTAGTTTGGTATCGGCCAACTCATCGCTGGTCGCTGCGAGTTTACGGTTGGCCTCAGCAAGCTCCTCGCGGACTTTTCCGCCATCAAACATTTTCATCCCCCTCTGAAAAAGAACTGGGACAAAGGTCTTCACAAGCTCGGTCTCGACGGTCTCTAACATGGTCACCCCCACTAAAAAGGGTATCACGCACTGCACCAAATCCGGGCATGTGTTATGTGTTATCCACACTGGAGGCTGGCATTCGCCGTCGATTTCCTGTAGAGAAGCAAGGACCGAGGAGGGTTGCGGACCTTCAGGACAGCCGCGATATTAGCCTGAGTCTCGCCCTCTCTTTCTTTGTGCTGAATGACGACTAGGCACTTAATGCCGACGAGGTCATTGAGGTCGAATGTGTCCCCGAAAGGGACGCTCAACGCACCGAGCAATCTTGCGAGGCTGCTCTCGGGGTGGAGGCTCTTGACGACCCGTAGACGGACATCAACAGGTTTGCCTTCCTTCTGGTCGTCAGCCGTGAAGTAAATCGCGGCACACTCCTTCGGCCCAAATCGAGTCTCCTGCAAACCGAGGTCTTCCACTTTCGTGATGGTCACGCTGTGCAGACCCTCGGACATCTGTCCCGACACTTGTTTTTCAATCACCAACGACATTGCTTCCTGCTTTCTGGCTCAAAAGATGAGGAGGCCATTTATCACATGCTAGACGACCCCATGTGTGGCATAATGCAGGCGAGGTCGCCGCTCGGCAACCTGTTGATTTTCTTCGCGAAGTTGGTCAAGCGAAGCGGACTGGTTCGGGACCAGGGGGTCGGAGGTTCAAATCCTCTCTCCCCGACCAATCTTTCAAGCAGTTGCAACACGCCGAAAGCAAAACCGGGCAGGCCAGGTTTTTCCCTCCTTTCTCAATGGAACCATTCCGACCTCAACTCAGCCATTCTGATTTCAACCCAACCATTTTGATCTCGACACGGCCATTCTGACCAGACTTACGCTAGACGGTGCGACCTCTTGTTTTCCAGTAAACTGGCTAGCCAGCGGGGGGTTTCCATTTGCACAAATTTAGGTCGGGTTTGCACCAGAGTTTGATCGCACTCTTTCTTCTTTTACTGGCGGGCTTCGCAGTTGCCCAGTCGGTTCCACCACAGTTGATCAATGGCCTCAAATGGCGGCTCATTGGTCCGTTCCGTGGAGGTCGCGTGGTTGCCGTCGCGGGGGTGCCGGGGGACTCGACAACTTTTTATTTCGGCGCGGTCAACGGCGGCGTCTGGAAGACCACTGATGCTGGAACGGTGTGGAAACCAATCTTTGACAAAGAGCCGGTGGCCTCGATCGGGGCGATCGCGGTTGCGCCCTCTGATCCTAAAACGATTTACGTGGGAACTGGCGAATCCGACATTCGATCGGATTTGTCGTCGGGCAATGGGGTTTACAAATCCAGTGACGGTGGCTCCACGTGGATTCACGAAGGCTTAGACGATGCGCGCCAAATCAGCCGAATTGTGATTGATCCGCGAGATTCGCAAGTAGTCTACGTGGGCGCTCTCGGTCATGCTTACGGTCCAAACGAGGAGCGTGGGGTTTACAAATCCGTCGATGGAGGGACGCATTGGGCCAAGGTCCTGGATGAAGGATCTCAAATTGGCATTTCGGACCTGGCGATCTGTCGTGGTAATCCGCAGCTGTTGTTTGCCGGCGCATGGAATACGCATCGTCCTCCGTGGAGTACCTATGCCCCGATTGACGGACCCGGTGGCGGGCTCTACCGCTCTCAAGATGCAGGCAAAACGTGGTCTCGCCTCAACAATGGGCTGCCGGAAGGCGATTGGGGACGCATCGGAGTCGACGTTGCGCCCGATGGTAAACGCGTTTATGCACTCATCCAGGCAAAGAAGTCGGGCTTGTATCGCTCCGACGATGGCGGCGATACGTGGACTTTGGAAAACTCGGACCCTCGACTCACCAGCCGCGCCTGGTACTTCAACGGCATCACCGTCGACCAACAGAATCCCGATGTGATCTACATTCCGAATGTTGCGCTGTATCGATCTGTCGACGGAGGAAAAACAATTTCCATTGTTCGCGGAGCGCCGGGCGGCGACGATTATCATCAGATCTGGGTCGATCCCAGAAATTCCGACAGCATGGTTCTCGGCACGGATCAGGGAACCACAATCAGCCTCGACCGCGGCCAGACCTGGAGTACGTGGTACAACCAGCCGACGGCTCAGTTCTACCATGTCATCACTGACAACGAGTTTCCCTACATCGTCTACGGCGCGCAACAAGATAGCGGAAGCGCTGCCGTAGCCAGCCGCACCGATCATAATCAGATCACTGCACGCGATTGGTTTCCCGCCGGCGACAGCGAGAGTGGATACATGGCGCCCGATCCCAAGGATCCGAATATCATCTATCTGAGTGGAACCTACGGCTCCGTGACCCGTTACAACAGACGAACTGGACTGAGCCAGGATGTCACTCCGTGGCCGGTGCCGACATTCGGTTCCGAGATCAGTCAGCGCAAATATAGGGACCCTTGGACTCCAGTTCTTATTTTTTCCCCCGCTGACTCCACAACGCTCTATCTCGGGACTCAATATGTGATGAAAACTGTCGATGGTGGTCTGCACTGGCAGACCGTCAGCCCCGATCTCACCGGATCGACACAGAAGCCGGGAGACAAGGCGGAAGGAGCTGCGACGAACGAGAACGCAGTGCAACGAGGCTACGGGGTAGTGTTTACGATCGCGCCGTCAGCTTTAAATCGCGACACGATCTGGGCGGGAAGCGATACTGGACTGATTCATCTCACCCGCGATGGTGGGAAAACCTGGAAAGATGTCACGCCTGCCGGCCTGACAGCCTGGAGCAAGATTTCGTTCATCGAGGCTTCGCATTTTGATCCCGCGGTGGCTTACGCGGCTGTAGACCGCAGCCGACTGGACGATCAGATACCGTATCTCTATCGAACCCGTAACTACGGAGCCACCTGGCAACTGATCACGAACGGCATTGCGGCCAACGCTTTCCTGCGTGGCATTCGCGAAGATACCGAGACAAAAGGACTGCTCTTTGCCGGAACTGAATTGGGGGTCTACGTATCCTTCGATGACGGTGGCGATTGGCAGTCCCTGCAACTGAATCTGCCGGTGACCTCCGTCCGCGACCTCACGATTCACGGCGCGGATCTGGTAGCGGCCACCCACGGCCGCTCTTTCTGGATTCTGGACGACATTACGCCGCTTCGCGATGCGCTCGACGCCGAAAAGGAGAATGCATTCTTGCTTTACCATCCGGAGGCGGCATTTCGCATTGATGACGACCTCTTCGCCGGCACTCCACTTCCGCCGGAGGAACCAACTGCCGAGAACCCTCCTGCCGGCGCCATCATTGACTATTTTTTGAAATCTTCCGCCAGCACAGTCGTGCTGGAAATTTTCGATGCGCAACAGAAACTCGTCCACAAATTCTCTTCGGAAGATAAGCATCCGGAAAACCACCTACTTATTCCCATTGCTGAGCGCTGGTTCCCCAAGCCAGAAGTCCTCGACGTTGATCCTGGGATGCACCGCTTTGTCTGGGATCTTAGCTGGGGCAGTTCGGGCAACCCAAGCGTGGATAAAGAAGCCGAATTCGGCAATCCCAGGGGACCTAAGGTAGTGCCCGGGATCTATACGGTCAGACTCACTGTTGACGGAACGGCGCAGAGTCAACCTCTAAAAGTCGTCATGGACCCCCGTTCCCCCGCCACCCCCGAGATACTCCACCAGCAGTTGCAACTCGGTCAACAGATATTTGCCGAAACCAGAGAGGCACGGCGCGCCCTGGCTGAGATCGATTCGTTGCGGAAACAGCTTTCTGATCTGCAGCAGAAGGTGGGGGACAAAGATGCGGCAATTCAATCGGCGCTGGCGGATGCTCAAGCTGAAATTTCAAGGATAGAAACCAAGCCCGAAGCGGTTGGGCAGCCCTCGGGCCTGCAGGACGCTTCCGCCGAAATGGCATCCGCACTGGATGTTGTCGAAGGCGGGGACCGCGCTGTGCCTTCGCAGGCGATTGCGGTTTACAACGAGTCCAGCCAGCGCGCCAAGGCCGCCATTGCAGAATGGAGCGAGTTCAAAACGACGAAGCTTCGACGGCTTAATCAGAAATTGTCTGAAGCAAATCTCGCTCCGATCGCAATTTCGGAGATCGAGCGGGAAGTCCAATTTCTCATGTCACGCTAGACCTCTTGCTGGCGCGCCAACGATCGAGTTAGTGACTCTGAATAGTTCCACCTTGGGTGAAAAGATGGCGGTGCGGACGCGGCGCTGAACGGGCTTCCCAAGGAACGGAACAGCGAAATACCCGTGCTGCCCTGCTGTCGTGGTAGCACTCATTGACCCTACAGCGGGGTTGGAGTGTAATCGCCCGGTTTCAACACTTGTCGGGCCGTTATAATCACGCCGATGGCCAGCGACGCATTTCTCGCGTGGGCGAACCGGACCGTGCTTCGCCCGGGCCGTGAAGAGCCCTACCTGTCGATCCAGGACATCGTCGTTTTCGTCCGTGACCTGGAAGTGAGTAAGCCCTTTTACCTGGAACAATTGGGCTTCGAACTTCTAACGGAACAACGCCTTCCCACCGGCGAACGCTGGATCGAAGTGGCGCCTCCCGACGGCAGCGCGAATCTGGCGCTGGTGGAACCAAAGCCCGACGCACCGGAATACCAACTGATTGGCGGCTACCGCTGGGTCTTATTCATGACCGAAGATGTCCACGCCAAGTTTCAAGAATGGAGCGCACGCGGCGTGCGTTTCTTAACTGCGCCGGAAACGCCGGGGTGGGGCGGCACCTATGCGCGTTTCGAGGATCCGGACGGGAACGCGTTTGGCCTGGAAGGTTTCGATGAGGTGAGGCAGACCCTTGAGTCGCGCCGGCGGGCGCACGCCGAGAAACTCGAATCCGAACGCCGAATCGCGCAGGAAATGGAAATCGCGCGACAGGTGCAGGCGCGGTTGTTTCCGCAGATTCAGCCGGAGTTGAAAACGGTTGAGTACGCGGGAATCTGCGTGCAGGCGCGCCAGGTGGGAGGGGACTATTTCGATTTCCTGAATCTGGGGCCGCAGCGGCTGGGGTTGATCATCGGCGACGTTTCCGGCAAAGGAATCGCCGCCGCTCTGCTGATGGCGAACCTACAGGCCAGCTTGCGGAGCCAGCCGGCGCTGGCCTTTGATCAGCCCGAGGCGTTGCTCCAGTCAGTGAATCGCCTCTTCTATGACAACACAGGCG
Organism: uncultured Acidobacteriaceae bacterium; assembly: GCA_963739125.1. Lineage (GTDB taxonomy): Bacteria > Acidobacteriota > Terriglobia > Terriglobales > Acidobacteriaceae > Sulfotelmatobacter. The sequence continues at coordinate 2,919,721 of CAVTZD010000001.1, read as the reverse complement.
ACAGCGCCTATGCCTCGCTCCTTTTTGTGGATTACGACGAGGCAGCGGGGCGACTGCGCTACGTCAATTGTGGCCACTTGTCAGGCCTGTTGGTAAGAAGCGATGGCAGTGTGGATCGGCTTGAGTCCACCAGCACGCTGCTTGGGCTGTTCAGAGAGTGGAATTTCTCGATGAGGGAGCAGGAGCTTTCTCCTGGGGACGTGCTTGCGCTTTACACGGACGGAATCACCGAAGCCAGTAACGAGCGAGGAGAGGAATTTGGCGAGCGCTGCCTGATTGAATCGCTTCAGCAACACCGGGACCTGCCGTGCCAGGCGTTGTTGACCGCAATCGTTGATGGTGTTCGGCGATTCAGTATTCAGGAACAACACGACGACATCACGGCTATCGTCGCGAAGTTCAAGGCTATCCGATAACACTCGTTGAGGCGAGCACGCGAATGCGCGTGCCCTCCCCTGGAGGTTATCGGATCGCCGGTGCCGACTGCATCGCGGTGATGCGCTCGTCCATCTGCCGCGTGAGGTGCGGCGTGATCCCGAGCATCCGTTGAATCACCATCAACTGTCCGCGGTGATGCATCTCGTGTTCCTTGGGGGCGATCAGCATTTCGAACCGCGATTTCACGCGCGGCTCCATCGGTTCCGGGTACTCGACCTGCTCCGCCAAAAAGGCCTCCGAGGCGCCTTCCAGAATTTTGCCGTACTTCTCGCCCTCGCTGCGCAGCAGTTCCAGTACCTGTGCCTTGGTGCGCGGCACCTTCACCTCGGCCCCCAGCTTGTCCATGTGACCGAAGAAATCGAAGCCCACCAGCGTGCTGCGGTGCTCGATCACATGGACCTGCTCCTGCACGCGCGACATCACCGCGACGTGCACCAGCGTCTCCGCGACCGAGCGGCATCCCGGCGCCGGACGAAAGCCGTACTTATCTTCTGGGATCTCTTCTGCGATTTTGATCGTATTCTTGCGGACCGTGCGGAACGATCGCGCGAGTTCTTTTCCACCGTAATATGTCATGAATGATTTTCCCTTCTGAGCGACTTCGAGAATAGTGTATCGCGCCAGCGATCATGCCGGTGCTGGCCTAATATCGCTTTTAGAAGTGCAGAACGATTCCTGCCGAGTACCTCACTCCATTAGTGCCAACGGAGGCGTCAGCTACCGGAATGCGTTGCCTCTCGTAATCCAGCTGCACGGGACGAATCGATATACGGCTCGATGCTTTGAAGTCGAGACCTCCTCCCAGGGACCAGAGGAACTCGTTGTAGGCTAAGGAGTGATCCGACGACGATCGTTGAGTGACGCCGCCGAGCAGAGCGTGCGCGAAGATGCTCGACCTTCGAACACGAAAAGCATAGGCAGGCCCGAACTGATAGGTATACCGATTCACCGTCGAGTACGACAGGGCTGCAGTGCCATTATAGTTTCCGGTGACCTGCGCCGAAATTCCCAGCGACTTATGCTTATAGAAGAACCCGGTGAGCGATGCGGTTCAGCCGTTAAGATTGGTGGCGGGACCGGCGTCGACGCCACATCTGTAGTTTGATCCGCACCCGGGGGCAATCCGCTCGAAAGAGTATCCGCCAAACAGCTCGCTACCATAGGTTTGGCCCAACATCGGCACACTGCAAGACAAGCTGACAAGAAGCACGATTCGGAATTTGCGCATTCGCCCCCCGATTGTGCGGTTCAGATCGGTGTTCTTGTGGTTCTGGATGCTCGCGATTCTTCAGAAGATGTCTAAACTTGGGAAGTCGAGTCTCAGTATCTCTCTCAGCGATGAAGGACGGAAAGCCGTGATCGGCTTGGTGACGAGGTCGCGATCCGCAGGAAGCTAGTGCGAATTCACGCTGTAAATCATTTTGTGACTGGGCAAGAGAGCACCGGCGATTGCTCCCCCCACGAAACCGATAGCTGCGCCTACTTCCGCGCCGACTCCCTTGCTACCGAGAAATCCATGGTTCTCCCACGACGCCGCCCCGATACCCGCGCCTGCTCCGGCGCCGACCGCGCCACCGATGAGGGTGTTGCGCAAACGATGTTTGTTTTCCATCAGTTTCACGCTGCGTATCTCTTGCTTCTGAAAGGACTGCTGGCCTACGGCCCCCTGGTACGAGATCGCGGTTTCGGAGACATTCACAAAAGTTCCGGAATGCTTCTTCGAGTTCGTGTCGACGATTTGAATCTTCTGCCCCGCTCGCAGGACGCCTAAGTTCGTCCAGGACGCCCGATTGGCTTGCGCCCAGGAAGCGCAGGATAATGCAAGCACGCAAATCAGGAACAAAGCGTTTCGCATAAGCGCAATTCCTCCCAGATTTTTTGAGGATGCTTGCCGCCACTCGACACTACGGTTCCCTGGATCTGTAAGCCCCGCCAATGCGGCTGCAACATTGCGCCCAAAAGGAAGCGTTGTCAAGGCGCAGGAACCTGCTCACTGCGTGATGTCATGCCAAGAGGATTTGCTTAATCAGCCCTCAGCTTCGTCAGCTTCCAAGGCTTGACTGGAGTATTGCTGTGAGCTGCGGAGCTGAGTTCAATGAGGTCGGCACTGGCACTGCCCGTCCATGTCATCTTAGAGCGCGCGACCGTTCCTGATCCCTTGAACTCGGGAAGAACGGCTCTCAGAACCGGAGCACAATTCCAGTCGAAATGCGCGCGTTGTTCTGGCCTCCGCTGAAAAAACGCGTGTGCACGTATTCCCCCTCGACCCTCCAGGCGAGCACATGAAAAATCTTGCAATCCACCCCGCCGCCGAGGGCTGTGACAAACGACGTGTTCGACTCACTGCCGGCTGAGACGTGTCCAACCCCGATCTCAAATTCGCCGAACGGACGAAACTTCCCGATCGTAACTCCGACCCGCGGACCGAACAGCACGTCGTACTCGTGCGTGCTCAGGTTGAAAGTCGTACAGCCTCCTCCGCCGAGGCCGACCGGAACAACCGGGCAGATTTCGCCAAGGTTGAGCGAGCCATACTGCCCGCTGATGTCGGCGACGATTCCCAGCAGCGGAAGCACCTTGCCCTCCAGCGTTCCTTGCCACCCGTTCAGGCTGCCGCGATTCGGCGCGAGGTTGGTGTTGTAATAGCTGTAGCCGAAGTAGACGTTGCCTGAAGTCGGAACTTGAGCGCCGGCGATTCCGGCAGACAGCCCGAACATCAGCATCGACAATACTCCCACGATGACGGTCTTTCGCATGAAGAAGGCTCCATTCCCCTGGGGCTCGCATTTCATTTTCTTATGGATGCAGGAATCCCGGCGCCAGTCACCTCGCAGGTTTAAGTTTCGTCGTACTCTGACTATACCCTGTCTGAAACGGGTGAAGTTTGAGATGGACCCTCCCAGGTCTCGCAAGAACGGCGAGACCTGGGGCACCCGGCGGGACTGCACACGCAGATATCGGATCCGTAGAACTCTTCGCAGTGCAGGCCCTGACCCCTGACGGCCGCACCTCAGGCTGTGTCCAATCTCCGAACAACGACTATTACTTAGGTCATCTTGGGGAAGGTGACGATTCGGGCGATCATGCTTGAGAGAGCGTCTCGCGAGTTGAGCTTCGCGCGGAGACCTCCCCGGGTGAGAACTCTGCGATGAATATTGATGACCTGCTGCGGATAGCGACGGAACGGCGAGCCAGCGACTTGCATTTGAAGGTGGGAAATTATCCTCACCTGCGCATTGACGGCGAACTGGTGCCGCTGACCGACCAGCCCCGCATCAGCGCGGAAGACATGCTGAACATGGCGTTCAGCATGATGTCAGCGCGGCAAAAACAAAAATTCAAAGAGACCACGGAAATCGATATGGCCTACGGTGTCGCAGGCCTGGGACGATTCCGTGTGAACATTTTCCAGCAGCGCGGCAATGTGGGACTGGTGCTGCGCGTCATTCCCACGAAGATTCGCGCTCTCGACGAATTATTTCTGCCGAAAGTTGTGGAGCAGATTTGCGACATGCCACGCGGGCTGGTGCTGGTGACTGGCGTCACGGGCTCCGGTAAATCGACCACGCTGGCGGCAATGGTTGATCGCGTGAACTCGTCGCGCGCGGAACACATCATTACGATCGAAGATCCGATCGAATTTCTGCATCGCGACAAGAAGGGATACGTGAACCAGCGCGAGATCGGTGTGGACACACCGTCGTTCGGCGCGGCGCTGCGCGCTTCTTTACGTCAGGATCCGGACGTAATTCTGGTGGGCGAAATGCGCGACCTGGAAACCATTTCGACGGCGCTGCACGCCGCCGAAACCGGCCACATGGTGTTCTCGACCCTGCACACGCTCGATGCGGTGGAAACCATCAACCGCGTGATTTCGATTTTCCCGCCGCCGGAGCAGAAACAGATTCGCATGCAGTTGGCGGCAGTGATGCGGGCGATCGTCAGCCAAAGACTCGTTCGGCGCTGTGACTCCGAGGGGCGCGTGCCCGCGGTCGAAGTGATGATCAATACGGCTTACATTCGCGAGTGCGTGCTGGTGCCGGAAAAGACGCGATCGATTCGCGATGCTATCGCCGCGGGCACTTCGCAGTACGGCATGCAGACGTTCGATCAATCGCTATGGGATCTGTTCCAGGCTGGGCTGGTCAATTACGAAACGGCTCTTGAGAACGCTTCGAACGCCGACGACTTCAAGCTGCGCATGCAGGGCATCGCGTCGACCGCCGATATTTCGCGGCAGTCGATGCAGTCGGCAGGGTTTGGGGGAAGGTAGGATAGGGGGCAGGTTTCAAGGTTTCAGAGTTTCAAGGTTTCCACGGATCTGGGCGCGGGCTACCGCGCCCTTTCTTTTTTCGCTACTCGGTGCTCGACACTCGGTTCTCAGTACTCGCTACCCTCGCCGTTACTCCATGGATGCGAAATGCGCTATCGTTAGTTGGTATGACGTTCTCGCGTCCGAAGCGGAAGCATTACTCTGAAGACGAATTATACGAGTACGCCGTGGGCGCGCTCGCGCGCCGCATGCGGACGGTCGCCGAACTGAAACGGTTGATGCGCGCGCGCATCGAAGAACCCGACTCGGAATATGGCGTCACGCTGGTGGAACTCGTGATCCGGAAGCTGAAGGACCAGGGATATCTGAACGATTCGCAGTACGCGGCTTACTACTCCTCGCTGCGGCGCGACAATCTGAAACTGGGACGGATGCGCGTGATCACGGAGCTGAAGACCCGAGGCGTTCACGGATCGGTGATCGAGAAAGCCGTGGAAGCCGCGTATGAAGGTGTAAGCGACGAGAAGCAGGCCCGCGAGTATTTGCGCAAAAAGCGGCTGCAGAAGCCGAAAGATCAAAAACAGGCGGCGCGCATTTTTCGTCAGATGCAGCGGGCCGGTTTCGGCATGAAGACGATTTTTGCCATCCTGAAGAAGTGGGACGTGGATGACGAAACGCTGAGCGCGCTGGAAAGCGAAACTGGGTGAAGGCGTTGAGTTCGCGGCGTCAGATCGGCGGATCAGGATCGGCAGATTAAGATCGGTAGATTGAGACCCGCAAGGCAAGATCCGGCATCCAAAAAAAGAGGAAGCGGATTTGCACCGCGCGGTCAAATGTTGCATACTGCAAAACCGATCCCGCGAAAACTCTAGGAGGGGCATATGAAAACGAAGTGGGCGGCAATGATCGTGACTGCTGTGCTGACGGCAGCGCCGTTTGTGTTAGCTCAGGATGCCGGCAGCGCTGAAAAGCCGGCCGGCGCCGGTACTGAGATGAAAGACGCGACCAAGACAGCGGCGAAAGACACGGGCAAGGCGGCCAAGAAAACCGGCCACGCAACCGAGTCTGGCGCCAAAACCGTGGGGAAAGACACCGAGAAGGGAACCAAGGTAGCGGCCAAGGATACGGAAAAAGGAACTAAGGTAGCGGCCAAAGATACAGAGAAGGGCGCAAAGACCGCGGGAAAAGACACCGAAAAAGCCGCCGATAAAACCGGCAAGGTCACCGGGAAGGCCGCCAAGAAAACCGGGCACGCGGTGAAGAAGGGCGTGACCGGCGTGGGTCACAAAATGAAGCCGGGCGGCGACAAGACCAGCGACAAGCCGGCAGATGCTCCGAAGTAAGTCAGGGGCAATTCACCACGGAGGTCACTGAGGGACACAGAATATAGTTCGCGTTTCTCTGTGTCCTCTGTGGTCAGGATTTTGCTTTTGCCTCGGCGTCCGGCCTCTCCTGTATCAACGCCCAACGGCGTTGTTCATTTAGAATTATTCATTCATGCCTACCGGTTCGGAAATTCGCCGAACATTCCTGGACTTCTTTGTGCAAAAGGGGCACAAGGAAGTGCACTCGTCGTCGCTGGTGCCAGCGAATGACCCTACTTTGCTGTTCACCAATGCGGGGATGAACCAGTTCAAGGATGTTTTTCTTGGACTCGAAAAACGCGATTACAACAAAGCGACCACTTCGCAGAAGTGCGTGCGGGCCGGGGGCAAGCACAACGATCTGGAAAATGTTGGCTTCACCAACCGGCATCACACGTTTTTTGAGATGCTGGGGAATTTTTCTTTCGGCGATTATTTCAAGAAAGATGCAATCGCTTACGCGTGGGAACTGATTACTTCGCAGGAGTGGTTCGGGATCTCGAAAGATAAGTTGTACGTCACCGTATTCAACGGCGAAGGCGGATTGCAGCGTGACGCTGAGGCCTACGACCTGTGGGCGGCTCAAGGCGTTCCGAAAGATCGTATTTTCGAACTCGGAGTCAAAGACAATTTCTGGCAGATGGGCGATACCGGCCCGTGCGGGCCGTGCAGCGAGATTCACTACGACATGGGCCCGGCGGCGTCGGATCAGGGGCATGCGCATTGCGCATTCACGTGCGATTGCGGACGGTTTGTCGAGATCTGGAACCTGGTGTTCATGCAGTTCGATCGCGACGCCAGCGGCAAGCTGACGCCGCTTCCCAGACCGTCGATCGATACGGGGATGGGGCTGGAGCGCGTGGCGGCGGTACTGCAAGGAGTGATTTCGAATTACGAGACGGATCTGTTTGTGCCGCTGATCAGGCGCGCGGCGGAATTGACGTTAAGGGCGGGCGCCGGCACTGCGGAGCTTCGCTCCGCCGGACAGCCGGGGGCGGCTGTCCCCACAGAAGTGGGAGCATCATCCTCGGATTCAGGCACCGGCCATGTGGAGACGGCCGCCCCCGGCCGTCTGGCCGGGCAAAGCCCGGCGGGCTCTCCCAGCCACAAATCAGCCGCTTCGCTCAGAGTGATCGCCGATCACTCTCGGGCGGCGACTTTTCTGATTTCGGATGGCGTGCTGCCTTCGAACGAAGGCCGCGGGTATGTGCTGCGCAAGATTATTCGGCGTGCGATCACACATGGACGGCTGCTGGGACAGACGAAGCCGTTTCTGTTTGAGATGGTGTTCGCGGTGCGCGATGGGATGCAGAATGCGTATCCGGAGCTGAAGGAGTCGGCGGAGCGGGTGTCGAAAGCTGTGCTCGCGGAAGAGCAGCGATTCGCACACACAATGGAGGTTGGTCTGGAGAAACTCGAGACGCTTCTCCGCGACTCGACCGAAAAGCTCGAAGGTCAGGATGCGTTCAAGCTCTATGACACGTTCGGCATGCCGCTGGATTTCATGCAGGACGCGGCGCGCGACCAGGGGATCGAATTCGATCAGGCTGGTTTCGATCGCGCCATGGAGGAGCAGAAGACTCGCGCTCGCGCATCCTGGAAGGGTGCGGCTAAGCAGACGGCGAATCCGGCTTATCAGCAACTGCCGAAATCTGAGTTTGAAGGGTATCGGCAGACGCGGTCTGACGGGTGCGAGGTGCTGGCCATTATTCGCGATGGGCAGGGGGTGCAGGAACTCAAGGCTGGTGAATCGGGCGAAGTGATTCTTGATCACACACCGTTTTATGCCGAGTCGGGCGGGCAGGTGGGGGACCGGGGATGGTTTTATTCCGACGATCACAACACTGTCGTCGCGGACGTGACGGGATGTTATTCGCCGATTCAGGGAGTGCGGGCGCATCAGGTTGTGGTGAGAGGTGCGAGTTCAAAGGCCCCACCCTCTTTCGCACAGAACGCGAAAGAAGGATGGGGCACCCTCCGCGTTGGCGACCATGTCGATGCGGTCGTGGATGCGGAGCGGCGGGTTGCGACGATGCGGAATCACACGGCCACGCATCTTCTGCATGCGGGGCTGCGTGAGGTTCTCGGGAAGCACGTGAAGCAGGCGGGGTCCCTGGTGGCGCCGGATCATCTGCGGTTTGATTTTTCCCATTTCACGGCGGTTGAGGATGAAGAGTTGCAGGACATTGAGGACATCATCAACAACGAAGTGCTGCGCAACCTGAAAGTGGAGACTCTGACGGATGTGCCGATCGATGAGGCCATCAGCAAGTATCACGCGATGGCGCTGTTTGGCGAGAAGTATGGTGACAGAGTTCGCGTCGTGAAGATTGGCGATTTTTCGACCGAGCTGTGCGGCGGTACGCACACCGGCGCGACGGGCGAGATCGGGTTGATCAAGATTTTGAAAGAAGGCAGCGTTTCGTCGGGGGTGCGGCGCGTCGAAGCGATTACCGGCGAGGGGTCGGTACGGCATTTCCGCAAGGATCATCAACTTGAAAACGTTGTGTCGGCATTTGTGGTTCCCACCCTTTCGCACAGAACGCGAAACGATGGGGCACCCAGTTCTGGGACGGCGCTCACCGTCGAAGAACCGTCAATATCTCCCGCTGAGGCGCTGAAAGCTGAACTCGAAAAGAAAGATTCCGAGATCAAGCGGCTTACGCGGGAACTCGATCAGGCGCGGATGAAGTCTGCTTCCTCTTCGACGGCGAATATTGGCGAGAAGGTGAGAGATGTGAAGGGCGTGAAGGTGCTGGCGCATCGCGTGGACAATCTGGAGCGGGCGCAGTTGCGCACGCTGGTCGATCAACTGCGCGACAAGATTGGCTCGGGAGTTGTCGTGCTTGGATCGGCGTCGAACGGCAATGTCAGTTTGATCGTGGGCGTCACCAAAGATTTGACGAGCCGCGTACAGGCCGGCAAAGTGATTGGGCCAGTGGCGCAAAAGGTTGGAGGCAAGGGCGGAGGGCGTCCCGATCTGGCCGAAGCCGGAGGCAAGGATGCCTCGGCTCTGGATGCGGCGCTGGACGGGGCTTATGGCGTCGTGGAGGAAATTCTCGCTTGAATCAGGATCAGGACACGACATCCAGCGGATTGCTCGACAACCGGCTGCACTTCATCAAGCACAAGGGCCATGCCGTGTTCGTGATTGACTTCCGTAACTGCAGCGCCAAGGAAGTTGTCTTGCTGCTCGATATGGTCCGGGCGAGCGTGGCCCGGCATGCGACCGGGTCGCTGCTGACGCTGGCTGATTTCACCGGCGCTCAGTTCGACAAGCAGGTGGCGACGAAAGTGAAAGAGGTTCTGGTGCACGACCGCCCCTATGTGAAACGATCCGCCTGGGTCGGCACCGAAAATCTGCCGCACATTTTCTACGAGCACTTCAAGAGCTTTTCTCAACGTGACCTGCCTACGTTTAAGACGCGGGAGGAGGCGCTGGAGTGGCTGGTGAGCGGCGAGCAATGAGCCACGAGGACTGAGGGGCGATTCGCGGCTCGGCGGGCAAGAGGGCTGTACCGCGCTGGCGCAAAACCTTGTTTATCTTGACATAGCTATCTTAGATGGCTATCATGAAATGATGCAATTCAGCGTAGCCGATGCCAAGAATAAACTGCCAGAGTTGATTAAAGCAGCAGAGCAGGGCGAAACCATCACCATTTGCCGCCGGGGTGTGCCGGTCGTGGATATCGTGCGCACGAAGAAGCCTACTCGCAAGAAGCGGACGCTTGGAACCCTGCGAGGCAAAATTCGCGTGTCGGATCCGAACTGGTGGAAACCGATGACGGACAAAGAAGTGGAAGCGTTGCTTGGTGGGCGGGACTGAGTGCGAATTCTTCTCGACACCGCGGTTCTGATTTACGCGGTCGAAGCGCCTGAACGGCTGAGCAGGCGAGTGGTCGCGGCACTGGAGAATCCTGAGAACGTGCTCGAACTGAGCGCCATTTCCTTGGCTGAAATTGCAATCAAGAGCACTCTTGGGAAACTCGGGCTCACCGCCGAGATGGCGCGCCAGGCAGTCGACGATCTGGATATCCGCGTCCTGCCCTTTACGGCAGAGCATGCCTTGCACTTGTTCGAATTGCCGCTTCATCACGGTGACCCGTTTGACCGGCAAATTATTACCCAAGCGCTGTACGAACAAATTGCAGTTGCTACCCCCGATGAGAAATTCCGCCTCTACAAGAGGCTCAAGCTGATCTGGTAGTCAACTTCGCCACTTCAGCGTGACCGGGCCAGACATGGGATGCTTCATTTCTGTTCCCGTCCGCTTGGCTTCGAGATGCGCGGCCTTGAGTTGGAAGTACCACTTCGCGGGGCGGTCGGCGTCGTCGATCAGCATGAGATGAGGATTGTGCTGCAGGCCCTCGGCTTGCAGCTCCATAGTGCGGCGGTCCTGCTCGACAAATTTCGCAAAGACAAATTTCAGCAGGCTGGGGACAAAGGGCACCCAGCGAAACAAATTCCAGGCGGCGACGACGTCGATGCGGCAGTGATTGCGCGTGATGGGTGTGACCGTGGTCAGACTGGAGAACCAGTATTTCCCGGCGCGAATGGTTTCAGTGCGCAGGTTGGGCAGAACGAAATCGATGGTGGTGGTGATCGAATCCGCGTCAGCATAGAGGCGCAACAGCTTGTAGGGCGCGGAGTTCGAGCTGGGCGTGTGCGCGCTCATGCGAAATCCGTTGGGGATGGGCTCGAAACTCTTTTTCTTCTCGTGGATGCTGTGGCGGCTGCGCCACCACCACGCCTGGTGTACGAAGGGGCCGTGGGCCGGGTCCATGAGTCCGATGATGCCGTGGTCGATGCTGACCGGCATTTCGGCTTGCAGATAGGCGAGGCCGTGATTCGAGCTGAATTTTTCGATTTGCGGTGCGCCGCCAGGCGCCTCGGAAGGCGGAACGAATCCCGCGCCCGGCGGCCCTGGGTCGGGCATGAAAACCCACACGAAACCGTCTTGCTCTTCGCAGGGGTAACTTCCGGCATAGATGCGATCGACTTTGAGATTCTGATCGGCGGTGAGGGAAGGGATCAGTTCGCACTGGCCATTGTGAACATCGAACTGCCAGCCGTGATACCCGCACTCGAGATTTTCTCCGTCAAAACGGCCGCAGTGCAGCGGCATGCCGCGGTGCGGGCAGGCGTCGCGCAGGGCGAAGGGCTGGCCGAGGCGGTCGCGGCCGATGACGAGAGGAATATCGAGCAGCGTCGATTTATAGAGTTGATTGCGGTGAACGCGATCGCCGGGCAGAGCGCGGTACCAGAAGCCGGTGAGCATGAGAGCGTCGGGCGCCTGGCGTTGCGGAGGGTCAAGGTCGGGCATGGGGAAATTGTGGATTGTTGAATTTTGATGGTTGCTTGAAAGCATATGCTAGCATCCGCAGGACCTGTCTGGGAGGCGAACCTTTTTATCGCAGCGCTGAAACCGCTGCGCCACTCAAAACAGAGTTTTTTCGGCGCGGCTTGAAGCCGCATTTTTTCAAACCGTGGAATTCATCGGACATTTTCGCAGGCTGACACCGGTGCAGCGGAACACCTTTGTCGCGTGTTTTCTGGGGTGGTCGCTGGATGCATTTGATTTTTTCATTCTGATTTTTTGCGTCAGCGCTCTGGCCACGCAGTTTCAAACCAAGGTCTCGGCGATCACGGAAGCGATCTTTCTCACGCTGGCCATGCGGCCGCTGGGCGCGGTTTTGTTCGGCCTGATGGCAGACCGGTTCGGCCGGCGGCCTGCACTGATGGTCGACATCATCGCGTATTCGGTGTTCGAGCTGGCGTCGGCGTTCTCTCCGTCGTTGAAAATCTTCCTCATCATGCGAGCATGCTTCGGAATCGCGATGGGCGGAGAATGGGGCGTGGGCGCGGCGTTGGCGTTCGAGACACTGCCGGCTGAGGGGCGCGGATTTTTCTCGGGAGTGTTGCAGGAAGGTTACGTCATCGGCTATCTGATGGCGGCTCTGGTCTACGGATCATTGTTTTCCGTGGTGGGCTGGCGCGGTATGTTCGTGATCGGGGCGCTGCCGGCCTTCCTCGTGATCTACATCCGCACCAAAGTAGATGAATCTCCCGCCTGGCTACAGGGGCGCGCGTCGCGAGAGACAGAAAGTCATCTGGCCAAAGACATCTGGTCGCATGCCGGCATCTTCATTTTCCTCGCGATACTCATGTTCGCGTTCAATTCATTCAGTCACGGCACGCAGGATCTCTACCCGACGTTCCTGCAAAAGAATCTGCAGTTCACGCCGAAGACCGTGAGTTTCATCGCCATCATTTACAACATTGGAGCGTTGCTCGGAGGCATCGTTTTCGGGAGTTGGTCGGAACGCATCGGGCGGCGGCGGGCGATCGTGATCGCGGCACTGTTGACGATTCCGGCGATTCCGTTGTGGGCGTATTCGCACACCGTGCCCATGCTGGCGCTGGGTGGGTTCCTGATGCAGTTCATGGTGCAGGGCGCGTGGGGAGTGATTCCGGCGCATCTGAACGAATTGTCCCCGCCCGCGGTGCGGGGAACGCTGCCGGGATTTGCCTACCAGATCGGCAATCTGTTGTCTTCGGACAATTCTGTAATTCAGGCGAAGCTGGCCGAAAGCCGTTATGGGGGCAGGTTTCCGCCGGTGCTGGCGTGGACGGTGCTGCTGGTCGCGAGCATGGTGGTGATCGTCACGTGGAGCGGGAAAGAACGCCGCGGCGCGGACTTGTCGAACACGAGTTAGACGAACGAAATGCGGGCGAAAGCCCGCCAAGACACGGCAAAATTGGTGTTCCACGATCTGCATCGATCGAAATAGCGGCCCGCCAAGAGGCACGAAAGGATTGTCAGAGGTGTGTTCCTGTGGTACGGTAGATGAAATTTCACGCCTTCGTATGCAGCCCCAGGGGTTCCGCAATCAGTCTATCGGCGCGAAAGCGTGCATTCGAGGTAGCGCCACTTATGAAGGAAATCATGGATCCCGTTCCCGCGGCTGACTCCGCGGAAAAGGAACATTTCGCGAACCGCAAGTTGATTCGGCCGACGCTGACTCGCGCCGAGAATCACGGCAATCACAATCCTGTGCCGGCGCAGGCCCAGGACCGGCGCGACCGACCGGAGCGGCACGAGCGCACAGAACGCCCACCCCACAGCGTGGACCGGAGCGCGGGTGGCGGCGGAGGCAAGAAAATTACACCTCCGGAGCAGACCAACGCAGAAAATTTCTACTATCAGAAACAAATGCAATCGCGGACGCCGATGGTGATCGTTTTGCGCGACGGCGAAAAAGTGCACGGCTATATCGAGTGGTACGACCGGAATTGCATCAAGGTAAACCGCGATTCCGGCGAGCCAAACTTGATGATCTACAAGCCCGCGATCAAGTACATGTACAAAGAGGGCGAGAACCAGCAATAACGCCTTCGCTTTTCTAGCCCATTGATCTTTCTGGTTTGGGAAGAAAAATGTCTTTCCCGCGCGCGTTCTCCCGCAGAAAATTCCTTCAGGCCGGTGCGCTGGCGTCGGCCGCGACGTTGATTCCCTTTCGCGGTACCGCGCTTGCGTCGGCCAGTGCGGGCGAGTCGTCTGAAACTCTGCTCGAGGAATTCGGCTACGGCGACGTGTCGCTCGACAGCCCGCTGCATGAAGCGCAACTTCGCCAGACGCATGACATCCTGATGGCGTTCAGCGATGACGCGTTGCTCAAGCCGTTCCGGGCCATGATCGGGCAGCCAGCTCCAGGCGAAGATTTGGGCGGGTGGTACCGCTACGATCCCAATTACGACTGGCACACATTTGACGCGGGCTTTGCGCCTTCGGCGACCTTCGGGCAGTGGATTTCGGCGCTGGCGCGGGTGCATGCCATCACCGGGTCGCAGGCTGCTCGCGAAAAGGTCTTGCGACTGAACCGGCTCTACGCGCAGACGATTGACGGCCAGTTCTACGAAAACAATCGCTTTCCGGCTTATTGCTACGACAAGCTGGTGTGCGGGTTGATCGATTCGCACCAGTTCGCCGGCGATCCGGACGCGTTCGCCATCCTCGACAAGACGACCGACACCGCGCTGCCGCACTTGCCCAAGCAGGCCATTGAGCATGGAGACGTCTGGCGGCCGGGGAAGGATGTTTCGTGGACGTGGGACGAGTCCTACACCATGCCGGAGAATCTGTTTCTCGCGTACCAACGCGGCGCGGGAGACCGGTATCGCGCGCTGGGCGCGCAATACCTCAATGACGTATTTTTCGACCGGCTCGCGGCTGGACAGAACGACCTGGCGGGGCGGCACGCCTACAGCCACGTGAATGCTCTTTCATCGGCGATGCAGGCATATCTGACCCTGGGAAGCGAGAAGCATCTGCGTGCGGCGAGGAATGCCTTTGACATGCTGTTGGCGCAAAGCTTCGCGACCGGTGGATGGGGTCCCGATGAGATACTGCGCGCGACCGGCAGCCCTGACGTTTACAACAGTCTAACCAACACGCACAGCAGCTTTGAAACGCCGTGCGGATCGTACGCGCATTTCAAACTCACGCGCTATCTGCTGCGGGTGACGGGCGACCCGCGCTACGGCGACAGTATGGAGCGCGTAATGTACAACACGATCCTCGGGGCCAAGCCGCTCGAAGCCGATGGTCACACGTTTTACTATTCGGACAACAACTTCAAGGGCAGCAAAGTGTATTCGCCGCACCTCTGGCCGTGCTGCTCAGGTACGATGCCGCAGGTCGCGGCAGATTACCGGATCAACACCTATTTCCGCGACGCACGCGGCGTGTATGTGAATCTCTATATTCCTTCGACGGTGCGCTGGACGCAGGATGGAGCGCTGGTTGCGCTGACGCAGAAGGGCGATTATCCCAATGACGCGGTGGTGCAGTTTGAAGCGAAGACTTCGAAGCCGGCGGAGTTTGCTGTGAACCTACGGATTCCGGCGTGGGCCGAGAGCGCATCGTTCTCCGTGAATGGCAGACGTCAGTCGGCTTTGGCGGGGAACTTCCTGCGCATCTCCCGGACATGGAATACCGGCGACCGGATTGAACTGGAACTTCCCATGAAGCCGCGTCTGGAAGCAGTCGATGCGCAGCATCCAGATACCGTCGCGCTGCTGGCGGGGCCGCTGGTGCTGTTCGCGATGAATGATTCGCCTCCCGCCGTGACGCGGGAGCAACTGCTGGCCGCGAAGCAGATGGCGCCGGGCGTGTGGCAGGTCTCGCCGTCTGGTGACAGGATCATGAAGATGTTGACGTTTACCGCGATCGAAGATCAGCCGTATACGACGTATCTGCGAGTCAGCTGAGAAGGGACGACGAGGGCGCGATAGGAATTCAGTCGGCGGCATTCGCCGTTCACGCTTGCAGTGGCACTCGTCCCTGCCGGGAAGCGAACCGACGCCAACCCGGCTTCCCGATATGCTCCCCGTTTACGGCCTTGGTGCTCCCGTTGACAATCTCCGCTATCTCCCCTAGCATCAATAACTTGAAGCACTCACGTTAAGTCTTCAACCGGGAGAGCCACTTGTGATCAAGCTCGACATCATCAATGAAGTGGTGGCCAAGACCGGCATCACCAAGACCAAGGCCGAGCTGGCGGTAGAAACCGTCTTCGAGAGCATGAAGAAAGCGCTGGCCCATGGCAGCCGCATCGAGCTGCGGGGATTCGGCGTGTTCAACGTGCGGCCGCGCAAGACCGGCATTGGACGCAACCCGCGCACCGGAGCCGAAGTTTCGATTCCGCCGGGACGCGCTGTGCGCTTCAAGCCGGGGAAAGAATTGCAGTCGATCGATTAAGCGTGGAACATCGTCGTGAAATTCCGGCGGCTTCTGCTAGCTGACAGTTCCCTTCATTCTGTTTCATCTTGCCTGCTTTCTTGATCGTCCATCGAATTGCAGCGGCTAGAAAAACGCCGCATCCGCCCACGGGTTTTTGCCGGTCGTAGTAGCATCAATGAATGGCCTGACTCTGATTCCGGGGCCGAACTATCGCATGTCGGAACCTGTTCCCACTATTCCTTCTTCCACCTTCGAGCAGTACCGGGCGCTGCCGCTTCCCCAAGGTTCGCCGCCGCGCCAGCGTTATTGGCTGCACGCGCTGCTTTTGCTGGCAACGTGTTTCACAACCCTGATCATGGGCGCGCGCATGCAGTACAACTTTGATCACGGCCAGCCCGCCCTCACTTTCAGCGACGAGCGAGTGGATTACTTCCCGATAGGCTGGCTGCACACTCATCCCGAGCGCATTCTGGGCGGCGTACCGTTTGCCGCGACGGTCATGCTTTTTTTCCTGGCGCATGAACTGGGACACTACATGACCTGCCGCCGCTATGGCGTGCGCGCGACTCTACCGTTTTTCATTCCGATGCCGACGCCGATTGGGACGATGGGCGCGGTCATTCTGATTCGCTCGCGGATCCGCTCGCGCACGGCATTGTTCGATATCGCGATCGCGGGACCGATTGCGGGATTCGTGGTGGCGGTAATCGTGCTCTTGGTTTCGTTGACGCTTTCGAAACCTCTGCCGCGCGGCGCTGGGCCTCCCGACTATCAACTTACCTTTCCGTTGATTTTCACCTGGGCTCATCGCCTGCTGGCCTGGCTTGGAATGCTGCCCGCAGGAGAGGCATTGCCCCTGAAACGGCTGCTTCTGCATCCCATGGCGATTGCGGCGTGGGTCGGCATGTTCGCCACCGCTTTGAATCTGTTGCCCGGTGGGCAACTCGATGGTGGACACATTGTGTTTGCTCTGGTTCCGCGCGCGCACAAACTGATCTCGCGGCTGACGATTTTGATCCTGCTGGTCCTGACCTATTACCTGTGGACAGGTTGGCTGGTGTGGGCGATCCTTCTGCAGTTGAGCAGCTTCCGGCATCCGCAGGTCGCGGACCTGCCGCGAGTCTCGGGCAAGCGCGCGTGGCTGGCTGTGTTTGCGGTAGTGATGCTCGCGCTGACTCTGACCCCTACCCCGGCCGCGCACTCGTCGCTGCCCGACTTCATCCGGCAGATACGGCAATGAATCGGCACTACATCAGCCAGAGCGCGTCGACGTCGACGATGAGCTGTGTGCGCGGAATTTTCTGCTGGGCGGCGTAGGCCAGCATGGCGCGCAGCGTGGCGTGGAGTTTTTCCCGGCTAGGCGACTTCAGCACGAAATGGTAGCGGTAGTCGCGCTTCAGCCGCAGGATCGGCGCAGCGGCCGGACCTAGTACGCGCACGCCTTCGTGGCGAGTCTTGTCGAACCAGTTCCCCAGGATTCCTGACCACTGCAGCGCTTCGTCGAGTTTGTCGCTGCGGACGAGCACGTTGGCCAGCGCGGAGTAGGGCGGGTAATGCATCCAGCTGCGGAATTGCAATTCTTTTTCGTAGAAGCCGGCGAAGTCGTGACGGGCGGCGAACTGCACCGCATAGTGATCCTGAAAATAGGTCTGCAGAATGACTTTGCCTGGAGCTTGGCCGCGGCCGGCGCGGCCGGCAACCTGAGTGAGCAACTGGAAAGTGCGCTCGGCGGCGCGGAAGTCTGGCAGGCCAAGCGCGACATCGGCTCCGACCACGCCGACCAGCGTCACGCCGTGAATGTCATGGCCTTTCGCGATCATCTGCGTCCCGACAACCAGGTCGAGTTGGCCTTCGTTCAGCGCGTTCAGAGTGCGCTCGAAATCTTCGGGGCCGCGCACGGTGTCGCGGTCGAGGCGCGCAATGCGCGCCTTCGGGAACATGCCGTGCAGCAGTTCTTCGAGCTTCTCAGAGCCGGTGCCCAGAAAATATACATATTCGCTGCCGCAATGCACACATGTCTTCGGCACTGGTGCAGTGTAGCCGCAATAGTGGCAGACCATTTTATGTTCACGCTTGTGGTGGGTGAGCGCGATGGCGCAGTTCGCGCACTCGAGTTTTTTGCCGCAGGTGCGGCAGAGTACGACCGGGGAATATCCGCGACGGTTGAGCAGGACCATGACCTGTTCTTTTCTTTCGAACCGCTCCTTCATTTCTGCGGCGAGTTTGCGTGAGATGACCTGTTCGTGGCCGGTCTCCTGAAATTCCTGGCGCATGTCGACGACCTCGACCTCGGGCAGCGGACGCTGCTCGACGCGGTCGGGCAGCTCGACGAGTGCGTACTTATTTTTCTTCGCGTTGAAATACGATTCGAGGGACGGTGTCGCCGAGCCGAGAACAACCACTGCATTCGCCATTTTCGCGCGCATCACGGCCACGTCGCGGGCGTGGTAGCGCGGAGTTTCCTCCTGCTTGTAGGAAGAATCGTGTTCTTCGTCGACAATGATGAGCGCGAGATCAGACACGGGCGCGAAAACTGCTGAGCGTGTGCCCACGACCATCCGCGCCTCGCCTCGTTTGATGCGGTGCCACTGCTCGGCGCGCTCCCGGTCGCTCAGGGCGGAGTGCAGGATGGCGACTTCATCCCCGAAAATCTGGTGCAAATCGGCGGCAACGGCGGGCGTGAGGCCAATCTCCGGGACGAGCAGGATGGCGGAGCGTCCAGTATCGAGCACTGACCGCATGCCCGCGAGATAGACCGCCGTCTTTCCCGAGCCCGTCACGCCATGCAGAAGCGTGCCCGAAAACTTGCGCGCGTCGACGGCGGCGCGCAGGAGCATGAGCGCGGTCTGCTGCGCGGAATTGAAGTCAAACTCGACCCGAGGCGGGCGCGGATGCGTGCGCGAAGCCGGAAATCCGGCGGGCTCCTCGATGATTGCGACGAGGCCGCGGCGTGCCAGAGTTTTCACAGTCGTGCGGGGAACCTCGAGTGAGTTTAATGCTTCAACCCGAAGCCGTCCTCCGGCCGCGGTCAAAGTTTCTATCAGCATGCGCTGGCTGGCGTTCAGTTTGCCTTCGGCGGATTGAAGGACCGCGACTTTGACGGTTCGCGCGGCGTTCTGCGGCGCAGAGAAATCTTCGCGCGTGAGCCATTTCTTGCGGACCATCCCGCTGAGGATGGATTTTGAGGCGTGCGTCGCGGCGCGGAGAGTTTCTTCGCGAACGAGGGTCTCGGGGGCTGCCATACTGCCTGTGATGGCTGATGGCACAGCTAGAGTCGTGGCCTTCCCGGTTGCGTCGTCGCTTTCGGCTGGAGGGCTTCCCACGTCTCGCAAAATCGGCGAGACGTGGGGCACCCGGGTTTGGGCGAATTCGGCTTCTGATTCGTGAGCGGCCAGATAGTCGAGTACTCGGAATTCGGCCGCCTGTTCTTCCGGCGCACGGCGCGCGCGAGCGGACGATCCTGCCATGCCGGCCAGATGCAGCGCCATCTGGCCTTCTTCGGTGATGCGATACCCGATGCTGCGTTTGAATTCGGCGCCCAGCGGCAGCATAGTGCGGAAGACTTCGCCGATGGGCGCGAGGTAGTAGTCGGCGATCCAGCGGCCCAGGCGCAGGAGTTGGTCGTCGAGCACAGGGGTGGCGTCGAGAACGTTAAGGATATTTTTCGTAGCCACCGAAGGCTTGCGATCGTGCAACTCAACAACGACGCCGCTCATGCGCCGCTGGCGGAAAGGGACGAGCACGCGGCCGCCGATAACAGGCTCGGCGCCGCTTGGGACGCGATAGGTGAAGGCCATGTCCAGCGGCACGGGCAGGGCGACGTCACAGAATTCGGGCATTGATGGAAGAATAAACTACGCCCGCGTGGATCATGGGACTACAGCTCGCGGATGAGCGCCCGTTCCCTACGCGCCAGATTTCGGCGGCGTCAGTCCCAGATACTTCATCACCATCTGCAAGTCTTTCCAGGCTTCGCCCTTCTGGCGCGGGTCACGCAGAAGGAATGCGGGGTGGTACGTGACCGCGAGACGCGCTCCCTGCCACGCGGGATCATTGCTGCGCGCACCGGCGCGCATGAAGTCGTAAAAGCGGCCGCGAAGCTCGGACATGGGCGCGTTGATCGCGAGAAGATTTTTTGCCGCAACCGCGCCCAGTGCGACCACGACTTTAGGCTTGATCACCGCGATCTGACGCATCAAGAACGGCGAACAAGTCTCACACTCGTCGCGCTCTGGCGTTCGGTTGCCGGGCGGGCGGCACTTCACGATGTTTGCGATGTATACATCTTCTCTGCGGATGCCCATGGCCTTGATCATGTTGTTGAGCAACTGCCCGGCGCGGCCGACAAACGGCTCGCCTTGCGTGTCCTCGTCGGCGCCGGGACCTTCGCCCACAAACATCAACTCGGCCCGCGGATTGCCCACCCCGAAGACGATCTGCTTGCGCCCCTGCTTGTGCAGTTTGCAGCGGGTACAGTCGCCGAGGTCTTCGCGAATCAGTTTGAGAGCGGAGACCGGGTCGGCAACACCCTGCTCCGGCTTGAGCGTCAGAACTTCAGCGATATTTTCGTTGGCGACGGCTGCGGTTGTGGCGACTTTTCTTGCGGACATTTCCTCTCGCGATTCTGGCTGGAGCGTCACGGCCTCGACCGATTCCACAACCAAGTCTGAAACTTGCGGCTGGCGGCGGTAAAAATCGTAAATGCCCAGCTCGTTGTAGTAACGGATGCGATCGCTCAGAGCGCGCCGCAATTCGGGATCGAGAGCTGGCATGGCTTCTCGATTGTAATGCACGCGAGTGGAATCGGCGCGGGCGTGGCCAGGAAGAGCAGATTTCTCACCGCTGAAGCGGTTCGGAATGACAAAGCTTATCGAGGAGCGAAGCTCTCAGGCTTTGACGGGCGATTTGCGAGTCTGGCGTAGGCGCACGATCTGGTCGAGGACGCGCTGCGCGACCTCCCACTTCGTGGTTTCGGGAACTTCCACAACTTCGTCGCAGGTGATGATGGTGACGGCATTGCGGTCGGAGTCGAACCCCACGCCTTCGCGCGAAACATCATTGACGACGATGGCGTCAAGGTTTTTCGCGACCAGCTTCTGGCGGGCATTTTCGAGCACGTTTTCGGTCTCGGCGGCGAAGCCCACCACGAGCTGCGAAGTTTTCTGGAGCGCAAGCTCTTTCAAAATGTCGGGCGTGGCCTCGAGTTCGAGATTCATCGGGCCTTTGCGCTTGATCTTCTGGCCGGCCGCTACTTTCGGGCGATAGTCAGAGACCGCAGCGGTTTTGATCACGACGGTAGCTTGCGGCAGCAGGGCGAGAGCCGCGTTGCGCATCTCCTCCGCGGACTCGACGCGAGTAACTTCGGCAGCACCGGGCGCAGTCAGCGGCGTTGGCCCACTGATCAGCAGCACGCGCGCTCCGCGTCGTAGCGCGGCCTCGGCCAGGGCATAACCCATGCGACCGCTGGAACGGTTGGTGAGGTAGCGCACCGGGTCAATTTTTTCGCGCGTGGGGCCGGCGGTAATCAAGACGGTCTCGCCCGCCATATCCTGCGACGCGCCGAGGGCTTCGAGTACGGCCGCTACGATGGTTTCATTTTCCGCGAGACGACCGGGCCCGGTCATGCCGCACGCCAGATAGCCCGCGCCAGGTTCCACGATCCGCGCGCCGCGCTGCCGAAGCATCGCCAGATTCGCCTGCGTAGCAGGATGGTTCCACATGTTCACATTCATCGCGGGCGCAACCACGACGGGCGCGGTGGTCGCGAGGTAGAGTGTGGTGAGAAAGTCACTCGCGATTCCCTGCGCGAAGTGGGCGAGCACGTCGGCAGTAGCGGGAGCGACCAGCAGCGCATCGATCGACTGCGCAACCGCGATGTGCTCGATGGCGGAATCGATATTCGGCTGGCTCTCTTCCCCGGGCGTGCCGGAGGAAAACATGCTGGTGATGACTTTTTCGCCGGAAAGCGCGGCAAAGGTGAGGGGTCGAACAAACTCCTGGGCGCTGCGCGTCATGATCACTTGCACGCGGATGCCGCGGTCTTGCAGCAGGCGCACAATTTCCGCCGCCTTGTACGCCGCGATCCCGCCGGTGACACCGAGGGCAATCTTCATAGTAATGATTGTTGATTGTTGATTGTTGATTGTTGAATTTTGATTATTGATTCAAAACCCGAAATCGACAATCTCGAATCAACAATCTTTCAGTTCCGCCGCAGTCAGTCCTGCCCGAGCGCTTTATCCAGGACTTCTCCTGCCAACTCGGTGGCAGTGCGTGTGTCAGGGATCTCCCACTTCACTTTGCCGGCGCGGATTTCATCTTGGGCAATGCGGCAGGGTTTGCGCGAGTTGGTATCGACGACGGGCGGCGCGCCGGACTGAAGTTGCCGCGCGCGACGGGCCGCCACCAGAATGTAGCGGTAATTGCTGTCAAAGCCTTCCATCAACTTCATAGGGGGCTCTCCCTTGAAAATCGATTTTGAAGTTCCATCAGTGCCGAGCGTCAAAGCGTGCGTTGGATGGAACAGGTCCAAACTTTCCGGCTTGCTCCGATCTCTTGACTCATGACCTGTGATTCGTGACTCTTGAGCGTTTGAACTTGTGACTCGCGATTGCGTGCGCTACGCCCGTTCCTGGGCGACCTCTAAAATGATACCTCGAAATCTAAGAGCGTGCCGATGGCACGGCAGTGCCAAACGACGCCAGGATAGGCCGCACGCGCTGCCGGACGTTTTCCAGGCGGCAACGGTCGGCGAGCATAACGGTTGCCTTTTCCTCCGTAGAGAGCGGCCTTCCCGAGTGGCGCAAGCGCTCTGAAACAACAATGGCCTGCAAGCTCTTGATCGACTCCGACAGGTCGTCATTGATCAGAATGTAGTCGTACTTATCATAGTTCTCAATCTCACGAGTGGCCGTGTCCAACCGGCGCTGAATGACCTGTTCGGCATCTTCACCGCGCTCCCGCAGGCGCCGTTCCAGGGTTTTGCGGTCGGGCGGCAGCACAAAGATGCTGGCCGCGTCGGGCAGTTTCTTTTTGATCTGAGCGGCTCCCTGAACGTCGATGTCGAGCAAAAGGTCCCGTCCTTTCACTTCCGCATCTTTCAGGAACCTGCGCGCCGTGCCGTAGTAATGGCCGAAGACGTCGGCGTATTCCAGAAAATCGTCGTCGCGCATCATCTGCTCGAACTGCTCGCGCAAAACGAAATAATACTGTTTGCCGTTCTGCTCCCGGCCGCGGAGAGGCCGGGTGGTGTAGGAAATCGAAAATTCGAGATCAGGAAGCAGCTTCAACAGCTTGTTGACTAGCGTGGACTTGCCCGACCCGGAAGGGGCCGAAATGATGTAGACCAGCGGTTTGTGCGAGGCGTTCATTCGAGGTTCTGTACCTGCTCGCGCGATTTTTCGATTTCTGCTTTCATCGCGAGTCCGGCTTCGGTAATTTTCAGCGCCTCGCCTGCCAGCCCCGAGGTCTTGGAAAGTAGCGTGTTGGCTTCGCGATTCATCTCCTGCAAAAGGAAATCGAGCTTCTTGCCGATTTCGCCGCCCGCTTCGAGCAAGCCGAGAAAGTGCTGAACGTGAGTTTCAAGGCGCACAATCTCTTCCTGGATGTCGCTGCGATCAACCAGCAAGGCGGCCTCCTGCAGCGCGCGCTCTTTGTCAACGCTCGCGCCCAGCAGTTCCTGCAGGCGCGATTGCAGCCTTTCACTGTAGCTCCGCAAGACGGCGCTCCGATGCAGTTGCACGCTCTTGCTGGCTTCGACCAGATGCGACATCCGTTCGCGCAGTTCGCGCCCAATGCCCCGTCCCTCTTCTTCACGCATCTGATTCAGCCGTTGCAGAGCCTCACCCACGCAAGCCATCACCGCGGCCTCAATCTCTCCATCGGCTGAATCGTTGGCCGAGTCGAGTGCGCCCGGAATACGCAGCACCGCGTTGAGATCGGGGTCGGACGAGAGCGAGAACTCTGCGGCGGCAGCCCGGAAAGCCGCAATGTATCCGCTGACGATTTCGCGGTTAAGGGAGAACGTGTCGCTGGTGGCACGTTCCAGGCTCAGAGTAACTTCGATGTGGCCGCGCGAGATTTTATCCTTCAGCAAGCGCCGCAATTGCATCTCGAGGGCATCGGTGCCGGAAGGCAAGCGAAAATGCAAATCGAGGAAGCGGTGATTCACCGACTTCAAAGAGAGCGAGAAAGACAGGCGCCCGTCGGGCGAATGGGTCGCAGCGCCGCCGACGGCGTGCGGACGCGCCACGTCCCCGCGGACTTGAGAAAAACCGGTCATCGAGCGAATGGGCATAGGGCCGTCGTTCATCCTTGAAACCTATCTCTTGAAACCTGCCACTGTCCTTCGAAGCTCTCGTTATCCTTGCAACCTGAAGCTTTCTCAAACCTGATCATCGCTCTGCGACTGCCTTGAGCGTGTCCGCATTCGCGAACTGCAGATCATACAACCGCCGGTAAGTGCCGGGTTTCCGCATCAATTCGTCGTGCGTGCCGATGTCGGCGATGACGCCGTTCTCAATCACTACGATGCGATCGGCGCGCCGCACGGTGGAAAGCCGGTGCGCGATCACGAACACGGTGCGGCCGGTCATGAGATTGTGCAGCGCGGCTTGCACCAGCGATTCAGATTCGCTATCGAGCGCGGAAGTGGCCTCATCGAGAACCAGGATCGGAGCGTTTTTCAAGAGCGCTCTCGCAATCGCCAGCCGCTGGCGCTCGCCGCCGGAGAGCCGCACGCCGCGTTCACCAATGATCGTATCGTAACCCGCAGGCAGGTTCAGAACGAAGTCGTGCGCCAGGGCCGCGCGAGCGGCCGCTTCCACTTCTTTCTGCGGAACGTTTGGCTGTCCGTAGGCGATGTTGTTGCGCACCGTGTCGTTGAACAGGACCGTGTCTTGGGTGACGATCCCGACCTGCGAGCGAAGCGATACCAGGGTGACGTCGCGCACGTCGTAACCATCGATGGTCAGGCGCCCGTCGGTCACGTCGAAAAATCGCGGAATCAAATGAACCAGCGTGCTCTTGCCTGCGCCGCTGGAGCCCACGATCGCCAGCACTTCTCCGCGGCTCACTTCGAGATTGATGTTGCGCAGAACGTTGTGCCCGTCTTCCCCCTCGCCGGCATAGCCGAAACTGATGTCCTCGAATCGAACGCTGCCCGAGAATCTGGGCAGGCTATTGGCGCGCGGTTTTTCGCAGACGTCATCTTCGAGATCCATGAATTTGAATATTTCCGACGAGGCGCCGAGAGCCTGTTGAAAGTTGTTGTAAAAAAGCGCGAATTTGCGGACCGGGTTGTACAGGCTAAAGACGGCGGTAATGAAAGCCACGAACATTCCGGGCGTCATTTGATTGTGCGCGATCCGCTCGCGGCCGAGCAGGAGCAGAAGGGCAATCCCCGACACACCAAGAATATCCATGAGCGGCGAACTGATCGCTGTGGCCGCGACTGAACGAAGATTCGCCCGCAGCAGACGGCTTGCGGCCTTGCGAAACCGGGAAATCTCCCAGTTCTCCGTGTTAAAGGCCTTCACGATCCGGTTGCCAGTGATGGTCTCGTGCAGAATGTTCTGAATTTCCGCCAGCTTGTCCTGTCCGTGGCGCGTGGTATGGCGGACGCGCACGCCGATCTTCCGCGACGAGAATACGATGACTGGCACGAAGAGCAGCAGGACCCAGGCGAGCTTTCCTCCGAGAAATACCACCACCACAGCAACCGAGAGAAAAGTGAAGAACTGTTGCAGAAGTTCGGAGAGCACGGTGGACATGGCGTATTGCACACGCTCGATGTCGTTGATGATGGTGGAGAGCAAAGTTCCCGTGGTGTGCTGCGAAAAAAAGGCGGCCGAGCGGCGCAGCAGCGCGGTGTAAAGATCGTCCCGAAGATCGGTGATCATGCCGAATCCGGCGTGGTTGACTAAGTAAGTGCCGGAATAATCGCAGACCCCCTTCAGGATGGTCGAGCCAATGAGGGCCACCGCGACGATCGTCCAGGCGTTGGTGAAATGAGAAGGCACGAACCATTGAAGATACACGGGGTAGTGCGTGCCGGGGATCTCAAACAGTCTTATTTTCGTCGATCCAGTGGAGGGGTTGAGAACCCGGTCCAGGACTGGACCCACCAGCAGATACTTGAAGGCATCGAGCGCGCCGACGGCCGCCATGAGCAGAACCGAGGAAAGAATCTGCCACCAGTAGGGCACGGCGTAGCGGATCAGGCGCGTCAGTTGCCGCATGGGGCTCCCAGGCGGGGCAGGGCGCAATCGCTGGCTGCCGGAGGAATGGACATGAGTTGCGAACTATTCTACTTGAGCCGTGTCCCTGAGATATGGCATTTCCGCTTCCCCGGCGGCCTATCTGGGAATGTCCCGGTGCTGGATCTTGACGCGGTATCCCGCATGGCGCAAATGCTTGCCCACGTCTTCCGCGATCATGACCGAGCGGTGTTGCCCGCCGGTGCAGCCGAAGGCGATCGTTAAATAACTCTTACCTTCATGAATGTAGTGCGGCAGCAGGTAGACCAGCAGATCGGAAATACGGGTAATAAACTCCTGCGTCTGCGGAAAGGAGCGGATGTATTTCGCCAGGCGGGGATCGCGACCGGTAAGCGGCCGGAATTCGGGCACGAAATGCGGGTTGGGCAGAAAACGCACATCGAACACGAGGTCGGAATCCTCAGGAACCCCCTGCCTGAAGCCGAAGCTGACGCAAGACACCAGGATGGTCTTCTCCCCCGACTCCTCTTGAAAGCGCTCGTTAATGTGCGTGCGCAGTTCGTGCACGTTGAACTTCGACGTGTCAATCACGAAATCGGAGAGCCGCCGAATCGCGCCGAGATGGCGACGTTCCTCTTTGAGAGCCGACTTGACCGGCGCGTCGGCGCCCAGTGGGTGCGGACGGCGCGTCTCGCTGAAGCGGCGCAGCAGAACCGCGTCGGAAGCTTCCAGAAAAACGACCTTGGTCGGAATCGTGTGCTTGACCGAGCGCAGGATGCCGGGCAACTTTTCCAGCTTCGAACCTTCGCGCACATCAACCACCAGCGCTGTGCGGCGAATCTCGTTCGACTGCATCGCCAGTTCAGCGAATTCAGGAATCAACTGAACCGGCAAATTATCGACACAGTAGTAGCCCAGGTCCTCGAAAGCCTTCAGCACCGAGGCCTTGCCCGAACCGCTCATACCCGTGATGATGACCAGTTCCGGGGAGTGCTGGCCTTCGCGGGACGACTTTTTCCCGCCGCGGTTCAAGGCTCTCCCCTCGTGGCCAGTAGACTTCCGGGGCGTCATGAAATGGATAGTAGCATCGAAGCGCCAGCTTCGCGCCGGATTGCTGATTGCCAACTGAGATACCACCGCGCAGTGACGGACAACGCGGCTTTCAGCACCAGAAACAAGGATTGTCGGCGCACGTGCGGGCCTGTAATCTATTGCGTCATGAAAAAGTTCGAAGACCTGACGGAACGCGAAGTGCTCGCCCTGGCCATCGCGCTGGAAGAAGAAGACGAACGCGTGTACTCCGACTTTGCCGAAGGTTTGCGTCCGGATTATCCGGCGACGGCGTCCATGTTCGATGGCATGCGCGAGGAGGAATCGGGGCACAGGCGCCGCTTGCTCGAATTGTTTCAGCGAAAATTCGGCGAGCATATTCCGCTGATCCGGCGGCAGGATGTCCGCGGGTTCGTCGAGCGTCCGGCGCTCTGGCTGGTGCGTCCGCTGCGGATTGAGGCCGTGCGCAAAGAAGCTTCAACCATGGAGGTTGAGACCCGGAGATTCTATGAGAAGGCTGCGGCCCGCACCCAGGATGCGAGCATCCGGCAGTTGCTCGACGACCTGGCTCGGGAAGAACGCGAACACGAAGAGCGCGCCCAGGAACTCGATAAACAAAAACTTCCCGACAGCGTAAAGGCTGACGAAGAAGTAGCGCAGCGCCGTTTGTTCGTGTTGCAGATCGTGCAGCCGGGGCTGGCCGGGTTGATGGATGGATCTGTTTCCACGCTGGCTCCGGTGTTTGCCGCGGCGTTCGCCACGCACAAAAGTTGGGACGCGTTTCTGGTGGGCTTGGCCGCGTCGGCGGGCGCGGGCATCAGCATGGGATTCGCCGAAGCTCTGTCAGATGACGGAAGCCTCACCGGGCGCGGTCATCCGTGGGTGCGCGGCGTTATCTGCGGCGCCATGACGGCTCTGGGCGGAATCGGTCACACGCTGCCGTTTCTGATTCGCGATTTCCGCGCGGCTCTGTGGGCCGCCGGCGCGGTGGTCCTCGTCGAGCTGGGCGTGATTACATGGATCCGCAAGCGCTACATGGATACGCCCTGGGTTACTGCGGCTCTCCAGGTCGGGCTCGGCGGCGTGCTGGTATTCATCACCGGCGTTCTGATCGGAAGTTCCTAGGACAATTGCGGATCGTTAATCTCAGATCGCCGATTTCAGTCGAAGAGTTCGTCATCGCCGGCCTTTCAATCTGCAATCCAGAATCTGAAGTCGTCCTTTTACTCATGCATGGCTACGTTTTTATGCCCGCAAAAATGCCGATGATGAGCAACGTGTCCGCACCCGCATGAAATAACGCCGAACCCCAAATCGAGCCGGTTTTCTGCATGAGATAACCCCAGATCAGCGCAAAAACGAATGTGATCACCACAAACACGAGCACATCCGCCGAATAAGTCACGCCGGCATGGCCGCCGGCAAATACCAACGCGGTGAGAATATTTGAGAGAGTTGCGCCGAGAAGGGGCTCGAATTTCCTGAGGAATAGCCCTCTCGACATCAGTTCCTCAAAAAAACCATTCGCAAGGACAAAGCTCAGGATCCAGGGCGCCCATTCGAGGAGACCGCTATTATTGATGCCCATGCCGTGCGCTTCAACCACACCAAACGATGCCATGACTACAAAGCCCACCAGCCCGACGGCAAGTCCTAACCCTGGCCTGCTCCCTCTTCGCAGATAGATGGAATCGAAGTCAATTCGAAGTAGTTTCCCAAGAACCACGACGGTAACGAGCAGGATGACAGCATCGGAAACCTTGACGATCGCTCGGCCCGAAGGCGCTTTTGGATCGAGGTTCAGCCAGCGCCGGGGAAAATCATCCAGCAACCACATCACGAGGAGCGCGATGGAAGCGATCAGGAAAGAAGATAACGCTGGCCAATATTCAAGGAACCGTTTATGCCGGCGGGCAAGCATCGCCATTATGCCGAAGAGCACCGGAAGGCCAATAAAGGTCACGACCTGAAACCACTTGCTCGTGCTATTGAAAGCAAAGAAAGGAGGCTCGAAAAGGAGCACACTGCAAACCAGGAAAATAAATAACGGCAATATGCGTTCGGCGGCCTTCGGCCTGCCGCTAACTTCTTCGACGCTCACAGGATGCCACCTCCGCACGCGTTACCCAAGGCTTACTGTTGCGTATCCAGCGGGTGCGTGCTCTTTTCGTAGAACTCATTCTGCAATTTCAGGCTGACGTCGTCGGCTTTGATCGCGCGAATCGCCTTCACCACGGAATCGATCCACCACTTCATCTGATATTCACCCAGCTCTTTCGTCGCCACGGAGCCGTCGCCGGAATAGTGATTCGGAAAACGCGCGTACCACCAGATTGCCGTGTAGACGCCTTCTGGGAGATTCTGGCGGTGCTGGTCGGCGCCCGATTCGCTGGCCGCGCGGTCCTGGTGCACGAGATCGGGACGGGCAATCATCATCTTGGAGGTCTCGCTTTCGCCGGCATGCATGTCGATGGTGCTCTTCTTTGCCGGGCCGCCGTGTTGCGGCGTGCGCTCGTCGAACACGTAGACGACATAGTCGTGTGGCTTGTCGAGCTGCGTCTGCGCGAAGTAGGGGAGCAGGTGTTCATTGCCGCCGTGGCCGTTGACGATCAGGATTTTCTTGCAGCCGTTGCGCGCCATCTCGTCGGTCGTTTCCTGCAGCAGCGCGAGTTGCAGACTACGGCTGTAAGCCACGGTGCCCGGCTCGTGCCGCGCTTCGGCGATCTGGCCAAAATAATATTCGGGAAAGACGACGGCGTATTCCTGTTCGGCGGCGTGCAGCGCGGCATAGCGCACGTCGAGCAGGTCGGTGCCAATAGGAAGATGCGGCCCGTGCTTTTCCAGGATGCCGAACGGCAGCAGGCACGTCCCCTGCGAGCGCTGTATGCCTTCACGAAAGTCGGCGGCCGTGAGTTCCTCCCAATGCACAGAAAGTTTCTCGGGAGGTGTAGTCGCCTGTGCGCGAGCGAATCGAGGCGCGGCCGCGACGCAGAAAACCAGAACAATTACGATGGCGGTAATATTGCGAGTCTTGGTCATGACGGCGAATCTCCTCTGGCGCCGCATTCTAGCACGCGAATTGCCCCTATTAAAACGTATCACTAAGACTTATTAAATAGGACAGAAGGAATAGTCGGTGAGGAATCGTCGGCGGGGAATAGTCGGCGAGGAATAGTCGGGGGGTGCACCACGTCTCGCCTCTTTTGCGAGACGTGGGTTCTCGTGACTGGCAAGGTTGCCTGCCTCGCACTTCCTACGGCACTTCCTACGGTACTTCGATCAGCTGCATCTTTCCGTCGCGGGCACGGTGCAGAATCATGACTTTGCCTTTGGGATCGCGGAACACGAAGACGTCGCGGTCGCGAAAGTGAGCCTCTTTGATCGCCTCCTCAAGCGTCATGGGCGCCACGGCGACGGCGTCGTCGGAACGCACCAAATGCACTTCCGTAGTTTTCGCCACGGCGGGATATTTGTGCACCATGACCGGGACCGCGGTTTTCTCCGAGAGACCGACCATGGTCTGTATGTCGCTCTGCGGACTGGCGCCATCGCTCTGCGTCGAAGAATCGCCGCCGTTCCACTTCTTCACTTCTTCGCTCTTGCGCGCCGAGCGCTTCTTCGACTGCCAGCGCGTTTTGTATTTGATGGCTTGCTTTTGCAGATGGTCGAGGGCTTCGTTGACGGCGATGGTCATGTCCTTGGCCTGGGCCAAGCCGACCAGCGGGCCGTCGCGAGGGCTGATCGTGATTTCAGCTCTGTGGCGGTGCTTTTCGACGGCGAGGATCACCTTGGTTTCAAATTTATCGCCCAGAATTTTGCGGATTTTAGTGAGGCCAGTTTCAACTTCTTTGCGGATGGTGGGAGTAACTTCGTAATGCCTTCCCGTGTATTCCACGTTCATGAGCGCCCCTCCTAAGTCTTTCTATCGAGTTAAATTGGGCACCGCATCAGAAATCATTGAGTAATTGTGAAATTTGGTAATCGAGTAATTTTAAAATTTGCCCGCTCGCGCGCTTTTTCAATTACGCAATTACACAATTACCCAATTCACTTCTTCACTCTTCGCTGATGCGTACTCGGGATGCGCATATCTTCGCGGTATTTGGCCACCGTGCGCCGCGTTACCTGAATGCCTTGCGACTGCAGGATCCTGGTGATCTGTTCATCGGTCAGCGGACGGCTGGGGTCTTCCTCCTCGATGAGTTTTTTCACGCGGCGCTTGAGGATCAGCAGCGACGTGCCGCCGCCCTCCGGGCCCTGCACGCTTTCGCTGAAGAAGTACCGCAGTTCAAATACGCCCTGCGGCGTGTGCGCGTATTTGCTCGCCACGGCACGGCTTACCGTAGAAGGATGCACGCCAATTTCTTCGGCCACCTCCTTGATCATCATCGGTTTCAAGTGATCGATTCCGAGTTCGAGGAATTCCTGCTGGCGGGCGACGATGCAATAACAGACTTTGGTGATGGTCTGCTTGCGCTGCTCGATGTTCTTGATGAGCTGAATGGCGCTCTTGTAGCGCTCTTTCACGTAATCGCGGGTGCTCTTGTCGTTGGTGCCGTCGCGCGTAACCAGTTTCTTGTAGGCCGGGTTCAAGCGCAGCTGCGGCAGGTCTTCATCGTTCATGATGACCAGCCATTCGTCGCCATGTTTCACAAAAGCGACATCAGGCTCGATGAGCCGCGCCTGCACCTTGTTGTATTGCAGGCCGGGCCGCGGATCGAGCGTTCGGATGTAGTCGAGCGCCTGCTGCACGGCCTCCACCGGCCGGCTGATGGCTTTGGCGATTTCTTTGTGGCGCTTGTTCTGCAGGTCGCGGAGATGGTCGACGAGGGCGACAGCGTCCTGCAAGAGCTGCACCGTGCCGTTGCCATTTTTGTGCAGGGCGAGTTGCGCCTGGTGATAACGAAGCTGGTAGAGCAGGCACTCGCGAAGGTCGCGGCAGCCCACGCCCGGCGGATCGAGCAAGCGCACAACTTCCAGCGCTTCCTGCAGATCCGCGGCAGTGAATTTCGGTTGGTACAGCGGGGCGCCTGCGGTCGCAGGCTCGTGTGCCGGAGCCACGGCAGCAGCCGAGTCTCCACGCGAAACAACCGCCGCTTCATGCCGCTCCGCGACCGGCGCGACTTCAGCGTTCCCGGTCTCGAAAGTTTCCGCACCATCTTCATCCCGCGAGTTGAGATCTGCTTCCGACGAGGCGCCGCCGACAGAGTCAGCGTTAGAGTCGGCATCGGAGACGGCGACTTCATCGGACTCCGCCGCTGCTTCGGCCCCAACCAAGCCAGCTCCCGCTAAACCAGGCTCGGCTAAACCAAGAGCTTGCGCTTCGCTGACAATGTTCTTGGTCACTGCGGCATCGGCTTCGGGCGGAGCCGGTGGAGCAATCCCCAGCAACTCGGCGTCGCTCGCGATCAGATATCCGTCTTCGTTCAAATTGCCGATGATCAGGTCGGCGGCTTCGCGTACTTCCGAGCGCAGACTTAAGGCTCCCAGCTGCCAGGCGAGATGGTCGGTGAGATTCGTCGGCTTGGAAAGAAAATTCTCGAACGACGGCCGCTCGATCTCCTCCATCTCGCTGTGCGTCCGGTAGCCGGGATCGAGATAGTCCTGGAAAAACGAGCCGAAATCGATTTCCTCGAACGGATCTTTCTTCTCGACCGCGGTGATTGGATTTTCTTCGGTCGTGGCCGTGGTGGCGCGCTCGCGGTCTTCTTCTTTTTTTCCGACCTCGTCGAGCAGCGGAACCGATTCTTCCAGCTCTTCAAGAACCGGATTCTCGACCATCTCAGCCGTGATCATGTCCTTGAGCTCAAGCTTGTTGAGCGCAAGCACAGAGACCATCTGGACAAGCCCTGGCGTAAGAATCTGCCGCTGCGAGAGCTTGACGCTGAGTTTGTGCTGAAGAAGAACCATAAATCTTGTCGTTGGTCGTTCGTCGTTGGTCGTTCGTCGTTCGTCGCGCATCGTCGGTACCGGCTTTTGAATTTGCCAAGACCAACGACTGACGACCAACGACGCTTTTTACTCTAGCTTGTCCAGCCGATCATCGTGGCTGGCGAGCCCGTTGTTTCGTGCACTCCAACACGCGCAGCAGAAGGAAGTCCTTAGTGAACCTTCGTGTCCTTCGTGGTTTAAGCCTTTTTTCTAAACCAACGAGAAGCTCTCTCCCAGATACACCCTTCTCACTTCCGGATCGCCAGCCAGCTGCCCCGGCTCCCCCTGCCGGAAAATTCTGCCGTCGTCGATGATGTAAGCCCGGTCGGTCACGGACAGCGTTTCGCGCACGTTGTGATCGGTGATCAGCACTCCGATGCCGCTGGCCCGCAGGCTGCTGATGATTTTCTGCAGGTCGAGTACGGCGATCGGGTCGATCCCGGAAAACGGTTCGTCGAGCAAAATGAATGTGGGATTGATGCACAGGCAACGGGCAATTTCCACGCGCCGCCGCTCGCCGCCCGAGAGCGCATATCCGCGGTTCTGCCGGATGTGCTCCAGTCCCAGTTCATCAATGAACTTTTCCATCTTCTCGCGCCGCTCGTGCCATGAAATTGGTTGCGCTTCGAGCACGGCGAGGATGTTTTCTTCCACCGTTAGTTTGCGAAAGACCGAAGCTTCTTGCGGGAGATAACTGATGCCATACTGACGCGCCCGCAGATACATGGGAACGTCGGTGATGTCCTGACCGTCGTACAACACGCGGCCAGTATCGGGAGGGATCAGGCCAACAATCGCGTAAAACGTGGTCGTCTTGCCTGCGCCGTTAGGACCTAATAATCCAACAACTTCGCCCTGATCGACGGTCAGGCTGACTCCATTTACGACGCGGCGGCCACGGTACGATTTGCCAATTTCATCTGTGGCCAGGGTACGCATTTATCTTGCCATTCGTCTTTTTATTTGGCCACTCGCGTCTGAGTTACCACAGGAGTACTTGCTTCGCCTTCTACGAGCACCCTATCATCGCGTCTGAAGAAAGTCAACGAAACCCCCGTAATCTTGCCCCGTTCGGCATCAAAAATGCTAGGCGGACCGCCGGTCAGGACGAACTTATCGTCCGCTGCCGTATAGACCAGGGTCTGCCCCTCAGCGCGGCGATTCGGCTGCTGGATGACTACATCGCCCTGCGCCACCATCCGGTCGAGTCGGCCCGGGCCAGCAAATGGTTGGTTATCAGCAGCTTGACCATCGGACGAAGCCCCGGTCTGCCGCCGGGCCAGCAGATACGCGTCAGCCGTCTTGGCGGTTGCCGTAAAGTCTGCGCCCTTGGCTACTACTCCGCCCTCGTAGTGGACCTTCCGTTCCGAGTCGGTGTAGGTAATCCGGCTGGCTGTGATCGCGATCGGGCTCGACATGCCTGACTTGGCGTCAGCCGCGTTTCCTTTCTCCTCTTGAACCAGAATCGTCTGCACCGGCTGGGCCGCAGTGCCCTGCGCCACCACAAAACGGCGGTCCCGGTCGAATTGGATGGTCGGCGCCTCAATAATGTTGGCGTCTTGCCAGAGACGCACGTTCCCGGAATACAGGGCGACTCCGGGGCTGTTGTGGGCCGTCATGCTATGCGCCGTCACATGAATCGGTGAAGACGAAGCCAGCAAGGCGCCGTCGGGCTGCTCCTTGACTTCGCTGTAGGTACTCTTGACGTCGCCTTCCGCCAGGGCGTCGCCGGTCGCGCGATTGATGCGAATCGTGCTCGCGGTGGTGGTCATGCTGCCGCTAGCGACGCGAGGACTGCCCGTAAGCAACAGCATCTGGTCGGCAGGAGTGTAGCGGGCGCTATCCGCCCAGGCCTGCATGCGCTTGTCGGGGGATTGGCTGTCGGTATAGATAACGTTGCCCTGCTGCGTAACCGATTCAATGCCGCCTTGCGGAAGAAAAACGGCATCAACCGAATCGCTGGTACTGATGCGCTCGGGCTGGCCGGCGGCGGAGTTGACGATGCGCGCCGCCGGTGCCCCATGAATCAGGCTGAGATGATCGCGCCCATCGGCAATCGTAAACTGCGCGTCGAACTTGCCGGCCGTCACTACAGTGCTCTCGGGAGAAGTGTGCGCCGGAGAAGGCCCAGCCTTCGAGGAAGCAGCTTCCGCGGGCGTAATCGTGATCTGCGCCGCGCCTGAAGTCACCGCCCGCTCCAGAATGTGCCCCTGCCGAACTTTGAAGTCGATGACGGGC
This sequence comes from uncultured Acidobacteriaceae bacterium, assembly GCA_963739125.1. GTDB lineage: Bacteria > Acidobacteriota > Terriglobia > Terriglobales > Acidobacteriaceae > Sulfotelmatobacter. The sequence goes on along the minus strand of CAVTZD010000001.1, from coordinate 2,884,468 downwards.
GCAGTGAGTTCGAAATTCTGTCTCGCCGAACCTCGCCCGGCCGAATCTCGCCCGGCCGAATTTCGCTGCACGGAACTCGAGCCTGAACTGCTCTCAGCCCTTTGTGTCAGGCGCGCTCCATCGATGGCATGCACGGCCTGCAGCTGATTCTTCCCGGCGAAGTCCAGAATCATCCGTCCCGCGTCGCCCTCGGCGGCCTGCGGCCCCTCTTGCTCGACATGAACGTTGCCGCTTAGAGTCGCGGTGCGCAGCAGATTCCGCTTGTCGGTCATGAGGAATTCCGCTTGGTCGGCGCGGGTATGGATCTCAGAAGGTTCCTTCGCTGCCGAGGACCCTTTCCCGCCTAATCGCTCTCCCGTCTGTGTGTCTGCAACGACGTTGCCTGTGGCCAGCACGCGCTCTACGTTGTTGTCGGTGCCGAGATAAAACACCGACTGATCCGCCTGCAGCGTGCCGCCGGCGCGCCGAAAGCGCGGATGGTCGAGAACGATCTGGCGCGAGTCGCCGCCATTGGCATCCGTTTCGCGAGAATCGTTCCCGCGAGAATCGTTCGTGATGATGCCATGGTCCGCGTCGAGCGTGCCTTCGTGCGCACCTGTGAGCACAATATGAATCTGTGAGGCCAGCGTCAGCGTGTTGCTCTGGCCTGAGTACCTCACTCCCACCGCCCATCCCGAGGCTTGCGGCGTGCTGAACTCGACCCGCGCATCGGTCCAGGCGTCTCCCGTATTCTTGCTGAAGACCAGATCGCGCGTCTTCAGGTGAATCGGATTCTTCAGCACCTTAGGCGCAGACTGATCAGGGCTGCTCAAGCCTGCGGGATTTGCCACCAGATCGATACGCACATCTCCGTTTGCGGTCACGTTGCCGCTTTTCTGGTCATAGGCAAAATCGTCGCCGTAGATCTGGTCGTAGCGCGACGAGTCGCGGCCATAGAGCACGATGCTGACCTTGTGCAGTTCGGCGTGCCCATTCAACTTGAACTCTTTGACGTCGCTCGCCTGCACAGAAAAAAGCGTGCGCTTTCCATCAGATTTCGAAAACTGAAATCCGTTTGCCGTCTGCTTGATGTCATACCCGATCTTTCCGTGGACTTCCTTCAGCACATTGCGCACTCGCGAACGCGCATAGAAATACATTCCGGCCACCAGCACTATGAGAAGTGCGGCGGTCACAGCCAGTATCCGCCGTAAACGATAGACGGGAAGCGTCATCTGGTTTCAGTGTAATCCATCGCACTCTGTCATCCTGAGCGGCGGCGAAGCCGGCGCGAGGGACCTTACGACAGCATGCAGCGGCAATAGCGCCGCCGGGAACGGCCTTGCCGCATGCATCACCTCGGCCCCGTTGACGCCATCGGAACTCTTCGCCGTCATGAGGTTCCTCACCCGGCGCAGCCGGGTTCAGGATGACATACGCTTGATGACATACACTGGAAGTTCCATGACCGGCGCACCGCCCCTGCTCGACCTCCACAACCTGCGCGTGATGCGCGGACAGAAAGTCGCGCTTGACGATTTCGCCCTCCGCATTGGCGCCGACGAACACGTCGCCATCCTCGGCCCAAACGGCTGCGGCAAGTCGACGCTCATCAAGACCATAACCCGCGAGTGTTATCCCGTTGTACGCGACAATTCATGGATGAAGCTGCTCGGCCACGAAACCTGGGACGTATTCAAACTCCGCGAGCACATGGGCATTGTGTCAAACGATCTGATGCTCTCGGTAACCGGGGAAGCCAGCGGTCGCGACGTCGTTCTCTCCGGATTTTTCAGCAGCACCGCAATCTGGCCGAATCACACAGTCGATCCGGAAAAAATCGAACTGGCCAACGCGGCGCTCGCAGAATTAAAGATTTCACATCTTGCCGACCGCCCCGTGGAGGCAATGTCATCGGGAGAAGCCCGCCGCGTGATGATTGCGCGTGCCCTGGTCCACAAGCCCCGCGCGCTGTTGTTCGACGAGCCTTGCAACTCCCTCGACCTGTCGGCCCAACAGAGCGTGCGCCACACCATGCGCGCGCTGGCCAACGCAGGCACCGCGATCATTCTGGTCACACATGAACTCGCCGACATTGTCCCGGAGATTCAGCGCGTGGTGCTGATGAGCGGAGGCCGCGTCATCGCCGACGGACCGAAAGAAGGAATCCTCGAGGTCGAGCGCCTGTCGGAACTGTTCGGGGTCAGCGTGGAAATGGCTCGCCGCGACGGCCACTACCATTTGTGGTGAAGCGACGGGCGAGATTCCCTGGACGTCACTCTCAACTCAGTCGCGCTTCGCGAGCGGAACGCGAAAGTCGCGCAGCGACAATTCCAGCCCGCCATAGTCGGGGTGGTCGTTGTGGCCAATGGTGAAGGCGACGTCGATGGCATCACCCGCCAGCAGCGGCGTCTGCGCGAGTCGCTCGGCCATGCGCCAGCCCAGCGCGTCGAACGTGACCCTCAGCCGATTGGGTGCGCCGCTTTCTGCGTCGCCATCCCCGCTGGCGACGTGGAGCCCCGGACGGCCCCGTGCGGGGGATAGCACCCCACTTCCAGCCGGCTGAGTCGCAGCTGCGGATGTTGCCTCGCTCGCTTCAGCCAACGCCACTGCGCGGTCCCCGCGCCGGATCGCCGCGCCGTCGGGATGGCAGCGCGGCGTCGCGAGAATTGCGGCTGCGGAAAGCTCTCCTGCTTCCTCGGCGTTCGCTTCCGCGGCTGGCGGCTCAACCACGACTCTCACCGGTGCCCGCTCCGCGCGCAGTTTGAATTTCACATGCTTGTCTTTCAGAATCCGTGGCGGCGCAGTTAGCTCAGCCCGCGCTGAAAATACCGGTTCGGGATTTCCCACGCCGTAAGGTTCGAGCAAACGCAGCGCCTGAAACAGCGGCGGCGTAATTTCGCCCAGTGTCAGTTCCGCATCCAGATCTAAAACCGGATCGAAATCCGCCAGCGTGAGGCGCGCGCGTGCGAACGCATCGAGCTGCGTGCGCAGTTCCGCGATATTCGCGGCCGGCATCGCGAATCCGCAAGCATGCGCATGACCCCCATAGCGGGAAAATAAATGGCTGCACGACTCGATCGCGTCCAGCAGATGAAACGCTTTAATCGACCGTCCCGAGCCGAACGCCTCTTCGCCTTCGCGCGAAATCACCACCGCAGGCCGGTTGTAGCGTTCGACAACGCGCGTGGCCGTGATGCCGATCACGCCGCGATGCCAGCCTTCTCCATCCACGACGATGCAGTAGGCGTCACACAACGCCGCGTCAGCGGTGAAGCGCTCTTCCACGGCGCGCAGGATTCTTCGCTCTTCTTCCTGCCGGTCGGTGTTGAGCTGGTCGAGCTTCGCCGCCAGTTCCTTCGCCCGGCTTTCATTCTTCCCGGAAAAAAGCTCGATGACATCGCGGGCCACATCCATGCGGCCGGCGGCATTGATGCGCGGCGCGATGCGGAAGGCAACTTCCACCGAAGTCGGCGGGCGGTGGCTGGAAATCTGCGCCACTTCGAGCAGCGCCTTCAACCCAGGATTCACCGCGCGCCGCAGCGCGTCAAGTCCGAGCCACGCGAAGACGCGATTCTCTCCCGTGAGAGGCACCGCATCAGCGATAGTCGCAATCGCCACCACCTTCATGAATGACAGCAGAAATCTCTTCTGATCTTTTTCCTCAAGCCGGCGGCGCATCAATGCCTGCGCAACCTTGAAGGCCACGCCTGCGCCGCACAGCTGCTTGTATGGGTATTCGCATCCGTGCTGGTTCGGATTCACGACAGCCAGCGCTTTCGGCACGCCATCAGGCCCGGGCAGGTGATGATCCGTCACGATCAGATCTACGCCCAGCCGCTGCGCAGTCTCGGCGGGAGCGAACGCCCGGATTCCCATGTCGACGCTGATAATGAGCCGGATGCCGACTGCGGCCGCGCGCTCAATCACGTCGTCGCGCATGTCGTAACCTTCTCGGATTCTGTGCGGCACATGGAAGTCGGCCGCGCCTCCGCAGAGTTCGATGGCGGTTTTCAAAATAATGACCGCCATGGTGCCGTCGACGTCATAGTCGCCGTAAATCAGGATGGGTTCTTTGCGCTCGATCGCGCCTTCGATGCGATCCACGGCGGAGCCTAAGCCGGTCATCAACTCCGGAGAGTGGAGATGATCCAGCGAAGGAAAAAGAAATCGCGCAGCGGATTCGGCGTCGCAAATGCCGCGGCTCACCAGCAGCGGCGCCAGCACCGCGCAGGTTTGCTGGCTCCGCATCCCGGGCAGTGAAAGCCCGCCGAGATCGCTCGTTAAGCGCGCAACCACGTCCACTTCGTAACTTCGGCAATTCCACTTCATTGCGGGAGAAGTTTACTACCGGAACGCCTGTGCAGAAGCCTGCTGGAGTAATCAGATCTGGATCACTCAAATCTGGATAGTCAACGACCCGAGCAAGGTGTCATCCTGACGAGAGCGCCAGCTCTCGGAGGGACCTTACGAAGCTCGTCACCCGGCAGGGCAGCCGCCCAGCTACGTTTCTTCGTCCTGATCCGGCTCGTCGAGAGTGAGGCCGCCAAATTCGTCAGACACATCGAGCAGGTGCTGATACCGTTCGTACCACTCGGTCGAGACTTCGCAGAGAAACATCGACCCTTGATAAGCCCAGCCCAGTTGCAGGTGCCCGACCTTGCCCGCGTGCGCCCGCAGCCAGCGCGCGTCTTCCACATCGTCGCCGTCAGTGAATTCCGAAGTGGCCAGCCGCTGCACGAGTTCGTCGAGTTCTTCGCGCTCCAGCGTCCACGAGTGCATGGTCAGAAACGGAGCGCCCGCCGTCTTGGCGAGTTCCACGAAATCCTTCCAGCCCTCTGGATTGCCGCCCATTTCCCACATGACGCACTGCACCTCTTCGTAATCCACATAGCCGTGGAAGCGGCGCATGCCATGGCCTTCGATGAAGGCAATCATGTCATCTTTGATGGTGGTGAGATCGTCAGGAATGGGAGACATAGCTGAAGAATTCGTAAACAACGATTGTATGCCGTTCCCTAATTCGGTGCCACCGCGGGCCCGCCCACCGGCCCGTCGCAACAATCTTGTCATCCTGAGGCCCGCGTTCTTCGCGGGCCGAAGGACCTATGCACTGGCATGCAGCGCCGGCGCTGTCGGCGAGTAAACAGGTGCTTCGCTCCGCTGACGATGGCAACACATCGATGATAACGGCGCATTTATAGTTACAGCCAGCCGTCACTGCCGCGGCGTAGGCGCCCTCATCAACTCCACGAACATGCGATAAAACTTCGCGGCATGGAGGTCGAGTTGAATTTCGACCGGCTGCGCCTGCGGCCTCGGATTCTCCTTCCCCCACGCGCCCGGCGACCAGGTCAGCGTGTTGCCATAGCCCGCGCCGCGGTCGAGATCAACCCCCATATAGCGCGTCTCGCTTTTCGTAATAATCGTCGGATCGATCCACGCGGCCGCGGCCAGTTCGTCCCACATAATGTTTGCCCCCGGAGTGAACATGGCGAATCGCCCGACATATTTCGCTGCCGGCGCGCCGCTCGCCTCGATCTCTTTTGCCATTTCCGGCGTCATTTGAGTTTTGACGGAAATATCGACCGGCGTGCAGACAATTTTTTTCCAGGGCGCGCGCAACACGATTTCCGCCGCCTCGGGATCAAACCAGAAGTTGAACTCGTGCCGTGGATTGTTCCGAAACTCAGGACTGTCCGTCTGCGGGCTCAGACTGCCTCCCATGAAAACCAGTTCCTGCGCCAGCTCCGGAAATTGCGGATCGAGGGAAATCGCGAGCGCCAGATTCGTCATGGGCCCGCCTTCGTAAATCGTCACCTCGTGCGGATACTTGCGGACCATGCGAATCAGAAAATGCGCGGCGTCTTCGTCGGCAGGCTTCGTGGTCGGCTGGCCTTCGGCCAGTGGCGGCACAACAGAAGCCTCGTGCCACCAGCGGTCGTCCCACGCGCCGGCGTACGCCACCTTGCCGTAATGCTGCTCCCAGAGTTGCGCTTCTTCGCGGCGGCGAACCAGGGGAAATTCCGCGCCCGGCACCACGGGAATATCGGTGCGGCCGATCAGTTCGAGCAGGCGCAGCGTATGCGCCACTTCTTCGTCGCGCCACTGGTCACCGCTCACCACGGTGATGCCCAGCACTTCAACCTGCGGCGACTGGATCATCAGCAAAACGGTCTGCAGGTTACTGCCGCCCGGTCCGGAAGCGTCTTCGTTGATGATGACCTTTCGCCGCGATTGGGCGAACGCGAAAGAACTCACGAGTAAGAGGCCAGCTACAGCCAAACCAAATTTCCCATTTCCCATCAGAAGTTGCTCCCAGACCTCAGCTTGTCAGAATCTTCCCCAAAAACTCAAGGCAGGCCGGATACCACCCAGCCTGCCCGAAGAGTGTATGATTCCCGCGCTCCAGATCTCCAGCACCTTGAAACTCAGCGCCTAAAATTTCAGCTTCAGAGCAAACTGAATCAGCCGCGGGTTATTCACCGTGTTATTGATCACACCGAAACTCGACGGCGTGTTGACGTCTTGCTCGCCGCTATCGGCGTACCCGTTCAAATAAAACTGCGGGTGGTTGAACAGGTTGAAGAACTCAGCTCGGAATTGCAGGCCCATCCCTTCGCGGAAGCTCAGCGGGAAGTCCTTGATCACCGAAAAGTCTGTGTTTACGAATCGCGGGCCATAGACTGGCGCGCGGGCGGCTGTGCCCAACTCGCCCGCTGGCGCTGACTCGAAAGCGCAGGGGTTAAACCAGTGCAGATGCGTGTGAATCTCAGACGGAGCCGAGCACCCGGGGTTTCCAGCCACGGGACCAGCTTCATTGGGGTTGCCCACCTGGTTTGGCCTCGAGAACGTGTTGCCGTTGTAGGAGAAGAACACGCCCGACGGATTGCTGCTGTCTACCACGAACAGCGGGAATCCGGACGTAGCCCTCTCGATCAGGTTCACTTGCCAGTTGCCCAGGACTGCGTTGGTGCCTGAGTTCCACGTGCTGCCGAAATGCTTGCCCTTGCCGAACGGCAAGTCGTAAAGAATGCTGGCCGTGAAGCTGTCGTTCAGATTCAGCTGCGACAATCCCCAATCGAGTTTCGCGGTGCCGGGAAGTGGATAGTAGGTCGCGCCGGGGTTCGTACCCAGACCATCGGGCATGCCGGAATCGAACGTGCGCGACCAGGTGTAGCCGAGCAGCGCATAAAGGCCGTGCTTCGCGCTCTTAGTTTCGGCTTTGACTTCCAGAGAGTCGTAACGGGCCGTACCTACGCTGTTGTTGCTGTTTACACTCTGAAACGGCGCGGCGTAAGGGAAATTTCCCAGGCCGCAACCCAGAGTGTACGTTCCGTTCCCGCACGCGCCGGGCTCATTGAGATTTTCGTTGACCTGGCTCACCAGGATGTGAGTGCTGCGCGAACCCGCATAACCCGCCGTCAACACTACGCTGCCGGGCAATTGCCGTTCGATGTTCAGGTTGAACTGCTGAATCATCCCCTGCCTGAAGTTGCGATTCTGCGACTGGATGGAGCCGCTGTAGCTCTGCGGATTCACCGGCGAGCCGTACACCAGACCTCCCGGAACCGTAACGCTGGAACCAGTGCCCGGCAAGACAAAGAAACCATTCGCCAGGCCGCAACCGGATGCGCCGGGCGTGATGCACAGGCCGGTGGACGAAAAGAAGGGCGTCAAAAGATTGTTCGGATAATTATCCGGATCCACTTCTGCATAATACGGCGGATTCTGCCACAGACCCTGGCCACCCTGATTCCACGCCGAGTCGTGGAAGATGCCGTAGCCGGCGCGGACCGCCATCTTGTCGCTGCCCATCGGTTTCCAGGCGAGTCCGATGCGCGGCTCCAGAGCCTTCTTGTCGAACTGAATTCCAACCGCGCCGTCGCTGGCAACACAGGTCGTGCAGTTGCTCAATTGCGGGCTGCCCTTGGGCAGATACCACTTGAGAGTCGCAATGTCGAAGTTCGCCTGCCGGTTTTCAACTTCGGTTTCCGGCGTGGCCAAAGCCCAGGCGAATCCCAGGGTCGCGGTCAGGTTCGGCGTGACCCGCCAGGTGTCGTTCACAAAAGGACGAACCAGCTTCCACCGCCGGCCGGTCGTGCCGCCAAGGAAGGTTTGATCATGAGCGGCAAACACTCCCATGCTGCCCATCAGCAGATCGGCAATGTCATCGCCGGTGCCGAGGCCCGCCTCCACAACATAGCCGTCTTGGAAGGCGTTGTTTCTCACGTTCATCTCTTCCGCGCGATAGACAGCTCCGAAGCGAATATCGTGCTTGCCTCGAATCAGATCCAGCGTGTCCGACAGGGAATAAACATTCGTTCCGCCTTGATAAGGCGAGTATCCGCGGTCGCCGACGGAGAAATAGCTGCCCATCTGAAACGAAGTCATGCCGCAGCTGATGCAGTCTTTCGTCGACTGGTTCAAAGTGGCGGGATACCCCGTGATGCTGTCGCAGTTCGATCCCAAATCGGCGCCGGGTACGCCAAGAGTTGCGGCTTCGCAGGTACCGGTGCCGTACGAAAGAATGTGATTGAAGATGCGGCTATACCCAACCATGACCTGATTGATGGTGTTGGCGGAAAACAGGTGCGTTTCCGTCACCACGGCATTGCGCCCGTGGTTGTTGATGAACTGATTGCTGCCGAACGCATTCGCTTCCGACCAGGTGGGCGATCCGCCGGGAACGAAGTTTGTCGCCTGATCGTAGCTGAAGCGGCCGAAAATCGAATCCTTCTCAGAGAAGTTGTGATCCACCCGGACGTCGAACGTGCCTTCGTTCAGTTTTCGAACCGGTTCGTTGACGTAGTTAAATCCGCCGAGGGGATTCGCATCGGGCGCGGGAAAGAGCTTCGCCACCTTTGCGCCGATCGGGCTAATGAGCGCGGCGGGAAGTATGTTGCAGGTCGTTCCCGCCGGCTGACTTCCATCTGCCCTCACCGGCTCGGGAAGGTTCGTGCCCGGTTGGCACTGAAAGGGAGTGAACCCGTTGTAAGGGTTGTTGAGCTGGATGCCCAGCGGATTCTTCGTGAAATCGTAATCGCCGTTGGCGTCTGGGGTGATCATGGCTTGTGTGGGAACGAAGCCCGTGAAGGTCACGCCCTCGCGCTGCATCTTGGCCTGATAATCGAGGAAAAAGAAGGTCTTGTCTCTCTTGATCGGACCGCCCAGCGAGCCGCCAAACTGATTCAAATTAAACTTCTGCGCCGACGTGCCAAAGTAAGGGGCAGCATCGAGTTTCGTATTGCGGAAGAATTCAAACAGAGAACCGTGAAACTGGTTCGATCCCGATTTGGTCGTCACCAGCACGGTGGGTCCCGCGCGTTCTCCGTACTCGGCGGTGTAGTTGTAAGTGAAAACCTTGAATTCCTGGATGTCGTCGATCGAAGAGAAGATCGCGATCCCGCCCTCATCCAGCTGATTGTTGTCGTTACCGTCGAGCAACCAATCGGTTTCCTGTTCGCGCGATCCGCCCACCGACAGCGAAAAAGCTCCGCGAGTGGCCGCCTCGCTGCTGGCCGCGTTGGTGAAGAAACTCACCGGACTGGTGGACGCCGTGGTGCCCGGAGTCAGTGTCGCCAGCTGCACGAAATTGCGTCCGTTGAGAGGAAGATCAGCGACCTGCTCGGATGTGATGACCTGGCCCAGCGTGGGGGTCGTGGTTTCTACCGCAACTTCGGTGGCGCTGACTTCCACGTTCGTGCTCACCGACGCGGGCACCAGTTTGAAATCGAGTTCGCGGTGCTCGTCGATCTGCAGGCGAACATCTTTCGCGTCGGCAGGCTTGAAGCCGGCCGCATCCACATGCAGCGTGTAGTCGCCAACTCCCAGCAGGGGCACGAGGTAGCGGCCCGTGTCGTCAGTGACCGCTTCGCGCGCGGCGTTGGTCGCCAGGGCCGTGATGGTGACCTTGGCGCCTGCAACCACGGCTCCGGAATTGTCCGTCACCGTGCCCGAGAAGCTGGCAGTCGTTTGACCGAGAACAAATGGGCTTCCCAAACAAACCAGCGCGCACAGACACACCACGAAACGCGTCATCTTGCTCGACATTATCTTGAACCCCTCTTTTGGCAGCCGCAGCCCCAAGACACCCTAAAAACAAAAGACCTTCCCCTACCCCAAGTGGTTGTTGGAAGGCCAATGAACCGCAGACAGGGCTTATAAATTGCCGCTCACGGGGAAGTCAAGAATTTTCGGCGCGGAACCGGCCGCCTTGATCATCATCTCTTTGAATACGTTGTCGCGAAATTGTTGATCGTTATGGCAGGCTGCGGATTACGACACATCCGCACACAAAAAAGGCGCTGTGCGAAATGTGTGTGAAAGCTGTGCAAAACGCAGGCGAATCAGGATCGCGCCGCCCAGTCCGCTTCAAATCGCGCGCGCTCGTAAAAAGATTTCTGCGTGCCAACTCCGGTCGTCGACAATCCCGCGTAGAGGTTCGCGCGGCGCACCGCGTCTTTCTCAGCCACGCCCTCGGCCAGAAACACGGCAAAGCTGCCGATGAAGGCATCGCCCGCGCCGCTGCTGTCGACACTGTTCACCGCGAATGGCGCAACGTGCTCGCTGCCCTCGCCGCCCGCGAGCAGAGATCCGTTCGCGCCTAACGTGATGATCACTCTCCGGATGCCGCTCGCCACAAGCTTCTCGGCGCACGTCTGCGCCTCGCCGACGGTCTTTACCGGCGATCGCGTGATGGTTTCGGCTTCGCTCTCGTTGGGGACGAAATAATCCAGACCTTTGAGCGCCGCCAGGTCGACCGGTTGCGCGGGCGCGGGATTGAGAATGCAGCGGATGCCGTTCTTGCGGGCAAATCCAATCGTGTAATACACCGTCTCCAGCGGAATCTCGAACTGCAGCACGATGCAGTCCGCGGATTTCAAAGTCTCCGCCGCCGCATCCACGTCAGCCGGCTTGAGCGCATCGTTGGCGCCCTTCACCACCAGAATCCGGTTCTGTCCATTGGGCTCGACGAAAATCGGCGCCACGCCGCTCGAAAGTCCCTCAACCGGTTTCACGTGAGTCGTGTCAATTCCCTGCTTGCGGAAATTTTCAATCGTGGCGGGACCAAACAAATCCGTTCCCACCCGCGCCACCATGAAAACTTCGGCGCCGCACAATCGCGCCGCCACCGCCTGATTCGATCCCTTACCCCCGAAACCCAGGTCGAACTTATCGGCAAAAATAGTTTCGCCCGGCTGCGGAAACCGGCTGCCGAAGGTCGTCATATCAATGTTCGCGCTGCCCACCACCGCAATACGAGGCCGTTTTGCCATAATGCCCGCTTCTTCAGCAATGTCCGCTTCTTCAACGTGGACGAACGAGTCTATTCAGCCAGTCGGCGCCTGTCAACGCAAGCTGCTATTCGTCACCGGAACCATGGAGCCCCGGACGCATTCGTCCGGGGAGCAGCGCCACAAACCGGGAAGATAGTTGACAAAACAGACCGGGGAGATAGTTGACAGTTTTGCTTCGACCACAAGCTCCTCCGGCGAGACTCGCCATAGAACCTGGGCGGACGAATGCGTCCGCCCCTCCCTGGAGTGATGCGACTCTGCTATATTGCGTTCCTCAACTCCGGGAGGATTTCATGCCCCGCAATGTCCGCTGCGCCCTCATTCAAGCCAGCAACGCAATCCCCACCGATCGCCCGCTCGCGCAGATCCGCAAAGCCATGATCGACAAGCACCTCAAGCTGATCGAGCAGGCCGCGAAAAAGAAAACGCAAATCCTGTGCCTGCAAGAACTTTTCTACGGCCCGTATTTCTGTGCCGAACAAAACGCTCGCTGGTATGAACTGACGGAGCGCGTGCCCGACGGACCCACCACGCAACTTATGCAGAAAGTTGCGGCCAAACATCGCATGGTGATCGTCGTTCCGGTCTACGAAGAGCAGATGCCCGGCGTCTACTTCAACACCGCCGCGGTCATCGACGCCGACGGAAAATATCTCGGCAAATACCGCAAGCATCACATTCCGCACTGCCATCCCGGATTCTGGGAGAAGTTTTATTTCACTCCCGGCGATCTGGGCTATCCCGTATTCGACACCAAGTTTGCGAAAGTCGGTGTCTACATTTGTTACGACCGCCACTTCCCCGAAGGCGCCCGCATTCTCGGATTGAACGGCGCGGAAATTGTTTTCAATCCCTCGGCAACCGTCGCGGGCTTGTCAGAATATCTGTGGGAACTCGAGCAGCCCGCCCACGCCGTGGCCAACGGATACTTTGTCGGCGCCATCAACCGCGTCGGCACCGAGAAACCGTGGAGTATCGGCGAATTCTATGGCAAGAGTTATTTCTGCAATCCGCGCGGCAAGATCATCGCCCAGGCCAGCCGCGATAAAGACGAAGTCGTGGTCGCCGATCTCGATCTCGACATGATCGCCGAAGTCCGCAAAGTCTGGCAGTTCTACCGCGACCGCCGCCCTGAGAGCTATGGCCTGCTGACCACGCAAAGCGGCGCTTCGGCGGCAGCTGCGGACTAAAACCTGTAGGCAGGCTGACGATCAACAGCCGACGGCTCGGACGCGAAAGAGCGGCCCTCAAGGGCCGCGCCAGCAATTCGAAATTCCTGGGCTTTTAGCCCGCCCGGCGAGCTAGCAACGTTCGCGCAAATACTCGAACAGCAGATAACCGATCAGCGCCGCCAGCACCGCAATCCCAAGATTCATCGGTGTGACCACGTCCCGAATGGCCCAGAGCAGCCCATGGTTTCGCGCAGCGCCCGAGTGCGTAAACTCGCCCATCACCAGGTTGGCGTAGAACAGGAAGACGATAAACGCCATCTCCACGCCCGCCCGCACTGCGCTCTTCTTCATGAATCCCGCCCCCGCCGCGGTACCCCGAAATCCTATCCAGAGTTTATTTCAGATGGCGGTTAATCTATCATGCTCGCCTTACCCATGGCCGAACTCTCGCGCATCGAGTCCAGCCCGCTCTATAACCCCGACCTCGCGCCGGCGACCGCCCAGCAACGGCATTGGGGAACCTACAATTTCGCGGCGCTGTGGGTTTCGATGTCGGTCAACATCCTCACCTACATGCTCGCCGCCAGCCTGATTCGGGGAGGGATGAACTGGAAGCAGGCCGTCTTCACAATATTTCTCGGCAACCTGATCGTGCTCGGCCCCATGCTGCTGAATTCGCATCCCGGCGCGAAGTACGGAATTCCCTTCCCGGTGCTGGCGCGCGCTTCGTTCGGAGTCTTAGGCGCAAACGTCGCCGCGGTCTTGCGCGCGCTCGTCGCTTGCGGATGGTTCGGCATTCAGACCTGGATCGGCGGCGAAGCCATCAGCACTCTGCTCGCCACTCTGTTCCCCGCGTGGAAACATTTCCCTCACGGCGCAGCAATCTGTTTCTTTATTTTCTGGCTCATCAACCTCGCGGTCGTCATCAAGGGAATCGAATACATCCGGATCCTGCAAGGCATCAGCGCGCCGGTGCTGCTGGCGGTTGGGCTGCTGTTGTTGGGCTGGGCATATCGCACCGCGGGCGGTGTGGGTCCAATGCTTTCGGTGCAGTCTCGCTTCACCAGCTTTCCCGATTTCCTCAAGTTCCTGATTCCCGCGCTAAACGGCACGGTCGGTTTCTGGGCCACGGTGTCGTTGAACATTCCCGACTTCACCCGCTTCGCGCGCAATCAGCGCGACCAGATGATCGGCCAGGCGCTTGCCCTGCCCACCACGATGACGCTCTACGCCTTCGTGGGAATCGTCGTGACATCGGCGACGGTCGTCATCTACGGCACCGCCATCTGGGACCCGGTGCAACTCCTCAGCCGCTTTCATTCTCCCGTGGCGGTTGTGATTTCGCTGGTCGCGATTTTGCTGGCGACGCTGAACGTCAACATCGGCGCGAACGTGGTTTCACCGGCGAATGATTTTTCGAACCTGTGGCCGCGCAAAATTAATTTCCGCACCGGCGGCATCATTACCTGTTTCATGGGAATCGCGTTGATGCCGTGGAAGCTGCTTTCGAGCTACAGCACGTTCATCATGGGATGGCTCGGCGGCTATGCGGCTTTTCTCGGGCCCGTCGCCGGCATCATGATCTGCGATTATTTCGTAATCCGGCGGCGAGTGCTGCAGCTCGACGACCTGTATTTACGCAACGGTGCGTACGAGTATTCGCGCGGGATCAACTGGCGCGCGCTGGCCGCACTCGCGCTCGGTGCGGGCACCGCGCTCGCAGGATTGGCCGTTCCCTCGGTGCGCGCGCTCTACGACTATTCCTGGTTTGTGGGATTTGTAGTTTCGTTCGTGGCGTATTACACGCTGATGCACCCGGTCCTGATGCGCTCGCGAACAAGTCCAGGGATGTCATCCTGAGAAGGGCGCAAGCCCTTCGAGGGACCTTACGTCGCTAAGCACGACCCGTGCGGTCGGCCGGGATTACTCGACTGCCCGCGCCGCGGGTATTCCCGTCCACGTCCTCGTATCTTCCGACGCTCGTAAGGTCCCTCACGCCGGCTTCGCCGCCGCTCAGGATGACAGCTCTAAGCGAGCGCCAATCAACGCTTGCTCGCGAGAAACGCCGGTAGCACATCGCGCTGATAATCCACCAGCGTCTGCTCCTCGTCCCCGCACATCAGATAAATATTGAACTGGGTCACGCCCGCATCGGCCAGCGCGCGCAGTTTCTTGCGATGGGCTTCCGCCGGACCCACCAGGCAGAAGCGGTCGATCACTTCGTCGGAAACAAATTCCGCGTTGTCGCTGCCGACTTCACAGTGATGCTGATAATCGTAGCCGCCGCGATCCTGCACATAGGAAGTCAGCGCGGGCGGAAGATCCTCCGGCTTATATTGCCGGATCAGATCCACGACGTGGTTTGAAACCAGCGCGGGAAACCACCGCACGCGTTCGCGCGCCGTCTTCAGATCGCCCGAAACCCACACCGGCGCCGCCGACATGACTTCAATACTCTTCGGATCACGCCCAGCGGCCTTCGCGCCATCCTTCACAAAGCTCATGCACCAGGAAACCAGATCCGGATCGGCAAACTGCAAAATGATTCCGTCCGCCACGCGCCCCGCCATGTGCAACACCTTCGGCCCATAACCCGCGACCCACACCCGCGGAGAATCTTTCGCCCAGGTCAGCCGCGTGGGCTGGCCGTCGTGCTGCACTTCTTTCGCCGAAGTCAAATCGCGAAATTCTTTCACTGCCGCTTCCAGTTGCGACCAACTCACCGGCTTTTTGCCCAGCACGCGCCGCGAGCTGTCGCCGCGTCCAATGCCCAGTTCCATGCGCCCGCCGGAAATCAGATTCAACGTGGCGAACAAACTCGCAGTGACCGTGAGATCGCGCGTCGCCGGATTGGTCACGCACGTGCCGATCCGCATTTTCTTTGTGTTCATCGCCATCAGCGTCATCAGCGGATACGGCTCCATCCACAGCACGTGCGAATCGAAAATCCAGGCGTATTCGAATCCGGCGGATTCCGCCTGCCGGGTCAGGCCGACAATGCGGTCGATGGAAATATCGGGTTTGATGGTGATACCGAATTGCATGGCCGATCCCTATGGTTCAGCGGCGTGCCGCGAGGCGTGCGGCCCGAGCCGAGGAGGGGCAGTGTAGCATAGAATCCGCATCGTTCTGTCATCCTGAGCGGCGGCGTGGCCGGCGCGAGGGACCGTACGTCGGTGGGAAGTGCGAGGCTATGTAAAGGAGTATCAACGCTGCTGGCGGCGTCGCTTTCCCGTCGACTGCATCGGCAGCCGAGGACGTCGTAGGGTCGCTCGGAGGGCTATCGCCCTCCTCACGATGACACCGTTGAATTTCACGGTGGCATCTTGGAAATGATTTCCGGAGGGGACCAATGGGCTTCGATACGATCATCAAGAACGCCACGGTGGTGACGGCTGTCGACACCTACGCTGCCGACGTCGCCATCGCCAACGGCAAAATCTCCGCCATCGGCACAGATCTTCCGGTCGAAAACGCAACCAAGATTCTCGACGCCTCCGGCAAACTCGTTGTCCCCGGCGGCATCGACGTGCACACGCATCTCGACATGCCTTTCGGCGGCACCACCAGCGCCGACGATTTTGAAACCGGCACGCGCGCCGCTGCCTTTGGCGGCACCACCACGCTGATCGACTTCGCCATTCAATACAAAGGCCAGCCCTTGCGCCAGGCGTTCGACACCTGGATGGGCAAAGCTTCGTCCAAAGCGGTCTGCGACTACGCGTTTCACTGCATTGTGACTGATGTTTCAGGCGGACAGCTTTCCGAGATGAACGACTTGGTGCACGAGGGCGTGACCAGCTTCAAGCTCTTCATGGCATATCCCGGCGTCTTCATGCTCGACGATGGATCGATCTTCAAAGCGCTGCAGAATACGGCGAAGAACGGCGCTCTGGTGTGCATGCACGCCGAAAACGGCAGCGCGATCGACGTGATCGTGCAGCAGGCGCTGGCCGAAGGCAAGAGGGCTCCGAAGTATCATGCGTTAACTCGCCCCACTACAGCAGAGGCCGAAGCTGTCGGACGCGCCATCGCGCTGGCCGAAATGGCCGGGTCTCCGATTTATATCGTGCACCTGAGCTGCAACGATGCGCTCGAAAAAGTGCGCGAGGCGCGCGATCGCGGACTGCCCGTCTACGCCGAGACTTGTCCGCAATATTTGTATCTGTCGCTGGAGAACATGGACGCTCCCGGTTTCGAAGGCGCGAAATATGTTTTCACTCCACCGCTGCGCGAAAAATGGAATCAGGAAAAATTGTGGCAAGGCCTGAAGCGCGACCATCTGCAGGTCGTCTCGACCGATCACTGCCCGTTCTGCTTCAAAGAGCAGAAAGAAATGGGCAAAGACGACTTCACCAAGATTCCCAACGGCGGACCGGGCGTGGAGCACCGCATGAGCCTGATCTACTCCGGCGGCGTCGCCGGCGGACGCTTCAGCGTGAATCGTTTCGTTGAGCTGGTCTCGACCGCTCCGGCGAAGTTGTTCGGGCTCTATCCGCGCAAAGGAACGATCGCGGTCGGCAGCGACGCCGATCTCGTGATCTTCGATCCGAAACGCAAGCACACGATCAGCGCCAAGACGCACCACATGCGCGTGGATTATTCGATGTTCGAGGGCATCGAAGTCACAGGCATGGCCGACGTGGTGCTGTCGCGCGGCAAGGTTGTGATCGAGGGCGACAAATTCCTGGGCCGCGCCGGCGCTGGGGAATTTCTGCGGCGCGCAACCTACGCGCAGGTGAATGGATAAATCGGGCGATGATTTTCCATGGAGCCCCGGACGCATTCGTCCGGGGTGCATCGCCACAAGCGCTTCTAGTATAAAAGTGCCGCAAACGCTTTCAGTCTCAGGTTGTGCCGCTGGCCGGGCGGACGAATGCGTCCGCCGCTCCACAGGTCAGTTTTCTGGGGAAGGCCGCAAAGGAAGCAAAGCACCATCTGCTCACGCTGCTGAATGCCTCACGCGGAAGTTCTGGAGCCCCGTATCGCGCGACGACAGATGGAGCCAAGGATCAGCTGGCAGAGTTTTCGTCGCGCTCTGGCGGGGAGTTGAATCGATTTAACTTCCGTTATTAACTCGTTCATTATCAGGTACTTACGGGGAATTTTATCCACAGGGCAATCAGCATATAACTCTCTTGTTTACATCTCAATAGGAGCATGATGCACGGTTTATAAGGCAGCACACTGGCCCCGACGATCTACCGCAAGCCTGGCTGCGCCCGCATAGACGGGGACATTCGCTCCGCACAGTTCGGCGGTGCAGAGAGCGTTGCGCGTGGCCTGCTGCACATCCACATTTCCCGCGACCACGGTGATCGCCGCCACGCGGACATCGGGCGCTCGCAGAGCCATGATGAGCGCGACGGCATTGTCAGAAGCGGTATCGGTATCGATGAGAAATGTGCGCGGCACGGGGGAAAGCATAGCAGAGGCGATTCCCTACGAACTCTGCGCCAACTCTGACGAAGCAACAAATCGTGGAGCCGCGAACGCATTCGTCCGCCGGGCGTTCTCGTCAGGTTCGCGGGAAACTCTGAATTACAAGAAAATCCTCGGGCTGCGCTCGACGGGCGGACGAATGCGTCCGCCCCTCCACGATTTGTTGCTTCGCGGCTTGTCGGTCGTAACGAAGAAGAGTAGAGTTACACCCTTTGCGAGGGAGACCGAATGTTTACGCCGCCGAATCTGACCATTGCGCTGATGATGATGATCACCAGCGCCATCTGCTGGGGGTCATGGGCCAACACGTTCAAGGGCGTCAAGAATTATCGTTTCGAGCTTTTTTATTGGGATTACGCGATTGGCATTTTTCTGATTTCTCTTCTGCTTGCCTTCACCTTGGGGAACACCGGCCACGATGCCTCCAGTTTCCTGAACAATGTTCACTCAGCCGACGCTTCGAATATTGTTTCTACTCTCGTCGGCGGCGCGATTTTCAATCTGGCGAATCTGCTGCTGGTCGCGGCGATCGACATGGCCGGACTCGCCGTCGCGTTTCCGGTTTCGATTGGAATCGCCCTGGTGGTGGGGACGCTGCTCAACTACATTCTGCAGCCCAAGGGCAATCTGGTTTTTCTGGCCGTGGGCGTGGCCTGCGCGCTGGTTGCGGTGATTCTTGACGGCAAGGCGTATGGCAGCCTGGGCAGCGCGGGACGGTCGGTTTCACGCAAGAGCATCGTAACCTGCGTGGTTTCCGGTGTGCTGATGGGATTGTGGAGCCCGTTCACGACGTATGGCACCACGCGGGGAAATGCGCTCACGCCCTACAGTTCCGTCGTGTTCCTGACGCTGGGCGCGCTGTTGTCGTGTTTTATCTGGAATATTTATTTCATGAAGAAGCCGCTGGTCGGCGAGCCGGTCGGATTCGGCGGATTTTTCCGCGCGGCTCCATCGGGACATCTGCTGGGGTTGCTGGGCGGAATCATCTGGGGAACAGGAACGGTATTCAACGTGGTCGCGGGCAAGTCGACCAGCTTCGCGATTTCTTACGCGATTGGACAATCCGCGCCGATGGTGGCGGCGCTGTGGGGAGTGCTGGCATGGAAGGAGTTCGCGGGCGCGGGATCTCGCGCCAAGGCTTATCTCGGGCTGATGTTTGTCTTTTACGCGCTGGCGATTCTGCTGGTCGCGCGCGCGAATGGATGATGCTTCATGGAGGGGCGGACGCATTCGTCCGCCCAGGGAGCAGCGCGGCTCTCATGGTTGTCATCCTGAGCGGCGCTTTTCGTCGCGAAGGATCTATGCAAGACGCCCGCGACCGCCTCGCCGCCAGCCAGTTACAGAGGTCCTTCGCTCCGCTCAGGATGACAAGACTCGGCAACTTGGGTGGAACTTTACTTCCCTTTGATGCGGCTGATGAATAACCGCAGGAAGCGATCGGCGTCTGAACCCAGGCAAACGCGCGCGTTCGACTTCAGTTCCGTGACGCCTTCGATCTCGTAGTGATCGCCGTGGAGCACGTTGTATTCGTTCGATCCCATGCGGTTGGCCACGGTTTCGCCGCGCGTGAACTCGCCTTTGGTTTCGACGTCGACGTGCATGTCTTTCAGCGTGACCAGCGTGGGATCGATCACGGTCGCGACGGCCAGCGGATCGTACATCGCGGCACCTGAGTAGCCGCTCTTTTCTGAGCGCGTCAAATAAAAATCCGCCAGCTTGAAAATGAAGTCGCTCTCGGGCCCATGGAGCGACTGCAGATCGTTCAGGTATTTGCGCGTGATCAGGGTTCGCTCGCCGACGTCGGAACCGATCATGGTAACCATCCATCCCGCATTGAAGACGATGGAGGCAGCTTCCGGATCGCCGTAGATGTTGGCCTCGGCCGCTCCGTCGACATTGCCGCCGCTGATCGAACCGCCCATGATCACGATGTCTTTGACTAGCGGCACGATGGAGGGATCTTTCGAAACCGCGAGAGCGATGTTGGTCAGCGGGCCGACAGGAATCAGCGTGATCTCGTGCGGATATTTGTGAACCAGTTCGATGATGAGGTCGGGACCGAAGCGCGGATCGGCTTTGCACTTCGAGGGCGGCAACTCAACTCCCGCGAGGCCATTGGGGCCGTGCCAGAATTGCGCCGTGATCAATTTCTGGTTGAGCGGATGCTGCGCTCCGCCGGCGACCGGCAGATCGCAGCGGCCGGCGAGCGAGACGATCTTCAGCGCATTCTCCAGGCCTTGCCGCCCGTCGACGTTTCCCGGCACCACGGTCAATGCCTCGACCTTCAGTTCGGGCGAGTTCAGGGCCAGAAGGATGGCCATCGCGTCATCGATGCCGGGATCGGTATCGATGATGACGCGAGTCTGGGCGAAGGCAGTTGAGAGAAGGCAGAGGATTGCGAGGGTGGTGAATATACGAACGCTTTTCACGGGAGTCCTCTTGGTGAAGCAGGCATGATAGAGCACGCAAGTCTAACAGCTTGGAGCTTTCGTCAGGGCATGTTGAACTGCCGGCAGCGTCTCGAGTGCGCGGATCTAAGACGGTGAAGTATCGAGGCGGTTTTCATTTTGGAAAGCGAGAGAGTGCAAAAACGCTTGTCATCCTGAGGAGGGCGAAGCGCTCCGAGGGACCTTACGAGCAGGACGCAGCGCAACCGCAGCGGGCGAGAACCGGTAAGCAGCATGCATCGGTGGAACTCTCGTCCACGTCACCCGTGGCTCCCGGCTGTCGTAAGGTCCCTCACGCCGTCTTCGCCGGGCGTTCAGGATGACACGTGAAGTTGAAATTCACGGCACTTTGAAATTCACTTATCACCTTACGAACAGGACGCAGCGCAACCGCAGCGGGCGAGAACCGGTAAGCAGCATGCATCGGTGGAACTCTCGTCCACGTCACCCGTGGCTCCCGGCTGTCGTAAGGTCCCTCACGCCGTCTTCGCCGGGCGTTCAGGATGACACGTGAAGTTGAAATTCGCGGCACTTTGAAATTCACTTATCACCTTACGAACAGGACGCAGCGCAACCGCAGCGGGCGAGAACCGGTAAGCAGCATGCATCGGTGGAACTCTCGTCCACGTCACCCGTGGCTCCCGGCTGACGTAAGGTCCCTCACGCCGTCTTCGCCGGCGTTCAGGATGACACGTGAAGGTTAAGAATCCAAAGTGCCTCACTGCCCAATGGCGAGGCTTCTTGGAGTACTTCCTGCTTTTGCATACAATCGAGCCGTCCGCAGCAGGCAGATTATTGGAGGAAGGCGAAACCCATGGCTCATGAGAACGGCCTGATTCAGGTTCCCAGTCATTATTCCGTGGATGAAACATTGCGACGGCTGCAGGCTGCTTTTACGGAAAAAGGCATGCAGGTGTTTGCGGTGATTGATCACAGCGGCGAGGCGGAGAAGGTTGGGCTGAAGATGCGGCCCACGAAGGTGGTAATTTTCGGCAGTCCAAAGGGCGGAACGCCGCTGATGGTGGCGGCTCCGAGCCTGGCTATCGACTTACCTTTGAAGGCGCTGGTGGCTGAGGGCGCGAGCGGCAAGGTCACGGTAACCTACAACGATCCCGAGTACTTGAAGGAGCGGCATGGCGTGCCGCAGGAGTTGATCAAGAATCTTGCCGGCGCCGGCGGGGTGATCGCGAAGGCTGTGGAATAATGAAGTCCCACCCTTCGACTTCGTTCAGGGCAGGCTTTCTCGCGCAGAAAACGCGCGAGAAATGGGGCACCCGGCGACATTCGTGCCGCTTGGTCTATCGAAGATTCCCATGTCTCGCAAAGGAAGCGAGACATGGGGCACCCAAATTTTGCGGAGAAGGCAGTGGCAGAAAATATCGACCCTAATCGGGCGCGCGACCATCTGGCCAACGAGCGGACGTTTCTGGCCTGGGTGCGGACCGGCACAGCGATCGTAGTGTTTGGATTTGCCATTGGAAGGTTCGCGATCGCGATGCGGCAGTTGACCGAACTGCGTGGTCAACAGCTGCGAACAGCGGGCGTGTCGGTGTGGATGGGTTCGGTCGCGATCATGGCGGGGGTGGTGCTGGTGATCGCCGGGCTGGTGCGCTATCGCAAGACGCGCGCGCAGCTGGATGTCGGGAAATTTGAGCCAGCCGGTTTTGTGCTGGATCTGATTACGATTTTGACCGTGCTGTTTGGGTTGGTGCTGGCAGGGTACTTGATTTATGCGGAAAAGCGTCTGGGCTAGGGGAGAAGCTGGGGCCTCTGGTTTCGGAGTTGATTACGCGGCGTAGATATGCCGAGCTTTTCGTGTCAGCGGACGCTGTGGCCAGGATGGGACAGCAGATTCCTCGCTTCGCTCGGAATGACAAACAAGACTATGGCGAATGATCGGGAACAAGATCAGGAAAAAGCTCAAGAAAAAGAGGCGGCGGCTCGGGCCAGTCTGCAGTTCGTGAAAAGCGGACAGGTCGTGGGCCTGGGAACCGGCACGACTGCGGCTCATTTCATCAAGCTGCTGGCTGAGCAGGTGAAGAACGGATTGCGGATTCGCGGCATCCCGACTTCGCAGCGTTCGGGAGAACTGGCCCAGAGTCTGGGGATTCCGCTGATCACGCTCGACGACTGCCAGGAGATCGACGTCACTGTGGACGGAGCCGATGAAGTCGATCCGCAGTTGCGCTTGATCAAGGGCGGCGGCGGGGCGATGCTGCGGGAAAAAATTGTGGCCTCGGCGACTAAGCAGCTGGTGATTGTGGCGGACGCAACGAAGCAGGTGCCGGTGCTGGGAAAGTTTCCCCTGCCGGTGGAGGTGATCCGCTTTGCTCAGGCCCTGATTCGCAAGCGGGTTGCGGAGCTGGGCGCGGTTGTGACCCTGCGCATGGCTTCCGATGGCCAACCCTATCTGACCGATGAGAATCATCACATTCTGGATTGCCATTTCGGTGAGATTCGCGATCCGGAGAAACTGGCGCGAGAGTTGAGTGACATGCCGGGGATCGTGGAGCACGGCCTATTTATCGGGATGGCAAAAGTCGCGCTGTTTGCTCGCGGCAGCCAGATTGTTGAGTTGAGAAGCTAACTGCTTCGTGGGTCTGGAAAGACCGCAGAACTTCCGCTCGACCTGTCGGCATCAGAGACCTGGACCTGCACGATTAGAGAAACTACCCGCAGAGGAAATAGAGGAATCAATGGCGGCTGAGGAACAGTCCAAAGCTGATCAGTCCAGAGCTTGGAGCGGGCCGTCGCGGAGGCGGGTGCCGCGCTTTGAGCTGCAGGCTCCGCTGGACGTCACCGTGCTGCGCTCCGGAGTTCCCGACACGGTGCCGGGGCGCTCGGTGAACGTAGGCGAGCGCGGCATTGCGGCCATGATGGCGGGCGAACTATTACCCGGTGAAGCGGTAGGAATCGAATTGAGGCTGCCGCTGGTTGCCGATCCGCTGCGCATGCGGGCGATGGTGCGCTATCAGGACAAGCTGCGCTGCGGTCTTGAGTTTGTTGGACTGTCGGCGGAGCAACGTGCTTCGATTCGCGACTGGGCCAAAGACACCAAGGCGCTCGATCCCGACATTCATCTGAGCGTGGTGTCAGGCATCGCAAGGACGATCGAGCCTCCGCTGCAGTCTGCTCAGAGGACGCCGGGCAGCATGGTTGAGAACGTTGCCGCCAGGTCAGCCGAAAATGTTTCGGTGAAAACGGGAGTCAAGTGGGGCATCAAACCGCCGGCGCCTGGGAAGCCCTTCGAACAGAAATCCGAAAATCAAGAGAAGAAAGTCGCCCCGGCGCGCAGTGCAACTTCGGTCCGGGCGTCTAACCGGCCGGGTTCCGGCACGAAGAAAGGCCGAAGCGCGGCATCGATTGTCCTCCTCGTCGCTGCGGCGATCGGCCTGGCGGTGTTCTGGTGGCACTGGAATCGGGGCTGGGAACA
This sequence comes from uncultured Acidobacteriaceae bacterium, assembly GCA_963739125.1. GTDB lineage: Bacteria > Acidobacteriota > Terriglobia > Terriglobales > Acidobacteriaceae > Sulfotelmatobacter. The sequence goes on along the minus strand of CAVTZD010000001.1, from coordinate 2,860,695 downwards.
ACTGGAATCGGGGGTGAAGACGGAACAGGTGGCAGCCGCTGAAAAGCCGCAGGCGCAGGTTCCGGCCGAAGTGATGGAGAAGTTGCTGATTCACCGCGTCGAGCCTAAGTATCCGCCGGAGGCGCGGCAGGCAGGGCTCGAAGGGGTCATTGCTCTCGACATTGTGGTGGGTCGAGATGGGTCGGTGGTGAGCACCCGGGCGCTGAACGGTCCAGACGTATTGGCCCGGGCCGCGAGCGACGCGCTGCGCTGGTGGAAGTTCGAACCGTACCGGCTCAACGGCGAGCCCGCGGTGGTGGAAACGACCGTCGCTGTGGAGTTCAAACGGTAGCTGACCGGCCAACCGGATTCAGTTCTTCTGTTGTTTGCGGAACGCGCGCAGGACCACGATTCCGCTGAGCGCGAAACAGACTATGGCTCCGAGCGCGGCGACGTGCAGCAGATTGATGGTGAGGTGAAGCCGGTCCGCAAAGACGGCGGCGATGGCGAAGATGAGCCCGAGGCCATTGAGCAAAATGCGGCCGCGGATCCCGGCGCCCGTGCTCCGGCGCAAACGCAGTTGCATCAGCAGCGCGGCCGAGCCGATGGCTGCAACGACAACCACCGCGAGCGGACTCGAGAACGCGGGCCGGCTAGTGTAGATCACCACCAGCGCAAGCGCGAGCAGCAGAAAGGCTGCGGCGAAAATGCTCCAGCGGCGAGTTTTGCGCGCGGGGACCGGGTTGGACGATTCGTCGGGCAAATGGCGCGTCGGGCAAGTAGTTCCGTAGAGAGTTATACAGGGCCGGGCGAGTGGTTTCAAATGCAGCGTCGAGTACCGGTTCCTTCAATGAGGCCGAATGCGATGCCTACTGGCGACTCGCCATGAATTCCCGGCCCTCCTGAAAGAACTCTAGCCGGCGAATAGTGCCATCGTGGTCACTGACAAATTCGATCCAGCAGTCTTCCATGCCGCTCACGATGAACTTTGTTTCTGACACCTGAATCAAGTCGTGTTTTGGCTGTCCGGGGATTCCTATGACGAGATGTCCACTCTCTGTGGCGATCGAGAGGGTCAGATAGTTCGGCGACTGCGCGATGTAGTTTCCCACATAAGCTTGTAGCTTTGTTTCGGTCAGCGTCGTGGTGCTCGAACCCCGGTTCGACAGTCTCGCGTTCTGGGGGTTGTCTGCGGTTACGGCCTGAACAGCCCCGTTTTGCGCCGACGTTATCTCTGGTGGAACCTGAGGCGGAGCGGTAACGGCCGATCGCTGTGCGGAAGAGGAAGCGACGGGCGGTTTGTTTTGCGGGCTTGGCAGGGCCACGGGTTGCGTCGTCGTTTTCGCAACGGTATCCCCGCTGGGTTTGGGCGACATCCATCGCGGGCTGTCAGATTCATCTTCCGGAATCTGGATGTGAAGAATGTGGATCCAACTATATTTTATGGCGACGCAGGTAGTGCAGAAGAGGATCATGGACAGCACTAAACCTTGAATGACTGCGCCGGCACGAGGGCGAAAGGGATCGAGGGTATAGAACGAAGGGATGCCTTCGCCTTCAATCGCGGGTGGCGACGCGGGCGCAATGGGGCTTTCGCGCCAGAATTGCGGGCGCAATGTCCACTGCCGGACGAGGGATGAAAGGCCATCGAGCAGCAGCCGTAGGGCGGGTAGCTTCCCTGCGGTGTGATCGAAAATCGAAAGCATCTCGTCTGCAAAGCGTTGGCGGAATCCGCGTGGATGCAGACGAAGCACGCAACGGTATAGTGGCCGAAGCATTTAGGCTCTCCGTGGCCTGGCGAGTTGCAAACGCGAGCGAGCCTCGCGGACGACGAGCGCCAGACGCTCCGTCTCAGCCGCCAGAACTCCACGGCCCAGCGAAGTAAGACGGTAGTAGCGACGCCGCGGATCTTCATCGCCTGCGCGATGTCCAAGCTCCTGCACGAACTTACGCTGAATCAATTTTTGAAGATTGTCGTAGAGCGTGCCCGGACCCAGTTTGTATTTCCCGTCCGATTGGCGGGCGACCTCTTGCATGATGGCGTAGCCGTGGAGTTCCTCGCCTGCCAGAGAAAGCAAAATATGCAGAGTCGCGGGAGATAACGGCAAGGAATTGGAGGGATCGTCTTTCATAAGTCGGAGTCCGTTGTATCGGATTCCGAGCGATTATGTCAAGAGGCGAGCCTTAGGGAGTAGTGGCTCAATTTGTATTCTGACCAGCATTGTCAATTCTTTTCGGTATTGGGTAGTGGCGCAGTTTAGCTCACGCTCAAGGCCGGATTAGACTGAGATCCTTCGCTTCGCCTGAAAAACGGCTCCGCTCAGGATGACACCTCAGGTAAGAAATCTAAACTGCGCCACTACTCGGTATTGTCATCCCGAGCAGAGCCGTTCTTCAGGCGGGGCGAGGGATCTTGCATGGAGCGACACGGTGATGCACGCGAGATCCCTCCGCCCGCTGGTGAAAACGCGGGCGCTTGATTGCATAACAACGTTGGATGACGTATCGAGAAAGAAATTCAAACTGACCCACTACCACTTAGGGTGCGCAGTGGGCGTGTGCGATCTTACGCACTCTGGGCGCTGTCTTCCACTTCAGGCAGCCACTTCGCGTGGCGCGGGTCTCCATTGTTGACGGCGTAGAGGACCAACTCCACCCGGCTGGAGACTCCCAGCTTTTCAAATATCCGGAACAGATATTTCTTGATGGTGTGCTCGCTCAGGTTGAGTTCGCGGGCGATCTGCCGGTTGCCCAGGCCTTCGGCGACCAAGGCCACCACCTGCTCCTCACGCGGAGTGAGCAGCGGTTTGCCCCCGGAACTGATCACGCGCACCGATGGCACTTCGGAGATAAGCTCGGCAAGGTAGTTGAGTTGTTCGGTATTCGCCCAGATCTGCCCCGCGGCCACGCGCAGCAGGCACTTGCACAACAGACGCATATTGGAGTCAGTGATGGTGAAAATGCCGCGCGCGCCGGAGCGGAACGCTCCCACCACGATCTCGCGGTCACTGGAGCCCACCAGAACAACCTTGGGCACCTCCGGATGCGCGAGATGAAAACGCCGCAGCGTGACGACTGTCTCCGGGACGTCGACTGGAGGACTCAGGCTGAGAAGCGCGATGCGCGGTAGCTTGGGCTTGACCGCTGCCAGAATGGACGCGGTGTCCATCAGGCAGGTGGTGACGTGAAACTCCAGCCGGCGGCGAAGTGCTCCGGCAAGCAACTGCGCCTGCATGCGGTTGGAATCGGCGACGAGAACACTCATGGCATTCGAAGTGGCGGCGGACGAACTCATCACAGCTGGTTCTTCCCAGAACAAACAACGAGTGTGGCGATTGTAGGAACCGGGGGGATGCTCCACAAGGACACTCGTCACAAAATATGCACACGACTCTCAAATCGGGAATCGGAATTTCGGGGAGGCGGGGAGTGCCGGGCACGAGCCCGAAATGTGCAAACGTCGGAATCGCATCATCGGGCGTGAATACGCTTGGAGAGATGTGCGAGGGCCAGTATTCGCCTGCGGCGCGGTTTTCGCAGCCCGGGATTTTCTGTTGCCGGGAAGAGTTCAATCCCGCATACCTGTGACTCGGCAAACATGCAAGTCCACTTTTGTGGATATGCCGAAAGGAGACGTGCGGCGTGAAGCTGAACTTTTGCCATCCCGCGGCGGAAGATCGGCAACCTGCTGATTCGATACAGCCATTCGTGTTGCGAGCAGTCTGCCCAGACTGGGCACGCCATCTACTTTCGGGTACGGAACTTACTATGTCTTGCTGCTTCCATTGCAGAACTGTAACGTGCGAACCAGAGCGGCACGAACCGGGACAGAAACTCAAGCGATTCGGTGCGGCGCAGAAGTAAACATGAAAGTCGTCCTCATATTCGTTCGATTCATAGCGATCGCGCTGCTGTTCTTGCAGTGTGGTTCGGCCGTTTTCGCGCAGGAGGAAGCCAGAAAGGACCTGGGCGAAAGCAAGCAGACTTCCCGATCCAGCTTAACCGGGGCAGGCGCGGGAGGCACCAGTACAACGGCCGCAAAACCCGGGGGAGCGGATGGCCTGGGAACCCCTTTGCTCGGAGGGGAGCGCCATCCGCTCTATCGGCTGCAGGCTAGCGACGTTGTCGATGTCAGCTTCACCGTCGCTCCTGAATTTAACCAGACCTTGACCGTGCAGCCCGATGGCTACGTGATGCTGCGAGACGCCGGCATGGTCGCGGCCCAGGGGCTGAATCTCGAAGAGTTCACCGAGGCCGTGCGGAAGGCCTATCAGGGATATCTTCACGATCCTCTGGTCGCCGTGTCTCTAAAAGACTTCGAGCGGCCCTACTTCGTCGTGGGGGGCGAAGTAGGGCGGCCGGGCAAATACGAGTTGCGCACCGACACCACCGTGGCCGAGGCGGTCGAGATCGCGGGAGGTCTCACGCAGGATGCCAAGCACTCCCAGGTAGTGCTGTTCCGGCGGGTCAACGATGATCTCGTGGAGACGCGGCTGCTCAATCTGAAGAAGATGCTGAAACAGCCAAGCCTGAAAGAAGACGCACACCTGCGGCCGGGGGACATGGTGTTTGTGCCGCAGAATCAGATTTCCAAGATTGCCCGCTATCTGAGTAAACCTTCCTTAAGCATGTACATGAACTCAACCCAATTCTAGACAAACGGTCCCTTACTCGCATGCCGGACGAAGACCTCATTCGCGGGAGAATCCAGCCCTCAGCGCCGACGGCGCGGGAGCTAGCGATGGTGGTCTTCCGCCAGGGCAAGGTCTTCTTGTGGGCGTCAGGGCTGGTACTGGTCGGGGCGATCTTCTATCTGGTCGCCGGAAACAGATACGTAGCGCACATGAAAGTTCTGGTGCGGCCGGGACGGGCGGACGCTCCGGTGAGCGCGCAGGAAAACGCCCCGCTGGATCTGACACGGCTCGGCATCACGGAGGAAGAATTGAATTCCGAGGTGGAACTGCTGCGCGACGACGACGTCTTGCGCAAGGTTGTGGAAGAGAACGGACTCGGAGGGCGCGATTGGCTGCACTTCCTGCGCATGGGCGAAGGTCACGCCCAGCGTGTAGAGCGCGCGGCGCGGCGGCTGGCCAAGAGGCTGCACGTGGAACCGGTCAAGAAGACCGACCTGATTTCTGTGACGTATGCGTCGGGAGATCCGCGGGTGGCGGAGAAAGTTTTGCAATCCGTAGCCCATGCGTACCTGGAGAAGCACACCGTGGTGCACCGGCCGGGCGGCGAGGTCCCGTTCTTCGAGCAGCAGACGGCAGAGTCGCGCCGGCAACTGGAAGAGGCTAAGGCGAAGCTGCTGCAATTCGCCGCCGGACACGGCGTGGTCGCGGCGGCTCAGCAGCGCGACCTGGCCCTTCAGAAACTCAGCGACGTGGACTCGAATTATCGGCAGACGCGCATTGATCTGGCTGAAACGCGGCAGCGAGTCTGGGAACTGGAAAAGCAATTGACGTCGCTACCGGAAAGAACAACCACGCAGATTCATACCGCAGACAATCCGGAATTGCTGAAGGCTTTGAAGGCGAGTTTGCTGGACCTGCAGCTGAAGCGAGCCGATTTGCTTACAAAATTTGAGCCGGCGCACCCGCTCGTCCGTGAAGTCGAGCGGCAAATTGCTCTGGCGCAGGCTTCGATTGCAGCGGAGGATGCGTCGCCGGTGCGCGAGGAGACGACTGACAAAAACCCGCGCTACGAATGGGCGACGGCGGAACTGCAGCAGGCGCAGGTGCAATGGAAGGCTCTGGAGGCGCGCGCCGTGGCTACGGGAGTGCAGGAAGCCACGTATCGCACGATGACGCGACAACTCGGCGACGACGCGGTCGCGCAGGATGACCTGCTCAATAGCGAGAAGGCGGCTGAGGAGAATTACCTGATGTACGTGAAGAAAGAGGAAGACGCCCGCATGGCGGATGCGCTGGACCGGCGCGGGATCGTCAACGTCGCCATCGCGGAACCGCCGGTCGCTCCAGCGTTGCCGGCGTGGTCCACCTGGGGGGTGTTGATGATGGGCATGGCCGTGGCGGGAGCGGCGGGCACAGGCGCGGCATTTACGGCTGACTATGTCGATCCAGCTTTTCGAACTCCTGACGACGTCCTGGCGTATTTGAATGCGCCGGTGCTGGCGTCACTGCCGCTGAACATGAAAGGAAGGATTTCGGCATGAGAGAGCAACTTATTGGCGCGGGATGGTTGGAGTCCTCCGAGGGGATGCGGACGACGGAGTCGAATGTCGGATACGCGGAGATCGGCGATCTGCGGACGGCCAGCGGCTGGAATCCGGAGAATTTCGCCCGGCAGCAGATCCGTGGGCTGGTGCGTCAGATCTTTTTTTCGAACGCGGTGCGTCCGGTGAGGCAGATCGTGATCAGCGCATTGGAACCGGAAACCGAAGTGCGAAATCTCTGCCGAAATGTGGGCGAGGCTCTCTCCCGGGAAACGGCGGGGAGCGTTGCAGTTATCGGTGCGTATCCGCGCCTGATTCACACAGCAGAGCCTGAACCAGATGAGCGGGCGGGAACCAAAGACGGGGTAACGCCGCTCCGGCGAATCGCGTCGCGGCCGCGCGCGAATTTGTGGCTGGTGCCCGATGGGCCGCGGGAGGCCGATTCGTCCACGTCCTTGAATTCGTATCTGGGCGACGTTCGCCGGGAGTTTGACTATTCGATTGTGCAGGGGCCGGTCGCCGGAGAGTCAGACGAAGCGACTGCGATGGCGCAGTTCGCCGACGGAATCATTCTCGTCTTGTCGGCGCGGCGCACCCGGCGCGCGACCGCGCAGAAGATCAAGTACGCATTGGAAGCGGCGCATGCCCGCATCCTGGGGACTGTGCTGAGCGACCGTGCATTTCCAATTCCCGAGGCGATTTACCGCAGGCTCTAGAAAATCTTAGCGGCAGGAGAACCGTTGGCGCACGGCGAATTGGGTGGGCCAATGATTCGGTCGTATGCGTGTGTCATTTTCTGACGATCGGTCTGGAACGTTACGCACATGAAATGGTCTGAAGTGTCTTCTTTTGTTCAAAATCCGTTGCCGCGAGAAAAATGCGGAGCCGACTGGGGACGGCTGATTCCGTGGCAAAAGCCGTCCGCGCCCGTGCGCGAGAGCAAAGACTGATGCCTGCGACTTCACTCGCGATCACCAGTCACGACCGGCTGGCAGGCGTCGGAGTATACGCGGCGCGGTTGGCCATGCGCCCGCTGCAACTGCTGATGGCTGTACCCGCGCTGCTTTTTCTGACGGCTCTGACGGCGATGTTGCTCCGGCATCCGGACGTTTCATTCTATGAAATCGACCGCGTGGCTTTTGGCCTTCTCTTTGTAGGAGTGGTGGGGCGGGCCGTGGTGCGGCGCGAGCGCCTGTTCATTGAGCGCGCGACTTGGCCCATGCTGGGCCTGACGTTTCTGGCCCTGGCCAGCGCGCTGGGCCAGCCCTTCGACAACGAAACCGGCAGCCTGCTGGCGGCGAAGTTCATCGTGCCTTTCACGCTGTTTCATCTGGCTGCCTTGGTATTCAACAGCGAACGTCGGTTTCGGCAATTCGAAATCTTTGCGGTCGTAGTGCTGGCGTATCTAAGTTTCACGTCCATCGCTTTTCTGGCGGGCGCGCGCGCATTGATTTTCCCCCGTTTCATTCTCGACGAAAGCCTCGGCTTCCACGCCGACCGCGCGCGCGGACCTCTGCTCCAGGCGGTCGCCAACGGAGTGTCGCTGAATCTGCTCGCCCTGCTCGCACTGCACGCCTACCAGCGTGGCAGCGTGCGAGGTATAAAAATGGTGGTTCTGCTCGCGTCGGTGCCGGTTGCGATTCTTGCGACGATGACGCGGGCGGTCTGGTTGTCGTTTGCCGGCACGGTCGCCGCTCTGATTTTCTTTTCCCGGAACCGGGCCTTGCGGGTGGCATGTGTGACCGCCGTAGTGGTGGGCGGAGTGACTCTTACGCTCGCGGTAAAGTCCGGCGAGTTTGACGGCGCCCTGGGCGACCGCCTGGAAGAACGCGGGCCCGTCGACTATCGCGAAGCCGTCTACGCCGGCGGATGGCAGATGTTTCTGGAGCGTCCCCTGACCGGATGGGGCTTCCATCAGATGCCCGACAATCTGCCGCGATTCGTCAGCGGTTACGATGAGAAAACTCTCTACCCGCACAACACGTACCTGGAGTTGCTGGTCGAGCACGGCGTGGCCGGGCTGGCGCTGTATGTGTGGCTCATGTTCGAGATGTGGAGGCTGGGGCGGGGCGCGATTCCCGCGGGCGAGAAAGACGGATTTCTGAATGCACACTTTCACCGCCTCTGGCCGATTGTGCTGGCAGTTTATTGGGTGAACGCCGCCATGGTCGTGATGAGCTATCAGTTTGTGAATGGATTGTTGTTCACCATGGCCGGAATGCTGGCGGCGCAGCGGCGGCGGGCGGAGGCCTCCTGAGGGTGCTGACCATCGCCTATCTCGCCAATCAGTTCCCCTCGTCTGTCGAACCCTACGTGGTCGAAGAGATTGAGGAGCTGCGCCGTCGCGGTGTGCGCGTCATCGCCGGGAGCGTGCGGCCGCCGGTGAATGACGCAACTGGCCCGAGGGAAACGTGCAGAGCTGAGATCACGCTTCTGCCGCTCGACGCCTCGACTCTTCTCCGAGGATTGTGGCTCAGCGTCCGGCGGTGGAAGCGCATATCTCCGCTCATCATGCGCGTCGTCTTCCGGGGCCGTGAAGGCCCGCTGCTGCGCATGAAGGCTCTGCTGCACACCTGGCTCGGTGCTTGTTACGCGGTGCGCCTTCGAAATCGGCGCATCGCCCAGATCCACGCGCACCACGGCTATTTCGGCTCCTGGATTGCCTTGGTCGCGGCGCGACTGCTCGACGCCGGTTTCAGCATGACGTTGCACGGTTCCGACCTGCTGCTGCACGCAACGTATCTCGATGTGAAACTCGAGAACTGCCGCTTCTGCCTGACCGTGTCGGAGTTCAACCGGCGCTACATCCTGGAGCATCATCCCGAAGTTGTAGAAGAAAAAGTACTCGTGTCGCGACTGGGGGTCGAAGTCAGGCCGGAACCGATTTGCCTCGAAGCTCGCAACAACCGGTTCACGCTGCTGGCGGTGGGTCGCCTGCACCGAGTGAAGGACCACGCCTTTCTGGTGAGGGCTTGCGCCCAGCTTCGGGCGCGCGGACTGCGCTTCGAATGCTCGATCGCAGGAGAAGGCCCGGAACGGCGCAGGCTGGAATCACTGATTCGAAAATACAGCCTGGAGAAGTTCGTCACGCTGCTGGGCCACGTTCCGCGTGAGCAGATCGACTCTTTATATGCCCGCGCCGACGTGGTGCTGCTGACCAGCCGCAGCGAGGGCCTTCCGCTCGTGCTGATGGAGGCGATGGCGCGGGGCAAAATCGTGCTGGCGCCGGCCATCACCGGCATTCCGGAACTTGTCATCCCAGGAAAAACCGGGTTTTTGTTCGAATCCGGATCGCAGGCCGATTTTGTCGCTCGCTTGTTGTTCATTCATTCCCTGAATATTCATTCGGAGATCGAGAGTACAGACGGCCAGTGCAACCACGACAGTCCCAACCAAGATCGTCCCCGCCAAGCCCGCCCCAACATTCTTTCAGCGGCGCGCCAGTTGGATTGGGTGCGGCATGCGGCTCAAGTGCAGGTTCGGCACTACTTCAACCGCAACAAGAATCTGGAATTATTTGTTGACTTGTTTCTACAGCGGGTCACGCCGCGGACCGGGAGCATTCGTCATGAGGATTCTGTACTGCAACAAATACAACTATCCGTTCAGCGGCACCGAGGTGTACCTGTTTGAACTGATGGACTTGATGCGGTCGCGGGGGCACCAGACCGCGCTGTTCTCCATGGCCGATCCCCGTGGCGAACCCACTCCTTACGATCGGCATTTCGTACCGCACATCGATTTCAAAGCGGCCTCGGGCCCATGGGAGAAACTCTACCGGGCGGGCCACGCCATCTATTCCCGCGAAGCGCGACGGCGTATTCGGGCCATGATCCGCGACTTTCGGCCTGACGTAGCCCACGTGCGAAACATCTATCACCACCTGTCGCCTTCGATCTTGTGGGAACTGAAGGCGCAGAACATTCCCGTCCTGTATCACTTGAACGATTTCAAACTGCTTTGCCCGAGCTACAACCTGCTGGACCGGGGGAACGCCTGCGAAGCCTGCAAGGGCGGAGAATTCTGGCACGTGGTGCCGTCGAGCTGCTATCCGGGAGTGGCGGCGCGCATAACGCTCGCCGCCGAGGCTTACTTTCATCGCTGGATCGGCACTTACTCCAAGTGTGTGGATCTGTTCCTCGCACCCAGCCAGTTCGTGCGCAACAAATTTGTTGAACACGGGTGGGACGCCAGCCGGTTTGAGGTTCTTCCGCACTTTCAGCGCCTGCGGGATCTGCCAAACACCAAGCCGGGCGCTGGAAACGACGCGCCGGTGCTCTATTGCGGACGACTGTCCGCGGAAAAGGGCGTCGACGACTTGCTCCGCTCGATGCAGCAAGTTCCGCACATGCGTCTGATCATCGCCGGGGACGGCCCACAGCGCGCGGAATTGCAGAATCTGTCAGCCTCTCTGCATCTCTTGAACGTTGAATTTGCCGGGCAGGTCGGTCCGGCGCAGCGCGACGCGTTGATCGCGCAGTCGCGGTTCACCGTGCTGCCGTCCCACGCTTACGAAACGCTGGGAAAGACCATTCTCGAGTCCTTCGCCGAGGCACGCGCCGTAGTGGCGTCCGACACAGGCTCGCGGCGAGAGCTGGTGCAGGAAGGCAAGACGGGACTCCTCTATCGCACCGGAGACACGACCGCCCTGGCCGCGGCCATCGACAATCTGGGGTCGCACCCGGATCTGGCCGAGGACATGGGACGCGCCGGACGCGAACTGGTGCGCGAGCACCACACGGAAGACAGCCACTACAACAAACTCATGAGTTTGTATGCAGGCCTGATCGCAAAAAAACCGCGGCGGCACGCCGAGCTAATCGAAACCACGGATCCGGCTCCATGGGAGCGGTCGCGGTCAACTTCGTGGCTGCGGCCGGTATCGTCGCGGCCGATGGTCAAGCCGATCCCGCTGCCTTACCGGAAACTACGCGTGGCCTTTATCGGCGGCCGAGGCGTGGTCTCAAAGTACAGCGGGATCGAGTCTTACTACGAAGAAGTGGGCAAACGGCTGGCGCAGATGGGCCATGAGGTCACGGTCTACTGCCGAAATTACTTCACGCCCGACCTGCCGCGGTACAAGAACATGCGACTGGTGCGGCTGCCCACGATCCGCTCCAAACATCTTGAGACCTTGTTGCATACCGTGCTGAGTACGGCCCACGCCCTGAGCCAGAGATATGACGTCGTGCATTATCACGCGCTCGGGCCGGCGCTGTTTTCGTGGATTCCGCGAATCCAGGGCGCGAGGAGCGCGGTCACCGTGCAGGGTTTGGACTGGCAACGCCAAAAGTGGGGCCGTCTGGCGTCGACAGTTCTGAGGATGGGAGAACGAGCCTCGGCGAAACTGCCCAACGCAACCATGGTAGTGTCGCAGGCCCTGCAGCAGCGTTATCGCGAAGTGCATGGAATCGAGGCGTACTACGTGCCCAATGGCGGCTTGCTGCGGGAGCGGCGCGAACCCCGTGCGATTTTGGAACAAGGCCTCGAACCGCGAAACTATGTTCTGTTCCTCGGGCGCTTCTCCCCGGAAAAGGGCTGCCATCTGCTGATCGAAGCCTTTGAGCAGCTCGAGACCGACGTGCAACTTGTCATGGCGGGAACGGCCAGCTATTGCGACGACTACACGCGCAGGCTCCGGAGCCACGCCGGCGAACGGATTCGCATACTCGACTGGGTCTCTGGCGAGACGCTCGACGAACTGCTTACCAACGCGATGATCTTTGCCCTGCCCTCGGACATGGAAGGTCTATCGCTCGCCTTGCTCGACGCCATGGGCGCCGGACTCTGCGTCGTGACCAGCGACATTCCGGAAAATCGCGAGGTCGTCGACGGCGCCGGATTCACCTTCAAGCGCGGAAACGCCGCCGACCTGGCCGAACGCTTGCGGTTTCTGATTGCCAATCCCACACTGCGCGATGCGGCGGGAAAAGCCGCGAAGAATCGCGTCCGCGAGGGTTACCAATGGGACAAGATCGCTGTCGATATCGAAACCGCATACTTCGAGATGATGGGGCTGAATCCCGCGGAGCGAACTCCGAAGAAAGTCAGTGCCAGCGTTGGAGCTGAAACCAGGAGGAGCGCGGGAAGACGCGCCGGATAGAATCTCAGTTCGGGTGCAGACGTGATCGCACTTTGTGCCATAAACAGTAGGCATTGTCTCTTGACGGTTGGACGGGGCGAATCCCGTCCTTTTTTATTACAATCAGGTGCCGGGTCAGAGCGGACACCAAGCCTCCGCATGCCGCGCCCGCCATCTCCATGGAAAATTCGATTCTGGTCACCGGAGGCGCGGGATTCATCGGCTCGAACTTCATCTTGCAGCAGATGCAGCATGACGATGACGGCGACGCGGCATCAATCATCAATCTCGACAAGCTGACTTACGCCGGAAACCTGCGCAACCTCGAGCGCATCTCGGGCGATCGCCGCTACGAGTTTGCGCAATGCGACATCGGCGACCGCGCCGCCGTCCGGCAAGTGATCGAGAAGCATCGTCCACGAGCGATCGTTCATTTCGCCGCGGAAAGCCATGTCGACCGCTCGATCCGCGGCCCCGACGATTTTATTCGCACCAACGTCGGCGGCACGTTCGCTCTTCTGGAAGAAACGCGTGCATACTGGTCCGCGCTCGCCGAGGACGATCGCAATCGATTCCGCTTCCTGCAGGTCTCAACCGACGAAGTGTTCGGCTCGCTGGAGCCCGACGATCCGCCATTTACCGAGATCACTGCATACAACCCGAACAGTCCATATGCGGCGTCTAAGGCGGCCGCGGACCACCTGGTGCGCGCCTACCATCACACCTACGGTTTGCCCACGCTGACCACGAACTGCTCGAACAACTACGGGCGGTTTCAGTTTCCCGAAAAGTTGATTCCGCTGATGATCCTCAACGCCCGCGATGGCAAGCCCTTACCCGTTTACGGCGATGGCCTGAACGTCCGCGACTGGCTTTACGTGGAGGACCACTGCACCGCGATCGCAACCGTGTTGCAGCGCGGGCGGCCCGGCGACACTTACAACATCGGCGGATGGAACGAGAAACCCAACCTTGAGCTGGTTCAGACCATCTGCGACCTGGTCGATGAGATGGCGCCGCGTCCTGATCAAACGCGTACTGGACCGTCCCATACTGGACCGTCGCGGCGCGAGTTGATCACGTTCGTGAAAGATCGTCCGGGCCACGATCGCCGCTACGCCATCGATGCCCGCAAGATCGAACGCGAGCTGGGATGGAAGCCCAAAGAAACTCTCGAGAGCGGAATTCGCAAGACGGTTCGCTGGTATCTTGAGAACGACGACTGGGTGCGCGACGTAACCAGCGGAAACTACCGGCAGTGGATCGCCACCCATTATTCGGTCTGACGAAACTCGCGCTGACAAGATCATGACGGAAATCACGCAATATAAAGGCATCATTCTTGCGGGAGGATCGGGCACCCGGCTTTATCCCGTCACGCAGGTTATGGGCAAGAGTCTGCTTCCGGTCTATAACAAGCCCATGATTTATTACCCGCTGTGCACGCTGATGCTGGCGGGGATTCGCGACATCCTGATCATCTCGACTCCGGAAGACGTTCCTAAATTTCAGGCGCTGTTACAGGATGGCAGCCGGTACGGCATCCGCCTGCAATACAAAGTGCAGGCGAAGCCCGAAGGCATTGCACAGGCATTTCTGCTGGGCGAGGAATTCCTTGCCGGCAGTCCGTGCGCACTGGTGCTCGGTGACAACATTTTTTACGGGCACGATCTGGTCGCCGATCTGCGCGAAGCGGTTGGAAAGACCAGCGGCGCGCGGGTCTTCGCGTATCCCGTGCACGATCCCGAGCGCTACGGAGTGGTGGAGTTCGACTCGAACGGTCGAGCGCTCAGCATCGAAGAGAAGCCGAAGCAACCCAAATCGCGATACGCCGTGACTGGACTCTACTTCTACGACAGCAGGGCAGTCGAGATCGCAAAGTCATTGAAGCCGAGCGCCCGCGGCGAACTGGAAATCACCGATGTCAATAAGGCATACCTGAAAAACGGCCAGCTTGACGTCGTCGTGATGGGCCGCGGCATGGCGTGGCTCGACACTGGCACGCACGAGTCGCTCATGGACGCGGCGCTCTACATTCAGGCGATCGAAAAGCGGCAGGGCCTGATGGTGGCGTGTCCGGAAGAAATCGCGTACCGCTCCGGCTATATCACTGCGGCGCAGGTGGAAGCGATCGGCAACGCCATGAAGAACAACAGCTACGGAGCGTATCTGCTGCAGCTTCTACGCGAGAAAGTATTCTGAGTGCGTAGATTGCCGACTCCCACTGATTCTGGATTGCGATAAAGAAAGCCTATGTCTTCGCTCGTCGTTTTCATTCTGAAGGCAAGCGCCCTGAAGGAAGCAAGGAAATGAAGACCGTGATTCTCGGCGCTTCCGGCCTTCTCGGCCGCGACCTCATGCGCGAATGGCGCGGAGACGAAATCATCGGTCTCAGTTCCCGGGAAGTGGACATTCGCAATCCGCGCCAGGTGTACGACGCTTTAGAAAACATATCCCCGCAGTGGATTGTGCTGGCGGCGGCTTACACCGATGTGGACGGATGTGAGACTCATCCCGAGCGTGCGTTTGCCGTGAACCGCGACGGCGCGGTCAACGTCGCGAAAGCGGCCAGGCGAGTCGGCGCCAAGCTTGCCTTCCTGAGTTCGGACTATGTGTTCGATGGCAAGAAAACTGCACCGTACGAAATCGACGACCCGCGCAATCCGCAGAGCGTTTACGGCCGCTCGAAGGCAGAAGCGGAAGGGCGGCTGCTCGAAACGCTGCCCGAGTGCTGCATCGTTCGAACTTCGTGGCTCTTCGGGAGCGGCGGAAAGTGCTTTCCCGATACGATTCTGAAATTGGCGTCAACCCGCCCGGCGCTCGACGTCGTCAACGACCAGCGCGGGTGCCCGACGTATTCCGTTGACTTGGCGCGGGCCATCGCTGAGTTGTGCCGCAAAGGCGCGAGCGGAATCGTGCACGTGACCAACTCCGGCGATTGTTCGTGGTTTGAATTCGCGCGTGAAATCGTAAAAAGCGCCGGCCTCGGTTCTGAAGTTCGGCCCGTCAGCAGTCAGCAAATGGCGCGTCCCGCGCCCCGTCCGGCGTACTCAGTGTTGTCGTCCACAAGCCTGCAATCGTACGGAGTCGCGCTGCCGCCTTGGAGTGATGCGTTGCGTCGTTATCTCGAAGAGCGCGCACACTAGCTGCCGGCTCGGTCCTGCCGCCGGAAATGGGGGCGCGGGGCAAGTCTCTGATTAGGCAGGCTTTTCCCGGAAGCATACTCGGTCACGGAATTAGTTACTTCGGTAACACATGCGCCAGTGCGCGTGAACCTACAATTTCAAATGTGGGGAGTTCTCCGCTCCAATACTCGTCTCCGCACTTTAATGGTCGGAGATGGATGATCGGCGTGTGCGCAGTCGTGTGCGCACACCTGCTGGTGTCTTTGTTCGTCCCGCGCGGTTTTGCGCTCACCGCGTTTGGCGACATTCTGCAGAACGTCATCCTGTTCTGCGCGACCATTTCATTTCTGGTCAATGTAAAAACCGCATCGCCCAAGGCGCGTCTGTTCTGGGCTCTGATGGGCCTTGGTCTTGGTATGTGGCTGACGTCGCAGGTGATGTGGACGTACGTGGAAGTGATCCTGCGACACGAAGCGCCGAATCCTTTTGTCGGTGACGTCATTCTCTTTCTCCACATCGTTCCCATGATGGCCGCGGTAGCGCTCCAACCGCACGTGCAACAGGATCGCCGCGCCCAGCGCGCCGGGACACTCGATTTCGCTTTGCTTCTCACCTGGTGGATGTTTCTTTATCTCTTCGTGGTGATCCCGTGGCAGTATGTGCACCCGATCGAATCGGTGTACGGGCGAAGCTTCGATCTGCTTTACGTCAGCGAAGAACTCGTGCTGGCCGCGGGACTCATCCTGGTCCACCGCCGAAGCCGCGGCCTGTGGCGCAAGGTCTATCAACAGCTTTTTGCGGCCACCCTGCTGTACTGTGTCGCATCGCTGGCAGCCAGCGAAGCCATCGACCTTCACCTGTATTACACCGGCAGCTTGTTCGACGTGCCGCTCGTAGCCGCCATGCTTTGGTTCGTCCGCATTGGTTTTCTGGCGCGCGAAACTTCCGCGCAGGGAACCGAGGAGGAAGTGGAAACGCGCGGTTACGGCATATGGAAAGCGCGCCTCGCCATGCTGGCCGTCTTCATCACGCCGCTCATGGTGGCCTGGGCCGAGTTCGCAGGCAACGTGCCCCATGCGGTCCGCACGTTCCGGTTGCTGCTGATTATTGCCGCGATGGTCGTGATGGGGGCCATGGTCCTTCTGAAACAACACTTGCTCGATCAGGAACTGCTCAGCTTGTTGCGACTGGCGCGGTATAACCTCGACGAAATGTGCCGCATGAAAGACGAGATCGAGAACAAGGAGCAATCGCTGCGCTGGCACAGTCTGGAATTGCAGCGCAAAAATCTTGAGCTGCAGGAAATCTCGTTTACCGACGCGCTCACCGGCGTATGGAACCGGCGCTATCTCGAGGAAATCATCACGGCCGAGGCTGGTCAGGTTCTACGCAATTATCAGCGCGCTCGCGGCGGCGACATCCGTAAATTGGATCATCGCGACCTGGTCTTCATCATGGTCGACGTGGATTTCTTCAAAGAAGTCAACGATCTTCACGGACATCCAGCCGGCGACCGGTTGCTGCAGTTGGTGGCGGAACGGCTCGCGCTTGTCGTGCGCCGGTCCGATGTGCTCGTGCGGTGGGGCGGCGAGGAATTTCTTATCATGAGTCGTTCGACCGATCCGGGTGGAACTCCCGCGTTCTGCAGCCGCATTCTCGAAGTCATGGCTTCGGAGGCCTTTGACCTGGGTTACGGCGTCACCGTCAGAAAAACCTGCTCCGTTGGTTGGGCCGCGTACCCATGGTGCCGCAGCGCGTTTGAAGCGATCTGCGCGGAAGAATCGATCGCCCTCGCCGACGCAGCTCTCTACCGCGCCAAGGCCATGGGAAGAAATCTCGGCGTAGGAATTGTCGCCAACGACGCGGCCGGCAGAACTCCCGACAAGATCACGCTCACTGCTCTGCAGGAGGCCAAATCTCCGATCACACGCGTCATCAAAAGTGAATGCCCGGCGCCCGGCGGCGCGGCCGACGGCGAACTCGAAGCCACGCAGCCGCATCCCATCAGCGATCCCAGCTTGTGAGTTTCGTCTCCGTCCACCAGCGAACCCTTGACCCGGCACAGGCGCGTTGACTACATTGAGAAGCCGGCTCTGCAAGCGAGGCAAACCTACTCATGAACGCAAAAAATCCTGGGCGCAAGACGGGCCTTCGCCAGAAGGCGCAACTGATGTCAGCATCGGAGATCGAACGCACATTGGTGCGGCTGGCCTATGAAATCGTGGAAAAAAATGGCGGAGTCGAGGGCCTGGGTCTGGTGGGCATTCGCCGCCGCGGCGTGCCCATCGCCGAGCGCCTGGCCAAGATCATCACGCGCATCGAGAGTGCCCAGGTTCCCGTCGGCACCCTCGACATCACGTTTTATCGCGACGATTTATCGACTCTGGGACCGAAGCCGGTCGTGCAGGAGAAAGAAATCGGCTTTGACATTGAGGACAAAAATATTGTGATGGTCGATGACGTTCTGTTCACCGGCCGCACCACGCGTGCGGCTCTGGATGCTTTGTTTTCACACGGCAGACCGCGGCGCGTGCAACTCTGCGTGCTGATCGACCGCGGACATCGCGAGATCCCCGTGGAAGCCACGTTCGTGGGGCGCAACGTGCAGACCACGATGAACGAAGTCATCGAAGTGAAACTGCAAGAGATCGACGAGCAGGAAAAAGTCCTGCTGATGGAGAAGTAGCTCCTCCGCTGTTGGAGCCCAAATACAGACAGAGCCCCAAACGTGGAGCCCCGGACGCATTCGTCCGGGGCACTCACAAATCGCTCGAGAGCATTCTCCTAGTTCCGGCGCCATTCGCCGATTGCGTTACGCGATCCGCGCGCAGACCGCCTTGGTTTGCGTGTAGAGATTGAGCACGTCGTGGCCCATCTCGCGGCCCCAACCGGACTGCTTGTACCCTCCGAACGGCAGCGCCGCGTCGAAAATGTTGTAGCAGTTGATCCAGACCGTGCCCGCGCGAAGTTGCTCCGCCATGCGATGCGCTTTGCCAATATCGCGCGTCCAGACGGCGGCAGCCAATCCGTATTCGCTGTTGTTGGCGCGCGGAATAATCTCCTCCGGATCGGTGAACGGCATCGCCGCCACCACCGGCCCGAAGATTTCTTCCCGCACGACTTTCATATTTTCTTTCGTGTCCACGAGCACCGTGGGCTCGACAAAATATCCGCGATCGCCGGACTTGTGCCCGCCAACCACAGCCTTCGCGCCTTCGGAGAATCCAGCCTCCAGATATCCGCAGACTCGTCGAAGTTGTTCTTCTGAGACCAGCGGTCCCATCTGCGTTTTCGGATCGAGGCCCGAGCCGACTGTGATCTTCTTGGCCTGCTCCGCAACGCCTTCCACCACCTGGTCAAAGACCGCTTTCTCGATATAGAGCCGTGATCCTGCACAGCAGCATTGACCATGGTTGAAGAAAATGGCACTGGCGGAGCCGGGAATGGCGAGCGACAGATCGGCGTCTTTGAAGACGACGTTCGGAGATTTGCCGCCTAACTCCAGAGAAACTTTCTTCAGGTTGCCCGCGGCCGCGTGCACAATCAGTTTGCCGACTTCGGTCGATCCGGTGAATGCGATCTTGTCGACGTCAGGATGTGCGGCCAATGCAGCGCCGGCCGTTTCGCCGTAGCCCGGGACAATGTTGACGACGCCGTCGGGAAATCCGGCTTCCAGGATGAGATCCCCGAGACGCAGCGCGGAAAGCGGTGTTTGCTCTGCCGGCTTCAGCACTACCGTGCAGCCCGTCGCCAGCGCCGGACCGAGTTTCCACGCGGCCATGAGCAGCGGGAAATTCCACGGGATAATCTGCCCTACCACTCCCACCGGTTCGCGCAGCGTGTAAGCGTGATACTGCGCGCCGGGCGTGTACGGAACCGAAAGAGGAATCGTGTTGCCTTCAATCTTCGTGGCCCAGCCCGCCATGTAGCGGAACAGGTCGGCGGCCAGCGGCACATCGGCAGCCTTAGCGATGTTGAGCGGCTTGCCATTGTCGAGGCTCTCGATGTAGCCGAACTCCTCGGTATGTTGCTCCAGCAGGTCGGCGAGTTTCCAGATGAGGCGTCCGCGCTCCGATGCTGTCATCTTGCGCCAGGGCCCGTTGTCAAAGGCGTTGCGTGCGGCCTGCACCGCTCGGTCGATGTCTTCGCGATCACCTTCCGCAACCTGGGCGAGCACTTCGCCGGTCGCGGGATTGTAAGTTGGAAACGTTTTGCCGGAAGCGGCGGAGACCCACCTGCCATTGATCAGCATCTTTCGCGGTTTGTCGATGAACTCCGCGACTTGCGGATGAATTTGCGGGGAAACTGCGATGCCCATACGTCCTCCTTGGTCAACATGGACTCTAAGAGAGAAAGAAGCCGGAGCGGATGGATACGACCGCAGCTATCCTAGCGCCGGGCACCAACAAATGCAATCATAACCCCGAGCCCGTGGCGTCTATGTCTAGCCTTGAAAGGGCGCGGCTTCAGCCGCGCCGTAACGTTCTCGAAATCAATCGCGGCTTTAGCCGCAGAGGGAATCTGTCCTGAGGCTAAAGCTCGACAGCGCTCTACTCGCCGTACGGCATCCAGATATTTTTCACCTGCGTGGCGTGCTCCAGAAACCAGCGTCCCTCGCCCTGTTTCGCGTCGAACCAGTCAATGGCGCGGCCTTCGTTGGTCCAGACCTGTTTCAGATTTCCCACCGACATCGCCTTCGCCGCCGTGACGGTGGCGTCGTCTCCGTAGCACCAGATGGCGTCGACGTCGTCGTGCTCGGCCAGCGTTTTCAATAACTGCGAAGCGTAGCCTGTGACGATATTGACCGCGCCGCCCGGCAGATCGCTGGTGTCGAAGAGCTGGTACAGGTCGCTGACAATCAGCGGATATTTTTCCGACGGCACAGCAATCACAGTGTTGCCCACGGCAAGCAGCGGCATCACCAGCGAAAGAAATCCGAGCAGCGGCGCGTCCGCGGGACAGATCACGCCCACGGTTCCGACAGCTTCGTTCATCGCGATGGCAATATTGCGGAACGGCGGGCTGTGCACCGCTCCATCAAATTTGTCAGCCCACGCGGCATAAGAGAAGATTCGTTCAATGCCGCGCTCAACTTCTGCGGCTGCTTGCTTCTCGCCAACGGCCGCTGCGAGCCGATGAACTATTTCTTCCCGGCGCTGCGCGAGATTTTCCGCGCAGTAATAAAGAACCTGGGCGCGATTATGCGCCGTCGCCTTTGCCCAGCCTTCGGCTTTGCGCGCGGCTTCCACCGCATTGCGAATATCTTTGCGATTACCCAGAGGCGCTTCGCCGAGCAGAGTTCCTTCCGGCGACCGCACCTCCATGCTGTAGCCCGAGTCAGGACGCGCCTGCTTCCCGCCGATATAAAGCTTTACGGTACGGTCGATCGCGGGAGCGCTCGTATCCGGAATCCCATCCGAGCCGGCTACAGCGGGTGGCCCATTTCTCGCCGCATTTGCGAGAAGTGGGCTCTTCGAAGCATCCAGCTTGGCCGCGTGCTTGAACCACGCCGGCTCCATATATTCGAGCAAACCTTCACGGCCGCCTTCACGCCCATATCCGCTCTCGCGATATCCGCCGAAACCGCATGCCGCGTCGAACATGTTGGTACAGTTCACCCAAACCACGCCCGCCTTCAGTTGCGCCGCCACATGCAGAGCCACGTTGATGCTCTCGCTCCACACGCATGATGCCAGACCATAGACCGTGTTGTTGGCCAGTTCCACTGCCTCTTTCGGAGTGCGGAACGTCATGGCCGCAAGAACCGGGCCGAAAATTTCCTGTTGCGCCACGATCGATGTGGGATGCACGTTGCTCAAAAGAGTCGGCGGATAATAAAAGCCGCGCGCCGGCAGCGTAACCTGCGGCTGCCAGCAGGTTGCGCCCTCAGCGACGCCCTGCGCCACCATGCGCTCGATGCGGTCCAGTTGCACCCGCGCGACGATCGCGCCAATGTCGATGGCCTTGTCGAGCGGCGGCCCGATGCGCAACGTGCTCATGCGATTCTGGATCTTTGCAATCAAAACTTCTGCAATGCTTTCCTGCATCAGCAGGCGCGAACCCGCGCAGCAGACTTGCCCCTGGTTGAACCAGATTCCGTCGACCAACCCTTCTACCGCGCTGTCGAGATCGGCATCTTCAAAAATGATGAACGGAGATTTGCCGCCGAGTTCGAGCGAGAGCCGTTTATGGCTTGCGGCTGTCGCGCCACGGATGGCGCGCCCCACTTCGGTCGATCCGGTAAACGCGATCTTGTCGACATCAGGATGCTTCACCAGCGCTTCGCCGGTCGAGCCGTCTCCCGTCACGATGTTGACGACGCCCGCCGGCAATCCAGCCTCGACGCAGAGTTCGGCGAACAGGAGCGCTGTGAGCGGAGTGAACTCGGCTGGTTTCAGCACCACGGTGTTTCCCGTAGCCAGCGCCGGCGCGATTTTCCACGCCAGCATCAGCAGCGGAAAATTCCAGGGAATAATCTGGCCGACCACGCCGCACGGCTCGTATTCGGGAAATTCTTGGTCGAGCAGTTGCGCCCACCCGGCGTGGTAGTAGAAATGCCGCGCCACGAGCGGAATATCGATATCGCGGCTCTCCCGGATGGGCTTACCGTTGTCCATGGTTTCGAGCACGGCGAGCAGCCGCGAATGTTTCTGCACCAGCCGCGCCAACGCGTAAAGATATCGCGCGCGCGCATGCGGAGTGAGCGCTCGCCACTTGGGCGAAGCGGCGCGCGCGGCGCGAACCGCCGCGTCAATGTCGGTGGCACTGCCTTGCCCAACCGCAGCCAGTTTTTCTCCGTTCGACGGATCGCACGTATCGAAATATTCGCCGTCCGCAGGCGCCTGCCACGCGCCGCCGATGAAAAGTCCGAAGCGGCGGTTGTGGCGATCGAGCCATGCTCCCGCCTCTTTGGGATCTTCCGGCGCCGGCCCATACTCCATGCTGACGAATTTTTCAGCGATGCTCATCTCGATAATTTCTTCATTACTTCGACGATCAACTTCGTCTGGGGTGCCCCACGTCTGGCCGCCTTTGCGAGACGCGGGACTGTCTCAAGCAATCGGATGCCGGTACTCCGCCGAATACCGTCCCGTCGCGTAATGCTCCAACTGCCGTTCAATATCTCCCAACATCCCACTCGCGCCAAACCGAAAAAGTTCCGCGCGCATCCACGACAGGCCGAGTTCTTCCTTCATCATCGCCAGCCAATCCAGTGACTGTTTCGCAGTGCGAATCCCGCCCGCCGGCTTGAACCCCACCGCCATTCCCGTCTGCTGTGCGTATTCGCGAATCGCGCGCACCATCACCAGGCTCACCGGCAAAGTCGCGTTGGTCGTTTCTTTTCCCGTCGAAGTCTTGATGAAGTCCGCGCCCGCCATCATGGCAACGAAACTGGCTCGCGCCACGTTGCGAAACGTGAGCAGATCGCCCGTCCCCAGGATGACTTTCATGTGCCTCGATCCACACGCCTGCCTGAACGCTGCGACTTCGTCGTAGAGCGCCTGCCAGCGCCCGCCGAAAACATGGCCGCGCGTGATGACCACGTCAATCTCCTGCGCGCCCGCTTCCACCGATCGGCGAATTTCCGCAACACGCTCCGCCAGCGGCGACAGCCCCGCGGGAAATCCCGTCGACACCGCGGCCACGGGAATGCCGCTGCCTTCGAGCGCCTGGAGCGCGGTTTCAATGAAAGTGTGATATACGCAGACCGCGCCGACCTTGATGCCGAGTCCTTCGATGCCAAGCTTCTGAACCAGTTCCTGCTGCAGCGGATGCCGCGCCTTGGCGCAGAGTCGGCGCACGCGTTCGTCCGTGTCATCGCCGGAAAGCGTGGTCAGGTCCATGCATGTGATGGCGCGCAGAAGCCATGCTGCCTGCCACTCCTTCTTGACCGTGCGGCGTGCCACCTGCGACTGGGCGCGGCGCTCCACCGCACTGGTGTTCACGCGAACTTCCTGCAACCAAGTCAAGTCGAGCGGAATGCCGCGATTGGGCAACAGTGGTCGACCGTCAAGCGTGGCCAGCGCCTGCCCGGCGCTAGCGTCGAGCCGTAACTCACGAACTCCATCGTGCTCGGTGGGATTAGACATCGCCAATTGGACGACCCGATGCGTCCATCCGCCGCAAAATAATCCATTACCGACGTGCAATTGTACGGCACCCCGAACCCCAGCGCGAGTTGCCGCGCTGCCGGATGCGGGGTGCCCCATGTCTCGCCGTTTTTGCGAGACGTGGGAATCTCTCCCCATCGCTGCCATGAAGTAGCAGTTTAGGGTTTACAATGGCGCACGATTTGGCCGCAAGGCCCGTCGCTATCCCAATGCTGAAGAAGGCGATCTCCGCAAGCGTGCGGAAGAAACTCGAGCAGGCCGCAGCCAAGGTGATGAAGAACGCGCACGCCCCGTATTCGAACTTCCACGTCGGCGCCGCGATCCTGCTGACCAGCGGGAAAATCTTTTCCGGCTGCAACGTCGAAAACGCTTCCTACGGAATGACCAACTGCGCCGAACGCACCGCGATTTTTTCCGCTGTCGCCGAAATGGGTCCGAAAATCGAGATTCGCGCGGTCGCGGTCACCAACGATCACGGTGTCGCATGTTCGCCTTGTGGAGCCTGTCGCCAGGTGATCTACGAATTCGGCCCCGACGCCACCATCTTTTTCCAGGGCGCGAGCGGTGCGAAGCAGGCGCACATTACCGAGTTGCTGCCGGAAGGATTCCGACTCCAGTGAGTCCATCGACAGCCGCGCCGCCGACATTCCGCGCCATTGATGTCATCCGCAAGAAAAGAGACGGCATTGAACTTTCGCGCGGCGAAATTGAAAATTTGGTCACCGCGTACACCAACGACGGAATCCCCGACTATCAAGTGTCGGCGTGGCTGATGGCGGTGGTGCTGAAGGGCATGACTCGCCCCGAGACCGCGGCTTTGACCGACGCGATGCTGCACTCTGGCGAAGTGCTGGATCTTTCTTCATTGCCGGTCCGAAAAGTCGACAAGCATTCCACCGGCGGCGTCGGAGACAAAACCTCTCTCGTGCTCGCTCCGCTGGCCGCGGCCGCCGGCGTTGCGGTACCTATGATCAGCGGGCGCGGTCTCGGTCACACCGGCGGCACACTCGACAAACTGGAGGCGATTCCGGGCTTCAACGTGAATCTTTCCGTGACCGAATTTCGCCGTGTGCTGGAAACCTGCGGCTGCGCCATGATCGGACAAACCGCGGAAATCGCACCCGCGGATCGAAAGCTCTATGCCTTGCGCGACGTAACCGGCACGGTCGAGAGCCCATATCTGATCTGCGCGTCCATCATGAGCAAGAAGCTGGCGGAAGGAATCGACGCTCTGGTGCTCGACGTGAAAACCGGATCGGGCGCGTTCATGAAGAGCGAGAACGACGCAGCCTTTCTCGCCGAGCTGATGGTCGAAACCGGTGAGCGCATGGGCAAGCAGGTCGTCGCGCTGATCACCGACATGGATCAGCCTTTGGGCAACATGATCGGCAACGCTCTCGAAGTCGTCGAGTGCGTGGAAGTGTTGCAAGGCAAAGGCCCGGAAGATTTGCGCGAGCTTTGCCTGGAACTGGCCGGATGGATGCTTCATCTCGGTGGTGTCGCGAAAGCGGTTGCGGAAGGAAAACAACAGAGCGCGAAGTTGATCGCTTCAGGTGTCGCTCTCGAAAAATTCCGGAAGATGATCGAGCTGCAAGGCGGCGACCCGCGCGTCATCGACGATCCCAAGCGCTTGCCGCAGGCGCAACACAGGATGCAGGTCTCAAGTTCGAAGTCCGGATATCTGGCCTCAATGCAGTGTGAGCAGATCGGCACCGCGTGCGTCATCCTCGGCGGCGGACGCGAGCGTAAAGAAGATTCCGTCGATCCTTCGGTGGGCATCGTTCTGCACAAAAAAGTTGGCGACCGCGTCGCCGCGGGTGAACCGCTCGCAACGATTTACTACAATGCCGAAACGCGCGCCGCGCGGGCGCGCCAACTGATCGAAGCGAGCATAGAAGTTGCAGCCGCCGCGCCGGCGAAACGGCCACTTATCCATAGGGTCATCGAAAACAAGGGCTGACGTTGCACAGTTCTCGTCTTTAAGGTGTGCAGGACATTCTCATGCGCGTGAATATGCCGTCTCCGCATGCATGTCATCATGAACCGCGGCGAAGCCACGGTGAAGGACCATACGTCGGCCGAAGCAACGATGGCGCAGACGAGAACATCCGCGCTGTATGCAGAGCGGCAGGCTGAGAAACGCCGGTGGTAATCGACGGGCCGCGTGAGATCCCTCGGAGGGCTTGCTGCTCTCCTCAGGATGACATCAGCGCGCGATCACGGAACGGCTAAGATCAGGGAACGGTGAGGTGGTTTAAGAGGTAAGGAAACTCGTTCGCAGGAGAAAAGCTAATGGGACGATTCACCGGAATTCTTGGCCTGCTGACCATGCTCGGCCTGGCCTACATTTTCTCCACCGACCGGCGCGCCATCCGCATCAAAACCGTCGCCTGGGGACTCGGCCTGCAGATCGCCTTCGCCATCTTCGTCCTGCGCATCGGTTACGGCCGCCGCGCATTTCAGGTCATCGGCGACGCGGCCAACAAGGTGCTCAGCTACTCGTTTTTCGGCTCGGAGTTTGTTTTCGGGCCGCTCGGAAAGCAAAACTCCAACATCGGTTTTATCTTTGCTTTCCAGGTTCTCCCCGTCGTCATCTTTATCTGCGCATTGTTCGCGATTCTCTACCACGTCGGCATCATGCAGATCGTCATCCGCGGAATGGCCTGGGCGCTGACGCGCATCTTGGGCGTGAGCGGCGCAGAATCGCTGAACGTCGCCGCCAGCATCTTCATGGGGCAGACCGAAGCGCCCGTCACCATCCGTCCGTTCCTGCCCGATCTCACCCGCTCCGAACTGATGACCGTGATGACCAGTGGCATGGCGCACGTTTCGGGTTCAATCATGGCTGCCTACTTCGCTTTTGGCGCCGAGCCGCGCCATGTCCTCAGTGCCGTCATCATGACCGCGCCCGGAACGATTCTTGTTTCCAAAATGCTCATACCCGAAACCGAAAATCCCAGGACCGCAGGCAGGGTCGTCATGCCCGAAAGCGAGGAGGCAAAAGAAAAACAGGAAAATCTGCTCGGAGCCATTGCGCGTGGCACCAGCGACGGCCTGCACATGGCGCTCAACATAGGCGCCATGCTGATCGCCTTTATCGCGCTGATCCACCTGCTCGACGGCATGATGGGCGGCATTCACAACCACATTGCCTGGTTCCCATCGAGTGTCGAAGGACCCCTCGGCGTCCTGCTCTCGCCCGTCGCCTGGATCATAGGTGTTCCCTGGCGCGACTGCCCGGCCATTGGGAATCTGCTCGGAACGCGCATGGTGCTCAACGAACTGGTGGCATTCTCTATGCTCGGTCCGCAAAGAGCCGTGCTCGCCCCACGCTCTTTCACCATCGCTACCTTTGCGCTCTGCGGTTTCGCGAATTTAAGTTCGATCGGAATTCAGATCGGCGGCATCGGCGCGCTCGCCCCCAACCGCCGTGGCGATCTGGCCAAGCTCGGCATTCGCGCCATGCTTGCCGGAACCATGGCGAATCTGATGTCGGCTTCGATTGCGGGGATGTTGCTGTAACCTTTTCAAGGTGTTACACGTGAATTTCACGATGTGATAAGTGAATTT
The DNA here is from genome assembly GCA_963739125.1 of uncultured Acidobacteriaceae bacterium. Classification (GTDB taxonomy): domain Bacteria; phylum Acidobacteriota; class Terriglobia; order Terriglobales; family Acidobacteriaceae; genus Sulfotelmatobacter. The sequence goes on along the minus strand of CAVTZD010000001.1, from coordinate 2,833,653 downwards.
CAGAGTGCTGTGAATTTCAACTTCACGCTGTCATCCTGAACGCCGGCGAAGGCGGCGTGAGGGACCTTACGACACCGGGAGCCGCGGATGACGTGGACGAGAGTTCCACCGATGCACGCTGCTTTCGGGTTCTCGCCCGCTGCGGTTTCACTGCGTCCTGTTCGTAACGTCCCTCGGAGCGCTTCGCCCTCCTCAGGATGACAAGAGTTTTTTTGCACTCTCTCGCTTTCCAAAATGAAAACCGCCGCATCGCCGAACCACAGCTCGATCCCCAACTCGGCCAGCAGCCGCTCGAACCACGGATAGTGCCCGCAGGCTTCCATCCCCCCGCGCACTTGCTGGCCCGCCCGCGAACCGGTAAAACTGCTCCGCTTCGGCACGGTGCTGGAACCGTCTTTCTTCTATCTCTCCCGTTCGATTGTCAAAGATCGCGACCTGCTGAAACCCACGATGAAAATCACAGCCTATAATCGGCATGACAGGCGAAGCAAAGAGCCTGCCCCGAGCGGTGCCGAGGGGATCTCAGTCTTATCCGGCCTGGAGCGTGAGCCAAACTTTACCACTGCACGTCGTTGTGATGATTCCGGCGTTTGTTCGGGCGGACTTCCTTCCACTCCGGCCTCACCTCTTACAATGTTCTGATCGCCATGAAAGCTCCCATCCCGAACCGGCCGCGGAAGCATTCTTCCTCCGCCGAATTGGCCAAGCCCGAGCAACTCCTCTCTCCTCTGTGCGCTGCCATCGTAGCGGCTGCCCTCGCGGCGATCGTAGTCGCCGTTTACAGCCCCGCGTTGGATTTCAAATTTATCCTTGATGATCACCGCTTCGTTACCGACCCACGTTTGCAGTCGTCCGGCCACCTATGGGAATACTTCACCAACTACGTGTGGGCACAAGTTCCGGGAGGGCCGCCGAGTTTTTACCGGCCGGTGTTCGTATTGTGGCTGAGGCTGAATTTCATCCTCAGCGGCGCCTCGTCGTGGGGTTGGCATCTGCTGAGCATTCTCAAGCACGTGTCGACCGCCGCTTTGCTTGGACTTCTGGTCTGGAAACTGTTGCACGATCGGGCTGCTGCACTGATAGCCGGTGCGCTGTTCGCGCTGCATCCCGCGCAGACGGAATCTGTGGCCTGGGTTACGGTTCCCGATCCACTCATGGCGGCGGCGGAGCTCGGCACTCTGCTTCTCTATCTGACATATCGGGAACATGTATCCGCGAACAACTTGGCACCGGGTGGAAAATTTCAGAAGAAATCCCGCAGGGCGAGTCCCAATGACACAAAGCGCAGCTCTGCAACGCCATGGCTTCTCGCCGCTGCGGCTGCGTGCTTGGCTACGTTGATGTCGAAAGAAACAGCCATCATGCTGCCCGCCATACTTTTTGCAATGGAACTGATCGTTCCCTCCGCCGCACCGAATGGTGAAGAGATGGCGAGAGAGAAGGGCGTTCGGACTCGCTTCGTTTCCGCGTTCCGTCGGACTCTGCCGTTCCTGGCTGTGACGGTGCTTTATCTGCTCTTGCGCCTCAATGCTCTGAAAGGACAATTCAGCACTCTCACTCAGCATTTGCCCTGGAGCACGGTTCTTTTGTCTTGGCCCGCGATTCTCTGGTTCTACGTGAAAGTGATGCTGTGGCCGGTCGTGCCCCGCGCCTTCGCCGACCCGACTCTGGCGGATGCATTCTCGGTGCGCGGCGTCTTGCTGCCGGGCCTCGCGGTCGCCTGCGCCGCGGCCGTGGTTGCCGCTGGCTGCGTCTGGGCCTGGAGAAAAGCGCAGCGTGACTTGCCCGGTCGCGAAGCGACTGGCGTCCGGCGAGCGCTGGTGCTCGGCGTTCTACTGCTGGTTCTCCCTATTCTGCTGGCATTGAATTTGAACGTGCTGTATCCCGGCGATTTTCTGCACGGCCGCTACACGTACCTGCCCTTGACCGGACTGATGCTGCTTCTCGCCACCGGATGGCACCTCGAAACGAAGAAGTGGCGCATCGTCACACTCATTGCGGCGGGATCTGTGGCCGTGGCCTTCGCCGTACTAACTCTTCGACAGGAAGGCGCATGGCAGGACGATCTGACGGTCTTCACCGTAGCTCATCGATACGCACCCAACAACGCTCCCGTGGCCCAGAACCTGGCGAATGCGAACGTGCAGCTTGCCCTCGGCCTCGATGAAGCAGGACGATGCGAAGAAGCGATCCCCATCTTTGATCAGGCGATCCAGCAATACCCGGAAGATTGGTTTGCCTGGGCAGGCCGCGGCGAATGCCTCTTCAAGCTCAGCGATCTGCGCGGAGCCGAGCAGTCGCTCCGTCGTGCGTCCGAACTCTCGCGCGAGCCCCGTGTGATCGAGGAGTGGCAACAGGTGCGCGCGCGAATGGGGCTGCCTCCTGAGACGATGAAATAGCGTGTCCATCCGCAATCCACTCACGTCGGAGCCGTCGCCGCCAGATCATCCGCGAGTCAACCCATCATCGAGTAGACTAGGGCGGGAGAATCGAAACATGCGACATGCGCAGCCCTTCACCGTCGCAAGAGTCGTCCTTGCGATCACCCTCGCCGCCGTTTTCTCAGCCAGCGTCGCCGCGCAAGACTACCAGCCCTCGCCTGAGAATCTGCAAGCCCGCCGCGAATTTCAGGACATGAAGTTCGGCCTGTTCATTCACTGGGGCGTCTACAGCGTGCTCGGCGACGGCGAATGGGTCTTCCACAACCGCCATCTCACCGTCGATGAATACAATCGCCTGCCGGCTTTCTTCGATCCCGAAAAGTTCGACGCCCACACCTGGGTCGCGCTCGCCAAGGCCGCCGGAATGAAGTACATCACCATCACGTCACGCCATCATGACGGCTTCGCCATGTTCGACTCGAAAGTTTCCGACTGGAACATCGTTGCGCGCACGCCTTATAAGAAAGACCCGCTGAAAATGCTGGCCGACGAGTGCCACCGCCAGGGCATCAAGCTCTTCTTTTATTATTCGCAGCTCGACTGGCACAATCCCGACTACTATCCGCGTGGCCAAACTAACTGGCCGAACGGCCGCCCCGATCACGGCGATTGGAACGCCTACCTCGACACCTACCTGGACGGCCAACTCACCGAGCTGCTCACCAACTATGGCCCGATCGGCGGCATCTGGTTCGACGGCATGTGGGACAAACCCGACGCCGACTGGCATCTGCAGAAAACCTACGCCCTCATTCACCGCCTGCAGCCGGCCGCGCTCATCATCCCCAACCATCATGAAGCGCCGAAACCCGGCGAAGATGTGCAGACATTCGAGCGCGATCTCCCCGGCCAGAACACCGCCGGATTCAACACGAAATACGTCAGCACTGCCCTCCCGCTGGAAAGCTCCGACACGCTCAACGATTCCTGGGGATTCAACATCGGTGACAGCAACTATAAGAGCGCGCCCGATCTGGAACGCAGACTGATTCGCGCCGCCGGCAACAATTCCAACCTGCTGCTGAACATCGGCCCCTATCCCAATGGCGAAATCGATCCGCAGTTCGTGACCCGCCTGCACGCCATCGGAGATTGGCTGGCAAAATATGGCGACTCGATCTACGGCACCCGCGGCGGTCCGATCCCGCCCGGCGACTGGGGAGTCACCACGCAGAAGGCTGACAAGATTTATGTCCACGTGCTGAACTGGGCGTCGCCGCTGCTGGCCCTGCCGCCGATCGAGGGGAAAATTTCCTCCGCGCAAATGCTGCTCGGCGGCGAGTCCGTCGATGTGACGCAGACCGCCGACGGCGTGATCCTGAAACTTCGCCCTCAAGGCAAAGACGAAGTCGACCGAGTAATCGCGCTAACGATAGCGAAATAGCCCATGGAGCGGCGGACGCATTCGTCCGCCCCGCGGAGCTAAGCTCCGCGTGTAAGCGCACCAACCGCCAGTGTTGTCAGACTTTCGAGGTTTCAGCCGCCACCGTTAGCCTGCATTTTATTAGGGTGTGATCTTGAAGATCGTTCCCGCGCCAGCGGTTCCTCCATGTGTGGTCGTCCCGTAGAAGTTTCCGTCCGACCCAAGAACCAGTCCATCCATTGGCCTGTTTCCGTCGGGAAAACCGTCAAAGGAATGTACGACTGTTTCGTTTCCCGATCCATCCAACTTGAACACGGTCCCGCATCCCGACCCACAAATCAGCGTGTTGAGGCTTCCGCCCTCGGTCGTGGTTCCATAGAGATTGCCACTCGCATCCATCGCAACTGGAGCCCACGGATGCGAACCGTCGGTGCCGCCTTGAAAGCTGTACAGTACGGTCTCCGTTCCGGTTGTGTCGATCTTGAAAACCGTGCCCAGATCGGCTGTGCCCCCGGCATAGGTTGTTCCATAGAAATTTCCGGCGTGGTCACGAATGAGGCCGGCATATGGGTTTGCTCCGTCATTTGGCGCCCCAGCGAACCGGTGCATGACAATTTCAACTCTGGTCGCGCCGATCCTGAACACAGTTCCACAGCCGCTGGTGCAGTTGTAGTTCCCGCCGAGCGGGGTCGTGCCGTAAAGAATGCCCAGGGAGTCGCGCAGAAGGCTGGAATTCGGAGCTGCCCCATCGTTCGTGTGCGCAAGGAAGTGATGCAGCGCCGGCGCTGCTCAGCTCGAAAACATCGCCTTCATTGGCGCTTGTCCCCGGACCGCCGCCCACGGTATTCGTTCCATACAGATTGCCGGTCGAGTCGATGCTTAGCCCGCCCCAGGGAGAATAGCCAACAAACTGATGAAACTGAAACAATTTCGTGAAATTGTTGGACTGATCCATTTTGTAGATCGTCCCCACAAAACTCGAACCACCCGCCGATGTGGTCCCGTAAAAGTTGCCCTCCGCATCGCGGGCCAACTGCCCGATGGGCGTTGCGCCATCGGCCCTATCAAAGTAGTGCAGGACCTTCATGCTGCCGTCCGCCTTGAGCTTGAAGAGCGTGCCCCAAAAGTGCCCGCCGGCCGTCGCCGTTCCCAACAAGTCGCCCTCGGCGTTACGAATCAGCGGCGCCAGTGGCGCGTAGCCAGCGGCATTTTGAGGGAACGAGTAGACCAGAGTGTAGGTCTGTGCATGAGCGGCCATCGTCGCGGTGAATAGTTGAATCGCGAAGAAACTGGCCGCAGCGACAGCCGCCGCCTTCGAAACAGATTTTCGGTCAGCGATAGAGCTGGGCATTGATTTCACCTTCGATGAGCGGATGGGAGTTCAAAGTATCGGCACCGTGGGGGACGCCGGGCGAGCGAAAACAATTCTACGCGCCCCCGAGGGAAACCTTGCAATGTTTCTTTCGTCAAACGGCAGGAGCAGAAATCCTCAACACCGCTCCCATCACGGTTTTCAGCCCTATTGCGCTTCGCGCACCCCGGACGAATGCGTCCGGGGCTCCACGTTCGCTCGAGGCGCATCACCCCTTCGCAGCCCACTGCCCGCCGTGCAGATACGCCAGGTTCCCGATATGCCCCGCCCGCGCCGCCGCGACTCCGGTTTCCACCGGCGCGTTCGGCTCTTTGCGCGACTTGATGCAGTCAAAAAAATTCTCCATATGCGAGATGGTTCCGTCGAGCACGCTGCGCGCCGTCTCCGCCGGATTCTTATCTTCCTCCACGCGTTCCCGATAAACGCCGAATCCGTCGCGATCGATTTTGAGCGTCGCATCCGTCCCGCGAAACTCCAACCCGCCGCCGTCAATCGACGAATGCATCATGCCTTCATACACCACATCGAACGCTTGGTTGTTGAAACCCGGATAGCGGAACACGGCCTGAATCGTGTCCGGACAATCCCACTGCTCGAAAATATATTTGTCGGCCAGCATCTGCGCCTGGCGCGGTTGGTCCGACTTCATCGCCCAGTGCACCACATCGATCCAGTGCGTGAATAAATCGGTCATCGCGCCGCCGCCAAAGTTCCAGAACCAGCGCCAGTAGTCATATTTCTCCTGGCTGAAGGGCTGGTCTGGAGCCGATCCCAGCCACATCTTCCAATCCAGTGCCTGCTCATCCATCGGCTTCGACGGCCGCGCGCTGTGATAGTTCTGCCACCAGTAGGTTCGCACCTGCACCACACGCCCCAGACCTCCGCCCTGAATGATGTCGACCGCGTCGCGAAAATGAGCCCAGCTGCGCTGCTGCATGCCGCATTGCAGAATCTGCTTGCTCGCCCGCACCGCGCGCGTGAGCGTCGCGCCTTCTTCCAGAGTATGGGTCACCGGCTTTTCGAGATAAACGTCCTTGCCCGCGGCCAGCGCATCGACCGCCATGCGCACGTGCCAGTGGTCCGGGGACGCGATGATGACCGCGTCAATATCTTTCTCCAACACCTCGCGATAATCCAGATGCGTCGTGGCGAGACCTTTGGATCGCTCTTTGATGGCGTCGCGGCGAGGCCCGTACACGTCGCTCACGGCCACAATCTGGTACGGAGGACCGGCCTGATCGGCGGCGTCGAGCAGGCCGGTCATGCGTTGGCCGGCTCCAATGACTCCAATGCGAAGTGTGTCGTTTGCGCCGAATACGCGGGTCGAGGCAAGCGCAGTGAGTCCGCTGGCGATGATGAAGTTGCGGCGAGTGATCATGACAAGCCCTCCAGTCCGTTTTAACCGGAACGATCCTATCAAGTTTCGCTTATGTCAGGGCACTGTCATCCTGAGGAGGGCGCCAGCCCTCCGAGGGACCTTACGATGCTCATGCAGCGGCAGTAGCGCAGCCGGGAACGCCCGCGCCGCATACATCGCCTCGGCCCCGTCAACGCCATCGAAACTTCGGACCGACGTACGGTCCCTCACGCCGGCTTCGCCGCCGTTCACGATGACAATGCTGGATGCTCAAGCCGGCAAAGCAGCGCTATGGAGCGATCTTGAACACCGTGCCCGCGTTCGCAGCGCCACCATAATACGTGGTGCCGTAGAGATTGCCGTCCGATCCGAGGGTCAATCCAACGAATGGGATTGCGCCATCCGTCGGCGCCCCGGCGAACGCATGCAGAATGGTCTCGACTCCAGACGTGTCGATCTTGAAAACCGTTCCGCAGCCCGAATAGGTCAGGGATGCACAATCCCCACCGCCCCCCTCGCTGGTAGTCCCGTAAATATTACCGGCCGCCTCCATCACCAGGTTTTCGTACAGGGGCTGAGCGCCGTCGCTGCCGCCAAGAAAGCTGTACAGCACCGTCTCCGTCCCGGTGGTATCGATCTTGAAAACGGTGCCCTGGTCCGCGGTGCCGCCGAATCTGGTTGCGCCATAGAAGTTGCCCGCGTGGTCGCGGATCAGCCCCCCAAGTGGCTCCGCCCCATCGCTCGGCTTGCCTTTAAATCGGTACATCACTTTCTCGACTCCGGTTGCGCTCACCTTGAACACTACCCCGCAGCCGGGGCCGGGGCAGTAGAGATTTCCGCCGATGTAAGCCATACCGTACAGATTGCCCAATGAATCTCGGACCAGACTCGATGAGGGGCCAGCCCCGTCGTGGGTACCCTCGATAAAGTGGTGGAGCACCGTGTATACGCCAGTATTGCTCAGCTCGAATACGTCTCCGTCGTAGGCAGTGGGTCCGGTTTGGCTTCCGCCGCCGGCTGCGTTCGTTCCGTACAGGTTGCCCGCCGAATCGATGGTCACGCCGCCGACCGGGGCCGCACCGACATATGGATGAAGCGTAAACAAGGTGGTCAGAGCGCCAGTCTTATCCATCTTGTAAATCGTCCCGTTGAAGCTCGCCCCGCCGGCGTACGTGGTGCCGTAGAAATTGCCCGCCGAGTCCCGCACAACCTGTCCGATGGGGCTTTTCCCATCCTTCAAATCGAACGTGTGCAGGATGGTTTCTGTGCCCCCGCTGCTCAGTTTGAAAAACACCCCATACCCGCTTCCAAGATCGCCGCCGGCGTAGGTTGTGCCGAACAAATCGCCCGCGGAATCGCGCAGCAGCGGCGCCCACGGGTTGGCACCATCGGGTTTACCGGCGAAGGAGTAAAGGGTGGTATACGTCTGCGCCTGCGCCGGCTGGGTGGCGAATAGCGCCACTAGCATCGTGGCCAGAGCAACGGCAACCACCGCGGCCTTCGGAGCAGAAGATTTTCGATCAGCGTGAGAACTTGACATGATTTCACCTTCAGCGGAGAGGATGGGAGTTCAGACTGTCGGCACCGCGGGGACGGGCCTGGCAGGCGGCACCAATGTTACCCCCCCCCCCGGAAAATTTGCAAAGTTTTTCTTGGCTCAGGTGGCAGAGCAGCGCCGCAACACCCCACGCAGCGCGGCTTTTAGAGTGGCTTGGCGCGATTGCGCTGTGCGCAATCCCAGACGCACCGGTCAAGATGTCATCCCTCACGATGTCATCCTGAGGAGGGCGCCAGCCCTCCGAGGGACCTTACGATGCTCATGCAGCGACAGAAGCGCCGGCGGGAACGCCCGCGCCGCATGCACCGCCTCGGTCCCGTCGACGCCGAAGCCCTCGGCCCACGTAAGGTCCCTCACGCCGGCTTCGCCGCCATTCACGATGACAAAGGTGGAAAAGCCCCACGCTTCCTCGCGCTGTCATCCTCTTGCACTGTCATCCCCTTGCACTGTCATCCTGAGGAGGGCGTCAGCCCTCCGAGGGACCTTACGATCAGCATGCAGCGGCAGCAGCGTCGCCGGGAATGCCCGCGCCGCATGCACTGCCTCGGCCCCGTCGACGCCATCGTAGCCCTCGGCCCACGTAAGGGTCCCTCACGCCGGCTTCGCCGCCATTCACGATGACACCTCCCGATTTGGCCCTAAGGCCTTCTCGAAATGCCAGAGCGCCCTCGACTCTGGCCCCGCGACAATTCATTCTTATGACATGTCAAAGATCTACTACGTTTACATTCTGAGCAGTCAGCGCCGCGCTCTCTACGTCGGCATGACCAGCAACATCGAGCAGCGGGTTTTTCAGCACAAGACGCACGCCTTCGGCGGATTCACGGCGAAGTATAGCGTCACAAGCCTCGTCTACTTCGAGCGCCACGAGGATGTGCTGACCGCGATCCGCCGGGAGAAGGAAATGAAAAACTGGCGCCGAGAAGAGAAAATCAAGCTGATCGAATCAGACAATCAGAAATGGCGAGATCTGAGTTACGGATGGTATCAGCGCCACCGCTATCAGCCCGATCGCAGAGTGGGATAGAGTCGGATACAAACCCACAATCCACCAAAGATGTCATCCTGAGGAGGGCGTTAGCCCTCCGAGGGACCTTACGATGCTCATGCAGCGGCAATAGCGGTGGCGGGAACGCCCGCGCCGCATGCATCGCCTCAGCTCCCATCAACGCCATCGAGGCTTCGGGCTGACGTAAGGTCCCTCACGCCGGCTTCGCCGCCGTTCACGATGACAAAGAGCGGCCAAGCCGCGCCTACTTCAATCCCTTCACCACGTACGCCTCCGACAGGACCTGCGAATATACGTAGGCGTAGGCGCTTCCGTCGGCGGAAAAATGCGGCGCTCCGGCTTCGGCTCCCGCGGGCAAGCTGTCGCCAAATGATTTCCAGAACTCCATCTTTCCGGTCGTGATGCTCACGCGATAGACCTTGATGGCCTTTTCGCCGAGGTGGTTCGACGCCACATAAAGCGACCCTCCATCCGGGGTCCAGCCGATCACGCCGTACTTCGAATCCAGCCCCGGAATCGGACGAAAGCCGCCGCCATCGAGCGGCCAGATTCCGCGTTTGCCATCGGGGCCCATCACCGCTACGCTCTGACCGTCGGGCGACAGCGCGGAGCCGGCGGTCCCTTCCGGCGTTATGGGCTTGGAGTCGCCAGTGCTCGCGTCGATCAGATAATCGCGCACCCCGTGCCCCTCCTCAATTCCAGGAGAAAGCAGGTGTTTGCCATCCGGCAGGTAGCGAACGCCGTTGTAGCTAATCTTGTCGTGGGTCAACGGTCGAGTCTCTCCGGCGCCGGTCGGGACCAGCATAAGCTGTCCGCCTTTGGCTGGCTTGGTGATCACCCATTTCCCGTCGGGCGAAATCGCCCCGGCATAGCCTTCTCCGATTCGCACCGGCGGCGATCCATCGGTATTGCGCAGAAATACCGTATAGTTCGGGCCGCCTCCATCGCCTTCTTCTTCGAACAGAACCTGTTTGCCGTCTCGGCTGATGTCTCGCGGAAGCGACCAGCCAAACCACCCGAGTTCGCGCTCCTCTTTCGCGCCCGGCGCCAAAGCCCGGATGCCGAGCCGCTGCTGGTGCGTAACCATCAACGCCGCACCGTTGCGGATGTCCTGCAGCCACATTCCTCCCGGAACGTTGGCAATACTCCGCTCCTTGCCCGCCAGAGTGACTCCGCGCAGGTTGGTCGCGCTGCCGGTGCGCGTAGCCGTAAACCAAAGCTCGTCACCCCTGGGCGACCAGAGAATTCCCTCGATCGATACGAATCCCGACGCCAGCTTTTTTTCGTGGCCCTGCATGTCGATCACAGCGACCGAGCCTTCGTCGTCGCCGCCGGGGTTTTCGTGGTCTGAGAACGCGATCAGTTTGCCGTCGGGAGAAATCTGCGGTTGGCTGATCCAGTTGATGCTGTCAAACAAGACATGCCCGATGGGATATTCCAGCCGCCAGTGATGGTTCTCCGGCACAAACCGAACCACCACCATGTTCTCTCCATCCGGCGCCCACTCCGCATCCTGCACGTTGTCGAGCACTTCCCGCGGCGTGCCTCCACTCAGAGGAACCCGGGCCAGCGTTCCGGTTCGCGCATAGCCGCCGTAGTACTGCGAGTTGAGCCGGATCGCCAGCTCCCCACTCTTCGATATGGAAAGCAGTTCGGCATCCTTCAGCCCCAGTTCGCGCGAGCCATTGTCGTCGGTGTGCGCCAGGTAGAGCTGATCCTCGCCGCCATCCCAGGCCGCGCTGTAGACAATGCTGCCATCGGGCGCGAAGCGCGCATTGCCGATCGACCCTGTGCGGAACGTGATCTGCTGATATTCCGGCGGAGGCGCCGCGCCGCTGCCCCGGCCCAGCCACCACCCCACGCCGAGCATCGCCGCGGCGATCGCGACCACTCCGGCTGCGGTCGCGATCTGACGGCGCGAGTCTCTGCCTCGAACCTGCTGGACCGCGGCCAGCGCTCCCGACTTGCTGCCAGCGGAGATTTCCGTCAGCGCTTCAAGGTCGAACGCCAGATCGCCCGCCGACTGAAAACGCTGCACCGGATGCTTCTCCAGGCAGTGCCGCACAATCCGCTCCAGGCCCGGCGGAACGTTACGCGCAGTCTCGGACAGCTCCGGCACTTCTTCTTTCAGGATGGCGCTCATGGTGTCGGCCGAGGTTTCGCCATGAAACGCGCGCTTGCCGGAAATCATTTCGTAGAGGATCGCGCCGAAAGAAAAAATGTCGGACCGATGATCGGCGGGTTTCCCCCGCACCTGCTCCGGAGACATATAGCCGGCCGTTCCCATCACCACTCCCGCTTCGGTCGCCACCTGCACGGTGGGAGCGTCTCCGCTGCCGTCATGTGCTTCCGGCCGCGTCAGCTTGGCCAGGCCGAAATCCAGAATCTTCACCCGACCGTCGTTGGTTAAAAACAGATTTTCCGGCTTCAGGTCCCGATGCACGATGCCCTTTTCGTGCGCCGCCGCCAGACCCCGCGCCACCTGTACGGCATACTCGATCACTCTGCGGACGGGCAGCGCTCCATTGCGCAGCCGCTCGCGCAGCGTCTCGCCTTCGAGCAGTTCGGAGACGACATAGGGCGCACCCTGTTCCTCACCGATGTCGAAAATCGAAAGAATGTTGGGATGGTTCAGCGCCGCCGCGGCTCGCGCTTCCTGAGAAAAACGTTGCAGCCGGTCGCGATCAGCCGAGAAAGATGCCGGCAGAACTTTGATGGCGACAGTGCGGTTCAGCCGCGAATCATGGGCGCGATACACCTCGCCCATGCCACCCGCGCCGACGAGAGACTGGATTTCGTAAGGTCCAAGCTTGGTTCCGGAGGCCAGAGACATATCGAGTCGGGATTATACGCTGCCTTTTCTTGTCATCGTGAATGGCGGCGAAGCCGCCGTGAGCGACATTACGTGAGCCGGAAGTTTCGATGGCGTGGACAGGGGGCGAGGCCATGCATGCAGCTCGGACGTTCTCGGCGGTGCTATTGCTGCTGCATGCGCATCGTAAGGTCCCTCGGAGGGCATGCGCCCTCCTCAGGATGACGGTGCAAGAGGATGACAGGCGAGGAAGCGTGGGCCTTTCCTCTTTGTCATCGTGAATTGCGGCGAAGCCGCCGTGAGCGACCTTACGTGAGCCGGAAGTTTCGACGGCGTGGACAGGGGGCGAGGCGATGCATGCAGCTCGGACGTTCTCGGCGGTGCTATTGCTGCTGCATGCGCATCGTAAAGTCCCTCGGAGGGCATGCGGCCTCCTCAGGATGGCAACACTTTCCAGCACCCACAAAATCGTCGCCGACTTCCCTTCGCGCCCTCGTAGTTGCCGATTTACGGTCCCACCGTAACCTGCAGCGGCCCTGGCGTCTGCATATGATCGCGGTAGATCAGATTCTTGGCCGCAACCTCACCCACGGCGTCGACATTTACCACATATCCTCCATGCGGCAGCGTCTCGCCGAAAGGCAGCGACATGGCAACCGTTCCGCGGTGCAAGACGAAGTGCTGGTAGCCGATCGCGGTCGCTCGCCCGTCCCCCGCCACGGCCAACACAATAAAAGTCAAGTCCATGTCGTCGGGCGAGGTGTTGGTCACATCCACGTTGCCCTCGATCCGGTTGCCGTTTACATGCGCCGGAGTCTTCCAATTGATGGCCAGAGCTGCGATTACGCGCAGCACGAATCCTTTTTCAACCGCCGATTCCCGGTTGCCGCCTTCCGTGACCGACACGGTAAATTGAAACTCTCCCGGACGCTCCGGCTCCCCCCGCAGCAGCCCGTTATCCTCGAGTTTCATGCCCGGCGGCAACGCGCCCTTTTCAACTTTCCAGTGCAGCGCTCCTCCGCCGCGCGCCAGGAAGCGCAGCTCGTAATACCGGTGCGGGTAACCCTCCGGCAGTTCCGAATCGTTCAGGATGAATAACCCTTCATCGCGGTCAGCATCACGCTGAGGTTCTCGCTGAGAATTTCTTTGAGAGTTGCTTTGCGGAGAATTGCTTAGAATGACGGCTTCAGCCTCGCCACCCTCGGACGCCGCGCCCGCCCAGCTGAGCTGGCAGCCGGTCAGCCCCAGTTCGATCGCCAGAATCACCAGGAGGCCCGCAACCAGTGCGACACGCCGCTCGATCCATCGATCTCGATTCATACCCCTCCGGCTCGATCCGATCCCGCGCAAGAGTGCGTTCGGCCTCACTTCCCTAATTTCCCACAATTCCGGGGCCGTCTCCACCTAAGAATGCATCAGCGGCGATATCTTGCGCGGCCGCCCTCCCGGTCACCGAGGTCACATTGACTCGGGTCGGGCGTTTCTGAAAAACTGTCAGAGCTGTCGCTTTTGTCAGACGACTGACTTGCGATTTGATCGATTCTGATGGAATTATTGCTCAATCTTCTGTGGCTGCTCCTGGTGCTGCCGGCCTGCTGGCTGTGGCGCGTTTCCCGGAACGACAGCTCACAGCGCAAGTTCAGTTCGCTGCAATGCGTGCTGACTCTGACCTGTGTCCTGGTCATCCTCTTCCCGGTGATTTCGGCCACCGACGACCTGCACGCCATGCGCGCCGAAATGGAAGAATCGCAGGTCAACAAACAGATCGTCGGTCAGGCCCACAGCGATCGAGCTTCTCTTCGACATAACCGGTCTCCATCGCCTCCCGCGCTTCTCCAGACGCAATTAGCTTTCACTCTTAAAGCAGAATACGGGGATCTCCCCGTCGGCCCGTCATTCTCTCTCCCCGCAGCGCCTTTCTCGATTCCTCCCGGTCGCGCTCCACCTGTTTGTACCCTCGCGTAGTCCGTCCAGTTTGCGGATCGCAAATGGCGACGTGTCTCGGGATCAAACTCCGCCCTTGAGCCTTGGATGAACTCGACCGATCTACCGGATCGATCGGGTAGTCCGGATGGAAGGCCGATTCTCAGAGAAACGGCCCCGCGACTCAACCAGAGCGGCTCTCCCTTTACGGATTTCTTACGGGCGCTGCCCCATACTCGATTTAGATGTGGCAGGCGCGAAGCGCTTTTGACATCCGTGCCGCGGTAACAGGCGGGTGACCCGGCAGAGTGCCGGAGCGGCAGAGGTAAGAGATGTATCAGAGAACGTTGACGCAAAGAACCCGGCGGCCTGTCCGGACATGGCTAGGCCTGATTTTGCTGGCGGTTTCGAGCGGAGCAGTGCCTGCTGCCGCCCAACAGCCACAGCCATCGCCGTCCTCTGCCCCGGCCGCAACTTCTCCAGCCGCTACTTCTCCGGCTTCGACTGCTCAAGCGTGGACCTGGGACGAAGTGAAAGACCGCTTCGAGATCAACAACCCCACGCTGCTGGCCGGCAAGCTCAACATTGATGAATTGAAGGCCGAAGAAATCACCGCCCATCTGCGGCCGAATCCCTCGTTCCAGCTCAACGCCGACCAGATTGATCCCTTCAACAACGGTCCCGCTCACGGACCGTTCGCCTACCTGCTGACCACCGGAACCTTCAGCTATCTGCACGAACGCGCCCACAAGCGCGAACTGCGTCTGGAGAGTGCGAAGCAAGGCACCGCAATCGGCGTCTCGCTGCAATCCGACCTGGAGCGCAATCTGCTGTTCAGCGTACGTGGCGCCTTCGTCCAGATTCTTCAGGCCAAGGCCGTGCTCAAGGTCGCGCAGGATAATCTCGACTACTACGACCACGTCCTCAAGATCAGCCATGATCGCTACGACGCCGGCGACATTGCCCAGATCGACCTCGACCGGCTCGAACTACAGCGCGTGCAATACGAATCCGATCTGCAGACTGCGCTGGTGAACCTCCGCACCGCAAAAATACAACTGCTCATGCTGCTGAACGATCGCACTCCAGTCGAGCAGGTCGATGTCGTCGGCGTCTTCGATTTCAACGACCAGATTCAGCCTCTTGATGACTACCGCCGCACGGCCATGGATTCGCGCCCCGATCTTCGCGCCGCCGTAGAAGCCGTCGACAAGGCGCACACTGACTACAAGCTGGCCGAGTCGAATGGCTCGACCGATCCCACATTTATTTTTGATGTCGGCAGAAATCCTCCCATCGACTCTTATTTCGGCGTCGGTGTCAGCATCCCGTTGCGCCTATTCGACCGCAACCAAGGCGAAAAGCTGCGCACCAGGATCGATATCTCCCGCAACGAAAAGCTGCGTGACGCCGCCGAGGCCCAGGTGTTCAACGACGTCGACTCTGCTTACGCCACCGTGAACAGCAATCTCATCCTGCTCCGCCCCTACAAAGAGAAGTATCTAGCGCAGGCGGTGCGAGTGCGCGACACGATTTTCTTTTCCTACCAGCATGGCGGCGCATCGCTTCTCGATTTCCTGAATGCGGAGAGCGACTACCGCAGCGTGCAGCTGAATTACGTCAACCTGCTCGGCGCTTATCTGACAGCCGCCGCGCAAATGAATCTGGCGGTCGGCCGCGAGGTCATCCAATGAGCGCCGTCCTGCCAGGCAAATCCCGTGAGGCCAATGTCATGAGGCCATTCCGTGAGGCTTCCGTGAAAACGAAAACCAATTACAATTTCTTGAGACCAGGGGCGTCTGGGATCGAACACCCATCCAGCCGTCCCCCCGGCACCGGGATCACACCCCCACAGATTCCCTGCCGGTGGCGGAGCCAGTCTGCCACGCCCGTGTCAGTCTGGGCTCCGCTGGTGCTTCTGCTGACGGCGTGTGTGTTCTCCCTCAGCCTGCTTGCCGGATGCAATTCAGAAAAGGCTGACCCGAAGGCCGAAGCCCCGCCCCCTACGACCGTTGAGCCGGACCTCGACGCCAACAACTTCAAGGTGGACCATCCCGAGCAGTTTCCCCTCGTAATCGCGATCGAGCACAAAGCCGCGCCGGCGCTGAACGTAACCGGCGTGGTGCAGCCTGACATAGCGCGCGCCGTACCCGTGGTCTCGCTCGCCTCAGGACGTGTCGTCGAAATCAGAGCCCGGCTGGGCGACGAGGTGACGAAAGGGCAACTGCTGCTAAGAATCCAAAGCAATGACGTCTCCGGCGCCTACCAGACTTACATCAAAGCGGAAAACGATGAGCGCCTGGCGCGGGAACAGCTCGAACGGGCGCAGACTCTTTACGACAAGGGAGCAATCGCCAAGAGCGCGCTCGAACAAGCCGACGACACCGAGCAGGACGCCAAAGCCGATCTCAATGCCGCCAACGAACAACTGCGGCTTCTCGGCATCGACAAGAATCATCCCTCCGGCATCGTCAATGTCACCGCGCCAATCTCGGGCGTGATCACGGATCAGGAAGTGACCAACGCGGGCGGAGTCCAGGGCCTGTCTGGCCCCAACCCGTTCACCATTTCCGATCTCTCCCATGTCTGGATAGTTTGTGACGTTTACGAAAACGATCTCGATGCCGTGCACCTGGGCGAATACGCCGATATCCGCCTGAATGCTTACCCAGACAAAGTCTTGAAGGGACGGATCGACAACATACTCCCCGTTCTCGATCCCACTCTCCACACGGCAAAGGTTCGGCTCGAAGTGGCCAATCCGGGATTCATGCGGGTGGGAATGTTCGCCACTGCCACCTTCTACGGCAGGCAGGCGGAGACGCACGTCGCTGTTCCCGCAACCGCCATTCTGCACTTGCATGATCGCGATTGGGTCTACGCGCCGATCAGTCCTGGGCATTTCAAGCGAATGGAAGTCGTCACGGGACGCATGCTTCCCGGCAACATGCAGGAAGTAATTTCCGGGATCAAGCCGGGAGACAAGGTGGTCTCAAACGCGTTGCCCCTGCAAAACACGGTGGAGCAATAGGTGGAGCAATAAATAAATGATTCGCCGCGTCGTCGATTTTGCCCTGAACAATCGCCTGCTGGTGCTGGGCCTGGCGCTTGTGCTGTTCGCCTGGGGCATCATCTCGTTCCACAATCTGCCCATCGAGGCCTATCCCGACGTCGCCGACAATTACGTCGAAGTCATCACGCAGTGGCCTGGAATTTCTGCAGAACAGATCGAGCAGCAGGTCACGATCCCACTCGAAACGGCGATGAACGGCATCCCGGGGGTAGTCCACCTGCGCTCGTTCTCGCTATTCGGCCTCTCCGACCTGAAGCTGATCTTCGATGACGGCACCGACGACGCCTGGAACCGCGAGCGCGTGCTCGAGCGCCTCAGCCAGGTTACCCTCCCGACCGGAGTCTCGCCCCAGATGGGCACCGACTGGAGCCCGGTCGGCCAGATTTATTTCTTTACCCTGCATAGCACCAATCCGAAGTACGACGCGATGGAACTGAAGTCCATCGAAGACTGGGTCGTCGAAAAGAATCTCAAATCCGTTCCCGACATCGTTGACGTGGCCAGCTTCGGCGGACCCACGCGCGAATATCAGGTGCGGCTCGATCCCAACAAGCTCGTCGCCTACGGCCTGAGTCTCGCCCAGGTCGAACAACAACTCACCAACAGCAACGCCAATGCCGGCGGCAGCTTCATTCAAGAGGGATTGCAGCAAATCAACGTCCGCGAAGTCGGGCTCGTCGATCGCGTTCACGACATCGAAGAAACCGTCATCCTCACCAAGAGCGGCACGCCCCTCCGCATCAAAGATCTCGGCATAGTCGCGCAAGGCCCGAAAATCAGGCTGGGTCAATTCGCCCGAGCCTGCACCTCTTGCCCCTACGGCCCTAATGGTGCCATCCAGCGTGATAACGGAAAGATCATCGACAACGACGACGTCGTCTCCGGCATTGCGCTGTTGCGCAAAGGCGCTCCCGCCGATCCCGCCCTCAGGGCCCTGCACGAAAAAATCGATGAGATGAACGATCACATCCTTCCTCCAGGAGTAAAGATCGTTCCTTTCATCGATCGCAGCGACCTGGTCCACTTCACGACTCACACCGTGCTGCACAACCTCACCGAAGGCATGGTACTCGTATCGATCATCCTGCTGCTTTTTCTAGGCAACTTCCGCGGGGCGGTCATCGTTGCCTTAACCATTCCGTTTGCTTTGCTGTTTGCCGCCACCTGTCTCGACCTGATGCACATTCCGGCCAACCTGCTCTCTCTTGGCGCCTTGGACTTCGGGGTGGTCGTGGAAGGCGCCATCGTTCTGATCGAAAACATCGTGCGTCATGTGAGTCATGCCGACGGCTCCGAAACCAATACCGAGCGCATCGGTTTCGCCTCGCATGAAGTGCAGCGTCCGGTGTTCTACGCCATCGTCATCACCATTACGGCATTCGTGCCCATCTTTACCCTGCAACGGGTCGAAGGCAGACTTTTCCATCCCATGGCTTGGACCGTCGTCTTTGCGCTGCTCGGAGCGTTGATCTTTTCCATTTTGGTGGCGCCCGTGCTGGCCAGTTTCGCATTCGCAAAAGGCGCAACCGAGTGGGAAAATCCGGTCATGACGTTCGTCAGCGAACGATATCGCAACGGCCTCCGCCGGGCGATTCGCCACCGCCTGATCACGGTCGGAGTGTGCCTGTTTGCCTTGGGCCTAGCGGGTTATCTGGCTTTCAGCGGCGCGATAGGCTCAGAATTTCTTCCCCATCTCGACGAAGGCGCACTCTGGGTTCGGGGCACACTCGCCCCCAGCACCGGGCCCGACGAAGGCATCCGCGTTGCAAATCAAGCCCGAATCATTCTCTGCTCTTTTCCCGAAGTTCCCCAATGCACCAGCCAGGTGGGCCGTCCAGACGACGGCACTGACAACACCGGATTTTTCAATACCGAATACTTCGTTGATCTCAAACCCAAGGACCAGTGGCGGCCGGTTTTCCATGAAGACAAGGACGAACTGATCGCCGCCATGCAGCGCGAACTCGATAAAATCCCCGGCGTCCTCTGGGGTTTTTCCCAGCCCATCGAAGACAACATGGAAGAGGCGGTCAGCGGCGTTAAGGGCGAGCTGGCTACCAAAGTTTATGGCGATGACCTGAAAACACTGGAAGAGAAGGCTGATCAGATCGTCGAAATCATGCGCCAGATTCCAGGAATCGAGGATCTGGGAGTATTTCGCGTGCTGGGCCAACCCAATCTGAATGTCACCATTGATCGCGCGGCCGCTGCCCGTTACCAGATCAACGTCTCCGACGTGCAAGACGCGATCCAGACCGCAGTCGGAGGCAACGCCCTCACTCAGGTCCTGCAAGGCGAAGCCCGCTATGACCTCGTCCTGCGCTATCTCCCGCAGTTCCGCGACACCAAGCAGGCCATCGAACAAATTCGATTGCTTTCTCCTACCGGCGAGCGTGTGTCCCTCGCTCAGCTATGCAACATTACCGAGGCCGACGGAGGCTCCGAGATCTATCGCGAGGGCAATCAGCGCTACATCGCCATCAAATATAGTGTCCGCGGACGCGACCTGGGCAGCACCGTCGAAGAGGCAATCAAGAAGGTCCACGAGCAAGTCAAATTGCCCACCGGTTATCACCTTCAATGGGAAGGCGAGTACGCCAGCCAGAAACGGGCGAACCAGCGCCTGCTGATCGTTCTGCCAATCACTATTCTGATCATCTTCATCATTCTCTATACCATGTTTAAGTCGTTCAAATGGGCCCTGCTGATCATGGCTAACATCGCCATCGCCCCCATTGGCGGCCTGTTCGCCCTCTTGTTGACCGGGACCAACTTCAGCGTTTCTTCCGGCGTCGGATTCCTGGCGCTGTTCGGCGTGTCCGTGCAGACCGGCGTTATCATGCTGGAATATATCAACCAATTGCGCGTACGCCGTTACAGCGTGGAAGACGCGGCCGTGGAGGGCGCTGTGCTTCGACTTCGCCCCATCATGATGACCATGCTCGTAGCCACTCTCGGACTTCTGCCCGCCGCCATGTCGCATGCCATCGGGTCGGACTCGCAGCGTCCTTTCGCAATTGTGATCGTCGGTGGTCTGATGGCGGCCCTCATCATGAGCATCTTCCTGCTGCCCACGCTCTATGTCTGGGTCGCCGGCGACCACGACGTGCTACCCCCCGGCGAGCCCGGCTTCGCCGAAGGCGAACACGTGGACTGAAAGCAGCTCTCAGCTATCAGCCATTACCAAGAGCAGGAAGCAGCGGACCCGAAATGTGAAACAAGAATGCAGAATCCGGGAAGCCTGAGCCAGGATGGCACAAGCCACGAAGCGGCGACATTCATCAGCCCACTACCCCGATTTCCTCTTCGTTGACTTGCCGCAAATACGGCCCTACCATTTGATCCACGCACGCCGGGGCGCTGCTGATAATTCCATGATCGGCCAGACTATTTCGCACTATCGCGTCGTCGAGAAACTCGGCGGCGGCGGCATGGGGGTCGTCTACAAAGCCGAAGACACGGAACTCGGCCGCTTTGTGGCTCTCAAGTTCCTGCCCGACGACGTGGCGCAAAACCTGCAAGCCTCCGAGCGCTTTCGCCGCGAAGCACGGGCCGCCTCCGCGCTGAACCATCCAAACATCTGCACAATTTACGAAATTGCTAGCCACAATGGGCGCTCCTTTATCGCGATGGAGTATCTGGAAGGAAGCACGTTGCGCCACAGGATCAGCGGCAGGCCAATGGACTCCGAGTCCATCCTGGATCTCGGCATCCAGGTCGCCGACGCGCTCGACGCCGCACACGAGAAGGGCATCGTTCATCGCGACATCAAGCCCGCCAATATCTTCGTGACCACTCGGGGGCAGGCCAAGATTCTGGACTTCGGCTTGGCGAAGATCACTTTTACTGCCGACAGCGCAGGGCACAGCGCCGCCACGATCGAGTCCGAGGAACGGCTGACCAGTCCCGGCAGCACGATGGGCACCATCGCCTATATGTCGCCGGAGCAGGTACGAGGCAAGGATCTTGACTCGCGCACGGATCTTTTTTCGTTCGGCGCCGTCCTCTATGAGATGTGTACCGGCATGCTGCCCTTCCGCGGCGACACCAGCGGCACGACCTTTGACTCGATTCTGAATCGCACGCCCGTTTCCGCACTTCGCCTCAACCCTGACATTCCGCCGAAAGTGGAAGAGATTATCGGCAAGTGCCTGGAAAAAGATCGCAGCCTGCGTTACCAGCACGCGTCTGATATTCGCGCCGACCTGCAGCGACTCAAGCGCGATACGGAATCGGGCAAGTCAGTTTCGATCGAACCGGCTGAGGGTTCGAAGAGACTCTCGACCCTTACGAAAATCCTGATTGCGGCCGCCGCTTTCGTCGCAGTGGCTGCGGCGCTTTTTTCTTCTTTTCCTCCCATGCCGGCGAGAAGATCGCGATCGACTCCATCGCAGTTCTTCCAATTACCAGCGCCAATGCAAATTCCGACCCGCAATTCCTCGGCGACGGCATCACCAGCAGTTTGATCGACAGTCTCTCTCAGCTTCCTCATCTCAAAGTCATGTCGCGCAGCTCGGTCACACAGTACAAGAACAAAGACGTCGATCCGAAAACCGTCGGCCAGCAGCTCGGCGTCAAAGCCGTCCTCACCGGACAGCTCATCCAGCAAGGTGACGACCTCAATCTCACCGTCGAACTGGTCAACGCCAGCGACGACACCCACATCTGGGGTAGGCAATACACTCGCAAAGCGTCCGAGATTCTTCCCTTGCAGCAGGAACTGGCGCGAAATCTCTCGGAACAACTCAGCCCAACACTCTCTAAAGACGCGAAAGACAAGCTTGCAAAACAGGGCACGGCCGATCCCGAGGCCTACCAGTTCTACGTCAAAGGCCAGACGTACCAGGACACGCTAAACGCCGACGGCTGGAAAAAATCAGCCGAGTTTTTTGAAAAGGCAATCGCAAAAGACCCCAATTACGCTGCCGCGTATGCTGGCCTGGCACATGCCTACGTTTGGCTCGGATTCTTCGGGGAGATTCCGGCTAAAGAAGCAGTGCAAAAAGCCAACGAGGCTGCCAATAAGGCAGTCCAATTGGACAGCTCCAACGCCGCCGCTCATTCCGCTCTTGGCTACGCTGCCATGTTCGCCTGGGATTGGCCGACCGCCGATCGAGAGCTGCGTCGCGCTCTGGAACTGAACCCAAGCTTTCCACAAGCGCATTTTTACTACGGCCAATATCTTTCCACCCAAGGCAAACTGGAGGAGTCAGTCGTTGAGCACAAACGCGCGCTGGAACTGGATCCCGTGTCTCAGGTTTATAACCAGGGCCTGTGCGCAGTTTACGAGTCGGCACATCAATATGATTTGTCGATCCAGCAATGCCTGAAGTTCTCTGCTGCTTATCCAGATGTCTATATGGCTCACGGCGAATTGAGCTCCGACTATGAAGAGCAAAAAAATTACGCGAAAGCCATTGATGAACTTCAAAAGGCGGTGCAGTTGGAGGGAACTAGCGAGTTGGCTGACATGTTCGGAAAGGCCTACGCTGCGAGTGGATGGACTGGAGTCCTCAGGAAGGAGGCCGAGGTCTATCAGACGGCGAAATATTATAGTTCCGTCGCAGTAGCAGAGTCCTATGCGGACCTAGGCGAAAAAGACAAAGCCTTCATTTGGCTGAACAAGGCCGTCGATGAGCACGCACCCATGTTTATCAACTCCGACACCGATTTCGACGGCCTTCACAATGATCCGCGCTACGCCGCCATCCTGCAAAGGATGGGCCTGCCGCACTAATGGTGCTGGGGACAAAGATGGGAGGTTTGGCGCAATCGGCAGGAACGCTGACAGCCCAAAAAATAAGAGTTCCGAGGTGGTGTGGGGTCCATTCGTCTCGGCCAGTAGCTCGCTTCTGACCCTTGCTCGACCTGCTTTCGCTTCATCCCTTGCGGGGCTGCTGCGCGCGATCTTCGCTTGGGCTCCGGGCTCACCGCCAACCGGATAAACCTACCCTACGCCTCGGAACTCTATCTTGCCTTCAACATTTCTTCTCCGTTCTCCTCGACCAGCGCTTTGCTATAGACCCTTGCTCGCCCTCCGTCCCAACCTTGCGATCAGAACAGTGACTCCGCTCGAGCCCCGGACGCCGCACCAACCGGAAAAACTTAAGAAGCTGTCAAAGAACGATCTTGTTTTACTCCTTCCAGTTTTTTCGTCAATGAAAAATCCGCACCTGCAAGTGCGTGAATTTTCAATCAAGTGCAGCCCATGCACAAGCCGCTGACCGGATTTGGTGCAGCGGCGCTGCACGTTTTCGCGGCGGGCCACGTCGAACGCGGGTTTTCGCGTGTTTCGTGTGCACCAGATTGTGGCGAGTGACCGATAGAACTTTATCGCAGAATTGTGAATATCGCGCGAAGTCCGCGGCAGGATGGGGATCTCAAGCGTTGAGAGAACCAGAATGCCCCACGTCTCGTCGCCTTTGCGAGAAAGCCTGCCCTGAGCTTGCCGAAGGGTGGGACTCTGCCAACTATTCCACGTTCGCCCTCTTCTTCGCCGGCTCCGCCCCACTCTTCCCCTTGTTCTTTCCCTTCCCGGTTCCGGCAATATCGGCGACGGTCGTGTGCTCCAGGATTTTCGCCGCCGCGTCCCGCACCTGCAGAAACACCTCATACAGCGCGCGATGATCGGCATCTTTCGCGATCAGACCGCGCAACTGCTCGGCATCGCCCAGCGGCGACAGCGGCCCGTCCACCAGCCGGATAATATCGCTCAGCGGAATCTCCGCCGGATCGCGCCGCAAGCGGTAGCCGCCGCGCGCCCCGCGCACGCTGTCGACAATGCGCGCGTTCTTCAGCTCCAGCAGGATCAATTCCAGAAACTTCTCCGGCAAATCGCTCTCCGCCGCGATGTCTCGAATCTTGATCGCACCCTGCTCGTGCCGCCGCGCCAGCGTCATCATCGCCTGCAACGCATACAGCCCCTTCTGCGAAATCTTCAAATTCGCCGTCCCTCCCGAACCGCCCTAGATTGTGCCCCATTTTTCCTCCCATGCATAGAACAACTCTTGGACCTCGAACCCATAGCAAAGAGGGTTCCCCATTTCTCGCCGCATTTGCGAGAAGTGGGGATTTCGAATGCACGAAGTGAGGCTGCGTCCTTGAGGTAGAAATTCAGCTAGAAACTTACTGGTGCCATCGAAGGGACTCGAACTTGAGGCGCTTGCGCGGCGTCCGGCGGTGGCTCAATTTGAATTCTGACCAACATTTTCGATGGCGTCATCCCGAGAAGGGATTCAAACCCGGCCGCGCGCCGAAATCCTGAGCGCAGCGAAGGACCTCAGGCTTTACGAAACCTTGCTTGGAGATGGTGCCATCGAAGGGACTCGAACCCCCACACCGTTGCCGGTACATGGACCTGAACCATGCGCGTCTGCCAATTCCGCCACGATGGCAAGTGGACTAACACTGCAGCGGCGGCCTCTCGGCCGCCGTATCAGGAAGACCTGCATTTCTATTCTACAGCCCGACCCGGACCTGTCAAACCGGCCCTATTCCGATTTCGTAGAGACGTAGCTTGCTACGTCTCTCTAGCCACGAGCAAAAACTCGCCGAGTCGGGGATCTCATCCCAGCAAGAACCTTAGCCGCTGTCGGCAAGAGACGTTGCAAGCAACGTCTCTACGATAAAACCGCGCAGAGAGACGCAGGCCCTCCTCTACTCCAGCTTCGCCGTCATCGTGATCTTCGCGTTCAGCACCTTCGACACCGGGCATCCCTTCTCGGCCGCCTCGGCATACTTCTGAAATGTTGCCGCGTCCGCGCC
Source organism: uncultured Acidobacteriaceae bacterium (assembly GCA_963739125.1). Lineage (GTDB taxonomy): Bacteria > Acidobacteriota > Terriglobia > Terriglobales > Acidobacteriaceae > Sulfotelmatobacter. Next base: position 2,808,981 of record CAVTZD010000001.1, on the reverse strand, counting down.
CGGCACTTTCCCCACCACATCAATATGGCTCGCTGTGATCGTCCATCCCGAATCCAGCTTGTCGAGCGACAGCGTGACCGTGGTCGAAATGCTCTCCGGAGTCAGGTTCCCGCTGCCCAGCTGCGCCGACAGCGCCATCGAAAAACATCCCGCATGCGCTGCCGCAATCAGTTCCTCGGGATTCGTCCCCTGCGCATTCTCGAACCGCGTGGCGAACGAATACTGCGTATTATTCAGCGCCCCGCCCGGAGCCGAAAGACTTCCCTTGCCATCCTTCAGCCCACCTTTCCAAACCGCGCTAGCCTTGCGTTGCATGATTCTCTCCTCGATATGATTTCTTCAGAACGACGCCATTATTGTAGACGGACTGGGCCGAGGACGTCATTTCGAGTGGCGTTGTTGATGGTTCAATTTTGCTCCGATTGAAAACCGTGCCCTGAGAACGGGACTCTGTGCCGGCGGACGCCTTCACTCAACCATCAAGAAATCAACAATCAACAATTTCCTCAGTAAAAATCCGAGCAGCTCAAATAAAACCCGCACTGCGGACACTTCAACTTGCAGCCGCTCTCCCGCAACTTCGCCGAGCAGTTCGGACAATATTGCCCCGCATCGGCCACGTTCCGATCGGCCGACTGCGCTCCCGCCCCATGTCCGTGCTCATCCACCGCGCGTGCAACCGGTTGTTGACCTGTCTGTTGGCCCATATCCGCCGACGCCTCCGTGTGGCGCGGGCACTCCTGCCCGCGAAATCTACCCACAAGCACAAACCAAACCCCGGCCGATGATCACGGTTCAGTCAAACTCCCTGATGGTTGATGTTTCCCGGTCAGACCGCTAAGCGGCGCGATCGGTCGCGACCGGAGCGTTGCGGCTCCAGCAGTCGGCCATGATGAGCCACGCGCCCAGCCGCTTCCACACTTTCACATACTTGCCGCTCTCCCGGAATTGCGTCCCGTCGGCCTGCCGGATTACGGCCGTAAAGCGGCCCAACTCCATCGCCATGTCGCCGGAGTGGTCGACCCGCGTCGTTTCCAGGCGCAGATCGCTGTATCCAGACTCGCCCAACTGGCGCAGCAGCCGCTCCACCGACTTCTGACCATAGGCTGCCTCCAGCCGTGGCGCCATCAGAACGCCGTCAGCCGCAAACACGCTGGCCGCCTGGTCATAGTTTCCGGTGTTAAAGGAAGTTGCAAAATCCTGGCTCAGGCCGCGGATTTTAGTTTCCACGTCCTGTGGCGGACGAGAATCCGCCAGGGAACTCGAATAGGGCCGGTACATCTACTACCTCCTGGGGGAAGGCACCGATCGGCTCGCCGTGGCCTGTGGCTCAGCCTACCGGAAAAAGCTCACTGATTCTAACGCAAATCCGGTTGTGGAAAGCGAAAAGTTTCCGTGCGGAGCGATCAGAAATGTCGATCCGCGTGTTTCACCGATCGAATGGAGCCGAGCGGCTCAACCTCCGCGCTGCATTGGAACGGCTGGAGACCGCCATCACCGGTGGCTTGGGCGACTCGACGCTCCACGCCGGGTTTTGCCGGACGGCGATCTGTTGTTTGACGCGCTCCAGCAAAACCACAAGCTTCTTCGATTCATGATCTCGCTCGGCCTGCTGGCACATTTTCTGAAAATCCTGCGGGGGACAGCTGACACGATTCGTCACAGGGGATTTTCCTTGCGTTGCTCGGGTTTGGCGAAGGCCTAGTCTACCCTATCTCCAGCCTTTCTGCCCAGCCCGTCTACATCATCCCCAGGCGAGCACCGGCCACGCCTCCACGGCAAGGCTGCGGCAGTTTGCGCCCCACCTGAATATCGCCGGGCATTGCGCCGCGATACTCCTGATCGAGGCCCATGGCGACATAAATATCCTCAAAAATCTGCCGGGGAGCGATGCTGATCACCCCTTCCGACGATTCGACAAGATAATCGCCCTTTCGCCCGGTGTGCAGCCGGCCCAGGCTATCGACAAAACTCAGGTTCGAGCTGAGCCTCTTCGCTTTGACTAGAAATCGTGTGCGGTACGTCTTCCATTCCTCTGATTTCATGTGGCGCTGATCCCCGGAATTCTTCGTTCGTATGCTGGCCGTCGATTTTCTCGCCGGCTCAAGCGGCTGGTTTGACTTACTAATTTTTCTGAAGAGCTCGACAAAATGTACGAGCGAAAACCGCGCCGGTCAATTCAATATTTTTGGTGCAACTGAGGAAAAATCCGTCTGCGACTTTTCGCCGATCGACAACCATCGAGTGCCGGCTGAGACACGCGCTGTTCCTGCGCCCCACGACGGCAGTTTTCAAAAAGACGCAGCGAGCCTGCCGAAAGCTGTCAGAGTAGCCAGCCGGATTCTCCACAACCCGTGCACAGGAATTGCAAAAGACCAGCCCGAAACACGGAGCCCCGACGCGACAAAAGCGCGACATCAAAGATAGAGCGATCTATCACAGGCTGTGACGTTCCTGTCATCCTGAGAGTAGCAATGGCTTCGCGACAGCGAAGGCGTTGCGGAGTCGAAGGACCCCGTGCGTTCGTGCAGCAAGATGGACCGAACGGGAGTTCTCTCGTTACTTCCGCCCGTCCGGAGCGTCCTGAAACCAACCCACCAGCCGCCGCACGAACTCTTGCGGCGCCGCACTGAGTGCCCCGCAATGATCAGCACCCGGAACCTCCCACAACTGCGACGTAGGATTCCGCTCATGAATGCGCCGCGAATGACGTATGGGAATGTTGCTGTCGATCTGGCCATGGATCAGCAGGACCGGAACATTCGTCGCCGCAACAGCATCCTCGGGCGAAACCAGATCCATGTTGAGCCCATATTTCCAGCGCGCCCTCAGGAACGCAGCCTCGACCACCGGACGAAGGACGGTTCGCCCGACCCACGGTCCCAAGTGAAACGGCTGACCCGTGCGGTCATAGGCAATCTCGCGAAAGTTCGAGAATGGTGACTCCGCGGCGACAGCGCAGAAGCGCGTTCCAGCCGCGAGCGATTGTAAGACTTGCGCGGCTCCCATCGACTCCCCGAATCCAAAGATGCACCGCGGATGATCTTTCACGGTTAAGAAATCAAACCACTGCCGAATGTCGTTCCGCTCCACTAGGCCATAGCTCGCGACCGCGCCTCCGCTCACGCCGTGAGCCCGCTCGTCGGGCATCAGCACAATGAATCCGTGACCGAGCAGCAGGCGCGCATATCCCGTCATGCCCATACGGTTATCGCCAGCCCCATGTAAGAGGATCACGGCATCCCCATTCCCATGACGAGGATGAATCGTCCATGCGCGCATCACCGCGCCATCCGCCGCAGTAATCGACGCGTCGTCGAGTTCCGCGTCGAGCACCCGTGCGGACTCTCGAGCCGCGTTCACTTCGTTCTCCGTAAGCAACCGTCGTGCCGGGTGCAGGGCCCCATCCGCGATAAACACACCAGCAACCGCGCAGAACGTGATGTATAGGAATACAGCGAGGAGGACGCGGCGAAGGCGACGATTGGCGCGCATGCTCATTCCATGAAAGCTCAGAACATGGTACGCAACCGCGCGCGTTGCGGTTCATCAGCCCTAAAACAAAAAACCCCGGACGAATGCGCCCGGGGCTCCATGTTTTGTTCGATGTACGTCTCGATCAGACTGACAAACTTCTTACCGTCCGGCCATCGCCGGTTCGTGCGCTTCTTTGCCCGCCTTGAACGTGGCAAAGCGCTTGTTGATCTCGTCCCAGTTCACCACGTTCCACCACGCCGCCAGATATTCCGGACGGCGGTTGTTGTACTTCAAATAGTAAGCGTGCTCCCAAACATCGTTTCCAAAGATGGGATACAGCCCCTGCGAAATCGGGCTATCCTGGTTCGGCGTCGAAATAATCTGTACTTCGCCGTTCGCTTTGCCCGCCAGCCACACCCAGCCCGAACCGAACTGTTTCGCGCCGGCGTCATTGAACTTGGCCTGGAAATCCTTGAAATTGCCGAACGTCTTCGTAATCACCTCGGCAATCGGCCCCGAAGGATCGCCTCCACCTTTCGGCTTCATGATCTTCCAGAACATAGTGTGATTGACGTGGCCTCCGGCATTATTTCGCACCGCGGCGCGAATGTCTTCCGGTATGGCATTCAGGTCGCGCACCAGGTCTTCCACCGATTTCCCAGCCAGATTGGGATGTTTCTCCAGCGCGGCATTGAGATTTTTTACGTAGGCCCCGTGGTGCATGTCGTGATGCAGGGTCATGGTCTGCTTGTCGATGATCGGTTCCAGCGCGTCATACGCATAAGGGAGAGCAGGTAATTCGTGTGCCATGTTTTCCTCCGTTGCTAGCCATTCGATTGATAGCCATGGAATTGATAACCATTGGGTAGATACCCACTGAGATGACCGGAAGCGGCGATTCGATGCAACCGCCTTATAAGAACAATTTTATCGTAGAACGATCCATCCGCGCTCGCCGCCGGACCGATCCTCACCACAAGTTAAGAACGGAACCATAAAACAGGGTGCCCCAGAGCCTGCCCTGAGCTTGTCGAAGGGTCTCGCCGTTGTTGCGAGACCTGGGACTCGCCACCAAGGCAGGCAATCAACGTGGAAGAATGTCGCTTCGGCAGCGCGTGAGAAGCGGAACTCCGGAGGAGCTATCTTTCTGCTCCGCCGACCAGCACCCTTTCCGCACCGTGGAAGAGCGGCGCTTCAGCGCCGCGTAAAGCGTATCAATAAATGTGGGGCTTCAGCCCCCGCTCTACTTCCGCCCCAAAAACCGGATGCGCGACGTAAAAGCTCGCCCTTCCGGCGCGCTGAACGTAGCCTCCGGATGAATGGGATCAATTACGCTGTTCACGAAAAACGGATTCTCATGCCCCGTGATATTGTCGAACCCCCCGCGCAGCGCCCAGTAATAACCGAACAGATGAAACCGCTTCTCCAGTTGCAGATTGAGTGAAAAATAATCTGGAAATCGTTCCGCGTTTACCTTCCCCATGACTTCTTGCTGGTCATTGAGCAGGCTGTAAGCAAACCCGGTGCGCGCCTCCATCGAATACGCTACTTCCAGCTGATGAACCAGCGGCAGCTTGAACAGCGGAAAATATCCCCACGAAAGAAACCGGTTCGGCGTGTCCCAGGCATACGGTCCCGGCTGCTGCGGGCTGAGAATCGGACTATCCACGTTGAAATCGAGCGCCTGATTCGAGCGCGCGCTCGACCGTGTGTACGAACCCATCAGCACGTAGTTTTCGCGGAAGTTGTGGCGCAAGGTGATCTCAAGCGCGTCATAACGATCGTCGCGCGTATTCTGCAGGGTAAAATTTCCGCCTTCCGCCGAGTGGAGTGCGTCATAAACGAATCCACGCGTGCCGCGTTTTTGCATGAACTCAGCTTGCAGATAAACTGCGGCGGGCAGTTTTTTTTCCAGCCCAAGACTCCAGTTGACGAATCGCGGCGCTTGCAGAGTGCCGGTATTCGCGGTGAAAGTAGTCGTCGCCGGCCCCGTCGTGGTCACGCACCCCGTGCCCGTCGTGCATTTCGGATCGACGGTATAAAACGTGTCGCGCCTCGTCCCCGCAAACGGCCGCGCGATCAGGTAAACCGGCGTCGCATCGTAGACGAGCCCAATTCCCGCCGAGAGCTTCGTATTGCCCGCGCTGTCAAGCACATAAGTCCCCGCCAGCCGCGGAGCGACATTGGCGTGCCGCACAATCTCATCCCAATCCAGCCGCACTCCCGGCTCAATCAGCAGCCGGTCGGTCGCGAGCCACCGATCCTCCGCGTAGCCGCTGACTTCCGCGTTGAACTGCTGGTGCAACGACCCACCCGCGAAAGTCGAGTACCGCGTGCACGGGAAACTCGCATTCTGCGCGGCCGTCAGACAGAGTTGCGGCGACGACGCTGGCTCCGTTTCGCTCCCGCTCAGAAAAGAAATCGGCTGCCGCGCGAACTGCGCGTCGTAGGAAATCCGGTGAAGGTCGACGCCAACTTTAAAGTCGTGCCTCCCGTGCCATTGATGCGACGGCAAAAACAGATTCGTCAGCCCCTGCCAGCGTCGCGCGTGCGTCTCATCCGCCAGATAATAATTTCCGGCCGCCGTCTCCGTATTCACGAAGTAGGGCTGCGTTCCATACGGCGTCATCTGCAGGTTGTACTGGTCGAACGCAAAGCCGGTTTCAAGCAGTTCCCCTCCCGCAAAATAGTGCTGATCTTTCACGCTGCCCACGTAAGCGCCTTCCACATCCTTAGGATTCGCCATCTGCGGGCTCTGCGGCGATAGGAACGCATACTGGTCGTGCAGATGATTCACCAGAAAACTGGTCGTCACAATGTTGCGGCTCGTGACGTTACTCTGCACCTTGAACAGGTTGCCCACCCGCAGCGCGTGATCGTTGTCCTGGCCCACCGGCAGTTCGGTGTAAATCGTGTTGTCGTATTCTCCGTCGAGCGCGTTATAGAACCAGATCTTCCCTTTCCGAACTGGACCTGAAAACGTAAACCGCGGCAGAAACTGATCGAACCTCCATCCATGTTTGTTCTGCACTGACGGAACAAAATCCGTACCCGAGAAGCGAAAGTGATCGTCGCCAATCCCCGTATTCAGACTGAGCACTCCTCCCGATCCCTTGCCTTCTTCCGCCGGCTCCCGCGACGGTTCCACCTCAATCGACCGGAACGCATCGGTGCTCACCCGCACCAGCAGCTGTCCGTTGGCCGGTTGCGTCACGTTGAACCCGTCGAGCAACGTCACCGTCTGGTAGGTCTCTGCCCCCGCAATATGCGGCTGACCGCTCGCATCGTTGACCACTCCCGGGATGAAATTGAGCACATTGCGGTAGTCATGCGCCGACGGATACAGGATGTTGATAACGTCAAGCCCACTTAAACTCTGCTTCGAAGAAATCTGCGCCGTGTCGATCGCCGGCGGCGATTCGTGCACATTCACGACTTCGCGCACTTCCTGCTGATGCGAAATCGCAACCTCGATATTCGACCCCGCAGTAATCTCCACGTGCGCCTCCACCAGCGCGTAGAACCCCTCTTTCTCGACGCGCAGCTCGTACACGCCTGCCGACAATTCCGGGAATTGGCAGCGTCCCGCGAAATCCGTCTGGCAACGCACTGCGGACGCCCCCTCCACCTGCGGCGAAGCACTCGGCCGCCCACTGGCCTCAGGCTGAAGAAACACTCGCACCGACGGAACCGCAACTCCATTCTCATCCGTCACCACGATCGTCGGGATCGGCGCAGACTGCGCCGCGGCGCTCGCCACCAGCGCGAAAGTTATCAGCAGGACACGCACAGGATTGCAGCTTTATTCTACGGTTGGATGCCGGCCGCACGCCGGTCATGTACCCGCGGCGTAACGTCGTGATCCATAAGAGGGATCCATAAGAGGGATGAAAAGGCTGATCAATCAGAGAGCCGGTCCGTGAAGATTCTGCTCGCCCTAATCTACGCCCGCGTCGCCAGGTACTCGCAAACCCGCCGGATCGTGTCGCGCTGGCTTTCATTCATAGTAAGAAATTCGAATCCGTACCGCAGCCCCTGGCAGTAGCGCACAATCGCCCGCACTTTCATCGGATACGGTGTCAGCGGCAACGGAATTTCCAGCGTGACAATCTCTCCGCTTTCCAGCGTTCCGGTCAGCGTGGCCCCAATCCCATCCTGTCCCAGTTCCGTCGACCGTCCCCAGCAGCTGCGAAACTCTCCATCCTGAAACATCCGCACCTGCAGCCGCACGTCAATCGCGAACCGTGGAAACCGCCGTTTAAACGCGCCTTTGCCTCCCGCCTTGTCGGAAGCAGGCTTGTCGGAAGACGGTTTCGCAGCCGCACCACTTCCGCCCGCGTCCGCCGTTGCCGCCCGTGCTTTTTTTTCCGTATCCATGCGTTCCGTCGCCGGCCAACTTGGCCGCAGTCTCCCGCTAATTGCCGTGCAGCAGGTATCCCGGCTCTAGCGGCAGCTTGCCCCCGAGCTTCACCACCGCCACGCTGCTGTTAATCGAGTACACATCCACCACTCCGACCGCGCCCGGAATCGAAGCCACTCTGTTCACCAGATCCTCGTCGGAATTCACCACGATGATCGCCGGATGATTCGTGCGTCCGTGGTTCGCCGTCACGATCAACTCCTTCACCCGGTCCACCGGCAACTCGTAGACTTTTTCTATCAGCACTTTCATTTCCGGGGTCGAAGGCGCAAGCATGATGAACGTCACCGGCTTGCCATCAGGCCAGCGATTAGTCTGCGCCTTGCAGATCTTCTCCAGGTCGGCAAGCGTCATAGCTGAAACCGTGTTGGCCTTGTTTGAGACCACGGCCAGATCGCTCGCCGCCGCCAGCACGGTGCCGCCCGCCAGAAGCCCGCAGACAATCACCACCCGAACCATTGCGCAACGAAGAAGCGCGCGACGAAGAAGCGCGCAACGAACGACCGCTCCTCGGCCAATCTCCCCCCGTACAGTCATGACTCGACCACAGAACACACGCTCTCCCTGCGTGGTCAGAAGACCATTACGCTGATTCTCGTGCAATTTACCCGAACCCTCAACGGTCACCTAGTCCATGTACCTTTGGAGCCAACAGCCTACGGGCGGCTTCCGGCTGCCCCGCTTCAGGCTTCCGCTGCGACTTCGGTCCCTCGGCCGGAAGCCGGTTTTGATGGAACTCCCACCCTTCCCCCACGTATCCTTAAGCGGAGGGTCCCCATGTTCTGCAATCGCTGCGGATCCCAACTCGGCACCGATGTGGACGCCTGCCCCGCCTGCGGCCGCCGTATCGGTGATCTTACCCGCGCCCTTGCCCAGCAGCGCCTCGAGCACCATCTGCACACTCTGGGCATTCTCTGGATGGCGATCGGCGCACTGTTTTCGATTCCGGCGGTCGGGCTTCTCGTTTTCGGCAGCGGCATCCATCTCGTGATCCGCGATCGCGAGCCACTCTCCGGCTTCGTCCCATTTTTCCTTTTCCTCGGCGGCTGCACCCTGCTGATCCTCGCCGCCGGCGGCATCTGCGTAGGCCTGGGACTCACGCAGCACCGTCCCTGGGCGCGAGTCGCCGCCATCATCCTTGGCGTGCTTGCACTGTTTCATCCCCCTTTCGGCACCGCGCTCGGCGTCTACACCCTGTGGGTCCTGCTGGCCGACGACCGCGGCAACGAATACCGTTACCTGTCCCGCGCCGCGTAAAGCGCCACGCCACTCGCCAGGCCTCCGGAGGAGAGCGAAGCTCTCCGATTCTGCCGCCCCATCTCATGGAGGGGCGGACGCATTCGTCCGCCCAGCCGGAGGCAATACCGCGGAAGTCGCGCCGCAGCTGAGCTACTACCGCCGGCCGTGATTGGCCGCCCGCACTTCCCACACAAATCCACAGAAATCTCGCAGTTATCACAGCCAATCAACAACCGGACGCCTCTTTTCCGTTGCTGCCCCGTCCGCCCGCCTGCCACACTCAATTCATCAACCCGCAAAATCCTGCCGCCTCCCCTGCCGACGCTTCCCAGTGTGGAAAACGCGGCTCGAAAAGCGGCGCAACCCCCGCATCTAGCCCGTCATTGCTAGGGATACAACATATGGTGTTTCCCTCTTGACAGGCACAATCTACGGGAGTAACTTTGCAATCCCATGGCATGAAATTTCGCCTCACGGGAATGAGGCGGAACCAAGTAAAGCGGTGAACAAGGCTTGCGGCTAGGCGCTGGGCAGAGGTGACTTGGCGCTGCTCGTCAGCCGGAACATGTTGGACAGAAAGAACATGGGGGTGCCCGGGCTTCTTGATCCGTAAGCCCGGCGCCTGCAACCTGAAACCGAAGTTGTTGAGCCATCAGGCTTTCGGACACCGGAAGCCGGTTCAGTGCGGTGAGCCGCTCCCCGACCCTCCCCGGGGAGCGACAACAATTTGAAAGTTGCAGTAGGCCGCTGCAGCGAAATATCTGCAGCAAAAGCAGAACCTGCCCGCCGGCAGACAAGGAACTCTTTTTCTCCGGCGCGGCCGCAGCAGTGGAAGTCTCAGGAGCCCGCAATGGAAGCTATCACTCGCCTCGTTTCAGAATCGCTGGCACGCCACGGTTTCGACCGTCCCCTCGACTACCGTCGCCTGCACTGGTCGCGCTGGTTCCGCTGCGAGTCCTTACACAGTCTCCTGTCCGTCCCCAGCAAGCCCGGAGTCTTCGCCGTAGCCGAAGAAATCGTTGAATTCGCCCCAACTCATGGAGGGGCGGACGCATTCGTCCGCCCAGCCGAGCAAAGCTCGGCAGCCGCATCCACTAAAACGACATTCTCGGCGAGCGCGAACCGGGAAGGGCACGACTTCAGTCGTGCCACAAGCGCCCTCAACCGGGATGCGGCTTTAGCCGCTGAGGGACTCCGCGAGCCACACGAAAATGGAAGCTTGAACCCACAGGTGCTTCCCCGCATGCTCGCCGTCACCCAATTTTTCGAAGACGACGACATGGCCTTCGTCCTCGACCGCATGCTGACGCGCCAGAATCCCATGCGCGCCCGTCTGCTCACCGGACGCTATTTCGTCCGCTTCGTAGTCATCGAAGACCAGTCCCAGCGCGTCTCCATCTGCGCCGCGCTCAATCAATGGATCGCCAACAGCGGCGAAAAGATCTCCGGCATCGGCGCCCACTTTGCCAGTTTAGCCGGCGCCATGGATGCCCATGTGGCGACGGGCGCCTCGCCCGTCCCGCGAAGCGAAGCGAGCGGCCCCGGCACAGTCCTAGGTTTTCCCAACTCGCTTTCGATAGCAAAGACCCCGCAGCTAGACTCCGGAGCCGCCACCAACATTCACTGTCCTCACCCCCTCCCCTCCGGCTTCTAAGCCGGAAGGGATTTTGGGTGGCGCAGCGCTTTAGCGCTGCGATCAATCGTTCTTTGCCAGAAAAGCTTTGAAAAGGCGCGGCTTTTGGCCGCGCCGCAAGAAGGCAAGATTTGCGAAAGCAATGATCTTTGCAACCGTTCCGATCTGAACCCGATCCGCCCCGTCCCGCTGGCCCGGACGCCCCGAATCGGTGCAACACCCCATAGAATCTAATAAGGAGACCCTGTTGATGCCTGAGATAAAGATGCCCGAAATCAAGACCGACACCACCGCCGCCCCGTTCGTCGCAACGAAGAAGAAATCCCCCGGCCTGTCCATCCGCCGCTTCTTCACCAAGCCCGGCGTCTCCCCTTACAACGAAGTCGAGTGGGAACTCCGTCTCGCTCAGATTACTGATTCCCAGGGCGGAATCATCTTCGAGCAGAAAGACGTCGAGGTCCCCAAAGACTGGTCCATGACCGCGACCAACATCGTCGCCTCGAAATACTTGCACGGCAAGATCGGCACACCCGAGCGCGAAAAAGGAGTCCGCCAGCTCGTCGGCCGCGTCGCCGAAACCATCCGCGACTGGGGACTCGCCCAGGGCTATTTCAAGACGCCAGAAGACGGCGCGACGTTCCACGACGAACTCGTGCACATCCTCGTCCGCCAGTACGCCGCCTTCAACTCGCCCGTCTGGTTCAACGTGGGATGCGATCGCATCGAGCCCAACTCCGACGGCCGCAACTGGCACTGGAATCCCAAAACGCAAAACGTCGAATTCGGCGTCACCGGATACACCAAGCCGCAGTGCTCCGCCTGCTTCATCAACTCGGTAAAAGACTCGCTCGACTCCATCCTCACCTTGGCGAAAACCGAAGGCATGCTCTTCAAGTGGGGATCAGGCACGGGCACGAACTTGTCGTCCCTGCGCGGATCGACCGAGACTCTCAGCGGCGGCGGCACCGCCAGCGGCCCGCTCAGCTTCATGAAAGGATTCGACGCCTTCGCCGGCGTCATCAAGTCCGGAGGCAAAACTCGCCGCGCCGCCAAGATGGTCATCCTCAACGTCGACCATCCCGACATCATCGACTTCATCGAGTGCAAGCAGAAAGAAGAAGCCAAGGCCCACGCGCTGGTCGCGCAGGGATATGACGGGTCATCTCCCGACTCTGACGCCTACAGCTCCATCTTTTTCCAGAACGCCAACAACAGCGTCCGCGTCACCGACGACTTCATGTACGCGGTGATGAAGGAAGCCGACTTCTCCACCAAGTCGATCACCGACGGCCGCGTCATGAAGACCTACAAAGCCAAAGACCTGCTCAGAAAAATTTCCGAGGCCACCTGGCACTGCGGCGATCCCGGCATGCAATATGACACCACGGTCAACCGCTGGCACACCTCGAAAAACACGGCCCGCATCAACGCCAGCAATCCGTGCAGCGAATACATGTTCTTAGACGACTCAGCCTGCAACCTGGCCAGCCTGAATCTTCTGAAGTTCGCCCCCAACGGCACGTTCGATGTCGAAGCCTATCGCCACGCCGTCGACATCCTGATCACCGCGCAGGAAATCATCGTCGACAACGCCGGATATCCCACCGAAACCATCATGCGCAATTCGCATGACTACCGTCCGCTCGGCCTCGGCTACGCAAATCTAGGCGCGCTGCTCATGGCCGCAGGCCATCCCTACGACAGCGACGCCGGCCGCGACTACGCCGCCTGCGTGACCGCAATCATGTGCGGCGAAGCCTATCTGCAATCCAGCCGCATCGCCGAACAATGCCCGCCCCTGTATCCCGCAACCGAAGCCACAAAAAAGAATTTGTCAGAAACAAATCTAGGCGCCGACATTACGCATGGAGGGACGGACGCATTCGTCCGTCCAGCCGAGCAAAGCTCGGCAGGCTCTCTCCCGACAGCTGCACAAACCATGCCCGGCGGCGCCTGCCCCGGCTGGTATATCAACCGCGAGCCCTTCCTCGACGTAATCCGCATGCATCGCGCCTCAGTCAACCACATCACCAAAGCCAACGTCCCCGCCAACCTCTACGAATCCAGCAAGCAATGCTGGGACGAAGCCCTCGCCCACGGCGAAAAGTTTGGCTATAGAAACAGCCAGGTAACAGTCCTAGCCCCGACGGGAACCATAGGTTTCATGATGGATTGTGACACAACTGGAGTGGAGCCGGATCTGGCTTTGGTGAAATATAAAAAGCTGGTGGGCGGCGGGATGATCAAGATTGTCAACAACACTGTGCCTACGGCCCTGTTCAAGCTGGGATACACCCACGACCAGGCCAACGCCATCGTCAGCTACATCGACGCGACGGGCACGATCGAAGGCGCTCCGCATATCAAAGATGACGACCTCGCCGTCTTCGACTGCTCGTTCAAGCCCTCGAAGGGAACACGATCGATTGCGTATATGGGACATCTGAGAATGATGGCCGCGGCGCAGCCCTTCATCTCCGGAGCGATTTCAAAAACCGTCAACCTGCCGAACAACGCCACTGTCGACGACATCATGGAGACCTACATCCAGGCGTGGAAGCTCGGCATTAAAGCAGTCGCCGTTTATCGCGACGGATGCAAACAGTCGCAGCCTCTCAGCGCCTCGGGCAGCAAGACAGCGACCTCCAGCAAAGACGACCCGCGGACAGGAGTGTCCGCGCCACACGTGGAAGAAGAAAATCTCAACGCGCCGCCCCGCGCCGTCCGCCACAAGCTGCAGGAAGAGCGCGCCTCGATCACCCACAAATTCAAAGTCGGAGACCACGAAGGCTACATCACCGTCGGCCTCTACCCCGACGGCGAGCCCGGCGAACTGTTCATCACCATGGCCAAAGAAGGATCGACCGTCTCCGGCCTCATGGACAGCTTCGCGCTAGCCGTCTCGATCGCCCTGCAACACGGCGTGCCGCTGAAGCTGTTCTGCGAAAAATTCGCCCACACGCGCTTCGAGCCCAGTGGATGGTCCGGCAACCCCGAACTCGGCTACGCCAAGTCGATCATGGACTACATTTTCCGCTGGCTCCAGATGCGCTTCCTGACCGGCCAGCAGCAGTTGCTGTTCGAAAACTTCAGACCCAAGACCTCAGTCTCGGGCAGCCAGTTGCCGGAGGTCGAAGAGCCGGCCTCGGGCGCTCGGCGTCCGGAAGCCGGAATGCGGGAGCCCGGGGCCGGGAAAATCCACGCCGCCGACGCCCTGTCGAGCCTAGTCGACCTCGGCGACGCCCCCAGCTGCAGCTTCTGCGGCTCAATCATGACCAGAAACGGCAGCTGTTATAGATGCATGAGCTGCGGCAGCACCAGCGGCTGCAGCTAGGTTTTGCTCGTGTGGGGACAGCCGCCCCCGGCTGTCCAGCGGAGCAAAGCTCCGCCAAGTTTCGTACCCAGGGCACGGCTTCAGCCGTGCCGCAAGACGCAATAAGAACGAAACGCGGCTTTTAGCCGCTGAGGGCCGAACCAAGTTGTAGGAACTTAAACAAAACAAATGCTGTGAACGGGGGCACGGCGAACGCCGTGCCTTCTGCTCTTTACCGAGAGATTAAATCGACGGAGGATAGTCATGTCGGCTTCACTTCCATATGTATACGCGCCAGGATCTGTTAAGACGGCTCTCGAGAGAATAAGGCAAGCGGCAACTCCAGATCGGGTGACCCGTGATTTCATTACCACCAAACTAAGCATAAAAGGGGGAACAGGAACTGCATTAGTTCCTTATTTCAAGAAAATTGGACTCGTGAATTCAGATGGCACCCCGACCGATCTCTACAAGCAATTTAGAAATCCAGCAACCGGGGGCGCCGCGATCGCTGCAGCGATCAAAATCGGCTATAAGCCGCTTTCTCAAGTCAATGAATACTTCTACGACCTCAAAGACAATGACCTCCTGGCGCTCATCGTTGAGGTCACTGGTTCCGAGGCTGGAAGCTCGGTTGTGAAGCTCACGTTCTCTACTCTCAAGGCTCTTAAAGCGTTCGCTGTCTTCGATGCATCTGAGAGCACAGAACAATCGGAAACCGAGACATCCCCCGGCCAAGACAGCAATCTAGCTACGAATTCTGGCCCTCAGGCGCGAAACAATAAGCAACTCGGCCTAAATCTCGCCTACACAATTAATCTGAACCTTCCCGCGACGTCTGACCAAGCGGTCTTCAATGCAATATTCCGCAGCCTAAAGGAGCACCTATTTTCAAATGTGGAATCGTAGAACGGCGGATAGGCTGAAATCTTTTGGAATGACGAATCAAATGCTAGCTGAGGACCTCAGCCGCATCAGCAAGCTTTATTCGGTTGATCTGGGCCATCTCATCGACGACCGCAAAAAAGTTGAGGACGTCTACTATCCGCAATTCGAACTGGCTGTAAGAAAAGAAGCGTCAACAATGTCGAAGCACTATGAGCTCTTTTACAGCCTCGAAAAATCGATCCGAGCACTCGTTTCCGAGACATTCGAAACTGCAGAGAAGAGTGAACATTGGTGGTCTTCTGTACGAGTTCCACCCGCCGTAAAAACTGAGGTGCAAACCCGAATTCAGAGGGAAACTGATACCGGAATGACACGAAGGTCATCCGATGAATTGGACTATACGACCTTTGGCGAGCTTGCTGTGATCATCACTTCGAACTGGGATATTTTTGGAGGACTATTCAGCAGCAAGAAGGCAGTCGAAAAAGTCATGGCAAATCTGAATTCGCTTCGCGGGCCAATCGCACACTGTAGCGCTCTTGCCGAAGACGAAATCTTGCGCTTGCAGCTCACACTCAGGGATTGGTTTCGGCTCATGGAGTGATGTTTAGTATTAGCAGTAGTTTTTATGGTTTGCCGGTTCCCCATCCCTGCGACCCTTGCCAGGGTGGGTAGTAATCTCGCCCATCTTCGAGTGCGACTTCTTTCTTCCCGGGCCTATAATCAACTCATGCCGCAGCCGATCAAACTCGGCAACAGCCGTCCAGCAACGCCGTACGACACGGCGCGGACGCTCGGTGTGTCGAAGAGGCGTACGGATGAGCTCATCCGGGAAGTGCGCCGCATGATTTACAAAGATGCCAGAACTGGGGAATTCGTAATCCGAACGGCCAAAAACAGTTCCCGCAATGGCAGCAGGAAATCCCGCAAAAGAAATTCGACCCGCCGGACTGCCTCTCGCCAGGGATAAATCCGTTTTTCTGAATGTCCCCTACGACCCGGCTTTTGAAAAGCTCTTTCTGGCCTACATCGCGGCTATCAGCGCCTACGGATTTAATCCGCGAGCGACTTTGGAAATACCCTTCGGCGAGCGCCGGCCCGACCGTATTCTTGCGCTGATATCGCGGTTACAGCACTCAATCCACGATCTCTCGGGGGTGCAGCCTGATCGCAAGGCCCCTCGCCTTTCCGCAGTCCCGTCCGCTAACTAGACGCGTTTCTGCCGTCCCTGCGGGACTTGGTTCCATTTTTTGCGCGGCTTGCGGCACCCTTCGGCTCGCTATCGCTCGCTCAGGGCAGGCTCAAAGACTGAAGTCGTGCCCTACCCCGTCGTCGTGCTCCCCGAATCCTCAGAGGGGTGGGGTTTGTGGAATCCCATGTCTCGCAAAAGACGCGAGACATGGGGCACCCGTGGTTTGTGGTGGCTTCGGCTTACAGCAGGTTCCTCACCGAGCTTTCAGCCCGGGGGCTGGCACACCTTTGCCCCACCACGACCGAGGCTGCCCCACCCCTTCGACTTCGCTCAGGGCAGGCTTTTCGCGGTTCTCGAGGGGTGGGCACCACGGACCTCGGCTCCAAGGGTCTTTCCAGCGGTCCACAAGAGGGACATTACATCCGGTCACTCTTTGGAAGCGTTCGATTGCTTGAGGGTTTCGGTCGCCGCAGTTTCAACCGCCGGAACGGGGGCGGCCACGGCTTTCTTCGGCGGAGGCTTTTTGGCGGCTTCGGCGCGTTTGCGCTGCTGGTAGCGACGATCGTGGAATTGCTGGTCGGAAGCCTGTTTCTTCATTCCTTAATCATGTCACAAAGAGGCGGGGGCGGCGAGTCGGGTTGGGGGACGCTAGTGGGTCAGTTTCAAGGACGTGTTCCCTCAGCGGCTAAAGCCGCGATTCATTTTTGCGGCTTACGCGGCGCTGAAGCGCCGCTCTTCCACGTCACCGCCGGCATTTGGGAGTTTTTCCGCAACCTCTAGAGCCGCAATGCGACGTAGGATCGACCACTTCACCCATTCCGCAATTTGTATGTGTGTGGAGGCGCGATTGATTTGGCAAGGCTTATGGCGCGGCTGGAAGCCGCGCCCTTTCAAATCAGGTTCAAACTGACCCACTACCCGGGGGACGGCGTCCGCTGTTCGCTTGCCACCGGGGTTTGCCGCGGGGGATTTCCACAGGCGGGGATGTGACGGATGAACTTTACTGAGGATTTTTAAACGGCAATAGTGGGGGTGGGGGCGGAGTGGGGTTGAGGTTCGAGGTGACGGCGGGAAAACAGCAGATTCCTCGGCTTCGCTCGGAATGACAAAACAAAAATGGAGACGGATGACAAAACTTCAATATGGGGAAAAAGACGAAGTGGGTGAAGGGGTGCAAGGAGCGGGGGGAGTGGGCGGAACTCTGCTTTATGGCGAAGGCGGCGGGACTGGGGATGTCGGTTTCGAAGCCGCATGGAGATTCGCGGCGGTATGACGTGCTGGTGGAGGCCGGAGGAAGGATTCTGCGGGTGCAGGTGAAATCGACTATCTATTGCCGGCGTGGGGGCGCGTACAGCCTGAACGTGATGGGACCGGGGCGGAAGAAATACGCGGAGGGCTCGGTGGATTTCTTTGCGGTGTTTCTGATTCCGGTGGACCGGTGGTACATCATCCCGTACGAAGTGGTGGGCAGGAAAAATTTGTCGTTGCACTTTACACCGGGGGGCAGGCGCCAGAAATATGAGAAATACCTTGAGGCATGGGAGTTGTTGCAGGTGACGGAGATTCAGGCTTGCGCGGATCCGATGTATTCGACCGAGGAAGGCGCGGGGCTGGCGGAGTAGAGTCGAGGTCTTACTTCTTGCCTTTCTGCTTCTTGCTTTTCACGGGTGAGGTTTTCTGCTTCGAGGCGGTCCTGCCGAAGACGCGGGCGAAAATCTTGTCGACGTTCTTGAGTTGGCGCTGCAGGTTGAAGGCGTGCTCGATCTGCTGGCGCGGAACTTTGCCGGTGATCTCTTTGTCGGCGAGTACCTGCTCGTGGAAGTCGAGGTCTTGTTTCCAGGCGCGCATGGCGTGGGACTGCACTAGGCGATAGGCGTCTTCGCGGCTAACGCCGTGCTCGACCAGGTCGAGCAGAAGCTGTCCGCTGAAGATGAGGCCGCGCGTCGATTCAAGATTGGCGCGCATGCGCTCGGGATAGACGAACAGAGTGTCGATGAGGTTCGCGGTCTTGGTCAGCAGATAATCGGCGAGCGTGGTCGAGTCGGGCAGGAGGACGCGCTCGGCTGACGAGTGCGAGATGTCGCGCTCATGCCAGAGGGCGACGTTTTCGAATCCGGCCTGCGCATTGCTGCGCACCACGCGCGACAGTCCGCTGATCTGCTCGGCGGTTACGGGATTGCGCTTGTGCGGCATGGCCGACGAGCCTTTTTGCTTCTCGCTGAAAAATTCTTCGGCTTCGCGAACTTCGGTGCGCTGCAGGTGGCGAACTTCGGTCGCGATCTTGTCGAGCGTGGAGGCGATCACGGCCAGGGTCGCGAGATAGGCGGCGTGACGATCGCGCTGGATCACCTGCGACGAAACGGCTGCAGGTTTTAGTCCCAAGCGGGCGCAGATCTTCTCTTCGAGTTCGGGCGTGAGGTGGGCAAAGATGCCGACGGCGCCGGAAAATTTGCCGACGCGCATGTCTTCGGCGGCGGCGGCGAAGCGCGCGATGTTGCGTTGCGTTTCGGAATACCAGTTGGCGATTTTGAATCCGAAGGTGATGGGCTCGGCGTGGATGCCGTGGGTGCGGCCGATCATGGGCGTGTCTTTGAACTCCCAGGCGCGGCGCTCGAGGACTTCGGCGAGGCGGTGCAGGTCTTTTTCTATAACTTCGGAAGCTTGTTTGACGAGCAGGGCCTGCGCGGTATCGACTACGTCGTTAGAGGTGAGTCCGTAGTGGAACCAGCGGGCGTGCGGGCCGACGATTTCGGCGACCGCGGTGGTGAAGGCGATGACGTCGTGGCGGACTTCGGCTTCGATTTCGTGGATGCGCTCCACGCGGAAGTCGGCGCGCTCGCGGATGGCGCGGGCTGCGTCTTTGGGGACGAGGCCGGCATCGGCAAGGGTTTCGGTGGCGGCGACTTCGACAGCCAGCCAGGTACGGAAACGGTTTTCGTCGCTCCAGATGCGAGCCATCTCAGGGCGGGTATAGCGCGGGATCACGGTGGCGGGCTCTCCTGTCGGGCTGTGAAAATTTGTGGACAAAGGATTCTAAATGGATGGGAGGAAAGAGGCTAGGGGGCGGGTGGAGACTGGCAAGAGATCTTAACCGCTAAGGACGCTAAGAAGAGCCGCTAAGGCCACAGAGAAAAGCATTAGAAATCCACGGGTGCACCACGACTCAGTGATGATTTCCCACTTCTCGCAAAAGAGGCGAGAAGCGGGGCACCCCATTGAAGTGGGTGCGCCCTCGGAGCGGGCACCCGGCAGTTCATAACAAGCTTAAGCGGAATCTTCGGCTGGATTTCTTTATATATCGCTTCACGATATACTAAGCCCATGCAGCATCCAGGCACCCTATAATCACGCGAATGAAGAGGCTCACCCTGTCGGACTACCACGCCCTGGCCGAATTCCGGTTCCAGATTCGAAAGTTTTTGCATTTCAGCGAGCATGCCGTGCAGGCGTCAGGGCTGGAACGGGGGCAGTACCAGCTCATGCTTGCCGTCAAGGGTATGCCAGAGGGAGTGCGGCCGCGGATCCGGGAACTGGCGGAGCGGATGCAGATTCAACATCACAGCGCCGTGGAACTGATCAACCGGCTGGAGGCACGGGGATTCGTCCGGCGGGAGCGGGCGCGCGACGATCGGCGCGAGGTGTTGCTAGCGCTCACTCCGAAGGGCAAACGGATGCTGGCGCGGCTGGCGCTGTATCATCACGAAGAATTGCGCAGCGCGGCTCCGAGCCTGGTAGCGGCATTGCGGAAGATCATGCGGGAAGAAAGAGCTGGCGCGTGAGGGCTTCGCGATGGATGGAATTTGATCGTTAGTTACAGGTCCAAAGCGCTACTTTGCCTGGGAGCCAAGGCCCCGAGGACTACGAGCATTTTCCCCAGCGCAGAAACCTCGCGACACGGGCCGGCACGCGTTCGCGAGCCTTTTCCTGGACCCAGAGAACATTTCAGTAGAATCAACACAGATCAGAGGCAGGGAGGAGAATGACGGCGGGAGGGATTCGAAGCTCTCTGCGACACCATCTGCGACCCTACCTTGCACGGGAAGCGGTGCTCCTGGCTCTGCTGGCAGTGGTGGCCGTGGTGTGCTTCGGGGCGGTGACAGAGCTGTCGAATTTGTACCGTGGGCAGCAGGAGTCGCTGGGGAACCGGTGGTTTTCCCGTGGCGTGAAAGACCTGGAGGCGCAACGCTTTGAGGCGGCGGTCGTCGAATTTCGCGCGGCGCTGGTGTACTCACGCGACGATTTCTCCTATCAACTCAATCTTGCCCAAGCTTTGCTGGGCACGAAGCAACCCGGCGAGGCCTATGCCTACCTGATCAATCTGTGGGACCGGGAACCGGAAAATGGCCTGGTGAACCTGGAACTGGCGCGCATTGCGGCGCAGCGGCGACAGACCGACCAGGCCCTGCGTTACTACCACAATGCAATTTATGCAACCTGGCCCGACAACCCATCGGGCGACGCTGAGGTGGAGCGGCGTAACGCGCGGCTGGAGTTGATCCGGTTTCTGTTGAGCATCAATGCCAAAGCGCAGGCGCAGGCGGAGTTGATTGCGCTGGCGGCAAATTCCGGGGACGACCCGTCGCTGCAAGAACAGCTGGGCGATCTTTTTGCGCGGGCGCAGGATTACGAACACGCGCTGGCGGCGTACCGCGAGAGCCTGAAGTCAGACCGGCACAACGCATCGGCTTTGGCGGGGGCGGGACTGGCCGCGTTTGAACTCAACAATTACGCCGTCGCAGAGCGCTACCTGCAGGCTGCCGTGTCCGCGACGCCCAGCGATGCGCCGAGCACCGACCGGCTGAAGATTACGGAACTGGTCTTGCAGCTTGATCCGTTCCGGGCAGAGATTTCGGCGGCGCAGCGCTACCGCGCGGTGATCGAAGACTTTGCGACGGCGGGCGAACGACTGAAGGCGTGCGCGGCGGCGAGTGGACCCTCCACGCCGTCGGCGTCGCAGACCAGCTTGAGCGACAGCTGGACAAAGATGAAACCAAAAGTTACGGCACTGGGTTTGCGGCGAGATCCGGACCTGGTGGCAGCGGCGATGGATGTGGTGTTTGACATCGAGCGCCAAACCAGCGCCACCTGCGGAGTTCCGGCGGGAACAGATATGGCTCTGTTGCTTATCGCCAAATTGCATGAGGGGAACTAGGGGAGCGAGCGGTATCGGATTCTCGAGAGGCGACATAGATTGCGGAACAATATCAGCGTGGCCACGGGGGCTGAAGCCCACATTCATTGTGCGGACTTACGCGGCGCTGAAGCGCCGCTCTTCCACGTTGGTGCAAGCAGCGAAGCAGTATCGTCCTCTCGAGGCAAACGCAGAGGTAGCTTTCAGTTTAGATTCGACATTCTAATTCGTCTTCTGGAATCCCGATGAATAACGGACAAGTCGGACCGGCGGAGACACCGCCCGAGCATTCTCCCGCGGCGTTATTGCGCAGCGTGTTTCGCGAGGAGCGCTTTTTTCTGATTTTGTCGGTGTTCATCGGAGTCTTCTCGGGGCTGGCGGTGGTGTGCTTCCGATTCGCGATCGACTGGTGCCGGATTTATCTGCTGGGGTCGGGAACGCAGCTGACGCACGCGCGGCTGCTGCTGGCTCCAACGCTGGCGGGACTGTTGATTGCGGCGCTGGTGATTCATGTATTTCCGCGGGCGCGAGGCAGCGGAGTTAACCAGACCAAGGCGGCGCTGTATATCTATAACGGCGAGATTCCCCTGCGCACCGCAGTGGGCAAGTTCATCACCTCAGCCCTAGCCATTGGGTCGGGACACTCGCTCGGCCCGGAAGACCCGTCATTGCAGATTGGCGCGAGCCTGGCTTCGGCGCTGGGCCGGCGGATGCGGCTTTCGCGAGACCGCATGCGCCTGCTCGCTCCCGTAGGCGCGGCGGCAGGACTGGCGGCGGCTTTCAACGCTCCGATCTCAGCCGTACTGTTCGTAATCGAGGAAGTGATCGGGCGCTGGACGGCGGGCATTCTGGGGTCGGTAGTGCTTTCGGCTGTGTCGAGCGTGGTGGTGATGCGTTGGTTCCTGGGGTCGGAATCTCTTTTCAGAATCCCGCCAGTACAACTGGAGCGGCCTTCGGAGCTGATCGCGTATTGCATTCTTGGAGTCGTGGGCGGGCTGGCGTCGGTGTTATTTTCGTCGGGCATTGGAGCGTTGCGGCCGCGCTGCAAGGCCCTGCCGCTGTGGACGCAGTATTTTCAGCCGGCCATCGCAGGATTGCTGATCGGAATCATGGCCGTGCTGGGCGCGCCGCAAGTGATGGGCGCGGGGTACGAATACATGGACCAGGCCATGCACGGGCAGTTTACCTGGCAATTTCTGGCGCTGCTGGCGGGGCTGAAGATTATTGCCACGCTGCTGTCGTTTGTGAGCGGCACGCCGGGAGGGATGTTTGCGCCGACGTTATTCATTGGCGCGATGCTGGGCGCGTCGGTAGGCGAAGCGCAGCATGCGTTCCTGCCCCACTTGAGCGGGTCGCCAGGGACGTACGCGCTGGTGGGGATGGGAGTTCTGTTTGCGGGATTCCTGCGGGCGCCGATGACTTCGGTGTTCATGGTTCTGGAGGTGAGCGGGAATTATTCGATCATCGTGCCGGTGATCGTGGCCAATACGTTTGCTTATGTGATTTCGCGCGCCTTGCAGCCGAACGCGATCTTCGACGTGCTGACGCGGCAGGATGGGCTGGACCTGCCATCCATGGAGGAGCAGAGGGAAGAAGACATCCTGCGAGTGGAGGACGCGATGCATCCCGTGGGCGGCCCGGTGCTGGACGCGCTGTCAACGGTGGGCGACGCGCTACAGGCGGCAGAGAAATCGACCGGTGACGAGCTGCTGGTACGGCTGAACCCGGGCGGCTGGAGCCTGGTGAAGAAGCAGCAACTGCGAGCGCTGATCGATGAGGGCAAGGGCGGGCTCAGTTT
This sequence comes from uncultured Acidobacteriaceae bacterium, assembly GCA_963739125.1. Lineage (GTDB taxonomy): Bacteria > Acidobacteriota > Terriglobia > Terriglobales > Acidobacteriaceae > Sulfotelmatobacter. The sequence goes on along the minus strand of CAVTZD010000001.1, from coordinate 2,785,890 downwards.
GGATTCGCTGGCGACGGGGCAGGTCCCTTACTTGCATCCCGATCAGCCGCTGGACATGGCGTTGCGATACGTGGATCGCTGGCCGCTGGTGCCGGTGGTGAGCCGGGCGGATTTCCGCAAGCTGGAGGGCGTCATCTCGAAAAGCGATGTGCTGGAGCGGTACCGAGAGTTCGGCGAGAGCTAGGCAAACAGCATCAGAAAGTCCGCGTCCTTATTTGCTTCGAACGGCAAGCTGAGGCCGTGCGCATTCCTCACCATCCGCAAAACGGCTTCTAGTCGAAGCCTGGCGGATGATCCTTGCGCAGTTCACTGGCTACGCGAAGTGCAATAAGCCGCACGGCCTCGTCGGCGCCGCGAGTGTCGTTGTTGTCTTCTACGGGGGCGGTGGTGGTGTCCTCGGCGAGGGTTCGAGTGGTGCCGAGTTCGACGATGGCGAACTGCATGGCCAGCGTGCGGGTGGGATTCGCGTTTCCAATCATGACAGGCGCCGGCTGAATTCCGTCAGGGCCACCCGAGATGCCCGGTCCGCGGCTGGGATCGAGTACGGTGGTCAGCACGAAGTATTGGCAGCCCTTCTTTTCAGCTTCAGGACCGGCGTCTTCGCGAGAGGTGGCGTCGAGGGGAACGACGTCGAGGACGATCGGCGACTTGCGATCAGTGCGCAAGCGTTGCAGCTCGCGGACGAGTTGATTGCGCTCCCAGGAGGCCGTAACTTCGCGGCTGGACCGGTTTGCGGTTGCAGCGACTCCGACCCGGATGATCTTTTTCTGATTGTCGTTTGAGGGTTTGTTGCCGGTTTGAGCGAGGGCGGCGCTTGCGACCAGCATTCCCGACAAAACAAGGGAGAGCCCGCGATCCCAGTCCATAGTGCCTCCGAAGCGACAAGCGTGGCTTGACCATTGTATGCCGGATCGTTCGCACTCGCTTGGATTCGTGGTCGAGTGCAGCGAGCGTTTCTTCAGTTTCCGCGCAGCGCTTCGATGGGATCGACTTTCGTGGCGCGGCGCGCGGGCAGGTAGCTGGCGAGCAGGGCGATGGCGAGGATCACGAGCGGAGTGAGAGCGAACGTCGTCAGGTCGCGCGCGCCAATTTCGTAGAGCATGCTCGACATCAGCCGGGTCAGCAGGAGCGCGGCCAGCAGGCCGAGGGCGATGCCGGCGATGGCGACGGTGAGTCCCTGGCGGACGACCAGCAGAAGGATGTGGGAGCGCTCGGCCCCGAGGGCCAGGCGGATGCCGAGTTCCTGCCGGCGCTGGGCCACGGAATAGGCCAGCACTCCGTAAATGCCGATCACCGCCAGGGCCAGCGCGAGGACCGAGAAACCGCCGAGCAGCAGCATGGTAAAGCGCGGTTCGGAGCGCGAGCTGGCGATGAGTTCGTCAACGGTCTGGATGTTGTTGACCGGCTGATCGGCATCGACGGCGGAGATCTGCGCGCGAACCGATTGCGCCATGTTCTGGGGAGGGACCGCGGTGCGCACCAGCAGATGCATGTTGCCCCAGGGCAACTGGGGGAAGGCGAGATAGAGTTGCGGCTGCGTGGGCTGGGCCAGGCCTTTGTTGCGGATATCGGCGGCGATGCCGATGACCTCGGCAGGTTGCGGCCAGCGTCCGACGACGACGTGTTTGCCCAGAGGATTCTGGTCGGGCCAATAGCTGCGGGCGAAAGTCTCGTTGACGATCACCACTTTGGGCGAAGTGGCGTTGTCGGCGTCGGTGAAATCGCGGCCGCCGTGCAGGGGGACCCGCATGGTCTGGAACCACTGCGGGCTAATGGCTTCAATGTCGACGAACGGCCGCTGGGTCAGAGGCACGTCAGGCTGGCCTTCGGGCAGCACTGGAGTGAGACGAATGAAGGAAAGCGGGAGCGCAGCAGACATGGCGGCACTGCGCACTCCGGGCAAGGTGGAGACGCGGCGCAACACTTCGCCGAAAAAATCGATCTGCTGCTGCGGCTTGGAATATTTCACCGTGGGCAGTGAGACGCCCATGGTGAGAACATGGTCCGCGTCAAAGCCGGGATCGACGCGCAGCAGGCGCCCGAAGCTGCGGAGCAGAAGCCCGGCGCCGATTAACAGAAGCAATGAGAGCGCCACCTGGCCTACCACCAGCAGGTTATTCAGTCGCGCGCGCGAGTGGCCGGTGGAGGAGCCTCGGCCTTCGTCGCGAAGGGCGGTATTGAGGTCGACGCGCGAGAGCTGGAAGGCCGGGAACATCCCGAAAATAATTCCGGTGAGCAGTGAGATGGTGAGAGTGAAGAGCAACACGCGCAGGTCGAGGCCGATGGGAATGCCGGGCGGGAGCTCGGATGCTCCCCAGGTGACGAGCGCGCGGGTCGCGCCCCAGCCCAGGCCGACGCCGAAAACTCCGGCGATGAGCGCCAATATTATGCTCTCGGTGAGAAGCTGCCGCACGATGAGGCCGCGGCCGGCTCCCAAGGCGGTGCGCATGGCAATTTCCCGTCGGCGGGCGAGCGAGCGTGAGAGCAGCAGGCTGGCCACGTTGGCGCAGGCGATCAGCAACACCAGGGCAACCGCACCGGAAAGCAACCACACTGTGCTGCGCAGGTCGGCCACGACGAGATCGCGCAGCGGCGCCACGACCATGACCAGGTCAGGACGAGCATCGGGCATGGTGGGATTCTGTTCCCGGTATTGCTGGTCGAGCACGGCCAGTTCGGCGTCGGCTTGCTGCGGCGTAACGCCTCGGCGCAGCCTTGCCACGTAGTCGAGGTAACCTACGCCGCGGCGCAGTTGCTGCGGCGTCATCAGCGAGAACTCGAAGTAGCGGGGCGTCCAGATATCGGCGTCGCCGACGAAGGGATACTGCACGTTGGCCGGCAGCACGCCGACGATGGTGTGCGGCGTGCCGTCAAGATCGATGGTCTGGCCCACGATGTCGCGCGCGGCACCGAAGCGAGTGCGCCACATGGCGTCGGTGAGCATGACGACGTGCTGGCCTTCGGGACGGCCCTCTTCCTCGGTAAAGGAGCGTCCAAGCTGCGGCTGCACGCCGAGCATGGGAAAAAAATTGGGCGACACGCGCGCCACAGGAAGCTGCACGGGCTCTCCGTGTCCGGTGAGATTCAAATTGTCAGTTGTGAATGCGGCCACAGCTTCGAACGACCGGTTATGGTCGCGCAGGTGCTCGTAACGCAGCAGCGTGCTGGGACCGTCTTTCGCTTTGTCCTTGGCGCCGAGACTCACCAGTTGGTCGGGGCTGCGGTAAGGGAACGGGCGCAACAGCAATGCATTGGTCACGGTGAAGATGCCGGTGTTGGCGCCGATTCCGAGAGCCAGCGTGAAGATCGCGGCGAGGGTGAATGCGGGCGTCTTGACGAGGGTGCGGACGGCGAAGCGGAGGTCGCGGAGAAGGGCTGACATGATCAAGGATTATAGGCCGCATCGTGCCTTGGAGGAGAGTGGGGGCGCAACGCAGCGGCTGCGGCCGTGACAAAGATTCTGCGGGTCGCGGCGCGCGGGAGCGCTTGCGGAAAAACGCATGTGGAGCAGAAAGGCCGTCCCGTGGGGCTAAAGCCCCCGCTCAATTTTCTGGGGGCTTACGCGGCGCTGAAGCGCCGCTCTTCCATGGGAGTGCCGGCATTTGCGAGGTTTTCAGCGAACTATATAGCCACGATTCAAGATCCTCTGCGGGTTTTCGGCACGGCTGGAAGCCCCACGCTTTCAAACCTGCGCCTTTTCAATGCATGGGCGGCGGGCGAGTGCTTCAGCAAGCTCGATCCGGGATCAGCGGGGCTCTTGGGCTTCCTTCAGGAGGGGGCGGAGGCAGTCGACGGACACGCCTAGCGTGCCTCCGGTGAAGCCGTCCATGTAGGCGGAATTGACGCCGATGACTTCACCTTTGTCGTTGAAGACGGGGCCGCCGCTGCCGCCGTGGGCGGTGGGCGCGTCATAGATGAGTTTGTCGCCGACTACGTCGCCGAGATGTCCCCAGGTGGCGGAGGGGCGAATCAGGGATAGCGCGGCGAGTTCGCTGGCGGCGCTGATGTCGTTGTGGCGGTAAGCCAGGCGGTCGTAAATGTCGGTGGGAGACTTGGCGACCATTCCGGCAATGCCCATGGGATAGCCGATCACGGTGACCCGTTCTCCGGGAGAGCTGATGTTCTTGGCAAGGGGCAGGATGGGCAGTCCCCGCACTGCGTTGAGATCTTCAACGCGCAGGATGGCGAGGTCGGAAGTTTTTGAGACTGGGCCGGAAGAAAGCGTTACGGGCGTCGGCGCGCCGGGAAAAAAGACGACCAGGCTCTCGATCAGCGGAGAAGCTCCGCGGCGAATCAGGGCTTCAGATTCGGGATCACCATACCAGGGCTGGGCCACGTGGTGGTTGGTGGCCAGCAGGCCGTCGCCGACCAGGAATCCGGTGCCCGAAACCCGGGCGCGGATGGCGGGACGCTGATTGGGAAATCCCACCTGATAGACCCCGTAGATGTAGCCGATGGAGTTGCGATAGTGGTTGAGCGTGATGGCCGGCATAGCCTCGTCTTGCTCGAGTTGCTCGACCTGGGCCGTAAGTTCGTGGACCTGCTTTTGCAGATCGTCGGGCGGAGCGCTCTGGGCCGCTGTAGGCGCGTAGTAGTGGACCATGGCCAGTGCCCCGAGCAAGAGGACGACTCCGAGCACACCCTGCACCATTTGTTGCCAATAGTCGCAGACCGGGTTCGATTCGTGCGGATTTTCCGGTTCAGCCATAGGTCGAGCTTGCGGGGTCGTTCTTTCCAGCTTCTTTTCTTTCAGTTACTTACGCGCTATGCGATCGCCAGATGAAGCGAAAATTCGAAAAGTTGGTTCGCCTATCTTCCCGCGTTGGGCGGGGCTTGGCCACGGTACGGAAGACAATGGCCGGGTGAGTATTCCTACGGAGGGCAGTCTGCCGGTTCTGCCGATAGACAGAGTGGGAGGACCACAGCCGGGTGAATCTGCGCACGCTGAAGGGGAAGATTTTCGGTCTGATCCTAGGATTCGTGGCCTGCTACGCCGCGACTGCATTCGTGCTGGTGCAGGAGCTCTCTTATCGGGCGGCTGAGTCTGAAAAGTTCGCCGCTTCCCAGCTTGCGATCCAGAATGAGGCGCGAGTTATCCAGCTCACCTTTAAGAAGCAGGTGCAGTCGTGGAAAGATATTTTGCTGCGCGGAGCCGATCCGGCCAGCCTGGAGAAATACAGGAACGAATTCCTCGCGCAGGAAGGGGAGGTGCAGCAGTCGGTGCAGGAACTCGCGGGAAAAGTTTCTGACGCGGAGATCAAGTCCCAGCTCAAGGAGTTTGCCGCGTCCCATGCGGCCTTGGGAACCGATTATGGCGCCGGGCTTGAGGCGTTTGAACGATCGCACGGCCACGACTTCCACGGCGCAGACTCGATGGTGAAAGGCAAAGACCGGCCGGTCACCGATGCCATGGATGGCATTGTCGCAGCGATCGAGGTGCGGGCCGCGCAATACCAGAGTGTGCAGCGGGCAAGGGTCGAGAAGGAGCGGCGGTCGATGCTGGGCATCGCGTTCGCCGTCGCGTTTGCCTTGTTTACTTTAGGAACGCGCACCGCCAGAACGATCAATCGTTCGACGTCTCAGCTTCTGGAGTTCCTTTCGGCGCAGGCGGGCGAACTGCGCCAAGGGCGCGGCGACCTTTCCCGGCGTCTGGCATCTTCGTCCGCCGACGAGTTCGGCGAGATCTCTCGCGCCTTCGATACTTATGCCGAGGCGCTGGAAAAAATCGTCTCGAAGCTGGCACAGTGCAGTGAGCAGATTTCGAGTGCCGGCCATGAGATTTCCGCCGGCGCCGATCAATCAGCCGAGAGTGGGCGGCGACAGGCGGACCAGGCGGCGCAGGTGGCCGGCGCCATGCAGGAAATGTCGGCCACGGTGCAGAATGTGTCTGGGAATTCTCAAAGCGCATCGGAATCGGCGGCCAAGGCTCTGCGGGCGGCGCAGAAGGGCGGTCAGGTGGTGAAGGAAACCATCGCTGCCATGCACGGCATCGCCGCGGCATCGAAGAGTTCGGTCGAGCGAATCGCGCAACTGGGAAAATCGTCAGAACAGATCGGCAGAATCACGGCCGTCATCGACGAGATCGCAGACCAGACTAACCTGCTGGCCCTGAACGCGGCGATCGAGGCCGCGCGCGCCGGAGAGCAGGGCCGTGGATTCGCCGCGGTCGCCGACGAAGTGCGAAAACTGGCGGAGCGCACCAGTTCCGCAACAAAAGAGATTGCGGTCATGGTCGGCGGCATCCAGTCGGGAACGGGCGACGCGTTAAAAGCCATGGAACAGGGAAACGAAAAGGTCGCGGCTGGAGTCGAAATGGCCTCAACCTCAGGCCATGCTCTCGACGAAATCATCCAGCTAGCTGGCGAGGTCGGAAGTCTGGTATCGAGCATCGCCACCGCCACAGTCGAACAAACCAACTTCGCAGCCACTGTGAACGCCAGCGTTACGGAGATTTCCAGCTTGACGCATGAGTCGTCTGTCGCGTCGGCACAGACTGCAACCGCTTGCACGAACTTGTCTGATATGGCGACTGAACTCGAGCAGATCGTGCATGGCTTTCAGCAACGTGGCCGCGAAGCGAAGAGCAGAGGCGCCGCGGCGGGGGCAAACGGCTAGGGCGTGGAGATTCCCAGGCGCTTAGACATCTCTTCGTAGAGAAATCCTTTGCCCGGGCGGTAAGGCTGAACCCACTCGCCGTCGATCACAAATTGCGGAATGGCGCGCTTGCCGGTGCGCCTGACAATTTCATCGATGGCGCCGGGAGTGGTCTCGACATCGACATCTTTGTAGGGAATGTTGTGTTTGGCCAGGAAGCGTTTGGCTTCGCGGCATTCGGGACACCAGGCGGCGGAGTAGACGGTCAGGTCCATGGATTTAGAAGGTTCTAGAGGCGTGACCTCTTCTGGTTCCAGTTTTCTACACTCGCTCTAATTGTGCCACGGTACGTTCGTTCACCAGGTTGCCGGTGTTCAGAGTAGACGACGGTTCGAAGAGCAGGAGCCAGCATTCTTCCTCGGCCACGGGACGGTGCTCGACACCGCGGGGCACGACGATGAATTCACCCTCTTCGATCCACTCGTGGCGGTCGCGGAACTCCATACGGAACCGGCCTTTCACCACCAGAAATAACTCGTCTTCATTTTCGTGGTGATGAAAAACGAACTCACCCTTGAGTTTGTCGAACTTGACTGCCTGCCCATTCAGCTCGGCCCCGATGTAGGGCTTCCAGTATTCGGTAATCTTCGAGAATTTTTCGGCGATGTTCACCTTCGACATATCTTCTCCACCATTCGCACGAAAACCATTTTATCGTACCGGCGCGGCCTCACCCGTTTGCCGGCTGACCGGGTTTAGAGCTGTCCAAAGCCACCATCGACGTTGAGGTCGACTCCCGTGATGTAGGAAGCTTCGCTGCTGGCCAGAAATAAAACGGCGTGGCCGACTTCCTCGGGAGTGCCCAGCCGTTTCATGGGAACGCGAGCCTTGACACCTTCGGCGAAGGCTTCCTGCGCGGCCTGCGGCATTCCGCCTTTTTCGAGAATTGGAGTATAGATCGGTCCGGGGCTGACCACATTAACGCGGATGTTGCGGTCTACTAACTCGGACGCGAAAGTGCGCGCCAGCGACCGCACTGCGGCCTTGGTGGCTGAATAGACGGTGGTTCCCGGACTGCCCTTGGTGCTGACCACCGACGAATTCAGAACGATGCCAGCGTTGTCATTGAGCAGGGGAAGCGCTTTCTGCACCGTGAAATAAAGTCCTTTCACGTTGATGTCAAACGTTTCGTCGAATAACTCTTCGCTGGTGTCGGTGGCCGGGGCGAATTTCGCGATGCCTGCGTTGGCAAAGAGCGCATCAATCTTGCCGAACTTCGCGGCCACCTGACTGAAGAACTTCTCAATGTCGGCGAGTTTTGAGACGTCCGCTTTTACGGCCAGAGTGCCGGCTCCGATGGTCTTGACGGCATCATCCAACGTTTTCTGGTCGCGACCCGAGATGGCCACTTTCGCGCCTTCGTCATGAAACAGCTTAGCGGTCGCCAGACCGATACCGCTGTTGCCGCCGGTGATTACCACAACCTTGCCTTCAAACCTGCCACTCATAAGATTCCTCCAGGATGAATTTGGCACCCTCAAGTAAAGAGCGCGGCACACGCCGGCCTATTTGTATACTTTGATGAATATAAAACTATTCAGGTTTCAGTTTCTTTGGATCTGATGGGTGGATTAGACTGAGACGGTATGAAGCAAGCAGAATTTGTGAGGATTTCCAAGGCGCTGAGTGATCCTACGCGATTGCGGATGTACGAGGCGATCTCGGCATGTGGGGAGATGTTCTGCGGCCAAATCGTCGAAAAATACGGGCTTACGCCCGGCACGATCTCGCATCATTTGAAGATCCTGTCGGATGCAAAGTTGATCGAGTCGCGGCGGGAAGGGCAATTTATCTACAGCCGGTCGCTGCCGGAGACGGTTCGCGATTACGGGCGGGCTTTGTCGAAAATGGCGCGCAAAACAAAAGCCGCCAGCTCACGCTGACGGCTGAGAGGCCTGCCGAGCTTCGCTCGGCGGGGCGGACGAATCCGTCCGCCCCTCCACAAGCTAGTTTTCGTACAGCAGCACGCCTTCCGCTTTTTCGGAATCCACGGGGCGGTAGAACAGTTTGTTGTCTTCGAGGAAGACTTCGATGAATGCGGGGCGCGTGGTGATGGTGCCCTGGATCAGCGCTTCCGACAGCGGGTCTTCGATATATTTCTGCAAGGCTCGGCGCAGCGGGCGCGCGCCGTAGCTGCGATCGGTGAGCGTCTGATTCAGGATCCACTTCTTGGCGTCGTCGGCGACCGTGACAGTGATCGATTTCTGGGCCAGGTTTTGGTTGAGCTGGTTGACCATGAGTTCGAGAATCTGGATGAGATCGTTCTCGCCCAGGGCCAGGAACAGGATGATTTCGTCGAGCCGGTTCAGGAACTCAGGGTTGAAGGTGCGCTTGACTTCGCCCTTCACCAGTTCTTCGACCTTGTCTGAGATCATGTCTTCCTTCGACGACTGGAAGCCGAGGCCCTCGCGCTTCTGCAAGTGGCGCGCGCCGATGTTCGAGGTCATGATCAGGATGACGTTTTTGAAGTCGACGGTATTGCCGAGGCCGTCGGTGAGCTGGCCGTCTTCGAAGACCTGCAGCAGAATGTTGAACACATCCGGATGCGCCTTTTCGATTTCGTCGAGCAACACGACGGAGTACGGAGCGCGCTTCACGCGTTCGGTGAGCTGTCCGCCCTCTTCGTAGCCGACGTATCCCGGAGGCGAACCGATCAGCTTCGAGACAGAATGTTTCTCCATGAATTCCGACATGTCGAAGCGGACCAGAGCTTTTTCGGTGCCGAACATGAACTGCGCCAGGGTGCGCGCGACTTCGGTTTTGCCGACGCCGGTTGGTCCGAGGAACAGGAAGGAGCCGATGGGACGATTCGGATTCTTCAGGCCGGCGCGGGAACGGCGGATCGCACGCGCCAGGGCGCTGATCGATTTGTCCTGCGAAATGATGCGCTTGTGCAGTTCTTCTTCGATGCGCAGCAGTTTCTGGGTTTCTTCTTCTTTGATCGAAGTGACGGGAACGCCGGTCCAGCGCGAGACCACGTCTTCGATGTCTTCGCGGTTGACTACGCCGGTGGAAGACTCATCGAGGTGATATTTTTCGCGCAGAATGCGGAGGTTGTCGCGTTCTTTCCGCTCTTCGTCAGAGTAGAAGCGAGCCTTTTCGAACTCGTGATTCGCGATGGCATTTTCCATGCGATGGACGATGAACTTGATGCGCTTCTGCACTTCGGTGATTTCTTCGGGCAGCGAAGTCTGGCGCAGCTTGACGCGCGCTCCGGCTTCATCGACCAGATCGATCGCCTTGTCGGGCAGGAAGCGGTCGGGAATGTAACGGTTCGAGTGCGAGACGGCGAAGTTGATGGCGTCGTCAGTGTAGGTGACGGCGTGAAACTTCTCGTACCGGTCTTTGATGCCGAACAGAATCTTGACGGCATCGGCCTCGTTCGGAGGCGGAACTTTCACAGCCTGGAAGCGGCGCTCGAGCGAACGATCTTTTTCGATCGATTTGCGATATTCGCCGGGCGTGGTGGCGCCGATGCACTGAATCTCGCCGCGCGATAACGCGGGCTTCAGAATGTTGGCGGCGTCGAGTGAGCCTTCGGCGGAGCCGGCGCCGACGAGCGTGTGCAGCTCGTCGATGAAGATGATGGAATTCTGCGACTCCATCAGTTCTTTCATGATGGTCTTGAGGCGCTCTTCGAACTGGCCGCGGTACTTGGTACCGGCTACGATCAGGGAAAGATCGAGAGCGAGGATGCGCTTATCGGCCAGGAACGACGGGACTTCGCCGTCGGCGATGCGCTGGGCTAATCCTTCGACGATGGCGGTCTTGCCTACGCCGGGCTCGCCGATCAGCACGGGGTTATTTTTCGTGCGGCGGCAGAGAATCTGGATGACGCGGTCGACTTCGCCTTCGCGGCCGACCAGCGGGTCGAGCTGGCTATCCACGGCGGCCTGGGTCAGGTCGCGGGAAAATTCGCTGAGCAGCGAGGACTCACGCTGCCGCTGGGGCTGGGCTTTTTCCTGCGTGCTGCGGGCGAGTTCTTCACGGATGGTTGAGAGGCGCAGTCCGCGCTCGTGCAGGATTTCAGCGGCGAAACATTTTTCTTCCCTGAGTAAGCCGAGGAGCAGATGCTCGGTCCCGATGTGGCGATGGGAAAGACGCTCGGCTTCTTCGGCGGCGTAGGCGAGCACGCGCTTACATTCGTTGCTCAGAGGAAGGTCGACTGAGGTCGAAACTTTTTCGCGGATGGTGGTGTGTCCCTCGATCTGCTTGCGGATGGATTCAACCGAAGCATGGGAGCGCAGAAAGCGATTGGTCAGGGCCTTGTCTTCGCGCAAGAGTCCGAGGAGGAGATGTTCGGTCTCAATGTAAGGAGACCCGAACTGGCTGGCCTCATAGCGTGCAAAAAAGATTACGCGCCTGGCTTTCTCCGTATAGCGTTCGAACATAATGCCCTTCCCCCCTGGACCTTCCCGGTCGAGAAGAACTGCTGCTCGACCTACCGAACATGACCCGTCTGGATCGGACCGCCTATTCCGTCCGACCTAAACCCGCCCCGGCCAGCATCAATTTCTACATTATGCAATCAAAGGGCCGGGAAACCCAAGTACCGAAACGATTCTCTAACTCTTTAATCACGTTACCGAAGGAACTGATTTTAATGCCTTCGGACTCACGAGCACGCCATTTCGTTGCACTTTGCCGTCACTAATGGTCTGCCCTGGGCCTGCGGCTGCGTCAAATCCCTCAGGCCGGCAACGACTCTGGCGGAATTTCTTCGACCCGCCCCCGCTGCAACCTTAATACACGATGACAGCGGCGAGCGAATGACAAATTGTGCGTAGCAATGAGGGAGGTGAGTTGGTGCTCGCTATGTAAGCGAGCGATCAAGGCAAAAACCGCTTCCGCTGTCTGCCCGTCGAGGTCTCCCGTGGGCTCATCCGCCAGCAACAGCTTGGGCTGGGTAATGAGTGCGCGGGCCAGAGCCACTCGTTGCTGTTCGCCGCCGGAAAGCTCGCCCGAGCGGTGATGCGCACGCTGCTCCAGTCCGACCTCGCGCAGCCAGCGTGCCGCTTCCGGTTCGGCCTGCCGCCAAGCCTGCCCCCGCAGGAGCAACGGCATGGCAACGTTTTCTGCCGCCGTAAACTCCGGCAGCAGATAGTGAAACTGCCATACAAAGCCGGTTTCGCGGTTGCGAAAGTTCGCGGCTTCGTCGTGCGATAAGGCATTCAATCGCAAGTGGGCGCAGTATACGTCACCTGCGGAAGCCCGATCAAGCGCGCTCAGGATGTGCAGCAAGGTACTCTTGCCAGCTCCGGATTCGCCCACGATGGCGAGCATTTCGCCTCGCTTCACGCTAAACGATAGATTCTCAAAGAGCACCAGATCCGATTCGCCGGACCGGAAGACCTTTTTCAGGCCTTCGACACGCAGCATCGATTCACTCGTTAGATGCACGCGGCCTCTCTTTCGTTCCAACCGGCGCTCCAACCGGCGTTCCAAGGCGCCGCCATCCAACCCGCGAAGACCTTAGGCTTTACCCGCGTGAATCCGTAGAAAGCTGTAGCGAACGGGATCTTACTCATAACGAAGCGCCTCGGCGGGAAGGATGCGAGATGCCGACCATGATGGATACAGCGTGGCCACGAACGAGACGCCGAGAGCGACCAGTGCGACTAGAACGCCATCGATCAAGCGGGGCGCAAAAGGCACGTAATCAATGGAATAGACCTCTGGAGAGAGCGGAATCACGTGGTAGTGGCTGCCGGCGTAAGAGATGGCGTAGCCCACGGCTAGTCCGACGGCGGTGCCGATGGCGCCGATCAGTACTCCCTGCGCAATGAACAGGTTGCGAACCTGGGCGCGGCGGGTGCCCATCGACATGAGCACAGCGATGTCTTTGGTCTTCTCCATGACCATCATGATGAGAGAAATCAGGATATTGAGGGCGGCCACGAAGACGATAAGACCGATGGTGATAAAGGTGACGAGGCGCTCCAGACGCAGGGCGTGAAACAGGGCCTGGTTCTGTTCCATCCAGTTGGTGGCCATGAAGCCTTTGCCGGCGGCGTCTTCGAGTTCGCGGGAGATGACGTCGGCGCGGTAGATGTCGTCGACTTTGAATTCGATGACAGAGATCAGGTTGCCCAGGCCGAAGAGCTGCTGCGCGTCGGAAAGGCGCACGAAGGCCCAACCGGAGTCGTAGTCGAAAAAGCCGGAGTTGAAGATTCCGACCACGTGGAAACGGCTGTACTTGGGCACCATGCCGTAAGGGGTCAGTTCACCCTGGGGACTGGTGACAAGCACGACGGAGCCAACGGTGGCGCCGAGTCCGTCGGCCATGTCTTTGCCGAGGACGATGGGAGGCATGGTGGCCACGCGCTGTTCGACGGCGGCGAGGGAATCAGGAGAGTCGGTAGCTTCCGGCTGCTCGGCAGAAGCCTGCGCGGGCGAGTCGCCCGCGCCCACACGGGTTGTGGTCTCTTCCAGCGGCGTCGCGGAGCCTTCTTTCACCGAGTTCAGCAAATCTCCGACTTTGCGTTCGTAGCGCGGGATCATGCCTTTCAGCACAGCGCCGCGGGCACGTGGACCGCGCGAGATCAGGACTTGCTCGAAGATGGCGGGAGCCGCGGCGACGATGTGCGGTTGCTCGGACAAGCGGGCCATGAGCGCGGGCCAGTCTTTGATGCCATCGTCGGCTATGCGCTCAAGGCTGATGTTGGAGGTCGAACCCAGCAGGCGCTGTTGCAGATCCTGGCGAAAACCGTTGGTAATGGCCATGGCGACCACGAGCGACGCCACACCGGCGGCGACTCCGAGAATGGAGATGCCGGTGATGATGCCGAGGAAGGCCTGCCTTCTTTTCGCCCGCAAATACCGCGTCGCGATAAACAGCTCGAATCTCATCGAGAGGTCCCTCGCTTCGCTCGGGATTTCGGCTGCGGGCTACCGCCCGCAAAGCGCCTCAACTTGGCGCGCAGGTAGCGGGTGGCGATGAACAGTTCAAAGCGCATGAGGAGCTTTCAGCCGTCAGCTTTCAGCCAAAGTCGGATTATAGCGCCCGGCGCTCGGCGGGACGGCAATGGGGTCGGACCACGAGGGCCCACGTCTCGCAAACGAGGCGAGACATGGGGCACCCTGGCAACACCGTTCCGGCACGGGACATGGTCCTTCGTTCTATCGCCGTGGTGCCGTGGTCTATCCGATTCGCGGCGTTGGGGCGATAATGTGAGAATGGGGCGTATTTTCCTGAATGAAAATTGGCTTCCGAAGTCTGTGCTTTGTCTGCGCGACTACAACCGGCACAAATTTCTGCTGGATGTCATTGCCGGGATCACGGTAGGGCTGGTGGCTCTGCCGCTGGCCATGGCGTTTTCCATCGCGTCAGGGCTGACGCCGCAGGCAGGAATTTATTGCGCGATCGTCACCGGCTTTTTGATCTCGCTGCTAGGCGGATCGAAGACGCAGATTGGCGGTCCGACGGGCGCCTTTGTCGTGGTAGTGGCGGGGATCGTGGCGGTCCACGGAGTGGACGGATTGTTCGTGTGTACCGTGATGGCTGGCGTTCTGCTGGTGATCATGGGAATCACGGGGCTGGGCACGGGAGTGAAATTCATCCCGCGGCCGATCGTGATTGGATTTACGAATGGCATTGCGGTGCTGATCGCCAGCACGCAGGTCAAGGATTTCTTCGGGCTGCATGTGGACAAGGTACCGGGCGTGTTCTGGCTGCGCATGCAGGCGCTGGCGGCGAACTTCCACACGCTTTCATTGACCGCGACCGCAATCGCAGTCTTCACGCTGCTGGCGCTAATTCTCTGCCGAGCGCTTTCGCCGCGCATTCCCGGTCCGATCGTTGCGCTGCTGCTGGCGACGTTCGCCGTTTATTTCTTTCACCTGCCGGTGGAAACGATTGGCACGAAATTCGGAGGAATTCCGGCCGGGCTGCCGCACTTGCAGATTCCAAGATTTCATGCCGATCTGATTCATGGCCTGCTGGGCCCGGCGTTTACGGTCGCGATGCTGGGCGCAATCGAGTCGCTGATGTCGGCGGTAGTTTCCGATCGCATGAGCAACGACCAGCACAATCCTAATGTGGAGTTGATTGGGCAAGGAGTGGCAAATATTTTTTCGCCGATGTTTGGCGGATTGCCGGCTACGGGAGCGATCGCGCGCACGGCGACCAATATTCGCTCGGGCGCGCAGTCGCCGGTTTCGGGAATGATTCACGCGCTGACGCTGCTGTGCATTCTGCTGTTCGCCGCGCCGCTGGTCAGCTACGTGCCCATGGCGGTGCTGGCGGGGATTCTGATGATCGTGTCTTACAACATGGGTGAGTGGCGCGAAATCCCACAACTGCTCAAGTTGACCAAGACCGACATCAGCATCTGGCTGGTCACCTTTGCGCTGACCGTGTTTGCCGATCTGACGGTTGCGGTAGAGGCGGGCATGATTCTGGCGGCGCTGCTGTTCATCAGCCGCGTGGCCGCGACCACGACCGTCTCGCAGGTGACCGACGATTATGTCGAAGACGGGCGCGTGCATATTCTGCAGGACAAGGACATTCCGTATTACGCGACCATTTTTCGCATTCACGGACCATTTCTGTTCGGGGCAACGGATAAAATTTCCGTGGTCACGGAGAATTTGCACACGCTGCCGCCGGTGGTGATCCTGCGGCTGCGCAATATGAATGCGCTGGACGCGACGGGATTATTCGCCATCGAAGAAATCGCCAAGACTTTGCATGCCAGCCAGCGGACTCTGATTCTTTGCGGGGCGCGCGAGCAGCCGGCGCAGTTGATTCATCAGGCGGAGTTCGCCGAAGTTATCGGTGAACAGAACATCTGCGATAACGTGCAGGCGGCGTTGCGCCGGGCAGAGGAAGTGTTCGAGAGGTTGGGCGCGAAATCCTTTGCGGCCAAGAATTGACTCGGCGTTCCCAGGTCTTGCTTCGCATTCAGGCCAGCCTCGTGATGCCCGGGAAACGATCGAAGCCCGAGTCGAAACTCATAATCTGGCTGATTTCGTGCTGCTGCATAACGGCAAGGTGAACGGCATCGCGGGCGGAGAGGCGACGATAGCCAAGAACGATCAGCTTGGCGCGTTCTGCCACTGCACGGTCCACGGGTAGGACTTCATCCACAACACCGAGAATGGCGTCGAATGCCGGCTGGATGGCATCGAGCCGCTGGATGGCCTGATAGCGGTGGAGGATTTCCTGAAGAACTTCGGCATCGGTGACAAGGCGCTGGCGATCGCTGATCGCCTTCTTCACCAAGAGCTGCGCTTCCAGCTTACGGGCTGGATCGCGGCCAGCGAGGTACATGGGAATATTGGAATCAATCAGAATCAAGGCTGCGGTCCGAGAGGTATCCCTTTTCGATTTCGGTCAGCATGGTCTCGATGTCGCCGGCGGGGAAATCATGCCTGGCGGCGGCGCGAATCGCAGCCAGCTTTTTCTCGACATCCCCGACGGGCTCCTCGCGGCGGGCATTTGCCAATGCCTGGCGGACCCACTCCGCGATCGACATGCGGCGCGCCCGCGCGGTACGCTGGATCTCGCGGTATTCAGGATCCTGTAAAATGACCTGCAAACGCTTAGCCATGGTATGAGTCTAAACGACTCATCGTGATGAGTCAAATAGGCAAACCGTGCCTTCACACGCGACAGTGGGTTTCGATCCCCAGCTCTTCGTTTCTGGTCGTTCGCGTCGAACATCCTTTATTCTCATGACTCGTTCTCTTCTAGACTGTTTCCGAGGCCCCGAACTCTCGCGATGATCGTTAACTTCGCTGAACGCGCGCATAACCATAACTGGGAACTCGACCCAGTCATCCGCTCGTTGCTGGATACGGATTTCTACAAGCTGCTGATGCTGCAGTTCATCTGGAAACACTTTCCCAATACGCGGGTGGAGTTCTCGCTGTTCAACCGGCACGCCGGGGTGCGGGTCGCCGATACGGTGAATATTGAAGAGTTCAAGGTGCAACTGCAGCATGTCCGCGGGCTGCGCTTCCGCATGTCGGAACTGGTCTGGCTGGCGGGCAATATGTTCTACGGAAGGCGCGGAATTTTTGAGCCGGCGTTTCTGGAGTGGCTGGAGCGCGACTTCCGGCTTTCGGACTACCGCTTGTCGGTGACGGACGGACAAATCCAGCTGACGTTCGAGGGCGCGTGGACCGAGACGACGATGTGGGAACTCTACGCCCTGGCGATTCTCGACGAGCTGAAGACGCGGGCGCAACTGAAAACGTTGAGCGAGTTCGGCCTCGACATTCTGTATGCGCGGGCCAAGACCAAGCTCTGGAACAAGATCGAACGGTTACGCGGGGTTCCGGGACTGAACGTCGCGGACTTCGGCACGCGGCGGCGTCACAGCTTCTTGTGGCAGGAATATGTCGTCGTGGCGATGGCCGCGAATCTGGGGCGCGGGTTCATCGGAACCTCGAATGCGTTCCTGGCGCACAAGCACGACCTGGAGGCGATCGGGACCAATGCGCATGAGATTCCGATGGTGATGGCCGCGCTCGCTCCTGACGACGTCGCGCTGAAAGCTTCGCAGTATCGCGTTCTCGAACTGTGGCAGCAGACGTATGAGGGCGCGCTGCATGTCATGCTGCCCGACACGTTCGGAACGACACAGTTTCTGGCGGGCGCTCCGGATTGGGCCGCCGACTGGACAGGCCAGCGCGTCGACAGCAAGGATCCGTACGTGGCCGGAGATGAGTACGTTGCGTGGTTGAAGGGGCGCGGACGCGATCCTCGCGAGAAATTGCTGATCGCCTCCGACACACTCGACGTGGACCAGATTCTGGGGCTGCATGCCTATTTTGGGGGAACGCTCGCGCCCGGCCTTGCCACGGCGGACTTTCGCAGGGCCGCCGATTTTCATGATCAGAAAAAGTGGACCGAGGGGCGGCGCATCCGTTTCAGCGCGGGCTGGGGAACGCTGCTGACCAATGATTTTCGCGGGTGCAATCCGAACGCCGGGGCTGGTTTTGACCCCATCAGCCTGATCTGCAAAGTATCGACCGTCGAGGGCCGGCCGGCGGTGAAACTCTCCGACAATTTTGCCAAGGCGCTGGGACCGCCGGCGGAAATCGAGCGCTATCGCAAAGTTTTTGGCACCGTCGGAATCGCCAACGCTCCTGTGGTGGCTTAGGGCCCTGCGAAGACTCAGATACGAGGACTGAAGCCCAATTCACCAGGAGGGGCTTTTCGCGGTGCTGAAGCGCCGCTCTTCCCCGATGCTGCCCGGCTTCTGTCGTCGCGCGCGCTCCCGCCCACAACCGACGTATCGTCGCGGCGTACATGTCCTTTCGGTTTCTGCTCGTAACCTTGATCGAGAGCGGTTACGCTGCGAACATCCGAGGGGAAAGCTATGAAGATTCTGCTGGTGGAGGATTCCTACATCGAGAGGCGCAAGCTCGCCGGCCATCTGGCCGACTGGGGACTGGAATGCGTGGCGGTGGGCAGCGGCACGGAGGCGATCAAGCTGCTGGAAGGGCCCGAACCGCCCGATCTGGCTGTGCTCGACTGGCTGTTGCCGGGGCTTGATGGCATTGACGTTCTGCGGCGCATTCGCAAACTCAGCCAGGGCACTTACATTTACGCAGTGATGCTGACGGGGAAAAGCCAGAAGCAGGATCGACTGATGGCGATGGAAGCGGGCGCCGATGATTACCTCTCGAAGCCGGTCGATCCGGCGGAGTTGCGCTCGCGCATCATGGCGGGCAAGAGAATTCTTGAACTGCAGCAGTCGCTGCGCTTTGCCGCGACGCATGATTTTCTGACCGGCCTGCTCAACCGGTCGGAGATTCTGGCCACGCTGGAGCGAGAATTGGCGCGTGGCGGGCGCGAAGGAAAACCGACTACGGTGATCCTGGGCGACATCGACCACTTCAAACGCGTGAATGACACGCTGGGTCATGCCGCCGGCGACGAAGTATTGAAGGAGGTCGCGCGCAGATTGAAGCTGGATCTGCGGCCTTACGACATAGTCGGACGCCACGGCGGCGAAGAGTTCCTGATCATTCTGCCGGGCTGCAGTCTGAGCGCAGGCGCGCGCCGCGCCGACAGCATTCGGAACCTGGTGGGGAAAGATCGCATCCAGACGCCCTTCGGCGAGGTTTCGGCCACGATCAGCATGGGTGTGAGCGAGACCAGCGTGCGCGGCCGTTCGGTGACTGAATTCCTGCGCGAGGCCGATGTGAGCCTGTACGCGGCCAAAAAGAATGGGCGAAACCGGGTGGAAATTTTCTCGGCGGCTGCGCAAGCGGCGGAGGCGGGGCAGAGCTAGCATCATCCATTTTTTCCTTCCGAGACATTCTCAATTACTCGCAGTTGTGAAAGCCGTCGAGCTTCGCTCGACCGGACAGCCGGGGGCGGCTGTCCCTACGTGATCCAACATCTTGCCGGGCTGCACATCCTGCCACTCTTGTGTCACATTAGAAGCTCATGCCCGCCGCTGCCGAGGCCAGAGCTGGACGCGCCGCGTTCAATCATCCAGCGTTCGTGCTGTTTCAGATCGCGCGCTTTCTGATCGTAACTGCAGTCGAGATGCAGGCCGTCGCAGTCGGATGGCAGGTTTACGAGATCACGAAACGCCCGCTGGATTTGGGATTGGTCGGCCTGGCGCAATTCTTGCCGGGCATTTTGTTGTTCCCGATTTCCGGCCATGCTTCCGACCGTTTCGAACGCCGCAAGGTGCTTTCGGCCTGCTATGGCGGTTATGCGGTCTGCTTCGGGCTGCTGCTCGCACTGACCCAGCACGGACTGCATGCTGTGCGCGCGATTTATGTCGTGATGATCCTGGTCGGCGTGGTGCGATCGTTTAACGGCACGGCTAGCCGGTCGATTCTGCCGCAACTAGTGTCGGAAGAGGATTTCCCCAACGCGGTGGCATGGAACGCCACGCTCTTTCAGACGGCAACGATTCTCGGGCCGTCTGTCGGAGGCATTCTCTATGCCCTGGCGGGGCCGTCGGCGGTTTATGCGATCTCGATGCTGACGGCCGCGGGCGCGACGGTATCGACGTTCCGCATCAAACCGGAGGCGAAAGCTCGTCCGCGGGAGCCGATGACATTTAAGACCGTGTTCGCGGGACTGCATTTTATCTGGGGCCGGAAGCTGATCCTGGGCGCGATTTCGCTGGATCTCTTCGCGGTGCTGCTGGGCGGGGCGGTGGCCCTGCTGCCGGTGTATGCGCGTGAGATTTTGCTGACGGGCCCGTGGGGCCTGGGGCTGCTGCGGACCGCGCCGGGCGTGGGCGCGGCATTGATGGCGGTGCTGCTCGCGCACAAGCCATTGCGCGGAAAATCGGGTCCGGCGCTGTTGTGGGCGGTCGCGGGATTTGGCGTCTTCACTATTATCTTCGGCCTGTCGCGCAGCCTCGCGCTCTCATTGATCGCGCTGCTGCTGCTGGGGGCGAGCGACATGATCAGCGTGATTATTCGCGCAACCCTGACGCAACTGGCCACTCCCGACGAAATGCGCGGACGGGTGACGGCTGTCGATATGATTTTCATTGGCACGTCGAATGAATTCGGGCAGTTTGAATCGGGCGTGACGGCTCAGTGGTTCGGCACGGTTCCCGCGGTGGTGCTGGGAGGAATCGGGACGCTAGTGGTCATTGCAATGTGGACGTGGATTTTTCCCGACCTGCGGCACGCCGGGCCGCTGAGCGAAATCAAAGCTCCGGATATGACGAACGCCATGGGCACGGGCGGCGACACTAGCAGTCTGCCGTCGTAGAACGCGGAGATCCGCTGCGCAGGGCGGACGAATGCGTCCGCCTCTCCACATTCAGATTCTTTCGCACTCTCACCTGTCGCTGTAGTCGCGGGCCGATGCCGTAGAATGTACGCTCTCATCCCAGCAAAGGACAGGTCCTTGCTCGAACGCTATTTCCATCTCGCCGAAAATCAGACCACGGTTCGCCGCGAGCTGCTGGGTGGAGTGACGACCTTCCTCACGATGGCGTACATCGTGGCGGTGAACCCGCAGATGCTTTCGAAGACCGGGATGCCGATCGATGGCGTTCTCTTCGCTACCTGTATTTCGGCGGCGGTTGCCACGCTGCTGATGGGGCTGTATGCGAATTATCCGATCGCGCTCGCGCCGGGCATGTCGCTGAATGCCTACTTCACCTACGTGGTGTGCCTGGGGATGCATGTGCCGTGGCGCACTGCGCTAGGCGTGATTTTTCTCTCGGGCGTGGTTTTTCTGGTTCTCACCGTCACGCAGGTTCGCGAACAAATTGTCGACGGAATTCCGGACTGTCTGAAGCATTCGACGGCGGGAGGGATTGGGATGTTCATCGCGTTCGTCGGTCTGCGCAACGCGAATATTGTGGTCGCGAACAAAGATACGTTCGTGAGCCTGGGCAGCTTTGCCAATCATGAAGCTCAACTGGCGTGCATCGGCCTTGGGATCATGCTGATTCTGATGGCGCGCAAGATGAGCGGGGCGATCCTGCTCGGAATTCTCGGGACGACCGGGCTGGGCATCTTGTGCCACATGGCGGCGCGACCGACGGCGCTGTTTTCCTTTCCACATCCTTCATCGACATTTTTGCAACTCGATTTGCGCGGCGCGCTGCATCTGGGCTTCTTCGAAATTATCTTCGTGTTCCTGTTTGTCGATCTGTTCGATAACATCGGCACGCTGGTCGGGGTTTGCGAGCAGGGCGGATTCGTGAAAGATGGCAAGATTCCGCGCGTTGGGCGGGCGCTCGTGTCCGATGCAACCGGGACCATCTTCGGAGCGCTGACCGGAACCTCGACGGTGACCAGCTACATCGAGAGCGCGGCAGGAGTGGCCGTGGGTGCGCGGACCGGACTCGCCAACGTGTTCACGGCGACGCTGTTTCTGCTGGCGGTTTTTTGCGCACCCCTGGCGGCGGCGATTCCCGAGTATGCGACCGCCCCGGCGCTGATTCTGGTGGGCGCGCTGATGACTGAGTCGATCGGACGCGTCGAGTGGAACGATTTCACCGAAGCGGTTCCGGCTTTCGTGACGCTGCTGGCCACGCCGCTGACTTTCAGCATCGCGACTGGATTGAGCCTGGGATTAATTTCTTACACTTTGGTGAAAGTGGCGGCGGGGAAGTTCCGGGAAGTGAGCCTGATGATCTGGATTCTGACGGTTCTGTTTATTCTTCGTTACGTGTATTTGGCCGCGGGGTAGAGCCGGGGGCTAAAGCCCCGAATGAGGTGCGCATCCTTACGCGGCCCTGAAGGGCCGCTCTTCCACGGCGGTTTTCTGCGATGGGTAACGCAGGCAGATCCAGTGAACACTGCATGCAGGCAATTCTTAGTGAACATTGCCAGCGCTGCTATTTCGGCCGCAGGACGGTTTTGGCCGCTCCCATGTTGTCATATTTATCGTAGACCCTTACCACGACCACGTGTTCGGAACCTGCGTCCCTTGCGGCCTCGAGCGGAACGCTAAAGTCGTAATCTTCAGTTTTTGCGTCCGAGAGCTGCCCGACCGGTTCGACATATTGCCAGTCGCCGGCGTCGACCGAATACTCGGCGCGCTTGATGGTAGAGAACCCGTCTTCGGCGCGGAAGCGGACGTGAATCTTCGTGCCTTCGAGAGCGGACTGCAGGTTTTCGACGCGGGGCGGAGTTGTATCGACTTCGAAGCGATGACTCACTTTCTCCGCCGTGAGAGCCTCGCCCGGCGAGTGCGACGGCGCGTCGGAGGCGACGACCTTCACTTCGTACCCGCCGTCGGGAAGCAGGCTGGCATCGAAGGAATAGGCTTTGTCGGTGAGATTGTCTTTCAACAAAAGCCAGCGGGTTTCTCCGTCGCCGCGATAATAAAGCGAGTAGACGAGTTGATCGTCGTTTTCGTCGTTCGCATTCCACTTCACGCCGATGGAATCGCGGTCGTGGGTGCTGGGCACGGGAGAATCGAAATGACCGCCGGAAGATCCACTCACGTCCGCGCCCAGGGTCATGCTTGATGACTTGGGCAGCGGCTGGTAACGGACGCCGACCTGCACCGAGATATCTTCGATCTCAGGCGCGACGTTCTTGGGCAGATAGTTCAGCGTGACGGTATCGACGGCGGGCGGCGGGCTGCCGGCGTGCAAGACCGCTTTCCATTGCGCGTAGCGCGCGGAAGGAACATCCATCTCCGCATCTTTGGTCAAGTCGACTTTCTTCCATGGACTCCAGTTGCGGTCGGGATTGTCGACGTTGCCGCTGCGGGCCAGCAGATCGACATTGCCCGTTCCGCGAAAGTCGGCGCGCCCCCAGCGCGAGAAAATCCTGGCGTCGAACACATCGCTCTCGTAAGTGCCTTCGGTTTCCGGCCCCGGCCCGAGCAAGAAAATCTTGCCCAAGTTACTGCTGGCGGCGTACAAGCCGCCGCCCGGAGCTTTGGCAAAACCGGTGATCTGGGAGGCGGGAGCTTTCAGTAGATCGGTGAACTCATCGCCGGTTGTGATGGCGAAAACGTGTCCGCGGTTTCCCGTACCGGCCAGCAGGCGATCGTGCGAGTCGAAAGCCAGGGCATACACGATGTCTTCGTGCGAAGTCCAGAGCCGCGAGGGAGATCCATCGGTTGCGATCTTGTACACGTCGGAACCGCCCCCGGCTGCTCCGACGCCGGGGAACGGAAAAATTCCGGTCTGGATAGGAGTGGGCTGCGCAGTGGGCGTAGTGCCCGGAGTTTGCAAGCCCCCGGGCGCGGGATTGCTGGCGGCGAGGTTGAGGATCGCGGAAGAGCCGATCATTGGAACCGCGCCCGTTCCAGCCTTTTTTTCACCGACGGCGGCGGCGTAAATGTTGCCTTGACGATCGAGCGCCAGCGCGGTGATCTCTTTTTTCGGAGCGCTGTAGAGCACGAACGCTTCTCCGGCGGGGGAAATGCGGTAAATCAGGCCGCTGCCATCGGTGCCGGCGATCACATTCCCTTGCGCGTCGAGCGCGAGCACGCGGATATGAGTTTCGTCGCTCTTGAAAAAGAGCGAGTGCTCTCCCTTGGCTGTGACTTTGTAGATTTCTCCGTGATCGCCGGTCGCGACATAGAGATTACCCGACTTGTCGAGCAGGAGATCCCAGATGTATTTGGTGCCGGGCGTGAAGTAGACCGAAGACGTCCAGGAGGGATCGAGCGTGGGCTTGGCGGAGTCGGGCTTGGCGGAGTCTTCCGGCGATTCGCCGGTCCTTAATTCTGACTTTGATTCGGATTTTTTTTCAGACTTGGCTTCAGTCTTACTCTCCGCCTTGTGTTCGATCTTGTAGACCTTGCCGTCGGGCGCGGTGGCGGCGAAGATCGCTCCGCCGGGTGCGACTTCGAGCGTCTGCACCTGCAACTCCTGCGGCTCAAAAATGATGGTGGCTTTGCCGTTGGGCGTGATGCGATAGACGCGCGCGGGGGCGCCGGTCGCGGCATAAACGTTGCCGGCTTCGTCGGCAGCGACTGCCCATATGTAGGTTGAAGGCGTGGCATAGACGAGTTTGAAGGCAGGCGCCAGTTCCAGCCCACCTTCGCTGCGGATCGCGACGCCAGTGGCCGTTCCCTTGGCGAGTTCGTCGAATGTGGATTGTTCCCAGGTGCGCGTGCCGTCGGCAAGAACGGGTGCAACCAGGCTGGGAAGGCTGAAGATCGTGAGTAAGAATGCGCTGAGAAACAGAAAGAAAAAAGAAAGACGCGTTCTGAAAATCTGCACTCGAATCCCTCGATTGAGGACATGAAGACGCGGCTGGATGCGCGGCTGGCCGAATCCCTTGTAGCTACCTCAAGAATTCAGGTTATCACGCAGTGGGCGAGCGCCGCCGTGGCGACCGGGCAGCGTGGTCCGAGGCGATGGTAGGGGCCCGCACAGACTCCGCTCGCGTGTTATCGTTAATTTTTATGCCTTCGGCACGTCAGGATCTGCTTCGCACGTTGGCTCACAAGTCTTTTCGCCTGGGGCAGTTCAAGCTTTCTTCCGGGGGAACCAGCGACTACTACATCGACTGCCGCACGACCACGCTCGACGCGAAGGGTGCGGGTCTGACGGGAAAAGTATTTCTCGAAGAGATTCAGAAGCGGAGATGGAATCCGCAGGCAATCGGTGGCCTTACCATGGGCGCCGACCCGATCGTGGTTGCGGTCTCGGTTGTGAGTGGCGAATTGAGCGGCTTTCTGGTGCGCAAAGCCGACAAGCAGCACGGTACCGGACAGCGCATTGAGGGTTTCCGCGAAAAAGGCGCGCGCGTGGTGATTGTCGACGATGTCTGCACCACGGGAGCGTCGACTATCCAGGCGATTGAAGCGGCGCGGGAATTCGGCTTCGAAGTTGTCGGCGCGATGTGCCTGGTGGAACGAGAGGATGCCAACGGGCGTCCGAATGTGGAGAAGGCTGCAGATCCTGCGCCCTTTATATCGATTTTCACGGCGAATGATGTGCGCAAAGAACATATCCTGCAGAACGATGACACCGAGCCGAGCACTCTTGCGGTCGCGGCCGCTTGCGAAGTCTGCGGACGGACGGCGGTGACGAAGGACCCCAGAAAGCTATGCGAGGAGCATAGGGCGTGAAGGACCAGGGTTTCACGTGTTCTGATTTAGGACCGCAGGGAGAAAGCCTGGGAAATGACTGAATCGACGCAGTTCGCCAATTGCTACGCAGATGCGAACCGCGCCGACGCCTACTCGGCGCTGGAATTCGCCAACACCTATTACCTCGCGTATCGTGACTTGCCTGCAATTCTGGCCGAGCACGCAGCGGGGGCACGGGCGATCGATTTCGGTTGCGGCACCGGGCGATCGACGCGCTTTCTGCGGAAACTTGGATTCGAGGTGATCGGAGTCGACATCTCCGACGACATGCTGGGGATTGCGCGCACAAACGATCCCGCGGGAGATTACCGCCTTGTGCCGGACGACGATTTCGGCCAATTTGAGGTAGGAACTTTCGACCTCGTTCTCGCAGCTTTTACGTTCGACAATATCCCGGGCGCGACAAAGACAAGAATTTTCCGCGATCTTGGAGGATTGCTCCGGCCAAACGGAACCATGGTCAGCGTGGTTTCCTCGCCCGAAATTTATACCCACGAATGGGCTTCGTTTTCTACCTCGGATTTCCCGGACAACACCGGTGCGCGCAGCGGAGATGTGGTTCGCATCATCGTTACCGACCACCAGGATCGCAGGCCGGTCGAGGACATCCTCTGGACCGACGAATCGTATCGGACGGTGTATAAGGAGACGAATCTGCAGGTGATCCAAATGCTCAAGCCGCTCGCCAGTGGCGACGAGCCGTACTCGTGGATCAACGAGACTAAACTCGCTCCCTGGGTGATCTATGTGTTGAGGCGAGCGACATAGCTGTGGACGGACTTGACGAGCCAGTTCGCTGAAACGAACTCAGACCGAAAGCCGGGATAGGCACTCAATGATTCAAACTCTGGAATGGATTGACAAAGGCGTACGCTTCATCGACCAGACGAAGCTGCCGACCGAAGAAGTTTACGTGACCTGCAAGACGCATGAGCAAGTTGCCGACGTCATCCGGAATATGGTGGTGCGGGGAGCGCCGGCGATCGGCGTGGCGGCCGGCATGGGGATTGCGCTCGGCGTGAGCAACTCGAAGGCTGAGTCGGCGGGGGACCTGAAGCGCGACTTCGATGAGATCTGCGATCTCATCGGCAAGACGCGGCCAACGGCGGTGAATCTTTTCTGGGCGATCCGGCGCATGCAGGAAAAATTCGAACGCATCCGGATTCGTCCGATTCCGCAGATCAAGCGCGACCTGATCGAAGAAGCGCAGCGCATGCATGCCGAAGATATCGCCGCGAATCGGGCGATGGGACGCAACGGCGCGACGCTGATGCCGAGCGAAGGTGGAGTGCTCACTCACTGCAACGCCGGCGCGCTGGCGACGGCGGGATATGGCACGGCGCTCGGCGTGATTCGCGCAGCGGTGGAGCAGGGCAAGAAAATTCACGTCTATGCAGACGAGACCCGGCCGTTTCTGCAAGGCTCGCGGTTGACTGCATGGGAGCTGATGAAAGACGGCATTCCGACCACAGTGATTTCCGACAACATGGCGGGCGCGATGATGCAGAAGGGAAAAATCGGGGCGATCGTGGTGGGCGCCGACCGCATCGCGGCCAACGGGGACGTGGCCAATAAGATCGGAACCTACTCGGTGGCGATTCTGGCCAGGGAACATAACATTCCGTTTTACGTAGCCGCGCCGATTTCAACGGTCGACCTGGCGTGCCCTGATGGCAGCCAGATTCCGATTGAACAGCGCGATGCCAAAGAAGTCACGCACATCGCGGGAAAGCAGATGGTGCCCGACGGCGTGGATGTGGAAAACCCAGCATTCGATGTAACTCCGGCGAAATATGTTGCCGCCATCATCACGGAAAAAGGAATCGCGCGCGCTCCCTACGAAGATTCGCTGCGCAAGCTGGCCGCCGAGGAAATCGAAGTGCATCCCTGAACGCGGGCGGTTGAATGTAAAGAGTCGTAAAGCCCTGAAATTTATTCTCCTTCTCCGCTACTTATCGCTCTGGTTCGGGTTGAAGAAAGCGGTCACCTTATCGTGCTAACCTGAGCGTAGATCATCGAGTGTCTGCGCCATGCTCTTCGTCGGAGGGTTTGTTATGTCGTTGCGCAATCGATTCGTCCTGCCTTTTGCTCTTTCTTTTCTAGCCGCCCTCGCGGGCTGCGGCAGTAGCAGTCCCACCGCCACGCCGCCTCCCACGGGTGGGTTCACCAACAGCAATCTGAAGGGAACATACGTTTTCTCGACCTCCGGGACCGACGTGAACGGCGCTCCGATCGCCATCGTGGGCAGCTTCACGGCCTGCGGTTGTTCCGGGGGCACGATCAGCGGCGGCACAATCGACGCCGGTGATCCAGCGCTGAGCGCACCGATATCACTGCAGTCGTTTTCGAGCGGCACCTATAAGATCACAGCAGACGGGCGCGGACAGGCTGAGCTGTCCACCAGCACTGCTCTTGGAACAGTGACACTGGACTTTGTGTTGGCGTCGCCGTCTGGGGGCCTCGTCACGGAATTCGACGACAACGGAACGGGAAGCGGGACTCTGGACCTGCAGACGTCCACTACGCAGAGCCAACTTAAGTCCTATGCTTTCGAATTGGCGGGCGCGGATGGGAGCGGCAACAGCCTGCTTTCTGCTGGCGCCTTTTCCTTGAATGGCTCAGCCACGGTGTCTGGTGGCGTCGGGGACTTCAACGACTCTGGCATTCCCTACGTCGCTCAGGCACTCGGTGGTTCCGTGACGTTAGGTTCGGGCGGGACGAACGGTTCAGCTCAGCTCGACGGCGCTCTAGGCCTACTGAGCTTTGACTTTTACGTCGTCGATGCAACTCACTTGAAGTTCATCGAGAACGACGGGGTTGAATTTCTCTCGGGAGACGCCTTTTCACAGACTACTCCCGCCATCCCGTCGGGCACCATGTCGTTCACCGTGGCAGGTATTACGAGCGCGGGCGCGCCGTTCGCGGGCGGAGGATTCATGGCCTCTGACGGCAATGGTGGCATTATGAGCAGTTCGAACGAAGACGTCGTAGAAGGCACAACAACGTCCCCAGCGCCTCTCCAATTCTCCGGCAATTACGTTTTCAACGGACCGAGGGCGACGCTTACGTTGAGTGGATTTAATCCCGGTGCCAATTTTGCCGCTTATCCTTCCAGTGGGGGGCTGTTGCTGCTCGAAGTCGACAGCTCAGGAGCCACAACCGGCGCGGCCCTCGCCCAGTCGAGCACTTCGCTAGCTGCCTCTAAGGGCTACGCCCTGAACCTTACTGGCACTAACTCGGGGAACAATCTGCTTGGTACCAGCGTAGAGGTGGACGATATCGCTGAATTCACCGCCGCAAGCGCAACCAGCAATCCGAACGTCACAGGCCTGATTGATGAGAACTACGATCCCAGCGGAACACCAACTTTCGATGAGGTACTGACGGGGACTTACACAGCTCCGGATTCCTCGGGCCGCGGTACGATCACGGCGCCGAGCGAGCCAACGATTAATGGAGGGTTCGGTCTTACCTTCTATGCAGTCGACGGATCGAACTTCCTGTTCATCGAAAATGATGGCACGGGCCAGGTCGGGGTCGGATCATTCGCGGTCCAGAGCGGGACCTCGCAGACGCCAAGTCTCCGCCATCCCATGATCAGGGTTCCGAGGCTTTTGGCACATGGGGCAGAGAAGCGAGCTACAAAAAAGAAATAGAACTGATTTAGACTGTCCACAGAAACCAAAGGCGCGGCCGGGCGGCCGCGCCTTTTTCTGTCCCTACTTTCCCTACTGCGCTCTATTCCTTCTGCTCTTTTTTTCTTGCTCCGGGATTTAACTTTCCACTGGCTCGATCTTCGCCGTCGCCTGCGTAATTGGACTCTTCGTTCCAGATCTCTCTAACCCAGGATCTCTCGAACTTTGCGCGAGAGATTTTGCAGGGTGAAAGGCTTTTGCAGAAATGCGGTGCCGCTCTCGATGGAGCCTTCGCTGACGATCGCGTCTTCAGTGTAGCCAGAAAGGTAGAGGACCTTGGTTTCAGGACGCGTCTGGGCCAGTTGTTTGACGAGTTCTCGGCCGCCCATGCCAGGCATGACGACATCGGTGATCACCAGGTGGATGGGTCCGTCGTGTTGCGCTGCCACAGAAAGACCAGCTTCTCCGTCTTCGGCTTCCACCACCTGGTAGCCGCGGGCGATCAAGGTTTCGCGCACAAGCTGCCGCACGGATTCTTCGTCCTCAACCAGCAGCACAGTTTCAGTGCCGCCGAGAGCTGCCCGCGGAGCCGGAGCGGCATGACTCTCGGTTGCTCCTTCCACACGCGGCAGGTAAATCTGGAACGTGCTGCCCCGCCCCTCTTCGCTCTGAACCATCACGTAACCGCCGCTCTGCTTGACGATGCCGTAGACGGTCGACAATCCCAGACCAGTGCCCTTGCCCATTTCCTTGGTGGTGAAGAAGGGTTCGAAGATGCGGGACTGCGTCTCCTTGTCCATCCCCATGCCGGTGTCGGATACGGAAAGGCGCACGTAGGTGCCCGGCCGGATCACCCCGGGACCGCGCTGGCCTTCATCAACGGCAAGATTCTCGGTCTCAATGGTCAGCCGTCCGCCGCCAGGCATGGCGTCTTTGGCGTTGACGACGAGGTTCATCAATACCTGCTCGAGCTGTCCAGCGTCGGCACGGGTGTGGCCCGCAATAGGAGCAAGCCTGGTAATCAATTCGACATTTTCGCCGATCAAGGGACGAAGCAAGCGTTCCATGTCGCCGACGATGGCGTTCACGTCGACGATCTTCAGCTCGAGCAACTGCTTGCGGCTGAAAGCCAATAATTGCCGCGTCAAAGTGGTGGCGCGGTCGGCGGCCTGCTGAATCGCGCGCGCTTTTTCGTGGAGCGGGTGCTCCATCTCAAGCTTGGCAAGAATCACTTCGGTGTATCCGCTGATGACCATCAGCAGATTGTTGAAATCGTGAGCGACGCCGCCGGCGAGCCGTCCGACAGCCTCCATCTTTTGGGCCTGACGGAACTGGTCTTCAAGAGCGCGCCGGTCGGTTACGTCTTCGGCAATCGCTTCCAGCACGTCGGCGGGTTCGTCCTCACTGCTAACCGCACGGCCGCTGATGCGCACGGTAACGGTAGTCGAATCCTTGCGCTTCCATTTCACTTCGATGCCGTCTAGGCGTCCCGTGCGGCGAAACTCGTCGATCAGAAGGCGGTGCTCCTCGGAGCGCGCGAAGACCTCTTTTTCCGGATCGAGCAGCAGAACTTCTTCCGCCGAACCGTAGCCCAGCATATTGACCAGAGCAGGATTCACATCGAGGAAACGTCCCTCCATGCTGGAACGGTAAATGCCGTACACAGAACTCTGAACCAGCGAACGGTAACGAGCCTCCGAACGCCGCAGCGCCTGCTCGTTGCGTTTGATCTCGACCGCGCTTGCCAGTTGGCGCGCGACGAAAGTCAGAATTTCCTTGTCGCGCTCGCCGTAGCGGATGTTTTTCGAATAGGTCTGCACCACCAGCGCGCCGAATGTATGGCCGCCGACCGTGAGCGGAACACCCATCCAGTCGAGAGATCGCGATCCGTTGCGTGCCACGTCTCCGCGGTCTTCCATGGCTTGCAAGACTTCGGGCGTGGCGAGCAGGGGCTCTCCAGTGCGCAACAGATATTCGGTCAGCCCGCGGCCAAGTTTCTTGGGAGGCGGAGGAGGATCGTGTTCATCCGCGAAATAGGGGAAACTCAGTAGTTCGGTAGCCGCGTCGTAGAGGGCGATGTAGAAGTTCCGCGCGTACATCAGCTCATCCACGATTCCGTGGACAGCGGTGAAGAACTGTTGCAGGTCATGCGCGCTGGTGCTCTGCTCGGCCACGCGATAAAGCGCCGAACTCAACGTCTCAACCCGCCTGCGGTCTGAGATATCGTGATAGCCGGCGTAGAAGCCCGCAATTTTCCCGTCGAGCAGAAGTGGGGCGCATGACAGGGAAACATCGAGCAGGCTCCCATCTTTTTTCTTTCTCTGGGTCTCGAGGGTGATGCGCTCGCCTTTGGCCAAAGCTTCTCTGATCCAGCGAGATTCAGCGAGCCGGGTCGGAGGCACGACGAGATCGTCCAGGGGATGCCCGTTTACGTCCGCGGCGGTATACCCGAACATGCGGACAAAGGTCTGGTTGGCCCACAGCACGCGATTCGAACAGTCGGCGATGCTGAGCCCATCGGGCGAAGCCTGAAACATCTGATCCAGGAACTGCACCCGCGTCGGCAGATTGTCGTGAGCGTTCCAGGCGGAGGAAGGCAAATTCTGGGAAGATCGCGAAGCGGAGCGTGCTACCTCGGAATCTCGCGCCGGCGCGACGTTGTTATCGGGTGGAATGAACGCAGGACCGGTTCCGCTTCCCAGAGCCTTCTTAAGCTGCCGGGCGCGCTTGAGATTCCCCCGTTGCGATGGGGTGACACCTTCACCCATGCCTGCGAATCCCCCTCTGATTCGCCTCTTTGGCATGGTAGAACGCGCGATAATGGGTCGAAAGTTACGGGGGTAATTCCATAATGAAAAGCTCCGAAACCGCACGTTCACCCCAGTCCTTGGTAACTTGGAGCGGCGGCGCCAGGCTCTTTATTCTCTAATCTGGATAACCGCGCCCGTCGCTGGAATTCC
The DNA here is from genome assembly GCA_963739125.1 of uncultured Acidobacteriaceae bacterium. Classification (GTDB taxonomy): domain Bacteria; phylum Acidobacteriota; class Terriglobia; order Terriglobales; family Acidobacteriaceae; genus Sulfotelmatobacter. Next base: position 2,754,136 of record CAVTZD010000001.1, on the reverse strand, counting down.
GGCGCTTCGGCGCAAGGGCATCCGCTCATCCGGAGGATCATGTCGCCGCTCGTACAACGACCACGAACCATCACAGCTCGGCCGCCTGATCCTACGGATCAGCACTGGAGTATGTTGCTGTTTGAAAGCTTGTCCGCCGGCGTGATGGCGGTGACCGCAGGGCTGGCGGCGGTCCTGGTGGTGGTTGGATTGTACGTCGTCGTCGTATGGCCCCTGACTTTCTGGGACCTCGCCAATCTTGGCCTGGAGAAATACGGCTCCTGGGTAAACACGGTGTTGTGGTCGGTTTTCGCTGGCGGATCGCTTGCTGGATACTGGTGCTTCAGCGGCGCGGCGTTCAAGAACAAACCCACGCGCAAGACCTCAGCCGCCAGGGTGAATCGACCGCGGCGTTAGGTCAGTGTTAGGTCAAGGAGTGCGATTCCCGGAGTTCCGCAGGTCGCTGATTATTACAACCCGCATTCGCACATAAAGTTGTGGTTTGACGGCTGCCTCAGGGCAGCCTTTTTCATTGCTCATGGATGCATCTTCGCTGGGATCCTCCGCATCGAAGGAATTAACCAGATAGTTAATTCGTAAAGTTTCGTCAAAACGGTCGGAGGTGACCTTTATGACTTTGGCATGGGGAAAGATGAGGTTCGTGAAACTGGCGGGGGCAGTTCTGGCGATGGGGTTGATGAGCGCAACAGTCTTGGCTCAGACAGGCCTGGCTCAGACAGGCCTGGCTCAGACGGGCAAGACTGCGGCGTTCGGCGATCAGACGTTCAACGATCAGGCGCCAGCTGCCGCCCGCTACGACAATCCAATTCAAACCGCGGTGACGCAGAAGCTCGCGGCGAAGAGCCAGTTCAGTGACGTGCGAGCTACGACGGAGGACGGCATCGTGACCCTGACCGGCACGGTCGATCTCTACCAGCGCAAGCTCGACGCCGCGAAACTGGCGCGAAAGACCGCAAACGTGCAGGGCGTGCGCAACCTGATTACGGTGGCTGGGCCCGATGTGCCCGATGCGCAGCTGGAGCAGAAACTGGCGACCAAGCTGCGTTACGTGCGCGTGGGCTACGACAACACGTTCGACTACTTCGCGCTCAGTGTGAAGAGCGGCGTGGTGACGGTGGAGGGTCAGGACCGCACGGGCGTAGGCCGCGACGAGGCCCTCGCCGACATCGCGAATATGCCCGGAGTAAAAGACGTGGTCGACAACGTCTCGGTCGCTCCGGTTTCAACGTTTGACGACGGCATTCGTCTGCGCGCGTTGCAGGCCATCTATCGCGATCCGGTGCTAAGCAAATATGCGATGGATCCGTCGCGGCCGATCCGCATCATCGTTGCGAATGGACACGTGACGCTCTACGGTTCGGTCGACAACAATATGGACAAGGAAGTCGCCGGACTACGAGCCAACCAGCTTTTCGGCGCCTTCAGCGTCGAGAACAAGTTGCAGATTGAGTAATCGGTGAATTGAGGTTGAGGTAGCGGTGAATGGGGCGCGGCGCAAGCCGCGCCTCTTTTTATTTTGATTTCGGCTGGGTGCGTGCGAGCACGGTCATGCAAGGCGGTTGATCAGCGAGGCGACGTATCCCGCGCCGAAACCGTTATCGATATTTACCACGCTGACGTTCGACGCGCAGGAGTTGAGCATGCCGAGTAGGGCAGCCAGTCCATCGAACGATGCGCCGTAGCCCACGCTTGTCGGCACGGCAATGACGGGAACGCCAACCAGTCCCCCGACCACACTGGGCAAAGCGCCCTCCATCCCCGCGCAGACGATCACGACGCGCGCCGTGGCCAGTTCCTCGCGATGCGCCAGTAGGCGGTGAATGCCGGCGACTCCGACATCGTAGAAATGTTCGACGTCATTGCCCATCATTTCGGCAGTCACTACCGCTTCCTCGGCAACCGGGATGTCGCTGGTTCCGGCCGAGACCACGGCGATCATGCCTTTGCCGTATTTTGCGCGATCGCGCTGCAAGACGATCGCTCGGCCAAGCTCGCGATATTCGGCGGCGCGAATCTTCTTCTTCACCGCGGCGAACTGTTTCTCGCTCGCGCGGGTGGCCAGAATATTGCCTCCATGCCTGGCGAGGCGGACAAAGATGGCTGCAACCTGGGCGGGCGTCTTCCCTTGTCCAAGGATGACTTCGGGCATCCCCGCCCGAAGAGCGCGGTGATGATCGATCTTGGCGAAGCCGAGATCCTCAAACGGCAGATGGCGCAGGCGCGAGACGGCGTCGTCAGGCGAGAGCTTGCCTTGCTGTACTTGTTCGAACAGTTTGCGGATCGAATCGGCGTTCAAAATGCACTCCGCACGCGGCAGTGAACATCAGCCTGGCGAGGACTAGATTAGCATCCCGAGGAACGAGGCTTGGGGAATGATGGATCACGCGTGCGCGGCGCGCGACAGCGGACGCGAAACCGAACGAAGTTTCGCAATCACCGCCGTGCAGACTTTGCGGGCCATGCCCGGCTGGTTGAGATGAGCGAGGAAGAGGCGGCGCAGCCCGCTGGGCGCGACTTTGCCCGTGAGGTACGCCTCGTAGATCTGGTTTCCGATGCGGTAGCCGAGTTCCCGAGCGTCACTTTCACACTTCTCCTGGTCGCCGCGAAGTGCGGCCTGCGCGGCTTTCTCACAGGCTGCGCGCGACAACTGGATTGCGTCGTCGAAGGCTGGGGCAGGACGCGCGGGATACAAAACGCGCGAGCCGAAATAGGCTACGGCGTGCTCCATGACACGGGCATAAAAGTCATCGATTGCGTTTCTGCGCGTAGCGTTTTCAGGCGCGGCGCCAGCGTCGCTATACACCCGATGGGGAAGGCCCTGGCATGCCTGATGCAGGAAGCGCGTGGCATCTTCGGCGGCATGCATCATTTGAAATTCGCGAACGTAGAACGCGTTCACCTGCGGCAGATAGGCACTGCCACGTTCTTCCACCTGCGCAAGCATGGACTCGCGCTGAGCTTCACTCACTCCCTTGCGCGCGAGCAAACGGCGCAGCATGGCGTCTGACGATCCGCCATAAACTTCGGGCAGCATGTCGACCAGAAATTTCGGTTGTGTGCCGTTGTGCGGCGAGTAGCGGTTGATTTCGAGGAACCGGGCGAGGCTGTCGATCAGGTTGTAAATGGTTGGAGCGAAATCAGGGCTGTCATCGCTGCGGCTCCACTGGTCGAGGAAAAGTCGGTAGCTTTCGTATTTTTCCAGCGGCGTGGCGTTGAAGACGCAGATGACGTCGCCGTTGACACGAACGGCCTCGATTTTGTCGGCTCGTTCTCCTGCGGCGCGCCAGTAGAGCGCGTCGATGTTCTGCAACACGGTAAGGACTCTGGCCTCTGGCATCTGCCGCTTGACGAGGCGCGGCAAATGGCTCGGCGCAAGGTGGGACTCGCCGAACAGGATGAAGATCACCGCGTTCGGGCGCCGGGCACGCATCTCTGCGATCTTGGCGGCGGCGTGGCGGTCCCGGGCTCCGATCTTGCGCAGGTCTTCGCGCGGCATGCAGTCGAGACCGTAGAGAGCCTCGGCGTGATCGCGGGCGGAGACGAGCAATTCGTGGAACGGGGCCCAGTCGTAGCCCCAGTCGAGGTCAAAACGGATACGCTGACGGAGTTCCTTCTCGTCAATTTCGCGGCGCCACCATTCGTCGAGAATGTGCTGATCGCGCGCAAAGATAGTTTCAACGCCGAGCACGACCGGGCGGTCGCCGGCCAGCGCGCGCTGCTCGATCAGCGACGCGGCATAACGCTGCGCGGTGGGTAGCGCGTGGTAGTCGCCTATCAGAACTACGTCGGCCCCGTGCAGAGCATCGCGAACCTGATCGGAATCCAAAAGAGAATCGTAGGTCCGGAAGGCCTGATTGAACTCGCGAAGGTATTTGCGGCGGCCCTGCGAATCCTGGGCGCGGATTTCGCGCTCCACTCCGGCCAGCGCGTGCAGTTGCGCAGCGCTGCGGCGGGATCGAAGATTCGCGGTTGAAGACATAAAATCAGCTTTGGGCTCCGAGCCATGAGCTTTCGGGTCTTCGCTCGTGGCTCATCGCCCGCAGCTCGTTCCCTTGACTTCTCCTCTGCTCGCTACCTATGCTCCACGTCGGAGGGGTTGTGCCCAATCATCCGCCGCAGAATTTGACCGTTGCCACGACCGGGGCCAGTGGCGCCATTTTTCTGCGGCACCTGCTCCTGGCCATCGAAGGCGACGACCGCGTGCAGGCGGTGAACTTTATCGCCTCGGACGCAGCGCTGCGCGTGATGGCCGAGGAACTCGGTCTTAAAGGCCGGGGCAATCTCGTCGGACGAATTCTGCAGTCCGGGACCGCGCATTCCAAGAAAGCACTGCCCAAGATCACTCCGTCCAAAACCTCATCCAAAATTAAAGAACAATCCAACGCCGACATCGGAGCCAACGTGGCCAGCGGGTCTTATCCCGCCGACGCCATGATCGTGATCCCATGCAGCGTGGGCACTCTGGCCCGCATTGCGAATGGTATGGCCTCGCACCTGATCGAGCGTGCGGCAGACGTTTCGCTTAAAGAGAAGCGGCCTCTGGTGCTCTGCGTGCGCGAAACGCCGCTCAACAAAATCCACATCCGCAACATGTACCGCGCCGCCGATGCAGGGGCGACCATCTTCCCGCTGATCCCGGCCTTCTATTACCACCCTGCCTCATTAGATGAGCTGGCTCGCGAATTTGCTTATCGCGCGCTAGCCCATGTGGGGCTGCCCCAGCCTCAGGCCTTTCGCTGGAAGGGCTGAAGAATCAGCAACTTACAAGCCGGCGCAAAGACACCGCCAGCTACATAGATCAACTCCCTCAGGGGAGAGTTTCAGTGTAGACACGGGGAAATGCAGGCGGCAGATATCCCCCGGACATGTACGGCGGAGCCGAGCGGAACTAGGGCGTCGATTTCCAAAGCCGCACGCTCGCGTTGATGTCGTAGAATGCGCAAATTCCCGGAAGGTGAATCATGGCGTGGCGATGGTGCTCAACGCTCGCTGCTGTTGTGCTTCTGACCAATTTGGCATATACCGCAAACGACCAGAATCCGCTGGCAAACGACCCCAAGGCGGCGAAGGCGGGCGAGTATGAGTTCCGCATCAACTGCGCGCTGTGTCACGGACTCGGCGCACGCGGCGGAGGGCGCGGGCCCGACCTGACGCGGGCAGTGAAGAAGCATACGCACTCCGACGCCGATATGTTTCAGGTGATCAGCAACGGCATTCCGGGAACCGCGATGCCGGCCAACGGAACCAACGGACAAGGCGTCGGCATGACCGACGAGGAGATCTGGCAGATTATCACCTACATTCGCAGCCAGGAGGTGAAGGCTCCGGCTATGCCTTTGGGAGACGCCGCGCACGGCAGAGAGTTGTTTTATGGCGATGCGAATTGTTCTTCATGCCACATGGTCGAGGGCAAAGGCGGAAGGCTGGGTCCGGAGTTGACGGGGGTGGGTGGATCGCGGACGCGCGAGGCGATCATCGATTCAGTGCGCAACCCAAGCCGGCGGCTGGCGTGGGGATTGACGGAAGCGACCAAGGAATTTCCGCAGGAGTACGAGAGCGTCACCGTGGTCACAGCCGACGGAAAACAAATCAGGGGAGTGACGCTGAACGAAGATAGTTTCAGCGTGCAGATCATGGACGCGGGCGAGCACATTCACCTGCTCGACAAGGCCACGCTGCGGTCGTTTCAGAAGACCCGGCAATCGGCGATGCCGAAGTACGATTCCGATGTGCTGAGGGACAGGGATCTGGAAGACATCGTGGCCTACCTGGTCAGCGTAGGTGCGAAATGAGAGGACGGCGCAACATCGCCTCTGAGATGTCGAGCGATTTTGGGTGGCGCAGCGCTTTTAGCGCTGCGAAAAGCTTCTCTCTCAATCGAACAATCGCAGCGCTAAAGCGCTGCGCCACCCCAACCCTTTTCATCCTCCTGCTGCCCTCCCTGTTCGTCCTATCCGCGGGCACTGCTCTCGCCCAGGTCACTTCCGAGCGTCTCGTAAATTCCTCCAAAGAGCCGCAGAACTGGATGACCTATTCCGGCGACTACTCGGGAAAACGATTTAGCCAGCTTGACCAGATCAACACGAAGACCGCGCACTCGATGGTAGCCAAGTGGGTTTATCAAACCGGCGCCCCCGGCAAGCTTGAAACCACGCCACTGGTAGTGGATGGAATACTCTATGCGACCGCGCAAGACGACCGCGCGTTCGCGCTGGACGCGCGCACTGGGCGGCCCATCTGGATGTATCAGCGCCAGATTCCCTCCGATATTCGGCCGTGCTGTGGACACGTGAATCGTGGCTTGGCGATTCTAGGCGACAAAGTATTTCTTGGCACGCTCGACGCGCGTGTGATCGCACTCGACGCGAAGACAGGCGCCGTAATCTGGGATGCGGTCGCGGCCGATTATCAGAAGGGTTACAGTCTCACCGTCGCGCCACTGGCCGTCAAGAATCTCATCGTGATCGGCGTTTCCGGCGGCGAGTACGGCGTGCGTGGATTCATCGACGCCTACGACGCCGCGACCGGGACGCGCAAATGGCGCTTCTACACCGTGCCCGGTCCGGGCGAGCCCGGACATGACACCTGGGAAGGCGATTCATGGAAAGTGGGTGGCGCTCCCGCGTGGAATACGGGAACGTACGATCCCGCCACGAATCAGATTTTCTGGCCGACGGGAAATCCTGCGCCGTCGAATCGCGGCGAGGGACGCGCCGGCGACAATCTCTACAGCAATTCCCTGCTCGCGCTCAATGCCGACACTGGGAAGTTGAACTGGTATTTCCAGTTCACCAAACATGACGAGCATGACTGGGACGCCACGCAGGTTCCCATAATGATCGATGTGGGCGGAAAGCATCTGATCGCGCAGGCTGACCGCAATGGATATTTTTACGTGATCGACCGCACGACCGGCAAGCTGCTCTCGGCTACCACGTATGGCAAGACCACGTGGAGCGATTCCAAAGATGCCGAGCGGCGGCCGGTTGCGAACCAGAATGCTTCACCGACTCTCGCAGGCCACACAGTGTGTCCGGGAGCGCTGGGAACAACGAATTTTATGGCGCCGACCTACGATCCGCAGACAGGGTTGTTTTATGTGACGGCGCGCGATCAGTGCGACATTTTCTCGACCGCTCCCCAGCCCTATGAAGCCGGACACGCATTTTACGGCAGTGCATATTTTCCCTCGGAAGAGGCTGAACCTTATCTCGGGTTTCTGAAGGCGATCGATCCGGCGACTGGCGAAGTGAAACAGAAATTTCAGCACACCTCGCCGACGTGGTCGGGAGTGCTCTCGACGGCGGGTGGCCTGGTCTTCAGCGGCGACGCCGAAGGAAACTTCATCGCCCTCGACGCTGCAACGCTCAAGCCCCTGTGGCACTTCCAGATGGGCGGTGCGGTATATGCTGCGCCGATGGCGTTCGCGATCGACGGGAAGGAATATGTCGCGATTGCAGCGGGCAGCGCTGTGTATGCGTTCGGGCTGCCGTAATCCAATCTCTTCGAGTTGACCATTTCGATTGACTATGATCTAATGGACTAGTCATGAAAGAAGTCGCTATCTCCGAATTCAAGGCGAAATGCCTAGCTCTGCTCGATGAGGTGCAGAAAACCAAACAACCGATTCGCGTCACTCGTCGCGGGCAGCCTATCGCCGAGGTTGTGCCCCCATGCGCGGTTCGCTCGGATGATTGGATGGGGTCGATGAAAGGGCGCATGGAGATTCTGGGAGACATTATTTCACCGGCGAGTGACCCAGACGACTGGGAGGTTCTGCGCGATTGAGGCTTCTGCTCGGTACGCATATCTGGCTGTGGAGCCTGCGGGAGCCTGATCGCCTTGGCGACAGAACTCGGCACGAACTTCGAAGCCCGGAAAATGAATTGTGGCTGTCACCAGTGAGCACGGGGGAGGCGTTGATCCTGCATGATAAGGGACGCATCCACTTAGATGGCGATCTAGACAGCTGGGTAACCGACTCGACATCTCCCTTTCGGCAAGCTCCCTTCACCCATGAAATTGCTGCAGCCTCTCGCCGACTGCGCATTCCTCAACGCGATCCTGCCGACCGATTTCTCGCAGCTACCGCCAAAGTGCTCGACTTGACGTTGCTCACCGCAGATGCCAGCCTGCTGGGACTGGGAGAGATTGCGACTCTTGCTAACCGGTAGCGTGACGTTCGCGAATTGTATGCATCGATCTGCGGGAGTTGATGCGCTGGCCGGGCGGACGAGGGCGTCCGCCCCTACACGAGCAGAGGAATGCCCTATGGCCGGTTAGTTTCTTGGATCCCCACTTTCGTGCCGGTTGACGCTCCACAGGAGTTCGTACTACTGTGGGCTTACACCGGAAAGGAGGTGGTCGGATGACAAGTTCAGAAGGCAGTAGTAAATGTATCCAAAGACCAGGTGAGGTGGCTGCGACTTAGAGCGGTTGCTCTAAGCGGGGTTTCGGGCGTTTAGCGCCGCAACGGTGGCGTGAACGCCGGAAGCTACAGCCCGCACACTAACCGGTGAACACATTTGACGGCTGCTGACGCAGGTCGGTCAGGAGTCTCAATTCGCGAGCGGTGTCGCGGCAATGTTTGCGACGTTTGTCTTCGCGACCCGGGAGTTGCCGAAGAGGCCACGTTAGAGTGACCACCTCTTGGTCAATCCCAACCAGTCCACCGGGCGGCCCGCAGGTTTCGTTGATTCGGACCAATGATCTGATCAACGAGCTTGTGGGCCGTTCTGTTTTCAGAATGCAGCCGTGACCGTAGGTGATGTTGGCAGCGGGGCGCGGCTCGCAGTATGCTTGCCTCGTGTCGAACCTGGACGAGTCGAACCTGGACGAGTATCGCGAGCGCCGGCGGTTGGCCGACAATTACGCCCGCATGACCGACGGCGAATTGCAGCGGCTGGCACGAAGCGCGGATTCCCTCACGGAACTGGCCTGGGAAACACTCGAAGATGAGATGGACCGCCGGCATCTTGGATTTGCTGACGACGAATCGCTCGACGAGGCGGAGAACAAGCGGCAGCGAGTCGAAGTGCGGGAACTGGTGACGATCCGCCAGTTTCGCGATCTGCCGGAGGCGCTGCTGGCCAAGGGAAGTCTGGAGTCGTCGGGTATTGCATGTTTTCTGGCGAACGAAAACATGGTCCGGCTGGATTGGTTCATTTCGAATTTTGTTGGCGGCGTCAAACTCTGCGTGACGCCGCAGGACGCCGAGAACGCCCAGAAGCTTCTCGACGAACCCATTCTCGAAGGTCTCTATGTGCAGGGAATCGGACTATACGAACAGCCGCGCTGTCCCAAATGCCGGTCGCTCGATGTGAACTTCCAGGAGTTGGACCGTCCCATCGCCTACATGAGTGCATTTCTGCGCGTACCGATCCCGGTGCATCGTCCAGCATGGCGCTGTCAGTCTTGCAATGCGGAGTGGGCAGACGACGGAGCCGAGAGCGGCGGAAACGGCGCCTAAGAGTTCGAGAATACACAATCCGATTCACGCTCACGAAGCCGCCCTTAGTTTGGCGAAGCCCTTTCCGATAACGTCAAGCGTATCTTCCGCCAACTGCACTGCGGGCAGTTCTTCGCGGGTGAACCAGCGGACTTCGGCGGCGTCGCTGGCGGCGGCGAGATCGCCCGCAACCCGGCGACAGAGGAAATCGATCAATACGTAGTGATATTGCACTCGCTGTTCTTCATTCCGTAAAACCCGATCGTAAACGCCAAGCAGCTCTACAGGTTCGACAGTGAGCCCGGTTTCTTCGCAGGCTTCGCGCACGGCGGCTTCGCGCACCAGTTCGCCGACTTCGAGAACTCCGCCGGGAATCGACCACTGGGCTTGCAGCGGAGGGTGCGCTCGCTTTACCAGCACGACGCGCGGGCCTTCGATGATGATGGCGCCGACGCCGACCAGCGGGACTTCGGGAAATTCGCGCTTCATATTTTGGGGGAGACGGCGCAAGGATTCTATCGCATGGCTGGAGTCTTAGATTCAATAACCACGAAGGACACTAAGGCTCACGAAGGTCTTTACGTTCCCGGGATTTCCTTCGTGTGACTTCGTGTCCTTCGCGGTTGATGATTTTGCGCTTTTCTCCGTGTCTCTGCGCCTCTGTGGTTAAATAGTTTTCCATGGCGCTTGAAGAATACAAACGGAAGAGGCGGTTTGAAGAAACGCCGGAGCCTCCTCCGAAGGTCGAGACCAAACCGGGTCACCGCTTCGTGGTGCAGAAACACGACGCCACGCGGCTGCATTATGACTTTCGTCTGGAGATGGAGGGCGTGCTGAAATCGTGGGCGGTGCCGAAAGGGCCATCGCTCGATCCTGCCGACAAGCGGCTGGCCATGCAGGTCGAGGATCATCCCGTTTCATATTTCGATTTTGAAGGGAACATCCCCGAGAACAACTATGGAGCGGGCCCGGTGATGGTGTGGGACGTGGGTACCTGGCAGCCGCTCTCTCCGGTCGCAGTCAACGGAAAATACGTGCCTGGCACGGAGGCCGACGCGGTGGCGATGCTTGCCAAAGGCGATCTGAAGTTTCGGCTCGACGGAAAGAAGTTGAAGGGAGATTTCGCGCTGGTCAAGATAAAGGGACGGCGACCGGGGAGCAAGGGTAACGAGTGGTTGATGATCAAGAAGCACGATCAGTATGTCGTCGAGGGCTACGACATCGATGAGTTCGACGAATCGGTGCTCACCAAGCGCAGCCTGGCCGAAATCGCGGGAGACGCTGGATCGAGGGAGTGGCAGAGCCGTCCGGCTGGGCGTGGGAAGCTGAAGGCCGCTTGGCTGGCGGACGCAGTCGCAAAACTGGATCAGAAAAAAAAACAAAAAAACTTGAACACGGGGGACGCAGAGGAACGCGGAGGAAAAGCAAGGCAAAACGAAAAAGCTGAGCAGAGTTCGAAGCGGAGTTCTACGAAGCAGAGTTCGAAGAAAAGTTCGAAGGTCTCAACCAAGCCCACCAAAACTGAGAAATCCTCGGTGCCCTCCGTGTCCTCTGTGGTAAAAGCAGTTTCTCCACAGCCAGCGGGATCCTCACCGGTGAAAAAGCCGATGCCTGCGGCGATTCATCCTATGCTGGCCGAGTCGGTCGACGCTCCCTTCGACGGGCCGGACTGGCTGTTTGAGATCAAGTGGGATGGATATCGCGCCGTCGCCTTCATAGAAAACGGAAACGTACGCCTGGTGTCCCGTAATCAGAACGATCTGACGCCGCGCTATCCGGAGTTGAAAGACCTGCCGAAGTTTGTCAACGGGAAGACGGCGATTCTGGACGGTGAAGTCGTAGCGCTCGACGAAGAAGGGCGCGCCTCGTTCAGCCTGATGCAGCAGCGCACGGGATTCCGTCCCTACGGCTCGCCGCGCTCACTCAGGGCAGGCTCCGGCGGCTGGCGCGCGGTGGCGAATGCCGATGTGCCCGTGCTCTATTATGCGTTCGATCTGCTCTATCTCGATGGCTATGATTGGCGGCGCATGCCGTTGGAGGAGCGGAAAGGCAAGCTGTCTGACGTGATTGTCAAAGCGCACGCCGCCACAGCCTTACGCTACTCCGATCATTATCCCGAGCATGGCAAAGCGTTGTTCGAGATGGCACGGCAGAAGGGGCTGGAAGGAGTGCTGGCCAAGAAGCGTGGCAGCTTCTATGAAGAGCGCCGCAGCCGGGAGTGGCTGAAGATCAAGATTCGCCACCGCCTGGAGTGCGTGGTCGGCGGCTACACCGAACCCGAGGGCAGCCGCGCACATTTCGGATCGGTCGTGCTGGGGCTCTACGACAAGCAGGGGCGGGTGATTCATGTAGGTCAGGCGGGGAGCGGATTCGACCAGAAATCGCTCGACGAAATCTGGAAGATGCTCAAGAAGATCGAGACCAGGAAGAATCCGTTCTACGGCGAAGTCGAAGCGCTGCGAAAGACATTCTGGGTGAAACCGCAGTTGGTGGCGGAAATCGAATTCGCGGAATGGACGGGCGGCAGCGACAGCAGCGGGCCGAAGCTGCGGGCTCCGGTTTTCTTAGGATTGCGCGATGACAAAGATCCGAAGGAATGTCTGCTGGAAGGCAGCGGAGCGTCCCGCTGAACGAATCCGGGTAGCCTGCAATCGAGAACTCGCAGTTACTTGACGTCTTTCATCTCCAGCAGCGTTCCGTAGTCGCGGCCGCTCGGGTCCACAGCGCGGGCTACGACTGCCGCGAATGCTTCGCGCAGTTCCGGATATTTCGCCACCAGGGCCTTGATGACCGCAAGGTTGCTTTGATAGGCCTGATTCGTGTTGGAGGCGTCCGCAGTGTCGTACCGCACGATCAGATCCAAGTCGTTGCCCACAGCGTCAGGGAAAACCGCGGTGAGCTTGTACGTAGCAGTGCCGGCTGTAATTTCGGTGGGCTTGCCGTTAGCCGGAAAGTCCACGGGTTGCAACTCTTGTGATTCTTCCATCAGGTTGTCATTAGCCAGCGTATCCATGATGGGCAAGGGAGAAATCATGCTGCGCGCCTCCAGGTAATAAAGCCAGGCGTCGTGAAGTTGTGCCTTGGCTTTGTACTCGCGGGCGCGCGCCACGAACCAGTCGCTGTCATGGCCGGCGATCTGCGTGGGCTTGAGGTAAAGACCGGCTAACTTCCAGTCACCAGCAACAAGCTTCAATACAACGGAAAAACTGGTTCGGGCCTGGGACGAAGTGGCGTCGAGAACCACGACTGCGTATGTCCCGGCGGCGAGGTTATCGAGAAAAAACTCTGCGCTGCCTGCGGTCTGGCCGTTCTTGCCGAAGACGCCGCAGTAGAACTCGGCATGCGGGAGCGGAGCGTTACCCTCGGCTGCCAGCAGAAAAACCGACTTCACAGAAGCTTGTTCTCCCGAGAGCTGTTCCAGATGATCTTTGATCGTAGCTTCGACGGCGGGAAAATCTGAAGCCAGGATGGGAGTCGAGTTCTGGCGCAGGCTTGCCATATCGCCCTTGGCAGACATCTCGAAATAGCGCTGCGCGGCTCCGGTGATGGCGGTTCGAGTGGCCTCGTCGAGATCGGTGGAGGTCTGACAGTTCTGCGCCCGGGCCGGCAAAACCGGGCAGAAAAGAGCTACCAGCGTTGCCCAAACAACACCTTTAAGACTGCGGCGCACTTGCTTCATCCCCAGTCCAGCCTTTCTTTTCACTATTGTACGCCAGCGGAAGTCGCTGACTGCCATCGACTTAACACTGGCCAGTGACGGCGACCACCGGTGATGCGCAAGATGTGAAGTCCAGGACGTTCCTTCTGATAACCGGCCTTGCTTACCTGGGTTCCCGCGAGCGAAATCGGTGTAGAATCACGGTTAAGGCAGTTTGCAAAGCCCTCCGAAAGCCCAGTTCGGAGAAGAGTCGTCATGAACAAGGGATACAAGTTCGCAAAGTTCGCCGGCATCGTCACCCTGAGCTTGAGCAGTTTAGGCTGGGGCAGTGTGATTCCTGCGAATGCCGTTGCCGCGCACACACGGCGGAAAACGGTGGCGAAAAAACCGCAGTTGCCTCCCTTGCCGTCTGGGCCGACCGGGCCGGTGCCGCAGATTCCATTGGATTCGATTGCGCCTGTGCCTCCGCAGGTGACCTATCAAAATGGCCAACTGACGATCGTAGCGCCAAACTCTACCCTGGGCGATGTTTTGCGCGCCGTGCGCAAGCAGACCGGAGCGGAGATTGATATCCCCACGGCAACCGACCGCGTCGTCACCCGGATCGGCCCAGGGCCGGCGCAGGAAGTCATATCGGAACTGCTGAATGGATCCCGCTTCAACTACGTCCTGCTTGGTGCGCCGGGAAAAGCGGGCATCTTAACACGCGTGGTGCTCGTGCCGAAGGCAGGTGCTGCGTCCGAAAATGCGGTCGCGCGCAACCAGCCGATGCAGCCGCAACAACAGCAGGGCGACAACGTCGATCCGCAGGACTCGACCGATGCCAGCCAAGCCGACCCTCCCGAGGATATACCCGAAGACAATGGGGACCAGGCGGCCGCCGATGCGGACCAGGCGGCCCCGCCAGATCAGCCTGAGGTGAAGACTCCGCAACAAATGCTGCAAGAAATGCAGCAGCGGCAGTTGCAGCTCCAGCAGCAGCAGTTACAGAGCGGACAACCTCCGCTTCCAGGATCTGTAAACCAACCGAGACCGCCCCAAGATCAGTAATACAGATCAGTAATAGAATTGTGCCTTATTGCACGCAGAGAGGCCGCGCCGTGGGGCGCGGCCCTTTTCGTTTGTGATATTCGTGAGACCCAAAACCCGAATCTGGGAATGACAGCGCACAAGCTGGTTATTGATCTGAGCGGCGGTTCCCGTGGAGGGGTTCTGTGCGCGGCACGGAGCGGGCGGTGAATGGCGAATCATTGCCCGAGATAGCTCGCTGCAATAGAGTCCAGTCGCGCATGACTTCCTTCTCCGAGATATCGTGCTGCGCGCGACCTCTCAACTCCAACTGCAGCCGCGCCTCGAGCAGTTCACGCACCAGCGTAGCAGGGGCGCTGCCGTTGAGCACGTTGTCGGCAGAATCGCCCACACGCACGATGCGGCCATTCAGCTGCATCTGCAAAATAGGCCGGCCCTGATCATCGAAATCCATCTTCGCCCGGGATTGCAGTCTCGACCATGCCTTGTCGACGTTCTGACCGGACGTAACCGGAAAGGCTTCCGTGAGCAGATCTTTCAGTTCGTGTTGATAAGCCCTGCGATCCTCAGCATCCAGAGGGGGCGCAGGGGCGGCGCCTGGTACAAAAACCATGGCATCGCGCTCAGGCTCGAAGCGGCTCGCGCCCGTCCCGAGGTAAACGGCGAAGACACAACCGGCAAAAATCGGACTGACTACCGCGCTGGGCACAATGTATTTCTTCGACGTGAAGAACGATTCGACAACTCCGTGCACGGCGGAACTGCGTGGCATGCTGCCCGGGACCTGTGCGATCACCAGCCGCGAATTATGGATCTGGGGATGGCGCTGGTCGAACTTCACCAGCATTTTCGCCAGCTGCTTGGGCGTGGTGATGCCCACGTCGGCAATCACGCTGCGATGCAGGGCTTTTGGATAGTAAAAGTTGATGATGCCTTTGGCGAAGTCGGCGCAGTTCTTTGAAACCATGCGGAAGTGAGACCGATTCGGCGACGAATTGAGCTTTCGGATCAAGGCCATATCCTGCTCGGCCGTCGTGTCGATCTCGAAGCCGTAAATAACGCGGTCATATGAGGATCCGACAAGCTCGTACCAGTTTCCGCCGGGAGCTTCGCCGCTCTTGCCGTCCGGGACGATTTCCTCCAGGTACCGGCGGCGGTAGCGGTCACGCAGAGAAGCCACCATCTTGGCGTCGGCGAATAAAGGAACGTCTTCTGGGCGGTCTACCGCGTAGAGGTACGGGATCAGCGGAATGGCGAGCCAGTCATAGCCGCTAATTCCATCGTAACGGCTGATGACAACCCCGGTTTCGCCGGGCTGACATAGACGGAGAACGAGAGGCGATTCGGCGCACACATTCGAGAGATAAACGGCCGCGTGGCCGGTCGCCGTGAAGAATCCCAGCTTGCCGTAAGGTTCTTCGAGGAGCAGCGTCGCCGAGGCGCTGGCGAACGACGCGCACACCAGGAGCACGACCGCCATCGCGCCGATTGCGCGTCCGATTCCTAAAGTGCGGCGAACCGACATGGCTACCCCAGCTTGACCTTAACGTCTCTAGTTAGAACCCTTTAGCGAAAGATTAGTTGCTGGAAAACGGGAAAACGAATTACGGAAGTCCTGAAACAACTAGGGGAAATCCGGGAGGAAACAGATGGAATTCAAGAGCGAATACAAGGCGAATACGATCGGGATTGTAATTCCGTAAACGCTTTATTCCTCGGAGTCTGAGTTGACGCACGTGAAGTCGGAATTCGGGTGGCATTCCTGGATGCGGGCCATCGCCCAGAGGGCGATTTCAGAGACCGCCTCGTCTTCATCGACGGCGAGCTTTTCGAGAGCGGGCAGGAATTCCGCGTTCCCGCTATTGCCCATGGCTATGGCCGCATTGCGGCGCAGGCCTGTGTGTTTTGTGCGGCGGACGGCCGATCCACGAAACGTGGCGCGAAATTCTTCCGGCGACATTTCCGCCAACCAATCGAGCGCCGGATTGACCAGGCCCGCACGCGGCTGGAATTCCGGCGCTGTTGTTGCCGGCGCTTTGCGGTTCCAGGGGCAGACATCCTGACAAATGTCGCAACCGAAAATGTGGCGACCCATGCCCGCCCGCAGATCCTGCGAAATCGATCCCCGCTTTTCGATGCTGAGATAAGAAATGCATTTGTTGGAGTCAAGCTCGTAGGGCGCGAGAATCGCATCGGTTGGGCAGGCATCGATGCAGCGTGTGCAAGTACCGCAACGGTCGGCCGCTGGCAGGTCGGGCGCGAGTTCGAGAGACGTTAGAATCACGCCCAGAAAAAGCCATGAGCCCTTTTTCTGGTTGATGATGCAAGTGTTCTTGCCGATCCAACCGACGCCAGCGTATTTCGCGAAGACGCGCTCGACGACTGGGCCCGTGTCGACGTAGCTTCGAGTCGTGAGAGTCGGCTGCAATTCAGCGGGCACTGCCCGTCGCAACTCGGCTTCGACTCGCTTCAACCGACGCAGAACGGCTTCATGATAATCTTCGCGGCCCCACGCGTAACGGGAAATCCAGCCGCGGTTGGGGTCTTGCGATTGAGTCGAATAAGGATGCCCGGTGTTGTAGTTGATGGCGCAGACCACGACGCTACGCGCCCAAGGGGCGACCCGAGAGAGCGATGACCGTTTGAGATCGCCCCAATCGTCGCGCGCTTCCAGGTATTTCATTTCTGCAGCGTGGCCGGCCGCAATCCACTCCGGGAAGTATTCCTGTTCGCGCGCATCGTCGGCGGGAGCGACGCCGCAAAGGTCGAATCCCGCGTCTTCAGCTGCACGCTTGAGTAGCGCTTTCACCTCGCCGATCTGGATGTTCAACGACACGTCTCCAACCAACCTCCATTCCAAAGCGCTGCAGCAGCGTGCTTCATGAACAACGATGCTCTCGCGCAAGGGCGCAAGTTCCAAAACGGAAACACATTCGTACATGGAAGCGTGAAATCGGTTGCACCACCACTCCAAGGTTATAAGCTTCCTGATACAGAGTCACGCAACTTCCCTGCGCGTTCTCCCAAATCAATTCGCAAAAGGAGAAGATTGATGCCACAAGTCCCTCACGCGCAACTCGCCACAACTCAGATATCCGTCATTAACGAGAGCACCGTCTTGACCGATGCTGAAGTTATACCCATCATGGCTGCCCTGCAGCAGCAGGTCACCAGCGACTTCCGCCCCGTCTGGGGTATCGACGCGGAACTGAAGATCATTCCTCGAGGCACGCAGCCGCCGGCCGGAACCTGGTGGCTGGTGATTCTCGACGATTCCGATCAGGCCGGAGCGCTCGGCTATCACGACTTGACCCCGGACGGCCTGCCCATGGGGAAGGTCTTTGCCGCCAGCGATTTGAAAGCCGGCACTTCGTGGAGCGTTACCGCGAGCCATGAATTGCTGGAGATGCTGGCCGACCCCAATATCAATCTGACCGCTTTCGTACAGAATGCAAACACCACCGGCACGCTCTATGCATACGAAGTCTGCGACGCCTGCGAGGACGACGGCTTCGGCTATAAGATCAACAACGTTCTGGTCTCGGACTTTGTGTATCCGGCATGGTTTGAGAATTTTCGCGCGGCGGGATCGACGCAATTTGACCGCATGAACCAGATTCAGAATCCACTTCAGTTGCTGGCAGGCGGCTACATCGGCGTGTTCAGCGTGACCGATGGGAGCGGCTGGCAGCAGCAGACGGCGGAAAAGCATCCCAACAATCTGCGGCATCGCGGCCACGTCGGCTCGCGCCGCGAACGACGATCGGTTTCGCGGAATCAGTGGATCACCAGCCTGCCACAGCGAAAGATCGTCACCAACGCGCAACAATACCGGAAGCTTCTGCAGACGATTCAGCAACGTAAAGAAGCCGCCTGAGAACGGCTGCAGGCTCGTCCCCCATCCAGCCCCGCGCAAGCGGGGCTTTTTCTGCCCTCGCGGCCGAGCGAAAACCTTCATGTATTTGCTGACACCGAATATCTTTCCGCGCTATGCTCCCACCACCATGTGTGCAAGAAAGCTCAGCGTTATGCTTTTCAGCGTCGTGCTGTGCGCCTCCTCGGTAACGTTCTCCCAGCAGGGCGCAGCGACTCCCATGGCAGGGGCTCACGGCGAGTCGCAAGCTTCGCCGGCGCCGATCAGAGACGAACTGAGTTTGCTGGCAGATTCCGGCCGCAAGTCGGTGACGTTGTCAGCCGTCGACCTGAGAGCGATGCCGCACATCTCGGTGACGATCCACAATCCGCACACGAATGCCGACGAAACATACTCCGGCGTTCGTCTTTCTGATTTGCTGGCCAGGATCGGAGCGCCGTCAGGAAAGGAACTTCGCGGCAAGGCGCTGGCAGACTACATTGTGGCGACAGGCTCTGACGGCTACAAAGCAGTGCTCGCCCTCGGCGAAGTCGATCCCAGTTTCCATCCGGGAGAAGTTCTCGTTGCCGATAAGATGAATGACAAGCCGCTCGATGAGCATACTGGACCGTTCCGGCTTGTCGTGACCGAAGACAGGCGGCCGGCCCGCTCGGTACGGAATCTGATCTCAGTTGAATTGAAATCCGCGCTCTAGACAGAGCTAAACGCCGAGCTTCTTCACTTCCTCGTTATAGTACTTGCGGTACAGGATGTCCCACTCTTGCGAGCCTTCGAGGATGGTGCGCTTCTGGCTTTCGATTTTCTGGCGGGCTGCGATGTCGATTCTTTCTTCCTGATTGAGCAGTTCTTCGAGCAGCTTGCGGGTTTCCTGGCGGATGGTGTTGGGATCTTCGATGAATTCGACTTCGTCCATCTGCTTGAGCACGTCGGAAACGGCGCGGGCCAGCACATTGACTTTGTCGCGGCTGAGTCTCACAGCACCGCCTTGTACTTGCGTACCAGCTCGGTTTTCACCTTGCGGAACATTTCCTGGTAGTTGGCGCCGGTCTTCTGCATCTCAGTCGAATAGGCTTCGAGGATGACGCGAACTTCGTCGTTGATGCGGTCTTCGAGCGAAAGCTCATCGACCAGAGCCGCGTGCACGCGCTCGGTCACCGCGGGAACGGCCGTGGTCTCGATGAACTTGCCAGCGATCAGTTTCTTGGTCACTTCGCGGGCCAGATAGCCCACATATTCTTTGGAAAGAAGCATGTCCGGATCGGAAAGTCCTGCGCGTTACAGGTTTTCAGTGTGAATCAAAAAGTGTAACACAGCGGGCATCATAACCGGGGCGAGGCGCAGGCCGGGGTGGGGCATCGCCGTTCCCGACTTCGCGCCGCCGCTACGCTTCACCGCCCCAGTTGCTCGAGCATCTGTTTCGCCTGTGGATCATCGGGGATCTCTTTGAGCAGTTCAACCAGGACGCCGCGAGCCTTGTCGCGCGAGCCTTCGAGGGCATAGACACGGGCGAGATTTAGGTACGCCTGGTCGAACGTCGGCGCGGCACGAATGCATCGCTCGAAGCTGGCGACGGCCTCGGCGCGGCGATCCATCCGCAGGTAGAGCACGCCCAGGTTATTCAGCGCTTCCGGATAAACAGGACGAGATTGCAGTGCGCGCTGCAAGTATTCGTAAGCGTGGGCCGTGTCATCGCTCTGCGCGAATACCATGCCCAGCCCGTAATTTGCCTCAGCGTCTTCGTGGGAGATCTCCAGAGCCCGTTCGTATGTCGTCCGCGCGTCCTCCCAACGCTTTAGCAGACGATAAGCGTTGCCGAGATTATCGAGCGCGAGCTGATGATGAGGATTCAGCCGGAGAGCCTGTTGAAAACATCCGACTGAATCGGCGGAACGTCCTTCGCGCGTGGCGATCACTCCCAGGTTGTTCCACGCGTCGGGAAGAGTGTCCGGGTAATTCGCCTGGAGCTTCACCACGCGTTCAAAAATCTCTCGGGCCGCAGCGTTCTTGTTCTGATTAATGTAGACGCTGCCGATGCCGTATAGCGCTTCAGCGCTCGAAGGATCGTCGCGCAACGCCTGCTGGAAGGAGGATTCAGCCTGATCGAGATATCCGTGCTGGAAATAGAGCGAGCCCAGCGAAAGATAGTTGCGGCTAACCTCGAGGGAAAATTTAGCGTTAGGAAATGGCAAGGCTCTGGCCAGTCGCTCGGCATCAGTTCTCGGAATGTTTCGTGCATCTTCCTCGATCTGCTTCGCGTCGATCGTCCCCTGATACACCTTGACGACGTCGCCGCGAGCGTCAATCAATAACGAAGCGGGAAGGCTAAGGTCGCGGTGCCGATCAAACAACTGGCGGTAAAGGATGTTATAGATCGCGGCGACATCAGCGGTCGCGAGAAGGATCGAAAGCGAAAGCTGCTGGTCGCGGATGAATGCGCGGAGAGTCCCAACTTGCGATGTGCCGCTTTGTTTCAAGTCAGGCGCAGCCGTATCCATGTTAATGGTCAGCGACTGCAGGCCGAGAGTCTCCCAACTCGCTCGGGCCTTCTGCAACATTCGCAAGACTGGCTGACACTCCTTCGACTCTGCGCTCCAGAAATTCAGAAAAACCGGCTTGCCTCGAATCGCAGAAAGGGTGTGCGATCGTCCAGAGAGATCGGGCAACGAGAAATCGGGAGCAGAAATGGGCTCCAGAAGCCAGGTTTCAACGCTCGCCGGAAACAATTCGTCTCTTGACTGAGATTGTGGCAGCAACGTTTGCACGATTGAGCCATGCTCGTCATTGCGGGGTTTGAATGGCTCCGCGCGAGACGGCTGAGATCCTTCCTTCACCCAGACCCGATGATTGACAGGCAAGTCGCGCAACTCCTGCACGAGGCCGCTCGGCCAGCGGATGGACGCCTGCACCGTGCCGTAAGTGTCGCCGAGGCCGAAAAATAGATCTTTGCTGTGCTGCGAGAGGAAGCCCGACCCCGCCTGAAGCATCCGCGTCTGGCTCCCATGCTCGGTCGTTATCGTCACCGCGGCGCCGATCGCGTCTCGGTTGCTCTTAGTTCCTTGCAGTCGAAACGAGAGCGAGGGTGGCAGGTCGCTGACAATGCTCTTCAAGACACGTACCTGAGGAGCGTTACGATTCTTTAGAACAATTTCGAGGCGACCGTCATGGTCGAAATCAGCCAGGGCAAATGATCTGCCGTCCTCGATGAAATCGAGCCCAACCACGCCGGAAACGTCAGAGAACCTTCCATTGCGGTTGTTGGCGTAGAAAACATTTCGCTCGTAGCCGCTCCACGTGCCGTCCGAACGAATGAGTTCGTTGATTGCATTCCATCCCTGCTCGTATTCCCTCGACCCCCGGGCCTCATCAGGCGATCGAGCCACAACCTGCCGCCAGAAAAAACTGTTCACATCCTGACGCGATGGTCCCGAAACCATTCCGTTGGTGAGGTAGAAATCCGGGAAACCATCGTGATCAAAATCGAATGCATCGCTCGACCATGACCACCGGCCGACTCTCGCGCCACAGGAATTTGTGACATTTTCGAACTCGAGACTGCCGTTACGAATCCGATTGCGAAATAGCGAATTCCCCATTGCGTGTTTCTGGTAGAGCGCGCGGATATCCTTATTTGATTCTTTCTTGAAGACTTCCTGCGTCGAAATGCGTTCGCCGGCAGCGGTCCACATGTTGCCGACATAGAGATCTTCGGACCCGTCGTTGTCATAGTCGAGCCATGACACGCTCATCCCGGCGCCCACGTCTTCTACGCCGGCCGCGGCGGCAACATCCGCGAAAGTTCCGTCACCGTTGTTGCGATAAAGATTCTTGCGGCCGAAGTCGTTCACAACGTAGAGATCCGGCCAGCCATCGCGGTTGCAGTCGCCCCATCCGCAGCAGAAGCTGTAGCGCGTGTTGTTCTGATTGAGGCCAGATTCGGCGGTCACGTCGCGGAAGGTGCCGTCGCGCTGGTTGCGCATCAGAAAATTGGGCAGGCCGTTCTCCGCGTCATAATACGGCGACGGGTACTTGTATTGCCCCGTGCCCTGATAGTAAGCGTAGAGGCAGAAATAAATGTCGAGCCATCCGTCGCGATCGTAGTCCGCGACGGCCGCACCGGTGAATGTTCCCTGGGGAGGATTTGCGAATCGGAAAGCATCTCGCTTTTCTCGAAACCTGCCATCGCCTTGGTTCAGAAACAATAATGGTCCGTTCGCGCAGACTACGATGACGTCTTGTCGGCCGTCATTGTCAAAGTCGGCAAACAAGGCGCAGGCAGTGTTTTCGAGGACGCCGAGTCCCGACTCTTCCGTGACGTCTTCAAATGTTCCGTCGCCACGGTTGCGGAAGAGTCGGTTGGGCAAACCGGCGGGCTGGCAGATATACAGATCGTCGAAGCCGTCGTTGTCGATGTCGGCCACGGAGACTCCGTTGTGTCCATAAATGTCGATGCCGCAAGCGCCGTCGACGACAGTGCGCCAGTAGTCGGTGCCGTGGGCCAGTTGGGCGGAGTAAGAAGCGTTGCGGCCGAGCGCCTCAGCTGTAACATCCGCGTAGACCGCCGACTGCGAGCGGGATTGAGTTTCGTCCAGCACTCGCCACGAGCGGATGCGAAAATCGCCAGACGGAGCCGGTTCCCAAGTCAGATGCCAAGTGCCGACCCGCTGTTCCCGATGAAAGCCGGACCCCGTACCGACGATTTCGTAGCGGACTCGAGTATTCACACGGTCGGGAAGATGAGAAGAATTTATCGAGACATCGGTTTTCGCATCGCTGTCCACCTCGATGCCTATGACCTGAAACTCAGCGGTGAGAATGCTGGAGAAAACCTGCAGCGAGGACTCTAAGTCGCGAACAAAGGCGTCCAGATTCAATGTAGTCTGCGAGGCGAAAGTGTTTTCGCGAACCTCGATCCCGGTTCCGGAACGAATGACTCGTGCCGTCGCGGGCAGCAGCGATGTTCCGGAGAAATCGACAGCAAGAACGCTCGTGAACGCCTGCGTTTCTTGCGGCGACTTGAGCAGACTCGCACTCCAGCCGGCAAGGATCGCAGCGATTTGGTCGGCATATTTCTCGCTGATGAATTCATCGAGACCAGTCTCGATGTTGCGCAAAGTCGAATCGATCGTGCGCCCGCTGCGATACCGCGGATGCAGGTAGAAGGCAGTGTCGAAAGAGGATGCATCGACAGGGGATCGCTCGCCAGAAATCAGATCGCAGGGTGCGAGGCGTAGAGGGAATTTAGTTCCCCACAACCAACTCGGAACGAACGTCGCGCCCACTCCCTGAGAGAGGCGTAAGAGAAAATCCCGACGCCGAAGATCCGCACATTCACGCGTCTTCCCTGCCCCGCTCAGATCGATATCCCCCACCGAGTCACGTGTGTGGAACTGAAGCTAGCATTCGCGCCGGGCAGGGTCAAGCCAGCGTCGAGCCGCTTCGCGATCCTTTTCCCCGCTCCTTCCAGTGCACAAACAGCTCCACGTCGCAGGATAAGATTTCGTCACTTCAACTCTTCGTTCAACACTTGAGCGAGCCGCTCACCTGCCGCAGCGATGCGCCGGCGTGCCAATCTGTCAGCAGCTTTCTCATACTGCGATCCGGGCGCGATGGTATAAGGCTGATCGGCCACGCCGATGGGGATGCGATAGACGTCGGCGCGAGCATCGTCAAAACTTTCACGAACCCAGTCGGCTGTGTTGGTGTTCCGGCCGTCCTTCTCGGTAATGGGCTGGATCGTCTTGCCAAACACAATGGCTCGATTCGCGCAATGGATTTTGTCCGCGCAATACTTGCAGTCGGCCCCAGGAAGATCATCCCAGTAGCTGTGAAGATTGAAGGCTGCATTGCCGAACAGTTTTACTAAATTACCGCCGGCATCGCCCATCGGATGCGCCTGCGTAACGCGGGTTACGGCATGCAGAGGCTGGTGGATGTCGCCGACCAGATGGATGAGCCAGACCAGATCGTACGATTTCAGGGCGTCGGGCTGAGCCGACGAGAGCACCGCGCGGAACGCTACGATCTGAGTCTGGGCGTTGGGCGCGGGAATCGGAGGCAGCGGAGTTTGGTCCGGCGAAAATGGAGTATCGATGAAATGCCAGTATTTGTGGCGCAGCAAGTCGCTGTAGCCAACATTTTGCGAAGAAGACACTCCGCTCGGAGTGTTCCCGCCGTTGCTGCCGTCGTCCGAATACTGCGGCTCTCCTTTGATGTCGTCGGCCCAAGTTGAGGCGATCATGAAGAGAATGAGGTCATGGTCGTCGACGGAAGTCCCAGCCGGAATTTGTTTTTCCCAAATCGCGTAGTCAGGGTTCAGCTTGAGAAGATCGCGCACCCGCGCCTTCACGGTGGGGTTGAGGTGCTGGTAAGCGACGTACGCAACGGTCATGTGGCTGATCGGACCCCACGCAAAAGCGAAGGCCGATGACAGCGCAAAGAAAATCAAGCAGACTGCGATGCGAAACAGTCTCATTGGGCAAATGGCTCCCGGCAAAGCAGAGATCGGACTCCATTGTGCCACGACGCGCGGCGTCACAGTGGCCGCGCTCTTAAGGAAGGCTGCGAGCAGGTCAGATGCGGATGACTTTTGCTTCCGACAATAAAGGATGAGTATTTCGGGCTGCCAAGCCTGAATTGTGAGCTGGAGGGATTTTCTGCGCAGCCGATCGAAAAAATTAGCCCCGCCTTTGCAGCAGGAAGTCTCTTACCGCGGGATCTTCAGCCAGTCCAATCGCTCGGTCGTAAGCTTTCTGGGCTTCGGGACCGTGCCCAAGAAGCCGCAGAAGATGAGCACGAACTGCCCAATAGGGCTGATAGGCAGAGACGCTGCCCGGATCGACCGCATCCAGAACGGCTAGCCCCTGTTCTGCCCGATTCGCTTCCGCAAGCGCGGCGGCATGTCCAGTTTGCCTGCCGATCGTCGGCGCGATGTGATTCAGCTGTTCATAGAACCCCACGATCGCCGTCCATTCAATCCGGCCGTTGCGTACCCGTTCGGCGTGCACCGACTGAATCGCCGCTTCCAGTTGAAAACGCCCTGGACGTCCAAATCTGGACGCCTCTGCGAGATGGCGCTCCGCCTCTTCTATTAAAGAGATCGACCACAGTTTCGGATCCTGCTCGGAAAGAGGAACGTATCGGCCGTCACGTCCTCTTCGCGCGGGCCGCCGTGCTTCGCAATGCAGCATAAGAGCCAGAAGGCCGCCGACTTCTGCCTCATTCGGCATTAGTTGCAGCAGCACTCGCGCTAGCCAGATGGCTTCCTCGGCGAGGTCGCGGCCTCGTTGGTCGACTCCTGCCAGGTCGTCCCAGCCAATGCCGAAAGCTGCGTAAATGGCCTCAAGTACGGCGTCGAGCCGTTGCGGCAAATCACGCTGGTCCGGAATCTCGAACTGGATACCGCCATCGCGGATCTTCGTCTTGGCGCGCACCAGGCGTTGCCCCATCGTCTTTGGCGAAATAAGAAATGCTCCGGCAATACGCGCGGCGTCCAGACCGAGAACAGTCTGTAGCATCAGGGGAGTGTGCACGTTCGCATCGATGGCAGGATGTGCACACACAAAGAGGAGTTTGAGGCGTTCATCGGGAAACTCGGTCGAGAAGTTCGTCTCCATGGAATTTTCCTGCAGAAGCTGAAGAGTAGGCTCGCTGGCCGAGACCACCTGCTGATGGCGCACGGCGTCAATGATCGAATGACGAGCCGTCGTCAGCAGCCATGCTTCGGGACGCTCGGGAATGCCGCTCCGCGGCCAAACGGTGAGCGCCGCCAGCAGCGCCTCGCTGAGTGCGTCCTCGGCTGCGCCCAGATCATTCGTGTGCACGGAAAGATACGCGACCAGGCGACCGTATGACTCGCGCGCCACTCGCTCGACTGTCCCATGCACCTCCCCTTCTTGACTTCCACTCATCCGGTAATCCTGTGCTTGGTTTGGGGATCAAGCAGCCGCACCTCGACAGCACCGATCGCTGCCGCCGGGCAACGCGCTGCCCACTCCAAAGCTGCGTCAAGCGACGGCAGCTCCAGGATGGTGAATCCTCCCAGCTGCTCTTTAGCGTCGGCATATGGACCGTCCTGAACGCCGCGCTTTCCATCCTTGATTCGTATGGTGGTTCCCGTTTCCGGTGCTTTCAGCGGATCGCCCGCGACAAGAGCGCCCGACTCGACGAGCGCCCTGTGATAGGCGCGCCAGGCGCCGGTATAGGGGTCGGTCCCATCGCCTTTTCGTGTCGCGAAAGCCTCCGGCGATTCATAGATCAACAATGCGAATTGCATCATCAGTCTCCTTCTGGAAGAGTTTTACATGTCCTTGAATGTATGACGTATGGCAACCCGATATTTCGACGGACTGCGAATAATTAACTCTTGCGCAAGCCAGCTTCCCTAGAACCTGCTTCCCTAGAACCAGGTTTCCTAGAATGTGATTCGAAGCGCGAACTGCAGGACTCGTGGCATGTGGGCGCCGGTCGGATACAAAAAGTTCTGCGTGCCTACGTAGTCGTTCACACCATTCCATTGCGTGTGGTTGAATACGTTGAACGCTTCCGCCCGAAATTGGAGTTGTAATTTTTCTGATGGTTTAAAGATTTTGTACACCGACGTATCGAAGTCGGTGCGACGGGGCAGGTTCAGGCTGTTCCGGCCCGAGCTACCGAAGGTCAAGCCTTGCGGCTGTTCATAAGCGAGACAGTTGAAGAGCGGATTCGCCTTGGTACCGGGAACTGTACAACTCGGATCCGGTGCGGCGTGCGGGTCGCCAATAATGTCGGCGTACGAACCGTTGTTTGTGATCCCGTCAGCAACGCCGGCACTGTCGCCGTAGATGCCATCGACCACGGAAAAAGGTTCCCCACTCTGGTGTGTCATGATGCCGGCAAACTGCCATCCTCCCAGGAAGGTGTGGGAGAGTCCCTTGCCGGCGAAATAAGGCTCTTCGTAAACCCAGGCCACGGTCAGGATATGCCGCTGATCGTAATTGGAACTGCCGTAGTTGCTGTGAATGTTGTAAGCATTCACGTAGTTGCCGTCTACGTTGTCGGAAGAGTCGTCCAACGAGTGGCTATAAGTGTAAGCCACGTCGATCGTGAGCGGACCGTCCGTCTTTCGCAGGGAAAACTGCAGCGCATTGTAGTTGGAGTTGGCTTCGGGCTCGACACGCTGCAACGAATCGAGACTATAGAACGGCCGAAACGGATTCGGATCATTTCCGCACGCGACGTCGAGATTGATGGCTGGCTGTCCCGTAATGTTTTGGCCATTCACATCGAAGGTCGGAGTGAGGACTCCGCCGCCTTGCGAGTTGCAAATATCCGAAGTAATCGGTTGGCCGCGACGAAAAGGGTTTTCAGAAGCCGGCACCGGGCGCAACGCATTTTCTTCGTGCTGCAGAGTTAGATGCGTTCCTTCGGCGCCCACGTACGCCAGTGTGGCCACTGTGTTCTTGATCAGGTCGCGCTGCAAATCGAAATGCCACTGCTGAACATACGGCCATTGCACCGTGTCAGGAATGGAGACGGTCGATAGTGGAAACAAAAGCCCTAGCCCGCCTACGTTGTTGTAGCCAACAATGTTGAATTGGGTTGGCTCCTGCACCAGCGGCGGCGTGCCCTCCAAGTTTTCCGCGTTGCCTTCCATGCCGTTGGTGTGCTCGAAGAAAATTCCGTATCCCCCGCGAATCGCCATCTTGCCGTTACCCATGGGGTCCCACGCAAATCCCAGGCGCGGCGCTGGATTAAATAAATGTCCATTCAAACATCCTCGCGGCACTCTTCCCACACCGCACTGCGCGACGCCGTCAAACGCCGTTGTCCCCGGCGTAAGGATCAGCGCGCCTTCCTGCCCAGTTACATTCCCGGTTACGTCAATCTTCGGAGCCGCAGCGGAGGTGTATCCCAGCGGATCCCAATTGGAAACCAGATGGTTCCTCTCCCAGAAAGTTCCGAACAGACTGATACGCAGGCCCAGATTCAAGGTTAAATTTTTGAAGATGTGATAGTCGTCCTGGAAGTAGGGCTCGAACAGTTTGTAATTGATGTGATATTTGGGTTGCGCGTTTGCCTGCTGGAAGTTTGCAATATTTCCCATCAGCAGGTCGGCAAAGGCATTACCGGTGGAAACGGGCACTGTGCTGTCGAAGGTCAGGTCGCCGCCAAGATCCGTAAACGAGTACTCATTCTTTTCCGCGTTGACGAAGTAGCCGCCGAATTCCAGCTTGTGCTTGCCCAGACTCTTGGTGACATTGTCGCGATAAGTGAAGGTCGGGTTTGAATTGGACCAGGGGAAAGCGGTGGGGCCTTCGCAGAATCCGCCACCATAATCGCCCGAAGTGCTCAGGCAGAAATCGGGCAACTTGCCACCGTAGTTTGGAAATAGACCGGGCATGGTGAAGTTGCTGCCGCGCGTCCAGACTGATGGGTTGGTGTTGGTGAGTCGGAGGTGGTCCGTCGTGTAGCTGACGGCAAATTCGTTGAGCAGGGTTGGCGAGATCGCGGCCGTTAGCCTGGAGACGATTTCAACGCCGGGGCCGACAAAATGCGAGCGAATCGTCGGGAAACTTCCGCTTTCGAAAGTGAGGGCGCCGCTGGTCGTATTCCAGGAATCGTGAATGAGGCGGAAAGTGGCGCGGAACCTGGAATTGAAATCGTGATCGATCCGCACCAGATTTTCCAGCCACTGCGTAGGTTGACCTACCGCCTCGGCGAACGTGGCCTGCCCACTATTCACTGTATTCGGTAACGGGATCATCGGCAGCAGCGCCTGCGCGTCTGGATCAATGAATGGAATCTTGTTCTTGGGGAACGGATTGCCTGTATTTGGATCCACCGGGCAATCGGTTGGGTTGGGATTGACTGGCGCACACTGGTCACTGAAATCTCCCTGGCGGTTGGCCATCGAGGGAACGTAATTGAAGAAGTTATAAGGGACCACTTCGCGGCGCCAGTTCTGTAACCAGAAAAAGAAAGTATGGTTCTTCCAGATCGGGCCTCCCACGCTGTAGCCGAAATCGTGTTTGTGGTAGCCGGCTACGGGCGTCCCCGGCAGGTCGAAATAGTTGTGGGCGTTGAAAGCCTCATTTCGTAGGAACTCCCACACCGAGCCGTGAAATGCGTTTGTACCCGATTTTGTTTCGACCTCGACCGTGCCCGAACCGTTGCGCCCGTACTGAGCTCCGTAGTTTGAAGTCAGCACCTGGACTTCCCCGATCGCCTCGACGCTGGGGTAGACGTTCAGCGAAAAGTTGCTGCCGTTATCCATCATGTCGCCGCCGTCCACTTCCCAGTTGTTATATTCCGTGCGGCCACCGTTGACGCTGTAACTGACGTTGGCCGCTGCGCCGACCTCGCCTTCATCCTGCCCGGTTTGATTGCTCACACCCGGCACCAGCGTTATCAACTGGGTGAAATTGCGTCCGTTCAATTGCAGTTGGAGAAGTTCCTTGCCGGTAATCGTGCCGCCGAGTTCGTTGGTCTCCGTATTCACCTGGGCCAGGCCTTCCCCCTTGACGGTGACTTCCTCATGGGTATTGCCAACTTGCATCGTCACGTCAATCCGGGCATTCTGAGCCACGCGAAGGGTGACGCCTTCAGCCTGATACTTGCGGAACCCGGGGGCAGAAACGGTGAGGTCGTAGCGTCCGGGAGGTAACCCGGCAGCTACATACTCGCCAGCAGAGTTACTCTGGACCTCACGAACGAAGTCTGTGACTCTGCTCTTAATAGTGACGTCGGCTTTGGGAAGCACCGCTCCCGACTTGTCTCGAATCGTACCCGTGAGCGTGGCTGTGTCCTGAGCCGACGAAACGCCGGGGATCAGCAAAAGTCCGAACAAAAGCCAGCGAAGCTGCAAAAGCTTTTTCCCCATGTTCCCCCCTGTTTCACTCGAAGCATGGCTTTGCAACTGCGACTACATCTTTTGCCTGCGGATCAGGACTTGATGCCGGGTGGGCCCAGCCTCTGACCCCTCAAATCAGTGCCGACGGCCTGAACCATATTCTTCGCGTTCTCGCGAAGGGTGGCCGGCGAGCCTGATCCTATCATGCGATTTTCGCGAGTGAATCCCCGGCGCGGCGGTGAATCCCGGTGTGGCTTTCGCGTCAGCGGACCCGGCTTGGGGGAAGTAGAACGGCCAACAACACTAGGGGAACGACCGTATTGCGGGACGCACCCTTTGTGAGCTATTTTCTGGGGTAGCGGGGGCCATCACGGGTTCGCCGACTTGGGGTGGTCATGAGTTAATGTGGCCCGTACGCCCATTCCGACTCTCTCGATCACCCCGCCATTGCTCACCACTAGTCTTCGGGACGCCATCTCGAAGCTCGTCGTTTCGAAGCTCGTCGTTTCGAAGTTTACCGCGCCCTGGCGAACATGAGCGTCACTTCGTTCGAGAATCGAGTCATTGATTTGTGCTCCCGCGCGGTGAAGGCGGAAGACGACGAAGAAGTTCGGAGACTCGCTGCAGAGTTAAGACAGATCCTTCATGAACGCATCGAACAATTAAGAAGAAGGCTGGTTTTCACTGCGATTACCTCAGCAGTCAGGCCCGACGAGTCCGAGGAACCTCACAGCGGACTTTAAGCTGGAGTCGAACCCGGAGCAGTTTCCCGTTGGGCAGTCGGCTACATGCTCTATGCCACGGCTTCCGCTGCGACTTCTCTTTCCAAGGTCGCGGCTTCTCTCGCGCCGGTTCGTTGCAATACTTCGATAGCCCACATGGGCTCGACCGCCTCAGAACAAGACACGTAAATCAAGACTCCATCCCGCCGGAGTTGATCCTCGAATCGTTCTGCTTCATCGTCAGGAAAACCGAGCGTTACAAGTGATGTCGAGTTTCCGCGCGGAGATGACTTTGCAACCACCAAAGCGTGGTAGAACGCCTGGGATCGGATGAAGAAACCGATTGTGGGCATCACCACGGCGCCGAACTCAGAAAGCCAGCCGATCAAACTGGCGGTCTTCGTGTTCGCATCCCGTTCAGAATCAAAGCTGGCATCGCGCACGACCGTCGCAATCGGGTGCGTCGGCGAAAGCATCATGCAGATGTCTTCATTTCCGAATCCTGCGTCGTTTAGCGTTCGCACGATCGCGGGCAGAGCGACATCCTGGCGATACAATCCATAGGCAGCCCGTCGGTTCAAGGTCATGATGAAGCTCCAGCTCGAAATCTCGAAATATGCTTGGCGCCGATCCGGAAAATAGGAAACTTCTGTGAAGGCCAGTTCGGGTGCATGAAAATACAAGGACACCATCGTTCGATGAGAGACCGGTCATACGAGCATACGAAATCGCCGCGTGCTTGAAACTAGGGTGGATTCTGTACGAGTGGCAGAGAATTCCCGTAGAGGAGCATCGCGAATGAATGAAGAAACAGCCATACAGTAAACACCCTAGAGTCAAACGCCAGAGGTTCGTGTTACGAAGTTCAGGTATCGGTGAATCCGTAGGCTCATTCGTACTTCGGAAGCAACCTCGAGCTGGAAGGATAGCCCAGTCCACGAACAGACTCTGGAGTACTGCGGCTTTCCCGGGACGGCCGGAGCGTGCTCGTTTCGCCGTGTCAGGGGTGCAAGGGGACGTAAAGCCTGCGGCAACGCGACATTATTCCCAAGAGTGAATACACAGGGGCAACGAAGGACCGTTCATGAAGAGCGAAAGCCAGAATATTGCAGTTGCAGTTGGCGATGGCGAATCTCGAACCGAGAGGCAAGACAAACGTAGGCCTTCCAATCTTGCTGCTGGTGCGGACGCTTCCGAGCTAGCTGCCATTCTTGCCAGCCTCCAGACCATGCGTGATGGAGAGTTTTCTGTGCGCTTACCCGGTTCGTGGACCGGGCTCGCTGGAAAAATTGCTGACACGTTCAACGACATTGCCGCTGCGAACCAACAAATCGCGCAGGAGTTGAAGCGGGCCGGCCAAGTCGTGGGTAAAGAAGGAAGAACGCGCGAGCGCACTCGCTTTCATCAGTCTCGAGGGGCGTGGGGCGAGATGGAGGTATCGGTCAACACGCTCATTGAGGACCTGCTTCGGCCAACGGCCGAGGTGACGCGCGCAATCGCGGCAGTGGCGCAGGGCAATCTGACCCAGACCGTGCAATTGGAAGTGGATGGACGCCCACTCGAAGGCGAGTTCTTGCGTTCCGCCAACATCGTCAACACCATGATTCAGCAACTCGGCATCTTCACGGCCGAAGTAACGCGCGTGGCCCGCGAAGTTGGTACGGACGGCAAACTCGGCGGGCAGGCGCTCGTGCCGGGCGTAGCCGGCACGTGGAAAGATCTCACCGACTCCGTGAACTCGATGGCCAGCAACCTAACCGGCCAGGTGCGGAATATCGCGGAGGTTGCCGCAGCCGTGGCCAGCGGTGACCTGTCACGCAAAATCACAGTCGATGTACGTGGCGAGATCCTCCAACTCAAAGAAGCCATCAATACCATGGTCGACCAATTGCGATCCTTTGCGTCTGAGGTGACGCGCGTGGCCCGCGAAGTGGGCACCGATGGCAAACTTGGTGGGCAGGCCCTCGTAGTCGGCGTCGCCGGTACCTGGAAGGATCTCACGGACTCTGTCAATGCCATGGCCGGTAATTTGACGGCTCAGGTACGCAACATCGCAGAGGTGACGACGGCCGTGGCGCGCGGTGACTTGTCGCGCAAGATCACGGTGGATGTGAAGGGTGAGATTCTCGAACTGAAAGACACCATCAACACCATGGTTGATCAGCTCAATGCCTTCGCCGGCGAGGTCACTCGCGTCGCTCGCGAAGTCGGAACCGAAGGCAAGCTGGGCGGGCAAGCGCAGGTGCCGGGCGTTGGCGGCACGTGGAAGGATCTCACAGACAACGTCAACTTCATGGCGAGTAATCTGACCGGCCAGGTACGCAACATTGCTGAAGTGGCCACGGCCATCGCCAACGGCGATCTCTCACGCAAAATTACGGTCGACGTGCGCGGAGAGATTCTGCAGCTCAAAGAGACTCTGAACACGATGGTGGATCAGCTCAACCGCTTCGCGGGTGAGGTGACGCGCGTTGCCCGCGAAGTGGGCAGTGAAGGCCGGTTGGGTGGACAGGCCAACGTGCCGGGCGTAGCCGGGACGTGGAAAGACTTGACCGACTCCGTCAACTCGATGGCGGGCAACCTGACTGGGCAGGTGCGCAATATCGCCGAGGTGACCACCGCCGTGGCGCGTGGTGATCTGTCGCGCAAGATCACGGTGGATGTGAAAGGAGAAATTCTCGAACTAAAAGACACCATTAACACAATGGTGGACCAGCTCAACGCTTTCGCGGGTGAAGTAACGCGTGTCGCACGCGAAGTGGGAACGGAAGGCAAGCTGGGCGGGCAGGCACAGGTGCCGGGTGTGGCTGGCACGTGGAAAGATCTCACCGACAACGTCAACTTCATGGCCAGCAACCTTACCGGCCAAGTGCGCAACATCGCCGAAGTCGCGACCGCCGTGGCTCGCGGCGATTTATCACGCAAGATCACGGTGGATGTGAAGGGCGAGATTCTCGAGCTGAAAGACACCATCAATACGATGGTGGACCAGTTGCGCTCCTTCGCCTCGGAAGTAACTCGCGTGGCCCGCGAAGTCGGCACAGACGGCAAGCTGGGCGGGCAGGCACAGGTGCCGGGCGTCGGCGGCACGTGGAAAGATCTCACGGATTCCGTGAACTCAATGGCCAGTAATCTCACCGGCCAGGTGCGCAACATCGCCGAGGTGTCCACAGCGATCGCTAGCGGGGATCTTTCGAAGAAAATCACGGTGAACGTCAGCGGCGAAATTCTGTTGTTGAAAGAAACCATCAACACCATGGTGGATCAGCTCAATGCGTTCGCCGGAGAAGTGACGCGCGTGGCCCGCGAGGTGGGCAGCGAGGGCCGGCTGGGTGGGCAGGCCAACGTACCGGGCGTTGCCGGCACGTGGAAAGATCTGACTGACTCGGTGAACTCAATGGCCGGGAACCTGACTGGGCAGGTGCGCAATATCGCCGAGGTGACCACCGCAGTGGCGCGCGGTGATTTGTCCCGCAAAATCACGGTCGACGTGAAAGGAGAAATTTTAGAACTCAAGAATACGATCAACACCATGGTGGACCAGCTCAACGCCTTCGCGGCGGAAGTAACCCGCGTGGCGCGCGAGGTCGGTACGGAAGGCAAGCTGGGCGGGCAGGCACAGGTGCCCGGCGTGGCGGGCACGTGGAAAGATCTCACGGACAATGTCAACATCATGGCTGCGAACTTGACTGAGCAGGTCCGCGGCATTGTCAAAGTCGTGACCGCAGTCGCAAACGGCGAACTCACTCAGAAACTGACCGTGAACGTGAAAGGTGAGGTAGCGGCTCTGGCCGAAACCATCAACAACATGACCGGGACCCTGGCGACGTTTGCCGACCAGGTGACAACTGTCGCTCGCGAGGTCGGGGTCGAAGGCCGTCTCGGTGGGCAAGCCAGTGTGCCGGGAGCCGCCGGTACGTGGAAAGCTCTCACCGGAAATGTAAACCTGTTGGCCGACAATCTGACGAATCAGGTCCGAGCCATTGCAGAGGTCGCCACCGCCGTAACCAAGGGCGACCTGACTCGATCGATTCAGGTCGAAGCCAGCGGTGAGGTTGCCGAACTGAAAGACAATATCAACACCATGATCGACAATCTCCGCCTGACGACGGATCGCAATACCGAGCAGGACTGGCTCAAGACGAATCTCGCCCGGCTGACCGCCATGTTGCAGGGCCAGCGCGATCTGGCGACCGTTGGACGCCTGCTGCTGTCGGAACTGGCGCCTCTGGTGAATGCGCAGCAAGGCTTGATTTACCAGATGGAAACCGAACAGTCCGCGGAGATGGTCCTACTCTCCGCCTTCGCCGGCGACGGCGAGAATGGACACCTGCGGCGGTTAAAGATTGGTGAAGGTCTGATCGGGCAATGCGCGTCGGAAAAGCGGCGGATGCTCATCACAGATCTTCCCTCGAACACCATTTCGATTCGCTCGGGCTTGCTCCATGCGATGCCGCGAAACGTCATCGTGCTGCCAGTACTCTTTGAGGATCGCGTCAAGGCGGTCATCGAACTCGCGTCGCTGAGCAACTTCACGACCTCGCATCTGGCATTTCTCGAGCAACTGACGGCCAGCATCGGCATTGTGCTCAACAGTATCGAGGCGACCATGCAAACGGAAGAACTGCTGAAACAGTCACAGCAGTTGGCCACCGAACTCCAGATGCAGCAGAAGGAATTGCAGCAAACCAACGAACAACTGGCGCAAAAAGCGCAGCAGCTTGCCGAGCAGAACGTAGAAGTCGAGCGCAAGAACCAGGAGATTGAACAAGCTCGCCGCGCACTGGAGGAAAAAGCGAAAGAACTGGCCCTAACCTCGAAGTACAAGTCAGAATTCCTGGCCAACATGTCGCATGAGTTGCGCACGCCGCTCAACAGCATCCTGGTCTTAGGTCAGCAACTCAGTGACAACCCAGACGGCAACCTGACGTCGAGACAAGTGGAATTTGCGCGTACGATTCACGGCGCAGGAACGGATCTGCTGAATCTGATCACCGACATCCTTGACCTGTCGAAGATCGAGTCAGGCACAGTCTCGGTGGAAGCGGAAGAAATCTTCTTCGCCCATCTGCTCGATACAGTCGAGCGTCCCTTCCGGCACGAGGCCGAGAGCCGGCATTTGAATTTCGAGCTGCGCACCGGCCCGCAGCTACCTCGAAGTCTGGTCACCGATTCAAAGCGTCTGCAGCAGGTGCTCAAGAACCTGCTCTCAAATGCCCTCAAGTTCACAGAGCAAGGAGGCGTCGTTCTCTCCGTTTCGGCCGCCACGGGCGGGTGGAGCGAGGATCATCCGGTCTTGGGAAAAGCTGGCGCAGTGATTGCCTTCGAGGTCAGCGATACCGGAATCGGCATTCCCCTGGACAAGCAGAGAATCATCTTCGAAGCATTTCAGCAAGCGGATGCCGGCACCAGCCGGAAGTACGGCGGGACTGGTCTGGGACTGGCTATCAGTCGCGAATTGTCCAGCCTGCTGGGGGGCGAGATTCAGTTGCGTAGTACTCCCGGAAAAGGGAGCACATTTACCCTTTATCTGCCACAGACGTATGTGGGCGCTTCCGCCGGCGGCGGTATGATCGAAGCGAGATCGCTGCCGTCCGCCTCCCCGCATCCGTCATCGGTCGTCGTGTCCGAACCGCCAGTTCCGCGGGTCGCCGATGACCGCGAGAATCTTCAGCCGGGGGACGCTGTTTTGCTGATCGTGGAAGATGACCTGCATTACGCCCACGTATTGCGCGACCTTTCCCGCGATATGGGATTGAAGGTCCTTGTGGCCTCCAGGGGTACAGAAGCCTTGTCTCTGGCCCGGGAGTATCGCCCGACTGCCGTGTCGCTGGACGTGTTCTTGCCCGACATGCTCGGTTGGACAGTACTCAACCACCTGAAACAGGATCCGGCAACCCGGCATATTCCGGTCCAGATGTTGACCCTTGACGAAGACCATCACGGATTAGCGCGTGGAGCATTCGCATTCGTAACCAAGCCCACTACGCCGGAAGGGATCAAAGCGGCATTGACGCGGATCAAACAATATTTGACTCCGCGCCGGAAGCGACTGCTGGTGGTGGAGGACAATGACGCGGAGCAGTTGAGTATCCGGGAACTGCTCGGCCACAAGGATATTGACGTGACCGTTGTTGCCAGCGGCGCGGAAGCTCTCGCAGCAGTCAGGGCGCAACCTTTCGATTGCGTTGTGCTTGATCTGCGGTTGCCCGACATATCTGGTTTTGACGTCTTGGAAAGCTTCCGCGACAATCCGTTGCTGAACGATTTGCCCGTGGTCGTCTTTACTGGGAAAGAGCTCTCACCGGAAGAAGACGCCCGCCTGCACACTTTGGCGCGCAGCGTTGTGGTCAAAGGGGTCGAGTCGCCGGAACGGCTGCTGGATGAGACGGCACTGTTTCTGCATCGCGTGATGGAGGATCTGCCGCCGGAAAAGCAAAAAATGATCGAGCAGCTCCATCGTTCCGATGACGCTCTGGTGGGAAAGAAAGTGCTGGTCGTGGACGATGACGTGCGCAACATCTTTGCGCTCAGCAGTGTGCTGGAGCGCCGTGGCATGACCGTTCTTGCTGCTGGGACCGGTCGCGAAGCCATCACAACCCTTGAGCGCACGCCCGATGTAGCAATTCTGTTGATGGATATCATGATGCCGGAGATGGATGGGTACAAGACTATGCAGGTGATCCGCCAGAAGCCCTCTCTTCAACGTCTGCCAATCATCGCGCTGACTGCAAAAGCGATGAAAGGCGATCGCGAGAAGTGTCTCGAGGCGGGAGCATCCGAGTACCTGGCAAAGCCGGTCGATACGGAGCAGTTACTTTCGGCGCTTAGGGTGTGGCTACATCGATAGATGCGAAAATTGCGAAGAGCCTGGATCTAGACTCCGGTCAAGGAGACGGAGAAAACGATGACCACAAGGGAGAAAGTCAACATTCTGATGGTGGATGACCAGCCCGCCAAGCTGCTGAGCTATGAGGTCATGCTGGGTGAGTTGGATGAGAATCTCATAAAAGCCGCTTCCGGCAGAGAGGCACTGGAACACTTATTGAGAACCGACGTAGCCGTCGTGCTGGTGGATGTGAGCATGCCGGAGCTCGACGGCTTCGAACTGGCCCGCATGATTCGCCAGCACCCGCGCTTTCAGAGAACCGCGATCATCTTTATCTCCGCCGTGCATCTGACGGATTTGGATCGGCTCAAAGGGTACGAACATGGAGCGGTCGACTATGTTTCCGTCCCGGTTGTTCCAGAACTGCTGCGTGCCAAGGTAAGTGTATTCGCCGAACTGCATCGCAAGACCCGTCAGCTGGAAACGCTGAATCGAGAATTGGAACAGCGTGTCGGCGAACGAACCGAGGAATTGGAGGCAAAAGCAAGAGCCTTGCTGACCCTCAACCTGGAACTGGCCGAGAGGAATATGGAGCTTGATGCGATTGTGCATACTGCTCCCGATATCATTTTCAGCAGGCAAGCCGACGGTGTCAGAAATTACATCAGCGACCGATTCTATGAATATACCGGCGCCGCGTCAGGCTCCGCGACTGCCTTCGGCTGGTGGAATTATGTGCACCCGGACGACCAGGAGAGGAGCCAGCAACGTTGGTTAGAGTGTGTTCAAACGGGTCAGAACTACGAAGCGGAATATCGCTTGCGCGGAAGAGACGGAAATTATCGTTGGTTTCGGGCTCGCGCCGTGCCCATTCGGGATACCGAGGAGAACATCGTCAAATGGTACGGAACCTGTTCCGATATTCATGACAGCAAGCTGGTCGAACAATCGATTCGCGACAATGCGCTTGAATTGGAAAGGATGGTCGATGAGCGCACGGCTGCATTGAGGCGCCTCTCCGTCCGTCTGATGACCACGCAGGATGAGGAGCGCCGTCGCATCGCGCGCGACCTGCACGATGGTCTGGGGCAGGAACTAGCCGTGGCGAAGATGGTATTGGGTAAGGCGTTTCAACAAAATGTAGCCGATTCAGAAAGGCAAGTGTGCATCGAGGCCAGCGAAATCGTCGATCGGGCGATTCAGCAGGTGCGCAGCATGTCTCATCTTCTGCACCCACCCTTGTTGGACGAGGTTGGTCTGCTTTCGGCGCTTCGCTGGTACCTGGAGGGGTTGACTGAGCGCAGCGGCGTCGAAACCTCCCTTGATGTTCAGCCCAGCGATTTCCCGCGGCTCGCCCTTGATCTTGAGACCGCGATCTTCCGCATCGTTCAGGAGGCGCTCACGAACGTATTCCGGCACTCGGAAGCGCATAGGGCATGGATTTCGTTAATTCAGAAGGAAGACGCAACCGTGATTACGGTGGCGGATGACGGCAAAGGAATCGCTAAGAGGATTGCAGAACAACAACCAGACAGTGTCGGAATTGGTATCAGTGGCATGAAACAGCGTGCGAAAGAATTCGGTGGCGAGCTACGGCTTACCAATACGAATCCCGGTACTCTGGTTGAACTCACAATTCCCGCTTCGAGCGTGGTGCCGCGAGAAGTCTGCAGCGCCTGAAGCCCAGTCGCTTTTCATTGCCGACTTGAAAGGGCGCGGGTTCCGCAGCGCGCGTTTCCAAGTTTTTCACCGTCGCTCACCGGAGTCAGTTATTCGAAGGCAGCAGGTGCCGGTACATCCTGGCGAACCGGCACCTGTGATGGGGGGCGTCGTGTCGAGGAAATCACAATAGTTGCGCCTCCGCCCGTTTCACAATACGGTCCTGACCGTATTCTCAGAGTGCTAAAACTCTCGAGGAAAATTAGGGCAATTCGTCCCTCGCATTGGACTCAGTTCGGGACGCTGGACGCTCTAAGTAACTCTCCGGCATATGCATTGCTGTTTTACAGCCTGGACCCGATGGAGCAAGCGGAACGCGGAGGCATAGGTTTAGTCTCACGCAGAGAATGAGCCATTTTCACTGCGCACACAAAAAGGAGTGGTGACTATGACAGTTATTCGCGGCACAGTCGCTCAACGGCTCTTGACGTTTGGAGTTGTGCTCATGTTATTCGCCTGCTTGGCCAGTATGGCTCGGGCTGCCGACGACAAGGATCAATCCGATATCGCGAAGCGTATCGACGCGTCGGCCACTGTTTTGAATGAGATTATGGCAACTCCGGATAAAGCGATCCCCGACAAAGTGATGCACGACGCAAAGTGCATCGCCGTAATTCCGTCCATGGTGAAGGTGGCGTTCGTTTTCGGAGGCAACCACGGCAAGGGCATTGCCACTTGCCGGACCGAGAGCGGCGCTTGGAGCGCACCCGCGCCGATCACGATCACCGGTGGCAGCTGGGGTTTACAGATCGGTGGCCAGGCGGTCGACCTCGTGTTGATCGTAACCAATGACAACGGGATGCGGCACCTCTTATCCAGCAAGTTCAAGCTCGGAGCCGATGCTTCTGCCGCCGCAGGTCCGGTCGGACGCGACACTGCCGCCGACACGGATTGGAAAATGAGAGCAGAAGTGCTTACCTACTCTCGAGCCAGAGGCATCTTCGCTGGAATTGATCTCAACGGCGCCGCGATTACGCAGGATAAAGATGAAACGCGAATCCTCTATGGAAGCTTTGTGCCATTTCCCGATATTTTGGACGGTAAAGTTCCGCCTCCGAGAACAAGCGAGCCCTTCTTAGTCGCAGTGAAGAAATATGCGAATCAAGCTGCAGACAAGGAACACGGCCAATTGGAGACAGAGCCGGCCAGCACACAGGCTGCTAACGCACGGCCTGCTAGTCACTGACAAGCGCGTTGATGGCCAAATTTCCCTCCGTCCTCCCGCTTTAGGGACGGAGGGCTGTTTTGCAGAAAGGGCACCTAGAGAAATTTTGGTTCGGCGCGGTGATCGTGCGACCGAAACTCATTGAGGCATCTGCCGAGTCACCGAGGTTCTTTACTCGTCCAGGCCGCATGGTGCAAGAGGCGCACCCTCCTCCGGTTGATGCTGGTACAGGTCTGATCAATCGGGTGAACTCTGTACATCTCTTGTTTTTATTTGTTTTCCTTCTTAAGTGTTGCCCGCCATCTGCCCACGTAAACCGCTGCCGAGTCCAGCGCATCTATAAGCATGACCGAGTTCTTGCAAGAACTTAAGGAGCGGCATGCCGGACCCTCAGAATCCTCGCCAATATGCTTATGCGTCGTTTCCATCGTCACCGGTGGCGCAGCTCCGTGGTCACAGCCTTGCCCGCGAGTACCCGGGCCGGGTTCAAGGGAGGCCGCAAACCAGGGCGCAGCGTTCGTTTGCGCCCGATGAGATCTGGGGTCGATTCAACAACTATCGATCGAACGGCGTAATAGGATCCGTAATAGTCCACATCGCCCTGCTCGCCTTGATTCTTGCCGGGGCTTCACTGGGACACCAAGTTGTTCAGAAGGTCCAACCGCATGAAGAGGTGATTTTGATCGCGCCCTCGCCCGAGTCGTACACCTTGCCGACCTCCAAGCAGGTTGTCAGCGGAGGGGGAGGCGGCGGCGATCACGAGCATGTGCGCGCTCCGAGAGGCAGGTTACCCAAGTTTGCGACGGAGCAGATTACACCACCGGAAATCGTGGTGCGCAATGAAAAGCCGAAGCTAACGGCGCCACCCGCGGTCGTCGTTCCTCCACAAGTGCATCTGGCCGATAATCACATGCCAAATCTTGGAAATCCTGCGGCACTGCCTCTCCCTGCGGCGCCCCCGTCAAACGGATCTGGCTCAGGAGGGGGCATAGGATCTGGTTCGGGGGGTGGGGTCGGCGTAGGTGCCGGCCCAGGAGTTGGTGCTGGTAGCGGAGGTGGCATTGGCGGGGGAGTCTTTAAGGTTGGCGGTGGCGTAACGGCTCCCCGGCCGATCTCCACTCCGGATCCGGAGTATACCGACGTTGCCCGCCAGGCAAAGACCCAGGGAACATGCATCCTCCAGATGATTGTCGATGCAGAGGGACATCCGCGGGATATTCGCGTGGTGCGGGGGCTGGGATTTGGGCTGGATTCGAAAGCGATTGAGGCCGTGAAGCAATGGCGCTTTGAGCCTGCGCTAAAGGATGGTCAGCCGGTGAACGTGCAGGTCAGCGTCGAGGTTGGATTTCATCTGAATTGACGCGGGTGAATTGACAGAGGATTTTCGCGGACGCGGGCTAGTACGAGCTAGCCACGGTGCGCTCGTGGTCATTTCTCAGCCTTCTTTATGATAACCCGTCTTGATTGGAAAAGTTGCTGTCTCCATCCCCCAGAAACTCAGAAAATTCACATACCCATGTACAGCGAGGCTGGCAAGCAATTACAGAGCCAACCCGATAGGACGTTCACGCAAACTTCTCTAGTCTTTGTTTCGAAAGCTGAGCGCTCCCAGGAAATTCTGGAGTGCCAACAGACAAAAGATCGAAGGAGAGACTACCGTGGCGACTTGCGTAATTTCCGCGACAGCATCGAATCTGATTCCCGCAAAGAATGCGATTCCCGCACAGAAAGAACCCAGCTGCAATGAGTCGGAACGCAGCATTGTTCAACGTGCGCAAAATGGCGACGAGCAGGCCTTCGCTACTCTATTCCAACGGCACAAAACGCGGGTTTATTCCGTGTGTCTGCTTATGACCAAAGACGTTGCCGAAGCAGAGGATCTTACGCAAGAGGCCTTCCTGCAGGTCTTTCGAGCCATCGGCAGCTTTCGAGGCGATTCTGCATTCTCTACCTGGCTCTACCGAATTGCGGTGAACACTGCACTGATGAAACTTCGCCGAAAATCCCCGCCAGCGGTCTCCCTTGATGAACCTGTGTCGCCAGACTCGCCGACTCTGCGGCGTGACTTTGGAACAGACGACCTGGCTCTCATCGGGGTGGTCGACCGCATCGTGCTGCAGCGGGCGATTCAGGACCTACCGGCAGGCTGCAGAACCATCTTTTCCATGCATGAAGTCGAAGGGTACCAACATCACGAGATTGCCCGGCTTCTCGGGTGCACGATCGGTAATACCAAGTCGCAGCTGCACAAAGCGAAACTCAAGATGCGGGAGCTGCTGCTCGCAAAAAAGAAAATCCTGCGCCGCCACACCCGTAAGGTCGAGAAACCGGCTACCGCTCGCCCGGCAAGCTATGAACGGGCTCTGGCGTGACCAACTTCCCGCTGCATCGCGCGGCGGGACGCGCGACCATCGCAGAAATGGAGCACGAATCCTGCACGCCCGGTGCGCGAATTCCCACCCGGCGTGCTTCGGTTATCAGCATCATTGCCGAAGAGGTCACCTGGTGGAAGTACACAGAATGCTGATCGCGCCGGCTTATCTGAGGCCCTTAGTTGAGCCGTCGGTTCCATCTCGCCTCCGCCGATGTCCGTAAATTGACGGCAACAGTTGCCTCCAGAAAATCATCCTAACCAGGTCCCTTTCATCCTAATTCAGGAGGCCACTGCTTGCGATTGCTGAGCGTTCGCCTCATGATTTCGCTCATCGTTGGCATCACTCTAATATCCCTGGGTTTCTCGTATTACCAAGTCCTGGGTGAGAAGACCAGCCTTCGGAGTGAAGTGGAGCGCCGCGGCGAAGTGTTCGGTGAAAGCCTCGTCGGCAATGTCGAAAGAGCGTTGGAGAAGGAATCAAAACAAGGCCTACAGCGACTGGTAGAGCGCTTTGGCAACCGCGACCACTTGCTTGGAGTTGCCGTCTACGACCGCGAGGGAAAAGTGATCGCGATCACTTCAGATCTAGAGGGCTCTCTCAAAACAGCTCCAGGTGACGTAACGCTGGCCATCAGCCAAGATCAGCAGGAGGGTTCGTTCCTTCGGCTGGGCGCAACTCATGTTTATATCCTTGCTCTGCCGATTCATCTCCATGACGAAGTGTCAGGCGGGCTTGCAGTTGTGCATAACGTCGATTACATCCACGACGAGACGCTCCGCCTGTGGCGCGAAACCTTTGTACGGGTTTTGGCGCAAGTTTTCCTGATCGTTCTTCTAACGCTGCTGATTGTTCGCTGGAGCATCGGCGGGCCCATCGCACGAGCCGCGCAATGGATGCGCGCTCTCCGTACTGGTAAAATCTCCGCCCGTCATGGGATACCAGACCTCGATTTCTTCCGCCCGCTCGCGCGAGAGGTTGCGACCCTCACCGAAAACTTAAGTCGAGCCCGCAACGCCGCGGAGAACGAAGCGCGCCTGCGCGAAGCCGGAGAATCCTCATGGACGGCGGACCGGCTTGCGCTGCAGGTCCGGACTCGTCTGGCCGGCGGCCAACTGTTTGTGGTCTCGAATCGCGAACCTTATATGCACCAGCGGAATGGCAAATCGCTCGAAGTCATCGTACCGCCGAGCGGGTTGGTCACCGGTCTGGAGCCGGTGCTGAATGCATGCGATGGCACATGGATCGCCAATGGCAGTGGAGACGCAGACCTGGAGGCCGTAGACGAGCATGATCGCCTGCGCGTTCCTCCCGACGATCCTC
The DNA here is from genome assembly GCA_963739125.1 of uncultured Acidobacteriaceae bacterium. GTDB lineage: Bacteria > Acidobacteriota > Terriglobia > Terriglobales > Acidobacteriaceae > Sulfotelmatobacter. Next base: position 2,710,170 of record CAVTZD010000001.1, on the reverse strand, counting down.
ATTACACTCTGCGCCGGGTGTGGCTGAGCAAAGAAGAAGAGGACGGCTACTACTACGGATTCGCCAATGAAGGTCTTTGGCCGCTCTGTCACATTGCGCACACGCGTCCGACATTTCGAGCCGCGGACTGGGAGTGTTACCAGGAGGTCAATCGCAGGTTTAACCGGGCCGTCCTCGAGGAAATCGAGAACATTCCCAAGCCCGTCGTGCTGGTGCAGGACTACCACTTTGCTCTGCTGCCTCGGCTGATTAAGGAGAGCCGGCCGGACGCACGCGTTGCCATATTCTGGCATATTCCTTGGCCCAACCCGGAAGCCTTTGCCATCTGCCCATGGCAACGCCAACTCGTGGATGGACTCTTGGGATCGGATCTCATCGGATTCCAGATTCAGTCGCACTGTAACAACTTCCTGCAGACGACCGACCGGGTGGTGGAGTCGCGAGTGGACTGGGAACATTTCTCTGCTCTTCGGCAGGGTCACCGCACGCTCATTCGGCCTTTCCCTATCAGTGTGGGTCTGACTGAAAGCGAATCGGCAGGTGATGAGGCGCAGACTTTCAGCTATCTCGATCGCTCGGCCCTGGTGCGCAGCCTGGGCGTGGAGGCGACTTTTGTGGGAATCGGAGTGGACCGCGTGGATTACACAAAGGGAATCGTGGAGCGTTTTCTGGCAATCGAGCGGTTTCTGGAGAAATACCCCGACTACCAGGGCAAGTTCACATTTGTGGAGATCGGATCGCCAAGCCGCATTCACATCAAGCGTTACCATGATCTGCTGGCCGAGGTTGAGGCCGAGGCCGAGCGCATCAACTGGCGCTTTCAGTCAGCCAAGTGGAAACCCATCGTGTTCCTGAAGCGACATCACAGCCACGCGGAAATTGAACCGTATTACCGCGCCGCCGACCTTTGCCTTGTGACGTCGCTGCACGATGGCATGAACCTGGTGGCTAAGGAGTTTCTTGCCGCCCGCGACGATGAGCGTGGTGTGCTGATCTTGAGCCAATTCACCGGCGCCGCGCGTGAACTGCGGGACGCACTGCTGGTGAATCCTTACGACATCGATCAGACTGCCGAAGCCATCCGGGTTGCTCTGGAGATGGAACCGGAAGAGAAACAAATGCGGATACACCGCATGCGGAGAGCCATAAGAGAACATAATATTTACCGCTGGGCCGCAGACTTGATCACCGAGTTATGCGAACTCAGAGTCGACGGCGAGGATCTTTCTCAAGGTGAATTTCGCGGAGGCGTGGCCGCGGCGTGAGCGGGTATAAAGCTGACCGCCGCGCCCGCAACCCTGACAGGCCTACCGCACGAGATCCTCGACGTTTTAACAGGACAATTCAGGGCATGCCACCGCGAGACTCACGCAGCGCAATAACGAAGGCGGTAAATACATGACGACAGCACCGGCGCCATCTTTGGTTCGAACTCCGGCAAAACCGTTTTATTTCAATACGTCGGCGCACCTTCTTCGCATCACGCGTCAGGAAGCGAAAACTCTTGCCGAGTTCCTCGAGTCGCTGCGCGCATGTCCAGAAAGTTCCATATTCCAGCATAGCTTTCGAACTCTGGAGGATCATCATTTCATTCGCGAAGGCTTCTCCAACGACTTTGCGCACTGGGTGCTATCGGCTTGCAACGAACCTGGCCTGGCGCAGGGGCTGGCGGGCGTCGACGTGCGTGAGTTCACCTCTGTCGCCGAGTTGCGCCAGCGATTTATCCAGATAGTTGAGAGTTTCCTGCAACGGACCCCCGGGGCCGGCACGCGCATTGCCCGGGAAACCTTCTACTTCTGCGCCTCCGACACGGTTGTGATTCCGACCACCTTCGTAGCCCACACGCTGCCAGAGTTCACGGAAGGCCTGCGCGGGGTCAGTCTGCACAGCATTCATCATCACTTCATCGAGGCGCGCCTCAGGCTCAAGCTTATGTCGAACGACTTCTCGCAATGGCTGCACGAGGATCTGGGTCTGACCGACGCGGCCCGTCAGTTGAATCGGATCGACATCTATACCATGACCCTGAAGGAAGTGCGCAACCAAATCGTTCGGATCGTGGAGAGAGCGCTTACTTAGTCGGCGCGGAAATGAACTATATGGAACCAGTGGAACCACAAACCGAAAGCGAATCCCCGGCGACGCAGAGTCACTCGGAGAACAGTGCAGTGTCATCCCCATCGATGCCCGGGCGTCAGGAACGAAGGAAAAAACCTAGAACATGGGAGACTCCTCCTGCGCCGGCGCCTCCGCCACACCTCGACGACTACAAGGCGATCGTTGGTGCTGCTGACGTCGACGAGCTAAAGTTTCTAGCCAGTGAAGTAAGGGGCAAGACCGTGAAGATGGTCAACTCCACCGCCGTAGGTGGAGGTGTTGCCGAGATGCTCAATCAGCTGGTTCCGTTGCTCAATGAAGTCGAAGTTAAGACTCACTGGGATGTAATCACCGGAGGGAACGACTTTTTCGAGGTCACGAAAGCGTTTCACAACGCGCTTCAGGGTAGCGATTACAAACTTACGCAACATGCTCGCGATATATTCCTGACCCACAACGAGCAAAACCGCCAACGTTTTCAATTTTCTGAAGATGTAATCGTGATTCACGACCCACAGCCCGCGGCCCTGATTCGCGACCGGCAGGCATCCCCCGGGAAGTGGGCGTGGCGTTGCCACATCGATTTGTCCAACCCCAACCCCGAAGTTTGGAGCTTCTTCCGGCCCTTCATCGAACAATATGACGCCTCGATTTTCTCTTCGCGGTCGTTCGCCCGGCAATTGCCGATTCCTCAGTACTTGTTTTATCCCTGTATCGACCCACTGTCGGAGAAGAATAAAAATCTCGATGACAGCGTTATCCAGCGCGTGTGTGATGAATTTGAGGTCGATCGTTCGCGGCCCATCGTGACCCAAGTTTCACGGTTCGACCGGGCGAAAGATCCCGTTGGAGTGATTCAAGCTTTCAAGCAGGCCCGAAAGTATGTGGATTGCCAACTGGTGCTGGCCGGAGGAGGAGCGAGCGATGACCCGGAAGGCGCCACTGTTCTCGAGGAGGTTAAAGAAGCTGCTGGTGAAGATCCGGACATTATCATTCTTGATCTGCCTCCCTGGTGCGCTCTTGAAATCAACGCCCTGCAGCGGGCATCGACGCTGATCGTACAAAAATCGATCCGCGAAGGGTTTGGATTGACCGTGACCGAGGCCCTTTGGAAGGGAAAACCAACCATCGCCGGAGCCGTCGGCGGCATTCCGAATCAGATCATCGACAAGTTTACTGGAGTGTTGGTCCATTCCGTAGACGGCTGCGCCTATCAGATTCGCTACCTGCTGACTCACCCAGATTTTGCTGAGCAACTGGGGCAGAACGGGCACGAGCACGTAAAAGAAAACTTCCTGATGACCACGAACGTCCGGCGTTGGCTGCTGCTGTTCCGAATTCTGCTCGGGGCTCCGCGCAGCTGAATGTTCGTGGCCGTACCTGGTTGCGCCAAAGAATATGAGGCTTTTCCCCGGCAACTCTGGAAGAGGCTCATACATCGAAGAGACAGCCAAGCCACCCGTCTAGAGTTGGGGGAAAACCAAAGACGTAAAATGAGTCGAGCCGGGACTACCTCGAAGTGTTTTCGCCTTCTTTCCGAGCTGCTGGTGGGCCGAACACTGATGGGTCGAACAGAAGAGACGTTGAGCCTCGTCACTACCTTGGGCAGCCGGGACTTCGAACAGCTCTGGGCCCTCGCCAACTCGCATCATGTCCTCCTACGTTCGTTCCCAACCCTTCAACAGTTGATGGCGGCAACGGGAAACTCTAAGTGGGAGGAGTGGACCGCGAACGCGGTCGAGAAAGAGCGGTCGCGCATAGGCCACGCGATGTCTTTTCTGGAGCCGATCAGCCAGGCGTTGGAGCAATGCGGAAAAGTAATTGTGATTAAATCCCTGGACCATTGGCCTGACCTGGGCAGTGACCTTGATCTTTACACGAACGCAAGTGCCGCCGATGTCATCGCCGCTATGCGCACGAATTTCGGGGCGCAGGTGGCGAAGCCCAGCTGGGGAGATCGGCTGGCAAAGAAGTGGAACTTCGCTGTTCCGGGTCTGCCCGAGCTGGTTGAGATACACGTGGGACGGCTAGGCCAGACTGGGGAACAGACTGCAATGACCGAATCGTTGACTGCGCGCGCACGCCTTACACAATTTGCTGCGTTTACGTTTCGCGTGCCCGCCACTGAAGACCGTGTGGTCATCAGCACCCTGCAGCGCATGTACCGGCATTTCTACATTCGCCTGTGCGACATCGTGGATAACGTCCACCTTGCGGAGGCTGGCACGGTCGACTATCTCTATCTGCGAACGTTGGCGCAGTCAGCGGGCCTGTGGGAAGGGGTCGCCACTTATCTTGGAATCGTCTCGGACTATGTGAGGCAGTACCGCGGAGAGGGCATTCCGCTGCCGTCTTGGCTGACGTCAGAAGCGCAGTTTGGCTTAGACAAGGTCGGTTTCAGCCGAAACTGGCTGCGAATTCCGATTGTTCCTCACTCGGCGCGCCTCTACGCTGCGGAATGGAGACATTTTTTTCGAAATGGTGAGATGCGGAACACGCTGCGATTGACGCTATTGCCGTGTCTGGCTTCGGCGGCAGCATTGCAGCTGAAGCTCACCGGCAGCGACAAGGGAATCTGGTAGGTCAACCGTGATGGAATCGCGCTCGATAAGGGTCGTCGAAACAAAAGCGAACTTTACGATCGTCCCGGGTTCAGCGGTAACGCTAAGGAGTTTACTGGATTGCCTCCGACAGCAGCAGCCTATATCGTCGCGACAGCGGTAATGTGAGAGGATCCGATGCCAGGCCAAAAGCACTTACGCGGTGTAAGCCAAAAGGAACAACGCCAATACGAAGACATCAAGGAGAGCGCCCAGCGGTCGGGACGCTACGGTAGTCGCGTCAAAGAGGTGGCCGCCCGCACGGTGCTCAAACAACACAAAGCGAAAGGACACGCCAAAAACCGATGATCCGCATTGATTCCAATTCGCTGCTGCCTGGAAACGTATAGGTGGCGTTCCAATGTTGCGAGTCGGAGTGCACGCTGAAAGTGGAATGGAGTAGAGGAGATTCCCGCTTGGTTAGGATTCTAGTGGCAGACGACAACCCGGCAGTACGGCACTATCTTCGAGCTATCCTCGAGCAGCAAAGCGGCTGGCGCGTCTGCGATGAGACGGGGACAGGAGGAGAGACGTTACGCAGAGTACGAGAGATGCTCCCCGACGTGGTTCTGCTCGATTTCCAGATGCCGGATCTGAATGGGCTCGATGTCGCCACCCAGATTTCTCGATCTTTTCCCGACCTCCCGATTCTGATGGTGACAGTCCATTTTTCTAAACAACTCGCCGAGGCTGCTCAAAGAGTTGGGATTCGCGGCGCCTGCGCAAAATCAGATGTCGGTTCGATTGTCGAGGCGGTGCAAGCACTCTTGCGCCACAACACCTATTTTCCGAGTATGGGCGGGTAAATTGAAAATGCAGCCAGGCATAGCCATGAGGGGCGAGAGCCCATCGAAAATACAGGATTCCCTGTATTATGGGCGGCAGGCGCCCGTGCTAGGGTTGAGGCAGTTTTTTGCCCACCATCATGGGCAGGGGCGACGACGCCTGATCAGTCAATCGCGAGCGGAGCTTTTGCATGGTTTGTTATTGGCTTGCGGGGAAGAATTTTGAAACAAGTCATGGCGATTCGTATTCTACTAGTTGACGATCATCCGGTCGTGCGGCAGGGGCTGAAGACCCTGTTAGAAGGGCAGTCGGGTTGGGAAGTGGTGGGAGAAGCGTCGAATGGGCTTGAGGCCTTGGATAAAGCCAATAGTTTGCAACCTGATGTAATGGTCCTGGACATTACTATGCCCGGAATGAATGGTCTGCAGGCGTGCCGTCTGCTGCGGAAGAAGACCCCGAATGTTGAGATTTTGTTCGTTACCCAGCACGATTCTGCGCAGATGATGCGTGAGGCGCTGGATGCCGGGGCTAAGGGATATGTCGTAAAGTCCAACGCGGCACGCGACCTCTTGGAGGCCGTAAAATCCGTCAGCCAGCACCGGACATTTACGGCTCTCACTCGAAGGGACACCTGTACTCCCTCCTGAGAATCGAGCAGCATCAGAATAGGAAGAGTCAGTTTATCTGTGCGCGAGGGAGATGCCATGAAACTACGTATTCTGTTAGCCGACGATCATGAGATCGTGCGGCGCGGTTTATGTGCCTTGCTGGAAAAACACGAAGGATGGGAAGTCTGCGGGGAAGCGTCCAGCGGCCGCGAAGCACTTGAATTGGCAAAACAGCTGAAGCCTGACATTGTAATCCTCGACATCGGCATGCCCAGCCTCAATGGTCTTGCGACGTCGAAACAACTCCTGCAGTATGACCCCAGCTTCAAAATCATTATCCTCACGATTACAGATTCCGATCAGGTTATCCGCGAGGCGCTCAATGCCGGTGCGCGCGGCTTCGTGTTGAAGTCTGATGCGGCACGGGACTTGGTGTCTGCGGTTGAAGCTGTAGCGAGCAAGCGCATGTTCTTCACCCCGCGAGTGAACGATTTGGTACTCGCCGGTTTCCTGGAGAAGGGACGCCCGATCTCCACGAACGAACCTCCGAGCCTGCCCACCTTAACCGCGCGGGAGTGCGAAATCACCCAGCTTCTGGCTGAGGGAAAGAGTTCCAAGGAGGTAGCCTCTCTGCTGAACCTGAGTACAAAGACGGTGGAAACGCACCGCAGCAATATCATGCGAAAGCTCGGCGTGCACTCTATACGCGATCTAGTGGTCTACGCGATCAGAAATAACATCATTCAGATCGACGTGCCACCCGCAGCCAGAAACGACCCGCAGAGTACGGTGGCATAAGAGCACGTTGGCGCAGATCTCAGATTGAAGTTAGCACCTCGAGTTGACAGATCTTGAGCCGCTGCTCCTCTGTGAACCATAGGTCTTAAGTCTTCCAGCTTCCTAACCCGGCGCCGAGCCCATACTGTCATTGAGACCGCGTCCGGAACTCCGCTTCTCCGCGCGGAAATACGCTGGTGCCTTGAAGGCTCTAAGCCCGGCGACAGGCCAATTGCCGCGGCAAGGCTCGCGATGACGGCCATTGCGCGAGTTTCGCCCGACACATAGCTGGAAGAACTTACATTCGCGATCCCCGCGGCGGCTTGTCGAAGTCTTTAAATGCATGGAATTAGAAGTTTGGCACGCCCCGTGCTTGTGGTCTTGTGTTACTCCCCAGGGTTGCTTCGTGTGCGACCATGAAGTTTTCGGCCCATACAGGGTTCGTGTGTATTCCGTCTCTTTCTGGAGGTGAAACATGAGCGTCTTCCGAATTCTGATCGCTGATGATCACGAGGTTGCCAGAAAAGGAATCCGCTCCTTGCTGGAAGCTCACCCCGAATGGGAGGTTTGTGGCGAGGCCCGGGACGGACGCGAAGCCGTGGAGTGCGCCAGGAGCATGAAACCAGATTTGGTGCTGCTTGACATCGGTATGCCCAGCCTGAACGGTTTGGATGCCGCACGGCAGATCCTTGCCACGTCCCCGGATGCTCGCATTCTGATTTTGACCATGCACGATTCGGAGCAGGTTATACGGGAAGTGCTGGCCGTGGGAGCGCGCGGTTTCTTGCTGAAGTCCGATGCCGGCCGCGACCTCGTCGCTGCGGTTGAAGCACTACAACACAATAGGACGTTCTTGACCACAAGGGTCGCGCAGATGGTGCTTGAGGGCTATTTGCACCCCAACAACGGAAGCGACCTGCTTAGCAGGCATATTCTGACGCCAAGGGAAAGAGAAGTGATTCAGCTCTTGGCAGAAGGAAAAACTACTAAGGAAGTCGCAGTGACGCTCAACCTCAGTGTCAAGACCGCGGAGACGCACCGCACTAACCTGATGCGTAAACTCGATTTACATTCAGTTGCCGATTTGACTCGCTACGCCGTGCGCAACAGCATTGTCCAGGTTTTTTGAGCAACAGGCCCGGCGTTAAATTCCGGCATGTGCAGCCTTGCTCCGCGATCTCGCTTTTCTCCGTGCGTTCCTCGCTTGGTACTGCGACTTGCCGATTCCTATCGGGTAGGTCCTGGAGATTGACAATCCATCGCCCAAGGCTCGCGAAACAGCTGCATTCATGGTTTCTTGTTCCTGGTTCGGTCAATCACAGATCATGAGCACAACACGGCCGGATCACGGCCCTGCCGCGTTTTTCCCTCAGCTTGAGCGAGCAGTGCCATCACTTCGTCGAGCGTAACAATGTCGAACTCTCGCATCGAACTGACTCGCTCTAACCTGTCGCGCACGAATTGATTGGGATTGAAGAGCTTGAGTCGAATGTCGTGATCCTGCGCCCATCGCTGCAGAAATACGAGCATGCCGAGACCCCCTCCATCGATGGCGGGCACCTCCGAGAGATCCAGCAAGATGATTCGACAATCGCATTGCAGACTGACAGCTTCGCGCAACTTGAAAGCCGATTCGCTTCTGACAATTCTGCCATCACACTGAATGACAGCCGTTTCCCCGACGTTTTCAATATGCACGTTCAACATAAGCTTTCCTTCCGAAGATTGGTTTGGTGGATGTAACAGCACGAACAGTTCCACTGAACAGTGCTTGCCTTTTCTGCGGATTACGATGCTGATCAGTCGAGGGTCGGGCAGTTTCTTGTGTCAGACCGGAAAATCTTCCCTAAAAGCACTGCTGCACTCCTGCAAGAGGCAATCCGCAGCCCGCCTCGGCAGCTCATCGCCGGGCAAAACTGTCGGGATGAGGAAAGAACGACAGAGTGTGCGGTCGTTTTCCCAACACATCAGGCATTTGCTGTAGTAGCGCGGGCAGAAGACCTGACCACAAATTTCAAACGCTCGGGAAATTTCTCCACGCCGTTGCCGCCACCAGACTCTTCCAGATGACTGATCGTGCGCCTCTTAGTCATGGCGCGAAGCTCTGGTCTTCGGCGTGCACTCCCTCACGCTGAAACCCAGGAACCCGAAAAGTCGGAGGTGAAAACATGAAGCAACTTCTGTCAATCGTGGCGCTTCTCGGCATGTCTGGACTCGGACTGACTCTTTCGACACCGCAGGCCCAGGCGGCGCAAGCGGGCGCCCAGCAGCCGAAGCCATCGTACGATATTCAGAATCAGGATTCCGCTCGCGTTTTTCACGGCCAGATCGCGAGAGTGGGGGACAAGGTCGTCCTTTGGGAAAGTTCGACTCAGAAGGCATACCAAATCGACGATCAGGACCAGGCAAAGGAGTTTGAGGGAAAGACCGTGAAAGTGATTGCAACCCTAGACCCGGCCACCAACTCTCTCCATGTTCTCCAGATCACACCGTCCGGGAGTCAGTAGATCTCACTTCTATAGGGAAACGGCAATCTGCGACCGTTTCGGCATAAACACCCACTGTGATCTTGCAGCGGGTTTTGCTTCTAAAAACAATTCATATAAGAGGGAGGTCCATGACACCAAGAGTGAAAGCTGCTACATCAACATCCCTTGCAATTTTTGCCTCAGTCGATTCTTCGGCGTCCCTACACGATTCTCCCTGCCCAGATATACAGCGGCGCCCTGAAAAGCTTTCGCCTCTTGGACTCGCAGGCGCGATTGATAGTCATCAGTGGCACAAGAAGCCGGACCTTTGTAATTCTTTGCAGCGTTAGGTTTCTGGACTGTGTTGAAAAGTAGGTAGTCGTGTTCGCAGGAACTACAGATACCGCCAGAAACAAATGAGGGTTGCAGGGGATAGGCAGGTGTATCGATCATCGCTAGGCTTTATCAAAGTCGAGACTGTTGTTCAGCCTCTCAACCGCGTAACCCGCAGCGGCAAAGAAGCACCGGGGAAGCGAAGGAGTGATGGGCAAGAGGCAAGAGGAATGATCATGCAAATCCGTTTCATTCGTACCCTGTTGTTCGGGCTCGTCGTGCTATTCACGTCTGCAGCAGCGTTCGCGCAAATCGGCGTGTCCATTACTGTCGGACCGCCTCCGCTTCCGGTTTATGAGCAGCCTCTTTGTCCGGGCGACGGCTATATCTGGACGCCCGGCTACTGGGCATACGATTACGACATCGACGACTACTACTGGGTGCCGGGCACTTGGGTGCTGGCCCCGGAAACCGGTTTCCTGTGGACTCCGGGCTGGTGGGGTTGGGGAGACGGCGCATTCGTTTTCCATGAGGGCTACTGGGGGCCACACGTGGGCTTCTATGGCGGCATCAACTATGGCTTCGGTTATGGTGGAGTCGGCTTCGAAGGCGGCCGTTGGGACCATGGACACTTTTTCTACAACCGCGACGTCAGCAACGTAAATGCCACTGAGATTCACAACGTCTACAACACAACCGTGATCCATAACACCACTGTGACGCGCGTGAGCTACAACGGTGGAAATGGAGGGATCACCGCCCGTCCCACACCTGAAGAGGAGCAGGCTGCGCACGATCGGCACATCGCGCCGGTAGCAGTCCAGACTCGACATATGCAAGAGGCCCGAGCCGACCCACGACAAAGGGCTTCGGCGAACATGGGCAAGCCGCCAATCGCTGCTACGCCCAAGGCCGGGGAATTCAAGGGTCATGGCGTAGTGGAAGCCAAAGAAGCAGGAGGGCGATATACTCCGCCAGCCCGTGGCGCAAATCAGCCGCATCCAGAAAACAAAAACAACTCAACCCGAGCCGGCACGCCAGGCCATGTTCACGACCTTCCGCCATTAGAGCGGCCAACGGCTCCAAATACAGGCAACGCGAAGCTCGACCAGAAATACCAGAAACAACAGGAAAAGCTATACGCTCAACAGGAAAAAGAGCGGCAGAAAGTAACCCAGCAGCAGGAGAAGGAGGATCAGAAGCTGGCGAAACAAAATACTTCCGAACAGAAAAAACAGCAGGTAGAGCAGCGCCACCAACAACAAACGCAGCAGCTGCAACAGCGACATGAGCAGCAACGGCAGCAGTTGCAGCAGAGGCAGCCGCCCCCGCGGTCTAAGCCTCAGCGGTCTAGGCCACAGAGGTAACGTCGTCGTTTTGACGGAGGGGAACGATGCCGGGGGCGATCATGCGGAACGTGCGCGTTCCGATCTTGGTCCCCCCGGACGGCCACGCCACGGACGCGCCACGAGCGCCTAGCGAAACTGATAGCCGGGTTTTAGTTCGCACCGGAAGGTCTTCGATTGGTCTTTGTCGACCGCACTGCGACAATCTGCCCATCGCAACGAAAGCGCTGGTCCAAGCGGAAACACTATGGCTTGTCCGTCGACTTCCGCCTCTATGCTCGGGCCTTCAGCTGCCGGGGGCAAGCTGAAATTCAAAGTGCGTCCGAATATTGCCGGATAGGTCTCGCGCACCATGTCACTGTCCATGGCGTGCACCACTTCGGCCTCTAACAGGAATGTCGTCGGGTCCGACCAGTTCCGTACCGACACGGTGAAGTGCCGGCGGTCCTCGGAAAGACCTTCCAGTTCGATCTTGGTGAACGCACAAGGCCCTGCAATGCAAGAAGCTCTCGCGTTGCGGAATTCATTTCCCTCCCCCGCGTCGAGCGACAGGGAGCCAATCGTTGCTTTCCACTTGCCATCAGGCGAACACGGAGGGCGCTTGTTACAGAGAGCATTCCCCGTATTAACGACTTCGAAGGTCTTCACTTCGCTTCCGATATTCGCGTCAGTCGTCGCTTTTACTGAATACCTTATCCGGACATTTGATATCGCGGACTCGGGATGCGACGCGGTGCTCACCTCCTGCGGCAGTGGGCTCATGCGGGCGATGTAAAGTTTGTCTCCTATGAAATCATCCATATCCAGCGGTTGATAACCCTTATGCCTGAATTGAAGGACTACCGGCTGGCGTCGTCGCAGCCCCTTGGGCAGCGTCAAACTGAAGAAGCCTGAAGAATCCGATGTGGCATGACCGCTGCCCAACGCGTTGGTCGCGGTGATCTCGACGTCTGCGAGAGGAGATTGCTTATTGGGGTCGCGGTCCTGTTGTAAGACAGCGCCCAGCAGTGTGACCGGCTTGCGACGCAAAAGGACAATGGCAGATAGCGTCACCAAAATGCCGAGAACTAGAATCGCCCAGGTCGCCGCGGTCTTTCGCTTGCTCATTCCGCCCTTTCATTTAACATTCTAGGACGCGCTTTCCGACTCGCAGGTTTACTGGGCATCATTGGTTGCTCCGTGTGTCGCTCGGTGGCAGGTTGCCCAACCGAGTGCCAAATTACTGCAATTCTCCCTTGAACTCGCGATCCATGCCCAAATGGCGAAGCATCTAAAGTTTCAACCGATGCGTCAGAAGGTAACAAACAGCCTTTGTGAGATCCGCCCTTCACGACGGAACTTTCTGCTCCAAATGACCGGCATGGGCATGTCAACCTTGTTCCACCGCAAGAATATTCTCTCTCTCGCGGTGGCAGAACAACAGCGTACCGCTTCACAGCCCTCGCCGGCTCCGGCGTCTCTCTCTCCCGCTGATGACGAGCTTCTCGACGAACTGGAGAAGCGAAACTTCCGATTTTTTTGGGAACAGGCAGGCGCGCAAACGGGCTTAATAAAGGATCGATGTGATGTGCGGAAGAGTGACACAACCAACGTCGCGAGCATCGCTGCAACCGGATTCGGACTGACCGCTCTTTGTATCGGACAAAAGCGTGGATTCATTTCGCTCTCCGATGTACGCGAGCGGGTTCTAGTCACCCTACGCTTTCTCTGGAAAAAAATGCCGACACATCGGGGATTCTTCTTCCATTTTGCCGACCTCAATACCGGAGAGAGAATGTGGGATTCTGAAGTTTCCTCCGTGGATACGGCCATCCTCCTCTGTGGGATTCTCACTTGCCGTCGCCACTTTCAGGAACATTCTGAAATCAGTCTTCTGGCGTATGAGATCTTTAACCGGGTCGATTGGAGCTGGTTATCCGAGGACACCTCTTTGTTGCCCCATGGCTGGACTCCTGAATTCGGTTTTCTCCCCTATCGATGGGACTACTACAGCGAGATGATGATGATTTACTTGCTTGGATTGGGATCGCTGACGCACCCCTTGCCTGAAGCAGCGTGGAACGCCTGGAAGCGCACCAAGTTTGAATACGACGGTATTCGTTACGTCGGTTCGTTCGCTCCCTTGTTTGTGCATCAATACTCCCAGGCATGGTTTGATTTTCGCGGTAAACGCGACGCATATGCCGATTACTTTCAGAACTCGATCGCAGCGACGGAGGCCCACCGCCTTTTCTGCTTAGAGTTGGCCAGGCAATTTCCTGATTACAGCGACGATCTTTGGGGTATTACTGCCTCGGACTCGCAGCAGGGCTATGTGATCTGGGGAGGTCCGCCAATGATGGGGCCGATTGACGGAACCGTCGTTCCGAGTGCGTCGGCTGGGTCTCTGCCATTTCTGCCGCAATCCGTGATGCGCGTACTCACAAACATCAAGGATCACTATGGGCAAGCGTGGAGCCAGTATGGATTTGTGAACGCGTTCAATCCCCTCAAGAGATGGTACGACAACTGCGTAATTGGTATCGACGTCGGGATTACCATGCTGATGGCGGAAAATGCCCGCACGGGCTTTGTCTGGAATATCTTCATGAAAAACCAGGAGGCGCAGCGCGGCATGGAACGCGCTGGGTTTAAGCAGTATCAGCCGTCAAGCAAGAATGAAACCTAGCGATGAACAGGCCTTACGCCGCCTTGGAGTGTGGCCTCTTCGGACGGACAGGCCCAACTGGCTTCTCCTGCAGCAGCAGTTCGGCGGCCTGGACTCGCGGATGGCTGTGAAACCATCGTTGCACGACGTCATCGCGCAAAAAGTTTGCGACCGCGAGAAGGCTCATGCCCTGATGATGAACCATCCAACTGCGGACAATTTCATAACGACGAAAATGAGAGCGCTGCCGCGAAGGATTAAAATCCAGGGCCTCGTAGAATCCATAAGCCCCGAGTAATCGTCTCGGTTGCATTTTCATCAGGTTCCGCACCGCAGCCGAGGGATCAATCGGCAACGCCAGAAAAGTGGAATAGGGCGAAACTACGGGTCCATCCGCCTCCACTTTATGTATGGCCAGCTCAGGAACACCAAAAGCGTGGTATTGATAATTGCCCGAGTCATCCTCCAGGAAACAGGCCGACTCCGAGATGCCCCAGGGAATGCCGTTATTCGTCGCATAAGCTCGCTGTGCCCGCACGGCCATAGTCGCCGCGCGCTCAAGCAGTGTGTTTGGGTAAAGGCGCATCCAGAGGGTTGGCATCAAATACTCGAACATGGTCCCGGTCCACGAGCGCAGGCCGACGATCCCCTGTTCGACTATATGAGGCCGACCGAGCTGAAACCAGCTGTCCTGGGGGATGTCGTCTTTACCGATGGCGGCAAAGTAGGCGATTCGTGCTTCACTGGCCAAGAGGTCGTAGCAGGCGGAGTGTACCTCCTGCTTTTCCATATCAAAGCCGATTGAGAGCAACCCCCTGTCCCGGTTCAGGAGAAATCCAAAGTCCATCTCGTCCGCGAGCCGGCTGGCCTCATCGGCGATTCTATTGAGGTCTTCGATGAGACGCGCGACGCGGGGGCGTGCGTCCGCAAGCATAGACAGCAACTCTCGATAGAGCGCGCGTGATTCTGCGGAGTCTGTCAAGTCCGCGCCTGCGTCGAGCCGGACGGCAAGATTGTCAATAAATTCTGGCAGCTGCGTGATTGCCTGCCCTTTGTCGAGTTGCAGACGCATTGCGGGATCATCCGTTAGAGCGGCAAACTTAGGGAGCATCCACGGAGCGTAGATCTCCACGGCTCGACGTATTTCTCTGAACCGCTCTTCTGTCTGCTCCTGAAACCATGCAGCATCGGCGGCATGCTTTAACCGAAACCGCAGCTTACGAGGCTTTGCAGTAAGCACCGCATCGGGAAGATTTAACAGGTACTTCAACCAGTTCTCGCGCTTGAGCGCCTTTCTCATCGCAGAGAGTGTTCGGCGTGGCAGTGCGCGAAGGCTCGTCAGCAGGTAGATGTGATCGAGAAGGCCTTCAGGCAATTCCCGTGGCAGGAGAGGCTGATCGAGCAGTTGCAGACATCCGCGCTCAAGAGTCCAGAGTGAAGCCAACAAGTTACCGCTGTCGACGCTGGATACAAAAGCTGGTGCCAGCGGGAGCAGTGATCCGGTGTCGTACCAGTTGAGGAAGTGGCCGCGATACCGCTGCAGTTGCGACAGTGTAGTCAAAGTTCGAAGGGTCTGTTGCGTGAATTTTGGCACCGTCAGATAGCCGAACTCGCAGGCAACCTGCCGCGCATTGAGAAGAAGACCAAGGTTTGTCGGGGAAACGCGCGGCGCAACGGTGGGTGGCTCCTCGCGCACATTGTCGGGAATCAGCCAATGATGCTCTTCCGTGGCGAACTCGGCGAAATATCGCCAAGTGCGGAGCGCAGCGAGGCGGAGAAACCGTTGACTCTTCTCCGGCGCCGGCTTGCGTGGACTGCGAGCGGGACGGTTCAGCCACAACGAGATCGGTTTACTGCACGCCCATAGAAGAAGGATGGGCACCGCGGCCACAAGAGCCTTGCGGTGTACGAGCCATATCAGGAGAAATAATCCCAACGCCAGTTCTGGAGTGCAATTCAGGTAAATGTCGATTGCCGTTCGCTTCTCGCCTGCGATCTCCGCTTGGGCGGCGGTTTCCCATTGCAACAGCCTTCTCCGCGTGATCGCGCGGCGAACCATGGTTCGTACCATCGCGTCCAGAGACAACAAGGCTTGGTGCGCGAGGAAGGTGATCGTCAATCCATCGGCGACGCTGGCGTTCAGAAAACTATTCAGAGCGCCGACGGCGAGTGCCCGCTCCTTCTTTGCCGCCGCTCGCGACAACTCGAACCCAAGCTGGCATACTGCAGGAGAGAACAGAATTGCAATGGTCGCCAGAGTCCAACCCTCCGGTCGCCCAGGCAATGCCATCCAGCCCAGCAACAGCAGAATGAACAAGGCCGGTTCCACCAGACTGCGCCGCAAGTTGTCGAGAATCTTCCATTGCGAAACGAGCGAGAGTGGGTTAGAAACCTGCCGACCCGCTTCGTCGGGAACCAAGGGAAGCAGCCATCCCGCAATCTGCCAATCTCCCCGCAACCAACGATGCTTCCGCCGATAATGAGCACAGTAGTGAGAGGGGTAGTCCTCAATGATCTCGATGTCGCTGACCAGACCCGCACGCGCATGCGCGCCCTCGATCAGATCATGACTGAGCAAGGCATTGCGGGGGAATCGGCGATCCAGAACACGGTGCAGCGTATCAACCTCGTAGATCCCTTTCCCCACAAAGATGCCCTCGCCGTACAAGTCTTGATATACGTCGGACGCGGCGCTTGTGTAGATATCAAATCCAGTTTCTCCCGAGTAGATGCTCGCCAGCCTGGAACGAGCTGTGCTCTGAACGCTCACCTGAACTCGAGGCTGCAGGATTCCATAACCGGCAATGACAACTCCTCGTACCGGATCGAGGATCGCCTGATTCAACGGATGCGCCGACGCTCCCACCATACGGCGCGCCGTCCCCCGCGGCAGCTCAGTGTCAGAATCGAGAGTGATTACAAAACGCACCTTCGAAAGCAGCGAAAGATCGCCAACTTTGCGAGGAAAGTTGTCAGAGTCACCACGCAACAGCTTGTTCAGATCCATCAGCTTGCCGCGCTTCCGCTCCCATCCCATCCAGAGTCTTTCGCGCGGGTTGTAGGTGCGACGCCGGTGTAATAGGAAGAAAGAGCCCATCCCTTTCTCCGCGTACTTGTCGTTGAGCCCACGTATCAGATCGGAACACAAATCCACCAGCGAGTTTTCTTCGTGTGGTTCTGCCTCCGAATCGGGAAGGTCCGTGAGCAGCGCAAAATGGAGATGTGGATCGTGGTTCCCCAGATATCGCACTTCCAGATCATCAACCAGCTTGTGGACCTGTTTTCGGCTCAAGAGAAGGGTGGGGATCGATACCAGAGTGACGCATTCCTGCGGAATGCCCTCAGAACAATCCAGCTTGGGCAGAATCTCAGGAGGCAAGAACTGAGTGACTACGTAATTCATGATCTGGACAGCACTCTGCGAACTCGGCAACAACACCGCCAGCACGGAAAGCAAAACAAGCCCCAGCGAGGTAGACGGGGCCGTCAAGAGAACGACAACGGTCAAAACAATTGCGACTGTGAGCGCCGCTATCCCGGATAGGTAACACTCATCCGGGTGCCCGCGCAGGAAAGAGCGCAACCGTTGGCCAACCGGAAGATGGAAATCCAGCTTGCGTTCAAGCAATGCGGTTCCTTCGGCCAGCAGGTAAGTCCCAACGTGCGAACGACGCAGGTTCACGCGCGGGTCATCATCAGGTTGTTTCTCTGCTTCAGAGGCCAGCGCGAGCACCTCCGTGGCAACTTCCAGTTCGCTGTAATCGGAGTGTTCCGCGAAATTGACCAGTTTCTTCCGGTACAAGTCGCGACTGGCGTAGTCCATGTGGGAATAAGCCCCCGCAGGATCTTGACGAAGAATGTGATCGAACAGGATCAGCGGCTCGATCACCGTATTCCAGGAAGTTTGCCTGATATCTCTCAGACTGCCGACACTGTTTTGAACGTCGTAGGATTGCGTCGAATCCTGAAATAAAGAAGCACCACGCTCCGTAATCTGTTCGAGCAAAACCAGCTTGAGTGCGGGGATGAGCCTCCACAGCTCCGCCATGTTAAGGGCAGTGATCTCCTGAAAGGCCTGAACGTAGTCGATGAAACTCGCTACCGCAAACTCGTAGTTGGCGGCGGCGAGATAATCCTCGGCGATGGCCGCGACTCTGGGAACGACGGCCCCTTCGGGAATGCGGACTTGAGGTGTTTTGGAGGGACGCTCGAATACTTCACAGGTATCTTCCACTTCGGTTTCGAGCAGGAGAATATTTTCATGCAACAAACGGAGTTCGTCGGACGCATGTTTACCTGGCGGAGTCTCAAGAGCGGCTCGCAGGGGCCTGAATTCCTGCGAAAGCCCTCGGCACCGATTGCGAAAGAGACGCGATTCCGGTTGACCCGGCACCCACGCCAGATCATGGGCCAGTTGCGCAGCCCTCAAGCGAAAGGTGTTTGGATCCTGTTCCATTTCTTCTGGAGGCGGATGTGTGCCATCAGCCTCCGCCTTGTCAAGTTCCAGATGCCGGCTCTGTGTCATTTCGTTGTCCCTATCGGTAGCTCGATGCCTGCATCTCAAACATTTCGGCGTAACGGCCTCCCAGACTTGCCAGTTGGGCGTGAGTCCCTTCCTCAGCGATCCTGCCGTTTTCGAGGACTACGATGCGGTCGGCCATGCGCACGGTTGAAAATCGGTGTGAAATAAAAAGCGCGGTCTTCCCGGAGGTGAGTTCAGAGAACCGCTGAAAGACCTCGAATTCGCTGCGGGCATCGAGAGCGGCGGTCGGCTCGTCGAGAATCAGCAGTTGCGCGTCGCGCAGGTAAGCCCGTGCCAGCGCGACTTTCTGCCACTCGCCGCCCGAAAGATCCACCCCCTGGTCAAAGCGCCGGCCCAACATTTGTTCGTAGCCCTGCGATAGCCGCCCGATCACGCGATCCGCCATGCTCTTCTCTGCCGCGCTCTGCAGGCGCTCAAGGTTGTGGATTTCTTCCACGCGCCCAACCGCAATGTTTTCGCGGGCGGTCATTTCATAGCGCATGAAGTCCTGAAAGATCACGCCGATTTCACGATGAAGATCTTCGAGGTCGTACTCGCGAAGATCGATGCCGTCGAGCAGGATTTGTCCCTCCGTAGGGTCATAAAGCCGGGTTAGCAGCTTTACGATCGTCGTTTTTCCTTGGCCGTTTTCACCAATCAACGCCAGCCGCTCTTCCCGGCGCAATCGAAGATTGATCCCGTCAAGAACCAGGCGTGAGTTCCCCGGATAACTGAAGGAGACGTTTCGAAACTCGATTCCCATCCTGATTGGCCTGGGCGCGGGCAGGGCATTGGGTTTGGAGCGGATGGTCGGCTGCATCTCGAAGAAGGCCAGCAAATCTGTGAGGAACAAAGCCTGGTCGCCAATGCCTGCAACCGTCGAAAATATTTCCTGGATGTTACTGCTGGCCTGCTGAATTGCTCCAGCCAGAAACGTCAACGTACCAATGCTGAGTACGCCGGCCACGGTGCGCCAGATCACGAAAACGTAGGCCGAGTAGTAGCCCATGGTGCCGACCACTGACAGCAACGAGCCGGCAATCAACTTGCGTCGAGACAGGGCGACGTTTTCGTCATAGATCTGATTGGACAGGCGCGTAAATCGCTCACACAGGAAATCCTTGAGCCCGAAAAGTTTCAACTCCTTGGCGGCCTCTTTGCTTCCCCCCAGAAGTCGCAAATAGTCCAGTTGCCGCCGGATCGGAGTCTGGCGGAAGTTCTTGGCATATCCCAGAAAAGCAAAATGACTTTCTCCCAGAAACGCCGGAACCACGCCAGCGATCAGCAGCAGCATGAGCCACGGAGAGAACACCATGATTGAAACCGAGAGCGTGATGGTCGTAACAGCCTGCTGCACCAATCGTCCGATCGCCTGAATCATTACGAGGCGGTCGGTCGCTTGCGCCCGCGCGCGCTCCAGCCGGTCGTAGAAAACCGGATCCTCATACGCGATCAGATCGAGCCCCGCCGCATGATTCATGACTCGAATGCTGACGTGCCGGGTGTACTGGTCAGCCAGCAGGGAATCCGAGTAGTCGATGGTGCGGAGGAGGATGCTGTTCAGAACTGCGAGTGAAAACTCCGCAGCGACCAGCCACCAGAATCCATGCCTTACAGGCTGATGTGTGGAAAGCGCTTGATAGATGCCGTCGATAATCAGCTTCGTAATCCACAGAAGCGCAACCGGCAGGAGCGACGAGAAGAGGCGCGAAACCAGTCCAAACACAACGACCCCGGGCCCCGAGTCCCACACGATCTTGAGCACGGCCGGTACGTTGCGAAGGGCCGAGATACGTTCTTGCCATCCAGTCCAGAAACTCTCGTATTCCGCCATGCTCGGCTGCGACCGCCTTCGAAGGTTTTGTGCAATGCCAGATAGACGAAATGCCGAAGGGGCCCGAGCGTCAAGCAACTGCCGTGGTAATTCCGAGCGCCCTCACAAAAGATGCCAAAACCACGCGCAAGGTTTATTCATGCCTTGCAAAGCTCTGTCTCTCAGGAACTTGGATGCGGAGTCCGGCATGCACTTCTCAGTCGTCCTTCTGAGTATCAATTACGGAAACACCACGCTGGTTTTACGGGCTTTACCGGATTACCCCTTCGACCCGTCCTGCGTACGATGAATCGGAGTTCGGCAGTCGCGTCGCACGCCTACCTTAGGTGCAAAGGAGTCCATGCGACTCATTCAGACAGTTCTCCTGTTGCTCGTAACGATGGCTCCAACTTCACTGCTCCCTAGGTTGGATCCGACCGGCCGACGGGGGATGGGCGGGATCGCGTTATCCGAGGTTGTCTGTTTCGCCGGCTTGTTAAGCGGCCTGCAAATGAAGAGCAGCCCCGACGACGGCAGTGGCAGCAATAGGGATCCAGATCAGAATGAGAGCGACTTGCGGCAATTGGCTCACATTCTCTCCGGCGCATACGGGAACGCACTTTTGCACGACGCCCCATCTCCCGACTTGGAGTCACAGGACGTGGGTCTCGAGAATGCCTCAATACAATTCTCTTTCCGCCTGATGGCCCAAATCACAAACGCTTCTTGCCAGTCTTACGAGCATCCGTCTGACGAGCATGCGGACGGTGAAACAGCGGCCGCGCAAACTTGTGTGCTCGACGAGAAATCTGTGGGATTGAGGGGTTTGATCGACATGCTGCCCTATGCCGCGTATCGCCTTGAGCTATTGGGTAGGTCAGCGCCGCCAGAGGATGGCACAAGCGGCCACTCAGCTCTAGGCATCGCTCGGATCAAGTCGATGGGACATCTTTATAGGATGGTTTTTGCCCTCTCGCGCATGCATCTGGATAAATCGCAGGGTAGTGCATACCTTCAGGCGGCACGCGAGCAACTCCGATTGGCGAGTAGAAGCATCCAGACTGAACGTGACCTTTGCGCATGCAATTCGCCTGGATATGCGGAGCGACTGATGGAATTGTCCCAACTCGACGACCGGCTCAAGAATATCGAGCCGCTGTCGAGCCAGCCTTAGACATGGCCAGATGAACTGACGCTAGCGCGCCGCAGCAGTTGTGCTTGTGGCCTTATCGGGCTGAAACCCGATCTTGTCGAGCATCGGCTGGATTTCGGGGTTCGACATAAACATCTTCCAGACAAGTCCAGTGCGATAATTTTCGACCATGACCACGATCGGCGCTTGATCGAGGCCCATATAAATAGGAGAGAACCAATTCCGCGAGAGATTGAAAGCATCCCGCGGACCATAAACTCCCCATAGCCGGTCGCCCAAATCCCGATAAAAAAACTTGAGGGCAGCCATCGATGCCTTGGGCGTGTATGGGAACGACGATAATGCACCGGTCGGCGTAATGGTGCCATCGTCGTTCGCAGAGTCCGGCGCGTGGGCGAGATAACCCAACTGGTCATCGCTCGCAGTCAGTCCCCAATTGTTCGAGCCGTAGCCCTGGAAGTGACCGGGGTTCGCCTCGCAATACGCAAGATTGATCAGGGCGATGTTCCGGTTGTTGTCAAAATAATCGGTGTATCGGTCACGCACGCCCTGGGGATCGAAACCCATGAACGAATACTGTGTGAAAAACAACGGGCCACCGGTACCCACGCCGACATCGAGCTTGATTCCGTAGTAAGTGTGCCCATTTTGATAGTGATCTCCGTCGCTTGTGCCCGACCATCCGCTGCGATAGGCGATTGCCGCTTTCGACTGGCCCGCCCAACCGGAGTAATAAAGGTCGGCCGGAATGGCGTGCGTAGGCGACGCAATGGCCAACAGGTAGGTGATCATGGTTTCATTGAACCCAGTCAAACGGTGATCGATGTACCAGGACCACTGCGGAGACCAATGCCATAGGAGAGCGTCATTTTGTGGTGAGCGCCGGTACCAGTCCCACTCCACGTTCTCCCAAAGGCGCGTAATTCTCCGATAAATGTTTTGCTCCGCGGCGCTGGCTCCCTTGAAATACTGGCGTGCCGCCAACAATCCCTCCATCAGAAATGAGGTTTCCACGAGATCTCCGCCGTTATCGAACATGCCAAAAACCAACATGCTCTGGGCCGTGTAACCGTTCAGGAAGTGCGGAAACGCACCGTGGAAGCGTGGAGCCTTTTCGAGGAAATCCAAGATTTGCGTCAGACGCTGGATGCCTTGCTCGCGGGTGATGAACCCGCGATCCACTCCCACGATGAGGGCCATGATGCCAAATCCGGTGGCTCCAGTCGCGACGATGCGGTCGTCGCCCGGAATGTTTTCCTGCGTTGCCCCGGCGACGGGATGACCGCCCTCCCAGTAATAGCGAAAACATGCTTCCTGCAACATGGTGAGTAATTCGTCGTCGGATAGTTCCCTGGTCGACGAGCTCGCCACACCAGAAAAGGCAGACTGGCGATATGAGCGGTCCACCGCCTTGACCCGGTAAGAAGCCTTGACCCCTGACCGGCCCAGAAAATCTGCGTAGCGGTTGAAGCCGGCACTCTGAATCCCGACTGGCTGGAATTTGTGCCCGTCCAGCGAGCGGTAGATTTCATAATTCTGCAGACGCTTGTCCGCGACCGGGTCCCAGCTGAGGTCTATGTGCCGGTCGTAGCCCTTAGCCTGCACGTTTCGCGGTGCGGGCGGAGCAGTCCCTGCCTCGGCCGCGACCGGTGATGCCGTGCTTCCGTCGTCGATTTTGATTTCATCGATGATCAACGTCCGCGGCGTGTCATCCGCCGCGCTCTGGCCGAAGTGCAAGCTGTGCAGTTGGCTTGGCAGAAACGGGTGGATGGAGGCAGTCTCAAATTTATTGAGCGGGATCCGGATCTGAACCCATCGCTTCGCGGGCAGGTCGCCGGTGATGCCGTCAAGCTTCATGGGCGCCGTAAAGTCGTGATCCTCGTCTTCCAGTTGAATAAAGGGCAGGTCTTCGGCGGGAATCACTTCCGGCGTGTAGCACCAGAGGTAGAGCGTGTCGCCATGGAAATCGGTGGGACGGTTCCGCATGCTGACGACACGGACTTCCGTCTCCCAACTGCCACCCGCTGCAGAGTGCCACTGCAGGCGCAGGGCATTGGGAGGGGTGAAGAACTTTTTTGTGTCGACGGGCAGGGCTCCCGACAACAACTCGACCGTGCTGGGAAATACCGATCGTCCACTGCTGTAATAGTAGTAGTCAGGCGTGATGCTGTTGTCGAAGACAATGTGGTTGTAGTAGGCCGGGGATGAAACGGCGAAACAAGGAATCGCACTCAGGGTCAGGAGCCACACGAGCCACCAGAGCGAGCGTGGTTCGCACTCCCAAACGGAGAACCGAGGATCGTGATTGTGCTCGGTAGTGTAGATTCTTTCTCGACACCGATCCCTGGCAAACATTCGTAGCGACGCAGCGAAAGCGCAACCAACTAGATATAAAAACAATGCGCCTCGTCCGCAATACAGTAGATTCCTGATTAACCATCTGGTCATAGTTGCAGCAATACCTACTCTCCAGGCGAAAACGACATCTAAAACGACAAGAGAACTGAAGAGTAATTTGAATTGGTTGTGCCCCTTCGCAACGTTGAATCGAGTGACAACAGAGAGGAGAGGAACGATGAAAACATTGTTGAGAGAAATTTTCGCTGGTGTGGTGCTGTGTGGCGTTGCTTTCGCACAGAGCACAACTCCCGCGCCGCAAAGCGGCGACACTGCACCACAGCGCCAACAGAGTCCCCAGGCGACTCAATCTGCGGTGTCAAGCTCGGGGCAGAAAGCTGAGGCTCCGAGAATTGCTCCGGGGAGTGTTATTCCGGTGGAGTTGACAAAAAGCATAGACGCCAAAAAACTGAAGACGGGCGACGAGGTCGACGCCAAGGTGACGCAAGATTTGAAGGCGCAAGATGGCGACGTCGTTGTACCCAAGGACACAAAAGTGATCGGGCACGTCACAGAAGCGCAAGCGCGCACCAAAACGCAAAAGGAATCTGAAATCGGTATCGCCTTCGATCACGAAGTCATGAAGAACGGAAGTGCAGTGGAGTTACCCATGTCGATACAGGCGATCATCGCGCCGCCGACTCAAAATGCCGGCAATAATAGCGGGATCGCAAGTCCGGGCCCTCCGCCATCAGAACCTGGTGCGGGAACGGCCCCAGGGGCTAGCGGTCCTGCAGGGAGCGGCAACCGTTCCACTGGAATGGCTTCTGAAGCCCCGATCCCTTCTGCATCGGGCGGCGGATGGCCGACCGGCGCTCAAACCCAAGCACACGCGAATCCGTCCATTACTGGAAACACCAAGGGCGTAGTCGGAATCTCGAACTTGCAGTTGTCCGCGGCAACCAATCAGAACGAGGGTTCCGTCGTAACGTCGGAAAAGAGCAACGTAAAACTGGATAGCGGCACGCTACTGCTTCTGCGCGTGAATCAGTAAATGCCGTGGAAAAGCAGAGCCCAGCATCAGGCTGGGCTCTGTAGAAGGCGTGTGAACGTCCCAGGAATCACCGGGACGCGCCACTGGTCGTGCAAGTCTTGGCGATGTGTTTAAGAGAACTGACCTCGAGCACCTCTTGCGAAGCGTCGGTTTGGCCCATCGTGCTACTGGTGTTTCCGCCACCTGACGAGGCGGATGCGGAACTCAACGTGCCAGTGATTCTTACCTCGTGACCGATATGCTCGCTTAACGTTGTAGCCTCTCCGCTCAGCCGAAAGGTGTTTCCCTTCTTATCGGTGAGCATGTAATTTCCGTCGGAACTGCTTAGACATCCCTGCACGGTCGTCTGGCTCGCCGTGCTTTCCGCTTTTGTTTGGCTTGGGCTGGATGCATTTTGTGCGGCGCCCCACGACACACCGAGAAGCAGCACAGAAAACGCTAGTAGTAGATGCCGCATATGGAACCCTCCAAGTTGGCTTTGTTCGAAGTGGCGAACACACAACTTGAGCCGAGCACGCTCAAACTGGAACTCGATCCACCGGTAACCGCGGTCTCTCGTTTGTGCGTCTCACAAATTGTCAGCTGTCGCATGGCTAGTCGCAATACAGTTTTTGCCTGAGGATTGGCGGCAAATTTTTGCGTGAGTCTCGTTCTCGAGTTTGCGCGGTTATGAGTGAAGCGGGTCGGACAGAATGCTCATCGCAATTCAGGGGGTTCCAGTATTCCCCGAATAATATCCACTGCGAGTTGCGACGCGCAGTCGAGTGGATCCGTCAAGCGCCTGAACTTGGATTGCATGGTAGCTGCCTGGCGGATGCGGATTCGAAGAGCGGTACCCGATCACATACTGACTGCGGATGTCTCGCGCGATCGAACTGGCAATGGATTCGACCTCGTCGAGGCTGGCCGGAAAAAACGCCGTGCCTCCTGTTTGCTCAGAGAGAGTATCCAGGGATTGCCGATTGTCGTCGTTTCGCCGGTCATTCTGATCGAGCGCAATGATATAGACGACAGGCCCGTTCTTCGATTGCAGCTTGTGCAGAACTTCCTGGAACGTAGCCTGGCTTGCATTGTCGCGGCCGTCGGTCACGACCAACAAAACTCTCTTTTGCAGCTGAGAGGTGCGGTTCAGATGATCGGTTGCTGCAATGACTGCATCGTAGAGCGCAGTGCTGCCGCGGGTCTCCACTCGCTGCAATGCTGCCCTTAGTTTGGCAACGTCCGGGGTATAGTCCTGGTCGAGAAACGCATCGTCTGCGAAGTTGACGACGAACACCTGGTCCTCTTGCTGGCTCGCATTTACGAGTTGCAGGGCCGCCTCGTTCACCTTCGCGCGCTTCGGCAACATAGAACCCGAATTATCGATCAGTATTCCGAGTGCGACGGGAACCCGCTCCTTATGGAAGGAAGTCACTTGCTGCAGTTTTCCGTCTTCGTACACTCTAAAGTTATCTCGATCCAAATCCGTAACCAGGCGGTTCTGATCATCCACCACGGTCGCATGTAAGACGACCTCTTCTATCTCCTTCTTAAAGACAAAGCCGGAAGTTTGACTATCCGCGGCCGGAGGGGCGTCAGTCGCTGGCGTACTGGTCGGGGCCGGCGTTGCGGAGGAAGGGTTTGAATTCTGCGCCGAACTCACGCTGGCAACGGTCAGCAGGCACAACCAGAGACACCCGATCGTTCTGAAGGCCTTGCACCGACTTGCATTCATCTCCGACCCTCCGAGTGGGGTGCGCTTCCGCAGGCCCAACTTGAGTTCCCACGAAACTAGATGAATTTCCCGATCAAAGAGTTGGTTGAAACCGCGAAGCGGGTCAGGTTGGCAGAGTTAAATTTAAGATCTCAGCAAAAAAAAGACGCGGCCCTGCGTCAGGGCCGCGCGTTGGGGAGAGACTGGGGGCGCTTTTCTACCAATAAGTGAAGTTTAGTTTATCGAGCCAGATCGAGTAGGGCGTCTGCTCATAATTCCCATCCTGCTGATAGTTGATAGTGATGCCGTACCACGTCGTCGCGGTGGGACTCTCGTAGTAGTTCAGCACCGAGGTGACTCCGTTCAACGTAATGGACTGGAACAGGAGTTCGTTGTCGGAGGTGCGCTGCACCTGGATCACGAGATGGTTCCAGGCATTCGGTAATGGGTTGCAGGCAACTCCAGTGGGGTGCCAGGTCTGACCGGAATTGTCCCAGATGTCCCACTCGTTGCCACCGGCGACCCGGCACTCATGCCCCCAAATGTAGGAATAACCATTCACAAACTGGTTGATGTCGAATTCCAGAGCCTGGGACACGCCGAGATCGTCGGCGTAAAAATAGACGTCGTAAGTGAAGTTGTGGAGATTGGGAACGATCGTATGGTTGTAGTCGGGCATACCCTGCGTGGAGAAATCCCCGATCAGATGGTTATTCCAGAGGATGTCGGAGTAAACGGTCGTGCCGCCGATGTCGGTGCGCGTGGAGTTTCCGCTGACCGAGGGCGCCGAGATGTTCTGAGTCATCGCCCAGGTGGCCTGCGGGCCCGTGGGTACGCAGCCACTACAGATGTTGTAGAGCGGGGGAAGAAGGGCATATCCCGCCCACCCCGGCTGTTGATGAAGATTGGTAAAGACGCCCGAAGTCGAGCTGCCTCCGACGGTGATCGTGACTGGAGTCGCTGACGCCCCGCCACAGTTGTCCCACTCTTCTACCACTGTGTCGTGTACCCCAGGTTTAAGCTGGAGCAGCGTGTTGAGCTGTGCTCCTGACGTTGTGTACGCGAGCTGACCCGGCGCGGTGTAGATTCCCATCGCGGAAACCCCGGCATGACAAGAAGAACTTGCTGACGCCACATATTGCACCGTCGGGCTCACCGCGCTGTTGTTCTTCGGCTCGCTCACAGCTACTTGCCCACCGCTTCCTACTGTAATCTTGATGGGAGTAGCGGAAGCTCCGCCGCACTTATCCCATTCCTCTACAACTGTGTCGTACACCCCAGGGCTAAACGTAAGCAATGTATTGAGCTGGGCGCCTTCTGTTGTGTACACGAGCTGACCCGCCGTGGCATAAATTCCCATCGCCGAGACGCCGCTGCGGCAAGAAGAACTAGCAGATGCCACATATTGGACCGTCGTGCTCACGGTGCTTCCATTGGCCGGCGCTGAAACCGAGACGCCGGCAAACGCCAGGGGTCCCGAACTCAGGAGCAGCAGAAGGGCAGACATTCTCATAATCATGACTCCGACCGTAGGGTACAAGCGGAGTCGTACCTACAGGATTTGTGGGATGGATTATTCAGAATTCTACGTAGACCGCGAGACCCACTCAAGAATTTTGCGCGGAATAATTTAATCAGAAGTACATAAGACTTGGCGGGACATGCGCCTTGCCCTTCCGCAATCTGCGCGGCCTACAGAGTTTTACCGATATATTGCGCTGCGATACTGCATCCTGTTTTTTTCGGACATCTTCGGGCGGTATCCTCCACATCTCAAAAACACTTGAATGAGGCACGTGATCGCTCTGGACGAACGATCGCGATGAGTGGCCCAGGAGTTGCTTTTCGCCTTATGTCTCGAGAAAGGAAGTAAGCGCGTGGAATTGGGTGCAGCGGTAGTGGTTCCGTCCGATGAAGACCTCACGCCGATTCGTGGGGCTCGGCCTTTTGCCGTGGTTGGGTCCGGGAGTCTGCGGCCGATTTATTCTTCGTGGATGCAGATACTGGGAAACGACGTCGTACGGTCGTGGATGGAGCGCGTTCGCAGGCTAGGAGTGCGAAGCGTCTGGCTTACTGCCGGTCCCCGCGATGGAAAAGTGGCTCCCTCTGCGCTGGCGGAGTTCGCCCGCCAGGGAGTCGAGCGACTCCTAGTGATCAAGCTGAAATCGTATGCGGAAATGGATCTCGCCGATTTACTTCGGTTTCATTGCGAGAGCCGAAATCCGGTGACCGAGGCGCGAGATACTCACGGTCGGTTGGGAGTTAGCCTGCTGGATCATCATGCCTTCTATTCCACCGCGGAGAGACAGCAATGGTCCCTCTCTACCGGCGTTCGGCGCACGCCCTATCAATTTAGCGGATATGCCAAACGCATTTTATCCGCCGCAGAAAGGCAGGAACTGGTTGGCGATGGACTGACCGGAGTCTGCGCCATGCGACCGGCGGGGACACAGATTCGTGAGCAGGTGTGGATTGGAGAGGGGGCGAATCTCGCGGACTCTGTGCGGGTCATCGGTCCAGCCTACATTGGAGCACGCTCGCGCGTGTGCTCCGGGGCGACGATTGGTCCCTTTGCGTCGGTAGAACGCGATTGCGTAGTGGATTGCGGAACGAGGATCGAGCGATCCACAGTCTTGCCGCACACCTACCTGGCGCCGGGCCTTCTTATTCGGCACGGGCTTGTCGACGGTGGACACTTAGAAGATCTCTCCTGGGGGACAGTGGCAGATCTACAGCCAGCACGCTTGGGAAGCAGTATCCAGGCGCGCGAATCGGGCAAATCAACATTCCGCGAGCCTGCGGCTGATCCTTTCCCCGGGGCAGACGACTCTTTTATGTATGACTCTGTTGCACCCCTGACCTCCTCGCCGGAATGGCTTCAGGTGCAGCTATGAGGACCGATTGGACGATCCTGCCGTTTCCTTGCGCCTTGACCCCTACAGGCCGTGCTCTGCGGAAAGACTTGCGAAAGGCGCTGCGCGATTCCGGCTCTCCGGTGATTTTGGATTTCTCCGGTTGCGACTCCTTGAATCATGAAGACGTTGAGTTGCTGCTCGACTGTGTGGCGGAGGTGTCCGGCCGCGATACGCAACTGCTCTTCGTCGCCGGCTCTGCCGCCAATCGAGTGCTGCTCGAAGTGACCCGCATTTCTTCGCTCGTACCCGTCTTCAATTCGGTTCAGGAGGCGCTCTCTCATCCGCAGATTGCGGCAGAGAAAAACGCTGAGGATCAGCGTGCAAGCGAATCGGGAAATGCCTGGAGAACGTAATGAATCTGACAGGCCGTGCGTGCTCGAAATGTCTTTCGATTGCCTTGTTGGCAGGTGCATTTCTCATCTCGACCGAGATGCCACTGTTGGCGGACCCTCCTCAGTCGACCACGGCGGAGCAAAAACAGAGCGAGTCGCTACCCGATGCGCCGCAATCCCAGTCGCCACCCGCTACACCCAGCCAGCAGCAGCCTGCGCCCGTCCCCTCGGGAGCGGCTGGAGCCAAAGCTGCCAATGTGAAAGGAGCCCCTGTAGCCCAGCCAGCCGGGGCAGCAGTGGCGCCGGTCCGCCAGCGCGGCCATCGCTCACTCCTGATCAAGATCGGTTTGCTGGCGGGAGCCGGGATCGCCCTCGGCTCGGTGGTCGCCTTGTCCGACAGAAGTTCGACGCGGCCGCCCGGTGCTTCGCGGGCGATTCATCCATAAGACACGGGGTTCTCTGACAAATGACGCCCGACAAGACCGACGCGCCCCCCGCCGCCGCTCCGCCGTTTGTAATTACCTTCTCGGGGATCGACGGAGCGGGCAAGACGACGCAAATCGGCCACCTCTCGTCGTGCCTGCAGAACCAGGGCCTTCGGGTGCTGCGACTCAGCTTCTGGGACGACGTTGCGGTCTGCTCGAGACTACGCGCCGAGGCCGGCGATCGTGCAGTGGATTTCGGCCACGCAAACGGGACTGATCCCCTTCCCTTCGCCGCCAAGAACAATAAGCACATTCGAAAGTGGTATTTGACCGCGGCACGGTCGGGATTTTACATCCTGGACGTAACCAGACTGCACCGCCTGCTTGCCAGTCCACATATAAAAAACTCCGACGTCGTTATCTTTGATCGCTACATTTACGACCAGGTCGCGAACATCGATTCACAATCCTTTGCAGCTCTCGCCTACAGCAAAATGCTTTTGAAGAGGACGCCCGCTCCCGACCTTGCTTTCGTTCTTGATGCCTCGCCGGCGGCGGCTTTTGCGAGGAAACCGGAATACCCACTTGAGTTCATGATCCAGAATCGGCAGAGTTTTCTGCGCCTCCGGGAACTTGTTCCGCAGCTGATTATCGTTTCTGACGCCAAGGAAGAGGAGGTAAGAAGTGAAATTTTTTTTCACATCAGCCGATCGCGACTCGCGGACCGCACCTCAACCGAGGGAAAGACCGAGTTTCTCGTGGCAAGGTGCGGTAGTCCGGCCAGTGAGTTCCTGTAAGGTGCGAAACCACCCAACGGCAAGGGTCTAGAGACCATCCAAGGCTTACGCGTTGCTGTTAGCGAGGCCTTTGACGATGCCTGGAATGTCCGAAAATCTCTTTGCCCTGGTCCTGCCCACACTCAATGAGGCAGAAAATATCAACAGAGTTCTCAGTGAGGTTACCGGGGCGTTAGCCCAGACGCAACTTGAATTTGAGGTCATAGTTGTCGACGACGGAAGCACCGACGGAACTCTCGAACATGTACGTGCCTGGGCAAATCGAGATCCTCGCATTCACCTGATTTCCCGTGCAACAGAACGGGGCTTAGCCGGGGCGGTGCTGTACGGCTGGAGCCAATCCCGAGCGAACCTGCTCGGCGTGATGGACGCTGACCTGCAACACCCCCCTCGGTTGCTGCCGGAATTGCTGAAGGCTGCCGAACGAGCCGATATCGTCATCGCGAGCCGCTACGCCAGAAATCACGGAACCAAAGGTTGGAATCCTTTGCGTGTTGCTCTGTCGCGGCTGAGCAACCTCGCAGCAGTGCCTCTGGTTCGCAAGAAACGTCTTCGAGTCACCGATCCGATGTCGGGTTTTTTTGTAATTCATCGCCGCTGCATTGAGGGGCTGACCTTCCAGACCACGGGCTTCAAACTTTTGCTCGAAATCCTGGTACGTGGGCGGATTATGACCGTGCAGGAGCTGCCCTACCACTTCGGCATCCGCCGTGCGGGAAAAAGCAAGGCAAATGCGAGCGTCGCCTTTCACTACCTGCACCTGCTCGGCCGGCTCTCACGAGATCTGGTCTTACGTTCGAGCGAGCCGTGAAGATTGCCTTCATCAGTGCTTTTCCGCCCAGTCGTCATGCGCTCAATGAGTACGGCTTCCATGTAGCCGATCAACTTCGGCAAGAGCGCTGTGTCGACCTCACGGTATTGGGGGATTATCTCTCCACGCCGGCCGCCGAACTGCCCGGCTTTAAAGTCGTTCGCTGTTGGGGTTTCGGCAGGAACGGCAACGTAGCCAGTTTGCTGCGCGCGATCCGGAGTGTGAAGCCGGACGTGGCCTGGTTCAGTCTGGGTTTCGCCAGCTTCGGCGACCATCCTCTTTCAGCCGGACTGGGCCTCATGACGCCGGTTGTGGCACGACTGAGCGGAGTGTACTCGCACGTCACGCTGCACCAGTTGTTCGAGACCGTGGACCTGGAGGATGCTGCCGTCAGTTCGCCCTGGCTGTACCGCGCGGGAGGCTGGCTGACAACTCATCTTCTGCTAAGCGCGAACTCACTCACCGTTCTGCTGCCCGCGTATCGCCGAACGTTGCGGGAAAAGTATCGGCGCGGACGAGTGAGTGTGCGATCGCACGGGATTTTTGCCGGAAGGCCGGATCCTCCAGACTTTTCACGCCGCGGAACCCCGACGCACCGCATTCTTGCGTTCGGAAAGTGGGGAACGTATAAACGTCTCGAATTGCTCATCGATGCCTTCAATCGGGTGGCAGCTCAGTTCCCCAACGTAACTCTGGTAGTCGGAGGCGGGGATCATCCAAAAACGCCTGGCTATGTGAACTCGATGGCACAGCGCCATGCGGGCGAACGTATTCGCTTTCTCGGCTATGTGCCCGAGGAGTCGATTGCCAACCTTTTTCGGGAGGCCAGTCTGGCGGTGATGCCATACACGTCATCCGCTGGCTCCAGCGGTGTTGCGCACCTGGCGGCGCAGTATGGTGTTCCTATCATCGCATCCGGCATCGAAGGTTTTCGCGAGATCGCGGAGCAGGAGGGGATCGCCATCCGGTTCTTCAGGCCAGGCGATGCGGATAGCCTCGTGAATCAACTGCTCCTCGCTTTGAATTCCCCGGATGACTTGAAAGCGATGGCCTGGCAGAGCTACGCAGCCGGCATAGCGATGACCATGCCGCACGTCGTGCAGGAATACATCGGGTCATTCCGCCAGCACGAGCGTGTCAAGACTCTCCAACTCGCCGCCCGCTTGCGTCACTCCGGTCAATTCCGCAGGGCGGACGGGCTTGCTCGCGTCGTGGGAGAAAAAATTCAAAGATGGCAGGACGAAGACGAAATCGCCAGCCCACCCGTTTAGTGCAATCCGTTTGAAAACCCACAAATGAGTGCTGACGGGCGCGTGCAGCCGGTTGTCTATCTCGAACTCGGATTCTGCGTCTGATCTGGATGTGGGGGCGGATTCTGCGGCTGCTGCCCCGGTGCAGCATTGCGCTCCTGTTCCTCATTCGGAGGGTGCAGGGGCGGAAGACTCGGGGGCGGCACAGCGATTGAAGGCACGGGAGTCGCATTCTGCTCGCTGCTCGAAGAACTCGCGTCGCGATGCTTAAGCTCGATCGGCCTGCCCTCTCGGCGCTTTGCTTCTTGAATCGCCTTCAGCGTGGCCTCGACATCCAGCTGATTATCGTCGGAGACGTTGTCGATCTTTCGCCCTTCGACGTCCTGGCGCGTGGCATAGGTCACTCGCGCAGTCGCGTCTCGTCCGGAGCGAGCCGCCTCGTAATACATTTCGGCGGTCTCGCGATCACCCGCCAGTTCGGCAACGTAACCGAGATTGTTCAGAGTGAACGCATTCTGAGAATCCTGTTGGTAAGCCTGCAGGAAGAATCCTCGCGCTGCCGACGGGTTGTTGTCGTTCAGGGCGGCCACTCCACGCAGATTGAGGCGAGCACTCGCGGCCTCAACATCTTCACCCCGAGCGATCAGCCGGCTTACAGACACCGCGTTCTGTCGAGCCACTTCGCTGACGGGCCGGCCACGCCACTTCAAGCGCGGAGTGACCACGACACGTTCGCTCGAACGTAGGCTGGCCGCCTCGGAGTAACAGCGCAGCGCTCCTTTGAGATCTCCGATCGTTTCCATCGCATAGCCGAGATTGTTGAGCAGAAAAGCATCATGGGGATGGCTCGCTAAGGCCGATCGCAGCAGGTTTCTGGCTTCAAGCACTCCGCCCTGCTGAAACAGCACAATCGCCTCTTCGTTGATCTTGCTGACCTCGTGATCGGAACTTTGAATTTCCCGGAAAGCGTCGTCGAGCGGCTTGCCCTTAAGCGAGGCCTCGCTCGACTGGTCGATTACCGCATCGGTGTGATCTCGCGACGCCAGCGCATAGTAGCGCAGTGCGCGATCAGCATCGCCCTCCAATTCGGCAATGTACCCCAGATTATTCAGAGTGAATGGGTCATCCGGATCCAACAAGTACGCCCGGTAAAAAAGACGCTTGGCTTTGTCTCGATGCCCACGCTTGAGTTCAGCAACGCCCTCGCGATTAAGTTTCTGTGTGGGTATCGATAAACTTCGCTGTTGAAGCGGGACGCGCAAATCGCCGGCAAAGCCCTGTCTTGTTCCGGCGAGGAACTGCATCACCAGCAAACCCAAAATCGTAGTTAGTGTTCCCACTCTGCTCACGGTCATCCCTCAGCAGTATTTTGATGTCGAAAAGACGACGACCGGTTGACTACAGGAAATACCCGATGCCAGAGCCCCCGCCAGGATCACAGGATTTTGCATCCAAGCAACGATGCCGAAGTTACTGTGTGCGATGATTCTCGTGGCAAGCTGTGCGGCATTTGGTGGTGCGCAGACGCAGACTGCCGCGCCCGCTGCAGACAAGCATGGCCCGGCTCCAGGGACCGGTGCCGCTGACAGTCCGTTCCCGGTAGAAGCCTCCGGCAGCAAGGTGGGTTTGGTCCGTGGGGTAGTGAAGCAGATGGATCCGATCCACGACCAGCTTTTGATTCTCGCCTTCGGGGGCGGCGACGTCCGGATCGCCTTCGATCCGCGAACTCAACTTCTTTCCGAAAATAAAACCACGCGTTTCACAAGCGTTCCTGCTGGATCGGTGGTGTCAGTCGATACCGTGATCGAAGGTGGAAAACTTTTTGCGCTCTCGGTGCGAACTGGCTCCTCCGAGATGGCTGAACTGCGTGGACAGGTTGTTCGCTACGATGCAGCTAAATCACAGCTCACGGTGCGCGACCCGATAAACCCGGGAAAAACTGTATCGCTGGGTATTGCTCCCAGCACAATGCTGGTCAACCAGGGCCAGCGTGTCTCGCCGCAGGTCTTGTCTTCCGGCACGCTCGTGCATGTATGGTTCTCTCCAGGACAAAGCGCTGCAAGTCGTGTCGAGATTCTCGCGGTACCGGGGACTTCCTTCTTATTTGAGGGCCGGATAATTGGCGTCGACCTGCGCTCGCGTTCCCTGGTCTTGTCCAACAACTCCGACCACACTATTCGCGAGCTCACACTCGGTTCGCTGGATGCCACAAGTCTGAGTCTCTTGCGAGAAGGCACCGACGTGAGTGTGCAGGCTGAGTTCGATGGAGACCGCTACAACGTTCGCTCCGTCACTCCTGTATCGACTAATCCCTGAGTCTGCCCATCCGCCGATTCATCCAGCTTGCGTCTTCGGGAGGGTTCAATCTCGGAGAGCTTCTCTCGCAGCGTCGACGACCCTAGGAAAGTGCCGTCGCGGAACACGTAACGAGCCGTGTGCCGAACGAAGCGGATGATGCTTCGCAAATCAGTTTTATGCCAACAACACGAGTTCATGTTGGGAGAGAAACCGCAATAGAAACGGAACCGCCGATGTGCCGACTCTGGCATCGTCAGTAAAGCCGCCGCCATACGATGATTTCCTTCGATGATCGTCAGTGGATGACGATCGTCGATGCCGATCAGTAACACCGCATCCGGCACATCGTTCCCGCGAAGACCGTTTGCGATCTCCCCGAGCTTTTTCAGCAACCGGCTCTGGTGCCCCCGCGCCACATCTGCCTGGATGCGGCCAACCATTTCCGTCAGCGAGAAGGCGCCGCCTGTAAAGCGCTTCCATTCGTTGCGGGGAAAAGACCGCAGGCGCGTTAAGTCGCCCGGCGTCAGCTCGATCTCCCACCACTCGGTATCGGCTGGCAGCTCGCGCCACAAGCGCCCTCGCCGGCGG
The DNA here is from genome assembly GCA_963739125.1 of uncultured Acidobacteriaceae bacterium. GTDB lineage: Bacteria > Acidobacteriota > Terriglobia > Terriglobales > Acidobacteriaceae > Sulfotelmatobacter. The sequence continues at coordinate 2,674,520 of CAVTZD010000001.1, read as the reverse complement.
AACAGCAAAGCGCGCCGGATGAAGTTTTCGTGAGGATGATCAAGATCGGGCCGTTCCACAAGATGATTGAAGTCTCGGCGATACGGATCGAACTCAGGGTGATAGAACTCGCCCCGTAGAAATTCCGACACGATCTCCTCTTCCGACACAGGTCGCAGTAGACGCAAAGGCTCCGAATCCGCCGCACAAGACTCTGATTCGTCTTGGGCCTCTGATTGATGTCGATCGCGGAAGAGCGGGATCGTGACGACTGCCAGCAATCCGCACATGATATAGAGTTGCACCCGAATTACCTGCGACAGCGAATCGTGATAACGCCAGATCGCTACGGCCAGCAAGATACTCATGCCCAGTTGTACCCGGGCAGCAGTGCCGATGCGCCGCGAGATCTCGTACATCATGACCACGACTGCAATGCAGTAGATACCGGTCATGACGGAATAGTCTGTGAGTAGTGTGGAGAAGGGCGCCGTCGAGGCCAGCAGAAACGCCTTCCCCAGCAGTTTTGTCCAAGTGGCCTCGGGCGCCAAGGCTACGATCGCAATGAAAGCGGAGATGAGAGATCCGACAAGGAGTAATGCGGTGTAAAACACCGAGCGGCCCTCGTGACGATCAGCATGACTGGCGGATATCGGAAACATGCTGCTTACCACCGACCACGACATCATGAAAACCACGCGCCCCACGAGGGCCACAGCTGCGTAGATTCCTGCCTGCTCCGGCGGAAAGAAATGCTTCACCAGCAAAATGTCGAGGTTGCTGAGAATCACTTGCCCGACGAAGTACAGTATGGCCTGCAGACCTTCGCCGAAAGGCGCAATCTTGAACCGTCCCGGTTTCACCCGGTGCACAGCCGCCGGGTTCCCGGCGATGTAGGCGGCGACGATCGAGAGCAACACCGCCGCCATCACGCCGGTCACGCCCATTCCAAGGCGCAGGAAGTACAGCGCGGCGGCAAACTTGACGATCGCTTCCACGACCACGTTGACCGCCAGACCCCGAAAATCGCAGCAACCTTGCAACCTTCCCCGCTGCACTCCCAGCGGGATATACACCCCAGCGGCAATTGCCAGCAAAACGAGGTCCCGCTGCGCGGGCAGGTTGAAATACGTCTGCAGATAACTGCTGACCGCAGCCAGGAACAGCGCAACCCCTGCACCTATCTGCCAGCCCCCACGCAGCATGCTTGCGTAGATTTGCGCTTGCACAGAGACGTCTGAATTCCGGGCAACAAACTTTGAAGTTACGATCTGGAACGCCAATGTAATGGCTGTTACGAGCATGAGCAGCGTGTACAAGGCCGAGGCGTGGCCAAAGCCCGCTGCGCCCAACATCCGCGCGATCAGAATGTTGTAGAGCAGATTGGTTGCGGCCACGAGCCCAGTGCTCAGTAACAAGATGGCGCTGCCCCGCACCACACGCTCCCGCAAGACCCCGACGTGACCGGGCTTTGTCGTGAGTAATGTTTCTGGAGGTGTAGTCATAATGCGGAAACGAATGTCTCAAAAAGTAAACTGTGCCGCAGGAACGATCTGGGTGTGTCCGGCTCCGGGAAAGTCGTAAAAAGTCTGCTGTTGCAGGCCGAAGGAAAATCTCATCGGATAAGCGATTGACGCTGTCTCCGGGCCTGTCTTACCCAGGCCCCGTTCACGCGTGTAAGAGAGCATGACACTAGACGTCACGTTATCGTAGGCGTGAAAGGCTCGTCCTGAAGACCACGCACCCGAGGCCGAGAGCGCCCAGCGCTGCTTGATCTTGGCGTCTAACCCAAAGCGCGGACGAAGCGTTTGTGCGATCGCATACTGGTTGCCTTCGACTCGCCACGACCGGAGAAGCTCCGCCGCGGCTGACGCGGTGATATGGGGGCCGAACTCATGCTGCAGCCCCACATAGGAAGACGTCTGGTAGTACTCATATACTGCGGGCCCGAAAAGCAGGTCACGCCCGCTGTACCCGGTCAACAGAGCTGTTTTGTCCCAGGGTCGACCTACACGAAAATCGATGGCGCCGGAAAAATCCCGCGAGTGCAGATTCTGCTGCCGGAACGGCCCCGCTTCCCGAATCAAATTGCCCGAAAACGAGAGCCAATCGCCAATGGGGCTACTTGCCACATAAAGAAATTGGCGAAACAGATTCTGATTCATGAACAGCGGCGCAAGTGTGTCGCGCCGGATTGTGTACTGCAGGCCCGGCATGATGGTGAGCTTCACGTTCCCAAGTTGCACAGTGGGAGCGACCGAAATATTGAAGATGGTGTCGAATGTATTGCGATTTTGAATCAGGAGTTGGCTCGGGAACGAAATGGAGCCCTGGGCATTGCGCTCAGCAACAAAGCCTTGAATCGGAGGCAGCGAATTCGGCCGGAATTGGAATCGCGAATCGGCGAACGTCTCAATCGAACGCCGTGGAGGAGGTAACAGGGCCCCACTGTTTTGCACGCCGAGCAGACGAGCGTCCTCTTGATAGATGTTTTCATCTTCAAAGACTCCGTTGACCCGCACGTCAGAACCCATGCCGAGATGATCGACGATGGGGCGCCCTTCTTCTTCGGCCAGCTCCATTTCCGCCGTGCGCGTCGCCGAGTCGTCGGGATCCAACTGGCTGGCGTGGGCGAAGTCCACAAGGGCGCGATCGTTCTCGCCCAGCTGCCGGTAGACATTCCCCTGAGCAACCAGAAAGTCGTAGTTGTTCTCGCGCTCCGGATCGTCACGCAGAGTAGACAGTTGCAATTCCGCACTACGCGTGTCGCCCAGCGCCAGTTCCGCATTTGCCATGCCGACCGCCACTGCGGTGTCATCGGCTCCCAGCGCCTGAGCGCGCCCATACATGCGCTGCGCCAGCGCATACTCGTGGATACTCATCAGAATGTCGGCAGCGTTCAGGTAATCGTCAGCCGAGGTCACGTCGGTGGACGCAACGCGTGCTTCGGCGAAGCCCAGCGCCACTTGCTGTTGTGCGTCTGCGGTTTTGCCTTCTTCGGCAAACAGCCGGCCCAAGGCGAGCCGAACCTCCAAGCGGTGTTCGTCGGAGACCTCGAGCGCTCGTGAGTAGGTGGTCATAGCCTGGTCGCGGCGGCCCAGGATGCGCAGCGCGTCCGCCGTTACAAGCAGGACTTTGTAATCCCTTCCGCCCGTTCTCTCCGCGGAAGCAATCGCGCCCAGGGCTTCGGACGACCGGCCAAGCTTCGCGTAGGATCTTCCCAACTCCGCCAACATCGTTGGATTGTCCGGTGTGACTGCCAGCCCAGCGTGCAAAGTGTCAGCCGAGGCCGCGTATTCATGCACCCGGTATTGCACATCGGCGAGGGCGAGGTAGGAATCCGGCGTATTTGGATTGAGCTTCAAAGCCTTCTTGTACTCGGCCTCCGCGCGAATAAACATCGCTCTCTGGCGGTAGCCCTCAGCTTTCACGAGATGCAAACTCTCGGAGTCTGGGAGTAAGTGGCCTGCGATCTCCGCCTCTTTCAGAGCCGCCCTGGACTGCCGCAACTGGAGCAGGGCATAGGCCAGACCAAGGTGCGCTTCACCGTATTGTGGATTCAGCGCCAGGGCTTTGCGGAAGTCCCGCTCGGCCTTCGTGGCCAAGCGCAGGTCGTTGTACACATAGCCCCGGTTCATGTAGCCCACCGCCATCTCGGGATCGATGGCCAGAGCGCGCGTGAAATCCTGGACTGCGGCCTCATCTTCTTTGTGGTCGGCGTGCACGTGTCCAGCAATCAGAGGCAGATCGCGATCGCGTTCAAGGACCGGCTGAAAGCGATTTACGATCTGCATCGCGTCATCGAGACGATTGAGGAACAGAAGGTCATACGCAAGATAGTCAACAGCCTCGCGATCTTTCGGTAACTTCTGGATGACCCGATACCCCAGCTCCGCCGACGCCGCATAATTCCCTGTCATGGTCAAATACCGCTCATGTTCGCGCATGACTTGGGGATTTTGTCGTTCCGTCTCCGTCGCCCGCGAGAGCCACTCTCTGGCGGAGGCGAGGTGGTGTGCCTCAAGCGCCGCATTCATCGCGCCGGAAATAATCAGCGGATTGCTGGGCAGCCGCTCGAAAGCCCGCTTGTAACTCTCCTGTGCTTCGGGAAAGCGGCGGTCCGCGCTATACATATCGCCCAGAGCCAAATAAGGGACGTAGTCGTCGGGATGCTTTTTCGCAAAGTCCAGAAAGTAACGGCGGGCTGCCTCGAAATTGCCCATTTCGCGCGAAAGGAAACCGAGCGAGCCCAGGGCGCTCGGATTTGCCGGGTCGATTGCCAGTGCCTCGCGATACGTCTTCCCCGCTTCTTCCTTCCGCCCTGTCTTCCAGAGTAGATTCGCGTAGTTCAGAAGCAACACGCTGTTGCGCGGTTCGAGCTGGAGAGCTGCTTTCAAGTCTTTCTCCGCAGAATCAAAATTGTTCCCGGCGATTTCGGTTGCCGCTCGCAGCCGTAAGAACTCAGGCCGCATAGGTCCGGCTACGTCGAGGGCATTGAGCGCGTTCTCGGCATCCTTGGTAACGCGGTCCGCATTCACACTGTCGCCGTTATCGCGATAGATCTGGGCAAGATCGACTCGCAGTGAAATCGGGTAAAGAACCCCCTCCGGCACACCCTCGGGAAGGTGCTGCAGCGCTGCCTCATATTCACGAATCGCATTCTCGGTTCGATGCTGAACCGCATCGAGCCTTCCCCGCAGCGCATACAAGCGGTAGTGATCGGGATTCAGCGTTGCGGAGTGATCCAGAAGGGCGGTGGCGTTGTCGAGTTCCCCAGCATTCAGCATGGCTTGTGCCGCATTGAGTTGAATGTCAATGTCGCGCGGCGCCCGGCTTGCGGCTGCGCCGTAATTCTGCGCGGCGGCGTGGGCATCGCCGGCTAACGCGTAGGAATATCCCAGTTCCCCAAGTGTGGTCGCGTCTTTCGAGTGCAAGCCCTGCAGGGTGCGAATCGCCTCGGCATACTGGCCCGTGTCGCGGTAGTAAGAGGCAACGGCCCGCACGACTTCAGGATTGTCCGGCGCTGAACGGCGCGCGCTTTCCAGCATCTTGTGCGCCGATTCGCGATCACCGGTTCGCTCGTATGCGCGAGCCAGCAAGAGTTCAGTTCGCGACGACGCTCTTACCGCTTCGGAGCGCCGCAGGTAGTCAATCGCCCGTTTTGGATCGGAGGACAGCAGCAGCTCGCCCGCGAGCTGAAGGTCCACATCGCTCGTCGGATTCGCTGCCAGAACTCGTTCGAGCGCCTGCTGCGCGTCCGCATCGCGACCCATCCGGGCATAGGTTTGCGCCAGACCAGAAAGCCCCTGCACCGACGATGGTCGAAGATCGAGACCGTGGCGATAGGCGTCGACAGACAGCGAATAATGCCCGCTCAGCCGTGCGGCGTATGCCAGCGTAAACCAGAGATCAGGGTTCTGCGGAGCGGCGCTCACTGCGCGCTGGGCATGGTCGACTGCGCTGGCTGCGTCCCCGTGTTGCAGCGCCATCTGCGCGGCTCGCGCCTCGCGCGCCACCTCAATGCTGGCGCCCCAGCCCATCCCGGTATCGTTGCTCGAGCGTGCTCCAGCCTGCTTGTTCGAACGCGTTGGCGAAGTCGAAGAGGTTTGTCCGTTTACATCGAAGGTTTGGGCAGCGCAAACGGTGGCAGTCATCAGGACGGCGAGAAGTGTCGATCTTCTGAATGCAGATCCGAATGCAGATCTTTTGAGTACAGATCTTCCGAGTGCCGATCTTTTGAGTGCAGATCGCCCCATTTCTCGTCCCGACCTCCTGCTGATCATTCGGCTGGCTGGATGGATGGGTTGGACAGCCTCCCGTCCACCGTCGCTCAGATGCCAGAACCTCCAGAAGTGGTTGTGGACATTATGTAAGCCGAGCATGCAGGTCCAAAAAAGACGCCAACCTTTGTCGAGATCCGGGAATCGAAGGTTGCGATGCAAACACTGGGACTCGACTCAACACGGGATCGCCAGAAGACGTTCGTGCTTCCCGCTGAGACCAGCATTCGACGGTATGCAGTGCCCCTTGTTGCCATCATCCTGCTGGCGCTGGCGATTCACGGACCTCTGCTGATAATGGAGTTACCGGCGACCACTTCGTACGATGCAAACCTGCACATTTTTTTTGCGTCGCACTATGCGCATCACTGGTTCGATCCCTGGAACGAAAAATGGTTTGCCGGCTTTTCTCAAACCACTTATCCTCCGCTGGCCCATCAATGGATTGCACTGCTCTCGCACATCGTCGGCCTGACTGAGGGTTTTATGCTGGTGCAGTTGGCCGCCGTCGTCTTGCTGGCGGCAGGCGCGTACCGCTTCGCGCAGCTTTGGGTGGATGACCGCGCGGCGGGCTATGCCGGAGTGCTGGCCGTGTTCTCGGGCAGCATTGCATTTCTTGTCTATTCCGCAGGGCAGTTACCAACGACGCTCTCGGCGGCTCTCTACTTTCTGGCACTGCCTTATTTTTATTCGTGGTGTATCTCGGCCAGTTGGCGATCCCTGCTGAAAGGTATTGCTCTCACGCTGGCGGCCGCATCAGCCCATCACGTGACGCTCATTTTCGGCTCAGTCCTGTTTGCCGCGCCCGTCTTGTGGCTGGCATGGTATGACGGTCGCAAGGCTGAGCAACGGGGCATGCCAATCCTCGGACGGGGTCTGGCCTTCGCCGTAATCGCCGCGGCCGGGGTTGGGATCGTTCTGTTGCCGTACTGGATTTCGATCATCCAGCATCCCATCGAGCAGATGCCCATTCCGCACGCGAGTCGTTCGAATTTCCTGATGCATTGGCTCTACGGAATGAATTACTTCATTGTCCCGTACGGTGCATTGATCCTGGCGCTGCCCTTCATCGTGATCAAGGGTGCATCGAACCCTCGCCTGCGGGCGCTGCTGCTCGCCTTCTGGGTCACGTTTCTCATTGCCTTGGGCGGCACGACGCCGGTTCCACGATGGATCTTCGGACGAGCCTTTGAAATTCTCACCTACGAACGTTTCACGTTGTGGGCTACGGTGCTGGCATTGCCAATTGTCGGATTGTTAGTAGAGCAAGTCATCGACCGCTCTCCACGCTGGGGCGCAATCGGCGTCAGCATAGCGGCCATCGCCAGCCTGGCCCTCGCGCTGGGTTGGCTAACCTGGAGCCCGTTTAAAACGTCGAGTTCTCTGAACGTAGACTCAGTCGTCGCCTTTCTGAATCGTGACGGCCACGATCAGTACCGCTATCTCACGCTGGGATTCGGCAATGCTCTTTCCAAGGTTTCAACCTATACAGACGCGAGCAGCGTGGATGGCGAGTACAACTCGGCTCGGTTGCTGCCTGAGATGACACGATATGGCGCTGCGCAATTGACCAGCGCAAAATTCTTCGGCGTCGCCGGCATGGATTCTCTCCGCGCCATGCTTCAGCATGCCAACCACTATGGTCTGAAATTCATTTTTGTCCACGATCCGTTTTATGAACCTCTTCTGGTCTTCGGAGGCTGGCGCCAGGTCGAGAGCTATGACTCGGGATCCATTACCGTGTGGTCGAAGGATGACGCCCCTCCGGCGCGATCGATCCCTTCTGATGCCGTGCCCACTCGATGGGAAGGATTGATATGGGGGACCTTGCCCATCGGGAGCAGCTTCCTGGCGATTCTGTTCATGTGGTTGCCGGCCGAGCCGCGCCGCTTGGGAGAAGAGATCCCTTACCCAATGGAGACGCCACAACGCGCATATGCCAGCGGGGTGCGCTCATGAAGTGGACGCTGGTCGTGTTTCTTACCATCGCTACCGTGGCTCTGGTTGCGGATGCGTGGGTGCAGTCGGGGGGACTGAAGCAGCACGAGATGTTCAGTGCCGCAACCCCCGAAGAAGCCGTACAAGCTCTGATGAGCCAGATTCAGGCGCGAAACTACCCGCAAGCCTATGCGTCTCTTGATCCAAGCAGCAACACGGATCTGGCATCCTTCACTCGCGAATTAGCTGGAAGCGACGGCAGCCTGCGCACGTACTCTTCCCTGCAGAGCGCGGATGTTTCGCCACTGCACGCCGATCAGGACCAAGCCATGGTCCGCGTGCGAATGGTTTGGTCGAGCGCGCTGGGCTCACTCGATGATGTGAGAGATTTGGCCGTGCGCCGCGATGGCTCAGTCTGGCGCGTGGTATGGCCGAAACGGGAGTCTGATACGGTTCCTCCGCAAGTGGTTGCAGTGAACTACCTGCGTTGGGAGGTCATTGGCCGCGACACATCGCAGAGCTGGGGAGCCCAGGGCGTCGACTCGCCAAAGGTCCGGATCACTTCCATGAACGCGATCTCGCGGCCCGGTAGCGTCGTTATTCTCGGGGAAGTGGAAAATGAAGACACTGTTCCCGCGTCTGTAAATGTGAATGCGACTCTGTTGCGACCGGATGGTTCTGCGATCGATGAAGAAGGGAGTTTCGATTTGATCTCCCACGTACTGCTCCCCAAGCAGGTCTCACCGTATCGCATCGACTTTCCCGGAATTCGTGTGGAAGCGGTAAAGAGCGTGCGCATGGATGCGCGGGCTCTCCTGGTCCCGGCCCAGGCTGATCCGGTGATTGCGGTTAGTGACCAAACGCTAAGTAAAGATGGATTGGATCGAAATGTGTTGAAAGGCGAACTGGTGAATCAAAGCGGCCGCCCGGTAAACATCGCACAAGTCCTCGCCGCCTTCTACGATGGCACCGGGAAAGTAATCTGGGTATCGGATGGTTACGTGGATCAGGCGCTCATGCCGGATGTGCCGGAGCCGTTTGCGGTCGATATTCCAGATGACATTGCGGCGCGGCTGCACAGCTATCGCGTGACCGTCGATCACTACTCGCGGTCAAGCAGTTAAGCATGAAATTGATTCTCTACGACTATTTCGCGTTGTGCGCGCGCTTCGCTGCATTGGCTTCCTTTTGCTTATGTGTTCCTTCACTTTCAGCCAAGGCTGCGCAAATGCAAGTGCCCGCGAGCATGCTCGCGGGTCAAGCCTTTTCGATCTCCACCAGTGGCTCCGGACGAGCCACTTTTTATCTTCTGGGGCCGGACCATGTTGTGAAACGAACCGTGAGTCTGGGAAGCGATGTGAAGATTGGGTCCAGCGACGTGCGCACCGCAGGACGATACGAGGTAATCCTCTGCGACTCATCGTGCACGTCAGAAACATTCGAAGTCCAGGCCGCACAGCCGGCCCATCTGAGCTTCTTCCTGCACCCCTCGCGCGTGCCCGTTTCCATGCCTGATTCCATTGATGCCACTGCCTTCGTGTTTGACCGCTACTTCAACCTGGTTCTGGCCCCTTCGACTGTGGACTTCCGTATCACGCCAGCCAGCGGACCGGGCTTCTCACGCCAAAGTTCCACACGGAACGGTGTGGCCTGGATGCGTATGAACTCGACAGCCCATGAGGGGCGGGTTGAAGTGACCGCGATGATAGGCAATACCGAAGAACCGCGCGTCATTCAGCAGGTCGCGGCCGAGGCTTGCGGATTGCGCATGAAAGCCGTGACCAACGGGACCGTAGTGACGCTCGAAACTGATCCGGTGCGGGATTGCAGCGGCAATCCGCTTCCCGATGGCACTATCGTTTCGTTCACTAAGCTTGATCAGGCGGGCAAGAGCACGGTGGACACGCCAATAAAGAAAGGCGTTGCGAGAACGCAGTTCAGCATGCACGGGCCGGCACAGATCAGCGTTGCCTGCGGCGTCGTGGAGGGCAATGAACTCGCCCTGAACGGAAAATCATGATGAACATAGTCAGCCAGCCACGGAGAATCGAAGACTTTGGACCTCGCCTCGTCAAAGCCGCGATCTTCGTTGCGGTGTCATGCGTGTTCGCGATCGCCCAAGCATCGCTTCAGCCGCCACTCCCGCAGGTAAGCCTCGATGCTGACGGACTTGCTCCACGTCCCATCGAAGAACTCACGGGAACGACGATCGCGCGGCATTACGCGCTGGCATGGCGCGATATGGCAGTCGCCCTGGAATCCAATCGCGCCGAGGGATTGGGTGATGAGTTCGTCGGACTCGCCAAAGATCGCTTGACGCAGAGAATCTCCGATCAAAACCAAACCGGTGTGCACGTTCGGATCGTGGACCACGGCCACCACCTGAAGGCAGTGTTTTATTCCACTGACGGAACCGCGATGCAACTCCTCGACCAGGCCCAGATAGAGATCCGGACATTCGACGGAAACAAGTTGCTGGCCACACAAAATGCGCCCCGTGAATACATGGTTCTCATGACCCCAGGTGCGGATCGCTGGTACGTTCGCGACCTCGAGGAAGTATCTGGCAAATCGTTTTGAGGCCGAGCTGCGAAGGCCCGCTTCGAGCCAACTTCTGCCCTTCCGGCCTCATCGTAACCAGGGCAGGAAATTCCCGATGAAACTGTATGAGCATGTCCTCTTGGCTTATGTATTGGCGCTGAGTTCCATTCCGAGCGCGTGCACTCATGCGAATCCGCGAAACATCGCACTGAAAGACGTCTCTGACTTGCCGGGGCGCCCCAAAATTCTTGCGGACTACCAGCCCTGGTTCGGCGACCCCGATCACATCGACGTCGGGTATAACAGCCAAGATCCCAGCGTTTTGCGCAAGCAAATTGAGAAAGCCCGCAACATGGGTATCTACGCCTTCGTGGTTGATTGGTACGGCTCCCGCCGTCCCTTTCTCGACCGCAGCACTGCGGCCCTCCAGCAAATTGCCAGCGAGGAGCACTTTCACGTCGCGCTCATGTACGACGAGACCCAGGATGACAATGGACACGCGACGGACGACGCTATGGAAGCGATGGATTTGGCTTACAAGAAATACATCGGACCCGGCGCGGTGGGACGCGATGCCTATCTGCAGTACCGCGGGCGGCCCGTCGTCTTTGTGTTCCCGAAGCGCGGCCACACCGATTGGAACCAGGTGCGCCAGCAGGTCAATCAGTGGGAATCGCCGCCAATACTGCTGTATGAGGACGATCCGCCACCGCAGTTCTCGACCGCCTTCGACGGCGAGTATGCCTGGGTGTATCCCGGACACAAGGGATGGACCCCCGACGGCCAAGCGTGGGGCGAAGATTACTTGACAGACTTCTACGCGAAAATGCGAAAACACCCAGACGAGGTTGCCGTGGGCGGAGTGTGGCCCGGCTTTAATGACAGCAAAGCTTCCTGGAGCCTGAACCGGCACATCGATGCACGGTGCGGACAGACGTTCGAAGACACCCTGCGCCTGTTCGACGAGAACGACGAACCTTCGCATCCCATTCCGTTCGTTTTGATCGCCACATGGAATGATTACGAGGAAGGAACTGCAATCGAGCGCGGTCTGCCGCGCTGTGGCTCGCAAAAAACGGATATCGCGCACGGAGGAGCGGCCTCACGATCGACGCAGTAGCCGCCTACCCTCATTACTCATTCATAGCTGTCCGCACAAGGTGGAACATACTCGAAATCCAAATTGATTCAGGCCAGCTTCCGCATCCAGAAACTGGAAGGCCAGACCCGGTCTCCGTCGCGCGTAGGAAGGAATCGGCGTTTTTCAAGCGGCATGTTGCGGTAACTCTGCTGCCAATGCGGAAATGAATTTTCGAGCCCGCTGATTGCGCGGCTTTGCATGTAGCTGCTGCCCCACAGGACCTCGAATTGCGGACTGAACATCAGCAAAGCCTGCAGCAGGTACTGCTCGGACCAGAAGGCGAGATTATGCAAGACCGCCTGACGCGGATAGTCAGACGGAATGAAAATGTCGTGGGCGTGGATCAGCACACCGCCCGCGATGCGGGGAATGATCTCGAGATACTCGCGTACGACATCGCTGCCGATTCCGACGACGTGACTCGAATCCAGAAATAAGAAATCGCCGCTTTGCAGGTTAAGGAATACCTCGAGGTCCACATCCTGCACGGTTTTAGCAATGAGATGGACGCGATCGCTCAGCGCCTTCTTCGGAAATCGGTCCGGGTGCGGGTCAATCGTAACCAGCTCGCCGCGAACTCCATCCAACTTGAGGTTTACATCCAGAGCTGCCGCGAGCACACGGCTGCTGTAGCCGCCCCCCACTTCTACTATCCGTCGGGGCTTGTAATGGCGAACCAGGCAGTACGCGATCTCCGCATCGACTGTCTCGAAGAAGCCATTGCTGTAGCTGTAGCTCACGCTGAAAAATGGCGCCGCGTCCGATTCCCATTCCGTCCGATATCGCGGAACCACAGTCTGCAGAAAATTCATCTGCCTGCCGAAGGCAAGGTCGAGCCCCGGCGGTTCCTGATCGGCTGGCCATTTCCGAGCCTCGAGTTCGCGGAAGTCGGGCACAGGCCAGTAATAATGATTCGGCGTCACCGTGATCCCGATGCGCTGGAAAATGCGGAAAACATTCCGCATAAGGCCGAGTGCCGTCTCGTTGTCGTGCAGCCTTTGTGCGAGCCCAAGCAGCGGTCTGCGATCAACGATCATTCCCGGACGGCCATTTTTCTCGGGAGTGAGTTCACGGAAAGACGGGATTTGAGCGGAGCATCGAACATGCGACTGCTCATTGGACAACATACGCCTCCAACCGAACCTGAATGCGAACTGGCCAAACTCTGATGCACAATTCGGAAGGTAGGGCGTAGACATTTCTGAAAAAATGACACAACGGGTCTCGGCTGTGTGGCGAAAACCCTTTAGATTTGAGGAGAAAATACCTTACATACCAGCGGCTATGCTCTGTGCTGTTGGAGCCAATCTAGTCGCGTTTTCTATGCATTGTTCGCCCGATAGATCGTGGACCTCTCCAGGCGGCGGCATCGGACTCAGACAAGTCAGGGACGCGCTTCGTATCCTTTTTGATCCAGCCAGCAAACAACCATTCCTGCGTTCAAATTCATCCAAGCGTGAACTCTGCGCAGGAGTGGCTCGCCAATGAAGTCTCGATACAGGTTGGGTTCAGCGTTGTTGTTAGCCTTTTCTCTGTTGCTGACCGGATGCGTGGGCTTGCGATCAGAGCCGCCGACCCCCACATCTGGAAGCCTGCAAAGCTTGAACCACATCGTCATCTTCGTGCAGGAGAATCGCTCGCTGGATCACTATTTCGGCGCGATGCGCCAGTACTGGGCTCAGAATGGCATCGCTGATCAGTCTTTCGACGGTTTGCCACAGTTCAACCCATCCAGCGGGGTTGCTCCTCTGCAAGGGCCGGCTCCCGCGATCCCCGGCTGCGATCCCGCCCTCTCGACCACGACCAACTGCGTTGCCAGCACCTCGGACACCAACGACATGGTCACTTCATTTCATATGGCGTCTGTGTGCAATGAGGAGCAGAGCCCCTTTTGGAATGAATCACATGTCGATTGGGATTTGAACGATCCGACCGGAATCCATCCGGCTGCACTCAACGGATTCGTGGAGGCGGCGGCGAACGATGCCCGTCAGGTATCTCCGCCGCTGAGAGACATTAACGGCTTGCGAGCCATGGGTTATTTCGACAGCGACGACTTAAATTACTACTACTTCTTGGCTTCCAAGTTCGCTACCTCGGATCGCTGGTTTTCTCCCGTCATGGATCGCACCCAACTCAACCGCATGTATCTTCTGGCGGGCACTTCCGCTGGGCACGCGTATCCTCTGGCTCCGCCGGAGGGCCCGCTCGCGAACACCACGATTTTTCAGGAGCTGCAGAAAGCCGGAATCACGTGGAAGATCTATGTGGATCCCGATGGTACAAACTGTGCGACCACCGACTCCGCCTGCCTGATTGGTTTTTCCTACATCAACATGTTCACTTATGAGCAAACCATACTCAATACCCCAGCACTGTTAAAACTTATTGTCCCAATGTCGCAATTTACGACCGACGCGCAGAATGGAGCACTGCCTCAGGTTGCACTGATCGAGCCGGCCTCTTCCGCCGCTCTCGACGAACATCCCAATGACGTGGATACGTCTTCCCCCACTGACGTGCAGGCTGGTGCCCGCTATGCGTCAGGCTTGATCAACGCTCTCATGGGCAGCCCCAACTGGAAAGACTCCGCAATGATCTTCACCTACGACGAGGCCGGAGGTTATTACGACCATGTGTCGCCCCAACCCGCCACTCCACCGGATGGCCCAGGCTCACCTACTTATCTCCCGACCGATCTGCAGGCGGGCGACGTCTGTGACGGGAACGGACAACTCGGAACCGGCACGTGTAATTTCGCGCATACTGGCTACCGGGTGCCGCTGATCGTAATTTCCCCGTTCGCAAAAAAGAACTACGTTTCACACACCGTATACGATTACACCGCCATCCTGCAGCTGATTGAGAAACGCTTCGGTGTGGCCGCGCTGACCAATCGCGACGCTGCCCAGCCCGACATGAGCACCGATTTCTTTGATTTTGTAAACGTGCCTTGGGCCACCCCTCCGTCGCCGCCAGCGCAGAACGTGGGAGGACCATGCACTCTTGCCTCTCCCGCTCCCTGATGGAAACAATCGTCCAAAATCGCGCTGTCGCGAATCGTGTTCGAGACCGTCATCGTTACGGGTTCAATGGCTCCAGAATGACTTCTCCGAATGGCATAATGACTCCGTGAGCATCCAGCGATCGGCCGGGCTGGGACTATGGGTGATCTTGTTTGCAGCCACTACCTGCCTGGCTACGACGCGGCACTACTACATCGCTGCTGAAGATGTCACCTGGAACTTTGCTCCGAGTGGCCGCAATCTGCTGAATGGCACGCCCATCCCGCAGCCGTGGTCGCAAAAGCTGGAATGGGCGAAGACCCGTTTTATCGAATACACGGACGGCACTTTTACTACTCGCAAGCCGCAACCCGAGTGGCTGGGAATTCTCGGACCGGTGATTCGCGCCGAAGTTGGAGACGAGATCGTGGTCGACTTCCTGAATCGCGGCCACCGCGGTCACGATTTACATCCCCACGGCTTGCGCTATGACAAGAACAACGAAGGCGCTCTTTATCTACCGGTTGCCAAAGGGGCTTTCGTCGCTCCCGGAGCCCGATATACCTATCATTGGTTTGCCACTGCAAGCAGCGGGCCCAGGCCGGGGCAACCCAGTTCGATCGTGTGGTGGTATCACTCTCATGTCGATCCCGCGACTGAGATCAACGCCGGCCTGATCGGACCGATCATTGTTACGGCAAAGGGAAAAGCGAAACCCGACGGATCGCCAAAGGATGTGGACGACGAATTTGTCGCATCCTTCATGATCTTCAACGAACTGGGAACCAAGCCAGCCGGCCAGTTTTACGCCATCAACGGTTTTATCTTCGGCAATCTTCCGGGCTTGACCATGAAGCAGGGAGACAGGGTGCGTTGGTACCTGCTGGGCATGGGCAATGAGACCGACGTGCATACACCTCATTGGCACGGCGAGACCGTTACCGATGGAAAACGAAACACCGACGTGATCGAACTTCTCCCCGGAAGCATGGCGACGGTTGACATGCTCGCCGACAATCCCGGGACCTGGATGTTTCACTGTCATGTCGAAGATCACATGGAGTCCGGCATGGTCGCGGTTTACACGATCTATCCGCCGCCCGCGCGCCCCTGCCCTCTTGCGTTTATCGGTGGAGATTTCTGGAAGCATCCGGAAAACTTTACATTGACGGTCAAGAACATTGCTGGCAAACCCATCAGCCGCCTCGCGGTCACGACAGAAATGCTGCTGGCGCCCCAGGATTTGCGGCGGCCTTTCGATGCCGAATGGTCATCGGCCAAGCCCATTTTGCCCGGAGAAGAGCAAACTCTGGAAAAGCCAGGCATTCGCGCCGCCAGCGCTCAGTCGGTTCTGGCCTGGATCTTCTTCCCGGATTCGGTGAAGTATGAAGATGGAACTGGATGGCAACCTCGAAGCGAGGGAGAATGTTTCAACGTGATATGGCGAGAGCGTCAGCATCCCGATCTGCCCGCCCTACCCCCTCGGCAGATCGAAATGAATCCAGATTAGTCCCAACGATCTAGAAACATTGAAAGTTGACGCTGACCTGTCCCGGCATCAGTTGATTGGAGGTTGATACGTTCGACTGCACCCAAACGGCGGGCAGATCCGGGTTTCCCCCGGTCGAGTTGATGTAGTAGCGCCAGCGTATCCATCCGTAGCTGTGCCTGATGTTGTCTACCGGATTGACGTCTGTATCCACGCCGTAATAGAAAATTTCGCGAAACTTACACGAATCGATCTTCCGCAAAGCAGTGCAACTGTACGTGTACTGCAGGGGCAAAGTTGTAACGGAGAACGACCGTGGTGGGTCGGCTCGGTGGTCGGTAATGGTCATGGTGCCGGTGGCTTGCACTTCTAACCGGGAATAGCCGAGATTCTGGACGGAACTTTGCAGCGCGCCTGCCACGTAGGTGTAGTAGTTCGTGTTCTTAGGCTGGATTGGTGGGGGCGAGTTCCACAACAAGCTGTTAGCTCCCCCCGGAGCCGCGCACCGCGATGCCCAACGCATGGAGAAGTCAGACGTGTTGTTCTGGCTCGCATTGTTGAATTTTCTGCAGCTGGTGGGGTCGTTCCAGTAGTTGGTGCCGTTCCAGTCATCCAGCTCCGTAACCCATTGAAAGATGTAATTTGAATCGTAAAGATTGATGTCCCACGGATTTCCCTGCGGATTCTTGGTGTAATACACTTTCGACGTACTTTGATCCCACATGGTGTAGACGTAGGACGACGGCAGGCCGTTGGTGATTCCTTCCATGTGATAGCCGGCGGCCAGTCCCGGATCCATCATCATTACACTCAAGACGTCCCAGTATCCGTGCCCCGACGGACAAGAGATCGTTGACTGAATCTGGCCGAAAGCCCTGGGGGCTGCCGGCAAATATGCTGCTACGGCTAGCAGCCCAAGGACAATGGAACATCTGGGCATTCTCATTTTCTCAACTACTCCCTTGTCGCTCTCGCGATGGCCCGTGTGGCCTTCACACACGAGGAGCGGCCCAAGAACTGGTGTGTTGTGCTCTAGGTCGTTCGGGGGAGGAGGTCGGGTCGACTCAAATTCAAGATAATGCGAGGAGTTTCAATAAGGTAGATCACGGAGGTAATAGAAAACGCTCCAGAAGGAGTAAGCGGTCAGTACCATACTTTCTCGCAAAGCCATTTCCTGTCGAGGTCCGGGCCAGCTGTGCTGCGGTCATTGAGACGGTCTGCTGCCGAATAAATCACCAACACGGGACAGACCTTTTTCAGCAACCTGCCAGGACACCGGATAGACGTAGGTGCGCGAACCCACCGATCACAACGGGGGGCGTGGACTTATTCTCTTGTAGGCACTATGAACTGGGAGTAGAACCCGGCGATCTCTGCCTTCATCGCCTTAGACCCCAGGTCTAAGACTCGAGACCGAACAATCATTTCTAATGTTGTAGCGGATGGAACGGTCCGAGTAGAGAGTTGACGCCAGAGCGCTTCCGCAATTCTGTCAGCAGAGCGTTCGCCGCATTCTGGTAAGTTTTGCTCGGGTCGGAAGGATCGGACCAGACGGCGTCATAAATAATTTGCGCGGCTTCCTTCAGGTCGATGTGAAGCGCCGCTTCGTACACATCGAGCCGCTCCACCATTCGTTCGTAGCAGGCCCTGCAGACTTCAGCGCTGGCGGCTTCTCCGGCATGCTCCCCACATGTGCAGACGGCGCCGGGCGCGTTTCCTGCCTCGGCGTGCGCCTCGATCAGCTGCGACTTGAACTGGCGGAGGAACTCTTCCCGCTCCTGTTCGACGGCGGTAGTGTCGGGAACGGGATCGGGCGAAACCTGAGCCACTCGGGGCTGCACTTTGGGCGCAACCGGCGAAACGCGTTCGGGGTTATGGCAGGTCGGACAACAATCGAGATCAGCCGGATAATAAAGCCTGCACTTCGAGCACGGCAGACCGTAACCAGAAAGCTTCGGCGAAGTATCCTTCACAGCGCCGGGCGCGGCCGCGGTGGCGCTATTACGACCGCCTTCTGGCGGACGAGCCGCGGCAGGCGCCTTCGCGGCTGTTCCCTGCGCTCGTGTCGCATTCATCGGCATCAGTAAGTTTCCAGGTCAGCCCCTGGCTGGGGCTCCCGCGCGAACCGCTCGACCTAGTGTAAGTTGGAGCGGCAACATCTCGTATACACCGGTAGTACATCAGGGCCATTGTCCGCGCGGGCGATCGCAACGGATGGCAGGTGTTTGGGGACGACGCCGGCGGCAGCTTTAGCCTCGGCAATTCAGCGCGCGTGCAATTCTTTCATCAGCTTCAGAAGTTCTTCGCGGCGGGCACGGTAAAGAGCGCTCTCCGGCTCCAGGCGCGAAGCGATCTCAAGCTCAGCCAACGCTTCGTCGTAGCGGTCCATAGTCATGAGGCAGGCGGCCAAAGAATAGTGGTTGTCAGCCGAGGCGCTGATGCGCAGAGCTTCGCGGAATTCCTTCTCGGCCGCTTGCAATTGCTGCTGTTCAAACAATACCGTGCCTAACAGATGATGAGCTGCTTCGGAATCAGGATTCAGCGAAACCGCGAGACGCAGCTCGCGCAAGGCCTCTTCGGGTTGGTTATCGAGCAGCAAAGCCTGGCCCAGGATGCGATGTTCAGCCGACCCGGTTGGGTTCTGGAGCACCGCGAGGTGCAACTGGCCGACCGCCGCGTCGTAGTTTTTCTTTGCCATGTAGGCACTGGCCAGGCATGCATGACCCTGCTGCCACTCCGGATGCTGGCGGTAAAGCTCCGTCATCTCCTCAATGGCAGCGTCGAACTTTCCTTGATCGCAATAAGTGTTGCCTAGATTGTTGCGGACCGACGCCTCTTCAGGAGCGATGCGCTTGGCTTCGCGATACTCGCTCACAGCCTTGTCCAAATCTCCTTGTTCGTGCAGAACCAGCGCCAGGTTCGAGTGAGCTTCCCAGAAATCGGGCCGCAGGCGGATGGCCTGCCCATAGGCCGCGACGGCTGCTTGCATATTTCCGTCGGCGTGCATAGCGATGGCCATGTCGTAATAGGTGTCGGCGTTGTCGTGGTCCCGCGCCAGCGCTTCGGCGTAGGCATGAACCGCCGGCTGATATTGTCCATTCGAGTACAGACCGAGGCCGAGGTACTGATATGCCTCGGCGTTCTCCGGATCGATGCTGAGGGCGGTGCGCGCTTCGGCGATGGCGTTCGGACCGTCATCGAGCCGGTAGAAAATGTACGCCAGGGCGTTGTGATTTTCGGGAAGATCCGGTAGCAGTCGCGCTGCTTCGGTGATTTCGTCGAAGGCATCGTCGAGCTGGTCCTGCTCTCGTAACAGCGTGCCCAGAGCGTAGTGCAGGGCGGAATTTTGAACATTCTCCTGAGCTGCGGCGCTATTCTGAGCCGCGGCGCTATTCTGAGTCGCACTGCTATTCTGACTCGCGGGGCTTGGATCATCGGCGGCCAGGGCTTGGCGCAATTCCAGTTCAGCCTCGTGATAACGCCGCTGGCGAGCCTGAAGTGCGGCGTGCAACAGAGCCGGCGGAATCGCCGGCCCCACCTGCGCGGAAAGGGCGTTCCCGGAATTCAAGATGTGCATCAGGTCTTTGCCGGCTCCGGCCGCCTGAAGCTGGCGGAGTTCGGCATGGGTCGGCAGCGTGGCCAGTCCTCGCTCCTGCACCAGGCGGGCGAGTCTGTTGCTTGAGACTCCCCCGGCCAGCCAGGCAACCAACGCGGTTGTATTCACGGGTTTAGCCTCAGTGCCCGACGCAGCTGCAGTCGAGGATGAAACTGCCAGGCTGAGGCTCAGCAAAAACAGTGAAACCTTGACTCTCACCGGAACTCCCGAAGATGTGGATTGACCTGCTGGTGGCGGCTTTCGCAGGAAGCAGACATGCGCAGGCACACGAAGACGCCTATGAAAACATAGTCCTACCTCGGAGGCGCAGGTAAGGTCACGGAGGTAATGGGTGCTGTAACCAAGGCGGTCCGGGCCAGCGCGGGAGGTCGTGTTTGACTTCGGGGCAGGCCTACCGTACCCTATTAGGTGGTGGTGTGTGCTGTAGCTGTAACCGTTGGAGGGTCCGATGTTGGAAGGTTTGTTTCAGCCGATGCACCTGTTGGTGATTTTTTTCATCGCCCTGCTGGTGTTCGGTCCAAAGAAATTGCCTGAACTCGGGAAAGGTCTGGGCGAAGGGATCCGTGCCTTGAAAGAAGGCATGAAAGATCAGCCGGCGCAGGCTTCTACTGATCAGAGCAAGAATACCGAAACCAAGAGCTGACCGAGTTCCCGGTTGGAAACGGGGCGACATGTTCCTGGTTTCCAATTCCTGTGGTTTTCGATTCCTGGGTTTCCAATTCCAGGGTTTCCAAATTCGGGATTCTGACTCCGCCGCCACGTCTGTTTTATTTTCCCGCACCAAAGTATTTCCGGGCTCCCAGATATTTCTAGCGTTCCCAAAATTCTGAAATTTGGAGGCTGCACTGTGTTAGGTAGGTTTGGACTATTTATCCTGATTACGCTTACTTCCCTGCCGCTGGCCCTGGCCGCGGATCAAGTTACATTGAAGAACGGCGACCGCCTTACCGGTACAGTGGTCAAGGGCGATGGCAAAACGCTGGTTCTGCACACCGACGCCGCAGGCGACCTGACGATCCAGTTTTCCGCGATTCAAGAGATCAAAACCGTGGGGGAATTGCACGTCAGCCTGAAAAACGGCAAGACCGCCGTCGGTCCGGTCACAGCCACCGACGGCAAACTTGAGATCGCGACCAAGACCGGCACTGTGGAAGCGCCGGCAACGGACGTGACCCTGATTCGCGACGACGCCGAGCAGGCGGCTTATGACAAGTCGCTGCATCCCGGCCTCGCGCATGGGTGGACCGGCGGAGCCAATGTAGGGTTCTCGCTGGCTCGCGGAAACAGCCAGACTGAGAACTTGGCCCTGGCGCTGAATGCCGTCCATGCCTCGCTCAACGACAAGTTCACGATCTACGCGAACTCGATCGACACGCAGAATGACCTGGCCACTCCCAGCACAGTCGCGAACCTGATACAAGCTGGGCTGCGCTTCGACCGCAATCTGAATCCTCGGCTGTTTGCCTTCGCCGCGGCAGACTTCACGAGCAACGCGCTGCAGTTCCTGGATCTGCGCAGCGTGTATGGCAGCGGATTCGGTCTCCACGCCATCAAGTCCGACGCGACTACGCTCGATATTCTGGGCGGCGTCAACTACACCCACGAAACGTATTCCAATGGCGCTCTGGTGGCGGGGAGCATCCCTCCGGTATTTGCGTCGTACGGCATCACGAATCGATACGTCGCTTTGACTCTGGGCGACGAACTAATGCACAAGCTGGGCAAGAGCACGGTGCTGACGCAGAGTTTCTACATCTATCCTGACCTGCAGCAGACCGGGATGTACTACGGAACCTTCAACTTCGGCACGGTCACGAAGATCAGCAAGTGGCTGGGTTGGCAGAATGCGTTCGGCGACATTTACGTTTCCGCGCCACCGACGGGAACCAAGAACAATGATGTCGTCTTCACCACCGGACTGAATTTCGCGTTCACGCATTGAGCGCGCGCCTCGTTCATGGAGTGGCGGACGCATTCGTCCGCCCCGTCGATTATCGAAAGCCCGCCCGGACGAATGCGTCCGGGGCTCCATAAGTCGTGCCCCAGGGGCCAGTTGTACCCGCGATTCCATCCCACCCCGCCACCCAACTGACCTCTCGAACACAAATATCGTCCGGCGCTGCTATCCCCGACTTGGCAAGAACGTCTACTACGCAGTACAGTACTGTCTTCTCTATAGGCCCCAGTTCCAAGTCTCAGATCACAGGAGTTCGCTCCCATGCGTCACGCAGTGATTGTGTTGGCGGCCCTCTCATGCCTCAGCCTGCTCGGGCAGGCGCAGACGGCCGAAGAACTCGTCGCCAAGAACATTGAAGCCCACGGCGGGATCGACAAGATCAAAGCCGTCAAATCCATCCGCATAATCGGAAAGCTCAACGTGGGAGGCGGCATCATCGCCGCCCAGACGCAGGAGAACCAGCGCCCGAACCTGGTGCGCGAGACCGTCTCACTGCAGGGCATGACCGCCGTGACGGCGTACGACGGCGCGACCGGCTGGCAGATTCAGCCCTTTGGAGGCCATAAGGACCCCGAACTGATGGGTGAAGACAGCTTGCGCGATCTGCTGCTCGACGCTGACTTCGATGGTCCTCTCGTGGACTACAAGGAAAAAGGAAACACCGTGGAGTACCTTGGCCACGACATTGTGGACGGAGACGACGCCCTGCGGCTGAAGGTGACGCTGAAAGACGGCGACATCATTTATTACTTTCTCGATCCCGACACGTATCTCGAGATTCGCAAGGAAGTTCAGGAGTTCATTCGCGGCTCCGTCAACGAGAGCGTGACGGAAATGGGCTCGTACAAGCCGGTGGCGGGAGTTATGTATCCCTTCTCGATTTCGCAGGGGTCGAAGGCGAATCCAGCCGCGCAGACCAGTTCGATCGACAAGATCGAAGTGAACGTGCCCATCGACAAGGTGGATTTTGCCGTGCCCGCTTCCCTGAAGCAGGCGCCGAAGGCGGACGCCGAGAAGAAATAGGAATTTCATCTCAGGAGGAAATCAGCATGGTTTCCGCCTGCCAGCACCGATTACGAAGAGGACTTCCACAACATGAATGCACGCACAATTTTCCGCAGTTTGCTGATGAGGGCGAGCGTCATAGCGCTGCTAAGCGGCACGTTCACGTGGGCACAGGGCAACTACAGGTTCGATTCTGCAACGGTGTCGGGATTGCCGGCGCGCAACATCGGCTCAGCCATGATGAGCGGCCGCATCGCTGCTGTTGACGCCGTCGATCAGAACGGGCGCATCACGGTTTTTGTGGGCGCGGCCAGCGGCGGCATATGGAAGTCGGTGAATGGAGGTACTACTTACAAGTCGGTTTTCGACCGCGAGAGCGCCCAATCGATCGGAGCGGTCGCCATTGATCCCTCGAATCCGAAGACTGTGTGGGTGGGTACCGGCGAGGCCTGGGTCCGCAACAGCGTTTCGATCGGCGACGGAGTGTACAAATCCACCGACGATGGTGAGAACTGGACCAATGTCGGACTGAAAGACAGCGAGCACATCGCGAAGATTCTGGTCGATCCGAAAGATGGAAACAACGTCCTAGTGTGCGCGACTGGCCATCTGTGGGACGACAACAACGAACGCGGGGTTTACAAAACCACCGACGGCGGCAAGACCTGGAAAAAAGTTCTGGCGGGCGCGAACGGCTCCAGCGGCTGCGGATTGCTGGCGATGAGCAAACAGGATCCGAAGACGATCTACGCATCGATGTGGGATTTCCGAAGGCAGGGCTGGACCTTCCGTTCCGGCGGTCCGGGAAGCGGATTATTCAAGTCGACTGACGGCGGCGACAACTGGACTGAGATCACCGAGGCGAATGCGAAAGGCCTTCCTCCCAAACCCTGGGGCCGAACGGCCATCGCCGTAGCGCCCTCGAAGCCGCAAGTCGTCTACGCCAACATAGAAGCTGGAAAAGGCCGCGGGCTCTACCGTTCCGACGATGGCGGCGCAAGCTGGACCAAGCTCGATGCCAGCAATTTCATGGTGTGGCGTCCATTTTATTTCGGCAACCTGATCGTCGACCCCACCGATGAGAATAAGATTTTCAAACCCGATCTCATCCTGCTTTACAGCACCGACGGCGGCAAGAGTTTCAACGTAGTTTCAGGCGGAGCGCATGGCGACTTCCACGACGTATGGATCGATCCCAAGAATCCGAGCATTGTGATTGCCGGCGACGATGGCGGCCTGTGGCGCAGCGAAGACGGGGGCAATCGCTGGAAACACCAGCTAAACCTGCCGGTTTCGCAGTTTTACCATGTCAGCACCGATAACTCAGATCCTTATCACGTTTACGGCGGCTTGCAGGACAACAGCGCGTGGGTGGGGGATTCATCATATCCCGGAGGCATTTCGAATTCGCGCTGGGAGAACATGTACGGCGGCGACGGTTTCTGGATGTTCGAGGACACCGCCGACCCAGACTATATTTATGCCGAAGCCCAGGGCGGCGAAATCGGCCGCGTCAATCGTTACACCCACGAGACCCGCAGCATCAAGCCGCTGCCGAATTATGGCGAGAAAAAACTGCGCTTCAACTGGAACACTCCGATTCACATGAGCCCCAACGAAAAGGGCACGATCTATATCGGTGCGCAGTATCTGTTTCGTTCGCGCGATCACGGCCAGACCTGGGATCGCATTTCTCCCGACCTGACCACGAACGATCCTGAAAAACAGAAGCAGGAAGAATCAGGGGGCGTAACCGTCGACAATTCGTCAGCGGAAATGCACACCACGATTTATTCGATTTCCGAATCGCCGAAGAACGGCCAGATTATTTGGGTTGGCACTGACGACGGCAACGTGCAGATCACGCGCGATGGCGGCAAGAACTGGACCAACGTTGTGGGCAACATTGCCGGCCTGGGTAAAAATTCCTGGGTCTCGACGGTCGCGGCCAGCCGCTTTGACGAGGCCACCGCCTACGCCACTTTCGATCGCCACACCTTCGGCGACATCAAGCCTTACGTCTACAAAACCACCGACTACGGCGCAACCTGGACCGCGCTTCCGGCGCAGGAAAGTGGCGCGCGCGGATACGCGCACGTCATTACCGAAGACACAGTCGATCCGAACCTACTCTTCCTTGGAACGGAATTTGGGCTGTGGATTTCGGTGGACGGTGGCCAACACTGGGCGCAATACAAAGGCAGCAATTTCCCCGCGGTTGCAGTGCGGGATATCGTGATGCAGGCGCGCGAGAGCGATCTTGTGCTGGCCACGCACGGGCGCGGCATCTGGATCATCGACGATATTTCGCCGTTGCGAGCTTTGACGCCCGATCTCATGACCAAAGAAGCAGTTTTGATTCCAGGACGCGCCGTTCAGTATTTCGACGTGCAAGGCGGTTGGCCGGAAGGGGATGAAGCTTTCACCGGCCGCAGCCGGCCTTCGGACGCGCAGATCACCTATTACCAAAGGAGCCGGCACATCTACGGCGATCTGAAAATCGAGATCCTCGATCAGAACGGCAAACTGGTCGATACGGTTGCCGGCAGCAAGCATCGCGGCTTGAACCGCGCCAGTTGGTCGATGCGGGTGAAAGCTCCTGCAGTCCCTCCCGCCGCTTCGGCGCTGTTCGAGGCAGCCCAGGGGCCTCGAGTTCTGCCCGGGGCTTACACCGTTAAGATGACGAAGGGGGACCACGTTTATACCGAGCAACTGAACGTGACGCTCGATCCACGGGCCAAGTTTTCGCTCGACGACCGCAAAGCGCAGTTCGACTTAACCATGAAGATTTACCACACGATTGAGCACATGACCTACACGGTCGATGCGATCGAAGGTGTGCGAGACTCCGCCAACGCGCGAGCCGCCAAATTGACCGAGAAAGATCCGCTGCGCAAGCAACTCCAGGATCTGGCAGCAAAGTGCGACGACCTGCGCTCGAAGATTGTGGCCACGAAAGAAGGTGGCATGATCACTGGAGAAGAGCGTATCCGCGAACATCTCGGCGAAGTCTACGGCGACGTCAACGGATATGAAGGCCGTCCGTCTGATTACCAGGCAGCGCGTGCCGATTCGCTGGCCCGCGAACTGGAAGACGTGATCGCGGACTTTCAGAAGACCACGCAGAGTCAGCTTCCCGGCATCAACGCGAAATTAAAGAAGAAAAAAGCGGAAGCGATCTCTGTGCTCACCGAAGCCGACTGGCAGAAGACGCGCGAAGCCGAAGGCAGTTCTGGCGCTGCCGCGGGAATGCGATTCTTCGGGCACCAAGCGGATACGGATTAACGTTTTTGCTTGCGAAACTTTGTCACTTAGGGCTCTGTCGTCAGGAGTGAAGTGAAAGGCTTGTGGACTTGTCAGTCTGCGCCAACGCTATCGGCAAGCCGCGCAGATTCTTCGCTTCGCTTTGGATGAACAATTGTTTTCGCAACCCTCCGATTTTCATTTTCGCTCCAAACTGAGCGACCTACCAGATCTCCATTTGATTCCAATCGTGGGTGCGAGTAGATTGGTGTGTCCTAACCTGGGGCTGACAAAATAGTCGGGGGATTTCCCATGCTAAAACGTTTCACTGTCCTCATTTTTCTGTTGATTGGTTTAGCGGGATTCGCCTTCGCATCCGACGAAAATGTGTGCACGGGCGATTCCGGTAAATGGCAACAGCTCTTCGACGGGAAGGACTTGAACGGCTGGAAGCACGTCGGCCCGGGCGGCGACACGGTGGAAGATGGACTGATCCGCACGCACGGCGGCATGGGCCTGCTCTACTGGACCGGAGGAAAGATCGGCAATTGCGAGATCCACGTCGTGTACAAGATGCGCGACGTGGATGACAATTCCGGCGTGTTCATCCGCATCCCCCTTGAGCCTCGTGAAGAGTGGATGCCAGTGCACTACGGCTTCGAGGTTCAGATCGACAACAATCCAGAGGCTTCGGGTGAAGATGAATATCACGAAACGGCCATGCTGTATTCGTTGACCAAGCCGCTGGTGAAGCACGCCTGGAAGCCGGGTCCGGAGTGGAACACGATGGACATCACGCTCGATGGATCGCGCACCATCGTCGTGCTGAATGGGATAAAAGTCACCGACTATAAAGACGGCGATCCGGTGCCCGCGCGCAAGTTCGACTTCGAGCCGCAACGCGGTCCGCGGCCCGACTTTGGTTACATCGGCCTGCAAAATCACGGTGACAACGACATCGTTTTCTTCAAAGAAGTGGCGATCAAACCGCTGGCGAAGTAGTCGAGTTTGCGAGAGCTGTCGCAGTTAATCCATTCGGAGGGTTTGGCATGAAACGTATTCTTTCGCGACGCGCATTTTTGCAAGGAAGCGCGGCCGCCGCAGGTGGCCTGCTGGCTTCGAAGACGATTCTTCTGGAAGCTCAACCAATGCGCAGTTTCCCGGTGGCTCCGAGCGACCGGATCCGCTTCGGCATGATCGGAGTCGGGATGCAAGGTTCCGGACTTTTGGGCGGCGCGATCACCATCCCGGGCGTCGAGTGTGTCGCGGCGGCGGATTTATATGATGGGCGCCATACCCTGGCCAAGGAGATCACGGCGAATACCAGCCTGCCGACAACGCGCCACTACCAGGAACTGCTCGATCGCAAAGATATTGACTGTATCGTCGCCGCAGTACCCGACCACTGGCACCGGCGAGTCGTGGTCGACGCCTGCAACGCGGGCAAGGATATCTATTGCGAAAAACCGATGTCGCACAACGTGGCCGACGGACTGGCCATGGTCGACGCGGCGCATAAGAACAACCGCATCGTGCAGATCGGCTCGCAGCGTGTCAGTTCGGTACTATGCGCCACGGCGAAAGATCTCTACAAGGCCGGCGCCATTGGCGACGTCGGGATGGTCGAACTCACTCTCGGCCGCAACGATCCGACCGGCGCGTGGGAATACCCGCCGCCGCTCGATCTCTCTCCGGAAACCCTCGATTGGGATACCTGGCTCAACGACGCTCCCAAGATTCCTTTCAACAAGTATCATTTCGCGCGCTGGCGCTGCTGGCGGGCTTATGGAACCGGCGTGGCCGGCGATCTCATGGTGCACCTCATCAGCGGGATGATGGTCACTCTGGGATGGAATGAAATTCCGCGCTCGGCGACGGCGATGGGTGGGATCTTCCGCTTCAACGATGGCCGCGACATGCCTGATTTCCACACTGTGCTCTTCGACTATCACGGCATCCCGGTTTATGTTCGCCTCGACCTGGGTTGCGAGACACCGGAACTGGCGCGTTTCATGGGACCGAAGGGGTTGCTCGACGCCAGCGAGAACGATCTGCGTCTCTCTCCTCAACCCGGCGTGGACTTAGACCCCAGCTATTACAGCTTCAGCTTCCCGGCGAAAATGCGCGAAGCTTATGCGAAGCAGTGGCACGCCGAGAACGATCCGCCGCTGGGCAAAGAACCTGTGCACGAAGACACGTTCTACAAAGGCCACGACTGGGACGACGTGCGGCCGCATTTGAATGTCTTCTTCGAATCGGTCAAGTCGCGCAAGCCCGTGACCGAAGACGCGGTTTTCGGCAACCATGCTGCCATCGCGTGTCACATGGCGAACGAGTCGTACTTCCGCCAGCGGCCGGTCGCATGGGACGAGGCCTCGAAGACCATCAAATCCGCTTACTGAAGCACGAACCGAGTATCGGGAGCAACAAGATGAGTGACTCACCTCAAGGCATCAATCGCCGTGCGTTCTTGAACAAATCTGCCGCGGTAATCGCGGGCGGCATCGTGCTGCCGCGCACCGCGTTGTCCTATAACAACATTGTCGGGGCCAACGATCGTATTTCGCTGGCCCACGTCGGCAATGGAAGCCGCGGCGGCGATCTTGATCTGATCGCGTCGAAGCTGAAGTCAAGTCACAACGTCGAGATGATCGTGGTCTGCGATCTCTGGAAAGGAAATCGCGAGCGAGCGGTCGCCACGAATGCGGGATACTACGGCCGCGCGCCGAAGGGCGTCCAGTACATTGAAGATGTTCTCGCGATGAAGGAAGTCGATGGCGTGTTGATTTCTACGCCCGAGCACTCGCATTCGACTCTGCTCAAGATGACGGCCGAAGCGGGCAAGGATGCCTACGTTGAAAAGCCGATGGGAAACGTGCTGAGCGAAGCCAAGGCAGGCCGCGACGCTGTGCTTAAGGCTGGGACAATCGTGCAGGTGGGTACGCAGCACCGCAGCGAGCCGTATCCCGCCGCTGCGCAAAAGGTCGCACAAAGCGGCGCGCTCGGGGACGTCAGCAAAGTCGAGATCGAGTGGAACTATCACGGTCCACGCTGGCGCGGTCGGAAAGAAGTGAAGGAGATCCGGGAACAAGACACAGACTGGAGCAAGTGGCTGCTGACCAAGCCGGCGCGCCCGTTCGATCCGCAAGTGTATTTTGAGTTTCGACTCTACAAGGAATTTTCCAGCGGCATTCCCGACCAGTGGATGAGCCACGCCATCGACATGGTGCACTGGTTCATGAACGACAACTATCCGATTTCAGTTGTGTCGCACGGCGGAGTTCTGGCCTGGCACGACGGCCGCGAAACAGCTGACACTTTCCAGACCTTGCTGGAATATCCCAAGGGATTTCTCGTCAGCTATTCCACCAGCTTCGGCAACGACGCACCCAGCTTCACACGCTACATGGGGAAGAAAGCGACACTGATCAACATTGGCGGCGAAGGCAGCCCGCGCTACCAGTTGATCGAAGAAAAGGGAACGCACGAAGACGACGCCGACATTGACGCCAAGCGAAAGTCGAGGTACATCCTGCTGCCGGGAGACAAAGACCTGCCGCCGATGGGGATCGACGATCTGTCGCTTGAGCACATGGCCAACTGGTTCGAATGCATGCGCTCGCGCCAGCAACCTCATGCCTCGGTGCACGAAGGCTACGCGCACTCCGTGGCCTGCATCATGGCCGCGCAAGCATACTGGTCAGGCAAGAAGCTTTACTGGGATGCCGCCAGCGAAACAATCATGGATCATGCTAGGGCATAGCCAGGGAGTGAGGGCTACGCAGCTTGTCGAAATGAAGTCATAGAGCCCCCAGCGCGGAAACCTAACAAGACCCGCTAACGAACAGTCAGACGGGGTAACAGCTCTTACTCGGAAGCAAAACCCTCCGTGCCGATCCACAACTGCGCCAGGAGCTGCAGATTGTTCTTGTAAGTACGAGTGACTGTGAACTCTCTTCCTCCCCGAACGCGGAGCACATATTCGCCCGTAGACCGCGGATGAATCTCCTCTACCAATGCCGCGTTCACCAGCACCGATCGATGAATTCGCACAAAACCGTGAAGATTGAGTTTTTCCTCCATGGTCGAAATAGATTCCCGCAGCATGTGCGAACTTGAGATGTGCATCAATAAGACACAGTTTCCCTTGGCTTCTACGGCGATAACGTCCGCCGCGTCGAGGAAGAGAATTCTCCCCTTGGCTTTGATCGCAATCCGCGCAGACTTCCCCGCCTCAAGCGTTCGCGTTGCCGGCAAAGTTTTGCTGAGGTGTGCTGTTCGCCCTGTTGTGTTTTGCCGGAAACCCGGTGTGAGAGGCGCAAGAATGCACTCGTGCGAGGGTACAACCATCTCATCAGCCGCCTTTTTTCCAAAGGGCTCAATCGCATGCTCACGGTGCGCGGCGGGAACGACAGGCAGCTTCGCCTGCCCCAGGCCTTCCCCAGGGACTGTTACGACTCTTCGAATGCGCAGATCGCCGCTATCCAAAAGACCTCCGTTACCATGCAAAGTCCCTACGGTATCCTGGCTGGATCCGCCGTTCCATCCGACCACCAGCCGGCGGGAATCATGAATACGTCGATCGGTTCCGGGGCGCCGTCGAACTGTGGATTCAGCATGACGGGAGTTTTGGGCAGATCTGCACCCCAAACGTCACCTTTCATGAGTGGCGTGTAGAACATCAGGTGGGCGATCCAGTTGTGGTGACCGTCATCGGAAAGGTACTGTTCTTTCGACATCATGTAAGACATGGCTCCCGGCTCCAGGGGCGGCAGCTCTTGCTTCATGAATGTCTTGATGCCGTCGATGATCTGAGTTTTGGATTCACCGGCCAATACCATCTCCGTTCTTTTGTAAGTCAGCGGCAGAACAGATCGAGCCGCGGGCGGGTTGTAACAGATCGGACCTCGAATTTTAGGGTTCCAAAACACGGAAAACTCACCATCGAATGGACCCATCCACCCTCGCTCCACAAGGCACACGAAACCATTCTTGCCCTCGACGGCGGTTTCATAGCCATGGGCCCCAAGAACCAGAACCTTTGCATCCCGGGATATGGAGTCTGGAGCCGCACTCCGTGCCATCGCAATCTCGGCGTTTCGATCCGCCATTAGATATTGATCAAGCGGAGCCATGCTGGTATACGAGGTTTTGGATTGTGCTTGCATTTGCGAGTTCGCACCGAGCGCGATAACAAGTGCGGAGCCCACTGATCCAATGATCTTGAGTGTCCTTCGGCCCATTGATTTTCCCTTTCTGCGCGGACTCCAGAACGATCCGACTCTTACGATGCGGCCGTTCCACTTTCGCGTTGCATCATTGATACCGACGAGTATGTATGTTACGAACCAAGCGTCCACCCTGCGAAGCCGCAATGCGACATTCACTACTGTGAAAAAACTGCCCGGTGACGCCGGCGAACCTGGCATACGGCTACAAAATGCTCCACAAGCCTAATAAGAGGGCAGCTATCCGTGGACTGCTGCTCGCCTCCGGCCTCGTGCCGCGCGCAACGACTCGATCTGGCCGCTCATCCTTCTTTGGCCTGATGCCATCATCCGCGGATCCTGCGAATTCTTCCCTAAAACGACGTATCCTTCCCACGCGGCAATGAGGAACGTAGCTGTTTCATTTGGGTCTATATCGCTCCGTACTACCCCACGTTTCTGCCCTTCGCGCAGTGCCTCCGCCATGGCGTCGTGCCAGTCCCTATAAAGTCTTGCCGTCCTTCGACGAAATCCCTCATCAAGACCGGACATCTCTTGAGACAAGTTAAGCAGGGGACATCCGCGCTGAACGTCTTCTCTTTTCAGCGACTCGGCCCGAATAATGCGGACGAGAACATCGATGGGGTCCTTGGCGTTCTGTAAAGGCTGCACCCACTTGTGGTGGAGGTTGTTTGCGATGATCTCGTCGACCACCGCATAGCCGAGGGCCTCCTTGTTGTCAAAGTGGTAGTAGAGCGCACCTTTGGTGACGCCCGCTGCCGCCAGAATGGCATCCAGGTCAGCGCTTCGATAGCCGGACCGGTAGATCTCTTTGAAGGCAGCCTGCAGCAGGAGTTCTCGTGTGCGTTTCGGATCCCGAGAGGTCAGGCGCCTGCCTCCGGGTCGCTTTCTAATAGCGTACATACCGACCAGTATGCATGTTCGAATCACCGCCGTCAAGATCGGAAACGAATCGCCGGAAATCGGGACTTTTGGAGATTCAGCTCCCGTTTGATATAGCCCTACAGGACGCAGTGACGGTCGTACAGACACGCAATTTCACGTGCGGCATAAACATCCTGGGGCTGTCCAGTCGAGATCCGGCATTTCATAACGTCCGACTTCGTTTTTGATGTAACCGATTGAAAACAGGAAGTCCACGCTCCGGTTCGCCAATTGCAAACATTCAACAGGGTGGAAGTGTTGGCGACTCGCCGGTTTTTCTGGTCAGTCGCGAACTCAATCTCTTGGGCGGAGGAAGCAATGTACATCCGAAGCGTGAAGTTGGCTCTGGTTCTGTTGTTAGTGGTTTGTGTGGGCAACTTTCTGCCTGCGTGGGCGCAGTCGGCCTCAACCGGCACGGTCGCCGGCTCCGTGACGGATCCGACCGGCGCGGTGCTGGCAGGCGCGACGGTGGCGCTGACTGACACTGCGACCAATACTGCACGCGCCACGACCACCAACGCCTCCGGGCGATACATCTATGTGGACGTGAACCCGGGCACCTACAGCGTTACTGTCAGCAAGGCTGGATTTGAAACCACCAAGACCGAGAACCAGGAGGTGAGAGTTGGGGCCAGCCTGACGGTCAACCTGTCTCTGCAGGTGGGCGGCGCGAATGTGGTGGTGGAGGTGACTACCGCCGGCACCGAACTGCAGACCATGAATGCCACCGTAGGAAACACCATTACAAGCCTCACTTTGGACAACCTGCCGAGCCTTGGCCGCGACGTCAGCTCGTTCGTCGAGTTGCAGCCGGGCGTGAGCCCCGATGGCAGCGTGGCCGGCGCGGTGCTCGATCAAAGTTACTTCTCGCTGGACGGTGGCAACAACAGCAGCGACATGGACGGCAGCCAGAACGTGTACTTTACCAGCATGGCGGGCGATCCGACCGGGGGTGTGGCCACTCAGGCTAACCTGGGAACAGCACAGGGCGGCGGGCCCACCGGCGTGCTGCCCACGCCGCAGGACAGCGTGGAGGAATTCAAGGTAAACACGGCAGGCCAGACCGCCGATTTCAACAGTTCCGCGGGTTCCGAAGTCAAAGTCGTCACCAAGCGCGGAACCAATGCCTGGCACGGCACGGGATACGAATATTACAAAGACAACAGCTGGTCATCCAACAGCTGGCAGAATGACTTCAACAGCGTTCCCCTGCCCAGTTTCCATTACAGCCGCTTCGGCGGCGCGATCGGCGGGCCGCTTATCCCGAAAGAGATTCTCGGGGGCAAGACTTACTTCTTTGCTAATTACGAAGGTTTCCGTTTCCCCAACTCCGAAACCATCAACAGGCTCGTTCCTTCGCCGGCTTTGATTGCGGGCAACATCACGGACCCCGTAACCGGCCAGGTTTTCAGCCTAAAAAGCGCCGATCCGCGCGGGATTGGCCTCAACCCGCTGGTTCAGCAGATATGGAAGAAATACGAACCCCAGTCAAATGCGGCCTGTACGCTGAACGAATGCGACGGGGCCAACGAACTGGGCTTCACGGCCAATGTCGCCCTGCCCACGACCAGCGACTTCGCCGTGGGGCGCGTGGACCACGATTTCGGGGCCAAGTGGCACTTCATGTCGAGCTATCGTTGGAACAAGCTCATCTCGAGCAACGATAATCAAATCGATATCGGTGGCTTCTTCCCCGGTGACAGTCTGGGTACTCCGGCTTCCATATCCAAGGGTCCTCTGCAGTCGCATATGTTGGTATTGGCGCTGACCACCAACATCAGCACCAACACCACCAACGACTTCCACTACAGCTTTCTGCGTAACTGGTGGGCCTACGCCCGGCAAGGCGATACCCCGCAGACCGCCGGGCTGGGCGGAGCCCTTGAAATTTATAGCGGCCAAACCGCCGGCGAACAGCAGGACTTGGGCCCCTACAATGTAAACACGCAGAACACCCGCAACCGAATCTGGGATGGTCACGATCAAATGTTTCGCGACGACATTTCCATGTTAAAAGGCAACCACTTGTTCCAGTTTGGAGGTACTTATCAGCACAACTGGGACTACCATACCCGCACCGATAATGGCGGCGGCATCAACTTCCAACCGGTGTACGAGTTGGGCAACGGAGACCCCGGGTCGGAACTGGCGTCCAATGTATCGATTTGCAATGATCCCAATATCCCCAGATGCCCCTCCCTTACCGCGGCGGCGCTGGGCATCGTTTCCATCGCCCAGACGGTCTACACCCGCAGTGGCGCGAATCTGACCTTGAATCCGCCGCTGACACCCGCGTCCGACAAAAGCACCATCCCCTACTACAACACATATTTTAGCGATACCTGGCACATGAAACCGACGTTCACCCTGACATACGGTTTGGGCTGGACGCTGGAAATGCCACCGGTAGAAGCGGCGGGCAAACAGGTTGAGTTGGTCGATCAGTCAGATCAGCTAATCTCGGCGCAATCCTACCTGGCGAATCGCAAGCGCGCTGCGCTGCAGGGCCAAGTGTACAATCCGGAAATCGGCTTTGCCTTGGTAGGCAATAGCGAGAATGGGCTGAAATATCCCTACAACCCGTTCTACGGCTCATTCAGCCCGCGTGTCGCCGCGGCTTGGAACCCACATTTCGACAGCGATTCCCTGGCCGGCAAGGTGTTCGGTCACGAAGACACAGTCATTCGCGGCGGTTATGGCCGCGTCTTCGGGCGCTTGAACGGTGTGGATCTGGTACTGGTGCCCCTGCTGGGCACTGGACTCATGCAGCCGGTGCAGTGCGTCGGCAGCGCTTTGCGCAATGGCACCTGCGGAAACACAGAAAACACAGCCACACCGGCGACCGCGTTCCGCATCGGGGTGGACGGCATGACTGCGCCACTGCAGCAGCCCAGTGCGACGCTGCCGCAACCGGATTTTCCCGGATACAACGCCATTTCCGCCGCTACCGCCGAGACGTTGGATCCGAACTTCCGGCCCAACCAGGTGGACTCGTTCGATTTGACGATTCAACGCCAGTTGTCCCGCAAGGTGACACTGGAAGTGGGCTACATCGGGCGCAGAATCACCCACGAGTACCTACCCGTTAACCTGAACGCGGTGCCCTACATGATGACGAAGGGCGGCCAGCAATTCGCCCAGGCCTATAAGAATGTGGTGCTGCAATACTGCGGCGGCGTAACCGGTCTCGCCGGCGGCGGTTGCGCGGCCAACGCCGGGGCGGTGACCCCGCAGCCGTTCTTCGAAGCGGCGCTGAAGAACTCACCGACGGGATACTGCAAGGGGTTTAGCAGTTGCACCGCGGCTGTGGTCTTCAATGAAGGGGTCGCTTCCAAGGCGGGGAACCCCAATGCCACCGGCGCTCTCTCTAATGCTCAGGTGTGGAGCCTGTGGAGCGATTTGGACAGCGGGCCGTTCAACTTCCCGCACAGCATGATGAATACCACCACAGGGCCCTTCGGACCGCAGATGACGTCGGGTGTTGCAGTTAACGGCAGCACTGGCTTCGGAAACTACAACGGCGGCTTCGCCTCCGTAAAGATGGCGGACTGGAGGGGATTGACGATGCAGTCGAACTTCACCTGGTCCAAGGCCCTGGGCACGGCAGCGCTGGTCCAGGCCACCAGTGAATTCACTCCGGACGATCCCTTCAACCCCAATACCATGTACGGTCAACAGGTCTTTAACCGCAAGTTCGTCTACAACACGTTCCTTGTGTACCAGCCGCCCTTCTATAAGGGGCAGCATGGACTCGCGGGACGGGCGCTGGGCGGATGGACGTTCTCGTCTATCTTCACTGCGGGCAGCGGCACTCCGATCGAAATGCTGACCACGACCGGGGGCGGTCAGGAATTCGGCGCCGGGGATAACAGCAGCTTCTTCGGCGAAGAAAATGCAGTGCCCGTTGGACCTTTTAAATGCTGCCACGCCTACTACAACCAGCCGGCAAGCGGCGGGTTGCCGGTAAATCTCTTCGCCAACGGCACGGCAGCGATCAACAGCTTCCGTAATCCGATTCTGGGGTTAGATAACAGGGACGGCGGTACGGGCATTCTCAACGGCCTGCCCTACTGGAATATGGACTTCAGCATCAAGAAGAACTTCCTGGTGACGGAGGGTGTCAGCCTGGAGTTCCAAGGCGTGTTCGCTAACGTTTTGAACCACAACCAGTGGCTGGATCCGATTGGCAACTCCGCCGTGGCTCTGTTCGAAGGCGCGTCCGGTTTCGGCGCTCTGAATAGCGGTTCAGCGCAGGAGCAACCTGGAGGCAACCGGCAGATTGAGCTTGGCGCACGCGTTCGCTTCTAGCATAAAGCATTCCGAGGCGCCACACTGCGTGGCGTTTCGGAGTAAAGCGAGTCGGATTCCCTTTTCGGCCGCACCTGTCAGGTGCGGCCATTTTTTTGGCGCAAGCGTGACGCGCGAAGCATCAAGCCTGTTTCGTGTCGCTTCATTTAGATCGCGCTTCATACTGGCTTTACTGTATAGCCTGCCGTGCCCGCCGATTTTGGCATCGAATTCGGTGGACTTGTCGTTCTAAGGAATTAAAGATGTGATGGAGAGTTTGATTTCGTGAAGCGTCGGTACGCGTCTGGACGCATCCGCCAAAGTGCTCAACAACGTCAGGGCAGCGCTTAAGAGATATGACAATCCCTCACAACCCGCGAAGTCGGCGACGCATTCGACGATGGCTCCTGTTCTTCGTTCTGCTTGTGGTTGCCGCCATGATCGCTATCGGCGGAGTCTTCATTCGGAGAGCCGATCCCATTCTGCGTGCGCGTGTAGTTGAAACGCTTTCTGCGCGATTCAAGAGCAAAGTGGAACTTGACTCCTTTCATGTCTCCGCGTTTCCGGATCTTGAAGTTCACGGTAGCGGGCTCCGTATTTACGGCAAGACCGATCCAAATCCTCACCAGCCAGGAATTCAGCCAATCATCGGAGTGGGCGATTTCCGCTTCCATGTTGACTTCTGGGACTTTTTCTATTCCCCGATGCACGTTCGCACCGTCTACATCCGAGGTTTGCAGTTGAACCTTCCTCCTAAGGAACATCGCGGAGAAATGAAAAACATCGAGCCGCGAGGAGGAAAGATCGGAATTATCGTCGACCAGTTCGTCTCGGATACGGCACAGTTGATCCTCAACGCGGAGAAGCCCGGCAAGCTGCCTGTGGTCTTCGCCATTCAGCATTTGCAGATGAGCCGGGTTGGGTCGAATCTGCCGATGCATTTTGAGGCGGATCTCATCAATCCCAAGCCAATCGGCAAAATTCATTCGAGCGGGGACTTTGGCCCTTGGCAGGCCGACAGCCCACGTGACACTCCGGTGCAAGGCGCATATTCATTCAGCAGTGCCGACCTGAGCACCATCAAAGGCATCGGCGGAATTCTTTCCTCCACCGGAAAGTATTCCGGAACGCTTGACCACATCCTGGTGGACGGCACAACCGACACTCCCGATTTTCAAATCGCGACTGCCCATCGGCCCGTGCCACTGCACACCGATTTTCACGCTATCGTCGACGGAACTACTGGCGACACATACTTGAGGCCTGTGCGGGCAAAGCTTCTAGATTCCTGGCTGGTCGCAACCGGCTCCGTAGTGCGGACGGAAAATCCTGCCGGACACCACGTTACTCTGGACGTAGCAGTCGAGAAGGGAAGGATCGAGGACATGCTCAAGCTGGCCGTACGAAAGAACCCTCCTATTATGTCCGGGAGCGTGCGGCTGAAAACCAAATTTGATCTGCCGCCTGGCCAAGCCGATCTTGCCAATCGACTGAAATTGTCTGGTACTTTTCAAGTTGCAGACGCACACTTCAGTAGCTCCGAAATTCAGGATAAGGTTGACGCCCTCAGCCTACGAAGCCAGGGCAAGCTGAAGCAGGCAAGATTTAACCCACCCGGAGAAGTGAACTCAGAATTGAGTGGCATCTTTCGCTTGCACGATGCGCTCCTGTCATTTTCTCAGCTTC
This sequence comes from uncultured Acidobacteriaceae bacterium, assembly GCA_963739125.1. Taxonomy (GTDB): domain Bacteria; phylum Acidobacteriota; class Terriglobia; order Terriglobales; family Acidobacteriaceae; genus Sulfotelmatobacter. The sequence continues at coordinate 2,636,701 of CAVTZD010000001.1, read as the reverse complement.
AGTTCCAAGTGCCGGGCGTGCAGGTTGACCTCGCGGGCAACTACAACCTGGATGGCAGGCAGTTTCAATTCCATGGCAAAGTCCGTATGGATGCGAAGCTTTCGCAAATGGTGGGAGGTTGGAAGTCGGTATTATTAAGGCCAGTCGACCCTTTTTTTCACAAACCTGGGGCGGGCACAGAACTTCCCGTCAAGATTACAGGGGACAATTCGCAACTACACTTCGGCACCGATTTTCATCACAAGGACTGACCACAGGAAAGGGCTGACTTCTCCAGCGCTGTACCCAACACAACGAGCGACGGCCCCGCCAAAATACCATGTTCACCTATCGCCAGCGTTATGGACCTTACAGTACGCATCGCAGCAGATTTAAGCTTCGGTCTATGAGATCGGACGGCGCTCGGTGCCATCGGGGGCCATTGCCGACAATAGTCGACTCCAAAATCGTTCCTACAAACTCTCTCTCCCGATCGAACAGTCGGAGTCTCATTTCCGTTCTAGCTGCGTGGATGCTAACCCTAGTCCCGTTTCTCGTTCTTCCGATTCCGAGTCACGCATATTCCGTTCTTTCCCACGAAGCCATCATTGACACCGTTTGGCTGACCAATATCGTGCCCTTGCTTAAGCAGCAATTTCCGAATGCCACCCCAGATGAATTGCGTGAAGCCCACGCCTACGCTTACGGCGGCGCCATCATTCAGGATATGGGTTACTACCCTTATGGCAGTCACTTCTTCAGTGATCTAACTCATTACGTCCGATGCGGCGACTTCATCGACGCCTTACTCCGTGACGCCCAGGACATCAACGAATATGCCTTCGCCTTGGGTGCAATGTCCCACTATTTCGCCGACAATGAGGGCCATAGCATCGCCGTGAATCACGTTGTTCCCATCCTTTATCCCAAGCTGGAGAAAAAATACGGCAGCGATGTCACCTACGAAGACGACGCGGTAGCGCACATTAAGTCCGAATTCGGCTTCGACGTGCTCGAAGTCGCGAAAGGACGCTATGCCACGGACGCCTATCGCGATTTCATTGGTTTTGCTGTCGCTCAACCCTTGCTTGACCGGGCTTTTCAGGACACTTACGGGCTGCAGTTGAGCGCTGTCCTGGACAGCGAACCAAAAGCGCTAGGCTCGTACCGTCATGATGTCAGTAAGCTTATCCCGGAGGCCACACGGGTCGCATGGCAGATCAAAAAGAAAGACATTCGGCATGATCTCCCCGGAATCACGCGAAAGAAATTCCTCTATAATCTCTCCCGCGCCAGCTATGAGAAGAATTGGGGCAAAGATTATTCCAGGCCAGACTTCGATGAGAAGCTCCTGGCTTTTCTCTTTAAACTGATTCCCAAGATCGGTCCGCTGAAGATTCTCACTTTTCGCACACCGACCCCGAAAACCCAAAAACTTTTTGAGGCCAGCTTCAATACGGTGCTCGACCGCTATCGCAGCGAACTCTCTCAAATCCGCGCCGGCGCTGTTTCACTTCCGAACGACAATCTGGATGTTGGCAGGCCCACCCCGCCTGGGGAGTACCACCTCGCCGACGATACCTACGCGGAAGTGCTTCATCGTCTGGCCGAGCAAAATTTCGCGGGTGCGACTCCGGAACTGCGGGCCGACATCGAGCACTTCTATGCCAACCTCTCTGCTCCCTACGCAACCAAGCGGAACTCCAAACGCTGGTCCCGCGTGGAGCAAGACCTGGCACGCCTGAAGTCTTATCCGGCGCCCCTATCCACCAGGACTTTCGGCTCGACTACTCCAGCTTCACTTATCCGGAGCACGGGACCATACAGCTCCTCAGGCCAGGGTCTACAGGCTCATCCATAACTCAGACTGCGCCGACCGCGCATCTCAAGACAGCAATCCCGCGAACTGCTTTACGAACAAGCGGAGCGGCAAGACTAGAGCCGTCAAGGATTGCCTTGGAGGATGCCGATGCGAGCTCTCAGGTTTCTGAACTTAGCGATTCTCTCGGTGCTGGTCGGATGTTCGGCCCTTGTCTACGCACAAGATGACAAGCCACAGGACAACAAACCCACACAGCAGGAAGAGCCCAAGCCTCAACCAAAGCGGGATGAGATCAAGCCTCAGGACGCAGCGAAACCTCACCCGGACGAGACCAAGCCTTCAAAACTAGATAAACAGAAACAGGATCAAAACCAGGAGCAAAAAGGATATCCGGAGCGGCACGCGGCGAACGCCGGGGCTACGGGCAAGGGTGGCCACATTCCCGACGATAAGTTCCGGGCTCACTTCGGGCGCAGCCATACTTTCACCGCAAGAACGGTAATTGTGCAAGGTCAACCGCACTTTCAGTACAGCGGCTATAGCTTTCAGCTCGTGGATGCCTGGCCCGTGGGCTGGGCCTATACGGACAAATGCTACATCGACTACATCGATGGAGAATATTTTCTGTTCGATGTGCTTCACCCCGGCGTCCAGGTCGCCGTTTTTGTTGTGATGTGATGCAACGCAGCGCCGATTTGTCCTGACGAAGGTGGGCCCTCTGAGTTGGGGTCCAGTTCTGCTGGATTCAACCTTAAGAAGCCCACCTTCATTTTCTGGGGCGCGAGATCGCTTCGACACTGAGCCCGTGCGATTTCAAAAAGCTACACACTTCAAAAACTAGGAGAATGATCATGAACTGGGATCTAGCGAAAGGCAAATGGAAACAAGTGAAAGGTTCGGTGAAAACACAATGGGGCAAACTCACCGACGACGATCTGGAGATAATCGCTGGACAGCGTGATTTGCTCGTCGGCAAAATTCAGGAGAGATACGGCATCTCGAAGGATGCAGCGCTGAAGCAAATTGATGAGTGGAGTCCTGGCATCGTCATCGATGAGCCCCAACCTGAGCGGGGGCGAAAAGCCAGTTGAGCCGGGCGGAGTGCGGACACGAGCCGTCTCGTGTCCGCGAAACCCGCTGGACCTGCATCCGGAGTGACCGGGTATTTCCTTTAGGGAGTTTGAATCGGTGCAAATAATTGTTGGTTCCATTCAGAGAAACCGCAAGAATCTGAATTTCGTCACCTCATATCCTCCACCGATTCTCTGACACTGTTCATCTTCGATATTCAATCATCCGAACGGTCCTTCTGAGACGCCTCGGGTGCGTCTTTTAGGATGCCACCGAATCGCGTAAGTGCTGCCATCAACAATCGAATTGCCGTTAGGGCAGGTACGGCAAGCAGAACTGCAAAATACAGACTGAAAGGGATTCGCCCGCGCATGCCTCGCCGATTACAGTTTGGTTACCACACCCGACTGAAGGAGGCACCATGCTTTACTGGACGCTAGTGTTTCTCGTGATTGCTCTGATTGCTGGATTCTTGGGTTTTACCGGCGTAGCCGTTGCGGCTGCGGGTATCGCGAAGCTGTTGTTCTTTGTTTTTTTGGTGCTGTTTTTGATTTCACTCGTCACCCACCTGGCGCGCCGAGGTGGCAGTATTTAAGCCGCCGGCAATGCCTGCCGACCACCGCTTGAACTAGTGGAAAAACAAAAACGTTTCCGGACAAGGATTGCCGCTGCCGGCGCTCGCGCCACCGCCGGCGAACGCACAATGAACTGAATCTTGAGTGGAGGCTGGTGGGAAAAACGGCGCAACTACCGCCAACTGCTAAAAAAATGGTAGGCACGAGGAGACTCGAACTCCTGACCTCTACCGTGTCAAGGTAGCGCTCTAACCAACTGAGCTACGCGCCTACATTTTGTTTTCAGACACTTGCAGCGACAGGCGCTGCTGGCCTGCGGCAATAAGGATTTTACCATGCGGCCTTGCGCCTGATGCTTCGTCGGCATTAAGCCTTGCGTGTGTAGACGTCCAGCGTAATTCCGCTGCGGAGCATCCCCTCTTGATGGTTTACTCATCCTCCCATGGCCAATAATCCCAGCGGCAGTTCAGACTGCTGGCGGTATATACTTTTACGAGTTTTGGCGCTCGTGCGGTGTTTTGGGGCTGTTCAGTCTGGCCCCCAGCCAGGCGACTCATGCAAAAGCGGAATCCGAATCTTGATCCCCCAGATCGAGCGAAGGCGACGAACTCGCCCGGCGTGAGCGTTCCTGCGAAAGGGGAGAGTTCCAGCTCGGGCGTGCCGGTCGATCCCGACGCCACGATGGTCGACTTTCCAGGGGCGTCTCTGGATCCTGATGCCACTCTCGTTGATGCCGGCCCCGTGCCGGCCAACGCCAGCCCACCTCCTCCGCGACCGCGCAGCCCCGCGCTGAGCCGTCCGGAGATCAATACGCCGGTTCTCGAAATCGGCGATGTGCTTGGTGGCCGCTACGAAATCGTGCAGCTACTGGGTGAGGGCGGGATGGGTGCGGTCTACAAGGCCATCGACCGCGAGCTTGACCGACCGGTGGCCCTGAAGCTGATCCGGCCGCAATTAGCCTCCAATCCGTCGATCCTGGCGCGATTCAAGCAGGAGCTTCTGCTGGCACGTCAGGTCACGCACAAGAATGTTATCCGTATCTACGATCTCGGCGATGCCGATGGTGTGAAGTTCATCACCATGGAGTTCGTCGAGGGCGACGATCTGCGCGCTCTCATTCAAGAAAAGACGAAGTTCTCTCCCGAAGAAGCGGTCGAGATCATGCAACAGGTCTGCCTCGCGCTGGAAGCGGCTCACGGTGTGGGAGTGATTCACCGGGATTTGAAGCCGCAGAACATCATGCGCGATAAAGCTGGGCGGATCCTGGTGATGGACTTTGGCCTGGCCCGCACCGTCGAGGGCGACGGCATGACCCAAACCGGGGCTTTGGTCGGGACCATGGAGTACATGTCGCCGGAGCAGGCGCTGGCGAAGAATCTAGACCAGCGCTCGGATCTGTTCGCGGTTGGGTTGATTCTCTATGAGTTGCTTACCGGCAAGACTCCGTATTCAGCCCAGAGCGCTGTCGCCAGCCTGATCCGACGCACCCAGGAACGAGCCATTCCGGTCTCCGATCACGACGGAACGATTCCAAAGCCGCTTAGCGACATTGTGAGTAAGTGCCTGGAGCGCGACCCTGACCAGCGTTATCAAACTGTGGGGGAGTTGCTGCGCGATCTGGAAATCTGGCAGGGAAAAGGAGCGGCCGCGACGCTGCGGTTTCAACCGGCCGTGGAGCCCTGGGGGCGGACGATTCACTGGCCGCTGCTGGGCGGCATTGCCGCCGTTCTGATTCTTGCGATTGTCGGCTATGTGTTTCGCGGACCGCTGTTTTCTCCCGCAGCTAAGAAAGCTTCTGCGGTTCAGGCTTTATCGCTGGCCGTGATTCCCTTCCACAATGCCTCGGGAGATCAATCCTGGGACTGGCTGGGGCCGAGTCTGGCTGACATGTTGAGTACGGATGTCGGGCAGTCCGCGCACTTGCGCGCCGTTTCTTCCGATCGCGTGCAGCAGGTTTTTCACGATCTGCGGATCGCGCCAAACTCGATCGTCGATTCATCGACATTAGGGCGAGTCGCCGAATTCACCAATGCCGACACTTTGGTTTGGGGACAGTATACGAAACTCGGCGACCAGATCCGCATTGACGCGACGCTCCAGGATCGGAAACACAATCGCACGGTGCAGGTGAAGGCGGAGGCTGCGAATCAACAGGACCTGTCGGCGGCAGTGGATCGTTTGGCGGGAATGATCCGGCAGAACCTGGCGCTGACGCCCGATCTGGTAAACGAATTGAAAGCGCAATCGTTCAAGCCGACCTCGACTTCGGTCGACGCGCTGCGCGACTACAACGAAGGACTGCAGCTGTTGCGCCAGGGAAATAATCTGGAAGCCCAGAAACAGCTCGAAGCCGCCACGAAAGAAGATCCTCAATTTGCCGTGGCGTATTCACGCCTGGGCGAAGCCTATTCCGCCTTGGGCTACGACGCACAGGCAGAGCAGGCTGCGCGGCATGCGGTGGATCTGAGTCAGAACCTTCCCCTGGCGGAGCGATATTTCATCGAGGCCAGTCTTGCACGAGTTACGAAGGACAATCAGAAGGCGATCGCGGCCTACGAAAATCTCGCCAAGAGTTTTCCTGATAACCAGGATGTGCAATTCGCACTGGGAAGTCTCTACGAAGACGTTGGAGATTTAGACAAGGCGCGTTCCTATTATGCGAAGGTTCTGCAGGCTGACGGCAAGAATCTCGATGCCCTGCTGGCCATGGGCCGCGTGGAGATCAAGGCCGGCAATCCGCAGAAGGGGCTCGATCCGCTTGACCAAGCGCGGCACATCGCAATCGATCTGGATAATCAGGAGCAGCAGGCGCTGATTCTGCAGGCCACAGGGATCGCTTATAAGTTGATGAACAAGCCGACCGAGGCCTTGCGCAACTATGAAGACTCGATGGCGATCAACCAGCGCCTGGGGCAGAAACGCGGGGTGGCTGCGAGCCTGGCGGAAATCGCTCAGGTGCAACTCTCGCTGGGCAAGCCCGACGCCGCCCTGGCTGCCTACAACCAGGCACTGAAGATCCGCACCGACATAGGCGCAAAGAAAGAGGCAGGCGACACGCTGATCGACCTCGGCAATCTTTACTTCGCACGAGGCCAGCCCGATAAAGCGCTGCCCATGTTCAAGGAATCGCTGCAGATTCAGCGCGACGCCGGGGATGAGACGTACCAGGCCATGTGCCTGAACAATATCGGAACCGCCTATCTGCAGAAGGGCCAGAACGAGGACGCTCTGACCTACCTGCAACAGGCCCTGGCGCTGCGCCAAAAGTTGAACGTGCCGGGGGATATCGCGGAAACGCTGCACAATCTGGGATCGGCTTACTCCAACCTGGGGCAATACGACCAGGCGATGACCTCCGATATGCGGGGGCTCGATCTGTATCGCAAGAGCGGCGATAACCAAGGCGCGGCAGTGGTCTCCCTCAGCATGGGGCTGGTCTTTGAAAATCAAGGCCGGCTGGGGCCAGCCGTCGACGCGCTACAAGACGCGGTGAAGTCTTTTCGCGATCTGGGGGATCGAAGCACCACGATGGCTGAATCTTTGAACGACCTCGCCGACGCGCTCGCCCGGGTGGGGAGAGGAACAGAGTCTGCGAAGCTTGTGGAAGAGGCCCAGGGTCTGGCTCGCGACCTGAAAAATGACGGGCTGTTGTCAGCCATCCAGAACACCCAAGGCGATGTGCACTTCTACCAGGGTGAAGTTCAGGCAGCGCAGGGTTCGTATCAGGAAGCGCAGCGTTTGGCAGAGCACGCGTCCAATCCGGACGCGCTTCTGACCTCCAAATTGAATCTGGCGAAGGTTGCGGTCGCCGAGGGACATTCCCCGACCGCGATCCGTGATCTGCGAAACCTCACGTCGCAGGCCGATTCTGAAGGCAGAAGGAATATTTCTGTGGAGGCCTCGGTATTGCTAGCGGAAGCGATGATCAAGACCAAGGATTATTCTCACGCTCGTCAGGAATTGCAGAACAGCCTGAGCAGAAGTGAAAAGCTGGGTCTGCGCCTGGAGACGGCAAAGATTCACTATCTGCTGGGGAGCGCACTCCGGCTCTCGGGCAGCACCTCAGACTCGGTTGCTCAATATCGCGAAGCGCTGCAACTGCTGGATGAAATCAGCAAAGAGCAGGGGGCGGAACACACAATGGAGCGCTACGATCTGAAATCGATCCACGCCGACGCGGCTCAGTTTGCGCAATCGAGCTAATTCTCTAGCAGTGCCGTTCGGCTCGCGCTATGGGCCGGATGAGATACGGTAGGGGTGCAATTTGGCTCACGCTATGGGCCAGAAGAGACTGAGATCCTTCGCTCCGCCTGAAAAACGGCTACGCTCAGGATGACACCTTTCAGAATGACGCCGTAACACCTTGCGGTAAGGCCCCACGGTAACACCTTGCGGTAAGAGAGAGAGGGACGAGATCCGAGGATCTCGTCCCTGATTTATCCACCCACAAGCTATTTCTTGACCACGTTGGCGGTGATCGGAATTTGCTGCGGGCTTCCTGTAGCGTTATCGGTGACTTGCAGAGCTGCATTGTGCACTCCAAGATCGTCAGCGTTGAAGCCGAGAACGATAAGACACTTCGCCCCCGGAGCGAGGGATCCGCCGCAGGTGGTCACGAACGCGAAGTCGTCTTTGTCAGACCCGGCGCCGAGCTTGAGCGAAACGCCCGTGATCTTCAAGGTTGCGTTGCCGGTGTTGGAGACGGTGTCGATGAGAGCCGCCAACTTACCAAGCACGACGTTCCCGAAGTTGAGGCTGGAGGGTGAGAAGCTGATCGACGGCTGCGACACCGATTGCGTCACGGGGGCCGAGGTGGTCCCGGTGAAGTTCGCGTCTCCGGAGTACGCCGCGGTCAGAGTTCTCGTTCCTCCGGTCAGGAATGTCAACGAGCAACTTCCAGCCCCTCCACTCAGAGCGGAGCCGCAGAACTCACCGGTCGAGGCCGTTACGGTGACGCTGCCGGTCGGAACGCTGACTCCCGTCACTTTGAAGCCCACGGTCACGGCTTGTCCGATCCCTGACGGATTCGGAGAATTGGATGTGATGGCAGCAGCGCTAGCGGCCTTGATAGCCACCGTCGACTGGTAGGCCGTCGCCCCCACGTAGTTGTTATCCGCCGCCCAGGTTGCCGTGAGAGAGCAAACGCCCGTGCCGCCGGTCATGGTGACAACGTTGCCGGCGATCGAACATGCGCCGGCTGCCGTGATGATGGCTGTTGTGCTGGCGTTGGTTGAGGCTGTGACCGGGAAAGTCGACAAGTATGCTGCGCTCAGCGGGGCGCCGGTGAAGGTCACCGTTGGCGTCGATTGGGCTACCGTGTAGGTGACACTGCTTGAAGCGCTCACATTTCCCACGGCATCCTGTGCAGTTACGGTGAACGTGTGGGTTCCCACTGAGTTGCCCACCGTGGTGCCGAGCGTACCTGTATTTCCCGTCGCAGGGAACGTCGCTGAACTGGCAGGTCCGCACTGCACTACTCCCGAGCCTCCGTCGGTGCAGCTGTAGTTGGCCGTGATGGTTTGTCCGTACGTTGGCGATGCCGGTGAAATCGTCGGACCAATGATGACCGGCGCCTTCTTGTCTACTTCAAACGGTCCGAATGGCCCCTGACTGGCGGAATTGCCAGCAACGTCGAAAACGGTGAGCAGAGGAATCGTAGCGCCGCTGGTCTCAGCACCGGCGGGTACGGTGGTCGAAACCATGAAATTCGACTGCGATGAGTTGGCCAGGCCAGATCCGCTGTCACTAGCGGTACAACTGTAGACAACGTCAGAAGCTTGCCACCCGGTCGGAGCCGGGTTGGGGCCCACGCATGCCAATGCTGGCGGGGTCAGATCAAATTTAATCGTAAACGTCGGACTGGCGCTGCTGACGGTGTTTCCGCTGTTGGTGACTAGTGTCTCCACCGTGCCGGAACTGTCGGTGGCGGAGTAGGTCACAACGGTGGCTCCTTCCGCCGTGCCAGGAATCAGGAAAGATCCAGTTGCGCCGGAAAGTGTTCCTGACGCCGGCGTGGGCAGGTTCGCGCCGGTGACGGTATAGGTGATGTCGCTGACGGCCGGCGGCGAGGCCGGCGGATTCATATTGTTGCTAGGCACGTTCTCGATGCTGCTGAGAGTGACGGTGACATTTCCGTTCGTCCAGCCGCTGTTTAGCTGAGGATTGGTCGTGACCGACGTACTCGGTTGCTCGACACCGAGAATCGGGATCAGAGTGGAATTGAAATTGTTGGTGCGTCCGTTCGAGGTGGAAGAGTCTCCGCTGATGCTGGTGAAAATGTTGACTAGCCCCTTGCAAGTATTGTCCGCCGAGGCTCCGCAATCCAGAGCAGTGTCTTTGCCCATGATGTAGCCGGGGGCGATAATCGGCTTCTGCGAAGGATCGAGGTTATACGTGTTCGAGACGTTGATGAGCGCGTTGGTGCCGGTGTTTGGGCAGTTCGCTCCGGTGGGCACGCCGCTGGTGGAGGTGGTGCAAAGGTCGGTGGTAACCACGCACCCATAACTGCCCTGGCCCGTGTCCTGGTGCTGGCAAGTGCTTCCCTGGAACGGAGTGTTGTTCACCAGGTCGGCAAACTGCTGATCTGTGATCGTCTGAACAGTTCCCTGCATGAATACGCCCTGGAAAGCAGTGTTTCCCAATCCGCTCTGGGAATAATCCGTTATTGCGCTTAGCGTTGGCGTGTAGTTGAAATTGGTCGTCGTGGTCTGCAGTGGCTGGTTGATGGTGATGGGGGCCAACGGAAGCGAACTGAACGACCAGCTGACGATGTCGCTGTTTTCCACCGCCGCGCCGGTCCCGGCGGTGAAGCCTATATAGGCTCCGCCATTGCCGGATAGATTCAGCTGCTTGGTGATGTCCACCGTCGCCTGCAGGATCAGCGTGCTATCCATATAGACCGAAAGATTATTGCAATTGCTGGTGCAAGTGCCCGGCGGCAGGTAATTCACCGTAATGGTATGAATGTTTCCGTCGGACAGTGACAGACCTGAAGGCAGGCTTTGGAGAGCAAGTTTCGCCGGGTTGCCATCCGGGCAGATGTAGTTGTGATCGGCGCTATTTGGGGTCAGGGTGCTGGCGTTGTTGGGGCCGCAGCTTTGCACAGCGATGTGGTTGCCGTCCGGGTCACCCAAGTCGGTGTTCTGATACGTATCGAGTTCAACCGCCAGACTGTTCAAGATGGCGTTTCCAGGGCCGCTGCCAGTGTTGTAGCCATCACCATACGATATGTTTTCACCGTTCCCGGTGTTACCCAGGGCGCCCGTGCCGGCAGGGTCGTTCTGGATGACGAGAGCGATGCCATCAGCCGGGAAGGCGCAAGAGTTACAGGCGCCCGTGCTGGAAAGCTGAAACTGAAAAGCCGTGGTGAATCCGGTCGAAAGGGGTTGCTGGACGTAAAACCAGGCTGAGCCGTGCTGATTTTCATTGGCCGTCGTCAGGCGAAGATAGCCGCTGCTGATTACCGCCGGTTGGTTCGGAGAACCGTCGGTCAGCACCTGGCAGGCAGAAAGAGGCGTGCCGCTGTTGGCGCAAACGTTGTTGGAGGTGAATCCTCCCACCGGGAAACTGAAGGACTGAGCGGATGCCACCGGCGCGCCAGCGATCAGACCAATGAGCAGTCCTGCAGCAACAAAACCACCCCGCAGTGTGGCGTTCATAAGTATTTCTCCGTTTTCTGCAAAAATTTGCACTTATTCGCGGGCGACACTGGTGCGGTCCGTGACCGCGCAGAGACTCAGCCTCAGCGCATTCGGGGAAAAGGGAGACGCCAGAGTCCACGCCAGCTTAAGTGGGGGGTTAGCTGGCAAACCGCTCGCAATTGTCAGCTTTCGCCGCCTGCGAGTCAAGGGGAAAGTAACGAAACTGGAAGCGGGTTGGGCGTCCCTGGCGCAACGTCCTGGGCGCAACAGTGGTACCATTCTGGCTCTGAAAGGAGCCCCCATGATCCTCGGCATGTCAACTTCCACCCTTACGCTCGTGCACGTGTTGATAAGCCTGGCAGGACTAGGTTCGGGGTTTATCGTTGTGTACGGACTGCTGACCGCGAAACGCCTCGACGCCTGGACCGCGATTTTCCTCGCGACCACGATCCTGACCAACCTGACCGGATTCCTGTTTCCGGTCGAGCATATTCTGCCGTCTCACATCGTCGGCATCATCTCGCTGGTCGTGTTGGCGATTGCCCTGGTGGCGCGCTATGCCCGTCATATGACGGGGCCCTGGCGCTCGACGTATATCGTCACCGCGCTGATTGCTCTATATCTGAACACCTTTGTCGCGGTGGTGCAGTCGTTCCTCAAGATCCCGGCACTGCACGCTTTGGCCCCACAGGGGAAAGAGCCGCCGTTTGTGGTTGCCCAAGTGATCGTCATGGCGATTTTTGTGGTGATCGGCATTTTTGCGGTAAAGAGGTTTCGCCTCGAGCCTGTCGCCGTTGCGGCGGAAGCCTGGAAAAGCACCAAGGCTTCCTGAAGTTGCCAAAGAAGGCGTTTGGCGGCGACAATCATTCGATGTCCAGGAAGGCCACATTCCCCAAACAGCCAGCGGAGGACGCAAGCAAGCCCGGGCGCGGGCACGGCCGGTTCTTGCCCGGATCGATGGTCGTGGCAACGTTGTCCGATCCGAGGGAGAAGTTCTGGGGGATGATCCTGGCGCTCGCGCCGGAGGGTGTCAGCTTGAGCGGCGCCGAGTTGGCGTCGTTCGACGATCTCATCGTCATGGTCAAAGACGGCGAACCGTTCACCCCCGCGATCGTCTTCTTTCCCATGCACCGGGTGGAACGCGTGGAGCTCGATCTTCCCGATGGGAATTTGCCGTCGCTTTCGCAGCGATTCCTGGCCAAGACCGGGTTGGAGCCTGCCAACGTCATGTCGGCTGAAGGCTCCGCCCTGCGAAAAGCCGAAGACGGACTGCGCATGTCCATGCAGCGCTCTCCGAAGGAACGCGCGTGAAGCTTTCTCAAGTCTTCACTGCCCCCAACCAACTGACTCTTCTGCGGATGGTCTTTGTTCCGTTTATCGTGATTCACCTTGTGGACGGGCGTTATCTGTGGGCGCTCGGTGTTTTCATGGCCGCGGGTTTCAGCGATGGATTGGACGGGTTGCTGGCCCGCCGACTTCATCAGCAGACGCTGCTGGGACAGTATCTGGATCCCATCGCCGACAAACTGCTGCTGAGCACAATGTTCTTGGTACTCTCTATTCTGAAGAAGATACCGTGGAAGTTCACCGTACTCGTCTTTAGCCGCGATATTTCGATTCTGGCGGCCAGCGCCGTTTTGTTCGCGATTGCTGGACTGCGAGATTTCCGTCCTAGCATTTTTGGCAAAGCCAACACCTTCTCGCAAATCGGCGCCGTGTTTTTTGTTCTGCTGCTCGAAATCTACCGTTCGCGATGGATCTGGATTGCACGAGCCGTTTTTCTGCGGGCCACGTTCATCTTCACGATTGTCTCGGCGCTGCACTACGTGATCCTGGTACAACAGCGCCTGCGCGACCACGTGCCAGCCCTGTCCCCTCCGCAGGCGCCGAGTGCCTGACCGCGATGGGTGACCGCGAGTTGACCCGGTTTTGCGCCGCCCCCTAGAATCTTAGGTCCGCTGCTCGAAATACTATGGCACTTCGCCTCTACAACACCATGTCTTCGCGACTCGAGGAGTTTCAGCCTCTTCGCGATCACGAAGTTCGCATGTACGCCTGCGGACCCACGGTCTACGACTATGGCCACATCGGCAACTTTCGCACTTTTGTAGCGGTCGACCTTCTGCAGCGTTTTTTCCGCCAGAGCGGATACCGCGTGCGCTATGTCATGAACATCACCGACGTTGACGACAAGATCATCCGCAACGCGGCTCAGGCTGGAATCAGCGTGCACCAATTCACCGCGAAGTATGAAAAAGCATTCGCCGAGGATTCGGCACTGATCAATATCGAACCGCCCAAGCTGGTGCGGGCAACGGAACATATTCCGGAGATGGCAGAGTTCGTTGCGAAGCTCGTGGAAAAAGGCATCGCGTACCGTGCCGAGGACGGGTCTTATTATTTTCGGATTTCGAAGTTTCCGGCATACGGCAAGCTCTCGAAGAAGGATTTTCAGGGAATGATCGACGGCGCTCGCGTCGATGTCGACGAATATGACAAAGACAGCGCTCGCGACTTTGCTCTCTGGAAAGCCCCCAAACCGGGCGAGGCTTCGTGGGACACGACGATCGGACCGGGCCGTCCGGGCTGGCATCTGGAGTGCTCCGTCATGTCGATGGAGGAGCTTGGAGAGACTTTTGATCTGCATGCGGGCGGAGAAGACCTGGTCTTTCCACATCACGAAAACGAAATCGCGCAATCGGAATCTCTCACTGGTAAACCTTTCGTACATTTCTGGTTTCATGCCCGCTTTCTGCTCGTCGAAGGCGAGAAGATGTCGAAGAGCCTCGGGAATTTCTTCACTCTGCGCGATCTGGTGCTGAAGGGGCACAAGCCGTCGTCGATCCGGTATCTGCTGGCCTCGGTTCCCTATCGAAATCAGTTGAACTTTACCTTCGACGGACTCAAGCAGGCGGCAGTGTCGGTGGAGCGCTTGCGAAATTTCCGACTTCGCCTGAGCGCAGGCAACTTTCCTGACGGCGCCAATCCTGCAATGCAATTGCTGGCGGCGGAAACAGCCGGGCGCATGCGCGCCGCTCTCGAAGACGACTTGAACACCGCCCAGGCCCAAGGAACGATTTTTGAGATGGTCCGGCAGGCGAATGCCGGGTTCGATGCGGGAGAGATCAGAAAGGATGACGTTCCGCCGCTGCTAGCCGCGTTGGCGAAATTCGACGAGATTTTTGCCGTGCTCGACGACGATGATGGGCCGAAGATGAAACAGGTCTACGACTGGGCGGTGGCAGAAGGGCGGGAGAAAGACATTAGCGGTGAGTTGCGCGAAATGCTGCAGTCAGGACAGCTCTCGGACGCCGACATCGAGATAAAGATTGAAGCGATGAAGACTGCGCGCGGGGCGCGCGATTTCAAGCGTTCCGATGAGCTGCGCGCTGAACTCGCGGCCGCAGGTCTCGTCGTAGAAATCACGAAGGACGGTGTCCGCTGGCGCAGGAAATAGCGCTGCCGCAAGTGCGCCGCAATTACCTTCCGACCGAAATGTTAAGCTGAGGGCTAACGGCTGAGAACTGCCAGCATTGTCTTATGCCCTCTCTCGACGAATATCTCCGCGACGCTGAGCAGGCGCACGGGCACCTGTGTGCCGGGCAGGTCTTGGGCGTCCGCCTGGCCATGCTTGGACTGCAAAAGCTTGGCATTGACGATCCGCGGGGCAAGGATCGCAAGCGTCTCGTCACGTTTGTTGAGATCGACCGCTGCGCTACTGACGCTGTGGCAGTGGTTACCGGATGCCGGCTCGGCAAGCGTGCGCTGAAGTTTCGCGACTGGGGCAAAGTGGCGGCGACATTCGTGGATGTGGCGACAGGCAAAGCCATCCGCGTCGCGGCCAAAGAATCATCGAAGGCGCTGGCTCGCCAGATGCATCCCGAAATTGCCGACAAGAATCAGCAGCAGATGCTGGCCTACCGCGAAATTTCCGACGACGATTTGTTCACGCTGCAATGGGTTAAAGTCGATTTACCGCCCGAGGAATTTCCCGGGTACAAGGGTGAGCGAATTGTTTGCGAGCAATGCGGCGAAGGAATTAATTTTCGCCGGGAAGTGCGGCGGAGTGACAAGATGCTCTGCCGCTCTTGTGCTGGGGAAAGCTACTACGAGCCGGCTTAGACACGAAACGCGGTTCTACTTCGTCAGCTCGTAAGCCTGAGCCACTCGCAGAATCGTGCTCTCGTCAAAATGCTTGCCCAGAATCTGCAGTCCGATCGGCAACCTATCCTTCGTCTCCCCACAAGGCACCGAAATCCCCGGAATGCCCGCCAGATCCGCCGTCACCGTGTAGATATCGGCCAGGTACATGGCCAGCGGATCGTTTGATTTCTCTCCCAAGCGAAACGCCGCGGTCGGACTGGTCGGCGTAACAATGGCGTCCACCTTGCGAAAGGCTTGGTCGAAATCGCGGGTCAGCAGCGTGCGAACTTTCTGCGCCTTCAGGTAATACGCATCGTAGTAGCCCGCACTCAGCGCGTAGGTGCCGAGCATGATGCGGCGCTTCACCTCGGCTCCGAAGCCTTCGTCGCGGCTGCGACGGTACATGTCCGACAAAGTCTTCACATCGCTCGCGCGGCGGCTGTAGCGGACACCGTCGTAGCGCGCAAGATTCGACGACGCCTCCGCGGTCGCGATCAGATAATACGTTGGAATGGCGTACGGCGTGTGCGGCAGCGATACCGGCACAATCTCGCAACCCAGGCTCTTCAGCTTGTCGATCGCCGATTCCACCGCCTGCCGTACTTCGTCGTCGAGACCTTCGCCGAAATATTCTTTCGCCACTCCGAGTTTCAATCCGCGAATTGGTTTGTCGAGTTCGGCAACATAATCCGGCACTGGAACGTCCGCGGAGGTAGCATCCATCGCATCGCGACCAGCGATCGTGCGCAGCACAATCGCTGCGTCTTTCACCGTTTTGGCGAGCGGCCCGATATGGTCGAGCGACGACGCGAACGCGATCAGCCCGTAACGCGAGACGCGGCCGTAAGTCGGCATCAGGCCGACGACGCCGCAGAATGACGCGGGCTGGCGGATCGAGCCGCCGGTGTCAGACCCAAGAGCGACAACCGCCATGTCGGCGGCCACTGCCGCCGCCGACCCTCCAGACGAGCCTCCAGGCACGCGGCTCAGATCGCGCGGATTGCGCACCGGGTGAAACGCAGAATTCTCGTTCGACGATCCCATGGCGAACTCGTCGCAGTTCATCTTACCCAGCACAACCGCGCCCGCCGCTTCCATGCGAGCGACCACTGTCGCGTCGTAGGGAGGGATGTAGCTTTCCAGACTTTTGGAGCCGGCTGTGGTCCGCACGCCTCGCGTACTCATCACATCCTTGATTCCCACCGGCACTCCCGCCAGCGGAGGCAGAGGTTTGCCTTCAGCCGCCATCCGATCGATGCGGTCGGCTTGCTCCAGCGCGCGGTCTTTCGACAGTGTCAGAAATGCGCCGATCTGTCCGTCGTCCTTCTGAATTCGCGCGTAGTGCGCCTCCGCGAGCGCGAATGCAGTCGTCTCGCGCTTCTGCACGGCGGAACGCGTGGCGTCGATGGTGAGTGAGGTCAGGTCCATGAATGCAGTGGTTCGTGATTAGCGGCCAGCCAAACCGGAAAGAAGCGAGGACGCTTTCTGTTAACCACTCACTGGCAAGCGCTCGCTTTATCTTTCGATCACTTTCGGAACGCGAAAGAAATCTTCGTCGGCGTCGGGCGCATTCTCGAGAGCCACTTCGTGAGGCAGCGACTTGCGCAGTCCTTCCAGAATGTCTTCCCGGTCCGCATAGGTAAAGCGGTCGCTCCCCTGCTTCGAATCATCGACTCCGTAGCGGTCGGAAACCTGTGCCATCGGAGGGACTTTGGAAGTGTCAAGCTCGTTCAGTCGATCCACATACTCGAGAATTGAATTCAAATCGCGCAGCATTCCGGACCGCTCCTCATCGGAGAGCGCCAGATTTGCGAGATCGGCAACGTAGACGACGTCCTTTTCTGTGACTTTCATGCTGAGAATGACGCGGCGCATCGCGCAACAACCGTCACGGACGCGCCACCACGAACTCGATTCTCTGAACCTTCTCCGGCGTGTAACGATTGATGGCGGCCAGGTATCGCGGCGCGAGCGATTGCAGTTCAGATTTCCATCCGGCGTCGGCGACTTCCACGCGTAACACTCCGTCCGCGAAGCTCAGAGCGCGCGAGCGTTCCGCGACAGCGGAGCCGCATACCAGCGGCCATGCCATCAGCGGAGCCTCAGCGGCCGGCGACCGCCGTAGAGACTGCGCTACGATTTCTTCGAGCCCTGCGCCCGCTTGTTCCAAGTCTTCCTCCCTTCATGAGCCAGTGCAAACTCCCGCGATCAGCACGCTGAAGTCGACACGCGCGGCGGAGTCCCGATTTTAGCACTCCGCTTTGCGGCGGCATCGCCGGTCAGCGATCGATTCGTGGCTCGATTTAATGCACAAGCGAAATCAAGAACCACGAAGGACTCGAAGTCGCACGAAGGAAGCCGTTGCTGGTGAAGCCTCCGTGATCCTTCGTGCCCTTCGTGGTTGATGGTTTTATCCTCCCACCTTCAAACAAATTGAGCCGCTACCCAATGATCGATCAAACGGGAAATTCCTTATGCACGAATTCGAGCGCGGCGTCGCGCGAAGAGAGCCGGCCTTCGAGTTGAGCATCCTCTACGGCGTGCAGAATCTCGCGAAACTTGGGACCAGGAGCATGCCCGGCCGCGATCAAATCGTTGCCCGTCACCAGCGGCGAAGGCCTCATTCTAGCGGCGGGAATCTCTGCCTGCTTCTGCCGGATGAGTTCATATGTGCTCAAGTTGCGATGGCTGGAGAGACAATCGGCGCGATGCAGGGCCAAGTGTTCATCGAAGGCCGGCATGCGCAGAAAGCGTTTCAAGGTCGATTCCTTCATGCGCGTGACATGGCCAAAGCGCATGTGATTGTCAACCAGCGCCAGAATCTGCGTTGTGTCGTCATTGGAGAAACGCAGACGATGGCAGATTTCTTCCGCCATCTTCACACCAACATCGACATGGTCGTCGAAGCGAATGCGATCGGCGGCAACACGAAACGTGGGCGGCTTGCCGACATCGTGCAGCAACGCGCCCCAGGCCAAAGTCGGCGGACAGGGCTGGGGCAGGTTTTCGAGCAGCAGCAGCGTGTGCTGAAACACATCGCCCTCGGGATGAAATTCCGGCGGCTGCGCGACGCCCTTCATAGCGGAGATTTCCGGCAGGATCTCGCGTAAGAGTCCACTCTCATCGAGCAGGAGAAACGCCCGGCGGGAGTGCTCCTGGGTCAGCATGCGAGTCAGTTCGTCGCGCACGCGCTCACGGGAAACGATCTGAATTTGCGGCGCGAGTTCCCGCATGCCCGCAAACGTCGCCGGATCGATCGAATAGTCGAACCTCGCTGCGAAACGCACAGCCCGCAACAGGCGCAGCTTGTCTTCGTCGAAGCGCCGGCGCGGATCGCCGATCGTGCGGATGATTCCTGCCTTCAGATCCTCACGACCGCCAACGAAATCGAGCACCTCGCCGCTGAGTGGATCGAGCAGCATGCCGTTGATAGTGAAGTCGCGGCGTGCCACGTCTTCGCGCGGGTCGCGGCTGAAGCGGACTTCGTCGGGGCGGCGGCCGTCGGAATATCCCAGGTCGCTGCGAAATGTCGCGACCTCGACGGTCCGTGACTTCGAAGAGTCACCGGTGCCGGAGTCTTCCTTCTCTCCATCCGGCGTCGGCACCAGCACAACCCCGAACTGCGCTCCCACGGCGTAGGTCTCGGGAAAAATGTGCATTACTTCGTCCGGCGTCGCGTCGGTAGCAACGTCGTAGTCTTTCGGCTCACGGCGCAACAGAAGGTCGCGCACGCAACCACCGACCAGATAAGCCTGGAAGCCCCGCAGGCGCAGGGTTTGCACGATTGAGATTGCGAAGTCTTTGAGCATGAAGCGACGGAGCATCGCTCCGTGGCTTCCATCATACCGCTCAGATTTTTCCCGTTCCAGACAACGCCATAGCAGCGCGTGAGATCCGGCCCGCCTGCAAGCCTACTCCGTGCGCAGAGCGTTCATCGGTTCAATGCTGGCCGCGCGCCTAGCGGGGATGAATCCAGCTATCGCCGCAAACAGCGAGAGAATTACGACCGCAGCCGCAAGGGTGAACGGATCATAGGTGCGCACGCCATAGAGTTGACTCGCCATCAAATGCCCGCCCAGCAGCGCCGCCGGAATCCCGATGGCAAGGCCGAGCCCCACCTGCCAGGATGCTCCCCGCAGCACGAGCGCCACAACTTTGCCACGGTCAGCGCCCAGTGCCATGCGCAGACCGATTTCGCTGGTGCGGCGGGCTACAGAGTAAGCGGTGATGCCGTACAGACCGACCGACGCCAGCACGAGGGCCAGCAAGCCGAATAATCCGGTCAGGCGCGAGATGAGTCGCTCCTGATCGAAGTTGCCGTTGACCTGATAATCGAGAGACCGGAAATCGAGAACGGTGAGATTGGGATTGATATTGGCCAGCGTGCGGCGAACCAACGGCTCCAGGCTGGCAACATCGCCGGAGTAACGGAGGGTTACCGAATTGGGAAATAGAGAACGAGTTTCCGCCGTAACAAAGCTGTGCTCCTGAATCGTCGTATTCAACTGAGTCATGGGCCGGAAGTACATGGGGCGCGCGGGATCGCGGGGGTTGTTGTACTTGGCGTCGGCCACGATGCCGACGATTTCGTAATCAGCGGCATACTTCTGGTCAAAGGTTCCGAAGTGGTGGCCAATCGGATCCTCGTTCGGGAAGAACTTCTTGACGAAGGTCTGATTCACGACCGCTACCATCTGTGACGTAGCCGTGTCCTGGTCGGTGAAACCGCGGCCGCGAACGATCGGCTGGCCAACGGTTTCGAAAAAGTGCGGGCTCACACGATCCCACGATGATTCGATATGCGCTTCCGGACCGGGCGCGGGTCGCCCTTCCACATAAACGGCCTCACCCCAGTTGTTCCCCTCGAGCACGCTGTAGAGGGCCAAGCCCACGCTCTGGACACCGGGTAGAGCCGAGAACGCGCGCTCCAGTTCCGCATTGGCTGCCGGGACGGTTGAGACCGTATATCCAGCGCCTTCGGGATCAAAATGGAAAACATAACGGTTCGCAGTCGCAATGCCGAAGTTCTGATGCTCGAGGTTGCGCAGGCTCGCGGTGAGCAGACCCGCGCTGACCAGCAGCACCAGCGAAAGCGCAGCCTGAAACACGATGAGCGACTTCTGCGGCAGCGACGAGCGGTCTTTCGTGGAGCGATTCACACCGCGTAAGGCTTCTGCAGGGTCGGAATGCGATGTAATCCAGGCAGGCACGATTCCAAAGACGACTCCAGTCAGCAGCGACAGCGCAAAAGCGAACCCCAACACGACCAGCGACGGGCTGGCATGGATGGGGAGTTGAGGCGAATCGGGGAAAGCCAGAGTCAGGATCATGCGTGCACCGCCATAGGCCAGCGCGACCCCGACGGCTCCTCCGGCGCAGCCGAGCAGCACGCTTTCAACCAGCATCTGCCGGATCAGACGCGATCGCGCCGCGCCCAGAGCCATGCTGATCGAAGTTTCAGCGCGACGCGTCGCCCCCCTGGCCAACAGAAGGTTCGCAATATTGGCACAGGCTACGAGCAAGACCAGCGCGGAAATCGCCATCAGCAGATGAAGGCCGCTGCTTGTCTCTTGCTGCAGGTTCTGGATTCCAGCGCCGCCCGGAGTCAATACGACGTACTGCTTGGGAATTTCCGCTTGGCGTCCATTGCTGGTGTACCGCGGCTGCGTGCCCAGCCACTGGCGCAGACTGCTCGTCAGTTTGGCCTGCAGGCTGCCGGGACTCACTCCGGGCTTGACGCGTCCCAGAACATACAGCCAGTTGGTGTCCGGCTGTTTCAGAATGCTGGTTTCGCCGTTCAGAACCGGTTCATCGTTGAGCGGAATCCACAGCGCAGGAGGGTTGCTGTCGACACGGTCGCCGAAGAAACCGGGAGGCGCGATCCCGACAATAGTGACCGGCTGGTTTTGGATATAAAGCGTAGCCCCAATCAGGCTAGGATCGCCCGCATGCTCAACCTGCCAGGCCTGGTAACTCAACACCGCGACGGGGGCGGCGCCTGGCAGGTCGTCAGAGGGCAGCAGCACCCGGCCGGCATAGGCCCCCAGCCCGAAAGCCGAGAAATAGTTGCCGGAGACGTATTCGCCTCGTTCCGCCTTCGCCGCCGTGCTACCGCGGCGCACGTTCAGCGTGTCATGTCCGGATTGAAAGGCCGCCAGTTGTTCGAATTCCGGCGCCGTGTCCTGAAAGTTTCGATACAGGTCGTAGGAGAACAGATCAAAATCGCCGTTGTCGTTAATGAAGCCGCCGTTGACGCAGCAGTCGTCGAGGTCGCCAATGCGGTACAGGCTCGCGGGATTGGTAACCGGCAGCGATTTCAGGAGGATAGCGTTGACCAGCGTAAATATGGCCGTGTTCGCCCCGATGCCGAGCGAGATGGTGAGAATCACAGTGGCGGCGAAACCCGGCGATTTCTGAAACTGGCGGAGGGCAAGTTTGAGGTCGTACATGAGTTATGGACGCGAGGATACCGGAAGGGTGAGCGAGACAAAACATTAGCGCCAGGATCCCATGGCGCCCATGCGGGCCCGGAGGCTTGCTCCTGTCGGACGTTAGACGTCTTGCATGACGGGCAAGCCTGAGACCTCCCTTGTCGTGTCGGAGAGGTCGTAGCTAACAGTGGTGATCTCGGGGCAACGGCGGCACGCCGCGCCGCCTTCCTGCGAGAACCACCGGCAGTCTTTGCGGATAGTGCAGGGAGGTAAGGCATCGACCACGGCGGGCAAGATCTGCACCACCCGCGTGGCAAGCCGGCAATCGGCGCCGTCAAAATGAGGGCATTTGTGCTCTGCACACGTGGCTGCCAGGCGATAGACTTCGGTTGGCTTCAGAGGCGCGGCGAGGGCCAGGATCTCTTCACTGGCGGGCAGCAATTCGTTCAGATAGACCACCCTGGGGGTCGGTCCGTCTTGCTGAACTACCCCCAGAACCCGGCAATCATCCATTCCAGGCTGCGCGCTCGGGCAAAGCTTTGCCATGGCCGCTCCCGCCTACTCTTCCAGCCGGAAATTCTCCACCGCGGGAATGCCGATGATGATGTGACCGCCTGCCGAGTAGATTGCTCCTTTGCCCCCAACCCGGGCTTCTGCGGAAAACTCGGGCTGCGCGCTGATTTTGGCGGCAACCTCGTCGGCGAAGGCTTGCGTCTCCGCAAAAGTAATGTTCGCCAGAATGTTCTCGGGAACGGGAATGCCACGGATCAAGTAGGAGAACGTGATTCCGGACGGCGCGTCCAACTTGAACTTTGGGTGTTTCTGCGCGGCGGCCGAGACGGCGGCCTGCACCGCAGTGGTGAAGTGACTGAGTGAGATTGATTTTGCCTGTGCCATTGTTCTCTCCTTGATCTTTGAGCTTCGGAGAACGATCTTTGAGCTTCGGAGAACCCCGACCTCGAAGTCTTCTCAAGGATAGTGAGCGGAAATCGGTGAGCGTTTCAGGTTGGAGTGTGTTTCAAAGACTGTATTTCAAGAGAAGAAGGGATTGCTTCGTTCGGAAGGAAAACGCACTTTCACGCGCTCTGAGCGCTGACGCAACAAAGCCCCACGCTTTCGCGTGGGGCTCCGTTTGGGGGAGGGACTCGGGCGAGGCGCCCGTATGGTCCCGTTGTACAACGTCTTCTACTTGGGCTGCTGTTGCTGGTCGGCCATCGGAGTGGTCGCAGCCAGCTGTTCCAGATCATTCTTCAGCAGACTGATTTCAACGCGGCCGCCGCTGACGCGCTTTTTGGCGGCGTCATCCGCAGGGGCCGGAGCGTTTCCCATGCCAACGAGGTAAATCCGGTAGACCGGAATCTCGTGGTTCAGCACGAGGTAGCGAACCACCGACTCGGCCATCTTCTGCGAGTTGCCGATTGCGACCTGGCCCCTGCCCGAAGAAAAGCCCTGCACCTCGAAGATGTAACCATGCTGTCCCTTAACCGTGGTCGCCATCTCGTCGATGGCATCCTTGGCGTTCTTGCTCAGGACGGTTTGGCCGGGCCGGAAAAGAATCTCGGTCTGGTTCGACGCCTTGTACTGATCGATATTGCTGACCACCGTCTCAACGGTCTGAACCCGGCCGGTGACCTGCTGCGCCGTCTGCTGCGCCATGGTCGCCTTATTGCCGGCGTCGACTGCGTGCTGATCGGCCACATCGGCCTTGTCGGAGGCCATCTTGATGCCGGCCTGGGCGCGAGAGTCGGTGTCTTTGATCTCTTTGCTGTTGGCAGCCGTCAGCTCATCCAGTTCGTTCACGCGGTCGCGGATGGGTCCGGTCTGGCGCTTCACATAGTTTTTACGGGCAAAGGGGTTAACGCGTCCCCAGAAGCCTTCCCGCGACGGCGGCGCCAGCGGAGCCTTGCCGGTTGCGTTTTCGGTGGATGCAGCCGGAGCTGACGTAGCGGCCGGTGCAGGTGTGGACGAAGAGTCAGTGGTCTGCGCCAGAGCCGGCAATGCAAGAACGGCGGCCAGCGGCAGGGCGATCAGAAAGCGGCTATTCATATATAACGTCCTCCGAGAGTTGGGAGCCTTTGGGGCTCCACTCCAGCACGCCTGGTGCGTGCATGAAATTTGATTGCGTCCCTTGAATACCCTTAAAGAAGCAAGCTGTTTCGCTATGCCGGCGGCGTCGACGCAACGCTTGGCCTTTTGAAGTCTAGGCGCGAATCGCGCTGCCGCCTGCTCTTCCTACTACAGGTTGGATGCCAAAACCCGGCCTGGGGTGGAATTGCTAAATCCTTGATATCTAAAGACATTGTAGTACTGTTGAAGGCGGAAGGGTAGCCCGGCAAGGTAATTTTGGCAAACCTGATATAAAAACTGCGTGGAATTAACGACTTCGGAGGATGCGATCTTGGGCACCAGCGCGTGGGACGGAGTGACAGAGAAGCCACATTATCGACGGATGTCGGTACTGCTATTGGGGGTGGTGGTATGGACGCTCTGTGGCTCGATGGCGGCGAAGGAACCGGTCCCCCAACATACCGATGGCCCTGCCGCGGACACAGCCTCGGCGCGTCTTTCTCCGCAGCACTTGCATGAATACTCCGACCTGGCCGTGAAGTGGCTGCAGGAGTATCTGCGAATCGACACCACCAATCCTCCCGGCAACGAGATGAAGGCGGTCGCGTTCTACAAAAAGATTCTCGATCAGGAAGGGATTGAGAATCGCGTATTCGAATACACGCCCGGCCGCGGAGACCTCTGGGCGCGCATTCCTCACTCGACCCCTGAGGCCAAACGGCCCCTCATTCTGCTCAATCACATGGACGTCGTCACCAGCGACGCCTCGCACTGGAAAGTTCCACCGTTCAGCGGAGAGATCAAAGACGGCTACCTCTGGGGCCGCGGCGCGCAGGACATGAAAGACGAAGGCCTGGCCCAATTGGTCACCATGGTGATGCTGAAGCGCGAGAAAGTCGCGCTCGATCGCGACGTGATTTTTCTGGCCGTGTCCGACGAAGAAGCCGACGGCACGGGCACGGACTGGTTCATTGCCCATCAGAAGGATCTGCTCGAAAATGCCGAGTTTCTCATCAACGAGGGCGGCGAGAACCTGCTCGAGGATGGCCAAGTGAAATATATCGGTGTGGATGTCGGAGAGAAGACGACATTCTGGCTGCATGTAGTGGCGCACGGGCGGCCCGGGCATGCCTCGCGTCCGAACCCAGATTCGGCCCCGAACCGGCTGGTCCGGGCGCTGAATCGCGTCATTGCGTACCGTACTCCTATGCGAGTTCTACCGGTGGTGGAGGAGTTCCTGCGCGATATGGCGCCCTACGAGCCTCCCGAACGGGCGGCGGAATACCGCGACATCGAGAAGGCGATCGACGACAAGAATTTTCAGGAAGAAGTGGAGCGCGACGAGTCGCTGAACTTCCTGCTGCGCGACACGATTTCGCTGACCATGATGGGAGGGTCGGAGCAGACCAACGTGATTCCTCCCGAAGCCTGGGCCAACCTGGATGTGCGAATTCTGCCCGGCGGCGACCCAAACGCCTTGCTGGAAGCGGTGCGGCGCGTGGTAAACGATCCGAATGTAACGGTTGAGCCGCTGAACAGTGAATTTCGCGTGGCGAATTATTCCGGGACGGATAATGCGCTGTTTGCCGCGATCCGTGAAGTGTCGGCGAAATATTTTCCTGGAACGCCCGTCGTACCCCACATTACCAGCGGATACACGGAGAACCAGCGCTACCGTCCGCTCGGAATCAACGCCTACGGATTCAATCCCTACACCGCGACCGATGAAGAAGGAAACACCGAACACGGCAACGATGAGCGGATTCGCCTGGAAGAAGTGCGGCGCGGGCCAAGGATATTATTCGATGTGGTGGCCGCCGTGGCGGGGCCGGCGGCGGATAAATCCAGATAGGGGCCGTCAATGAGTGATATCGCGATATTACGGCAGCGCTGCCTGATTTGGCAGCAAGTTGACGAATAAAACGCACCCTATATATAGGGTGCGATGGCGGGTTACCTATCTTGATTCGGATAACTCGGTGATTGGCGGAAAAACGGCATTCAGTTTCTGCAGAGCCAGATTGCTGTCAATCTTTATTTTCCACGAAGTCATCATATTGGCGATCTTTCGCAAGGTTTCGCTGGGTTTTTCCAGGCTGAGATCCTTCGGGAAAAGCAATTCGATGTCACCCTCGACCGTTGCCTGGCTCGACCAATATTCCCACAGTGGCTGCGCAGACGGATCTCTTTGTGTGCTGGTCGGGTATTTTTTCCGCTTCGCCTCATCGGCGGCTAGGCGGTCCTTTACCTCAGCAAGCATGGCATAGAGCGTCGAACCATCCGGTTTTTCCTGGCTGATTCTATCGACCCAGTAATGGACCGCTGCCGCCAAACCGTCTCGCCCGGCCTTCAAACTTCGGATCGCGGCGTCGTCCCCCTCAAAACTCCCGTCCGAGAACAGAACAGCAGTGATCTGGTTCTGGCAATCACCCCTCTCCGGCATCATGACGAGAAATGTTCTCCAGCGCGCTCCTGGATCAAGAAGTCCGCTAGGCGGTGGCCCGCTTCGATCAGCAGCCCGTATATCGTCGCGTAGTCCCGAGAAGAAGAGGGTATCCTCGCCGCCCTCGGCCCTGCTTCCGCCATGAGCTCTTTGGCATCGCTGGGACGCCACAAAGGCTTCAATTGGTTTTTCCGAATCGTTGACGAGAACAACCTCTTGGGGCCCAGACTTGGGGTCATCGAATTCCAAATGATAGCTGGAACTCTGGGCCGCTAACGGGAGCCATCCCAAGACTATCGGAAAGCAGAACACGACCGCACGTGCCCCTAACGATGCCATGCGAGCCCTCCGGCAAGTGCCTTGCTTAAGGCAGTATCCGCCTATTCTCCACGGTCTGACTACGGAAATTTAAGACGCCCACCGCCTGACCGCCGGGATGGTTGTTCAAATCAGGCCATTACGCTCATTGGCCCGGTTGAACTATCGCAGCGCTGAAGCGCTGCGCCACTCAAATCCGCCGCGCAGAGGCATCCGCTCACGATCGGCCGCAGAATTGCTCGAAGATGAAAGTGGTCGGTCATTCCGGCGCCCCCTCTGCTCCGCTGCTCTATAGATTTTCCTGGATGAAGCGGGGACTCAGGTGGACGTCGAGTTGTACCAGAGGTGAATCACCAACCGCCTTAAAGCTGTGGATCTCGCCGGCCTTGATGACAAAGATATCTCCAGCGCCGCCCTCGAAGGTCTTGTCGTTTACGGTCCACACTCCCCGGCCTTCACGGATGAACTGGATCTCGTCATAAGGGTGCCGGTGCGGACCCGGCCCCGAACCGGGCTTGCCATGGAACAAAAACACCGAAACAGTGGTGTTGCCCTGCTCGGCTCCGACAAACTCATGCGAACTACCAACAAACGGCAGGCTCTCCTGGCGCACGTGATACATCTTTGGTCACCTCCTGACAGGATTCGATGATTGCGGGCACGGTTTGGCTGCGCGAATGCCAATAAGTGATATCGACCTATCGCAGAGCTGAAGAGCTGCGCCACCTAAGGGCGTCTGTTTACTACCGGCCGCAGAATTTTTCGTACTGCTCGAAGATGAAGTGGTCGGTCATGCCGGCGATGTAGTCGCAGATTACGCGGGGCAGGGACTCGCCTTTGATCTTTGCCTTTGCTTTTGCCTTTTCCTGGTAGTTGTGGGGAAGCGCTGACGGATTCTCCATCCAGAAGGCGAATAACTCGCTCACTACGCGCTCGGCATCGTCTTTCTCGTCGGCCAGCGCGGGACTGAAATAAAGATTCTCGTATAGGAAAGCTTTGTTCGCCCTCCGTTCTGCGTCTACTTCAGGACTGAACGCCGCGAGGCGTTCAGGGCGGCTGCGCACATCGTCAAGCGTCCGAATTCCGGCTTGATTCGCTCGCGCCCGCGTAGTTGTGATCAAGTCATCGACGTAGCGGTTGAGCACGCGCTTGAGGGCTTCGTTGAATTTCAGCTTGTCGGGAGCGTCAGGATAGACCTGCTCGACCTCGCGATAGAAGCGATCAAAAACGGCCACGCCCTCCCGGATTTCTTCCAGAGACAACAGATGCGCTTCGTAGCCGTCATCGAGATCGGCGGTGTTGTAGGCGATTTCGTCCGTCAGATCGATCAATTGCGCCTCGAGCGGCGGGCGCTGGTCGAGCAGGTATTCGGCCAGTTCAGGATGCTGTTTCGCGTCGTAATCGTGTGAGTGCTTGATGACACCCTCGCGCACTTCGAAGGTGAGATTCAATCCGCGAAAGGCCGCGTAGCGCTGCTCGAAGTCTTCCACGATGCGCAGCGCGTGCAGATTGTGATCGAACGACAAGCCGTGGCCGCGCATGGCGGCGTCGAGAGCTTTTTCTCCGGAATGGCCGAAGGGCGGGTGGCCGATGTCGTGCACCAGCGCGAGGGCTTCGGCCAGGTCGACGTTAAGATCAAGTGCCCCGGCGATGGTGCGGGAGATTTGTGAGACTTCCAGCGTGTGGGTGAGCCGGTTGCGGAAGTGATCGCTGTAACGGCGAGTGAAGACTTGTGTCTTGGCTTCCAGGCGGCGAAAGGCACGAGCATGAATCACCCGGTCGCGGTCGCGCTGAAAGTCGTTGCGGTAGGGGTGCTGCGGCTCAAGGAATCGGCGTCCGCGAGATTGCTCGACGTCCACCGCGTAAGCGGCCAGCATAGAGAAAGTTTAGCAGGCCGGACAATGATTCGGGCATGGGTAGTGGCCCAATTTGAATCTCTCGGCGAACCCTACGAGGGTATTCCGGGCTCTCTGCGGCTGAGGGCCGTCGCTCTTGCAGGTAGATCATAAAGACTCTGACCGCTGAGTGCGGAGAGAAAGGCCGCAGAGTACGCGGAAAAATTCAGACTGCCCATTCCAGCCACAGAGATTAGCGCAGGGTCAGCTTCATTTCATTGCTGAGTTCAAAGCCGAGCGTTTCATAGAGATGGCGGCCGGCGTCACTGGCGTGCAGAGTTACGCGGGTCAGGCCTTCGCGTCTGCACCAGGCGACGATCACCTCCATTAGCTTGCGAGCGATGCCGCGGCGGCGGTATTCGGAATTGGTGTAGACGTTGAGGATTGTCGCGCGACGACACTCCAGATCGTACGGATGGGCGAGCCACGGAGAGATGATCACCGCTCCTCCAGCGATCACATGTTCACCATCGCTGGCCAGCCAGGCCCGAAACGAGCCGTCAGTCATCGCCTTCGCGAGGTATCCGGCGGAGAGCCGAGACATGGCGTCGAGCGCGGCGGAGTCGGTGTGGCCCATGTCTTCGTACATGCCACGGCGCTGCCGTAGAATTTCGGGGATGTCGGCCGACTGGGCTTCGCGGATGACGGGGTCCTGCACCCGGGTTGGTGATGAGCTAATCATGCGGGGAGCTTAGCAAGGGCGGGGCAGGACGGCCGATGGCGGCCGTCCCCACATGAGTGCTTATTGCTGCTGGCTGGTCTCACCTTTGGCCAGTTTGACCTTAGCGGCGTCGAGTTTCTGCTGCACTTTGGCGAAGGCTTCGGAATCCTGCTCGGCCGGAACGGTCTTGCTCCATTCCTGCACGGAACGCTCCCAGTGCGCTGCGGCTA
The DNA here is from genome assembly GCA_963739125.1 of uncultured Acidobacteriaceae bacterium. Taxonomy (GTDB): domain Bacteria; phylum Acidobacteriota; class Terriglobia; order Terriglobales; family Acidobacteriaceae; genus Sulfotelmatobacter. The sequence goes on along the minus strand of CAVTZD010000001.1, from coordinate 2,607,426 downwards.
GTTTCAGGCGGCCGGTTTTCTGGTAAAGGTCGCCGAGATGCTCTTGCACCGTCGGATCAGCTCCCATCTGCACTGCAGCCTTGGTGAGGTTCTGTTCCGCCAGATCGTACTTGCCGAGCTTGAAGTATGCCCACCCCAGGGAATCCAGATACGCGCCGTTATTGGGCTCGAACGTGAGCGCCTGCTTGATGTAGTCGAGCGACTCCTCGAGTTTCACGCCGCGGTCAGCGTTCATGTAGCCGAGATAATTGAGCGTCGCGGCGACCTGTGGATCAGTCGGCGAAACAGCATCCAGAATTTTCCTGAACTCAGTCTCAGCCTGATCGAACATTTTCTGCCGCTGATAGGTGTCACCCAACAGGAACCAGACCGCCGCTTTGTCGTCGGCCTTGCTCGACATTTGTTCAGCCTTGTTTAAAGCATCTTCCGCTTCTTTCCATTGCTTGACCCGCGTGTACATGATGCCGAGCCGCAGGTACACTTCGCGGTCGTCCGGGCTGCCGTTCAAGAGCGAGCGAACATCGGCGAGACTCTTATCCACCTCGCCGGAGTCGGCCAGCTGCGCATCGAGCACCATGCGTAGATCGCGATCGCCCGGCATTTTCTCGACGGCTTCCTTGGCCGCGGCAGTGGCCTGTGGCCATAGCTTGGCCTCGCGATAGGTGTCGATGATTTCCTGATAACCGCCGCGTTCGTTTTCGTCGCCCAGACTCAGCATCTTGCGGAAGGTGTCGACCGCGGCGGTGTAATTTTCCTGCTCGCGATAGATCATGCCCAGCCGTTCAATGAAAATGGCGCGATTGTTGCGATCGGCCTGGCTATAAGCCGTGGCGTCGGTTTTCTCGGTTTTCTTCAGCAAATCCTGCAGAAGCTTGATCGCGTCGTCGTAACGTCCCTGGGCCTGATAGACGGCCGCCATGTTGTAGGGCACGTCCATCGAGTCGGGAACCATGGTATCGGCTTTTTTTAGGTTCTCGAGCGCGAGATCGTACTTGCCCTGGCGACGGTAAATCTCCGCGATGCGCACATAGGTTTGCGCGTCTTCCGGATTGGCATCGGCAATGACTTTGTACTGTTCGAGCGCGGCGTCGGTCTGCCCGTCGTTCAGCAGATTTTCCGCAAGGCCACGAATGGCGTCGAGGTTGTCGCGATCGAGCACCACGGCGTGCTTGTAAGCTTCGATCGCGCTCTTGTAATCCTTGCGCTGCTCGTAGGCCGCGCCCAGAGCTGAATACAGTTTCGCCGAACGGGCCGCGTCGGGCACTGCGCTCAGCACTTGCAGCGCCTGTGCCGTATCGCCTTCGTCGGTGTATAGCATGGCTAGGGTGGTAACCGCCTCTTCGGAGCCTGGATCAAGCTTGATGGCTGTTTTCAGCTCGGCTTCCGCCTTTTGTAAATCGCTGTTGAAGCGGTAGAGCCGGCCCAGCAGCAGGTGATCGTCCACGCTGTCGGGTTCGATCTTCACGATCTGCTCGTACTGCTCGATGGCAAGTTTCAGAACATTTTCTGATGTGGGGCCGCCGGGCATATCGCCCAGAGAGCGAAGATAAATCCGGCCGAGAAGTTTGTGAGCTTCCAGGTTCTTAGGGTCGCGCTTGATGATGTCTTGCGCTTCCAGAACCGCGTCGCGAATACGTCCTGTCTTGACGTAGAGTTCGGCCAGGCCGGCAGTCAGAAACTCCGACGAGGGATCGGCATCGATGGCCAGCCGGTATTCCTGAATAGCCTTAGTCGCCAGGTCGCTGCGTCCATAAATCGTGACCTGCTCCTCGTACATATGGGCGAGGGCGTAGTGGTAGTACGCCACGCTGCGATCGAGCTTGTGCGGCGAGGAAACGGTCGGCACCGACGCGGAAACCTTCGCATCAGGCGCTGAGTCGGACGGGCTGGCCTGGGTGGTTTGACTGTTGGCAGCCGCCGCGGCCAGGAAAATCATTAGAAAAAGGCGAAAAATTCTATTCATGCTCGACCTGACTGCGCTCACAGCGCATTCCCTGAAACCATAGCGAATTGGATGCAGACCCACTGGGGGAAGGGTGCTTCTATTCTACCCTGAGCCGCGCGCGTATGGAGAAAAACACAGCCGTTGCTGGCATACGGGAAAAACCGGAAGGACAGGGACGGGCGAGTAAAACTGTTGACACTTGATTTTCAGCTGCCGAGTAAGAAACCGGCGGTCGGGACTTGTTCAACCATCAACAATCACGAAATCAACAATTTGCCTCAATGCCGGAAATGCCGCACGCCGGTGAACACCATGGCAAGTCCCAGACGGTCGGCGGCCTCGATCACTTCGGGATCGCGCTGCGAGCCGCCGGGTTGAATGATGGCGGTCGCTCCGGCTCTCGCGATTTCCTCCACTCCATCGGGGAACGGAAAGAATGCGTCCGAAGCCGTGACGGTCCCATGCAGCGGCAGTTGGGCTTTCATGGCCCCGACCTTGGCCGCGTCAACGCGGCTCATCTGACCGGCGCCGATGCCGACGGTCTGACCATCGCGGGCGTAGACGATCGCATTCGACTTCACGTGCTTGCAGACTTTCCAGGCGAAGAGCAAGGCGCGTCTTTCTTCGGGAGTAGGGGTGCGTTTGGTGACGATCCTGACGTCGGCATCCTGCAGCGGGCGCTTGTCGGCATCCTGTACGAGCATGCCGCCGGAAACGTTTTTCAGAACCCATTCTCGGGAAGCGGCAGACGGCATATCTGTCACTTCGACGAGGCGCAGATTCTTCTTGGACGAGAATTTCGCTCTGGCATCGTCCGTGAACCTCGGGGCGGCAATGACTTCGAGGAAGAGCTTGTGCATTTCCTCAGCGGCCGCGGCATCGACGGTGCGATTGACCCCGATTACGCCGCCGAAGGCCGACACGGGATCGCATTCGAGGGCCCGAATATAGGCCTCGGCCAGGGTTTTGCCCGTGCCGACGCCGCAGGGGTTCGTGTGCTTGATGATGGCGCAGACCGTTTCGTCGAATTCCTGTGCGAGATCCCAGGCAGCCTGCAGGTCGACAATGTTGTTGTACGACAGTTCCTTGCCCTGGAGCTGGCGCGCGTTGGCAACCCCGGCGCCCGAGCCATCGGAGTACATAGCGGCCTTCTGGTGGGGATTTTCGCCGTAACGCAAGTCGAGTACTTTGTCGAAACAGAGGCGCAGAGTAGCAGGAAAGCCGGCTGCCGGCTGCACGTCGAACGAATCGGGGCTGACGCGTTCGAGTGTTGAAGCGATGGCCGAATCGTACGCGGCAGTAGTGGCAAACGCTTTTTGGGCGAGACGCCATTTCGTGGCGGGCGAGAGCGTGCCGCCTTCATGGGCGAGTTCGTCGGCGATCGAGTCGTAATCAGTGGGCGAAGTCACGATCGCGACGTCGTGAAAATTCTTGGCGGCGGAGCGGATCATCGAAGGTCCGCCAATGTCGATGTTCTCAATGAGTTCTTCAAGCTTCGCCCCGGGCTTGGCGGCGGTTTTCTCAAACGCGTAGAGATTCACGACCACCATGTCGATGGGCTGAATTCCGTGCTCGGCGACGGCCGCGACATGCTTCGGGTCTTCGCGACGATGCAGAATGCCGCCGTGAACCTTAGGATGCAGCGTCTTGACGCGGCCGTCGAGCATTTCCGGAAAACCAGTAAGCTCGGAAATGTCTTTGACCGTCACTCCGGAATCACGCAGCAGTTTGGCGGTGCCTCCGGTAGAGATGAGTTCAATGTCGAGGGCGGAAAGCTTGCGGGCGAAGTCGACGAGCCCGGTTTTATCGGTGACGCTGAGAATGGCGCGGCGGACGGGGGATGCGGGGGACATGATGGCCTCGGGTCGGGATGAGTAGGATGGAATTTGACTGAAAATTCTAACAGCAAAGCCCGACGGCCAGACGCCGGATGGATCTAGTCGGCAGTAGGGCGTGAATTTTTGAATGCTTCGGCCCACTTACGGGACAATTCGGTTGGGTTGTTCAGATCCTCCGTGCTGATGGTCAGGATCGGCTTGACGCTGTCGCCGCCTAGCTTCAGAACCATAGCGCAGTAGAAGACCCAGACGTCGTCTACGTAGCCGTTCTGAAAATGCTTGCCGGCTTTGTAAGTAGGGAGGCTGAAATTGCCCTGGCCGCGACTGAGGGCCACCAGGGTTTGTCCACTGTGGCTGACCAGTTCCCAATGGCCGCCGACGCGACCGCGCAACGCCTCGCCGAGGAAAGCGCCGAAGGTATTAGCAATCAGGACCGAGGGCGGGAACGAGATTTTGACGCCGAATACTCGTGCCAGGCGGTTGGGCAGCATCGCCTGATGCAAAGCGGAAATGAGTTCACTCAGGGCTTTAACGCCGGGCTCGTCGTTCGTAAGAGTCAGCGAAAATCTTTTCTCAGCCTCAATCTGGGCGCGTTGCGCGTTGGCAGAGATGGTTGCCGGCAGATCGAGACCTGCTCGCGGAATGGGATGAAATTCCGCTAGTGATTGCAATAATTCATCGGCTTGCTGGCGGCTGATCTCCACGAGTCCCTTAGGTCTTAGCTTTGGCTTTCAGCTTCACCCCGCCCTCGGAGATTTCGACCGAGTATTCCACGTTTTCGCATTTGTACTGTTTGCGAATCTGTTCGGTTTTTTTCTGGACGAACGTGGTGAAGGAGTCGATGTTGCCGCTGACATTTTCTCCGGCCTTTTTCTTGGCGGCGACCAGCGTGTTGTAGAGGCGCTCGACCTGCTCGCGTTCGCCATTGTCGACGTTATGCAGGGTAAAGGGCTGGGACGAGGCTGCGCCCGCGGCCGCCGCGGCTGCCGCATGGCTCACGCCATAGACCGGATGATGCGCCGCTTTGTGTTCGTCTTCGGCCACGCGCACTCCCTGCACAGAGAGCAGCGCGTCTTGCGGACGGCGGTATCCCTCTTCGCGGATGCGCGACTTCTTGCGCCACAGGTCGCTGTAGATGGCGTAGCGCTGTGCCATTTCGTTGTAGCGGTAGCGTTGGGAGAAGTTCATGCGCCCGCCGTCGGAGAACTTGCGCAGCAGGGCCAGGACTTTCCACTCAATGTCGGTGGGAGGCCGCTTGGTCGGGTTGCTAAAGAAGATCTCGTACTCGATCTTCAACCGGCGCAGTTGTGTGTCGAGAACGGTCAGTTCCTCGTCGGTCGTCACAGGCGTCTCCAAGCACAGTTTAGTGAGCAGCCGAAGACCAGGCGAGTTACCTGTGGGTCACCGTGGGGATGGTACGAAAGTAAGGTGCAGCTTCTAGCCGCTAGCCTCTAGCTAATTCACGATTGTGCCGTGGATAGAGCTCGGACGCTAATGGCAGATTGCCCAGCGATCTGCTTGGCGGCTTCGGCGGTCGGGGTTTAGCTAGGAGCTAGCAGCTATCAGCTAGAAGCTGCTACTTCGAATTCGACGCCATCTTCTTGACCATGGCCAGCACCAGCTTGCGGTCGCTGTCGTTCAGGTTGGTGGCGTAGCGGCGAATCTGGCTCAGGAAGCGGACCTCGTCGTCAGAAAGTTGGGGCAATCCCTTGGAGCCGTTGCTGTGGCCGGGTTCAGCGAAAAACTGCGACAGAGGAAGTTCCATGGCGCCGGCGATTTTCGAGAGAGTATCGAGCGAAGGAATCGTGTGGCCGTTTTCGACGCGCGACAGGTAGCAGCGCAGAAGACCGGTCCGCTTCTCGATGTCGCCCTGAGACATACCTTTCTGCAGCCGGTAGTTGCGGATGGTCTCGCCGATATTCATGGTAGGGAGCATTTCAGGATGGGTCATAGTAACCAGAGCGGCAACTTCTGGCAAGTGGGAAATTCGTGCTATGCGCCGGACGTTCGTGCCATGCGGCAAGTCTGCGGTTTAGTGCGCCAGCGTACGGTAGCCGAGCGTATTCTTATACGGCGTATAAGTAATTAAACTGGGCCGGTCGAGCTTTTGGATGCCGTATTTTCCCAACTCTTCCCGGACAGCGTTGCCCAGCAACGCTACGCTTACAAGTGAAGCTCCATGTACAGCGCGCCGGCGATTGGGTTGGTGCAGTAGGGAGCTATCTCGCGGAAACCGATTTTCCGGTACATGGTGACCGCGTCTTTCATGACGGGCTCGACAGTGTCGAGCCGCATGCGCTGATAGCCGATCTCGCGAGCCTCGGCGACGATGCGGTCAGCCAATAAACGGCCTAAGCCCTTGCCGCGGAATTGCGGGCGCAGATAGAGGCGCTTCATTTCGCAGACACCGTCTTCGGCCGCGCCAGACGTAAGCTGGTGAAGCGCTACGCAGCCCGCGAGCCGGCCTTCATATTCCGCGAGCAGAAGTCGACCGTTGGGCGGAGCATAATCGCCGGGAAGACTCGCGAGTTCCTGATCAAAGTTCTGAAAGCACAGGCTGAAACCGAGGGACTGCGCGTATTCAAGGAAGAGTTCACGGGCCTGCGCGATCTGGGCCGGGGTTTCAGCCTGGGCGAAGGTAAGACCGTTCACCACAGAGGACACAGGGGGCACAGACGAATTCTCAGAGGTTGGATTTCCCGATTTCATTTCCTCCGTGACCTCTGTGTTCTCTGTGGTGAAAGGTCTTATGACTATCCCATCAGCATTCCGCCATTTACGTTCAACACGTGGCCTGTAATGTAGGACGCGTCGTCGGAAACCAGGAAAGCCACGGCGCCGGCAACATCTTCAGGAATTCCGACCCGGCCCAGAGGAATCTGTTTGATCGCCGTTTGCTTGAATTCTTCGCTCAGCCCGGCGGTCATAGCAGTTTCGATGAAGCCCGGCGCGACCGCGTTGCAAGTAATGTTGCGCGAGCCGACTTCGCGGGCGATGGCCATGGTCAGGCCGATCAATCCGGCCTTGGAGGCAGCATAGTTCGCCTGCCCGGCCTGGCCCATCTGCCCGAAAACGCTGGTGATGTTGATGATGCGTCCCCAGCGCTGCTTGAGCATGGAAGGGATGACTGCCTGAATGCAAAGGTAGGCAGAGGTGAGATTGGTCTGGAGCACCGCATCCCAATCAGCCCGCTTCATGCGCATCACCAACTGGTCGCGGGTAATGCCGGCGTTGTTGACCAGGATGTCGATTTTGCCGAACTGGGCGATGGCGGCCTTGACGGTCGTCTTGACCTGCTCTTCATCCGAAACATCGAGCGCGAAGGCAGCCGACTGGCCGCCCGCCCCATGAATCTCGTTGACTAGCGCGTGCAGCCGCTCCTGGTTGCGCGCGGCCACCGCGACGGTCGCACCGTCTTTGGCGAGGCGCAGCGCGCAGGTGCGTCCAATGCCTTGCGACGCTCCGGTGACCAGCGCCACTCGTCCTGTAAGAGACATGAAGGGTTCTCCCGATTCGTCCAGTGACGGATTGCGATAGAACGCCGAATTATACGCGGGGACGATGGTACGCGAGAGCGCGATCAGGCTGCGGCTGATCGGACCCTAGGGCCAGCTGCCCATTGACTCTCCCAAATGACTCTCCGCCCCTTCGTGTCCTTCGTGTCCTTCGTGGTGGATGGTTTTTCCCTTCTACCTTCAAATTGACCCCACTACCGATTCGACGAATCGCATTGCTAATTCACAACCGCGCCGAGTAACATGCGAGCACTCATGCCACAGACAATGACGAATGTGATCACCATGCCGGACCCTTCCAACAAGAACTCTGCGGCCGACACAAGTTCCGGACACCGCTCCACGGCTCGGGCATCGGCCGATACATCCGCGCCCATCGAGATGCGGCCCTCCGATTCTCCGGCCAAATCTACTGAGCCCTCCACCGAAGTCTTCGCCGTCTTCGGGGTCGAGCCCGAGATCCAGGCCTATGCCATGGCCAAGTATTCGCGGTCGTCGCTGTCGATGAAGGAGTCGCTGCGCGAGATCAGCACACAGAAGGCGGAAAAGTTTCTCAACACTTTTTATTTTCAGTACGGGCACCGGTCAATCGCCGATCTGGCGCATATTGCGCTGGCGGTCGAGCGGCTGTCGATCCTGGCGGCCATCGAACTGGCCGACGAGCAGCGCTGGGATGGTCAGGAGCGGTCGACTCGCTATCAGGATTTCAAGAAGAGCGGGTATTACACTCCCGACTTCGGCGCTGATGACGAAGGGCGCAAGCTGTATCGCGATACCCTGGATAGTCTCTTCGCCGATTACGAAGTATTTTCGGCGCACATGGCGCAGTACCTGATCAGCATCACGCCTAAGCCCGCCGACATGAAGCAGGAGGCGTATGAGCGCACGCTGAAGGCCCGGGCCTTTGACATCACGCGCTACCTGCTGCCCCTGGCGACGAATACTTCGCTGGGCGAGATCGTCAACGCGCGCACGCTGGAGACACAGATTGCACATTTGCTCTCGCATACGCACCGGGAAGTGCGAAATCTGGGCGAGTCCCTGAAGAAAGCGGCGACCGGGGCGGCCTATAACGTCAACGAAGATTCGTTGCGCGATCTTGTGGAGCGGATTAAGGCGGTGAATCCCGAGTTGGGTGCGCAAGCCGAACAGGAACTGCTGCACGAAGTTCGCGTGGCTCCGACACTGGTGAAGTATGCCGATCCGAACGAGTACGAAATGGCAACGCGCCGCGAATTGCGGCAGGCGGCGCGCGAATTGATGGCCGACGAGCCGCTCGCGCCCTCGAAGGCGATTGTCGACTTGCTCGACGAAGAACCGCTCGAGGTGGAAATCGCGACCACTCTGCTCTACGAGCACAGCCATCATTCGTATCGACAGATTCGGCAGGCGGTGCAGGTGGCGGGCGAACGGCGGAGGCGCGAGATCATCGACCTGGGTCTTCGTCATCGCGGCAAGCACGATGAAATGCTGCGCGGATTCCGCGCCGGGCAGCAGTTCCGCTTCGATATCCTCATGGACACCGGCGGATTCCGCGACATACACCGGCATCGCCGCTGCATTCAGGTGATGCAGGGATTCACCACGCAGCACGGCTACGAAATGCTGCTCGACGTGGAAGATGCCGGGATGCGTGGGCGATTTGAAACCGCGATGCGGCGCACACAGAGCGCGGTAGAAAAGCTGGCCTCGCGCCACGCGCCCGAATCGGCAGAGAATTCGCAGTACGCGATCCCGCTGGCCTTCAAGAAACGTGCGCTGTTCAAGATGGACTTCGCGGAGACGGTTTACATTTCCGAGTTGCGCACGACGCCGGCGGGACACGTGTCGTATCGCAACGTGGCCTATGCGATGTATGAGGCCGTGGCAAGGAAGTATCCAGCGCTGGCGAAGTATTTCAGGGTGCACGATGTGACCGCGCCAGTGGATTTACTGCAGAGGTAGCCTGGCCGACGCAAATCTCCTAGGCAGCGACTCGCCTCGTCAGAGCGCTGAACTCATGCCTCGGGCTCCAGTAATATTCGCTCCCGCCTTCGATGTTGAAGAGGACGATTTGCACGTCCCTATCGCCGATCCTTCGAGCTCCCCGGTCATCGAACTTTGCCCAAAGAGTCTTGCCCGCTTCAATCTCACGCGTGTTGTCCGCAAAACCCTCCCCTTGCCACTTGTGCCCTATGAGCAAGTTAGTGGTCTCGAACCTCGTGCGGATGCCTATCTGCATACGTGATCCTCCGACATCTAGACGTCTGCGTGGCCGCAGACGTCTAGCGCTTGAAGCAGGGCGTTCAACTTGTCGGGCTCGACGCCGAGATCTTGCAAACAGCCTACTAGGCCGTCCTGACCCACGGGAGATTTTTCCCTAGGATTGCCGTATTCGTCGTGGCCGAAGAGCAGCACTCTGTATCGCCTCGTGGCGCCCCGGGACGCCCATGTCTTATCGAAAATTTCAATGCGCTTTCCCATCAGCCTATTCTACCGAGCATGGCGGAATGATTCACGAGTCGAACCAGCGGAGTCAACCTTTCATGGCGTGTGCCCGAACCGCACGAGGATTGTCCCCACAGCGATACAAACTGGATATCCGACTATGAACCACCAAATGAGATGCCACGGACTGAAATGAAAGGTAATGACCAGAACTACTCCGAGCAGTTGCCACGCCCAAATCCAGTTTGCCGGACTGCTCCATCGTTCGCGATCACCGAAGGCGTTGCGATTCCACTTTGTGCTCCAAAGACAACCGACGCAAACGACTACATTTAGGACGACAAAAGCCCAGCCCAAGATGCCCATCGTCACCCCACTCGGTGCGAGCGAAATTATATCCCTGCTCGGTTCCAAGCGGCGGTCAGAATAGATCCATACGGCCCGGCCTCATTCCGATCCCCAGCAATGTCTAGATTCGTCTTGACCCTTCCAGTCCGCGCGGCTAGAATCTGATCCCAGAGGCACCCATGCCGCGTTCCATCAAGATCGCTCCCGAAATCGACGCCAAGCTCTATCAGGAACTCGTCTCCGTGGCCAAGGAGAACGGGCAGTCGCAGCGCTTTGTGCTCGAGCGGGCGCTGGAGCATTATCTGCACAACGTGGTCCCTTCGCAGCGCCTGGTAAGGCCCGAGGTGATGGCTGCCTACCGCCGCTCCAACGAGAAGTATCGTGAGTTGTACAAGAAACTGGCTAAGTAATGGCCGAGCGCGTCTACTTGACGGTGGCCGAAGTCGTCGCCATCCATCATCACCAGATTGAGGAGTACGGCGGTGAACACGGGATGCTCAATCAGGGATCGTTGGAAGCTGCGGTGTTTCGTCCGCAAACGGGCTACTACAACGACCTGAGCGAAGAAGCCGCGGCGCTGTTCGAGTCACTCGTCAACAATCACGCATTCTTGGACGGCAACAAACGCGTGGGGTTCGCCTCGGTTCATACGTTCCTGCTGGCGAACGGCTTCGATCTGGACGTCACCAGTAAGGCCGCCTTCGAATTCATTATCAAGGCCATGGAGGAAGGCAAGTTCCACTTTCCCTTGCTCCGGGAGTGGATTGCCGCGCATATCGTCCCGCTTGCTGGTTAGATTTCGCCGGCGAGGGCGTCCGCGCCACCTCACCCATTGCCCAATTCGGAACGATTTCCACCACTATTTTCTAATTCGCCTTTTCTTCGCTTCGATCTATATGTATAATCCGGGCTGATTCAGAAAGCACTGATTAGGAAACCAAGTCTTGAAGGAGCCACACTCCATGGCGGATGAACGCGGCAAGGCGATTGAGTTGGCGGTTTCGCAGATTGAAAAGCAGTTTGGTAAGGGGTCGATCATGCGGTTGGGGTCAAAGGAAGCCATTGTCCCCATTTCGGTGATCTCGACCGGCGCAATCTCGTTCGACTCTGCCCTGGGGGTAGGCGGATTTCCCCGCGGACGCGTGGTCGAAGTGTTCGGTCCCGAGTCCTCGGGCAAGACGACCATCACCCTGCAAGTAATTGCCGAGGCGCAGAAAACCGGCGGCATGGCCGCGTTTGTCGACGCCGAGCACGCACTCGATCCCGGCTACGCCAAAAAGCTGGGGGTCGACGTCGACAACCTGCTGGTCTCGCAGCCCGACTACGGTGAGCAGGCGCTGGAGATTACAGAAGCCCTGGTGCGCTCGAATGCAATCGACGTGCTGGTCGTGGACTCGGTCGCCGCGCTCGTGCCCAAAGCCGAACTCGACGGAGAAATGGGCGACAGTCATATGGGCCTGCAGGCGCGACTGATGTCGCAGGCGCTGCGCAAGCTGACGGGAACGGTTTCCAAGTCGCGCACCTGCCTGATCTTTATCAATCAGATCCGCGAAAAGATTGGCGTGATGTTCGGCAACCCGGAAACCACCACCGGCGGCCGTGCGCTCAAGTTCTACTCGTCGGTGCGGGTCGACATTCGCCGCATCGCCGCCATCAAAGAGGGCGACGTCGTGACCGGCTCGCGCACCAAAGTAAAAGTCGTGAAAAACAAAGTCGCCGCGCCGTTCCGCGAAGCCGAGTTCGACATTCTTTACGGCGAGGGCATTTCTCGCGAGGGCGATCTGCTCGATCTGGCCGTGAACAATAACATCCTCGAAAAATCCGGCTCATGGTTCAGCTACAAGGGCGAACGCATCGGCCAGGGCCGCGAAAATGCGCGCCAGTTCCTGAAAGACAACAAAGACGTCATGGCCAAACTGGACGCTGAAGTCCGCAAGACATTGGGATTGCCCGGAGGTCAGGCGAAGGCCGCGGAAGCTGCAACCCCGATACAGGGCGCGAAAGTTGCAACCATGCCGACCGGGACTGACTCCGTGAAGGCGCCGATCATTGCAGCGCGGCGCTAGCGGCAAGGCTTTCTGTCACGCCAATCGAATTGTTATCCTGAGCGAAGCGAAGGATCTATGCACTCGGCCGATGGCACCGCCTCTGTCGGCAAGTCCAGAGGTCCTTCGCTTCGCTCCGGATTACAGGGCGTCTCACGTCTCGAATTGCCACGCCTGCGTCCGCCCGCATAGAATCTACTATTCAGCGCCGCCGTTCCTGTGAGGACGTTTGAATAAGGGCATCGCCATCTATCCCGGTTCCTTCGATCCGCCCACCAACGGGCACCTCGATCTGATTCAACGAGGCAGCAAAATCTTCGAAGAACTGGTGGTGTCGATCCTGCGGAACTCGGAGAAGAGCCCGATGTTCAGCGTGGCTGAGCGGCTGGAGATGTTGAGGAACCTGACAGCCGACTTGAAAAATGTCCGCATCGACACTTTCAACGGGCTGATGGTCGAGTATGCCAAATCGATAGACGCGATCTGCATCTTGCGCGGCATCCGGGCCATCAGTGACTATGAATATGAATTGCAGATGGCGCTGATGAATCGCAAGCTCGAGCCCACGCTCGAAACTGTGTTCATGATGCCCGCCGACAAGTATTCGTACGTGAGTTCGCGTCTTGTCCGAGAAGTGGCGCAAGCGGGCGGTCCGGTGAAGGGTCTCGTGCCTGAGGTTGTAGAGCAGAAGCTGCGCGAAAAGATTGATCCCGCATACAAACTGCAGAACGCCGATGGGATCGAAGTCTCGAAGAGAAAGAAGAAGAAAACATGACGACGGCCATTACTCCGCAAACGGCGGAAGCTCTGAAACTTACCGACCGCATCAATCGCATCGAGCCCTCTGCCACCATGGCGGTGGTTGCCGAAGCCGACAAATTGCGGTCGCAGGGAATCGATGTGGTCGATTTCGGCGCGGGCGAGCCGCATTTTGCCACGCCACAGCACATCAAAGATGCCGCCATTGCTGCGATCCAGGGCAATTTCACCAAGTACACGGCTGTGGCCGGCACCGCCGAGTTGCGCGACGCCATCGTGCATCGTCACAACGTCGACTTCGATTCCGACTACCGTCGCGAGGAAGCGATCGCCTCCACGGGTGGCAAGCACGCGCTGTTCAACGCGATTCAGGTTCTGGTGGATCATGGCGACGAAGTCATTTTGCCCGTGCCGTATTGGGTTTCGTTCAAAGACATCGTGCGCTACGCGGGCGGGCATTGCGTTCTGCTCGAGACGGATGAGGCGCAGGGATTTCGCCTCACCGCGGAAATGGTCGCGAACCTGGTTACGTCCAGAACCAAAGCCATCATTCTCAACTCCCCGTCAAATCCCTCGGGCGCGGTGATGAGCCCAGAAGACATGACGGAAGTAGCTCGTTTCGCCCACCAGCGCGGCATCTGGGTGTTGTCGGACGAGTGCTACGTCTATCTGAATTACACCGGCAAGAATTTTTCCGTGGGAGCGCTGCGCGATTACAAAGAGCGAATGGTGGTGCTGGGCTCGCTCTCGAAGACCTATGCCATGACCGGCTGGCGCCTGGGATATGCGTTGTCGCCCGCATCGGTTACCAGTGCAATGGCGAAATTGCAGAGCCAGTCAACCTCGAATCCAACGTCGATTGTGCAGAAGGCCGCCGTGGCCGCTCTAAAGGGACCACAGGAATGTGTTGATCAGATGCGCCGCGAATATATTGAACTTCGTGATCACGTCGTGCACGGGTTGCGGTCCATTGGCGGTGTGACCTGCACGCTGCCGGAGGGAGCGTTTTACGCGTATCCCAACATTTCATCGTTTCTGGGGCGGAACGGGCTGAAGTCCGCATCAGACGTGGCCGGACGACTCCTGCGGGAAGCCCATGTCGCCGTGGTTCCCGGCGAGGGCTTCGGCACGAGCGAACATATTCGCGTTTCGTATGCCACGTCGAAAGCTGAACTCGATCGCGGCCTGGAACGCATGCGGAAGTTTTTCGGCGCACTCTAGAAATATTGCGCTCTGAATCTTCAGAGTTGATTTTCGAGACGATTGGGTTCGGCCGGGGCCGTTCCGTTTGCGAGCGGTCCTTTTTTGTTGGCTTCTGTCTATGGGCAATCTTTATCCACTGCTGATGCTGCCGGGTTTCGATCCACGACCGTGGGGAACGAACGACCTGTCGCCGATTTATCCCAATCACAAATTCGCGGAGAACATCGGCGAGGCCTGGCTGAGCGGAGAAGAATGCAAAGTGGCCAATGGTCCGCTCACCGGAAAAACTCTGGCGCAGTTGAGCCTGCAATACGAGCGCGAACTTGTCGGCGACGCCGCGCGCGACGCGAAGCGATTTCCGCTGCTGGTGAAGTTTCTTTTCCCCCACGAGAAGCTTTCGGTGCAGGTTCATCCCGATGACGCCCAGGCCCAGCGCGTAGGTCAGCCGTGGGGCAAGACCGAGTGTTGGTACGTGGCTCACGCCAAGCCCGGATCGCAGATCGGACTCGGACTGAAACCGGGCGTGACGGCGCGGCAGTTGGAGGAAGCGATCCACCAGAACCGCGCCGAGGAACTGCTTAACTGGATCGACGTTTTCGCCGGCGACATGATCTATGTGGCCGGCGGAACTGTGCACACGCTGGGGCCAGGCTCGGTGATCGTGGAAACGCAACAGCAGTCTGACACCACCTATCGCCTGTATGATTACGGGCGTCCGCGCGAATTGCACTTAAAAGACGGTATGGCGGCGGTGAAAGAAAATGCGAGGTCGGGAAAGGTAGTGCGCCCCGCGCCGGCACAGCTTCGCGGCGGCAAGAACCGTCACTCACCGCTGGTCGCTGCGCCCTACTTTGTCGTGGACATGTTCGAAGCGAAAGATCCTCTTGAACTGGAAACACACGACTCCTCGGGGCGTGGTTCGGCGCAGATTTTGGTCGCGGTCGAAGGTTGTGGTGTGATCGAAGCGCCGGGAACAGATTCGGTTACGCTGGCGAAAGGGGATGCGGTTGTTGTTCCCGCCAGCCTTGGAAAGTTTGGCGTGCGACCGCAGTGGGCGCTTGAATTACTGCGCGCATACGTTCCGGGCACGGCTTTGCCAGAACCAGAAGTCAGGATGTAACTTCTGATGGACTGTCCGATCGAATGCGTGAGTCTGTGACCAAGAATTCAAACTTCTATCCCGTAATCCTGGCTGGCGGCCGCGGCACACGCTTTTGGCCGCTGAGCCGGAAGAAGCGCGCCAAACAGCTACTCGCGCTCGATGGCAAGCAGACGATGATCCAACAAACCGTGAAGCGATTGCTGCCGCTCGCTTCGCCAAAGCGTTTTTGGGTGATCACGAATGAAGATCTGCGGCCGGCGATTTTGAAGCAGCTCCCGAAATTGCCGAAAATGCACATTCTGGCTGAACCAGCGGGACGGAATACCGCCCCTGCGATCGGACTTGCGGCATTTCTTTTGCTGCGCGAAAATCCCGACGCTGTGATCGGCCTGTTCCCTTCCGATCACGTGATCGCTGACGAGCGCCGTTATCGCGAGACGCTGTCCCGCGGGATCGAGATAGCCGCGGCCGATGCGAATATTGTGGTGCTCGGGATCCAACCGAATCGCGCCGAGACCGGATATGGGTATATCGAAGCTGGCGCGGCTTACGAGGGCGACGCCTTGCGCGTTCGCCGATTCACCGAAAAACCCGATGCAAGCAAAGCTGCGGATTTTGTTGCCGCGGGAAATTATTTCTGGAATAGCGGGATGTTCCTGTGGAGCGCCCGCACCTTGGCCGACGCATTGCGCGAGCATCTGCCGAAGACGGCAGCGCTGCTCGAAGAAATTGCGGCAGCCTTCGGCACAAGAAAATTTGCCGCGACTTTTCGCGAGCTCTATCCAAAGTGCGAAAACATCAGCGTAGACTATGCGGTGCTCGAACCGCGCTCGGCGAAAGGAGAACAGGCTGGGAATATCTTTTGCCTCCCCGCCGACTTTGGCTGGAACGATCTCGGTTCGTGGACGGCGCTGCACGAACATCACACAGCAAAGGGCAACCCGCCGGAAGGTAATCTGGTTACGGCTTCCGGCATCTTCCTGCTGAATGCGCGTGGCAATTATTTTCATGCCCCGACAAAGTTCGTGGCGGCAGTTGGCGTGAGCGACCTGGTGGTGGTTGAAACCGAGGACGCCTTGCTGATCACCACCCGGCAGCACGCGCAAGACGTAGGTAAGGTTGTGAAGTATCTAGATCAAAAGAAGCTGCATAAATTGACCTAGCAGTTTTCGGTTTCCGGTCTGCGGATCTGGCGTAGCAGTCGGCGTTGGGGCAGAAGAAACTAGAACCGGGAAAATAGCACCCAAGAACCATGTCTCAACCTATCAAATTCGGTACCGACGGCTGGCGCGGAATCATCGCCGACGATTTTACTTTCGAGAACGTGCGGCGGGTTGCAGGTGCGATCGCGTCTTACGTTCTGAAAAACGAAGAGAAGCAACGCGGAGTCATCGTCGGCTACGACACGCGTTTCGCCTCGCAACGAGCGGCTCAGGTGGTAGCGGAAATTATTTCCGCGGCGGGCATTCCTGTAAAGCTGACCAATGACTACTCTCCCACACCGTCGGTCTCTTACGCCGTGAAGCAGCAGGGCGCTGCCGGCGGAGTGATGGTCACCTCAAGCCACAATCCGTGGAACTGGAATGGAATAAAGTTCAAAGCCAAGTTCGGCGGTTCGGCCACACCGACAATCATGAAAATGATTGAGGACGAACTCGCGGCCGGAGCCATGCCTAAAGGCGTAAAGGCTATCGTTGAAGAGGTCGATCTCAAGCAGGCCTACATCGCTGCGGTCTGTCGCTTTGTCGACATCGACCTGATCGCGAAAACGAAGTTCAAGTTCGCAGTCGACGCCATGTACGGCTCCGGACGCGGAATCCTCTCAGGAATCTTTGCCGATTACGGAGTACAGCACATCGCCATTCGTGAGGAACTCAATCCGCTGTTTCCCGGAATTAATCCCGAGCCCATCCAGCCTCACATCGCCCTTCTGCAGCAAACCGTGGTTCGCGAGGAGTGCGATGCTGGACTCGCCACTGATGGCGATGCCGATCGCGTCGGCGCCGTTGCCGAAGACGGCAGCTTCGTCGACGCTCACAAAATTATTTGCCTGCTGCTATGCTGGATGATAGAGCGCAAAAAGTGGCCCGGCGAAGTGGCGCGCGCATTCAACACGACGCGCATGATCGACCGCATCGCGGCAAAACATGGCCGCAAACTTCACGAGACTTCCATCGGATTCAAGTACGTTGCCGACCTCATGATGGATCACGAAATTCTGATCGGCGGCGAAGAGTCCGGCGGCATCGGCTTTTCACGCTTCCTGCCGGAGCGTGATGGCGTGCTGAACTGTTTGCTGCTGGCCAACGTGATGGCCGACGAAGGCAAGCCCCTCGGGCAGCTCGTGGCTGATCTGCAGCGCGAATTCGGTGCGCACTTCTACGGGCGCCGCGATTTGCACATTCCCGAGGATGTGAAACAGAATGCGATTCGCCGCGCTCGGACCGATGCCACGCAAACTCTGGGACGTTACCGCATTCAAAAGAAAGAGCACCTCGACGGAGTAAAGTTTTTTCTCGATGCTCCGACCAATGGAAATGGAGCCGAGGCTTGGGTTTTATTTCGCGCCTCAGGAACCGAGCCCCTGTTGCGCCTTTACACCGAAGCCGCTTCGCCCGAACTCGTGGCAGAACTGCTCGGCGTTGGGGAAGCCTTCGTGAACGATGCGGCGTAACCAACTCAGGGTAGTCTTAAGAGTCAAGGCTCATTCGGCATTCTGCCGGCTCCAGATGGTCGCAAGAGTGCGATACTTCTTAAAGGAGCCCGTCTAACCATTCATGGCAGCTGGTCCAATTCCGGTTCAGGCAGATTCGCCTGAGGCCCGCCGCTACAACCGCATCCATCGCTGGCT
This sequence comes from uncultured Acidobacteriaceae bacterium, assembly GCA_963739125.1. GTDB lineage: Bacteria > Acidobacteriota > Terriglobia > Terriglobales > Acidobacteriaceae > Sulfotelmatobacter. Next base: position 2,589,393 of record CAVTZD010000001.1, on the reverse strand, counting down.
GGGCATTGCCGACTTTCTCATCGGATTCGTATTCCTCGTCGTCCTTCTCATCACAGGCTGGTCCGGCTGGCTGCGCGGCTTGGCATACCGCATTGGATTTCAGAATTATTCCTTGTCAGTTTTCATCTATCTGCTGCTATTGCTTGTGATCAGCAAAGCACTCACTGGCGTCCTCGACTACTACGGATTCCGGCTTGAGCGGAGTTTCAAACTCTCGACGCAACGATTTCGTTCCTGGGCATGGGACGAGACTAAGGGATTTCTTGTTGGATTGGTGCTGGGAGGCATAGTTGTGGAAGTGTTGTACTTCACCATCCGGCAATGGCCGCAGCATTGGTGGATCTTCGCGTGGGCTCTGTTCATGGGCCTGTTCATCGTTCTGGCGCAGCTTGCTCCGGTCGTGCTGTTCCCAATCTTTTACAAGTTCGAACCGCTCGACAACGAAGATCTGCGGCGGCGGCTGGTCGTGCTGAGTGAACGCGCCGGAACTCGAGTTCGCGGTGTTTACCGATGGCGCCTCTCGGAAAAAAGCAAAAAGGCGAATGCAGCCCTCACCGGACTCGGCGCCACTCGCCGCATTATTCTGGCCGACACGCTACTCGACAATTACAGTGCGGATGAGATTGAGGCCGTGCTGGCCCACGAACTCGGCCACCACGTGCATCGTCACATTCTGAAGAGCATTTTCGTGCAGGCTGTGATTACGCTCGCCGGTTTCTGGGCGGCGAATTGGGTGCTGCATTATGCGGTCGACCAGCACATGTTCGAGGAGCTGTCGGACTTCGCCAACCTCCCGCTGTTGGCCCTGGTTTCGGTCGTGCTGTCTTTCCTGCTGATGCCGGCACTCAACGCGTATTCCCGTTTCAACGAACGACAGGCGGACCGCTATGCCTTCGAGTCCATCGCGAACGTTGAGCCGTTTATTTCTTCCATGAACAAACTGGCTGATCAGAACCTGGCCGAGAGGACTCCATCAAAGTGGGTGGAGTGGTTCTTCCATTCTCATCCGTCAATCTCACGAAGGCTGGCCGCGGCCGAACAGTGGAGCCGAACCCAGAGCACCCATTCGCAAGTCTAAGTTGAGGTCTTCGTTCGTCGCATCTTCAGAGTCTGTGCAGAACCTCGATCGCCCGCTGCAAGTCTTCTTCTGTGTCGACGCCGACGCTGTCATACGGCGTCTCGCCGACGTAAATCGCAATACCGTTCTCCAGAAAGCGCAGTTGCTCGAGCCGTTCGCTCTTCTCGAGCGATGATTCGGGCAGGCTCACGAACTTGTCCAACGCCGGCTTGCGATATGCGTAAAGGCCGAGGTGCTTGAAATAATGTGGGCGTGCGCCATCGCGGTCGAATGGAATCGTCGCGCGTGAAAAATAGAGCGCGCGCCCATTAAAGTCCGTTACTACCTTCACCGCGTTCGGGTTGGGAATATCCACTTCGGCGCAAGGCGTCATGACCGTACCTACCCGCGCCGAAGGATTTTCCATGACACGTAGTAACGTCGCGATCTGTTCGGCGCGCACCATCGGCTCATCGCCCTGCACATTGATGTACACGTCGGCGGTCTCGCGACTGGAAATCTCATGCACGCGCTCCGTGCCGCTGCGATGCGCCGGCGAAGTCATCTGCACCTTCCAACCGTGTTCACGGCACACTCCCTGGATCTCTTCCGAGTCGGTCGCAACGATGACGTCCGCGAGCAGCGGCGAAGCTCGCACGGCTTCATACACCACGCCGATCAGAGGCTTGCCGCCGATTTCGCGCAGCATCTTGCGGGGTAGACGCGTGGACGCCAGGCGAGCAGGGATGACGGCAATCGTCTTCATGCGCCGTTTCGTTCTCCTGAGCCACGAGCGTCAGTCGCCATGTCGCAGAGTATACCCGGCGGGACACCCTCAGGTTTGACCTAATTCCTCACGCACTCTTAGAATGATACTTAGGGCTGCGCTCGGCAATTCCTCTCGCAGAATCTCCCCGATGTACCGGCCAGTGGCGGCGTAGCTCAGGTGGCTAGAGCGACGGTCTCATAATCCGTAGGTCGTTGGTTCGAGTCCAACCGCCGCCACCAGATTTCCGCACGCAGCTTGCTTGCCGCTCGAAGTTTTTGCCGCTCTAGTCTCCCGCAACGCAGATCGTCTCAGTCCCGTCCGCATGGCCGCGCATCTCTGTCAGGGGTTTGCGCAAACGCTTGACCGGTGGCGATATTGACTTCGCGTGATATCTTCGGACGACGAGTCTGTAACGATCGAATCCCCAATTCATGGACCTTCTCAAGCATCTTTTCGAGCAGCACTTCCATGCGCCGGTCTCGCGGGTTCAGGCTCTGCAAGGAGAGTTGGGAGGTTCGGGGCGAAAAATCATTCGCCTGTCCGGCGAGAACACTGGCCGGCACAAGACGCAACCGATCAGCGCGATCGGAATTCTGTATGACGTTCGCGAAGAGAACACCGCGTTTCTTGAATTTTCCCGCCACTTTCGCAGGCATGGCTTGCCTGTGCCTGAGATCTACGCGGAAGACCTCAATCACGGGGCTTACCTGGAAGAAGATCTCGGCGACACCACGCTCTTCGAGTTTCTTTCGGAGCATCGCAATGGCCCTGCTATCGAACCGGAAGCAGTTGAGGCCTATCGGAGAGTCATTGCGACACTGCCGCGGTTCCAGATCGAGGCTGGCGGTGATCTGAACTATCGAGTGTGTTATCCGCGCGAGAGCTTCGATCGTCAGTCGATCGCATGGGACCTGAACTATTTCAAATACTATTTTTTGCGGCTGGCCGGGGTCCCGTTCAACGAACAGGCCATGGAAGACGATTTCGGCCGGCTGACTGAGTTTCTATTGAGCGCCCCGCGTGACTATTTTCTCTACCGCGACTTCCAGTCGCGCAACGTCATGCTCCGTGCAGGTCAGCCGTTTTTTGTGGACTATCAGGGCGGGCGCAAGGGCGCGCTGCAGTACGATGTGGCTTCGCTTCTCTACGATGCCAAAGCCGACCTTCCGCCGGAACTGCGCCAGCAGTTGCTCGATGACTATCTCAACACACTGGGCAATTTCATCGACCTGCGGCGCGACAATTTCATGCAGTATTACTACGCCTACGTATACATCCGCATCATGCAGGCTCTGGGCGCATACGGCTTTCGCGGATTTTACGAGCGAAAAGTCCATTTCTTGCAGAGCGTGCCTTACGCGCTGAAAAACCTGCGCTGGCTCTTGCACAATGTAACGCTTCCGGTCGCGCTTCCAGCATTGATGGACGCTTTCCACGGCATGTTGGCTTCAGAGAGGTTACAAGGACTGGCTTCGGACGCAGACAACCTGGTGGTACGCGTTTTTAGTTTTTCGTTTCATCGCGGCATGCCCGCCGATGAAACCGGCAACGGTGGCGGATTTATTTTCGACGGACGTAGCCTGCCCAATCCCGGCCGCGAAGAACGCTTCAAAATGCTCACTGGCAAAGACGCTCCGGTGATCGACTACTTGAATCAGCAGGAGAGCGTGCATCAATTCCTGGCCAGCGTAATGTCACTGGTCGATGCCAGCGTGAGCAGCTACCGGCGGCGCGGCTTCAAGAACCTGATGGTCTCATTCGGATGCACCGGCGGGCAGCACCGATCGGTGTATCTGGCCGAGCAACTGGCGAGGCATCTCCGCGGCCAGGCTGGAGTGGAAGTCATTGTTCGGCACCGCGAGTTGGAAAAGTCGGCCGAGCCTGCGAATGCACTCCCCGAGAAATCCAGCCGATGACGACGAAAGCGATGATTCTGGCCGCGGGTCTCGGCACCCGTCTGCGCCCGCTCACCAATGATCGCCCGAAGGCGCTGGTGGAAGTGGCCGGACATACGCTGCTCGAGATCACGCTGCGCCGGTTGCGCGAGTTCGGCGTTCACGACGTCATCGTCAACGTGCACCATTTTGCCGATATGGTTGCCGATTACCTGAAGAAGAACGACAACTTCGGTATGCACGTCGAAATCTCGCGCGAAAGCGAACTACTCGATACCGGCGGCGGCCTGAAAAAAGCGGCGTGCTTCTTTCTCAATAGTTCCAAAGACGGCGATCTTTCTTTTATTCTCCACAACGTCGACGTGATCAGCACCATCGACCTCGCGCTCATGATGGCACTTCATCAGGAACGTAAAGCTTTGGCGACGCTGGCAACGCAGGATCGCGATACGTCACGGTATCTACTCTTCGACGAGCAAGGTCAACTCTGCGGGCGAAGACAGGGACGCGACGGAGAGCCCCAAATGGCACGCCCAGCGCGGCAGGCGCTCGCACTCGCATTTTCCGGCGTGCATGTAATTTCGCCGCGGTTTCTTTCTGAGATGACCGAGCAGGGCGCGTTCTCGATTGTCGATTCCTATCTGCGTTTGGCGGCGCAGGGAGAGAAAATCATCGCATTCCGCGCCGATGAATCGTATTGGCGAGATCTGGGAACGCCGGAGAATGTCTCCCGGGTTGAAAATGATGTGAACCAGAAATTAGTGCGGCTGTAATCGATGCAGACTCGCAGCAAGTCCATCTGACCCAGTCAATGCGATCATGAATTTGCATCGCGTTCCCGGGCCTGTGTGAGCGTGTACAATCGGTAGCTTCAGCTCGATTATGACTTCGACACTGCATCCTCAACAATGAACGACCCCTCGGCCACGCAACCTGGTTCCCGCAAACTGATTATTGCCATCGACGGCCCGGCGGGTGCGGGCAAGAGCACTATCGCCTCGCGACTGGCGCGGAAACTGGGATATGTGAACCTGGAAAGCGGCGCGATGTACCGGGCGTTGGCTCTGAGGGCGATCGAGAATGACCTTTCCTTCGACGACGAACCAGCTCTGTTGAAACTGGCCGAGCAATCTCGTATTCAACTTGAACCCACAATCGGAGGAAACCGCACGCTGCTCGACGGGCGCGATGTATCAGCCCGCATTCGCGAGCGCGACGTGACGGAGGCGGCATCGCGCGTATCAGTGCACCCCGCGGTGCGGGCGTGGATGGTGGCGCATCAACGTGCGATGGGCGCTGGAGGCGGCGTCGTGATGGAGGGCCGCGACATCGGCACCAAGGTTTTTCCCGACGCCGATCTGAAGATTTTTCTGGATGCCGACCCCGTCGTCAGGGAAAAGCGTCGCATGGAACAGCAGAAAATCAAAGGAGACGTGGCTGCCGACGCGGCCGCGGAACTGCGCGAGCGCGACCGGCGCGACCGCACCCGGGCGGTGTCTCCGCTGGTGGCTGCGCCCGACGCCGTGCTGATCAACTCGACGTCGCTGAGTGAAGATGACGTGCTGGGGCAAATAGAGAAGCTTGTGCACGAAAAACTCACTCCTTGAGTCCAAGCTTCGTAGACTCATCCTTCAGTTCTCCGTTGGCTCCACATTCTCTTTCGGCGCGGGCAGAGACTTCCCGGGCTTTGACTGCTTAGATCCCGGCACACCTCCGGTGACTCCGCCGGGCACTCCCTCTTTCGGTCCGCCGTTCGCCGCAGCACGCCGTATCTCGATGCCGTCGTGCTCGTTATTGAGCACAATATGCGCCGCGCCGTTCCCCACGCTGCCGCTGGCCGTGGCTTCGTGTTCGTCGTTGTTGACTTTCAATTCGCCAAAATCCGACTGAATCTCGCCATCGCGCGTGCGCGCGTCGACATGAAAACCAGCTTTATCGGGCAGGCTCAATTGGATGTCGCCGTTGCGGTTGTCAATCTGCACGTTCCCCAGCGTGCGCATCGACACTTCTACCGTGCCGTTGTCATCCTGCAGGCGCACGTCGCCAGAAACACCCACGAACTGGACATTCTTCGATCGCGTGTTCAGGTTCAGCGGACCGGTGATTTCTTCGCCATGCAGATCGTCGGAGTCGAGATCGAGCGTGCCGTCGATGCGCGAGAACTCCAGGTCCGTGCGTGAAGACTTGAAGATCACTGGCTTCGAGATGCGGGCGAGTTTGACGCTCTCCTGGAAGTCACCGTCCAATTGCGCCGAACCCTTCACGTCGGCCACGGAGACCTCGTCGAGCCGGCCTTCGATGTGCACGTCGCCGGCGATCTGCTCGACTTTCACCGAGCCTTTTTCCTGGCTGACTTTCACGCTCCCGTTCACGTCTTCGACCGTGGTATCGGAGTGCTGGGTCGAGATATCTACATTTCCATCGCGGCCAACAATATTCACATCGCCGCGCCGCGAAATGATCGAGATCGGCACTTTGCGCGGCAGAGAAATATCAAGATCGGTTTCCACGGGGTGCTCTCCCGCGGCTTCAACCTTGGCATCGAGCGTGAGCAAGCCGCCGATCGAGGTGATTGCAGGCTTGGTTTCAGCATTGTATTTGTCGGCCTCGTCCTGAGACTCTGCTCCCACGCGCTTGCGCACGACGACTGTGATCTTGTTGTCGTCAGACGCGTGCACGCTCACGGCGCCGTGATTGTCGATAACCTTCAGGCTCGCGCCGGCGGGAAAATCCTGCTCGAGATGGTCGTCAAAGCTATACGTTTCGCCGAAGATGTTCGAGAAATCGCCATCATCGAGATTGATCTGATCGCGCAACCCCGACCAGTTGACGCGCTCGATCTGGGTCGCCATCAGACCGAATACGACGATCATGATGACCAGAAAAATTCCTCCGGCACCGATCCCGGGAGCGCGGGTCCCGGAACGCTGGGCCTGCTGGTGCTCGATCAGTTTGACGATGCCCCACAGGATGAGCAGCACTGGCCAGTAGTGCGCGAACCAGACACCAATGTGCCGCCACGCCAGCATGTGCATGTTGCCCAGCAGAAATATGACGCCGAGCACGATCAGCACCAGCGGACCGGCAAACGAGTGGCGCCGCCGTGGCGGCAAGGGAGCAACCGGTGGAATGGGTGGAGTCGGCACGCGGCTAGCCATTTTTCACCTCGCCAGAAGAGGACTGCGCCGCGCCCGGCTCTGGAGGCGGAGCCGGCGTGGCCATCGGCGGAATCGTCGGCGGAGCTCCCGGTAAGCCGGGGACGCCAGACGGTACCGGTCCAATGTGTCCGTCGGAGCTGGCGTTGCTCTGCATCAGCTTGACCACGCCAATCACCAGCAGGATCGCGGGCCATGTGCGGTTAAAGCCCACACGGCCCACACTGTCGAGCAGGAACAGCACGCCCAGCGTGACCAGAATCGCCGGCCCCATCAATTTGCGTGTGCGGCAGCGCGCGCACTGGCACACGCCGCGACTGGAGCTGAGCAATCCCCAATGCTTGGCGAAAAGCCAGACGCCCAGAAAAATCAGAATCAATGGCCAGTAACGATCGAGTCCGAACTCCAGAAATCCTGCCGTGTGAAGCAGGAAGAGCAGGCCCAACCCGATCAGAATCGCTGCGCCGACCGGGACCTTGGTCGCTTCGAATTTCTCGCCGGCGCCGAAGGTCTGCCCTAATCCAAAGGGATCGGGAGCGGGTTCTCCGGTCTGGATCGCCTTCGCGCTGCGTACCGCGTCGATGATCTGGTAGACGTAGAAGAAACCCATGGAAATCCCCAGCATCGTGATCACGTACCAGGGCAGATCGGAACCAACTCCGAGAATCAGAAGGACCATGATCACCAGGTGCGCCAATCCCTTGGCGTATTGGCCGGTGTAGACCGCTCCGACGCCGATGGGAAAGAACCCAGCCAGAATTCCCGCGACGGCTGGATTCGGTCCCGAACTCACCGCCGGACGAAAAGGGGTGGTAGGCGGAACATACGGGGCTGATGCCGGTGGAACAAATCCAGCAGGCGGAACGAATCCCGCCGCCGGAGCGGAGCCTTCCATGCGGGCAGCAAGGCAGGACTCGCAGTAGATCACTCCGCGAACGTCGCGGGTGCAGTCTTGACAGAGTGGCTTGCCGCAGGTGCGGCAGAAGGCCACAGCAGCATGCTCATTGTGTGTGGCGCAGTTCATACGAACCTCCTGTACGTGGTCACCGACACTACAGGCAGATCGCAAGAGTTGAGACAAGGACCCTCGGCAGGCGCGCTGGCCAGAGCGTTTTCGGTATCGCTCTGGCTGTAATTGCGCTCCTGTTTCTGCTCAGGCTGTTGTGTTGTGTCGTTCTTGTGGTCTTTAGGCTGCACCGGTTCAACCTCTGCCGGCGCGACATTGCGCTTGACCTGGCGCGCGAGCGACTCGACCTCGTAGACGACCCGGATGTTTTCGTAGTACCGCACGACACGCGCTTGCGTGTTGTAGTACGTATGCCGGATCGCCGCCGGACGCAAGCTGACTGAGCGCAGGTCGGCAGGCTTTACCCCCGCCACCGTCAGTCCAACCGACAGCGCGAAAAACGCCATGCCAAACGACAGGGCGAAGCGCGGCTGGCGGACTGTAGCCCAAATCGGCTCGATGTATCCGGAAACCGAGGCCTGCACGCTCTCCAGCCACGAAACCCGCGGCTGGGGGGAGCGGACAGTTGCTCGCAGGCGTTGGGTGTCAACGCCCGTTGTGGATGCCAGTATGTTGGCGACCAGATTGGCTGGAGGCTCCACCTCCGTGAGACCCTTCAGCCAGCCACGGCCCGCCTCAACCTCGGCGAGCAGCGGGCCGCACGCCTGGCAGGTCTTGGCGTGCGCCTGGAATCGGCTGAGTTCGGTCCCACTCACGACGCCGTCGAGCGCGTCGGCGAGCAGAGAATCGAACTCGATGCACTGCATTCCGTTACTGGTCTGGTCTGGCATCACATCACCTGCCTATAGGTACGTTGTAGCAGGCGTGCAAGTTCCGCTCGCCCTCGGTTTATTCGTGATTTCACGGTACCCTCCGGAACCTTCAAAACGGTTGCAATTTCGCGGTAGTCCATATTCTGTAAGTCCCTTAGAATCACAGCTTCGCGAAGCTCTGGCGAAAGCTTAGCCAAGGCTGCGTGAACCCTCTCTCCGACCTCCCGGCTGCGTACGCGGGCGTCGGGAGGAGCGGATTGGTCCTGAATTTGCTCACTGAGCGGTTGTGCGTCCTCGTGCTCCGACGCGGCACTGTCGATCGAGTCCGTAATGCGATCCTGCTTCGTCTTTCGGAAGTGGTCGACCAGCAGGTTTCGAGTGATGGTCGTCACCCAGGTAACGAACGCTCCTTTCGTTGCGTCGTAGCTCAAAAGAGTTCGAAACATCTTGATGAAGACCTCCTGGGTGAGGTCCTGGGCGTCGTCGCCCGATCCGGCGAAACGATAGCAAATGTTGTAGATACGCCGATGGTAGGTCTGCACGATTTCCTCCCAGGCAGCGGAGTCGCCGGCGATACAGCGGCGGACCAGCATCGCGACGACCTGGACGTCTTCCACTTGCACTCCCCGGAACAGCTATTTCGCCGGACCCTCGGAAACTTCCGTCTGAAGGATTAGAAGGACAACCGCTCTTCAGCCTACCCACAAGACAGTACGTCATTGTGGGGCTTGCAGTTCGCAGCGAACCGAGCACGTATGTAAAACAGGGAATTGTATCAGCGGCAGGTGTCGGCGCTCGTTGCAGTTCCAATCCTTCGGAAGCACCGCCGGAATCATAGAAACGCAACGTTTACCTCTGCCACCTCACTATTGAATAAGCTGGTATGCTTTCCCCGTTCAAGGATTGGAATGATTGGCACCCAGCTATCGCATTACCGCATCGTGGAACGGATCGGCGCCGGAGGTATGGGTGTAGTTTATCGGGCCCACGATGAACAACTCGATCGCGACGTCGCCATCAAGGTGCTGCCCTCCCGTTCGCTCGACGATGAGGCGACGCGCAGGCGCTTCCGCAAAGAAGCCTTGTCGATTGCCCGCCTGAACCACCCCAACATTGCCACCGTGCATGAGTTTGGCAGCCAGGACGGCATCGACTTTCTGGTGACCGAGTACATCGCCGGCATCACGTTGGATGTGAAGCTGGCGCGCGGGCCGCTTGAACCCGCCGAGGTGCGGCGCCTGGGCAAGCAACTGGCCGATGGCCTGGCGGCCGCGCATCATCAGGGAATCATCCACTGCGATCTGAAACCGGGCAATTTGCGTCTGACCGAAGACGGGCGTTTGAAAATCCTGGATTTCGGCCTGGCGCGGATCATGCCACGGGCCAGCGAACTGGGTCTAACCATGACCGCGACCCAACCGCAGCAGACCAGCGGCACGCTGCCTTACATGTCTCCCGAGCAATTGAAGGGCGAGATCGCGGATGCGAGCACCGACATCTGGTCCGCGGGAGCCGTGCTCTATGAAATGGCGACCGGGAAAAGGCCATTTTCGCAAGTCACACCAGCGCTGGTGATCGATGCGATTCTCAATCATGCTCCCGAGCCTCCGAGCAAGCTCAATCCCGCAGTGCCGGCTGGGTTGGAGAATGCGATCCTGAAAGCTCTGGCGCGCGATCGGTCCATCCGTTACGGAACGGCCAGCGACTTGAGAACAGACCTTGAGCGGCCCGAAACTTCCACGTCGCCAGGGATGACAATTCCTGCACCCGGGCGCCGAACAAGCCGCGCGCCAATCGCGATAGCTCTTGCCGGACTGCTGCTGATCGCGGTTGCGACCGCGGGATATCTGATCGTCCACCGCCGCTCGCGAGCAGCATCCTCCCATCCTTCAGCCGCGGTCAGCAAACGGCATTCGGTCGCGGTGATGGGGTTCAAGAATCTGTCGATGAACCCCGAAGAATCGTGGCTCTCCACCGCTCTGTCGGAAATGCTAACCACCGAACTCAGCGAGGGAGATCAATTGCGCACCATTCCGGGCGAGACTGTGGCGCAGATGAAAGCCAGTCTCGCCCTGCCTGACGCCGACAGCTTCGGACAACAAACGCTGGCCCGCATCCGCCAGAATCTCGGCAGCGACGACGTAGTCGTGGGTTCCTACCTCGCGCTGGGCGACGGGTTGCTGCGGCTGGACGTACGCCTGCAAGATGCCGTCGCGGGCGAGACTCTGGCTTCGATTTCGGAAAAGGGCAGCGAATCGGAGATTGACGGCCTGGTCAGCAAAGCGGGCGCAGAGTTGCGCTCGAAGCTGGGAGTGAGCGCTCTGTCGGACGAGCAGTTGGCCTCGGTACGCGCTTCGTTGCCTTCGAACCCTGAGGCTGCCCGGCTTTATTCCCAGGGTTTGCAGAACCTGCGCCTCTTCGATGCGCTCGCCGCGCGGGATTCACTGGAGAAGGCGGCCGCGCTCGCTTCCGACTACGCCCCGACACATTCGGCTTTGGCCGAGGCCTGGTCGGTCCTGGGTTATGACGCGAAGGCCAAAGAGCAGGCCAAGCGAGCCCTCGATCTCTCGGCTCAGGCATCGCGCGAAGAACGTCTGCTCATTGAGGGCCGATCACACGAGATTCTGGGCGAAAATCAGCAGGCGGTCGACAGTTATAGCGCTCTCTGGGAATTTTTCCCGGACAACATCGACTACGGATTATTTCTGGTCCGAGCCCAGATTGCAGCGGGGCATGGCAAAGAAGCAGAAGGCACGCTCGACGACCTTCGCAAACTGAATGCCTCGGACGCCGATGGGGCTCGCATCGATCTGGCTGACGCTTACTACGCCGCATCACAGGGCGACTTCAAGCGGCAGCAGGCAATGGCTGAGCGGGCCGCCAGCCGCGGCCAGGCCGTGGGTGCAAACCTGCTGGTGGCGCAGGCCTTGCAGGTGGAAGTCGAAGCCATGGAGCGCATGGGGCAATCGCAGAAAGTGATTGATCTCTCGAATCAGGCCAGGGATCTTTATGCGGCAGCCGGCGATCGCCGCGGAGCGGCGCGAAATTTTCTGATCGTCGGCGACATGCTCTATGACGAGGGCCACTACGAAGATTCGAAGCAGGAGTTCGAAAAGGCGGTTCCAGTCTTTCGCGAAATCGGAGCCACCAAGAGCCTGCGCGCCGCCCTCGAGCGCATCGGCAACGTGTTTTATCAGGAAGGAAAGTTGCGCGAATCGGAAAAATACTACGGCCAGGTGCTGGACTTCGATCATGAACTCAACGATCCCAGCGGGTTGGCCAGCGACTACGGCAACATGGCCAACGCTCTCGACGGATTGGGTGACCTGACGGGCGCGTTGAAGATGCAGCAGGATTCGCTCTCTGCATTCAACGACATCGGCGACCGGCGGGGCGCTTCGACCACGCTGAACAACCTGGGAAATCTCTTCGTGGAAATGGGCAGGCTGGATGACGCCCGGAAGGACTTCGAGCAGTCGCTGGCCATGACGCGGGAGATCGCCTATCGCCGCGGCGAGCCCTATCCGACCGGCGGCCTGGGCGATGCGCTTTATTACGGCGGAGACCTGGCGCACGCGCGGACGCAGTATGAGCAAGCCCTTGCTCTATGCAAGGAAGTGGACGACGAGGATTTCGCGGCCCAGATGACGATGTCGTTGGGGGCAATCGCGCTCGCCGAGAAGAGATATACCGAAGGCGAGCCCCTCGCCGCGCAGGCAATCGCGGCCTTTGAAAAATCCAACTCCGGCGGCAGCGAGGCCTGGTCGCAGGCATACCTGGCTCGCATACGCTTGGGCGCGGGCGATCTCAACGGGGCGCAGAGCGCGGCGCAAAAGGCGATGAGCGTCTCCCGGCAGACTACCTTGCAAACTCCCCGCTACGAAGCGGTTCTGGCCGATGCGCGAGTAAAAGCAAAATCAGGCAAGACCGCCGACGCCCGCCAGGAACTCGAGAGCGCTCTGGCTTCGGCCCACAAGTTTGGATACCGGCTCTATGAATTGCAGATCCGTCTGGCCACCGGAGAAATTGAGTTATCGTCCAAGTCTGCGACCGGGCGCACGCAACTGGCCGAGGTCGAAAAAGATGCGAAGTCGCTGGGAGCGACCCTCATCGCCAATCAGGCACAGGCATTGCTGCAAGCGAAGTAACGCGGGTCGTGCTCGGTTCATCGGGGCTGTCATATCGATGGCTGGCAGGGCGTGCGTACACAATCTCGATTCCGCTTACTTGGCGACGGCAGGAGCCGGATAGTCGGGCAGTTTCTCCTTGTTCTGATTGGCGCGCTTCACTTCAAGTTCGTCAAACAGAATGGACGGGGCGGCGATGCTATGCGGGATATTCCGCGGGCGATTGTCGACGTAGACATCGTTGCCGGCGGCGATTAGATCACTGCGCAGGGCGCGAACGTCAAGATCGCCGAATGCCGCGCCGCGGACCAGTTCCTCGTGTCCATCCTTGGTCCACACCCGATAAATCAGACGAGGTGAGAGTTTTCCTCCAAACGTCTCGACGTAGTAGCAGTAGGGCAGGTCGCGCTGCTGGCACAACTCGATCAATTTCTTCTTCAAATCCTCTTTGGAAGTTGGATCCGAAGTGGTAACGATCAGGTTGCTGTTGTGGGGAGCCGGGTTTCCTGCCGGAACCTGAGCGCGAGCGTGGCCATTCGACGCGGGGAAGTCGCGAATCGGCTGCCGGCCGATCAAGTAGTTCACGAGAGTGCCATTCTCTATAAGAGAAACCCGTTGCGCACGAACCCCCTCGTCGTCGATCTCGTAGTGCCCCAACAAAGATTGGCCGCGATAAGAAGTGATCGTAGGATCCGCAACGACGGACAAAAACTGCGGCAAGACCCGGGTTTTATAGCTCGCGGCGAAGGCCCCAGTCGTGCGGGCATTCTTGCCCAGTTCCGGCTTCAGGCCAAGAATATTCTCGCCGATGAGGTCGGCAAAAACCGAAGCGGACGCATCCGCTGAAAACAGCACCGGACCCCGGTATTCTTCGTCGACGACGGGCGCGTCGCGCAAGTCCCCCAAACTGCCAGCCAGCTTTGCGGCGCGCGCAACAAAATCGCTCGCCGAGGGGAGTTCTTTCATGTTGTCCACAACAAACGCGCTGTCGCGTACCAAACTCATGCCATCGGCTGCCTGGGTGCCGCAAGCGATGTTCATCTCATAAAGAGTCCGCCCGCTGCGCACCTGCGTGCCTTCAGAGTTCACAAAGTACCGGTTCACCGCTTCGAATCTCAGGCTCGCTTCAGAAGACTCGATCGCAGGATCGCTCCGGTAGACAGCAGACGCATCTTCAAGCATTTTCTTCCATGGCTGTGGATCGAACTGGAGGACGGCCAAGGACCCGATTGATTGCACTGGATCGGCGTGGGCAAAATCGTCCACCGGTCGATCGATGGTGAGCTGCTTCAACTGCGACTCTTTGGCCGTCAGGGATTCGGCAGCGCTCTTGTAGGCGCGGTCAGTGGCGAGCCAGAGCTGGTGCCGGAGAGCCAGCATGTCATTGTCGAGCGCCATGATCTCGACCGTGCCTTCACCCGGCCCAAAGTAGCTGTCTTGTTTGTAGTCGCCGATCCGCACCACTACGCGCAGCAGGCGGAACCGCGTGCGCACATCGGCTCGCAGGGCGCCGAACGCGGCTTCGGAGGAATATTGGTCCAGATCAAAGACACGATATTCCACATAATATGGCGCGGCTACCTGGTCCATTTTCAGTTGAGACTTGGCCCGCTCCAACTCGGCACGCATGGCGGAAAGGACGACGTCGTCGCTGGCTCGCCCACTTTTTCCTTGCGCAAGCACCACGGGAATCAGCATGCCGCAGGCCAGCAGCAGCGCGACGACACGCCAGACGTGCCGATTGGTCGTGTCCGAAGCCGTTCGAGCAAGCGTCATCACGATGCTTCCTAGTCTTTCCCGGAACTCGCGCCTTCGTCGGTGGGCGGTGGCAGGATTGGAGGGCGGTCTAGAGAATGAGCCTTTTTCTGCACCTCAATCTCCGAGAACAGCATGGCGGGCGCCGCAGCGGCGACCGGCACCTGACCAGACTCAGCTCCGCAGATTCCGTTGAACACCTCTGTTTTTTCGCCCGTGACCACAATGCGGTTCAGGGCCGCCAAAGGGGTGCCAACAATATCAATGCCGCGCACGAGTTCGTCGGGACGTCCGTCGGCATAGACTCGCCACACCATCACCGGAAGGACCTGAAACGCCTGTGGCAACGAACGCTGTGTAAGCGTAAACCCTCCCTGTATGTCTTCGAAGTAAAGTCCGTAGGGCTTGCCTTGCTTCTTCACTTCGTCGATCAGTTTCTGCCGTAACTCGGAGTCCTTCACGGTGTGCGACGATGTCACGATCAAGTTGCCCTGGCGCCCAGTGGGCATCAGGCCGGGCTGAGCCCGGCCATGGCCGTTGGAATCGGCGAAGTTCTTGATCGGCATGCGCGACATGAGGAAATTTTTCAGGATGCCGTCTTTGATGACTTCGACGCGCGTGGCGGGCATTCCCTCGTCGTCATACTCATACCAGCCGCCGAGATCGGTTCCGTTGAGCGCGCGCAGTGTGGGATCGTCGATCACGCTCAAGAATTCCGGAAGCACTGCTTGACCAACCTTTTTGGTGAAGGTTTGTCCTTCTTGTTCACCGCGCTGGCGATGCCCCTCTAACCGGTGGCCAAGCACTTCGTGAAAGAAGACTCCCGCGGCGCGGCCGGAAAGCAGCGCCGGACCGTCAAAAGGCTCTGCCAGCGGAGCGTCACGCAGCGCCTTCAGATCAGACGCCATCTTTTCGACGCGAGCCGCTATTTCTCCTTCTGCGGGCAAATGATCGACGCTCTCCGCTTGGAAGGTCTCGACCCGCATCAGTTCCATGCCGTCGCTGGCCCGGGTTTCTGCTTCAATTGCGACCCGGACGAGCGCATTGGGCGCGACGATGTGATTACCTTCCGTGGACAGGAAATGAAACCGCGTTTCTTGCGCCGAGATGATTACCGCTGAAGAATAAACGTAGGGGTATTTGCGGAAGGGCGCGGAATATTCTCGGGCAAATTTTTCCAGCACCTGCTGATCGGGCGCGGGAGCAGGGTCGCTATAGTCGGCGTGGGTCGGCGGTTTCTCCTGGGAAAAATCCGGAGACGTGTCTTCCTCCTGCGCCTGCACCCCGGCGTTGGTCTTGACCTTCAGGTAAGCCTTGGAGGCCTTACGATATTCCTCGTAAGTCAGGCGCCATAGTTCGTGAGCAATGGCATTGCGGTCGTCTTCCAGCGGAAGAAGGCCGGAACTGCTCGCGGACGCGCGATTTTCCTCGTGAGAGTTGTCGAGCGCGGGACTTCCGATCCGCATTCTCACATCCGCCATACGGCGGTGTACCCGAGTGGAATTCACCAGGCTTCCTTCGCTGCCTAGCGCCATGGCGCTATTCTGGTCGTAGACGGAATAACTGAGAAAGTAGGCAGCCGGGTCGAGCTTCCAGAGACTGGCCTGGGTCCGCTGCATCTCGTCTTGCATGGCCACAAGAAGCGCGTCCGTTTTCGCGCTGCCGTTGGGTCTCTGGCTCGGAGCGGAAGACGCCTCGGTGTGAATGCCGACGATCAGAGCCGCCACAAGCGCGCATCCCAGAGCGCGATGCCCGGATCGATATTTCATGTCGAGGCGTCCTCTTACGGCTGAAGATTGAGAGGCTAAGAGTAGCAGATTTTGCTCTGGCCAATCACAGGAAGGGGCCTCGACCTACTCGGGCGTGAAGTAGTCCACCGTCACCGGATTCTCGAACAGCGAATAATCGCGCGTGACTACCGTGATGCCGCTATCGGTGACAAAATAACGCTGGCGGTCGGCTTCGGCGTCGAAACCGATGGTCGTGCCCTCGGGCAGGTGGACGTCGCGGTCGACGATAGCGCGGCGAACCCGGCAGCGGCGCCCGATGCTGACATGGGAAAACAAGATGCTCTGGTCGACTTCGCTATAGGAATTCACGCGCACGTCGGGCGACAGGATTGAGTTCTTCACGCTTCCCCCGCTGACGATGCAGCCGTTCGAAACAATGGAATCGAGCGCCGTGCCGGTGCGCCCGGTTTCCGCAAAAACAAACTTCGCGGGCGGATACTGGCGCTGAAAAGTCCGAATCGGCCAGTCGGAGTCATACAGATTAAAAATCGGCGAGACCGAGACGATATCCATGTTGGCTTCGTAGTAGGCCTCGAGCGTGCCCACATCGCGCCAATACAGCGCCTCCTTCTTGTTCTCGTCGACAAAGTCATAGGCGAACACGCGATAGTCGTCTACCATCTTCGGCAGAATATCCTTGCCGAAATCGTGGCTGGATTCAGGACTCTCGGCGTCTTTGAGCAGCACGGGAATGAGCACATCCGCATTGAACAGATAAATCCCCATCGAGGCGGCCACTCGGTCCGGATTCAAAGGCGAGCGCAGGGCAGTGGCTTTCGGCTTCTCTTCGAAGCCGTTGATGCGCCCGTCTTTGTCGACGTCGACCACGCCAAAACGCACGGTTTCCTGGGGATCGATCTGAATCGTGGCCAGCGTAATGTCGGCGGCCGAGTCCAGGTGCTGCTTCATCATCTTGCCGTAGTCCATCTTGTAGATGTGGTCGCCGGAAAGAATCAGAACGTGCTTGGGCTGCTCCGATCCGATGGAATAGATGTTCTGATAAACGGCGTCAGCCGTGCCCTGGTACCACTGGTCGCTCACCCGCTGCATCGGCGGCAGTACTTCGATGAACTCGCCCACTTCGCGGCCCAGAATGTTCCACCCTTCGCGGATGTGCCGGTTCAGAGAGAGCGCTTTATACTGGGTGAGAATATAGACACAGCGCAGGTCGGAGTTCAGGCAGTTGGAAAGAGTAATGTCGATGATGCGATAGATGCCGCCGAAGGTGACCGCGGGCTTGGCGCGATCTCGGGTCAGAGGATAGAGGCGCTCTCCGGCGCCACCTGCCAAAAGAACCCCGAGAGTATCTTTCATCACAACCCCTCAGATTCCGTTCCGGTGCGGCTCAATAACGAAGTTTTCTTCCCGCACGGCAGAGGCGGAAAGGAAACGTAGATGGTAGCACAACGAACGCAACGACCAGGCCGCATGCGGCCCGGAGAAAGACCGGGCCCTAGGATCTTGCACGGCAGCGATAATCCCAGCCCATTGCGTTCGCGCGAAAGATGCTGGGTGCGAATGGACAACGGCGTATGGTTCCCCATCGAGCCAGCTATTTGTCCTTATCCTGCTTGTCCCTGTCCTGCTTTTCTTCGTCGATCTTGATGCGGAGCGACTTCAGGAACTTGAGATCCTGATCGCTGACCTTGAATTCAGGATTGGTGGAAAGCGTCGCGATAAGCGAAGTCTTGTCCGACGATTTCTCGCCCTGCTTACTGACCCCTATCGTCGCCTCCAGGACCAGGAAAATGTCGTATCCGCCCTCTTTGATGCGCGAGACAACCTCGGAAATCTGCTCGGAGTCGGAAAGGGATTCGTTGATCGCATCGCCGAGTTCCTTCATGAGCTGTTTGAGTTGCGGATCCACTGAGTCCCCTTTCAAGAATCAACTTATCACGGTCGAACGCCGGATGTCGGCTGTACCTTCACTCGGCATGATCGCTCCTGGTTTAGATGCGCGCGGTGAGAGGATGGTTCTAGCCTCACGGGCTGCGTCATTGTAGCGCCGCAGGCTGTTAAAATCGAGGTCGTGAGCAAAGTTTCGGCCTTACGAAAGTTGGGGGTGGCGGCGCGGGTCGCGGGAGACCAGGCCGGGCGCAACCGCACGCTCAAAGCGGTTATGGGAGGCGTTCGCGCCACGGCTCGATCGTTCGGGCGCGCCCTGCATCAGTTGTGGCTGGAGGTGACCGGCACGCTCTTTCTGGCGATCGCTACCTTCGGAGCCATCGCGCTCGTCCGCGAATACTCGAAATACGAGAACGGACATACGACCGCAGGGCGGGTGGCGATCGCAGGTTGCTTCACGCTGGCGTTCGCCTGGTTCGGAGTGACATCATTTTGGAAAGTTCGCAAAAAGGCCCAGGGCCGGTAAATTTCGCGAAGAGGCGCTCCCCGACCTCTCCTTGCGCTCGCGGCTTTTCTTTGCGACCTTAGCGGTTAAAAGCTTTTTGCGGGGAAAGCCGGATGCGGAGGTTCTAGCGAGATGACCAAGAAGATCCGCGCAGATGCCCCAGCCACCGCTGGCAGTCCGGATATCGAAACATCCTCGCACATCCCCGTGCATCCGCTCTACACGGCGGCCGACCTCAAAGGGTCTGACTATGAAAACGAAGTTGGATACCCCGGCGAGTATCCCTTCACACGCGGTGTGCAGGCCACCATGTATCGCGGGCGACTCTGGACCATGCGCCAGTATGCCGGCATGGGCGACGCCGAGGCATCGAACAAGCGCTACAAATATCTGCTGGCTAACGGAACGACCGGGTTGTCCGTTGCGTTCGATTTGCCCACGCAGATCGGAATGGATTCGGACCATCCCCTGGCGGCAGGAGAAGTCGGCAAGGTTGGCGTCGCCATCGACTCCATCGAGGACATGCAGCGGTTGTTCGAGGGCATCGACCTGACGAAGATTTCTACATCGATGACCATCAATGCAACCGCGTCGATCCTGCTGGCGTTATATGTGGCCGTGGCTCGGCGGCAAGGCGCCGACATTCGCAAACTCGCCGGAACGGTACAGAACGATGTCTTGAAGGAATACATCGCGCGCGGAACTTATATCTATCCTCCGCGGCATGCGCTGCGCATCATCACTGACATGTTTTCCTGGGCGAACGAAAACCTGCCCGAGTGGAACACGATTTCAATTTCCGGCTATCACATGCGCGAGGCGGGATCGACCGCGGTGCAGGAAGTGGCATTCACGCTCGGCAACGGCATGACTTACGTGGAAGCCGCGATCAAGGCCGGGCTCGACGTGGATCAATTCGCGCCCCGGCTGTCGTTCTTCTTTAACGCGCACAACAATTTTCTGGAAGAAGTCGCCAAGTTCCGCGCCGCGCGGCGCATGTGGGCCCGCATCATGCGCGAACATTTCAAGGCGAAGAATCCGCGCTCGTGGATGCTGCGCTTTCACACTCAGACCGCCGGCTCGACGCTGACGGCGCAGCAACCGGAAAATAACATCGTCCGCACCGCGATTCAGGCGTTGGCCGCCGTTCTCGGGGGAACACAGTCACTGCACACGAACTCATATGATGAAGCACTAGCTCTGCCCACCGAACAGGCAGCCCGAATTGCTCTTCGTACGCAGCAGGTGATTGCCTACGAGTCAGGCGCGCCACAGACGATCGATCCGCTGGCGGGATCGTATTACATCGAAGCACTGACGAACGAGATCGAGAAGCGCGCGGCCGAATATTTGGGCAAGATCGAAGTGCTCGGCGGCATGCTGAGGGCGATCGAGCGCGGCTTCGTGCAGCAGGAAATTCAGAACGCTGCCTACGAATACCAGCGGCAAGTCGACGGCCAGGAAGCGATCGTTGTCGGCGTGAATCGCTTCGAAGTGGAAGAAGAAAAACCGATCCCGATTCAGCGCATTGATCCCGCGCTGGAGTCGAAGCAAGTCGAACGCGTGCGGGCGCTGCGGATGAAGCGGGATGCGGGTCCGTGGAAGGCCGCGCTGGCGGGCGTCGAAGACGCAGCGCGGGCCGGGGCAAATGTCATGCCGCGCATTTTGGCCGCTGTCGAAGCTTCGGCCACCGTGGGCGAAATCTCAGACGCGATGCGATGCGTTTTCGGAGAGTACAGAGAAGCAGTGGTGATCTAGCAGGATTTATGTGGGGACAGCCGCCCTCGGCTGTCCGGACGAGCGAAGCTCGCCAATTTAGACGTTTGGCAGAACCTATGCGCTGAAAAGCGAAGACAAGCGGAGCTTCGCTCCGCAGGGACAGCCGAGGACCGCTGTCCCCACATGAAACGGGCTACGCCGGTTGCGCCTGCATCTCGGCAACGGCAGCCTCGAGGTGAGCCAGGGTTTCCTCGACCGTCAGCGAATACATTTCCCGGCCACCACCCTCGCCCGACTCCAGCGCCCACTTCAGATAGTGCCCGGCAATCTCCATCGCCAGCGAGTCGGTGATGCTCTTGCCCGTGCGCTTCTTGTATTCCACCCATGCCGGATGTGGCAGCGCGACCCAGACTTTGCGTCCATCGACCAGAAACTTGATGTCCACCGCGTCGGCGTGCCGCGTGGCGATGGCCACGATCATCGCCTGGTAGACGCAATGAACCGGCCTCTTCGTCCAGCGATCGGTGGCGGTGTAATCCTCGAACATAAGTCAAACTATAGCGGAGCCAACGGCCCCGCGGCAAACATTGCCGTTGTCGAGTGCCTTCCGATCATGAAAATAACCGAGCGTCAAAACAACGGTGCGTCGATTCCCTGTCACCCTGATTCCCTGTCATCCTGAGGAGGGCGCAAGCCCTCCGAGGGACCTTACGATGAGCGTGCAGCCGCACCAGCGCCGCCGGGAAAGCCCACGGACTCTGCGGCCCGAACCTTCCCGCCCACGCCACCTAAACTTTCGGCTTATGGAAGATCCCTCACGGCGACTGCGTCGCCATTCAGGATGACAAGGCGGGTGGGGCTAAGTTTCCGATTCCAAAACTGAGCCACTGGCCGTCGTTGGGGTCTTCCTTGACCTCTCGTTGCGTACGCTGCTATACATCTGCCTTTGCCGAGGAACTCGTCTCCATGCGCCAGCGATTCTTTCTCTGTCCTAGTCTTGTGTGTTTCACTTTCGCCTTCAACCTTGCGCCAGCCCTGGCCGCCACCAGGCCCATGCCCAAGCCGGCCACTACGCGCTTTGAAATCTCGTTTCCCAAAGAAATGAGCGACACTCCGCTCGACGGCCACATGCTGCTTCTGATCTCGAACAACGACGAGCGCGAGCCGCGCTTCCAGATCAGCTTCATGACGGCCACGTCGCAGCAGGTCTTCGGCGTCGACGTTGACGCGCTCGCCCCGGGATCGCCTGCGGTGTTTGACGCTTCCACTCTCGGCTATCCCGCCGAGAGTCTGAATGACATTCCCGCCGGCGATTACTGGGTGCAGGGACTGCTCAACATCTACGACACGTTTCATCTCGCCGACGGCCGCATTCTCAAACTGCCGCCCGACAAAGGCGAAGGCCAACACTGGCAAGTGAAACCGGGCAACCTGTACAGCAAGCCGGAAAAGATTCATCTCGATCCCAAGTCAGGATTGACCTTCCGTATCTCGCTGACCGAAAAAATTCCGCCGCTCGAAGACGAGATCAAAGACGTTGATTCGATTGACGGATGGAGCGGCGCCAACGATGACCATGCCATCGTCGACAACAAGTGGGAAAAGCACATCCGCATTCAAAGCGAGCTGCTCACCAAGTTCTGGGGACGTCCCACGTATCTCGGCGCAGTCGTTCTGCTTCCCGACGGATGGGAAGCCCATCCCGACGCGCATTACCCGCTCATCGTGGAGCAGGATCATTTTCATCGCGATCTGCCGGGCGTGATTCCCTTCCGCACAACGCCGCCCGACGGCAGCCTGAACGGCAGCGCACTGCGGGCGGCGAAAAACGGATACAAGCTCTACCAGGACTGGACCGCCGGCCGTGTTCCCCGCGTCATCGTGCTCACTATCCAACATGCCACGCCGTATTTTGACGACTCCTACGCCGTGAACTCGGCCAACGTCGGCCCTTACGGCGACGCCATCACGCAGGAACTGATTCCCTATGTCGAGAAACAATTCCGCGGCATTGGCCAGGGATGGGCGCGCGCCGTTTACGGCGGATCAACCGGCGGCTGGGAGAGCCTGGCGTCGCAGGTTTTTTATCCCGACTTCTATAACGGTGCGTGGGTGTTCTGTCCTGATGTCGTCGACTTCCGCGCCTACATGACCATGAATCTCTACGACAACAAGAACGCCTTCTGGATCGACGGTATTTACGGTCACGTGCCGCGCCCTTCGGTGCGCCAGTCGGACGGGCTCGTCCTCTCGACCATGGAGCAGATGAATCGCTACGAACTGGTGCAGGGAACGCACAGCCGTTCCGGCGAGCAGCTCGATACCTGGCAGGCCGTTTTCAGTTCTGTGGGCGCGGATGGATATCCCAAGCCGATTTTCGACAAGCGCACTGGCGAGATCGATCATGAAACTGCGAAATACTGGAAGGAACATTACGACCTGAGCGCCATCATGCAGCGCGACTGGAAGACTCTCGGTCCCAAGCTCGCGGGCAAACTGCATTTATATGTCGGCGAAGCCGACACGTTCTATCTCGATCGTGCCGTGCACCTGCTCAAAGATTATCTCGACACCACGACCGACCCCTACTACCACGGCAGCTTCGACTTCGGAGTGCGCAAGCCACACTGCTACGCCGGGGACTACGACACGGCCGTGGGTCTCAACCAGCATTACTTTCCCGAGATGGTCAAGCACATGGAAGAAACCGCTCCTCCCGGCGCCGACTTGAAGAGCTGGAAGTATTAGCTGGAGGGAGTAGCCTATGTGGAGCGGACACTCCTGTCCGCTTGCTTTTGACTTTGATTTCACTTTGGATCTCATCGTCCGCCGCAAACCAAGTTCACAATCAATGCCAAAGGCAGCGGGCAGGAGTGCCCGCTCCACACGGGCGCGATCTTGTAACCGCCATCTTGTAACATGGAAGCGTGGCGACCCGGGCTCCTCGAAAACAATCCAGCAAGAAAATCGGCCTGAACATTCTGCGCGCCCGGCATCTTGGCGAGCTGCCCTGGCTGGTGCACGGCTTCTCCACACGGACTGGCGGATTCTCCCGCGCCTACTGCAAGGGCGATCTCAACCTGGGCTTCACGAAAGATGACTCGCGCGCGGCGGTCGAGCGCAATCGCGCGGAGTTTCTCCGCGACCTTGGCGTGGTCACTCGCAAGCGCCGTGGCCCACTCAAAGCTGTCGAGTCCTTCTGGCCTCTGGTTACCCTCCGCCAGATTCATTCCGACATCATTCGCTGCGTAGACTCACCGCCTGACCTCACTCATAACGAGCCGCTCGCCGGAGACGGCCTCATCACCGCGACTCCAGGCCTTTTGCTCGGCATCCAGACCGCCGACTGCCTGCCCATTATTCTTGTAGACGTGAAGCGGCACGCGGTCGGCATATTTCACGCCGGATGGCGCGGCACGTTGCAACGCATCGTCGAGAAAGGAGTGGGCGAGATGCATCGCTGCTTCGGCAGCCGTCCTCGCGATATCAAGGCTGCGATTGGCCCTGGAATTCAGAGTTGTTGCTACGAAGTCGGGGAAGAGGTGCGTATCAAGTTCGAGTCTCAGTTCGATTACGGGGACGGTTTGTTCCGCGAGGTCAAGGAATCCGATCCGGTGCGCGAAAAGTATCCCCTTCTATTTCTAACTGCCCGCGCGCCCGGACACAGCGACCTGCCGACGAAAATATTCCTCGATCTGGTGGAAGCGAACCGGCGGCAGCTTTTGGCCGCGGGCCTGCCCGCGAAGAGCATAGAAGCTTCTCCCTTGTGCACCAGTTGCCACACAGACTTGCTGTTTTCCTACCGCGCCGAAAAAGGCAAGACCGGACGCACGATGGCGGTCGCGGGAATTCGAGGCTGAGCAGCTCGGCTTTTATATGTCAGGGCAACTATGCGTTCCCACCGCGGTCGCGCGGCCAGGCTTTATTTTGGACGATCAGGAACTCCCTGCCACAGTGCTCGCATTTCTTCGACGCAAACGGGATGGTCGCTCCCGGCGAAGAATGCTGAGTCCGCTTCTGGCAGTGCGGGCACTCGATTTGATGAACGGCAAAATCAAGGTTGATGTCAGCCACGTTTCGATCCCCGTCGGAAACCGCCCTCCGAATTGCCATCTAGCTATACATCTTCGATCGTAATCACGCGCTTGAGAACCTGTCGGTACGCCGAAGAACATCTAAACGTTCGCTATACGGAATGTTCCCGGAATGGTGTGCGAGGCTCTTCGACTATGCCGCTTCGCCGTTCCACTTCGCGACCTGCGCCTGCATGATTCCATAGCATTCGCAGGCCACTTCTTCCAGTTTTTCCCGGTCGATAATCTTCACGTCGCCGCGCGTGTGCGAGATCACTCCCGCTTTCTGCAGCATCCCCGCCGCTACCGTCACGCTGGACCGGCGGGTTCCAAGCATCTGACCCAAAAATTCCTGAGTCAGTGGGACGGCATTCGATCCGATCCGGTCGGCACTCATCAAGAGCCATCGAGCCAGTCGCTCGTTCACCTCATGTAGACGATTACAGGCCGCGATCTGTGTGGTCTGCATGGCCATGATCTGAGCAAACTGCTGCAGCCGCCGCTCGAGAGTGGGGCACTCCCGGAGAGCAGCCAGCAACGCGTCACCGCTTACCCGGAAAGCTGTGGCCTCGATCTGGGCAATGGCCCGGGTTGAGGCGGTGCGAAAGCCCGCCACCAGAGGTATCCCGATAAATCCTTCTTTGCCCACCAGGCCCACTTCCACGCTCTTTCCATCCGGGAAAACTGTCAGAATCGACACCAGGCCACTGTCGCAGAAATAACTGGACTTCAGAGTATCGCCGGTCTCATGCAGCACATGGTGAGTTTTTAGACGCACGAACTCCAGTTTTGGAAACAGAAGTTCAGATTCTTTGCGTGGCAGACTGAGAAGAATTTTATTATGGATCTGATATCCGTCGCTGTCTGAGGCGGATAGCTTCGACGAGGATTTATCGAAGGGACGGCCCTTGTTGGCCATAAAGGCTCCTTGCGCAGCTTAACGCTGTCTGATTTTGCAAGGAACCGTCACCGAGAAGGCGCGGCGGGAAGATGCTAGAGGAGACATCACAAGAGTACTCCTATCTGGGCCTTATTGATATGCAATAGCGCACCACGAGCGCGCTGGCGTACGGCGATGGTTTTTCGGGGTTTTTCAGGCTGTGAGAGAATCCGGAGCAGGTTGCGCGAGGATTTGATGAATACCGGACTCACAACTGCGCTGCTTGGATTGGCGCTGGCTATTTCTGGCGTGCGCACAGCGGGGCAGGTTTCATCGGCCCGGGGTCCAACAACTCAGGCTTCATCAACTCAGGCTTCATCAGCCCATATTTCATCCGCCCAGATCGACGCCATCTTTTCCTCGCTGAGATCGCGCACTGCACCGGGCGCCGCGGTCCTGGTAGTGCGCCATGGCCGGATCGTGTTTCGCCAGGGATACGGGGTCACCGATCTGCGAACGCTGCAGCCTATCGACGCGCGAACAAATTTCCGGCTGGCATCGTTTACCAAGCAATTCACCGCAACCTGCATCATGCTGCTCGCCCACGACGGCAAGCTGCATTACGACGATCACCTGACCGATTTTTTCCCCGAATTCCCGGCCTACGGAAAATCGATCACGGTCCGGAATCTGCTCAACCATACTTCGGGACTCCCGGACTATGAGGACCTGCTGATGAAGCAGTATCCCGACATGCCGCCAGAGAAAATTCCACAGATTCATGACGCGGGCGTTTTGAAGTTGCTGGAGCAGCAGACCAGCGGCAAGTTCGCTCCCGGCGCGCATTGGGAGTACAGCAACTCCGGCTATGCCGTGTTGGCCATGATCGTGGAAAAAGTATCGGGCGAAAGCTTCGGGCAATTTCTGCAGCAAAGAATTTTCGGTCCGCTGAAAATGGACAACACGGTGGCCTACGAGAAAGGCAAGAACGAAGTATCGCACCGCGCTTATGGCCACACCAGGGTTTCCGACAAAAAGAATGGAAGTCGCTGGCAGCAGACCGATCAGAGCCCAACGTCAGCGGTGCTGGGCGATGGCGGCATTTATTCTTCACTGGACGATCTGGCCAAGTGGGATCGCGCCCTCCGCCTGCACATGCTGCTCGGCGAAGCCGAGATGCAACCGGCATTGACTCCGGTACAGCCGACCGCTGGCCCGGCGAAATCTGCCGAGGGCCCGAACGTGAACTACGGTTTCGGATGGTTTCTTGACCCCTATCGCGGACACAAGCGGATGTCGCATGACGGGGAAACGATTGGGTTTCGCAGCACGATCCAGCGTTTTCCTGACGATAGGCTGACGATCATCGTGCTGGCCAACCGCACCGACATAAATCCTGAAGAACTCGCGCTAAAGGTTGCCGACCTGTATCTCGGCGCCACGCCCTAAGCTAACGCCGAGCAAACCTTCCCTCGCGATGTCGACCGAATCATTCTCGCATTCAAGCCACGCCATCATTCGTCATGCGAATGCCGTCTGCGCGCTTGGCTTCGGCGCCGGCAGGATTGCGAAGCGGGCGTCGATCAGAATATGCAGCAGGATGGGCACCAGCAACGAACCGGTTATCACGTAAAGTCCGCAGAAAAACGCTCCTGCCAGCGCGGTGAGAATCACGCCAGTGACTCCCTGATAGGCGTGCGCTAAGCCGAAGATTACAGCAGCGGCAACCACCAGGGCCGTTCCGCTCAAGCTCAGCGGGCCGTGCAGCGTGGCCAGCAACCAGCCGCGGAATACGACCTCCTCGCAGATGCCGGCGCTCGCGGCCACCGCTGTCCAGAGAAGCCGTTCCTGAGTCGTGACCGGAATTAGTGCGGTGAAATCGGGCAACAGCTTGCGCCAACGAGGAGGAGGCGCGGCCGCACCCGTGGCAGGCAGGCCACGCCGATTGGCCCTGAGCCGGGCGATGATAAAGCCGACCGTCCCCGCGGCTACGCCGGCGAGAATCCCGCCCAGAGCACCTCTATCGAAAGCTGCGTTCCGCGGGATATTCTGAAACAACGGAAGTGTATCGAGCGCCAGAAACCTGGGATTCAGTTTGTTCCAGTCAAGTCCCAGGGCAAGCAGTGCGAGCAGTGCGCTGGCCCACTCAAACACGAGCGCCTGCCGGTAGATGCGCGCCCGCGCCTGCGTATCGCCATTCGCGATGGCCTGCTTGAGCTGCCGATAACGCGGGACAAACAGGATGACCTCTCGCCCGATATAGACCGCCAGAACAACATCGAGTAACAACGTTAGGATGTGCATGATTGTGGAACCTGCCTTTCGGTTAATTTCGAACGCCAGACTCACTGGCAGACTTACGGCTTCATGTCGTCTTGCTTCATCTCGTCTTGCTTCATGTCGTCAATCAGCTTCTTGGTTTCTTCGATTTCGCGGCCCTTGCGACGGCCATAACGGCGGAAGAAAAATAATTCCATCGCAAGGGCGGCGACGATCGCCACATCCCGCACCTTGATACCCTTCCAATCCCATGCCATAAAGCCGGCAAACCCAAGGATCGCCAGCAGCAGAAAATAAAATGAGAAGCGCAGCTGGCGCGCCTTGGCGACGGCCCTGCGGTGCGAGAGTTCCATGTACGCAAGCGTGGTTTGCGCGGTAGGCCTCCAGGCCCCGCGCCGCACCCACCAGGCATAGCTTCCTGCGACCGTGGACGCGAACCACAGACCCACGGCGAACCCGGTGGCGAAATAGGTCCGGCTTCGCCATGCCCATAAGGTCGCGAATGCCAGACACAGGCCGAGCGTGACGATTGCCGCTGCTGTCCACAGATTCTGCCGCCGGATTTTTCTTTTCCATCCCGGCAGAGGCTCGGTATGGTCGCGCCACTCCTGCTGCCAGGTTTGCAATTCGGTGTCGGTTGTCACGAGCGCTCACCCAACGCTTCCTTCAGCGCCTTTCTGGCTCGATTGAGACGCACTGCCACATTGCTTTCCGTGATGCCGAGAACGTCAGCCATCTCGGCATAAGACAGATCTTCGAGCAGCAGCATGACCGCTTGCCGGTACGTCAGGGGCAAGCGATGGATGGCCGACCTCAGCCGGTCCCTCCGATCCGTGATGGCGGCCTGCTCCTCGGGGTGCGGCCTGGGGTCGACAGGCTCCTGCCCTTGCGACAATTCATCGAGCGGCTGTTGCGCGGGCTGGCGCCGGTAGGCGTGAGTCAACGCGCGGTTATGAGCGACGCGATAAATAAACGTGCGTTCGGAACACTCTCCGCGAAACTGCGGCAGCGCCTGCCACACGGCCAACGCGATTTCCTGGATCAGCTCTTCCCGAGCGGCCGGCGATTTCTCGTAGCCGAAAGCGAGACGCGATAATGCCGGCCCGTATTCGCGCATGACGCGGTTGAACTGCTCTTCCCACATGCCACGCGAGATGCCACGGATTTTCGAGTCCACAGGATTCCGATCTATCCCATCGATCTCATCTATCCCCAGCCCAGGAACTGTCTTCGAAAACACCTGGTCTGGTTCTGCTTCGGCCCGTAAGGTCACCCTGCCGCTCCTCGGGACATATTTCCCGTCTGCATAGGTAGGCTCGGCCGGAAGAAAAAGCTTACAGAGTATTTTCGGAGGACGCAGAGCCAATTCTGGCTCACACAGCCGGGCACAGTGCATTGCGCGGGGTGGATTTCACCTGGAGGGAAAGGGAGACGTTGCAAGCAACGTCTCTACGAAAAAGGCTGGCTAGGCTGAGGGAGGCGCGGAACTTGCTGGCGGCGCTGGAGTTGGCGGCGCGGCCGGCGTCGATTCATTCACCAGGTCTTTCAACTCTTTGCTGGGCTTGAAGAAGGGAATCTTTTTGGCGGGCACTTCCACGCGCTCTCCGGTCTTCGGATTGCGGCCGATGCGCGGATTGCGCTGGCGCGTACGGAAACTGCCAAAGCCGCGGATTTCAATCTTGTCGCCGGCGCGCAGTGAGCGCACCACGCTGTCAAAGATCGTCTCCACGATCACTTCACTGTCTTTGCGCGTAAGTTCCGCCAAACGCGAGACTTCGTCAATCAGATCGGCTTTGGTCATTTCGCCCCCTGTGGACCCTGCAGGATGGAACCGAACCAGCCAGCATCCATAACCTTCTCAAATTTCAGGGGTTTAATGCAAGTTGCGCCACGGATACGTCGCTCGAGCATATTCAGGGCGCCGGGCAGCGCCAGACGCGCTATTTCCACAGATAATAGAACCCCACCTGCTGCTCCAGCATCTTTTCCCGGCTCGGCAAGTACTGGGAAACATCACCGAGCAGCAGATCCATCAGCGTCTTGCGGTCTTTTTCCGGACGCACTAACGTCGGTTCTCCCTTGATTCCGACGGACTTCGCCGTGTCGTCGACAACCGTCTCAAAATCGCCCACGCGATCGATCAGCTTCATCGACAGCGCTTCCTGCCCGGTCCAGACTTTCCCGTTGGCGATGGACTTCACATCGTCATACTTCAGGCCTCGTCCGTCCGCAACCGCCTTGATGAACTGACCGAACATGTTGTCGATGAGCGACTGCATGTAAGCCTGCTCGGCCGGGGTCAAATCGCGTGCGGGGTTGCCCGTGTCTTTGAACTCGCCCGTCTTGATCACGACATTTTTCAGCTTGGCCCACTTCAGCAGGTCGCCGTAGTTCATCCACTCGGCGATCACGCCGATCGAGCCCACGATGCTGCCTTCGTCGGCGTAGATTTTGTCGGCGCCGGATGAAACATAGTAGGCGCCGCTGGCGCCCACGGTTTCGATGGACACCACGATTTTCTTTTTCTTTTCGTCGCGGACGCGCTTGACTTCGCGGTAAATCTCTTCTGAAGCGGCCACGCCGCCGCCCGGCGAGTTCACATGCAAAATGATGGCCTTGATCGAAGAGTCGTCATCGAACTTCTTCAGTTCGTCGACCACCGGCTGCGGGGACAAAATCACGCCCTCAAGATCGACCACGCCGATGCGGTCGCCGAAGCTGGTGAGGCTGGCGGTTTCGCCGCCTTCGGCATGCAGGGTGAGGTAAACCAGCGTGAACACGGCCAGCACGAAGAGAAAAAAAGCTCCCCCTCCGATCAGGACCCAGAGAAGAGTGCGCGAACGTCCTTCAGCCATGGGGAAAGTTTAGCACCTGGGCGAGGTTCGGGTTCTAGTTTGGGGTTTCTGGTTTCTAGTTTCCAGTTACTATTTTGCGGTTGAGCGCGATTCCGTCTTCTGGAGAGACTGCATTAATCCGTGGAGAAGCCGGCTCACCTCCCCCGAAGTGCCGGCGAGCCGCTGCGCCTCTGCCTCCGACAAATAGCCCAAATTTTCTCCTATCACGACCTGGGTTTCCATTTCGATCAGAGAGCCGCGTGCTACGCCAAGAAAATGGTGGAACTCGCGCTTTGAAAGCCTGCCCTGTCCCTCCGCGATGTTGCTGGCGACCGACACTGCAGACCGCCGCAACTGGCTCGTCAAGCCGTATGTCTCTTGCCGGGGAAAGCTCTGGGTCGATTGATAGATGTCGGTGACCATCGCTATCGCTTTTTGCCACACGATGAGGTCCCTGTAGGAATGTCCCATGTGATTCATCCTCCCTTCTTTGATGAGTTGCGCGTAGAGCACGCACCTACAGGAAACTAGAAACTAGAAACTAAGAACTTGTCTGTGACGAATGAACAATAACTCTCAACGCCGCGGATCGCACCGACACCTCGACCGGCGTTCGGCACACATATTCTCCGTCGGCATAGACATCGAGCGGATGTTGATGTTCGGTCTCAACCCGAACGCGAGCCGCGGAAAAGTACTCGACTTCACGAATGTTCAAATGCCGGCCAAAGTAAACGGTCGGGAACATGCAGAGGAGCTTGAAGCGATCCACGCAGCCGACGATGCAGACGTCAAGCAACCCGTCATCCATTTTCGCCCGCGGAGCGATCCTCATCCCTCCGCCATACAGCGGAGTGTTCGCGAACGCTGCCAGAGTCGTGAGCTGCTCGCTGCGCGTAGTCCAATTTGCGGGCGAGTTGTCGTCGTGCATGGTCAAATTTTCAGCCGGCGTCAGAATCTTCACCGGAAAGGGAGCAAAGCGAAAGATGGTCGGAATCAGGCTCAGAGCGTACCCGCCGTGCCCGCGCAGCCAGCGCGGCAAACGATTCGCGCGCCGCGCGACCTCGCCGTCGAGTCCAAGGCCGGCCACACAGCAAAAGTATCGCGTTCCAGAGGGCGATTCTCGCGCGGCACTGGTCGTGGCGGAGTCGAGCGAAGTTGAGTCGAGCGGAGTAATGACCCCCAAGTCGATGGTGCGCACGTCAGTCGTGCCGACATCGGCCACCCCGACATCCGCTGCGCCGAGGCAAAACTTCCGCCAGGCCGCCAGCGAGTCGCGCACGCTGCCCAGCCCGAGCCCCCGCGCGAAATCGTTTCCGCTGCCTGCGGGCACGACCAGCACCGGCCGACCCAGCTTTACCAGTTGCCCGAGATGGCGGTGAATCGTTCCGTCGCCGCCGAACACCAAGACCGCATCAACTTGATCCGAGGCCGACGGCATACCGATGCGCCATTCGATATTTGTTGCGGCGATGGCCTTGTCACTCTGAAACGGCCGCAGATCTCTCACAGAGCATCCCAGCCCGAAAATCGCCGCCGCGCGCATGTGCCGGGAGAGAGTAGCAGAATTCGCATAGCCGACACAGCGGCCAGCTTAAAGGCACTGTCATCCTGAGCGAAGCGAAGGACCCCATGCCTGTCGTCGCGATATTCGGCCCCGCAGGGAATTCTCTTTTCTGGCGTCGACATGAAATGCACGCGCGTTCCGGGTTAGAGATAGAAACTCCCCGAGCGCCCCTGCCTGCGCGCGAAGGCGCGGGGTCCTTCGACTCCGCAGAACGATTCGCGAAGCGAATCGCCCTGCTGCGCTCAGGATGACACTCGATAGATGTCCACTGGCGGCAGGCAAGCACCGACGGAATCAGGCAATCGTCACCCTCTTCAGCGATCGTCCCGCGCGCACAAGAAGGGGCCTCGAGGGACGAGGCACTGCGAGCTTCGGTTTGTCCACGAGTTCATGGTCGATCTCGACCGCCCTTTGCTTCAGCTTTCGACCGCCGTCTGATGCTGACTCAGCCAGCTTTGCCTCCGCCAGAAGTTTGTCTACACGTACCAGCACCGCGACCCCTGGCCCGCGATCCTGCGCCAGAACGAAGACGTCCGGCGGCGGATTTTGAAGCCCGATCGACTCGCCCGAATTAATCAATATTTTCGAGATCGGGACACTTACGTGCTCCAGGATGTCCGGAGTCTCGTGGGTCTGGAACTGTTTGACCCAGTCCTCACCCGCCTTCCCTGCCGCCTCCGCCGTATGAAAATCCGCCACGATTCTTCCCGCCAGATCCTTCTTCGCCTGCATCGGATGCGTCTCGCGCTTCATCTTCTCGATCTCAGCGACCTGCACATCCGTCAGCAGCTCGTAATACCTCCACATCATCTCGTCGGAGATGCTCATGATCTTGCCGTACATCTCCAGCGGCGGCTCGTGGATTCCGATCGCGTTATTCAGCGACTTCGACATCTTGTTCACGCCGTCGAGGCCCTCGAGAATCGGCGTGGTCAGCGCCACCTGCGACTCCTGTCCATAAGCGCGCTGCAGCTCGCGGCCGACCAGCAGGTTAAATTTCTGGTCGGTACCGCCCAACTCCACGTCGGCTTCGAGCGCGACCGAGTCATATCCCTGCACCAACGGATAGAGCAGTTCATGCATCGAGATTGGCTTCTCTTCGGCAAAGCGCTTGTGAAAATCTTCGCGCTCGAGCATCTGCGACACCGTGAACCTCGCCATGAGGCGCACGAAGTCATCAGACGTAAATGCCGAGAACCAGCGCCGGTTGAAATCGACGACCGTTTTCTGCGGATCGAGAATCTTGAAAACCTGCTCTTTGTAAGTCTCGGCATTCTGCTCGATCTGCTCGCGCGTGAGCGGAGGCCGGGTCACGGAGCGCCCTGTCGGGTCGCCGATCATGCCGGTGAAGTCGCCGATCAGAAAAATCGCCGTGTGGCCGAGATCCTGAAAATGCTTCAGCTTGCGCAACACCACGGTGTGGCCCAGATGCAGGTCGGGAGCGGTCGGGTCCATGCCGAGCTTCACGCGCAGCGGCTTGCCCGTGGCGCGCGACTTTTCGAGCTTGGCGCGCAGATCGCCCTCGCGGATAATTTCCGCCGCGCCTTTTTTGAGATAAGTGAGTTGTTCGTCTACCGGGGCGAAATTCGGCATGCTTGTCGATTATAGCGGCAGGTTCACGTGGGGACAGCCGCCCTCGGCTGTCGGGGCGAGCGAAGCTCGCCAGGTTTTGCCACCATCGTTGCAGAGACCGCAGCGGAGCTTCGCCCCGCCGGGGGCGGCTGTCCCCACACAATTCTTCCTACTTGGCTGGGATGAGACGACGGCCCACGATTTCAAACTGTCCCCGGAGCACGAGATTAATGGCGTCGGTGTAAGCGATATGCTCCTGCTCCAGAATCCGCGTGGCCAGCGTGTGTTCGTCGTCGTTGTCATGCACCGGCACCGCTTTTTGCACAACGATCGCGCCGTGGTCAAGTTCTTCGTCCACAAAATGCACGGTGCATCCGGAGACCTTCACGCCATAGGCAAAGGCCTGCTCCTGCGCCTCGAGGCCGGGAAACGCGGGCAACAGCGAAGGATGAATGTTCAGAATCTGCCGTGGGAACTGCTGCACGAACCACGGTGAGAGCAGTCGCATATAACCGGCCAGGCAGATCAGGTCGACTTTGTGCTCCTTCAGGGCGAAGACAACTTCGCGGTCGTGCTCAGCGCGTGGCCTGCCCTTCGAAGGAATCACCAACGCGTTCAACCCGCGCTGGCGTGCGGCCGCAATTCCGGGGGCATCAGCCCTGTTCGAGATGACGACAGCGATTCGGGCATCCGGAATTCGCCCGGCGTCAATGCTGTCGGCGATAGCAACGAAATTCGAACCGCGTCCGGAGAGAAGGATGCCAAGCGAATGCATGTTTTCTCACGCTTTGCCATCCTGAGTGCAGCGAAGGACCTATGCACCTGGCCGGCAGCGCCGGAGCCGCCGGCAAATTACATAGGTCCTTCGCTGCGCTCAGGATGACAAAGCCACTTAGCTATAAGCAACCTTGCGCTCGCCCTTGACAATGCGCCCGATGGTATATGCCTTTTCTCCCACGCGCTCCAGCACCGATTGCACCTTCTTGAACTTCGCCGAGGGAACCACCAGCAACATGCCAATCCCCATGTTAAACGTGCGCAGCATTTCTT
The DNA here is from genome assembly GCA_963739125.1 of uncultured Acidobacteriaceae bacterium. GTDB lineage: Bacteria > Acidobacteriota > Terriglobia > Terriglobales > Acidobacteriaceae > Sulfotelmatobacter. The sequence continues at coordinate 2,554,741 of CAVTZD010000001.1, read as the reverse complement.
CCTGCGGCACGTTTCCCAGCTGCTGCAGATGCTCAAAGATGGGAGGAACCGGCCACGATCCCAGTTCAATCACTGCCGCCGTGCCCCGCGGCAGCACGCGTGGAAGGTTCTCAGTGATGCCGCCGCCGGTGATGTGAGCCAGGGCCGCGACGCATTGCGCATCGATCAATTTCTTCAGCGCGGGCCAGTAGCTCTTATGCGTGCGCATCAACTCATTTCCGACTTTATTCTTAATCTCGTTGACGTACGTTTCGGGCGAGTAGCGCGCCACCTCAAACAGCAGCTTGCGCGCCAGCGAGTAGCCGTTCGTGTGCAGGCCATTCGAAGCCATGCCCAGGATGATGTCGCCAATCTGTACATCTTTGCCGGTAATGATGCGATCCCGATCGACTACGCCGACAATGAATCCGGCCAGATCGTATTCGCCATCGGGATAAAATCCCGGCATCTCCGCCGTCTCACCGCCGATCAGCGCGCAGCCGTTCTGCTTGCAAGCGTCGGCAATGCCCTCGACAACTTTCTCGGCAATCGTGGGATCGAGCGTGCCGGTGGCCAGATAGTCCATAAAAAACAGCGGTGCCGCCCCCTGCACCGCAATGTCATTGACGCAATGGTTGACCAGGTCGGCGCCCACCGTCGAGTGCAGATCCATTTCAAACGCAATTTTCAGCTTGGTGCCAACCCCGTCGACGCTCGACACCAGCACCGGGTCGGCATACTTGGTTTTATCCACGGCAAACAGGCCGCCGAAGCCGCCAATCTCGCTCAGCACGCCGCGGGTGAAGGTCTTGTGCGCCAGGTACTTGATGCGCTGCTTGGTCCGGTTGGCGCGGCTGATGTCCACACCGGCGTCGGCGTAGGTAACGGGCGTCGGGCTGGACGTGGGATTTTTGGCCACAGATTTCTTCCGAGTGCGCGTAATCCTTGCGTGGGATTAATGCCGGCTGTTGAGGCGACCAACGATGCCTAAGGCCGCTCATTGTAGCACGTTCAAACCGCGGTCTTGAAAACGCGAATGTGCAGTCAGAATTCTCGAACAGAGATGCCCGGAGGGATGAATACACTACCACCGCGTCCACGAGCGCGAACGCCCGTTCGCGACTTCCGAACCCCACACTAGTGCGCGATGAAGTCCGAGAAAAAGTAGGCCAGAACGCCAAACAGCGCGAGACCACAGATGCCGTAGCCGGTGAGCACCCATGCTCCGCGGCCTTCATGATGCTTGGGGAGAACATTCGACTGCTGAGTTGAAGAAACGACAGGGGCCCGATCTTCCATGCCAGAACCTCCAGACGGAAGGATCGTGGCGCAAGTACATTATGCGTCACGCCTGCCTCGCTTCGTGGCGTCGGCAGGACCAAAGCTGGGCGCATTTTACCCCGAATCTGGCCGTTCTGAACGAAAAAATGTGATCCTGATCACAGCTCCTATCTGCAAGATAAATCGGCATTTCGGCAGTCTCATGGAGGGGCGGACGCATTCGTCCGCCCAGCCAGCGCCTCGAAACCCTCCCCCACGAATGTCTCCGCAGTTCCATAAACTATACCTTTGAACACCAACCCGCGGCCCGTGGGATAATGACGGTTTGGTTCTTCCATCCCAGATTATGCGTATTCGCCTTCTCGGTCTTCTTCTTCCACTTCTCGTGGCGGTCAGCGCCACTGCGCAGCAGCCGAACCCAGCCACCTCGGAATCCGTTTCTCCGAGCCAGGGCTCCGCCCGAGCGCAATCCGGCAAAAGCGAGAAGTCCTCCGCGGCCGCATTGCCCGATTCTCCCCAGCCCGATAAAGCCCACGACTATTCTCAAGAATCTTTCGTCATCGAGAAGCTCAACGCACACTACCGCTTCGAGGCCGATGGCACCGGACGCAAAGAGTTGATCGCCCGCATCCGCGTGCAGAGCGAGGCCGGAGTGCAGCAGTGGGGGCAGCTGCAGTTCGGTTACAACTCGGCCAACGAGCGGGTCGAGATCCCCTACGTGCGCGTGATCCAGGCCGACGGAACCGTGGTCAAAGCCGGCGACGACGCCGTGCAGGACCTGAGCGCTCCGGTTGAACAAGAAGCGCCCATCTACACCGATTATCGCCAGAAGCACATCACAGTGCCCGGCTTGCGTCCCGGCGACATACTCGAATACGACCTGGTCACCGTGATTCACACGCCGCTGGCAGCCGGACAGTTCTGGACGGAGTACGAGTTCGATAAGAGCAACATCGTTCTCGAAGAAACCGTCGATGTCGACGTGCCGGCCGACCGTCCGGTGAAACTGAAGAACAAGCCGGGGATGGATCCCAAGATCACAGAAGCCAATGGCCGCCGCATCTATCACTGGACCTCGTCGCACCTGCAGCGCGACGACGAAAACACCAGCGATGACGCCAAGAAGAAAAAGAAGAAGCATCCGCCAGACGACGACCGTCCCGACATTCAGCTGACCACGTTCGAAAGCTGGGAACAACTCGGCCGCTGGTACGCCAGCCTCGAAAAAGACCGGCGCGTGCCCACCCCCGAAGTTCGCGCCAAGGCCGAAGAACTGACCAAGGGACTCACCACCGACATCGACAAGGTCGAAGCGCTCTACGACTTCGTGGCCAAGAACTTCCGCTACGTAAGCCTTTCGCTCGGAGTCGGGCGCTACCAGCCGCACGCCGCCGGCGACGTGCTTCATAACCAGTACGGCGATTGCAAAGACAAGCACACGCTGCTGGCTTCTCTGCTCGAGGCCGAAGGTCTGCACGCGTCTTCGGTGCTGATCAACTCCACCCGCGAGCTCGATCCCGACGTTCCTTCGCCCTCGCAGTTTGACCACGTCATCACCATGCTGCCGCTCAACGTCAAAGGAACCACCGAAGAAGTCTGGATGGATACCACCGCCGAAGTTGCGCCCTTCCGCCTCCTTTCTTTCACTCTGCGCAACAAACAGGCGCTCGTGATTCCTCCGGCGGAACTCACCTCGGCGCCACCCCCGCATCTGGAGACGACCCCGGCCGACACTCCCATGCCCGACACGGAAGTCTCCGACATCGACGGCAAGATCAACGAGATCGGCAAGCTGGAAGTTCATGTGCACTATGCGTTTCGCGGGGACGAGGAATTGATGCTGCGCTCGATTTTCCGTCGCGTGCCGCAGGCCAACTGGCAGCGAGTCGTGGAAAACATCAACGCCGGATTGGGCGGAGACGTCACCAACCTGAAGGTCAGCGATCCGGCTGCGACGCGCGAGGCGTTCACCCTGTCATACGACGTCTCAAAGGTAAATTTTCTCGACTGGTCGAAGAAGAAATCGGAAATCGTTTTGCCGCTGGTGCAGTTCAACCTGCCTGAGGTGGATGACGACGACACTGACAACACCGAACCGCTGAAGCTCGGCCCGAAGGCGGAGTATTCCTACCACATCAAATTGGAGTTGCCCGCCAAATACGTCGCGCACGCTCCACTGGCTTTTTCGTTAACCCGCGATTACGCGGAATATCAGGCCACCTATCAGGTGCAGGGAGATATTTTCACGGCGGGCCGCACGCTGACCCTGCGCAAAGATGAACTCCCGCCAGCCCGGGCCGCGGATTACGAATCCTTCCGCCGCGCCGTCGGCGAAGATCTTGCCCAGAAGCTTTCCATTGAAAGTACGGTGGCAGGCGCGCCGGTTCCTCCCGCCGACATGAAGGCCGACGATCTGGTCGACAGCGCCCGCGCCGCGGCCGACAACGGCGATCTGTCCGTCGCCGTCGCGCTCCTGAAACGTGCAACCGAAGTCGATCCCAAGAACAAAATCGCATGGAACAATCTGGGGCTCGTTTATTTCGCGCTCCGCCAAAACGATCAGGCCATCGCCGCCTTTCAAAAGCAGCTCGAAGTCAATCCCTACGACGAATACGCCTACAACAATCTGGGCCGCGTCTACTGGAATAACCGCAAGTACGACGACGCCGTAAAGGCATTTAACAAACAGCTGGAGAATAATCCGCTCGACAAATTCGCCCACGCCAACCTGGGTGCGATGTATGAGGAATGGCACAAATATGACCTGGCCGTTACCGAACTGGAGAAAGCCGCTTCTCTCACGCCGGATGATGCCGCCTTGCAGGTGAGCCTGGGAGATGCCTATCTCAACCTCGGTCAGGATACGAAAGCGCTGGCCGCATTCGATCACGCAGTCGAACTTTCGGCCACACCGCTGGTCTGGAATAACATCGCGTACCAGCTTTCACTGAAGGGCGCGCATCTCGATCGTGCGCAGCAATATGCCGAGTCCGCGGTATCGGCCACCGACGCGGCGTTGCGCAACGTTTCGCTCGACCGCCTCACGCCTCAGGACCTGCCACTGGTTTCGTCGTTGATTGCTTACTGGGACACGCTGGGCTGGGTGCACTTCTCTGAAGGCGATCTCGCCAAAGCGCAAAAATATGTTGCCGCTGCCTGGGACCTCGGCCACCACGGTGAAGTCGGCGACCATCTGGCCCAGATCTACGAGAAAGAGGGAGAAAAAGATCTTGCGCTGCGCACTTATGCCTTGTCGCTAAGCGGACTGCGCCCGATTCCCGAAACCCGCACCCGGCTTGTCTCCCTTGCCGGAAGCGACGCCAAGGCCGACGCCGCCGTCGCTCGCTATAAAATGGAACTCGACCATCTCAGCACGATTGATCTCGGCAAAGCCACGCAGACCGGCAACGCCGATTTCTTCATCCTGCTCAGCGGTGGTGCCGGTTCCGTCGCGCGCATCGACGCCGTCAAGTTCGTCAGCGGAGACGAGAAGCTGAAGTCCTACGAGGACGCACTGCGGACCGCCGACTACCATCTGACGTTTCCCGACGACACGCCGGTCAAAATCCTGCGCCGCGGAACACTCTCCTGTTCAGTCGTGACACACAAGTGCGAGTTCGTGCTCACGCTGCCCGATGACGTACGAACGGTCGACTGAACTAGATTAGCCCTGTCATCCTGAGCGGCGACGCAGTCGCCGTGAGGGACCTTACGGCAGCCGAGGGTTTCGATGCTGTAGACGAGAGGCTCGGCGGAGCGCGCATTATCGGCGTTCCCGGTGGCGCTGTCGGCGATGCATGCCTACCGTGAGGTCCCTCGGACGGATCGCTATCTTTCATGATGGGCCCTGCCGCGTCGCCACTGCGCGCTCATACGCATGAGCCAGCCGCAAGACAAGATCCTCCCGCCAGTGCGGCCCAGCGATCTGCAAGCCGATCGGCAATCCCCCCTCCGTCACACCGCATGGAATCGAAATCGCGGGCAATCCCCACACATTGAACGGACGCGTATTGCGCAACAACTTGAGTTCTGCGGGGCGCAGCGCCCCCGGATTCGCCTTCAGGTCGGCAATCGCGGGGGCCGGCATCGGCATCGTCGGAGTGACCAGCACATCCACGTCAGCAAATATTTTGCCGATGCTGCGGCGCGATTCATCCAGCTCACGCCGGCGTGCAATGTACTCCGCCGCCGTGATGTTCTCTCCGCTCCGAATACGCCGCAACGTTTCAGCCTGGTACAACTCTGGACTGCGGGCAACGTCCTCCGCATGGACTGCGTAGGATTCAGCCGTCTGCACCGTGCGGTCGGTGGGGACATCCATTCGCACTTCTTTCATCTCGGCCACCAGAGCTGCGACGGTTTGCAGCGCTTGTTCCACAGCCGAAGCCACTTCCGGATCGAGATTGTCGAAGAAATAAGCGCGGGGCACGCCCACGCGAAGCGCTTTAGCGCTCTCGCGCAACGCGCCCACATAATCGGCGACAGGAACATCGCACGAAGTAACGTCTTGCGCATCGTACCCGGCAATCGCCTGCAGCACGATCGCAGCGTCCTCCACCGAAGCTGCCAGCGGCCCCACATGATCGAACGATGCGGAAAGCGGAATCACCCCGCGGCTCGACACGCGACCGTAAGTCGGCTTCAGGCCGACGCAGCCACACAGCGCCGCCGGTTCGCGGACTGAACCAGCCGTGTCGGTTCCAATCGCCGCGTATACCAGACCAGCGGCGACCGCCGCTGCCGACCCTCCCGACGATCCTCCGGCGATGCACTTGAGATCCCGGGGATTATGCACATCGCCGAAAAAGCCGATCAGAGAACTGCCGCCATATGCGAATTCGTGCAGATTGTTTTTCCCGACGATGACCGCGCCTGCCTGCCGCAAACGGCGGACCACTTCGGCATCTTGTTTTGCGACTCGCTCTTTATAAAGAGCGCTGGCCGCGGTCGTGCGAACGCCGGCCACGTCAATCAGGTCTTTCAACGACACCGGAACGCCGTGAAGAGGCCCGCGCCACCCGCCGCGCAGAATCTCATCTTCCGCCGCCCGCGCCTCGGCCAGAGCAGACTTGGTCATCACCGTGATGAAAGCATTCAGCGCCGGGTTCACCTTCTCGATTCGTTCCAGGCAGTCGCGCGCGATCTCAACCGGAGAAACTTCCTTCCGCCGCAATCGCTGCGAGAGTTCCGTAATCGTCAGGTTCGGATTTCCTTCGTGCACCTTCGTGCCCTTCGTGGTTATCAGAAGTTTTTGAAGCCGCAGCGCTCCACCGAAAAGTCCTATAATTGTCGAGGTCGAATCTTCCAGGACTGGGAAAGAATTATGCCAGAGATGACGCTCGCTCCCGTTGCGACGCACGGTTTCTTCGTGGACGGCCGGTGGTGGGAGGATGGCGACGTCGTCGAGATTCGCTCTCCCTATGACGCGAGCCTGATCGCCCGCGTAGTTCAGGGCAGGCGCGAGCACGCCGAGGCCGCCATTGCCGCGGCCGTCAAGGCTTTCGGCACCACGCGGCGCCTGCCGGCGTTTGAGCGCCAGCGAGTGTTGCGGCGAATTTCGGCTTCCATGGCCGAACGCAAAGAGGAATTTGCCCGCACTCTGGCCCAGGAAGCGGGGAAGCCCATCAAGGGCGCGCGCATCGAGGTTGAGCGCGCCATCTTCACCTTTAACGTGGCCGCGGAAGAGAGCACTCGCATTTACGGCGAATTTCTTCCTCTCGACTGGCAGGAATTTACCGCCGGCCGCTGGGGCATCGTGCGCCGATTCCCGCTCGGACCCATCGCCGGCATCACGCCATTCAATTTCCCCATCAATCTCGTCGCGCACAAAGTCGCTCCGGCAATCGCCGCCGGTTGCTCCATGGTTTTGAAGCCGGCCCCCCAAACTCCGCTCTGCTCGCTGCTTCTCGCAGAATGTGTGCAGCAGGCCGGCTGGCCCGATGGCGGACTCAATGTCTTGCCGCTCTCCAACGAAGACGCTGGGCTTTTAGTCACTGACGACCGCATCAAGCTGATCAGCTTCACCGGCAGCGTGCCCGTCGGCTGGGACATCAAACGCCGAGCAGGAAAAAAGAAAGTGGTCCTCGAACTGGGCGGCAATGCGGCCGTCATCGTCCACAGTGATGCAGACCTCGCGTACGCCGCCGACCGCTGTGTCACCGGCGGCTTCGCCTATGCCGGGCAGACCTGCATTTCGGTGCAGCGCATCCTGGTGGAGCACTCGGTCTACGGAAGATTCGCCGATCTGCTGGTCGAGGGCGTGAAGAAACTGAAGGTCGGCGATCCGCTCGACGACTCAACCGATGTCGGTCCTCTCATTCGCGAGAGCGACGCCATCCGCACCGCGACCTGGATCGGCGACGCCGTCCGCGCCGGCGCGCGCCTGCTTTGCGGTGGGGGACGCAAGGGAATGGTGGTTGAGCCGACCGTTCTCACCGGCACCAAGCCCGACATGAAAGTAAATTGCCAGGAGATTTTTGGCCCCGTGGTAACCGTCGAGCCCTATAAGGATTTCGACCAGGCCCTGCGCCAGGTGAACAACTCCGGCTATGGCATGCAGGCTGGCGTATTCACCCGCGACGCAAAGCTTCTGTTTCAGGCCTACGAAGAGCTTGAAGTCGGCGGCGTCATCGCCGGCGACGTGCCTTCCTTCCGCATCGATCACATGCCCTACGGCGGCGTGAAGGATTCCGGCCTGGGGCGCGAAGGCTTGCGCTACGCCATCGAAGAAATGACCGAACCCAAACTGCTCGTGATGAACCTGCGCTGACGCACGCGTCGCCTTTTTGATGCCGCCTTCGTTGCCGAAGATCGAAAAATATCGAAGAATTTATTTCCGGAATTGGCTCCCTTCAAAGCTTCCGCAAATTTAAATTTCGAAAAAAATGCGCGACAAAACGCATTTAGGTATTTATAATTTCGAGTTCATAAAAAACTCGGAAGACCAGTGGGTGGTTTTCCTTTTTGCCGTATCACAAGAACGGACAGCAGTTCGCGGATAGTCCGCACGGTCTCCTCAAGCCAGATCTTGTAAGAGCATGTCGCAGATATTCCATCGCAGTACGAATACCCTGTCCCGGGCCACGATTTTTGGCGCGGTGTTCGTGATTGCGGCGCTGTGCTGGGTGGCGATGGAAATTCAGCGCTCCCCTTACGTTACTTACGCCGGAGTGCGCATGCCGCAACCGGTGCCGTTCAGCCATCAGCACCACGTTTCCGGACTCGGCATCGATTGCCGCTACTGCCACACTTCGGTCGAGACTTCGAGTTTCGCCGGCATTCCTCCGACCAAGACGTGCATGAACTGCCACTCCCAGATCTGGACCAACGCCAAACTGCTCGAGCCGGTCCGCGCCAGTTACAGATCGGGCGAGTCGCTGCAGTGGACGCGCGTCAACCAACTCCCCGACTTCGTGTATTTCAATCACAGCATCCATGTCACCAAGGGAGTCGGCTGCAACACTTGTCATGGACCAGTCGACCGGATGCCGCTGATGTACCAGCAGGAATCGCTGCAAATGGAGTGGTGCCTGGGCTGCCATCGTGATCCCGAGAAGGTGCTTCGCCCCCGCGATCAGGTGTTCAACATGCGTTACCAACAGCCGACGAGTTCGAACCCGGTGGTGGTCGATGGCCAGAGTTATTCAGATCAGGTCGAACTCGGCGCAGCGTTGCTCAAGAAATACAGCGTCCGCAGTGTGAAAGACATTACGAATTGCAGCACGTGTCACAGATGAAGAGCGAGTTTGAACCGTGAGCCCTTGTCATCCTGAGCGGAGAGTTTGCTTCGCGAAGCGAAGGAAACTTGGAGTCGAAGGACCGCGCGACGGCGTGCGTTTTCGCCGCAGGTGCAAGGCGTTCTCCCTGAGACCGGCGGGGGACCGATAATGTCGACCCAATGATGTTGAAACCAATGACCAACGACGAAAAAAATCCCGGCGGCCTGATTCAAATCAAAACGCGAGAAGACGTCTGCCCCGGCCAAAAGCTCAGCCTGGCCGCGGTCCGTGACAAGATCGACCACGCCACGGCCCACGACGCGTCGGAAAAAACCGGTCCCGAATACTGGCGCTCGCTCGAAGAACTCGCCGGCTCGAAAGATTTTCAGGACGCTCTTCACCGCGAATTTCCCAAGGGCGCTTCCGAATGGGTCGATTCAGTTTCTCGTCGCGGATTCCTGAAAGTGATGGGCGCGTCTCTCGGCCTCGCCGGCATGACCGGATGTGTGCGTCTCCCGCTCGAGCCGATCGTCCCTTACGTTCGCCAGCCGGAAGATGTGATTCCCGGCCGCCCCATGTTTTACGCCACCGCGATGACGCTCGGCGGATACGCCAGCCCGCTGCTGGTCGAGAGCCATCTCGGGCGTCCTACCAAGATCGAAGGCAACGACCAGCACCCCGCATCGCTCGGCGGCACCGACATTTTTGCCCAGGCCTCGCTGCTCGGCCTGTACGATCCTGACCGCTCGCAGAGCGTGGTTTCGCTGGGCGACCAGCGCTCGTGGCAGGCTTTTCTTGGTGCCATTCGCGGACCTTTGAGCGCCCAAAAAGCCCTGAAGGGCGCGGGCATTCGCATTCTCACGCCAACCATTTCTTCGCCCACGCTGGCCGACCAGATGCGCAATCTCCTCAAGATTTATCCCGAGGCCAAGTGGCACGTCTACGAGCCGGTCAATCGCGACAACGTGCTCGAAGGCGCGAAGCTCGCCTTCGGCGAGCCCGTCGAGACCCGTTACGATCTCTCGAAAGCCGATGTTATCGTCTCGCTCGACGCCGACTTCCTCTACGCCGGATTCCCCGGCAACACGAAATACATCCGCGACTTCGCCAAGCGCCGCAATCCCGACAGCGGAAACATGAACCGCCTGTACGTGATCGAAAGCACTCCGACCACAACCGGGGCCAAGGCGGATCATCGGCTGCCGCTGCGGGCGGCTGAACTAGAAAAACTGTTTGGCCGATTAGTTGAAGGGGGGCATCCCCTGCGCGAAGTGGGAAGTCAGAACTCCGGCCTTCCCGAAGGTCAGCACCAGTTCATGGCCGCTGTCCAAGAGGAGCTTGGAAGTCATCAGGGAACAAGTTTGATAATCGTCGGCGATCATCAGCCTCCGGGCGTCCACGCCCTGGCCCACGCCATCAATCACCAACTCGGCAACATCGGCACAACCGTCTTCTACACCGATCCCGTCGACGCCAACCCCATCAACCAGACCGAGTCGATCAAGGACCTCGTCGCCGACATGCGCGCGGGCAAAGTCGATCTGCTGGTGATCCTCGGCGGCAATCCCGCCTACGACGCGCCCGCCGATCTCAACTTCGCCGACGCGCTCAAGAGCAATAAGGTCCCGTTGCGGGTTCACCTCGGGCTTTATCAGGACGAAACCGCCGAACTCTGTCACTGGCACGTGAACCAGACGCACGAACTCGAAGCCTGGGGCGATGCCCGTGCCTACGACGGCACCGTCAGCATCATCCAGCCGCTGATCGCCCCGCTCTACAGCGGCAAGAGCGCGCTGGAATTTGTCGCGCTCCTCTCCGGGCAAGCCGATGCTACAGGCTACGATCTCACTCGCTTCTACTGGCAGAAGCAGCACGCAGGCGCCGATTTCGAGCAGTTCTGGCGAAAGTCGCTCAACGATGGCTGGATCGAGGGAACCGCTTTCGGGCCGAAAGATCTGCGCTTCACGTCGGTCTCGCCCAAAATCGGCGACCTGCCGAAATCCGATCCCAACGCCATCGAGCTCAACATGCGCCGCGACCCCACCATCTACGACGGACAATTCTCCAACAACGGCTGGCTGCAGGAACTCCCCAAGCCCATGACCAAGCTCACCTGGGACAACGCCGTCCTCATGGGCCCCAAGATGGCCGAGCGCCTCCAGATCGCCTCGAAAGACGTGGTAGAACTCGAACTGCAAGGCAAGAAACTTACGGGCCCCGTCTGGATTCAAGCCGGCCATCCCGACAATTCCGTCACCGTCTTTCTCGGTTACGGGCGCAAGCGCGCCGGCCGCGTCGGCACCGCGCAAGGCTTCGACGTCTACCCGCTCCGCACCAGCTCCGCTCCTTGGATTGCTTCCGGGGTCACAATAAAAAAGACCGGCGACACGTACGAACTCGCCTCCACCCAGGGCATGCAGTCCATGGACACACCCGACGGCGCCCATCGCCCCCTGGTCCGCGAGGCGACCCTCGACGAATACCGACAGAACCCCAACTTCGCCATCGAGATGGATGAAAACCCCGGGCCAGATACTACGCTCTACAAACCGTATCCCTACAAAGAAGAAGACTATTCCTGGGGCATGTCGATCGATCTGAACAAATGTGTAGGCTGCAACAACTGCATGCTGGCCTGCGTCTCGGAAAATAACATTGCCGTCGTCGGCAAGGAACAGTGCGCCATCGGCCGCCACATGCACTGGATTCGCGTCGATGCCTACTACCAGGGCGACCGCGACACTCCCAAGGCATTTTTCCAGCCTGTCCCTTGCATGCAGTGCGAGGACGCGCCCTGTGAGCTGGTCTGTCCGGTGGGCGCGACCAATCACTCGACCGAAGGCCTGAACGACATGGTCTACAACCGGTGCGTGGGCACACGCTACTGCTCGAACAACTGTCCTTATAAAGTGCGCCGCTTCAATTTCCTGCTCTTCCAGGACTGGGACACGCCGCAATATAAGATGATGCGCAATCCCGACGTGAGCGTGCGCAGCCGCGGCGTGATGGAGAAGTGCACCTACTGCGTGCAGCGCATCAACGAACGCCGCATCGACGTGGAAACCGCTTCCGTGCGCGAAGGCAAGAAGATTCTGATCCGCGACGAGTTGCAGACTGCGTGCCAGCAGTCGTGCCCGGCAGAGGCGATCGTCTTCGGCAACATCAATGATCCGAACAGCAAAGTTTCGAAGTTGAAAGCGCAGTCGCGCAATTACAGTCTGCTGGGCGAGCTGAACACCCGCCCGCGGACCACGTATTTAGCCGAAGTTCGCAATCCGAACCCGGAGCTGGAAAAATGAACCATGTGGCGACGGACGCATTCGTCCGTCCGGCCAGCGCAAAGCGCGGCCGAATTTCTTCGGGACAGATTGTTTTCGGGACGGATTTTCTTCGGGACGGATTTTCTTCGCAGCCGATTTTTTTCGGCATGTCATCCTGAGCGCCGGCGAAGCCGGCGCGAGGGACCGTACGAAGGCGGAAAGTGGAATGCAATGAACGGGGACACCGATGGTGACGGCAGCGTCACAGTTCCCGTCGGCGGCGCATCAGTTAACGGCGGTCGTAAGGTCGTTCGGATGGCTTGCGCCGTCCTCACGATGACATCATTTCCGAACGCATGAGCGAGATTTCGAACGCATGAACCACTTGAGCGCATGAGCGAGCAATACAAAGCGAGCACTGAACTCGATCGCGCTCCCGTAATCGAGCCCGGCTACACCTTCGGCACGGTGACGGACAAGATCAGCTCCATTGTGCTGACGCGTCCAGCTTCCAACGGCTGGTTCGTGGGCTTCGGCATCGCCTTCATGCTGACCATGATGATGCTCTACGCCATCGGCTACCTGTTCCTGAAAGGCATCGGCATCTGGGGCGACACCATCCCCATTGGCTGGGGCTTCGCCATCGTAAACTTCGTGTGGTGGATCGGCATCGGCCACGCCGGCACCCTGATCTCGGCGATTCTTCTTCTGCTGCGCCAGTCGTGGCGCAACTCCATCAACCGTTTCGCCGAGGCCATGACGTTATTCGCGGTGGCCTGCGCCGGAATTTTTCCCGCCATTCACCTGGGCCGCCCCTGGCTGGCCTACTGGCTGTTCCCCTACCCCAGCACCATGGGCGTGTGGCCGCAGTTCCGCAGTCCGCTGATGTGGGACGTATTTGCCGTATCCACCTACGCCACCATCTCCGCGTTGTTCTGGTTCATGGGGCTGATCCCCGATTTCGCCACCCTGCGCGACCGTTCCGACAATCGATGGATCCGCATGGCCTATGGCATGCTCTCGATGGGCTGGCGCGGATCGGCGCGCCACTGGCATCGCTACGAAACCGCTTATCTGCTGCTGGCGGGGCTGGCCACTCCTCTGGTGCTTTCCGTGCATACCGTGGTGAGCTTCGACTTCGCCATCGGCATCGTCCCCGGCTGGCACACCACCATCTTCCCGCCCTACTTCGTGGCCGGCGCTATCTACTCCGGGTTCGCCATGGTCCTGATGCTCGCCATCCCTATCCGCAAAATTTACGGCCTCGAAGATTTCATCACGACGCGCCACCTGCAGAACTCCGCCAAAGTCATGCTGGCGACCGGTCTGATCGTCGCTTACGGATACGGCATCGAGGCTTTCATGGGGTGGTACAGCGGCGATCGCTACGATGCCTTCACCCTCTGGAACCGCCTGCACGGACCCTACGCGCCGTGGTATCTGTCGCTGCTCGCCTGCAACATCTTTATTCCCCAGGTACTCTGGATCCGCAAGCTGCGCTCCAGTCCGGTGGCTCTGTTTCTGATCTCGGGCGTCGTCCTGGTCGGCATGTGGCTGGAGCGTTTCATCATCGTCGTGGTCAGCCTGCACCGTGACTTCCTCAACTCCTCCTGGGGCATGTACTACCCCACGCGTTGGGATGTCATGACCTTCATCGGCACCCTGGGATTCTTCCTGGCTTGCATGTTCCTGTTCTGCCGCCTGCTGCCCATGATTTCAATCTACGAAATACGCACGCTTCTGCCCCAGGCGGAAGTGAAGGGAGCGGAGGAAGCGTAGATGAAACGCGATCCCATCTACGGCTTGATGGCCGAATTCGATACCGCGCAGCATCTGCTCGACGCCGCTCGTCAGACTTATCAGGCTGGCTATAAGAAGATCGATGCCTACAGCCCGTTCCCCATCGAGGGCTTGGCCGAGGAAATCGGCTTTACCCACGATGAAGTGCCCCTCGTCGTGCTCATTGGCGGCATCACCGGCGGCCTGGCCGGATACCTCCTGCAGTGGTGGTGCGCCGCAGTTGCCTATCCCATCAACGTTGGCGGCAGACCCTACCATTCCTGGCCGGCCTTTATCCCCATCACGTTTGAAATGACGATTTTATTTGGCGGCATCTCCGCCCTGTTCGGCATGCTGGCGTTGAACGGCTTGCCCATGCCTTATCACCCGGTGTTCAACGTGTCGCGCTTCGCGCTGGCTTCGAAAGACCGTTTCTTTCTCATCGTGTTTTCATCCGACAAGAAGTACAACCCGGCGGAGACGCGCCGCTTTCTCGAAGGCCTCGAGCCCCGCTCGGTTTCGGAGGTGCCCAGCTAATGCCGCGCTTCCGCAAATCGATGAAGTCGGCGCCTGGCAATGTCCATGTGGGGACGGGCGCCTCGCCTGTCCATGTCGAGCGAAGCTCGACGACGGTTTTCTTTGGGCTGCTGATGCTGATCGCCGGCCGCCCCATCTTTGCGCGTTTCTTACGCAGAGGCAGGATTCCACAACCGTCGAAGCCCTGGGTTCCGAAACCCTTCGCCGCCCTGATTCCGTTCGTCGCCATCGCCCTCACCTGCGCCTGCCGCCTCGACATGCACGAACAGCCGCGCGAGAATCCTCTCTCGCGCAGCGACTTCTTCGCCGACCAGCGCTCCGAGCGTCCGCCGGTCGAAGGCACGGTCGCCCGCGGCCAGTTGCATGCCGACACCTATTTCTACACCGGCAAGATCGGGAACAATCCCGGCGACGTCATGCCTTTCCCCGTGACCATGGCTGTGCTCGAGCGCGGCCGCGAGCGCTACAACATTTTCTGCGCGCCTTGCCACTCGCGGGTGGGAGACGGCAATGGCTTCGTTCCGTCCCGCGGATTCGCCCGCAAGCCTCCGTCGTATCACATCCCCCGCCTCGAAAAAGCGCCGCTGGGATATTTCTTCGACGTGATCACCAACGGCTTCGGCATCATGCCCGACTACGCTTCGCAAATCCCGGCGCAGGATCGCTGGGACATCGTGGCCTATGTCCGCGCCCTGCAGTTGAGCCAGAACGCAACCCTGGCCGACGTGCCTGCAGGACAAAAGATTCCGTCCGAACCTCCGCAGTTCCGCGAGCCCGGCTCCGGCGCTACTCTGCCCGTGCTCGCGCCTGAAACCAGTTCGAAAACCGAGAGTTTGAAAACCGGGGAAAACAAATGAGCGCGGCGAGCGCCACACAACTCGATTTGACGGCTCCGCCGGTAGTCAAGACCATCGCGCAGCGGTCGCTGATCGTTGGCGTCGTCTTCGGCATCGTCGCCCTCGTCCTCGCCTTCACGCGCCCGGAAGAGTTCTATCGCGGATACCTGCTCGGCTTCATGTGCTGGCTGGGCGTGGCCCTGGGGTCAATGGCCATTCTCATGATCCGCCATCTGACCGGCGGCGGCTGGGGCGTCGTAATCCGCCGGATCCTCGGCGCGGCCATGCGCACCCTGCCCCTGCTCGCCATCCTCTTCATCCCAATCTTGTTCGGCGTTCATCACCTGTATCCCTGGGCGATGCCGCTGGCAGCGGTCCGTGACGAACACATCCGCGAGCATCTCGCCAAGAACAAATTCATCACCGACAGTTATCTCAACTTCTCCGGATTCCTGATTCGCGCGATCGTCTACTTCGCCATCTGGAATGTGTGCTCGTTCTTGCTCTCGTACTGGTCGAAAGAGACCGACCGCCCCGGCGCTCCCGACAACACGCAGAAATTCAAGGCCGTCGCCGGGCCCGGCCTCATCCTCTACGCATTCACCATTTCTTTCGCCGTGATCGACTGGGTGATGTCGCTCGATCCCAGCTGGATCTCCACCATCTTCTGCCTCATCGTTCTGATCGGCCAACTCCTCGCCGCCATGTGTTTTGCCGTGGTCGTCGAACGCATCCTTTACGAATACAAGCCGATGTCGGAGATGTTGAAGCCCGACTTCGTCCACGACCACGGCAAGTGGATGCTGACCTTCATCATGGTCTGGGCTTACTTCAGCTTCTCGCAGTGGCTGATCATCTGGGCCGGCAACCTGCCCAATGAAATCAGTTTCTATCTCAGACGCCTGGCCGGGGGCTGGGGAGCAATCGGGCTGTTCCTCGCGCTGTTCCACTTCTTCGTGCCCTTCGCCGTCTTGCTCTCGCGCCCCTTCAAGCGCAACATTCGCAAGCTGGTCTGGGTCGCGATCTGGCTGATACTGATGCGCTACCTTGACCTGTTCTGGATTATCGAGCCGAATTTTTCCAAGACTATCAACATCACCATCGCCGATGTCGTCGTGCCCATTGCCATCGGCGGTTTCTGGCTGGCCTCCTTCTTCCGCAATCTCGGCGCGCTGCCGCTGCTGCCCGTCTACGATCCGTCGGCAGGAGAAGTTCTGCACCCGGCTCACCATCACGGAGGTGCGTAAGCAACAGCAACGAACAGCGAGCAACGAACAAAGAGCAACGAGCTACGAGTTAAGAAATACGAACTGAGCACTGAACAGCGCATACGAACCATGACGGACCAGACCAATCCCGCAACCAACGGCCACGGCGACTACGAGCGCCGCGACATCCGCGTCAGCGGTGTGCTCTATTTCCTGCTTGGCCTCGCCCTGTTCATCCTGATCTGCTACTTCATCGTCACTGCCCTTTTTCACTTTTTCACCAGGCGCAGCGAGGCCGAACAGACTCCCGTCAGCCCCCTGGTCACCAACGCCCCCGTCGACACACGGCATCTGCCGACCGACTACAAAGACTATCTGAAGCAGAATTTTCCCAGCCCGCAGCTTGAAATCGACGAGCGCACGCAACTCGACACGATCCGTCTCGACGAAGAAAAAAAGTTAAGCACCTACGGCTACATCGACCAGCAGGCGGGGATCGTCCGCATCCCGATCGAGCGCGCCATGGACCTGATTGCCCAGCGCGGCCTGCCCGTCCGCGCCCAGGGCGCCACGACCGAAGCGGCGTCGCCCGCAGCCAGCAGCCAACCGGCAAGAAAGAAGGAAAAGAAGAAGTGAATAGTAAGAATCACAATCCGATTTTTGCGGGAGTCCAGGCGCCGGCGCTCGCCCCCGGCCATGTGGGGACGGGCGCCCTCGCCCGCCCAGTCGAGCAAAGCTCGACAGCGCACTCAGCTGGCCCCATCCGACTGCATCCCTCGATCGTCCTCCTGTTGCTAGCACTCTTCGCCGCGACCACCGCTCCCCGCGCGATGTCTCAGGCCATGACCACGGGCGCCCTCTCGCCGCCTGCCGCCGTCCGCCCGCCTTATCTCGAAAATGTCGGTATCGAGCAGCATCTCGATGCCCAGGTTCCTCCCGATCTCGCTTTCACCGACTCTACCGGCCGCGCCGTCAAACTCGGCGACTACTTTGGCAAGCCGCTCATCCTCAATCTCGTCTATTACAACTGCACCATGCTGTGCGGCGAAGCCCTTGCCGGACTGACCGGCGCCATGAAGATGATCAAGTTCGACGTGGGCGATGAGTACAACGTCGTCACCGTCAGCTTCAATCCCGAGGAAACGCCCGCCATGGCCGCCGCCAAGAAAGCCGATTTCATCCAGCGCTACGGCCGTGCCGGCGCCGCTTCCGGCTGGCATTTCCTCACCGGACCTCCCGCATCCATCGACGCGCTTACCAAGGCCGTGGGCTTTCAATATCAATACGATCCCAAGACCAAGCAGTACGCGCACGCTACCGCCATCATGGTGCTCACTCCTCAAGGCCGCATTTCGCGTTACTTCTACGGCGTGGATTTTCCGCCTAAAGATTTGCGCATGGGCCTGGTCGAGGCCTCGTCGGAGAAGATCGGCAACCTCACCGACCAGGTGCTCTTGTACTGCTATCACTACGATCCCGCCACCGGAAAATATGGCGCGGTCGTGAGCAACATGCTGCGGCTCGGCGGCGGCCTGACCATCATTCTGATCGGCGGATTATTGCTGATCCTGCTCCGCCTGGACAAATCGGCGTCCCGGCGAAAACCTTGGAGTCACGTGAGTCACATAACCCGAAACTGAAAGACAAATTCGACGGCGTCATCCTGAGCGTAGCCGTTCCTCAGGCGAAGCGAAGGATCTCCCCCAGCAACGAACCAACGGCCAACGGCCGACGACCAATGACCGACGACGAATGACGAATGACCAACGACTGAACCACTATGTTCGATAATTTTCCATTATGGCCGCAGCGGGCCTCCACCATGGCAGGCCGCGTCGATGCCCTCTACATCTTCCTGCTGATCGTTTGCGGGATGATGACGCTGCTCATTTTCATCACCTTGGTTTATTTCGCCGCACGCTACCGGGCGCGCAAGGGCGTGCTCGCCGAGCAGATCGAAGGGTCCATCCCGCTCGAGTTGACCTGGTCGATCATTCCTTTCGTGGTGTTCATGGTCATCTTCCTCTGGGGCGCGGCTGTCTATTTCCGGGGCCACACTCCTCCCCGCGACTCGACCGAAGTCTACGTTGTCGCCAAACAATGGATGTGGAAGATCGAACACGCCGGAGGTCAGCGCGAAATCAACGAGCTGCACGTGCCCGTCGATCGCGACATCAAGCTGATCATGACTTCGCAAGACGTCATCCACAGCTTCTTCGTGCCCGCGTTTCGCATGAAGCAAGACGTGCTTCCCGGCCGCTACACCATAGCCTGGTTCCGCGCCACCAAGGTCGGTACCTATCATCTTTTCTGCGCCCAATACTGCGGCACCGAGCACTCCGGCATGATCGGCTCCGTCGTCGTCATGGAGCCCGCGCAATACGAAGCCTGGATGAACGGTGGTACCACCGGCCCGCTCTCGGCCACCGGCGAGAAGATTTTTTCAGAGCTTGGCTGCAGCACCTGCCATCGCATGGACTCGCAAGGCCGCGGCCCCAACTTGCAGGGAGTCTTCGGCAAGCCCGTGCAACTCGAAGACGGTCGCACCGTCATGGCTGACGAAAACTATATCCGCGAATGCATTCTCGATCCCGGCGCCCGCAGGGTCAAAGGGTTCCAGCCGATCATGCCGACGTTCCAGGGATTGGTGAGTGAAGAACAAGTGAATGCGCTGGTGGCGTACGTAAAATCGCTGTCCAAGCCGGGCGAGCCCGCGAAAACCGCCTCGGCCGCGCCGCAAAGCGCGCCGGTTCAGGCCCAGGCCCCGTCACCAGCCTCGTCACAGGCCCCGTCACAGGGAAGTCAGGTGGAATAAGTTATGGCAACCGCAATCGCTCAGTCCCCCGCTCAGCCCATCGAGCGCGAGAATTACCTGAATAAAGAGTACGGCGTCTGGTCGTGGCTCCTCACCACCGACCATAAACGCATCGCGCTCCTCTATTTAGTTTCGATCACCTTCTTCTTTTTCATCGGCGGGCTCTTTGCGCTGCTCATTCGTCTCGAACTGCTCACCCCTGCCGGCGATCTGGTTCAGGCCGACACTTACAACAAACTGTTCACCATGCACGGTCAGGTGATGGTTTTTTTCTTCCTCATCCCCTCCATCCCCGCTGTGCTCGGCAACTTCCTCGTTCCCATGATGGTCGGAGCCAAGGATCTCGCCTTCCCGAAGATCAATCTGCTGAGCTGGTATCTCTACATCATCGGCGGCCTCATGATGGTGCACTGCGTGCTGACCGGCGGCGTCGATACCGGATGGACTTTCTACGTTCCCTTCAGCACGGCCTTCAGCAACACCAAAGTGATCGAAGCCGGACTCGCCATCTTTGTCGCCGGATTCTCCTCCATCCTCACCGGCCTCAATTTCGTGGTCACCATCCACCGCATGCGCGCTCCCGGCATGACCTGGTCTCGCCTTCCTCTATTCGTCTGGGCGCACTATGCCACCAGCATCATCCAGATTCTCGGGACTCCCGTCATCGCCATCACTCTGGTTCTGGTCGTCGCGGAACGCGCCTTGCATCTCGGCATTTTCGATCCCAAACTCGGCGGCGATCCGCTCCTGTTCCAGCATCTGTTCTGGTTCTACTCGCACCCCGCCGTCTACATCATGATTCTCCCCTCCATGGGAGTGGTCACCGAGATCATCGCCTGCTTCTCGCGCAAGCGCATCTTCGGCTACACCTTCGTCGCGCTCTCGTCCATCTCCATCGCAGTCTTCGGATTTCTGGTCTGGGCGCACCACATGTTCGTCGCCGGAATTTCCGTCTATGCCGCGCTGATCTTCTCCATACTCAGCTACGCCGTCGCCGTGCCCTCCGCCGTTAAAGTTTTCAACTGGACCGCGACCCTCTACAAAGGTTCCATCCATTACGATGCTCCCATGCTCTACGCCTTCGGATTTCTCGGCTTGTTCACCGTCGGCGGCCTCACCGGACTCTTCCTCGCCTGTCTTGGCGTCAATGTTCACGTCCACGATACATATTTTGTCATCGCCCACTTCCACTACATCATGGTCGGAGGCGCGCTCATGGGATATCTCGGCGGCATGCATTTCTGGTGGCCTAAAATTTCCGGCAAGCTTTATCCCGAAGGCTGGGCGCGCCTCGCAGCCCTGATCGTCTTCATCGGATTCAATCTCACGTTCTTCCCCCAATTCATCCTCGGCTACGTCGGCATGCCGCGCCGCTACTACCAATATCCGCCCGAGTTCCAGGTGCTCAACGTGCTCTCTACAGCCGGTGCGACCGTGCTCGGTGTCGGCTATCTGCTTCCCATGATCTATTTCCTCTGGTCGATGCGCTACGGCAAGCCCGCGCCCGATAATCCGTGGAACGCCGCCGGCCTCGAATGGAAGACCGCTTCTCCGCCGCCCACCTTCAACTTCGACGAGGAACCCGTCGTCACCTGGGAAGCCTATAACTACGACGAACTCGACGCCCCGCACGGCAGCGCGCCTCAAACCCAGGAGGTGCCCATTGCCCGATAGCCAGACCATGGGTGGCCAAGCAATGCCTGGCCAAACAATGCCCGGCCAAACAATGCCCGGCCAAGCCGTAGCCGTTCACCACCCCGACAATCCCGCACTCCTGCACCACTTCGCCACCGAAGAGCAGCAGCGCAACTCTGCCAGCTTCGGCATGTGGATCTTCCTCGGCACCGAAGTCATGTTCTTCGGCGGCCTGTTCTGCGCCTATCTGATCTACCGTCGCTGGTACTTCCCAGATTTCGCCGCCGCCAGCTCCTCCATCAACGCCACCATCGGAGCCGCCAATACTGCGGTCCTGATCTGCAGCAGCTTGACCGTCGTTCTCGCCATCTGGGCCGCGCAAACCGCTCGCCGCGCCCTCTTGATTGCCATGCTCGTCGTCACCATGCTCTTCGGTCTCACCTTCCTGAGCATCAAGGGCTTCGAATACTACCAGAAGTTTGAAGAGCACCACGTTCCCGGCGCATCCTTCAGCTTTGATCACGTCCCCATTCCCGGGCATCCCGATCAATACGCCAACCCGCGCCACGCCGAAATTTTCTTCTCGCTCTACTTCATCATGACCGGCCTGCACGCGTTGCACATGATCGTCGGTCTCGGCATCTTCACCTGGCTTTTGTGGATGGCCTGGAAAGGCCGCTTCACCCGCGAATATTACACGCCGCTAGAAATCGGCGGCCTCTACTGGCACTTCGTCGACATCGTCTGGATCTACCTGTTCCCGCTTTTATATTTAATCGACCGTCACCCGTGAGGGGCTGCAATTGGATTTCGTGGATACAAAATCGAATTGGCGTCATCCTGAAGAAACGCATCGTTCTGCAGGAATGCGTCATCCCGAGCCGATCCCGGCTTCATCAAAGAGACGCCCAGGCGCAGCGAGGGATCTCGCGCGGAACGCCGCCGCACTGATATTGCAAACGCACCCCGAGGCTTCCTATGTCTAACCACGCAAAATCCGAGCATACGAAATCGCCGCTAACCACCTACTTCACCGTCTGGGTCACGCTGCTGTTCTGCACATTCCTCACCTACAAAGCCGCCTTCATCGAACTCGGACGCTTCAACGCCGCCGTCGCCCTGACTATCGCAACCATCAAAGCTCTGCTCGTCGCCCTCTTCTTCATGCACCTCAAGAATGCCCACGAAAGGCTGCTCAAGCTGGTCGTCATCTCCACCATCTTCTTCCTCTTCATCCTGCTTGTACTCTCCATGGCCGACTACGGCACCCGCGGTTGGAGCTAAGCTTTGGTGGAAGAGCGGCGCTTTAGCGCCGCGTAAAGCGAACAACATCCCCTGGGCTTTAGCCCCGCCAACCGGCGAGACATTCAATTGCGCCTTCCGCCCGCCCAACTGCGATATACTCGCGCCTTCGACTCCTCCGATGACACCCTCACGAGGTGATTTATGGCATTCTGCAATTCCTGCGGTGCGGCGCTGGCTTCCGGAGCAACGTCCTGCACCAAATGTGGCACAGCCGTGGCCAGTGGCTCTTCGTCTTCGGCGGCAACTCCCCCCACCGCGCCAGTTGCCGCACCCCGCGCCGGCGGCGGCAGCGCCCTCAAGGTCGTTCTTATCGTCATCGCCGTGATCGTGGGCCTCGGAATCCTCGGCATTGCCACCGTTGGCTTCGTCGGATACCGCATCGCCAGGAGTTCCCATGTGACCCAGGACGGTGATCGCGTAAAGGTCGAGACTCCGCTTGGCACCTTCAGCGCCAACGATCCCGAGCAAGCCGTTCACGATCTCGGCGTCGAGGTTTACCCCGGCGCAAAGGCGCAGAAGAGTGGCGCGGCGTCGGTGACCGTCGCCGGCATTCACACCGTCACCGCAACTTTCGAAAGCAGCGACCCCGCCGACAAGGTCTGCAGTTTCTACAAGTCGAAGTTCCCGCGCGCGACCGTGACTTCGTCTGATCAAGACCGCTGTACGATTGTCTCCGACGATCACAAAACCTCGCTGACCATCAACGTCGAGTCCACCGCTGATAGCACAAAATTTGTAATCGTCAACGTGACCAAGACAACCACCTCCTCCAACTAGGAAAGACGGGCCATGCAAGACAAAGCTGCGGATTCCACTCCCGCCCCAAAATCGCAAACCGATGCCGCGGGTCTCGCCGAAGCTCTGCAGCGGCAGATTCGGGGCGAAGTCCGTTTCGATTCCGGGAGCCGCGCTCTCTATGCCACCGACGCTTCGAACTATCGACAAGTCCCCATCGGCGTCGTTCTGCCACGCGATGCCGACGATGTCCTTGCCGCAATTTCTCTGTGCCGCGAATTCGGTGCGCCCTTGCTCTGCCGCGGTGGTGGCACGTCGCTGGCCGGCCAGTGCTGCAACATGGCCGTCGTGCTCGACTTTTCCCGGTACATGTCGAAGATTCTTGAGATCGATCCTCAGCGCCGCATCGCCCGCGTGCAGCCCGGAGTCGTGCTCGACCACCTGCGCAACGCCGCCGAAAAATACCACCTCACTTTCGCGCCCGATCCCGCCACCCACGATCGCTGCACCATCGGCGGCATGATCGGCAACAACTCGTGCGGTGTGCATTCGGTCATGGCCGGCAAGACCGACGACAACATCGAAGAACTGGAAGTAGTAACCTACGACGGCGTCCGCATAAAAGTCGGCCAGAATTTCATCCATGGAGCGACGGACGCATTCGTCCGTCCAGGTTCACGAGGCCGCGATGCCAGTGTGGAGACGGACGCATTCGTCCGTCCAGCCGGCACAACCGAACCATGTGGGGACAGCCGCCCCCGGCTGTCCGGCGGCCCCAGTGTGGGGACGGACGCATTCGTCCGTCCAGGCGGCCCAGATTCACCGGGCCGCGGCGACTCCGACCGCTGCAATCAGATCCACGCCTCCCTCCACCAACTAGCCGATGAATACGCCGCTCTCATCCGCCAACAATTCCCCCAAATCCCCCGCCGCGTCTCCGGCTACAACCTCAACCACCTGCTCCCCGAAAACGGATTCCACATCGCCCGCGCCCTGGTCGGCTCCGAAGGAACCTGTGTCACCACGCTCGAAGCCACTTGCCGCCTGGTCGAAAGCCCACCCCAGCGCGTGCTCGCGGTCATCGCGTATCCCGATATTTTTCAATGCGCCGATCACGTCCCCGAAATCATGGCGCATAAGCCCATCGGTCTGGAAGGATTCGACGACATTCTTGTCGGCTACACTCGCACAAAAGGCATCAACACCGAAGGCCTCGCTCTACTGCCCGAAGGCGGCGGATGGCTGCTGGTCGAGTTCGGCGCAGATACCGCGCAGCATGCCGAATCCCAGGCCCGCGTCATGATCGAGGCGCTGCAGCGCGGCGCGAGTCCTCCGAACGCGCACGTCTACTCCGGCCCGCAGGCCAAGCGTGTGTGGGAAGTTCGCGAGGCCAGCCTCGGCGTCACCTCGCATGTGCCCGGCGAGCCGCTGAACTGGGAAGGCTGGGAAGACGCCGCCGTCGCTCCCGAAAAGCTCGGCGGCTATCTCCGCGACCTGCGAAAGATGATGACCGCATTCGGCTACCGCGGCTCTCTCTACGGCCACTTCGGCCACGCCTGCGTCCACACACGTCTGAACTTCGATCTGCAATCGGAACCCGGAATCGCCAAATTCAGAAAGTTCGTAGAAGAAGCCGCCGACCTTGTGGTCGGTTACGGCGGGTCGCTCTCCGGCGAACACGGCGACGGACAAGCCCGCGCCGAATTGCTGCCGAGAATGTTCGGTCCGGAATTGATGCAAGCTTTCCGCAAATTTAAATCCGCATGGGACCCGGACTGGAAAATGAATCCCGGCAAACTGATTGGTTTGCCCGGAAAGACGCCGAACAAGCTCGATGACAATCTGCGCCTCGGCGCCGACTACGCTCCCTGGCAACCGGAAACGCATTTTCAGTTTCCCGCCGACGGGGGCAGCCTCGCGCACGCCACGCTGCGCTGCGTGGGTGTCGGCAAGTGCCGCCGCGAAGTTACTGGAAAAGAAGGTGGCGTAATGTGCCCCAGCTACCGCGCCACCCGCGAAGAAGAGCACTCCACCCGCGGCCGCGCCCATCTGCTCTGGGAAATGACACAAGGCCAACGAAACGATGGAATCATCCACGACGGGTGGCGCAGTGAAGAAGTAAAAGATTCGCTCGATCTCTGCCTGGCCTGCAAGGGATGCAAAAGCGACTGCCCAGTCAGCGTTGACGTCGCCACCTACAAAGCCGAATTTCTCTCCCACTACTACGAAGGCCGCGTCCGCCCGCTCAATAATTATGCCTTCGGCAACATCGACCTGTGGGCGCGCCTGGCGTCGTGCGCACCGGGCCTGGTGAACCTAACCACGCAACTCCCGTTCCTGCGCGACGTTGCAAAACTCGCAGCCGGAATTCCCCAGCAGCGCAGCATCCCCGCCTTCGCCCCCGAGACTTTCAAATCCTGGTTCCATCGCAGAGAGAATAGCTCGTGGAGAGACGGACGCATTCGTCCGTCCCGCGATGCGAAGCAAGCGCCGTCTGGGATGGGCACCCGGTACAACGTGCCTCGCACAGATATGTCGAATTCCGCCCCGTGGAAGAGCGGCGCTTCAGCGCCGCGTCAGGAGCGCGAAGAATCCAGGGCTTTAGCCCCCGAGGTCCTTCTCTGGGCCGACACCTTCAACAACTATTTCCTCCCCGAAACCGCGAAGGCCGCCGTCGAAGTCCTCGAGTCCGCCGGCTACCGCGTCATCGTCCCGCAAGCCAGCCTCTGCTGCGGACGTCCACTCTATGACTTCGGCATGCTCGATCGCGCAGAAAAACTTCTTCTGCAAATTCTCGACGAACTCTCCCCCGAAATCGATGCCGGCATTCCCGTCGTCGGACTCGAGCCCAGCTGCGTCGCCGTGTTTCGCGACGAGCTCCTCAACCTGTTTCCGCACGATGAACGCGCACAAAAGCTGGCACGGCAAACGTTCCTGCTCAGCGAATTCCTTGAGCGACATTCCGGGAGCGCTCCCTTGCCTCGCTTCGAGCGCAAGGCGTTGCTGCACGGCCACTGTCATCACAAATCGATCATGAAGATGACCGCCGAAGAGTCGCTGCTGCGCCGCATCGGCATCGACTTTCAGTCGCCGGCTCCCGGATGCTGCGGCATGGCCGGTTCCTTCGGCTTCGAGCGCGACAAGTATGAAATCTCCGCCGCCATCGGAGAGCTCGAACTTCTCCCCGCGGTGCGCAGCGCGCCCGCCGACTGGCTCATCATCGCCGACGGCTTCAGCTGCCGCGAGCAGATCGCGCAAGGCACCGCTCGTCGCGCCTTGCATCTGGCCGAGGTGCTGCAGATGGCCCTTGATCCAGAGCTGCAGACCGCTCCCGACTCGTTCCCCGAATCCAGGCTCGTGCGCCAGCGCGATGCCGGGATTCGCTCCTCCATGAATCGCGCGGGACTAGGTCTCGGTGCCCTCGCCGCTGGGGGCCTGCTGCTCTGGCAACTCGCTAGAAATCACTGATGCTTAACGACTTGCGGTCAACTTAGCTTATAGCTAAGCAACACCTGTAGCCGGACACCCGAATTTCTGGGACAATATTGATAGCGAATCGCATCTTTAATGCCGCGCCCTTCTCAAACGGTCTTCGCTTTCTAGTAACGTCATTCGCGCCTTGCAGACCATGGATTGCAAATCATGGTTCGCGAATCATGGATCGTGAATCATGGATCCTGAACTCACATCTACAGTGCTCGCCAACACGCCCGGCGACATGGCCGGCAGCGATGCAGCCCCGTCTTCTGTGACGCTCGCCCAAACGCCTACTCCAGCGCCCTTGCGCGGATCGGTGATGGTCCTGATCCAGTTCGACGTATGCGAAGAGATTCGCCTCGACGAGCTGCGCAAGATTTTCGGCGCGCGCACCGCCGAGGCCAGCTTCAAGCATCAGGCGCCCGGATACGTCCGCTACCAGCGTCCTCCAGTCGAAGAAACGCTTGAGCCTCTGGTGCTCGACACCGGCGAACGCCTCGAGGGCCAGATCAAGTATTACGACTACGGCGTGGTCAGCCTGGTCTTCGAGCTGCCGTTTTCCGGCGACTGGAACACGCTCACCGAACTTTCCTGCCGCTGGACTTCCGACACCAACTTTGAAGCGCTGGCCTCGCGCGTGGTCAAGCGCAAGCTCGAGCGCGCGGCTCCCGCGCTGGTCAAGCCTTACACCGCCGAGTGGCTGCAAGAGGATTACTTCATTTTTCTCGTCCGCGAAATTGATGGCGCGCCTTCCGCCAACGACCTGCTCGCCGCCCAGGGAGACCGCATCGCCCAGGTCGTCCGCGGAGAAACTTCGCAGCTCTCTGAAGGCGAGCGTCAGGAGATTCTGCAGTCCCGCATCTCCTACTATCCCAACGATCTCGCCGTCATCGGATGGAACGCCGCCTTCATCTACGACACGGCCGCCGGCGCCGAGACCGCCATCCAGCTTCTGCAATACGCCAACTCACAGCTGCTCGAGTTCCGCCACTACGACGAACTGCTCACCAAGGAACTCGAAAACGTCTACGACTTCCTCGAAACCGGAGGCACCGGCCTGTGGTCGCGCTGGCGCACGGCGCGCGCCGCATCGAAACTGCACACCGTCCTGCTCGACGTCAACGAACTCACCGAGCGCGCCGACAACGCCATCAAATTTTTGAGCGACATGTTTTCCGCCCGCCTCTACAAGCTGGCCGCGTCTAAAGTCGGCGTGCCTGACTACAAAGACCTCGTCCAGGAAAAACTGAAGACCGCTGAAGACCTCTACCGCTTCATGGTCGACCAGTTCAACCAGAGCCGCGCCTTCATCCTGGAATTGATGGTAGTAGTGATCCTGATCATAGAACTGGTCTACTTCTTCCGCGGCAAACCCATCTAGGAATTGAGAAATTGTAAAATTGAGTGATCGGGCCGATTGGGCGATTGATTGAGTCCCGAATACAGAGGTATAGACATGGAGGAGCCCTACTTATCACGAAGTCCCGTCGCGATCTGGACATCAAGTACAAAGCCAGTTATTCGCGGCTACCGAAACTCCTTGTTGAATTCGCAAAGTTCACCATTAGAACGGATCTGGCTGGCCAACGCGTAGGGAACTATCTCGACGACGACTCGGAAAACATACCGGCGGATCTCTATCTAGAGGAAACGATCGCAGACGGAGACGCAAGAGACTGCGAGCAAGCGCTAACGGGAAGCGTCCGCTTCATCTCGTCCCTTTCGTGCGTGGACGGGCTGGTCCTCGCCGGGGCCCGGCGAATGGGAGATGCGGGGCCACCAGCGCATGATCCGCACCGTCAAAGGCCCGGACTCGCGCATCCACCACGTCGCCCTGCTCGAAAACGCCGAAGCCATTCAGGCTTCCATCATGGAGGTCGTCAACGGACTGATTCGCGGCACCATCGAACTCAAGCGCGGCGAACTAGTCCTGCGCGCCCTCAACACCGCCGTCCGCAACGCACGCCGCGCCCAATTCGAATTCCACAGCCACATGGTCACCAAGATTCCCGACTACACCGAACCCCCGAGCCCGACGCCGCAAGCGCGGAGGCAACCGCCCCAAGTGTGGGGACGGACGCATCCGTCCGTCCAGGCGGCCCAGAAGTACCGGGCCGCGGCAATCCATCCACGAGCAAACCCGCCGCAATCGATCCCGCCCAACGCAAGCCGCCAGTAAGTGTGAAGAGCCCAGAAGCTCCGAAGGAGCGAAAGATTAAAGCCCACCGCGCGAGCGGTGGGTGAACACGGGAAGAGATCAACCAGCCCCGAAGGGGCGAAAGAGAGCGCCGCGGCCCGATACACCTGGGCCGCCTGAACGGGCGAGGGCGCCCGTTCCCACATGGGCAGAGGTGGCAACGGCAAGGCGGAGAGAATGACAAAATTCACCCTGGATAATAGAGTCTGATAATAGAGTCTAGAGATCGATGCGAGGATTACGGCCGTGAGAGGATTAAAAGACAAACGCGTTCTGATTACCGGCGGGGCCAGCGGCATTGGCGCGGCTACGGCTGCGCGCTTTCTGGAGGAGGAGTCGCGCGTATGCGTCCTCGACCGGGACGCCGCGGCCTGCGCCAGGATCCGGCACGAGTTGCCAGCACTTAGCGAGTCAATCATTGCCGACGTTACCGACCTGATGCAGGTGGAGGCGGCGTTTGCCGAGGCGATCCGGCTGATGGATGGCGTCGACGTGGTGATCAACAACGCCGGCATCAGCATTCGGCACAAGTTTCTGGAAATCACTCCGGAAGAGTGGGAGCGGGTGCTCGCCGTGAACCTGACGGGCGTGTTCTATGTGGCGCAGACCGCGGCGCGCCATATGTGGGAGCGCTTTTCGCCTGAGCGCGCTTCCGACAAAGCCGCCACCGGCGTGATTCTGCAAACCGCGTCGACCAACGGGATCGTGGGCCAGCCCTACTACGCCGACTACAACGCGACCAAAGCCGGAGTGATTGAACTCACGCGCACCATGGCGCTCGAACTGGCTCCGAGGGTACGCGTCTGCGCGGTGGCGCCGGGATACGTGCTGACTCCGATGCAGCGCGCCGAGTATTCCGATGCGATGCTCGAAGAAGTGAATCAGAAAGTTCCCCTGCGCCGCCACGCGCGGCCGGAGGAAATCGCCGCGCTGTTTGCGTACCTCGCTTCAGACGACGCAGCCTATGTAACGGGACAGGTCTTCACTATCGACGGCGGCGAAACGGCGGGCGGCCTGGCCAGCCGCTAGCTCTTTAACCTGCACCCCATCGTTCCCGGGCTGTGGTTACTTCTGTCACAATCCAGCGGAATACGAATCTGCCAGAATAGTGGGGAAGGACTCGCGCGGAACGATTGCGGTTCCGGCGAAGCGCACCATCCATGGAAGTTCTGACGCCCAAGGCAACCCGCCGCAGCACGCGAATCCGGGTAGAGATTCCGGTCACCGTGACCAGTCTCGACCGCATGCGGCCATTCGCCGACAAGTGCGTGGTGCTGGTGGTGAGCGCGCAGGGATGCGGCTTCCAGACTTCGCAAGCCCTGCAACTGGAGACTCCCATTATTTTGAGTGGACTGCCCGGCGGAGGCAGCGTTACGGCTCGCGTGGCGAATTGCCTTCCGTTGGGCAAGGACGGCAAACGCTTTTTGATCGGCGCAGCGCTCTACACTCACGGCAACGTCTGGGGTATCGCCGACGCTCCTGAAGATTGGAAGATTGTGGCGAAGGATACACCGGTTTCGAGCGCAACCCACCCGCCCGCCAAAGCTCCCATGCTGAAAGTGAATAAGAAGGCCTGGCCCTACAACCTGATCCCCGAAAACGGTGAAGTTCACTCGGGGCAGAAGTAAGCAGCGTTCGAGCTGCCTCAAACCTTGCTTTTTCCACGCCAACTCAACAAGGTCTTGTGCTTTCGTAACTACGCTGGTTGTCTTCGTCGCTGCGATACTCTTGGCGTATGGTTGATCAGCCCGAGTCGATAGTCCCCGAGACGCTGGCGTCTGCTGACGAGAATCAGACAGACGATAGTCAGAAGAGCGACGAGCGTCAGAAGGACGAACCTCACAAGAGCGAGCGCCGGAAAAACGACCGCGAGAAAGACGAGCGGCGGAAGGCGGATCGTCCCTTTCGCGTGAAGCTGCGCGGCTCGGTGCTGGTTCTGGTGCGGCTGCCCAACCGCCGCAGCGTGCGAGCAGCATTCCATCAGCTTTCGACGACTGGCGGCGTGATCCACCTGGAGAAACCGCTGGAAGAAAAGCTCGACGTCGAAATGATTTTCCACCTAGGTGAGGCGACAATTCGCAACCGGGCGCAGATGTTGTTTCCCATGTGGGCGACGCAAGGCTGGATGCAACCGTTCCGGTTTGTCGATCTCTCCGACGCCAACCGGCAGAGTCTTGACGCGAATCTGAAATCCTTCCTGGGTACGAGCACGGCGAGCGCAGCAGCCGGCGCCTAGATCTTCGCCCTTGCCACGATCCGCCACCTTTTCCGAGCCGCGGTTACTCTAGTTACATTGGCCATCTCTCCGCATCGGCTATGATCCGTCATGGGACAGGTCTCATGAAACGACTCAGCTTTCTGGTTTCCCTCACCAATGATGACAACGACTACCAGCAGGAGCAGGCATCTGCCGCGGAGAGCGCGGGCCGCCGGATGGGCGTTGACATAAAAATCATTCACGCCGATAACGACGCGCTGGCGCAGAGCCAGCAGCTTCTGCACTACGTGCAAGATTCGTCTTCGTCTTTGGCGCGGCCGGATGCGATCATGTTCGAGCCGGCAGGCGGAACTGCATTTCCGCAGGTCGCGCGGGCTGCGGCGGCCGCCGGGATTGGCTGGGTCGTGCTGAATCACGAAGTGGATTACATCGCGGAGTTGCGGCGGGCATATAAAGTTCCGGTTTTTGCCATCAGCTCTGATCACGAAGAGATCGGCAAGATTCAAGGCAAACAGCTCGCCGCTCTGCTGCCCAATGGCGGATCGGTTCTCTACATCGAGGGGCCGGCGAACAGCGCGGCGGCGAAAGAACGAACCAAGGGAATGACGCAGACCAAGCCGGCGAACGTGCAGGTGAAGACTATGCGGGCGAACTGGACCGAAGAGAGCGCCTGTCGCACGGTGAGTTCATGGTTGCGCCTGCGCACTTCGCAAGAGAGCCACGTCGATCTGGTGGCGGCTCAGGACGACAGCATGGCGATGGGCGCCCGCAAGGCCTTCAGCGAAATCCCCGAGAATGAACGGGCGCGCTGGATGAAGATTCCGATCATCGGCTGCGACGGCATGCCGAAGACCGGGCAGACGTGGGTTCGCAACGGGACTCTGGCCGCGACCATCTTTATTCGTCCGAACACCGACCTAGCGATCGAGATGCTGGTCGACACGATCAAGAACGGAACGCCGCTGCCCGAGCGCAAAGTGACTGCGCCGGAATCGATTCCATCGCTCAAAGATCTGGCAAAATCGGCCGCCGAATCCACCAAGAGCGGAGAGGCTCGGCACTCCGCCAGCGTGTAATTTCTATCTTCACTCTTTGCGGCCTGTCTGCGGCAACTGCTCAAGAAAGTTTAGAGTCCCGCGCTGCGCGTGGGTCTCGCGAATATGCTATGTTGAGCTTCGCGGGCCTATAGCTCAACGGTTAGAGCAGCAGACTCATAATCTGTTGGTTCCAGGTTCGAATCCTGGTGGGCCCACCAGCGGTCCAAAGCGTTCGCGAACCTCTCATCGCTGCCGTTCGGCTGCGATTTCCATCGATCTTTCGCGATTACCACGGTGAGGCGTGCTTCGCGCCAAATCGTTGACAGTGTTCACAACACGGAAGTAGAGTTGCGTAGATTCGCACAATAAAATCAGGGTTCGAGCGGGAGGCAGGGCATGCGAAAGCTGGTCTGGGTGGGGATTGTTGTGCTTGTGGCGACAGCAGCTTGTCTCGGGCAGGATCCGACGAAGGTGGAACCGAAGCACTACCGGCTCGATTTTGAAAACGATCACGTGCAGGTGGTCTCGGTTTACTACGGACCGCACGAACAATCGGTGCTGCACGATCACCCGGGTGGCGTGGTGGTCTCGCTCACCGCGGCTCATCTTCTCTTCACGGATGAGAACGGGAAGACGCGGGAAGTATTCTCCAAACCGGGCGAGGCGCGCTGGTATCCGCCGTTTAAGCATAGGGTAGAGAACCTCGGCGATACGGTCTACAGAGCGGTCTATGTGGGGGTGAAGGGCCAGCCTGGGTCGGCGTCGAACGGATCCACGAATCCGGCCGCTGACGTCGAGGCGGCAAAGATTCTGGCGAAATTGCTTTCGGCTTCAGGCGGACACTGATTATATTTGTGGAGGCCGGCCGGAGTTGTGTAGGGTTTCTGGAAATAAAAGCTTTTAACCGCGAAGCGCGCGAAGGATTCGCAAAGGTCGCGAAGAGAAGCAGAATCGAAATCAGGACACCTAGAGCGTCTGAGGACTCGTCGGCCGGCGGGCGAGAAATGTGATGAGCCCTGCCCCGGACAAATCTGCCTGCCATCGCAAGACCGCCCTCCTGTTGGGGTTCGTCGTTTTCTTCTCATTCATTTACTTCTATGAAGGTGGCGGGTGGAATCAGAACTCGCGCTTTGACTTGCTGCGCGCCATCGTCGAACGGCACACGCTGCAGATCGATGCCTACCACGAGAACACGCAAGACAAGGCTCATTTGAACGGACATTACTACTCCGACAAAGCGCCGGGACTGGTTTTTCTGGCCGTGCCGTTCGCTCTGGTGGTAAGACCTGCGCTGCGAGTGGTGGAAATCGATCCGGAATCGCCTCGGGGCGAAATTGCGCTGTCTTATGCGGTGAGTGCAGGTGCGGTCGCGTTGCCGACGGCGCTGGCAGGCATTTGCCTTTTTTTTCTGGGCCTGCGATTCGGCAGCGGACCCGGCGGCGCTGCGTTGGGAATGCTCGCGATGTGCCTGGGTACGCCCATGTGGGCTTATGCAAGCCTGTTCTGGGCCCATGCATTGGTGGGTGCATGTCTGGTGTTCGCGTTTGTGTCGGCTCTGAAGGTGCGCGAAAGCACGAGCGCGCGGATGGATTTTCTCTGGGCACTGGCGGTTGGATTGACCGCGGGATGGGCAACGGTCACCGAATATCCAGCGGCTCCAGCTTCGGCGATGCTCGCATTTTTCGCATTGTCGCGGGCATGGCCGCGCGGTAATGCGTCACGCTGGCGCGTGGCATCCGGCGTGGGCCTGGGCGCGGGGATCTGTGTGGTCGTGCTGCTGGGATATCTGCACGCGGCGTTCGGATCGTTTCGGCCGAGCTACGCGTATTACGATCCGAATTCGTTTTCGTTCATGCAGCAACGCGGATACCTGGGATTGACCTACCCTCATCCGGACCGTTTGCTGAAGCTGCTGTTTGGCTGCTCGCGCGGGCTCTTCTTTGCCTCGCCGATCACGCTGGCCGCGCCCTTAGGACTGTGGTGGTTGTGGAAAGATGAGAAGAGAACGTATTCCGCGGCGGCGCTGGTCGCGGGCGCGATTGCGTCGTACTACTTCCTGTTTAACGCATCTTTCTATTGGTGGAAAGCCGGGCTGTCGTTTGGTCCGCGCTATGCGGGAGGGTGCATCCCGTTATTGTGCGTTGGGCTGGCCGTGGCGTGGCAAGGCGCGACGGCGGCATGGCGCCGGGTGCTGATCGCACTTGCGCTGTGCAGCGTGTGCGTCGCACTGATGGTGATCTCGACGAGTTCGCAATTGTCGATGCAGGATAGTTGTCCGATGGTGCACTCGGTCTGGCCGGCATTCTGGTCGGGGAAAATGGCGCTCAACCACGACTCGATGCTCACGATCGTTGAAGCGCGAGCGGGCACGGAGTACGGTGCGTTTAACCTGGGCCAGTTGCTGGGGCTGCGCGGACTGGCCAGCCTGATTCCGCTCCTTGCGGTATGGGGAGTTGCGGCGCTGCTGGGGTTGCAGATCTTTCGGCGGCCGGTCGCGGGAAATTAAGAGTCGGCTGTTTGTGTAAGATATTGTTTTGGGTGGTTATGATGGAGCTTTACAAGGTTGCGGGCGAGGTTGAGCTTCTCCGCCGCGTGTATGCGGCGTTCAACCGGCGGGAAATCGACGCTGTTCTCGCGATGATGCTTCCCGACGTCGATTGGCCGAACGGCTGGGAGGGCGGTCGCGTAGTGGGTCACGCGGCTGTGGGGGACTACTGGAGGCGTCAGTTCGCGGTGCTGGATCCGCGGGTGGAACCGCAGAACTTCACTACTGAAGCCGATGGACGGATCGCCGTGGACGTGCACCAGGTTGTCCACGATAAAGCCGGGAAGCTCGTCGTGGATCAGACGGTGAGGCACGTGTACGAGTTCCGGGACGGCTTGATTGGGAGCATGGAAATTCGGCCTTATTAAATGAGTGAGGGGAGTTATGGCGCACACTGTTTTTTGCGTGAAGTTGAAGAAAGAATTGCCGGGGCTGGATGAGCTTCCGTTCGACAATGACCTGGGGAAAAAAGTGTACGACAACGTCTCGCAGCAGGCATGGCAGATGTGGACGGAACACTGCAAAATGCTGCTCAACGAGTACCGCCTGAACCCGGCGCGCCGCGAGGATCAGGAAGTTATCGTCAAACAAATGGATATGTTTTTCTTCGGCGAAGGTTCTGCTAAGCCGAAAGAGTACGTGCCGCCGAAAGAGTAGCGGCGTTCAGAGTTCGACCCCTGGGGATTGGCTCCGGGTCTCAGGTCTTCCTCAGGCATGCGCCGGCGTGGCACGATTGTAATCTCGCAGGAATGGCAGCGCGCCAACTAACAACGCTGCGCCAGGTATCGCCACCCAGTTGGTCAGGCCAATTCCGAAATAGAGCAGCCGCAGGAAAGAAACACCATCAATCGCCAGCCCCCATGGCAGAATCAAGGACATGGTAATGAGCATGGCCAGCGCCGGAAACA
The DNA here is from genome assembly GCA_963739125.1 of uncultured Acidobacteriaceae bacterium. Taxonomy (GTDB): domain Bacteria; phylum Acidobacteriota; class Terriglobia; order Terriglobales; family Acidobacteriaceae; genus Sulfotelmatobacter. Next base: position 2,519,271 of record CAVTZD010000001.1, on the reverse strand, counting down.
GTCCGGCGATGAGCCGCGCACCAATTGGACCCTGGGCGCGCCGCGAAAGGAGGGCTCCAATCGCGCCCAGTATCGGCAAGCCGGCGAGCCAAGGCCAGTAGAGCAGCATCCCCGTACCGGCGATCGAGATAAGACGCGGGCGGAAGCCGGCGAACTGAATCAGCGCCAACAGCGTGCTGGCACCTAACAGAGTCGCTGCGCCGGGAAGCCAGAGGGTTTTGGTTCGATCGTTCATGGGTTCCTCCTTCAATTTGGCCGCGCGAATCTTCGCAGCTAGAACGGACCAATCATCGACTTCTTGCAAGGCCAGCTCGACCGCCCTTGTCTCAGTCAAGCCCCGCGCCTGCGCGGCATCGCAGGTCTCCTCGAAATGAGCCGCCAACTCAGAGATGACTTCTTCGTGCTTGTCAGGAGGCAGTCCATGCGATTTCAGCTTCTGCTTGACTATCTTTTTCCAATCATGCATGGCTCACCCCGGCGAGACTGTCGATTGCATGCCCCGTGGGCAAAGGGAACGAGTTTGCGGATCCATGCCACAGGAAAGGTAGAGCACCTAACAGCAAAGCCAGCCCCGGGACTACTACACAGTTTTCGACGTCGATGGCGAAGAAGGTGAGCGGCCAAAGGTACCCGTCACCGGCAAAGCGCCAAGGCAGAAGCAGCAGCAGCATGATGCCGAGAAGCAGGGCCGGAGAAGTCGCCACCACAAGACGTGTCTTGCGAGGCGCATTCGCGCGTTGCGCCAAGCAGGCCCCGGCGGCACCGACAAGGATGAGCGTAGCCAGCCCTGGCAAGGAAAACCAAATGGGGATGGGCCGCCTCAAGATTAGTTCCGGATGGTCAATCCGCTCGAGAACCACGAGCGACAAGATGGTGCCCAGCCAAGTGACGGTCACCGAAAGCCACAAGCGCTTGACGTGATCGTTCACCGGGTTCCCGCGTTGCGCCAAGTAGGCTCCTGCGGCACCAACAAGGGGAAGCGTAGCCAACCAGGGCAAGTAGAACATAATCAGATCTGGATAAAGGCGGCCAGGCTGCAGAACCATGACGGACAAGCTTGCGCCCAGCCATGTCACAGCCACGAGAAGCCACAAACGCTTGGTGCGATCATTCATCGGATTTCTCCTTTGTTTTGTCCGGGAGATTCGCCTACAAAGAACGTCCCAGTCGTCGACTTCTTGCAGCGTACGTTCGAATGCCGCCTGAGGCGCGTATCCGCGATTCAGCAGGTCGTTGTAAGTCTCCTCCAAGTGTGTCGATAGCTCTTCGACCACTTCATTCGCTTGGGCTGCGGGCGGCGGTTGCATTCGTCGTCGGATCTGCTCCTTCCAATCAGGCATGGCTGACTCCGGCGAGGGCGTCGAGGGCGTGGAAGAAGGCGCGCCACTCTTCCTTGAGCGGGGCAAGCTGCTTCCGCCCGCTGGCAGTGAGGCGATAGTAGCGGCGGTCGCGGCCGGCGTGGTTCGCTTGCCAGCGGGCTTCGAGCCATCCGCGTTTTTCCAAGTCGTAGAGGAGGGGGTAGAGAGACGCGAGCGTGAATTTCAATGCGCCCCCGGTTCGCTCGCCGATTTGTTTCGCGATTTCGAAACCGTAGAGCGGCTGCTCGGCCAGCAGCGAAAGGATGGCCAGCTCGCCGCTTCCCCGGGAAATTTTGGAACGAATGCGTTTGGTCATGTCGGTAGTGGAATCCCGTGGGCCGCAGTTGCAGTATAGGAATCCTATGTTCAGAGTATAGGAATCCTATATTCCGGCGTCAACGTTACGCCGGTGCCCGGCCGGGCGGGCTGAAGCCCGCGTTGCTTGTGCCGCTTACGCGGCGCTGAAGCGCCGCTCTTCCACGGCACTGCCGGCGTTCGGGGGCTCTCGGTAGTGGCGCCAAACGGCATCAATACCTGGCGCTCTGCGGCGGCTCGATCCGAAAATCACGCCGTTTTCCGGTTACTTCAATAGTTACCCCACTGCACCAATATTGATGCACATTTCATCAACCCGTAACATTGCCCTGTTACAAAACTAGTATGGATCTGCAGGTCAACACGCTGATCCTCTCGGACCTGCACCTGGGGGCAGAGACCAGCCATGCGCGGGAGGCGACGCGCGTGCTCAAGCAGACCAGTTTTCAACGGCTGATTCTGCTGGGCGACATTTTTGCCGACCTCAATTTCGCCCGCCTCACGAAAGAGCACTGGAAGTTTCTGGGATATATCCGCAAGCTTTCAAACCCAAAACGAAGGATCGAAGTCGTGTGGGTGGAAGGCAATCACGATCACGGGCTGGCGAACATCATGTCGCACCTGGTCGGGGTGCGTGTCTACGAGCACTACGAGTGGGACTATTGTGGACTGCGGCATATTGCGATTCACGGCCACCAGTTCGACGGATTCCAGGTGAACCGGGTGCGGCTGAGCCGGGTGGGCACGTCGCTTTATCTGCAACTGCAGAAACTCGATTTCAAGAGCAAGCCGATCGTCCGGCTAATCGACCGGCTTAACACGCGCTGGCTGCGCATGTCGCCGAAGGTGGCTTCAGGAGCAATCGAGTACGCGCGCAACCATGACGCCGATCGAATTTTCTGCGGGCACACGCACGAAGCCATCCGCGTAGAGCGGGACGGCATCCAGTATTACAACTCGGGAGGGTGGGTCGATGCGCGGCTCACTTATCTTACGGTCGACGAACAGGGGGTACAAATCCGTGAGTTTAACCAACAGGAATTTAACCAACGCGAGTCTAACGAGCGCGAATACAGCGAACGAGCTGACGATCGTGATTCCGGCGAAGAACGAAGCGAAACTGATTCCGCGCTTGCTGACTTCGCTGACGAATCAGGACTACTCGAAGATGCCGAGTACGAGAGTGTTAGTCGCTGACGCGAACTCGACCGACGGAACTCCCGAGATCGTGCGCGGGTTTGGCGACCGCCTGAATGTGAGCGTGATTCGCGGCGGCTTGCCTTCGTTTGGCCGCAACCAGGGCGCGGCACAGGCCGATACTTCCTACCTGCTGTTTCTGGACGCGGACGTGGAACTGGCTGACCGATCGTTGGTGCGCCGCTGCGTAGAGCGAGCGCAGAGCAGGCAACTGCATTGCGTGACCACAAATATCCTGTGCAACGAGGGCAGCCTGATCGACAGACTGTTCTATATCACCAACGATGTTTTTCAGTATCTGTCGCACCTGCACCGTCCGTTCGCCACCGGAATGTTCATGCTCTTTGACCGAAAACAATTCTGGGAGCTGGGGGGATTTCACGAGCAGATTCTTTTCGGGGAGGACTACAAGCTGAGCCAGCGGGTCGAACGTAAGCGGTTTGCGATTGTTCGCGGCGGAGTCCTGACCACAAATCGCCGCTTGAAGAGGATGGGATATCTGCCGGTGGGGTGGCTCTTTCTCAAGACCGCGATGAATTACTGGAACGAAAAATACTTTCTGCGCGATCACAAATACTGGGCGCATGAAGCGGATAGCGCACCGCCAGCGTAGCGCACCTAGCACAGGTTTCGCAGCAACGAATTTTTGTCGTGGCCACAAAGAACAGGATTCAGCCAACCAGCTGAATCCTGCTTTTGCGTGCGGACGAATTGAAATTTTCGCCTAGAAACGAAAACCGATACCGGTTGACAGGCGCAAGTTTTGCTGCGATGCGCCGAAGAAACGGGTCGAAACATAATCTCCCTCAACCCGCAAGGCTATAGGTCGAACAATGCGATAGTCGAGCCCTCCGCCGAGCCCCATGGCCCACGATGTGTCAGACCTTAAGCTGTTCGTATTCATGTGTCCAACCCCGAACAAGAATTCAGCGAAGGGTCGAAACTTCGACAGCGAGAGCGAGAAGCGCGGTCCGAACATGACTTCTTCCTCATGGCCGGTCACACTCGCGCTCAGGGGCCCGTTTGGCGTGAGTTCGGTAAAACTATCGGTCCCGTAGTGCCCGCTGAAATCCGCGACAATACCGAGGACCGGGAGAACCTTGCCTTCGAGCGATGCTTCCCATCCTTGCAAATTGGGGCGGGTTACATCCAGATTGAGTGCGGATGAACTTGCGTTTTCAAAAGAGTAGCCGACGAACACGTTCCCTGCGGTTGGAATCTGAGCTGTTGCCATGCCGGCAAATAGGAGCAGCAAGAAAACAATGAGAGCAGGCTTGCGCATGAGTCTTTCTCCTCCTGCGTCTTCGAACCCATTGAGACACAGGAAGTTTCTTGGATGCGGCAAAGACGGAACAGGTTTTCGTTTGCAGCGCGGTTACCGCCGTCGGCGCGACATGGTTCAGAAGCGCCAGACGATGCCGGTGGAGGCCCGGTAGTCAGCCTGGTGGGCGTTCAGGTAACTGGTACGCAGGTAATCGCCCTGCAGTCGCCAGGAGAAATTTCTGAAGAAGAGTTTGTAATCCGCGCCACCGCCCACGTCGACAGCGATCGGGTTATAGATGTTCCCATACGACCTGATGTGCTGGATGCCGGCCATGGCGTGCACGAAGGGACGCCACTTTCCATAAGTGGTCGACAGGCGCGGGCCAAACAGGGCGTTGTATTGGGTTACGCCCGTGCGATAGTAGCCGCTGGCGTCAAGCACGAAGCCGAGGTGTGAGAAGCGGGCGAAAGGAAGATCCTCAGCCGAGGCGTTCCAGCCGCGATAAGGTTGCCGGACGACGACATCGGTGAACTGGCCGTAAGAAACGCCAGCATAAACGTTACCTCGCGGAAGAATCTGTGCCGACATTGAGGTTGAACACAATGCGATACAGAGCACGACCAGTACCGCCGCAGCAATCTTGAGCACGAACCAATCCTCCCCGGCACTCCGCCGGCAAAAGTCCAATCAGGTCAACGAAATCCGTTAGATGCAGTGTACCGGATGGTCAAGATGTCCCGGCGGAGAAAAAATTAGTCCCAAAGCCGGAGCACATAAACGAGAATTTATCAGATTTTCATGGTGCCAAAACCAGCCGCAACCCGTCTATGTATTAGCATGCAATCAATGGGTACCAATTGCCAAACGTGGGAGCAACCGCTGGGTGCGGTTGCCTGTGGATTTGACAAGGAGCCGACGTTGAAGCTGAGTCTGGAAACGCGAAATCATGGCGATGTCATCATCGTACACTGCCAGGGCCGCATCGTGTATCGCGAGGAGGCGGCTGCACTGTCGCGTCTGGTGTGGCAAGTCTTGCAGAACACAAGCAAACTCGTCCTCGACTTGAGCGGGGTGACCGCGATGGACAGCGCGGGCATCGGGGAGTTGGCGTTGCTGCAGACGTGGGCACTCGAAAAGAATGCGGAGTTCAAGTGTGCCGCGGCACAGCCGCTGGTCCGCACGCTGCTGTGCCTGACCAATCTGGATTCGGTGATCGAGGTGCATCCGTCGATCCACGAGGCTCTTCAGTCGTTCCACGAAGAGCAGGTCTGCGCCGACTGCTGACCCTGTTCCCAATGATGCGGGAAAAAGGAGCAAAGTGATCTTTGCTCTTTTTTGTTTTGGACAGCGCTCTTTCTCCGATCTGTTTCGGTCCGCTTCGTGTTCGTTTGTCTGGGCGCCGTCTAGCGCTGAAAACGGTACCGCCCCTTGCGCTCGACGGCCACGGCTTCCGCAACTTTCAAGAATGCCTTTGCAGCGTGGGAGCGGTTGGCGTCTTTGCGGTAGATGAGCCGCAGCTTGCGCTTCAATTGCAGTTCGCGCACCGGAATCCGCACGAGTTCTCCCCGCGCGATTTCGTTCTCGACGCTGATCTCGGGCACCAGAGCCACGCCGTTGCCCATGGCCACGAACTGTTTGATGGCCTGCAGTGTGGGCAGTTCAAGGTCCATGTGCAAGGGCGTTTTGTGCGTCTTGAACAACTGAATCACCTTCTCGCGATACGGAGACGAGACGATATGCGCGACAAAAGACTCGGCTCCGAGTTGCCGGATGCTGACGTGGCCGGCCGACGCGAGCGGATGTTTCGCGGGGACGACGAAGACAAGCTCATCCAGATACACGACCACGGAATGCAGATTCGGTTCCTGCGGTTGATAGGAGAGTACTCCGAACTCGGCGGCATAGCGCAGGACATCGTCAGGGATGTGACTGCCCAAGGCCCGCTCGACCGTGATCTTGATCATGGGATGCAAACGGCGGAACTCGGCCAGCACGGGCAAAAGGTAGAGCACGGTGAATTCGTTGGCCGCGATGACCAGCTTGCCGGTTTGCAGCTCTCGCAGTTCGGTCAGAGACTCGGCGGCTTCGCGTCGCAGGTTGATCAGCTTCTCGGCATACTCGTAAAGAACCTTGCCCGCGTCGGTGAGAACACCTTCCCGCGAGGAGCGGTCGAACAGAGCCTCGCCGAGTTCGCTCTCGAGCTTATGGATCGTCTGGCTTACTGCCGACTGGGTGCGAAACAGTTTCTCGGCGGCGCGGGAGAATTTGTGCTCGCGGGCCACGGCCAGAAACACTTCGAGTTGCGACAGCTCCATTTTTGCCTCTTAATCATGCCTTCAGACATCATTAGAGTTACTTATTATAGAAGATTTACTAATGTTTTGTGAAGAATTATAAGTTTTACTTCTGACCCAACTCTCCGTACTATGGTAAGTTAATCTTCCTTCGAGGGGATCATGACGGCGCCCAGAATCACGGTGTTCGACACTACCCTGCGCGACGGCGAGCAGTCGCCCGGCTGCAGCATGAACCGGCAGGAAAAACTGCGACTGGCTCATCAGCTCGACCGCCTCGAGGTGGACGTCATCGAAGCCGGGTTTCCCATCGCCTCGGAAGGCGACTTCGAAAGTGTGAAGTCGATTTCCTCGGTGGTACGCCGTCCGATTATCGCCGGACTCGCGCGCGCCTCGCGGTCCGATATTGAGTGCGCCTGGGAAGCTTTGAAAGACGCGGCACGGCCGCGCATTCACGTCTTCCTGGCGACGTCAGATATTCATCTGCAATACAAGCTGCGGCTTACGCGCGACCAGTGCCTGGCCCAGGCGCGCGACGCCATCCAGTTCGCGAAATCGCTTTGCGATGATGTTGAGTTTTCTCCGGAGGACGCGACCCGCACCGACCCTGATTTTCTTTGTCGGGTGCTCGACGCTGTGGTGGAAGCCGGCGCGACCACACTCAATATTCCCGATACCGTCGGCTACGCCGTGCCCTCCGAATTCGGCGATCTGATCACCACCATCCGCCAGCGCGTGAAAGGAATTGACGGCGTCACAATTTCCGCGCACTGCCACAACGATCTCGGCATGGCCGTGGCGAACGCGCTAGCCGCGGTCGCTGCCGGCGCGCGGCAGGTCGAGTGCACCATCAACGGAATCGGCGAGCGCGCGGGAAACGCTTCGCTCGAAGAAATCGTGATGGCGATTCGCACGCGCCCTGATCGCTATCCGTATGAAACTGGAGTGGTGAGCGAGCAGATTTTTGCCGCCAGCCAGATGCTGAGCGAAATTACCGGCGTCGCCGTGCAGCCGAATAAGGCCATTATCGGGCGCAACGCGTTCGCGCACGAAGCCGGCATTCACCAGGATGGCATGTTGAAGAATCCGCTGACCTACGAAATCATGACGCCGAAGTCGGTCGGCGTGCCTGATTCAAAACTCGTGCTGGGCAAGCACTCCGGCCGGCACGCGCTGGGGATTCGCTGCGAACAACTTGGTTACCAGTTCGACCGCCGCGCGCTCGACGATATTTACCGCCGCTTCGTCCGTCTCGCGGACAAGATCAAGCATGTGGAAGATCATCATCTGCTCGAATTGATTCGCGACACGCACAAACCGTCGGGCTCGGCGACGCCGTTGATCGAGACGGTCGCCTCTGCGAAAGCCGCCGCGAGCACTCCGGCGCCGCCGGAACCGCTCAAGCCCTTTCCTCCAGCGCCACAACCAAGCACGTTCGGCTTGCCCGTGCCCGCACCCGCCGATTCCAGCCACGAGCAGACGCAGCAGGAAGATTATCTGTGGGGAGTTTAGGGAATTGAGTAATTGGGAAATTTGGTAATTGAGTAATTTTGAAAAGCAGTATCAGAAGCATTCACCAATAAAGTAGAAATCCGCTCGACACCAGGTTTTCCATTACACAATTACCAAATTACACAATTACCCAATTGCTTCCATGCTCCTGAAACTCACCATTCTCGCTGGCGACGGCATTGGCCCGGAAGTCACCGAGCAAGCCGTACTTGTGTTGCAGACGGTGGCAGATGCGTTCGGTCATCGCGTCGAGCTTCAACGCAAGCCGATTGGCGGTGCGGCGATCACGGCGGCCAACGATCCTCTGCCCGCCGATACGATTCAGGCTTGCCTCTCTTCAGCGGCGGTATTGCTGGGAGCCGTCGGCAGCCCGGCGTTCGATCGCAATCCCGGGCATCTGCGTCCCGAGGCCGGATTGCTGCGGCTGCGCCGCGAACTGGGCGCCTACGCTAACCTGCGGCCAGCGGTTTTCTTTCCCGCGCTGGAAGACTGTTCACCTCTGCGTCCCGAGATCGTGCGCGGCACCGACATGATGATCGTGCGCGAGCTACTGGGCGGCCTCTATTTTGGGCAGCCCCGGTCGATTTCAGAATCCTCGGAGCCGGGCCCACGAGTGGCGATCAACACCATGCGCTACACGGAAGCGGAGATCGAGCGCATCGCGCGCGCGGCCTTTGATCTGGCCATGAAACGCAGACGCAAAGTTCTATCGGTCGACAAAGCCAATGTGCTCGAGTGTTCGCGCCTGTGGCGGGAAGTGGTGACTCGCGTCGCGAAAGATTATCCCGAGGTGAAACTGGGCCACCAGTATGTCGACTCGGCTGCGATGTTGCTGGTGCAGAGGCCGACGGAATTTGACGTGATCCTGACCGAAAACATGTTTGGCGACATTCTTTCGGACCAGGCCGGCGGAATTGTGGGATCGCTCGGCCTGCTGGCGTCGGCGAGCATCGGAGGGCCGGTCGGCCTATACGAGCCGGTGCACGGATCGGCGCCCGACATTGCGGGAAAAGGAATTGCGAATCCGCTGGGCGCGATTTTATCGGTGGCGATGCTGCTGCGGCATTCGTTTCGTCTCGAAGCGGAAGCCGCGTGCATCGAAAGCGCGGTTGCGCAGGTACTCTCGCAAGGCGCGCGCACTGCCGACCTGGCGGGCAAGGCGGGGGCGACGATCTCGACCGCGGAGATGGGGCGTCGCGTGATTGAGGCTGTGATATCGGTGAGCGCGAAGAAGAACCAAGTGAAGTCGGCGTGAAGAACGGCAAGGGCCGCAGCGACCGGAAAGCACCACACGAAAAGCAGATTCCTCACCGCGCCTTCAGCCCGGTTCGGAATGACAAAGGAACTTAGCGGCCGTCGCGGCTCACCGCGGTTGTCGGGGTCTTTGCCGGGTGGGCTACCATTGGCGGACCGCTGTCATACTTCCCCGCCACGTCATTCCAGCGGATATGCAGCATCTCGAGAACCATGCGGCCGCCGTCGACCAAAGGATTAATGCTCGTTCCCTCGCGGTGCGCCCAGGCGACGGAAACTTCCTGAACTTTGAATCCGAATTTCCGCGCCAGAAATAGAATCTCGGGATCGAAACCCCAGCGTTCGATCTTCTGCCTGGGAAAGACAGCCTGCACGGCGGATTGCCTAAACGCTTTGAAACCGCATTGTGTGTCCTTGAAAGGCAAGCCGAGAATTACTCGGAGCAGCAGGTTGAAGATCCGTCCGAAGAGTTGACGATGCAACGGCTGGCGCTGGGTCTGGGTTTCGGCGCGCAGCCAGCGCGAACCGATCGCGATGTCGGCGCCGGCGTTGAGAGCGCTGAACAGCTTGGGCGCTTCTTCAATCGGAGACGAAAGATCAGCATCGCTGAAGAGTACGATCTGCCCGCGCGAGTGGAGCATCCCGTTGCGCACGCTGTATCCCTTGCCGCGATTGCCGGGATTCTCGATCAGCCGCAACGTGGCGTCTTTCGAGGCGAAGGCGCGAACGATCTCGGCAGTGTTGTCGCGTGAACCGTCATTGACGACGATGACTTCCGCATCCCAGCCTTGCGCGTGAACGTAGGCGAGAACCTTCTCCAGCGTCGCGCCCAGGCGCGCGCCTTCGTTATAGGCGGGAATGACAATGCTGTAAGTGGGCTCCAAACGCGGTTCTCAGTTCCGGTTCTCAGCTCTCAGTCGGCCAGGGCCGACGGGCCAAGACACCAAATTAGACGCGGAAAGGCGGCTTTGGACATTGTACTTTGCCGTTCAGGATTTCCGCGATGAATTCGCGGATCTCGGGCATCTACCGCTGGGCATAATATCCTGTTCGCGTGCGGGCGGCGAGTCCGGGCTTGCCGATCTTAACCTGCAGGCTGTGATATTCGTTGGGATGGTCTGCCGGAGGAGAATCGAACGAGATTGTGTAGAAGGCTTTCGCATCTGCCAGACAGCTGGCAATTGAACTCGTTACATCGTTGCTCCCGCTGAGAACCCGCCCTCCGCTTTGAATGGCCAGGACTTGCAGCCCGAGGTTTCCGTTCTGAGTCTTGTTCGCGGAAGGCACGCCCTTGAGGAACTCCTCGTAATAGAACGTTCGCCCACTGATCGCATCCCCAACCCCCAGGGAATCGACGCTGTAAAGCGTGATGCGAGCCTCGCGCAGCGCGCCAGACAACTCGACGATGCTATTGAACAGAAAGTCCTGAGTTTTCGCGGTGAGTTGGACCCCCGGTCCGGAGAGCAGCGGCCAACCGGCGCTGAGCCAGATCAGCAACTTCCTGCCCGGCTGGTTTGCCTCATACGAGATGAGCTGGTGCAATGCGCGGAGAGAAATCTGTAAACGATCCACCGCGCCATAGAATCCCTGCGATCTGCCATCGATGCGCAGGGCGTACTGGCTGGAACTCAGAGTGTCCGCCAGAGCCTTTCCATCGCTCGTGGGCACGGGCTGCATCTGGGTCGAAGTGTCGGCGAGGAGGACAAGGGACATAGGCATGGGCAGGTGGCCGCCATCCCGCCGCAGAAAGTTCTCCAGTTGCTGACGCTGCTGGACTACACCCTGGAACCCATTGTTGACCGCATCGACCAGCAAAATGGCTTGCATCGGAGGATCGGCGGCGGGCTCGTCGGTCTCGTGAAAGGAGAGAATGGACTGCGGCTGTTTGTCGTCGAGCAGAGTGAAATCCTGCTGCTGCAACCCGGGTATTGCTTTACCCGACTTGTCGGTGACTATGACGTCGAGCGAAACCCTGCGGCCGCCAAGGCGCGCCGAAGTGTTCGCGCGATCCGCAGGCGGAGCAGCCTGCGACGGGGATGCTCCCTGCTCCGCTTGCTGTTCGACTGGAGATCGATCGACGGAAGAATGCTTAGCAGACAATTCCGAAGCGGTAAAGCAACAGAGTAGGCCTACCAGCAGCCGGAAGGAGACGCGCATGTTTACCTCACGCCGATAATACGATGCAACGCCGATGATCGGAACGCCGATGATCCAAACCAGGAAAATTCGATCACGCCACCTGGCGTTGTTGTTCGAGCATTGAAAAATACTCGGCCACGAGGTCGGCATCCCACAATCCGCGGCGAGCCTCTTCGCGCATGGTTTGCTCGCTCTGACCATGGGTGAGCGCGGGTTTGTAGGAGCGAGCGGTGCGGAGCGCATCGTAAACGTCGACCGCCTGCAGAATCCGTGACAGCAACGGAATTTTTGTACCCTCGAGCCCGTCGGGATAACCCGAGCCGTCGGTGTGCTCGTGATGACTGCGGATGATGGGCAGAACCAGGGCCAGAGAGTGCAGCGGCTTGCAGATATTCTCGCCGGTAATGGGGTGCAGCTTCATGATTTCCCATTCCGCGGGCGTGAGATCACTGCCCTTCTTCAGGATTTCATCGGGCACGGCAATCTTTCCCAGATCGTGAAGATATCCCCCGCGCTTCAGAGCCAGAATCGAGTCCTCACTGAGCCCGAGATGTCTTCCCAGTTCCGCTGCGCGCACCGAGAGGCGCTCGCAGTGGCCTTCGGTGTATGGGTCGCGGCCCTCGACGATGAGCCCCAGCGTGCATAAAACAGAATCGGCGGTCTCTAATTCGTCGGTGAATTCTTTCAAGCGCAGAAGCGACTTCACGCGGGCGACGAGTTCCTCGGCAAGAACGGGCTTGTTCAGAAAGTCGTCAGCGCCGGCTTCAATGCCACGAACTTTGTCACTACTGTCGCTGAGCCCGGTGATGAGCACGAACGGAATCAGGCGTGTGACTGGGTTTTCCTTCATGGCGCGGCATAGGTCGTAGCCGGACCGGCCGGGCATCATGACATCGGAAAGAATGAGGTCGGGCAATCGCCGGCGGACTTCCGCTTCGGCTTGATCGGCGTTGGCGGCAGTGATCACGTCGTATCCCCGAATGCTGAGCAACTGGCTCATCAGGCCGGCAATGCCGGGCTGATCGTCGACGACCAGGATGCGCGCGGCGCGGCGCCGTTGGAGAAGATCGCCCATACTATGATCAGACGCCAGGTCACCCAGCGAAGTTGCCCCCGCACTGGTGGCGGAAAGAAAACGCGATCGCAGACGGGTCAGGGGAGAGTGGCTCATGCCGAGAAATTCTCTGAGACCTTGATTCTACCGCCAATCTCTTTGTTTCGCTGGGGCATCCAGTTTTTCAGCAGGGTTACACGTCCTTTCGAGTGGCGCATTGCTTCCCACTTTGGCACTGGTGCGGCAGAGTTTGTGATCGTTGACCTTGCTGAATCTTGGGTTCGTCCCTAGTCTCGCTGCATGCGTTGCGTTCCACGGCTGCGAGTCACATGCGTGCACGCGGGTCTCTTTCTCTCGTTCATCGGTCTGTCAGTCGGGGCGCTTGCCGCCACAAGGGTGCATGTGATCGCGTATGGAAAGTGGACCTCGGTGCCATGGTCCGCCGATGGCGGCAAAGATGATGACAAGCCGCTGATGTTGAAAATTCGCCCGCTAGTCATCGATGGGCAGGTGAAAGAGTTCGTGCTCGGACTGCCGCACGAGGTTACCGATCGTCTGTTCGTGGTGCGCCGCATGTTTCGCGTGAACGACAGTCTGCCAGAAGATTCTGCTCCGCACTGGCAATGGCAGCGCGGAGGCTGGCTGCTGGTCGACCGCACGACCGGCCGGGTTTCGCCGATCAATCTTCCGGAGTTCGATGCGTTCTACTCCGCCGCCAGCTGGTATCGCGATTATGCGGCCTACTGCGGAATCTCGGACGATGGCAAGACGACTTACGCGATGGTGGCGCAGATCGGCCGTCGCAAGCCGGTTCTGAAGAAGGCGCTGCCGAATAGTGGACCGCTCGACGACACCGCTCCCGACTCGGTGTGCTCAGCTCCGCTGTGGCAGCGGGCGCCGGCGAGAGTCAGTTTTAAGCTGCAGGGAAACGCCAGGGAAACCTTCGCGATCCGCGGACACGCAGTCGACATGGTCAACGATGCTGATGATTCGGATGACGAGACGAAATAGGGGGCCGGAGTGGGTCCCATGTCTCGCAAAAGCGGCGAGACATGGGGCACCCTTGCGGCGACCTCAAGCGCTTTTAGTCTCCCGCGGCTTCCACCGCGGGCAACTCTTCCGCCACTGTCTTGCCGTGCACCTTCGCGCTGGTGACGAGTATTACGGAGAGCACGACGATCGCGCTCCCGGCCAAAATGAAGCGGTCGACGCGCTCGTGCAGAATCAGCCAGCCCAGAAATACGGCGACCACCGGATTCACATACGCGTAGGTCGAAACCTTCGACGTGGGAACGTGCTTGAGCAGCCAGATGTACGCCGTGTATCCGATCCATGAGCCGCACACGACCAGGTACATCACGGCTCCCAGGCCGCGCGCGGTCCATTGCACGTGAGAGAGGTTGCCGGCGAACAGGGCAAAAATAAAGTTCCCGACTCCGGCCGCGGTGACCTGCCAGCCGGTGGCGCTGAAACCGTCCATGCCTGAGAGCAGGCGCTTCGAGAGCACTGATCCCAATGCCCAGGAGAAGGACCCGCCGACCAGGCTGAGTGACCTCCAAAACTCGCGGTGGCCCAGCCCGCTATCCGATTGCAACTGCGGCCAGACGAGAACGAAGAGTCCGAGAACGCCGAGAGCCAGGCCGATTTTGCCGCGCCCGGAAATGTGGTGATCGCCGAGCAGCAGCGAATCGAGCACCAGAAACCACAGCGGCGTGATGGCCAGAATCAGCGCGGCCAGTCCCGTCGACACCGACAGTTCCGCGTAAGAAAGCGTGAGGTTGCCGCCCATCAGCAGAAGCAGGCCCACGACCGCAGCCATCGCAATCTGGCGCGGGGAATAGAAAATCTTGCGCCCGGTTGCGGCGCACACCGCCAGCATGGCCACTCCGGCAATCGAAAACCGCGTGGCGCACATCAGTGCCGGAGGAATGGTCTGCACCGCGATGTCGATGGCAAGATACGTCGATCCCCAGAACAGGTAGACGAGTCCGAAAGCAAAAATCACCGACCACCGGTTTGGGCGTTGAGAGGACTGCATTGCAATTGGAGAATGGCAGGCGAAAGCTACAACCTATCAGACGAGCCCGCGGGCGTGTTGGATTCTAAAGTTGGGGAGGGCCCAAGCATCCGTTGTTCAAGTCAATTTCATGATTCAGATACCGTCTTGTCGCCCCGCGCGCGTGTGGCCGCGACGGCTTTGACTACCATGGCCTGCAACACCTGTTGGTCGACATCCGCGAGCTTCTTGATGTAGAGGCAGCCCTTGCCCGTCGTATACTTGCCAAGTTTGGGCAGCAGCAACTTCGACTCGGGGGACCCGGCCACGCCATACAAAACCGTTGCAGCCTTACGGGGCGAAAAGCCGACAACCGGCATGTCGCCCTCGCGCCCGCTGTCATATTTGTAGTGGTAGTCGCCGAACCCAACGATCGACGGACCCCACATCTTCGGCTTTTCCCCAACCGCGCTTTGCAGCAGCCTAACCAGGGCCCTGGCGTCGGCGCGCTGCGCCGGGTGTGCGACAGCATTGATGAACGCCGCTACACTTATTTTGGTCGGCTTCGTCTTGTTCTCCGCCATCACTTCCACCTTTCGTGGGTGAGTCGAGCAAACATGAAATCCACGAACAGCCCGTACGCTTACTTTAGCTTCTCGTACTCCGCTTGCAGTCTTGAGGAGCGGCACATCCGTGTCGGCGTCTTTCCACACGGCAAAGAAATCCTGATAGGCTGCCCTTCGCTTTTGCGGTGTCGCCCTGCAACCCGATAGTGCGAAATGGTCTGCTCGAGCAAAGGATTCGGCTCCGCCGCAGTCGAGCCATGCTAAGGCGCGCGGAGCGGGAAGTCAAAAAAATGGGCGATTTCGGGATGTCTAACGTAGAGACGTTCCTTGTAACGTCTCGGGCGGCGGCTCGGGCGCAGCCAGCAAGACGCAGCGGAGCTGCGTCTCTACGACATCGTCCGATTTTGTGGGGATATCGTCCGATTTGGGGGCATCGTCCGTTCGTTACTAAAGGGGGTTACGCCGTTCATTCTCTCCAGCTATAATGAATCAGTGATGTCGGCTGTTACCGATGCTGCGCAACCGTCCCAATTCGCATTTGCCGGAGTGCTGGCTGAACTGCCTGGTGTGTCCGCGGCGCTATCGCTCCGTGCTGCCTTCGAGTCTCCGTCCTAGTCTGTTCGGCAGCGATTAATCCCTTCATCCTCCTTTTCCTTCTGATTCGCGTTGGCTCGCATGTTTCCAGGAGCAGCGGCGGATCCTCAGGGGCTAAAGCCCGAATCATTATGGCGCTTTAGCGGCACGACTGAAGTCGTGCCCTTCCCGAATCTGATTTTCGAAACCAGTTCCGGAAGTTACTGGCCGCTGTCCTAGGAGGAATACCATGACTACAAACACCATGACCGCAATCGGTCCGAAGATCAAGACGTCGCTGCCCGGGCCCAACGCCAAGCGGGTGCTGGCGGGCGACAACGAATATATTTCGCCGTCCTACACTCGCTCGTACCCGCTGGTGGCCAAGAGCGGGCGCGGCATTGTCGTGACCGACGTTGACGGCAACGAGTTCTTCGATTTCTCCGCCGGCATCGCCGTTACCTCCACCGGCCACTGCCATCCGCATGTGGTCGCCGCGATTCAGAAGCAGGCGGGCGAACTCATCCACATGTCGGGGACGGATTTTTATTACGAAAACATGGTGGAACTGGCGGCGCGGCTCTCGAAGATCGCGCCCATGCCAGGCCCGCACCGCGTCTACTACGGCAACTCGGGCGCAGAGGCGCTGGAGTGCGCGCTCAAGCTGGCGCGCTACCACACCAAGCGGCAGAACGTGATCGCATTTTTCGGAGCGTTCCACGGACGCACCATGGGAGCACTCTCGCTGACCGCGTCAAAGCCGCAGCAGCGGCGCCGGTTCGCGCCGCTGGTGCCGGGAGTGACGCACGTGCGCTATCCCGACGTATATCGCGGCTGCTCGGGCGGAGCGTCGAGCGGGGCCCAGGAAGCTGACGATTTTGCGCTGGGCTGCGCGCGTTTTATCGAAGAAAAATTGTTCAAGACCACGCTGCCGCCCGAGGAAGTTGCGGCAATTTTTGTGGAACCGGTGCAGGGCGAAGGCGGCTACGTGGTTGCCCCGAAGATCTTCATGCAGGAACTGCGGCGCATCTGCGATCGTCACGGCATCTTGCTGGTGGTCGACGAAGTGCAAAGCGGCATGGGGCGCACCGGCAAGTGGTGGGCCGTCGAACACACCGGCGTAGAGCCCGATATGGTCTGCGTAGCCAAGGGCATTGCCTCGGGGATGCCGCTCGGCATCACGATGACCCGCGCCGAAATTATGGACTGGGTTCCCGGTTCGCATGCCTCGACCTTCGGCGGCAATCCTGTGTGCATCGCGGCGGCTCTGGCAACTCTCGATGTGATCGAGAAAGAACATCTGATCGAGAATTCGGCGAACGTCGGCAATCACATGATGAAGCGCATGGCCGACTGGCCGACGAAGCTGAAACTGGTGGGCGATGTCCGGGGCCGCGGGCTAATGATCGGCGTGGAGATCGTTAAAGACAAATCCACCAAGGAATACGGCAACGCCGAGCGCGACCGCATCGTTGAGTTGGCCTTCGAGCGGGGAGTGCTGTTCCTCGGTTGCGGACCGAGCACGATTCGCATCTGCCCGGCGCTGGTGGTCACCAAGGAGCAGGCCGACGTTGCCGTTGACGTGCTGGAGGAGTGCATCAAGCTGGTCGGAGCGTGAAGCAGCTAGGCCCTGCCGGGAAGCCCTGGGGGGCGGCGCTGTGCTGTGCGTTGTCATGCTGAAGGGCGGCATTCACCGTGTGCGAGCTTACATAGGGTGAGGGTTCGGTTGTGTGGACGGGAGGGCTGCACGTTGCATGCACCGTGGGTATTCCCGGTGGCGCTATTGCCGATGCGTGCGGATTGTAAGGTCCCTCGGAGGGCTGTCGCCCTCCTCAGGATGACTGTGGCTTTTCGAAATTGAGGGCCCCAGCGGATGCCGGCAGCTAGTTCTGCGGGATTCCCAGCTGCAGCAACAGTTTCGCGTAACCGGGGTCGGCGTGCAGAGTGTTGAAGTCGGGATCGGCTTCCACCTGCACCGTGGCGTCGTCGTGCTGGTTGTAGGCGATCTCGAGATAGCGGAACGCTTCCCGTTTATTGCCCAGCAATGAGTTCGTTTCGGCCATGGCGTAGGGCGACAGCGCCCCGTGTTGGTAGAGGCGCCGCTGCAGTCCCAGTTCGTTCTGCAGCATGCCTTGCGAGCCTCCCGTGGCATAGCCTTTGCCTGCTGCGTCGATCAACTTCAAAGAGGCGGTGTCTCGCATCAGCAGGGCTTCTTTCTTCCATTCGGCGAGGAAGTTGGCATAGTCTCCGGCAGCGTAATAGGCGTTCTTCAAGTAGCGATGCGGAGAAACGAAGTCAGGCTCAGCGGCCTCCAACTGCTTCAACAACGTAATCCCTTCCTCGCTCCGGCCCGCGGCCCAAAGCAAGTCTCCTTTGTCGGCCAGGATAGCTTTCGATGACGGATCGAGCATCTGCGCCCGTTCAATCTCCGCCAGCGATTCGGTGTTCCGGCCCAAGGTGGCGAGGAACGTAGCATACCAATGGTGCGCCATGGCGTCGTTCGGATTCAGTTGGATGGCGCGCCGGAATTCACGCTCCGCGCCGGTCGCGTCCCACATTCCGTAGAAGAGGGCAAAGGCCAGGGATGCGTGCGCCTCCGAAGACTGCTGATCGAGCTCAACCGCTTTTTTCGCCGCGGCGAGGGCTCGGGGATAAGCTTCATCGGCCGGCATCAGGGTGTATTCGCGCAGCAGGTTATAGCAATCGGCCAAGCCCACGTAGGCTGGAGCGTAATTCGGATCGTGGACGATGGCCTGGGTGAAGGCATCCAGAGCTTTGTTGAGCCCGTCGGGCGTGCGCTCTTGCCAGTAAAATCGGCCTTTGAGATAGAACTCTTCCGCCTCGGCGCGGGCGCTCTGATGGGCAGCATCAAGGTTGCGGGGCGCTGAAGCGGGAGCGTTCCGGCTGGCGGCGTTGGCCAGGTGAAATGCGGGGCGGAAGCCCCACACAACCAGAACCATTGCCGCCATTGGAAATACCAGCATCCAGCCCCAGTGCTGGGGCGTTCCCAGCGCGGCCTGCGCTGTCGCTGAAGGCCATTCTTCTTTCTTGGGTTCGTCTTCCCGCGGCCCAGCTTGGTTATGCGCCTCGTCGTTGGGCCCCTCTTCCCTGAGAACTCCTCTCCCCTGCTTGACCAAGGTCGAGGAGGGATGGGTTGGGGCTGTTTTTGCAGCGGCTTCGACTGGCTGCATAGACGTGGCCGGCACAGGAACGGAGGTAGGAGCAATCCAGCGGTATCCGCGGCGGTCAACCGTCTCGATGAAGACTGGGTTATCGGCCGAGTCGCCCAGAGCGTCCCGGAGGCGGTTGATCGCGCTGCTGATGCCGTGGTCGAAGTCGACGAATACCCCCTCCGGCCAGAGCGCCAGGCGGAATTGTTCCCGGCTAAGCACCTCGTTGGGGTGGTTGAGGAAGAGTTTCAAGGCTCGAAAGGGTAGATCCTGGACCTTGACCTTGATACCGTTCTTGCGCAGCTCGCCGGAACGCAGATCCGCCTCAAACATTCCGAAGCGAATCAGAGGGCTCGATTGTAGGGTCGACTGCATGAGCGTCTGCCTTTGCGAGACGCAGTCTAGCATCGCCAACAACAATGTAAAATCCCCGCTTGGTGCCATTCGACCACCACTTTTGTTCAGGTGAGAAATTCATGCATCGACCTCGAAAAAAACAGGTTAGGGCGTGAACTACGTTTGCGGGAGGCGTGAATTGACGGCGGCCCGAGGGTCGTAGAGAGTGAACACAGTTCACGGGTTCAGGTACCTGGGGAACTAGGGGTTCCAGCTCGTCACAGAAAGTTATT
Organism: uncultured Acidobacteriaceae bacterium; assembly: GCA_963739125.1. Taxonomy (GTDB): domain Bacteria; phylum Acidobacteriota; class Terriglobia; order Terriglobales; family Acidobacteriaceae; genus Sulfotelmatobacter. Next base: position 2,499,950 of record CAVTZD010000001.1, on the reverse strand, counting down.
GGGCTTCAACGGCAACGCCTCCGGCAGGAAGCCGAGGCGTTAAGCGCAGGGTTTGCCCCGATTTTCACGATGCTATTAGCACCGTGGAACACTTGCGGAGCATGCGAGAGGGTGTGCTCCGCAAGTCTAAGTTATGGTGTTTTGTCGCGGCCTCCTAGGGACCTAGCGACAGAGCCTGCGGCACTCGCCGCGGGCTCTTTTTTCCTTCCGGAGTAGGAGAAAACTACCGCCTCAAGCTAGAATCGCTGGAGCAGCTCTATCCCGACTTCCATTTCGGGAAGCCTTGCCGTCGAATTGGCCCACAATCCACTTCCACCTCCCCGCGTCGTACTACACTGAGCTTTTACCCACCATGCTGCCTGCCGTCGTCACGCGAGCTGTTGTCCGCAGCCTCGACTGGATTGCCGCCCGAATCCTTCCGGCGGACCGCGGACCACGCCACCTGCACGTCGGTGTTCGGGGTGAAGAAGACGCTTACTTCCACCTGAGGAAGCAGGGGTACGCTGTCGTGGCGCGCAACTACCGCACGCCGCGTTGCCGGGGAGAGATCGACCTGATCGCATGGGATGAAGATGTGCTTTGTTTCGTGGAAGTTAAGACGCGTACGTCGCGGGACGTGCGGACTCCGGAAGCGGCGGTGGACCGCCATAAGCGCCGGGAAGTCGCAGAAGTGGCACGGGAGTACTTAAGGCGTCTGCCACCATCGTGCCAGTGGAGGTTCGATATTGTAAGCGTATACTATGAGGGTCTTGACGCCCGCCCGCACATCGAAGTGTTTCGCAATGCCTCCTTGGCGGCGTAGAGCGCGCGGTTGGCTGACCATTGTTTGTCGATCATAGTTTGTCGGTCATATTGAAAGGATTCAATAAGTGCCGGAGCTGAGAAAAGATCCCATCGTTGGCCGATGGGTGATCATTTCCACGGATCGGGCCAAGCGCCCAACCGATTTTGCACGCGAAAACCTCAAGCCTAAAGGTGGTTTCTGCCCCTTCTGTTACGGAAATGAGAGCAAAACTCCGCCTGAGATCCAGGCCTACCGTCCTAACCCGAACGGCGGACCCGCGCCGCAGCGCGATACTCCTGGATGGACTGTTCGCGTGGTCGCCAACAAGTTCCCGGCCCTGGGCATCGAGGGCAATCTGAACCGCCAGGCCGAGGGTATGTTCGACCGCATGAACGGCATCGGAGCGCATGAGGTCATCATTGAAACCCCGGACCACTCGGCCAGCCTCGCGACCCTGCCTCCAAAGCGAATTGAAGATGTTTTGTGGACCTTCCGCGATCGCATTCTCGATCTGAAGAAAGACCGGCGGTTCAAGTACATCCTGATCTTCAAGAATCATGGCGAGGCCGCCGGAGCGTCGCTTGAACACGCGCACTCGCAACTGATCGCGTTGCCCATCCTGCCTATCAATGTGGTGCAGGAACTGGAAGGGGCCAAGCAATACTTTCTCTACAAAGAACGCTGCGTGTTCTGCGACATCATCCGGCAGGAAATGGACAGTGGCACCCGCGTCGTCGCAGAGAACGAGAATTTCCTCACGCTGGCACCGTACGCCCCGCGCTTTCCCTTCGAGACCTGGATTCTGCCCAAACAGCACGAGTCGGCGTTTGAGAATTCGTCGTCGCACATGTTCGAAAACCTGGCCCGGGCGCTGAAAAATCTGTTGGGCCGGGCCGACCGCGTGCTCGACAATCCACCCTACAACCTGGTCATCCACAGCTCTCCGGTGCAGGACCCGACTAACGACCACTACCACTGGCACATCGAATTCATGCCCAAGCTGACCAAGACGGCAGGATTTGAATGGGGCACTGGTTTCTATATCAATCCCACGCCGCCCGAGGAAGCCGCGAAGTTTCTGCGCGAGGCGAACGTGGAGGAGTCAGCCGCGGTTCCCGTCGGCTGAACGAAATTCTTCCAAAATTGAGTATGAAACTGAAGGCAAAAAGGGGCACGGCCGTGACCGTGCCCTCGCAGTGTGCAGAGAGAGAAGGCCCAATTTTTCGAGGCCGTGCAAGCAGCCTAGTTGTCACCCTCCTGCCATTTGTCACAAATTTGTAAAACGATTGAGTCGAAACCGAAATTACTGCCGCGATCAGCCCTGGGTGCGATCCTGCACTTCCTCGTGCCAGGCCATCTGGATCGCTTCCAGCTTGCCTTCGTTCGAGGCTTTTGGATCGCCCTTGAAGTCGGGTAGTTCGGTGACGTAGCGGTGCAGATCGGTGAAGCGCAGGGTCAGTGGATCAATCTCAGGATGCGTTTCGGACAGCAGGATGCCGAGGTCTTCGGCGTCGTCCCAGGTGAGCGGCTTGGACATCCTTGCTCCTTAGGTTTGCAAGTTTCAGAGTTTCAAGGTTTCAGAGTTTCAAGGTTTCAACGTTTCAGTGTTTCAAGGTAAAACCTTCTCGTTATCGCCAGCCACAGCTTTGAAACCTTGCAACCCTGAAACCTTGAAACCTTCCTAGTGATGCTCTTCCGATATGTAATTCCGATTCCATGCCGGAATTTCGACCACTACTTTACCGGGCTTGACGATCTGCGCTTGGCAGCCGAGACGCGAGTTTAACTGGAGATCGGCGGCCATGTCCAACCGGTCGGCCTCGTCGTCGTCCATGGGCGAGAGATTCTCGGCGCCTTCCTTCACCCAGATGTGGCAGGTGGTGCAGGCGCAATTGCCACCGCAGGCGTGATCGAGCGTGACGCCGAAATTCAATGCCACATCGAGCAATGACTGCTCTTTGCCGTGATCTTCGTAGGGCAGCTTGCCCTGCTCGAACTGCACCGTCTTGCCCTCAGGCAGGAACGTGACTTGAATCGTATTTTCGCCGGGCGCGTCTTCGGTCATCGTGCCGGCTCCCTGTGTCTTTTCTTCTGGCATCGACTGCTCCTCTTCGGAGATTGAGTAATTGGGAAATTTAGTAATCGGGTAATTTAAAACCTTCGTGAATTTCCAATTCCCCAATTACTAAATTTCTCAATTACCAAATTCCATTCATTCAAATTCTGCTTTCGCCATGGGATGGGGCGCGGTCGGGCCTTCGCCCAGATCGGTCTCATCCATGTTTTTGCCTTTCAGCGCCGTCGAAACGGCAGTGTCCATCATCAATTCGGCCAGGCGCATCGTGCCCTGATTCAGCGCGTCGATGGCTCTGCGGATCGCCTGGTAATCATCTTCGGCGTTGACCGCGCTGAGAGCTTTTTCCATCTTTGCGATTTGTTTCTTTTCGTCGGTCGTGAGCTTGCCCCAGGCCGCGCTCTTCTTGCCTTTGTCGAGAGCGGCGAGAATCGTCGCGGTCTCGCTGCGCGCTTCGATCAGCTGGCGGCGGCGGAAATCTTCTTCCGCGTTGTCGAACGAGTCGAGGATCATGCTCTCGACTTGCTCGTCGGTCAGTCCGTAGCTCGGCTGCACCTGAATCTCGGCTTCTTTGCCGCTGCGTTGCTCACGCGCGGAAACATGCAGAATGCCGTTAGCATCGATGAGAAACTTCACTTCAACGCGCGGAATGCCCGCCGCCATGGCCGGAATACCTTTGAGATCGAAGCGCGCCAGCGAGCGGCAATCTTTGGCGAGTTCACGCTCGCCCTGCAGCACGTGAATCGCAACGTTGGCCTGCCCGTCGATTTGCGTGGTGTAGAACTGCGTCGCCGACGCGGGAATGGTCGAGTTGCGAAGAATGATTTTGTCGGTGACTCCGCCGGCGACCTCGATGCCGAGCGAAAGCGGTGTAACGTCGAGCAGCAGCATGTTCTCGGTGGCTTCCGATCCGCCGCCGAGAATGGTGGCCTGCACTGCCGCGCCGAGCGCGACGACTTCGTCGGGATTCAGATCGGTGTGGGGCTCGCGGCGGAATAACTCTTTCACAAGGGCGCGCACTTTCGGGATTCGCGTCGATCCGCCGACCAGCACGACTTCATCAATCTGCTCAGGCTTGAGGGCCGCGTCTTTCATCGCCTGTTTGCACGGGCCGACGGTGCGATCGATGATGGGCTGAATCAGCTGCTCATATTGCTCGCGGGAAATCTCGCGGCGATAGCGCTGGCCACCGGGCAGTTCGATGTCAAGCTTGATCGATGGTTCGGTCGACAGCGCGATTTTTGCTTCGATCACCGCTTTGCGGATCGCCTGCACGGCCTCGGCATTGCGGCGAAGGTCAAGGCCGAGATCACCGCGAATGTCGTCGAGCGCAATCGTAATCAGAAGATTGTCGATGTCGTCGCCGCCGAGGTGCGTGTCGCCGTTGGTGGCGATGACTTCGAAAATTCCGTCATGCAGCTTGAGAATCGAAATGTCGAACGTGCCGCCGCCGAGGTCGTAGACGGCAACAATGCCATTCTGTTTTTTGTCGAGACCGTAGGCCAGGGATGCGGCCGTCGGCTCGTTGACCAGACGCAGCACTTCGAGTCCGGCGATGCGGCCTGCGTCTTTCGTTGCCTGGCGCTGCGCGTCGTTGAAATATGCGGGCACCGTGATGACGGCCTTGGTCACGGCTTCGCCGAAATAGCGCTCGGCGTTGCGTTTGAGCTGGCGAAGAATGAGCGCAGAAATTTCCGGCGGCGTGAATGTCTTGCCGCCGAGCTTGATGCGCAGCACTTCGCCGGGCTGCATGTCTTCCGCGAGGCGAAACGGGAACAGCTTCAACTCTTCCTGAATGTCTTCGACGCCACGCCCCATGAGGCGTTTGATCGAGTAGACGGCACGTTCGGGCGTGTCGATCAGCGCGCTGCGCGCCGCATTGCCGACCACGGGCTGGTTGTGACTGTCGAGTGCGACCACCGAGGGGAGAAGATTCGAGCCGTCGTCACCAGGAATCACGACAGGCGTCTCCCCTTGCATGAAAGCCACGAGTGAGTTCGTGGTGCCGAGGTCGATGCCGACGATGCGATCAGTTGCCATTTGTGTGATTTAGCGATTGTGTGATTTGGCGATTCCGAATCTGCGCCGGTCAATCACTCAATCCCACCACTCAATCCCCCGATGACCCAATCTCTCCATTCTCTAAAGCGGCGCCCACATCCCTCACCAGGTTCCGGATATAGTTTCTGCGGTTCAGCACATCCACCATTTTCTCGAGCGCGTGCTTGTGGTCGTTCTCCGCGGCCGGCTGTCCACTCAGCTCGCCGTCGATCAACTCATCCCAGGTATTCCAGTGGTCCTGCAATTCTCGCAGCAGGGCATCGTGTTTTTCTTCGAGCTCCAGCTTCTGGCGGCCGATTTCTTCGATCAGCGCTGGATCATCTTCGCCCGCTTTTTTCTGCATGCGCAGTTCTTCAAGCTGCATGTTCAACTCGAAAACTTCTTCCAGCAAATCCGGCGGAACGATCTGCTTCTTCGCTTCTCCGGTGGCGCGGGCCTTCTCGGTCGCGCTCTTCGATTGCTCTTCCAACTCCACTCCTTCGAGATGCAGCAAATATTCCGTGCGCCTGATCGGATCTTTCAGCGTGCGGTACGCGTCGTTGAGTAACGAGCTTTGCTCCAGGCTCCATTCTTGCTCGTTGCTGCCGGCGCTCGCGTTCAAATCGGGATGCAGTTTGCGGCTCAATTCGTAAAAGTCTTTTTCCAGCGTCGCGACGTTAAGGTTCAGCTTTGGCGGCAGGCCGAAGAACGAGAAATAATCCGCTGGAACCGGAGGCTGCACTTTTCCACACGATTCGCAGAAGTGCGCGGCGCGCATTGATCCGCACGACCAGCAGGAGTGCGTCTCCCCGGGCAGTGGCTTGGCGCCGATCGCGGTTAGAGCGGATTTGGTGGTCACTTCCATTCGCTTTCACAAACGCAGGCCGGAACCTGCTTCCTCGCGCAGATTGTCAGGTGGCGCAGGCAGCGCGGGCGGGTCGCCCGCGCCCACACGGGCATCAGGCAGAAAACGAAGTCCCGCAGCCGCATGACTTGGTGGCCTGAGGATTCACGAACACGAAGCCCTGCTGCATCAGCGTTTCCTGGTAGTCGAGCGTCATGCCGTGCAGATAGATGAACGACTTCGGATCGACAAATACGCGGACGTCGTCGAACTGGAAGATGCGGTCGCGTTCGCGCGGCTGCGTATCGAAACGGATGTTGTAGCTCAGGCCGGAACATCCGCCGCCCTGCACGCCCAGCCGCAGGCCGCCCTGCGCGGGCGAAATGCCTTCCCTAGCCATGGCGGTGCGCACCTTGGCGATGGCTTTCTCGGTCACGAGAACGCCTTTGGCAGGCGGCTGCGCGGGTTGTTCCGTAAGTGTCGTCATAAATCCCCGCACGCCTCTTCAGCGGCTAAAGCCGCAGAGTTGCGTGCTCGTTACGGTGCGGCTGAAGCCGCGCCCCTTCAAAGCCACAGGAAACCCTTTCAAGCCGGGCCCAACCCTGCAGTCAAGCCAAACTATTTCGCTTCAACAGCGACCGGGCTCGCGACTTCCTGCTTCTTCTTCCAGTCGCCGATGGCGGCGCGGATCGCGTCCTCGGCCAGCACCGAACAATGGATTTTCACCGGAGGAAGCGAAAGCTCCTTCACGATGTCCATGTTCTTGATGGAGAGCGCTTCGTCCACGGTCTTGCCCTTGACCCATTCGGTTGCGAGGGACGAAGAGGCAATGGCCGAGCCGCAGCCAAAGGTCTTGAACTTCGCGTCTTCGATGATGTTGGTTTCGCGATTGACCTTGATCTGCAGCTTCATGACGTCGCCGCATTCGGGCGCGCCCACCAAGCCCGTGCCCACGTCGGTGCTCTGCTTGTCCATGGAACCGACGTTGCGAGGGTTGTTGTAGTGATCGATCACCTTGTCGCTATATGACATTTCGTTTCTCCTAAATTCAAATCCTGAGGGATTCAACTCCAATTCTTGCTTAGCTCTTCCGCCAGCTTTTTCCCGCTGGGAGTCACGTAAAACCAAAGCTTCTTCAGATCAGACGCCGAATAGCCCACCGGCCTGCCAGGAGAACGATCAGGCGACAAATCATATGCTTGCACATAACCGTCTCGGATGAGTTCTTCCAATGCCTTCTGCGTCGCGGAAGGGGAAACAGTTCCCCCGCGGCCTGTCGCATATTCCGTCACGTCGTCGAAAATTCTCTCAAACTCCTCATAATCGTCAGCGATAGCTCGCAGAACGCACTCCCCTACGTAATTTTCCGAAGCCAGCATCACTCTCCCGCCCACTTTACGTCCTTCAGATTGATGCCTTCTTTCGCCATCTCGTACAGCGGCGAAAGTTCGCGCAGGCGCTCGACCGTTTCGATGACCCGGTCGGCGACATAATCGACTTCAGCTTCGGTGTTGAAGCGGCCGATACCGAAACGAATCGAGCTGTGCGCCAGGTCGTCGCCGGTACCGAGAGCCTTCAGTACATAAGATGGCTCAAGCGTCGCCGAGGTGCAGGCCGATCCGCTCGACACAGCAATATCGTTGATGCCCATCAGTAGCGACTCGCCCTCTACGTAGGCAAAGCTGATGTTCAGGTTGCCGGGCAGGCGGTGTTCCATCGAACCGTTGATATAAGTTTCATCCAGCCGGTTCATGATGCGGTCGCGCAGGCGGTTGCGCAGACCGGCCAGCGTGCAGGATTCCTTCGGCATCTCTTCCTGCGCGATGGCGCACGCCTTGCCCAGTCCCACAATGCTCGGCACATTCAATGTGCCCGACCGCATGCCCCGTTCGTGGCCGCCACCATCGATGATCGCTGAAATCTGTACGCGGGGATTCTTGCGGCGCACATACAGCGCTCCGACTCCCTTCGGCCCATACATTTTGTGTCCGGAGATAGACGCGAGGTCGATGTTCTGCTTGACCACGTCCACCGGAACCTTGCCGATTGCCTGGGTCGCGTCGGTGTGGAAGATCACGCCGCGCTCGTGGCACAGCTTGCCGATTTCGGTCACAGGCTGGATCACACCGATTTCGTTGTTCGCGTACATGATCGAGACCAGGATCGTCTTGTCGTCCATGGCGCGCTTCAGGTCGTCGAGATCGATCAGGCCGTCCTTTTGAACCGGCATGTAAGTAACGCGGTAGCCATATTTCTCAAGCCGCTTGCAGGTGTCGAGCACGGCCTTGTGTTCGGTGACCGCGGTGATGATGTGGTTGCCCTTCTCGCGGTACATCTCGGCTACGCCTTTGATGGCGAGGTTATCGCTCTCGGTGGCGCCGGAGGTGAAGATAATTTCTTTCGTGGTCGCGCCCACCAGTTTGGCAATGCGCTCGCGCGCAGTCTCGACGCCTTCTTCGGCAGCCCAGCCAAACGAGTGATTGCGGCTGGCCGCGTTGCCGAACTTCTCCATGAAGTAGGGCAGCATTTCTTCCAGCACCCGCGGATCCATGGGGGTGGTGGCGTGGTTATCCATGTAGATGGGCAGCTTCACGCCCTGGGGAGCGGAGTGCTGCGCCTGCGTCAAGTCCTGCTTCTTGAGATCCCGGGGGATTTTTACGTCCGTGCTCATTGATTGCCTCTCCTACCCGCAGAATAGTTTGATGACTCTTTTGTCTGTGACGGCTCAGGTGATCGTCACCAGTTCCGCCGCTTTGGGAGCTTCGCTCCCGATCTCTTCCGGTTCCTCGCGCATGTGCGAAATCTTGATGCGCTTCAACACTGCTTCAATGCTCTCGTTCACCTTGCGCAGCGGCTCGCGGATGTTGCAACGATCGCTCTGGTCGCACTCGCCGCGCACGGTCACGCACGAAGTAATAAACAGAGGCCCATCGATGGCCTGAATCACTTCGAATGCCGAAATCGTGTGCGCCGGCCGCGCCAGCGTATAGCCGCCGTTGATGCCATGCTGCGAATGCAGCAAGCCTGCCTTGGCCAGCCGCTGCAGAATCTTGGCCAGTGCCTCGGGAGGAATGCCGTAGGCATCCGCCACATCTTTCGCGCTGCGGGAGCTATGGTTCGGCTGCTCCGCCAGATGCTTCATCGACATCAGCGCGTAGTCGGCTTTCTTGGTTAGCTTCAGCATGTTAGTTTCAGCACGTCAGCTTCGACGCGGGACCTTCGGCGCACGCACTGGCGAACCCCGACCAATAGGGTCGGATAGAACTCCGACCTTTTACGTCGTAGTTCATTCTATGCCAATCCCCCACCAATCGGCAAGCCTGCACAGGCAGTGGCCAGAAACAGGGTTTGGGTGGTAAATCTTCCGAACTGAACGGTTTACCCGGCACGCCTGCCGCTTGGGTTGGAGGAGATTCACGCGGGCAGAAGAACTGACGGCGCCGCTTCTTATGAAATCGACAAGGGAGTCGTTGGTACTCCACAACTAAAACCTTGAACCACGAAGGACACAAAGTCACACGAAGGAAACTCTGGTCGCGAAGCCCCTTCGTGATCCTTCATGTCCTTCGTGGCTGATGGTTTTTGCGTGCTAGCTTCAAATTGCCCGACCGCTGACTCGCCGAAGGGCTTGACATCCCATAAACCCGTTCTAAAATACCGGGAAATTCTCGATCTCCGGGAATTTGCCCCTCCTGCGCAAGATCCGGAGGGGAGCTTTCGGATTTATGACGTCAAAGTCGCCCTCTGTTCCGCAAAGCGTAGAACCGCGACAGCCCTGCAAGCACCCTCGCGTGCAAATTGTCAGCCGTGACGAAGACTGTGAGTTCGTCGAATGCCAGGAGTGCGGCGAGATCTTCGAATCCAGCGAATTCAAAGATATGAACATCGAGGAAGGCACGACCGACGAGGTCTAGTCGCACTCGATCGCTGTTGTATCTCTCCTCAGCGAAGGTGACGAATGTAACCACCCTGCCTTATTACGGCTTGTTGTGGGAGAAGTGTGTTGTTATGGTTCAGCGGGGGCGTACGCGTGCGCGCATAGCCCTCCAATTCTGTCCATATGTCGATGGTGGCTCTAGTTGTAGATGACTCGATGCTGATGCGGTACACCGTTTGCCGCTTCCTCGAGGAACGCGGCTATACGGTGGAGTCGGCCGCCAATGGCGAAGAGGCTCTGGAAGTACTCTCACGTGTGCAGCCGGCGTTGATCGTCACCGACATGCAGATGCCGAAGATGTCGGGCGGCGAACTGATCACGGCACTCAAGAGCAAACCCGAGACGGCGGCCCTGCCGATCATCATTGTCGCGAGCCGGGCCAGCGGTTTCGACGAATCAGAAAAGCGCGCCAATTTCGCCATCTACAAAGACGTCGACATCGATGCGCAGCTTGGAAAAGCACTCGATGCGATCATGGGGAAGGCCAGCCGCGGCCACGCGGCGGGAAAATAGCTGCGACAAGTCAGCATTCCCCGCGCTAACTCCGTAGAGACTTACCCGAGGCTTTCACCGCAAGGGCAGGCTGGCTTCCGCCGAAAAATCCATCGCCGCAAAATCTTTCGCCAGAAACTTCGGATAGGCTGCCGCTGCGATCATCGCCGCGTTGTCGGTCGAGAGCGGACGTGAGGGGAAGAATACCGGCAGACCTTGCTGGGCGCTCTCGCGTTCGAATGTTTTCCTCAACTCGCCGTTCGCCGCGACGCCTCCGGTCACGAACAGTGTAGCCACATCGTAGGCACGCGCCGCGGCTAAAGTCTTTCCGACCAGATCGTCGACAATCGCCCGCTGGAACGACGCGATCAAGTCGAGCGTGCGCTTGTCGCAGTTGGCAAGGTAATCCTCAAGGTTTGGCTTCGCAATGCCGGCGAGCGCGCGGCGCCGCGCATCGACTGCGCCGCGCATGTCATGAGTTTCAACGTAACGCAAGATCGCGGTCTTGATCCCGCTGTAAGAAAAATCGAAACGGGGCTTGTCGTCGAGTGGTACGGAGCCTGGCGACTGAAGGCCCCGCTCAACGGCGCGGCCATCGTTTCGGCCACGGCGGTCGCGATGCTTGATTTGCGCCGGGGGAAACTTCACGGCTCTGGCGTCCCCGTGCGCAGCCAGCCGGTCGATAATTGGGCCGCCGGGATATCCCAGCCCCAGCAGCTTCGCAACCTTGTCGTAAGCCTCGCCCGCGGCGTCGTCGCGGGTGTGGCCGATGTTTTCGTAAGTCCAGCCGACGTCATTCTGGGCTGCTAGATACAGATGGGTGTGGCCGCCCGAGGCCACCAGGGCAAGCACAGGAAATTGCAGCTCACGGTTTCCCTTCTGCCGATCCTGATTTTGATCCTGATTTTGATTCTCATCCTGACTCTGCCGCAGATCAAGCAGTACTGCGTGAATATGGCCTTCGAGATGATTGACCGCGATCAGCGGCTTGTCGAGCGCGAAGGCCAGTGCTTTCGCATAGCTGATGCCTACCAGAAGCGCCCCGGAAAGCCCTGGGCCGCGCGTGACCGCGATCGCGTCGACAGATTCGTAGGTGTGTTTCGCCTCGGCCAGCGCCTGCCGCACCACGGGCACAATCGCTCGCAGATGCTCGCGCGACGCCAGCTCAGGCACAACCCCGCCGTAAGGCTGATGAGTTGCGATCTGCGACGCGACCACGTTCGAGACCACCTGCTCGCCCGACCGCACTACCGCGGCAGCGGTTTCGTCGCAGGAACTCTCAATCCCGAGGATGTAGGCGTTAGGCATGCTCCTCCATAGTAGTGGAATCCATCGCAGCTTTGCCCGCGCCGCGCGTTTGGCTTTCCCGCGTTTGACTTACCCCCGTTTGACCCCGCCCTTCGCCCTCTACTACACTCGCCACTCAGCGGGGGGTTCTCATGAAACACCTAGCCTGGTTGTTGCTATTCGCCTTCCTGGTTTCCTGTATCGCGCTCGCCGACGACGAAAAAGACCACCCCCACCACGAAGATCTAACCACGGCTCAGGTAGGAACGGTTCACTTTCCCGTCTCCTGCGCGGCGGCGGTGCAGCATCCTTTCGAGCGCGGAGTAGCGCTGCTGCACTCGTTCTGGTACGAAGAAGCCGAAAAAGAATTCCTCGAGATTGCAAAAGAAGACCCGCAATGCGCTATGGCGCACTGGGGTATCGCCATGAGCATCTGGCATCAGCTGTGGAATGAGCCCGACGCGAAGGTGATCGCTCGCGGACTCGACGAAGTGCAAGCCGCGCAAAAACTCGCGGCTAAAGCCACGCCACGCGAGAACGCCTACATCGCCGCCCTCAGCGCGTTCTACTCCAACTCCGAAAAATCAGATCACGCAGCCCGCGCCAAAGCGTATTCCGATGCGATGAAGAAAGTGTACGAGACTTATCCTGACGATCACGAAGCCGCGGCTTTCTACGCGCTCTCGCTGTTGACCTCGGAGCCACCCAATGACGCGACGTTCGCCAATCGCAAACAGGCTGCCGCGATCCTCGAAAAACTTTTCGCCACCGAGCCCGACCATCCCGGAGTCGCGCACTACCTGATCCACACCTACGACAAGCCGCAACTGGCGCAGCTCGGCATTCCCGCCGCGCGCCGCTACGCGCAGGTCGCACCTGCCGCGCCGCACGCGCTGCACATGCCGTCGCACATTTTTGCTCGCGTGGGACTCTGGCAAGACGACATCAACTCCAACCTGGCCTCCATCGCCGCCACTCGCAAGACGGCCGCCATGGGCATGGGCGGGGAAGGTCACCAGTTTCATGCCATGGATTTCCTTTTCTATGCCTACATGCAGAGCGGCCGCGAATCCGATGCTCGCGCGCTCATGGAGGAAGTCAGCAAAATGCCCGAAATGCACGACATGTACGGCGTGGGATTCGATCCGCATCTCGCTACTGAGGCCTACTTCGCCTCGCTCTATCCCCTGGAAATGCGGGACTGGGCGGCCGCGGCCGCGCTGCCTGCGGTCTCCATCGAAGGCACGGCGGAGAACTCATTCCGCTACTGGGCCAAGGCCATCGGCGCTGCTCATCTTCATCAGACCGACGAAGTTCGCAAAGATGTGGACGCCATCGAGGTCATTCACAAGAAATTCGTTTCTGACAACCAGAAGGATTTCGTCGAAACTACGGGGAACGATCTAAAGCAGGCTCAGGCCTGGCTGGCTTTCTCCGAAAGCAAGTACGACGATGGAGTCGCGATTCTGCGGCCCATGGCGGAAAAGGAAGAATCGCTCGGCGATGAACCGCAAGGCATCCCCAGCCGCGAGATGATTGCCGACATTCTGCTCGAAGCCAAACGCCCGCAGGAGGCGCTCGTGGAATATCAGGCAGACCTGAAGTTCAGTCCCAACCGCTTCAACGGCCTTTACGGAGCAGCCAGAGCCGCGGAAGAAGCGGGCCAGCAGAGCGAGGCGAACGAATACTACGCGTTGCTGGTCAAGACGTGCGAAGGCGGAAATTCGACGCGCCCGGAGTTGAGCCACGCGAGGGAGTTACTGGCGAAAAAGTGATACAAGGCAGTTAAGAACAGAGCTGCGCTGATGAAAGCACAATGTACGTTTGCTCTTGCTCTGATCCAAGCTCTGATTCTGGGCCTGGCAACGGCAGGTTCGCTATGCGCGGCCCAGAGCGCCTCCAGCCAGTCTCTGTCGCGAAACATGTCGGGGACCGGTCATGCGTTCATCAACACCTGCCTGATCACAAGCGATGTCAAGAGACTCAGCGCGTTTTATGCTCAGGTTCTGCAGATCGCGCCGCGCAACTCCGGCCCCGATTACGTCGAGTTCCATACCTCAGCCGGAGCGCTCGCGCTGTTCTCGGCCGATGCTCAGGAGAAGTACATCCCCGGCTCCGCGACGTCGGGACAGAACCGCAGCGTGATTCTCGAGTTCAGGGTCGCCAATGTCGACGAGGAGTATGCGAGGTTACACGACTTCGTAAAGCAGTGGGTGAAGGGGCCGACCACGCAACCGTGGGGAACTCGTTCCATTTATTTCCGCGACCCCGACGGCAACCTGGTCGACTTCTTTATGCCGGCGAACTCGCCGAAATGAATCTCGCTGCCTGATGCCTCAGTCGTGAATGATTTCAGTTGCCCTTGCGTAGCACCATCTTCACGATGAGCGCCGCCAGGATTGCGAGCGTGCCGAGCAGAGCGTTGTACTCGCGATGTTTGAGATAGAGATCCAGCGCGAATCCGCCGCTCTCTTCACCTGAGCGAGCAGCCATGATCCGCGGCAACATCCGGGGCACACGGCGCGCGTATTCCTCGAACTCGGGAAACTGCTGCCGCAGAAATGCTTCTTCGTCGAGAATCACGGGAAGATAGATCCCGAGGAACATCACCACCAGCACAAGGCCTATCCACCAACTCCGGGCGGCGACGGTAAATCCCAAGCCAATTAACAACGAACCCATGTAGAGCGGATTCCGCGTGTAAGCGTACGGCCCAGAAGTGGCGAGCGCCTCGTTTTTGCGAACATGGCCCGAAGCCAGGGCACGAATCAGGAGTCCCGGAACGATCAACAGCGCCCCGAGCATGATAAATCGCCAGGTCGGCCGCGCCAGCCAGAAGTACAGCAGCGCGAAGGCAAACCCAAGCGGAACGCGGATGCGGCGCGCGATGCGCGAATAATCACTCATGCAGTTCCCTTAAATACGAGAGCTCGGTCGCGTTCGTTTCGCGGAGCACGCGGGAGAGAAGCAAAAAGGCGATCCTCCTGGGCTGAAGCCCAAATTTTCTGCCGTCCATTTACGGCACGGCCAAAGCCATGCCCTTCCCAAACCGTCACGCACTCGAAAAATTGTTGAACAAGACCCGCGCAGCGCCTATAACCGCGTCAGCGCTGATCTCGAGCAATCCCTCATCGGGTTGCGCGTTGCGCGAATGCGTCGTCGGGCTTGCCGGACTGCGCAATACGATGCTGCGCGCTGCGTCGCTGGTTCGATAGGGACCGTTGCGCACCGGATCGGTCGGACCGAAAATCGCAACTACCGGAATCCGCAGCGCAGCCGCCAGATGCAGCGGCCCGGTATCGCCGCCGACAAACAGTTTCGCGTGGCGCGTGAGCGCGATCAACTCCGTGATCGAACACTTAACGGGCTTAGCCGCGCCCGCACTCGCCTCTTCGGCCTCGCGCGCCAAGCCCTCTTCGCCCGGACCATAGTTCAGAATCGACCGCACCCCATCCGCCGCCAGCGCCGCTGCGACGCGGCCATACCGTTCCGCGGGCCAGCGCTTCGCGCCCCATCCCGCGCCCGGATTCAGAATTGCGAAATCGCCAATCCCGTCTTGCCGCAGGCGCTGGGCGATGCGATCTTCGGCGCCGGGATCGCGTGGCAACTCGACTGGCAACGGTTTCAGCGAACGCTGAGCGAGCATCTCCGCCACCGAAAGATACTGCTCGATCACATGCCTGCCACGTGCAACCGCCTGCCGTGAGTACCACAAACTCGCCGGAGACTCCCGCGGCTCGGCGGCGCCATAAACCACGCGCGCGCCAGACCAGCGCGCCAGAACCGCCGAGCGAATCGCTCCCTGCAAGTCAACGGCAGCGTCGTAACCCACCGAGCGCACATCGTTCCAGACTGTAGATATTTTTGGCGCGGTCGCAAGACTAAGCAGCGAACGGCGCCACGATTTCAAGTCGACGGTATGCACCCAATCGACCAGAGGCCGCAGCGGCGACCTCACGCCGCGCCGCGGCGCTCCTGCCGCGCAAAGCAACTCCGCCCATCGCTCTTCGATCAGCCAGCCGATCATCGCCTGTGGGAACGCCTCGCGCAGCGCTTGAACCGCAGGCAGCGTGTGGATCACGTCTCCCATGGCGCTCAGGCGCACGATCAGCAGACGATCGACGGGATCACTGCCTTCACCCTCGCTCTTCAAGATTTCCTCGGCGACAGCCGCGATCGAATGATTCCGCTGGTGGAGTGATCTTTCGCGTCGCCGACGATCTCCACGCGCCCACCGCACTCCACCACCGCGTCGCGCTCGGGAACGGATTCGGCGGTGTAGTCGGTACCCTTCGCCTGAATGTCAGGACGAATCTCGCGGACGAGCGCGCGCACGTCAGGCTCGGAAAAAATCACAACCGCATCGACATCTGCGAGTGCGGCGACGATTTCTCCGCGTTCATTTTCCGGCATGATCGGCCGGCCCTCGCCTTTGAGTTCGCGCACCGATGCATCGGAATTGATCGCGACCACAAGTTTTCCACCCAGTGCCTTGGCGGCGCGCAAGTATCGCACATGACCCACGTGCAACAGATCGAAGGCGCCGTTGGCCAGCGTGACGCGCTCGCCCGCTCGCCGCCATTCAGCAACGTGATGGCGGAGTTGTTCGCGGCTCAGGATTTTGCTGTCTTCGCTCTTGCTCGTGTGCATCAGTGAGGCCGTGTGACCGGGGGCGTTTGCTCGATCGCGTGCAACAACTCGTCCCGCGAAACCGTGGCCGTGCCGCGCTTCATCACGACGATACCGCCCGCGTAGTTCGCCAACTGCGCTGCTTCCTCGGTGGTTGCCCCGGCGGCGAGCGCGGCGGTGAAGGCTGCGATCACCGTATCGCCTGCCCCGGTTACATCGGCTACCTGGTCCGAACCGAAAATCGGGATGTCGACCGGCTTGTGCCTGCGATCGAAAGCCACCATGCCGTCGCGCCCGCGCGTGAGAACCAGCGACTGCAGCTTCATGCGCTCCATCACCTGCTCTCCCGCGCCGACCACTTTTTCCCAGTCTTGCCCGATGCGAATGCCGAGAGCTTCTTCGACCTCGGGCTCGTTCGGAGTCGCCGCCGTTACGCCCGAATACTGGAGCATACGGTAGCGCGAATCGACGATGATCGGCACCGGACCCACCTTGCCCTTGGTCTGCAACGCGCTCACGAGCGCTGGAGTCGCCGCGCCGTAACCGTAGTCGGAAACAAGCACGGCGTCGGAAGCGTGGGCATAATTGCGCGCGGCCAGATACAGCTCCCGCATCATATGCTGGTTCGGAGTCTCTTCCGGCTCGCGGTCGATGCGCACCACCTGCTGCCGGGCGGTATGCGTCATGCCCGCGAGAATGCGCGTCTTCGTCACCGTGGTGTAGCCCTTGTCTTTGAGTATGCCGCTCACCGCAATATGCTTGTGGCGAAAATATTTGAGCAGCATGCGCCCAGGCTCATCGTCGCCCACAATGCCCACGGGCAGCACATTCACTCCGAGATCGGCCAGATTATTGGCGGCGTTGGCCGCGCCTCCGGGCACCACCGAGCGCTCGCGATGCTTCAGAATCAGCACCGGCGCCTCGCGCGACACGCGCGAAATCTCGCCGAAGACAAATTCATCGGCCACCAGATCGCCCAGCACGGTGACCGTGATCTTGGGAAACTCCTCGACGATCTTTCTGAGTCCTTCGGCTTCTTTGGGATGTCTGGTCATGGTGGCTACGCGTTGGAATGCTACACCGTATTGCGCCAGCCCCGGCGGAGGCAACACTATTCGGCAACAGCCACTGAGGATGGCAACGCTACGATCAGCGATTTTCTCATGCCCTCCGCTTTCGTTCCTCGATGACGCGCAGCATGGTATCGAGAGCGTTAGCCGCGTCGGCCAACTCCATGCGCACGGGGACAACGCACAGCGGTTCCAGTGCGGAAAGATACGGGCCCAGATTCACCGCATCTTTCTCGGTAGTGATGAATCCACCGCCTTCACTTTTCTGCTTCAGCACCAGCAGTTCACGAATATCTTTTTCGCTGTAAGCATAATGGTCGCGATAAAAAGCTTCGGCCATGGGCTCAATATTTGCCGCGCGCAGCTGGAGAATAAAATTCTGCGGCCGCGCGATCCCGCAGAAAACAACCGGCCGCGGCGGGACGGCGTCTGCACCCCGCGGCAGCGTGATGCCGCGACGGACTCGCCAAACCAGCTTGTCTTTGACGGGAAAAGCATCGGCGGAAGCGCCGCTTGCGAGAACCACAGCGTCCGCGCGCCGCAGAGATCGCAGCGGCTCGCGCAGCCGACCCGCGGGCAACAGGCGGTCGCTCGCATCCTGCGGCGTCACCAGGACGATATCGAAATCGCGAGCCAGGCCGCGGTGCTGAAAACCGTCGTCGAGCAGATGCAGTTGCGGACCAAATCTCGATTCTGCGAACCGCCCCGCCTCGAATCGATCTTCGCCGACGATGACCGGTACTTGCATTCGCCGCGCCATGAGCAACGGCTCATCCCCGAACTCATGCGGCGAACCCGCTGGCTCAACCACCAGCACGCCACGCGACCCGCGCCCATAGCCGCGCGACAGTACATCGAACTTGAGGCCTCGCGTTTTCAGCAATTCGCCCAGCGCCATCACGAACGGCGTTTTTCCCGACCCGCCAGCAGAAAGATTTCCCACGCTGACGACTGCTCCCTTGAGGTTTCGCGCCCGCAGAATATTCCGGTCGTAGAGCGCATTGCGCGCCCCGACCACGACGCCGTAGATGTTGGCGAGAGGATTCAATCTGTATGCGCGGCCTGCGCCGAGACGGGGGCAGAGTCGCGATCTTCCCCGAGCAATCCGCGCAATGCCTGAATCGTTCGTAGCGTCGCCCCCGTCTGCGACCGAATCGTCTCTTGGGCGCGGCGGCCCAACGCGAGCCGTTCCGACTCGTTCGCCAACAGCTGCATCAGAGTAAGCGGCAGCTCGGCCAGAGTCGCGATTCGAACTGCGTCGCGGCTGTGAAATAGGTTGACGATATCGCGGAAATTTTCCGTATGATTTCCTACCACGACGGCGACGCCATGCTGCGCCGGCTCGATGATGTTGTGCCCTCCGCGCGGCACCAGGCTGCCGCCCACGAACGCGACGTCGGCCAGAGCATAAATCGCGGCGAGTTCTCCGATGGAATCCACCAGCAGAACTGCGCCCGCCAGGGACTCTCCATGCCAGAGCGAGCGGCGCGAAAACGGAATGCTTAGCCGTTGCAGCAGGATTGCGACGTCATCAAAGCGCTGGGGATGCCGCGGGGCCAGAATCATCACCGCCCGTGCATGCTGAACGCGCACGTTCTCAAAAGCCTTGAGCAACGGCGGTTCTTCGTCGTCGACGGTGCTGCCGCAAACCAGCACCGGGCCCGCGCCCTCGGCCTCCAACGCCTGCCGCAAATTCTCGACAATCGGCGGCGGTGCAGGCAGACTCAAATCAAATTTCAGATTTCCGGCGACGCGGGTTCGTTCGGGTCGCGCTCCGATCGATTCCAGTCTCGAACGATCATGATCCGTCTGCGCTAAAAACAGGTCAACGTGCCCCAGCATTCTGCGCAGAGCCCAGGGAAAACGGCGATAGTTCGGCCACGAGCGGTCTGAAATGCGCGCGTTCACGATGGCGACACGCGCTCCGCTGGCCTGCGCCAGGCGCAGAAAGTTCGGCCAGAATTCGGTTTCCGCCAGGACCACCAGTTCCGGTTGCAAGGCACGCAAATATGGCCGGATCGCGAAGGCGAAGTCCATGGGGAAATAAAAAACGTTCTCTGCGCCAAAGCGTTTTCGTGCGAGTTGCTGGCCGGTGTCGGTGGTGGTCGAAATCACGACCCGATGCCTAGGAAAACTCTCTCGCATCCCCTCGACCAATCCGCTCACCGCCAGAACCTCGCCCACCGAAACGGCATGCACCCAGATCACCCTCCGCGCGGCTCCGCCGACGTTCGACGCGGCCAGGCGTGCGGGCACTCCTCCCATTCGTTCGCGGAACCCCACGCGATATTTGCCGTGGCGCAGAATCTGGTAGAGCCAATAAGGCAGGCTTAACAGCATTCCCGCGGCCAGCAGCAGGCTGTAGAAAAAATAGCTCAAGCTGAGCATTCTAAACCGGCGCTCCAGCCGGCGGTTCGCCCTATAATTGGAGCCATGATCTCGCCGCGATTCACGCCACGCTCGTTGGCTTCGCTGCCGTGCGCAGCGCTGTTGGTGTCGATGTTCTTTCCAGGCACCCTCTCTGCCAAAAGCTTCGTGAAACCCGTGGCGCAGGCGGCTTTCAATTACCCGGCGCATGACCTACATCGCGACGCGAAGGTCACTATCGCTGCTGATCCCTACGACACGCCTGAAAAAGCGAAGATCTTCTCGATCAATTTCCAGCAGGAAGGCTTCCTGCCGGTTTTCTTCGTCATCACCAATGACGGGGACCAGCCAATCTCGATCGTCGATATGCAAATCACGATGCTGACCGCGAACAACTCGAAGCTGACGCCAATCTCCCCGGAAGACATCTACCGGCGGCTCTCGAATCCGCAGGCGCAAACCCGGCCCAGCCCGATTCCCATTCCGCGCCGGAATGTGAAGGGCGCGATCACCCAGAAAGAAAGGGACGAGGTCGAGTCTTCGCTATTCGCGGCCAAAGCTGTCGAGCCTCACTCCACGCAATCTGGATTTCTGTTTTTCGATGTCGGTGGAATTTCGTCGCCGCTGGCCGGTGCGCTGATCGACATCACCGGCGTAGACGACGCCAAGGGGAACGAGCTTTTGTACTTCGAAATCTCGATGGACAAGTACCTGAACGCGCCGCGGAATCCGAACTAGAAACGGACATCGGGCCTCGGACCTCGATTCTGCCTGTTGAGGTCTCAGGTCCGAGGTCTGGGGTCTGAAGCTCATGTCCCGTTTTATAATCACAGCCTATGGTCACCACACCGGCCGATTCCGTGGCCGCCCCCGCCAGCTATGAACCAGTCATCGGATTGGAAGTGCATGTCCAACTGCTGACGGCGACCAAGATTTTCTGCTCCTGCTCGACGCGATTCGGAGCGCTGCCGAATTCGAATGTCTGCCCCGTCTGCCTGGGGATGCCCGGCGCCCTGCCCGTGCTCAACAAGAAAGTCGTCGAGTTCGCCACGCTGGCGGCAATGGCGCTGCAGTGCCGCATCAACGAAACTTCCATCTTCGCGCGCAAGAATTATTTTTATCCCGATCTGCCCAAGGGATACCAGATTTCGCAATACGACAAGCCGCTGGCCGAGCACGGCTACATCGAGATTCCCGCTAAGAGTAAGAGCGAGGCAAACGGAAGAAAGAAAATTGGCATTACCCGCCTGCATCTCGAAGAAGACGCCGGGAAGAGCCTGCACGACGGTTTTCCCGACTCCGACGAAAAAACTGCCATCGATCTGAACCGCACCGGCGTGCCGCTGATTGAAATCGTCAGCGAGCCCGACATCGCTTCGCCCGAAGAGGCTCACGAGTATCTGACGCGGCTGAAAGAAATCATCCTCTACACCGGGGTCAGCGACTGCAACATGGAGGAAGGCTCGCTACGCTGCGACGCCAACGTCAGCGTGCGACCGCGCGGGCAGAAAGAATTCGGCACCAAGGCTGAAATCAAGAATGTGAATTCGTTTCGCTTCATCCGCGAAGCTCTGAAATACGAAATCGGACGGCAGATCGACGTCCTCGAGTCGGGCGGCAAAATCACACAAGAGACGCGCCTCTATAACGCGAACGAAGGCAAGACTTACAGCATGCGCTCGAAAGAGCAGGCGCACGATTACCGCTATTTTCCTGAGCCTGACCTGCTTCCGCTGGTGGTCGATGACAAATGGAAAGCCGAGATCGCCCGCGCTCTGCCCGAACTCCCCGAGGCGCGCCGCGCCCGCATGGTGAAAGATTATGGCATCACGGAATATGACGCGCAGGTCCTGACGTTTTCCCGATCGCTGGCCGATCAGTTCGAAGAAGCCGCGAAGGCGGCCAAGAATCCCAAGCGGGTCGCGAACCTGGTGCAGAGCGAGTTGATGGGACGACTGAAGGCTCGCGGGATTGAAATCGCGGAGTCGCCGATTTCGATGCAAGGCGTCGCGGCGTCGGCTGATCTGGTCCAGTCTGGCGCAATCTCCGGCAAGATGCTGAAGGATCTGTACGATCTCGCCTTCGAGCGGGGCAAGGATTTTCCCGCAGTCTATGAGGAAGAAGGCCGCCCGCAGCAGTCGACCGACACTTCAGCGCTGGAGAAAATCATCGACGAAATCCTTGCGGCCAATGCCATGCAGATTGAACAGTATCGTGCGGGGAAGAAGACCATGCTGGGCTTCTTTGTCGGCCAGGTCATGAAAGCCTCCAAAGGCCAGGCCAGCCCGCAGGTAGTGAATGAATTGCTGGCAAAGAAGCTAACCTAGCCAGTGGAGTGGTGGACGCATTCGTCCGCCCGGGCAGGGGGCAGAAATGCGCGTTTTCGCAGTAAGGCTCCCCGCACGAGGGCGTCCCGGGGGCTCCATTCGCGACAGTGACGGATTCCGGTACTGTCACTTTCGTCATCTAATGCCCGGCGGCTCTCTCCCGGTACCATTAAGGCTGGTTTCCTCTGTTCTGTGCGGGATGGGAGATTCTGCCATGAAGATCAAGATTGACCGCATCATCAGCATCGCAACGCTGGTGGCGTCGTTGGTGGCCATCATTCTGGTGCTGAAACGGCCGGCGCCGGTGGCACCGAAGCAGGCTCCGGCCGCCATCGCGGAACATGCCCAGTCATTCGACGACAAAATGACGCGGTTCGAACAGGCAACGCAACAACAGACGCAGCAGGCACAACCGGCGCAGTCCAGCGGCGATACTGCCTCTTCGCAAACGCAAACTGCGCAATCAAGCCAGGCCGCATCTTCTGCGACGCAGGTGAAGCCCGAAGTGCACATCAATTCCGACGAGATCAGCGCCGTGCTGGCGCAGGCTCTGGGCACGGCTGGAACCGCCGGTCTCACACCCGATTCCAACATCGGCAGCGCCGCCCCCACGATCAAAGATCAGCAGGTCAGTTTCGACGGCGACTTGGTGCACGGCCAGTTCCTGACTGAAGTCGCGGGCAAAGATGTATGGATCACCGTCTCCGGCCACATCGGCAACAAAGATGGTTATGCAACGTTCGATCCCACGGAATTCAAGGTGGGCGACTTGAACGTTCCGGTCTCGCTGGTGAATCCGGCGCTGCAGAAAAAGTTGAGCGAAGAGCGTGACCGCCTCAAGCTTCCCGATAACGTGGGCGGAGTGAAAGTGG
The DNA here is from genome assembly GCA_963739125.1 of uncultured Acidobacteriaceae bacterium. Taxonomy (GTDB): domain Bacteria; phylum Acidobacteriota; class Terriglobia; order Terriglobales; family Acidobacteriaceae; genus Sulfotelmatobacter. The sequence goes on along the minus strand of CAVTZD010000001.1, from coordinate 2,477,227 downwards.
AGAACGGCGAACTGGTAATGCAGGGGAAGTAATTGCTTCGTGTGCCGTATTCGTGTAGCTCAAAGTTCCACACGGGCTCATGACGATCCGAGGCGATTCTCCGCCGCTACCTTCGCATACCAGCGGCCTGAATTTTTCATCGTGCGTTGCAGCGTCTTGCAGTCCACGTAGGCAAGGCCGAAGCGCTGGCTGAAACCTTCCGCCCACTCGAAATTGTCGATCAGGCTCCAGGCGTGGTATCCGCGAACGTCGGCGCCCTCGGCCATGGAGCGCGCCAGCGCCGCGAGATATTCGCGATGATAGGCGATGCGGCGCGCGTCGTGAATCACGCCGCCCGCATCGGGCCCGTCATTGTACGCACACCCGCTCTCGGTAATCTCGATCACCGGCCGGTCGTAATCGCGCGTGATGCGCGTCACGATGTCGTAGAGCGCTTTCGGCCAGACTTCCCAGCCGATGTCGGTTTTCGGTCCTTCGTGCCCAGCTTCCATCTTCACGGGAAACAGCCAGTCCTGGGCATGCGCGGCACGCTCCATCGCACCCGGCTGGGAAGCGATGGTGCGGTAGTACAGATTGATGCCGACGAAATCGAGCGCCGCGCGCGTCTTCTCCATGTCACCCGACTTGATCCCCATCGCGGTTTCCGGCAAAAACGTCAGCGCCTCCGGATAACGCCCGCGCAGCGCCGGTTCCAGAAACCAAACGTTGGTGATGGCATGCGCGCGTTCCGCGGCCAGCTTGTCGTCGTCGGAATCCGTTGCCGGCTCGCAGGCCGACATATTGAATGCGGTGCCGACCCGCGCCTGCGGGCGCACTGCCTTCAAAGCCCGAAACCCGGCTCCCTGCGCCAGGTTCACGACGTGCGTCGCGTGCAAGAAATCCAGCAGGCTCTTATGCCCGGGCGCGTGGACGCCCTCGAGGTAGCCGCTGTAAGTGAACACGGAAGGCTCGTTGAACAGCATCCAGTCGGAAACACGATCGCCCAGCGCTCGAGCCACCGACTCTACGTAGTCGGCGAAGCGCGCTGCCGTGTCGCGATTGAGCCAGCCTCCGGCATCGTCGAGAGCCTGCGGCAAGTCCCAGTGATACAGCGTGACAAACGGGCGGATGCGCGCTTCAAGCAGCGCATCGACAAGTCGACTGTAGGAATCCACTCCTTTGGAATTCGCCGCGCCTGACCCGGAAGGCTGAATGCGCGGCCACGCAATCGAAAACCGGTAGCTATTCTGGTTCATCGACCGCATCAGCGCGATATCTTCGGGCCAGCGATGGTAGGAGTCGCAGGCCACGTCGCCGGTGTCGCCGTTCCTGATCTTGCCCGGAGTGTGGGCGAACCGGTCCCAAATGGATTCGCCCTTGCCATCCTCCTTCCATGCGCCCTCGATCTGGTACGCGGAAGTGGCCGTGCCCCAAAAGAATCCTTTGGGGAACGCAATCTCGGACGGCGCCGTGAACTGATGCGCGGCCGCGGCACCCGGGGACGCGGCGCTGGCTTTCGACGATGCGTTACAGCCCGCAAGAAACGCGGGCAGCCCGGCGGCCGAGCCGGCTCCGAGCACCGATTGCACAAACTGGCGGCGGGTCAGGGGCAAGCTAGAACCGGGCTCCTTCACGAAGACTCTGTCATTTGTGGATCAAGACGCCCCGGGGATGGGCGCGCTTCCTATTCTCACACAAACCAAACCCGATTACTCGGATTGGTTGAGCGCGGCGCCGGCAACGTGATTTTATTCCGGATTCAAACTGTCATACATTTTCCAGAGCGTGTCAGCCGTAGCGCGGTAGATCACGTAACCGCTGCCCGCGTCGGAGGTTTCGCGAAACAGAAATTCTCCCCGCCCGTCACCATCGGCGTCGACGACATCAATCAGTTCAAGTCGCGGCGTTACGTCGAGATGATACTTGTCGGTAATTCCGACATACAGCTTCTGCAGATTGTTGTAGATGTCAGGATGCGCCACCAGCACAATCGAATATCGCAGGCCAGCGTCGATCCCTGTCTGTGTGCCCGGCGGCATGTGTGCCTGCGCGCTTAACACGAGCACCGGCTGGTTGTTGGTCCAAACGTCGTAGGCCCTCAGCTGGACGTTCTCAAAAATCGGTTCTGCCGCTTTCATAGCCGCCTTGCGCCGCGTGGAGTGCGTTCCCGTAGCAGGCGGGGTGATCTCTTCCTTGGCCTCTGCCTTGAGATAGGCGCGCAATTCCGTTTTCGCCAGCGCCATCATCTCGTCGTGACGCTGACTTTCTTCACCCTGCAGCCATTCGTAAGCGTAGGAGCGAGGCGCCGGACCGGCAGCGTCGGAAATCGCCGGAATCAGCTGGACAGGCCCAGTGTCAACCGGCTGCGTCACTTTCGCGGCCGTCAGCGCCGGCTGGGCGCCCGGCTTGCTGTATCCCGGCACATCGTCGTCGGGCAGAGGCTCAACGGATTTCCCGCGGCGCAGCCGGGGCCGGTCGCTCTCGATCGCTCCACTGTCAGACAGCGTCGGCGGCGGTTCGGAAGGCTTGGAGTCGGGAGATCTGGTGTCAGCAGTCTTCGTTCCTGTTTCTGTCGGCTTCGCGTCTCCGGATTTCGACTGCGTTTGGGTCGGCGACGCAGTCGAGTTGGAAGTCCCCGGCCCGGCTCCGGTTGAAGGCGTTCCAGTCGAAGCGTCCTTCGGCTGCGACGTCGTCGGAGCGGAAGCCGGCGTCGAGGTTGGGGCGGGAGCCGGTGAAGAAGCAGGTGTCGAGGAAGTTGTTGCCGGCGCAGTTCCTGAGCTCGGTGCGGTGGCCGGAGGCGCTTCTTTCGGCGGGCTCCTCGTCAGGCGCGGGGGCCCGTCGGTCGTGTCGATTCCCACCGGCACGGTCTCCGCCTTGAGTTCCGTCCTCGCCTTTTCGCTCCCCGCCGGAACCCATTCTCCGGTGCCCAGCCACGGCGTCGGAGCATTCACCGAGTTGCTGTGCAGCGCGGTGTTCACGGTGAACAACCCCTGCGAACTTCCTGTTTTCTCGACCTCATACACCGTGCCCGAATCGAGCGCCATGGGCACCGGCGCTGCTTTATACTCGGTCGCGTCCCAGAACTTGCCATTCACCAGAATCGCGATCGGCACCAGCGAGGTCTTGCCTTTCGCTCCCAGCTGCAGCAGCGCCAGCGCCCGAGGGCCCACTTCCTTGTTCGCGGCCGGCCTGCGCTCGCCGGGCATGATCTGCGGACGCTCTTCCTGCGCCGACGCCCCCGCGGCAAGAAGAAGAACGCAAACCAGCGATGCGACCAAATGCCTTCGGCGGTATAAAATCGAGTGGCGTGACATTTTGACGGGAGCGGTCCGGTCGCAGGCAGTCCGCACTGCGCCGGCCTCGACCGAATTTGATTTGCCTGGACCGGATCGAACCGAATTTGGTTTAACAGAATTCAACCGCAGCGAATTAGATCGAACCGAATTAAATCGCATCAGAGAGACGCCCATGAATATCAATGATAAAGCTCCTGACTTCACTCTGCCCGACGAAGACGGCAAAGAGATCGCCTTGAAAGACTTGCGGGGCAAAACCGTCGTCCTCTACTTCTATCCCCGCGCCGACACTCCCGGATGTACCATCGAGGCCTGCGAGTTCCGCGATACCTATAAGCAGATTCAGAAAACCGGCGCCGTGCTGCTCGGGATCTCGCCAGACACGTCAAAAGCCCAGAAAAAGTTCGCCGACAAGTTCAGTTTACCCTTCACCTTGCTGGCCGACGCCGACAAGAAAGTCGCCAATGCCTTCGGTGTGATGAAAGAAAAGAACATGTACGGAAAGAAAGTGATTGGCGTGGCGCGCACGACCTTCGTCATTGGCCCGGACGGCAAGATTGAGCATATCTTCGAAAAGGTAAAACCGGAAGGCCACGCCGAGGAAGTGCTGGCGTACCTGAAACAAACAGCTAAAGGCGCCGCCTAGAAAGTGCGTACCGGGGGTCGTGGGACCGGGTCCTCGACCCCGGTCATCGCGGTCTGGAGAGGCCGCTGGTTCTTCTGGACTAGGGATCCGGGCTGAGCGAACCTCACTGCCTGAAAACTAGAGCTTCGCTTCAAGGAAGGTCTCGATTGCACTCGTTCTTCGCAAACTCCACGACTACTGCGGCCACGGTTTGACCCTCCCGAATCCCTTCAATAGACTGAATCATTCAGTTCCTCCGCAGGAACCTACTTATGGCAGACAGCATTCATGTAAAGCTCCCGGATGGGAGCGAAAAAGAAGTTCCTAAAGGGACGACCGCGCTCGAGATTGCCAAATCCATCAGCCCGCGGCTGGCGGATGCGGCTCTGGTGGCTAAGACTAATGGCGATCTCATTGACCTGGCCAAGCCTCTGGAAAAAGACACCAGCCTCCGCATCCTGACCGAAAAAGATCCGGAGGCGCTGGAAGTGTATCGGCACTCTTCCGCCCACTTGCTGGCCGCGGCGGTGCTCGAACTTTTTCCTGAAACCAAGCTCGGTCACGGTCCGCCGACCGATGCTGGATTCTTCTACGATTTCTACCGCCCGACGGCTTTCACTCCCGAGGATCTGGAAAAACTCGAGAAGAAGATGCAGGAACTGGTGCAGCAGAATATTCCCTACGCGCGCGAATTTCTGCCGCGCGACCAGGGACTCGACGAATTCAAGAAAGACGGCGACTTCATGAAGTGCCATTTCATCGAGCAGTTCACCAAGCCCGATGAAAAGATTTCGATTTACCGCACCGGCAAGTTCACGGATTTTTGCCGTGGGCCGCACATTCCGTCGACCGGAAAGATCAAGGCGTTCAAGCTGCTCAACATTGCCGGCGCATACTGGCTGGGGGACGAAAAAAATCCTCAGCTCCAGCGCATCTACGGAACTTCATTCTTCTCGAAAAAAGATCTCGACAACTATCTCAATCAGGTGGAAGAAGCCAAGAAACGCGACCACCGCGTGCTGGGCAAGCAGCTTGATTTGTTTTCCATCCAGGAACTGGCCGGGCCGGGGCTGATTTTCTGGCACGCCAAGGGCGGCATCATCCGCAAAGAGATGGAAGACTGGATGCGCGAGCAGTACCTCAAGCGCGGCTACGCGCTGGTGTATACGCCGCACGTGGCGCGGAGGCAGTTGTTCTTCACCTCGGGGCACGAAGGCTATTACTCGCAGAACATGTTCGACGCCATGGAACTCGACGACGCCGAATATCGCCTGAAGCCGATGAACTGCCCGGGGCACATCCTGATTTACCGCGACTCGCTGAAGTCGTATCGCGATCTGCCGGTGCGTTTGGGCGAATTGGGCACGGTGTATCGCTATGAACGCTCTGGCGTGATGCATGGTCTGTTGCGGGTTCGCGGGTTCACCCAGGACGACGCCCACATCTTCTGCACCCCTGAACAGATCGAAGGTGAAATTGCGAGCTGCCTGGAGTTCGCTTTAGATGTGCTCAAGGATTTCGGCTTCGACAAATTTCAGACCGAGCTGTCGACTTGGAATCCCGAGGACCGCAAGAACTTTGTCGGCAGCGAAGAACAGTGGATCCATGCGACCCAATCGCTCGAGAAAGTTCTGAAAGAACGCCATATCGAGTACAAGACGATTCCCGGCGAGGCTGCGTTTTACGGGCCGAAAATCGACATCAAGCTGGTGGATGCGATCGGGCGTCTGTGGCAGCTTTCAACCGTGCAGTTCGACTTCAACCTGCCACAGCGTTTCGGACTCGAGTACGTCGCCGAAGACGGGTCGCGCAAACAGCCGGTGATGGTGCATCGCGCATTGTATGGGTCGGTCGAGCGCTTCTTCGGCGTGCTGATCGAGCACTATGCGGGCGCCTTTCCGGTGTGGCTGTCGCCGGTGCAGGTGGCCATGATCCCGATCAGCGAGCGGCATGCGGAGTACGCCAACAAAGTTGCGGATCAGCTCAAGGCCGTCGGAGTGCGCGTGGATGTCGATGCGCGCAACGAAAAGATGAATGCCAAGATTCGCGAGCACGCCATGCAGAAGGTGCCATTCCTGCTCGTCGTCGGAGACAAAGAAGCCGAAGCCGGCAAGGTGAACGTCCGCACACGCGGGAAAGAGAAGACGGAAGACATGCCGGCGGCGGAGTTCGTGGAGAAGATCAGAAAGTTGATCGCGGAGAAGAGCCCGGGGCTGTGACTCGTGTGGGGACAGCCGCCCTCGGCTGCCCGGCGGAGCGAAGCTCCGCGGTGTCGGGATCTGGCAGAGAATTCTCAGTAACTTGAACTTCTGGAATGTTGGTGAGCAAAACCTGGGCGAGCTTCGCTCGCCTGGACGGCCCAGGGCGGCTGTCCCCACATAAACACTGCTGTACCATGTTTCCGTGCATTTCCTGGCGCATTGCGTGTTTTCCCACATTCGGCGGCAGGAATTGCTGCGGGCTGGGGATCGAGTCGGAATCGCCGTCTCCGGCGGAATCGATTCGGTTGCGCTTCTGCGGCTACTGCTCGAGTTGCGTCACGAACTTGGCATCGTTCTCTCTGTCGTTCACTTCAATCACAAACTGCGCAGGGCTGAGTCGGATGCCGATCAGGAATTCGTGGCGGCTCTGGCACGCGCGCATGATCTGGCGTTTTACACCGACAGCGACGATGTCGCGCAGCATGCGGCCGAGGACCACATCAGCGTAGAGGCGGCCGCGCGGGAATTGCGGTATGGATTCTTCCGGCATCTGATTCAAGAGAGCTGCATTGACGATCCCAACGTCAAAAGCCCCACGTCTCGCAACCACGGCGAGACGTGGGCCCCCCCCGACGATCCTTCTTCAGACCAATGTCGCGGACTCCTCAACAAAATCGCCACCGGCCACACTCTCGACGACCAGGCCGAGACCGTGCTCATGCGTATGATTCGCGGCACGGGGATGACGGGGCTGGGAGGGATTTACCCAAGCATCGTCATAGAGGACGACAGCGGAGAAATCTGCGGCGAGATCGTTCGGCCCCTGCTTACGGTCCGGCGGCGGGAGCTGGAACGATATCTCACCGAAATTGGCCAAGCTTGGCGCGAAGATTCGACCAATGCCGACGCAACTTTCACCCGCAATCGCCTGCGAAAGCTTGTGGTTCCCCTGCTGGAAAAGGAATTCAATCCTTCGGTCGCAGAGAATTTGGCCGAGTTGGCCGAAATTGCACGTGGCGAAGAAGACTACTGGGAAAACGAAGCCGCAGGATGGCTGGGCACGACCGTGCAGTGGTCGGAGCCAGCGTGGGCTCGCGGTCTGACCGGACATCAGGGAGGGAGTGAGTCTGCATTCGTGCAGATCGCACCGCTGGGCAATCAACCGGCCCAGCCGTCGCCAGACGCGCAGCGAGACAACGATCTTCCTTCGCTCACCCTTCGTTCGCGCATTGCCAACGCGCCGTGGCTTGTGATGGATGCATCGGTGAGCCGGGTTTGGCTTTTGAGCGAGCCCGCAGCCGTCCAGCGGCGACTCGTGAAGGCGCTCGGCGAGCATGCCGGGATTCCGCTGGAATTCAAGCATGTGGAACAGATCCTCCAGTTTGCCGGCGAAGATGGCTCCTCTGGCAAAGAGCTTTCTCTGCCGCTGGGATGGAGAGTTGTCCGGGAACCGGATGCACTGATCTTTCTCACTCCAAATCTGCTGACGCCGAACTTGCGCCAGCCTCAGGCCGAGGCGTCCGATTACGACTACGAGTTGACCGTGCCGGGGCGCGTGGAAGTCCGCGAGGCGGGCTTTGTCATCGAGGCGAAACGGATTGGTTCGGCCCTGGACGAAGCGGGTTATAATCCTGAGCGTCTTCTGGATGCGGAGTCCTTGCCCGGACCGTTACGGATAAGGAACTGGCGTCCCGGAGACCGATTCTGGCCGGCCCATACCAAGTCTCCGAAGAAGATCAAAGAACTGCTGCAGGAGCAGCATTTGGATCAGCGGGAACGCAAACTTTGGCCGGTAGTGGTGAGCCAGAATCAGGGCGGCGATGAGATCGTTTGGATCCGTGGGTTCCACTGCGCGGCAAAGTTTCAGGCGAAGCCCGGACGAGAGGCCATCCTGATCGTGGACCGGGCCCTGTCAGAAGCTTCCGACTGAAGCTGAAAACTGAATTGTGCCGGGAGGCACACGAATTTCATGAACGGTCCGCGAGTCGAGAGCCTGCGACAGGTCATCAGCAGCGACCAGATCCAGAAGCGGGTCAAGGAGCTGGGCCGGCAGATCTCCGACGACTACAAAGGCCAGACGATCCAGTTGCTGGCCGTGTTAGAGAATGCGTTCATGTTTCAGGCTGACCTGGTGCGGGCTATCGACGTGCCGGTGGTGTGCCAGTTCATCAAACCCCGGTACCGGCAGAAGCAGGACGGGCCGGCCAACGACGTGATGGAGATTTTTTTCAGCCACGAGCCCGACATCCGCGGACAACATATTCTGCTGGTGGAGGGACTGGTGCACTCGGGCGTAACCGCGGAGTTCCTGATGGCGGATTTGCGGGCGCGGGGAGCGGCGTCGGTAAAGCTGGTGACCCTGCTGGACCGTCAGGCGGCGCGGCGCGTTCCCTTGCAGCCGGATTATTTCGGGTTTCTGGTGGACGAAACCTTTCTGGTGGGCTACGGCCTGGGCGCGGTTGAGCAGACCAGCCGGAATCTGCCCTACCTGGCGGCAGCAAACTAATCGAGTGGTCAAGATTTTCGCAGACGGGTAGGTGAGCGCGATCCCGCAACCCGAAGCGTCTCAGTAACTTAAGTTATGCGAAGACGATCGCGCGTTTTTAGCGGCGAAAGGGTAGAATGGACGTTAGCGTTTTCGCTAAATCAAAAGCCCGCCAAGGGCATCTAATCGTTGTAGGAGCCTCACGAGTTGGCGCAGGAGCTTATTCGTGTCGATTCAGGGAGCCGTCTAGGTGAACTCAACTGTCAAGACCGCGCTGTTTTGGTTGCTGATTGGAGTCTCTGCGCTACTGCTGTGGGAAGTACTGAAAAGCGCTCGCGACAGCCAAAAGGACGCCGAGATCAACGTCACTCAATTCATGAGCGACGTGGACCAGAACAATATTCAGGAACTTACCGTCAACGGGATGGAAGTGCGGGGCAAACTCCGCAATGGATCCCTGTTCCACACGACTGCGCCGGGCAGCTATTTCACTCCTGAACTGCTGAAGGGCCTGAATGACAAGCATGTCGCAGTGACCTTCCGCGACGTAAACAGCTCCAGTCTGCCGCTGCAGTTGCTGGGGACCTGGGCTCCGCTGATCCTGTTGGGTGCGTTGTGGTTTTTCATGATCCGCCAGATGCAGACTGGCGGGAACAAGGCCTTGTCGTTCGGCAAGAGCCGGGCTCGCCTGCTCTCGATGCAGCAGAAAAAAGTCACGTTCAAAGACGTGGCTGGAGTGGAAGAGGCCAAGGAAGAACTGCGCGAGATTATCGAATTTCTGCGCGAGGCGCAGAAATTCCAGAAGCTGGGCGGACGCATTCCAAAGGGCGTGCTGCTGGTGGGCCCTCCGGGAACGGGCAAGACGCTGCTGGCACGCGCGGTTGCAGGCGAGGCGAACGTTCCGTTCTTCTCGATCTCAGGTTCTGATTTCGTGGAAATGTTTGTCGGCGTCGGCGCCAGCCGGGTGCGCGACCTGTTCGAGCAAGGGAAGAAAAACGCTCCCTGCATTATTTTCATCGACGAAATCGATGCAGTTGGACGGCACCGCGGCGCAGGCCTGGGCGGTGGTCACGATGAGCGCGAGCAGACCTTGAATCAGCTGCTCGTCGAGATGGATGGGTTCGAGTCGAATGAAGGCGTGATCCTGATGGCCGCGACCAACCGGCCGGATGTGCTTGATCCCGCGCTGCTCCGGCCCGGGCGCTTTGACCGGCGTGTAGTCGTCAGCCGTCCTGACGTGCGCGGACGCGAGGAAATCCTGCGCGTGCACACCCGCAAGATACCTCTTGCCGAAGACGTCGATCTCTCGGTTCTGGCTCGTGGAACGCCAGGATTTTCAGGCGCCGACTTGGCCAACATGGTCAACGAGGCGGCTCTGGCGGCAGCCCGGCAGAACCGCAAGGCCGTCCTGCACTACGATTTCGAGATCGCCAAAGACAAAGTCCTGATGGGTGTAGAGCGCAAGTCGCTGCTGCTGACCGACGAAGAGAAACGGAATACGGCGTACCACGAAGCGGGGCACGCGCTGGTGGCGGCGAAAATGCCGCACTCCGACCCGCTGCACAAAGTCACGATTATTCCGCGCGGCATGGCGTTGGGCGTCACCATGCAGTTGCCGACCGACGACCGGCACAACTATTACAAGAATTATCTGGAGACCGAGATCGCAATCCTGATGGGCGGGCGCATCGCGGAGGAGCTGTTCCTCAATGTAATGAGCACCGGCGCTGGTAACGACATTGAGCGGGCCACGGAGATGGCGCGCAAGATGGTCTGCGAATGGGGCATGAGCGAGCTGGGCCCGATGACTTTCGGCAAAAAGGAAGAGCAGATTTTCCTGGGCCGCGAGATCGCGCAGCATCGCGATTACAGCGAAGATACGGCGATCAAGATAGACCAGGAAGTGCGCAAGCTGGTCAATACCGGCTACAACATGGCCAAGCAGATCCTGTCCGATAACCGCGACACGCTGGAAAGAATCGCGCGCGCCTTGATCGAGCGCGAGGTTCTCGATGCCAACGAGATCAAAATGCTGGTCGAGGGCCAACAGCTTCCGCCGGTTCAACCGCCGCCTTCGTCGAAGCCAGACGACGGCGTACAGCACGTCATCAAGCCGGAACTACAACCGGGACGGGCCAAGGGCGGGGAGCGACCGGCAACGGCGTAGATCAGGGTTTCTAGTTTCCAGTTTCCAGTTTCAATCGGGGCGGCCTTGCGGCCGCCTTTTTTGTCCACTCAGTAGAACGCGTTTTTCGGGAAGATAAGAATTGACACCAGTAGTCGTACTCCGATATAACGGAATCCGACTATGGAAGAGAGCTTTGATCAATTCCTGCCCCTTTCCCCTGCCGCGCTGCATATCTTGCTCGCGCTCGCAAGTGAAGATCGTCACGGATACGGGATTATGCGGGAAGTTGCCCGTCAGTCGGACGGCCGCTACAAATTGGGCCCCGGCACGTTGTACGACAATCTCCAAAAACTACTCGATCAAGGCATCGTGGAAGAGCGCTCCCCACGCTCTGTCGGCGATGATCCGAGGCGCCGCTACTATCGCCTCTCACGCTTTGGCCGCGGACTTTTGGCTACCGAGATCACGAGACTCGATGGCGTGGTGCGCGAAGCTAGACAACATCTCAGGATCCGTCCCGAGAGGGCATGATGAACCGCACCTTGTATTGTTGGCTCGTCGGTTTGCATCCACCCGCTTTTCGCCTGCGGTTCGAGGAAGAGCTTCTCTGGATATTCGACGAATCCAGTGACGCATCAGGCGCAGCGCCGCTTGTATATGACGCCGCCATCTCTCTGCTGCGACAGCGGCTCATGCGGTCAGGAATGTGGAAGTGGGTGGTTGGGGGTATCGCGGGAGTGGTGTACCTCCTTATCGGATTCGGAAGCTTTTTGTTCAACTGGCCTATACGCTGCCCCTAATGCCGAACTGTAGGTCGCCATTTCTGATAAGGAGGTCGGCACATGAGAAAGTGGATTCGGAGGATCTCGTGCGTACTTCTGACTTTGATGGTGCTGGCCCTGCTGCTGGGTTTTACCTATGAGCAGGTCGGGAGAGCCAGGGATGCCAGTCAACTGCCTCCACGAGTTGGACAGGCGGTTGATATTGGTGGACGCACTCTGAACCTCTACTGCTCGGGTCAGGGCACTCCGACGGTGATTCTTGAAACCGGAGGCAATTCGCCAGGCTATGAGTGGCTGGTGCTGCAGTCCAAAATGGCGGCGTTCACTCGCGCCTGCTGGTACGACCGCGCGGGCGTAGGGTGGAGCGATCCGCCATCGTCTCCGCGAACGAGCGCCAGCATTGCCAGCGATCTGCACCAAGCGCTACAGCGCGCAGGGGTTTTGCCACCCTACGTGATGGCTGGTGGTTCGGTCGGTGGCGAATATGTTCACATCTATACGGCGCGTTACCCCTCCGACGTGGCCGGTCTAATCTTTATCGATTCAGCGACTCCGGACATGCATGAGCCGGACTTCGCGTTAGCACCCATAAATCGCATGTCAGGCAGCACGAGACACTTGATTTGCATGGCTCTACCAGCAATGGCTCGATTTGGCATAATTCGATTCCAGGCGAGCGGGGAGCGGCGACCTCCTCCGCCCAATTTCACCCCGGAGCAAGCCCGCGTCTTGGCGAAGCTCGAAGCACAGCCGAAAGCATTTCGAACCGATGCCGAGCAGTCTTGCGCGGCCACAGACGAGGGCAGAATCGTTCCGAGAGAAGGCGGCGGAAACCCCGACATCAACGACGCAGCACGGAACGCTGGCAGTCTGGGTGATCGCCCGCTTGTCGTGCTGACCGCTGGAAGGTATTGGGCTCCTCCCGGTTTCGAAAAGGAAGCAGCGGAATATCACGACGTTCAAGTACATCAATTGCAAGCCAGCCTGGCACGCCTGTCAACGCATGGGCGGCAAGTGGTGGTAGATGCGGACCACGGCATGACGCAATCGCCGGACTCCATTGTCATAGCAGTGCGACAGGTGGTCGACGAGGTGCGAACAAACAGCAACGTGGCGGACGTTCGCGCTGAAGCACCGAAGCCGGTGAAGTAGCCATGCCGAGTCAAGCTAGCATCACCTTCAGCCGATCGCTACTGGAAACCGCTGTTCACGGAGCTGGTAAAACCAGATGTGGCTCCATGAACGGAGTTTTCCCACCGCCCCTTATTTTTCTTCAAAATCTATGCGTTACTGAGTCGATTCAGCACTTTCGAGACGCTCAGAAAAATGCGAGTTTTGTGATATAATTTTAAGAGTCGCTGAAGACTCTAAGTGTTAGGATTTTCAATAACTTGAAGTCCATTCCACAGACCTTCAGAACAGAGAGTTGCGGGGCGAATTCCCAGCCAGACTCCAGGGCTTTCGCAAGAAAAAATCGGGACATTTTCGCGGAGCGGAATGGCCACTAAAGAGATCAACACTCCCATCGTCGACACCAACCTAAAAAACGGAAAAGTAACTCCGATCAGCAGCCCGAATGGCGGAGGCAATGGCGGCAGCAGCGACTACAACGCCGACTCCATCAAAGTGCTCAGCGGGATGGAGCACGTCCGCAAGCGTCCCGCCATGTATATCGGATCGACCGGCGAAGTGGGGCTGCATCACCTGGTGTACGAAGTCGTCGACAACTCCGTCGATGAGGCGCTCGCCGGATTCGCAACCCGGATCGAAGTCACGATTCACATCGACAACTCGATCACGGTGGTCGATGACGGCCGGGGCATTCCCGTCGATGACATGGAAATTGATGGAGAGAAGATTTCCGCGGCTGAAGTCGTTATGACCAAGCTGAATGCCGGCGGAAAATTTGATTCGTCAACCTATAAAGTTTCCGGTGGATTGCACGGCGTCGGCGTGTCGGTGGTAAACGCGCTCAGCGAAGAACTGGAACTGGAAATCTGGCGTGAAGGCGTAACCTGGCAGCAGGCATATTCCAAGGGCGACCCTACCAACAAGCTGAAGAAAACCGGCGTTGCCAAAGTGAAGACAGGCACCAAGGTGCATTTCCTGCCCGATCGCAGCATCTTCAGCGTCACCGAATACAACTACGACACGCTGGCGCAGCGACTGCGCGAACTTGCCTTCCTGAACAAGGGATTGCAGATTACGCTCACGGATGAGCGCAATACCGATTCCAAGACGGGCGAACCGAAGCATAGCGATTTCAAATACAACGGCGGCATTGCGGAATTTATCAAGCACCTGAACCGGGGAAAACAGGTTCTGCACGACAAACCGATTTACATGGAAGCCGAGCGCAGCGGCGTGGCGATGGAGATCGGGCTGCAATACAACGACGCGTATTCAGAAACGATTTTCAGTTTCGCCAACAACATCAACACCGTCGACGGCGGCACGCATCTTTCCGGCTTCCGCACCGCGCTGACCCGCACCATCAATTACGCCGGTCAGCAAATGGGGCTGTTCAAAGACGTAAAGGAAAATCTAACTGGCGACGATGTGCGCGAGGGCTTGGTCGCGGTGATCAGCGTGAAGCTGCCGCAACCGCAATTCGAAGGGCAGACCAAAGGTAAGCTGAACTCCGACATCGCCGGGGTCGTGACCGCATTCGTAAACGAGCGCCTGGGAGCATTTTTCGAGCAGAACTCGACCGTCGCGAAGAAGATCATCAACAAAGCGATTGACGCGGCGCGGGCGCGCGAAGCGGCGCGTAAAGCGCGAGACCTGACGCGGCGCAAAGGCGCGCTCGATTCCGGTGGACTGCCGGGAAAGCTGGCGGACTGCTCCGAGCGCGATCCGAAGCGGTGCGAGTTGTTCCTGGTCGAAGGCGAGTCGGCCGGCGGAACGGCGAAGCAAGGCCGCGACCGGCGCTTTCAGGCGATTCTGCCGCTGAAGGGAAAGATTCTCAACGTCGAGAAAGCCCGCTACGACAAGATGCTGGCGCACGAGGAAATTCGCGCCATGATCACGGCACTCGGCACGGGCATTGCGAAAGACGATTTCGATCCGACCAAGGTGCGCTACGGCAAGATCATCCTGATGACCGACGCCGACGTGGATGGAAGCCACATCCGCACCTTGCTGCTCACATTTTTCTTCCGGCACATGCAGGAATTGATCAAGCGCGGCAATGTCTTCATCGCGCAGCCGCCGCTGTTCTCATTGAAGAAGGGCAAGTCGCAACAGTACATCAAAGACGAGCGCGATTTCGTGAAGGTCATGGTGAAGCGCGCGGCCGAGGGGCTGAGCGTGCGCTATGGCGAAGGCGCGGCCAAGATCGAAGGCAAGGACCTGGCACGCTTCATGACCGTGCTCGACGAGTATCTGGGATTTTTCGACAAGCTCGACAAGCGGGTGCGCAACGAGCGCGTGACGGAACTGATTCCCAAGCTTGACCTGGCCAAGCACTCCGATTTTGAAGGCGATAAGAAAACCGCGCCGAAGAAGATAGAGCGTCTGGAAAGAGAACTGAAGAAGCTGCAGAAAGACCAGGGCTTCAAGAGCGTGGAGTCGCGCTTTGACGAAGAGCACAATCTGTGGGAGGTGAGCTTCGTCAACAAGCACGGCGCTGAACACGTCATCAACTGGGAACTGGCCTCCAGCGCCGAATGCCGGCAGATGATCTCGAAATACAAGCAGATTGAGGCTTATATGGAACCGCCGTGGGTCGTGGAGACGCTGGTCAAGGCGGCTCCGGCCAGCGGCAACGGCGACGAAACCGGCGAAGAAGGCGAGGTTGCGGGCGAAGAGAAGAGCGAGAAGAAGCCGGCAAAATCCGCCAAGCGGAAGGCAGACGTTGAAGTCGTAGAGAAGGAACACGTCCGGGACCTGCGGGATTACGTGATCAACGAAGGGCGCAAGGACTTCACCATTCAGCGCTACAAGGGACTGGGTGAGATGACTGCTCCGCAGTTGTGGGAGACGACGATGGATCCGGAGCGGCGCACGCTGCTCTCGGTCCGTCTCGAAGATATTGCCGAATGCGAAACGATCTTCACCACTCTGATGGGTGAAGATGTGGAAGCGCGGCGGAAGTTCATCGAAGAGAACGCGCTGGACGTGAAGAATCTGGATATTTAGGAATTCTTTGCTTTGGATTTTTCGCGGATCGAAATTTCGGAGGAGTCCCACTTCTCAAAGAAGCGGCGAGAAGTGGGGCACCCGGCTTTACTTGTTTGTTTACTTCAATCCTTCCACCAGGTAAAGATCAGCCAACATGCGGTGGTAGCCGAAGATGCAGGTCTTGGTGTCGGGCGTCATCAGGATGGGGCCGATGGTTTCCACGCCCGCTGGATCCGAAGGGATGAGTTCCTTCCACAGTGAGCGCTTGCCGGTTTGTAGATCCAGGCGATCGACCCGGGCGGGCAATTCTCCCGGCTGGTAAAGGTAGAGCGAATGGCTATCGCTGCTGAAGGTGATGGGTTGCTCGCCGGAATTGAATCCTGGAATCAGACGCGCCTCGCCTCCGCCGACTGGATACAGATATCCCTTCTCGTCGGGGCCAATGCCGGCTACCCATTGCGAGTCCGGTGAAACCACAAACGCAGTCCCGTTTACGCCTTCCGGCGTGATGGGCTGGCTCTTGCCCGAAGCCACATCGAGGACGTAGAGCTTCACGCCCTTGCCTGGTTCGTTGCCCGAGAAAAGAAGACGTTTTCCGTCGGGGAACCAATGAGCCCAGGCATGGTTGATGTTGTCGTTGGTCAGCGCCTTCGGTTCGCCCGCCCCCGTGGTGAGTAATTTCAGCTGCGATGGTGAAGCCTGGGTCTGGGCCACCACCCATTTTCCATCCGGAGATAAAGCAACTGCGCCGCCTTCGCCCAGCAGCACGGCGGGTGAGCCGTCGGTCTTACGAATATAGACCGCATACGACAGGCCTCCGGACTTCGAATAATCCAGCGAACCGCCACCGCCCTCTTCGTCGAATAGCAGAGTCTTGCCGTCATCGGAAATGTCGGCGGGGTAGGTGTAATCCAGCCAGGAAAGATCGTGCTGCTTGGCATCGTCCGCGGTCATACCGACGAGTTCGCGCCGCCAGCTCGCGCGCATCAGCAGAACCCGGCCATCCTTGAAGATATCGAAGATCATGACCGCGCCAGGAAGCCGCAACACCATGCGTTCCTTGCCGTCGAGCGTGATCGCGTAGAGCGTGCGGTCCACGCCAGACTTACTGGCCGTGAACCAGATTTCTTTTCCGTCTGGCGACCACGCCACACCTTGAATGGTGAACCACTCACCAGACAGCGTTTTCTTGTGGCCTGCAAGGTCTACGACGGCGAGAGAACCGCTGTCATCGCCCTGTACGGGATGGTCGATGAATGCGATGAGATCTCCCTTGGGCGAGAAGCGGGGATGGCCGATCCACCCGCCGGTTTCGTATAGCGGGTTGCCGATGGGATATTCCAGCCGATTGCGCCCACCGAAATCGCGCACGACCACGAGATTGGCGCCGTCGGCCGACCAGTCAGCCCATTGCACATGTTCCAAAACCTCGCGAGGCGCGCCGCCCACCAGCGGGGCTCGCGCCAGTGTGCCCATGTTGACCCAGGTTCCGATGGCTTTGCTATTGAGCAGAACCGCCATCTCTGACGCTGAAGAGACGGAGACCAGCTGAGTGCGGCTCAGGCCCATGGAACGGGCCTCGGGCGCTTCGGGACGCGCCGTGAACACATCTACAGGGCTGCCTTGCCAAGCCGCGCTGTAGAGAATGGTCTGGCCATCGGGCGCGAAGCGCGCGGATCGGATGCTGCCTCGGCGGAAGGTGAGCTGGCGATACGTTGGCGGCGGCAGAGGCTCGGTGGTGAATAGCAGCTTGCCGCCATACAAGCCCGCTGCCAATGCCAGCAGAACGCACACCGCGAGCAGCAGCCAGACAGAGCTTCTGCGGGCAAGGGCGACTGGGGCCGCCTTTGCATCCGAGGTGGAGACCGCGGCAGACTCCTCGGTCACCACTCCGGTGCGGGAGGAATCGATCGAACGCTTGATGCGCTTCAGATCGGCGCGCATCTCGGCGGCGGTCTGGCAGCGCATCTCACGATCTTTTTCCAGGGCCTTGCTGATGGTTTCTTCCAGCTTCGGCGGAAGTTCGGGGTTCAGGCGGATCGCCGCGCTGGGCGTGCGATTCAGAATGGCTTCGGTGATGACGGCCGAGGTTTCTCCGCGGAACGGCAGAATGCCGGTGCCCATTTCGTAGAGGACGACGCCAAAAGAAAAAAGATCGGTGCGCCCGTCGAGATCTTTGCCGCGCAACTGCTCGGGAGACATATAGGCCACGGTGCCGACCGCGGTGCCGGGATTGGTAAGGTCGAGGCTGGTGGCGTCGGCGATGGTCTGCGAGTCACCGCTCGTAGGCCGGGCGGCGCGAGAGATTTTTGCCAGGCCGAAGTCAAGAATTTTGGCATGGCCGCGCTCGGTCACGAAAATGTTTGCCGGCTTGATGTCGCGGTGCACGATGCCTTTGCTGTGCGCCGCGTCGAGAGCGTCGGCGACTTCAATCGAGAGCGTGAGCAGCCGCTCCTGCTCCATGGGACGGCCGTCGATGATGTGTTTCAGCGTCTGGCCAGTCAGGCATTCCATCACAATGAACAAGTGGCCATCGTGCTGGCCGATCTCGTGGATGGTGCAGATGTTGGGATGGTTCAGAGCGGAAGCGGCACGGGCTTCGCGGCGGAAGCGCTCGAGAGCCTGCGCATCCTCGGAGGAGTCGTCGGGAAGAAATTTGAGCGCCACGAAGCGGCCGAGAAGCGTGTCTTCGGCTTTGTAAACGACACCCATCCCCCCGCCACCGAGCAATTCGATGATGCGATAGTGGGAGACGGTTTGGCCGATCATGTCTGGTCGATCAAAGCTTAGCGCTGCAAGGTGTTGCGATCAATCTTGCTCGATCCACTACGAGTGAGCCGCCGGCTACGGTTGGGAGGGGAACCGTGACCGAGCAATCTTAGGGCGAATTGCGATTTCCGTCAACGTGGAGTTCGTTGATTTTCGTCTCCGGCGCTTCTCCGCGAAAGACACGCGAGATTCCACGGACCACGCGGCGCATGGGCATTTCGCCTTTTGCATCGGCAAAGAAGATTTCACCGGTGCGGCTGCCGCGATAGAACCAGCGCTTGAGCAGGGCGATGTGCTCCATGGTTTCAAGCGCAGATTTTGCCTTCGCCGGCGGCAGCGCCTCCAGCGCTTCCTGAACCCGCGATTCCATCGATTGTGATTTTGTGTGCTCGGCCGGTTGGATGCTGAACTGAGTCGGGCCTGCGATTGTCCCACTCTCTACGCGAAAAAATGTGACCGCACCCGGAACGTGGCTGGGCTGAATCATCAGCGCGGAGAACTGGTCGAGGCGCTGCACGATCTCAGGAAGCTGGCTCACGACCGGCTTCAGCTTTTCCAGGCGCACATGGATCGCCGCCGCATCTTCGAATGCAAGCCGGGCAGAAGCCGCTTCGCGATCGGCTGAGAATTCACGCACGAGTGAATCTCCACCAGAATCGAAATAAGCCTGCACGCGGTTCACTTCCGCTGCATATTCGTCGTCGCTGCATCCCTTGAAGCATGGCGCCAGGCACATTTTCATCTCGGAATAAATGCAGCCCGGGAATTTTGGATCGGGGTGCAGATCGTCGACGCAACGGCGCATCTTGAAAAAGTCGAGCGAATCGTTCATGAATTTTTCCGCCGCCACGCGGGAGATGAATGGACCGTAGTAGAGCGAGCGTCCATTCATTCGCCCCAGCCGCGTGGTAATTGAAGCCCGCGGGAATTCGTTTTCAAGGTGCAACTTGACGTAGGGCGCGAAGCGGAAGCGCAGACGATGGGAATAAGTCTTGGGAAACTCCCCGCGCAAGATTCTGTAGAGCAGAAATCCCGACTCGAAATCGGATCCGGTGGGCTCATACTCAATCACGCGGACACGGTCGCGGAGGTTGAGTTTTTTCGTGCGTTCCTCGACTGGCCCCAGCAGGCGCTGCAGGCGGCGACGCAGATTGGCCGTCTTGCTGACGTAAGGTTCGGCCGCGGAATCTTCGCCTCGCAGCAGAAAGACGGCGGAAGCAGCAGGGACGGCGGCGAAGACTTCAGCATCGCAGTCGGGTGCGAAATCGAGGCGCTCAGTCAGCACACGATCATTGTAAGCAAGTCTTTACGAAGTCTCACCACAGAGTCGCCGAGACGCAGGAACTCCGAGCGGTCATCCATGGCGAGGACGTCTAGCGGAAGTTGGCGCTGCGGAATTTTTGGCGGAAGTCGGTGCCGTCAAGCGTGATGATGCGGCACATCTCATGCAGTCGCGAACGCATGCGCTCGCCAATGCGGTCGCCCAGGGTTTCGCCACGCGACGCAGCCCGCGCGGGCGACATCGACACTGCCACTCCAGCCGCAGGCTGATCCTCAAAATTCGTGGTGATGATCGTGGTGCGATTGTCGTTGTAACGAGTGTTCAGGATCAGACTGACCGTGTCCCATACCCATTCAGTCGGCTTCACTGCGCCCAGTTCGTCGAGCACAAGAACGTCGGTCTCGAACACGGGACGAAGAACGTCCAGTTCACTGGTCTGCACGGTCGTATTGTAGGAATTCTGGATCTCTTTCAAGAGCTCACGGTAATCGTAAAAAAGGCAAGAGATGCCCCGGCCGAGGATCAAGTCTTTGAGGATGCCGACCGCGAGATGAGTCTTGCCCGTACCGATCTTGCCAATGATCAGCAGACCTTTGTCTCCGCGCGGATCGCACTTCTTGGCAAAATTGGCCGCGAGGAAGGCAGCCTCGGCCAGTGAAGGGTGGGCTCCGGGAAAGTCCGTGTCAAAGTTGTCGAGTTCGCAATGCTCGTAGCGTCGCGGGATGCGGGCTGCGGCCAGCAGGGTCAGGGTGCGCGTCCGCAACTGGCAGTCACAGCGCGTTACGCGACGCTCGCTAGCGCGGCCTGGAATGATGGATTGCGCGGCGGGCACGGCTTTCCAGCCCGTGCCTTCACAAAGCGGACAGACGTCCGCGGGAGCTTTGACAGCCTTGATTACCTGGGGCCCATTCATTTCGACTCAACTTCCTCTCCTTCGACTTTGCTCCCGCAGGCAGGTTTCGCGCAAGCCGGAAAGACTGGCGGCCTGTGTACATCCTGTGAACCGAGCCCGCGGCTTGTGGACGCCAGAGGAAAACCCCGCAGGTGTGTGCCAAAAACCGCCACAGTAGGCCAGATTCGGGGTGAGGAGGTGCGAAACAGGCTTCCCGTGCGGATTTTCACAGTTGACATTCGCCGTAGAGGGAGGAGAATACCACCCGTCAGGTTTTCCAACTCAGCCTTGGCCAGTTTTCCTCCCGGTTGTGGGCTGGGCACGAAAGAAACCTGCGAGGAGAGACTCATGAACAAAGCCGATCTGGTTGATAAGATCGCGGGTGCATGTGAAATCAGCAAGGCGCAGGCTACAACTGCGATTGATACTGCCGTCGATAGCGTAACCTCTGCCCTCCGCAAGGGAGATCGCGTGGCTTTGATAGGCTTCGGCACTTTCTCAGTGTCGCAGAGAAAAGCACGGAACGGGCGCAACCCGCAAACCGGCGCCACTATCAAAATCGCCGCCCGCAAAGTCGCGAAGTTTACCCCAGGAGCTGAACTCAAAAAGGCTGTTAACAAGAAATAAGCTGGAAGCAAGGATTCAGGTTTTTGAGGAAACGGCAGGGGGTCGGCCCTGCCGTTTTTGCTGCGCGCAATAATCGGTGCGATGTTTGGATGCCACCGGGCTTGACCCCCTGCTGCAGGCGACCCTAACATCGACTGGGTCCCATGCGAGTTTACGGTTCCGCTTTTTCCGTTGGTTCCCCTTCCGGCCGCGCTCTGTTTGGCGCACTCTGCCTCTTGTTGGGCCCGCTTTTATGGGGTCAACACCCCAAAGCGCCGGCACCAGCCCCCATCGCTGATTTCACCGATGTCGCCAAAAAGGCCGGACTCACCGCGGAGAATATTTTCGGCGGCATCAGCACCAAGAAATACATTATTGAAACCACGGGCACTGGTGTGGCGATTTTCGACTATGACAATGACGGCTGGCCCGACATCTTTCTGGTCAACGGCACGAGGCTCGATGGATTTCCTGCCGGCCAGGCTCCGACCAACCACCTCTACCGCAACAATCATGATGGAACCTTCACCGACGTAACCGCCAGCGCCGGGTTGACCGCTACCGGATGGGGACAGGGAGTCTGCGTCGGCGACTACGACAACGACGGCTGGGACGATCTCTACATCACTTATTACGGCAAGAATCGGCTCTACCACAACGACCACGGAGTCTTCACCGATGTAGCCGGGAAAGCTGGCGTTGCGGGCTCAGGTAAGGCTTGGGGCACGGGTTGCGCCTTCGTAGATTACGACCGCGACGGCCTCCTCGACCTGGTCGTGGCGAATTATGTGGATTTTGATCTGGCCACGACCCCGGCGCCCGGTGATCGACCAACCTGCATCTGGAAGGGCGTTCCAGTGATGTGCGGGCCGCGCGGACTGCCCGGCGCGAAGAATATTCTCTACCACAACCGCGGCGACGGCACGTTTGAAGATGTTACGGTCAAGGCGCATATCGACCGCACCGACGGCCACTACGCCTTCAGTGTCTCGACGCTGGATTTCGATGAAGACGGCTGGCCCGACATTTTCATTGCCTGCGACAGTACCCCCAGCATTCTCTATCGCAACAATCACGACGGAACTTTCACCGATGTCGCAGTCACCGCTGGAGCCGCCTTTAACGAAGATGGCCGTGAGCAGGCAGGCATGGGATCTACAATCGCGGACTTCAACGGCGACGGTCATCTGGATATTTTCAAGACGAATTTCTCTGACGACACCTCCACTTTGTACAAAAACAATGGCGACGGCACGTTCACTGACGCCACTTCTGCGGCCGGCCTCGGGCTCTACACCCAGTACCTGGGATGGGGAACCATGTTCCTTGACATCGACAACGATGGCTGGCCGGATTTAATCCTGGTGAACGGCCATGTTTATCCTGAGGTGGACACACAGCACCTGGGAAGCAGTTACAAGGAACCGCGCATCCTTTATCACAACAACGGCGACGGCACGTTCAGCGACATTTCGGCGTCGGCTGGATCGGGTATTACAACTGCGGCCTCCTCGCGCGGGCTGGTGGTGGGCGATCTTTGGAACGACGGCAGGATGTCGGCAGTCATCAGCAACATGAATGCCGCGCCCAGCCTGCTGGTGAATCAGATTCGGTCATCCAACCACTGGATCGCTTTCCATACCGTTGGGACGAAATCGAACCGCGACGGAATCGGCGCACGCATTCGCGCGAAGATTGCAGCACGCATTCTGGTAAATGAAGTCCGTAGCGGATCGAGCTACGATTCCAACAGCGACATGCGGGTGCATTTCGGTCTGGGGTCGGCCACAAAAATTGAATGGGTTGAAGTCCGTTGGCCAAGCGGATTGACAGAGCGGTTCGCGAACCTGGCCGTCGATGAGATTCACACGCTGAAGGAGGGCTCAGGGGCGGCTGTTGAACCAGAAGTCAGAAAACCGTGACCGTGCCCCCTGAATCCATATCGCGCACAGAGATACCTGGAACTCCTTCGTGGAACTTTGTGTCCTTCGTGGTTGTCGCTTTTGAGACCGGATCGGATCGCGTTATTTACCTGCTGAATTCTTCGCGAACTGCACCGTACGAGTGATTCCTTCGCCCTCTTTGACGAAAATTAGCTGATTGACTTTCACGTCTTTCAGCGTGTCGATCTGCCCGCTGGGCCAGCGAATTTCGAGGACGTCGACTTTTTCAGCTTTGCCCAGGCCGAAGTGAACCCGCAAATCATTCTGCGAAAAATACCCTCCGCCGCTGCGAACCTCATCAATCTGCTGGTGAGGCTTCGATTCTCCCGGAAGATGCGTGACGCATAACAACCGCGCCCCGATTCCGCTGCGGTTCGACTTCACACCAATGGTGCGAATCTTGATCCAGTTGTGATCGAGCTTCGAGTCGCAGCGCAGAAGTTGTGGATAGTCGTTGACGGTATTCACGACCACATCGATGTCGCCATCGTTATCGAAATCGCCGAAGGCGGCGCCTCGCGACGCGGACGGCTCTGAGATTCCCGTTCCCGCCTGAAACGAAACATCGGCGAAGTGGCCGTTGTGCAAGTTCTGGTAGAGCAACTTGCGCTGGGCGTAGCCGGCTTCAGTTTTGAGTTGCTCGACCTCGGGATACACGTGGCCATTGCAGATCAGGATGTCGGCCCAGCCGTCGTTATCCATGTCGAAAAACCCGCATCCCCAGCCCAGGTATTGCGTGTGCGCGCCCAGGCCTGCCGTAAACGTGGCATCCTCGAAATTCGCTCCGCCCAGGTTGTGATAGAGAGAAGGCGTGTCGCCGGCAAAGTTCGTTTTGACCAGATCCAGGTTTCCGTCGAGATCATAGTCGGCGGCCGAAATACCCATCCCCGCCTGCGGCTTGCCGTCAGGACTCAGCGCACAACCAGCTTCAATTGCAATGTCTTCAAACTTGCCGTTTTTCTTATTCTGGTAGAGGGCGCTCGCGGTGGAATCGTTGGCTACGTAGATATCGGGCCAGCCATCGTTGTCGAGGTCGGCGGTGAGCACGCCGAGCCCGTACGTTCCGGTCGCGCGCAGAATTCCCGATGCGTCGGAAACGTCCGTGAATGTTCCATCGCCGTTGTTGTGGTAGAGAATGTTCTTCCCGCCCTTCAGTCCAGGCGGTCCGCAGGCGACCATCACGCTTTTGTAGAGACACGGACCGGATTCCGGCAGCGGCGCGGTCGCGAGGTCAAGATCGATGTAATTGGCGACGAATAGATCAAGATGCCCGTCGCGGTCGTAGTCCACGAAAGCGCAGCCGGTGTTCCATCGCGTGCCCTGCCCCGCCACGCCGGCCTTCTGGCTGACGTCAGTAAATGTACCGTCACCGTTGTTGTGGTAAAGAACGTTCTTGCCGTAGTACGTGACGAAGAGATCTTCCCACCCGTCGTTGTCGTAGTCGCCGATGCACACGCCCTGTCCCCAGCCCGAGTGCGCGACGCCAGCTTTGGCAGTTACGTCGGTGAATGTTCCATCGCGATTGTTACGAAAAAGGTGTGACGTCGGCTCCGAGCCTGCAGGAAAACCTTCGAGGCGCGTTCCGTTCACCAGAAAAATGTCGAGCCATCCGTCGTTATCGTAATCATAAAACGCGACGCCGCATCCGGTGGTTTCGAGCAGATACTTGTTCTTGTGTTCGCCGCCATAAATTGTCCTGGCGTTCAGGCCAGATTCACGACCAATGTTGATGAAGCTGATGCCGAGATCGGCATTCGCAACCGGCGGCTCGTCTTTGGTAGGGGTCGACTGCTCTTTCGCGGGGCGCGCTTTCGACCACAGTGGACGCGCCATCGCCAGCACGCTTTCGAACGAAAACACAAGCGCCGAACGGCTGAGAGACTTCAGAAATACGCGGCGTGAAGGGAACAAGAGGTTGCTACCTGGCCCGCTCGGCTCGTGCTGGAATTCGCACCTAATCCTTATATTGAACTGAACCCCGACTTGCAAGCTTCAGCCGGGCAGAAATCCGATCCAGAGGAAGAGCACGATGAAAAAGTTGTTCCGCACTGCGCACGACCTTGAAAAGCTGCACGCTGAGCGAAACCGCTGGAGAAAAGAGTACACTCCTATCGGCCATCTTGATCGACCAATTCTGGTTGTGCCGAATTGGTTGTGCTGGAAACGGAGTCCTAGTTATGCGACGGAAGCGTTCGTGGATTCTTGCCTGCGTGATCCTATCCTCTATGGCGCTCACCGCCGCGGCGCAAACGGCCGCGACCGCGGTAGATGCCGAAGGCCATCAGTGGTGGCAGCATGCTGTGTTTTATGAGGTTTATCCGCGCAGCTTCGCCGACAGCAACAACGACGGCGTCGGCGATCTTAACGGCATCACCTCGAAGCTGGACTATCTGAAAGATCTGGGCGTCGATGCGATCTGGATTTCGCCGTGCTTCCCATCGCCGCAGGTGGATTTCGGCTACGACGTCTCAGACTACGAAAATATCGATCCCATGTACGGAACTCTGGCGGATTTCGATGCCATGACGAGCGCGGCCAGGAAAGACGGCATTCGAATCATTCTCGACTTTGTGCTGAATCACACCTCCGACCAGCACAAGTGGTTTCTGGATTCGAAGTCGTCTCGAACGTCGCCGTATCGCGATTGGTATATCTGGCGGGATGGGAAGGGCCCAGGGCAACCGCCGAACAATTGGATGTCCACTTTCGGCGGTTCGGCGTGGAAGTTTGACCCGACGACGAATCAGTATTACTACCACTACTTCTACGCGCAGCAGCCCGACCTGAACTGGCGCAATCCGGCAGTGAAGGACGCGATGTTCGACGTGACTCGCTGGTGGTACGACCGTGGAGTTGCCGGCTTTCGGCTGGATGCGGTTGATCTTTTGTTCGAAGATCCAAAGCTCCACGACAATCCTGTTCTTCCCGGCAAGAACGCCTACGGCGATCCCATCGAAGAGAATAAGTACAACGACAACCTGCCGGAAGTGCACGATGTTCTCCGCGCTCTGCGCAAAGTAGCCGATGAGCACAAGGCCGTCCTGATCGGTGAGACCTGGACCGACAATATCGCGCAGCTGAACCGGTATTACGGCCAGGGTAACAATGAACTGCAGTTGCCCATGGATTTTCTCTTCACGACGATCGACAAGCTGTCTCCGGCCGAGTTTCGCAAGCAGATCGCCTCGGTGAATTCCGCTTCCGGCTGGCCCACGTTCGTCATCAGCAACCACGACATTGCCCGCTCCTACGACCGGTACGGTGACGGCGAGCACAACGACCAGATTGCCAAGCTGATGGCTGGCCTGTATCTGACACTGCGCGGAACTCCGATCATGTACTACGGCGAAGAGATCGGAATGAAGACTACGCCGCCCACGCGCAAAGAAGACGTAAAAGATCCAATCGGCCGCACCGGATGGCCGAAGGAAAAAGGCAGAGACGGCGAGCGCACTCCGATGCAGTGGGATGAAAGTGCGAACGCGGGCTTTTCGCAGGTTGCGCCGTGGCTCCCGGTGCCGCCGACCTATAAGACGCACAACGTGGCCGATGAAGAGAAGGATCCGAACTCGGTGCTCTCTTTCTACAAGGCGATACTCAAGCTGCGCCACACGAACCCCTCGCTCCTCGACGGCAGCTATGTTCCCCTGAACGAGAACGATCAGAATGTGCTCTCGTACCTGCGCGCCTACAAAGATCAAGCCGTGCTAGTGGCTCTCAATATGTCGGGAGCCCCGCAGAAAGTGGACTTTGATTTGAGCAAGAACGGATTTACTTCTGCGAAAACTCTCGTAGCCACAGGGACGTCGTCGTCGAAAGGCGATGTGGTGACGCTCGACCCCTACGGAGTCTTCATCGGCCAACTCTCCAAATAGACGACTCTCTAGTTGTCGGTGCCAATCTTCGCGCCGCGTTTCAGCGTCCGATCGAAGAAGTCGGCAGTCGCGCTGTAGCCTCGCATCCAGTCCTGCCACCTCAGGAACCCGTGGATCTCATCCGGCAGAATGATCTGCTCGAAGGGCACATGCTGGGCCCGCAGCCGCTGCACCAAGTCCACTGTCTGGCTGAAAGGCACGTTGCGGTCATCATCGCCATGAATAAGCAGCACTGGCGACTTCCACGTGTTCACGTAAGCGTCAGGAGAGGACTCCCATGCCAGCTTGATGGCGGCATCTTCATCGGGCGGCCGAAGAGACAGATTGCCGAAGTAAGAACGCTGCGTCAGGAAGACGCTCCAGTCATGCACGCCGTGAAAATCCACGCCGGCCTTGAAAAGATCCGAATTCCGCGCCAGGCCCATGGCGGTGAGAAATCCGCCGTAGGAACCGCCCCATAATCCGATCTTCTCCCCGTCAACTTCCGGAAGCGCTTGCAGATATCGACCCGCGGCTACTACGTCTTTGTACTCAGCTGCTCCGCGCCAGACGCTGTTGGGCGCTTCGCGAAACGCGCGTCCGTACATGACGCCCAGCCGGTAGTTCACCGATAACACGGCGTATCCGCGGCTGGCGAGGAATTGATTCTCGGCGTAAGCATTGTGGTAATAGTCCATGTAGTGAAACCCCAGCATCATCTGGCGGACGGGGCCGCCGTGCATGAAGACCAGCCCCGGAATTTTCCCTTTTACGTCGTGCGGCAGAAAGAGCTGCCCATGCAGCGTGAGCCCGTCTTCGCTTTTGAAAATCACCTGTTTCGGCGTCACCAGCAAGGCAGACGGAAAATCGCTGGGCAGAGCTTGCGCCGCAATCATCTCGCGACCCTTCGCCGTAACTTCGTACGGCATGGCCGGTGACGTTGCGGTTGAGCCGAGGCACACAATGCTCTTGCCGTCGCCCGTCTGAACTGGAGTCCACTCCATGGTCTCGCCGCTGGTCAGCGCGCGCTGCGGCGCGCCACCGGCTGCGGGCACACGCCACAAATGCCGCCGGTCCACATCTTCCTGGTTCGAGGAATAGATCACCCACGCCTTATCCGCAGTGAGCGTAACGTCTTCTACGTCAAAGTCGCCGGGGGTGAGCAGCGTGGCCGCGCCTCCGGTCGCTGCCATCGAGTACAAGTGATTCCGCCCGTCCTGTTCCGAGGCAAATATGATTCGCCCGTCAGCCGCAACATTGAGCGAACCATTTTCGGTGAGCTCGGGCAGAGAATCGTCGAGCTCGTCTCCGCTGCGCCATAACACATGTCCCGCGCCCGTAGCGGCGTCGGCAATCCACAGCGACCATGGTTCGGGGCGCACCGGAATCAGCGGCAGCTTCGTCTCAACTCCCGCCGTGCGCACAAAGACAATCCAGCTGCTATCAGGTGACCAGCGCGGCATGGAATCCTTGTCGACGCTGGGCGCGAGATACCGGATCGAGGTTCCACCGAAGTCGTAAACGGCGACGAGGCTATGAGAGTCACGCTCGCTGACGAACGCGATATGTTTGCTGTCGGGCGACCACTTCGGCGCGACCGCCGATCCACGCACGGTCGCAAGCTCTTTGGCCTGCTGCTTGCCGTCCACGCTGGCGAGCCACAGCTTTTTCTTGGCCGGCCACACCGCCCACTTGCCATCCGGTGAAATCTCGATATCTTCACAGCCCTCGTCCGGACAGCCCATGTCCCCCAGAAGCCGGGGCTCTGCAGCTTTTCCGCTCGCATACAAATCCACTGCAAACACCTGCTGCTTCGCTCCCTTCATCCAGCTGTCGGGATTGGCGCTCTCCCCCGAGTCGTTCAACTCGCTGCCTACCGCATAAAGCGCCGTCTTGCCATCGGGAGTGAGCTGCAGGCTGGCAATGGGCTGGCCATCGTCCTCGCTGTAGTGCGTAACTTGGCGAGCATTGTGAACGAAATCCGGACCGTCGGCGACCCAGACGTTGCGGACTCCCTTGGCGTCGAACACCCACGCCACGCGGCTCCCGTGTGTAGCAGCCGTGAGTTCGGTCGGGAACGGCGAGCTCATCACCTGCTCCAGCGTAAACGGAGATTGTGCGCACCCTGCGGCAGCGCAGGCCAGAATCAGCGAACAAACTAGATGCAAGCGAAGCTTGGTAGTTAGCATAGGCCGCTAGGGTAAGCGAAAAGCCGCTTCGCCGCCAACCGTTTCGCCGGAACATGTGGCGACGGGCGCCTCGCCCGTCCCGCCAGGGCGAAGCACGGCGGCCTCAACGCGAATACTTTGGAGCGTGTCGTTGACCTCCGCCAGTCGTCGCCCATTAGAACCCGAACTTCGCCACGATTTTCTTTTCCTTCTCGCCAACGACCGCGATGGCGGCGTGTTCGGCATGCAGAGTGAAGGTCAGGGGAACTCCGGTGTCCAGGTCGCGCAGATTGATCGCCGCGTCATTCGCCGAGTCTGAGACAAAAATATAGAGCACCGAATCCGCCATGACGGTAGGAAAGACAAGCACTCCCTCCGGAATCTGCGACTGCTGGCTGAACATGGGAGCGATCTTCAGTTGGCTTGCGACGTAGGCGTACAGATCCGCAGTGGATTGCGAATCTTCGGCAAGTTCCACCGGATACGACGCCCAGAACATTCGACCTTTGCCCCGAACAATTTCCTTGAAGGTTGATCCGTCATCAAACGGAAGCGAATCAAGCCAACTCTGCTGCTCCTGGCCAAAGGCCAGCGCCAGCGAACGACTGCCGATCCCGATACTCGCATTGTGATAGGTGAGTGGCTCGACATGGGCCTGCAAACCGAGATCGCCAGCCCGGTGCAGAACCTGCCAATGCTCATCGCGATCCACTGCGCCGGTAATGAGAAGGTTTCCTCCAGCGTCCACGTATTGCAATAGCGCATGCCAGGCCGCTTCGCCCAGAGCTTGCGGCGAAGGCAGAATGACCAGCCGGGGCGAACCCAGCTTCTTGACCTGATTCTCGGCGATCAAATATGCGGGCAAATGAAGATCGTAGGCCAGCGTCCGAACGGCGCGGCGTTGCGCCTGCAGCTGAAAATCAGAAAGCACAGAGTATTGCGCTGCCTGCGAAGTCACAATCGCAATTGGAGGCAGCTGCGGATCGCGCAGATGCGTTTGCAACTCCGGCGCGAATTGCGCAAACGCCCGCAGCTCGGTCGCCTCCGGCTTTTCCGTATAGTCGGTGCGCACCGCGCCAATCGGCGTTTCATTGCTCTCTGTCATGTAAGAGTTCGTATTCCACAGCCACTCGATCGCGCCGGCTCCCTGAATGAACGACACGGCGATTTTGCGTTCGAGCAGCGCAGCCTCGCTTTCCGGCGTCCGCCGCGCGATCTCGTCGAGGTTCAATTGCCGCTGCAGGCCCGTTTCCTGGATCAGCATGGCCTCGCCCGGTTGCTTGGCTGCGAGCGAATCCCAAAGAATCGAGTCGTCCTGCCACCACGAATGATTAGTCGTGAAGTCGACGGATGAGCCCCAGTATGCGGGCGACAAGCGATCCTGAATGCCGCCTTCATCCTGCCCCACCGTAACCAGCTGTCGCGACCCGGCAGCGCGGATGGCGTCACGCAGGGTGCGCGCCCACTTGGCAAACATTTCCTGGGTGAAGATGTAGTAGTCGTAAATGCGAAGTGAATTGCTGCCGGTGTGCACCCCCCGCGGCACAAATTCGTCGGGCTGCGGCAGAGAGATCGTTCCGCTGATAGAAGCGGGCGGAACGTTCCACAGCGCTGCCAGCTTCGCGCGATCGGGATAGCGCTCGCTCAACCATTGGTTCCACGCCGCCAGTTCGATCGGGTCGCCGTTCGGCCGCGTGGTCCAAAGATGCTCGGAGAAGCTCGGCTCGTTGATGAGATCCCATGCGAGATAGGGCACATCGTGAAAACGCGCGACCATCGACGAAATCAGCGTCTGCTGCCTGCGGACCGCCTCCGGATCGAGAAACGCATTCGTGCCGCCGAGCACGTCGGGCAGAAAGGCGAAGAAATTGAATTGCACCGGCAGCCCGTTCTTGCGCGCGGTCATTAGATAAGCCTCAAGCGTGCGCAGCGTCCGCTCGTATGGTTGGCCGTTCTCGTCGCAGAATTTGTCCCAGCCCGTCCACCATCCGGTGCGAATCATGTTCAAGCCGGCGTCGTGAATTTGCTCCAGATCCTTGTCCCACACGTAGACGTTGGGGTGATCGAAAAAAAGGCGCTGCACTTCGCTCGACATGTACGTCGTGCCGACGACCGCCAGAGGATGGCCATCGAGTTCGAAATAATCGTGATTAACGCTGAGATGCGGCCCCGAGCGCAGGTAGGCCTCATCGCGAATCCAGAATGCTGAGTGGTAGATCGCGCGAACATGATCGCCCTCCATCAACTGCGCCTCAATGACATACAGCCCTTTGCCCTGCGGCGGTGACAACACAGTCGGCTGGCTGGAAGGACCCGACGCTGTTACAGTCGAGCGTTTTGAGGTTTGATCTTCGGGAAATGTGGTGATCTTCACCGACATGCCAGCCTTCGGCGCGCCGGCCGCGTGCCAAAGAATCTCCAGCTCTATCGGTTCTCCACTCAGGTAAAGCGGCAACACCGGGCGCACGGTGAATTCTTCCGCGCCTTGAAGCGCCCGCTCCGCCAGGGATTGCAGCAGACCGGCTGTCGCGGGATCCGAGGTGTTGAAAAACGCCCCGGTCAGTTCCGCGTTTACGAAGATCCACCGCCCACCATCGAATCCGTTTCTGTAGTGATCGATCTGAATGACTGGCGCCGACAGCTTGCGGCCGGCCTTCACGCCCCACGCCATCGCGTCCAGACGCGCATCGATCGAGCCCGCCGATCCTCCGCGATGGTACACATCGACCGCACTCAGCCGGATTACCGGGCTGAACGCGCGTTTCCATACAAACGGATGAACCTGCAGAGTCAGCTCTGAATTGGCCTGAAACTGGAGCCCCTCCGAACCCGGCGTTTCCTGATACTGGTCGATCATCAACGGACGCGTGCAACGCACGCTGTAATCCCGAAGCCGCCACTCGCCCTTATCGCGATAAGCGGCTCGCGTGAAAGGCCGTCCCCCGAGCACGAGAAGATTCCCTCCATGGTCTAGGAACTGTTTAATGGACGGCCATGATTCCTCGGGAAACGCCGAGCCATAGGGAAGAACCAGCAGACGGGCTGACGGTGCGGCCAGCGCATCGGGGAGTTGATCGGCGGTTGCCGGTTGCGCTCCAGGCAACATTGCCGCTATTTGCGACGCGTCTGGGCCGACAAAATCCGCCGCCGGAAACCCCGGTTCGCTGAGCACAACCGCATCCGACATTCCCGTTTGTGCGGCAAGCGTGCTTAGATTGAAGAGACAAAACAGGGCGGCAAACACAACGACTGTGGATTTGCGCATGCAGGTAGTGGAATCCCGGCTTCGGTGTGCCGAAACGATTGCAGTCTCCGGCAACGACAGATGGTTGTCAAGTTAGCGAAACGATTTAGTAGGGCATCGAATGCTATTCTCCGAAAGAAATATCTCACGAAACGGCCGCCCGGCGATGCTATGATGACGGCGGTCTGCGCTTCACGCGCTCTCTCGGAGGGTGGAACAGAGGTTATGGCGATCACAAGCAACAGCCGTACAGATGCTGCCTCAACTGAATCTTCCTCCTCGTATGGCGGCGCTCTAGCCGTAATAACGACTCTGTTCTTCATGTGGGGCTCGCTCACCTCGTTAAACGATGTGCTGATTCCCTACGCTCAGCATGTTTTCAAAATAAGGCTGGACGCGAGCATGCTGATTCAGACCGCTTTCTTCTCGGCCTATTTCGTATTTTCAATTCCTTCGTCGAAGATTATCGACTGGCTGGGCTACAAAACGGCAATCGTAGTGGGCCTACTGACGATGATAGTGGCCTGTTTGGCGTTCTACCCAGCGGCCAGGATCCCGTCCTTCCCTTTCTTTCTGGTCGCCCTGGTTATTCTTGCGACCGGGATCACGATCCTCCAGGTAGCCGCGAATCCATACGTAGCCGTACTAGGGAACCCAGAGACCGCATCGAGTCGCCTCAATCTGACGCAGGCCTTCAATTCGCTGGGCACCACAATCTTTCCTTGGGTCGGCGCGCATTTGATTCTGGGAACCACAGCGACGGCGCTGGCGCGCACTGCGAATGAAGAAGCGGACGCAGTGGTTAAGCTTTATGTTTATTTCTTCAGTTTGGCCCTTTTGCTGCTGGCCGTGGCAATCGGCCTTTTCAAGCTACCTAAGATGGAATCCGCTGGGCACCAGATTGGAGCGAAGGTTGGCGATTCCATCTGGAAACATCCGAACCTCATCTTCGGTGCAATCGGGATTTTCGTTTACGTCGGTGCCGAGGTCGCGATCGGTAGTTCCATCGCGAACTACCTGGCCTTAGATAACATTGGCGGTTTTATATCCTCCTCCAGCGTCCCCGACGCCGTCGATCGGTATCACGCAGCTTTGGCGGAGGCGGCCAAGTACATCTCGCTGTACTGGGGCGGAGCCATGGTGGGCCGGTTTATTGGTGCGGCACTCCTGCAGAAAATCAAGACGAGCAAATTGCTCGCTTTTGCCGCGGTCATCGCAGCGTTACTGGTTACGGTTTCAGTGCTTGCCAACGGGCATGTGGCGCTTTGGACGATCTTGGCTGTCGGATTGTTTAATTCGATAATGTTCCCCTGCATCTTCACAATGGGGATTGCCGAGCTTGGTCCACTGACGGGAGACGGATCTGGTCTGCTGAACATGGCGATCGTCGGCGGGGCCATCATTCCATATCTCGTCGGGCGGGTCGCGGTGCTGATCAATAGCCGCTACTATCCGGGAATGGTCCAGGGAGAGACGAGTTGGGGCCAGGGAATCCACTATGCGCTTGTCCTTGCGACCCTGTGCTACCTGTACATTTTGTATTTCGCACTGAGTGGTTCGAAACCGAACAGCGAGCGGCACGCCAAGGCCTAAGAAGAAAAACTGTCGGTCGAAGCCGGAACATGATTCGGGAAAACTGTTCCGTTGCACTGATCAGCCGCCACACGTTGGCACCAGACAGAGGGCGCTGATTTGAGGGGTTCTTGAGAGACAATTCAGACGGAGGAATGGCGCCGGGCAGAAAGCTCGGCCAGAAGCCGGTCACGCTCAAGGCGGTCGCGGAACATTTAGGACTCACACCCGGAACGGTGTCTGCCGTTCTGAATGACGCGCCATCGGCACGGTCCATTCCGCAAGAAACCAAGAATCGAATCCACGCGGCCGCGAAAGAACTCAATTATCGGCCGAATTTTTTCGCCCGCACCCTCCGGAACAAACGCACTTTCACCATCGGGGTGATCGCGGAGGAAATTGGCGATTCCTACGGCTCGGCGGTCATCAGTGGGATCGAGCAGCTTCTGCGGAAGCGCGACTATTTCTTTCTGACCGTGGCGCACCGCCACGATCCCGAACTGCTGAATCGCTACTCGCAAATTCTGTCGGAGCGGGGAGTCGAAGGCATCATCACCGTCGATACCACGATCCGCGAAACGCCGCAGCTGCCAACGGTTTCAGTCGCCAGCCACAAACAGCTAAAAGGAGTCACCAACATCGTCCTCGATCACCATCAGGCCGCCGTCCTGGCTCTCAATCATCTGAAAGATCTTCGCCACGAGCGCATCGCGTTCATGAAAGGAAATCCGGTGAGCTCTGACGCGAAAGATCGCTGGGACTCGATTTGCCAGGTTGCTGCGCAGATTGGACTCCAGATCGACCCGGAATTGATTGTGCAGATCAATACTGACGACCCCACGCCGATGCTGGGTTATCCCTTCGCCAGGGAGCTTCTGTCGCGCAAGAAGCCGTTCACCGCCTTATTCGCCTACAACGACATCTCAGCGATCGGCGCGATCCGCGCGATACAAGAGCAAGGCCTGCGGGTTCCGCAGGATGTTTCGGTGATGGGATTCGATGACATTCCAGGCGCGGCATTTCACACCCCGAGTCTGACCACAGTCAGGCAGCCGCTGACTCGAATGGGTGAAGTCGCGGCCCAGAGTCTGCTGGAGCGAATCGAGGGCAAGAAAGACTATCCTGCCGAGATCGCGATTGAGCCTGATCTCGTCGTGCGGGAATCCACATCCGTCGCACCGGAAAGCTCCTAGCGAATCCACATTCGGCTACGGCGCGCCGTAACCGAACACGTCTATTACCCCATGCTCCGTTCCGAACCACCCCGAGCGCTAGCCTCTTCCAGATCGCTGACGCTCGCGGCTTATGCGTCGTTCGGTCCCATCGGAATCGTGAACGTGATCCTCGGTCCGATGCTGCCCGCGCTCTCGGCACGGTGGTCATTGAATTATTCGCAGGCCGGCGCACTGTTTACCGTTCAGTACCTGGTGTCGACGGTGGCTGTCGCGCATTCCGGTGTGCTGGTAACCCGCTGGGGATTTCGATTCGCCATGAAAGCCGGCTTGCTGGTTACGGCTGCTGGAGTGGCCCTGCTGCTGGCCGGGTCGAAGTTGCTCGGAATCGTCTGTATCGGAGCGATCGGAGGAGGTCTAGCGCTCGCCGTGCCCGCCGCGAATCTGCTGGTTGCCGAAGCGAACCCGACGCGAAGAGGTGCGTCTCTGAATGTGCTGAACTTCTGCTGGAGCGCCGGAGCGGTGGCGAGTCCGTTTCTGGTGGCGGCTGCGGTCAAGAGCCGTCAGTTGCCCTTTCTCTTCAGCGCACTGGCTGGGTTCCTGCTTCTCGCGGCTGCGGGTATTGCGATGTTGCCTTCTTCGATCGTGGAGCCGGACGTACCTCGGGATATGGGCAAGAACAAGGCTCCGCGCATCAACTGGAGACAGAGCGCACTATGGAGCCTGGCAGCACTATTCTTTGTCTACGTCGGCACCGAAAACGGGTTCGGCGGATGGATCGCGTCGTATTCGAAAGGTCTGGGCAGCCTGTCGCCGGCAGTGGCAATTATGACGCCTTCATTTTTCTACGGAGCGCTCACGCTCGGCAGGTGGGTTGCCCCACTGCTGCTGCGAGTGGTCGACGAGATACGCCTGGTGCAGGCCGGACTCCTGCTGGCTTGCGGCGGGATGTCTGTTCTGCTGTTGTCGCACGCTCTGCCCGGAGTCTTGACCAGCGCGTGTCTCACGGGGCTGGGACTTTCGAGCGTGTATCCCATCACCATTTCACTGCTGGCTCGCGAATTTGGGCCCGCCGCATCGCGCGTCGGGTCGCTGATGTTCACGCTTTCGAATCTCGGCGGCGGGTTTCTTCCCTGGCTGGTGGGCGTCTCATCCACTGAATTCGGGACGCTCAAAGCCGGGCTCGTGATGCCGCTGGTTGGAAGCGCGGTGATGTTCGGCCTTTGTCTGCGCCACTGGAAACCCTTGGACGCGCCGGCCTAGGCCTTCAAATCACGTCGAGGACAACGAACTGCGAACCAATCGTGACGCGAGACGCGAAAGTCGCACGACGCGATAAAGCGGGAACAGCGGCAGCGGAAGACGAGCCGCCTTCCACTCGCTGGGGCCGGGCGTGAAGATGAGTCGCCGCAGGAACTTCATCCGGTCCGCGGACCGCTCCCTCAACTGCATCATCAGCCGAAAGTAGGAAACCGATTCCACATCGTATGCAGCCGCGCTGACGATCTGCTTCTGAATCTCGTCCGCGAGCCGTGAAGCGGATTCATCTGCGAGATGGGCTTGCGCTGGTTCTGGAATCTCCACTTCGAGCAACCGGTTCGCGGCCAGCAGCGTGACCTGCAGGATTCGCGCCATTCCCAGTTTATCGGCCTCCGCCCAGATGCAATCCCAGTCGAGCGACGGTAAACGAACCAGCTGTGCGATGTCGCACAGCCAGACCAGCCGTCCCCACACGTGCTTGGCCGCGTGCGCGGAGAGGACAAGAAGCAAGTCCTCAGAACGGAGTGTCTTCATTGCTCGACCCGCCACAGAAATCGTCACCGCCCGCTCGAACAGCCGTCCCATGTCGAAGTCAATGGCATAGAAGCGCGGCTGAATCGCCCACTGCAATTCGAGCAGATTCGGACCGGCCACACCGTCAAAAGCGTACTCATACCCCGACCGCAGGTAAGCTCGTTCCTCCGCGCCGCTGAAAGAAACATGCGGTTTGTAACCGAGTTCGGCCACTGCTTCCCGAATGCGCGGCAGGTCCTGCGGCTTGATCAGCAAGTCGATGTCGCCCGACTGCCGCATCGCGATATCTTCATAAAGAAACTCCGCCAGAGCGAGCCCTTTGTAGGGCATCACTTCAATCCCCAGCCCGGAAACGCAGTCCACCACGCGGATCAATTCCCGCGAGAGAAACATCGCCTTGTGCAGATTCGTCTGATAGCGCTGGTCGAGGGCGAGTGCTGCTTCGGCCGGAATCGAATCCCTGAGCGGAAGAACAGCCTGATGAAGAGGCGGTTCAACGCCGTGACGGCCGGCGAGTTCAATGAGATTCTTCCAGCGGATGGGCTCACTCAGCAGGGAGCGTAGGCGGTTTGTCTTGTCCGAAGATGGAATCGCAGAACAGGCCGCCAGCAGCACCGACCACTCGAGATCGAGCGTGGCGCCGGTCCCGGACATGGCTTCGATCGGACTCGCGGGCACGAACTCAGGCCGTCGCTAAAGCCGGCAATTCTTGAATCTGCACCAGATTCGCCGCGGCTCGTTGCTTTTGCTTCGACAGCATATTGGCGGAGGGAACTCCGGTGCGCACGAAAGATTTTTCACAGTCCTGTGACGATGGCCCGCGCATATTCCCTTCCATAAACGCGAGTCCCGGGCACCGTGTGCAGTTCGAAACGTGCGTGCACGAAGTGCAGGTCGTGAGATCTTTCATCCGGATCGACCGCACTTCATTCATGCGGTCCGAATGCCGCCAGATGTCAATGAACCGCTGCTGGCGCACATTCCCCGTGGGGAGCGGAAACTGCACGCAAGGAAAAACGTCGCCATAGGGCGAAACGTAACAAGCAGTGTGACCGGCACTGCAAGGGATGGACTTCAGCACATCTTCGCCAGCCGGGTCAGGAATCGCGCAAAACGCGTCCGGATCCCCAATCAGGGCCGAGTCGCGAAAAACCTTACGCAGGTCGCTTTGGCCCACGCCTAGTTTCAAAATCGATCGGTCGCCGTCCATCATGGGCGTGATGGTCGGATCGAGCAAGCACTTTACTCCCAACTCCTCCGCCAACGCGAGCACGCCGGGATAGTCCTGCATATTTCCCGTCATCAATATGTTTGCGATTTGTACTTTAAGCCCTTGCGCCTTGAGAAAACGAATCGCCGCCAGTGAGCGCTTGAGCGAACCCGGAACCAGCGTAATCGCGTCGTGAACCTCGGGACGGTGCGAGTAAATGCTGACCTGGATCTGATCGACGCCTAGATCGCGCAGTCGCGCCGCCTCGCGTTCGCGGATCATAACCGCGTTCGTCTTCAGCTTGATGCAGAAAGTCAGCTTCCGTGCGTACTCCAGCAGTTCAAAGAAATCCTTGCGCAGAAAAATCTCGCCGCCGCTGAACGTCAGAATAAAGACGCCGGCCTCAGCCATCTCTTCCAGAAGATGTTTGATCTCCGCCGTAGTCATCTCGCCGTGATCATCGTGGTCGAGATAGCAGTGCACGCAGCGTTCGTTGCAGCGATAGGTGAGATCGACCTGCACGCTTAGCGGTATATTCCGGGCCAGAGCCTTTTCCGACATCTCCTGCATGAGGCTCATCGGGGATCTCCCGTTCGAGGATTCGGCTGCACTAGCGGCGGCCTGATCGACGCGTCAATGGGCCCTTCAGATACCTGCATGATTTCGTGGCTGGCCAACTCCCGGGCCAGAGTTTCCGCATCCTGCAGAGCAACGCCGGGCTCGACCTCGAACTCCGCGCAAATGCGCCGAGAGACGATTTCGTCAAGCGGAGTGGCGCCATCCGCCGATTCCCACAAAATCGTTGCGGTCTTGTTCAGGGTGAAGAGAGTCGAATCCCGCCCCGACATAATCATCATTTCGCCGCCGAGACTTCGCGCCGCTGCTCGCGGATTGCGCGCTACATAAAGCCTGCTCATCGAATCAGCTCCCAGACCCGGGCGTCGGGCACAAAAGTCAGCCGCGAAACCGGCACGCGGCTCACAAATTCAAAAACAGAATGAAAAACCGTCTGCACCATTTCCTCATCCTCGGCAAAAAACAGAACGTTGGCCAGCACCGAACGAGCCGCTTCTGCGGGAGCGACCGGGTCGATGCGGTTCTCCGAGCCCTGCGCCAGCAAATAGAGCGTCGCCAGCGGCGCAGAGATATTTTCTCCCAGCTTGGCCAACTCGCCCGTAAACGGCGTGCCGAACGCAACGTAGCCGCCGCCGTGCGGTCGCACGTAAGAAATTTCGTCAGTCAACAGCGTCGCATCGGCAGGCGCCAGACGCGAGATAGTCGTCTTTCCTGCGCCAGAAACGCCAGCAAACAAAAACGCCTTCCCGTTGCGCACTGCGCTAGCCGAGTGCAGCAGCAAACCGCCGCGTTTCGCCAGAACCAGCGTATGCACAATCCGCAGCACGGAGTCGATCGAATATGGATTTCTCGACTGCCGAATCCAGCCGCGCCGCGTTGCCGGTTCCCACTCGGCCAGAAAGTCGCCGCGTGAGATCGACCACCGGCCGGCGCGATTCATTACCTGCACAGGGGCGTCCGGGGAGTTCCTGGGCGCGACGAGGTCAACGTCGAACTCAACCTCTGCCTGCACGGAGTCGCTGACAAATCCGGCATACCGTTCTTGCAGCAAGCTTAGAAAATCTGGGTCAGTCGTATTCACTCGCACCGGCAGCCCCCCGATTTCAATGACGAGGCTGAGCTGCGCGATTTCGGTGGCTAACTCTGGCAAGGAAACGCTCCACTGCCCGAAGCCTCAACCTGCGAGACCCGTGCCCGCGAGATCCGAGCCGGCGAACTCTGGCGCATGCCGTGTACTCCGACAACCACGCGAGCCGCGATTATTGACCGCTGGACCAAGGCTGCGACCGCCCGTTCAGAAATCCGCAGGCTCTTGCGCGGCACAATGGCTCGTCCGCTCCGCGAAATGAGTGCAACCCTGCCCATCAAGGCGCCGGCAGAGAATGGCGGATCCGGCAACCTCACCGCATCTCCCTGCGTTGTCAGAGCGTCGGCTCCGGCCTTGCGCTCTTTCTTCACAAGGCGATGCACGACGAGCCGCCGGTCACGTCCGTACAAAACAACGTCTCCCTGGAAGACTTCCTCATTGTCAGCGCGCTCAATTTCGAGGACATCCCCGGGCCAGATGGTCGGCAGCATGCTCCACCCGGTAACCTGCAAGCGCAGCCGCCCAGACGAACGCAACACCTCTCCCGCCAGTTCGCACTTGAGGGCGTGCGCTTCGCTCAGCGATGGTAAGGATGAACTCATGAGGCGCTGGGGTTGGGGCCGCATTGACCCTGCGTGCTGGGGGAGACCTTGCCGCATGTTAGGGCAGTCGTCACGAAAATCTGTTCGTAGCGGAAAGCCGGTTTTTCGTACGGCTTCTTGGTAACCGACGTGCCCGGATCATCAGAAGAAATATCATTCTTAGTCATAGGAAGTACCTGATCTTTATTTTTGCCTATTGTAATGCGGATTGTGATGCCTGCACTGCGCAACCGCCCGTTCCGGAAGTGCCACAGGCCTGATTGCCCAGCGTGGTGTAATAAACCTGCGAAGCGCCCGCGAGCGTGCCGCTTCCGACGACGTTGTCGATAATAACCCCGCTGGCGCCGGCCGACGCCGAGATGCTGGCGGTCGCAATCGATCCCACATTTAACCATGTGACCGAGCCGTCGGTGGTGACGCCGTTAATGTTCGTGTTCCAGGCGGGAGTTGAGCTTCCCGAAGTTCCGCCGGAATTGCTGCACAGTTCAATGTTGCCGTTGATGTCGACAATCTCGTTGGGCGAATTAAACGAGGGCCAATTGGCCTGCCAGAAGCCGTGCGAAGGCGTTTGCGGACCTTGATCCAGCCAGGTGACTGTGCCATCGCTCGTGGTCGTCCCGGGCGAAGTGCTCCAAACCGGAGCCGCCCCTTGCGAAGTGCCCGCGGTGACCACCACCTGGATCTGGAAATGGTTGTCCAAGATCTCCTGGCCAACCGTGTAAGCGGCACCCGGCGCCCACGCCAGATTGGTGAAGCTGATGAGGCAGCCGCCGCTCGCGCACGAGTTCCCATACCCGAGGGTGGAGGTGCTGGCGAAGACCCACTCCGTCGCACCGATCGAGGAATTGGGGTTATACACATCGGTCACCGGCGAGCAGGTCGCGGTGCCCGTCGCCAGCGCCGGACCGGTCACCACCGGTCCCAGCACACCCGCCGTGATCGGAACCTTGTACATGATTGGCCGCTGCCCTGTGTTGCCGCAAACATAAAGATTGCCGGTCGCGTTTGCGGAAGTCACATAGGCATGGTCAAACGTCCCATCGTAAAGCGGCGCGGGCGTCGTGATCGAACCACCCACGGCTACATCCGTGCCAACGGTTCCCCCGGCGAAGTTCGTGGGGAATACGTACACGCTGGAACAAGGACCCGTACCTCCGATGCAGTTCGTGGTCCCGTTGTTCGAGGAAAAAACGTAAACCAGTCCCGAGGTGGAATCTACAATCGGACCGGCGACCAGTCCCTGTCCATAATCCAACCGGCCGGTTTGCGTGAGCGACCCCGAAGAGTTCACGCGATAGAGATATCCACCCAGATCACCGACGAAAACATTGCCCGACCCTGAGTCGTAGACGGGGCTGGAGAGACTGGCGCCGAGATTTACTTGTACCGGGAATCCTCCCGTGGTCACTTCCGTCGGGGGATTGAGTGCCGTGCCCTTAAATACCGGACTGATCTGGTGCAGCCACCCACCGGTTCCGCCAACCCAAGCCACGTCGTGGCCGTAATCGTAAAAGACGGACGAGGTCGTGTCATCGGTTGGGTTGCCGCCCCCTTGCAGGAATATCTCCATCATGCAGGGCGCAGTGCAGCCGGAGTACGCCGCAGCGCCCGTTGGCACAAGGGACTTAGGAGAGGTAACAGTTTGAGTCGTTGAAGCAGCCCATTTCAGCAGCACCAAAATGCCGTCGCCACCGCTGCTTGAGACGAAAGCTACCTGCGTGCCATCCTGCGAAAACACCGGAGACGTCAGGATCTTGCCAGCGGCCCCGAGGTTGTACGCCCAATATACTGAGGGTACCGTTCCTGTGCATCCAGAGTAGAGATTGTCATAGCCCACCACTGAGGCCTGGCCGGACGCACCGGTCAGGCCGGTGCTGAACACCACGAAATCGGGATTCGGTGAACCGGAACATGTCGCCGTCGAGGTATGGAAAGAATATTTCGCCGGAAAGTTGCCAGCCCCAGCCGAAGCGGCGCTGCCCAAGTCGAGGGACCAATCGCGGTGTATTCGCGATTTGGGTCCGGCGAGTTTCCCCACTACCCTAGCGAGAGAGGTGGACTCTTCCGCCAATTCGCGGACCGTGTTATTGCGCTCCCACTGCTGCTGG
Source organism: uncultured Acidobacteriaceae bacterium (assembly GCA_963739125.1). Taxonomy (GTDB): domain Bacteria; phylum Acidobacteriota; class Terriglobia; order Terriglobales; family Acidobacteriaceae; genus Sulfotelmatobacter. The sequence goes on along the minus strand of CAVTZD010000001.1, from coordinate 2,434,730 downwards.
AACCGCGCATCCTCTCCCACGCGCTGCATCTGCGCGGAGTTTGCGGGCTGGGAGAAGATCACGTGCCGATGAGTCCAGTCCGTCGGCAAGCCCTGTTGCTTGGGGGCTGCGGCACTGCCTACTAAGACCCAGCCCAGGGCCATGAGTGCCAGGAAACCTGCACCAACCCGAACGATGCCTGCGGCAAATCCGTTCATCGTGCTACTCCGTTCGTCGCTAGCTCGATAACGCTAGGCTCGATACTGCATGGCTCGATACTGTTTGGCTCGACACAGTTTGCGCGACACAAGGTCAGGAAGCATTTGTTGATATTCAGCGGTTGCGGTTCGGCCGCGCCAGTAACTTTGGCGCCAGCTTAACCGATGGTCCGTGTAGTGATGATCCGAGAAACCGGATTCGTTTATCAACTCGCGCTATTGCGATACAACGCTCTCACGGGCTCCGTCCCGCGAAAACGCATGCTCGAATTCACCAACTCGCAGGCTGGACGGTCGTCTTCGATTGGTGAGGCTGGAATGGCCAGAATTCTACTACCGATTGCAACCGATGCGCAATCCAGGTTTTGTCTTTCCGCTCGCCTTCGTTCCTCTCACCGCGCCGTCACCCGGAGCGACGCGCGATTTCGCTCAGTGAGTATCGAATAATTCATCGCAACGCCGCCGGTTCCCTCTCGCCCAATCTCCGCGAACTATGACATGATGAGGCACGGGGCTCTGAGCCTCGACAATCCGGGAGGCTGGTAGATAGATTGGACCAATCCGACAAAACAACTCAAGAAATCGAGCAAGATGTGCGTTCAAGCGATGCCACTACCGTTCTGACCCTGGAAGAGATTGCCAATCTTGCGGCCGAAGGTGGTGAACCGGCCGAAACCCTGATGAATGTGGTGGCTCTCATCGCCAAGCGATTTCGTTGCGATGTATGCTCCGCGTATCTGCTCGAGCCCGACCGCGCCAATCTCGTGCTGGCCGCGACTCTGGGCCTTCGCCGCGAAGCCATCGGCAACCTGCGCATGGCCGTGAATGAAGGGCTGACCGGCCTGGTCGCCGAACAACTGCGGCCGGTTGCCGTCAGTCAGGTAAAGAATCATCCCCGCTTCAAGTTTTTCAAAGAGGCCGGCGAAGAAGCGTACCAATCATTTCTTGGAGTCCCGTTGATTGACCGGGGCGTGCTGCAGGGTGTTCTGGTTGTGCAGACGGTTGAAGCCCGGGTCTTTTCCGATGACGAGGTTCGCATGTTGTCGGAAGCTGCCACCCAGGTTGCTCCCGTGGTCAGCGAAGCCCGCACACTGGACCGCTTCATCGCCCCGCTGCAGGAGCGGCTGTGGGCGCTGGCACGGAACTTGTGGTGGAGCTGGGACCACAACTCTTCCAGCCTGTTTCTCGATCTTGACCCGGCCCGCTGGAATGATCTCAACCACAACCCGATCTCCTTGCTCGGCGAACTGCCTCTGGCCAAGCTCGAAACTCGCGCCGCCGAACTCATGCTTCACAGCCGCGTGAACTACGCCTACCGCCGCTTGCTGGAATATCAGGAGGAGGATCGGACCTGGGGTGCGCGGCATGCGGGCGTCCTGCGGCCCCATCCGGTGGCCTATTTCTCTGCTGAATTTGGACTTCACGAGTCTTTGCCGGTCTATTCCGGCGGCCTCGGGGTGCTGGCCGGCGATCACATCAAGAGCGCTTCTGACCTCGATATTCCCCTGGTGGGCGTGGGCTTGTTCTATGGCCAGGGCTATTTCCGGCAGCGGCTCGACATCGCGGGCTGGCAGCGCGAAGAATATTTGGAAACGGATGTGAACCAATTGCCCATGGAGGCGGCAATCGGCAAAGATGGCACGCCGATCGTCGTCGAAATCGAAACCCGCAGTGGGCGTATTGAAGCCAAAGTCTGGCGGGTGAAGGTCGGACGTCGCGACCTGCTGTTGCTCGACTCCGACGTCGACGGCAATGCCCCTGAAGACCGGGAACTGACTTCGCGCCTCTACGGCGGCGACCTGCGCATCCGCATTCGCCAGGAGTTGCTGCTGGGTGTGGGCGGATTGCGCGCCCTGAAGGCTCTGGGCATCTCTCCCGGAGTACTTCATCTGAATGAGGGTCACAGCGCCTTCGCAGTGCTCGAGGCCATTCGCATGCGGATGGAGGACGAAGGCATCGCATTTGATGCGGCTGTGCCGCGAGTATCGCGCGAGGTGGTTTTCACCACGCACACTCCCGTCCCGGCAGGCCACGACCGCTTCGATGCGAACCTGGTCGAAGAACATATTGGACCCTTGCGCGAAGCCCTCGGTCTTACTCCGGAGAGCCTGCTCGGATTGGGCCGCGAGAATCCAGCCAACGGGGACGAACTGTTCTGCATGACCGTTTTGGCGCTACGACTGGCGCGGCGCGCCAACGCGGTGTCGGCCCTGCACGCTGAAGTTTCGCGCGGCATGTGGACCGGGCTCTTCCGCGAAAAGGTGGAAGACGACGTTCCCATCGGGCACATCACCAACGGAGTCCACGTCCCCACCTGGCTGGCTCCCCAGATGTCTCGTCTCTACGACCGCCATCTGGGTCAGGGATGGCTGCACCGCAGCAGCGAAGCGAAACCCTGGGAAGGAATCGAGAGTGTCGACGATGGTGAACTCTGGGAGACGCACCTCAATCTGAAGTCGCAGCTCATCGAGTTTGTGCGGCGGCGCGCTCTCGCCCAGGCCCAGCGCCGCGTGGAATCTCGCGATGAGCTACAGCGTTTGGAGCGGGTGCTGAGTCCAGACGCTCTCACCATCGGGTTCGCCCGCCGCTTCGCGACTTACAAGCGGGCCAATCTGGTCCTGAAAGATGTCGAGGCGCTGGCCTCCATGGTGAACGATCCGAACCGGCCGGTGCAGTTCGTCTTTGCCGGCAAGGCGCATCCGCTCGACGAACCGGGCAAACGAGTGCTGCAGCAGATTGCAGGCCTCATGCGCGATTCCCAGTTCCGCGACAAGTTCGTCTTCGTCGAAGATTACGACATCGACGTAGGGCGGCATTTCGTGCAGGGCGTCGATGTGTGGCTCAATAATCCGCGGCGCCCGCAGGAAGCCTCCGGCACCAGCGGCCAGAAGGTTGTACTCAACGGCGGATTGAATCTGTCCATCCTCGATGGCTGGTGGGCCGAAGCTTACGACGGCATGAACGGCTTCGCCATTGGTGGCGGGAAGACCCACTCCAACATGAACATCCACGATTCCCGCGATGGCGAGGATCTGCTCCGGACCTTGCGCGACGAAGTGATCCCGCTCTACTATGCGCGCGACCGCGATGGACTTCCTCTAGGCTGGATTAAGCGCATGAAGCGGGCCATCCGCACCCTGGGCTGGCGCTTCAGTGCCGATCGCATGGTCATGGACTACGCGCTCAAGTGTTACGCCCCCGCCGCCGGCGGAGTTTCGAGCGAGATGAAATCCGGCTCCTGACCGGCCTGCGTTCCAAATCAAGTGGAGAGCCGGACGCATTCGTCCGGCCCTGCTACGTTTGTCTCGGCTTCCAGTGCAGGCGTGTCGAATCTTTTTTGCGTTCGATTCTTTTGATCCTCGAGTCTTCGACCCCCGACTGGTTTTGACAAAGAAGGCCGCGTCCGGTTAAATGGGGCAGTCCCGTAAACGATTACGCAAGCCGTTCATCGGGTCAAACTCACGTCGTGTCGACGACTGCATGCTGCTGAAAACGCTGCGCGAACAGGTCCTCGAAGCCAACCTCGAACTGGTGCGTCGAGGTCTGGTGCTATACACGTTCGGCAACGTCAGCGGCATCGATCGCGGCGCCGGACTAGTTGCCATCAAACCGAGCGGCGTGCCGTACGAGAACCTGACGCCCTCAGATATCGTCATTTCCGACCTCGCAGGCAAGATCGTGGACGGCACACTTCGTCCTTCCTCGGACCTCCCCACTCATGTCGAACTCTACAAGCACTTTGCCAACATCGGGGGCGTAGCCCATACGCACTCCGAGTTTGCCACTGCGTGGGCGCAGGCCGAGACCCCAATTCCCTGCTTCGGAACCACCCATGCCGACTCTTTTCACGGTCCGATTCCAGTAACTGCGCGGCTGACCGCAGCTGAGATTGCGGGCGACTACGAACTGGAAACCGGCGTGGCGATCTGCCGCACATTTTCGGATGGCAAAATCGATCCCGACTCCGTTCCGGGAGTCTTGGTAGCCGGGCATGCTCCGTTCTGTTGGGGGCCGACCGCCGCCGAAGCGGCCCACAATGCCGTCATCCTGGAATATGTGGCGCGAATGGCTTGCCACACGCTTTCGATCAACGCCGAATCCCGGCCGCTGGCGCGTGCATTGCACGACAAGCATTTTCTGCGTAAACACGGCCGCAACGCTTACTACGGACAGGTCAAGACTCAATGATTCCAGCTCTCCTCGCCTCGACGCCCAACAGCCTGGTTCATCTTGCCCCGGTGGACTCGGTCATTGTTGCTTTCTACTTCGTCCTTGTAATCGCCATCGGCTTTTATCTGAAAGGCCGGGCCAACACCGGCGAAGACTTCTTCATGGCCGGGCGGGAGATGACGGCCTGGGTGGCCGGTCTCAGCTTTCTCTCCGCCAATCTTGGCGCGCTCGAATTGATGGGGTGGGCCGGCTCGGCTTACCAGTACGGAATTCTTGCGACACACTGGTATTGGATCGGCGCGATTCCAGCCATGTTGTTCCTCGCACTGGTGATGATGCCGTTTTATTACATCTCCAAAACTCACTCGGTGCCGGGATACCTGAAACTCCGCTTTGGCGAACCCAGCCGTGCGCTGTCCGCCATCTCATTCGCCTTCATGACCGTGCTCATGAGCGGCGTCAACATGTTTGCCATGGCCAAGGTCATGCAGATCGTGCTGGGATGGGATATCAATTTCAGTATCTGGGTCTCATCGCTGACCGTAGCCATTTATGTAACGCTCGGCGGCCTGCGTTCTGCGATCTTCAACGAAGTGTTGCAGTTCTTTCTGATCTGGGCAGGGGCGCTGCTGATTCCGATCATGGGATTATACGAAGCCGGCGGCTGGTCGCACCTCAAGGTCTTGATCAGTCAAAGAGCCTCGGCACAATATATCCATCTCTGGGCGGGTTTGGGATCGTTTTCTAACAATCCCATGGGCATCAACTGGGTCGGAATTGTGTTTGGGCTTGGCGCAGTCATCTCGATGGGCTATTGGACCACCGACTTCCTCGTGGTCCAGCGCATCCTAGCCGCCAAAGACATGCGGAGCGCCGAAATGGCTCCCATCATCGGCGCTGGCTTCAAGATGCTGGTGCCCATCATCGTGATTCTTCCCGGACTGCTGGGCCTAGGCGTATTGCCGATGAAACTGGTTCCGGAGTCGGTAGCCACGGTGACACATGGCTACAGCTACAACGACGTGCTTCCTCTCATGCTGGCCCGTTATTGCGGTCCAGGATTGCTCGGCCTGGGAATTACCGCGCTGATCGCCGGATTTATGTCGGGCATGGCCGGCAACGTAAGCGCATTTACGACCGTGTGGACCTATGACATCTACCGCCCACTGATCAACAGCAAGGCCAGCGATCATCATTACGTCAACATGGGCCGCTGGACCACCATCATCGGCGTGCTGATCAGCGTGGGCACGGCGTATCTGGTGATGCGCTCGGCCAGCATTATGGATTACGTCCAGGCCTTGTTCAGCTTCTTCATCGCTCCCTTGTTCGGCACCGTCATACTCGGGATGCTGTGGAAGCGCGCGACCGGCCCCGGCGGATTCTGGGGATTGTTGTGCGGCACGTGCGCTTCAGTCAGCATGTGGGCTTGGGTAAAGGTCGATCCAACCGCGTTGCGATACGTCGCTCTCTCGCCTCACGCGAAAGCTCTTGCCCAGGACATGTATCAGGCGCTCTGGTCGTTTCTAACCTGCGTGATCGTGACCGTCGTGGTAAGCCTGGCGACGAAGCCCATGCCTGAGGGCTCACTGAAGGGCCTGGTGTACGGGGAAACGGAGATTCCCAAGATGGAGGAACTCCCCTGGTACAAGAGACCTGTTTTTTGGGCGGGCGTAACGGCAACCGTGTTTGTAATTCTCAACATTATTTTCTGGTAGGCGATCTTATGACGACAACAACGGGACGTACGGTTTCCATCTGGTTCTTCATCGGCTTGTCGCTGTTTGTCAACGGCGTCATCATCCTCGGCGCGGGAGTGTATGAGGTCGCGCACCCTCCGCAATTTCCAGTCGTGCTCTTCGAACTTCACGCCGGCGTGTGGTGGGGAGCGTTGCTCACGTTGCTGGGCGGCTTCTACTGTTGGCATTACCGTCCCTCGCGGGCGTAGCGATAGAACCAGAAATTTCTCGGGAGTGATTTCATGAGTGCAAAGAAAATGACGATGGGCGTCATCGTCGGAAACCGTGGGTTCTTTCCCGGTGAATTGGCCAAGGTTGGCCGCGAAGAGATGATCCGGGCGCTGGCCAAGGCCGGCATGGATTCCGTCGTGCTCGGTCCCGACGACAGCAAGTATGGAGCCGTCGAGACACACGACGAAGCCAAACGCTGCGCGGCGCTGTTTCAAAACAATCGCGACCGGCTCGACGGCGTGATCGTTTCTCTGCCCAACTTCGGCGACGAACGCGCCATCGCCGACACCCTGCGGCTGGCCCGGCTCGACGTTCCTGTGTTGGTGCAGGCGACTCCCGACGACGCGAAAAAGATGACCATCCTGCATCGTCGCGACAGTTTCTGCGGAAAAATGTCGGCCTGCAACAACCTCCGCCAGTATGGCATCCCTTATTCGCTGACTAAGCTTCATACTGTCAGCCCAGACTCTGAAGATTTCGAGAACGATCTGGCCTGGTTTGCCGCGATCTGCCGCGTGGCGAACGGCATGCACAACCTGCGCGTGGGCAGCATCGGCGCTCGGCCCACCGCATTCAATACCGTGCGCTACAGCGAGAAAATCCTCGAAGCCAACGGCATCTCGACCGAGACTCTCGACCTGTCGGAAGTTTTTGGCCGCATCGCCAAGTTAAAAGACGATAACGCCGGAGTGCAGGGCAAACTGGCCGACATTCGCAAGTACGTAACCACCGGCGGAGTTCCCGACGCCGCCCTCATCAAAATGGCCAAACTCGGCTACGTCATCGACGATTGGATGAAGCAGACCGACGTCAAGATCAGCGCGGTGCAGTGCTGGACCTCGATGGAAGAATATTTCGGCGTGGTGCCCTGCACAATCATGAGCATGATGAGCAACAATCTTCTGCCCGCCGCGTGTGAAGTCGATGTCTGCGGCACGCTAAGCATGCACGCGCTGGCGCTGGCGTCTGAGACGCCGAGCGCGTTGCTCGACTGGAACAACAACTACGGAGAAGATCCCGACAAGGCCGTCTGTTTCCACTGCAGCAATCTGCCGAAGCATTTCTTCCAGGACGTGCGCATGGATTTCCAGGAGATCATTGCCGGGACCGTGGGCAAAGAGAACACATTCGGCACGGTGGTTGGCCGTGTGAAATCCGGCGCTATGAGCTTCGCCCGCTTCTCGACCGATGACACCGCCGGTGTCATGCGCGGCTACGTCGGCGAAGGCGCTTTTACCAATGATTCTTTGAATACGTTCGGCGGAGTCGGCGTAGTGCAAATCGCCGGCTTGCAGAAGTTGCTGCATTACATCTGCGAAAACGGATTCGAGCACCACGTAGCGGCAAATTTCTCGACCACCGCAGCCGCAGTGCACGAAGCCGCCGTCCGCTATCTGGGCTGGCAGATGCACTGGCACAACAAGTAGGCGAACGTGTTCGCCCATTTACTCTAGTACGACCACCGTCTATGAGTTTAGGTGCGTGTTAGGTGCGTGTAAGGATGACGGTTTGTAAGCACCACGTTTGCAAGCACCACGTTTGCGAGCACAACCGCCTACAGCCGGCCGCTAGAGTGGTTGTCATTCCGAGGAGCGAAGCGACGAGGAATCTGCTGCTTGTCGCCACCACTGCCCCAGATGGCGCAACCAGGTAGTCCCACGAGAGAAAGATCGACTCGACCTCTGAATCGACTATGAAGAATCCAGTTCTGCAACTCGATCCCCGCGACAACGTTTTAATCGCCTTGCAAGACTTGCGCAAAGGCGAGCCCATCGATTTCTCCGGCCGCACCTACGAGCTGACGACGGATGTTCCCGCCAAGCATAAATTTTCGACGGAAACGCTTGCGCCCGGCGGCGCAATCATCATGTACGGCGTTCTTGTCGGCACCGCCAGAGAACCGATCCGCGCCGGCGAAATCGTCACAACCCGCAACACCGCCCACGAGGCCTCGCCCTATCACGACCGGACGCGCGATTTCGCGTGGGCCCCTCCCGATGTGGAAGCCTGGCGGAGCCACTCTTTCCTCGGATACAAGCGTGCGGATGGGCAAGTCGGGACACGGAATTACTGGCTGGTCGTGCCCTTGGTTTTCTGCGAGAACCGCAACATCAACGTCATGAAGCAGGCCTTCGAAGAGGAACTGGGTTTCGCCCCTCCCAAGGTTTATCGCCAGCAGGTGGCAGCGTTGGTCGGCCGCTATCGCGACGGGACGTTGAGCGACCGATCGTTGAGGGAAAATGAGAAGCAATCTCTTTCAGAAATCCCGCAGGCTTCCCCACGAGCAAAAGTTTTCGAAAACGTTGACGGCATCAAGTTCCTCCTGCACGAAGGCGGATGCGGCGGCACACGCGAGGACACCAGCAATCTCTGCAGTCTGATCGCGGGTTACGTTCATCATCCCAATATTGCGGGCGCGACCGTCCTGAGTCTGGGCTGCCAGCACTCGCAGGTGGCGATCTTGCGCGAGCAAATCAAGAAGCGCGATCCTTCGTTCGCTAAGCCTCTGTTCGTCTTCGAACAGCAACGGAGCGGGTCGGAATTCAAAATGCTTTCGGAGGCCATACAGGCGACATTTCTCGGGGTCGTGGAAGCGAACAAAGCGAAGCGAGTGTCCGCGCCTCTGTCTCAGCTTTGCGTCGGTTTGAAATGTGGGGGCTCCGACGGATTCTCCGGGATCTCGGCCAACCCCGCCATCGGCCACGTTTCCGACATGCTCGCGGCATTGGGCGGTCGCAGCATTCTGTCGGAGTTTCCCGAGCTCTGCGGGGTCGAGCAGGAGTTGATCGACCGAAGCGTTTCCAAAAATGTCGCCGACCGCTTCATTCAGTTGATGCGCGACTATGCAGCGCGGGCAAAAGCTGTCCACTCCGGCTTCGATATGAATCCGTCGCCCGGAAACATTCGCGACGGCCTCATCACCGACGCCATGAAATCAGCGGGCGCGGCCCGAAAGGGAGGAACATCGCCTGTGACGGCGGTATTGGATTACCCCGAGTACTCCACGCAGCCTGGGCTGAACCTGCAGTGCACGCCGGGCAATGATGTGGAATGCGTTACGGCCCAGGTTGGTGGGGGCGCGAGCGTTGTCCTTTTCACGACTGGCCTTGGCACACCTACGGGAAATCCCATCGCGCCGGTGGTCAAGATCTCCACCAATTCTGAACTGGCGGGGCGCATGTCGGATATCATCGACATCGACACCGGCAGCGTCGTGACCGGTGAACACACGATCGAGCAAATGGGAGAAACGATTCTGCAGAAAGTAATTCAAGTGGCCAGCGGAGAGATCCGCACCAAGGCCGAGTTGCTCCGCCAGGACGACTTCATTCCCTGGAAACGAGGCGTATCGCTCTGAAAGATTCGAAAGACAATCCGAGCGCATTCCGTCTCGACGGCAAGGGGGCGATAGTTACCGGCGCCGCCAGCGGAATTGGCCTGGCGATCGCACAGAGGTTTGCCTCGAGCGGGGCCAGCGTCCACGTACTCGATTTGGATCTTGCCGCGGCCGAGGTCGCTGCCCGCGGGATCACGGAATCGGGCGGCAAGGCTACGGCGCATCAGTGCGATGTTTCCCGCGCGGATCAGGTTCACGCCGTCCTGCAAGCAATCTTCGCCCGGGAGCGCGTCGATATCCTGGTCAACAACGCCGGCATCGCTCACATCGGAAAGCTGGAAGATACGAGCGACGAAGATTTCGACCGCTTGTTCCGTGTCAACGTGAAAGGCATTTACAACTGCATGCGATCCGCCGTCGAACACATGAAGCAGCACGGCGGAGGCGTCATTCTGAATCTTGCCTCAATCGCGTCATGGGTCGGACTTGCTGACCGGTTCGCGTATTCCATGACTAAAGGCGCGGTCGTCGCCATGACCAATTCTGTGGCCAGAGATTACTTGGCGCATAACATTCGCTGCGTCAGCATTTCGCCGGCGCGAGTTCACACTCCATTTGTGGATGGATATCTGAAACGCACCTACCCTGGCCGCGAGCGAGAGATGTTCGAGAAGTTATCGCACGCGCAGCCGATTGGGCGCATGGCGAAGCCTGCCGAAGTGGCGGCGCTCGCTCTCTTCCTGTGCTCTGACGAGGCCGCCTACATTACGGGAATGGATTATCCGATTGACGGTGGCTTTCTGAACCTGCACGGCTGACATGCGCGGCTGACGCGGCGCTGTGGCTTCGGGGACTCGATTCGTTCCATGCATATCGACTCACATCAGCACTTCTGGCGCTACAACCCGCAGCGAGACGGTTGGATTACCAATGAAATGTCGCTTCTCAGGCGCGACTTTCTTCCGGATGACTTAACTCCCGAATTGCGCGCCAGCCACGTGCAAGCCTCTGTCGCAGTGCAGGCCGACCAGTCTGAGCAAGAAACGTTGTTTCTACTCGACTTGGCGAGCCGCGTTCCCGAAATCAAGGGCGTTGTCGGCTGGGTTGACCTGTGCTCTCCCGAATTGCCCAAGCGTCTGGAATTCTTCTCTCGCTTCGAAAAACTGCGCGGCTTTCGCCATGTCGTTCAATCCGAACCCGACGACCAATACATGCTGCGCCAAGACTTCACGGCGGGAATTGCCTCACTTCACGCGTTTGGTTTTACATACGACATCCTGATCTATCCAAAGCAGCTCCCTGCGGCCGTCGATCTGGTGGCAAGATTTCCGCAGCAGCGCTTTGTGGTCGATCACATGGGCAAGCCGCTCCTCCGCTCCCGTGACATCGATCTCTGGGCGAGACACATGCGAACCATCGCAGCCAGCGCTAACGTATATTGCAAACTATCCGGCATGGTTACCGAGGCCGATTGGAGGAGTTGGCGCGAAGCTGACTTCAAGCCTTACCTCGATGTTGTCTTCGACGCCTTCGGTCCAGACCGGCTCATGTTCGGCTCCGACTGGCCGGTTTGCCTGTTGGCAGGAACCTACGCGAGTGTGAGAGCGTTAGTGGCGAACTACATCCGTGACCTGCCGGCCGAGCATCAAGAAAATATTATGGGTCTGAACGCGGCCAGCTTTTATGGACTGAAAGCCTCACCCGTTGGAAGTCTGACCTCATGAATCTTCAACTGCGCGATAAGGTCGTCCTCATCAGTGGCGGCGCTAAGGGCATCGGCGCGGCAACGGCGCGGGCGCTGGCTGAGGAAGGCGCCATTCCTGTAATCGTCGATCGCGACGCTGCGGCGGCAGAAACATTGCGCGACGAATTATCCGGCAGCGGCGGTCGCTGCTTTCTGGTCTGTGCCGATCTGACTTTGGCGAAGAACTGCGAAGAAGCGATCGGCCGCACTCTGAAAGAATTCGGACGACTCGATGCGCTCATCAACAACGCGGGCATCAACGACCGCGTCGGCCTTGAACACGGCAGCCCTGAGCACTACGTCAAATCGCTGCAGAGAAATCTTTTGCATTACTACAACCTGGCGCACCATGCCTTGCCGTCGTTGAAAACCTCCAAAGGGTCAATCGTGAACATCGCGTCAAAGACTGCCGTGACCGGCCAGGGTGGAACGTCGGGTTACGCGTCGTCTAAAGGCGCAATTCTCGCGTTGACCCGAGAATGGGCTGTGGAACTGCTTCCTTACGGGATTCGCGTCAATGCCATCGTGCCCGCCGAAGTCATGACGCCGCTTTACCAGCAGTGGCTGAGCACTTTTCCCGATCCCGAAGAAAAACTGAAGACAATCGTTTCCAGGATTCCGCTCGGGAAAAGAATGACCACTCCAGACGATATCGCAGCCATGGCGGTTTTCCTGATATCCCCCAAGGCGGGGCACATCACAGGCCAGCATCTGTTCGTCGATGGCGGTTACGTACACCTCGACCGCGCGCTGCCGTGAGTCGGGTTCAGACAATTCTTTGTTGCCATGAGTGAGGCCCAATGAAACGCCACTGCCTGACGTTCGATCTGAAAGACGATCCGCAATTAATTGCCGAATACAAGAAGTACCACGAGAAGATCTGGCCCGAGATCGACGCCAGCCTCAAACAGGCCGGCATTGAAGATGCGGAAATCTATCTGCTCGGAACGCGCATGTTCATGATTCTGGAAGTCAACGATCATTTCTCGTTCGAGTCGAAAGCCCGGGCCGATCAGGCAAACCCCAAAGTGTGCGAATGGGAAGAACTTATGTGGACGTTCCAGAAGCCCCTGCCTCAGGCCAGGCCTGGCGAGAAGTGGCTACTGATGGAGCGTATTTTCAAGCTCGAACCAAAGTAAATAATTTTCCGGTTCGTATCGGTTTTTGCAGCAGCCCCCGTGTCAGCTCACCCTGCGGTTTTGGCTGCCTGGCTTACACAGAAGATGCTCCGGCGGCCTTTGCCCGTGCCCAGGAAGCTTTCCCAGACTGGTGACTGGCGAGGAGTTGTTCGATCACTTCGGCGCTGGCAGGCTTCGAAAACAGGTATCCCTGGCCCAGTTCGCATCCAAGTTCCTGCAACATTGCCATCTGCTCCTCCTGCTCGATCCCCTCCGCCACAACTTTCAGACCGAGGTTATGCGCGAGCATCAGGATGATGCGGACAATTTCGTGCGTCTCAGCGTCTCGATCCATGCCGGCGACAAACGAGCGGTCGATTTTCAAAATGTCGACCGGGAAACGCTGCAGGCGGCAGAGAGAAGAATAGCCTGTGCCAAAGTCGTCGATACTCAGCCGAACTCCCAGCGCTTTGAGTTCGGCAAGCACCAGGGCAGATCGTTCAGCATCGGCCATGGCAATATTTTCAGTGATTTCCAGATCGACGCACCGCGGATCGGTGCCGGTCTGTTCCAGAATCTCGCCGATTTGCCGGGCGAGGTCAGGCAACGCGAACTGCTTGGCTGTGACGTTGGCGCTAATCGTGAGGGGACTCTCCGCGGGAAACAATGCCTGCCAGCGGCCGAGTTGTTCGCAGGCCTCGCGGAGCAATCTGCGGTTCATCGGAATGATGAGTCCGATCTCGTCGGCCACCTTGATGAATTCCCCGGGCATCGCAAGGCGTTGCCCTCGTTGCCAGCGAGAGAGCGCTTCGAATCCTACAATCTGACCGCTCTCCAATGAGACCAGCGGCTGGTAGTGCACGCGGAATTCATCCAGATCGAGAGCCTTCCGCAGATCGGTCTCGAGTTCCAGCCGTTTGACGGCATCGGCCTGCATGGCGCTATCGAATACTTCGCAGCGGGCCTTACCGGCACGCTTGGCGCGGTACATGGCGATCTCCGCATCGCGGAGCACGTCGCTTGCCTCAGCGCCGGCGTTGCCGCTGAAGGCAATGCCGATGCTGGCGTGAATGACAATCTCATGCCCCTCGATGGTGAACGGGACCGCCAGCCGCTCCTGGATGCGCTCCGACATTCGTATGCCGTCGCTCGCGTCACGGAGTTCTTCGGCCAGCACCACAAATTCGTCTCCTCCGGGCCGGGCCAGCGTGCTTTCAGCCGCAGTCTGCAGCGCACCGTTCGGCAGCCGGGGACGCGAAATCGTGTCCGCGTTGCGGAGACAAGCCGTCAGACGCTGCGCGATCTGAATCAGCAGATCGTCTCCCGCGGTGTGACCCAGACTGTCGTTGAACACTTTAAATTCATCGATGTCGATAAATAAAACGGCGAACTTGAAGTCGCGGTGACGCCGAGAAATGGCAATCGCCCGCTGTAAACGATCGAGAAGGAGGGCCCGGTTGGGCAGGTTGGTCAACCCATCGTAAAACGCATGGTGCTCGAGCAGCGCCTCGGCGCGCTTGCGCTCGGTAATGTCGCGGTTCACGATAACCAGGCCTTCCGTCTCGCCATGCTCTCCGGGAATGGCGCTGGCGGTCGATTCCAGCACGCGCCACGAGCCATCTTTATGAAGGATTCGGTATTCCAGCCGTTCTCCCCGCCCGGTACGGTAGGCTTTTTCCGCTGCTTCCATCAAACGCGCCCGGTCGTCGGGATGCACCTGCTCAATCGATGAAGTGCTGGCCAGTTCCTCGGCCCCGTACCCGAGCATCTTCTCGTAGGCGGGACTGTTATAGAGACGCCGCCCTTGCCGGTCCACGACCGCAATCATGTCAGCGGCATTTTCAGTGATGAGCTGGAACAGACGTTCCCTTTCCGCCAGCCGGCGGCGAATCCGCTGCAGTTGCAGGTGCTGATAAATCGTGTAGATGTCGAACAGCAGAACCAGCGCAGCCAGGCCCCGCACCCACTCCTTCAGATTCAGCGAGTAGAACTCGTCTCTGGGCAGATGAAAGCCGGGGAAAGTTAACGAGAGGATACCGAAAGTAAGTACCAGGGTAACCGCAACTGCAAAGCCCCAGAGCCACCATTCTCGCCCTTCCACCTGCCGGATACGGGCTGCAGTCGGTGCCGCAGTGTCGCGTCGTTTGGGATCATTCATGGGATCTCCGTAAGTCCTTTTCATTTCGAGCTTTCCAAACGCCCGATAAACCCTGCCGCCAGTTCGTGCAACGCAATGGCACAGGCAGGTGGTTACCCTGTATTACTAACTTCTATTACGTTCTCGCAATTGGCAACAGTACATTCCCTAACGTAACCTCGACTCATGATGAATCGCAGCCAAACAGCCGAAAGCACAAAACAGGCGAAGGGCGCGGCGCAATCCATACGAAACATGGGAGAGGCAATCATGAAATCGACCATTCTTACTGCAGTTGCGGTGCTGGTGCTGGCTGGAGTCTCCGTGGCGAAGGATCTGCCGGATGCGCCGAGCAGCAGCAGCGTTGCCGGGGCTGATGCATTCATCGTGGAAGCGCCCGTGGCTGCGGTTTCAACCACCTCGGGACCGAAAATGGCGGAATCGAAGACCATTGACGTAAAGTTCGCCACTCTGGCGTTAATCTCGACCGGCAGCACGTTTGCCGACTCCTACACCACGCTCTTCGCCCGCCAGAACTGGCTTGCCGGCAAACAAGGCGTCTGCAACATGGAAGTCGAATCCGCCTACCTCTATGGCACTCACCCCACCGTAGGACGCGCCTACGCGGTGGCTTCCCTCAAGAGCGCCGGGTCCATCGTCGCTGCCTACTACCTCCGCAAGCATCACAACAAGTTCTGGAGCCTGCCCCTGGTTGCCAATTCCGTCGTAGGCCTGCAGGGCGTGACGCAGAACATGCGGTCGTGCAACTAGTAGCTCTCTCATAAATGGTTTGGGGAAGGTCACGACGCGAGAGCCTGCGGAAAAACCCGTAACTGCTGCTAGTCCTCTGCTGCTAGTCGTGTGCCGTTAGTCCTGTGCTAGTAGCGCCGTGCCCGTAGCCCCTTGCCCGTAGCCCCGTGCCGGTAGCCCCGTGCCGGCAGCTCTGTGCCGGCAGTCCCGTGGAAGAGCGGCGCTTCAGCGCCGCGTAAGCCCCGAAAATCAACGTGGGCTTCAGCCCCGGTGGACAGCCCTTTCCGCGCAACACTCGTTTTTCCGCAGGCTCGCGAGTCGTGCCGGTCAAAGCGAACAAAGCTGCCGGACTTTGGCCCCTGGGATTCCCTCCCGTCCGATCCCTCGGTCAAGCCTGTGATCAAGCCTGACCCTCACTGCACCGTCAAGGTCAGAGGGACCGAGTGGTGCAAAGATCCGGACGCTCCCGTAACGGTGACCGTATAAGTTCCCGCCGGAGTTCGGGTTTGAGTCTGTCCAATGCCGGTGCCGCCGGCGCAGGCAGACATGAACAGCAGCCCTGCGACGAGAACGGCCAACAGGATCAGCATCGCAACTTTGTTCTTACGGCGTTTCGAGCCTGCCAGCAGCATCCCGAACACACCAAACCCCTGCAGTTGCATCCAGAACGCGTACATCGGTTGCCGCCGCCGGGTCGGTAGGGGCAGAGCAGCTGCGACCGTTCCCGTCGTGCTGACCGTGATCGTGGCTGTCGCAGAAGTTGATCCCGGGGTCACGGAGCTGTGCGACATGCTGCAAGTCGAGTAAGCCGGAGCCCCGCTGCAGCTCAGCTCGACCGCGTTGTTGAACGCCCCGCCAACGCTGGCCACGGTGACCGTATAGGTGGCCGCGGCGCCCGCCACAACCGTAGCGGTGCCGGGTGAGCTGGTAAGGCTGAAATCTGATCCAGTGCCGGTCAGCGCCACGCTTTGCGGACTGCCCGCCGCATTGTCGGCAATCGTAAGTGCCCCGGTTCGACTTCCCGTCGCAGTGGGAGTGAAATTCACTGTAAAAGTGCAGCTTGCGCTGCTGGCCAAAGTGGCGGAGCAGTTGTTGGTTTGCGCGAAATTTCCCGAGATCGCGATGTTACTGATCTTCAGGCTGGCATTGCCCTGATTCGTCAGCGTGACGGTCTGCGCCGCGCTCGTGGCTCCCATAGAAGTGCTGGAAAAGGTCAAGCTTGCGGGAGCCAGTGCCGCTACCGCGCTCAATCCCGTGCCGGTCAACGCTACCGTCTGCGGGCTGCCGGCGGCGTTGTCAGTGATCGCGAGCGTGCCGGCGCGGCTTCCTGCGGCCGTTGGAGTGAATGTGACGTTGAAGGTGCAGCTTGCGCTGGCAGCCAGTGTCGCCGCGCAGTTGTTGGTTTGAGCGTAATCTCCCGCGACCGCGATATTGCTGATGGTCAGGCTCGCGTTGCCTGGGTTGCTGAGCGTTACGGTCTGCACGGCGCTCGAGTTTCCGAGCGCTATGCCGGCGAAGGTCAGACTCGCGGGATTCAGACTCGCCGTCGCGCTCAGGCCAGTGCCGGAAAGCGCTACGGTTTGCGGACTCCCAGCCGCGCTGTCGGTGATAATCAGCGCGCCGGTTCGATTCCCCGCGGCCGTGGGAGCGAAGGTTACGTTCAAAGCGCAAGTTGCGTTGCTCGCCAAGGAACTCGGGCAATTATTGGTTTGCGCGAAGTCTCCGGAGGCGGCGATGCTGCTGATGGCCAGGTTCGTATTCCCCTGGTTTGTCAGCGTTACAGTCTGAGCTGTGCTGGTGCTTCCCACCGCCAGGCTTGAAAATGTCAGGCTCGTGGGAGTTAGCGCCACAACCGCGGCCAGGCCAGTACCGCTCAAGGTCACGGTCTGCGGACTACCCGCCGCGCTATCAGTAATTGTGAGCGCTCCCGTGCGGTTCCCAATCGCCGTCGGAGTGAAAGTAACGCTGACAGTGCAACTCGCACTCACGGCCAGAGTGCTGCCGCAGTTGTTACTCTGCGCGAAGTTTCCCGTGGCGGCGATGCTGCCGATCGTCAGGCTGCCTGTCCCCTGGTTCGTCAACGTCACCGTCTGAGCTGCGCTGGTGGTTCCCGTCGGAGTGCCGGTGAAAGTCAGGCTCGCGGGGGCGACGCCCACAATCACGCTCAGGCCCGTGCCCGACAATGGCACGCTCTGCGGACTATCCGCCGCACTGTCAGTGAGCGTAAGGGCGCCAGTTCTCCCTCCCGTCGCCGTAGGAGTGAACGTAACGTTGAATGTGCAACTCGCGCTGGCCGCCAGGCTGCCGGCGCAGTTGTTGGTTTGAGCGAAGTCTCCCGTGACCGCGATATTGCTGATGGTCAGGCTCGCGTTGCCCTGGTTGGTGAGCGTGACCGTCTGTGCCGAACTCGTGATTCCCGTATCCGTGCCGGGGAAGCTCAGGCTGGTCGGTGCCAGAGCGACAAGCGGGCCCAGGCCGGTACCGCTCAGACTGATGACGTGGGGAGATCCTGCCGCATCGTCACTAATCGTGAGCGATCCGGTAAGACTCCCCACCGCGTTGGGGGTAAACGTTGCCGATAGAGTGCAGCTACTGGCAGCCGGCACGCTGCCGGCGCAATCGTCAGTCTCCGAGAAGGCGGTGCTCGCCGTGATCGATGAAATCGTCAGCGCCGCGCTGCCCATGTTGCGTAACAGAACCGTTTGCACGGGGCTTGTCGTGCCCAACGATTCGCTGGGGAATTGCAGACTGAATGGTGTAGCTGATACCGCCGCCGCCGAAGCCGGGCTGATCTTGGCAATGAATCCATCCTCGCCCCCTCCGGGAGTCGTTTGCAACGCTCCCTGCGAAGTCGGGAAGTCGCTGGAATCAGTCGTGCCCGTCACATAAATGTTGCCGCTGGAGTCGAGCGCCAGGCCCGCGCCGCCCTCATCGCTGCTTCCGCCTAGAAACGTGGCGAACAGCTCGGAACTGGCCGTCGGATCGATTTCTGTAATGAGAGCGTCGTTCCCGTTGCTGTAAGCCTCAATCCCGTTCACCAAGCCAAATGTGCTGCTTGAGGTCGTACCCAGCACATAAGCGTCGTTGCTCGCGTCCAGCGCAATCGCCGCTGGAGTGGCATAGTTGTTTGGGCCCAGGAATGTCGAGTAGAGCAGCGTCGCCCCAGCCGTGTCGAACTTCGTAACGAACGCATAACTGCACGCTTCGTTGTAAACCGAGGGATCGCAAATCGTCGTAGAAGTGAGTGGGAAGGTCCCATCGCTGAAGGCCAGTCCCGTGATATACGCTGAACCGCTTGCATCCACGGCAATCGCGCTTACGCTGGTAAAGATGCCGCTCGATTCATAGAAGTAAGTCGAATACTGCAATGCGCCGGCGTTACTGACCTTCGACACAAACCCGACGATGCCATTCGATGTTGTCGTATCGGTAGTAATGTATGCTCCCGGCGTGGTCGGAAAATCGTAGGTGTTGGTGTTGCCCCCGACGTACGCATTTCCGCCGCTGTCCACCGTCAACCCGGTGATCGCACTGGTCGGCGACGGCCAACAGGGTGTGCCGCCGCAGTTATAGGCGACGTTCTCACTCCCAGCCAGATAAGTGGAGTAATTCAATTGCGATCCGTCCGGGCTGAACTCGGTCAGAAATCCGTAGTTGCCCCACATTCCTCCGCCATTCGGAGAAACGCTAGACTGGTAGGCATTCGCTACGGGAAGATTCGTTGACGACGTATTCCCCGCGATCAATACGTCCGAGGAACCGTCAATCGCAATGCCCGCCGGAGTGTCGGAGCCGTTCCCGCCGAAGTAAGTGGAATACAACAACGTCGAACCGTCGGCGGAGATCCTCGAGAGAAACGCGTTGAACGATCCGGGATACGTAGACTGGTAGGCGTTCACCACCGGGAAGTCGCTGGACGACGTGCTGCCCGTAACATACACCTCGTTCGCGCTGTCGATCGCCAGAGCATAGCCGTAATCCTGATTGCTGCCGCCAAGGTAGTCGGCATACACCAGGTTCGACCCACTTGCATCGAGCTTGGCGACGAAGACATGTTCCGAGCCACTCGGTAATGTACCCAGCGTGGCCAGAGGAAAATCAGAAGAGTCGGTGTATCCCGCGACATATACGTTGCCGCTGCTGTCCACCGCAATCCCCGCGGGCTGATCATCGCCGCTACCGCCGAGGTACGTCGCATACACAAGTGCCGGGTCGATCACCGTCGTCTTAGCATCGTCATGGGCGGCCAGCTGAAATCCTACGTGCGTGGAGTCCTTCATCACGTATCCGCCCTGCACCGGGACTCGCGACCCATTCGACTCCTGATAGATCGCCGGACTCTGGAAATGAAGTTCTCCCGTGCCCGTGTTCAGAATCAGATCGCCGTTCGCGTCGATGCTGACCGTCTTCGCGCCTTTGATCTCGAACTGTATCCGGCTCGCGTCCGCCCCTGGAGCGACCGTGAAGTCGTACTCGAGTTGCCGATGATTTCCGTAATAGACCAGGTCGATTCCCGGGTAAACGTTGCGGTAGCGCACTCGCCCATACGTGGCGATGTTGGTGTGCCACTTTTTCGGATCATTGCCAATAAAGTAGTTGACTCTGCCCGGCTGCGGGTCTTCTCCAACAGCGACGGGGTTCGGCGCCGCTCCGGTTAACTTGAACTGCAGGGTTGCATTCGACTTCGGCCCGGACTTCAACGCCGGGGCGTTCGGCGGGACCGGTCGTGCGTCCCCCGTATCCGGACGCAGCGACAGCACCATGCCGTCTTTAGTTAGAAATGCCGTGTAGCCGCGGCCTCGGGAAAGAAATTTCACCTGAGCTTGCGACTGCCCCTGGTTTTGCTCGAAGAGCAAAGGCAGCCTGATATAGCTGCTGTTCACCTGAGCAGTCCGCGTGCTCGCCGCCGATGTCGCAGTCTGCGCCGCTGATCGAGGGAGCAACAAAGCCAACTCGCCCGCTACAACTATCGCAAGAACCGTCAACGTCAGAGCCTTAGGTCGCATCGTACGCATCTCCGGTAACCGAGTTAGAAATTCTTCCCTGGCTTCGTCTGCGGTTTCCGCCGGGGGAGCGGGCACAGATCGCGCAGGAGAAGATCGAGCAAAGAAGATCGAACGAGAGAAGATCCATTGACATGTAATGCATGGCTGTGGCCGAACGACGGAATTCAGTCTCGTCGTTTTAACTCTTGTCGGATGATTGAGTTACGGCTGGTTGGCGGCGTAGTTACCGAAGATCAGACAGGTCAAAGCCGTCCAGATCCCACACTCCTGTCTCGCCACTGGACACCGGCAGTTCAAATAAGGAATGTGGGAAATATTCGCGATGATCGCATCTCGTGGTCATCGCATCACGATTGCGCCACGGCCAGACTCACAGTCGACGATTCAACGCGGTTCCGGCCGTTATGCTTGGCCTGATACAGCGCAGTGTCGGTTCTGTGCAAGAGGGACTCAACCGTTTCTGACGGCTCGGCCATTGAGACTCCCATACTCACCGTAACTGTCGTCGCCTGCGAAGGAGAAAGAACCGGCGTGTTCGCGACCATCGCCCTGATTTCGTTGGCCCGGCGGACCGTCGTTGCCAGGTCACAGCCCGGCATAATCAGCAGAAATTCCTCTCCACCGTAGCGCCCCACTCCGTCGTACTCACGCAGGTTCCCGGTAAAACGTTTGGCGAGTTCCGTGAGAACGCAATCGCCGGCTTGATGCCCCAGTGTGTCGTTGACCAGTTTGAAGTGGTCTACATCCACCAGGATGACGCCCAGCGGCGCAGAACTGCGGCGGGCCCGCACAATTTCGCGGCGCAAGAATGCGACAATCTCGCCCCGGTTCCATGCTCCCGTCAGGAAGTCATGACTGGCGGCAAACTGCAGCGCATCATTCGTGGAAGTAAGTTTCTGCTGCAGTTCAACGATTCTCTTTCCCGCCATCAGACGCGCTTTCAGTTCTGGCGGGTCAAACGGCTTCGAAAGAAAGTCATCGGCGCCCGCGTCCATGGCCTCCAGCATTTCCAGTTGCTGGCTCTTGGCCGTCAGCAGGACGGTATAGGTATACGGCGAGCCTTCCGGGCGACTGCGCAAGCGGCGGCAAATCTCGATGCCTTCAATCTCGGGCAGCACCCAGTCCACCAACGCCAGCTTGGGCCCATCCTGCTGCACCAGTATCTTCCACGCCTCTTTGCCGTCCTGCGCCTCCACGAAGTCGAAGCCCCATTCCTTCAGGTGCTTGGCGATGAGGCGCCGGTAAAAAACCGAGTCTTCTGCGAGCAGTATCATCATGGCAGGGTTTTGGAAAGCGCATTCTTCGAGTGCGTTTGCCGTTCAGAGTCCGAGTTGCTTCCGCAGGAGCTTGTCCGCAGAGCGCTGGCAACGATCTGAAGCAATAGATCCGGACTCTTGTCCAATCCCAAAGCTGATTTCTCGATGTAAGCGGCGGCGCCGGCCTTCATCAGCATCGTGTCATTGCGCTGGGAAAGCCCGCTCAACACCACCACCGGAATCCCCGCCGTCGCCGCATCCTCCTTCAGCGCCTTCAATACGCTGAGGCCGTCGAGTCCGGGAAGCATCATGTCGAGCAGAATCAGCGATGGAACCACGCGCCGCGCCTCTTCGATGCCTTTTGAGCCGTCCGCTTCAGCCAGAACCTCGTATCCAGCCCTGGTCAATGCACGATCGAGCAGCGCACACAGAAAGCGACTATCTTCGATGAGAAGGATTTTCATTCGTCTCCGATGCGTGCAGCGATGCCCTCAACGAGTCTTACTGATTGAGCGGCAGCAAAGCCTGGCAAGCCGCTTCGCTGGCGATCGCGGCGCCCGAGGGTTGCACGCGAACTACCGCATCCTCAAACGAGCAGAAGCTGCGGATACCAGTCTGGTTGACGGTGATCGGCACCGCCGTTGCGTAATACTTGATGGCGGGAGGGCCACCTGCGCCAGTTGTGGCGAAGTTGTAACCGCTCTTCACGCCAGCCGCGAGCACGCTGTCAATCAAGCAGGCCTTGGTCGACGCCGGAGTGCAAGGAGCAACGCCACCCAGAACCGTCAGAGAGGCGCCAAAACCGACTGTCGGGTAGGTGGAGTTATAAGTGATCTGAGCCGTGTTGATGGTACGAATGGACGCGACAGCAGACGACTCATTCGCCGCCATGCGAGCGCGCAGCAAGTTCGGAATTGCAATTGCCGCGATGATCAGGATGATTGCTACTACGATCAGCAGCTCGATCAGTGAGAATCCTGCTTCTTTTCTTCCGTGGGTATGCATTTGGTTATTTACGTTAACCTTTCTCGCCTGAGGCGCATGACAACAAAGCAAGTCGAATGCCACAATTGCAACGTGCACAGACAGTCTGTTAATCGCGCGATTGGTGTTAGCTGTCTCGCGCTTCGCGCGCACAAATTGTTCTGAAATCACACAAAGTCTCGGATCTGGACAGGCGACGTTTCTTAGTGAACATGACTCTTGTCATCGCTGGCGGGCATTTCCGCTTCAGACATTCGAGTCAATTGGACCGTCAGCCAGCTCTCCAGCAGCTTGATCTCGTTCTCAGGAACGAATGAGAAACAGATTCCGGCCCTGCCCCGGGCATCGGCATTCACCACCTTGCCCGCCGCGTGGATCATGATGTTGCTGGTAGGCAGCAAGAAACTCATGGAAACATTGAGGTTCACACCTACGGGCTGGGTGCATTGCAGGGCAACGCCACCAACGCTAATGTCGCTGATTCGCGCCTCGATCTTCCCCAGTTCCGAGAAACGCGCCACCACTGGAATATTGACGGGACATCGCGCCGTGCGCCGGCGCTGCAATAACATCGTTCCATAGGCAGCACGCAGGCAGCGCGAGACGCCATCGGTGTCGGAAGACTTTTGGATCAGGAAATTCGCGCCTGACCGCAAAGCGCTGTGCATCTCGTGGTCTTCATTGACCACGGCCAGTATGGTCGACTTGCTGTTCCAGGATGATCCTCGCGTGGCCCGCAGCACTCGAATCGGGTTATAGCCGCCGTTCCAGTCCACGATCACTGTATCGAGCCGCCGGTGCGTGACCGCGTCTACAGCGGACCCAAGTTCGGTACATACCTGGGTCTCGATGGCGAAGGTGTCCAGTGCCGGCCTCATGACCCGAAGGACCTGTTGGTCGGTGGTGCAAAGTAAGCCGTCAAGACGAACCGATGCTTTCATAGCATTTCATGAGTTGCATTCCAGTCGCCACATTTCGCTGTGCAACGCAACTTACTGACAGCTATTAAGTTGCATATTTTGGCTCGTTCTGGCCGGCCCAAAAACCGTCCGGGCTTTAGACTTAGTCTGCGGATTGGACAGTTTTTTCGGGCGCCGCGAGACCGCTTGTCTCCAAGACATCGAAAAGTAGCTCAAGTGGTTAGAATCCAGATACTTGGCTGGCAATGCCTGGCTCGCGGCCATTTCCGGCGTCCTGTCGTTAGTGGTGCAGTTTGGGCTTCTTACCTTAAGGTGTCAGCCTGAGCCCAGCCGTTTTTCAGGCGAAGCGAAGAGCCTGCCCCGAGTGAAGCCGAGGGGGCTCAGTCTTATCCGGTCTGGGGCGTGAGCCAAACTGCGCCACCACCGCCCTGTCGTTTCGCTTGACTCTCGTTAACCTTCGTGCGATAAGGAATTTGTCAGCCTTTCAGGACGGGCTGCCGGCCTTATGCCTGGCGCGAGCGACCGGACCCAATCGTTTCGTCTGTTGCCCAGTTCTACAAGAGTAATATCAGGGCCGCGATTGTTGTCTTCTGACAGCACTCACTCATATCCTCCACTTCGTGGCGACGTCGTTTCCTCTATGTCGGGTGAACAATGCCCGGAGATAGGCAGGGAAAGATGATCAAGCAGAACCGCGCGAATTTATTGGCTATCGACGATGATCCCCAAACTCTCGAACTTATCTCTGACTTGCTCGAAAACGAAGGCCTGGAGATATCGACCGCAACCGATGCGGAGACTGGCTTCGAATTATTTCTGGAACAACGGCCCAGGGTGGTGTTGCTGGATTTTGTATTGCCGAAGGTGCATGGAACGGAATTACTCGAACGCATGATCGCGGCTGATCCTGCAGTGAATGTAATCCTGATTACCGGGCATTACTCGACAGAATCGGCGATTGAAGCCATTCAAAAAGGCGCCTGTGACTACCTTACCAAGCCATTAGACGTCCGCAGACTTCGCGAACGCATTGCCAGCGTATTGTCGGAAGCCGAGTTACGTCGCAGGACTTTGTTGCTCGACCAGGAGTTGCTCAAAGCTTGTCAGTTCGAAGGCATCGTGAGTCGCAGTCCCTTGATGCTGGAAGTCTTTGCCAAGATTCGCCGCGTCGCGCCCCACTTCAAGACAATACTCATCAGTGGCGCGACCGGCACTGGGAAGGAACTGGTAGCCCGGGCACTCCATCAGCTAAGTCCCTCTCAGAACGATCGCTTTGTACCTTTCAATTGTTCAGGCTTGGTAGAGAGCCTGGCAGAGAGCGAATTGTTCGGCTACGTCAGGGGCGCGTTCACCGGCGCGGCCCAGGATAGGGCCGGCCTGTTCGAGAGTGCGGACCGCGGAACCATTTTTCTCGATGAAGTCGGGGAGCTCTCAGCCGGGGCGCAGGCAAAGCTGCTGCGCGTATTGCAGGATCATCAGGTGCGAAGAGTCGGAGCTACCGCTTCGCGTCCCATCGATGTACGGGTCATCGCCGCCACGAATCGGGATCTGAAGGCGATGGTTCGCGATGGCCAGTTCCGCGAAGATCTCTACTATCGGATGGCAGTTGTCGAAATCGCATTGCCCCCTCTGGCGAGTCGGCGTGAAGATCTGCCCCTGCTCGAACGTTTTTTCGTTCAGAAGTTTTCTTCCGAATACAAGAAAGTGGTCGCAGGGTTGACCCGGCGAGCTCAGAGCCGGCTGGCAACTTATCCCTGGCCCGGCAATGTTCGCGAACTGGAAAACGTTATCGGCAACGCCTGCATGATGACGGAAGGAAAGTTTATTGATATCAATGACCTGCCGGAAAAGTTGCGCGGCCCGTTGAACGATCAGACCGCTACGGATGAAGCCTACCTCTCGCTTGAAGAGGTCCAGCGGCGGCATGTACTGCGCGTGCTGGAGTTGGTTGGCGGTAACAAACTGCGAGCTGCCAATATCCTGGGCGTAGGCCGGGCGACAATTTATCAGCTCCTGGCAAGAATGAGGCTGGAAAAAAAGGCAGAGAGCGCCTAATCCATCCCGCGAATGATCGCTCCTCCCAAGCAAAGACCCTCACGTCCGCATGCCTCAATCTAGGGTGATTACCTGATGTTAGGCGTAGATCCCGTCTGGTGCCACGACATTCTGTCTGAATATTAGTCACGAAATAACCTCGGAGTCATTTGTTATCTCCAAGAGAGTCATCGGGTTAAGTCAGATACTACTCTGGCCCATAAGTTGCAACATCAATTGGCACGAGTCGTCCCATTCTGTCACTTGTGGATCAGCAGACGGAAGAGCAGCGTGTGATTGTGATCCCCAAGCCGAAGGAAACGAGAGGTATAAGTGACACCAGACATGGCATTTGAATGCTTGCTGGTTTCCCGTGATCCCCGGGTCATTGGCACGCTGGACCGCGTTCTTGATAATCTCTCGTTCTACACGAAACACTGTTTGAGCCCGTCCCGAGCGCTCAACGAGCTTCGAGCCAGCAATGTGGACCTTGTAGTCATCGACTGGGATGAAGACCGCACCGCCTCTGACCTTCTCTTTGAGATTCAGAAATCAGACCTGGCGCGAAAAAAGACCGTTCTCGCGATCTCGGCCATCGATCAGCGCATCCCCGGAGCTCATTTCCTATTGAGGAAGCCTCTCACCACGGAATCGAGCTCGCAGTCCATGAAACTAGTCTATTCGCGAATGTTGCGGGACTACCGGCGATACGCAAGATATGCCGTCATGACGCCCGTGATAGCCACCACCGACGATAATCGCTTTGTACCGGTCACTATCACCAATATTGGGGACGGCGGAGTCGGCCTCAGTTCGACCGAGAAGCTCACCATCGGCGACAGTTTGTCGTTTCGCCTAATGCTTCCAAACGCGAGAAGAGCGATCTATATTGAGGCCCGCGTGCTCTGGACCCGGGAGTACGGAGTAGCTGGATGTGAATTTATCAGGATTCCTCCCGTCGACTTGGATATTCTGCATGACTGGCTGAAGAATAGGTGCCCGATCAAGAAGCCATTCATGGCTATCTGAATCATGGCCATTCGATTCATGCTTCTACTGACCAGCTATCTGTTCTCCACGCGGCCCGCACACCTACCGTAACTTAGCTGATTCCATACGATCCTTCGTGACGGCAAGACGGAAATCGACGTACACTAGCAGTTATTCGTTCGTAAAGAAGCTTGCCAACGCAGGTCGTTATGGGCAGTCGCTTTGATTATCATCGCGGGAACCTTGACAGGTTGCATACCCAGTTTGCTGGACATCAGCGTACCCTGGAGCTTATCACCGTAGGGGCTCCGCTCGAAGACATTCTCGCCAGCCTTGCGAACTCCATCGAATCTCAACCCGGAACTGCCGCGGATAGTTACCGGGATCTCGTCGAAAATCTGAATGATATTGTCTTCAGCCTTGACGTCGATCGCAATGTGGCCTACATCAGCCCGCCTGTCGAACACCAACTTGGTTACCGAACGCTCGAAATGGTAGGCAGGCCGTTCGTCCAGTTCGTTCATCCGGCGGACCGGCAGTTTGTGCAGTGCGGATTTGCCGATGTTCTCGCGGGAAACATAAAACCTTGCGAGTTTCGCATGCCTGACAGAAGCGGCTTTCTACATTGGTGTCGAAGTTCCTGTCGGCCACAATTCATACAAGGCTGCCTCGTGGGCATCACCGGCGTCATCGTAGACATTACCGAGCAGAGGCGCACGCAGGAAGCCCTGCAGAACGCGGAACAGAACTACCGGAGGCTTTTTGAGGAGGCCATTGTTGGAATCTTTCGGACCTCTGTGGAAGGACGCTACATCACTGTAAACCCAGCCCTGGCGCGCATGCTGGGGTACGAATCTCCTGAAGAAGTCAAAGCCGCGATCACCGACATTGCGCGGCAGTTATACGTCGACCCGCAGCGCCGTCTCGAATTCCAGGTCCTAATTGAGACCCAGGGCAGTGTTCAGGGTTTCGAGTGCCAACTCTATCGCAAGAACGGAAGCAAAATGTGGGCTTCCGCGAACGCCCGAGCCATCTACCAGAATGACCGTATCGTGGGCTTTGAAGGTACGACCGACGACATCACCGAGCGTAAGCTTCTACAACAGCAACTGCTGCAAGCGCAGAGACTCGAGGCCATCGGGCAATTAGCAGGAGGCATAGCTCACGATTTCAATAATCTTCTTGGCGTGGTGCTGGGACACGGCGAACTGCTGTTGGAACGCCTTCGGTCTTCCGACCCGTCGCGACGGCGGGTCGAACAGATTTGTCAGGCCGCTCAGCGCGCGGTCTCGCTTACCGGACAATTGTTGGCTTTCAGTCGTCAGCAGATCTTGCATCCAGTTGTGCTGGATTTGAATCTCGTCATCCGCAATCTGAACGACATCATGGCGCGACTGCTGGGCGACAATATCGTAATTCTCAACCGGCTTGACCCGGCACTGGGGCGGGTGAAGGGCGATGTCAGCCAGATCGAGCAAGTATTGCTGAACCTTGCGGTGAATGCTCGCGATGCCATGCCGCGGGGTGGAACGCTGACCATTTCGACTTCCAACGTTGAGGTTGACCAGATCGCCGAGCGTTACTCAGGAGCAGCGTCCGGCCGGTACGGCCTGCTTACCATCACTGACACGGGAATGGGAATGGACGAAGAAACCATGACGAAAATCTTCGAGCCTTTCTTCACCACGAAAGAAAAAGGCCAAGGCACCGGACTTGGGCTGGCGACTGTTTACGGCATCATCAAGCAGAGTGGCGGCTACATCTCGGTCAGCAGCGAGCCCGGATCTGGGACGATCTTCAGCGTCTATCTCCCGCGCACCGATGAACCCGTTGAGTCCATTGAACCGTCCGGCAATTCGCTGGCTGCAACGGGATTAGCCGGCGGCACCATCCTGCTGGTCGAAGACTCCGGTTCCCTGCGCAGCGTACTTACGGAATTTCTGGACGAGGCCGGTTACCGCGTTCTAGAGGCTGACAGCGCGGAGATGGCTCTGGAGTTAGCGGGAGCGTACCGATCGCCGATTTGCCTGCTGATCACCGATGTCGTCATGCTCGGAATGAACGGGCACACCCTGGCGGAACGACTAATGACGGCACGGCCCGACATGAAGGTTTTGTATGTCTCCGGCTACACCGACGCAGCCGTGTTTCGTTGCGGAGTTTGTCCCGGGAGTCGGAACTTCCTCAACAAGCCTTTCACCCGAGATCGATTATTGAGCAAGATTCGAGATGTGCTGAGTTCCGCGGGCACTGGGTCTCCTTCCATCGGGTGACGAACTGAACATTCAGGGGTCCGCACCAAGGCATTGACCGAGCCAATTCGCCCGAATCTACTTTCTTCCCCGCGAGGTTTTCGGCGCGACACAGGTACGTGTGATTCGGTCGTGCCAGCACAGGGAGACTTCGTCAAGGAAAGCCCACGCGAAACCCATGCCAAGAGACGCCGCCGAGAGGAAAGACGCCAGCACGCGCCAGCGCCGCAGGCGGCGACAAGTCGACGTGCCATCGAAGAGAGCCAGTTCAAGACCAGCCACGTGCAAGCCCACGGTGCGCCCCGCGTAAACAACCAGCAGGTATTGATACGCGGCCCAGAACAGGCAGGGGATGCCGGCTGCGAGCCCCAGAATCTGCGCCAGCGGCGGACGAACCTCCGTCACCTTCCAGAAGATGAAGCCAAATAACGCCGATGCGGCGGCCACGACGACGCCGTCGACCAACCCTGCAGAGATGCGCCGCGCCAGCGCCGCGCGCTGTACAGGGAAATCAATGCCAGCTCGTTTTTCAGGATCGCTCCCTTTGGCCGGCTCAATCGTGATGCCGCCGAGTGCGGGAAGCGGGGGCGCGACTTCGGGAACTTCAAGAATCCGCAGCCGGTCGATCACCGGCTCCGCTAACTGATCTGGCGGAGGCGCCGGCGGTCCCCAGGCGAGACGCGGAAACTCAATGATCTTCGCAGTGGAGCTCTTCGCCGTTGCGACTTTCGCCGTAGGGGCCTTCGCCGTGGCAAAGTTCGCAGTGGCAGTCTTCCGTGCGTCGACCGTCCCCGCGGCGATCGCCGCTCCAGCGGGCTGTTCTGATGAAACCTGGTCAGCCGCTTCCGGAGAAAAATCCGCCATCGTATCCAGCGCCAGAGCCTGATCTGACACGGATGCGAATGCAGTGGGCCGGCGTCCCGACCCGTTGCCCGCGGCGCTCCGAATCTCAGAAGAATCAAACCGCAGATTCAGCGATGGATACCGCGGTGGAGGCATCTTGCGCCGCGCGCGGTAACGGCTCAGCCGGTCCGAAAGCTCGTCGCGCCAAGCCGAACCGGCCGCCAGAGCGGGATCAACCTCTGCTCCCGGTTCTTCAGGCCTTAACATGGGCAATTCTGTCGGCGACGCTTCTAAATGGCGACTCTCGTCACTCTGCGGACAATTCATGAACCCCACTCGCGCAAAATCACACTCTCCCGCTCGTAATGGACAACCGGAGCGGACTCACAGGAATCCTAGCCTTTTTCGCCACTTTTCCTCGCGGCCAGCGCCGTGTTAAGTTCACGATGCCGTGAGCAGACAACGCAAGAGGACAGGTGCGCTTGCGCTGAGCGAGATCCCTCCGTTGATTTCCGTCCGATGATGCTTCGCAATAGATTCCTTATCACGGCGCTCTTCCTTTGTCATCAGCTTCTCGTCTCATCGCTAGTAACCACGAAGTTGCTCGCGCAGATTTCCGGGCAAACGGCGCGTTCTTCGCCGCCGCAGATCGCACAAAACACTGCGCCACGCTCCGCCGGCGGCGCGAGTACTCCGTGCGCTCGGCGCGCCGCCGGGCAAAATGCGGAAGAGACCACCATCTGCGCCCTGCAGCAGGAAAAAGATGGCGACGTCTACAAGCTCCACGGCGACGCGGAAATCTACTACCGCACCTACGTCTTGCGCGCCGACGAGGTCACCTACGACTCCAACAGCGGCGAGGCCACGGCTTCCGGTCATTTCACACTCGACGGCGGCCCCAATGACGACCACATCAGAGCCAGCCACGGTACCTACAATTTGACCGCCGAGACCGGCCGTTTCTACGACGTGACCGCCACCACGGGACTGCGCTTCCAGGGCAAGACCGTGGTTCTGACTTCGACTGCTCCCTTTGCCTTCAGCGGCCAAGTCGTCGAGAAAGATACTCCCGATCATTACCTCGTCTATGACGGCACCATCACCACCTGCGAACTCCCGCATCCCAACTGGGAGTTCCGCGCTCACAAAATCGTGGTCGACGTCGGTGCCAACGCTTCTATTTATCACAGCAGGTTTTTTCTGCACGGAATTCCCGTGTTCTATTTTCCTTACGCGACTCACCCGGTCGCGCGCGAGGCCAGAGAGACCGGATTCCTGGTGCCCACCGCCAGCCGCTCCTCCACCAATGGCAACGAGATCGGCGATGCCTTCTACTGGGCCATCAACCGCAGCATGGACGCAACCGTGGGCGCTGAATATCTTTCCAAGCGCGGCTGGTCGCAGCGGGGCGAATTTCGGGCGCGCCCCAGCGACACATCATATGTCGACCTGAATTTTTTCGGCGTGATCGACCGCGGCATCGAAACCGGCACCAGCACTGGCCCTCAGCTGCTGCGTGAAGGCGGTCAGGAAGCTCGCTTGCTGGCGGAAGGCAATTTCTACGGTTTTCGTGCGGTCTCGAACGTGGACTACCTGAGTTCGTTTCTGTTCCGCCTGGCTTTCAACGAAGTTTTCACCCAGGCGGTGAACTCGGAAGTGAAATCGCAGGCTTTTCTTTCGAAGTCCGCCAACGGCGTCTGGCTGGGCGGCATGGTCGAGCGCTACCAAAACTTTTTTCAACAGGTCAATGCCGACGGTACGCTTACCAATCCGCCTGTCTTCGACGATGTCCGAATCCTGCACACTCCCAGCATCGATGCTTCCAGCGTTGACCGGCCGCTCGCCCGTTCTCCGTTTTATTGGTCTTTCGACGCCTCCGCGGGCGATTTGTCGAGAAGCGAGCCCGGCTTTCGCACCGCCGATCTGCTCGGCCGCTTCGATTTCAGCCCTGAGATTTCCCTGCCTCTGCAATTCCGCGGATGGTCCCTGCGTCCAGCGCTGGCTTTACACGACAGCTACTACACCGAGCGTCTGGTGAACGGAAGCGCGGTGCACGATCCCACCAACCGCGAAGCGCTCGACGCTTCGGTCGAACTGCGGCCGCCGCCACTGGAAAGAGTATTCGACAAAGAGTTTCTGGGCCGGAAATGGAAGCACGTCATCGAGCCCCGCGCCGTATATCGCTACGTGACCGGTGTGAACGACTTCGCCAATGTTCTGCAGTTCGATGAGCGCGACATCCTGAGCGATACGCACGAAGTCGAATACGGATTCGTGACTCGGCTTTACGCGAAGCGTGCGTCACCCTTGGCGACTCCGGAGTGCGAAACTCCCATGAACGGGCTCGCCGTGGGCGCCGCCGCTCCGGAACAGATCGTTCCCTGGCAGAAAGCCGATAATCTGGAGAACGAGGGCTGCGCCGCGGCTCCCGCCGTGCGCGAAGTTGCCACCTGGGAGCTGGCCCAGAAATACTTCCTCGATCCGAGTTTTGGTGGAGCGCTCGTCCCCGGCGAACGCAATGTTTTCACCACCACAGAAGATCTGACCGGCATCGCCTTCATCACCCAGCCGCGGCATCTTTCTCCGCTGGTTTCGCGCCTGCGAGTTGCCACCAGCAGCCACACCGATACCGAATGGGACCTGGATTACGACTTCCAGCTCGGCCGCATGAATGCCAGCACGCTGCTGGTCAACTACAACTTTGGACCGTTCACCGTCGGCGGCGGCGACGCCTTTCTGCAGATTCCGCAAACTCCAACCGCCTCGACTACGACTACCATTCCCAGCGAAGGAACGTGCAACGCCACTACCGCCACGTCAACCCAGGTGACCTGCAAGTTTCAGCAGTTTCGGGTTGCTCTGGGCTACGGGGGGCTCAATCACCGCGGATTCAGCGCAGCCAGCAGTTTTGGCTTCGACGAGGAAGTCAAGCAATTGCAGTTCGCCACCGCGCAGACCACTTACAACTGGAACTGCTGCGGCGTGACTCTCGAATATCGCCGCTACGCCATCGCCAACGTACGCAACGAAAATCTGTTCCGCTTCACCTTCTCGCTGGCCAATATCGGGTCTTTCGGAAACCTCAGACGGCAGGAGCGGCTTTACTAGTCATTTCAACGGCTTCGTTGAGATCTGCTGCCTGCTCGCGCGTCTACTTCGAGATCATTTACTTCGAGATGATCCCGATGGTCCCCAGCCACGTTTCGACCAACTGAGGCCACGCCGTAATCGGAAACTTCGTGCATCGCAGTCCAAACGCATGCCCGCCGTGCGCATACAAATGCATCTCCACCGGAACGCCGGCCTTCTTCAGCGCGGCATAGTAAACCAGCGAGTTCTGCACGGGATCGACCGGGTCATCCTCGGCCTACAGAATAAAAGTGGGCGGCGTGCCGCGAGTGACAGGAACGTAGGGATTCAACTGAAAATTTCGCACCGTATTCTCGAGCATGTGTCCCGGATAAATCGCCACCGCAAAATCCGGGCGGCAGCTTTCCCGGTCGCCGGCATCGACTGCCGGGTACAAACGCTTCTCAAAATGCGTACTGATCGCCGCCACCAAGTGGCCGCCCGCCGAAAAGCCAAGCACTCCAACCTTATGCGGATCGATGTGCCACTCGGCGGCGTGAAGGCGCACCAGCCCCAGAGTCCGTTGCGCATCTTCGAGCGCCATCGGCGATTTTGGGTATGGCCCCGACCTCGGGAACAGTCCATCCCCCGGCACGCGGTACTTCAACAGCACACAGGTGATTCCCTCGGACGTGAGCCAGTCGCAAACCTCTGTGCCTTCAAGATCGATGGCCAGATCCCAATAGCCCCCGCCGGGAAACACGACCACCGCAGCGCCCGTACTGTTTCCCATCGGCGCGTAAACCGTCATCGTCGGCTGTGAGACTCTGCCCACCCCCACCACCGGCCTGCCAGCAATCAGAAAGTCTTTATCGCTGGTAGCGACCTCTGGGCCGGCGACAGGCACCGCATCAGGCGCTTTCCCCGGCCATATCGGAACCTGCGTATGCCCCGGCGAGGGCTGCCAGACGGGCGCCTGTGCTCTCAGACTGCCAGGCGCGAATGCAACGGAGAGGGCCGCAACAAAGAAGGAGACGACCAAACTTAAACAAAACAAAGGCCTCATCGCGATCCCCACAATCGAGCCGATTACACCGTATCAAACTAACGCAGGTTCCGCGGGCTGCAAAGTGCTTTGGAATATACAAGATTAACACTTATGTATGTACTACAGTGTACGTATATACCCTATATGGGGCATGGCATCGTGACATCCACCCAGGATCGGGCCTCTATCCCACTCTCAGGATGCCTTTTCCCGGCCCGGAAAGGGCCCTGCAAGCGACGAATTTTTGCCGCAAGGGGGGAGTATCCCCCACGTCGAAATTCGCGCTCTAACAGCTCCGTAACGCGTCTGACGAATTTTCAACGACTTACACCGGAACTCAACAACTTGCACCAAGACTCAACGACTTACACGAGTAGCGTTAAACTCAGGCGAGCCTGAGTCCTCTGAGTTGGTCGCTCTGGGCTGGCGGGTGTTGGACTGATACGATAAGAGCGATGCCGCCCCTGGAACGCAGCCTCGCCGACAAGCTAGCGCAACTCGAAGCCGACCTGCGCCGGTCCGGACGTCTGCTCGTCGCCTATTCCGGCGGCGTAGATTCCGCGTATCTCGCCTCTGTCGCTCACCTCGTCTTAGGCAACGACATGCGGGCAGTGATTGCCGATTCTCCCAGCCTGGCTCGCACTCATCTTGCCGATGCTTTAGCGTTCGCCAACGAGCAGGGGATTCCAGTCGAAGTGATTGCAACTTCTGAACTCGACCGCCCCGACTACTCGCGCAACGACGGCCAGCGTTGCTTCCATTGCAAAGACGAACTTTTCGATGTGATGGAAAAGCTGCGCGCCGCCCGCGGCTTCAACACGATCGCCTACGGCGTGAACCTCGACGACCAGGGCGACTTTCGCCCCGGCCAGCAGGCCGCGCTTCAGCACCACGTCGCCGCGCCGCTACTGGCTGCCGGACTCAGCAAGCAAGAAATTCGTGAACTCGCTCGCCAGGCCGGGCTTCGCATCTGGGACAAGCCAGCCTCAGCGTGCCTCTCATCCCGCATCGAATACGGACGGCCGGTGACGCGCGAAGCGCTTGAAGTCATCGAGCGCGGCGAAGACGCGATTCGCACGCTCGGCTTCCGCCAGTTCCGCGTGCGGCATCACGGTGAAATCGTCCGCATTGAAATCGCCCGCGAAGAACTCGACCGCGCCCTCGATCCCGCCATGGCCGCCGAGTTTACCGCCATTTTCAAAGCGCTGGGCTTCAAGTTCGTGACCCTCGACCTGGAGGGCTTCCGCTCCGGTTCCATGAACTCTCTGCTGCCCGCCGATCAACTGCGCCGCACCGGCTAAATCGTCTGCTCGGCCATAAATGCACTCTGCAGTGATCGTAAAGTCATGTCTCCCTGGCACCCAGAGCCGTGTCATCCCGAGGAGGGTGCAAGCCCTCCGAGGGACCCTACGATCCGCATGCAGTGACAATAGCGCCCGCCGGGAGTGCCCATGCGCAGGCGCGGCGAAAGTTCCCATCGAAACCACCGACACCTTCGGCCGACACAAGTCACCTCGCGCCGACTCCGTCGGCCCTCGGGATGACAAGGAGCTTAAGCCGGCTTGTGCGACAGCATCGCACGCCGGCTAGACGCATCCGCTGTGAGATAATCGACTTTTACTTTGCGATGCTCAGGCGGTTCTTGGTGACCACAATTCGACGTTCACTGCTGATTTTGCTCCTGATCTGCCTGGGTTGTGTGGCCCAGTCCGCTCCTCCCGACGTTGCCCGCAAGATTGAGCGGCAGGTTCGCTCTCACTACAACATTCCGCCCGAAGTAAAGGTGACCGTGGGCGCCATCACCGCCAGCACCGACTGGCCCAACTACGACGCTGTGGCGGTGACGATTGACGGCGGCGGTGGCAAGCAGCAGGAATACAAGTTTCTGCTGGCCAAGGATCGCAGCACCATGCTGCGGGTGACGAAATTCGATCTCACCAAAGATCCTTTCGCGGAAGTGATGAGCAAGATCGACGTCGCCGGCCGTCCTTCGCGCGGGGCGAAGAACGCCAAGGTCGTCGTGGTCAATTTCGACGACTTCGAGTGCCCCTTCTGCGCGCAGATGCACCAGACGCTGTTTCCAGAGATTCTGAAGGAGTACGGCGACCGGGTCACGTTTATCTACAAAGATTATCCGCTCGCGGAAATTCATCCCTGGGCGATTCACGCCGCCGTCGACGCGAACTGCCTCTCGGCCCAGAACACCGACGCGTACTGGGATTTCGCCGACTATATCCACTCGAACAAGCGCGAAGTCGACAGCGAAAAAACCGCCGGTGCGCGCTTTGAAGCCGTCGATAAGATCGCGATGCTGCAAGGGCAGAAGCACAACGAAGACGTAACCAAACTGGAAGCGTGCATCAAGGCGCAAAACGAAGACGCCGTCCGGGCTTCCATGAAAGAAGGCGATGCGATTGGCGTCGACGCCACGCCAACCCTGTTCATCAATGGCCAGAAGATCGACGGCGCTGTTCCTGTCAGCGAAATCCGCGCCGCCCTCGATAATGCCCTGAGAGACGCCGGAGAACCGGTCCCGGCGCATACAACTTCGGGCTCTACGCCAGCCTCTAAGTGATCGCTTGTGTCCGACGCGTGCGGCGGCCGCCCGCCCGCGCGGACCAGTTGTGGGATGGCGGTCGCTGCCAGAAACGGGAGAAACATTCTTGAAAAAAGCCGCACTCTTCACCCAGGTTGCCGGGACGCTGGTTGTGTTCATTCTGCTGGCTGCATGCAACTCGAAGCCCAGCGGCGACGTGATGGCCACAGTGGATGGCCGCAAGATTTTTCGCTCTGACGTGGACAAGTATTACGACAACCAGGTCGCCTCGGCCCAGCAAGCGCCCACGGGCGAGCAGGCAACCGCGCTTCGTTTGAATATTCTGCACCAGATGATCGACGACGAGATCATCATGCGCCGCGCCGAAAAACTGGGTCTGCTCGCCACCGACGAAGAAGTGGATCGCAAATACAACGAGATCAAGGCGCCTTTTACGCAGGAGGAATTCGACCAGCGGCTCAAGGACAAGAAAATCACGCTGGCCGACTTCAAGCGCGACATCCGGCGCTCCATCACCGTCGACAAGGTGATGAACAAGGAAGTGTCGTCGAAGATCAACGTCACCGACCAGGATATTACCGACTACTACAACGCGCACAAAGGCGAGTTCAATCTGATTGAACCGCAATATCACCTGGCCCAGATCATGGTGACGCCGGCGCCTAATCCGCAGGTTCACAACCAGAACGACAAGGCGCAGAACGAGGCCGACGCGCGTAAGAAGATCCAGATGATCGCCAACCGCCTCGACAGCGGAGACGATTTCGCCACGCTGGCCATGAAATATTCCGAAGACCCGGAAACCTCGGGCAACGGCGGCGATCTGGGCACCGTGCCCGAGTCGTCGCTGCACAATACGGACCCTTCCACGCGCGACGCGGTCATGAAGCTCAAGCCCGGCCAGTACAGCCCGATTATCAGCGTGATCAATCCCGGAAACAAAGAAGCGCTCGCTTTCCGGATTGTGAAGCTGGTGTCGAAAGAACCGGCAGGACAGCGGGAACTCTCTGATCCGCGGGTGCAGCAGGCCATTCGCACGCAGATTCATGACCGCCGCGAGCAGTTGCTGAAAGAGGCTTACTACGAGGTCCTGCGGGATTCTGCCAAGGTCGAGAATTACTACGCGAAGCAGGTGCTCGACTCGAACGGGCTCGAGAAGTAGCTGAGCTCCGTCCGCATCTCGCTGTATCAACCACTTCAAATTTGAAAAAGGGCGCGGCTCAACCCGCGCCGCCGAAAACTCCAGCGCCCGCTCGCCTCCATTCAACTTCCCGTCCGAGGGGAGGGGGGAGGGGGCAGAGTGTTGTGGCGGGATGGATCCTCACGGCGCTAAAGTACCGCCGTGTTTTTAGATCGGGTCGGAACTGCCGATAGATAGATTGGCCAAAGATAGATTGGCCATTAGATGGAGAGTTGGCAGACTGACTTCCCATGTCGATTAAACTGCTCCCGGCGTCGGTAAACCCGGTCGACCCGTCGCAGGCACCCGATGTGTCGACCAGCCTCGTGCCTCTTACTCAGGGAGCGATCACCGCGCGGGCCGGCCAGATTCGTCTTGTTCCCTCCGCCGACGCTTTCGCTTGGTCGTCTTCGACGCGCCGGGGTGGGACAAATCGCATCGACGGAACGCCCGTAGAGGATTCCCAGAGCGATGAGACGGGGCGCTCGGACTGGGAGTATGTCTCGGGATGGGCCTGGAGCCTTCCTGTCGAAAGCACGGCGGTCGCCCATTATCTCTCCTATGCGGCCGGTGCCGCCAGTTGGAACGGGAGGCTCATTAATCTGTACGCTTAGACCTGTACGCTTAATAGCGATGAGATTTCTGCCTCGCCGATCGTGCTTCCCTCAGCGCCTCTACACCATGCTCGCGGGGCATTCCCCGTGCCTGAGATCATCACCGTCTGCAGGCCTCTCCTGCCGGCCTCGTGAATTTGCGTGGCCTCTCCCCTGCATTTCAATTACTCGACAATCGCCAGCACGTCTCCCGCGTTCACAGCCGCGCCCTCGCTGACCAGAATCCTCTGAATCGTTCCTTTCTTCGGAGACTTGATTTCGTTTTGCATCTTCATCGCTTCCACCACCAGCACGCCCGAGCCGGCGTTGACTTCCACGCCTTCACTCACCAGCACGCGCACCACTTTACCCGGCATGGGAGCAGTCAGTTTTCTGGGACCGTGATCATCGACCGCACGCGCCCGCCCACGCAATGACCGCGGGTCGCGGATTTCCACGGCAAAGCGCTCGCTGCCCACCCACAGATGCACGTCACTGCCGACGCGCTCACACTTCACTTCATAGGCCAGGTTGCCGATGCGCAGCGAGAGCACATCGGGCCGCGCCAGGACAGCATCGACTTCAACCTCGCGGCCGTCGACGCGGCACGACCAGCGGCCCTCTGCTCGATTCAGTTCGAGCCGGTAGTTCTTGCCGTCGATGGTGACATCGTAAGTCATGAAAGGGAGTTGCGAGTTTTATTCACGAGGGTGACCCACTCTTCTCGCGTTCTTGGCGAGAGGGTGGGGACTTTGACTTCCGTTGCTGAGTGAACTTCTCGACTCGCCGCCCAGGTTTCGCCTTCATCATTGCAGCGCCTCACGGCGCCCGCTGACCTTCCAGTTGCAGTTGGAGGCGCGGGCCGCGCCTCCGCTCGCAGCAGCACGTTCCCCTGGTGCCGCGGCTGTCGCTCCGAACTGGGCAAACATTCCCGCGGCGATCGCGGCCACCTCGGCGGAACCCGGACTGGCGTTTGAGTTCGCACGCGACTCTGCGGAGGCGTCTTCCTTTTCCTTGAGGATGCGATCGAGGAACCCGGTATCGAGTTTGGCGGCGCAAAACTCCGGATGCCGCAGAATTCTCCGGAACAGTGAAATATTCGTCTTGATCCCGCCCACAAAATATTCGTTTAACGCGCGCGTCAGCCGCCCGATGGCCTGGTCGCGGTCGGTGCCGTAGCCGATCAGCTTCGCCAGCAGCGGATCGTAATCCATGGGCACGGTCCAGCCCTCATACATGCCGCTGTCGCGGCGAATACCCGGCCCGGAAGGCGCGAGCAGCAGAGTGATCTTGCCTGGGCTGGGAAAATAATTGTTGTCGGGATCCTCGGCATAGATGCGGCACTCGATGGCGTGCCCGCGAATCTGCACTTCCTGTTGCGTGAAGGGCAGCGGCTCGCCGGCGGCGATGCGAATCTGCAGATGCACGAGGTCGAGGCCGGTGACCAGTTCGGTCACGGGGTGCTCGACCTGCAGCCGCGTGTTCATCTCGAGAAAATAGAAATTCTTTTCGGAGTCGACCAGAAATTCGACGGTGCCGGCGTTCGTATATACCGCGGCCTCGGCCACGCGAACCGCCGTTTCGCCCATCCGCCGGCGCAGGTCCGTGTCCACGATCGGCGACGGCGCTTCCTCCAGCACTTTCTGATGACGCCGCTGCAGCGAGCACTCGCGCTCGCCGAGATAGACCGTGTGTCCGTGCTCATCGGCCAGGATCTGCATCTCGATGTGGCGCGGATTGATGATCGCCTTCTCGATATAAACTTCGCTGTCGCCAAAGGAACGCTCGGCCTCGCTGCGCGCGCCTTCGAGCGCGGAGTTGAGATCTTGCGGCGCATGCACCAGCCGCATGCCCTTCCCGCCGCCCCCCGCCGCCGCTTTCAGCATGACCGGATAGCCGATGCGCGCGGCAACCTCCTCCGCCTGCTCAAACGATTCCAGTCCGCGCGACGTGCCGGGAACGAATGGCACTCCGGCGCGCTCCATGGCCTGCCGCGCGCGGGTTTTCGATCCCATGGCATCCATGGCGGCGGCCGTGGGGCCGATGAATTTCACGCCCGCATCGGCGCAGACGCGCGCGAATTTCGCGTTTTCGGAAAGAAAACCGTAGCCGGGATGAACCGCATCGGCGCCGGATCGCGCGGCCACGTCGAGAATCTTCTGAATATTGAGATACGACTCAGACGCAGCCGCCGCGCCGATCGGATACGCTTCGTCCGCTTTGCGCACGTGTAGCGAGGCGCGATCTACGTCGGAGTAGACAGCAACCGCGGCGATTCCCATCTCGTGGCAGGCGCGAATGACGCGCACCGCAATCTCGCCCCGGTTCGCGATAAGAACCTTTTTGAACATTTTTTGGAACTCTGGAACGTAGTGCGGCTAGCTCTCTACTCCTCCGGCAGGCGCGAGAAGCTGACCGCGAAGGGCGCCTGCGCCTTGCTCGAGGTGGGCCGCAGCCAGCCGCGGAGCGGCGCGAAGCGGTAGCGGAGCAGCGTCCAGATCGCCAGCCAGCCGTCGGAATGACGAATTTTCTTTCCTTCCACCGCGGACCGCGGATGATACGAAATCGGCACCTCGGCGATTTTCTCGCCCATGCGGCACAGCTTGGCCGTCACTTCCGGACAAAACTCGAAGCGATGACATGTCAGTTGCACCTGAGCCAGCAGCGAGCGGCGCACAACTTTGTAACAAGTCGCCTCATCGTGAATTCCGGCGCGGTAAAGAAAGTTGGTGAGATGCGTGAGCAACTTCGCGCCCAGAAAAAACCGCAGCCCGCGCTCCGGACGATCCGGGCGCACGCCATAGACAACGTTCGCTTTGCCCTCGGCGAGCGGCCGCAGCAACGCAGGATAATCCTGCGGGTCATATTCCAGATCGGAATCCTGGATCAGCACATACTCACCGCGGGCATAGGCCAGCGCCGTGCGAATGGCGGCGCCTTTGCCGTAGTTTTTTTCGTGGAAGACGATAGTGACGTCATCCGTCGGAGGCAAGGCCCGCAGCTTTTCGCGCGTGCCGTCAGTCGAACCGTCGTCGACGATGACGATTTCCTTGTTCACTGGCGAGGCCTGAATCGCCTGCAGCAGTTCGTCGATATGCGATGCTTCGTTATAGACGGGCACGATCACCGACACGCATCCCTGCCAACGATCGGTCGGAGTCGGCTCGTCTTGCGCGGGCTCGTCTTGCGCCGACTGGTTAGGCTGGTCTCGTAGCTGGGCGGTTGCCAGGGACGTCACGCTCGGGGCTCCACTCGAGAAATGCACGTAAACTTCGAGAATTCTCCTAGCATAGTATCATCTGGAATTGTTGAATCGGCGAAGCGACGATCACCTGAGCAACGATCACCCAACCAATACCCAGGTGGGACCGGGTCTTCGACCCGGTCAGGCCGAGCAAAGCTCGGCTGGCTCGCCGTCGCCAACTCTGCGCATAATTCAGCGATTCAATCTTTTGCTCTTGATGGCAGCCTGCGGCGCCATCCGGCTAATTTCTCTCGCCGCAAAGCCCTTCTGGTTTGATGAAAGTTTCAGCGCGGAAATCGCCCGCATCGACTGGCGCAACTTTCTGCACCTGCTATGGTGGCGCGAAGCCAACATGTCGCTCTACTACCTGCTGCTGCGCGCCTGGCTGGGCGCTGGCTCACTGTTCCATCTGCATGCGAGTCACACGGAATTCTTCATCCGCTGCTTGTCGGTGGTATTCGCCGTGGCAACGGTCCCCGCCATCTACTGGGTGGCGAAGCTGTTGTATCACCGCCGCGCCGGCGTGATCGCGGCCGCGCTCTTCGCGGTAAACGCCTACAGCGTTCGCTACTCGCAGGAGGCTCGCAGCTACGCGCTCTTTGTGCTGCTGGCGACGCTTTCCTCCGGATTTCTGATCGCCTTTCTGCGCCAGCCGACGCGCCGCAACCGTCTCGCATACGTCGTACTCGGCGTTCTCGCCGTCTACGCGCATTTTTACGCGCTGCTGCTGCTGGCGGCCCACTGGCTGGCGGTGCGCTGGCTGGGAGTGCGTTGGCTTGGCGCGCAAGGCGTCGGGGACGAGCCGAAAGTTGAAATCTCAGCCGAACTGCGGCGCGCCTGGATTGCCATCGGCATTGCCGTGTCGCCGCTGTTGATTTTCGTCGCCAAGACGGGAGCAGGGCCGATTCGATGGATTCAGCGTCCCGGCCTCGGCGACCTGCTGCGGTTCTGGACTTACTTTACCGGCGCCGAGCCGATTGTTTATGCACTGATCTGCTTTGCCGCCGCGCTCCCGCTCGGGAAACGCTTCTGGCGGCGCGGCGGGAATTGGAACGCATGGCGATGCCAATTCCTTTTCGTGTGGTTGTTATTTCCCATCGCGCTGACAGTCGTGCTGTCGTTCGCCCGGCCGGTTTTTCTTCCGCGCTATATGATTTTCTGCCTGCCCGCTCTTCTCATTCTGGTGGCTGCCGGACTCGACATCGTGCGGCCTCCGGCGCTGCGAGCGGTTCTTGCGCTGCTGATCCTGCTGCTCTCGGCGCGCGCGATTCCTTATGTCTACGGCCACGACTTCGACAACGAGCGCGATGCCTCCGGCGCCGCCAGTGACTTTATTCTCGACCACGCCCAACCCGGAGACTCCATTATCTTCCACATCGCTGAGACCCGATCTGCGTATGAATTCTTCCGCTCCTTGCGTGCAGGTGAGAACTCCGCTAGCGCCAGTTTCGAGAACAATCTCGGCCCGGAAATTCTCTTTCCACGTCACGCGCCCCGTCACGCGCCGGGACTTGACTACCGTGACTTCACGGGCAAGCCCACGCCTGATCTGCTGCGCGCGGCGGCGCTCGAGCATCCGCGCCTGTGGGTCATGCTGATGTACAACGAAACTGGCGGGCACCCCGATGCCACAACCGAAATGATGAATCGGGTTCTTCCAGATGCCTTCCCGAAGATGCAGCGCTGGCAGTTCTACCGCGTGGAAGTTAGGCTTTATCGCGCTCAGCAGGCGGCGGCTAGTATTCAGCCATAAGCTGTCGGCAGCGGTTGTCGGGATCGGCAAGATGCCTTGTCATCCTGAGCAACGCGGTGGAGGTCTGCGGTGCTGACTTCTGCAGCC
This sequence comes from uncultured Acidobacteriaceae bacterium, assembly GCA_963739125.1. Taxonomy (GTDB): domain Bacteria; phylum Acidobacteriota; class Terriglobia; order Terriglobales; family Acidobacteriaceae; genus Sulfotelmatobacter. Next base: position 2,391,491 of record CAVTZD010000001.1, on the reverse strand, counting down.
GGTTCTACTTCGATGGATCCACTGTGATGCCGCCGGCGGCGTTTTGGGCGGCTTTTTCGGCTTTCGCCTTCTTGACCCGCAGGGTTTCATCGACCCAGTGATCGGCGGTCTTCAGATCTTCTTCGCGGCCGGGAAGATCGTCGCATTCGACGTCCGCTTTCTCGCGATACATGAGGTTCATGTAGGCCATGGCGTCATCGTAGTCAGGACGCAACTGAATCGCCTTGTTCAGGCTGTCGATGCCTTCCTGAATGGCGGGAGCGTTCTTGACCTTCAACTCCGTGCAGGCCTGCTTCTGATCTTTGTTCTTCGGGTTCAGATGTTCTTCCGGCTTCATGCCGAGCTTCGCTCGCGCTTCCATGCGCGGTTGGTAGCAGGCGGTCCAGTCGATCACTCCCACCGAGTAATAAGGCTCGGGATCGTTGGGGTCCATGTCTGAGGCCATGCGGTAATACTTTTTGGCATCGTCCCACTTTTTCTCGTTCAAATAGAGGTAAGCGATTCCCTTGGCGCTGTTTACCTTCTGGTCGCGAGCGGCCGTCGAGGTATCGAGCACTTTCTGGTATTGCTCGATGGCTTGATCGGCAGTGCGGATATTATCGGGCGAGTCCACTCCCGGAATATATTGTGAGACGAAGGCGGTGGCCAGATACATGCGGGCGTTGATCAAACCGGGATCGTACTGAATCGCCTGCTGAAAATGGTCGATCGCCTGCTCGTAGTGAGAGCTTTTGTAAGCTTCCACTCCCTTATTGAGCTGATCGCGGGCCCGCAACTTGCTGCAGCCCACCGACGAGAAAAGTGCGAGCGAAGTCCCTGCCAGCACCAGAAATTTAAAGGTCTTATTCATTGCGGTATAAGTCTCCCTTGCCACAGCATCCTAGGCCCAGAGCCGCCGGGTTGACAAGTATGTCAGCTACGGCAAGCCCGGGCGCCGGCAGCGCCGAGCCGCTCCCGGGCCACGGCCGGAAAACGGGGCGCGGCGCGCTCAGTTTTCCGTCACAGCAATCGCGCTCTAGTTGCCTGCTTCGATCTTGGCGGTAATCAGACCCACCTTGTCCACGCCGGCGGCATGGGCAATATCGATCACATTGGCCACGTTGGCGAAGGGAATGGCATCATCTCCCTTAACGAACATGACCTTTTCCGCGCGCTGCTTGTAAATATCTTCCAACCGCCCTTGCAGGTTGTCCCAGGTCGCATCCTCGGTGTTGATCTTCACGCCCGGATCCTGGCCCGGCCCGCGGTCAATCAACTGCACTACGACAGTTCGGTCGGGAGTGTCGTTCTTGGGCGCATTGGGCGGCGGCGGCTGCGGAACCAGAGCATCGAGTCCCTTCGGCGTCACCGGCGAGATCACCATGAAGATGATCAGCAATACCAGAAGCACGTCAATGAGCGGTGTGACGTTGATGTTTGCGCTTTGGCCTCCGCTCGGGCCAACTGCCATTCCCATGATCGTTCTCCTATAAACCTGACTGCGAACTACTGCCCTGCCGGAGGTGGAGGCGGCGGAGCGTTTGGACTTGCCTGTTTCTGTTCGGTGAGCAAGCCCAGGTCATCGACTCCGGCGGCGCGCACGGCATCCACCACCTGCACCACGCTGCCGAAGTGAGCCCGCATGTCCGCCTTCACGTAGACGGTCTTGCCCGGCTTGTTGGCCAAACGATCTTTCACTGTAGTGGTCAGGGTATCGACGTTGGTCTGGTCGCTACCGAAGTAGACTTTGCCGTCGCGGGTCACCGAAATCAGCAGCGCGTCTTCTTTGTCGGCGTCTTCCATGGGGATCGGGTTGTTCACCTTGGCCATGTCGACACTCACGCCTTTCTGCAACATGGGCGTGACCACCATGAAGATGATCAGCAGCACCAGCATCACGTCGACCATCGGGGTGACGTTGATGTCGGAACTGACTTTGGAGCCTTCGTCTCGCTTTGCTAATGGCATAGCTTGGTATCTCCCGTACCTCTACCGCACTGCACCTGCAACCAGGCGTGCGGAACTGCATCCGGCGTCAAGTTGGGAAGGGCCGGCGCTGGAGCATCCAGCGCCGGACAAAGCAACTCTCGGCTCACTGCGGAGAAACCGCGTTACCGCCGGTCGCCGCGCTTCTTCAGGAAGTAGTCAATCAGTTCGCTCGACGAATTGTCCATTTCGACGTCGAACGCTTCCACGCGACCCGTAAGGTAGTTGAACATCATCACGGCCGGGATGGCGACGAGCAGCCCGATGGCCGTCGTAACCAGCGCTTCCGCAATACCGCCGGCGACCGCAGCCAGACCGGTGGCGTGGCTGTTGGCGATGCCGGTGAATGCGTTCAGAATGCCCATCACGGTGCCGAACAATCCCACGAAGGGAGCGGTCGAACCGATGGTGGCGAGGCCGCCCAAGCCGCGCTTCAGTTCGGCGTGGACGATGGCTTCGGTGCGTTCCAGAGCGCGCTTGGAGGCTTCAATGGTCTCGCCGGGAATCGCGCCGGGCGAATCCTGGTGAGCCTTGAATTCCATCAGACCAGCGGTGACGACCTTGGCCAGGTGGCTTTTCTTGTTGCGCTCGGCGACTTTGATCGCCTCGTCAATGCGGCCGTCGCGCAGCGCGCCGGCCACTGCCGGAGCGAAAGCGCGCGACTGCTTGCGGGCGGCGCTATACGCCATCCAGCGATCGATCATCACGCCGATCGACCAGCCCGACATGATGAACAGAATGATCACAACGGTTCGAGCGACCCAGCCCATCTGATGCCACAAGCCGAGCGGGTCCGTTGGCATGCCGCCGCCTTCCTGGATGATCCAGTTGGCTGCAGCCGGAATGTGATTGAGTATTGCCCCTGCGTGAGCTGCTAACATGAGTTGCTTTTCCCTCCTCGAAACTCTTTACGATCTGGTTTAGTGCCGATCTGATGCAGTGGACTTGGTTCAAGTCCTCTTATTTCCACTCGACCGCTTCAGAACTCTAGCTTCAGAACATTACAGGTTCAGACACTTCGATGCATTCTGAGCGCCAGCCGCTGGCTGAAGAGCAGAAAGTCTGCGGCTTACGGCCTTCGCCGCAGCGTTGCGGTCCGCCTGACCTGCCTGTCAAAGACATCTGATTGCGGTGCAGCGGCCGAATTCTCCGAAAACTACCCCCGGCCACCGCATTCGGTGGGAAGGGGAGGGCTCAATGCACACACTTCTAAACCACTTCAGAAGCCACGCCAGCCGGAGTCTAGCCTCCGGACAGCGTAAAGTTCACCTGCACCTGCGTCTCGACCTCAACCGGCTCGCCGTTCAACAGGTAGGGCTTGTACTTCCACTGTTTCACCGCATCGATCGCGGCCGGGGCCAGCATCGGGTGCCCGCTGATCAACTGCAGGTTCACGATGTTGCCTTCTTTACTGATCTCGGCCTGCAGCAGCACAACACCCTGAATGCGCGCCTGCCGAGCCAGCGGCGGATAGGTCGGGTTCACTCTGCGGACCAGAAGTCCGGACTGCACGCCCGACGAAACGCGAATGCGCGTTGGAGTTGCAATCTTCGGCACAGCGACCGGCGTCGAACTGAGCACGCTGCCGATCACGCCGCCCATCGATCCACCCGGAATGCCGCCCGGAACGCCGCCCACGACGCCCGTCGCGGCCATCTGTGGCGGGGCTTCGTCCTCTTTGATCATTTCGATCTTCTTTGGAATCTTGGTGGGCGTGCGCAACTCGCCGTTCACGATGTCGGTCTGGATCTGCTTCACGATACGCACCGGCGCGGCTGCGGGCGGTGGAGGCGGCGGAGGCGGCGGGGGGGCCACCAACAATGTCATGAGTTGGGTACGGGGCAAGGCCTCAGTGAAGATCAGCGGGATCAGGATCATGACACCAATGATCCCGATCTGAATGGCGAACGAAATCAGCGACGTCCACCCGCGCTTGGTCTTGAGCTTGCCTCCGGATTCGATCAGGCTGTCTTCAAACATAAGCTTCTCCCCTACTTCGAGACCCTACAGAAACTTAGACACCGACTGCTTGCTCTTTGCTCCCGATTCCTTCGGCCACCGCCGCGGCTGGCGAGCCTTGACGGCGTTCCGCAGAAACCCTTCCAAGTCCTTACCTAAGAAGGCTTACGAGATCGCAACTGCCGAAAAAATAATACTGATCCGGAACGCCGCCCCGCCGAAATGACCGGTGCTACTTGCTCCTGCCCGGCATAGCCACGGGGCGCCTGCCTTTCTCAATCCGCCAATCCTGATACGCGACCAGGATGGGCGCGGCAATCGCGATCGACGAATACGTCCCAATTAAGATGCCGATAACCAGCGCAAGGCTGAACCCGTGAAGCACCTCGCCGCCGAATAAAAAAAGTGCGAGTACAGTAAGGAAGGTAAGGCCCGCTGTCAAGATCGTTCTGCTTAAAGTCTGATTAATGCTGCGATTGACGATGTCGGTCAGTCTCTCTCGCCGCATGAGTTTAATGTTTTCCCGGATGCGATCAAATACCACGATCGTGTCGTTATTAGAGTAACCAATTAACGTTAAAATGGCCGCAATCACGGTCAGGGAGATCTCAGTGTTGGTCAGTGAAAACGCTCCTACGGTGATCAGGGTGTCGTGAAATACCGTAATCACGGCGGCGACGCCATAAATCCACTCGAAGCGGAATCCCAGGTACACCAGCATCCCCAGCAGCGAGTAAAGCGTAGCCAACCCGGCCTGCTGGCGTAATTGACCACCCACCTCGGGGCCGACGATCGCTACGTCGCGGACGCCGAAATCTGAAAGAAAGAACCCGTCGCTCAATGAAGCCGCGACTGCCGGATCGACGCCGGGCGCGCCTTTCAACTGGTCCATCGAACTGAGCACGCCGCCCTGCCCGTTGCGGCAGTTCAAAACAGCCTGCGCCTGCGCGGTGTATTTCTGGTCGTCGGGGCCAATGTGCAGCGGATCTTTGTCGAGCAAGTAACCCTTGATTTTCAAAGAGCTGGCGTTATTCAGGTCAACTTTACCCGCCGGAACGTTGGTTTCCAGCGCCTGGATGATCTTGTCCCGGCCCAAATCGAGCGCCTTCTCGTTGGTTTCGCGGACATCCAGGTCGATGAGCCGCTCGTTATCGGCCACCTGCCCAATGCGCTGATTCTTCGCATCATGCAAGCCCACGTGATCAAGCGCGGCGCGAATGGCGTTGTCGTTGGGCGGGTGCGAGAACTTCACATACACCAAAGTTCCGCCGCGGAAATCCACGCCCCACGGGATGCCATGCCAGAACAACATGGAACAGACGCCCGCAACGCTAAAGACCAGTGAAAAGGCGAGAAAATACCACTTTTTCCCCAGAAAATCTATATTGACGTCGTGAAAGAACTCCACCGGTTTACTTACCCCTTATCTTTCTAAGACTTAACGAAGATTTAGTAATTGGGAAATTGTGCGATCTAAAAACCGTCGTTCTCACAATCCGAACATTTCAATTGCTCAATTACCAAATTCCCCAATTACTCAATGCCCTAGATGCTCAGGGCTTCTCCACGCTGTTTGCGGCTCAGAATCGAGTCGAAAATATAGCGGGAGACAAAAACCGCGGTGAACAGATTCGCCAACAGGCCGAACGTGAGCGTGACGGCAAACCCTTTCACCGGGCCAGTTCCGAACAAGAACAGAATCGCCGCCGACACGATGGTGGTGACGTGCGTATCCACAATCGTGATCCAGGCATGGCTGAAACCCTGATCCACGGCCGAAGGCGGGGTCTTGCCGTTGCGCAGCTCTTCGCGGATGCGCTCAAAGATCAGCACATTCGAATCCACGCCCATGCCAACCGTCAGGATCACTCCGGCGATTCCAGGCAAAGTCAGCACCGCCCCGAAATAACCCATGAACCCGAGCAGAATGACCAGGTTCAAAATCAGGGCGACATCGGCATTGATGCCCGCTCCGCGATAGTAGATGAGCATGAAAATCAGAACCGCCAACATGCCCGCAACGGCGGCGCGCACCCCGGCACGAATCGAGTCAGCGCCAAGCGATGCACCGACTACTTCCTCGTTCAGATAGGTGATGCCCGCGGGCAGGGCGCCCGAGTTCAGAATCATGGACAGGTCTTTGGCCGACTGGTTGTCCATGTGCCCCTTGATTTGCACCTGATCGCGAATGGGCTCGTCAATGGTGGCGACTTCCCGGACTTTTCCGTCGAGCACGACGCCCAGACTGTCTTTCACGTGGTTCGAAGTAAAGCTATAGAAACGCTGGCCGCCTTCTCCCGTCAACTGGAATTCGACGTCGGACTGGCCGTTCTGGTCCATGCCCGGTTCGGCATGGCGCAAGTCTTTGCCGCTGATGGCCGAAGCCCGGGACACCACAAAAAACTGATCGCCCTCGGCCTGCCCGCCCAGCGTGTTGCCGGGAAGAATCATCGCGTCGGGCGGCAGAATGCCGGGAGTCTGCTGCGCCTGCAGCGCCGCCTGCTCGCTCGGATACGGCCCGCCCAGCACCTGCTTGATTTCAAGCATGGCCGTGTTCTGCATGATTTCTTTTACACGGGCCGGATCGTCCACATCGGGCAACTGCACCAGAATCTGGTATTGCCCCAGCCCGTGGGGGGCGATGGTCGGCTCGCTGACGCCCAGGCTGTCGATGCGATTGCGAATGGTCGAGATCGCCTCGGTGACGGCCCGGTTTTTCAGGTCGGTCAGCATCGACGGTTTCATCGACATGGTCCATGTGTTGTCGGGTCCGCCGGTAATGTCGTACTCGGGAAGGCGATCCTGCACGATTCCCAGCAAGTCGGTCCGCGCGCTCGCCTGAACGCCTTTGATCAGGATGTGGTCGGGATTGTTCTGCTGGTCAGTCTGATAAATATCGGCGAAGTCGATCTTGCGCCGGCGCAGCTGATCTTTCAGAACTTCGATCGCGTTCTGCGCATCTACGTTCACCGCGTCGTTCACCTTCACCTGCAGAATCAGGTGGGTTCCGCCCGTCAAATCAAGACCGAGGTGAATATGTTCCGTCATCGCCGCCAGCAATCCGCGTCCCGAGACGCTCTTCGGAACCCCGAAGATGCCGAACAGGAATACCAGCAGCGTGCCAATGATGAGGCCGAGCTTCCAGAGATCAGGCTTATTCATAAAATCCCGTAGTCAGTGATCAGTGGCCAGTGGTCGGCAATCCAGTTGTCCCTCCGGCAAATGGTCACTGATCACTTATTTCGTTTTCACTTCCTCTTCGGTCGTGGTCACGTGCGTCACCGAGGCCTTGGTCACTTCCACCCGCAAGTTGTCGGGCGGCACGCGCAAGTGAACCGAATCGTCTTTCAACGCGATAATCGTACCCCGCAACCCGCCGCTGGTGGTGACCTTGTCGCCGGTTTTGAGCTTGTCCAGCATGGCCTGCCACTTTTTTTGCCGCCGCTGCTGGGGCAGAATCAGAAGCAAATAAAAGATAGCGAAAATGAAAATAAGAGGAGCAATGCCGAGCCACCCCATGCTCCCGCTACCCGACTGCAACGCCAATAAGTATGTCATGCTTTCGAAGGTCTAGCGCGGATGCGTCCGCAACACCACCCGCGCTGGCTAGCGCTGCTGGCGCTGTCCTTTCACCACGGGATTGAATCGACTTCGGCTGGGTTCTTTCAGCCTCAGGCTTGAATCCGGGGAGATCTTTCCATCGAGTCTACGGTTTCGGTCAAGACCAGACACCAGAAAGAAAACCGGACTCTTCCCCAAGTGAAATAGCATGCCGCACCCGCTGCATAGTGTCAAGGTAGAAGCTCAGGTTGTGGATGGTGTTTAAGACCTGCGCCAGCACTTCATTAGAAGCATAAAGGTGCCGCAAATAGGCCCGCGAGTAGCGCTGGCACACCCGGCAGCCGCAAGTCGGGTCGAGCGGGCCGGCGTCTTGGGCGTAGCGCGCCTGTTTGATCGAGACTTTGCCCTCGGAAGTGAAGAGCAGGCCGTGGCGCGCGGCCCGCGTGGGCAGAACGCAATCCATCATATCGACGCCGAGAAGCGCGTACTCGACAATTTCTTCGGGCGTGCCGACGCCCATCACATAACGAGGCTTGTCCGCAGGCAAATGCTCAACAGTCGATTCGACCATCTCGCGCGTCAGTTCTCGCGGTTCGCCCACGCTCAGGCCGCCGATGGCATAGCCGGGAAAGCCAATCTCGACGGTCCGCTGAGCGGATTCTTTTCGCAGGCCGCGATCCATGCCGCCCTGCACGATGCCGAAGAGGGATTGGGTCTGATCTGGCTGTGGAGGGACGGACGCATTCGTCCGTCCGGCGGAGCGAAGCTCCGCGGTGCTTGGGGCGGATTGGGGCTGGTGGGGAGCAGTATCGCGTGCAGATTCTGTTTCGGTTTCAGCTTGCGACGCGTGGCCAGGAGAGCCCGGCTCTGTTTCGGGTTCAGCTTGCGATGTGTGGCCGGGAGAGCGCGGCGAGCTTTGCTCGCCTGGATGGACGAATGCGTCCGTCCCTCCACGGGATGCCCACGGCACTTCGTGCTTGTGCTCCTCGAAATACTTCTTGCTTCGCGCGGCCCAGCGCGCCGTCAGTTCCATGGAGGCCCGCGTGCGCTCGCGCTCCGCGGGAAATTCCGTGCACTCATCGAACGCCATGATGATGTCGGCGCCCAGGCCGATCTGGGCTTCCATCGCACTCTCCGGGCTGAAAAAGTGCGACGAGCCATCCAGATGCGAACGGAACGTCACGCCTTCTTCGGTCACTTTGCGCAGCTCGTTGAGGCTGAAAACCTGGAAGCCGCCCGAGTCAGTCAGAATGGCGCGCGGCCACGACATGAAGCGGTGCAGCCCGCCGAGCTTGCGAACGGTTTCGACTCCGGGCCTCAGGTAGAGGTGATAGGTGTTGCCGAGAATGATCTGCGCGCCGAGTTCTTCGAGAATATCCTGCGAGATGCCCTTGACCGAAGCTACCGTTCCCACGGGCATGAACACCGGCGTTTCGATCGCGCCGTGCGGAGTGAGCAGGCGTCCGCGGCGCGCGGCACCGGCGGTCTTCTCAATCTGAAATTGCAGCGGCATCGCCAGCGATTGTAGCAATCGGGCATCATGGAGGGGCGGACGCATTCGTCCGCCCGGCAGCTCCGCAAACCTGGAGGTTCGAAATTCGTGGCGCGTCCCCGGACAAATGCGTCCAGGGCTCCACGACGCTCACACCCAACGCGTCACACACTCAACGGGAGAATTTCGGCCTTTACCTTACCCTGATCCACGACGAGTCGCCCAACGCTCACCGGCAGTTTGAATCTCCGCGGACCCGCGCTGCCGGGATTGAAATAGAGAACGCCATCCTGCGTCTCCTGCAGCGGTACGTGGGTGTGACCGGAGATCACCGCGCCGAACCCGGCAGCCGCCGGCTTCAGATCGAGCTGCGCCAGATCGTGCAGCACATAAATCGAGACGCCGCCAATCTCAACCACTTCGGTCTCCGGCAGTTTGCGCGCCCAGGCATCGCGATCAATGTTTCCGCGGACCGCCGTCACCGGCGCGATTGTCGCCAGTTGCTCAAGAATCTCAGGCGCGCCCACATCGCCGGCGTGAATGATGTGGTCGGACCCGCGTAGCGCTACGAGGGCTTCGGGTCGAAGCAGGCCATGCGTATCGGAAATAATGCCGATGAGAATGGAAGTTCTCAGTTTAAAGTCTTCAGTTCTTGGCGCTTGCTCAAGGTCTGGACACCATCAGTTGGTTCACCTCGGCGTGAGAAGGAGCTTCGGCCAAAGATTCGTAGGTTCCGGTGGTCTTGAACTCTTCGGCGGCGCGACGAAAACATCCCAGGGTGGCGCGCATGGGGCCGGAGCCGAGGCTCACCCGCGCCACTCCAAGCGCGTGCAGCTCCGGGATCGTGGGCGAACCCGGCCCCGCCAGAATGTTTACGGGACATTTCAAATCGGCAACCAGGCGAGCGATGAAGGCGGCATCGCGCACGCCCGGGGCGAACACGCAATCGGCGCCGGCATTGCGGTAAGCGCTGAGGCGGCGCACGGTCTCGTCATAGCGGCTGGCGGATTCACCCACTTGCAGCAGGTAAACATCGGTGCGGGCATTCAAGACCAGCGGAATGCCCCGGCTGGCCGCGGCTTCGCGCACGGCGTGGATTCTCTCGATCTGCGCCGACAAGTCAGCTAGCGGCTTTCCCGATTCGCCCGGGGCATCCTCCAGGTTCATGCCGACGGCGCCTGCGTCGATCACGGCCAGCGCGGTGCGTTCCGCGTCCTTGGGCGTCGAGCCGTATCCCGACTCGACATCGGCGGTCACAGGAACTCTTACGGCGCGCGCAATGCGCGCCACCGCTGCCAGCATTTCCTCGCGCGGAATTTTTTGTCCGTCGGGATAGCCCAGCGAGAAAGCGACACCGGCACTGCTGGTCGCGACCGCGCCAAATCCGGCTTCTTCGATCATGCGGGCGCTGGCAACGTCCCACACGTTGGCCAGCAGGAGCGTCTCGCGGCCGTGGTGCATGGCGCGAAAGGCTTTGGCTCTTGTTTCTTGCTGGGAGATCTGAACCGGAGTCCGCTCGGCGATATCGGTATGCATACGTCGAGATTGGATGCGCTCAGGGCTTCCTGGTCTTCATCTTTTCGGCGAATTTGGCGACGCTGACGACCGCCCGGCCCACCGTGCCGCGTCCGATCTCCAGGTCATTGTCGCGAGCCGTGACGCGCAAAGTGTAAAAACGGCCGTCGAAGGTTTCGAGCGCGGCTTCAGCCCGTATGTGCGCGCCGATGCCGCTGGCACCACGGTGTTCGACGTGAATCGACGTCCCGACCGTGATCTCGTCACCTTCGCAATATGGCTGCAACGCGTGAAACGCCGCGGTTTCCATCAGCCGGATCATGTCTGGAGTGGAATACACCGGCGGCAACTCGGGATGCTGGGCGGTCAGCGTGTGGCGAAATTCGACGGTCTCCTGCGCTTCGCCGTGCGCGCCGACGGGGATGGGTTTGGCCACGATCGCTTACCCTGGAACCGATTCCCTTGAGAATAACCGGCCGATTCAATCCGGTGCCATCCTGGAGCGAAGCCAAGCATCTGCGGAGTTGCCAGCCACCGCGACACTGCCGGCAAAGTGCAGAGGTCCATCGCTTCGCTCAGCATGCCAAAAGGTGAGCCAACATCCGGCTATGCCGCCGCCAGCGCCGTCCTGCGCGCGTCAATTCCGTCCAGCGCCCGCCACAATGCGTAGGCAGTATTTTCTGCGGCGTCCAGCGCGGGGTCTGCCGTCGCGGGATTCGACGCTACGCGGCGTTCCAGATGATTGCGCCAAACGCGCGAGTGATGCACATCGGCGGTGGCGTGCAACGTGAAATATCCGCAGGTCTTGTCGTCGGCCGCATAGATTTCGCGCAGCCCACCCTCTTTCGCCTGGGCAATGCGCGGCACTTGCGATTCATACGCGTAGAAAGCCGCCAGTGCTTCTTCCGGCGTGCCTTCGCTGGCCACGCGGTGGAAATGCCGGATGAGCTGCCGAATCTCGCGCACCGGACAGTGCCACTCGAGGTTGCGAGTCGAACCCATGCCTTCGGCGAAATCGAGCCACAAGTCAGAGTGCGGCACCGCGCGCCGGCCCGGTCTGCCTTCCACTCCCTTTTCATCGCACATGTTGGCCAGAACGGCTCGCCGCAAGTCGCCCTCTTCCAGCCGCAACGCGAGGGCCGCTAGATAAGAAGGGAACGCTTCCACGTGATGGTAGTAATCCTGCGCATACTCGCGCAGGTCTTCGCGTGTGAGTTCGCCTGCCGACCACGCCTTGTAAAAAGGGTGACAGAGCAGGTCGTACTTGCTGATGCGCGCATCGAGCTGCTGGCAAAACTCCGCAGTATTCATGACGCCCCCTGAATTCATGACGACAGCTCAATATACGGGGGCGGCCATGGGCCAGCAAGTGAGCGCAATCACTGAAACCCGCAAGTTGCTAGAATGAAAGAGGAAAGAGATCAGAGGATGTGGCGGCAAAGCGCCTTAGCCCGCGCGAGATCCCCCTCCGCGGCTGAACTGCGCCGCGTACCCGGATGACGCAGCAGGGGAGTAACGCAAATTTTCAAACTGAGCGACCACGCAGTTTCACATGGGCTTCACTGAACAATTCGACGTAGTCGTCGTCGGCGCCGGCCACGCTGGATGCGAGGCTGCGATGGCCGCCGCGCGCATGGGACTCAAGACGGCGCTCTACACGCTCAACGTCGACCTGATCGCGCAGATGTCGTGTAATCCCGCCGTCGGCGGAATTGCGAAGGGACATCTCGTGCGTGAAGTCGACGCCCTCGGCGGCATCATGGGCGAGATTACCGACGCGGTCGGCATCCAGTTTCGCCTGCTGAATACTTCGCGCGGACCGGCGGTGTGGTCTCCGCGGGCGCAGTGCGACAAGCAAGCCTACCGCCTCAAGATGCGCGAAGTGCTGGAGTCGCAGCCGAATCTGAAAATCAAGCAGGCGGAAGTGGCGGAGTTGATCCTGGAGAGCACTCGGCCGGAATCCGACAACCCTCGTGTGGGAACGGGCGCCCCGCCCGTTCAGGCGGAGCGAAGCTCGGCGGCTGACGATCGCCGAATTGTGCGCGGCATTCGTCTCCGCGACGGCCGCACCGTCGGCGCGTCCGCCGTCATCATCACCACCGGAACTTTCCTGAACGGGCTCATCCATTGCGGCGAGCAGCAGTATCCCGCGGGACGCTCCGGCGAGCCTAACGCTGTGCTGCTCGGCGAGGCGCTCAAGAATCTCGGCCTGCGGGGATGCCGCCTGAAGACCGGCACGCCGCCTCGACTCGACGGGCGCAGCATCGACTGGTCGCGCTTCCCCGCGCAGCCCGGCGATGCCGACCCGACGCCGTTCAGTTTTCGCACCAGGCGTGTCGCGCATCACGATTCGCAGGTGCCGTGCTACATCGCATGGACTACCGCGGAGACGCATCGCATCATCCGCGAAAACGTGCACCGCTCGCCCATGTATAGCGGACAGATTCAGTCGATCGGCCCGCGCTATTGTCCATCGATTGAAGACAAGATCGTTAAGTTCCCCGACAAAGAGACGCACCAGCTCTTCCTCGAACCGGAAGGCCTGAACACGCACGAGATTTATGTCAACGGCATGAGCACATCGCTGCCGGTCGAAGTGCAGTTGCAGATTCTGAAGTCGATTCCCGGGCTCGAAAATGCCGAGATGTTGCGGCCCGGTTACGCCATTGAATACGACTCGATCGATCCCACAGAACTGGAACGCACACTCGAAACTCGCAAGATTGCAGGTCTTTTCCTGGCAGGACAGATCAACGGTACTTCCGGCTACGAAGAAGCTGCATGTCAGGGATTGATGGCCGGAATCAACGCAGCACTGCAGGTGAAGAATGAAGAGCCGCTGATCCTCGACCGCACCGAAGCCTATACCGCGATCCTGATCGACGATCTGATTTCGAAGGGCACGAACGAGCCTTACCGCATGTTCACTTCGCGCGCCGAGTTCCGCCTGCACCTGCGCATTGATAATGCCGACCGCCGCCTCACTCCGCACGGCCGCCGCGTAGGACTGATCTCCGACGAAGCGTGGGCGGATTTTCAATCGAAGCAGGAGCGGCTCGGAAAAATGAGGAAGCTGCTGGAAGGCACGCGCCTCACGCAGCAAATGCTGGAGCAGATCGCCGAAGGCTCCTCGGCCCGTGTGGGGACGGGCGCCCCGCCCGTCCAGGCCGAGCAAAGCTCGGCGGGCCTTCTGTCGGCAGCGGGCCAGACGCTGGCGCAGATCATGAAGCGCCCAGAAGTGACCGTCGAGCAACTCGTTCCGATCCTGAGAAACCTCGCGCCCGAATTTTTCGCAAGAGATTCCTCCGTACCCTCCGTGTCCCCTGTGGTGAAGATTTCTTCCGAGCTCCGCAACGAACTGAAGTCGGTCGAAACCGAAATCAAGTACGAAGGCTACCTGCTGCAGCAGCAGCGCGCCATGGAGCGGCTGAAAAAGTCAGAGCAACACGCGATCCCGCACTGGTTCGACTACCATTCCGTCAGCGGCCTCTCGCGCGAGATGCAGGAGAAACTCAGCCACGTACAGCCGCGCACGCTGGGCCAGGCCTCGCGCATTCCCGGAGTGACGCCGGCCGCGGTGTCGCTGGTCAACGTTTATATTGAGATTCAGGCTCGCCGCCGCGAGCAGGCCGCGACGCTATAAATTCAAAACAAATATCATCGTGAGCGACGGCGACGCCGGGGCGAGCGACCGTACGCCGGATGGGAGCGTATGTGCGCTCGACGGACGCGCAGATCGCGGCAGCGTCGTAGCTCTCGTTTGCTATGTTGCCGGCTGCGTCGCTTCGTAAGGTCCTTCACCGTGGCTTCGCCACAGTTCAGGATGACATCAGGCAAGAACACTGCGCTTTATGGGGTTAAGGTTACGGTCGCTCATCCTGCTTCGTCTGCAATTCCTCGGCCAGTTTTAGTTCGCTGTCCGCTTCGTCTTTCTTCCCCATGTCGCGGTAGGCCTGGCCGAGCAAGTGGTGCGTCACCGGATTGTTGGGGTCCATGGTCGCGGCGCGCCGCAGAGCGCGCACGGCCAGATCGTATTCGCCTTTTTTCTCCAGCACCTTTCCCATCAGGATGTAGGGTCCGGTCGAAGTCGCATCGAGCCAGATGGAGCGCTGCAACAGGCGCTCGGCATCCTCGAATTTCTGCACTCGCGAATAGGCATCGGCGAGTTTGTAATAAGTTGGTGCGTGCGCGGGATTGATGGCCAGTTCTTCCTGGAATTCCGTGATCGCCTCGGGCACGCGCGATTTATAGAGATACAACTCGCCCAGCAGAAAATGCACCAGCGGCAACTTGGGATCGAGCGCGACAGCCTTCTGCGCGTACTCTTCCGCCACCGGGTCGTACTCCTGCCGCAGCAACATGCGCGCCGTGAACAGATAGGCAGCGGCAGAATCCGGCGGCACGTCGAACATTTTTCCGAAGGCCTTGCGCGCCTGCGGATAATCTTTGGTTTGGATGTAGCAAATTCCCAGAATGTACGAGGCGTCGACGTTGGCGCGCGAAAACCATCCCTGAACTTTTTCGAGCAGCGGGATCGCGTCCGCAGGATGCCCGCCCAGGTAGTACGACAGGCCGAGCAACTGCGTGGCCTCGCCGCTCGCAGGATCTTCGGCGGTTGCTTTCTTCAGATACGCGATTGCGCTGGGGAAGTCGCTTTTCTTGTAGTAGGCCGCGCCCAGTTCGAGATCGAGTCCCTTGGTCGTGGGAGCGGTCGAGGCAAGCTTTTGGAGTGCGGCGATCGCGTCGTCGAACTTGCCCTGCTCCATCAGATTTCGCGCGTCGACGAACTCGGGCGGCGGTGTGGAGGACTGCGAATCTTGAGCCGCCGCAGCCTCAGGGGTCGCCTGCTGCGTAACGCCGGGCACAGAAAGGGCCCACAAGAAAAACAACGACCACGCTACGCGAGACAGAAAAGACAACCGCTGCATATCGAGGATTAAAGCACAAAACGCAACCGACTTCGCGATGACCCAGGCGCACGATGACGCGCGCCCGCAATGACTCTACCGCGCACTATCTCAGTGCGCGTTCATCTCTTTGATCAGCGCGTCGAGATTTTCTTTCGCCAGCGCCTGGTTGGGATCGATCTGCAAGGCGCGCTCGAAGTGCGCTTTCGCCTCCACCAAGTGCCCGGTCTCGGCCAGAGCTGCTCCCAGATTCGCTTCTGCGTTGGCGTCGCGGGTGTGTAACTGCAGAGCGGTCTGGAATTCCCGCGAGGCTCCGTCGAAATCTTCCAGCGTGGCTAGCGCAATTCCAAGATTGTAGTGGGCGTCGAAATCATCCGGACGCGCCTTCAACGCTGCCTGCAGATAGGGCACGGCCTGATCGGGATGTCCCGCGGCCGTCAATGCCGCGCCCAGCGCGTTGTTCGCGGCGGCATCGTCGGGGCGCAAGCGCAGCGCGGCCTGGTATTCGCCGATGGCTGCGTCCAGATCGTTTCTGGTCTGCAGCATCGCGGCAAGATTGTAGTGAGCCTCGAAGTTGGCGGGATTTTTCTCGATGTCGTGCCGGGCCAGCGCCTCCTGCAGCGCCATGCGCGGATCGCCCTTCGCAGCATCGAAATTCACCGGCAGCACTTGCAGCCACAAGTGGCACATCTCGTCAGTCGAGCGATTGCCGCCCACCACCCGCTTGGGCGGATCATTCGGGTTCAGCGGGTTGTCCTTCGAATTGTCGTACACATAACGCAGGCTGACGGTCGTTCCCTTGGGAAGGAGCACCGGTTCGGCGTAGCGGTACACCGCCTGCCAGTTCAGGTTCCAGTGCGGAATGTGGATTAGCGTCTTCTTTGTGCCGTCGGGAAGCGTCGCGAATGCCTGAATGTCTTTTCCCAAATAATGCGCATGAGGATAAATCGCCAGCAGATCGACATCGATGGGCAGAGTGAAATCATCGCTGACCACGAAATTCGCGTCGCCCGCCGGAATGTCGAGCTTGACATCGTTTTCCATTTGCAACAGCATGGGGAATTTCGTCGCCGGGTGCGGCGTGAAGTAAAGCCCGATGCTGGGCTGGATCACCTCTGGTTTGCCCGAGGGCTGCAGATGCGTGTTGAGAATCAGATCCGTGCCGGGATCGAGGCGCAACGCCAATCCGTCGGGCTCGACGTAAGGCACCGTTCCCGGCTTCCAGAACAGAAGGTGGCTGTCGGGATCGAACACCTGCGATTCGATGCGAATCTCCATGCCGCCGAAACCCGCGCCCGGCGAGCTTTCGCGCTTGCGCGACGCACCCGTGCGATCAACCAGAATGTTGGCGTGGTGCACATAGCGTTTGTCGCCGGGACGAATCTCGACCGCCTTCACCCAACGCGTCCGGTGAATCGGCACGGAAAAAATAAAATTCCAATACGTGTCGGTGCCCTGCGGCGGAAGGACGAGCGGCTTCGTCGCCGTGAGAATCATGTCGGGCTGGCCGAGCCGCCAGCCTTCTACAAACTTCGGTTGCGGCGGCAGATCGGCCGGGTTGCCTTCGACGGCTCCCTGCTCGACCCAGCGAGAGATCAAGTCGATTTCCGCGTTCGTCAGTCGAAGCTCGTCGGCGAATTTCAATTCCTGCGGTTCCGGCAGCCACGGAGGCATGGCGCGAGAGCGCGTCATCTCGGCAATCTGGCGAGCGTGCCGTTTCGCGTCGGAATATGTCAGCAAGGAAAACGGCGCGGCTTCTCCCGGCCGGTGACACTGGGCGCACGACCGGAACAGGATGGGCGCGATGTCGCGATTGAAAGTGACCGTCGCGCTCGGGGCGGAATTTTGCGGAGCCGGGCGCGGAGGAAATGAGCGGGCGGAAATCGCCGGCGCGGGAAATATTGCGGCAGAAGACGCTCCCAGCAGTCCCATTCCCGCCAATAGACCCAGCGCCCGCACGCCGGAGCGGCCGGAAATTATTCGAGATCGGAGATGTAACATCCCACTCCCCTGACCTCGCTGCGCGCCGCCGGTTCGCCCGCCGCCGCCGCACGGATCGCATCTTCGAGTTCGTGGGTTGTCGGCGCGGCTCGCGAGCGGGTCAAATCAACGTACCAGTCGTCAATGCGTCCGTCGTACACGAGATGACGATTCCGGTCGAAGACCGCGACTTCAGGAGTTATCTGCACGCGGCTCAGTTTCACCAGAACATGCGCCGGATCGCGCACCGCAGGCAGCCTATAGTTGTAATCGGCGAGATAAGTCCGAACATCCTGCGCGTTGTCGGCCTTATCCGGATCGACGAGCCAAAAGCTTGCCGTGCCCGCGTACTGCTTGCTGATTTGCTGGATGACGGGAGCGTAGCGGCCGGAAACCGGGCAGTCGCGCCGCACGAACACCAGCACGACAACTTTGCCGGAATCGGCGGCGAGCGGATTCGCGGAGTGACCATCCAGATCGAGCGCAGTCTGCTGCGCGGGCGCCGCGAGAGCAGTCGAAATCGACAGCGCCGTCACCGCCAGGATCAATCGAAACTGCAGCTTCTCCCGCCACATAGGATCACAGCCCGCACCGCTACCCAGGATTTTAGGATCGTTGAGCGGGAGTGTCCATCGAAGAAAGCAAGCGGTAGTGATGCAGTTTGGCTCACGCCCCCAGGCCGGGTGAGACTGAGATCCCCTCGGCTTCGCTCGGGGCAGGCTCTTCGCTCCGCCTGAAAAACGGCTCCGCTCAGGATGACACCTTAAGATCAGGAAATCCAAACTGCACCCTTACGAAGCAAGCCTCGCAGAAAAACAATGCCGGCCCCGCATGGCGCTCTGCCGCTACAATGGCACTGCATGTTTGCCCAAATATGATTGCCCATCTGCGCGGAAAGCTGCTGGCCAAGCATCCCAACCAGGCGGTCGTTGAAACCGCTGGCGTCGGCTATGACGTCACCATCAGCGTGCCTACGTTTTCTGATCTGCCCGCCGTTGGGGCCGAGGTCGCGCTGCACATTCACACGCATGTGCGCGAGGATGCCATTGCGCTCTATGGATTTCTGCGCTCCGCCGAGAAATTGCTGTTCGAAAAGCTGATCACGGTGAGCGGCATCGGCCCCACGCTGGCCATCAAGATTCTCAGCGGCATGGCTGCCAGCGAAATGATCGGCGCGATTCGCGGCAACGACGTGGCGCGGCTTACGCGCATTCCCGGCATCGGCAGAAAGACCGCCGAACGCATGGTGCTCGAGCTGCGCGACAAGCTGCCGGAGGCCGGACCGGCGGCGGTTCCGGCGATTTCCGCTATGAGCGCGATCCAAGAAGACGTGCTCTCCGCCTTGGTGAATCTGGGATATCAGCGGCCGGTTGCGGAAGCCGCCCTGAGCCTGATTACAAAAAATGGAGACGCGAAATCGTTCGACGAGATGTTCCGGGCCGCCCTCGGCAGGCTCTCGAAATAGCCCGACTTCCCGCTGGACAAGGCATCCGCTCTGCGGTTTAATGCTCCGCCATGCAGACACTGGGCCTCTCAGATTCGACCCCTCGCACCGAGAGCCGGCTCAAGAGCCTGTTTTGGCCGTCGATCCAAAGCGGGGCTGATGTTGACTATCTTGCTCTGCAGGGCTTCTGGGTTTGCACGATCGTGGGAGTTGTGTCGCTCGTCGCTTTGACGATGTCTCACCAGCCCATCATCGGCGTGCTTGTGCTTTTGGTGTTTCACCTGGGGGGAGTGGGCGTTCGCGAGCACAACCCATTTGCCGCAGCGATCACATTGGTTTACTACGTGGTCGATTCCCTGGGATCGCCCAGCGTTGGAGTTGTCAGGATCATCATTACCGCGGTGCTGCTCTCAAACCTCAGGGCCACCTGGATCGCCGACCACTGGAAACCCGACTCCGAAGAAGCTGCTTTGCCACCGCGGCTCGCAGAAACGTTTTCCGATAAGTTTTCTGACAAGTGGCCCGCATTTATCTGGCCGAAAGTCAAAATCTTCTATTACATTTTCTCGCTTGGATTCCTGGCGCTCATCGTGGCCGGGCTGATCGTGATGTACCTGCGCAGCAGCCACCTCTAAGCGGAGGATGCGCGGGTTCCTACTTCCCGATGCAGAACGTGCTGAAGATCAGATTCAGAATGTCGTCGGTCGTGGTCGCTCCCGTGATCGTGTCCAGCGGGCGTAGCGCGTTGTAAAGATCCATCAGCAGCATTTCGTGTGGGACCTTCCCCGCCACGGCTCGCTTCGCCGCGTCCAGTGCGGCCAGAGAATCGTTGACCAGTCCCTGATGCCGCACGTTGGTGAGAAATCCCGACTCCACCGACGCTCCGGCTTCGCCGCCAACTTGCCGCAGGATTTCCATACGTAACTCGGGAATCCCGTCGCCGATTACGGCAGACGTCAAGACAAATGGCTGGGTGCCCCATGGCTTGCCCTGAGCTTGTCGAAGGGTCTCGCCGGTTTTGCGAGACATGGGAGCGTTTCGCGTCTGAATCAGGTCGCTCTTATTACCCACAAGAATCGCCGGCCGGTTCTCGGCGAGCCGCAAAAGCTCTGAATCTTCCACCGTTTCTTTCTGCGAGGCGTCGACCACGACCAGCACCAGGTCAGCATCGGCCAGCGCTTCTTTGCTCTTGCGAATGCCGATCGACTCCGCTTCATCGAGCGCGTCGCGAATGCCCGCCGTATCGATCAGCTTGACCGGGATGCCGCCGATGGCGACGGTTTCGCTGACCAGATCGCGCGTGGTGCCGGGAGTCGCGGTCACGATCGCGCGTTCGCGCTCGACCAGACGGTTGAACAGGCTCGACTTGCCAACGTTGGGCCGACCCACGATGGCCAGCGTCAATCCCTCATGCACGATCTTGCCGTAGGCAAAGCTGGCGCTGAGCTGTTTGAGCGTCGTGCGCACGGCCCCGATGTGAGCCAGAATCGCGGCATCGGGCATCACCGACACATCGTCTTCGGCGAAATCGATGCCCGCCTCGAGCCGCGCGATCAGTTCCACCAGCTGTTTCTTGATGGGCTGCAAACGCCGCGAGAGCGCACCCTCCAGCTGCTGCGCCGCGACCTTGGCCTGATACAAAGTTTGCGAGTCGATCAGGTCGCGCACCGCCTCGGCCTGGGTGAGATCGATGCGGCCATTGAGAAAGGCGCGCATAGTGAATTCGCCGGGCTCGGCCAGCCGTGCGCCCGCCGCCACGCAAACTTCGACAATATGCCGCAGCACGACCGGCGACCCGTGCGCCGAAATCTCGATGATGTCGTCGGTGGTGTAGGAGTGAGGCTTGGCGAAGTAGGTAACCACAACTTCGTCGATACGCGAAGGCTGATGTGGAGCGGATCGGTGCGACGCAGGTTCGTGTGGCGCGGGCGCCCCCGCCCGCGTCTCGCCACGAAGCGAAGTGTTTAGAGCCACGGTAAGTCGCTGCCCCGACTGGTCTGTGGGCGGCTCTCCGTGGCCGCTGATAGTTTCCGGCAATTCGCGGGCGGGGGCGCCCGCGCCACACGGTTCAACCAATTCCCCGAACACCGCTTGCCCCGGTTCCAGCGGATGAGTGAGTCGCAGCATGGGCGATGCGATCTTCACCGCATCTGGCCCCGCCAGCCGCACCACGCCGATCCCTCCGCGTCCGGGCGGCGTGGCGATGGCAACGATCGTGTCGTCCAGATTCATAGAGACAAGTTCACACCAGGATTCACGGGGCGATTGTAAACTGGTCGTCGGTTGTCGGTCGTCGGTTGTTGGTCTTCGGCAGAGCCGTATAGTGAATTCGGGTGCCCCATGGCCTGCCCTGAGCTAGTCGAAGGGTCTCGCCGGTTTTGCGAGACGTGGGGATTTCGCGGAAGGCTAAAGGAGAACCCACTCTTGTCCGTTGCAGACGAACTTTTAAAAGCGAACGAGGAATTTGCCCGCAACTTTAAACTTGGCGCGCTCTCGGTCCGCCCCAAGCGGCACGTCGCGGTGCTGGCTTGCATGGATTCGCGCATCCTGTTCGAGCACTGCCTCGGCCTGAAACCGGGCGACGCGCACATGATCCGCAACGCCGGCGGCATCGCCACCGAAGACGCGCTGCGCTCGCTGATCGTGTCGCATCACCTGCTCGACACGCAGGAGTTCATCATCATCAACCACACCGACTGCGGCCTGCTGAAAGTGCAGGAGTACGAATTGAGATCGAAGCTGACCGAGAAGACAGGTGTCGTGGCCAGCGAGCCGGCTCGTTTCTACGCCTTCGATGACCTTGAAGCGAACGTCCGCGAACAAATGCGGCGGGTGAAATCGCACCCGTGGATCCCGAAGCACATCCCCGTGCGGGGATTTATTTATGACGTGAAGACGGGACGGCTCAAGGAGGTGAAGTGAAAGGGAAAGTGTGGCGCGGGCGCCCCCGCCCGCGTCTCGCCCATGTACTGACTCTGGAGGCGTGCAGCACACCAACAGGGAGCTATCCCGGCGTTTCACTCCTACAGAGCTCAGAATTGACCCATAGCCATCGATATTCGTCCGGTCGCGCGAAGAGCCCCTTTCGTACCGGGTTCTGGCGAAGGTACTCGCACTTCTCTTTCAGGCTCTCGTCGGATCGCAACACATGATCGAACGACTCCTCCTCCCAAACCGGGCCTGAAAGGTGTAGCAGCTTGTTGATGCGGTGGGCAGTGACTCCCTTCATACATTGCAGAATCGTCACGAGAGGGATAGGCCAGCCATCGTGGTCGCGCAAAGGCTGGAACAGCAGGTGGACGTGATCTGGCATGATCACAACGGCATGAAGGCGAATCCGTTTGCAATGCTCGCGCAGGCAGTGTTCGAGCACAAGATCACGTGCGGCCGCAGGCAAAGGCAGTCGGGCATGAGTGCAAAATGTAATGAACAGGTCGCAGTCAGCCTTTTGCAGGTGGGGAAGCCGTCTGCGGTATCGGTATTTCGCGAGAGGAGTGTTGCACACCATTGGCTCGGGCCCAATACCCCGGCTTCACGAACAGTCTATTCATGCACTTGCGTCAGTGTCTGTGACGGATGAACGCTCCGAAATTGCCAGCTGTGGATTTTCAGGTCGGCAGTCGCGGGCGAGGGCGCCCGCGCCACACTACCGTACCACCACCTTCTCAATCTCCCCCCGCAACTCCCCATACGGCACGGCCCCCGGATGGTACCAGGCCACCTTCCCCGCGCGATCCAGCAACACCAGCGTCGGCGTGGTCGACGCGCCATAAACGTCGAAATTGTACGTGCTGATCGGCACCGGCATGTCGAGCAGACCGGAATAAAAGCGCCGCCGCACGGCGTCGATATACTGCAACTCGTCACCCGGCGAGGCGTGCTCGACCTGCGCCGTATATCCATACAGCCGCGTCGGACCGATGACTTTCAATCCCTTCGCAGCAAACTCCGAACGCAACTCGGTGATGATGGGAGCTTCGGCCTTGCAGTCGACGCACCAGTGCGCCCAGAAAAAAAGCAGCACCGGAGAACCCTTCAATTGCGCCGCCGGCGGCAAAGCCGCTCCCAGCGACTGCTCCGATTTCAGCGCGGGAGCAAGTTTCCCTTGCAGCGATAACAAATTCAGATTTTTCTGCAGCCGCGCTCGAATCGAAGTGCTTCCATAGGTGCGTAGCGCAGTTTGCAGCAACGCGACCGCCTGAATCCGCTGCCGGCGCGCGGCCAGCGCCTGCGACTCAACCTCAAACGCGGCGCCCAGCGCGGCCGGCAAGTGCGGCTCGGCGTCGAGTGGACGATTCTTCAATTGCTCCAGCGCCAGAGTCTTGGTCTGCCGGGCATAAGCCACCGCCTGCGGATACTCGCGCTGATCGAGCGCCGCCCGCGCCAGCCACGAATACGCCTCCACATATTCGGGGTTGACGCCCAGCTGACTGCGGTAAGAACTCAGCGCGGCCTCGGCCGCCGAAAAATTGTTCTGCGCCAGATCGACGCGAACGTTGTCAACAATTCCCGCCCACGCCAGAAACGTCGTGAACAGCGAAGCAGTAAGCAAAAGGGAGGTCAGCAATATCCGCCGGCGCATTCTCTAATGATGACGCCTGCGGCAAAAAGTGGCAATGGCTCAGCTTCAAATTGTGGGCCTGCGGTGTCATCAAACCAGCCACTGCAAGCCGCGGAAAAAAGAGTCCCGCCCAGGGAGTAAATCATCTCAACTCGGTAGTTATGTAATTGGAGTAGACTCCATGGCCGCCAGTCCGAACTTCACCGCACTGCCTCCCTCGAACCCTCCAGCGCTTAATCTGGACCAGGTGGAGGATCTCCTCAAGCTGCAAAAGGCCGCTCAGAAGATCAGCTCCATCCTTGACCTCGATCAGCTCGTGGATAAGGTCGTGAACGAGGTTGCCCGCTCCTTCGGATGTGTGGATTCAGACATCTACCTGCACCACCAGGAGCGCGGCGAACTGTCGCTGGTCTGCGCCCATGGCTGCACCGGCTGCGAGATTTGCGGTCCCGGCCACAGCCTGAAAATTGGAAAGGGAATGGTCGGGCACGTCGCATCCACCGGCCAGATGCACTACGCGCCCGATGTGCGCCAGGACCCCTACTACCTTGGCTGTGAAGAATCCACCCTGTCGGAGGTTGCGATTCCTCTCCATGTCGAAGGGCAGTTGGTGGGAGTATTCACCGCCTCTCACACCGAACTCGATGGCTTCAACCCTTGCCAACTGCGGCTGCTGCAAGCCATGTGCAGCGATGTGGCAGTGGCCGTCCACAACGCCCGCCGGTTTCGAGAGGAACAGCAGCAGAGAGTGCAAATGACTCACGAGGCGCGCGAGGCCCGCCTCATTCAACAAGCGCTTTTGCCCAAAGCCTCTCCCTCGATTCCTGGTTTTACCGTATCCGGCCTTTCCATTCCCGTGGGCGCCGTGGGCGGCGACTGGTACGACTTCATCCCCATGGACAAAGGCCGTTGGGGACTGGTGTTGGCCGACGTTTCCGGCAAGGGAACGGCTGCCGCGCTGCTCATGTCTGCCACTCGCGGCATGTTGCGATCCCTGGTGGAGGCTGCCTGTACTCCGGGCGAAGTGCTGGGGAAGCTGAATCGCCTTCTGGTCGAGGACTTTCCCGCCGGCCGCTTTGTGACCATGGTCTATGCCGTGCTTGATCCCGCTCGGCGCACTCTGAGGTTCGCCAACGCGGGTCACCTCCGTCCGCTCCTGATCACCGGCTCTTCAGCCCGCTTCCTCGACGTGGAAAAGGGAATTCCTCTCGGACTGGGGGCAGGCGATTTCTCGGAAGTAGAAGTGAAGCTTCCCATGAGTTCTCGCCTGGTGTTTTACAGCGACGGCATCACCGAGGCGGAAAATCCAGCGGACGAAGAGTACGGATTGGCGCGTCTTGAACAGCATTTCTCGCGAAGCGACGCCTCCGCCGAGAGCCTGCTCGATGACGTACGCTCGTTCGCCGACGGCGCGGGTCTACACGATGACGCCAGCGTCATCCTGGTGAAGGGTTAACCCGAGTCACAATGGAGTGCCGCGCCCCAGAAGGGCGCGGGAAACCGGAACGATCGCCCTGTTTGCCCCAGATACCACAAAATCCGTAAGTGCGGTCCAACAACGTGCAACCGGCGCGTCGGGTAGTGGCTCAGTCTCAAAGACACGTTCCCCTTTAAGAGGCTGAAGCTGCCGCCCGACCCAGACTGGAATTGTGTAGCTATTTTAGGGCACTTTAACTTATAATAAACATGCGTTTGATCTTTAGAGTTCCTTCGTACAAGCATCTCCGCTTAACCCAGCGTGTGACCTGCCTGCAGAAGAATCTGAAAGACTTCAGCGCTACATCAACACAAAGGAACATTGCATCAACATGGAAACAGGAACAGTGAAGTGGTTTAACGACGCCAAAGGCTACGGATTCATCAGCCGCCAGAACGGCGAGGATGTATTCGTGCATTTCTCCGCCATTCAGGCCAGCGGTTTTCGCAGCCTGCAGGAAGGTCAGCAAGTACAGTTTGACGTGGTCAAAGGCCCCAAGGGCTGGCAAGCTGAGAACGTCAAGGGCGTCTAACACCGCTTCCGAGTAACAATTCGAATGAGGGCGGCCAGCCATGGCCGCCCTTAGTTTTTGGCCTGATTTTATGTAAAGACGGATTTCGTGTAGGAACAGAAGCGGCGTCCGTTCCGCGAGCCCCGCGAGCGTGCATCGGGGCTGCTCATCGCACGCTTCGCGCTCAACCCCGGACGAATGCGTCCAAGGCTACATCACCGCTGGTCCCGCATCAGCACGACATCCGAGTCGTTGTGTCCGCGCACCACCGCCAGCTTGCTGCCGTCTTCGGACAAGTGGAAGTCCCACATACGTTCGGAAGTGAACGAGGTAATCAGTTTTCCGGCCGTGCCGTCCACCGGCTGTTGCCACAAATTGTCTACGCCACGCTCGCGCGTCGTCCAGATCACCGACTTGCCATCGCGCGAGAAGCGGATCATGTTGTTCATGATTGGCCGCTGCATCTCCAACATCTTCCTCGTCTCACCCGTATCGGTTGCCACCAGCGCGACCCTTTCCTGGTGGCCAGCCGCGTGGTTCACCACTACAAATGCAGCCGTCCTACCGTCTGGAGAAATATCGAAAAATCCCGCCATCCGCACCTCCGAAACCGCCTGCGAGGCGCCGCCCTCGATCGGCACTTTCATCAGCTTGTGCGTCGTTTGGTCCACGTAGTACACCCAGCGCGAGTCGGGTGAGCAAACTGGAAAGTCATCCAGTTTTCCATTCGAGAGCTGCTTTTGGTTGTCGCCGGACTCGTCCGAGCGCCAGATATTCTCATTGCTGCTTGAACCGCTGAGACCGTATTGGAAGACCAGATGCTGATGATCGGAACACTCCCACGGATCTCCGCCCGCGCCCTGCGAATCGCTTTGGAAAATGCTCTGCGCCCCCGTGTCGGGATTGATCCAGCGCAATCCGGCTTCTTTGTCGGTCAGAAAGCGGCCGTCATGGAGCCAGGTGAAGTTCGTGCTTGACGAAACCGGGGCCAGCGGACGCGCATCAGCTCCGCCGGATGCAGCTGTCCCCACGTACAGACTCCATCGTCCCTCGCTGAGCACCGTAGCGAGAATTTTCCCTGTGCTGGCCAGGCTCAGCTCGTTATAGGTATTGGTGTCGCGGGTAACCGGAGCGATTTTTCCATCCGGATAGGAAACAAAGCCAATCTGATAGCGATTGATGCCAGTCTGAAGCGTACCGGTAAGGACCAGCAATCCGTTTCCGTCGGGCATCCAAATGGGATCACCGAGCACGCCAGGGGAGCCAACGATCAGCTTTCGCTGGCCGTCGTCCACATTGACCTCGACTAATCCGGTGTAGAAACCGCTGGCGGGCTGGAGCGCCGCGCAGACGATCTTTTTGCCATCCGGAGACCAGGCCGGAGTAAACAATTGCTGGCTGTTGAGCCCGCTCGTCAGCACGGTTTCCTGGGTGCTATCCACCGGGCGCACGATTAATTGATACTTGCCCGCTTCGGGGTTGTCGTAGCGCATGAATGCCAGCTTGCGGCCATCGGGAGAAAACGTGACGCTCGAATCTACATCCGAAGCCAGCCGCTCGGGCGCCCCACCCAGCAACGGCGCGCGGTACAAGAATTTCAAGTCGCCGTTGCTCCCAGGATCGCTGCGCACGAAATAAAGGTAGTTGCCGTCCGGCGAAAACTGCAGCCCGTTGTAATACACATCGGCGGGCGGCTGCACCTGCGTCACGCTGTTGGTCGGAACATTGCGCAGGGACAGGCTAGCCACCCCATTCTCGCGCACCAGGCTCAGGATATACTTGCCATCGGGCGAGATCGTGGCCATCGTCACGTTCCCGTTGTCTGTCACTTTTGTGACGGTGAAGTCCTGGAAAGGCATGCCGTGTTTGCGGAAAAAGACTGAATAAGCTGCAGCAGTGGCCAGCAGCAGAACGACCGAGGTGCCAGCTAATCTCAGGTAGAGAGGGCGTCTCTCCCTCGTGGGAGCGGAGACAGCCGTCGAAGCCGAGGGTGTTGGAATCGCTGCCGCACTCGCCCCAGAGCCGATCGAGGCTGGCACCGTTACCCCTTCCGCAGTAGAGTGCGCGCTGGCCTTCCTCCCAGACTCGGTGTCGCGCTTCAACCGCTTCAAATCGCCGCGGAGATCGGCCGCGGACTGGTAGCGCAGGTCGCGATCTTTTTCGTGAAGCTTCTCAATAATTTCCTGCAGTTTGGGCGGCAGCGCCGCATTCAGCTGCAGTGCCGGAGCCGGATCAAGTTCGAGAATCGCGTGGAATACTACCGCGGATGTGGCGCCAGTAAAGGGCAGGCGGCCCGTGGCCATCTGGTAGATCACGGTGCCGAGCGAGAACAGGTCGGTGCGCGGGTCGAGTTCTTCACCGCGCGCCTGCTCGGGTGACATGTAAGAGATCGTGCCCACGGTTGCGCCGGGGCTGGTGAGATGCGCCGGCACGTCCTGTGTCGCGCCGATGGTTTCCATCTGCATCTCAGGGCGCGTCAGTTTGGCGAGGCCGAAATCGAGCACCTTCACTGTGCCGCGCTGCGTCAGGAAAATATTCGCGGGCTTGATGTCGCGGTGAACGATTCCCTTCGAGTGCGCGGCGTCGAGTGCATCGGCCAGCTGGATAGCGATGTCGAGCAGGAGCGCGATGGGCAGCGGGCCGACCGCGAGTTTGTGATCGAGGCTCTGTCCGTCGAGCAACTCCATGGCGATGAATGACTGCGCAACACCCGGCTGCGCCTCGCCACCGCCGTCTCCTGACGCTTTTTCGACCGCGTAGATGGTGCAAATATTCGGATGGTTAAGCGCCGACGCAGTGCGCGCCTCGAGAAGAAAACGGTCGAGGGCATTTTGATCGTTCGAGAGTTGCGGCGGCAGAAATTTCAACGCGACCTTACGCCCCAGATTCAAGTCTTCGGCTTCATAGACCACGCCCATGCCGCCGCTGCCCAGCCGCCCAGTAATGCGGTAGTGCGAGATGGTCTGGTTCATCATGAAAAGCGTGAAGGAAGAATTCCATCTTAGGGTGGATGCAGTGGGGCGTCAACGCAGAGGGGCGAAGAAGTGTTGATGAAGAAGTGTTCCTTCAGGAACACTGTGGAAAAGACAAAAAATGAGTTCAGGAAGTGATTGATTCTGCGGGAGCGGGAATTGGCGCGTGTGTGGTTGCAACGGGTTAGCCTGTGGAAGAAACGTCTACTTTCGAGGACGTTAAAAGGCCGGTTAACGTCTACAAAAGTGGACTTGACTCTGGGCCGACTTCTGCGAAGTCATTTCGATGGGGCTGGAGGCAGGGGCTGGTTTTGTTCTTTCTCCAGGCGGTCGACCATTTCTTTGGGCAGACCGTGCAGGAGTTCCAGGAAGGCGGCGTTGGTCCAGCCGAAGCCGACTACGTTCATCTCGTAGCCGAGTTCGACGTGGGATTCGGATGATCGCGTCACGACGTTGTATTTCTCGCGGATGTTGCCATCGCGGCGGAAATTCTCGGCGACGGTTGAGAGAAATTCATAGGAGACGCGATCGGCATCCGCGTTGTAGCCGTATTTGCGCAGACCGTCGATGACCAGCATTTCGATGTTGCCCCAGCCGTAGGGCAGATCCCATTGCGCGCCGGTGTCTTCGGTGCTCATGGCGACTCCGCCGGGATGCTCGAAGAGCTTCAGATTATTCGCGACGGCTCTTGCCTGCTCGGGCGTGGCCAAGCCCGCCCAGAGCGGGTAGAACGTGGTCGCGTAGCGATAAGTCGACATCCGATTCGCGACGACGTTGCAATCGAAGAACAAGCCCTGCTGTGGATTCCACAGGTAGCGTGTGATCAGTTGCCGGCGTTGGTCGGCGAGGGCCTTCCATTTGGCGGCGTCAGTTGGGCGGCCGAGCCAGCGGCTGATCTGCTCCAGATCTTTTTCCGTCTTGTAGAGCAGGCTGTTCAGGCCTACGGGAGCATAGTGGTGGGTGGCTGCGCCGAATGGTCCGAAGCGGAAGCTGACGTCGAAGCCGGACTCGCGCATGGAGCGGTCGCCCTTGTAATAGTCGGCGCTGAGCTTGAACTGCAGCGGCTTCTCGCAGTCGGGGCGCGCCATGGTCAGCTGGGCGTCGCAGACTTGCAGCGTGTAGGGCGACCCCGCAACCGGCGTGCTCGCGCCGGGTTTGCTTTCGACGATGTAGTCGTCGGCTTCGGCGGGATGAAAAAAGAAATATCCTGCGACTTTGCGATAGAAGCCGGTTTCATCCTGCACCGCCTCGGGAGGCGGTCCCTCGCCGAAGTCGTAGTAACGCGAAAGGCCGGTGTGGCCGGCAAGATGCGGATCGCGGGTCCACATCGCGTAATCTTTTTCGAGGTCTGCGTAGGCGCGCTCGAGCCAGACGCGATCGGACTGGGCATCGCTTGGCTGAGTCTGCTTCTGCGCATTCTGATTCTGCGTGGCTCGGTAAACGTCCACGAACATGGAACTCAAGAACGGCGGCTGCGAACGCGTCAGGTAGTAGGTGCGGTTGGCGTTGAGCATGGCGCCGTAGTGCTCGATCTCGAAAAAGAAGTTGTCGACCATGCCGCGGGCCAGATCGACGCGGCCGGAGCGCAGCAGTCCGCGGATGATGAAGTAGCTGTCCCATCCGTACATTTCGTTGAAGCGGCCGCCGGGGACGACATATTTGTTTTCGAGATAGAGCAGGCCGGGAGGCTGAATTTTGGCTGCGTCAATTTCGCCGAGATGGTGAATCTCGATGGGCAGATGCTCGACGCGCACGTTGCAGTCGCCGGTCAGTCTCTCGACGGCGGGCGGCTCGAGGAATCCCGCGGGAAGATAGAGCACGGGAGCGACTTTTATTTTGGGATCGGCAAAACTCTGGCAATCGGTCATGGAGCGGGTCAGCGTGTCCCAGGCGGAGGAGATGTAGTTGAGGATGGGCTTGAGACCCTGGCCCTCGGTTGCGGCTGCCGGAGCGGCGGGAGCGGAACTGGGGAACTGGCAGCAAAGAATTACGAGCAAGGCCGCGCGGGCGGCGCGGGCGAGAAAGAGTCGCAACGGGCTTGAAGGATGAGCGCTCAATCGACTCCGGCGGAAGCTTCGACATCATATAGGTTTGCTTGAGAGGCTGCACAAACGAATTTGTTGAGCGGAGGCACCTTGCCGGCTTACGCTTGCGGGGCGGTCGCCTTCGATTGGATGGCTTGCGCAACCGCCGAGCTTGGCTCGGCTGGACGGGCGAATGCGCCCGTCCCCACACGAGTTGTTTCAGTTGCTTCGTCGTCTTGGTTTATGCTGGTAGCTTTGTTTTTCGTTTCCACTCCAAGTAGGGGGTCTTGATTATGCGATCTCGCGCATTTCTTCGTCTGCTGGTCTGTTGTGTGTGTCTTCTTTCTGCGTGCGCCGGATGGAGCCAGGTTCCTGAAAGCACTTATCAGGAACTGCACTGGCGCATGATTGGGCCGTTTCGTGGCGGGCGCACGCGCGCAGCCTGCGGAGTTGCCAGCCAGCCCAACGTGTTTTATATCGGGCAAGTGAACGGCGGGGTCTGGAAATCGGACGACTTCGGGCGGACGTGGAATCCGATTTTCGACGCCGAGCCGACACAGTCGATCGGGGCGATTGCGGTTGCGCCCTCCGATCCGAACATTGTTTATGTGGGCAGCGGCGAGGGGTTGCACCGGCCCGATCTTTCTGTCGGCAACGGAATCTACAAATCGACCGACGCGGGCAAGACGTGGACGCATCTGGGCCTTGACGATGCGGAGCAGATTCCGGCGCTGGCGGTCGATCCGCGCGACCCGAATCGTGTTTTTGCGGCGGTGCTGGGACATCCTTATGGACCGAGCGAGGGGCGCGGCGTTTATCGCTCGACCGACGGCGGGCAGACGTGGCAGCGGGTGATTGCGAAAGATGAGAACACCGGCGGGGACGATGTGGAAATCGATCCCTCGAACCCTGACGTGGTGTACGCGTCGATGTGGGAAGTTCGGGAAGGGCCGTGGGAAGACAATAACGAATTCAACGGCACGGGCGGAGGATTGTTCAAGTCGACCGATGGCGGAAGCACGTGGCAGCCACTGACCAACGGCCTGCCGAAAGATCTGTCACAGATTTACATCGCGATTGCGCCGAGCGACTCGAAGCGGCTCTACGCGACGCTGGCGCAGGCGTCGGGGAAACTGGGTGTCTATCGCTCGGATGACGCGGGCGAAAGCTGGACCAAGATTACTGACGATCCGCGGCCGGCGGGACGGATTGGCGGCGGCGATCTGCCGCAGCCGAGGGTCGATCCGAAAAATCCCGACATTGTTTATGTGACGAGCACGGTCACGATGCGATCGAGCGACGGCGGCAAAACGTGGATGAGTTTTCGCGGCGCGCCCGGCGGCGACGATTATCAGAATATGTGGATCAATCCCAACGACGGCAACACGATTTTGCTGGTCAGCGATCAGGGGGCGATCGTGACCGTGAATGGCGGCGCCACGTGGGGATCATGGTACAACCAGCCGACGGCGCAGCTTTACCACGCGATCACGACCACGAATGTTTTTCCCTATCGTGTTTGCGCGGGGCAGCAGGAGAGCGGTTCGGTCTGCATTTCGAGCCGGGGGAACGATGGCGAGATCACGTTTCGCGACTGGCATCCGGTGGGTGTGATCGAATACGGCTACGTCGCGCCCGACCCGCTCGATCCCGACGTGATTTACGGGGCGGGACGGAGCGAAGTTTCGAAATATCACTGGTCGACGGGCGAGTTGCAGGATGTGACACCAATTCCGGTACGCGACAGCAAATATCGCAGCGACCGCACCGAGCCGATCATGTTTTCGCCCGAGGATCCACACACTCTTTATTACGCGACCAACATGCTGTTCAAGACGACCGACGGCGGGAATTCGTGGCGGACGATCAGCCCGGACCTGACGCGGGAGAATCCGGGTGTGCCGGAAAGTGTGGGCACGATGGTACCCAAGGGCGCCGAGAAGCAGCGCGGCGTGATTTATGCGCTGGCACCGTCGTTCAAGGAAATTACGACGCTATGGGCGGGCACGGATGACGGGCTGATCTGGATCACGCGCGACGGAGGGAAGAACTGGAACGGCATCACTCCGAAAGATTTGACGCCGTGGAGCAAGGTCACGCAGATTACGGCATCGCATTTCGACGAGCAGACCGCGTATGCCTCGGTGAGCCGCTTTCGCATTAACGACATGCATCCGTACATCTATCGCACGCATGACGGCGGCAAGAGCTGGAAGCTGATTACTGCCGGGCTGCCGGAGTTCGGCCCGGTCGACACGGTGCGGGAAGATCCGGTGCGCAAGGGGTTGCTTTTTGCGGGCACGGAGAATGCGGTCTGGGTTTCGTTTGACGATGGAGATCACTGGCAGTCTTTGCAGTTGAACCTGCCGCACACTTCAATGCGCGATTTGTGGATTCATGATGACGATCTGATCGTGGCTACGCACGGGCGCGCGTTCTGGATCCTCGACGACATCGCGCCTTTGCGGGAGGCGTCGGCGGCGCTCGGGGAATCGGTGCATCTGTTCAAGCCGGCGCCGGCTTACCGGGTGCAGCGCGACATCAATACCGACACGCCGCTGCCTCCGGACGAACCGGCGGCGGAGAATCCGCCGGACGGAGCGATGCTGGATTATTACTCGCCGGCGGATGCAAGTGCGGTGTCGATCGAGATTCTCGACGCGCAGGGGCATCTAGTGCGGCGATATTCGAGCGCGGACAAACCAGACATGACGGAAGAAGAACTGCAGAAGCAGTTGATTCCGTTGTATTGGGTGCGGAAGTGGAAGGCGCTCTCGACAGCGGCGGGCATGCATCGGTGGGTTTGGGACCTGCACTATGCCGCACCGACGGCCACGCGGCACGATTACCCAATCGCGGCCATCGCCCACGACACGCCGCGGTATCCGTTGGGCCCGACCGCCGTACCGGGAACTTACACGGTCAAGCTCACGGTGGATGGAAAAGCTTCTACCGCGCCGCTCACGGTAAAGATGGACCCGCGGGTTAAGACTTCGCTAGCGGGACTGCTGAAGAAATTGCAGGTCGAGACAAAGCTGGCGGAGTTGATGAGCCAGTCGTCGCAGGCGGTGCTGCAGGGAAATTCGATTCGAGAGCAACTCGAAAGCATAGGCAAGCAAGAAGGCGCTCCGAAGGGTGAGATCGCAGCATTCCAGGAAAAGTTGAGCGCGGTGCTTGGTGCCGCGGGCGGATTCTTCGCCCCGCCGTCGCCGGAAGTCACGCTGAGCCGCGTCAACGGACAGGCGAGTGCGCTGTACCAGCAAGTCTGGCAGTCCGACGCAGAGCCCACCGCGTCTCAGATGGAAGCGATGGCGGCCACCGAACACGAGAACGCGGGTGTGATGAAGCGTTGGAACGAGTTCCAGAAAACTGATTTGCCGGCCTTCAACGGCGTACTGCGAGGCTCGAAACTTCCCGAGATCCACATGCAGGCGGACACGCATCAGGAGGAAACTCAAGTCGACGAGGAATAGCTAGGGCGAAGATCTCGAAACAAGGCGGCGGGCAACCGCCCTACAGCCGCCGGGACGGCGGCGCTAAGCTGCAAGATTCTGCAACCGGCGAGTCGCGGTTGCAGTTTCTTGCAGCCGCCACGAGGAAAAGAATTTAAATTCCATGCGACATCTGTTTCGACCAGATCGATCCGGGGTATAATCCCGCGAACTTGGGGATTTTGGGTCCAGCTGCCAACGGTTTTCCCTGCTCCACCTGTGGGAGCCGGACGAAGTCCACATCGTAAACTTCCATCCAGAAAGAGCGAGGTCAGAAGTTATGAAAGTGTTTCGTGCACTGGGGATTATTCTGCTCGCACTGCAGGCCGGAATCGGCGTAGCGATTGCGCAGACGCCGTTCGCGGCGGGAACATGGACCGTGCTCAACCATGCTCCCGCGACAGGCGTGGGTCACGTGATGCTGCTCACCGACGGTTCGGTCCTTGCCATCAACTCTGATTGCAACACCACCGGAAACTGGTATCGCCTGGTGCCCGATAAGACGGGAAGCTACGTCAATGGAAAATGGGCGGCGGCGGGCAACCTGCCGGCGGGTTACAACCCTACCTATTTCGCGTCGCAGGTAGTTCCCAGCGGCGCGGTGGTGGTGATGGGCGGCGAATATAACGCCTGCAACGATGCCTGGACTAATCTGGGCGCGTTATACAGCCCGTGGACGAACAAGTGGACATCTCTGGCGGCGCCGGCGGGTTGGACCAGCGTCGGGGATGCGCAGAGCACCGTTCTGCCGAATGGAAAGATGATGCTGGCCAATTGCTGCTCCACTCAGGAAGCGATTCTGACCCTGAGTGCCGGTATTCCGACCTGGGCGGCTACGGGAACGGGCAAATCCGACTGGAACGACGAGGAAGGCTGGACTCTGCTGCCCAGCGGCAAAGTCCTCACTGTCGACGCCTACGTAAACAGCACGTGCTGCGGGATGGGCTACCAGATCTATAATCCCTCCACCGGCGCGTGGACGACTCCTGCGGGAACAACCGTGGTGAACCTGGTGGATCCCGGTTCGAGCGAACTGGGACCGGCGGTGTTGCTTCCGAACGGAACTGTTTTCAACGCCGGAGCGACCACAAACAACGCGGTCTACACTCTCGCGACGAGCAAGTGGGCCGCTGCGCCGAAGTTTGGCGGCAGCCTTGACATGGCGGATGGACCTGCCGCTGTGCTGCCCGATGGCAACGCTCTGTTCGACACCAGTCCCGGCGTCTACAAAACCGGTACGCAGTTCTTCGAGTGGGACGGCAGCGCGTTGCATCAGGTTTCCGGTCCCAGCAACGCTTCGGTCGACAGTTCTTACTATGGCCACATGGTGGTGCTGCCGACGGGGCAGGTGCTATTCACCGACTTCTCGTCGACGGTCGAGGTCTATACCCCAGCGGGATCTCCCTGCAGCGGGTGCGCGCCGACGGTCACATCTGTAGCCGCCACGCTCACTCATGGGAGCACCAACAACGTTATCAAGGGCACTCAGTTCAACGGAGTGACCCAAGGCTCTTATTACGGGGATGACGATCAAAGTTTCACGAACTTTCCCTTGGTGCGGATCATTGACTCTACCGGACGCGTGGTGTATTGCAGGACGCATGGCTGGGCGGGGGGAGTAGCAACCGGGGCGAAGACCGTTTCCTCGGAGTTCGACGTACCGGCGGGCATCGCTCTGGGCGCTGCCAGTCTGGAAGTGGTCACGAACGGGATTCCGTCAGCGCCGGTGGCGGTCACTATCGACTGAGTTGTATCGACTGCGGGGTTTCAGCGAAACTCGTACTACTTGGGGCGCCAATCCTCCGCCATCGGGCCGAGGATTGGCGCCTTATATCTACAGAGCTCGTACCGCACGCTCTAACTCGGCGGCGATTTTTTCTGGGTCGGAGTCGGGCGGAAACACTCTAGGCTGGCCAATCCGCACGGTGATCTTCCACGGCGGGGCGAGCTTCTTCCCAGCATGCTTCAGTTCGAACAGGCCATCGATCCGCATGGGGAGCACCGGAATTCCGAGGTTGACAGCGAGCAGGCCGATTCCGGCACGAAAAGGAAGCAGCTTTCCGTCAGTGGTGTGGCGGCCCTCGGGAAAAACCAGCACGCTGTAACCGTGATCGACCGCTTCGCCGGCGTAGGCGAAACTGCGGCGGAATCCGGCTTCGCGGGGCAGGGGAAACAGATTCAGCAGTGAGACGCCGAGAATCCATTGGGTGCGGGCGTAGAGCCGCGCGAAGAATCCTGTACCGGGCGGGGGAGTACGCAGCGCTTCGAGGGCCTCGCCGCCCGTGGCCGTGGCCAGCCGGTGCCGGACGCGCGCGGGCAGAGCGGTCAGAATGAATCCCGGATCGACGTCGCCGACGTGGTTCGAGACGACCAGCAGCGGGCCTTTCACTCCGCGCAGGTGGTCACGGCCCTCGATGCGCGGCCAGCCGAGAAGAATGATGGCTGGACGCAACAGCAGGTAGTGGGCGAGCAGCCTGAGCCACGTCACCGGCCAGCCCAGTGTCCACGCCGGATAGTGATATCCCGTTGCGGGTGCAGTTTCGCCGTGTAACATGCGCTTGAGGTCGCCCACTGTGCGCACCGCGCTGAAATGAGTCTCACTCAGGTCGACCTGGTAGCGGTCTTCCAAGGCGCTGAGCAGTTCGACGCGGTCGAGAGAACTCAAACCCAGGTCGGAGTCGAGGTTAGCGTCGGCGCGCACGGCGCCGGAGGACGTTCCTGACACCGAGGTTTCTGACATCGATTCTGATACCGGCCGCCCAGACACTTTGGCGATCAACTCGGCAAGAGAGCCGCTCGCAACGCTTCCGGCGTGCGAACGGGTTTGGAATATGAACGCCTGAGCCGCATCATGAATCAGGTTGCGGCGCGGCTTCTGCGTGTTGGTGCGAGGAAAATCTTCCTCGGGCCAGCGCATCCATAGCTGCATGCGCTGATATTCGGCGAGCGTTTGATTGGCGCTCTGTACCACTGCTGCGAGATCGCCTGCTTCGACGTCCGGTGCTCCAACAACTCCGGCTTCGACCTGGCCCGCTTTGATCTGATTCTGGTCGCGCAAGAGCACAACTGCGCACGGTTCGGCATTCCCTCCGCGTTCAATTCCCACGACTACGCAGTCTTTTACTTCCGGCTGGCGGCGGAGCGCGGCTTCCAGATCTTCGGGATAGATATTCAACCCGCCCGGCGTCACGATGACTTCCTTCTTCCGGCCCTTGAAATAAAGGTTGCCGGTCGCGTCAAGCGCGCCGATGTCACCGGTACGATACCAGCCTTGTGCATCAGAGATGCGGCCCTTGGAGGCGCTCTCGTCACCGGTCTTCTTTGTGACATCCCCGTCGTGATCGCCGGGACTTTTGCTTCTGTCCCAATATCCGGAGGCTACGCCACCACCCCGCACCAGGATTTCGCCATCCTCCGCCAGCTTCACTTCGCGACCCGGCAGCACCTTGCCAATCGATCCCTTACCCAGCCGGAAAGGATGGTTGACGCTGATCAGGGAAGTGGTTTCGGTGAGGCCGTAGCCCTGAATCACGGCGTAGCCGAGGCGGTCCCAGAACTCCTCCGTCTCGCTGTCGAGGGTCGCGCCACCGGAGATGAATGCCCAGAACTTCCAGCCAAAGCGGCGGCGAATGGAGCGGAAAATCCACCAGCGTCGCAGAAAGTGTTTGCCTTTGGACGTGCGAAAGCGGTTGCGGAAATCGCTGAGTTTGTTTTCGTCTTCCAGGTCGCGCTCGATTTTCTGCTGCAACGATTGCAGCACCCGGGGCACGTTGACCAACACCGAGACGCGTTCTCGGCGGATGGTGCTCATTATTTCTGAAGGCTTTAACTCCTCCTGAAAGATGACGGTGCCGCCCAGGAGTGGAGGCAGGAACATTCCCAGAAACTGGCCGAAGACGTGGCTGAGAGGCATCAGATTCAGAAAACGCAGGGGGTGCACAAGGCGCTCGTATTTCAGGTAGGCGCGCATCTCGCGTTCCAAGGGCGCGATGTTGGCTAGCACGTTGCCGTGCGTGATGACCACGCCCCGGGGTTCGGCGGTGGTGCCGGAAGTGAAAACAATCTGGAGGGTGTCGTCGCGGCTGGGCATGTCGGAGGGCGTAAATGAGTCTGGGGCGGCCGTCTGTTGCAGTGCTTCGAGGTCGAGGGATACGATCGCCATTCCGGCAGAGGCGCACTCGCGCACGTGGCGCCGCGAGCCCACCAGCAACTTTGCGTCGACTTGCTGGAACACGCGCCAGGCAAAGTCGCAGGATGCGCCGTCATCCATGGGGACAACGACCACGCCGGCCAGGGCGCAGCCGAAAAAGGCCGCAACCCACTCGGCAGAATTCCCGCCCCAGAGCATGACGCGGTCGCCCTGGGCAATCTTCTGCGCTTCGAGCGTGCGAGCGAAGCCAGAGGCCATCTCCAGAATGTCGCCATAGGTGAAGGATTCGGTGCGATATCCGCGGCGCTGGCGGTAGGCGGTGTCCCGCCGGTGCACGCGAAAGTTCTCGAGGAAAAACTCTGCCAGCGATTGAGCCATGGCTGTCGGGAGCTAGCGGCTGCGAAAACCGTGCCCCAACTTAAGTCTAGTGGAAGCGTCCTGTGAGAGAGTGGCAGACGGTACAGTTTTCAAACTGCAACATCGCTCCTGCACCGGCAAAGGCTTGGTTAGCTCACGCGACGCTGAAGCGCCGCTCTTCCACGGGACTGCGGGCATTTGCGAGTTTTTCAGCAGCCTCCTGGGGCTTAGCCTCGGGGTTATGCGTCCGGAATTATCAGCGAGATCTAGCTTTTGAGTTACACAAGGAACTTGCCGGGCCCGTGGAATTATGCGACATAACCGTATGCGCACTTCTGCTTGCTGGGCTCTGCTCTTGATGCTGTTCCTAACGTCTGCCGGAGTTGCCGCGCAGGAAACAGAAAAGTCCGACGCCGCTGCCGTTCGCGCCCTGGAGATGAAGTGGACGGAATCCTATAAAGAGCGGAATATCGACATTCTGTCATCGTTGCTGGCCGAAGATTTCGTCATCACCATCGAAGACGGGAGCGTTTACAGCAAAGCTGGCTATATCAGCCACAGCGCCGACACGTCGGTTCAGGTGGAAGTTGCGGAACTGTCGGACCTCAAGGTTCGCATGCATGGCGAGACTGCCATCGTGACCGGCGCGTACCACGAGAGAGGGCAATCCAGCGGTAAACGTTACGAGTACCACGACCGGCTGACTGATGTATGGATGAAGAACGGCGGAAAATGGCAGGTGGTGGCGTCGCATTACAGCGTGCCGTCCCGGTAGGCGCCGCTAAATCGTCGTTCAACGTCGTTCATCCAGGGAACAATTGCTGCAACCGGTGATTTTCCGGGCCGTTTATCGAGTATTCCGCCGGGTTCCATTGGTAACCCACTCGTACACTCCCTTTTGGTAACCCTTGGTAACCATGCGGTCTATGATGTCCGGTCGTACAATTGGCCTTGTCCGGCCGGTCATCTGTCGACAAGTGAAGATGACGCGCCGAGAACTCTACCCGAAAGCGGCGTCCCCCGACGTGCAAGCGGGTTGTGAGTAGCAAAGCTTGTGCAGCAAAGCTTGTGAATCAAAGCTTGTGCATTAAGACCAGGGTCTGGGGTTCGCACTCTTATGGCACTGTTCGGCTTCAACAAACAGAAAGTTCTTGCCAATGCTGAGAAGTATGTTCAGCAGGGCAAGCTGCAGAATGCCATCTCGGAGTACGAAAAGGTCCTCAAGGCCGACGCCAAGGACCTGACGGTGACCAACACCGTCGGCGACCTCTATTCGCGGATCGGCGAAAGCGACAAAGCCACCGAATGCTTCAAGACTGTCGGCGATGCCTATGCCAGCCAGGGCTTCACGGTCAAAGCCATCGCCATGTACAAGAAGATCAGCAAGCTCAAGCCGTCGCTGGAGAGCCTGCTGAAACTGGCCGAACTCTACACTCAGCAGGGCCTGTTCAACGACGCTCGCGCCCAGTACCTGCAGGTGGCCGATGAATTCCTGAAAGCTGGCGAACTGGAAAACGCCGTTCGCATCTTCCAGAAGATTCTGGAGATGGACCCGGAAAACGTAACCATGCGGGTGCGCCTGGCGGAAGTTTATGTTCGGCTGGGCAAAAAGACCGAGGCTTGGCAGATTTTCTCGGCTGCGGCTGAGAGTCAGCGTTCGAAAGGCTCGCTCACCGGCGCCGAAGAGATTCTGCAGCGCATGTTGACCCTCGATCCGGGCAACACCTATGCCCTGCTGATGCAAGGCAAGAATCAGATCGAATCCGGAGATGCGGCCGGGGCCGTGGCCACGCTGACCAAAGTTCCCGACATCGATTCGAATCCTGACGGCCTGCGCGACCTGCTTCGAGCGTATTTGAGAACGGGGCAACTCTCCGAAGCCGGGGCCGCTGCCAACAAGCTGCTCACGGTACACAACGACCTTACAGCGATCGCCAGCTTTGCCGAGGCATTGATGCAGGCTGGCCAGTACGAAAATGCCCTCCAGGTTTACGACCAGCACGCCGAGCGACTGCTGGCGGAAAACTCAGACAAGGTGCTCGAACATCTGCACAGCATCATCGGGCATGTACGCGAGAATCCCGACTCGCTGCAGAAACTTCTGGACTTATTCCACAAAGCCGGGGAAACCACGCATGTCAGTGAAGTGATGGAACTGCTGGCGCATGCCAGCGTCCAGGGCGGCGACTTGTCCCGGGCCCGCGATCTCTACCACAAGCTGGCCCAGCTCGAGCCGCAGAACCCCCTGCACATGCAGAATTATCAGCAGGTGGTGAGCCAGCTCAGCGGCACGACCGGAACCAAGCTCATCACGCCGGAAGAAGCCGTGGTGCTGATCGACGATCTGGAAGCGACTGCGCCCTCGATTCATCAACACTACTCCGACGAGGTGGCGCTGGCGATCCGCTCCGCTCTCACTGACGCCGAACTTTTCATTTCCTACAACATGCCAGCCAAAGCTCTGGGACCCCTGGTCGGGGCCCTGCCGATGGCTCCGAACGATCTTCGCCTGAACCAGCGTCTGGCCGCGCTGCACACTCGCGCGGGCCGGTTCACTGAAGCTGGGGTCTGCTGCCGCACACTGCAGAGCTTGTATTCCGAGGCGGAACATCCCGAGGAAGCGACCCGTTATGGAGAGCTGGCGGAGCGTTATGAGGAGCGGACCACGGCTCCCGCGCCAATTACATCGGGCGAGGAAGCTCACATTTTTCTGGATGCGGCAGCTCCGGCTGGAGCCGAGGCAGCAGTCCCGGAGTTCTCGCTGGACGAGCCCTCGGCTGAAGCAATCTCTGCAGACGCGGCGCAAGAAGAAGCTACCGTGGAAGAACCTTCCACGGGCGAAGAAGCTGCTCCCTGGCCAGTGGCTACGGACGCAGCGGACGAGATCACGGTCGAGCCAACCGATTCAGAATTCGCAGTGGTCGACGAGTCGTCGACGGATAGCGCCGAGCCGGCTGCTGAATTGGCTGAGGCGTCTTCTTCCACGTCTGGCGAGATCGATCTTTCCTCGGAGTGGGATGACAGCCTGTCGGTCGAAACCGACGCGCCCGCCGAGGCGGAAATCACCGCCGTCGGCGACCACGATATCGCCGACTCCTCCAAGGTCGATGCGACCATTGACGAGATCCGGTTTTATCTCTCCAACGGCATGCCAGAGCAGGCGATGGCGGGCCTGGCCAAGCTTCAGACTGTAACCAGCGATCAAAACAAGATCGACGAGATTCGCGCCGAGGTCGAAGCCGCGCAGCAAGCTTTCGAAGGGGAAGTGCAGGCGGAAGTCGAACCGGTCATGGAAGAGGTGACGGTCGACGATATTCCTTCCTTCGATGCTGCGGCCGACGAGGCTCCGGTGGCAGCGGAGGAGCCTGCAGCCGAGGAAGTCGCAGTTGAAGCCGAACCCTCCGTGGCGGAGGAGACTCCGGTGGCCGCAGAAGCCTCGGCGGCCGCTGAACCGGAGACGGAAGCTCCTGCTGCCGAAGCTACGCCCGCGCCGGGTGTTCTGACGGAATTCGTTTCCGATCTCGAGTCGTCGTTGGGCGCCAGGTTCCTGCCCGGCACCGTGGCCAAGCCGAGCGCACCGCTGAAGTCTGCGCGAACCGCGAAAGCCCCGGCAGTGCCTGCCGCCGCTGCGCCGACGGCGCCAGTATTGGGCGAATTTGTTGCCGATATCGAAGCATCCCTGGGCGAAGATTTCCTCAAGGCCGCGCCGGTGCCGGAGCCTCACGCTCCCGCTACGCCAGCCCGGCAGGTTCCGGCTAAGGTTGCAGCGTCTGTGCCGGCTGCGACGCCGAAAGTCAGCCAACCGTTGGCTGCCAGTGCGGCGGCGGCGGCTTCGGTCACAGCTCAGGCCTCACCTGCTCAGGCAGCGCCATCTCACATCACACCAGCGCCGGTAGTCGCGCCGACGCTGAGGGCGCAAGCTGCGGCGCCCGCTGTCGTTCATCCGCCCGCGGCGGTTTCGGCTCCTGCGCCAGTTGTGCCCGCTCCTGCCGCTGCTCCAAAAGACTCCCCGTTTGGGGACGAAGCCGGCGTCGATCTGGCGGAAATGTTTGGCGAGCTCCGGCAAGACCTGGAATCTGGGGCTCCGGCGGCTGACGAAGATCCGGAAACGCACTACAACCTCGGCATCGCCTTCCGCGAGATGGGCCTGCTCGACGAGGCGATCGGCGAGCTGCAGAAGGCTTGCCAGTTCTTCGACCGCGGACACGCCTTCCCGCAGATCATGCAGAGTTACACCTGGCTGGCTCAGTGCTTCCTCGACAAAGGCGTGCCGGAGGCAGCGGTGCGCTGGTATGAGAAGGCGCTCAAGGTGCCAACCATCGACGGTGAAACCCGCGTCGCGCTTACGTACGAGCTGGCCTCAGCCTTTGAGACTTCGGGCGACAAGACGGCTGCGCTCAAGAACTTCATGGACGTGTACGGCACCAACATCGACTATCGCGACGTGGCCGAGCGCATTAAGGCCCTGAAGTCGTAGAATAGTTGGATGGGTTCTGTCGTCAATCGTCTCCCTGCGGGGTTCGGTACGCACGGGCAGGGCCGTGATCCGGGGAGCCGCCTCGGATGACCGAGCCGACGCCGCGTCCAGGCGCTCCAACGGAGCCGCAACCAGTTTCCACTCCCGCTGCTGAGACCAGCACTAGCGTTCTCGATCCTCCGGAATCGCCAGCCTTGGTTCTGGAACCGAACCAGGTGCAGCTCTGGCTGCACCGCACATCGGTTTTTCTTTTTGTGCTGATCGGCGCAGTGGCCGGCGTGCTGCTGATCATTCTGCCCTGGACGCCGGAATGGACGGACAACTACTTGCTGCTTTCCTATCCCTGGCTTCGTAGCGTGGTCTCAAACGGGTTCTTTCGCGGCATCTGTACTGGCCTGGGCGTGCTTGACATCTGGATCGGTTTCTCGGAGGCGCTCCACTACCACGAACAGCCGTAGATCCAGCGTTAAGGCGGAGAGCCCGGCAGTACATTCCCGCTGGTTCCCGGGTTCCGGTATTCTGGTGGCCTGCGTTCCGAGCCCGTGGTCTTCGGAAGGCCTTTTCAAGTCGATCTTGGGTCCTGTTCATCGTGGTGGCGTGATCGTCCTGATCCGATAGACAAGAGGCTCGACGTAAGAATGCGAGTTTTTATCCATGACTGAAAAGCTCAAGTCTGCTCCGGTGGCTTACGAGAACGAACCCTTTCTGAGCAGCCCGGACGGGCGCATCCTCCGCATGCTGGCCGAATACCAGGAACCGCTCGCCCGTTTTCGCCGAGAGCAGATTCAGGATACGGTGGTCTTTTTTGGATCCGCGCGCATTCACGGAAGCAAGGACGCCGCCAAGAACCTGGCTACAATTGAAAAGAACTCCGTGGGAACCGCTCCAGACCAGCTGGAAAAAGACCTGAAACGCGCCCAGGCTGGCATCCAGATGGCGCATTATTACGAGGACGCTCGCAAACTGGCCCACATGCTGACCGAGTGGTCGATCCAGATTCCGGCGCGGCGCCGGCGTTTTGTGGTCACCACCGGCGGAGGGCCCGGCATCATGGAAGCGGCCAACCTGGGCGCACATGAAGCCGGAGGGAAAACCATCGGGCTCAATATTCAACTTCCCTTTGAGCAATCCCCGAATCAGTACATCACGCCGTCGCTGAGTTTCCAGTTCCACTATTTTTTCATGCGGAAGTTCTGGTTCGCCTACCTGGCCAAGGGTCTGGTCATCTTCCCGGGCGGATTCGGCACCATGGACGAACTGTTCGAGATCCTGACGCTGGCGCAGACCGACAAGTTGGCGAAGAAAATCCTCGTTGTGATCTATGGCCGTGAATACTGGAGCCGCATCATTAACTTTCAGGCCTTCGTTGACGCAGGCACGGTTTCGCCGGAAGATCTCGATCTATTCAAGATTGTCGATTCTCCCGAAGAAGCTTTCGAATTCTTGCGCGACGGCCTAGGGAAATACCACTTGGGCGGCGCGCCGGGAAAACAAGGCGAGGTTATGCCGGAGATCGCGAAGACCAGACCATAAGGTTTGACTCTCGGGGGCCTTTTCAGGGTGCCAGGGTGCCGTCTTGTTCGTTATGTAGTACCCCGCTGTTGCAGCGAGGATTCCTTGCTTTTTCCCCAAGCTGAGAGCTGATGGCTGAAA
This sequence comes from uncultured Acidobacteriaceae bacterium, assembly GCA_963739125.1. Classification (GTDB taxonomy): domain Bacteria; phylum Acidobacteriota; class Terriglobia; order Terriglobales; family Acidobacteriaceae; genus Sulfotelmatobacter. The sequence goes on along the minus strand of CAVTZD010000001.1, from coordinate 2,346,995 downwards.
GCTGCCTTCTCTACTACATCACCGACCGCAGTGCCTTCCCCGGCGATGAACGGGCCCGCCGTCGCAGCTTACTCGAAAAAATCGCAGAAGCAGCCCGCGCGGGTGTGGATTTCATTCAGCTTCGCGAAAAGGATCTCTCTTCCCGAGAACTGGAATCGCTAGCGCGCGAAGCGGTACGCCTGGTCCGCGATTCCGTGCCGCTGGGAACTGAGAACCGAGAAGGGAGAACTGCTCTGTTGATCAACTCGCGTACAGATGTGGCCCTGGCCGTCGAAGCCGACGGCGTTCATCTACGCTCGGACGATATTTCCCCGCAAGGGGCTATAGCAATCTGGCGAGCAAGCGACGACGAGTGTGGCCGCGGGCGACTCGCCCGCGCACTCTCACCACGAGATCTGGTGGTTGCAGTCTCCTGTCACTCACCGGCTGAGGTTCTCCAGGCCGACGCCAGCGGCGCGACCTTCGGAGTCTTTGCTCCAGTCTTCGAAAAGAAAGGTATTTCCACGACGCCCTCTGACGGTCTCGCCGCACTTCGCCAAGCCTGCCAGAATAAAATTCCGGTACTCGCTCTGGGCGGAGTCACGCTGCAGAACGCGCGCTGCTGCCTGGACGTGGGAGCGGCTGGAATCGCGGCCATTCGTCTGTTCCAGGAAAACAACATTGCCGCAGTAGTCAAGCAACTGCGCGGCTAGCCCATCCACTTTGCGCCTGTTTTCAGCACTTGCATCACCTTCGCGAGCCGGCGCTTCCTGGTCTCCTCCTGCTTCGCGCCGGAAATCGACAGAGCCATCTCTTTCTTGTGCGTGAAGGCCAGGTCGTTCCAGCGCTCCTGCGCTTTCCCGTTTTTCGCCAGCTCCTTCTTGAGTTCTGGCGGAGCCTCCACCGTGCGTTCCTCCTCGTCGCGTTCCATCACGACGTCGACTAAATCGCCGGGCTGTGCGCCTGCCCCCTGGCACAGGGTTTTGTTCACCGGCATCATGCGGGCGTTGCCGCATGGCATGAGCGACGAGCGAAACGGAAAGCCGTTGATCGTGCCGCGAATGGGCACGCGCGCGCGCGTACCGAACCACTCGATCACATCCACCGGCGGAGCGATTGCCGCCACCACGCCCGCCTCTCGTCCCTGAATCTTCGCCTGAAACCGCAGCTTCTTTTCTGCCATGGCATCCTCCCACCGATCCTCCGAATCTCCAGCGCTGGTAAACTTTACCCCGGTGGAAAAAACGCGGCAACAGTTATGACGCCAACCACGCGATCACAAACGCTGGACAGCAGAAACGACGACCCGGCCCCAGTCGAAACCGGAGCGATCGAACCGGCTTTGGTCCGCATTCCCGAAGGCTGGTTCCTGATGGGGTCAAACTCCGGGCAGGACTGCGAACGTCCGGTGCATCGGGTGTGGGTCGACGCCTTCCTGCTCGCGGCTACTCAAGTCACCAACACCGAATACGATCGCTTTCTGCGTGATACTTCGGCAACTCCTCCGCCGTTCTGGAACGATCCAAAATTCAATCATCCGCAACAACCTGTGGCCGGAGTCTCGTGGCACGAAGCCGCCGCATTCGGCAAGTGGCTGAGTTCGCAAAGTGGGCGCGCGTATCGTTTGCCCACAGAAGCCGAGTGGGAACGTGCTGCCCGCAGCGGCCTTGAACAGAAACAGTTCCCGTGGGGTGACGATCCGCCGCAGTCTTTGCCCGACTATGCCACGCGCTGGCAGAACGGGCCCGAACCGGTTGCCCGCTATGCTCCGAATGCCTTCGGTCTTTACGACATTGGCGACAATGTGCACGAGTGGTGCGGCGACTGGTACGAACCGAATTACTATGCCTTCTCGCCCGAGCGTAATCCACGCGGGCCGGAACAAAGTTCCATGCGGCCGCGGCGCAAATCGTCTCGCGGCGGCTCGTGGCGTCATCACGTCAAGGTCGCTCGCTGCTCGGCGCGATCCAGCATCCCGCCGGAGTTTCAGTACGCCGACTACGGCTTTCGGGTGGCCTGCGATCTGTAGCCAACTGCAAACGCACAGCGCCCGTCGACAAAGCTCAGGGCGGCTTGCCACTATCGGTGGCAGGACGCTGGCGCCACCACGACCTATAATCTGTGATTCCGAACCGGCGTGAGCCGGTGGGGAATCTGCTGTTCGCGGACATCTTCTGAAAGCGGGGGCACGAACACAAAATGTTCCGCAACGACCTTCTGCTCAACAAACTCATTCTGATCACCGGCGGCGGCACCGGACTGGGCAGAGGAATGGCCGAACGCTTCCTCGAACTCGGAGCGACCGTCTACATTTGCGGGCGCCGCGAGGAAGTTCTTCAGCAGACTGCCGCAGAACTCGCGGCGAAGGGTCCAATCCGGGCCCTGCCCTGCGACGTGCGCAATCTCGACGCTGTCGAAGCGATGATCGACTCCATCTGGAGCGATGGCCCGCTCGATATCCTCGTCAACAATGCGGCTGGAAATTTCATCGCCCGCACCGAAGATATTTCTCCGCGCGCATGGGAATCCGTCATCGGAATCGTGCTGATGGGTACGCTGCACTGCACCATGGCTTGTGGCCGCCGCTGGCTGGCAGCGCAACACAAAGGAGCCGTGCTCAGCATTTCGGCGACTTACGCGCCCGTCGGCTCGGCCTATGTGGTTCCATCCGCCGTCTCGAAAGCCGGTGTCGAAGCGCTTATGCGGAGCCTCGCCGTCGAGTGGGGCAATCGCGGCATTCGCATGAACGCCATCGCTCCCGGGCCGATTCCTACGCAGGGCGCTTTTTCGCGTGTGCTGCCGCATCCCGGGCTCGAAACTCTCGCGCTCGACCGCAACCCTCTGCACCGTTTCGGCACAATCGAGGAACTCGCGAATCTGGCCGCGTTCCTGGTCAGCGACGGTTCCAGCTACGTCAACGGCGAGGTAATTCGTATGGATGGCGGAGAATTCCTGCAGGGCGCGGGCGAGTTCAGCAGCCTCGGCCGCGTGCTTCGCGAAGAGGACTGGCAAGCGCTCAGGCCGAAGAAATCAGGCTCCAGCTCGAAGCCCTCCAACTCGAAGACCTAGATCGGACAAGCCGAGCCCTCCATGGGATACACCAGGCGAAAAGTTCGCGGGATCAATCTCTCGTTTCTGCCAACTGAGAAACTACTTGCGGTCCTTTTGCGGCATCACGATCGCCTTCAGCAAGAGATTGACCAGGCTGAGCACGATTGCTCCAATGAACGCTGCCAGAAAGCCATGGACCTGAAAGCCTGGGGTGAGAAGCGCGGAAGCCAGCTCCAGCATGAGGGCATTGATGACAAACCAGAACAACCCCAGCGTCACCAGTGTGAGAGGAAAAGTCAAAATCTTGAGCAGCGCGCCAATCGTGGCATTGATGAATCCGATGACCAGAGCCGCGACGAGTGCAGAGACAAGGCCTCGCACCGAAATCCCGATCTTCAGCTGAGCTACAATCCACACCGCCAGGGCGCTCAGCAGCCAGTTCAAGAGCAACCGCATCCACATCTCCCGAATGCTAGAGGATCACCTCAATGCTAGTGGAACTATAAGCGCTCCATTCCCAAGTTAGCAATTGAGCTGCCCGCTGTGCCTGCTACGAGAGTTCGCGTTGCGAGAGGTGGCAGATGTCGATCTCGAAAGCCATTTTGTCCCCGGGTCACACCACGCGAAAAATTAACGCGGCCTTCGCCGGCAATCTGCCGCGATACGGTAGACTACCCAATTCAACTTTCATCGACTTTCAAGGAGGATTCTCCATGCCCGACGCCGCACTCAGCGGATCCGAGTTCAAGAAACAACTGCGTGCTGGAACCCCGAAAATGGGGCTGTTCCTCAACGCGCACAGCCCCACGGTGGCCGAGCAACTGGCCTGCAGCGGCTACGACTGGCTTCTGGTCGACACCCAGCACGGGCCCATGGGCTACGAAAAACTTTCAGCCATGCTGAGCGGCATCTCCAACGGCGGCGCGAAATCGCTGGTTCGCGTCGGCGGATACGATGATCGCCCCGGCATCCAGCAGGCTCTCGATATGGGGGCCGACGGCGTCCTCATTCCCTACATCAATACCGCCGATGAAGCGCGGCAGGCGATAAGTTGCGCCAAATATCCAACCGTCGGCACGCGTTCGGTCTATTTCCCGCAGCGCAGCATGGATAAAGCCGGGCTGCTCGGCTATGCGGGCACATGGAACAACGAAGGCATCGTGGCGCTGCAGGTCGAGACCGCTTCCTGCATCGAGAACATTGCCGAGATCGCTGCCGTTCCCGGCGTCGACATCCTCTTCCTCGGCCAGAACGATCTTTGCATGTCGATGGGCCTCTACAACAAGTACGAATTCCCGCACATGTACACTTCGCCCGAACTCGATGCCGCTACCAAGAAACTGATCGAGCATGCCCGCAAGAACAACGTCATTCTCGGGCTGTTTCTTTTCGGCACGTCGCGCGTCGGCGAGTTTCTCGAGAAGGGATTCACCTTCATCAGCATCGGCAACGACCTTCATCATGTTCTGACACAAGCTGGAGCTTATGTCGGAGACATGGAAAAAATCGCCGCGGAAAAAGGCAAATCCTGGAAGCGCCGCCCGACGGCATTGTTCTAGAGAAGATTCGAGGTGCCTCACCCTTCTCGCGTATCTTGCGAGAGGGTGGGGAGTTCGATTTCACTTCCCTGTGCCCTCGGTGTCCTCCGTGGTTAATTATTCCTTTCGAAATATTCTGACGAATTCTCTTGCATTAGAATTGCAGGTTCAGTGAATCGCGTGATCCTCGCCGAAATCGAAACCCGCGTCCTCGGGTCGCTGATCGAGAAAGACATCACCACGCCCGACTACTATCCGCTTTCGCTCAACGCGCTGGTGAATGCCTGCAACCAGAAAAACAATCGCGATCCGGTGATGACGCTCGATGAAGAGTCGGTCCGCCAGGCACTCGGGACGCTGCAGGAGAAACGTCTGGCCGGACCAGCCGGCGGCGCCGACAGCCGCGTCACCAAGTTCGAACACCGATTGCAGGAAGTCTTCAATTTCGACCGTCGCGAAATCGCCATCGTCTGCGTGCTGCTTCTTCGCGGCCCACAGACTCCCGGCGAACTCCGCAGCCGCACCGAACGCATGTACCACTTCGAAGGGCTCGACGACGTTGTATCGACTCTTGACCATCTGGCCCTGCGTGACCCGCCACTGACGAGAGTTCTGCCGCGCCAGCCCGGCACGAAAGAATCGCGCTACACGCATCTGTTTTCCGGCGAACCGCCAGAGACGTCTGCGGCAAGCACGACCAGTGTGGGCGCGGGCGATCCTTCGACTTCGCTCAGGACGGGCTCGCCCGAGCACCCGGCCACGATCCCCGCGGCATCCGCCACCGATCGCATCGCCCGTTTAGAAGAGGAAGTTGCAAATCTGCGTGAGCAGTTGACCGAAGTCCAGCAACAACTCGCGAGTTTCCGCCGGCAGTTCGAGTGAACTGCCAATGGCCTGCGCTCCCTGGAACTTTCCTGCGGTCTGCGACGTACAATAGTCCAGAAGGAAGAAGGAGGTCTCCGCCATGTTCACTTTCTTAGTCTGGTGCATTCTTTTCGTTCTCTGCTGGCCTCTGGCGCTGCTCGCTCTTATTGCCTATCCGTTCATCTGGCTGCTTCTGCTGCCGTTTCGCATTATCGGAGTCGCTGTGCACGGCGTGCTGGAAGTCATTTTCCTGGCTATCACTTTGCCGTTTCGGTTGATCGCCGCCCCGTTCAGGATCTGATTTCGATCATCGTCTTTCGCGTCACCGTCTTCAGGTCATCGTTCCTAAGCGCTGATGTTTTTTTAATCTAAGATCGTCGACCCTTCACCGCTACCGCTTCGTTGGTGTAGCCTCTTACGAGACGCCGGAAGTACTCAGGAGGACGCATGCGTCGCCGCGAATTCCTCATTCGATCCGCCTCAGGCCTGGGAGCAGCCTGGCTCACTTCAAAATCCGTTCTTGATGCCATCGCCGCGCAGCCACTCGCCGCGAAGTTTGCCGCGTCCGACACAGTTGTTCTCGGTGGCACGGGCATTAAGACGAGCCGTCTGGCCATGGGCACCGGCACCGTCGGCTCCGCAGGCCACTCGCATCAAACCGCTCTGGGCGTCAAGGGACTTTCCGATCTTCTGCTCAACGGATACGACCACGGCCTGCGTTTTTTCGACGCCGCCGATTCTTATGGAAGTCATCCTCACGTCGCCGAAGCGCTCAAACATGTGCCCCGCGATAAAGTTACGGTGCTGACGAAATCCTGGGCGCGCGACGGCGCAAGCATGCGCGCCGATCTCGACCGCTTCCGCCGCGAACTCGACACCGATTATCTCGACGCCTGCCTGATGCACTGCGTCAGCGAAGGCGACTGGACCGACCGCTACCGCAGCGCGATGGACGCGCTCTCTGAGGCGAAACAGAAAGGAATCATCCGCGCTCACGGTTGTTCCTGTCACACCATCGATGCCCTGCGTGCGGCCGCGAAATCGCCGTGGGTCGAGATCGATTTAGCCCGCATCAACCCGGTCGGCGCGTACATGGATGCCAACCCGGCAACCGTGGTTGGGGTTCTAAAAGAAATGAAAGCTGCGGGCAAGGCGGTGGTCGGAATGAAAATTCTAGGCCAGGGCACGCTGCGCAATCGTCAGGACGAGGGCATCAAGTTCGCGCTTTCGTTGGGCCTGCTGGATGCCTTCACCATCGGCGCCGAAAACAAGCAAGAGCAGGAAGATCTGATCCGCAGAATCGCGGCAGCGTAAACCAGAAGCACGGGTTCGTGTAGGGGCGGACGCCCTCGTCCGCCCAGTGTGTGCCGATGAGAGCCAGCCGACGAAAAGCTTCCCGGACGAGGGCATCCGGGCTACGCGAGCCTTCAAAGACTGCAGCGCGGCGGGCGGCAAAACGCCGCACTAACTTTCCATCACCTTCAACTCCGGACTCACAATCAGCCGCGCCTCGGTCGCTCCCTGCACATCCTCCGCGGTCAGTCCCGGAGCGATCTCCTCCAGCACCAGCCCATCTCTGGTTACGCGGATGTACGCCATCTCGGTCGCAATCGTGTCGACCACGCGTACTCCCGTCAGCGGCAGCGTACACTTCTTCAGAATTTTCGGAGCGCCCTCGCGCGTCGTATGCTCCATCGCGACCACCACGCGCCGCGCTCCGGCGACCAGGTCCATCGCGCCGCCCATTCCCTTCACCATCTTTCCTGGGATCATCCAGTTCGCCAGGCTGCCGGTCTCATCCACTTCCATCGCGCCCAGCACGCTGAAATCAATGTGCCCGCCGCGAATCATGGCAAACGAGTCGGCGCTAGAAAAATAAGACGTCCCCGGCATCTCGCTCACTGTTTCCTTGCCCGCGTTGATCAGATCGGGATCTTCCTGGCCCTCGACGGGATACGGCCCAATACCGAGCATCCCGTTCTCCGATTGCAGCGTGACATCCATTCCAGCGGGCACGTAGTTCGCAATCAGCGTGGGCATGCCGATGCCCAGGTTCACATAGAACCCGTCGCGCAACTCGCGCGCAATCCGCTTCACGATGCGCTCGCGCTTGTCGACGTCTTTGCCCGGCTTGTTCATATATCAGTCGTCAGTCGTCTGCCGATCCCTTGCTGGCTGTCATCCTGAGCGACGATTTTGCTTCGCGAATGCGAAGCAAAACCGCAGTCGAAGGACCCCTGTACTTCTGCCCGTACAAAAAACGCTTCAAAGGTGTTCTCCCCGGGTCTTGGCCCTCAAACGGCCCCGCCCTTCCTCACCGTTCTCCGCTCAATCCGCCGGTCAAACGACTCTCCCTGAAAAATCCGTTTCACATAAATCGAAGGCGTATGAATCTGGTCCGCCTCCAACTCGCCGACCTCGACCAGATGCTCGACCTCGGCGATCGTCACGCGAGCTGCCGTGGCCATCATGGGATTAAAATTTCGCGCCGTCTTGCGATAAATCAGATTGCCTTGCCGGTCGCCTTTCCATGCTTTCACAAATGCGAAGTCGGCGGTCACCCCGCGTTCCATCACATAGAGCCGTCCCTCGAACTCGCGCGTTTCTTTTCCTTCGGCGACCACCGTGCCCACGCCGGTCGGAGTGTAGAAGGCCGGAATTCCCGCGCCGCCGGCGCGAATGCGCTCGGAAAATGTCCCCTGGGGCACCAGATCGAGCTTGATCGTGCCCTTCAACACCATCTCCTCCAGCAACTTGTTCTCGCCAACGTAAGTTCCGATGTGATGGCGGATCTGTCCCGCCGCGAGCAACAATCCGTTGCCCACGCCGTCAATGCCAACATTGTTGCTGATGGTGGTCAGATTCTTTGTGCCCCGGCGCGCCAGCGCTCGAATCAGGTTTTCCGGCATGCCGCACAGCCCGAAACCGCCGATCATGATAGTTGCGCCGTCGAACACGTCGCGGATCGCATCATCGGCACTGGCTACAACTTTATTCATGGTTCGCCATATTCAAGGTTTGTGGCTTCTATTGCGCTGGCTATCATGTACTAACCTTACCGTAGCCGCAACCCCTCGTCGGCCGCTAGTGACGCCTGCCGGGCGTCGAAGGTCCAAAACATTTCGGCATGCAGCAGAAGAGCGCTGGCAACATGCAAGATGTCGAGCGTTCTGACGCCTGTCGCCGCGGTCTGCCTGCCTGCAATCCTCTGCGCGAGTTCGTAGGCCGTGACCGGCATGGCAACCATCGAAAAGAAGCCGTTTCGAATGTGTTTTTGCATCTCGGCGCGCGCCGCTCGAATCTGCGCCGACGAAGCTTCTTTGCGAAATACTCGCAGCTCCAAAGCGTTCGCCAGTTCCAGTTCCGTGAGAGGCGTCAGCACCATCGTGGGATCGGAGCGCCGAACTTCGCGCACCGCCGGGACGGAATGTACATCCGGACAATAGAGCGAAACCAGGAAGCTCGTATCGGCATAAACCTTCAATGTTCGCCCCGCTGCTCGGCTACCAGTTCAGCTCCGCTCACTTTCATCTTCTTCTTTCCATAGATGTTCTTGAGCAGGGCGGCGAAATCGGGAGTTTCGGTGGGGGCTGAACGCTCCGGCACCAGGCGGGCGATCACGCGTTTGCGCTTGGTGATGGCAATCGCTTCTCCGTCACGCAACTCGGCTTCGATCTGAGGGAAACGATAGCGCAGGTCGCGGACGCTCATGGTCTTCATGTGATACATTATAGCATCACATGTCAAACTGGCAGGCGTGTTCGTGCAAAGGCGGGGGCTTCACTTATCTCTTGCGCGGGGGAACCTTCCGTAACTGATGCGCCTGTTCGAATTCCTCGGCCAGTTGCCGCGTCGCCAGGTTTTCGCGGATGTGCGCCAGGCGCTGCTCCACCTTCCACAACGCATTCTCCAGATTCTTCCTGTTGCTGATGGCGATATCCCGCCACATCGAATACGGGCTTGCCGCGATGCGCGTCATCTCCTGCAGGGCCCGCCCTCCAGCGCCGAGCAGCGGAGCGTCGTCCCCGAACTCCTCCACCAGAGCCGCAGCCAACGCGGTCGAAATCATCTGCGGCAGGTGGCTGATCCAGGCGCAGAAACGGTCGTGGTCCGCCGCCGGCAGCATTGCGATGCGCGCCCCGATCTGATCGATCCATCCCACGTATTCAGCGAACAAACCTTCGTTCACATTCTGCCCCGGCAGAGGCGTCAGAAACCACACGGCGTTGTGAAACAAGTCAGCGTCGGCATAATCGACGCCGCTCCATTCCTTTCCCGCCATCGGATGCCCCGCCAGAAATCGCTTGCCCGCGCTCTTACCGAATACTTTCGCCGCGCGTTCCACCACCGCCGCTTTCGTGCTGCCCACGTCAGTGAGCAAGGTCTTCGCCGGAAGCGCCGGCCCTACGCGCTCGATCAAATCCAGAATCGCGAGCACCGGAGCCGCCAGCACCACAACCTGGCTTCCGCGCACGGCGTCGCCCGGGTCGACAGAGCCATCGTCGATCGCCCCGCGTTTACGCGCGCGTTCGAGGGTCGCCTCACGATCGCAGCCGACGATTCGTCCTGCGAATTTCCTCTTTCGAAGCGCGAGGCCCAGCGACCCGCCGATCAGGCCGGTCCCGATGATCGTGATTTGCCGGATCGGCATAAAAGGAATTGAGGAATTGAGTAATTGCGTAATTTGGTGATTGTGTAATAGCGAAAAGCGCCGCGACGCGGTTTCCAATTACACAATTACGAAATTCCTCAATTACTCAATCGGCTTACCCGATCTTTCTCCCCACAGCGGGCGCTATCATGCGCAACTCGTCCATCAGCTTCGCAAACTGTTCGGGGAACAGCGACTGCGCGCCATCGGACCACGCCTTGTCGGGATCGCAGTGCACCTCGATCAGCAGCGCGTCGGCCCCCGCTGCCACCGATGCCCGCGCCATGGGCGCAACCTTGTCGCGCCGGCCCGTGCCGTGCGACGGATCGGCCGTCATGGGCAGGTGCGAAAGCTTGTGAATGATGGGGATCGCAGAAATATCCATGGTGTTGCGCGTGTACGTCTCAAACGTTCGGATGCCGCGCTCGCATAGAATGACATCATAATTTCCGCCCGCCATGATGTACTCAGCCGATAGTAACAATTCCTCCAGCGTGGCCGCGATGCCGCGTTTCAACAGCACAGGCTTGCGTACCTTGCCCAGTTCGCGCAGCAGGTTAAAGTTCTGCATGTTGCGTGCGCCCACCTGCAGGATGTCGACATACGGCAGCAGAAGCGGAATCTGCGAGATCTCCATGACCTCGCTGATCACAAGCAGGTTGAATTTCTCTCCTGCCTCGCGCAGCAGTTTCAGCGCGTCTTCGCCGTGTCCTTGAAAGGAATATGGAGAGCTTCTCGGCTTAAACGCCCCGCCCCGCAAGACTTTTGCGCCTGCCTTGGCCACAGCTTCAGCCGTGCTGAAGAGCTGTTCGCGCGACTCGACCGAGCAGGGCCCAGCCATGACCACGATTTCGTTTCCGCCCACGCCAATTCCCTTGGCGAGCTGCACGATCGTTCCCTCTGGCCGAAAGCTCCGTCCCGCCAGCTTGTAGGGAGAACTGATGCGGTGGACTTCCTGCACGCCGGGCAACAACTCAAGGTTACGAATATCGAAATCAATTCCGGACCCAACCGCGCCCAGCACGGTCATCCGCGCCCCTGTCGAGCGGTGCACTTCGAACCCCATCCTCACCAGGTGTTCGATCACCTGCTGAATCAGCGCCTCATCCGCACCTTCCTGCATCGCAACAATCATAGGGATCTCTCAGGTTCCAGCTTCTAGCTTTCAGCTTCTAGCTGAAGCTCATTCACCTTTTAGGGTTGTCATTCCGAGCAAAGCGAGGAATCTGCTGTTCCCCGCCACCTGCACAAAACTCGTCTCGCTCAATCATTGACTTCCGAATCCAACTCAGTCTCCGCTTTCGCGGGATCCGCCGACGGCACGATTTCTTCCTTCTGAATATTCCGCATCACGTCTATGATGCGTTCGTAAATCCGCACCAAATCCCGTCCCGGCAGCGGACCCGGATTCGCTTGCTGCACATTCGCAAAGACCAACCGCTCGCGGTCGGGCTCATACACCGGCAGATTTGTATTTCTTTTCAAGCGACCAATTTCAACTGCGGCACGCGCTCGCTCGCTCAGCAGTTCCACGAGCCTGCGGTCGAGATCATCGATTTTCTTCCGCCAATCCGCAATGTCCATGAAGAACCTGAATGACAAACCTGAAGGAATATCTTCTGGCACACCTGAGCGCGATAAGCGTGAATTCGCTATCGCGCCATGGTAATCGGCTGATCGCTCAAGGCTAACAGCTTTCTCACAAACTCCCCCACCGCCGCGGCTTCGCGTCCCCGATTCTTCTCGATCGTCTCCACGATTGCACTGCCAACGACCACCGCGTCGGCGAACTCTCCGACTTCTGCGAACTGTTCCGCATTCGCAATCCCAAATCCCAGGGCGATGGGCAACTTGGTCACGCGGCGCAATCGCCGCACCAGTTTCCGAGCATCGTCCGCGAGCTTCTGCCGCGCTCCCGTGACGCCGGTTCGCGACACTGCATAGACGAACCCTTGAGACGCGCCGGCAATCCGCTGCAAACGCTCATCGGGACTGGTCGGCGCCGCCAGAAATACCGGCGCCAGATCGTGCTGCCGCATCGCGTGCACATATTCGCCGGCTTCTTCCACCGGCAAGTCCGTCACCAGCGCTCCGTCCACACCGGCGGCGCGCGCTACTTTGCAGAATTTCCCAATGCCCATTCGCAGAATCGGATTCAGATACGAAAATACGATCAGTCCGGTCGACTGCGCATGGTCTCGTACTTCCGCCGCCAGCGTGAGCACCTGAGCCAGCGAAGTCCCGCCCTTGAGCGCTCGCTCGCTGGCCCGCTGAATCACCGGACCATCCGCCACAGGATCGCTGAACGGAACGCCTAATTCAATGACGTCTGCGCCGGCCTCAATCGCAGCCAACACGATCTCCCGCGTCGTCGCGAGGTCGGGGTCGCCACAAGTCACGTAGGCCACCAGCGCGGGCTTCTTGTAAAAAGCGAGAGGCATGAAATTAATTCATAGAATCATTGAGCCATTGATTCGTTAGGCCGTCGAGTCCAGATTGCGCGAACTCAGTAGTTTAGAGACGCACCTCAATAATTCAATCGAGCTTCAGATTCTCGCGCAAAATTCCGACATCTTTGTCGCCGCGCCCGGAAATATTCACGATGACCAAGTCCGATTTTTTCATTTTCGGCGCCCGCTTCAGCACTTCTGCGACCGCGTGTGCCGACTCCAGCGCGGGAATAATTCCTTCTGTGCGCGCCAGCAAAGTCGTGGCTTCCAGCGCCTCGGCATCGGACGCCGAAACATACTCCGCCCTGCCCGAATCGCGCAACGCCGCGTGCTCCGGTCCAATCGACGGATAGTCGAGCCCCGCGGAAATCGAATGCGTCAGCGCGATCTGACCGCCCGTATCCTGCAGCACGTATGAATATGTACCCTGCAACACGCCCGGAGATCCTCCGCGAAAACGGGCCGCGTGTTCGCCCAGCGCCTCGCCACGCCCTCCCGCCTCAACACCAACCAACCTGACTTTTTTGTCGTGGAGAAAATCGTAGAAGATGCCAATCGAATTTGATCCGCCGCCCACGCATGCGATGATCGCAGTTGGCAGCTTGCCCTCGGCCTTCAGAATCTGCGCGCGCGCCTCGTGCCCGATCACACGATGGAAATCACGCACCATCGTCGGATACGGATGCGCTCCCAGCACGCTGCCCAGCAGGTAATGGGTGGTCCGCACATTCGTGACCCAGTCGCGCATGGCCTCGTTGATTGCATCTTTTAGAGTGCGAGATCCTGATGACACGCCGCGCACTTCGGCACCGAGCAACCGCATGCGAAAGACATTCAATTCCTGCCGACGCATGTCTTCGGTTCCCATATAGACGACGCATTCAAACCCGAGTAGCGCACATACGGTTGCCGTCGCCACGCCGTGCTGCCCCGCGCCGGTCTCGGCGATGACGCGGTGCTTGCCCATGCGCTCGACCAACAGTCCCTGCCCCAGGCAGTTGTTGATCTTGTGCGCGCCGGTGTGCAGCAGGTCTTCGCGCTTCAGGTAAATCTTCGCCCCGCCGAGTTTTTCCGTCAGTCGCCGCGCAAAGAACAGCGGTGTCGGGCGCCCCGCAAAAGTGTGGAGTAAGTCGCTCAGGCGCGCCTGAAACTTTTTGTTGCGCTTGGCCTTCACATACTCGCGCTCGAGTTCCTCGAGCGCCGCCATCAACGTTTCCGGTACATACCGCCCGCCATAAACACCAAACCTGCCGGGCTCGATCGCGGGGCTCTCCGGAATAGCGCGCGGGGTGCCCCGCGTCTCGCTGGTTTTGCGAGACGTGGAAGCGACGACTTTCGAAACTCTCGGAACCGAAGCCATCGCTAACCCGCCTTCCGGTCGATTTCCCGCACCGCCCGCACAAACGCCCGCACTTTTTCCGGATCCTTTTTCCCCGGCCGCGCCTCGACTCCCGAAGCCACATCCACTCCCCAGGGGTGAAGAATGCCTATTGCTTCGGTTACGTTCCCGGGCGTCAGGCCGCCGGCTGCAACCACTCTTCCCAGTTTCTTGATCCTCCCCAACGTCGGCTCAGCCGAACTCCAGTTGAAAGCTTTACCAGTCCCCCCAAGTTTCGACGAATCTGCCGAATCGAGAAGGAAGGCATGAACAACGTCTGGATGCCACATCATCGCCCAGCCATCAGGATTTTCCCGCGACATCGAGACGGCGGCCAGAATCTTCAATCCGGGCCGTCTAGCCACTACCAGGTCTGCGACATGCGGATCCTCGCAATCGCCGTGCATCTGAATCGCCGTCAGGCCTGTGCGCTCCGCCAGATCGCAAAGTGTAGTTTCGACTTCGTTCACGAACACTCCAACCTTTTCTACGCCGCCGGGTAACTTTTCAACAATCGCCCGCGCGGCGTCGATACGGATGCATCGCGGACTCTTCTCATGAAACACGAATCCCACCGCGTCCGCGCCCGCCTCGACTGCGACGAGCGCGTCTTCCAGATTCGTGATTCCGCAAATCTTTACCCAAGTCATGAAATCAGGGCGGATTCGGTATCCCCGCTCTCACCCTTATGCTGTCCCGAACCAGCTTCAGCCCGGAATCTTCTGTTGTATGCACGAGCAAAACACAGGGTGCCCCATGTCTCGCAGGTTTTGCGAGACATGGGATTTCTCAAGGCTCACTCGCAACTCGATATTCACGGCTGGACGCTCGCATCAACTTCAGCAGCGCCTCTCCCGGCCGTTCCGCCCGCATCAGCGACTCACCCACCAGAAACGCGTCATACCCAGCGGCCCGCAACCGCGTCACATCGTCCGCGGAATGAATCCCGCTTTCCGCCACGCGCACGACATTCGACGGAAATCTTCCCGCCAAGAGGGACGCGGTTTCCAGGTCCACCTTAAACGTGCGCAGATCGCGCGTATTGACGCCGATCAAGTCGCAGCCCGCATCCAGCGCCCGCTGCAACTCATCGCCGTCGTGTATTTCACATAGAACATCGAGGCCCCGCTCGCGCGCCGCCAACGCCAGCCGAACCAACTCTGCAGGAGGCAGCGCGGCCACAATCAGCAACACCGCGTCGGCAGAATTCGCCCGTGCCTCCAGCACTTGAAACTCATCCACGATAAAGTCTTTGCGCAGGCACGGAATCCTCACGGCCCGCGAAGCCTGCCGCAAATTCGCCAGCGATCCCTGAAAGAATTCTTCGTCGGTCAGCACTGACAACGCCGCCGCGCCCGCAGCTTCGAGTTCCTGCGCCAGCTCGGCCGGATGGAAGTCTGCCCTGATCAATCCCTTCGACGGCGATGCCTTCTTTAATTCCGCAATCACCGCGACGCCGTCGGCGCTCTTCAACTGCAGCGCTCGCCGAAACCCGCGCGGAGTGTGCTGTTCCGCCCGGCGCTCCAGTTCGCGCAAGTCCGTGCTGCGCTGGGCTTCGGCCACCCGCGCCCGCGTTGCTACCACGATCTGGTCAAGAAAGGCAGACATAAACAGTCTTTTGATTATAAGGGACGGGTGGATATAAGTGATGGGCGGACACAACCGACGCGCGGAGCGCAGCCTTTCACGCTTCGCGTATCTACGTTTCAGTTTCCGCCGGGGCGAAGAAGACCAGCAGGGCGAGTTCTTCGGCAATATCGTGAAAGCGATGCTCGACTTCGGCGGGTACAAACAGCACGCTCCCAGCGGAAATTTCCCAGTCTTCGTCGCCAGCCCGAAGACGGGCTCGGCCGCGGACAACGTAATACACTTCGTCTTCGTGATGCGGACGTTGCGCGTCGGTTTCTCCGGCGGCCAGCACATACAGGCCAGCGCTCATGCTCGGTACGCGCAGGAATTCCTGATACAAGTTGCCGCTTTCGGTTCGTTGCCGGGTGATCTCGGGAACAGAGATAGAAACCGCTTTCACGCAAGAATTCCTTCGAAAACGAGTTCGGTGAACTGCGGGATCAGGTTGTGGGCCTGCAAATCGCCTTCGGGCTTATACCACTGGTAGATCCAGTTGATCATGCCAAGCAGGGCGAAGGCCGCGGCTTTCGGGCTGACCGAACCGCCAGGGTGCGCTCGGGCTTCTCGGCCCGAGGTGTTTTTTTGCGCCTCTTTCTGCACTTCCGTAATCAAGCCCTCGACAAAATGGACGTATTGTTTCTTGAGCGTATTGATGCGCTTGCGCAGCGCCGGCGGCAAGGGATGGTTCTCATGCAGCATCACCGTGATCTCGCGGTCGCGCGGGCTGAGGACGACTTCCATATGCAGGCGGATCAGGGCGCGCAGGCGCTCTTCAGGATCAGCGATGGCGCGCACCGGGGCAAGCACGCGCTCCTCGGTGATCTCCATGGCATGGTTCATGATCTCGAACAGGATTTCGTCTTTACTCTGAAAGTGGTGGTAGAGACCTCCTTTGCTGAGCTTGAGCGCGGCCGCCACATCGTTCATGGAAGTCGCGTCGTAGCCGCGCTGCTGAAACAGCCGCGCTGCCGTGCGCAGGATTTCTTGCCGGGAATCGACGAGAGCTTCGCGAACCATCGCGTGCCATGGTAAACAGTTGCGCGGGGGAATGCCAATGCGGGACTTCAGGCTCGGAGCGCCAGACGCCGCTATCCGGGTACAACCTCAGGTTGTTGCCTTGGCGCGTCCAGGCTTGGTTCATCTCTGCGGCTGGGCGGACGAATGCGTCCGCCCCTCCATGATTTTGTTACGATAATGGGCCGGTTTCGAACCTGGAGTTCGCTCTTGACACTCACCCCGCAGGACGGGTAGCATCTTTATACCGACCGACCGGTCGGTTGTTCATACTGAGCATCTCCGATCTGCACTCTTGGTATGGGGAGGAACACTGGTGGCTACGATTTTCTATGAACGCGATGCCAACCCCGAGGCGCTGAAGGGCAAAACCATCGCCATCCTGGGCTATGGCAGCCAGGGACATGCGCAGGCTCAGAACCTGCGCGACAGCGGTTTCAAAGTTATCGTTGGGCTCGACCCCAACCGGCAGAGCGCACAGCAAGCGCGGGCCGACGGCATGGTCGTGGTTGCTCCGGACGAGGCCGCCAAACGCGCCGACTGGATTCACGTGCTCACGCCAGACGAGACCCAGGCCGCCGTCTACGAGCAGTTCATCAAGCCCTATCTGCATCCGGGAAAGATTCTCGGCTTTTCCCACGGCTTCAGCATTCATTTCAAAACCATCGTTCCGCCCGACGACGTCGACGTCTTAATGATCGCGCCCAAAGGGCCAGGCCATCTGGTGCGGCGCGTCTACAGCGAAGGGCGCGGAGTGCCGGCGCTGATCGCCATCCAGCAGGATTCGAGCAAGCGCGCGCATGAATACGCGCTGGCCTATGCCTATGGCATCGGCGCAACCCGCGCGGGCGTTTTGCAGACCACGTTCAAAGAAGAAACTGAGAGTGATCTGTTCGGGGAGCAGTCGGTGCTTTGCGGCGGCCTGACCTCGCTCATCAAGAAAGGATTCGAGACGCTGGTCGAGGCCGGCTATGCACCGGAGATTGCCTACTTCGAATGTCTGCACGAAGTGAAGCTCATCGTCGACCTGATCTACGAGGGTGGCCTGGATCGCATGCGCTACTCCATCTCGAACACGGCTGAATATGGCGACCTGACGCGCGGCGAGAGAGTCGTCGGCGATGCTACCCGGGCCGCGATGAAGAAAACCCTGGCCGACATTCAGAGCGGAGAATTCGCACGGGAGTGGATTGCCGAGAACAAAGCCGGCTGCCCCAACTTCAACGCCCTGCGCGCGAAAGAAAAACAACATCCGATCGAGATCGTGGGCGCGCAGTTGCGCGGCATGATGAGCTGGCTGCCGAAAGAGGGCAAGAAGCCGGCGGAAGCTCCTGCGGCGGCGCCGAAACAGGTGGTGAATGCTTAGAGGGGCGGAAATCACGCTGGCGTGTCTGCGCGCCGAAGGGGTCGAACTGGTGTTCGGCTACCCGGGCGGCGCGATCATGCCACTGTATGACGCGCTCGACGGCAGTGGAATCCGGCACGTGCTTACGCGGCACGAGCAAGGCGCGGTGTTTGCAGCCGAGGGCTATGCACGCGTTACGGGCGAAGTTGGCGTTGCGATTGCGACCAGCGGTCCCGGCGCGACGAATCTGATCACCGGCATTGCCGACGCCAAGATGGATTCTGTCCCTCTCGTCTGCATCACGGGACAGGTGCGCAGCCCGCTGATCGGAACCGACGCATTCCAGGAGACCGACGTTTTCGGCGTCACACTATCGCTGACGAAATGGAGCCGGCTGGTTCGCACGCTCGACGAAATACCGGAAGTGATTGCCGAAGGATTTCACTGGGCACGCAGCGGGCGTCCGGGACCGGTGGTGATCGATATTCCGACCGACTTGCTCAAAGCGAAAAAAGAGTTCTCCGGGCCAGTGAAGTTCACGCCGCACGCACGCCCCGCCGATGCAAAAGCCGACGGTGCGTTCACCGACACGATCGTCGCCATGCTGCAGCGGGCGAAGAAACCTGTCGCCCTTATAGGCGCAGGCGCGAAACTTTCGGGAGCGATTCCGGAATTGCGACGGCTGCTAGATGACCTGAACATTCCGGCTTTCGCGACTGTGCACGGGCTGGGTGCGGTTCCTCCGGAAGCGCCGTATTACCTGGGGATGGTCGGCATGCACGGCACGCGCGCGGCCAACACGGCGCTGCATGAAACCGATCTGCTGCTGGTGTTCGGCGCGCGTCTCGATGATCGCGTGACTGGCGAACCCACGCGGTTTGCTCCGTACGCGAAGATCGTGCACTTTGAAATCGACCCCGCGCAGCTTGACCGCGTGCGGCCCTGCGACCTGCCGGTGATCGGCAACCTTGCGGACACGATTCCGGCATTTCACGCCGAGTTGCGGGGGCATGCTTCATCTCTGCCTGATTTCCGTGAGTGGCGCAGCGTCGCGTGCGGACCGGATCGCGCCGAGCTTGATCCGCGCGGCCTGGCGCAGCCGACGATTCGTTTTCTCGACGAACTCTTCAGCCGGCTTCCCGAAGACAGCGTGGTCATCGCCGACGTGGGCCAGCACCAGATGTGGGCGGCACAACGTTACCGATCTTCGTCGCCGCGTGGGTTCATTACTTCAGGCGGCCTGGGCGCGATGGGCTTCGCTCTTCCCGCAGCGGTCGGTGTGCAGTTGGCGAAGCCTGACACGTGCGTTCTCTGCGTCTCCGGCGACGGCGGATTTCAGATGAACATCCAGGAACTGGCCACGGTGCACAGGCTGAGCCTGCCCATCAAAATGGTCATCGTCGACAACAAGTATCTGGGCATGGTGCGGCAGTGGCAGCAGTTGTTTTATGAGCGCAACTATGCCGAGACCGACCTGAGCGACAACCCGGATTTCGTGGAGATCGCGAAGGCCTACAAGATTGACAGCTTCCGGCTGAAGGAAGACGCCATGCGCGAGTTCCCGGTTTCAACCGAAACCGGCGACGCGATTGACCGCTTCCTCAATTCGCCGGAGCCGGAGTTGCTGGTGTTCGATTGCGCGCCCGAGGCCAATGTCTTTCCGATGGTCCCGGCTGGAGCGGCGCTTTCGGAGATGTTGCTGGAAGAAGAACCAGCGGAGCAATAGAGAGTTCAGCAACGACGTTACGGGGGAGATGCATGCAGGTTTTTCAGATTCGATACCGCAATACGCAAGGGACGTTGATGCGCATCCTGAACGCGGCTTCACGCCGCGGGCTTGATCTGCCCTGGGTGCACGCCGGACCGGTAGAGCGCGATCACCAGGTCACACTCGAACTGGATGTCAATTCCAAACAGGTTGGCCAGCTCTATCGCGAATGGTATGCCATTGCGGATGTGATTCATGTGGGTTCGGGTGCGGCTCCGGCGCAGGCACAGGAGTGGAACGGAGTGCATCCTCCGGCGAGGGTGCCATTGCAGGAAGGGCGCGCGGCGCGGGCATAGTTCAAACTTGATTCAGCTGGGTGCGTATGACGGTACCTGGGCAACGTCATGCATTTTGGGGAACCTGCGGCGCAGGCTCCCCTTTTTTCTGAAGCGGCGATCCGCGGACGCGGGCGCGTGAGGTAGTCTTTACATCATGGACTCCAAGAACGATCTCAAACACATCAGCCGTGGAATCACCGAGGGGCGCGACCGAGCTGGCGCGCGCTCCATGTTCAAGGCCGTTGGATTCACCGATGCTGATCTCAGCAAGCCGCTGATCGGCGTCGCCAACACGTGGATCGAGACGATGCCGTGCAACTTTCACCTGCGCCGCCTGTCGGCGAAGGTGAAGGAAGGAATTCGCGCGGCCGGCGGCACGCCAATGGAATTCAACACCATCGCCATTTCGGACGGAGAGACCATGGGCACTGAAGGCATGCGCGCCTCGCTCGTAAGCCGCGAAGTGATCGCCGACTCGATTGAACTGGTCTGCCGCGGCCAGATGTTCGATGCGGTTGTCTGCGTGGTGGGGTGTGATAAGACGATACCGGCGGCGGCAATGGCGCTGGCGCGCATGAACCTGCCGGGCATAGTGCTTTATGGCGGCACCATTGCCCCGGGCAGCTATCGCGGCAAGGACGTCACTATTCAGGACGTATATGAAGCCATCGGCGCGAACGTTGCAGGCAAAATAAGCGATACCGAGCTCCGCGAACTGGAAAATGTGGCGTGTCCGGGCGCGGGCGCATGCGGCGGCCAGTACACGGCGAACACCATGTCGACCGTGATGGAGATCATCGGGCTTTCTCCGATGGGCTTCAACAGCGTTCCTGCCATGGACGCGCAGAAGGATCAGATCGCCTTCGACTGCGGGCAGGTCGTGATGAAGGTGCTGCAGAAAAAAATCAAGCCACGCGACATTCTCACGCGGTCGGCGTTTGAAAATGCGATCGCATCGGTGGCCGCGACCGGTGGCTCGACCAACGCGGTACTGCACCTGCTGGCGATTGCGCGTGAGGCGGGCGTCAAACTCGAAATCGATGACTTTCAGAAAGTCAGCGAGCGCACCCCGGTGCTTTGCGATCTAAAACCCTCAGGCCGATTTGTAGCGGCCGATATGCATCGGGCGGGAGGGATCGGGTTGCTGGCGAAACGGTTGCTGAAGGGGAAATACCTGCATTCCTCGGCCAAGACAGTTTCCGGCCTGACCATTGGCGCCGAGGCGGAGCGCGCAACGGAAACCCCGGGCCAAGAAGTGATCGCGCCGCTCGACAAGCCTCTAAAAGCGACCGGAGGGCTGGTGATTCTGAAGGGGAATCTCGCTCCCGAGGGTTGCGTGGCCAAGCTCAGCGGGCATGAGCGACTGGAGCAGCGCGGCCCGGCGCGGGTGTTCGACTCGGAAGAAGCAGCAATGGCCGCGGTCACAGGGAAAAAGATCAAGGCCGGAGATGTCATCGTGATTCGCAACGAGGGCCCGAAGGGCGGACCGGGAATGCGCGAGATGCTGGGCGTGACGGCCGCGATTGTCGGCGAAGGACTGGGCGAATCGGTGGCCCTGCTCACCGATGGCCGCTTCAGCGGGGCGACGCGGGGTTTGATGGCGGGACACGTTTCTCCGGAAGCCGCGCTGGGCGGGCCGATTGCCGCAGTTCGAAATGGTGACACAATTCACTTTGACGCCCGGAATCGCGTGCTGATGGTTGAGATCAGCCAGAAGGAGTTGAAGGCGCGCCTGGCGAAGTGGAAGCCGGCGAAGCCGCGATATGCAACCGGCGTCTTTGCGAAGTATGGAGCGCTGGTGGCCTCGGCGTCGCAGGGAGCGGTGACGAGGCCACGGTAATGGCGAAGTCGAGATCGCAGGGAAGTCAAAATTCCCACGTCTCGCAAAATCGGCGAGACCCTTCGACGAGCTCAGGGCAGGCTATGGGGCACCCCTGATCGTGGGGGGCGGAAGTGGGCAAGAGGCAATGGCGCAGAAGAAAACATTATTCGAAAAAATCTGGGACGCGCATCTGGTGGCGCAGCCTGCAGGGCGGTCGTCCATTCTTTATATTGATCTGCACCTGGTGCATGAAGTGACTTCGCCGCAGGCGTTCGACGGGCTGCGCGCTGCGGGGCGGCGCGTTCGCCAGCCGGCGCGCACGGTAGCGACCGTTGATCACAATATTCCTACCGAGCCCCGCGGAACTCCGATCACGGATTTGATCGCGGCCGCGCAGATCGCTGCGTTGCAGAAAAATTGCAAAGACTTCGGCGTGCGCCTGTTCGACATGGACTCGCCGGAACAGGGCATTGTGCACGTGATCGGCCCTGAACTCGGCCTGACGCAGCCGGGCATGACGATTGTGTGCGGCGACAGTCACACCAGCACGCATGGTGCCTTCGGCGCGCTGGCGTTTGGTATTGGCACCTCGGAGGTCGAGCATGTGCTCGCCACGCAGTGCCTGGCGCAGCAAAAGCCGAAGACGATGAAGATCGATGTCCGCGGACAACTCCCCGAGGGCGTAACTGCAAAAGATCTTGCTCTCGGCATCATCGGACAGATCGGCACCGACGGCGCGACCGGACATGTGATCGAATATGCCGGACCGGCGGGGCGCGCGCTCTCCATGGAAGGGCGCATGACGCTGTGCAACATGAGCATTGAGGCCGGAGCGCGTGCAGGCATGGTGGCTCCAGATGAAACCACCATCGCATACGTGAAGGGAAAGAGGTTCGCCCCGCAAGGAGCGGAGTGGGAGAAGACTGTCGCCTACTGGCGCACGCTGCCGAGCGATGACGGCGCGGTTTTCGACAGAGTGGTAGAGATCGACGCGGCGCAACTTTCTCCATTCGTAACCTGGGGCACGAATCCGGGGATGGTGGCTCCGGTGACGGGGCGCGTGCCTGAGATCAACGGAATGCAGGAGCAGGACCGGCGCGCCGTCGAACTGGCATTGCGCTACATGGGGCTGGAGCCGGGCCGGCGGATTCAGGAGATTGGCATCGACCGCGTGTTCATCGGCTCGTGCACGAACTCGCGGATTGAAGACCTGAGAGCGGCGGCGCGCGTAGCCAAGGGGCATCACGTCAGCCCGAACGTTCGGGCGATGGTTGTTCCAGGGTCGCAGGCCGTGAAGGGTGTGGCCGAGCGCGAAGGCTTGCACCGGATTTTTCAGGACGCGGGCTTCGAGTGGCGCGAGTCAGGATGCTCCATGTGCCTGGGAATGAATCCCGACATTTTGCAGCCGGGCGAGCGCTGCGCTTCCACCAGCAACCGCAATTTTGAAGGACGGCAAGGGCGCGGCGGCCGCACTCACCTCGTGAGTCCGATGATGGCCGCGGCGGCGGCAATTGCAGGACACTTTACCGACATCCGGGACTGGAAATTTCAGTAATGGTCTGGGCTGAGCGGGGCGACCGGCCTAAAACACAAGCGATGTTTCAGGGGCAAAAAGCTATGAAACCATTCACAGTGCATCGCGGAAGGGTGGCGCCGCTGGACCGAGTCAACGTTGATACGGACCAGATCATTCCCAAACAGTTTTTGAAGCGAATCGAGAAGACAGGCTTCGGGCAGTTTCTCTTCTACGACTGGCGGTTTGGCGCGGATGGAAAAAAGAATGACGGCTTCGTGCTCGACGAACCGCGCTACGCGGGTGCGAGCATCTTGGTCGCGGGCAAGAACTTCGGCTGCGGGTCGTCGCGCGAACACGCGGTGTGGGCGCTGGCGGATTTCGGTTTCCGCGCCGTGATCTCTTCCTCGTTTGCCGACATTTTCGCTAATAACAGCACCAAGAACGGTTTCCTTGCCGTGCGGCTCAGCGAAGACGAGGTCGCGCAGCTGATGCAGCGGGCGCAGGAGATCGGCGACTATGAAGTCACGGTTGATCTGGAGAAATGCGAGGTGGGGGATGACCGCGGCTTCCGCGCAAAGTTTTCCATCGATGATTTCGTCCGGCACTGCCTGCTGAACGGCTTGGATGATATTGGCCTCACTCTGCAACATGAAGCAGAGATCGCTGAGTATGAGGCGCGGCATCCCGCGCCGGCCGCGCTGAGTCTCCGCCAGTAACAGAAGGTCAACAGGAGTAAAGATTTGTAAAACCTTCGCCCCGGTCTTGACCTGCCGCGCGGGGCAGTTGATGCTGGTAGTGCACGGTTCTACCATAGCAACTGCGTTCTGGTTCCTACCTGAGCCACTCTCACGGGAAGCCATCTTCGGCATGGAAAAAATTCCTGCCTCCCGGGTCGAGTTGCCGTGACCGAGCCTAAGACGCTACGTCTAATACTCGAACCACCGGAGACTGTCCGTCGCGCGAGGAGTCGGTCTTGAGTCTTACGCGGCGCGACGAACCCTCTGACTATGATCGAACGATTTCTTATACGACCGAGTTCTATAAAACGAGCTTCTATGACTGAAACCCCGACGCGACGCGGACCCGCTACCCGCGGAGTCGTTCTTCTTGTGGTTGGCGCCTTGTGCGCGATTCAGTTCGGCTGCAGCGCGGCCGATTCTAAACCGAAGGCGCAAGCCGCCGAACCGCACGCAGTGTCGGTCTCGATCGCAACCGTTCAGCGCCAGGATGTGCCGGTGTACCTCACTGGCCTGGGCTCCGTCACTGCTTTCAACACGGCCAACATCAAGAGCCGCGTGGATGGACAGATCACCGAGGTCAACTTCCGCGAAGGCCAGAACGTAAAAGAGGGCGAGCTGCTCATTGTGATCGACCCCCGACCCTATGAAGTGCAGCTCGAGCAGATGCAGGCACAATTGTTTCGCGACCAGGCGCAACTGCGTGACGCCAGACTGAATCTGGAGCGTTATACGGCGCTGATTCCCTCCGGCAGCATTGCGCAGCAACAGGTCGACACGCAGAAGGCTCTGGTCGACCAGCTCGACGGAACGGTCCGCACCGATCAGGCGCAGATCGACAATGCGAAGCTGCAGATTGTTTACTGTCACATTACGGCGCCGTTTAATGGGCGTGTCGGGCTGCGGCAGGTCGACCCTGGCAACATCATTCACGCCACGGACACGAATCCCATGCTGATTCTCACGCAGCTGCAGCCGATTGCGGTGATCTTCATACTGCCGGAGGACGTGCTGCAAACCGTGGCGCAGCACATGAAACAGGGAACGCTCGAAGTAGACGCATTCAACCGAGATGATGAAACCAAGCTTGCGACCGGCAAGTTGCTGACCATTGATAACGAGATCGATCCGACTACAGGCACCGCCAAGCTGAAGGCGGTCTTCGACAACAAAGACAACCAGCTTTGGCCGAACCAGTTCGTGAACGCGAAGCTGCTGCTCGAGACACGGAAAAACAGCACGGTCGTGCCAACAGCGGCAATTTTGCGCGGCCCGCAGGGCACCTTCGTGTACCAGGTGAATCCTGATAAGACGGTGCAGGACCGCGCAGTTACTGTGTCGATCACGCAGGGCGATACGACGGTGATTACGGCGGGACTCAATCCCGGCGATGTGGTCGTAACCGACGGCCAGGACAAACTGCAGCGCGGCAGCCGGATCGAGCCGCGCGCCACCAGTCCGAGCGCCGGACCGGGCGCGGGGCAGCCTAATTCGTCTACGCCAGCTTCGTAGGAAATAGAGCTTCGAGGAAACAGGTGCCGTGATCAGATTCACAGAGGTTGGGTTCAAGTTGGGCTCATGAGTCCTTCACGTTTATTCATTCTCCGACCGGTTGCGACCACGCTGCTCATGGTGGGTGTGCTGCTTGTAGGCGCGGTGGCGTTCATGCAGTTGCCGGTCTCGGCGCTGCCCGAAGTTGATTATCCAACGATTCAAGTAGAGACGTTTTATCCAGGGGCCGATCCCGATGTGATGGCCTCGTCGGTCACGTCTCCGCTGGAACGGCAGTTCGGCCAGGTCCCCGGCCTGAGCCAGATGACTTCCACGAGTTCGTTTGGCAGTTCTGTAATCACGTTGCAGTTCGGTCTCGATCAGAACATCGACGTCGAAGAGCAACAGGTGCAGGCCGCGATTAATTCGTCGTCGACCTATTTGCCCTCCGACCTGCCCAACCCCCCGATATACAACAAGGTCAATCCGGCCGATGCGCCGATTCTCACCCTGTCTCTGAGTTCGGATTCCCTGCCGCTATCGAAAGTGGAAGATCTTGCCGATACTTCGCTGGCACAGAAAATCTCGCAACTGCCCGGCGTGGGCCTGGTTTCGATCAGCGGCGGACAGAAGCCGGCAGTGCGCATTCAGGCCAATCCGACCGCGCTGGCTTCCTACGGGCTGAGTCTCGAAGATCTGCGCGCAGCGCTGGGGCAGGCGAATGTGGATCAAGCCAAGGGTGTGATCGATGGCGCGCGGCAGTCCTACACCATCGGCGACAACGATCAGCTGTTTTCCAGCGATCAGTACAAACCCATCGTCATCGCCTATCACAACGGCGCGCCGGTGCGGGTGAGCGATGTGGCCAATGTCATCGACGGCACCGAAAATAATCAACTCGCCGCCTGGATGAACCTGACGCCAGCCGTGATCGTCAACATTCAGCGCCAGCCCGGCGCCAACATCATCAGCGTTGTGGACCGCATTAAGAAACTGCTGCCTCAGTTACAGGCGTCACTGCCCACCGCGGTGAAAGTGCAGATTCTCACCGACCGGACGACGACCATCCGCGCCTCGGTCAAAGACGTGTATTTTGAATTGATGTTGTCGATCGCGCTGGTCATTTTGGTGGTCTTCCTGTTCCTGCGGAACCTGGCGGCAACAGTCATTCCGAGCGTGGCTGTACCGCTCTCGATCATCGGAACTTTCGGCGTGATGTATCTGCTGGGCTACAGCCTCAACAATCTGACGCTGATGGCGCTGACCATTTCCACCGGTTTCGTGGTCGACGATGCCATCGTCATGATCGAAAACATCGACCGCTTCCTGGAGGCAGGAGACTCCCCCATCGACGCTGCGCTGAAAGGCGCGGGGCAGATCGGATTCACGATTGTTTCTCTGACGGTTTCGCTGATCGCGGTGCTGATCCCGCTGCTCTTCATGGGCGACATCGTCGGTCGCCTGTTCCGCGAGTTTGCCGTGACGCTCGCGGTGACCATTCTGGTTTCCGCGGGAGTGTCACTCACCCTTACGCCCATGATGTGCGCCAAGCTGCTCAAACATCGCAAGGAGGGTGAGAAGGGCCGCTTCTACGAAGTCACCGAGGACTACTACAACCGCATCATCGCGTTTTACGGACGCACGGTGAAGTGGGTGCTGAAACACCAGCCCGCAACGCTGGCCGTAACCTTCGCCACTCTGGTTCTCACACTCTTTTTATATGTGGTCGTGCCCAAGGGATTTTTCCCGGTGCAGGATACCGGAGTGATCCTCGGTATTTCGGAAGCTCCCGATTTCGTTTCCTTTGATGCCATGCAGAAGCGGCAGCAGGAGTTGGCGAAAATTATTCTGCAGGACAAGGCGGTGGAGAGCCTGTCTTCGTTTATCGGGGTGGACGGCACGAACACCACGCCCAACGAAGGACGCATCCAGATTAATCTGAAGCCGCGCGACGAGCGTACCGAAAACGCTTCCGCGATCATCCGCCGCCTGCAACCACAACTGGCCAAGGTAGACGGCATTACTCTCTACATGCAGCCGGTGCAGGACCTCACGGTGGAAGACCGTGTAAGCCGGACCGAATTTCAATACTCGATCGAAGACGCCGACGCGCAGGAACTCGCCGTGTGGACTCCGAAGCTCGTGACCAAGCTGAAAACTCTGCCCGCGCTGACCGATGTAGCCACGGACCAGCTCGACAATGGACTCCAGACCAGCGTGACCATCGACCGTGACACGGCTTCGCGTCTGGGAATTTTTCCGCAGGCGATCGACAACACGCTCTACGATGCCTTCGGGCAGCGGCAGGTCTCGACCATCTTTACCCAGTTGAATCAGTATCACGTCATCCTCGAAGTTCTCCCCAGCTTCGCGCAGACGCCCACCGACCTGAGGGACATCTATATCCGGCCCAGCACGGTCACGCCCAATACGGGAGCGCCCACGGCAAACGGCGCGGCGGTGACGACAAGCGGCGCGCCGGTTCCCATCTCGACGTTCACGCACATGGCATCGGGCAGCGCATCTCTCTCGGTCAATCATCAGGGGCAGTTTCCCGTGGTGACGTTATCGTTCAACCTTGCGCCCGGAGCTTCGCTGGGAGACGCGACCAAGCAGATTCAGCAAGCCGAGAAAGATATCCAATTACCAGCCAGCATCCACGCGTCCTTTCAGGGAACAGCCGCGGCGTTTCAGAACTCATTGTCGTCGGAGCCTTACCTGATCTTGGCCGCGGTGATCACCGTCTACATCGTGCTCGGTGTTTTGTATGAAAGCTACATTCACCCGGTGACAATCCTTTCCACCTTGCCATCAGCCGGCGTGGGCGCGATTCTGGCGCTGATGTTGACGGGGAATGATCTGACGGTGGTCGCGCTGATCGGCATCATTCTGCTGATCGGCATTGTGAAGAAGAACGCCATCATGATGATCGACTTTGCCCTGGAAGCGGAGCGCGAGGAGCACAAGCCTCCCGAAGAAGCGATTTATCAGGCCTGCCTGCTGCGTTTTCGCCCCATCATGATGACGACCATGGCAGCATTGCTGGGCGGGCTGCCGCTGGCCCTGGGATCGGGCACTGGCGCGGAACTACGACGTCCTCTGGGCATCACGATCGTGGGCGGATTGCTGCTCAGCCAGTTGTTGACGCTCTACACTACACCGGTGGTTTATTTGTGGTTTGACCGTCTGGCCCAGAGATTTGCGCGCTATCGGATTGGAAACGAAATTCCACGGGAGGCGACGGCGGAGTAGAAGATGAGTGTTTCCTCTCCATTTATCCGCCGCCCGATCGGGACCTCGCTGCTGGCGGCGGCATTGCTGCTGTCTGGAATTCTGGCTTTCAATTTTCTCCCGGTCGCTTCGTTGCCTCGCGTGGATTTTCCGGTGATCAGCGTGGGAGCGAGTTTGCCGGGCGCGGATCCACAAACCATGGCCTCGTCAGTGGCGACGCCCTTGGAGCGGCAGTTCGGAAGAATCGCTGCTATCAATCAGATGACTTCTTCCAGTCAGCTGGGCTCCAGCAGCATCTCGATGCAGTTCGATCTGAACCGCAATATTGACGCCGCCGCCCGTGACGTGCAGGCCGCGATCAATGCGGCCAGAGGCCAACTTCCCACCAATCTGCCCAGCAATCCGACGTACCGGAAGGTAAATCCGTCGGACTCGCCCATCTTGATTCTGGCTTTGTCGTCGGACACGGTTCCGGTTCCAGAGATGTACGATGTCGCCGATTCTGTTCTTTCGCAAAAGCTGGCACAGGTCAACGGGGTGGGGCAGGTTTTCGTCTGGGGATCATCGCAGCCGGCGGTTCGAGTCGAAGTCAATCCCACCCTCCTGAATAAACTCGGTGTCGGGCTGGACACGGTGCGTAACGCATTGAACGCCGTGAATGCCAATCGGCCAAAGGGTTCGGTTTCAGACCGGAGGACAACCCATGTATTCGACGATAACGACCAGCTTTTCAAAGCCGACGAATACCGGCCGCTGATCGTCTCCTATAATAACGGTGGTGCGGTCCGCGTCGGCGATATAGGAGACGTCCTCGATTCTGTTGCCGATGTTCGCAACATCGGCCTGGCCAATGGCAAGCCCGGCATCCTGATCCCTATTTTCCGCCAGCCTGGCGCCAACGTTATTGACACCGTGGATCGCGTTCGCGCGATCCTGCCATTCCTGCAATCCTCCATTTCACCGGCCATCACTCTGACTGTTGCAATGGATCGCACGGTGGTGGTGCGGGCGTCAGTGAAGGACATCGAAACGACCCTGTTGATTTCCATTTTTCTGGTCATCATGGTCGTGTTCCTGTTCCTGCGGACGGTGCGCGCGACGGTCATTCCCAGCGTTGCGGTACCCATGTCGCTGATCGGGACGTGTGGCGCGATGTACTTGCTCGGATATAGCCTCGACAATCTTTCGCTGATGGCGCTTGCGATTTCAACCGGCTTCGTGGTGGACGATGCCATCGTAGTGCTCGAGAACATCATGCGTTACGTCGAGCACGGGATGGATCCGGTGAGAGCCGCTTTCAAAGGGGCGAGCGAAATTGGATTCACGGTCATTTCCATGAGCGTGTCTCTGGTCGCCGTGTTCATTCCGCTGTTGCTGATGGGCGGGATCGTAGGCCGGCTGTTCCGAGAGTTTGCTGTCACCCTGAGTGTGGCCATTGGCGTGTCACTTATGGTTTCGCTGACCGTCACGCCGACCATGTGCGCAAAATTTCTACGAACCGAAAAAAAGGAAGAAAAGCATAGCCTCTTCTACCGCACGAGCGAATGGTGCTTCGACCGGATGCTCGCCGTCTACACTCACGCTCTACGCTGGGTGCTTCGACACCAGCCGGTGACGCTGACCGTGACGATCCTCGTAGCGGTTCTCAGCGTTTTCCTTTACATCAAAGTTCCCAAGGGATTTTTCCCGCAGCAGGACACGGGACGAATTGGTGGGACAGTCGTGGCAGCGCAGGATACCTCATTCCAGTCCATGAGCCGCAAGATGCATCAGTATGTGGGCATCGTGATGAAAGACCCCGCGGTTGACACCGTCGTTGGATTCGCAGGCGGTGGCTCGCCTTTGAATCAGGGCCGCTTCTTCGTGATGCTAAAGCCACTTGAGCAGCGCGGAGCCTGCAAAAAGCAGCACTTCTGGGAAGCCTGCCGATATGCCAGTGCCGACGACGTGATCAATCGTTTGCGCGGAAAACTTGCCGTTGTGCCGGGAGCGACGCTGATCATGCAGTCGTACCAGGATCTGACGATCGGCGGCAGATATGGCAATGCTCAGTATCAATACACGCTGCAGAGTGCGAACCTGGACGACTTGAACAACTGGGCGCCGCGCCTGCTGGAGAAACTCAGAACATTGCCCGAACTGCGCGACCAGAATTCGGATCAACAGGACCGGGGACTTCAAGCCAAGCTGGTGGTCGACCGCGATACTGCCAGCCGGATGGGCATCACCGCGCAGACGCTCGACAACGCTCTCTATGACGCGTTCGGACAACGGCAGGTCTCTACCATGTACCAGCCGCTTAACCAATACCACGTCGTCATGGAAGTTGCTCCGCAATTCCAGCAGACGCCGGAAGCTCTGCAAAATATCTATTTGCGTTCGACCAGTGGAACACCTGTGCCCCTTGCGGCCTTCACGCACTACGAACCATCGAACACTCCGCTCGAGGTTAATCACCAGGGGCAAACGCCCTCGGTCACGATTTCATTCAATCTAGCGCCGGGAGTCTCGCTGGGCCAGGCCACGCAGGCGATAGAAACTGCCGAGCGCACCATCGGCTTTCCACCGGACATCGACGCGAGTTTCCAGGGAACGGCCGCCGCTTTCCAGGATTCGCTTTCCAGCGAGTTTACCCTGATCATAACCGCCCTCATCACGGTCTACATTGTGCTGGGCATGTTGTACGAAAGCTACATTCATCCCATTACCATTCTTTCGACTATCCCCTCCGCGGGCTTGGGAGCTCTGCTGGCGCTGCTCTTGACGCATAACGAACTCAACGTGATTGGAACCATCGGGATCATTCTGCTGATCGGCCTGGTGAAGAAGAACGCGATCATGATGATCGACGTGGCGCTCGACGTGGAACGCACGCAAGGGAAGAAGCCGGTGGAAGCGATTTACGATGCGTGCATCCTGCGCTTCCGCCCGATCACGATGACAACCATGGCCGCCTTGCTCGGAGGTCTACCGCTGGCGTTGGGCAGAGGCACCGGGTCGGAATTGCACCGGCCGCTGGGCATCACCATTGTTGGCGGCTTGATCGTGAGCCAGATGCTTACCCTGTTCACTACGCCGGTTGTCTACGTCTACCTTGATCGCCTGCGCCTGGCGCTGCGCGGCGGCGAAGACAGGGTTCTGCCGCAAGTTTCTCCTCCCGGATCGCCCAGCCCGAGTCCCGCCCACTGATTCCTTGTTCTTTTCCTCGCGACCGGCGGGGTCGACTACACTAGGAGACTTGTGCAACCTGGGCGCGGCGAGGCTGCATCGCAGCAGTGTAACAACTGGGCAAGGAGCCGACGGCATTCTCGTGGGCCCGAACGATCCAAACACCGGGGAGCGCGCGTGCGCAGAAACCGGATTCTCCCGTATGATATGGGGTTAACCACTGCCTGGCGGCTTTACTCTCGCCCGGATCGTAGACGGGCAGACCGGCGATTTCTAGTTTTTTCGCGGCGAAATTTCTTTCAGGAGTCACGGATGCTAAAGAAAGCATTGGCTCTGTTGCTGGTTTGTGCAGGCTTGACCTTGATGGTCAGTTGTGTCACAAGCAACAGTAATTATTTGTATGCGGCTCTTCCAGCGGCCAGCGAAATTGCCGCTTACCGCGAAGACCCCAACTCGGGCACTTTGACAATTCTGCCCATCAGTCCCATCACGGCGGGCCCGGGAGTGCAGGCGCTGGTGATCCATCCTTCGAAAAACTTTCTTTATGCCGCAAACTCCGGCGAGAACGACGTCTCACTGTTCAATATTTCGAGCGATGGCGCGCTCACGGAAGTCCTTCAGCGCACGATAGTAGGCGCAGGCCCGACCCTGCTGGCCATGGACGCCGCCGGAAGATATCTGTACGTCGGAAACTCAGGCTCCAACAACATTTCGGTTTTCACCATCGACAGCAAGAACGGGTCACTGAGTCCGGTAGCGGGCTCCCCCTTCGGCATCGGCATCTCGCCCCTGAACATGCAGCTGTCGTCCAAAGGGAATTTTCTCTACGTGTCGGGATCCACTTCGCCGACCGGAGTGATCGAAATCTGGAGCGTCTCGG
This sequence comes from uncultured Acidobacteriaceae bacterium, assembly GCA_963739125.1. GTDB lineage: Bacteria > Acidobacteriota > Terriglobia > Terriglobales > Acidobacteriaceae > Sulfotelmatobacter. The sequence goes on along the minus strand of CAVTZD010000001.1, from coordinate 2,314,205 downwards.
CTGGAGTTCTTTCCAAGCTCATTCAGGTTACCCCGTCCGGCATCAGTCCCTATGGTTTGGCGATCTCTCCCAACGGTTCGCATCTCTACACGGCCAACATCGCGCCAGACAACTCGATTTCGGAGTATACGATCAAGTCTGACGGTACCCTCAGCGCACTCCCCGGTTCGCCACTCGGCGAGGCGTTCTCTTCGCCGGTTGCAGTTCTGGTAAGCAATTCGGGAGGCTACCTTTACGTGGCGAATGAAGGGTCGTCGAATGTTGCGGGCTACTCGGTTGGCTCCGACGGCGGTCTCACTCTGCTTACGAATTCGCCGTTCACGACCAATGCCCAGCCGATTTCGATAGCCACCGATTCCGGCGGAAACCATATATTCGTCGGCAACCAGGCATCCTCCGCTGCGATCAACACTTTCGGCTTGTCCCCCGCCACCGGCGGCCTAACCGCACTCGCGAGCACCGGCGTAGGGAGCACGCCGACTTCAATTGCGATCACTCCGTGAGAGCGGTCGTAACGGATATGGGATTGGCCGCGACCCGTATCTTGATTTAACAAGAGCGTGACAAATCCGGTGGCGGAGATTGGGAGAATTACGCATGCGGCACGCCGGTTTCAGGATGACGCGGACGTGAGGAGCATGCGTAGGCGAGGGCCGCATTCGAGCTTATGAAAATTGCCAGCGCCGCCAGCGCGTTTCCCAAGCATTACTACTCGCAGAAATTCCTGTTGGAACAACTGCAGCAATACTGGGGCGACCGCCTGCGCAATCCGCAACTGCTGGCCCGGCTGCATCGCAATGTCACGGTCGAAGGCCGTTATCTCGCGCTGTCCACCGAGAAGTACTATGACATCACAACCTGGGGTCAGGCCAACGACATCTGGATCGAAGTCGCGCAGGAACTGGGCGAGCAGGCGCTCTGCCGCGCGCTGCATCACGCTGGGCGCGAACCGCGCGAACTCGGCGCACTATTTTTTACGTCCGTGACCGGCATTTCCAGCCCCTCGATCGATGCGCTTTTGATCAACCGGATGAAGCTGCCGGCGAATATACGGCGCGTGCCGATTTTCGGTCTTGGCTGCGTCGCGGGTGCGGCCGGCATTGCCCGGGCGGCTGATTATGTTCACGCCTACCCCGCGCAGGCCGCGGCTCTGGTCTCGGTGGAGCTTTGTTCGCTGACCATTCAGCGGGATGATCTCTCGGTCGCGAATTTGATTTCATCTGGACTTTTTGGCGACGGCTCGGCTGCGGTGATCGTTACCGGCGACGACCTGAGCGCGACCGGACCCGAAATCCTGGCGACGCGCTCGATCTTTTACCCCGACACCGAAGAGATGATGGGATGGAAAGTCAGCGAGAAGGGATTTCGCATTACGCTTTCACCCGAAGTTCCGGTGCTGATTCGCGAACACCTCGGCCACGACGTCGACGCCTTTCTCGCCGATCACGGACACCAGCGCAGCGACATTGGAAGTTGGGTGCTGCACACCGGCGGCCCGAAAGTGCTGGAGGCGACCGCAGCGGCGCTCGATCTGCATAATGGGCAACTCGACGCTTCGTGGGATTGCCTGAAGCGAGTGGGCAATCTCTCGTCTGCCTCAGTGCTCGTCGTGCTGGAAGATGTGATGCGCAATCGGCGCCCCGAGCCGGGGACTCTGGGAATTCTGGCGGCGATGGGCCCGGGCTTTTGTTCAGAGTTGTTGCTGCTGAAGTGGTGACGGCCTCAATGAGTGAGAGCGACGTAAGTCAGACTCCGGCGGATCGGAACCTGCCAAACGCGACCGACGTGTTTGTGATTGGCGGCGGCCCTGCGGGACTGGCTGTTGCGATCACTGCACGACAACGAGGCCTTCGTGTCATAGTCGCCGACGGTGCGCAACCTCCAATCGACAAAGCTTGCGGAGAGGGATTCCTTCCCGACGGACTGGCCGCGCTCGAGCATCTGGGAATTCGCGTGCCCATGGCTGACGCCTTCCCCTTTCGCGGCATACGCTTTCTGACTTCGACGGCGTCAGCCGAAGCGCAGTTTCCCGCGAGTGGATCGGGCCTTGCGGTGCGCCGCACCGTGCTGCACAGACTCATGGAGGAACGTGCTACGCAACTGGGCGCCGATTTGCTTTGGCGGAGTACGGTCGCGGGCATTTCTCACGAAGGCGTTCATCTCGGAGGCCGATGCGTCCGCGCGCGCTGGATTGTCGGCGCAGACGGCTCCAATTCACGCGTCAGGCGCTGGGCGGCCCTTGAGGCGGGGCCGAAGCCTTGTCTGCGCTATGCCTTCCGCCGCCACTTCCGCGTCGCGCCCTGGACCGACCATATGGAAGTTTATTGGGGCGACCGTTGCCAAGGCTACGCCACAGCCGTCAGCGCGGAGCAGGTCTGCGTGGCCCTGGCTTCGCATGATCCTGATCTGCGATTAGTGGACGGCTTGCGTGAGCTACCGGCGCTCAACGCACGCTTACGCGGAGCCGAGGCGGTTTCCGCCGAACGCGGCGCGTTGACCGGCAATCGTAAATTCAAACGTATATGGCGAGGCAATGTGGCCTTGGTCGGCGACGCTTCGGGCACCGTGGACGCGATCACGGGAGAAGGCCTGGGTTTGGCGTTTGAACAGGCAGCGGCCTTGGCTGAATCTTTCGAGTCTGGCGATCTGGAGCACTACCAGGCGGAACATCGGCGGCTGGCTTTGCGTCCACATTGGATGGCGCGCATGATGCTCAATCTCGACCGTCGGCCCCAACTGCAACGACGCACTCTGCAGGTATTCCGAAACCATCCAGAGATTTTTCGCCATTTGCTTGCGCTGCACGTGGGAGCCCTGCCACCCCTGCATCTGGTGCGCGACGGTCTGACTCTGGGGTGGGGCCTTTTAACGGCATAGCCATTCATGGACATAACAATCGACGTTGTTAACGATCGAACGATATAGCGATCGCTGATCTAACGGTGATGCAAACGACTAGCCGATGGGCCGCAGGATTCACCGCGCTGGCGCTGTTAAGTTTCGCAACCTGTTCAGCGGGTGCCCAGCAAATCGCTCTGCAGCTTGATCCTGCACAGACTTCCGTCAAGTTCATGCTGCACGACGTGCTCCACACCGTGCACGGGATGTTCAAATTGAAGACTGGACTGCTGGAGTTCGACCCCTCGTCAGGGAAAATTTCGGGTGAAATCGTTGTCGATGCCCGCAGCGGCGAGAGCGGCAGCGGCATGCGCGACCGCAAGATGCACAACGAAGTTCTGGAGAGCGACAAATATCCGGAGATTTCGTTTCGTCCGGACCGCGTCGAAGGAACGGTTGCCCCCGAGGGAAAGTCCTCCGTCAAAGTCCATGGGGTCTTCCGCATTCACGATGTCGATCGTGAGATCGACGTTCCGGCCGAGGTGCAGATGTCGCCCGGCCACTGGAGCGCAACCGTCCACTTCACCGTTCCCTATGCGAAGTGGGGGATGACAAATCCGAGCACGTTCTTCCTGCACGTCGATAACTCGGTGCAGATCGATCTCGCGGCATCGGGAAGCGCCGTCCGGCAAAGCACCACGCACGACGCCCAGCAGCCCTCTTTCTAGCGTTGGCGCGCATCAATAGCCGTCGAGCGGCGCGATTCCTTTCCCTTCCGTACATTCATAGCAGCGGCCCGCAGTCAGATTCTTGTATTCCTCGTTTCTGCCGCTCGGCCATTCGATCATTAGGCTGTCAATGCGATCACGTTTCTCGAGACCAAACGTTACCGGCAGCTCGGATTGCGAAAGATAGCTGGAACCGCCTTTCACCATCCGCGACTGAGTGAGACTGGCGGAGGAAGCGCGCACGATCGCACCGATCGCGTCCCGATTCGACTTCGTTCCCACCAAACGAAAACGAATGCTGCGGTTCCCGGCCAGTTGGTCATTGCGATACAAATATGCTGGACCATTATTGGTGGTGAGCAGCAGGTCAAGATCGCCGTCGCGATCGAAGTCGGCATAGGCGAGGCCGCGGCCAACTTTCGGCTCATCGAAACCGCCGCCGGCTTCCGCGGCAACGTCGTGAAAGCTGCCCTTGCTGTCGTTCAGAAATAGCTGCGGCGGTTGCGCGTAACCGATATTGCCGCGAATGTTGCGCACAGTTTCATCGATGTGTCCGTTGGCCACAGCGAAGTCGAGCCAGCCATCGAGATTCACATCGAGAAACGCGCAGCCAAAGCCCAGGCTGTTTCGCGACGCCATGCCCACCCCTGTCTGGGCGGCAATGTCTTCAAATCCGCTGCCGCCGGCGCGATATAGTCCGATCATTTCGTTATCGAAATTCGTGATGCCGACTCCTGGCACCCCCGAGTTTTCGAAGTCGCCCACGTCCACGCCCATCCCGGCGCGGGCTTTGCCTTCGTTGCTGAAGGCCAGCCCGACCTCGACCGCCACGTCTTTGAACGTGCCGTTGCGCTGGTTCCGGTAGAGCTTGTTGGGCTGCGTGTCGTTGGCGACGAGCAAGTCGGGCCAGCCGTCGTGGTCATCATCGATCAACGCCACGCCCAGCGACTTCGAACTGCTGTCGAAAATTCCGCTGACCGCGGTAACGTCTTCGAACTTGCCGTCGCCGCGATTGTGAAACAGCCAGCACGTCTCCCCTCGATAAGCTTCTGGCGTGCAATAAGACTTATGTTTCCCATCGAGGCTGCAGAAGATATCGTGTTCGGGCGACCATTTTACGTAGTTGCAGACGAAAAGATCGAGCCGCCCATCGCGGTCGTAGTCGAACCACAAAGCAGACGTGCTGAATCCGTCGCGCTTTCCCAGACCACTCGCGTTGGTAACGTCGACGAACGTGCCCCTGCCGGTGTTGTGAAACAGTCGATTTTGCCCTACACAGGTGACGAGAATGTCGGGGAAGCCGTCATTGTCATAATCGCCGACCGCCACGCCCATGCCATAGAGCTCGATATTGAGGCCCGCGCGCGACGTCACATCGGTGAACGTGCCATCGCCGTTATTGTGGTAGAGGCGAAGCGTAGATCGTGTTTTTTTGTGGCCGGGCCAATCGGCGCCGTTGATCAGAAGAATGTCCTGCCAGCCGTCGCGATCGTAGTCGAGGAACGCGCAGCCAGAGCCCAGCGTCTCGGGCAAGAACTTACCGCCGAAAGCTCCGCTGTTGTGCTGGAAATGAATTCCCGCCTGCGCGGTGACATCGGCGAACTGAAAGCCCGGCGAATTCGCCGCCGCTTGAGCGAGCCACGAAAACTTCGGCCACGAAGCCAACCCCGCCATGGTCCATAAGAAAGACCTGCGATTCACGGAACGTTCACCAGCCCCGCGCGAATCGCGTAGACAACCAATTCCGCAGTCTTATGAATTCCGAGCGTGTTCATGATGTTGGCGCGGTGAACGGCGACTGTGTTCGCGCTGAGGTCGAGCACGACTGCGATCTCCTTGTTCGATTTGCCGTTAGCGATCATCTGCAGAACTTCTACTTCACGCGGTGTCAGCGCGTTGCGCTCGCCCTTGAGAGTTGACTGCGCTTCCACCTGGGGATCGAACACCGTTTCTCCTGCGGCGACCCTGCGGATGGCGGCCCCGAGTTCCAGGTCCAACGCGTTTTTCAAAATGTATCCCTTGGCGCCGGCCTCGATCGCCTGCCGCACCCACGTATTCTCGCTGTGCATGCTGAGCATCAGCACTGCGGTTTGAGGCAGCTCGTCAATGATTTCTCGCGTGGCATCCAGGCCGTTCATGCCGGGAAGGGCGCAATCCATCACGACCACGCGTGGATGCAACTCTTTCGCGAGTTGGATGGCTTCTTCGCCGTTGCCGGCTTCGCCGACCACTCTCATATCCGGTTCATCTTCCAGCATGCGCCGGAAGCCCCGCCGGACAAGGCTGTGGTCATCGACCAGCAAGACTGTGATCTTCTTTTCCATAAGACTCAACTTTCTCTCGCGGAATCGCCAGGTGCACCATGGTTCCGCCTTCCGGCGGACGCGAAAAGCGAATCTCGCCACCCATCAACTCTGACCGCTCGCGCATCGCGACCAGCCCGATGCCGCGTTTGCTCGGGCGTTCGGTGAATCCCGCTCCGTGATCTTCAACTTCCAACTGGAGCGCACGGGCCAGAAAGCGAAGCCGCACCCAGGCCTGTTTTGCGCCGGAATGCCGCGCCACATTGTTGAGCGCTTCCTGCAGAACGCGGTAAATATGCACCCCGGCCGCACCGTCTACCGGAAATGGCTCGCCCTGCTTCTCATAGGATATGGTAATTCCGATTTGCCGTTCCACTGTCGGAATATACCAGTCGAGCGTGCTCTCCAACCCGGCTTCGTCGAGCATGACCGGGTGCAGCGCCTGCGACAGACTACGAACGCTTTCGAGAGTTGTTTGAACAATTTCAAGAACTTCCTGCAGATCCGCCCGCAACGACGATCCCTCCGGCGCGTGTGTTCCTGCGCGGCGGAGCATCGATCCGATGGCGGTGAGAATTTGTCCAAATTCATCGTGCAACTCGCGTGAGATATAGCGAAGCGTCGATTCCTGAGTTGCGATGAGCTTCTGCGCCAATTCGCTGCGCCGCTCGGAAATCTCGGCCAGGCGCGCGAACAAGCGCCGGTTCCAGCGAATGATCGACAGACTGCTCAACAGAATCGCCAGCAGTGTCGCAGCCAGAAACACATAGACCTGCCGTTGCACGCGATCGTAGATCTGCACGATGCGCTGGCCGGCCTGCTCCTCATTTTCGCTGTTCTGCACCAGCAGCCGGGCGACGGCTGTGCTCAAAGCCGCCTGCCTCTCCTGCAGCGAAAGCTGAATCTGCTCAAGCGCTTCCTTTTCCTTCCCATCGCGGGCCAGAGTAAAAACGCGGTCGACGGCGTCCCAAAATTGCGTGAAGGAACTCGCCAGGAAGGCGCTTTGTTCAGGTGTGCGGCTGGCGGCCGCGAATCCTGTCTCCAGGCGCATGGCATCGTCCAGATCCGCACGAATCCGCTGAAATTGCGCCGACCATGCGGTCAGCGGATAAGGCTCATCGCCACTGACCATGTCGCGCATGGCGACGGCCAGAGAGTTCAAGTCGTTCTGGATGCGCAGCAGCTGAAGCGAATCTTTGCGGTTGCGGTCGATCAGTTCAGTCTGCAACTGGCGCAACCCGTTGACTTGCCACGTGATGTAGACCGAATACGCGACGACCGCTGACAGCGTGATCAGCAAGCCCAACAGCAGGCCCAAGGTCGGTGAACGCTTCGGCGGAACCGGGCGGGACACGCCCCGAGCATACAACGGCCGGCCCGGACGTGTCACAGCCGGAAATGTGTGACAATGCAGTAATAATGAAGCCAATCGCAGCGCGGCGGAGTCAAACACTGGATTGAGTCCTACGGCAAATGAGGTTCCCAAGCCCGCGAAGATCCAGCGCCTGAAGGCCGTTTGGCCCGAGGTCTGGAAGCTGATGCGCCCGCGCCGGGGGCTGCTCGGGTTGGGCTTCGTGCTGATGGTGATTAACCGTCTGGCGGGATTCGTTCTGCCCTACTCGTCGAAATTCCTGATTGACGATGTGGTGGGCAAGCATCACACGGCAATTCTGCGGCCTTTGGTCTTTGCCGTCTTGTTTGCGACTCTCATTCAGGGCGTGACTTCTTTTTCTCTCACCCAGTTGCTCTCAAAGGCGGCGCAGCGGCTGATTGCCGAGCTTCGCCAGAACGTTCAGAAACACATCTCCCGACTGCCTGTCGCGTTTTACGATGCCAACAAGACAGGGGCTCTGGTGTCGCGCATCATGAGCGATGTGGAGGGCGTTCGCAACCTGCTAGGCACGGGCCTGGTCGATTTTATGGGAGGCCTGGTCGCGGCCGGCATCGCACTATTATTGCTGCTCCGCATCAGCGCGCCGCTCACGCTGATCGCCGTCGGCTCGCTCGGTTGCTTTGCCCTGGCGCTGAATAAGGCTTTCTCCACCATCCGGCCCATCTTTCGCGAACGCGGCAAGATCAACGCTGAAGTCACTGGACGCCTTACCGAATCTCTGGGCGGCGTGCGCGTGATCAAGGGATATCACGCTGAAGCCCGCGAAGAATCGATCTTTGGCGCAGGCGTAATGCGCCTGCTCGACAACGTCATGCGCACGCTCACCGCGACTTCGCTCATGAGCCTTTCCGCCAGCGTGCTGTTAGGCGTGGTCGGTGCGGCCACCATGTACGTCGGCGGACTCCAGATGACTTCCGGCTCGCTGACTGCAGGCAGCTACTTCTCCTACAACTTCTTGCTGGTCTTTCTGGTCGCGCCCATTATGCAGGTAGTTGCCATTGGCACGCAGCTCACCGAAGCGCTTGCCGGCCTCGAACGCACGCAGGAAATCATGCGCGAGAATCCCGAGGATCAGGACCCTAAGCGCACCGTGACGCTGCCCGACATTATCGGCACGGTCACATTCGACGACGTGAGCTTCAGTTACGACGGCGAACACGAAGTTCTGCACGACGTTACTTTTCACTCCGAGCCGGGGACGGTCACGGCGCTCGTAGGCTCGTCAGGATCGGGGAAGTCAACGACGATCGGCCTGATTTCGGCATTCTATGTCCCCACCAAGGGGACGATTCGCGTGGATGGAATCGACCTGAGCACAGTGCGGCTCGATTCGTTCCGCACGCGCCTGGGAGTCGTCTTACAGGAGTCGTTTCTTTTCGACGGTACGATTCGCGAGAATGTGGCCTTCTCGCGGCCCGACGCCAGCGAAGAAGAACTCATCCGCGCTTGCCGGATCGCCCGCGTCGACGAGTTTGCCGAAAGCTTTGCCGACAAGTACGACACGGTCGTTGGCGAGCGTGGAGTTAAACTCTCCGGCGGCCAGCGGCAGAGAATCTCGATTGCTCGCGCCATTCTCGCCGAGCCGCGCATCCTGATTCTCGACGAGGCAACTTCGAGCCTCGACTCCGAATCCGAAGAAATGATCCAGCAGGGACTGTCATATCTGATGCAAGGCCGCACCACATTTGTGATTGCCCACCGGCTTTCGACCATTCGCCGCGCTGATCAGATCATGGTGATGGAACAGGGCAGAATCGTCGAGCGTGGCACGCACGCGCAACTCTACGCCGCGCGTGGCCGCTACTACGACCTTTACACGCGCCAGCACGGCGTGGAAGACAACTTATTTCTGGCGCCCGGCGAAGGCGACGCGGTATCCGTCAATGGCAGCGACGGGAGCGCCAAGAATGGCGACGTAAAAGCGGCGGACGCGCTGCGCGTTCTGCGGGGAGAAATGCGCTAACCCATGACGACCGCCCCGGCAATTCCCGCGACAACTGGAACAATTGCAATCCGTAGCGAAAATCTTTGCCGCCATTACCGCATGGGTGACGCGCTGATCCGCGCTGTCGATGGCGTGTCCCTCGAGGTTGCCAACGGAGAGTTTGTCGCGCTCCTGGGAAGCTCCGGTTCGGGCAAGTCGTCGATGCTGAACCTGATCGCAGGTCTCGACCGGCCAACGTCAGGAAGCGTCATTGTTCAGGATCGCGACTTGGCGAAGCTCTCGCGCGAGGAGTTGGCCAAATACCGCCTGCACGTCGTGGGCATGGTCTTTCAGTCTTTCAATCTGATTCCGAGCATGACTCTGGCGGAAAATGTTGAACTGCCTCTGCGCTTTGCAGAAGTCGATCGCAGCCAGCGTGAGAAATTGTCGCACGAGGCTCTGGAGCGCGTGGGTTTGCAGGCGCGCATGCATCATCGCCCGAGCGAGCTTTCCGGCGGAGAACAGCAGCGCGCGGCCTTGGCGCGGGCATTGATCAATCGTCCCAAGGTCCTGCTGGCTGACGAGCCCACCGGAAATCTCGACAGCCATACCGGAACTGAAATCATGGATATGGTTCGCGACTTCAACTGCCAGCTCGGCATGACCGTGGTCATGGTGACGCACGAACGTGCGCTCGCCGAGCGCTACGCCGAGCGCCTCATCTTTCTTGCTGACGGAAAACTAGTGGACGATCGCAACAATGGTCAAGCCAACCACCGCTCCAACAGTCCAGAGTCGATCCGAGAAGCGGAGGGTGCTCACTCGTGAAGATCCCCGATCTCACCGAACTTGCCCTGCGCAACCTGCGCGAATCTGTGCTGCGAAACTCGCTGACCACGGTCGGCATCTCGGTCGGCGTGGCGTCCCTGGTGGCCATGCTTTCGCTCGGAACCGGCTTGCAGCAACTCTTTTCGCGGCGTCTGGAGAAGTCAGGGCTGTTCGACACCATCTTTGTATCGTCTCGTCGCGAACTCCGCGGCATGGGGCGCGAGGAGGAACGCAATGGTCCCCCTCCCGCTGAAAGCCGCGTTCTCGACGAGGAGGCGCGCCAGGAAATCGAACACTTGCAGAATGTGGCTGAAGCTTATCCCGATATCCGCTTTAGCACGGAATTTCGATACGACGACAAACCGCATCTGACGACGATTTCTGCACTGCCCAGTTCCGCGAAGTCGAATGACGCGTTCGATGGAATGCAGGGCAGTTTCTTTTCCTCCGACACGGCCGCCGAAGTGATATTGCAAAAATCGTTTGCCGAAGAGTTGCTGGGCAAGACTCCGGCTCTCGGTGCGGCCGAACCGTCAGTCGCCGAACTGGCGAGGCCGCTGCTGGGCCGAGAACTCACCATGCGCTACGCGCAACGCGAGACAGCGCCTGCGGTTCAGCCTCCTCTGGCCAGTCACGGTGCCGACGACAGCGTCGCCGGTGCATCGTATTCCGTCGTCTCGCGCGAGCAGAAGCTCAAGGTTGTAGGGATTTCGGACCTCGATCCCGAAAGCATGCGCGGCCCTATGCATGCGAAGGTTTTTCTGCCGCTGAAGTTCGCCGAGAGTCTGCATGTAATACAGCCCACCGACCTGCGCGAGATTTCGCGAGCGGCCAGCGATCAGCCGGTCTACTCCTCGATCAGTGTGCGCATAAAAAATCCCTCGCAGGTACAGGGCGTGGAAGATGCAATCAAGAAAATGGGATTCAGCACTTTCTCGATTCTCGACGCGAGCCACAGCTTGCAGCAGGTCTTCCGCGTGTTGTATGCATTTCTCGGAATTTTTGGCAGCCTCGCGCTCGCGGTTGCGTCGATCGGAATCGTCAACACACTGGTTATGGCGATTCTCGAACGCCGCCGTGAAATCGGGATCATGAAAGCGATCGGCGCCAGCGACGGTGACGTGAAGATGTTGTTCTTTGCCGAAGCCAGCGCGATGGGAATTCTGGGCGGCATTTTCGGAGTCGTGCTGGGCTGGGCCATCGGCCAGATCATCAATTTCGGAACCAACGTCTGGCTCAAGAGCCAGTCGCTGCCCCCTGAACATTTCTGGGCTGTGCCACTGTGGCTGGTGGTATTCAGCATCGGCTTCGCTTTCCTGGTAAGCCTGATCTCGGGCCTGTATCCGGCCGGGCGCGCCGCGAAGCTCGACCCTGTACAGGCGCTGCGTTACGAATAAACTGAACTGCATGATGCTCCGGCGCTTCGTTTTCTTCTTCTCGCTGATCTGCGTCGTTTTTCCCCTCATTGCGGCCTCGGCAACCGCGCAGAGCCGTATCGATTGCGGCGCTCTGAACAGCGCAATCCTGAAACGAATCGTCCACTATTGCGTCTATCTGCCTTCTAGTTACGATGCAGGCGGAGCACAGACTCCTTCGCGCCGCTACCCGGTACTCTATTTTCTGCACGGCCTCGGAGATAACGAGCAAACGCTCTTCAATAGTGGGGGCTGGACCCTGCTCGATGATCTCCGTAGCCAGCACAAGATTACCGATTTTCTGATCGTCGCGCCCGAAGGCTGGAGCAGTTTCTACATAAACTCCGCTGACGGTACTGTGCGCTACAACGATTTTTTCCTGCGCGAATTCATCCCCCACATCGAGCGCAAATACCGCATACGCCCCGGCCGCGACGGGCGCGCGGTCAGCGGAATTTCCATGGGAGGCTATGGAGCCTTGCGGCTTGCCTTTGCCCATCCCGAGTTATTCTCTGCCGTGAGTGCGCAAAGCGCCGCGCTGATTACCGAATCGCCGCAAGAACTCGATGCCGCATTTCGCACTGGCGCGCCCCTGGCGGGCGTGCTGGCTGCGGTATTCGGCAATCCGATCAACGTTGCCCACTGGAGCGACAACAGTCCGTTCCTTCTGGCCAAACGAAACACCGCAGCCTTGCGGAAGATCGCAATCTATTTCAATTGTGGCCAGGATGACAACTACGGCTTCGAAAAGGGCGCCGCGCTGCTGCACGAGAAACTGCAAAAAGAGGGGATCAAGCACGAATATCACGCCTACCCGGGCGACCACAGCTTCAGCTATTTCATCTCGCACTTCGACGAAGTGATGGAGTTTCACTCTAGAGCATTTTCAGCGTCGCGCTGATCGATCGCGGTGCTCGCAAGGCCCTCGTTTCCCGCGCCCTGACCTTCCCCTGCGCGTTTTGCGTCGAGTTTGAGACGCGCGCACTGCAAATTTTGCCCACCTGGAGAATTCCGTACTAGGCACGCGTTTCGGATTGGGAAACTCACATCTGCTCAAACGCAGATTACTTTTGACTTCCGATGTCAGCCAGTGGAATCTTAATTTCGTGAGGCTCGGTAAACGCTGGGCCGTAACGCTAAGTTTGCCGTCACCCCGCTCATGACCGAGAGCGGGTGTCGAAAGGGATGTACTGATGCCCGTTATCTTCGGAGCCTCCCGCCTTCCACTCTTCTCAGTTTTGTTGCTGGGTATTTTGTTTGCGCCGGCCGAAGCTCGCCCGCAGGCGGTCGTCAACCATGCCCGTGCCTCCGCATCGGCATCGGCCAGTGAGCCTTCCGCCGACGCTTCTAAATATGTGGGAGCGGAGACCTGCAAGACCTGTCACGAGGACATCTACAACGCCTGGGCGAAGACTCCGCACTGGAAGACCACGCTTAATAAGGTCGACGGACCGTCGAAACAGGGCTGCGAGGGTTGCCATGGTCCCGGGGCCGATCACGTGGCCGGCGGGGGGGATGTAACGAAGATCTACGTATTCGAAGGCAAGTCACGCCAGGAGACGAGCGCCCGCTGTCTGAGCTGCCATGGCGAAGGTCACGAGCAGGCGCATTTCGCTCAGTCTGCCCACTCCGGCAGCAACATCGGCTGTCTCGATTGCCACTCTCCTCATCACGCGCAGGAAAAACAGACCCTGCTGGTGCGAAGCCAGCCCGAGCTGTGCTACGGATGCCACACTGCGGCCAAGGCCGATTTCGCCAAGCCCTATCACCACCGCGTCAATGAGGGTCTGGTGCAGTGCAGCGACTGTCATAACGCACATGGAACCGCGGGCATCCGCCAGGTGCGGAGCCTGCCCAGCGGCGACGCCGTCTGTTACAAGTGCCACGTCGACAAGCAGGGGCCCTTCGTATACGAGCACACTCCGGTAAAGACCGAGGGCTGCACCAGTTGCCATACGCCGCACGGTTCCACCAATCCGCGACTCCTCAAGGTGAGCCTGGTGAATATGCTTTGCCTGCAGTGCCACACCTTCCCGACGGTTGGGCCGGCTGGGCCGGTACACAATCAATCTGCGAAGTATCAGGCCTGCACCATGTGTCACACCCAGATTCATGGGTCCAATTTCAGCAGTGTGTTCTTTAAGTGAGGGAGTGCCAATGGTGTCGCCAACGAAAACTAGCTCACGATCTCTCTTGGTTTGTTTTGTGTCCAAGACCGTCGCGTTGAGGCCGCGCTTGACGGCCAAATCAGTAGGCGGCTGGATGCTGCGCTCCGTGCTGGCTTCGGCTCTGACTGTGTCATTGCCGGCAGTGCTCCAAGCCCAGGCCTCCGGCGCCGGCCAGGCTCCGCCGTCTGATCCCGATGGCGTCACCAGCGGCGGCTACCAGATCCACTCGTCTATGGAACTCGGCTACCGCACGAACGGCGTGACCGGAAGCGACGATATGTATGACACGCTGGTGAATCTGCGGAGCGGTCCCCGCATTCTCGATGAGACACTCTCCATGCAGTCGCTCGACCACCAGGGCTTTCTGTTCGACAATCTTTATCTAAACAGCTTCGGATGGGGCGGCGATCCCAACAACGCCCTGCGACTTCGCGCCGACAAGAACCAGTGGTACAACCTGCAAGGCAGTTTCCGGCGCGATCAGTATTTCTCGGACTTCAACCTCCTGGCGAACCCGCTGAATCCGCCAACCTCGACGCCGGCAATTCCGGTCCTGAACTCTCCCAACCAGTTCGACACGACGCGGCGCATGAGCGACGTTGACCTTACCTTGCTCCCACAGTCCCGGCTGAGTTTTCGGCTCGGCTATTCGCACAACAACATGACCGGGCCGTCATATAGCAGCGTCCATGAAGGCACCGAGGGATTGCTTCTTCAACCTTGGAATACGACAATGAACTCGTACCGCATGGGCGCGGACTGGAAACTGCTGCCCCGCACCGTGCTCAGCTACGATCAGTTTTTCGACTACTACCGCGGAGACACTGACACGCAACTTTCCTCCTTCTCGCCCGCGCTTCTGCCCGGTGGCGCGCCGGTCGAGTTGGGATTATCCTTCGACACGGCGAATAAAGAGCCCTGCGCGGTCGTTCCGCCGGCTACCAGCCTCATCACCGCCAGAACGCTGACCAACGTCGCCTGCAGCGGCTACTTCGGATATTCTCGCGCACAGAGGATTCGCACCTCCACGCCCACCGAGCGGCTCGGCTTTCGCAGCAGTTACTTTCAGCGGCTGGAGTTGGTGGCTTCTTACGCCTACAGTTCCGCCGACATGACCACGCCGCTCGATGAGTCGTTTGACGGCCTGATCACGCGCACCAGCACCCGCGCGTTTCTAGGCACCGGGGAAGCCACTGCGAACCGGATTTCAGACACACTGGATCTTGGCGCCACCGTGCACCTCACTAAGCAGCTGCGCCTGGTTGACAAGTTTTATTTCTGGGCCTATCGCATTCCGCAGAACGGCAATTTCAGCGAAGTCGATAGCGATTGCATCAACCCCAAGACGTGCACCCTGCTGACTCCTCTGAGCGCCACCGCTCCGACCACCACACCCACTTCGACCCAGTCGTCTTTCAACCAGGGCATGAAGAGAAATCAGACCGAACTGGCCTGGGACGTTTCTCCCAAGGTTGGAGCGCGTGTCGGCTTCCGTTATGGGGACCGGGTCTTCGATCTCTTCAACGATTTCTCGGGAACGGAGACTTTCAACGGCTTTTCAACAACCGGCCAAGACCACTTCGTCGTGCACGAAGAAACCGCGCTGCTGGGCTTCTGGGCGCGGCCCACGCATAACCTGCGGATAAATTTCGATCTCGAACACACCAATTACGACAACGTGATTGTGGCCATGGCTCCGCGCAAGGAGTCACGCTATCGGTTTCAGACCGGCTACAACCCGCGCCCATGGGCTGTTCTGGGGGGCTCCATCAATGTTCTCGAAGATGCCAACGCCTACGCGTTGACCAATTACGTCGGGCACAACCGGAACTATGGGCTCACCGCTTCGCTGGCGCCCCGGCAGCAGGTCGGCGTCGACGTGGCCTACAACTACAACGACGTAATTCAAGACGCAATGATCTGCTTCAGCGACACGCCACCAACCGGCGTAACCCTTCCCTTTGTGGCCGGCGCCGGTTCTTGCGCGGTCAACGAGCCGACGAGCCCCCTTCTGGCCAACTCGTTCTACACCAACCACACCCAGTTTGTAACCGCGACCGTCAGATTCAAACCCGACAAGCGGACCACGGCGAACGTCGGCGGCAGCTTCACCAATGTTGACGGCACTGTTCCGCCGTTCAACATCCTGCAGCCTCTCGGGTCCCTACAATCCAAGTACTACCAGCCCGTGGTCAAGCTCAGCGTCGATCTCGGCCACAACCTGGCCTGGAATACCGGATGGAACTATTACCAGTACAACGAGGGCTCGTTTGTCGGTCCTACGTCGCCGCGCTATTTTCACGCCAACTCGCTGACCGAATCTGTGCGCTACGCGTTCTAAAAACCGCCGGCGTCACCTCGACGCTCGGCTGCTGGCCACGCGGTGCTGCCCGGCACCGCCGTCTCCCGTAATCCCTGTCCCCACTCTTCGCCAATGAACTGGTTCTCGCACGGTGGGAGTGTAAACTATTGCTGTCCGCTTGCGGCCCCGGAGGGATGTGTGAGTGGTTGAAACAGGCGGTCTTGAAAACCGCTGTACGGGAAACCGTACCGGGGGTTCGAATCCCTCTCCCTCCGCCATGGCATCGACGGGTCAAGCCTGCCGCGCCGTCGCTACTCTCCCTATGGTGCATTGACTTGCTCGAACTCCGCCCCTAAGATGGTCCCGCGCACAGAGGACACTCGCGCGCAGAGCGAGCCCGTTTACACTGCCCACGAATGATCGGCCAGACCATTTCGCACTACCGTGTGCTGCAAAAGCTGGGTGGTGGCGGCATGGGCGTCGTCTACAAGGCCGAAGATATTCGCCTGCATCGTTTCGTGGCCCTCAAGTTCCTGCCTGACGACGTCGCCCGCGATCCGCAAGCCCTCAGCCGCTTCCAGCGCGAGGCCCAGGCTGCGTCCGCCCTGAACCATCCCAACATCTGCACCATTTACGACATTGGCACCGAAAATGGCCAGGCCTTCATCGCCATGGAGTACCTGGACGGCACCACACTCAAGCACCTCATCGAGGGCCGTCCGCTCAAGACCGCACAGTTGCTCGATCTGGGCATCCAGATCTCCGACGCTCTCGATTCGGCCCACTCCGGCGGAATCGTGCACCGCGACATCAAGCCGGCGAATATCTTCATCACCCAGCGCGGCCAGGCCAAAATTCTCGACTTCGGCCTGGCCAAGCTCACTCCACAGGCGAACCAGGTCGTCGATGCATCCGCCGCCACCGTGGGCTCGCCATCCGCGGTCAGCCCTGATCAGCTCACCACTCCGGGCACTGCGATGGGGACCATCGGCTACATGTCGCCCGAGCAGGCGCGCGGCGAACCGCTCGACCACCGCACTGATCTTTTTTCCTTCGGCGTAGTGCTCTACGAGATGGCGACCGGAAAACAGCCCTTCTCGGGAGTCACGTCCGCGGTCGTTTTCGAGGCCATCCTCAACAGAGTTCCTCCGCCGCCGGTCCAGTTGAATCCCGGCCTGCCGGCGCAGATGGAGCCCATCCTGAACAAAGCGCTCGAAAAAGACCGGGAGCTGCGCTGCCAGAGTGCGGCCGAACTTCGCGCCGACCTGAAGCGCCTCAAGCGTGATACCGATTCCTCGCGCTCCAACGTGAGCGGCGTGGTTCCGTTAGCGGCTCCAAGTGACACAAGAGAAGTAGCGCCTGCGGTAAGGCTGAGCGGTGGGAAGCGCGGTCGCCTGGCTCCCATTCTTGTCTCTTTCGGTTTTCTTCTGGCCCTTGCGGTCGGGTTCCTCCTGGGCAGGCGGGTCTGGGAATCCACGGCGATCGCCGCTCCTCTGTATCACGAGATTACGTTTCGCCGCGGCGAGATTCGTTCGGCCCGCTTCGCTCCTGACGGACAAACCATCCTGTACAGCGCCGCCTGGCAAGGCAATCCGGTGGAAACTTTCTCCGCTCGCCAGGGGATGGTGGAATCCCGTTCCCTCGGCCTGGGCCGCGCCGAACTTCTGGCCATTTCGTCGACAGGTGAGATGGCGCTCTCCCTGGGCAGCCATCCCGTCGGAACCTGGATTAACGTGGGCACGCTGGCCCGTGCACCGCTAGCTGGCGGTGCGCCCCGCCCTGTTCTCGAAGACGTTGAGTGGGCCGATTGGTCGCCCGACGGTAACAGCCTCGCCGTGGTTCGCAACGTTAATGGTCGCGACCGCCTCGAGTATCCCATCGGCAAGGTTCTCTACGAGACCAGTGGAGGTTGGATCAGTTATCCGCGAGTCTCGCCCAAGGGCGATTACATCGCGTTCATGGACCATCCCAATCAGGGAGAC
Source organism: uncultured Acidobacteriaceae bacterium (assembly GCA_963739125.1). Lineage (GTDB taxonomy): Bacteria > Acidobacteriota > Terriglobia > Terriglobales > Acidobacteriaceae > Sulfotelmatobacter. The sequence continues at coordinate 2,296,324 of CAVTZD010000001.1, read as the reverse complement.
GACGGCGGCTCGATCGCCATCGTGGATACTTCCGGCAAGAAGACCGAGCTGACCCGCGAGTGGTATGGCACACAGGGCCTGGCCTGGTCGCCCGACGGCAAAGAAATCTGGTTTACGGCCAGCGAACTGGGACTTTTTCACTACATCACTGCCGTCGACCTGTCGGGGAAGCAGCGGCTGGTGACTCGCGTCCCCGGGTCTCTGGTGATCTTCGATATCTGGCGCGACGGGCGCGTGCTGCTCGCCCGTGCCGACCGCCGCCGCGAAGTCATGGCCATGAGCAACGGCTCAACCAAAGAGCGCGATCTTTCCTGGCTCGACTACTCCTATCCCGCCGATCTTTCCGCCGACGGCAAAACATTGCTCTTCGACGAAGAGGGCATTGGCGGCGGCGTGCGCTATGGAGACGTGCAGGATCTGACCTACGCCGTCTATATTCGCAACACTGACGGCACGCCGGCGATCCGTCTTGGTGAAGGAGGGGCAACCGCTCTCTCGCCGGATCAGAAGTGGGTCATCATCGCCACGCCAACTTCGCCCGAGCAACTTCGCCTGCTTCCGACCGGCGCTGGCGAAACTCAGTCGCTCACCAATGACGCGATCAACCATCAGTGGGTGAGATGGTTTCCCGACGGCAAGCATTTCGTCTTCTCCGGCAACGAACCAGGGCGCGGGGTGCGACTCTACACACAGGATGTTACCGGAGGCAAGCCCACGCCGATTTCGCCCGAAGGCGTCGACGCCCAGGCCTTTGCCGTATCTCCCGATGGTCAAACCATCGTCGGCGTCGGACCTGACCAGAAAGGCTATCTATTTCCCGCGGCGGGCGGCACTCCTCGGGTCGTGAATGGGATGGAACCCGGCGATACTCCGATCAATTGGAGTCAGGACAGCCGCTCCATTTATCTATACCGCACCGGTGAAGTGCCGGCCAAAGTTTATCGATTGGAACTTGCCACGGGAAAGAAAACCGTCTGGAAAGAGATTGCGCCTCTCGATCCCACTGGCGTCTCGACCATCGGCCCCATCCTGATCACACCCGATGGCAAGACCTACGTCTATGGCTTCCATCGCACCCTCGGCGACCTCTATCTTGTCGAGGGCCTCAAGTAAGTACTGCGCAGGTCGGAACGCCGCCACTCGCCATTTTTAGCCACGTCCCCGTCACGCTCGCCTGTGCTACATTCAAGGGGTTTAATTCATACCGCACGAGACGCAATCCTTATAAAGAATGGCCACATCTGTTGAGGGGTCCAAACCGGCAGTAAAGGTCTTCGTCGCCACCACGGTGATGTTGACCTTTATCTCGTTCTGGCGCGCAGCCGCTATTGTTCTATCCGATCTGGCCTCGTCCGCATACTATGCCGGCGGCGATGCCGAAAAAGTCATCGGCAAGAGCGCTCCCTGGTTCATCCTCGCGGTCATGCTGTTTAGTTATGCCGTCCGTGCTCTCTATATCGAGTCGAGCAGCATGTTCGTGCGCGGCGGCGTCTATCGCGTGGTGAAAGAAGCGATGGGCGGCGGCCTGGCGAAATTCTCCGTGTCGGCCCTGCTCTTCGACTACGTCCTCACCGGACCCATCAGCGCCGTATCCGCTGGTCAGTATCTCGCGGGATTTATCAAAGATCTCGGGTTGGTGTACCTCCATCGCACGCTCACCTTCAACGACAATTACTTTGCTGCGGCCTTTGCCATCATCATCGTGCTTTACTTCTGGTGGAAGAATACACAGGGCATCCACGAGTCCAGCCAAAAAGCGCTACAGATCATGGCCATCACCACAGTCATGGTCGTGATTCTGATCGTGTGGTGCACCATCACCGTGCTGCGCGCTCCGGTGCAGTTGCCGCCCACCCCATTCAGCTCCGCGGGCGCCATCCCGATTAACAGAGACTCGCTCGGCTGGCTCAATGGCACGCTTTTCTCTCACCTGACTTGGATCATCCTGTTCGTCGGCTTCGGCCACTCCGTTCTGGCCATGAGCGGTGAAGAGACGCTGGCCCAGGTCAACCGCGAGATCGAACATCCCAAGCTGAAGAATCTGGAAAAAACCGGACTGGTGATCTTCATCTACAGCCTGCTGTTCACTTCCCTGGTTTCGTTCTTTGCGGTGATGATTATCCCCGATGCCGTCCGCCCCGATTACTTCGCCAACCTGATCGGCGGCATTGCCATGTATCTGGTCGGACCCACGACTCTGAAGCTGTTGTTCCACGGCTTCGTCGTGCTGGTCGGAGTGCTGATCCTGGCCGGCGCGCAGAACACTTCCATTGTTGGCGCCAACGGCGTGCTGAATCGCGTGGCTGAAGATGGCGTGCTCACTAGCTGGTTCCAGAAACCTCATCACCGCTACGGGACCAGCTTCCGCATCATCAATCTGATCGTCGGCCTGCAACTGCTTACGATCATCCTGAGCCGCGGAGATGTCTACCAACTGGCAGCACTTTATGCCTTCGGCGTGATCTGGAGTTTCACCATGAAGTCCCTGGCCGTGCTGGTGCTGCGCTTTACTGAGCCCGGCAACCGCGAATGGAAAGTGCCAGGGAACCTGCACATTGGCAAGATTGAAGTTCCCTTCGGGCTGCTGGTGATCTCGGCGGTGCTGTTCACGACCGCGATCGTGAATCTGTTCACTAAGTATCAAGCCACCATCGCGGGCCTCGTGTTCAGCGTGGTTTTCTTTACCATCTTCACGCTCTCAGAGCACCACGTAGCCAAAGAAAGACACGGCAAGCCCGAGCAACTTGACCAGTTCCGCGTCTATAGCAATCAGGAACTCGGCAGCGGCGCCATGGGCGTGCGGCCCGGTAATATTCTGGTCGCGGTGCGCGACCCGCGCAATCTTTACTACCTGCGGCATGTGCTCAGCCACACCCACACCGGCAAGCAGGATGTAGTTGTGATGAGCGCGCGCCTCTACCATCGCGAACACAGCTTCAGCGGCAGCACGGTTCTCGATGCAAGCCAGGTCTTCGACCACTACGAGCAGGAATTGTTCACCGCCGCGGTGGCCGTGGCCGAGAAGGAAGGCAAACCGATTTCTCTGCTAGTCGTGCCCGCGACCGATGTCTTTGAGGCGATCATGGTCACGGCGCAGCGGCTCGACTCCGCCCGCGTCATCTGCGGACTTTCCAACAAACTCACCGCCGACGAACAAGCAAAACTCACCGGCGACGCCTGGGAGCGCCTGCCCGAGCCGCGTCCTCGGCTCACGCTGGAAGTGTGTGCTCCCGACGGCGTGGTCCGCGAATACGCTCTCGGTCCGCATACCCCTCGCATGCGCCCGCAGGACGTGGAGCTCATGCACCGGCTCTGGCTCGACATCACCACCGATCCCAAGTTCGCCGGGACCCATCATTACCACATCGTTGCCCTGGCGCTGGAAGAGTTGAAGCGCGAATTGAGCACAGAGCAGCGCGCCGCACTCCTGCAGAAGCTGCACGAGGAGATGAACCGCTCGAACCCGCAGTGAACCAGCCGGCAGTGACGTGGAGGCTTCGTTAGCGCAGTCGGCACTTCAGCGTCGCGGGTTATTTCCTGAGAATGTTTTCAAGAGACGACCGCAGCTCGCCAAAGCGAAATGGATATCCGTTCGCGATCAGCTTCGCCGGTTCGACCCGTTGGCTCGCAAGGAGTAGTTCATCCGCCATTTCGCCGAATGCCAGTCGCGCCGCAAAGGCCGGCATGGGAAACATCGCCGGTCGCAAAAGCACGCTGGCCAGAGTTTTGGTGAACTCGGAATTCGTGACCGGCTTCGGCGCGACCAGATTGACGGGACCTTTTAGCAAGTCGTTCCTGAGAATGTGATGAATGGCTCCGACCACATCGTCCACGTTGATCCAACTCATCCACTGCCGCCCGCTACCGATTCGGCCGCCCACGCCCATCTTGAATGCAGGCAGCATCTTTGCCAGCGCTCCTCCGCCTGCAGCGAGTACGATGCCGAATCGCATCTGCACGGTGCGAATCCCGGCCGTCGCTGCCGCACTAGTGGCTGATTCCCACTCGCGCGCGAGATCGGCCGCAAACCCCGTTCCGACCGGGCTTTGTTCCGTCAGTACTTCATCGCCGCGATTCCCGTAGTACCCAATCGCCGATGCGCAAAGAAACGCTCCGGGCTTGACTTTCGCCGTGGCCAGCGCCTGTGCCAGATTGGCCGTCGCAGGAATACGGCTCTCGCGAATCCGGATTTTCTTCTCGCCCGTCCAACGGCCTGCGATATTTTCTCCCGCCAGATGGATCACGGCATCGAAGCCGGAAACTGCATCCGAGGAAATCGCCTGCGAAGGATTCCACGAGATGTGCTCTTCGTCTTCGGCAGTTGACGGTGCTGAGACCGCCCGCGTCAAACGCGCGACCCGTGCCCCGCCCGCCTTCAGCGACGGCACCAGGACAGAACCGACGAGACCGGAAGCTCCCGAAACCAGCACACGCGCCATGCGAAGGTCGACCATCGTGCCCACTCTAGCAGACGCCAACCCGTTCCGGTGCACTGTCCGAAACTTCAAATCGAACGAATTTCACGACCTGAAAATTTCCTCAGCAATTTTTGAAACTGTCCACGCTCCAGGCACTCCGGCGTCACAAGCCTTGCCGACCCGAAAAACGGTGCTCCGCGCGGGCTATAATCCATCATGGCGAGCTTGCGCCAACAAATTGCTACAGCCACCCTCACGCTGACCAAGTTCCGCGACCTCATGAAGCGGATGCAGGAGAACCGTCCGCAGGACGATCTCACTATCGTCAAGAAAGCCTACGACTATTCTCTGAAGCATCACGAGGGCCAGACCCGCGCCTCGGGCGAGCCCTATCTGATTCATCCTCTCGAAGTCGCGCTCGTTCTCGCCGAAATGAAAATGGACCCGGTCGCCATCGCCGCCGGACTGCTCCACGATTCCGTCGAAGACACCTCGGTGACCATCGTCGACATTGGCAAGGAATTCGGCGAACAGGTCGCCCACATCGTGGAGGGCGTCACCAAAATCAGCAAGATCGACTTCGCGACGCGTGAAGAACAGCAAGCCGAAAACCTGCGCAAGATGATGCTGGCGATGGTCGACGACATCCGCGTCGTCTTAATAAAACTGGCCGACCGCCTGCACAACATGCGTACGCTCGAGCATCTGCAGCCCGAACGCCAGCACAAAATCGCCGAAGAGACGCTTGAAATCTACGCTCCCATCGCCCATCGACTCGGCATGGGCAAGATTCGCGGAGAGCTCGAAGACCTCGGCTTCCGTTTTCTCGATCCCCTCGGATACGAACAGGTCGAAAAATCGGTCAACGCCCGCCGTAAGCAGGGCGAAGCTTTTCTCTCGAAGACGCAGCAGATCATCACCGACAAGCTCAAAGAAGCCGGCATCCAGGCCCGTGTTGAGAGCCGCATCAAGCGCCTGTTCAGCATTCACAAGAAACTACAGAAGCAACGCATTTCGGTCGACCAGGTTTACGATCTCTGCGCCATGCGCGTCATCACGCGCTCTTTGCAAGATTGTTACGCCGTATTGGGCATCATCCACAACCTGTGGCGTCCGGTCCCCGGCCGCATCAAGGATTTCATCGCCATGCCGCGGCCCAACTTCTACCAGTCGCTGCACACCTCGGTGATCACCGAAGACGGCACGCCGTTCGAAATCCAGATTCGCACCGAAGAGATGCACAAGATGGCGGAAGAGGGAATCGCCGCTCACTGGAAATACAAAGACGGCCCCGTGTCAGCGCAGGACGAACAGCGCCTGGCCTGGCTGCGGCAGGTCGTCGAGTGGCAGCGCGACGTCAGTGATCCCAACGAATTTCTTTCCACGCTCAAAGTCGATCTTTATCCCGAAGAGGTCTACACCTTCACCCCGAAAGGCAAAGTTGTCGTACTGCCGCGCGACTCCACCCCGATCGATTTCGCCTACACCATCCACACCGAGGTCGGCCACACCTGCGTCGGCGCAAAAGTTAACGGACGCATGGTCCCACTACGCCACAAGCTGCGCTCCGGCGATATCGTTGAAATTCTCACCCAGCCCGGGCACAAGCCCAGCCGCGACTGGCTCGGCCTTGTCCGCTCCTCGCGTTCGCGCAACAAGATCAAGCACTGGCTCAATGTGCATCAGCGCGAGCGCGCCATTGAAATCGGCCGCAAGCTGATCGAGAAAGAAGCGCGCAAATACCGCATCGCGCTGAAAGAAATCAAAGACGAGGCTCTGCTGAAAGTCGCCTCTGGGTATGGATTGGGCAAAGTAGACGACCTGATGTCGGGCATCGGCTACGGAAAATATTCCGCGCGCCAGGTGCTGGCCCGCGTGCTCCCCGCCGGTGCGACTCCCTCGATCGCGGGTGACATCGAGTCCGAGGGCCTCACCTCGCAGCCCGGCGGCCTGGCCAGCGTGGTGCGCCGCGTCTTCGGCGACCACAACGCCATCACCGTTCGCGGTCAGGGAGACATGCTGGTTTACCGCGCTCGCTGTTGCAATCCGATCCGCGGCGAAGGCATCGTTGGCTACATCACGCGCGGCAAGGGCGTGGCCGTTCACTCCGTCAACTGTCCGAACGTGACCAATCTTCTCTACGAACCCGAACGCCGCATCGACGTTGAGTGGGCTCGCGACGAAACTACGCCCACTTCCTATCCCGTGAAGCTGACGGTCTTCTGCGACGACCGCTTCGGGATGCTGAAAAACATCACGGGCATCATCGGAGACGCGCAAAGCAACATTCGCAACATTGCCGCCCACACCGCCAACAGCCAGGCCAGCGTTGAGGTCGTCCTCGATATCGCCGACCTGAAGCATCTGGAGCAGATTATCGCAGGCCTGCGCAAAATCCCCGGCGTCCACGAAGTGCAGCGGCTGCAGAAAATCTGAAGTGTCGGATCGGTATTTCTACGGTATTCGCCGTATTGCCGAAGATCATCACATCGCTTAGGATCAGACCGTAAGTTCAACGCTGGCGGTCATGGGCAAGCGTCCAAACGGCCGACTGGACATTCGGACCCTCACGATCGCCACGTTCTCCTTGGCTTGGTATTGAGCGGGGCAGCCCTTGGGGCTGGACCCGCTTTCCTTCTGTGGATGAGCCCACTCTCACACACAAAAGAACACGTTCACCCGCTGGCAAGATTCCTCTGTGCCCTTATGGTATGGTTTTGCTGACAACCAACCACTGCCATGCGCGAAGTCATCTCCACCAAAGACGCCCCTCAAGCCATCGGCCCCTACTCGCAAGCCATCAAAGCCAACGGATTCGTTTTCGTCTCGGGCCAGGTCGCCATTGATCCCGCCACGCAGCAGGTGATCGAAGGAGACGTCGCGTCTCAGACCGACCGCGTCCTGCGTAATCTGTCGGAGATTCTCGAAGCCGCCGGCAGTGGCCTCGGCAAAGTCGTACGCTCGACCGTGTTCCTCAAGAATATGAACGACTTTGCGGCCATGAATACCGTCTACGGCAAATATTTCAGCACCACGCCTCCAGCCCGCTCTACGGTCGAAGTCGCGCGCCTGCCCAAAGATGTAGTGGTCGAAATCGACGTAATCGCGTTGGAGTGAAGAGAATCGGGCCACAGAGCAGAGAACACAGGGAGACACTGCGGACGGCCCTGTGGGCCTCTGTGATCTCTGTGGTTAGATTTTGTCTGAAGGAGCTAAGCATGACAAGAAATCTGTTTTTGGCCCTCACATTCGTTCTCGTCGCCACGGCCCTGCAGGGCCAAACACCCGCGCCCACCCACAAGCATGTTCAACCGGTCAACACGAACGCCCCGACCAAGGTGACCGGCGATGGAGTGAAGACAGTCTCCGGCTTGCAGTATTGGGACATCAGAGTCGGCACCGGCGAAGTCGCCAAAGACCGCGACAAAGTGAAGGTCCACTACACGGGATGGCTCACCACCGGCAAGAAGTTTGACAGCTCGGTCGACGCGCACCAGCCCTTCGATTTCACCATCGGCAAAGGCGAAGTCATCAAAGGATGGGACGAAGGCGTCGCCGGCATGAAAGTCGGCGGCAAGCGCCAGCTGCGCATTCCGCCGGATTTGGCCTACGGCGAGGCTGGCCATCCTCCACAAATTCCGCAGAATGCCACGCTGATTTTCGACGTGCAACTGCTGAAAGTGAACTGAGTCAGTACCATCCGGACCGCTCGACAATGAGAACTACGCCTTTACGACTTTGCCGCTGCGCAGGCAGGACGTGCATACGCGGATGCGCTTGCCCTGGCCGTTGACCTTGGCGTGCACCGGGCGCAGATTGACGTTCCAGCGCCGCTTGGTGACGTTGTGGGCGTGGCTGATGCGGTTTCCGGCTTGCGGCTTCTTGCCGCAGATATCACATTCTTGTGCCATGACTGTTCCAGATCCTTCTAAACGCTTGGTGAGAAACTCTCATTTTACAGGACAATCGTCTATTCCGGCAATTCGCGCAGCTGCGTGGTAGTAACTGGTTGCAGGGGTGAATTCTTTTCTTTGCGTTCTTCGCGGTCCCTCTCTGTGCACTTTGCGGTGAAAAGCTTTGGCCTCTGTCCTCACCATGGAGAACTCAACGGCTAAAGAATGGCGACTGCAAGTTCTTGCGACAATCTGCGGTAGCGACAGAATTTAACGCCGCCGTAACCACTGCCGACCCTTCCGTTTAATATAATTAAACGGTGCTGGAGGAACGAATGAGCAGCAAGAAAAATCCCATTCTCAACAACGTCTTCATGCTCGCCCTGATCGGGATCCTTGCCGGCACCCTGGGCGGACTGGCCATCGGCCTTGTCACGGGCCGAACCACATCGCCCTCGACGTCCTCGACCTCAAAATAAATCCTTGAAGTATTGAGTCTCTTGGCTGACGGTTCCGGCGGAGTCCGCCGTTGGCCTGTGCGATACTGAAATCATGCAGTCCCCGCTCCAGTCGCCTACCGCAGCCACAGATCCCAAGTCGGTGAAGGTGAATCTCTCGACCGGCGCCGGCGTCGACATCGAGTGGGCCGACGGCCACGCCTCGCATTACAACTTCGTTTATCTCCGCGACGCCTGCCCTTGCGCCATGTGCGCCGAAGAGCGCGAAAAGACTGGACGCCATCCCGGCGACGCCCCGAAGCCCGCGCCCGGAGCGCTTCCCATGTTCAAGCCAGCCGCCAAGCCGCTCTCGGCCGAAGGCATCGGCAAGTACGCGATCAAGTTCAGCTGGAACGACAACCACGATCTTGGAATCTATTCCTGGCGTTTCCTGCGCGAAATCTGCCCCTGCGAGTCCTGCAAGTCCGCCAGCCGGGCGGGGATCTAGGTCAGCAGCGATGCAGGAAGGCAAATTCAGCCGGACTGCGCATCGGGTGGCGATTCGTCGCGCTGCGCACCAGCTTCTTGACCAGCCGCGGGTTCTCGATGATCCCCTGGCGCTGCGCATCATCGGAACCGAAGATGCCGAAGAACTTCGTACGAATCCCAAAGAAGATCACGAGTTCTCCCGCGCCTTCCGTGCGTTTATGGCGGTGCGCAGTCGTTACGCCGAAGACCAGTTGCAACATGCCGTCGCGCATGGAATCAACCAATATGTTGTCCTCGGCGCCGGACTCGATACTTTCGCATACCGCAATACGCATCCGAACCTGCACGTCTTCGAAGTCGATCATCCCGCCACGCAAGCCTGGAAACTGGAGCGTCTCACCGCGGCCGGAATCGCGATTCCATCCTCGATGACATTCGTGCCAGTCGACTTCGAACACCAGACTCTCGGCGCCGAACTGGGGCGTGCCGGCCTCGATGCGAGTGCTCCGGCATTTTTCTCCTGGCTCGGAGTGACGCCCTACATCACGCGCGAGTCCTGCACCGCAACCCTCGCCTTCATCGCGAGCCTGCCTCCGGGCAGCGGAGTGGTCTTCGACTTCGCATCCGACCCTGCTCTGCTCAACGCCGGCCAGCGGCAGGCTTTCGAGGCGCTGGCCAGCCGCGTGGCCGCGGCCGGAGAGCCCTTCCAACTGTTTTTCGACCCGCGAAAATTAGCAGACGAACTGAAAGGCCTCGGATTTCACCGCACTGAGTTGCTGCAGCGAAACGAGATCAACGCCCGTTATTTCAAAGACCGCACCGACGGCCTGTGCGTCAAGGGCAGCCTGGGGCATCTGATGGGCGCCTGGGTGTGATCTTCGCGCATATGCCCTCGCGACAAAGCGATCGCGCTTCCCTCATCCTGTAAAATTAAACGATCGCCACTGGAGCTACTTCCGCATTGTCTTTTCTCCAACAACTCAACCCGCAGCAGCGCGAGGCCGTCGAAACGACCGACGGGCCGGTGCTGATCCTCGCCGGGGCGGGCAGCGGCAAAACGCGCGTCATCACCTACCGCATCGCCTATCTCATCGAGCACAAGGGCGTCATGCCGGAGTCCATCCTGGCGATGACCTTCACCAACAAGGCCGCGGCAGAAATGGGCGAGCGCGTCGAGAAACTGGTCGGCGGCCTGAGCATCGCCAAGCCGGTCATATCGACATTTCATTCTTTTTGCGTGCGCATGCTCCGCCGTGACATCGAAGCGCTACGTATCCCGTCGACCGTCCCCGGCCAGCCCGCCATCGGCCACACAAAAAACTTCGTCATCTACGACGAAAGCGACATGCAATCCGTGGTCAAGTCAGTGATGAAGCGCCTTGGCCTTGACGACAAACAACTCACGCCGCGCACTGTGCTTTCGCGCATTTCGTGGGCCAAGAATCACATGCTCGACCCGCAGGAACTTTATCTGCAGTCGGCCGATCCCAAGACCGAAAAGATCGCGCACCTGTACGAGGAGTATCGCAAGGAGCTGCGCAAGGCCAACGCTCTCGACTTCGACGATCTGCTGCTCGAAGCCGTGCGCCTGCTGAAATCGGCGACGCCGGTGCGCGAATACTACAACCGTCGCTTTCAATATCTCCTGATCGACGAATATCAGGACACCAACCGGCCGCAGTACGAACTGATGCGCCTGCTGGCGGGCGAGCGTCACAACGTCTGCGCCGTCGGCGACGAAGACCAGTCCATCTATTCCTGGCGCGGCGCCGACATCCGCAACATTCTCGAATTCGAACAGGATTTTCCCGAGGCCAAAATCATCCGCCTCGAACAGAACTACCGATCGACGCAGAACATTCTGCAGGCAGCCTCGGCAGTGGTTGCGAACAACATTCGCCGCAAGGGCAAGAATCTCTGGACCTCGCGCCAGGGCGGCGCGAAGATCGGCTACTTCGAGGCGCCCGACGGCGAAAACGAAGCCCTCTTCGCCGCCGACACGATCGCGAAATATCTGCGCGAAGCGGGTCAAGCTCAAAACGAGCGCGGCGAGACAGCGCGCGCCGCTGTGCTCTACCGCACCAACTCGCAATCCCGGCTGTTTGAAGAGGCCATGCGTCGCTACGGCCTGAAGTATCACGTGGTCGGCGGATTTTCTTTTTACGAGCGCGCCGAAATCAAAGATCTGATTTCATATCTGAAAGTTATCCTGAATCCGGACGATTCGATTTCGCTGCTGCGCGTCATCAACACGCCCGCCCGCGGGATCGGCAAAGGTACCATCGACACGCTGGAGCAGCTAGCGCTCGAGACGGGATTGTCGCTGTGGGGCGCAATCGGAGAAGCCGTCCGCCGCCAGTTACTGCCACCGCGAGCCCTGGCATCGTTGAAGACTTTCCGGCAGCTGATCGTAGATGCCAGAGCAATGCAGTCGGGGGCCTTCGCCGAGCAGTTAGAAGAAAGCGAGAAGAACCGTGTGGGCGCGGGCGACCCGCCCGCGCAGCTGCCGGAATCGCCACAACCCATGTGGGGACAGCCGCCCTCGGCTGTCCAGCGGGGCGACGCCCCGCAGTCCTCCGGTGAGCCCAGTGAGACCACAGACGATTACGCCACAGCCTTTGATCCCACCGAGTTCGGGAATTTCTCGTTTGATTTTGGCGCTGGGGACAAGACTGAAGAGAACCCAAGGTCCCTCGACGCCGCTCGGGATGACAAGGCATTATCGCCGCAGACTCAGGACGACAACGCGGGGTTTCCCGTGCCGACGGTTTCCACCGCCGACCTGCTCAAATTCCTCATCGACCGCACTGGCTACATCAAACTGCTCGAGCAGGAAGACACACCCGAAGCTTACTCGCGCATTGAGAACCTGCAGGAACTGGTTAACGCCGCCATGGACTCGCGCGACCGCGGCGAGACCCTCGACCAGTTTCTCGACCACGCCGCGCTCATCGCCGATGCCGACGACTACGACCAGCGCGCCCAGATCACCCTGATGAGCCTGCACGCCGCCAAGGGACTCGAGTTCCCGCTGATTTTCCTCACCGGCCTCGAAGAGGGCCTCTTCCCGCATTCGCGCGCCATGCTCGTTCCCGACGACATCGAAGAAGAGCGCCGCCTCTGTTATGTCGGCATGACTCGCGCCATGGACCAGCTTATTCTCACCCGCGCCGTCTACCGCCGCCGCTACGGAACCGACTTGCCCGAAGCCAGCGTCCCGTCACGCTTCCTGGAAGAAGTGCCGATGCCGCTGGTCGAGGAACTAGGAACCCGCAAGGCTCGTGTGGGGACGGCCGCCCCCGGCCGTCCGGCGGAGCGAAGCCCCGCGGCCGACGATGGCATCTCCACTCATTACTCCTACGAAGACGAAGACCAAAGCGCCGCATGGCAAAGCGGAAACAACGCCCGAACCGCGGCCCGCGCGAAACCCACGCCACCGGCGCGTCCTTACAACTCCATCGAGAACATCGCCGAGTTCTTCGCCAGCCGCGGCAAAAAGTTCACCGTCCCGAAAACACCGGTCGAAGAGCCCACCGGCAAGCGGGGATTCCGCCCCGGCCAGAAAGTTCGCCACCCGAAGTACGGCGAAGGCACGGTTTACCAGCGCGAAGGAGAAGGCGAAGAAGCCAAGATTACGGTACAATTCCCTCGCTTCGGATTAAAGAAGCTGGTGGAGAAGTACGCCCAGCTGGAACGGGCCTGAAAAACCATTGAGTAATTGGGAAATTCAGTAGTTGAGCAATTTGCCGGAAGAAACCTTTCCGATTTCCCGAAATTACCCAATTACTCAATTACAAAAAACTCAATTCCAAAGGAATCATGGCAAATACATCCAAGTTGTCCAAAGAAGAACGCAAAAAGTCCAAACGCGCCTCACGCAAGAAGCGCAAAGCAGAAAAGCCGCTCAAGCCCCGCGACTACGCTCGCGGATCGAAGAAGCCCAAGGTCAAGAAGCTGGCCCGCGGCCAGGCCAAGCGGTAACGGCAGGAGCCGAACTCGTGTGGGAGCGGGCGACTCGCCCGCTCTCTTGCGCAGCGACGCGGATTTCGAGCTAAGGGCTAATAGCCAATAGCCCAGAGCCAGTTCTTCAGGAGACCACAACCGCTTGCCACAAACCACGGAACCCGCCGCCGTCGTTCGTACATCTAGTCGGCAGGCTTTCTGCTGCAAGTCCATCGACAAGCTGATCGCCGAATCTGAAACTCCCGGCCAGCAGTTGCAAAAAACCCTCGGCCCCTGGTCGCTGACCGCGCTGGGTATCGGCGCCATCGTCGGCTCCGGCATCTTCGTGCTTACCGGGACGGCTGCCGCCGGAGAATATTTCCAGGCTCCGTCGATCCTGCACGCTCAGGTTCTCGACATCATCGTGAACTTCCTGCGCGGCGGCGGCATGAGCCAAGTCCTCATGCACGGTCGTCCGCCCGCCGGGCCGTCCATCGCCGTCTCATTTTTTCTCGTCGCCCTCGCCTGCAGCTTCGCCGGACTGTGCTACGCCGAACTGGCCTCGATGATTCCTATCGCAGGCAGCGCCTACACGTATTCTTACGCGACGCTCGGCGAAATCTTTGCCTGGATCATCGGCTGGGATCTCATCCTCGAATACGTCGTCAGCAACGTGGCCGTCGCCATCAGTTTCGCCGCATATTCCAAAGCTCAACTGGAATCCTTCGGCCTCCATCTGCCTGACCGCTGGTCCACGCCGGTCTGGGAATCGGGGCACTGGACCGGTTCCTACTTCAACTTCCCTGCCTTCCTCATCATCTTCATTCTCACCGTCTTGCTCGTCCGTGGCATTCGCGAGTCCGCCGAAGCCAACAACATCATGGTCGCGATCAAAATCGGTGCCATTCTGATCTTTCTCATGGTCGGCGGCGCGCTGGTGCACACCAGCAACTGGAAGCCGTTCGCTCCATCCGGATTCGGCGGCATCGTCACCGGTGGCGCAATCGTCTTCTTCACGTACATCGGCTTCGATTCTGTCTCCACGGCGGCCGAGGAAGCGCGCAATCCTCAGAAAGACCTGCCCTTCGGCATCATCGCCTCCCTCATCGTCTGCACGGTTCTCTATGTAGGAGTGTCCATCGTCCTGCTCGGCATGATGAAGTACTCAACCTTCATCTCCGGCGAACCCGCCGATGCCCCCGTCGCCTACGCGCTGAAAGTGCTGGGCGCAAGCCGCTGGTCGCAATCTGTAATCGTCATTGGCGCGCTTACCGGGATGATCTCGTCACTGCTCGTTTTCCAATACGGCCAAGCTCGCATCTGGTACGCCATGTCGCGCGATCGTCTGTTCCCGAAGATGTTTTCCCTGGTCCATCCCAAATTCAAGACGCCGCACGTCTCCACCTGGATCGCGGGCTTTGCCGTAGGCATCCCATCAGGAATTTTCGCCATCAGCGACGCCGCCGACCTGTCGAATATCGGCACGCTGTTTGCCTTTACTCTGGTTTCGCTGGGAGTGATCATCCTGCGCCGCACTCAACCCGACCGCAAACGCGTCTTCAAAGTGCCGCTGGTGCCGTGGTTCCCGCTGATCTCGATCATTCTCTGCGGCGGCCTGATGACGGGCCTCACCGTCATCACCTGGCTGCGCTTCGTGATCTGGCTCGCGATCGGCCTCCTGATCTACATTTTCTACAGTCGCCACAGAAGTGAGTTCGCAAAGAAGTAGCACGCCATCCTTCGTAGAGACGTTGCTTGCAACGTCTTCTCACCACAGACGGAGACGTAGCAAGCTACGCCTCTACGGCTATCTTGAATGAAGCTACTTCGCCCACGCCCCCGCCAGAAACAAATACCGGTCCCGCAATTCATCCTTGTGCGCGGCCGGCGTCGCATCCAGAAACATCACCTGCCATCCATCCGCTGACGAATACTCTGGCCACTTGGGCAATCCCGGCGCATTGGGATCCCCGCCGCGCGCAAAGCTCGCCCAGTATTTCTGCATCTTGGCGCTGAGCTTGTAGTCTTCCGGTCTCCACGCGACACCGGTTTTCGAATCGAGTTGCCCGAAAACGTACTCGATTTCCAACGAGTGATATGCGCCCTGCGGCGGCTCGCCTGGGGCGCTGGGGAATGCGAGATCAAAGCGGTAACGGTAGATTGGCTGCTTGCCGGTCTTGGCTTGGCACTCCATCCAATCCCAGGTGGAAAATGCGATGAACTGGTCGCCCGCGAAATCCTGCGCAGATCGCTGAGCCTGCTCGTCTGTGCCCGAGGGATAAAGCCGCAGAAACTCGGCCGCCTTGTCGCCGAATTCTTTTTGCCCGGTGGCTTTCAAGCGGTCCGCCGGCTTCGCCGAGTCCCGACTGCTCTCCTCGCCGCCCTCGTCGTGATTCCAGCCTGCCAGCAGAGGTACGTCGTTCTGTTTGCCTGCGGCGAAAATCGCAGGCGCCGACTCAGGCAGGAAATATCCATCGACATCCGGTCCGAAATCGAATCCCCGCGACTGCGGCGGCGAGAACGCGTCGAGCAACTTCTGCGCGGGGATGGCCCGCAACTCAGCCAGCCTGCTCACTCCCATCTTCGCGCTGACGAGCTTCATGTCTTTTTCTTCGCGCACCGACCGCGGCTCGAACCGCAACCCTCCACTGAAAAATGCGGCGCCGCTTTCGCCGATCGCTTTCTGGAACAGTCCTTTGGCTAGGGGGGAGGCCATCTGCGCGCTGACCGAAAACGAGCCCGCGCTCTCGCCGAAGATGGTCACGTTTTCCGGATCGCCACCGAACGCCTCAATATTGTCGTGCACCCAATGCAAAGCCGCCAGCTGGTCGAGCAAGCCGTAGTTGCCCGCCGCGTTGTGTTCAGATTCCTTCGCCAGTTCCGGATGCACGAAGAACCCGAAAATGCCCAGCCGGTAGTTCATGCTGACGACGATCACGCCCTGCTGCGCGAGGTGTGAGCCATCCTGCCGGGCTTCCGAAGTGGTTCCGGCCGCGAATCCTCCGCCGTAAATCCAGACCATCACCGGCAGCTTCGCTCCTGAGTCATTCTCCGGAACCCAGACGTTCAACGACAAGCAATCCTCGCTGCCGCCGGGATCGCGAAAGTTCATGTCGCCATAAATTTTTCCCTGCATACAATGCGGGCCGAATTCCGTGGCTTGGCGCACGCCGCTCCATTTCGCTGGCGGAGCCGGAGGCTTCCAGCGCAACTCGCCGATCGGTGGCGCTGCGTACGGAATTCCAAGAAATGCGTGAACTCCGTCGACGTCTTTGCCCTCAACCACACCTGAGCTGGTTTTCACTTGTAGCGACGGCGACGCACTGAGCATCGCCAGCGGCGCCGCGAGCACCGCCCACACCGGCAGCAACCCGCGCAGAATGTTCTTACCCAAAGCGGCCTTCACAGTGATTGGCTCCTTCGCCGGAATGAGAACTCAGAATCTCAGAGAGCCGAATTGTAATCGAAACCGCTGCGGGAACGAAGATGCTAGTCCTCTGACTCTGGGCTCCTCGCAAATCCTCCCGCGAGAATCTACAATCATTTGAGATGAACCTCGAGAACAATCGCCCGCCCAACGCCTTTATTCGGCATTTACCGAAGGCAGAGCTGCACCTGCACCTTGAGGGCGCGGTCGAATCGGCGACGCTGCTCGAACTCCGCAATCGCCACGGGGAACAGGCCACGCTCGCCGAAACCGAGGCGCTCTACAGGTATTCCGACTTCCAGAGTTTTCTTATGGCGTTCAAGGAAGTCAGCGCGCACCTTCGCGGCCCAGATGACTACGAGCTCATCACCTACCGCCTGATGCAGCGCCTGAAAGAAGAAAACGTGCTGCACGCCGAAGTCTACGTTGCGGTGGGGGTTTGCCTCTACCGCAAGCAGGATTTCGCCGCCATTTTCGAAGGTCTCGATCGCGGGCGCACCCGCGGCGCGCGCGACTTCGGGATCTCGCTGCTCTGGATTTTCGATGCTACCCGCCACTTCGGAGTCGAAGCCGCGCAGCAGGTCTTCGAACTCGCCGCGCGTTATCAGGATCGCCACGTGGTAGGCATCGGCATTGGCGGCGACGAACAGAAAGCTCCGCCCGAACTTTTTCGCAGCGTCTACGGATACGCCTCCGACAACGGTCTTCGCCTCACCGCGCATGCGGGCGAGACTGGCCCCCCCGAGTCCGTCTGGGGAGCGCTGAACCTGCGCGCTGAGCGCATTGGCCACGGCCTCACCGCCGGGCAAGACCCGGATCTGATCGAAGAATTGGCCTATCGCCAGATTCCCGTCGAAATCTGTCTGACGAGCAACATCCGCACCGGAGTTTGCAAAACCATCGCCGAGCATCCTGCGAAAAGTTATTTCGACCAGGGTGTCATGATCACGCTCAACACCGACGATCCCGCGCTGTTCGGCACCACACTTCCGCGGGAATATCAGCTCGCCCAGGAGACTTTCGCATTCACCGACGAGCATCTTCGCGAACTCGCCCGCAATTCGTTCGAAGCGTCGTTCCTGCCCGCGGAAAAGAAACTAGAGCTGTTGAGCCTGTTCGACGCCGCCGCCGCACGTTAGTGCAGAGGCGCGATGCGGCCGCGATCGGCACAGCTCGTGTGGGGACGGGCGCCCCCGCCCGTCCGGCCGGGCAAAGCCCGGCAGCCGTACCGCCCCTGCCGACACCTTTGTTTTCGAACCTCGCCGCTTATCGCGCCCTTTCAGAGCCGCGATAGAAGCCTTATCATGGAGGACTGCAGCCCTGGGGAAGTCGCCCATGCCGATCAAACCGGTCCTCCAACTCGGCGACCCAATCCTGCGGGAAAAGTCTCTCCCTGTCGAGAATCCCGCCGCGCCCGAAATCGCGGCACTCGTCACCGACTTGGCCGATACTCTCGCCCACTGGCGCTCCGCAACCGGCTACGGACGCGGCATCGCCGCACCTCAACTGGGAGTCTTGCAGTGTGTGATTTTCCTCAAGCTTCCCGGCGCCGACCCCTGGCCGCTGATTAACCCTCAAATCATCGAACGCAGCTCCGAGAAAATCGTCGTCTGGGATGCCTGCCTCAGCTTCCTTTCGATTTTCATGCAGGTCGAGCGGCATCGCGATATCACGGTACGCTACCAGGGGCTGCGCGGCGAATCGCGCGAAGTCCGCGCCCGCGAAGACGGAAACTTGTCAGAACTCCTGCAACACGAAATCGACCACCTCGACGGCATCCTGGCCATCGACCGCGTAGTCGACACGAAAACCATCTGCACCCGCGAAGAATTCGAAAAACGCCACCGCGCCAGCAGTCCATACGCCGTAGCATCGTAGGGGTACCGGTGTGGGGACGGGCGACTCGCCCGCCTAGCCGAGCGCAGCGAGGCGCTCAATGTGGCGCAGGGCCCCCGCCCGCGAAATGCGTCAGTCGCTTCGCCTTTGGCGCTCCCATGAAACCATCCGAAGTTGCTATCCTGTCGCCGGACGCTTCATGCCAACCGCAACCAGTGGCGCCGACCCTCACTCCAACCGCCGTCCCCTGAAATTTCGCTGGCTGCCCGGCCCCTACGCCATCGTTCGCCTCGCTGCCGACGCCCCCGTCCCCGCCTGGGCTACTAAAGGAGAATTCACCTCAATCACCCGCACTGCCGATGAACTCTCGATCGTCTGCCCCACCGTGAATCTTCCGCCGGATGTCATATCCACTCACCGCTGGATCTGCCTCAAACTCGAAGGCCCGTTCCCGTTCTCGCAGACTGGCATTCTGCTTTCCTTCATCGAGCCGCTGTCGACCAACGGCATCCCCATCTTCGCCATTTCAACCTACGACACCGACTATGTTCTGATCCCCGAAGAACATGCCCGGGCTCTCGACATTCTGCGCGAAGCCGGTCACGAGCTCAGGCCGAAGGACGAGCCATGGCGCAAGTTATTGCCGCCTCAGTGATTTCTGACGCGGATCACTCACCATTCGACCCGCAAATATCGCCGAATGCTGCCGCGGCGCATGCGGACGCTCACGCCTCTGTGTTGTAATAGAAGTTACTGCCGACAATGCCCTCCATCCTGACAAACCTGCGCCGCCGCGCCAAAGCCTTGCACCGCAACCTGCGCGGAGCGAACATGGCGGTGCGCGCGCTGGCCTCGGCCGACCATCCCTTGCTGGCGCACATCATTCCGATGCGACGTTGCAATCTCGCGTGCACCTACTGCAACGAGTTTGACGATTTTTCGAAGCCCGTGCCGATCGAAGAGATGTATCGCCGCATCGACAAGCTGGGCGCCCTGGGCACGGCCGTGGTCACAATTTCCGGGGGCGAGCCCCTTATGCATCCCGAACTCGACGACGTGATCGCGCGCATTCGCCTCAACGGCATGATCGCCGGCCTCATCACGAATGGATATTTGCTGGTCGCCGAACGCATCCAGCGCTTGAACCGCGCGGGCCTCGAGTGGCTGCAGATTTCGATCGATAACGTCAATCCCGACGACGTCTCAAAGAAGAGCCTGAAAGTTCTTGACAGAAAACTGCAACTGCTCGCCGAGCACGCCGACTTTCACGTGAACATCAACTCCGTGGTGGGCAGCGGCATCGCGCATCCCCAGGATGCGCTCGTTATCGGCAAACGCGCGGTTGAACTGGGATTCACCTCGACCATCGGCATCATTCACGACGGCAGCGGGCAGTTGCAGCCCCTCGGCGACGAAGAACGCCGCATCTACCACGAAATGCAGGCGCTGGAAAAAAGCAGCTTCACCCGCGTCAACGCTTTTCAGGACAATATCGCCAAAGGCCTGCCCAACGATTGGCGCTGCCGCGCCGGGGCGCGTTATCTCTACATCTGCGAAGATGGCCTGGTCCACTACTGCTCGCAACAGCGCGGCTATCCCGGAGTCCCGCTTGCAACCTACACCCGCGACGACCTGCGCCGCGAATATCTCACCGAAAAATCCTGCGCTCCGCATTGCACCGTCTCGTGCGTGCACCAGGTCTCGATCTTCGATTCCTGGCGCGCGCCGCAAAACCTCGCCCCTCCAATGGCCAGCGTCGCGCCGGCTAGCGAACTCGTGCATATCAAATAGCGGCTGTCGTACACGCAGCTGCAGCCCTCGGTGCGGCGCCGGGTACGCTCCATGCGTGTTGGCGCTGTTAACAACAGTTGTTGCCGCAGGTCAATAATTGAGGTGCATCTGAGTAGGTTTCGGGCCATCCACACGGGCCGAATGGGAAGAGGAAAAGTGCAGAAAACTTCATTGAGATGTTTTGGGACCCAGCCCGCAGCCGGGAGAAATTATCTCGATTATCCTAATTGACCCGGAGTCCGACTAATTCTCTCAACGATGGTCACGCGTCTCGGCTCGGCGTCTGATGCCGAGGAGCTGCTTACGCTGCATGATGAAGTGCGCCAAACTTCCGGTCGGTATTGCAAGCCATTGCGGTAGACCGTAGGGACGATAGCCAGATGCAATGCGACCACGCACGATCAGGCGCGTTTCGTCGGGCCGCTCTCGTTCGAGGACGAAGGCCCATGTCGTCTGGTACTTTCCGTTGGGCATTCGCCAGGAAAGAACGAGACTGCGCTCCGGCTCACATTGCGCCACCGTGAACACGTCCCGAGCTGTGGGGAGTGCTGGTAGCACACTTCCTACGGAGATGTCTTGATATTTCGGCAAGATGCGTTCAGCACTGTGCTGACCGCCATTGTCGA
Organism: uncultured Acidobacteriaceae bacterium; assembly: GCA_963739125.1. GTDB lineage: Bacteria > Acidobacteriota > Terriglobia > Terriglobales > Acidobacteriaceae > Sulfotelmatobacter. Next base: position 2,275,465 of record CAVTZD010000001.1, on the reverse strand, counting down.
TGAAATCGTAGGCATACCATCCGGCGCGACTGGAGCCCATCTGAACTAGCCACGGCCAGACTGCATCAGGAGAACGATGAATCGTGATGGCGTGATTGACTGAGCCGATGGGCTGGGCGATCAGGTCGTCTCCAGGAAGAGACCGGGTTACCTCGCTCGGGGTCGCGCGGACTTGCATGCTAGCGGAAATCGCAAGTATCGTGAGCCCGACCAGTACGCCCAGAAAAGCGACGAGCATCTTTCTCTTCACAATTGCTATCCAGTATGAGGTTAGCTCAAGGCAGTCTCGCCGCCTGTGATCACAGTCACTTCGTTGGCGAAACATCCCCTTATCACTCAAAATCCCCTCAAACGCTTGGCCCCTGTTCTCACCAACCGTGGGCATGTCCATTCACATTGCACGTCTCACAACCGTAAGGCATTGGAAACAATGGAAGCCCGCTCACGGCTCGGAGCTGCAGCCATCCCTACGAGTACGAGAAAGATTTTGCAAACCGGTGACAACTCCCTGACACCTCCAAGTCGCGACTCGACCTACGATCACAGGCTAAGCAGGTCAGAGAAGGTCTATGTCCGTTACTCCAGCCGATGGTTCGACCTTCCTCTGCTGCTGATTTCGCGAAGGAGAGACTACTATGCAGGTTTGCAGGACGGCAGTCGTCGCTTGCTTCGGCTTGGTTCTTTTCATGTTTTCGCTCCAGGCCGATGCGCAATATCGCATTACAAACGTAGTTTCGAATCAGGTACATCAAGCCCACACCATCGATCCACTGCTGGCCAACGCCTGGGGATTAGCTCGGGGCGTCACGTCGCCTTGGTGGATCAGCGATAACGACACCGGTTGGTCAACTCTCTATCAGGCAAACGGAACGCAAGTGCCACTCCGCGTTCTGATTCCAACCGCCGGAAATGGGCCGGCCTCGCCGACCGGACTAAACGGCCCTGGCACGCCGACTGGAGTCGTTTTCAATGGGTCGTCGACCGATTTCCAGGTTCAGGGCATGGCATCACCCTTCATTTTCGCGACGCTGGATGGGACGATCAGTGCCTGGGCTCCAGGAGTAAATAAAAACCAATCGATCATCGTGGTGGACAACTCGTCGAGCAAGGCGATGTACACGGGCTTGGCCATCACCAGCAAGCCTTCGGGAAATTTTCTCTACGCGGCCGATAACACGAACAATCACATCGATATGTTCGACGGCAACTTCACCTTCGTGAAGTCGTTTGGCGATCCGGCGGTTCCATCTAACTTCTCCGTGTTCGGCATCCAGGACATTAATGGCCTGGTTTACGTCGCGTATGCTGTACCGAACATCGGAGCCGGCGGTATCATCGACCTCTTCACGGAGAACGGTACTTTCGTGAAGACACTGATCCAAGGATCGCCGCTGAACCAGGCGTGGGGCATGGCCGCGGCTCCCTCCAATTTTGGGCCGCTGAGCAACACTCTGCTGGTCTCAAACAACTCCGTGAACGGCACCATCAACGGGTTTGACCCGATTACCGGCAAATTCGTGGGTACGCTCAAGGACCAGAACGGAAAGGCGATCATCCTCAACAACCTGTGGGGAATCGCCTTCGGAGGCGGGAACAAAACCAACGGTGCAACAAACGAACTGTTCGTCACCGTGGGTCAGGGAATTGGCACCGCTGAATTGGCCGGCACCTTTGCATCCATCGTCTACAAGCCATAACCGATCAAAGCCTTAAAGCCGAACACGTAACAAGGGCCGCCTGTTGCGGGCGGCCTTTCTGTTTGTGAAGTTGGCTGCAGAATTGGGCGACTTCCTCCTGAGAGCATCTGCCGCGCCTGCCACGACCCGCTCGATATCCCGAGTGCTCGCAGTCTGCTACTTCTTCGGCTGCGCCGACGGCGGCAGAATCCCGTTCAGCCGCAAATACATCGCCTGCGCCGCATAGTGATCGGCCCATCCGCTGGCGACTGCCAGCGCGGCCATCGCGCGGGGAAACTGCCGGCCGCCGAAAAGTTCGATGCTGTCACCTAGCTTGGAGTCGTCCATCTTGCCCAAAGCGTCGGTGCAGAAGGCGAAGGAAGCCTTGGCCGCTGCGACCAGTTGATCTTTCGAGTCAGTTTCCTTGGGCTCGTCAATTTTGGGCGCGGCCACGTCCGCGGCTTTCGAGCAAAGAAAATAATTCGAGTCGATGATGTGCACCGCGAGGTGCACGAACGTAATCTGCTCGGGCGTGGGCTTGTAGGAAAACTTGTCCGCGGGCATGGCTTCGATCGCGCCCACAATATTGTTTTCCGAGCGCGGCAACAACATGCGCAACGAAGCCGTGATCGGGTCTTTGGTTGGCGCCGTCGATGCCGCCGGCATCGACGACATTTTGGAACCTGAGGCTGCGGGCGCTTGCGCATGGGCACACGCCACGCCTACGGCAAGAAACAATGCAAGAGAAAGTACTTTCACGGGAGGGCCTCCTTAGGCGAAGTAAGCATAAACCCGCGGAGGCCGAATCGTCACCTTCCGCCACCGATCGGCAAGAGTTTCAACCTGAAGGTAGAAGAACAAAAACCTCAACCACGAAGGACACGAGGAATCACGAAGAGCCTTCGCTAGCGAGAGTTTCCTTCGTGTCACTTCGTGCCCTTCGTGGTTATGGGTTTCGGTCGTGCACTAAATTAAGCCACCACCCGTCGATCTCTACGAGAGTATCGCGGCGAACGCCAACGTGATGACCACCCACCACCCGAACACTATGACGAATGCCGTCCCTGTCTTTACTTTGCCGGTGGTGGCAAACCCGATCGCGGTCAGCACCAGCGTCCAAAGCAGGAAAATATCGAGTTGCGACGCGATGAAATACAGGAACGGATTGCCGGCCGGATTCATGAAATATCCCGGATTCGTAGCCACCGGATTGTTCAAGGTGAATCCATCCGCGTTTACGCCGGCGAGCACCGAAGCAAGCCCCAGCAGGTTCCTCAATGCCATCGGCAAGGCCGCGTAGGCGATCACTGCGAGCGACTTGCCATACGTGATATCGGCGTTGGCCGCGACTTTGAACGTGCCAAACTCCAACCCGGCCATCACAACCCAGATCAGCAGAGTGAATACGGGAATGGCGACGTAGTAGATAACGCCCGTGACTTTCACCTGCGTTTGTCGCTGTTCCGGAGTCAGCTTCTCGTATCGATCCTGGGCCTTGGGCCGGGCTTGCATCTCGTTCTCCACCATTTTCTGCACGCCAATCTTCTGCTCCGCAACATAAACCAGGCTCCAACCCACGAGCGTAATCAGCAGAAACGGCAGCCACCACTGCGCGCTGCGGCGCAGGTCGGTGAAGATTTTTGTCGGTACAACGAAGGTGTCGACAATTCGCGCTGCTTGCGAAAGCGGCGCTGGTTGAGGCGTAGGAGCGGGCGATGCGGGCAGGACCGGAGCGGCGGCCATGAATCCTCCTGGGAGAACGAACTTGGGAGAACGAGCTGAAATTCTAGTTCGAGGCGAGCCCGAAAAACAAGCCGGACACAGATTAAGATTTGTGGATGCAGAATGCAACGCCGGCTGCCATCGCCGTCCTGGTCATGGAACTCGTGCCCGCTGCGGCCTTTGCCTTTGCCCCGGAACGCACAGCACAAGCCGTTGCCCGCTGGCCATCGTCCGCGCGTACCGTGCTTCCTGCGATTCTGGTCTTGCCTTATGCTGTGATCGCATTGTCGCAGCACATCCTCCGCTGGCACTGGTGCGCACTCTACGCGGCTCTGCCGGTCGTGATCGCCTGGCTGCTGGCGCGCGCCTCGGCCGCGGATCCGGGTCAGCGCGGCAATTGGCGCGACGCTCTCATTCTGCTCACGCTGGGCCTCGCCGTCGACCTGCGCTGGTTCGACTCCGCCTGGCCGAGCGGTCTCGACGGCCTGGGAAAACTTCTATTGGTCGATGCCGGACTGTACGGTTTTCTCGCGATCCGGCAACTCAGCGGGACAGGTTTCGACTTTCGCCTGCACTGGAGTGACTGGAAAACCGGACTGCGCGAGCTGGCTTCTTTCGCGCCGCTGGTCATCGCGCTGGGACTAGCGCTCGGCTTCATTCATCCTCACACCAGCCTGCCGTCAGTGAGCGCAGTCGTTTTGCGCTGGCTGGAGATTTTCTTCTTCATTGCCATCCCCGAAGAACTTTTCTTCCGCGCCTGGATGCAAAACCTGCTCGAGCGCCGCGTCGGCCGCATCGCCGCCCTGGGTATCGCTTCAATTCTCTTCGGCCTGTCGCACTTCAACAAACGCTCCGCGCACTTCAACTGGCGATACGTAATTCTCGCGTCAAGCGCGGGCATCTTCTACGGACGCGCCTGGCGCGACCGTCGCCGCCTCCCGGCCTCTGCCATCACCCATACATTCGTGGATTGGATCTGGTCGTGGTGGTTCTAAGAAACAGGACGATGCAGCCGGCTCGATCGCCCTCGCACCGTTCTCCCATCACTACCCTGGAGGTCCGTAGCGCAGATATCCCAGTCCGACCCTCAGATGATGACTCAGCGCGTCGGGTACGCACACCGCGAAGCAAAGGCCGAGCAGTCCCTGGGCCAGACCCAGCGCATAGAGATTTTGGTAACGGCGAAACAGCGCGCACGAAACCGCTCCCCAGACCAGCGTCGCAACACTAAGCCAGAGATTCGGCAAATGCGCGGCCGCGAACAGCACGGCCGTGATGGCGATCCCGGCATCGCTGCTCACCATGCGCGTCACCCGCGGCATGAAATAGTCGTTCAGCAGGAACTGCTGGTAGAGCGTCCACAAAACGTAACCGGTGATGTGTCTGAAGTCACCCTTGTACAGCGCATGCAATGTGCCCAGCCGCCGCGCCACGAGCGTGCTCAAAACCGCGACCACAACGGCGGCGGGCAGAATCCACCAAGACCCGCCCAGCCCGCGCAGTCCCAGGCCCAGGTCGTTCAAACCCGGCCGCCGCACCAGTACCACCGCCAGCGTCACCACCAGGGCAACTGGAGCAAGAACGCGCTGCAGCGGGTTCGGCATCCAGAGTATGAAAACAATCAGCCCGTAGCCGAGAACGAGTTCCATTGCATCGCGAATCGAAGCGGTCTGCGGCCGGCCCATGCCGAAAGTATGGCACGCGCAGTTCCCCCTGCACCATGTTTAGTGACCCCGCTAAAAGACCGCTGACGCCAGGACATGAGGAAGACGAGATGATCATGTGGGGACAGCCCCCTCGGCTGTCCGGTCGAGCAAAGCTCGACGGGGTTTGTTTTTCCAGCCAGAGACCGCCTACACGGCCAACTCCGGCGTGGCCTCCAGCAAGCTTCGAGTGTAGGGATGCCCCGGCTGCTCAGTGATCTGCGTCGTATCTCCCATTTCGACGATCTTCCCCCGATACATGACGGCAATCCTGGTCGAGAGATAACGCACCACCGGCATCGAATGCGAAATGAACAGATAAGTCAGGCCGAAATCGCGCTGCAGTTGCCCGAGCAGGTTGACGATCTGCGCGCCCACGCTCACATCGAGCGCCGAGACCGGCTCATCGCACACAATAAATTTCGGCCGCAGCGCGAGGGCTCGCGCAATGCCGATACGCTGCCGTTGTCCTCCGGAAAATTCGTGCGGATAGCGCCGCAGAGCCGATTCGTCGAGCCCCACCGCTCGCAGCAGTTCGACGACGCGCGCTCGTCGCGCGGTTCGAGCAGACCGCGAATCTGCAGCAGTTAAGCTCTCCGAAAAAGTCGGTTTTGGGTGGTGCAGCGTTTTCAGCGCTGCGGTAGAGCCTCTTCCTTCTGTCAGAACTTTAGCTCCCGAGGGCCCCGAACCGATTTTTTCAGCAGACAGTAATTCCTCACCTGTGAGCGGCGTCGAGGCTACTTCGTTAATCTCCATGCCATGAATGATCAGCGGCTCCACGACAATGTCTTCCACGCGATAACGCGGATCGAGCGACGCGAACGGATCCTGAAAAATAATCTGCAGGTCGCGGCGCAGCTGGCGCATCTCTCCGCGTCCAGCCGAAAGCAGGTCGCGCCCTTCGAAGCGAATCGTCCCGGCCGTAGGCTCCATCAGTCGCAGAATCAGCCGCCCCAGCGTACTCTTGCCCGAGCCCGACTCTCCCACTAAACCAAGCGTCTCGCCGGCTTCAATATCGAGCGAAACATCGTCGACCGCGCGCACTTCCCCCAGCCGCTTCCCCCCGAAAGGTGATTCCCCACGGGAAAAGACTTTCGTCAGATTGCGGATTTCAACCAGCGCCATCGCCTATCCTTCGATTTTTCAATATCTTCCATATTCTAGAATATGGAATAAGCCAAACTATCCCGCCGCAATCATCGGCACCGCCGCCAGCGCCGCCAGCAACCCCACCACCTTCCACAGGCTGAAACGCTCCTTGAGCACAATCCGGGCCAGCAGAACCGTCACTGCCGGATACAGCGACGTGATCACGACCGCCTCGTCGAGCCGCCCGTGCTCGCTGGCGAAAATAAACAGAGCGCTGGCCGTAATGTCGAAAAATCCGGCAGCCATGCCAAGCACGGCGCTGTGACGGTTCAGCGTGAGTGGGGCGCGCGTGACGGCCACGGCCACCGCCGTTGCCGTGAATGACCCCACCCGGGAAACCGTCGCGACCCATACGGGCGACCCGCTGGCCTGATGAATGCAGAGATAGAATCCGGCGAAGCCCACGCCGGCCAGTGCGGCCATGAGCGCACCTTTTGGGCTACTCCCCGCCTCACCCCCGCTCGAAGTCTCGGGCCGCGTAATCAGCCAGATCGCTGCAACGGCGAGGCCAAAGCCGGCGATCGTCCAGCGGCTGGGCGCGCCCTCCATGGCGATGTTCGCCAGCGTTGGAATGGCAGCGCCCAGCAACGCTGCAATTGGCGCAGTCAGGCCCATCTGTCCCGCGGCCAGCGTGCGGTAGAAAATGGCCAGGGAAAACCCTCCCACCGCACCGGCCGCCAACGCCCATAAAATACTAGGATCTGACGGAAAAACCCCGCCGTAAGCGAGAGCAACCGCGAACATGAGCGCGAACCCACAGGCATGCGAAAACGCCGTCAAAACAAAGGCGTTGGCCCGCCGGGACCCCAATCCGCCGGCAAAATCGGCCGCGCCCCAAATGAAAACGGCGCTTACCGAGCACGCGGCAGGGGCGAATTGTTGAAGTGCAGGCACGCCGGACGAGGGTAACATGCGCCCCTTAAAACTCCCGAAAGAGTTGGACTCCCCGCCGGGAATGCATTACGCTGAAGCCGTCGCGGAGGTGCCATTGTGGGCCGTCTTCTCAGCGCTGTTTCCCTCTGTTTCTTTCTCGCCTGTCCCATCTTTGCGCAAACGCCGGCCGACGCTCCAGCCTCTAAGGCGGACGTCGAGAACTACCTCGAGGCGGTTCATTCCCACGAAATGATGAAACAGATGCTGGTAGCCATGGCGAAGCCTATGCACCAGATGGCGCATGAACAGTGCGCAAAGGACAAAGACCGTCTTCCCGCCGATTGCGAAGCGCGCATGAACAAGTTCATGGACGACATGATGAACCAAGTCCCCTGGGACGAGATGATGGACGCCATGATCCCCGCCTACGAGAAGCATTTCACCAAAGGCGACATGGACGCCCTCACCGCGTTCTATTCCGCGCCCACCGGACAGAAAATACTGCGCGAACTCCCGGCCATCATGACGGAATCAATGGAGACCATGATGCCGATCATGCGTCGCAGCGTCGACCACATGACCGAGGGAGTTCAGGAACAGGTCGCCCAGATGAAGAAAGATTCCGCGGCCGCCCCGAACGCGCCTCCGAAGAATTAGGCTCTTGCGAGGCCATACAATCCGCACCCCATCCGTCTACGGCTACCGTTGAGTCTCTACTCAGAGCCCCGTTTCACCGTGTTAGAATTTGCGCACGCGGTTTTCTTACCGGATCCGGGGTCTAGGACTTACTTGTGAGAGTTCGCGTTTGATCGAACTCTCGATCGAACCGGCAGCATCGAAAAAGCATGATCGAACTAGCGCCTTCCATTCTTTCGGCTGATTTTGCTCGGCTCGGTGAGCAGGTGCGCGCCGCAGGCAAGGGTGGGGCTGCCGTAATCCACGTCGATATCATGGATGGCCATTTCGTCCCCAATCTCACCATCGGTCCGCCGGTCGTGAAGTCACTCCGCAAGGCCACCGATTTGCCGCTCGATTGTCATCTGATGATCGAAAATCCGGACGAGTTCATTCTCGCGTTCGCCGACGCGGGGGCCGACTGGATCTCGGTGCATCAGGAGGCCGTGCGGCATCTGAACCGTACCCTGCATCTCATCAAGAGCCGCGATTGCCTGGCCGGCGTCGTGATTAATCCGGCAACTCCGGTCGAGACGCTCTCAGAAGTGCTCGATATTGTCGATTATGTCCTGGTGATGTCGGTGAATCCGGGCTTTGGAGCGCAGAAGTTTATTCGCTCCACGTTACACAAAATGCGGCGCTTAGCCGAGATTCGCAACCAGCGGAACCTGGCCTACCGCATCGAAGTCGATGGCGGTGTCGCGCTTGAAACCGTGGCCGATGTGGTCCGCGCCGGAGCGGAAATTCTGGTGGCAGGCAACGCCGTGTTCGGCAATGGTGATCCAACGAGGAATGCGCAGGATCTTCTGAGAGCAGCGACCGAAGCCGCCCTTCAGAAAGTATAGAATCTCGTAAGCGGCTTTCACGGCCGATCCGGCCGGGCGAAGCCTTGGCGGCATCTGCAAACAAGCAACTTCATACGATTTTCCCGAGGTCTGAGGTCTTATGTCAGGTTCGTCGCGTCGAGTTCCGTGGATTGTCTTGCTGGGCGTGCTGCTGGCGCTCACCGCCGGTTGCACCAACAGGAAATCGGTGAACCCCCTGGCCAACATCGGATCGAAGCAGCCCGATAAAGTCCTGTTCGACAAGGCCATGGACGCCATGCGGCATAATCGCTTCGATGTCGCCCGCCTTACCCTGCAGACCCTGATCAACACTTATCCCGACTCGGAATACATCGCCCGTGCCAAGCTGGCCGTGGGTGATTCCTGGTACGCCGAGGGCGGCACGGCTTCGCTGGCGCAAGCCGAGCAGGAGTACAGCGATTTCATCGTCTTCTTCCCCAACATGCCGGAAGCGGCCGAAGCGCAGCTGAAGATTGCCAACATCCATTACCAACAGATGGAAAAATCCGACCGCGACTTCACCCACGCCAAGCGCGCCGAAGACGAATATCGCAAAATGATTATGCAGTTCCCCGACAGTAAGCTTGTCCCCGAGGCCAAGCGCAAACTGCTCGAAGTGCAGGAAGTGCTCGCCGATCGCGAGTTTCAGATCGGACGTTTCTATTACCTCCGCGAGTCCTATCCCGCGTCCATCGCGCGATTGCAGTCGCTGGTCGACCAGTATCCGCTGTACAGCCGGGCCGATGAAGCACTCTATTTGCTCGGCCAGGACTATGAAGGACAAATCGCACGCATGCGGAGTCTTCCGACCTGCGACGTTCATTTCCTGCCTCGCGGATGCGCAACCGAAGACGCCAAATCGCGTTACATCGAGGGGCTCACCAAAAAAGCGTCGGAGGACTATGCCCGGATTCTGACTCGTTATCCCGTGATGAATCGTTCCGACGACGCCAAGAGGCGTCTGGAAGCTCTGCACCAACCCGTTCCGCGTCCGACGAGAGCGGCCCTGGCACAGAACAAGGCCGAAGACGAAAGCCGGCACGAATCCACAGCCGTCGAGAAGTTGATGGGGATCGTGAGAAAAGGTCCTGATGTGTCGCAGGCCGCCACGGTCGGGGAACCGACGCTGGTCGATAAGGATCCGCTAAGTGCAAGAGAAGTTCTCGGCACCGAAGCCCAGGCATTTGTCGATTCGGGGCGCAAGAACGGTTCAAAGGTCGCGGGCGTCGACATCCTCAACCAGCCCACCCCGCCGCCTGCCACAGCCGCCGGTGCTCCGGCAGCGGACGCGACCGCCGCCGGTGGTGCGCCCTTCGGGCGGACTGCTGCTGACAATCAGCCTGCTGCGGCGGATCCAAACGAATTGAAACCGAATGTGCCGGCCGATCCCAACGAACTCACGCCCAATGCCAGCGCGAACACCAACGACCAGAATGATCAGAACGATCAGAATCTGCCTCCGCCCGTGCAGGTGAATGAAATTCAGTCGGGTCAGGCTTCCCCGGGGCAGTCGTCTGCCGGACAATCTTCTTCCTCCAGCGCCGAGAACACGCTGGCCAGCGATAAGGATATTTCCAGCAGCAAGAAGAAAAAGAAAAAAGGACTGAAGAAACTCATTCCGTTCTGAAGAGTCGGATCTTCCCATCGGTGATTAAGCCGCCAGCTCAGGCGGCTGACGCTAAACGGGGGCTGCGCCAGGCAAGCTGGGATTGCCAGGACTTGAGAAATCGGGCGTGTACAGACTAGCTTTTAGGTCCCGTTCTGGCTCTCCCAGTCGTCCTACGCGGTTGGTGTTGGCCACTAGTAACCTGTTACTTCCCTTAGGCACATTGACTTAGCTTGTGAGCCGGGTTACCTTCGCGTTATCTCCCCTCATCAGAGGAAACCTTTGGCCAGGAAGATACTGCTCGCCGATGACAGCGTCACCGCCCAAAATATGGGCCGGAAGATCCTTGCGGATGCGGGCTACGAAATCATCACCGTCAATAATGGTTCCGCGGCGCTGAAGAAAATCGCAGAGCTCAAGCCAGACCTCATTATTCTTGACGTTTACATGCCCGGCTACAGCGGGCTCGAAGTTTGCCAGCGGCTTAAGGAAGCAAACGAAACGTCGCGCGTCCCCGTGCTCCTGACCGTGGGCAAGCTGGAGCCTTTCAAGCCGGAAGAAGCCAGGCGCGCGCGCGCCGATGCCTTCATTGTCAAGCCGTTTGAAGCCAGCGAGTTATTGAGCGCGCTGACCAAGCTCGAAGAAAAGATTGTGCCTCGCGCCGAGTCTTCCAAGCCAGGCCGCTTCGCCCGTACCATCGCCGCGGTCGAAGAAGGCCGCTACGACAAAACCATGGGTGCCGACGAAGATTCGGGCTGGAAGGATCGAATTTCTTTCCCCTCGAGCAAGAAGAAAAAGGAAACTGCTGCCGAGGATGTCGACGAATCCGCGATCTACAATCCGGTGAACAAAGACCTCCGCACCGTGATCGAGCGCAAGATCTCAGGCCCGGCGCCCGAGGCGAATGAAACGAAGAATCAGTCGAAGGCAGAGGAAGCAAGAGTCGATCTCGGGGCTTTGGCGCCTCAGGGCCTGCCTAAGGATGTGACTCCGGAGGAGATTGCAGCCCTCGCCTCCGCCGCCGCCCAGATTACAGGCACGACGGTGGCGAGCGGAATGGAAAGTGCGGCGGCGGAGAAGGAGAAGCCCTCGGGCCAAAGTCCTGCCGAGCCGGCTTTGCAACCGGCGGTTGCAGCGCGGGTTGAAGCGCAGACTGAAGCGCCGGCTGAAACCGAGGAGAAAGAACCCGCACCCCAGCCCCCCGTTGCCGGAGTGGTGGCCGCGTCGAAGCCAGAGGTGAAAGACGAACCGATCGCTGAAGAGCCGAGCATAACTGCGGCACAGGAGTCCGGCCCAGCGTCTCTGGGTTCCGTCCCTCCAAGCCCCGCCGATGTAGCGGCCGCGGTTGCCGCACTGGAACCGGCGGCGCAATCCGCGGCGACCGCTAGCTCCGAAAACCATTTTGATTCTCGCGAAGCGGGCGTTGAAGGATCGAGAAACGATCGAGCCCGGGTCGAAGAAGAGCCGGTCACCATGGCTGTAGCCACCGGAGCGAGTCACGGTGCGGCTGCATCGCACTGGGCAGCGGTTTCGGTTGCGCTCCTTCCCGAAGAAAGCTCGGTCTCTCTCGAACACGAGATGCAGAAAGCCTACGCCGCTTTCGCGGCGGCAGAAATGGCTCATGTACCTGCTGTAACCGCGGTCGCCGAGCCTCCTGCATCGAACTCCTCTCCGGTTCAAGCGCCAGTTGCCGAGAGTTCAATCTTAGCCCAGCCGGCCGCGTTGCCGGAGGTCGCTCCAGCGTTCATCGCCGCACCCATCGAGACCAACGACGCGATCAACGCTGCGGTGAAAGAACTCGAGGCCACGGCAGCGGCATTAGCCGAGACGATCCCTTCCGCTACGCCGATGCCGCAATCTCCTTCAGTACAGATCGCGGATTCCGTCGTTCAGCCTGCGCACGAAACATCGCCAGGCATTGAAGCCAAAGGGGCAGAGGCCAAGCCATTCGAAATCGCGCAGGTCGAAGCCAAGCAGGTTGAGACCAGGACGTTCGAAGCAAAAGAAGAAAGCACGGCTCCCCAGACATTTTCCGCCGAGCCGGCGGCCGCCGAGAGTACCTCGCAGGAAGCGGCCAGCGAATCAGCCCAGTCGCCTCAGCCACAACCGGAAATTGAAAGTCTCGCACCTCAGACGTCCGAACTGAAGGCCCACGAAGATCAGAAAAAAAACGCTCAGACAAGAGACGCTTACACACAAGATGAACGAGCCTACGGCGAGCGCAAATACGACGAGCCGGCCAATAAAGATCAATTCCAAGCCGAGCACCGGCCCATCGAGGCTGCGGAGGCATCTGTTCCGACCGCGCCCATAGCTTCTGCGCCTGCGGAGATTTCCGAATCAGTGGCTAAGCCGCCGACCGATGCGACCTCTCCGCTCAGTGAAAAGCCAGCGGAACCGGTTTCTGCGGACCAGCCAGCGGATCAATCCACTTCGCGAGCCACCGAAACTTTGGCCGCCTCCGAGTCCGCCCCAGGGCCAGCACAGGAATCCGCCCACGACGCAGCGGCTCGCGCGGAATCTGCCCACAAAGAACCCGACATCGCCGCCACTACGGCTGCAGCCTGGGCGAGTTGGCGGCGCGTCCGCGAGTCCGGAGACACGCGTGGCGCAGGCTCCGCGAAGCCCCCCGCTCGCGACTCCGCTCACATCAAAGAAGAAAGATTTGAAAAGGACTTTGCCACGTCTCAGGATCTGGCCGCGATGGCCGCAGCCGCCGGCGCCGAGAGATCTCCCGACGAAGTTTCCGCCCACACTCCTTCCGATCCGACCGAGATCGCCAACATCGTCGACAGCGTTCTGGCCGACCTTCGCCCCAAGATCGTCGCCGAAATCTCCAAGAAAATAGGCAAGAAGAAGTAGAAGGCAACCGCCGCCCTCGCCGCCTCCACATTACTGGCCCGAGTGCCGATGTCTGCGCAACTCGATGTCGATCCCAAATACCGGCCCGTAAACATTGATGCCGTAGTTCGAATACTCCGGCGAAGACAGATTGCCGTTCGATAGGTGCATCCAGTTCAGGCCCGCCGATACAGCGTAACCGGAATTGAAGTTGTAGCGCACTCCACTGCCCATATTGAGAGTGAAAGTGAAGTTCTGTCCCTGCGCGTAGTACACCCCCAGAGGCCCTTTCGCATCAATGAAGCCCATGCCGGCGCTTACGTCCCAGTAGGGCGTTACCCGCCAGTTGCGCGGGACGAAATTCCGGCGAACGCCCATGTCGTATGAAAAATAGTGCGTCTCAGCGCCCTTCGGAATCGCGGTAGCAGCCAAGCTGAACGTCGCGTCCCAGTTGCCCCTGAGAATTAAAGGACCTCGCACGTCTCCCAGTTGCCATCGCAGGGACGCGACGACCGGCACCAGGGTGTAGCGAAGCGGGTACAGATCATAGGGATCGCCCTCAAAGACATCGAAGGGAAACGGAACATTGAGGGGAAGCCATCCTACATCCAGAGAAAATTCGAGCTTGTTGTGGAAGTAGATGTCTCGGTTGAAATCAGGTTTAACCCTCCGTGATTTCTTCTTCGCGGGCGGGTCGCTCGAATCCTCTAACGGAATATTCTCCGGCGTAGCCTGTGATTCTGATTCGCAGTCGGCGTTCGTCTCAAGGGCATAGCTACTCACATTTCGATCGAAAGTATTCTGATCGAAATAGGCCCTCCCGTAGCCGCTGACGCTGTATGTCGAACCGAAGCTGAGTTTCACCGGATCGGCGCCGCATCGCTGCGCGCTCGCAGCAGGCACGAGAATTCCCAGGGCAGCAACAACCAAACCGGCGACGACCCAAGCGGAGGAGAAGGTGAATTTGCAGGGTGCTCTGTCGATCGGCGGAGCCGCAGAGTAGGTTAATCCATCCACAAGCGGCTTCATTCGCGTTCTTGGTTCTTCCAGTACGTTCTAAGACGAGCTCTTAAGAGCAGCCGACAGATTGGCGAAATTTTTTCACAGGCGCACTGAATTGTCAAAGCTCGCAAGCCTCTGGTAGTGGGTCAGTTTGAACTTGATTTGAAAGGGCGCGGCTTTAGCCGCCGGGGAAACGTGTCCTTGAGACTGACCCTCTACCAAGCCTCTTGCATGATGCAGTCCGCTGCCAACGCAGAAATCCGCAGTGCTGTGCGCCTTGCGTCACAGCGGCGGCGCGGTCACTGTGATGTTCACCGTCCCGGCGATCGGAGTCGCATCATAATCGGACACCGTCATCGTTTGATTGCCCGGAGTCACCAGCACAAGCCCTGTAAAGGTGTGCGAGCCCGCATCCGCCGCGGTAAACACGTACAGAGTCGGAAGGTGAGCGGCTTTATCGGAGGTCGTGAAATGTATGGGACCATCGATCACCGTGTCCAGTCGCCCCTCATAGATCGCAGTCACCTTGGCGCTGAAAGGGACGCCCGCCACAACGCTCGACGGAGCGCTGATCTCAAGAATTGCGTGGCCTGAGCCGCAGCTAAGCGACACCAGTCCCACCATGGCGGCGCTCAACGCGCCCAGCAGCCGCACCGCCAACGTACTGGCCGGTCCCAAACGGCTAGGCTCCCCTGAAAATCTCGCAGGTTCAGGTGCGGAATCTGCGCTGGCGTCTAACACTCGATCTTCTCCAGTCCCCTGACGGTCGACCGCTGACATGTCAGAAAGTTTACAACGCCTCCGGCCCGTCATGCGCGAGAGCAGACGGAATGTCGTTAGCCGGTTCCCCTGAGGCGCAGCGCAGGGAATTAAGGAACGAACTTAAGGAACAAAAGAGGGATGCTGAGCGGCGAGAGTCACCTGAGCAGTGCCGTAGCAAGCTTTTGGGTTTTACCGTCTGACTGCAAGAATGTGAGTCCATCAGTGCGCGAAAAGCATACGTCGTTGGAGCCCAATTGTGCGCTCGGCTTGTAATAGCCGATCAAGTCTCCCGAGTTCAGGTCTAGGGCCATGAAACTACGGCGCACTTCTCCTTTAGTAGGGCCTTTGTTAGAGATCTCGTTTAAGGCGATTACGGCCACACCTGCAGAAAGATAAAGCTTGGTCGCAACGGCTCGCGGGTCCGGCTTATGGAACGTTAGACTGCGAATCATTTCTCCGGTTGCGGAAATTACTGTGATCTGATCGGAACCCAGGAAATACAGATTTCCCGCATAGCTCGCGACAGCCCCATCGCTTGGAGCAGCAAGATTCCCGAGATCGACATTATGCATCGGAACTGAAACTTCTTTGACGAGTTCCCCCGACTCTGTAAGAACCGCTGCGTAGGGCTTTCCACGAAGATCCTTCGTGCTCTTCTCATCGTGGTATCCCCATACAAAGAAGAACCCGTTATCGAACACGGCAAAGTCTGTGAGCTGCACGTCCGCGCGAACCTTCAAGGCGGCTGGAGCTTCGACCACCCCATTGTGATCAAAAGTGAAGACGTACTTTTCCCCTGCATTGCCGGCAAGCAAAAACATTTCGCCATCGTTCGTAACCCAAAAACTATCGAAGCCCGCCGAGCCCGGATCGGCGAACTTGCCTGTTATTCGGAAAGATGTCCCAGAACTGCCGTCGCTCGACAAGCGAAAGATCTGGCCCTGGTCTGAAGTCAGAGTCAACGGCGTGGAAGTACATATTGCCGTCGCGGTCACACTGACTTTCCCCAAAATAGGAAAACGGAGGGGCTTGGATTGGACGACTGCTGGAAGCGTCGATCTCACGCGACGCGAAAATCCCTTCCTGCGCCACGCACAGATCTACCAAGATCAAAACCAAAAGTATGCGCCTCACATATTCCCCGAAAATGCTTCCGCGGACACTCCGATTCGTGGCGCCGAACGGCATTCTACACTTCTTCGATTCGATGCGGGCCGAACCGCGAGTGATTCGCGCTTCCCGCAAGAGCAGATCGCTTCATTTGGTCCGTCAGCCCCCATCGGCGAATCGAGACAGCAGCCTGCTCCAATTTCAGATTCGCCACCGGGCGCCGAATCACGCGCGAAGATGTGCGACTACCATCGCGCCTGTGATGATCATACAAAAATGCACGTGCTATCCTCGACCGGTGTGAGTACCCGGCCGTATGATCCAATCCGCAATTCAGTCCGACTGCACAGTCCGCGAAGCCACGCTGAATGATTTCTCCGCTATATCTGAAGTGACGCGACGGAACGGGCTCACATCAACCAAATACGACCAATGGACGCGTTTGTGGAATGACAATCCTTTTCGCTCGGAATTGTCGGTTCCTGTGGGGTGGCTGCTCGAGAATAAAGCTCAAGGCATTGTCGGCACCCTCAGCAACATTGGACGAATGTACACCTATAACGGCGAACGGTTACGGGTTGCCACGGCGAGCGCTTGGGCAGTCGATCCGCCTTACAGAAGTTCAGCCATATCTCTGGCTAAGCAATTCTTCTCCCAGAAGAATGTCGACCTGTTTATGAACACAACTGCTTCTGAGGCTGCTGCCAAGGTATTCAAGGCTTTCCGATGTTCTGAAATCCCAGATCCTTCTTATGTGCGGGTGTTGTTCTGGGTGACTTGCTATTCGGGATTCGCCGGTTCCGCTCTGCGAAAGCTACGCATACCGCCTCTTCCCGGTCTGAGACATGCAGCCGCGATGGCGCTCTACTGTAGAGACTTGAAACGTCGGCCAGTTCGATTCCGATCCATCGAGACCTGTGTGCTCGACGGCTTCGACGAGCGTTTCGACGCGTTCTGGGACGTACTCCGCAGTCGCCAGAATCGATTACTCGCCTTTCGCACGGCCGAAGCCCTCGCTTGGCAATTCCGTCCCGCTCTGAAAAGCGGAAGCGCAATCATCATCGCCCTCATGGAAGGTGGAACTCTTTCCGGCTATGTGATCGGAATGCGAGGCGATGATGAGCGGATCGGCCTCCGTCGTTTTCGGGTTGTGGACATTCAGACGATTAGCGACGATGCCGATGTCGTTCTTACGCTGATGCGCGCTGCACTGGAGCATGCCCTGCGCTCCGGCGTCGACGTGGTGGAGGCCGTCGGGTTCCACAAGTCTAAACGCGACCTGCTCGAGCAACTGAATCCGAGCCACAGAACCTATCCCTCGTGCCCCTACCTGTATAAACTGAAACCGGATTGTCCGCCCCTGCGTGACGCGTTGCGGAATGTCGACGCATGGGATCCCTCAATGTTCGACGGGGACTCTTCGCTTTGAATCCAATGACGCGTAAGCCGAACTGCACGACTACCCGCTTTCTCAGGCAATGTCTGCGTTGCCTTTTAGCGTGTGACCACCTCATGCTTTGGACTCTTTCCCTACGACTCTGGCAAAATGACTAAACCTGAAGCAGGTTCTTGCCGACGCTGTTATTCCGCAATGGAAGCTGATTCAGCAATCTCCGTTGCCGCAGAATGAATGAGCCGAAAGTGCTGGGTTCCGACCAATGGCGTTCCGTTCCTTGCTTCGTGACGAGTTGTGGACGATCGCCGGGAAATCTGGCGTCGCGTCCCTCGCCGGACGAGCGCTGCACTCCCCTCAGAGCCTGCGAATACTGATGTATCATGACGTGCCCTGTCAGGTCCTTGCCATCTTTGAATCCCACTTAAAATGGCTCGCCGAGCGGTTCGAGATTCTTACCCCGAATGATTTTATGACCGGAAGTAGCCGCAGCAACCTTCCGAAAATCTTGCTGACTTTCGATGACGGTTGCCCGGACAACTATGAATTGGTGGCTCCGTTGCTCGAATCCCAGGGCTTGAGGGGGCTGTTCTTCGTCTGCCCAGGCTTTTCAGGACTCAGCCGTGAGGCCAGCTTTAAACTCATGGAAAGGTCGTCGGCCTTGCTGAATGAAAAGAGCCGCGACTCACGATGGCAGCGGATGTCTCAGCAACAGATCGTCGATCTGAACCGGCGCGGTCATGGGATCGGGAATCACACGATGACCCACGTTCCATTGGCAAGAATAGATCAGCAGGAGATGGTCAGGGAAATATCCAACGGTGCGGCCACACTGGAGCGTTGGCTCGGGCATTCTTCCCCTTTCTTTGCCTGGACCTACTATTGGAACGAAATTTCTCCAGCTTGTCTAAATGTTGCGCAAGCACATCACCAATACTGCTTTTCACCATGCAGTGGGCTGAACCGTTGGCCCGCTTCCCGGCATTTGTTCTGGCGCACCGCAGTTGACATTAGCAAACCTCTTTCACATTTCAAGTCTCAGATTTCGGGTGTCGTCGACTACATGTACAGCGCTCAACGCAAGAAGTTGTCGTCGATGCAAAGGCAGACAACGCCTTGAACTCTTGGGCGCTTGGAATTTTTGCGCTGGCTGTAGGGGTTACAATTCAGAAGCTCGGATCTCAGGAGCGGGGAGCGCTACTCAGCCCGCAACGTTTCGGCTGGATCAATTTGTGCGACGCGCAGCGCCGGCAGAAAGCTCGCCGCAACGGCGATGACGCCCAATAACAATGGGACGGCGGTTAGCGTTAATGGATCGTACAAATGAACGCCATACAACTGACTTTGCAGGATGCGCATGGCGAAGAGCGCCAGCACCATTCCGACGAACATGCCAGCGCCGGTAGCGATTATGCCTGCGCGCGCGATATGCAGCACTACCTGGCCCAATTGCGCTCCCAGGGCCAGTCGAAGACCAATTTCACGCGTACGCTGCACCACAAGGTTCGACACTAGCCCGTAAATCCCCACAGCCGACAGCAGTAAGGCCAACCCCGCCAGCACACCTAGCAGAAGGACCTGCACGCGCTGCAACTTAAGGTTCTCTGCCAGAATGTCGTTCATCGAGTAGAAACCGGAGAAAGGCAGATTGGGATCTGTCTGCGCCAACGCTTTCTGCATGGCGCCAGCGATTCCTTCTAGTGGCTGCTTCATTCGCACGATCCAGTTTGGTTGGAACCAGACGTGAGCGAGATTCACCATTTCCTGATTCGCCTGATCGGCCGGGATGTAGAAGACGCGTTCGGTCCCTATGGGTTCGTTTCCTTCCTCACCGGGTTTCTTAGCGACGTCAGAGACCATGCCCACGACTTTGTACGTCTTGCCAGAACACTGAATGTGGTACCCAATCGGGCTTGAGCCTCCGAAATAGCTACGGGCGAATCCCACATTAACAACTGCCACGTACTCCGATTCAGTTGTGTCAGTTGTCTCGAAGCCTCGGCCCAGCAGGATGGGTATGCGTAATGTGCTGAAATATCCGGGCGTTACGTAGGCTGCGCTCGAATCAGATTCTTCGCCACTATGCTCGCCATCCATGATTTTCACGGGCCAATCGAGGCCGCGCTCGTAGGGAACGCTCAGCCCCGCAGCTGCGTCTTCGACACCAGGAATCCGTTTCAGTGCCGATACGCTTCGCTGCAACAAGTGATGAAATGCAGCCGGATCGTGATAGCGGGCGTCATCGAGTGATAGCTTTGCCGCCACAACGTTCTTTGGATCGAAGCCGGGCGGTATCGTTTCCAGGTAGATCAGCGTGTGGACGAGCAGTCCTGCTCCGGCGAGAAGAACAATGCTCAAAGCCACTTCGCCAGCAGTCAGGAGTTGCTTCAAGCGGCCCGCTCCCTGCGTAATCGAATGACTACCTGCTGCAGTCACATGCCGCAGAGAGACGCGGCAAGCCTGCAGTGCAGGTAGTGCGCCCAACACCAAGCTACTGAACAACGAAATGGCCACCGTGAACGCAAGTACGCGAATGTCAATTCTCATCCCACCGAGGGGTATGAATTGCTCTGGCAGAAACCCCTTCAGGACCTGAAGGCTGCCAACCGCCAATGCCAAACCTGCTCCCGCACCGAGTATCGCGAGCAACAAATTTTCGATCCAGAACTGGCGCACAACCATCCAGCGCGTTGCCCCTAGCGACAGGCGCGTGGCGATCTCAGGGCTGCGTTGGACGCCGCGCACGAGCGTGAGCCCTGCCAGGTCGGCGCACGCAATCAGCATGATGAAACTGACCCCGAGCATGAGCACGAGCACAGGCGCGCGGGTTCCGCGACCGACCTCTTTTTGCATGGGTGAAGCGTGAAACCACGCGTGCCCCTTGTACTTGGTTTCTATCTCCCTGAAGTCAGGAGTGCGAAGGTTCGAAAGCTGCGCATTGGCTTCGAGCCAGGAACTGCCTGGCATCAACCGCAGAATGATTCCGCAATTGGGTCCCTCGCACTCGTCGGCGGAAGCAGGTCGTAAAGGCGTCCACAAATCGGCAACGTGTGGCGTTTCCAGGTGAGGCGGCAATACACCAACAACGGTGTAAGGCTCGCCTTTAAGGTGAATCGTGGCGCCAAGAATCTTGGGGTCACTCTGAAATGTCGATTGCCACAGTTGAAAGCCGAGGATTACTGCAGGCGGACCGCCGCGCAGATCTTCCTCGTCTGTGAACTCACGACCGAGAAACGGAGAAACTCCCAGCACTTCGAAGTAATGCGCCGAAACTCTCATTTCGCGGACATAGCGCGTTGCGCCGCCATGCGATGAAGCCGCCTGAAGATTGACTCCAGTAGCCAATCCGTAGGCTGCGACTCGAACGGCGGGCACATTGCCGTGAACCCATTCCCACACGTGCCTGTCATGAGAGTCGTCCTCGCCCTCGTCTTTTCCTGAACCCAGTGGCCGCTCTGTGTGGAGCAGAAGCACTCCGAGGCGGTCCGCTCGCGGATAGGGCAGAGGGCGCAACAGAAACCCATTGACCAGGCTGAACACGGCCGTGTTCACTCCGATGCCGAGAGCTAGGGTCACAACTACGGCCAGTGTAAAGCCCGGGTTTCTGCGCAACTGGCGCAGAGCAAATTTAAAATCCTGTCCCCATCCTCTCATCGGATTGCTCTTTTGCGAACGTACGAACCGTCCAATTGCTGGGTCTTGAAATCTCGGCGGGCGGTATTCATCACTCGGCATTATGCAACCGCGCTGCCAGAGTTGTAAGGATTTAACTATTTGAAACAAACGGACGTAGGTCTTTTGATCGCCCCTTCTTATCGCGAATGTGTTCGCCAGGGGAATCAACCGTCCAATATTGGACAGCTCAAGTGACTTCGGGGATTCTCTGGGAAAGGGAGCATTTTGCCGTCTATATACGCTACCCCGCGCCGCGTTTGACCCTTCTTTTCTTGCGCCTGTAAGATCAAAGATTCAGCTCTTGACTCTTGTCTTCTCGCTCTCAGCCGGGCCCTCGGTAACGCATATCGCCCGAACGGCCCTAAAGTGAAGTGAAGAGCCGCGAGCTTTCTCCCCATGCCCCACGATCTTCCCAAATCCTACGAGCCGGGCGCGATTGAAAAGCGCTGGGCCGACTACTGGATCAAAGAAAAGCTGTTCTCTGTTCCCACGCCGCCAGAAGGCCCGCCTTCCGAAAAAGCGGCTCGCCCCGTCTTTACCCTGCTGCTGCCGCCGCCCAACGTCACCGGACGCCTGCACATGGGCCACATGCTCAACCAGACGCAGATGGATATCATCGTGCGCTGGCACCGCATGCGCGGCTTCATCACGCTGTGGCTTCCCGGTACCGACCACGCCGGCATCGCCACCCAGATGATGGTCGAGCGCCAACTGGCCAAAGAAGGCAAGCGCCGGCAGGACCTGGGCCGCGAGAAATTTATCGAGCGCGTCTGGGAATGGAAAAAACTCTACGGCGGCGCCATCCTCGATCAGATGAAGCGCCTCGGCGCGTCTGTCGACTGGGACCGCGAATACTTCACCATGGACGAAAATCTTTCCCGCGCCGTGCGCGAGGTTTTCGTCCGCCTCTACGAAGAAGGCTTGATCTATCGCGGCAAGTACATCGTCAACTGGTGCCCGCGCTGTGGCACCGCCATTTCCGATCTCGAAGTCAAGCACGAGGAAGTGCTCGGCAAGTTGTGGGAGATTCGCTACCCCGTCGTCGGAACGAATGAATTCATCACGGTCGCGACCACGCGTCCCGAAACCATGCTGGGTGACACAGCGGTTGCCGTCAACGAAAAAGACGAGCGCTACACGCACCTACACGGCAAAAAAGTTCTGCTGCCGCTGATGAATCGCGAAATTCCGATCATCACCGACGAACTCGCGCAGCCCGAGTTCGGCACCGGCGCGGTCAAGGTGACCCCGGCGCACGATCCCAACGACTTTCAGGCCGGGCTTCGCCACAACCTGCCCCAGATCGATGTGATGGACGAGCACGCCCACATGAACGCGAATGCAGACAGCTATAAGGGTTTAGATCGATACGAAGCGCGCAAGCGCGTGCTCGCCGACTTGCAGGAGCAGGGATTTCTGGTTGGCGAAAAAGATCACAGACTCGCCATCGGCAAGTGCGACCGCTGCGGAGCCGTGGTCGAGCCGCGCCTTTCCGAGCAGTGGTTCGTGAAAATCGCGCCCCTGGCCGCGCGTGCCACCGAAGTTGTCGAGAACGGTGAAATCACCATCGTCCCCGATAACTACCGCCAGATTTATCTGAACTGGATGCACAACATCCACGACTGGTGCATCTCCCGCCAGTTGTGGTGGGGCCATCGCATCCCGGCGTGGACCTGCGCGAACGAGGCCTGCAAAGAAGTGATCGTGGCCCGCGAAGCTCCCACAAAATGCGCAAAGTGCGGCGGCGCGAAGCTCGAACAGGTTTCCGACGTGCTCGACACCTGGTTCTCCTCGGGGCTGCTTCCGTTCACCACGCTAGGCTGGCCCGAGAAAACACGCGATCAGGCCGTGTTCTATCCGACGACACTGCTGATCACGGCTTACGAGATTCTTTTCTTCTGGGTTGCTCGCATGATCATGTTCGGCTGCCATTTCATGGCGGGCCACCAGCAGGACGCCGCGATCAAGCAGGCCAGTGGCTGGGTAGGCAAAAAAGACGACAGCGTGCCCTTCCGCGAAGTCTACATTCACGCGCTGGTGCGCGACGCCGAGCGCCAGAAAATGTCGAAGACCAAGGGCAACGTCATCGATCCGCTGGAAATCATCGAGCGCTTCGGGACCGACGCGACCCGCTTCACTTTGGCCGCCATGGCCGCGCCCGGCACCGACATCGCCTTCAACGAAAGCCGCACCGAGGGTTACCGCGCCTTCGCCAACAAAATCTGGAACGCCGCCAGATTCATGTTCATGAATGTAGACCGCCTAGGATTCGTGTGGGAAGCAACGGCTCGTGTGGGCGCGGGCGACTCGCCCGCGCAGGTTCCTGGCGTCCCAGGTTTTCGTGCTTCATTACTCGAAGACCGCTGGATCCTCTCCCGCTTCAACCGCGTAGCGGCAGACGTAAACGCCGCCCTCGCCACTTACCGCTTCCACGAGGCTGCGAATCTCATCTACGACTTTTTCTGGGGTGAGTTCTGCGACTGGTATATCGAGCTGATCAAACCGCGCCTCAACACCGAAGACGGTGCCGGTAACGCCGAAGCCCGCACAGCTTGTGCTAACCTCGTCAGCCTGTTTGACGCCTCGCTCCGCCTGCTCCATCCCGTGATGCCCTTCATCACAGAAGAAATCTGGCAGGCGATCTACGAGGCTCGCCCCCCGCTGAAATCGATCGCGCTCGCAGCCTATCCTCACGCCGACGAAAAACAATACGACCTCGCCGCCGAAACTGAAATGGCGATCCTGCAGGACCTGATCGTCAGCGTGCGCAATCTGCGTGCCGAGTTGAAAGTCGAACCAAAGGTCAAGGTTCCGATCGAAGTCTTCGCCCACGAGCCGCCGATTCGCGCCATGATCGAACAGAATCGCGGATCGGTCGAGCGCCTCGCAAATGTAGAGAAGTTGACCTTCGTGGAGACTTCGCTCGCCAACCGCGCCGGAGCCCGCAGCACCGCGCGCTTCGATGTCCACGTCATCTACGAACGCAAAATCGATGTCGCCGCCGAATGTGGCCGCCTAAAGAAGGAATTGGAGAAGATTGAAAAAGAATTGGCCAACAATCAGAAGCAACTGGCCAACGAACAGTTCCTGGCCAAGGCGCCGGCGAAAGTTGTCGAGGGCCTGCGCACCCGGGCCGCAGAATTGACAGTTCTACTCGACAAAACAACGAGTAAGCTGGACGAGTTGGGATGCAAGTAAACGGATTTAGAGACGTAGCTTGCTACGTCTCTCTCATCGCCGGCAAAGACGTTGCAGGCAACGTCTCTACAATATGGATTGGAACTCGCGCCGCCTAACCGCCATCCTTGAGAACGCGTTGCTCGAAGACCGGGCCACGCGCGATGCGACCAGCTACGCCTGTGTCGACGCCAATCAGCTCGCGTCGGCCACCATCGTCGCCCGGCAGGACTGCATACTGGCCGGAATCGGCTGCGTGGCCCGCATTCTCGATGTGTACGCGGCCCTCGACGGCGCCGTTACCGCGCATTATGAAGTCACGTCCCACCCTGAAATTTTTGACGGAGTGCGCCTGCACAACGGCCAGTCCGTGGCTGTGATCCGCCACAACGCGCGCGTAATTCTTTCCTGCGAGCGCGTCATGCTGAATTTCTTGCAGCGCATGAGCGGAATCGCCACCATGACCCGCCGGTTCGTCGAAGCCGTACATGGCACGAAGGCGCGCATTCTCGACACGCGCAAAACCGCGCCCGGCCTGCGCGTCATCGACAAATATGCCGTCCGCTGCGGCGGCGGCCAGAATCATCGCCTCGATCTCTCCGACGGCGTTCTCATCAAGAACAATCACATCGCGCTCGCCGGAGGAATTGCCTCCGCGCTGGAGCACGCCCACCGCAACCGCCGCGGCTCGCAGCCCATTGAAATCGAAATCCGTACGCTCGATGAACTGGAGCAGGCCCTGGCCGGCGGCGCCGAAGCGATTCTTCTCGACAACATGTCGTCCGCAGACGTCCGTCGCGCCGTGGAGCGTTGCGCCCAAGGCGCTCGCCCCGGCGTCACCGCGAGCGAGGGCCAACGCATTCCCATCGAGTGTTCCGGCGGCATCCGCCTCGAAAATGTCCGCGCCTACGCCGAAACCGGTGTCGATTTCATCTCCGTCGGCCTGCTGACCCATTCCCCGCAAGCCGCCGACCTGAGCCTCCGCGTGACCCCGGCCTGAAAACCGCCGCGTCCAACGTCACGCGCTCCGTGTCCGTTCGCCTAAGGCCAGACTCCGCCATCCGCGCCGAGTTTGCAGGCTCTTCGCTTTTCCAGCGATGTACTTCTGTGCCTTGCAACCGTCTTCCTCAACGCTAGAGTAGTCCAATACGGAGGCCCTCCCCCATGATCTCCTTCGCTCGTTCCCTCATGTCCCTGTCCCTCGTATTCCTGGTGGCGACAGCCTCTTCGGGTAAAGATTCGAAATCAGGAACGGAATCTAACCCGCAACCGACCACTGCAGCCCAACCGCGACCGGCGTCCTCATCCGCAGCTGACAACTCCGCGCCTTCGACCACCAGCGTTAACGTCACGATCAACGTATTCGGCGATCGCCATGCCATCAGCCCCTACGTCTACGGCGGAGCTTATCCCCAGGATCTTGCTCACGTCACCGACAGCGGCACTACGGTCGTGCGCTGGGGCGGCAACGGAACTTCCACGTACAACTGGAAACTCTTTACCGACAACGCCGCCAATGATTACTACTTCGAAGACTATGCCGCAGCCGGTTTCGGCAACGGCTCCGACGCCGACTCCGCCCAGTTCGTCAAAGACGTGATCGCCGCCGGCAGCCATCCGCTCATGACCATGGTCATGCTCCCGTGGGTAGCCCAGAGCGCCGAGACATCAGTCACGCAAGGTGGCACCAACAACTACCACTGGAGCTACTCGGTCGCTACCTTCGGCTCGCAGTGCAGCGTCGACCCTTACAACATTGACGCCGGCGACGGCCTGAAGACCGATTGCAGCACACCGGTTACCACCAATCCCGCCACCACCGCTTATTTCCCGCTGCTCGATCAGCCCGGTACCGGCGACCCGCCGAACAGCGTATACCGCAATCAGTGGGCGGCGGCTCTGGCCGCCGCGTTCGGCGCCGCCCCGCATTTCTATGACATGGATAACGAGATCGACATCTGGGGCAGCACGCACCGCGACATTCATCCCAACCCCTCCGGATATGACGAACTGGCGAACACCTATCTCACCGAAGCCGTGAATCTGAAAACCTGGGACCCGCAAGCCATCCGCTTCGGCCCGGTAAGCTGCTGCTGGTGGTATTACTGGAACGGTGAGAATAACAACGACAAAGGCGCTCATGCCGGCGTGGATTTTCTGCCCTGGTGGCTGAACCAGGTCTACTGGCATGACAAAATCGCGGGCCAGCGTTCCGTCGACGTGCTCGATGTGCATGCCTACCCTGACAGCCCCGACACTTCGGGTTGGACTCAGGCCCAGATACAGGCACTCGCCGCGCGTGTTTACCGCGACTACTGGGACCCAACTTACGTCAGCGAATCCAGTTCGATCGACCAGCCCTACACCACTTACCTGCAACCCAACAAGACGATTCCATTCCGCATTCCTCGCGTCCGGGCCATCGCCAACATGATTTATCCCGGCACTCAGGTCAGCTTCACGGAATGGAACGCAGCCTTCGCCGGCGAATCGGATTTCTCAACCGCTCTCGGCGATGCCGACGCCTACGGAATTCTCGGCCGCGAGCGCATGTACCTGGCGACGCGCTGGGTAGCGCCGGTTCCGACCAACCCCAACTATCTTGCTCTGAAACTTTTCACCAACTTCAACGGCCAGCATCACACCTTCGCAAGCACTTCGGTCTCCGATACCAACAATGGCAATCCGGATCTTTTCAGCAGCTATGCGGCTCTCACCTCGACCGGCACGACCCTCACTCTGATGGTGCTGAACAAAGATCCAGCCAACACCGTGCAGGCGCAATTCGCGATGCAGGGATTCACGCCCCGGCAGGTGACAACCTACACACTCTCTTCCGCGAATCCCACGACGATCGTCGCCTCAAGCAAAACCGCCTGGCCCTCCAGCATGTCCTTCGCTCCTTATTCCGTGACCCTGCTGGTAGTGACTGGCAAGTCACAATTGCCCGGCGCAACCTGGACTTTAAATCCCGACACCACCATGGTCGCCGCCGGCCGCACCGTGACCCTTCATCCCAAGATCACGATGGGAAAGGCCACCGTGTCGCTCGGAACTCCACAGTGGGACAGTGGCATCACCCTGGCCGTTTCGCAATCGACTCTGACTTCGACCGAGGAAGGGGCGATCACCGTGACTGCCGGAGCCACGCCCGGCTTCTACCACTACACTATTCCCGGCACCGACAGCACCGGCGTCGCGCAGACGCAGAGTGGATGGATTCTTGTCGGCAATCCTCCCGCCTCGCTGACCAAGACCGGCGACAACCAGAAAGGTGCGGCGGGAAGCAAACTGAATCTTTCAGTGACGCTCAGTCCCGGCCAGTCCGGTGGCAGCGCCTCCGGTGGGACAATTTTTTTCACTACCACCGCCGGTTCGCTCTCCAGTCGCATGGTCACGACCGATTCCTCCGGCAAGGCGTCGGTCGTGCTGACTCTGCCGTCGTCGGCTGAAACTGTGCAAGTCAAGGCCGAAGGTCAGTATGCCCTGGGCCACCCCGTGGTCACGTTCACAGAAACCGCCGAGTGATCTTATGTAGGGACAGCCGCTCTCGGCTGTCCAGGCGAGCGAAGCTCGCCCGATGGCTAGCGCCGCCAGAGGATTCGCGGAGAGCGCCGAAGATGCACTCGGCACGGAACCCAATCTCTATCGCCACATTCCAATCGCCGTTTGTCGTTTCGCGTCCGTTGCCGCATAATCACGGCATCCGCAAGCCCGCCACAACTCGCCCACTCCGTGCCACGCGCTTCGCGACGGCGTCGCCTGCCCACCAACCCACTGACGTCCGCCTCGGCCGCATCGTGCGCCTGCTCATGGAGCACGCCACCGTCGTCGTGAGCGGCACCAAGATCGCCCAGGAAATTTCTTCCACCCGCTCTGAAGTCTGGCGCCTGATCCAGCAACTCCGCGCGCTCGGCGTCGACGTCGCCGGCCATCCCGCCACCGGATATCAACTGCGCTCCGTCCCCGATCTTTTACTGCCCGAGATTCTTCGCCCGCTGCTTCGCGGCACCATCTTCGACGCTCATCTCAATCACTTCTACAAAATCGGATCGACCAACACCGCCGCAATGGCCGCCGCCTCCGAAGGCGCTCCGGAAGGCAGCGTCTTTCTCGCCGAAGAGCAAACCGCCGGCCGTGGCCGCGGATCGCACGTCTGGCAGTCGCCTCGCTCCACTGGCATTTATTGTTCCGCTATCTTTCGCCCCGTGCTGCCGCCGTCGGAGGTGCTGGTGCTGTCGCTCGCAGCCGGACTCGCAGTTCACTCCGCCATCCAGCAGGTCGACGCGCGCGTGCAGCCCGACCTGAAGTGGCCCAATGATCTGCTCATCGCCAATCAGAAAGTCTGCGGCATTCTCACCGAAATGAATGCCGAAGCCACGCGCGTTCGCCACATCGTGGTGGGCATCGGGATTAACGTGAACCAGGCGAGCTTTCCCAAAGAATTGGCCGCAATTTCTCTGCGGCTTGCCACCGGCAGTGAGTGGTCGCGCGTGGAACTGGCTGCCGCTTTGCTAAAATCACTCGACGGCGAGTATCGCAAGTTGCTGGAAGGTCGCGGCGCGCGCGAATCGATTCTTCGCCGCTTCGCTGAAAACTCTTCCTGGGTTCGCGGGAAGAATGTTCGCATCGAAGAAAACGGAGCAGCCTTCCAGGGCACAACCGACGGCCTCGACGACCGCGGCTTCCTGAGAGTGCGAACGCCGGCGGGTGTGCAAACAGTATTAAGTGGGACAGTGCGGGATCAGTAGCGCCAGCGCCCCGCCGGTTGTGGCGATGGCGTCTCGCCCTCGCGCCCTGCCGATCAGCAAAGCAGCAGAAGCTCAGAGCAATCGGCAAGGAGCAAGGAGCGAGAACCTGGAAACCAGAAACTGGAAACAAAGAAGCTAGAAGCTGAAAGCTGCCCCCATGCTATTCGTGCTCGACGTCGGCAACACCAACACGGTCCTCGGCGTCTTCGCCCGCGCCGAAAAAGTTCCCGCTGCCGATGCCGATTCTTCGCCGCGCTACGAGCGTCTCCTGGCCAACTGGCGGGTCGCCACTTCGCGCACCAGCACGGTTGACGAGTACGGCGTGCTTTTCCGCAATCTATTTTCCATGGCAGGGCTCGAAGCCAAAGCCATCCAGGGCATCGTGATCTCCTCCGTCGTGCCGCCTCTCGATCCCGTGCTGCGGCAGGTCTGCGAACGTTATTTCGATCTTCGCCCGCTCTTCATCGAACCCGGAGTCAAGACCGGCATGCCGGTGCACTACGACAATCCCGCCGAAGTCGGCGCCGACCGCATCGTGAACGGCGTCGCCGCGTTCGAGAAATACGGGGGTCCTTGCGTGGTTGTCGACTTCGGCACGGCCACAACCTTCGACTGTGTGTCTGCCAAAGGCGAATATCTCGGCGGCGTGATTTGCCCCGGCATTGGCATTTCCGCCGACGCGCTCTTCGAACGCACCGCCCGCCTCCCGCGCGTTGAGATCCGCAAGCCCGCGCGCGTCATCGGGTCCACCACCGTCAGCAGCCTGCAATCCGGCCTCTATTACGGATACCTCGGCCTGGTCGATGGCATTCTCGAACTGCTGCTCGCCGAACTCGGCCCCGGCACTCACGTCATCGCCACCGGCGGCCTCGGCCCCATGATCGGCACCGGATCGAAATACATCAAGCACGTTGACGATCTGCTCACGCTCGAAGGCCTCCGCATCATCTGGGAACGCAACTCCGCCCGCCGCGATTCACCGCAGGCCAAGACCGCCGTCAAATCCCCGGTCAAATCCGGGGCGAAGTCCGGCGACAAGCAGCAAGACAAGCAGCAAGACAAGCCGGCAGACAAGTCCGCGCCCAAACCGGCGTCGAAGCCCGCCCGTTCCTCCCGTTGACCCGCCGTGGAAAATTACTTCAACTACTTCACCGAAATCGAAGAACACTTTCTCCGCCGCCGTGGCGGAGGCCTTCTGCTCTCCACGCTCGACTGGGCTCTGATCGAAACCTGGAAGAGTGCCGGCCTTCCCCTCGAGGCCGTACTCCGCGGCATTGACGCCACATTCGATCGCTACGATCAACGCCCTTCGAAAACGCAGAAAGTGAATAGCCTCGCCTATTGTTCGCAGGCCGTGCTGGCCGCCGCCGAAGATATGAAAGAAGCCGCCGTCGGCGCCGCCGCGCAAGAGCCGTCACCCGCATCCCGCGCCGGGCAAGGTTTCGAGCCCGAAGCAATCACAGCCTTCCTGCTCCACAACGCCGATCTGCTACAGGCCGCAAAACTGCCGCACTCTGCCGGAGTCTCTGTACGCGCCGTCGCTCTCGATGTTGCCCAGACCCTCCGCCAACTCGCACGCAAGCTCACCGGAGAAAGACAGGCAAAACAGTCCGCGCGCCTCGAAGATCTGGAGCGGCATCTGACCGTGCTGGAAGAAAAATTATTCGCCGCGCTCCTCGCCTCCACTCCCGACGAAGAAATCGTCAGCGTCCGCGCCGAAGCCGACCGCGATCTCGCTCCCTACCGCCGCAAAATGTCCGGCGCGCAGATCGATCAACTACAAAAGCAATATGTCCATAAACGCCTGCTCGAAAAATACGCCCTCCCACGCCTGAGCCTGTTCTACATGGTCTGATCGACATGACCTGATCGCCGAGAAAAATCGGCGACGGTTACGGCTTCAGCGCTGGCACGGCTTTCAAAAGGGCGCGGCTGAAGCCGCGCCGCAAGAATCGGCAAGATTAGGAGCGGCTTTAGCCGCTGAGGTACGCTTCCACAATGCCCTCATTCGACGCGCTCATCCTCGGTGGCGGAGCCGCCGGCCTCATGTGCGCCATCGAAGCCGGCAGGCGTGGACGCCGCGTCGCCGTCCTCGAACGCGCCGACCGCCTCGGCAAGAAAATCCTCATTTCCGGCGGCGGACGCTGCAACTTCACCAACCTCCACTGCCGGGCCGAAAATTTTCTATCCGCCAATCCCCATTTCGCCAAGTCGGCGCTGGCCCGCTACACTCCCGCCGATTTCATCGCGCTGGTCGAAAAGCATCGCATCCCCTACCACGAAAAAACTCTCGGCCAACTGTTCTGCGATCGCTCCGCGCGCGACGTTCTCCAGATGCTCGAAGCCGAATGCCGCGCCGCAAACGTCAGCATTTTCCTGAACACAAGAATCCACGAAGTCACCCGTACCACCGAATTCATAGTCCGTTCCGAGAGCATCCGCTCTGAAAACGTGCGGTCCGAAAACGAAGATTTTCGCGCTCCCGCTCTGGTCGTCGCCACCGGCGGCCTGTCGATCCCAAAGATCGGCGCCACTTCCTTCGGCTATGATCTCGCGCGGCAGTTCGGCCTCAAGATTCGCGATCCCCGGCCTGGCCTCGTGCCACTGTGTTTCAACGAAGAAGACCGCGCCCGCTACCGCGACCTCGCCGGAGTTTCCGCCCCTGTGATGGCCTCCTGCGACGGCCAGCAATTCCGCGAGAAAATGCTGTTCACCCATCGCGGACTGAGCGGCCCCGCAATCCTGCAGATTTCCTCTTACTGGAAAAAACCTCAGCCAATCGCAATCGACCTGGCTCCCAGCCACGAAATCACAGCGCTGTTCCGAGATGCAAAGACGCCGCGAACCGCCGCCACTCTGCGATCCGAGCTGCGAAAGTTTCTGCCCGCTCGCTTCGCCGACCTCTGGCTCGAACTGCACGCGCCCGCCGCCTGGACCAACCCCGCCCTCGCCGCATTCGAGCAGCAGGCCCACGCCTGGGCCGTCACGCCCGCCGGAACCGAGGGCTACGAGAAAGCCGAAGTCACTGCTGGAGGCGTCGACACCGACGGACTCTCCGCCAAGACCATGGAAAGCCGCAAAGTCCCCGGCCTCTTCTTCATCGGCGAAGTCGTCGACGTAACCGGCCAGCTCGGCGGCTTCAACTTCCAGTGGGCCTGGGCCTCCGGCGCCGCCGCCGGAAGAGCGCTATGACGAATTGGTTGCCTCAAAATCTGTCTCTCACTCACGCTTTGAAAGGGCGCGGCTTCGAGCCGCGCCGTAATTCTACCCGCCTAATCGATATAGCCGCGGGCTTGTCCATTCATGCCGTAGAATCCTCCCTTGCTCCTGACCATTGAAAAACTGATCTACGGTGGCGACGGCTTAGCCCGCCTGCCCGCCGCTCCCGACCAAGGCGATCATCTTCGCGCCCGCGGCAAAACTGTTTTCCTCCCCTTCGTTTTAGGGGGCGAAAAAGTCGAAGCCTGCATCGTCGAGCAGAAGTCCGGCTTCGCGCGGGCCCGCGCAGAAGCAATCATCGAGTCTTCGCCGCATCGCACCCAACCCGCCTGCCCATATTTTTCCCAGTGCGGCGGATGCCACTACCAGCACGCCACATACGAGCATCAGCTCGAGATCAAGCAGGAAATTCTGCGTGAGACACTCCGCCGCACCGCCAAACTCGACCTGCAATGCGAAATTCAAGTCCACCCCTCGCCGCCGTGGAACTACCGCAACCGCTCTCGTTTCCAGGTCCAGACCCAGCCGCAATTTTTGGCCGGATACTTCAAGCTTTCCTCCCATGAACTGCTGGCCGTCGAGCAATGCCCGATCAGCTCACCGCTGATCAACCGCGCCCTCGCCGCCCTCTGGCAAAGTGGTCGAAGCGGCCAAGTCCCCGACGGAGTCCGCGAGGTCGAGTTCTTCGCCAACGCCAATACCGAAAACACAAAGCTTCTGGTCGAAGTCGGCTGCGCCGGCAGTGCGCGCCGTGCTGTTGTGCGCTCCTGGGCGGAAGAATTACGCGCCGCCCTCCCCGAGATCACCGGCATCGTCGCCTTCCGCGAAACCAATCCCGGCGATCGCAAGCCGGGGGCGCAGGAGATTCTCGTTACCGTCGGAGCTGGATCGTTAACCTACAAGACCCAACGCGCAACCTACCGCGTCAGTGCCGGATCCTTCTTCCAAACCAACCGCTACCTGACCGACGGACTGGTCAAAATCGTGACGGAAGGACGCACCGGGGATGTCGCCCTTGACCTCTACGCCGGCGTCGGCCTGTTTTCCACAGTGCTGGCTTGTGATATTCGTCACATAATTTCTGTTGAGTCGTCACAGACATCCACGGCCGATCTTTCCTACAATCACTCGGCGAATACAGAGGTGGTCCAGGCCACCGCGGAGCAATACCTGTCTCGCGCCATGAATCCGGGACGAGTCGGGAAGGGCGATGACCTCTCTCATGTTCTTCCTAAGCCCGATCTTGTGGTTGTAGACCCGCCCCGCAGCGGCCTGGGAGAACCCGTGGCGGGCCTACTGGCGAATCTCGGCGCTCCGCGGATTACATATGTGTCATGCGATCCCGCGACCCTGGCACGCGATCTCATTCCTCTGCTCGCCGCCGGCTACCGTGTGGAAAACCTGCACCTGCTCGATCTTTTTCCACAAACGTACCACCTGGAAACTGTCATCCACCTGACCAGATAACCGGGCGACGTAAGAAGCAAGTTGACCAGGCCCACGGAGGCGCGCTCAACGAGTAGCGCCGGCATCTTGCCGGTTATCCCGAGGGCGTCCCGCCCTCGGCCTCTCGATTGCCACGAATCTTGACAGCCCAATGCCGTCCCTCGCCACCCCCGTTGCGTCATCGACCGCGAATCCGTCCCCACTCCAAGCATCCCCGCTCGTCCCACCCGCCCCCACCCCTTTCTACCCGACTTTCCACTTCAAACAGCCCCGCCAGCCTCTGCTCTGGGCAGCCGTGGGCCATGCCTCCGGCATCATCGCAGGCGTCTACCTGTGGCGCCCGGCCCTGTGGTGGGTTGTGGCCGGTTTCGCATTCGCCGCGGCCGCCTCCTATTTCGCCGACCGACGCGCCTGGCTCGGATGGCCTCTCGCCCTCGCCGCATTTTTCATTCTCGGCGCACTCCACGTCCAGCTGCGCAGCTCCACTCCTCGCCTCGATACCGCCATTCAGCCCTACGCCAACGGTCAGGACGTCGAGATCACCGCCCACGTCACCCGCGACGGCCGCACGCAGCCCGGCGGCTTCGGAGAAATCCGCCAGACGCTCGCCGTCGAAACTGAAAATGTGAAGACTTCAGACGGCCACATCGCCGATGTTCACTCCGGCATCCAGCTCAGCATCTACGCTCCGCGCCCACACGACGTGGCCCCCGGTAACGCCACTCCACCCAACGCCGCACCCGTTTTTCACTACGGCCAGCGTCTCCGCTTCAGCTCCCGCCTGAAGCTGCCCCACAACTTCCGCAATCCCGGAGCCTTCGACTACCGCTCCTATCTCGCCGATCGCGGCATCGCGGCTCTCGCCTCGGCAAAAATTCAAAATGTCGAACTTCTCCCCGGCTTCGGCGGCAGCCGCCTCGGCGACTGGCGCAGCCGCCTGCATCGCAGCATCATCGCCAAGGTCGACGAAATCTGGCCCGTGCGCCAGGCCGCGCTCATCGACGCCATGGTCATCGGCGAAGAAGCTTTCATCGACCGCGACACGCGCGCCGATTTCCAGCGCTCCGGTACTTACCACATCCTCGTCGTCTCCGGCATGAACGTTAGCATCCTCGCCTTCGTCGTTTTCTGGACGCTCCGCCGTCTGCGCCTCGGCGATATCCCGGCCACGCTGCTCACCATCGCTCTCTGCGTCGCCTACGCCTGCATCACCGAAGTCGGAGCCCCGGTTTGGCGCGCCACGCTCATGTGCGCCGTCTATCTCGGCGCGCGCCTGCTCTATCGTGATCGCGCCATGGTCAACGCGCTCGGTGCGGCCGCTCTCGGACTTCTCATCTTCGATCCGCGCCAGCTCTTCACCGCCAGTTTCCAGATGACTTTTCTCTGCGTCCTGATCGTCGCCGCCATCGGCGTTCCCATCCTGCAGCGCACCAGCCAGCTCTACCGCCAGGCGCTCGCCAACTGGGACTCCGCCGACTACGCCGCGCTCCTCCCGCCATCCGTAGCGCAGTTCCGCGTGGATT
This sequence comes from uncultured Acidobacteriaceae bacterium, assembly GCA_963739125.1. Lineage (GTDB taxonomy): Bacteria > Acidobacteriota > Terriglobia > Terriglobales > Acidobacteriaceae > Sulfotelmatobacter. The sequence continues at coordinate 2,240,317 of CAVTZD010000001.1, read as the reverse complement.
TGCAACTCATCGCCGCCCGCATCGCGCGTTTCATCGGGTCGAAATCGTCGGAGCAACTGGTGCGCACCGTTGCAAGAACCGCCTTGAACGCGTGGGAACTCATCTTCATCTCGGCGGTCATGCAGGCCGGACTCGCCCTCCCCATGGCGTATTACTTCCACCGCGCCACGACAGTCGCCCTTCCCGCAAATCTGATCGTCGTGCCACTGACCGAACTCCTCATGCCCTCCGCCATCGCTGCCGTCGGCCTGGGATACATTTCTCCCTGGGTGGCGAAACTTCCCGCGCTTCTCACCACATGGGCGCTCGCCGGCATCACCGGCTCGGTGCACGGCCTGAGTTCACTAACGCTAAGTTCCCACCGATTCGGAGCTCTCCATCCCGCCGACCTGCGTGTCGCCGTGCCTTCCACGCTCATGATCATCTTCGCCGCGGCATCTCTCGTGTTCGCAATGTTTACCGCCTGCCGCCGCGCCCGATTCGCTGACTGCGGACTCGCCGCCATCCTGGTCGCCTCACTCGTTCTCGCCTTCGTCCCAGCATCGCCGCGCATTCGCCCCGGCGTACTCGAAGTCACTTCCATCGACGTCGGTGAAGGCGACTCCATCCTGCTCATCACGCCCCAAGGCAAATCCCTGCTCATCGATGCTGGGGGGCCGATCGGCCCCGGCGGCTCGCAACTCGATTTCGGCGAAGACGTCGTCTCTCCCTACCTCTGGACGCGCGGCATCTCCCGCCTCGACGCCGTCGCCATCACCCACGGACACTCCGACCACATCGGCGGTATGCCCGCCGTGCTCAGAAACTTCAAGCCGAAGGAATTATGGATAGGCCTCGTGCCGCCCAGCGCCGCGCTCGAAAACGTGATCGCGATCGGGCGCTCCCTCGGCGTCAAGGTTGTCCGCCACTGGGAGGGCGACGAATTCGCCTTCGGCGGCACGACCGTCAGCGTGCTGTACCCTCCGCGCACTGCGCAGCCCGGCTCGAAACCGGAGAACAACGATTCAATGGTCTTGCAGATGAGTTACGAAAACACGTCAGTCCTGCTGGAAGGCGACGCCGAAAAGCAGGTGGAGCGCCGCATCGCCGCGCTTCATCATCCTCGCGCGATGCTGCTGAAAGTCGGCCACCACGGCAGCGCCAACGCCACCACGCCCGAACTGGTGACCTCAGTCAGGCCTGCATTCGCCATCATTTCTGTGGGATTGGGAAATTCTTTCGGCTTGCCGCGCTCAGAAATTCTCGGCCGTCTCGCCAACGCCGGAGCCCGCGTCTACCGCACCGACATCGACGGAGCGGTCACTTTCTATCTCGACGGCCATTTCGTCACGCCTTCTGTGGCGGCTCTTCAATAACGTCAATCTCGCCCGTCTCGTCCGGATCCCCGGGCTGGCGCCTGTAGTCCGCGATCAACTGCCGCGCGGCGTCCGCATCTTCCGCCCTCACCAGGATGATCATGCCTCCCAGCCCGGGAAACATGTTCTGGATCATCGCTGCCGACACCAGATCACTGTCAATGCCCGCCGAATCCAACAGCCCCTTGACCACCATCGCCTCCGACTCTTCTTCCGAGTCGAACACCTTCACGAGTTTCTCGTTGGGATCAGGCTTCCGTGCCTCGTTCAGGTTGACAGTCTCCGCCATAACGTCTCCAGTTCTGGACCCGACTAGCCGCGAAGCTGGCCGAAGCCATGCTACTCGACAATTTTACTCTCACGCCCACGGTCAAATGTTGGGACAGCCGCCGGGTGCCCCATTCAAGCCGCTTTTGGTTTGAGTGGGGTAGTTCCACCCTTCAAAGATTCGAGCCAGCTTCAGCCGCCCCGACACCTTCGGGTCGTTGCTTTTCCTTCAGAATGAGCGAGAATGCTCGTCAGCGGCGCAACGTCAAGGCACGCCGCATCATCCAAACTCCTGAAGATTAAACCGCAGGGACCAATGAATTTTTCTGAGCAGGCCAAGCCATCCAGCAGTTATCCCATCGCAGAAGCCGAGCGAGAAGAACGCGAAGAAGAAGCCCGCCAGATCCGTCGCCTGCAACTGATGATTAGCATGGTCATGTCGGTCATCAGCCAGGACCCCAGTCTCACCGTAGAAGAAGCCTCCGAACTCGCCGCCGGAGCCAAACGCGCCGCCCTAGCCATGTTCCCCGACAAAGAACTTGCCTACGACCTTCTCTACAAACCCCGCCTGCAGCGCCTGATGAAGGAAAGATTTCGCCTGCAATGACTCGCAGTTGAATTTCCGATTCCCTACCTAAGAATCCAAGCCATGTAATCCAGTCCATGTGGGAGCGGGCGACTCGCCCGCTCTGCTTGCACCACCACAATCCCTACTCATCCGCCACCGAATTCCTAAGCACCCCCACTCCCTCCACACGAACTTCCATCCCATCCCCCGCCACCACCGGACCCACCCCCGAAGGTGTCCCCGTAGGAATCAAATCCCCCGGCAACAAAGTCATGGCCTGCGCGATATGCCGGATCACCACATCCAAAGCAAAAATAAAATCCCGCGTGTTCCCATCCTGCTTAACCGCGCCATTCACCCGCGTCTGTACGCCCACTCCCGCCCACGGGTCTATCTCATCCGTCACCACCGGCCCCACCGGACAAAACGTGTCAAACCCTTTCGCCCGCGTCCACTGCCCATCTTTATTTTGCAGATCACGCGCCGTCACATCATTCACGCAGGTGTATCCCAAAACGTATTGCCGGATGTCCGCATCCGCCGCCGGCTGGTAACACCTTTTCCCGATCACGACGCCCAACTCTCCTTCATAATCCACGCGCTCGGAAATCTTCGGCCGCCGCACCACACCGCCCGGCGCCAGCAGCGCCGACGTCGCCTTCAGAAAAATCAGCGGCTCGGTAGGCACGTCGTGTCCCAGTTCCGCCGCATGCTCGCGATAATTCCGCCCGATGCACACAATCTTCGACGGACGCACCGGCGCCAGCAGCGTCGCCTCGTCCAGCGCGATCGCCTCGATGCGCCGCGTCCGCAAACTCTCGATGTCTCCGTCCGCTTCCTCCGGAGGCGTAACCAGAACCCGCACAATCGAATCCCGTCCCGCGACCGACTCGACCAGCCCATACTGCGCCTGACCATTGAATTGAAACCGGCAATATTTCATCGAATCTATCTAACCACGAGAGCCGACTCCGACGCGAACTTTCCCGCAAAAGAGACAGCCCCCACTTTAAGGTGTCATCCAACGTCGTTGTGCAATCAAGCGCAGCCGTTCTTCAGGCGAAGCGAAGAGCCTGCCCCGGGCGAAGCCGAGGGGATCTCAGTCTTATCCGGCCCGGAGCGTGAGCCAATTGCACCACTATCAGATTGGGTGGCTCAGCTTTTTAGCGCTGCGATCAGTCGTCTATTCGAACTGCGGCTTTAGCCGCCGAGTGTACCTCCGGCAGGCAAAGGACCTTTCTTCGCGTTCTTCGCGTGATCTTCTCAGCGCTCTTCGTGGTTAAAAGCTCTCCCCGCCCGCGTTCCATACGCCCAACAAACCTACGGCACACTCTCCCCCGCTTCCTCCGACCACGCACTCTCATTCCCCCGCACATCCACCGCCGTCACCGAATACAAATATTTCTTCCCCGGCAAAACCGTCGCGTCCCGAAACGCCGGCGTCTTCACCAACTCCGCATTCAATTTCACCGACGCCGTTCCAGCCTCATGCCGGTAAACGTTGTATCCCGCCAGATCCACATCGGCCACCGGAGCCCAGATCAAGTCCACAAACACCTGACTCCCCGCCCCCGCAGCCACCGCCTGCAAACCCGAAGGCACCGCCGGCGGAAAAATGTCATTCGCGAAGGCTTTGACCTCTGGAGAATCCTCGCCTTCCACCTGCACCGCCGGCTCTCCGCCGATCACCGTCTCCGTCTCCACCCGATACTCGTAAGTCTTCCCCCACTCCATCCCCGAGTCCGTGAGCGTAAGCGTGCCTTCGCCGCCGGCCGGCACCTCACCCACAAGAATCTCCTGCGGACTGTTTTCCAGCCGCCGGTACACCCGATACACGTAATGCGTATGTGGTTGCGATTGCTCCTGCGGAATTCCATTCGTCCACGTCAGCACTACTCCCTGATCCGTAACCCGCACCGTGAAGTCGCTCGGCGGAGGAAGCGTCCGCGCCAGCGAAACCCGCACTTGATTCGAAAGCCCCGCGCCTCGTCCCTCCGCGTTCAAAACCTCCACGGCATACGTGATGAACCGAGTCGGATCGGACCGCTGCAACTCGAAAGGCAAAGTCTCGGTGAACGTTGCCGTCGCCTTCTTGCCGGAAACACCCACGCCCCGCGGCGCGGCGTCGCCCGCCGGCGTTCCACACTCAATCAAATGCAGCTCCGTCCCGCGACAGATCCGCGTCGACCCAATGCTTCGCACCGTCTGCCGGTCGGTAGTCAAACTAGGAATCGTCCAAGTCAGCACAACCGTCTCGCCCTTGCGCGCGCCCCGCAAATCCCTGGGAGGCCTGGGCAACTCCAGTGACGGAGGCCGCGGTGGCGCTATCGTCGCGCAAGCCGCAAGCAAAAGCCCCGCGCCCAGCAAAACCATCAGCTTGTATGGAATATGTAGAAACACAGCCCCGTGTGGGAGCGGGCGACTCGCCCACTCTGCCAGCAGCATACCAAATGTCCAGCGGAGGCCCCGCGGAAGCAGACAAAAAACGACAGAACGAACCAGCCCAGGACGGAACCGAATACGAAGCACACTCGGACACGAGACAGAACCGTCAGGACTCGAGGCGGAACAGTCAGGATACGAGACAGCCAGGACCGCCCCACACCAGCCCCGAAGGGGCGGCATACATTAGCCCAGGACGTCCTGGGTAAGGCTAGATTATTGGGAACCAGTCCCGGAGGGACGGCAGAAGTTCTCAACACCGAACAGATGAACCCTATCCAAAAACTATGGTGTCACGAACATCATCTGCCGCGGCAGGAACATGCTTGGCATTCGCCGCGGACAACACCAAAATCCCCTTAACGGATCGGCTCCGGTCCGCCCCCTACAAAATATACCTCGACAAATCCTGATCCTTCACAATATCCGTCAACATCTTCCGCACATACTCCCCATCGATGACGATGTGCGCGCCCTTCTTCTCCGGAGCCTCAAAGCTCAGCTCATCCAGCACCCGCTCCATGATCGTATGCAGCCGCCGCGCCCCAATGTTTTCCGTGCTCTCGTTCACCCGGAAAGCAAAGTGCGCAATCTCATCCAGCGCCTCCGGAGTAAATTCCAGCTTCACTCCTTCGGTGTCGAGCAGCGCCGTGTACTGCTTCACCAGAGACGATTTTGGTTCCGTCAAGATCCGCACAAAATCTTCCATGGTCAGCGACTGCAGCTCCACGCGAATCGGAAATCTGCCCTGCAGTTCCGGAATCAAATCGCTCGGCTTCGAAACGTGAAACGCGCCCGCCGCGATAAACAAAATATGGTCGGTGCGCACCATGCCGTAGCGCGTGTTGACCGTCGTCCCTTCCACAATCGGCAGAATGTCGCGCTGCACGCCCTCGCGCGAAACGTCCGGCCCGTGCCCGCCTTCACGCCCCGCGATCTTGTCGATCTCGTCCAGGAATACGATGCCCGAATTCTCCACCCGGTCAATCGCCGTCCGCGTCACCTGATCCATATCGATCAGCCGCTGCTCTTCCTCCTGGATCAGATACTCAAACGCCTCGTTCACCTTCATTTTCCGCTTCTTCGTGCGCTGTCCGAAGATGTTCGGCAACATGTCTTTGATGTTGATGTCCATCTCCTCGGCGCCCTGGTTCGTCAAGATTTCAAACGACGGAAAGTTCCGCTCGCGCACATCAATCTCCACCATGCGCTCGTCCAGTTTGCCCTCGCGCAGCTGCTGCCGCAGTTTTTCACGCGTCCGGTTCGAAGACTCCGCCAACGCCGTGCTGCCATCAATCACTACCCCGCCCGCTGTCGAACTCGGCTCCGGCCGTGGAGGCGAAGACGGCGGCAGCAAAATATCCAGCAACCGTTCTTCCGCATTTAACTCGGCCTTGTCAGACACATCCTCGAGCTTCTCTTCGCGCACGTTGTCGATCGCAATCTCCACCAGATCGCGCACCATCGACTCCACGTCGCGCCCCACATAGCCGACTTCGGTAAACTTCGACGCTTCCACTTTCAGAAACGGAGAATTCGCCAGCTTCGCCAGCCGTCGCGCAATCTCCGTCTTCCCCACCCCCGTCGGCCCGATCATAATGATGTTCTTGGGCATGATTTCTTCGGCGAGTTCAGGCGGGAGCTTCTGTCTGCGGGTGCGGTTGCGCAGCGCAATGGCCACGGCGCGCTTGGCGTCTTTCTGGCCAATCACGTGCTTGTCGAGTTCCACGACAATTTCGCGCGGCGTCAGTTCGTCGAGCGCCAGCTGTTCTTCTTCAGCCGAGGATGGAAGATAGATCGCCATAATTCGTCGTTGGTCGTTGGTCGTTCGTCGTTGGCCAACTCTGGCGCGGCTTTTGCCTGCGCCAACGACCAACGACCAACGACGCCCTAGAGTTCCTCAATCGTGACCCTGTCATTGGTATAGATGCACATCTTGCCCGCAATCTTCATAGCTTCCTCGGCAATCTGCCGGGCCGAAAGCTGCGTATGCTCAGACAGCGCCTGCGCGGCCGCCTGGGCATACGGACCTCCGCTGCCGATGGCGGCAATCCCGGTGTCGGGCTCGATCACGTCGCCCTGCCCGCTAAGCAAATACGTCTGCTCCTTGTCGCAAACCAGCAGCAGGGCCTCGAGATGGCGCAGGAATTTATCGGTCCGCCAGTCCTTGGCCAGCTCCACCGCCGCCCGACCCAGGTTGCCGTGATACTGCTCCAGCTTCGATTCAAAGCGGCTGAACAGCGTAAACGCGTCGGCCGTCGAGCCCGCAAACCCGGAAAGAATCTTGTCGTTATACAGCCGCCGGATCTTCTTCGCCGAATGCTTGATCACCGACTCGCCCAGCGTGACCTGCCCGTCCCCAGCCAGAACGACACTCCCGCCCAGCCGCACCGACAAAACCGTAGTAGACCGAATCAGTCGTTTCCCACTCATAAGCGCAATTTGTGATTATAACAGCCATAGCTTGGGACCCGATTTGCACGAGAAGAACACCCGCAAGAAACGCAAAGAGAGGCGCAAGCGGAGTCATCGAGAACGGAGTTGTTCGCCCCGATCACCCCAACGGGAGTCTCCGGACGACTTGTCCAGGCGGCAAGGCGTCGAGAAAATCTCGCGCAGTCTTGTGCAGAACTGGATGCCGCATTTCCGGCGCGATCTCTGCCAGAGGCTCGAGCACAAAACGTCGCCGAGGCATCGCGGGATGAGGAACCGTCAGCCCCGGTGAATCGATGACTTTATCTCCGAAGAGCAGCAGATCGATATCGATGGTCCGCGGACCTTTTTTCTGCGTGCGCTGCCGGCCCATCTCACGTTCAATGTTCAGGAGCGCCGCCATCAGTTCCTGCGGCGTCTCGTTTGTTTCGATCGCCGCTGCACAATTCAGAAACCACCCCTGAGCGGCGAAGTCCACAGGTTCGGTCTCGTAGAACGACGAGATCGACAGAACTCGCCCGAGCGCATCCAGGCGGCCAATCGCATCCCGCAAGCGCTTCTCGCGGTCGCCGATGTTCGACCCGAGCGATAGATAGGCAATTTCCGGCATTCAGACCAGTCCAGTTGTACGCCGCCGTGACGCGCCAGCACAACCCGCTCCAATTATCTGAGAAGTCAAGAGTTAGTTTGTTCCAACCGGGCGGAGGCTCACGGCCTGTCGGACCGTCCGAGCCTATTACCTTTGTTACTTTCGTGCATCTCCGCTCACCCCTAGAATTGGGCAATGACGTTGGACTCCCTCTTGTTGAGTCAGGATCTCGACTTGGTGCGCGTGATCCGGCCCACGCTGGAAAAGCTCTCCATTGAAGTCGAGATCTGCCACGAGGCGAAACAGGCCGCTGACATCCTGATCGCGGAAAAGTTCGACGCGGTTATCGTGGATTGCGACGATATGAAGGGCGGACTCGAGGTGATGGAAGGCCTGAGAACGACCCCCAGCAACAAGAACTCAGTGACTTTTGCCGTACTCAACGGAAAGCAAACCACCACCCAGCAGGCTTTCGGCATGGGCGCCAACTTCGTGCTGCAGAAGCCGATCAGCGTGCTGAATGCGTCCCGCTGCTTTCATGCCGCGCTCAATTTCATGATTAAAGAGCGCCGCCGCTACTTCCGCCATCCGGTGAAAATGCTGGTCAACATCGTTTTGGGCGATAAGACCGTGCGGGCCACCAGCACCAACGTCAGCGAAAGCGGCATCGCGCTTATGTTGCGGGAAGCGCTGCCCAAAGGGTCTAAACCACGGCTCCAATTCACCTTGCCGGAAACGAGCCGCCGTCTCGACCTGGACGCCGAGGTGGTTTGGGCCGATGTGAAAGGCCGTGCCGGATTCCGCTTTCATGACGTTGCCAAAGAGACGCAAGAGCAACTGGAAAAATGGCTCAATGACCGTCTCGAAGAAGAGCTTCCGGGCGCAAAAGAACGTCTCGCCACACCGGAAAACACAAACTGACATAAGAGACAGCCGGAGTCGCTTGCCGGGCCGGCTCGCCAGGTATCTGCGTTGTGACTTGCGCGCAATCCAGCGCGTGGCATTCTGGGAGATCAAGCTGAAACAACAATCTCCAGAAACAGGAACCCACGCATGTTGACCAACGACTTCCGTATTGCCCGCGTGCAACGAACGTTACGCTGGTTTGAGCAGGATATCCCCCTGCTTGATATGCGCGTGAAAGAGTTGTCGCCGGAAAGGCAGGACTCGGCCCGGAAGTTTGCCACCGCCGTGATCGACCGGACGCGCGCCGAACTGGAACGCCTGATGCGCGAAGAGTCCTGCGATGAGGGAGATCACTCCGAGCAGCTTCGCGAGCCGGCAGAGCGATCGTAGCGAGGATCTTGCGGAACCTCGTCTAGGCTCGCGCCCCCGCTGCGGCCGGCGCTGCTGAAACCACTTCGGTTTCTTCGCCGTCGTTCGAGACGTTTACTTCTTCCCACAGCGTTTTGTCGCGCAGGATGCGCGATACCAGTGCGGTATGCATGGCGTGGCCGGCGCGATCGGCGACCACATTGCCCAGGATCTGCTTGCCCAGCAGGGCAAGGTCACCGACCAAGTCCAGCACCTTGTGCCGCACGAATTCGTCTGAAAAGCGCAGCGGGCCGTTTTCAATTCCCTCGCGCGTGAGCACGATGCAGTTCTCGCGCGATGCGCCACGAATCAGGCCCATATCGCGCATGGCTTGCTCATCCCGCCGCGAACCGAAAGTGCGCGCACCGGCAATGTGACGCAGATAACTGCCGTTGGTCAGTTCTACTTGAAAAGTTTCCTTGCCGATGAGCGGGTGCGGGAAGTTGATGGAATAAGAGACGGAATACGTATCAGAGGGATAGACGGCGATGAACTTGTTCGACTCCCGCCACTCCAGCTCGCGGCAAATCTTCAGATATTTGCGCGGTCGGCGCTGCTTGCGGATTCCGGCTTTCTGAATCATCTCCACAAACGGCAGGGCGCTGCCGTCAAGAATGGGCAGTTCCAGATTGTCGAGTTCGACGATGGCGTTGTCGATCCCTAGACCGATAAACGCCGACAGCAGATGCTCGGTGGTGGAGATGAGCACACCTTTCTTCATGAGACTGGTGGCGTAACTAACGCGGGCTACGTTGCGGCTGACGGCTTCGATTTCGAATCCGTCAAGATCGACGCGACGGAAGACGATGCCAGTGTCGGAAGGAGCGGGCAGAATGCGCATCGAAACCGGCGCGCCGCTGTGAAGCCCGACGCCGCTGCATGCCACCGCGGAGCGGATTGTCTGCTCTCGGATCAATAGTGATGAGCTGTATGTTACGCACAGATTACTACCCGGCCCGGAGATCTGTCTGTGGCAAAAAGAGCACACTCCGTGGCTGTATCGGCTCCGGAAGCTACCGAACCAACCTATGGGATATTACACCTAAGATACTGTCGTACAATAGGTTAGCTGATATCGAGGATCGTTCAATGCTTTCCTTGCGGCTTGTTCGGGTTGTAGCCTGAGTTCGGGTCGAACATGGCCTGATCCAGTCCCTGGTTGATTGTGACCGAGAACATGAAGCGCTCGGCGGCCATGTCCCCGTTGAAAAAACGGGTGATGTTGTAGGGAGCCATCACACCAGAGACCTGTCGATAGTTTTCATAGACTTCTTCCTCGAGATTTTTCTGCCGGTCGACCGGGTCGCGCCATTCGAACGATTTCTTGACCGGAAGATGAGTGTCTTGATCGAAATAAAGAGTGACGCTTTCGTCCTTCGAATTGATAAGTGTTACTTGCACCGAGGGATGCTGTGCCGCAATGGCAAAGCCTTCGTACAGCAACGCCACACCGGGATCATTCACCCACGTGCGCAGCACAGTGTCGAGAGAGAATTCACGCCGCCGCAGATAATCGGCGAGATCCTTCGGCTCCATCGCATGCGCCCCCTTGTAGGTGATTTCATAGCCTTTGTTACCGACGTATAGCTCGGTAACGTCGCGCTCCTTGGTGAGTTCGACGCGCTCCTTGTCGGGGAATTCGGAAAAGCCCCAGAACAGCACGCCATCACCGGCGGAGCGGCCATGGTGGAAGCCGTAGGTGCGTCCCTGCTGCTCGCGATCGCGGATGTTGAGATAGGCAGTCCCGCCGAGGGCCTGAATTCCCTGCTCGATCACCGATTTCGCTTTTTGGATGTTCGCATCTTCAATACTAATTCCCGATTTTGCCGCTGGCGCGGCCGCAAGGCTGGCTGCGTGATGAGCCGGCGACCCGGCCTCAGACGCGGGAACAGACGCCGTTGCCGGCGGTTGCGGCCCTTGCGCAGGCGTATTCTGAGCCCGATCCGCTGTCTGGGACCAGCCTGAGCACACCAAAACCAGAATAAGGAAAAGCTGTTTCATTCCAGATGTGGGAGTGATTGCGCGCAACCAGAATTGTAGCGTTTCTTGTGGACTTTCTGCCCGCAGTAGTCAAAGCTCCTCTGCCTGCTTGGATGCAGAAAAAAGAGTAAATGAGCATCTGCCGGGGCCTTTTTCCAGCGATTTGACGGTTCAATGGGTCGTTATTCCGAGCCCCAGCGGAGGACTTCGGCGTTCGCCTGCACGACGATAAACCTCGGTTCGGCGAGGACCCAGTCCGCTTTCACGCGGGATGACCCTTGTGACTGCCGGCAATTCTCTAGCCCACCAGAACGGCGCCGCCATTCACGTTGAAGATCTCCCCGGTAATGAATCCGGCGTGCTCAGTACACAGGAAAAGCACCGGCGCCGCAATCTCCTCTGGTTTGCCCACGCGGCCCAGCGGAATCGTGCGGCGGATCACCTCGCCCGTCTTGGGATCCTCCAGCGCAGCCGCGCTCATATCAGTATCGACCCATCCCGGGGCCACGCAGTTCACATAAATGCCCGACGAAGCGAGTTCTGCTGCCAGGCTCTTCGTCATGCTGATAATCGCGCCTTTGGTCGCGGAATAGTCGCAGTGAAATGCCTCGCCGCGCTGGCCGCTGGTGGAACTGATGAGAACGATATGCCCGGCCGGTGCCTTGCTGCGGGGCTGAGATTTCATTTGCGCGACCGAATACTTCACCAGTCCAAACACGGCGTCGAGATTGATCGATAGAGTGGAGCGCCACTGTTCATCGGGCATGTGCTCGATCGGCACATCGCCGGGCGGCCAGACGCCGTGGTTGGCCACCAGAATGTCGAGCCGGCCAAAACGCTCGACGGTTTCGTGAACGAGAGTGCGGGCTGCGGCGGGAGTATTAAGATCGCAGGCGACGGCGTGGCACGAGGCAGAGCCGCACTGTTGAGCTAGCTCTTCAGCCTTAAGCCGCGCGCTGCGGTAGCTGAAGACGACCTTGGCGCCGGCGGCCGCGAACATCCGTACCGTGGCGGCCCCGATCCCGCGCGAACCGCCGGTGATCAGAGCTACTTTGCCTGAAAGGGAAAGAGGGACGGACATGAGTGACTAGGCTATCTCAGAACGGGGAATGCCTCAATGCACCGGACCCCCAACCCCATAAACCACAAAGGACACGAAGTATCACGAAGGGTCTCGTCAGGTGTGCTTCCTTCACGTAACTTCGTGCCCTTCATGGTTCAGGTCTTGAGTCAGCTCCCGGAGCCCGACGACATGCGCTCCGACTTCAGTTCGCGCAGGAGCAAACGCACCAGCAGGCCGTCGAAGCCGGTTCCACTCATCTTGCTGAGTTCGTCGAGCGCCTGCTCTGGAGTTCGGGCCGCAGAAACCGATTGCTCGGTGAGCATGTTCGCGTAGGCGTCGGTCAACGCGATGATCCTCGCCCAGAGCGGGATTCGCTCGCCCCTCAGGCCGTCAGGATAGCCCGAGCCGTCGAAGCGCTGGTGGTGATGTTCGATCGCATCGCGCATCATAGCGCTGTGAGGAATGGTGGCGACAATTTCTGCGCCGGCGTGAGCATGCATCTTCACCTGCTGAAACTCGCGGTCTCCGAGAGGTCCCGGCTTGTTGAGAATGTGCTCCGGCACGAAAATCTTCCCCACATCGTGCACGCGCGCGGCATAGACCAGATCGGCGGTTTCTTCCGACGACAGTCCGAGCGCGCGGGCAACAACCTCGGAATAGCGCGCCACCAGATCACCGTGGCCGGCGGTGTGCAGTTCGCGCGATTCGGCGGCGCGGCTCAGGGATTCGATCGACTCCTTCAACAGCGCCACGTTGCAGCCATCGCCTTCCCCGCCGCCGCAGAGCTTGTACAACGTGGAAGTTAGCTCCTCCAGGCGTTCGGGCCCGTTGTTCTCGCGCTGCAGGAATCCCTCGATGTAGGCGGAAATCTGTTGTCGCTGTCGAGCATAGTCCTGGCCTTCCACAAATTCCTGCGCGGTGGAAACCAGGTTTCCTCCCGAGCGCTTGGAGACGTACATGCCGGCATCGGCCACTCGAATCACGTCTTCGATCGAGAAGCCATGCATGGGAAAACTGGCGACGCCGAAGCTGCCGGTGATGTGGTGTTCGCTGAGCATGGGATCGGTCACGATCCACTGGCGAAGACGCTCGGCTAGCACCTGAGCCTGTTCCGCTCCGGTTTCGGGCATGAGCACGATGAATTCATCGCCGCCGTAACGAGCCACCACGTTCGACTGCCTCGATTTCTGTTCGAGCAGGCGCCCGACGCGTGCCAGCACCAGGTCGCCCTCGAAGTGTCCCATGGTGTCGTTGACTTCCTTGAATTTGTCGAGATCGATGAGCACCACGGAAAACGGCCGGCCCGAGCGCGAGGCGCGTTTCCACTCCGCCGACAATGCTTCCCAGAAAAACCGCCGCGTCTTGATGCCTGTCAGCCCATCGGTGATCGACTGCTGCTGTAGCTTCTGAAAGACGAACGCATTGTGCAGCGCCGTTGCTAACAAGTCGGCGAGCGTGTTGAGGATCAGCACATCCTGCGGCGAGAATGCGTTCTCGTTGTTGCTTTCGACGTTGAGAACTCCCAGCAGAGTCTCGCCGTAGGTAATCGGAATACAAAGTATGGCGCGCGAATCGGGCAGGATGCCCTTCAGATGGCCGGGCAGCGCGTTCTGCACCAAGGCGCGTTCACCGCTGCGAGCCACGCGGCCGAGAATACCGGTTCCGAGCGGAATCCGCTTGCCCATGGCGTGGGCCGTCGCGCCAGCTTCTGCTTTGATCTCGACTTCTTTGGTGCCGTAGTCGAGCAGGCCGATTCCGATGTGATCGAAGCTGAAGTTTTTCTGGATCTCGCCCACGATCTGCCCCAGCATCTGCACCGGGTCGTCGCTCGAAATTGCCGTACGCGAAATGTTGTTGAGGAAGGCAAGTTGCCGCGAGCGGCGTTGCTCTTCGGCGAACAGGCGGGCATTTTCCACCGCGACCGACACTTGTCCGGCAGCTGTTACCAGAACGTCGAGATCGCGCTGTTCGAATACGAACTCGCGGTCCGGATGCATTGCGACCATAATGCCGGAAGGCTTGTGACCCAGGAACACGGGCGCGGCAATCAGGCACTTGGCGGGGCGTTCCGGAACGTGAGAGATGCCCAGCCGCGCGCGCGTCTTCTCGAGATCCGAACGAATGAGCAGTGGTTCGCCGGTTCGAATCACGTATTCGGTGAAAGCGTTGCGCAGTTCGCGTGTGCGCTTCGCCAGCACGCGATTGTCGCGGACTTCGAGTTCAAAGCGAATTTCGTCCGCTTCCTGAAACGCGATGTAGAAATGCGTCGTATCGAAAATCTGTCCCAGCTCTACCTGAATCGTGCGCAGGATTTCGTCCTGGTCGAGGCGCGAGCTGATCGCCTTGCCGATCTCGGTCAGTAATTCGTACTCCTGGGTGCGGCGGTGCGCGTCATGACCGACGACATAGTTTTCCAGGGTCAGCCCAAGTTGCAGGGCGAGACCCACCATGAGGTGCGGGCCCGACGAGCCGAACGCCTTGCGCTCGGCATGAGGAAACAGCATGACTCCGAAGTTGTGTTCCCGAGTTTGCAGCGTGACGGCGGTCAGATTGCGGACGTCTTCGTCGGTCAAAATTTTCTTGAACTCAGCGAAGGTTCCAGCCCGCCCCGCTGGGAAGGGCTCAGTCATCTCCGCCAGATTTTGCACGGTAAAAATCCCACTCTGCCGGTAAGCGAGTTCGCAGATGTAATCGCTGGCTCCAGTGCGTTCCAGCGCGTCGAGAAACTCAGCCGAGAAGCCGCGTTGCACCGAGGGCAAAAGCCCGCGCCAGCGTTCGGTGATGCAGATCGCGGCTCGGCGCGCCGGCAGAGTGCTCATCAACCGGTCGAGCGCGGCCTGCATGCTGGGGACGAGGTCGTCGGCGAAAAGCAGGCGGCGCGGGTCGACTCCGAGAGTCGACAGGGCCAGCGTGTTTTCGAGCACCGCATTGCGCTGGTTTTCGAACAGCACCATCACCATGGCGATGCCCAACAACATCTGCGGTACGGGCCCGAACAGGCGGCTGGCGTTGCCAAGTCTATCTAACACCGGGCTCTGCCACTGCCCCATACCCATCAGCACGGCCCACAGCGCGAGCGAAACGGCGAGCACCTGGAACGCGAGCGATCCTCGCCGGTGGCCGTTGATGTAGAACGCGGCGGAACAATAAAGCAGAATCACCGCCAGGCCAATCCCCAGCTGAATTGACGGCTGCGCATCGGGCCGGAAGACGCCATTTACCACATGGCCGAACAGGGTGAGGCCTGCGAGCGTTACTCCAATCAAGGCAACCACAGCGTCATACCAGCGGAACCGATACGAGGCGCGCATGAGCCGCGTGGAAACAAAGATGCAGAGCGCCATCGCCACCAGGAAAAGCTCGGCGAGAAAGAAGGTGTAGCCGGATGCGGGCAGAACATCGACGACATAGTGGAGGGAATAAAACGCCCAGGCCATCTGCCAGGCGCGAAAATAAGCCTGCCGACTCTGTTCGTGCAGATAAGTAAACACGAAGAACAACAGAACCGAGACAAATCCGGGGATCAAAACCGTCGGGATGGCGATATTGTTCATACGGCCCGCTGCTGCCGGCGAGGGCCCTTTCCGTGCGCTGGATTACCAGAGGGAAGTGGTGTATTAATGCTTTCACATCCGGCGAGGGAAACACAACAAGTTTTCAGTACACTGTCCGTGTTCGTTCCGGGTTGTGTAGGGAAGGCGGAATGTGAGCTTCCTGGAGGCTCCGCTCCGGCTTGAAACTGGAAAGGTGGAAATGGTCGGGACGGGCAGATTTGAACTGCCGACCCCTCGCACCCCAAGCGAGTGCTCTACCAGGCTGAGCCACGTCCCGACAAGGAAGGATTCCGCGGAAACTGCCGCGGATGGGGTTCACTCTGCGATTTTACACTAGAAGGGATGCCTGCCGAGGCAACCGTCGAGCTTCACTCGGAGGGACAGCCGCGGCTGTCGTTATCCCGAGGGCTGTCCAGACATTGTCTTGCACAAGCACCAATTTTGTTCTGCTTACTCCAAATCGCGCCAATTCGCGCCCACGCCCATTTCCACCTGCAGAGGCACCGCCAGCGAGTGGACTTTCTCCATGTGCTCGCGCACCAGGGGTTGCATGATTTCAACCTCGTTCTCCGGAACTTCGAACACCAGTTCGTCATGCACTTGCAGCGTCATGCGCGACTTCAGGCCGCGCTCGCGCAAGGCGGCGTCAATGCGGATCATCGCAATCTTAATCAGATCGGCAGCCGTTCCTTGCAGGGGGGTATTAACCGCCGTGCGCTCGGCGAACCCGCGCTGGTTGATGTTTCTGCTGTTGATGTCGGGGATTGGCCGCACCCGCCCGAACAGGGTTCGCACGTTCATGTCCCTCCGGGCCTCGTCCAGAGTTTTGTCGATGAACGCGCGGACTCCCTTGTACTTCTCGAAATAATTAGCGATGAAAAGCTTTGCCTCACTTGTTTCGATGCCGAGTTGTTGCGAGAGCCCGAACGCCGAAAGCCCATAGACAATGCCGAAGTTCACCACCTTCGCCTGCCGCCGATGATCAGGCGTGACCATGAGCGGAGGAACTCCGAACACCTGCGAGGCCGTCAGGGTATGAATGTCGTCGCCGCGCCGGTAGGCCTCGACCAGCAGCGGATCGCGTGAGAAGTGCGCCAGCAGCCGCAACTCGATCTGGGAATAATCCGCCGTCAGCAGCACGTGCCCAGGTTCAGCAATAAATGCCGCGCGAATGCCGCGCCCGAGTTCGGTGCGGATCGGAATATTCTGCAGGTTGGGATTCGCCGAGGAAAGCCGCCCGGTCGCGGTTCCGGTCTGGGCGAATGTGGTATGCAAGCGTCCGGTCGCGGGATCGACGAGGGCCGGCAGGGCATCGACATAAGTGGACTTGAGTTTCGTGACCTGGCGGTAGTCGAGCACCATGCGCGCGATCGGATGATTTTCCGCCAGCTCTTCGAGAACGTCGACCGCGGTTGAAATCGTGCGTCCCTTGCCGTATTTCACCGGCTTGGGCAGATTCATGCGATTGAACAGGACATCGCCGAGCTGCCGAGGAGAGCCAACGTTGAACTCCATGCCGGCGACTTCGTAAATTTCTCTTGCCTTGCCGGCGGCTTCGCGTTCGAGTTCGGTCGACATCTTCGCCAGCGCAGTTGTGTCGATCTTTACTCCCGCTGCTTCCATGCGCGCCAGCACCGGAACCAACGGCAGGTCCATCTCTTCGTAGAGTTTGGCCAGCCCCGCCTGCTCAACCTCGCTGCGCAACGCGGCGGAGAGTCTTCCCGTGATGTCCGCGGATTCGGCAAGTTCGTTCGCCAGCTTCAGATTGAAACGCCGCAGGGCAACCTCTGAGAGTTGATGAGAGGAATAGGTTGGATCGAGCAAGTACGAGTACAGCATCGGGTCGTGCCGCACGCCCTCAAGAGTGATCCCGAGCGGCGCGAGCGCGTGACCTGTCGTTTTGAAGTCGTGAATCGCTTTCGGCACTGCGGCGTCGGTGAGCAGAGAGCGCAGCTTCTCGCCGGTTTCTCCGGCGTCGAGTTTCACAATCGTCGCGGTGCCCGGCGCCGCAGAAATCGCAGCACGTCGCACTTCAGGCGGGGCCGACTCCGTTATCGCAGGTCCTGACATCGCAGCTTCCGACATCAACGAAAGTTGCGAGTCCTGCGGCTCATCGGCAATCTCCTCTTCCTCAGGCACTGAAGGCGATTCTTCTATTTCAACCGCGATGGCCAGCGTGCTGCTTTCGGACATGGATCTCAGCACGCTTTCAACGTCAGCGGCCGACTTCGCTTCGCTGTAGCGCGATTCCGTGACTTCGACCAACGGCAACAACTCTTTCAGCAGCGAGGTAAATTCCAACTCCGTGAAGAGCGCCCGCAGCGCATCAGCGTCGGGCTGGCCGGCACGCATCGCTTCAACATCCAGTTCGACGGGCACGTTGGTGTCGATCGTCACCATGCTTTTGCTGAAGAGAATCGTGTCGCGATTGTTTTGCAGCGATTCGCGATAGGTTTTCTTTTCGACCTCAGCGGCGCGTTCCAGCGCTTGCTCGACCGTCCCGAAGCGCTTGATGATCTCCACCGACCCTTTGTCGCCGATGCCTGGCGCGCCGGGAATGTTGTCGATCGAGTCGCCGCGCAGTGCCATCACGTCGACCACACGCTCCGGAGGCACGCCCAGAATTTCTTCGACCTTGGCCGCATCGCAGATCAAGTTATCTTTCGGCGGATTCAGGATCTGTACCTTGTCGTTCACCAGCTGCATCATGTCCTTATCGCTCGAAACCACATAGACGGGATGCGATGCCTCCGCCGCCTTCCGCGCCAGGGTGCCGATTACGTCGTCTGCCTCAAAGCGCGCCAGCTCGAGGATCGGAATGCGGTACGCCTCTAGCGCTCGCCGGATGTACGGAACCTGCTGCACCAGATCTTCGGGCATCGCCGAGCGGTTGGCTTTGTAACCTTTGTACTCGATATCGGTGAACGTCTGCGTCTTGATGTCGAACTTGCGCACGGTGGTGACCGTCTCGGCTCGCTCGTCACGAAACGTGGGACCGGCCACATCGAATACGGCTGCGAGAAATTCCGGAGAAAAATCGTCGCGCAGCTTCCGCAGCATGTTCACAAAAACGTAAATCGCCGCCGTGGGCAGACCGCCCCGGGTTGACATGGGCCGTTGCCGCGCCATGGCGTGGTAGGCGCGGAAAATGAACGACATGGTGTCGATCAGGAAGATGCGCCCGTGGGTTGCACCTTGCGGCGGAGGGGAAGAAATGGCCCTGTGTGCGGGTTCATGAGCCGAGGGTTCACGAACTGCGTTGCGCGCCGGGGCTTCAGGCGCTTCGGGGCGAGCCTCCGCTTTCGATGATTTCTTTCGGGCGGGCACCGCGGTTAGTGTAGCAGCAGAAAAGCGGCCAAAACTCTTCTCGCCCCTGACGGTAGTGGGTCAGTTTGAACTTGATTTGAAAGGGCGCGGCTTCCAGCCGCGCCATAAGCCCTGCCAAATCAATCGCAGCTTTAGAGGTTGCGGAAAAACTCCCAAATGCCGGCAGTGGCGTGGAAGAGCGGCGCTTCAGCGCCGCGTAAGCCGCAAAAATGAATCGCGGCTTTAGCCGCTGGGGGAACGTGTCCTTGAAACTGACCCACTACCCCCCTGACGCCCTGGGGAAGCGTCCCAGGCTGCGGTGTGTCTCTAGAAGTCGATTCTGAAGTCGGCCTGCACTACATTTTTCTTCGCGCTCCGCGAGCCGTTGCGAAACACCAGATAGTACTTCGCCGGCTGGCCAAACGTAGGAGGCATGCTGACATTGACGTCCTGATCGTGCGCCGCATCGGCCGAGAAGAGCGCATCGCTGGGGCGTCCACTCAAGAGATCGGAATACTGCTCCTGGTTGAGCAGCAGAAACTCCACGCTTGACTCGTTGTCGCCGGCCTCACGGCCCGCCGATGGCATAAACGCGTGATAGGTTCCTCGAAGCTGTGGGGTCGAGGCGTGAGGCGGCAATTCAAAAGGGATGTCGACGGCATCGGCGACCGCAAAACTTTGCCGCATGATCGCGCGGCTGGTGCCGACCGGCGACTCTCCGACATCGCCTTCGACAGTAGTCTTCCTGGGCGAAGCATTGGCGGTGCCGGTAGCGGGTTGCAGGGTTTCGATCTTCCCCGCCTGTTGCCGCAGGACATAATCGGCAAGCGGTCCGGTTACCGTAACCATTCCCTGTGCCTGTTGCGCCTCGGCGTAGGCTGGCTGCGCCTCTGCGTCAGCCTCCTCGGCGGCGGCAGCTGGAATCGGCACCCGATGCCGATGCGTCCAGGCTAAAGAACCAACCAACACCAGCACACAACTCGCTGCCAGCCATCCCAACCATCGCTTCATGATCTGCTCCCGGCGATCCTGCTGGTGACGATGTTAGCGGGCAGGCGGGCGATCGGCTAGCTGTCGTTGGAGGTTGGAGGGTTACTTCGGTTTGCCGTATTCGGTATTGAAGTGCAGCCTGATTTCGCCGCACGTGCCTTGCTCGGGCGAGTACACCACGCACGTATCGAAGGGACGCGAATAGACATGCAGGCTCACCGCGCGCTGGTTGAATTCACGCGGATTGACGACGCGATGAACCGGGTCCGCGGGATCAACCGCACAGGGATGCGAAATGTTCATCTCAACCGTATTGAGCGGTTCCAGGCGGCTGCGGCCGGCTTGCAAGTCCTGCTCCAGGAGGTGAAAGTTTTCCACCAGCAGTCGCCCGATCGGAACCGCCATCCAGCAATTCTGGTCTCGATGGTTATGCACCGAGCTGGCCTGCCCCGTTTCCCAGCAGATTGCCATTAGTTCATATAGGCGAGTGCGGTCGATCAGGTTGCGCGTGTAGTGCTGCCGGTCCCAGGTCAAATAAGGCGTGAGCGAATCAGCGCCGACTGGAGTTTCCTCGAGAAATCGCCGAAGTGTTTCGACCCCGTCGAAAGCCGCTTCCGGCAACTGACGCAGGCCTTCCACCAGCTTTTCGATGGGGACGGTTTTCGCCGCGGTAATCATGGGTCCGGTGAGAAGTATAGCGCAGGGCTGATGCCCCGATGCTAATCCCATTTCAGCAACATCAGAACGAGAATCGATCAGGAGCCTTCTGAAAGATTCAGATTTCAAACGACGCAACCCCCGCACTTTTCGCAGCCTCCCGCAGTCGCACATCGAGTTTGGCGAGGCTTATGGCGCGGCTCGAAAAGCCGCGCCCTTTCAGAGCAAATTTTGCGGCGCGGCGACTGGGAGGAATCGCCTGGCCCGGCCTCGCTGGGAAAATCGGGGTACCCCCCCCTCCCCCCCTCCCCCTCGATCTTTGGAATCATCATGCTAGCGCGAAATTCCCGGCAAAATCCGCAAGGCAAAGGACTTAGATACTAAAATCCGTGAAACAAAGGACTTAGAGGGCGACGATCGCGCTTTCGCGAGATCATCGCGCCTTCGGCCTATGGTTGCAGAGTTGGATTGTGGTTGAAGGGATTCCGCTCGAAATATCTGGATACTCTGTGCACGTCCCCAGTATGGGCTTTCCGTAATCCTGGGTAAAGGTTGTTCGTCACAGGGAGGGGAATATTGCTGTGGACGGCTGTGGAAAAAGACTCAGACTGGCGTGATCATCATGGGCTTGACGGGGTGCGAGGCAAACGAAGGAGGCTCAGGCTCAAATTTCCGGGTAGAAAGAATAAAAAACCATCAACAACCACGAAGGACACGAAGGATCACGAACGGGCCTCACTGAGGGGGGCCTTCGTGTGCCTTCGTGTCCATCGTGGTTCTGGGTTCCGTTGTACCTCAAATTGAGCTATTACCCAATCGTGGTAGTGCGATTTGCTCACGGCTCCCGGCCGGATTGCAGAATTTCCCGGCTCCCGCCTTGGGCCACCGCTGGATACGCGGTTCGTTTACGCTGTCGCAAGTCGCGTGGCAGCTCGGAACGGAGGAGCCACAAGCCCCCGGCCACGGCCGCCGCCCAGGTCACTGTGACCAGCGCAAGTTTCAGGAAGTCCGCCTCGCGACTGCCGCTGCCCAAGATCGAGAACGGCACGACCTTGGCGACTTCAAAGCTGATCGCGCCCGCCACGACGGCAACCAATGCCGATTTCCCAAGCTCGTCCCAGCGCAACTCATCCAGCCGGACCAGCTTTCTGTAATGCAGCAGGCCAGCCTGCGCCACCAGATTCGCCCCAATTCCAATATCCGATGCCCAGGCCAGCCCAATCACTCCGAACTTGTGAAACAGCATCGAATACACCGGCAGCGACGCCACCGTAATCACGCTGACGGCTACCATCGGGGTCAGGGTGTCGCCGGCGGCGTAAAACGCCCGCGCGTAGAGCGCCTGCGCCGACCACAACACCAGCGACAAGGCGAACCAGAAAAAATACACGGCTGTCATTTGCGTATCGGAAAATACGAACCGTCCGCGCCGGTAGACCAGATCAATCAGGGGAAGGGCCGCTGCCATCATCCATCCTGTGGCCAGAAGCGACGCTGCCGAGACCCGGTAGACCGAGTCGTTCACCGTGTCGGCGAATTCTTTCAGCTTCTTCTCGTTGAACAGACGCGCGAAAAATGGCAGCGATGCCTGCCCGGTCGCCTGCCCCAACACGGCAATGGGCACCGCAAACAGCCGCTTCGCATAGTTGAGGCGCGAAATGCCGCCCACGACGCTCGATGCGTAGTGGCGCAGAATCCAGTCGTCGGCGGTGACCAGCGACACTCCTAGCATCAGTGGAATCGAGAGTCGTACCCACTCGCGAAACGCCGGGTTACTGATGTCGAACGACGGTTTGTATCCGGTCCCGATTCGCGCCGCGCCAATCACGCTGGCCAGAAACGGGCCAACAAAACTTCCGATCAACGCGCCATAGGCCAGCGATGCGATGCCGAAGTGCCGTCCGCCGATTACTCCCCCGACAATGATGAACAGGTTGTAGAGCAGCGGGCCGAAGGCAGGGAGAAGAAACAAGCGGTGCGAAAGCAGCACAGCCGAAACTACTCCGCCGACGTAGAAGAAAATTTGCGCCGGCAGCAGAATCCGGGTGAGGTGCACGCAAAGTGCGATCTGATCCGGTTTGAAATCTTTTACGAACCAGCGCACGAACTGCGGCGCGAAAATTTCTGTGAGCACGGTTCCCACAATCATCACCGCGGTCATCACGGTGATAATGATCGAAAAGGTGCGCTGTGCATCGGCGTCTCGCTTCTCCGCCAGAAACCGCGTGTAGATTGAGATGAAGGTGATCGAGGCCGCGCCGCCAGCCACGATGTAGTTGAGAAAATCGGGCAGGGTGAACGCGGCGACGTAGGCGTCGGTCTGCGTCCCGGCGCCGAATGCGTAAGCGATGTAGGCCTCGCGCACGTATCCGATCATGCGCGACGCCATGATCGCCCCCATCATCAGCACCGTCGCAGACAGCGCCGTATGCTGATGCGATGGGCGGAAGAAGCGCAGCAGTTTCGTCATTGAGACCCGATCAGGCCTCAATCTTATCGGAATCCAAAGTCAGTAGTGTTGACCGATCGTAATCCACTGACGGTCTGAATGACGAAGCGCGAACCCCAGTCATCC
This sequence comes from uncultured Acidobacteriaceae bacterium, assembly GCA_963739125.1. GTDB lineage: Bacteria > Acidobacteriota > Terriglobia > Terriglobales > Acidobacteriaceae > Sulfotelmatobacter. The sequence goes on along the minus strand of CAVTZD010000001.1, from coordinate 2,217,224 downwards.
TCTACTCTCTCCTCTACTTTGTCTGGGACACCCAAACTTTTCTCGGCGCAACCAGGTCTGCGTTCGGTACCTCCGTCGTAACCCGGATCCGCTGCCATCCTGCCTTCTTCGGTGGCGTAGCGAGAAATGTCAGCAGATACTGATGTTCCAGCCGACTCGTGATCGTGCTCAGATACGGAGCAAAGGCCACTGCCGGACCGTTGAAACCAATGTAATAAGCTTCGCCTCCGGTTTCGTCTGCCACTTTCGCCAGATAAATCTGGCCCCAATAGCTCTGCCAGTAGTCGTGACCGTAATGGCCCGCGTCAGGGTTATAAATTGCCGAGACCATGATTCCCGCGCGCACGGCTTGGTCGATGGCCTCATCCAGATACGGGTCGTCGAGGTCTCCGATACCGTAATAGCGATCGATTCCATCGGTGACCATCAGCACTGCCCGGCGCGCTGTGGTTGCCGGCCAGCGTTTGATGAGATCGGTGAGAGAAAAATATGGGCTGGCATTCGCGCCGGCAACTCCCATGGGCAGGCGCAGCGCCTTCGTCGCCTGGGTGTGATCGCTGGTCAGATTCTGCGCGATTCGTGCCGTTCCATTCTGCATGTAAGCGACGCCGATCTCGGTAGAAGCCGGCTGAGCATTTATAAACTGCCGAATATCCTCTAACTGCGAACCCAGATTCGTACTTGAGCTGTCGTCGAGCAGCACGAAAAGTTCGAGGGCCGCATGATCTCCTTGCGCCGGAACCCATTCGGTCACCGTGTCACGATCGTGGCCTTCATAGACCATCACGTCTTCGCGGTTGATGACCGGCACGTTTGCACCCTTGCGAGGTTCGACGGTTACAACGACATGTGCGGGGACGCCGGGCGCGGACATTTCACTCGGCGCCGCCGGTTGCTGCGCCGAGACATTGGCTGCTCCATAAATGCCCAGAGCCATCCCAGCGATCAGCGCGATTAGAAAATGACTTTTGTACATAAGTGCCTCCTTCCGGGAACGAATCGTCTGTCAGCCGTGATCGGGATTCGCGACTTGCGACCACTACCCCCCGGGACCTACGCGTTCCTGATTACTTAGATGTTTTAAGCGGCCAATAGGGTGGAATCGCCATGTCTTAGCTGTGGAGTGAGGCATGGTTTCTGCCCCAATGAACCCGGATCCCGGGTTGATCAGCGCCCGTAGCTCCCGCGTTATCAGTCGTTTGGCGCTTGATCTTGGCTTGAGTTCGATTTGAGTTCCGGTGCATTGCCGCCTGACGCCGACCGCGCGATAGTGGCCTCGAAAGCGGCCTGGCCGCGTAATCGGTAAGCATAGAACGAGGAGCGAAGAGCATCGGAGGCAAAACCATGGGTTCTCAAACCGTGACGGAGCTTTGTGAACAGGTAATCCCCCGAGCGCGTTTGGAGATGCCCCGAACGCGTTCATTCCCCGACATGCTGCGGGTGCAGGAGAGCTGGCTGGCGGCAGGCGAGAAGCGCGCCTTGCTGTGGCTGGCCGCGCGCACTCCGAAGAGCATCGGCCCGGATCATCTGACCGCGTTAGGCTTGGCCGCACAGATCGGTGCGGGCGTCTGCTATGCCCTGGCATTCTGGAATCGTTATGCTCTGCTCGGCGCAATTGCGTTTCTCGCCCTGAATTGGCTCGGCGATTCGCTCGACGGCACACTCGCCCGCGTACGCCAGCGCCAGCGTCCGCGCTATGGATTCTATGTCGACCACATGGTCGATAGCTTTGGCGCGCTCGCGCTGATGGGTGGTCTTGCACTGTCCGGCTACATGCATCCGGCGATCGCGATCGGTCTACTCATTGCGTTTCTCATGCTTTCCATCCAATCGTATCTGGCTACGCATGCCCTCGGCGAGTTCCGGCTTTCATTCTGGCGCTTTGGTCCAACCGAACTTCGCATCCTTCTGGCGGTCGGGAACCTGGCACTGTTCTGGAGGCCGAATGTGCACTTCGCCTTTCTGCATCCTTTCGGGCTTGTTGGCGGCGAATATCGCCTATTCGATGTTGGCGGAGCGATTGGTCTCGCGGGGATGACCGTGATGCTCATTTTTTTCACGCTGCAGAACACCTTGAGGCTGTATCGCGAAGAGAAGATTCTGCAATGAAAAGGGCTGCTAAAACGAAAATTAATTCCCGCGCGTGCCGCGTGCCGCCCTCCACGCTTGTTCGCTGGTGCAAGTTCAACCTCGTCGGCGCAATCGGGATCGGCGTGCAGTTCGCGGCGTTGTTGTTGCTGAAGAGCGCACTCGGCTTGAACTATATTGCAGCGACTGCGATCGCGGTGGAAGCCGCAGTCGTGCACAACTTTGTTTGGCATGAACAGTTCACCTGGGCTGACCGAACTAGGCTCGATCGAAGTGGACTCGATGGAACGAGGCCCGATGACCCGATTCCAGATCCCCTTCGGCTCCGGTGCAGGCAGTGCCTTATTCGACTGGCACGCTTCAATCTCACTACCGGAGCAGTTTCCATCGCCGGCAACCTTGCCCTGATGAAACTGATGGTCGGCAAGGGTCACATAAACTATCTGCTGGCAGACGCGATTGCGATTACGCTGTGCTCCCTGGGGAATTTCCTGGCGAGCGAGAATTGGGTGTTCGAGCGAGAGTAGCTCTGCCGGAATGCGCTTTGAGAATCGTCAAGATTCCCCCATCGCCGCAAACAACACGGTTACGACCAATGATGAAAGATTTCTGTAGCTGGGCGGGCTGGAGGGCCCACATGGGGCTTAGCTGATCTTCAGAACGACCTTGCCGTAGTTCTTGCCTTCTTGCAGCAGCTTGTAGGCTTCGATGGCGCGATCCAGCGGGTAAATGTGACCGATCTGTGGAGTGAGTTTACCTTCGTCGATCCAGGCAGAAAGCTGCCGCCACGCCGGTTCCATGATTTCGGGCTTCTGCGAGAGATACGTCAGCCACAGGCCCTGTATGCTGGCCGACTTCGCGTACATAGCGCGCAAGTCGAGTTGCGGCTGCTTGCCGGTAGCTGTGCCGTATTGAATGACGCGTCCGAACCCCGAGAGGCAGCGCAGACTCTTGGCGGTGTGCTCACCACCAAGCATTTCGAAAACGGCATCGACACCCTCGCCGTGCGTGAGGTTCCTCACCACTTCTTCGTAGTCGTGCTGTTTGTAGTTGATAGCGTGGTCGAGACCCAGTTGTTTTACGCGCGCGAGTTTGTCGTCCGAGGAGGATGTCCCGTACATTTCGACGCCGAGTAAGTGTCCGATCTGCACAGCGGCGGTGCCCACGCCTCCGGCGACGGCGTGAATCAGCACGCGGGGAAAGCGGCGCGGAGCTTCCCTCCGCTGGACAGCCGAGGGCGGCTGTCCCCACATGATCCTTGCCGAGTCCGTCATTCCTGACTGCCAATAGGCCAGGTAAGCGGTGAGGTAGTTGACAGGGAAGGCAGCGGCTTGTTCGTCGGTCCAGTGCTCGGGGATTGGCCACAGCATATGGGAGTAGGCCGCAGTTTTTTCAGCGAAGGCAGACCATTGCGTATATCCCATGACGCGGCGGCCGGTTGTTTCTTCAACTCCGGCAAATTCGCGTCCGGCGATCAGCGGCGGCCGCGGCGTTCCAGGATATCCGCCCTCGGTGGTCATAAGGTCGGCGAAATTCATGCCTCCGGCCCTAACGCGAACCATGGTTTGTCCGGGCGCGGGAGAGGGGTCAGGGACATTCTGAATTGCGAGCCCTTCGGGTCCCGTAAGTCGCGTAATGACGAGGGCTTGCATGAGGAAAGTCTAGCAGGGAGCATCGCGTTAATTTCGGCGCGGCCGGCACTGCTCTCGATCCAACACACTTATGATCCTCCACCGCCGAAACTCGGCCGCGGGAGGATGGCTCCAGTTCTGCGGCGGTAGTCGTCGTATTCTGTGCCGAATACGCCACGCATCACGCGCTCCTCAAGTCTGCTCTTGATCTTGAAACCGGCATACATCAACAGGACCCCCAGGTACCCACGGGTTCGGCCGATTCCCATTGCAGTGCCGAGCAATGCCAGAGTGATCCCTGAATAAATGGGATGCCGGACCCAGCGGTAAGGCCCGGTGCGAATCAGTTCATGCCCCACTTTCACACTCACTGCCCCGCTCCAGTTTCCTCCGATGATGGCTCGCGCCCAAATGGCAAACGCAAGCCCGGCGACGGTGAGGACGAGCCCAAGCACCTCAACCCAGCGGATCGAGGGGTAGAGGCGTAAATGGGACCAACTCCCGAGAAGAGGGCCGCCGGACATGACATAGAATCCGGCGAGCATTACGAGTGCGTAGAGCGCCCGCGCTGAGATGCTTTCCCGCCTTTGTGTGGGCTTGGTCCAAAGCGCCCAGACGATCCAGACCACGCCAAACGCAATCCAGAAGTATTCGTAGAGGTCCATCCAGTCCATCTTCCAGTCCGTGGCCAGCTCCTGAAACAGATTACGTTGTGGCCGCCCGCAAGGTTCCGCGGAAATGGTCCGGCTTGTCCCGCCAGTCGGCAGGCAGGGTGGTTTGGCTCGCTGGCTATTTACTGGCAGGTATATACTCTTGGCGTTAGATTACTGACCACCTGGCCAAGCCCAGCAAAAGGCCGGGACGGGGCGCATATTCATCCCCTGATCATTGCGCGCCCCGGATAGCGTACGGCCAATTCCCGCATGGGCTGTGAGGAAGGGGCACGGGGCGCTGCGCCGGATATTTTGGCGGAGTCGCATCCCGGGGAGGTGTGCTGTGGATCTCATTTTCATTCGTTTTATTCTTATCGTAGTCGTAGGGGCCACCTGCTTCGTCATCGAGCCTTTCGGCTTGCCCCGCACCGTGGATGCGGGCGTAGGCGCGGCGGTCGGAGCAGCGATTGTTATCTTCGAGTGGAAGCTGCGCAGCATGAGCCTGAAGCGGCTCATCGGCGCCGCGATCGGCAGCTTCCTCGGCATCTGTGGCGCCTACCTGTTTGCCCTGGTCATCCGCAACAGCACGCTGGGTGAACATACGCGCAGCTTTCTGCAGATCCTGGTCATGCTCCTGATGGCCTATGTGGGCCTAATCGTCGGAGCGAGCAAGGGAGATCTGCTCAACCTGGCGGCGCTGGGTGGCGTTTTCGGCGGCGAGAAGCAAGGCAAGAAGAGTTACAAGATTCTCGACACCAGCGTCATCATCGACGGCCGCATCGCCGACATTGCCGAGACCGGATTTCTCGATGGCATCATCGTGACCCCGCAGTTTGTGTTGCGCGAACTGCAACTTGTGGCCGACTCCGCCGACTCGCTCAAGCGCAACCGCGGTCGGCGCGGGCTCGACATCTTGCAGCGCCTGCAAAAAATCACGACCCTGCAGATTCAGATCGTGGAAGACGATTTTCCCGCGGTCCGCGAAGTCGACCTCAAACTGATCGAACTGGCCAAGGTATACGAAGGCAAGATCATCACCAACGATTTCAACCTCAATAAGGTCGCGCAGCTGCAGGGCGTTGAGGTCTTGAACATCAACGAGCTGGCCAATTCGCTGAAACCGATCGTGCTGCCGGGCGAAACCATGCGCGTGTTCATCCTGAAAGAAGGCAAGGAATATAACCAAGGCGTGGCTTACCTGGATGACGGCACCATGGTCGTGGTCGACAACGCGCGGAAGATGATCGGTAAGACGATCGATGTGTCGGTGACGTCAGTCTTGCAGACGACTGCGGGAAAAATGATCTTCGGGAAGTGGGACGAGCGCGCCGCGTATTCGCGTGCGTCAACGCCGGTCCCGACTCCGGTGGTACCACAGGCGGCTGTGCCGGCTCCGGTCACCGCGCCCCCGATAGTGGAAACGAAGCCTGCGCAATAGCCGTCGGCTCCGTTTTCGGTCCGTTTCTTTGCGGTACGTTTTTCGATGAAGCGTTAGGCGCCGGCGACCGACGAAACCGTGATCGTGCTTCCACGCACCACGCCGACGATGCGCGCCCGCTCTCCGGCAACTTTCTTCAGAAGACCCAGGCTGCCTTTAAGTTGATAGATCTTGTCGCCGTCCACCAGCGTGAACGTGGCTCCGCTGTGGACGCAACGGCGGGTGCAGTCTGAGGCGTTCTGATCGAGCTTGGCGGGGTGTTTGGCACCGCAACGGGAGCAGGTCACCATCCCTTCAAACGCCTGTGTGACGTCGCCAGGCTGCCCCGCCGGGAGAACTCGCGGAGCAGATTCGGTTTCTTGCCCGATTGCCGCTTGTCCTCCCACGGCCACGGCAGCGGTTCCGAGAGTTGCGATCAGAACTGCGACCGCGCAGGCGCTCACGCTGATGATGGCGAAGATTTCAATCCACAAACGGTTCCGCTTCATGGAAACACCTCGCTTCCGCGAAAGCGCACGAATGGCAGGTTAGAGGACGTGACTGCCGTGAAAGGTTGCAACTGGCGTGCCAAGCGCCTATCTGGTCGCCGGATTAATCTAAGATGTTAGTTGGGTGGGACTTGCGGGGCTTTCCCCGGAAGGTGGGCTCTCCGGTTCGCAGCAGGATGGGAAAAAATTGCCGGCGATTGGTCCGACGCGAACTGCGGCATGGGTAAACTAATCATGGGTAAACAAGTTCGGTTGATTTGAACTCGTCCAGACACCCTCGTATACTTGCACCCCGCTATGAAGGTTGTTGCGATAATTCCGGCTGCGGGTCTCGGCACGCGAATGGCTCCTGTGCCGAGCGCCAAAGACGCCGCTTCAGGGAAAGCGCATCCTTCCAAGCAATTCAGCGAACTGGGCGGCACGCCCATCCTCATTCATACCGTCCGCAAGTTCGCTGCGGTCGATGCCGTGAGCGAGATTTGGATCGCGCTGCGAGAGAGCGAAATAGGCGGCTTTCGCGACCGCCTGAGCAAAGAATCAGGCTCCGTAACCAGGAAGCGGATTGAGTTGGTGATCGGCGGCGAACACCGGCAGCAGTCGGTGCAGAATGCGCTGAATGCGGTTTCAGCCGCCGACGATGACATTGTGCTGGTGCATGACGCCGTGCGTCCTTTCGTGACCGCCGAAATTATTCAGGAGGTGATTGAGGCGGCCAGAAAACATGGCGCAGCTATCGCCGGACTTCCCGCCCTCGATACGGTGAAGCAAGTCGAGCGTACACCGGAAGGCGCAATCGTCAAATCGACGATTCCGCGGGCCGGAATTGTTCTGGCGCAAACCCCGCAGGGATTTCGCTATCGGCTAATCAAGAAAGTCTTCGATGAAGCGGCGGCCGACGGATTCATGGGCACGGACGAGGCTTCCTTGGCCGAGCGCTCCGGTCACGAGGTCGCGGTGGTAATGGGATCGGCGAAGAACATAAAAATCACAAGCCCGGGGGATATGGAACTGGCGGAGTTCTATTTAGGCAAATAAAAGCGGCTCTCTGTGCGGGCCAATATAGATTCTCTCTCATGCCAACGACCAACGACCGACGACCAACGACCCGCATCGGCTACGGGTTTGATTCGCACGAATTCCGTCCCGGCATTCCGCTGAAAATCGGTGGCATCATGCTGGCGCACTACGACGGCCTAGGAGGCCACTCCGACGGCGATGTGCTGCTGCACGCGATCACCGATGCGCTGCTCGGGGCGATCGCCGCGCCCGATATCGGCGCATTGTTTCCTCCGTCCGATGCCGAATGGAAAGGAGCGGATTCCGTCATCTTTCTACGCGAGGCGCTGAACCGGGTGCGGGACGCGGGTTACAGCGTGGGCAACGTTGACGTGAGTTTAATTCTGGCCGCGCCGAAGATTGGCCCGCACGCTGTCGCGATTCGCGCGCGCGTGGCTGAGTTGCTCGGCGTGGATTCGGACTGCGTTGGGCTGAAGGCGAAGACTCCCGAGGGACTGAATCTCGACCACGCCGCCGTTGCGCACGTCGTGGTCCTGCTGGAGAAGTCGAACAAACCGAAGACGCCACGGCGAAAGACAAAATAGCAGGGCCGGGTCATTCCACACTTTCGACCTCTCCTGCAATCTGTTCACGGCGTTCCTCCGCCGCTCCTATCAAGGCGCGAAAGATGGCGCGGGAAGCGGCATCCTCATCCACCGAGCGCTCGGGATGCCACTGCACGGCGAGCACAAAATGATCGGGCGCGGTTCCCTCCAGCGCTTCAATGATGCCGTCGTCCGGGCAGCGGGCCACGATGCGCAGGCCGGAGCCGATCGCATCCGCCGATTGATGATGAGAAGAGTTCACGGGCACGACGAGCTTGCCCACACCAGAGGCGGCCCGCGCTGTGTTGTCGCCGGTTAGAACCTCTTGCAGTCTGGAACCAGCTTCAATCTCAACTGTATGCGCGACCGCAACTTTTCTTCCGGCTTCATGATTTACTTTCGTCCGCGTTTCTTCCGGCAGAAAATCCGGGATATGCTGCACCAGCGCGCCGTGGTGGTAGACATTCAGGCTCTGCAGGCCGTAGCAGATCCCCAGCACCGGCTTGCGCCACATGTAGGCGTCGGCGAGCAGAAGATCGTCGACTAAGTCGCGGCGCGGGTCGGCGGCGGCCGTGTGCGGCGAGCACGCGGCGTGGAAGCGCGCCGGATCGACGTCGGCTTTGCTGCCGGGCAGCAACACGCCATCACAACCTTCGATGAGTTTCATTACGTCCTCTGGCGTTTGATCTAACGGGATGCGCACTGGTTCGCCTCCCGCCAGCGTGACTGCGCGCTCGTATTGTGGGATGGCCCGCTCGGCGTATTCCAGGTCGAGAGAGTGCGGCATGGGGATGGCGATCCGCGGCGGCATGATCCCGATTGTAACGCCCTGACATTCGATACTCAGGCTCAGCACGACCTGGGCTAACTGATCTTCTCAATTGTCGACAGAGTTTTGACCTGGCGGTAACGGCGGATCTCCATGGTCAGGGCAAGAACGAAAATGACGCTTCCAGCGACCAGCGCGATGGGTATCGCGATGTCGCGGTAGGCGATGCGCATGTCGGGATGCGTGCCGTGCGCGGCAGCGACGACCACCATTCCGACGATGCCAAACAGCAGGCTTACGGCAAAACAGAGCAACGTTCCGATGAACGTCACCAGCAGCGCCCGCACGGGAATGCCGTACCAGCTGGGCGCGTGGGATCCGTGTTGAGAATCCATCAATCCTACGATAAATCATCCCCGGGGTCAGATGGGACAACCTGTCCTTTCAGGAGTGGTGATGCCCGCGAGGCCCTGTTCTTGCTGCGGACCGGCTGCGCCCGGGATTACGGCAAGGACGCGCCCGCAGCGGGGGCAATCGCCCTAAACTGTGTAGAATAAGGCAGGATGTCGCAGGCAGCGCCAGCGATTACACGGAGCCCCGCGGAAGTGGTTCGAGCGACGCCGGTTTCTCAGGCGGCGAATGGGATTTGCTACGCCCTGGCAGGCGAGACGGCGGTGAACTCGTTCGACCTGGAGCGCATGATCGCGGCCGTGCCAACGCGGATTGCGGCGGCACTCGAGCGCAAGGCGTATTATTTTGTCCCGCTCACGGTGAGCCAGGGCGAAGAGACGGTAATCGCCGACCGTTACGATGTCGCGCTCAGCGACAACGCGGTGTGCCATCGCAACCTCAACCTGGGCGACTCGCAGTGCGTATTCATCTCCACGCGGCTCATGGACGACAAGTTTTCCGTGGCCTTCGAGTTCTATATCAACGTGGGCCATGCGCTGGTGGAGCGCGCAGGAATTTCACAGGATTTCAGTGAGCTGGCGTGGGGACAGGTGGAAGCGGGTGTACGCGGCGAGACCTCTCTCGACGCGTACGAGGCGCGCAAGCTGGCCACGGCCGGCGGTCCTGACCGCGAGCGCTATAAGAACGAGTACCTGGAAGCGACGTTCTCCGACACGGTCTCAATCTATCTGCTGTCGCTGTATCTCGACGTGGACTATTACGATCTTCGGGAGCGCGATTATCCGCTGCTGGCGCCGTCGGCGCTCGCCGAACGGCTGCGGAAAATCGCGGAGCTGTTCCCACCGAACGCTGGGTTTGAGTTCGCCGTACTCTACAAGCGGCGGTAAGTTCTATCCTGAGATTTAGAGTGCAAGACTTCCCAACATTCAAAATCCCGACGCTAGCCGCAAAGAACGGGGCTGGAATGGGGCGCCCAATTTGCCTTGTTCGATCTACCTGCTATTCGAGATTATGAAATTGACCGTGCTTGTCTGATTTCCGCCGACAGTCACCGACTTTTCCCAGCTTTTCGCTTCGCTGAAAACCGGGCGCTGCACGCTGCGTTCGGTGAGCACGTCGTAAGCCTGTTCCCTGCCCACCAGGTTCCAGCCTTCATGCCAGGCCACGATCTGGTACGTTCCCGGCGGGATATCGGTGAGCTCGAAGTTTCCGCTCTCATCGGTGACAGCGTAATAGGGATGAGTCACGACCAGCATCTCGGCGTTCATCCACACATGGCCGCCGTTGCAGCGCAGGTGAACCAGGCCGGGTGTGGACATGGTGCGCGAAGTCACGCGATTGGTGAACGGGAAGGGAAGGTTGAACGAGGCTGCACCCTCCATGTGAATGGTGTGCAAGGTCGCATCGGAACTCATCATCTCCAGCGTGCCATTTTCCGGAACCAGAAGAATGTGCGGGATGTAGCGGCAGCCTTTCTGGTCGAGGTGACGGCGCTGCTCGGGCAGTTCCAACGCCTTACCGCTCGAAATGTTCTTGAGGTAGACAACGGTGTTGGCTACGCCGCCCTCGGGACCGATGATCAGCCGTTCGAGATTGGCGGTCTTTTTCGAGTTAGGATCACAGATCTGGGGATCCTTGGTGATGCGAAACTCCAGGGGGTGCGGAACCGGGCCCGACCATTTCACGGTGCCGGAGATGGTTCCGCCATCGGTGACGGTGACGACTCTGTAGTCGCTTTGCGTGAAAGCCGCGACGGTAGCGGCGAAGATGAAAGTTAGAATCGTTGAAACAACTCGGCGCATACTCCACCTCGCATTGCCCAGGGAAGCCGGCGACATGGACGGCTTTCTGACGCCCCTGGCATGAGATTTTGGCCGTACTTAACTGCTTTTCGCACTTACTGAACTTCAACTCCAGGGAAAAGCTGCACAGGGCCCGGAAATCACCGGGACGGCCTCAGTCTGCAGGTTTCCCTTGCGGTTCCAACCGCGAGGCCGTCGTGGGGCGGCGTGTGATTGAAATCACAACATGATTAGAGTGCTCTTATGGGCGGTCACAGTCGAGATTACCGAAGTGTAGGAACGGCCTGGAGACACGAATGAAGGGGGAACGATGATTGGAGAAAGTGCTGCCGCCCCAAAACCGATACTCGGGGGGGTGAAGTCGAAAATCAAGGGTTGAAGCCTTACAATCATCCGTCCATGACCGTTACGGTGCGATCGTTCGCGAAGATTAATCTGGGGCTGCGCATTGGCGCGGCCCGGGGGGATGGGTTTCACGAACTGCTGACGGTGTACCAGACAATCGGGCTGCATGACGTGATTCGCGTGAGTGTGAGTCGCGGTGCGAGGCGAGGCGTCGAGATCGAAATTCGCTGTGCCGATCCGCGCGTACCGCGCGACGAATCGAATACCTGCTATCGCATCGTCGATAAGGCGATGACAGCCCTCAACGCGAAGGGACGGGTTGTCATCGAAATCGAGAAACGGTTGCCGGTGCAGGGCGGGCTGGGCGGGGCTTCGGCGAACGCCATCGCCGCATTGCTAGGGTTGGAGCGAGCGCTGAAAAAACACTTGCCTGGGGCCGAGAGGCTGCGAATCGCGGCAGAAGTGGGGTCGGACTTGCCGCTTTTCCTGGTCGGCGGAACTGTGCTGGGGGTGGGGAGGGGTGAACAGGTGTATCCGCTGCCGGATTTGCCCTCGATGGCGTGCGTAGTAGTGACTCCGGAGGTAGGAGTGTCGACTCCGAAGGCCTTTGCAGCTTGGGACAGACTGTGTGGCGCGGGCGCTCCCGCCCGCGAGGCAGCGGCTGTGCGGCTGAGTTTTGGGGAAACCGCAGGCCAACATCCCGCCGAGCTTCGCTCGGCATGGACGGGCGAGGGCGCCCGTCCCCACACAGGCGGTGGTGCTCCCCGGCCTAAATTGACGGTATCCGAACCGTCCGATAGAATGAATCAGCTTGGCCGTGGGTTGTCGGCGTGGCTGAGCGAGCTTTACTCCGGTGCTCCTTCTGGTTTCTTGGCAGGAAGGGGCCGGGCCGGGAATCCGCTTCTCTGGCTTGTCCGGGCTGGGATTGAAAACGACTTCGAACAAGTCGTCTTTCCTGAATATCCCGAGCTGAGTGAAGGAAAGGGTGCGCTTTTGCGCGCGGGCGCGAAGTACGCGTCATTGTCGGGGTCCGGATCGGCGTTGTACGGGCTGTTTGCCTCACGGGCGGCAGCGGTGCGGGCTACGGCACGGCTGCGGAAGCAGGGCAGGGCGGCACAGGCGACGGCAACTTTGCCGCGGGCTCAGTACTGGAAAAAGTTTCTAGTTTCCAGTTTCTAGTTTCTGGTTGTTTAATAGAGTTGCGCCAACAATCGGAGTCCGGTTTTGCGCGGAGCGTGCGGAAACTGGGAACCAGAAACTTGAAACTGCTTTACTGGGCCGTCGACTAATGGTAGGTCAAGTGCCTTTGGAGCACTTTGTCTAGGTTCGAATCCTAGCGGCCCAGCCAGAAAATCCGCTTTTGGCTTTTTAGCTCTTGGCTCTTAGCTCAGACGGGCGTTGGAGGCGAGGGTTCAAGCTGAGAGCTAGAGGCCAAGAGCCAAGAGCTTAACTATGGCTACTTTAGTCACGCCGACCGACAAGACGGAGAAGGCTGAGAAAAAGAGTCCACCTGTGACTGACGAAAAGGCGGAGCGAAAACCGCGGCCTCGAGTGGATGAGAAATTCAAGATCTTCAGCGGCACCGCGAATGAATCGTTGGCCGATGAGGTCTGCCACTTTCTGGGCATGCCGCGCGGCCAGGCTCAGGTGACGCGCTTTGCCGATGGCGAGTGCTACGTGCAGATTCAGGAGAATGTGCGGGGCGCGGACGTTTTCGTGATGCAGCCGACGTGCCGGGCCGTGCACGCCGCGCGCAGCACAGGCGTTGACGAGAACCTGATCGAACTGCTGCTCATGGTTGACGCATTGAAACGTGCGTCGGCGAGGCGCATCACGGCGGTCATTCCGTATTTCGGCTATGCCCGGCAGGACCGGAAGGATAAGCCGCGCAGCCCGATCTCGTCGAAGCTGATGGCCGACCTGCTGACGACTGCAGGCATTCACCGGGCGTTGATCGTGGATTTGCATACCCCTCAGTTGCAGGGATTTTTCAACATTCCGGTGGATCACTTGTTCGCTTCGCCGGTGTTGGTGGATCACTTCCGTAAGCTGGCGTTGCCCAACCTGACGGTGGTTTCTCCTGATGCGGGCGGCGTGGAGCGGGCGCGGTTTTTCGCCAAAAAGGTGGATGCGGCGCTGGCCATCGTCGACAAACGCCGCGTCGAGATGAACGTGGCGGAAATCATGCACGTCATCGGCGATGTCCACTCGCGCACGTGTTTGATTATTGACGATTTGATCGATACGGCCGGTACGCTCGTGAAAACCGCGGCCGCGCTCATGGATAACGGGGCGAGTTCGGTGTATGCCTGCGCCTCGCACGCGGTGCTTTCGGGGCCGGCAGTTGAGAACATCATGAATTCGGTGATCCAGCAGGTTGTAGTCACCAACACCATCCCGCTCACGGCCGAGGCCGATGCAGCGCGGACGGAAAAGGGAGGCAAGATCAGCGTCCTCTCGATTGCAGGATTGATTGGCCGGGCGATTCAGGCCAATCACGAAGAGACTTCAGTCAGCAAGCTATTTATGTAAGGCAGGTTTCAAGGTTTCAGAGTTCCAAAGTTTCAGGTTCAAAGTCTCAGCGACGAGAGAATGGCGTGGGTGTTTGAAACCTTGCGACGTGAAACTTTGAAACGTACAGATATCTTCCAATACTTGGATAGGAAATCATTATGGCGACAGCGTTGGAAACGAACCTACTCGAAGCGCAACCGCGGGAGTCGGGCAACAAGAACGACGCCCGGCGGGTGCGGCAGGGCGGCAAAATTCCGGGCGTGCTTTACGGCGCGGGCAAGGACTCGCTGCCGGTTACGGTAGATCCGCGGCACGTGCAGCGCATCCTGCACTCCGAGACCGGCCACAACACAATTTTCGATCTCACGCTTAACGGCGGCGAGCGCACCAAGGCGATGATCGTCGACTGGCAGTACGAGCCCATCAAGGGCAAGCTGCTGCACATCGACCTGAAACGCATTGCCATGGACAGAGTGCTCAAGGTCAACGTGCCCATCTTCCTCGCAGGAGAGGCTGCGGGCGTGAAGCAGGAAGGCGGAATCCTGGAGCAGATTCTGCGCGAAGTGGAAGTCGAGTGCCTGCCCGCGGACATTCCCAGCCACATCGATGCCGATGTGAGCGAACTGGTCTTTGGCAAAGTGCTGCGTGTCTCCGACCTGCCGCACTCGGAGAAGCTCAAGTTTCTTTCTGACCCGAACCAGCCCGTGGCGCACGTGACCTCGGTGAAGGAAGAAGTTGTGGCCACGCCCGAAGCGGTGGCGGCGGAGGCGACGGCCGCTCCGGCGGAGCCCGAAGTCATCAAGAAGGGCAAGCAGGAGACCGAGGAAGAGGGTGCCGAGGCTGCTCCGGCGGCGAAGCCGGAAAAGGCCGAGAAGAAGGAAAAGAAATAGCTTCGTGGCTGGAGGAGCCGGGCCTTGCCCGGCCGGACAGCCGAGGGCGGCTGTCCCCACACGGTATGGGATGGTGGCGTGAAACTGATTGTCGGTCTTGGCAATCCCGGAATCGAATATCAGTTCACGCCGCATAACCTGGGTTTTCTGGCGATTGATCGCCTCGCTGGATCCCTGGGAGTGGAAGTCAGGAAGCGCCAGTGCCGGGCGCTGACGGCGCGGGCGGTGATCGAAAGTGTCCCGGTCTTGTTGGCGAAGCCCGAGACGTTCATGAATCTGAGTGGCGTCTCGGTGCGGGAACTGGTCGAGGAGTACGAAGCGCGACCGGAATCGGACCTGGTCGTGATTCAGGACGAGCTGGATTTTCCACTGGGCACGCTGCGGATTCATACGCGGCGCAGTTCGGCGGGACATAACGGCATCGAGTCGATCATCGGTGCGCTGGGCACGCAGGATTTTCTGCGGATTCGGATCGGCGTTGCACCCGATCACCCGGTGCGCGACGGCAAGGAGTACCTGCTGTCGCCGATGCGAAAGGCAGATCTGGCCGTCGTCGATGGAGTGCTCGATACCGCGGATGAAGCGGTGAGAGTGATTTTGAAGGATGGTCCGGCAGCGGCGATGAATCGCTTCAACCGGAAAGAAGACGGTGGCCAGTGATCAGTGGTTAGTGGCGCGTAAGAGTCCTCGATTTTTCTGGTCACTGGCCACTGGCCACTGACCGCTGTTTGGAGACAACGAATGAATCGTACTTATGAGTTGATGTTCATCGTCCGGCCGGATATGACGGACGAGGATCTGGACAAACTGATTTCGACGCTGCAGTCGGTGGTGCCGCCTTCCGGCGGGACCGTGGTGCGCGTCGACAAGATGGGCAAACGCCGTCTCGCCTATACGGTGCGGCGCTTCAACGACGGGGTTTACGTGCTGATGGTCGTCGAAGGCGGAGGCGCAGTGATGCACGAACTGGAGCGGCGCTTGCGCGTAACGGAACCGGTCATCAAGTTCCTGACCGTCCGCGTGGACGAGGAACAGAAACGGCTGGACAAGATCAAGAAGCTGCGCGATGCGAAAAAGAAAGTAAGCGCGCAGCCCGCGGCGGCAGCGGCTCCGGTGGAAGTGCCGGCGGCGCCGACACCGGCGGCGGAAACTCCAGCGACGGCGTAGAGGCGGTGGTCAAAGGCCGGTGGTTCGTGGCCAGTGACCAAGTCCCGCCAACGCAAACGGTTTTACCGGCCGCTGACCACCGATCACCGATCACTGGCCACTGAGTCTAGAGGAGAAATATGGCTGACGAAACGAGAGCACCAGAGCAGACGGCACCGAGCGAGAGGCCGCGATCGAGTGGAGATCGTCCCAGTGGAGATCGTCCGGGCGGAGATCGTCCGCGGTTTGGCGGCGGAGGCGGCGGACGCGGGCCGGGCGGGCCCCCACGTGAAGGTGGACGGAAGTTCTTCCGGCGCAAGAAGGTTTGCAAGTTCTGCGTCGAGAAAATTGAAGACATCAACTACAAAGACTACCGGCTGCTCGGCCAGTTCGTGGCCGAAAGCGGCAAGATCGTGCCACGGCGCCTGACCGGCGTGTGCGCGCCGCACCAGCACCGTCTGTCGTCGGCGATCAAGCAGGCGCGCAACATCGCGCTGTTGCCGTTTGCGGGTAGGGCAAGTTAAGAATCAGCTTCTAGCTAAAACGAGGCGGAGGGGTGGGTTAGCTAGAGGCTAGCAGCTAGAAGCCAGGAGCTATTTTCATGGAAGTCATTCTGAAAGAAGACGTAGCGAAGCTGGGAGCCCGCGGCGACGTGGTGAAGGTCGCCGAAGGTTATGGGCGTAATTTTCTGCTGCCGCGCAAGTTGGCCATTGAAGCGAACGACAACAACAAGGCCGTCATCGTGCAGATGAAGGCCGCGTCGGTGCGGCGTTCGGCGAAGGAAAAGGCCCAGGCCGAGGAACTGGCCAAGCAGTTTGAGGGCGTGTCGGTGTCGTTCACCCGCAAATCGGGTGAGAACGATCAGCTCTTCGGTTCAGTCACGTCGAGCGACCTGGGCGACGCGCTGGCCAAGAAGGGATTCAACGTCGACCGCCGCAAGATCCAGCTACACGAGCCGCTGAAAACCGTGGGCGAGTTCACCATCCCGGTGAAGCTGCATAAAGACGTGACCGCGCACTTGAAGGTGGTTATTGAGAAGGAAGCGGTCGCGGAGTAACGACAGGTCCCGCTTCTTCGTCTGAAGGCTATGTTTTGGAGCCTAGTCGTACACTTTGCTGCGGTGGCGATTCGGGTCACGCTGACGACTCGAGTTGCATCTTCGACTATCTACACTATGCGCCAGTCGCCGACTCGGATGGGCCAGAGGTCTTTGTAGCCCTTCAATTTCTTACATCCTGCTGGTCTCGGGTCATTCCGAGGGATTCTATCTTGCGGATGACGCGGGCGAGCACTGTGTCAGGCAGGGATTCCAGTTCTTTTCGCGCTGAGGGTTTTAGCTCGACCGCGTAGCTATTCGCGCAGCCGCCCGTTCTTGACGAGGCCGGCCTTCACTTTCTCCAACGGAATTCCCACTTCTCCGCGGCGGGACTCAGAAACGAGACCGTCCCAAAAATCCTGGAGCCGGGTTCCGTGCTTTTCAGGTCGATGAGAACCGCGACTTTCCGGCCTTTGCTATCGGTGACGAACTGGACTCCAGTCACGAGCTTATTCTCCCATAACGGACGCTCGCTGGCTGCACCCGAACCGGGGTTGAGGTTCGTGGCCCGGGAAAGAGAGACGTTGCAAGCAACGTCTCTACGGAATTTCTCTTGGCTCTGCCCCACAATCAGGGCATTTTCTTGGCCAAAGCTGCGGCCCACACTGTCTTCCACTGTTCTGTTTCCCGCTAAATCTTTGCCCCTGAAGCACCTAGGTACTCCCAAAAGTCGCTGTAGCCACTATAATTTCTGCTCACGGTTCCACTGATCTCCCGTCTATTCCTGTGCAAGCCCGGATACGGACATCAAATACCGGGCAGGTAGAGGACACGACACGAAATGCCGGCCGATGCATGGGTAGTATCACTTGCGGTTGGCGTGCGGGCACACTGGGCAGCGAGTGCCAGAGCCCAGAGTGACAGAGCGGAGAGAGTCAGCGGTGGCGCAGGTCGAGAGAGCCTGCGCACAGAGAACGTTCTCAGTGAGAACCTGGACCCCACGCGGGGCCGCATGGCTGGGCTAGATCGCCAAAGTCAAGATCGCCGCATCGATGACACGATGCTGATCCGAGAAGCGCAGCGCGGCAACCGCGCGGCGTTCGAGGAACTGGTCCGTCATTATGATCAGGCGGTGTTGCGCCTGGCTCTCCACCTCACCGGCACCGAGCACGACGCCCAAGACGTCTACCAGGACGCGTTTCTCAAGGCGTACAAGAACATCGGCAATTTCCGTTTCGAGTGCTCGTTTTATACCTGGATTTACCGGATCGTGACCAATCTGTGCCTCGATCACCTGCGCAAGAAAAATGTGCGCAAGGAAGACGCGCCGGTGGCGAAAGATGCGTCGGGCGGGGAGTATGACCTGCTCGATCAGGTGCCAGACGGGCGGGCGGGAGCGAATCCGGAGCGGGACTTGATGCGGCGGCAGCTGGGCGCGCGCATCGCCGGAGCGCTGGAAAAGCTGACTCCGCGCGAACGCATGGTCTTTGAGCTGAAGCATTACCACGGATTGAAGCTGCGCACGGTGGGTGAGATTTTGCATACGACGGAAGAGACGGCGAAAAATACTTTGTTTCGCGCTACGCAGAAGCTGCGGGGCGCGCTGGCGGACATGCGGTAATAGAGATTTGGGATTGTGCGGCTGGGCTTCGCCCTCGCCGGACGGGCGAGGCGCCCGTCGCCACACGAGTCGATGAAGGTGCAACGATGAAATGTGAGTGGGTTCGAGAAAATATCGTGCTTCATGTTTATGGCGAGCTGGCCGATGACGCCCGCCATGAACTGGAGCAGCATGTGGCCCGCTGCGCGGACTGCGCAGCCGAACTGAAGGCGGAGCAGGAGTTTCATGCACTGCTCGAGCAGGATCGCGCGGTTGATCCCACGCCCAATCTGCTGACGTCTTCCCGTATGCGCCTGCAGGAGGAGCTGGAGACGGCCAAGCAAGGCAGCGTCTTTGGCCGGCTGGCCTTCGATCCGGCGACCTGGCTGCAGCAGATTAGATTCTCGCCCGCGCTCGCTTCTGCGATTCTCGTCCTGGGTTTTGCCGGGGGAGTCGGGACCACATATAGGATTTATGGCAACCGAATCGAGGCGCCCGGAATCCAGCAAGCCGGTCCGCAGCAAATTCTTCCCAGTGACGCCTCCATCGCGGGCATCAGTTCCATCACACAGGACCCCGGCACTAATCAGGTCAGCATCAAATACAACACAATTCTTCCGCAGGAACTGCAGGGATCGCTGAACGATCAGCGAATCCAGCAGCTGCTGCTGTATGCAGCTCGCAACAACTACAACTCCGGCGTGCGTGTGGATTCCGTCGATCTGCTGGCGAAGCAGCCTGGCGATACGCAGGTGCGCGAAGCGCTGGTGTATGCCCTGCAGAACGACACGAATCCGGGAGTGCGGTTGAAGTCGCTCGACGCCCTGGGCAATTACGTGAAGACCGACACGAACGTGCGCGACGCCGTTCTGCGGGCCCTGGTGAACGATTCGAATTCCGGAGTGCGCATTGAGGCCCTGCATCTGATTGAGCCGGTGAAAGCTGATGGCAGTGTGCGCGGCGTGCTGATGGCGCTGGCGGCGAAGGACCAGAGCACGTATATCAAGTCGCAGGCCCGCACCATGCTGGCGCAATTGCCTGAGATCGATTAGCTGGGCATTGCACTGCGGCACAGTACGGAACATAGGCGCGGCAGGGAGTCGCGACGTAAGATCGGTTTAAACGGTGAGTGGTTAGGAGAAACGAGGTGGCTATTTTGAAACGTTCGCTGCAAGTCACAGGGTTTGCCGCGGTGTTGGCCCTGCTTGCGCCGCTGGCGCTGGCGCAAGAGACGCATATGTCGCACGACGGCGGAGCCTGGAGTCAGGAGATCTCAGGCACGCTCTCGGCAGTGAAGTATTTGCGCGTGAAAGTCGACATGGGCTCGGTGGTGGTTCACGGCACGCAACAGGATGGCATTCAATATATAGTTCATAGCCGGTTCAACACCTCGTCGGAAGAAGAGGCGCGTCGGCAGTTTGATCGCTATAAGGTGACGGCGTATGTAAAAGGCGACACGGCTTGGATCGTGGGCGACTGGCAAGGTGGCCGGCAACCTAAGCACTTCTCCGGTGAGTTCAACATCAACGTGCCGCGGGAGATCGCTTCGGTAAAGCTAGAAACCGAGGGTGGGAACGTGGAAGCCACAGGCGTTACTGGCCGGGTCGAGGCTGAGAGCGGCGGCGGCAGCGTTCGCCTGGACGATATTGGCGGCGGCGCCAATGCGGAAACCGGCGGTGGGTCGATCGACGTGGGCACTGTCAGCGGAGATATCGGCGTGCACACCGGCGGCGGACCGATCGTGGTGCATCAGGGCAAAGGAAAGATTGTCGCGGAGACTGGCGGGGGATCCGTCAACATCCAGTCGGCCGCGCAGGATGCGAGCATTGACACGGGCGGCGGTAGCATCGAAGTGCGGCATTGCAACGGCAGAGTGAAGGCATCGACGGGCGGCGGCAGCGTCGATCTGGGTGATATCGGCGGCCCCGTGGAAATTGATACGGGCGGTGGCAGCATCCGGCTGAACTCGGCAAAAGGGCACGTTCATGCCGAGACCGGTGGCGGCGGAATCGAACTCTACGGCGTACCCTCGGCGCAGGCTGAAACCGGAGCGGGCAGCATCACGGTCAAGCTGGTTAACACTGGCGGAGAACGCAGAGATTCCGAGCTGGAAACATCCGCAGGCGATATAACCGTTTATATCGCTTCCGACGTTGCCGTGGATGTGCGCGCCAACGTGGACTTGGCCAACGGGCACCATATCACCTCTGAGTTTCCCGACATTCACGTCCACAGCGAAGGCGACTGGGGTTCCAAGACGATTTCGGCCGACGGCAAGCTGAACGGCGGCGGCCCGATCTTGAAGGTGCGCACGACGACTGGCGACATCTACTTCAAGCGAGCCAGCCGCTGACCAACCATTGCACCGGACTCGCGGTGAAGCGCGAGCCCGTTTCCGCGAGGGAATGACCATGCACAAATACGCATTGACCAGCATTGCGTTGTTGCCGTTGCTGCTCAGTTTCTCCCAAGCCGCACAAAATTGGTCAGTGGATCCGTCGGCGCAACCCTTCGTGTTTTCCAGCGATGACAGCGGCGGCAGCTCGTATCTCGGAGTTGACATCGACGACGTCACCGCCGATCGCTTGAGCGCCCTGAAACTGAAAGAAGAGAAGGGTGTCGAAATCAAATTTGTCGACCCGGACGCTCCGGCCGGGAAAGCCGGCCTCAAGGAGCACGACGTTATCCTCACCATGAACGGCACGACGGTGGAGAGCGCGGCACAGCTGCGGCGCATGATCCACGAAACTCCCGCCGGGCGGGTCGTCACGCTCGGCTTGAGTCGCGATGGTGAGCCCCTGACACTGAAGGTGCAGTTAGGCGACAAGGAGAAAGAGTACGGCAGGATGCATTCTGGTTCGAAGGGATTTTATTTTGAGATGCCGAAGATGCCGGTGATGCCGGAGATCGACATCCCCAGCATTACGGTGGTGACGATCTCGCAGGCTCGCAGCGGTCTGACGGTAGAAAACATGAGCCCACAGCTGGGAGAATTCTTCGGCGTGAGAAGCGGCAATGGCGTGCTGGTGCGGTCGGTCGAAAAGGGCAGTCGCGCCGAGAAGGCGGGTTTTCGCGCCGGCGATGTCATTGTGAAGATCAACGATGAGCCGGTGCATGACACAGGTGACTTCAGCCGCTCCGTTCGTTCCCGCAACGGCAACTCGGTAAATGTCGGAGTGATCCGTGACAAGAAAGAGCAGACCCTCACGCTGGCGCTTCCCGAGAAAGGGCAGTCCGGTGGGTTGATCGAAGAAGAAAGCCTTCAAGACCAGGGCCTGGATTCAGAGTCACGAGTCGAACTCGGAAAATTGCAGGATGAGCTTGCCAAGCTGCGCCCACAGATGGAGCTGGCGACTGAAAGTTACCGCAAATCTACCGAGGAATTGCGCAAGTCTCTCTGCGACCATGAAAAACAGCTGCGCCAGCAAACCGAGAAGCAGCGGGAGCAATTAAGAAAACAAGAGCAGCAATTGAGAATCCAACTGGAGCAGATGCAACGGGAAGTGCGACATAACCTGATCCGGGTTCGAAATTCGATGGATATCTAGCCGGATCGAAAATCGGGGTTCCGGCTTAGCGGACAGCGGAAGCCGTGTGAGCCCGGCCGTAGAGCGAGATCCGATTTCTTCCTGTCTGTTTCGCGGCATAGAGCGCATTGTCAGCGGCTCGGACCAGTTCATCGCGCCCCGTACCGTGATCTGGAAAGGCCGCGACACCGGCGCTGATGGTAACCGTCCGCGGTACTCCCGGGAATTGCCATCCTTCGACCAGCCTTCTTAGTTTCTCCGCGACCGCGACGCCTTGCTGCGCACTGGTTTGCGTGAGCAGCAGGGCAAACTCTTCCCCGCCGTAACGGCACACCACATCGATCTTCCGGAGGTTCTGGTGGAACAGCGAAGAAACCTGCCGCAGAACCTCGTCGCCGAGCAGGTGCCCGAACTCATCATTCAGCTTTTTGAACTGGTCGATGTCAGCCATTACGACGACCAGTCCGCTATCGAATCGGCGTGCGCGTTCGATCTCGTCCATGATGCGCACTTCGAAGAATCGCCGGTTGAAGATGCCGGTCAATCCATCGAGATAGGCGAGCTGCTTGACTCGTTCGACGTAGTGGGCGTTCTGGATAGAATTGGCGCAGATGTCGGCCACCGACTCGAGCGACTGCAGCTCGCTGTGGCGGAAAGCGTCCCGTTCGGTGCTGTGGAGCGAGAGCACACCCAGCGTCTGGCCAAAAGAAATCAGTGGGATGCTCATGCGCGATTCGGCCTCGGCAAAGAGCCGGAAAGAGGCCGAAGTGGAAGCGAGATCTTTTTCGATGACGGTGCCGCTGGCCGGCAAAATGCGTGACCACGGTTCCTGGGTGGCCGCGAAACGCCCACCGGCTGGAATACATGGAGTCAGGCTGCCATGATGAGCGCGCAGCACCAGGTCGCCCTCTTCCCGCAAGAAGAGCGAAACGTGATGCACCTGGAAGGCCTTCTGAATCACTTTGCAGGCGCCCACCAGCAGTTGTTCTAATTCCATGACGGCCGTGCTCTGCTGGGCGATGGTGTTGATGGCTTCCAGTTGCAGCGCTCTTTGCCGTTCCAGCGAATACAGGCGGGCATTCTGCAAGGCGATCGAAGCCTGCGTGGAGAACAACGTCAGCAACTCGATCGTATCGTGATCAAAGTAACCGGACTGATCGCTCTGGCAGTCGAGCACTCCGACAACTTCATCCCGAACCATCAGCGGAATGGCAAGCTCGGAGCGCGTCGATTGAGCTGAGCAAACATAACGTGGATCTTTTGTCACGTCGGGAGCGTACACCGGCTGCTTTTTGGAAGCTGCCGCGCCGGTTATGCCCTCAGTGCATCCCAGGCGAATCTTGTCCTTACCTTCATCCCAGCCGATTTGCGAGCGAACGTAGAGCTGCTGGGCCTCCTTGTCAAATAACAAGATGGCCACATTCTGCAAATGAAAATAGTCGCGCGCGATGGCCAGGATTCGCTGCAGCACCTCGTCTGGATCGAAGGTGGAGAGCACGGCCTGGCCGGCGTCGTACAAAACAGCAATTTTCGGCATGTTCTCAGGAATTGTA
Organism: uncultured Acidobacteriaceae bacterium; assembly: GCA_963739125.1. Classification (GTDB taxonomy): domain Bacteria; phylum Acidobacteriota; class Terriglobia; order Terriglobales; family Acidobacteriaceae; genus Sulfotelmatobacter. The sequence continues at coordinate 2,193,732 of CAVTZD010000001.1, read as the reverse complement.
CGACTGCCAGAAGGCGTTACCGACGTATCGAAAGTAACCAGATACTGCTCAGGAGGGGCCTGGCAAAAGCTACTTCCACTTTCTTGCGGTCCGGATCAGGCCATAGGCTACAAGGCAAAACCAGAAATCCACGGCCATCCCCAGGTCTATTCGGAAGGGCCGGTGCCGGGCCACCGGAGGCAGCGACGGCATCAGGATGAAGTACACTGCGTTTCCGAGCAGAATTGCCAGCAGCGCCTGCAGAAAGTTGATGAACACCGATGATTTAGACACCAGGGCGCTCCTAGATGGGTTCGCAGCGCTGCACTCGTCGGTTTGCTCCTGCTACCATTCCTTCTGGCTCAACTCCGGATGCACTGCGATTTCTTGTTCGCCGCGCAGGCGCGAGACTCCTCCGGTCGGTCTCAATCTATGCTCGAACTCTCGACTCCGGTGCAATACATCAAAGGCGTCGGCCCGCGTATCGGGGAAGTTCTTGCCAGCAAGGGAATCCGCACCGTTGGAGACCTCCTACATTATCTTCCATTTCGCTATGAAGACCGGCTGAACCCGCGCGGCATCTCCGAACTTCGCCCGGGCGAGATGGCGACGGTGATCGGCGAGGTCCGCAACTCTGGATTGTTCAGCACGCGCCGCATGCCGATTTTTCAGCTCACCATTGGGCAGGGGCGCGCTCGGCTGCGCTGCCTGTGGTTCAACGCAGCTTATTTGCGCGACAAGTTCAAGCCGGGCCAAATGATCGCGCTTTACGGCAAGGTGGAAGAAGATCAACGCAGCCGCGAGGTGCAGATTGTACAGCCGCAGTTCGAAGTTCTGGGTGATCCGTCGGAGCCCAGCGAAAATGGCGCGGAGAAAAAAGCGGCGGAATCGCTGGAAGTCGGACGCATCGTCCCGATCTACGAGTCGATCGGTCAGGGACGGCTTACGCCGCGCTGGTTTCGGCGCGTGATTCGCACCGCGCTCGACAATCTGACTCCAGAACTGCCCGAGCCGATCCCGGCTGCCGTGCGCTCACATCTTGGCCTGATTCCACCGCGCGCGGCGCTGTGGAACGTACACTGGCCGGAACCGGGCGAGAGCCTGCAGGATTTGCAATCGTCGCGCACGCCGGCGCATATTCGGCTGATTTTCGACGAGCTATTTTTCGTGGAGCTGGGCCTGGAGTTGAAGCGCCGCCAGCACAAGGCGCAGACCGGCATCGCTTTCCGGCTGGACGAACGCGTGCGCGCGGCGATCAAGAAGATCCTGCCGTTTCATCCGACGGTGGCGCAGAAGCGCGTGCTCAAGGAGATTGCCGAAGATATGGGAAAGCCGTATCCCATGCGGCGTTTGCTGCAGGGCGACGTGGGGTCGGGCAAAACGATCGTGGGCTTCGAGGCGGCGATCATCGCGATTGAAAACGGCTGCCAGGTCGCGCTGATGGCGCCGACGGAGATTCTGGCCCAGCAGCATTATTTTTCCGCGCAGAGGATTCTTCAGGACGCGGGTTACCGGATCGTACTGCTGACCGGGTCGCTCGAAGCGGATCGCAAGCGCGAGGTCCGGAGGCACCTGGCGCAGGGGAACGCGCAGTTAGTGATTGGCACGCATGCGCTGTTGGAAGAGAAAGTGGAATTCGCGAAACTCGGCCTGGTCATTGTCGACGAGCAACATCGGTTCGGTGTGATGCAGCGGTTGAAGCTGATGAAAAAGTCTGGGGATGGAGAGGAACGCGGTCGAGCTTCGCTCGACCGAACGGGCGAGGGCGCCCGTTCCCACACAGACTCCTCGGCTCCGGCCGAGCCCGATGTGCTTGTCATGACCGCGACCCCCATTCCGCGCACGCTCGCTCTCACACTCTACGGCGATCTCGATCTCAGCGTGCTCGATGAGCTTCCGCCGGGACGTACGCCGATCGTCACGCGCTGCGTCACCGACGACGAGTCGCCCAAGGTGTGGGAGTTCGTTCGCAAACAGGTCGCCAGCGGACACCAGGCGTACGTGGTTTACCCCGTGATTGCAGAAAACGAAGAAAGCGAATTGAAAGCTGCCATCAAGATGTACCGCGAACTCAGCGGGCAGGTGTTCTCCGACCTGAAAGTCGGCCTGCTCCACGGCCGTCTAGACGCCAGCTTGAAAGATCAGGTCATGCGAATGTTTCAGAAAGGCGAGTTGCAGATACTGGTCGCGACCACGGTCATCGAAGTCGGAGTCGACGTTCCCAACGCCACCGTCATGGTGATCGAACACGCAGAGCGATTTGGCCTGGCGCAGCTGCACCAGTTGCGTGGGCGCATCGGACGCGGCGCAGCGAAGTCGTATTGCGTCCTGATGACTGGAGGCAAGGTCACCGAAGATGGACAGCGCCGTCTCGACGCGATGGTGAAAACAAACGACGGCTTTCAGATCGCAGAACTTGACCTCGAACTCCGCGGACCCGGAGAATTTTTCGGCACGCGCCAGGCGGGGCTGCCCAGCTTTCGCGTTGCGAACATTATCCGCGATGCGCAATTGCTCGAAGCGGCGAAGCGTGAAGCCGCGGCTGTGCTCGCTGGACCCAATTCTGAGATTTCTTCCGAGGAAATCAGCAGGGCGCTGGTCCAGATGCGTGCGCGCTGGCAGCACACTTACGGACTGGTCGAAGTGGGTTGACCTGGATTCGATTCAGCGCCCTGGCGTCTTCTCGTTGTAATCGCCTCTTATTTAGAGTAATTTTCTGTTCAGCTTTCCGTAATGCTCAGCAGCTATGCTGTTGGAGATTCGTATGGCATGGAAAGATTTCGTCATCGCTGGCCGAGTACTGCAGAAGAGTCCGGTCTTCGCGCTGACCGCCGTGCTGACCATTGCTTTAGGGGTCGGCGCCTGCACTGCAATCTTCAGCGTGACGAACGCCGTGCTGTTGCAGCCGCTTCCCTATAAAGATGCCGATCGTCTGGTGATCGCTGGGATGGATCTGCGCCGGCGAAATGTTCAGGACTTGCCATTTTCTAATGCGGATTTTATTGATCTCCGCGATGGCACGGCGCCGCTGTTCGATGAATTTGCCGGAGTCTTTACGGGTCGCGATGTTGTCCCTTTGGCAGACGGCACGCCAGAGCAAATCAGTTGGGCGGTGGTCACAACGAATTTCTTTCGCGCCACTGGCGCGAGAATCATATTGGGTCGGGACTTCACCCCGGAAGACGGAATACCTCGTCCTCCCGCACCGCCCGCAGGTACGGCAGGAGCTACGGTGGCACGGGCGCCCAACATGGCGATCCTGAGCTATGAATACTTCCAGAGCCGCTACGGCGGCGATAAGAGCGTCATCAACCGCAGCCCATCTACCGCTGGCGGCCCTGTGATCGTCGGCGTCTTGGCGCCGGGCGTTCGCCTGTACTTCCCATCCGAAGCGGACGTTGAAGCCGCGCCGGATATCTGGATCGCCAATCGCCTGGACTACGATGCCGCCCACCGCAAGGAATTTTCGATTCGCCCAGTCGGCAGGCTGAAACAGGGAATATCGGTGGAACAAGTGCAGGCCGCGGCCGATCGAGTAGCCGCCGAGGCGCGGAAGAACTTTCCCATCTCGCAGACCGCCGGGTATGCCATCCAGATCGAGCCCATGCGACAGCATTTGGTGAGGGAAGTACGGCCGGCAATTCTCGCGCTGATGGGCTCGGTGATTTTTCTGCTGCTCATCGCCTGCGCCAACGTCGCCAATCTTCTACTGGTCCGTGCGTCTTTGCGCGAACGCGAGCTGGCCGTGCGCGCCGCCATGGGCGCGGGGCGCTGGCGGCTGGTTCGCCCGCTGCTAGCGGAGGCGTCTCTACTCGCCGCCATGGGAACCGTCGTGGGGTTGGGCCTGGCGTGGGCGGGAATTCACGAACTGCGGGTGCTCGCTCCGGCAAACCTGCCGCGCCTTGATAACATCCGCATCGACCTTACGGTGGTGGGTTTTACGGCACTCGCCGGAATGGCTGCGGCAATCATCTTCGGCATGGCCCCGGCATGGCGTGCCTGGAGGCCGGGGCTGATGAATGTGCTGCGTGGCAGTAGCCGGACCGCCGGATTCGCCGCTGGAGGGTTGCTCCGCAATCTGGTGGTGATGGCAGAAGTGGCGCTCTCATTTGTGCTGCTCATTGGATCGGGACTGATGTTCCGCAGCTTTCTCGACTTGCAGCGAATTGATCCCGGTTTCGATCCGCATCACTTGCTGACATTTCAGCTTGTGGGCGACCCGCTGGCCCAGGGTAAGCCGGAACAGCGCGCCGTCGTCGTTCGCCAGATCGAGGACCGGTTGCGGGCGATCCCTGGAGTCCAAAGAGTGACCGCATCCTTTCCATTTCCCTTCACTGGAGATTTCAGTCCGATTCGCTGGGGAACCGAAGAAGCCCTCAGTGACGCCAGCAAGTTTCAGGCGGCGGACTTTCAGGTTGTTCTCCCCGGGTACTTCGAGACTATGCGCACGCCGCTGCTGGAAGGGCGCACTTTCACTGACGATGACAATTTACCTGGGCGCGATCACGTGATCATCGACCAATTCCTCGCACGCAAAGCTTTTCCCGGACAGTCGGCGGTAGGAAAGCGCATCCTGATCCGCGTTCGCACGCCCGAGGCAGAGTGGGTTGACATTGTCGGGGTGGTTGCCCACCAGCGCACTACGTCGCTGGCAGAAGCCGGACGCGAGCAGGTTTACTTTACCGACGCCTTTCTCGGATCAGGCGACGTCCGATCATGGGCGCTTCGCACAGGCAGCGATCCGACGGGTTACGGAAATATCGCTCGCGCGGCAATCAAGGAAGTCAGCCCTCGTCTTCTCGTCACGGAAATGGATTCCGCGGATTCGCTCCTCTATCGCGCCCAGGCCAGCACTCGTTTCTCGTTGCTGCTCATCACGATTTTCTCGGCCATCGCGGGAACACTGGCCGGAGTTGGCCTTTACGGCGTTCTTTCGACCACGGTGCGGCAGCGCAGTTCTGAAATCGGCGTGCGCATGGCGCTGGGTGCGGAGCGGGGCAATATCTTCCAACTCGTTGTTCGGCAGGGACTCCGTTTGAGCGCGGCTGGCATTGCCGTGGGGTGGGTGGCGGCGTTTATCCTGACGCATGCGATGTCGACCATGCTGGTCGGCGTGAAGGCCACCGACCCGGCGACATTCGCCAGCATGACGGTAGCATTCTTTGCGATCACCGTCCTCGCGTCGTGGCTCCCGGCCCGGCGCGCGGCGGGGCTTGAGCCTACGATAGCGCTGCGTGAGCAGTGAACGAATCGTGGAAGTTGCTGGCTAGAGATCAACGAGCGGCAGTCCGATCGTATGTCGCCGAGAATCGGGAAAGTGTCTACTGGCCGTTTCAACCGGGGCCAATCCCTGAACTGATAGAATCAAGCTGATGGCCGGATCTTCTCAACTCATTCAGATTGAAGTGAGCCCGCCGCCGCGGATGCCGAAACCGTCGTGGCTGCGGGCGAAGGCCCCGGTCGGCGACAACTTTCACAATCTGAAGAAACTGGCACGCGGGCTCGGTTTGCACACCGTATGCGAGTCGGCGCAGTGTCCGAACATTGGCGAGTGCTGGAACCATAAGACTGCGACCTTCATGCTGCTGGGCGATATTTGCACGCGGCGTTGCGGTTTCTGTGCCGTGCCCAAAGGCCGCCCCGAGCCGATCGACTGGGACGAGCCTCGCCGCGTCGCGGAGGCGGTCGCGACGCTAGGGCTGAAACATGCGGTCGTGACCAGCGTGAACCGCGACGATGACAACATCGGGAGCGCGCGCATTTTCGCCGAGACCATCCGTGAGATTCGCGAACTTATTCCCGAATGCCGCATCGAAGTGTTGATCCCTGATTTTCAAGGGCTGGAAGAATCTTTGCGGATCGTGCTCGACGCTCAGCCCGACGTGCTGAACCACAACACAGAGACCGTGCCACGGCTTTATCGCGCTGTGCGTTCCGGCGCGCGCTACGAGCGCACGCTCACTTTGCTTGAGAACGCAAAGAAATTTACTCCGGGCACCGTGACCAAGAGCGGCGTCATGGTCGGCCTGGGCGAGTCTTCGGAAGAATTGATCGAAGTCTTCCGCGACCTAGGCACGCGCGGTGTCGACATTCTCACCGTGGGCCAGTACCTGCGGCCGTCGAAAGATCATTTGCCGATCGCTCGCTTCTATGAACCGGAGGAATTCATCTACCTGCGGGAGCAGGCGCTGCGCTTCGGTTTCCGCCACGTCGAGTCGGGACCGCTGGTGCGGTCGAGCTATCACGCGCACGAACAAGCCGATGCGACTGCGTCGCCCCGGGCGGTGTTTTAGCTTGCGGCGGCCGGGTTGTTTCGCCGGCCTTTTTCAATCCTCCACGGCGCTTACGATTAGTATCCCCATCGAAAAAATCGCCAACCGGAGGTCCTCTCGCTCGTGGTAACCATTCTTCTGGTTGTGTTGGGTTTCTTCGCCGGACTATTGGGCGCACTGACCGGCATTGGCGGCGGCGTGCTGCTCACGCCGATCCTCGCGTTGCATTTCGGTATTCCGATTCGCGAGGCGATTGGCACAAGTCTGATCGCGGTGATTACCACGTCAGCCGCGAGTTCGTCCGTCCATTTGCAACGCCACACTACCGACATCCGCCTGGGCATGACTCTGGAGCTGGCGACGGCGTTCGGCGCGGCGGTCATGGCTTATCTGGTGGGCTATTTCAATCGCAACGCTCTGGAAGGACTTTTTGCCGGCTTTCTTCTCTACAGTGCGATCACCATCCTCACTCGGGGCGGCAAGGTGAAAGGGGGAGACGAGTCGTCGCCGGCGGTCAACGGCGAGACCGTCATCCCGCCCTACGAACCGCATAATTATCGGCTGGGGATGGGCGCATCTCTGGTAGCGGGCGCACTCTCCGGCTTGCTGGGCATCGGCGGCGGGCCGATCAAAGTTCCGGTGATGTACATCTTTATGGATGTGCCGCTGATGGTTGCGACCGCCACATCAAATTTCATGATCGGCGTAACAGCAGCCGCGAGCGCCATTGTCTACTACCGTCGTGGCGACATTCTGGTTCAGGTTGCCGCACCGCTGGCAGTCGGAGTTTTCCTGGGATCGCTGCTGGGGGCGCGCTTGGCGCCGCGAGTGCACACAAAATATGTGGTATATCTGCTGGCCGCGATCATGCTCTATCTCGCTGGAAATTTGACTCTCCACCTGCTGCGGGGGTGGTTATGAGCCAACTGCGTGAACCGGCTTTCGACCGCGCCGTAGCTCTGGTGCTGCGAGTGGGCGCGTTCAGTTGTTTTTTCATCATGCTGGCCGGGCTTCTCGCCGGACTTGTGGTCGCCGGACGCATTCCTCTCGCCATTGAGCGCGCCGGTGTGCTGCTGATGCTGGCTACGCCCGTGGTGCGTGTGCTGGTCGCATGCTTTCTGTTCTTCCGCGAGAAAGATCGGAAATACGGACTCATCTCGCTGGGCGTGCTGGTGATCCTGCTGCTGGGGGCGGTGTTCGGAATCGGCGAACACTGACACGATTCGGAAACGTCGCATATGCTACGCTTCCATCGCAAGAGTCTCAGGAGATTGGCATGCGATCGCGCAGATTGCTGGTTTCGATTTTGTCTTGGCTGCTCGTGGCGCCGGTTTTGTCAGCTCAAATGAAAACTGTTGCAGAGCGTCTTGGTTATCCCGCCGATGCGAAACTGCTCCTTGTGCACGCGGACGATCTCGCCGTCGCGCATTCGGTCGATGCGGCGAGCTTCGACGCGCTCGACAGGAATGCAGTCACATCTGCCAGCATCATGATGCCGTGTCCCTGGGTTAGCGAAGTCGCGGCCTATGCCAAATCTCATCCCGAGGCCGATCTCGGACTGCATCTCACGCTGACCAGCGAGTGGAAGACTTATCGCTGGGGGCCGGTCGCTTCGAGCGACACAGTCGCGAGCCTGCTCGATCCTGCCGGCACATTCTGGAGCGAGACCGCGCCTGTCGCGGCCAAAGCCAAGCCTGAAGAAGCGGAACGCGAGATTCGCGCGCAAGTCGATCGCGCGCTTGCGCTCGGCATCCATCCCACCCATCTCGACAGTCATATGGGTTCGGCTTTCGCTACGCCGCAACTGTTTGCCGCTTACGTCAAGGTTGCGCACGAGTATCATCTGCCGTTTCTCGCTGTTCGGGTAACCGACGATCGTTCGAAACTCCTCTCGCTACTTTCGCCCAAGGACGTCGTGCTCGATTCCGTGGTCATCGCTAGCCCCGGCGTACAGCCGGAGCACTGGAAGGATTTCTATCTCAGCGCGATCAAGAGCCTGAAACCCGGAATCACGGAAATCATCGTCCATCTCGGGCATGACGATGCCGAACTGCAGGCCATAACCGTCGATCATCCCGATTACGGCTCAGCCTGGAGACAGCGCGATTACCATTTCGTGACCAGTCCGGAATTCAAAAAGGCGATCGAAGACAATCACGTGATTCTTGTGAAGTGGAAAGACCTGGGAAAGCTAGCGTATCAGTAGGGCTCCGCAGGGAGCCCTGTGGTGACAGCCCGCGCCTGCCTGGCTGGGCGCAGGCCAACGGCCTCTTCTGTAGAACGGAGAATTCAGCTTAGAAAATGTGCAGCTTGATGCTGAGATATTTCTTGGGGTTTTGCCGGATCCCCTTCACCAGGTCGCGTGTCTCAACCAGCATCTCGTTGGCGTTGTTGTAAAGGGTATCGTCTTTGAAAAGCTTGCCGACTGTTCCCTGGCCCGCTTCGAGTTCAGTGGTGAGCTGCGAAAGTTTGGTGATTGTAGTATCGAGCTTGTTCGCCAGTTCTTCGTCTTTGGTCAACCTTCCCAGCGTGCCCTTCCCGGCATTGATGTCTTCGGTGATCTTCTTCACGTTAGCGATCGTGTCGTTGGCGTTGTTGTAGAGTGACGGATCCTTGATGAACTTCCCGGCCGTACCTTTGCCCTGCTGGATGTCGTCAATGATTGAGTTCATTTTGTCGAGTGTAGAGAGAAATTTGTCATAGGCGTCCTTCCGGCTGATGAGAGCGCCAAGGCTGCCCTGCCCGCTGCTGACCTGGTCCACTATCTTCTGAAAATCGGCCACGGTGTCGGAGAAGCGGTTGTAAAGCGTTGGGTCGTAGATCAACTTGCCCAGCGAACCTTTGCCGCTTTCGGCGAAAGCCAGAATCCGATCGGCGCGCTTCAGCAGCGCATCCATGTTTTCGAGTGTGCTCTGGCTGGCGCGAACGACCTGGTTGAAGTCCGGATGTACTTGCGTGGGCAGAACGTCTCCGTCCTTCGCCTCGGCGCCGACGGCCTGTTGGCTGTCGATATCGAGATAAGTCTCGCCCAGCACTCCAGCGGTATCGAGCGATGTGACAGAATCGCTGCGCAACCCAAAGATGTATTTCGTGCTTACCTTCATAGTGACTTCGACGGGAGTCAGTCGCCTGTTCTTGTCAGGGACGATACGAATCCTGCTCACATTCCCGATGTCGACGCCGCTCAGCCGCACCGGAGCGCCCGGGCGCAGTCCCTCGGCATTGTCGAAGTAAGATCGGACGGTGATGCGCTTGGTGAATAAACCGGCGGTGCCCGACATCAAGAACAGCAAAAGCGCCAGAACAAGACTGGCAATGATGACCGTGACGCCAACTCGAAGTTGCGACCACTTGAGCTGTTTCTGGCTAGGCAAGGGATTCCTTCATGACGCCAGTCTGTATGCACTCCACCGGACGCGCCAACAGCTCAGATTCGCCCCCGGCAACCCACAGCACACCCATCGCAGAATGATAACAAAATCGAAGCACAGTCTAGGCTGCTTTCGCGGGCAGGGCCGGCATGAGGCAAAGCGCAGCCAGGTACGCGGTCGCTCCGCAGGCCAGGGTCGCGGTCAGGCCGAACTGAATGGCAATGACCATGGCGAGCACAGACCCAAGTACGCTGGCGGCGGCATTCATCGCCCAGGCCCACTCGACCGCATTATCGGACGAAGCCGGAAACTCGGGCACCGGGGCGGCTGCGAGGGCCCGGAGTCCAGTCGGAAACGGCATGCCCATGACAAATCCCAACGGGATGAGAAGTATGGCACTGATCGCCAGGCGATATTCGATCGGCAACCCGACCAGGATCGCCAGTCGGCTGGGGAGGAAAATCACGTAGAAAAGAAGCGTCGCAATGACGAGCAGCAACGGCAGCCAGCCCGTTTCCGCGCGCGGCAGCCAGAGCCGCGAGCACAGGCTACCGGCGCCGCTCGAGAGCATGAGCAGAAAAATTACCACGGTGAGCGCGTAGGTGGGATGACCGAGAAACAAAACAAAGCGTTGAATGAAAGCGATTTCCACCAGAATGTAACCCAGGCCCACCGCGACAAAATAGAGAAGTGGAAAGGCTGACTGCCGCGCTCGTTCGCCTTTCCATGCCAGCGGAAGAATCAGGAATCCGAGCACTGCGAGCAGCGAGATAATCAGCACCAGGAACAGCACTAGGACGCCAAGATTCACCTTCCAGTCGATGCCTTCGCGCAATCCCTTCTCGCCCAGAATCTGCCCGGCCTTGAGGGTGAAGAAAAAGAAAGGTGCGTTGTCGGTGACCGGAGCCACATTGTAGGCGTAACCGCGTGCGAAGGCGTACGGATCGTTACTGGCAATCAAGTCAGAGAAAGGATTGTTTCCAGGTTGCGAAGGCAGATACAAGGGGTTGAGTTCAAAGTAATGATCGAAGTGCTTGATGACCGCGGTTTCCTCGTCTGTGGTGAACGCCGTTTTTTTTGCAAGCACGACCACAGGAATGCCGTCGGCATCCAGGTCTCCCTGGGATGCGACGATGAAATTCCGCGCCGGATTCTCTACTCCCAGACGATGCAGAGCTTCCATGGCCACCGCGACCACACGCAGCGCCTCCCGCGGATGACGAAACTCCCAGCGCGTGATTGCGATCATTCCATCCGGCTTCAGGTGCTCGAAGTATTCGCGAAAAGCCTCGACTGTGTAGAGATTGTTCTCACTCAGCGCGAAGGCGCCGGCCGCGGTTGATGCCCAGGTATCAACCAGCGTCATCTGCACCACGTCGTAGCGCTCGGTGGCAGCGCGCATGAACGACCGGCCGTCACCCACATGAATGTGAACGTCAGGACGCTCGTAAAGGTGCTGCGAATAGTCCGCATAACGGCCGCGCATGATCGTCGTCGCGATGATGGGATTGATCTCGATCCCAGTTACGCTCGTGCTGCCGTTGGCTACGGCGCGCAACACATCCACGCCGCCGCCGGGTCCGATGATGGCGTAGTCTCCGTGCGGCCGCAGAACGTTGGCCAACGCCGGCGGAGCGGCCATCAGATTGTGTTCCCAGACCGTACCCTTCCAGTGAGAGAGATCCGCGTTCATGATGTACGTGGAAGCGTCGGCGTCGATGACAATGGCTTTGGCCTGACCCTGGCGATCGACTTCGACGCGCGAGAGCGCATTCCAGCGCTCGAACTCTACCCAGGCAGGATCGCGAAACATTCCCTTTGCGTAGACCACGTCGATGAGACGTCCAGAATAATTCGCACCGGTCAGGGCCACCAGCGCGAGGGCGAGCCACGACGCGTGCTTGCGCGCTGCGTGAGTCTCGGCCCAGATCATGGAAGCGACGGCCAGCGCAACCGCCGAAACCAGAATCGCGTTCGGGCCCCCGAGCCAATTCAGCAGGGGCACAACGGCGAGACAGGCCAACGCCCCGCCACACAAATCTGCGCCGTAGAGTCGCGGGATTCGCTGCGGTTCGCGGGCAAAGACTACTGAGAACAGTAATCCGGTCAGAAAAAAAGGAACCGCCGCGGCGAGGTAAAGCACTGTCAATCGCAGAAAGTTTCTGCCCGAAACGTCGAGTGAGACCGGCACGTGCAGAACGATTTCCAGAACCACGACAACCACGAGCGCATTCGCCATGCACAGCCGCGCGCCAAGCTGACGAGTCTCGACCGGAGCGAGGCGATTCTTGAGCAGGTACGCGAACACGCCGCCTGCGCCCAGTCCGAGCAAGGCGATGGAAATTGCCAGAAACGCAAAGTGGTAGAAGAGAATGACGGAAAACAGGCGGGTCAGAGAAAGCTCGAGCAGCAACGCGGCGAAGCTGGTAAGCGCGAGGCCCGCCAGCAAAGTCTTTTCGGGCACTGCGGCTCGGCTCGCTGTTGGGATAGGAGTCGGAGCGATAACGGCCATGGTTGTCAATAAGGGCGATTCGTCAGAGGCGACAGTCTAGCAGAAGGAACCGGCTGCTGCGCTAAAACACTAGTTGGTCGCTCTCAGCCTATACCGACAAGGGCGCCGTCTACCACGCCTTCGACGCAGCCGCGCAGCCACCGGTTGGGTTCGTGGCGGCCCCTGAGACGGAGCTTGAGGTAGTTGTCAGTCAGGGCCTCAGTGAATATGGAATGTGACGCTGCCGGTCCCGATAAATCAGGGGTCTGCCGCAAGGTAATCGCCTCGATCTGATTGCCGATGAAGCTGCGCATGAACGCCAGCTTTTTTTCAGCAGCCAACTCGCGGAGCATGCTGTTCCGTTCACGCGCTAACCGTATTGGCACTTGATTCGGGAGCGCGGCCGCGGGCGTTCCCGGGCGCGGGGAGTAGGTGAAGACGTGGAGGTAGGTAAACGGCAAGGCTTCAATGAATCGCCGCGTGGCTTCAAATTCTGCGTCCGTCTCACCGGGAAATCCAACCATGACATCGGCGCCAATCGCTGCTGTGGGCATCGCGGCGTGAATCTCTTCAATCTTTTCGCGATAATGCCACGGACGGTACTTGCGGTGCATGCGGCGCAACACGGCGTCGCTGCCCGACTGCAGCGGCACGTGGGCATGCTTGGCGACGCGCGGCGATGACGCAACGAGAGCAATCAGTTCGTCGGACCAATCCATAGGCTCGACCGATGAGACACGGAGTTTCTCGAGGGCAGTCTCAGCGAGGATCGCCCGAATCAAAGACGCCAGTCGCTGGTCGCCGGTCGTTGGTTGTTGGCAGGAATCGCCAACTGTCGGCGAATCAGAACCGATACCCAAGTCCCGTCCCCAGCGGCCCAGATTGATCCCGCTGATGACGACTTCACGATAGCCCGCCTCGACCAGAGCCCGGACCTCGCCGATGACCTGCTTCAGTGGTAGCGAGCGGCTTTGGCCGCGGACGTAAGGGATCACGCAGAAAGAGCAGCGATTGTCACATCCGTCCTGCACCTTGAGGTTGGGGCGGGTGCGCTCGTTGGCAGCATCGAAGACCGGCGCGGCGAGAAGCTCCGTGTGAGCGAAAATGTCGGAAACAAAGATCGAGTTCTCAGTTTTCCGCTCTCGGTTCTCAGTAAGGCCGGAGAGTGGGAAGAAGGGGACTTTATTCTCGCGGTGTGCAGTGGAGTTCCGCTCGACGATTTCGGCGAGACGGTGTTTGTGCGAGTTACCGATGACCAGACTTACGCCGGGCAGAGCAGCGATCTCCTCTGGAGCGCGCTGGGCATAGCAGCCGGTGACAATGATTCTCGCCTTGGGATTCTCGCGCTGGACGCGGCGGATCGTGGCGCGCGCATCCTGGTCAGCGGCGGCCGTGACTGTGCAAGTATTCAGGACGACAACTTCCGCGTGCGCGCGAACGGGGGCGCGCGCAAAACCACGCTCTTCGAACTGGCGTTCGAGAGCGGCGCCGTCGGCTTGAGTCGCGCGGCAACCGAAGTTTTCTACGTAATAACCTGGCACTTCACTATGTTAGCGCAATCCAAGATGATGCAGGCCCGGATGAACGCACAACCGTGGATCTGTGCCGATGAAAACACTCCCGCGAAGCTACGCCCCGAAAATCCACCGGCCAAGTGCCGGCTAAACCTTCACGCGGAGGCCGCAGTCCTGCGCGACTGGAAGCATTCGCGACAGAAGACGGGACGGCCCTGCGTGGGCCGGAACGGCACCGTGGTCTGCTTCCCGCAGCCCGAGCATGTGGCCTGGGTTTCGACCTTGGTGTAGCGGTAGCTCTGTCCAGAAGGTGGCTGCGCCCCGAATACCGAGACACGCTTGGTTTTACAGGTCTTGCAGCGCTTCGGCTCGTTTTTGAATTGTTTGTCGTGGAAGAAAAGCTGTTCCCCGGAAGTGAAAACGAAATCACCCCCACAGTCGATACACTTCAGTACCTTGTCCTGAAATTCCATCTGAGGATGGCTCCCTTCAGCCCGTTTCCGCGCGTCCACCCGCGGGGAAAGAACTGCGGTGGTACACAGAGAACACAGGTTGTGTACTGCTCCCCCTCTGTAATGCCCCTAGGACTCGGCCCGCCACGCGCCTGGAGCGGTGCGTGGATACAAACTATCTGGCTTATATGCCGAAGAATCGATGAGTATGAATGGTCCCTGCTGCAGCTCAACCTCGGTGGGGGCCAGATCGAGCAGGACCGCCCCGGGAAGGGACGGCCCTCTTATTGCGTTAGTCCTGCTCTTTGCGCGTTTTCTTGCGTGCCCGCTTACGGGCCAGCGCAGCCTTCACTCGCTTTTTCTCGCCGGGTTTCAGGTAAAAGGAGTGGCGCTTAACCTCCTTGATAATGTCTTCCTGTTGTACCTTGCGCTTAAAGCGGCGCAGAGCGTTCTCGAGGGACTCGCCCTCTTGAAGCCGAACTTCTGCCAAACTTATACACCCCCCAACCCGTCCCGTTGGACCGAATAGTTATTACAAGGATTCTACTGTAAGTCAAGAGTAAGCATCAGTTATAGGTCGAATTTCCGGTGAAATTGGAGTCATTTTGAGATAAGTCGACCCATGGAGGGGTCCGTCTTTCCACGGGATACAGTGCGGCTAATTGATGTGACTGTAGGTCACATTAAGCAAAAGACTTTGTCCACCGTTTGTTCCAGAGAACTTCCATTAGCCCGCGACCTTTCCGCGTAGCACGGTGACTGAGGCTTTCGGAAGAATCACAGATGGACGACCCGAGCTCAGTGTGGTGGTTACAGGAGGAAGATCGGGATCAGGGTGGCTGCTCGGCCCTTCCGACTTCCACATGTACTGCTCACTCCCAAATGTAATCAAGGTTGCGGGGCCGGAGAAGGTCTTCTGCTGATCAAAGGCGATGCGAATTTCGTGCGCGTTGGATTCGTCCTTATTGATCAGCATCACTGCCCAGTCGCCATCGGGGCGACCGACCGCGTAAGCAGTAATCAAACGATGCCCGGCGGTGTCTTTCAGATCGCAACTCGCGTGATAAAGTTTGTGAACGCCGGCGCGGTGCTGCACCCACTCCAAATTAATCAGCCGGCTGGCGTAATACTGCGAAGTGAAGGCCTTGATGTTGAGTTTTTCATCAGCAACATAGTTGCCGTAAGTGCCGAAGCCGCGGCATCCCGAGTGCAGCGGCTCGGGCTGAATCGGCGAGTGATAATACGCCGCGCCGCCTGCAGTAAGGAACGCGCCGACGCTGTCTGCCAGCCAGAGCGCAGCGAAAATATCGGACATCTCCTGCGCCAGGCCGTAGGTTACATTGCTCTCGGTGTTCATCAGGGGGACGTTCTCCGGCACGCCGTCTTGACGCCAGACCTCGAGAATGTGGCTGATAACCTCCGGCTCGCGGTAAAGATCGGCCCAGACAATCTCGCAAGGCGGAAACGGATAATGCTCAAACGACATAAAAGAGAGAGCGGAGATGCGGTTACGCACCTTCAGATAATCGATAAATCGCCCGAGCCATGATGTGCGGCCCTGGGCATCGGGCCAGACCTTGATGTCTTCATTTACTCCCTCGAAAACCGGTCCGCCCAGCTTGAGCTGCGGATCGACGCGGTGCATTGCCGTCGCAAACTGCAGATACAACGTCGCGTAATCTTCCGGCAGCATGTTCTGGCCGTCGGGCTCCTCGCCCATCTCAACATACGAAATGGAATACCCGCGCTTCTTCAAATAAGACATCTGGGCTGCGGCGTCTTCGGGCGTGCCGTAAAGCAGCGCGATGGGAATCATGGCCGGTAAGTTATTGGTGATGCCGCTGGTAAAGAAAAGGTCAAATCCGGTCTGATCGCCGTGTTGGTCAAGGTCAGCCTCGGTGTGCCAGGGATCGATCGAAGAGCAGAGTGTGGCTGTCTGGTTCTGATCGGGACGGTGCTGCACCAGATCGACAAACTCGCCCGCAGCAGTCGTCGCTCCAACATACACTTCGTAAATTGCGTAGCCGACCGCGCTGCGAGCATCTTTCGGATCGTGCGTGGCATTCGGCCTGGAGTCAGCCGTGTTTGAGGATTCGGTCATCCAGATACGCAGGTAGCGCACTGAAATCGGTTCGGGCGCCAGTTGGAGAGTGGCCGAGCCGCCTTTGCCCCCGCCGATAATCCCATCAGGGAAGACCGTCCACACACCGGTTGTGGGACGGTCCATCGGATTTTCACTGCCACCCTCGCCGGACCAGTACTGCACCTCGTAGCTGCGCGCATACGGTTCTGCCCAGTCGATGCGCACCTGCGAAACCGGTTCATGCGAACCGAGATCAATGACCACCCATTGCGGGTGTGCGGAGTCTGGTTCGCCCGTAAATCTGTTCGCGAGATAAGGATTGCTCTTCCAGTAAGTTTCAGGATTGCCGTCGGTCATACGCGAGTAGCCGCGTTCGGCCCCGCCGTTGCGCGTTGTGCCGCGGTGCGGCAGAGGATATCCATGCGAGTGGCGGATGGGTTCCTTTAATTCGGTGCCGCCGGTGAAGTAGCCACGTTTGTTAGCGGGGTCGCTCCACGAGCCGTTTGGATTCCAGTGCCACGCGCCGATGGAGAGCTCGGTATTCTGCCGGTAAGTAATCGGTCCCCAGCCCGCTGACAGGCACTGCTTCACCATAGGTTCTGTGAAAATCTTCTCCACCACATCGTGCGACAGGATGTCGATAGAGCTGCCCAACGCGAGGTCAGGATCGAACATGATCGGAGCTGCCGCAGACGACACACGGACGGTAGATACCGAAGAAGTCGAAACTGCCGGGGTTGAAACCTGAGCAGCACTCAGCGATCGGGGGACAAGCGTAAAGGTGGCAGCGGCACCAGCCGTGCCCAGAAACTCGCGGCGGGAAAATTGTCTAGCATTCATGTTCTTGTGTTTTGGGGAACGGCAGAAGTATACCGAAGATTGCAACTTGCGGAGCCCGTCAGGCCCCGGCTGCCCCGGCCACTCGCGCTGTTTTCGGAGCTGCGGGCAATTTTACGACGAATAGCGCTCCGCCTTCCGGTTTGTTCTGGCAGATGATTTGTCCGCCGTGGTCCCGGACCACGCCGTAGACAACGCTCAGGCCCAGACCCGTGCCTTTTCCGATGGGTTTGGTGGTGTAGAACGGGTCGAAAACGCGTTCCGGCTCGCGCAAACCGGGGCCAGAGTCAGAAAACTGGACAATCCCTTCGGCGCCCTGCCGGTGTGCGTTGATTTCGAGCAGGCCGCCGCCGGCTTCCTGCAGCGCGTCCATGGCGTTCTCTGTGATTTCGACGAAGACCTGAAACAACTGGTTGGCGCTGGCCCACACGCGTGGAAAATCAGCATTAACCGACAGGCTGACGCGTATCTTGGCTCCGGGATAGCGCGGCTCGAGCATCTGCACGGCTCGGCCAAGAAGCATCCCAACGTCAACGACGATTTTTTCCGCCGGACTCTGCTGGGCGAAGCTGAGCAGATTCGCCACCAGATCACGCGTGCGTTGAGCTTGATGAACGATTTTGCGCAGCAAGGTGTTTTGCTCATCTGTCAATCCCTCCTGCGCCCACAGTCGTTCGGAGTAACTCATGACGGCGGTGAGTGGCTGGTTGATCTCATGGGCGGCGCCCGCCACCAGCGTGCCCAGGGAAGCCAGCTTTTCTTTCTGGACGAGCTGGTTCTGCAGCCGTTTTTCGCCTTCAAACGATCGGCGTGACTCCTGCAGCAGGCCCATCAGCGTCTGGTCCTGAAGATATTGCTGCAGGAAGACGAACGTCCCCAGAACCAGCATCGCGGCCAGTACTGCGAGAATGCGGAACACGCGCGAAGGTGCGGCTGACCTGTCAAGCAGCAGGGCCCACACTCCCAGCACAGGCAGAGAAAGGATTGCCAGCATGGCCATTCGTGGAACGAGTTTCTTCCATCGCGGGTTAAGGCTGAATTCAACCGGTGTGAGTGACCAAGTTCGGGCGGACAGCACGACCGCCGCCATCCAGGTGACAGTAGCAATGAGGGCTATATCGTAGGGGCTGCCCGAATAGTAGGTGTTGTTCGCCACCGCGCGGTCGATGAACTGCGATCCGATGCCGTATACGATGCCGCAGCCGAAAAAATTCAAGTAGAGCCGCCGCCATCCGCCAGAACTTGTGAGCGAGGCGAGCCCCAGCACGGCCAGTAACAGGGCGTTTTCCACCAGATAAAGCCGGTCATAGTAGACGTTGTAAACCCTGACATTGAGAACCACGTACTGATGCGGAAACACAATGAAGGCGTAAAGAAAAATCCACCAGCCCAACAGCATCAGAAAGTTCAGAGCGCTGAAACCGACTCGCGAGTCTCGCTTTAGTAGGTCCGGGCGCCAGCCCACGGCCGCGATCAGAGGCACGACGTGAAAAAAAAGTATGATGTCAAAGAAATAAGGGTCAGGTATCGGCTGGCGCAGCACGATCTCGTGATATGACCACGCTCCCTGATTGCAGGCCCAGAGCGCGAATCCCAGCCCAGTAAGTGCCCAGAAACTGCGCTCCTCGCGTGGCCGCGTGACGGCGTTGACCAGTGTGATCGCAGCCGCGGTCAGCATGCCCGCCAAGCCGAACAGATCGGCGAATGCCGTCAGGCCCGGGCCCTTGTGCGCCGTCAGCGACACGGTGGCGAAAGCCAGAGTGACCCCGGCCGCTGCTGCGAACCAGCGGTGGCGTTGTAGGAAAGACATTGGCCTCAATTCTATGAGAGTCGATCCGGGATTCCGAGGACTGCGTGGGAATTCGGTGGTTACTACCGTCATACCTCCGGCAAGCTGCGCCGGATGATGCCGGCCGAAAAGCTCCGGCAGATCGTCCTCGTTGAGGATGTAAAATCATCTGTTGGAAGAGTTGACCTTATCTTTCTTCCCAGGGTGACTTGCCATGGCATTTCCCGTAACCCGTCTGCGCCGCCTGCGCCGCACGGCGGAACTTCGCAACCTGGTGAGCGAGACCCGGCTCACTCCTGACTCGTTCGTTTATCCGATGTTTGTCTGCCCCGGCGAGGGTGTCCGCAAAGAAGTGCGCTCCATGCCCGGCGTCTTCAACGTGTCGGTGGATGAAGCGGTGAAAGACGCCGAGGAGATTCGCGCGCTGGGCGTGCCGTCGGTCATTCTGTTTGGCCTGCCCGACAAGAAAGATGAAGTTGCCACCGGCGCATGGGAGGAGAACGGCATCGTGCAACAAGCGACGAGGGCGATCAAACGCGAAGTGCCCGGCCTCATTCTGATGGGCGACGTCTGCCTGTGCGAATACATGTCGCACGGCCATTGCGGAATCGTGAAATCGACGATCACTCCCAAGTCTCTGGGAGCTGCGGTTCTGGATGCAGTAAAGCCGTCGCACCGGGTGCAGGCGGTCCAGAACAAACATGAACGTGAAAAAGAGAAGGCGATCAAGACGGCCGTCTCAGCTGCTGCCGAGGCCGTTCAGTCCAGTTTCGAAATTGTGAACGATGCGACTCTCGAACTGCTGGCTCGCACTTCGGTCTCACTCGCGAAAGCCGGCATCGACATCATCGCGCCCTCCGACATGATGGACGGCCGGGTCGCCGCCATCCGCCGCGCGCTCGATGACTCTGGGTTCATCAATATGCCGATTCTTTCTTACGCGGCAAAGTTCGCTTCCGGCTTCTATGGTCCGTTCCGCGAGGCCGCCGATTCGACCCCGCAATTCGGCGACCGCCGCTCGTATCAAATGGATGGAGCCAACTTTCGCGAGGCCATGCGCGAGGTCGAAGCCGACATCGAAGAAGGCGCCGACATGATCATGGTCAAGCCGGCCATGCCCTACCTTGACGTTATCGCCGCCGCCCGCGCCCGCTTCGACTTGCCTCTCGCGGCTTATCAAGTCAGCGGCGAATATGCCATGATCGAAGCCGCCGCCAGAAATAACTGGATCGACCGCGAGCGAGTAATGATGGAGGCCCTGATCAGCATCCGCCGGGCCGGGGCCAGCATCATCCTCACTTATTACGCCAAAGACGCGGCCAGATTGCTGGCGTGATCCCTTGTGGATCCGCGAACCAGTCAGTTGGGAATAATGCGCAGGGCTACTAGTGATGATTCCCCGGGCACCGCGTTTTCGACGGTGGTCGTGAGCAGCAGCTGAAAATAGGGTGGGATCGTCTTGTGGTCCGGAGCCAGATCGAGCAGCCGCTTCCGCAGTTCCGCCATCCGCTCGGGATTGGTGAGAAATTCGATGGCAGCCTGGGAACCCTGCGTATAAATGCCGTAGATCAGAAGCACGCGTCTTTCCGTTCCTTCGTTTGGGAGCATCAGCACAACAGCGTAGTCGCGCCTCAGTTGGTTGGTCACGGAGTCGAACTCAGGCTTGTAGACTTCTCGTTCGCCCGGCTTCGGGTTGTGGTTAAGAATCAACCCGCTTTGAAATTGGAATCCCTGTACGTTGAGAAAGACACGCCCGCTCCAGGACTGATTGCCGCCAAGCAGAATCGCGTTGTCACCCTTGATCTCTTCGAAATTGACCAGGCGAGAAGGCTGCACCCGGCATCCTTGGCCGACGCTGGCAAACATCTTGCATAGATTGACCACTCCCAGCGTTTCACCAACGGAAGTAAAGTCAGTCAAGCTGGGGACGAATACAAAGCGCTTCAATTCGCGGAAGTGGATCGTGTCGCGGAATTCGGGCAGACTGGCCTTAGGTATCTCATGACCTTCGGCCAGAGTCTGGGCGCTGTCCCCATCGTGAGCCGCGCGGAGTAACGGGTGATTTGGAATCGTGATCAACGGTGCGGCTGCCGGAGGAAGGAATGGACGCCAGAACCACTCGATGGCGTCGGGCAAACTTGCGACTGGAGTTTTCGGGTGTGCGACCTGCCCACTTTTCCACAAATTCAGAATGAGCACTGAGGCAAGGGCAAGGCAGAGAGCGCCCAGAGTCAAAGTACTGGTCAGATGGATGAGATGAAGCCGAGTGGGAGCCCGCACCTCGTCACTTACGGGAATAGGCGGTGCGTCCGGGGCCGACTCATCGGACGTACTGCGTCGGAATACTGGGACATAATGACCGGAGGGTAGATCGAGGTGAATCAGGCCACCGCGACCCTCCTCGTCGTAATATTTTTGGAGCAGCCGGCGGATTTCATGCGCCTGCACCCGCACAATCGGATCTTTTTGCGGATTGAAATCGACGCCCCGATCATAGACTTCGACTCCAATCAGGTATTCATTCAGCTTCTCTCCGTTCCCCTGAAACGCCTGTTCAGAGACAAACTCAAGGAAGCGGGTTTTTTTGGGAGAATTCGAAAAGTACTTGCTCTCCAGGATGCGGCGCAGTTCTTCCCGCTTCTCGAAGAGCGAGATCGATGGGACTGCCGACGTGTGAACGGAGGCCACCTTAAGGCTTCGGGAGGTACCACGGACGCGCTCCCACGCGAACGAAGTTCTTGCGCCCGGTCGCACGATAGCACTGTCAATCGGTGCAGGTCAATCCGAAGAACCCAGATTAGAAGGGGAGAAAATCGCGGGCTCGCGAGATCAAGTAACCGTTACTTGGACCGTTAATTGTAGTTAACAACGGGCGACTCTGAGGCCGCCCGAGATCCGTCATTTGAGCTAGTCCAGACGGAATCCCCCCGCGAGGCCGCCGCAACCCACTCGCCGTTTCCCTAACAGCGCCTGCTTAGACGCGACCTCGAGGAACTCCCTCCCAAAACGGCTCGTGGCTAAGCTTTTACACCTCTATAGCAGGGCAATTCTGCCCGTTAACCTAAAAGATAACCTCGATTACCTTGTTCGGAGACGCCGCTGAAGACTAGAACCGTCGGGTGGCCACGACGCCTAGGCTCGGGAAGCTCTGCGCAATTCTCATCATCGGCTTTCTGTTTTGTTTCGTTCTTTCCGCTCTCGGCGGTCCTGCGACAGATCAAGGCCTCAAACTCGTGGTTACAAAGCGGTTTCAGGGTGCAGTGCTGACCATCAAATCCAGCGGCGCTGAGGGAAATAAGTATGGCTTCGAGGGCGGAAGAGTCGTCAAGCTGAATGGGACTTACCACTTGTTCACTTCAGAAATGGTCGGTGATCCGCACTGGGTTAAGATGAGGCTGGCGCATTGGGTGAGCCAAGACCGCGTGCATTGGAAGCGGCTTGCGACCCTGGCTGAATCAAGCGGCGACTTTACCGGCAAAGATCCGCGGGCCGCACTGTGGTCGCCACTGCCGGCCTACGATCCCGTTGCCAATCGCTGGAACCTTTTCTACGTTGCCTATCAGGCCGCTCCCGACACGCCGCAGCAATGGCTGACCAACTACGAAGGCAGAATCTGGCGCGCCGTCTCGAACGCCCAGGGTATGGAAGGGATCGGCGGTCCCTATACCGACGCGGGTGTAATTCTCCAGCGGGGGTCAGACTCAGACTCGTGGGAAGGGCTACAGGGGACGGATTCGTTTTTTCCCTACAGAGTTGGCCGTGAGTGGTATGCGCTGTACGGCAGCGCGCATACCGAAAAGCTTCCCATATCTTCGTGGCAGGTGGGCCTGGCGAAGGCTCCGGATCTTGCCGGTCCCTGGGTCCGTTGCACCGATCAAAATCCGCTGCACGTGGAGAAGCGGTTCATCGAGAATCCGATTGTCACTCAATTGGACGACGGGACGTACGTTGCCGTCTACGACACCGATGAACCGAACGCCGTGGGCTATACATTTTCGGCGGACGGCATCCACTGGTCTTCTGGACGGCATCTCTTGGTGCAGGAAGGAAAAGGAGTCTGGGCGACCGAGGTTCGAACTCCGCTGGGACTGATTCCGGAGGGCAACGACTCGTTCACTCTTTTTTATACCGCCAACGAAAAAGTTTCTGGGACCAGGCCCGATGGAAATGGGATTGTCACGACACCGGGGTCGATGGGGCTGGTCGATGTACGGTTAGAGAAAACATTCGCCAAGCCGGCTAGCTCACCGGCGCACGGCGCTTGAGCCAAAGGTTCTTGAGGATTCGACACGAGTTATTGGGAGGACTTATGCGAACGATCAGATTCTGTTTTCTTGGATTCGATGCTCGCTGCTTCACAAGGGCCGCGGTTAGTCTGGCGGCGTCACAACGCGTTTCACGGATCGCCGGATGGTCCTTGGCGATTGCCGCGGCTCTCTTTCTAGCCTTTAGCCCGGCGGGCGTGGCGCAGTCGACAACGGGATCGATCTACGGCCAGGTCACCGATCAAACCGGTGCGCTCGTGGCCGGCGCAGGTGTGACTGCGCTCAATCAGGCTACAGGAGTGACTTACCCCGGCAGTTCTGACGGACTAGGAAATTATGCTGTGCATAATCTTCTGCCCGGAGTCTACGACGTGACCGTGGAGAAGGCCGGCTTCGACACCAGCACGGCCAAGAATGTCCGCATTGTGATCGATCAGAAGCAGCTCCTCAACTTTCAGCTCAAGGTCGGTGCAGTCTCAACCGTTGAAACAGTCAATGCCGTCCCCACACTACTCCAGACTGAAAGCAACGAAACCGGGGACGTGATTCAATCGCACGACATCCTGAACCTGCCACTGCTCGGGCGGAACTTCACTGACCTGGTCGGACTCTCCGCGGGTGTGACGAGCGCGGGCGGAAGCATCAACAGCTTCAGTTATTCAATCAGCGGGCAGCGCGAGTACGCCAACTCGATTCAGATTGACGGCGTCGAGGCCACGACCAATCGCAGCGGAGACATCACAGCCGTCCCCAGCGTGGATTCAGTGGAGGAATTCAAAGTCTCAACCTCAGGATATGACGCGGAATTCGGACGCTCCGCCGGCGGCGTGGTCTCGATTCAAACCAAGTCAGGAACCAACAAGTGGCACGGCAGCGCCTACGAATTTTTCCGCCCGAATTTTACAACTGCCAAGAGCTATGGTTTTGACGGCGCTTCCGTTCCTCCCTCGATCTACAAGCAGCACAATTATGGCGGCACGTTCGGCGGGCCTATCTTCAAAGACAAGACGTTTTTCTTCATCTCGTACGAAGGCTTGTACAACGCCAACGCCTACAACTATGTATACGCCGTTCCGCCGATCAGCCAGATCAAGATGGACGCCGATGGCTCAGTTGATTTGAGAGGACTGGTCGATCCCGACAGCGGCAAACAGATCCCGATCTACGATCCCATCGTCTCCTCAGCTTGCTACGGAGGATGCTACCAGCAGATTTCCTACAACGGACTTCTCAACGTGATCGCTCCCAACCGCGTCAGCAAAGCCGGCGTGAACACGCTGCTGAATTTCTTTCCCAAGCCGAATCTGACGGGGACGCACAATGGCTGGTACAACAATTTCGCGGTCAACTCTCCAGTAACCGACCACGCAAAAACCGCCGACGCGCGCGTGGACCAGAACTTCTCCAGCAAAGACCGGCTCTCGGCGGTCTTTCATTACAACGACGGCGATAGCCTGACCACCGATCCCTTTCACGGTGCGACCCCCGTGCCCGGAGCGGGCGACGCCGATCAGGCAAACAACCAGACCAACAGCGACCAGGAATATTCCATTACCGAAACTCACTTATTCAACACCCGCTTCATCAACGAGCTTCGCTTGGGTTATACGCGCTACAACCTCGCGCAGTACAGCCTGCTCGACGGACATGATTACAGCACCCAGTTTGGCATGGGCAATATCGCGGTGCCCGGATTTCCTGCGACCGACGCGTACCCTTACATCTACCTCGGCGCGGGATACCTCACCGGCGGCTCGACCTACAAGCCTCTTTATTTCAAAGACCGCAACTGGCAACTCGCCGACAATCTCATTCTCAGCGGAGTGGGGAAACACGAATTCAAGTTTGGCGCCGACTTCCGGCGCTTGAAGTCGAACCCGAATTTCTCGTTATTTCCCACTGGCTTCCAGTATTACGGCGGACCGTATTTCTCGATGACCAGCGACTGGAGCTACACCAGCCCCTTGGACGATTTCAGCGGTGCGACTCTCTACGGCACCGGCGGCAACGATGTCGCAGACCTGCTGCTGGGCTTACCCATCGACGACTACATGGGGCTGCAGCTCACCAATCCTTATACGCAAAGCTGGGAGATGGATTACTACGCGGAGGATACGTACAAGATGACGCCGAAGCTGACCTTCAATTACGGCCTGCGTTACGAGTTCCAGGCTCCGTACGTTGAAGAGCACAATTTGGCCTCGAATTACGTGCCGAACCCTGATACAAGCGCGAAAGGCGTAGCTGCAGGCGGGACGATCCTGCTTGCCGGCCGCGGCGGCAATTCGCGGAGCCTGATGAACGCGCGCTGGGACCAGTTCGCCCCGCGCTTGGGCTTTGCCTTTCAGATGAATCCGAAAACCGTGCTGCGCGGAGGCTGGGGGCTTTTCTTCTCGCCGGAAAATGACGCCCGCGAGGATCTGCTCACGAAAAATTTACCTTATGCGATTCAGCAGCAGTGGAACAACGTTCCCTACGACGGGCCATGTTTCGGCACGACGTGTGATGGTTCTTACTTCTATCAGATCGATCAGGGTCTGCCGCGAATCTCAAGCCCGCCGATTCCTCCCGGCGCAAGCAGCATTCCCACGTCATTGTTAACGGCGAAGACGCCCCTGATCCCCAACGGAAATACCGAAACCACTTTCTACGTAAACCCGAAGATGAAGACCGGCTACTCGGAAAGTTTCAATCTCGCGGTGCAGCGCGAGTTGGGATCGAACTTCACGGTTGAGGCCGCCTTCGTGGCCTCGCGCGGCCATTCTCTCTCTTATGAAGTTGGCGATCTGAACATCAACACCGCAACCCAGTCCGACGGCCTCATCGACTCGAACCTGGGTCAGATCCAGGGACTCACCGATCTGGGCTGGAGCGACTACAACTCCCTGCAGGTGAAGGTAACGAAGCGCGTTTCGCAGAATCTGAACTTCCTGGCCAACTGGACCTATTCGCACGCCCTCGATAACGGCCCGGCTCCATTCGACTTGGGCCACATCAACAGTGACGTCCCGCAGAACGCGTACGATCTGAACGCTGAGATTGCCTCTTCCGACTTCGATGTGCGGCACTCGTTCAATTTCAGCGGTCTATACCATCTGCCAATCGGACGCGGGCAGAAGTTCTTTGGCAATTGGGGTCGCCCGGAAGAACTGGTATTGGGTGGATGGCAATTCAACGGCATTTTTGGTATGCGAACCGGCACGCCGGTCAACGTCACCACCGCCAACAGCATCCAGGCCTGCCCGGGAATGAGGCCAAACCTCGTCGGTGACCCCACGCTCCCGAAGGGGAAACGCACGCTCGCTGAGTACTTCAACACGGCGGCGTTCAAGGCTCCAACCGGCGGTCAGTGTATTCCCGGCGACACGCCCCGGAATATCCTGCGCGGCCCAGGTTATGTGAACGCCGACCTTTCCTTATTCAAGGATTTCGGAATCACGGAAAATGCGAAGCTGCAGACGCGGTTCGAGTTCTTCAACGCAACGAACTCGCCGCACTTTTCAAGTCCCAACGCCGATCTGGGCACAAGCACCACTTTCGGATCGATTACGCGCACTTACGGAAATCAGAGAATCATTCAGGTAGCGGCAAAGTTCATTTTCTGAGCTTTCATCGTTGTCTCAGAGGAGCGCTCGCCGCCAGTTGCGTTCAGGGAGTGGAGTGCCTATAACTGTTCCGAAACCTGTTCATGTTTTCAGAACGATGTCTCCGAATCATGTTTCCGAATCATGAGTGGAGGTGTTGCCTGCGGCAGTGGCTGCGTCTCGCCGCCGGCTTGTGCCTTTTCGCGTGCGGCCTGCGCTGCTGGGCAGATCCTGTCTTGCCCACATTGATCGGCGATCACATGGTCTTGCAGCAAGGGCGGGAGATTCACATCTGGGGCAAGGCAGATCCGGGCGAGAAAATTACTGTGACTCTCGCCGGTCATGCTGCGAACGCGACTGCTGACTCTCACAACCACTGGAGCATCCATCTACCGCCGTTGTCGGCCGGCGGCCCGTTCACGCTGACTGTCCGCGGAAACAAAGAAATTGAAATCAACGACGTGATGATCGGAGAGGTGTGGATCGCCTCCGGTCAATCGAACATGACTTTTTCCCTCGACGGTGCCGCGGGCGCAGCCACCGAAGTTTCCAAGGCCGATTACTCGCAGATCAGGCTGTTCACAGTCCCCCGCGATGTTGCATTGTCCCCGCGTGAGGATACTCTCCCGGCCCGTTGGCAGATTTGTACTCCTGACAGTGCTAAAGGCTTTTCCGCAGTTGCGTATTTCTTTGCACGCGCGATTCATCGCAAGCTGAATGTTCCAGTCGGGGTCGTCGAGAGCGCCTGGCCGGGAACCGCCATCGAGGATTGGATTTCTCCCGAAGCTTTCAGGTCTGCGAATCTGAATTCCGTTCTCGATGACTGGAATCATGCGACGCCCGAAGAAAAACAGTTTGCCGACCATTCGCTGCCGCTCGACCTTGAATTCGACGACTTCGAACTGATCCCCGCAAACGCCGGCGCTGTGGACAAGTTACTGGCGAACTTCGACGACGGGACCGTGCGCCTGTCCACAGGCGGTTCGTTCTCTTATGGATGGGGCGACGCACCGGACGCGCCGTTTGATCTCGTCTCTCCCGGACGTGGAGGAGGCGGATTCGCAGCCCACATTGCAGGCCGGCTCAGTGGAGCGCAGAGTTCGATTCTAGCCGCCAAGTACACCATGAACGGCACGCCACTCGATCTCACCGCATACGCGGGTATCCGGTTTTGGGTGCGAGGCCATGGTTCCTTTCGCTTCCGGTCGAAGCAGCCCACGATCACTGACTGGGACGACTACGCCGCACCGGTTATGAAAGCATCCTCCGACTGGCGGCAGGTCACGATTTTGTTTCGCGATCTGCGCCAGGAGGGCTGGGGAGTTGTTCTGCCCTTTACGCAAGACTCGCTTTCCGGATTCACGCTCGAAAATTTAACCACTCTGGAATATCCGCCCCTGCCTCCCTCCAGTCTGTACGAAGGAATGATCACGCCGCTCCTGCCGTTCTCCTTCCGCGGCGCGCTGTGGTACCAGGGAGAAAGCAACGCGCTCAAGGCGCACCAATATCGCAAGCTGCTGCCCGCGCTGATGAGCGGCTGGCGTGACGCCTTTCATGAAAACGATTTGCAGTTCCTGATCGTGCAGTTGCCGAATCACGGTGCCATTCCTGATCAGCCCAGTGAATCGGCGTGGGCTGAGCTGCGAGAGGCGCAGCTTATGACTGTCCAGCACGTTCCGCAGACCGGACTGGCGGTCACCATTGATGTTGGAGATCCGAAAAATCTCCATCCGCCCCGGAAGCTCGAAGTCGGAGAACGGCTCGCGTTGTGGGCGGAAGGCACGATCTACAAGCAGCCGGGAGAATATTCGGGACCGCTGTACGAGTCTATGCAGATTGAAGGCAGCGCAATTCGTTTGCGCTTTACGCACGTTGGCCTGGGTCTCGATGCGCGCGGCGGCGGAGAGCTGCGCGGCTTTGCCATCGCTGGGGTCGATCGAAAATTCCATTGGGCGGAGGCCCACATCGATGGCGATATGGTTGTAGTCACCAGCCCCGACGTCACGGCGCCGGTTGCGGTGCGTTATGCATGGGCAGACAGCCCCATCTGCAATCTGTTTAACAAAGATGGCCTGCCCGCTTCTCCGTTTCGAACCGACGATTGGCCGGGGATTACAGGGCAGTAGTAAATACTGTTATGCCGACTCCGTTCGCGAAACTGGACAGAATCGCCAGATACCATATGCCATACAAGCCTTTCAGAGGATTCCTTTCGCTCATGGGTCATCGCCTTGCCCTCGTCTGCGCGTGCCTGGGCGCGTCCATTTGCTCCGCGCCAAACGCAAGGGCTGCAGGGTCGACCTATTTCGTCAATTGCGGAAGTAATATTCAGCCGAACGACCGGCGGTCCGTGGATTCTCCTTGGACCACGCTGGAGCAAGTGAACGGACATACCTTCATCGCCGGGGATGAGTTGCGCTTCAAGCGAGGCACCGTCTGCCATGGAGTGCTGTGGCCAATGGGCAATGGGTCGGAGGTTGCGCCCATTCGCTTAACGGCCTATGGAACGGGCTCGCGCCCGAAGATCGTTGCGGGATCGGGAGATGATGCAGCGCTGAAGCTCTACAACCAGGAGTATTGGAACATTGACTCCCTCGACATTTCTGGCGCGAATCAGCACGGCGTGTTTATCAGCGGAGACAAAGGCATTCTGCATCACATTCACCTGGCAAATCTGGTGGTGCACGACGTCGGCGGCACGGAGATGAAGCATAAGGAGAGCGGGTTGGTTGTGATCTCTCCCGGAAGCGTCGATCAGTACTTCGATGATGTGATGGTGGACGGAGTGACCGCGTACAGCACGCAAGAATGGGTTGGAATCATGGTTGGCGGTGGCGATTTCGGATTTCCGCCCGAGAGCGCATGGAGTGCGCACGTCACCATTCGCAACTCGATCGTCCATGACGTGGAAGGGGACGGCATTGTGCTCTTTCGCGTGCGCGATGGCCGCATCAGCCGGAGCGTCGCGTGGAATACCGGAATGCAGGCCACGGAGAGTATAGGAACTCCGAACGCAATCTGGACGTGGATGTGCCACCACTGCGTTGTAGAACAGAATGAAGCGTTCCTTACCGACAGTCCGGGCGTCGATGGCGGAGCGTTCGACATCGATTACGGCAACACGAATAATTCCGTGATCGGTAATTATGGACACGACACGCAGGGTTATTGCATTGCGGTTTTCGCAGCTGGATTTGTCACGCATCAAAGCGAAGTGCGCGACAACACCTGCCTGAACAACGCGCGCAGCCCACGAATGGCGCAAGTGCAAGGAGCCCTATATCTGCATACGTGGAATGACGGGAAGGTAGATGGGCTGGTGATCGAGGGCAATACCATCTATTGGAATCCTCCTGGAACTGCTCCGGCTGTTATCAATGACGCCGCCTTCCAGGGCGAGGGAAGTTTCAAGAACAATCAGATTTATTCGACATCTCCGTGGATGATTACGAGCGACCCGTCGCTGCATCTAGAGGGAAACCAATACTTTCTTTTTTCTCACGACGGCCGGTTGGACGGAATGTGGAGCTACGGCAACCAGGCATTCCATGGTTTCGCGGACTATCAGGCACACAGCGGTCAGGACGCCGGGAGCATCTTTCGCCAGGAGGTTTCGAAAAATGCCGACCTCGCATTTTGGCCCGAAGCCAGTGCTGCGCCGCCGCAGTTAGACGCAACCTATCGCGAACTCCTTTCACGACCGCTCAGCGCCATCAACGGCGGTACGGTGTCGCATCCGCATCTGGAAGGCAAGTGGACAATATATGCCGTGCTGTCGGGGAAGCTCGATGCCGATGGTTTGCTCAATGAAGCCAGCCGCGCGGAATTGACGATCCTCAGCAGCCTGGCGGCACAATTTCACGGCAACGGTCTTGAGACGGTGATTGCGCTGCGTGCTAGTCCGAAGGATGCATCAGAAAAGCGATCACTCAGCAATGCAGTCTCCGATCTTAATTTCGACGCTGCCCAATTTGCAGCGACTCCTGCTGCCGACAAAGATGCATCGGATGAACCGCTCCTGCTGTTTCTCTCACCCGCGGGTCACGTAATCAAAGCGTGGCGCGGCTTTACGGGTGCAGCCGACCTCGGAATTGCAGTGCGCCAGAAGCTGGGTAATCCGACATACGCGCAAATCGGTGCGGCCCAGTGAAACACAGCGAGCAAAAAGCGCTTAAGCTATACCGGCCTTCTCGCCCCGAGGGTGCTCCCCAAGCGGAAGCGTTACCCGAGGCCAGAATGGAACCGTCGCCAGAGGTTCCCAGCGCTGCGGCTGGCTGGCAAATTCCCGAGGCGTGCAATTCACATACTTCTTAAACACTGACGCGAAGTACGCTGGATTGCAGAAGCCGCATCGCTCAGCCACTTCCGCGACATTGAAGCGCGGATCGAGGAGCGCGCGCTTGGCCAGCTCCACACGCTGCCGGATCAGGAACTGTTCCAGGGTCATTCCAGTCGTTCGGCGGAATACCCGACTTAAATGGCCGCACGAAAGATGCACGGCCTCTGCCAGTTGCTGAATCGTAATCTGTGCCGCGCCAAGTTCCTCGACCACTTGGCTCACGGCCAGCACAATCTTGTGCTCGCGCTGGCTGAACGCAGAAACCATCTGCTGTGAAACCAGGTCTGCGAAGCGCCGGAACGCTTCGCACGCCCCAAAGGGACTGGGAGCATGCAGCACGCTGGTCATCGCTCCCTCTTTGGCTGCTTTGATCTGGATCGGATCTACGCCACAGCTTACGGTTTCGAGCGCCAAGTGTTCGATCGCCCAGGTCAGCAAGGCCCGCGACTTCTGTATCTCCGACGGGGAATGATCCGAGGGCATCGCCAGCGCCAGGAATTCGCGCATGACCATGGGCACACTGCTGCCCTGTCGGAATGCTTTGACCAATCGCGCCATCACTTCCGAAGGATGAGCTTTTTGTGGCTTGGGATCGGTGAAGAACGAAATGATGTTGCTGCCGGCATCCAGCGCGGCGCAGGCTTCCTGGTACGCTCTGAGTAACTCGGCAGGTTGAGGATGTTCTTCACTAATGCCGATGCGTACCGCTGCGTTGGTGTGCGATCGCACTTTCGCCAGAATGCTCTCTGCCATTTCCTCCAGCGAGAGCCGCTGATGGCTCCGGTTGCGCACTTCCTGGCTGGTAAAGATGCAGATTTCTCCCGGCCGCACAACGATGGCCAGCGAGTTGGGCAGACTCTGGCAGAAGTCTTCCACGACGTGAGAGAGTCGATTGAGCGTGAGTGGGGGGCCTGCACCCGGCCGGCCGGAATACGCGCGCAAGTGTTCCGTCTGCAAAACCATGACCCGCTCCGGCAGCCGCTGCAACCCGGCGCGACTGGCGAGAGCTTTCAGCTCTGTGATTTCTCCGACTTCTCCTGACAGCAGAATGGACGCCAGTTCCTTACGGTCCAGACTCAATTCTCGGTCGTGGTTTCTCTGAAATTCGCTGATGAGCTGCAGCCGCTTCCAGGAATTCGAAATGTACCTGGCGAACAACTCCAGAATTCGAACCATCTCGGCGACCTGGGCCTGATTCACGACGGGTACCTGGTAATAGGCGGATTCCAAACTTTTAAAGTTGATATGAGGCTGACTGGCCAGCGCTTCGCGAACAAAGCGAAATCCCTGCGGCGTGGGCTGAGTAGTCAACACCTGCCCGGAAAAGAGCGTGCCCAGATACTGGCCATCGCAAATCACCGGCACGGCGATGTCGGTGAGGCCGACGTGACAGCCATACACCTGCGTGCAGCCGGTGGCGCGGCATCGCTGCTTCGCCGGAACATCCGAGCGCGCACATGTTTCTTCTTCGTGAGCGCCGAACCCATGAACGAGATCGCAGAATAATGTGCTTGGCGAATTGCGGTTCGCCTCCGAAGCTCCGACAGGCTGAAGCTGCACCAGCGCATCACCGGTACCCACGCGGCTTTTGAACTTCTCCTTGTGAGGATCCAGTTCTTCCTGTTCCTCGTGCCACATGAGTTCGACGTTGCGAATCGGACTCGTGTTGTTGAGCAGGAGAAGGAAGTGCTTAAAGAGTTCCAGATCTTTTTGGAACTCGCGTTTCAAAGCGCCAGTCAGAACAGTGTGTTGCCTTTTCACGTCGGGGCCCCCAGGACGAGGACGGATTGTATTACAGACGAGGGGCTGGGGCATCATTAAAACGAAAGAGAAACATCGTTTTACCGATCCAACAAGCGGATATCCATCCTACCAATGAGCTCGCACGGTAAGGCCCCCGTCCACAATCAGCTCCGTGCCAGTGATGAATGCGGAACTGTCTGAAGCGAGGAACAACGCGGCCTCGCTGACATCGACCGGTGTCCCGCGACGTCCCAGGGGATGGAGTGCGGTCGTCTGCTCGGCAAGTTCTTTGGGGTTGGCAGAGTTGCGCAAGTATTCCTCCCAGAGGCGGGTGTCGATGTATCCCGGGCAAATGCAATTTACGCGAATGCGTCGACTGGCCAACTCCAGCGCCAGATTTCGGGTCAGGGCCACCATTCCCGCCTTCGAGCAAGCATAGGGAATGGAATCTGGAAAAGCATGGCTGGCATGGATGGAACTGATGTTGACAATCGCACCGCCGGATTCGGCAAACATTGGAACGACGGCCTGGGTCAAAAGGAAAGCTCCGCGCAAATTCACGTTTAGCACCAGATCCCAGTCTGCCACTGTCAACTTTTCCAGGGATTTCTCCAATTCGACTCCGGCGTTATTCACCAGAATATCTATGCGGCCGTGTGATTTTCGCAGGCCTGCAATCGCATTCGTGATTTCCGCAGGCTCCCTGAGGTCCGCTCGAATGTATTTCACCGGCAGGGCCGGATTTTGGGCGCTGAGTTCGGCAGCGGTCTTGCTGCCGCTGTGTTCGTCGCAGTCGAGGATGAATACGCAAGCGCCCTCTTGCTGGAAGATAGAGGCAATCGCGCGCCCAATGCCCTGAGCGCCGCCGCTAATCAGCGCGAGACGACGGGCAAGGCGGTTTGCGGATTTCGAGTCGTTCATAGTTGACAGGCTTCCCAGTCTGGCTCGCCACTCCTGCCGAGCAAGCGCTCGCTCCCTTTGCGCGTCGATTCCCCTAGCGCACGGGTCCTTCGACGAAGATCAATTCGGAAGTGTTGGGCAGCGGAAGATTCACCTTCAGGCCGCCCTTCATCAACTCCCGCCCCGTAACGGTTCTATCTCGAGAAGTGTGATCGTTAAACTTCAGCACGTAGCGGCTCGAGGGTTGCAGGCCTTGCAGTGTGTAGGAATGCGTTTTTTCTCCTTCGATCGTGCCTCGAAATGCGTAGACAACGCCCCTCTGACGGTCTGAGTCCCAGTACTCGATGCCATCCCAATGCACGCCGTCGGGTCGGGGAGAAACATGATAAAGGCTGGCATCGCGAATGAGCGGGCGAAGTTCTTTCTTGTAGAGTGCGATTTCCTTTTTGGCTTCGGCGTGCTGCTCGGGCGACCATGAATTCGTATCGATCATGATGGTCAGCCACCCCATCATGCCGCTGCGCAGCATGTAGCGGAAATTTTCGACACGCGGTGTCGGCCACTTTTCGACGTAACTTTCCAGCATGGCTGCGGGCAGCACATGGCTGGTGTCGTAAAACGCACGCCGGTTCGACAACGGATCATAAGTATCGGTGATCGAAAAATAATCGCCGTGGGCCGCGCTGCCGAAGTCGACCATGCGCCCGCCGTCGTCGCAGATTTCAAACAGAAGTCCCGGATGGTCATGCCGCAACTTCGAATAGATGTCGTAGTAGGCGCGCACCGCGTGATAGCTGACGTCCGTGGAATTCGAACTATCGACCCAGTAAGATCCCCAGGATTTGTAGATGCATTTGTTCAGCGGATCGGGAGCGGCATGCGGATGATCAGTGCGATCGCATCCGTGCGCCACCAGGTAGCCGTCGTGCTCCAGCATGTCGAGATGGTAATCGGTGACGATGCGCTCGACTTCGTGCTGCGCCCACGCCTTCGCCTCCGGCACTCCGAGATCGATGGTTTGCCCTTTGAAGGGTTCGGGTTTCCAATCGTCCGGCAGGTCGGTCACCATCCAGTCGCGAACTTTCGGATCGCGGGCATTCAGCGCGCCCGGTTCGGTCGATAACCCAGCTTGGGTCCAGTCTACCCAGAGACCGAACTTCAATCCATGCTGGTGGGCATCGTCGGCGATGACCGCAAGGCCGTGGGGAAATTTCTCGGGACTGGGATACCAGTCGCCCACCCCGCGAAACCAGCCGGCATCGACATGAAACATGTCGACGCCCAAGTCGGCGTCGTCTTGAATCATGTGCCGGGCAATCTCATCGTTCACCGCCATGCCGCCGCCCCAACTGTTGTTGACCACCAGCGGATAGTTGCGATTGTTCCACGTCTCAGGATTCCCGAGGGTCGCGCGCACCCAGCGCCGCAGAACATTCCCCGCGCCATCCGGCCCGCCGCTGAAGCCCCCCAGAAAGACTACCGGGGTTTCAAAGACTTCTCCCGGCACCAGGCGCGTCTTAAACGGACCAGGGTCGGGATTGAGACCGAGAGTTCCTTGAAGGGAGTCCTTTTCTCGCGCCAGAGAAACTCGCGTGCGTCCGCTGAACTCGATGCCGGCAAACAATCCGCCCTGCGCCTGGTCTTTGCGCTCGACCAGTGACCACGGGATGATTTCGCGGGGTTCGTCGGCGCGTAAATCTCCGTAGGTGCTTGACGTGCCGGTCCAGTGGTACCCCTCCGCCAACGCGACATCATGAGTGCCGACGGGCGAGGGCGTATCTGCCCCTTTCTCAACGAAAAGATGCTGCAGCGGCGCCTGAGGATCGATCTGCCAGTTGAAAGCGAGGCTATCCTGCAGGGGAATCCAGATTTCCTGTGAACTGAGATTCTCAATCCTAATCTCATGTTCAATCGGGCCGTAGGCTTGACGAATGCGCCACTCCCAGGTCAGGCGAAGCCGGGGCGATGCGGAATCGTAGACGAACGCGACCTTCTGTTCTCCAATCTGGCTGGCTTTAGGATTGAAAGTCCATTGGAGCGGGGTTGACTTGCCGGCAACGTCAGCGGACCCGATCAATGTTTCTGAGGCGCGGTCGTTCCACGGAGCCTGCCCAGGAACCGAAAGCGAGACTAACCGCGGACTCGTGGTGCCGGCCTCGAGAACCAGTTCCGTGTCGGATGTCCGCAACCGCGCGCTCGTCTGGCAGAACGCTGCCGCGCTGCAGGCGACGCATAACAAACTGATCCAGCGGACATGAGTGGAGCGAGACATGCGGCGAGACTCCCGGGGGAAGTGCGGAGCCAGCCTATACCCTCAGCCGGCTCCGCGCGATCTTAACTCGTATGAAAGACTCAGAAGAAGAGTCGCGCCCCCACCTGCATGATGCGCTGGCCAGTCTTGCCCAACACACCGCCGAAAGTGGCGTCGTTCGGATTATTGTCAATGTCGTTGAAGTTGGCGTGATTAAAGATGTTCTGCGCCTCCAGACGAATCTCGAAGTACCGGGCGTCGTTTTCAGAGAAATGGAACTGTTTCAACAGCGTAGCGTCGGTGAAGAATCCACCCGGATTCCGCACGTTGGGGAAGATAAACGGAGCGGTGCTCAGGGTGAAGTTCGGCGTGGGGACAAAAGCGCTCGAGTTGAGCACGAGGTTGGGATTCGCGCTGATAAAGTGACCGCTTGCACTCACCAGCGCGCTCGAATAGTTCTTCGATTTCACAACGTCCACTCCGGGCGCCAGGGAATAGCGAAGGGCCGCTCCCGGCGCGGTCTGACCGGTCTGGACGTCAGGCACTAGAACCGGAGTGCCCTTCGGAATCCAAGTGGTGACACCCGCCACGTTCCAGCCGCCGACAACTTGATTCAGAACCTTGTTGCCGAAGGCGCCGCCGCCGTTCAGAAACTCGCGGCCGCGCCCAAAGGGAAGCGCATAGGAATAATTCAACAACAACGTTTGTGGACTCTCATAACCGGCTACGCCGTACGCTTCCATGATGTTGTGCGGGTTTTGCAGGTACCCACTTCCCGCCGGCCCGGAATGCTGAATGTCCTTGCCCCAGGTGTTGGTGAGAGTCTTCCGGATGTTGTAAGAGGCCAGAAGCGTGAGGCCGTGATATCCGCGGCTCTGCATTTGAAGATTCAGGAAGTTGGCAAATGACCTTCCCCAGGTCGCCTGCCCCGGCGTCACCGAAGAATATTGCGGCGAGAGACCAAGCAGTTGGGAGAGTTGCACGGTCGGCTCGCTGGCAAACGTCTGCGATTGATTGTAGAAGGGGTTCGGCACCTGCGAGTACAAGCTCTGCCCGAGAGAGTAGTCCTGCACGGGAACGTTGTTGAGACTCCATCCCCACAACGGCATTAACAGATGGATTCCGCGAATGCCGGTGTAGTCGGCGGAAGCTACCCAGGTTCTCCCGATCTGCCGCTGCACGCTGGCATCCCAGGTATAGTCTTCCGGTGTCTGGAAGTGATTGATGGTGGAAGCTCCGCCCTGATCCGGGTTGGCGGACTGGCCGAAGGTCTGATAGCCGTACGCCTGGTTGGTAGTGATCGCTGGGTAATATCCCAGGTTGGCGCCAGAACCCTGGAGTGGGAATGTGTTGAGATGGTGATCATTCCCAAGTTCGCTGATCCAATTCTCGCCATTCACGGTCGAGATTTGGTTCATCGTGATCGAATTGTAATAAAAACTGAACCAGTCGGTGGAAAGGCCGTTCAGTCCCTGGTCAATGATGCCGGCGCTGGCGTGCACCATGGTTTTGTCGTCAACTGCGTAGGCGATTCCCAGCCGGGGCTGGAAATTTTTTGAGTCGGTGGTGTACAGGTTCTTCTGTGGATACTGCGGTGTGTTAAGCAGAACGTCGCGCCCGGTTGCTCCCTGGGTGAGCCATGCCGGTTGCGGCAGAGATCCCAGCCCTGGAACGGCTGCTGTTACCTGACCCCATCCCCATCCGGCATTCGGCGTAAGCACATTCTTCGCATTGATGTCATACATCAAAGGAGAACTCTGCCCTGGCGCAAAACTCTTCGGCGTGCGCGGCCCGTCTTTGTCCCAGCGTAGACCCAACTGCACCGTCAACTTTTTGTTCACCTTCCAGTCGTCCATGGCGTAAGCGGCTTCATTAAAGCCATAGGGCGAGATATTCCAGTTGCCCCATTGAAATACGTGGGACGATCCCATCATGAGTTCGGCGAGATCGAACCCGGTGGTCTGGTCGCTGGGGTTCTGCCAGTTCTGCACCGAACCCCCGCCATTGTTGATCCAGGCAACGCCAGTGTGGTCGCCACCGTGCTCGTTGAATCGAACGTAGTACTGTTCGTAACCGACTTTGATGGTGTGGCGGCCCATCACTTTGGTATAGGAGACCGTACCGTTCTCGGTCTGATTGATGAAGGTGTCAAACTCGGAACCGCCTACGTTTGAATAACCACCGAGGTTCAACACTGGAGGAATCTGCCTGGTGGTGCGCGAAGGGTTATTCACGATGAGGGGATCAAATCCCCAGGTCGTGGTGTCGATGCTGGGGTCGGGAGCCGAGCCATCGCCCGAAACACCGTCACTGTAGAGCTTCGCAACTCCGAATCCGAGGTGAACATCCAGAATCGAAGTTGGCGACATCACCCAGTTGTACTGCAGGCTTCCCGTCACATCGTGGTCGTAAGTATTTGAGAGGGCCCCGTGAAGCCATGGTGCCGGAATGTTGTTGGTCATGTGCGTCCGGCTGATGCTCAGGTTCAGGCGCTGATTGTTCGAAATATTCTCGTCGATGCGCGTAAAGAATCGGTCAGTGGGCCGCGTGACGGCAATTGAATCCACGCGATCATTGCTGTAGCCATTGAGTCCGGGAGCGGCGTTGGGCAGCGGCCACAGAGCCATGTAATGGGCAAATAGCGTGCTCTGCAGAGAAAGATTGTCATTGGCAGCCGGGCAAGCTGATGTTCCTACTTCAGACGGCGCGCAGATTTTGCCTCCGACTAAACCGTTGGTTCCCACCGGAGCACCCGGGACGCCGGCATACTCGGGCCGCACCCCGCCCGCGGAGATATGGTATGGGTCGAAGATGGACGCGTAAAGCGGCGTTCCATGGATGCCGTTGGGGAACCCTATGATCGTCTGCGAGAAGTCGCCGTCGCGCTGCAGCAACGTCGGCACCGTGCTGACCACCGTCTGTCCCGTATCGTAGCGCTCCCCCTCCCAGGCGAAAAAGAAGAAAGTCCGCTGCTTGCCGTTGTAGACGTGCGGAATCGAAAGCGGTCCGCCCACGGAAAATCCATAGTTGTTCTGGTGAAAGGGCAATCTCGGATTGCCCAGCGATTTGTCCGTCCAATCGTTGCTGTTGAGGATCTGGTTCCGGAAGTATTCAAAGAGGCGCCCGTGATACTCGTTGGTGCCGCTCTTGGTGTTCATGGTGATGACTCCGCCAGAGTAGCGGCCGTGGTCCGCTGTCAGAACGCCGCTCTCGACGCGGAACTCTCCAATGCTATCAGGCGTCGGAATGGCGCGGTTTACTGCATTGAATTCGGAATCCTGCAACTGGTTGCCGTCGACCGAGATGCTCGTGCCGTTAACCTGCCCACCGGCGACGGCGTAAGAGTTGCCATTATTGGCGATCAGGTACGTTGCATTCCCCAGGGTTGAAATCTGGTCGCTGAGAGGTCCCTTACCCTGAACTTGCGGCACGACCTGGGTCAAATCCAGCGAATTCCGGTTAAGCTGCGGCAAGTCGGTGATCATCTGATTGTCGAGAACGGTGGAGGCGCTGGATTGGTCCGACTGCAGCAGTGGTGCCGATCCGCTGACGGTCACCATTTCCTTTGTCGTGGCTGGTTTCAAACTGAAATCCAACGATAGATGGTCTCCTGTGCGCACGGTCAACTGGGGGCGTTCGACGCTGGCAAACCCTTCTTTACTCAACGTGACCTTGTACGGCCCCGGGATCAGTTGCGGAAGCACGTACACGCCTGCACCGTTCGTGGTCGTCGTGTAGGCCACTCCCGTCGCGTTGTTAACCGCGTCGACACTCGCGCCCGCGACCGCCGCCCCGCTGGAGTCCGTTACCAGGCCGGTGATCTCTCCGTTCGATGATTGCGCAAATGCGGTTTGACTCGCGGCCAGAAGACCGAAGAGAACCAGACATAACACCACTCTCGACTTCGATGTAGGCTTATCGCCCTTTAATTGAGAGATCTTTGATCGAAACATTATTGATCGATACATCGCTCACCCCTCCCCAATGCACCCTTCGGATTCCCCGTTAACCCCAGCCCACAGCGGATAGCGATTCTTGCGTAGATCGGCTTGTTCGCAAGTTTCGAACGGAGGACTCTCTTGCATCTACGCGAGAGAGTGTTTTTTCTATCGTTTTAGCAGCTTTGTTCAGCGGGAGAGTTTCTTCTAATGTGCGCGTTTCGGTTCTTCGACCTGAAGCCGCTGGTCCGCGGAGACATCTTTCAGCTCCTGCACCGTCCCGGAAGGCCAGTGAATCTCCAGAGAAGCCTTGCGATTCTCGCCGAGCCCGAAGTGAACTCGTAAATCGCTTGCCGAAGCGTATCCCACACTGTTTGCCACGAACGAGACCTGCGTGCGAGCGGCGTCACGGCAAATCACTTTCGCGCCCAGCGCGGACGCGTTGCTCTGCGTGCCTTTAAGTTTGAGCTGCAACCAGTGCTGCATTGGACTTCGATTCATCCACAATTCCATGGGCTGGTTGAGAGAGGTCACGGCGGCATCGATGCGTCCATCATTATCGAAGTCCGCGAAGACGACGCCGCGATGCAGGCGCGAGAGGGCAAAATCGGCGCCGGCATCGGCAGAGACGTCGGCGAATCGCCCCCCTAGATTGCGCAGCACACGGTTCGGCTGGGGTTCATTGACGTCGAGCCCTCCGCAAGCGACAAACACGTCGAGCCAACCGTCGTTGTCGAAATCGACGAAGCCGCAGCCCCAGCCACTCCAGGGCCGGCTGAGATTGAGCAAGCCGCTGCTGGCGCTGGCATCGTCGAAGACGCCCTTTCCATTGTTGCGGAACAATTCAAATGTCTCTCCGCGCAAGCCGGTCATCAGTATGTCAGGCAATCCATCGCCATCGAAATCGCGGAAGTCGGCCCCCATCCCGGAAATCTGACGACCGTCGCCGTTATAGGCAATGGCCGCCTCCATGCCGACTTCTTTGAGCTTGCCGCCCCCCAGGTTGCGGATCAGCAGGTTCCGATCGTTATCGTTCGCAATGAAGATGTCCTGGAATCCGTCGCCGTTGTAATCGGCGATCGCGATGCCCATGCCCTTGCAGAGCAACTTTCCCAAGCCTGCCTGAGTCGAAACCTCCGTGAACGTTCCGTCGCCATTGTTGTGGTAAAGCAGAATGGGCTCGCCCCGATACAAGTCGGGACGACAATAGGCGCGGTCCGCTTGATTCAGGCCGCCGCAAATCGGATCATCCCCCGGCGTCCAGTCGCAGTAGTTAGAGACGATCAGGTCGAGATGGCCGTCATTGTCGTAATCGAGCCATGCGGCGGCCACTGACCAGAGTTTGCGGCCTTGACCGTTGACGCCGCTCACTCCCGCGGCTTCCGTCACGTCGGTGAAGGTGCCGTCGCCGTTGTTTCGATACAGTGTGTTGCCGTGAACACCTACAACGTAAATATCTTCGAAGCCGTCGTTGTTATAGTCTCCGACCGCAACGCCCATCTCGTAACCGTGGCCTTGCACCCCAGCCCTTTGCGTAACGTCAGAGAAAGTGCCGTCGCGGTTGTTGCGATACAAGCGGTTGAAAAAGCGGGGATCAGTTTTTTGCAGGGACGGTAGCGCGGCGCCGTTGACGCAATAAAGATCGGGCCAGCCGTCATTGTCGAAGTCGATCACGCCCAGTCCCCCGAGCACAGTCTCGACCTGGTACTTGCGACCGCTCGCATCGTTGCGCAAGACAAAATCCAAACCGCACCCGGGCGCGGCATTTTCGAACTGGATAGGGCCTCGTGCGCTGGCCGCGGCAAATGCCCCCGAGGCGGATAGAGCCAAGCCCGCTCCTCCCAGCAACCGGGCGAACTCGCGACGCGTGAGCGAATGGTTACGGTTGGGCATCGGAATCCTGGTCGCGATAGGATTTTTGCTGAAACGATTCTGAGAGTTGAGTTGCGGTCGCGAATGCCTGATCGGCTTCGGCGGTTCGTCCCATCTTCTTGAGGACCGTGCCCAGAAGGTAGTGCAGACTGCCTTTCTCGTCGGGATACCCTTCCTTCAGCGCCGGCGCAAGTTCCTGCCACGCTTCGTCGAGAGCTCCGGTCTGGGCGCAGGCTTTTGCCAGTTCAATCCGCATCGATTCGTCCTGCGGATCGCGAGCGGCGAGTTCCCGGAGATAAGGCAGAGCCGTGGCATAGTCGCGCTCCTGCATTGCGATCTTAGCCAGGGTTCGTTTGGCCGCGAGCCGCTGTGGATCGATCTGGAGCGCCGCGCGTGCCTTTTCGCGCGCCTCGTCGATTTTTCCCACACCATACTGTGCTTCAGCGAGCCGCTCCAACACTGCGGGATCACCCGGGCCCTGGGCAAGCGCGAGCTGGTACTCCAAAATTGCCGAACTGGCTTTCGCCTGCAGTCGCAGCAGGATATCGCCGCGCATGAGGTGCAGAGGCGCGTCGTCACCGCTTGCTTGCCGAACTTTTTCTGCCGTGCGGCCCGCCTCGCGCGAGTAGCACCACGACAGCAGGAACATGCCATAAACTTCGGGAGTCGATTGCGAAAGACCGCGCTCCAGCGCTGGAATCGCCTGCTGGCACTCATCCAGCTTCGCGAAGGCGACGCCACGCATAAACCACGACTCGGTTCGATTGTGCTGAGGAGCCGCGAGTTTCGTCAGCGACTCCCACCTCTGCTCTCGGTAGAGAACTGCCGGGTCGCTCGAAACGGCCGTGAAAGCGGGAGACGGATCACAGGCATTCTTTGCATAGCGCACGCAGGCGAAAAACTTTGCCGCGTGTCCTGCGACCGCGGAAGATGACGGAGGCTGAAGTTGACTCGGCCACTGCCCGACCGCCTGAGAGAGCAGTCTTGGACTATGCTCCGCGACTGAGTTAAGCCGCGCGATGGCCTGCTTCCAATTTGACCTTTGCGCCGCCAGTTGAGCAGCCGCGATCGCCGCCTCCTGATCATTGGGATCGGTTTCAAGCGCCTTTTGACAGTAGCTTTCGGCGCCGGCCAGATCGCCAGTCGCGATTGCGGCGAAGGCGAGATCGCTCCAGATGCCGGGCTCTGCCGGATCGAGATCTGCCGCCCGTTCGAGCAACGACTGACGTGAAGTATCGTTATCGTTCAGCGCCAGCGCCCGCAAACGGTATTCCGCGGCCAATCCTGTTCGTGAGCTGCGCAGCTGCTCTGACATGCTGGCGAACCGAGTTAATGCGAAGTCCACGAACGCGACCGACGATTCTGCGGAGCCGCGAGCGACGTCCAAGGCTTTGATGTAGGTCTCCGCCGCTTCACCGTTAAGATTCTGGCGGGCGTAGTCCTCACCCAGATAGTCGAGGGGATATTCTTCTCTGGGGCGCAAATGGGATGCCTTCCTCAGGAACGGCACTGCATCTTCCAGCTGTCCGGTGCGAAGCGAGTCGATCCCCAGCAGCAGGTTGACGAAGTAATCGCCGGGTTCCAGTACATAAGCGCGGTGCAGCAGCGGCAGAGCGGCGGAGAAGTCGCCCTTCTGATGAAGCTCGAAAGCCTGCTGCACCAATGCCTTGAAATCCTGTTCGACCGCGACACTGGAGCGCGCGCCGAAAGCCGCGATCAGCGCGAGAATCCGCAACCAGCGCCTTATCCCCGGTCCCAACAACGGCATGCAGCCACCCCGGCGGTCAGAATAGTACGCATACAGGATACTCGGCAAACCAGTCCCCGATTTCGCCGGGCGTGAATTCATGAGGGAATGTTCGATAAACATTCAGGCGCAGCGCGCTTGTCAGGTATGCTGCAGGGCATGCATCGGTGTCTCAAGCGGTGAACCGGAAAAGTCTGAGAGACGAAATCTGAAGCAATGAAGCTGAGAGTCAATACCGACTGGTCGTACCGCGGCCTGCGCACCGTGGTCGTAGAGAACTTCCTGCTTCGTTTGGTCATCCTGCCCGAAGCGGGCGGCAAGATTTGGCAGATTACTTACAAGCCGCTTGACGCAGATCTGCTCTGGAACAATCCGCGGATCGCCCCCGCCAAGTTACCCGCAAATTCCCGCTATGACGATGTCTGGTGCGGGGGATGGG
The DNA here is from genome assembly GCA_963739125.1 of uncultured Acidobacteriaceae bacterium. GTDB lineage: Bacteria > Acidobacteriota > Terriglobia > Terriglobales > Acidobacteriaceae > Sulfotelmatobacter. The sequence continues at coordinate 2,149,866 of CAVTZD010000001.1, read as the reverse complement.
ACGAGTTGTTTCCCAACGATGAGATTTCGTTGATCGAAGGTGAAGGCTACCCCGATCATGGCGAACTCTGGACGGGGGAGTGGAGCGCCGAACCTTTCCAGCATGACGATGAAGCCGGAGTCCGGCTGCGCTATGTCACTCCGATCAGTGCGATCGAAGTGGAGAAGACGATTCTCTTGCGGCGCGGCCAGGCCCGCATCGAATTCCATCATCGATTCACCAATCGGGGAAGAACCGCGTTTCCATTTCTCTGGAAGCTACATCCGGCGATGGCCGTTACGCCCCAGCATCGCATCGATTTTCCGCCGATGCATGTCGTTCTCGAGCCGGCCTTCCCGGGAACTCTGGCGGGGGCTTGTGAACCCGCCCATTGGCCAATAATCAAGACTCTTGCTGGAGAGGTCGATCTGCGGCGAGTCACTTCCGAAGACGCGCGCCAGCTTTACTTTTTCTACGGGACGCAAATGAAGGGGAATTGGTGCGCTCTCACCAATTCCGCTACCGGATTATCGTGCGCTCTACAATTCGACGCCAAAGCTTTTCCCTGCTGCTGGCTGTTCGCGACCTACGGTGGCTGGCGCAATTACAACGTTGCGGTTCTCGAACCCTGCACTGGATACCCTCTCAACTTTGAGGCCATGAAAGCAGCCGGGCGGCACCGGAATCTTGCTCCTGGGGAGACCCTAGAAACCGGTGTGCGTTTCCTCGTCCAGGAAGGATTACGCAGCGTCGGCGCTGTAGATCCCTCGGGCAAAATGAGCGAAGCCGAGTGATTTGGTTGTCGTGCTAAGTCTTGCTCGCCGGAGCTTTCGGCTCCAGTGAAAGCAGAATCGCCGCCACAATCGCCAGCGCTACTCCCGCCGCCTGGGTCAGAGTCAGCGTCTCATGCAGAACCGTCACCGCGACCGCGACCGTAACCAGGGGATAAAGCGAGATCAGAGAAATTACAACTGACGCTTTCCCGCCTGACTCCAGTGCCGTAAAACTGGTCAGCGCTCCCAGCCCGTTCAGCGTTCCTCCGACGACTGCAGCCCAGAAAATTAAAGGCCGCACATGCCAGTGAATCGGGACGAACACCGCCAACACCGCTGAGATGGCGATCATGGCGTACGCGAACCAGATGAATGACAGTTCGCTCGAAATCCGGTTTGTGGCCAGCTTTTGAGTGACGCCCGTGATGCCCCAGAACACGAGGGCGATCGCGGCAAACCATAGCCATGGAGGAAATAGAGGCATAATTTTCGTCTACATACTCAACAAATATATCGCCGCCAGTGCCAGGGCCAGCCCGATCTTTTGCGCTGTGCCCATACGCTCATGCAACAGAGTCACTGCGAGAATCACGGTGACGAGAGGAAATAAAGCCGTCGCCGGCGAAACAATCGACGCCTTGCCGCCCATCGCCAGGGCGTGAAAAAAGGCGATATTGCCCGTACCTCCCAGAATGCCGGTCAGAAATGCCCAGGCAATGCCGGAGCGTCTTCCCGTTCCTCCACCCGCGTTCCGTGGAGACCGCCAAACGATTGCGATGAGAGGCAGAAGTCCGAAAGTAAAGAAGACCTGATTTGTGTCTGCGTCCACGCCGTCCGATGCGACCTTGGAGACAGCTCCCCATGCGCCCCACAGCAAAATGGTGAGCAGCGAAAAAGCCAGCCATCGGGGCATGCCCAGAATCCGGGGCATGGCGGCGCGGGATGTGGTGGCTGATTCCGTCATGACGAACTGCACGCACACGAGGTGCACGCACCAGCAAAGACCACGAGCATACCCGTGGCTCGACTCGATGACAACCTGCGAGATCGCTCCAAAGAGACAGTATTCTGATAGTTCGTGTGCTTTATTGCGAGACGCCCACAGCTTCGTCTGGCGACGGAGCCACCTTCACGACGCCGCCACTTCCAGCATCATCTTGAGTGAAACACCGGGATCGCGGCTCATGCGCTCCAGCGCTTCCTGACCACGCGCCAGGGGCATCCTCACCGTCCACGGCGTTAGATCAATCTCGCCCGCGATCAGCAGATCGAGCGACCGCCGGAAATCGAGCGGCGTATAGGCAAACGACATCACGACCCGGTGCTCCTTGCGGATGCTGGTCACGAAGTTCACTTCGCTGCGCTGCGCTCCCATTCCCAGCAGCACAACTTGTCCACCCGGACGGCAGAAATCGAAGGCCAGTTGCCGGGCCGGCGCACTGCCGCTGGCATCGATGACCACATCGTATCCACGGCCGGCGACGCGCAGGGTTTCGGCAACGGCCTCCGGCGTCGAGGGATTGACTGTGCGGGACGCGCCCAGCTTTCTCATGGTCTCAAGGCGCTGGTCGTTCACGTCAGCCACTAGCACATCCCGGGCTCCCACGTGAAGCGCGGCAGAGACGGCCAACGCACCCATGGTGCCGGCGCCTACAATCGCCAGCCGGAAGAATGGCGGCGGCGAGACGATTCGAAGCAGATGCACAACGTTCGCCAGAGGCTCGGCCAGAATCGCCTGTTCGTCGGTCAGAGAGTCGGGGACCTCGTAGACCTGACTGGAAGGCAATGCCACATATTCCGCAAACGTTCCTGGAGTCGTCCCCAGGCCCAGCAGTTTCCAGGACTCGCACAGATTCTGCGCTCCCGAGAGACACGCTTCACAATGCCCGCAGCTTACCAGCGGGTTGGCCACGACGCGCCGTCCATCGCTCCGCCGGCCTACCAATTCGTGGCCCAGAACCATTGGCGGGCGCCGCAAGGCGCTATGTCCTAAGAATCCCGAAATGTCAGAGCCGCAGATGCCGGCGACCTTGATTGCGATTTCCTCTTCCCCTGGCCGGGGTTCAGGCCGGGGGCGTGGTTCCATTTCCACCTTGCCGGGCGCGGTATAGACAAGAGCTTGCATCGCCAGCAGTATAAGGCCGGCACGACGCCGCGAAGCATCGCTTTAATGATCTTTTTAACCGGGTTACAGGGCACTCCTTCTTGCCAACAGATATAAATTAGCGTCGTGGCAGTTTTCGCTTGCACTTCGTGTGGCCACGCTGGAGTGTCATGTCTGGAGTGTCATGTGAAAATTGAAGCGGTCGATTTCTTTTATCTTTCCATGCCCGAGGTTACGACCGAAGGCGACGGCAGCCAGGATGCGCTGCTGGTGCGGGTCGCCGCCGGAGGCCTTGTTGGCTGGGGCGAATGCGAAGCCTCGCCACTGGTATCGATCGCCGCTTTCGTTTGCCCCATGTCGCACAGTGCCTGCCGTCCCGTGGGCGCCTCAGTCCTGGGCCAGCGCCTGGAAAGTCCGCAAGACATTGACCGCATCGCTGCGCAAATCGAGCTCGACAGCATGGACCTGCTGCAGGCTCCGCACACGTGGTCCGGAGTTGAAATCGCACTGTGGGATTTGCTGGGAAAAGCGCGTCAGCAGCCCGTCTGGCAACTGCTCGGATACCGCGATGCCTTTCGCAAGCTGCCCTACGCGTCTCAACTTTTCGGAGAGACGCCTGGGCGGACCTACGAACTGGCCGCCGCGGCGCGTCAGCAGAACTTTGGCGCAGTGAAGTTTGGCTGGGGGCCGATCGGGCGAAACGATCTTAAGACCGACATCGAACACTTCGCAGCCGCGCGCGAGGGATTAGGCAAGGATGCGCTTCTCATGGTGGACGTTGGGCAAATCTTTGGCGACAACGTCGAAGCCGCGGCTGCGCGACTGCCCATGCTGGAGCAGATCGGCGCCGTGTGGCTGGAAGAACCTTTCCACACCAGCGCGCTCGATGCCTACGCCGAACTCGCGAGCCGAAGCAGCCTTAAACTCGCGGGAGGAGAAGGCGCCCACAATTTCTACATGGCGCAGCATCTCATCGACTACGGCCGCGTCGGATATATTCAAGTCGATTGCGGACGCATCGGCGGCATCGGTCCGGCCAAGCGGGTGGCCGATTATGCGGCGTCCAGATCTGTGACCTTCGTGAATCATACTTTCACGTCGCACCTGGCCCTGAGCGCGTCCCTCCAGCCTTATGCTGGCGTGCGAGGGGATCAGATCTGCGAGTATCCGTTCGCTCCCAAACTTCTGGCGCGGGAACTCACGTCAAACCATTTGGAGCGTGACCGTCAAGGATATGTCGCCGTGCCCGAGGCGCCAGGACTCGGAATCGAAATCAATACTGAGGCGGCTCGCCGCTATCTGGTGGAAGTGAAAATCGAAGTCGAAGGGAAAGTCCTGTTCGCGCCCTCGGATCGACTTGGTTGATGCTCACCTTGGCTGAAGCTCGCAGGGGCCGGATCGTACGTTTCGGGTCAAAACCGAAGAATCAGAAGCCCTTGCTACGCTCCGGCCGCGCCCTTCCCCTGAAAGCTGACTTCCACCAGTTTGCGGTCTTCGTCGGAGACTTTGAAAAATGCTCGCGGCTTCAGCGCCATAAAGCTGGCCACGAACACGTCGGGGATCTGGCCGATGCGGGTGTTGTAGGTGTTGACGTCGTCGTTGAAAAATTCGCGACGGTCGGCGATGCGCTCTTCCAGTTCGCTGATGCGGTTCTGCAGCTTGAGAAAATTCTCGTTGGCTTTGAGCTGCGGATAGTTCTCAGCCACGGCAAACAGCCCGCGCAGCGCGCTCTCCATCTTCAGGTCGGCCAGGGCTTTCTGGCTGATGCTGGCCGCGTTCATCGACGCGGCGCGCGCCTGCGTCACGGCCAGCAGGGTCTGCTGTTCGTGCTGCATGTATCCCTTGACAGTCTCAACCAGGTTTGGAATTTCGTCGTGGCGTTGCTTGAGCAGCACGTCGATATTGGCCCAGGCGCGGTCGTTCTCATTGCGCAGGCGCACCAGGGAGTTGTAGAGGATCGCGGCGTAGATCAGCACGCCGGCCACGAACAGAAACAGCGCCAACCCTGAAATGATGCTGCCGTCCATCGTCTCCTCGACCGTAACCACTCCAAGGTGCCAGCAGAAGCGATGGCGAGGCAAGTGCCAGAAGGGTTGCGCCAGCCGAGTATGGCGGCTGATGGGAAGAGGCCGCCGCGCTTCGCGCTGACGGGACGGACGAATGCGTCCGTCCCCACACGAGCACAGTCCTAGTCCTTGCTCGGCTTCTTCGGCGTCACATCGCAGGCTTTGCGGACCTCGTCCAGATTCAGGCCGGCGGGCGAGAACTGGGCGATCTGGCGTCCGCTCCGAGTCGGCAGCGCCACGTTGAAGATCTGGGCGCCGATCATGCCGCGGGTGGTGCCTTTATCCATCGATAGGAAGTGGTCGCGTACCCAGTTCCACCCATGATAGTTGTGCGTGTCGTCGACGCGGACTTCGACTTCCAGCTGGGGCTGGCCCCAGAAGCCGGGACGATTGGGCGGAGGCAGTCTGACCCCGGGATTGAAGTCTGCCAGCTTGAGCTTGCCGTCTTCACAAAAGAGGTCAACTCTGGGCTTGTAGTTCGGATCTTCGCGGAAGTAATTATCGGCCAGCAGCTCGAAGCGGACTTTCTTTGCGCCCGTCATCTTGTCTTCCGACCGGAACTCCAACCACTTGCCGCCCGCGCTGACGCCATCGCTTTCACCCTGGTAAGGGCTCATGGCGCCTTGCTGGGCCAGAACGCCTACGGCCGCGCCCACGAGCGTCACGCCGGCCAGAAATACCTTCCAAGAGCGGCCCATGCCGCCCAGTTTACGCAACCATGCCAGTCTCTTCACAATCGCCTCCCCAAAACCATCGCCACATAATATTGAACCCCAAAACAGACCGAAAAGTTGCATAAAAACGTGAGGGTAGCGGCAGTGATATTCCACTCCGGAATCGCTGCTGCCGGGTAGTCGGCAGCACTAACGGGTATCGATTCTTAAGTCGAGGTAAACCTGGGAGCGGTCGTCGAACTGGCTGACTGACTTGGTGTCGCTCTTATGGCCTTTGTACTGGGCGTAGACCTCGTAATCAATGGCTTCGGAGAGCGCCGGAAATCGATAGGTGCCATCCGAGCCGACAATATACGTCTTCACGGCGCGGGTGCGGCTGTTCGTCAGGTAAACGACAGCGTCAGACAGAGGATTATCCTGCTGATCGAGCACTTTGCCGTAGAGCAGACGGCCTACGGATTTGTTTTTCCTGTCGGGCGATGCGGCGGCCCGCGGCGGCGGCAGCGCGACTCCCAGAGCGACGAGCACGACGCATGCCATGGTCAGCGCGGCCAAGAAACTTCGCTGCCTCGATTTCCGTTGATTCATTCGGTCCAATTGTCTCATGGGTTCGACGCAGATACCCCCTAACGGGTTAGGTGCAGTCCCGTGTCTGCGCGCTCGTCGTCGTAGATATGGACGGTGACTTCTTTAGGCAGGCGAGCTTGGCTGCCGTCGGCGAACTTCACGCCTTTCAGGTCGGCCGAGAGGATGTAGTCGGCTTCGCCCGCCGGAACGCGCTGGGCGAATTCGCCGTTGTGGTCGGAGTAGACTTCCCATCGAACCTTCTTGGGTTTATCCGTGGCGCGGCGAATTTTTACCCGGATTCCGTAGACCGGGCGATCATCTGGTCCCCAGACCGTCCCGAAGATGACAGCATAGGGCTTCTCCTTTTCGCTGGACGGCGGAACCGCGCCGAAAAGCCGGGGGCCGAGAACTGGAGGGAGAATCCCGAAGACGAGAAGCGCGATCAGGAACACTCGGGAGGGAGACAGGCGTGCAGGGGGCAGGGGAAACCTACGAGTAGTCACCGTCTTCGCTGTCCTCGACTTCCTCTTCGTCTTCTTCCACGTAGCCCGCTTCCATCGCCTTCAATTCCAGCGGAACGGTCGTTATTACTTCAAAGTCGGTCCCGCACTCGGGGCATGAGATGACTTCGCCCTCGTCGACTTCGTCTTCATCGACGTCGAGATTGGTTTCGCACTCGGGACAAAGAACCATAAACCCTCCCTCGCCTATTAGAGCCGTCCTGATACTATTTAGATTCTCCCCGGCGGGTTGGTCAAGAGGCGGGAGCCGGAGACGGGGAGTTCAGGAGCTCCCAGGGACATTTTAGGCATGTTACCCGTGTCGAGATCAAGAGCGATGATTGCGGTGTGGGGGGGGCTGACCCTGGCGGGTCTGGCGCTGGCGCCGCAGATGGTGGCTGCGCAATCGATCGAGGCCGGCACCGTGGACCCGCAAATTGCAGCCGCCCTGAAACAGGTTTCCGCGCAACGGATTGAGGCCAACATCAACAAGCTGGTCAGCTTCGGCACGCGGTCGACGCTGTCGTCGCAGGACCTGGGCATGCTCAATGCAGGCCGCGGCATTGCGGCGGCCCGGCTGTGGATCGTGTCGGAACTCGAGCGCTACGCCAATGATTGCGGGGGCTGCCTCGACGTAGAGACCTACCGGTTCACGGAACAGCCCATGGCCCGCATCCCGAGTCCAACCGATATTGTGGACGTGTACGCCGTCATGAAAGGGACCGACGCCGCGAATTCGAATCGCATCGTGCTGGTTACGGGACATTACGACTCGCGCAACAGCGACATTCTCGACTACAAAGGCGATGCGCCCGGAGCCAACGACGATGCGAGCGGCACGGCCGTCAGTCTGGAGTGTGCGCGCGTACTCAGCAAGATGAAGTTTCCGGCGACGATCGTTTTTCTCGCGGTGGCCGGCGAGGAGCAGGGCCTCAACGGAAGCCGCCATTTTGCCCAGATGGCCAAAGATAGAGGCTGGGACATTGAAGCAGTTTTGAACAACGACATCGTCGGCGGAGACAAGAATCCCGCTCAGATTCCAACCGTCGTGCGGGTGTTTTCCGAGGGCGTGCCAGTGGCGGCGACTGACGAGGAGATTAAGCGCATTCGCAACCTCGGCGGAGAAAATGATTCGGGATCGCGGGAGTTGGCGCGCTACATCGGCGAAGTCGGCCGAACCTATGACACGGGCGTGAAGCCGATGCTGGTGTTTCGGCTCGATCGCTATTTGCGCGGCGGTGATCACTATTCGTTTAACCAGCAGGGATTTTCGGCGGTCCGTTTCACCGAATATCGTGAGGATTTTCATCATCAGCACCAGAACGTGCGCACCGAAAACGGCATCGAATACGGCGACGTGTCACAGTTCGTCAACTTCGATTATGTCGCGCGGGTCGCAAGGCTGAATGCCGCGACCCTCGCGGCGCTGGCGGCGGCGCCCGCACCTCCGGCGAACGTGCATCTGCTGACCAAGAATCTGGAGAACGATTCCGCTCTGCAGTGGGATCCTTCACCCGGCGGCTTGGCGGCGGGATATGAAGTTCTGTGGCGCTCGACCACAGCCCCAGATTGGGAGCATTCTCTGAAGGTAGGGAATGTGACACAAACTACATTGCAGATCTCTAAGGACGAGTCGATTTTCGCGGTGCGGGCGTTCGATAAAGCGGGGCATCTCAGCCTGCCGGTGGTGCCAGTTCCGGAACGCTAAAGCTCTTGCTCGGTTAGGCCGAATCTGCCTAACAGGTTGGTAACTTATGGCCAGAAGTGGATCTTTCGAGATGGGCCTGCCTCCGTTCCGCGGTGCTGTCCGCCAGATCACCCTGGCGAGCGTCGCGATTTATGTGGTCATCCTGCTTCTCATGGCGTTTGCCTCGCCGACCGGTCAGGTCGTTTTGCGGCTTGGCATGCTCGATCCCGCCTACATCCGTGAAGGTTGGCTGTGGCAATTTGTTACTTACGCCTTTATGTATGTCGACCCGATTGATTTTGTGCTGTCGCTCGTGGGGATCTATTTTCTGGGAGAGCCGGTGGAAGAACGTATCGGCTACTTCCACTTCTACGGCCTGTTCTTTGGGGGTCTGTTTATCTCGGCCGTAGCAGGGTTCCTTCTCTCTCTGACCCACGTTATCGCACAGGGACCGGCGTTCGGTTCCGGCGCGGCCGCAAATGCGATTCTGATGGTGTTTTACCTGCTCAATCGGGAAGCAAATATTATGATTTTTCCGCTCCCGATCCAGATTCCGGCAAAGTGGATCGTCTACGCCGCTGCGGCCATCGAAACGGCCTACCTTCTGCTGAGCCACTTCGCGCTCTTCTATTTTGTTTTGCTGCTGGGGCTGGGCGCCGGCTACGTCTGGTATGCAGTGGTGCTTAACAGCCGCGCCTCGGTCGGAATCGTCGAGTCGCTCTACGGCATGCGCAATTCCTACTACCGCTGGAAACGACGCCGGACCGCGAAGAAATTTGAAGTCTATATGTCGAAGCACGACCGCCAGGTTCACTTCGACGAGCACGGCAACTACATTCCTCCGGATGACGACACGCGTAAGGGCGGGAACGGCGGGTCGAAGTCGGGGTGGGTGAACTAGGGCAGCCACGGATTCACGGGATAAAGCCTGACGAATTGTTGAGACGTAGCTTTGCTACGTCTCTCTCAGCACACGCAGGCGTGCCTCTGTCGGCAAGAGACGTTGCCAGCAACGTCTCTACGGAAACATTTGTTTGAACTCTGACAGGATCTGCTTCGGCAATTCTTCCCGCTTTGCTTTTCCTTTGAATCCCAGGTCGTGACCTGCGCCTTCCACCACGAGCAGGTTCGTTTTCGCGGGGATCATCTTCAGCGCCGATTCCATCTCCGCGATCGAGCCGAACGGATCGCACGTGCCCTGAACGAACAGAGTCGGTGTTCGCAGGTCGGGCAGATGCTGGGTGCGCTGCTGTTCTGGCTTGCGGGGCGGATGCAGCGGGTACGACAACAGCATCAACCCTTCGGGCAGGTTCGGATCTTCTTTCGCAAGCTCGGACTCCGCAAGATTCGATTTCGAAAGTTCAGAGCAGAGCATGCTGCACTGGCGTCCACCGTAGGAGTGGCCGCCGAGGAAGACGCGCCCCTTGGCCAACTTCCTCATTGCAGCGACGGCGTTTCTCAGGCCAGCGCGGTCGCGCACGGCGTCCCCGGGTCCTGGAGGTCCCCATGATCTCACCTGGCGATAGGGCAGGTCGCAGCGCAGCACGGTGAACCCAGCGTCGGCGAAAGTGTCGGCCAGAGCGACCAGAAGCGGCGCCTGCGCGTTTGACCCGGCTCCATGGGTCAGGATCAGGCAATCGCCACTGGGAATCTCGGGAACATGCAGGAGTCCGCGAACCTCGGGCTCAGCGGAGTCGTCGATGAAGCTACTGATCGCGGAGGTCACGGGATACTCGCTTGCATTCTAAATGGCGGTGGCTAGCCGCCGCGCTTGGCATGACTGGACTTGACGGGCGAATGCGCCCGCCCTCCACGAGCTCTTCGCACGTTCGGTCTTCCTGATTAGACCGCCGAAAGGATTTCGACGAGCGTCTCGTAGACCTTCACGATCTGAATCTCGTTGGCCAGCCTGGCCCAGCAGCGCAGCATGTCAGGATCTTCCTGCGCGGTGCGGCGCGTTTCTTCCGACTTCCAGTAGCGCAGCAGGACGTAACGCGATTCGCAATCGCAGTAAAGCAAGTCGCGGCCGTATCCCTTGGCGGCGAGGATCGACCCGAGTTCGCGCAAGGTGGCCAGCGACGCGGTTTCCATGCCTGCGACCGGCTGCCACACGGCAACCGACAGAATTTCCTGTGTCCGGCTTGCCTTCGTCTGAATCGGCTGAGTCTGGGTCGTGTGGGTCACGGCGTGATTATAGCCTTGGGGCGGCGCGTGGAAGGCCGCTTCTTCTCTTGCGAATGATGCGTCTGGGAACCGCCGGCTTTAGAAGTTCGAGGAGTGGACATGCGATCCGCTTCTTCGTCCGTCACCACATGCAGGCGCATCAGGTTCGTGGAACCGGAGGCTTGGCGCGTGCCCGCGACCACTCCCAGCACGTCGCCGGGCTTGAGCAGCCCGCGTCGCACCAGATCCTGTTCGGCCATGGCCACCATCTGCTCAGCGGAGTGGGCCTGGCGGCAAGACACAGGATTGACTCCCCAATAAAGATTCATGCGCTGCACCACGGGCAGCATATGCGTGAAAGCGTAGATCGGAACCTTGGGGCGGTATTTCGAAATCATGCGTGCGGTGTTTCCGGTCTCGGTGAAAACCGCGATCGCCCCCATGGGCAGGTCTTCGGCGGAGTGCGCGATCGACTCGCAGATGGTTTCGGCCACGGAGAGGCCGCGGTGCTCGCGGCGGCGACGCGGGTTCATGAAATCGCCCATGTTGCATTCCGCCTCGACCACGATGCGCGCCATGATCGAAACCGATTCTCGCGGATATTGCCCGCTGGCGGTTTCGGCCGACAGCATGACCGCATCGGAGCCGTCGAAAATGGCGTTGGCTACGTCGCTGGCTTCGGCCCGCGTGGGGCGCGGGTTCTCGATCATCGATTCCAGCATCTGGGTCGCGGTGATCACCGGCTTGCGCCACGCTCCAGCGCGGCGAATGACGTGCTTCTGAATCACTGGAACTTTTTCCGGTGCCATTTCAACGCCCAGGTCGCCACGCGCGACCATCACCCCGTCGGAGGCCTGCAGGATTTCCTCGAGATGATCGATAGCCTGCGGCTTTTCCAGCTTGGCGATAACCGGAATATCTTTGTGGTGCGACGCGATGATGCGCTTGACCATGCTGACGTCGGCGGCGGAGCGAACGAACGAAAGCGCGACCGCGTCGACGCCGTTCTCCAGGCCGAACTCCAGGTCTTTGCGGTCTTTCTCGGTCAGCGCCGGAATGGATAATGCGACCCCCGGCAGATTGATTCCTTTGTGTTCGCCCAGCGTGCCGCCGTTCAGCACGTCGCACAGCACGTCTCTGCCGCGGACGCGGGAGACGCGCAGCTCAATGAGTCCGTCGCTGAGCAGGATTTGTGCCCCGGCCGAGAGTTCGCGGGCGAGGTCAGGAAATGTGGTCGAAATCCGCGTGGCTGTTCCGGGCACGTCCTGAGGGGTGATGCTCACGACCGAGCCGGTCTTCAACAAAACCGGTTCATGGCGCTCCAGCAGGCCGGTGCGGATTTTCGGGCCCTGCAAATCTTGCAGAATGCAGACCGTGCGTCCCTCGCGATCGGCAGCGCGGCGCAGACGGTGAATGTGGTGGGAGTGATCTTCGTGCGTGCCGTGAGAAAAGTTAAGGCGCGCGATGTCCATGCCCAGGCGCAGCAGGTCGCGCATCGCCGCTTCGGAGTTGCAGGCCGGGCCGATGGTGCAGATGATTTTTGCGCGGCGAAGTGCGGGCCTGCCGGAAAGCCGCGCCGACGATTGCACGGAGGCTGTAACCGGATACTCCTCAGCCTCGAATTCCTTCTTGCGGGCTTTCAACATCTATCCTCGATCGTGAACGTTGAGAAAAGGAATATCAAGAAAAATTACGCTAAGAAAAAAGTAGCGTTAAGAAAAATCGAGCCTTAAGAAAAATCGTGAGCTTGCCCCGGCCGGCTGCATCATTTTCGAATGGCAGAGCGTCGCAAGCAACGCCTACGCCCTGGGACCATTCACTGCGGTTAATTCCTTTCCCAACATGGCTCGCGGGTAGAGCAAGGCGCTGAACTCGGCGCCTACAAGGACTACCAGGGAAATCAGGTACATCCACACCAGCAGCGCCATCGCGACTCCCAATGATCCATAGATAGTCGTGAAGTCGCCGAAATGCTGCAGGTAGGCGCGGAACCCGATGGTCACGCCAAACCACAAAACCGTGGCCAACGTCGCGCCTGGAACCACGCTGTGCCAGGGTTGGGTGCGCGGGACTCCGTAATGGTAGATCAACGTGATCACGGAAATGCTGGTCAGGGTCGCGATCAGCCAGCGGATGCCGCCCCACAGCAGCAGAATGTAAACACTGAAATCGGGGTCGATGTAGGAGAGCAGGCGGGTCTCAAATTTGCTGCCCACAGCGACGAGAAGCGTGGCAAAAGTCATAGGAGTCAGCGCGAAAATCACGAGCAGAAACGAGATCAGGCGCTCCTTTACCAGGCCCCAGGTCTTGGGCAATTCGTAGCACTTGCGGAAGCCCTCCATCCACGAAACCATGACGCCGGAAGCGGTCCACAGCGTAATCAGAGCAGTCGTGGCCACCAGGCCCGCGGGATGCTGCGCCGCGCTTTTCAGGTAGTTAAGCGCAGTCGTGCCGCCGGCGGGAAGTATGCTGCCCAGCGCATAAGAGATTTGCAGCAGATAGGGTTTGCCCTTGCGCCAGCCGGCCAGAACCGAACCGACAATCAACAATACCGGGAAGAAAGTAAGAATTGAGGAGTAGGCGGACGCCTTGGCGATGGCGAAGGCATCGTGCACGAAGGCACGCCAGAAAGCCAGCCGTAAAAGGCGAAAGAAGCGCAACATGCGATGCCCTAGAGTAGGGCCGGGAGGCACCGGACGCAAACAGGGAAGTTCGCGGGATTCCTCGGTCTGCAATCGCTGGGGGCTGGCATGCATTAATGGTTAAAACAAATCGTAGCGCCGTCATCTTGCCGGCTGTCCCAAGAACCTGAACCCGTCGAAGGGCATCTCGCTCTCGGCACGGCGGGCGATAACGCCCGCCGGACAGCGGCGCTACTTTTGCTCTTACTCTGCTGCGGGCAGTTCCGCCGGCAGTTCGTCGGTTTCGCCTTCGTGCCGCATCATCTCCAGAGCGCGCTCGGCTTCTTCGTACGCCGCCGAGACCTCAGCCTGGACCTTCGCCGCAGCCTCTTCCATTTCCGGCGAGAGGCGCACGTTGCGGTAGTACTCCATGCCGGTTCCGGCCGGGATCAGCCGTCCGACGATGACGTTCTCTTTCAGGCCGCGCAGGTGATCGACCTTGCCGTTGATGCTGGCTTCGGTGAGCACGCGCGTGGTCTCCTGGAACGACGCCGCCGAGATGAACGAGTCGGTCGAGAGCGAAGCTTTCGTGATGCCGAGGAGCAGCGGGCGTCCGGTAGCCGGCTTGCCGCCTTCCTTGATCACGCGCTCGTTCTCTTCGCGGAACGCGAACTTGTCGAGCTGTTCCTCGAGCAGGAATCGCGTATCGCCCACGTCTTCGACCTTCACCCAGCGCATCATCTGCCGGACAATCACTTCAATGTGCTTGTCGGAGATGTTGACGCCCTGCAGCCGGTAGACTTCCTGGATTTCGTTGACCAGGTAAGCCTGCAGCTCTTTTTCTCCCAGCACGGCGAGAATGTCGTGCGGGTTGAGCGGGCCATCCATCAACGGCTCGCCGGCCTTCACGCGCTCGCCTTCCTGCACGTTGATGTGAACGCCCTTCGGGACCGAGTATTCCTTCTCGGTGCCGTTGTCGGCGACCACGTAGATTTTGCGCTGTCCTTTCGAAACCTCGCCGAACTTGACCGTGCCATCGATTTCGCTGATGACCGCGGTTTCGTGGGGCTTGCGGGCTTCGAACAGTTCGACGACGCGCGGCAGACCACCGGTGATGTCTTTCGTTTTGGTGGTTTCGCGCGGAATCTTGGCCAGCACGTCGCCCGGAGAAACCGCGTCTCCATCCTGAATCATCAGGTGGGAACGCGAGGGCATCAAATACCGCTTGCTGGCTTTGCCGCCCTTGATCACGATCGCCGGCTGGCGCTTCTCGTCCGGAGAATCGCCGACCACGTGACGTGACAAGCCGGTGACCTCGTCGACTTCTTCATGCAGGGTGACGCCTTCCTGCAAGTCTTTGAACTGCACGGTGCCGCCGATTTCGGTCAGGATGGCGAAGGTGTAAGGATCCCACTCGACCATGATCTGGCCTTGCGTGACCGCATCGCCTTCATTGACCTTGAGCTTGGCGCCGTACACCACCGAGTAGCGCTCGCGCTCGCGATTCTTTTCGTCGACCACCGCGATCGACCCCTGACGGTTCATGACCACCAGATCGCCCGACTTCGCTTTGACCGTCTGCAATCCGATGAAGCGGACCATGCCCGCGTTCTTAGCTTCGAGGCGCGACTGCTCGGAAACTCGCGATGCCGTGCCGCCGATGTGGAAGGTGCGCATCGTAAGCTGCGTTCCCGGCTCGCCGATGGACTGCGCCGCGATGACGCCGGTCGCTTCGCCCAGTTCGACGAGGCGTCCGGAAGCCAGGTTGCGGCCGTAGCACATCACGCAGACGCCCCGCTTCGATTCACAGGTCAGCACGGAACGGATCTTCACCCGCTCGATGCCCGCCGCCTGAATCGCTCCCGCGAGGTCTTCGGTGATTTCGTTATTAATGTCGACAATGACGTTACCGTCATAGTCTTTGATTTTTTCGAGCGATACGCGGCCCACGATGCGGTCGCGCAGCGGTTCGATGATCTCGCCGGCTTCGACAATGCCCTGCACGTAGATGCCGTCGACGGTTCCGCAATCGTATTCGCTGATGATCACGTCTTGCGCCACGTCGACCAGACGCCGCGTCAGATAGCCCGAGTCGGCCGTCTTGAGCGCCGTGTCGGCCAATCCCTTGCGGGCGCCGTGGGTCGAGACGAAGTATTCGAGCACCGTCAAACCTTCACGGAAGTTGGCCGTGATCGGCGACTCGATGATTTCGCCCGACGGCTTCGCCATTAAGCCGCGCATGCCCGAGAGCTGGCGAATCTGCTGTTTCGATCCGCGAGCGCCGGAGTCGGCCATGACGTAAATCGGATTGAGCTCGCCCTCTTTGTCGCGGCGCTGCATCTGCCCGAACATCTCGTCGGCAACTTTTTCCGTAATCGCCGACCAGATTTCGATGACCTTGTTGTAGCGCTCGCCGTTGGTGATCGCGCCGTCGAGATACTGCTGCTGCACGGCGACGACTTGTTTCTCGGCGTCTTTGACCAGCGTCTTCTTGCTGTCGGGGATGACCATGTCGTCGATGCCGATGGACAATCCAGCGCGGGTCGCGAACTGGAAGCCCAGCGTCTTGACTTCATCGAGCATCTTGACCGTGGTCTCGAGCGCGAAGCGCAGATAGCAGTAGTTCACCAGCGCGCCGATACCTTTTTTCTTAAGAAGCCCATTGATGTAAGGCATGCCCTCTGGCAGGTGATCGTTGAGAATCGCGCGGCCGACCGTCGTATTGATGAACGCCCGCTCGACCTGCACTGGTTCGGTGTGAATGATGTCCTGGTCGTCATAGGCGGTGGACAGGTCCAGCAACTCCCCCGAGTAGCGCAGACGGATCGGAGTAAGCGTCTCGACCGCGCCCGCATCGAGCGCCATGAGCACTTCTTCAATGTTGGCGAACGCGCGGCCCTCGCCCTTCGCGCCCGGCTTCGCCTTGGTCAGGTAGTAGAGTCCCAGCACCATGTCCTGCGTGGGCACCGTGATGGGCTGGCCTGACGCCGGCGAAAGAATGTTGTGCGAAGACAGCATCAGCACGCTGGCTTCAACCTGCGCTTCCGGCGACAGCGGGATGTGAACCGCCATCTGGTCGCCGTCGAAGTCGGCGTTGAACGCCGTGCACACCAGCGGGTGAATCTTGATGGCCTTGCCTTCCACCAGCACCGGCTCAAACGCCTGAATGCCGAGGCGGTGAAGCGTGGGAGCGCGGTTCAGCAGCACAGGATGGTCTTTGATGACCTCTTCCAGGATGTCCCAAACGATGGGCTCCTGCTGCTCGACCATTTCCTTCGCCTGTTTGATCGTCGTGACGTTGCCAGTCTGCTCCAGCCGGTGATAGATGAACGGCTTGAACAGTTCGAGCGCCATTTTCTTCGGCAGGCCGCACTGATGCAGCTTGAGTTCGGGGCCGACCACGATCACGGAACGACCCGAGTAATCGACGCGCTTGCCGAGCAGGTTCTGACGGAACCGCCCCTGCTTGCCCTTGAGCGTGTCAGACAAAGACTTCAACGGACGGTTGTTCGCCCCGCGCAGCACGCGGCCGCGCCGGCCGTTGTCGAACAGTGCGTCGACCGCTTCCTGCAGCATGCGCTTTTCATTGCGCACGATGACTTCGGGAGCGTGCAGGTCCATCAGCTTCTTCAACCGGTTGTTGCGGTTGATGACGCGGCGATACAGGTCGTTCAAGTCAGACGTGGCGAAGCGGCCGCCATCCAGTGGAACCAGAGGACGCAGTTCCGGGGGAATGACCGGGATCACGTCGAGGATCATCCAGTGCGGCTTGTTGCCGCTCTTGCGGAAAGCCTCGACAACTTTCAAACGCTTGGCATACTTGAGGCGCTTCTGCAGCGAGTTCTCGTTCTTCATCTTCTCGCGCAGTTCGACGGAAAGCCCCTCAGTGTCGACCCGCTTGAGAAGTTCTTTGATCGCCTCCGCGCCCATCATGGCCTTGAATCCCGCGGGACGATATTGCTGGTCGAGTTCGCGGAACTTGGCTTCGTCTTTGATGACTTCGCGCTCTTTGACCGGAGCGTCGCCCGGCTCGACCACCACGTAGGCCTCGAAGTACAGAACGGATTCGAGGTCGCGCAGCGAAATGTCGAGCAGGTGCCCGATGCGGCTGGGTAATCCCTTGAAGAACCACACATGCGAGCAGGGCGAAGCCAGCTCGATGTGGCCGAGGCGCTCGCGGCGCACTTTCGAGAGCGTAACTTCCACGCCGCACTTATCGCAGATCACGCCGCGGTGCTTCATGCGCTTGTACTTGCCGCACAAGCACTCCCAGTCGGTGACCGGACCGAAAATGCGGGCGCAGAACAAGCCGTCGCGCTCCGGCTTGAAGGTGCGGTAGTTGATGGTCTCAGGCTTGGTGACTTCGCCATGCGACCAGCTGCGAATTTTTTCCGGAGACGCCAGGCTGATGCGGATGGCGTCGAAATCCGCGATCACATTTGCCATTTCAAAGGGGCTCGAACGAAACAAGGTGTTCCTCCGCTTCTCTTACAGCAGTACCCAGTACCGAGTACCGGGTTTCGCTGCGGTTCCTGTCCCGCGAGATTCGAGAGCTCACCCGCGAAACGTTTTCTTTTTCAAAAACTCGCCTCAGTCCCCGGTCCTGAGTACCCGCCGGTTGTTCTCGGTACTGGGTGCCCGGTACCGGGTACTGCTTTCAATCTGCTGCCACGCTGACCGTGGGCTTTTTCTCCGCCGCCTTGATCAGTTCCACATCGAGGCACAGAGACTGCAGCTCGCGGATCAGCACGTTAAACGATTCCGGCACGCCGGGCTCCATGGCGGCTTCGCCCTTGACGATGGCCTCGTAAATCTTGGTGCGGCCGTATACGTCGTCGGATTTCGCCGTCAAAAGCTCCTGCAGAATGAACGCCGCACCGTAGGCTTCCAGCGCCCAGACTTCCATTTCTCCGAAACGTTGTCCGCCGAACTGGGCTTTTCCACCCAGCGGCTGCTGCGTGATCAGAGAATAGGGCCCGATGGAACGCGCGTGAATCTTGTCGTCCACCAGGTGCGACAGCTTCAGCATGTAGATGTAGCCCACCGTGACCGGCTGTTCGAACTTGTCGCCGGTCATGCCGTCGAACAGAGTCGTTTTACCCGAAGTCGGCAGGCCCGCGTGTTCGAGCAGAGCCTTGATCTCGCCTTCGCGCGAGCCGTCGAACACAGGCGAACCCATGAAGACGCCCTTGCTGAGCGTGGGAGCCACGGATTCCAGTTCCTCGTCCGACATTTCGGAAATGATGTCGGCAAGCTGCGAGTCCTTGAACAGCGCCTTCAACTCGCGCCGGATGGCTTCAGTCCGCGTGTTTTCTTTGAGCAACTCGGTGATCTTCTCGCCCAGAACGAATCCCGCCCATCCCAGGTGAGTCTCAAGAATCTGGCCCACGTTCATACGGGACGGCACGCCGAGCGGGTTCAGGACGATTTCGACCGGCTGACCATCTTCGAGGTACGGCATATCCTCTTCCGGCAGAATGCGCGCGATCACGCCCTTGTTGCCGTGACGGCCGGCCATCTTGTCCCCGACACTCAGCTTGCGCTTCATGGCGATGTAGACCTTGACCAGCTTGATCACGCCCGGCGGCAGTTCGTCGCCCTTGGTGAGCTTGTCTTTCTTCTCGTTGACGATCTTCTTGAGCACATCGATCTGGCGCGAGGTCATTTCCTCGATCTCGTCGATCTGCTCGTTTACCCGCGGATCTTTATCGGCGTACTTAATGCGCTTCAGGTTGCGGGTCGAGATGCGCTCGATCTCGTCGCGCGTCAGGATGTTGCCCTTCGTCAGCAGGCGCTTGTTGGTGCGTTCGTCGTGCAGGTCGGCCTGCACCTCCTTGCCGCCGAGGATGTTCTCCAGACGCTTCAGCCTCTCGTCGGTCAGAATCCGGATTTCGTCCGAAAGATTCTTTTCCAGTTTCGCGACCTGCGTGGCTTCGATCGACTTCGCGCGCTCGTCCTTTTCCTGGCCCTTGCGCGAGAAAATCTTCACGTCGACGATGACGCCCTCGATGCCCGGCGGGCAGTAGAGCGAAGCGTCGCGCACGTCACCGGCCTTTTCGCCGAAGATCGCGCGCAGCAGTTTTTCTTCCGGCGTGAGCTGAGTCTCGCCCTTCGGCGTGACCTTGCCGACGAGAATGTCGCCCTGCTTGATCGAGGCGCCGATGCGGATCACGCCCGCTTCGTCCAGATTGCGCAGCATCGACTCGCTGACGTTCGGAATATCGCGCGTAACTTCTTCCGGCCCCAGCTTGGTGTCGCGCGCTTCGATCTCGTACTCCTCGATGTGCAGCGAGGTGTAGTAATCCTCTTTGACCATCTTTTCGGAGACCAGGATCGCGTCTTCGAAGTTGTAGCCGCGCCACGGCATGAAGGCGACCAGGACGTTGCGTCCCAGCGCCAGTTCTCCATGATCGGTGCAGGGACCGTCGGCAATGACCTGCCCTTTCAGTACGCGCTGTCCCTTGGTGACCACCGGCTTCTGGTTGATGCAGGTGTTCTGGTTCGAGCGCTTGAACTTGGTGAGCTGGTAAATGTCGCTACCCACCTCGCGCGACAGTTGCGTCGGATGATGCTCGCCTTCGACGCGCACGATAATGCGTTCGGAGTCGACCGAGTCGATGATGCCGTTGCGGCGAGCGAGGACGACCGCGCCGGAATCGCGCGCGGTGACGCCTTCCATTCCGGTGCCAACGATTGGGGCTTGCGCTCGCAGCAGCGGAACCGATTGCCGCTGCATGTTCGCGCCCATCAGCGCGCGGTTCGCGTCGTCGTGTTCAAGGAACGGCACGAGCGATGCGGCGACCGACACCAACTGCTTGGGGCTTACGTCGACGTAGTCGACTTCTTCGCGGCTCACAAAAACAAAGTTGCCGGTCTTGCGGGCGTTGACCAGTTCGGCCACGATGCGGCCCTTGTCATCAAGCTCGACGTTGGCCTGCGCGATCGTGTGGCGGTCCTCTTCCCAGGCCGAAAGATAGAACGAGAATGGCTCGATCTGCATCGGCTTCTTGCGCTTTTCTTTCAGCTCGGCGTTGAGCTTTTCCGCTTCGTGCTTCTCGATGTGGTCGCCGACTTTGAAGTCACTGTCGCCGACATTGGTGATGCTGACGAAGTCGACGATGCGGCCGTTCTTCACTTTGCGGTATGGCGACTCGATGAAGCCGTAGTCGTTAATGCGCGCGTAGCAGCTCAACGACGAAATCAGTCCGATGTTCGGACCTTCCGGCGTTTCAATCGGGCAGATGCGTCCGTAGTGCGTGGGATGAACGTCGCGCACTTCGAATCCGGCGCGCTCACGGGAAAGACCACCCGGCCCAAGGGCCGAAAGCCGCCGCTTGTGCGTGATCTCGGAGAGCGGGTTGGTCTGGTCCATGAACTGCGAGAGCTGCGACGATCCGAAGAATTCGCGGATCGCCGCCATCACCGGTTTCGCGTTGACCAGGTCGTGCGGCATGGCCGTCGACATTTCCTGGTAGACGGACATTTTTTCTTTGATGGCGCGTTCCATGCGGACCAGGCCGATGCGGAACTGGTTCTCCATCAATTCGCCGACCGCGCGCACCCGGCGGTTGCCCAGGTGATCGATGTCGTCGACCGAGCCGATGCTCTTGCGCAGCTTGAGCAGGTACGCGATGGTCGCGTAGAAATCCTCCGGATCGAGCGTGCGCTTGTCGAGCGAGGTCGCTTCCTGGTTCTCGTGCAGCTTGATGTTGAACTTCAGCCGCCCGACTTTCGAGAAGTCGTACTTGCGCGGATCGAAGAACATGCCATGAAACAGCGCCGTCGCCGTGTCGAGCGTCGGCGGATCGCCGGGGCGCAGCTTGCGGTAGATCTCGATCAGCGCCTCCTGCGGAGTCTTGATCGCATCGCGCTTCAGAGTCTGGCTGATGACCGTGCCCACATCGTCGCGCTCGGGGAAGAACAGCGACATTTCCACCACGCCCGAATCCAGAATCTTCGAGAGCTTGTCAGCAGCCAGCTCGGAGTTGGCTTCGAGCAGGACTTCGCCGGTCGTGGTGTCGACCACGTCGCCGGCAACCCATGCGCCTTCCAGGTCGGTGATGTCGACTTCAATCTCGCTGATCTTGGCCTTCTGAATCTCCTTCAGCGTGGCGGCGTTGATCTTGCGGCCGGAGTGCGCGATTTCCTCGCCCGACTTCGACTTGATGCTGTGTGCGAGTTTCATCCCCAGCAGGTTGGTCGGCTTCTCGCTGGAGGGGTCGAGCGTCCAGTAAAGCTTCTTGTCGCGGATCGCGATGCGATCCGTGGTATAGAACGAGCGCAGAATGTCTTCGCCCGAACGCAGGCCGAGCGCGCGCAGAAAGATCGTGCCCAGAAACTTGCGTTTACGGTCGATGCGGACATAGAGCACGTTCTTCTGGTCGTATTCGAACTCGACCCACGAACCGCGGTAGGGAATGATCTTTCCCAAGAAGTAAGTACGGTTGTTGGCGGTCTCGAAGAACACGCCGGGCGAACGGTGCAACTGGCTGACGATCACGCGCTCGGTGCCGTTGATGATGAAAGTCCCGTTCTCCGTCATCAGCGGTACGTCGCCGAAGAACACTTCCTGCTCTTTAATGTCGCGGATCGAGCGGTTGCCAGTCTCGGCGTCCTTGTCGAAGATCGTCAGACGCATCGTGACCTTCAGCGGCGCGGAGTACGTCATGCCGCGCTCTTCGCACTCGGCCACGTCGTATTTCAGTTGCAAACCCACCGGGTCGCCGCACTTGTTGCAGAAGTCAGGCGTGTTGGCGTTGTAGGTGCCGCATTTCGAGCACAGCACCTCGCCGGGATGGAACGGGTCGGTAATGACCGTGTTGCCGCAATTCTTACAAGTGGTACGCAGATGGTGTAGGCCTTTCAGGTGGCCGCACTTGCACTCCCAGTTACCAATGGCGTAATCCACAAACTCAAGTTGTGATACGTTGCGGAAGTCGGTGATCGGGAACACGGACTGAAATACCGCCTGCAAGCCGCCGTCTTCGCGCTCGCTGGGCAGTTTGTCCATCTGCAGGAAGCGGTCGTAGGAACGCTTCTGCACCTCGATCAGATTCGGGATCTGAATGGTGGCTGGAATTTTGGAAAAATCAAAGCGTGTACGGAAGGCATTATTCTTCATCGTCTAGAAACTCCCAATCTCAGGCGTAGCCGAAGGCCGCGCGTTAACCGCGGAATGTGGGGCGCGTCGTTTCCTGGTGAAAACCGCGCCGCGGGTTTACCGTATGCAGAACCGGGACAACCTGGAACTTATGTCTCTTAGCGAACAGACGACAGGGCGCCCGCGGGGACAGTGGTTCCCGCAGACGCCGCTCAAGGCGTTTCGTCCTTCTTGATTTGAACTCTTTCGCGCCAGTTCTTCGGCCGTTTCCGTTCCGCCTGCCCGCGGAACAGTGCCAAACTTCCCCCGCGAGCTTCGCCCGCGTCAGAGTGAAGCCAAAGGAAGCGGTGTTATATAGATGCTAACACCGCGGCCAACGCTTCACAAGTAAGAACGTGCCACAGAATCGATTTTGCACGACGCGCGGTGCATTCCGAGCCTGCCTTCGTGGAGACGTAACTTGTTACGTCTCTTTGGCCGCGCCCCGCTCGCCCCCCGCCTTTCCGGAGCTGCCCGCAAGACGTAGCAAGCTACGTCTCTACGCGGACACCTGTTATTTGACTTCGACCACCGCGCCGGCGTCGGTGAACTTCTTCTTGATGGTCTCGGCTTCGTCTTTAGAAACGCCCTCTTTCACGCTCTTGGGCGCTCCATCGACCAGTTCCTTGGCTTCTTTCAGGCCCAGGCTGGTGACTTCGCGGACGGCCTTGATCACATTGATCTTATTGGCCCCGACTTCTTTCAGGACCACCGTGAACTCGGTCTTTTCTTCTGCCGGAGCCGCCGCTCCACCCGCCGCCGCGCCGCCGCCGGCCACCATCACCGGGGCTGCCGCCGCCGCCGACACGCCCAGCCGCGATTCCAGCTTCTTGACCAGCTCCGCCGCTTCCAGCAGCGACAGCCCTACGATTGAGTCTTCGATTTGTTGCAGATCCGCCATGTTAGCTCTCCAGTATTTTTATAGTCTTGATCGTAAAGACGTAACTTGTTACGTCCCGCTTTTTCGCCGCCCGCAAGCCACGGTTTCCAGTGCGGCAGGTCCGATCTTCGAGCGCCAGACAACGCCGGGAACGAACCGCGCAACCCCTGACTCGCCGACAACCAAACCTTGGATTTAGTAATTTGGAAATTGAGTAATCGGGAAATTTGAGATCGCTTCGGTACTTCAATTTCTCAATTACAAAATTACTCAATTACTCAATAGCTTCTTACGCTTCCTTGAACTTCTTGCCCTGCACGCCCTGGTCGACCACGACCGCCAGATTGCGCCCTACCGCGCTCATGGCCGTCACCAGCCGTTGCGCCGGGGCGTTGATCAGGAACAGCAGCTTCGACATGAGCTCTTCCTTCGACGGCATCGTGGCCAGCGCTTCGATCTCCTTGAGGTTGATCACGCGGCCTTCGACTACGCCGATCTTGAAAGTAAACTCGGGAGTGTCTTTGGCGTATTTCGTCAGCGCCTTGGCCATCGCCACCGGATCGCCCGTCGTATAGGCGATCGAGGTCACTCCAGCCAGGTCTTTCAGTGCGCCTTCCACCTTGGTGCCCTTGGCAGCCTTTTCGGCCAGCGTATTCTTGACCACCTGATATTTCGCGCCCGCGCCGCGCAGAGCCTTGCGCAGCTCGTAGTCCTGGGGCACGGTCATTTTGGTGTAGGTCGCCACCACCACGTTTGATACATTCTTCAGGTCTTTGCTCAGCTTCTCGACCTGCTCGATTTTCTTCGCCTTGGTAACCGCCATATCCCAAATCCTCGCAATCTTGTCTGGTCGTGCAGGGACGGACGCATTCGTCCGTCCAGGCGCTTTAGCGCCGCCCTATGCCTTCGCTGCGGTCTCGATCGGAGTCACGTCCAGCGAAATCCCGGGACCCATCGTGGAACTCAGGAAGCAGCCCTTGATGTACTTGCCCTTGGCGACCGATGGCTTGGCCTTGATCACGCTGGTGATCAGCACGGTCGCGTTCTCGATCAACTTGTCGGGCGTGAACGAAATCTTGCCCACTGGGCAGTGCACGAGTGCCGTCTTGTCAGTGCGGAACTCGACTTTGCCGGCTTTCACTTCCTGCACCGCCTTGGCTACGTCGAACGTCACTGTCCCCGTCTTCGGGTTCGGCATGAGCCCCTTGGGCCCGAGAATCTTACCCAGGCGTCCGACGGATTTCATCACGTCGGGCGTGGCGATGAGCGCGTCGAAGTCGGTCCAGTTTTCTTTCGTGATCTTCTCGACCATCTCTTCGCCGCCAGCGAAGTCTGCGCCCGCAGCTTCGGCTTCTTTCACTTTTTCGCCGGTCGCAATCACAAGAACTTTCTTTGCCTTGCCCAGTCCGTGCGGCAGAACGACCGTCCCGCGCACCATCTGGTCGGCGTGCTTGGGGTCGACGCCCAGGCGCAATGTAACCTCAACCGTCTCGTCGAACTTGGCAAACTTCACTTTCTGCAGCAGCGGAACCGCATCCTGCAGAACGTAGGAGCGCTTTTCGACTGCCGCGTGCGCCTTGGCGATATTCTTTCCTTCTTTTTTCATCTGCTTCTTCCTTGTCTCCCACCGCGGATCGGTGATTCGATCCGCCGTGGTGCGTTTGACCAATCAATTTGCAATTTTGCAATCGGGGAATTTGTAATCTAAAAACCGCTTGCGCGATGGATTTTCAAATTACGAATTTACAAAATTACCCGATTACAAATTGCCTAGCCGACGACCTCAATTCCCATCGACCGTGCCGTGCCGCGAATGCTCTTGATCGCGGTGTCGATCGAAGCCGCGTTCAGGTCGGGCATCTTTTGCTTCGCGATGTCCTCGATCTGCCGTGCCGTGACCTTGCCGACTTTGTCCTTGTTGGGCGTGCCCGACCCTTTGGCGATGCCGGCCGCGCGCTTCAGCAGAATCGACGCCGGAGGCGTCTTGGTGATGAAGGTGAACGAGCGGTCGCTATACACCGACACCACGACCGGAATGATCAGCCCTTCCATCTCTTTCTGGTTGGTGCGGGCGTTGAACTGCTTGCAGAACTCCATGATGTTGATCTGCGCCTGGCCGAGGGCCGGGCCCACCGGGGGCGCCGGAGTCGCCTTGCCGGCGGCGATCTGCAGCTTCACGTAACCTGTAACTTTTTTTGCCACTTCTTTAGCTCCTAGCTTCTAGCTCTTAGCTTCTGGCCAAGGCGCTTATGCCACTTTCTCCACCTGGTTGAATTCCAACTCCACCGGCGTTGAGCGCCCGAAAATCGTGACCATGACTTTCAGCGTCTCGCGGTCTTCGTTCACTTCGTCGACGATTCCGGTAAAGCTGGCGAACGGACCTTCCGTGATCCGTACCGATTCGTTCTTTTCGAACTTGACCTTGAGCTTCGGCTTCTCGCGGCTGTCGGCCACTTTGTAAACGATATGCTGTACTTCCTCTTCCGACAGCGGCGTCGGCTGCTGGCCCGTCCCGACAAATCCGGTGACGCGCGGCGTGGCTTTCACCACGTGCCAGACATGGTCGTCCATGTCCATTTCGACCAGCACGTAGCCGGGATAGAACATGCGCTCGGAGGTGTACTTCTTGCCGCCGCGCACCTCGGTGACCGACTCGGTCGGGATCAGCACTTTGCCGATCTTCTCCTGCAGACCGAAGGCGATCACGCGCGATTCGAGCGACTCCTTTACCTTGCGCTCAAAGCCCGAATAGGAGTGGATGATGTACCACTTCATGTTCGGATTCTTCGGCGCCTCGGCGGTTGCGGTGGATCCCTCCGCAGCGGGAGACGATGGTTCGCTCCCACCGCCTGGGGCTGCTTCGTTTTTTTCTTCGTCCAGCATATGGATGCTTCTTTTCTAACTGACCGCTTTTTCCCTGGCAGCTCGCGCCACGCTTTCGCCGGCGATTCTATCGATCAGTGCGTCTTGAACGTCAGTGCATTTTGAAATAGTTGAATATGTAGGTCACGCCGTGCTGAATGAAATAGTCGATCACGGCGAAGTATGCCCCAAAAAGAAATACGGTGATGACCACCACGATGGTCGTTCCCTGCACTTCCTTCCACGAGGGCGCGGTCACCTTGCGCATCTCCCCGCGCACATCGTTGTAAAACGACCGGATGCGCTCAGGCCAGGACTTGATCTGCTCGCTGAAGTTGCCGCTCGCCGCCGCTAGATTCGCCATTTTCCTCGTCTCAACTGCGATTCCACTCCTGAACTTTCCGTGACCCTCAAAAGTCTGGCAGGGGCGGAGGGATTCGAACCCCCAAGTTCGGTTTTGGAGACCGACAGTTTAACCGTTGAGCTTACGCCCCTGTGTCATTGAGTAATTATGTGATTGAGTAATTGTGTAATTTGAAAACCAGCCTCTTCGGGGTTTTCAATTTCCCAATTACCAAATTTCCCAATTACTCAATTATTTCACTTCCTTATGCGGCGTGTGCTTGCGGCAACGGCGGCAGAATTTCTTCAATTCCAGCCGCTCGGTCGTCGTTTTGCGGTTCTTGGTCGTCGAATAATTCCGCTCTTTGCAGTCACCGCACTGTAATGTCACTATTTCTCGGGGCATTGCTCACTCCAAATCGCTTTTGGCCTTTGGCTCTTGGCCGTTAGCTTTGTCATCCTGAGCGAGACGCTTTTTGTCTCGCGAAGGATCTATGCACTTCGCTCTCATCCACCACCAACCCGCTCTTACTGAAAGCTGAAGGCTGATAGGCTGCCCTACTGCACAATCTCGGCAATCGTGCCTGCGCCCACCGTGTGCCCGCCTTCGCGAATCGCGAAGCGCAAGCCCTTTTCCATGGCCACCGGCGTGATCAATTCAATTACCAGGCTGACGTTGTCTCCCGGCATCACCATTTCAGTGCCGCTCGGCAATTCCGCCACTCCGGTCACATCCGTCGTGCGCAGATAAAACTGCGGACGGTATCCCTTGAAGAACGGCGTGTGTCGTCCGCCTTCTTCTTTCGTCAGGATGTAGACCTCGGCCTTGAACTTGGTATGCGGCGTGATCGATCCCGTCTTCGCCAGCACCATGCCGCGCTCGACGTCTTCTTTCGCAATGCCGCGCAGCAGAAGTCCGGCGTTGTCGCCCGCCATGCCTTCGTCCAGCTGCTTCTTGAACATTTCCACGCCGGTCACAACCGTCTTGCGCGTCTCGCGGAAGCCGACAATCTCCACTTCTTCGCCGACCTTCACCTTGCCGCGCTCGATGCGTCCAGTCACCACCGTGCCGCGTCCTTGAATCGAAAAAATATCTTCAATCGGCATTAAGAACGGCTTGTCAAGTTCGCGCGCCGGCTGCGGAATGTATTTATCCACCGCCGCCATCAACTCGTCGATCTGCGCCTCTGCCTTGGCATCGCCGTTCAGCGCATTCAGCGCCGACACCCGAACCACTGGGACGTCGTCGCCGGGAAACTTGTAGCTCTTCAGCAGCTCGCGCACTTCCAGTTCCACCAGTTCGAGCAGCTCCGGATCGTCCACCGCGTCAACTTTATTCAGCGCCACCACCAGATACGGCACGCCCACCTGCCGCGCCAAAAGCACGTGCTCGCGGGTCTGCGGCATCGGACCGTCGGTCGCAGCGACGACCAGAATGCCGCCATCCATCTGCGCCGCGCCCGTAATCATGTTCTTGATGTAATCCGCGTGGCCCGGGCAATCGACGTGCGCGTAGTGCCGGTTCGCCGTCTCATACTCCACGTGCGCGGTCGCGATCGTGATCCCGCGCGCCTTTTCTTCCGGCGCGTTGTCAATGCTGTCGAAAGACCGGAACGTGTTCTTCGGATTATGCTTCGACAAAACTTTCGTGATCGCCGCCGTCAGCGTGGTCTTGCCATGATCGATGTGTCCAATCGTCCCCACATTGCAGTGCGGCTTAGTGCGGTCAAATTTCTCTTTCGCCATTGCCTTATTTCTCCGTAGAGACGTTGCTTGCAACGTCTCGTCTTACCACCACCCGGCCTGCCTCTGCCGGCTAGAGACGTAGCCAGCTACGTCTCTACAAAAACTAGATCCTTCGCAAAGAACGCTCAGGATGATCGCAGCGGGCTCCCGCTTCGCTCACGCCCGCTAAGCGCGATCAGTAATACTGATACAGCTTCTTAAACTTGTGCCGCAGTGCCTGCTCCACGGTTTCAAGCTTCGACAGATACAACTCGCGCATCAGCGCCTGGTCGGAAACCGGCAGCGACTCATACAACTGCTTCGCGTTCAGTCCCGGCTCGGCAAAACCTTCGAGCACCCGCTGTGCCAGCACTGCATCAAAATCCCGGACGCGAATTCCTTTTCGGTCCAGTTGCTTCAGGAAGCGCTCAGCCTTCTCGGGAAGGAACGCCTGCTCCACCGGGGCTTGCAGCTTCGCAAACTCTTCCGTCTTCCGAACCTTGATCTCAGCTTTTTCGAACGCCATGCTTTCGTTATCCTGAGCGAGACGCCTTTTGTCTCGCGAAGGACCTGGGCGCGCCGCGCGATCAATCTCGCGCTTTTTGCGAGATTACTAACTCGCGCGTACGGCGCGCTTCCAAATTCTGGAGCGGGAGACGGGAATCGAACCCGCGACCAACAGCTTGGAAGGCTGTGACTCTACCACTGAGTTACTCCCGCTTAAACCCAGCTTTCAGCTATCAGCCGTCAGCTCAACTTCAAGGACTGAACTCTTTCCTCTACGTCTCCGTTACGACCGTCCGCCACGTTCGGGGCTTTGCTCAACAAACGGGCAACTACGGCGATCGCAACTACCGCGGCAACTCCGACCGTCACCATCCCAATCCGCGTTGCCTCGGGACTCTCGAACACATCCAGGATCCAATCCGAGACCATCATGAGGATGAACACGACCCAAAAGACATTCCAGCTCCGCCTCCTAAGATAGCCTCTCAGCCGTCTGAAGGCCACAACCTGCACCACTAGCCAGACAAAGCAGATCAAGACCCAAATCCACTTGATCACGTGCCAGGAACCATCCATCGGAACCCTCGCACCAATCTCTGGAGCCGATGACCAGGATTGAACTGGTGACCTCTCCCTTACCAAGGGAGTGCTCTACCAACTGAGCTACATCGGCCCTGGAACTCCGCTGTCAGCTCCCAGCTGCCAGCTCTCAGCCAAATCCTAGTCGGCTTCGCTTCCCTCGTCGACGTGCAGCACATCTTTATGCAGCACATCTTTGCGGCGCAGCACCGACTTCACCGCGAATAGCGCCAGGATCGCCAGCGTCCCCGCCCGGATCTTTGGGTCGGTAATGGTGAACCACGTCAGCGCTCCGAGTGCGACGTAGCAGAGCAGCGCAATGGACAAGCGGTTCACAAAGGGTACGCTTACAGAGTCACGCCCAACCGATCCTGCTTACTCAACACTGTTACTCAATTCCTTCTGCTTACTTCTGGCTGCTTATATGCGGCCTGCAAAATCCTGGTGCACAGGGAAGGATTCGAACCTTCGTACCTCGCTAGGAGGGACAGATTTACAGTCTGTTGGCTTTAACCACTCACCCACCTGTGCAAACTCTCCCGGGCGATGCGGCCGTTCGGCTCGGTCCAGCAGATCATGACGCAGGCCGCCCGGAAAACGTTCACGGAAAACCCGCAGACCAAGCCACACTTAATCCGCCAACCAGCTTCGCAAAAATGACAATCGCAACACAGGGAAACCAAGGCTCGCGCACAACTACGCCGCGAAGATCACTGCGTGATCACTGCACGCCGGAAAGTTCCGAATGGAGTGCGTTGGAAAAACCTGTTGCGCCGCTACCGTGTCCGCCGCCTGCCGAAACCGTTTCGATGCTGTCGTTTTCTGGAGCTGGCGAAGGGAATCGAACCCCCGACCCTCTGATTACAAATCAGATGCTCTACCGACTGAGCTACGCCAGCAATTCCGGGGACCGCGCGCCTTCGCGCAAACGAATCCCTCTGATCCCTTCCAGATGTCCGGGACAATTAGTTAAGTTATCACAATGGGAAGTTTCGGCGCAACCGCCGACGCAGCGCAACCACAGCATCCGGCTGACGCTAGTGTTATCATCCATCCCTAGCCGCATTTCATGCGAATTCGACCCATCCTTCCCATCGCGCTGGCGGTCGTCAGCGTGGCTGCCGCAATTACTCTGACGGTCCAGCTTCGAAAGCATGCCCCGCCCGAGCCGGCTCGCCTTCTGCCCAGCGCCGACGCGTTTTTCTACGCTGACTTCGGCTGGGTGCGCAAGCTGGCCACCAAGCCTCTGCCACCGGTTTCGCATGATCCAGAATACGAGCGATTCATTCAGGAGACGGGCTTCGACTTCGAGCGCGATCTCGAATCGGTCGCTTTTGCCGTCCACTATCCGGCATCCTGGCCTGGAGGCGGAACCGGCGGAGCAGCGCCCGAGCCCCGTTTTTCCGAGGTTTTCATCGGCAAGTTTAACGGCCAGCGGCTCGCGGCCTACCTGAAACATACCGCGCAATCGATCGAAAACTACAACTCGGTCGACGTGTTCACGATTCCCCTGCAGGGGCGCATGTTCCGCGTCGCCATTCTCAGCGTCGATGCGGTGGCGGCGTCCAATCACGACGATGCTGCGGTGATCCACGGCATAGTCGACCGCTCGCGGCGGCTGGCTTCGCCGTTTGGCGGGCCGGCGCTGCTCCGCCGCTATTACAAGCGCGTGCAATTGGCCAGTCCGATCTGGGCTGTGGCGCGCATCGATCCCTCGGCGCCGGAATTCCGCGGATGGTCGACCGTATTTTCCAAACCCGCCGACCTGGTGGCTTCCGCCAGCTACAATCCCCTGCATCTTCCGCTGCGCGCCGGAGCCCTGCATCTGCGGGCCGAAGCCTGGGCGGGCAGCGAGCAGGCCGCTCGCGACATCACCGGCAAAATGAGCGCGTTTCTTAACATGTTTCACAGCGCGGAAATTTCGGTCGGTTCGCCGGGCAGCGATGCCGACGTGAATGCCCTCTTCAACAGCCTGCAAGTCCGGCAAGAGGACAGCCGGGCCGTGCTCTATGCGACCGTGCCGACCAGTGTTTTTCGCAAGCTGCTGGAGTCGCCGGGGCAGACGCCCTCGGCTGGGACAACCCCCGCGGTGCCGCAGCCCGTTAAGTTGCCCTGATTCTCGGCCCGGGCTCAATTTAAGGCACACCTCATGCACCGAAACTCAAAACCACCAATGACACAAAGAATCACGAAGGGCGTCACTGGCCGAGGGTTTTCCTTCGTGTAACTTCGTGTCCTTCGTGGTTGATGGTTTTTCCCTCCGATCTTCGATTGATCCCCCTGCCTGAAGCGCAGGAGCGATAACGGCTGCAACTAAACCCTCATTCGTGCGTCTTATCTGAAGTCGGGGCGAATCTGCGTCAGACCAGCTTTCGAGCCCAGCAGGTACAATAAGAGCCGATGTCGAGCCTTCCACTTCCGATTGCCGCGTTTTTCGCCGGCCTCATTTCATTTCTCTCGCCGTGCGTCCTTCCGCTGGTGCCGGGATACGTTTCTCTGATTTCCGGCGCTGGAGTCGAAGAGCTGAAATCTCCGCAGTCGCAGCTGATGCGCCGCGTCATGGTGAACTCCATCGGATTCATCCTCGGCTTCAGCGTGGTGTTCGTGACGCTGGGGGCGATTTCGACGGAAATCGGGCAGGTCGCGGCGCGCTACAAGCACACGCTCTCAATCATCGCAGGCGTGGTCATCATTATTTTTGGACTGCACCTGACCGGAATTTTCAAGATCAAGGCCCTCTACACCGACGCGCGCCTGCACAGCGTCAAGGGCAGCAGCACTCCGGTGGGCGCGTTCGTGATCGGATTCGCCTTCGCCTTCGGCTGGACTCCGTGCCTGGGCCCGATTCTCAGCGCCATCCTCGCCCTGGCCAGCGAGCAGGATACAGTGGTGAAAGGCATCCTGCTGCTGGGCGTGTATTCTCTGGGACTGGCGGTGCCGTTCCTGCTGACGTCACTGCTGATGGAACGCTTCCTCAAGTTTTATAGCCGCTTCCGCTCGCACATGCATGCGCTCGAAGTGGCTTCCGGCGGCCTGCTGATCGCGTTGGGCATTCTGCTCGTCATCGGGCGCTTCACGCTCATTTCGAGCTGGTTGTCGTTTCTGAATCGTTTTGCGTTGTAGTGTGCTCCATAACTGTGGAGGATGATCCATGTCTGTTGACGACGTAGGCGGCCCAGTTCAACCGGCCCCGCAACCCGATCCGCAACCGGGCCAGCCGAGAAATCGGAATCCGCTCGTTCTGGTCGTTCTGGCCGTGGTCATTTCCGGCATGCTTTATTTCGGTTTTCACGAAGCTCGCCGTTCGCCCGCCGTCCGATCGCAGCTGGGTGTCGCCGGGTTTAAAGTCCGGCCCACGGCGGCACCGGATTTCAGCTTAGAAGCTCTCGACGGGAAGAGCATCCGTCTGTCAGACCTCCGCGGCAAGGCCGTTCTGCTGAACTTCTGGGCGACCTGGTGCGGTCCATGCAAAATTGAAATGCCATGGTTCGTTGAACTGCAAAATCAATACGGATCGCAGGGGCTGCAAATCGTCGGCGTCGCCATGGACGATTCGGGCAAGGACGAGATCGAAAAATTCGCCAAAGAGATGGGCGTGAACTATCCCGTCCTGCTCGGCAAAGAGGCGGTCGGAGACGAATATGGCGGCGTGCCCGCGCTGCCGGAAAGCTTTTTCATCAGCCGCGACGGCAGGATCGTCGACAAGATCATCGGGTTGAGGGGCAAGGCCGAGATCGAAGATTCGATCAAGAAGGCGCTCACCGCGCCGCCGGTGGCGACTCCGGCGCCCGCGGCGGCAACCGCTTCCGTGCAGCCTCAAAATTGACAATACGGATTCTGTGGCGCGCGCTCTACTATTGAAATCATGCGGATCTTTTCGCCAGGACGAAAGCCGGCTTTGATTTGCGGGGCAGCCCTGTTCGCCGCTTTGGCCTTCACCCCGGCGGGAGCGCAATTGGGCAAGGTGCCCTCGGTTTCAATCGCGCCTATTCCGCTGGTCACGGCTCCGCGCGCCGCCGAGACCATGGTGAACCTGAATTTTCGCGTGGGCCACAATTTCCACATCAATTCCAATACGCCGAAGTCTGAGTTCCTGATTCCCACCACGCTGCGCATGGATCTGCCCACCGACATCGTGCTGGGCAAGATCGCGTATCCGGCGGGCCAGGACGTGAGCTTTCCGTTTTCGCCGGATGAAGCCCTGAGCGTCTATACCGGCGATTTCACCATCGCCGTTGCCGTGCATCCGATGCACTCGGTCGTGCCGGGAAAATACATCATGCATGGCGTGCTGCGCTACCAGGCCTGCGACAATGCGCAATGCTTTCCCCCGAAAACCCTGCCCGTAAGTTTCGACGTGAAAGTCGTGAAAGAACCACCTGGGCCGAGGCACAATCCCGCGCAAAGCCCCCACGTGCACAATTAGCTGTTCCCGAAATGAAATGTGGCTGCGAATTATGTCCGGGGGGGACCTTGTTGGTTGGCTGTTCCGGGCACTAAGGTTCTTGTCGGGCTCGTGGTGTAACTGGCAGCATGTTAGCCCGTCAAGCTATAAGGTGCGGGTTCGAATCCCGTCGAGTCCACAGCATTCCCTGGTTTGGTAGGGGATCTGACGAGGAGTTCGAGACGGGCGAACTCCTCAAAGTAATCTTGACTTCAAGCCTCCGGCCTCCGATACTGGGCTCGTAGCTTGACGGGCTAACGCCCCGAGTTGAATTTGCCGCTCGGGGTTTCGCTTTTTGCGGCGACGTGGCAGGCATTGCAGCCGTTAATCCCTCCTCGCAGCCGCCACTCTATTCGGTGCGAGGCGTCGCGCTGGCCACTGCCAGAACCGCTCCGGCAAACAGCAACGTATCAGCAAAGTAATTGATCCCCTCCACTTTGGCGCCAGTGCTCGGGTCGGCCAGCGCCGCAATCAGGATCGGCCCGTAGACCAGCAACACCAGCAGCACAATCCACGCCCCGAGATACGTTGCCGCCATGCGTGTCTTCTTGCCCAGCAGCATGCTTTCCCCGCACACGATGAGAATCGCGCCCGTCACATAGCCGATGATCAGGCGGCCGGGAATCCACACCGGCATCAGTTTTTCCAGCGGCACTCCGGGACAGGACAGCGGGTGCAGAAGACTCTCAACCCCATAAAGCAGGGCGGCCATAGCGACCAACACGCGGCCGACGGTAACGAGTGCCCATCCACCTTGCCCATGTCCGCGCTCGCGCAGTGCGGCTCCCGCAAACAGCCAGCCTCCGCCCCCGAACGACAGTTCGCGGAGAACGTATATCCACACGAACCTGTTCTTGGGATGGACGAGCGCCGCCGGGAAGTCCATCATCGCCACAAAAAGAAACATCATGATCCCGAACAGCAGGCCCGACCAGCGCACTTCAATTTTCGTAGCGATGCTCAACGCCGCCGCCAGCAGCCCAAAGCCAACGAAATATGCCCAGAACAAGGGCCACGGCATGTACTTCGGCACCAGGGGCAGGACGAATCCCACGGTCGAGACGTGCAGCGCGCCGAACACCGCCAGCGGGATGGCGAAACACAAATTGCTCAGCGCAACGACTTTGTCGATGCCGCGAGCCTGCGCGACGTCAGCCCTCGCAGCCCACAGCGCGATCAGAAAAGCCAGGATGCCGGCGGCGCACATCGAAACTACTGTGTGTGAGATCCCGAAAATTGCGGCGAGAATGGGTAAGTGCACGGGGCTCCTGTACTTCCCAGGTCAACACAACGCTGGCGATTGTACTCCTGAAAGAGCAGGCAGGCGCATCTGCCGCGCCCGCGTACAGCTCTTCCGCCCTGGGAGGTTGCGGAAAAGCTCGCGTTCCAGCCACGTTTTGAAAGGGCGCGGCTTTCAGCCGCGCCGTAAGTCTCGCCAAACCAATGGTGGCTTTAGCCGCCAGGGTACGCTGTGGGTAAGCAGCTGAGTTTTTCCGCAACCTCTAGGCTGTCAGGGTTCCCTGCGGATTCGCGCGGGCGAGGGCGAGAATTGCGCCAGCGAATAGAAGCGTGTCGAAAAAGTAGTTGAGGCCTTCCACTTTGACGGCGGTGCTCGGGTTGAGCAGGGACAGGACTAGAACCGGTCCATAAATGACGAGGACCTCCAACACGATCAGGCCTCCAAGATAAGTTGCGGCTGTGCGAGTCTTCTTGTTCAGCAACATGCCAGCCCCAGCCATCAGAAGCATTCCGCCCGTCACATAGTCGATGAGCGCGCGCGCTGGAATCCACGCGGGCATTTCTTTTTGGAGTGGAACTCCTGGTAGACCCAGCGGATGCAAGAAGTGCTCAATGCCGAAGAAGATGGCGGCCATGCCGATCAGCACTCGCCCTACGAAAACGAGTTTGCTCTTGCCGGATGCGGAAGCGGCGGCCATCGCGCTGCCAGCAAGAATCCAGCCGCCGCCTCCGAAGGACATCTCGCGGAAGACGATAGTCCACGCAATGCG
Source organism: uncultured Acidobacteriaceae bacterium (assembly GCA_963739125.1). Classification (GTDB taxonomy): domain Bacteria; phylum Acidobacteriota; class Terriglobia; order Terriglobales; family Acidobacteriaceae; genus Sulfotelmatobacter. The sequence continues at coordinate 2,114,245 of CAVTZD010000001.1, read as the reverse complement.
GTCGTGCGGGTTCGCCACCGCCCGGGGAACGTGGAGCATCGCCTCAAACAGGAACATCATGATGCCGAACAGCAGGCCGGACCAGCGCACCTCAACCTTGGTGGCGATGCTCAGTGACGCGGCGATTAAAGCGACTCCTACAAAATATGCCCAGAACAAATGCCACGGCACGTAAGCGGGCACACCGGCCTGGATGAATTTTGCGCCGGAGAGATGCTCGGCGCCGAAGACCGCCAACGGTATAGCGAAACACAAATTGCTCAGGGCTGCGATTTTGTCGAGGCGATTTGCACGCGCGAACTCGACTTTGGCCGCGAGGATTCCAATAATGAGGAGAGCGACGGCGGCGGCGCACATGGAATTAGCCGTACGCGAGACTTCAAGAAAAAGGAAACTGGCGATGGTGGGGGCGGCATGCATGCGGACGCCGGAAAATGATAGCGCGGTTTAGACTCTGCGGCTCGGGAAAGGTCACAGAAACGCGAGGCGTCGAAAGGCACGGAATAAAAATTTCGGCAGACCAAGGCCATCCTTGATTCGGACGCCGGAATATCTCAAGAAATTCCGGTTTGACGGGGCCGCCACTGGATGGGTCGAACGTTCAGGGAATGATTTCCTGCTGCCGCTGGACGGTAACGGGCTGCCTGGCCGGAGCCAGCGCGATCAGCGCTACGCCGATAACAACCAGCACAGCCGAGCCGATCAGTTCTCCCCGAGCGATCATTCCCGCGAAAGCCTGCCCCGCCATCAGCCCGGCATGGGCAAGGCTCGACCAGGCCGTGAACGCGATCAGGCTCCGGTTCTCCGACGGGTTGCGCGACGCCAGCAGCAGAAAGATGCCGAGCGTGGCTCCCGAATTGGGTCCCACCTTCAAAAAATGAACCCGAGAAGGCCGCGGACGGCACCCCAGACGAGTAGCCTGGTTGTTGGGCCCGTGGTGTAATTTGGCAGCATATCAGCCTGTCAAGCGTGAAGGTGCGGGTTCGAGTCCCGTCGGGTCCACAGCATTCCCTGGTTTGATAGGGGATCCTGATGAGGAGTCTCCGACAGGCGGACTCCTCAAGTAACCTTGACTTCTGACGCGCGGCTTTTAATAATCGAAGTGAAGCTTGACAGGCTGATGGCTAACCCCGAGTGGAATTTGCGCTCGGGGTTTGCTTTTTGGTGCCGCAACACGGGAGACGCTGACAGAGATCTCAGGGGGTGATTTCCTGCCGCTGGACGGTAACAGGCTGCCTGGCCGGAGCCAGCGCGATCAGCGCTACACCGATAACAACCAGTACAGCCGAGCCGATCAGTTCACTGCGAGCGATCATTCCCGCGAAAGCCTGCCCCGCCATCAGCCCGGCATGGGCGAAGCTTGACCAGGCCGTGAACGCGATCAGGCTCCGGTTCTCCGATGGATTGCGCGACGCGAGCAGCAGAAAGATGCCGAGCGTGACATAAAGGCTGAGCATCATCGCCAGCGCAGGCTCTTGTCGCACAAACAGCCTCAAGGCATAGACTAAAGCGCAAAACATTAACCCCACCACCACCAGCACAACCTTCAGCGCGCGTTCTCGGCTCATGATGCCCTCATCTCAACCACAGAATTGGTGAAAGCATGTCTCTACGCCAGTCCGGCGAGCACCGCAACGAATTTCCCGCCAAACGATTGCAGTCACAGGACTTAGGTCATTGTACGTACAACGTTGTACATCAGAATGTTCCTTAAGGAACACTGTGGAAAACTTCCCGGCGTCGCGCCCAACCCTTTTCCTCGCAGCAGGTTAGCCCTTGCTGCCCTGTTTTTTCTCAACCCTGGCCCATGCGTCTTTCAACGCGACCGTGCGGTTGAATACTGGCTTGCCGGGTTTTGAGTCAGGGTCGGCGCAGAAATATCCCAGGCGCTCGAACTGATAGCGACTGCCCGCGGCGGCGTTGGCCAATGACTGCTCGAGTTTCGCGTGGACGATTTCGAGCGAGCGCGGGTTGAGGTTCGCGGTGAAGTCCTGGCCCTCTTCCACTTCGGCTGGATTTTCCTTGGTGAAGAGATTCTCGTAGATGCGCACCTCGGCGTCGACGGCCTGCGCGGCCGAGACCCAATGGATGGTCGACTTCACTTTGCGTCCATCAGGCGCATTGCCGCCGCGCGTTGCCGGATCGTAGGTGCAGTGCACCTCCACCACTTCGCCGCTCGCATCTTTCACGACGCTCTTCGCAGTAATGAAATATCCGTAGCGCAGTCGCACCTCGCGTCCCGGCGACAGGCGAAAATATTTTGGCGGAGGCACTTCGCGGAAGTCATCCTGCTCAATATAAAGCTCACGCGAAAACGGAACCTGGCGTGTGCCCGCGCTGGCGTCTTCGGGATTGTTGGTCGCTTCCATCTGCTCGACCTGCCCCTCAGGATAGTTGTCGATCACGACTTTCAGCGGGCGCAGCACAGCCATCACGCGCGCCGAGCGCCGGTTCAGATCCTCGCGCACGAAGTGCTCCAGCATGGCCAGTTCGACGATGCCGTTGGTGCGCGACACGCCTGCCGCAGAAACAAAGTTGCGGATCGCTTCCGGCGTGTAACCGCGGCGGCGCATCCCGGAAAGCGTCGGCATGCGCGGATCGTCCCATCCCTTGACGCGGCCCTGCTCCACCAGCTGGCGCAGAAGGCGCTTCGACATCAGCGTGTAAGTCAAGCTGAGGCGGTCGAATTCGATCTGCTGCGAAGGATAAATTCCCAGCTCTTGGATGAACCAGTTGTAGAGCGGCTGGTGGTCAGCGAACTCGAGCGAACACATGGAGTGCGTGACTTTTTCGAGCGAGTCCGACTGCCCGTGCGCGAAGTCGTACATGGGATAGATCGGCCACTTGCTGCCGGTGCAGTGATGTTCGGCGTGCAGAATGCGGTACATCACGGGATCGCGCATGTTGAAGTTCGGCGACGACATGTCGATCTTTGCTCGCAGAACCCGCGACCCATCCGGGAATTCGCCGGCTCGCATGCGTTCGAACAGTTGCAGATTCTCTTCGGCAGAGCGGTTGCGAAAGGGACTGTCCTTGCCGGGTTCGGTCAGAGTGCCGCGATGCTTGCGAATTTCTTCCGCGGAAAGATCGTCAACGTAAGCTTTGCCGCCTTTGATCAGCTTGATCGCCCACTCGTAGAGCTGATCGAAATAATCCGACGCGTAGTAGAGGCCGTCCCAGTGGTAGCCGAGCCACTTCACGTCTTCCATGATGGCGTCGACGTACTCGACATCTTCTTTTTCAGGATTGGTGTCGTCGAAGCGCAGATTGGTCTTGCCCCCAAACTCATCGGCGAGTCCAAAGACGAGGCAGATCGCCTTGGCATGGCCGATGTGGAGGTATCCGTTGGGCTCAGGAGGAAAGCGGGTCTGCACCCGGCCGCTGAACTTATTCGTCTTGAGGTCGTCGAGAATAATGTCGCGGATGAAGTTTGAAGGACGAGGCTCGGGCGCTGTATTTTCGCCCGCTTTCGCCTCCACGGTTGACGGATTCATACCTCTGATCTTACCGCAAAGAAGGATCGCAATCCGCTCTTCGAGGTGCTCTAGTCTAGCTGGCATGGTTAACCCTCCTTACTCTTGGCTCATGGCTTCTAGAAGCTGAGCAGCCACCAGTTACGCTTCGCGATTCCGCAAGCGTTTACACTCCCGCTGAGACGATTTGTCCAGGTGCACCGATGATCCTCTCTTGCTCCACCAGCCGGCGGCGGTAGCAGACATGCCGCCAGCGGGTCATCTCGACCAGCGGCTTCCACACCGGGTTGACCAGGTCGTGCTTGATCAGCAGATGCCAGAAGCGATTCGAGCGTTTGTAGAGATACGACATGGCGAGATAGAGCGGAATGGCCTGGAGATCTTTCCACGTTTCAACCCGCGGGCGACGGCGCCAGATCGAAGCATGCGAAAACAGGCGCTGGTAGATCCAGGCGTAGCCATGTTCGAGTTCTTCGGGCGTCATGTGCCTCGGCTGGAAGACGGCGTGGCCGGTGTCGTAAAGCGTCCAGTTCTTGTGCAGCAGGCGGCCCTCGGCCTCCATCTGGCGAAACAGCGGAGTCGCGGGATAGGGAGTCAGGATGTGAAACGTCGCGCACTCCAGGCGATTTTCTTCGATCCACGCGGCCGTGCGGGCGAAGACATCTTTGCGGTCGTGATCGAAACCGAGGACGAATGATCCGTTCACCTGTATGCCGTAATCGTGCAGAATGCGCACGCGGCGGGCGTAGTCGCTGGTCTTCGGAGTTTTCTTGTGCGCGTCGGCAAGGTTGTCGTCGGAGAGCGACTCGAAACCGATGAACACTCCGGTGCATCCGGCGAGCGCCATGTTACGGATCAGCGAGGGATCATCGGTCACGTCGATGGTGACGGCCGCGCTCCAGATCTTGTTGAGCGGGCGCAGGGCGGAGCAAAGCTGGTGTAAGTAGTCGCGGCGCGAGCCAAGATTGTTGTCGATGAAGACGGCATAAGGCTGGCCGTTTTCCAGAAACTCGGCTGCGATCTGCTCCGGACGCTTCATGCGATAGGGCATGCGCAGGCCATCGGTGGCGAGATAGCAGAAGCCGCAGCGGTTGTGGCATCCTCGGGTGGCGATCAGGCTGGTCGTGGTCAAAAAGCTGCGCCGTGGAAGGATCGATCGCCGCGGCGGAGGATCGTGACAGTAGTCGTTTTCGTAAGTTGCGATGTAGCGCGGCTGCAGATTGTTGGCCTCCACGTCGCGCAGGATGCGGGGCCAGAGCTGCACGCCATCGCCGAGCGCGAGCGCGTCGGCGTGAGGCGCGCATTCCTCGGGACAGGAGAGAACGTGCAGGCCGCCGAAGATCACTTTCGAGCCGCGCGCGCGATACCAGTCCGCGAGTTCAAACGCGCGGCGTGCGAATGTGAGATGCACGGTGATTCCAACGACTTGGGGCATGGGTCGACAAGGCGGATGTCCATGGAGCAGGTTTTCGTCAAAGTACTCGACGCGCCAGTGCGTGGGCGTGGTTGCCGCGAAGCAAGACAGAGCCAGCGTGGGAGTGAGCACGTGCTTGCCAAAGCTGGCGTTGGCGTCTTTGGGATAAAAGGGATTGATCAGCAGCGCGTAGCGGGGCTCGACCGCGGCGGCGGGGCAGTTCGGATCAAGCGCGGGCGCAACCGTCATTTCGCGCGGGAGCCAGCGTTTGGGGATAGGGCGGAGGAACGGCTCATCGGGAGCGGTCATATGTACTTTGTAATACAAAGTACTTCTCGATGTCAATTCGTCTTACTCCGGAACTGGGGCAGGAGTATGCATGGATCGAGCCGGAATAATAAACACGCGTACGCGCACGGCGGTCAGCCATGAGGCTCCGTGGAGCCCCGGACGCATTCGTCCGGGGAATGCATTGTGGAGCAGAGGCGCGGGCTGGGCGGACGAATGCGTCCGCCCCTCCACACGCGAGCTAGACCATTGTGAGAACGACGCGGAATCTGGCTTTGCCGCTGATCATCTGTTCGTAGGCTTCGGCGGCCTTTTCCAGCGGATAGCGCTCGATCATGGGGCGAACGCCGCTGAACGCGCTGAACTCCAGCGTATCCTGCGAATCGCGGGCGTTGCCGGAAGCCCACCCGCGGACGGTTTTGCTGCCGGAGATGAGTTGAAGAGGAGTTACTGTCAGCGATTCGAGGCCCGCGCCGACGGTCAGCAAAGTGCCGCGCGGCCCGAGCCCGTTGACCAATGCCGACATCGACTTCGAGTCCGGCGCGGTGGCCAGTATGACATTCGCGCCTCCCATTTTCTGCAACGCCTCAGCGGGATCTCCGGCGCTGGTGTCGATGTATTGGTGGGCGCCGAGTTTTCTGGCCAGAGCCTGCTTGTCGCCGCCGCGTCCGATGGCGACGGTGCGAAAACCCATTTGCCGCGCATATTGAATGCCGAGATGGCCCAGGCCACCGATACCCTGCACGGCCACTAGTTCGCCGGGACGGGCGCCAGAATGTCGCAGCGCGTTGAACACCGTGATGCCGGCGCAGAGCAGCGGCGCGGCTTCGTCGAGGGGCAGATCGTCGGGCATAAGCGCAACGGCTTCGGCTGGGACGACAACGTACTCAGCATAGCCACCATCGAAACTTATAGCGGTGATTTTCTCGACCTTGCAATTGACGAAATCGCCGCGGCGGCAGGGATCGCAGATGAAACAATGCCCGCCGTGCCAGCCCACGCCGACGCGCTGGCCTGGCTTCCATAGCGTGACATCGGCGCCGAGAGCGTCGATGCGTCCGGCAATTTCGTGGCCCGGCACGCGTGGATATTGAATCCCTGGCCAGTGCCCTTCTTTTACCAGTGCGTCGCTGTGGCAAATGCCGCAGGCCTCGACCTTAATGCGCACCTGGCCGCGTCCGGGCGCGGGGATAGGACGCTCGACAATTTCGAAATTTCCGCCCGGCTTAGAAATTTGAACGGCTTTCATGGATGGCATAGATGATTCCTCTCGATGACTGTGAATTCGGCAAGGTTCTCTTTCTTCGTTCTAAAGAGACTGTCGGAACGAACGCGTGTCGTCTTTCTACACGTGTATCCGCGGAATCGCTTGCGCAATCCGCAACAGCACTTTCTCTTTCCCCAGCACTTCCAGGGTTTCGAACAGAGGCGGTGCGTTCTTTCGGCCGCAGACGGCTACACGGATGGGTTGGAACATTTGTCCGGCTTTCACGCCGAGTTCTTGCGCGGCGGCGCGCAGAGCGTGGTCCAGCGGATCGTGTTTGAATTCGACTGTGGCCAGAACAGTCTGCGCCTTTTCCAGTACTTTCTTCGCCATCCCTGCGTCTCCCTTCTGCGGGATGAGTTCGGCCGGGTCGTAGGGCGCAAGCTCGGCAACGAAGAACAAATCCGCCGTGGTGAGCACGTCACGCAGGAGCTTGATTCGCTCGCGGATGAGGTGCGTGATCCGCAGCATTCTCTCGGACGTAACGTTCGGATACTGCTCGTGCACGATCGGGAGCAGCCGCCCGGTGAGGTCTTCAATCGCGAGGGAACGAATGTGTTCGGCGTTCAGCCAGACTGCTTTGGGATCGAAAGTTTCTTCCGGCGTTGTGGCCGGCTCTTTGAAGTTCACCACCGCGTTGGCGCGGTTGATGCCTTCCAGCGAGAATGCTTCGATCAGCTCCTGCCGGCTCATTTGCTCGCGGTCGTTTTTCGGCGACCAGCCCAGCAGGCACAGAAAGTTGATGAAGGCTTCGGGCAGAAATCCAGCGTCGCGGTAGGTAGTGACGCTCACCACCGGACCGTGGCGGCGTTTCGAGAGCTTGGTGCCATCGGGAGCTACCAGAAGCGGAAGATGCGCGAACTGCGGCGGAGTAAAGCCGGCAGCTTCGAAAATCAAAATGTGCTTGAAGGTGTTCGAGAGATGGTCCTGGCCGCGGATGATGTGGCTGATCCTCAGATCGGCATCGTCGGCGCATGAGGCCAGGTGGTAGGTGGGCCTACCGTCGGAACGCAGCAGGGCGAAGTCTTCGATATCGGCGGCCGCCTTGACTTGTTCGCCGTAGACAGCGTCTGTGAAATGGACATGCAATTTGCCTTCGGCAAATCGGACAGCCGAGGGCGACTGTCCCCACTCAAACCCTTCCCGCGGAACGCGAAAGCGCAAGGCGAAGGGTTCGCCGGCCGCGGCACGGCGATCGCTTTCTTCGCGCGAAAGCTCGCGCATGCCGGGATTGAACAGCCACGTGCCCTGCGCGCCGGATTTTTCGCTGTCGCCGGTATGCGCGGGAGTGAAATCGCGATAGGCCAGGTCCTTCTGAAAAATTGATTCGGCAGTCTCGCGGTGAAGGGCGAGGCGTTCGGACTGCTTGTATTGTTCGTCCCAGTTGAGGCCGAGCCACTTCAGGCCTTCGAAAATCGACTGGACCGAGGCGTCGGTGTTGCGCCCGACGTCGGTATCGTCGAGGCGCAGGATCATGGTGCCGTTGTTTCGACGCGCGTAAAGCCAGTTGAAAATAAAAGTGCGGGCGCTGCCCACGTGGAGAAATCCAGTGGGCGAAGGCGCGAAACGCACGCGTGGGTTGCTGCTCGGATTCGAAGAGTCGGACATAGGCTTAGGCTGGTGGGGTCAGGCTGGCGATGGAAACTCATGCCGATCGCGGCATTGCAGCGAACGCAGATGCGCGGGTCGTTACGCCACGATTCCCGAACGTTCGATGGTACGGGCGGGGGGTGGCAGCGTCAAGCCGCGCCCGAGCACCACCGTCGATTCGCGGAGCACTTAATCTGCGGCTTCCAGCTCTTCCGCGATGGCCAGCATTTTTGTGACGCTGTTCCAGTTGCGCGCCGTGCCCGGAGTCTTCAGCAGCTTTTCGACCGACGACCAGGGGAGTTTGGTCTTGCCAGCGCCGTTCGGGAAATAGATGTAGAGTTCGCGACCTTTGAGGTGAATCTCTTCCGGGTGATCTTTGAACCTGAGCAGAGTGGCGCTTGCTTCCGAACCTGGCTCATCGGCAAGGAAGGTGACAAGGATCTTGCCGGGTTCGAGGCCGCGGTGCGCGGGGAACGGGCTGGCGGCGATGGCTCGCCGAAATTCTTCCGGGGTGCGGAGAATGACTTCGGGGAGGAATCCGAAAGTGCGCTCGATCGCGGTTCCGATCTTCTTGGGCAGCGCGGCTGAATTTTTTTCTTTCGTACGGAAAATGATATTGCCGCTCTGCACGTAGGTGCGCGGGTCTTCGAGTTTGAGGGATAGATAGAGGGAACGCAGAGCGTCCATTTTGATCTTGTGGTGGCCACCAATGTTTACCCCGCGAAGCATGGAGATCAGTACTGGCATGGCGAAGGAGGTATAGCTTCAGGCCGTTCCAGCGTTGGTGAAGGCTTCGAGGGCGTCGTTGAGCGTGGGAAAAATCAGGAAAACACGTTCGACCCGGGTGATTTCGAATACCTTGCGTACACGCGCATTGATGCCGGTGAGAGCGACACGGCGTCCGGCCTTGGCGCAGGAGGTGCAGGCGCTGACCAGCGATCCCAGCCCGGAGGAATCAAGGTAAGGTACGCCGGAGAAATCGAGGATCATGGTCGGAGCGTCTTCGCGCCGCACGGCGTTGAGAAACGGCGGGACGTTCTCCATGGTGAGCGGTCCGTGCAGGCTCAGCACTCCGCGATCCAGCCGGTCGACCTGTAGCGGCTCGGTTGCCATGGAGCAAGGATTCTAGGCCAGAAGGCGAACCGGGTTCAACTGCGATATTGCGCGAGACTTGGGTTTTTGTGCTTGCAGGGTCGGCCCGGCGTGATTGTGCTCACACGATTTCGCGGTCCAATCATTCGCTGTGTAATCTTTTTGTTTTTTTTGCTTACGCGCAATGCAGGCAGGGGCCGGGCGCGGATACGATGACCGTAACGGCACGTGGGGAGAAATGGATGATGAGAAGAATTGGGAACACAAGCAATCAGTACTCAAGACCGCACTCATGACGTTCATTCCGGCAGTTTCGAAAGACATCCCAAGGGAATTAGCGCTCGCGTTCTGCTGAGCTCGGTCTTCGGACCATACGCGCAGGATGATGAGTTTGGCAGCCGCTCCATCAATCCGATGGAGCTCTATCACAATCAGGTCACACGCGCGCAGGGCAGCTTCTCGCTGCGCATGTTTCACCGGTCCTGGGGAATCATGATGATCCAGGAGAACATCTCTGCGCCCTGCACAGTGCTCGATTTTCCCACTCGCGATCGTTTTGCGCGCGAACTGGCAACTCATTTCTACGACGTAGTCGGCATTTCGTCGATCATCGTAAACGTGGCCAAGGTGCGGGAGATGTGCCGCATGGTGCGCGAACTCTCGCCGCACTCGGTCATCGTGATTGGTGGACATGTGGCGGCCATCCCGGAAATCGAAAGCATGGTCGATGCCGACCACTTCGTGCGAGGCGAAGGCATTGCCTGGATGCGGCGCTATCTGGGAGAAGATGAGAAGGCTCCGATCCGGCATCCGGCGATTGTTTCGGGCATGCGGACGCGCATCATGGGCATTCGACTGCCGGAACGCAAGGGTGCGACCGCAGCGACGATTATCCCTTCGGTTGGATGCCCCATGGGTTGCAATTTCTGTACGACTTCGGCATTTTTCGGCGGCAAGGGGAAGTTCATCAACTTTTTCGAGACCGGCGATGAATTGTTTGGCGTGATGAGCCGCATGGAAGACGAGCTGAAGGTGAAGTCGTTCTTCGTGATGGACGAAAACTTTCTGCTGCATCGCGAGCGCGCCATGCGCTTGCTCGAACGGATGCAGGAAGCGGGCAAGAGTTGGGCGCTGTCCGTGTTCGCATCGGCCAATGCGATCCGCAAATACACGATGCAGGAACTCGTAGACTTGGGTGTGTCGTGGTTGTGGATGGGACTGGAATCTCCGCGAGCCGGCTACAGCAAGTTGCAAGGCACCGATACGCGGCAACTCACGCGCGAACTGCGCGAGCACGGGATTCGGGTGCAGGGATCGACCATCATTGGGCTGGAGCACCACACGCCCGATAACATCGTCGCGGAAATCGAGCACGCCGTGTCGCACGACACCGATTTTCACCAATTCATGCTGTACACGCCGGTGCCGGGAACTCCGTTGCATCGAGAGATGACGGGAGAGGGAAGGATGCTGTCTGACGTTGACTATGCCGACGTGCACGGACAGTTCAAGTTCAATTTTAAGCACGCCGCGATTTCGCGGGAGGATTCGAAACGGTTTCTGGACTGGGCGTTCTGGCGCGACTTCCAGCTCAACGGGCCGAGCCTCTACCGCATTTCCCGCACCTTACTGGCCGGCTGGAAGCGTTATAAAGACTGGCCGGATGCGCGAGTGCGGGAACGGTTCGCGCGAGAGATGGGACGGCTGAGCGGCGTGTACGGCTCGGCGCTGTGGGCGATGGAGCGGCAGTTCAGGAAAGTGGACCGAAACGTCAGCGAGCAGATCCGTGCGCTGCGGCTGGAATTCAAGACGGAATCGGGAGTGATGTCGCGGATGCTGCCCGTGGTGCTTGGCCCAGTGCTGCTGTGGACGACGCGGCGTGAAGAGAGAAGGCTGGCGCAGGGGAAGACCTATGAGCCGCCCACGATTGTGGAGAGAAGCAACTGGGCGAAGGCGTAAGAAGTGAGGAACGCAGCGACTATCCGGTGCGGCGGGTGGAGAGCAGGGTCAGGATTTCGCGGAGGCCCTGGCGGATGTGCTGGATCTCCGGCGCGGATGGAGATGGAAACGGGATGGCGGCTTGCGTCTTGTCGGACTTGCCTTCAGTCCGCAGTTGCTGGCGGGCGCCGGCGATGGTGAATCCCTGCTCGTAAAGCAGTTGCTTGATGCGCAGCACGCTCTCCACGTCGCGCTTGCGGTACATGCGTTGACCGGTACTGCCCTTGACCGGCTTGAGCTGGGAGAATTCCGATTCCCAGAAACGAAGCACGTAGGCGGGCAGGTGGCAGAGCGCGGCGACTTCGCCGATGCGGAAGTAGAGTTTGTCGGGGATCAGGACCGCTTCCGCGACGTGCTTGCCGGATGTTTTTTTTCTGGCCGCCATGCTGTCCGTTACGTACGGCTTTCCTGCGATTGTCCGAACATCCTCCGCCCGAATGTCCTCCGCCCGAACCATGACAATCGCGCGATGCTGCCTATTGTGCCACAGGCACGGCGCGGCACAGCAGAATTTCGCGAGGGCGCTGCAGGATGAGTTCCGATTGCGTAGCGAAAGGAAAAGCCTCTTAAGAGGTGCTTCTCTCAAGAGGCCAGTGAAGACTCGTTGGTGCGAGGTTCGTCCTCGCCGACGGTTAGTGTTTCTTCTTTTTTGCCTTCTTTTTCGTTGCCATGAAGGTGCCTCCGTGAACGATTTTTCCCTTGCAAGGTTGCGAAACTTGGCCCGTATTCGAAAGGCCAACCCCACTTGTGGTGTAGGAAGGCCCTATGACACAAGATATTGCGGCAGTATGAACAAAGTGTCAACACAATTTTGCACGATTATTCACTTGACACAAAAGTATTTTCTCGTTAACCTAGCAACATGAACATTCGGGAAGCTTACGAGAAGTTCGTAACTGACGAACAATGCCTGCAATACATCGAAAAGATGCGCTGGCCGGATGGAATCGTGCGCTGCCCTACGTGCGGCGATAAGAACGTCGAGAAGTATGACCGCCCATCTCCCAACCCGAAGAAACGTCGCTCGGATGATCGTCCAAAGGACAAGGCGAATCGCCGTCAATGGTTCTACATCTGCCGCAATGCCGAGTGCCGCGAACAGTTCTCGCCGACCGCTGGCACGATCTTCCACGACACACACTTGCCACTCATAGTGTGGTTCCAAGCCATCGCACTTGTCCTGAATGCGAAAAAAGGACTGAGCGCGAAGCAACTACAGCGCGATCTCGGCATCGGCGGATACAAGACAGCGTGGTATTTGAATCACCGCATTCGTGAGGCAATGGCGCAAGGGTTTATACCGAAGCTCGGCGGCATCGTCGAAATCGACGAAACCTACGTTGGCGGCAAGAAAAAAGGCAAAGGCGTCTCCTACGGTCGGATGCAAAAACAAGTTGTGATGGGCGCGATCCAGCGCGGCGGCGAACTCCGCTTGCAGCATGTAGACCGCGCAACGTCGAAGCGATTCCGCGAATTCATCAGCGCGACCGTAAGCGAAGATGTAGAGCGCGTGATGACGGATCAGCATCCGGCCTACCCGAATGCCCTGGGGAAATTGGCGGCGAAGCACGAAACCGTGAATCACATAATCGGCGAGTACGTGCGCGGAGACGTTACGACCAACACAATCGAATCGGCTTTCTCGCTGTTCAAGCGCGGAGTGATAGGCCAATTCCACAAACTGTCAGGGAAGCATCTTCACCGCTACCTTGCGGAGTTTGAATATCGTTTCAATCGTCGCAATGACGATGGCGCATTCTCTGAAATCGTGCGCCGTCTGGCCGGAGGAAAGCCGCTCAAGTTTGCTACTTTGACTTCCGATCCTGTCTAGGACGTTCCTTTTTAGGCTTGTGTATTTCGGCGGTTTTTTGTGGGGCTTTTTCCAGCATCCGGCGGAGAACTTCGTCGAACTGGCTTTTGTCTGTTTTCATCTGCCGATCTTAACATTTTACCTTCTGCTTCCTCGACGGCCTTCAGCATGACGTTTTGAACGAATATTTTTAGGGGCACGTGCTCGTGGCTCGCTGCCTCCTTACATCTCCAACGTAGGGCCACGGGAAAGTCTTCTACCAGCCAATCCTTAGTCTCGGGTTTCGGATCGGATTCTTCTGGCACTGATTTGAACCCAGATTCTGGGCCAATATTGACCCTTGAATTAGACGGGGGATCGGCGTACATTCAAAAACATAATGTTTCTAATGAACATTAGTAACATTATGAATGACTAGAAATTACGCGGTTTCAGCACTACACCGCAAGATGGCAGGGATTGCGTGGTATGTGAAGGCTACGCAATTAGCAGGGGTTCACCGAATGTCGTTTAGGGCTTATAATCGATCAGGGAAAGGGCGCATACCGCGAGGGCGCTTCTGTAATTCCCGGCACTCTGCTTCATCGCCCAAGGCCAGAGAGGGTGACCCCACAGCAAGAGGAAGGCTCGGAATCTTTCACAACAATTTGATGGCGGAAGACGGGAGAATCGAACTCCGCCGTGTGTCACCACGGCTGACCGCTTATAAGGCAGTGTCCGCGCCCAACGGGTTGCGTCTTCCGTATCAAAAGCCGGTGCGCTTCGAAGGCATCGGTGAAATAAAACTGGAGTCCGGGACCAGGTTCGAACTGGTGTATGCATCCTTGCAGGGAATGTGCCTTTCCAACTTGGCTTCCCGGACCCTGGTTTACAACGTCCCAAAATCAAGAACCGGGCGCGGTGAACGCCCGGTTCCGTCGTCTAACGCTTCGGTTTCGGAGAGCGCGGAGAGAAGCAAAACGCCTTCAATCCGTAGTCGGCAGCGTAGATTACGCGACCGTTCTTGAGAGTGATTTTCGGGCTGAATACAGCCCCATTGGTAGGCTTGGCATTACGTGGCTTTGCCACTTTGACCTCGCTTGGTGGGTTTCAACGCCCACAGGGTTAAGGTTGGCAACGTTCCCTCTCGGCTTGGTGTGCTACCACCTTGCCGAGAGGGGGCAATTCACATCGCGTTGATGTGAAACCTCTTTCTACTCTGCTCTTCTCGTCCCGGAGAAATCAACCCAAAAATACAAGAGCAGGTAGTGACTGGATTCAAACCACAAGATGCTGTGTTTACCATAGAGTAAATCGCAACTCCTTGCGCCAAAAGGACTTCGCCGCCCGTTTTGGTAATCTGAACCCCCGTTACCATAATTTACGAAAATGTTACTTGCACTTATAGCACATATCGCTTACATTTGCATCATGTATAGCGTATGTAGCATATATTGCACATACGATTTGCTTAGCAGGTGCTTCTGCGAAGCGAATCCCTTCGGACGGGGGCAGCCGTCCAAGGAGAAAACCCATGACGTTCACGGAGGAAATGACCACTCACGACACCAAGAACTCCCTTCCAGACATCCCGATTTCTGGTAAGGAACAACGCGAAATACGGGAAATTTACGAGAAACTGCGCGAAGCCGCAGCGAAACTTGTAGGACCAGATGGCAAGACGCAGGTTCTTCCCAACAACGTTTACTCTTTTCTTTGTCGGCTGCTCGCCGATCTAAGGGCCGGTAGTTCTGTCACAATTTTGCAGAGCAATGCCCAGTTGACGACGATGGAAGCGAGCAGAATGCTGGGGACATCGCGTCAGTTTCTAATAACACTTTTAGAGAAAGGCGAGATCCCATACCACAAGGTCGGCACGCATAGGCGTATTTACGCACGTGATGCGCTGGCCTACAAAGCTAAGCGCGATGCTGCTCGTCGAAACGCACTCGACGATTTGGCGCGCGCGGAGTACGACGAGGGGGTCTACGAGAAAATGCCCCATGATCCTAACGCCGGATAACGAATACTCTGTACTACTTGATTCCTGTGTTCTGATTCCAATGCCGTTGTGTGAACTGCTTCTACGATTGGCGGAAGAACCAGCTCTATACCGACCTCTTTGGAGTGAACCGATTCTCCAAGAGGTCGGTGTTTCTTTAGTTAGAGATTTGGGACTGACCGAAGCGCAGCGAGATCGGAGGCTGCGTTTCATGAGAAGTTTTTTCCCAGAGGCGACCGTAGAAGTTCCAGACAATTTGAGCGACGCGCTGTCTTGTATTCCAGACCCGAACGACCGCCACGTGCTGGCCGCCGCGATTAGAGGAAAGGCTGATGCCATCCTGACTCTTAACAAGCGGCATTTCCCAGAAATATGCCTACAGCAATACGACGTCGAACGAATGTCTCCTGACGATTTTCTCGTCGCTCAATTCCACCTCAATCCAGAAGTTGTACTCGACAAGCTAGATGCTCAAGCGTCTGCTATTCGTAATGAGCGCGCGCAAGTAATTGCTCGATTGAAAACGCTCCTGCAAGCCCCCAAATTCGCTGCTCTAGTCGAACAAAGAACCAACGGCTGATCTTTGGCTTCTGACCCCTGTCACGGTACCTTCAGTCTACCAGTTGTGTCAAGTGAATAATCCAGCAATTTTGCGGTTTAATGCGGAAATCTTATTGAGCGGTCGTTGGTCGCTGGTCGGTGCCGGTGGCAAACCGGAACCGCGTCGTTTTGTGGACCTTAACCTTGCGAACGACGAACGACCAACGACGAGTAGTACACTGCGCTGCATGAGGCGCGATCCGGTCGAGCTGGAAATTTTCAAGAATCTATATCACTCGATTGCCGAGGAGATGGGCGCGGCGCTGCGACGGACTGCGTTTTCGCCGAATATCAAGGAGCGCCGCGATTACTCATGTGCGGTGTTCGATGGCGCGGGCGAAGTGATTGCCATGGGCGACCACATGCCGGTGCACCTCGGGTCCATGCCGATGTCGGTGCGCGCTGCGATTGATGCGGGTCCGATGAAGGCGGGCGATATCGTCATGCTGAATGACCCGTTTCGCGGAGGCACGCACCTGCCCGACATTACGCTGGTGGCGCCGGTGTTCGTGGAGAGTCGAGCTCCAGGCGGTGCACACAGTCGCGGGCGAGTCGCCCGCGTCCACACGGGCCGAGATGCTCCGCTTGGAAGTCGCCCGGATTTCTATGTGGCTTCGCGGGCGCATCATGCCGACGTGGGCGGAGCTTATGCCGGATCGATGGGCTTGTGCCGCGAAATTTATCAGGAGGGAGTCCGGATTCCCCCGGTGAAACTGATGCGCGCGGGAACCATGGGTCGCGATGTGCTGGCCATGTTGCTCAACAATGTCCGCACTCCCGAGGAACGCGAGGGCGACCTAGGAGCGCAGATCGCGGCCTGCCATACCGGCGCCGAGCGTTTGCGGGAAGTGTGTTCGCGATACGGCGTGGACCGGGCCAAGCGCTCTGCTGCCGATCTGCTCGACTACGCCGAGGAACTGATGCGCGCATTTCTGCATGCTCTGCCTGAGGGCGAATATCGGGCGGAGGATTTTCTGGATGGGGACGGGATCACAGAGCGGGAGGTGCAGATTGCGGTCACAGTCCGGGTTCATCATGATCGGCCGATTGACCGTTCGGACCCAGGGCAGGGTTTCGCTACTGAAAGCCGGAGCATTGGCGCTGCCCGCGGGCGAGAGCGCCCGCGCCACACGGTGACGATCGACTTCACAGGAAGCGATCCGCAGGTGGCGGGCAGCGTGAATGCGGTTGCCGCGATCACTTACTCGGCGTGCTTCTATGTGTTTCGATGCCTGCTGGCGGAAGATGTTCCCGCGGCTGCGGGGCTGATGCGACCGATTCGCGTGATCGCGCCCGAGGGAACGATTGTGAATGCGCGCCCCCCGGCGGCCGTCGCCGGAGGAAATGTCGAGACGTCGCAACGCGTCGTCGACGTGCTGCTGCGAGCGCTGGCGCAGGCGATTCCGGATCGCATTCCGGCGGCAGCTTCGGGCACGATGAACAACCTGACCATCGGAGGAATCGATCCGCGCACGCGCCAGCCCTTTGCTTACTACGAGACGATCGCCGGCGGGATGGGCGCGCGACCGGGCAAGGCGGGCGTTTCGGGCGTGCACACGCACATGACGAATTCGCTGAACACGCCGGCGGAAGCGCTTGAGTATGCGTATCCGCTGCGGGTGCGGCGGTATTCGCTGCGGGCAGGCAGTGGTGGTGAGGGAAACTTTCAGGGGGGCGACGGAATCGTCCGTGAGATCGAAGTGCTGACGGATTGCGAAGTCACGCTGCTGGCGGACCGGCGTTCGCGCGGTCCGTGGGGATTGGCCGGCGGCGCAGACGGCTCGCCGGGCAAGGCTTTCATCGTGAGGCACGATGGCTCGGTAGAGCCCATGCCGGGAAAGTTCAGCACCCGCCTGTGCAAGGGTGAAGGAATCCGCATCGAGACGCCGGGCGGCGGCGGCTGGGGCCGAGGGTAGCAGTCGGGTTTTAGGATCTGCCGACCGACAGGGCTCGCGGTGCCGTATCCGGTAGTTCTTCAACCCGCAGCGGGCATCTAAGACGGTGGAGACCGAAAGACATGACCGAGTTCACCGAGCACTATCTCGAGGAAGCTCGCCGCCAGATGCGCGGGCATAAGCGCATGGGCGAAGGCGCGATGGCGCAGCTTCATGACGAGGACTTTTTCGTCACGCTCGACCCGGAAGGGAATTCCGTCGCCATCCTCGTGAAGCATCTTGCCGGCAACATGCGATCGCGCTTCACCGACTTCCTCACTACGGACGGCGAAAAGCCCGACCGCTTCCGCGACCGCGAGTTTGAGTTGACTTCCTCGACTACGCGCGCGGATGTGATGCGCTGGTGGGAAGAAGGCTGGGCCTGCGTGTTCGCCGCGATCGACTCGCTCAAACCCGAGGACGTATTGCGTGCGGTGACCATCCGCGGCGAGCCGCACACCGTGCTGCAGGCCGTCAATCGGCAGATCGCACACTACGCACAGCATATCGGGCAGATTGTTTTTCTGGCCAAGCATCTGCGGTCGAACGAGTGGAAGACGCTGAGCATCCCACGCGGCAGGTCGGAGGAATTCAAGGATCACCGGGCCTTGACGCAGAAGTTTTGACCGAGGTGTGCCGCGGGAGAAGTAAGAAGGCATCTAGTGTTTAGCGGCGTCACCGTTTTTCGAATCAGGGGCCGACGCCCGCGGCCAAGTGGGCGATAACAGTTCAGTCCGCCAGAGTGGTCCTCCCATGTAAGACAGGGTCTCGGATTTTACGAAGACCGGGGCATCTCCTCCGAGTATCCAGAGCTGCATATCTGGTGGCTGCTTTCCCACCATCGGCGCCACCATACCTGCGACGCCGCCAATGTCAACCTTCGCGGTATAGTGCGTGGCTTCGCGATTGAATCCCACGAGGGAGAAAGGATCCGAACCCTGCGCGTTCACTACGATCTTCACAAGCCGGGGCTTCGGCGCAGCTACTACCATCGGAACTATGAGTTGCTGCGTGCCGGATCGTAGATTCATCAGCAGCATGGGAATCAGACCGTTCCCCAGGTCAGGCGGCAGCTTCATGTGCTCGTTCGCTACTTTTTCTTTGCCATCGTCGTCGGTGTAACGAACCGTAACCTGCCCAGTCGCGCACGTGACCGACAGATCGCTCGCGTTCTTGAACGAAGGACCCTTCTGCACCATGTGATAAGAGATGAGGCGGAAACTAACGCGCTGCGAAAAAACTGTGGTTTCCTCTTCCTGCGAACCGTCCTTGAAACGGAATGAGAGCTTGGTTGTGACTCGGTCGCCGCGAGCGATCTGCGTCAGGTCGCCGGCTGCGATGGGGACGCCATCGAGCGTGCTGCGAATAAGAAAGCCGTGAATCAGGCCAGCTTTGTAACGCACCGGAAGCGGAGACGCCGATACTGCGGCACCGTAGAAGACGCAACTGGAAAGCAGCAGAATGGCAAGAACGCGGTAGCGCAAAGCCGTAACCTCTTATGCCCGAGCGACGGGACCGTGCTTCGATGCGATAATCAACCGATCGGTTTGCGTCATTTGACGAACCGTCCGACCCGACGGTGGGCTACTTTGAATTTCCGCCACTGACCCACCGTACGCTTACTCTGCGGTATGGTCTGAGCAAAAGTGAACAAAGTTTCAGAGTAGCCTATTACCTCCGGACCGGCATTCCACAGCGGGCAGGAGTTGCGATGCTAGAATCATGTGTTTTGTGTCGGAGTCGTTTTTTTCGACGAAGTTAGAGGTGGCAATCATGTCTGGAACAATGCTGGCGGTCGTCAAGCCGGAAGCTGCGCCTGGAGCGGACGTTCGCGAGGTCAAGATTCCTGCGTTTGGACGCGGCGATGTGCTGGTCAAGGTGAAAGTCGCGTCGATCTGCGGAACCGATCTCCACATCTACAACTGGGATCGCTGGGCGCAGAACCGCATTCATCCGCCGCTGATTCCAGGGCATGAATTTTGCGGGGAAGTGGCCGGGTTCGGGGACGAAGTCACCAGCGTAAAAGAAGGCGACTTCGTTTCCGCCGAGATGCACGTAGCCTGCGGCAAGTGTCTGCAATGCCGCACCGGCGAGGCGCACATCTGCCAGAATGTGAAAATTATCGGCGTCGATGCCGACGGCGCGTTCGCGGAATACGTTGTAATTCCAGAATCGAATATCTGGAAGCTCGATCCCGCGATTCCATTGGAGTATGCGTCGATTCTCGATCCGCTGGGGAATGCCGTGCACACGGTTATGGCCGGGGAGATCGCAGCGAAGAGCGTTGCGATCACCGGATGTGGTCCGATTGGATTGTTTGCGATCGCCGTGGCCAGAGCGGTGGGCGCGACCAGCGTATTTGCTATTGAGGTGAACGAGCATCGCGCCGCAGTCGCGCGGCAGATGAAAGCCGACTACGTGCTGAATCCGGCGAAAGAAGATGTTCGCAAGATTATCGCCGACAAAACCGGAGGTCTTGGCGTCGACGTGGTGCTCGAGATGGCCGGGCATCCGGATTCGATTCGCACCGCCTTTGACATCGTGCGGCGCGGCGGAAGGATTTCTTTGCTTGGCTTGACCTCGAAGCCCATCTCTCTGAATTTCTCGGAAGACATCATTTTCAAAGGCATCACCGTGCAGGGCATCAACGGACGCCGCATGTACCAGACCTGGTATCAGATGACCGCGTTGCTGAAGGCGGGCAAACTCGATCTGCATCCCGTGATCACCGATCGCATCGCGATGAAGGATTTCGGCAAAGCGATGGAGCGCTTGAAGACGGGCGAAGCCAGCAAGATTCTGGTGTATCCCAATGGGGTGAAGTAATGTGGCGCGGGCACTCCTGTCCGCGATGTTTTGTGAATGACTACTCGATCCGTTCGTCATCCTGAACAGCGGCGCAGCCGCGGTGAGGGACCTTATGTCAGCGGAATGCCCTCATGGCTCCCGACAAGATCGCGTGCGCTACATGCAGCGCCAATCCCCCTCTCGACCGCGTAGCCGTCTCCAACCTTCGTATGGTCCCTCGGAGTGGTAGCGCACTCCTCAGGATGCCAAGACATGAGCGAGAACCTGAATGTTATCTTTGACCAAGGAAATCCGAGTCAATAGTAACTAAGAAGTTTTTCGAGGTTCCCATGACCATCGCAATCCGCACCAACCCGCTCTCTTATCTCACTGGCCAACTTATCGAACTCAAGGCCAAGGGAACGCACTTCAAGCTGCGCGTGCTCGATGACGAGCAGGCCGCGGTCTGCACGTTCGATGGAAAGAAAGTCATCAACCTGGCCTCGAACAATTATCTGGGCTTGACCACGCATCCCAAGCTGCGCGAAGCCGCTCTGGAAGCGACGCGGAAATTCGGCGTGGGATCGGGCGCCGTGCGCACCATCGCCGGCACCATGAAGATTCACATGGATCTGGAAGAAAAGATCGCGCGCTTCAAGAACGTGGAAGCATGCGTGGTCTTTCAGTCCGGCTTTGCCGCGAATGCCGGGACAGTATCGGCCATTCTGGGCAAGGACGACTTCATCATCTCTGACGCGCTCAATCACGCATCGATCATCGACGGCGCGCGGCTCTCGAAGGCGAAGATTCTCGTCTTCCGCCACAAGGATAGCGCGCATGCCGAAGAGCAGTTAGCCAGCATTAAAAACGAGCCGGGAAAGAAGCTGCTGATCACCGACGGTGTCTTCTCCATGGATGGCGATATCGGCCCGCTGCCCGCGCTCTGCGATCTCGCCGAAAAATATGGCGCGATCATGATGGTCGACGACGCGCACGCTTCCGGCGTGCTCGGCCGCAATGGGCGCGGAACCGTCGATCATTTCAACGTGCACGGGCGTGTAGATATCCAGGTGGGAACGCTGTCGAAAGCCATCGGCGCGCTTGGTGGATATGTCTGCGGTACGCGCGATCTGATCGATTTTCTCTATCATCGGGCGCGGCCGTTTTTATTTTCCACGTCGCATCCGCCGTCGGTCGCCGCGACGTGCATTGCAGCTTTCGATGTTCTCGAAAACGAACCGGAACGCATGGAAAAACTCTGGGAGAACACGCGCTTCTGGAAGAAAGAACTCGGCCTGCTCGGCTTCGATATAGGCGGGAAGAGCACGCCGGCCAGCGAAACGCCGATCACGCCGATCATCATCGGCGACGGCAAACTCACTATGGATTTCTCCCGCGAGTTGTTCAAAGAAGGCGTGCTCGGCACCGGCATCGCATTCCCGACCGTACCGGAGGGCAAAGCGCGCATCCGCACGATTATGACGGCGACGCACACGACGCAAGAGTTGGAGCAGGCGCTCGCCGTGCTGAAGAGTGTCGGGAAGAGGATGGGAATTCTTAACAGCTGAGCAAACTCACGGCTCCTCCGCGCGCTGCCGCTTCACTTCGACGGAAACAACTCTCTTGCCATCTCCTCTGCATTCGACGTGTCCAGGTTCTCCGCTTTCCACCGCATCGCAGCCGTGATGCGGGTGCGGCCGCTCGGGTGATCGAAGAAAATGAACTCCTCGATCGGGCTGGGATCGAGCTTGCGATACTCTCCCAGCAGCATATCCACGTTTGCTTCGCCGTCGGGTTGGCGTGCGGCATTCAGTCCGTACATATCTGCTTCAAACTCCATGGTGCGCGTGATCGTGTTGGTCACCGGCGTCATCACCAGGAAGAAGACAGAGAACACGATCACCGCCAGCGGCAGCACAGCAACATCGGTGATTCCGTGAACGTCCCATTTCTCGCCCCACCGCGCCAGCGCGAAGCCGACCCCCCAATTCAGGAAAGCAAAGCCGATCACGATGACCACTCCGATCTCTACCAGCCCCTTGTATTCATGGTTGAGGACGTAATGCCCCATCTCGTGACCCATCGTGGTCTCGATCTCGGGCAGGGTGCAGCGCTTCAGCAGATTGTCGTTCAGCGAAATGCGCATCGTGTTGGCGAACCCGCCGACGTTGGCGCTCACGCGATTCGATTGCTCAGAGGCGTCAAATTCATACACATCGGTGGCAGGGATGCCGTTGGCGCGGGCCATGCTGAGGATGGGATCTTTGATTCGCGGATTGTCTAAACTGTTGTAGTGGTTGAACAGCGGAGCGAGGTAAACCGGTTCGATCAAGCTCACGAAGGCGAAGAAGACGATCGCGAAAGCCGCGCCCCAAACCCACCAGCTCTTGCTCAAGCGGCGCACCAGAGCGAACAGCGGCACAATGAGGATCGCTCCCAGCACTACGCCGACAGCCAGTCCGATAGATTGATCGCGCATCCACGGACCGAAGGTCTGATTCAGCAGGTCGTATGCGTGCTCGCGGAAGTAACTTTCATACAAAGTCCAGGGAAACGTAATTACAGAAACTACGACGATGAACTGAATCCAGTAGAGCGCCGTCTGCAGAGGACGGAAGCGGGTGATGCGCTCGGCCAGGTTGCGCATGCGCGCCGACCAGCGAAAGCGCAGGAGCACCCACATAACGAAGACAGTGGAAAGAAAGTCCCAGAACTGCAGCCAGTAACCGCCTTCGAAATAGGCGTTGGAGCGGGCACGGCGCGCGGGCGGCATCTTGGCCAGATATGCCTCGACGGCTGCGTTGATGTCGAATGTTGAGGCGGCCACAGCAGAGTTAGCCGGCGCCGCAGCCGTTTTGGTGGATGTTGTTTGTGCGGTTGTTTGTGCTGCCGAGAAGCTTGCCGCGACGGTGAGCAGAAGAGAAAATACAAGAGCCAATCGCATTGCGCGAGTCATCCGGGGCCTCCTTAGTGTTGCTGAACTGCATCGGGCGAGCTAGCCGGCGCGGTGGACAAGCTTCCCGGCCACGATCGTTGCCACAACTTTTCCCGTGAACTGCCAGCCGTCGAAGGGGGTATTGCGCGACATCGAGCGTGACTTGGCGGCATCGAATGTCCAGCGCTGCTTGGGATCGAAAACGGTCACGTCGGCGTGATTGCCTTTGGCTAGCGAGCCGCGGGCGCGAAGATCGAACACGCGCGCAGGGCCTGCCGTAAAAAGCTCGACGATGCGGCTCAGTGGAATCTTGTGTTCGCGGTGCAGCCTGGTGATGGCGAGGGCCAGCGCGGTTTCGAGCCCGGTGATGCCGAACGACGCGCGCTCGAACTCGACCTGCTTTTCGTGCGTGGCGTGCGGAGCGTGGTCGGTGGCAATGGCGTCGACGGTACCATCGGCAAGCGCGACCAGAATGGCTTCGCGGTCGATAGCTGAGCGCAGCGGCGGATTCATCTTGAAATTCGTGTTGTATTCGCCGACGTTCTCATCGAGCAAGGTGAAATGGTGCGGCGTGACTTCGCAGGTCACGCGGGCCTTGGCGCGCTTGCCACGGCGCACGGCTTTCAGCGCGTCAGAGGTGGAGAGATGCGCCACGTGCAGTCGCGATTCGCGAACCTGCTGCGCGAGATTGACGTCGCGATCCACGATGTTGGCCTCTGCCGCGGCCGGCATGCCGCGCAATCCGAGGCGAAAACTCGTCGAGCCCAGATTCATGGAGCAGTTTTCGGTGAGCCGCGTGTCCTCGGCGTGCTGCACGACAGGAAAATTCAGCTCGGCTCCCAGGCGCAACGCCGCGCGCATGATTTCGTCTTCGAGAATCGGCTTGCCGTCGTCGGTGACAGCAACGGCACCGGCACGCTGCAGGGCGTTGAAGTCGGTGAGCGTTGCGCCGCGGCTGGCGCAGGTTGCGGCGGCAATCGGAAAGACGTTGACCATGGCTCCGCGCTCGGGGCTGCGCAGCCACGCAACCCAGTCCGGCGTGTCGACGACGGGCGCGGTGTTGGGCATGGTGCAGACGGAAGTGAAACCTCCGGCAGCGGCGGCGGCCGTGCCGGTGGCGATGGTTTCCTTGTAGCTTTGACCCGGTTCGCGCAGGTGAACATGCAGGTCGATGAAACCGGGGGCAACGACGAGTCCGCGGGCATCGAACTTTTCGTCGGCGGTGCCACGAATTTTGCTGGGCGGCGCGACTTCGGCCACTCGGCCGTCGCGCAGAAGGACGTCCATGGGCGCATTGATCTTCGCCGCCGGATCGATCAGGTGGCCGCCTTTGATCAGCAGTGAGCCGGGTTTGGTTTTGTTGGTTGGCATTCTAGGCGGCACTTTCGATCTCCGCGGAAACCGGTATCATCCCTGCGGGACTCTGTTCCTCCCTCTCACTTTCTACCTGGCACTGTCGCTCCGGCTTTCACATTTCGCCGCTACGCGGCTATCAACAAGGACGGCCAGCACCAAAGTTTATTTCAAACAATCCGTGTTGATCCGTGAAAATCCCTGGCTCATTTCGCCTTCCCCAGCGCTCGCGCCAGAATCGCCATGCGCGTGGCCACGCCATTGTGCACTTCATCGCGAATTACCGACTGCGGGCCGTCGGCTACTTCGGCCGTCAATTCGAGCCCGCGCATGATGGGACCGGGATGCATCACGATCGCGTCGCGGCGGGCCAGCTTCAGTCGCGTTGGGTTGACCTGGTAACGCGCGATGTAGTCCTGCTCGCGAACTTTTTCGCCGGCGAGGCGCTCTTTCTGCACGCGCAGCAGAAAAACCACGTCGGCACCGCGCAGGGCGTCCTCAATGTAGCGCGTTACGCGCGCTTCGGGGGCAAGCGTCGCGGCCACGTCGGGCACGAATTCCGGAGGCCCGCACAAAGTAATTTTCACGCCGAAGCGGCTCAACAGGTGGCAGGCGCTGCGCGCAACACGGCTGTGCACGATGTCGCCGACGATCGCCAGGTGTAGCCCCTTGAACGATTTCTTATGCTTCAGGATGGTGAAGGCGTCGAGCAGAGCCTGCGACGGATGCTCGTGCATGCCATCGCCCGCGTTGATGACGGGGATGTCGAGATGCTGCGCCATCAGGTGGGGCGCGCCCGCGGCGGGATGCCGCATCACAATGCAATCAGCGCCGATGGCCTGCAGCGTGTATCCGGTATCAAGGATGGACTCGCCTTTCTCGATGCTTGATCCCGAAGATTGCACGAGCGTGGTCATCGCGCCCAGAGACTTTGCGGCGAACTCGAACGACGAGCGGGTGCGCGTCGAAGGCTCGTAAAACAGAAGCACGACGCGCTTGCCGCGCAGCAGCGGGCGGGCCTTCAGCGGATTCATGCGGCGGGCCAGCTTCAGCAGGCCCAGGATTTCCTTCGACTCGAGATGTTCGATCCCGAGCAGCGAACCGCGTGCGGGCTTATTCATCGCAGGAAGTCACGGAGGTCAGGAACTTCATGAAGATTCCGTGAAGCAAGAATCTGTGAAGCAACGAACGGTGCATGATACGCGGCAGGCAAGGGCGGCTGCAAGGGCAAGGGTTGGCCGGGTAGTGGGTTAGTTTACCGCAGAAACCCTCACCTTCGCTTTACCCATCCTCCCTTGTCATCCTGAACAGCGACGCAGTCGCTGTGAGGGATCTTACATAGACCGGAGGTTTCGGTGATGTGGACGGGAGTCTTGGCGGCGCATGCGCCATTGGCATTCCCGGTGGCGCCGTTGCTGATGGACGCGGACGGTAAGGTCCCTCGGAGGGCTTGCGCCCTCCTCAGGATGACAGAGGGCGGTGGGCCGGCGTGATCCGCACGGCATAAAAAAGATAGCGGGTGACGAGCATGGCAGAGCACAAGTTGATCAACTGATCTGCCAGTTCGCCGTCCCCCTGGAAACGGTATGTGTGAGCTAGGTTTTGTCGCGGCGACCGAAGATGGCGCCGCCGAGCGCGCCGCCGAGCCCTGCCAGAATGATCGCTGCAAACAAGGCGAAAACAAGCCCAAACAACATCAGGAACTCGAGCCCGCCGGGAGTTTTGAGGCGGTCGAACATCGCCAGCGCCTGCGGGTCGCTGGTCTGCGTGGCAGCCTGATTGATGCGGTTCATCAACTCAGTTTTGATTTCAGATCCCTTATGGAGGACGCCAACAATCACCACCTCCAGAATGGACGCCATCCCATACCAGAGCAGGCCGCTCAACGCGCCCAGCTTCGCCCCGGCCTGGGCCTTGACCATGGTTCCCGGCCGGCGCTGGCGATAGAAAATCACGGCCAGAAAGCCCACGCTGATCATGGCGACGAAGGGATTCAATCCCAGAACCATCAACACCGTCGCCACCACAGCGGCCAGCGCGCAGGGCTGCAGCGCACTCGACCAGCGCAGGGAAAAAACTGCGTCCGAAAGTGGTGGCGCACCCGGGACGGTGGTCGAAGCTTGCGGCGTAACCAAGAGGTCGGCGGAACCGGCGGGGACCGGCGCAGGCTCAGGGACGATGACTCGAATCTGAGGAGCCGAGCAGTGCGGGCAGAAGGGGATGCCTTCTTCGACCGCTTGTCCGCATTTATGGCAGGGCTGCTCCATGATCACAGCGCGAGAGATCGACGAGGAAGCGCCCTTGCAAAGTACCTCAGGACGCAAGGCGGAGGCAAGGCGTGGCTTGCGAACGAGGCGAGATCACCGCCACATTGATTTTCCTAGATTTCGCCCCGCTTGCCGCGGGTGCGTACATAGACCAGCGTGAAGCTCGATCCCGCGCCCGTATCGCTGGGCTCAACGGCCACTACGCGCTGGTCGTCTTCGGTGCCGACCTTCAGTTCGGCGACTGGGCCGGAGTTCTGATCACATTTCAACTCTTTGCTGGGGGGATTGGAGTCCTTATCGTCGGTGTGAACATCCACGTCTCCGCCGTGCTTTTCGGAGCGGCACTCGAGAACATTGCCGTACTTTTTCAGCTTGTGGCGGTAAAAGTCGAGAATCTTCGCGGGAGCGTCATCCGAATCGTAGTGAGCCACCAGAAGCTTCATGCCAAAAGCGTCGGTCATGATGCTTAGATTGGCCTGATCGTTGCTGTCGCGGCCCTTGTTCTCGTCGTTCGATTTCAACCTGGCGCCGGGATAAAGAGGCAACCCGACTTTTTTTGCGTCGGCATCATTGCCGATATGCAGATCGCCGACCGAACTGCGGATGTCGAGGTTCTTGTCGTGGCTGTCGGAATCCTGTGCGATCGCGGAAAACGTCAAGACCGGAAGCGCGGTGAATGCGAGCGCGAGCATCAGATGGCGAAGCATGAGATTTTCCTCCTATAGAACGAAGCGGCGGACATGCTAAATATCCATTTCCTTGCCGTGGGTGCGAACGTAGACCAGTGAGAAGCTCGATCCCTTTCCATCGGGTTCAACGGCCACGATGTGCTGGTCCTCCTTGGTGCCGACTTTCAGTTCAATGTTGTTACCGCTGGATCCATCGCAAGTCAACGCGTGAGAACCTTGATCGGAGGTTTTGATGTCGGCGCTCACGTTCAGGTGCCCGGTGCGGCACACGAGAACGTCGCCATACTTTTTGAGCTGGTCTTTGTAGAACGCGACGAGTTTTCCCGGAGAATCGTCGGACCGATATTCAAGAGCCACTACTTTCAAACCGTAGCCGAAACCGGAGATGTTCACGTTGGCGCTCTTGCCGTCGCCACTGGAAACATCGGGCTTCAGGCGCGCGCCGGGATAGAGAGGGAGGCCAACGTCCGCCGCGGCGGCGCCTTTGCTGACGTGAATGCCGCCGACGGGCGTGCTGATGTCGACCTGCTTGTCCCCTCCGTCCTGCTCTTTTTTCACGTTCACGCTGCAGGCGGGCAGCACGGCAAGCGCCGCCAACACGAAAGCGATCACTGAACTCGTTCGGAAATTAATTCGGCTCATGGAGAGACCCTCCCTTCGCAACCTGTGCCGGACGCTCGAGCCCGGCGCCGCGCTGGGCGACATTCGGAATGCTGACGGGCAAATGACCGCGAATCGCAATCTCGCCAAACAGCGCTCTCACCGCGGCAACCTCCGATACGGTCGCATTGGAAAAGGTGCACACGTAATTCTCGAGCGTGGGGAAATCGCTGGCCAGGTACGGATTTCCCACCGCGACCACGGCAGTCTTCTCCGCGGCATGGTCGAGCAGTTGCTGCAGAAGCGTACCGGTCGCGTCGGCCATCGCCATCGAATTACCTACTTTGCCCGCGGTTGGGATCGCATACACGGCCGCGACCACGGTTTGCGCGTCGTCAACGGCCTTCAACACTTCGTCGCTCATTCCGACGGCGATGCGAGGATCCACATAAATCACTCGCGCGTCCGGGATGCGCGAGCGAAACTCGCGTCCGAAGGCGCGCCCGGATTCCGTGCGCACGTCGTCGGAGAAAATCACCGCCACGACATTGTTATGTGTCTCCTCTCTGGTGGTATACGGAAGGCCGGCCCTGGAGGTTCCCTTCGATTTGAGCGGAAGCACTTTGCCGTTATCCCGCACCAGGGTGATGGCGTCGTCGGCAACCTGCTGGCCGAAGGCGATGTTTTCGGGTTTGCCGACAGCCTTGTCGACCGTGTTCAGGTCGACCATGCGAGCCTCGTTCAATCCCATAGACGCCTTTAGTTTCAGGATCTTGAGAACAGAACGGTCGAGGCGCTCACGTGAGATCTCTCCCGTCTGAACCGCTTTGAGCATGGCCGTGTAAGAAGCGCCCAGGTCGGCGGGAATTAGCAACAGGTCGTTGCCCGCCTTGAAAGCTTCAACGGCGGCGCGGCCAATATCGTTGGCGAAAAGATGTGTCAGTCCGGCCATGTCGAGCGCGTCGGTGATGATCAATCCCTTGAAACCGAGTTGGTTCTCCAGCAGATCAGTGACCACGGCCGGAGAAATCGACGCGACGTGATTCGGATCGGCGTCGAGCGCGGGCACGGTCACATGCGCCACCATCACCGAGTCGACACCAGCGGCGATGGCCTGGCGGAAGGGCGGCAGTTCGATCGAATCGAGGTGCGCGCGGTCGCCGTTGACGCTGGCCACGCCGAGATGAGAGTCCGTCGCGGTGTCGCCGTGTCCCGGGAAGTGCTTCACCGTAGTTAACATCCCGCCTTCGTGCGCTCCCTTGATGTAAGCCGTAACCAGATCTCCGACTTGTTGCGGATCTTCCCCGAACGAACGCGTGTTGATGATGGGATTCGCCGGGTTCGAGTTCACATCGGCGTCAGGAAAGAAATTCCAGTGCACACCGACGGCCCGCGCTTCCTCGGCGGTGATGCGGCCGAACATTTCGGCATCGTCCGTTTTGCCGTCGGCGCCGAAGGCCATGGCGTGGGGGAAATTTGTCGTCCCCATCAGGCGCGTGGAGACTCCACGCTCGAAGTCAGCGGCGAAAAGCAGGGGCAGCTTCGACTCGCGCTGCAGACGGTTGAGCAGTTCGGCGGCTTCGTAGGGCTCGCTGCGGAGAAGAAACGGTCCATCGACGTGCACCGTCATGGCGAACGAGCCGACGTGATATTTCTGCATGGCGTCGAGCCATTGCAGATACTCGGGATTCTCCACATTGAGGAAGCTGGCGCGGCACCAGACCATGAAGACCTGGCCGATTTTTTCTTCGACCGGCATTTGGCGGAGTGTCTTCTCAGCCCATTTCTCGCCGTTGCGCGTGAGATGGATCGGAGCGGGGCGCAGGTATTTTTCTTTCTCTTTTGCAAACGTGGGCAGGGCTAGAGCCAGACTCATGAGAACCACGGCGAGGTTTCGCGGCATAGCGAAAACGATAGCAGAAGAAAGGGTCTCGGATCGTTTCGGGCCCTGTGGGGACAGCCGCCCTCGGCTGTCCTTCGGGCCGAAGGCCCGAGCTGTCCCCCAATGAGCGGTACTTCAGTGCGCGCCCAACACGCGTTCGAGCGCTTCCACCTGTATTCGCGCTTCATCGCCGAAACCTTTCAGCCACGTAACTTCCGGTTCGCGACGGAACCAGGTCATCTGGCGCTTGGCGTAGTTACGATGTGCCTGTTGGGCCGCCTGCACGGCCTGCTCGCGGGTCAACTCACCACGCAGGAATTGCACGGCCTGCTTGTAGCCAAGAGACGCCAGTGGCCGCGCTGCCGCGCCGTATTTTTCGATGAGCCGCTTCGTTTCCTCAATCAGGCCGGCCTCGAACATGCGCTCGGCACGCCGGTTGATGCGATCGTAGAGCGCGACGCGGTCGGGATCGAGACCAAGTCGAAGAAGGCGAAAACCTGCGAGCGGGTTGCGGCCCTGCTGCCAGAGTTCGGTCATCGTCTGCCTCGGACCTTTTTCCCGTGATCCGCGTTCCCGAGACTTCAGGCACACCTCGATGGCTCGAATCATTTTGGGGACGTCGCTAGCGTGGATTTTCTCCGCGGCGGCTGGATCCAGCCGGCTGAGAAGCTTGTGAAGATAAACCGACCCGCGCTCCGCTGCCCGCTCGCGCAGGCGCTCACGCAACTCCTCGGAGCGTTCGGGGCCGGGGAAAAGTCCTTCGAGCAGAGCTCGCAGATAGAGTCCCGTGCCCCCGACTACGATCGACAGATGACGACGCGCCGCGATTTCGGTGAGCACTCGCCGCGCCTGGCGGGCGTATTCTCCGGCAGTCATAAACGCGGTCGGCTCGACGCAATCGAAGAAATGATGTGGCGCGCGCGTCCGCTCCGCGAGACTCGGCTTTGCGGTGCCGATCTCGAACTCGCGAACCATCGCAACCGAATCGCAATTGACGATTTCTCCCGAGAATCTTTCGGCGAGAGCTAGAGACAATGCGGTTTTGCCGCTGGCCGTTGGGCCGAGAACCACAACCAGCAATGGTTCCGGTGCGCGCTCGACGACCACGTTCAGCGCAGGCTCCAGTGGATCTCGCGCCAGTAACGGACCAGAGTCAGGATGAGCAGCGTGACCGCGATCAGGAGCAGGCCCGTGGTTTCCGAGGCGTAGATGGCGTGGCGGCGTTGCTTGTGGGGATCGTCTTGAGGTGCGGGAGCGGGCACGCGCATATTGTAGCCCCCCCGAAACTATTCATGGAGCCCCGATCATGGAGCCCCGGACGCATTCGTCCGGGGAGGGGTGGGGTCTGCACACTGCCGAGCCTTGGCTCGGCTGGACGGGCGAATGCGCCCGTCCCCACATGATCTGTTTCCACGCCACCCGCGCCCGCACCATCCTTCTCCACACGAGTTGTGGTGCTACACTCTGCGCGTGCCGCAGAGCCCCAGCAGAATCGCGCGGTTTGGAGCCTTTGAGCTCGATCTCAACGCGGGCGAACTGCGCAAGAGCGGCGTCAGGTTGCGGCTGCAGGGGCAGCCGTTCCAGGTGCTGGCGCTGCTTTTGGAGCGCGCTGGCGACGTGGTCACGCGGGAAGAGTTACGGCAGAAGCTGTGGCCTTCCGACACCTTCGTCGATTTCGATCACAGCGTCAATACGGCCATCAACAAAGTGCGCGAGGCATTGGGAGATTCCGCGTCGAGCCCCCGCTACGTTGAGACTCTGGCCCGTCGCGGATACCGATTCATCGCGCCGGTACAGAGCGGATTCTCAACGGATCACTCCGACACAGCCGCTGGAACTCTTCCTTCTCGGCAACGGGACCCGATCGCCGGCGCGGTGCACCCCGAACTCGACGTACCGATCCCTCGTCGCAGCGTCACTCGCGGGCTGTTCGCGCTGATTCAGGTGATGTACCTGTGTTTCTATCTCGTGGCGCTGATTCGGTTGCACGCAGTCCAGAACATTGCGGATTCGTTTCTTCCGTTGTGGGGCGCGACGGCACTGGCTGGCGCCGTGATGGTGGCAGCGGGCGTCGGCATTCCGCTGCGCTGCTACCTGATTTCAGCGGTGGGTTTTGACTACCAGCGTCTGGGCGAGAAATTCCGGCAGATGTTTCCCTTCGTGCTCGGGCTCGACCAGGTCTGGGCGGTCGCTCCGTTTCTGCTGGTCCAGAAAATCGGCCTGGGGACGGCCTTCGCCGCCTGCGCGGCGCTGCTCTATGTACCGTTCGGAGAGCGAACCTTGACCCGCTTGGCATATCTCGAGCGGCGAGGCTAGGTGCTCGGGTAAATCGTTGGTTCTTGGATGTAGTCCTTATGCCCCTCTTCCCGGTAGGTGCTAAAGATTCGTCGCAGCACGTCGATATGTCTCTTCAGGCTCCTCATGACCAGGCTGAACATTCGCGCTCTCCTCGCGGTGGGTTTCGCGGTGCTGAGCATTATGGTCGGCGCCATGGTGGTCATCAGCTACAGGCAGGTCGTCAGGCTCGACGAGCTTTCGCGCGGCGTCCGTCAACAGGTGATGAAGCGCGACTTGACGGTCGGACTGCAGCTGAACCTTGAGCGCGAGCTTGCCGCGATGCGGGGATTTCTGATTTCCAACCAGGAGAAATACGCCACGACTAATCTCACTGCCCGGCAGGACTTCGAAAACCAGCTCCAACAGCTGGACGGATTGTCTTCGACCGCGAAAGGCAGCGAACTGCTCTCGCACTTGGTGGATGTCTACCACACCTACACTCCGAACTACGATCGCGCGATCGCGCTGCGCCGGGCGGGTAAGACCCAGGCCGCAGACGAAGCCATCTTCAACGATCAGGTGAGCGAACTGCGCGCTGATCTGACGAAGACCCTGCTGGACTTAGTCGCGTGGTATGAGCAGCAACAGAGCGCTGCCTACGCCGAACAGGAAAGACTCAATGCGCGGGCCAGAAACCTGATCCTTCTCGGGGCCTTGTTGGCCGCGCTGATTACCCTAGCAACATCGTCGACCATCTTGATTTCGGTCACCCGGAACATGGCGAACGTAGCCAAGATCGTCGAGGTCCTGCGGGAACTGACGCTGAACAACCTGGCCGTTCCCGACCTGGAAGTGGAGGCTAACGACGAAATAGGCCGGGCCTGCGGGGCTTTGAACGAGATGAAGCGCGGGCAACGCGACATGGTGGCAAGAATCTCGCTGACGGCGGAACACCTGGCCAGCGCGAGCGAGGAACTCTCATCGACCGCTTCCCTGCAGGCCAAGGGGGCGGAGACGCAGAGCGGGCAGTCCGAGCAGATAGCCGCGGCCATGCACGAAATGACGGCGACGATTTCACAAGTTTCCGACAACTGCAATCAAGCGGCGGAGTCTTCGCGCGACGCCGCCGATACCGCGCGCCGCGGCGGCGCGATCGTGGAAACCGTGCTGAAAGCGATGCGCGATATTGCGTCCTCGGCTGCTGCCTCCGCGCGGAAGGTGGAAGAACTGGGAGCAAGCTCGCAGCGGATCGGGCAGATTATCGAAGTGATCGATGACATCGCCGATCAGACCAATTTGCTGGCGCTCAACGCCGCCATTGAAGCTGCCCGCGCAGGCGAGCAGGGACGAGGGTTTGCCGTGGTCGCCGACGAGGTTCGAAAGCTCGCGGAACGCACCACGAATGCGACCAAGGAAGTTGCCAACACTGTCAAAACCGTGCAGGCCGAGACCCAAACGGCAGTTCAGGCAATAGGAGCAGGTACCCAGCAGGTGGAAAGCGGCGTGAAGACTGCCGGACAAGCGGGCGAAGCGCTGCACGAGATTATTCAGGCCTCCGAGAAAACGGGGGATATGATCAACCAGATCGCCGCGGCTGCCACCGAGCAGTCAAGCGCATCGGATGAAATCAACCGAAACATGGAGCAGATCGCCAGCCTGGCCAAGCAGTCGACGGATGGCGCCCAACAATCGGCGCAGGCCTGCCACGACCTTTCCCGCCTGGCCAGTGATCTGCAGAAAATCGTGGCCAGCTTTCGGCTGGGTACCGAACGAAAGCCCCGCGAGCACGACAACGCCAGATCTTCCGGGTCCTTGGGACGGGACTCGACCGGCAGAGACGAACTACTCTCCATGAAAGCATCCGCCCGCTGATGCACCGGCAAAGCCCTCCGGTTTCAACCTTCTGGAACTAAACTCACCCATCGAACGTAGTCCCGTCTAAGAGAATGGGCGGGCGTGTGCGTGCTCACCCTTCTACGATCTTCCAGTAAGGAGACAGTCATGAAATCTATCCGGGTGAACAAGCTCAGTTGTGTGGTTTTGCTCTTCAGTCTGGCTGCCTCGCTGCCGGCGCTGGCCGACGAATGGTCGAAGACTTACACCCTCACCGGCAAGCCCGACCTGAGAATCGAGACGTCCGATGCGAATATTCGCGTTTCGACCTGGGACCAGAACACGATCGAAGCCAAGGTGATCACCGAGCGTTACAAGATTGGCGAAGGCGGTATCCGCGTCGATGAGCGACAGGCCGGCGACTCGGTCGAGATTGACGTGCACTTTCCACACCACCACTTCACCATCGATTGGGGCCAGCATCGCGTGGACGTCATCATCCAGATGCCCCGGGAAGGGAAGGTCAACCTGCGCACCGGCGATGGCAACATCGACCTCACAGGCTTCAAGGGAGAAATGGAACTGCACACTGGCGACGGCGCGGAAACGCTCGAGAGCGTCGATGGCAGGCTGCAGGCCGAGACCGGTGATGGCAACATCCGAGCCGACGGCCGTTTCGATGAACTCGAGCTCAAAACCGGAGATGGGCACGTCGAGGTGCGGGCCGCAGCCGGGTCATCGCTCGCGTCCGGTTGGAGGCTTGAAACCGGTGACGGCAATGTCACCTTAGACGTCCCGGGTGAATTCGCGGCCGACGTCGATCTGCACACCAGCGACGGGCACATCGATCTCGACTTGCCGATCGTTACCGAAGGCCAGCTGCACCAGAATGAAATCCGCGGCAAACTCAACGGCGGCGGAAGTTTGCTGACCATCCGCACCGGCGATGGATCGATTCATCTGGGCAAGAGCTGACGCGCCGCGTCGTGACTTGTTTTTTGGTGACCTATCGTCTCGTGCGCGAGACTGAGAGTTGCTTCAGCCTTTATACTT
Source organism: uncultured Acidobacteriaceae bacterium (assembly GCA_963739125.1). Classification (GTDB taxonomy): domain Bacteria; phylum Acidobacteriota; class Terriglobia; order Terriglobales; family Acidobacteriaceae; genus Sulfotelmatobacter. The sequence continues at coordinate 2,079,125 of CAVTZD010000001.1, read as the reverse complement.
TGGGTCCTAAGTTTCGCATTTCACAAAGCGAGAGGGTCTTTTTGTGTTTACAGTGCGACTGAGTTCATTAACGGCTGTCTTGGGCTTCCTCTTTTCCATTCTGTCTTTGGCTAGCGCTCAGCAGTCCACCACCAAGCATGAGCCAGCCCTGGATGTTACGTCGATGGATCGAAACGTCGACCCGTGCGTGGATTTTTTCGCGTACTCCTGCGGAGGATGGATCAGGAGCAACCCGATTCCTCCCGATCAATCGTCGTGGAACACGTACTCGAAAATGGAGGATGAGAATCTCATGCAGTTGCGTGGAATCCTGGAAGGGGCGGAGGCGCCGGAGGCCGGCCGCAACGCAGTGAGGCAGAAGATCGGTGACTATTACGCCTCCTGCATGGACGAAAAGGCGATTAACGCCGAGGGCGCGCAGCCGCTGAAACCTGAACTTGAGCGCATTGCGAACATCAGCAGTAAGGCTGAGATCGCGGGCTTGGCCGCGGACAGGATCGGGGGCAACGCTCCGTTCCGCTTCGACTCCACCCAGGATTTCAAAGACGCCAGCCGCGTGATCGCCGAAGCAGATCAAGGTGGGCTCGGCCTGCCGGACCGCGACTATTACCTAAAAGAAGACGCCAAGTCGGTCGACCTGCGCAAGGCCTATGTGACCCACGTGCAGAAGATGTTTGAACTGTTGGGTGACGCGCCAACCACGGCTGCCGATGAAGCCCAGACAGTCATGCGCATCGAGACCGCGCTGGCGAAAGGCTCGATGACCAGGGTGCAGCGACGTGATCCTAAGAACCTCGACCACAAAATGACGGAATCAGAGTTGCAGAAATTGAGCCCTGAGTTTCCATGGCCCATTTATTTTACAAAGGTGGGCCTGCCCTCGTTGAGTTCTCTTAACGTTGCATCGCCCGGTTTCTTCCAGGCCATGAATGTAGAAATCGAAAAAGAAAGCCTGGCCGACTGGAAGACCTATCTGCGCTGGCATCTGGTGCGCGACGACGCACCGTTTCTTTCGGATGCGTTCGTGAATGAGAATTTCGTTTTCTACGGCAAAACTCTGCGCGGGCAGCAGGAGCTGCAGCCGCGCTGGAAGCGCTGCACCAGAGGTGTAGATGACGATCTGGGCGAAGCTCTCGGCCAGGCCTACGTGGAGAAGTATTTCAGTCCGGAAGCCAAGCAGCAGGCGCTGAAGATGGTGAAAGAGATTGAAGCCGCGATGGCCCAAGACATCGATTCTCTCAACTGGATGTCGGCCGCGACCAAGCAGCAAGCGCTCATCAAACTCCACAGCGTGGCCAATAAAATCGGCTATCCCGACAAGTGGCGCGATTACAGCAAACTCGAAATCGCTCGTGGAGATGAGCTGGGCAACGTGGTGCGCGCGCACCGATTCGAGTTCAACCGCGAACTGGCCAAGATCGGCAAGCCGGTCGACCGCGGCGAGTGGGGAATGACTCCACCGACGGTAAACGCCTATTACGATTCGCAGTTGAATGACATCAACTTTCCGGCGGGAGTTTTGCAGCCCCCGGCGTTCGACCCCAGCTCCGACGCGGCTCCGAACTATGGCGATACTGGAGGCACGATCGGACATGAACTCACTCACGGGTTCGACGATGAAGGCCGCCAGTTCGATGCTCTGGGAAATCTGCGCGACTGGTGGACGCCCGGTGACGCAAAAGAGTTCGAAACGCGCGCGGCTTGTATCTCTACGCAATACTCGGGGTACACGATTATCGATGACATCAAAATCAACGGCAAACTGACTCTCGGCGAAGACGTCGCCGACCTGGGCGGATTGATTCTGGCCTACATGGCGTGGAAGGCCGATACCAGGGGAGAGAATCTTGAGTCGATCGACGATCTCACGCCAGAGCAGCGCTTCTTTGTGGGCTACGGCCAGAGCTGGTGTGGCCAGACTCGCGACGAAACCAAGCGGCTAAGGGCGACCGTCGACCCGCATTCGCCCGAAAAATATCGCACCAACGGCGTGGTTTCGAACATGCCGCAGTTTCAGGAGGCATTTCACTGCAAGGCGGGATCGCCCATGGTGAATCAGAACCGCTGCCGGGTGTGGTAGGGACTGTTGCCCGCTACACTTCCAGGCCGATCGAGCGCATCAGTTCGAGGCCGTTACTCTTGGTGACGATGCCGTCGCGCAGCTTGTAGTCGAAGGTCATGCGGCCGTTCTCAAATTCGTCTTGGAAGTGAACGTTGTGCAGTTGGTTCTCGATTGGCCCGCCGATATCGGTCAATGCCAGGTCATGCGTGCTTACCAGCCCGATCGCGCCGCGGTTCACCAGGGCGCGCACGACTCCCTCCGCGCCGATGCGGCGGTCCTTCGAGTTCGTTCCCTGCAACAGCTCATCCAGCAAGAACAGCAGTGGCGGATCGCCCCCTGCCAGATCGAAGATCTGGCGCAGCCGCGTGATCTCGGCATAAAACCGTGAGCTGCCTTCCCGCAGCGAATCGTTGATGCGGATGCTGGCGCCGACTCGCAGCGGAGTAAGCTGCATACTGCTCGCCCGGACGGGCGCGCCCGCCATCGCGAGCACAACATTCATTCCGATGGCTCGCAACAACGTGCTCTTGCCCGACATGTTGGAACCGCTGATCAGCAACACGCGAGTGTTGCCAGCGATGGTTACATGATTGCGAACGCATCTCGCGGCCGGGACCAGAGGATGTCCAAGGCCTTCACTGCTGAACGACGCCGCTCCATCCACGAATCGCGGGAACGGGTCTGAAGGGTGCTCGAAGCTATAAGTCGCCAGCGAAAGAAGCGCCTCTATTTCTCCGACGGCATTTACCCACGAACGCAGCGCCTTGCCGTGAGCCCGGCGCCAGCGCTCCGCCGCAAATGCTACCTGCACGGAATACATGAGCGGAACGTCGATGATCTTTACAAAGATGTTCTGGCGTGAATCGATCAGGTCGACCAGAGCGCGCAGGCGCGCGATCGCCTGTGAACTTGGGACGCCGCTCGACAATAGCTCGCCCTGCAGTGTCAGCAATCGCGGCGCCTGGAATGTGTGCGTCTCCACGCACGCCAGCACGCCGGAAAGCAGGCCCAGGTGACGAAACGCATGTTCCGTCTCGTGCAGCGCATCTTCGAGAGGCTTCTTCAGCCTGTAGGTAATTACGGCTTCGATCACGACAATGCATACAAAGGGCGTTGCGATCCGCCAGACAGCCCACACTGCCGCGGTTGAGACGGCAAGGACGGCGAGCAGAAGGGCAAGCCAACGGAGGGAAGCCGGTTTCAGCTGGTTTGTCGACTCCGCCCACCTGAGCAGCGCGCCGGGATGAACGCCCACCCCGACATCCTCGCCCAGCACTGCCAGATCCTCACGAAGGTCGAGTTGATCGCGCAGTTCGCTGATCGCGGCGTGACGCTCGTGGATCGTTTCAACGGTGGACGGAGAAAGCAGCCACTCCGCCAGTGTGTCTTCGCCCATGCGCGTGCGCGCGGTCGAAAGAAGCTGGAATAGGCTGGCATCGCCGAATAGATCAAGATCGGCGACGTAGACGTGATCCGGGTCGTCGAAACGCTCCCCGGTTTCGCCCGACCCTGCCCACCGATCCTCGATACGGGCCAGCGCTCTTTCATAGAAGTTGACCGAACGCTCGGCCAGTTTGTGGGCCCGCAGAATCCGCGAGTGATAAACCGCAACGACTGTGAACGCCGCTATGGGCGCCGCCAGCCACCAGAATGAGAGGGAATGCTCCCAAAACGAAGCCCACGCCACCACCACCGCGATCACGAATAAAAGCAGGCGCGCGTTCCCGAGGCGGATATGAATTCTCTCGTAGTGGGCGACACGCGACTGGCGATCATTTCGACGCAGCCCGTATTCTTCGGAGGGAAGCACTGGCTCAAAATGTAGCAGGTACGCTGAGCGCGAGAAAGCGCGCGATTCCGTCAGCCGGCTTACTGCAGATCAGACTTGTCGGGGTTGTAGTAAAAGCGGAATCGCAATGCGAGATAAGGTCCGGTAAAGTCGCTGGGCAGCGGCTGGAACGGAAATGAGCCTTTGATGCCGGACCATGCTGCCCGGTCGAGAGCCTCGTCGCCGGACGTGGCGGTCAATCGCATGTCCGCAATTTGGCCATCTTTCGTGATGGCGAACTCGATTGCCAATTTGCCCTTCTTCATTTCGGCCGATTCAGGAATGGCTTCGTACCAATGTTCGCGGACCTCCTGCAGGAGACGCTCAAGGTACGGACCGAAGTCCACGCCCTGGGTATCGCTCAGGATCTCGAGCGCGCCAAGCTGCCGCCCATGTGCAGCGGTGCCGAGACCGAAGCCGCCCTCCTGACCTCCGCCCGCTGCACGATTGGCTGCAGCTCCTTCGGCAGCCTGCCGAATGGCATCGCCGGCGGTCATGCCCCCGCTGTATTTGCTGAAAACGTTGTTGGGGCGAGCCGGGGCCTGCAACTGCGCCGTCTGCTGAGTATCGAACTGCGGACGCTGCGCAGGTGGCTGTTGCTGAGCGGGCTGCTGGTTCTGGGCCGTGGCCTGTGGCGGCGAAGGTTGCGGCGCCCGCGGACCCGCAGGCCCGGGCGCGCCCGGAGGCGGACTCGCCAGAATTTTTCTCAACTCCTTGGGGTCAAGCTCAGGATGCCGCGACGTTGCAATCCGATTCTTGTCCGACAAAACGTTCGTGTTCGGCCGACGCTGCAGCTTTTGGAGATCAGGCGGCAGGGCCAGAAAAGTGAGGTTGTTGTTCTTTGTAGTGTCCACCGGGACGACGACCGCGGTGTGCCAGGGAATGAACTTTTCGATCAGGTTAAAGTTCCACAGAACGATCCCAAGGAGCAGGTGAACAATGATCGAAATCCACACTGCCTCGCGCCAGCGCGAACGTTCCAGATCATCCTGCAACTGGATGAGCAGGTGGGGCACGCGTTCGTCGAGTTCGCGATAAGCCGATTCCCAATCGCGGGTATCGTAGAGGCCAAGCTGCTCCGGTTGGGGCTTCTCAGGCGGGGCTACCGGATCCTGAAACGGAATCTGCGTGATCGGCATGCGCTGGTTTGGCTGTTTCCGCTTCGCTCGTTAGACACTAAAATGCGCTCGCCGCGTTGCATCCGGCCTTAGCGGATTTGATGCAGCCTGCGGGCGCGCTCACAAGCAACTTAATCTTATTTTCGCACCTTTCCCACGATTCTGCTCACCCACAAATAGGCCGCGGCCTTGGTGTGTAAACATATGTAAACGAAGGGTCTGCCGAGGTTGCGGCCTCGGTGCTAGGCCTTGGCGATGCCGGCGAGATCAATTTTCTTTCCGTGGTCGCGGATCGCGGCCACGATCTCGAGCGCCAGCGCGAGGGCGCGGCGGCCGTCTTCGAGAGGGACAACTGGCTGAGACCTCTCACGCACAGCATGTAGAAACGCCTTGATTTCGGCGTGCAGCGGTTCCTCGGAGGCGATCGGAGGCTTGGTAACCCCGATCTGCGGATTCACCGACGGGGTTGCGACCGCCGATCCTTCCTGCCCGACGGTGAACACCAACACTTCCTGGCGCCCGTAGTCCAGCGACACGTACTGCCCCGGCTGAAAAAAGCGCAGCTTGCGCACCCGTTCCGTCGAGACCCGGCTGGCCGTGAAGTTGGCCACGCATCCGGATTCCAGCTCCAGCCGCACGTTCGCGATATCCACCTTTCCGGATAAGATGGGCAGCCCTACCGCTCGCACTTCCCTGACTGGCGACTTTGCAAACGCCAGCACAATGTCGAGATCGTGAATCATAAGATCGAGCACGACATCCACGTCCAGCGAGCGCGGGGTAAAGACGCTGAGCCGGTGCACTTCGAAAAACATGGGCTGCGTGACAATCGACACCGCGGCCCGGACCGCCGGATTGAAGCGCTCGAGATGGCCGGCCTGCGCGATCCGCTTGTGCCTGGCCGCGAGCGAAACAAGTTCTTCCGCTTCGGCGAGTGTGGCCGCCAGCGGTTTTTCGATCAGCACGTCGACGCCGGCTTTCATCAGTTCGCGCGCCACGGGAAGATGATGCACGGTGGGGGATGCGATGGACGCGGCCTGCACTTCGCTGTGCGTGGTCAGCAACTGCTGAACCGAGCCGAAGGCCTTGCATCCGAATTCGCGCGCGACGGTGTCGGCGCGATTTGTATCAGGATCGACGACTCCAAGCAGCCGAACGGCTTCGCCCTGCTGCTCCAGTTCTTTATAAACGCGGGCATGATTGCGCCCGAAGACGCCCACGCCTACCACGACGACGGAAATCGGAGGTTGAGATGGCAGCAGGAATTCTCGATGGCTCGTAGCCGGAAGGAAATTGTAAACGGAATCGATGCAAAGAGCATCTGGATAGCAGCCGTGTGGGGGTGCACCCCGCCGCTTGAGTGTTTAAGGTATGGACAGGAATCGAACGCTCCGCCAAGAAAGGACCACCTTCGCGCATGAGGACGATCGCGCTGTTGACCATTTCCAATATTTTCATGACCTTCGCCTGGTATGGGCACCTGAAGTATCGCAATGTGCCCCTTTTTAAAGTGATCGTGGTGAGCTGGCTGATCGCATTCTTTGAATATTGCTTTCAAGTGCCGGCGAACCGTATCGGGTCCTACGAGTTCACTGTGGCGCAACTCAAGACGATTCAGGAAGTGATTACGTTGACCGTCTTCGCAGTGTTCTCGGTGCTGTATTTGAAACAACCCATGCGCTGGAATTACGTGGCCGGGTTTGCGCTGATTGTTGTGGCGGTGGCGGTGATCTTCAAAAATTAGGGCCAACCCAGGGAAGGAGCCGACGGGGGAAGTGCATCTTGAACAAAACGTTCGAGTTAGAGCGTTTCTGGCGATATTCGCGATATTCAATACAAACCCGTACATACACCAATGTACGTAAATTGCTCGCCGAGGACATTCTTGAACGCATCGTCAATTCCGGTCAACGGCTCGTCCTGGAATGCCCTTTCCTGAGGCGGAAACGGCCCTGCCAGCGACGATCGTGGGCATGGGCAGGGAAACCTTCATCCCGCAGAAGATCGCACGTCCTGGGGCTCCGTAGCGCGTTCTACGACTTTTCAATGACTTACACGAAGACTCAACGACTTACAGAAAATTCAAGGCGCGACCGTCGCTCGCGGCTGGTTGCGCGAGCCGCTTTTTTCAGAAGCGCAATTTGTCCGGCATGGTAAAGCTCGTGTTGCACGATTCCGTGCAGCATGTGCGAGAAGTCATAGCGCTTGCCGGGGACGCGATCGCGCAGTCGCGTATCCGGCAGGCCGGCAACGGTCCTGATCAGCTTCTCGTGCGTGCACTTGGTCTCTGCCACCGCCTTGCGCCACGCGGAGCCGGCAGGCTTCGACACCGGAGGGAAATTCGCCAGGCCCGTCGGCTGATATTTTTGTCCGTGCAGCCGCCGTAGGCCGGCATCGTCCCACACCGCGACGTGCAACACGAGTTCCCAGATGCTGTGCGCGTTGGGCACGAGGCGGGCCGCGGCTGTGGTCGCGTCGACGTCGGCAAGAAGTTCTAGCAGCGCCGGGCCATGCCACGCGCCACCATTGAAGGCGCGGCGAAGCTGGTCCGCGATGAGAGCGGCTTCCGATTCCGGCCGCGAGAAACGTCCGCTCATGGATTTGGCCTCCCTATTCCGCAGAGATCGCGATGCCGGCCGCATTCGCCGCGTCGATGATCTTCTCGCCGTCCAGCAGCAAACACTTGCCGGAATCCAGCGCCAGGCAGGTCGCGCCGGCGGCCTGCATCACTTCAATCGTCTTCAGGCCGACTACCGGCACATCGAAGCGCATATCCTGATTCGGCTTGGCGATCTTCACCACGGTAAGGGCGCGGCTCAGAGTGGATGCTTCGTCGTGCAGTGATTTCATGATGTGGCCGGCGCGTTCGATAGTCGCGTCGGTGCCCTCCATGGCTTCAACCGCGACGCAGGCCGACTCGGCGATCACAACGGTTTGTCCGATGTCGTGCTGCGCCAGTTGCCGCGCCACCTCGCGACCGTATGCAATGTTTTTGCGCTCCGCCTCGGTCGGCTCGCGTTTCGTCGGAACCCCCGGCTTGACCAGCAGCGGATCGAGCAGCCACGTGGATTTTTCCAGCGTGATGCCTTCATCGGCGAGCACCTTGGCGACGGCGCCGAGCAGAGAATCGGTGTTGCGCGTGGTGAGCGACAGCAGCAGCTTCCCCAGGCGCCAGTCTGGACGGATGCTGGAAAAAATCTGCTTGTGCTTCACCTGCCCGGCCATCACGGCGCAGCGCACGCCCTCGCGCTGAAACGTTTCGATCAACTTCGAGAGTTCGCCCAGCGAGAGCCAGTGAACCGCGGCGCCATGCGATTCGATCTCGGGGAAAGCTTCTTCTTTGATGGCGACGACCACGACTTCGTATCCCTGGGCGCGCGCCGCGTCGAGCACGAGAAAGGGAAACTTGCCATTGCCGGCGATCAGGCCGAGCTTTTCGTTTTCGTTGCCGGAAGGCATGCGCTGGGATGACGGGAGACTGCCGCGGTGCCAGTCTAGCATTCCGCGGGGGACAGCTCCGGTGCGGGGCGGGCAAAGCCGGCCGCACATCCATTTCCGCTTCTTCCGCCTCCAACCTACCCATGGGGCAGGCTTACAATCCCAGTCTAGCCGTGAGAGAGTAGTGGCTCAGTTTGGACTTTCTGAATCGCACTCGAAGGCGTCATCTCGAAGGCCGGCGTATTTCAGCCGGCTGAGGGATCTTGCGCGGACTATCCCAGCTTTACTGCGCGCGAGATCCCTCACTACGCTGAAAAGCGGCTTCGTTAGGGATGACGCCCGTATAGACCACGGCACGAATTTCAAAACTGAGCCATTACACTTGAAACGATCTCTTGCATGCGATACCGGTTCGAACAGGAGAATGGGTTGTATTCTGCATCTCTCGTTCTTGTTTTTCTTGTGTGCCGCAGCCAACCTGCCGGCGCAGCAGACCGACTCCGCGCAGACTACCCTGACCGTCCGCTCCACGCTGGTCGAAGTTCCTGCGCTGGTGAAAAACAAGGGCGGCGATGTGGTCTTTGACCTCAAGGCTGGCGACTTCGTTCTTACCGACGACGGTGTCCCCCAGCATCTTGATGTCGTTCCAGACACGGATTCACAACCGCTGGCACTGGCAATCGTCGTGGAAACAGGTGGCGCCGGGGCGCGGCATCTGGCCGACTATCGGCAACTGGACTCGATCCTCGACGCGGTCATCGGCAACGTCGAGCACCGCGTCGCAGTGATTGGATTCGACAGCGCACCGCATCTGCTCACGGCTTTTACGGCGAGAACGTCCGACGCCTCGGCGCAACTCATGAACCTGGAGGCGGGCGACAAGGGTGCCGCGATTCTGGACGGGATTGCATTCGCCGTCGCGCAGTTGCGGACGCAGCCGTCGAATTATCGCCGTGCAATTCTGCTGCTGAGCGAGACCATCGACCAGGGCAGCCAGACCACCCTCAACGAGGCGCTTCGACTGATCAGCGATACCAACACGGCGATGTACAGCTTCGCCTTTTCGAGCACACGCTCGGCCGTCGCGCACGAGGCGGCGAAATTCAACAACGATGAGCCCGGACCGGCCCACGGCTGCTTCAGCCGCAACGGGGCCGACGCGGAGTACGAAGGCCACTACAGCAAGCAGGTGCTCGATTGCATCAGCCAGCTTGCTCCGCCTCTCCGGCTGGCCACCATGTCGTTTCTCGCCGCCCGCAACGGACTGCGCACGAAAACCGCGGCTTCCATCGCCGAGCTTGCCGGAGGCGAGTTCTTCGCCTTTCACAATGCCAAGGATCTGCGGTCAGGCCTGATCGCGATTTCCAACGACACCCCCAACTACTACGTGCTCAGTTTCCGCCCGACCTCGCCGACTCCGGGGCTGCATGTGCTGCGTTTGGAGATCAAAGGTCGTTCGCATTTGACGCTGAGAGCGCGCAGCGAATACTGGATTGACGACGACCAGGCGCGCTGAAGGGCTGGGCAATGCGATACCCGGATCCCACACGCCGGGATGGCCTATTTGATAATCCCTCGCTCCGCCGATTCGATGAAGCGGATGAGCATCTCCACATCTTTCCCGCGACTCGCTTCCGACTTCAGTTTCTCGAGCGCCTGCGAAGTATTCATTTTCGAAGCCAGCAGAATCTTGTAGGCGTGATGAATCTTCGCGATCCGCGCCTTCGAGAACCCGCGGCGTTCGAGGCCGACTTTGTTCATTCCATACGCGTGAGTGTCGCGCGCGGCCGAGGTCATCGAGAACGGCAGAACGTCCTGCGTGATCGTGGTGCCGCCGCCGATGTAGGAGTGCGCGCCAATGCGCACGAACTGATGCACCGGGCACAGCGCGCCCACCACGGCCCACTCCTCGACCGTGACGTGGCCGCCGAGGGTCGCGCCGTTCACCAGCATGGCGTGGTCTTCGATGACGCAGTCGTGACCGATGTGGGCATAGGCCATGATCAGCAGATGGCTGCCCACTTTCGTCAGTCCTCCACCCTTTACCGTGCCGCGATTAATGGTGACGCACTCGCGAATTTCGTTGTGATCTCCGATTTCGAGGCGCGTGGGCTCGCCTTTGTAAGTGACATCCTGCGGCGCCATGCCGATGGCGGCAAAGGGAAAGAAGACGTTGTCGGAGCCGATTTTTGTGGGTCCTTCGATGGAAACATGCGAGATAAGGCGGCAGTTCTCGCCGAGCGTGACATCGGGGCCGATCACGCAATACGCACCCACACTGCATGAGGCGGGAACATTCGCGGAGGGATCAATGATGGCCGTGGGATGAATGTTCATGGAAGAAGAACGCGGATTCGGTGGCGCCGCCGAAGTGCATAGGTCCCTTCGCTTCGCTCAGGATGACAACGAACACCGGTGCGCGTCTCGCGAACTCGGGCCTATACGGCGTCGTTTTCGCCGTTGTCGCCAGCGGCGCCTTCAGCCGGTCCCCGTCCGCGGGCGCTGTCGATGAGCTGGCACGACACGGTGGCCTCAGCGACGCGCTTGTCGCCGACGTACCCGTAGCCCTGCATCTTCGCGGCAATCATGCCGGGCACGGCGCGCCATCCCTTGACCTCGACTTCAAGCCTCAACTGGTCGCCGGGGCTTACGGGCCGCCGGAATTTTGCCCTCTCGATGCCGGTGAACACCATCACCTTGTCGCTGCGGTCCTCGACTTCAGTGAGCAGAAGCGCGCCTCCAGCCTGCGCAATGGCTTCCACAATCAGCACGCCGGGCATGATGGGCAGGCCGGGAAAATGTCCGGCAAAAAAAGGCTCGTTGATGGTGACGTTCTTGATGGCCACAATGCGTTCTTTGCGCTTCAGGTCAAGCACGCGGTCAATCAGCAGAAACGGATAACGGTGCGGCAGAATCTTGAGAATGTCGTGGATGTCGAGTGCAGTCTTCGTTCGATCCGGCGAGGTCGCTGCCGGTGAAGCATCCGATACTGGAGTGCCCTGAGTCATGGATTCGTTCCCAATGGCTTGAAGATTATACTGTACGGCTTGTGCCGGAGCGTTTGTGTTTTCGGCACTACGATGGCCGGAGCGGAGCGGCCGCACATCCACATGCCTCGCCGAAAGATCGCAAGCGTGACCGTCAAACAACCAAATGTGTCGTGGCGCGAGCGGCTGGACTACTTCAAAGCCAGGCAGGACGCCCTGGCGGGAACCATCCGCGAATTCGTCGAGATCGAATCGCCCAGCGACAATAAAGTCGCCGCGGATCGCATGGCAGCATTTCTCGCCGAGAAGTTCGCATCCCTAACTGGCCGGGTGCGGATGCATCCCGCCGAAGACTTCGGCAACAACGTGCAGATCGACTTTGCCGGACGGGAGAACGTCGAGCCTGTTCTGCTGCTGGGGCATTTCGATACCGTGTATCCGATCGGCACTCTCGCCAACATGCCGTGCCGGGTTGCCGACGGTCGCTTGTACGGTCCGGGCGTGCTCGACATGAAGTCGGGCATCGCGCTCATGATCTCGGCGATTGCAGCTCTGCAGGCGTGGCACGGCGGCTTGCCGCGACCGGTCACCGTATTTCTGGTTTCCGACGAAGAAGTGGGCAGTTACTCTTCGCGGAAAATTACTGAGGCCCTGGCAAAGCAGTCGGCAGCGGTGCTGGTGCTCGAACCCGCCGGTCCGCGGAGAGGAGTGAAAACTGCTCGCAAGGGCGTGGGGGAATATGTACTGACAGTTCAGGGCGTGGCCGCGCATGCGGGGCTCGAGCCCGGCAAGGGACATAGCGCCATCGTCGAACTGGCGCGGCAAATCCCCGCTCTTTGGAAACTCAACGACGTGCGGCGAGGAGTCTCGGTGAATCCTGGGGTGATACGCGGCGGCACGCGCACCAACGTGATTGCGGCCGAGGCTACGGTTGAAATCGATGTGCGCATCAAGCATGCGAAGCAAGCCACGGAACTGGATCGCAGGCTCCGTTCGCTCAAGCCGTTTGACAAGCGATGCCACTTCAAGATCGAAGGCGGCATCAACCGGATGCCGATGGAAAGAACCGCTGGGGTAGCCGCGCTTTACACGAAAGCAAAAGCAATCGCAAAGCAGATTGGCTGGAAGCTCGAAGAGGCGGCCGTCGGCGGCGGGTCCGACGGAAACTTTACGGCCGGGATGGGCATTCCTACACTCGATGGTCTGGGCGGCGATGGGCAGGGGGCGCATGCCGTTCACGAACATATTCTGCTCGAGGAACTCCCGCGCCGGGCCTTGCTTCTGGCGGGTTTGATCGAAAGCGCTTGAGCGCAAAATAATCGTATGCTGAAGTTCATGGTTGTGATTTTCAGGCGTCCTGAGCTGACTGAAGACGAATTCCGGCGCTACCTGGAAAGTGTTCACGGACCCTTGGCGCGGAAGCTTCCCGGAATACGGAAATACAAGCAGAATTATGTTTGCGCCGACGGTAGCCGGAAGCCGCCGGGATGGGACGCCATCGTCGAACTCTATTTCGACGATCGGGCTGCGATGGAGGCGGCATGGACGAGTCCGCAGGGCGCAGCCTCGGACGCCGATCTTCCCGCGTTTGCCGATATGACGCGCACGACGTGGTCAATCGTGGAAGAAGTCACTGTCCTGGAGTGAAAACCAGAAAGTAATCCATTTTGTCCGCGTTAACGAAGTCGTAGCGTCCGATCAGCCGGTAACCGGCTTGTTTCGCCTCGCTGATCACGATGTCGGGGTTGATGCCGTGGTCTTCGCCATTTCCGTTGCGATCGATCACTCCAACCTTTGCGCCTGCGTGCAGCGACGCGCGCAAGTTTCGCAGCAACGTGATGGGCTGGGCCACCTCGTGATACGTCTTCAGCAGCAGTACGGCATCGACGGAATTAGCCGGCAGGAGCGGATCATCGGGCTTGCTCAGGACCGGCTTCACATTCACCAGATTTTCTTTGCGCGCACGATCTTCGATGTAGCGGATCGCTTCCGGGTTGATATCCACCGCGTAAACCAAGCCGTCGGTTCCTACGCGCTTGGCCGCGCGAACGGTGAACCATCCCGATCCCGCGCCAATGTCGGCCACATGTTTTCCTGACGAGATGCCGAGAACGTCCATCACTCGGTTGATCTGCAGTCGCGCGTCTCGTCCCGGCGAATCAAACACAGAAAGATCGCCGGTGTAGGGTGTGCTGGTTTTGCGCGGCTCGCCGGATTGCGACGGGGGCGCGGAGCTCTGCGCCGAAACCATGGTGATGCCGGTTACAAGCAGCAGGGCGATCCAGCAGATACGCATTCTGGGCATGAGTGCCACCTTCCCGGGGAGAACAGATCGATCAAGAATAGACTTTCTCGGAGCCCGAGGGTGAGCGTTGCGACGCCGTGGAGGCGAAGCGGCTCGCGCGGCAGGAGGGCACCATCGGTGTTTTGACTCGCCGAACTTACAGGCCTAGAATTTTGTTAGCGCCCATATCTGCTCGCGGGCGCGGACTTCACGGAGGACTTCATGGGCGAGGGTCTGTTCCAACCGTTTCATATCATACTGATCGTTGCCATCGCCCTGCTTCTGTTCGGACCGGCGAAGTTTGCCTCGCTGGGCAAGGGGATGGGAGAAGGCATCCGCAATTTCAAGGCGGCCATGAAAGAAGGCGAAGGCAAGAAAGACGAAAAGCCGGAGGAGAAAAAATAGCTGGTTTTCTTTCCTTGCGAACGCAATCTCCCATGTTCGTTCGCCGGATCTAGTTTCCGCCCAGCATTTCTGGCTTCTCCGTTTCGCGAAGCATCCGGTACACGAGCGCCACCGGCAGGCCCACGACGTTGCTGTAATCGCCTTCGATGCGTGGGATCCAGCGCGAAGCCATCCCCTGAATTGCATACCCTCCGGCTTTATCCATCGGTTCGCCGGTCGCGACGTAAGCGCGAATGTCAGCGTCGGAAATTTCCGCCATGGTTACGAGCGTAGTCTCGGAGTCAGTTCTCAGCTTTTTGTGGAGACTGACCTCTGGTCTCACGATGCACACTCCAGTGATCACCTGATGCACGCGCCCCGAGAGCAGGTGAAGCATGCGCATCGCGTCAGATGCGTCGCGCGGCTTGCCCAGGATGGTTTCATCCACCACGACAATCGTATCCGCGCCCAAGGCCACATCCTGTGGACGTGTCTGCCACACTGCCATGGCTTTCTCTCGCGCCATGCGCTCCGCATAATCGCGCGGCGCTTCGCCGGCGCGTGGAGTTTCGTCGATATCGGACGGCTGCACCGCGAACGAGATACCGGCGTTGCGCAGAAGTTCCTGACGGCGCGGCGAGGCGGAAGCGAGAACAAGCATGCGAGGCTTGATTTTACTGGAATTCTGCTGAGGCTTACTCGCCGATGAGTTCGATGCGATTGCCGAACGGATCTTGAACGTGAGATCGCCGCACGCCCGGTATGTTGTCGTCGTCTCTGACTTCGATTCCCGCGGCACGCAGGCAGTTGGTGAGCGCGCCATAGTCGCGGCAACGCAGGGCGGGGTGGGCTTTCTTCGCCGCCCGAAAGTCGTTCTCAACTCCAAGGTGAATTTGCACGCTTCCGCTTTCAAACCAGCATCCACCTCGCTTGGCCAGTTCCGGCGGCTTGGCGACTTCGATCATGCCGAGCAAGTTGGAATAGAACTGCCGCGCTGTTTCTTCTTCGCCGGCAGGCATGGCAAGCTGCACGTGATCGATGGCTGTAAAAGGGTGATCGGACATGGCAACATCCTCATGCTTCGAGCCTGTCGGCCCCGGCAGCAGGATTCAGCGGCTTCCCACCACGCCGCGCACTGACTCGATCAGCTTGGCGGAATCATAACCGACGCCATCTTTGAACACGGTCTCGACGTTTTCGATATCGTCGATTTTCTTTGATGGATCGCCGTGGATCACGACCAGGTCGGCCTGCTTGCCGGCCGCAATCGTTCCGATGCGATCCAGTTCCCCCAGATATTGCGCGCCGTTGTAGGTGGCAATGTGGATCGCCTCCAGCGGGGTGAATCCGGACTCCACCAGTAACTCCACCTCGCGCTGATCGCCAAATCCGGCGATCACTCCACCCATGCCCGTGGGGTCGAGTCCGGCGAGTAATAATCCGCCCGCTTTCGAGAACGCGTACTCGAATTCCTCCTCTTTCTTGAACGCGGCTCCATACGGCGAAACATCGGTGCCAAAGCGCTGGCGAATGCGGTTGGCGTCACTGGCTCGCACGCGATTGAACAACACGGCGCTGCGCGCGTCCGGCGAAAGTGCTTCCAGTACACGACTCTGCATCGTCGGGCGCCCCGGGAAACTTCCCATCTCGAACACCGGCAAAGTCGACGTCACGGCCACGTGGTGCTGCACCAGATACAAAATCGTGTCGTGCAGCGGGCCTGAATTCACGTCCAGCTTCGCCATCGCGACCGGGTCTTCCCCGTTTCCCGGGCACTCATCCGGCTTTTTTCCTGCGATGAATTCGGTGTCGACGAACAGTCCGTGCTCCAGATCGTCAATACCCAGATCCGCGGCCTCGCGAAAATTCACGGCGCACAAATGTCCGGTCACCTTGGCCCCGCGTTTGTGCGCCGCCTGAATCGCCGCTCCCAGCTCGGCTCGAGTGATGAACATGTAGGCTTTGAAATTGTCGACGCCCTGGTCCACCCAGAAATTGACGGTGCGCGTCGCATCGTCAGGTCCGGTGAGCTGATGCATCTGAATCGCCCACGACCCTTTGCCTTCCAGGTACGGTCCAGTCACGTGCATCTTCGGGCCGGGAGTTTCTCCCGCGTCGATCGACTTCTTGAGTTCAAGGTCGGTATAAGGTTCGAGCGCGCCGGTAGTGCGGATCGTGGTCACTCCGGCGGCAAGATACAGGCGGGGAAAGCTGTATGCCATCTCCCCGAACACACCGTTCCCCATGGGATAAAACATGTGGTCATGCATGCCCACAAGGCCGGGCATCACGGTGCGGTCGTGCAGATCGAGCACCTGCGCGTCTTTTGGCACATTCGCCGTCGAAGCATCGCCCACTGACTCAATCTTGCCGTTGCTCACAAGGATGGTCTGATCTTCGCGCGCCGGCGCTCCGGTGCCGTCGATCACGAGGACATGCGTCAGGGCAACGGTCGGAGTGTCGACCTTTACGAAACCACGAACTTGAGGAGAGAGCGTTTGTGCCGTAGCCAGCGAGCAGCAACCCCACATCACGAAAGCGAATACCTTGCGCATGATTTTCTCCGCGGATGCCACAAGAGACTAAACCAGGAGGGGTCGCGCGGCAAGACTTCCGCCAGAAAAGCGAAAGGCCTCGACGAAATCGAGGCCTTCAACATTCTGGGTCAAACACAGCACCCCGCGACAGCTTCAGTATCATCCCGCACTCTGAGAGAGTCAAGTTACTTTTGTAGGAAGCTTATCCTCGCTTTTAGCTTCCACAGAACCGAAGCGTGGACCCGACGGGACTCGAACCCGCATCTGCGACCGTCGCGAGGTGCTGTGTTGCCGTTACACCACGGGCCCGAATAAACTCTACTTCAATCAGAGACTGATTTAGGTCACGCATCGAACATTTCTCAACGTGCAGTCCGAAACGGGAATGCCTCTGGCGGAACACTGCGATTCCCAGCAGAAAACCCCCTCGGTCGCGGCGCCTCCTTCGTTTCGCCTCAGTTCGGTTGCAACCTGGGTGCCTGTTAGAATCGGAAGTTAGCGACTCGACGATATTCGCCCGCCCATGGACGCAGCCAACATCCGAAATTTCGCGATCATCGCGCATATCGACCACGGTAAATCTACGCTGGCCGACCGCCTGCTGGAGCTGACGGGGTCGCTGACTGCGCGCGAGATGCAGGCTCAGGTGCTCGATTCGATGGATCTCGAGCGCGAGCGTGGAATCACGATCAAGGCTCACGCCGTGCGCATGGCGTATACCGCGCAGGATGGGCAACTGTATCAGCTCAACCTGATCGACACGCCCGGCCATGTCGATTTTTCTTACGAGGTTTCGCGCTCTCTGGCTTCGTGCGAAGGCGCATTGCTCGTTGTTGACGCGTCGCAAGGGGTGGAGGCGCAGACGCTGGCGAACTCCTATCTCGCCATCAATCACGGGCTAGAGATTATTCCCGTCATCAACAAGATCGACCTGCAGAGCGCCGACATTCCGCGCACAAAAGAGATGATCGAAGGCGCGGTCGGGCTTGATGCGTCTGACGCAGTGCTGATCAGCGCGAAGACGGGACAAGGCGTTCCCGACGTGCTGGAAGCGATCGTAAAGCGCGTCCCTCCGCCGAAGGGCAGCCCCGACAACCGGCTGCAGGCCTTGATCTTCGACTCCTGGTTCGACGCGTACCGCGGCGTGGTCGTGCTGACTCGCGTTTTCCAAGGGACGCTGCGCAAGGGCCAACGCATCCGTCTGATGTGGAACGGGACCACCTTCGACGCAGAAACTCTCGGCGTGCTCACGCCGAAGCCGGTGGAGATCGGTGAACTGAAAGCCGGCGAAGTCGGTTTCGTCATTGCGAACATCAAGAACGTGGCCGACACCAAGATCGGCGATACCATCACCGACGACGCGAATCCCGCGATCGAGCCGCTCCCGGGCTTTGAAGAAATCAAGCCCATGGTCTTCGCCGGACTTTATACCGTCGATGCCCACGAGCACACGCAACTGCGCGAGGCGCTGGAAAAACTGCGGCTCAACGATTCGTCGTTTTTCTTCGAGCCAGAGAGTTCGGTCGCGCTCGGCTTCGGCTTCCGCTGCGGCTTTCTGGGCTTGCTGCACATGGAGATTATTCAGGAGCGGCTGGAGCGCGAGTTCAATCTCGCCCTGATCACCACCGCTCCCGGCGTGCGCTACAAGATCTATAAGACCGACGGCACCATGGTTGAAATCGATAACCCTTCACGCTGGCTCGATCCCAGCGAAATCGAGAAGATCAAAGAGCCGGTGATTCTGGCGACGATTCTTTCCAATGAAGAATATGTCGGCGGCATCCTGAAGCTGGTCGAAGAGAAACGCGGCAAGCAGAAGACTTTCGAGTACGTGAGTTCATCGCGTGTGATGCTGCACTACGAGTTGCCGCTGAATGAAATCGTGCTCGACTTTTACGACCGCCTCAAATCCGTCTCGCGCGGCTACGCTTCCCTCGACTACCACCTCGCCGACTACTGGGAATCGCCCATGGTCAAGCTCGATATTCTCGTCGCCGGCGAGCCTGTCGACGCCCTGTCAATAATCGTGCACCGCGACTTCGCCTACGAGCGCGGCAAAGCTCTGGTTTCGAAGATGCGGGAATTGATTCCCCGCCAGATGTTCGAGGTGCCCATCCAGGCGTCGATCGGCGCCAAAATCATCGCCCGCGAGACTGTCCATGCCATGCGCAAAAATGTTTTGGCCAAATGCTACGGAGGCGACATCAGCCGCAAGCGCAAGCTGCTGGAAAAGCAGAAAGAAGGCAAAAAGCGCATGAAGCGCATCGGCCGCGTCGACATCCCCCAGGAAGCTTTCCTGGCGGTGCTGAAAGTGGGAGAAGACAGCAACTAGTGGAGCGACGGACGCCCTCGTCCGTCCAGCGAGCGCAGCTCGCGGGTTCGAGTGTAATGGCCTGGTTTCAACAGTTGGCATCAGACTTGACCGAAGTGCGGTACCGCGACCTCGTGACCCAACCCGTCGTCCCGACCGGTCTGCTGACCTAACAGTAGGCGCTTTAAGCGCCCGACAATGTTCTGTCGAGCGCCGGGTAAAACACCCACAAGATTGCCATCTAAGTAGTACGCCACCGTCGGCACCGTGATGACTCGAAGCGACTTCACGAGTTCGACTTCGCGATCCCAGTCAACTTCACCAAAATTAACTTCTTTCCCTAACAGATCAGACGCTTCACTCATCCTGCGACGAACATTCGGCCTGTGACCAACATCCCAATCAGCGTCGAAATGCACCGCCGCCGCTCGTTTCTGGCGGACAAAGTCTTCGTAATTATCCATGTTCAGTTTCTGGGCCATGCACTGTTGATGTGTTGGGATCAGGTTCAGATTCGATTTTGAAGGCTGCCAACGGGAGATGGTTGGCGAAATATCGCCATATCACTCTTTGAGCCGGCGCTCCTTTGATCTCTCCCGCTTCACCCAGCCCCCTCCCATCGGGTGTATCCTTTTGCAGACCATGCGCTACCTAACTTCTGCCCTGCTTGTCTTCGCAACCCTCGCCGCCGCTGCACTGGCTCAGCAGCCCGCGTCAAATCCCGCTGCAACCGAGCCCAAGCCCGAAGACACCGAAGTCTGGCAGCCGGAGCCCAAGGTCGTCACTCCCGGCGCGACCTGCAACGCGGCACCGTCGGACGCGATCATCCTGTTCGACGGCAAGAATCTCGACGAATGGGTTTCCGCGCAGGACCGTTCCGCGGCCGCGAAGTGGACTGTCGCCGGCGGCATCATGACCGTGAACAAGGACGCGGGCAACATCGAGACCAGGCGTAGTTTCAAGAATTACCAGCTTCACATCGAGTGGAAAATTCCCGAGAACGTCACTGGATCGGGCCAGTTGCGCGGCAACAGCGGAGTCTTTCTCGCCTCCACCGGCCCCGGCGATGCCGGTTACGAATTGCAGGTGCTCGACAACTACAACAACAAAACCTATGTCAACGGACAGGCGGGCAGCATCTACAAGCAGGCGATTCCGCTGGCGAACGCGAACCGCAAGCCCGGAGAATGGCAGACTTACGACATCGCCTGGACCGCTCCTGTCTTCAACTCTGACGGCACGCTCAAGACGCCCGCCTATGTCACCGTCTATTTTAATGGCGTGCTGGTGCAGAATCACTTCGAGCTAAAGGGCGAGACGCGCTATATCGGCCAGCCCTTTTACAAAGCGTTTGACGGAGCGCCGATTAAACTGCAGGCCCACGGCGATCCCAGCCCGCCGATCAGCTTCCGCAATATCTGGGTCAGGCCGCTCGACTGATGCCGAGACACGTGATCCCGCCAGACCTCGAGATGAGGAAAAGCGGATGAGAAAAAGCGATTGTCAGGATTTGTTACTTCGCTATAAAGCTTCAGTTTGAAACTGAATACCCCACCGAACTTCGCTGAAATTCGTGCGCGGCGTCGCTTCCACGAAAAGCTCCAAAATGGGCCGAAAAACGCGCCCGTTACAAGCCCAAAATGTGCAAATCTCAATTTCTGAAGGATTGGCCACTGCGGGCGCAATCGCCAATGTTACTCTCCGATGAATTGCATAACTGGTTACTATTCATGGATTTAAAGGCTGACTGACCTCGGGGCAAAACCGACCGGGCGGTCTTTATCTCCAAGGAATTTTGAAATCGGTTTTCAATTCCACAAGCTTTTCCACAGGTGGAACGCCCCTCTCCCGGGCTCGCGCAAACTCAAGTCTGTAAGAGGTTTACCCGGCATCGTCTACACCATTTCCTGTAGGAGCCGCCGACTACTCTTCGGGAGCGAACCCGCCTTCGACCAAGGTTTCGAAGCGGGTGCAGCTCTTCAGAAATGCCAGTTGAATCTTGCCGGTCGGGCCATTCCGCTGTTTCGAGATGATGATTTCGGCTTTGCCTTGCAGTTCGGGATCGTCCTGCCGGTAGACCTCTTCGCGGAAGATGAACATGACCAGGTCGGCGTCCTGCTCGATCGATCCTGATTCGCGCAGATCGGAGAGTTGCGGCCGGTGGTCGCCGCCGCGGCTCTCGGGAGCGCGGCTCAACTGCGACAAAGCGACGACGGGCACGCTGAGTTCCTTGGCCAGCGCCTTCAGACCGCGCGAAATCGCCGAAACTTCCTGGGTGCGATTCTCGAAGCGCTTGCCGCCGCCCGACATCAACTGCAGGTAGTCGACAATGATCAGGTCGAGCTTGCCGTTCTGCGCCTGCTTCAGCCGCCGCGCCTTGGCGCGCATTTCGCTGAGAGAAATGCCGGGAGTGTCGTCGATATAAATAGGCGCATGGGCGAGTTGCTCCATGGCGCGAACAACTTTTTTCGTGTCGTCCTGCCACAACGAACCGGTGCGCATCTTGTGGGCGTCGACTCGCGCTTGCGAACAGAGCAGGCGCAACAGCAACGCCTCGCGCGACATTTCCAGCGAGAAGACGCCGACCACCTGCTGGTCTTCGATGGCCGCATTCTCGGCAATGTTCATGGCGAACGCAGTTTTGCCCATCGAGGGCCGAGCCGCAATGATCACCAGATCGGAACGCTGGAACCCGCTGGTCATCTCGTCGAGATTGCTGTAGTGCGTGGCCAGCCCGGTGATGCGCTGGCCGCGTTGCAGCAGCGCATCGACCGATCCGAATGATTCGCGGACGATTTCCTGCACGCCCATGAAGCCGCGGCCGATGCGCTTCTCTGAGAGTTGAAAGATGGCGGCTTCGGCATCGCCGAGCACGTCTTCGGCAGCGTCGGACTGGTCGCTGGCGCGGGCGATGGCCGTGTTCGCCGCCGAGATGAGCCCGCGCAGCAGCGCCTTGTCGCGCACGATCTTGACGTAATGCTCAATGCTCGGCCGCTCGGGCACGCCGTCGACGAGGCTCGACACGTAGGCCACGTCGCCGATCGCCTGCAGATCCTTGTGCCGGTCGAGTTCCTCGATCAGCGTGATCATGTCGATGGGCCGCGAGGATTCGGCCAGATCGACCATGCGGGCGTAAATGCGCCGGTGAGAATCGAGCGAGAAATCTTCGATTCGCAAATGCTCGGCAGCCTGGTTGTAGGCGAAGTTATCGAGCAGAACCGCGCCCAGAATCGAGCGCTCGGCCTCTACGTTCGCGGGCAGCGTGCTGATCGTGTATTCAGAAGTTGCCAAGTTTGTGGCGCCCTGTTCGGAGCGGGACATGATTTGAGCCGCAATCCCGGTCCGTCGAATCCTGATTTGTTGCGTGTCGGTCATACTAGCTTCGATGGCCTTGTGAAATTCGTGAGGGCCTGCGGAAAACTTCGCTCAAATAGAATTTTTTCGGAGACCGACGTGCCCCCAAGTAGATTTCTCCGACAATTGACGCTCGACTTCAAAACGGAGTATCTCACAGAGGCGAACAAAACCCGAATACCTTCATCGATTCTGCATGAAAATCATGCCTGCCCTGAGCCTTATCCGGATTGAAGAAACTCGGCTGCGACTCGTCATCCGTGCAACGCGAGCGACCTGCGCACTGCATGCAGCGCGGGTGCTGCACGCGAGTCCATAGATCCTTCGGTCCGCAAAAGGCGCGGACCTCAGGATGACAACTCAGCATGACAGTGAACCGGGCGGCTACGGCAGATAAGGCGCGGTCGCGGCGCTTCGCAGACGAACCGTTTATAATCTTCGTTTCGGCCTCCAGCCGCAATTCTCACCGTAAGGACACACCTTGCTCGATTTTCTGGGAGATTTACGACGTACTCATATGTGCGGAGTGTTGCGCGCCTCCGACGCGGGCAAAAAAGCCGTGCTCATGGGATGGGTGAACAAGCGCCGCGACCATGGGAGCCTGCTTTTCATTGATCTGCGCGACCGCACCGGTGTGACTCAGATCGTTTTCAATGCCGATCGCAATGTCGCGGTCCATGAAAAAGCCGGGACCCTGCGCAACGAGTACGTGATTGCCGTGATCGGCACAGTGAAGTTGCGCGATGCGAACACGGTGAATGCCAACATGCCCACGGGCGAAGTGGAATTGGTCGCGGACGAACTGAGAATTCTGAACGAATCGAAGCTGCCTCCGTTTCTGCCTTCGGACACCGCTCTGACCAATGAAGAGACGCGGCTGAAGTATCGCTACATCGACCTGCGGCGCGACGTGATGCAGTTCAATATCGAGTTGCGGCACAAAGTGACGAAGGCGATCCGCGACTATCTTTCTGGGCAGGGATTTTTTGAGATTGAAACGCCGTTCATGACGCGGTCGACGCCGGAGGGCGCCCGCGATTATCTCGTGCCCAGCCGCGTGCAGCCGGGGACGTTTTACGCCTTGCCGCAGTCTCCGCAGATGTTCAAGCAGATTCTGATGATTTCGGGCTTCGATAAATACTTTCAGATCGTGCGCTGCTTTCGCGACGAAGACCTGCGCGCCGACCGCCAGCCGGAGTTTACGCAGATCGATCTGGAAATGTCGTATCCGCAGTCGGAGCGGGTGTGGGAAGTGGTCGAAGGATTCCTAACGGCGGCATTTCAGGCCGCAGGCAACGCGATCAAGACGCCGTTTCCGCGCATGGACTACGACGAGGCGATCCGGCTCTATGGCATTGACAAGCCCGATCTGCGCCTGCCCGCATTCACCGACGTGCGCGACTGCTTTACAGCCGAGAACCTGCAGGAACTGGCCATCAACGCCAATCTGCCGGTGATTGCAATCCGCACTCCGAAAGTCGGCGAGCTGTCGCGCAAAGAGCGCGACGACATCAAGCCGATGTTCCACGCCAAGGGCGGCGCGAAAATTTTCGAAGACTTCAAGCGCATCGCTAACAAATTTCCAGACGCAGCGGCAGCGATCGCGAAGAGGACCGCGATGGAGGAAGGCGACCTGATTGTTCTGGTCGCCGGATCGGCGCAGGCTGGGCCGCAGACCGCACTGCCAGCGCATCGGAAGGTGACTCCGGCGGAGCTTGCGATTTACGCGTCCGCGGGGCTGTTGCGGCTGGCGCTGGCGCAAAAATATGCCGAGAGGCATGGGATCTTCAAAAAGACCGGCGATCCCGCGAAAGACTACCGCTTTTTGTGGGTCACGAATTTTCCTATGTTCGAGTGGGACGAAGGCGAGAAGCAATGGATGGCGGCGCACCATCCCTTCACTTCGCCGCACGAAGAGGACATGACCCTCCTGGAAGAAGGGGTCGAGTCCGTAAAAGATCCGCAGTCGCCGTTAAGCGCGGTGCGGGCTTTGGCTTATGATGTGGTGCTCAACGGCACGGAGCTGGGTTCGGGCTCGATTCGTATTCACCGGCAGGATATTCAGAGCAAGATTTTCCGCGCGCTGGGAATGACCGATGAAGAGGCGAAGTCGCGGTTCGGATTTTTTCTGGAAGCGCTGGAATACGGCACGCCTCCGCACGGCGGCATCGCGCTGGGACTGGATCGCATCGTCATGATCCTGGCCGGAGCCGAGAGCTTGCGCGAAGTGATTCCATTCCCGAAGACGGCCCGGGCGGTGGACTTGATGGTCGATGCGCCGACGCCGGTGAGCGAGCGTCAGTTGCGCGAGTTGGGAATTTCCGTGAAGAAGAGTTAGCCAGCAGGTCTTGCGCGCGAACCAACCGAAAATCTTCACGCCGTCAGCCTCAACCGGTCCGGAACCTCATCCATCACAAAGCCGGGGTACGCTGAACTGTAGGGATACTCGTCCGCCGCCTCGGCCAGGCCACGCATCACTGGATTTCGCCGCATGTAGGATCTGAAGTCGATGTACTCTTCGACGCCAGTGACGCGGCGGTCGTGATAGCTCGGTTGCCAGATTTCTCCCGCCAATCTCCTTTCCTTTGCTGCCCGATCGGCGAATCCGGCTTTAATCAGCTGTATGGCTCGATCCAACGTGAACGTCGGCGTAATCAGCAGGTGCACGTGGTCGGGCATGACCACAAATTCGTGCAGCAGGTACTTTCTCTGAAGCCGGTACTGCAAGAGCGTTTCCATGAGGGGCAGCGAAAAACGTTCCGACTGAAAAAGACACCGTCTTTGAAACGTGGCGGCCGTCACGAAATAAACGCCATTCCTGGGGCTGAGTCTGGTAGGAGCTGTCATAAATACCTCGGCGGCTGGAGCCGACTGTTCTCTGGGCCCAGTTCTCTAGGCACTCTATCGCAGCGCTGGAACCCCCGCGCCACCCGAAGGTACTTTTCTGTGACGGCAATCCCGATTTGAAACTGCGCACGATAATTCCTGCGTCGTCTTCGATCCCCGGAGCGTGGCCGAGACGGCCCCACGACAGTCGGCGGGACGCCGGCGCTACGCCAATACTGCGCTACACCTATATTGTGCGAGACCGCCGCACCGACAGCTGTGCTAGGCTCCCTTTTATGGCGGACGTTTCCAGGCATCCCAAACATTTTCTCAGCGACAAGGTCGAACATTTTACCGAGTCGGTCATCCGAGAGATGACGCGGCAGGCGATGTTGCACGGCGCGGTCAATCTTGCCCAGGGATTCCCCGACTTCCCCGCACCGATCGAGATCAAGCAGGCCGCGGAAGAAGCCGTCGCAGCAGACGTGAATCAGTACGCAATCACGTGGGGCGCGAAGAGTCTGCGTAACGCGATTGCGCGCCAGATGAGTGTCTGGCAAGGGATTACGGTTGATCCGGAAAAAGAAATCACGGTGTGTTGCGGATCGACCGAGGCGATGATTTCGACGCTGCTGGCGGTGTGCAATGCGGGCGATGAGGTCATAATCTTCGAACCTTTCTACGAAAATTACGGGCCAGACTCGGTGCTGAGCGGCGCGAAACCGAAATTTGTGAAGCTGCGTCCGCCAGAGCACGACGGCGGAGAGTGGAGGTTTGACGAGAAGGAACTCCGCCGCGCCTTCGACAGGCATACGAAGGCGATCATCTTAAACACACCCAATAACCCCACGGGAAAGGTGTTCACCCGCGGCGAGCTCGAGTTGATTCGTGACCTGTGCGTTGAATTCGACGTGCTTGCCATTACCGACGAGATTTACGAGCACATTCTTTATGACGGAACCGAGCACATCTCGATGGCATCGCTCGACGGAATGCGCGAGCGCACCGTGACCATCAACGGCATGTCGAAGACCTACAGCGTCACGGGATGGCGTGTGGGATGGGCGGTTGCACCAGAGAAAATCACAGACGCGATTCGCAAGGTGCATGATTTCCTGACCGTGGGCGCACCCGCGCCGCTGCAGGAGGCGGGTGCAGCGGCCTTGAGCCTGCCGGCGGAATATTACGCCAAGCTGGCGGAAGGGTATCGAGTTCGGCGTGATCACTTGATTCCCGCGTTGACCAAAGCCGGCTTCAAGTGTTTTCGACCGCGCGGAGCGTATTACGTCATGACCGACATTTCGGCTTTTGGGTTTGATGACGATGTGTCATTCGCGAAATACCTGGTGCAGCAGATCGGCGTGGCCACCGTGCCAGGATCGAGTTTCTATCGCGACCCGCGAGATGGGGCGCGGCAGGTGCGCTTCGCCTTCTGCAAGAAACTGGAGACGCTCGATGCAGCGGCGCTCCGGCTGGCGAAGCTTGGGCGGTGACTTCGTTCCGGGCTGAAGTGGGACGGGCCGCCGGCGAAGGCGGGCAACTTGTCACAAGAGGTGGAGTATACTGCGAAGAAGTTTGGAATCCCAGGCAAGGAAGCGCATTTATGTCGTTGAACGCAGTGGAGCGGGTGACCGACCAGGTTCCAGCCGATGATTTTTCGGCGCTCGAAGAGAAGGTTTATCGCACCATAGAGATGTACAAGGCGGCGCGGCAGGCCCAGGCGTCGGCCGAGCGCGAGGTGCTGCGGTTCCGGCAGCAGGTTGAGCAGCGCGATCAGGAACTGACGAACCTGCGGCGCGAGACCGTGCAGCTGAAAAAAGAGCGCGAAGAGATTCGCAGCCGGGTCGAAAAAATGCTGGAGCAGATCGAGTCGATCGCCGAAGCCAGCTAGATTCGGGACGGCCGCACAGAGAGACGTAGCAAGCTACGTCTCTACGGGGCAAGGCAGGGACGATTTTATGGCCACAGCGACCAAAGATCAGGCAGTTCGAGACGTGCAGAATGCCAGTGTCCGCGTGGAGATTTTTGACCAGGCCTACAATCTGCGCGGGACCGACCCTGACTATATTCTCAAGCTCGCCGAATACGTCGACTCCAAAATGCGGGCGGTCGCCGAGGCCACCAACACGATTGATACAGTGCGCCTGGCAGTGCTGGCCGCGCTGAATATTGCCGACGAGTATCACTTGCTCAAGAAAAGGCAGGAGAGCGGGGCACCCGACTATCAGAAACGGGCGCATCTGTTAGCAGATGCTCTGGACGAAGTACTGGTCGAAAACCGCAAAGCCAGTTAGATTGCGGCGTCGTGCGATCTGTTCTGCGGTCATGCTGCTCCCCGCCGCAAACTGTGTTGCGCAGGAAACTTCCAGTCAGGAAATCAATCCTAAAACCCATTCGCACAGGCAGCCGGCGAGGTTAACTCCGGAACTGGAAGGCTAATCGGCCTGCCCGGCTCGGGGGGTAGCACCGACGGCATCGAGCACTTCACGGACTTTGGCCACCAGCGCGGCCAGAGTAAAAGGTTTGGGCAGAAACCACAGTCCGGCGTCGAGGACGCCGTAGTGCACGATGGCATTGTTGGTGTATCCGGAGATGTAAAGCACGCGCACCTCCGGCGCGATCCGCACAATCTGTTCCGCCAGCTGCCTGCCGTTTATGCGGGGCATTACTACGTCGGTAACCAGGAGCCGAATATCACTTAGATTCTCTTTGGTGACGGCGATCCCTTCCTCCGGAGTGCTCGCCAGCAAAACCTTGTATCCGCAATGAGAAAGAACGGACGAACTCAGTTGCCGCAGTTGCGGATCGTCTTCGACCAGAAGGATGGTCTCAGTTCCGCGCTGCACGCTGCCCACGCGCTTCTCGGCGCCCAGCATCTGCGCCGGCTGTTCCACGCGGGGGAAATAGATTTTGAAGGTCGTCCCCCGGCCTGGCTCGCTGTAGACCCAGATATATCCTCCACTCTGCTTAATGATTCCGTACACGGTTGAGAGCCCCAGCCCGGTGCCCTTGCCGACTTCCTTGGTAGTAAAGAACGGTTCAAAAATGCGTGCCTGAATCTCCTGGCTCATACCCAAACCGGTGTCGCTCACGGCGAGCATGACGTAGCGGCCCGGTTCAACGGAATGATGATCGCGCACGTAGGCCGCGTCCAGGTCTGCGTTTGCCGTTTCCAGGGTAAGCCTTCCCCCCTCGGGCATCGCGTCTCGAGAGTTGAGGGCAAGGTTCATGATCACCTGCTCGATCTGTCCGGGGTCGGCTCTCACCGATCCGATATCGGCGGCGGGTACGGTGAGAACCTCAATGTCTCCGCCGATGAGCCGGCGCAGCAGCGAATCGAGGTTCAGCATGATGTCGTTCAGGTCGATGATGCGCGGCGAAAGCACCTGTTTGCGGCTGAAGGCGAGCAGCTGCCGGGTGATGCCGGCGGCTCGTTCGGCCGCCGATTTGATCTGCTCCGTGCTGTCCGCCAAGCGGCCGTCGGGCAGCCCCTCCGACAGAATCTGGGTGTAACCGAGAATGACGGTAAGCAGGTTATTGAAATCGTGAGCCACGCCGCCGGCCAGGCGGCCAATGGCCTCCATCTTCTGCGATTGGCGAAGCCGCTCTTCCAGAGCGACGCGTTCGGTAACGTCCTGGACCATCGAAGCCACGCCCATCACGCGTCCGGAATCATCGACGAGCGGCGTGTTATACCATTCGCACGAAATGATTCGCCCGCTCTTGGTGAGGTTGTCGTTCGCATTGCGAACTCCGCCTTTCTGGGCCAGCAAGTCCCTCCACACCTGGTCCACTTGCTCGCGGACCTGCGGCGATAGGATGAAGCTGCCATGTTGCCCGACGGCTTCTTCCCGCATATAGCCGAAGATGCGCTCGGCGGAAGGATTCCAGCTGGCCACGCGGAAATTGAGATCCCATTCCACCACGGCCAGCGGAGTGTGATCGATGTGAGTGCGCAGCTTTTGCTGCGACTGCCGGATTTCCTCCTCCGCCCGTTTGCGGTCGGTAATGTCGCGGCAGATGCCGAGCAGGCCGAGCACCTTTCCGCCAGGATCGCGGAGTGGCCCTTTGGTCGAAAGGTACAAACGGGTGACGCCTGCGGCGGTGCCGAACTCCCCGTAGGTCTGCGCCTCCCCACTCTGCACCACTTTTCGGTCGCGCTCCATGATGGTTCGGCCCACTTCAGGAAGGAACAATTCGACGTCATTCTTGCCAAGAATCTCCGCTACGCTCCTCCCCAGGAAGCGAGCCCCGGCGGAATTGATCATCAGGTAACGGCCCTGTAGATCTTTGACGAAGACCGCGTCCGTAGTGCCTTCGGTGATCCCTTGCAGGAGCGACAGGTTCCTCTGCAGTTCGTGGGAACTGACCAGCAACTGGTTTTGCACCAGGAACATTCGTCCGCTGGCGGCGGCGAAGGAGACCATGACCAGAAGAACGGCCCACACAAATTGTTCCTCTGCGATGCGCAAGACCAGCGGGAACACAATGGCGGGAATGATCAGCGGAGCGAACAGGCCGAGCAGTTGCACTCCGCGCGAAGCAGCGGGAACGCTTGCAACAACCTGATCTTCGGTTTCATCCCAGGTTGCAGCGAGGTAGATCAATAGGCAAAACACCACCGTCCAGAGCAGGTCTGGCCACATTCCCTGCCGGTAGTTGGCCGATGTCTGGGCGTCTAGAGTGATGTTGGTGGTGATCGCGAATACGAAAAAGAAAATCGCGAGTCTGAGAAATAACCGGCGCGTCGTGCGAAAAGGAGTGAGCAGGCCGCGCACCAGGAAACTAAGCGCCAGCAGACCGAAGAAAATCAAACCGACGTCGAGCGCGCGGACTTCCATGGTCCGGGCGGCCGTCAGCCATTGCGAAGGCACGTAGATCAGCGCTAGTTCTAGAGCGAGGACCAGCGCGCACACTTGCGCGAAGTCGCAGGCGCGGAGCCAGCGGAATCCGCTATCCGGGTCCCGGGCGCTGAGGAACAGAGCCATCATCGCGGGCACGGCCCAGAAAAATACCAGGACGTCGCTCGGCCAGACGGCGAGCCCCGTATCACGCAGGTAATCGTAGTAGTAGGTGTAGGAAGCCTGCCCGATAAAGGCCAGGAAGGCGGAGAATGCCACCAGGCGCCAGACTCTCTTGCCAAAAGGACCGGCGTTGCGCGCAGCCAATCCGCAGGCAATGGCCGCTGAAAAAGCCGCAACGCCCGCGAGCCAGTCGCCCCAGAGTGAAGCGATCTGAGTTCCGTAACGAAGCAGCAAAACCGTGACGTGAATGACGATCAGAAGTGCCGCTAGAGCCAGCGCGGGCGCGCGAAACTTGACCATTAATTCGGTTCGGCCTCCAACGCGGCTCATAATCGAGCGTTCCAAGCGGCGTCAGTTATTTTTCCGAGTATACAACCACGAACTCAGTCCGTGACTACGGAATCGCCCCGCAGGGGACTGAAGCAAGAGAAAGCATGGGACCGCGGCTCAGGGCAAAGCAAGATCTGTATGTGACTGCCACATTACTTTGGTTGCAAACCACCTGCCATCTTTTTGTGGTCTTGCTCTTGCCAATCGTCCGGGATTTGCCTAGCATCCGAAATGAAAGCCGGCCTGCCGGGTTGGTGATGGCGGGTAACCGATTTTTGAACCAATGCAGAATGAACGGGAGCTCGACTCGAACTAAGATCCGGTGTGCGACGCTGCGCCATGCGCAGATGCCTAAAGGGTCTCGGCGGGCACCCAACGTCTACCGACGGGTTCATTCTCGGCCCCGTCACACGGCACAGTGGGTCGGCTTGATAAAACCATCGATTAGCTCTTGGCTCTTCGCTAAAGGCCAAAGGCTAGCCAATGGCTTCTTTCCTGCTAGACTGGTCAGGTAGCGATTCGCTCGCTTCCCGCATCTAAATAATCGTGTTTCCACAACTGTTTCATATCGGCAGTTTTTTTCTTCCAACCTACGGGTTTCTTGTTTCCCTCGGCGTTCTGATCGGTCTCTGGATCAGCGTGCGCAATTCCGAGCGCATGGGAATTGATGGCGACAAAGCCTGGAACTTCGGGATTCTGGTTGTGCTCTCTGGCATCGTTGGCGCCAAGGTCCTCTACGTCATCAACGAATGGGGCTACTATTCGGCTCATCCCCGCGAGATTTTCAGCATTACCACGCTGCAGGCCGGCGGAGTTTTCTCGGGGGGCCTGCTGGCGGCTTTTGTGGCGGCGGCCTGGTACGTGTGGAAATATGATTTGCCCGCTCTCGGCACTTGCGACGCTTTCGCTCCTGGCCTTGCGCTTGGGCACGCCATCGGCAGGCTGGGATGTTTCGCGGCCGGATGCTGCTATGGCAAGCCCACGCATCATTTCTGGGGGGTGACCTTTACCAATCCACTGGCGAATTCAATCACCGGAACACCCTTGAACATTCCGCTGGAGCCGACGCAGCTATTCGAGGCCGCGGTCGAGCTGGCGAATTTCTTCTTTCTGATGTGGCTGTTCAAGCGTAGAAAATTCGACGGCCAGGTGATTGGCGCGTTCATGTTCATCTATGGTATCGCCCGATTCTTCCTCGAGTTCATTCGCGATGACCCAGGCCGCGGCTCAGTCTTTGGCGGTGTGATGTCGGGTACGCAGTTGATCGCGATTGGGCTGGTGATCGCGGGCGGATTGATCTGGTGGCTTCGACCCGGGTCGAAAACAGTCGCGGCGCAGACTGTGACCGCGACACGGTAAGCGACTTTGTTCACGGCGGTCTCGTTCCTTTCTAGTATCCTTCCGTGCGAGTGACGGAATCCTTCCCTATATTCATCACAGTGACGCCGGACCACGCCGGCCAGCGCCTGGATCAGTTTCTCGCGGCGCGGATGGAGGCAGTCAGCCGCGCGCAGGTGCAGCAACTTATCTCCGAACAAAAAGTTCTGGTGAACGACGCACCCGCGAAGGCGTCGCTGAAACTGCGTGGTGGCGATCAGATCACCGTCACCGGCTCCGTCCAACGCCCGCCGCTGCGCGCCATCGCCGAAGACATTCCTCTCGACATCGTCTACGAAGATGACGACCTGGCCATCATCAATAAGCCTGCGGGCATGATGGTGCATGCGGGCGCCGGCGCGACTGAAGATCAGCGTAATCGCGGGACACTGGTCAATGCTCTGCTGCATCATTTCCAGACTCTCTCCGCAGTTGGCGGCGAGATGCGGCCGGGCATTGTGCATCGTCTGGACAAAGAAACCAGCGGGCTTATTGTAGTCGCTAAGAATGACGAAGCTCACCGAAAGCTGGCCGCACAGTTCGCGCGCCGCGAAGTCAAGAAGACTTACATCGCTCTGGTTCATGGTTGGCTGAAGAAAGACTCCGGCACCATTACCGCCAGCATCAGCCGCGATCGCGTCAGGCGCACTCGCATGACTACGCGTCTTGCGGGAGGACGCGAAGCGGTTTCGCACTACCGCGTTGTCCGGCGCATCGAGAGCGCTTTCGGCAAGTTTTCTCTGATCGAGGTAAAAATCGATACCGGCAGAACGCACCAGATTAGAGTGCATATGGCTTCGCTCGGGCATCCCGTGGTTGGAGACGTGCTGTATGGCGCGCCCAGGGTGATGAGGTCGGGATCGAAGAGCCCACGCCTTTTAGAAGCTCGGGCCACGGTCTCCGGCAAGAAACGGAAGAACGAAGAGGCACCGGCCGATGCCGGGGTGATCCGTTTGCCCCGCAATTTCCTGCACGCCGCGGAATTGGCGCTGGAGCATCCGCGGACCGGAAAACGGATTTCACTGCGAAGCGCGGTGCCCATGGAACTGGCGACGTTTCTGGCGGCAATTGAAGGAAATGATTCATGTGCCTCAGCCAAGGACCCGTGAAGACTCAACACCTCAGTAGTTAGGGACAGCATGGCTTTGACGGATATAATGTGGAAGTCAGGGAAGTTGGGGATGAGAGTCCAGAACAAAACCGCCGGCCGGATTCTTTCCGTCCTCTTTTTTGCGCTCACCCTTTTAGCGCTCGCCGCGGCGCAGTCCGCGACTTCACCTCCGGCTTCGACCGCTCCCGTTTCCGCGCAGCCGCAACAAGAGCAACCAATCGCTACTCCGCCTGCGGCAAATCCACCCGCGCCTGTCCCGGCGACGGGCAATTCAGCCGTTGCAAGCCAGCCTGCGGCCGCCGCGAAGCCCGCCGGGGGAGACGAGCCGGTTGCCACGATCCGAGTCCGGTCGAACGAAGTGAATGTTGTCTTCACCGTGACCGACAAGCACGGGCGCCGGGTTACGAATTTGAACGAAAGCGATTTTAAGGTTGTCGACGACGACAAGCCCGCAGCGGCGATTAATAGCTTCCACGCCGAAACCAACCTGCCGTTGCAGGTGGGACTGCTGATCGACGCCAGCAACTCAGTGCGCGACCGCTTCAAATTCGAGCAGGAATCGGCGGTTGAATTTCTGAACCAGATCATCCGTCCGCGCTACGATCAGGCGTTCGTTGTCGGTTTCGACGTGACCTCAGAACTCGCTCAGGATTTCACCGACAACACCGAATTGCTCGCCCACGGAGTGCGCGAACTTCGTCCGGGAGGCGGTACGGCGCTATTCGACGCGCTCTATTCTGCTTGCCGGGACAAGCTGCTGAAAGCGCCGAACACGACTCCGGTGCGGCGGGCGATCATTCTGTTGACCGATGGCGACGATAACCAGAGTCATGTGACGCGTGAAGAGGCCATCGAGATGGCCCAACGCGCGGAGACGGTCGTCTACGCCATCAGCACAAACGTGAGTGGAACTAAAGGGCCGGGTGACAAGATTCTGGAGCGCATCGCCGATGCCACCGGCGGGCGCGCCTTCTTCCCGTTCCAGATTCGTGATGTGGTCAACGCGTTCGCTGAGATTCAGGACGAACTCCGCAGCCAATACCTGGTTTCTTACCGACCGGCGGACCTTAGGGCCGACGGCCGTTATCGCACCATCGAGATCATTCCCAACGATCGCAAGAATCTTCGCGTGCGGTCGCGGCGCGGATGGTTTGCCCCGACGCAGTAAAGAAGAGCCTTAACCACTAAGGGCACGAAGGTTCACTAAGGGACAACACTGGATTTCAAGTTTCTGGCGGAGGCCCGAACATGCCGGGATATTAAGGCACTCCACTTCCCAAGAAGCTCGGCATCAAGCCGGGATTCCGCGTGCAGTTTGTGGCGGCGCCGGCAGACGTGCAGGCGGAATTGCGCGAAGCATTGGCCGGTTGCGAAATGGCGCGCGACGGCAAAGGCTTGCTGGATTTCGCCATGGTCTTTGCTAAGTCGCAAGCTGAGTTGAAGAAAGAATTCGCGCGGGTCGCAAAGATGCTTCAACCTGCCGGAATGTTGTGGGTGAGCTGGCCGAAGAAAAGCTCCGGCGTGGCCACGGAACTGGATGAAGGCGCGGTACGGCATATCGGCCTGGCGGCCGGGCTCGTGGATGTGAAAGTATGCGCCGTGACCGAAACTTGGTCGGGATTGAAATTTGTCCGCCGCCTGAAGGATCGCTAGATCGGAATGCGGTCTGAGCTTCGCCTCCGAGGGAGAAAAAAAGCATGGTACGAGTTGGGCTGATCGGGTTTGGTCTGGCTGGACAAGCGTTTCACGCGCCGGTGGTTCGCGGCGTTGCGGGGATGGAACTGGGGTGCATTCTTGAGCGGCACGGCTCGAACGCCAAACAGAAATATCCGGAAGTTCGCGTGGCGCGGACGCTCGACGAAATGCTCTCCGACAAGACGCTGAACCTCTGCGTAGTGGCGACACCAAACGACTCGCACTTTACTTACACCAAAGCCTGCCTTGAAGCCGGCCGCCACGTCGTGGTCGACAAGCCGCTCACGCCTACCATGGCCGAGGCCGAAGAGCTGATGCGGCTCGCCGCCGAGCACGGCCGGCTGATCACTGTGTATCAGGATCGCCGCTGGGACGGCGCATTTCAAACCGTGAAAAAGCTCGTGGCTTCCGGTGCGCTGGGCGCGGTCGCGGAATACGAGGTTCGTTTCGACCGTTTCCGTCTTGAATCCAAGCCGAACGCCTGGCGCGAGCAGCCGGATTATCCCGCGGCGGGAGTGCTCTGGGATCTCGGTCCTCACTTGCTCGACGGAGCGCTGGTCTTGTTCGGCGAGCCCGAGACCATTTCGGCCACGGCGATCTGCCAGCGCGCGGATTCCAAGATTGACGACGCTTTCGATGTTTGCTTCGAATATTCGCGCCTGCGCGCGACTCTGCGCGCCCGCATTATTGCCTATGCTCCCAGCCACCACCTGCTGCTGCACGGAACCGAAGGCTCCTTTGTGAAGTATGGGATGGATCCGCAGGAAGAAATTCTGCGTGGGCCGAACTGCCCGGATGGGCTTGACTGGGGCGCGAACTGGGGCCTCGAACCGGAAGAACGCTGGGGAACTCTGAGTCGGGTCAACGAGCAGCCTAGAAGAGTAAAGACCGAGCGCGGCGACTATCGTGGCTTTTA
Source organism: uncultured Acidobacteriaceae bacterium (assembly GCA_963739125.1). Classification (GTDB taxonomy): domain Bacteria; phylum Acidobacteriota; class Terriglobia; order Terriglobales; family Acidobacteriaceae; genus Sulfotelmatobacter. The sequence goes on along the minus strand of CAVTZD010000001.1, from coordinate 2,043,543 downwards.
CGCGAACGTGCGGGATGCCATCGAGAAGGGCTCTCCGCTCGACGTGACCCCGGAGCAGGCGCTGCGCACGATGCGCTCACTTCTGCTCGCGCACAAGAGCAGCCGCGAAAGGCGCAAGGTTCGCTGGAACGAAGCCGTGGAGTAGAGGCTAGGTCGGGTGGACCTCGCCGCGGAAAATCACGACATCCGGGCGGCGCCGTTCCAGCGTGCTCTGGTTGCCGGACTGACCGCCGGATTGAGCGGCCGCATCGAGAATGCCGTGGTTCCTTTCATCACTTTCTGAAACGCAGCCTGGAAGCGCGCCATCTCCTCCTCGGTGCCAACGGTAATCCGCACGCAGGTCGGCATAACCGGCCACACGCGCCCGATCAGCACATTCTCCTTTGCCATAGCTTCGCGCACGTCCTGCCCACGACGCTTGGTGTCGAGCAGGAAACAGTTCGACTCCGACGGGATGAAGCTGTATCCATTGCTCGCGAGCCAGTCGAAGGTTTGTTGCCGCACACTGGCATTGATGCGCCGCCGTTCCGGAACCAGTTGTGGATCTTTCAGGCTGCTCAAGGCCGCGGCCAGCGCAGTCACCGGCATGAAATTCCAGCCGCCCCGCGTCATCACCCGTTCCATCAGATCAGGACGCGCGATGATGAAGCCGCAACGCAGTCCGGCCATTCCGTAGACCTTCGAAAACGTGCGCAGCACGATCACATCTTTGCCCGCCTTCACCAGGTCGAGCGCCGACGGCGCGTCGGCGAAGTGAATGTACGCTTCATCCACCAGGACCACCGAGTCTTTGGGTTTGTTCGCGACCAGATACTCGATGTCGGAGTGCGCCGTCAGCGTGCCCGTGGGATTATTCGGATTGCAGATATAGAAAATGCCGGCATCGGGGGCTGCCGTCAGCATCGCTTTGACGTCGTGACGGTCTTGGTCAGAGGGACGTTCACCACGCGCGCTCCGACGACCCGCGCCATCAGGAATCCCGCCTCGTATCCGGGATCGGCGGCGACATAGCTGCGCTGCGGCGTAGCGAACGCCAGGACACTAAGCGTCAGCGCCGGACTTGATCCGACAACTGCGCGGACGTAGTCGGGATCGAGCCCTTCGAGGGTCGCAAAGGTGCTGACGAGTTCTTCGGTCTGGTCATCACCGTATCGCCCGCCCAGAGGCAAGATCGCCGTCATCGCATCGCGGGCTGCCTGCGACGGTCCCAGCGGATTCTCATTGGAATCGATCACAACGGCGCCGGGGGGACGGTGTATGCGCCGGCGCGCCGCTGCCGCCAGCATGGGTTCCGTGAATCCGCCAAATACGGCTGCGGCGGAGGCCGCGGCAGAAAGATGCAGAAACGAACGGCGGGAGACAGGGCTCAGGGTTAAAGGCATGTCAGCCTCCGGCAGGAAGTGTATCAGCGTGCGCCCCCAGTGGCCATCTCTGCGGCGCATCGCTGCTGTCTTCCCCGGGAAAGTTGCGGGGCTGACTCGGCGGCTTATCGCATTATCAGCTTCCATGCCAGGACCGCGGCTACAGCGACTGCCCCGATCAGATAACCGATCATGCGCGCTTTATTGACCTTCTGCTGTTCTTGCATAGAGCCTCCAAGAGCAAAAGTCACAGCCTGCTTCAGTTCTGGCTTTGTCCAGCGTAATATCCGGCACGAGTCTGAATCTTGTAGTTCTGCTTGTCCTTAATTTGCAGCTTGCGGTATGTACCGTCTTGCTTGGTGTTGGTCGAGGTGTAGCCGATGTTGTATTGGCTGCGGAGTTCGGCGGCGATCTGGTCGAAGGCCTCGCGGAGCTTGTCGAATTTGTTGCCGACGTTGATGACGCGGCCGCCAGTCGCCTCGGTGAGTTTGCGCATCTCGCTCTCGCCGCTGTAGCCGAACCCGATGCCCCCGTAGAATCCCCGATCGGCGCACAGCAGAACGTAGACGATCGTGTCCGCCTTCTGCGCGGCCTCAATCGCATCCTGGATCTTCAATTTGCTGCCTTCGTCTTCGCCGTCGGTGAGCAAAATCATGGCTTTGCGTCCCACTTCTTTCGCCAGCATGTCGTGGGCGGAAAGATAAACGGCGTCATAGAGCACCGTGCCGGGAGAGCTTGCGGTCGGGACGGGGCCGCCGCCCGCGCCGGGCAGGGTCGGCATTGTGATGCCGGAATTGATTCTCACTTTGTTGAGCGCGTTCTGCAGGCGATGGACGTCGCGGGTGAAGTCCTGCACCAGCTCTGCATCGATGTTGAAATCGATGACGAACGCCTCGTCTTTATCGGTCAAGATCTGCTTCAGAAACGCTCCGCCGACTTCCTTCTCCATGTCGAGGACCCGCAGTTGGCTGCCGCTGGAGTCGATCAGAATGCCCAGTGTGAGCGGCAGGTTCGACTCGGCGGTGAAATACTTAATGGTCTGCGGAGCGCCGTCTTCGTCGATGGTAAATTCATCTTTCGTCAGGTTCGGGATCAAAGCACCATGCTTGTCTTTCACGTTGAAGAAAACTGAGACGACGTTGACGTTTACCTTCAGGGTTTCCGTCGGCTGCTGGGACTCGTCGGATTTCTGGTCCGCCGTGCCGGACTGCTGGTCGGACGCGGGCTGCTGGGCATACGCCGCCGGCAACGCCAGGGCAAGGACGAGCAGAGCTCCGGAAGGCAAGGCAAGAAGTTTGGACATGCTGCGGAATCTCTCCCGATTCTTTGTTAGTCTAATCCTGTAGCTTAGATGCACCAAACGGGGTGGCTTTCGGCATCCCAGAGGGTGGCTAGCAATTATTTTCCCGCGGGATGGACAAATCCACGGGCCGAGGCAGCCGATGACACGGTTCAACGGACGTGGCAAGGCAGGCAAAATACTAATAGTGCTGGCCTGCGGCCTGGCGTTGGCTGTGATGACCGCGGCTCTGGAGGCACAGTCTGGGACCAGCCAGACTCCAAACCCGCCGCCAGCGAACCCCCAGTCCGCGCACGACATACCGGATGCCCCTTCGACGGTGCAACCGCCCGCTCCCAAGCCCGTGCTGCCAGCCGCGTTGCCGGACTCGGACAAGAGCGCCGAACCGGCCAGCAGCTCGCGCCCCGAATCGACGCAACCGGAGGCAGAAAAGCCCGCACCGCCGCCCATGCCTCCGGTTCAGACCGTGCCAGCGGGGTCGATTCCGAGAAATCAGCTCAACGGCACCGAAGACCTGTACAAGATTTCCGTGTCGGCTAACTTCGTGCAGATTCCCGTCCTGGTGAGAGACTCTGATGGACGACGCGTGGATGGTCTGTTGCCAGACGACTTCACCGTGCTGGAAAACGGCAAAGCACAGAAGCTGACTTTCTTTACCGCAGATCCCTTTCAGCTTTCGGTGGCCATTGTGCTCGACTTCGGCATGCCCGACGTCGATGTGCAAAAGATCAACGAGACCTACTCCGCTCTGGCGGGCGCTTTCAGTCCCTACGACGAAGTTGCGCTTTACACCTACAGCAGCACGGTGAGCCAGGTAACGGGCTTCAGCAGCAACCATAACCGGATCATGGCGGCGCTCAATGAAATGAAATTGGCGCGAGGCCGCAACAATGGCCCGGCAGTGTTAGGCGGGCCGCTGGCTGCGGGTCCTCCGAATGTAAACGGAATGCCGGTGGGCGGGCCAGCCGTCGCGCCGGTGAATACTCCGCCCCGGGAGTCGCACGTTCTGAATGACGCGATCCTGCGTGCGGCGCTGGACCTGGGTAAGCGCGACCGGGCGCGTCGCAAGGTCATCCTGATCGTTAGCGACGGGCGAGAAATGGGCAGCCAGGCCCGTTATCGCGATGTTCTGCGGGTGCTCGAGACTCGCGACATTCAAGTGAAGGCGGTCGTGCTCGACACTGGTTCTCTGCCCGTCTTTCGCCAGGTCGAGAAGTTCCATCTGCCGCTGCAGGGCTACAGCGACATCCTGCCGAGATACTCCTACGCCACCGGCGGCGGGGAGGTGCTGCACGAACTCACCCGCAATTCGATCGAGGATGCCTATGCCGAGATCACATCCCAGGCGCGCAACCAGTACACTCTGGGATATCCCACCAAGGCGACCACCGGCAGTTCGGCTTACCGGACCATCGAGGTGCGAGTGGACCGAAGGGGCCTGAAAATTTCCGCCAAGGACGGCTACTATCCCACGCCGTCGGCCCATTGAGCCTTTCGTGTGGCTCTTCTGGCACTTACAGGGAGACAGGGGTCACCTGAGTAACCTGCCTGGGGTAGCCTCCGTATGATATAAAAGCCGCGAGCCCCCATAAGGACATTTGTGTGCGTGGTCGGCCCCTGAGCGCGTCCCGCATCTGAGGAAAGCCTTTGAGTTTCATCAACTTCGCAGCCCGCGAGATCAACTGCAAGATCGTCTACTATGGCGCCGGACTGGGCGGCAAGACCACGAATCTGCAGGTGATCTACCAGAAAACCGCGGACCAGCAGAAGGGCAAGATGATCTCGCTGGCGACCGAGACTGAGCGCACGCTGTTCTTCGACTTTCTTCCGCTCGATCTCGGCTCAGTGCGCGGTTTCAAGACCCGCATCCACCTCTACACCGTCCCAGGCCAGGTATTTTACGACGCCAGCCGCAAGCTGATTCTGCGCGGCGTCGATGGCATCGTCTTCGTTGCCGATTCGCAGGAGCAGCGCCAGGACGCCAACGTCGAAGCCCTCGACAACCTGATGTCGAACCTCAAAGAGCACGGCTACGACTTCAACAAGATTCCTTACGTGCTCCAGCTCAACAAGCGCGACCTGCCCAACGTTCTGCCCGTCGATCTTCTCTCCACCGAACTGCGCAAGAAAAACGAGCCCATTGTTGAGGCGGTTGCATTCCAGGGTGTCGGAGTTTTCGAAACCTTGAAGGAAATCGCCAAACAGGTCCTCACCGAACTGAAGGCCGGCGGGTAGCTGTTGCAGCGCCGACCTCTCTCGACACTCCTACCGCTGCGGCGGCGTTAACGCCGGTGGCGGGCCTTCGGGATGGTCGCGGACGTACTGCTCGAATGGTTCGTTGCGCAGCATGAAACGAAATCCGCGCCTCGTGTCCACGTCGACGGTCTTTTGCAGATCCAATGCCTCGAAGGGAATCACTTCCTCGGTTGGTTTTGCGCCATACTCCTGAATAATCGTGAAGTGCAGCTGGTCGTCAAGCAGCCAATAGTCTGCCACGTTCAGAACGGAACCATCCTTCAGATAAAGCTGCGGCATGTCCGGCTCTTCTTCGCCGTATTCACCATAATCGACCACGGGCGCTTCGTAAGCCAGAGAAACATAGTTCACCGGACCGGGGGACGAGATGGTGGCATAGTCGAACGTAGCGTAGTCGAACATACCGGGCCAGAATAGGTTGCAGTCTGCGAACCAGCAATTGAATCCCGACGACGGCCCGCCGAAAATAAAGGGAGACCAATACAGAAAGATCACCGGCGGAAACGGATGCATCGGCCGCCGCGGCGGGATAAAACGAAACGAGCCAATCGTGCCGGCCGATCGTACCGGCGAACTCCGAGGTGCTGTAATCGGAGCGTGGAATACCGGCGCCGAAGGAGTGGGGGCGCGATAAATCGGCGGAGCGGAGACATGCGCTGCTCCTCCCGCTCGCCGTTGCGCGAAGGCCGAAGCGGCAGAAAAAGCAAAGACGAGGGCCGCGCAGAGAGTAAGAATCGAATACTGGTTGAGGATCGAGTGGCGAACCCGGCAGCGTCGGATAAAGAACGCCATCCTCTCACCTCTTTGCAGCCAGTGCCGGCCGCTGCATTCGTTACGACGAGTTTAATCCCTCAACCGCCGAGTTTTCTATTCCTTCCGGCGAAATAGCACAGTCGTCCCCATCCAGTGCTCCCAGCCGTCTGGAGAGTGCTTATGTGCTCTTTACGAACCCCTTATGACATTTTTACGACCCGTCGCATGTAATGGAAGTTTCGGCCCCGGCGTAATCGCAGGCTGCAAAGAAACGGCCAGGAACTCAACCGGTCGAACTTCAAAAACACAACTTCACACCGTGGACATCCCGAACTTTGGGTCGAAAAAGGATTTTTGAACATATGAAAACTCTACATAAGGCTGCGGTGGTTTCTGCTTTCTTTCTCGTACTTCTGAGCCTCACGCTTGGCGGGACTGCGCTGTGCTTGGCGCAGGCCACGGAACAATCGGACACCCAGAAGAAAGTGGCAGCCCTGCGCGAACCTATGCCGGGCGGATCTGGCGCGAACAGCAGCGACAGCTCAGCAGCCGCGCCGAAACCCTCTACGGCCAATCTGCCTGCCGCAGCGCCGGACCCGGCCATGATGCTGACGCTCGAGAAGGAACTTGCGGAAATGAGAGCGCGCATGGAGCAGATCAGCGCCCAGCTCGCGGAACTGAAGGGTCACGCGGTCGTAGAACAGCCGCCTGCGCCGGTCGCAGCAACTCCGGCCCCAGCAACCCCCGCGAAAGTAGCCGAAGCGGTTGCGACGGCAGCCCCGGTTGTCGTGCAAGCGCCGGGAGACGCTTCGGCTGCCGCACCCGCGAAGAAGGAAAAGATCGCGCCCTTCTCAGATTGGGACTGGACCTGGTTGAACGGCAACCCGCGCAACAAGGATACGGCGTTCGATTCCAAGTTCTTCACTCCCGAGATTCGGGCCGATGTCACCTACGCTTACGACTTCAACAAACCCGTCGACGATTCCATGGGCGGGTCGAGCGAACTGTTTCGCTCGAACGAAATTCAGCTGGAGCAGCTTGGATTGGGCGGAGACTTCCATCTTGACAATGTTCGCGCCCGGTTCATGACGCAGTTCGGCATGTATTCCACGGCAACGGTGCGCAACGACCCCAGCTACTCCAAGGGACAATGGAATATTGGCGATGCGGATCGCTATTTATCGGAAGCCTACGGCGGTTACCACATTAACGCGCTCGACGGCATCAACATCGACGCCGGAATCTTCATGTCCTACGTCGGCCTGTTCAGTTATTACAACTTCGACAACTGGGCCTACCAGCCTTCGTATGTTTCGTCGAACACGCCGTGGTTTTTCCAGGGCGTGCGGGTGCAGATTTTCCCCACTCCGCACTTGAAGATTGAACCCTGGTTCATCAACGGATGGCAGTCGTACGGATCGTCCAACTCGAGAAAGGGATTGGGAGGACAGATCAAGTGGACTCCGAAACCATGGATGAACGTCATCTCCAACAATTACGGCCTGGGCCACGACGACCTCTACATTCCGAATCGCGGACGCATTCACACCGACAACAGCGTCGAAATCAAGTATTACGACCATCCGGAGAAAAATCTGGACAAGATGGCCTTCACCTTCACCGGCGATCTGGGGTGCGAATTTGGTCCCAGCACGACAACCTCAGCGGGCGTTTATTTGCAGGGCGTCGGCTGCCACGGCAACACCAGGGACGCGAAATCGGTCGGTGGTGACTACTTCAAGCCGGGAATCAATCCCAAGCAGAGCTTTGCCGGCTTCATGCTTTACGACCGGACGTGGTTCAAGAAAGATACGTATGCAATCACCATCGGCGGCGGCAAAATTAACAATCCTGGACGCTACTTGGCCCTGATCCCGCCCATCAATGGAGAAACTGCCTCGTCTGCGGCGATTAACTCGCCCTACTTCACCGGCAATCCGTCAGACCCTTTCAAGGCCTGGGATATGTCTCTCACCTACGACTACATGCCGCGCCAGTGGCTCACCTTCCGTTGGGAATATGACTACCGTCACGCCAATGTGCCGTACTGGTCAGGCCGCGGAGGTGTGACGCCCCCGGGCTCGGGCGGAGTTCCTTATACCAACAACGGCTCGCCGCAGTTCTTCGCCTGCAACGACGGGAACACATCCGGTGCATTGAGCCTGGCCGGTGCTCAGACGGCCTGCGCGGCCCAGGGAAGCAGCGTCTGGTTCCCCGACCTGCGCCGCGACGAGCAACTCATCGACATCGACATCATGGTTAAGTTCTAGCTCTGGTGCGGAGCTTTCTGCGTGGCCCTGATCAATCTAGGCCTTGGCTCGATTCACTGCGGTGGGGCGGTGAGCAACTCGAATTCAGCCGTCTCTGTAACGGACGCGTCACGCGTGCCTCGTTCCGTCCCGCACTGAAGATAGAAGATACCCGGCCCCGAGCCAAAGATCGCGACATGACGGAAGCCGTTAAAAAAAGTTGCTTTCAATTTTGGGCCGGATGGCGTGTCCGCAGTCGGTGGCGAAACATTCTTTCTCAGGCTGACGAAGTCGATGAGCCTCCGTACTGCTTCCGGATCCCTGATGAAATATGCATTCTTGCCCGGAGGGGCTGTCCCCGGTGGAAGTAGAACCTGCACGCTCGTTGCTGTTGCGATCGCCGCACAAGCGTCGGACGGCTCAGCCGACTCGGAACTCAGAGTCGTGGCTGCGTTGCGAGAGCAAGCCGTCGTCAGGAACAAGAGAGCCGACGCAAGCGAAGCGAAAAAGACTCGGTGCATGCCGTTATCTTACGATTGGCATGACACCTTCCGACGAATCGGGGCATTACCAACGTAAGCGTGCGTCGTTGTTTTCGGCTGCCCTGGCTCACTCCTTTGGCTAGCCTGACTGCGGGAGCGTGTGACCCGTTCCCTGCCTGGCCTCAATGATCGCGACTCTGCTTGCGTCTCATTCGTCTCCGGCCCCTTTGCTCATGTGGGGCGTCATCGGCTTGTGCGCGGGCATTTACCTGTTCTTTCACGGCTTCGGCCTGCTGCAACGCCGCCGCCTGATTCTTGATACGCCGTTCTCCAGGATTCGCAGCGCCGCGATGGGCATGGTCGAAGTCAGCGGACTCGCGGTCGGTCCCTACACCGTAGTTGCTCCTATTACTGCGCGGCCCTGTTACTTCTATCGCACGCTGGTCTGGGAGTACAAACAGCACGGCAAGAACAAACAATGGGTCAAGGTGGCGGGCGAGTGCCTGCACGTGCCCTTCTTTGTCGATGATAATTCCGGCCGCATGCTGGTCGACCCGCGCGGCGCCGACCTCGACCTGCACCGCGATTTCGAGCAGGAATTCTGCGATTCGTTTTTCACCACGAAAGATCCTGCGCCCGCGAACGTGCGCAGCTTTCTGGCGCGCCACGGCATTGCCACCAGCAATAAAATCAAAGTGGAAGAACGCTGCGTCAAGCCTAAGAACTCACTTTTTATTCTGGGCACACTGGCGGAAAATCCAGGGCTCGAAGTCGCGCCCCAGGCTGTGCCTGACGATCAAGCGTTAACTTCCTCCGACAGTGGTTTCACATTTGGGCACGGCTCTCTCTCGTTTTCCGTGGCCGCGGGTCGAGGCGCTCTTAACACGGGTTCTTTTGCCCAGCGAACTACAGCGGTGTCAGGCGTGGTTTCGCAAGTGGTTCAACTGTCGCCCGACGCGGCGAAATCGGCGGACATGACTCAGCAACAAAAGATTACGTCCGCTCTGCTCAAGGCGGGAATCTCGAACCCAGCCGCCTGGGCCGCGGCTGGCGTGGCCACGCCGGCTGTCCAGGTCGTAGCTGATGCGTCGCTTTCGCCCGGACAAGGCGGAGCAAATTCAACCTCCGACCAAACCTCCGACTTGAAGGCCGATGGTTTTGATCCCCATCCGCCGGTCGTCCTCATGAAAGGCGAGAACGACAAGACGTTCATCATTTCGTGGCGCAGCCAGCAGGAGGTTGCCCGCTCGCTCGGCTGGAAATGCACGCTGATGATCTGGGGAGGTCCGGTCGTGGCACTACTCGGCGTGTACATCCTGATTGAGGCTTTGAAGATGTTCTAAGGCTCCACTCGGCGCTGCTTTCGCCGAGACTCTCTGGGCGCACCACGTTTCTAAACCAGTTCCGAAGCCGCGCGGCGGTCCCATCGGTTTGCTCTAGTACAATCAACGCGTGAGCGACGCAGTCCGCATCGGCATCCTGGGCGATTTCAATGCCGAATTCCGCTCGCACCACGCCACCAATGACGCGCTGCAACACGCTGCCCGCAAGCTCGATATCAAGGTTGAATCCGAGTGGCTGCCCACATCGTCTCTCGCCGCCGCCGACGCGGGGAAAAAACTAGAAACCTTCGACGGCCTGTGGGGCTCTCCCGGCAGCCCATTCAAAAGCTTCGACGGCATGCTCAAGGGGATCGAGTTCGCCCGCCGCCGGGACTGGCCCTACCTCGGCACCTGCGCCGGATTTCAATACGCGTTCATCGAGTTCGCCCGCAATGTGCTGAACATTGCCGACGCCGACAGCGCCGAAAATAACTCCGGCTCGAAAAATATCATCATCTATCCGGTGGCCTGCGCCGTGCCCCACCGCAAAGGAAACGCACCCAAGCTTTCCGGCGCGGTGCCGGAGATTCGACTGCGCCCAGGCTCTTACCTGCAGTCGTTTTACGGCAAAAACAAAGAGACCGTGACCGAGGAATTTTTCTGCAATTTTGAAATCAATCCGGATTTCGAATGGGCGGCTATGGAGGCTGGGTTCCCGGTCGTGGCGCGGGGCCCGCAGGGCGAGATTCGGGCTGTCGAATCGCCGACGCACCGATTCTTCGTGGCTACGCTGTTTCAGCCGCAGTTGTCGTCGACTGAGAAGAAACCGCATCCAGTCGTCCTGGCCTTCGTGCAGGCCGCCGCCGACTGGGGCCGCAAGAAACTCGACGACAGCGTATTAGAGTAGAACGCGCAGCGCCGCATCCCGCCGGTTGGCTTTGACGTCTGTAAGGATAAAACCATCAACCACAAAGGACACGAAGGATCACGAAGGTCTTCGCTGGTGGGGTTTCCTTCGTGTAACTTGGTGCCCTTCGTGGTTCTGGGTTTCAGTAGTGCATCAAATTGAGCCACCGCCCGCCAGCACCGTCAATGTCTCCCCCATCTGCCTTTGAAGTTCGAGGGACAAACCGTCAACCACAAAGGACACGAAGGATCAGGAAGGTCTCCACTGATGGGGTTCCCTTCGTGTAACTTCGTGCCTTTCGTGGTTCTGGGTTTCAGTCGTGCATCAAAAGAGCAACTGCCCGCCCTCCCGGTTACTAAAGTCCCTGACCCCGGCCAATTACCCTCCCCGCACTATGCGCATCTGGAGCGGTGTTCCGGCTCTGGATAGACTTCCGCATCGGGATCATTTCCCGAAGCCGAGTCGGCAGGAGCGATGCGCGCCTATGCACATGCAGTTGGTCAATCAAGTCCGCATTCCGTTCTCCACGCTGGTCAGCTACATTCCGGTCATCGCCACGATCGTGACCACCCTGTTCAGCGTGATTCTGGCTCGCGCCACCCTGCGTTATGTGGAAGCTACCGACAAAGGCCTGGCGCTCGCGCGTGAAGAATTCGAGCGCGAGTGGTCGCCTGACCTGCACATCAAGATGGAGCGAGTTTCGGCCACCGAAGCGCGGATCATCGTGACCAATCTGGCGAAGGCCTCGGTTCTGCTGCAATTGCTGCAGTTGCGCAAACTCTCGCATGCCATGCCGTTTGAGCGCTGCCGGCTCAATGACCCTCTGGTCGGCGGCATGACCTGGACCCAGGAAATGGGCCGCCGCATCGTGGCCTGCACCGGAGCGGAATTCGAGGGCCCGATCGCTGCGTCGATGACGTTTTATGCTTCCGGGCGCATGTTCCGCACCGACTGGTTCCGCTCCCAGATCCAGGTGCGTGACGGCCGCATTGTCAGTCTCGAACCCAGCAACATGCCGGCACGCCGCGTGCGCGTGATTGAGCGTAAAGGAACGGAGCGCCGCCGCGACTTCGTGCAAGACGTCACCGCCGACGTTGCCCAGGCGCAAGTCGCGACCAAGGATGAGAAGTTTATGGTGACCGGAGCCTGATTCGACCGTTTCGGTAACTGTTACGGAAGGGTTTTCGTCTTCGCGGTTGCCCGCTAAAGTTCCCTGCTTCTCTGCCGATCCTCCCCATATGATCAGCTCAGTCAGCAACACGCACGTCAGCAACGCGCAGCCGGCGGCGCAGTCTTCTGGTCCGAAGGCGACGCCTCAAAACCAACCCCAACAAAAGAGTGCCCCGCAGGATACGGTAACCCTGAAGAGTACCAGCAGTGGAGACGTTGACCACGACGGCGACTCCAAGTAACCCTCCTTCGTCACAGAATCGCTGGAGGATGTGGCCAATGGCACATCCTCCAAGCGGCATCCCCTTGTGTCCGTTGTTTCTTGAAAGTCCTAAGAGCGCTTTAGGAACAGCTCTCAGGGTGTGAGAAGCTCGAATGCGGGATAGCTCGCCGTCAGCTCGGCGAACGCATCGGCTGGTGAACCTGCGGGCACCGGAAAGTACCGCTGCACTTCGCGCCTGAAGTTGTCGAGGTAAGCTTTCAATATGGCAGGTTTCTCAGAATCAGGGATGGGCTTCAAGCGAAACTTCTGCCGCGCGCTGCCCTTCTTGAGCGTGACTTCTCCGGCCGCTTCGGCGTTGCGTACCCACTGCGTTCGCCCGCGGGGTGCGACCAGATAGCGCTTGCCATTCCGCTCCAATAGATCGATCGGCGTCGAGTAAAGCCTCCCGGTTTTTCTTCCGCGCACTTCAAGCAAATAATTGTGCGCGAAACCCAGCCCGAGTCCGACCAGAAATCCGAAGACGCGGTTGAAGATTTTTTCGACCGCAGTGGGCTCGCGGAAAACGGGCAGGCTTGAGTTCATTGGTCCATTGTAGGCGAACAACATTCGAGGCGAGCGATGAAGAGGGCGGGTCCGCGCCGCCTTACTCCGCGACGAAGCGCAGGGACGCCGAATTCATGCAGTAGCGCAGACCGGTAGGCTCAGGCCCATCATCAAAAACGTGGCCGAGGTGCGCGTCGCATTCGGTGCACGAAACTGCCGTGCGGACCATGCCGAAGGTCGTGTCGCGAATCTCAGTGACGTTCTCGGTCGCAATCGGCGCCCAGAAGCTGGGCCAGCCGGTGCCGGAATCGAATTTCGTGGCCGCATCGAACAACGCGTTATCGCAACAAATGCAGCGGTAGATTCCCTTCTGGTGCAGATTCCAATATCTGCCCGTGAAGGCAATCTCGGTGTCGGCGTTGCGAGTGATGTCGAACACTCCGGCAGGCAGCTGCTTCCGCCATTCATCGGCCGTCTTGACAACCCGCGCGATCTGCACTTTCTTCAGCCGCTGGCCGGAGTCGGAGTAGAGCACGACCGTGACTTCTCCCGGTTGCGCCGCCGCGGCTCGAACCGCGGCCGGATGCCGCATTCGCCAGGACCACAGCGTCAGGCCCCCGGCCGCAGCCGCCAGGCTTGTCAGAAACGCGCGGCGTTGAAGATTCTTGACGCCTTCTCGATCGAGATCGGAATCAAACATGTCTTTCTCCTACTTACCGGTGTAAAGATCCGGGAACTCCTGCCGTAAGTGCTCTACCTTGGGAGCGTCGTTATACAGAATGTAAGGCTGGTCGGGATGGAGAGCGGCATAATTCTGGTGATAGGCCTCGGCCGGATAGAACGCCTGCAAGGGCACGACCTGGGTCACGATGCGGCGCCGAAAAACTCCCGCCTTGTCGAGCTGTGCGATGTAAGCCTCGGCAATCCGCTTCTGCTCGTCATTGCTGTAGAAAATCGAAGATCGATATTGAGTGCCTTCGTCCGGTCCCTGGCGGTTGAGTTCCGTGGGATCATGAGCGACCGAGAAAAACACCCGCAGCAGTTCGCCGTAAGTAATCCGCGATGGATCGAAGACGATCTGCACTGATTCAGCGTGACCAGTTTCGCCCGTGCTCACGATTTCGTATTCGGCTGTCCGCTTCGATCCGCCGGAATAGCCGGATGTCGCGCTGATCACGCCTTTCACATGCTGGAATACGGCCTGGACTCCCCAGAAACATCCTCCACTTAACACTGCGGTCTGCTGCGCCGAAGCCACGGTCCGACCAGCATCCAGCGCCGGAGGTGGAACAGGAACGGCTGTGCCGGCTCTGGCGGTGCAGGCTGTGGTGCACAGAAGCGAAGCCATAATAATCAGGGCGGCACGGATGGAATATCGGGTCATGTTTACTCTCCCCTTATAGAGTACGAAGGCAGTGGGGCTGTCAGATTGGAGTTTCGAGACGAGAAAAAGTTTCAAGCTCCCTGCCGCTGCTGCCGGTCCGTTGGGTTCTGGCGGCCTCGGTATTCGTGATCGCCCCTTGCATTTTTCGGCAAACTGCGGATAATTAGCGTTCCTCTTCCCCCGGGGAGGCCCCATGTTGTTCGCCGTCCGCACCTTGCGTGCCGCCGCGTCTGTGTGTCTGAACGATACGCTTATTCCTTCCGTCATAACCGTCCTGATCGCGCTTTCTGCCAGCGCGACTCTTGCCCAAAATGCTGCACCGGGACCGAATTCCGATCCCGCTTACCAGGCTTTGCGCAACGCAATCTTGAGCGGCGAAGCGGTCAGCGTTAGCAACATTGAGCTGAAACGCGACGCTGGCACGTTTCACCTACGTTCGGGCACAGTCTGCTTTGTCGCGCCCGTGAACGGCAAAGTCACCGGAGCCGTTTTCACGGGAGACGGCAGCTTCGTGCTCGATCCACCTTTCGATATGGAGCGCAAGAGCCTCAAGCTGTTGACGAAAGAAGACGAGTTCAACGAGAAGTTTGAGCACATGGTCGTGCGCTTCACGGACTCAACCTATGACGAACTCAAGAAGTCGGGCACTCCGGCTTCGGGCGGTTGCGACTCCGGCCAGCTCAAAGATAGTCAGAACACTAACCGCCACAAGCTTAAGGATAACCTCGAGGCAAGACTTCTGGAGGAAGTGCTGAGCCCGACGCCCAGGCCGTTTTTCGTGGCGTTCATCCATGGCAAGCGCTACGACGATAAGGAAATCTATGAGATCGACCCTGACCGCGGGCTCTATCAGGTGAATTTCAGTACCTACGACGAGAACAAGCTTGGGGACTGGGCCTCGTTCAGCGCTACCGACGAGGAACTGAAGCGCGCCTACGGCAGGCCCATTCAGATGGAGCATCAGCAACTGGAAACGACCATCGAGAAGAGTGGCAATCTGACCGGAAAAGCAACGACCACGTTTGTGGCCAGGCGCAACGGACTGCGCGTAGTGCCGTTTGACCTGTTCCGCCCCCTGCGGGTGCAGAATGTGACCGCGGACGGCCAGCCCTTGTCGTTCATCCAGGAAGATAAAAACGACGACGGCGACTTCGCCGTGATTCTCCCCAAAGCTCTGGCTCAAGGTGAGAAGTTTACTGTCACGACCGTGTATGGCGGTAAGGAAGCCGTGAGCAACGAAGGCGGCGGAAACTATTTTCCCGTCGCGCGAGAGAACTGGTTCCCAAACGCTCGCGGCGCGGAGTTCGGAGAGTTTGTGTCATATGACATGACGTTCCGCATTCCCAAAGGCATGAAGATGGCGGCTACGGGAGCGCTGGTGAGCGAGAGCAACGATGGCGGGGAGAACGTGACCGTGTGGAAGAGCGAAGCTCCACAAACCGTCGCCGGATTCAGTTTTGGACGGTTCAAGGAAGAAGCAGCAAAACTCACGAAGCCCGAATATGCCATCGAATCGTATGCCAATGCGCAGCAGCCCGATTGGGTGACAGGGTTGCAGCGCGCTACGGGTGACGACTTGCCGAATCAGGGGTCGCACATGGAAAGCGGATCGACTCTCGGCACCATGAGTACGACCGGACTGAACAAGAAAGCGCTCGCCGAGGGTGAGCTTGCGGTACAACTCTATTCGGATTACTTCGGCCCGCCGTTGTTCAAGCATCTCCAGTTGACGCAACAAAGCGCGTGCAACTTCGGCCAGTCATGGCCAGAGCTGGTGTGGATCCCCATCTGCTACTACTTCGACACGACCGTGCGTCATCAGTTGGGGCTCGACTGGGGCGACCGCGGCTATTGGAAAGTGGTAACACCCCACGAAGTCGCCCATCAGTGGTGGGGCAACACGGTCGGATTTGCCGCCGGTCGAGACCAGTGGATGAGCGAAGGATTCGCCGACATGTCGGCATCGCTCTACCTCACAATGATCGAGAAGAATCCCCAGAAATACATTGCCTTCTGGAACGACGAACGGGAGTTGCTGCTGGAGCGCAACGCCCAGGGTTTCCGCGCCATTGATGTGGGGCCGCTCACCATGGGATACCGCACCAGCAACTCGCGCACTGGATTCGATATTACGCGGCGGCTGATTTATCCGAAAGGAGCCTACGTCCTGAATATGATCCGCATGATGATGCGCGACAGCCACAATGGCGATCAGCAGTTCAAACTGTTGATGCAGGATTTCGTCAGGACCTACGCGGGGAAAGCGGCGACCACCGAAGATTTCAAAGCCATGGTCGAAAAACACATGACCCCTGAGATGGACATGGATCGGAATCACAAAATGGACTGGTTCTTCAACGAATATGTCTACGGGACGCAGTTGCCGTCATACAAATCGGACTCTTCGTTTGACGTCGGCCCGGACGGAGATGTGCTTCTCAATTTGAAAGTGACGCAGTCCAACGTAGATGACAAGTTCCGCATGCTCGTGCCGATCTACATGGAGATGGCCGACGGGAACATCTTTTTTCTGGGCCGAGCCAAAATGGCTGGAGATGCCTCGCTTGATCAGAAAGTACCGCTGAAGGGTTTGAAAACCAAGCCGAGGCGGCTTGTTCTTAATTACTACGACGACGTGCTGGCCGCGCCGAACTGAGTGTCTCGGCAGCGTAGCTTGAATGACCGCCGGAAAAAGGCGCGGGCGAAATCAAAAAGGGGAGCAGAACCTGCTCCCCTTTTCGTTGGTGGTAGAGTTGACCGTGACTGTTACTTACTTTGTCGAGTCGGCCTGGGCAGTGTCACTGCCAGCACCGAGTTCCAGAGAGTATTTCTTGCCCTCGAAGCGGGCGCCGGTCAGCGAAGCGGTGCCGTCGCTGTTGTTCTGCACAACAGCGGCGGTGTTCTGCGCTGGGGAGCTCAATTCGACAACTTTGGCCTGAACCTTGGCGACTACGGTCTTGCCGTGCATGATGCTGACTTCCACGTTTGGACCGGTGCCATCCCACTCGAACTTGTATTGACCAGCCTTCAGTTTGGTTCCGTTCACCATGGTTGTGCCCTGCAGGTCGAGGGTCGCTTTTGTCGTCGCGAATGCCGTCGACGCCAGCAGTAGAGCCAACCCCATCACTACACTCTTCGAAACTGTCGCGAACTTCATTGCTGCTCCTTTTTCTTTCCCGAAAATGCGTCGGGAAGCGGTTGGGGCGGCCCGGCTCGCGACCAGCATGAGAAAACACTTGTGTTTCCCCACCAATCGCCTACAATGCTGCCGCCGGGGTTGAGCACGCAAGTCACAAGCTTGCGCTGCCACCATGGGGGTTTTCTCACCTGGGCCGCCAAACCGAGCGTGAGAGAATCCCCGACCCCGCAAGAATGCGGTTACTACCTGGCCAGCGTCATTTCATTCCTTCTGGCCCTGCCACTGTGACCTACTACGTAGCGACTGCGCTCGAAGTTCCCTTCGCCGCAGTCTTGGATGACATTTTCTTGGACGTGGACTCCATCTTTCCGGTAGCAAGAAATTAGTGCCGCCACGATCAATAGAGCGATCGACAGGGGAAGAACAAAGTCGAAGTGTTTTGTACACCAGGATCGTAAACAGGGAAACAAGTGGAGAGGGCACTTCCTTCGGCAAGCTCAGGGCAGGCCCTGCCGCGAAATGCCCGGGTGACACGTTGGATTTGTTTCAGATTTGAACGCCTCGAGATCGGAGACCAGACTCCTGCGAATGTTCCGAACTCGAGGATTCGTTCTTGCTCATGGTTAGATTTCGCGGGCGGGAGCGCCCGCGCCACACGACCTAGTCGCCGTGCTGGCGTTCCACCGACCAGATTGCAGCCTGATCCTTTTCAAACGGATAGACGTGCACCATCCAGTTGAAGACCACGGGAATAAACCGTCCACCCGCCGCGTCGCAGGCTTCCTCAGTGTGGATCGATCCCATCAGACCAAACTGCGCGTTGTGTCCCAGGAACGCTTGTCTCTTTTCCTCCAGCGTCATGCTGCGAGGCGGCGCGCAGAAGTTCACATGCTCATGCCACTGCGCAACACTAAGCGGGACGCGTTCGTTCAGTTGATCCTCGGTGAAGCGCTTGGGCGCGGTGTACATCACGCCGACGAGTTTGTAGTCGTCCCCGTGCTTTTCGTAAAGCAGCGAAGTCGGATACTCAGGATCAAAGCGAAACTGCGCTTCGATCGCATTGCGGGGGCTGGTGAAGTGATAAATCTTCTGCGGCAGTTCAGGATGGAAAATTCTGAAGCCATCAGCCAGCGCGGCGTGATAATCCGTGTATTTCTCGGCCGCCGTCTTTGCCGCTTCCACGATTTTCTGCGCCCGCTCGGCGTCGCCCGGTTGCGGCTTGCGCAACTCCGTCATCTTCATGTGCGGGCCCATATCCATGTGCCCTTCCATGGAGTGCATGGCAGGGGCACTGGCGTCGCTGTCGGAGTCTTTGTCGTTCTCTCCCATGGGCATGTCTTTCATGTTCGACATGTCGTGCTGCGGCGTGGTTCCCGACATATCCATGCCGGGCATGGATTGCTGGCCACTCGGCGGCTGGGTAGTGGATTGACTTCCATTCGACGCCGGCTGAGTCTGTCCCCAGGCGATGCTGGCAACAAGCAGGGCTACGAAAATCACGAATCGATTACGCATAGCAGATCCCCCAAATCTCAACTGTAATAACCCTGCCGCAAGGCAAATGTTTTCGCAATCAGAGAGTGATTACTTCTGGTTACAGATGTAATCGTGGGAGAATCCGGCGACTTCTCTTTACAGTGCACAACACAGTGCACAACGCGTGGCCGATGGCAGCCAACGACGCTTTCTGGTACACCTAATGCCTTGACCCCCGCATCGGTAGTCATCCTTTTTCTCGCAGGCGTACTCGCCGGAGCCTTGAATTCCGTGGCCGGGGGAGGCAGCTTCATCGCTTTCCCGGCCTTGCTGTTCACGGGCGTACCGCCGATTCCGGCGAACGCCACCAACGCGATCGCGCTCTGGACCGCGGCCGCGGGCAGCGGGGGTGCATATCGCAAACGGCTCGACGTTCCGCGACGCATCATGATTCCTCTGCTGGCCGCGAGCCTGATGGGCGGGTTGGCGGGGGCGGTCCTGCTTTTGAAAACGCCGGCTCACACTTTCATGCGCGTGCTGCCCTGGCTGACATTGGGAGCGACACTGCTATTCGCATTTGGAAAAAGACTGGCAGGCGGGCGCGAGTCGGCCATTGAACATGAAGCTTCTACGGCAGCGCTCGCGTGGACAACTCTGTTTCAGTTGTCAGTCGCCGTTTACGGCGGCTATTTCGGCGGCGGGATGGGCATTGTGATGCTCGCCATGTTCGCAGCTATCGGCATGACTGACATTCATGCCATGAACGCTCTCAAGAGCGTCATGGCGTTCGTGATCAACGGAGTCGCGGTCGTGGTTTTCATCGTGGAGCGGGCGGTGTATTGGAAGCATGGCTCGGTCATGATCGTCGGCGGAGTGATCGGAGGATATGTTGGCGCGCACTACGCGCAGAAAGTGCCGCAGGCCTGGATTCGAGCATTCGTGGTGGTGGTGGGCGCCGCGATGACCGCCTATTTCTTCTGGAAGTCGTATTGAGGCCAAGATCCGGTCGATTCGTGGCCGGAGTCTTTACTCGATCGGCTCAGAAACGTGTTCGTGCACGATGAGCCACTTTCCGTCCTGGTTTTCAAACACAACGGTCCAGCGGAAGTTGCCCATTTCAACTTTGCCCGCAGTGGATGTCATCTGCTCCGCAATGGTCGCGGTCGCCCAGACCAGGTCTCCGTGAGGATGGATCGCGGCATCATCGTTGACGGTGAATCGCGCGCTTTTGTAGCGCGCAGCAATGCCCTTGACTCCGTTTTCATACTCTTCCCAACTGCCATACTTCAATGGGGCGATGTCGAAAAAGGTATGCGGGCCGGGAGCGTAAAACTGCGCGACATTGGCCGGGTCGAGAGTTGACCAGCCGTCCCATATCTTCTGCAGGTAGGCCTTGTCGGGAGCGGGGCCCGCCGCCTTTTTCATGGGGGACTTCTTCATTTGCGCGGAACCGGCGAGGGTCAGGCCGACCAAGCACAGCGAAACCGTGAGAGCGCGCTTCAACATTCGGGTGTCCTCCTGATTTTATGTGGAAGAATTCCGGCGGAATTCTCGCACAGGCGGAGGGAAACTACAAAGCGGGCGCCGTAATGGCCAAACTGTGGCCAGCAAGCTATGGCTTAACGGTTTCCTTCGTGTGACTTCGTGCCCTTCGTGGTTCTGGGTTTCGGTTGCTCCTCGAATTGAGCTGCTACCGGCGCAGCTGGCCAACGACAAAACCATCCACCACGGAGGACACGGAGGATCACGAAGAGGCTTCACTGCCAACGGTTTCCTTCGTGTGACTTCGTGCCCTTCGTCGTTCTGGTTTCGGTTGCCCCTCCAAATTGGGCCACTACCGGCCAGCACTATGGTTTGACCGATTTCCACAGCGCACGATAGAATAGTTGAGTTTGCCTGTACTGGCCGACCCGTTCTGGGGACGCCTGCCCTGGCTGCCGAAGCGCCGGGGCGGAAAACACAGCAAGCAAAGGAAAGTCAGTACGCTCCCATGTTTGCGCCCGTGTGCGCCGTGGGTGGAGTGGCGGGCTGATTCAGAAGATATTTTGACGGAGGCAGACGTATGTACGCGGTTATCCGCGCCGGTGGAAAGCAGTACCGGGTGGCGCCGGGCGACGTAATTCGAGTGGAGAGACTGGGCACCGGCACCGACGGCCAGGTGGAGTTCCCGGTGCTGGCGGTTTCGAGTGAACAAGGTCAGGTCTCGAAACAGTCGGATGCCCGCGTGGTTGGCGAGGTCGTGGAAGAAGGCCGCGGCGCCAAAATTCTGGTTTTCCACTACAAGCGCAAGAAGCAGTATAAAAAGCTGCGCGGGCACCGGCAGGCGTATACCGCGGTGCGCATCATCGAAATAGCCGCCGGCGGGCAAAGCTTCAAGGCCCCGGAACTTCCCAAGAAAGAAGCCAGGCCGAAGAAGACGAAGGCGGCGCCCGAGGCAGAAGCTCCGGCCGAAGAGAAACAGGCGAAAGCATCAGCCAAGAAGAAGGCCGCGCCGAAAAAAGCGGCAAAGAAAGCGCCGGCGAAAAAGAAGTAGCGGCAAGCGATGAGGAAAGACGGGCGAGTCGCCCGTCTCCACACGTTTTACTAAGAACCGAGAACTGGAATATGGCGCATAAAAAAGGGCAAGGCACTTCAAGGAACGGCCGCGACTCAAACGCTCAGCGGCTGGGATTCAAGGCATTCGGCGGGCAGGTGGTGCCCGGCGGCACGATCATTATTCGCCAGCGCGGCACGCGGGTGAAGCCGGGATTGAACGTCGGCCGCGGCAAAGATGACACTCTATTTGCCAAGATCACGGGCCGCATCAAGTTCCTGAACAAAGGACAGATGGGCAAGTTCGTGATGGTCGAGCCGCTGGAAGTGAAATAGGTTGGAAGCAAAGTGGAAGGCCGCGACGCATGGGCGGCAGCTTTTCCTGAGATCGTCACGTCATTTGATGGCAAACAGCCTCGGTTTTCGAGGCTTTTCTGTTGGTGCCTGCCTGCGGTGTTTAGTCAGAGATTTCCAGCGTGGCGCGGAGAATCTCGCCCTCATAATTCAGTACCAGCGCCAGGCGCTCCCAAGTATCGCGCGAACGAAACCGGTAGTCCTGGCCGGTTATGATTGTCGGCACCGAGAGCATGCATGCGTCCCCGAGGCCAATCTTGGCTTTGAAGTAGCCCGCGACAATGTTGCCAATTTCGCCGAGAGCGTCGTAAGCGGCTTTCTGAGCATCGAGCGCATCCGGTGAGATCCCGAGCATTTGTGACGCCAGCTTAATGGCGGATGCGGTGCTGCATTGTAAGATGAAACTGGCGCGGATCGCGCCCGCAATGCCGATGATTCCGGTCACTTGGGTGATGAAGCGAGAGTCGTCGCTGGACAGAGTGACGTTGACTCCCACCATGATGGAAAAAACCTCGATCACAGTTTCCGTCAGGATGGCGTGCCACGCGGTTCGTGGCAGGACGGAGCCGGGTTCGATGCTGTTGACGGGCATTGGCTGGCGGCGTGAGAGCGAGTCTTCATTTAGACGCGCGAAGGCCGTTACACCTCGGTTGAGTTATCGGCTGGCGGAATGGGAGTCATGAGACTGCCTGCCGGCGAGTCCGATTAGGAACTGGTTCCCGGATTGGCCGCAGTACCCGCAACTTTGATCCCCGCCGGCGAACGGCAGCGATGTACGGTTATTTTGACCGTCCTCTATGTTTATCGATGAAGCGAAAATTCGAGTGAAGGCCGGCGACGGTGGCAACGGGTGCATGGCCTTCCGGCGTGAGAAATTCGTGCCACGCGGTGGCCCGTCAGGCGGCGACGGTGGCAAGGGCGGCGACGTCATCATGGAGTCGAGCGAGCGCCACAATACGCTGGTACATTTCCGCTTCAACCCCGAGTACAAAGCTGAGCGCGGACGCCATGGCGAAGGCTCGAACAAGACCGGGCGCGAAGGCGGTGACGTGGTTTTGAAAGTTCCGGTCGGGACGATCCTCTACGACGACGAAACCGGAGAGAAAGTGTTTGATTTTTCGCAGGCCGACCAGCGTATCGTGATTGCCCGCGGCGGGCGCGGAGGACGCGGCAATGCTCGCTTCGCCACGTCGGTGCATCAGGCTCCGCGCGAGCACGAAGCGGGACACGAAGGCGAAGAGCGCGTTTACCGCCTGGAATTGAAGCTGCTCGCCGATGTCGGCCTGGTCGGATTTCCGAACGTTGGGAAGTCGACTCTGATCTCGCGCATTTCCGCGGCACGGCCGAAGATTGCGGATTATCCCTTCACCACGCTGGAGCCGAATCTTGGCGTAGTGGTTATCGGCGATGCGAAGAATGAAGTCAGTTTTGTTGTTGCCGACATTCCAGGCCTGATCGAAGGAGCGCACACCGGGGCTGGGCTGGGCACGCAGTTTCTGCGCCACATCGAACGCACGCGCTTGCTGGCGCATCTGGTCGACGTTTCCGACGCCAGCGGCCGGCAAGATGTGGTCAACGACGTCGAAGTCATTCTCGGCGAGCTCGGCAGTTTCGGGGCGGATCTGGAAGACAAGCCCATGATCATGGTCGCGTCGAAAATCGACGTCGCTAACAAGGACAAGCTGGCTGCGCTGAAGAAATACTGCAAGAAGAAGAAACTGAAGCTGTATGAGATTTCCGCAGTCACGGGCAAGGGGATTGAAGAATTGAAGTTCGCCTTGGCGGATGAAGTGGAAAAGTTCAGAGGGCGGGAACGCAGCGAAGCAGTTGCAGAAGAGCGGTAGGGGATATCCCTTCACAATTTTTTTCGCCGGTCTCGTAAAATACTCATTTCAATCATGTTGCGGTCGGATGATAGGCGGCATTCCCGGCAAAATATTGAGCCGGAATGACTTGTGCGTAAAATATTGCGGGGTAAGCAGTTAGCTTCCTCTCGGGCGCTCGAGAAGGGCCATTCTGGAGGCTCGTCAGTGACCGTGAGCTGGACGAGTTGAGGGATTTCCCGCGCACGAGATCATTGTGAGCTTTCTGTATCCTCAGTAAAGGTCGTTCGTCACAAAGATTTCGATTTCGGCTGTGGAAAACGGGCGGCTAAAGCCGCTGTTGATTTGGCGAAGACTTGCGGCGCGGCTGGAAGCCGCGCCCTTTCAAAACGTTATCGCGCGCTGGAGGCACTGCGCCACCCAAAATCGACCCCGGGCTTACGCTCTCGGCAGCGGGCCGTGCTGGAAGTGGTATTGCAGGATGCGCGCGGCAAGCGCAGGGCTCAGCGTACTTCCGTTGGGCTCGACGGTGCGTACGACTTCGCCGCGGCAGACCACTTCCGTCGCCGAGAGCCCTGCAATCTCCGCGGGGAGCACGAGATTGATCTCCAGTTGAGAGTGAGGCTGCAGCGCCTCGTTGCCCTCGGAATCGGCCTGGAACAGCATCCCTGAACGGCTGATGTTTTCCGTCGTGCCTTCGTGCCACGCATTCTCGCCCAGGCGGCGATAACGCAACGGCAAGTGGAGCTGAAACCGCTGCGCTCGTGTGGATGGAATCTTGATTGGCGGGACAGTGCGGTGTGGTTCTGTAGTCTGCGTAGACATTGCGACCTCCGGGGAGGGAGTTTTAGCTGCATCCAGCACTTCGCGCACCTTGCCTTTCAGATCGCGAAGGTTAAAGGGTTTTTGCAGAAGGCGCACTCCGGCATCGAGCATGCCGTTATGGCCGACCACATTTTCGGTGTAACCCGACATGTAAAGGATCTCTACATTCGGGCGAATTTCCGAGATACGCTGCGCCAGTTCGCGGCCGTTCATGCCCGGCATGATGACGTCGGTGAGCAACAGATGGATGACGCCTTCGTGGGCCACTGCGATCTGCATGGCAACCGCGCCATCGGCGGCCTCGATCACCCTGTAGCCCTGCTTCTCCAGGTACTGCCGCGCCAGGTAACGTAGATTGGCTTCGTCCTCGACCAGCAGAATCGTTTCGGTTCCCGGTTCAATCGCGTGCTGTTCCACGGCTGTAGCCGGCAGCGCGGCAAGGGCCTGGCCGCTTGACGCCACCCGCGGCAGGTAAATCTTGAACGTTGTGCCCCGGCCCAACTCGCTATACACCCAGACATATCCCCCGCTCTGCTTGATGATTCCATACACCGTCGAAAGCCCCAGCCCGGTGCCTTTCGGTCCTTTGGTCGTAAAAAACGGTTCGAAAATATGCGACTGAGTTTCGGTGTCCATTCCGGCGCCGGTATCGCTGATCGCGACCATGACATAGTCTCCGGGCTGCAAGGGCGCGTGAAGGCGGACATAGCTGTCGTCGAGCGAGACGTTGGAAGTCTCGATGGTCAGTTTCCCACCCGAGGGCATGGCATCGCGGGCGTTGACCGCAAGGTTCATGATGACCTGCTCGATCTGCCCGGAATCAGCGCGCACGGCCCACAGATCCTGGCCGGGAATCATCACCAGGTCGATATCTTCGCCGATCATCCGCGTCAGCATCTTCAGGTTTTCGGTGACCACGTCGTTCAGGCTGATGATTTTTGGGGCGAGCATCTGCTTGCGGCTGAAAGCCAGAAGCTGGCGGGTCAGCGAAGAGGCGCGCTCGGCGGCGCGAGCGACCTCCTGCGCGGAAGTCCGGAGTTCCGGCGAACTTCCGAGACGCTCCAACAGGAACTCCGTATAGCCGGAGATGACCATCAGAAGATTGTTGAAATCGTGGGCGATGCCGCCGGCCAGTCGGCCCACGGCTTCCATTTTTTGCGACTGCCTGAGCTGCTGCTCCAGCACACGGCGCTCGGTGACATCTTCGGCAAACACCTCGAACACGACCCCGCCTTCATGGCCATTGGTGACCGACCGGCCGGAAACCCGGACGACTGTGGTCGTCCCGTCTTTCCGTTTCCACTCAGCCGCGAGCCCCTTGAAGGGCGAAGAGGCGCGCAGAAAATCGGCAAGATTGAACCACTGATCGCTCTCTGCGTAGAGGCCATAAATATGCCGGCCGATCAGTTCTTCTGGCGACAGGTAGCCCAGCATCTCGACAAAAGCCGGATTCACATCGAGCATCTTGCCGGTAGAGTCGCAGCGGCAAATGCCGTAGGGAGCGTTCGTGACCAGCGAGCGGAAATTCAGCTCCGACCGGCGTAGATTTTCCTGCACGGCGCGCAGCGCGGCGTTGAGCCAGCAGATCAGCATGGCGATGAAAAAAAACAGCGACAAGCGGATGATGGCGGTGCGCGACTGTGCCGCCGTGTGCTCTCCGGCGAGCGAGAAATACGCGCTCACCGTCAACGCGAACGAAGTGGCGACTATGCCCGGCTTCCATCCGCCATACCACGCGCTGACCATCACAGCTACGCCGAACAGCGCCAAACGGCTTTCCGAGACATCCGCCAGCAGGATCGTGGGGATCAGCGCCAGAGCTGTGCTGAGCACGGCTACACCGTAACGCAGAGCCGGGGCGCGCGCGGTCGGGATGCGGAGTAGGGGGAGGGTTACTCGCATATAACTATGCTAGTTCCAAATTGGGAAACAGGATAGTTACAGGAGTTCATCCTGACCGCGCAAACAGGCCCTCGCTGGATGCGAATTTGCCCTTGGCGCACGCGACAACGGCCACCAGGACGATGAGCCTGCAGGCATAGCGGCGCGACTACCGTGGTAAAACCGTGGATGGAAACGGAATAGCGATGGTTTCGGACTTGCATCCCAAGCTGCAAATCAAGAGACTAGGGGACTCGCAACGCCGTGCGAGCCTGGCTCTACGAATTTGCCAGCACGAACCGGCTGAACCAAACTTGATATGAACATCGGTCTATTTGGCGGAACGTTCGATCCAGTCCATCGCGGACATCTGGCCTTGGCTCGGGCCGCACTCGAACAATACAAACTGCATCGCGTCTACTTTGTCCCGGCCAATACGCCACCCCACAAACAGCAGCAGCCCCTGTCGCCCTTCCTGCACCGCTTCACCATGCTGGCCCTGGCCACTGCCGGGGACAAAGCCTTCGTACCTTCCCTGCTGGAAGCGCCGCAAGAGCCCGCACCTGGCGGCAGGGCGCGGCAGGAAAAACCGAATTACAGCATCGATACCGTTCGACGGCTGAAGGAATCACTCAAAGCCATCGACAGGCTGTTTCTGCTGATTGGAATGGACGCGTTCGCGGAGATCGCCAATTGGCACCGGGCCGACGCGCTGTTTCGCGAGTGTGAATTCATCGTAGCCAGCCGTCCGGGATATTCGCTGGCCGATGTCGCCAACGCGCTGCCCGAGAGCCTGCGGCCTCGTCCTGAAGTTACGCGGCCGTTCCACAAGCAGGCAGCTATGGGAGATCTCGTTCTGCCCGGAGTGACCGTGCATTTGCTGGAAGACCTGCGCCAGCCGGCATCGGCGACCGCGATCCGCCAGGCTGCCGCCGCCGGTAAGCCGCTGGGGCGTTTTGTGGAGCCGCCGGTGGCCGAATACATCCGCAAATTAGGTCTGTATAAATAGGCGTTTGCGCTTGTAGCGAGTCGTTGGCCGGGGCTGCCGGCGGGAAGCCAGCGGACCGATTTCCGTTGTTTTCTCACTTTCCAGTCGTAAGACACTCGACCCTCAGTTGCTATCACACACCTCGGTTACAATGAGGTTCGAGCCAACGACCAACGACCGACGACGGCGTCCGAAGATAAAACGACCGAATGACAAAGAAGACCGAACTGAAAAAGCAAGTTGCGGCCGCCATTCAAGCCTGCCTCGACAAGAAAGCCGAAGAACTCAGCATTCTGGAGATGGAAAAAGGCTCCGGAGCATTCACGGACTATTTCGTGCTGTGCAGCGGGACCAACCCGCGGCAGGTTCAGGCCATTGCCGACGAAGTGGAACTGCGCCTGAAGTCCGCCGGTCTGCGCCCGACGCACGTCGAAGGTTACAACCAGGCCGAATGGGTGCTGGTGGATTACGTTGATTTCGTGGTACACGTGTTCTCGGAAAAGGCGCGCAAATTCTACGATCTCGAGCGTTTATGGAAGTCGGCGAAACGTCTGGAGCCGTCGCAGCTGAAGCCGGCGGCGGCGAAGAAGCGCAAGACTGCGGCTCCGTCGGGCACGCTCAAAAAGAAGAAAAGAAAAAAAGCATAGATTCTTTTTCACTGTGAGCTGGCGGAAAATGTCCGGCAGGATCCCTTGCCAGCTCACGCTTCCGGGCCCGAGTTTTTTCCATGACATCAAAATCCAGCTCCGAACTCACATCCGAGCCAGGCTGGGGATCACAATACCGCCTGGTTGCATCCGAAAAATGGAAGGCAAAATCGGCGACCATGGGCCGGGCCGTAACCGAGGCGCTCGTGGAGTACGCGCAGCCGGCGCCGGGTATGCGAGTGCTCGACCTGGCCAGTGGTACAGGCGAGCCAGCCATCAGTCTGGCCCACATGGTAGGACCCGACGGGCATGTCACGGCCAGCGACCTGAGCGCGGAGTTGCTGGCGATCGCTGCTGAGCGGGCGCAGGGCCGCGAACTGAAGAACTTCACTACGCAGCGTGCTGACGCGCACACGCTGCCTTTTCCCGACGACAGTTTCGATCTGGGTACGTCCCGCTTCGGAGTAATGTTTTTCCGCGATCCCGTCGTCGCCCTGCGGGAATTGCGGCGCGTTTTGCACCCCGGCGCGCGCGCCTGCTTTCTCGCCTGGGGATCGTTCGATCAGCCTTATTGGAGCAGTATGATGGGCGTTGTGCATCGCCATGTGGGCGGTCCTCTGTTGCCGGAGGGTGGCCCTGATCCTTTTCGATTTTCCGAGCCCGGCAGCCTGTCGGCGGTTCTTCGGAGTGCTAGATTTACGAGCGTTGAGGAGTCGACGAGAATCGTGCCCTGGGTGTGGCCCGGCACCATCGATGAAGTCTGGGAGCAGGCGCAAGCCGTCGCGGTGCCGTTTCGCCCCATGCTGCAGCGTGTGCCGGCGGAGCAATGGCCGCAAATTCATGCCGAGGTTCATAAGGCGGTAGGTCAGTATTTCGACGGCGAGAAGGTTGCCTTCGGTGTGTCAGTGGTGCTGGCTTCAGGAACGAAGTAAAGGCCCGCCGTGAAGATCAAGATCGGATGGATCGGCAAAACGAAGGAGCCGGCAATTCAGGCGCTGACCGATAAGTATCTCAAGCGCATCTCACGTTATGCTCAGATTGAAGGCGTTGCTCTGCGGGATGAAGCGGCGCTGCTCGATATCTGCGGCCGGGCGACAGGTAAGAGCGGGAAACACGCGGCGAAGTCAACGCTGGTATTGGCCGATTCGAGAGGCAAGGAGTTCTCTTCCGAGGAATTTGCCACGTTTCTCGGCGATTATCAGGACCGCAACCCTCTCCCGTTAATACTCGCGATCGGCGGCGCGGATGGTTTCAGCGCTGAGACGCGAGCGTTGGCCCAGCACACAATCTCTCTCGGCAAGATGACTCTGGCGCATGAATTGGCGCGCGTAGTCTTACTCGAGCAAGTCTACCGGGCATTCACGATTCTGAAGGGGCATCCGTATCACTCCGGGCATTGAGGCGGTTCGCCCGCGGCGATGCGTGCTCCGTAGCGCGACTCTGATCTGCGACACATTTCCCGCACCTCAGCTTTCACACTGCATCAAAATCGAAAGACAACTCCGGTGGAAATGCGCGCGACGCTTCGGTTCTGGACGTAGTTCACTCCCGGATCTCCGCCTCCGATGGGCGTGAACCGGGCGTAGAGCCAGTCCACCTGGCCGCGGATCGCAATGTGCTTCGCCACCGAGTAGTCCAGCCCTCCTCCCGCGGCGGTGCTCAAAGCATTGTTGGATTGAAAGACGGACCCGCCGACCCCGCTGAAACCCGAGAAGTTCTGCGGCGTCACATGGCTAAACCCGACCAGGAATCGTGCGAAGGGAGTGAACCGGCCGAGTGGTATCGAGGCCTGCGGTCCGAACAGAAACGTGTATGTCTCTCCGCTTACAGACCCACCTTGCCCGTACGTATAGCGGGGATAGAACCCAGAAACGTCGGCGACGAATCCGATCCAGCGACGCGCCTTCAAATCGACCGACGCGTTCCAGCCGTTAGCGTCATTGGGAGAAACCAGGCTGAAGTCAGGGCGCGTATACGAGTAGCCGCCAAATATCTCAACGCGGTCTGTAGACTGTGCCATAACTGAACTGCCGAGCAACAGCATGGCGCTAAGCGCTAAACCGAGACGGGGCACGTTTTCCTCCTTGAAGTCAGGGATCTCCGGAGCACGGAACATGCGATGCGACGCCTAAGATGGTGGTTGCACGTCCGTCGCTGTCACAAAGGAACTGATTGATCTGCGTATTGAATTGCTAACGGCAGGAATTCTATATGGAGGCGAGGGGAACGCAGAAAGCGGCGCGGGCGCCAGCCGTTCTTCTTCCCGACCTGATAGCGATTATTGCGTGACCGTCGCCTGGTAACTGACGGCTTGCCAGTGACCTGCGCGGCGGACCCAAACGCGCGTATAGCGGTAGGGGCCGCTGAAATCTTCGCCGAGCTGGTGGCCTCGTACGTCGGCTCGAGCCGTAACGATTGCCGTATCGCCGTACACGCGGACCACCATATCGCTAATGTCGATGGCTTCGTAGCGAAGCTGGCCGCTCCGGCGGGCGGAGAGTGAATCCTGCTTGGTCGTCACCTGCCCCAGAGGAGTGATCGCAACATAGTCGTCGGCCAGGGCGCGCTGCGGGAACTCCGCGTCGCGGCGCAGGCTGGCTTCCTTTGCCTGCCGCTCCATGTCCACGATCTCGCGAATCGTTGCCTGATCTCCGGCATCGAACGACGGCCTGGGATGGATCGCCACATGCTGCGCGGAAAAAGCGGGCAGCGTGAACATGGCGCTACTGAACAGCAACACGAGACACCTGTTGATCACGAAGAGACCTCCGCGGTTTGCGAGGGGACAGAGATCCGCCTGACCGAACTACGCAAGATTGGATGCAAGAGTTCCGTGGAAGACTTCACGGCTGCCGTTATTTTTCTCGGCCACATATTTGGTCTTACCACTTCAAAATGAGACGGTCATTCGATTAGTAAAGACTCCTGGCCGGCATGAGTTGTTCGCGTTTGTTCGACCGGCGTTCATATGGGACACCCCTGCCAGGTTTTTCATACGTGCAACTCACGGTCCACGCCGGTCAACGCTTAAGCCGTTGATTAGAAGGACTCAGTGATTACTAAGATCGGGATGCGGTGTCCGCTGCCTAAATCACCTGTCCGAAATTGGACACGCCCAGGGGGCCCGGTCACCATCAAGGCGCGGCAAGTGGAGTCAATCTAGTAGAATCAAGCGTTCACTGCCAGCATGTCTGACGTTCGTCGTGGTCTGATTATCGTGAATACCGGTCCGGGCAAGGGCAAGACCACGGCCGCCATGGGGACCGCGTTGCGCGCCGTGGGCCACGGCATGCGCGTGCTCATGTTGCAGTTCCTGAAAGGCTCGTGGCATTACGGCGAATTGGACGCGGTGCAAGCTTTCGGTGACAAGTTTGTGATGAAGCAGATGGGGCGCGGCTTTGTGAAGGTCGGCGCGGAGAAGCCCGACCCGGAAGACGTTCGCATGGTCGAGGAGGCTTGGGCCGAGGCAGATAAGGCAATCCAGTCCGGCGAGTGGGATCTGGTGATTCTCGATGAGATTAACTACGCCATCAGCTATGGCATGCTTGATCCTGCGAAAGTGGTCGAAACGCTCAAGAAAAGGCCGGAGATGGTGCACGTCATCTTGACGGGCAGGAACGCACACCCCACAATTGTCGAGGCCGCCGACACGGTCACGGAAATGCGCCAGATCAAGCACGCCTATGAGAAGGGCGTGATGGCGCAGAGAGGAATCGAGTACTGAAAATTTAGTAATTGAGAAATTTAGTAATTGAGTAATTGAGAAGGCCAACCCGCTGGCCGGGTTTTCAATTACCCGATTACTAAATTTCCCAATTACTCAATTCTTTCTATGGCTTGGTTTAAACGCGAATCCGGCGATCTGGAGAACTCGGGCGAGAAGCGCGTCAAGACCGAGGGACTGTGGGTGAAGTGTGAGGGTTGCCGGCAGATCATCTGGAAAAAAGATCTGGAAGACAACCTGAATGTCTGCCCGAAGTGCGAGAAGCACTTCAGGATTGACGCCCGTACCCGCCTCGCACAACTGCTCGACGACAACGAGTACGAAGTCTTCGACGGCGATATCGAGTCGACGGATCCACTGAAATTCGTGGACCTGAAGCCGTATTCCTCGCGACTGAGCCAGGCCCAGAAGGATACCGGTTTGAACGATGCCGTCATCAACGCGCAGGGCAAGCTCGCGGGGCGGCCCGTGATCGCAAGCGTAATGGAATACGCCTTCATCGGCGGCAGCATGGGAGCCGTGGTGGGCGAGGCCATCACACGGGCAGTCGAGCGAGCCGTTGAGACCAAGGTGCCCCTGGTCATCGTATCCGCTTCGGGCGGCGCTCGGATGATGGAGGGCGTAATCAGCCTCATGCAACTGGCCAAGATTTCCGCGGCGCTGGCGCGGCTCGATTCAGCCCGTGTGCCCTACATCTCCCTGCTCACCGACCCAACTACGGGCGGCGTAACCGCATCGTTTGCCATGCTGGGCGATTTGAATATTGCCGAGCCCGGAGCCCTGATCGGTTTCGCCGGCCCGCGAGTCATCGAGCAGACCATCCGGCAAAAACTCCCTCCCGGCTTTCAGCGCAGTGAATTCCTGCTCGAACACGGCATGCTCGATGCCGTCGTCCCCCGCAAGCAGCTCAAGCCGTACATCGCGCGGGCGCTGGAGTTTATGGCGTAACGCGGCTATTGGCTTTTAGCTATTGGCTATTAGCCCGAACCTCACCGTGCTGTTTCCCGCCCGTCACGTCGGATTCAAATCACATTCAGACTTGGTAATCTAGAAGCCAAGAGCCAAAGGCCAAAAGCCAAGAGCCGTTCCATGTCCTACGAAACCGCGGTGGCGAGCATGTTTGCGCTGGGTCACGAGCTGGCTCAGACGCCGTCGCATAAGTTCGACCTGGCGCATATGCGGGTGCTGCTCGCTGCGCTCGAGCATCCCGAGCGGCGCTTTCCCAGTGTGCTGATCGCGGGGACTAATGGCAAAGGATCGACCGCGGCTACGCTCGCGTCGATTCTGAGCGCATCAGGTTTAAAAATCGGGCTCTACACCTCGCCGCATCTTATGCGGATCAACGAACGCATCCGCGTGCGCGGCGAAGAAATCAGCAACGAGGAGTTTGCCCGGCTGCACAGCGAAGTGAATCGCGTGGCCGAACAGCTCGTCGACCATGGGGAATTGCCCTGGCACCCGAGCTTCTTCGAGATGATGACCGCGATCGCCTTTGCCCACTTTGCGCGCGAAGTGGTCGAGATCGCCGTGCTCGAAGTCGGCATGGGTGGCCGTCTGGATGCGACCAACGTGGTTGAGCCGCTAGTCAGCGTGATTACCGACATTTCTCTCGATCATCAGAAGTTTCTTGGCAACACGGTGGGCGAAATCGCTCGCGAGAAGGCTGGGATTATTCGTCCCGGCGGCGTGGTGGTCACGCTGCCGCAGCAGCCCGAAGCCAACGATGTGATCGGCAATACAATTTTGGATTTAGATGCGGTCGGAGTCAGCGCCGTGCAGTATGTGCCTCCCGTCTCGCCGGGCAGTGCCGTGTACCTGGCGCCTAGCACCGAGGAGAGCCTTTCCGGTCGCCGCCGCGAAAATAACGAAGCTGAAGCTAAGGAAGCAAAGAAGTACGTCTACCGCTATCCGCTGCAGGTCATGGGGAGAGAGATTCTGGTCGAGTCGCCGCTGGTGGGCCGGCATCAGTTGCGGAATGTGGCGCTGGCCATCGCGACCGCAGAAGAATTGAGCAAACAGGGATTCTCGGGTATTACTCCGGCCGCCATCGAGCGCGGAGTTCGCCAGACGCGCTGGCCGGGCCGATTTCAGGTGCTTTCCTCGCGCCCGGGATGGCCCGAAATCGTGCTCGATGTGGCGCACAATCCGGCTGGTGCGTGGGCGTTACGTTCGGCCCTTTCGGAGCGTTATGACGACCGTCCGCTGATTTTTGTTTTCGGCGCAATGCGCGACAAGGCAATCTCGGAGATGACAGAGATTCTTTTTCCCTTGGCTGAGAAAGTAATCGCCACGCGGCCGGAGAATCCCAGGTCGGCATCGCCGGAGGAGATTCAGCAGGCGGGAGGCCGCACTGGGACGGACATAGAAGCGGTCGCCGATGTGGGGAAGGCGCTGGAGCGGGCCCGGGCGGTTACACCGCCGCAGGGAGTCATGGTGGTGACCGGCTCAATCTATCTGGTGGGCGAAGCCATGCGCGCCCTCGGAGTCAAAATCTGAGTCACGCTCCGCTGACAGTTTTTCCCCTAGAATGGAACTGTGCACGAAGTGAATTCATCGGTGGGCCAGGTAGAGAGCGAACCGGCGGAAAGCAGCGCGCCGCAAGCTGTAACGATCTCTTCTGAGCGCTCTGATGCGCCAAGCCCCGGCGCTCCGTCGTCCGACCGCCCGCGGACTCCCCATGAGATCCCGGGAGCGGAGTATGGCTGGCTCAGCCGCTTGCGCTCGTATTTCATTTTCGATCCGCTGATCTGGCTGTACACGCTCGTGCTGGGAATCCTGGCGCTGCCTGGGGGACTGTTTGACCGCAGCGGACGCCGCCTGCACTGGTTTTCGCGCGCCTGGTCTTGGCTCATCATGAAAACGATATTGTCGCCGGTCAAGGTCACAGGCCTTGAGAAGATTGATACGTCCAAGCCGCATGTCTACGCGCTAAATCACGCTTCGGCGCTCGATATTCCCGTGCTCTATGTGAACTTGCCGTTCCAGTTCCGCATCGTGTTCAAGAAAGAGCTGTTGTCATATCCGGTCGTGGGTTGGCAGCTCAAGCGGTCGGGACAAGTGTGCATCGATCAGCAGAAGCCGACCAATTCCATTGCATCGATTCGCTCCGCGGTAAAGAGTCTGAAGGCCGGAATGCCGCTGGTGATCTTCCCTGAAGGCGGGCGGACGCCTGACGGCGACATCAAGCCGTTTCTGCCGGGAGCACTATTTCTGGCCCTAAAGGCGCAGGTCGACATTGTTCCAGTAGCGCTGGTCGGCACCTACGAACTGCTCCCGATGGACACGTATCACATCAAGTGCCGTCCGCTGGAGATGCGGGTGGGCGAGTTGATTTCGACCAGCGGACTCACCATGCGCGATTTGGAAGCGCTTTCTTCCAGAGTGCAGAAGGCCGTCGAGAATCTGTACTATCCGGCTTGAGTTTGCAAGTCCATCGCCGCCGTCTCGGCCAACAAAACCGAGCGTCATCGCCAGACGGATCTCCCTACGCCGCCTTCCGCGTTTCGTCACAGAGACGCTGATAGTGCTCGCGCCCGCGTTGGTAACCCCGCGTAAAGGGCTCCTCAACTTGCGCGCCGGGATAGCGCCGCTGAACATCTTCGAGAGCTGCATCCATGGCAGCCGAGACCTGGTCGAATTCCATGCAGCGCGTCCGGGCATGCAGCGCGGCCTCGAAACCGAGGCGATAGAACTGCTCGTCATCGGTAAAGCTCTTGCCCGATGTTGCATAGTGGTTCTGCTCGGCACCGCGAAGACCAATCCACCATTGCTCGCGGGCGGCGTCGACTGTCTCCGCTCCCTCGGCCTTGAACAACTCGCGTAGCAACGACGCAGAAGCCTCACTGTCGGCGAGAGCGATCACTACGCTGCGGCCTTTGCGCAGTGCGTCTTCATAGACAAAAATTTCGTCCTCCGGCAGTCCCTCGGACATCGAGTCTTCCGCCTTTCCACCAACCTCCGCGCCGACGGTTGCGCCGGCGGCTCCGAGCACTGCGGCGCCCAGCAGTCCGAGCGCGGTGATGGGCCCAAGTCCAGGCACGAGAGCGATGAGCAGCGACCCACTCGTAATTCCGATGCCTCCGCCTAACAACGCCCCGATCGCCTTTCCCATGCCAGGCTGCTCGGTAGAGTCGACGGGAACGGACTGCATCTCCTTATCGATCTGCTCCACGGTCCCGGGAGTAAGCAGCGTAATTTTGTCGGCGGCTATACCAGCCTTGTGCGCTTGGTGTACGGTTCGCTCCGCATCGGCTCGCGTCTTGAACACTCCACTGATGGCTTTCATGGATCACCTCGTAAGCCACTGTTTTACCACTTTGAGCCGGTATTTGATAAGCCCCCCAAAAGCCTTCGGGAGGACCGATCGAGGCGTGCATGAATGTCAGGATCATGAAGGTTCGGATATGGAAGGGAGAAATTTTCCTTTTGCCGTAACCTTTTTCGGCCTCGTAGCGTTTACCCTTATGTAAGGTCGAAGCGCGGAGAATTCGTTGAAGGCTCTGAAGAAAGAAGCGGACGAGCGGCTTCTCATCGAAGCTGCGCAGAACGATCCCGCCTGCTTTGCCGACCTTTACGAACTCAACTTCGAGCGCGTGTACGCCTACGCCATCCGTAGAGTCAGCGACCGGGCCGAGGCCGAGGATGTTACCGCGGAAGTATTTCATCAGGCTCTGGCCAACCTGAAACGGTTTGAGTGGCGCGGGATCCCGTTTTCGGCGTGGCTGTTCCGGATTGCGGCGAACCTGATTGCCGATCGCTGGCAGCGCTCGGGACGCGAGGTAACCGACGATTCCGCGATCGAGTCCGCGCAGGCGAGTGCGGCCGAAATTGAGGAAGTGGAACGCCGCGCCACTTTGTTTGGCCTGGTCCGCACCTTGCCGGATGAGCAGCAGCGCGTGGTTGTGCTGCGATTTGTGGAGCAGAAAAGCATCAAGGAAGTCGCGCGTGCGATTCGTAAGACGGAAGGTGCGGTGAAGCAGCTACAGTTTCGCGCTCTGAGCAGTCTGCGGGCGCGCATGGAGGGTGCCGATGCCTAAGCGCTCTCTGAATCCGGGGCAGGGCGACCAGAAAAAAATCGAGCAGCTCAACCGGGCTGTTGATGCGATGCTGGCGCGGAATGACGGGCGGTTTGACCGGGAAACGCTCGGTAAGGCGGGGACAGAGATCGAGCCACTGGTGCGCATCGCGGCGGAATTGCGCAATCTGCCGAATGCGAGTTTCAAGGCACGATTGAAATCCGAATTAGGAGGTAAGAAGCGTATGTCTACTGTTGCCGAGCCAGAATCGAAGACGGCGGTGCGCACGAGTGCATCACCAAGACTGGCGTTCCGCGATCCCGCGAAAGCCATTGAGTTCTACAAACGCGCTTTGGGCGCTAAAGAGAATTTCCGTTTCCAGGTCGGTGGCGACATTCCACACGCTGAGCTGACGATCGGCGATTCGACCATCAACGTGACGGGAGAATGGCCCGAGGGAGGGCGTTTCAGCGCGGAAACCTTGGGAAACTCGCCGATTTGGATGTCGCTCCAGGTTCCTGATGTGGACGCATTTGCGAAGCATGCTGTAGCGGAAGGAATGAAACTGGTGCGGGAGCCCAGAAACCAGTTCTACGGTCATCGCGATGCGATGCTGCAAGATCCATTTGGCTATACGTGGGGCGTGTTCACTGTGAACGAAGAGATGTCGGTCGAGGAAATGCACCGGCGCATGAAGGGGATGACTCATGGGCCGGAAGGCGGAAAAATCCCCCAGGAGGGCAAAGGCGTGCGTCCGATTCCTCGCGGCTTCCGCATGGTGACGCCGTACCTCATCGCGAACGATGGTCCGGCGCTGCTCGAGTTTGCCAAGCAGGCTTTTGGAGCGGAGGAGATATTCCGGACAGTTGGAACGGCGGGCGGGTTGCACGCTGAGGTGCGCATCGGCGATTCCATGCTGATGATGGGCGGGGGCATTCCGGGCAAGCAATTTCACGCTACGCCGAATCGGCACGCCCTTCATCTTTATGTGGAGGATGCCGATGCGGTCTCGAAAAAGGCGCTGGCCGCCGGAGCAACGCTGATTGACGAAATCCGCGATCAGGAATACGGCGAGCGCTCGGCCAGCGTGCAGGATCCGGCGGGCAACTACTGGTACATCGCCACCGCCAAGGGAGCGAACTACCTGCCCGAGGGGCTGCACAATGTAAATCCCTATCTGCATCCGCTGCGCGCCGAGCCGCTGATCAGCTTCCTGAAGCGCGCTTTCGGAGCAGAGGAGCAGGCAAAGTTCGCATCGCCCGACGGGATTGTGCACCACGCCCAGATTCGCGTGGGCGACTCCGTGGTCGAAATGGGCGAGGCGCACGGGAAGTATGAACCAACGCCCGCAATGTTCTATCTGTATGTGCCCAACGTTGATGCGGCATATCGCCAGGCCTTGGTCGCGGGAGCGAGTTCCGTGCAGGAGCCTGCCGACCAACCTTACGGTGACCGCAATGCCGGCGTGAAAGACGTTTTCGGCAACACGTGGTACATCGCCACGCACATCAAGGACGTGACGATGTAGGCATTGGGCGCCTAAAGACTTGGAAGGGCGGGGAACTCCCGCC
This sequence comes from uncultured Acidobacteriaceae bacterium, assembly GCA_963739125.1. Taxonomy (GTDB): domain Bacteria; phylum Acidobacteriota; class Terriglobia; order Terriglobales; family Acidobacteriaceae; genus Sulfotelmatobacter. The sequence continues at coordinate 2,005,618 of CAVTZD010000001.1, read as the reverse complement.
CTTTTTGCATTTCATCTGCCCGTCGGTTATCTCTAATTTGTGAGCCGGCGATTTTCAGCGACCTTCGCGCTCAAAGGTTTCCTCCCCGCGCGCCCCAGCCGATGACTGTCGTCGACGGTCTGCGGTGGGCAGCCCGCGCCCGGAACCGTTAAGATTTCCCCTGCATGCCAGATCGCCAGACTTCCATTCGCCCGCTCAGTCGCGCCTTTTTCGCGCGCAGTCCACAACGTGTGGCCCGGGAACTTCTGGGCAAGGTTCTTGTGCGGCAGGACGAAAGTCGCCGTCTCACGGGGCGCATCGTCGAAGTTGAGGCCTACCTTGGAAAAAACGATCCCGCCGCGCATTCCGCCGCGGGTCTGACCGCCCGCAATTCCGTTCTCTTCGGTCCGCCTGGCTACGCGTACGTGTATTTCATCTACGGCAATCACTACTGCCTCAACGTCTCGTGCGAGCGTGATGGCCGCGCCGGAGGCGTCCTGTTTCGAGCCCTGGAGCCTCTCTCCGGCATCGAAGCGATGACGCGCGCGCGCGGACTCTCGCACCTCGGCCCTCCCGACCTGCCTAAGCTCACCAGTGGTCCCGGCCGCATGGCTGAGGCTTTCGGAATCACCCGCACTCGCGACAATGGGTGCGACCTGACCTCGACCACCGGCGGCCTGTGGATCGGCGAAGACGGCTTTCGCGCCCGCGGAATCCGCACGACTCCCCGCATCGGAATCACAAAAGCGGCCGACAAGCCCCTGCGTTACATTCTGGCAGGAAACCCCTTCGTCTCCGGACGAAACTCTCAAAATGAGTCGTGAAACAACTCAGCCGACGCCTTGACAACGGGTGTAGACTGGCCAGCGGGTTCGAACCGGCCAGAACCCTTGCCGGGCAAGGGTTTTCAGCTCACCGCGCTGGGGATCGACGGAGACAGCCGAACGCAACCGTTTTTCGCCCGCCGCAACCATGCGATCGCGGGAACCATCTTAGGTTAGTAGGAGTTTAAGTGCGTCCCTTGCCAAGCTTTCGGATCCTCGCGGCAGCGGCCGTCATCCTCACCGCCACGATCCCCATGTTCGGTGCAGCCGAGGGCGGGGCTGTGGCCCGCGCTCAGCCATCCCCCGCGAACATCGTGATCGGCTTCGTCGGCGGTTTTGTGCGCCACAACAATCCGCACCAGGGCCCGGTAAAACTGGCGGAGAGCATTCGGCGATTCTTCCCGCAAGACGCTTACGTTCGGGTTTTCGAAAACCGGCACAGAGAGTCAGCCTACAAAACCATTCTCGCCCTGCTCGATCGCGATCACGACGGCGTCCTCACCGCTGAAGAAAAAGCGCAGGCCCACATCCTTCTGTTTGGCCACAGTTGGGGAGCCTCTGCCGTAGTGCTGCTGGCCCGCGAATTAGATCGCGCCGGCATTCCCGTGCTACTGACGGTGCAGGTCGACAGCGTGGCCAAACCCTGGCAGAAAGACGGCGTCATCCCGGCCAATGTCGCAGCCGCGGCGAATTTCTATCAACCCCACGGATTCATCCACGGGCGCTCTGAGATCGAAGCCGCTGATCCCTCCAAAACGCAGATCCTGGGAAACTACCGTTTCGACTATCAGAAAAGTCCTGTGACGTGTGAAGGAACATCGTGGTTCGACCGCGCGTTTATGCACAACCACATGCAAAGCGATTGCGATCCGCACATCTGGAACCAGGTCGAAGATCTCGTGCTGCGGCGCATCGAAACCACAACGGCTCCCACCGCCTTGGCGGAGAATCCAAAGCAGTAGCCGTTCCCCCAGCTTTGGGCCGTTATTTTTTCTCGATTAGAAGGTTGTCGATCAGCCGCGTGTTTCCCACGAACGCCGCTACCGCCGCCAGTGCCCCGTTCGACGTATCATCCACCGCATCGAGCGTTTCCGGATTCACAATCGCAATATAATCCACGCGCACCGAACTCTCGCAGGCAAATTCTTCGCGTGCCGCTGCGATTAGCCTGGCCGTGTTTCGCTCACCCGCATCCGCCATCTTTTTCATGCGCAGCAGCGATCGGTGCAGCACCAGCGCCTGCCTCCGCTTCTGCGCGTCCAGATACGCATTGCGCGAACTCATAGCCAACCCGTCGGCCTCGCGCACAACCGGACAGACCACAATTTCCACCGGCATTCGCAAATCACAAACCATGCGACGGATGATCGCGACCTGCGCCGCGTCCTTCTGTCCGAAAAATGCTGCATCTGGCTCAACGACGTGAAACAATTTCGCTACCACTGTAGTCACTCCGCGAAAGTGCCCCGGCCGCGAAGCGCCATCCAGCTTGCCGCTGAGCTCCTCCACCGTCACCCATGTCACCGCACCCGCCGGATACATCTCCTCCACAGTCGGCGCGAACAGCAGTTCCACTTCTTCGCGCTCCAGCAATTCCCGGTCGCGCTCGAACGATCGCGGATACTTCGCCAGGTCCTCATTCGGCCCAAACTGTGTGGGATTCACAAAAATCGAAGCGGCAACGACATCGCATGATGCCTTCGCTGCCCGCACCAACGACAAGTGTCCTTCATGCAGCGCTCCCATCGTCGGAACAAGTCCTAGGCGCCGCGCCGCGCGCCGCAGCGCGCGAGAAGCAGTTCGCATCTCATCGACCGTCGTGCAGATTTTCAAGGCAGATCTTTCAGGAGTTGTAGTCCATCGAAACGCTGCGGCGCGCTGCGTAAAGGGTCGAGAACTCAACCACGATTTAGCCCTTGCACTTCACGCCGACGACACCCACCGGACCGCGATATGCGCGCTCTCCAGAGTGCCACCGACGATGCCCTTATTCCGCCGGATTGCGATGCCGTCTTGTTCCGAGGCCCGCGTACTGCTCTCTGCCGCCGCCACCACCCGGCCATAGGGCCAATTCGAAGCCGGCAGCCGTGCCAGTTCCGCGAGCACATCCTTCGGCTTAAAAACGATCTCGGCGCTATCGTCCGGATCAAACAAAACCACTCCATCGGCGCGCACGATCAGGTACGGGTTGCGCCACTGCTTCATGTCCTGGATACGGTCATACTTGGCTGGGTCCGCCGCGGCAATCGACTGCAGAGCCGTCGCAGGATCGGGCGCCTTGACTGCCGGCCGCTGTGTGAAACAGCCGCTCAGAGCAACACTCAATCCAATGAACAGAGCCGCTCGCACCCGCAGAGAATTCACTGGTTCGAAGTCACCTCGCCACGGCGGGGACGTCGTTTTTTGCCGCCCAGACCAGCGCGACAACCCAGCCGATCACGCTCCATCCCAGGAAGAAGTTCAGCAGGAAGATCGCCAGCAGATCGCGTTTGCTGCGGGCGAGGGCAATGATCGACGGCAGAAAATACATCACGAAGCCGAAGCCGAAAAACGGAAAGAAAAACATCGAGAAGACAAACGACGACAAGAGGTGCATAACTCTGCCTCCTAAGTGTTAGGGTAACACCGTTCAACCACGGCGGCGGAATGTCCGCGCAGTGCCCGTTCGAATCCCCTACAACATAGGTACGCTGTTTCCTCCGCCAAAGTTCCCAAGCCCAATCCGTCCTGATCCGCCTAAATCCGGAGCGAGGAAACTCGCCTACCGCCGCATCGCCCGCTTCCGATCCAGCACGGTCTCGAGCCCGGCCTTGGTCTCCGCCGGCAGATGATACGACTCCTCATCCGAAGGATATTGATGTGACCGCACATCCGCGCAAAATGCCTGTACCGCATTCGTAATCAGCGCCGCCGCATCGCCGTATCGCCGCACAAATTTTGCCGGAGGCCCGAACGTCAAATTCAAAATATCGTGAAACACCAGCACCTGTCCGTCGCACTCCGGCCCCGCGCCAATTCCGACGGTCGGAACGCTGACCTCCGCCGTGATCATCGCCGCCACCTCCCGCGGAATGCCTTCGAGATAAAGGCAGGCCACGCCCGCGCGATCCAGCGCCACGGCATCGCGCATGAGTTGCTCAATGCCGCTCAGGCTCTTGCCCTGCACCTTGTATCCGCCCATCACGTTCACCGACTGCGGCGTCAGCCCAATATGCCCGGCGACCGGAATCTCGGCGTCAATGATGTGGCGGATCAAGTCGGCCCGCTTTTCTCCGCCCTCGATTTTCACGACTTCGGCGCCACCCTCTTTCATGAAGCGTGCCGCGTTCCGCACGGCGTCCTTCGCGTCAACCTGATAGGACCCATACGGCATGTCAGCTACGAGGAGCGCGCTTTTGACCCCGCGTCGCACCGCCTTCACGTGATGCAGCATTTCGTCCACGGTGACCGAGAGCGTGTTTTCATAACCCAGCATGGCCTGGGCCAGCGAGTCGCCGACCAGGACTATGTCGATGCCGGCTTCGTCGACCAGGCGCGCGGCGGCGTAGTCGTAAGCGGTAAGACAGGTAATGGGATCGTGCCGGAGTTTCTGTTCCCGCAGAGATGCGGTGGTGACTTTCGGGCGGGATCCGGACGGAGGCCCGCTGATCGGAGTCAAACTCATGATGTCCTCCAGTGCCCCTCCGCCTCCGGCGGATAGAGCCTGTATACGCATCGCGGCGTCTACACCATTGAATGACGCTCCCGCTATTGTACCCGCGACGCCCATCCCCGGTCGACGGCTATATCTACCTGTGTTATCAATGCCCCGCGAGTGCCCTACCCCACCGTCCAGCTCGACTTGAATTGAGAGGGCGCGGTTCAACCGCGCCCGGGGTGGCGCATTGGCGAAGCCTGATCGCGACCATTGAAGGTATGTAAGACGATTGTCTTATGTCTTACATCATAGTAAGATGAGCTCGTGGCCACTTACCGTACCGTCATCAGCTCCAAGGGGCAAGTCGTCATTCCCGCCGAACTGCGCCAGCAATTCGGACTGGAAAAAGGCACTCCCGCGACTTGGGCAGAAGAAAATGGACGCCTCGTGCTGACTCCAATCACACTGCAGCGCATCCGAGAAATCCGAGGGTTTCTCAAGCCCGGTCCCGGCGAGCCGTCAGCCTTCGAGGGCTTGCTTGAGGAACGCGAGCGGGAGCGCAGGAGAGGCAAGTAGTGGCCCGGCGCTTTAGCGGGAGCGCTCGCCAGTATGTCCTCGATGCCAATGCGCTCATCGGCTTGTTCGAAGATCGTAAGATCATCGCCGAGAAAGTTGAGCGCCTGCTGAACGACGCGCTCCTGCGGGAGAGTCCCCTTTTTATGTCGGCCGTGAATTGGGGAGAAGTGTTTTACACGGAGTGGCGTTACCGTGGCGAGTCCAAGGCGCGTGAAGTCGAACAGAGGATGCAGGAGCTGCCCATCGCGGTCGTTGGTGTAGATCAGGACCGGGCCACGCGAGCCGCCGCGATCAAACAAAAATATTCCTTGGGCTACGCCGATGCCTTCGCCGCCGAACTCGCCATCGAGCGTAGCGCCTGGCTGGTCACCGCCGATCCGGAATTTTCGAAAGTTGGAAAGCTGCTCTCCGTGCACCCGCTACCCCGCCACGAAAAATAACTGCGCGAAGATCCGCACACTGCCCTGCCCGCCCTGCTGTTGACCACCGTGCCATTTGTCGCTATAATAGACGACAAATGGCCAACGAATTTCGAGCCGTCTTACGGGAGCTTGGCGGAGTTCGCGTGCTGGGCCGCTCGCTTTCAAGCGATAGCGATTTGCGCGAGGCCATCCGTGAGGGCTTTCCCCACGCGGTGCTCGAGCAGGTTCTGCGGGCCTCAGGACTAACTCTGCAGGAACTGGCCACTGCCCTCGACCTCTCTTCGCGCAGCCTGCAGCGCCGCCGCCGCGGGCGGCTTGCCCGCTTTGAATCTGACCGCCTCTACCGCATGGCGCGGTTGCTGGCTCTCGCCCGCGAAACCTTGGGCGACAGCCAGCGCGCCAGTCGTTGGCTCAAGCGCGGCAACCGCGCTCTGGGTGGGCTGGCGCCGATCGCCGCCATTGACACCGAACTCGGCGCCCGCCAGGTCGAAAATCTTCTTGGCCGCATTGCCTACGGCGGGATTAGTTGATCAGAGTTTTTCGCGTCCTGCGCGCGCCCTATGCTCGCGCGCCCTTTGACGGCGAGGGCGCTTTCCGCTACGGCGGGCGCTGGTCAAGTCCGGGAACGCGCGTCGCCTACGCTTCCGCACACCAGTCTCTCGCCATGCTGGAATATTTCGTTCATCTCGATCCCGAGGATGCCCCCACTGACCTCGTCCTCGCCACAGCCGACATTCCTGACGACATCTCACGCGAGAAAATCGCAGTAGGAGATCTGCCAGCCAACTGGCGGGAAACTCCTGCGCCGCCCGCGCTTGCGCGGGTTGGCGATGAGTTTGTGAAGAAAGCTAAGGCGTGTTTGCTGCAGGTTCCGTCGGCACTAGCCATCCACGAAAGTAACTGGTTGCTCAATCCGCAGCATCCCGAGTTCAAGCAGATCAGGCTGAATCCGGCCGAGGCGCTCCGCTACGATCCGCGCATGTTCCGGCGAAGCAGGCGGCAAACGAAACACAGAAATTAGCCCGCCGCCCGTGCTCATCGCCAATGCAAGACGACTAATGCCGGATGACTAAGCACAGACGACCAAAGACCGACGACCAAGGACCAACGACGGTCCTTACGCCCCTGCCGCATCCTGCCCGCCCAGCGGCAAAAAGTACTGCGTGCCCTTGATCGGCTCCGCAACCTTGCGCAGGAGTTCCTGTAAGTCTTCGTTGCGGTCCACAAAATCAATCTCCGACGTATTCACGATCAGCAGATCGGAAGACGTGTAATGAAAAAAGAAATGCTCGTAAGCCTTGATCACTTCCTCCAGATATTCGTCACTGACCGCGCTCTCGCTCGGCGCATTCTTTTTCTTAAGCCGCTTCTTCAGCACCTCAGGCGTGGCCTGCAGATAAATCACGAGGTCGGGCGTGGGCAACTGCTCGCGGAAGTGGTTGTAATACCTGTTGTAGGTATCGAGTTCCTGGTCGGTAAGATTCAGGCAGGCAAACAGCTTGTCTTTCTCCAGAATAAAATCCGCAACCACCGTCCTCTGCGACCGCGCTCCGAGATCGAGCGCGCGGAGTTGTTCGAAACGCCGCACCAGAAAAGCGAACTGCGCCTGAAACGCCGCTCCCCGCTCGCCCTCGTAAAATGCGCTGAGAAACGCATTCGCCTCCGGCTCCATCACTCGCTGCGCATTCAACCGCTCGGCCAGAATGCGCGCCAGCGTGCTCTTGCCGACTCGTATCGGGCCCTCCACTGCAATGTACCGGGGGAGTTCAAAAAGATTGGCCATAGTCTGTTGCGAAGTTTCTTGCGAAGTCTGGTCCGCTTGTGTCGGAAGTGGCAGGATAGCTCGGATGCCGCGGCGTGGCAATTGAGGGAAGAGTTAACAGCAACCGATTTTCAAATCACGCAATCACACAATCACCCAATGACTCAATCCATTACAATCTCACCATGCTCGCATTCGCTCTCGGTGGCGTCGCGGCAGCGGCGGGCTGCGTCGCAGGGGGCTACCAGTCGATGGCGCCCACCGGGCAATGGTACGGACGGACTTTCACTGGCCGATCCCGCGGCGTCAGGCAACTCGCACTTACCTACGACGACGGCCCGAACGATCCCTACACGCAGCAATTGCTGGACGTTCTGGCGCGGCACAATGTGCGCGCAACTTTTTTTCTGATTGGCCGCTACGTACAGCAGCGGCCTGAAATCGCTCGCGCCGTCGTTGAAGCTGGCCACGTCGTCGGCAACCACACTTTTACGCACCCGCTGCTGACCTTCAAGAGTACGACTGAAGTCCGTCGCGAGCTCACCGCCTGCCGCTCTGCCCTGCAAGACGCCCTCGGCGGGCACTCGAATCTATTTCGTCCACCTTTCGGCGGACGCCGCCCCGCGGTTCTCCGCATTGCCCGCGAGTTGGGCCTTGCGACGGTGATGTGGAATGTCACCGGCTACGACTGGAATGCCCCGCCGGCCGCGGCAATCGAACAAAAAGTCACAAAACAAATTCGCGGCGGTGATGTCATTCTTCTGCACGATGGCGGGCACAAACAGTTGGGCGCCGACCGCTCGCAAACCGTGCAGGCAACCGACCGCCTGATCGCCCGCTACAAAGCCGAGGGATTCGAATTCGTGACGATTTCAGAAATGATGTAGATCGTCGCCAGATATCTCGAGAATAAATGTAAGTACAAGCCGGAGAAAAATGCGATGAAGCGGTTCCTACACGTTCTTGCTACCAGCGCGCTCATTCTCGTCACACTCCAAGCCGCCGCCCAGCCCAAAGCTCTTTTCTACATGACCGACACTCCGAGCTCAGTAGAGTCATTCACCCACCACGCCGACAAGATCGACATCCTCGTTCCCTCCTGGTATTCCGTCGACGGCAATGGCCTTGTCTGGGGAGGCCCCAATTCCGACGTCCTCAAAACCGCCGCCGAGCGCCACGTTCCGGTCATGCCCATCGTCGCACTCATGACACAAGCCGATCTGCACAAACTGTTCACGACTCCCAGCGCGCGAGCCGACTTCATCGCGTCGCTGCTCAGCGAGTGCAAGAAATACAACTACACCGGATTCCAGCTCGATTTCGAAAACATAAACTGGACCGACCGCGATCTGCTCTCAAGTTTCGTCGCCGACACCGCTGCAGCTCTTCACAGTGCAGGCTTACAGCTCACCATCGCGACCGTGCCCAACGCTCCCGGATTTCCCGGCGAGAGCGGTTTCTCGCGCTGGCTCTACGCCAACTGGCGCGGAGCCTACGATCTCAAGGCCCTGGCTCAATCCGTCGATCTGATTTGCCTGATGACCTACGATCAGAACACACGCTGGACCCAGCCCGGCCCGGTCGCCGGATATCGGTGGACGGTCAGGAATCTCGAGTACGCGCTGCAATTCGTTCCCAAAGAAAAGTTATCCCTCGGTATTCCTCTCTACGCCTATCACTGGTTCGCCGGCGATCCCGGCAAGGACGACAAGCCCAACCCGAACGCCGAATATATCGGTCAGCAGGACATTGATGAGTACACAGCCGCATATCATCCGCACCTGGAGTGGGACGCCGACGATCGCACCGCCTGGTTTTATTTTTATCGCGACGATCAACGCGAGTGGGTTTTCTACACCGACAAGCGCGGATTTCAGGAACGCCTGAACCTGGTCCGCGACCGCGGATTAGAAGGCTTCTGTGCCTGGGTGCTGGGCACGGAAAACCCGCAGATCTGGGATGTGCTGCCCTCGCACAAATGAGTGAATCAGTCCGATACGTGTGCGAGAACTGGAATCTGAGGCGTTCGCTGCCACCACAACACCGGCCCTGCCGTGGAAGAGCGGCGCTTCAGCGCCGCGTCAGGCTTTAAAATCGATTGGGCTTTAGCCCCGGGCTTCTCGACAACTACCCCCGTGCCGCTGCAAACGCCTCTTTCGCCGCTGCAATCGTCTTTTGGATATCTTCTTCCGAATGCGCCGCGCTCAGAAACGCCGCCTCGTACTGCGAAGGCGGCAAATAAATTCCACTGTCAAGCATGCTGCGGAAGAATTTCCCGAACGCTTCCGTATTCGACTTCGACGCCGAGTCCCAATCCGTGACCGGTCCGTGCTGAAAAAACCACGTAAACATCGATCCGACGCGGTTATGGCTAAGCGTCACCCCCGCGTCTTTCGCCGCCCCCGCCACGCCCTCCACCAGATCTCCACTCAACTTCTCCAGCCGCGGATAAATCTCCGCCTTGCGATCTCGCAGATGCCTCAACATCGCGCATCCCGCCGCCATGGCCAGCGGATTTCCCGAGAGCGTTCCAGCCTGATACATCGGCCCCAGCGGCGCAACCAGATCCATGATCTCGCTCGGGCCGCCGTACGCGCCGACAGGCAGCCCGCCGCCAATAATCTTTCCCATCGTCGTCAGGTCCGGACGGATGTTATACAGTTCCTGCGCGCCGCCAAAAGCTACCCGAAATCCTGTCATCACTTCGTCGAAAATCAGCACCGCGCGCTCACGCTCTGTGATCAGGCGCAGGCCCACCAGGTAATCGTCGGCCGCCGGCACGCAGCCCATGTTTCCCACCACCGGCTCCACAATCACGCACGCGATCTGATGTTTGTATTTCTGGAACGCATGCTCGACCACGGAAAGATTATTGAATGGCAGCGCCACCGTGAACTGGATGAACTCCTCGGGAACGCCCGCTGATCCGGGGATTCCCAGTGTGGCAACGCCCGACCCCGCCTTCACCAGCAGCGCGTCCGCATGCCCGTGATAGCAGCCTTCGAACTTGATAATGTATTTTCGTTTCGTGTAAGCCCGCGCCAGCCGGATGGCCGACATCGTCGCTTCCGTCCCCGAACTGACGAAGCGGACTTTCTGCATCTGTGGAAACGCGCTCAACACCAGCTCCGCGAGGTCAGCCTCCGACGGCGTCGACGCTCCAAAACTTGTGCCGTTGCAGGCCGCGCCCACAATTGCATCCAGCACGCCCGGTTCGGCGTGGCCCAGAATCAGCGGCCCCCACGATCCGATGTAATCGATATATTCATTTTCGTCCGCATCCCAGATGTGCGAACCTTTGCCTCGCACGATAAACGGAGGCTCTCCTCCCACCGAGCCAAACGCTCGCACCGGCGAATTCACGCCTCCCGGAATCATGCTCTCCGCACGCTGCTGCAGGCGGCGGGACTGCTCGACTTTGCGCGATGTGATGGACGGCATCAGCTCCTCCGGAACCACCGCAACCACGTCCGGCTTATGCAAGCGAATACTATAGCAGCGCTGCAAAAACGAATTCATCAGATATTCACGATTCTGAAATCACTTTGCAACATGCCCTCGGTACCGTAAAACCATCAAGTTGCCCTTCTAACCGGGAGGGTTTGAGGGACAGTCTCGGGGGCTCCGGGCTGTTCCCTTTTTCATTTCCCAGACACATCACCTGGCCGCGACTCTCGCCCGTCATGAAAAACAACGATCCCTCAATTGAATGCCGAGGCCATTTAACGTTGGTGTCATCCTGAGGAGGGCGCAAGCCCTCCGAGGGACCTTACGCTCCGCGTGCATCGGCAAAAGCGTTCGCCGGGAGCACGCCCACCGCATGCACCGAGGTTTCCCGCCTTGTTCAAAAGCCTTTTAATATTCTTGTAATCAACTCTGAGTAGGCTTTTGTCCCGACGGGAAAGCCCCATCCGACGAGGAAAAGTGCACAAGCGATTGAGTTAATCATAGTTAATGCTAGATGCTACATGCCAGTTAACTACGCTTGGCTCTGAGGAAATCGGGAACAGCTCACTTTCAGCCGTCGACCGCGCGGAAAAGCTCCCGTGATCTGGGTCATTTAACGCAATCACAGCGGGCACGGGCTGCCCTTCTGGCGGCACGTTAGGGTAAGCTTCATGAAACTGAAAATGAAGTTAATTTTCAATACGGTCGACCGCCTCTCGCAGGCGGCCCGCAGCCGTACTGCTAACCCTGTCGTCTTGCGCCGATCCCTGTCGACCCTGATTGTCGCATTAGTCTTCATTCTTACCGTCCCCGCATCCGCGCAACAGCAACCCGATCAGTCTCAACCTCAGCCGCCGTCCGCCGCACCGGCCGCACCCGCAACTCTCTCCGATCCTCCCCCGGACGACGCCACGCAGTCGATGTTTCCTCATTTCAAGGACACGCGTTTCTGGGTCTCCGGCCAGTCCAATTTCATTTTTCAAACCCATCCGGGTTTTCACGCTTCCTACAGCGGCGAGCACAGCCTCAGCCCGCACTACGAAAAGGCGACTTCGCGTGTGCTGACCCTGTATACCGGCATGCGCCTGAACAACTCCACCGAAATTCTGGTTGACGTCGAAGAGGCCGGCGGATCCGCGCTCAGCCAGGGTTTCGGCCTGGCCGGCGACACTAATCTTGACATTGTCCGCAACCCGCTGCTCAGCAAGGCTCCATATCTCGGTCGCGGCATGATCCACAAAGTTTTCGCGTTGAGCAAAGACAAAGTCGAAAATCAGCGGAACTGGCTCTCGCTCTTCGATGAACTTCCCCGCCGCCGTCTCGAAGTCCGCTTCGGCAAATTCAGTATGCCCGATTTTTTCGACATCAACTCCGTCGGCTCCGACACTCATTTTCAGTTCGCCAACTGGACCATCGACAACAACGGCGCGTGGGACTATGCCGCCGACACGCGCGGCTACACCGTCGGCGCCCTCGCCGACTATGAAGATCGCAACTGGGGCTTTCGCTTCGCCGAGGCCCTCATGCCCAAAGTAGCCAACGGCATCGATGTGGTCTGGAAGCCGTGGCAGGCGCACGCGGAAAATTTCGAGTACGAACTCCGCCACGGCGCGCTACCGGGAAAGGCAGGCGTGGTGCGGCTTCTGGCCTATACCAATTCTGCCAACATGGGCATCTACCGCGATCAGATTCTTCTGGCGGAACAAACCGATACCACCCCCGACATCACCGCCCATCCCTGGCAGATCACACGCAAGTATGGCTTCGGCATCAATTTCGAACAGAACCTGACGAGCCATCTGACGGCGTTCGCGCGCTTTGGCTGGGACAACGGCAAGACTGAGTCTTTCGCCTACACCGAAGTCGACCAAACCTTCGCGCAAGGCATCGGAGCCAATGGCTCGTGGTGGAATCGCAAGCAGGACCGCGCCGGCATCGCCTTCGTCACCAACGCCATCAAGAAAGACCACCAGGAATATCTCGCCTCTGGCGGTCTTGGATTCCTCCTCGGTGACGGCAAGCTCAACTATGGCCGCGAGAATATTCTCGAGTCCTACTACACCGCCCACATCTGGCGCGGCATCTACGTCGCACCCGGTCTGCAGTACATCGTCGATCCCGGCTACAACCGCGACCGTGGCCCAGTAGTAGTCCCCGCCTTCCGCGCCCACGTCGAGTTCTAAGTCTGTATCGGCCTCGTCATTCCGAGGAGCAAAGCGACGAGGAATCTGATAACAAGCGCCGGAAAGAGCCTCAAACGCTGCTTGAATTTGGACTTAGAGTCAGACCTAGATCAAGAACTGAGCTTGTCATTCCGAGGAGCAAAGCGACGAGAGCCTGCCCTGAGCGAAGTCGAAGGGAATCTGCTGTACCCGGCCCCGGCCCAAGCGCCGAAGAAAGCCTCAAACGCCGGCGCTGCCGTGCAACAGCGGCGCGTCAGAGCCGAGTAAGCCGCTCGAAATCGATGCGGGCCCCGCCTACTTCTTCACCTGCACACCCTTCCAGAACGCGACGTACCCTTTGATCTGCTTCGCCGCCGGCTTAGGTTCCGGGTAATACCACGCCGCCCCCGCATTGCGCTTCCCGCTGACCTCAACGTCGTAATAGCTAGCCGTGCCCTTCCACGGACACACCGTATGCTGCTCGCTTGGACGAAAATATTCTTTATGAATCGCTTCGGGAGGAAAATACTGGTTGCCCTCCACTTCCACGGTCTGCCCACTCTCGGCCAGCACCGTGCCTTCCCACATTGCTTTTGCCATGATGCCCGTTTAGATTCCTAGCAGGCTCCCGCAGTCGCAGAATCCGTCAGGGACGCAAACCAGAGAATATTCAATGCCTCAGACCATCACCGAAACCCGGTTCAGCGGACACTCCATGGTCGATCCGCTGCAGCGCGTCCTGGTCTGCTCGCCCCGCACAGCCGGATGGAATGATCCCGAGTCCGCAGCCCGCTGGCACGACCTTGGATTCCACCACGCGCCCGACTTCGGCGAATCTCAGTTGCAGCATGAAGCGCTCTGTCACGAACTGGCGACCGCCGGCGCGCACGTTGTCGAACTGACGCCTTCGAGTGAACTCTCGCTCGACGCGGTCTACGTTCACGACGCGTCTCTGCCCACCGATTTCGGCTTGATCCTCATGCGCCCCGGCAAAGCGAATCGAATCGCCGAAGCGCCGCATCACCGCTCGTCGTGCGAAGTGCTCGGCGTTCCAACCTTCGGCGCGATTGTCGCGCCCGGCAGCACCGAAGCCGGGGACATCCTCTGGCTCGACGCGCAAACGCTGCTGGTCGGCCATGGCTACCGCACCAACGCCGCGGGAATCGCGCAGCTGCGCTCTCTGCTCGCGCCAAAGAAAGTTGAAGTGATCTCCGCGCCCCTGCCCTACGGCCGCGGCCCTGCCGAGTGCTTGCACCTGATGTCACTGATCAGCCTGCTCGACGATCACACTGCGCTGGTCGACCTTCCCTGGCTCGCGGTTCAGACGGTTGAACTTCTCAAGGCCCGCGGCTTTCATCTGATTGAGATCGACTACGCCGAGCGCGACACGCTCGCCTGCAACGTGCTCTCGCTCGGCAGCAAGCGCCTGCTCGCCATCGAAGAGAATCGCCGCACCAACGACCGGCTGCGCCGCGCCGGATTCGACGTCGGCACCTTCCCGGGCAGCGAAATTTGCATCAACGGCAGCGGCGGCCCGACCTGCCTGACGCGCCCCTTGCTGCGCGGGTGAGATCGGCACTACCCGCCGGCGATCGCTCCAATCACGATGAAGGGTTCTTTCCCCGATGCAACCGCCTCAGGCAGCGGTGCGTCCGGCGGCTCGTGCGACAGGTCTTCTTCGCAGGCAAAAAATCTCAGAAACGCCCGCCGCTGCAACGTCCCGTGCTCGCGAATCGCTCCCCGCAGCATGGGATAGCGCGCCTCAAGCGCGTCCAGTACCGAGCGCTGCGTGACCGGCGCTTCGACCTCAAGCGTTATCTCGCTGCCCACATGCGCCAGGTTTCGCAAATGAAACGGCAACACGACGCGAATGTTATGAACGTCCAGAGAGTTCATTTCTTCGCCTTCCCGTCCAACCCTCCCCCGCGCATCAGCCGTTCAAGGGCGCGCCGACCCCGTTCGCGATCGCCAGTCACAAGATAGACGAGCGTCGCCCCCTGAAACATTTGCAGCAGAGCCTCGACCGCGCCGGGATCCGGCAAGAAATCGCTTAGCATCTCGGACCAGAGGCGCTGCTGCTCCTCGAAAAAGGCACTGGCGCTCTCCGAACCGCTCCAGCTTCGTCGGGTCAAATCCATGGTGAGCAGCAGCACGCCGTGGGACTGCGGACTGGTCACCTGGTTCCATAGAGCCGTGACCACCGCATGCGCCGGGGTGCCCGCGGGAAAGGCGCCCGCCCGAAAGCGGGCCCGCAGCCCATCTTCCAACAGCGACATGGCCATCTGCTCAAGACCGTCGCGGCTGCCGAAGTAATGAATCAACATGCGCTTGCTCGTTCTCACCGCCTCGGCCAGTTGGTCCAGGCTGAGATCGAGCGTTCCGGCGCGGACGAAGGCCGCCAAACACTGCTGCAGCAGTTGATCCCTTATATGGCGCCCCTTCCGGGGCCTCGGCGTGCGCGGCATCGGTTCGCGAAAAACCCTGTTGCACTCCACTGTACCACATGGTACAAGATAATGTACCAAACGGTACATGCCACAATCCCCAACAGGAGCGGCCGCATGAAACCTGTCGACAAATACATTTTTCTACTCTTCGGCGTAGCGTTCTGGATTCTCGGAACGGTCTGGTACGAGCTGCGCGGACCGCGCGTCTTCGAGAGCACCAGCCAGCGCTACTGGATCAACTTTGCCTTCACACCCCTGGTGACCACGGCCATCTGCGTTCTGCTGATGAGGTGGCGTGCCGTGCCGGCTGCCGCGTGGGGTTCGGCCGCGCTTCTGATCGGGCTTCCCGGCATGTTCGGCGAGGCCGTGTTGCTGTCGCGTTTCGCGACGCTCATGCCGCGCATGCGCCCGGAAAGTGCCGGTCGCTACGGAGCCTTCCTTTTCGCCACTTACGCCCTGTTCCTGACGGCCGCTGAGATTGTAAGCCTCCGCGCTCGATGACGGCTGCAATACACGTGGGGCGAATGTCCCGGTCCTTCCCGCCACGCTCCTCGGACTCGCCGCGCGACGCCGCGAAGTCCAGCTCACGCCAGCGTCTGCACTTCCACCGACAGTACCGCCGGCAGATCCCGCACGATCGGCGCCCAGCTGTCTCCCGCATCGGCCGAGCAATAAACCTGCCCACCCGTGGTCCCGAAATAGACGCCACACTTGTCCAGCGTATCGACGGCCATTGCGTCGCGCAGCACATTGACGTAGCAATCCTTCTGCGGCAGGCCCTTGGTCAGCGCCTTCCACTCATTTCCTCCGCTTCGGCTACGGAACACGCGCAACTTGCCTTCATGCACATAGTGCTCGGAATCGCTCTTGATCGGCACCACGTAAATCGTCTCCGGCTCGTGAGCATGAATGTCGATCACGAATCCGAAATCCGTCGGCAGGTTCCCGCTGATTTTGGTCCAGTTGTCGCCGGCATCATCGGAACGCATCACGTCCCAATGTTTCTGCATGAAGAGCACGCCGGGGCGGGAAGGATTCATCGCAATGTGGTGCACGCAGTGCCCCACTTCGGCCGTGGGATTGGGAATGTACTTCGAATACAGCCCGCGATTGATCGGCTTCCACGTTGCGCCGCCGTCGTCGGTACGAAACGCGCCCGCCGCCGAAATCGCAATGAATATCCTTCCGGGATCCCTCGGATCAAGAATGATCGTGTGCAGGCACATTCCTCCCGCGCCCGGCTGCCAATTCGGCCCGGTTCCGTGCCCGCGGAGTCCCGGAAGTTCGCGCCAGTTCTCCCCGCCATCAGTCGAACGAAAAATCGCAGCGTCTTCCACCCCGGCATAAACCGTGTCGGGATCGGCGAGCGATGGCTCGATGTGCCACACCCGCTTGAATTCCCACGGATGTTGCGTCCCGTCGTACCACTGATGTGTGGTAAGCGGCTTGCCGGTCTCAGCCGAGGCGTCGTAAACAAACTTGTTGCTGGCCGCTTTCGGAGGGCCCGGCGTGGGCGCTTCTCCGGGCGGCGTTCCCGGCTGATGCCACGTCTTGCCGCCGTCGTCAGAGCGCTGAATAATCTGCCCAAACCATCCGCTCGTCTGCGAAGCGTACAGCCGGTTCGGATCCACAGACGATCCCTTCATGTGATAGATCTCCCATCCGGCAAAGTGCGGCCCGCTAACCTCCCAGTTCTCGCGCTTGCCGTCCGAAGTAAGAATGAACGCGCCTTTGTGCGTGCCCACCAGAACCCGTACCTTGCTCATGCTTAGCTCCTTGCCTTGTCACGAACCATGGAGGGCGGACGCATTCGTCCGCCCTGCGGAGCAAGGCTCCGCCTATTGACACCGATTGCACCGAAACGACATCCACACCCGTAAACCGAGTCGGAGCCCCGAGCCGCCGGCAGGGGATCAGGGGATTTCCCTAGCACTATCTCGTAGTAAACCACAACGACATCCGATTTCAAGAGCTTCTCTCCAGCATCAGCCTTCGGGCATAAAAATCGTCTCGAAAGCAGAGACGCATATCCCGCTCTTAAGGTTCTATTTATCTTGGCTGACTATGATCGGCTCCAGGAATCGTAAGGCCGGATCCGATGCAGGTCTCACTCTCCGGCAGCGAAAAGGAGAACCTATGAAATCGCTATGCAATGGTCGCTTCACCCTCAGCGCAACAAGAATGATCGGGATGGCAACCGTCCCACTGATGATCGTCGCAACGCTGCTCGTCGCGACGCTGCTCGCCGCTCCGCCCGTTTTCGCTGCAACTCCGCTCAACTACCACCTTGCGAACACCGATAAATTCGGCGCCGCGCCGGGGGGCCGGGAGTATTTCGATTACATGAACTTCGATCCCGGCTCTGGCCGCCTCTACCTGTCGCACGGCACCGAAGTGCTCGTTGTGAATGCCGACACGGGGAAAGAAGAAGGGAAGATTTCCGGGCTGAAGCTCAGCCACGGTGTCGCGATAGTGACCGATGCGGGCCGCGGCTTCATCACTGACGGCGCTCAGGGCAAGGCGATCATATTCGATCTCAAAACACTGAAGGTCGTCGGTGAGACAACGGCCGCGCCCGACGCCGACTGCGTCATTTACGATCCCGCGTCCAAACGCGTCTTCACCTTTAACGGCGATAGCCAGAACGCAACCGCAATTGATCCCTCGACGGGAAACGTTGTGGGTACGGTTGACCTGGGCGGGAGCCCGGAATTTGCCGTCTCCGACGGACAGGGAACTATCTACAACAATCTCGAAGACAAGAGCGAAGTGGCGGCGATCGATTCCAGCAGCCTGAAAGTGAAGGCGCATTGGCCCATCGCGCCCGCCGGAGCACCCGCCCCGATCGCTATGGACCGCGAACATCGCCGCCTGTTCGTCGCCGGCCGTGAGCCCGCCATGATGGTGGTGATGAATGCCGACGACGGAAAAGTGATTCAGTCATTTCCTATCAGCGACGGCGCCGATGCCGATTTCTACGACTCCACGAGGGGGCTGATCTTCGTTTCTACCCGCGAGGGCTGGGTCCATATTTTTCACGAGGACTCGCCCGATCATTACAGCGAGGCGGGCAAAGTTAAAACGGAGTTAGGCGCCAAGACCATGGCCTATGATCCCAAGAGCGGACGCATCTTCGTCGACACGGCCGAGTTCGGCAAGCCGCCGGCCCCGACCAGTGAACGCCCCCATCCGCGGCCGGCAGCGGTACCCGGTACGTTCCACGTTCTGGTGTACGCACCGTAACCGTAGCGAGATCCTGACTGTACTAACGAAGCGGCCTCGCCCTTCCTGAGTGCGGCAGAGTTTGCCTCGGAGGGGGTGGGCTTTTCGTCTCTCACCCCGTCCCGCTCCCGAAACCTGCACGCCCCACTCCTGCTAAAATCATTTCGCATGCTTCTTCCCTTCGTCCGCGAACTCTTCGCGGACGTAGAAATGCTTCCCGCCTTCGCGCGTGTAACCTCCCACCTTAAGGAGGGCACGGGGCGGATACGTGTCTCCGGGCTCACGCCTACCGCAAAAGCCTTGCTGCTCGTGCTGTTGCGCCGCTCCGCCGACCGCCCCTTGCTCCTGGTCGTGAACGACAATCGCGCCGTCGAAGACGCCATCCCATTGCTGCGAGGCTTCGCCGAACTCACCGGCGCCTGCGACCCTGAAGACGTAGTCCCGCTGCCCGCTCGCGACGTGCTGCCATTCCAGAATCTTTCCCCGCATCCTGAACTCCAGGAAGAACGCGCCACCGCGCTCTGGAAGATTGCCACCGGCAAAGCGTCGATCGTGGTCTCTCCCATCGCCGCTACCGCCATTCGCCAGCGTTCGGCCGACTACTACGCCGATCTCGCCCGCGCCGTGCGCCGCGGCGAATCCTTTGATCTCGACAGCCTGCTCGCTCACCTCAACACGGTCGGCTACGTCCCCGCCGACGTCGTCGAAATGCCCGGCCAGTACGCCTTGCGCGGCGGCATCCTCGATGTCTACTCACCCGAGGCTGATCGCCCCGTGCGCATCGAATTCTTCGGCGATGAAGTCGAATCCATCCGTCGCTTCGATCCCGCTTCGCAGCGTTCTTCCAATCCCATCGACGAAGCGTTATTGCTGCCCCTCACCGAGACTCCGGTCAGCGATCAACTGCTCGGCGCGATTCACACGCGTCTCTCGGGCAAACGCATCGTTGGGTCAGGAAAGCCGGGCTCGGAAGAAATCGTCGAAGCCGCCGTGCGCTCCGGCGGAGTCACAACTTTTCCCGGCTGGGAGTTCTACGCTCCGGTCGCCGGCGCCGACCAAACTGTTTTCGATCTGCTGCCCCGCGCTGCCGTGCTGCTCGACGAACCCGAACAACTCCGCCAGGAATTCGACCGCTTCTGGACCCGCGTGGAAGAGGTTCACGAGCGCAGCGGCGTCGGCAATCTGGTCCGCCCCGAAGATATCTACCTGCCCCCTGAAGCCTGGTGGCAGAAAATCTCGGCCCTCACCGGAGCCGAAGTCGAGCACCTCGGCATCACGCGCGCCGAAGGCGAAGACTCCGCCGTCACATTTCTCACCCAGCCCGCACCCCGCTTCCACGGCGCGATTCCCGCCCTGCTTGAGCAAGTGCAGAAATTCACCGCCGAAGGCAAGCAGGTTCTGTGCGCCGTCCCGAACACTGGCGAAGTGGAGCGCCTCGCCGACATCTTCACCGAATACAACGTGAGTTTCCGCCTCGGCAGCCGCACCCGCGGCGGCGAAAGCTACGCCGACGAAACCAGCTACTTCACTGGCGAAGTCCTCACCACCACGCTCGCCAAAGCCTACGTCCCCGACGGCGTTCTGTTTCCCGAAGCCAATCTCGCCATCGTGGGCGCGCGCGATCTGTTCGACGAATCCGACACCGTCGCCTCCCGCCCGCAGCGCCAGAAATCCAAAGTCTCCGCGTTCCTCTCCGACTTCCGCGACCTTCAGGTCGGCGATTATGTCGTCCACGTCGAGCACGGCATCGGCCAGTATCAGGGATTGAAAGAAATCAATCAGGGCGACGGCAACGCCGAATTCATGCTGCTCGAATATGCCGAGGGCGCGCGCCTCTACGTTCCGCTCACGCGCCTCGACCTGATTCAGAAATATCGTTCCTCCGAAGGCGCCAAGCCGGCTTTAAGCCACCTCGGCACGCAGGCCTGGGCCAAAACCAAAGCCCGCGTCCGCAAGGCCATGAAAGATATGGCCGACGAACTTCTCAAACTCTACGCCGAACGCAAAATGGCCCAGGGACACGCGTTCCCCGCCGGCAGCGAATTCGTCAGTGAGTTCGAAGACGCTTTCGAGTTCAACGAAACCGAAGATCAGGCCCAGGCCATCAAGGACGTCACCCGCGATATGGAATCCACTCTGCCCATGGACCGCCTGCTGTGCGGTGACGTTGGCTATGGCAAGACAGAAGTCGCCATGCGCGCAGCATTCAAGGCCGTCAGCGACAATAAGCAAGTTGCCGTGCTCGCTCCCACCACCGTCCTCGCGTTCCAGCACTACGAAACCTTCAAGCAGCGCTTCGGACCGTTCCCCGTCACCATTGAAATGATCAGCCGCTTCCGCAACCCGAAACAACAGAAAGAAATTCTGCAAAAAACCGAAACCGGCAAAATCGACATCCTGATCGGCACGCACCGCATCTTGTCGAAAGATCTCAAGTTCGCTGACCTCGGCCTGCTGATCGTCGACGAAGAGCAGCGCTTCGGCGTCCGCCACAAAGAGCGCATCAAGCAGATGCGCAAGCAAGTCGACGTGCTCACCATGTCGGCCACGCCGATTCCGCGCACGCTGCACATGTCGCTGGTCGGCCTGCGCGATATGAGCGTCATCGAAACTCCGCCCAAAGACCGCATGGCGATTCAAACCGTCGTCGCCAGCTGGGACGACAAACTCATCCAGTCGGCGGTGGAACAAGAATTGGAACGCGGCGGCCAGGTCTACTTCGTCCACAACCGCGTCGACAGCATCTGGGAAATCGCTGCCAAGCTGCAGGAACTGGTCCCGAACGCCCGCATCATCGTCGGACACGGGCAGATGGGCGAATCCGAACTTGAAAAGGTGATGCTCCAGTTCATGCATCACGAAGCCGACATCCTGGTCTCGACCACGATCATCGAAAACGGCCTCGACATCCCGCTCTGCAATACAATTCTCATCAACCGCGCCGATCGCCTGGGTCTCTCCGAACTCTACCAGCTCCGCGGCCGCGTCGGTCGCTCCAACCGTCGCGCCTACGCCTATCTTCTGATTCCGAAAGAAGTCGAACTCACTCCGATCGCGCGCCGCAGACTCGCCGCGCTGAAAGAATTCTCCGACCTCGGCGCGGGATTCAAAATCGCTGCCCTCGATCTCGAACTGCGCGGCGCGGGAAATCTTCTCGGCGGCGAGCAGAGCGGTCACATCGAAGCCATCGGCTTCGAACTTTATACGCAGATGCTCGAGCGCGCCGTCCGCGAAATGAAGGGTGAAGCCGGTCCCGACGAAGCTGAAACCCAACTCAATCTCGGCCTCAACATCCGCATCAACGCCGACTACATCCCCGAAGAAAATCAGCGTCTGCAGATGTACAAGCGTGTCGCGCGCGTGGAAACCGAGTCGCAATTGAACGATGTTGGGGTGGAGTTAAAAGACCGCTACGGCCCGCCTCCGCCCGCCGTACGCAACCTGCTCGACTACGCCTCGCTGAAGTTGCTCTGCCTTCGCGTCGGCGTCAACGCCATCGAGCGCAAGCGTGATTCGGTGACATTCAAGTTCCGCCAGAACGCCGCCGTCGATCCCGAACAGTTGGCCAAATTTGTCTCCGCGCAAAAAGGCGCGCAATTCACACCTGACGGAATGTTGAAGTTCGTTCTGAAAGCAACGGCAGCCGACGAAGTCCTCCGCGCCCTGCGCACAGTTTTAGAGCAACTCGCGACCATCGATGTGACATCTTTATTGGACTCAAGCTTGAGTGGTAATAAACCTCAGTGACGGTGCATAAAGGCGACGGCGTAACTAACCAGCACCGAGGGTGACCATTTACAATGTTCCCGCGCCGAGAAGCCAACGGCCGACGACCAACGACCGCCATGATGAAAGTCCGCAAAGCCGTATTCCCCGCCGCAGGCCTGGGCACGCGTTTTCTGCCCGCCACCAAAGCTCAGCCCAAAGAGATGCTGCCTCTGGTCGACAAGCCCATCATCCAATACGGCGTCGAAGAAGCCATGGCTTCCGGCTGCGACCAGATCATCATCATCACTGGACGCGGCAAGCAGTCCATCGAAGATCACTTCGACGTCAGCTACGAACTCGAGCGCATGCTCGAAGACCGCCGCAAGACCGATCTGCTGAAGATCGTCCGCAACATTTCCGACATGATGCACGTCGCCTACATCCGCCAGAAAGAGGCGTTGGGCCTGGGCCATGCCGTACTCATGGCGCGCGAACTCGTCGGCAACGAGCCTTTCGCCGTGCTGCTGGCCGACGACGTTATCGACAATCCCGTCCCCGCGCTCAAGCAGATGGTCGACGTGTTCAACGAAAAGCAATGTTCGGTAATCGCCGCGCAGGTTGTCGAAGGGAAAATGATTTCTTCTTACGGTGTATTCGATGCGCAACCCGTGGCCGGTTTCAACGGACGTCTCTTCGAAATCAGAAACATGGTCGAAAAGCCGAAGCCGGAAGAAGCTCCTTCGAACCTGGCCATCATCGGCCGCTACATCCTGACTCCCGCAATTTTCGACTGCCTGGCCAAGACTCAGACCGGCGCCGGGGGAGAACTCCAGCTCACCGACGGCATGCGCATGCTGCTGAAGCAGGAAAAAATGTACGCCTTCGTCTACGAAGGCCGCCGCTACGATACGGGCGACAAGCTGGGCTTCCTGAAAGCCACCGTGGAATTCGCGCTGAAACGCGACGATCTCGGCGCCCCGTTCCGTGAATATCTGAAGCAATTGAAACTCTGAAACTAAAGGGTGCCCCACCCTTGTCGCGTTTTTAGCGACAGGGTGGGGACTTTGAATTTCCTCGCGCAACTCATGTGGAGACAGCCGCTCCGGCTCTCTTTTGCCGGCGTTCCGAGCCGCCCGCTACTCGTACCGCAACGCCACCACCGGATCCACTTTTGTCGCCCGCCGCGCCGGAATGTAGCAAGCCAGCAGCGCAACCGCGACCAACAAAATCGTCACGCCCGCCAACGTCACCGGATCCGTCGCCGTCACCCCGAACAACAGCGACGAGATCACGCGCGTGAGCGCGAACGCTCCCACGACTCCAATCGCGACGCCGATCAGAATCGTGCGCATCCCCTGCCCCACCACCATGCGCAGCACATCCCCCGACGTCGCGCCCAGCGCCACGCGCACGCCGAATTCGCGCGTCCGCCGGCTCACCGAATATGCCATCACCCCAAACACTCCGGCCGTTGCGAGCAGGAGCGCCGTGATTCCGAAGAATCCAATCAGGATCACGTTGAATTTTCGCGAGCCCAGCGACGCGGAATACACCTGCTGAAATGTTTGGAAACTCGGTGGCACATCCGGATCAAGCTCGCGCAAAATGCCCCGCGCCGCCGAAGTCACCGAGCGCGTGTCGGCATCGCTCAGCATCGTCATGGTCATCGCCGCGCGCGGGCGCTGAAACAGATTCACATACACCGTCGGCCGCGGCGGCGCGTCGAGACCGTACTCGTGGGTATCGCCCACGATCCCTACAATCGTCAGCAGGCGCAGGTCGCCGTCCATATTTCCAAATTCAATCGTGTGTCCGATCGGATCCTGATTCGGCCACCGGTCGCGCCCCAGCGACTCGCTGATCAGGGCCACGTGCGGCGCGTTTGGGCCGTCACTCTCGTCGAACATTCGTCCGTGAATCAGCGGAATTCCCAGTACGTGGAAATACCCGCTGGTCGCGACGCAGAAATCCGCGCTGCCGGTCCGTTCCTTCTGATTGAACAACGCGGGGAATTCGTTCGTCGTTTTAGGAACCTCATTCTGGTTCATCAGCACGAACATTCCGTCGGGCAGCCCGCCGGTCATGGGCAGCGCGCTGGCCGCGCCCACCCCGCGCACCCCGGGAATCTGTTTCAGCCGGTCTATCAGGTTTGTAAAGAAAATTCCCTGCGCCGACTTCGCCTTCGGGTCTTCCGACCATGGCAGCGAAACGTCCATCGCTACAATCTTGTCCACGCGGAATCCAGGATTCACTTCGAGGACTTTCATCAGGCTGCGCCCCAGCAAACCAGCGCCAATCACCAGCACCAGCGTGATCGCAATCTGAGCCGCGACCAGTCCCCGCCCCAGGCGCTCGCCCGCCCGTGATCCCGCCTGCCCGCGCCCGCCTTCCGCCAGACCCTTGGTCAAATCGCCTCGCGTCGCCCGCGCAGCCGTAAACGCGCCCAGCCCGGCCGCCACCGCCGTGCAGAGCAGAAACGCAAACAGCAGCACCGGCACGCTGACGGAAACGCTGTCGAGCCGCGGCAAATCCTGCGGAGCCAGCGCAACCAATCCTGCGACTCCGGCCACCGCGGCCAGCACTCCCAGAACGCCGCCGCTCAGCGAGAGCAGAAACGCTTCAGTCAAAAATTGACGCACCAGCCGTCCCCGGCCTGCCCCGAGCGCGCCGCGAATCGAAAACTCCCGCTGCCGCACCGATGCCTGCGCCAGCAGCAAGTTCGCCACATTCGCGCAAGCCACCAGCAGCAAAAACCCCACGGTGCCGAGCAGAATCAGCAGCGGCGATCGCACCCCGCCCGTAATCGACTCCCGCAGCGGAACCACCGACCCATCCCTCAGTAAATAGTCGTTCTTCTCAGTCGATTCCTGGTAAATCCTTCGCGCGATCGCGCTGATATCTTCGCGCGCCTGCTCGACGCTGACGCCATCCTTCAATCGGCCGACGGCCCGATAATTGTGCGACCCGCGGCTCAGGTTCTCGCCATCGGTGTCGGCAGCAAGCCACAGGTTCGCGTCGTCCGGAAATCGAAATCCAGAAGGAAGCACGCCAATGACGGAGTAGGCCGCGCTGCCGATCTTCAGATGCGACCGCGAAAGATCCTGCGCCGACGCGAGATACTGCCGCCAGTAGCCATAGCCCACAAGGGCAACCGGCGCCGCTCCCTTCTTGTCATCGCTCGCGGTGAAATCCCGCCCCACGATCGGCTCCACGCCAAGAACGGTCAAGAATTCCGGCGAGACTGCGGCGACGGACGTCCGCGTCGGCTGCGACCCTCCAGAAACAGAAACCGTGTCAGCACTGTATTTCGCGATCGATTGAAAGCTGTGGCTCTGATCGCGGAAGTCGTCGAAGTTCGGATCCGCAAGCCGCGAGAGCGTGCCCCGCGAGTTCACTTCCGAAATCGCCATGATGCGATCGGCGCCGGAATAGGGCAGTGGACGCAGCAACACTCCATACACCACGCTGAAGATCGCTGTAGTCGCCCCGATCGCCAGCGCCAGCGTGAACACCATGATGGCCGTAACGCCGGGATTCTTGCAAAGCACTCGCACCGCGTACCGCAAGTCGTGCCAGAGCACACTCATGTTTGCGCTCCCCGAAGCTTCTTCGACTTCTCCTCCACCCCCCGCGCCAGCTTCTCTTTATGAGCAACAAGTTTCGCGCCAACCGCCTCATCTGCCAGCCCAATCATCTGCGCCGCCAGAATCCCCGCATTCGTCGCGCCCGGCTTCCCGATCGCAACCGTCGCCACCGGAATTCCAGCCGGCATCTGCACGGTAGCCAGCAGCGAATCCATCCCCTGCAGCGAAGTCGACGGAATCGGCACGCCAATCACCGGCAAAGTCGTATGCGCCGCGATCACGCCCGCCAGATGCGCCGCCCCGCCCGCCCCCGCAATGATCACCTGAATCCCCCGCCCCGCAGCCTTCCGCGCGAAGTCCGCCGTCCGGTCCGGCGACCGGTGCGCCGAAGTCACATCCATCTCATACGCGATGCCGAACTCGTCCAGCGCCTTGCCCGCCTCGCGCATGATCTCCAAATCCGAATCACTCCCCATCACAATCGAAACCAAAGTCTTGCTCATTCACTCTCCTTAGACGCTACTCTGAACCTCTTGTCATCCTGAGCGAGGAAAGTGATTCACGAAGTGAATCACTTCCGCAGTCGAAAGCCCGCCCTGAGCCTGTCGAAGGGGACCCCGTGCACGTCAACGCGACCAACCGGCCCCGCAGGGAATTTCCACCACCCCCGGGTGCCCCATTTCTCGCGTCCTTTGCGAGAAGTGGGGATTCTCTCGGCACCACAAAAGGCCTCCTACTTCTTCACCGCCCGTGCCGCAATATCCTTCCGGTAATGCGCCCCCTCAAACGAAATCTTCCCGCAAGCCTCATACGCCCGCGCCACGGCGGCCTCCAAAGACGCAGCCCGCGCCGTCACTCCCAGAACGCGTCCGCCGGCCGTGTAATACGTTCCCTCCCGCTTCGAGGTCCCCGCGTGAAAAACTTTCACTCCTGAAACCGCGCCGGCCTCATCGAGCCCATCAATTCTCTTCCCCACTTCAAACGTCCCCGGATACCCTCCCGACGCCGTCACCACGCACACCGACGCATCCTGCGACCACTTGAAATCCCCATCGCTCACCCGCCCTTCAATCGACGCCTCCAGCGCCTCCACCAGATCGCTCTCCAACCGCATCAGAATCGGCTGCGTCTCCGGATCGCCAAACCGGCAATTAAATTCCAGCACCATCGGACCCCGCGCCGTCATCATCAGCCCGCAATACAGCACGCCCTTGAACTCCGCGCCCTCGGCCTTCATTCCCGCTACCACCGGCTGCGCAATGTGATGCACCAGCCAGTCTCGCATCTGATCGTCAACAATGTCGGCAGTCGAGTAAGCTCCCATCCCGCCTGTATTCGGACCGCTGTCCCCATCGCCCACGCGCTTGTGATCCTGCGCCGCCACCAGCGGAGCCACGCGCTCTCCATCGCTGAACACCAGAAACGACAGCTCGTCCCCCTTCAAACATTCTTCCAGCACCACGCGCGCGCCCGAATCGCCGACCATCCTGCCGCTCAGCATTTCCAGGGCAACGCTGGCCGCTTCCTCCTTGCTCTTCGCGATCACCACACCTTTGCCCGCAGCCAGCCCATCGGCCTTCACCACCACCGGCGGATGAAAATGTCCCAGCGCCGCCCGCACCTGGTCGATCGAATCGCAAATCGCGTACGCCGCAGTCGGAATGTGGTGCCGCTGCAGAAACTCTTTCGCGAAACTTTTGCTCGACTCGAGTTGCGCCGCTGCGCCCGTTGGCCCAAACACCGGCCACCCGCGTCGCGTGAACTCATCCACCACACCCAAAGTCAGCGGCAGCTCCGGACCCACCACCGTCAGATCCGGCTGCAACCGCGCCGCCAATTCCGTCATCGACTTCAGGCTCTTCAAAT
Source organism: uncultured Acidobacteriaceae bacterium (assembly GCA_963739125.1). Classification (GTDB taxonomy): domain Bacteria; phylum Acidobacteriota; class Terriglobia; order Terriglobales; family Acidobacteriaceae; genus Sulfotelmatobacter. The sequence continues at coordinate 1,977,982 of CAVTZD010000001.1, read as the reverse complement.
CCGCCGGCAGGCACTCCGCCTCATCGCCAATGCCGCCATTGCCCGGCGCGCAATACAACTGCGAAACCCGCGGCGACTGCCGCAGTTTCCACACCAGCGCATGCTCGCGCCCTCCACCGCCCAGTACCAGTACTTTCATAGAGAAATCAAGGTTAGGGGTTCCCCAAGAAAGCTGTCAAACCCTCCGCCTTCCAGAATTTCTCTTCGCCGAAGGACCGAGCCCTCTGTCATTCTGAGCGCCGCGCAAGCGCCAGCGAGCGCAAGTCGAAGAACCCCATACCCGCAAGCGCTGCCCCGAACCCATCGAGGAACTCCCACCATACCGCTCGATTCGCCACGCCATCAACAATTGACGTTAACCACGCTTAACCCGCCGACGTATAATCCTCCTCAGATGATCACCGTCTCCAAAGAAGACTACTTGAAGGCCATCCTCGAATCGGAAAGCGATGGCGAGCAAGTCATCGCTGCCCGCCTGGCTGACCTGCTGAAAGTCTCTCCGCCGGCCGTGACCATGGCTCTCCGCCGCCTCAAGAAAGACAATCTGGTGCGCGTTCGCGCCGACGGGCAGATCAGCCTGACCGCCGGCGGCCGCAAGATCGCCCGCAAACTCACTCTGCGCCATCACTTGATCGAGCGCATGCTCTCAGAACTTTTCGGCATGGAGTGGTGGAAGGTTCACGACGAAGCCGAGCGTCTCGAGCACGCCGTCTCGCCCGATTTCGAAGCCAAGCTCCTGGCCAAACTCGGCGACGATGGCGCCTGCCCGCACGGCAATCTCAGCGAACTCGAAAGCCCCGCCAGCCGCCGCCGGCGCGGCCTCGTCCTGCTCTCCGACGCCGCCGCCGACACCATCTATACCGTCAGCGGAATCTACGAAAGAGACCGTCGCCTGCTCGAATTTCTCGAAGCTCGCGGCATTCGTCCGCAAGCCAAGCTGCGCCTCCTCGAGCGCAACTATGATCAGACCCTCACACTCTCTACCACCGCCGGCAAAGTTTCGGTCGGCCCCGCCGCCTCAGGCCGTGTCTGGCTCGTCCCCGCCCCACCTTCCAAGCGCTGAGCAGAAGCAACGAAAAACTCGACCTACGTGCGACCTGGAAGGACAGATCCCCAAGCGACGAAGGCCTCAACCCACGTCATGACCGGGAAGGGCACAACTTCAGTCGTGCCGCAAGCATTCGCAAACAAAGCGCGCTTTAGCGCCTGAGGTACGCCTTGAAGGTCGCGGCTGAAAGTCCCTCCGCTCTGAAACGCCCACCAACACTCCGCCCCCATGATCGCTTTCCCGATCCGCCGACGCCACCGTGGAAGAGCGGCGCTTCAGCGCCGCGTAAAGCGGAGAATGAATCGGGCTTCAGCCCCCGTGGTCGCCTTCCCGATCCCCACGCGCTTTTTCCCCGCCAAGATCATTAACTATGGTTTATACTTTTTCCTATACTTGAGCTAATATGGACTGAGCCTTTACCTCCCGTAGCCGATCCCTGATTGATGACCGAGCCGACCACCATCACGAAGTCAACGCCGAATCTGCCATCGCATTCGGCTCCCCGCGTCCACGGCGTCGTCATCACCCATGAAGATATCGACCGCGCCCACGACCGCGAGCGCGTCTCTGAAACCCGGGCCCAGCGCGGACTCTGGTCGCGCACTCGCCTCCTCTGGCTGCTCATCGGTCCTGGCCTTCTCGTCATGCTCGGCGAAAATGATGGCCCCAGCATGCTCTCCTACGCCGCCACCGGAGCGCGCTTCGGCATCGGCTTCTTCCTGCCTTTCGTCGTGCTCACGTTCCTGATGGCCTGCGTTGTTCAGGAGATGACCGTCCGTCTCGGCGCCGCCACCCATCGCGGCCATGCCGAGTTGATCTTCGACCGCTTCGGCCCCTTCTGGGGATGGTTTTCCATGATCGACCTCATGGTCGGCAACTTCCTCACGCTGGTCACCGAGTTCATCGCCATCCGCGCCGGCCTGGGATTTTTCGGCGTTCGCCCCAGCGTGGCCGTCCTCGGCGCTCTCGCCGTGCTCGGTGTAGCCCTTATCACGCATCGCTACTGGACCTGGGAGCGCATGACCCTCGCCTTCGCGTTGTGCAATTTGCTCTTCGTGCCCGTGGCTCTGCTCAGTCATCCGCACTGGGGCGCAATCGGCAGCGCGCTCATCACCTGGAAGCCGCTTCCCGGCGGCATTACCCCGGACACAATCCTCATTCTGCTGGCCGATATCGGAGCCACCGTCACTCCCTGGATGTTGTTTTTTCAGCAGAGCGCCATTGCCGACAAAGGCCTCACCACCCACGACATTCGCTTCGGCCGCATCGACACCGTTCTGGGCGCGGCTCTGGCGTCGCTCGCCGCGCTCGCCACTATTGTGGCTACGGCTCCGCTGTTTGCCCACGGCATGTCGGCCGGCAACTTCGAAGCCGGTGAATTTGCCCAGGCCCTTCAGCCTTTCGTCGGACACTGGGGCGCCTCCCTTTTCGCGATCGGAATGTTTGAAGCCGGAATGGTCGCCGCCGTCACCATCTCAACCTCATCCGCCTATGCCTTCGGGGAAGTTGCCCGCCGGCCCCACAGCCTGAATCTTCCCTTTAGCGAAGGCAAAACTTTCTACCTCGTTCTGCTCGTCGAAGCCGCCGCCGCCGCGGGATTAGTCCTCATCCCCGGCATCCCACTCGTCTACATCGTGCTCGTGGTCAACGTGATCGCGGTGCTCGCGATGCCTCCGGCCCTTCTTTTTCTCTACATGCTGGTCAACGACCGCGAAATCATGGGCGAACTCGTCAGCCCCTTGTGGGCCAACATTCTCGCCCTCGGTGTCGTGGTCATACTCGTCGCTGCCGGCCTGCTGTTCGGAATCAGTGTTGTCGCGCCCCACGTGCTGACGCTGATTGGAGGCCGATAGATGGATCCGCGCCCGAATGTGACGAGTAACGATGCGATCCTCGGCGCTCAGATCCGTGCTGAAAACATTTCTGAGAGCGCCGCTGAAAATGTCACGCAAGACGGAGAAGCACTCACCTCGCTCGTCGCCGTTCTCGAGCCCGACCAGCTCATCGCAGAAAAAGAGAAACACCACTGCCCCCGCCGCCAGTTGACGCCCACCGAAATGATCCTGTTCTGGGCGCTCAGAATTTATCTAGTCTTCATGTGCGGAGTCGTAATCTACCAGGTCTGGGCCAGCGTCCATTAGCGCCGGTCGCGCCCCGAGCCGAGAGTCCGCTACGAACGGGAAGGGCACGAGTTTACTCGTGCCATCTTAGTCGTCAGAATGATAGCCACGCTTTAGCGCGTGAGGTGGTCGTCAGCGTTTCGCAAACGCGCCCACCGGAGGCTACGCATTCAGAACTCACAGGATTACACTAACTAGGTTGAAGTCTTGCTGGGACGGTCCCTTAGAGCCAAGCAATCTTTCGAAAGAAGGCCATCATGTCCGTAAACACCTTCAATTCCCGCTCCACCCTCAAAGTCGGCAACAAAGACTACGAAATCTACCGCCTCGACGCGCTCGACAAGCAAGGCATCTCTACCGCTCATCTGCCCTTCTCGCTCCGCATCCTGCTTGAAAACCTGCTGCGCACCGAAGACGGACGCAACGTCAGCAAAGCAGAGATACGCGCCCTCGCAGTCTGGAACAAGAACTCCAAGCCCGACAAAGAAATCGCCTTCACCCCCAGCCGCGTCCTCCTGCAGGATTTCACCGGCGTCCCCTGCGTCGTCGATCTCGCCGCCATGCGCGATGCCATGAAGCAACTCGGCGGCGATCCAACTTTGATCAACCCGCTCCAGCCCGTCGAGTTGGTCATCGACCACTCCGTGCAGGTCGACGAATTCGGCAATGCCAACGCCTTCGACGTGAACGCCCTGCTTGAATTCCAGCGCAACAAAGAGCGCTACTCCTTCCTCCGTTGGGGACAAACCGGCTTCCGCAATCTCGCCATCGTCCCCCCCGACACCGGCATCGTCCACCAGGTCAACCTCGAATACCTCGCCCGCGTAATCTTCGTCCATGAGTCCTCCAGCAACGGCGATAGAAGCGCCAGGCGCGTCGCCTACCCCGACACTCTGGTAGGAACTGACAGTCACTCGACAATGATCAACGGGTTGGGGGTGTTGGGGTGGGGGGTGGGGGGGATTGAGGCCGAAGCGGCGATGCTCGGGCAGCCAGTCTCCATGCTGATTCCGCTGGTGGTGGGCGTGAAACTTACGGGGCGCTTGCGCGAAGGGGCGACTGCTACGGATTTTGTTCTCACCGTTACCGAGATGTTGCGCAAGCACGGCGTCGTGGGAAAATTTGTGGAATATTTCGGGCCCGGACTGCGCGACCTGCCGCTCGCCGATCGCGCGACCATCGCGAACATGAGTCCGGAGTACGGGGCGACCTGCGGAATTTTTCCCATCGACAAAGAGACCGTGCGCTACCTGCGCCTCACCGGACGCAGCGAGGAGCAGATTGCGCTGGTCGAAGCCTACGCCCGCGAGCAGGGATTGTTTCACGACGAAAAAACTCCGGAGGCGGAATATTCCGAACTGCTGGCGCTCGATCTCGCCACGGTTGAGCCGAGCCTGGCGGGGCCGAAGCGTCCGCAGGACCGTGTTGTGCTCTCGCAGGCCGGCGCGTCGTTCGAGAAAGCGTTGCCGTCGCTGATCAAGCCGAAATCGGCAGCCAAGGCCGCGTCTGCCACAGCCGCGCCCGCGAACGCCATCGGCAACTCGACCCGTTGGGAGCAGGAAGGCGGCAGTCCCGCCGCCATCGGCGTCGAAGATCCCAACGTTCACGAGCATGTGCCCGCGTCGGTGAAAAATTCTCTGAAGCACGGCAGCGTCGTCATCGCCGCGATTACTTCGTGCACCAACACTTCGAATCCGTCGGTGCTGATCGGTGCGGGGCTGCTGGCGAAAAAAGCAGTCGAGAAAGGATTGACTGTTCCTCCGTGGGTCAAGACGTCGCTCGCGCCGGGATCGAAAGTGGTCCGCGACTATCTGGAAAAAGCGGGCCTGCTGGCCTATCTGGAGAAACTGAAATTCCATATCGTCGGCTACGGATGCACCACCTGCATCGGCAACTCGGGCCCGCTGCCCGAAGAAGTATCGAAAGCCATCGACGAAAACGATCTCGTGGTTGCGTCGGTGCTGTCGGGAAATCGCAACTTTGAAGGCCGCATCAACTCCGAAGTTCGCGCCAATTATCTGATGTCGCCGCCGCTGGTGGTGGCGTTTGCGCTGGCCGGCCACATCGACACCGACCTGCGCAAAGATCCTCTCGGCAAAGGCAGAGACGGCCACCCTGTATATCTCGCCGACATCTGGCCGGCACAACGCGAAATTGAAGAATTGATGGCGCAATCGATCTCCTCCGAAATGTTTTCGAAATCCTACGCGGAAGTTTTTCAGGGCGACGAGCGCTGGCGCAGCCTGGCCGTGCCCAAGGGCGAAACCTACGCCTGGGAAAAAGATTCCACCTACATCCGCCGCGCACCGTATTTCGATGACATGGACGTGAAAGCCGCGCCCATCGCCGACATCAAAAAGGCGCGCGTGCTCGCCGTGCTCGGCGACAGCGTCACCACCGATCACATTTCTCCCGCCGGCTCGATCAAGAAAGACGGCCCGGCCGGCAAATACCTGCAGGAGCATGGCGTGAAGCCCGCCGACTTCAACTCCTACGGATCGCGCCGCGGCAATCATGAAGTCATGGTGCGCGGCACGTTTGCCAATGTGCGCCTGCGCAACAAATTGGTCTCGACCGAAGGCGGATTCACGCGCCATCTCCCCTCCAACACCGAGATGTCGATCTTCGACGCCTCGGAAAAATATCGAGCCGACGGCACGCCGCTGATTATTCTCGCGGGCAAGGAATACGGATCGGGTTCCTCACGCGACTGGGCCGCGAAAGGCCCGGCGCTGCTGGGCGTGCGCGCCGTGATCGCCGAAAGCTACGAACGCATTCATCGCTCGAACCTGGTCGGCATGGGCATTCTTCCGCTGCAATTCGCAGCCGGCGAAAACGCCGAGTCGCTCAAGCTCACCGGCGAAGAAGTGTTTGAGATCGCGGGCATCCGCAACCTGGTCGAGCACTTCGCCGCCGGGCAGGAAGTGAAAGTGCGCGCGACTTCGAAGGGCAAGGAGCCGGTCGAGTTCCAGGCGCTGGTGCGCATCGACACTCCGCAAGAAGCGCTGTATTACGCCAACGGCGGGATATTGCAGTATGTGTTAAGGCAGTTGCTGGCGACGAAGCGGGAGGCGGTGGGAGTGTAGGGATCCACGTGGCTGAGGCCTCACGATTAGGGCGGTCATTCAAGTGCCTCTGTCGGAGTGCACGATAACGCATTTCCTTTGCGACATATTTGCATTGCAAAATTCCCAAGTACTGCGCCAGAGGTTGCGAGCAGGGTCACGTCGCAAAGGACAGGTAGTGCCAGGACCTCGACCGTTTGACGGGACGACTCCAGCGCCCTGATTTGCGCCCTGGCCGAACGTGGCAGAGGGCGCTCATTTGTGTTGGATATGGCTGCGATGCTATGCGGATCGTTGTCCAGGGCGAGGAGCAACTTCTGGGATGCTCCCGGCGAGAAATCTGCCACGTTTCGAAACAGGCCTAACCACGCTCCCGTTCCGTGGAAGCATTCCCCACCTTCGTCGTTGTAGAAGATCATTTGGGCTTTAACTTCGCGGGCGATCGCCACGTCCCCTTCGGTGGCTCGATTACTTATCACTGCAACGACCGCGGGCAGAGCCCCGTCAATGTTCTCGACCCATGTGTCGCCGACGCTTCGTTCTACGGTTACATTCTTGCTTGAGGCGCAGATCAGGTTCGGTTTTGGGAGGTCTTTCGCGGCGGGTGGCGGAGGAGTGACCATGGCCGCCCCCGTCGGGTGTACATATACGCTGACGTTCCCTCCTGTTGCCGTCGCGTTGCCGCCCGCCGCCGTTGTATTTCCGCCGTGCCACGTTTCGGCTGACGATGCGGGCAGGCCCGAAGACGGTGGGGCCGACCGAGACCTCCTCCCAATCAAAATACCCGCCAGCAGGAGAAACGCTCCCCCTGAGACGTACATGACAAATGATGCCTTCGGCACGTAGTTGTTGTTCCTGAGAACGAACGCGGCCACCGCGACGCACGCGCTGGTGATCGCCGCGATTGTCTGAATGGCTTGTCCCCGGTTAGCGAACCATTTTCCGCTCATGGGTCTGACCCCAGGCATCGAGGGCAGAAACCGTATGCTACTACGAGCTAGGCATCCTTATGTTCTGTGCTTTGGGAGTCTGCCTTGCCGTCTCCAGATGCTCTGTCTGTCGTCCCTACGGGACTGGTTCCATTGTCTGTGGCTGACCCAGGACTTACGTCTCTTCGGCAAGCTCAGGGCAGGCTCTGGGCTAATGTATGTCGCCGCTCCGCGGCTGGGGCGGGGACGGGATCATCGTCCTTTCTGAGCACGGGGACAGCAGATTCCCTTCGACTTCGCTCAGGGCAGGCTCTCGTCGCTTCGCTCCTCGGAATGACAAGTTATAAGAACATATGACGCTTTGCGGCGCGGCTGGAAGCCGCGCCCTTTCAAAACTCGTGCTTCAGCGCTGGGCGGCCAGAGCGCGGCGGCTTTTGCCTAGGAGCGGCCAGGCTTCCTTGTAGGCTTCGAAGCTGTAGCGGTTTTTCTTCAGGAGGTCTACGGGGAACAGCATGACGGCTTGTCTGCGTCTGGGGGCGAGGAGCAGGCGGGAGGGGATGATGTACCAGACGTTCACCGGAATCAGGTAGGCGGCGAAGAAGTCGATCTGGGCGGTGGTGTAGTCCTGCTTTTTGTGATAATTGGGCTTGAACTGGCAGAGGTAGCCGGTGCCGGTGCGGACGGTGGAGGACTTCACCTGGACGCGCAAGAAGTTGGCGCCGGTTTCGACTCCCACGTCGTAGGCGGAAGTGTCTCCCCAGGGCTTGGAGACGCTGAAACCGTGCAGAGCGGCCTGCTCCATAAATTTCAGCTCGACCCACTCGCCGCGATGTTTGAAAGTTTGAAAACGCTGCCAATTTTCCATTTTTTTGCCCCTGTGTTCTGCCCTGAATTTTGTTGTGATCTTTTCTTGTCGAGCTTTTGTTGTCGAGCTTTTGTTGCGGCTTCCGGCTGGGATGGTCCGATGGTCCTGGTCCGGCGGCCCTGGCCAATAAAAAAGGCGCGACCGGTGGGCCGCGCCTTCTTCAGATTTTTTCTCTCTATACTTCTAGGATATCAAATTGGAGGGGGCAATCTGGACATGGTTGGCAACAATATATTCTGAATGCAATCAGCGAGATGCGCGTAATCGTGTAATTTCTGCCTATTGACAAGATTTTGCGCGATTAGAAAATCGACGGAAAATCAGGCTGGCGTTCCTGGCGCGGTATGGGACAGCAGATTCCCTTCGGCAAGCTCAGGGCAGGCTCTCGTCGCTTCGCTCCTCGGAAATGACAAGGCTGAGGACGACGCTAAAAGACCAGGGACGAGTTAGTCCGAGACGGCAAACGAGACGTGCTCGCCTGCGGGCGGCAGCAGTTCGCTGGCGGAGTCTTTGTGCTTGCTGCTGTGGGCGCGGCGGCTGAGCCAGAGTTTCAAGTGTTTGCGCGAAGCGGGCGCGAGCCGGGAAAAGAAAAGCCCGGCGCGTCCGTGCTCTCCGGCCCAGATGACGTCGGCGTGGCCGTGCAGGGTGAAATCGGTTCCGGGCAGAACGCAGCGGAAGGGTACGTTCGAACTCATGGGCACCGGTTCGCTGGCCTGCAGGGCGAGGCCGTGCTCGCCAATGTCGATGGTGACGGCGGGCAGGGTGCTGTGCTCCAGTTGCAGGTAGACGAGAGTCTTGGTCTCGTAGCGCGCCGACTTGCGGCGCTGGGCCTGGCCTGATTTTTTCACGGTGAGGGCGTCTTTGATCTGCTCGGCGGCCAGCGGGCGGTAGAGGATGCGGCTGGCGCCGGACTGGAAAGCGCGGCCGGTTCCGGGCCAGGCGCGGCTGGCGACGGCCAGCAGCGTGGGCTTTTGCACCGGCGGCAGAAGCGCGGCCATGCGGATGACCTCTTCGGCGCCGGGCAGGTCGAAGTCGACGATGAGAGTGGAGCAGTGGCCGGACACCACGTGCTGCAGAGCCTCATGCGCGGACGAGCAGTTCAGCAGGTCGATGCCCAAGTCGAGCAGCGTGGCGCGCAGCATATGAAGCGACGCCTTGTCATGGCACAGAGTAGCGGCAGATTGGCGCATGTGCTCCAAAATAAGGGCAATGGCGAGGGATGGTAAGGTCACAGCGGTAATCCGGGAGGGGGTTACCGGAGGACTCTGGAAGCGCGGGGGAATGCGGGGGTAGAACGGCGGGAGAGGCACCGGGAGCGGCTTGATATGGGTTTTCTTAGAGGGGACAACGGGTCACGTTTTTAGGGATTCAAGGCTGCCTAAGTGACGGTCGGCCAAACGACCTTAGCGAACCAGCATCAGGGCAGGATGATGCGGCTGCCAGCTTCCTGCGGGGCGACGACGGGCGACTCGTTCTCCGGAAACTGCGCGAACAGAAAATCGCCGAAGGCCCGCGATTTCGGCCGACCGGATGTTCGCCCGTGCGCCAGCCGCAGCAGGAATACCAGAGCCTTCAGCACGTCCGATTCCCGCAGGCTGGAGTATCCCTTATGCTTTTGCTCGGCCTCGCGGTATTCCTTGACCATGGTCTCAATCTCAGAGGCGACCCTGCGTTGCGATTCGCTGGTCAGGGGCTGCTCGTAGTGCAGGCCGGAGTTGATGCGGCGCTCATAGGCGGTCGACAGGACTTCGAGCGTCGCGATCAGGTCGCGATCATTCAGACTCCGATCCGCGCGCGCAGCCCTGGCCAGGGCGTAGGTCAACCCCATGAGCAGGTGCTCCTTCTCATACATGAACTGGTCGGAAACCTCGACGTGGAGAAATAATCCCGCAGGGTCGATCTGGTCTGCGGGGCGCGGCTTTTCGTGTTCGCGGGCCTGCAGCAGATAGGCGCAATCGACGGGGCAATCGAGCGTGACCTCGCGCTGCTCTCCACAGCACTGCGGGCAGATGCGGCCATGGACCGCCGGGCAGAAACGTTTCTCCTTGCGAATTTCACAGATGGCGCAAGTCAAATTGCGATCTCCTCCGCGCGCGATGGCACTGGCAGGTTACCACGCTGGTGCGCATGACAGGCCCATTTTGGCATCAAGGAGCGACGGAAGGCCTGTAAACACAGCCATTTTCGCCTGCGTCAACTGCAGAACCCGCATAAAATATGGTGATTTCCACAGCCCCAGGGTATAAGATAGCGCCCGGACTGGTATTCAATTTGATTCTTACGAGGAGGCAGTATATGGCATCAGGCATGACCAAGACTCAGCTCATTCGGCATCTCGCCGAGAAGACTGAGCTCAACAACAAGACAGTGGCGGGGTTTCTGGAGCAACTGGCCGACACCGCGATTAAAGAGACGAAGAAAAGTGGCGTGTTCGTTGTGCCCGGCCTGGGCCGCCTGGTGAAGGCGCACCGCAAGGCTCGCGTGGGACGCAATCCGCAGACCGGCGAACCCATCCAGATCAAGGCGAAGACCGTGGTGAAGTTCCGCGTCGCCAAGGCCGCGAAAGACGCGATCGCCCCGAAAAAGTAATTGGCGTTCGAGATTCAACCAAAGGCCGGCGCAAGCCGGCCTTTTAGTTTCTTGTGTGGGGACGGGCGCTTTCGCCCGTCCAGTCGAGCGCAGTTCGACGTCCCTTACTTCGCGTACTCGTTCTTCACTACCTCGCCGCCCTTCATCACGAACTTTACGTGCTCGAGTGTAGTGACATCTTTGACCGGGTCACCATCCACGGCAATCATGTCTGCCCACGCGCCTGGCTCCAGTGTTCCGACTTTCCCTGACCATCCGAGAAGATCGGCGGCATTCAGGGTCGCCGCCTGAATCGCCTGCAGCGGCGTCAGACCGAGCTTTACCATCACCGCGAACTCGTGCGCATTTAGACCATGCGGATAGACTGCCGCATCCGTTCCGAAAGCAACTTTCACTCCGCTGGTGAAGGCGTGGGCAATGTTCTTGCGCGCGATCGGCATCACGGCCTTGGCTTTCGCCAGGTAAAACTCGGGCACGTGGTTTTTCTCCGCATTTTCCAGAAACCAATCTCCCAGGTAAAGCGTGGGTACAAGATAGGTGCCGTCCTTTTTCATCTCGGCGATTCCAGCATCGTCGATGTAGGACCCGTGCTCGATCGAATCCACTCCCGCCTCCGCTGCCCAGAGAATGCCCTGCGCTCCGTGCGCGTGGGCGGCAACTTTTCGTCCCAGCCGGTGGGCATCGGCCACGATGGCTTTCAATTCTTCCAACGTGTATTGCGACGCCTGCGGATCGTCGCCTTTCGACAGCACTCCGCCGGTGGCGCAAATCTTGATCAGATCGGAACCGTATTTGATATTCTCGCGTACCTTGTGCTGCACCTCCGCGATACCGTCGGCCACGCCATCGGCAGTGGCATGATATTCGTAGGGCAGCAGATTGTTATCGCAGTGGCCGCCGGTGATGCCGAGCGGTGGCCCGCTCACCAGCATCCGCGGCCCCGGGACGTCGCCGGCGTTAATGGCGTCGCGCAAGGCCACATCGGTGTATGCGGACGCGCCGACGTTGCGGACGGTGGTGAACCCCGCCTGCAGAGTTATGCGCGCATTCTTGGCGCCGGTGAGCGTCTCGCGGGGTACGGAAATCCCCAGTTCCTGGTAGCCAAATGAGGGATCCATGGTCAGGTGAGTGTGGGCGTCGATCAGGCCGGGCAGTACGGTGGCATTCGGCAATTCAATGCGCATGGCGTCGGCGGGAGCTTTCGTCTCGCCGCTCGCACCCATGCTGACGATCTTTCCGTCCTCGATCACCAGGGTCTGGTCGGCGAGCAGCCTTCCGCTTTTCACGTCGAGCACGTGGCCGGCGTGGACCACGACTTCTTTTGCACTCTGTGCCATGGTGTAAATCGAAGCGCAGAGCAGCCCAGCCACAAGAAGCACACTATGAATCTTTCTCATCATGACTTCCTCCCCCAGATTATTTTGATTGAGACGCGAGACTGCCAAGACTAACTGATTCACGCCATTCGTCAAGCACGCGGAAGCTACCGGGAGCTGGCCGGGAATGGCAACTGAGCCGTCGTCGGCACGAACGGGTCAGGCACAGACTTGATGTGCTCTAGCCTCATTTTATCTACCAAAGCCCTTAATTCTGGCGATCCAGTGTAGGTTCTTCCCCTCCGCTCCCCGGTGGGTATAAGGAGGCCAGCCTGCACAGCCGCTTTTAGATCACGGCTTGCCATTACGTCGTTTAATTCAGCCAGATTGCGATAACTGGAATTCCTGACACTATAGCCAAGCGCGCCGTCCGCTACCGCATAAATCAATCGCTCTGGCAGACCGTGCCGAGAGATTATCAGTTCGATTTCTTGCCACAACTGATCCATTACCCGCGTTCTCATAAGCAGAGTTGTCGCTTGTCGAAAGTGAGCGGTCAGGTTGAACTGAATCCAGTGGCGTGTGCTATTCCGTGGATGCCACGATCCCTCGCCCGTCCGAGCCAGAACGTTGTAATAGTCTTGCGTGTTGCGTCCCAAGTACTCCTCAATTGAGGAAAACTCTGGTTCAAGAATTCCTTCACGACCCAGAACCAAAGTCTGCAAACATCGCGCCATTCTCCCGTTTCCGTCTGAAAAGGGATGGATCATAACCAAGTTCAGATGGGCCATTGCTCCCTTGACGAGAGCATGCGGACAATCTTCATCGTCATTGAGGTATTCGATTAGCTCCGCGATTAGACCGGGAACCATCTCGACATCAGGGCCTTCATACACTACTTCCTGTCTCGCTTCATCGCGGACATAGACTGTCCCCGGTCTCCAGTTCCCTGGATTCTTGGTCAGCTCGTGCTGCACCATCATGAAGTGCAGGCTCCGAATAAAACCTTCGCTGTAAATAAAATTCGGGTCTTTGGTTAGTTGAAGCACAAATGTCATCGCCGTGCGGTATCCGGTGACAGCCAGCCACGCTTCACGATCAGCGTCCAGCGGCTCCTCTCCTTCTACGGCTGCGATTGCATCTTCCGCCGTGACATTGTAGCCCTCAATGCTGTTTGATCCTCGCACAGCCCGAGCGAGCGTATTACGCCGAAGCAAACCTCTCCATCGTCTCGGAGTCGCCAAGTTGTACTTCAGGGTTTTCTTCGCTTCTTCAATTCTGGCGATTACATCCTTTTCAACCTGAGTCAACTTTTCAGCTTTGTAGATCATGAAAGATAGTACATTAGTTATTGCCTATTGTACAATAATAATTGACATACAGCAGTTAGTATTGTACTATCTTTTGGATGGTGATCTGCTCATGAATCGTTTAGCCACTTCTCGTCAGGTACAAGCGGTCTCATCTCTAGTGGAGGGCAATTCCATTAATGCAACTTGTCGGATGACAGGAATTGCAAAACATACGGTCCTGAAATTGTTAAAAGATCGAGGGGTGACCCGGATCGGCGGATGCGCTAGGCACATCCGCTGAGCGCAGGCTGTGCGTGGTCAGGCCGGCGATTCAGAATGTGCTGGGGGCCTGGGTTGTAGAGATCTGGGTTGTAGAGATCCGGGTTGTAGAGATCCGGGTTGTAGAGATCCGCTGGCGCGTGTCTCTAGCCTCCCGGCCCGTCATTGGAGACATACTGCTCGAGCGATTCCAGTTCGCGGCTGAGGTCATCCACGCGCCACTCCAGCAGGTTGCGGATAGAAAGCAGCCCTAAAAGCTTGCCGCTGTCGTCGGCTACCGGCAGATGCCGGAAGTGCCGCTCCAGCATAGTGGTGAGGGCCTCACCCGCGCCAGTGCGGCGTGTGGCCATCTCGACCGGCGTGGTCATCAAATCGCGCACCGGAGTGGCTTTCGGGTCCACATGGCTGAGCGCCATCTTCCGCAGCACATCGCGCTCGGTAAAAATTCCCGCCACACGGAACTCGCTGTCAACCACGGCCACCGCACCCACGTGGTGGTCGAGCATTTTGTGGATGGCGTCAGCCACCGTCGCCTCCAGACCCACCGCTGCAATCTCCCGATCACAAAGTTCGAGTACGCTCATAATCACCTCCTCGGCCTTCCGGCCGGTCTTCGGTCCGACGAAGCTGGATTGACGCATTATGATCGCGGCCAAGCGCTTGTCAAGGGAATTTGCGATAAATTACTTTTTCATGGACCCAAAACGGTGGCGCGTTGCACAAATTCGGGACGCGGAGGCCGTCACTTCTGTGATTAACGCCGCCTTCAGGGCGGCTGAGGCCTTCCTGATCGACCGGGATCGCATCAACCTCGAGTCGGTGCAGTCGCTGCTGCAAACCGGGAAATTCCGGTAGTGGTGCAGTTTAGCTCACGCTCCCGGCCGGATAAGACTGAGATCCTTCGCTTCGCCTGAAAAACGGCTCCGCTCAGGATGACACTTCAAGGAAAGAAACCCAAACTGCACCACTACCGAAATTCCTGCTCGCGGAAGAAGGCGATGTGCTCGTGGGTTGCGTCTATGTTGAACTGCGTGGGGAGCGCGCGTACCTGGGTCTCTTGTCGGTCGATCCGAAGCGCCAGAAATCCGGTCTGGGCTCGGCGCTGATGAACGCAGCCGAAGAATACTGTGCCAACGAGGGTTGCCGGTTCATGGACCTGCGGATTATCAATCTGCGCGAGGAGTTGCCAATTTTCTACCGCAATCGCGGATACGTGGAAACCGGAACCGCGCCCCTCACTCCCGGCCTGCAGCCGAAGCTGCCCTGCCACTTCGTAGAGATGTCAAAAGCCTTGCCGGTCAGACCGCGCATTTTTTGAGCCGGCACGGTTTGAGCCGGGACGATTGGAGCCGGCGGTGTGGCGCGATTTACTCCAGGATTGCGTCCGCTTCGATTTCCACCAGCATTTCCGGGGAAACCAGCGCAGTCACCTGGACCATTGCGGTCGCAGGCCGAATGTCGCGAAAAAATTCGCCGTGAGCCCGGCCAATCTTCTCCCACTCCGCAATGTTGATGACGTACATGCGTGTCCGCACAACATCTTTCAGGCTGGCCCCGGCTCTCTTCAGCACACTTTCAATGTTTTTCAGGGTCTGCACCGCTTGCGCGTAGGCGTCTCCTACACCCACGATCTTTCCGTCCGGTCCCGTAGCCGTCGTGCCCGCAACGTGGATGTAGGGCCCCACCTTCACCGCACGGGAGTAACCGACGACCGGCTCCCAAGGTGTTCCGCTGGAAAAGTTCTGACGCTCCATATGATCTCCCGTCTTGCTGATCACAACAATTCTACAAGTGTGCCGCCGCAAGTATCGTGGAATCGTCCAAAATTGGCAGCCGTTTCTGTTGACTGCCAGCAAATCGCGCGTGCAACTCTCTTGCTGAAACGGTGTCAGTATTGATTAGCAAAACGAATCGTCGCGATAAACAAAAGTCACTTGCGTTGCCCGATGAAACTGACGTATTTTGTCACGCAAGCGGCTTAGATACCGCGCACCTCGCAGGATTTGGAGGGTTGAGGAAGCATGATACCGGAATCGCATCCGCTGCAGGAGTTGTTTCAAGACTTAGTGGGACAACACTACGCGACAGAAATCGGTATTCGCGATCCGCAAATTGTGGCTTACGTTTCTCACCTGCTTGCAGAGTTCTGCGAAGCCGACCAGCTCTACAAAGTTCGCGACGGTTTTGAACGTCCACTCTCCGACGTTGGCGAAATGCTGCTGGAATCTGATCCCGTGTACGGTCCCGCGCCCTCTTTCGATCGCGAGCGCCAGGTTCGCAAACATATCGGCGACTACACGCTATTTTTCGCTGGAATGTTTCCCGAGAGCATCAACCATTTCCGGCTGCGCCGTCACCGGCTGGAAAATTTTGTGGAATGGATTAAAGCCGGCAAAGAGAGCTACTACATCGTCTCAAAATTCGAGCATTTCGAATATGCTCGCGTTGCGCCGCTGTTTGCCACGCTGTCGCGCAATTTCGAGGAGTGCGTCCACGGGCTGAATATGGTCAAGAACGATCTGGAGGAAATGCAGCATCCTATTGTTCGTAAGACTGACGCGCGGCAGACTAACGACCGGCATTCCGACGATCTGATCATGTAGCGTCGTTCGTGTTCAGCATTCCATTCACTCAACCCCGCAAATCAGTCGCGCTGCCCATACGATAAAAACTGAGTGCCGCCGTCCCTTGCACCAGTTTGCGAAATCTGCGCAGTGGGCCGAATTCTTCTCCCGGGTCAAACTTTTTCTCATGCTCGGCGATCACCATCGACATGGCCCATACGACCGGTGACTCCGCCAGAGCGCGCAGAGTCTCGCGGTAGGCTTCCTGCATGCGGTAGGGCGGATCGATAAAGACGACGTCGGCCGCGACGTGCTCGCGCTCCATGCGCCAGAATGCCTGCGGCAATTCTTCCTGAAACAGCTTGAAGCCGCCTACGATGCCGAGGCTCTGCAGATTTTGCCGGATCACATGCGACGCTGCCGCGGACGACTCCACAAAATACACCTGCTTCGCCCCGCGGCTGAGGGCTTCAATTCCCACTGCTCCCGTACCTGCGAACAAGTCGAGCCAGAGGCTGCCTTCGAGCGCCGCAGGATTACCCGCAGTCAGAACGTTGAACAGAGTTTCGCGGAGGCGGTCTGAAGTGGGGCGAATGTCGAGACCGCGCAGCGAGCGCAATGGACGGCTCCGGTATTTTCCCGCGATCACTCGCATGTCCCTGCACCTTCGAACGCCGCAATCAATATATCCGCGCATGTAGAATAAGAGTAGTAATCCATCTATGCGAAGCTGGTCCATCCCGGTTGGGCGCTTATTCGGTGTGGATGTGCGCCTGCATCTCACGTTCCTGGTTCTGCCCCTGTTCGTTTTTTGGACGGAGTATGCCGCGCACCAGGGAAACGCCAACGGGTCTCGCGACCTCGCTTTGGTCGGCATCATTCTCGCGGCCGTGGGCGCTCATGAATTCGGGCACATATTCGTGGCCCGGCGTTTCGGTTTGATTCCAAAGGCGGTCATTCTGCTGCCGCTCACCGGAGTCACAATTTTTGACGAACCGCGCGGCGAAAAAGCGCCGACGGCGGCGCAGCGCTGGGATCGGGAAATTCAACTGGCCATTACGGGACCACTGGTCAATCTTGTGCTAGCGGGCTTGTGCGCTCTCGTCATAGCCGGTGCGGGGCGGGGCACTGATCTGTTGAAGTGGCCATTTATGCAATCCTCAGACCTGCCCCGCAGCGTGGTTTGGGTCAATCTCTATCTTGCGATCCTGAATCTTATGCCCGCCTATCCTCTCGATGGCGGGCGCATTCTGCGGGCGGTTTTCGCGCGCACTCTCGACGCTTCGGCCGCGACCCGACGCGCCGTCTCCATCAGCAACGCGATCGCCATGGTACTGATTTTCGCCGGCGTCTTCAGCAATAACTGGCTCACCATGGTCGGGGTGATCGTTTTCTGCGCCGCGCAGTTGGAAGAGCGCGCGCTCGTGTTCCAGTCGGTGCTCGAAAATGTGAGGCTCGAAGAGGTCATGCTCACCGACTTCGCCACGCTCTCCCCGGCCGACACCCTGGAAGACGCTCTCGAAAAAGCGGTTCATTCCCTGCAGGATGATTTTCCCGTGGTTCGTGGTTCCGACATGGTAGGAGTGATTTCAAAACAGCGCATTCTCGACGCGCTGCGGGCCGAAGGCAATGGCTATGTCCAGGCCGTGATGAACAAGATCTTCGAAGCTTCTGTGCGCCAGGAATCGCTGAGTTCGGCCTTCCGCAAACTTACCGCCCGCAATTCCGGCCTCATTCCCGTCGTCGAAGACGAACGCCTCATCGGCATCGTGACCCTGCAAAACCTGATGCACTCGATGGCATTGCTGGCCGAGAGCCGCAAGCTGCAACGGGACCAGGGCGAACAATAGTCATGCTTCCGAGGTTGGTTCGTTGGATCGTCGTGATCGCCTGCCTTGCCGGCCCCCTTCAATACACGGGCTCGGCCCAAGAGGATCAGTCAGTCCAGTCCCGGGAATCGAAAACCCGAGCCGCAAACTTTGCCGGATGCTACGAGTTGAGAATGGGACGCTGGTGGCCGTGGTC
Source organism: uncultured Acidobacteriaceae bacterium (assembly GCA_963739125.1). GTDB lineage: Bacteria > Acidobacteriota > Terriglobia > Terriglobales > Acidobacteriaceae > Sulfotelmatobacter. The sequence goes on along the minus strand of CAVTZD010000001.1, from coordinate 1,959,890 downwards.
TCTGGGTGAAGATGCGAAATTCGCGACACCCCCAAGCCAATTCGAGCTGACTACGCGACGGGCGGCGGAAGGATTTGCGAAGGGCCAGTTGATAATCCGGCAGAGCCGTACTGGTGACCGGTCTTGGTTTATTTCTTACTGGATACCAACCGAGATCAACAGGGCGTCCGCTATATGGAGCGACGGCTTTTCAGGAGTAAGCATCAACCTGACGGAGCATCGGGACGAACTACGGGGTTGGGCGCATGCTCATTTCGATTTTTGGCGACCACCGCATATGGCGCGCGTTACGGCACGGCGCATCGCCTGCCAGCCAGCGCAATAACTGCCTGATGCCGTTTCGAGGAGGTCAGAAAAGTCTTACCGCCTTGGCCTGCTGCACTGCGGGGATTTTCCTCAGCTTCGCCAGCACTTCTTCTGACACCAGTCCGTCGACGTGCACAACCGCGATAGCCTCGCGTGGCTGGTCGCTGTCCTTGTCGGCGTTGCGCCGCCCCAGCGAAAAGTCCGCAATGTTGATCGACTCTTCGCCGAGAATCGTGCCCACTTTCCCGATGACGCCGGGAACATCGCGGTTGCGCAGGTAAATCAGGTTTCGCTCCAGCGGCGCTTCCACATCGATGCCATCCACGTGCAACAGCCGCGGAGCGCTTCCGTGCAGCACCGCGCCTTTCACCATATGCTCCTGCGTCGAACTCTTCACAACAATCGAGAGCACACTGCCAGCGCCACCGCTTGATGCTTTCGCCTTGGGCGATTCGTGCACGCGCAACCCGCGCTCCTCGGCAATCGCGGCGGCGTTCACCAGATTCGCTCTCTCCTCGAGCGCCTGGTTCAAAATTCCCTTGATCGCCGCATTGCGGATCAGCTCGGTCTTCCACTCCGCGATGTGCCCGCTGTAGCGAATCGAAATCTCTTCAATCATCCCTTCCGAAACCTGCGCCAGAAACGCTCCCATGCGCTCCGCCAGAACGATGTAGGGCTGCATTTCCGCGTATTCTTCGGCGGAGACCGAGGGCACATTCACCGCGTTTTGAATCACGCCATGTTTCAGATATTCCTTTACCTGCCGCGCGATCTGCACGCCCACGGCTTCCTGCGCTTCGTGCGTCGATCCGCCGACATGCGGAGTCAGAATCACGTTCTCGAGCGCGGTGAGCGGCGAGTTCTTCAGCGGTTCGTCCACAAAAACATCGAGCGCTGCCGCCGCCACGTGACCCTGCTTGAGCGCCGCCGCCAGTTCGCTTTCATTGACGAGTTCGCCGCGCGCGCAGTTCACCAGCCGCACGCCCTTTTTCATTTTCGCGATCGACGCCGCGTTGATCATGCCTGCGGTCTGCGGGGTTAGTCCCACGTGCAGCGAGATGTAGTCCGACACACCGTATAGTTCGTCGAGCCCGGCCAGCCGGATTCCCTGTTCCTTCGCTACTCCGACCGACACGAACGGATCGTGCGCCGCCAACTCCATCCCAAACGCCCGCGCTCGCCGCGCCACTTCCATGCCCACGCGCCCCAGCCCGATCACGCCCAGCGTCTTGCCGCGCAGTTCCGTCCCTTGCAGCGATTTCTTCTCCCACTTGCCCGCGTGCATGAGCGCGTCGGCGCGGCACAAGTGACGTGCCATGGCCAGCATCATGCCCAGGGTTTGTTCGGCGACGGCCACCGCGTTGGCGCCCGGCGTATTCATTACCGCAATGCCCTTGTGGGTCGCGGCATCCAGATCGATGTTGTCTACGCCCACGCCGGCGCGCCCGATCACGCGCAGTTTCTTCGCGTGCTCCAGAAGTTTCGCGTCGGCCTGCACCGCAGAACGCACGATGAGCGCGTCGGCTGTTTCCAGATGCTCTGCAAGTTTGCCGTCGAGTTGATCCGCCGTAAGAATGATCCAGCCCGGCTCCTGCAGTTGCGCCACGGCCGACGCCGATATTTTTTCCGCTACGATGATTTTCACGAATGAATTTTCCTTGGTGAGATTTCGGCCTGCGCAAGCGCCACCGGCGGGCCGAACATTTTAAGATTTACGCGCTGGGCTTTAAGCACCCACCAGTTGCCGCTTTCCGGCCTGTGCGGCGGCATAGACTTCCTGCGCCGCCCGCACGGCCGCGCCGTATTCGACGCGCTTGTCGGTAACGCGAGCCAGAACGTGTTCGAGCGCGCCCAGGATGCCGATGGTGTCAAGATAATCGTAGTAGCCGATGTGCGCGATGCGAAACAGTTTTCCTTTCATCTCGCCCTGCCCGTTCGCCACAACGGCATCGAACCCTTCGCGGAATTCTTTCACGATCTTTCCCGAGTCGATGCCGTCTGGGGAACTGATCGCGGTAAGCGCTGCCGCCGGTGATGAAGCATAGAGCTTCAGTCCAAGAGCCCTCGCCCCGGCGCGCGTCATCTCGGCGCAAAGCTCTGCATTATTCACCAACTCCTCGCGTCCTTTGGCCAGGTCGCCCTTGCCCATGCCGCGAATGAATTCGAGCGCCGCTCCCAGCGCCGCAAACAAGGAAGTGGCCGGAGTGTACGCCGTCTCGCCCTTAGCCGCTGATTTCCGTTCTTTGCGCAGATCGAAGTAATAGCGCGGAGAGGTGGTCGAATCCATGTGCTTCCATGCTCGCTCGCTCACCGCACAATACGCCAGGCCGGGAGGCATCATCAGCGCCTTCTGCGATCCGCCGATGATCACGTCGACGCCCCAGCCGTCGACGTCGAGATGCGTCGTGCCCAGGCCCGTAATCGCGTCTACGACCAGCAGCGTCTCATCGCCATGTTCACGAACAATCTTCGCGATTCCTTCGATGTCGTGCCGCGCGCCGGTGGAACTCTCCGTAGCCTGCACATACACCGCGCGGACCGAGCTATTCATCCGCGCCCGAACGTCGTCGAGAGAAAACGTCTGGCCGTAGGGAACTTCCAGCACATCCACGTGGCAGCCGAAAGCCTTGGCCAGCCCTGTCCAGCGCTCGCCGAATTTTCCGGCGGTCAGAACCAGCACGTTATCGCCCGGCGAAGTCAGATTCGAAACCGAGGCTTCCATCACGCCCGTGCCTGAAGACGAAAGCACCAGCACGTCGTTTTTGGTGCCAATAAATTCCTTCATGTCGGCCAGCACACGCTGAAACAGCGCGCGGAAATCGGCCGTCCGGTGATGCGCTGTAAACGACGCCATCGCCGTTTGCGCGGCGGGCAACAGAGGGGTCGGTCCGGGAGTAAAAAGACGATTCTTATGCAGCATTCAGATGAAGTCCTTGGGAAGCAAAGATAGAGAAACCGGGGGATAAACGCTTCTCTACTAGTTTATCGGAAGCGGGCGGATTGTGGCAGTCCGGAGCGCCGGCGAATGCGAAAGCCAGGGTAAGATCGGAAGTGGCGAAACCGACCTCAGCGCGAGGCTATTTTCGCCGCCAGGATTTCCGGCTTGGCAATCTGCGGCGGCTTGGCCAGCAACTCGTCCGCCTTGGCAAACAATGCCTTCGCGATCGGGCCGTTAAGATGCGCGTTGCGCCCGTTTTCGTCGGCAAACGTATCGAAGATGCCGTATTTTCCGGGACCCATTTTGATCGCGTACCACGTCACCGTCAGCGGTTCGGCTTCCGCCAGCGGTTGCGCTGATTTCAGGAATTCTTCCAATTCTTTTTCTTTGCCAGGTTTCGCTTCCAGCTGGGCCCAAATCGAAACTTTGCTCATGACGGTGTTCCTCCTCCGCATCAGATGCGCGGGATGCGGATTTAGTACCGAATCTTGATTCGAAAATTTCCAACGAAAACGGGGTGCCCCGTCCTTCCCGCGTCCTTTGCGGGAGGGCGGGGATTTTGACTTCGGGCGCGGATCGTGTGATCTCCACGTCTATAATCCCTCCATGAGCCTGACCGAACAAATCCAGAAAGACATCGTCACCGCCATGAAAGCGAAAGACGAAGCCCGCCTCTCTTGCCTGCGCATGGTCAAAAGCGCGCTACAGCTTCGCCAGGTCGAGAAAATGGCTCCGCTCGACGACAAAGAATCGCAGGCCGTGCTGAGCACGCTGATCAAGCAGCGCAAAGAGTCCGTCGAGCAGTTCTCGAAGGGCGGACGCCAGGAGATGGCTGACAAAGAAGCCGCCGAGATCGTCGTAATCGAAAGCTATCTGCCGAAGGCTGCGGGCGAAGCCGAAATCGTCGCCGGAGTCAAAGCTGCCATCGCCGAGATGGGCGCGCCCACGATGAAAGAAATGGGCACAGTCATGAAGAATGCCATGGCCAGATTCAACGCCGCCGGCATGAGGGTGGATGGGAAGATGGTTAGCGAGATTGTGAAGAAAGAGCTAGCGGGTAAGTAAGTGAGGTCGCCGCATGTTTCACCGGCTAACCAAAAGGCTGGACGAGATACGCTGCCGGACGCTGTTGGGCCAGACGGCAGCAACGCGAGGGAAGCAGATACATGAGGGTAACCCGGCAATGCCAGAGACCGAGGCGGAGCAGATCGCCAACAGAGAAGCGGTTGCATCACTCCGGGCGGAGGGAGTCGATGCCACCTCACTTTCAGAGGTGACTGCCTGGTCGAAGCGATTTCTAACTAAAGCCGCCCAAACGAAAGCTGTCGGTGGGCTGGAATGGAACGATGCCCTAAGGAACTGCGATTTCATGATGACCGCAGATGAGATTAGAGACATGTTGAAAATAGCAGAAGAGGAAGCTAATGCCGGAGGTGTAAAACCTTACTATAAACAGGAGTTCCTCGACGTTTTATATCCGTTTATCGAAAAGCCGGCGGCTGCGACGGCAATCCCTTTGCTCCAGGTGGCCCCATTTCTCCGCACGTACTTCGAGAAGTGCAGTCCGGGTGGCGATTTCTACGAGATGAGGCGTCTTCTTGGTGAGCGCTGAAGAAGTTGCCAAGTTCGCCCTCGTGATTGGTACCTCGCACGCATACCAACGGCATCAGAACAGAGACGTGGAGAGGGAGAAAATCCGCACCGAGCTTCATAACCTTATTTGCGCCGCCATTCAAGAGAAAAGCATCGACCTGCTTGCCGAAGAGGCGGGGCAGCAAGGAGCAGGTGCACACCCACCTGAAGGCCGATGAAGCGAAGACAGCGGAGTTCGACGTGCTGTTCGCCGAAACTAAGGCGGTAGACGAGCCTCAGGAGACGATAGCGTGGCTCATCGCCGCCAAGATGCTTCCCGACGGCTATACCGACATCCGCCCCCCCGGCGCGAACCCCCTCCCGAAAGACACCAGCGAGGCAGACGTCGCGAAGCGCGATGAGGAGATGTTCGCGATACTCGCGGAACCATTGCGATCAGCAACAAGCGTGTTGGTCATTTGCGGAAAAAGACACCAGGATGGGCTGGCCCAGCGCCTCGAGCAGCATCGGTTTCGGGTCGAGCAGCGAGCGTTTCCGGAAAACTTAGGTGCCGACGAGTGAACGGGAATTAGCCGTCTCGGATGCTTACTTCCCCCGCTGCCACTCCCGGTACGCCTCGAACTTTCTTCAGCGCGGCCTTCTCGCCCACTTTTCTTTGGCCATGACGCGCCTAGTACGCATCCTTCCGGTGCCGGAACGAGTACAAGACCACATCGTTGCCGACGATGTCATACCGCAGCCGATATTCCTTCCAGCGGATTCTCCACTGCCCTTCGCCCGCCTTGCATCCCGCAAGCTTCTTGATCCTGTGTCGTCCGGTCCGATTGTGTGGATCTTCACGGAGAATCGCCTGCAGTTCCGTTACCGCTTCGACCAGCGAGGGACGGCCATGTGACGCCTTGCGAAAATCCCGCTCGAAAAGAGGCGTGCTCAAGACTCTGAAGGGATTCACATCGGCGGCCATGGCAGACAACTCCCGGTCTTGACTATGAGAGATGGAGTCCGTGCCGTGCTAGCGCGCGGCTTGTTTCTTCGCCTTCTTTGCAGGACGCTTTAACTCCTTCAGGAAATCGCCCACGTCGCGAGATCTGCCGCCGAGGTAGTCCTGATAGCCCGTTTTGATTTGTTCCTTCAGCGATTCATCCTGCGTTTCGAGATAGTCCTCCATGTCATCCACGTGCATGATCCCGGCTACCGGAATGCCGTCTTTCTCCAGGATGAAGTACTCCCGATTCAGGTGAACTCTCCGGACCACTTGTCCCAGGTTGATGCGCGCCTTGGTCAGCGGAATACGGTGCAGGATGCTCTTCACGATTTCCCCGATTGATTAACGTTAATCAACTTTGATTATAGTGCCGCATCCAGCCTTCCTCAAAGAGAATTATGAACAGGTAAAAATACTACTTCCCCCTCTGCCACTCCCGGTACGCCTCGCTCTTCGACACCCCCCGTTCCTTCGCCACTTTTTTCAGCGCGGCCTTTTCGTCGACTTTTTCTGTCGTCATGATCTCTTCCACTCGTTCTCGAATGCTGCGGCGGACGAATGCGTCCGCCGCTCCATGAGCATCTTCTTCTTCCGCTTTGCCGATCAGCAGCGTGATCTCGCCTTTTACCGTCTCGCGCGACTTCAAAGTTTGCAGCACTTCGCCCGCGCGGCCGCGCAAAAACTCTTCATGCAGCTTAGTTATTTCCCGCGCGACGACGACATTCCGCCCCGGCCCTAACACTTCGCAGACATCTTCCAGCGTCTCGACCACGCGATGCGGAGCTTCATAAAACACCTGCGTGCGCGGAGAATTCTTGATCGCCTCCAGCGCCGCCCGCCGCTCGCCGCGTTTGGCGGGAAGAAATCCGCTGAAGCGAAATGAATCCGTGGGCAGGCCGCTCGCCACCAGCGCCGCCAGAAACGCCGACGCCCCCGGAATCGGCACCACCGGCAGATGATGCCGGATGGCCAGCGTGATCAGCCGGTAGCCCGGATCGGAAATCCCGGGCATGCCCGCGTCGGTCACCAGCGCCACGCTCGCGCCCTCCTGCATCTCTTTCACCAGTTCCGCCGACTTCGTCATTTCGTTGTGCTCGTGATAGCTGGTCGTGCGCGTCGCGATCGCATAATGATTGAGCAGCTTCTGCGTCTGCCGCGTGTCTTCGCACGCGATCACGTCCACTTCTTTCAGCACACGCAGCGCCCGCAGCGTGATGTCCTCCAGATTCCCGATGGGCGTCGCGACCAGATAAAGCGCCGGGCCTGTGGCGGCATCGCTCATGGCCGGAGTCTAACACTCGATCGTCTCGGGGTGCCCCGCCCTTGTCGCGTCTTTTGCGACAGGGTGGGGATTTTGACCCTCGGTAGTGGGTCAGTTTGTGACCTACCTGACTTCCAGAGCCGTAACCTCTTCGCTGGCAGAACGTTTATCCTGTTAGATGCACTCCTGAACACAGCCCTGAGGCTAACAATGACCGCCAAAGATTTTCGTCGAATCGCGTTGGCCCTCCCCGAGACCGCCGAGCATTCGCACATGAACCACCCCGACTTTCGCGTCGCCGGAAAAATCTTCGCCACCCTCGGCTATCCCGACAAGACGCGCGGCATGGTCAAGCTCTCGCCCGAAGAGCAGCATTACTTTTCGAAGGATCATCCGGATGCGTTCGTGCCCCTAAAAGGCGTCTGGGGACGCCGGGGCGCCACCAGCGTCCTTCTCAAGGCCGCCAAGAAAGACGCGCTCGCAAAGGCCATCGAAGCCGCCTGGCGCAACACCGCGCCAAAGCGTCTGCTAAAATCAAAGTGAAGTCGAGTTGTTCCTCACAACCGTCTCACACTCATGCCTCTTTACGAATACGAATGTAAGAAGTGCGGCCACCGCTTCGAGAAAATCCAGAAGTTCTCTGACAAGATGGTCAAGAAGTGCCCCGAGTGCGGCGGCGCTGTCGAGCAGATGATCTCGGCGCCAGCCGTGCAATTCAAGGGTTCGGGATGGTACGTCACCGACTACGCGAAGAAGTCGTCGTCGCAGGGAAGCAGCGGGGATTCCGGCACGAAAGACAAGAAAGACGAAAAGTCCAAGTCGGATACTTCTTCGAGCGAGAGTTCGTCCAAGGAAAGCTCAACGAAAGAAGGCTCAACCAAGGAGAGTTCCTCGAAAGAGGGCTCGTCCAAAGAGAGCTCCTCCAAAGAAGGTCCGCGCAGAGGGTCAGGCAGGCGTAAGTAAGGGCGACGCTGCCGATCATAGCAGTAAGTTTCCTGGACAAAAACCAAGCCGAGCTGGCGCTCGGCCTGGACGGGCGGGGCGCCCGTCCCCACACTTGCCCCGTCCCCACACTTGCCCCGTCCCCACACTTGCCCCGTCCCCACACTTGCCCCGTCCCCACACTAGCCCGGCCCCCCGCACAAGCATCTGCGAATATCTATTTTAGCTCCCGCTCGAAGTGCTCCTCGATCATCGTGAACAGATGCACCCGCGCGTCTTTTCCGGAGATGCTGTGCGTCTTGTTGGGATAGATCATGAGTTGGAACTGCTTGCCCGCGTTGATCAGGGCATCGATCATCTGGATGCTGTTCTGGAAGTGAACATTGTCATCGCCCGTGCCGTGCACCAGCAGCAGCGCCCCGTGCAGCTGGTCGGCATAGCGAGTGACATCCGACTGTTCGTACCCTTCCTTGTCATCTTTGAGCAGCCCCATGTAGCGCTCGGTGTAAATCGAATCATAATTTTCCTGACTCGTCACCGGAGCGACGGCCACGCCCGCGCGAAAGCGATCCGAATGCGTCATGGCATAGACCGTCATTGATCCCCCGTTTGACCATCCCCAGATCGCGATGCGCTGCGCGTCAAGCTGCGGATATTCGGCCAGCAACTGGTCGAGGGCTGTGAGCTGGTCTTTCAACTCGATCGCGCCGAACTCATGCCGGATCGCCGTCTGGAATTTCCGATCGCGTCCCGGCGTGCCACGATTGTCGACCGCAAAAACAGCGAATCCTTTCCGCGCCAGGATTTCATCGAACGCATTCGGCTCTCCTTTCCTCACCATCTGCGCCGCGGGGCCGCCATAGATATTCACGATCAACGGAATCTTGCCGCTCACCGTCCCGTCCGGTGGAAGCAGCAGGCGCCCGTAAAGAGTAGTTCCGTCATCGGCCTTGAATTCCAAATATTTCGGCGCGCGCAAGCCGTATTCGGCGATCTCGTCGTGCGCCTGCCACACCGGGCTGCACGCCCCGCCCACCGCGCAAAGTGAAATGCTCGGCGCCGCACTCGGGCCCGAGAATCGGTGGAGGTAGTGCTTTCCGTCTTCGCTGAAATCCGCCGAGTGTAGTCCCTCTTCGGAGGAGAGCGCCTTGAATCCTGAACCGTCGAGTTGGACGGAAAAAATCTGGGACTGCCGCGGGTCGTCTTTATTCGCTTCGAAAAACACCGTGCCGGCCGCTTCGTCCACGCCCGCGATTCCCGTCACCTCGTAGTCGCCCTTCTCCAGTTGCAGTTCGAGCTTGGCATCTGCCCCGAGCGGGTTCAGCTTGTCAAAACTGTAGAGATAGATGTGCATGTTGCCGTCGCGCCAGCTCGGCCACAAAAACCTCGCGCTCGATGTCAGGAAGCGAACCTCCACTTGCTCGAAATCGATCCAGGCCCCGGGGGTGGTCTCGGTCAGCACGATCCGCGACTTGCCCGTTTTCGCGTCTACGAAGTACAAGTCCATTTTGTCCTGGGTACGATTCAAGACTTCGGCCCAGATCACTCCGTCGCTGACCCAGCCGAAGCGCGGAATGTAGGTATCGGGGTCGTTTGTCAGAGAAATCCACCGAACTTTGCTCCTGTCGGCACTCACTACGCCCAGCTTCACCACCGGATTCGGGTCCCCGACCTCGGGATACTTCTCGTAGTCCACGGTCGGATGCGTCGGCATCAGGTTTGCGATGGGATATGCAGGCACCTGCGTCTCATCCATGTGCAGAAAGACAATCTGCTTGCTGTCGGGTGACCAGAAATAGTTGCTGCGGACACCAAGCTCCTCGGCATACACCCAGTCGATATCGCCGTTGAGCAGGTTGTCGCCGGTTTCTCTGGTGAGCTGTTTCTCGTCGACGCCGCTGATTGGGCGCACAAAAAGATTGTGCTTGCGAACGTAGGCCACGTGGTTGCCGTCAGGAGAAAACTTGGGATCGCCGCTCGGGTCGGGCGCAGACGTGAACTGCACCGCAGTCTCAGTTCGCAGGTCATAGAGCCAGAGCTGACCGTGCGAATCGAAAATCATGTGTTTCGAATCGGGAGCCCACAAATATGCCGCCACGTGATAGCGCGCGAGCCGTTCTTTTTCTCGCTCGTTGGTCACCTTGTTCACACCCGGATCGAGTGATGCCAGCTTCGAGGCGCTGACCAGCACTTTCTTCTCGCCGGTCGCCACGTCCACATACCACAATTCCCCTTTCTCGCCGCCGTCGTCCCGTTGCACGAACGAGAGCTTGGTGCCGTCGGGGCTCCACTCGATCGTCTCCGGGCCGCGTCCGGTCAATCCGCCGGGCTGATAAATTGCGTCAATCGTCAGCGGCTTGGTGGGCGCGGTTTGCCCCCCCGCCGCGATGCAAGGAACAAGGCCAACGAGAACGACAGGCATGACAATACGAGAGACAAAGGAAATATTCCGTTTCACGAAGCAATCCTCACAGGAAGCAGTAGTAGCGGAGCCCACAGCGCGCGAAGAAACGAGTGTACACCGGCAAAGCCGTCCCCGCAGGCATTGGCGCGCCAATCCCCGGTCTCGGCGCGCAGGTCGCACCCCGGCGCGTGCTAAAATCAAGGCAGCCCCAATGCCGAATGCTTCCTGACATCGAAAACCTGCTGCGGCTGCAAGACACGGACAAAGAAATCCGCCGTCTGCAGAACGAGATCGCGGAGTTTCCCAAGCGCATCGCCGTCATCGAACAGCAACTCGCCGGTCACAAAGCTCAACTCGAAAAAGCGCAATCCGCCGTCAAAGCCGATGAGGCTGCTCGCCGCAAGTACGAAACCGCCATCTCCGACTTGCGCGGCAAAATTTCCAAGTATCGTGACCAGTCGCTCGACGTGAAGACCAACGATCAATACAAGGCGCTGCTGCACGAAATCCAGTTCGCGGAAAAAGAAATTGCCGGCAACGAAGACAAGATTTTGGAGCTGATGGTCAACGCCGACACGCGCGACAAGGAAGTCAAAGCCGCGCAGGCTGAGCTGAAGGCTGAAAGCGCTGCAATCGAGAAGGAAAAAGAGGAGGCCCGCCGTCGCACCGCGGAAGATGAAAAGCTTCTTGCCGAGTGGCGCGGAAAACGCGATCAGATTCGTACCGGCATCAACGAAGACTTGTTAGCCCATTATGAGCGGGTGTCGAAATTCCGCGGCAGCGGGATTTCTGAGGTGCGCGATCATCAGTGTATGGCGTGCCGGGTTATGCTGCGCCCGCAGACCTACAACGAAGTTCGGTCCGGCCAGCAGACCATCGTCTGCGATTCCTGCCAGCGCATTCTTTATTTCAATCCTGCCGACGAGCTGGCCGATCAGAAACCATCGAGCACGCGCGCCAAGCGCCATCATCCGAAAATTGACGCTCCGCAAGCCTGGTATTACCGCCCCGAATTTGGCGAAGCCGGCGAAGTCTATATCGGGCTGACCAACGCCGGAAGCCAGGCCAGCCGCCGCGTTTACGAGATACACACCGGACGCATGATGGGCGACATCCTCATCCGCGAAGGCGGATACCGGCAGGCTTTTCCCGAAGACATCACCGGCGCAATCCGCCTCAATGGCGGCTGGACCGAAGCCGAACTCGAGGCCTGGGGCACCGAGCTCCCCATGGTGGTTCTCGATTCGCTGGCCGCCGACCTCGACGCCGCCCGCCACGAAATGAGCGCCCGCCCCGCCGTCAAGCCCGAAGCCACGCAGACCGCATCTCCTACCGAGCAAGCCGCCAGCTAGCTCGTGACGCGGCGGACGCCTTCGTCCACCGCACGCCAAGCATTACCATGTCTCAATGCCCCCGACTCTGAAACAATCAGACCTGCCCAAAGTCAAAGTCTCCCCCCGCGGGGCTGACCGCCTCAAGTCCGGACACGTCTGGGTTTACCGCTCCGACATCGTCTCGGCCGAAGGGGTTGGTCCCGGAGCGATGGTGGCTGTAATCGATCATCACAGCAAGCCGCTGGGCACGGCTCTCTACTCCAGTTCGTCGCAGATTGCCATCCGCATGATTGCGCACGAGCCAGTCACCGATCTTGCCGCCCTGCTCCGGCAGCGCATCGCCGATGCCATCGCCTACCGCGACAGAGTAGTTCGCGACACCAACGCGTACCGCGTCATCTTCAGCGAGGCCGACTTCCTTCCCGGCCTGATCGTCGACCGCTATAACGACATTCTCTCGCTGCAAATTCTCACTCAGGCGATGGACGCCAACCTTGTGCGCGAAACTGTCATCTCTGAGTTAACGGAGCAACTGAAACCCGCGTCCGTGGCCGAGCGTGTCGATCCCCGCGTACGGGAACTCGAAACTTTGCCATCTCGCCCTTCCGCCCTGCTGCAGGGGACGAACCCATCCACGATTTTCACCATGAACGGAGTCCAATTCCGCTTCGATGCCCTCGAAGGCCAGAAGACCGGAGCCTTCCTCGACCAGCGCGAGAACTACGCCGCCGCCGCGAAGTATGCCCACGGAAAAGCTCTCGACATCTTCTGCTACCAGGGAGGTTTCGCCCTTCATTTCGCGCCGCATTGCGCCCAAGTCACTGGAGTTGACAGCTCGCGCCCGGCGCTTGAAGTCGCCGAACAAAATGCCGCCTTGAACAAGAGCCTGTTCAGCGAAAAAGAAATCGACTGGATTGAAGCCAACGCCTTCGACCTGCTCAAGGACTACGCGTCCTCCAACCGCCGCTACGACACCATCGTCCTCGACCCGCCGGCCTTCGCCAAAACCCGGCGCGACCTCGACGCCGCCATGCGCGGGTATAAGGAACTCAACCTTCGCGCCCTCAAGATGCTTCGCCCCGGCGGAATTCTGGTTACTTGCTCCTGCTCCTACCACGTGCGCCAAGCCGACTTCCTCGAAATGCTGGCCTCTGCAGCGCTCGATGCGCATCGCACCGTGCGACTGATCGAAGTCCGCGGACAGGCAAAAGACCACCCGGTTCTATTGAATATCCCCGAAACTGCCTATCTGAAATGTGTAATTGCGCACGTAAGCTAAAGAAAACAAATAGCATCATATAATTTGATAATAACGCACTAATGTTTTATGCTTCTTTTACGCTAACTAGGCGTCTAATAGAGTGACCGCAGCCCCGAGCCAATTCCCCGGGGCAGGTCTCGAAATCCAAAAACTAAGCCACATTCTGAAGGAGGATTTACCAATGACTGTACTTACCCGATGGGAACCGTTCCGTGAGTTTGCCACCCTGCAGGACCGCATTAACCGCGCATTCCGCGAGTCCTACGCCGGCGCTGACCGCGACGAACTGACCACCTCAAGCTTCGCCCCAGCCGTCGACGTCTATGAAGACGAGCACCAGGTCACATTGAAGATCGAAGTGCCCGGAATCGACGAGAAAGATATCGACGTTCGTGTCGAAAACAACACCCTCACCGTGCACGGCGAGCGAAAAATCGACAAAGAAGAAAAAGAAGAGAACTACCGCCGCGTGGAGCGCCAATACGGCAGCTTCACTCGCACCTTCACCCTGCCCACGACGGTCGACAGCGAGAAAGTTTCGGCCAACTACGACAAGGGCGTGCTGAAGATCACGTTGCCCAAGAAAGCCGAAGCCAAGCCGAAGCAGATCAAGGTCAACGTGGGATCGGAAAAGACGTTGGAAGCAAAGGCCACAGAAGCCAAGGCCCCCGGCAAAGCCGCATAACAAAGCTCGTGGAGTGGCGGACGCATTCGTCCGCCCCGCGCGAAGTCGGTAATCTTTGCGCGGCAGCCTTACAATCAGCGGGAGGCGGCAAAACTGCCGGCCTCCCGATTATTTTGTAATCGTGAAATTTGGCAATTCTGTAATTTGAAACCGATTCGCCCTCGGAGTCCTCAAATTACTCAATTACTAAGTTACCCAATTACCAATCGAGGTTCTCATGCCCATCCGTTGGGACAAATTTACCGTCAAAGCGCAGGAAGCTGTCCAGCGGGCGAACCAGCTCGCCTCCGAGCATGGCAATCCCGAGCTGCTGCCTGTACATCTGCTGGCGGCGCTGCTCGAGGACAAAGAAGGCATTGTTCCGCCTGTACTCGAAAAAATCGGCATCGGCCCGCAAGCGGTTCTCAACGAGGTTTACAAGGAGCTCGAAAAGCTTCCCAAAGTTTCCGGCGAAGCCGCTCAGGCCACGATCTCGAACCAGGCCAACAAGCTGCTCGATCAGGCTTTCAAAGAAGCCTCCAATTTCAAAGACGAATACGTGTCCACAGAGCATTTGCTGCTTGCGATCACGCACCTCAAACAAGACGCGGCTCAGCAGATTCTCGCCCGCCATGGCGCGACTTACGACGCCATTCTGAAAGCGCTCACCGTCGTGCGCGGATCGCAAAAAGTTACCGACCAGAATCCTGAAGCGAAATTCCAGGCCCTGGAAAAATACGCCCGCGACCTCACCGAACAGGCCCGCCGCGGCAAACTCGATCCCGTCATCGGGCGCGACGAAGAAATCCGCCGTGTCGTACAGGTTCTTTCCCGCCGCACGAAAAATAATCCTGTGTTGATCGGCGAACCAGGCGTCGGCAAGACCGCCATCGTGGAAGGATTAGCGCAACGAATCATCTCCGGCGATGTGCCGGAAGTTCTGAAGAACAAGCGCGTCATCTCCCTCGATCTCGGAGCGATGCTGGCCGGCGCGAAATATCGCGGCGAATTTGAAGACCGCCTCAAAGCCGTCCTGAAAGAAATCGAGGACTCGCAGGGGCAGATCATCCTCTTCATCGACGAACTGCACACGCTGGTGGGTGCAGGTGCAGCCGAAGGCGCCATCGACGCTTCCAACATGCTGAAGCCCGCGCTCGCTCGTGGAGAGCTGCGCGCCATCGGCGCCACCACGCTGAACGAATATCGCAAGTACATCGAAAAAGATGCCGCCCTCGAACGCCGCTTCCAGATCGTTTTCGTGGGCGAGCCTAACGTCGAAGACACCATCGCGATCCTGCGTGGCCTGAAAGAGAAATACGAAGTGCATCACGGCGTCCGCATCAAAGATTCCGCCATCGTTGCTGCTGCCACGCTGTCGCATCGCTATATCTCTGACCGCTTTTTGCCTGACAAGGCAATCGACCTCATTGATGAAGCCGCGTCCTCGCTGCGCATCCAGATCGATTCGCTGCCCACCGACATCGATCAGCTCGAACGCCGCGCCACGCAGCTGGAAATCGAAAAGCAAGCGCTGAAGAAAGAAGACGACGCGAACTCCCGCGAGCGTTTAGGCGTCATCGAGAAAGAGCTGGCCGAGATTCGCGAGAAATCCAACACGCTCAAGGCCAACTGGAAAAAAGAAAAGGATCTCATCGCCCGCGTTCGCGCGCTCAAAGAGCAGATCGAGAAACTCAAAGTCGAGGAGCAAGCCGAAGAGCGCAAGGGCAATCTGCAGCGCGTCGCTGAAATCCGTTACAGCCTGATTCGCCAGGCCGAAGACGAAATCGCAAAGCTAAGCAAACAGATGGAGAGCCAGGCCGGCAAGCGCATGCTCAAGGAAGAAGTCGACGAAGAGGACGTGGCTGGCATCGTCTCGAAATGGACTGGAATCCCCGTCTCGAAAATGCTGGAAGGCGAAGTCAAGAAACTGGTCACGATGGAAGAACGCCTGCGCCAGCGCGTCATCGGACAAGACGCTGCTCTCGAACGCGTCTCGAACGCCATTCGCCGCTCCCGTGCCGGACTCAGCGATCCCAAACGCCCCATCGGCTCGTTCATTTTTCTCGGGCCTACCGGAGTCGGCAAAACCGAGCTCGCCCGCGCTCTAGCCGAATTCCTTTTCGATGACGAGCACGCCATGCTGCGCATCGACATGTCCGAGTACATGGAGAAGCATTCCGTCGCCCGCCTGATCGGCGCGCCTCCGGGATACGTTGGCTATGAAGAAGGCGGCCAGCTCACCGAGCAGGTGCGCCGGCGTCCGTACGCGGTCGTGCTCTTTGATGAAATCGAAAAGGCGCACCCCGACGTCTTCAACGTTCTCCTGCAGATGATGGACGACGGCCGCCTCACCGACGGCAAAGGCCGGGTCGTCGACTTCAAGAACACGATCATCATCATGACGTCGAATATCGGCTCTTCGTTCTTAACGGATCATCGAGGTGCGTCCGGGACGCCAGAAGACGCATCAGAGGCATGGTTCGACGAAGCCTCGCAGCAGGTGATGAATCAGTTGCACTCGCACTTCCGTCCCGAATTCCTGAACCGCGTCGACGACATCATCGTCTTCCGCCCGCTGGGCAAAGAGCAACTGGTCAAGATCATCGAGCTGCGCCTCGAAGACGTTCGCCGCCTGCTGGCCGATCGCAAGATTTCGCTTGAGCTCACCGACGCCGCGAAAGACCTCCTCTTCACCGAGGGTTACGACCCCAACTTCGGCGCGCGCCCGCTGAAGCGCGCCATCCAGAAGCTGGTGCAGGACCCGCTTGCCATGAAAATTCTCGACGGCGAAGTTCTGCACGGCGACCACATCGTTGTCGACGCCGACAAAAAGGCAGGCAAGCTGCGATTCGAAGTCAGCAAACGTGTCGGCGAGCAACAGCCAGCGAAAGCGAAGCGTTAATCGCCACAACTCGTGGAGGGGCGGACGCCTTCGTCCGCCCTGGAAATCTCAACAGTCCCCTCCTTGGCCTCGTGCAGACCGCTTGCACCCTGCGGACATTTCTGTATCATGATCTCGGGCGCGAGGCCCCTCATGATCCGAAGAACTTTTTCTCCACTGACCATCCTGATTCTGCTTTCACTCGCTCAACTCACACTGGCCCAGGTTCCCGTCATTAAATGGAAGATCCATGACCTCAACCGGCCCGTGCCGCCAGTCATCGATCCCGGCACCGCCAGCACCCAAGACAATCCCGGCCAGCCGCCGTCCGACGCGGTCGTTCTCTTTTCCGGAAAAGATCTCTCGCTCTGGGCTGACAAAGACGGCAAGCCCGCTCCCTGGAAGGTCGAGAGCGGCTACATGGAAATCGCCCCGGAAACCGGCTACATTTTCACGCGCCAGGCATTCGGCGATTGCCAGCTGCATGTTGAATTCTCGGAGCCGATTCCGCCTTCCGGCGACGGCCAGGATCGAGGCAACAGCGGAGTCTACTTGCAGGGCCTGTACGAAATTCAGGTGCTCGATTCCTACCAGAACAAGACTTATGCCGACGGTCAGGCTTCCGCCGTTTACGGCGAGTATCCGCCGCTGGCGAACGCCTCGCGTCCGCCGGGGCAGTGGCAAACCTACGACATCGTCTTTCACGGCCCGCGCTTTACCAAAGCCGGCAAGCTCACGCGGCCCGCGCGCGTCACCGTTCTGCACAACGGCGTGCTGGTGCAAGATAACGTCACGCTTACCGGCCCCACCGCGAACGGCGTACGCCCGCCTTATAAGCCGACGCCAGAAAAGTTGCCTCTGGCGCTGCAGGATCACGGCGACCGCATACGCTATCGCAACATCTGGATTCGCGAACTAAAGGACTCCGACTAAGGGTATTTCTCTCCGCTCGGTTTTCTGCGTTAAAGTCCAATTTGAAAGCGGGCGCCCGAACCGCATTCCCAAGTACCATGGGATGCGGGCGGAGTCGTGCGTGCCAGGAAATTCAGCTAGCGAGGTCTCCACTCATGCCCAAGTTCTTTACTTCGTCGGTCGCCGCCTTGTGTTTTGCGATCATTTTTTCGACCCACCTAGCCGCGCAGTCTGGATCCTCCGCCCCGTTTTCCGCCGCAGCGGTCGGAGTAAAAATTTCGTTGCTGGGCGCAGGAGTCGAGGTCGCCACGCCTCTCACCCGCCGCTCGAATCTCCGAGGGGGATTCAACGTCTTCAGTTACAGTCGTAGCTTCAACAAAGACGGTGTGACCTATGCTGCTCAACTCAGCTTCCGCTCCGCCGAAGTCCACTACGACTGGTTTCCTTTTGGAGGGGCTTTTCACATCAGCCCCGGCGCGCTCATTTATAACGGTAACCGCATCGGCGCCAATGCCTCGGTCGCCGCGAGCCAGTCATTCACGCTCAACGGCACCAGCTACACCAGCGATCCCGCCGACCCCGTCGGTGGCACAGGCAAAGTAGATTTCCAAACCGCAGGTCCGATGTTTACCGTGGGATGGGGCAACCTGTTGCCGCGCCGGCACGGCCGCTTCAGCGTTCCCGTTGAGATCGGAGCCATCTACACCGGTTCGCCGCGCGCCACGCTCAATCTCACCGGCAGCGCCTGCGACTCCACCGGCGCCAATTGCGCCGCCATCGCCACTGATCCCACAATCCAGGGCAATGTTCTGGCCGAGCAGAACAAGCTGAACAAAGACGTGTCGGCCTTCAAGTTTTATCCGGTAATTTCGGTGGGCTTCGGCGTCAAGCTCTGAAAAGTCGCCTCCGGAGCGGTTGGAACTGTGTCGGATTCACGGGGATGGTCAAGATCGGTTCCTCCCCGCGATCCGTAGAGATCCGCGGAGAAAGATTTAGTCGTCAAACCCACTTCCTTTCGAGCTTCTCGCGGATCGCCCCCCGCCGCTTGTCTTGCCGCTGGCATCCGCGAAATCCGCGGAGAAGAAGTTGCTTCAGCTTGTGGCACACTAGCTGCATGCACCGCCTCACGCTCGGCGATTTCGAGCTCAGCATTTTTTCCGACGGAACCTACCCACTCGATGGCGGAGCGCTTTTCGGCGTCGTTCCGAAAGCCATGTGGTCGAAGAAAGTCAACGCCGACGAACGGAACCATGTCACCGTCGGCCTCAATTCATTGCTCATTCGTACGGAACATCCGCGCACCGGCAAGCACACCGTGCTGGTCGAGACCGGCATGGGCAACAAGCTCTCCGATCGCATGATCAAGTTCTACGGCCAGCCCGCGCAGTTGCTGGCGAATCTCGCGGCTGCCGGCGTTGCGCCCGAAGACATCGACATCGTCATCAATACGCACCTGCACTTCGATCACTGCGGATGGAACACCGTGAGGGATAAGACCGGAAAAATCGTCCCCACCTTTCCCCGCGCGAAATATTACGCACCTGCGGGCGAATGGGAATACGCGCACCACCCGAGCGAGCGCGACTCGATCAGCTACATCGCCGAGAACTACGATCCGCTGGTCTTGAGCGGCCAGATGACGCTGCTCAAAGGCGGCGAAGAAATCGTTCCCGGCATCTCGGTGCAAACCTTCCCCGGCCACACCGCAAACATGCAAGCGGTAATCGTTAACAGCGGACTGACAGCCGCGGAGCGGCGCAAGAATGCAGCCCACGGCGCCAGCCGTGGGATCCACGCCGAGCCGGAACCAGCCCCGGAGGGGCGAAAGAACAATTCCACCCACCCCACAACCGCCTGCTACATCTCAGACCTGATACCGACTGCCTCACACATTGACATCACCTGGGGCATGTCCTTCGATCTTTTCCCGTTACAGACTATTGAGAGCAAGAAGCAGTACTACGCCCGCGCAATCCCAGAAAAGTGGCTCACCATCTTTACCCACGACCCGAGAGCCCCGTGGGCATACGTGGAAAAGGATGATTCGGGAAAAATGGTTGCTCTCGCTGTGTGAATTCTCGAACGTCTGTGGGCGTGCGCAAATCATGAAAATCCGGCTTGAGAACCTGAAAGTCGGGACCCCAAAAGATGAAATGGAAGTAAGTTATCGGAACCAATGACATAAGCGGGTGTTAGCCCGCTCGAAATGGACATCCCGCGCGTAAAGAAACAAAGCATGCGTTTGTTCGTATAAACATCGAAATGCGGTGTTGTCTTATCGGCCAGTGCACTTGTGGAACAAACCACGGTCTCCGATCCAACGGTCTGCCTGGCTCACTGACGAGGTGTACGCGGGACAGGTTTACCCTCGGCTGCGCGGAGCAAGTCTCTCGCAAATCGCGGCAGCTATCGGGGTCTCAATTGCTTATGCATCCGAAATTCGCACGGGAAGACGACGACCGCATCCGAGGCACTGGCAGGCGTTGGCGGAACTAGCGGGGACACCGCCCTTTCCAGTCGCTTGTAAAGTTGGCGTCCAAAGTCAATGCCTCAGTACGGGCGCTTTCGGAGGTTGACTGAAGCACCTTGCTCGAACTGTTGGGCCGTTATCCAGGAGTTTCTGCGATCGATCCACATAAGCCGACTTATCGGTACCGATCTGCTCTTGGTGAGTGAATCGGCGATTTTGTATCAATCGAGGAGTGGTCCCGACCCTGAAGTGAAGCCGCCGGAACAGCTTCAGGATTCCGGCAAGGGTGATTGCTCGGGTTGCGGTTGCGGCTTTCGCCTCAGCACCAACGCGGAGAACAGCGTGATGACGAGCCCAATCGGGAAGGGATGAATGAACGTGAGCACTGCATTGAAGAACGGGTTTTTGTACAGCTCTTTGTATTTTCTGACCTGCTCAAGTTTTGCCTGGACGGCTGCCGGGCTCGCCCCCGAGGCGGTGAGCTTCTGAACCAAATGAGCGCCATATGCGTCCCAGAAACCAGGCAGGAAGTTGTAGTAGATCACTTCCCAGGTTACGACATAGAAGATGCACGATATCAGCGTAATGGAGAGGCCGACGGCAAAAGCTTTTAAAAAGGTAATCTGACCGTCGCCGATGTTGTCCCGGTAGGTTCGGATGCCGACAAACACCATCAAGAACGAGAGCACGATGGAGGTGTTGCCGATGATCGCGCCGCGGTCGAAGCCAATCCTGCCGCCGAAGGTCACCAGCCCTATCATCATCAGCGACGAGATAGCGCCGGAAATCAGCCCGAAGGTGACGATGATCTTTCTCATATTCTCGTGATGTATTTATCCGATCTTGACCCTTCCACGTATCATGCCGGCCCCATGCTCATACGGGCTCAGCGACCAGCCAAGTCAGCCGGCGCCTTGGATGCCATTGGGATGACTACGATCAGGTTATCGCCTGCTCCGGGGTGAGTCATCCCAAGATAATCGAGGTTCGCCAGCGATTGGGCGTCGAACCCGATGTCTTTGGTTGTCATGTTCGGCGCATAAAACATCAAGTGCGGAGGGAAAATACCAGTGCCGTGCTCAGAGATCGCGCGCAAACGGTTCCGGCTGGACATCATGTAGAGGAATCCCGGTTTGCTCGGATACTGGTAACGGCCTTCCTTATATCCGTTGGCGACGTCTGCCTTGATTTCGGCCTCGGACTTGCCGTTCGCCCGCAGCTCTTCACCGTGCATGTAGACAAGCAAGAGAGTGCGGCTGCCTTCGGCGTCGAAGCACTGCGGCTCGATGGTTGTTTCTGGCTGGGTTGTTTCTGCGGGCTTTACGAAATGCCGGCCAACAAAACAGCTGAAGCCGTTCGTGCCTTCGCGCGCTTTCTCGTAGCCTTTGGGGCCGAGAACATAAACTGTGGCTTTACTGGATACCTCGGCCGGGGCGGCGCTTTCAGCGAGTGTGATCTGCTGGTCACGTGGCATGGAGGCGTCGTAGACCCGGGGAAGTTCCTGGGCGGTTGCGGGAATGAGCGCAGCGCTTGAAAACAAGCCGATCGACAGAGTACCCACGACAAAGACCTTCATCGAATTCAGAGACTTCATGTTCGCTCCTTTTTTCAGGAAGTTCATGTTTTCACAAACTTCATGTTTTTCATGAACTTCAGGTTCGCTCGTATTGAGCGTTGACCGGCTCGAACATACCGCATGGCGCGGGGTCGGTGTCGTCATCCTTTTGGCTGATTTTGGCGGCGGGAGAGAAAAATCATTCGTTTGGGGGAGCGGTTATTGGCGCGAACCGTGCCCGCGCACGAGTAAATCAGGGAAGAAGGCCGAATTCCTTGCCGAGTTGCACCGCTTGCGTTCTTCGTCTCGCCCCGAGTTTGTCGAAAACACGGCTGGAATGGGTCTTTACCGTGCTCTCGCTCACAAAAAGCTTCTCGGCGATTTCGCGGTTGCTCAGGCCCTGGGCGATCAGTTCAAGGATCTCAAGCTCACGGCGAGTGATATGGAGGTCCTCACGTTTTCTTTCGTCAGGGATGAACGGTCCCTCGGCAGGGACGGGGAGCTCCCTCACAACAATTGTCTGGCGTTTGGCTGTCAGCTTGAGGCCAAGCCAGATGCCAAGAACGGCAAAGGTCGCGGCGATCAGTCCGCCGTAGATTTCGATGGAATGTTCGACAACCAGGAACTGATACTCGGTCCACTGGAGCAGAGCAATCAAGATTCCACCGATCAACCCGTACATGAGGACGTGGCGCTTCATAAGTTGCGGGAGGATTCGTTACCGAGATTATCGCACCCACGGTGGGGTAGGTCTCACTGCTTGCAGGGCAAAATCAACGCTTGACAGGCACTTGCCCGAGTCACGAGCAATCCGGAAATAATGCCTCCTGATTGGTCCCGACAAACGCGCCAGTATCGAGGGATCCTCTCCCGCCCCGGCTTGTGGATTCCGGTCGCCATCCCGACTTCCCGGTACTAATCCGGCCAACTTCCTCGAAGCCCGTTTCGGGCCGACTTCCGAGTAGCCGACTACACACCCGGAATCCTCGCCTCCGGCGTGCAACGTGACTGCACGGGCTATAATTACGCCCACGGATGGACCTCACCCCTGGCGCGAAACTTGGTCCCTACGAAATCCAGTCCCCGCTGGGTGCGGGTGGCATGGGCGTGGTCTATAAGGCAGAGGACACTCGCCTCGGCCGGTTTGTCGCCCTCAAGTTTCTGCCCGATAGCGTGGCTCACGATTCCGCGGCGCTGGAGCGCTTTCGCCGCGAAGCTCGGGCCGCGTCAGCCCTGAACCATCCTAATATTTGTACGATTCACGACATCGGCGAACACGATGGCCGGGCTTTTATGGTCATGGAGTTCCTCGATGGTCTAACGCTTAGCCACTTCATCGCGGGTCGTCCAGTTGAAACGGACAGGCTTCTCCCCATCGCGATTGACATCGCGGACGCTCTCGACGCGGCTCACAGCGAAGGCATCGTGCATCGCGACATCAAACCTGGAAATGTTTTCGTCACGCGGCGCGGCCACGCCAAGATACTCGACTTCGGTCTGGCGAAAGTAACCGGCAAGACCACCGCATCCAGTAGCGATGCTGAAACAATCGCAGATTCGAATGCCCTGCACTTGACCAGCCCAGGAGCGATGTTGGGAACGGTCAGTTACATGTCGCCGGAACAGGTGAAGGCCAAAGACCTGGATGCCCGCACCGACCTGTTCTCCTTCGGCGCCGTGCTCTACGAGATGGCAACTGGCAAGCTCCCGTTCGAGGGATCGAGTCCGGGGGAGATTTGCAGTGCGATTCTGCGCGATGAACCTCCACCACCGTCTCAGGTAAATCCGCAAATCGCTCCGGGGCTGGAGGCAGTCATCCGAAAGGCGCTCGAGAAGGACTGCAACCTCCGTTATCAACACGCCTCGGAGTTGCGGGCCGACCTGCAGAGGCTGAAGCGCGATACCGACAGCGGCGGTTATCGAGAGCCTGCTGCGTCCGCGCCGGCAACGGCACCATCCGCCACGAAAGTGGCAGCTGCGAAACCGCGAGAGCTGACCGTGCGGATGCCCGCCCCGAAGTTGTGGCTATCCATCGGCGGGTTGGCCGCGCTGCTAATGGCTGCGCTGATCGCTCGAGAGTTCTACTCTCGGACGGGCGGAAAACAGACTCCCACCAACGCAGACACGGTGCTCCTGGCGGACTTCACGAACAACACGGGCGACCCGCTGTTCGACGGTACGCTAAAGATTGCGCTGAATGTGGCTCTCACCGAATCACCCTTCGTAAACCTGCTTTCGAGTGACAAAGTCAGTGCCATATCGAAGCAAATGGGTCCACCGTCCAATGCGAACCTCACCGCCGGTCAAGCGCGCGAGCTTTGCCAGCGAGCGGGAAGCAAAATGTATGTCGCAGGTTCGATTGGCAGAGCGGACAGCAAGTACGTAGTAGCCCTGAACGCTGTCAACTGCCAAAGTGGCAAGACTGTAGCCCATGAGGAAATGACTGCGGCCGGCAAGACAGACGTCCTCGATACCATCGGGCGAGCTTCCAGGAAATTGCGCGCTGAACTCGGGGAGCCGCCGTCAACGGTGCAGAAGTTCGACGTGCCCTTGTCAGAGGCGACGACTCCCTCTCTCGAGGCTCTGAGCACATACGCGAGCGCCCTGAAGGCATACAACGAACAAGGAGTGCAGGCAGCTCTCGCGCTCGATCAACACGCCATAGAACTTGACCCTAATTTTGCAATGGCGTACTACGACGTGGGCGACGGCTACTACAGCCTCAACCAACTCGGGCGCGCCAGCCAGTACTACACGAAGGCGTTCGAACTGAGGCAACACGCCAACGATCGTTCGAAGCTCATGATCACTGGGAACTACTATTCCACCGTCACGGGCGAGCATGACAAGGCGGCGGGAACTTTCCACGAGATGATTGAGACGTACCCGCGAAGCGCGACCGCGTACTTCAGTCTTGGCGAAGAGTATGCCGCCTTGGGACAATATGAAACCGCCGCTGAAATGACTGCCAAGGCGCAGGAACTTGGCCCCGGCGAAGTCCCTGCTTACTCTAATCTGACTAGTTATCAACTGGCGCTGCAGCGCTTCGGCGAGGCTCGCGCAACTCTTGACCGCGCAAAGGCACGCGACATGGATGGCTACATGTTTCGCCTTCCGCTTTATGCGATGGCATTTCTTGGTGGCGATTCCTCAGGTATGGCGGAGGAGCAGCAATGGCTCGCCTCTCACCCTGAGACGAAGCACTATGCTCTTGCGCTCGCGTCCGACACTGAGGCTTATGGAGGCAGATTGACGGCAGCACGGGATCTAACGAAACGTTCGGCAGAGGCCGCCATCGCTGCTGACAGCAAGGAAAATGCGGCGATCTGGTGGGAGAATGCCGCCTTGCGCGAAGCGGCATCTGGAGATGCGACGCACGGCGTGCAAGATGCCGCCGATGGACTCAAACTGGCTCCGGAGAGTCAGGGAGTAGGTGTTGAAGCCGCGCTCGCGTTCGCGATGGCCTCGGAGAATGGCCGAGCCCAATCCTTGACCGAAGACTTGGACAAGCGGTATCCGCTGGATGCCCAGGTACAGTCACTATGGCTGCCTGCTATTCGTGCACAATTGGCGTTGAATAGAAAGAATGCAGCTCAGGCCCTTCGCGCTCTGCAGACGGTTGAGTCGCCCATGGAGTACGGGATGATCTCGTACACGAATAACCCTTCGTGTCTATATCCGACCTACATTAAGGCTCAGGCTTATCTGGCTTCAGGACAAGCCACAGACGCCGCCACCGAATTTCAGAAGATTATCGATCACGACGGCATGGTTTGGAATTGTGCAACGGGAGGGTTAGCTCATCTTGGTCTAGCTCGCGCAAATACGCTGGAATCAAAGAAGGCGAAGGGCGCAGTCGCGGACGCGGCCCGTGTACGCGCTCTAAGTCAATACAAACAGTTCCTCGATCTCTGGAAAGATGCTGACCCCGGCGTTCCGATCTTCAAGATGGCAAAAGCCGAGTACGGAGAGCTACTCTAGCACTCAAGCCAGAGCTCGTACGGAAGGAATACTCGGCTTCTGCTTGGCTTCTCCTGCCGGATGACGGGAAATCCAGAAGTTAGGCCCAGGACAGGAATCTCAACCACTCGGGTCAGAAGTCGGCTTCTGGGAAATCGAATATTCGCGGGACGGAATCTGGAAACATCGTCCCCGGCGTGCTCACACCGGTATTGGCCAAATGCTCGAAGTCATTTACACTCGTCGGGTACACGTTAAGAAATTCCTGCGTTCATGAAGGCGCTAGTCCAAATTTCACGATTTGGGGGCAGAACACGCGGGAGATTTCAGCTTTTGCGCCCTTCGAATTTCAGGTTTTTCGGGCCGCTAAGGCCTAACTCCTTGAATCGTCACGGTCCCGAATTTCACCTTTCGGGTACACGCACAACGTCTTCTCGAACGTCAGCCCTCGCGGGCGAGGGCGCCCGCGCCACACAACCTTGCCTCGAAGAATTCTTCCACCCGCCCTAGAATTTCCACTGCGCTCTTCGATTCGTAGATCGCCTTGCGCAACCCGGCCCCGCCCGGAACGCCATGCGTGAACCACGACGCGAACTGCTTCATCTTTCCGACAGCGTCGGGCAGCTCCTCTTCGATCAGCATCTGAAAGTAGGTGCGGATCATCTGGTAACGATCGGCCTCGGAAGGCTGGTCGTAGAGCGTTTTGTAGCCCCGGACGCCCTCGTCCGGGGTGGCCGCAGGCCATGTGGGGACAGCCGCCCTCGGCTGTCCGTCGGGCCGTAGGCCCGATGCCTGTCCATCGGAATAACTGCCAACACGAGGGGCAGTCGGACGTTGCTCGACCGGGCGGACGAATGCGTCCGCCTCTCCATGACCGTCGCCGACTCGTCCGCAATACTGTTCGATCTGCCGGAAGATCCACGGATTCGACGGCGCCATCCGCCCAATCATCACCGCATCGCATCCCGTCTGGGTCACCATGGCGCACGCATCTTCCGGCGACCGTATATCGCCGTTGCCGATCACGGGAATCTTCACCGCATCCTTCACCGCCGCGATCCACTCCCAGCGCGCGTTGCCGCTGTAGCCCATTTCGCGCGTCCGCGCATGCAGCGCTACCGCCGCCAGTCCGCAGGATTCCGCCATCCGCGCCAGCTCCACGCAAACGATCTCGTCATCGTTCCATCCCGCGCGAAACTTCACCGTGAATGGGATCTTCACCGACGCTCGCACTGCTTCGAAAATCCTGCCAATCGCCGGCAGATCGCGCAGCAACCCGGACCCCCCGTTGCATTTCACAACTTTTTTCGCCGGGCATCCCAGGTTCAGGTCAACCAGGTCAAAGCCCAGGCCCTCGACCATTCGCGCAGCTTCAGCCATCACCTGCGGATCGCTGCCAAAAAGCTGCGCCGAAATCGGATGCTCGTCTTCATAGAAATGCAGATACCGCTTTGCCTTCTGATCTTTCTTCCGCAGCACGCCGTCCGCCGAAGTAAACTCGGTCATGATCAGGCCGCATCCGCCCAGGTTGCGAATGAACCGCCGAAAAACCGTGTCAGTGACGCCGGCCATCGGTGCCAGCATGGTCGCCGGAGAGATGCGAATCCCTCCGATCGACACCGAAGCCGGTACGACAGCAGATTTCATAGGCAGTTCCACCGGCTGTGTGGAGACGGGCGCCCCGCCCGCCCGCTTTTCCACCCCCGCCGAATTGTCCCAAAACTTCTTCACGGAATCTATTTTACCCGCCAGGTCCAAAACAAAGCCCCCGCCAAAGCGAGGGCTGATCAGTAGCTCTATCCGTGCAAATTCACGGCGAACGAACTTAATTCTTCGCCGGCGCCGCTGTTTCTTTCTTGGCGTACTTGCGGCGGAACCGCTCCACGCGTCCGGCGGTATCCATCAGCTTCTGCTTGCCGGTGAAGAACGGATGGCAATTCGAGCAAATTTCGACGCTGATATCGCCCTTGTGGGTCGACCGCGTTACAAACGCATTGCCGCATGCGCAATGAACGCGCACTTCGTGATAGGAAGGATGAATAGCTGCTTTCATGATTGGCCCAACCTCGATTCGAGTCATTTGATTCTACCGGATATCCACAGGATTCAGCAACCGGGCCAGCTCTGAGCTATCAGCAGTCAGCTACCGGCCAAACCGAATGGAATCAGACGCTTAAGATGCGAAAGTAAGGCGCTGAAAGCGAAGAGCCGAAGGCTGATAGCTTTCCTCAAAACCGAAACAGATAGCTCACCTTCACAAAGAATTGCCGGCTGTCGTTGATGTACCCTCGCGCCGTATTGGACACTCCCACATTCGGCTGGACGTCCAGGTTCTGCAAGTCGCTGTTGTAGCCCACATAGATCGCCGTGCCCGGATGCACCAGATAGGTAATCAGAAAGTCGGCGTTGAATTGCTTCGAAGTCGGCAAATACGTGTAAGGAGAGCCCACGCCGGGCGTCCCCGCCAGCAGCGAGTTGTATTGCAGAATCACTCGTGCTGAGAGTTGCGGCGTGAACTGCCAGTTCCATTTGCTGCGTACGATGTGGTCGTTGAAGATTCCCAGTCCCGCCCCCGCAATCCTCGGCTGAAAGAGAAACGTCGCGTTGGTCATCCGCAGACGTTCGAAAAGATATGTGTTCTCAATCTTCAGCCGCTTCACGGGACGGAACGTCAGATTCGCAGCCCCCGTATTCAGCCGCGCCAGCAGCGACTGCGGAGCCGCGTTCGCCGCCGGCACAAAGTTCGCTCCATCTCCCCAGTAATAACTCGCGCCCATCGTCACCTTGGGAAAATAGCCCGTTGTGATCGAAGCCCCACTGCGGCGCTCGTGGTAATCCTGATTCTGCGTCACGCCCGGCAGGCCGATAAATGCGAAATCCTGCGGCCGTAGCCGTTCGCGCATCTCTTCGTAGGGAAGGAGCTGTACCTGGGTCTGGCCACGCCCAGTGATCGTGAAATATGGCTCGTAGTCTGTATCCAGCCTCGTTCCTTCGTGGTCGAACACGTAGTGGTTATACAATCCCGGGCCCCAGGCCACGATCCATCCCTTCTCGGGACGAAAGACGTATCCGCCGTGCTGATCACTTTCTCGAATGTCGACCCGATTGACGAATCCCGGCACAGTGACGAAACCAGGGCTAACGTCCTGATACGACCCGATGTAGACGAAATGCAGCCCGTCGCGCTTCAGATCCAGTCTGTCGGCTGCGCCCGCATAGTAACTGCCATTGCCGGAATTTCCTGAGCTGAACGGATAGAGCCCATCTTCGCAGGTGTTCTGGAGATTGCTTGCGGTCAAGCCCAGCAACTTGCTCGAACTGGTTACCGCCTGACCTTCCAGCGTCCAGTTGTTATTCAACTTCAGCCGCGTGTCGGCGCCCCCCACGCGATTGAACTCTCCCGTAGTCGGGCACTCCCAATCGGTATAAATCGCACCCACGCTCGACTGCTTAAAGATGTCTCGGTTCACCCGCGCCACGGTGAAGTAGGACCGAGTGCCGAAGAGACGATCCGAACAAACCGTCGACGTAGCCGGGCAGACGCTGGGCACCGCCAGCCCCGGGCTTCGATCGTCTGCCGCGATGAGCCCGAGTGAATATGGCCCCTCTTTCCCGGTCAGCCTGATTCCCGCCGAAGGGTCCTCAATATTGCGCGTGAAAAACAAATCGATCGGCGTGCGGAAGTAGTCTTCGTTCTCCAGAAAAAATGGACGCTTCTCGGGAAAATATACCTCGAATCTCTGATTCACCGTGATCTGCGGATCCTCCGACTCCACCTGGCTGAAATCCGGATTCGCCGTCAGGTCCAGAACGAAATGGTCGTGGATCACAAACTTCGCATCCATGCCCGTCTGCCCCTGGGCTGTTGCATTCTGAAAAAACGGATTGTAGGGATCGCGCGTGTCCAGTGCTCGAAAGCCGCGCATGATCCCATATGGAATCAGCTCAATGTCGCGATCCGGCGAGATTCCCTCCAGTCCTTCCAGCGTCGCCTCCTGCCCCAGCCGACCTTCCATTTTTCGCGAAATGTGTGGCCAGAACGCATTCTCGTTCTTGCGATAAATTCCGCGATACAAAATGATTCCCCAATCCTGCTGTTTCGTCGCCGGAAAACGCAGGCTCTTGAATGGAATTGCCATCAGCACAACGAAACCGTGGTTGGTCAACTTGCCGTGCGAATCCCACACCGTATCGAATGACGTGTCGAAGTTTCCCTGCACTTCCGCGCGTGAAGCTTCCGTCCAGATCGCGTCCCACTGCACTCCCAGAGGAGTGGTTTGAAAAGCGTAGGCGCGCCGCCGGTCGTGAAACGTATCGAGAATGGCCTCGACCTGATCGTCGTCATAAATGTCTTCTCGCGCCGACATGCGTGCCCGCACTCGGCGCGGATCGTCGAAGCAGACGAAAACAACATAAAGATTTTTCTGGTCGTATCCCAGGTAGGCTTCGGTAGGTTCGGAAACACTTTCCCCATCGTGCGGAGTGCGCTGCGTAAAGCCGGTCACCCTGGTCATCTGCCGCGCGATTTCGCCTTGCGGCTTCATGTCCAGAAAATCTTCGAACGTCGGGGCCCGGCGCAATCGCGGAATCGTGATCGTCGGGGGATTGCCTTCCCCTCGCGGTTCTCCAACTTGCCTGCTCTGCGCGCGCGAGTTCGGGGCCACCCTCTCATCCTGAGCCACAATGCTCGGACACCAGAGCAACGTGGCAATAACAAACGCCGCCGCTACCAGCAACCTCAAGCGTCCCGCGAAAAAAGTGTCACTACCCAGATCCAAGCCTCATCCCTCAGGCTCGCCGTGCGTGCCTATACGCGGAGGGAATCAAGCAAGATACACCACCCGCGCGCCTGACAAAACGTGAAAACGATGTTGTAAGGTTTGCCGAACGGGTTCGCTCTAAAAGCGGGGGGATGGGAAGCCAAGGCGGAAGACTAGAACAAGGAAGCTTGCCGCCGATTGGGCGTGATGCCGAAATGCTCATAGGCCAGTTGCGTGGCCACGCGCCCGCGTGGAGTGCGGTTCAGGAATCCAATCTGCATCAGGAACGGCTCATAAATTTCTTCGATCGCATCCGGTTCTTCGGCCAGCACAGCGGCCAGCGTATTCACGCCCACCGGCCCACCCTGATATTTCTCAATGATGGTCAACAGCAGCCGTCGGTCGACTTCATCAAATCCGTATTGATCCACTTCCAGCATCAGCAGCGCGGCTTTCGCCGTTGCTTCGTCGATCTTGCCGGCGCCACGCACCTGCGCAAAGTCGCGCACTCTCCGCAGCAGCCGGTTCGCAATTCTAGGCGTCCCGCGCGAACGGCTCGCAATTTCCCTCGCGCCGGCATCGTCAATTTCCACGCCCAGAATTTCTGCCGACCTCTCCACGATCACCTGCAAATCTTCCGGCGTGTAAAACTCCAGCCGCAGCACAATGCCGAACCGCGCCCGCAGGGGTGAAGAAATCAGCCCCGCCCTCGTAGTCGCGCCCACAAACGTAAACGGTTTTACTTCCAGCGTGTGCGTCCGCGCCGATGGTCCTTGCCCGATGATGATATCGAGCTTGTAATCTTCCAGCGCCGAATACAGCAGTTCTTCCAGAACCGGCTGCAAGCGGTGGATCTCATCGATGAACAGCACCTGTTTGTCCTGCAGGTTGGTAATGATCGCCGTCAGGTCGCCCTTGATCTGAAGTAGCGGCGCAGCCGTCGATTGAAAATGCGCTCCCAATTCGTTGGCAATAATATTGGCCAGCGTGGTCTTGCCCAGCCCCGGAGGCCCGTACAACAACACGTGATCCATGGCCTCGCCGCGCGATCGCGCCGCTTCAATGGCAACCGCCAGATTTTCTTTGACTTTTTTCTGCCCGATGAACTCGGCCAACCGCTGCGGCCGCAGCTTCAGTTCAAACGATGAATCGTCTTCGACCGGCGTGCCTGAAACCAGCCGTTCGCGGTTGTAATCCAAGTTGGGATTATTTTTCGCAGTAGCCACTGCTCGGATGGTAGAACGAAACCCGAACCCGCGCAATCGCCCTCCTTGGTTAGGTACTTGCTCAATCGTGAGTTTTCCAGGCGAACTTTGCGGGCGTTCTTCACGTGCTTCGCGGAAAAGTTCTACGAAGATTCCTCTTGACACGATGTCAAGCGTGCTTTACATTTTGAGGTGTCAAGCATACTTGACTAGGAGGATCGATGGACGCCAATCACAAGCGCTACCAGAAAGAGTTTCTGCCCGCCATGATGGTCTACGCAGTCATGGTGATCGTTTCAGTCTGGCTGGTCAAACACAAGGTATATCCCCCGCTGCGGCTCCTGTTCGCGATATTGCCCATAATCCCGGCTTTGTTCGCAATGTGGGCCACCATCCGCTATTTCCGCGGGCTCGACGAACTACAGCGCCGCATTCAATTTGAGGGGCTCGCCTTCAGCTTTGTCGTAACCTGCCTCATCGCTCTCACCTGGGGATTGATGCAAAACGCCGATCTGCCCCACCTCGACATTATCTGGGTCGCGCCCATGCTCGTCTTTCTTTGGGGAGTCGGCGCCTGCGTCGCCAAGCGGAGGTACCAGTGAAAAACAGCGTGCGCGATTTGCGGGCTCTGCTCTCCTGGACCCAGGCCGACCTCGCCGAAAGACTCAGCGTCTCGCGCCAAACCGTCAACGCGATCGAAACCGAAAAATACGACCCCAGCCTCCCCTTGGCCTTCAAAATCGCGAAGCTCTTCCGCAAGCCGGTAGAGGAAATCTTCAAGTCGTAGTTGGGCCGCCCTTGACCTTGACTATGTGGGGACGGCCGCCCACGGCTGTCCGGTCGGGCAATGCCCGACGGTTCTTATCAAGCAGCACACTCTCTACTTCGGGTACCAATCCAGCAGCCGCACTTCAATCCCGGTTCCTTCCAGCGCTTTCTGAAACACGGTAAGATCCGATCCCCGGTAGTGATAGGGGATCACGATCTTCGGATGAAACGCCTTCACCGCCTCCGCCGCTTCCTCCGGCGGCATGGTGTAAGGCAGATTCATGCACACGAACGCGACATCAATGTTCTTCAGCGCCCGCATCTCCGGGATGTCTTCGGTGTCACCTGAAAAGTAAAAGCGCTTTCCACCGTAAGTGAGAACGTAACCGTTGCCGCGTCCTTTGTCGTGAAAAAACTTTCCCGGCGCCGGACCGCGTTTCAGGTTGTAGGCTGCGATCGCCTCAATCTTCCAGTCGCCCCACATTTTCGTTCCACCGTTCGCGATCGGCTTGGCGTTGGTCACGGTCGCCACCACGGCCGGCGCTGCCAGAATCTCGGTGCCTGCCTTGCTGATTTCCTGAATCGAAGCGGGGTCCATGTGATCCCCATGAATGTCGGTAATCAGAATCAGGTCAGCTTTCGGGAGTCCCGCTAATTTCGCAGGCTTAGCCGGATCAAGATAAATGACCTTCCCGCCCGCCTCAATCAAAGTGCTCGCGTGATAAAGCGGAGTAATCTTCACGACCCCCGCGGAGGTAGGAAACACCTGCGTCTCGGCGCCAAGCGCAATCGGCACCACCGCCGCAAGAGAAATACAGACAAGGCAAACCACAATCAGAATCGGCTTCATTCCAAACCTCCTCATCCTCAAGAATTGTCATCCTGAGCGAAGCATGAACGCCTGAAAGGCGTTCGTGCGCAGTCGAAGGACCCCATAGTGCCAGCCAGTTCTCGGCAGTATCAAGGTGTTCTCACCGTGCATCGACCCTCACTCGTCCGCTTCCATGGCCCGCAGGAAACTACACGCTGGATGGCAGCTCCGCGTCGGGGGTGTCAGGAAGCAATATAATCTGTCGATAGAAACTGGGAAAAGGCAATGGTCGACAATTCTAAGAAACAAGAGCCCGAACGGACGAAAACCGAACTCGAAGAGATTCTGCGCCGGGTCGACTCCCTGCCTGTTCTCGATTCCCGCACTGAGGACGAGATCCTCGGCTACGACGAGCACGGCCTACCCCAGTGATCCTAACTTATGCGCCCGTGATTTTTTCGTCTTGACAAGGATCACGGAGATTGGGGACCAGTTTGCCCGGCACCCGGTACCACCAACCGGCCTACTCCTCTTCTTCCTTCACTTCGCCCCGCTCCCCCCGCGCCTTCTCAATAATCTTCTCCTGCAGTTGCCCCGGCACCGTGTCGTAGTGATGCATTTCCATGTTGAAGCTGCCGCGCCCCTGCGTCATCGATGTCAAATCCACGCCATAGGTCAGCATCTCGGCCATTGGCACTTCGGCCTTCACTACCGTGTTGCCGCCCTTGTTATCCATGCCCTGGATGCGTCCGCGCCGGCTGTTCAAATCGCCCATGATCGACCCCGCAAAGTCGTCGGGCACGGTAATTTCGACCTGCATAATCGGCTCGAGAATCGTCGGCTTCGCCACTTCCATCGCTTTTCGAAACGCGATGCGCCCCGCCATCTGAAACGACATGTCATTCGAATCCACATCGTGATACGACCCGTCATACAGAATCACTTTGAAGTCCACCACCGGAAATCCCGCCAGATGTCCCCGTGCCGCCGCGTCCTTGATTCCCTTTTCGATTGCGGGAATATAGTTCTTGGGAATCGCTCCGCCAAAAATGTCGTTCACAAATTCGAACTGCCCGCCCCGCGCCAGCGGTTCCATCTTGATCTTGCAGTCCCCATACTGCCCGTGCCCGCCGGTCTGTTTCTTGTGGCGCCCCTGCACATCGGCCTTGCCGCGAATCGTCTCCCGGTACGGCACCTTTGGCGCTTTCAACACGACTTCGGTGTGATAGCGCTTCTTCAGCTTCGCTACCACGACTTCAATATGCTGCTGTCCCGTGCCCGCAATCAGAAACTCCTGCGTCTGCGGATCGCGGAAAAACCGCAGCATCGCATCCTCTTCCATCAGCTTGTGCAGTCCCGGCCCCAGCTTGTCTTCATCGGCCCGGCTCTTCGGCTCAATCGCGAATGTGATCGCCGGTTCCGGCAGCTTGACCCTCGGATATTGAATCGGCGCAGATTTATCTCCCAGAGTGTCGCCGGTCAGCGTGTCTTTCAGTTTCGCCACCGCGCCAACGTCGCCGGCGTGTAGTTCGTTTACCGGAATCGCGGTCTTTCCCTGCATCACCGAAATGTGTGACAGCTTCTCCGCGCCGTTGTTGCGGAAGTTCTGCACACTCGCATCATTTTTCAACACGCCGGAAAAAACCTTGAAATACGAAATTCTTCCCGCAAACGCGTCTGACACCGTCTTGAACACATACAGCGAAACCGGCTCCGCGTCGGTCTCATGCCGCTTCGGAGCATCGCCATTCCCCGAGGCCTGCGCTTCGCCCTGCACCCACTCGTGTTCCGAAGGCGCCGGCGTGTAGTCGACAATGAAGTCCATCACCCGGTCCGCGCCGATATTCCCCAGCCCCGAACTGAAGATCACAGGAAAAATCCTGTCTTCGCGGATCGCATTGTGCAGCGCTGGAATCAGGTCTTCCTCCGGAATCGTCCCTTTCTCGAAGAATTCCTCCATCAGCTTGTCGTCGCCTTCGGCCACCAGCTCCACCAGTTGCTCATGCGATTCCTGCACCTGCGCCCGCATATTGGCCGGAATTTCTGTCTCTTTCCCTTTGCCATTCCCACCCAGTTCGTAGCTGTAAGCCTTCATGCGCACCAGGTCCACTACACCAGTCAAGTTTTTCTCGCTGCCAATCGGCAGCTCGATCGGAATCACATTCCTCCCAAACGCATTGATCAGCGACTCCAGCACGCGCTCCGCGTTGGCCCGGTCACGGTCCATGCGGTTCACCACGATCAGCCGCGGAGTTTTATATTCTTCACAGTAATTCCACACCCGCTGCGTCACCACTTCCACGCCCGCCACGCCGTCGACCACCACGATGGCCGCGTCCACCACCGGCAGCACCATCTTCGCTTCGTGGACGAACATGTTAAATCCGGGGGTATCGAGCACATTGATCTTTGTTGTTCCTCCGTTCGTCCCCCACTCCACGACCGCTGCGCTCAATGAAACCGACATCTTGCGCGCGATTTCCTCGTCGTCATAGTCGGTCGTGGCCGAGCCGTCATCTACCCGGCCCAGCCGCGGCGTCGCGCCCGCCGTGTAAAGCATGGCCGAGGCCAGCGTGGTCTTGCCCGCGTGTCCGTGTCCCACCAGCGCGATATTTCGAATGTTCTCTCCGGAATAAACTTTCAAGTTGGGCTCCTTGGGCAGGTGCAGGGAAGAAACGGCCTATATGAAAGACGAGTGATAAGGACAGGGACAGGCCAACCCAGCATCACCTGCCAAAACTAAGGATGCTACCACGCCGCCCGCGGCAGCCTCAACCCGAGGATCATGGAGGCGATCATGGAGAAAATCGGCCGGGTGCCCCATCCTTCTCGCGTTCTGTGCGAGAGGGTGGGGATTTTGACTTCCCATGCCCCGATCAAACCGTAGTATCATCCTCACCGCATGCTCGGCAACCGTACCAGCCAGGAATGGATCGCTCAATACGCGACCAGCCATCAGCATCCGGCCAACCGCGTCTGCCACACCCTCGGCATTCCTCTGATTCTTTTGTCGATCGCCGTTTTCCTGGCCAGCATCTTCCTTCATCGTTTGTGGATTTACGCTCTCGGTCTTTTCCTCATGGGATGGGTCTTTCAATTCATCGGCCACGCCTTCGAAGGCAAGCCACCTGAGTTCTTTCACGATTGGCGATTCCTCTTCGTCGGCGTCCGCTGGTGGTGGGCCAAAATCAACCGCCGAGCCTGAGGATTACCACGAACGGGAGGGCACGACTTCAGTCGCTTTAGCTTTTGGGTGGCGCAGCGCTTCAGCGCTGCGAGAAGGCGTAACCAGCCGCTACAACCAATTCTACGACTGTCATCCTGAGGAGGGTGAAACCCTCCGAGGGACCTTACGATCGGCATGTGGCGGCAAGAGCGCCGCAAAGAACACCCATGGAGCATGCGCCGCGAGGACTTCCCGTCCACACCGAAACCGATACCATTAACGCCCTCAGTAGCCGGAGAAGCCTTCGCGTGAATCGCCCCTCCTCGAGAAACCGAACTTCCACGCACCGTACCCCGCGCTTGCGCCCGCTTCGAATTCCGTTCTATGCTGGTTGCACCTGGGTTCTGATTCATGCACCTATGCAGCGACTGACCGCCAGGCTTCTGCTCTTGTTCGCGCTCGCCGGAATTCTTGTTCCGGTCGCGCTGGCGGCCTCACCTGCGCCTGTCCGCGCCTGCTGTCTCCGCATGGCGCACCACTGCCACGAGATGGCCGCGTCCGATTCCAAACAGACAACGTTCCGCGTCGCCACCCACTGCAACTGCAACTGCTGCCATGCCGTCATCACTTCGCAATGGGCGCATCCTCAGCCGCGAATGACGGCCCTGTTCGCTCGGACCGTAGCTTCGCTCGTTGCCGCATCACATCCTACAGCCCCCGCCGCGCGACTCTTCTCCTCGCGATCGACTCGCGCCCCGCCCCAACTCTCCATCGCCTGATCTTTACCGCGTCCTGATTCACCGCCCATGTGGGGACAGCCGCCCCCGGCCGCCTGCCCTGAGCGGAGTCGAAGGATCCGGTCGAGCAAAGCTCGACGGTCTTGTGCAGTGTCTCGGGCGCAGCAGTCCTAACTCAGTGGCCTGATCAGAGCAGAGTTCATCGGAGATATCATGCGCAACCGCATTTTTTTGTCGCTGGCATTCCTTCTGTCAGTCTCGTCTCTCGCCGTCGCCAACGAGTATGGCGCCGTCCGCGGCATCGTGCACGACCCGCAGCATCGCCCCGTGCAGGGAGCCATGGTCATGCTCAAAGCAAAATCATCGGACTGGGGCAAATCCGCCACCACCGACGCCAATGGCGAATTCCAGTTCAACGCTGTCCCTCTCGGCGACTACAACGTCAGCGTCGCCAGTCCCGGCTTCGCTCAAACCGCCGAAGACGTTACCGTCATCTCCGGAACGGTTCCCGTGCTGCATGTTCCGCTGCAGGTCGCGGCAGCCAATACGAAGGTCACGGTTTCAGCGGCGTCCGAAGTAGTGCCCACCGACTCCGCCACGCCCATCACCCTCGTCGACCAGCAGGATATTGCCCGCACGCCCGGCGCCGACCGCTCCAACAGCCTCGCCATGATCACCGACTACGTGCCCGGCTCCTACGTCACGCACGACATGCTGCACATTCGCGGCGGACACCAGACCCAGTGGCTCCTCGACGGCGTCCCGGTCATCAACACCGCCATCGCGCAAAATGTCGGCCCGCAGTTCGACCCTAAAGACCTGGAATACGTCGAAGTGAACCGCGGCAGCTACGGAGCGGAGTTTGGCGATCGTACCTACGGCGTCTTCAACGTCGTCCCGCGCACTGGCTTCGAGCGCAACAACGAAGGCGAACTCGTTCTGAGCGCCGGCAATTTCTACCAGACCAACGATGCTCTCAGCTTCGGCAGTCACACCGAGCGCTTCGCCTACTACGCCAGCGTCAACGGAAACCGCAGCGATCTCGGCCTGCAAACGCCAGTCCCGCAGGTCGTGCACGATGCCGTCAACGGCCTGGGTGGTTTCGGCTCATTCATCTTCAATGCCGATTCCACCAACCAGCTTCGCCTGATGACTTCGCTCCGCCGCGACTACTTCCAGGTTCCTTACGATCCCAATCCTAACGACATCGAAAACGGAGCCATCCCAGCCAACGATTTCACACCGCAATATCCCAGCATCGGCCTGCGCGACGGCGAACACGAGTCCGACGCCGGCGTGCTTTTTTCCTGGGTGCACACTTTCAACGAGCAGCTCATGACCACCGTCTCGCCCTTCTACCACTACAACAGCGGAGACTACGCCAGTTCGCCCGATGACAATCCCGTCTCCACCACCGAAAATCGCGCCTCCACCTTCGCCGGCGGCCAGGCCAGCTTCGCCGCCAATTACAAAAAATCCAACCTGCAGGTCGGATTCCTCAGCTTCTACCAGCGAGACAACCAGCTTTTCGGCGTCACCTTCAACCCGCTCAGTTACAACCCCGTCCCCACTCCCATCACTGACGTGGAACACCCAACCGCCAATCTCGAAACCTTTTACATCGACGAAAAGTTGCAGCCTTTTCCCTGGCTGACTCTCTCCGCCGGCATGCGCCCCACGCGTTTCGCCGAAGGCAATATCGCAACCACCGCCGCCGCGCCGCCGGTCGATGAATCGGCAATCCAGCCCCGCTTCGGCGCGACCGTCACCGTGCCGAAACTCAACTGGACCTTCCGCGCCTTCTACGGCCACTACTATCAAGCTCCGCCCATCGAAACTGTCTCCGGCCCCGCCCTGATCAGTTACACCGGCCAGCAGGGCCTCGGATTCACTCCCCTCCATGGCGAGCGCGATGAAGAACACCAGTTCGGCGTCCTCATCCCCTATCGCGGGTGGGTGCTCGATGCCGACAATTTCAAAACCAATGTCAACAATTTTCTCGACCACAACAACATCGGCGCTTCCAGCATCTTCTTCCCCATCACCGTCTCCCAGGCCGTCATTCGCGGATGGGAACTGACCCTCCGTTCTCCACGCTTCGCCCATCGCGGACAACTCCATCTCGCCTACTCCAACCAGATCGCCGAAGGCAGCGGCACCATTACCGGCGGACTTACCAACTTCTCCTTTTCCCCCGAACTAAGTCCGCTCGACCACGATCAGCGCAACACACTCAATGTCGGCGGCGACGTCTCGCTTCCCTGGCGCTCCTACGCCTCCACCAACGTTTACTACGGCTCTGGCTTCAGCAACGCTTTTCCCGGTGAGCCTTATCCCGGCGATTATCTGCCGCAACACACCACTTTCGATTTTTCCCTCGGCAAAGATTTCGGCGAACGCTTCACCGCGTCGATCACTGCACTCAATGTAGCCAACCGTCGCGTCGAATACGACAACAGCCTCACCTTTGGTGGATTTCACTGGAACAACCCCCGCGAAATCTACGTCGAACTCCGCTACCGTTTCCACTACTAACAGAATCTTAGGTTGCCAAGAAAAGAGAGGGCAAACGTGCCGAGAATGTTAGTGCGAAAAATAAGAGAGGGCGAGAGAACGAGGGTGCGAGGGCGCCCCACTTCTCGCCGGTTTTGCGAGAAGTGGGTCTTGCCGAGAGCGAAACCCTCGAGAGCAAACCCTCAAATATTCTCAACAGGAAGACACTTTAGCCGTCCATACCCTAACATTCATGCATGCCGACTACCCCCGCGAACATTGTCCAGCCCAAGCCACCGGGCTTCACGCCCATCGGCATCTTCCTGATCTTCGGCGCATGTATGGCGAGCCTCGCCGCCACCACTCTGCTCTGGCGCGGCACGGCTCTCGACCGAGTCTGGGCTCTCAATCCCGCAGCCTATAAGCAGCTCGCGCCTCTCGGCACAAAGGTTGGGATTCTGTTCCTGCTGCTCTCCGCCGCACTCGCCGCGGCCGCAATCGGATGGTTCCTGCGCCGCCTCTGGGGATGGAGACTCGCGGTTGCGATAATCACTACACAAGTTCTGGGCGATGTAGTGAACTGCGTCCGAGGCGACTGGCTCCGGGGCGGGATCGGCGTCATCATCGCCGGTGCGCTCTTGTTGTTTCTTCTGCGCCCAAACGTCCGGACCGCTTTTTCCTAGAATTTCTTCCGCAAGAACTCGAACAACACGTACTAGCCGGCTGCACAGGCTCCCTCGTGCAACACGCCCTCCGTCCGGGTTAAAGTATTTACATCGTGATAACGCACACTGATCGTTCCCGGTCACAGCTTTCGGTCCTTATCGTCGCCTTTCTGGCCGTCGCGGCCATATTTCTTCTCTCTTCCTGCAATCGCAGCAAAGCTCCCGCGCAGAAGCGTTACCCCTTCACCGGCCGCGTAGTCTCTGTCGACACTCAGGAAAAATCCGCCGTGATCAACGGCAACGACATCCCCGGCTTCATGGACGCCATGGCGATGTCCTACAAGATCAAGCCGCCCGACATGCTCAACCAGCTCGCCGCTGGCGATTCCATCTCTGCCGATGTAGTCGTAGTGGAGCCCGCAACCAAAAGCGACGACGCCGTTCCCGACTACTGGCTTGAGAATGTCAAAATCACCGGCCACGCCGCGCCTGCGGCAGCCCCCAACTCGTTTCACACGCCCGCGCCCGGCGAAGAGGTTCCCGATTTTTCTCTCACCAGTCAAAGCGGCAAGCGCATTTCGCTGAAGCAGTATCGCGGCAAAGTTCTGCTGGTCACCTTCATCTATACGCGCTGCCCCTTCCCCGACTACTGCCCGCGCATGAGCGCCAACTTCGACGAGATCTACAAACAGCTCGGCAGTAATCCGTCTCTGTCCCATACCGATCTGCTGAGTATCAGTTTCGACCCTGAGCATGACACGCCCAAAGTTCTCCGCGACTATGCCTTCTCCGTGGCGCACACTCACAACCCGGCGCTCTTCGCTCGCTGGCAATTCGCCGCGCCCAGTTCCAAAGACCTGCCCAAGCTCGCAGACTTCTTCGCCGTGACCATCACGCCCCAGGCCGGACTCATCACCCACACCCTCAGCACCGCCGTCATCGGTCCCGACGGCAAAATTGTCAACTGGTACCACGGCAGCGACTGGCAAGTTTCTGATTTAATAAAAGACGCAACCGCCGCCGCCGCCCATTAGAATCGAGCACTGGAACCGTGGCAGCGCCGTGGAAGAGCGGCCCTTTAGGGCCGCGTAAAGGGCAACAAAAATTAACTGGGCTTTAGCCCCCGACCGCTCTAACCGGGAGACTCATGAAATACCTGCTCATAATTCTCTCCATCCTTGGCGTGATCGTTTCCTCTCTGGCCCTGCGCGAGCACTACCGCGAATACGGCGACTCCCCTTGCAGCATCAACGAGCACTGGGATTGCGGCGTCGTCAACCACAGCCCCTACGCCATGCTCGGTCCCATCCCCGTCGCCGACGTCGGCATCGCCGGATACATCCTCATGGGCCTGCTCGCTTTCCGCCGCTCCTACCGCCTGCTGCTCGTCCCCACCTTCGCCGGACTGAGCTTCTCCCTCTACCTCGCCAACATCGAAAAAAATGTCCTCGGCGTCTGGTGCGTCTATTGCGTCGCCTCCCTCGTCATCATCTCCCTGATGTCGCTATTGAATCTAGGCACGGTGGTCGCCCAGTTCGTCCGCAAACCCTCCCCCGCGTGACGTTTCAATCCGCGAAGCGTCGCCTCCTAAACGTCGCCTCCTAAACATTGGTTGTCATTCCGAGATGCGCAGCGAAGAGGAATCTGCTTTTCTGCCGCAAATCTTAGTGATGACCCGCCACGCCCAGCCAGCCCTGCACCCACGCGTTTCGCGGATGCGACCGCGCCGCCGGCGCAGCTCTCTGCTTCCTCAACACGTATTACAGCATCGCCGCCATCGTGTTAGTGCAGATCAACTACGCCATCGCCCCCAGATTCTGCTGGGGCCTGTTTTCGCGGAAATCGGAGGGAGGTACGGCGTCGTGAGAACAGCGAAAAGCAGTCGAAACTGTCTAAAGTGTTTGAGCGTTTGTCATTCCGAGGAGCGCAGCGACGAGGAACCTGCCGGGTGCCCCACGTCTCGCTGCTTTTGCGAGACGTGGGACTTCACGGAAAAATGATCCAATCGATTCCTGGGACAACCGGATGCAACTTTGTGATGGTTCCCCTGAAGACGGTATCCGTGTTCATCTGCGTGAACACGCGGCCATGAAGTTTCCTACCCGCGCTCAAACGCGTGCTTCTTCTCCAACTCCTCCGCCGCCCGCGCCCGCGCACTCTCGAATCGCTCCGCCTGCGCCATCAGCCCCGCGGTCGCTTCCGCCCACTCCCCATCAATCCGAATCAGCCCCTCCGCCGCCACCAGCCGCGCCGCCACTTCCATCACATGCTCCGGCGTTGTCTGCAGATACTGCGCCTCCGCCGGATCCCCAATCCAAACCCGTGCCACCCCAGACCCGGGTGCCCCATCCTTCTCGCGTTCTGTGCGAGAGGGTGGGGAAGTTGACCCCAACTTCGTCCCCCAATAAACCGTCCGTTCCACAAACTCCGCCATCACCTCATCCGTAGCTTTTCCAAACACCCACTGCCCGCGCTTGAAGTCGTAATGCCGGCTCGAAAACGGCACCGGCAACAATTTCCCCGACTTCAAAAACTCGATCTGCCGGCGGTCCACTTCCTTTCGCAGCGCATTGATCACCGGAGCCTCCGCGTCCTTCGGCTCGAGCGACGGCATCACCTCCCGCACCGTCTGCGACAAATTCACCGCCACGGGCGCATGCAATCCCTCCGATCCCACCAGCGCAATGTCCCCGTGCAGCACCCAAAAATCCGCCCCCGACGTCGACGGATGAAACGGCCACTCCAGCCGGATCGTCAGCGGCAACCCGCTCAGCGTCACCCAGATCTTATGTTCCCTCGGTTCGCGCCTTTCGTTCATCCTCTGTGCACTCCGTGTCCTCTGTGGTGATTAATGTTTCGATCTTGAACCACGCGTCCCGGTGCCCCGTTCAAACCGGCTGCCCCACTTCGACCCGGGTGCCCCACTTCTCGCCGCCTTTGCGAGAAGTGGGATTTCCAACCGAGCTCCGTTACCCGGCCTTCTTCCTCACCTTAGTCCCCATCTTCAGCAGCTTCCGCACAGTCCCGGTCGGCAGCCGCTTCATCTGGTCATACAACTCCGTGACCGCCTCAAAAAATCCGGCCATCGCCTCCAGCCGTTCCCGCGTGTACTCCGCACCCAATTCTTTCGGATCCAAATCCGCCAGGCACCGCCCCAAAATCTCCCGCGTCGGATCAATTTCTCTCCGCTTCCTCTGCTCGATCACCAGCCGGAACATTTCCCACACGTCCTTCATCGACTCATAATGTTCCCGCCGGTCGCCCAGCACATGTACCGCCCGCACAATCCCCCACGTCTCCAGCT
The DNA here is from genome assembly GCA_963739125.1 of uncultured Acidobacteriaceae bacterium. GTDB lineage: Bacteria > Acidobacteriota > Terriglobia > Terriglobales > Acidobacteriaceae > Sulfotelmatobacter. The sequence goes on along the minus strand of CAVTZD010000001.1, from coordinate 1,916,515 downwards.
CGCGAATCGACGTCGACACATTCGACCGCGCGACGCTCAAAGTCGCCGCAATCTCCTCCGCCGGCAGCGCCCGCGGAGACAAATACAGCAGCGCGTGAATCTGCGCCACCGTCCGGTTGATCCCCCACCGCGTCCCCATCTCCCCCCAGTGAAGGATGTACTGCTTCTGCACCCCAGTCAGTTCCGCCATATCATATCTTTCAGTACAAACTGAAGTTACAGAAATATCGTCACTATTGTCAAGCCGGATGTGGGTGCCCCATTTCTCGCGTACTTTGCGAGAAGTGGGATTTCCCCCCGGGATTCACTGCCAGCCCTACCGCCCCTGTCATGCTGAGCGAAGCATGAGCGCCTGAAAGGCGGTCACGCGCAGTCGAAGCACCCCATACCCGCGGCCACCAACCCCACCCCAAACCGGAGTTCCCAATCGACCGAGGTTTTCATCACTCAACGGCCGCCCGTATTCACCTGCCGACCCTACCACCCCTGTCATGCTGAGCGAAACATGAGCGCCTGAAAGGCGGTCATGCGCAGTCGAAGCACCCCATACCCGCGGCCACCAACCTCACCCCAAACCGGAGTTTCCAATCGAACCAGATTTCCATTAGCTCAATGGCTGCCCGTATTCGCCTGCCAGCCCTACCGTCCCCTGTCATGCTGAGCGAAGCATGAGCGCCTGAAAGGCGGTCACGCGCAGTCGAAGCACCCCATACCCGCGGCCACCAACCTCACCCCGGACGGGAGTTTCCAACCCGAACCAGGTTTCATTCGGCTCATGATCGGTAGGTTTTGAAGAGGTTCCGCGAACTAGGAACTAAGGAAGGGAACGAAAACGCTAATTCAGCGGCGAAGCCGAAGGATCGCTCAGGGCAATCAGCCTTCCCGGAGGATATTCAGCCAGGGTAAGCGGCGTCTCCGGGTCGGGATTAATAATCGTCAGCACTGCGCCGCTGCGCACCCCGCGGATGGTCAGGCTCTGGCTCTCGACCGCGACGACCCGGTATTTTTCGTCGAAGATAGCCATGCTGAGGTTGCTCATGTCCGTTAGATGCTCAATTCTTCGAGGATACTCCACCTCTTTCTCCCGCAGCTCCCGAATTAGTACACTCTTAGCCCTAGCCCTTTGGTCACTCGCTGACAGGAAACGGGGTATTCGTCTAGGGCCCCTCACAGATCCAAAGGCTTAATACCTAGAGGTTCTCGCAGGGGTGCCCCACTTCTCGCCGCCTTTGCGAGAAGTGGGATTCCACGCCTGCGCCCCAATACACCCTGCGTCAATCCCCAGCTACAATCGGAAATCGATGAATCCGTCCCGCATCGCCGAACTGCTCGACCCCTTCTTGTCACCAGGCGCAGTCAGCTCAACCGGCGCAACCAGCCACCTTTCCAACCCCTGTCATTCCCAGGAGCGCAGCGACGAGGAACCTGCTGTCCCGTCCCCGACCTTGTCCCCGGTGAATGACCACAGGCTCTCCGCCAGCGACCTCGAACATATATCGACCTACATCGATCTATTACTTCGCTGGAACTCCCGCGTCAACCTCACCGCCATCCGCAACCCGGAAGAAATCGTAACCCGCCATTTCGGCGAGAGCCTCTTCGCCGCCCGTCACCTGTTCCCCCGTGCACTCCCAGGTGCCCGCCCCGGAGATCTACAGCCCCTGCTCCCCGGTGCTCTCCCGGCCGTGCTCCTCCGTGGAAGAGCGGCCCTTCAGGGCCGCGGAACGAACCAGGAGAAGAGCGGGGCTTTAGCCCCCGAGGGTCCGTCAAACGCCCACCGCCACCCTACGCTCGCCGACCTCGGCTCCGGCGCCGGATTCCCCGGCATCCCCATAAAACTCTGGGCTCCGCAGATCTCCCTCACGCTCATCGAGTCCAACCACAAGAAAGCTACGTTCCTCCGCGAAATCACTCGCGCCCTTACATTGACGGACGTCGATATACAAAACATCCGCGCCGAATCGCTTGCCGGAACTAAAGCGGGAACGAAGTTCGATGTAGTCACCCTTCGAGCAGTCGAACGTTTCGAATCCATCCTTCCCGTAGCCGCCAGCCTGCTCACCCCCACAGGCCACCTCGCTCTCTTGATCAGCTCATCTCAGATCGACAGTCTCGCCCAGCTCGATGCCGCCCACCCCACGCTCAGCCTTGCGTGGTCCACTCCGATCCCGATCCCTCTGTCTCGGTCCAGAGTCCTGCTCTTGGCTGCCTGTTCACGTCGTTAAAACCAATCGACAGATTCGCAACGACAGCGCAGGTGTGACGTACCAGACTAGTAAATGAGTGGGAAATACTTTGCAGTATGTCGCCGGGTAGTAAAGAAATCTGCGGCCGATTCCGCTGCTGGGAAGGTCAAAGTGGGAATCAGTTCCGATTAACGCCCACTATGACGCCTGAAGAAAGTCTTATGCTAACCGGCTGCTCGTGAGTTTTCCACAGTGTTCCTCAAGGAACACTTCGCTGTTTTTCCCAGCATTTCGAGGAAATCTCAACCAAATGGGGCTCTTACCCCGAGTTGTTGTGGCGAGTCGGTGCGACTGGGCACCCGGTAGACTCAAGCTCAAATCTTCCGCGAGCCGGGCGCCGGTATGAACCGCGCACTGATCATAAGTGTTCCTGCAGGAACACATCTCGCGTTTCGCGTAGCTGAAGCAGTCTCTGCAGCGATCTGGTCAAGCCCGCAAGAATCTCACGTGCACAGGTTGAGAATATTCTGTTCCCACATAAAAGAGCAACGAAGTGTTCCTTCAGGAACACTTCGTCATGTTTTGCACAAGATTCACTGGTGCGCACAGCAATTCGTCATTGCATTTGAAATCCAAAGAGCATTATGCTGCGAAATAGCTCAGGTTCTCCTAACAATTCAATGGGACGTGTCATCGCGGTTGCCAATCAGAAAGGCGGCGTGGGCAAGACCACGACTGCCATCAACCTGGCCGCGTCGTTTGCGGCTGCGGAAGTCAACACCCTGCTGGTGGATTGCGATCCTCAGTCGAACACCACCAGCGGCCTGGGGTTCGTGAAGGATCCTGACCGGATCAACTCGTACCACATGCTGATGGGCGCGGCCACAGCTGAAGAGGCGCTCCAGACCACTGAGCTCGAACAGCTCTGGCTGATTCCATCGCACAAGAACCTGATCGGCGCCAACCTGGAGCTGGTGGACGCAGACGCGCGCGAGTTCCGCATGCGCGAAGCGCTCGCGCCTTTGCGCGATCGCTTTCACTTCATCGTCTTGGACTGCCCGCCCGCGCTCGACTTGCTCACGCTCAACGCGCTGGTCGCGGCCGACGCGGTGCTGATCCCTATGCAAGGGGAGTACTTTGCTCTGGAAGGCACCAGCGAGCTGCTCGACACCATCGAGCGCATACGCGCGGCGCTTAATCCGCAGCTCGAGATTGAAGGCGTGGTGCTGACCATGTTTGACGATCGCACCAACCTGGCGCAGCAGGTGATGGCAGAGCTGAAAAATTATTTTGGCGAAAAGCTGTGCGCAACAACTATCCCGCGGAACATACGGCTGGCGGAAGCGCCGAGCCATGGCAAGCCGGCATTGGTATACGATCCGCGGTCGAAGGGCGCGGAGAGCTATATACGGCTGGCGAAGGAGATTATTGAACGGCAGGCGGCTGTCAGCCCGCAGCTGACTGAACCGGAACTCTTAACCGCAGAGAGCACGGGGAACACAGAGAGAGCGGAGGCGCAGGACGCGACGGTGGAAGAGATACCCAAGGCTGCGGACATGGACAAGACGGCTTAGTATATTGATGTCCGTCTATGTATTAGATTGATGTATATCGATATGTCTATCGGCATTCGAAGGCTGGCAGGGCGCGGCTTGGGGAACTCCTTGCGGAGCCTGGGTTAGCGCACGCGAGCACAAGGTCCTTCGACTGCGTTGTCGTCCGCTTTGCGGACGACAACTTCGCTCAGGATGACAGAGGGTGTCATGGTGCGGCAGAAAAGCAGATTCCTCACCGGCTTTCGCCGGTTCGGAATGACAAAGCATGGGGCAGAGCCGGGCGGGATGGAGACGACTGAATGACGAATACAGCGGCGGCGGAGAATCGGGTGGGGCAACCGGCGGAAAAGGAAAAAGAGAAGGTGGAGAAGAGGCGGGCTTTGGGGCGAGGATTGGAGTCGCTTTTGCCGGGGCCGCGGGCGGTCGAGCTGCGCTCGACGGGACAGCCGAGGACGGCTATCCCCACACAAACTCATTCGTCTGAAGCGGACGGCGGCACTGCAAGCACAAAGCAGATTCCTCACTTCGTTCGGAATGACAATGCTATAGACAGCCTTCCAGCGCAAGCCGACCGCGCTGTTCGGAATGGCAGTACTGGCGATGAGGAGGGTGGCGAGGCAATCGTCGCGGTGATACAGGCTGTGGCGGAGGAGGAGCTGGATGGTTCTGGAGCGGAGCAGGCAGCGCGGGCGAGTCGCCCGCGCCCACACGAGGCTGCGGATCCACCGACGGAGGGGATTACGATTTTTGCCCAGGCGGAGACGCGGGTGCCGGGGAATCTTGTCATCAATCTGCGGCTGGCGGATATCGACAAGAATCCTTTTCAGACGCGGTATGTGGACACCGGAGATGCGCTGGAGGAACTGGCGGAGTCGATCAAAGCGAACGGAGTCTTGCAGCCGATTGCGGTGCGTCCAGCGAAAGAAGAAGGACGCTACGTCCTGATTCTCGGGGAGCGGCGGCTGCGGGCTTCAAAGCTGGCCGGGAAAGACTCCATTCCGGCGATCGTGCGGCGGGTTTCAGACCAGCAGGCCGCCGAGATGACGATCGTCGAGAACCTGCAGCGGCAGGATTTGAGTCCGCTGGAGCAGGCCGAAGCATTCCGCGTGCTGAGCGAAGAATTCAAGATGACCCAGGCCCAGATCGGAGAGCGGGTGGGACTGTCGCGGGAGTCGGTGGCGAACTACATGCGGCTGCTGCGGCTGCCGCGCGAAGTGATGCAGCTGCTGGCGGAAAAGAAGATCAAGTTCGCCGAAGCGAAGGAACTGCTCAAACTGGACAGCAACGATAAAATCACGCAGGCCGCTCTCTACGCGGTGAAGAAGGGCATGAACGTGGAGCAGGTGGAGAGGCTGGTCATGCAGATGGATGGCTGGCTCGATCCGTTTCCCGGGATGCCGGGGCAGGAGAGAAAAAAGAGCGGGGCGCGGTGGGTGGATCCGAATGTGCGATCGGCGCAGGTGGAACTGGAACGGCTGTTGGGAATGCGGGTTCGAATTCGCGATCGCAAAGGAAAAGGGAAGATCGTGATCGAGTATTCGACGGTGGATGATTATGAGCGGGTGGTGGAGGCGTTACGGGGGAAGAAGTAGCGAGTTGCGAGTCCCGAGCCGCCAGGTGAGCGAATCTAAATGGTTACGGGTGGGATGACTCTGGCGGAGGAGCTGCCGGAATTGTGGGGCGCCTGGTAGAAGAGCGGTCTCGGCATAGCTGTTGTGGTATTTCTCCCCCGAGGGGCTGATGAGAGGTTGACTTGTCAGGTTCCTGGGGAGAAGTTGCATAGATCCCTTCAGGCCCAAAGAGCGGGCCTTCAGGATGACAAGGCCGATAGGGATGCGGGCATGTGGATCACGAAATCTTGAAATCGGTGGCGGAGCAGTTGATGGGTGGAGGTGAAGTTGTGGTTGAGGGCAGAGTTTCGCCGGTGATGCGGACTGGGGCTCGGCGGTTTCGGACAGTGCGGTTTGAAATCGGTGGGAAAGGATATCAGGCGATTGAACAGAATCCGGAGAAGCCGAGCCGGTGGGGGAAGCTGGCGCGGGAGGGACATCGGGTGGTGCAGTTTCGGGAGGTAGGGTCCGGGAAGTATGTGGCTGTGGTGGTGGATGACAAAGTGACGGAGTATGGGGTTCGAGAATGATGGAATCCCATGTCTCGCAAAAGCGGCGAGACCCTTCGACAAGCTCAGGGCAAGCTATGGGGCACCCTTGTCCTCCAGCATTTCAGATCAGGCCGGCGCGGATGCGGCGGAGGAAATCTTCGCCTTCGGCTTTGGCCTGGGCCAGGGTTTTGGGCTGATTGCGGTATTCGAGTTCAATTTCCTGAAGGAAGAGTTCGACGGCGTCTTTAGGCTTGAAACCTTGCGCGACAAGCTTGCGGATGCGGGCGGTGAAGCTTTCGCCGGCGGCGGAAGCCAGGCGCGAGAGATGGTCGGCGCAGCGGTGCTCGCGGAACTTGGCTCCGGCCAGGCGGTCGTAGGCGGTCTTGGCCTCGGGATCGTTCAGCAGCGTGGGCAGCGGATAATTCCATTCGCATTGCGAGCAGGTCCAGCCTTGGAAGGTGCGGTCGACGGTCCAGAGAAGTTGGCGGGCGGTGTTTTGTTCCAAGCCGCGGTGATCGGTGGTGCGGTTTTGCTTTTCCACGCGCGACACGTCTCCTGAGGCGCTCACAACTTGCGTGGCCCATGAGGTTCCGTGGTCATAGTAGCCGGGAGTGACGGGTTTGGGGCGTGTCTAGTTTGGGGCGTATGGCGCGTCTTTGCTGCGATGGAGGGTCCCTAGGTCTCGCAACGGCGGCGAGACCTCTTCGACTCCGCTCAGGGCAGGCCCGGGGCACCCCTGGGTATGTATGGGCCGCGGGGAACAGCAGATTCCTCACCGGCCTTCGCCGGTTCGGAATGACAAACTCTCTGTGAGATTATTTCGCTGAGCTTACTTCCCTGACCTCGCGCTGAGCTTAATCCGTCGATCTTAAATTCCAGCCTATTTTATTTCGCGAAGAAGTAGTCGAAGGATTTTACGGCGGTGAATTCGTCGTCGCGGATATCGAAGACGGTGTAGAGCTTGGTCACGTTCAGAATGTCGTGGACTTTCTGGGTGAGGTTGAGGAGTTTGAGTTCGCCGCCGGCGTTGCGGACGGTGGTGAAGCTGCCGACAAGTTCTCCGACGCCCGAGCTGTCGATGTAATCGACGGCGGCGAGGTTGAGGATAATTTTTTTCGTGCCGTCTTTGATCAAGCTGCGGACCGCGTCGCGCAGCGTGTGGATTTCGTCGCCGAGGACGATGCGTCCGTCGACATCGAGGATGGTGACGTGGTTGACGACGCGGGTATCGATGGTGAGGGGCATGTCGGGATTGGCGCCAAGCGCGGCTGGCGGGAATGGTAGTGGGTCGAGCGGGGCAAGTCAATGGGAAGTGCAAGGGTTGGATGGAGGGCGGCGCGGGACGTCCCATGTCTCGCAAAAGCCGCGAGACATGGGGCACCCGGCACCCGGCGGGCAACCTCGTTGGCGGGGGCGGAATCAGGGAAGGTTAGATTTCCCGCGAGATTGAAAATTATTGAGAACTGAGGAGGGATGCGATGCGGAACAAGTGGGTTCGAGTGCTTTTGTGCACGGCGTTCCTGAGGCTGATGGCGTACGCACAGTGCGGAAAAGATAACCGGGAGAACCCGAAGGCGGGAATCGTGGTGACGGACTTCACAATTTCCGGGACGCAGACGATCAGCGCAACCGAGCTGGCGGGAATGACGGGCGAGTTGATTGGGAATTGTTTCAATGACGATTCTGACGAGATGGGGGAGCGAGTGCGGGCCCTTTTTCAGAATCGAGGATACTTTGCCGTCGAGGTGAAGAGCGTTAAGTTGAAGGCAGAGGATCCACTGGCGATTCCGAAGCCGGTGACGATGGAGGCGGAAGTTGCGGAGGGTCCGAAATACAGGTTGGGGACAATTACGTTCGTCGAGAATCGGGCGTTTACGGCGGAGCAGTTGCGATCGGAGTTTCCGCTGAAGGCTGGAGAAGTATTCGAGCGGGACAAGGTGGCGACGGGGCTCGAGAGTTTGCGTAAGGTTTATGGAAAGGATGGGTATGTGGATATGTCTGCTATCCCGGACACGAGGTTCGGATCGAACGCGACTGCGGACTTGAACCTCACGATCGACGAAGGGCCGCAGTACAGGCTGGATAAGGTTGAGTTCGTCGGTAAGAAAGAAATGATCTCGCGACTGCAGGTGCAGTGGAAATTGGCGGCGGGCTCGGTATACGACGCGACCTATCTGGATCAGTATCTGGACGAGAATCGTGACTTGCTGCCGGAGGGATTCGGGCGGAAGGATGCGCAGATTGCGACGGACTGTCCGAAGGCTTTGGTATCGGTTCGGCTGGTAGTCGACCCGGGAGAAGATGCGTCGCGATCGGCGCCGAAAGATGTGCCGTGCGAAAAGACGGACGATAAGGCGAAGTAGTTGCCGGAAAGCTTACGAGTGGGCGCCGTGGTTGCGGGGGTCGAGTTCGAGGGCGGGCATTCGGGCCTGGTCGCGATTCTCGCGAACATTTTCACGGGCATTCTCTCGAACACGCTCTCGAACTTGGTCGCGGATTTCCTGAATGGCCGACGTGACGATGGGCGTGGCGTAGTGGGGATGGCGGAATTCGAGATGCATGCCGCGGCCGACGTATTGCAGCTTGAGCATGGAGCCTCCCCAGGTCGAGCCGGAGATGGCGACCTGCACGGGCTCAGGGCAGAACTCGGGATGGCCGGAGATCATGGCTTCGCTGCCGCCCAGCAGGACAGCGGTGTAGCGGTGGTGCATGGTCTGAATTTCGAGGACAGTGGACGGCGGCAGATCGTTGAGGAAAACTCCGCCCTCGATTTCGGAGCGGACGATGCCCCGGTTCACTTCATCGGCCAAGTTGGGATGCGGGCTGAACATCGCAATCTCAGTGCATTAGGGTACTGGGTTTTGCTGGCGCGTACAAGGGTACTTTGGACGGGGCTGGGGGACGCGGAAGCATCCCCTTTAGAGGCACGGGGATAGGGGTAGGTTGCATAGAGTTTGGAAGGGATTGGCGGGCTGCAGGAATCCGATGGTCGAAACCCGGCTGGCTGATGATTGTCCAAACAGCAACATGCATGGGTCCTTCGGCGTAAAAACGGCGCCTCAGGATGACAACTTTTTCGGTGCGGCTGGGGTCATGAGGAATGCGGCGATGAACAGGACTCCGAAGAGCAGGTCGACCGCACCGAAGACCAGGTCGGAGGAGTGAAGGCGGTGTTGCAGAAATAGGGTCAGCAGCGCGAGGCCGTAGGAAAATTTCTCGAAGATTGAAGGCAGAATCATGGGGCGGAAACGGACGGGATCGCGGGCGATGACGAAGAAGGCGAATTGCCAGGCGAGGCCGGCGCCGACGAATCCGTAGTAGAACGCAGGGTGGGTGATGGGGGGAGGGTCCTGGCGGCCGATCATGTCGAACATGAAGTAGAGAGGCGTGAGGATCAGGATGCCCCAGACGAAGGCGATGTAGAAGAGGATTTTGGCGAATTTCATTCGTGCCTTTCCACAGTCGCGCTCGCTTTGCTCGCAGGACGGACGAATGCGTCCGTCGCTCCATTTTTTATTCGCCGCCTACGGTTAGGCCGTCGATGCGAAGGGTGGGGGCGGCTACGGAGCCACGGAATTCGAGGTCGCTGGCGATTTCGTTGATGTTGAAGAACAGGTCTTTCAGATTTCCTGCTACCGTGATTTCTTCTACTGGGTAGGCGAGTTCGCCGCCGGAAATCCAGAGGCCGGATGCGCCGCGGGAGTAATCTCCGGTGACGAGGTTCGCGCCGCTGCCCAGGAACTCGGTGACGTAGAGACCGTCTTTGATTTCTGCGATCAGCTCTTTTGGCGTGCGCGGGCCGGCCTGCAGAAAATAATTGCCGGGGCCGATGCCGGGCGTGCCGGCTAATCCTCTCGATGCGTTCGCCGTCGTTTGCAGGCCGAGTTTTTTTGCCGTGTAGGTGTTCAGCAGATACGACTTCAGGACGCCGTTTTCGATGACGACGGTGCGGCGCGTGGGGATGCCTTCGCCGTCGAATGGGCTGGTTCCGAAGCCGCCGGGGATGGTGCCGTCGTCGATGATGGTGACGTTCGAGGCGGCGATTTTTTGTCCGAGCTTGCCGGCGAGGAAGGATGCGCCACGGTAGACAGAGTCTCCGTTAATGCCTTCGAAGATGTGCTCGAGGATCGAGGTCGAGACCATGGGATCGAAGACCACCGGGACTTTCGCGGTTTTTACTTTGCGTGCATTGAGGCGGCGGAGGGTACGCTCGGCGGCGATTTTGCCGACCTGCTCCGGCGGGTCGAGTTTTTTCAGAGTGCGCGCCACCGAGTACCAGTAATCGCGCTGCATCGCTCCGTCGTCGGTCTGCGCGATCGGGACTGCAGCCACCGAACAATAAGACCGCTTGTATTCGCCGACGAAGCCGTGTGAGTTGGCGAGGACTTTGTGTCCGGTGGCGGCGTCGAACGATCCGCCTTCGGAGTTCTTGATGCGCGGGTCGAAATCGAGTGCGGCTTTTTCGGCGCGGCGCGCGTAGTCAATGCGGTCGGAGCCGGGCAGCGAATAGACGTCTTCGTGGTAGAGATCAAGGTTGCCGGAGAGCTGGCCGAGCTGGTCCGCTGGCGGGATGCCACCGAAGGGATCTTCAGATGTGATCTTTGCCAGGGCCAGCGCAGAGGTGACCATGCGGTCGAGGCCGGCTCTGGAGAAGTCGGAAGAGTAGGTCGAGGCGGCTCGCTGTCCGAAGAAGACGCGGACGCCGATGGATTTGGAGCCGGATTCCTTCAGCGTCTCGACCTCGCCGAGGCGGACGAGCGTGGAGAATTCATCGCCCTCGCGGACTACGCATTCGGCGGCGGTAGCGCCTCCGGCCATGGCGCGGCCGACGATATCGGCGGCGATCTCGCGAAGATCAGTTTCCAGTTTCGGGTTTCTGGTTTCCAGTTCAGTTGGAGGCATAGGAATTCCTCACTACAGAGGCACCGAGTCACAGAGAAAACCAAAGACATGGAAAAATCAAGTTCTGAATTCTCTCCGTGCCTTTGTGTCTCCGTGGTGGAAATGGTCTACTGCATGAAGCCGCCGGGATCTTTTCGGGCGGTGCCGCCTACGGTGAGGCGGTCGATTTTCAGTGTCGGGATGCCGACGCCTACCGGGACGGCCTGGCCGTCTTTGCCGCAGGTGCCTACGCCTTCGTCGAGTTTCAGGTCGTTGCCTACCATCGAAACGCGCGTTAACACATCGGGGCCGTTGCCGATCAGCGTGGCGCCTTTGATGGGCGCGGTGATGTGGCCGTCTTCGATCATGTAGGCTTCGCTGGCGCTGAACACGAATTTTCCGTTGGTGATGTCGACCTGGCCTCCGCCGAAATTCACGGCATACACTCCATGCTTGACCGAGCGGATGATGTCCTCGGGATTGTCCGTACCGGCTAGCATGTACGTATTTGTCATGCGCGGCATGGGGATGTGTTCATAGCTCTCGCGGCGTCCATTGCCGGTGTTGGCCATGCCCATGAGACGGGCCGAGAGCTTGTCGCTCAGATAGCCTTTGAGAATTCCGTTCTCGATAAGCACGGTCTCCTGCGTGGTGTTGCCCTCGTCATCGACGTTGAGCGAGCCGCGGCGCCAGGGCATGGTGCCGTTATCGACCACCGTGCATTTTTCGCTGGCTACGCGCTTGCCGATCAGGCCGGCGAACGCTGACGTCTTTTTGCGATTGAAATCGGCTTCCAAGCCGTGGCCGACGGCTTCGTGCAGAAGAACTCCAGGCCATCCGGGACCGAGGACGACTTCCATTTCACCGGCAGGAGCTTCGCGGGCGTCGAGTTGCAGGATTGCCTGGCGCGCGGATTCGCGGGCGAAGAATTCGGGATTCTTTTCGCCGAAGAAGAAGTCGAGAGCAACGCGGCCTCCGCCGCCGGAACTGCCGCGGGCGGAGTTTCCCTCGGTTTTCGCAATGCAGCTCACGTTCATGCGCGCGAGCGGCTGGGAATCTTCGGCGAATGTGCCGTCGGAGCCCACGACGAGAATGTTGCGGAGTTCGTCGCCGTAGCTGGCGCGGACTTCCAGAATGCGCGGATCGTAGGCGCGCGCGGCTTTGTCGGCACGCATGACGAGTTCGACCTTGGCCGTGATTTCGGCATCGACCGACGGCAGTGCGACGGGATAGAGGCTGCGGGCAGCGGATTTTTGAAATCCGGCCACCGGAGTCTTAGCCGGTGCGCTGGCGATCAATGCGGCAGTGCGCGCGGCGTGCAGAATGCGATCGGCGGAAAGATCGTCGGTGTAAGCGTAGCCGGTGCGCTCTCCGGAGACCACGCGGATGCCGCAGCCGGCAGAAATTCCCTGGCTCGCCGATTTCACCATGGACTCGTCGACCATCAGCGAGGTCGAGGAAAGATATTCGAAATAGAGGTCGGCGTAATCGCCGCCGGCCGAGAGTGCGGCGGCTAGATAGTGCTCGAGATCGCGTTCGGTCAGGCCGTAGTGCTCGAAGAAAAAACGAGCCTTATCTTTCTGATCCAGTTTATTTTGATCCAGTTTGTTTGGCTTCACGTTGTTTAGATGCCTGCGAGTCGGGTGAAGACTCGGCAGGCGGATCATCCCCTGGGGTTCATTATCCCATAGGGTTCACTTGGAAGTTCTGGGACTTTGTGTGTGCATTTCGATGGTAACGAGCCGATGGTAACGATTGGCGGCTCGGTGGCTGGAGATGGTTTGGTCGTCCTTCCGGGGCTTGCGCCTTAGCCTCGTTTAATCCGGGCTTTTGTTGCAGGCTTAACACGTCCTTCCCTTTCTCGGGCGAGCATCGGGACGGGTGCGCTCGCTTTGCTCGCGGGACGGACGAATGCGTCCGTCTCCACGCATGTCTTGCCCTCACATGCCTTGCCCTCACTGTGCGCTCCCACGTGCGCTTTGGGAACTTCCACAGGCTGAGTGGTCATTCGTCACAGACGGGGCTGCGGGCGATGTGGACAATTGCGTTGTGATCACGCATGGAGTGACTCCGGATGCTCTGATTCGTACGTTGCAGGGATTTTTGGCCGAAGCTTCGGGCGCGGTTGTGCTCGAGGATGGAGCGGTTGCGTTTGATCTGGAACGGGCGAAGTATTCGATTTCCGGGGAACACGACAAGTGCCTGCTGCATTTGTGGTCGGCGGAGCGGAATACGGTGCGGCGAGTGCTCGACGCCGAGGTGAAGAATGGCACGCTGCGGCTGGCGGTGCAGCGGATGGGGCAGGCGCGTCCGACGAAGCTGGAGATCTGCCGCGAGCGCGACCGGCGGTCGCCGACCGCGAAGAGGTTGGCGCGAGTGAGTTATGAGCAGAAGTTGCGGCGCGCGCTGGAGCGGCATTTTCCGGATTTTGCGATTGCGCGGCTGACCTCTGGAGTGGACCTGGAGAAGTCGTTTGGTCCGATTTATGCGCGGGGATTAGTGCGGAGGGGACAAACCGCGTTCGCGGTTTTGGGAGTCAATGCCTCGGAGAGTCAGGCGTCGATCGATGCGTCTCTGACGTTTGGGATTTTGTGGTTGGATGTGTGCCGACAAAATCCCCACCCTGTCGCACAGAACGCGACAAGGATGGGGCACCCACGGGGCGTCCTGGTCGAGGGATTGACTCTGTTTGTCCCCGCTCGGACTTCGGCCTTGGTGCGGGAACGGATGGCGAATTTGAATCGGGGCGCGGCGAAGTGGCGGTTGTTTGAGTTTGACGAGCGCGATGATGCGCTGGTCGAAGTCGACTGCTCCGATCGTGGCAACATCGACACTCGGCTGGTGCAGGCGGCGAACCAAGAATCGGCGCTGGAGCGGTTTGCGGAGTCGGTTGCGAAGATTCGAGAGATTCTGCCGAATTGCGAGACTGCAGTGCTATCGGCGGCAGAGATTGCGTTTCGCTGGCGTGGCCTTGAGTTCGCGCGGGCCAGGCTGGGCGCGGAGGCGGCGACATTCCGCAGCACGCAGGAAATTGTGTTTGGGGTGGGAGCGGAGGCGCGGGTGCTCGATCGGCGGAATCTCGCGTTTTTCACGGAGCTGACCGCGGCGCTGCGGGATACGCGGCATCCGTATGGGCCGCGCCAGCACGCGCTGTTCCGGCTGCGTCCGGAGCGCTGGCTGGAGTCGCTGGTGGTGGGCGATGTGAGTGTGGTGGATGAGCGACTGGAGTCTCACGAACTGTATTCGCAGGTGCCGGCGTTTTCGGCGGCGGACCGGGCGATGATCGACGTTTTGACGGTCACGCACTTGGGGCGGCTGGCGGTGGTGGAACTCAAGGCCGACGAGGATATTCATCTGCCGCTGCAAGGGCTCGACTACTGGGCGCGGGTGGAGTGGCACCATGCTCGCGGAGAGTTTCCGCGCTATGGATATTTCGGCGAGCGCGAGTTGTCGAGCGAGACGCCGCTGTTGTTTCTGGTGGCTCCGGCGTTTCATGTGCATCCGGCGACCGACGTGTTGCTGCGCTATCTCGCGCCAGAGATCGAGTGGGAATTCGTCGGCATTGACGAGCGCTGGAGGGAGGGCGTAAAAGTTGTGTTCCGCAAACGCCCCGAGCGGGGAACTCGTCAACGGGCGGAATTTCGATTGCCGGTGGCGAACTAGGGGGCATTTACCGAGGCCGTGGAGAGCGAGTCCCACGTCTCGCAAAAACAGCGAGACCCTTCGACAAGCTCAGGGCAAGCCGTGGGGCACCCTGCGTCTCACTTCCGTGCCTCGTCATTTCCACGCGCCCAGAAGACGGCGTAAATCCACCAACTGGCCGAGGTGGTAGGCGTTGTGGTCGGCTACCAGTAACACCTCGCGCAAAATGGTTTGGCCGTCGCCCCACGGAATCTTTGCGAACAGGTTGGTCTTGCGATTCGCTACCAGCTCCTCGATGGCCTTCTGGTCTTCGCGAAACTGGCGAATGCTTTTGTCCCAGGCATCGGGATTGGGCGGAGCTTCTGTTTGCGGCCAATAGCCTGCAGGCCACGCGGGAGAGATGTGGTCGCGCTTGCGGCTGAATTCGAGGATGTCGTGTTGTGCGATGCGCAGGTGCTCGAGCAGCATCCAGGGCGAGTGGGGAAAGTTCGGCGGCCTCTGGCCGCGAATGTTGGCGGGAAAATCTTTTACGGCATCGTCGAAGGTGGCGTGGGCGTTTCCGCCGTGGAGCAGGTCGAGAAGATGTTGGCGCAGGGATTGGTCAGGGCTGATGATCGTTTTCGCTTTTTTCTTTTTCACGGGCATTTGGAGTTCTCCGTTGGGCAGCGTCACTAGTTTAACGCGGGGAGAAGTCTTGCATTTTCACGGGGTGCAGGGCTCGCTCGGGAAACGTCGTCTGCTACGACGACCTGAGGATTCCGAGCCAAACATTCAGAATGATTCGCAGCGTTGTGCCGCTGCGCCGGAAAACAGATTCCTCACCGGCTGAAGCCGGTTCGGAATGACAACCGCTCTCGCCGCGTGCGTCTGCGCCGCATTTCTCTGCGCCACGTGTCTCTGCGCCGACCCTGACCCGTTGTCATTCCGAATCGGGCCGAAGGCCCGGTGAGGAATCTGCTTCCCGCGTTGACTTTTCGACCGGCGCCTGCCTTGGCTCTGAATGACACGGACCGGGCTTCGCCCGGGGACGGACGAGGGCGTCCGTCCCTGCATGAGCTGTGCTGTTACGGGTGTTGCGTTGTATACGCGGCGGGGGTTGGGGTTAGAGGGGCGGCGTCGGTGGCGTTGCCGATGGCGTCGCCGCTCAGGACTAACTCGACGCGGCGATTCTGCTGGCGGCCGTCGGGTGTGTCGTTGGAGGCGATGGGATCAGTCTTGCCGAACCCGCGGGCCTCGACGGAGCCGGCGGCGATTCCCTGCTGCACGAAATAATCACGCACCGATTCGGCGCGGCGCTCGGAAAGATTCTGGTTGTATTCGTCGCTGCCGACACTGTCGGTGTGTCCTTCAACCGCGAGGTGCAGGCTGGGATAGGCGAGCACGATGCCGGAAACTTTGGCCAGACGCTCGCGCGCGGCGGGCAGCAACTCGAAGCTGCCGCTGCGGAAAAGAACGTCAGACATGTTGGCGACGAGTCCGCGGGCGGAGTCGCGCGTGGCAAGAATGGAATTGAGTTGCTGCAGCAGGCGGGCGCGAAGTTCAGCTTTTTCATTTTCGGCCTGCTGGCGAAGAGTCTCGGATTGCGCGGCGGCAGCTTTCGCTTTCTCGGTTTCGGCGGCGAGAGCCTGCTGCTGGGCAATCGCTTCGGCGGTCGCTTTTTCGGCTTCCGCTTTCTGGCGCGCGGCTTCCTGCGCGGCGGCTTCGGCCTCGGCCTTGGCTTTCTCCGCTTCAGCTTTGGCTTGTTCGGCCTGGGCGCGGGCAGTCTCGGCATCGGCACGGCGTTTGGCTTCGGCATCGGCGTCGGCGCGGGCCTGGGCTTCGCGCGCGGCGGCAGCAGCCTGAGCGTCGGCTTCCGCTTTTTGTTTCACGGCCATGATGCGGGCTTCTTCGGCGGTTTCAGTGGCTTCCTTGGCGGCGGCTTCTACGGCGGCCTTATTCTGTTTCTGGCGATACAGATCTTCGGCGTTCATCAACTGCTGGCCGGCTTTGGAAAGAATCGAGGCCGCATATTTGTCGGCGGCGGCAATGTG
The DNA here is from genome assembly GCA_963739125.1 of uncultured Acidobacteriaceae bacterium. Classification (GTDB taxonomy): domain Bacteria; phylum Acidobacteriota; class Terriglobia; order Terriglobales; family Acidobacteriaceae; genus Sulfotelmatobacter. The sequence continues at coordinate 1,900,119 of CAVTZD010000001.1, read as the reverse complement.
CGCGATGCGAACCGCGTTGCGCGCTTCAAACAGCTCCAGCGGAGTTTTCGAGTCGATGCCGAAAATCGCGTCCTGAATGTGCGTGTTGGTGGAGGAGTAGGTTCCACGAGTGACGAGTTCGTAGGTCGCGCCGATGTTTTCGGTGGCCGCGCCGCTGATCGAAACGCTTTCGATCGCGACCATATTACCGGGCTGAGTCACAGCAAAATACGGTTCGGCGGTGACGATCATGCCGAAACTTTGCAGGTCGGTGAAGGCTTTCACATGGGCGTTGCCGCTTTTATCGAGCGAGACTTCACCCAGGTTGACGGGGCGCCCTTGCGGCGATACGGCCCAAAGAACGTAGGTCAGATATTCGAGGCCGAACTTGGTGGCGTCTTCCATGCCTTCGAATTTCGCGTCGATTTCAAAGTTGGTCTTCTTGCCTTCGACTTTGGCCTCGCCGGAAGCGCTGCGCAGCAAATCGGTTCCACGAAAATCGACCTTGGTCGATCCACCTTGCAGACGATAGTGCATGGCCGTGGTGGTACGCGAGACGGTTGTGGCGGGCGCGGTTGTTGCTGAGGACGCAGCCGTGGTGGCCGGAGTTTGCGCCGACACGATGGCCGCGGCACAGAAGATGAAGGCGAGAGACAGATTTTTCACGAGAGTTCCCGATCTGGGGGAGATCAGAGCTTTTTAATCTTGATACCCGATTTTCAGGTATCGCGGCGGGAATAGAAAGGACGAGAAGGACTAGCGCCGCATTGCCCTTTGGTCACTGGTGAGGTCCAACTCCGCGGCCCGGGGACCACAGAGCTGGAAGCGGAAGTCAACCGCTGAGGACGTCCCCAGACAGGCTGGAGGCCCGAGCCGAGCGTTGCTCGCCGTGTCCGGGTCAAGGACCCGGACCCACATGGAGTTGGTTAGGGGATCGTGGCGATTGCGCCTTTGGGGCCGACGATGAGCGCTCCGCCATCGGGGTAGGGGCTGGCGGCGTTGAATTTCATCGGGAACTTTTTCTGGGGACTGATGCGCGATGGATTTGCAGGTGGGCGGAAGTCGAAGATGAAATCTTGACCGACTAAGAAGAGTCGTTGAGGTGCGACTGGCTTGATGCGGATCTTCTTGCCCTCGCTCGCTGCCCGCGCCTCGTTCTCCTGTTCGCGGATCGCAGCTTCGTTCACTTTGCGGTCGTAGGCTACGGCGGAGAAGTACGCCAGCGGGTGCAGCGTGGAGAGAGTCCAGGTTCGGCCGCCGTCTTCGGTGAAGGCGAGGTTCGGTCCGTCGTCGTTGGGATGTTTGTAGTCGCCGCCGGCGATCACTCCGTGCAGCGCGTCACGGAAAGCGATGGAGAAAATTCCGGCGGAGTCGGGGCCGTGGACGATGGGAGTGTCGAAGACCTGCCAGGTTTGGCCGCGATCGGGAGAATGGAAGACGCGGGCGATGCGGCCTCCGGTGGCGAACCAGATGTTGGGGTCGGGGGCTGAAGCCCCTGATTGTTTTTCGGGCTGACGCGGCGCTGAAGCGCCGCTCTTCCACGGTTGCGCGGGGGACGGATCCGGGGGGCGCGGTTGCAGCGACGATTGCGGCGCGTGCGGCGGCGGTAGGACGGTTGAGTTGAGGGCCGTGGTGGCGGCAGCAAACAGCAGATTCCTCGTCGCTTCGCTTCTCGGAATGACAAGACTTGTTGGGGTTGCGGCGCTCGTGGGCGTTACCCACCCCATCGGCCTCACGTTCGTTGATGAGACTGCGGGGCTGGGCAAGATGGCGATGCAGGTGTTGCTGGCTGCGAAGGCGCCTTCACCTTCCCGGGCAGGCGGAAGATTTGCGGGTGGGATCGAGTGCCAGGTCTGACCGTCGTCGGTGAGGAGAAGTTCGAATTTCAGGGCGCCGGACTTGCCCTTCCTTGGACCGTCTGGAATGGAATCGTCGGGGACGCGATCGTCAGAGATGGGATCGCCGAGGACGACGCCGTGGGTGCGATCCCAGAACATCATCGAGTCGAAGAATCCTTTGGGATTGCCGTTGCTGAACTCGAGTTGCCAGTGTTTGCCGGCATCGGTGGTGTGGTAGATGCGTGACTGGTCGCCCGGTCCGGCGGACATGAGGAAGGCTTCGTCGGCGTCGAAAGCGACCACCGCGCGGAAGTCGAGCGAGGCCGCGCCGGGAACTTGCGCGGGTGTCCAGGTTTGGCCGCCATCAACGGTGCGGAGATAGGTGCCGTGGGTACCGCTGGCCCACGCGATTTGGCGCGTGACGGCGCTGACTCCGCGCAGGCTTTCCGTCGTGTGAGAGAACTGCGTCTGCGAGAACTGGGTGTGAGAAAACTCAGCCCTGGGCGCGGATTGAGCGGCAGCGGCGGTGGCGACCAGCACGAGCGCGAACAGGCGCATAAGGGATCTTAGTATCAGGATGTTAGGGCCGCGCTGGAAATATCATTTCGGCAGCCGTGCATGTTCGGCGTGACTTGCACTCTATGCATTTCGCGGGCGGGGGCGCCCGCGCCACACTTCAACGTGTGCTTTTATTTCGCGGTGAAGTCGGCGAATGACGCGGTTTTGCCAAAGTAGATGCGCAGCGTGCAGCGCGCGCCTACGTGGGCGAACGCTACTTCGAGTTCGGTGGACGGCTGATCAACCTGCGCGGTTTCCATGGGCGCGCGGGCGATGTCTTGCTTCTCATCGTACGCAGCGCCGGGCGTGACGTTCTTATTGACCACCAGAGTCCAGTGTTCGTGAGCTGGGATGGGATAGAGAGTGTAGGCGCCGATGGGGATCATGGAGGTGCCAAAGCTGAGCTGGGCCTCGGTAAACAACGTCATAGGCGCGCCGCCCGGCACCCAGGGCTTTCCGTTAGAAAATTTTTCTTTATTCGTGGCCACCGGATTGTAGCGGACATAAACCTGGCGTCCATCGTCGAGATTGCAGGTGGTCGTGGAAGTGGGGATGTTGGATTGCGCGCAGAGAAAGGGAGTCCACAATAACGATATGAGTACAGCCCTCCAGACGATAGGGGCGGACATGGTCGGAAAGCCTCCGGGCAGAAGTGTAGCGCCGGAAGGGCATTCAGGGAAAGAAATTTACAGGGCTTTCGCGGGCGTGATGGGCAGACCGGGGTTGGAAGTGTCGTTCGTCGTGGACCTTCGGTGACGTTTTCCAGGCTTCCGGCGGTTGCTACCGTCACAGGGTACCGATACGTTGAGAATCGGCGTCGGGCACGCGAAGTAATCGGACGTGATTCGAAAGACGACGGTCAACCGAGGGGAGCCCATGGGCAAAGCGAAGTTGCGAATTCTTTACGGCGAAGGCGATGGCGACACTCTGAAAGCGCAAGCGGCGGCCATGGAAAAAGCCGGGCACATTGTGCAACAGGCCGAGGGGCGCAAAGCCGTGGAGGAAGCGATGCGGAAAACCGCCTTTGACCTGGTAGTGCTGGGAGCGACACTGAGCCGGAACGATCGGCATCATCTCCCGTACATGGTCAAGAAGGCGAGCGCCGAGACCAGCGTGCTGGTGATGCACGCCGATGGCAGCCGGCATCCGTATGTGGATGCTTGCACCGATACCGGAGCCAGCCTGGAATCCGTACTGAACAGGATTGAGGCAATGAAAATTGCAGGCATGATGCCGGCGGCGGCAGGGGCGGCGGCGGGGAGATAGTCTGATCGCACGGAGTACTGAGTTCCGAGTACGGAGTACTGAGTAGCGAGTTCATGGAGGGCGGCTTCATCGGCCGCCCTTTTTCTTTGTTCAGCGGCTTTGGATTGCAAGCGGCGAACCAAGAGAGATACGAATCAGAGTTCACAACTGGTGGAACGAGAGAAACCTATGATCGCCGATTTTCGCCGTACAAAACCTAATCCTCACCAAAAGTGGGATTGCGCACACTACTCGCACGCTAGAGCCGAGAGAATCGAACTTGTAATAGTGGAATGCGGGCTGCGCTTTCCTGACAGCGGGAGACGGTCGAAACAAGGATTTCTTTCGCTGATCGATTTTAAGTGGGAGGATAGTGCGCGAATCTCCCAACGGTGCCGGACTTACTCATGGCAGACGTTATGTCCGAGTTCAGGTTTCAAGGTGGCAGCGTTTCAAAGTCTCACAGTCACTGAAACCTTGAAACTATGAAACCTTGAAACATGGGGTAACGACACGGACGCGGGCCACCGGCTGCTGTCCCGCCACGAAAATCACACTGTGCCTTGCCCTTTTAGGGGAGTGTTCTCGGCACGGGCTTGCTGGCGGGTTTGTAGTCCTTGGGATAGACCACAAGGCAGCGCCGCATACCTTCGCCTTCGCTTTCGGTGCGCAGGTCGGCCTGATCGCGCAAGGCAAGGTGGACGATGCGGCGCTCGCGCGACGACATGGGGCTGAAGGTGTAAGGAGTTCCGGTGGCGCGCACTCTTTCGGCAGCGACGCTCGCGGCGGTGCGCAATTCCTGAATGCGCAGCGAGCGTTGATTCTGGCAGTCGAAACAGATCTTCTCATGCTCACCGGAGGGCAGGCGCAGCATTTCGAGGGCGAGGAGTTCGAGGGCGCGCAAGAGTTCTCCGCCGCGGTCAAGTAAAAGCGAAGAGTCGGGACCGGCGAAATCGACGAGAATTTCCGGCTTCTCCCAGTCGCGGTTCTCGGGAAGCGGCGGGTCGACCACGATGCGGTACTTAAGGCGAAGTCCTCCGTGGGTGACGACGGCCTGCAGGAATCCGTTGATCTTGTTGGCGGCGGCGAGTTTGTCGGGAATAGGCATGGAATTCGGCTCTTGGCTGTTGGCTATTGGCTTTCAGCTTAAATCTACGTCCTCGGGTGCACACCGGCATTCAACATCAACTGGATCGGCAATCATTCGCTAAACTTTCCAGCGTCGGCAACGCAAGAAGCCAAGAGCCAAAAGCCAATGGCCAAAGGCTTCATTTGTCTTTCTTCCTTGCGCGCTTCTCCATGATCTCGCGCATTTCTTTGCCGAGCTTGGTGCGGTTCATCACGGCTTGTTGCGCGATTCCGATCAGGTTGACTTCGGCGTAGTACAGGTTCAGGCCGGCGGCGAAGCGGAAGAACAGAAAGCCCATCATCAGGGGCATCATGATGTTCATCATCTTCTGCTGCGACGGGTCCATGCCGGCTTGCGGCGTCATTCTCTGCACGACCAGACTGCTGATGACCATCACGATGGGCAGCAGGTAATAGGGATCGGCGGCGGAGAGATCGTGAATCCACAGCCAGTGCGCGTGGCGCAGATCGAGCGCCGTGTCGAGCATGCGATAGTACGCGATGAGAAATGGGAACTGGATGAGCAGCGGCAAACAGCCGCCCGCCGGGTTGACGCCCTCCTGTTTGTAGATGGCGCTGATTTCCTCGTTCATCGCGGCTTTGCGCGGATCGCGCAAGCTGTACTTCTTGTACTTCTCCTGAATCGACTTGATCTGGGGCTGGATGCGCTGCATCTTCAGCCCCGACTTGGTCTGCATGATGCGCAACGGCAGCAGCACTATAGTGATGATGAAGGTCTGGACGACGATGGCCCATCCCCAATTGGCGACCATGTGTTTGAAGGTCCAGCGCAACCAGAGAAACAGCGGCTTGGCGATGATGCCCCACCAGCCGAAATCGACGAGCCCGTTGAGGTCGGTGTCAGCGCCCGAGATGCTGGGAATCGAGATCTTTTGCAGGATTTCGAGTTCCTTGGGCCCGACGAAAACGCGCTCCGACGTAGGACCATACAGGTTGCCCACGGCCGCGCCGACAACGTCGACGGGCACGGTTTGCGTCGAGTCTGTTTTCGTCGGGTCGCGCAGGATCGATAGCGGATTGCGCAGCGTGACCATCCACGTCGAGGCGGGATTGTCAGGGATGAAGATCGCGGCGAAATACTGATCGGTGGGGCCAGCCCACTGGAACGGGCCAGGGAGAGTTTTTCCGCCGCTGACTTTTTTGATCGCCACCCGCTCGATGCTCTTGTTGTACTGATAATCGACCAGGCCGGCAGCATAGAACGGAGCGGTTACCTGGTCGCCGAATCCGGAGGGCCAGGCAGGCAGCGCCGTAACGTTGCTGCCTTTGTTGGTGACTGAGGTCTCAACGTTGACCACATAGCTCTCGTCGAAGCGGAACGTCTTGCGGACGGCGAGATCCTTGTCGGAGTATTCGAAGGTGATGGTTGCGGGAGTCTTCAGGGTTTGTCCGGCGAGCCCGGCCTTGGCTGACGCCGCCGTAGCTTTCGCAGTCTTTCCAGCCGCCGGATCGCCCGGATCCTCGCTCGCAACGTATAGGACAGAACTCAGCTTGTTCCGCAGAGTTTCGTCGTAGGTCCACAGCGAGAGCGGGTAGCCGTACTTTTGCGCGGCGGTATTGTTAACCAGATCGAGCGGACCGTTCTGCGCGTCGTTGTCGTATTCTTTTTTTTTCAGAATCCACGATTTGACCTGAGCGCCGCGATTGGTGAACGTGATTTTGTAGAGATCATTCTCAATGACAGTTTCGGTTTCGCTCGCGGCTTGCTTGGTGACTCCGGGCGCGGGAACGGTTACGGGTGCGGGTTGCTCTGCGGCGGTTGGCGCCTCCGCAGGTTGCGTGTTCGCCGCCTGAGACTGGGTTTGTCGCGTGGGTGCTGGCGGCTGCGGAAAATATTTCTTGAGCAGCGGCTCAAACATCAGCATCAGGACGAACGTCGCGAGGAACACGAGCAGGAGACGGCGCTCGCCGCCCGGTTCCTGCTGAGGATTTTGATATTCGGCCAAGGTTAGCAGTTTCCTCGCATCGCGCCGTAATGTGGGTCGGACGTCGTCGGTCGTCGGTCGTCAGTCGTCGGTCGTTCGCTCGATAGCTCAACGCGGCGATGCTTGACCACGGGGTCGTAGCCGCCCCGCGCGAACGGATGGCAACGCGATAAGCGCGCTAAACTCATCAGGCCGCCGCGCAGCGCGCCGAAACGCTCTACCGCTTCCATGGCGTATTCCGAGCACGTGGGAACGTAGCGGCACGACGGTGGGAACATGGGTGACACGGCCCACTTGTAGGCTCGCAGGATCCGGAGTGCGACGAGTTTGGGAATGTAGCGCGCGCTTGGATGCATGGTGGGCTGGGATTCGCTCTCGGGCATCTACTCTCTCCGCTGCTTCGCCGTCTTCTCTTCCTTCGCCAGCTTCTCTTCAATGATTACGAAAGCGCGGCGGACTTCGTTCAGCAGCGTTTCGAAATCGGCGGTCAGCACCGACTTCTTCGGATTGATCACCACGTCCGCGCTCGTCTCCGCGGGCGGACGGGAAAGCCGCACCGCTTCGCGCAAGCGCCGCTTGATCCGGTTACGCTGCACCGCGCCGCCCAGAGCGCGGCCGACCGTGAATCCGATGCGCAGACCGCTCGCCTTCGCACCCGATGCTTTCGCTCCAGACTCTTTCACCCCAGACGTTTTCACGCCGGCAGGCTGCGCTCCCGTCCGCGATAAGTAAAACGCGGTCAAGGATGCGGAAAAATGTCGCCGTCCTGACTTATAGACGCGCTCGAAATCGGCGTGACGCAACAGACGCAAGCGGCGCGGGAATCGATTGCGCTTCCCTGGCGGCTCAAGACTTCGGTTCGACTCTCCGTTGGGAGCGAAGGAACTCACGATGATTGCGCATTCGAGATCGTGCACGTAGTGAAAGGCCGCGGGCTGGAGTGCCCGCGCCACACTCGTCCGCAACTCGTCACCGCAGGCTACTCACGGAAACCTGGCTTTACCGAGACCCGCTTGCGCCCCTTGGCGCGGCGGCGGGACAGAACCTTCTGGCCGCCCTGGGTCTTCATGCGCGTGCGAAACCCGTGCTTCTTGCTTCGCTTGCGCCGATTGGGCTGGAATGTACGCTTGGGCATGAAAAGTTTAAATGCTCCTGATTGGTGCGACGGTGTTAAGGCAAACTGTAAGTATAAATGAGAGGTGAACGACCCGTCGAGCGAAGTTCCGGAGGGTAGTGGGTCAGTTTGAACTTGATTTGAGAGGGCGCGGCTTCCAGCCGCGCCATAAGCCCTGCCAAATCAATCGCAGCTTTAGAGGTTGCGGAAAAACTCCCAAATGCCGGCAGTGGCGTGGAAGAGCGGCGCTTCAGCGCCGCGTAAGCCGCAAAAATGAATCGCGGCTTTAGCCGCCGGGGGAACGTGTCCTTGAAACTGACCCACTACCTGCGGAAGGGTAGGGTGCTCAGTTTGAAATTTAGTGGCGTAGAATATTCGAGTGCCGGGAGTGAATGCTGGTGAAAATCCAGCCGCAGCCTGAACGACCTGGCTGGGCCGTCGTCTAACTCTTAAGACATCCTCGTTTTCCTTTCGTGCGGAACCGCGCTTCGCTTACTGGCCGCTCCGACACCGAAAGATAAAACTGAATCGGCAACGCCAAGCTCGCCGGATTCATTTGCATCATTCGCGCGGCAGTTACCAACGCGGCACTTGACAGAATGCCCCGTCGAGCGCTGAATAATTCCTTCGCGAAATTTTCCAGCCGAAGATTTCCACACAAGCAAAAAAATTGTGCTAGTATGCCGAACTGATCCTGCTGCAAGAATCATTTTTTCAATTGGGACCAACGGCGCGAACAGAACGGGCGCATCCCGCAATTAACAGATGGAAGTTCCTTCGTAAAGCGGCAACTTTTTTATAGAACAGGCGCTCTCAAACCAGCCGCCGGGGCGCCACGGCGAGCATTTCAAAATATGTCAGTTCCAAGCACAACTCTCTCCCCCAATCCATGGGCACGCATTCTCGATGCGCTGGAAAAGAAAATCAACCGGCACTCTTACGATACCTGGCTGAAACCGACTCGCTACAGTCACGCGAGCGGCGGGGTGTTGTTCGTGCGCGTGCCGACGGTCGAGTTCCGGCACGCCGGCGACAAGTATGCGGATCTGATCCAGGAAGCGATCGACAATCTCGGCCTCGGCTTCAATGACGTAAAATTCGTCACGCCAGAGGATGATCCGGCGGCGACTGCGGTGCGGCACGATGGCGGTCTCTCTGCCGCGGCTGCTTCAGCAGCCGGGCCGTCGCAATCGCGCTTCGACTGGGACGGCGCCGCGCAGCTCAACCCGCGCTACACCTTCGACGCGTTCGTGATCGGGAGCGGCAATCAGTTTGCCCACGCGGCGTGCCAGGCCGTGGCCGAGCGTCCCTCGAAGGCCTACAACCCGCTGTTCCTCTACGGCGGCGTCGGCATGGGCAAGACTCATCTGATGCAGGCCATCGGGCACGAGATCAAGCGCCGCCTGCCGCATGCGGCCATCTGCTACATATCCAGCGAGAAGTTCACCAACGACATGATCAACTCGCTGCGCTACGACAAGATGACCAGCTTCCGCGACAAGTTCCGCAACGTAGATGTGCTGCTGATCGATGACATTCAATTCCTGGCAGGCAAAGAGCGCACGCAGGAAGAATTCTTCCATACCTTCAACGCGCTGCACGAGTCGATGAAGCAGATCGTGATTGCCAGCGACCGCTCGCCCAAGGAACTGGCGGAGATTGAGGACCGGCTGCGCAGCCGCTTCGAGTGGGGATTGATTGCCGACATCCAACCGCCCGACCTGGAAACGAAAGTCGCGATTCTGCAAAAGAAAGCGGAGCAGGAGAAAGTCACGCTCCCGACCGACGTTGCGCTCTACGTCGCGTCGAACATACGGTCCAATGTACGCGAGCTGGAAGGCGCGCTGATCCGGCTGGTGGCGCACTCTTCGCTGATTGGGGCAGAGATCACGCTGCCTTACGCGCAGCAGGTGCTGAAGAATTTTATCGATTCGCAGGCGCGGAAGGTCACGATCGAGTCCATCCAGAAAATGGTGGCCGAACAATTTGGCCTGCGGTTGGTCGAGATCAAGGCGAAAAATAATTCGCGCGCGATCGTGTATCCGCGGCAGATTGCGATGTACCTGGCCAAGCATCTGACAGAGGCATCTCTGCCGGAGATCGGACGCCAGTTTGGCGGCAAGCATCACACGACTGTGCTGCACTCGGTCGAGAAGATCGAAGAGGCGCGCAAGAATGACAAAGATTTAAACAGGCTGCTGAATAAACTGACCGAACAATTAGGCGGATAAACCGGGCCCGTCGTTCAGTTTTCCACGACTGAGTCCGTTATTCCTTCAGGGCAGTTGTGAATCAGGTGTGGAAGCTGTGCAAGGCGCCGAAGAAATCTGCTCGACCGGCACTTTATAGTGGCAGGGCCAGGAAGTACAGGCGCGATTTCTAACATTAGGAGTCGCTGCCCAAGCTGGTGAGAACAGAAGTGGTTGGCTAACTTTTCCACTTTCCCGAAGCGCCTACTGCTACTGCTGGTTCTATAGGTTTTATATTTGATATAAGGAAGTAACAGAAGTAAGCCGGGTTGAGGGGGAGATTGAATTTTATGCCGGTCGAGGCGGCGGTTGCGGCGGGCACGATGGAGATCACAGTCAGCAAGTTCGAGTTGCTGCGCGAGTTGACGGCCACGCAAGGGGTGGTCGAGCGCAAGACAACCATTCCGATCCTTTCCAATTATTTGTTTGAAGCGGCGGGAGACCGTTTGTCGCTGACCGCGACCGATCTCGATTTAAGTTTGCGTACGTCGTGCGCCGCGAAGGTGAAAAAAGAAGGGTCATGCACAATCCCGGCGCGCAAACTGCATGATTACGTGAAACTGCTGCCCGACGCCGACATCACCATCAAGGTGCTGGAGAATCACTGGGTCAGCATTCGCTGTGGCCGGTCGAATACGAAAATGGTGGGGATGGCGAAGTCGAATTTCCCCAGCCTGCCGGTGTTTCCGTCGGCCGGGTCGGTAACGATTCCGGCGCAGGTGCTGCGCGGCTTGATCGCGCGCACGGGATTTGCGATTTCAAGTGAGGAATCACGCTACACCCTGAACGGCGGACTGATGCTGTTGAAGCCCGAGTCGATCACGATGGTCGCGACCGACGGGCACAGGCTGGCGCACTGCGAGCGTGCAGGCGAGAAGTTTGACGGCGTCTCAGGCGAGATGAAGACGCTGGTGCCGAAAAAGGCGATGGACGAATTGAAGTCTCTACTCGATTCGACCGACGCCGAGACTGTTGAGTTCGCCAAGGATGAGTCGACGCTGTTCTTCCGCATCGGTTCGCGGCTGCTGACTTCGCGGCAACTGACCGGGCAATTCCCGAACTACGAAGCGGTGTTGCCGAAAGATAACAGCAAGATTATCCCGCTGAACGCCGACGAACTGAACGCCGCCATTCAGCGCGTGGCCCAGTTTGCCGACGAGCGCTCGCGCGCCGTGCGCCTGCGCCTGGAAAAAGGCGAAGTAAAAATTTCCGCTTCATCGACGGAATCGGGCGAGTCCGAGGACTCGCTGGAAGCTCCCTATCAAGGCGATCCGCTCACGATCGGCTTCAACGCCGCCTACCTGGTGGACTTCCTCAAGGCCGCGGGCTCTGCCGAAGTGCGGCTCGAATTAAAAGATCCGCAGTCCGCCGGGCAGTTGCGTCCGGCCGAAGGCGACGATTACAAGTATCGCTATATCGTAATGCCGATGCGGATCTGAGCTGCTGCGGGTCGATCGAAGTAAATTTCTCCAATTAGACCATTAGCTTCAGGGGGGTTCCCCTCGGTCCCTCACTACGCCCCGCGTTGCGGCCGCGCGACAACGGGAGCCGGGAAGGTCCAATCGGGCTTGACCGCACAATTTCCCTGGCATACATTTGCCAGCACTTCAGTTTCGGAGGGACGCCTATGTTAGACGGTTTCAAGAAATTCATCCTGCGTGGAAATGTTGTGGATATGGCGGTCGGCGTCGTGATTGGCGCGGCGTTTGCCAGCGTGGTCGGCGGGCTCACCTCGGCCTTTCTGAATCCGCTGATCAAGCTGGCGACGGGCGGCGGCGAAAAGTTTTCGACGCTGCAGTTTACGATTCACGGGGTCGCGTTTCCACTGGACAATTTCATCAACGCCACCATCTCGTTCATTCTGATCGCTGCCGCGGTTTATTTTTTGGTCGTTCTGCCGATCAACGCGCTGGTGGCCCGGATGCATCGCGGCGAGAAGCCGCCCGATCCGACGACGAAGAAATGCACCGAATGCCTGAGCGAGATCCCCATTGAGGCCCGTCGCTGTTCGCACTGCACCCAGCCGCAGGTGGGCCGCGCGGCCTGAGATGTGGGAACGTTAGCCCGTCCGGAAAACTAAGCCGCCAACCTCGGGTAACATGGCAGAGTGACTCTGAGCTGCACACGGCGCCTTTTCTCTCTCCTGACGTGTCTCGCGATGACCGCGGGTGCGCTGTACTCTCAATCTCCTTCATCAACATCGTCATCTTCGACCCAGAATGCGAAGACCAAGAATGCGAAGAACACCGAATCCGGCTCCTCCGTTGACGCAGGGGCCGTTGCCGACAGCGTGTATCGCAACAAGACTCTGGGACTCACGTGCAAAATTCCCGAGGGATGGGTGTTGCGAACCGATGAAATGAATAACGAGATGAATGGGCGCGACGCCGCTACCAGTCGCGAAGCGTCGGCCGGGGCCTCGGATGCCGCGTCCAGCGCCGGGGCGCGAGTGTTGCTGGCGGCTTTTTCACGGCCGCCGGAGGCCAGGGGCGAAGCTGTGAACTCGTCGATCCTGATTGCGGCCGAGAGCGCCGCGGCTTATCCGGGATTGAAAGAGGCCGCGCAATATTTCTTCCCGTTGACCGAGGTGGCCAAAGCGCAGGGCTTCGAGCCGGATGCAGATCCCTATGCGGTCGCGGTCGGAACGAAGACGCTGGTGCGCGGCGACTTTCACAAGAATGTCGGAACGCGGGTGATGCGGCAGTCGACGCTGGCGCTGCTGGATCACGGGTATGCCGTGTCGATCACTGTGATCGGCGGGACCCAGGATGAAGTCGAGCAGTTGATCGACGGGGTGAGTTTTACGGGGGCGATAGGAAAAAAGTAAGGTAGCAGGAGGGCTTCTCTGAGCCGCGGGTAGCGCAAACCTGCACGGGTCCATCGACTGCGCTTGACCGCCTTTCAGGCGCTCATGCTTCGCTCAGGATGACAGAGCGTCGTCGTTGGATTCACTCTAGCGGTTCGGGATGAAGGCTGAGGTCTTTTTCGCCGGCGGCTTTCTTGGCGGCATATTTCTTCATCCATGCTTCCCAACTTTTTCCGGCCGCGGTATCGCGCCCGGTGAAAGCGAGGGCGGCGATGTCGGCGTAGGAGATGGCGAGTTTCTCGTTCGAGTTCTTGGGATACAGCCGGACCACGGAGTCTCTCAGTGTTGCCGCGGTGCGGCGGTCGAAGAGATAGCCTTCGATTTGCGATCCGTCTCTGCGCGTGATAGTGATGTCGCCGCGATAGTCGAAAGCTTTTTCGAGAGCAGACCGGATTTCGTCGTCACGGGCGAGTTCCGGGATCCAGCCTTCGAGTTGTTCGTGCGCCGTGCCTGGCGCGACTTCGAGCGCGTCAGGATTTGTGGCGTTCACGTGCGGCGCTGCGCCAGCCGCTTCGTGGTCGAGATGTCCGGCTTCTTTACCTGTCATGGGTGCTTCGGCGATCGTGCCGCTGATTTATGTGGCGACGGGCGCATTCGCCCGTCGAGGCGGGCAGAGCCCACAGCCCCGCTATGCCCGAGTTTCCTGCAACGACTCGGGCGCCGCGATCTGCACCAGCGGGTTCACCGGGGCCTGTGGTTCGTCCAGCAGGCGAAGCGCTTCTTCGTCGCGATAGCTGGTGAACAGCGTGGCCTTCACCGTGGCCAGGAATCCGCCGAGCGAATTGAAGGTCGCATGCACGGCCGAAGCTTCGTATCCGCTGTGCACCATGCAGTTCGCGCACGCCGGATTGCCCGACTCCGTGCCGTAATTGCTCCAGTTCGTCGTCGCCAGCAACTCGGAGAAAGTTTCCGCGTAGCCGTCCTGCAATAAGTAGCAAGGCTTCTGCCAGCCGAAGACGTTGTAAGTCGGCATGCCCCACGGCGTGCAGGGATAAGTCCGCTTGCCCATCAAGAATTCGAGAAACAGCGGCGAAAGATTGAACTGCCAGCTTTTCTTGCGGTTCGACAGGATCGCGCGAAACATGCGTCGCGTCCGGGCGCGGCCCAGGAAATGTTTCTGGTCGGGCGCCTTGTCGTAAGAATATCCCGGAGAGAGCATCATGCCTTCGACGCCCAGCTCCATCATCTCGTCGAAGAAGGCGCGCACCGATTTCGGATTCGCCCCGTCGAACAGCGTCGTGTTGGTGGTGACGCGAAACCCGTGTTTCAGCGCTTCTTTCACCGCCTCAACCGCAATGTCGTATCCCCCCTCGCGGCACACCGCGAGGTCGTGCTCTTCGCGCTGGCCGTCGAGATGCACGCTGAAGGTCAGGTATTTACTCGGCCTGAAGAGATGAATCTTCTCCTTCAGCAGCAGAGCGTTGGTGCACAAATAGATATATTTCTTGCGCGCGACCAGGCCCTCGACGATTTCGCCGATCTGCGGATGCATCAGCGGCTCGCCGCCCGGAATCGAGACCATGGGCGCGCCGCATTCGTCGACCGCCCGGAAGCACTCTTCCGGCGACAGATCTTTTTTCAGAATGTGGGCGGGATACTGAATCTTGCCGCAGCCGGCGCAGGCCAGGTTGCAGCGGAACAGCGGCTCGAGCATGAGCACCAGCGGATATTGCTTGCGCCCAGCGAGCTTCTGCCGCAAGACATAGCTGCTCACCGTCCACATCTGTGACACTGGAACTGGCATAGGCTGTTCTGTTGTATTTTATCAGGGTTGGTGAGTGAATGCCCTATTCGAGAGTTACTCGGGTAGTGTGCAGTTTGGATTTCTCACCTTACGGTGTCATCCCGAGCGCAGCCGTTTTTCGGCGAAGCGAGGGATCTCAGTCTTATCCGGGCCAAGGGCGTGAGCCAAACCGCGCCACTACCATTACCGCAGCATGTCGCGCGATCCGGATTCCTTAAGATCGTTTTCTTAAACTCGTTTTTCTAAAGGAGCGAAGATGAATCGAAGATCATTTCTGGAGTTCGTGAAGCTGGCCGGAGTGGCTGTGGGCCTCGGTTCTCCGGCGGCCTTCGGTGTGTCACCAGCCACCGCTGCCCAAGCCGAGCCGTCAAGCCCAAAGAAGCCGGCGCCTGACTCCGCGTCGCCGGAGACGATTCTGCTCAAGGACTACCGGCCGGAATCCATCTATAAGATTCCGGTCACCACGATTGCCAAGGCCAAATATCCAATTATCGATATGCATTCGCATCCCTATGCGAAAACTGCGCAGGAGATCGACCAGTGGGTCAAAAACATGGACGAAGTTGGAGTCGAGAAGACGACCATTCTGACCATGGCGACTGGCGCCCAGTTCGACGAGATACAGAAAAAATACTCACGCTATCCGGGGCGCTTCGACTTGTGGTGCGGATTCGATTTCACGGGTTACGACCAGCCCGGCTTTGGACCTGCCGCGATCAAAGAGCTCGAGCGCTGCCGGAACGCCGGGGCGCTGGGCGTGGGAGAGATTCACGACAAGGGGGGCGGACTCAAATCTGGAAAATCCGATGCGCATGGCATGCATCCCGACGACCCGCGTGTCGATGCGCTGTTTGAAAAGTGCGGCGAGCTGGGCATGCCGATCAGCCTGCATGTGGCCGACCCGATCTGGATGTACCAGAAAATGGACCGCCACAACGACGGCTTGATGAACGCCTTTTACTGGCGGCTCGACAATAAACCGGGCATCGTGCAGCTTTCGGGCATGGTCGATATTCTGGAGCGCACGCTGGCGCGGCATCGCAACACCACCTTCATCGCGTGTCACTTCGCGAACCTGGATTATGATCTGGCGCGGCTGGCTGAGGTTCTGGAGCGCAACCCCAATCTGCACGCCGACATTTCTGCGCGCTATGCCGAGACCGGGCCCATCCCGCGATTCGCGGTGCAGTTTTATCAGAAGTACGCGGACCGGCTCGTCTACGGGACGGATATGGGATTCGACATGTCGATGTACCGGATCACGTTCAGAATTCTGGAATCGCTCGACGAGCACTTTTACGAAATTGATCAGTTCGGCTATCACTGGAGCCTGAACGGCTTTGGGTTGAGTGACGCGATCCTGAAGCAGGTGTACCACGACAACGCAGCCAAGCTGATGGCCGGACAGAGAGCCTAACGGCGAGCTCAGGTAGATTGGCGAGCTCAAGCAGATTGGAGAGCTCAGCCAGATTGGCGAGCTCAAGCAGATTAAAGAAGCGAGGCGCCCCACTCAACGCGTTGTCATCCTGAGCGCGCTTTTTGCGCGAAGGACCTATGCACTCGCCGCCAGCATATATGCTGCGCGAAAGTAGAAAGGTCCTCTTGACCCTCAACGGGCTGTTCAAGATGACAAAGTTTCGGCATGCCTGCCAGCTCAGTTCTGCTAAATCGACAATTCAATATCGCGAGCCTACAATCTGCTCATGGCAAGCTTGGGCCAGCAGCCCCCGGTGGCGGAAGAACGCGATTCTAGCCGCCTGATCATCGCGGTCGCCGTAGCTGCGGTGATCGCGGTCATGCTTGGCCTTGCTCTCCTGCTGCGCGAACATCCGAAGGCGGCAAAGGGACCACCGCCCTACGCGGCCAGCCTGCAATTTTCCAATTTCAAAATGAGCGCGGCCGAGAACTTCATTGGCTCAACCGTCAGCTATATCGATGGCACCGTCACCAACTCCGGCGACAAATCCGTGACTCGCATTGTGGTGCAAGTTACTTTTAAAGATGAGATCGGCCAGATCGCCCAGCGCGACGAAGTGCCACTGCAGGTGATCAGGACCAGCGGGCCCTATCCCGAAGCGGTCGACATGACTGTCTCGCCCCTCGCTCCCGGCCAAACCCAACCCTTTCGCCTGACCTTCGAAAGCATCTCGGCGCAGTGGAACCGCCATTATCCCGAACTGCGGGTCACGGATGTAACGGCAAAGTAAGATCGCACCCACCCGCCGTCAATCCAAATCGTCCTTCTCAAATCCTCTACAATGGCCTCGTGCCAGACACAAAGCCATTTCGGTTGACGGAGTCGGTGAAAGCTGCGGGTTGAGCGTCCAAGCTGAGTCCGGCGGCGCTGGACACGGTGCTTGGGAAATTAGCCCGGCAGCATGACCCGAACGTTCTGGTCGGCTTCGATCATGCCGACGACGCCGGAGTGTATCTCATCGCGCCCGACCAGGCTCTGGTGCAGACCGTCGATTTCTTCACGCCGATCGTCGACGATCCCTACACGTTCGGACAGATTGCGGCCACCAACGCGCTGAGCGATGTCTACGCCATGGGCGGAAAGCCGCTTACCGCGCTCGCTCTCGTCTGTTTTCCCGAGAAAGCTGATCTGGAAATTCTCGAGCAGATCCTCGCCGGCGGTTTATCGAAGATGATGGAAGCCGGCTGCACCATAATCGGCGGCCACAGCATCCGCGACGAAGAAACGAAGTTCGGATATTCCGTGACCGGGATGGTGCATCCGGAAAAAATTCTGGCGAACCAGGGAGCTCGGCCCGGCGACGCCCTCATTTTCACCAAGGCCCTCGGTACCGGAGTGATTTCCACCGCGATCAAGAAAGGTAAAGCCGAGCCAGCGTGGATCGACGCTGCCGTGCAGTCGATGACCACGCTAAACAAGCGAGCCGCCGAAATCATTACCAATGCCAGTGTGGGAGATGCTCAAGCCGGAGGTGCCAGTGCAGAAGATGCCAGTGTGGAGGATGCTCAAGCAGTAGCTGCCCAAGTGGAGGATGCTCAAGCCGGAGATGCTCATGTGGGGACGGCCGCCCTCGGCCGTCCGGTCGAGCGAAGCTCGACAGCCCCTCGCCTGAACCCGGCAACCCACTCGCCGACGGTCCACGCCCTCACCGACGTCACCGGCTTCGGCTTGATCGGCCACGCGCGCGAACTGGCGCTGGCCTCGGATGTATCTATAACCATATCCGCGAGCCGCGTGCCGCTGCTCGCAGGCGCGATCGAGTGCGTCCGCGCCGGATACATTCCCGCCGGACTGAAAAATAACCGCGACTTCGCCGAATGTCTGGTGGAGTATGACAACGCGGTGCCCGACGATGTTCGGGCACTCCTGTTTGATCCGCAGACAGCCGGAGGGTTGCTGATCTCCACGCCTGAACCGGTCCCGCTGGTGCAAGCGCTGACCGACGCCGGAGTTGCAACGGTGCAGATTGGAGAGGTCCTGCCCAATGCGAAACCTCGCATTCGAGTGCTGTGGTAGAGCTGCGCGGGCGAGTCGCCAGCGCCCACACGACCCGTTCGCCGCGCATCGTGAACGGACTCCGCATCATCTACTGGAGAATGATCTCTTAGCTGACGATTTCAAAGCGAACGATCTACTAAAATCTCATTGAGGCAGGTGCCATCATGCAACTTCGTCAACTTGGCCGCAGCGGTCTCAAAGTTTCTGAGCAGGGACTCGGCTGTATGGGCATGTCGGAGTTCTACAGCGGGTTCAACGACGTGGAATCGATTGCCACGATTCATCGCGCGCTCGAACTCGGCATCAACTTTCTCGATACCGCCGACGTCTACGGTCCGCATAAAAACGAAGAACTTGTCGGCCGAGCCATCAAAGGCAAGCGCGACCAGATCATCCTGGCCACAAAATTCGGCATCGTCCGCGATCCGGCGAATCCGAATGTGCGCGGCGTCAACGGCCAACCCGACTATGTTCGCAAATCGTGCGAAGCCAGCCTGCGCCGGCTCGGCGTCGATACAATCGATCTTTACTACCAGCATCGCGTCGACCCCGCGACGCCGATCGAAGAAACCGTGGGAGCGATGGCGGATCTCGTCAAACAAGGCAAGGTGCGCTACCTCGGCCTGTCCGAAGCTTCGCCCGCCACGCTGCGGCGAGCGGTCAAGGTGCATCCCATCGCCGCGTTGCAGACGGAATATTCCTTGTGGACGCGCGATCCGGAAGGCGAAATTCTCGCAACCTGCCGCGAGCTCGGCATCGGCTTTGTGGCCTACAGTCCGCTCGGCCGCGGATTTTTGACCGGGCAGTTCAGAAAGTTTGACGATCTTCCGGAAGATGACTACCGGCGCAATTCGCCGCGATTTCAGGGAAAAAATTTTCAGAAAAATCTCGACCTGCTGCGCCGCGTCGAAGAGATCGCCCGCGAAAAGAAATGCTCCGCGTCGCAGCTGGCCTTGGCCTGGGTGCTGGCCCAGGGAACTGACATCGTCCCCATTCCCGGCACCAAGCGCCGCAAATATCTGGAAGAGAATGTCGCAGCCAATGCGGTTGGGTTGTCAAAAGAAGACCTGCGCCGGATCGACGAAGCGTTCCCGGCGGAGTCAGCAGCGGGGGCGAGGTATCCCGAGCACGTAATGGCGCTGGTGGACGGATAAAGTGCCCATTATCGCGAGGGGTATCGAGAGTCCGTCATCCTGACCGAATCCGTCCTTCAGGCGTAGCGAAGGATCTCCCGCGCTCCGAATCTGTCCAGAAAACCCGAATCTGACCTTGCCGCCGAAATCTTGTCAATAGGCAAAAATCGCGTGTTTGAGGCTAAGCTGAAGGAAACACGGCAAATATAAAGTTGGTTTCCATGTCCAGATTACCCTGCCCAATTTGATATTCTAAATATAGAGAGAATTTTTCAGCCAAGGCGCGGCCTCCAGGTCGCGCCTTTTCTTTTGGCCAGAGCTTAGCCCGTTGGAGTGGCGTGCGCGGGCGCCGCCCAAACGGTCGGTTTAAAAGGACGCCACTCGAACGGCACGGCTTTGAAAGGACGCCACTCGAACGGCACGGCTTTGAAAGGGCGCCGCTCGAACGGTACGGCTTTGAAAGGGCGCGGCTTCAGCCGCGCCGTCCAGGCCCGTCCACATCGCGCCTTTAGGCGCTGAGGTTCTACAGCTTTCGCCGGCGTGAGCCGCAATATCAGGAGCACAATGAAACATTGGGAACGCTTCACCAGCTTCAAACAGCGCGGCGAATGGGTCGAGCTGCAATTTATGGCCGAGGCCGCCCATCGCCGCCTCGCCGTCAGCAAGCCCTGGGGAGACACGCAGGCCTACGATGTCGGCATCGAACACGGCGCGAACTTTCTCAGAGTGCAGGTCAAATCCACTACGTCCAGGTGCGGCGCGGGCTACCGCTGCATGTTTATGCCAAACTACCTGAAGAAGCGCGACTACTCTCTCGATCAGATCGACGTCTTCGCCGCCTATGTCATTCCGGAAGATGCCTGGTACCTCATCCCTGCGGTGTTGCTGCTGGGCCCGCGGAGACTCACCATGGCAATGCTAAGCCCGGTAGTCCCTCCCGTAAAGAAAGCCAGCTACCGCTACGAACCCTACCGCGAAGCCTGGAGCCTGCTCACCAGGAGCCGGCAGGAACTGGCGCAATGCGGACCCTGACGCCGAAGTCATGAGTCGGAATCGTGGAGCCCCGGACGCATTCGTCCGGGGAATGTTGCCCTTACTACTGAGTCGTGGCCGCCTTCGCTGTGATGTCCCCCTACTGAATCAGCGTGCCCCCGTTGCCGTTGCCCGGTTCCGCCTCCGGCGCCAGCACCACCGCTGCCGCTACCCGGTCTCCCGGCTCCAGCTGTAGCAGGCGGACGCCCTGGGCTGCGCGGGCGGTTTCGCGGATAGTGGTTGAGTCCATGCGGATGATTTTGCCGTAGTGGCTGATCAGCATGACTTCGCTGGTCTCGTCGACCTGCGCGATGGCGACGACTTTGCCGACGCGCTCGGTGGTCTTCACGTTGATCACGCCTTTGCCGCCGCGGTTGATGAGGCGGTAGTCGTTGGCGGGGGTGCGCTTGCCGTATCCGTTTTCGGTGACCGAGAGGATCAGGCTGCCCTTTACGGTTACGTCGATCGGCTCGGCTCCAGCTTCGGGCACTGAAGTGCCCTCGGCGGACCCTTCGACTCCGCTCAGGGCATGCGAGGCGTCCGCCGCTCCACGGACTGGTTCGGCGCCCGGCTTTGTGGTCGTGGCCATGCCGACTACGTAGTCGCCCTTTTCCAGGTCGATTCCCCGGACCCCGAAGGCAGAACGGCCCATGGGGCGGACGTGACTTTCGTCGAAGCGCACGGCCATGCCTTCGTGCGAGGCGAGGAAGACGATCTGGTTGCCGTCGGTGATGCGGACCGCGACCAGTTCGTCGCCGTCTTCAATTCCGATGGCGTTGATGCCATTGGAACGCACATGCATGAACTCACGAAGTTCGGACTTCTTGACTGTCCCGTTGCGCGTCGCGAAGAATACGTACTTGTGTTCTTCTTCGAGATTGCGCACCGCGACCATGGTCTTCGGAGTCTCGCCGGGTTGCAGGCCAACCAGGTTGCCGATGTGTTTGCCTTTGCCGGCGGCGCTGACGTCGGGAATTTCGTACACCTTGAGCCAGTAGACGCGGCCCTTGTTGGTGAAAATCAGAATGTAGGCGTGAGTCGAGGCGATGAACAGATGCTCGACGAAATCTTCGTCGCGCGTCTTCATGCCGGTGCGTCCCGTGCCTCCGCGGCGCTGCATGCGGTAAGTGGAGATCGGCGTGCGCTTCAGGTAGCCCGAGTGGCTGACGGTGACGGCAACCTGCTCGTCGGCGATCAGGTCTTCGAGAACGATTTCCGCGGCTTCGTCTTCAATGCGGGTGCGGCGCTCGTCTCCGTAGAGCTTCTTCACTTCTTCCAGCTCTTTGATGATGACTTTGCGCAGCTTCGACTCGGACGCGAGAATCGATTCGTATTCGGCGATGTTGTCGCGGACTTCTTTCAGCTCGTTCGCGATTTCGTCGATCGAAAGTTTCGTCAGGCGATGCAACTGCAGTTCGAGGATGGCGTCGGCCTGGCGGGTGGTGAACGGCTTCTCGGCGTCGAGTTTGGGGGCACGGCCGGTGGTGTTGATGTCGATTTTCTTGCCGCCGAAATAGAGCACCAGGTTTTCACGGGCGTCGGCGCGATTGGCGCTGCCGCGGATGATGACGATCACGTTGTCGAGATGCTCAAGCGCGGTGAGGTAGCCTTCGAGAATGTGCTCGCGGTCTTTGGCTTTCTGCAGCAGGTAAGCGGTGCGGCGGCGGACCACGTCGACGCGGTGCTCGATGAAATACTTGATGGTCTGGATGATCCCCATTTCGCGGGGCTGTCCGTTGACCACCGCCAGCAGGATCATCGAAAAACTTTCCTGCATCTGCGTGTGCTTGAAAAGCTGGTTCAGAACGATCTGCGGTTCTGCCCCGCGCTTCAGTTCAACGACGATGCGCATGCCGTCGCGGTCACTCTCGTCGCGCACGTCGGAGATGTCTTCGATTTCTTTGTCGTTGACCAGCTGCGCGATGCGCTTGATCAGGACGGACTTGTTCACCTGGTACGGAATTTCAGTGACGATGATGGCTTCGCGATCTTTGCTGAAGGTTTCAATCGCGGCATTCGCGCGCATGATGAAGCGGCCGCGGCCGGTTCGGTAGGCTTCGAAGATTCCGGCGCGGCCGTGAATGATGCCGGCGGTCGGGAAGTCGGGGCCCAGCACGTCTTTCAGAATTTCGGCGAGCTGCGCGTTCGGATTGTTGATCAGCGTGATGGTCGCATTGATGATTTCGGTCAGGTTGTGCGGCGGAATCTTCGTCGCCATGCCGACGGCGATTCCGTCGGAGCCGTTGACCAGAAGGTTGGGAATGCGCGCCGGCAGAACGTCAGGTTCAACTTCGCTGCCGTCGTAGTTGGGATGAAAATCGACAGTGTCTTTATCGAGATCTTCGAGCAGCGCGGTGGAAACGGGAGCCAGCTTCGCTTCGGTGTAACGGTCAGCCGCGGGCGGGTCGCCATCGACGGAGCCAAAATTTCCCTGCCCAAAAATCAACGGATAGCGCAGGCTCCACGTCTGCGCCAGCCGAACCAACGCGTCATAAACCGCAAGATTCCCATGCGGATGGTACTTGCCCATCACTTCGCCGACGATCCTCGCGCACTTGCGCGTAGCCCGATTGGGCTGCAACCCCATCTGCGCCATGGTAAAAAGTATTCTGCGGTGGACGGGTTTTAGGCCGTCGCGGACGTCGGGCAGGGCACGGCCGATGATCACCGACATGGAGTAGTCGAGATACGACCGCTTCATTTCCTCTTCAATGTTGACGGGGTGAATGTTCAACGCGCCGGGGCCATCGCCGCCGCCGTTCGGAGGAGTGAGGGGAAGTTCGGGGTTTTGATCGTCAGGCATGGGCAGCTTCTAGCTCCTAGCTGATAGCTTCTAGCTAACAGCCTACGATTTGGGCGGGGCATTTTTCCAGTCTCGCCGGAATCTTGTAACTGATTGCATTTACAGGGTGTTATGTGCTCTGGAAACTGCGTTTAGTATAGCACGTTTCTGGAATTTTGAGGCGGTGCAGCGTTGACTGCGTTGAGGCTAGGACAGGCTCGGTTCCGAGTTGGGAAAGCGGAGGAAAATCATCTTGTTCCTAGGTCAGTTGTCACTGAGAAATCAGCCCTGCCGCTGCTAGTCTGCCGGGATTGTGAAACGGATTCAGTCACACAATCTTTCGCGCATTCCGTCGCTCGACGGGCTGCGAGCGATTTCGATCTTGCTGGTTGTCGCGGGACATTGGGCAGAGTTGCGTTACCACTCCGATGTGGCGGGGGCGTTTGCGAATCTGGGTGTGCGGATATTTTTTGTTATCTCCGGATACCTGATTACAACCCTGCTGCTCAAGGAACATGCGAAGACTTCGACGATCGGATTGCGCGAGTTTTACGTGCGGCGGGCATACCGGATTCTGCCGGCGGCGTTCGTGTTTATGTTGCCGGTGTTTGTAATTTTCCGGCACCAGTTGCGCTGGTATCACATGGCGGCTGCGGCGTTGTACCTGGCGAATTTCGACTGGGCGCATCCGTGGTTTCTGGGGCATTTGTGGTCACTCAGCGTGGAGGAACAATTTTATTTTCTGTGGCCGGGCGCGTTGAAGAAATGGTACCGGCATCGGGTCGCGATACTAGTGGGGGTTGTGGCGATCGCTCCCCTTTATCGGGTGGCGTGCCATTTTCTTGGGCTTCACGGCAAAGCGGATGAGACGTTTCCGGCGGTGGCGGATGTTTTGGCGGTTGGGTGTTTGCTGGCGATTTTCGTGGAACGGAACACGCCGTGGACCAAGCACTTGCCGATGAGACTCGCTCGATTCTTCAAATCGCGCGGCGTATTGGCCGGCATGATTTCAGCGGTGGCGCTGGTGACGCTGTATGCGGGAGTGCTGCGATTCCGCATCACGCCGATGCTTCTGTTCGGGTTGTGGCCGGTGATGCATCTTTCGATTGCGGGCGTGCTGCTGCATGTGGTCGAGAAGCCGTACTGGATTCTGAATGTGCGGCCCGTGGTGTGGCTGGGGAAGATCAGCTATAGCCTGTATCTGTGGCAGCAGTTGTTTATGTATGGCCATCATGCGCGGCCTTGGTATTACGTGGTGTTGGCGGTGGGATTGGCGAGCGCTTCGTATTATCTGGTGGAGCAGCCGATGTTGCGAATGCGGGAGCGGAGGGCAGTTCCGCGGAGGGGGAGAGAGTTGGCGGCTGCGGCTTGAGCAGCTTGCGAAAACAGTAATGTCGGACTGGGAATCGGGACACCGGGGCTAAAGCCCATTTATTTCTGAGCGCATTACGCGGCCCTGAAGGGCCGCTCTTCCACGGTACGGCCTGGGGTCGCAGCATGAGCTACGGCCTGGGATCGCGGACGCGGTACGGCCTGGGATTGCGCAGGCTACGGTATGAGCAACGTCGCGCTCGCTAGGGTGTCAACGAGTTTGCGCATCCTACGGTGCGTGCTCTCAGTTCTGTTCTGAAAATGGGGCCTCTATGGGCGGGTGATTACTTCGTTGGGAGCGCTGGGAAGCCGGAAGGGGACGCCGCGGGAGCGGTTGGACTTTATGGTCTCGGGTAGATTCAGCGACGACAGCTCGATCTTTTGGTTCCACGATCCGCTGTTGTAATAGTCGCCGGTGGTGTAAAGAACTCCGTCGGCGATGGCGTATTCGGAAACTTCTTCGCGGCGGCCGTCACGAAATACAAGAACTGCGGGAGACAAATCCTGTTCCGTCGCGTGCCGGGGCTGGTTTGCCGGTTGGTATGGCGGAGGGGAATTCCGATCGATCATCTCAGAAGTGGCATCGTCGTCTCCACTGACGCGAACGTATTGATCTCCGCGCAACTCGATCATGAGCGGCTGCACCGCCGTGGGGGCGTGTTCGGGTGCGGAGTCTGCCGCGGGCGAATTCTGCGCCGGGTTCTGCATGATGATGAGAGGGGGCTCGGCCGCGACTGGATATCCGGTGGAAAAGAGAGCGTCGGAGTAGAAAGGGTCAGAATAGAGACCGAATGGGTAGAAGGACCCGCCGGGATATCCCCTCCGGCCGTGATGGCCGAATGAGGTTCCTGTCCCGCGGCCCGAAGCATTCCCCTCTGGCCGCGCCGCAGCGAAATGAGGGGCGGAAGACATCGCTCTCTGCGCGATCGTGACGGGCGCAAGAGCGGCGAACAACGCAATGAGAGCCATGGTACGCATGACTAGTTCGCCTGCGAAATTGCGGGCAACTGGAAGATCACTCCGCGATCGTCGTTTTGCTTCACGGTTGCATCGAGATCAAGATCAGCGACTGGAACCTTGCGGGCATGCCCAGGCGTGAGATCGAAAAGAGTCGCGCCGACGATGGCGTAGTTTCCGACCTCCAGCTTGTGACCATCTTTGAAAACGAGCAGCGTCGGCACCTGAGGCGGGTCGGGAGCGGCGGAATCGGAATCGCCCGGGTCCGTGGCGTCAGGACGGGAAATATTGCGTACGGGCGGAACGTAAGATTCGGCGCCCGATCCGCGACGGTCGAAGATAGTGGGACCGCCCTGATAATCGGAATCGCTGTCATCGCCGTTATCGTAATCCGCGGCGCCGGGATCGACTGCGTAGGGAACCGGAACCGCGTACACGGCGGCTGGGTATTCGCCATGATGTCGATGCGGATGATTGCCGTCGTGAGAACCCGCGACCGGCGTACCGGAAAAGCTGGCACGCGGGCCGGAATATCCGCGGGGTCCGAGCGAAGTAACGCTGGCCGGTGGGCCGTTGACGGCGCGGCCACCGAATCCGGGAGACGTCACCGAAGCGGGAGCGCCATTGACTTGTGCGGGGCTGGCGGTGACCGCGAACATGAGGAACGCGAGCAGGAACACCGGGACGGCGATCAGGCCAAAACGCGCGACCGGAGCCAGAATTGAATGCCGCACGCGAATATGATACTCCAAGTTTGAAGCCATGGCGCACCTCGCTTGCTGCCTTTCCTATCAGATGCTGAACGTCGTCTGACGGTGCTGCTATCGCATTGACCTGCCTGGCATACGCGCCCGGTATGTTGTTGAAATGAGGAGGCTAGCTCATGATGGGAGCGGCGAGCTTATAATTTTGTAACGACGAACCTGCGGGCCTAAAGACATGAAATCTGCGCTTCGATTTGCGATGCTGGCGCTGGTGCTGGTGATTGTGGCCATGGCGTCGGCGCTGACGGCGATGCGGTTCGCCATTCACGGACAGGAAGTGGCAGTGCCTGCACTGGTTGGATTGGCTCCAGCCGAAGCAGAGCGGACAGCGTCAGGCCTCGGGCTGCAGATTTCGATTGAGCGGCAGTATTACAGCCCGCAGATTCCGGAAGGAAGAATCGTGTCGCAACTTCCGCTGCCGGGAACCAAGGTGCGGCGCGGCTGGCAGGTGCGAGTGGCGCAGAGCCTGGGGCCAACGCGGGTGGAGATTCCGGACGTGACGGGGCAGAGTGAACGCGCGGCGGAATTGAATATCCGGCGACGGGGGCTGGACGTGGCGTCGATGGCGGAGGTGCAAGCGCCGGGAATTCCGGCGGATCAGGTGCTGGCGCAGAGTCCCCCGGCAAACGCGACGCAGGTGCTGGCTCCAAAGATCAGCTTGCTGGTGACGGCCACGGCCGACTTGCCGGCGTTCGTGATGCCGAACTTTGCAGGGCAGACGCTGGGCAGTGTCAATCGAATGCTGCAGGATGAGGGATTCAAGTTGGGGAATGTCAGCGTGGCGCCGCCAGTGATTGCGAATACCGGCGATGCGGCGAGTACGGAACCGGCCACTCAGGGAGCCGCGCCGGTTGTTTCGCCGGCGGCAGCGCCTGCAACGACGCCAGCTCAACCTACACCGGCCAGCATTATTGTTTCGCAGTCGCCGGCGGCGGGGCAGAAAATTCTGGGCGGGTCGGCGGTGACTTTTGAGGTGCGGTGAGGACAATTATTCAGCACGGATTTGCACGGATCTCACCGATACTTCGCAGTTGAAGGCCTTCAGGTTCTTTCCAGAATTGCGGCGAAAAAACCGTCGCAGGGATGAATGCCCGGGATGGTGCGGAGATAGGGACCTCGCGTGAGCGCAATGCTGGTCGAATTTTGTTTCCTGGTTTGTTCCCCGGTCAGTTCGTCGGCGGCTTGCAGTTGGTCGAGTTCGGTGCGGCAGTCTAACAGACGGATGGAATTGTTCTGAGTGAGGACCTGCTCGACCACGCCTTCGTTTTCTTCCTTTTCCAGAGAACACGTCGAATAAATCAGACGCCCTCCGGTCGCGACCTGAGCGAGCGCGGAGCGGAGGGTCGCGATCTGGCGCTGGTGGAGCTCGGCGATATCCGCGGGTGTGAGGTGCCACTTGATTTCAGGATTGCGCGCGAGCGTACCGGTGCCGGAGCAGGGCACGTCGACGAGTACGCGGTCGAAGAGCATGAAAACCGGGAGACGCTCGGCGTGGGCAACGACGATCTGGATTCCTGTCGCTCCCGTCAACTTCATCGATAACTTGGTCACCAGTGTCTGCATGAGGCGGGCGCGGTGCGGATGCAGTTCGACGGCGGTGATCGAAGCGCCGGGGTTGCGATCAGCCATGGCCAGCGTTTTGCCGCCGGGGGCTGCGCAGCAGTCGAGGATTCTCGATCCGGATTTAAGAGGATCAGGGGCGACGAGCGCAGCGACGAGCTGCGACGCTTCATCCTGAATGACGAACTCTCCGGCGCGGCAGGCTTGAGTTTTGGTCACGTCTCCGGCTGTGATTCGGCGGGCGGAGGCCAGAAAGCTCCCGGGCGCCAGAGATATTCCTTCGTGATCGAGCTGGGCTGCGGCGGTCGGAGTGCGGAGGCGGATCGCCGTCTGGGGGATGGACTGATTGAACTGGCAGATCTGTTGAGTTGCAGCCAGGCCGTATTCCGTGGTCCAGCGCTCGACGAGCCATAGCGGGTGCGACAGGGCGCGGGCGAGAGCCTCAGGGGAAGAAAGTTCATCGGCGAGTGGCTCGAGTTTTCGTGAAGTTTCCGAGAGCTTGCGCAGAATGGCATTGACGAAGGCGGCGGCCGAGCGCTTGCGAGCGCGCTTCACTAGCTCGACGCTCTCGTGCAGCGCCGCGCGCGGCGGAACACGATCGAGGAAGCGGAATTGGTAGAGCGCGAGTTGCAGAGCGATACGAACCTCGGCGTCGAGCTTCGCCATCGGTTGAGAGGACGTGGTGGCGATCTCGTCGTCGAGCCGCGAGCGCCAGCGCAATACGCCCATCACAAGTTCGGTGGCGAGAGCGTGGTCGGCGGTGGAGAGGTGCTCGTACGACGCCGAGTGCAGAAGTTCGGAGGCGTAGGAGGAATCGCGCTCCACGCGGAGCAGGATGTCGAAAGCGGCGGCGCGCGCTGGGGAGGCGGGCATTGATTTTCAGATTGTAGGCTTTTAATGGGACGCAGAGAATTAAGGGCTCAACCACAGAGGGCACAGAGGAGTGCAGGAACTATCCCAGCTTTTCGCCGGGCTTCGGCCGGTAGCCGTGGATGAAGTCGCGGGCGGAGGTGCGGTTCTTTCCCTCGAGCTGAAGTTCGAAAAGCTCGAGCGACGTGTTGTGGCCGCAGCCGACAAGGAGATGATCGGCAGGGATGGCTAGTTCGGCGGGGGTAAGCGCGCTGGACGATGGTTGCGCTCCGGTCGAGGGTTGCGCTTTCAGAATCTGAAGGGTCTTGTCGCGAAATCTGGTGAAGGCGCCGGGCCAGGGTTGGAAGCCGCGCATGCGGTTGAAGATTTCGGCGGCCGGGCGGGAGAAATCGATGAGGCCGTCTTCTTTTTTCAGGATGGGAGCGAGCGTTGCCTGCGAGTTGTCTTGAGGGCGAGGATGAAGATTGCCGGCTTGCAGGCCGTGCAAGGTTTCGACCATCAGATCGGCGCCGATAAAGGCGAGGCGCGGGGCGAGGGTCACAGCAGTATCGTCTGACGAGATCGCAAGTTCACGCTGCAGCAGGATGTCGCCAGTATCCAGGCCGGCGTCGATGCGCATGGTGGTAACTCCGGTGACGGATTCTCCCTGGGCGATCGCCCATTGGATGGGAGCGGCGCCACGATATTTCGGCAGCAGCGAGGCGTGGAGGTTGAGGTTGCCGAGGGGAGGGAGATCGAGCATCCATTGCGGGATGATGCGGCCGTAACCGACGACGATGATGGCGTCGGGCTTGATGTCGCTCAATTGGGCGCGGAATTCTTCGTTCGCTTTAATGCGGTCGGGCTGTGCGATGGGGAGGTTCAGCTTCAGGGCGGACGCTTTTACTGGCGGTGCCACGAGTTCGAGGCCGCGGCCCTTGGGACGGTCGGGCTGGGTCACGACGAGGCGCAAGTGGAATCCGGCGGAGACCAGCTTCTCGAGCGTGGGAACGGCGAAAGACGGCGTGCCGCAGAAAACGAGATTCAAAGGCATTGGGGAATTGAGTAATTTGGTAATTGAGTAATTGAAAGCGGCGCGTCGAAGGATTTAGGGTTCAATTACTCAATTACCAAATTACACAATTACTCAATCTCTACCATTCTCCGGCTTTGGTCAGCTTGCGAATTTTGCGCTTCATCAGGTCACGTTTGAGCGCGCTGATATGGCTGATGTAGAGCTTGCCGTTGAGGTGATCGGTTTCGTGGAGCAGGGCGCGGGCCAGCAGTTCCACTCCTGTTTTCTCAAAGACTTTGCCATGAACATCCTGAGCGCGAACGGTCACCGTGTTGGGGCGAGTCACGTTTTCACGGAAGTCGGGGATACTGAGGCATCCCTCGCTCTGTGTGTGTTTTCCCTCGGCGTGAATGACTTCGGGATTAATCAGGACCAGCCGGGCGTCGGGATCCTCTTTAAAAGTGACGTCGATGACCGCAATGCGGCGCCCGATGCCGACTTGCGGGGCGGCCAGGCCGACGCCGTGGGCTGCATACATGGACTCGAACATATCTTCGACGAGTTTGCGCAGATCGTCGTCGAACACCGTGACCGTTTCCGACGGTTTCTCGAGCACCGGGTTGCCGAACTTTACGATGGGATAGATCATCGGGAATAAGACCGGGAATCAGATCGTCAATAGTTTTTCAACTGCTCGCAGTAGCCTTGAAAATTTCTCGTTGTCTCGATCATAGAGTCGCCACCGAATTTTTCGAGAGCGCAGCGCGCGAGAGTCAGCGCAACCATGGCCTCGGCCGCAACGCCGGCCGCGGGAACGACACACACGTCAGAGCGTTCATACGCCGCTTTCACCGGCTCGCGGGTTCCGAAATCAACGGACTGCAAAGGGCGGCGAAGCGTGGAAATCGGTTTCAGATATCCGCGCACGCGGATCTCTTCTCCGTTCGAGACGCCACCTTCAATGCCTCCGGCATTGTTGTGAACGCGGGAAAACGCGGTGAAGCCAGTGGTTGCAGCGTAGCCGATTTCGTCGTGCACGGCGGAGCCGGGCGCGAATGCGGCCGCGACGCCAGAGCCGATCTCAACGGCCTTGACCGCTTGCAATGACATCACGGCGGCGGCGAGCAGGGCGTCAAGGCGCTCATCCCATTGAGCGTAGGTGCCGAGGCCCGGCGGGACCTGGTGAGCCACGACCTCGAAGACTCCGCCGAGCGAATCACCAGTCTTGAGTACTTTGTCGACTTCGTCTTTCATGCGCTGCTCGACTTCAGCGTCAGCGCAGTTAAGCAGAACCGCATCGCGTTCGGCCAGGGCACGAATCTTCTCCCAGGGGACATTCTCTGAAAGCGTGACGCTGCCGGTCGTAACCACGTGGCTGAGAATATCAATGCCGAGTTCGTGGAGGAAAAGTTTGGCGATCGCGCCGATGGCAACGCGAGCGGCGGACTCACGCGCGGAAGCGCGCTCGAGCACGTAGCGAGCTTCGGGGAAGTTATATTTCAGCGCGCCTGCGAGGTCGGCGTGGCCGGGGCGTGGAGAGGCAACGGGCTTGTGCATGGCGGGATCGCCATCGCCAACCGGCAAGGATTCCTGCCAGCTTTTCCAGTCACGATTTTCCAGCCGTACCGAGATGGGCGAGCCGATGGTCTGGCCATGACGCACACCGGAAAGAATGTGGGCGGTGTCACGCTCGATTTTCATCCGGCCGCCGCGGCCGTGGCCCTGCTGGCGTCGCCACAGTTCGCGGTCGAGAAAGGCTTGGTCGATTTTGAGTCCAGCGGGCATGCCAGAAAGAAAGGCGACAAGTGCCTCGCCGTGGGATTCTCCGGCAGTGAAGTAGCGCAGCATGTAAATTTTCGATTGTACAGGATAGAGGATGCGATGGGGCTCGCGCGTTGCGACCATGTCATGCGCGAATAGCGGCCGGAGGGAAGGATTTTTGGCATGCCCCAGGGCTCGGCAAGAGTTACAATGGCAGTGATTTTTGATGGGTTTAGCCAGATTCGCCTCATTCGGTCCGGCCGGAGGAAGAGGGTTCCTACGGAGCCGAACGCGAGGGAACGTCAGCGAAAAGTATGGACGGGAAGACGATGCGCGAAAAGACGGCGGGCGAGAGAAGGATTCGCTGCGTCCTGGCGCACGATCACGTCTTGTTGCGGCAGGGACTTCGCAGCCTGCTCGATATTGAGACCGATGTAGAAGTTGTGGCCGAGGCTGGAAATGCAGCTGAGGCGCTTGCCGTCCTGGAGGAGCAGCGTCCTGACGTGGTCATCACGGACGCGAATACGTTTGGATGCGCGGCTGAACAGGTCGAGCTGCTGGTGGTGCGGGAGTCTCCGCTGACCAAGGTTCTGTTCCTCGCGGCGCAGGAAGAAGGCGAAGGGAAGTGGGATCAGCCTCAATGTGCTTCGAGGCACACTTCCGCGCATGAGTTGGTGGAAATCCTGAGGAACATGAGTTCGAGCGAGAAGTCTGCAGTGCGGGAGATGCCGCGTCGAAGCCGGGAGCAATGGTCGCCGGAGAAACTGGGTTCGCGAAAACGAGTGCTGACGGCGCGCGAGCGTGAAGTGCTGGAACTGCTGGCCGAGGGCAGGACGGTGCGCTCGTCGGCGAAAATTCTCGGAGTCAGCGCCAAGACGGTCGACGCGCACAAGTTCAACCTGATGCGCAAGCTGGGAATCCACAACAAGGCTGAGCTGGTGATGTGGGCGATTCAGAAGAGGATCGTCAAACTGCCCGCCAATTTCTAGAGAGAGTCCTCGGGGGCTGAAGCTCCTGAATTCTGGATGTGGTGCAGTTTGGCTCACGCTCGAGGCGGGATGAGACTGAGATCCCCTCGGCTTCGCTCGGGGCAGGCTCTTCGCTTCGCCTGAAAGACGGCTCCGCTCAGGATGACATTTTAAAGTAGGAAATCCAAACTGCACGGCTACTGAATTCTGGATCCCTTACGCGGCGCTGAAGCGCCTGCTCTTCCACGGTGCGGTCATCGTCCTCGTTTCTTCCACCTCATCGATGAGTCGCGGCTGCGGCGAGTTCTGCCAGGCTTGTCACAATCAGATCTGGCTCGGCTTCGGCTGCCTTGACAGCGCCCACGCCGGGTCTGGCCGAGGGACGATTGACCCATACCGTCGCCAGACCAAGAGCCTGGGCGGGAACCACGTCGTGATAAATGCTTTGGCCCACGTGCAAGACACGATGCGCGTGCGCGTGGATGCGACTTAGCGCCAGCTCGAAGAGCTTTAATGACGGCTTGTAGGCCCGGGCTTGCTGCGCGGTGATGACTTCATCGAATTCAACTTCGAGATGCAGGCGGGTTGTAGCGAAGAGATCGTCGTCCACGTTCGACAAGATGGCGAGGCGGAAGCGAGTCTTGAGCTGCCGAAGGGCGGCGACGGTGTCAGGCCAGGGCTTCCAGGTGGCGAGCGACTCCGGGAGCGATCGCGCTTCTTCGGCCGTGGGAGTGAATCCAAGTTCGACGCCGAAACTGCGCACGACCGACTGCAGGACTTCGCGATAAGGATGAAACGGGTTTTGCTCGGCGAGTTGCTCAAAGTCGCCATAGAGTTTGAGCAGAGTCGCATCGTCGATGCTTTTTCCGTGAGCGGAGAGAATCCGGCGCAGCGCGGAGAGGATGCCGGTTTCCCAGTCGATCAGCGTGCCGTAGCAATCAAAGGTCAGGATCTCGTAGCGAGTGAAGTCGAGCATCTGGGCTGTTTACTGGGGAATCGATCTGACGCGGTTGACGCTCCTTCTTTCGGTAGTGGTGCAGTTTGGCTCACGCTCCTGGCTGGGTAAGACTGAGATCCCTTCGGCGCGCTACGCTTGCTCAGGGCAGGCTCTTCGCTTCGCCTGGAAAACGGCTCCGCTCAGGATGACACTTCAAGGAAAGAAATCCAAACTGCACCACTACCCTTCTTTCCTCAGTGTAACGGAAGGTGCTGAATGAAATCCTGGGCGCGGGCGCAACTGCTCTATCGCCGCGGGTCCAGGCCTGACAAGGTGGGAGTCTGGTCAGGCGTTTCCTCGGATTCGGGCTGAGAGTCGCGCGCGGCTGAGGAATCGTCGGCGCGCGGAGCTTTCTTGGGGGATAGAAATTTTCCCGTGTTAAGAAGGGGACGGCCGAGAGAAGCGTTGTAGCTGGTCCACGGACTGTCGAGTGCGGCCTCGCGCTCGAAGTGAGCGCGCATGGCTTCCATCTTCGAATCGAGGTCATCGAGATAGTGCAGCATGAGGGCTTCGGGGAACATGGGCAGTTTGGGTGAGCCGAATTCATACTGCCCGTGATGGCTGATGATCATGTGCTCGACCATGGTCTTCAGTTCATCCGGGAAGCCGGGCAGAAGTGCGAGCTTGGCCTGCAGCATTTCCAGTTCGATGATCATGTGGCCGAGGAGCTGGCCCTTGGTCGAGTAGGAAAACGAGCGGTTGTAAGTGAGTTCGTGAATCTTGCCGATGTCGTGCAGGAACACGCCGGTGAGAAGAAGATCGCGATTGATCTGGGGATAATTCTGGCAAACCAGCTCGGACGACCTGCATAGCGAGACGACGTGATCGAGCAGGCCTCCGATGTAGGCGTGGTGCAGAGTCTTGGCGGCAGGGGCGTTACGGTAGGCGGAAGCGATTTCAGGATCGGCCATGAAAGCCTGCAGGAGCGCCCTGAGATGCGGATTGGTGAAGGTGTCAACATAGCCGGCGAGGGCCTGCCAGAGCCGGTCAATATCTTTGGTGGTCTTGGGTAAGTAGTCGGCGAAATCGATTTCGGATTCGCCCAATTTGCGCAGCTTGTGGATGGTGAGCTGAAAACGCTGCTTGTACTTGTTGATCAGGCCCTTGATCTTGAGAAAATCATCCTGCTCGAAGGCGTCGAGAACTTCCTCGACGTTATCCCACATTTTGGCTTCGAGTTGGCCGCTGCGGTCGCCGAGAGTCAGGGCGAGGTAAGGCTCCCCGGTTTTCTTGGGCTTGATCTGCTTAGCGACTACGACGAACGTCGAAGTGATGACTTTGTTCTCGTGGCACGCGCAGTCGCCGATGTAGAACTCTTTCATGAGTTGTGCCGTCTGAGTATAAACGCGCCGGTTATAAACGCGACCAAAGATCATGCAGAAAAGATCACGAACAAATCACGCACAAAAGATCAGAGAATCAAGAGTTTCTTGTGTTTCTTCTTGAGCTTCTTGGCGTCGGTCTCTTTGGCTGCGGCGGTTTCGACCGGCTCGGTCTGGTTGGGGCTGGCCCCGGTGTCGAGATAGCCCGGCATGTATTTGATGTAGGCGTCTTCGCGGAGCTTGGTAAGGTAGGCGCGAAGAGCGGGCTGCAGCTTCTGGTAATAGAGCGCGTTTTCTACGTTGGGCAGGACCTCTTTCAGGGGAGGAATGCCGGCCGTCTGATGCTCATTGACTTTGAGGATGACATAGCCCTGCTTGGTCTGGATCACGTCGCTGATATCGCCTTTTTTCATGGCAAAGGTTGTGTCTTCAATCGGCTTGGCAAGCTTGCCGCGCGTGAACATGCCAAGCGCGCCGCCGTCGGCAGCGGAAGGGCCGTCGGAATATTTCTTGGCAATGTCTTCAAAGGAGGCACCGGCGCGAATCTGTTTAAGAAGATCGTTGGCCTTGGCCTCGGCCGCGCTGTTGGCCGCCGCCTGACTGGCGGCGTCGTCGGCAGCAGGTGGAGCACCGGGAGTGGCAGCGGCAGGCTTCGGGGCGACCAGGATCTCGCTTAGCTGAATCGATTCCGGCCGCTCCATCTCGTTCTTGTGCTGGTCATAGAACGCCTGTTCCTCCTCTTTGGTGATGCTGAGGTGTTCGCCGACTTCTTGCCCGATCACTTTCTGAATAATGATCTGATTGAGGCGCTCCTGTTTGAAGTCTTCCCAGGAGATGCCTTGCTTGGTGGCTTCCTTTTCGAGAGCCTCGAGCGAATCGAGTTTCATCTCCTTGCGCATGTCGTCCAGGGCCTTGATCAGGTCGGTTTCGCCGGTGATGCCGAGGTCCTTTCCTTTTTCGATCAGGAGCTGCTGGTCGATGAGGTCGCGTAGAACGTCTTTTTCACGCTCGGCGTAGACTTTGTCGGCGGTGGCGGGATCCTGTTGTTTGACTTCGTCGCGAAGCTGATCTTTGCTGTGCTGAAACTCCGAGCGGGTAATGATCCGGTTGTTAACCCGGGTAATAATCTCTTCGACGACCTGCGCCGCGGCAAGAGCGGACAAGCACGATAAAACCGTAAGCAACAGACAAAGTCTCTTCATAAAATTCATTCGCGTCCCCACGTTTTCGAAACTGCTGGCAAAGGGCGGGCTCGGCCGATGCGGGTTATTTTACTCCTTCCACGACGAGCTTGGGGTGGGCGGACGACTATGTTCAGTCCTAAATGTGCGCCGGCAGCCGGGAGTCAGGCGGTTCGCAACAGGACGAGAGCCGTGCGGTCGTCGCAGGGAGCAATTCCGCCGCTGAACTTGCCGACAGCATCGAGGACGGAGACGCAGAGCGCCTGAGCGTTCGAGGAAGACGCGGCCTGCAACGCCTGCTCGACGCGCTCCAGAGAGAACTCTTCCCCCGCCGTTTCTTTGCGACCCTCACATTCGATGACGCCGCGAGAAACCAGCAACAGAGCGGCATCTTTCTCGATGGCCACAGTCGGCGCATCGCTGGTGGCGTGAGAAAACAGTCCCAGGGGCAGTCCTGTAGAAGCGAGTCTGGTGATTCCGGCGGCATCGCGGAGAAGGCCCGGAGTGTGGCCGGCATTGGTGTAACAGAGGGTGCCGAACACCTCGTGGTAGCAGGCGAGGAAAGCCGGGCAGGAGCGGACGCCCTTGGAGCCCTCGATCAGGCCGCGATTGAGACGAAGGCAGAGTTCGGTCATGGCGGTAGACTCGTTGATGTCGGGGCGAGAGAATAATTCGGCGCCGAACTCGCGAAAAATCTTTTGGGCATCGATGAGGATGCCACGATTGTCGTCGCGTCGTCCGGCCACGTCGAGCAGGCCGAAAAGAACTCTTTCTGGGCTGACCCGGACGGAGTCATAGAAATCTCCGGCGATGCGCTTTCCCGCGAAGACAGCGGCGATATCCGCGCCGGTGATTTTAGGGAAGACGGTCGGGACTGGCTCAATGGGGCTCGCGGGATCGGCCGGGCTGCGGGAGCTGAAGGGCGAGCGCATGAGCGAAGACTCAGGCCGAAACTAGCACATGCGACGGACAGCGAGCAAACGCGTGAATGTCCGTGGCGAATTTATTCACCGTACTTATCGGCGAGGTAGCGAGCCAGCTCAGACTCGAGCTGACCATAGTCGGAGTGAATGGTGGCGCGCAGGGCGGCTTCGGTAGAGCTTCCCTGGCTGAGCAACTGAAGAATGCGCTGGATGTCGCCCAGGCCGTAGGAGTCGTTGATGTAAGAAACGGCAGCGAGGGACTCGGCGTAGGCGAGGTAGGCCTGGGCGCCGGAGAATCCCTGGAAACTGCCTTCGAGAACGTTGAGCGGAATATCTTGCTGCTGCTTGAAAAGAAGCGCGAGCTGGTGACCGTCTGAACCTAGGCTTTTGGGCTCGAGCAGCTGCGCAATGCCTTCATGCAGCCAGGGAGGACAGCGCCCGCCGGAGAGTTGGTTAATGAACGAGTGCGCCAGTTCGTGTTTCAAGACGCGAGCCAGTTCCGGCGTTACGGAAGTGAGGCCGCTGATGGGGATGCGGAGTTTGCCATCATTCATGGCGCCGGACCACGACGGAGCATGGGTGACGTCGAAGAATGCTTGCTCGGTGTAGAGCGTGACCTGAATATTATCGCGGGGCGGAGTGCCGAGATCACGCGCCAGATCATCGTAATCGGATTCGAGTGCGGCCAATATCTCGGTGCGCAAAGCCTCGGAGGTTTGCTGGCCTTCATAGTGCAGCGAGAAATGACTGCTCTCGCCCTGCGAGAAATCGGATTCCACTGCATTTTCGCGCTGCGCCTTGGCCAGCAACTGGCGCACGGTCGCATCCGGGCGCAATTCGAGAGAGCGCTTCCAGGAGGCGATGGCGTCTTTGGTGTGGTCTGAGACGAACTGGGCGTAGCCCAGCATGGTGTAAGCGTCGGGCGACTCAGGCGCGGAGTTTACAGCGCGCTGGGCATAACTCAGAGCCTGGCTGGCGTTTCCACTGCGTACCAGGAGAGCGGCGTAATAGACGAGGATGGTCGAGTTCTCCGGCTGAAAGCGGAGAGCGTTTTCGAAATACAGACGGGATTGATTGATGGTGCCGTGTTCGAACTCAAATTTTCCCGCGATGAAGTTCGCGGTTGCGCTCAACTCGGCGTTACCTTTGGCCTCAAGGCTGGCCAAAACGTCGGGATCGACCTTGCCTTCCTTGACTATAGTTCCGAGAAGATCGCCCTCGTTCGCCAGGCTGTCGGCAGGAGTAAAGGTGGGAAGGTCGGCGACTTTGGCGGCGCTGGCAGCAGCATGAGCCGGCGAGCCGCCGGCATCGACGTGGTCGACCAGGGCTTTCGGAATGGCGTAGGAATCATCGCCAACGTCGTAT
Source organism: uncultured Acidobacteriaceae bacterium (assembly GCA_963739125.1). GTDB lineage: Bacteria > Acidobacteriota > Terriglobia > Terriglobales > Acidobacteriaceae > Sulfotelmatobacter. The sequence goes on along the minus strand of CAVTZD010000001.1, from coordinate 1,861,997 downwards.
TGGTAGCGATTCCCGTCTTCGCGAACATGATCGGCAACGATGGTGCGGCCGTTTTTCAAATGGATGGTGTCGGCCGAGAGTCCGGTGGCTAAACCTAGCCATATACCCAGCCATATAAAGAGGATCGTGACACGAGGTCGCATTCAGGCGCATTCTAGCAACAGGGAAAGCCTTACCCAGGTGACGAAAGTACTATTCACGAAGCGAAGCGCGCGGGTTGCAGTGACCTGGCTTGCTGTTTCTGCCGCAATCGTATTCCCGACAATCGGCAGAGGACAGACGCCGAGTGAAACTTCCGATCAGCCGGCAGGGGCGCTGTACCTTGAACTCGGACGAGTGGGCCTGGACCCGGCGCGTGTATATAAGGTCAGGGGCGCATCGCTCGATCGATCTGCGATCCACATCAGTCTCGACGACGGCACGATCGCGTTCACGCAAGATGTGCACGGACGGATCACAGGAGCGTTTTTCGAGGGTGAGGGCGAGGTGCTGATTACGCCTCCCAATGACGTGGAGCGTAGGTCGATGAGCCTGTTTACCGGCATGGCAATTCTGGAAGAGCATTTTGCCACGGCGTACTTCCGCTTCAACGATGACGCCGCGGCTGAAATGCAACCCGATCTGCGAGCCGCGGAAGACAAGCAGGCATTTGTCGACCGCTGGGGAGCAACGGTGCGCAATCTGGCACAGAGTGACGCCATGCGCCTGCTGGTGAGCTTCAGCCGGATGCTCCCCGTGAAAGGCGGCGCAGTTTCTGGAGTGAAAGAGGGTCTCCCGGAGGCGGATGCCGTAGACGACCGGTTCCTGCACGCCCGCCTGCAGGGCGTTGCCCACGGTGTATTCGACGTTTATTTCGACTCCATGGCGCCCGAGCAAGTGCAGGTGGGACAGACCCAGCCAGCCGAAGATGGAGCCATGTACTACAACGTCTGGACGTCATTCTCGCCAAGAGTACCTGCGGCGAATCCTGCTTCACGGCGCACGGTCGCGGCGCCGAATACTGTAGCTGAGGCGGAGAACGAAACGCCCCGCGAAGATTGGCTGGCGATTCACCGATTTACGATCACGACCGAAGTGGAACCACCCAAGCAAATTCGCGCGCAGGCCCGGTTAGAGGCGGAAGTAAAGGAGGGTGGGCAGCGCACGATGCTGTTTGAGCTGTCGCGATTCCTGCTCGTGGAGAGCGTAAAACTGGATGGCCAGCCGATCGAGTTCATTCATAATCCGGCGATGGAAGGGACGCAGTTGTCGCGTCGCGGCAATGATGTTGTGGCCGTGATTCTGCCGGAGCCGGCGCGGGCGGGTCAGAAAATGGAGATCGAATTTAGTTACGCGGGCGAGGTGCTGGCGGAGGCGGGCAGCGGACTGCTGTATGTGGGCGCGCGCGGGACGTGGTATCCGAATCGCGGGCTGGTGATGGCGGATTTCGATCTGCAATTTAGTTATCCGACGGGCTGGACACTCGTCGCCACTGGAAAGCCCACGGCTTCGATCCCCGACCCGACGGCGCAGGCGATGGGACTGGAAACATCCCATTGGGTCTCGGAGAGGCCGATTCCCGTGGCGGGGTTCAACCTTGGCAAATACAAAGAAGCCAAGACGCAGGTGGGGGAAGTCACGGTTGAGACCTATGCTGCGCAAATGGTGGAGCGGAACTTCCCGACCGCCGACTTACAACCCATTGCACCCGATCCTGCAATCCCGTCTCAGGCGACGCGCATCATCGTGCCGGGCCGGCCGTCGCCGGCGGAGAATGAAGTGTTGGTGGGAGAAGCGGCGGCGCGAGCCATTCGCTATTACTCGGAGCGGTTCGGCCCGTATCCCTACAGCCATCTGGCGCTGACCCAAATGCCGGGGAGTGACAGTCAGGGGTGGCCTGGTTTGGTGTTTCTTTCGTCGTATGCGTTTCTCTCCGATGAAGAACGCCAGCAACTGCACATGGAGCCGCTGGAAATCCTGATGGGGCAATCCGTTCCGGCGCACGAGACGGCCCACCAGTGGTGGGGAGATCTGGTCAGTTGGAAGACCTATCGCGACCAGTGGTTTTCCGAGGGATTGGCGAGTTACTGCGCTCTCATGATCATGCAGGAAAAGAATCCGCAAGGCTTTCGGCAGGTGCTGGAGAAGTACCGGCGGGACTTGGTGCAGGTAAACAAGGATGGAATGGCTCCCAAGGATGCCGGGCCAGTGACCCTGGGATTCCGGCTGCTGTCGTCGCGTTTCCCCGACGGATATGAGGCCATCACCTACGGACGAGGGGCCTGGCTGTTTCACATGCTGCGGACCATGTTGGACGATGCGGTGCAGCAAAGCGGGCAAAAAAGAGACGGTGAACCCGACGAGCCCTTCGTGCGGGTGCTGCGCAAAGTTCGCGAAGAATATCAAGGCAAAGCCATCACGACTCGCGAGCTGGTGGATGCATTCGCCGAGGATTTGCCTCCAGCTTTGCGCTACGAAGGAAAGAATTCTCTGGACTGGTTCTTGGACGGGTGGGTGAACGGGACATCCCTGCCGACACTGGAGTTAAGCGGGGTAAAATTCACGGCAAGAGGTACAAGATCGGTCGTGAGTGGAACGATCCGGCAGAAGGACGCGCCTCCCGATCTCGTAACGTCAGTACCGGTCTACGCCCTGGTTGCGGGCAAGCAACTTGTGCCGCTCGGGCGGGTGTTTGCCGATGGACAGGAATCTTCGTTCCACCTCGCCGCCCCGCCGGGGGCGCGGAAGATTGTGCTCGACCCCTACCAGACGATTTTGACCAACCCGAAATAACGACAGATTGCGGCGGAGATTTAATCGTCCCAAGCGCGATCTCGAATTGGTTCTCACGGTGTGGACAGATTCCCGAAACGGCTTTATCTGTCATATCGGGGAGCGGGTGGAGGAGACTTCCTCTTGGTGAGAAGGGGCTCATTATCAGGGATTTACGTCAGGAATGGCCCACGAAATACCATTGGCAACTGAGCTGCATATAGGAGATCAGATGCAACGCGCGAGAGGAGAAAGCAATCATGGTGGAGCCGGCGGCGATCGGCGCACAAACGGCAAGGATTCCCGAAGATGCCGCCTGGCTTCGCGGGACCGAAGCGAGTGCGGCGCAAATAGTCTTGTTGGTGGAGGATGAAGCGTTTGTGCGCGGCGTAGCAAGTGAAATTCTGCGGTCGGCGGGATACCGAGTTTTGATTGCCAGAGATGCAGTTGAAGCCACGCGCGCCTATGGCGCGCAATGCGAGGCGGTGGATCTGCTGCTGACGGACGTGATTTTGCCGGGAGAGAGCGGCCGGGCATTAGCGACGCGACTGAGACGGAACCATCCGCGGCTCAAGGTCCTGTTGATGTCTGGATACGCGGAGCAGATGGAACGGCGAGAAGGAGAAATTGGGGAATGCCTGGCGAAGCCGTGTTCGGCCGAAGTGCTGTTGCGAAAGGTGAAGGAAGCGCTTGACGGCAGGGAATCGCGGACCGAGGGTGAAGAGTGGGTCAGGCGTGCTTGCGGTAGCGCGTAGCTTGCAGAATCTGAGCCGGCATTTGGGCGAGCGGTACGACGCGAGTCAGCACTCCAGCCTCGGCGCAGGCCCGTGGCATCCCGTAAACAGTGCAGCAAGCTTCGTCCTGGCCAAGCGTGAGACCTCCGGCGTGAAAAATGGCCTGCATGCCTTCGGCGCCGTCTGATCCCATACCGGTCAGGATGATCCCCATGGCGAGGCTTCGGAAAGCCTTGGCAACCGACTTCATCATGACGTCGACGGAAGGGGTATGTAGACTCTTCTCCGGTTCGGCGGTGAGGCAGATCACCCCGTGAGAGTCGGAATCACGTTCCACAGTCATATGCAGGCCTGCGGGCGCAACATAGGCCACGCCCGGTTGAATGGGAGCACGGTCGGCCGCCTCGCGCACCGAGATCGCGCACAGCGCATTGAGACGCTGCGCAAAAGGTGCGGTAAAGCCCTGGGGCATGTGTTGCACAATCAGGATGGGAACGGAAAGATCGGCTGGGAGCAGCGGCAAAATCTCCTGCAGCGCCTTGGGGCCGCCGGTCGAAGTTCCGACGGCGACAATCGCCGGAGCAACTGAATCAGCGTGCCGAGCCTCGGTGGTAACGCGACGAGGTGGTTTGCGGGCCAGAGCGGCCGGCGGCGGAGACTGCCGCGACTGGCCCGCGGCCCTTAACTTGGCCAGCAGGTCTTCCCTTATATGCAGGATGTCGAGCGAGGTGGAAGAGAGTTGTTTCGGAATGTAGTCGAAGGCCCCGGCGCTGAGAGCGTTGAAAGTTATTTCTGCATCTTTGTCGGCCGCTGCACTCACCATGATGACCGGGCGCGGAAATTGGGCCATGATCTGACGCAAAGTCTGCAGTCCATCGAGCCCAGGCATTTCCAGGTCGAGGGTGACGACGTCGGGATTAAGAGCAGCGATTTTGCCGAGGGCTTCCGATCCGCTGCAGGCGGTGCCCCCCACTTCGAAGCCCGGCTCGGAGGCGATCATGCGGGAGAGAGCCGTGCGCATGAATGCGCTGTCATCGACGACGAGCACGCGGATGAGCGCACGGGTTGCAGTGTCGTGGCTCATGAGCGGTAAATGGAATGAACGAGTGAGTGTACTTCGTCCATATAGGAATCGAGTTCGAAGGTCATGCGGGCCCAATCGAAGTCTTTCAATTGCTGGCACTGCTGCGACAAAATTTGAAAACTTGTTTGTTGCGTCAGGTTGACTTCGCGCTTCTCGATGTAACCGTGGTGCAAACCACTGACGCGGCAGAGTTGATCGCTGAGATCAATCAGCGCCACTAATCCGGGGTAATTTTGAGCTAGCTCTGGAGTGTGATGTTGAGCCACAACTTCGGCCAGATCCTTGGCGAGCTCCCATCGTTGAGCCAGCAAGAATCCGCTTTCACAATGAGTGAATCCGAGGACCAGTTGTTCAGCCTCGTGGAGAGGAATGCCTTCTCCGCGGGCGAACTCGAATGCCTCGCCGAACTCCTTGGGCATGACCCAGAGATTCACGATGATTCCCAGGTCGTGCAACAGGCCTGCGAGATAGGCCTTGCTGGGGTCGGGATAGGAAATCTTGCGGGCAAAGTGGCGGCAAACCAGGGCGCATCCGAGCGAGTGTTCCCAGAAAGCGACCGGATCGATGCCACTGTCGCGGGGCATCATGTTGAGCACACCGCACGACATCGCAATATCGCTGACGCGCTGAAATCCGAGCCCCACAATTGCGCCGCGCAGTGAGTCCACCTTCTGCCAGCGGCCAAACAAAGGGCTATTGGCCATTTGCAAAACCTGTGCGGCCAGGGACTTGTCCTGAGCAATCATGTCGGTCACGCGTTGCACATCGAGCTGCTCCATCGGCTGCTCCAGGTAACGAAGCAGGGGAGCAAGGACGGCAGGGATGGTCGGAATCTGCTGCAAGCCTTCGAGGCGCTTGAGCAATATTGTCTTGGTGGTCGCGGTGGCTGGTGTGTTCATGCTTTCCTACCTTCCCGCCTCCGTGCGATCGCTCTTGACGTAGGCCGTCGCACCGGGCAAGTGAACCAGGCGGAAGTCGTTGGTGACGCTGTAGAGCGATTCGGAGTGGCCAAGGAATAGATATCCGTGCGGCAGAAGGTTGTTATAAAAGTGCTGGATTACCCGCCGCTTGGAGGCCAGATCGAAATAAATGAGAACGTTGCAGCAGAAGATGACGTCGAGGCCTTTCATGAAGGTCATGCGGGAGTCGTCGGAAAGATTAAGACGGCTGAAGCTGATGTTCGCGCGAGCAGCGGGTTGCACCTGCAACTGTTCGGCAGCAGGAACGAAATATTTCAGGCGGTAATACTCGGTCAGATTGCGGGTGCTGTAGGAGCCGTAAATCGCATTCTTGGCGTGCGCCAATGAGCGTTCATTAAGATCAGTAGCCATAACCTCTGTCGTCCAGTTTTTGAGGCGCACGGGGGCCTCTTCGAGCAGCAGCATGTTGAGCGTGTAAGGTTCTTCTCCGGTGGAGCAGCCGGCGCTCCAGATGCGCAGCCGCCGCAGGGGAATTTTGCCTTTCGCGTCCAGGATTTTGGGAAGAACGATCTGGCGCAGCGCATCGAGTTGAGGCTGATTGCGGAAGAAACAGGTTTCGCCAATAGTAATTTCATTGAGCAACGCGATCAGTTCGGACTGGCGGGTGGGCTTGATGGTGAGGTGATCGAGATATTCGTGGAGAGTATGAGCCTGCAGCTCCTTCATTCGACGGCCGCAACGCTCCTGCAGAAGGCGCAGTTTGTTGTCGGGATGAAAGATGCCGGCGACTTGATAGACGAGGTCGCGAATGCGCACGAGTTCAGGGTCGGGAGGGCCATCCAATGCGGGCAGGGATTGCAGGGCCGAACTGGTCATGCGGAAGCCTTTCGAGTTGCGGACGACAGATTCTGGGAGGCGGCCAGCAGACCGGCGGGATCGAGCACGAGCCGGACCCGGCCATCGCCGCTGATCGTGGCCCCGGCCAGGCCAGGGCAGCCGTGCAGGTAGTGGCCCAGAGGCTTGACCACCGTCGACTCCTGGCCGATCAAGTGATCGACGAGCAGAGCGATACGCCGGTCGCCAATTCCGAGGATGACGACTTTGCCGGCCCTTTCGGCCGCCGTTTGCGAAGACCTATCGGTGTCGGGAAAGCGAGACTCGCTGCCGAACAGTTGCCCCAGGCGGAGAAGGGGCAGAGTCTCGTCGCGCAGGCACAGCACTTCGCAGCCTTCCACGCGATGGAGGAGTTGGGGATTGACCTGGGCGGTCTCGACAACGGAGCGCAGAGGAAGAGCGTAGGTCTCGTCGGCAACGCGGACCAGCAGCACGGGAAGAATCGCGAGCGTGAGCGGGAGGTGGAGCAGGATGGTTGTGCCTGAACCGGGATGGCTGTCGACTACAATCGATCCATTGAGCTTCCTCAGATTGGAACGGACGACGTCCATACCGACACCACGTCCGGAGAGGTCGCTGATCTGTTCCGCGGTGCTGAAGCCGGGCAGGAAAATGAAGTCCAGAATTTCGCGAGAGCTAAGAGTGCCCAAGCGTTCCGCGGTCACTAACCCTTTTTCGACCGCCTTCTGGCCGATGCGGTCGGGATGGATTCCGGCGCCATCGTCGCCGATGCTGACCACGATTTGATCGCCTTCCTGGCGGGCTTCAAGACAAATGGTGCCCTCGCGGGGCTTGCCCGATGCCTCCCGGACGTCAGGCATCTCAACGCCGTGATCCAGGGAATTGCGCACCAGGTGGATCAGAGGATCGCCCAGGAGCTCCACCATGGTTTTGTCCAATTCGGTGTCCGCACCGCGGACGACAAGCCGGACTTCCTTTCGCAGGTTGCGGGAGATGTCGCGCACCAGGCGGGGAAAGCGATGAAATACGGTTTCGATGGGAACCATCCGGGTCTTGAGGCCGGCGCTCTGGAGCTCTTCGGTAATGAAGCTGAGCCGTGCCGTGGATTGCGAAAAAGAAGAGCCCAGATCGCTCTGAGAAATTATGCCGCCGGAACAGTCGCGGCTGAGCTGGACCAGGCGGTTCCGCTCGAGAACAAGTTCCCCGATGAGGTTGACCAACTCATCCAGCTTGCGTGCTTCGACGCGCATGGTCTGCGACAGGGACGGTGCCTCGGCGATCTTTTTTTGCTGGGCAATGACAGCACCGACTTCGACCGGCGTGCTGAGACCCTTTTCGACAATCAACTCGCCCAATCGTCGGTGCTGAGCCGAGGCGGCTTGCTCGTTCAACAGGGCCCCGAGGTCGTCAGCGGTAATGACGTGTTCCTTGACCAGCATTTCGCCAAGCTGCGGGATCGACTCGGGCTCCTGAGCCTCGAGCAGCTCGGCGAGCAGCGCATTGAGGGAATATTCCTTTAATCCACCCTGGCGGATGTCTTCGAGCATGGCGCTCAGCTGGTCGCGCGCGCCGAGCAAGGAATCCATACATCGCCGGCCGAGCTTGGTTTTTCCCTGACGAATGGCGTTCAAGACATCTTCGGCGGCGTGGCTCAGGCGAACCACAGGATCAAAACCGAGAAACCCAGAAGTTCCCTTGATCGTGTGCATGGCTCGGAAAATGCGGTTGAACAGATCCTCGTTGTCGGGCTCCGATTCGAGGGCCACGATATCCTGGTCAATGCCCTGCAGCAATTCTTCCGACTCCACCAGGAAGTCGCGCACCAGGCCCGGATCGGCGGCGAACTCGTCGTTCACTGGGCAACTCCAGGTGCCGGGGTCTGGGGCGAGGCTAGGCTTGTCCGTAGTTCGAAATCGCTCATAAGGCGATCTACGTCGAGAAGAATGAGCAGCCGGTTCGGCAACTTGCCCACGCCCGAGACATATTCGCGCTCGGCTGCAGCCAGGCGGGGCGGAGGCTCAAGCGTGTCGGCCGGAATGCGGAGCACTTCCGACACTGCGTCGACAATGAAGCCGAGCACCGCGCCTTTGACTTCGACGACGACAATGCGCGTTTGCTTGTCGACCGGGACGGGCTCAAGTCCAAAACGCCGGCGCAGCGCCACGACTGGAATGATCTTTCCACGCAGGTTCATGACACCGTCCACAAAGTCAGGGGAATTGGGCACGCGCGTGAGTTGTTGCACGCGGATAATTTCCTGCACGCGGAGAATGTCGAGACCAAACTCTTCCCCACCGACGTGAAAACTCACCAACTGAAGCAGTTCTCCGCCGGGCGCATGGTCCGCAGCAGGGCGCTCCGACGCTTCGCGGATGCGATTCAGTTCCATGCGTTCGTCCTTGTCTCGGTTCGTCCTAGTTTGGGTTCGTCCTGGTTTCCCAGGGTTAGGCCCCAGCAAAGCCGGGGCACCTGAGGTTTCATCGGCGAAGCAGGAGGCTGGCTTTAACAGGAATTCTGCACGCCGTTCGTGACTTTTCGGGAATCCAGCGTTTCAGGACAAAGGGCTAAGGGACGGCCGCAGACGGCTTCGATGAAGGCGTCGCTGCGGAGGTTCGGACGAGATATTGGCTGAGAATCACGAGATCGACGCGGCGATTCTGGGCGCGGCCCTCCGCCGTCTGATTGCTGGCGACCGGGTGGTATTGGGCGAATCCCGCGGCTGACAAGCGTTCGGGCGAGAATTGATAACGCTGAATCAGAAGGCGGACCAGTTCGGTGGCTCGGGCGGTCGAAAGCTCCCAGTTGGAGGCCATTTTGTCGGTATGGATCGGCATGTTATCGGTATGGCCCTCAATTCGCAGGCGGCAGGTACGGACCGCGAGAATGGAAGCGATGCGGTCCAGAGCGGGCAGAGCCGAAGGTTTCAGAGCCGCCGACCCGCTGTCGAAGAAGCCAAACTCGCGCAGGCTGATCACCAGGCCCTCGGCTTCGCGATGGAGCGCGACCGTGTGCAGCGCAATTTCGTGTTGCAAGGCCTGCTGCAATTCGCTCTGGAGTGTGGACAGATTTGTTTCCTCGGACGGCGACAAACTCTCGGTGGGGGGCGAAGAAATCTGGCCGATCTCGGCGTTGTGTTTGGCGTTCGCGATGGCCTGCACGGTGCTGAAAGGCATGGGCTCATCGGCATTGAGAGGAATCTCTGTCGTCGAGGCGGGAAAGACGCCGAGTTCCTGAAACGCCACTTGAATGGCGAGCGCCAACTTCCCGACCTTGCGCTGGTCGACCTGCGCGGAGGCGTACAAAACCACAAAGAACGCAAACAGCAAAGTAATGAAATCCGCGTAGGAAACCAACCAGCGCTCGTGGTTGGCGTGGGCAGGGTGCCGCTTGCGGCGACTCATGGCGTTTCCTCATCGGAAGGCGCCAGCTCCGATGCCCCAGCCTCACCCAGGAAACCGAGTAGCTTGGTCTCAAGAATTCGGGGATTCATGCCTTCCAGAATCGAAACAACTCCCTCGAGGGTCATCTCGCGCATAATCTGCTCGGTGCGGATGCGATGTTTCAGCTTGCCCGCCACGGGCAGATAAATTAGGTTGGCCGAACCTACGCCATAGATGGTGGCAACGAAAGCTACGGCGATGCCTCTGCCGACTTCATCTATTTTGTCGAGGTGTTGCATCACCTGAATCAGACCGAGGACGGCGCCGATGATTCCGATGGTGGGCGCAAATCCGCCAGCCGATTCGAACACCTGCGGAACCAGTTCTTCATATTCGGCCTGATTGTCGAGCTCCAGTTCCATGATGCTGCGCAGTTCCTGTGGTTCGGTGCCGTCGACGGCGAGCATCAGGGACTTCTTGAGAAAGGGATCGTCGACCTGGGCCAACTCGGCGTCGAGCGAGACGATGCCCTCGCGGCGGGCCTTCTGGGCGTATTTCACTAAGCGGCGAACGGTCTGCTCCGGATTCCGCGATGACGTAATAAAGACCGAACCGAGACGCTGAGCCGCGAGCACAATCACGGGCAAAGGAAACTGAAGCATGACAGCGCCCAGCGTTCCACCAAAGACGATCATGGCGGCGGTGGGCTGCACAACCTGGCGCAGGTTCCCACCTTCGATCAGCAAGCCCGCAATGATTCCGCCAAAAGCGAGGAAGATCCCGCCAAGACTGGATTTGTCCACGCTTACCGTCCTGGCTCCGGGCCGCCTGGCTCGGAAGGCTTCGGGGTGATCACGTGCGTAGACGATGAATCCCACGAAAGGGCAATCCCGCACAAGACCGAACGCCGGAAGTCGATAATCCGACCCACGATCTCGTCTAGCTTCTCCAGCACTACGATCTTCTCGCCGGTGATGAGAGTGACGAGCGTATCCGGGGACTGCTCGACGAACTTGATAAGGTCCGAGTTCACCATCAGGGGCTTATTGTTGAGGCGTGTGAGTTGAATCATGGCGTCCTGCTTATTTCCTGGCCAAGAGAATGCGCCGCTGGCGCACAGGCCCCTGGGAGGGTTCATCGGCCAACCCGGAGGGAGGCTTATGGCGAGGCTGGAGGAGGTCTGTTACGGAGGGACTACGCCTGACAGTTACGCCGGTCAAGAAAGCGTACTAAAGCGGGAGAGAGATTCGCCGATGAGGAAAACAGACATTCGGGTTCCGTAAGCATGAAAGTGGAACAGGAACTCCGCAGAGATTTCGCGCTGGGGAGGCGGTTCCAAGAAGGCGGGACCAACTCTAGTAAAGGAGAATCACATGCCTCTCGGTATCCTGAATAACATTCCGTCCCTGGCGGCGGAAAACCAACTCACTCTGACCAGCAATGCATTGAACAGCACGCTGGAGCAGTTGTCATCCGGTTCGCGTATCAACACGGGCGCCGACGATCCCGCCGGCCTGGCCATCGCCAACGGCCTGCAGGCCAACATCAGCGCGCTGACGCAATCGGTTTCGAATGCGAACGATGGCGTCGGCGAATTGCAACTCGCCGATGGCGCGCTTGCCCAGGTCACGAATCTGCTGAACACCGCGGTTACGCTGGCCACCGAATCAGCCACGGGCACGGTATCCAACACGCAACGCACCGCCATTCAGGCGCAGTATGCGTCGATCCTGGCTGAAATCAACCGCATCGGCACCAGCACCACCTATAACAGCCAGGCGGTATTTTCCAGTGGCTCCTCGACGAACGTGAACGCTGCCGACAGCACCAACAGTGCAACCACCGCGCCGCTGAGCTTGAGTACGGCATTGACGACCGGCGATAACACGTCAGTGACGGCAGGCGGCATCACCTTCACCTACGCAGCTCCGGCCGGGGCGAACAACCCGAACGTCGAATCAACCACCGGCGGCGCAGCCAGCACCCCAGCTACGACTCTCGGTACCAGCGCAGTGCTCACCATCGTTCACGGAGCCAACACCACGACGTACACTACGGGCACTACGGCTGCTGGGACAACTCTGCAATCGCTGGTCACCGCCATCAACACCAACGCCAGCGTTGCCGGCAGCGGCACAATTGCAACCACGGGTGTGGCTGTCGCCGGTGGGAGCGGCGCAGGCCTAAGCGCTGCTATCGTCAACGGGCAGTTGCAGGTTACCGATAATAACGGTAACAACAACCTGGTTGTGTCGGGCGAGGCAGCCGTAATCACGACGACCACTGGCGTAGCCCAATCGACGGCCCCGACGGTGCAAAACCTGATCAATGCGATCAACGCCGATACGACCGTGGGCGCGAAGGCTGCACTGGTTGGAGGCCAACTGCAGATAACCGACCCCCTGAATCGCGCCGACCTTGCGGTCACGACCACCGACGCCGTGCTGGGCGCGCCGGTACAGGGCGCTCCGACGTCTTTCACCAATCCCACCACCGCCGCAGCGGCGACGATCAACAACAACGAACTGGCCAGCAACATCGGAACCACCGGCACGCCGGTTACTGCAGCCACCGCTCTGACCAACGGCGGTGTCACCCAATTCACGGCTGGCGGCAAGACTTTCACCTTCACCGCCAATGCCACCAATGGACTCACCGTCGGTGCTCTGATCGCCGCCATCAACAACCCAAACGATGCCGCGGGGTTGCACGCTTATCTCGGCACCGCGGGAAGCGGCACCACTACGCAGCTGATTGTGACCGACCCCAACAACAACAATGACGTGGCGGTGGGCGCGGCCAACACCGAAACGCTGCTGGGGACGTTCAGCAACCCGAGCACGACTGGTTCGACTACTACCAACATCTTCCTGAGTGACTCGACCGGCATCGGCTCGAGCCAGATCGGGGTGACGATTGGTGGCTTATCCACAGCGTCAATCACCAACGGCAGCGGCGGCGGAGCGGTGAACCTGGCCGTAACCGACCTGGACACACAAGGCGACGCGCAAACTGCGCTAACCCTGATCGGATCAGCGATCGCAAATGTGGCCAGTGTGCGCGGCACGTTGGGCGCGAGCGTCAACCGCCTGACCGCGGCCAGCAACGTCATCAACAGTCAGGTGCAGAACCTGACCGCGGCGGAGAATACCATCTCGGCGGCCGATATTCCGACGGCGGTTGCAAACCTGACCAAATACTCGATCCTGGAACAGACCGGCATCTCCGCTCTGGCTCAGGCCAACCAACAGCAGCAGCTGGTATTGAAACTGTTGCAGTAACGTCGTACACGGAAGGAGGCGACTGAAGGTGCCTCCTTCCGCTTTTCTTTTTTTCTTGGTCGCACTCCGGTTCGTTTAGAGATCTGGGTAGCTCGCCTGGGTAGCTCGATATGAGCGTAAGTCCCGCAGTCGTATCCGTGCTTTCGACCGAACCTCCGGCCGAACAGGGAAAAGCTCGCGCCGAACAGGTCCTGACATTTCCGCCTTCAGGAAGCGCTTCAACGGGGGAAACCAGACAATCGCAAAACGGCGCCGCGGGCGATGCCGCTCTACAGGATGAAGTCAAAGTGCAGATGGAGCCGCCGGGAGAGATCGCCGTATACCAGTTCGTGAACCAGCAGGGCACGCTGGTGTTGCAGGTGCCGCCGCAACCGGTGCTCAACCTGGCAGTTGAGATTTCGCAGGAACTGGCGCAGGAGGCCGCTCCCAAAGCAGCTGGGATCGAAGGAGAAAAAGATCATGGGCATTAGTTTGAATCCCTCGACTATTCTTTCGGGCCAAGGCATCGATGTGAGTTCCCTGGTGCAGCAGATCATCTCGGAACAGAGTGGAGAGTTGTCAGTGTGGCAGGGGCAACAGACTACGCTTGCCACTCAGGAGGGATTGCTCTCTGGCGAGGAAAATAATCTGGTCAACCTGCAGACGGCAGTCGCCGCGCTGGCCAGTCCGACCGGACCTTTGACCGCGCAGGCGGCGACGTCGTCGAACCCGGCGGTGCTGACCGCGACGGCGCAGAGTTCGGCGGTGAACGGAACGCACCAGATCGTGGTATCCAGCCTAGCCACGAACGGCACGGTCTATACCGGTTCCATTGCGGCGGGCCCGGACACATCTTTCTTGCCGGCTGGAGCAACTGGGGGCGACATCGAGTTGCAGATAGGCGGTGCAGGTGGCGCAACCCGCGATATCGCCATCACCGCGGGCAGCAATGACACGCTGACTACGCTGGCCAGCTACATCAATACGCAGAGCGTGACGAACAACTGGGGCGTAACCGCCAGCGTCGTAACTGACGCCAACGGCTCGCGGCTGGCGCTTCAGAGCCAGGCGACCGGAACCGCCGGAGCGTTGGCCATCACCTCAAACACCACCACCGGAGTTCTCAATACCGCAGATCTGGCCAGCGCCGACACCAGCATTTTGCCAAATGGACAGCCGAGCGGCGACATCCAGCTGCAAATCGGAGGTTCAGGCGGAACCACGCAGGATATTCCGATCACCGCGGGAAGCAACGACACCCTCAACACGCTGGCCAATTACATCAACACGCAGAGCACGGCCAACAACTGGGGCGTGACGGCAAACGTGGTCAGCGATGCCGGGGGCTATCATTTATCCATTTCCAATCCGGCGGCCGGGACTGCGGGAGCCCTGGCTTTCACGAACAACACAACCGTCCTCACGGCCGACCCTGCTCTCGCCTTCGGCACGCCGCAGGGCGGCACCAACGCGGCGTTGACCATTGACGGCGTTCCCTTCAGCAGCGGCAGCAATACGGTGACCGGAGCGATTCAAGGAGTGACGCTGAATCTGGTGGGCCCATCGACCGGCAATCCGGCTCAGGCAACGCAACTGACCGTGGGACCGGATACCAACCAGATCACCTCCGCCATCAACAACTTCGTCGCCGCGTACAACACCGTGGTCAGCACCATCAACACGCAGTACGTGGTCGACCCAACCGGTGCGACGCCGGCGCCTCCGCTGGAATCGGACATCTCGCTGCGCTCTCTGCAGTCCAGCATTCTGAGCGATGCGGCCTACGCCATTGGCGGAAACAGCGGTGCGGTGAATCTTGCCGCGCTCGGCATCAACATGAACAACGACGGCACCCTGACGGTGGGGACGAATGCCAGCGGTCAGACCTTCGCTCAGGTGGTTGCGGCCAATCCCGCGGCAGTGCAGAACTTTTTTCAGAACTCGTCCGGGACAGGTTTTGCCAACACCTTCAACGCAGATCTCACCAACCTGACCGACCCTACGCAAGGCCCATTGAATGTAGATCTGGCTCAGGATCAGGCGGAAGGATCCGACCTCACCACCACGATCAACAACTTTGAAACCCAGCTGACGACGCAGACCGCCGCATTGACTGCGGAATACGATGCGGTCAACGCTTCGCTGCAAGGTTACCCGCTGCTTCTGCAGGCGATCACCGAGACGCTGGGCACGCTTGGTTCAGGAACTTCATCCTCAGGATCGCTGATCTCGAGCGAACCGACTCTGACCTCGGGGCTATAGCCGATGGATCCAAGGACTTCCTACCGCGAAGCCGCTGTGCGAGGCGCAAGTCCGGTGCGCCTGGTGATCTGTCTCTACGAACAGGCCATTGAAGATCTGCGTCGCGCTCTGGCCGCGCATACCCGAGGCAACATCGAAGGCCGTACGCGTGAGATCAACCACGCCATTCTGGTTCTGGGCTACCTGCAGTCATCGCTCGACCGGGATCAAGGCGGTCAGGTCGCGGCGAACCTCGACCGTTTCTACAACCACTTGCGGACCGGCCTGGTCGAGGCGCATCTGAAGCAGTCCGCCGCCGCACTTGAGACCCAGATCTCCCATCTAATGCTGGTGCACGAAGCGTGGTGCGAAGTGGAGCGAGGAAATGCCGTTCTCACGATCACGCTTCCGAACGGCGCTCCATCCCCTGCCGCGGCGTCTGGCAGGGCTGCCTCAAACCATGCTTCGTCAGACCACGCTTCGTCGACGCATGTAGCGTCAACTCAGGCCGCGCCAGATCGAGTGCAGTTCCCCGCCGACGGTGAACCGCATTCCTCGGCAGAATGGGATGCCTGATGCCGGTACTGGCTCCCGATCTGCTGGCGCAGAACCTGCACGAGACCAACTCCCGGCTTGGCCTTCTGCTCGACAGTTTGATGCCGGATCACGCTCAGCCGCGCGCCGCCACTCCGCACCAGATGGCGGGATTGTTGTCGGAACTCATGCGGGCTGGCGAGTGGCTGCGGGGAATCCCACCACAAAAAGATCCGGCAGTCGAGATGGAGCTCAGCGAATACAGAAAGAATGTGGAACGCCTGCGTGAGCTGCTGCCATCAATTCAGGGCGCTTTGCTGCGGGAACGCGCCCGGCTGGAGCAGGAACGTTTGCGTGTGAAATCTGCCTCGGCCTGGGCGCGAAGCTCACGCCAGACTCTTTGAGCGCAGTTTTCTGATCTTATAGTCTTGCTGGCTCTGATCCTTAGAAATCCGGAGAAGTCCGGGTCTTTACAAGTCTCGGTCGTTCCAGGTCGCGATTTCTGCAAGGTTTTCTATCTTCGCCGGTGCCCATTTTCCCAGAGCTCAATCTTCGCGAGCCTCGATCTTCTCGAGTCTCCTTCGCGAGTCTCAATCTTCGGTTACTTCAGATAACTGAATAGATCGGTTTGGGCGGTCTGGCCGACGGCTTCCAGAGTTGCCTGGAGAGATGTTTGGGAGCTCGTTAGGTTACTGATCACCGCGGTCAAGTCCGCGCCTCCAACCGTGCTTTGCTGCTGCGCCAGGTTGGTGGTCTCGCTGTTGAGGTAGGTCTGCTGCGCGGTCAACTGGTTCAATGCGTTGCCATAGAAGACGCGCTGCCCATCCACATAGTTCAGGGCGTTACTGACCTCGGTGACGGCTGTGTCGATCCCGGTGCCGCTGTTCAGGCCGTTGATGAGATCCTGAATGCTCTGGAACATGTCGTTGCCGGGAGCCGAAAACAGCTGCGAGCCGGGCAGGTTGGTTTGCAGCGAGAAATGACTGCCCAGGGTCACGCTGTTTGTTCCCGAATTGCCCTGGTAGGTTACTCCCGAGGCCGAACTGGGATCGAGCACATAGGGCGTGGTCAGAGTCGCGGTTCCGGCAAAAACAAAATTGCCCTGATAACTGAGGTTGGCAAGACTGAGCAACTGGCTCTGGATGCCTTGCACTTGGGTGGCGATGGCGGCGCGGTCGGAGGCGTTGACCGTTCCATTGGCGCCTTCGACTCCCAGTGTAATCGCCTGTTGCAGAGATTGCGTGACCGAATTCAAAGCAGAATCCGCGCTCTGCATCTCGCCCTGAATACTGCCAATGCTGCGCTCGAACTGGTCGGTCTGCGAGGTCTGGTCGGCATTCTGCACGAGAACAGCGGCGGCGGCGGGATTGTCGGAAGGAAGGTTGACGCTCTGTCCGGAGGCAATCTGCTGCTCGTCGGTATTGATCTGCTGCTGCGTGCGCTCGACGGCGGCCAGAATATCAGGGTACGGATTGGGATTTACGCGCATGGGGATTATCCGGTCAGCGTCGCCATGTTGATGACGGCATACATCATGTCGTTGATGGCGGTGATGACCTGAGCCGAGGCCGCGTAGGCGTTCTGATAGGTGACCATGTTGGCCGCTTCTTCGTCGAGCGACACGCCGGAGATTGTCGAATTCTGATCGTTCAATTGCTGCAGGACCAGGCCGGAAGCGGTTTGTTCCGCGGTGGCGTTCGATGTGGCGTTGCCAACGTTGAAGACGATGCCGGAGTAGTAATCCTCGGGGCTCTGGCCGCTGATGACCGCCTGACTGCTAAGGGCGTATAAGGCTTCCGCATTCCCATTGCTGCCCGGAGTGCCGTCGGAACTGGCCGCGATCAGCGACGGGTCGGTGATGGCGACCGACAGGCTGGCGGCAGCGCCGGTTCCCCCCGCCGGCGGCGGAGTAAACAGATCGGTTCCAGCATTGCCGTTCAGGTCGAACCCGCCGGCTTGCACCGTATTGACCGCGTTCGCCAAACCTGCGGCGAGAGTGTCGAGCTGGCTCTGAATGGCTGGAATCTGCTGGTCGCGGGTCTGAAGAGTTCCGCCCAGCTCGCCGGATGCGATCGCGCTCGTAATGTCGTTTCCCTGCGAATAGACGTCGTGCAGCCCCGAGGGAGTGATCGCGGTGGTCAATTGAAAGCTCTGTTGACCGGCCACCAGCGGAGCGCCGCTGGCGGTGGTGAGGGTCAGCGAGTTGTCGCTGGGGATGACGGAAACATCCACCAAAGATGAGAGCTGATCGATCGCCTGGGTGCGCTGATCGATGAAACTGCCCGCGCTTTCGCCGACGTTTTCCAGGTTGCTGATCTGCGCGTTGAGCTGGGCAATTTGCTGGCTGAGAGTGTTGATCTGCCCTACGTCCTGCACTACGTTCTGATCAAGATTCTGGTTTTGCGTGGTCAGGTTGTTGGCAGTGGCGTTGAAGGCTGTCGCCAGATTGCCGGCTGCCGTAAGCACGCCCTGACGCAGCGACAAATCGGAGGGGTTGGTGGAAAGTGTGTTGACGCTGTTGAAGAAGTTGGTGATTGCGGTTCCGATGTCGCCGGTGCTGCTGGTGAAGTTGACCTGCGTCTGCTGCAGGGCCGCGACCAGGGAGCTGAGCTGGCCCTGGGTCTGAGTTTCCTGCTGGATGCGGGATTCGAGAATGGGGTCGCGGATGCTTTCAACGTTCTGTAGAGTTACGCCGGTTCCAAGCGTCAGCGGGGAGACTACCACCGGATCGCTCGAGACCAGCACCGGAACCTCGCGGGTGTAGCCGGGAGTGTTCACGTTCGCGACATTGTTGGTGGTTGCCGCCAGCGCTTCTTGTTCGGCAGAAAGGCCGCTGAGCGCGATAGCCAGGCTGGCATTCAGACTCGACATGCGCGGTCTTCCTTTCGCTCCATCAGGGGCGGCGACGGCTTTGCAGGAAACGGTTCAACGCGCGGTGCTGTGACAGAGCGAGGCGTGACGTGAGGTTGTGTGTCGTGATGCGGTGTGCTTTGACGAAGCGGCGGCGGGCCGTAACTTGCCCCCGGTCCGGACGCCAGGCGCTCCAGCGTTCTGAGCCAACGCCCGGCCCGCTCCAACAGCGCCCACTGCACCAGTCCAAGATGCAGAACGCGTTTCCGGGCGGCCTGCAATTCCGCGGACAGTGGACGGCGACCGAGAGAGGTCGCAAGCGGCAGGTTTTCGAGCGCCCGATGCAGACGCGCCTGTTCTCGCGTCGCCTGCTCCAGACCGGCCAAGTCACGGTTCAGCAGAGCCTTCCGGCTCGCCTCGAGGCTGGATTCGAGCTCCCGCAAGAGCGCCAGTGGAGCTTGTATGAGTTGGTCGTCACCCCGCGGCGTCTGTGCGTCCACCCCAGCGTTGTTGAGGGCAGGTTGCGGCATCGGTGATGCTACCCGGCTATGCGAGTTGATCAAGTTGGTGGGCATCTTGGTGAGCATCTTCACTGCTTTCGTCAGGCTCCTGATCGGCGTCCCCGTCGCTGTCGCGGCGACTGGAGCGCTGACGACGGCGGCTTCGGTCTTCGGCATCGCGATCGGGCACCTGCCCCAACTCCGCCCGTACCGAAGAGGCTGGCGCCGGAACTTCCACAGCGGGGGAATTCACAGCCAGCTCCGTCATCGCCAGGTCCGTCATTAGCAGTCCATCATTCCCAGTCCATCAATCCCAGGTCCGCCATTGCCAGCTCCGTTGAGATGTCGCCTGCGCCCATGCCCGCAGGACTCCTTCGTTTTTCAAAAGCTGGTCCGCGAACCGGGCGCTTACTTCCAGCTACTCAAGCCAGACTTTCCGGCGCGACTAGGCAGCCGGCTCCGCCATCATGTGGGATAGCAACGCCCCGGCCACTTGCTCGGGACTGGGCGAGTAGTTTCCGCTCTCCACCGCCTGCCGCAGCGCGGACACGCGCTCCTGGCGCACTTCGGGAAGCTGGGACGCCTGCGCGGCCAGCGCCTGCACCTGCAGGTGAGCGCCGGAAAGCTGCGCCTGATCTTCGCCGAGAATGCTTTCGCTCGGACCGTTTTCTCCGAGCCTCGCGGGGCCGGTTGCGCTGCCGCCGAAGGCGCTGCTTGCAGCCGAGCCGCCGGTCGCCAGAGCATTCTGGGGGCTGCGTTCGAGTTCCGCTGCGGATTGCGTACCCTGGTTGAGTTCGATTCTCATGGTTCTGATCTCGCTTCCGTCGGCTGCTTCCCACGCCTTGAATTCGCTTGCAATTCAAGTATCGGCCGCAACTTAAAAAACTTTAATCCGGTCTTGCTAATTTTCGCGGCCAAGTGCTGGTTTGGCTTTCATCTCATTCTATCGGCAGGAGTTGCAAAAAACTTTAGCTCATGACGTCAACTGCCGCCAGCCGCCGATAACCTAAATGCCTGTGACCTTAGTGACCGGGTAGGTGGCGGGCGATCATGGCGGCGATGCCAAAGCCCCCCCGCTCCGCCAAGCCCTCGGATAAGGCCTGCATGCCGAGGTCGTTGTATTCATCGGCGCCCGGGATGGATTTGTCCCCGGGAAGGGCGGCGAAAGTCTTCTCGAGCGACTGCAACAGTGACTCGATCAGTTCGGCCTCGAACTCCCGCGCCGCTTTCGCGCCCCGGCCCGGGACCGGACGCGCCGCAGCCAGCGTGGCGGGGGTCTGCGGCGCGAGAGCGGCCGCCGAAAGGGAAGGAAGCGAACTCACCAACATGGGACCTCCTGACCTCCTGACCTGAATCTGGTAAATCGATCTGTTAAGTCCAGATCTGTATTCAGTGCCTTCCGCTCAAATGACCTCAAGATCCGCCTCGAGCGCTCCGGCCGCCTTGATCGCCTGCAGAATGGAAACCACGTCGCGGGCAGTGGCACCGATGGCCTGCAGACGCGTGACCAGTTCCTCGACGCTCGCGCCTTCGTTCAACTCGACGTTGCGCGCCGGAGCCTCGGTTGCGGTCACCTTGTTCTGGGGCACGACTTCGGTCTGGCCGCCCGCCAGAGGATTGGGCTGCGAGACCGCGTAGGTGGTGGTAACCTCGATGGAAAAATTGCCGTGCAGAATCGAAACCGCCCCCAGGCGGACGTCTTTGCCCATCACCACCGTACCGGTGCGTTCGTTGACCACAACTTTCGCCGGACGGCGCACCTCGACTGCGAGATTCTCGATGCGGGCCAGCAACGCCGGAAGGTCATGCGCATCGGCAGATGGCGGCTCGATCTCGACGCGGCGGCTGTCGACTACGACCGCGGCCGGACCTCCCAGTTCGTGATTGATTGCCGCTGCGACGGCTTCAGCGGTGGTGAAACTGGCGTCGCGGAGCAAAAGCGACGGATGCCCGAGCTTGGCTAGATCGAGCGCGCTGTCGCGCTCGATTTGCGCTCCGTTCGGAATCCTTCCGACCGTAGGATGGTTCACCTGCTTGGAGTTGGCTGCCGACCCGATGCTGTAGCCGCCCACCACCAGCGGTCCCTGAGCGGCCGCGTAGACCAGTCCATCGGCGGCATAGAGTGGCGTCAGCAGCAGGAGTCCACCCTCCAGGCTGCGCGCGTCTCCGGCCGAGGAAACGATCACGTCAAGAGGTTGTCCGGGATGGGAGAACGGGGGCAGCGTGGCGGTGACGAACACGGCCGCAACGTTTTTAACCTGCACCGTCGATTGCAGCACACCCGGAGGAATCTCGACCCCCATCCTCTGCAGGATGCTGGCCAGGGTCTGGATGGTGAAGTAAGTCTGCTGCTTGTCTCCGGTGCCTCTCAGCCCTACGACCAGTCCGTAGCCGATCAGCGAGTTGTCGCGGATTCCCTGCACGCTGGTCACATCGCGGATCAACACCTTGTGGACTTCGCCCTCGGTCGCCGCCCGGCCCCAAGCCGCCGTCAGCACCATCAGCGCAATGGCCAGAAGCCGCAGGCGCTGGACTGCTCTCGCCGCGAATCTCCCCGCCGACTTGACCTTCTCGTCTTTCACGCTACTCTCCTAAAACCCGACCACCCGCAGTATCCACCGGATTACGAGATTGGGCTGGCGCGTGCCTTCGCTGATGACGCCCTTGCCCTTGACCTCGACTTCAAGGTCCCCGACGCTGTTTGAGAGCACGGTGTTAGTGGCGTCGAGATCGCCGGGCCGGACCAGCCCGCGCAAGACGACGGTTTCGTGCTGCTGGTTCATGGCGATCTGCCGTTCGGCCTCGACCACCAGTGTGCCGCTTGCCAGCACCGCAACGACCCGTCCGGTGAGCGTGGTGCTCAACGAGGTCTGCGATGTGGCCTGCGCCTTTCCGGTCAGGGCCTGCGCCGACGTGGGAGAGAATAAATTGGCGATCCCGGCAGTCTTGAGCTGGCCGGGAAGGGCGGTAATGCCCGAACTGGCGGAAAACGTCCGATTGGTGGCGACATTGCCCGAATTGGAAGCGGAAAGATTCTGGGTCACGTTGATGGTCACCAGATCGCCGACGCGCGCCGCTTTGTAATCGGCCACCATGTTGGCCAGCCGTCCGCTGTCGGTCCACAGGCTGCCGAGGCTGGTGGGCGCCGGCTCGGGCGTTCTGGCCGACACCCGCTGGATGTAGTCGGCCAGGCCGTTCGGCTGGGCCGGAGCCCGCTTCTTTTTCGCCCAGCCCGGCGCCGGAAGCAGCAGAATCGCGAAGGCTGCCAAGGCGATTTTCTTCTTTGGGTTTTTCTTGCCGTCTCCACCTCGAACCCTCGACATCACCTTCGACCTTTCCGCAAAATCGTGCTGGGGTGAAAAGCGCGCTCAGCTCAACCCGCGAAACCGCTTTCAGGGCGCGGCGCGCAGCGTCTCCGGACCAGTGACGATGGCAGCGAGCGTCCGGTTGCCGGCCAGAATCCGGGCGCGCACGGTTTGTCCCAGCTGTCCCCGATCCAGACACACGACCGGCACCACCAGACGAATCCCATCCTGATCCCACGAGAGCGTGGCGGTTTCTCCCGGCCGCACCAGTGGCGGACGGCCGGGGATCTCGGCGGCAACCGTACCGGTGGCATTAGGCGTGGACGCAGCGAGCGGGCCTTGAGCCGAAACTGCACCTGTCGCCTCGGAGGGGGAAATGCGACCTCGCATCCACACCAGAAACGGAACACAGTCGGCCGGCTGAATGCAGCGCGCGGAGATCTCCCAGCTTCCAAGCGCAGCGTCCCAGGTTTCGCGCATCAGCTGAAGTGGGGCTTTGTCGGGGATACGGTCGGCCGCGCCGCAACTGACTCGATCCGGTGGGAGAGAAAGCGCACGGCGCCCGCCCGCCGTTGCGCCTGCGCCAGCCAGGAGTTTCGCCGCCAGCTCAGCGCAGGATGCCCGCGCCCCGGCGCGCCGCACCGTGATCCGCGGCGGTACGTCGAGGCTCGGGGTTGGCCTGCCGGGGTTCGTCTCCGACGCCTCTAGCTTTTGCACTTGCGCCCGCACATTCTCCCCGTCGAACACACGTACGCTGCCGGCTAAAGGGGCCCGGCCCAGGGGCACGGCGGCCGCTGCTTTTCTGAGAGCGGGACAGCTCGATGAAGCCAGCAGGTCGGCCAGCGTGAACTCGCCTCCCGCCACGGCGACGCTGGCTTCGACGCGGTCCGGTCCGCAGGCAGGCTGGCTCGCCCCTGCCGCCGGACCAGGAACCAGACAGGCCAGGATGCCGAGCCCGGCTCGACCAACGCACACGCGGAAGGTGCGGCCGGCGGTATGACGGAGGCTGCGAACCAGCTTGCGAACCAACCTGCGAACCAACCTGCGAACTGGGCTTCCGTCGAAGCTGATGGGAATGCGATTCATAACGGCTCTTGCTCGATCTCAATGCCCCAAGCTGTTGATGTCCTGCAGCATCTGATCGGCGGCGTCCACCACCCGCGAGTTGGCCTCATAAGACCGCTGCGCCACGATCATCTGAACAAACTCATCGACCACGCTGACGTTCGATTGCTCGAGCATGCCCTGTACGATCGAGCCCAGGCCCTCGGTGCCTCCGGCGGTGCCGACCACGGGATCGCCGGACGCCGTGGTGGCAAGAAACAGATTGCTGCCGGTGCTGTTGAGCCCGGCGGGATTGTTGAACAAAGCCAGCTGCAGCGAACCGACCTGCTGCGCTGCAGTCTGTCCCGGCAGGGTCACGCTGATGGTTCCATCCTGTGCCACCGTGACCGACGTGGCTCCGGAAGGAATGTTCACCGAAGGCTGCACCGGGTTTCCATCGGCCGTGACCAGATTGCCCTGGGCGTCGGTTTGAAAGTTGCCTGCTCGGGTATATGCGGTCTGTCCGTTCGGCAGCAGGATCTGGAAAAATCCCTGGCCTTGAATGGTAAGGTCGAGCGGATTGCCGGTCTGAGTAAAGTCGCCCTGCAGCTGGATGACTTCCGACGCGGCGGTGCGCGTGCCCAGCCCCACCTGCAGCCCGGCGGCCTGCGTGGTCTGCTGCGAAGCCGCCGACCCCGGCATAATCAGCGTCTGGTAGATCAGATCTTCAAACTGAATGCGCCGCCGCCGGAATCCGGCCGTGCTGGAGTTGGCCAGGTTGTTGGCCACGTTGTCGAGATTGGTTTCCTGGGCCATCATACCGCTGGCCGCGGTATAGAGTGCTCGAATCATGAGTGCCTCCGCTTTGCTTCGGCTAATAAATGTTCAGCCCAATGCTCAACAATTACACTTTCGGCAAGTCTTGCACCGCAGTCTGGTTGAACTGGCTGTCGAAAATGCTGAGCGCGCGCTGCATCATTTCCGCGTTGCGCTGGACGACGATCAACTCGACCGCGCCGGCCACGGGGCTGACGTTGGAATCTTCGAGCATGCCCTGGCGCACCGACGACGAAGCGGCCGCGAGTTCCGAGCCGGCGGGCGCCGCATACCTGGCGTTGCCCGCGGCCTGCAGGTCGGTGTCGTCGGAAAACTCCGCCAGACGCAGTTTTGCAATCACGACTCCGGCAACCGAGACCGTTCCATCCGAGCTGACCGACACTGCGCCTTCCGGCAACGTGATCGGATCCTGTTTGCCCGGAGGTTGTTCGGCGAGGACGATGTCGCCTGCAGCCGTCACCAGCTTCCCGTCAGCCGCGCGATGAAAGCCGCCATCGCGGGTGTAGACCACTCCCTGGTCGGAGCGCACGACGAAAAATCCCGGCCCGGCAATGCTCAGGTCGAGCGGATTGCCGGTAGCGTTGAGATTGCCCGTGGCGCGATCGATGCGGCTTCCCGAAAGAACGCCGTAGTTATTCAGCGCGGCGTTCAGCGGATTCCAGCCAACCGCTGGCGAGCCCGCCAACAAAGTGCGAAACGTCGCCTGCTGACCGCGATATCCGGTGGTGCCAAGATTCGCCAGATTGTGCGCCACCAGATCGAGCGCCTGCATCTGAGCGGCAAGCCCGGCGCACGCCGCGTAATAACCGCTATCCATGTCGGATCACCTTTGTGACTTGGGTAATGCAAGCGGTCTTCCATCCCGCATGAGAGGCGGGCAATGACGCGGAGTGGGCCGAAAGCATCGGCAAAGACCCAGGATTGCGGAAGCAGGGAATTTCATGAGCAGGCGCAGCCGCAGAGATCCGCGAACTTGTTGCCGGGTTTGATCTGCCTATGGGCAAGACCTTCCGGCTAAGGATATCGATGCGGTTTCGGACATCGAGAGGGACGTGCCTCTTGCTGCGACGCGGGCGGCTGGCTCGCTGTACACCCTCATCGACAGGATCGAAACCAGACTTTAGATCGCCAAGCTTTAGACCGCCAGACTCTAGATCACCAGACTCTAGATCGCCAGACTTTAAATCGCAGCCGGCATCTTAGCCCAGGAGTCCGGCGCCGAAGCCTCCGTCGGCGAACGCAGAAGCAAGTCGAGGGGCTGGCCCTGGCCCTCGCCGCGCAGCAGGCGAACCCAGACATGCGGACCGCAACAGGCCAGGCGGACTTCGACGGCAGAAACCCGCAACGCGTAGCTGCGGACAATGCGGGTAAACTCGGCGCTATCGGCCACCCGGTCAAACACCATTTCGCTCTCCCCGCGGCGTTCGGCCACCCCGCGCAGGCCTTGGCGCAGCGCGCTGGGAACGGCGAGACAGGGTTCGGTGCGGCATCCGAGCATCTGCTCGAGGGCGTACAGAACTCCGTAGTCGATGCCCTCGCCGAAGGCGATGTGCAGCGCCGCGGTCGCGGGCACGTAGGCCACCGGGAGCATGAGGCAGGATTCGAGCAGCGTCACCGGAATGCGCAGCGGGCAGTCCGGCGCCAGCAGTCGCGAACCAGGAAGAAGAACCGGGCAGGACCACTGCCTGGCCAGCGCAGCCGTGACCTGTTGCTCGGTCGCGAAGCCGAGTTGCTGCAGCCACTCCCCGATCCGGCCTCGGCCGGAGGCGCGCTGCGCCTCAAGCGCGGCGCGCAACTGTTCGATGGTGAGCTGCTGGCGCGACAGCAGCAGCAAGCCTAGCGGGACGCGCCGCGCGCCGGAGGCGGGCTTTGTGCCCCCCTGGGGGCGGCGCAGCGTAGCGGCAAGAACTTGTTCCAGACATCCTAGGCAGTACCACGCCCCGTGAAACAGAATCCCCCGGGGCCGACGGCGGAGGCGGCGCCACAGGCTTCGGGCATGCACGCAGCGCTCGAGACCGTGATGCGGCGCCAGCTTTCGCCAAAGCCCGCGCCAGGGCGCGATTCCCGAATCGAATGCGAGTCTGGCATCTCCCCAGGACACGGCTTAGAGCCCGCCCGAGGGCGCGATTTCGGTGACGCGCACACCGTAGTTTCCGTCCATGACCACAACTTCTCCGCGCGCCACCAGACGGCCGTCCAGCAGTACATCAACCGGCTCTTCGACCTGCCGGTCCAGTTCGACCACGGCCCCGGGATTGAGATCCAGCACTTCGCGCAGCAGCAGTCGGCGGCTGCCGAATCGCAAGGTCACGGCCAGGTCGACATTCATCAGCAGATCGAGTTTGGCGGTGTTCTCGTCCAGCCCGGGCGCAGCCGGGGACGCCGGGGCTGGTGCCGGGCTTTCCTGTGCTTTTTCGGTGCGCAGGGCCGCCGCCAGCGCCGCGCTGACAAGAACCTCGGCCTCAGCGACGACGGAGTCTGGCTCGCCTGCACGCAGCCAGAATGTGGATGATGCGGGCCATGACGGTGCGCCGGCGGCGGCGTCGAGGCGAAGCTGGACTTCGCCCCAGAGCGCCTTGAGCGCGCTGGCAACCATTCCTGCAACCTGGCGCAGGAGTTCGAGCGCGGCTTCGCGATGCTCGGCGGTGAGCGGCATTTCCGGAGCCGGAGGCTCGCTCATCAGCATCTGCGCCAGGCGAAGCGTTGCAGCCGGGGGCAGGCGCAGGCTCATTTCTCCGCGCAGACCGCCGGCGCAGGTGCAGAGAACCCAGAGATCGGCCTCGGCTGCCGGGCCCAGTTCCGCGGGGGCTTCGCTGAGCACCACGCAGGCGAGGGGAGATCCGCCGACCTGGCCCAGTACCTGGCTGAAACTCTCAGCCCAGATGTCCAGGTGCTGGCGGGCAGGTTCGGGGTGCGGGGTTTCGGCATCGGTCATTTTGCACTCTCCCTACTGTCTTGCGCCCAATCCGGGATTGAAGCCCGCTCCAGCACACGGGCGGCGCGCGCCGCGCCACAGCGGGCGGGAAGGGCGTGAAACATCGCACAGCCGGCGATGGCAAGCGACGCCGGTTCGGCGGCGCTGCGGGCCAGACGCAACTGCTGGCCGGGGCCAAGTCCGGCCAGCGCGCGCACGGCGACCGGCAGGTCCTCGGCTGCGAGCTCCACCAGGAAAGGGCATTCCAGCAGCCGGCGCATGATCCGCTGGCGGGAATCGCTCGCTCCCTGTAGACGGCGATGGCTCCACTCGGCTGCGATCTTGCGCAGCAAGGCATTGGAAACCACGGCCGGCACCGCCAGATTCAAGCCTCCGCGCACCTCGGGCATCGTGACTTCAAAGCTCAGGGAGAGAATCTTTTCCGCCGGCGCCATCAGTCGACCCGCCGCGCCGGTCTCGAGACGTTCTTCGAAACTGACCACCAGCGCCAGGGCCTGCCAGGCCACGCCCAGCTCGCGGCAAATGATCCGGGCGACGCTGTCGAGAATCTGTTCCTCGATGTCGGTGATGTTGCGGGTTTCCCCGAGACCCTTGCCCTCGCCGCCGAGCAGCAGGTCAATGATGGGGAAAGCGACCTTCAGATCGAGCTGCAGCGCGGCGCTCACCCCCATCGGATCCAGCCGGCAGGAGGCCAGATACGTGGTCTCGGGAATACGCTGCAGGAATTCGCCGTAGGTGAGGTGCTCGGCCGAGACCAGCGCGGCCGCAAACACGATGCGCAGATAAGCTCCCAGAGCATGCGTGAGGTTGCGGGCAAAGCCTTCGTGCAGCAGGGTGATGGCCTGTAGCTGCTCGCGGCCGATCTGCCCGGCCCGCCGCACGTCCCAAGGCTCGACCTGCGGGCCCGTCGGCAATTCGCTGCCGCCGCCGCTGCGCGCGGCCCGTACCATGGCATCGATTTCTTCCTGGTTGAGAACTTTTTCCATTTTGCTTGCCCCTGCCTTCCGCTTAGCACCAGCCTTTGCGTCTTCAGTCGCCGGCGCCCTGCGCCGCCGCGCGCGGCCGCCCGCCCCCGGCGGCCATCATTTCTTCCAGCCGCGAGCGCAGCCGGACCACGGCCAGCGAATGAATCTGCGAGACCCGCGACTCGCCGATGCCGAGCACCGCCCCGACCTCTTTCATGGTGAGTTCTTCGAAATAATAAAGCGCCAGCACCTGCTGCTCTTTGGGCGGCAGTTCGGCAATCACCCGGGCCAGCAAGTCTTTCATCTCGGAGCGCAGGCAGCGGAAAAATGGCGTGTCTTCCGGCGCGTTGGGCAGGTAATCGCATAGATCCTCTTCCTTGCCGTCCCAGGGAGACTCGATGCGCAGGCTGCCCACTTCGAGGCTGTCGATTTCGCCCAGCAACTGCTGGAAGTCGCGCAGCCCGAGCCCCATCTCGGCCGCCATTTCGTTTTCCGTGGGGGCGCGGCTCAGGGTGAGGCTGAGCTTGCGGTGCGCTTCTTCCACTTTGCGGGCTTTGCGCCGCAGCTCGCGCGGTCCCCAGTCCATTTCCCGCAGGCTGTCGAGAATCGCCCCGCGGATGCGGAACTTGGCATAGGAGCCGAACTGCACGTGCTTGGAGCGGTCAAACTTGTTGAGCGCGTCGATCAGCCCAATCACCCCGGCGTGCACCAGGTCTTCGAGCGGCACGTGCCGGGGCAGCCGTTCATGGATGCGGCGCGCCAGGTAGCGGACCTGGGGCAGCTGTTCGAGCAGGATGCGGTCCCGCTCTTCCTTATCCTGCCAGACGGTATAGGCTTGCGCTGTAGGCTTGCTCATCGGGTTCTCATTTCCGGTAGAAATTCAAAGTCGGTTCGCCGCCTGCGCTCCCCACGACGTTTCCTGAGCCGGGCGGGCGCACGCTTCATCGCAACACCCCCACCGACTGCACCTCGACCACGGGAGGAACTTCGAGCGGCGACAGCACGACCACTTTGGGCAGGAACGGTTCCAGCAGGCGCTTCAGGTGATAACGCGCCGGAGTCGAGCACAGCACCACCGGGCTGGCTACGGCGACCTGATCCCCGGCGAGCCGCCGCAGGCCGTCGAGAATGCGGCGGGCAAACGGGGGCTGGAGCGTGGCTGCGCCCGCGACTGGAGCCGACGCGCCGAAAGCCCGTCCCAGCTCTTCTTCGAGCGCGTGGTCGAGCGTGACCACCCGCAGTCCTCCGGTTTCTGAAAGCAGCGGACGCACCAGGGCCCGGCCGAGCGACTGGCGCACGGCCTCGACCAGCAGCACCGGATTCTTGGTGGTGGACGAGGTGTCGAGCAGGGTCTCGAGTATTGCGGGCAGATCGCGAATGGAGACTTGCTCGCGCAAAAGTTGCTGCAGGACTTTCTGTACTTCGCCGAGGCTCAGGACTTTCGGCACCAGCTCTTCGACCAGCTTGGGGTGGCTTTCCGCCAGCCGGTCGAGCAGGCGCTTGACCTCCTGCCGGCTGAGCAATTCATGGGCGTGCTGCTTGACCACCTCGGCCAGGTGCGTGGCCAGCACCGAAGTCTGGTCGACGACCGCGTAGCCGGAGGCCAGCGCCTGATTCTGCAGCGCCGCCGGAATCCAGACGGCGGCGACGCCGAACGCCGGCTCCTTGACAGGAGTGCCGGCCAGCGGACGGGGAGAGCCCTCGGAGCTGATGGCCATCATCTGGTCCTGCAGCATTTCCCAGCGCGCCACTTCCACCCCGCGCAGAGCCACGACGTATTCGCGCGGTTTCAGCCGTACGTTGTCGGTGATGTGCACCGGGGGGACGATGAATCCCAACTGCTGGGCCAGATTCTGGCGCAGGGCTTTGACCCGCGCCAGCAGCTGGCCTCCCTGATTCTGATCGACCAGCGGGACCAGCCCGTATCCGACTTCGAGCGAGAGTTCGTCGAGCTTGAGCAGATCCTCGACCGATTCCTTGTCTTTATCTTTTTCCTTACCCGGCTTTTTGTCGGCGGGCGTGGCCGCGGTCTCGGCCGCAAGGCGAGGCGCGCGCCAGGCCAGAAATGCCGTGCCTGCGGCTAACAGAAAAAAGGAAAATTTCGGCAGCCCGGGAATCGCAGCCAGGGTCAGCATGACGCCGGAGGCGATCAGCAGCGGCCGGCGACGAGAGAGCACCTGCCGCCCGACATCGACCGAAAGGGTGGCGTCGGAAGTGGCTCTGGTTACGACCATGCCGCCAGCCATCGAGACCAGTAACGACGGGATCATGGTCACCAGGCCGTCGCCGACGGTGAGCACGGTGTAGGTTTTCAGTGCCTCCCGGAAAGGGATGTTGAGCTGGAAGACGCCGATCAGAAATCCGGCGATGATGTTGATGGCGGTGATCAGAATGGTGGCGATGGCGTCACGCTGGTTGAAGCGGGCCGCGCCGTCCATGGCGCCATAGAATTCGGCGTCGCGCGCGATCTGCTCGCGCCGGGAACGGGCCTGGGCTTCGTTGATCAGGCCGGCGTTAAGGTCGGCGTCAATCGCCATCTGCTTGCCCGGCATGGCATCGAGGGTGAAGCGCGCCGTGACCTCGGCGGTGCGCACGGCGCCATGCGCGACCACGATGTACTGGATCGCGATCAAAGCCAGAAAAATCACGAAGCCGACGACGTAGTTGCCGCCGACGACGAACGAGCCGAAGGCTTCGATGACCTTTCCGGCGGCGGAGACGCCTTCATTGCCGTGCAGCAAAATGCGGCGGCTCGAGGCCAGATTGAGCGACAGCCGGAACAGCGTCAGCAGCAGCAGCAGGCTGGGAAACACGGAGAATTGCGACGGCCGCAAAATCTGAATGGCGGAGAGTAGAACCAGCACGGCGGCCGTGATGCTGGTCGCCAGCAACACGTCGAGCAGCAGGCTGGGCAAGGGCACCAGCATGACGAAGATCAGGCCGACGGCCGCGACCGGCATGATCCACTCGGCCGCGCCCTTCGAGGGGGAATCTTGGCTCTGGAGGTTCGTGCTGGGGACGTTCTTATTCTGGTTGTGGATCTTGGGCTGGACGTTTTTGTTTTGGACACCCTTGCCCGGCTCATTTATCGGAGGGAGATTGCCGGCGGCTTGGTTCACAGCAGGGGTGGTGGGAGTGTTGACCGGCATGTCTCAGGCCCTCGCCCTGGCAGCGTGCTGGTTCTGCGAGGCACGCGCCTGCGCCCGCCAGATGGCGGCCAGAATTTCAGCCACGACAGCGTAGAGTTTGGGAGGAATGGCCTGCCCCACTTCGACTGACCGGTAGAGGGCATGGGCCAGCGGAGGATTCTCGACCAGAGGAATGCCCTGCCAGAGCGCCACCTCGCGGATCTGTTCCGCCAGCAGGTTGCGGCCCTTAGCGACGACCACTGGCGCTTCCATGTCCAGTTGGAATTGGAGTGCAATGGCGAACTCGGTCGGGTTCGTGATGACGACCGCAGCACGCTCCACGTCTTTCAGCATGCGCCGCCGCCGGGCCTGGCGCTGCAGACGCCGCACGCGCTGCTTGATGGCGGGGTTGCCTTCGGTCTCCTTAAACTCGTCGCGCAGATCCTGCCGGCTCATCTTGAGTTCGTTCTCGTGGCGCTGGCGTTCGAGCAGATAGTCGGCCACCGACCAGACCAGCAGGACCAGGGCCGCTTTCCACGCCAGCTCGAACATCCGGCTGGCGGTGAACGACACCAGCCGGAACGCGCTGGCATGCAACAGGGAGGGAAGTCCAGCCCAGTCGCGGGCCAGAAGCGTGATCCCGAGATACACGATGACGGCCGTCGGCAGCAGGGATTTCAGCATGCGGCTTACGGCGGCAAGAGAAAACAGCTGTCCCATGCGCGACGCCGGGTTCAGCCGGTTCAGGCTGGGAGCGAGCGCGCCCGGGGCGAAGACCAGTCCACCCTGCGCCACTCCGCCCAGAGTGGCAACCAGCCAGCTCAGTCCGGCGGCCAGCGCGATCCCCTGGAAAATGACGAGGTCGTTGCGCCAGACCGGCAGCAGCTGGTCCGGGCGGACGGCGGCGGAGTCCAGTTCGTGCCGCAACAGCCCGCGCCAGTTTGCCGCAAAGGCGGGCAACTGCCAGGCCAGAAGCAGAACGGCGGCCATGGTTCCGAGACCGGCGACCAGATCGCGGCTGCGCGCAATCTGTCCTTGCTCGCGGGCTTTCTGCCGGCGCCGCGGCGTGGCTTTCTCGGTTCTGTTCTGGTCGGCCATCGGTCGTCAATCCGTCATTCAATCGTCAGTCGGTCGATCGGTCGCTCTCTCAATGTTTCAGTGGGCCACGTGCAACAGCTTTTCGCCGAACCCAACGGACTCGGCGAAACGCTCGGAAAAACTGTGCGGCCAGTAGGCGATGACTGCGATCAACATCGCCAGGCCCAGCAGGTTCTTCACCGCCAGCCCGATGAAAAGAACGGGAAGCTGGGGCGAAGCTTTGCCCAGAAATCCCAGGGCCACGTCGGTCACCAATGTGGCCGCCAGAGCAGGCGCCGCAATCTGCACGCCGGAGAGAAAAATCCCTCCGGCGGCGTGCAGCAGGCCGCCCGCAGCCAGCGCCGCAGGCACCGCTCCGGCAGGCAAGTAGACGAAGCTGGCGGCCACGGCGCGCAGCAGCCAGTGATGCACGTCGAGTTCGAGAAAAATCAGAAGCACGGCGAGCTGATGGAACTCGGCCAGCACCGGAGTATCGGCCGCAGTTTGCGGATCGAACAACGTGGCCAGCGAATAACCCATCTGCACTCCCAGGATCTGGCCGGCCATCATCGCCCCCTCGAGGACGAAGTTGGCGGTAAGGCCCAGCACCAGACCGATCACAACTTCGCTCAGGGCCACGCCGGCCCACTGCCAGGGCCCCAGATCGAGTCGCAGCGGGCCGTGCACCGAGTACAACAGGCCGGTGACCAGCAGGGTCAGAGCGGCTTTCACCGGCGTCGGAATGGCGCTGCTGCCCAGGAACGGGCAGAACACCATCAGCCCGGAAACACGCGCCCCCACGAAGACGGCGGCCGCGAGAAGCTGGTCGAGAGCAAAGGCATCCATAGGGTTTTTTCAAGGGTTGCAATCGGCGCCCCTTCAGCGCAGAAACGGCCGGAAATCCGACAACACCTGCAGGGTGAACATGCCGAGGCGGCGGGCCATCCAGGGCATCAGCAGGAGGGTCGCCGCGGCCACCGCGAACAGCCGGGGCACGGTTGAAAGCGTGGTTTCCTGCAGCGAGGTCAGAACCTGCGCCACGTTGATCAGCAGGCCGACCGCGGTTGCGACAATCAGCAGGGGCGCGCCCATCCAGAGCGCGGCCTCGAGCGTCTGGCGCAGGATGCGAACCATCTCGTCCGGTCCCATGGCGAAGCCTCCTTGTCACTGTTCCTGTCCCTGTCCCCGTCACTGTCACTGTCATCATCCCTGTCGCCAGCGTCATCAACAGCAGCGGCGAATCCAGGCTCGATCCGCGTCGGAGAGCCGTCAGGTGAAGCTCTTCATGAGCGAACCCACCAGCAGGTTCCAGCCGTCAACCATGACGAACAGCATGATCTTCAGCGGAGTCGAGATCACCACCGGCGGCAGCTGCAACATGCCGATCGAAGTGGTCACCGCGGCGACCACCAGATCGATCACCAGAAAGGGCAGAAACAGCGCCGCTCCAATCTGAAAGCCGGTTTTTAATTCCGACAGAATGTAGGCGGGCACGACCACCCGCATGGGCACATCCTCGGGCCGGGCCGGACGCGGCGCCCCGGACAGTTCGACGAACAGGGCAAGATCTTTCTCGCGGGCAAACTTGAGCATGAAGCGGCGCAACGGCGGCGTCCCCTGTTCGAGCGCGCCCCAGGCATCGATTTGGCCGCGTTCGAAGGGCAAGACCGCGGCCTGGTAAATGGAAGCGCCGACCGGCTGCATCAGGAAATAAGTCAGAACCAGCGCCAGCCCGATGAGCGTCTGGTTGCTGGGAGCGGTCTGCGTGCCCAGCGCCTGACGCAAAAAATGGAATACAACCAGCAGGCGGGTAAACGGAGTGACGGCCACGACCAGCGCCGGCAACAAAGTCAACAGCGTGAGCAGCACGACGATGTTCCAAGGTACCGAGCCGTTGGCCCCCGCCGGCCCAGTCCAATTCAACCCCGACACGGAGAGGTGACGCGGACGCGCCGTCCGGGCCCAGGCCGCTGCCGGCCAGGCTACCCAGGCGGCGCTTGCGAGACATCTCGTTCCCCAAGTCCAGCTCAAAGTCCGTCCTCCTGGCTGCGCTCTGGCCGGTTGTTCTCAAGTGCGTGCCGCTGTGGCCGCCGGCTGGAGGCTGGTTCTGCGTTTGTGCCGAGGCGCGCCAGCAGCACCACAGACGTGGACGTTCCCCCCACCAGAAAACGCCTCTGTTCGAACTCGATCACGGCCACGAAGCGGCGCTCGCCGAGCGCCAGACTCTCGGCAAGCCGCAAGCGACGAGCCGGGCGGCGTCTCAGCCGCCGAATTCTCTGCCACCAGGACTGGATATGGAGCCACGCGTCTGACCTCGCCCCCCGTGTTGCGCCAGTGATGGGCGGCCCTTCGCTGGCCTGGGT
This sequence comes from uncultured Acidobacteriaceae bacterium, assembly GCA_963739125.1. GTDB lineage: Bacteria > Acidobacteriota > Terriglobia > Terriglobales > Acidobacteriaceae > Sulfotelmatobacter. The sequence goes on along the minus strand of CAVTZD010000001.1, from coordinate 1,827,234 downwards.
GGCGGCGATCTCGCTCGCGGCGAAAATGTTTTCGTCATTCATGCCTCGGTCCCTTAGGCTTTCGTCCATCCCGACGTCGCCGGTCACGCCAGCTCGGTCAGCCGGACGGCGAGCCGCTTGCCGGACCCCTCGAACTCGCCCCAAGCGATGAGAGTCCCGTTGACCCGGAGCGGAATGTCGCGGCTGACCCGCCAGCTCGTGGCCAGGATGCAACCGGCACGCAGCTTGACGAAGTCCGCCACTTTGAACTGAGCCAGCGGAAGATCAACGGTGAGCTGGCACGGCAGGCTGAGCACTGGCCGCCAGCGGACTTCGTCGGTTTCCGCTGCGGTTTCCACGGGCGCGGCCGCACGCGGCTTCTCCGCCGCAGAAGGAGACACGGCTTGTCCGGCTGCTGCCATCAACTGCTCCTCAAGGTTCTTCGCTCGCAAATTGAAAACGCTTACCGTGCCCTGATTCGGCCCCGGTTTGAAGCTTCAGCGCTGGATCAGAAACTCGGTAAAGTAAATTTCCTCGACTCCAAGCTGCGGCACCCGTTCCTGCAAAGCGTGTAATAGCGCCGCTTTCAATTGGGTTTTGCCCTCGGCGGTCATCAACTCGTCGGCTTTGCCCTGGGCCAGCACCTCCACGATGACGTCGCGGACTTCGGCAACTGGCGGCGCCTCGCCTTTGCCGATTTCCCGGTTCACACCAAGGTCGATTCCCACCCGCAAATACGATCTCTGGTCAGGGTCAGCCAGATTAAGGACAAAGGTTTCCAGGTGCAGCGTGGATCTGACATTCGTCGTAGGGGCCGGCGGGGCGGAGGACGAAACTCCGCGGCTTGCCCATAGCCAGACGGCAACTGAGGCCACCAGGACACCGCCGATCACCCAGACGAGCCATCCGCGCCGCGAAGGACGGGGAACGTTCGCATTGTCTTGCTCCGGCACGGACTAACAGAAAGCAATCCGCCTACCGTGGAACCGCACGAAAGGGCATGGGGCGGGATTATCTCGACAGACAGTACTTGGCCCCTAGAATCAGCAGTTAGGCTGACCTGGCGTCTTCTCCGGCTCTAGCAACGCAAGACCCCGAAGCGGAAACTTAGTGTTTGATGTGCGGATTCTCATGAGCAATGTCTCGCGATAGCAATGTCTCGTGATAAAAGTCGACGCGCTCCGGCGGGCGCACAACCGACACCGGAGTCGCATCGACGGTGGATTATTTTTCCTTTTGAGTCTCCTTACTGCTTCAGCGCAATCGTGTCCTGCGTGATCTGGTCGAAGGTGGTCACGGCCTTGGCATCGGCCTCGAAACCGCGTTGTGCGACGATCAGGTTGGCGAACTCGGTGGCGATGTCGACGTTCGACAACTCCAAAGAACCGCCCGAAATCGTTCCCAGGCCGCCCGCGCCGGGAACTCCGACCACAGCTGCGCCCGAAGCCAAAGTGGGCGAGTAATCGGTATTGCCGTCCAGTTGCAGTCCGTCGACGTTGGCGAAGTTGGCCAGCGCGATTTCTCCCAAGGCCTGCGTCTTGCCATTGCTGAACGAGCCGGTGATGGTTCCATCCGAGCCGATGGCGAAGTTCACCAGCGAGCCGCTGCTGCTGCCATCCTGCGAAGTCGCCGACGTGCTGTCGGGGGCTGCAACTTGGGTAAGGACTGGCGTGGTGCCGCTCAGCACGTTCCAGTTGAACGTCATGTCGGTGGCTCCATCGGCCAGTCCCTTGATTGGGATGCCGGTGACGTTCGACAGGGGTGCGGTCACGGTGCCCCCGGTGGCCGCCGTGTCTCCGGTCAGCACTCCATTTCCGTTGAAAGTCAAAGTGCCGGTGGCCAGAATCCCGGTGGCTCCAACGGCGCTCAGATCCGTAGCCGGAATGCTGAGGCTGTAACTCCACTTATTGGGAGCGGTATTGGTGAAAGTTGCCGTCAAGGTATGGCTCGCTCCGAGCGAGTCATAGATCGTGACCGGAGTGGAGAAGGTGTCGCCCACCGTGGCCGCGGCGTTCAAATTGGTGGTCAACTGCACGTTCGCCGTGGCCGTCGGCGGGCTCAGGGTACCCGCGCCCAGCTGCAGAGGCGCGATCCCGGAGCCGGTGTTGACCACTCCGTTTACCGCCGGGTAGCCCAGTACTTGCTGCCCGTCGGAGGTGACCAGGTAATTGTTGGCGTCAACTGAAAAATCGCCCGCGCGCGTATAGCTGATGACTCCGCTCGAACTTTGCACTGCGAAGAATCCGCTGCCCTGGATGGCCACATCCGTGGGGACTCCGGTGGCGCTGATACTGCCTTGCGTGAACAAGGAAGGAATCGAGCCTACCTGGGTGCCGGCGCCGACCTGGATCGGATCTCCCGAGCCGGTTGTGCCCAGGTTCTGGTAGAACAGGTCGCTGAACAGTACCGTCTCGTCTTTGTAGCCCGTCGTGTTCTGGTTGGAGAGATTGTTGGCGATGGTCGACAGCGCCGTCGATTCGGCGGTCAGCCCGGAAAGCGGAATGGAAAAATTTGGCATTTAGAAAACTCCTTGAGCTGGGTTTGGAAACGATGCTGCCGTCGACAATGGTCCAAGCGACGTCGATTTAGTGAGCGCACTCTGGGCTGCGGAAACTGCCTGAGAAACAATTGCCTGGGGCGACAAGGCGGTGGCGCCCGGCCCCGGGCTCATTGAAGTGGGAGTGGTTCCTGTACTACCGCCGGATGAGGATGAACTGGAAGTTCCAGACACGGCCTGCTGCACCAGCTGCTCGATTTGCGTGACCTCGCTCAGTTCGCTGAACTGCGCGAGCTGGCCAACAAACTGGGACGGATCGAGCGGGCTGGTGGGATCCTGATTCTGCAGCTGCGCAACCAGCAGTTGCAGGAACATGTTGTCCAATCCCTGCGGATTGGTATCCGAACTCGACGTTGAGGTCGTCGACGTAGACGTCGTGCCGGTCGTGCCGCTGGTCGGTATTGGCTGGGGTAACATCGCGGTGGCGTGGATCACAAGCGTTCTCCTTTTAGGCCAGAATGCTGAAATATCCGTTGCTGTGCGGTGCCGGCGCGGCGTCGACCGGTTCGGTCGATTCGACATCGCCCGAATCGAGCGTCAAACCAGCGGCCGCCGTCGGCTTGTACGTATAAGCGCGAGGATGGGAATTTCCTCCCGAGGTCATGTTGTTCGAAAAGGCAAAGCCCTGATGAACATTGACTTGGTTCAGACGCAGATTCTGTTGCTCGAGCGAATGCGCCATGGCCGGGATCTCGTTGGCGAGCAGGGAGCGCAAATCGCCGCGCTCGCTGCCGATCAGAATCCCGACATCGTTGGCGTGCACGATCGTGTGCACGTCCACGCTGCCGAAAGCGGCGGTGTTTAATCCAATGTGCATTTCGGATTGGGCGGCTTTCGCGATCATTTGCGCCCCGAGCACCGGCCCAGCACTCGCAGTCGCTGGCAAGTCTCCGGCTGCGGGAAGAGTTTGGGCCGAGTTCGACCCCGCGGGTGAAGCGCCCGCACTCGATTTCGGGACCGGGGCCGCCAGAGCTGGCGCCGCTTGCTGCACACTTGCCGATTGCACGGCCGCATCAGCGCCGCTGCTGGCCGTAACTTGCGGCATCGCCGCCTGAGCGCCCAGCGTCGGCATCGTTGCGGAATCCGAGGATGAGGAGGACATTTTGCGCATGGAATCGGACGCCGCGCCAACGGCGAAACTGGACTGAGACGCGTCGGCGGTTGTGCCGCTGGCGGACGTGGCGGCATTCAGCGAATTCGAGCCGGCTGCTGTTGGAGCGTTGTTATTTTTCGGCTGGGATTGGTTCTGGCTCACGCCCGGGTTGGCGAGAGCGTAGTTTGTGCTCAGGGTCGAAGACTGGGGGCCAGAGGACTGGAGAGCCGAGGGATGGGAAGGGCTGGTCGGATTCGGCGCCAGATTCGCGGATGAGTAAGCGGCCGCCACGGCCTGCGGAAATCCTGCACTCTGCGCCAGCTGGGAAGAAAGTTGAATGAGCGAATTCGCGGCGGCCGCCTGCAGATCATCGAGAGCTTTCTTGGCGGGGGCCGAGTTCGGTGAATCGGTGGCCGGGGCAGGGGGTCGTGGCGGCGGTGCTTTTGCCGGTTGTGGGTTCGTTACATCTGAAGAGATCTTGATTGGCGAGATCGGCGGAGTTGTCGTAGCCGACGTAATGAGGGATGAAGTCACGACAGGAGCAGCGACGACGGGCGCGGTAACGATTGGCGGGATCGTGGCTGTCGAAACTACAGTCGGCGAAGTCGGAGTCACCGGGATCGCGGCCGGAGGAATGTCGGGGTTTGAGGAAGCCTCAGCCACAGTGCCCTTGGCGGGGAGCGAATCGATTGAGTTCGCAAAGGTCGCCGACGGCGCCGGGGACGGATCTACCGTCGATGACGCCAGGTTGCCGCCCTCTAGCGCGCGCGAGTCTACGGTCGCCGCTGTTGCCGGTTCTTGCATTGTTGAGCTCGGCATCAGGATCGCGGTCGGGATGGGAAGCGAGGACGAAGAGATCGTCGCTGGAGTGCTCTCGGCTTGAGAAATCAGGACTGGATTCATCTTTGCCTGCCCCTGCACGTCTTGCGGACGATTGGCCGTTGCTGGACCGACAAGATCTGGCGGTGCGGGAAAGCGGACGCCGTTGATGTAAGAGCTGGTCAAATCCGCTGCTGCTGCCGCGCCCGGGTTGGTTGCGACAATGACGCCGCCCGCACCTTTTGCCTCGCCGCCCAAAGCGGAAAGAAACGCAGGGTCGTTTTCCGGCTGAAGAACCGCTCGCTGCGAGACTGCGGTATCGCCGGTCAGCACGGTCGCGGACACTGATCCCGTGGCACCCTCGGAAGGGCCGATGCTCGGCTGCGAATCCGCGGCAGCTCGTCCCGGTTGCAGCGCGGCCAAAGCAGCGGACGATGGGGAGCCAGAGAAGAATCGGCTTACATCGAGGCCGAAATTCGCGGCGCCGGAACCATTGACAGCCTCAGGCGTGCTTGTTCGCGCCAAGGTCCGACTCGAATCCTGCGCGGAACTACCGCCAGTTCCCGCCGACGAAGGGGAGTCCTGGACTTGCGGAACCATCGCCGGCAGCAAAGCGGAAAGCGCGCTGTTGAGCGCTGTCGTGGCAGTTTGTGCCGCCGCTTCGTTTAGATTCGCCGCACCCTTACTGGATTTTTGCGAGGCGAGGGCTGGTGGAGCGGAGGGTTCCTCGGTAGCGCTTGGGCTTTCAGTGGTAGAGGAAGCGGACGAGAGTTGCGCGCACAGGGCGGCGAAGCTGTTCGAACTCTTACCGCCGGACGCGCCGCGGACGAAAACATTCGTGAGCGAACCTGAAGTGGCGGTGCCGGTGATCGTGGTTTCGATTGCTAAGGGCACGGTGTTGGTCCGAGCCAAATGCCAGGACTCGCGAATGTGGATGCACCTCACGCGCCAATGTGCGAGTGAGCGGAAAACGAGAGGGGAAGAGATGTGGAATCAAGTACGTCCGAATTCTGCCGATCAGAAGTGGAACGGCAACAGAAGGTGCGATGGGCAAGCCCTGCCCAGGAAGCGGCAACTTCTATCCACGGCGGAGGCTGGTTCGCCGCAAAATGTAAGCCTGGCGCAGGAGAAACATGGTGTCCAGTTCGCGCTGTTCGCGCCGTGCCGAGGCGAGCTCATATTCGTGGAGCTGGTGATCGCGCAGACTCTCGAAGGTTTCGCGTTCGCGCCGCGCCTGCTGAAAAATTTTCTGCTGCTGGTCGCGTAGGGTTTCAAGACGCATCAGTTCGCGGTCCAGATTATGGCGATGCTGGCGCAGTTCCGATTCGCGCTCGAGGGCGAATCGCATTTCCGCGGCGGTGGTACCGGCGCCCAATTCCTGGGATTGGCGAGCCTGCAGCTGGCCGATGGCGTGATCCAGTTGTTCGATGAGATGGCGTGCCCGTGCGACCTGCTGATTGGCGGAGCGCAAACGCAGTTCCTGCTGGTGCTCGAGACTTTTTCGGAAATGCAGCACGGCTTCGAGCGGAAAACGAAAGGCCATGGGGTTAGGTGGGTAGGGCCAGCAGTCTGGCCACGCTCTCGGAAAAAGAGATTGTCTCCCCGGGCTTCTGCATCAGGAAACGGTGCAGTTCCGGGATCAGCGCCAGAGCTTTATCAAGTGTGGCATCGCTTCCCTTCTGGTAGGCCCCGATGCGAATCAGGTCTTCTGAGGCGGTGTAGGCGGCCAGCAAACGTCTCAGCTCACTGGCTTTTTGCAGGTGCGCGGCGGAACACACCGCCGGCATTAGACGGCTCACGCTATCGAGCACCGCGATCGGCGGGTAATGGCTGCGCACGGCCAGCTTGCGGTCGAGCATGATATGGCCGTCGAGCAGCGCGCGCGCGCCGTCGACCAACGGATCCTGCTCGTCGTCTCCTTCCATCAGAACGGTATAGAACGCAGTGATGCTGCCTGCGTGGAACCGCCCCGCACGCTCGATGAGCCGTGCCAGCATGGCGAAGCAGGAGGGAGTGTAGCCTTTCGCGGTGGGAGGCTCACCTGCCGCCAGTCCGATTTCGCGCTGGGCCATGGCGAGTCGGGTGAGCGAATCGACGACCAGCAGGACGTTCTTGCCTTGGGCGCAGAAATATTCGGCGGCGGCCGTCGCTGCCAGCGCGGCGCGGATGCGCAGCAGGGGAGACTGATCGGAAGTTGAGACCACGACCAGCGAGCGCCGCAGGCCTGCTTCTCCGAGCGAGTTTTCGAGGAAGTCGCGCACTTCGCGACCGCGTTCTCCGACCAGACCGAGCACGGTGATATCGGCTTCGGTATTGCGCGCCATCATGCCGATCAGAGTGCTCTTGCCGACACCGCTGCCGCCGAAAATGCCGACACGCTGGCCGCGGCCGCAGGTGAGGAAAGCGTCGACCGCTCGAATTCCGCAGGAGAGGGGCTCGCGAATTGAGATTCGTTCGAGCGGCAGAGGCGCGGCGCCGTCCAGCGCGCGATACTCGCGGGCGCGGTAAGGGCCCGATGAGTCGAGCGGCTGCCCGCTGCCGTCGAGGACGCGTCCGAGCATCTCCGAGCTCACGCGGAGCGAGGCGCGCTCGCCCCAGGTCAGGACGCGATCGCCATAGCGGACGCCGCGGGGCAGGTCGAGCGGCATAGCCAGAACCGTCGATCCGCGAAAGCCAACGATCTCGCCCGGCAACATGCGTCCCCGGGCGTCCTGGATCTGACAGATCTCCCCAACCGAACAGAACGGGCCTTCAGATTCCACCAGCGGTCCGACGACCTGCGTGACCCGGCCCTGCCAGCGCAGCCCCGAGCAGGCCTCGAGACGCGCCCGGTAGGGTGCGAGAAGCGCTTCCCGGTTCGTCGCGACGGTCATGGGGACGCTCCCGGACGTGCGGCGAGCAAGTCCATCAACCCTTGCTCGATCTGTTTGAGCTGCACCTCGACACCAATCACCGTGCTACCCATCGAGGTCTCCAGGGAACACCGGTCGATGGGCTGGGCGGCATCTTCAACGATTTCCGGTTGATCGGCAGGACCCAGGTGCGTGCTCAGATAACGCCGCCAGTCAGGGGCATTCTGCGGATGGAGCCGCAGCACGACGCCGGTAGCGGCGTCGATCTTTTCGAGAGCAACCCGCACGATTCCGGCGAGAAGCAGGGGATCGAGTTGGGCTTCGCGATGCAGAATCTGGCGGGCCATGGCCAGAGCGAGCTGCACGACTTCGCCTTCCACTTTCTCGAAATAGACGGCACGGTCGCCAGTGAAGGCGGCCAGCGCGGCGGCCACGCCGGCGCGCTCCCGCACCAGCTGGTCTTCGAACGTCTTGCGCGCCTCGGCCAGTCCCTCCTGACGCCCCAGGATTCGGGCCTGACTCTCGCGGGCGCCGGGGTTCTCGGTGCCAGCGTCGCCCGCAGGGCCGACTGCGGCGAGCGAAATCATGGAATGGTGTAAGGAATTCTCAGGGATCGAATCGTAGGGGAAGGGTACGATTTCCGGCAGCGGCTTCTCTCGGGTAGTCCCGACGCCGGCCTCGGCGTGGTACGCGGTTTTAGGAGACGAACTCATCTTCGGTCTCCTGGGTCAGGGTGAGTTTGCCTTCCGCTTCCAGCTTCCGCGCGACCCCCACCGCTTCCAGCTGCGCCTTCTGGACCTCGCGCGATTTTACCGGCCCTAGCACCTCCATATCTTCCTTGAGCATTTCGACGGCGCGCGAAGACATCGACTTGAAAATGTAGCTTTTCAGTTCCTCACTCGCGCCGCGCAGCGCCGTGGCCAGGGTTTTCTTGTCCATCTGCCCGAGGAGTTCGCGAATGCCGGCCTCGGGGACGGTCAGCAGATCTTCGAAAGTAAACATCAGGTTGCGGATCGAAAGGGCCAGTTTGGGGTCTTCTTTTTCGATGCCTTCGAGGATGGTTTTGGCGATGGTGATGTCGAGCCGGTTCATCACGTCCGCCACGCCGCGCAACCCGGCGTAGGCGCGCCGGCTCTGCTCGCCGAGAGATTCGAGTCGCTTGTGTAGAACCAGCGAGACCCGCTGCGCCATCTCGGGCGAGAACTGACGCAGCTGGGCCAGGCGTTTGACGGCTTCGGCGCGTAGTTCCTCTGGCAGCTTCATCAGCAGCGCCGAGGCCTGTTTGGCGTCGAGGTGGGCAAGAATCAGCGCGATGGTCTGCGGGTGCTCGCCCTCGATGAATTTCGCCAGCTGCAGCGGGTCGGCCTTGCGCAGGGAGTCGAGTTTGGCGGCGCTCATCTCTTCGGTCTGCGATACTTGGCGCAGAAGTTCCTGGGCCCCATCTTCACCAAACGCCTTGATCAGAAGTTTGTTGGCATACTCGCGCCCGCCCTGGGCCAGGTAGTCGCCGGTCATGACCAGGCGCTCGAATTCCTCGAGCACCGCGAGCGCAGTCTCGGCGTCTACCGAGCGCAGGGCGGCAATCTCCTGCGTGATCCGTTCCACTTCGACCGGGGGCAGGTGGCGGTAAACCTGGCTGGCCGCGTCTTCCCCCAAGATCACCATAAGGACAGCGGCCTTGTGCAGTCCACGCGCGGCGGCGGTTACCGGCGTCACTTTTGATCCTCCTGCCGCACCCAGCTCTGCACCAGGCGGCTGGCGGTTTCCGGTTCTGCTTTCACTTTTTCGGTCAGCAGGCGTTTCAGCTGGTTGGTCCGCTTGCCACTTTCCCCCACTCCGCCCTCGCCACCAAGCGCGATGCCGCCGCCCGAATCGGCAAGCGCCGGCGCAAGCCCCTTCGCCACCCGGCCCGGGAGCTCGCGGAACGCGGTTAGCGCCTGCTTCTTCACCGGACGCAGTACCAGCCCGTACACCACCAGAAACAGGGCCGCCAGGCCCACATAGCGCAGCACCCACGACCAGGGCTGGATCAGACTCAGCCAGCGCTCGGTTTTGCTGGGCGGAGTCGGCGTTTCGCCCGGAGCCTGCTCGAAGGAAAGATTCTCTACCGCCAGCACATCTCCGCGCTGCGGGTCGACTCCGATGGCGGCCCGGGCCAGATCCTCGATCTGCTTCATCTCTTCGGCGGTGCGCTTGCGCCGCGTCGTGGTCTGCTTGCCGCCTTGCTCGGTAGTTTCGATGGCATCGTCGACCAGGACGGCGGCCGCAATGCGGCGCACCCGTCCAGGAGGCTCCACGCTGTGATGCAGGGTCTTGCTGATGGCGTAGGTGGTCGCGTCGGAGCGCGAGTTGGCCTGCTCGGTTGGGACCGCGGTCGAGGATGACGCGGCCGCTGCGGTTGGAGTCGGCGGCTTGGCCGCAGGCACGTTGCTGGCGGTGCCGGGCACACCGACGGAAACGCCTCCGCTTGAGTTTTCTTCCGAATGCTCCTGGGTCAGTGTCGCGGCGGTTTTGGGATCGTAGGTTTCGTCGGTTTCTTCACTGGTTCCAAGATCGTACTCGACGTGGACACTGGCCCGGACATGATCGGCGCCAACCACCGGTTCGAGCGTATGGACCAGCGTTTTCGCCAGTTCCTCGTCAAGCCCGTAGGCGTGGCTGCCCTCGCGGTTGTGCAGCAGAGGAGTGTTGCTGTCGGCATCAACGACGGTGACATTTTCCGGACGCAGCCGGTCGACCGCGCTGGCGACTAATTGCGGGATCGCCTGCTGGGCCTCATCGGAGAGCCGCCCGCCGCGGGTCTTCACGATGACGGCCGCTTTGGCGTCGTGCTGCTGGTCGGTAAACAGCGACTCCTCGGGCATCACCAGATGCACGCGCACGGCTTCGACTTCGCTGAGCGTGGCCAGCGTGCGCTCCAGTTCGCCTTCGAGGGCGCGCTGGTAGTTCACTTTTTCGGTGAAATCCGATCCCGCCCAGTTCGGAGTGTCGAACAGTTCGAAACCGAGCCGGGCGCTGCGCGGCAGGCCGGCGGCGGCGGTCTCCAGACGGCTGGCGTCGAGCTTGTCCTCCGGCACCAGCAAGGCGCTGCCGTCGGGGGAGATCTGGTAGGGAATGTTTTTTGCGGCAAGGCGGGCGGCCATGGTCTGCGCATCTTCGGGACGCAACCCGGAATAGAGCGTGACATATTTCGGCTGTCCCAGCAGCGCCACAAACGCCCACAGCGTCGCTCCCACCAACGCGGCGCCGCCTGCCAGCAGAAGACGCTGGTTCAGAGTCAGCCCCTGAAAGGCCTGGCCGAGCCGGTGGAGCACGTCGTTGGCGGATGCTGGAGTGTCGGCCATTTTCGGTTTGCCGCGAGGCGGACCTGTTGACCGGCCGCCGATTTTTTTCAGCCCTCCCTGGTCCCGCTCGTCGTCGGTTGGCCCGTCTTCAGTCGCCGGCTTCGATTGTCAGGCTCCGGTCGTCAGGCTTCAGTCGTCAGCCTTCAATCCCAGCGCTTCGGCCGTGGGGGACGAGCCGGCTGCGTGTGACCGGGACCGTCAGAATTGCATGCGCGAGATCTCCTCGTAGGCGGAAACAATCTTGTTGCGCACCTGCATCATCAGCTGAAAGCTGAGGTCAGCCTTCTCGACCGCGATGAGAGCGCTGTGCACGTCGGTGCCGTTGCCGTCGAGTACGCCGGAGACGGTAGTTTCCGCCTGACCCTCGAGCTGCTGCATGTCGTCGAGCGCGCTGTGCAGGACATCGCGGAACCCCGGGCCAGTGCCGCTCGGGGACCCAAGCGACGGGGTACCGGCTTCGGCCGGGAGGATGCGCAGGGAAGAGATGGCGGCACTCATAATCGGGACTCTCCGGCATGGGCCCACTCAGCCCAGGCAAGGTTCAGCTCGAGAATTTTCAACTCAAGATCTGCAGCGTCTGCTGGATCATGTTTTTCGCCGCCTGGACCGCTGCTGCATTGAGCTGGTAGGCGCGCACCGCGCTCAGCAGATCCGTCATTTCCATGACCGGATTGACATTCGGATACGTCACGTAGCCCGACCCGTCGGCGTCGGGATGCCCGGGCTCGTAGCGACGCGGGAGCGGTGAGGTATCATCGACGATGCGCTCGACGCGCACGCCCTCTTGCGACGCCAGGCCCGGCGATGTTGTGCCCCATGACGAGAGGCCCAGACCCTGCGAGTTGAGGCCGAGGCCGGCCAGAAGCATGGGAAACCGAGGCAAGGGACGGGCGCGAAACACGACCAACTGCCGCCGGTAGGGGCCGCCTTGCGGCGTCCGGGTGGTTTCGGCGTTGGCCATGTTGGCCGAGACCACCTCGGCGCGCCAGCGCTCGGCCGAAAGCGCCGAGCCGCTCACTTCGAGCATGCCGAACAGGTTCATGAGCTGGTGCCTCCGGAATTGATGGCTGTTGAAATGAGGTGGAACTGGTCTTTCAACAGCTGTACGCCCAAGTTGTATTTCATCTGCACGTCGGCCAGCAGCAGGCTCTCGCGCTCGACGCTGACGTTGTTGCCGTCGGGCCGCTCCATCAGCCCGCGCACCGGGCGCGGCTGCGGACTGAAGGCGGCGTGGAATGACGCGAAGGAGGGCTCAACATCGTCATCGTCACCGTCACCGTACTCTCTCCCATATTCCCCGCTAAACTCCGCCCCGCCTTCCGCTCGCGCCGCGGCTGCGGCCGCGGCGGCCCGGCGCAGCTCGGCGCGGAAATCCAGGTCGCGGGTGTGGTAGCCGGGCGTGTCGATGTTGGCCAGGTTCATGGTGACAAGCTTATAGCGGGCCACATTGACGTCGAGGAAACGGCCTAGGGCGTCGGTCATCGCGGTGTCAATCATCGGCGTGTCAATCCTCGCTTCGTCAATCCTAATTTCGTCCTGTTCGCGTCCAGCGGTTTTATGGCTTGGGCGGCGCCTCAGCGTAGCGCGAACTGCGGGGCAGTCCGTAGCTGCGCACCTTGTTGCGCACCGTGCGCAGGCTGACGCCGAGCAGTTCGGCGGCACGCGAGCGGTTGCCGCCCGTCGCCTCGAGGGTAAGGGCGACCAGCTTGCGTTCCATTTCTCCCAGGGAAACTCCAGCGCGCAGGCTGACGTCGCCCGACACGATCTTGCCGTTCGATGCCGGGCCGGTCGAAAGCAAATTAGTCGAAATCAAATCAGTCGCAGCCCGGCCAATCGGAGCTCGGTCGATCGTAGTCCGGTCAGCAACCGGGACGACCGCCATCCGGGCCTCCGGACACTCCCAGCCGAAACCTTCGAGCGCACCAATCCCGATCTCGGGACCGGTGGCCAGGGCCACGGCGCGGCGCAGGCAGTTCGCCAGTTCGCGCACATTGCCCGGCCAGACGTGCCGCTCCAGCTGCTCCAGAAGATCCGGAGCAAGATGGAGCGGGCGCCCCGGCGGGGCGTAGAGGCACGCGAAATATTCGGCGAGTTCCCGCGTGTCCCCGGCGCGCTCGCGCAACGGAGGCAGTCTGAGCGGGATCACGTTGAGGCGGTAGTAAAGATCGGCGCGGAACTGGCCGGCGCGCACCATCTCGGCCAGCACCCGGTTGGTGGTGGCGACTACGCGCAAGTCTACGCGGATGGTGCGGGTATCGCCCAGCCGGTCAAACTCGCGCTCCTGCAGCACGCGCAGCAGCTTGGGTTGCAGCCCGAGCGGTATCTCGCCGACTTCGTCGAGCAGCAGCGTGCCGCCGTGGGCGAGTTCGAACTTGCCCGGCTTGGCGCAGGCGGCGCCGGTGAAGGCGCCCTTGGTATGGCCGAACAGTTCGCTTTCGAGCAGGGTCTCAGGAAAGGCGGCGCAGTTGACGGCGATGAATGGACGGCCGCGGCGGGGGCTGAGCCGGTGAATCAGACGCGCCACCAGCTCTTTGCCGGTGCCGCTCTCGGCCTCGATCAGGATGTCGGCATCACTGGCGGCAGCCTGGCGCGCGCGGTCGAGAGCGCGCAGCCAGACCGAGGAGTGTCCGGCCAGCTCTTTCAGGGCTTCGGCCTGGACCCGGCCCTGTCCCAGGATGCGTTCGGCGGCCAACTCCAACTGCTCGAACGAGACCGGCTTGACCAGATAATCGCAGGCGCCGTCACGCATCGCCGCCACCGCGTCGGGAACGCTGGCGAAGGCGGTCAGCAGGATCACCGCCGTGTGCGGAACCAGGGCGCGCGCGGCACGCATCAGCGAGAAACCGGAGTCCTCGTCGGCGCCGCCCGGCGCCGGGCAGGGCCTGCGCCCGGGCATGCGGATGTCGGTGATGATCAGAGGGTGCGGTTCCCGGCGGAATTTTTCGAGTGCCTCGGCGGTGTGGGAGGCAGTCTCAACCCGCCAGCCCCGCCGCAGAAAACGGGTTTCGAGCGCCGCCCGCATGCTGCTGTCGTCGTCCACCACCAGAACGCGGTTCATGGCGCGCCTCCGCCTACCGGGGCTTCTTGCGGGATCGCCTGCGGCCCTGCGGCTTCGAACGCGGGGTCCAGCGCCAGAGGCAATGTCAACGTGAATCTGGCTCCGCACCCGGGACGGCTGGCCGCCCGGAGGGTTCCTCCATGCTGCTCGGCGATCTTGCGGCAGACGGCCAGACCGAGACCGGGACTGGCCGGGCGGGTGCTGAAACCGGGCTCGAAAATGTGCGGCAAGTGCTCGTCAGAAATCCCCGGCCCGGTGTCGGCAACTACGATCAAAACCTTCCGGCCTCCGTCGATTGTGCCTCCACCCAGTTCGATCCACCCGCCGCCGGGCATGGCGTGCAGGGCATTCAGCACCAGGTTCAGCAGCACCTGCTCCAGGCGGTGACGGTCGGCGGCCAGAAAAATACCCTGCAGCCGGTTCTGTGAACTCAACACGATGCGCGCCCGGCGGGCCAGAGGAGCGAGGAAGTCGCGGGCCCAGTCGAGCAGAATCCCCAGATCGAGGGGAGCGCGTTCGGGCTCGGGAGGACTATGGAAGTGCAGCACGTTGTCGACAGTCGCGGCCAGCGTACGCAGCCCGGCCTGCACATGCTCCACCCAGCTTCGCGACTCGCCGTCCAGCGCAGAATCGGCCAGCAAACCGGCAAACAATTCCAGGCTTCCCAGCGGATTGCGGATCTCATGCGCCAGCACGGCTGACATTTCCGCCAGAGCCTGCTCGCGCCGCAGCTTGTTTCTGGCGGCTTCGAGGCGCTTGGGCTCGCTCACGTCGCGCAGGATAAAGACGGAAGATCCAGATATCGTGCCACCCAGGGAAGCGTGGCGCGCGGCCAGCCACCGGGTTGCGGCTCCGCCGTCCCCGGCTAGGCTCAACTCCTGTTCGCCCGCCTCGTTTCGGGCCCGCTCGAGGAGTTGGCGCACCGCGCCAGGCAGCGAGGAAACTGTGCTGAGGGGGGAGGCGGCATTTCCCGTTTCGAGCAGACGCAGAGCTTCCGGATTCGCCCGCGAGATTTCGCCTTGGCTTGAGACCACCATCACGCCGCAGGGAAGGCCTTCGAGAATGCGGTCGAGATGAGCCCGCATGCCGCGGTTTTCCTCGAGGCTGTGCGCTAGATCGGTGTTGCGTTGCCCCAGTTCGCGCCGGAGTTTCTCCACTTCAACCCGCAATTGCCCGTACGAGCGTTCGAGAGAACCCGCGGCCTCGGCGAAGGAACGGAACGCGCGGAGCAGAAATTGCTCGTCTTCGATTTTCGGACCGCCGCTCCCGGCATCGCCGATCTCAAATTTCCCCAGATCGGGCGTCCGCAAGATCGAAGCCGAAGCCGCCACATGAGGGTCAGGCCAGCACTCCAGCGTAGGCAAAGAAGTCATAGTCGCAGGCAAGATTTGCACGGGCCATGCCAATCGCCGCTCTGTCCGGTGAGATCTTTCTTAGGATTCGCGCTCAGGACTCGGGCTCACGACTCGCGAGATTCGCGCACCGGCTCCAGCCGGAGCAGGTGCTGAGGATAGGAAAAGTAAAGATGCATGGCTTCGACGGTGTCGCCATTTTCCACCAGAATCGAAGCCCGCTCCATCACATGCTGCAGTTCCCGCACGTTGCCTTTCCAGGCGTGGGCATCGAGGATGCGGACCGCGTCCGGGCTCAGCCGGGGAGCGGGCACGGCCATGGCGGCCGCCATGCAAGCCAGAAAATGTTCGGCGAGAGGAACAATGTCGGCCTGGCGCTCGCTTAGAGCCGGAAGTTCGATGGGGAAGGCTGAGAGTCGATAGAACAGGTCCTGGCGGAACTCGCCGCGCGCCGCCCGGCCTGCCAGGTCCACGTTGCTGGCGGCCAGCACCCGCACGTCCACGCGCGTGGTTTCACAGGTGCCCAGCCGCTGCACTTCTTTCTGTTCGAGAAAGCGCAGCAGCTTGGCCTGCATCCCTAGCGGCAGCTCGCTGACTTCGTCGAGAAACAGCGTTCCGCCGTGGGCGGCCGGGATACGGCCGATCTGGGACTGCACCGCTCCGGTGAACGCTCCGCGGGCGTAACCAAACAATTCGGACTCGAGCAGTGTCTCAGGGATGGCGGCGCAATTGACCACGACCAGCGGTTTCGCCGCACGCGGGCTGAGTTCGTGCACGGCCCGCGCCACCAGTTCCTTGCCCGTCCCGGTCGCGCCCGCAATCAGAACCGTGGTCGTGCGCGGCGCGATCAGGCGCACCATGCGATAAACGCGCTGCATGGCCGCGCTTGCTCCGATCATGCCCGGCAGGGGCTCGGTCGCAGCCGCGGGATCGGCGCTGGCCGGCTCGGGAGTGGGCCGGGAAAATGCCGAAGGGGATGGATCGGCATCCGCCGACGGTGTGACATCGGAATCGAGCATCACGACCTCGATGCCGGGGAAACGCCGCTCGATGATGGCGCTCACTTCCTCGGCATCGAGATCGGGAAGGCGGCGGTCGAGAAACAGCATCTGCCAGTTCCCTTTTTCCAGCTTGGCCAGCGCGTCGGCCCCGCCCAGCGCCTGCTGCACCGGGCGGCATCGCCCGTTCAGCCGATGCGCCACCTGTTCGCGTAGTGCGCGGTTGGCGCTGGCGATCAGCGCGCCGCCCGCGGGAGAAACAACCGACATGGTGGTCATGGTCTTCCTTTCACAATCAGGCTTTCGCTGTCAGGCTCTCTCATTTCGGTTATGAGTTCGCGCCCGCCGCTGGCCCGGCAAGAGAAGCCAGAGGCAGCCGGAGGGTGCAGGTTTGCGCCTCGTTGGCGCGAGTGCTGGTCCATTCCCCACCAACCTTTTCCCATCCCGCGCCGGCCACCAGCAGTCCCAGCTCCGCCCGCGAAAATGGCGAAAGCGCCGGGGGGGCCTCGGACCAGGAAAACTCAACGACGGCATGTTTGCCGTCGCCGCGGACCCTGATCCCGAGGTCGCCTCCCCCGCGCGAAAGGCTCATCGCCGATTCCAGCGTGCGAAACATGAGTTGCGCGAAGAGTTTGCGTTCTCCCCAGACCTGCAGCGGCGCTTCCTGGGAGATGACGAACTGCACGCTGCGCGTGGCCGCCACCGGGCACAATTCATCGGCGGTTTCGCGCAATAAAGCATCCAGCGGCAGCATCTCGCGCGGTTCCAGATTTCCGCCGGCGTCGTCGGTCAGCTCGCGGATCGCTTCCACCAGGGTTCGCATGCGCAACGTGAGGTCGAGGCCTTCGTTCAGGATGCGGACGTACTGCTCCGGACGCCGAGGTCCGGCGACGGCCAGTTCCAGCGAGCATTGCAACCCGGTCAGAGGCTGGTTGAGCGCATGCAGCAGGTGCGCCAGCGGGCTCGGATGCTTCGCCGCATTTGGCGCCGGCTCAGGGCCGCGGCCGGTAACGGCCTCGCCCATTTTCGGCCTGCGTATTGCTGGACCGCTCATTCCTGAACCCCGAGAGCCCGCGCCTGGGGCACCCGTACTTCGGCCGGCGCGCTCACTTCGTAACCCACGCCGCGCACGGTGTGGATCAGCTTGGCGGGGTGGCCGTCGTCCACTTTGCGGCGAAGATAATTGATGTAGACATCGACGACGTTGGTGGTGGTGTCGAAAGTAAGATTCCAGACGTGCTCGATAATCATGGCGCGGGTTACCCTGCGGCCGGCGTTGCGCATCAGGTATTCGAGCAAGGCAAATTCCTTGGTCGTCAGGTCAATCCGATGCCCGGCGCGCTCTACGCGGCGTTCCACCCGGTCCAGTTTGAGATCGGCCACCACCAGCACCGACTCCGAAGGCAGATGGCTGCGCCGCACCAGGGCGCGAATGCGCGCCGAAAGCTCGCTGAAAGAGAATGGTTTGCCCAGGTAGTCGTCGGCTCCCAGGTCCAAACACTGAACCCGGTCTTCGACCCGGTTGCGCTGGGTCAGCACCAGCACAGGAAGACTTGGTTTTTTCATCCGCAAGTGGCGCAGTACGCCCACCCCGTCGAGCTTGGGCAGGTTCAGGTCAAGGACTACAAGGTCGTAGTCGTTCTCCGTCGCGGCGTTTCTAGCCTGTTCGCCATCCGCAAAAATATCTGCGGCGTAATTCTCTGCTTCCAAACCCTGGCGCACGAAGCGCGCCAGCGCTTCATCATCTTCAGCGATAAGAATTCGCATGCGTAAACCGTCCCTAATGCAACAACCCAAGTCTAGTTAGAAACCGCTCAAGCGCAGCCAAGAGTCGAAGCGCACAAAGGTGTGTAGTTCCTGAAATGGCGATGAGTTCCGGAACGGGAGAGAGATGGTGCCAGTAGTCTGCGAACCTTAGCGGCCAATTTCCTCGCGGTCTACCGACCGGAGATAATTTCAGTTGCGCTCTCCGACCAGGAGCAATTCCTTGCGGATATGCGGCTTACGGACATTCTTGACATGCCTACATTCTTACGGAGCTCGGGCTTCCGAACTTGGAGCGGCAACGCCCTGAAGACCCTTCTGCTGCCTGGCGGTGTCTTCCTGCTCGCGGTCGCGGTTCTGCTGCATTCTGGATGGTTGACGCTGACTCCGCCGGCGCTGAGTTTTCTCTACTATTGCGCGCTTGCCGGAGGCATGCTGCTGGCGTGGCGATTTCACTCGAGCCGGATTTTTTTCGCTCTATTGGTGCTGTTCCTGGCGCAGCAAGCGACAGCCTTGCTCGTTTCCGCACATTCCGTTCCGGGCTCTTCGGGATGGACCGCCCTACAGGCAGTTACCGTGCTGGTGCCGTTGAACTTTGTCGTGATTGCGATGATGCATGAGAGGGGCTTCATCGTTTCCGCGACGGCACCCATCGGGCTGTTCCTGTTCGTGCAGGCCGTGATCGTGGGAGTTCTCTCTCGCGCCGACGATTCGGGGACGTCGTTTCGCGTCCGCGCGCATCATATTGCCGCGACGATGTCGTGGCCGCGCTATGTTTGGTTCGCGCTGATTGCGGCAGGTATTCTCTTGCTCGTGCGTTGCTTGTTTACCCGCAAGCCGGTCGATGGAGCGTTGCTGTGGTCATTGTGCTCGTTTTCCTTGGCGCTTCGCTTTGCCGGAAGCGCTCGCCTCTCGACCGCTTACGCCGCGACCGCAGCAGCCATCCTCGGCGCTTCGATCATTGAGAACTCGTACCTGATGGCCTATCACGATGAACTCACCACCCTGCCCTCGCGCCGCGCTTTTAACGATGCGCTGCAGCGCCTGCAAGAGCCGTATGCGATTGCGGTTGTAGACATCGATCACTTCAAGCGATTCAACGACACCTATGGTCACGATACGGGGGACCAGGTTCTGCGCTTAGTCGCTGCTAATTTATCGCGCGTGACCGGCGGAGGGCAGGCTTACCGCTGCGGAGGTGAGGAGTTCACGATTCTTTTTCCGGGAAAGACGATCCCTGAAGTTGCGGACCATCTGGAGCAGCTGCGCGAGAAAGTCGAGGCCACTGAGTTCCGACTGCGCAGCGAGGACCGGCGTCAAATTCGGCGCGGGCCGGACCGGCGTAACGAAAGAGTTCGCAAGCGCCAGCGGACTGGAGACGCAATTCGGCAACTGGCGCAAAGCAAACCCGTGGCAGCGCTTTCCGTGACCGTGAGCATTGGCGTGGCCGCATCAACGGAGGCGAAACCCTATCCCGATCTTGTGCTCGAAGCAGCCGACAAGGCGCTCTATCGGGCGAAGTCCAACGGACGAAACCGAGTGGAAATGGCGACCGCGGGGAGAAAGCGAAATACTGCAAAAGCCGGGATCGCCTGAACGGCTTGCAGGTTCCTAGCCGACTAGAATCCGAGCGATTCGGCTGACGCGAAACGTCTGCCCGGGCCGCCTTCCGTCAGACGGGAAGTGGGACGGCCCGGACGCAACGTTTTTCGCAAGCACCGCAGGCCGTGCGGTCAGCCCGCGGCCGTGGGTGGGATTGAGCGTTTCCGTCCGCTGCCCCCACACGCAGGACATTTCAATCGGATAAACGCGACACCTTCAGACTTACCATTCAAGTCCACCGGCTTCGCGACATACCCAGTACCGCCGCAATTCGGGCAGTCTTCGGGATGCACCCCTCTCCCCCCTCAGTTGTTGCGTCCATTCTGCTTCATGGGATGGCCGAATTTTCGGCTTAGCGTTTCGCGTTACGAATCACGAACAAAATCCCGAGGACCCTGGCAAAACGGAAACGCCGGAGTTGGCAGGAGTCGTGGACTTGGGAAAAGGTTCAGCTCCGAAGGGATTCGTTTTGCTCTGTAAAAACGCCTTCTTTCGCCGATCGGACGAGGCTTACGACCACTGCTTTCGAGGTCGGAGTGTTGCTTCCCAGTGCAACGCTCCCAATGGGCACAAGTACATTGGCTTCCGGGAAATACGTCGCCACGCAGCGTCGAGGAATCTCATAAGGCACGGCCAGGAAGCAGGGAGCCGTCCGAAGTTCTTCCTCTCCGTTCTTCAGGAAGTGGCTTGTTATGTCCAGCCGGTCGCCGGCTTTCCAGCCGCGGTCTCGCAAGTCTTGTGAATTGATCAGCAGAACCCGCCGGCCATGAAAAATGCCGCGGTAGCGATCATCGAGGCCGTAAATCGTAGTGTTGAACTGATCGTGGGAACGGAGGGTGGTCAGTAGAAACTGTCCCGCCTCAAGGGGAATCGGCTCAAGCACCGAAACCTTGAAGTTGGCTCTTCCGGTTTTTGTGTTGTAGGAATTGTCGCGGGCAGCATTCGGCAGGTAAAAGCCGCCCTCCTGTCGCACCCGGCGGTTCATATCTTCGCAGCCCGGAATAATGCGAGCAATGAGTTCGCGGATGCGGTCATAGTCTTCGATAAGGCCGATCCAATCCACCTTTGTCCGTTTGCCCTGCGTGGCCACGGCTAGGCGAGCGATGATCGCAGGCTCGCTTAGAAGCTGGTCGGAAGCTGGCTCCAGACTGCCCCGCGAAGAGTGCACCACTCCCATGGAATTTTCGACGCTCACGAACTGCGGCCCCGCAGCCTGCAAGTCGCGCTCTGTGCGTCCGAGACAAGGCAGGATTAGCGCCTTTTTTCCCGTGATGAGATGAGCGCGGTTCAGCTTGGTGGAAACATGCACGGTCAGGCGGCACTGCGACAGGGCCTCAGCCGTAAACTCCGTGTCGGGGGTCGCGGAGAGGAAGTTGCCACCCATGGCAAAGAAAATTTTGGCTTCGCCCCGATGCATAGCCTGGATCGAGTCCACCACATCCCAGCCGTGGTGGCGCGGCGGCTCGAATCCGAAGTTGTCGCGCAGCTTGTCGAGGAAGCTGGATGGCATCCTTTCCCAGATGCCCATGGTGCGATCGCCCTGCACGTTGGAATGGCCCCGCACGGGGCAGACTCCAGCGCCGGGCCGCCCTATGTGGCCGCCAAGCAGCAACAGATTCACGATCTCTTGAATCGTAGCGACGGCGTGCCGCTGCTGCGTCAGGCCCATCGCCCAACAGGCGATCATTCTCTTCGAACGCATGGTGACTTCTGCGATCTCTCGAATCTGGTCGCGTGCGATACCGCTTTGCTCGACGATCTCATCCCACGAAACGGCTGCGAGGGCATTGCTGAAATCGGCGAAGCCTGTGGTTCTCTCTTCGATGAACGCGCGATTGATAACCTGCCCCGGCCGCCGATTTTCTTCCTCAAGAATCTCCTTGCACAGCCCCTTGAAGAAGGCCAGGTCGCCGCTCAGGTGCACTTGCACGAAATGCGTCGCGATCTTCGTCCCTGAGCCGAGCAGGTGCAGCACATCCTTGGGATGCTTGAAGCGAGTCAGTGCTGCTTCCGCCAGCGGATTCACACTAACAATCGTCGCTCCGCGCCGTGCTGCTTTCTGCAGAGTCGTCAACATGCGCGGATGGTTCGTGCCCGGATTCTGGCCTATGATAAGGATCGTGTCGGCCAGGTCGAAGTCTTCCAGCGTGACCGTTCCCTTGCCGACTCCGATGACTTCGCGCAGAGCAAGGCCGGAGGATTCGTGGCACATATTCGAACAGTCCGGCAGGTTATTGGTGCCGAACTGGCGCACGAATAATTGATAGAGGAACGCAGCTTCGTTGCTGGTGCGACCGGAGGTGTAAAAAATGGCCTCATCCGGGCTGCTCAATGCGTTCAACTCTTCGGCGATCAGCGCGAATGCGTCCTCCCACGAGATCGGCTCATAGTGATCTTTGCCCGCGGGTAAAACCATCGGATGAGTCAGCCGGCCCTGGTGGCCCAGCCAATAGTCCGATTGGCGCGACAAATCGCCGACGCTCCACGAACGAAAAAAATCCGGTGTACAGCGTTTCGCCGTAGCTTCTTCGGCGATGGCCTTGACTCCGTTCTCGCAATATTCGTTGAGCCCCCGCTCTTGATCGGGATCAGGCCAGGCGCAACCGGGGCAGTCGATTCCATCAAATTGATTTAGATGAGCGAGGGCAGAGATGCCGCGAACCAACCCAGGTTCCCGGATCGTGAACTGGGCTGCTTTGAATACGGACGTCAAGCCCGCGGCTGTACGCGCTGGAGGCTCGACTTCAATGGCATCCGTCTCGACGGGTGACTGAGCCTGCGCCCTGACCCTGCCGTTCAGTCCATCGCCGCCATCGTAGGCAGCGGATTCTGTACTCTCCTGACGGGACCCCACACCGACGATTTTACGCCAGGACATGGCCGAGAAGAGAGTTGCTGGAAGTCGGCTAAGCGCAGGGCAAAGCCCTAGCTCAGGGGGCGGGAACGGAACGGGCGGGAACTCGTGGCAACACGACCTTCACCAGGCAACCGCGGCCGGTGGGTCGATTCGAGATCTCAATCCTGCCCCCGTGGGCTTCGGCGATCTGGCGGGAGAGAACCAGCCCAACGCCGCTGCCGTTAGGCTTCGTCGTATAAAACGGAGTAAACACGTTTGCTGGGTTCAAAAGCCCCACACCACAGTCTTCCACCGCGAGCGTGACGTCGTCTGCGGACGCGTCCCAGCGCACTACAACGCTTCCAGCATCATGCTGCGAAGCCCCGACTGAGGGCAGTATCGACTCGGCAGTTTCCAGAACCGCATCGGCCGCGTTGCGCAGAAGGTTGATGAGCATTTGCTCCAGTTGATCGGGATCAGCTTGAAAAATCAGGTCGGGTCCGGGACGAACACAGATGGGAATTCGCATTTCCAGGCCGGCGACGCGCGCTACGAGCGGGGCAAGTGCGACTTCGCGCAGAACCGGTGCGGGCATTTGCGCCAGCCTCCGGTAGGCTTCGAGAAATCGATGCAGAGAAGCGGAACGCGCCTCGATAATCTCCAGCCCACGCTGCAGGTCGCTGCGAACGTCCGCGTCCATGGGCGTGGCCGCCACTCGCGAACTGAGACTTCCAGCGATCGATTTAATCGGGGCCAAAGAGTTGCTTAGTTCGTGTCCCAGTACCCGGATCAGCCGCTGCCACGCCCGCCGTTCTTCTTCACGTAAGGCGCGGCTCACATCGGAGAGCACGACGAGAGTGTGCGGCACACCGTTCTGGCGGAAAGAACTTCGCCGTAGCAGCCAGCGCGCCTGTGAATCGCTGAGCTTCAGTTCGACCAGACTCTCGTTGTCAGCCGTGAGGCACTCTCGCAGATGCAGCTCGGCAGCGCTTCGACCAACCAGCCGCACCCGGGGCTGGCGCAACAGATGTTCGCCGGCCGGGTTCACCAGCCGCAGGGAACCGGAAGGATCGAAGGCGAACAGAGGAACGTCAATCTCGTCAACGACGCGCTGCAAGAGTGCGGTCGCCTCGATCGACCGAAGTTGCCGGGCAGAAAGCATGTCAGCCAGGGCATTGACTTCGAGCGAAAGTTCACCGAGAGCGTCTTCGGGTGCGGCGTTACGCGCGCGAAACGAATAATCCTCTTCGCGCAGAGAGGCGAGCACGTTCGCAAGCGTCTGCAGAGGCCGGGTAGTTTGTTCCTGCAAGGCCAGCGCCAGCAGCCACCAGACGAACAGCTCGGCTCCGATCAATGACAGCCGCGATTCGGTGCTCCAGGGCCGAGTCCATATCAGCACCCCGCTGACGAGAAGAGCAGGAAGGGCAACCAGAAAGGAGTACAGGCTGATTCGGTGTTCATACAAGAGCCGGGATCGTTTCCGCGGGCGGGAAGCCTTCGAGCCCGGCGGGCTAGACGCCATACTTTTCCATCCGGCGATACAATGCGCCCCGGCTCAGTCCAAGCGCTTCGGCCGCCTGGCTGACATTTCCCTGAAAACGCTGCAGAGCTTTGCGGACGAGCACCGACTCGACGGCTTCGAGGCTGAGGTCTTCCAGGCTCTGGCTTTGCACGCGCTGCGGGCTCAGCGACAGATCGGCGGATTGGATTTCCTGGGTGCGACACATGAGAACCGCGCGTTCAATGGTGTGGTCTAACTCCCGCACATTGCCCGGCCATGAGTACTGCAGCAGGGCCTGGATCGCAGCCGAGTCAAAGCCCTGCAGCGGTCGCCGGTAGCGGGCGCTGTAGCGCGCCAGAAAATGGGCCGCCAGCACGGGAATATCTTCGCGGCGCTCGCGCAGAGCGGGCAGGTGGATCTCAACCGTATTCAAGCGAAACAACAGATCCTCGCGAAATTGTCCGCTGGCGCAGGCTGCCGCGAGGTCAGTGTTGGTGGCGGAGAGTGCGCGCACATTGACTCGGCGAGGACGTGACGAGCCAACACGCTCGACTTCCCCGGATTCCAGAACGCGCAACAGCTTCGCCTGCTGGCGCATGGGAACGTTCCCGATCTCGTCGAGAAAAATCGTGCCGCCATCGGCCAGCTCGAATCGCCCGATGCGATCCATGCGCGCGTCGGTGAACGCTCCCTTGACATGGCCAAACAGTTCGCTCTCGAAGACTCCGTCGGGAATGGCTCCGGTATTTACCGCTACCAGCGGACGCTGAGCCCGCGCCGAAAGCGCGTGCAGCGTTTGCGCGACGACTTCTTTGCCTGTCCCATGCTCGCCCGTGATTAACACATTCGCGTCGGACGGGCCTACGCGTGAAATCGTGTCGAGAACCGGTTGCATGGCTGGTGCGGTTGCGAGGAATTCAGGCCGCCCTTCGGCCCGAAGCAGCCGATTTTCCGCCTCTAACCGCGCCGCCCTCTGCAGCGCCCGATGCAATTCAACCTGAGTGCGGAGAATGGATAGCAACCGGTCATTCTCCCAGGGCTTCTGGACAAAGTCTCGCGCGCCGCGCCGCATGGCCTCGACCGCCAACTCCACGTTCGCCCATGCGGTCATCACGATTACAGGAACAGTGGAATCGAGCGCAACGATGTGCGAAAGCAGATCGAGACCTTCCTGTCCGGAAGTCGTGTCGCGCGTGTAATTCAGGTCGATGAGGATTGCATCGTAAGAAGCTCCGCCCAGCGCTTCACGCACGAGCACGGGAGAGCGAACCTTATCCACCTTGTAGCCTTGCGGGCGCAGCAAGAACTCGAGAGCCTCGAGAATGTGCTCCTGGTCGTCGGCGGCTAAAACCCGGACCGGCGGCCCGGCTTCATGCCGGAAGGCAGCGACATCTACTTCTCCGGGTTTGACCGTGGTTGGCATGGTTTAGGGCGAGTGCGATACTACGCCGCTGATCGCGTCCTGGATCAGTATGCCATTATGTTCCAAAGTCGTGCCGGTGGCGCGGTCCAGTTCAACTTTGGCCTTTTCGTGTACCGTCATCGCGCTGACCAGGTCCAGTTCGGCGAGCGAAAGATCGCGTTGAGCGGAAAGAGTCTGGTAGATGGATCCCGATCCCAGTTCTTGCTCTTTCTTGGTGATCTCGAAAGTGCGCTGGGCCAAATCGCGCGCCTTGCGTGCTGCGTCAACTCTGGCGCCGGTTTGGTCGAGAGCATACTGCGCGTTGCGCACTTCAATTCGCACTTGTTTCTTTAACTGCTCCAGCCGCAATTGTGCCTGGCGATACTCCAACTCAGAGCGATATTGATCCGCCTTGGCGACTCGATTTCTGAGCGGAATATTCAGGTTCAGGCCGACATAGTAATCGGGCGAGGTATTGTTAAAAGCATTTTGCAAAGCGCCGGCGAAATCGGTGGGAACGCTCGAAATGTTCTGGCCAAGGTTGTAGGCCGGGTTTAGCGGACCCGCAAGACCCGCACCACTATAGAATCCGACTAAGGAAAGCGAAGGCAGCAGTGCATTCCGCGCCGCGCGGTTGCTGATCTGCCGGTTCACAAGGTCGATATCAGATTCGGCGAGTTCGGGCCGGCTTTTCTGGGCCTCGGCAATCAGGTCTTGAATGGGAACGCTCGTCTGGGTTGCAGCCGCTTGCATTTTGTCTGTGGGGACGACCGGCATTGCCTCCAGCACCGGGTCGTCCAGGCTTTTCGTGACCGCATTCTTCATTAAAGTTTCTTGAAGTTGGAGGGTGGTGCGAGCCACGGTCAAGTCCTGATCTCGCTTCGAAACTTCCGCTTCGGCGCGCATTACGTCCATAGCTGGAACGCTCTGCAGCTCCAGTTGCTTCCTGGTGTTCTCTAGCGTTTGCTGAGCAAACGCGAAGGACTGTTCGTCCACCTGCGTCTGCTCGAAGGCGCTGACCAAGTCCCAGTAAATATTCTCGATTTGGGTGACAGTAGCGATAACCTGATCTTTGAAGCCGATGTCAGAAATCTTCTTATTGTTTTTAGCGATGTGCAGATAGCGCAGATTGGGGCCGAAGCCAAAGCCAGCAAGCAATTCCTGCTGAATCTGAAAGTGGAACGCCGAGCTGAGTGTCGGAGAGAGATTGAAGTAAGGACTGTTTGTGGTTTGCCGGGAATTGTCGAAAGAAAAGTTGATACTCGTCCCGGTAGGGAAAGCCTGCGAGTAGTTGACGTTTACCTGCCCGGTATTCAGTTGGAGAGAAGGCACGCCGTAAATCTGAAAGTTCGCCACAGGAGATGTCTGGTGCTCGTCTCCCGCATTCAAATTGATAGACGGGTCGTAGGAAGAAACTGCCGTACCCGCGCCCAAGGTCGACTGCACCAGACCAGACGCTCCAGCACCGGCGCCGCCGGCGCCGCCGGTGGTTCCCCCAGCGCCCGCGCCGGGAGCTCCCGTCCCGAAGCCGCCGACGCCTCCACCCGGAGTTCCCTGCACCACTCCGGTATTGACTCCGCGGAAAAATCCGCCAGCCTGAGTGCGGAGAATATCCGTGTTCGCAATAGGAAGATTGTAGCGGGCGATGGCTAAATCCAAATTGTTCTCAAGCGCCAGATTGATGGCGTCTTTCAGCGACAGGTAAAGCTTGCCATCATGGACGAGCTGGTCGAGACGCGGCGAATTCGTCAGCACCGGTTCTGGAACTTCGTCGGGCAGGTAGGCGTTCAGAGGGTTATACGACCTTGGCATCTCAAACTGAGGCTGAGCCGCGGGTTGCTGGACGGTCAACGGCGTCGACGCGCTGGTTTGAGCCATCAGGGTTCCGGCGAGGCTGCCGCACGTGCAAAGAACTCCGATCGCCAACCTCCGGTATTTGAAAACGAATGAGCTCACGATGCGCTGACCTCCGCGGGTTGGCCAAGCGTGGGATTCGCCGTGTCCCCGACCAGCCAGCCATCTCGCAACTGAATGGTGCGGCTCCCGAAGGCCGCATTTGCCTCTGAGTGGGTGACTTGCACGATCGTCGTCCCCTGTTGGTTGAGTTCACGAAACAGTTCCATAATCTCCTTTGCTTGGCCGGAATGAAGGTTCCCAGTCGGCTCGTCGGCGAGCAACAACGGCGGCTTGTGAATCACGGCTCGAGCAATGCCGACAAGCTGCTGCTGTCCCCCCGAAAGCTGGCTGGGATACAAATCTTTCTTGGCAACAATCTGAAATCGATCGAGCGTGTCGGCGACGAGGCTCTGCCGCTCGCGCCGCGGAATGTCTTTGTAGGAAAGCGGGAGATCGATATTTTCCTGAACCGTAAGGTCATCAAGCAGGTGATAACTCTGGAAGACCATGCCGATATTGCGCTTCGCCAGTTCGCCGCGCTGCTTGCGCTTCATCTCGTGTACGGCCTCTTCGCGAAAAAAGTATTCGCCCTCCCAACTGTCGTCGAGCAGGGCCAGAACATTTAGCAGAGACGACTTGCCCGCGCCGGAGGGTCCCATGAAGGTGACGAATTCGCCTTCACGAATAGTGAGGTTGATGCGGCGCAGCACCCAGGTCTGCCCAGCAGGGGTCTTGTAAATCCGTTCCACGTTCTTCAGCTCAATCATCTTTACGTGTCTCCGTCTTCGATTTCTATTCGTAACGCAGCGCCACCATGGGATCGACCTTAGCGGCGCGGCGCGCCGGGATATACGCGGCCAGAAGCCCTATCAACGCGACTGTGATGCAGACGATAACCATCACGAGGGGGTCGCGTGATCCTGTGCCGTACAGCATGCTTTTCAAAATCGATGCCGATGCCAGGGTCGCCGCAACGCCAACAACGATGCCGGCCGCGAGCATAAGGGCGGCATCCCGCAGCACCATGTTGAGCACTATGGCTCGTTGCGCGCCGAGCGCCATGCGCACCCCAATTTCCCGCGTGCGCCGCGAAACCGAATATGTCATTACGCCGTAGAGCCCGACTACGGTGAGCACGAGTGCCAATCCGGAGAATGCGCTGAGCAGGACCATCGCGAATCGCGGCTGGGAGAGCTGGTTGAACATCAGCTCGTCCATGGTACGAACCTGCGTGACCGGAATGTCCTTGTTCATCGAAGATACGATCCGTTGAACGCTCGCGGCTACGCCGGTGGAATCGAGCGACGTGCGTATCACCGAGTACAGGCAGCACCACCCGGACAGTTGGCTGGATGGCAAGTACATTGCCGGGCTGGTTTCGCGATCGGTCGCCCCGAGCCGGATATCCCCGACGACGCCGACGATCTCGCGCCACGGCGGCCCACCTGGAATTCCGCCGCCGGCTCCGGGCTTCAGCTTCTTTCCGAGAACTCTCTCACCGGGGAAGAATTTCTGGGCGAAGGCCTGATTCACGATCATCACCTGCGCGGCATCGATATCGTCGCGGTCAGAAAAGTCGCGTCCCTGCAACAAAGGAATCTGCATCGTGCTGAAGTACTGCGGTGTGATCGGCGCGAGATCGGCGCTGGGCTGCCGACCCTCGGGCGCGGGATGCTCAGGATCTTCGAAGCTGATCATGATTGCATCGTTGGTCATGGGTAGAACGATGACGCCGGCGGCGGACTGCACGCCCGGCAACGCGCGGAGTCTCTCGAAGTAGTCACGGTAGAACTGGACGCGCTTACCTTTGAATTGCGGGTATGCGTATTGCGAGTCCGGCGTTTCGAAATACATCGTGATCAGGTGGTTGGGATTGAAACCTTCGTGGGTACGGAGAAGCTTTGCGTAGCTGGTAATCAACAGGCCGGCCCCCGCGGTGAGCATAAGCCCCAGAGCCACTTGTCCCACAATCAGCGAAGAGCGGAGCCAGTCGCGTCCGAAGATTTCGCTCTTACCGCCTTCCTTTAATGTGGAGACGAGATCGGTTCGCGAGCCGACGATCGCGGGGACAACGCCGAAGACGATGCCGGCGACGAATGACAAAGCGATTGCGAATGCGAGCACCTGCAAATCGACTCCCGCGTCTGCCGCGCGCGGCAGGCTGTCGCCGATCAGCGAGAGAATCGCCGGCGTGCAAAGAAATGCAAGGGCGCACCCAGCAAGTCCGCCACAGAGGCTTAAGGCCGTGCTCTCTGCCAGCAACTGGCGCACGATCCGTCGCTTCCCCGCACCCAGGGCCGAACGGAGGGCGATCTCGCGCTGGCGCTCACGCATCCGCGCCAGCAGCAAATTGGCGATGTTGCCGCACGCGATCAGGAGTACGAGCGCCACCGAACCGAGGACGACCAGAAGTGCGATTCGCGTATCGCCAAGCACGGCATCAGTCTCAGTGATGGCGCGGGCCAGGTCATGCTTTGTATTCGAGTTCGGATATGCCTTGGCAAGATTGACCGCAATCAATCTAAGGTCCTGGCTGGCCTCGGTCACAGTGACACCAGGCTTCATCCGACCAATTATGTTGAGGAAGTGCGCTCCGCGATTCCTGATGTTGGAATGTGGATCGCTGGGATCATCATCCACCGCGAGCGTAGTCCAGATGCTGTTCGTAGGCCGGGTGATGGGAAAGCGGAAGGACGACGGCATGACACCGATCACCGTGTAGAGATTGCCGCTGAGATGAACGCTTCGTCCGACGATTGCCCTATCGCCTGCGAATTGCGACTCCCACAACGCGTGACTGATCAGAACGACGCTTGTTCCGGTTTTTTCCTCATCCGCGGTGAATCCTCGACCGAGTTCCGGACGAACTCCGAGAGCAGGCAGCAGATCCCACGAAACGACTTCGGCGTCGACTTGCACCGGTCGCTGCAGGCCGGTCAGCGTGAACTGATCATCGTGATATGAAACCAGATGTTCGAGCGTGTGATTCTGGGATCGCCAGTCGAAGAAATCGGGATAAGAGATGGCATGCGGCTGTGGGTCGCGGGTGCTGATGGATTGCGCCTCAATCAGCCGATTCGGCTGATAGTACCGCAGCGGACGCAGCATCACTGCATCGACCACGCTGAAAACCGCCGTGTTGGCGCCAATCCCCAAAGCCAATGTGATCACCGCGACAGCGGCGAAGCCGGGGTTCTTGCGTAGTTGGCGCAGCGCATACCGAAGGTCTTGCATCGGGCTGGCAAACATTCAGTTCTCCTAACTACTCGTAGCGCAGAGCGGTGATGGGTTGCACCCGGATGGCGCGCCGCGCGGGCACGCAAGCGGCCAGCAGCGCGATCGCGCCGATGGCGAGCGTCACGAACAACAACGTCACTGGGTCGCGATAAGAAATCCCATAGAGCTGCGCTTTTACGAAACTTCCGAGCGCGATCGACAGCGGCAGGGCCACGGCTACGCTGCAGCCGGTCACCACCAACACTTCGCGCAAGACCATATTCACGACCGCCGCGCGCGTTGCGCCCAGAGCCATGCGAATGCCGATCTCGCGCGTACGCTGTGCAATGGAATACGCCAGCACGCCGTAAAGGCCGATCGCCGTGATGAAGACGGCGACGATGCCGAAACTGCTCGCCAGGAAAGAAAGCATGCGCTCTGAGGTGAGCGTGCTGTCGATTTCCGCATTCATGGATTGCAGCGAATCCACGACTAATTTGGAGTCGATCCCGGCGACGGCCGTGCGGACCATGCTGGCAGCAGCTTGAGGCTCCTGCCGCGTCCGGACATAAACGCCGACTGCGGCGGGCTCCGTATCCTGAAAGATGGGTGAGTAGAAAATCGGTGTAGGGAGATCGTGCACGCTGTAGTGCTTCGCGTCTCTTACGACGCCGACAATGAGGAGAGGTGCTTTGTCTTTCGTAGCCGAGAATGTTCGTCCAAGCGCCTGGTTCACATTGCCGAAGAACTTGCGAACGAAGCTTTCGTTCACGATCACGACTTTGGCTGAGCTTGGGACATCAGCATCGGTGAACACACGTCCGGCAACAAGAGGCAGCTGCAAGGCTGTGAAGTAACCCGGCGTCACATGCTCCCATTCAAAACTCAGGCGTTCGCCTTCCTGCGCCTGATAACCCGGAACATCGATCGAGAAGGTATCGTCAGAGCGCGCCAGGACAGGATCGTCGGTCATTCCGACGGATTGAACGCCAGGCTGAGAACTGAGAGTCTCGATCAGGCGCTTGTACAAGGGCGTGACGGCGCTGGGCTGATAGCCGGCGAGATGCGGGTCAAGCTGGAAGGTGAGCAGGCGATCGGTTACGAAACCCACATCAACCGATTTGAGATTCCTCAGGGTGCGGCTGAATAATCCGGCGCCGACCAAGAGCAGGAGACTGAGACCAATCTGCACGCCCACAGTAACGCGGCGAAATCTGGCGTGGCCGAGTTCTCCGGTTCCAGTCTGCTGCTTCAGGGCCATAGTCACTTTCGGACGATAGAACTGCACAATCGGCGCCAGGCTGAAAAGCACACTCGCTGCAATGGAAATGGCGAAGCTGAACCAGACGACTCGCACATCGGGCGCAGCCGAGAGCGAAGTCATTCCTGCTGTGGTTGCGGAAGGATTGACGAAACTGATCAGGGCCGCGGTAAGCAATGGCGAGAGAGCGAGACCACAGATTCCTCCAGTCAGTCCCAGAACAACGCCTTCCGCCAGCAACTGGCCGATCACTCGTCTGCGTGTCGCGCCGAGCGAGTAGCGGACCGACATTTCGCGAGTGCGCCCGGCCGCTCGCACCAGCAGGAGACTTCCTACATTCGCCGTCGCCATGAGGGTGAGTAGGGCGACCATGCCCATGAGGATCAGCAGGGGCGTGCGCATGCTGGCGCGGAGCGGAGAAAATCCCTTCGAGCCGTCGAGCAGCGTGACGTAGCTTTTCTCCACGAACTGCTCGCGGAAGCGCTGGCTGCGCGCCGTTATACTCTGAAGCTCCATGGCACGGATTGCTTTCCATAACGGATTGATGCCTGCCTGAGCCTGCTGCACGGTCACGCCCGGTTTCAGCCGTGCGATGATGTTCATCCATCGCGATCGGCGGTCCTCGAGTTCGTCCCACCCCGGAGTCATCTGGGCTTTCATCGTGATGGGAACAAAGAAATCGGGTACCGTGCCGGCAATCACGCTGTCAAAACCGGGTTGCAGCACGCCGACGATGGTGAAGGGACTCCCATTGATCAGCAGCCCTTGGCCGACGACTGAAGGATCGGAAGCAAAATGTTGTGTCCAGTAGCGATAACTCAGAACTGCCAGAGGCGAAGCTCCGTGCGTTGCGCTATCTTCAGGGACGAAGAGCCGTCCTACGGCCGGTTTAAGCCCCAACAGCGAAAAATAGTTTCCGCTGACCAGTTCGCTGTTCGCGAGGCTTGGGGAGTTGTGCCACTGTACGCCGACTTGCGCTGGAAACATGCACAGCATTCCTGAGAACACGCTGTTCTGGTCGCGAAGATCGCGATACATCGGATAAGAAAAATACTCCCGAGGGTCGCCGCCGTAAGAACTGCCGTGACCCGTATCGGAACCGGTGTACTTCAACATGACAAGCCGGTCGGGTTCGACGACGGGCAACTGCTTGAGCAGAACCTGATCAACCAGAGAAAAGATGGCGGCATTGGCGCCGATGCCGAGCGCCAGAGTGACCACGGCAACGAGCGTGAAGCCCGGATACTTGCGCAACTGACGGAAAGCGTAGCGGATATTCTGAAATATGGTTTCCATAATGTCCCTACTCGTAGCGCAGCGCCACCGCGGGATCGACCTTGGCCGCCCGCCGCGCCGGAATGTAGGACGCCACCACCGCCGCCCCCGTGAGTAACAGCACCGAGGCCGCAAATGTCGTTGCATCGGTTGCGCTGATGCCGAACAGCAGGCTCCGCAGAAAGCGTGTGACGGCCAGTGCGATGAGCACTCCAGCGCCCAGGCCCCAGGCGCAAACCCGTATACACATTCCGATTACCATTCCGTGAATGTCCCAGAAGCTCGCACCCAGCGCGATGCGGATGCCGATTTCCCGTGCGCGCTGGCTCACGCTGTAAGCCATCACAGCGTAGATTCCGATGCCAGCCAACAGCATGGCCAGCGCCGCAAAAACCCCCAGCAACAACGTCGAGCCGCGCGAACCGGAGAGCGACCGTGACAGCAACTGATCCATGAACGCGACATTCGAGACAGGTTGCTGACTATCCATTTCGAAAACCGTGCTTTTTAACACGGGCAACAGATCGCCGGCGTCAGACGCCCCTCGAATGACCACGTACATATCGGTGACGGGATGCTGTTGCGCGGGAACGTAAATCTGCATCTGCGGCGGAGTCGTGACGCCCTGCGCCTTGACGTCGGCGACCACGCCGATGACTTCGCTCCAGTCGTTCGGCGCTCCCAGCACTCCGAGGCGCTTTCCCACTGCGTCTTGTCCCGGCCAAAGTTGCCGCGCCAGATAGTTGTTGACCACCACAACCTTTGGCGTCCCTTCGCGATCGGTTTCGGTGAACAACCGCCCGTGGAGCAGCGGAATCTGCAGAGTCTGAAAATACCCCGTGCTGACGAAATGGTTCTCGGCGAACGGTCCTTGGCCCCCTTGGGAAGGGCGACCTTCTACCCGAAAATCACCAGTTTGCCCGCCGTCCCCCAGTGGGACATAAGCGGTGGTGGCAACCGACTGGACGCCGTGCACGCTAGCCATTCGCGACAGCAACTCTTTGAAAAATCTTTGACCAGCCTCCGGAGAATAGCGGGCGTCGGGAAGACCAATCCGCGCCGTTAGCAGATTCTCGGGATTGAAGCCAAGATCAGTGTGCAGCAGCCGGTTGAAACTGCGCAGCGTAAGGACAGACGAGATCACCAGCACCAATGCCAGCGTAATCTCCCCGGCCACGAAGATCGATCGTAAACGGCCGTGGCCGCGGCTTCCGGTGCTCCGCGTCGAACCCTCTTTCATGGCGAGTCCCAGATTTGTCGAAGAAGCGAGAAGTGCAGGCGCCAATCCAAACAGCACTACGGCCGCCAGCGATATTGCGGCCGCGAACGCGGCGACTCGCCAATCCAGAACGATCTGGGGCGTGCTGAGAAACTCCGGCCACACCTTCAGGAAAAGCTGCGTGATGCCGCGCGTGAGCAGCACGGCCGCGACCAGTGCGACGAGTGCGAGAATCAGACTTTCCGTCAGCAGCTGCCGCACAACCCTCCCGCGGCTGGCGCCCAGAGCCTCACGAACCGCCAATTCTTTGGCGCGGCCAGTGCCGCGCGCCAGCAACAGGTTGGCGATATTGGCGCAGGCGATCAGCAACACCAGCCCAACCGCTGCCAGCAGAATGCGAAGCATGGGACGGGTATCGCCGAGAAGCACGTCGGTCAAGGGCTGAAGAACTACGTCATGCTTGTTGGGAACGAATTGCGCGTTGATGCGATCCTGGATGACTCGAACCTCGCTGGTGGCGCTAGCTCGCGTGGATCCCTCAGTGAGACGTCCGACCACTTGCAGGTAATTTGTTCCATGGCTTTCATAGGGCGGGTTCGGCTCGAGCGGAATCCACACCTCAGACGGACGCGTCGCCTGCAACTCCAGCGGACTCGAAGACATGACGCCCACGACGGCATAAGACATACCGTCCAAGGTCACGGAGCGTCCCAGGACGCCGGGATCGGAGCCGAATTCGCGACGCCAGAAAGCGGCGCTGATCAGGCAAACGTGTCCCCCACCTTTCTCATGTTCCTGGTGAAGAAGCGTTCTTCCCAACAGCGGTTGCATCCCTAACAATGCGAAGTAATCCCGAGAGAAGTAGCTTCCGCGAATTCGCTCCGGCTCCTTTCCGCTGGTGAAATTGAAGCTGGCGTGAAAGAAAGCAACCAGATGGGTGAAGGAATGGTTCTGCTTGCGCCACTCGAGGAAATCGGGAAACGATGTCGGAGTGACATCGGAGTCTGAATAACTGTTCTCCAGCTCCATCAATTGCTCGGGCTTTTCAAAAGGAAGGCGCAGGATCACCGCATCGACAATGCTGAAGACCGCCGCATTCATTCCGATGCCCAGAGCTAACGTGGCGACGGCCACGAGCGTGAAGCCGCGATTCTTCTTCAACATGCGAATCGCAAAACGGACATCCTGCAGGAACGTCTCCATCTTGTCTTCTCCTACTCGGGGCGCTGCGCCACCAGACTGACATTGGCCTTTGCTTTTCCTACTCGCAACGCAGGGCCACCGCTGGGTCAACCTTGCTGGCGCGGCGGGCCGGGACGTAGCACGCGGCCAGCGCGACCAGGCTCAGCAGCACCGCGACGGTGGCAAAAGTCATCGGGTCGGAAGCGCTGACTCCATAGAGCAAGCCGGCCATGAGCCTGGTCAGTCCCAGAGCGGCGGCGACGCCTGCGACGACGCCGGCTGCCGCCAGCTTCCCGCCTCCGCCCAGGATCAGTTGCAAAATATCGAGCGGCCGTGCACCCAGGGCCATCCGTAGGCCAATCTCATGACCGCGCTGCGCGACCACATAAGAAATCACGCCATAGATGCCCACACTCGCGAGCACCAGCGCCAGCGCCGCAAACACCACAAGCAGAGTCATGGAGAACTGCCGAGACGCCAGGGACTGAGAAATCAGAGAGTCCATCGTCTGCGGAGCGAAAATCACTTGCTGGCTGCTCATCTGCTCGCTGATTCGCCGAACCGCATCGGCCAGCCCCGCCGACGCTTGTTCAGACCGCACTATGACCGCCGAACCCGATGGAGTCATGGAAACGAAGTCGTCCGGCATCTGCATGCACGGGATATAGAGTTCCGAGCGGAGCGTTTGCCGCGCATCGGAGTCGAGTCCCCACTGCTTCGCGTGCCCGACCACGCCGACGATTTCCGCCAATTGATTCGACCACTTGAGGTGAATGTGCTTGCCGATCGGGTCCTCGTGGGGGAAGTATTTCTGCGCGAACATTTCATCCACTACAACCACGAACGGGGAGTTTTCGTTGTCCTGCGGCGTGAAAAACCGCCCGCGCTGCAGCGGGATTCCCATGGCCTGCAGATAGTCCGGTTCGACGATGTAATCAATCGCCCAGTTCATGTCGTTATCGTTGGCCGGCTTGGCCTGGCCGTCGAGCCAGAACAATTGCTCATCGTCATCGCTGAACGGGATCGCTCCCCACGTCTGAGAGACGGCGTGCACGCCCGGAAGCGACGCCACCTTCGCGTCAAACTCGCGAAACGCGGAGCGAATCGCCTCTGGCTTGGCGTGCATCATTGCAGGCGGAAGAGAAAGCCCGAGAGTCAGCACGTCGTGCGGATTGAATCCCGGGTCGATACGCCAGAGACCTGCCAGACTGCGGATCGTCAATCCGGCCCCGATGAGCAGTACGACCGCCAGCGCCATTTCCGCCACAACGAAAATGTTTTGCGTTCTATGGCGAGCGCCACTCACTCCCCGGCCGCCCTGCTGGAGCTTCTCGTGTAAATCGGGCTGCGAAATCTTCATGGCTGGCGCAAGGCCGAAAAAAACTCCCGCGAGCAGGGATATACCGGCGGTGAAGATCAGGACAGGAAGGTTGAGTCCGATTTGTTCGGCGCGAGGCAGCGCTGCTGGTAATACTCCGAGCGCAGCGCGCGTTCCCCATGCGGCGAGCATCACGCCGAGTGCTCCGCCGGCCAGCGCCAGCAAAATACTCTCGGTGAGCAGCTGGCGGACGATGCGGGTCCGGCTTGCTCCCAGCGTGGCGCGAAGAGCGAACTCACGCGTCCGCGCGGTCGAGCGCGCCAGCAACAGGTTGGCGACATTGGCGCAGGCAATCAGCAGCACAAAGCCAACGGCAGCCAGCAGCACAGTGAGAAACGACTGGACATTGCCGACCATCTGTCGTTTGAGCGGAACCAGATATGCCGTAATTCCCTTGTCGGCGTCCGGAAAAGCCGCTGCCAGGTTGCGCGCGACGGTTTCCATATCGGCCCGCGCCTGCTCGATGGTCACTCCGGGCTTGAGGCGTCCGATGCCGTGGAATCCCAGTCCCGCGCCCCGTTGCAGCAGCAAAGGGTTGCCCCATTGTCCGATCGGCGCATAGACGTCGGCATCTTGAAATCCCGGAATCATCAGGTGAAGACTCGCGGGGATCACTCCGATGATGGTGTAGTTCCTGGCGTCTAGAGTGATGGTTTTGGTTAGAATGTCGGGCGTGGAGCTGAACTTGCGCTGCCACAGCCCGGCGCTGATGAGAGCCGTCGGCCCTGCTCCGACTTCGTCTTCGCCCTGAGCAAAGGTGCGTCCGATGACCGGGTTTACTCCCAGCACTCGGAAAAAGTCCGAAGAAACCAGCGCCGCGTTGACCTGTTCCGCTTCGCCGATGCCGGTCAGACTGAACGCATATCGGCGTGAGAGCGCCATCGACGAAAACGTATGATTGTCTTTCTGCCAGTCACGAAAATTGGTAAAAGACAGCGATCCGCCCTCGAAGTTCGGCTTGCTTTCGTGCAACGTCACGAGTTGATCCGGCTGAGGGAAGGGCAGCGGGCTCAGCAGGACGCCGTTCACCACGCTGAAGATCACGGTGTTGGCGCCGATGCCCAGCGCGAGCGTGATCACGGCAACCGCCGCGAAGCCGGGGCTCTTGCGGAGTTGGCGCCACGCGTAGCGGATATCCTGCAACAGGGTTTCCATAGGTCTGCCTCACTCGTATCTCAGCGCGACCATGGGATCGACCTTGGCCGCTCGACGCGTTGGAACGTATGTGGCCAGGCAAGCGATGGTGGCCAGCAAGGCCGACACTCCCAGATATGTGAGCGGGTCGCCGGGTCCCACGCCGACCAGAAAATCGCTGACCAGGCGACCCACGGCGAGCGCCGCCAGCCAGCCAACCGTCACACCCGATGCCACAATCAGCACCCCTTGGCGTCCGATCATTCTGAGAATGTCACGTCGCTGCGCGCCCAACGCCATGCGAATTCCAATCTCCTGGGTGCGCTGGCTGACGGCGTATGACATCACACCGTAAACCCCGACAACTGCCAGAATCAGCCCTAGCATTCCCAGAGCGGCGGCCAGTCCCGCGCCGACTTCGAAAAACAGCAGGCCATTGCCTCCATGAAGTGCAACGGTCATGGTGCGTACGCCATACACCGGAATGGCCGGGGCCAGTGACTGAGCGATTTCTCGTACTCCACCGACTATGTCCTGCACACTTCGTTCCGAGCGAATCTGCAGCGTCTGGGTCGAAGCGTAATTCTGCGCCACCGGCAGATAGAAGATCGGTTCGAAGGCCCCATAAAGCTGGCTCATTCTGGTGTTCCTGACGACTCCCACGATGGTCTCAGGATGCTTCGGATCGGAACTCAGCGCAAAAGACTTGCCCAATACTTCCTGACCGGGCCAATAACGGTCGGCCATAACTTGGTTGATCACGGCAACATGAGGCGAGTTCTCGTTATCGGCGTCAGTGAAATCGCGGCCGCGGTTCAGAGCGATGCGCATGGTGGCGAAATAGTCCGTCGAAACAGCGTCGGATTCGGCGTGCGGCGCCTCTTGGCTCGACGAAGTGACGTAGCCGGGAATCACCAGATCGCTACCCTGCACGGAGTCGCTCAGCGGTACCACAGAGGCAAGACTGGCAGACTGTACTCCGGGCAGAGCGCGCGTACGCTCGAGCATCGCGCGATAGAAGGCGCGGCCTTGGGTTTCGCTATAACCAATCTCGTTGGGGTCGATCGTCACATTCAGCACCGCTCGGGGATCGAAGCCCAAATCGCTGTTCTGAACGCCGCGAAGACTGCGTACAAACAGTCCCGCGATGATCAGCAACGTCAGCGATCCGCCAACCTGAGCTGCAACCAGGATGCCTCGGAGACGCTGGCGTCCACCGGTCGAGGTGCGCCCGCCTTCATGCAGCACTTCGCGCAAATTGCCACGCCACACGCGAAGTGCGGGTACGAGAACGACGAACCCCGCTGTTGCCACTGCAGCGGCGAAGGCATAGGCGAAGACTCGCCAGTTGAAATCAAAGTCAAAGACAATCGGCAACTCGCTTTGCGGAGATACGGACCCGAGCAGGTGCGAGCCGCTCATGCCGATGGCAATGCCCAGGCCGCAGCCGAGCGCGGCCAGGACCAGGCTCTCAGTAAGCAACTGGCGAACCAGCCGGCCACTGCCCGCGCCCAGCGCCGCGCGAACCGCCATTTCCCGCTGGCGCGCTCCCGCCCGAACCAGAAAAAGATTCGCGACGTTCAGGCAGGCCAGCGCCAAAACGAGCCCGGCCAGAGTCAGAAACAAGGCGGCCAGCTTGGGGAACGGATTAGTGCCGGCGAGGATTCCGGGCGGCCGTAAAGGATTGGCGTACAAATCGCCGATCCCGCGGTCTCTGGGGTACTGTTTCAGCAGACGTTTGCCAACGACCGCAAGCTCGGACTGGATTTGCTTCGTGCCCGCCCCTGGCCTCACTCGCGCCAAAGCCGTCATGGTGCGAGTATTGGGATTGGCCAAGAAGTCGCCCGCAATTCCCCTCTCGATCAGGAACATGCTGAGCGGAAGATAGGCTTGGACGTCGAGGAGAGGAGTCGGCCCGAGAAAACCCTTGCGTGCCACTCCAATGACGGTCAGGGGATGACCGTTGATCGAAACCGCTTTTCCTATAATCGCAGGATTGCCATCGAAGCGAGTTTGCCAATAGCTGTAACTCAGAACGACAACCGGGTCCGCACCGGCAGCCTTGCCTTCGGTGCTCAAAATAAAACGCCCCATGGCCGGCGTAATTCCCAGCACAGAGAAGAAATTGCCGCCCACGTACGCCGTCTGCACGGGTTTGGTTACGCCGTCTGCGGTCAGGCCGCTTTCCGAGTTTTGCTCGCCGGCCAGCCCGCCAAAAATGAATGGCGTGACGCCAGACAAAATATCCTCGGTCTGCTTTTGAAGTTCTAGAAACTCCGGATAAGAAAATTGAATTTCGGGATTGGCGCCGGGCCGCGCAAAAGCCACAACCTGCATCTGCTTGGGGTCTTTGATGGGCAGAGACCGAAGGACCAGCCAATCCGCCATGCTGAAAATGGCAGTGTTGGCCCCAATGCCGAGCCCCAGGGTAAGCACGATGATGAAGAAAAACCCGGGACTCTTGCGCAGTTGGCGCAACGCATAGCGCACGTCTTGAATCAGACCGTTCACGCCTGCACTTCCGCCATCAATTTCTTCAACTCTTCTTCGGCGACCACTTTGCCGTCGAACAAGTGCACTTCCCGCTGGGCGTGTTTCGCAAACCGCGGATCGTGCGTCACCATGCAGATCGTTGCGCCTTCGCGGTGCAGATCGGCCAGGAGTTCCATCACGGCTTCGCCGTTGCGCGAATCCAGGTTTCCGGTAGGCTCGTCCGCCAGCAGAATAGAGGGCTTTCCGCCCAATGCGCGTGCCACGGCTACGCGCTGCTGCTGACCGCCGGAGAGTTGAGAAGGATAGTGACGTACGCGATGCGCCATACCAACGCGCTCCAGCGCCCACATCACGCGAGTCTTGCGTTCCGCCGACGGCATCCGCTGGCGATAGGTCAGGGGCAGCTCAACGTTCTCGTAGACAGTGAGGTCGCCGATCAGATTGAAACTCTGGAAGATGAATCCAATTTCCTGGTTGCGGATGCGGGCGCGTTCCGCGAAATCCAGATTCTCGACCGGCTTGCTGTTCAGCAGGTAACGTCCGCCGGTGGGAGTGTCGAGCAGGCCGATGATCGAAAGCAGCGTCGACTTCCCGCAGCCCGATGGACCGGACATCGCCACGTACTCGCCCTTGTTGACCGAGAGATGCACGCCGGAGAGCGCGTGGGTCTCGATTTCATCGGTGTAGAAGACCTTGGTCATGTCAGTAATCTGGATCAGGGATTGGCTAGCGTCTGTCATGAATCGTTCGCCTCGATTTCTTAGTCTGGTTGTTGCGGTCTAACTATTGGGCACTCTTTAGTCTTGGAGACGGATGCGATCGGTGTTATCCCAGCGCGACATATCGGATAGCACGACGGTATCGCCTTCATGTAGGCCATCTAGAATCTGAATCGAATTCACTGAAGCCCGGCCCACTTTGACCGAAACGCGAGTAGCGTCGTGGCCATCACCGTCGAGTTTGAAAAGACTGATCGTGCTATTCTCCTGGCCAAAAGCCGGCCGTCCCACGTATAGAACGTTATCCAGGTGTTCCAGATCGATGGTGCCGTCGACACTCAGGTCAGGCCGCGCTCCCTTGGGTATTTCGCCTGTTAGTTTGACGTCGACGGTGACCGTTCCGTTTTGTACGGCTGGGTCAACGCGTGTAACACTGCCGGCGACGACGCCGTTGTGGGTATCCACCGAGGCCGGTTCACCAATCTGCACATCGCGCGCCTGGGTCTCGGCCACCTTCAATTCAGCCATCAAGTGATTGGGCTGGACCACTTTGGCCAGCATCGTTCCAGGCAAGACGTGCTGCCCGACCTGTAGCGGCAGGTCGACCAGAACGCCGTCGATTCCAGCCCGCACTTTCAGCGCGTCTAGTTGTTTTTGTTTTAACTGAGCCAGCACACGCATCTGCTCGACCTTGGTCTGTTGTTCAGCCAGCTGTGAGTCGATGGATTTCTGGGTGCTGACGAGGCTTTCGTCCGCAAGAGTGTTTCGCGTCGTCAGTTCGTCAGCTTTGCCCTTGGAAGCCTTGTAGGCGAGGCCCGAGATCACTCCCAGGTCATACAGTGCCTTGTCAGTCTGCGACTGCAATTCCGCTTGCGAATAATCGGCCTTGACAGTGGCTGCGCTGCCCTTCTGCGCCATCAAGTCGCTCTCGAGCTTCATGCGCTGGCTCTGGTATTCGGCCTCCGCTGCCTTCAGCTGGAGATCAGCATCCACCGCGGCCTGCTCCACTTGCGGATTGCTCATGTCAACGAGAATGGTATCGGCTTTCACCAGCGACCCGGG
This sequence comes from uncultured Acidobacteriaceae bacterium, assembly GCA_963739125.1. Taxonomy (GTDB): domain Bacteria; phylum Acidobacteriota; class Terriglobia; order Terriglobales; family Acidobacteriaceae; genus Sulfotelmatobacter. The sequence goes on along the minus strand of CAVTZD010000001.1, from coordinate 1,785,242 downwards.
CAACATTCGAATGCGGACGACCGTGGCCTCGGTCTCGGCGGGGATCTGCAGAACTGATTCCTGCGAAGGAACCAGAGATCCGAGCCCTCGCACCTGGCGCAAGAACGAGCCGCGCTTCACTGTGTCGGTCCAGACGGTGCCGCGCTCTACGCTCGGTGCAGCTGGCCTGAGCCGGTACACGACGACAGTTATGGCCGCAACAATAACAACAACAACCGCTGCGGATACGATTTGGCGGCGGCGCTTCTTTTCTTTGAATTCAGGTCGTGCGATATCCATCGAGGAACGAGTTGGCACGTACTCCGCCAATCGGGCGTCGAGCGCAAATGATTGAAACCGAGAGAGATGAACTCGAGGCGGAGGTGAGAGCAGGGAATAGGATGTCCAGATGAGGATTTAGCTGTCCATTTCTGGACAGTTGGCTCCCGATCAATTCGGGCGTACGAAAATCGGCGACAACGGCGTTAATGGAGCGTCTGGAAGCCCTCGGCACTGCCCGCCGCTCTTGAAAACTGCTTCCGTCGTTCCGAACCTTGGTTCAAGCCACCTTGGTTCAGGCCGCCAGGGTCAAGCCACAAGTTCGCCCGGCTCCATCTGATCGACATAGCACCACACCCAGGTCTCGCCAGGCTCAATCGACCGTATAAGAGGATGTTGCGTCTTGTGAAAGTGCTTCGTAGCGTGCTTGTTTTTCGATGAATCGCAACAGCCAACACTTCCGCATATCAAGCACAAACGAAGATGGACCCAGGTATCGCCCATTTTCACGCACTCTTCACACACGTGCTTGTTGGTGTGCCTGAACTTGATTTGATCAAGATGGGTGCATTCTTTCGCCATTGATTTCTCCCGGGTCGGTAACCATCAAAATAATACCTTACTCAGCAACCAGCAAATTCTCCGCAAAGGGCCACTCCTCATCGATCCATTGTGCTTCGCAACGGAAGCCTGCAGGCTGAGCCATATGTGGAATCTCTTCCACAGAAAACTTGTGGCTACTTTCGGTCCAGATGGTTTCGCCTTCCTCGAAGTCGACTACAATCTCCGCCGTGGGAATATTCACCGTTTGCCGCTGCTTTGACCGTAAATGCATCTCGACACTGCGCGCCTCGGGATTGATCTTCGCCACATGTGCAAACTGATCTAAGGCAAAGTCGGCATCGAGTTCGCGATTGATCCGAAGCAGCAGATTCAGGTTAAACGCTGCCGTCACACGGAGCGAGTCATCGTAGGCGTGCAACAACTGCGCTTCCGGCTTTTCCAGATCGGTTCCGAGCAGTAGGGAATCTCCCGGCTCTAGAATGCGCCGCACTTCGGCCAGAAACTCCACTCCGGCGGGCCGATCGAAGTTCCCAATCGTGCTGCCGAGAAACAAAACGAGCAAGTGCTGGCCGCGCTTTCGGCAAGCAGCTACTTCCAGAAGCCCGTCAAGATATTCCCGCTCGAAGCCGACAATGCTGATCGCATCAATGTCGCGCAGCTCCCGCTCACACATCACTAGAGCGGAGCGGGAAATTTCAACCGGATAATAGAATGTGCGCTGGCGGCGGCAGAGCGCTTCCAGTATCCAGCGAGTCTTCTTGCCACTGCCGCTGCCCAGTTCAGCCACGGCAACCGGCCCGGCAACGCGATCGATAATGTCGTCCGCGTGCCGGCGCAGCAACCGCTCTCCGGCACGAGTCAGCCCGTATTCGGGGAGATGGCTGATCACCTCGAACAGGGCTGAACCCAAATCGTCATAGAGGTATTTCGAGGGCAGTTCCTTCTGTCCTGGCTGTGTGAGGCCGGCGCGCACGTCGGCGGCGAATTCGTAGGTGGCGTTGGTGGAAATCGCATGAACGAGCATTTTGCCGAACTCCTTGAATTCAGTCTTTCGATCAACGGCTTACGCAGCGGAATCCCGCGTATACATATTGGTAGTGCGGCTGGAACCAGTTTCGAAACGATGGCCGCAACATGCATGACGCCGTGCGTGCCGATCCGCCCTTCATGACGAAGTGCCTGCCGTCGAAAAAGTCGGCCGAGTAGCCGTGATAGAAGGGAAAAGGCTCGAACCCGCGGAACGGGGCGAAAGGTGTAGAGGTCCACTCCCAGCCATTGCCGAGCATGCCCAGTACTCCAAGAGCGCTGCGGCCCGCGGGAAATGCATTCACGGGCACAGGATCCCAGCGCTCGAAATCAAAATTGCCCAGGTGCGAATCGGGCGTTCCGCTTCCCCGCAAATCGGTCCTCTCGTTGCTGGGTGAGGCGCCGTAGGCAGCGCGATGCCACTCGGCTTCAGTGGGAAGAGATTTTCCCGCCCAGCGCGCACAGGCCGCGGCTTCCGCATGACTCACGTAAACTGGCCAATCGAGGGGCAGGGGAATTTCTTCGAACATCGTGCGATAAAGCCACTGACCGCCATGCTTCTTCCAGAATGCCGGATGCGAGAGTTCTCTCGCAGACGTCCAGTTCCAGTCATCGTCGCTCCAGAAGCTGCGGTTCTCATAACCGCCAGCGGAAATAAAGTCCAGGAACTGCCGATTCGTGACCATGGTCTGATCGATGGCAAACGCAGGCACCGCAACAGAGTGAACCTCATACTCGTTGTCCCAGCCAAAGCTCTCGTCGTCGCGCGAGAGACCCAAGTTCACTGAACCGGCGGGAATCTCAATCATCCGCGGGCTCACGGGCGATGTGACGGGATCAGGAAGGGTCAATTGCGGGATTTTCTGGTGAAGAGGAAGCTGGTGCAGCATATAGGCCAACGTCTCGACGTGCATCAGCCGATGCTCGATGGCAACATTCAGCAGAGTGGAAAACGGAAAGCCGTCGCGCGTGCAATCAATCGCCCCCTCGGCGAGTTTGTTGTCCAGAGCAGCTCGAATTCTGGTGACATAGTCGTGCACGGCTTCAACCGTCGGCCAGTCCGACGGCTGATCAGAGGGCAATCCTCCGCCCACCGGATCGATGCCGAAGGCGAACAGCCGGTCAAATTCCGGGTGAAAACTTTTCAGGCCGAGAGTGCTCTGGTGCAGCAGATTCCAGTCAAAGGCTTCAAGGTGCCCAACGTAAAAAATGATGCGGTGGCGTTCGGGGATGGGCCGTTCGTACCAAGCTGCAGCACGAACGACCTGAAAGAGGGCGTCACTTCGCTGGCGAGCGTTGAGCAAACGCTCGAGTTGTTGCGTGACGGAAATATCACCGGCAGCGAGCATTCCGGGACTCCTGTGGCAAAGTTGTAACGATGCGGCGCGACTGCAACCAGGACTGCGACCAAATGTGCGTAGGCAGATTTCTCCGGCGAAAGGCAATGTAGAATCTCGCGATGCGCATTCCTTTGTTTCAGGTCGACGCATTCACCGAGCGGCCGTTCACAGGCAATCCAGCAGCGGTCTGCCCACTAGCTGAGTGGTTGGATGACAGTTTGCTTAGAGAGGTCGCAGCAGAAAATAATCTTTCTGAGACCGCGTATTTTGTAGGCCACGACGATAAGTTCGAAATTCGCTGGTTCACGCCTCGGTGCGAGGTCGAACTCTGCGGGCACGCGACCCTGGCCTCGGCGTATGTTTTGTTCAACATACTGAATCCGGGCTTGGCGATCGCGACCTTCAAAACCCGTTTCAGCGGGCCTCTGACGGTTTGCAGGGACGGCGACTTTTTGTCGATGAATTTTCCTGCGACCTTCCCGCGAATCTGTGCGGATCCTCCGCCAGCTCTGGCCCGCGGCCTTGGATCGGCAGCCGTTCCGCAGTGCATCTTAGAAGCGGGTCGCAAGTATATCGTTGTGTACGACTCTGGTCAGACAGTTCGGAACGTCAGGCCAGACTTCGGATACTTGGAACAACTACATCCGTTTTGTGTGGTGGTGACGGCACCTGGCGACGAAGTCGATTTCGTGTCACGTTACTTTGCACCCAGCTATGGAGTCCCGGAGGATCCCGTGACCGGCGCGGCGCACTGCGCGCTCGCTCCCTACTGGGCGCAACGGCTGAAGAAAGCGCGGCTGCACGCGCTCCAGGTTTCCGAACGAGGCGGTGAACTTTGGTGTGAGATGGCTGGAGAGCGAGTGATTCTGAAAGGCCACGCAGTGCTGACCATGCAGGGCGCACTGCAAATCTGACAGTTACGAGCAGCGTCGCACATCGATTCACGAACCGTAGAACTATTGAACGACCCCGTTCTCTCTGAGAAATTCGTGCACGACCTCTTTAACGTCGCGATGCTGGCCCTCGACGGCGTAATTCAGGCGCTGCATTTGCTCGTCAGAAATCTTTCCCGCCAGCTCGGCAAGCACGTGTGCAAGTTCCGGATGCTGGAGCAAAGTTTCCTCACGGATCACCGGCACCGCCTGATACGGAGGGAAATAATGCCGGTCGTCTTCGAGAACAAACAGATCAAGAGCCGGAATCAGCCCGTCAGTCGTGTTGCCGGCGGCCATGTCTATCTGATGATCGCGCAACGCCCTCGCCAGCAAGCCCAGATCCATGATCCGCGGAGATTCTGCAAAGTGAAGGCCGTAGGTTGCTGCGAGCCCGCGATATCCGTCGGGTCTTTCCATGAACTCGTAGCCCACTCCGGCGCGCCATTGCGGAGCGAATTGCGCCGCTTGTGACAGAGTGTTGATATGCAGGCGGCGTGCATCTTCGCCACGAATCTCCATCGCAAATGTGTCGTTGAACCCGAACGAAGGCCCCAAAGTTAATCCGAAGCGCCGCTCATATTCCGTTTTGACGCGCTGATACACTTCGGCGCTATCTCCACTGGCCTTTTCTTTGAGAATCGCCGTGAGCGCGGTGCCGGTATATTCGGGGTACACGTCGATTCGTCCGGCCAGCACTGCCTGCTGGCAAATATAAGTTCCCGCGAGGTAGAACCGTCTTTCGACTTTCAGAGCCGTGTGAGCTTCGATCTGTTGTGCGATAATCTCGCCCAAAATCAGTGACTCAGTGAAATTCTTGGAACCAACGGCGACGCGCTCGACGTGAGGCGAACAAGAGGACAGCAGCAGGAAGGATACAAGAAGAAGTGCGGAACTAAGACTGTCTCGCAGCCGGATCATCTGGGGCGGAGCTGCCTTTCCAGCCAACCCACGCCAACGTCCGCCAGCAGAGCCAGAATCGCTGCTGGAATGGCTCCCGCCAAAATGACGGAATTGTCGACCATGGCCAAACCGCGAAAAATGAATTCTCCCAGTCCGCCGGCCCCGATCGCTGCGGCGATCGTCGCCAATCCGACAGAGATGACGACCGCCACGCGCACGCCCGACAGAATCACGCTTACCGCCAGCGGCAACTCGACTTGCAACAAGAGCTGAGACTCCGTAAGCCCCATTCCTCGCCCCGACTCGATGACTGCCGGATCAACTCCGCGGATTCCCGTGTAAGTGTTTCGAATAATCGGAAGCAGCGCGTACAGGGTGAGCGCAAGAATCGCCAACCGGTCCGCGCGTTCGCCTAACCACGGCAGCGGCAACAGAAATCCGAACAACGCCAGGCTCGGAATCGTTTGAATAATGTTGGCCCCCGCCAGTACGGGCTTGTTCAGCTTCGGACGATGGGCGATGGCAATGCCCAGCGGTATACCGATCAGCATCGCAAACAACGTCGACAGCCCGACCAGCCAGAGATGCTCCAGCGTAAGCTCCAGTACCTGGGCTCGATTCTGCACGATGAATTGAAATACATTCATGACGCGCCTCGATTCATAGATGATGCGGCGCCTCCGGCGCGCCTCTGAAGGCCCTGGCGTAGGCCGAAGCCAATGGATCGTCGGACTGCAGGAACTCCTCCGGCGACAGTGCGGTGACCAATCGTCCCGCCTCCATCAGCGCAATGCGTGACCCGAGACGCAACGCCTCCCGCAAATCATGGGTAACAAAAATCACACTCTTGTGAAGGCGCTGCTGCAGAGAAAGAAATTCGCCCTGCAGATCATCGCGCGTGAGAGGATCGAGCGCGCCGAAAGGCTCGTCCATGAGCAGGATCTCAGGATCTGCGGCCAGTGCCCGCGCCACACCGACTCGCTGCCGCTGGCCGCCGGAGAGCTCGTGTGGATAACGTGTCGCCATTTCCGCCGGCAAGCCAACCGTCCGGAGCAATTCCTGCACTCTTGCGCGAATACGTTCGTCGGCCCATCCTTCGATTTTCGGAACCAGACCAATGTTTCGTTCCACGGTGAAATGGGGGAACAGGCCCACATCCTGGATGACGTAACCGATACTGCGCCGCAGACGAATCACGTCGACGTTTGTGTTGGGCACGCCATTCACGCGCACTTCGCCCGAAGTCGGCGAGAGCAGCCGATTGATCAGTTTCAGAGTTGTGGTTTTGCCCGACCCGCTTCGTCCGAGCAGAATGAGAGTCTCGCCGCGCCGCACTTCCAGATTGAGTTGGGAGAGAACTTCCGTGCCCGCGACGCGGTACGAGACGTCACGAAACTCGATTACGCCATCGGTCGCGGTGGGGGGCATCCGCCAAGCATACCGGAGGGAGCGCGCGCGATCTTCCCATTTCGAAGGAGTCAATTTTCGAAGGAGTCAATCCAGCCAAGTTTAGCGCGCCTTCCAGTCGACCGAGTAAACATCCTCGGTCCCTGTGTCGCGAAGCAACAGCGGCGAATCGTCGGGCGTCAGAGCCAGACACCCGCCGTATCGGCCGGTGGTCATAAAGTTTTTCAAGTCGGCGACTCGTTCGATCTTATGGTCGCTGATTCGAATTCTGACCACAGCGTCTTTCTCCTTGAAATCCAAAACGTAAACGTACTGTCCGTCATGCGACCAGTTCAGCCAGCTCAACGAGCCATTGGCGAGAGTAATCCATTTCTGGGTTTGAATGTCGAATAGAAGCAGCTTCTCGGAGTCCGCCGAGAAGGCGGAAATATATCGATTGTCCGGAGACCATCGTGGCGAGTAGAGGCCTTGCGAACCCGGCAGGCTCGAGACTTGGCCACTGGCCACATCGAGAATACGAATCGCTGATGTGGGATCATTCGACTCTCCACCAAAAATAATCTTGCTTCCGTCTGGCGACCAGTTCGGGTCGAGCTGTTGCCGGGGATCGTCGGGTTGCAGCAAGCGCGGGCTTCCGCTGTCGGGCGAGACTTCATACATCCTGGCAGGTTTTCCCGCAGTCACCGCGAATTCAAAAAAGATAATATTCTTGCCATCGGGCGACCAGCGCGGCAACACGGGATACATGGGCGGGTATGTCAACTGCAGACGTTCGCTCCCGTCCGCTCGGCTTCGCCACAGAGCGCCCTCGGGGTAGGAAACGTAGGTGACCCACTGCGCGTCTTTCGAGAAGGCAACATACTCGGCGGAAATGCCGCCGAGAAGCGGCGAGAACTGGCCAGACTTCGAGTCGAATCGCATCAACTCACCGCGATACGTCTGGCCGATCATGAAGAGTTTTTTGCCATCCTTGCTGGGAAGCGGAGAAGATAAGGATAGCGGGCTGGAAGTCAACGGAATCGGTTTCGGCGCGGGGTGAAGAAGACCGGCTGCTTGCGGAAAAGCCCAGATCTGACCATTCGATTCGAAAACAAAATATTCTCCGTCGGCCGTCCATTTGCCGCAACACTCGTCGGGCGGATTGTGCCAGTCAGCCAGCAGGCGATGCAAGCCTCTCCCCGTCGCCGACACTTCCCAAGTGAGTTGCTGGCCGAGAGTTCCGGCGCTCTCGGAGCTATCAAAGCGTAGGTGGCTGCCGTCGGGCGACCACGTCACGTTCTTGATGTCGCCGTTCACGGCCAGCAACTTGTGCGGGTTCGTTCCGTCCGCATTTGCCACGAACAAATCCGTCAAGTTGCTGTACGCCAGCATTTTCCCGTCGGGAGACCAAGCCGCAGTTTCTGCCACGATGTCGCCGAGTCTGCGCGGCGAGCCGCCCAGAACAGGGATACTCCAGAGCGGTCCCTTCGGCGGCGCTCCTTGACCATCCACGACGAGAAGTTCCGATCCATCCGCCGATAGGTCGACTGGGACCATGTCAGGGGAAGGCATAATCGAAATAGTCTTCGGTTCTCCACCCGAAACCGACATCTCTGCGATGCCATGGGGCGCGAAGCTACCCGAATTTCCTGCGCCCACACCGAGGTAGAGCCGCGACCCGTCGGTGCCGATCAGAGATTTTCGCTGGCCGTCATGCGTAAGCTGCACGTAATTTGAAATCTCGGGCGCAGGTGCCGGTCGTATCCAGAAATAGGCAACGACGGCTGCTCCAAATACAAGGGCCGAGACGATTACCATTGCGGCGCGTCGCGGAGGTCTGACTGGTTCCCTCGCTATCGTGTGAGCGCCACTGGCGGCCGAAACGGCCGGATCGGATAACGCTTCCAGTGCGAAAGCCAGATCAGAGGCGGATTGAAACCGTTCTTCCGCATTTTTCTCCAGGCAGCGCCGGACCACTTTTTGCAACCCCAACGGCGTGTCGGGTGTAAGTTCCCCGATCGGCGGAGGTTCCTCGTTCAGGATCGCGCTCATGGTGTCCGCCGATGTGGGTCTCTGGAAGGTCGGCTTCCCCATTACCATCTCGCAGAGGATCGCACCAAAGGCGAAGATGTCTGTGCGGTGGTCGGTCGCGAGTCCCCGAACCTGCTCGGGAGACATGTAGCCGACGGTTCCCATGGCCACTCCAGGCAGCGTAAGCGTGGGCGCGACATTCGCCACCGATTCTTTCGGTTGAGCCAGCTTGGCCAGGCCGAAGTCCAGGATCTTGACTCGCCCATCTTTACTGATGAACAGATTGTCCGGCTTCAGATCGCGGTGTACGATTCCTTTTTCGTGCGCAGCCGCCAAGCCGTGTGCAATCTGTATTCCGTAGTCAATGGTTTTCCGCAACGGTAGAGGTCCGCGCCTGAGGCTCTCGGTCACCGTCTTGCCTTCCAGCAACTCCGACACCAGATAGGGCACGCCAGCGTAAGTGCCCATCTGGTAGACCGCAAGAATGTTGGGATGATTCAGCGCCGCTGCAGCCTTGGCTTCGATCTCGAAACGATGCAGGCGTTCCGAATCCGAGGAGATGAGTTCGGGCAGAACCTTGATTGCGACATCGCGCTCCAGCCGGGTGTCGCGCGCCCGGTATACTTCGCCCATGCTGCCGGCTCCAAGGGGCGAGAGAATTTCATACTGGCCGAGCGTTGTGCCAGAGTTCAGGGGCATTCGTGCGCCAATTATAGCCCCATGGAAAAACGTCGCCAGAGCTCCATCGAACCCGCCTGCCGCAACCAGTTCTGTGTGTCTACTGCACCTTCAAAACCACGGAAGCAGTGTGTTGCGTCCCGTTGGCGCTGCCAGTAATAGTGATGGTGTAAGTTCCGGCCGGAGTTCCGCTAACGCCCTTATTGCCGTTGTACGATGTGCCGCCCCCGCATGCCGCCTGGAGCAGGCAACCGCCGAGAACGAAGAGAACCGCATATTGGCCGAGCAATTTTCTGCGTTTCCTGATGTGTCCGGCAAAGAGGACCACGCCGGGCATCATCAACGCGAATGTCAGCAGATTGCCGGATCGATGGTTGCCAATGTTCGGTGTAAGGTTCGGTGCAAGAGCCGCTGTGGCGCCCTCCGTCGTAGTGGTCACCGTCGCCGTGCCTATGCCATTCGCTACTGAGATCGATCCTACAGAGCAAGTGGGAGCAGGATTGGCCGCCGGAGTTACTGCGCAGGTGAGAGAAACTCCCGATGCGTTGAACCCGTTCGACGGTGTGATGGTGATGTCAGACGTGGCCGACTGTCCAGCCGCGATAGAAGAAGGAGAGAGCGCGCCAGCCGAAAGTGCGAAGCCTGCAGTGATCGATACCACGCTCGACGTACTGCTGTTGTAGTTGCCGTCTCCGCCGTAGATCGCAGTTATGTGGTGAGTTCCGGCGCCGAGAGTGTGACTTGAAAGTGTCCCGACACCGCTTGCATTGACGGGTGAGCCGCCGAGTTGAGTTGTCCCATCCAGGAAGATCACAGTTCCCGTAGGCATACCCGAGGTCGCGGACTTCACGGCAGCGATCAGCATCAAGTTCGCCGAAGTGGAGCTGCTGTTCACGGTCGTCGCCGTGCCTGCCTTCTGCACAGACTGGCCCATCGCCGGCGACGCGGCACCCGTGAAGTTGGAGTCGCCACTGTAGGCGGCGGTAACATTATTCATTCCAACGGGCAGGGAAGTGACGAAGAGAGTCGCGACTCCACTTGCGCTCACTGCCGAACTGCCAAGCGCTGTCGTTCCGTTCGAAAACGTCACAGTTCCCGTCGGTATGCCCGGGTCTATGGAACTCACCGTTGCCGTGAGGGTGAGCGATTGGTCGAAGGCGGATGGGTTCGGTGAGGATGTCAGTGCGACACTGGTGTTCCCTGGCTGTACGACCTGGCTCAATGCTGACGACGTGCTGGTGCTGAAGTTGGCATCGCCGTTGTAGATGGCCGTGATGCTGTGCGTCCCCACAGTCATTGCGGAAACTGAGAGCGTTGCAGTGCCGCTGGCGCTTAGAGTGGAACTGCCGGTCTGTCTCGTTCCTTCCATGAAGTTCACGATTCCCGTCGGCGTTCCCGGGCTGCCTGAAGCAATCTTTGCGGTGAAAGTGACAGCTTGGCCGTCCGCGGATGGGTTCAGTGAGGAAGTCAGCGTAGTGCTCGTGTTTCCGGCTTGCACCACCTGATTCAGCGCCGGCGAAGTGGTCGCGGCGAAATTCGTGTCCCCGCTGTAGGCTGCGGTAATGCTGTGTGTTCCGATGCTCAAGGTGGAAATGGAGAGGGTCCCCACACCATTGCTGTTCAACATTGCCGTTCCGATCTCAATGGTTCCGTCCAGGAAAATTAAAGTGCCCGTGGGCGTTCCAGTTGTGGCCGAACTCACCATAGCCGTGAACGTGACCGATCCCCCCTCCGCGGACGGGTTGGCAGAAGAGGCGAGCTGCGCAGTGCTGCCTGCTACGTCTACCGTCTGCTTCACCGTAACCGTGTGTGGCTGGAAGTTACTGTCGCCGGAATAACTCGCTGACACCGAGTCGGTGCCAGTTGGCAGACGTGCTGTGCTGACCGAGAATTGTCCGTCTACCAAAGCGCCGGAGCCCAGGACTTGGCTGCCACGCTTCAGAGTCATTGTGCCTGTAGGCGCTTGCGGACCAGTTACGCTGGCATCGACGGCGGCCGTAAAGTTGACCGACTCACCATAGACCGACGGATTGCTCGAAGGCGTCACGCTGATCTGTGTTCCCTGGCTGTTGAGCAACACGCTTACCGTGCTGCTGATGCCGTTTGCCACGGCCAGGTCCGCGGTTCCATCCCCGTTGAAGTCTCCAACCGCCGCTGAGTACGATTGCGAGCCGGTGCCGAAAAGAGCGGGCGTGCCAAATGTGCCGTCGCCATTACCCAGCAGCAGGCTCACAAGGTTTCCAGGGGAGCTTCCCAGGGGAGTGCTGGTCAGCGCTAAGTCCAATTTCCCGTCGCCGTTAAAATCGGCCATCACCAGAGATGACGGACTCGCGCCTGTCGGATAAGCTTTGACCGCTTGAAATGTGCCGTCGCCATTCCCCAGGAGCACGCTGACTCGTTGTGTGCGGTAATCGGCGACAGCAAGATCCAAGTTGTGGTCGCCATTGAAATCCCCCACCGTCACTGAAAGGGGATTGCCTCCAACTCCGGTCGGGTAAGCTACCTGCGTCTGGAATGTGCCGTCACCATTGCCCAGAAGGATGCTGACATTGTTGTCGGTCTCATTCACGATGACCAGGTCGGGTTTGTGATCGCCGTTGAAATCTGCCACTGCCACCGAAATCGGACCGTTTCCTGTGGCGTAGCTGACCGCAGGCTTGAATGTGCCGTCGCCGTTGCCCAGAAGCACGCTCGCCGTGTTGCCGTGAAAGTTCGTCACCACAAGATCCAGCTTGCCGTCGCCGTTTACGTCTGCAACGGCCACCGATGTGGGCTCGCTGCCCACGGGATAATCCACGTGCGATGGGAAAGTTCCGTCGCCGACGCCAATCATCACGCTGACGGTGTTGGTGGCGTAGTTCACAACGGCAAGATCGAGAATGTGATCCCCGTTGAAGTCTCCCACCGCCAGCGAGTAGGGGTCAGTGCTGGTTCCGGTCGAGAAATGCGCAGGTGCTTGGAATTTTCCTCCACCGCTGCCCAACAGGATTGAAACCGTGCCTGCGCCGCAAGTTGGATAATCGGGGCAGTTGCTGGTGGCTACGGCCAAGTCTTGGATACCGTCTCCGTTGAAGTCGCCCACTGCAACCGAGTTCGGGTAGGCGCCCGCGGCATTGTCCACACGAGTCTGGAACGTGCCATCGCCGTTACCGGCAAGTAAGCTGACGCTATTGCCGCCTGAGTTCGCGACGATCAGATCAAGTTTCTTGTCGCCGTTGAAGTCCGCTGCCGCCACTGCGTAAGGAATATCTCCGGTCCCATAGTTCACCTTCAACCCGAAGGTTCCGTCGCCATGGCCCAGGAGCACGCTCACAGTGTTGCCGTTGCCCGCGGCCACCGCGATGTCGGGAATGCCGTCGCCGTTGAAATCGCCGAGCGTCACTGAGGTTGGGAAGGCGGCCGTGTTGTAGTCGGCGTGCGCCGAAAAAGACCCATTGCCTGTGCCCAAAAGCACGCTTACGGCGTTGCCTTGCTGATCTGCGACGACCAAGTCGAGCTTGCCGTCACCGTTGAGATCGCCGACGGCGATCGAAAACGGAGTGTTTCCGCTTCCATACTGAAATTGCGTCTGGAAGGTTCCGTCTCCTTTGCCTAGCAGCACGCTAATCACATTGTTGTTATTATTGTTCGCGATCGCCAGATCAAGCATGCCGTCACCGTTGAAATCGCCAACGGCAACCGCATATGGATTGAACCCCGTTTTGTAGTCAACGTGCGCCTTGAACGTTCCGTTGCCATTGCCCAGCAACACGCCGACGCTGTTGTCCGCCGAGTTTGTCACGACCAGATCTATGTGGCCGTCGCCGTTGAAGTCACCCACAGCGACCCCTTGAGGAGTGCTTCCGGTCGCATAGTCTACCTTGGCTTGGAAAGTTCCGTCGCCGTTGCCCAGTAACACACTCACGGTGTTGCTGGCTGAATTCGTTACGGCCAGGTCGGGTATGCCGTCGCCGTTGAAATCGCCGACGGCCACTCCCTGAGGAGTCGAGCCAGTCGCATAGTCCACCTTACTCTGGAATGTGCCATCACCATTGCCCAGCAGGACACTGACGGTATTGCTGGTGGAGTTCACCGCTGCAACGTCAACCTTGCCGTTGCGTCTGAAGTCGCCCGTAGCTACCGCCTGTGGGTTCGTCCCGGTAGGATATTGAGGAGCCACGAGGAACTGACCGGCTTGGGCGAATACCACACCTGATAGGAAGTAAAGTGCGAATCCTGCGACCATCGCTCTCCGCATGGGCTCTCCTCGCCGGCATCTGCCGGCGTACATAGCCGTTTACGGGGGAGTAAACAAAGGGGAGTTGGCTCTCAGAGCCGCGGCGGGGGAAAACTTGCAGCGTAAGAGCGCGCGTACAATACCGTGCCGTTATTCATCAATGCAACTACCCATTTGAACTAAACATGACGTACTAGCCTGCAAGAACCAGAAGGCGTTAGGGCTCTGAAAGAAAAAGCCGGAGACTCGATACGTTGAGCCTCCGGTGCAGACCGCATGGGGGAGGGTCGCAGTCAGCTTTATTTGCCGCCGCCGCTGGCGACCTGTTCAGGGCCGGCCAGTTGCTGTTCAACAACCTTTCGCAAAGCTGCGTAGTCTAATGCGCCGCTCAAATAGTGGCCATTGATAAAGAAGCTAGGCGTGCCACTGATGCCGAGGCGCTCGCCTTCCTTGCGATCTCGTTCGACCGCAGTAGCTTCTTCGCCCGAATCCAGACACTTATCGAACTGCAGCGGATCCAGCTTCAGTGCCCGTGCCTGGGCCTTGAGCTGGTCGACGTCCAGTTCTTTGCTGTGAAACAACTCGTCGTGAAACTCCCAGTACTTGCTCTGCTTGCTCGCGCATCGAGCGGCCTCTGCGGCCTTTTCTGCGCGCGAGTGCATGGGCAGGGGAAAGTCCTTGTACGTGAAAGCAATCTTGTCCCCAAAGTCTTGTCTCAGCTTTTTTACGTCCGGAGCAACTCTCTGGCAGTACGGGCACTCATAGTCGGCGAACTCCACCAGCGTCACCTGGGCGCTGCCGGGTCCGAGCTTGGGCGCGTCTGCGACATCAACGTTCGCCTCTGGTGACTCAAGCATCACATGGACACTGGTTTGCGCACGCAGGGCCTTGATGTATGCCGTGCGTGCTTTTTCGGTGCGCAGTTGCCGGATCTTTTCCAGAATCTTGTCGCGCACGGCTTCATAGGTCTGATCCGTCTCTAATCCCTCGTAATAGACCTTCATCTGGTCTTCCGTGGGATCTTTCACTTGCGACTTGATGTCGCGATCAATCAACTGATCGACCGTGAGGTTCTCGCTCTTGGCCTTCAGTTCGAGCAATTTCTGATCGACCAGATCGTCCAACGCCTTGCTTTGTGCTTGGTAGTACGTATACCGAGCGGACAAGAGCTTTGGCGATTCCTCTTGGTTCAGATCTCCCAACGTAACTTTGACTCCGCCAACCTCCGCTACGACCGTTGAATCACTCTGGGCAAGCGTGCTTCCGGCACCCGCCAGTAAAAATGCGGCAACAAGTGCGACCCTCGACAGCGTTTGCGAAACTGACATGAGATCCCCCGTCTCAAGATTTTTCATGACGACAGTGAGTTGACAGAACTCGTCAGACAACGAACGGATTCATTGTCTGACGAGCCTAGAGTTAAGGTGAGGCCAGCCGCGGCCCCACCGGACGAAACCATCGTTGCTGACTGATTAGTCCCCGGTGCCGCAACCGCAGATGCCGCTGCCGCTACCGTCGGTTGAAATGGCAGCACAACCTCTCTCCAGACGGCTGACTTCGGCCCAGCTGAGGCTGGCGTCTGGCGACGTCCCCTCAGTGACGGTGAAGTTGCTCTTCTGGATATGCGTCGCCCAGGCACGAACGGCCGGGGTGATGCGGTTGTAGAACGACGTCGGCAGAGGGCATACACCGCCCACCGTATTCGTCGAAACAATTTTCACGACTCCCCCGTTGAGGGTTTTGCCGGTGAGTGGGTTGCTGGTGAGGTCTACGTTCAACGAGAATGTCCGAAGACCATCGGGAGTGACCCAGCAACTGCAGCACTCGCTCATCTCCTGATGCACATCAAAGACGAAGATGTTGGCACACAGGGTTCCGTTCGGATTCGTCCCTGGGTTGGAGATGCGCAGCGTTGCATCTGGGGCACCGGCAGTGTTTGCATTCGCGAAATAATCGACCTTCAGCGTATCCGCCGCGGGCGGAGATTGAGCCCAGGCAGACCCGACAGAAACGGCGAGGGCCAAGGTACACACTACAAGCATGGTGATTCGACGCATTATTTACCTCCTTTAGAGTTGCGCCGCCAGGCCAGAGGGGAGGGAGGGACGTAGGTTCTGTGGCGCGTCACGCACTCTATCGTCATGCGCCTGCGTCGCAAAAGTCCCCAGATGTACTAACCCGAGGTACTAACCTAATGTCATTAAGCCGACGGGCGGAAGCCGCATTCATGGCCGCGGCCCCACAATCCTGCCGATGATTCCGGATCGCGTCGATACGCTCATTTTGACCATCACCAGCCGGATAAATGCCTTCACTGTGTTCGGGCTGATGTTCATGCGCTGGGCGATCTCCTTGCTGGTAAGGCCCTCCAGCAAATACTGCACCGTCTCCTGCTCCCGCGCGGTCAGACCGAAGCGTTGGACAACCTCACAGATTTTTACCGTCTCATTGCTCCGTCTTTCGAGCATGAGGATTTGACCTCCCAAAGGACCCGGTCCGTTGCCATTGTGGGCCTTAACGTCAACAGGAAAGGACCGGCAAAAATAGGTTCGCTTTGCCGAGCGATACTCATCCACAAAATGTGGCGGCGAATTCCGCCCCACGAGCTCGGAACGGATCTTGTTGGTGAGCCATGAATCGAGGTGATGAATTCTTTCTGGGTGGTCAGGAAATGTGAGGATACGGAGCGCTTCCGGGTTATACGCGATTAAGCCTAACGTGGCATCGACCACGATCAGACCCGGTCGGTTCTGAACAGTGTGCACTTGGTTCCCCTTTTTTGCGGCCGCTCACACGAGCGGCAACCGCAGGCGGATTGAACCCGCCTGTCGGTCTTTTTTTTTGAGAGGGTCCCCGGGTAGCTTCGAGCAGCGAATGAGAGGCGCCGATCTTCAGCGTTCTGATGCTCTCGCTAAAGAGCGCACGCTTGATTAAAACGTCTTCACAACAGGTCCAAGACTTTCCTGGGGGTGGAAAGGCTCCACACTGTTCCTTAGGGGAGGGAGAAATATCGTTCCGCGAGATTGTGCCACAAAATACGCCGAAGTCAACGACAAAGTAGTTCTTTTTGATTAATTTCAGCCAGTCAAGCCCATAAGAATTAGCCCGTTCGTACTAGTTCAAGGGATGCACCGCAAATCTTCTTCGGAAATCGAAGTGCCTCATGAAACGACTCTGCTATGCGCAACATCACCTGCGGACGCAGGAGGTCTGCGCGATAGACTCTCGGATTTCCGATCCCGCATCTTCCGGAGCACTGCGGTCCGAAGTCGTGACACCCTCATTCCACTCACTCGATTCAAAATCTTCCTGGAGTACGAAGTTACAACGCGACAAGCACGCTCAAAAAAAGTTCGAAGGTTGATGCCGCGAGATTCTTCCTCTGGTGCTGCGGCAATCGCAGCCCTGTATTTCTCAATCCAAAGGTCTTCCGCTTGGCCCCCTAATGTCTGAGTGTCCATCGAAGCCTCACTGCCGCGGTACGGCGCTGCTTTTTATATCGCGTGGCATGCGTGCGCGCAAAGCTCCAAAGGAACTAGTCACATGGTTTAGAAGCAATCGCTTGAACTTCGCAATGAGGTGAGTCAACATTCTGTCGTGACGTTGCTGCATTCATTTTGTCGAAAAATAAAACTGCCCATGCGGATTCCGCGCGCGATGTTTCTTGCTGCATTCCTGTTCTCGCTCGGGTTCTCGCAAACGAAATCAGACACAAGAACGGGAACATATTTGACACGGGCCATGTTTTCGCAGTCCGCGAGCTCCATCCGGGTTACCGCAAACAGCCCACGTCCACTGCCGCAGATCCTGGACGCATTGCAACAGAAATACGGATGGGCGGTCGATTATGAAGATCCGCAATACGTTTCAAAACTCGACCTGATCGAAGCGCACACACCTTCTCGCTCATTGCTTCCCAGCGGAGGGAGCTTCAGCGTAGAGTTTCCCGCCGGTGCGCCGCTGGTAGAGAACACACTGCGCCTGCTGGTGGACTCTTACAACCAAAGCAAGAATCCGGGGCGGTTTGAGTTGCGAAAAACAGCTCAGGGTGGCTACGCGGTCGTGGGCACTGCGGCTTACGATGAAAAGGGGAAGATTTTGCAGCGGCTTCCGCTCTTGGATTCCCCCATAACTGTCCCGGCGAAAGAAAGAACGATTACAGACACGATAGCCCTGATTTGCCAGGAAGCGGGGGCAGTCAGCCAGAGCCCGGTCAACATTGGAGTGGCGCCAACGGGTTTCCTGGATCACGCGAGTGTGACGGTGGGCGGCAACAATGTGCGAGCGCGCGATCTCCTGTTGCAGACCCTGATGGCCACGCATCGCAGTCTCTACTGGCGCCTGCTCTTTGACCCGAATTCGAAGAGCTACTACCTCGACATCCACGCGGCGGAGCCGTCCTGAGCATTGGAGCCGCGCTACAGCCTTCTAACCTTTGGCTAGGCCGGGCCACCGTTTCCGACTCGAATAATTTCATGAAACGATAATCGTGTCTTCTGCACTATCTCAATACGTGGAGGACATCGCGCTGTTAAAGCGATGAGCCACAGTTCAGGAATCCGGCCCAGAAACCACTGGGTTGGTTCTCGTAGGTGCCGGAGCCGGCCGGGGGGAAGCGGCTCCGGCGCTTCTGAATTCGGACTTTCCCCATGACGGTGCAGGCGCTCAGATGTTCGATCCGAGTTCACCGGAGTTTCTTCTTGGCAGCACATAGCACTCGACCCAACCCGCCCACCGTTTGCCGTCGGAGTAGTCTCTCCATTCTGAAACGTCCCGCCTTGCCTGCGCCAGACCTGGAAAACGGCAACGGTGGGTCACCTCCAGTGCTACACTTTGTGACATTTCAGAGTGTGCGGGGTAAGTGCTTGCAATT
This sequence comes from uncultured Acidobacteriaceae bacterium, assembly GCA_963739125.1. Classification (GTDB taxonomy): domain Bacteria; phylum Acidobacteriota; class Terriglobia; order Terriglobales; family Acidobacteriaceae; genus Sulfotelmatobacter. The sequence goes on along the minus strand of CAVTZD010000001.1, from coordinate 1,767,035 downwards.
CCAGTCCTTTGACGAGTCCTACCTTGACCGCTTGCGGGCCGGGGACTTCCGCACACAAGAGAATTTCTCGGGCTATTTCAGCGCCCTGATCAAGATCAAGCTGGGCTCTCGCTTGAAGTCGCCAGAGGCGGTTGAAGATGTTCGCCAGGAGACCTTTGCCCGATTTTTCATCGCGTTGCGGGATGGCAAGATTCAGCAACCTGAGCGCCTGGGGGCATATGTAAACTCGATTTGTAATAACGTCCTACTCGAGCACTACCGATCGACGGCGCGAAGCACTTCTCTGGACGACGAAGAAGAGAAAGACTTTCCCGCGCCCGCCGTCGACCTGCTGGGAGCGCTTACCGCGAGAGAACGAGAAAAGAAAGTCCGCGAGATTTTGGATAAGCTTTCCGAACGCGACCGCCGGCTGTTGCGCGAAGTTTTCCTCGAGGAACGGGACAAAGATCAGGTCTGCCGTGACTTTGGCGTTGATCGAGAGTATTTGCGCGTGCTGTTACACCGCGCCAAGCAGGCATTCAAGGCATCGTACCTGAAGCATATGGGGGAGAATCCTCCAGATTTTGCTCCAGCCTAATCACGGTGCGATGCGGCCAGGCGCTTACTTTGTATGAAGGGGAGTTAAACCATGGACCACACAGCGGTGGTTCGAGAGAAAATGACGGAGAGATACCTGCTCGACGAGCTCGACGCCAAAGTTCGCGACGAGTTCGAGGAGCATTTCTTTGACTGTTCGGAGTGCGCCCAGGATATTCGTGCGGGTTCCCAGTTTGTGGCCGAGAGCAAGGTTATTCTGGCGGAAAACGCCGCGCCCGTGCCAGCCCGTGTAACTCCCGGTCCCGACCCTGTTCTGCGCGGGTGGTTCGCCTGGCTGCGCCCAACCTTTGCCGCGCCCGCGCTGGCGCTTCTGCTGGCGGTTGTCGGATACCAGAATCTCGTCACCTATCCGAGCGTGGAACGACGGCTCACAGAGCCACAGGTTTTGCCCTGGGCTTCCGTGACGGTCGGGACGTGGGGCGCGAATTCGCCAGCCATCCCTGTGCGCGACGGGAAAGGCTTTCTTCTTTTTTTACGCATCCCGCCAGATGGTTCTTATGCGCGCTATACCGCGGATTTGTATAGCCCGAGTGGAAAATTGGAGTGGACGCTCACGATCCCAGCCCTTGCAGGCCAGGATCAGTGGCCCGTTCAAGTCCCGGGCGCACATTGGGAAGCCGGTATCTACACGATGGCAGTTTGGGGCATTACAACCGGTGGGGAAAGCAAAGACCTCGGAAAAACGTCCTTTGAATTACAAATTCAGAGATGACCAGCGACGGAGCAGAGGTACACTATGGCCACTATGACGGAAACTCCGGAAGCAGTCGGCACCGTGAAACCTTCGCATGACTATCACGCCGAAGCCCATGTGCTCAGTGGGCACTTGCAGCGTCCGATCGATCAGAAGATCGAGCCGCAGGCGCCGCTCGCCTTAAATGATCGCAGGGGCGGTCACCTGACCCGCTATGCGCAAGACGTCAGCATTGAAGGGCTGATTTCATTCACTAGAGGCGAGACCCGCGTGTCGGGCGCGCGCAGCCTGAAAAATAATGGATGGGTGACTCTCTCCACCTCGATCCTCGAAGGCCTGAACGTTTTCGAAATCATCGCGGCCGATCGAGTGGTGTCGCAGGTTTCGACCGACCACCCCTATGAGAATGGCCATGTGCCGTCGGTGACTTTCCTGGGAACGCAGTTCCAGAACTTTCGCGTCGGCGGATTCCCGGTCACGCTCACCCTTGATCTCGGCATCTGCGGAGGCCGTCCTGGAGGCGATCGATCGTATCTGCAGGATCTCAACTTCCTCAACGGAGTCAAAGAACAAACGGAAAAGATTGCCCGGTCCAACGGTCTTCCCAAAGAGTTGCAGAGTCAGTACGATGAGAAGCTTGTGTACCTCAACCAGCTCATCCGTACGAGCGAAGCGGGCGACCAAGACAGCCACCCGCCCATCACATGTTCCCTGGTCCAGAGCATCGGCGAGATCCCGATCCCCGGAGTGCAGACGTTCGGGCACATTCTGGTAATTCCGGAATTTGGCAGCGTAGCCCTGGGCGAAATCGAAGTGGGCGAGAAACAGTACGAACCCCACCAGAGGCCCTGCGTCTACTTCGAACTGACGGCAATCAAGATGAAGCTTGGCTGCGTCGGGGACGGAAACGTGGCCGCGGGAACATCAGCCACCAATGGGCGCCACTACCCATAAGAATAGCGCTGTGCTTACTTGCCGCCGCGGGAGCCTTCTCGTGTTCCAGTTTCGGAGGCTCCCCGCAGGTGATTTTCGATCGTGCCAACCAGGCCTACCAGCACGGCGACCTGAAGCAGAGCCGGCAGGAAGCCGGTCGAGCCTACGCTCGGTTTCGGATTTCGAAGCCGGAATGGGCCTGGAGATTTAGGATTCTCGAAGCGAAGGCGGCGCTATCGACAGACCCACCTGAAGACGTCCTGAAACTCCTTAAGTCTGAGCCTCTTCCCAGCCAGCCGTATTTGGCCATCCCGGTCTTAACGCAAATTGGCGTAGCCAACGTTTACGAGCGAAACTTCGCGGAAGGGCAACGTTCTCTCGACGAGGCCCAGCAGCTTTGCGACAGTTATGCGGCCCCAAGTTGCGGCGATGTTCTTCAGGCCCGCGCCCTTCTTGCCAGCCAGCGGACCGATTCCGCATCGGCGGAGCAACTGTATCAACAGAGCTTCTTGTTTGCCCGCTCACGTGGCGACACATTCCTGGAGGCAACATCCCTGCTCAACCTCGGAGACGAATCGCTTGCAGCCGCGCACTTCGACGAAGCCATCGACCGGTCCGAAGCGGCTTCCCAAGCGGCAAAAGTGGTCGATGCTAAGGTTGTCGAGCAAATTGCGCTCGGCAACATCGGATGGGCCGACTACAGACTCGGCGACTCGGATAGGGCGCTCGAGTTATTCCTCGAAGCCGAGAAGCGTAGCGAAGTCAACGATCCGCTCGATCAAGGGGCGTGGTTGACTGACGCCGGCTACGTCTACATGAGCGCCAATAAGTTCGACCTCGCGGATGCCTCGTTTCGCCGTGCCCTGGAAATTGAGCAGGGTCTAAACAGCAAAGAAGAGATCTACAATGTAGAGCGGGCGCTGGCGCGTCTCGCGGTACAAACCGGCGACGACAAGGCGACTTATTACGCTGAGCAAGCTCTGGCCATTGCCCGCCAAAGCGGCGACCACTTGAATGAGCTGTATCCGATGTTGGTCGAGGGACAAGTCGCAGCGCGGAGCGGTGATTCGGCCAAAGCGAGAGAGATCTTCGAGGCGGTGGAGGGCGATCCTGTCTGTCCTGTCTTTTTGAAGTGGGAGGCGGAACACTCGCTGGCCGGGCTCGATGAAGATACGAAGCAACCAGACGCCGCTGACACCGAGTATCGCGCAGCGCTGGCTACATTTGAAGCAGCACGAAATACCGTGCGGCATGAGGACTTCCAGCTTTCGTTCTTGACCAACGCTGCGAGCATCTACGACGACTACGTTCATTTTCTGATCACGCGGGGAAAAGCCGACGAGGCGCTGCGCTGGGCCGACTACAGCCGGGCGCGCACTCTATCCGAGGGGCTGGGCCTGCTATCGAAAGGAGCGTCGAACGGCGACCGTGCTGCTCCTCCGGCCTTGAATCCCACAGAGATTGCCCGCCGCGCTAAGGGCGTGCTTCTTTTCTACTGGCTTGGCGAGAAGCAGTCGTATCTGTGGGCGATCACACCGCAAAAGACGAATCTTTTCTCCCTGCCTCCGAGTGCAGACATCGACGCGTTGGTGCGGCGATATCGCCAATCCCTCAACGGTCCGCAAGACGTTCTCGAATCGAGCGAAGAGGGCCGCAACCTCTACCGTGCGCTCGTGGCGCCGGCGAAGGCGCTGCTGGCGGGCGGCGAAAAGGTCTTTATTATCCCTGACGGAAGCTTGAACAATTTGAATTTTGAAACGCTCGTCGTGCCTGACCCGAAGCCTCACTTCTGGATTGAAGATGCCGACGTTGCCAATGCCAGTTCGCTGCGCGTGCTCGCGGCGTCGTTCGTCCGCAGGAATAATCAGAATAAGCGCCTTCGCAGATTGCTTCTCATCGGCGATAGCGTGGCTCCGAGCAAGGAATATCCCGAACTGCCGCGGGCTGGCGAGCAGATGGAAGACGTCGCCAAACACTTTCCCGCAAAGGAGGAACAGGTCTACCAGCGTGACCGGGCGACGCCTGCCGCATACCTCGGCAGCGATCCGGAAAAGTTTTCGCACATTCATTTCGTCGCTCACGGTACGGCCAGCCGGTTGAGTCCACTCGACTCCGCGATTGTGCTTTCAAGAGATTCGGGCGAGAGCGACACGTTCAAGCTCTATGCGCGAGATATTGTTCAACATCGCCTGCATGCCGACCTGGTGACTGTTTCCGCTTGTTACGGCGCTGGCGAACGGGCCTATTCCGGGGAGGGCCTCGTGGGACTTGCCTGGGCGTTTCTGCGAGCGGGAGCGCACAACGTGATCGCCAGCTTGTGGGAGGTAACCGACGCGTCCACAGCACAACTCATGGATCGCTTCTATGACGAACTGGGTAAAGGAGTCAGTCCCGATGTGGCCTTGCGTGCGGCCAAGCTCTCATTACTCCATGGCAGCGCGTATCACAATCCTTTTTACTGGGCGCCTTTTCAGCTCTACACCGGCTCGTGAATCCCATTGAACATCGGTGCACTGATCTTGTGCGGCACGGATTCTTGTTAGACCTGCAGCACATCGCCATCGCGAGCCACCATCTGATAGAGCACCGGACTCACGATGCGGCCCAGGAAGAGCCGCGAAATGAGCCCCGCCACAATGACGATGGCGAATGGCTTCTGTGAGTCCGAACCGACTCCGGTGGAAAGCGCCGCCGGCAGAAGGCCGAGGCAGGCGACCAGCGCCGTCATCATGATGGGCCGCAGGCGGATCAGCGAGCCTTCCAGCGTAGCCTGGCGGATACCTTGTCCTTCGAGGCGGAGTTTGTTGATGTAGGAAACGTCGATGATCGCCGTCTCTGCCGAGACGCCCAACAGCACGAGCAGGCCGAGAACCGACGAGACGCTGAAAGTCGTGTGCGTGAGTTTGAGCGCCAGCAGCGCGCCGACCGGCTCGGTCATGACCACGCCGATGACGACCGTGACCGGGAACTTGAAATTGCCGTAGAGCGCGAACAGAATGACAAAAATCAACAGCACCGCGAGCGGACCAATCACGGCGAACTGTTCTCGTGCGGCAACGTATTCACTATATTCGCCGCCCCAGTCCAGGCGGTATCCCTGCGGAAGTTTGACCGACGCGGCGACAGCCCTCTGCGCTTCGTCCACGGCGCGGGCCAGGTCGCGTCCCTCGATGCTGAACTGCACCCCAATGTAACGAGAATTGTTTTCGCGATAGATAAACGACGCCCCATTGCCTTGATGAATCGTAGCCAGTTCAGAAATCGGAATCTGTTGCCCTGAAGGCGTCGGCACCAGCAGGTTGCCGATCGCGTGTTCGCTCGAGCGATACTGCGGCTTCATCCGCACAACCAGGTCAAACAGTTGCTCGCCCTGGATGACTTGCGTGGCTGCCTGACCACCCACTGCAGCCTGAATCACGCCCTCGACGTCGGACACGTTGATGCCGTAGCGCGCGATTTTGTCGCGGTTCACATCGATCTGAACGCTGGGCTGTCCGAGTTCGCGCACGACCGTAAGCTCGGTGAAGCCGGGCACACTCTGTAAGACGCGCTTGATTTCTACCGCTTTATTTTCCAGTACCTGCAGGTCGGGGCCGAAGATTTTCACGGCCAACGCGCTTTTCAGCCCAGTAAGCGCCTCATCCACGGCGTCTTCGGCTGGCTGTGTGAAATTGAAAATTACTCCCGGATACGATTCAACTTTCTCTTGAATGTCCTTGGTCAACTCGGCCTTGTTGTGAATCGAACCACGCTTCCATGCCGCATCTTTATACGGCTTCAGGCCGACATAGAATTCGCAGTTAAAGAAACCGGTCGGGTCGGTACCGTCGTCGGGGCGCGCCAACTCCGAGCCGACCTCAGTGACCATGGGATAGGCCATCAGGATTTTGCGAATCTGCGGCGCGAACTTCGCAGCTTCCTCAAAAGAGATGGTGTAGGGCATGGTGGCGCGAACCCACATGGCGCCTTCGTCGAGGTGAGGCATGAATTCTCCGCCGATGAAAGGAATCAGCAGCAGCGATGCGCCAAAAATCGCGGTGGCCACAACCATCGTAAGAACCGGACGATCCAGACACCAGCGAAGCTCAGAAAGATATTCGTCCCGCAGCCAGTCATAGGCGCGGTTCACCTTTTCCTTGACTCCGTGCGTGAACCAGTAAGAGGCGAGCACGGGAACCAACGTGAGGGTGAAGATCAGCGAGCCCAGCAGCGCCCACGACATCGTCTCCGCCATGGGGTGAAAGAGCTTGCCCGATGGGCCGCTGAGCGCGTAGATGGGAATGTAGCCGGCGAGGATGACGGCAATGGAATAAAAAATGGGCCGGTCCACGTCGTGCGCCGCGGCGATGATGACTTCGTGAAGTTTGTACTCCTGACCGTAACGCACCGACAGCTCACGATAAATGTTCTCCATCATCACGACCGTGCCGTCGATGATGATTCCAAAATCGATAGCGCCGATGGAGAGCAGGTTCGCGGGAATTCCGCGCGCGTGCAGGAAGATGAAAGAAAACAGCAGGCTCAGCGGTATGGTCAGAGCAACGATGATCGCCGCCCGTACGCTCACCAGAAAAAAGATCAAGACGATCAAGACCAGTCCCATGCCGAGCAGCAGGTTGTGCTCGACCGTGTCGATGGTCAGCCGCACCAGGTCGCTCCGGTCATAGTAGGGCCGGACTTTTATGTCGGGCGGCAAGAGGTCGCGGTTGATCTCCTTGGTCTTCTCTTCCACTCGTTTGAGAACGTTCTGCGTCTGCTCGCCGGTGAGCATGAGGATGACGCCCTCGACCCGGTCGTCGTCATTCTGGAAACCGAATTCTCCCAACCGCGGAGCGTGGCCGATGGTGACTTCGCCGATGTCGCGGATGCGCACCGGAACTCCGTTGTTGTTTCCGACAACGATGTCGCCGATGTCTTCGGTCTTGTTCACCAGTCCGAGCCCGCGCACGTAGAAAAATTGCGAACCCTGCGAATAGAATCCTCCGCCGGTGTTCGAGTTGTTGGCGGCGAGGGCATTGATTACCTGCGGGAGGGGAATGTGGTAGCTGTAAATCTTGGCGGGATCGAGCAGCACCTGGTATTGCATCACCGTGCCGCCGAAACCGGAGTCGTCGGCCACTCCGGGCACGGATTTGTACGCGCGCTCAATCACCCAGTCTTCATAGGTCTTGAGTTCCTGCGGCGTACGGTCGGGACTCTCGATCACGTAACGATAGACAAGATTCGACGGGCTCGACAGTGGTGCCAGACTGCCCGTTACGCCCGGAGGCAGGGTGGCATCCGACAGCCGCTCAAAGACAACCTGTCGGGCAAAATAGTCGTCCGTGTTGTCCTGGAACGTCATGATGACGTCCGACAACCCATAAAGCGAGATCGACCGCATGTAGACCATATGCGGCACGCCGTTCATCTGCAGCTCGATCGGCAACGTGACCAGCCGCTCGACCTCTTCGGCAGCGTGTCCGGGCCATTGCGTGATCACCTCGACCAGCGGAGGGGAAAGGTCCGGGTAGGCATCCACCGGCATCTGCTGAAAGGAAAGCGCACCGGCCACCAGCACGAGCACCGCCAGCATCAGGATCAGGAACCGCTGGCGCAGTGCGAATTGAACGATGTGATGAATCAAACCTTGGTCTCGTTCCTCAATGCTGGAGCGAATTCTGGAATTGCACGAAAAGGCTGCCGTCGCCGATCACTCGGTCGCTAGCCGCCAGGCCGGTCAGAATTTGCGTCCTTCCGGCTTGCGTTTCACCGAGTGTTACGTCGCGCCTGGAGAATTCAGTTGGTCCAGTCTGCAGATAGACATAGGGCATGTTCTGCTCGTCACGCAATACGGAAGTGTTGGGAATGAACAACGCGTTCGGAATCACGCCAGCCTGCACTTCTGCCGTCACGTACATTTCCTTCTTCAGGCGCTCGCCGGGATTCGGCGCTTCGATGCGCGCCTGCAGCGTGCGGGTGTTGGGGTCGAGCGCAGGAGAAATGTATTCAATCTTGCCACGCACGATCTCCGGATAGGATTCGTTCTGAATGACCACCGGGTCGCCGACGTGCACATAGGCCACGTCGTTCTGGTAGATATTGACTAGAATCCACACCGAACTCATATCCGACAAGGTGAAACACTGCGTGGCCCCGGCCGCCAGCAATTGTCCCGGCGAACACTCGCGGTCCACTACCTCTCCCGCTACCGGGGAGTACAACGGAATTTCTGGCGAGGGCGGCTTAGTGACGATGGTTTCCGGGTCCGCAATACCGAGGACGCGGATGGCGTCGGCGCTGGATTCGAAGTCGGCCTCCGCCTGCGTGCGGTTCGATTTCGCCTGCTCAAGATCAGCCTCGGCAATGGCGTGGTGCGTGTAGAGGTCTTGTGCGCGAACGTAGAATTTATCAGCGAGCTGGAAAGCGTCGCGCGCCTTGAGATAAGACGCGCGCAGCAGCGAGTAGTCTGGACTGGCAATGTAAAGCAGCGTCTGCCCGACGCGCACATGCTCGCCCTGCACGACCAAAACGCGGCTGACAGGGCCGCCGACCTGCGTAATCACTGGCGTCGTCTTGAAATCGTCGTATTCGACGGCACCGGTCAGTCGAAGCGTGCGCGCCAGTGGCCCCTGCTCCACCGTCACCACTCGGATGTGAGACATCTGGTCGGCGGGCAGAGAGAAAAGCTCGGCTTTGCTCCTGGGACTTTCCGTCGCCGAGAATGAGGTCATCTTGCTGGCTTGCTCTGCGGGTCCCGCGCAGCCGGCGGCCGTCAACGTGATCGTCGACAAGCCGGCGACCGAAACAAGACCCGCCCAACTCTGCAGGCGCGTTCTCATGGAAGGTTCCTCGTCCCGACAGCTTCTTTCAACTGTTCCAGTGCGGTCATGTACGAGGCTAACGCCTGGCGATACGCCAGCTGTGTTGCCCGGTACGTTCGCTCGGCATCGAGAAAATCCAGCAGGCTGGCGGCGCCTCGCTTATAGGCATACTCGCTGATGTCGCGCGAATCCTCTGCCTGTTTAAGATATCCGGATGTGTAGAGTTGCACCACTTCGTCGTTGCTCTTCACTGCCTCATAGGCGTTGGAAACGTCGGAAAGAACCGCGTCGCTGGCCGCCTGTCGCTGCTCCTGCGCCTGCGTGAGCGCATATTTCGTGCGGGCGATCTCGCCTTGATTGCGATCGAAGATGGGCAAGGCAAAATTGGCGAAGAGCGAAGCCGTGTTCTCACCGGAAACGTGCGTGAAGTCGTAGGTGCCATTCACATCGACCTTGGCGTTCGCCTTGGCCAGCAGGATCTGGCTCTGTGCCGCCGTGATCCCCAATTCCGCCGCGCGAAAATCGGGCCGCTCGCGCATGGCCGTTGCCTGCAACTCTTCCTCATTGGCAGTGAGCGACTGATACGCTAGGTCGCCAATCACATCAAAATTAGCCGGGACGGCGTCGTATCCGAGGAACTCTCGCAGACCGACCAGAGCCTGCACCTTCGCGAGACGCGCAGCAGAGACGTCGGTCTGAAACTGCAGAAGCTGCAGCTTGATCTTGAGATAGTCGCCTTCACTGAGCGAGCCTGCCTTGAGTTGTGCTTCGCCGATGTCAACCGTCTGCTGGAAGCTTTTTAGATCCTGCATGGCGAACTCAAGAGTGGATTCCGCGAGCAGGACGCTGACGAACTGCTGGCCCACGTTGAAAATCAGAGATCGCACCGCGTCGGTGACCTGGGCGCGGGTGACGGCTGTCTGATCGCGAGCCGCCTGCAGTCGGCGCTGCCGCTTGTGTCCACGCTCGAAAAGGTAGCTCAGCCCGACGTCAAACTGCTGGACATTGTTTAGATTGTCGCCGGAAAAATCCTGCGGACTGAAAAATGGAACGAACTGAGTGTCGGCGCCGAGAGTCGGATTGGGGCGCAGGTTCGCGGTAATCTCCTGGGCCTGATTCTGCAAAATCAGAGTCCGGGCCGCTTTTATCGCGTGGTTGTGCGCCACCGCCAGATCGATGGCCTGGTCGAGACTAACAAGAGTCGTGTTTTGTCCACCGCATACCCCAACCAGCAGCAGGAAAATCATCGCGGCCGGGGCGAACATCCGAAAGTACGTGGAGCGCATAGGAAGTGAGATCAAAGCGCACTCGCTGCAGCGAAGCAGATCTCGCATGGATGCTCAAACCTAGCGAGCACTACGCCAAGCTCCGTTGTCCGTTTTCCTCCTCCCGGGTAAGAATGCGACCCGCGCCCAATGGATGTATTCTAATTCACAATTGATCGTGGGCAACTCGGAGGTTTCGTTCTTTCACATTCCGAACGATTCGGGCCGTCGTTCAAGATCTGCCCCGGAACTGGATAATTCTCCGCCGATCGCGTTTGGATGGTCTGCCGGCGGGCAACTGCTCGAACTGCTTCATCGCCCTGCGCTCGGCGGCCACTTTTTGACGGAGTTCGCGGCTCTCTTCTGTCTCGCGGTAAAGGGTCTGCGCAACCGGAGCAGGCCCGCGCACCTCGCTCAGAAGCAGGACTTCCACCTGGAAGTCGCCGCCATCGTTGGTCACTCTCAGCATATCTGCGATCCGGACCTCGCGGGCAGCCTTCGCGGGCTGGCCATTGGAGTGAATCCTGCCGAGTTCGCAGGCGCGCGCTGCTAATGATCGTGTCTTGAAGAATCTCGCTGCCCAGAGCCACTTGTCTATCCGCACAGAATTCATGATCTATTTTCCTACATTGGCTTCTTGAGATAGGATTAGTCCTCTAAATTATGGAGGAGGCTCCATGGCACAGAACACTCCGGTCGATGTAGTTCGTCAAGCTTCGACGTTGTCTATTGTGTGGGGAGTTTTGCTCATCATTTTCGGGATGGTCGCGGTTGGTGCGCCATTTCTTGCCGCCGTCGCGGTCAACGGCCTCATTGCCTGGCTGATTGTTCTGGCAGGTATTGTTCACCTGATGCTCGCGTTTCGCGCCCATGGGGCGGGCAGCATGATCTGGAAGCTTCTGGTCGGACTCGCGTATCTCTGCTTCGGTATTTATGTGATCACGCATCCCGTGTTGGGAGTGGCATCGCTTACGTTGATCTTGGCGGTGCTGTTCCTGATCGAGGGCGTTCTCGACATCATTCTGTTCTTCAAGATGCGCCCTGCGGGAGGAGCGAGCTGGGTGCTGATCGACGGAGTGATTACGCTTTTGTTGGGTCTGCTGATCTATATCCACTGGCCGTCGAGTTCCGCCTGGGCGATCGGCACGCTGGTGGGCGTGAGCATGATCATCAGTGGTATTTCGCGCGTGATGCTGTCGCTCACGTTCCGCAAAGCAGCCACGGCGGTCGCATAGTTTTCTGGGTTTGATCGCCGTAAGCCGCCGCTGCGGCTATAGGGCAGCCTGCCGGCTAATCGGTGTGCAGTGCGTGCATGGGATCGATCGACGCTGCCCTCTGCGCCGGCAGGTACGAAGCGAAGAGGGCAGTCAGGAATAGGACGGCGCCAACGGCGATGATGACCCAGAAATCCATCGTCCCGACGCCGTACAAAGTGCTGCGCATGGTCTGGCCCACCAGCAGGGAGCCGACAAGCCCTAGCGCCAGCCCGACTGTGGCAAGCAGCGAAGCCTCGCTCAGAATGAGCCAGATTACACGCTGCCTGCTCGATCCCAGTGCGAGGCGCAAGCCGATCTCCTGCGTTCGCTGCGAAACCGAATAGGCCATCAACCCATAGATGCCGACCGCTGCCAGCAGCAACGCGACTCCCGCGAAGGCGGCGAACAAAATCATCGTGTATCGATCTTCGGCCAGCGACTCAACTCTCAACTGATCCAGGGTGCGGATTTCCGACAGCGCGACCTGCGGGTCCACCGAATGGACGGCCGCGGCAATCGTTTTCGTCATGGCCGCGGTATCCTGGGCAGTGCGTACGCTGATTGTGACATTCGGAGACAGCGACTGCGCGAAAGGCACGTCCACTTCGGGATGAGTCTCGCGGAAGCCCCCATATCTGACGTTATGGAAGACGCCAACGATCTGCCACTCAACGGGCGCTCCGTGCGCGTCCGCCCCAGGAATGATCTGCGCAAGCGACACGCGCTGCCGCAGAGGATCGAGGCCTTTCAAATAACGGCGCACAAATTCCTGATTCACTACCGCGACTCGGACGCTCGAGGCGGTGTCCCGGTCATCAAACGACCGACCTTGGATCACCCGTATGCCCAAGGTTGCGAAGTAGCCCGGCGAAACTGACTGGAAGTTAGTGTTCGGCTCCTGCGACAGATCGTTGTAAGTCGGACCACCAACCAGGGTGAACGACATGCCGTTGCTCGTTCCCCGCAGCGGCATGCCGGTGAGAGTTGCTGCGTCTGCGACTCCCGGAACGGCACGAATTGCACTCAACACCTGCTGATTGTAGACACTCATCTGTTCAGGGCTCCCGAACCGTCCCTGAGGCTGCTCCAGCCTGAAGGTCAGTGCATGATCGGTCCGCACTCCCAGATCGACGCGTGTCAGATTCCAAAAGCTGTGAATGGCCAGTCCCGCTCCCGCCAGCAATGACAACGCCAGCCCGAATTCACCAACAATGAGACCTTGCCGCAACTTGTGGCTACCCGCGCCGGTACCCGAGCGTCCGCCGTTTTTCAGAGACTCTCCCGGGTCGACTCGCGAAGCGTACCAGGCCGGCGCACAGCCAAAAAAAAGTCCGGCAAGCGTCGTGGCCGCAAGAGACACGATGAGGATATGATTATCCAGCTGAAAATTTGCCTCGGAAGGCAATATCCCGTACGGCACGATGCTCAGAATTGCGCGCAAAAGCTCCGCGCCGAGTCCCACACCGAGTCCGCCACCGAGAAGAGCAAGAACCAGGCTCTCGGTAATGAACTGGCCGAAGATTTGTCCACGCGTGGCTCCCACCGAACTGCGGATCGCGATTTCCCTCTGCCGGGTCGCGCCCTTCGCCAGCAACAGGTTCGCGATGTTGAGGCAGGTGATGAGCAGCAGGAAGCCGACCGCGCCCAGCAGCAGCCACAAGTTGCGAATCCGTCCAGGAGGAAGGAAGTCGTTCTTCAGCGGTTCGACCGAAGCGCCCCAGCCCTTGTCGAAGAACGGATTGACGGCCGCAATATGAGCCGTGACCGCATCCATATCGGCCTGCGCCTGTTGCAGAGTCACCCCGGGCTTGAGCCGTCCCATAGCCAACAGCCAATGGTAGTCGTGATTGATCTGCTCCGGCCGGAAGGCTAATGGAACCGCCAGATCAAAGTTGAACCGGTCCCCCAGGCCCGGCGAGAGGACTCCCGCAACGGTATAAGGTTCGCCATCGATACGCAGTGGGTGCCCGACGATGTTGCGATTCGCGCCCAGCTGTTTCCACACTCTGTAAGTCAGAATGACGGCGTGATCTCTGCCGAGTACTCCTTCCTCGGGAAGGAAGTCGTGGCCTAATAGAAAAGGGATGCCCTGCATACTGAACCAACCGGGCATCGAGCGCATGCCGTCGTACTGTTCAGGCTGATCCTGCGTCGCGAGGTTAAAACTGCCCTCGGTAAAGGCAAGCAGTTGTTGGAAAGACTTACTCTGCTCCTTGCAGTCGAGAAAATCACCCGCCGACATTTCGTTTCGGTCCCCATTGTCCTTGGACCAAAGCATCACCAATTGCTCGGGGTGGGGGTAGGGCAAAGGTGCGAGCAACACCGCATACACGACCGTGTAAATCGCCGTGGTTGCGCCGATCCCGAGCATCAGCGTGGCGATCACGGCTGCGGTCACACTCGGATTCTTACGCAATGCGCGCAGGCCGTAGCGCAGATTCCTGATCAGGGTTCGCATGTTTCCACCTCAATCAACGAACGAAATGTTTCGGCACAACCTCGATTTCAAATTCACTCGAAGGCGGCGATGCCGCCGGGTTCGAGGCAGCAGTTCTCTACACCAAGCGCTCAGGGAGCATTCTATCCGCCAACTCAGGAGGTAGCGGGCATTGAAAAGAATGGAGTTAAGTTCCGACCTCGGTCGCGGCTCACGGGCGCGCTGTCCGAAAGCGGCGACCTGTGTCCGGTCCCGGACACGATATGGGCCAACCTGTGGCGTGGTCTCGAACTGCAACAAGAGATTCAGCTGTGATCTGGCCTCCAGGTGCGGCTCCCAGTACCGCCACCTGACCCGCGCCGTCTTTGGAAGTTCTGTGCTTCCGGAATGGCGCGAACGCCGTCTCTAATCCATGGTGACAGCCGCGAGAACTCTGAATCCTTTTTGCCCTCGGCGAAATCTATTTGTGAACGATCGCGCATTTGTTTTCGACTGTAACCCAGACAACGTCCACTGTTTTGTTGCAGATTTGGAGAGGTGTATGGCAAAGCGAATGATCCTGATGTTGGTCGTGGTGGCCGCCCTGTTGGGAGGTCTTGGATTCGTAAAATTCCGGCAGGTTGAGGCGGCGATTGCCCAGGGCGCAAATTTCCAAATGCCGGCGACTGCGGTCACGACGGTGGTTGCGCAGCGTGAAACCTGGCCCTCGACGCTGTCATTGATCGGAACGGCAGCCGCGATTCAAGGGGTCACCGTCGGCGCCGACCTGCCGGGGACGATCGACAAGATTCATTTTGAATCGGGCCAGTGGGTGCACGAGGGCGACATCTTGGTCGAGCTCGACACGCGCCAGGAACGGGCGCAGCTGGCCAACCTCGAGGCGCAACGCGACTTGGCGAAGATCAACTATGATCGCGCTCAGGAACTCGTGAAAGCGGGTGTGATCTCGCGCTCGGACTACGACAATGCCACCGCCCAGCAGAAGGCGACCGAGGCGCAGGTCGGAGACATTCGTGCGGCGATCGCTCGCAAGACGATCCGCTCTCCCTTTTCAGGGCTGCTCGGAATTCGCCAAGTCAGCCTGGGACAGTACCTGGCGGCGGGACAGGCGATCGTTTCTTTGCAATCGCTCAGTCCGATTTATGTAAATTTCGGAGTGCCGCAGCAGGATATGCCCAAGGTCATACCCGGCCATGTTCTGCGCGTGACGAATGGTGACCTGCCCGGGATGGCGTTTACTGGCCGCATTACAGCGCTTGATTCCGTGATCAGCGAGCAGACGCGAAACATTCAAGTGCAGGCTACCGTTACCAATAAAGAAAACAAAATACGTCCGGGAATGTTCGTGCAAGTCGAACTTCCGCTCGGGCAGCCTCGCGAGGTTGTTCCGTTGCCGGCTTCGGCGATCAACTATGCGCCGTACGGCGATTCGGTTTATGTCGTTACCGATATGAGGGATCCGAAGGGCAACACCTATCGCGGCGTACGCCAGCAGGTCGTCAAGATCGAAGGCTCCCGCGGCGATCAGGTCGCAATCACGTCGGGCATCAACCCCGGAGACGAAATTGTGAGTTCGGGCGTGTTCCGCCTGCGCAATGGTGCGCCGGTTCAGGTGAACAACACTGTGAAGCCGGAAAACAGCACCAACCCTAAACCTGCGGATAGCTAAACCCAACAACCGAACACAATCATGGAAGCTGGCTTGCCGTTGAAGGAGCATGCATGAAGTTCACGGATCTATTTGTTAAGCGTCCGGTTCTGGCGATCGTCGTCAACCTCGTGATCCTGATCGCAGGCCTGCAGGCGATTCGGTCGTTGAGCGTGCGTCAATATCCGCGCAGCGACATCGCGGTGGTGCAGGTTACGACAGTCTATGTAGGCGCGAATGCCGACCTGGTTCGCGGTTTCATCACGACGCCGATCGAGCGCGTCATTGCCAGCGCGGACGGAATCGATTACATGGAGTCGACCAGCGCGCAGGGGCTGAGCACGATCCTGGTGCATCTGAAGATCAACTATGACACCACTGCAGCTCTGACGCAGATCCAGGCCAAGGTGGCGCAAGTCCGCAACGACCTCCCACCGGACGCTCAGGTTCCGGTGATCGATCTGGAGACTGCCGACACCCAGTTTGCGGCGATTTATCTCGGATTTTCTTCCGCCGACCTCGATCAGAACCAGATCACCGATTACCTGACTCGCGTGGTGCAGCCCAAGCTGAGCGCAATCAGCGGTGTGCAGCGGGCCGACATCCTCGGCGACCGCACGTTTGCCATGCGGATCTGGCTTAAGCCTGATGAGATGGCGGCGCGCGGCGTCTCTCCATCGGATGTGCACGATGCTCTGGCCAAGAACAACTACCTTTCGGCACTCGGTGCCACAAAGGGTTCCATGGTGTCGGTGAACCTGGTGGCGAACACCGATCTGCGCACGCCCGACGAATTTCGCCAGATGGTGGTGAAACAGCAGAACGGAGTGGTGGTTCGACTCGGCGAGATCGCAGACGTGCAACTGGGCGCCGAGAACTACGACCAGGATGTCCGTTTCAACGGCGAAACCGCAACCTTCATGGGCGTCTGGGTGCTCCCCACGGCGAATTCCCTGGACGTCATTCGCAACGTTCGCAAAGAACTGCCGGCGATTGAAGCGCAATTGCCTACCGGCATGAAACTCGGAGTTCCTTACGACTCGACGGAATACATTCAGGACGCGATCAACGAAGTGCTGCATACGCTAGTGGAAACACTGCTCATCGTGGTTGTCGTGATCTTTTTGTTCCTGGGGTCGTTCCGTTCCGTGTTGATCCCTGTGGTCGCGATTCCGATCTCGCTGATCGGGGCCGTGTTCCTGATGCTGCTGGCCGGATTCACCATAAACCTGCTCACGCTGCTTGCGATTGTGCTTTCGGTGGGCCTGGTGGTTGATGACGCCATTGTCATGGTGGAGAACGTAGAGCGCCACCTTCACATGGGCAAGTCGCCATTTCAGGCGGCGAAAGACGCTGCCCGCGAGTTGGTGGGACCGATCATCGCCATGACGATCACTCTCGCCGCGGTCTACGCCCCGATCGGAATCCAGGGCGGCCTGACCGGCGCCTTGTTCCGGGAATTTGCCTTCACGCTGGCCGGCGCGGTCGTGGTGTCGGGAATTGTGGCGCTGACTTTGTCGCCGATGATGGGCTCGAAGTTGTTGCGCGCGGGCGACACTGAGCGGGGTTTTGCGGGAGTCGTCAACCGGGGCTTCGAGCACGTTCGCAGTCTATACACCCGGTTGTTGTCGGGAACGCTGCGCTATCGTCCGGTCGTGCTCACGCTGTGGGCGATCGTGGCGCTGCTCATGATTCCACTTTATATGTTTTCGCAGCATGAACTCGCGCCGGCGGAGGATCAGGGAGTTGTGTTTGGCGTGATTCAATCTTCCGCCAATTCGACGCTGGACCAGACCAATTTGTTCACCGATGAGGTCTACAAGGTCTATCATTCGTTTCCTGAAAGCGGGAGCATTTTTCAGATTACGAATCCAAGCGGCGGCTTCGGAGGGATGGTGACGAAGCCGTGGAGCCAGCGCAAGAAGACGACGCAGCAACTGTTGCTGGAATCCACCGGCCCACTCTCGAAGATCGCCGGAGTCCGCGTGATTCCGCTGACGCCTCCGCCGCTACCAGGCGGCGGTAACTTCCCCGTCGACTTCGTGATCGCATCCGCGGCTGAGCCGCAGCAGGTCAGTCAACTCGCCGAACAGCTTGTGCAGAAGGCGATGGCCAGCGGCTTATTCATTTATGCCGATACGGATGTGAAGTTCGACCAGCCGCAAACCGAGGTGGTGTTTGACCGCGACAAGTTGCGCTCTCAGGGCGTGGACCTGAGTGAAGCCGGCGAGGATCTTGCCACCATGCTTGGCGGAAACTACGTCAATCGTTTCAGCATCCAGGGACGCAGCTACAAGGTCATCCCGCAAGTCAAGCGCGTCGACCGGCTGACTCCCGACCAACTGTCGCAGATCTACGTGAAGGGTTCTGCCGACCAGCTGGTACCGCTGTCAACCTTTGCGACTCTGCGAACCACGACCGAACCGAGATCGCTCAACAAGTTTCAGCAGCTGAATGCCGTGCGCATTCAGGGCGTGATCCCGCCCAATGTTCCGCTCGACAAGGCGCTGACGTTCCTTGAGGACCAGGCCAAACAAATCCTCCCTCAAGGATTCACCGTGGATTACGCCGGTGAGTCCCGGCAACTGCGGGTGGAGGGCAGTAAGTTTCTGGGAACGTTCCTGCTCTCGGCGATTTTGATCTACCTCGTGCTCGCCGCGCAGTTCGAGAGCTTTCGCGATCCTTTCATTATTCTGGCCGGGTCTGTGCCATTGGCCATTTCAGGCGCGCTGGTGTTCTCGTTCCTCGGCTTTACGACTTTGAATATATATAGCGAGGTCGGACTCATTACTCTCGTCGGACTGATCGCGAAGAACGGAATTCTGATCGTTGAATTCGCGAACCAGTTGCAGGAGACGGGCGTGAGTAAACTCGAGGCGATCACCGGAGCGTCCAACACACGACTGCGCCCGATCCTGATGACCACGGCCGCGACCGTCTTCGGACACTTCCCTCTCGTGCTTGCAAGCGGTCCCGGAGCGGGCGCGAGAAACAGCATCGGTATCATGCTGGTCAGCGGCATGATCATCGGCACGGCATTCACATTGTTTGTCGTGCCGTCGATTTACATGTTGGTTGCGAAAACGCACGTACGGGAGCGGAGCGAGGACGAGATTATGCTCGGCCAGCCGATCGAAACCATGGCGTGATCGGAAGCGGCTGCTTCTAAACTAGTGAAGGGAGATTTCTAGCTGCTGAGCCAGATAAGTTGCCATATCGTGCGCGTTGTCGACGGCAAGCAAATGTCCGCGGAACTCTTCGTTCATCAGCTTTCGCGCCAGCTTCGAAAAGACTTGCATATGTCTATTGGCTAACTGCGGCTCTCGCATTGCGATCAGGATAATCATGTTCACCGGCTCACTATCGACCGAGCCCCAGTCGACCGCATGCTTCAGCTTGAGTACTCCGATTGAGTCGGCCGTTACCGCTTCCGTCTTGCAGTGAGGGGCGGCGAAGCCGTAACCCAATCCCGTAGAGTACACCGCTTCACGAGACCACAAAGCTTCTTCCAGGCGTTGGCGATCCTCGGTGCGCCCGGCAATATAAAAAGCGTCCACGATCTCCTGCATGGCCTCTTCTTTATTCTTGCTTTCGCTGCCCAGCACCACCAGTTCCTTGCTCAACAAGGGCTGGGTCGACCACGTGGGCTGAGCCTGTTCTAGAAGATTCTCAATCTCCACCTTGTCCTGGCACGCGATGGCCTGGTCCAGACTCCGCTCGCAGTCGAGCCTCGAGAGTCGTGAAATCGATCGCTTAAACGCTGGAATCCCAGCCGCAGGAAGGCTGATCTCATCTAGACCCAGCCCCACCAGCAGCGGCAGATGCCGAATTTCGGCGGCCATTTCTCCGCACATCCCCACCCATTTCCCGGCTGCGTGGAGTTCACGCACGATTTGCTTGAGAAACCGAAGGAAACCGGGGTGCAACACATTGGACAGCGGGGCAATTTTCGGATTATCTCGGTCGACCGCGAGAAAGTACTGATTTAGATCGTTGGTGCCCACACTGAAGAAGTCGACCTCGGCGCACAGCTGGTCGAGAATGAACCCGGCAGACGGTATCTCAATCATGATGCCGATCCGGATGTCTGACTGGAAAGAGATTCCTTTGCGCGCCAGGTCCTGTTTCGCCTCGGAGATTTCGTTTTTGAATCGCAGCACCTCTTCCAGAGAACAGACCATGGGCACCATGACCTGAACGTTGCCGACCGCCGAGGCGCGCAGGATGGCACGCAATTGAGCCTGCAACAGATCGCGGTGTTCGGAATAGATCCGCACGCCACGGTACCCAAGAAATGGATTCTCTTCCGCTGGCAGATTCAGATAGGGCGCAACCTTATCACCGCCGAGGTCGAACGTGCGGATGATCACCGGCCGTCCGGCCGCGGCTCGCGCGGCTTCCGCATAGATCGCGAACTGTTCCTCTTCCGTCGGTGCCCGGTCGGGGCGCAGAAAACCGGTTTCTGTCCGAAACAAACCGATCCCGTCAGCGCCGTTCTCGAACGCCAGCGACAGTGCTTCGTAGGAAGAAGCGTTCGCCCCAACCTCGAGTGTTTTGCCGTCGGTCGTTATGGCTGGCCCTGTGGTCCGCAAGGGAAGGAATTGCTGGCGTAGCGCGAGGGTTCGCTGCTCGCGCTCGTAGAACGCTTCGACAGCGGGAGTGAGCTGCGTGACAACGAAGCCTCGAATGGCGTCGACCACTACCTCCTGTCCCGAGGAAAGCGAGGGACGTGCGCTCTTTACCCCGACCAATGTCGGGATGCCAAGCGAGCGCGCCAGAATGACTGCGTGCGAAGTCGCACCCGAGTATTCCAGAACAACGGCCTTCAGCCATCGCCGGTCCAGGCCGAGAAGCTGCTGAGGAGCGAGCGCCTCCGCCACCAACACCGAGGGCTCACGCAAGTCAACGGTTGTGGGCTTAAGATCCACGCCATAGATCTCTTCCAGTAACTGCAGGCAGATTTCCTCAATGTCCAGCGCCCGCTCGCGGATATATTCACTCTCCGAGTTCCGCAAGAGGTCCATGAAGAATTCGCCTGCCTCCATTACAGCGTGCCCAGCTGATCTGCCCTGCGAAACATGTTCAGCCACCTTTTGGGCGAAGGAAACGTCGCTGGCGATCGCAAGGTCGGCTTCCAGAACGGCAACCTCTGTCGGAGATGTTTGCTGAGTCAGTTTCTCCCGTATGCGGGCGCGAACCGACGCGATCGCATGTTTGATCTGCGCCATCTCTGATTGAGGATCGGTGACCACTCGTTCGGTCAGGCCCGTCGGCAGAGTCATGCCCTTCAGCAACACCACTTTGCCCCGGCCGATGCCGGAACTGACTGGAGATCCAAAGCAACACCTCACGTCTGCAGCGCGGAGAATTCGTGGTAGGGTGCCTTCTCCGGAAGGTGCGTTAGTTCCGGCCAGAGGAATGTCACAATCGGGAAGCACCTGCTCGACAAAGCGAAGCAGCGCCGCGTGGGCCGCCTGCTCATCAGTCCCGCGGACCTGGACTGTGCATCGATCGCCGTGTCTGACATCGGTTGAAATGATGGCCAGGACGCTCTTCAGGTTTCCGACAAAGCCAGTGCGCAAGTTGGTGAGAAAGGACTCGGAAACGAAGTCGTTTGCCGCCTCGGCCAAATGGCTTGCAGGTCGCGCATGCATGCCATCAGACAAGGAGCAAGTAAATGCGAACTCCAGTGACGAGCCGACCTTCTGAGTCATATCAACGTTGGATCTTGGCGAAGATGCTGTGGGGATCCTTCAGGGCTTCCTGTAGCGGCACTTGAATGACCTTGACACCGTTGAATCGTTCGCGCTCCTCCACGGCAATGTCGACAGCAAATATGGCAATCTGCGCCTGGCGAATGTCGTTCTCCGTCAGCTTGTTTTCAATGCCCATGGCGCCCTGCGTTTCGACCTTGATTTCGTAGCCGAGGGTTTTAGCCACCTTCTCCAAACGGGCGGCAGCCATATAAGTATGGGCAATGCCAGTCGGGCAGGCGGTTACAGCAACGATCTTCATGCAGCCT
The DNA here is from genome assembly GCA_963739125.1 of uncultured Acidobacteriaceae bacterium. Taxonomy (GTDB): domain Bacteria; phylum Acidobacteriota; class Terriglobia; order Terriglobales; family Acidobacteriaceae; genus Sulfotelmatobacter. The sequence continues at coordinate 1,745,380 of CAVTZD010000001.1, read as the reverse complement.
TCTCCTCCCTCCCATCCGTCAACCTCGAGGTTCGGGACTTCAGCAGGTTGATCGAAATTGCGGTGACGATTGTTCCGGCCACGATGGCCAATACATACGCCGCTCTGTGATCGACTACGAACAAGACGATCGGACCGCCGTGGGGAGCGTGGTCCCCGACTTTGCCTAACATCGCAATGACCGAGGCGACGGCCGAACCCGCCATGATGCAGGGTATGACTCGAATCGGGTCCGCCGCCGCAAACGGAATTGCGCCCTCAGTGATTCCGGTGAGCCCCATCCACAACCCGGCCAGTCCGGCCTCGCGTTCTTCCGTGCTCCACAAGCGTTTTTGCAGCAATGTCGCCAGCGCCAGTCCCAGTGGAGGCGTGCAGATCGCCGCAGCGCACGCTCCCATGATTTGAGGGTTGCCCTCCTTGATCATGGCCGCGCCAAAAAAAAACGCCGTCTTATTAACCGGCCCTCCCATATCGAAGGCGATCATTCCCCCGAGAATCATGGCCAAGAGCACACTGTTGCCGGTACCCATGGCCCTCAACGCTTGGTCCGCATGCGACATGAGAAGCGCAATCGGTACTCCCAGCACCTCCAACATCACGACGCCGATAAACGCGCCCGACAGAATAGGAATCACCAGGATGGGCATGATCGGCCGAACATGCCTCGAGACCGGAATCTTTTTGAGAAGTTGCACCACATAACCGGCCAGCAAGCCAGCCAGGATCGCCCCCAGAAATCCAGCCTTCACCTGATCCGAAAAATACCCGCCCAGAAACCCCGGCACCAGGGCAGGCTTACCGCCGATCGAGTAAGCGATGTAACCCGCCAACACCGGCAACATCAGGGTGAAAGCTGCCGTTCCGATATCAAGAATCAGTTTCAGCCGCGGTGCGTGCGAAAAATCCGCACCCGCGGAAGTCATCGGAGCGAAAGCGGTGGCGAACGTGATGGCGAACGCAATCAGAATGCCTCCGCAAGCGATGAACGGGATCGCAAACGAAACTCCCGTTAGCAGGTGCTGTCGAAGGTTTTTGAGCAATTCAGACATCGGGTCCTGTGCTGCAAAAAAGAATTCTGTGCATTGTAGCCGCAAACCCGCTCATCTGCTCAGCAAGAAAGCGATCTCGCGAACGGGGACGATCCCTCCTGCTCAGGGCATCAGGCATCCGAGAAACACGGCTTCGTAGTATGTGTGATTAGTCCTATAGACCGAAACAGGAGAGATGAAACGTTTGTTGTACTCAGGTAACCTTTTAAGATTCTTGATTGCCGGATGCCCTTCCGCTTGAGCGCGGCCGGAAGTAGCGTGCGGAGGTCCCCCGGTTAGTCCGCAGTAGCACTACCGGCCCGAAATGCCTTGCGCCCGATATTGGGTGGGCGTCACTTTGCAGGTCTTCTTGAAGACCTTGCAGAAGTAGGCCGTGTCGTTGTACCCGCAATCAAAGGCGATCTCTTTCAGAGTCAAACTGTAATTCTGCAGCATGAACTTAGCCCGATTCACGCGCACTAGATTCAGATAATCGTTGAAGCGCATGAGCCCTTCCTTTCGGAACAAACGAGAGATGTGGTTAGGAGCCAGGCCGAAGTGGTCGGCAACGCTCTCCCGAGTCATGGGACTCTGAAAGTTCTCCTGGATATACAAGCAGAGGGACTCGAACGTACGAATCGCCTTGCGCGGAGGATGCGCCGTTGGCGATTTCAGCAGCCGAAGGCAGGCGTGGAGCAGGGATTCGGTCAGCAAGCGGGGAAGCGGACCTTTCGCGTGGTCTGCCGCCAACACCATGAGCGCGGCCAGGATGCTATGCGTGGGTACGTCGTAGCCGCCGTGAACGCTGGCCTTCATTGCAGTCGAGGGCGACTGCGTGTCCCCTTTATGATGCACGAGGCTGATGCCGATCTGCTTTGCCCCAAACAGAAAGGTGAGGGCATCGACGTGCGAAGACCAAAGCGGTTTGTTCCAGGCGTGATCGGGGACAAAGACCGCGTGGCCACATACCGGCTGAATGGTTTCCACGCGCCCGCCCCGGGCAATCTCCATCGTGTGGCATCCCGTCAGTGACACCGAAAGACGCGGAAAATTCGTCACATAGGCGAGCACGGGCGGAGGCGTGCTTCCGTCGCAAAAATGCACATGCCGGATCCGCGCGCGACGGAGGTACTCTTCCAGTTCACGAATGATGATCCGATTCGCGGGGAGCTCCTTGCTCCTTGTTCCGGGGGCTGCGCGATTCACGGAAGGTTACGTTAGTGCAATTAATGTTAAATGTCTACTATATCCTTTTGCCGCTTTTATCCACCATACTGCCCGACCGTAGGCCATATAGCGATTTTCTTGTGGGCTTGTTAAATCGGTTTTACATGGGGTACAGGAACGTGGCAAGAAATGCCGGGATTCGTTGTCTCCGAGTTGCCCTGGGGACGACGCTCGGACTTGCGGGATGTGGTGGTGGCAACAGCACCCAGTCTCAGCCTGCTCCGGTGATTTCGAGTTTCTCGCCCGACTCCAGCGCAGTGGGCAGATCGGTGACGATCACGGGCGAGAACTTTGGCGCGACTCAGGGTGCCAGCACCGTGACATTCAACGGAACCCAAGGTACGCCCTCAAACTGGACTGCAACGTCGATCGTAGTCGCAGTACCCGCAGGAGCCACCACCGGCCCGGTGGTCGTTACGGTGAATGGCGTGTCGAGTGCCGGAGCCGTCTTCACCGTGCTGCTGGCCCCGAGTATTCGCAGCTTGTCGCCTTCTTCGGCTGCGGTGGGCGCACCAGTAACGATTGCAGGGGCGAACTTCGGCGCGACTCAAGGCGCCAGCACGGTTGCGTTCAACGGCACGTCAGCAACGCCTACAAGTTGGAGTGCGGCGTCGATCGTTGTCCCGGTTCCGGCGGGAGCGACGACCGGCAATGTGGTGGTGACCGTAAGCGGCTTGGCCAGCGCGGGCGCGGGGTTTATGGTGCTGCCCACACCGAGCATCGCTAGCCTGTCGCCGGCCTCGGCTGCGGTGGGCGCGCCGGTAACGATCACGGGCGTGAATTTCGGTGCGACGCAAGCCGCCAGTACGGTGACGTTCAACGGCACGCCGGCCACACCCACAAGTTGGAGTGCGACGGCGATTGCGGTCACGGTTCCGCAGGGAGCCACAACAGGCAACGTAGTGGCAACCGTGAATGCTGTAGCCAGCGCAGGTGCGGCGTTCACTGTGCTCCCGGTAAGCGTCTCTCCAAAATTGGCCGCAGTCGTAGTCGCGACCCAGACTCAGCAATTTGCCGCCTCGGTGAGTGGGAGCTCAGGCGTTACCTGGAGCGTCGACGGCGTCCCTGGCGGCAACGCCACGGTTGGAACGATCAGCGCGGCGGGGCTCTACTCGCCGCCTTCGACTGCGGGCACTCACACCGTGACCGCGACCAGCGTCGCCAATTCCACGGAGTCGGCTTCGGCCAGCATCGCGGTCACTGATCTCGCTGGAGTCTTTACCCACCACAACGACCTCTCACGCGACGGCGCGAACACTCAGGAGTACGGGCTGACGCCCGCGAGCGTGAATACAAGCACGTTTGGAAAGTTGTTCTCCTGTCCCGTTGATGGCGCGGTTTATACACAACCGCTGTGGGTTCCCAGCTTGAGCATTGCCGGCGGGATTCACAACGTGATCTTTGTCGCTACCCAGCACGACACGGTTTTCGCGTTTGATGCCGACGCCAAGCCTTGCGTTGAATACTGGCAGGGCACCGGATCACTGGGCGAGGTGAACCTGCTCGACTCGCTGCACGGAGGCACGTCAGGAGAAACTCCGGTTTATTGGAACGATGTCGGCTGTCAGTGCGGCGTGGGCGACATTTACCCCGAGGTTGGAGTCACAGGCACGCCGGTGATCGATCCAACGACCAACACCATCTACCTCGTCAGCACGTCGCAGAACAGCTCTCAGAGCACTTTTTATCAGCGGCTGCACGCGTTGGATCTGGCCACGGGCAACGAGAAATTCAGCGCCCCCGTCAACATCGCCGCCTCGGTTCCGGGAGCGGGCGATGGAGCCAATACCGTCGCGTTCAACGCACAAATGGAAAATCAACGGCCCGCGCTCGCCCTCGCCGGAGGAGCGGTGTACTTGGGTTGGTCGGCCCACGAGGATGCAGGTCCGTGGCACGGCTGGCTGATCGGCTACAACGCTTCCGATGTGCAGCAGCAGACGGCGGTATTCAATACCTCGCCGAACGGCCAGGCGGGAGGAATCTGGGCGGGCGGCGGAGCGCCTGCCGTAGATGCCGACGGAAGCATTTACGTCACTACCGGCAATGGAGCGTTTGACGCCAACGACACCAATGCTCCCGACAACGATTATGGCGACAGCGTACTGAAACTCGTTCCCTTCAGCGGGACGACGTTGAATGGCGAAAACCTTAACTTGGTGGACTGGTTTACGCCGGATGACCAATCTTTTCTGTCGGCCAACGACGTTGATCTGGGCTCAGGCAACAGCGTGTTACTCCCTGATCAGACGGCAGGGCCGGTGCAGCACTTGTTGGTGGCCATCGGAAAACAGGGAATGGTCTACCTGGTCGATCGCGACAATATGGGTCATTTTCAGCCCAGCAGCGATCAGGTCGTTCAGAGTTTCACGGGATCGCCGTCTGGTTTTTACGGAACGCCGGCGTTCTGGCAGAACAATCTCTACCTCGCTGGGAGCCTCGACAACACCGGATCGGGCGACTATCTGAAGTTGTTTTCCTTCAACCCTTCAACGGGTCAATTCGACACGGCCCCAGCTTCCGAGTCGTCTCACTACTTCAACTTCCCTGGCGCTTCGCCTTCGGTTTCTTCGCAAGGCGCCACGAACGGAATTGTCTGGGCGATCGATGCCAGCTCTTACGGTTACGCGAATCCGAATGCGGACGGGACGAACTGCTTTCAGGTGCCCGTACCGTCGGCGTGTTCGGGGCCGGCAGTCCTTCACGCCTATGACGCTGGCAATTTGCTGATCGAGTATTGGAATAGTGCGATGGCAGCCAACAATCGCGACCAGGCGGGCAACGCTGTGAAGTTCGTTCCGCCGACTGTCGCTAACGGCAAGGTGTACGTGAGCGCGCGCACTGAAGTCGATGTCTACGGGCTGTCCCCATGACGCAGCTTACGATTTTTCCTCGTGCCATTCGGTTCTGTTTGTGGAGTTCCGGGGTTTGCTCGAAAGGAGTCAACAGATGAGAACGACGTTGAACTTTCCGGTCGTGAGCGGGATGCGAAGGATCTGCAAGGCCAATTCCGAGACTAGTTCTGAACCCACGTCCGAGGGATGCGTGCAAATGAAAAGTCGGATCGTCGTTGTCGCTCTCATCGCGCTCGCACTCGCTATGTGCTCGGCGTGTGGCAACGGCATCGACAAGCTACCCGGCACAGGCACTTCTGGAGGGTCGCTGAGTGTGCAGCTTGTCCAGACACCGCCCTCGGTCGTTGTGGCGGGATCGGCCACGGCCCTGGCAGCCAATGTTTTGAATGACAAGGCCAACGCGGGCGTAACCTGGAGTTGTACGCCCGCTAAGGCCTGCGGATCGTTTTCTCCTGCAACTACTGGCTATCAAATCACCACCGTTTACACGGCGCCTGTAGCACCGCCGAATGCTCCCATCACAACGAATCTTGCCTACCCGATCACTATCACTGCCACGTCTGTGGCGGACGGCTCGAAGAGCGCGAGTTCGGCCGTCAACGTGGCCCAGCGGTACGCGATTGTCTTGTACCCGGGTAATGGTTCCTATGGCATGGTCGCGAGCGTCACGCTTGATGGAAACGGAAACGTCATCGGCGGTGAAGCGGATGGCTCCGCCAACGGCTTCTACTGGAACGCACCGTCCATCTCCGGTACTTACTCTCTTGATAAAACCGGACACGGCAACATTTCGTTGAGTCTGCAGAGCACCACCTGCTGCGGAACTCTTCAACAAACCCACGGCATCACGGCAACTTCGAATTCTCACCTGGTCATCTCCGAGGAAGATCAGTTCAACGGTCTCACTATCGCCGCAGTGGGCAACATGGATCTGCAAACCGCCGGATCGGCCTTTTCTGGTGCGCAGGTTTCCGGTGGTTATTCCTTCATACTGGCGGGATATAGCCACGTCGCGGGCGAGAACGGAAGCTGGGGAGGCATTTTCACCGCGGATGGCACCGCGACAGCCAACGGCCCCGGCAAAATCTCGGGCGGTATCTTTGACGAAAATGTAGGAAACGACGGCGGCGGCAGCGGCTACAACGCTGCGACCGGCGCAGCGGGGCTACCCTTCACCGGAACCTACACCGCGCCAGACACGAGTGGACGCGGCACCATCACGCTGAGTAGCTCGCCGGATACTCCCGGCCCCTGCGGCGCAGCTCCGCTGCCCTCGTGCACGGAGTATGTGTATTACCTCGTCACGCCTGAAGTCCTGCAACTGACCAGCATGACCAACGTGGGAAATGCAGGCAACACCGGCACTGCCTACGGTCAAGGGTCGCTCGCGACCGCTGCGAACGATACTGCCGCTGACGTATCCGGAGGCTTCATCTTCAGTTACTACGGCTTCGGCGATAACAACAATGGCGGCGACTCAGGTGCCGCCGCGGGCCAATTCACTGCTGACGGAAACGGAGGCGTGACCGGCGGATTGATGGACTCCAACGTTTCCGACGGAGGTTCACCGGCCGCCTCGATCGCGACCAACGACATTCCCCTTACCGGTTCCACCTACGCCATCTCGGGCAGTCCGCGCGGCACTTTCACCGCTCCTTCGGGTCAGATCTATAACGTTTACCTCACCGATCCCAAGCTTAACCTGCTGGATCCAAACAACCCGAACGGAGCCGGAGGTGCCTTGATCTTCGAAGCGAATAATGCGTCGGCGACCACGACCTACGGCAACGCCATTGGTGTAGCGGTTCCCCAGGCAACTCCGGCCCCGAAGAGCCTGAGTGGAAGCTATGCCCTGCTTCTATCGAATCAATCGAACCTTGGGGGCTGCTGTAGTTATGACGGTGGACTCACGGGCGACTTCACCGTGAGCTCATCGAATGCGGGCACGTTCAGCGGAGAAGGCGACTTCCAGGGCACGGGTACGAACAGCGCCACGCTGACAACGGGCCCCGTCAGTGGAACGTTTATGGCGGACGCAAACCATCCCGGTCACTTCACCGGCACCATCGTGACTGCGCCCGCGTTCCCCTTCGAAATCGGCGGGACAACGCCGGGCACCGAGAATGTCGATTTCTTCGTGGCCAATAGTTCGCAAGGTTTCATCATCGAGACCGACACCGTTGCCCCGATCTTCGGTGCGATGGAAGCCCAGGGTTCGATCGCGAGCGTGGCTTCGATCCGGCGTCCGCCTGCTCAACAATGGCACAGTCATCCGAAGAATCTTTTGCAGATTACGGCCGAGCACGGCCGAGCCCTGGGTCGGGCTGACGGCGGGCGCGAGTAGAGCAGTGAAAATCTTGAGGAGGGTCGCAATGACGGTTCTGGCGAGTTCTAAGCTTCATGATCGTGGCGGGATGCACCGGCTCTGGATTCTGGTCGGTTTGACCGTTGGCCTGCTCCTGGCATCTCCCCAGACTTCACTGGCCCAGGAATTCCGCGCCACTTTGACCGGTCAAGTAACCGATCCTACGGGTGCGGTCGTTCCCAAGGCGAAGGTCACGGCCACCAACAATGACACTGGGTCTACCTACACTGATGTCACCACCAGCGCCGGTGTTTATTACATTCCATACGTTGTGCCCGGGACATACAAAGTGAAGGTGGATGCGGCAGGCTTCAAGCAAGCGATCCAGGACAATGTTCTGCTGCTGGCGGGCAAATATACCGGCCAGAATTTCAAGCTGGAAGTAGGCGCCATCAGCGAGACCATGGAAGTCACCGCAGCGCCGCCGGTGCTCGAAACGGAGAACGCTTCCGGCGGAACTATTCTCGACGCGAAGACCCTGGAGAATGTTCCGGTCAACGGACGCCAAGTCTACATGATGATTGGCACGGTGCCCGGCTCTCAATTCACGCAAACGCAGTTCGGCCCGGGAGGAAATTCCGGAACCCGCGGCTGGGACGTTACCAACGCGTACATCATCGGCGGCGGCGTGAATCCGGCGGACACCTCCGGCGGATTCAATCAGTTCACCCTCAACGGCACAAACATCACGCAGCAGACCAGTTATGACAATCAGGGCGCTGGAACCTGGAACGTATCCCCCAATCTGGACGCAATTCAAGAAGTCAACGTGATGACCACGACCTACGATGCCCGCTATGGCCGCACCACCGGCGGCACGGTCAACATCGTGAGCAAGAACGGAACCAACGTCTTTCACGGAACCGCGTACGAAGGCTACAAAGACGGCAGTTTGTTTGACGCCAACTCTACCAACAACGTTTATATCTCGGGAGCACCAACACAGCAGCAGGTGGAAAACCAGTTCACCATGACGTTTGGCGGACCCATCATCAAGAACAAACTGTGGTTTTTCGGCAGCTTCGAGGGTTACCGCCAGTCCATTTACAACACCGTGACCGAAAATGTGCCGCCAGCCTGGCTGCGGCCCGGCTATAACGGCAATCCTGGCGTCGACTTCAGCCTCATCCCGAAAATGGACCCGGGCTTCAAATCCGGCGGCGTCGAGGCCGACCCTTATGTTTTGTACGGTTTGTCGCTGTTTCAGCCCGGTGACAGCTCCAGCGCCAGCAACCCCAACAATGCTATCTGCTCTACCGGCGGACCCGCCAGCTTGTGCTCACAGAACGCGGTTGCCTATCCCAATGCCTTCACGGGCGGCGCGGATAAGAGTCCGGTAACCGGGAATCCTGGTCCCGCCATTGCGGGCGGTCAAATCAATGCGACCGCTCTTGCCATTCTGAAGGCGGGTTATATTCCGCTGCCAAATATTGGAGGGGCCGAAAATTTCGTAGGCGGGTTCGGCGAACCGGCGAACTACTTCGCCATTACTCCCGATCTGTACAGCTATAACCAACCCATGGTCCGCGTGGACTACAACACCAGCGACAGCACGAAGTGGTACAGCTTCTTTGAGTGGCAGAAAGGCCACGAGAACCGCAGCGGCAACGGGTTGTCGGGTATCGCTAACAACGGCAACGTCAACTGGACTCGCGAGAACTGGGCTGCGTCGCAGGACATGACGCACACTTTCTCCAGTACCTTCCTCGCCGACGTCAAGGTTTCGTTTTCGCGCTTTGTCGCTTCCGTGCCCGACGGAGACCTGAGCGCCGCCAAGCCGGCCAGTTCCATCGGACTCAACATGCCGCTTCCACCCACCACCGCGATTAAAAATCTTCCGGAATACAACATCAACGGATTGCCCACAATCTTCGGCAATTCCAATAATCTCGATGCGACCACCAACGTTACGCTAGACGCCGACTTTACCAAGTCCTTGGGTTCTCACAATATCCACTTCGGCGGCGGCGCGGCGTACTTCACCTATGGCAATCCTGGCAATGCAGCGAACGCCAATGGATTTTTTGGCTTCAGCGGGCGCTTTACACAGGCGGATCCGTTCAACAACAACTGCTACCAGCCGGCGAACTTATCAGGCGGTGCCTCGACCGGTCTGGGTTCAGCCTGCAGCGGCTCCTACGCCCCCAACGGCTCGGGCTGGGCTGACTTTCTGTTGGGACTTCCAACCAGCCAGGGCAGCACTTCTTCCGCCAGCGGCGTCAACTGGAACGATTCCCTATTCGATTACCAGCCAGTCTGGAGTCTCTATGCGCAGGATGACTGGAAGATCACGCATCGCCTGACGGTCAATCTCGGCCTGCGCTACGACGTGCAGATGGGGCTCAAGGAGCGTTATAACGAACTCCCGCGTGGCTTCTGCGCGACTTGCGTGAATCCCATTACCGGTGACGGCGTCTACCAGGCTAACATCGCGAATGCCGCGAACACCGCTGCCTGGACTGCGGCTGGCATTACCGTACCCAGTCAAGTTCTCGGCACCATTCTCCCGGCTTCAGTCAACGGCCAGCCACGCAACGCCTACGACACCGATTGGGGGAACATCGCTCCCCGCTTCGGATTCGCGTTCGCGCTCAACCCTCTGACGGTGATCCGAGGCGGCTGGGGTTATATGTACGGCGCGGGTCTTGAGGGTGGTTCGCCGATTGGCTACCAGCAGACCACGAACTACGTCGACTCCACCAACAGCATCAATCCGACTCTTGGCGGAGCGGCGCCCGGCACTGCGTCTGCCGGACCGTATGGTACCGGAAAGCCCTATCCGACATCCGCTGCGTATCCGCTTGGGTTGCTTCCGCCGGTAGGCGCGGCCGGATTGCCCCTGGCTGGAGTTGGCACAGGTGGTTTGACCGTCGATACCCCGCAGCGATTGATTCCCCGAACTCAGGTTATGTCGTTCGGATTCCAGCGCGAGTTGCCGGGCCAGATCACTCTGGATGCCAGATGGGCCGCAAACTACACCAGCCGCCTGCGCGCACTGCTGTGGTATGACGGCACGGTTACCTATCCGCAGTTGCAGTATTCCCTCGCCCAAGGAAGCAATGTTTACAGCAAGCTGGTTCCGAACCCGTATTACGGAGTGTTTTCCGAGTCGTTCCCCAGTGGATGCGGACAATCGCCTACGGTCGAGGCGCTCGCGCTGTTGCTGCCGTACTCGCAGTATTGTGGAACCGGTGGAACCGCACCGCCGGTCGGCGAATACAACGATCCCATCGGCAGAAACTGGTACAACGGAATGGAAGTCAAGCTGACCAAGCGTACGACTCACGGCCTGACTTTCAATGTTGCCTACACCTGGTCGAAGAATATCAACGGCGATGGCTATCAGAACGGCTATCCCTTCCAGGACCCCAACGAAATTCATTACCTCTCTGGATACGACCGGACTCACGTTTTGGCCGTTACCGGCGTGTACGACCTGCCCGTAGGAAACGGCAGAACGTTCCTTTCTTCCGGGCATCGTGCGTTGGATTATGCGGTTGGCGGTTGGACCCTGGGCTGGACTTTCGCGGCGCAAAGCGGTACTCCCGTCGGTCTGAACCAGGGCTTCAACTACTCTTGCCCCCTGGCACCGCCCCACGGAACCAGCCCCGGGGAATGGCTGAACCCTGCGATCGCAACCAACGCGTGCTCGGCCAGCGTGCCTCATATCGGTGGCACTGGCTACACGTATGTGACGACTCCGTCTACGCTGAGTAGTGTCCGCAACCCCACGATACCGAACCTTGACCTCTCGCTCGAAAAGAACTTCAAGGTCACCGAACGAGTCAGTTTCACGCTTCGCGGGGAGGCCTTCAACTCGCTCAACTCCGCGCTCATGTTCGGGCCTGATACAACCCCGACCGACGGTGCGGCCAGTCTGGTCACCAACACAACGACGAAACGCTCTTACTGGACAGGCTTCGGCACGATTGGACCCGACCAGCAAAACTTCCCCAGAAATCTCCGGGTTTCGGGAAAGATCATTTTCTGAAGCAGCCGCGGTTCGACGGAACTGGAAGGTACGCTATGCGCAAGATACATCTTGGAACGAAGTTGGAAGGGGGAAGGATGACTACAAAAGGAATTTCTTCGTCCGTGTTCTTTCCGCTGATCGCGGCGTTGGTCATGTTGTCGATGTTTCAGGCGATGCCGGCGCACGCGCAAAACGTTGAAGTGGATCTGTCTTCTACTTCCGCGCTCTGCGGCGGCCATGCCTGCTTTAACGTGGGCGGATTATTCACTACCGGAACAAAATTCCTCGGCACGTCCGGCATGGACAACGGAAACAACTGCACTCCGACCGCGCCCTACACCAATTGCCCGGACGCGTACTCGTCGAATGAGTTAGGTTTGTCCTCAGCCACTCCTCCAACGCTGACTCCTCCGTCGCTGAACGTACCATTTGTCTTCGGCACGGTGAATACCGTCAACTGCGGGCCGTCCACGAGCAAGACGTGTATCGAGAACGTGGTCAACCTTACCAGTTCCGGAGTCAACGTTACCCTGCCCGTCGGCAAACAATCTATTTACTCCACGCTGATCATGCTGGGCACCGCGGTCAATGGTCACCATGCAGGGCAGGTTACCGCTACTTATACGACGGGCGCTCCCGACGTCTTCAGCCAGACTTTTAGTGATTGGTGCAGTTATGGCGGCAATCCCAACGAATCCATCGCAGTCAGCGGCGTCGAACGCATCAACAGCGACGGCACGCTCAACGGCGCCAATTGCAATCTTTACGGCTATACCTATCCTCTGGACTATACCCGAGACCTGCAGAGCATTACGTTAACGGACGAGGACGGTTCCGGCGCCATGTTCGGCCTTGCCGTCACGTTGAAACCGCCGACATACACCATCGCCGGTGGAGCTCCAACTCCATCGTCAGTGAGTGCCGGGAGTGATAGCAGCGCGAGCGTAACCGTAAATCCGCAGCCGGGTTATAAGGGGACGGTTACTCTCTCGTGCAGCATTTCGCCCACGATCGTGACTTCATCTGTGGCGATGGCGCCCACGTGCGCAATGGACCCGACGAAAGTGACGGTGACCCTTGGCGAAACAGCGCCGCCGACTTCGACTCTAAAGTTTACGTCGTCTCCAGAGTCGAAAACGGCGTCCTCGATGCGACACTCGCTGCCCATTTCTTACGCGCTATTTTTGCCGATTCCAGGAGTGGCGCTACTCGGACTGGGCTTTGCTCCGCGCGGATCCCGCAGAAAACGATGGCTCGGCTTCTGGATGGTTGGACTTCTACTGGCGCTCTTCCTCGTCTCCCCGGCATGCGTAAGCACGACTCATCTGGGCAATGTCGGAACGCCTCCTGGCCAGTACACCATTACGATCACCGGGGTCGATACGAACGGCCTGAGTCAGGCCAGCAATCCCGCTGGAACTTCGAACGCCGTGATTGTCAACGTTACGGATAAGTGAAGCAGGATGATTACGAACCGGGGCGAGATCACCATCTCGTCCCGGCTCGCAGCTCTCAAGGCTTTGCTCAAGCGCGAACCGGGACTTGAGCAACAACGAAAAGGCTCAAGACCGGGAACCCACCGGATCGTCGACGCTACTCTCTAGCAGACAGGGAGAAGGAAATCATGCGCGGAATTGCACGCTCCAGATTTGCTTTCATGACGTCGATCTGGCTCCTCCTCTTCTTCTGTTTCTGTGTGCTGACCGCGTCTCTGTCCGCTCAACAACGGCAGGCGGTCCAAACGAGAGCTGCAGCGCCTGCCGACGCAAAACCAGTCGGTCGACTGCCCGCTGCGCAACAGCTAAGCCTGGCGATTACCTTGCCACTGCGCAACCAGGGGCAACTCCAGACCCTGTTGCAACAGCTCGAGGACCCTACCAGCCCCAACTATCACAAGTACCTGTCAGTAGCGCAGTTCACTGAACAGTTTGGTCCGACGGTGGCGCAGTATGAGCAGGTCATCGCTTTCGCGCAGTCCTACGGCTTGACACTCACCCACACCGCCGCGAACCGCGTGCTGCTGAATGTAACCGGATCAGTAACCAACATCGAACAGGCTTTTCACGTTACGATGCAGGTCTACCAGCATCCCACGGAAAACCGCACATTCTATGCTCCGAATGTCGAACCTACAGTCGACTCTGGAGTTCCAATCCTCGGCGTCAGTGGTCTCACGAACTTTACCCTCCCCCATCCTCTCATCGTCCGCGCTCCTGCGCGCGGCCCACATGCTGACCAGACCGGCTCGGGGCCGGGCGGCCAGTTTTATGGAAGCGACATACGCGCGGCTTATTACGGCAGTGGCCCGCTGAACGGCAGCGGACAAGCCATCGCCCTGGCCGAACTTGGTCAGTGGAACATGGCCGACATCGAAACCTACTTCACCACCGTCAATCAGCCACTCGACGTCCCCATCGTCGTCGAGTTGCTCGGCGGGACGAGTGCAGCCTGTCCCGGAGAATGCGACGATGGCGAAGAGGCAGTCGACATCCAGCAGATCATTTCGATGGCTCCCGGCGCTGCCGTCCTGATTGTGTATGAAGATACTTCCGGCAACGCCGACATCGACATCTTCAATGCTTATGCCAGCGACAATATCGCCAAGCAAATGAGTTTTTCGTTCGGCATCGGCGACGGCAATGCCATGTCAGACGAGCAGGCCTTTGCGGAATTTCATGCCCAGGGGCAGAATTTCTTCGTCGCGTCCGGTGACGAGGGCGCCAATCTGGGCGATGGAGGTTGGCCCGGCTACAGCCAAAACGTCACCGACGTTGGCGGCACCGATTTGACCACGGTGAGCGCCGGCGGAGCGTGGTCTTCAGAAACAGGTTGGGTGGGCAGCGGTACCGGGTGGTGCGACAGCAGCAACAGCAGCACTCCCTGTTACGGCAGTGCTTATGACGCGATTCCAAGTTATCAGGCGCCGGTAATCACACCGCAGAACGAGGGCTCAACGAAATATCGCAATCTGCCGGATGTCTCCGCCGAAGCCAACACTGACAATTTCTGGTGCTCCAGCGGAACGTGCCAGGGAGGAATCGGTGGCACCAGCCTGGCCGCGCCACGCTGGGCGGGCTTTCTGGCTCTGGCCAACGAACAAGCCGCCGCAAACGGCGACACCGTCGGTTTTCTCAATCCCCTCGTTTACACCATCGGTCAGGGCTCGGACTACGACACGGCATTTCACGACATCACCAGCGGAAGCAATCCGAGCGGTTCGACAGTCCCTCCTGGTTTCACCGGATCATTCACCGCCATCACCGGGTTCGACATGGTGACGGGCTGGGGCACGCCGAACGGGCAGGGGATGATTGATGCTCTCGCGCCGCTTTCAACCACGAACCCCTACTTCACGCTAGCCGCGGCGCCCGGCACACTCAATCTCACGCCCGGCGGCGCTCCGGGCACGGCTACGATCTCGCTGACTGCAGGCAACGGATTTACGGGTACGGTCGATCTTTCCGCGGCAGTTCTTGGGGCGCCCGACGGCGTAACCGCCAGCCTCAATCCGACTTCGATCTCGGGATCAGCCACCTCGATCCTAACCGTCTCGACCAGCGGCGCTGCCCCAGCTGGAACTCTCATGGTCACGGTAACCGGCACGAGCTCAGGCGGAATCCAGACTCAACCCGCATTCGTAACGGTGGCGCTGCCGGATTTCAGTCTGTCCGTGATGCCGAGCGCGATTTATATCAACCAGGGCGGGACTGCCAGCCCCTCCGTCAGCGTAAACGCGCAGAATGGTTTCAGTGGGGTTGTGAACTTGTCGGTGAGTAGCTTGCCCAGCGGAGTCACCGGATCGTTCAGCCCGGCCAGCACCTCGAGCACGAGCACCCTCACGCTGACGGCGAGCGCGAAGGCACCCACAGTAGTCAACGACTATTTGACAGTCACTGGGACATCAGGCAACGTCGCGCCTTTGAACGCTCCCTACACCATTTTGTCAGTGAGCGCTGCTACGGGCACGGGCGGCTCCGGAACTCCGGTGAGTTTGACCTCGGCCTACAACGTGAACGGCATTTACAGCGACGATACAACGTTCACTTCCACGGGCGGTCTCGACGGCGGGGGCAGCGCGTACTCGTCGAACCTGCTGACCGCGAATCGAATCCTCAACGGCGTCCAATTTAACTTCGGACTTGCCAATCAACCCGATGCGGTCTACGGCGCGGGGCAAACGATCACGCTGCCTGCCGGACAGTTCACCACGTTACAACTGCTCGCCACCGGCATCGAGGGTAATCAGTCGGCGCAGCCGATCACCGTCACTTACACCGACAACACAACCACACAGCTCACACAAAGCTTCAGCGACTGGTACACTCCGTCCAACAACCCCGGCGAGTCGGAAGCCGTGGCTATGCGTTATCGCGACATATACACCGGCATCCCTGACAACCGCGTATTCAACCTCTACGCCTACATCTTTATTCTGAACAGCGCCAAGACCGTAAAAAGCGTGACCCTGCCTAATAACCGCGATGTCGTTGTGCTGGCTGCGACCTTGACCTCGCAGAGCCTCGGAACACAACTCAACCTTTCGAGCGAGTTCAACATCGCAGGCATCTTCGCCAATGGAGTCACGTTTGAGGGTACGGGCGACATCGACGGCACCGGAGACACGGACTCCTGCACCCTATCCAAAGGATGTTCGGACGCTTACTCCCAGCAGCAACTCGGCTTGACGTCCGCCACTTCGCCCGCTCTCACAATCAACGGCCTCGTCTTCAACCTCGGGCCGGTCAACACCACGAACTGCGACAACAGCTCACCGGTCTGCACCTCGGATATGATCGATCTCCCGAAGTCCGGAGTGACCATCAGCCTGCCCTCGAACGAGCAGACCACTTACACCACGCTGAGCATGCTGGGCACAGCCGTCAATGGCAGCCAGACCGGCACCGTCACGGTCAATTACACGACCGGCAACCCTACGGCGTTCAATCAAACCTTTAGTGACTGGTGCAATTTCACGAGCAATGCGAACGAGAGCATTGCTGTGGGAGGCTTCGAACGCATCAACAGCGACGGCACGTTCAGCACCGCCGCCTCTTGCAACCTCTATGCCTATACTTACACTCTCGACTCTGCGCGGACGGTTTCAAGCGTCGCGTTGACCTATACGGGGAGTACGGCAAGCGGTTCCGGTGCGTTCGTCTTGGCGCTGAGTTTGTCGGGAAACACGGCCAGCACGCCGGGCTTCAGCCTGTCGGCCGCACCCGCCACCTTGAGCATCGCCCAGGGCTCTAAAAATACGAGCACGATTACAGTGAATCCCAGCGGGGGATTTACCGGAAGCGTAAGCTTGGCTGCTTCCGGACTGCCCAGCGGAGTTACTGCGGCATTCAGTGCGACCAGTACGGCGAGTTCGAGTACGCTGACTCTGACGGCCAGCGGCACGGCCGCTACGGGCGGGCCAACCACGGTCACGATCACTGGTACATCGGGTAACCTGACGCCGCAAAAAGCGACGATCGGTGTTACCGTGACGCCGCCCGCAACTTATTCGCTCTCGGCCGGAACCGCCAGCCCTTCATCGATCACTCCCGGCGGTTCGTCCACTGCGACGATCAAGGTGACATCAGCCAACAGCTACTCGGGCAGCGTCACGCTTTCATGCAGCATCACGCCGGTCGTCAGTCCGGCGCCGACGTGCTCCTTCGGAAACACGAGCCCAGTGACTGTGACCAGCACCGGCGGCAGCGCGACGTTGACCTTCACTACGGTCGCCGCTTCGGCAGCGATGCTTCGCCGTTCGATCTTGCAGTACGCTCTCTGGCTCCCCCTGCCCGGACTCGCTCTGCTCGGCTTCGGCTCATGGTTCGGTGTCGCAGGTTCTCGCCGCCGGAAGGTGTTAGCCTTCTTTTTATTAGGGACAGTGCTGGCCAGTCTTACTCTTCTGCCGGCTTGTGGATCGAGCAGCAATAAAGGCGGGGGCGGTGGTACCACAGGTACTCCCGCCGGAACTTACACAATTACCATTACCGGCAAGGATGCGAACGGTCTTACTCAATCCAACGCCGCTCCTACGGTGAATGTCACCGTCAACTAGCCGGGTAACGAGACACGCGAAAGGCACAACTTTGGACGCGAGTCTCCTGGGAGAATCAAGATGCGACGCTTCTGCGCTGCTTTCGTGGCGATCCAACTAGCCTGTCTAGCGCTGCTTATCCCGGCTCATGGCCAGACTGTCGAAAAACCCGATCTGAGCAAACAGCCGACGCTCTACGTGGTCGGCTATGCCCACCTGGATACGGAATGGAGATGGGAGTATCCCCAGGTTATTGACGAATATCTTCGCAAGACCATGGAAGATAATTTCGCGCTCTTCGACAAGTATCCTCACTACATCTTCAACTTCAGCGGCGCTAATCGCTATCGGCTGATGAAGGAATACTATCCCGCCGATTTCGCCCGGCTGAAGAAGTATGTCGACGAAGGGCGATGGTTCCCGGCCGGTTCGTCAGTGGAAGAAGGCGACGTAAACACGCCCAGCGCCGAGGCTATCATCCGGCAGATTCTGTACGGCAACGACTGGTTTCGCAAAGAGCTGGGCAAAGCCAGCGCGGAATACATGCTGCCCGACTGCTTCGGCTTTCCTGCCTCTCTCCCAACCATTCTCGCGCACTCCGGCGTGAAAGGATTCTCGACTCAGAAATTAGTCTGGGGATCGTCGGCCGACGCGGGAGGTCTGGAATCGCTGGAGAAAACGCCCGAAGGCACGCCCTTCAACGTGGGAGTGTGGGTTGGCCCGGATGGCGAAAGCGTGCTCGCTGGTTTGAATCCGGGCAGCTATGGTTCCAACATTTACACCGATCTCAGCAAACCGCTTCCTCCCGAGCCTCCGAACCCCGCGATTGCGGACATTCAGAATAAACTCAAGGCGCTTCAGCCGAAACTGGAACAGGCGCAACGCAGCGGGACGCGTCCGGACCAGAAAGATGTCGAAGAATACATCGGTTTGCGGACCGAGCAAGAGGCCCTCGCTCGATTCGAGCCGGATGAGCAACTCGATCAATATCAAAATGACTGGGCGGCGCGCGTCGAAAACAACGGCAAAATCAGCGGCGTATTTACTGACTATCATTATTACGGCACCGGTGATATTGGCGGGAGTCCGAGCGAGGACAGCGTCAAGCGGCTGGAAGCCATCGTCACTCAAGGCACGACGACCTTGCCGCAGCGAAACGGATTCTTCTTCCGCGGCCAGCATAGCCAAGAGCCGCTGGCGAGAGTAGGCGATGGCCCCGTCCATGTGATCTCGTCCAATGCCGATCAAATGTTTCTCGACATCACTCCGTCTGAGGCCGCGGGACTGCCGCGCTACACCGGTGAATTGGAACTGACCAACCACTCTGCTGGTTCGCTGACTTCACAGGCTTACCAGAAGCGCTGGCTCCGCAAAGAAGAATTGCTCGCTGAAGCCGCGGAAGAGTCTTCGGTTACCGCGCAGTGGCTGGGTGCGCGGCCGTATCCATTGCAGCGACTCAATGATGCCTGGACTCTTGTGATGGGCGGTCATTTTCACGATCTCGCTGCCGGCACCGCGACTCCCAGGGCGTACGAATTTGCCTGGAACGACGACGTGATCGCACTGAACCAGTTCGCGGGCGTGGTCAGCAATGCCACCGAAGCCGTTTCTGCAGGGTTGAACACGGAAGCGAAAGGCGTCCCCATCGTTGTGTTCAATCCGCTCAACATTGCGCGCGAAGATGTCGTGGAAGCCAGCGTCAATTTTCCTGGCGGCATACCGAAGACAGTTCGTGTCACCGGCCCCGACGGCGCCACAGTTCCCGCTCAGATTTCAAACGGCAAAGTCATCTTCGTGGCCAAAACTCCATCCGTTGGCTACGCGGTATATGACGTGCAGCCGGGTGCAGAGTTAGCCTCGACTCTCCACGTTTCCGAAGACTCGCTCGAGAATCAGTACTATCGCGTGCGGTTGAACTCCGCCGGCGACGTGGCCAGCATCTTCGACAAGTCAATTGGCAAGGAATTGCTGGCAGCTCCCGCGCGGCTTGCCATTTCTTACGACAATCCCGAACAATGGCCGGCATGGAATATGGACTGGGATCAGGAGCAGGCCGCACCGAAAGCTTATGTCGCCGGTCCCGCGAAGATTCGAGTAGTAGAAGACGGTCCGGCGCGAGTAGCTGTCGAAGTGTCGCGGGAAACCGACGGCTCGCGCTTTGTCCAGACCATCCGGCTTTCGGCCGGTGATGCCGGCAAGCGCGTCGAGTTTGCCAACGCAATCGATTGGAATACAAAAGAGTCCAATCTGAAGGCGACTTTCCCGCTCACCGCTTCCAATGAAATGGCGACCTATAACTGGGACATCGGCACCATCGAGCGCCCCACCGCCAAGCCCAAGAAATTTGAGGTCCCTTCGCATCAGTGGATCGACTTGACCGACGCGACCGGGGAGTTCGGCGCCACGATCCTGACCGATTGCAAGAACGGATCCGACAAGCCCAACGACCACACGATTCGTTTGACCTTGATCCGCACGCCCGGGACGCGCGGCGGTTATCCCGACCAGGGCACACAGGATATCGGACATCACGAATTCGTCTATGGCATCGCCGGCCATGCTGCCGGCTGGCGTGAGGGGCAGACCGACTGGCAAGGGCAGCGCCTGAACGATCCGTTGATTGCCTTTGAGGCTTCCCCGCACGAGGGTGTGATCGGTCGCGAATTTTCAGTGCTGAAGGTCAGCAACCCGCGCATTCGAGTGCTCGCACTCAAAAAAGCCGAACTCAGCGACGAGATCATCGTGCGCCTCGTGGAACTCGACGGCAAACCGCAGACCAACGTTCGCATCTCGTTCCACACCCCGATCACCGCGGCGCGTGAGGTGAACGGACAGGAACAGCCGGTAGGACCGGCGATTGTTGCTGAAGGCGCTCTAGTGACTTCATTCTCTGCGTATCAGCCGCGCACCTTCGCCGTTCGTCTTTCTGCTCCTCCCACCAGAGTCGCAGCAGTTCACTCCGAGCCAGTTTCCCTCCACTATGACCTGGCTGCGGCGAGCAATGACGGAACGAATTCCGTCGGCGGTTTCGATGGCGAGGGCAACGCCCTGCCCGCTGAGATGCTGCCCACTCAGATCTCGTTCAACGACGTGAAATTCGAACTCGCGCCGGCCCGCACCGGTTCGCCCGACGCAGTGGTCGCCAGCGGGCAGAAGATCGACCTGCCGCAGGGCCGCTACAACCGCGTGTATTTCCTCGCTGCCTCGTCCGATGGCGATCAGAAAGCTACGTTCGACGTTGGTGGCAAGACAATCGACTTGAACATCCAGGACTGGGGTGGTTTCATCGGCCAGTGGTATGACCGCCAGTGGAGTTCCGGAGACACCTCGGGTGACAATTACGGCAAGATGATCGGCCTCACTCCGGCGTACATGAAGTTTGCCGACCTTGCCTGGTACTGCTCGCATCACCACGATGCCGCGGGTAAGAATATCGCCTACAGTTACTCCTATTTGTTCGCTTATCCCGTCGACCTCCCGGCCGGAGCCAAGAGCATTACCTTGCCGGACAACGACAAGATCCGCATTCTCGCGATTTCAGTGGCCGAGGAGAATCCGGAAGTGAAGCCGGCTGAGCCGCTCTACGACCACTTCGCGCCACCGCCCGCCGGGGCTGACAATTTTTCCATTCAAATCCCCGCCGCTGGCCTCACCGTTCCCAAAGGTCGAAGCGCAACGACCGCATTCACCGTCACTCGTCATGGCAATTTCCGGCGCATGGTCAAGCTCGGTGTGACCGGACTGCCCGCCGGAGTTACAGCCTCTTTCAGTTCAGCTATATCCAGCGGAGGAAACAAGCTGACGCTCACTGCGCATGATTCTTCGAGCCTTGCCACTTCGAACATCGCCATCACTGGAACATCGGGCGATCTCTCCCATACCGTCTCTGTGCCGCTCACTGTCACCGCCATCAAGACGGGCACGGTGCCGGTCGACCTGTCTGCGGCATTCAACAAGACGGCGATCTATACCGACGGTTCAAAGTTTGCCGGCTCCGCCAGTGCGGACGGAGAAGGTTGGGCATATTCCAAAGAAGCATTGGGCTCGACGGAGCCTGTATGGGATGATGTTCTCTTCAACCTTGGACCAGCCAACGCCCCCGACGCAGTATCAAGTAAAACGATCCCGCTCCCAGAGGGTAAGTTCGCCAACCTCAAACTTCTCGCTACGGGCGTCGAAGGCGATCAGGAATCACAGGCGTTTACCATCACCTACGCCGATGGCTCATCCTCTTCTATTACCCAAAGCCTCAGCGACTGGTATCAATCTAGCGGCTACAAGGGCGAGTCAGAGGCCGTGGCCGCGCCCTATCGCCTCGTGGCAAACGGCGCAAGGGACAACCGTGCTTTCTACATTTATGGTTATTCCTTTGATCTCGATCCAAGCAAGGCGGTTCGCAGCATCACTCTACCCGAGAACGACCATGCCCTGGTCTTCGCGCTGACCCTCGTTCCATCGGGTTCGTAGCGTGGACTCATAGCGGATGAGTCCATGAAACCGCTGCCGAACCCGTTTGCGCGCAGTGCTTCATCTCCATGTTCACTCGATGCAAGGAATCATGATAGGTTGAGCAATCGCCGAAAAAGGATTTCAATCCATGGAGATCAGAAGAGTTGGCACGCAATCTTCCGCCAAGGGACCGGCAGAGTGGTTCACTGGTACAGTACGAATTGATCCTCTCTTTCGCGCGCCCGACCCGGCGTTCGTCCAAGGCGCCAGCGTGACATTCGAGCCCGGAGCGCGAACCGCTTGGCACACGCATCCGCTTGGCCAGACTCTCATCGTGACTTCGGGCTGCGGCTGGGCTCAACGTGAAGGCGGCCCAATCGAGGAGATCCGGCCAGGGGACGTGGTCTGGTTCTCGCCGGGTGAGAAGCATTGGCATGGCGCTTCGCCAACCACGGCCATGACGCACATCGCCATTCAGGAGAAGAAAGACGGCCAGGTGGTCGATTGGATGGAGCACGTTACCAATGAACAGTACCGCAGGTGAGTCGAGCCGCGGTCACCTGGAGAAGGATGCATATGCCAACGCAGAAAGATGCGCTCACAACGCGACTTGCCCGATCTCGAGAAATCAACATCAGTGTGATCGGCAGAAAGTCTGGTCGTACCATTTCAATCCCAGTCTGGTTCGTGTTGGACGGAAATAAGCTCTATCTGCTGCCGGTGCAAGGGTCGGATACCCAATGGTACAAGAACGTTTTGAAGAACCCTCCAGTTCGGGTCAGCGCTGGTAACGTCGAGGCTGAAGTCAAGGTTGTTCCCATCATTGATGCTCATAGGGTGGCATCGGTGGTCAAGAAATTCCGAAGTAAGTACGGTGCCGGTGACGTGAACAAGTACTATTCAAAGTTCGACGCTGCCGTTCTCGCCCAGGTCCGATGACCGCGTCGCGTCAGCTTCCAATCCGCTTCACGCTAGTGACTGCCATTCGAGATAGCAGTCAATCCCGCTAGCGCCGAAATTCGTTGAGTCTTCCCGACGATCCGGACTCTCTCAACTGGAGACCGGCGTTCCCAAACTAAATTTCAAACGAATAATTACACTCCCCACCGCAATCACGCAGAGTGTCGACCCGCCTTTGACGAAAGCAAGTACGGCCCAACGCAGGCATCTTGCCAACTGCATTGTCCGGCTGCGCGCGCTTTTGGATGCGTGAATTTGACAAGAATGTGACCGTTCTGTGACAAGTCGATTTCCTTGCCCGCTGTAACGTGGCGACAGTTCGAATTCGTCGGCAGCCAGAAACTCCAAAGATGGCAGATTTTCAGCGGCGACAAGTCAGTCACGTTGCGCAGTTCGGAGAAATGTCCCTCGACTTCAGGACGATGGAGCTCTGCCGTGCCGGGCGGTCCGTCGAGATCACGCTCCGAGAGTTCAAAGTGCTGAAGTATTTCGTATCAAGACCAAGGATCGTAATTTCCCGACAACGGCTTGTCAGCTGTGTCTGGCCAAGGCGGCAGCGTTCCACTTACCGCACTGTTGACAACTGCATTGCGAAGCTTCGGCAGAAAATTGAGAGCGATCCTGGCCGCCCTATCTTTCTTCAAACGGTTCATGGGTTTGGTTACAAGTTTGTTCCTCCGGAAGACTCTCATCCGCTCCGCCAGAGGACTTCTGGCCGGGGTAAAGAGGCCATATGAGAACAGAATCTTCGACGAAGTGGACTACACGTTGGGCAATTGTGGGCATATTTTTGTTGAGCCTGCAACCGGCGTACGGAATTCCCGCATTTGCTCGTAAGTACGGTTTGCGGTGCTCCGCGTGTCACGAAGCCTGGCCTATGCTCAGCAATTTTGGCCAGACTTTCAAAGACAACGGATATCAATTAGGCAATGGTCGTGACGCACCTATCAAGCTAGAGCCTTCCTACTGGCCGATCATGTTTCGCACGACGCCGGTGTGGCACCTTGAGAACAGCAAACGGCAAGCAGTCGACGCGATTCCCGGCAATCCGAGCAGTGGGTTGGTGGAGAAGTCAATCACGACATCAGGCTTCGATCTGGGTGGGCTTGACGTAGTAAGCGCCGGCACGCTTTACGACAACATCTCGTTTTTCATTCAGCCATTCATCAGTGACAACAGCATTAACTTATCGCAGGCGTGGGCACGTCTCGATAATCTGGTCGGATCGCACTGGGTCAATCTGAAGATGGGAAGGTTTGAACTAGACGAACCGATCTCTCAGGAACGTTCTCTTACTCTGAACAATACCGGCTCCATTTATTACACCTATTTTTTTACTCCACCCGGTGACCACAATTTCTTCCAGGGTATCGGCATCAATCAGCTTGGAATCGAGTTGCAAGGTCACTCGGGTGATGATTCGACGCGATATTCGGTGGCAGCGGTAACCGATAGCAACGGCGCGGGAGGTTTGCCTTCGAATCAGGCACTCGATGTGTATGCCAACTTTAACCAGTCCGTCCAAGTTCCTTGGTTTGGAAGGCAGCAGATTGGTCTCTATGGATTCTTTGGAGAATCCCCGACTTACTTCCAGACCAGCGGGGGCGCACCTTTGCCGGGAACCGGAACCGGCAATCGCAGCTTTTATCGAGCTGGCGCTTATGGACATTGGTACGTCAACAAATTCGATTTCGATACATTTTTCATGCACGGATATGACAACGTGTTTCTCGGCAATTCCGTCTCCGCCAACCAGGCCGCGTTGCTCCCCAAAGGGGCAGCTGGTCCGACGTGGAACGGAGGATTTGTTGAGGCTCACTACAATCCCAATACCCGTCTCGTTTTTATCGGAAGGTACGAGTTAGAGCGGATGTCCCGCCAGGCCAACCCTGGCATTTTCGCCAACTCCGGGAATCTCGATACCTGGACCGCCGGCTATCGGTGGTACCCGATTATGAGCCCGCGTGCGGGCCTGGCGTGGACCCAGGAATATTCCCGCATTGTCAATGCGGCCACGAACGCAAACAGTAAGGACCCGATCCATAGCAGTTATCTGATGGGACTTGATTTCGATTTCTGAGGAGACGATTCCTGTGGGCACAACAATCAAGTGGGTACGCACTGCGGTGATCTTCTCCTTCTTGTGGAGTATGGCGGGCTTTGCCCAGGAAAGTCACGTTGGCAAGTTGGTGGGAAGCGCGAATCGTGGCAAAGCGCTGTATGTGCGCTACTGCGTTTCCTGCCACGGTCCGGAAGGGGACGGGCGAGGCGAGAGCGCCCCTTACCTTGATCCCAAGCCTCGTGACTTCACGAAAGCCGTGTTCAAATGCCGCTCGACGCCAAGCGGAACCCTGCCTCTTGACAGTGATCTTTACGACACGATCAGCCGTGGAGTCTATTCGAGCGCGATGCCCCAGTGGAAGCCGCTTCTCCGCCAGGAGCGTGTTGACCTGGTCGCATACATCAAAACTTTCTCCAGTGCATTTCAGGAAGAGAAGCCAGGCACACCCGTTGAGATTCCGCCAGAACCGCCTAATTCCGCGGAGAGTATTAAGCGCGGCGAGCAAGTCTTCGAGAGCATGAACTGCTGGTCTTGTCACGGCAAAGATGGAAGAGGCCACGGACCGTCAGCGGCCACGCTCACCGACAGCAAGGGCAATCCCATTACTCCTTTCGACTTTACCAGCGGGTCGCGATTCAAGTGTGGAGAAACCGACCGGGATATGTTTCGCGACTTGCTCACCGGTCTTGATGGAACCCCGATGCCCTCGTTCGCTGCCGCGATGACCACGGAGCAGAAATGGGACGTGGTGCATTATCTGCGAACGTTGAACACCCACTGGAGTCACTGGCAGTTTGTCAGCCGATAGGACGGAACGGAGCTTCGGGCTCTGCCGTGTTTCGGCTTCTGCCTTGCCCGGCGTATTAACCATGGTTAACCACAAACTGGTTGCCTAACTTGTTCAACCCTACTTCACTGTTTCAGAAAGAAGGCTTTGTATGAAGCTACAATCTTCATTTATTTCAGTTTGTGTACTTACAACGCTGGCACTATCCATGTTGATTCTGTCGGGCTGGGTCCCGGTCGATTCGCCGGTCTCTGTGAAAGGCACCGCCAAGTTCGAAGGGACAGCGCCCAAGCCTTCCCGCATCGACATGTCGCAAGACCCGCTATGCTCCAAGCTGCACCCGACACCTGCTACAACCGAAGACATCGTGGTCGGCGAAAATGCAGGCTTGGCTAACGTGGTCGTCTACGTTTCGGACGGGCTAACCTCTCATAACTTCCAGCCTCCGGCGCAACCCGCTGTGCTCGAACAGAAAGGCTGCCAGTACAAGCCGCACGTGCTGGCGCTCCAGGCCGGCCAGAAACTCAATGTGGTGAATAGTGACGAAACGACCCACAACATTCATCCCACGCCCGAGAATAATCGGGAGTGGAACATGACTCAGCCGCATGGAATGCCCCTCGAACAAACTTTCGCTCGTGAAGAGATTGCGATTCCTGTGAAGTGCAACATCCATCCTTGGATGAAGGGTTATATCGCGGTCTTCAAGCATCCGTATTTTGCCGTGACCGACAAAACCGGCAGCTTTGAATTGAGAGACCTGCCACCCGGCACTTACACGATTACAGCGTGGCAGGAAAAGTTAGGATCGCAAAGCCAGAAGGTCACCATTTCAGCGGGTGGAGCCACGACATTGGATTTCGCATTCAAGCAGTAAGTGACGAGTGGCTAGTTGTTACTGAACCGGCCGGGGTTGAAAATCATTGCCTCGCAGGTTCATCCTGCCGCTGCAGATAGAGCGAGCAGACACATTTCTGGCAGATTGTGTTGGTCGACACATCGAGGCTCGCGCGAAATTGCAACGCTTCCGGTCCATTGATGATGTCGGTGATCTGCTGGCGGTGAATGTTTCCTACCACGGGGTGAAAAAAGCACGGACGCACGTCTCCCGATGCTTCGATCACAGCCGAGACCCAGGGTGCATTGCAGCGCGGAGCAACGTTCTCGACTTCGCCGAGGTGGGCGCGAAAGTGCTGAACGATGCGCTGCAATTTCTGCGGGGACTCCACAATGAATCCGGATTCGAAGTCCGGACCATTTTCGGCGATAAGTTGCTCGACTTCAGTTCCCAAGGCCACGACTTCGTCAGGCGCAAGCGCAACGCGGACGACACGGTCCGGCGGCCATTCTCCACTTCGATTGAAGGCACTCGACGTAAGATCAGCCGCCAAGAACGAAACTGAATCGACGCGGATTTCTTTCGCCGAGCGGACGAGCGCTCGGAGCGACTGGCAGTTTGCCTTCTGCACGGTGCAGCGCGCCCGAATTTGCATCCCGGGTCTGAGGTCCCGCAAAGCTCTGACACCTTCGGATACCTGCTCGAACGCATCGCGGACGCGACGAATGTTGTTGTGGACTATCGGCGGGCCGTCGAGAGAAACGATGACGTCGTCCACGCTGTCAGCAACGACTCGCGCCTGGGCTTTCAGCAACAATCCAGCCGTCAGCAGAGTCACGCGACTTCCTGCCGCGCGAACCATCTGCGCCAGGGTGCTCCACATTTCGTTGAGTTGAGGCTCGCCACCCGAGAATACGACCCATGCAACACCGAGCTTCCGGAACGCACCCAGTTGCTGTTCGAGGTTGGCTGGGGTGATTTCCTGCGCTTGGCGAATGCGCCAGATGTCGCACATCAGGCAACGGCAATTGCATTGGTTGTGGGGGAATATCACCAATACCGGCAACTCATGAATCTCGTGCGCCGCCGAGACAGCCAAGTCTCTTGAGGGAGCAATGGAAACTAGAGTGCTCATAGTCGGCCCTTAGATGCCCTCACGCGA
The DNA here is from genome assembly GCA_963739125.1 of uncultured Acidobacteriaceae bacterium. GTDB lineage: Bacteria > Acidobacteriota > Terriglobia > Terriglobales > Acidobacteriaceae > Sulfotelmatobacter. The sequence continues at coordinate 1,717,647 of CAVTZD010000001.1, read as the reverse complement.
AGTCCGCTGCAATCGCACCAGCACATGATCGCCAAGCATGCGAAAGCCCGGCCACCGTGCGATGCACGAATCAGCCGACTCGCAAAGCCGCAACCATTGCGGATATCGCTGGGCCCATAATTCGAGATAGCTCGGCGGCACGGTAATCCCGATGCCTCGCACCAACTGCAACCTGAACTGAGGAGCAAATATTCGGGCAAGACGTCTCACCGATGGGTAATGGACATCAATAAAAGCTTTGTCCGCAACTGCAGCGCGCACTCCGTTCTTCCTCAAGCGACGAAATGCCTTGCTCTTGCTTCCGCGCCCGAGATACCAGACGATCTCCCACAAGCACGACGGCCCCATCCAACAGAACAGCACTGTGGCACCGGGTCTAAGCAGTCTGGCCAGATTTCGCGCGAGACCGGCAAGGTCGGAAACGCAGTTCAGTGCGCCGAAGTTCGAAAACGCCCCATCGAACAATTCGCCCGAGCGGAGCGTGGAGATTTCTTCCGCGCGGAGTACTTGTGTGCGCACGAGAGTCTGCAAGCCATTCTGCCGGATTCGACGCGCTGCAACGGCGATCATCTCTGACGATGGATCGCAAGCCAGGACTTCCACGCCGCGTCCAGCGAGAAAGCACGCATCCACGCCCGTGCCGCATCCAATCTCAAGAATGCGGTCGCCGCCGCGAAAAGCTGTTGCAAACTCCTCCCATACCGCCGCGCGCTGCGCCCGGCCGATGCTTGACGACGTGAATGCTTCGTCGTAACGGGCCGCGATCGCGTCAAATGGAGCCGGAAAGACCTGCGGTTGGGTCGCGGACAGGCTCATTGCACTTCAACCTCGGAATGCGTGGCCTGCAAGCCGGCGCGCGCTTCGGCGATTCCACTCCTCAGTGCGGCGATATCTACTGCGTCAGCGTCTGGCTTGAGTCCGAGCCGTTTCAGTTCCACTTCACTGCGAAGGAGTTTGTCCGCAAACCTGTAGAACTGGCGCGAGTGCCGGTTGCGAATGCGGAATTCCCGGTCCGAGCTTTCCTTCCAGAGCTTGAGGCTCTCCACACGATCTGCGACTTCAGAAAAATAAGGCGTTCCTTTGATGGGATAAGCGACCGTAGTGAAGAAAATGTCAGGGTCTGTTCTCTTAACATGTTCGACCGTGGCTTCGATGTCGGAGAGCTCTTCGCCTTCGTAACCCCACATCAGGAACATCCCGGTTTGTATCCCGGCGGATCGGCAGAGCGCCACGCCAGTCTGAACCTGCTCGACGGTGACGCCGCGCTCCATGGCGTCGAGGATTCGTTGCGAGCCACTCTCCGAACCGATCCAAACCCGGAAGCAACCCATCTCGGCCAGAGTTTCGACGACCTGAGGATTGAGCCGGTCGGCCCGTGAGATGCATTCAAAAGGCAACTTCAGTCCACGGCGCTTGATCTCGGCTGCATATTGAAACAACCAGCCGTGGTGAATGGTAAAGACATCGTCCGCCATCCATGCCATCTGGGGGCGATAGCGTTCGATCAGCCATTCGAGTTCATCGGCAACCGATGCCGGTTTTCTGCGGCGATGCGTTTTTCCGAAGACTTCGTGGCTGCACCAACGGCAATGGTAGGGACAACCTCGCGCCGTGATCAAAGAAACGGAGCCCATGCCGTGATGTTCGCGCCAGACCTCAACGTAGCGAGACATATCGATCAGTTCCCGCGCGGGCCACGGCTGAGCATCGATGTCTTTGATCTGCTCGCGAGGTTTGGTGCGGATGACCGAGCCATCAAGGGCCTTGAAGGCGATTCCGTCGACTTGGTGCAGCCTGTCGACAATATGCGACTGCAGCACCGGAATCAGTTCCTCGAGCGTGAGTTCGCCTTCACCGACAACAACAACATCGGCCCCCGCGGCAAGATATTCATTGACGTAGGCGCCGGGTTCGGGCCCTCCGACAATTGTCTGCCAGCCTGCCTCTTTGGCAACTTCGAGAATCTCAACTACATTGGAGCGAGTCATCAAGTTGGCGTAGATCCCGAGAATCGACGGTGGTCCCTGCCTGAGCAGGTCCCACAATTGCTGGCGCGAGGAAAATGTGGAATCAAAAACCTCGGCGTTCAAACCTTTTTTGCGAAGATGCGAGCAAATGTAGAGGATCCCGAGCGGCGGGTAGGGCTTCATGATCTGAAGCTCCTTCGGATCCTCGTACAGGAAATAGCCGTGAGTGAGAAGGATGTCCATGGCCTCGGCTAACTCGCGAGAACGCTCAGAAGCTCATCGAAGCTGGTTGCGTACCTCTGAGCTTGCACCTGAACCATGCTATCGTGCGAGTGACTCGTAAATAGAGTGGGCCTCGGGTTGCGACAGGTTCTTTCCAGGTGCATCACACGGCGCCAAAGTTCTTCTGGTGCGTGGCCGTCGGGCTGCTCGGTTTGTGCTGCGTTGCTGGAAAAGGAATTCCAACAATCGACCTGCGTATGCAGAGCGTCATGCAGCGCCCGATAAAACTCATTCGTATACGCGCCCTGGAACATCATGTCGAGGTCTTCGCTGTCGGACCAGTTAGTCTTAGCGCCGAGCTGCTCCTGCACTCGCTCGAAAAACTTGGTTCCCGGCAAAGGATAAGAGACCGAAACGCCAATATCGTCCGGTCGGGTATCACGTACCAGCTTGATCGTGTTTTGAATGTCTTTCCAGGTTTCGCCCGGATATCCGAACTGAAGAAAATAGCAGGCGCGAATGCCGGCGCGCCTCAGGTTTTCACGGGCCTTGGCGATTTGATCGACCCGGGTTCCCTTGTCCATTGCATCCAGAATCTTCTGTGATCCGGACTCAGCACCCATCCACACTTCCGCGCATCCCGCACGCCGCAAAGCCTGCACAGTTTGAGGCGTCATCAAGTCCACGCGAGACTGCATTTTGAAGGGAACGGCCGCGTCCAGTTTTTGCACCTCGTCAGCGAACTGGCGGACCCAGGCTGGGCGCAATCCAAAAATATCGTCGGCGAACCACAGGTGCTCGGCTCCGAAGTCGGATTTGAGCTGGCGCATTTCCTCCGCGACCAGCGCTGGCGAGCGAATGGAAAATGAATCCCCATAAATCGGTTTCGCACACCAGTTGCAGCGATACGGGCATCCTCGGCTGGCCACGATGTTCAGCGAAAAGAATCCATGAGCCGACTTCCACGCTGTCTTGTATTTCTCGATGTCGATGAGATCGCGCGAGGGGAAAGGAAGATGATCCAGATCGCGCATCAAACCGCGCTCAGCAGTTTTCCCAAGCGCGCCGGTTTGGCGATCGAGGTAAGCAAGGCCCGCAACCCGCTCGAGCCCCGACTCTTCCCCTTGCAGAAGATGCGAGATGGCTTCCAGCAGCGTCAGTTCAGCTTCCCCAAGCAGAACACAGCGAAAACCCTTTCGCAGATAGTCCAAGGCATGGTCCGAGGCGTCCGAGCCGTTCACCAGCACCATCGCGCCGGTCTTTCGAGAGACCTCGAGAATGTGATACGCGACTTCGCGCATTCGCGTGAGACACATCTTGGAAAGAAAATTGAAGTTGTCTTCATAGACAACCACGATTTTCGGGCGATGCTGAGTAAGGGCAGCCTCAAACCCCTCTTCCGGATCATTCAGCATCGTGTCCCACACCGCGACTGAAAAGCCGGCGTGACGCAGAAGGGCCGCGGCATAGAGAGTGCCGAGCGGAGGATATGGCTGCATTTTCCGCGTTTGCTTGCGGTCGTAGTAGAGGTGGTACGAATGAGTCAGCAGGACATCAGCCACGCCGGTAGCCTCTCGCGGTTGAAAGTGAGATCATCAGCATACTTCCTGGGTCTGCTTGGTTAGAGCCTGTCCCGTCAGCAGCGAACGCTTCGTGACAACCTTCTCTAAGGTGCGCGACACCCACAATTCCCACGGGAATGAGTATCGATTCTTATTGATCCGCCAACGGATTGGAGCACCGAGCACGCGACGGACGTTTCGCCGGAGCCAGGGTATTTTTTTCGTTGCCTTTCGAAGTTGATTATTCAGCAGGAAGTACTCAAGACTCCGTTTGAGCCTTCGCAGCTCTTCTCCTTGCAGCCAGGGAAGCACATTCGCGCCCAACGCGAGTGTTTCCCACTCCATCAGCGATTCGGGATGGTGAACTCCCATTTCCTTGAGTTGGGGCCAGATCGGAATGCCCGGATATGGAGTGAAAATGTTGGGAGAAAAGCTGACGTTCCAATATTCCTTTGCGATGTCGCTCATGAATCGAAACGTCTGCTGGCGCTGTTCCTCGGTTTCGCCCGGGTATCCCAGAATGATGTTGAAGACTACATGAATGCCGGATAGATCTGCCTTGCGAGCGGTCTCGATCATTTGTTCGACATGCTGGAAGCGCTTGTTCATCAGGTTGAGGACTTCCTGCGATCCGGACTCGGTTCCAAACCCGATGTGGTACACGCCGCTTTCGGCCAGCAAATGCACATCCTCTTCCGACATCGTAGCCAGGAAGTCGGTTGAGGTTTGAAAATCCCAGCGGAACCTCAATCCGCTGTCAACGATTCCCCGCGCGATCGCCACCGCACGTTTTCGGTCGACCAGAAAATTCGAGTCGAAGAGTGGCACATCTTCAATGCTGTAACGTGGAACCAATTCGGTCAGATCGTTCACAACACGTTCTGCGGGATAAGCGTTAAAACGGCGCTTGTAGAAAACCTGATCGGTGCAGTAGTTGCATTGATACGGGCAACCAACGCTGGTGGCATAGGCCAGCTGGCGAATGCCCGAATGCTTCGCGTAGACTCCGTGGTCCACCAGGTCATACGCGGGAGTCGGTAAATCGTTAATATTCGCAACCGGCCGTTCCGGTTCGTGGATGATGTCGCCACCGTCTTTAAAGGAGAGCCCGTGGACACCATGCCAAGTTTGTCTGTCCGCGATCCTCTGCACGAGTTCCAGGAGCGTCAGCTCGCCCTGCCCCCGCACAATGGCATCTACAAAGGGCTCACGCAGCGTTTGCTCCACAGCCAGGCTGGAATGCCATCCACCGAAGATGATGGGCAAGTCCGGGGATTGCCGCTTTACTTGGCTGGCGACCCGGACGGCCGCTCCAATGTGGGGTCCGGTAAGCATTGATATGCCGAGGCAGAGCGCATCCGCGGTTTCGCGCAAAATCGTTTCTTCGTAATCTGGCGCGATGAGGTTGTCAATAATCCTGACGTCGAAACCTGACTGCATGAGAGGTGACGCCAGGCAGAGCAGCGAGAGAGGAGCTCCAAGTGGAGGGCCGTCGTAAGGGGGGTAAAAGAGAACGACTTTTTTCTTCGTGGCCAATCGGCTTCAGTGTCCAATCGCGCCCAGCCGGGCGCCCAACGCGCTCCCGGCCCATAACGTCTGGTTTGCCGGACGTCAACTGAAATGGCGTAAAGTCGGTCCCAATGTAAGACCGCTAAGGGGGCTCATTTGTCAGAAGCGTGTCAAATCCATGTCATTTCGCGGTTAGCCGCTGGCCTGCTAGGTGGGGATTTTGCAGACCTTTTACAAATCGGAGACAAGTCTTGGTCGCGGACCTTTACCATAGTGGTTTTCCTATAGCCGACGCACTCTCATGATCCTTCTTTACAACCCGAAGGCGGCCCGATTTCGCAATCGCCGACTGCCTCTCTCCGTCTTGTCGATTGCGGCTATGATCGAGGGCAAGGAAGAATACGCGATCGTCGACGGAAATCTTGATCCCAACCCAACCGACAGTCTGGTGGCGCTTCTAAAAGAGCATCCCGTCGAATTGCTAGCAGTCAGCGTGATGCCGGGACCTCAAACCGTGGGCGCAGTCGCTACCTGCCGCGAGATTCGTGCGCGGTTCCCCAATATCCCGATTGTCTGGGGGGGCTACTTCGCCTCGAACTATACGGACGCAAGTCTCAACGTGCCCTATGTGGACTATGCGGTGCGCGGGCAGGGCGAACACACCTTTATCGAACTCCTCGAAGCGATTCGCGGACATCGTGACCTGAAAACAGTTTGGGGACTCTCCTACAAGAATTCCGATGGAACTGTCTGTCACAACCCAGAGCGTCCTATGCGAAGTCCGGGCGATTTTCCCTGGTATCCGTATCACCGCGTGCCCGTGGAGCAATACCTCCTGCCAACTTTTTTGGGCCGTCGCACCGCGGTGCACCAGGCGAGTATCGGGTGCCCTTATCGCTGCAATTTCTGCGGAGTGGTCACATTTTCCGGGAGCCGCGAAAAAATGGAACCGCCGGCTCGAACCGAGCAGATGCTCCGCCACTTGGTCGAACACTACGGAGTGGACGCGGTGCAGTTCTACGACAACAATTTTTTCTTGCGCGAGGATCACACTCGTGAACTGGCCGACCGCCTGGCGCCGCTCAAAACTCGATGGTGGTGTGAAGGACGAATCGACATTCTTGTGAAGTATGGCGATGCGACGCTGGAAGCCCTTCGCCGCGCCGGCTGCGCCATGATTTTCTTTGGCGCGGAGTCGGGTTCGAACGAAACGCTCAAGGAGATGAACAAAGACCTTCGGGCGGAGGATACGCTCGCTCTCGCGAGCAGGATTCGCAAGTTCGGCATCATCCCGGAGTTCTCGATTATTTTCGGGAATCCTAAAGATCCTGACGCAGACACTGACGAGTGCATACAGTTCATCCGGCAACTGAAGCGATTGAATCCGAGCGCCGAAATCATTGTCGAACACTACACGCCCGTGCCGCAGCGCGCGAAAATGTATGGAGACATTGAGAGCCAGTTTCAATTTCCGACCACGGCCGACGAGTGGGCCACGGAACGATGGCAACGCTTTGCCACGCAGAAAGACCCGAGCACGCCCTGGCTGCGGCCTCACACTAAAACGCGCATCGACAATTTTGAGTTGGTCGTGTCTTCCAGGTGGCCGACGGTACAGGATCTGCGCCTGCCCGGTTGGGGGCGGTTGGCGCTTAAGACGCTGAGCAGTTGGCGGTACCGCCTTGGCTATTATGCGGCGCCTGTGGAGCTTCGATGGGCTCAACAGTTCATCAATCTCCGCAAGCCGAAAGAGGAAAGCTTGTGATTGGCTCGAGTCACAGCGGGGCTTCTGTATCCGACTGCAAACTGGAATCGCCGCCGTCCTCGCCCACGCTTGCCGGCGTAAGAGATGGGTATAAACGTTGGGCCCAGACCTACGACCACTCCCCAAATCCATTGCTTGCACGCGAGCAACGGCATCTCCTTCCGTTGCTGCCGTGCCTTCGGAATCGGTCCGCTCTAGACTTGGCCTGCGGCACAGGCCGCTGGCTCGATCGTCTTTTGGCGCATGGGGCGCTCTCGGGAGTCGGAGTTGACCTGTCGTCGGCGATGCTGCGAGTCGCAGGCGACAAGAAGGAGCTTTCCGGAAAAATCGTTCAATCAGATTGTGTCAGGCTTCCTTTCCGGGATTCGACTTTCGACTTCTCAATCTGTTCGTTCGCGCTGGGGCATATGGAAGCCTTGCGCAGCGCCGCTGTCGAGTTCTCACGGGTGATGAAACCGGGTTCTGATCTTTTTGTCACCGATCTTCATCCCGAAGCTCACGCGATGGGATGGCGCACCGGCTTCCGCGATCAGCAAAGCGCTGTACAAGTTCGCGCGCTGTCTTATTCTGCGGGAGACATTCTCGCGACTTTCGGTTCTGCGGGTTGCGATTGCGTCACTCATGTCAGCCTTTTCCTGGAAAACGTGGAGGAACCGCTTTTTGCCGCGGCGGGAAGACAGCACTTGTTCGAAGCTTCCTGCAAAGTACCCGCCATTCTGTTCTGTTATTTCAAGCGAGCCTCGGACACGGTGGCGGACAGAGGAATGTGATGAGCATTCCGGTCGGCCAAGCAAACGAGGCTTATTGGGACCTGATTGCCGACGACTATGACCGCAATTTTCCGGAGACCGTCATCGGAAAGGTGCAACGGGATGCGGTCTGGCGCGAACTCGACAGAAATTTCCGCCCCGGAATGAGGATTCTGGAACTCAATTGTGGAACGGGAATCGATGCCGTTCATCTTGCCGGGCTCGGCGTTCGCGTGGTCGCCTGCGATCTCTCTTCGAAGATGATCGACGCGGCCTGCCGGCGTTTAGGCGCCGCAGGCCTTGATGAGGTAGTGGACCTCCGGGTTCTGGACACCGAGAAAATCGAAACGCTGATCGATGACGGCCCGTTCGACGGAGCTTTTTCCAATTTTTCAGGTCTCAATTGTGTGCGTGACATCCCTCGAGTGGCAGACAATCTCGCCCGCTTGTTGAAGCCCAACGCGCAGGTTCTGTTGTGCATGGTAGGGCGGTTTTCGCCGTGGGAAATGGCTTGGCGGTTGGCTCGGGGCGAACCCCGCTTGGCGTTGCGCAGTTTCAGGCGGAGACCAACCGCTGATGGCGCAGCGCGAGGCGAAGTCCTGGTTCACTATCCCTCCATTCACGACATGAAGCGGATGTTTGCGGCCAAGTTCCGCTTTCGAAGGTGGAAAGGAATCGGAATTGCGGTTCCGCCTTCCTGCCTGGATCGGATCGCAAGCAGCTTCCCGAAGTCGATTCATGGTCTTGCGAAACTGGACCGTTATCTCAGTCGCGTTCCGGTCTTTCGCAGCATGGGCGACTGCGTTCTGATGCAGTTCGAGCGCGTGAGCGACTAGGTTTCTGACTGAGTGTGAACGGTTTTCTCGTGAGCCATTCAACCATGCTCAAGATCCGATCCGCGCGCACTGTTCTGAGACAACTCGTCTTCGGTCCGCCCATTCCGCAGTTCTGCACCGTCGGTTTGGCGCATCCACAATCCGAGGTCCGCGTATGGTTGCGCGGACTTGATCTGCCTCTGGACGTGACGGATCGCAACGTGATCGCGGCTGCGTGCCCGTTCACGGTTGGCATCGGACTCGAAAACATTCCCGGCGAAGCGACCCTCAAACGCACTCCTCTGTCCTTGGCCTTTAGCGATCGCTCCGGAGACGGTTCCGTGCTCGGAGAAATTCAGCTTGCCTACGCTGAGACGATCCGAATCGGCGACCGGGCACTTTGCCTATTCAGGACATCGCGCTCAACCAACAGGTGCTTGCCCCGAAGCGTGGTGTGGAGACGATACCTCGAGTTCGCGCGCCAACAGCGGCGTGTCGACAGGAGTTCGTCCCCGCCCGAAACGAAGATGATCATCCGCGAGTTGTTTGCCTTGTCCACTTTCTACATCTGCCCGCGGCCGGTTGTTCTTGTCAGCGTCGTGGATGGAAGCGGGGCGAAGCTCTTCCCCATGGATCTGATCGGCCCCGTTGGTGGAGAATATTTCTCCCTGGCTCTGCACAGCAGCAGCACCGCTATCCCGCTCATGGAAAATTCTCGCAGGGTCGCGCTCAGCAGCGTGCCGGCCGAGCAAATCTCAGTCGCTTACGCGTTGGGAAAGAATCACAAGAAAACCGACTTTCACTGGAACGAGTTCCCATTCGGGCGGACGACATCTCCGGCGTTCGGCCTGCCCATTCCCGAGTTTTCTCTTGCCGTGAAGGAAATGGAAGTCGAAGAAGTCCGTGCTCTGGGGAGCCATAAACTGTTCATCTGTCGAACCCGAGCGAACCAACACATGGCCCAGGGGTTACAACTGTCATTTGTGCATGGCTTCTACCACGCCCGCAGACAACAGGCAGAACCGCTCACTCCAGCGACAAGAGTTGCTTGATGTCCATCTCGGCAAGCGGTGAAGACCCGAACGAGAGCGACGGCCCACCTCACGTCGTGACCCTGATTTATTTTTACGAGCCAGACTTGATTACACCGGAATCACTTTTGCAGCGCTACACAACGATCCGGCCCTTCGCGAAGGCGCTAGAGAACGCTGGAGCCAGAGTTACCGTGGTGCAACGATTCCACACCGATCTGGATTTGTGCGATAACGGCATCCACTATCGGTTTTGCAAAGACTCTTGCACGCCTGCCTTACGCAAGTGGGAGATTCCTCACTCATTTCACAAAACTGTGCGCGCTGTATGCGCGTTACATAGCTCAAGCCACGTCACTGCGATTCACTTGAATGGGTTGCTTTATCCGCTACAGGTGCGAGCTTTGAGAAGCGCGCTTCCATCTGACTGCTCCATCATTGTCCAACACCATGCGGGGGTGCCCTGGTCGGCCCTCGCACGGCCTCTGCAGCGCTGGGGATTGCGCGCCGCGGACGGCTTTTTTTTCGCGGCGCGCGAACTGGCCGATCCGTGGGTGCAACAAGGCCTGATCTTGAAGCACCAGTCGATCTTTCAGATTATGGAAGGTTCCAACGATTTCCGGCGTCAAGACCGGATCATGGCAAGGGTCCGTACCGGAATGACCGGCGATCCTGTCGTACTGTGGGTCGGGCGACTGATACCGTTGAAGGATCCCCTGACGGTCCTGGAGGGATTCTCTCGCATCATCCAGCACCTGCCGCAAGCAAGGTTGTATATGGCCTATGGGACTGCCGACATGCTGTCGGTGGTTCGCGAACGCATTGCGGCGAGCAAGGCGCTCTCCGAGGCGGTGACTTTGCTGGGGAGAGTTGACCATTCGCGGTTGGAAGAAATCTATAACAGCTCGGATTACTTTGTCCTGGGCAGCCACCACGAGGGCAGCGGGTTTTCGCTGGCTGAAGCGATGGCGTGTGGCGTGGTGCCTGTTGTCACCGATATTCCATCCTTCCGAGCGATGACCGATGGCGGACGTATTGGCGCCTGTTGGCGGCCGGGAAGTTCCGAGGCCTTTGTGGAGAAGTTCCTCGGCGTCATGCGCGAACCATTAGAGCAACTTTCTTACCAGGCGCGCAGCTTCTTCGAATCGCAGTTGAGCTATGAAGCTATCGCGCGGGATGCAGTGCGCGCGTACCGGGCAGTGATAGCGGAGCGGCAGGTCCGCGCGTGAAGATTGGTCTCATCGTCCCGGGCGGCGTTGATCGCAGCGGCCAAGTCTTTGTGATCCCTGTTTTGCTCGCGTTGATCGAGCGCCTCGCGCGCAGCAATGAAGTTGTCGTTATCAGTCTCGATCCGCACATGGCCGCGTCAGAGTACGAGTTGCTCGGCGCGCGAGTCGTTACTCTCGGGTCGACAGAGGGCCGTACTCATCTGTCGAGAACGGCGGTCACGCTTCAGAAACTGATGTCCGCATTGCGCGCTGCTGGCGGTGGATTCGATCTTCTGCACGCCTTTTGGGTGTTTCCCCAAGGTACGCTGGCAGTCGCCGCCGGCAGGGTGTTGCGCATTCCCGTCGTCGTGAGCATCGGCGGGGGCGAGTTGGTGTGGTTGCCAACAATTCATTATGGCGGGATGAAAACTCTTCGAAGCCGCCTCACGATGTCGGCGACCTTGCGCCTGGCGAGTGCAGTTTCTGCGCCGAGTATGTATGCGGTGCGCTGCGCGACGGGCATTCGCCGCGATATCGAGTGGCTTCCAACCGGAGTTGACACAACGATTTTCCAAGGCTCGATCAAACGTTGCGGCCCGCCCTGGCGCTTGCTGCAGGTCGCGGGGATGAATGAGGTGAAGGACCAGGAGACTCTGCTGCGAGCCGTGCACAAACTTGCCTCAGCATACCCTGACATCGTGCTGGACTGCATCGGCGTCGATGCGCTGAACGGGCGCATCCAGGCTCTAGCGCGTACTCTGGATATTGCAAATATTGTTCGCTTCCACGGTGTCCTCGCCGTCGATCAGATCGTTCCCTTTTATCAGAAAGCGCATTTATTCGTGCAGTCATCGCTCCATGAAAGCATGGGCGCAGCCGTGCTGGAAGCAGCCTCGGCAGGAGTCGCGATTGTTGGAACCGATGTCGGAATTGTTGCGGAAATGGCTCCCCGAGCAGCCCTCGCCGTGGCTGTTAGAGATCCGGACGCCATGGCGAACGCCATCCTACAACTGCTGCGAGATTCTCCGCGACGCGAGTCTCTCGCCTTCGCTGCGCAGGAGTTTGCTCGCACGTACAATGCAGATTGGACGGTTGCACAACTCGAGGGAATATATCGACGAGTCGTGTCACCACATTGACGCCAGATTCCTTGGCCGAGGGGTCCGGTCTCAACAACGCTGAAATGACAACAATTTGACAATTTCATGACGAACCGCGAAGGCAGTCGAGACTAATTTCGTGTACCCGGACTTTTAGGCGGGGTCACCTGAATGCAAGTTCTCGATCCCGCTAACGCCGTCAGGCTAACTCCCGATCATCTCCCCCTCAGTGCGCGATTCATGGTCGCCGGTTCCATCTGGGATCTGAAATCCAATTCCCCGGAAATTCTTCAGGCGATGCAGGAGACGTTCGATGAGGTTGGCAGTGAAAGGCGGCCGGATTTGCATCTGCGATTCCACGTTGACTCTGCCGTCGGAAACGCTCCTCTCTGGTCAACCCCTTATTTTAGAGCGCTTGACCATCTGTACTACGCGACATACGGTCCGTGCGACTCCATGCTGATCGACCAGAGTGGCCGCCGCGTGATCGGATCGTTTTCTCCCGGGCTCGCCCGCGATCTGCGCTACTGGAAGCAGACCATCCTGCCTGTCTTGCTGGGTATCGCCAGCGTGTCGATTGGAGTAACTCCCGTTCATTGCGCCTGTGTGGTCCAGGGCGGGTCAGGACTTCTTCTCGGCGGAGAATCTGGAGCCGGAAAATCGACCCTGGCATTGTCGTTGTCTCTGAATGGATTCTCCTACCTCTCGGATGACTGCACATATTTGTCGCGCACCGCCGCTGGAATACGGGCCTGGGGCTTACCGACTCCGGTGAAGCTGCTCCCCGATGCCGTGACCTACTTTCCCCAGTTAGCCTCGCTCGAGCCCATTTTGTCATTGAACGGAGAGTGGGCGCTCAATGTGGATCCAACTGTGGTTCTCAAGGTAGATCGGTGTTTGAGCTGTGATCCCAAATGGCTCGTTTTCCTGGAGAGAAATAAAGGTTCACGGACTGTGATCAAGCCTGTGAGTTCCTCCCAGGCCGCATCCCGCCTTGTCGCCGATCTGGAGATGATGCCGCCTATCATTGGCGATCAGTACGAATACCAGTTAGAGACCATCAATCTCCTGGTGGATCGAGAATGCTGGGTGGTGCAGCACAACTTGCAGCCTGAAAGGCTGGCACCACTCCTGGCAGAATTCTGCGGAGTTGCATAAAGCAGTCAGAAGCGACCTTACCATGCCAGTCGATCTCGTTAGCCGATTCGTTCTTACGCCCATGCAGTGCATATTCAACCTGCACGGGGTAGTGATTTCTTTGGCCACGAATTCTCCAGTCCTGCTCGATCGCATTGCGGATCTTTCACCGGAGTGTGCCAATGGCGAGTCTGACCAACCGGCCTGCGACTGGAGAATTGTCACAGAAGCGGTCGCCGAAGCGGAGCACGATGAAGCATGCGAACCCGACTCCATATCGAGTCGCTATGTGGGTCACGAGGGATTGTCATTAGTAACTGTCGGAAAATGCAGCTTTCTCACGTATGACGAGCGTTTGCGCAAAGGCATCTCGTTTGTCTCGGAGAGGCTGGTCGGCAACCCAGGGTTGTTTGCCGAGACTTTCCTTCCAGCGTTGATATCGCTGTTACCCGGGAGAATGCAGTAATGGTAAACCGGAAATTGGCCGACGCAATTATCGGTTGCCTGCGATTGTCGGAAGCGCCTTATGACTTCGGCAAGCTCGCGCGATTCTCACTCCGTGACTGGGAAAGGACGATGGGGTGGATCGACCGCGCCGGCCTCACACTTTATCTATTCGATCGGCTGAGAGCCTGTGAGGCAATCGAAGTGCTTCCTGCGCGGGTGCTCGCCCGCTTTGAGCAGAATCTTGCCGACAACCGATCCCGGGTTGACCACCTGCTGTCGGAGACGGATTGTCTTAACGAAAAGCTCGTCCAGGCGGGTGTGCACTATGTTGTGATCAAAGGCTTCTCGCTCTGGCCAGAATTTTGCAGCGATCCCTATTTGCGAACGCAGAGCGATCTCGACTACCTGATTGCCCGGCAATCTCTCCGCTCCGCTCAGAACGTGCTGGTGGAACTTGGGTATGAGGCGAGGCGCCAATCCGATGTGCAATTTGAGTATGAACGGCCGCGGCTACGGATTCCCTCGCAATTCGACAGTCCGTTCAAACTGCAGACGACTCCCACCGTCGAGTTGCATGTGGGCCTCTGGGAAGACATATCGCACCAGATACCGTTAGAGGATCCCGCATTCGTTCTTGATAGTTCCAGATGGAAGGAGTGGGGCGGGTTGCGGTTCCCGATCCTGAGTGAGGAAGACGCTTTTCTCCTCCAGGTACTGCATGCGTTTCAACACCTGTTGTCGTATTGGGTAAAGCTGTCTTGGCTGTTCGAGATCGGACACTTCATAGAAAAACGGAGGCAGGATTGCCGGTTTTGGGAACAGTTCAACCGGCGACTGGAGCGCGCGCCGCGGCTCGCAGAGTTCTCAGCCATCGCGCTCGAACTCACAGCCAAACTCTTCTGCGTTCCCCTGCCAGAGGCGGCTCAAGACTGGAGACGATTCCTTCGCCCGCATGCGCGACTGTGGATTGACAACTACGCGCAGAATTGGGCATGTGGCGAGCGTCCACCGCATAAATCAAGAATCTTCCCCGACTCAAAACTCTCGCTGTTTATCAATGAGAAATACATTCCCGCCAGCGCGAGGGCTGATTATCTGCGTCATGCGCTGATGCCCTGGAAGATCCCCGGCAACAACCCCGCCGTAGTTTTTTCACCGATTAACGATCAGCCACGGACCCGACTGCAAGCGCGTTGGCAGGATATTGTATTCACAGTTCAGCGGCTGAGTTTCCACGCAGGTGCGGGACTGAGATATCTGTGGGAATTGCCGCGGTGGAGGAGTCTCTCCAGAATCCCTGACGGTTGCCCGAATCTGCCTTCCCCCACCCCGTGATGTGACGACTGTTCATCGCATCCGCCGGAATCTGCGCTGAGGGAGCCGCTAATACCGAAAATGCCGTCATCGCCGGCTACACCTTCGCGGCGTCGGGACTGCTGTCGTAGTTCATCGCAAAACGAGTCGAGGTGTCGCCATACACATTTCCGGATCCATCTCGTCCGAGTCCTACCATTTACAGAATTTCCATGGCCCTAAACTGTTGCATAAGTCCAGCTGGTATCGAATGACAAGTTAGCTCCATGCACGAGATATGAACAAAGTGGACAACATAACTAGACCCTATACATTCGTCGAACATGCGATCCTGACTTCACGTCAAGCCTTTTAGTTCGAGCTCTGTTGTCACCATATCCCCGTCGTCGCGATCCTTTGCCGCAGGCTCGCTCCATCAATGCGCGCAACAACACATAACAATCAGAATCGTTTTTGTACTTTGCCCAACGAGCGATCGATTCTCCGCCGAAATGTGGTACGGGAATTGCATCGTTCCTTACACGCCAGAGCGCGATCGACGTGGCTGACAGCGCACGATCAGCATGGCACTTCGCACGTGGAGGATGTATGAAGCGCGTTGCAGGCAAACTGACTCTCTTCGTCGTTATGTTTTTTGTCATCGCCGTTTCTGCTTTTGGTCAGGGAATCGTCACCGGCTCAATCTCCGCGACCGTATTAGATCCCCAGGGCGCGGTTGTTCCCGGCGCCCAGGCGAGTGCCACTCAGCTAGAAACCAACCGCGTGTTTACTACTATCAGTTCCAACGCAGGCGTCGTGCAATTGCCGTCTTTACCTCCCGGCACTTATAACGTAAAGATCCAGGCCAAAGGTTTCTCGACTTATGACGTAAAACAAGTCGCGGTAGAAGTTGGTAAGGATACTGGTCTCGGCCCCGTCAGCCTGACCCTCGGCAACACCGCCGAAACAGTCACGGTAGAAGGCGCTGCTCCCTTGGTCGAAAGCACCACAGACCAAATCTCTCAGACTTTCGATACCAAAGAAGTCGCAAACGTTCCTCTGGGCAACACTTATGACTCGTTCGTCCTATTCAGTCCGGGCGTTGCCACTGCCGGCAGCGGAGGCTTCGGCAACAATAATGGAGCGGAACTTTCCATCAACGGTCAGCGTGCCCGTTCCAATAACTATCAGCTCGACGGGCAGAATAACAACGACAACACGATTGGTGGCCCTTCCATCTTCTTCGGAAATCAGGACACGATCGCTGAACTACAGGTCGTCACTAACTTCGACGCTGAGTATGGTCGTAACATGGGCGGAGTCGTCAACTACATCACCAAGAATGGAACGAATGAATTCCACGGTACAGGTTATGAATTCTGGCAGGGCGATCACTTCGATTCTCTCCAGAATCAGGAAAAGTCTTCCTTGTTGGGATTCTGCCCCTCTGGCGTCAGTCCCTCCACCGGATGCGCCGCTCCGGTAATCCCGCAGTTTGTGCAGAATCAGTTTGGCGGAACTGTGGGAGGCCCCATCAAGCGCGACAAAGTCTGGTTTTTCGGTTCCACCAACTTCCAGCGTACTCGTGCTGCGGGCGCCCCGTTTGCATCCAGCCCAAATCTCACTCCTACCGCGAACGGAATTCAGCAACTGCAAACAGCCTTTCCGAACAATCCCGCGGTTGCGGCGCTCGCGCAGTTCGGTCCGGCCACGATCAAGCTCGGGAATCCGACTTTCAGCAGCATTCAGGATGTTCCCGTCTCAGCGAACGGCGGCGCTACGAGTGTGCCCATCGAAATGGGGGAACTCACCCGCTTTCTCGCGCAACCGTTCAATGATTATGAAGCCACCGGCCGCGTTGATTTCCAGCTGACCAGCAAAGACCGTTTCTTCACGCGCTACATCTTTCAGCAAACCATTCAGTCGAACGAAGCTTTCTTAGGATCGGCCGCCGCTGCGGCTGGACAGATCGTCAATGTTCCCGGACGCAACCAGCAGATTGGACTTGATCTCACCCACACCTTCAGTCCCTCGTTGCTGAACCAGACGCGGTTCAGCTACTCCCGATCGCGCTCCGAGTTTGACGGTGGCGGATTTCCGACCTGCGTTCTCTCCAGCATCGGCCTCTGCCCGCCGCAGCTCACGATCTTGAACAGCGGTGGAGGCACCCCGATTTTGGGAGCTGGCCAGTACCAGGCATTTCCTCAAGGCCGAATCATCAACGTCTATCAACTTCAAGATAATGCCTCAATGGTTCATGGCCGGCACGTCATGAAGTGGGGCGGGGAATATGACAAGCAACGCTCGCCGAACTATGGCTTGTTCGAAACCAATGGTGTCTTCCTGTACCCCACCTTCAACGACTTCATCGCGAACACGCCCTCTCTGAGTCAAGTCGCCTATGGGCAGCCGGTTCTGCGCTTCAAAGAAAATGACTTGGGACTGTACTTCCAGGACGATTGGAGAGTTAAGGACAATCTTACGCTGAATCTGGGATTGCGCTGGGACTTCTACCAGCAGGCCAGTAATCTTCTCCACAACGAAAGCGTTGCCCAGCAGACTGGTCCCGCTCCTCTTTGGTCGACGAACCTCCCTCTAAGCCTGACGACTGTGCCGGAACTTCCCAACCATTACCACAACTTCGGTCCTGTGGTTGGTTTTGCTTACACTCCCCACATTTTATCCAGCTTGTTCGGAGCGGATAAGACGGTGATTCGTGGCGGATTCCGCATCGCGTATGACTTCGCCTACTACAACCTCGCAACCAATGTTGAGGGAAGCTCACCTTTCACGAACTTGGCTACGATTACAACGGTGCCTAACGGCACCGTCCCCGCTGGATTGCCGAATGTCTCCACTCTCGACGGCAGCACCATCGCCGCTGGGCTCTTCCCTCTGGCTCTCAAGGGGAATCCCGGCTTTGCCACCGAGACTCAGTTCGGCTCCAACTTCCGTAATCCATACTCGGAGCAATGGAACCTGGGAATCCAGCGCCAAATTACCGGCAAGATGGCAGCCGAGGTTCGCTATGTTGGCAACCACGATCTGGCAAACTTCCAGGAAATTAATGGAAGTCCGGATCTTGCTCCTTTGATCAGTAACGGTTTCGGAAGCGTGATTCCTTCCGGTCTCACACCCTGCACCAACGCAAGCGCGCCGGGCTTCGGTTATGCAAACTGCAACTACAGTCGCGTGATTCAATACACGAACACTGGCTATTCCATTTACCACGGACTGCAAAGCCAATTCCGCTTGCAGAACTGGCACGGCTTTACCGGCGAGGCTTCCTATACATTCAGCAAAACGATCGACAACGCTTCCGAAGCTTTCTCCGCGACCTCAGGCTTAGGAACCGTATTCGATCTCGCTCAAAGCCCCTTCGATATCAGCAAGGCAGAACGCGGACTCAGCAGCTACGATTATCCCAACGTCTTCAGTTTGCTCTGGGTCTATGATTTTCCTTTCCAAAATTCTCAGAGAGGGTTTCTCGGGCACATGATGGGCGGCTGGGAAGTCAACGGGACCTACCGCTACACCAGCGGCCAGCCGTGGACTGTATTGCAGAACTCCGGACAGGGCTTGTGCGATCCGGCCAACTTCACCGGTGGGGCATATGACGCCTGCCGTCCGTTTGTCGGTGATGCCAGCCTCCCCGTCACCTCAGTGGGGCAGTATTGCGACGGCACACTTACAATCTGTCCTGCTGCGACAACCGGGAGCACCGCCCTTCCCGCCGGAACCCTGATCAGCGTGAATGCCGGGTGCATCGGCAGCGGCGGCCAAACCGGCCAATGTGCGGTCACTCCCATCACCGCGGCTCATTTCATCATCAACAACATCGAGGCGGAACATATCTACGGTACTCCCTACTCGCCGCTCGGTCGCGACACGCAGCGTGGTCAGCCCATCAGCACCGTCAACACGGCCATCTTCAAGAACACCCGAATCAGCGAGCGCGTTACCTTCCAATTCCAGGCGGAAGCATTCAACCTTTTCAACCACCAATGGCTGGGGATTCCCAACGTCGATATCAATAACGCTGTGAGCGGCCAGTTCGCCAATCTGCAGTTCAACCCGAACGGGGGCGACACGTTCGCGGGCAACATCATCACCGACGGCATCGGGCGTCGCCGGCTCCAATTTGGAGGAAAGATCATCTTCTAGAGGTCAAGAGGTGAGAGGTCGAAGAGATCACGCGAAAGACGAGAATGGCTCGACGCTACAGCTCACGATCGGGGAATAGAGGAGGGCTCTGCTCCAGAGTGTTCTCCATCCCGAGATTGGACTGGGAAATGTGGGCCGCTTCGTCAGCGACAGGGATAAGTCACAAGCTCTTCAGTGTCGTAGAGCTGATGGAACAACACAATGTCGAATGGCCGCTGTCGCGACACCGAAAAACCACGGCTTTCCAGGCTCTCTAGAAGAGAGCCGCTTACGGTCTTTCGAACCAGGTATGCCAGCTGGTTCCATCTTGTCTGAATCACCACCACGTCGTATTGCGCCATCACTTGTGACATATCGCCTAGCAGGTTCGCCTCTTTGCTGGTGTGGCCTGCCATGGCCAGGGTCTCCTCAACCTTGTCGAAGTTCGTCGTCTCGCCTTCCCTGATGAATCCGACCGTAAACCAATAAGGCCAATATACATCCGGTTTCACCTGGAGAAAGTATTGGCCGTTGTTGCGAAAGTGAAGAGCGTTGCAAACGCTCGAAAACGCAATCGCGGGATTGGTGTACCCCCAGAGATCGATCACGGGCCGCTCGATCATCAGCCCGAAAGTGTCCATCTCGGAGGTGGAAACTGTGTAGCCGCGCGGCAGGAATCTCTCGGTAAAGGCGCCCGCGAATGCGCCATCTGTTCGGCCGGGCTTGAGCAGTAACCGCGCGTCTGGATTTCCGATGGCGAACCCGATACTCAGGAAGAGAAACGCAGCTAGCGCAGCGTGTTGCCTCCACGCCGGAAGGGGCGATCCGCTGTCGTTCGCACCCCAACTCAGATTCACCTGGGCGAGCAGCGCCAACACGAAAAGTTGCACCGTCAGGTCAGAGGCGACCCAGTATCTGGAGTAAGTTCCCAGGCTGTAATCGCCCAGCGTGTGGTGGGCAACGGTGTAGAGCAAGAACAAGGGCAGAGTCGCGAGAGTGTACAAGCCTAGGAAGAGTATCCGCGGGTTTGCAGCAAGAGACGAGGCTTTCTGCTTGCGCACAAGAAAATCAGCAAGAACCAGGACAACGCAGGTCAAGCCCACGGCTGGCGCGCCGTGCGATAAGTAAATCAAAATATCCTTGAGAGCGGCCGGTTTATTGGTCATCGCGAGCATGGGCAATCGGATGGTTTTGAAACGCACCGGTACCGGCACCCACATGCCGAACGCAAATCGATAAAACGAGTAATAGGCCGCTGCGGAGATGGCTGGCAGCAACAACAGCCAGGCGTGCTCTTTGATGGAAAAAAAACGCTTTCCGGCGACGCGACGCGTCACCATAATGACGGCGGCGTTCACCAGGGATAACAAAAGCGCATCGGGGCGCAACAAAGGCAGAAGTCCCGAGAGAACCAGCGAGCGTGACTCTTTGCCATTGACCGCCGATCCGATCGCGGCCAGAAACACGAGCGACACCAGACCATTGCCGAATCCGGAACTGAAAGTGGTCGCCAGCGGCAGGCACAGCGCAAATCCGCACAATTGCAGCGTGCTCTTGCGCGGGCCGGCTTCTGGGTCGAGCGCATATGCCGCCAACGGCAGGTGCAGCAGAGCTACCAAAAGGGAAATCAGGTAATTTGCAATGATCAGGCTATGCTGCGACCACGCGAAGGGGGTGTGCAGCAGGTAGTAGATGGGCTCGACTGTGCCGGCAATCCAGCTATCCGGCGACATGGAGAACTTGCCGTAGTGATAGAGATTGTAGACGTGCTTCAGGTTGATCGAGACTTCGTCGACCAAATCATAGGTGTAGATGAACAAACCGGTGGTGATCGCGCCGGCCAACAGCATCGGAACGGGAATGCCCAGCACGCGGCGCGCGACCTTGTCTTTCGTGGTGAAAACGTACACCAGCGCGAGAACACTGAAAAGCACCCAGATGGCGAGTCCGAAAATGCGGGGCGGGAGTCCGGCAAAAATATTAGGGAACGGCTGCAGGTTAGAGGGGGCAAGTAATTGGTAGATCAAAAGGTCGTCTCCAAAGCCGGGAGAA
This sequence comes from uncultured Acidobacteriaceae bacterium, assembly GCA_963739125.1. GTDB lineage: Bacteria > Acidobacteriota > Terriglobia > Terriglobales > Acidobacteriaceae > Sulfotelmatobacter. The sequence goes on along the minus strand of CAVTZD010000001.1, from coordinate 1,696,647 downwards.
AGCTTCCGGTGCGGATCAAATTTTTCGCCAGACGCAACAAGGTATAGACGATGGCCAACGCTTCGTAAACCAGATGCACGACGGGATAGTCGTAATATCTCAGTCGCAGCACGATCAACCCGGTATGCTTTGCCGGTGCGCAGCCGACGATCCGCCGCGCCCGGTAGCCGGCGACGCGGAAGCATAGCCAGGTACGCGCCGCATGGTAGCGGTTGCAGTAAAGCCAGCACTCGCCCATCGGCCAGTGGTCGTGACGCCGTGCCCACTGGCGCAGCCAGACGGCGTTGTCCAGTGTATCGAGGTAGCCTTGTCGTTCGCCTCCGACGCAATGGGTGACTATGTTTGGCCGTAATTGTTGCAGAACGCCCGCCGCAATTTCATCTTCGGGATGAGCGTGGCCGAAGGCATTTCCCGGGGCGAAGTAAACGGCCTCATCGTTGCCTGTCATCTCGGCCACTCGGAGCAGGCACGCTTCGTAGTAATCGGAGAGCGGTTGATCGGCGCAGTCTGACCGGTTCAGACCCTCGGGGATCACGATATGAATCATCGCCCGGCCTCAGACGACGTCAGGAGAGTTTCTTCAGCAGCCAAAGCATGCTCTCCTTCACGCGTTTTCGATGGGGAGAGAACGCAGCGCTCGAATTCCGCTGGCTCTTTCCCGCCAGGAAATCGTCGTAGCTCTCACGCAGCATTTCATCGTTGGAGTAGCGCGGCTTCCATCCCAGCGCCAGGACGTGATCCACATCGAAGCAGAAGGCTTTATGGTACGTCAGGTAATGCCAGGGAGCCAGCGGGCTGAGGTGCAAGAAGTCCAGCGTTTGCAGCGTGTGGATGGTCAGAGACTCGGGGAGACTGCGTACGCGCGAAGCAGAACCGGCGTGACGAATCAAGTTTTCCAGCGCTTCGCGCAGCGTGCCGTAGCGATCGGTCCCCACGTTGTAGATGCCCGGCTTCGCGCGGTCCACCGCCAGCATGTAAGCATCCATCAAGTCCCGAGCGTGCACAAACTGAAAAGGAATTCTGCCACTGCCGATGACATAGACGTTGACTCCCTCACGAATCCAGTCGAACAGTATCTGGAAAATACCGAGCCTGCCCGGGCCCAGGATCGTGCGCGGCCGTATTACGATCAGCGGCATGCCCGCGTTCTCACTGACTTCGCGTACCGCCAGCTCGCCGGCCAGTTTGGACCGCCCGTAAGCCTCCACTGGCGCCGTCGGTGTCGTCAGCTGAATCGGCATCTCGCGGGGCGAGCCATAAATGGCGCTGGAGCTCATATGAACGAAGCACGACACACGGGCACGCGCGGCTTCCTGGGCCACGATGCGGCTTCCTTCCACATTGACGTCGCGGAAGGCGCTTCCTGATTTTGTGAGTGGCACCAGCGCTGCGTTGTGGTGGACCACATCCACACCCTGCATCGCGGCCCGAACCGCGTCAGGATCGCGCACGTCGCAGCGGGAAAACTCAATATCCTTGTTTCGATAAGGGTCTTCCCAAACGTCGGCGATGCGGACTCGTTCACCGCGCGCCAGCAATTCCTGCGCGATCAAATTGCCCAGAAACCCTGATCCTCCCGTGATTAAATGAGTCATCCTAGATTTCGATTCCTTGCTGAATGCACCACGCTATCGAGCGTCGCATCCCTTCTTCGAGGGCGATTGCCGGGCTGTATCCCAGTTCGCGCTCGGCTTTTTGCACCGAGCACGCGATGGTCTTGTTCATCTCCGAGAGCACGTGGATCTGTGTTTGATAGAGTCCCAGACCCTGAATCGTCTTGTCGGCGAGCAGCGCGACTTCGCTAGCCAATCCGGGCAGCATCAGCCGCTTGTATTTCACTGTCATCTTGAACTCACCGGCTAACAACCGCTCCACAGTGTCGATGACCTCGTTCATCGAATAAGGGCGGCGGTCCGCGATCCAGTAGGTCTGCCCATTTGCCTTCTCGGTCAACGCGGCCAGCATCATTCCCTGGCACAGGTTGTCAATGTATCCCATCGATCGCAGGTTGTTACCCGATCCGACGATCGGTCCTTTGCCCTGGCGGATCATGGAGAAGAACTGCGTTTGCCGCAGCGGTTGGTCCGGACCGTAAAACCACGGTGGCCGCACGATGACAGTCTGCAGCCTGCCCCGCGCATGCACTTCGCCCACCGCCTGCTCCATCTGCATCTTGGAACGGCCATAGTTCATGTACGGGTTGTAGGGAGAGGACTCGTCGAAGAGATGATCCGGGTGCGGATTACAGCCGAGCGGCGAATTCGAAGAGACCGCCACGACACGGCGCACTGCCGCCTTCTCCGCCGCTTCCAGCAAGTTACGCGTGCCGCCAAGGTTGATGCTGTAGAAATCGGCCACGCGCTTGGGATGGATGATGCCGGCGGTGTGAAACAAATATGCGCCGGCGGCGCCCTCCACGAACCGCGCGCAGTCGGTTGGGTTGCGGATGTCTCCGTTCATTACTTCCACATGTAGACCCATCGCAGCCAATTCGGCAGCGTTCTCGCCCGGCAGCACCAGGCAGCGCAGACGCAGGTCGGAGGGCAGATCGCGCAGGGCGTCATGATCGAAGTCGCGCCCGGCGAGCAGCCGTGAAAAGCGCTTTCCCAGCCATCCGGTCGATCCGGTTACGAGAGCAAGTCTGAGTGGAGTTGGCATCGGGTGACTATTCTAAAGCTGATCCAGAAAATGGAGCGTGTTTCGACGCGCCAGCGCCATCACCGTGCCCTGTGGATTCACTCCCGGCGCGGTGGGAATTAAGCTTGCATCGTTGATGTAGAGATTCGGCATCCCGTGGACTTGCCCCATCGAGTTGGTGGCGCACCGCTCCCGGTCCTCGCCCATCGGGCACGATGAAAATAAATGGATCGTCATCAGGTTTGAGCGGTCCGGCGGCAGAGCCCCGGGGATCGTCGAAAGTTCGTCTTCTCCGGTAATCGGGCGTGCGCCGGCCATGGACGGATAGACGATTCTCGCGCCCGCAGCCAGCAGCAACCGTGTTAAACGCCGCAGAGCCGTCGCCAGATCGCGGAGATCCTGGGCCGACAGGCGATAACGGATCAGCGGGTCGGGCAAATCGAAAACCGGCCGGACGGCGCCCGTTTGCGGTCCCGTGATCATAGCGTAGTAAATCGCCATGTGGCGCCAGCGCGACTCGACAGCACTCTGCTGTCCGCTGTAATCGCCAAGGGCCAGCGCTAGATAAGGCAGTGACGAAATAGAGCAGCCGAAGCTCATGCGCGGCGAAAACTCCTTCACCTGGTGCACGCCGACTCCGAGTTCCTCGTGGTTGACCTCTTCGTCGAACAGGGCAACCGCCTTGACCGTGGGGTGAATAGCCAGCGAATTTCCGATGTTCTTCGTTATGCCGCTGCGCCGCAGCAGCAGCGGCGTCTGAACCGCTCCGCCACAGACGAAGACGTGTTCCGCTCGAATCTCGTGGAGTTGGCCCTGGACGCTGGAGAGTACGGTCCACCCGCTCCCGGAGCGCCGCAATCTAATGGCGCGGCTCTCGGCCATGAGCCGCGCGCCCGCTTGCCGCGCGCGCGGCACGAAGGTCCGCGTCATCGACTGGCGAGTGCCCGTGGGGCAGCCGTCAGTCGCGGTTCCATCTCCTGCGGATCGATCACCTGCGGGTCGATCTCCCGTTGACCCATGTCCCGTCGATCCGTCGAACTTGAACCAACGAGGGACTTCCATCGCGCGCCACCCCAGGTTGCGCGCGCCATCTTCCAACTTTCGCGACGCCAGCGGCGTTGCTCCCGGCGACGTGCCCACGTCGAGCGCATCCTCGCAATACTGGAAATGCGGTAGCAAGTCCTTTTCCATGGTGTCGCGCAGCTGAAACTCGCTGCGCCAACGCTCTAGGAGTTCGGGCGGAGTGCGGTGGTACAGGCCGCTGTTGATCTCGCTCCCACCCCCTACCGTGCAGCCCTCCGCGAACGCCACCTTCGCGTTCCCCAGCAGCGGGTTCAGGCCCCCGGCGCGATACTTCTGTGTCATCTCCTCAATGCTGAAGGAACGGCAGGACTCGAGCGGCAGGTCGCGACCTTCCTCCAGGATCAAGACGTCTCTGCCTTGCTCGGCCAGCAGATGAGCAGTCGTGGAACCGCCCGGCCCAGAACCGATGACCACAACTTCCGCATGCCATCTGCGATTGGAGTCGATATGGTTCACTGCAGCCCCCGGCGGCTGTACAGAGCCAGAATGGCTAGGCTGCGGTAGAACCGGATCAGATCCCGGCAGGGTCCGATCGATGAGGTGCGCCAAGATTCCAACTGGAGCCTGCGGCGCTGCGGCGGCAACCGATGAAAAAAGCTACCGGATGCAAGACTTCGAGCCGCGAACGCTACGGTCGCGAGCCGCACCGGCCATGCCAGAAATCGAGGCATTCTATTCCATTGTCCAAGCACAAACCCAACGACATCGTTATAAGGCGGCTGATCAAAGGGGGCTGTGTCGCTATCCAGAGAGCTGGCGATCTCATAACAAATGGCTGATACCGTGTTTTCAAACAGTCCCGTCATTCTAAGCCAGCCAGCCCATCGCAGCGGCTATCATCACCACGCCCGAAACGGCCGCGATCAGGTAAGTTCCCGGGTCCTTGAGCACAAACAGGATGGGGTCTTCGCCAATCTCGCCCCGAGAGGAGCGGATCCACAGCCGACTTACCCAATAAAGGTAGATGGGAGACAACAGCCACAATAACTGCGGCTGACGGTACAATTCCCGGACCTTGTCGCTCTGCAGGTAGAGAATAAAGACCACCGCCGAAAGGAACGCGCTGCACACACCGAATAGATTGATCTGTGCGATGTCCTCGACGCGGTAACCGCGTCCCAAAATTTTGCCGCTGGAGCGTTCTGCATTTTTCAACTCGGCCCAGCGCTTGCTGAATGCCAGGCTGAGGAATAAGAAGAACGCGAAAGAGAGCAGCCAGACCGAAAAGGCCACTCCCGTTACCAGATGCCCTACGATAATGCGAAGGGTGTAGAGTCCCGAAAGGATGAAGGCGTCGAGCAGAATGACTCTTTTGAAGTACAACGAATATGACAAAGACAAAACAAAGTAAACCCCCAAGGCCACCGCGGCTAGCTTCGAAAGCAGGAAGGCCCCCACGAGACTGACGGCGAGCAGGATGGGCGAGACCACAAATCCCGCCGCCAGGGGCAGATCGCCGCTGGCAAAAGGCCGGCGCCACTTCGTCGCGTGTCGCCGGTCCGCTTCAAGGTCCACCAGGTCGTTCAAAATATATTGTGCGGAGGAACACAGGCTGAACAACACGAAGCTAATCGCAGACTCGAGGATCAGTTTGGGGTGCAGGAATTGGTGCGACGTGACGAGCGGGACAAAAACCAGAATATTCTTCGCCCACTGGTGCACCCGCAACGCGGACCACCAGCCTCGCCATCGTCCGGAACTTCCCTCGAAGCTGACCGCCTCCGGAGCAAACTCCTTCACTCGCTTCAACAGTGAGAGCGACGCCCCCACGGTGATGGCATTCGCCGAGTGCTTCCAGATTTCCAGATCCGACCACGAATTCCCCACGTACTCGAATTCGCCCGAGATTTGTTGCCGCAAGACCTCCAATTTGTGCTTGCCTTTCAGGTTGTTTCGACCGTCGCTGGCGATCACCCGATCGAATAGACCCAGATGTTCCGCCACCTGTGTGGCCAGGGTTTCGTCGGACGCCGTTACCAATAGTAGTTCGCGGTGGGCGGCCCGTTGGCCGCGCAGCCACTCCAGCACAGAGGAATTGTAAGGAAGGGATGAGATTTCAATCGAAACCCGCTGGGCCAGATTCCTCTTTAAAGCCGCCCTGCCCCTGAACCACCAGAAGGGAACCAACAGCAACAGCCACGGTTTCTTCTTGAGGAGGCGCGCCAGGGATTCAAACAGCAGATCGCTCTTGATCAGAGTGCCGTCCAAATCGACACACAAAGGAACTGGACGGGATTCAACTCGCGGCATCTGCCAACTCGCGGATATGGGCCCCTTTTTAAGCAACAATGCAAGCGCAAACGAATTCACATTATGCCATAGCTACAATTCGCAGTCAGAGCCTGCGACGATCACATCCTTATCGTTCTCGCTGACAGGGGTTGATGACCGATTCGTTCGCCAACTAAGATAGACCTTTGTAACGATCCGCAGAAATTCCAAGCAAGGAGTTCTCCTGTGGTTCCTTCACGAATACCGCTGTGGTTTCTGCTGTCAGGAGTTCTGATTTGCGGGGCATGGCCCTGCGGCGCGCAAATCAACTCTACTCCGCCGACGAGCGCTCCCGGCCAGGCGATTCCGGGAACGAGTGGACCCAGCACATTCGCGAGCAGCGTGCCGACAGAGGTGGTTCCTGGAGTGCTGCAGCTTTCCCTGCAGAACGCCATCGACCGCGGCCTGAGACAGAATCTCGGATTGCTGCTTTCGCGCGCCGACACTCACTCCGCCCGCGGACAACGCTGGGAACAGTTGAGCGCCCTGTTGCCGCACGTAACCGCTGCGCCTTATTGGGCAGATGCGAAGCTGAATATTGATCAGGCAGGCTTTGCGCGTCTGGCCAACCTCTTCCACATCTCACCCTCCGTTGGTCCGTATTCTTACTTCGATGCCCGCGCGGGGGTCACGCAAACCCTGTTTGACTGGCAGTCCATTAACGCCACCCGCTCGGCAAACCAGAACGTGAAATCGGCTGACTACACGCTCCAGGATGCTCACGATCTGGTGGTCCTGGCCGTGGGCTACACCTATTTGCAGGCCATCGCTGACGAGGCCCGCATCGAAACAGCAGAGGCTCAAGTCAAAACTGCGCAGAGCCTCTACGATCAAGCCAGCGATCAGGTGACTGCGGGCACAGCGGCGGACATCGACGCGCTGCGCACCAAGGTTGAACTTCAGACCCGGCAGCAACAATTGATCCAGGCGAAAAACGAATTTGCCATCCAGAAGCTCAGCGTAGCGCGCGTGATCGGTCTCGCTCCGGCACAGGAATTCGAACTCACGGATAAGTCGCCATACCAGCCATTCGAAGGAATAAGCGTTGAGGAGGCCCTCAAGCGCGCTTACGAATCGCGGTCGGACTACCGGTCGGCGCTGGCCGATGTACGGGCGGCGGAGTTGTCGCGGAAGGCAGCTGCGGCTGGATATCTGCCGTCGCTTTCGGTGGGCGCCGATTACGGCACAGGAGGCATCAATCCGGGAAGTGCGACCCAGGTGTACGACGTACGCGGGACATTGTCGATCCCGATCTTCACCGGAAACAGCGTTCATGGCAAGGTTCAGCAGGCCGATGCAAAGCTTGAACAAAGCCGTGAGCGGCTGGAAAGTCTACGTGCTCAAATCGAGTCGGATGTGCGCACCGCGCTGCTGAACCTGCAGTCGTCGGCCGAGAGCGTTACCGTAGCCCGCAGCAATATTGACCTGGCGGAACAAACCTTGGTTCAATCCAGCGATCGTTTCAGCGCCGGCGTAACCGACAGCGTTGAGGTAGTGCAGTCCCAGGAAACGGTGGCGAGCGCGCACGAACAATACATATCGAGTCTTTACAACTACAACCTGGCGAAAATTTCCCTGGTTCGAGCCATGGGCATCGCCGAGCAGGGTGTCAGAGAATATTTCCGAGGGAAATAAACATGGCGGACGAGACTCCACTCCAACCTGCTGCTGAACACGAGGAACAACGGGTCGATGCAGCGTCAGTGCCGCGGACGACACTCACGCGGGGTGCGCGCCAGAAGCGTCGCATAAGATTCGTGATTCTCGGTGCTACCGCCTTGGTTCTGATCGCGGGCGTGCTGTTGTGGCGCTATTTAGGCAGTTACGAGTCGACGGACGACGCCCAGGCGGATGTACATCTTTACCCGGTCAGCGCGCGGGTATCCGGGTATGTGGTGAAGGTCAACGTTGATGACAATCAGTGGGTTGAGAGGGGAACTGTGCTGGTCGAGATCGACCCAACCGACTATGAGGTTGCGCTGAAGCAGGCGCAAGCGAATCTGGCCAGTGCCGAAGCGACCGCCGAGTCGCTGAATATCACAGTGCCGATCACGTCCGTAAACACTACCAGCCAATTGAGTTTCACCGCCTCTGGTATTGAGGACGCCAGTGCTGGAGTCACCGCTGCGGAGAAGCAACTGGCTGCCGCGCACGAGCAACTGGCGGCGGCTGAGGCCAACGATGTAAAGGCGCAAGACGATCTCCACCGCTACAAGTTGCTGGTCGACAAACGTGAAGTATCGCAGCAGATCTACGATCAAGCCCTGGCCACGGCCAAATCCAGTACTGCAACCGTGGCCGAAGCTCTGGCCAGCGAATCCGCGGCAGAGCAGTTCGTCCGGCAAGCGCAAAGCCGACTCACACAAGCCCACGCCAATCATCAATACGCGGAGACCGGTCCACAGCAAGTGTCTTCGACCCGCGCTCGGGTGAGGGCCGCGATTGCAGACGTCGAGCAAAAGCGTGCGCTGCTGGACCAGGCGGAGTTGAACCTGCAATACACCAAGATCGTTGCTCCGGTGAGCGGCGAAGTGAATAAAACCGTCGTCGTTGGCCTGAACGTGGAACCGGGGCAGCAACTGCTGACCGTCGTTCCGCTCGATGAAGTTTGGGTAACGGCAAACTTCAAAGAGACCCAGCTCGCGCACATGCGGGTCGGACAAAGAGCGGAGATCCATGTGGATTCAAGCGGCCAGACCTTGAAAGGCCACGTGGACAGCATTGCTGGGGCAACGGGTCCACTATTCAGTTTGCTTCCCCCGGAAAATGCCACCGGGAACTACGTAAAGATTGTTCAGAGAGTCCCGGTGAAGATCGTGCTTGAACCCGGAGAAAATCGGGACCGCCGGCTGCGGCCCGGGATGAATGTTGTGCCGGACGTGTATCTGCGATGAGCAGCGCTGCTCTCACTCTCGATCAGGAAGTTTGGCGGCCAAGGTACAACCCCTGGCTGATCGCCGTGGTTGTCGCGCTCGCGGCCTTCATGGAGGTGCTGGATACCAGCATTGCCAATGTCGCCCTTCCGTATATAGCGGGAGGTCTGGGCGCGAGCAATGATCAAAGCACATGGGTTCTCACGTCATATCTGGTGTCGAATGCAATCGTCCTGCCGATCAGCGGCTGGCTCGCCGGGGCTTTTGGGCGGAAGCGCTTTTTCATGTCCTGCCTGGCCATTTTCACCCTGAGTTCGCTTCTGTGCGGGTTTGCGCCCAGCCTCGGGTTTCTCCTTCTGTTCCGGATTTTGCAGGGCGCCGGCGGAGGCGGCTTACAGCCAATGGCTCAGGCCATTTTGGCGGATACGTTTCCGCCGCAACAGCGGGGTCTGGCTTTTGCGTTGTACGGGATCACCGCGATCATGGCGCCGACGATTGGTCCAACCCTCGGCGGCTGGATCACGTTTAGTTACTCCTGGCGGTGGATCTTCTTCATCAATCTTCCGGTCGGCATCGCCACGTTATTTCTGGTGCGGCGCTTTGTCGAAGACCCCCCTTATCTCAGCCGGCTCAAAGCGGCAGGCGTCAAGTTGGATTATCTGGGCATAGCCTTCCTGACGGTCGGTATTGGCTCTCTGCAGATCCTGCTTGACAAAGGCCAGGAGGATGATTGGTTCGGGTCGCACTTCATCACGACTCTGGTTGTGCTTGCAGCCGTGTGTCTGATCTCTCTAGTGATCTGGGAGTGGTTTCAGAAAAATCCAATTATCGATGTCCGCATGTTCAAGAATTTCAACTTCGCCAGCTCAAGTCTAATGATGTTCATGCTGGGAATCTTGTTGTTCAGCAGCCTCGTGCTGATGCCTCTGTTTCTCCAGACACTTCTCGGATACACCTCGGAAATCGCTGGACTTGCGCTTTCGGCTGGCGGCGTTGTCTTGCTCATCGAGATGCCGATCATGGGCCAGCTGACGACGAAACTTCAAGCGCGCTACTTGATTGCCTTCGGCTGGCTGGCGTTGGCCGTCACGATGTACTACTCGACCAAGCGGCTTGATCTGCTGCTGAGCTTTAGTGCGGCGACGGGGCTCCGCGTCGTTCAGGTGATCGGACTGGGATTTCTATTTGTGCCCATTACGCTGGTGGCCTATATCGGAATTGCCCCCGAAAAAAACAACTCCGTCGCCGGCATCATCAACTTCATGCGCAATATGGGGAGCAGCGTGGGAACGTCGCTGGTGACGACGTTGATCGCCCGGCGTTCTCAATTCCATCAATTAAGACTCGTGGAGAAGGCGAGAATCGACAATCCGAACTTTGTGAATTTGAGCAATGGGCTGACTCACGCCCTGACTACTTTCGGCCTGGAACGGCGCGACGCCGTCGCCCACGCATATGCGAGAATTTACCAGTCTTTGCAGGCGCAAGCAGCCACCCTGGCGTATATCGATACCTTTATGGTTCTTGCTATAGCGTCGGCGATTATGTTTTGTATGAGCTTCGTCCTGAAGAAGAATGATCCTGGCGCCGGAGGCGCGACAATTGCGGAGTGAGCGTATGGGCCGGAAAAATGTGACCCGACAATCACAGCTGCACGAAGAGAAATCATGCTGATTCAGCGCATACCATGTCCGATTAATTTCTCGGAGTTGTCACGTTTGTGCTGTAGAGATCACGCACATGATCAAAATCATTACTATTGAGCGCGAATATGGATGTGGCGGCGGCGACATTGCGCAGTTGCTGGCGAAGCAACTCGGCTGGAAGCTCTGGGACCAGTTGCTGAGCGAGGAGATCGCCAGGCTCGCCCACTGTCCCAAGGCCGTCGTTGAGGCTCGCGAGGAGCGGCGCGATCCGCTCTACTACCGTTTATTCAAATCGTTCCTGCGCGGCAGTTATGAGGGCAGCATCAATGCGCCCAAGCTAAACCTGGTCGACAGCGAGACCATTATGAAAATCACGCAGCGGGTCGTGCTGCATGCAGCGGAGAAGGGAAACTCCGTCATTGTGGGCCGGGGATCGCAACAGTTTCTCAGGAACCGGCCCGACACCTTGCGCGTATTTCTCTACGCTCTGCGAGAAGAGAAGGTGCAACGTCTGTTAGCGCGCGGCAAGACACAGCAAGAAGCCGAAGAGCTTGTCGATACCGTCGACCGCGAGCGCGCCGATTTCATTCAGAGATACTTCCACGTGGAGTGGCCGGATCGCGCCATTTACCACGCGATGATGAATACCGCGATCGGAGACGAAGCGGTGGTTCAAATGATTTTGAACGCGCTGAAGACTTACGACACTCGGGTCACAGCCTGAGGGCTTCGCCGAGGCCGCCTTGTGTAGGCGCAATGCTGGCGGAAACCTGTCATTTCGAAGCGCTGGTTACGCCAATTAGCTTCCGCCAACCATTCCGGTTCAGGCGAACCCGGGCTCCCGTGGACAGCAGAACCCAACCGTCCGCTTGTCCCTCCCGATGTATCTCGCGCACATGGTCGAGGTTTACGATGGCCGACCTGTGCAGGCGAAGGAACTTCTTCGGATCCAACTTCGTTTCAAGCGCTCGAATACTCTCCCGCAACAGATGCCGTTTGCCGCCGGCGTGCAAGCATACGTAATAATCGGCGGCTTCGATCCACTCGATTTCATTCACCGACACGACCGAAGCAGTATTTCCACTTCTAGCCAGAAATCGCTGTGGCTGCTCAGGACGAGTCGCTACCTGGCGTAACGCTTCCACAGCGGAAGACATTTGCTCACGCGCGGCAAAAGCTTCTGTCAACTGAACTCTTTCCTTGACTCTGGCCAACGTCTGCTCAAGCCGGTTCTTCTCAATCGGCTTTACCAAATAGTCTAGCGCATGCACTTCGAAGGCGTTCACCGCATGCTCGTTGTGAGCGGTCACAAACACCGTGATCGGCATATTAGCTGGCCCGATCTCCTCGATTACCTCGAAGCCGTCCCTGCCAGGCATTTGAATGTCAAGGAAAAGCAGATCCATTTTGGCTGCCTTGAGCGACTTCACCACTTCGCTGCCATTTCGGCAGTCGGCAACAATATCAATGTCCGGATCCGGCGCGAGGAGCATCTTCAGGCGCTCGCGAGCCAGCGGTTCATCATCGGCGATCATTGTTTTCAGGGTCATTGTCTTCAAGGCCATGGCTCTCAAGGTCGTGGAACCGCCTTCTCATACGGGATCGTAATCGAGACCTGAAACCCACCCGCCTCCGGTTGGAACGCATGGAATTCGTAATCATTCGGATAGAAGTGAGCCAACCGTTCCTTCGTGTTGCTGAGCCCGAGCCCAAAGCCACTTGCGGATCTTCCATTCATTCCCGGACCGTTGTCGCGCACCTGCAAGCACATGCGAGTCCCAACTCGCTGGGCGGAGGTTTCGATCCAGCCACTCTCTTCGCAGCGTGCAATTCCGTGTCGAATCGCATTTTCGACGATGGGTTGCAATAGAAAGCACGGTACCAGGCCATCGAGTGTGTTGGGATCAAGATTGATGTCCACGCGAAGCCGATCGGCAAAGCGTACCTGCTCGATGGCCAAGTAGCTTTCCAGGACTTCCAACTCTTGCGCCAGCGAAATCTTGTTGGGAGTATTCCTCTTCAGGACCAGCTTCAGGACTGTATTCAAGTGCTCCATTGTTTCGAGAGCTTGTTCTCTGCGACCAAGTTCTACCAAAGTCGTCACGGCATTGAGAGTGTTGAAGAGAAAGTGCGGCTCGAGCTGCATCTGCAGAGCTCTCAAATGAGCGCTCGACAACTGCCGCTCTAATTCCAAAGAGCGCATCGAATCGCGCTGCGCTGCCAATTGAGTATGCACCGCGGCACAGGCGAGCCAGCACAGACCGTACATCAGAAGTTCCATGCCGAAACGCGGATAGCAGAAGAAATCCAGCCCTCGGTACTCAGCCTTCACTGCTTCCGGACCGAGTCTTATGATCAATTGAGTCGCCGCTTGCAGAAATGCGAGGTGAAGCGCCACGACTGCTACGGCAATCACGGGATGCACCGCAAGAGTACGAAGCGAAACCCTCAAAGCAGATGGCCAGCGACTGGTTGATCGCCACAGCAGATAGACGACGAGAGCCCACCAAAGCCAAATGGCGCAGCCGTAAGCGAGCGACAACCCCCACGACAGAGGGGACTGGATTCCCTTCGCTTGAGCATGACACTCGATTGCGGTTGCCACCGCGAGGATCGCGGCCACGGTAAGAGGAATCATTCTTGCCCGCGGCAAGAGTTCACCCCATGGCTTTTTGGGTTGCACCATGCCTCCGGACAGATTGTCGCAATCAGGAATCACGGGCTCCTACCGAAATGCAGCTACGTTAATCGTACATCCAGGACATTGACTGCCGTAATAATCTTTACTGGCTTTTTCGGCCGCTGCGCGCATCTGTGCGGCCTCGGCGTGCAGCCCGAACTGATCCAAAACCCGAGAGTACGCGAGTTCTCCGGCGAAGAATTTCGGGTTATTCCGCCCAAGCGCGTGATCCAGGATCGTGAGCCCGGTTTGCATACTTGCCGACGCGCTCCTGAAATCCCCAGACTCCGCGTATGCTTTGCCCAGCAGCATATGTTCCCAACCGGCGAGCCAATGTTGCTCGCCGCGGGATCGCTCCACCAGTTCCAACGCGTGTTGATAGGCCGCTGCGGCTGCGGGAGCATGGTGCTCAGCGATGGCTAGACATCCCTGGATTTCAAAGAAAAAAGCCCTATCATCGTCCGTAAGATCGGTTGATTCCTTCGCCTCGTTAGATGCCTTTTGCAAGAACCGGTGAGCTTCGCCGACTCGATTTTGAGCGAGAGCGAACTCCGCCAATCGCGTTAGGGATAGCGCGGTTCCCGCATGGTCTCCGATCCTCTGGCGCAGATGAAGAGCCTTCCGCCACATCGGTGCGGCAACGTCATCTTGTCCCAACTCGCTATAGAATGCGGCATAGCTGTCCAGGGCCGAAGCATAGTCCTCAGGGTGCTCGTCATCGTGATCGAGAACCTGCAGCGCATGCTCAAAAGCGATTTGCGCGTTGGCGAAATCTCCCGCTCCTTGGCGAGAAACTGCGAGGATGATGTATCCCCTGCCTATCTCATTGCCACTCAGCTGGCCAGAATCGATCGCGGCTTGCGCAACTTTGGCCGCGGTCTCGAAACTTCCGCGGTTCTCCAGCACGAGGGCGTCCTGAAGAACCGTATGTGGATTCGATTGTCCGACGGTCGGCATACACAACGACCACAGAGTAAGCAGGGTCCAATACCAGCGTTTCATGGGAATATTCTGGCGATGAACTGGTGCTCAAGCTATCGAAAGTCCGACAACCCCGGGGTTTCTGCTGGGAGGGTGCGTCTCGGCGCAGAGAGCCAGATCCGATGCGAGAGGACGGTTGCTCATCCGGAAACTACTGCACCCATCTCCTAGAGATTTCCTCCAGAGATGACTTTATTGCCCAACCAAAGTCACCGTTCACACCGGATGCGATAGCTCGCTCACATTGGCCCTTTACAAAGTCTTCAATCGTCCAGTCATCTTTCTCGCGGGAGTGGACGAGCGAAGCTGACTGCGTACTTATCGTCGGATACTCGCTGCCCGACAACGATCCTCAGGCGCGGTGCAAGATTCTGACGGCGTTTCAGGTTAACCAAGGCTGCCTTTGGGCGGTCGTCGACCCATCGCAGGAAGTAAGGGCAAAATATGAGCGGCTGCTCGGATCGCGAAGACTCATAACGTTTGACCAGGGCTTGGCCGGATTCGCGGTCAACTTGGAAGAAAACCTGAGGACGGCGTTCCCGAAAGTTGAGATTAAGCCAAAGCTTGCACCGCCCCGCTGCGGCTGCTCCGATGGCTGCCACGCAGACGACTTCCACGAATCCATGAAGAAATTGGAAATCATGACAGGGACACTAGCCACGTAGCGCTGCGTGCAAGCGCTGGCTAACCTGAAATGGAGGCTAACACAGCGGGAACGTCCAACTGTTCCGAGATCAGTAGTTTAACTCTAGGATGATAGTGGAATGCGCATGAATACGGCGTTTCCAATGTTTCACGATTGGGCGCGTGCAGAATCACGCGCCGTCAGCTTATGCGAGCAGGGCTTGGCAACTGCAACGTCTGCTCATGGCTCTTTCGAGAGCCAGCTAATTTGTAGAGATTTCTTTCGTTCCATTATTGCGGATCGAAAGGGCTTTGCCGGCGATCAGGCCGAATCCCTTGTCGCGCGCAAGTTTCTCCAATGCGAGGAGATCAGCTTGTGCCTCGACTCTCTGTCCTAGCTTCTTTTTCAGTTCCGCAAGGGCTAGCTGAGTCTCGAGTTCAACCCCCAGGAGATGATGAGCGCGAGCGGTTTCGAGAGCGCGCTGCAGTTGGGGGCGTGAGGCCACCAGATGGCCCACGGCCAGTTCGGTACGGGCAGAGACAAGATCGAACTCAAGCGCGTTGAGTTGATTGGTACTCTTCGCAGCCTGCGCCTGGTTTGCTTGCTTTTCGTTGGCCGCTTCCACAAACTTGCCCTCGGCCAGCAGCCCATCGATTAAGGTGACGGCGGCGGCGAGTTCATCGTCGGATTGACCATCCTGATGAAATTGCTCTTTGCATTTTCGGATCACAGTTTCGGCATCGGCGGCATGCCTTTCATCAATGGACAGCCGTGACAGGGCGAGCTCCGTTTCTGCGACAGTCTGCTTCTCGCCGATCTCTTTGCGGAGACTGAGCGATTCCTGGTAAGACTTGCGCGCCGCCTGCAAATCCCCTTGATCGACAAGCACGTCTCCGACTCCGTAGAGTGCATAGGCCACGGCTCGCTTGTCGTCAATTTCCAGTGCGATGGTTCGGGCGTCCTTGTAACCGCTAAGGGCTGCTCTCAGGTCACCGCGCCGTCTAGCGACCTCGGCAAGATCGGCGAGCGTGAGTGCAACGCCGTCCTTGTCTCCCAACTCCTTGTACCCCGGAATCGCGTCTGAGAGGGCGCGCCCCGCCTCGGTCAGATTCCCGCGAGCCAGAAACATGTCGCCCAGATTGCCGGAAACCGTGGTAATACCCTCGAGATCGCCCACTTGGCGAAACACCTTGATCGCGTCCTGGAGCATCGCCTCCGAGCGGTCCAAGTCGCCCTCTTGATAGTAGAACGTGGCGAAATCGGTGGTGGCGCGAGCCGCGTTGTCGCGATCGCCAACCGCCGTGTAACTCTTTCGAGCATTCTCACAGGCTTGGGCGGTGGAATCTTCACCACCGATCCCACATAGAACTCCGTAGGCTCGCGCAACCAGCAGTCGCGAGCCCTGAGCTGTCCCCTTTTTGACGGCACGTCGGGCGGCCGCTCGCGCCTTGACGACATCCTTATTACTCCACGCTCGCGCCTCGAGATAGTCGATTCGCGGATCGTCTCCCGAAGGAAGGGGAAGCTGCCGAAGAACTTCCAGGGTATGCAACGCATCTTCCGGATTCACCCATCTTTGTTCGTTCGCGAGGCGAAGACCGTAGTCCAGATTGTCAGGGTACTGGGTAAACAGTTGCCGATAGGCGTCGATCGCTCGGGTCCGATCTTGGATCGTGGAATAATACTGTCCGTCAATCAGCAGGCGATCTTCCGGTCCTAGATTCCTGTCGAGGGAGCGCGCCAGTTCGATTTGAGCGCGAGCCTTCGACAAGTACCCTAGATGATTCCACGCATCGGCCAAAGCCGCGTGTGCGAAGGGATAGCCGGGATCGGCGGCGACGGCTTTTGCCAGCAAATCGCGGGCGCGTTCATAGTCGAATGCCCATAAGCGCTCTTGGCCTTCCGTATAAAACCGTACTGCCTCCTGATTCGACGGGAGAGAGGCGCGAGCCTGAAGGCTGGCTTGGGCCGAGGCCGAGCTTATTCCAAGGCTGCGTCGAAGCTCCTGACCCGCTTCGGTGGCCAACTCGAAGAGGTTTTCCTCGCTCCCGGTGAAGGATTTCTCCGCGATGATCTCGCCGCGGACGGTATCCTGCACCCGTACATCCAGTCGAATGCGTCTATCCCCGCTACCGGGGAGAGCCGTGTAGGAACCGAGTACAACGAAATCGGCGCCAGAGTTCGTATGCAGACGTTCCAGCGTTGCTTTGGCGAGACTATCTTCATCAGCCAGAGGCAGGTCGCGTTTGACGCGGGCAACATCCTCACCCGGCACGGTCCGAAGGGCCCCATCGGATGCCAATTCCGTGTTGAGCATTTCGGAAAAAGCCGGCGACAGCCAGTTGTCTTCCGAGCGGCCCGGGAGATTACGAAAGCCAAGCACGGCGACGGAACGGCGCGTTTGGATTAGCGGCCTCGATCCATCTGTCGCGACTCGGCTAGCCGAACGTTTCGCGAGCGAACGCAGACCATAAATCGCAACCCCGGTCAAAATGAGAGCCCCAGAAACGACAGCCACCCAATAGTGCGGGCGTTTATACCAGTCTGTCTCGCGCGGTGTCGCCCCAGCGGCGTCGAACCCAGCGGTCGCGGAAGCGACTACCGTTTCCGATATCGGCTTTGCAGGGATTAAGGTCTCGGCACCAAAAAGCGCGACCGGGGCTATGAAACGATATCCGCGACGCGGGACCGTTTCCACATAGCGCGGCGCCTCGGCATCATCGTTAAGCGCGTCTCGCACCTTCCGAATCGCCACGCCCAGGCTGTTGTCGAACTCGACGAAGGTATTTTCCGGCCACAGCCGCTGGCGCACCTCCTCTCGCCTCACTATCTCTCCCGGCCGCTCCACCAGCATCAGCAGCAGGCGGTAGGGCAGATCCTGAAGTTTCACCCGGATGGCGCTGCGCGAGAGAGTGCCTTCGGCGCGATCCAATTCGAACGGACCGAAGCGGTATCGAGGCGCACGCGGGGTCCGGTTGTCCATGAGTCTGGCACCGCAATCATTGGCCACGGGATTCTAGCACGGGGGCTAGAGCCTTCCGATCTCAGTTAAGAACATCCGCTAAGTCATTCTCAAATCTACCCTTCGCGGTTAATCCAGTCTTAAACAATTGTTTGTTTGACGGCGCGCTGGCGTTACGAGACATTCGCCCACACATCGGGCGACCGTCGGGGGGCGGCGCTCGATGATGCAATCCCGGAGGAATCAAATGCTGCTGAATAAGATTCGAACCAGCGCGCTCTTGTCGTCGGTCTACACGGCGTTGATCTGCACGTCGTTGATCTGCGCAGCGACGATCTGCATTGCACCTTCTTTGGCCAGCGGCCAATCGACGACAAGGAGTTCCGCTGCCGCGGTTCCAACCCTGGTTCATTTCAGCGGCATTCTGAACGGGATTGACGGAAAACCGCTGACCGGCCTGACGGGGGTCACATTCTCTCTCTACGCGGAATCGCAGGGCGGCGCGCCTTTATGGCTGGAAACGCAGAGCGTCCAGCCTATGAGGAACGGTCAATACACGGTAACGCTTGGCTCGACTACCAGCCAGGGATTGCCCACAGACATCTTTGCCTCGGCAGAAGCGCGCTGGTTGGGAGTGCGCGTGGAGGGCCAGGAAGAGCAACCGCGCGTAATGTTGCTGGCAGTGCCGTACGCCCTGAAAGCTGGGGATGCGCAGACCATCGGCGGATTGCCACCTTCGGCCTTCATGCTGGCGGTGCCTGCGGACTCGGGCGCCACGGTCGTAAATATGGCAGCTCCCGGTTCTGCTCTGCCTCCAGCTTCGGTTACTGGAGCGGGTACCGCCAATTATGTTCCTCTGTGGACTAGCTCCTCGGCTCTGGCCAAGTCAGTCCTCTTCCAGTCGGGAAGCGGCAGCACGGCAAGAATCGGCATCGGGAACACGGCTCCGGCCGCGACATTGGATGTGACCGGTGGGGCAACGATCCGCGGGTTGTTGAACTTGCCAAATACGGCAACAGCGACCGCTACCGCAGGAACCAACTCCAGAGCAATCGGCCTGGTGGCTTCGACGTTCAACAGCAGCACCAGCACCGCCTCCAATCAGGTGTTCCACTGGCAAGCCGAGCCGGTAGGGAATAACACGGCATCCCCTTCGGCGACGCTAAATTTGCTATTCGCCACGGCTCCGGCAACGGCTGCCGAAACGGGATTGCTGGTCAACAGCAAGGGGCAGATCACCTTCGCTCCAGGCCAGACTTTCCCGGGAACGGGCAACGGCACGATTACGGGCGTCACTCCAGGAACTGGATTGACTGGAGGCGGCACCGTCGGCGCTGTGACTCTGAATCTGGATACGACCAAGGTCCCTGAGCTGACGAGCAACAACGCATTTTCCGGGACCGAGCAGTTCAAGGGGGCGGTCGGGGTTGGCACAACGCCGATGGCGAACGGTTACACGCCACTCTCGATCGGCAGCGCGAACAGCTTCGGGACATGGTTCGCGCTCGCAAACTCCAGCAGCGGTGGCCACACATGGAATATTATTTCCGCCGGCGCGGGCAATGCGGAGGGCGCAGGCAATCTGGGGATCACCGACCTCACCGGCAAGAGCACGATCTGGCTGGAAGGCAATACCAACACCACCAACCTCTCAGCGACCGGAAATTTAGGTGGGGCCACTCTCGTCGTAACCTCGACCGCTGGCGCCTCCATTATCGATGCGGACGGTTTCGGGCAGAACGCCGGCGGCCCAACTCCCGGACTTCGGTTTGGTGGCGGCAGCAGTGGCGAAGGCATCGCCTCCAATCGCGTCATCGGTGGCACTCGGTTTGGGCTCGACTTCTACACGAACTACACCCGCCGCATGTCGGTCCTCCAGAGCGGGCAGGTCGCAGTTGGCACCGCCAGTCCGGGGGCGCAGCTAGGAGTTGTCGGCTCCTCAAATTCATTTCCCGGTATCTACACCCAGGGCGGTGCGTCGGCGAGTGGTTCAGGGCAGAACGGGAGTGACGGCATTGATGCCTACGGAAACAGCGGTGATGGATCGGGGGAAGGCGGAACTGGTGGCCTGTTTAGCGGTGGCGGCGGCGGCTCATCAGGACTAACCGGCGAAGGCATTGTGGCCTTCGGCGGCACCGACGAATGTTTCCTGAGTTGTGTCGCCCTTAACTACGCCGGCGATTTCCAGGGGAGCGTTTTCGTAAAGGACGGCAGTTACCAGCCCTCTTCTGCGATGTACATCGACCATCCGCTGGATCCAGCCAACAAATATCTGCTCCACTCCTCCGTCGAATCGCCCGAGATGAAGAACATCTACGATGGCAATGTGACCACCGACGCCGGTGGTCAGGCAGTGGTCGAACTGCCGGGGTGGTTTGAGGCTCTCAATCGTGACTTCCGCTATCAACTCACGACAATTGGTCAGCCAGCACAGGCATGGATCGCTTCTAAGATCGCTAACCACGCTTTCACCATCAGGACGGACAAACCGAACGTCGAAATCTCCTGGCAGGTGACCGGTGTTCGCCAGGATGCATGGGCCAATGCTCACCGCACTCCCGTGGAACAACAGAAGAACGCCCGCGAGCGCGGCCACTATCTGCACCCGGAACTCTATGGCGCGCCGGAAGAGGCCGGCATCGAGTGGGCGCGCCATCCGCAAATGATGAAGAGGATGCAAGATGCCCGGCAGAAGCGGTTGCGCGCCATAGAAGCTGGCAATGTGTCGAGATAGAAAGGCCGACCGATTCGTAAGGACAGGAGAAATTTATGATCGGCAGACAAATTAGTACGAGCGTGTTTCTGGCGCTCTTGTGCTGTATCGCTTCTCTCTCTTCCGCACAGACCACGGCGGCGGTCCCTCCTTTGGTGAAGTTCTCCGGAGCCCTGTCAGACGTGGATGGCAAGCCGATGACAGGCGTAGTAGGGGTCACGTTCTACCTGTATAAAGACGCGCAAGGCGGCGCTCCGGTGTGGATGGAGACGCAGAATGTGCGGCCCGATCGCCTCGGGAATTACTCCGCGATGCTGGGGTCGACGACCAGCACCGGTCTGCCTACTGAACTATTCGCATCCGGGGAAGCGCGGTGGCTGGGAGTGCAGGCGCAAGGGCAAGCTGAACAGCCGCGCGTGCTACTGATCAGCGTCCCTTACGCAATGAAGGCTGCCGACGCTGAAACCATCGGTGGACTTCCACCCTCGGCCTTCATGCGGGCGGCACCGGCGGCCTCCGGCGCAACGGTCGTAAACTTGGCCGCACCGAATTCGTCTCTGCCTCCAGCTTCCGTCACAGGATCAGGTACCGCCAACTATGTCCCTCTCTGGACTGGCTCTACGGCTCTGGCCAATTCCGTCCTCTTCCAGTCGGGAAGCGGCAGCACGGCAAGAATCGGCATCGGGAACACGGCTCCGGCCGCGACCATGGATGTGACCGGTGGGGCAACGATTCGCGGGTTGCTGAACCTGCCCAATGCGGGAACCGCGACCGCTACCGCGGGAGCCAACTCGCGTCCTCTCGGCCTGGTGGCTTCAACATTCAACAGCAGCACCAGCGCCGCTTCCAATCAGGTGTTCCACTGGCAGGCCGAGCCCGTCGGCAACAACACGGCCACCCCATCGGCCACCTTGAATCTGCTGTTTGCCACCGCTCCCGCCGCGGCCGCAGAGACGGGGCTGAAGATCAATAACAAAGGCTTGATCACCTTCGCCAGCGGCCAAACCTTCCCCGGCAACGGCACCATCACAGGCGTCACCGCGGGCTCGGGGTTGACCGGTGGCGGGAGCAGCGGCGTCGTGACGTTGAACTTGGATACCACGAAAGTACCGCTGCTGTCGGCGAGCAACAGCTTTACCGGCCCGCAGAGCATTACCAATGGCTACCTCAATCTGTCTCCGACTTCCGCTCCGCTGATCGGGAGCATCTACATCGGGGGCGTGCCGTTCCTGCAAGGAATTGGGAAAAACAATGTATTCGTCGGCGGGGCCGGAAATTTTTCAACCACGGGCAGTTTCACCGCGGCACTTGGTTTTCAGGCGCTACTTAATCAGAGTAGCGGGTCCGGAAATACTGCGGTGGGCGATGTCGCGTTGTATTCCGATACAACGGGCTCCAATAACACCGCAGTCGGCAATGCCGCGCTATTCTCAAATACGTCGGGAACGTTGAACACTGCGATCGGCGCCAGCAGCGGCCTCGGCTTTGGTAGCGGAGCACTCACCAACACAACGGCGGTTGGAGCAGGCGCGACGGTGAGTCAAAGTAATTCGCTGGTCCTCGGGCAAACGACCACGTCGAAGCCGGGCACGACCTTTGTGAATGTAGGGGTCGGAACGGACTCGCCGCGATCGATTCTGGAAGTGGCACAGAGTGCTACCGGTGCACTAGGGCCTGTGATCACGCTGACCAACCCGGCCGGGCAGAGCAGCGCCGCGGCAGCGATCGATTTCAACACTTCCACTCCCGCTGGTGGGCCGGGTTACATACCGAACGCCGAAATTCGAGCCGTAGATGCAGGAGGTTTCACCGACAATCTGTTTTTTTTCTCCAACAAACCCGGAGCAAACAATAACGGCTATGAATTGAACATGGAGGTCGGTTCCAACGGCCAGGTCGGTATCGGAACGTCGGTTCCCGCGTACGAGGCTCAACTTGTGGTCGTGCAGTCGGAAAGCAATGTCGGCGCCATCCAGGCGTACGGACAAACCATACCCTCTGGCACCTACGCGGGTTATGGTGGCAATGCGATCAAGGGAACAGGCGGCGATTCCATTGGCAACAACTATGCCGGCGCTGGCGCGGAATTCTGGGGCGGGAATAACTACGAGGCGGGTCAAGCCGGCGACGGGATTGACGCACAGCCCGGGATTGGCGGAGACTTTCACGGGGTCGCTGCCGGACTATTCGGTGACGTCGTCATCAGCGGGAACACCACCCAATTCGGCTCAGAAAACCCCGACTACGTGGGTGTCATGATCGACCACCCCCTGGACCCAGCCAACAAGTATCTAAACCTCTCGTCGATTCAATCTCCTGAAATGTTGAACGTTTATTCCGGCAACGTAACCACCGACGACTTCGGCCTCGCAACGGTGACGCTGCCCGATTGGTTCGATGCAGAAAATGCGGATTTCCGCTACCAGCTCACCGTAATCGGTAGCCGCTTCGCGCAGGCGATCATCTCGAAAGAGATCGCAAACCACCAGTTCACGATTACGACGAATGCTACCTACGTCAAGGTTTCATGGCAAGTGACGGCTGTGCGACAGGATCCGTATGCCAAGGCTCATCCACTGGTGGTCGAGGAACAGAAGTCCGCTCTCTACCGCGGGTTCTATCGGCATCCAGAACTCTACGGTCAGCCGGAGGAGAAGCAAACCGAATGGGCGCGTCGTCCGCAGATGATGAAGCACATGAAAGAAATGCGGGAGCAAAGCAAGCAGCGTGTGTCGATGCCGAAGAGCGGAGAACGACAATGAAAACTGTGCGGCGCAAGATATCGGAGAAGATATCAGAAGTGATTCGACGGCGGGCCGGCGCCATTTCCATGTTCGTCGTCGAAATATTGTGTCTGGCCCAAATGTGTCCTGTGGGCCAGGCTGCCCAGTCGCCGCAGCCAGAGACAACTTCCAAAGTCCGCATCTATTACGTCGCCGCCGATGAGGTTGAGTGGGACTACGCTCCGAGTGGCATGGACAAGGTGATGGGCATCAAGTTCGAAGGATGGGGAGAAATGTTCACCAAAAGTGGCCCCCACGCGATCGGCAGGGTTTATCGAAAGGCGGTTTATCGCGAATACACTGATGCCAGTTTTTCCCATCTCAAACCGCGTCCTCCCGAATGGGAGCACCTGGGAATCCTCGGGCCTGTGTTACGCGCCGAGGTCGGCGACACTATTCGCGTCGTTTTTAGAAATAATGCAACGCGGCCCTACAGCATGCACCCGCATGGCGTCTTCTATACCAAAGAGTCCGAGGGAGCGGTTTACGACGATGGCGCAACCCCCGAGCAGAAAGCCAATTCCATTGTTCCACCGGGCCAAACCCATACTTACACCTGGGAAGTGCCGGAGCGCGCTGGCCCTGGCCCAGCGGACGGCAGCTCGGTCGTCTGGCTCTACCATTCCCATGTCGACGAGCAGCGTGACATCAACAGTGGCCTGATTGGTCCAATCATCATCACCGCCCGCGGAATGGCCGGACCGGATGGCCGTCCGAGAGATGTGGACCGCGAATTCATCAGCCTTTTCCTTGTCTTCAACGAAAACGTCAGCTGGTATCTCGACCACAATATCCAGGCCTACACCTCCGATCCAAAGGGGGTGAACAAATTGGAAGGTAAGCCTGCCGACTTCGACGGAGCTTTCTCCTTCATCGGCTCCGGATTCACCAGCGCAAACCTGCGATCCTCGATCAACGGATACATGTATGCCAACGGACCGCTGATGACAATGAAAAAAGGGGAGCGAGTCCGTTGGTATCTCGTCTCCCTCGGTGGAGCAGTCGACGGGCATACTCCACATTGGCATGGAAATGTCGTCACGTATCGCGGACATCGTACGGACGTCGTGCCGCTGGCGCAGGCCGAGATGCAGACGGCCGACATGGTCCCCGACAACGTAGGGACATGGATGTATCACTGCCACGTGGACGAACACATGGTGATGGGAATGATGGCCCTCTATAAGGTAGAGCCGTAATTTACACGTCTGGATAGTCTTTAAATTTCGGAGGTGTTTCAAAGGGCAAAAAGGATGGCATTCAAGTGACCAAATTCTCTAACTACCGCGTCCTCCACGGCAAGGACAACAAAGGGAGACTTCATTGTGGCTTCGATTGCAGATGCCCTGGTCAGAGAGTTGTTGGACGCCCGCCATATCGCGTCGCTTGCAACTGAAAATCCCGACGGTTCCATCCACATGGTTGCCGTGTGGTACTGGTTCGACGGTAAACATGTCTTTGTGGCCACGTGCTCGCGCAGCCGCAAGGCGCGGAACCTGCACTCCAACCCAAAGGTTTCCTTAATGGTCGATGCTCGCGACCCTGCTGCATCCTGCGGCATCACCATAATGGGGACCGCACAAATCCTGACCGCCGAACTATCGCAGAAGATCAATGTGCAGATTCATCGCAAATATCTAAGCGAAGCCGGACTTGCGGACGCGAGAGTGGGTCCGGTGTTCGCCGCATGGGATGACGTCACAATCCAGATCACACCGGCCAGGGTTATTACTTGGGATATGCGGCAGGCGGATCGCCAGTTTTTCGGCGGCGCTCTCGATAGAAACCCTGCGTACCTGTTACCACTACGGCGCTGAATGGTGCCAATAGTGACGGTAAGTGGTCCGGACCAATGAAACCCTCAATATTTCCCGCAATTGCGCTCGTCTTTTGTTCTGTGGTGATCGCGGGTGGTGGCAACACGAAACTTCTGACCGCGGACCCTCTGACAAATCTTCCTCTCTATTCAGCTACCGATTCCCGACTCCATTTAGGTAACGAACCCACCCGTCTGCAAGAATCGAACGTATGCGGGATCAAAATGCAAGCCGACTTCTATACCGTTTACGACTCGAAGGTGGAGGCCACGCTGGAATGGTACGGTGCTCACCTCCCGGGCTTCAAGAAAACGCACGCTTACGTCGCCAACCGCTCTCACGATACCTTCTACAACCCCGAAGGGACCTTGGCTGTTTCTGTAACCGGAACCTCGGGCCAGGCAGGCGAGAACACCGACACCTATTCCGTGGTCTACTCTCGTTTTCAGCCGGCCCTTCCAGAGAAAGCGATTATCAGCCTCAATCAGCAAAAAGTGATTTGCCAGTAACCTCCCTATTCAAGGCGCTTCGGGACACCTACGGGACAGTAGAAGCCCACCCCAGACGCAGAAGATGCGCTAATCGAATACGGAAACCAGGGGGACGAGTGCTTAAGATTGAGAATCTGGCGGAGAGGGAGGGATTCGAACCCTCGGTACAGGTGTTAGCCCGTACAACGGTTTAGCAAACCGCCGCATTCGGCCACTCTGCCACCTCTCCGGCGTGCGGGCTTTCAGTTTACCATGCCTAAGACGGTCACTCTCGTCGGCTCGGTCGATGGGATGGGCTACTTTCGAGTTGGTGATCGGCCGTCGTCTCATCATCTTCATCTTCGCGCCTCGTTTTCATTATCAGATGGAAAATCCAGAGGCTTACCGCTCGGGGCTGCTGTCTGTCCACTCGGGACTTTTGTGAGCTTTCTGTGGCTATGCTTCTCGGAGGGCCGAGTTGTGGGGGTCCCATTTGCATACTCCTGCACATGAGCCGAGAGGCCGGAGTGGACCGACAAAATTTGGGGCCGGAAGGAGAACCTTCCAGCCCCGGTTGATTTGCGATATTAGGGTCGCCTTAGTTCGCGACGAAGAGCAAAAGGAGCTGCACTGTGGTGCGTCTCTCTGAATCACGGCTCGTCGCGGCTTGCGACCGACCGTTTTAGTTTGCTGCGATTCCATTCAGGCCGGCAGATGCGGACAGCCCATCCACGTCCCCGATGCTGGTAAGCGTGCCGTCGTGATTGATTCCGAAGATGCTGACCGTGCCCGTGCCGGAATTCAGGGTATAGAGGAATTTTCCATCGGAGCTGATTGCAAGGTCGAGGTTTGTGCTCCCCGCCGGATTGGTTCCAACGATTGTTCCCGATACCGGCGTCAGCGCTCCGGTGGCGCCGATGGCGAACCCGGAAATCGTCGCCGAACCGGCATTCGAGGTGTAGGCAAATTTGCCGTCCGGCGTGATCGCCAGCCAGCAGGTTGCTGCTCCGAGGGTTGGGACGCTGGCGCTGACAGTTGAGAGCGTGCCATTCGACAGAACCGAGTAGGACGAGATGGCCGACGCGTCGGATCCTCCGGCGGGACCGGTCTCGGCAACGAGCGCCGAGCCGTTGGGCGCGAAGAGCACCGCAAAAGCGCCCGGCCCTGCGCTCGGGTTGACGACGACCGGAGCCAACGTGCCGTTCGTTTGAACGTGGAAGGTGTCTATTTGGTTGGTGGCCTTTTCGGTCACCAGAAGAAATTCGCCGTCTGGGCTGAACGATAAGGATCCGGGGCCGGAAGTGCCGGTCGAGAGAAAAGTAGTGGAATTGGGAATCGGTCTGAGTCTCCCGTCTCTCTCCAGCCAGAAGCCTACTACGTCACTTGTGCCGCCAGCATTGACCACGTAGACCAGGTTTCCATGTTGAGCGACTGCCACAGGTTCGCTGCCGCCGCACGGTGCCTTATCCAAAAGCCAGAGATTCGAACCGCGAACCAGGAGGACGGAGATGTCGCCGCTGCCTGCGTTAACCGCAAATAGGAAGCGGTGATCCTGGCTGAGCGTAAGGGAGCCCTGGGACGCCAGAGGATCGGTGGTTCCTCCGCTGCCTCGGCCTCCGGTAAGAAAAGCGTGGCCTTGTTCTAACGAACCGTCTGCCGTTCGCCGGTAGGCGATGATTTCATTTTTATCGGCGGCATTCGTCATTACGAACACGGCACCGGCGGAATAGTTCACGGTTTGGGCTTTGCTACGGGCTGGTAAGAGCATGCCGATTGCCAACGCGGCAGTCAGCAGGATATGCGTAGTCCTAAGCATGGAAAGCTCCTTGATCTGACAATTTCGATTCGAAATTTTCGATTCGACCTTTTCGCGAGCACAGAACCAAGAGAGAAGACAGTCAGAGCGGTGGCAGCCCTCTGCCGGTTGCGGAACGCGTCTTAGCTTAGGAGGAATGAACCGAAAAAAAGTTTCAGGGTCGACGTGAAAATCTGGTTCGGGCTTGCCAGCCGTCGTCTGGCCCAAGAGGAACCGATGCGACATTTTCTGATGGTTCCGATAAGAAATATGTATTGGACTCAATTCTTCCCGGCATTTAATTTTGCCCACCGATGGCACTCGTCTGGTTTGCAGGCGGGCGGCGGTCGTTGTGAGAGGGCAGGTGCGCTCGTATCGACGGGGACGCTGAAGGTCTACTCTCGCGTCCCGGCCGCCCCGAAGCCCAGCAGTGCCACGCTGTTCGGCGAACGTGGTCCTTCCGACGACCTGCCTACCATGAAAAAAGGGGAGCAACCAGATCATGACGAAGAGAAATGAGGGGCGCGCGCTGCGCCTCTCGTTCACCCGGAAAAGCGCCCTTCCGACTGGCGCCAGCCTGAACCGCCTCATCCTGAAGAGCGCGAGAGGTCTTGTGGCCGCGGGACTGTTGGTCTGCCTGGCCGCGCCGGGCTTTGCCGCCGATGGTCCCAAGCCCGATCCATCCGGTGTTGCGACCGGCGACAAGAACAGCGCCGTCGATGCCGCCGGCAATCCGTTTGTCGTTCCCGAGCCCACCGACAAATCGGCACCGGACTACGCTGCGCAGAAAAAGGCCTACGACGAGTATCAAGCCCAGGTCGCCAAAGAGCCGCTGGCGGTGAAGCTCGCCGACAGTGTAGGGCATGTTCGCATCGCAACAAATTTCGCCTGGACTCTGAATACCGGCTACCTTGTCCTGTTCATGCAAGCTGGTTTCGCCCTGCTCACCTGCGGACTGGTGCGAAAGAAAAATGCCGGCCACCTGATGATGTTGAATTTCGCCGCCTACGTGTTCGCATTTCTCGCCTACTACGCGGTCGGATATGCATTTCAGTTCGGGGCCGTGGCTATCAATGCCGCGCCCACCAACATCGGCGGCGCACCTACGCTCAACCATTTTCTGATCGGCAGCGGCCAGTGGGGATTCGTGGGCGGCAAGGGATTTTTTCTGACTGGTCCGGGTTATGACGCTTCGAGCAACGTGCTCACACTGTTCGAAGTCGTTTTCATGGAGACGGCCGGCTACATTATTGTTGGCGCGATTTGCGAGCGGATTACCTTCTGGGCCTTTCTGCTATGTGAACTGTTTGTCGGCGCGGTCCTCTATCCGATCTCCGGTTGCTGGGCGTGGGGCGGCGGATGGCTTTCGCAAATCGGGAGTACGCTCAATCTCGGCCACGGATATGTGGACTTTGCCGGATCGACGGTCGTGCACGCAGTGGGCGGTTTCTGCGCCATGGCGCTCGCCATTATTCTTGGTCCGAGGCTGGGTAAGTATGGACCAGGCGGGAAGGTTCGTGTCTTTCCCGCACACAATATTGTCTACGTGGTGACCGGGACTTTTCTCCTGCTTTTCGGATGGATGGGATTCAATCCCGGGTCCACACTGGGCGCGACGGACCTGCGTATCGCGGTTGTCGCGGTGAACACCAATCTGGCAGCCGTGGCGGGGTCGGCGGTGGCAATGCTCGTCTGGTACCTCGCGTTCGGCAAACCAGATGTCACCATGGCATGTAATGGGATGCTGGCCGGGCTGGTCGCGATCACGGCTCCCTGCGCGTTTGTGACTCCGACGGCGTCGGTTGTCATAGGTGCGCTGGCGGGGCTTCTGGTGTGCGGAGGGGTTCTTTTCAACGAACGCGTGCTCAAGATTGATGACCCCTGCGGCGCGATTTCAGTGCATGGTTATTGTGGATGGCTGGGGGGCGTCTCCGTCGGCATCTTCGCTGACGGCGCTTACGGCGCCGGATGGAACGGGGTGGGAGCAACTTCTTACCTGGGCCATGTCGGCCAGGGTGTGACGGGACTGATCCACGGGGACACGAAGCAGTTCCTGGTGCAACTCTGCGGAGCAACGCTCTATGCGGCCTGGGCGTTCGGTGCGACCTTTGTTGTCTTCTGGTGCGTAAATAAAGTGAGGAGCATGCGGGTTGCACCCGAAGTGGAAGAGGAAGGTCTCGACGTTCCCGAGTTCGGAATGCCGGGCTATCCCGAAGATGCAGTCGTTCCCGCTTCGTACTAAAAGACTAACGAGTAATGATCCGGCCAGATTGTGAGGGCCCTCTCAGGTCTCCGGGAAGGAGTTCCCTCCGTCCGCTGTTCCCCAGGGGCTCTCGCCGAGGAAAGCGCACGCTCTGCCAAACTACGATTCGGCTATCCCGATTTTTTCATGCTTTGCATCGAAATTCTGCGTTGCACTTTACGCTGCCCTGCCGATGCTATTGAAGTAACCTAAGAGTCCGTGTTCCTGTGCGGAAGTGCGCCACAGTCCAGTGCCTCGCCGGGCACGCCCAAGGACAACCGATTCGTAAGTGCTTCGGCTCCGTTGGATAGAGTCCATGATGACGCGTCTCAACTCGGAGGCTGTTTTATCGAAAGGCGGCCTGCCCCTCGCCCAGGGCCTCTACAGCCCGGCGCACGAGCACGACGCCTGCGGCATTGGATTCGTCGCCAGCATCAGCGGCCAAAAAACCCACGACATCATCAGTAAGGGCATCCAAGTCCTGCTGAATCTGGCTCATCGCGGCGCTTGTGGCTGCGATCCAGAGACCGGCGACGGCGCCGGTGTCACCATCCAGATTCCGCACAAGTTCTTCGCCCGCGAATGCGAGAAGCTGGGCTTCACACTCCCCAAGCCGTCAACTTACGGCGTAGGCATGATTTTTTTGCCCGTCGAGAAGCACCCGCGCTTGCAATGCGAAGGCATTCTCGAACGCATCGTGCGTGAAGAGGGTCTCAAGCTAATCGGCTGGCGCGATACTCCGGTGTATGCTTCGGCCATCGGCCGCGTGGCGCGGGCTTCGCAGCCTTATATCCAGCAGATTTTCGTCGCCTGCGCGGCTGGCATGGACGAAGATGCATTCGAGCGCAAGCTCTACGTCGTGCGCAAGCGCGCCGAAAATGAAGTGCGCGAATCCGGCATCGAAGATGCCGAGACGTTCTACATCCCATCGCTTTCCTGTCGCACTATCGTTTATAAGGGATTGCTGCTCGCTCCTCAGATCGCCAACTTCTACCGCGAGCTCTCCGATCCGGACGTGGCCAGCGCGTTGTGCCTGGTACACCAGCGTTTCTCAACCAACACGTTTCCCAGTTGGCAGCGCGCGCATCCTTATCGCTACATCGCGCATAACGGCGAGATCAATACCCTCCGCGGCAACGTCAACTGGATGCAAGCGCGCCAGTCGCTGCTCGCTTCGCCGCTCTTTGGCGACGATCTGAAAAAACTGCACCCCATCATCGCTCCTGATGGCAGCGATTCCGCCAACTTCGACAACGCCGTCGAATTGCTTCTCCAGGCTGGACGCAGCCTGCCCCACGTCATGGCCATGCTGATTCCAGAATCCTGGGCCGGCAATCCGCATATGAAGCCGGAGAAGCGAGCCTTCTACGAGTACCACGCCTGCCTCATGGAGCCGTGGGACGGCCCGGCGGCAATCGCCTTTACCGACGGCCGCGTCATTGGAGCCACGCTCGACCGCAACGGCCTGCGCCCCGGCCGCTACGTCGTCACTCACGACGATCTCGTCGTGATGGCTTCGGAGGCCGGCGTGCTCGATATCGCGCCTGAGCAAGTCAAACAAAAAGGCCGCCTGCAGCCGGGGAAAATGTTTCTCGTTGATACGGTCGAAGGCCGCATCGTCTCCGACAAAGAGATCAAGGAAAAGCTGGCGTCGCGGCAGCCCTACGCGGAATGGCTCGCGGAAAATCAGATCACCATCGATCAGCTGCCCGAACCTTCGCGCATGCACCATCCCGACGCCGAAACCGTTCTCCGCCGGCAGCGCGCTTTCGGATACAGCGACGAAGACCTCAGAATGATCCTCGGCCCCATGGCCTCGACCGGGGAAGAACCGATCGGCTCCATGGGCACCGATACGCCGCTGGCCTGTCTCTCTGACAAGCCGCAGTCGCTGTTCAATTATTTCAAGCAGCTCTTTGCTCAGGTGACGAACCCGCCCATCGATCCCATCCGCGAAGAGCTGGTCATGTCGCTCATCAGTTACATCGGTAGCGAGCAGAACATTCTCGACGAAACGCCCGAGCATTGCCACATGCTCAAGCTGGCGCACCCGCTGCTCACCAATCGCGAGCTGGAGAAATTGCGCCGCGTTTCGAACCGCGATCTTCTCGCCACGACGCTGCCGGCCCTGTTCCGCGCCAGCGAAGGCGAAGCTGGCTTGCGGCGCGCGCTCGATGAGCTATGTCGGCGAGCCTCGCGCTCGGTGAAAGCCGGATACTCTCTGCTCATTCTCTCGGACCGCGGCGTCGATAAAGACTATGCTCCGATTCCGTGCCTGCTCGCGCTGGCCGCGGTTCACAATCTGCTAGTGCGGGAAGAGACACGCACGCAAATCGCGCTGATCACCGAATCCGGAGAGCCGCGCGAGGTCATGCACTTTGCCCTGCTCAGCGGCTATGGCGCGAGCGCCATCAATCCTTATCTCGCTTTCGAAAGCGTCGAAGATCTCGCCTGGCGAAGCGAGTTGGGAGATGTCACTCCCGAACTCGCGGTCAAGCACGTCATCAATGCCATCAAGAAAGGATTGCTGAAAACTTTCTCCAAGATGGGCATCTCGACGCTGCAGAGTTACCAGGGCGCACAGGTGTTTGAAGCGATCGGTTTGAGCAAAGAGTTGATCGACGCCTATTTCGCCGGCACGACCTCGCGGATCCAAGGAATCGGCCTCGGCGTTCTGGCGCGGGAAGCTCAGATGAAGCACGAGTTCGCTTTCCGTCCGCTGACTGAGTTTGAAACCGAACTCGCCGTGGGCGGCAACTATCACCAGCGCGTCAACGGCGAATATCATCTCGTCAATCCATCGACCATCAGCAAACTGCAGCAGGCCGTAAGGCAGGACAGCTTCAAGACGTTTGAGGAATATACCGATCTCATCGACAAGCAGAACGCCAATCTCTGCACTCTGCGCGGCCTGATGAAGTTGAAGAAGAGCGACAAGCCGGTTCCACTCGAAGAAGTCGAGCCCGCTAAACAGATCGTCAAGCGCTTCACCACCGGCGCCATGTCGTTCGGCTCGATCAGCAAAGAAGCGCACGAAACGCTGGCCATCGCCATGAACCGCATCGGCGGCAAGTCCAACACAGGCGAGGGCGGAGAAGACGAAGAGCGATTCCGTCCCGACGCCAACGGCGATCTGCGTCGCAGCGCCGTCAAGCAAGTCGCGTCGGCGCGCTTCGGCGTCACCGCGAACTATCTCGTTAACGCCGATGAACTGCAGATCAAGATGGCGCAGGGCGCCAAGCCCGGAGAAGGCGGGCAGCTTCCCGGGCACAAAGTCGACGAGGTCATCGCGCGCCTGCGCCACTCGGTTCCCGGAGTCGGCCTGATTTCGCCGCCGCCGCATCACGACATCTATTCGATCGAAGATCTGGCGCAGCTGATCTACGATCTGAAAAACGTCAACCCGCACGCCCGCATCGCCGTGAAACTTGTGGCCGAAGTCGGCGTGGGCACAGTCGCAGCAGGCGTGGCCAAGGCGCACGCCGACGTTGTGTTGATCAGCGGCGACAGCGGCGGCACCGGCGCTTCGCCTTTGAGTTCGATCAAGCACGCGGGTATTCCCTGGGAACTCGGCTTGGCCGAAACTCAGCAGGTTTTGCTGCTGAACGATCTGCGCAGCCGCATCCGCGTGCAGACCGACGGCAAGCTGCAAACCGGACGCGACGTTGTAATCGCCGCGCTGCTCGGCGCCGAAGAATTCGGCTTTGCGACAACTCCGCTGGTTGCCCTCGGATGCGTCATGATGCGCAAATGCCACCTCAACACCTGTTCGGTCGGCATCGCCACGCAAGATCCCGTGCTGCGCAAGCGGTTCCAGGGACAGCCCGAGCACGTCATCAATTTCTTTTTCTTCCTCGCCGAACAGGTTCGCCAGCACATGGCCGATCTCGGTTTCCGCACTGTCGACGAAATGGTCGGGCGTGTGGACCTGCTCGATCTCGAGCCTGCGGTCGATCACTGGAAGGCCCGCGGCCTCGACTATTCGGCGATTCTCTACGATCCTCCCGTGCCGTCGCGCGTCGCCCGGCGCCGCATTCACACGCAGGATCACGGCCTCGAGCATGCGCTCGATCACAAAATTCTCGGCCAGGTGCGCCACACGATCGAGACTCTCACTCCGATCGAGGCGACGTTCGATGTGCGCAACATTCACCGCTCCATCGGGACCATGCTGAGCGGTGAAATCGCCCGCCGTTACGGTTCCGCAGGCATGCCCGACGACACTGTGCGCCTGCAACTCTCGGGTTCTGCCGGACAAAGCCTGGGCGCTTTTCTGGCCAAGGGAGTCACGCTCACGCTCGAGGGTGACGCGAACGACTATGTCGGTAAGGGCCTCTCCGGCGGGCGGCTCATCGTCTATGCCCCGCGCGGTTCCACGTTCGCGCCCGAAGAAAACATCATCATCGGCAATGTGGCCCTCTACGGCGCTACCAGCGGCGAAGCTTTTTTCAACGGCGTGGCCGGCGAGCGTTTTGCCGTCCGCAATTCCGGAGCGACTGCCGTCGTCGAGGGAGTCGGTGATCACGGCTGTGAATACATGACCAACGGCCTCGTCGTCGTGCTCGGGTCCTGCGGACGCAATTTTGCGGCGGGCATGAGCGGCGGCATCGCTTACGTGCTCGACGAGCGCGGCGACTTTGCCGAGAAACGATGCAATCTGCAGTCGGTTGACCTCGATCCACTTCTCGAAGATCAGGATGTGCGCATCGTTCGCGATCTGGTCGCGCGCCACATGAATCTCACGGGAAGTCCCCGCGCCAAGCGCATTCTCGACAACTGGCCGGACATGTTGCCGAGGTTCATTAAGATTTTTCCGCGCGAGTTTAAACGCGCTCTGGGCTTGGCCGCACTCCAGCCCGCACACATTCCCGCTCAGTCTGTCCCGGTTCTGGCACAGGTCGAGCCCCTCCACCATCAGCAGTTGCAAAATGGGCTGGTGCAACATGGGTAAGACCACCGGCTTCCTCGATTACTCGCGCGAACTCGCTCCCCGCCGGCTCGTCGCCGAACGCGTCAACGACTGGTTCGAGATCTACCAGGACTTCCCCGAGGAAAAACTCCGCAAGCAAGGCGCGCGCTGCATGGATTGCGGCGTCCCCTTCTGCCAGACCGGATGCCCCGTCAGCAACCTCATCCCCGACTGGAACGATCTCGTCTATCGCGGACGCTGGAAAGACGCCGTGCGCCAGCTTCACGCCACCAATAATTTTCCGGAATTCACCGGCCGCATCTGCCCCGCGCCCTGCGAAGCCTCATGCGTGCTCGGCATCAACGCGCCTCCGGTCACGATCAAGCAGAACGAAAAAAATATCGTCGAGCGCGGATTCCTGGAAGGCTGGATTCGTCCCGAGCCGCCTGAATTCCGCAGCGAAAAAAAAGTCGCGGTCGTCGGCTCCGGCCCGGCCGGACTCGCCGCCGCTCAACAGCTTTGCCGTGCCGGCCATGCCGTCACCGTCTACGAAAAAGCCGACCGCATCGGTGGATTACTCCGCTACGGCATCCCTGAATTCAAACTGGAAAAGCACATCATCGATCGCCGCCTCGTGCAAATGACTACCGAAGGCGTGAAGTTCGTCACCAACGCCGAAGTCGGCAAGACCGTCGCCATCGAAACTCTGCGCCGCGACTTCGACGCGATCGTATTAGCCGGCGGCTCTGAGCATCCCCGCGACCTAAAAATCCCGGGCCGCGAGTTGAAGGGAATCCATTACGCCATGGAATTCCTACCTCAGCAGAACAAGCGCTGCCATGGAGACACGCTCGATCCGGCCGCCGACATTCTCGCCACCGGAAAGCGCGTCGTCATCATCGGCGGCGGCGACACCGGCGCCGACTGCCTGGGTACGGTCCACCGCCAGAAGCCGATCTCGGTGCATCAATTCGAAATCATGCCCAGGCCGCCCGACGAGCGCTCGCCGCTGACGCCCTGGCCGCTCTGGCCTATGCAACTGCGCGTCGAAGGCGCCCATGAAGAAGGCGGCGCGCGCGACTGGAGCATCGCCACTACGAAATTAACTGGCGATGAAAACGGGAACGTCCGTCAACTTCACGCCGTGCGGGTCGGCCCGCCCCCGAAGTTCGAGCCGATCGCTGGTACCGAGTTCACGATGGACGCCGACCTCATCCTTATCGCCATGGGATTCCTTGGTCCCGTGCGCAACGGCATGATCGAACAGCTCGGAGTCCAGCTCGACAATCGCGGCAACGTGGCCACCGACGAAAACTATATGTCGTCCATCCCTGGCGTTTTTGCCGCCGGAGACATGCGCCGCGGACAATCGCTGGTGGTGTGGGCCATCTCCGAAGGACGTAAGGCCGCCGCCTGTGTCGACGCCTACCTGAGAACAGCTCGCGTCCCCGTCGCCGCTCCGCTGGCTGCAGCCCGTCCCTGAGTTCCACCGCTCGTCGCTCTAGCGAAGGTTAGTCTTCCGCTTGCCCTCTCTTCGCGTTCTCCCGGAAAGTAACCCCAGGGTCACATTTTCGATTGACATTTCGGTCCAGGTCGTTAAGATAGAAACATATTTATTCATCGCAATGAATAAATATGCATCATGAATAAAACTCTGCGACACCGCGCGATTCTCGAGTCCCTCAAGCGAGGGACTTTTGCCAGCCAGGACGATCTCCAGCGGGTCCTGCGCAAACGCGGATTCAAAGTCGGCCAGGCGACGCTCTCCCGCGATATTCGCGATCTCAATCTCAGCAA
The DNA here is from genome assembly GCA_963739125.1 of uncultured Acidobacteriaceae bacterium. Lineage (GTDB taxonomy): Bacteria > Acidobacteriota > Terriglobia > Terriglobales > Acidobacteriaceae > Sulfotelmatobacter. Next base: position 1,660,363 of record CAVTZD010000001.1, on the reverse strand, counting down.
GACTTCCCGCGGCTACTCCCTTTCGAACGGCGAGAACGGAGCCGGCGTGGCATTGCCTCCCGTGTCGAGGCTGGTACGCGAGTTCGTGCTGGATGTGCGTTCCGCGCAGAATCTGCTGGTCGTGAAGACCATCGTCGGCAGCGCCCAGCCGGTGGCCGCGGCGCTCGACGAAGCCGACTGGCCCGCAATTGTTGGCACCATCGCCGGCGACGACACGATCCTGATTGTGTGTCCCGACAAAGACGAAGCCCGCAAGCTGGCGGACCGCATCGAGGAAATGCTCGGCTGATGTCCGCGAAGTTAAAAACCGCTGTGCTGGGCGCGACCGGGTATTCCGGCCTGGAACTGACGCAGATCCTTCTGCGCCATCCTCGTCTTGAGAAACCGGCGCTCCTCCGCCGCCCGGCCGACAACGGTGTCGCATCTGACGTTGCGTCGGACCTGGCTGAGATTTTCCCCGTTCTCTCCGGCAACGGCGGCTATCCACTGCATCCGCTGTCGTGGCCCGCTCTCAAACGTCAGGGCGTGGAACTGCTGTTTCTGGCCACGCCGCATGAAGCTTCGCGCGCGCTCGTGCCCGAGGCCCTGGCTCAGGGCTTGCGTGTCATCGATCTCAGCGGCGCATGGCGTCTGCGCGAAGCGCAGCATCGAGCCATCTACGGCTTCGAAGATTCCGACGCTGCCACCGCCGCCCAGCTCACGGAGAAAGCCGTCTACGGGCTGCCCGAGTTGAACGCAGACCGTCTGCCGACCGCCGACTTGGTCGCGAATCCCGGCTGCTATGCGACCTCGGTAATCCTCGCGCTGGCGCCGTTGCTCAAGGCCGGAGTCGTCGACCGCACTCGCGGCATCATTTCCGATTCGAAGTCGGGTGCGTCCGGCGCGGGCAAAGAGCCGACCTCGAAGACGCACTTCGTTTCTGTGGCCGATAACCTGTCCGCATATTCGGTTTTCAGCCATCGCCACGTGGGCGAAATGGTTGAGCAACTCGGGCTGACGACCGGCGAACTGATCTTCACTCCACACCTGCTTCCAATTCCACGCGGCATCCTGTCGACGATCTACGTGTCCCTCGACCGGACGATGACGCCCTCGGAAGTGGAATCCTGCTTCCGCAATTTCTACTCCGGCAAGCGCTGGGTGCGCGTGTTTCAGACGCCGAAACTTCCCCAGGTGCAATTTTCCCTGCATACCAACTATTGCGATCTCGGTTTCTGCCTGGCAGAAGACGGCCGGCGGCTGGTGCTGATTTCCTGTATCGACAATCTAATGAAGGGCGCCGCCGGGCAGGCAGTGCAGAACTTGAATCTGATGTGTGGATGGGGTGAAGGCGAGGGCTTGCAATGACAATCGTAATCAAAGTTGGCGGAACCGCGCTCGAAGATGCATCGACACTGCGCAAGTGCGCCCGCGCCATTGCGGAACTCGCGCAAGATGGCCATCGCGTCGCGGTCGTGCACGGCGGCGGCAGCGCCCTGACCCGCGTGTTGAAGCAACTCGGCAAGCAGAGCGAATTCGTGAGCGGTCTTCGCGTTACCGATGCTGAAACCCGCGACGTGGCGCTCATGGTGCTCGGCGGGATGGTCAACAAGAAACTCGTCGCCGCCATTCAGTCCGCAGGCATGCCGGCGGTTGGATTCTGCGGCGGCGACGGCATGTCGTTTCGCGCCCGCCGCAAACATATTCGCGATCACGATCTCGGCTTCGTGGGCGAGATTTGTTTTGCCGAGCCGTGCTGGATCGAGGCACTCTGGCAGCAAGGTGGCATTCCCGTGATCGCGTCGCTGGCCCTGGGCGCCGACGGCGAATACTACAACGTCAATGCCGACGAAATGGCCGCCGCCTGCGCCGCCACCTGCCACGCCAACGCTCTCATCTTTCTAACCGACGTTCCCGGAGTGAAAGACGCCGAAGGCGCGGTCATTCCCTGGCTCAGCACCGCGCAAGCCGCGGACTTGGTTGCACATTCCGTCGTGAGTGGAGGCATGTTGCCCAAGCTCGAAGCCTGCAAACAGGCGCTAAAGCAAGGCGTAGGCCGCGTGCGAATTCTTCCCGCCGCTGAGGCGGACGCGCTCCCGCAGTTTTACCTGACCAAGCTGCCCTGCGGGACCGAGGTGACCTATGCCTAATCACCTCGCGAAAATCCGTGCCCGAATGGCTGACGTAAAGCTCCAGGAAGTGAAGATCGAGAAAGAGGAACCGATGCTCAACAGCTCGCTACCAACCCAGGTGCCCGCCGCGCCGGAAACGTTTCCCGGCGTCTTCTGGTGCCCAGACCTGATCTCGACACGCGATTTCGGCCCGCAGGGAGTCGAGGCTGTTCTGCATCTGGCTGAACTGATGAAGTCTCGTCCCTCGGTCTTCCAGCGTTCGCTCGCCGGCAAACAAATGGTGATGTTTTTCGAGAAGCCTTCGCTCCGTACTCGAATCACGTTCGAAGCCGGAATGGCTGGCCTGGGCGGCACGGCGATCTTCGTCGATCAAACTCACGGCCGCATCGATGCCCGCGAGTCGCTGAGCGACATCGCACACAATCTTGAGCGCTGGGTGGATGTAATCGTTCTGCGCACGTTCTCCCAGGAAACGATCGAAGGCATGGCTCGCCACGCCTCGATTCCCGTCGTCAATGCGCTCAGCGACCTCGAGCACCCTTGCCAGGCGCTCGCCGATTATTTCACCTTGCTGGAGCGCTACGGTGATTTGAAAAACATCACCCTCGCTTACGTCGGCGACGGCAACAACGTCGCGCACTCGCTGTTGCTGACCTGCGCCTGTCTCGGATCGTCAATCCGGGTCGCGACGCCAAAGGGTTACGAGCCCAACGCCAAAATTGTTGCCGACGCCCGCAAAATCGCGAAGCAGACCGGTGCGCAAATCGAACTGCTCAACGATCCGCACGCCGCCGTCGCCGGAGCCGATGCGGTCTATACCGACGCGTGGGCCAGCATGGGCCAGGAGCACGAAGCCGAAAGGCGCGCGTCGATTTTCGCGCCATATCAGGTGAATCGCGAACTCAAGGCGGAAGCCGCGCCGCACGCGGCCTTCATGCACTGCCTGCCCGCACATCGCGGCGAAGAAGTTACTGACGAAATCATGGATTCGGAAAACTCCGTCATCTTCGAGCAGGCCGAAAACCGCATGCACGTGCAAAAATCTATCCTCTATTTATTGCTGGGCGGCGCTGTTCGCCTGCCCGTTAGGAGCGCTCATGCCTGAAAAAGTCGTACTCGCTTATTCCGGCGGTCTTGATACTTCGATCATTATTCCGTGGTTGAAAGAAAATTATTCCTATGACGTCATCGCCATGGTCGGCGACGTTGGCCAGGGAGATGACATTGAAGCGGTCGTCGAGAAAGCATACAAAACCGGCGCCAGCAAGGTCATCGTCGAAGATCTCCGCGAAGAGTTTCTGACCGGCTACGTTTTCCCGGCGCTCAAGGCCGGAGCCGTCTACGAGCACAAGTATCTGCTCGGGACTTCGCTCGCGCGTCCCGTGATCGCGAAGCATCAGGTTGAAGTTGCCCTGCGCGAAGGCGCGACCGCGGTGGCTCACGGCTGCACCGGCAAGGGCAATGATCAGGTCCGTTTCGAACTCACGTATCAGGCGCTGGCTCCGGAGCTGAAAATCATCGCGCCGTGGCGCGAGTGGACGCTGAAGTCGCGCGAAGACTGTCTCGATTACGCCGAGCAGCACGGGATTCCCGTGGCCGCGAGCCGCGAGAAAATTCACAGCCGCGACCGCAATCTCTGGCACATCAGCCATGAAGGCGGAGAACTCGAAGACGCCGGCAACGCGCCCCAGCCGACAACATGGCAGATCACTCGCTCGCCACAGGATGCGCCCGATAAGGAAGAGCAAGTCAGCATCGGTTTCGCACAGGGCATACCAGTCTCGGTGAACGGCATGAAGCTCGATCCGGTTTCGCTCGTCGAGTTGCTCAACGAAATCGGCGCTCGCAACGCCATTGGCCGCGTCGACCTGGTCGAAAATCGTTTTGTCGGAATCAAATCGCGCGGATGCTACGAAACTCCCGGCGGCACGCTGCTGATCGCTGCCCATCGCGAACTGGAGGCGCTATGCCTCGAGCGCGATGTGGCGCACTTTAAAGAGCACATCGGCCTGAAATATGCCGAACTTGTCTATTTCGGGCTGTGGTTCACGCCGCTGCGCGAAGCCCTCGACGCTTTTGTCGAGAGCACGCAAAAAGAGATGACGGGCAAGATCACGCTGTCCCTCTACAAGGGAAACGTTTCCGTCGTCAGCCGTGAGTCCGACCACTCGCTCTACCGCACCGATCTTTCGTCCTTCACCATGGGCGACAGCTACGACCAGAAAGACGCGGCCGGATTCATTCGCATCCTCGGCCTGCCCTCGCGGTCACGCGCCCGCACCCGGCTTGAGGTCACGCGATGAAGTGAGGTTGCGCGATGAATATGGTTTTTATGAATCAGGGGGATGCGTAATGAAGATGTGGTCGGGAAGATTCCGGCAGCCGCTGGACCCCGATTTCGAGCGCTGGCAGCGGTCGTTCGGTTTCGATCGCCGCCTGCTGCGCTACGAACTCGCAGCCAGCAGCGCGCACGCGCGCGCGTTGAAGAGCGCGGGTGTGCTGACCCCAGACGAGTTGATCACGATCCTTCAAGGCCTGGAGAAAGTCGGTGTGGCGCGGGCACTCCTGCCCGCGAACTCTAGCCACGAGCAAGCGGCTCCAGAGACTGCCGCGCTCATACCAGAAGACGAAGAAGCCGAAGACGTCCATCATTTTGTAGAGAAGCAACTCGTTGTTCTCATCGGCGACTTGGGTTACAAACTGCATAGCGGCCGCAGCCGCAATGAGCAGATCGCAACCGATCTGCGCCTCTACGTTCGCGCAGCGATCGACCAACTCCGTCAAGAAATCGCCGACCTCTGTACGGCATTTGCTGATCGCGCCGAGCAGTCGGCGGACGCCGCCATGCCCGCCTACACGCACCTGCAACGCGCTGAACCTGTGCTGGTTGCTCACTGGCTGCTGGCTTACGTCGAAATGTTTCTGCGCGACGCTGATCGTCTCGCCGATTGCCGCAAGCGCCTGAATGTCTGTCCTCTGGGGTCGGGCGCAGTAGCCGGAGCCACGTTGCCGCTCGACCGATCTCTCATGGCAGAGACCCTCGAATTCGACGCTCCAAGTGGCAACAGCATCGACGCCACCGGCGACCGTGACTTCGTCATCGAATTCGTCAACGCGCTCTCGTTGCTCGCTGTGCACCTCAGCCGCTGGGCGGAAGAGATGATCATTTTTTCATCCGAGCAGTATGGCTTCGTCGCTCTGCCAGAGCCCTACTCCACTGGCAGCAGCGCGATGCCGCAGAAAAAAAATCCCGATTTGCTCGAACTCGTGCGCGGTAAGGCCGGCCGTGTTATCGGTCATGCCACTTCGCTTCTGATCTCGGCGAAAGGCCTGCCCCTCGCCTATAACAAAGACTTGCAGGAAACGCAGGAGCCTCTCTTCGACGCCTGCGACACGCTCGTGCAAATGCTCCCGCTGGTCACCGGATGGATGAGAGCTGTGACCTTTAATAAGGAGCGAATGCTCGACGCCGCTCAGTCCGGATTCATGAATGCATGGGCCGCCGCAACCTATCTGGTGCAGCGAGGTGTCCCCTCGCGCCTCGCCCATGAACGAATCGGCAAGGCCGTGCAGATGTGCACAGAAAGAAGCTGCGAACTCCGCGACTTGCCTCTCGCAGAACTGCAATCTCTCAGCCCGGCTTTCGATCAGGATTTCTACGAATGCCTGAAGTTGTCTTCCGTGCTCGCGATCCACGATGTCCCCGGCGGCACCGCACCGGCAAGGGTTCGTCAGGCACTTAGCATCACTCGAAAGCGAATTGACTCGCTTCGTGAGGAGGTCCATGCGCACGCGTAAAGCAATCCTGCCCGATGCCGAGCAGATCCACGATCTGATCGCCGGCTACTCTCATGACGGCACGCTTCTGCCGCGCACTCTCGCCGAACTCTGCGAAAACGTCAGAGACTTTGTCGTTCTGGAAGATGGTGGCCGCATCATCGGCTGCGGCGCGCTCCATCTCTACGGCACGCACCTCGCCGAGATTCGCTCCATCACCGTCGCACCCCAGGCGCAGGGCAAGGGCGGTGGCAGCCTTCTGGTCAAAGCCCTCATGGCGGAAGCCAGGCGCCATCGCGTCGACTGCATCTGCCTGTTCACGCGCAAGCCAGACTTTTTTGCGGGCCAGGGATTCACCGTTGCCCAGCGCGAAGATCTTCCCGACAAGATTTACAAAGACTGCCACGCTTGCCCGCGTTTCAATTGCTGCGACGAAGTCGCCATGGTGCGCGGTAACCTGCCCAAGTTCGCGATCCTGCCTGAACCCGCGAATTGGCTGGTCAAACTGCAGTCGTGGGCGCCGGACGGAAATCCCACAAGTTCGAGCTGAGTTCGGCAGAATCCGAACTTAGACAACTCGATTCCGCAGTACGCCCAGCCCTTCGATGTCGACTTCCATCACGTCGCCGGGCTTCAGAAATACCGGAGGCTTGCGGAACACGCCGACTCCCGCCGGAGTCCCCGTCGCAATGATGTCACCCGGCTCCAGCGTGATGGCCGCAGAGATAAACGCGATCAGCGTCGGAGTCTCGAAGATCAAATTCGATGTGTTGGAATCCTGCACCGTCGTTCCATTCACTCGCATCCGAATGGCGAGAGCATGCGGGTCGGGCACGGCGTCTCGTGTTGTCAGCCACGGTCCTGTGGGGCAAAAAGTGTCGCAGGATTTTCCCCGTACCCACTGCTTGTCGGCAAACTGCCACTTCCGCGCCGACACGTCGTTCAGCGGCATGTATCCCGCGACATGATTCAGCGCGTCGGCCTCGGTAACTGCCTTCGCTGTGCGGCCGATCATAACCGCCAGTTCCGCTTCATAGTCGGCCTGCGGATCATCGTCGGGCAGTATCACGTCGGCGTCAGGCCCTGTAATGCTCGACGGAAACTTCGCGAAGATGATCGGAGTGGTCGGAATTTCCATCTTGGTTTCAAGAGCATGATCGCGGTAGTTGAGTCCCACCGCAATGATTTTCCCCGGTCGCGTAACTGGAGCGAGCAGCGTGACACTATTGAGCGGGTACTTCGCGCTCGCCTCCGACGCGCCGCGGACCACCGCTTCTGCCCTCGTCAGACCCGCGCTCCCTACTGACAGTAAGCCGGTCATATCGGCGAAACCATCAATCGGAATTACCTGATCTCCGGCAATCACTCCAACCTGCGGTGTTGCGCTGCCGCGCTGGAAAGTCACAAGGCGCATGAATCCCTCTCCATACTTCCTCCACTCAAGTCAAAGCCCAAAATCGGGGCTTCAAATCTGGTAATCGATGTCTTCCATAATCTGCTGCAGCGACGCCGACAGCGGTTCGCGGCTTCCTTCATCGCCTTCTAGCCGCTGCACGCGCTCGCGCAGCTTGTGCACTTCTGTCGCAACCGCAGCCAACGCCTCAGACAATGGATCGTTGATTTGCTTGGGATCGGTAATCACCACCCGCTTGCCTTCGCGAAAAATAATATGCCCCGGCACACCCACCACGGTCGATTCGTCGGGCACACTCCGCAACACAACCGATCCGGCGCCGATCCGGCAGTTTCTCCCTACTGTAATATTGCCCAGAATCTTCGCCCCGCCTCCAACGACGACCTGATCTTCAATCGTTGGATGCCGCTTCCCCAATTCCTTGCCCGTACCGCCAAGAGTGACGCCTTGATACAAAGTCACATCGTCGCCGACCACGGCCGTCTCGCCGATCACCACGCCCATCCCGTGATCAATGAAAAGTCTCCGCCCGATCTTTGCGCCGGGATGAATCTCAATTCCCGTGAGAAAGCGCGCAACCTGCGACATCCAACGCGCGATCAAGAACAGCCCATGATTCCAGAGCCAGTGATTGATGCGGTAGAACCACACCGCGTGCAAGCCGGCATAGCAGCAAAATACTTCCAGGCGCGACTTCGCCGCCGGATCGCGCTCCCTAACCGTGGCTACGTCTTCGCGAATTAGCGACAAAAGGTGCGGCATAAATCTCTGCATGCCGATCGTCCTGCGACGACCGAAATACTCGGCGTGAGGTTCGCTTCCGGCTGCTCGAAAAGAGTTCTACATTCTGCTTCTTGAGTATGATCAGGTCTCCAGCGCGGCCGTAGGAATCTGCAGCGCTTGGTCCCGCAGCTGCTGAAACAAAATACTGCTCAGGTAGCGCTCTCCAAAAGAGGGCAAGATCACGACGATTAGCTTCCCTTTGTTCTCCGCCCGCCGCGCCACGTTCAAAGCCGCGACCACCGCGGCTCCCGAAGAGATTCCCACCAGCAATCCCTCTTCCAGCGGCAGCCGCCGCGCCATGGCAATAGCTTCATCATTGGTGACCGTGATGACTTCATCGATATACTCGCGCCGCAAAATGCTGGGCACGAATCCGGCGCCGATTCCTTGAATCTTATGCGGCGCAGGTTTGCCGCCCGACAGAACCGCGCTGTCCGCCGGCTCCACGGCAACAACTTTGAACGAAGACTTTTTCGGCTTGATGTACTCAGCGACTCCAGTCAGCGTTCCCCCCGTGCCCACGCCCGAGATAAGGATATCGACTCGCCCGTCGGTATCGTTCCAAATCTCGGGCCCAGTAGTCTCGAAGTGAATCTTCGGATTGGCTGGATTGTCGAACTGCTGCAGCATGTAGCCATCGGGAGTGTTGGCCAGGATTTCCTTCGCTTTGAGAATGGCGCCGGTCATTCCCCTCGGTCCGGGTGTCAGCACAATTTCGGCGCCAAAGGCCAGCAGCAGCACGCGCCGCTCCAGGCTCATCGTGTCGGGCATGGTCAAAATCAGTTTGTAGCCTTTCGCCGCCGCAACAAACGCCAGGCCGATCCCTGTGTTGCCGCTTGTCGGTTCGATCAGCACCGTCTTACCAGGATGAATTTTCCCCGCGCGTTCCGCTTCCGCAATCATGCTTACGCCGATGCGGTCTTTCACGCTTGCCACAGGATTTTGACTTTCCAGTTTCGCGACGACTTCCGCGACGCACCCCTGCGTGACCTTATTCAGCCGCACCAGCGGGGTCTTCCCGATCAGTTCGGTGACATCGTTTGCGATTTTCATGGTTCCTTTCGCGCCGTTGAGCGGCTCGCGGTCAGCACTCCCATCATCCTGCCGCGTAATAGTAACAAGATATAGATATCGCGACGGTGTCTCTCGTCGCTCTGGATTCGGGTTGACGAAGCCGGCGATTGACGGGCCACTACAAAACTCACGGAGGCGTCATCCCTGTTCGGTTCACCTTCAGTACGCGGGTCGATAAAAACGGGTTCTCGGTCAATTGCGGACATAACAAGCGCTCACAGATTTGCCAGATTGGCGCAAAACTCGCTAGCAAGAGTAGTGCATCTCTTGTTATATCAATCGATTACGGTCCTAATGATCGATTTGCTAACTTCGCACAATTACTACTTGTTTTTGTCCATTCTTTAGTGTTAGTGTGTGCGTCCTGTTGAATGGTTTCGGGATGAGAGTGCCACATCCGCGACGATTTTCGCACCGCGTCCATCCCCGATTCCGAGGGTCTAGTCTGGTTAGCAATGCAGTCGCAAGACAAAATTTCCCAGCGCGCGCCAAAGCGCGCGGGATTGAGTATTCATTCCAGGAGGCTGAGCAATGCGCGTCCATCAAATTCTCTCTTTGCTGGTAGCTTCGGCAGTGCTGTGTCTGGGCAGCGTTGTTTCCCTGTCGGCACAATCGACGAACACCGGAACTGTTGTCGGCGCCGTGACCGATCCAACCGGCGCGGTCCTGTCAGGCGCGACCGTTACCCTGACCGACACTACGACGAGTGCGGTTCGCTCCACGGCCACCAACGCGGCTGGGCGCTACATTTTTGTCGACGTAAATCCCGGTGTTTATAACCTTTCCGTCACGAAGACGGGATTTTCGACGACGAAGGCTCAGAACCAGGAAGTAAAAGTCGGAACCTCCGTCACCCTTAACCTGACCATGCAGGTGGGCGGCGCGAACGTGGTCGTCGAGGTCCAGGCCTCCGGCACCGAGTTGCAGACCATGAACGCCACGGTCGGCAATACCCTGACGTCGAACACCCTCGACAGCCTGCCCACCATCGGACGCGATGTCAACACCTTCATCGAGCTGCAACCCGGTGTCAGCGCTGGCGGCGACGTTGCGGGCGCGGTCAACGACCAAAGTTATTTCTCGCTCGACGGCGGTAACAACAGCAATGATATGGACGGCAGCGGCGGCGTCTATACCTCGATGCAGCAGAGTCTGGTGATTGGCGACCCGACCGGCGGCATGTCGACCCAGAGCTTCACTTACTCGGCCCCGTCCGGTGTCCTGCCCACTCCTGCGGACAGCGTCGAGGAGTTTAAGGTCAACACGGCTGGTCAGACCGCCGATTTCAACAGCTCCGCCGGCGCCGAAATCAAAGTGGTGACCAAGCGCGGTTCAAACGCCTTCCACGGCACGGCTTACGAGTACTACAAAGACAACAACTGGTCCTCCAACTCCTGGCAGAATAACCAGAACAACTGGGAAGGGGTACCCGAATGCGGTGCGCCGAACTGCGGGCACATTGGGCTTCCGGCCTACCACTACAGCCGTTTTGGCGGCTCACTTGGAGGGCCACTCATTCCCAAGGAAGTTCTCGGCGGTAAGACCTTCTTCTTTTTCAACTATGAGGGCTTCAGATATCCCAGTGCGGAAACTATCACTCGGAACGTGCCTTCGCCCGCTTTGAGGTTGGGACTGTTGACCGACTCCTCGAGCGGCGCTATCGCTTACAACCTGAACAACGCCCCGGTGACGTACAAAGGGGCTGTCATTCCCGCGAATTTCGGGTGCGCCGCTGCCCCGGGTGGGAAGTGCGACCCCCTAGGCCTCGGTCTCAATTCCCAAGTCTCGCAGATATGGAACAAGTACGAGCCTGCCTCCAACGCGACTTGCAGCCAGAGCCTGTGCGACAGCGCGAATGTTCTGGGGTTTGCCGGCAATTTGAGCAGGCCTATCACCAGCAAATTTGCCGTGGGCCGCATCGATCACGACTTTTCCTCCAAACAGCATTTCATGGCGAGTTATCGTTACTACAACATCAAGGTCGCGGGTGACGAGCAGGTTGACATTGGCGGCTTTTTCCCAGGCGATACCTTGGGCACCCCAGCCTCTGCCTCGGGCGACCCCGTTCAAGACTGGTACTTTGTCGCGGGCTTGACTACCAACATCACCTCGAACACCACCAACGATTTCCACTACAGCTACCTGCGGAACTGGTGGGCGTGGGCGCGGAACGGTGCTCCGCCCCAGGTCGCAGGTCTCGGTGGAGCGCTTGAATTGGATGGCGGCCAGACACAGACCCAGGACCTTGCTCCATTCAACTCGAACAATCAGCAGATCCGCCGCCGCTTCTGGGACGGGCATGACAACATGTTCCGCGACGACCTTTCCATGCTGAAAGGCAACCACCTGTTCCAGTTTGGCGGCACCTATCAGCACAATTGGGACTACCACGAACGCAACGACAGCGGCGGCACCATCAACGCTTTCCCGGTCTATTCTCTGGGCAATGGAACTAGCGGATCGGGCCTGGGCACTGTCGCATATCCCTGCGCGACGACTCCCACCATTTCCACGAGCGCGAAAACCTGCGATTCCCTCGTCGCGGCAACGCTGGGGGTTGTTTCCATTGCGTCCCAGGTCTTCACCCGCGCCGGGTCGAATCTAGCCCTCCAGCCGCCCTTGTCGAACGCGTTCGACAAGAGCACCATTCCTTACTACAACGTCTACTTCAGCGATACCTGGCATATGAAGCCGAGTCTGACCTTTACTTACGGTCTGGGCTGGGCGCTGGAGATGCCGCCAGTCGAGGCCAATGGAAAGCAGGCGCAGCTGGTAGACGCGGCCAATCAGGAAATTACCACTGAGGGCTACCTGGCCAACGTTAAAAAAGCGGCGCTCGCGGGCCAGGTATACAACCCCGAGATGGGGTTTGCCCTTGTCGGCAATACCTCGAATGGGCTGAAGTACCCCTACAACCCGTTCTACGGCGAATTCAGCCCACGGGTCGCCCTGGCCTGGAACCCCCACTTCGATTCCGACTCGATTGGCGGGAAAATTTTCGGGCCCAACAGCACGGTGATCCGCGGCGGTTATGGTCGCGGTTATGGTCGCACCAACGGCGTAGTGCAGGTGTTGGTGCCGCTGCTGGGCCTCGGCCTGGAACAGCCCGTGGCTTGCAGATCAAACCTCGTGAGTGGCGGGACTTGGGGCTGCGGAGCCTCGGGTGCGGGCACGTATGGAGCTTCCTCAACTCAAGCCTTCCGTGTCGGAGCGTCCTCCACTGCGAACGGTGGCCCGACCGTCCCCTTGAGCGGACTGGTGACCCCGACGCTGCCACAGCCAGTCTATCCTGGGTTTAATAGCACCTTCTCCTCGGACCCAGAGGGTTTGGATCCGAATTTCCGGGCGAACGCCATTGACTCGTTCGATCTCACGCTCCAGCGCCAGTTGAACCGCAAGCTCACCCTGGAGGTCGGGTACATCGGGCGCAGGATTACTCACGAATACCAGCCTGTCGAGCTGAACCCGGTTCCCTACATGATGACGCTGGGCGGCCAAACTTTCGCCAACGCCTACAAGAACGTGGTGCTGCAATACTGCGGCGGCATTCAGGGTCTCGCTGGAGGCGGCTGCGCGGCGAACGCGGGAGCGGTCACGGCACAGCCCTTCTTCGAGCATGCACTAAAGGGCACAGGTTACTGCACAGCTGGAAATTGCACTGCGGCCATGGTGGCAAATGAAGGAGCCGCCGGTACTGGCAACCTTAACAACGGGCAGGTTTGGAGCATATGGAGTGACCTGGACAACGGCGGGTTCAATTTCCCGCGCAGTTTGCAGAGCACCCCGATTCCCGGCAACTGCACCGCCACCAACACGAACGGGTGTTCCGGCTCGTACACCGATGGGGCGTACCTCAATGCCAGCATCGGCTACGGAAACTACAATGCCGGGTTCGTTTCCCTCAAGATGGCCGACTGGAATGGATTGACCATGCAGTCCAATTTCACCTGGTCAAAGGCTCTGGGTTTGGGAGCGCAGGCGCAATCCTCCAGCGTTCTGACCGCCCTCGATCCCTTCAATCTTAAGGAGCAGTATGGCAGGCAGGCTTGGGATCGCAAATTCATCTACAACGCGTTGATCGTCTACCAGCCTCCTTTCTTCAAAGGGCAGTCTGGTTTCATGGGACGAGTATTAGGCGGTTGGACTCTCGCGACCATTTTCGCGGCCGGATCCGGCCTCCCGACGCAGGTCGGTACGACCTATGGCAACTACCAAACCTTCGGTGCATGCGACGGCGTCGGTTGCGGAGACTATGACATGGAGAATGCCGTACCGATCGGTCCCGTTCCCCACGTTCATGCCTACAAGTGCCCCGGCTTCAACTACACCGGCTTCTGCGCAACCCAAACAAACAGCTACCCTGTGAATTATTTCCCGAACGGCGTGGCTCAGGCCTCGAACTGGCGCAACCCGGTTTTGGGGCTTGACACCCGGGATGGCGGCGCTGGAATTCTCGGTGGGCTGGCTTACTGGAACATGGACTTCAGCATCAAGAAGAGTGTTCGGATCGCGGAGAGCATCAACCTGGAATTCCAGGGCGTCTTCGCTAACGTCCTGAACCACAATCAGTGGACCGATAACTTCCTCGGTCTATACAACCCCGCAGGCTTCGGTGCTCTGGGACTTAACGGCGAAGGCGAGCCCCGCAACATCGAACTGGGCGCTCGCGTCCGCTTCTAACGAACCCGCCTCTAACAAACCATCGAGGCGCGAATAGCGCCTCGATGAAATTCAAAGGCCGCGCCGAAAGGCGCGGCCTTTATCTTTGGCAGGCCAACCTAGATTGGAATCTGCATTGCCCACCTGGAACAGCTACGACATGCAGAGTGCCGAGGCGACGTGCGTGAGGTCCGCGAGGTCGGTGCGCGTGAGGGGGCGTGGGTGTGGAGCGTGGATGCTGGTGCGGTGTTATGGTGGCGGAGTGTGGGGCCCTGTGTGTGGCTGCCGCATCACATAGCAAGTGCCGTGGAAGAGCGGCGCTTCAGCGCCGCGTTAGGGTCTCGAATGTCGTGGGCCTTTAGGTCCCGTTCGGAACTAGAGTCGAGCCGACATGCCGGTCGCGAACGCCTTGCGATACTGATTCTAGCGGTGGGCCATCCCGTAGCTCACCGCTCCCGCCGAAGCGCTCATGTTCACGAATGACGTGAGCCGCTCCAGCCGGTGATGGCCGGTCCGGTGAAAGAAATAGCTGAGGCCGATGACTCCGGCGGTTTCTCCGGCAAAGTTTACGGCCAGCCCGGCACTCGAGCGCCCGAAGATCCGAACCACCGGATTCAGTTCCCGCCCGCCATTTTGCAAGTTGGCGCGAGTCACCATGAAGTCCCCGGTCGTCAGCGCCGCGGACGCGGCGAACAAGACCACGTTCTCCCGGTCCCAGAATCGATGCTCGCTGGTCGGGATCGACGCGGTTTTGATTGTCGGCGACACCGGCTGAACCGCCCCCGGCTGGATCGCCATCGGTTGGATTGCCGCCAGCTGAATCGACGCGGTCTGAATCGAGGGCGCCGGTGCCTCGGGAAGCGGTCCCTGCGCGAACAACCCCGGGCTGCAGATACAGCCCGCCACTGTCGTCAGCGTGCCGAAACGAAGCCATTTGCAGAGTGTGCGAAGAGTCATAAGCGCCCGCCGAACTCGGCGTGGCGCTTGGGAAGGCGCAATTGCGCCTCCACGCAGCGAGCCTTAGAGCTGCAGTAAGGCCTTATAAATCAACCATTTAGCATGGGTGCTCGATGCGGCCAGGCGCGAATATGCAGAGTTTTGCAGGTCTATGTCGGGCCTTTTGCCTCCGGTCGTCGAAATGGGGAAAGGCCAGGCGAGCGCCGAAACGGTCCGGGCCGCAAAGGTCTAAGGGATTGCCGCTAACTGTGCACCTCGACACAACTCACTCCGGGGTCGCCGCCTTACTTCTTGTAAACGACCCCGCCCTTCATCACGAAGCTCACATTCTCAAGCACTCCAATGTCCTGCAGCGGATCGCCGGATACCGCGACGATATCCGCCAGATACCCGGACTCGAGCGCCCCAATCTGGCCGTCCCACCCCAGCAGTTTGGCCCCGTTGAGCAGATCGGCTTGCAGCACGGCCAGCGGCGACATGCCGTATTTCACCATCAACACGAACTCGCGCGCCTGCGTGCCATGAGGAAACGGGCCAACATCGGTCCCGAGCGCCATCGGAACGCCCTGCGCCACCTGCTTCTTGAATTCCTGAATCTTGAAATCGAGCATCTCGCGCTCCCGCGCAGCCTGCGCCGCGGAGCCTGCATGGTCTGCAAAATATTCAAAGATGGTGAACGTCGGGACGGCAAAAATCTGCTTCTCCTTCATCAGCCGGACCGTCTCCTCGCTGAGCTGGTCGGCGTGATCGATCGACGCCACACCCGCCTCCGCGGCGAACAGCGTTCCCGGCTCTCCCGTCGCATGCACGCCCACCTTCGTACCCAGCCGCGCAGCCTCTTTCACTGCGGCTTCAAGCTGCGCCTCCGAATACTGATAAATCGTGTGGAACCTGCCGTCACGCATAGAATCCGGCCCAGTCTCATAAATCTTCGTAAAGTCGGCGCCTTCCTTGATTTGCCGCCGCATCACCGCGACCAGTTCGTCAGCGTTATTCGCGTAGTCCGCATTCGGCAGAACGTGCTGCGCCGGGTTGTAGCCGATCGCGTCCTCGTGCCCGCCGAGGATGTTGATCGCGTTGCCGCTGACGCGCAGCCGCGGCCCGGGAACGAGCCCCTCGTTAATGGCGTTGCGCACCGCCGTGTCGGCCGAGCCCGCGCCTTCGGTCCCCATGTCGCGCTCGGCGGTAAAGCCCGCCATCAGGTCGGCGCGCGCCGCCAGTGTGGCGGTGATGGTGCGCTGCGGCACCGATTCCTGCACGGTTTGCAGATCCTCCGCCCCCGGATGCAGAAAAAGATGAACGTGCGCATCAATCAGACCCGGCAGCAGCGTTCGCTCTCCGAGATCGATTACTTCCGCTCCCGCCGGATGTTTGACCGACGTGCCCACTTCCACGATGTGCTCCCCTTCGACCAGCACTTCTCCGGGCGCGATTGTGCGTCCCGTCTTAACGTCCAGCAAATGCGCCGCATGCAGCACGATCGGTTTCGCGGACGCAGCTTGGCCGGAGGCATCCGGCACCGCGGCCACGCATGAGAGCAGCAGAATGCTTGTGAAAGCTAGGATTCGACTCGTCATAACGCCCGCGATAGTACCACCACGAACCGCCGGGTGCCAGACCGCAAACCAGCACGCTCCTGCCTCGTATGACTGCAGAGGGCCTGCAATCATTTCTTTCCTCAGGCCGCTGCCGAACCTGCCCGCCGAAGCTGCCTCGCTCGTAGTACACTTTTCGCCATGATGCCGAGACGCCTCGTGACCGTGCTCATTTCCATACTCGCGATCTCCGGATTTCTTTTCGCGCAGGCGACTTCTTCAAAATCTGGCTCTTCCAGATCCGGCTCTTCAAAATCTGGAGTCCAACAACAGCCCTTTGGTACGCAGGACGGGAGGCCCGTCACCTTGTACACGCTCACTAATTCTCACGGCGTTGAAATTCGTGCCATGAACTATGGCGGCATCATTCTTTCCATCCGCGTGCCCGATCGTCAGGGCCAGTTCGCCGATATCGTCCTCGGCCACGAAACGCTCGAGGGATACATCCCGAATCCTCCATATATCGGCGCCATCGTCGGCCGCTACGCCAACCGCATCGCCAACGGCGTGTTCACGCTCGATGGCAAGACCTACAATTTGCCGAAGAACGACGGCTCCAACACGCTGCACGGTGGCACCGATAAGACATTCAACAAAGTCGTCTGGGACGGCGAGCCCCTGAAAGGCAAGACTGGCGTGGCTTTCAACTATCTCAGCCACGACGGCGACGATGGTTTTCCCGGCAACCTCAAAGCAAAAGTCACTTATACGCTGACTGAGAACAACGAACTCGTGATTGATTACGAAGCTACCGCCGACAAGGCGACGCCCATCAACCTGAGCCAGCACAGCTATTTCAACCTGGCCGGCGAAGGCAACGGCGACATCCTGAATCATGAAGTCATGATCAATGCCGATCGCTTTACTCCTGTCGATAAGAACCTTATTCCCACCGGCGAACTCCGCCCCGTAAAAGGCACGCCCATGGATTTCACCACCTCGACCAGAGTGGGAGCACGCATCGAGGACACCTACGAGCAACTTGTGCTCGGCCATGGCTACGATCACAACTGGGTCATCAACCGCGAAGGCCCTGGCTTGGTGCTGGCCGCGCGCGTCTACGAACCCACCAGCGGCCGCGTGCTCGAAGTCTCCACTACGCAACCCGGCGTGCAGTTCTATACCGGAAATTTTCTCGACGGCACGGTCATCGGGAAACAGGGCCACGTCTACAAACGCCGCTACGGCCTGTGCTTCGAGACCCAGCACTTCCCCGATTCGCCGAATCACCCCGACTTCCCCAGCACGATCCTGAAGCCGGGACAGACCTTCCACGAGAAAACGGTTTTCAAGTTCTCAACGAAATAGGCTCGAGGAAAATAGGTCTTTACGAAATAGGTCCGACGAAACGCGCCCGGGAAAATACCTCCCGGGAGATAGTCTCGACGGAATCGAGAGTCGGGTGAAAGAGACGCGCGTCAGAAGGTCCGCGACCCGAAGGGATGCCCGACGATAGCCCGGCGTTTCAACGCCGGGTACGTGCCGCCGCCACGAAACTTCCCGTCCCGTCGGGGACGGTTGAACCCCGCCTCGAATTAGACCGTTCTAATCTCCGCATCGAATAATGAGACGGTCTTAACCTCCCTGCCGGCTCGGTCCGCGCTCCACGCGCCTGAACTCATCGCTCCGCGCGAACCCGCCAGTTTTCTGTTGGCAATCCGGTTGCAGGTCGAGAAATGGCAATAAACGCATCTCACGGACTCCATGAAACGCCCCAAAGCAAAACAACGCCGCCTCCGCGACCCTGGAAGCAACGGCGATTCCGCCCCAAAGACAGTGATCCGTCGTTCCCTCCGCGACGCGATCAAGCGCTTTCGCGCCATCGAAAAGCTGCTGCTCTCGGCCGAGGATATCGACGATCGCCTGCTCTGCGATTTTCGTACCGCCGTCAATCGCGTGCGCACCACCGCCTGGGGCGTACAACAATACGTTGGGCGCAAGGAAACCGGGCAGGATCCCGCAACCGTGCTGACCATCCTTACCGGCGAGCGTGTTCGCGTGGCCTACAGTCTGTGTCGCACGCTGAGCATCGAACTCAAACGCAGCGACATGGCCTTTCAGGCAGGCAGTTTGGCGGAACTTCAGGAAGCCGCGCAAAAGCTCGGCGCAGACGTGGGTCTGGCATTGAAGAAGATGCAGTAACGGCTTGCCCTGACCTTACTCGTTCCTCAGTTCCTCCACCAGCGCCTTCTCCACCCGGCGGCAATGCTCAGGCGTGAGTTTCTTCCCGCTCGACGTCAGATAGAACGTATCGATCGCCATTTGCCCTTCGGTATCGATCAGGGCGATTTCAATATTGCATCGTTCGTCGGCCAGGCACGACGCAATCCGGTGCAGCAGCCGCGGACGATCCTGCGCAATGACCTGCACCAGCGTGCTGGTCGACGAACTCGCATCGTCGAATTCGATTTTCGTTTCGACTTTCACCTTCGCGATCGCGCCCTTCTCCGATCGCTGCCGGTCGCGCAGCATCTTGTCGAGGTCCGCCTCACCCAAAAGAACGCTGGTCACGCTGCGCCGGAACCGCTCCCACTCCGACAAATTCAGCTCCAGCGTCCGGAAGCGGTCCGTGAAATACAGTGTGTCGACCACCGTTCTCGCCTCATTCGAGAACGCGTTCGCCTTCACAATGTTCATGCCCCAAGCCGCCAGCACGCCCGCCAGCTTGGCAAAAAGAGATGGACGATCGTTCGTCACCAGCGTCAGTTCGTACCAGTGCCGCCCGCGCTTCAGTTCCACCTGCACCGGATCGTTGCCCAGTTCGTCTGCCATCTGCATGTGCCGCATCACCTCTTCGGCCGCATGCACCAGCAGATACCGCTGCGGAAATCCTTCCAGAAATCCTTTGAACTTGCTCTTCGTTACCGGCGCCAGCGACCGCAGCCGCGCCAGCTTCTCGTCATTCACGTCGGCATGCACGCGCTGGTCGGCGCTGCGGTTGAGATAATTCTCTGCTGCCATGTAGAGCTGCCAGACGTTTTCCGCCTTCCACGGCGTCAGCGCCTCGGGATTCACCGCCTTGATGTCGGCATAGGTCAGCAGGCAAAGCATCTTCAGGCGCTCGGGCGTTCCGACCTTGTCGGCAAACGCCGCCACTGTCTCCGGATTGAAAATATCGCGTCGCAGCGCTGCCGACACCTCCAGGTGATTCGCAATCAGGAACAGCACTTCCGCCCGCTCCTTGGGATCGACGTCGAGCCGGTCCATGGCATGGTTGGCCACGTCGAGACTGCCCACTACATGGTTGACGTTCGGCAAGCCTTTGCCCGTGTCATGCAACAGCAGCGCCAGATATAGCAATTCCGGATCTTCCAGCTCACCCAGCAGCGCGCCATATCGTTTATCCCACTCCGACTGCGACTGCTTCAGCCGGTGCAAACTCTCGATCGCGAGGAAAGAATGCTCGTCCACGGTAAAGCGATGGTAAAAATCGCGCACCACGAGTGAGTCGATGATCTTCAATTCCGGCAACAGCAACGTCAGCAGCCGGAGCGAATGCATCGCCCGCAACGCGTCGGCCGCGTAGGGCTGCAGCAACGTTTCCTGCAGATACAGCCACAGCTCCGCGCCTCGCGGCGGCATAGACGCGAGCGCTGGAAGCGCCTGCTCAATCCTGTATTCGGTGGTCGCGCTCAACTTCACGCCGTGATGCGCCATGAAGTGAAACATCCGAAGCAGCACCTCGGGGTCTTGCAGGGACGAAGGCTGTTGCAGAAAAATCAGGCCGTCGACAACCGAAAAGTCCGCTGTAGAAAGCCGCGAGCGCCAGCTTTGCACTTGCCGGTACAACGCCGACCACGCCTCCGGAATCTCCTCCAGCAGTTGCGTCACCGTCCGCTGCACTGCGCGCGCATGGCCGAAGTAAATGCGCATCCAGTCGGCGGCTGAAAGTTCCAGCGCATCTGCGGCTCCTGCCTTTCGCGCTGCCGCTTCGTCCTGCGCCTCCCAGCTCAGCGTGTTGTCGTCGCGCCCGTAGCGGAAGTGCAGAAAGCAACGCGCCGACATCAGAAAGTCAATCGCAGCATCCAGTTGCTTGCGCACCGGAGCCCGCAACGAACTCGCATCCGGCCAGTCATGCAGCTTGTCCATCGCCGAGATCAGCGCCAGCCAGTTCGCCACGTTGCAGTCGCGTAATCCCCCGGGCGCTTCTTTTAAATTCGGCTCCAGGTGATACAGCGTCATTCCATGTTTGCCGTGCCGCTCGCGCGTCACCTCGGCCAGCCCCTGCAACAGCGCCTTCGATTCGCGCATCACCAGCTTGGGAATCACCTTGTCGTGCAGTCGCCGGAATAAATCGCCGTCCCCCGCCAGATACCGGGAATCGAGTAGGGAAATGGTGAACTCGGTGTTTGCGGGGTCGTAACGGTCGCACTCGGCCAACACGCGCGAAGCCGGACTCAGCTTCAGCCGCAGATCCCATAATTCTTGCGAGAACCGCCGCACACGATCTTTGAACACTTGCTCCGCTTCGCGGTCGCCAAAAAGAAACAGCAGGTCGATGTCGGAATAGGGAAATAGCCATCCCCGCCCAAACCCGCCCGTGGCTACCAGAGCGAAATTAACGGGGCCCTCGAGTGAAGGACCGGGAGAAACAATATCCCGCCACAGCCGATGCAGAATGTCTTCGACCAGCCGCGTGCGTTGCGCCACGGCTGCGCGCCCGTCGCCGGACGCTTCAAATTCCCGCTGAATGCGCTTCGACTCGTCGTTGAGGGATTGGCGCAGTTCGCCGATCAATGGGGACGCTGCCATCATGGAAGAAATGATCCCTGCGACGCCGGCTGCCAGAGGCAGGCTGTCACAAGCCGCCTGTTAGACGTTTTAACAAGCTGCCCAATTCATTTTGTCATCCTGAGGCCCGCGCCTTTTGCGGGCCGAAGGACCTATGCAATTGGCGTGCGTCGTCTAACAAGCGGGCCTTCCATAGAGACGCCAACCCTTTCTCGAAAGTGGTTTGTGTGCAGCGCCCTACAGCGCCCCTTCACCTCGCTCATCATTGCGGATGCGGATCGCTTCATCCACGCGTGATAGAAAAATCTTGCCATCGCCGATCTTTCCCGTGCGCGCCGCTCCCAGAATCGCCTGCACCGCCTTCTCCACCAGCGCGTCGGGCAGCACCATCTCAATCTTGGTCTTCGGAATCAGGTCGACGCTGTACTCGCGTCCGCGGTAAACCTCGGTATGGCCTTTCTGCCTCCCGTGGCCCCTCACCTCAATCACCGTCATGCCTTCGACGCCAATTTCGTGCAGCGCGGTCTTCACCGCGTCCAGCTTGGAGTTTTGAATGACCGACTCGATCTTCGTCATGATGTTCGCAAGTCCTGTTCTGCGTTGCTCACGCGATCGCCGAGGAACATGGTCCCGAAAAACTTACCGCGATCGACCCCGACCTCGACGCCTGTTGATAGTATGCCCCTTCTTCATAACAACAGGTCACACCTTAGACTCAGGGCTCATAATTTCTTCCCAAAAGGTCTCAGGTGACACAGTGCTCCGGCGCAGTTAAAGAGCCTGGTTACTTCTCACACGTGCGCGATTCGGCGACGCCTCACTCTACAGTCCCCCTCCATTTGGCGGAAATCGAAACAATTTATCGTGCCTATCAGGTTTTATTATTGAATCGTCGAAGGATCCCTCAATGTGCTTACCTCATGAGGAGGACGCGGTTCTGTGGAGGAACGACAACTCGCCGGAGCGTTCCACGCGATCGTCGCGAAGCGACGGGAGAATGCAGCCCGCGGCGCTAGCCGCGGGTATGAAAACGAGAACAAAACTCCGACGGGACAGAGAGAAACTCAAGCACCCTCTTCGCTTCGGCAGTCTCTTTGCCTAACTTTAGCGAGTCGCTGCGAGGGCGACGGCCCGGAAGCGACATTTCAATAACCGCTACTTTCCAGGTTCTTTCGCAGCCTCGGCGGGCTTGGCAAACTTCGCATCATCCACCGGAACATTCTCCTGCACTTCGCTGATCTGGATCGTAAACCGCCCGCCCGGCCGCGCCAGCGTCCAGCGATACGGAATCTTCACTCCATCCACGTCCCGATAGTCTGCGTAGTCGATCTCTGTCGGCAGTTCTCCCAGCGCCGTCTCTCCAAAGCGCACCATGCGCACCAGCAGTCCCGATTGCGGATCGAAATATAGATCGATCGGCGTCTTTCCCGCTCGCTCCCCCTCCACGAGATACGCTTCGTGATCGTCGACCTTCTCCGTCCCTCGCACCTTCAGCCCGCTGAACATTTCCTTCAGGTGCGTTGCCAAACGCAGGTCGGCATCAATCGCCGCTCCATCCACGTCGCCTCCGTGCATCTCGTGCACCGGACGCCCATGCGCGCCCAGCCATCCCTCATGTCCGTTGAATGCCGTAATGCTGTCCCCCTCCGGCAGGTGCGTAAACGAGACCCGCATGTCTGGCTCTTTCGTATAAATGTCGATCGGAGCCGACATCTTGCCAAACTCGATCTTGCCCTTCATCACGCGGCTCGTGACCTTGTCGATCGCCGCCGCTCCGCCCGCCGCCTGTACATACTTCGCGATCAAGTCGTCCGCTTTGACCTCGGGTTCCTTCGCGTCTTTCGCTTCTCCTTTTTCTTCCGGCTTGGCCGGCCCGGCGCTCGTCGCTGCCGCCATTTCCGCCGTCATCACCGGCGGCATTCCGACTGGGTGTGCGTTGCCGCGATGGCACGAATAACACGTCACCTCGCGCTCTTCGTCAAAGTTGTCCTGATTGATGGCGAACATCATGCCCATCATCTTGCGCGCGATTTTCTTGGTCCTCTTGTCGTCTTTGTCGAAGGCGCCCTGCACGTGGCAGAAATCGCACTCCACGCCGAGCGACGCCGCGACAAACTGCATGGTCGGAATGAGTTCGTCCGCCGGAATTCCTTTCAACACCTGGATGTTCTTGAACTGTTGCTCAGCCGTCTTTACCGTCGCTTGAGCCGCTGCGGGCGCAACGGCCTGTCCTGCGCCCGGTTGCGCCTTCACTCCGTCGACCACAACTCCACAGATCACAAGAAGAGCCGCAATCCCCAGAACAAAACTTGCCCCTCGATTCATCGATTTTTCGCCTCGGTTGGAATGCCAAAAGTCTAACAGAGCGGCAGGGAAGCCTCGTCCGCCAGCTGAAACCGGAGCTTCACCCTCGCGCGACCAGTGCCAGGTTCAGCAAACTCCAGGCCATATAAGCGGCCAGCATCCCCACAACACCGGCTGTCACCAGAGGCCGGTACCGAGTTTCCATCAGGTCGGCCAGCACGCCCGAAACAAAAATAAATAGAAACGGAACGGCGGCCAGCAGAAACCCAACGCCCGCCACATGCGGGTGCGCCATTCCCAGCGTCACGAACAGCGCCGCCACCAGCAGCGGCGCGGTATTTCCAAAGTAGCGCGTGCGCGGCCACGCAGCATAAGTCACCACGGCCACGGGAAGCGCCAGGGCCAGCGCCGGGCACGCGCGCCCGACTTGCGCTGCGACCTGCTTATAGACTCCGAACACGGTGAATCCCCGCCAGGTCGCTCCCCAGAACACCGCGCGGTGCATGCTTGCGGCAAACGCATGCCAATGAAAAAAGTAAGTCGCGAACAGCAGAACCACCCCAACAGCGCAAGCCGCCAGCCAGATCACGATGCCGGCCCGCCGCCGCACCGGCGCGACATAAAGCAGAAATGCCAGCGCCAGCGGCACAAGCACGACCATTGAAAACTGCGCTCCAACCGCGATGGCCAGAGCGGTCCCGAGCAGCATAATCCGCCGCCAGTTCCACAGCACAACTTCGCGTGGAGCATAGAGGGTATGCGCCACCGCGATCGCAGTGAAGACCGTCCCAAACGCGCCCCACGCCGCCATAATCTCGGGTTCGGTATGCCAGACTGCGCTGGCCTGGATCAGCGACGGCGAAAAGCAATACAGAGTAAGCGCGACGAATCCGCCCGTGTTTCCGCATAGCCGCCGCGCCACATACCACAACGACGCGCCGAGCAAAACGCCGCAGGCGAGAAACGGCAGCCGCAGAAGCAGCCGTGAAAGCCACGGCCAATCAGCGGACCGCTGCTCATTCCGCCAGATCTGCTGCCACACCAGCAGCGGCGCGGCCGTCACCACGGAAATCAATGGAGAATGCTCCGTGTCGAAGCCATCTTCCGAAACTTCGCCAAACCGCGCGCTATTTGAATCGGAATCCTTCGCGTCCGGATACGGCGCGCCCGCAATGCCTTCCCCCTGCCACTGGCGCCAGCCGTCGACCAAGCGAGTTTCCTCAGGGCCGTAGTAGCGCGGACCCGCGCTTGGGACAGACGAATCGATTCGCACCAGCCACAACGCCTGCCCCAGAAAAGCTGCCAGCAGCATTCCCGCCAGAAACTGTGGACGTCCAAAGCGTTCGCGCGTGAAATATGGCCGCATAAGGTCGAGCCGAGTGTTTTACCATGGCGGAGGCCGTTTGCGGAAAGTTCCGCACCAGACGGCCGAGCTCGAGATGACCGAACCTGATCAGACTAAAGACAGTGCGCCGCCGGCAAGCCCGCCACCGGCCTTTACCGCCGCCACGCTGCCCTCCTACGCGCACAGCCTGTTCTTGGGCCCCGACGGCCTGCGTCCCGGCTGGGGACTCGCGTTCTATCTCGTCATCTTCTATCCGCTGCAGGCATTTGCAGGCGGCTTGTGGTTAGGCGACGTCAGAGTCGGCGGCCTGTGGTCCATGATGCTCGTGGAATTTGGCATGCTGGTGGCGGCTCTGATTCCGTCCCTGGCGCTGGCCAAAGTGGAGCGCCGGCACTGGCAAGTCTACGGATTCCCCGCAACCCGAAAGCTCCCGAAGTTGTTGTCCTCAGGCCTTGCCTGGGGCTTCGCCGCGATGACTCTGCTCATGCTCGGACTGCGCGGCTTCAGCGTGTTTGCCTTCGGCCATCTCGCGCTGCATGGCGTGCGCATCTTAAAGTTTGCCGCTTTCTGGGCGTTGATGTTCGTGCTGGTCGGCTTGTTCGAAGAGTTCCTGCTGCGCGGCTACACCCAGTTCACGCTCGCTCGCGGCATCGGTTTCTGGCCCGCGGCGCTCGTCTTATCCTCGGCCTTCGGACTCATCCACCTGCACAACGACGGCGAGCAGTGGCCCGGCCTGCTGGCCGTCGCATGGATCGGTTTGTTCTTCTGCTTCACCCTCCGCCGCACCGGCAATCTCTGGTTTGCCGTCGGCTTTCATGCCGCCTGGGACTGGGGTGAGACGTTCGTCTATTCCGTCCCTGACAGCGGCCTGGTCTCCCCCGGCCACCTGCTGAAATCGTCTCTGCACGGCCCGCCCTGGCTCAGCGGAGGTTCGGTCGGCCCCGAAGGCAGCGTGCTCTGCTTCTTAGTGATCGCCGTGGCGTGGCTCGCATTCGGCCAGACGCATCCGAAGGTTTCCAGCCCCTGACGCGGGTCGACTGCTAGCTCCTAGCTTCTAGCTAGCCGCAGCGGACTAGGACGTGGTATACCCCCTCCCCCTCGATCTATTGGAATCTTCGAGTTGGCGGGAAATTGGCATTTGATCCTTGGGCTGCAATAAGTTGCGGGCAAAATCTTGAGCCCGAGGGACTTAGAGCGGCTGGGATTGGCTTATTGCTGAGTTATGCGGCGAGTATGGGAGTTCTGGATTTCTCAGTCAAGGTTGGATGAACATGGGGGGTTGTGGAAAAGTCCGGGGATAGTCGGGGGGAGATCAAAAACCAAGGAGGTTGGGGAGCGGTGGAATCCCATGTCTCGCAAAGGAGGCGAGACATGGGGCACCCGGCAGTTTCTTGATTTCCGAGCGCAAAAGGGATGGCGCAGAGAAGCAGATTCCTCCTCGTTCGCTTCGCTCGCGTGTCGGAATGACAAGGGGTGGGGGAGAGAGGGCTTTATCGCAGCGCTGAAAGCGCTTCGCCACCCAAAATCGAAAGCGGTCTCGGCTGTTCCGCTACTTTTACTTCACCCAACAGGAAAAGGCCACATTCATTTCTGAATGTGGCCTTTATTTAATGCCGGCAATGACCTACTCTCCCACACACTTTCGCGTGCAGTAACATCGGCCCAGCGGGGCTTAACTTCCGTGTTCGGGATGGGAACGGGTGGAACCCCCGCGGTAAGATCACCGACAAGTCGGAGCTGTCAGCTACCAGCGGTGAGCTCTCAGCTATTGTTGCCGGGCTCACCTTTCGTGCTGATGGACAGCAAACTTGGTGACTCCAGCCAACAGCAGATTCCTCGCTCCGCTCGGAATGACAACGCTTGTGGGGGCGCTTGCATGACGAGCTGAAAGCCGAGAGCTGATAGCTGAGAGCAGAATTTCAAAGAGCGTGAGGACGAAACCTCACAACTGAATAGATTGGGTGTGGCTTACTTTCATGTTTGTTTACTTCCGATTTCTGCCACGTGTTACTTCGGCTTTTCGTCGGCGCGAAGCTCTTACTAGAGCTCCCGGTATTGCTCAGGTTCTAGCTAACAGCTAGGAGCTAACAGCTAAGAGCTTCTTCTGCACCGAGTAAATTTTATGGTCAAGCCGAACGGGCGATTAGTACTGGTAAGCTACACGCATTACTGCGCTTCCACCTCCAGCCTATCAACCAGGTAGTCTTCCTGGGCCCTTCTTATCCCTTACGGGTTGGGAGATCTCATCTTGAGGAGTGCTTCCCGCTTATATGCATTCAGCGGTTATCACAACCGAACTTCGCTACCGAGCGGTGCCATTGGCATGACAGCTCGAACACAAGAGGTTCGTCCATCCCGGTCCTCTCGTACTAAGGACAGGTCCTCTCAAATCTCCTACGCCCACAACAGATAGGGACCGAACTGTCTCGCGACGTTCTGAACCCAGCTCACGTACCGCTTTAATAGGCGAACAGCCTAACCCTTGGAACCTTCTACAGCTCCAGGATGCGATGAGCCGACATCGAGGTGCCAAACCGGAGCGTCGATATGAACTCTTGGCTCCGATCAGCCTGTTATCCCCGGCGTACCTTTTATCCGTTGAGCGATGGCCCTTCCATGCAGAACCACCGGATCACTAACGCCTACTTTCGTACCTGCTCGACTTGTAGGTCTCGCAGTCAACTACGCTTATGCGTTTGCACTCGTCGGCTGATTTCCAAACAGCCTGAGCGTAGCTTCGCGCGCCTCCGTTACAATTTAGGAGGCGACCGCCCCAGTCAAACTACCCGCCTTACCATGTCCCTCTCCCGGGTAACGGGAGTAAGTTAGAACCACAGATCTCGCAGGGTGGTATCTCACCGTTGGCTCCTCCAAGCCCGAGAGCCTGGAATCAAAGCCTCCCACCTATCCTGCGCAGCAAGGGCCATAGTTCATGGTAAAGGTATAGTAAAGGTGCACGGGGTCTTTCCGTCTAGTTGCGGGCAACCGGCATCTTCACCGGCACTACAAGTTCGCCGTGTCAGTCGGCAAGACAGTCGCACTTTCGTTACGCCATTCGTGCAGGTCGGAACTTACCCGACAAGGAATTTCGCTACCTTAGGACCGTTATAGTTACGGCCGCCGTTCACTGGGGCTTCAGTTCGAAGCTTCATCTTGCGATTGACCTCTCCCTTTAACCTTCCAGCACCGGGCAGGCGTCAGCCCCTATACGTCGTTTTCGACTTTGCAGAGACCTGTGTTTTTGTTAAACAGTCGCAGTGCGCATTTCGCTGCGGCCCCCTCGAGCTTGCACTCTACCGGGGCACCCCTTCTCCCGAAGTTACGGGGTTATATTGCCGAGTTCCTTACCAACTGTTCTCACGAGCGCCTTTGGATATTCTCCTCGTCTACCTGTGTCGGTTTGAGGTACGGTTCCCTTACTTTCTCCTTAGAGGTTTTTCTTGGCAGTGTGGAATCGGCAGCTTTCACCCATACGGGTTACTGCTTTGCGTCTCAGTGATAACTTTCCCGCGGATTTACCTACGGAAAACACCTTACACGCATCGACCGTTATAGCCATAGAACGGCCTGCTTATCCTACTGCGTCACCCCATCGTGATAACGAAAACAAGGGAGGTCCGGAATATTAACCGGATGTCCATCGGCTACGCCTTTCGGCCTCGCCTTAGGGACCGCCTGACCCTGAGCGGATTAACCTTTCTCAGGAAACCTTAGACTTTCGGCGCGGAGGGTTCCCACCTCCGTTATCGCTACTTATGCCGGCAGGGTCTCTTCTCAACCGTCCACCAGTCTTCTCAGTCTGGCTTCAAACTGTTGGGAATGCTCTCCTACCACGCACACCGGTTAAGATGTGCATCCGCTGCTTCGGTAACCAGCTTAAGCCCCGTTAAATTGTCGGCACCGGACCGCTTGACCAGTGAGCTATTACGCTTTCTTTAAAGGATGGCTGCTTCTAAGCCAACCTCCTGGCTGTCTGGGCGTTCCGACTTCCTTTCCCACTTAGCTGATATTTTGGGACCTTAGCAGGCGGTCTGGACTGTTTTCCTCTCGACGACGAAGCTTAGCCCCCGCCGTCTGACTCCCGGATTGGTTGTTCTGTGGCATTCTGAGTTTCGTTGGATTCAGTAAGCTGGAAAGCCCCCTAGTCCATCGAGTACTTTACCACCACGACAAATCATCCGAGGCTAGCCCTAAAGCTATTTCGGAGAGAACGAGCTATCACGGAATTTGATTAGCCTTTCACCCCTACCCTCAGCTCATCGGAGCTTTTTTCAACAAACACCCGTTCGGCCCTCCAGTGGGTGTTACCCCACTTTCAGCCTGGCCAAGGGTAGATCATCCCGCTTCGCGTCTATTCCTGCCAACTGATTCGCCCTATTCGGACTCGCTTTCGCTGCGGCTCGCTTTCGCTTAACCTTGCTGACAAGAATAACTAGCCGGCTCATTATGCAATAGGCACGCGGTCAGACTTTCCCCGTCTTTCTCAAGTCCATGCGAAATATGGATGCGAGCCAAACGCGCGATTGATGCGTCGCAAAGAACGCGACGCTTCGCGCGGCTCGCCCAGGTCCTTCGCAGCGCAAAAAGCGCGCTGCTCAGGATGACAATCGCATGAACTCCAGAAAGACGGGGCATAGTCCTCCCACCGTTTGTAGGCACACGGTTTCAGGTACTATTTCACTCCCCTCGCAGGGGTTCTTTTCGCCTTTCCCTCACGGTACTGGTTCACTATCGGTCAGAAGCTAGTATTTAGCCTTACGGAATGGTCTCCGTAGCTTCCCGCAAAGTTTCTCGTGCTCCGCGGTACTCAGGTATCGGCTTCGAGTCTGGTTCGTTTTCACCTACGTGGCTATCACACTCTATGGCCCCTCTTTCCAGAGGGCTTCGGTTAACGACCAGATTGGTAACTCTACTGTTGCCGACCCTACAACCCCGGTAGAACCCGAAGGTCTTACCGGTTTAGGCTGTTCCGATTTCGCTCGCCACTACTCTCGGAATCGAGGTTTCTTTCTTTTCCTCCTGGTACTGAGATGGTTCACTTCCCAGGGTTCGCTCGTGCGTGACTATGGATTCATCACGCCGTACGGGGGTTTTACCCCCGTGGGTTTCCCCATTCGGAAATCCCCGGATCAAAGCCTGCTTGCGGCTCCCCGAGGCTTATCGCAGCTTGCCACGTCCTTCATCGCCTGCTTCTGCCAAGGCATCCACCATGCGCCCTTAGTAGCTTGACCACAAAATTTACTCAGCACACGGCAATCTCTCACCGTAGAGACGTAACTTGTTACGTCTCGCCGCTGAAATCTCACCCCACGCCGCTTAAACTCTATGGGCCTAGTTGCCTGCTCATCGCGCGAAATGCCTATCAAGCTTTCGCACCCCAGCAGGCTAAATTCAGGCACTCATAAAAATTTACACGCCTTGTAATTTGCCCAATCTATTCAGTTGTCAAATATCGTCCTCGTGAAAGCGCTGTTAGCTATTGGCTCTTAGCTTTTAGCTAAAAGCAAAGCATTCAGCGTTTCACTCACCCCGCCTCAGCGGGTATGGGTCTTACTTGTTCCAGAGTCGTGCAAACTCCAGAATTCCTCCAACCCAATGTTCGGAGTCAATTCT
>CAVTZD010000001.1:0-1625000 GCA_963739125.1 uncultured Acidobacteriaceae bacterium | reverse complement strand
GAAGGCTCCGGCGACTAACGGCGGAGCGAGTCCGAGGGCGACTTTGCGGGCGGGGCCGGAAAAAAGCGGCAGGCCGCGGCGGTTGGCTTTCCAGGCGCAGGAGAGCAATCCGATGGAGGCGGCGAGCAGGCCTTCAGCGAGCCATACGCGGAGCCAGGCGAACGGCGAAAGTTGGTGTGCGGCCAGCCAGGCGGCGGCCAGGGCGGTGAGGCCGAGCAGGATGTGTCCCCAGCCGGAGACGGCGGTGAAGGCGGCGGAGCGCTCCATGGTGTCGCGGATGAAGCGGAGGTCGTCGGCGGGATTGGGGGCGAGATCGCGGGCCAGATTATGTTCGGAGTTCGAGGAAGGAACGCGAGCCGGCGTCGAGTGGGCGGAGCGTTTCAGGCGCCGGATGCGATGTTCGCGACGTTCGAACATGAGGAGAGGATAGCGCCGCGGCTCGTTCTTGGTCAAGTACTTTGTGACGCAAAGTACGGATAGCGGGAATTCGATTTCATGGTGGAGTGAGTCGTGGAGTGAATGGAATCAGAGAGTCAAAATCCCCATGTCTCGCAAAAACAGCGAGACATGGGGCACCCGGTTCGTTTGCTTCCTTCAATCTTCAGGGTAGGAGGCCGAAGACGCCCACTCCGGTGGTGGTGGCTACGTAGACTTTGCCGTTGGCGATGGTGGGGGTCATGAATTTCGTGCCGTCGCCGAAGTGGTCGCGGCCGTTGGCGGCCTGGTTGGAGTCGTAGAGTTCGACCAGGTTGTCGGCCCTATAGGCGCGGAGAATGCCGGGGCTGGAGTGTTCGCACACCCAGACGATTCCGCTGGCGGTGCCGTTGGCTGAGATGCTGGGCGTGGCTCCGGGATATCCGAAGGAGTGAGTGGTTGTTGCGACTGGCGTGGGGAGCAACATCGCGTTCTTAAATTGAAAGGCGAACATGGGCGAATCCACGGGCGTGTAATAGAGCTTGCCCTGAAAATAAGCGGGCATGGACCAGATGCCGCCGGGCAGGGCGTTGGGGAGCTCCTGATAAATATTGTTGCTGTTGGGGTTGTACCTGCCCATGTTGCCGCGGTTGACGATGTAGAGATTTCCGTCTTTGCCGGCGCCCACGACCAGATTCCAAGTCTTGCCGGTGGTGTCGTTGAGGCTGACGAGCAGGGCTCCGCCGGAGCCGAGGTCAACGTCGCCGGAGTTTTCGGAATCCTGATTGTCCATTTCGAAATAGTCGGTGACGGCGAGTCCGTTCACAGTGGAGAGCTTGAGGAAGGCGTTGCCGTAGTCACCCTGGGAGGGGAATCCCTTGGCGTTCGTGGTGGTGTCGAAGACGCCATTGGCTTCGAGCAGGAAGATGTTGCCGGAATTGTCGGCGGTCATGCCGGCGCCGGAGTTCCAGATTGCGCCTTCGTTGGCGTTGGGAGTGAGATTGAGAACGGTGGTCTGGGCCAGGGTTGTGGCGTTGTAGCCCATGATCCAGCCGGTATAGGGGCGATAGTCGCAGTGCGAGGAGTAGGCGAGATAAACGGTGTTGTTGTTGCTCAGGAAGAGAAGGCCGGGGCGTTCTTTGTATTGGGCGGGATCGAAAATGACGTATCCGTTCGTACTGTTGTCGCCGGTGCCGGGATACTGCGCCACGACGTCGACCGGGCTCTTGGGGAGTTCCTTGCCGGTGGTAGCGTCGAGGGCGTGGAGGCGCTGATGGTAGTTGCCGGAACTGTCCTTGGACATGGCGGCGACGTAGATGATGGGATTCGATCCGGTGGGACGAGTGATGACGGGAGTAGCGGTGACTCCGATCTGGGGTGAGACTTGACCGCAGCCACGGTCGTCGGAAGTGGTTTCTCCGGACTTGAGCGTGCCCCTTTGCCAGAGCTTGACGCCGGTATCGGCATCGAAGCCGTAGACCAGACCGCTCTCGCTGGCGACGACGAGTAAGTTGTGAGTGACGCCGGCGATGTTGACGGCGGACACGTAGAGCGGCTGAGCGTCAACCATGCCGCTGACCGTGATGGTGAAGAGCTTGCCGAAAGTGGCGGAGTTGACGTTGGACCAGGTGAGCGCGGTCTCCTGGGAGTCGAGGCCGTTGCGGGAGTTGTTGTTGTGATAGGTGAGAACGTCCTGGGAATGCGCGGGGAGAGTGAGGGCGAAGAAAAGCGCCAGCGCGAAGATTGATAGACTTTGAGAAGGCGAACGCATAGCACACCTCGGAGACAGGAATCAGTTCGACGGTGGCGGACTTGATTTACAACTGTAGCGCGGGGAGGACGAATTACGGCCAGTCTGTCAGAAACGGGATTGTGATTCAAACCCGGTGGTTCACGGGAACGTGGGTTTATGGAAGCAACTGCGTGAAATGGTCATGGTGCAATTTGCCTCACGCTCTGCGCCGGATAAGACTGAGATCCCTCGCTTCGCCTGAAAAACGGCTGCGCTCGGGATGACGGCTTGACGTAGGAAATCGAAACCGCACCTACCCGTGAAACCCGCTTGTGGCGGGCTGTTTCAGCGGGAATCATTATAGCCGAGATAGGTAACATTTATGGCTGATTTTGGAAAAATATTGGTTATTTTCGGGGTGGGGCTGGTGGTGGTGGGAGCGGCCTTGATGGTGGTGGGGCGGACGCATCTGCCGTTGGGGCGGCTGCCGGGAGATCTGGTGTATCGGGGAAAGAATACGACGGTTTATTTTCCGTTGGCGACTTCGGTGGTGCTGAGCGTGGTGTTGTCGATTGTGGTGTATGTGGTGGGGAGGTGGAAGAGGTGAGGCGAGCCGTCATCTTGAGGATAGCGAAGGGTTTCCGAGGAACTTATGATGCTTATGCTTCTGCCTCTGCGAGAGTGCTAAGGTGGAGCGCCATGGCGCATGCGCCAGGGGCATCCCCGTCGACGCTAACGAGGCTTTCGATCTATTTAAGATCCCTCGCGGCGACTGCGTCGCCGTTCAGGATGACAAAACAATTCAGGAGGACGAAACAAGTTGGGGCGCATCTCCCGAGAGGATCCCGCAAACTGAATCGCTGCCAGATATCCACATTTGACTTCGGATGTTTGGGTGTTAGATTCTTGGGACGGTTGGTTCTGATCTTTGTCACGGATTTCGGATTTATGTCTTTCGGAACGCGCGTCTTTGCCGCTGGGTGAAGACAGGGAAGCGGGTGTGAATCCCGCGCTGCCGCGCAACTGTAAGCGAGGAAACTGCTTTCGGCCACTGGGAATGAGTCCCGGGAAGGTCGAGGGCGCTACTGGATGAGGTGAATTTTTTTCGCTCACTGAGATTCATCCTTACTCGCGAAGCCAGGAGACCGGCGCGATCCGTCACCTTTAACCCCTTTCGCGTGCAAAGGAGGATGGTCATGCGGGCTTCTGGTTTTCTGTTTTTCTTTTCTTGTCGAGCTTCTTCTCGAGCTTCTTCTCAAGTTCTCTCTCTCTTCTTCGCGGCGTGTGTCTGCGTATTTTTCTGCGGGGCCGCTTCGGCGACCGATTTCAAAATCAAAGTTGTCGACCCGCAGTCGAGGGCAGTGGCGGGAGCGCAGGTCTCGCTGCTGAACTCCGATCGCGGAACGGTGCTGGCGGCGCAGACTACGTCGGCGGAAGGCATTGCCATTCTGAGTACAAGAAATGGCGGGCCGTATCAGTTGACGGTGCTGGCGACGGGGTTTGCGGCGGAGACGCTGCAGCTTCCGTTTGCCGGTGAACTTACGGTTACCCTGCGGCTGGCGACGGCGGCGGAAACCGTAGTGGTGACTGCGACGCGAACGCCGGTGAGCGCTGAAGAATCAGGCGCGGACGTGGACACGCTCAGCGGGGCGCAACTCACGACGATGCAGCCGATCTCGGCGGACGATGCGGTGCGGTTTTTGCCCGGGGCCGTGGTTAATACGGCAGGGCAGCGGGGAGGGTTGTCGTCACTGTTCGTGCGGGGCGGCGAGTCGAATTACAACAAGGTGATTGTTGACGGGGTCACGGTAAACGAGCCGGGCGGGACGTTTGACTTTGGAACTTTGTCGCTGGCGCAGGGCGATCGAATGGAGTTCGTGCGCGGGGCGCAGAGCACGCTCTATGGGTCGGATGCGATGACGAGCGTGGTGCAGGTGTGGACGCGGGTGGGCAGCACGCGGGTTCCGGAGCTGCGTTTTGGCGCGGATGCAGGGAACTTTGGAACGGAGAACGGGTACGCAGCGCTGGCGGGGGCGCGTGGACCGTTCGATTACAACCTGTTCGGCAATCAGTTCAACAGCGAAGGGTCGGGAGTGAACGACGCGTATTCGGATTCGCTGGAGGGCGCGAATGTGGGGTTGCAATTGGGCAACCGAGCGGCTTTGCGAACACGAATAAGGCATGCCAACAGCCATACGGGAGCGCCGGGGGAGTGGAACTTCAACGGTTATGATCCGCTGGTTCCGTCGAACGGGACTACGGAGCCGCTGGTGCCGCTGCAGCCGAACCCGCACGAATGGTCGCAACTGAACAATCTTCTGGGCAGCGTGGAACTGAGCATCGCTGCGCCGAACGGATGGCAGCACCGCATCACGGGATTCGATTATCTGTACCGCTATAACGAGCTGGACCTGAATGGGGATGCGAAACGAGTGGATCCGTTGGGGGATCCGATTGACTACCCTTCGCATGCAGTCGACCACATCAATCGCGCGGGATTCGAATATCAGGGCGACTACTCGGAGAGAAGCTGGGCGCACCTGACGTTTGGATATCGGCTGGAGAACGAGAATGGATTTGTGGGCGATCTCGATTATGGCGCGCAGAACCATGGGCAGAGACTGAATCAGGATGTGTATCTGCAACAGCAGTTGTCGGTGGGGCGGCTGGGAGTGATTGTGGGAGGGCGATTCGTCCACAACAGCGAGTTTGGGGATACTGGCGTGCCGCGGGTTGCCGTGACTTTGCAGGCTTTTCAGGGGAACCGGATTTTCTCAGGAACGCGGCTGCGATTTTCGTATGCGACGGGATTCAAAGAACCGCGGCTCGAGGAAACGTTCAATGGGATTCCGGGAGATCCGTATGACATTCCGAATCCGGGGCTGAAGCCGGAGCGCGTGAGTTCGTATGAGGCAGGCTTTTTGCAGGGGTTCAAGCGCAATAAATACGAATTGAGCGGAACGTATTTCAACAATCTGTTTCATGACCAGATCAATTATGTGACGACGAATACTCCGCCGAATTTTCCGGGGAAGTATGTGAACGTGAACCAGGCGTTTGCGCAAGGAGCGGAGGCGGTATTCGCGGCGAAGCTGCTGGCGCGGCTGCGGCTGAATGCGGCATACACGTTTACGTCGTCGGAGTATCTGGATAATCCCGCGCCGTATGACGCGGTTTACGATCCGGGGCAGCCGCTGCTGCGGCGTCCGAAACATTCGGCGACATTGCAGCTGACTTATCTGGGGTCGCGGTGGGGCGCGGATTTGGCCGGAAGTTTTGTGGGACGGCGGTCGGATTCGGACTTCGATAATTTTGGCATCAATCACGCGCCGGGATATGTGCGGGCCGACCTGGGTGGATGGTTCGCGTTGAAATCGCGGATCACGCTGTATGCGAACGTTTCGAACGCGTTGGATCGAAGGTACAACGAAGTGGTGGGGTATCCGGCGCTGCCGGTGAATTTCCGGGCGGGGATGAGGTTTCGGGTGGGTGGGGATTGAGGGACGGGTGGAGATTCGGGAACGACTCCCACGTCTCGACTCCCATATCTCGCAAAAGCGGCGAGACCCTTCGACAAGCTCAGGGCAGGCCATGGGGCACCCCGGTCTGTGGTGCAAACTCCTTGCGAGGCCGGTTGTGATGCAGGCATGCACGGGTCCTTCGACTGCGTGGAAATTTCGCTTCGCGAAGTTTCCACTTCGCTCAGGATGACACGGCGCTCGCTGCGGAGCGAGGAGTCACAGCTTCATTAGCTGACTTTTTGGGGGGCTCGGGACAGGGGCGTGCTGGCGGGCATTTTCGCGCCGAAATATTTGGTGCGGACCAGCATGAGTTTCTCGATCTCGCCTTGCTTGAGCGGCCGCTGGCGGCCGAGCAGGTGCGTGACCAGGGCGATCTGGGCGAAATGCTCGACGGTTTCCATTTTCATGTAGGCGTGCTCGAGAGTATCGCCGTAGGCGACGACTCCGTGGTTCGACATCAGGATGGCGTCGTAGTGGGGGACGTAAGGCTCGAGGGTGCCGGCTAATTCGGACGTGCCGGGGGTGCCGTAGCCGGCGAGCGGGATTGATCCCAGGCCGATCACGACTTCGCAGACCAAGGGCTCGGTCAGGGGCATGCCGGCTGCGGCGAAACCGGTAGCGGTGGGTGGGTGAGCGTGCACGATGGCCTTAATGTCGGGGCGCATGCGGTAGATCAACAGGTGCATGCCAATTTCGCTGGTGACGGTGCGGCGGCCCTCAACGCGTTTGCCCTCGAGGTCGACGATGACGAGGTCTTTGGGCCGCATGGCGCCCTTGCTCAGGCAGGTGGGCGTGACCAGAATTCGGTCGCCGCGCAGGCGAACGGAAAGGTTGCCGTCCATAGCCGCGACGAACCCCCGGTCGT
Source organism: uncultured Acidobacteriaceae bacterium (assembly GCA_963739125.1). Lineage (GTDB taxonomy): Bacteria > Acidobacteriota > Terriglobia > Terriglobales > Acidobacteriaceae > Sulfotelmatobacter. The sequence goes on along the minus strand of CAVTZD010000001.1, from coordinate 1,618,468 downwards.
GCAGCATGCGACCGTAGCGGACGATTTCTTCCCTGTGCTTGTGTTCGATTCGCATGGGTACCCTTTGGGGGGAGCGGACAAAAGCGGCCGCACTTTTGCAATCGCATAGTACCAGCAGGCGCGGGAACGAGACAATGCAAATTTTCGAAAAAAACGATTCTGTAGGGCTGGATTAGAAGGACCTCGGGAGAAGAGCCTTGCCGGATTCCCATGTCTCGCAAAAGCGGCGAGACCCTTCGAGTGGTGCAATTTGGCTCACGCTGCGGGTCGGATAAGACTGAGATCCCCTCGGCTTCGGTCGGGGCAGGCTCTTCGCTCCGCCTGAAGAACGGCTGCGCTCAGGAGGACACCTGGGGCAGGAGATCCAGGCTGCACCACTGCGCACGGCCACTCATTCAGCGCGAGGCCGCGCTCATCCCTATAATCGCTGCGTGCTGGTCTCCGATTTTCATTTCAATCTTCCGGAAGAGTTGATCGCGCAGGAAGCGCTGGCGGATCGTGCCGGGTCGCGGATGCTGCGGCTCGATTCGGCGACGGGCGAGTTCACGGATTGCCGGTTTCTGGAATTTCCGGAGATTCTGCGGGCTGGGGATCTGGTGGTGTTTAACGATACGCGCGTGTTTCCCGCGCGGTTGTATGGGCGGCGCGCCGGGGCGCCGTTCTCGAGAGGAGAGAGTGGACGAACCGGGAGTCAAAATCCCCACCCTCTCGCAAAGGACGCGAGAAGGATGGGGCACCCGGTGAAAAAAGTCGAGGTCTTGCTGACTCGGCAGGTTTCGCAGGAGCCGAATGAGTGGGAGTGTTTGGTAAAGCCGGGGCGGAAGATTGGGGTGGGGGAGCGGCTGATTTTTGGTGAGCACGATGAGTTGCGGGGTGAGGTGATCGGACGGGGAGAGTTTGGGGAGCGGAGGATTCGGTTTGAGGCGGCGGCACAGGAGGGCTTCGCCCTCCCGGACAGCCCCTTCGACTCCGCTCAGGGCAGGCTTGGGCGGCTGTCCCCACATGGGCTGTCTCTGCAGGAAAGCTCCGAGTCGACGGAAGACTTCTTCTCTCTGGTCGAGAAGATTGGTCATGTGCCGTTGCCGCCTTATATTGCGCGGGCGGACTCGGCGGGGGATCGGGAACGGTATCAGACCGTGTATGCGCGGGAGCGAGGATCGGCGGCGGCTCCGACGGCGGGGCTGCATTTTACTCCGGAGATATTGGAGCGCATACGTGAGCGCGGCATTCAGACGGCGGAGATCACGCTGCATGTAGGGTTGGGAACGTTTCAGCCGGTGCGCTGCGAGCGCGTGGAGGAACACCGGCTGCACGCGGAAACTTATTCGATCTCGGCGGAGGCGGCGGAGAAAATAAATCGCGCAGTGCGCGAGTCGCGGCGGGTTGTCGCGGTGGGGACTACGACGGTGCGGGCGTTGGAGTTCGCGGCGGAATCCGCGACGCGAACTAGGGGCGAAGTGCGGTCGGGGACAGGAGAGGCGCAGATTTTTATTTATCCGGGATACAAGTTTCGGGTGGTGCGGGCGTTGTTGACGAATTTTCATTTGCCGCAGTCGACTCTGTTGATGCTGGTTTGCGCTTTGGGTGGGAAGGAGAATGTGTTGCGGGCGTATGAGCATGCGGTGAGGGAGAAGTATCGGTTTTATTCTTATGGGGATTGCATGCTGGTGGAGTAGAGCGGCTTGTGTCGTCCCTACGGGACTTGTTCGTCTCTTTTCGCGGTTCGGCCCAGCGCTGCCGCGCCGGGCTCTCCCATGCCGCTACTGCGGGGCTATTGAATCGCCGGGCGACAACTTCTCGCTATCCAACTGGGCCAGTTTGGGGTTAAATAGTCGTCTGATGGCGCGGCAAGAAATGGTCGGTTTGGCGATTGCACTCGTCGCAATCCTGATCGCGTGGGTGTGGATCAGTTTCGTGGCGCCGGCGATTGCGCGCGGCTTCGGTGTGCCGATGATATCCGGCTGGCGGTTGAGTCGACGGAATCAACACCTGAACAGACTCGACTATGTCTGGGGCTGCGGCGTATTCGCTGTGGGGTTGGGATTGTTCTTGTTCCTTACGCTCAGGCAATGCCTGTATTGGGAACTAGTCTGCGGCAGAATTCCAAGCCTGCGCGAACCATATGTTGCTCTGCGACTGATTATCTGCTTGGGCGCGGGGTGGCTCTTCGGATTTTTCACTGCACCGTTGCGACAGATGTCCTTTCCGCTTTGATAATCTGCGCGGCCGTTCGAGGGTTTCAATCCAACATTATCACCTTGGTTTCTTTCGCCCCTCCGGGGCTTGGGTGAGGCTTGGTCGTTCTTACCCACGGCTTGCGCCGTGGGCTGTATTCTTGCGCCGCTTCGCGGCTGGTGGCCCGCATCTCTGTTTGGCCATCCCGGTCTGGGCAGCTCGATCCGGTCACCTCGACCTGGTCAGGGCAAAACTTAAACCGATTCTCTGGCACGCCGTTTTATGGGCGGACGCGGAAAAGTGCCGTCGAGCTGCGCTCGACTGGACAGCCGAGGGCGGCTGTCCCCAGATGGGCACATTAGGCGTGGGCACATGGGATGGAAGAGGGCGGCGCAGTGGTTAGAGCGGGTGTGTGGTGAAAAACAAGACGGGCACCCTGACGGGTGCCCGCTGTGGAACGCTGGCCAAGAAAAATCCTGCCCAGGAAAACCTTGGCGCCGACTCGTGCGGAAAGCTACGCTCTGGCGCCGATGACTGCGGTTTCGGCGGCGGGGATCGTCTTGTCTTCGCCGTTGGGCTTCGACTGCTGGCCGCCCTTGCGGATGTCGATGCCGCCTTTGAAGAACGCGCCATCTTCGATGGAGATGCGGGCAGCGACGACGTCACCGGTGAGCGAGCCATCGCTGCGAATATCGACGCGATCGCTGGCGGTGAGATTGCCGCGGACTTTGCCGAGCACGACGATTTCGCGGGCATTGATGTTGGCGGCGACAACGCCGTTGCGGCCGATGGTGACGCGGTTGCCGGCGAGATTGATGGATCCCTCGACGCGGCCATCGATGTAAAGCGACTCGGAACCGGTGACTTCGCCTTTGATCACCAGCGACTTGCCGATGGTGGCCTGGTCGGCAGTGGTGGTGGTGATGGGCCGGGGAGCGGCAGCGGGCTCACTGGATGCCATGGGTGCGGCAGGGGCGGCGGGCATGGCCGGACGCTCGGGCTCGCCGGGCCGGGCGGGAGATTGAGGTTGATTGGTCGGCTTCCACATGGGGTTCAAGATTCCTTTCCTGGTTGGGATTAGGGGTCACAAGGCCGCACGTTCGTGACCAAAGAAAATTGTACTCCCCCGTCTCAAAATGAACGCTGTGGAAAACCTTTATTTTCAACACAGGAGTTCCTATTGTGGTACGTCCATTCGTACAATGCACTGCTCTGTGAATGCCGCCTAAGCCCCGTCTAAGAGAGTTTCCTTCCAGGTTTCGTGTAAGGACGTCCCTGAAATAAAAGCCGGGGCGGCGTGCCCTTCCACAGGGCTGAGGAGTTATCCTTTGCGAGGGTCGAAGATTTATCGAAAACGGAACTGGGGATGGGCAGTCTAATCGAGGAGGTAGCGCGCTTCCGAACTGGGGGCAGAGCGAAACCTCCAGCATGAAGGACTCGAAGTCGCACGAGGGAAAATCCCTCGCCAGAGAAGCGGGATTGGAGAGCACATGCAGGAACCAGCAGTGGTTTTGCCGGAGCGGTTGACGATCGGGCGGCCGCAGCCGAACGAGTATGCGCCTTACGCGGAACGATACGTTTCGCTGGTGCCGGGAGCGGACATTTTGACGACGCTGGACAAGCAGCGGCGAGAGATGATGCTGCTGCTGTCGGGACGGGACGAGGCGGACGGCGATTTTCGCTACGCGCCCGATAAATGGAATGCCAAGGAAGTGCTGGGACACGTGTGCGATACGGAGCGCATCTTTGCCTACCGGGCGCTACGGATCGCGCGCGGCGACCAGACTCCGCTGGAGGGATTTGAGCAGGACGACTACGTGAAGAATGGTCCGTTTGGGCGCGCGCCGATCGCTGAAGTTGTGGAGGACTACATTGCGGTGCGGCGGGCGACGCTGACGCTGCTGCGGAATCTGGACGAGGTGGCGTGGATGCGGCGCGGAGTGGCCAGCAAGAATGAAGTCAGCGTGCGGGGGATTGCTTATTTGATCGCGGGACATGAGCTGCATCATCGGCGGATTCTCGAGGAGAAGTATTTTCAGCGGTAAAGTTCTCGACGAACTTCTTCGCCGCGGATTGCGCGGAGGGACGCGGATAGGGCTTTCGCCATGCGTCCGAGGAGACCGAGATTCCTCCGCGCGTGAAGCAAAGCACGCGCTGTCGGAATGACAAGGGGTGTTGAAACCGAGGGCCAACAACCGAGCGTTCATGGATCAACGCGCGATGAAGGAATTGCTTCGGGGGATGGGGGCGCACGTGGATCCGGTCGCGTGCGTGGAGGATATTTCCGCGGAAGTCGCGGCCCGGCAGGTTCCTGGATTTCCGCATTCGATTGGGCAGTTGTTGTTTCACATGAATTACTGGATGGACTATGAACTCCGGAGAATTCGCGGGGAGCGGCCGGTGTATCCGGAACATAGCTCGGAGAGTTTTCCTCAGGCGGCGATTGACGCGGGGAAGTGGGATCGGCTGAGGACACAGTTCAGCGCATTGCTGGCGGCGTATGCCGCGATGGCGGGGGCGTCGCGAGAAGAACTTGACCGGCAGATTGAATCGGGGCGCGAGGAAGATTTGAAACGCGCGGGGACGCTGGAAGCCGTTTTGTGGCAGATGGTCGCGCACAATAGCTATCACACGGGGCAGATCGCGGCGGTGCGGCGAGCGCTGGGGGCTTGGCCACCACGCGGGGGCGGGGATAGCTGGTAGAGTGCGGTTGGTCGTTGGCGAAAGGGGTCACTTCGCTCTCATGCGGCGGGAACTCCTTTCCGGGCCGGTGGCACTGCTGGCATGCACGGGGTCCCCTTCGACAGGCTCAGGGCGGGCTTTCGACTGCGGTTGCGCTTCGCTGGCGCGAAGCACAATCCTCGCTCAGGATGACAATCTGTGATGACAATCTGTGTGGATGACGACGCAGTTTTTCTTCCATGATTTATGCTTGGAGCTGACAGGCTGATGGCCGGCAGTTTCTTCCATGCTTTCTGATTCCTCAATTCTCAAACTTATTGCGCGGCAGCCTAAGCGCACGGCGGGATTTAAGCAGCTCGTGCGCGAACTCGGGCTGCATGGGGACGAGCGGCGCGAACTGGATTCGCGGCTGCGGAAGCTAGTCGCCGGAGGGGCGCTGGCGCGCCTGGATTCGGATCGCTATGCACTGCCTGCGCCGGCGGGGGAGAAGAATCTTGTGGTGGGGCGGCTGACGATGCATCGCGATGGGTTTGGGTTTGTGATTCCTGATGCTAGCTCCCTGCCGGCTGCATATAAGTCGCGACTCAGCGGCGATATTTTTATTCCTCCACATTTGATTGGGAATGCGATGCATGGCGACCGCGTGCTGGTCGACATCAGCAATGTGCGGCCGGACAGGCGGGCGGAGGGGAGGATTGTGCGTCCGGTGGTGCGGGCGAATGCGACCGTGGTGGGGACTTTTCATTACGGCAGTCGCGGCGGGTATGTGCGGCCGATGGATTCGAAGATTACGCAGGAGATTTTGATTCCGGCGGGGATGGAGCGGCCGGAGTCTGCTGCGGGGGAACAAAACCCTTCACCACAGAGGACACAGAGAACACAGAGGAAGCACAAGTCTGTCGATCGCGTGTTGGGTGCAGAGGCTGCGCGGGCAACTTCGTGGGACGATCTTGAGGGCGTTGTTGTCGACGTGGAGATTACGGATTGGCCTTCGGCTACGCAGAATCCGCGGGGGCGGGTGGTGGAGATTCTGGGGCGGGAAGACGATTTTGGGGTCGATGTCGAGATCACGATCCGGAAATTTCATTTGCCACATCATTTTCCGGCGGCGGCACTGGAGGAGGCGCAGGATGCTCCGGCTGTGATTCCGGCAGCGGAACTGGAGCGACGGAAAGATTTTCGCGGGCTGCCGATTGTGACCATCGACGGCGAGACGGCGCGCGACTTCGATGATGCCGTGCTGGTTCGCATGCTGGCGAATGGGAATTTTGAATTGCAGGTGCACATTGCCGATGTGGCGCATTATGTGACGCCGGGGTCGGCTTTGGATCAAGAGGCGCGGCTGCGCGGGACCAGCGTTTATTTTCCGGATCGCGCCGTGCCCATGCTGCCTCTGGAACTCTCGACCGACATTTGTAGTTTGCGGCCGCAGGTGGAGCGGCTGGTGATGTCGTGCGTGATGGAGATCGACCATCGCGGCGAAGTGGTGGGGTATGAGTTGAGCGAGGGCGTGATCCGGTCAGCGGAGCGGATGACTTATACCGCGGTGAATGCGGTGCTGGAAGGTGACGCGGCGATGCGCGAGCGGTATGCGCCGCTGGTCGCGGATTTTGAGTTGATGCGGGACCTGGCGCTGATTCTGAATAAGAAGCGGGAGCGGCGGGGATCGATTGATTTTGATCTGCCCGAGCCGGTGATCGAGTTTGACGAAAACGGATTGATGAAGAGCATTGCGCGGTCGGAACGCAATATGGCGAACCGGCTGATTGAAGAGTTCATGCTGGCGGCGAATGAGTGCGTGGCGCAGCATTTGGAATCTCGACATACTGCGTCTTTATATCGAATTCACGAAAAGCCGGATGCGAAGCGGGTCTACGACTTTGAGGTGATTGCGGCGACGTTTGGATATTCTCTGGGCGTGGGGGCGCTGCCGATTCATCGGGTACAGACGAAGACCGACCGGCGGGTGGCTTATGGGACGGGGAAACGCGTGCGCGAGATTGAAGTGCCGAAGGAAGTGCACATCACGCCGCGCATGTATCAGAAGTTGACGGAGAAGATTGCGGGGAAGCCGGAGGAGCGGATCCTGAGCTACCTGATGCTGCGGTCGCTGAAGCAGGCGCGATATTCGGAGGAGAATCTGGGGCACTTTGCGCTGGCGGCGACTTCGTATACGCATTTCACTTCGCCGATTCGGAGGTATCCGGATTTGGTGGTGCATCGGGTGTTGAAGAGTGTGCTGGGGCAAACAAACCAAAGTCAAAGTCCCCACCCTCCCGCAGAGAACGCGGGAAGGGTGGGGCACCCTTCTGCTGGCGACACGGCATCGCCTTGGTCGAAGCGGCGGGCGGGGGCGCCCGCCCCACATGAGTCGATGGGTGGGCCGATTTCGGTGGAGGAACTGCATGAGATTGCGGAGGAGTCGAGCCAGTCGGAGCGGCGGGCCGATGATGCGGAGCGGGAGTTGATGGAGTGGAAGAAAGTGAAGTTTATGCAGGACCGTGTGGGCGAGGATTTTGACGGGCTGATTACGAGCGTGACCAAGTTTGGATTTTTTGTAGAGCTGACAGATTTGTTTGTTGAAGGGTTGGTGCCGCTGAATACTTTGATTGACGATCGATATACGTATCACGAAAATACGCGGGAGATTATCGGTCAGCGATCGCGGAAGATTTACAGTCTGGGGCAGAAGATTCGGGTGCTGGTGGACCGGATCGATCCGGTGGAGAAGAAGATTCAGTTTGCCGTTTTCGAGGAAGAGCCGGTGCGGGCAGTTGGCAAACGGAAGAAGAAGTAGGACTGGACACAGCTGCCGGGCTTCGCCCGGCCGGACGGGCGAATGCGCCCGTCCCCACATGAGCATTCACATTCCCAGGGCTTTTTGGATTTCTGCGGCGATAACTTCGGTCAGGGTGCGCATTTTTTCGTCGGATTCGGCTTCTACCATGACTCGCGCTAGCGCTTCGGTGCCGGAATAGCGGACTACGATACGGCCGTTGCCGTTGAGTTCGCTTTCGGCGGATTCGATTGCCGCCTTCACGGCGGGAATCTGCGTGAAGGGAATTTTTTCGCGCACGCGGATGTTTTGAATTTTCTGGGGGAAAACTTTCAGGTCGGCGATCAAGTCGGTTAGAGGCTTGCCGCTGCGGACGATGATATCCATGAGGCGGAGAGCGGTGAGCAGGCCGTCGCCGGTGGTGGAGTCGCCGTCGCGGAAAATGATGTGGCCGGATTGTTCGCCGCCAAGAGTGGCATCGGTTTTCAGCATTTCCTCGAGAACGTACTTATCGCCGACGTTGGCTCGCAGCATGCGAATGCCGGATTTTTTCAGCGCGATCTCGAGTCCCATGTTTGACATGGTGGTTGCGACCAGCGTGTCTCCCTTCAGCTTTCCTCGCGCGTGCAGATCGCGGGCGGCGGCGAGCAGCACGCCGTCACCGTTGACGACTTTTCCATTGGCGTCCGAGAACAGAGCGCGGTCGGCGTCGCCGTCGAAGGTCACCCCCAAGTCATAGTGCCCGGTCGTTCCGGCCACCACGTTGCCCAGGGTTTCGGGATGCAGGGCGCCGCAGCCTTCGTTGATGTTGCGGCCGTCGGGGGACACGTGGATGAAGGTCGCGTGAATGCCCAGGCTGCGAAACAGCTCTGGCGCTTCAGCAGTGGCGGCGCCGTTGGCGCAATCGACGAGAACGCGCAACTTGCTCAGATCAGAGGAGACGCTTGCGGCCAGCGATTTGACGTAGGCGTGGCGAAGGTCGGCTTCGCCGGGCAGGGATGGACCGGGAAATTTAAGCGCAGTGTCGTCGGCGGAAGCAGGATTGTTGAGCAGGGTGAAGATCTCTTTTTCGATGGCGAGTTCGCGCTCGTCGGTGAGCTTGAATCCGTCGCCGGAGAAAACTTTGATGCCGTTATCGGTCCACGGATTGTGCGAAGCGGAAATCACGACGCCGGCGGCCATTCCGCGCGAGCGCGCCAGGTAGGCGACGCCGGGGGTGGTGATGATGCCTGCGCTGTGCACTTCAACGCCGACGGCGGCGAGGCCTTCAGCGACGCGATCGGCAATCCAGCGGCTCGATTCGCGTGTGTCCTGGCCGATGACGGCCTGGGGCTTGGGCGTGGCGCGCACCAGATCGTGGCCGAGGGCCTTGCCGATCAGATAAGTGCTGCGCTGGGTGAGAGGAGATTCTCCTGCGACGCCGCGGATGCCGTCAGTGCCGAAGAGTTGGCGGGTGGGCTGGGTCATAGGGGAGATTCAATTCGTGAAGAAGAATGATAAATCAAACAACACGGGGATGCGCTTGGCGCCTCGAGTTGTGGATCGAAGATCTTCGCGGGAGTTTAACTGGACTCTGGCGTGTCATCTTGAATGGCGATGTGGGCGGTGTGAGGGACCTGGCGTGGGCTGAAGCTTTCTGTCGTTAATGCGGGCGGACGCGCTGCGTACGGCGGGGATTGTCCCGGTAGCGCTGTTGCTGGTGGACGCGGATCGTAAGGTCCTTCGGAGGGCTTCGCCCTCCTCAGGATGACAAGAGGGATCGGAGGGACGGAATCAGTGGGAGGGGGCGGGTGCGGCTTTCTGAACCGTAACGGTTACACGGATCGAGGTGGGATCGGCGATTTGCACGAGCGGGTCGGCGACGTAGACGTTGGTGCTGAACACTCCACTGCCGTGCGTGCCGGTGGCGTCGATGGGATCGGTGGTGGCCGCCTCGACACTCTCGACATGACGAGTTGGCCCGGTGATGTTGATGGAGGGCGGATCGGTTTCAACTTTGGTGACCACCTCGTCCTGAGCCACGGTCACGCGAGGATGAATCTCGACCTGACGGGTGAGGCGCGTATCAAAAGAAAGATGGAGCTGGCTGGGCACGACCTGCTCTACGACTACATTGCGGGGGTGGCGCACCTGTTGCGAACTGAGATCGAAGGTACGCTCGCCGATCGTGACGTCGGCCAGATCGATTTCGGCGTGGACCTCGTTGGCTTGCAGGTTGCGGATGATGCGTTCGGGCCCGCGGACTCGGATCTGGGCTTCGGGAATCGATTCGGTGCTGATTTCGAGATGGGGCGGCACGTGCTTGAAAACCACGGGCGCACGCAAAGCGACTTCGGCGGGCTCTTCGGCGGGCGAAATCATGAACCAGAGTCCGGTGGCGAGCACCAGCGACAGGAATTTCAAACCTATGTTGTGCAGGACGTAGCGTTTGAAGAAAGTCATCATGGGAGCGGCTCGGCGTCTGGGTTGCGATCTGAGAGCTGCTGAGGGAGCGACTCCAGCGGAGAATCGAACTCGGCGTCGGATTCATCCCCTTCTCGCTCAATGGGCGTGGGCAGGGTGACGGGCGCCATGTAACGGCGAAGTTCGGCGCCGAGGCGCTCGCGGAGCTGGTCGACGGTGAGGTCGCGCTCGATCTGGCCGCCAATGGCGAGGCTTATGCCGCCGGTTTCTTCGGAAACGATGACGGCGATGGCGTCAGTCTCTTCGGTGATGCCGATGCCGGCCCGATGGCGAGTGCCGAGCTGGGTGGAGAGCAGCGGATTCATGGACAGCGGCAGGAAACAGGCGGCGGCGGCGATGCGGTCGCGCTGGACGATTACAGCGCCGTCGTGCAACGGGGCGCTGGGACGAAAAATCGTTCCCAGCAGATCGTAGGAAAGGCGGGCGTCAAGCGGGACGCCGCTTTCGATGTGGGTGCGCAATCCGATTTCGCGTTCGATCACGATGAGGGCGCCGGTCTGGTGCTGAGAAAAAAGATTTGCGGCGAGCACGATGTCGTCGTAGGAGTCGTTTTCGGCGGACGAGCTGCGCAGGAAGCTGAGGCGGCGGCCAAGATCGGCGAGCACGTGGCGGATTTCCGACTGAAAGACCACGATCAAAGCGAACACCACGTAGGGCACGAGGCGGCTCACGACCCAGTTGAGCGTAACGAGTTCGCCGATGCGAGCCAGGTAGAAAATTACGGCGACCACGGCGAGGCCGGCCAGCATGGGAGCGGCGCGCGTGCCGCGGATCATGACCAGGACCTGGTAGATCAGCAAGGCGACGAGAAGAACATCGAGCGCTACCCATGCGGCTTGCGACCATGAAGCGATGACCGGCACAGGTTGAATGGGCTCCTGGTGGAAATCGGGCTTGTGGAATCCATTGTAATGCAGAGGATGGGCGGTGCCAGACTACGGGCCGAGGGAGCGGATCTGCGCGCCTGGGCGGACGAATGCGTCCGCCGCTCCATTAGTTTTTGGTAACGGTGGCTTTGATTTCGCCGTTGGCCAGTCTTGCTTTGATTTCGGCGCCGGGATTTACTGCGCGGGCGTCTTTCAGGATTTTGCCTTCCGCATCGAAGACCAGCGCGTAGCCGCGATCGAGAATGGCCAGCGGGGATAGAGATTCCAGAACGGTTTGCAGGCGCTCGCTGCGCACTTTGTGCTGGAGAAGGACGTTGCGCATGACGGCGACGAGAGAATTCGTGGCGCTCTCCAGTTCACGGCGCATGCCGGAGAGCACGAGGGGCAAGTCGTAGTGGCGGACGGCGGCGGAGATGGTTTCCCAGCGACGGAGGAGTTTTTCCAGGAGTTGGCGCTCGGCGAGTTCCATGCGGTGAATCAGATCGTCAAGCCTCTGCTGGCGCTGGCGGATGAGTTCCATGGTACGGGCGAAGGTGCCGTGCTGCGCGAGTTCGGTCAAGGCCTGGCGGGCCATCAGCAGGCGGTAGCGCATGGCGCGGGCGAGGCGGTCATGCAAGGCGGCGGCATGATCTTCGACTTCCTGGCGCGAGCGGATGACGAGTTCGGCGGCGGCAGAGGGCGTGGGCGCGCGCAGATCGGCGACGAAATCGACGATGGTGAAATCGGTTTCATGGCCCACGGCGGAAATGACGGGAATGGTTGATGCGGCAACGGCGCGAGCTAAGCCCTCATCGTTGAATGCGGCGAGATCTTCGGCGGAGCCTCCGCCGCGGGCGATGACGATTACATCGACGGAACTGTGGTGGTTGAAATAGCGCACGCCAGCGGCGACTTCGAGCGAAGCGGCGTCACCCTGCACCTGCGCGGGGAAAATGACGACGTTCACAGAGTGATGACGCCGTTCGAGGACGTTCAGAATGTCGCGCAAGGCGGCGGCCTGAGCAGACGTGACGATGCCGATGCGCGCGGGCAGCGCGGGGATCGGCTTCTTGCGCTCAGGAGCGAACAGGCCTTCGGCTTCGAGCTTGGCTTTGAGCTGCTCGAAAGCTAATTGCAGCGAGCCTGCGCCTTTCGGCTCAATGTATTCGGCGGAGATTTGCAGCTCGCCGCGATCTTCGTAGACGGTGACGCGTCCGCGGACGACGACCTGTAAGCCATCGGCGGGGCGAAAACGCAGAAGACGCGCCGAGGAACGGAACATGACGACGCGAATCTGGGCGTTGCCGTCTTTCAGAGTGAAGTAGAGATGCCCGGAGTCGGGGGCGCGGAAATTCGAGATTTCTCCTTCGACCCAGGCGTCGGAGTATTCACGCTCGATGTGAGTGCGGACCGCGGCGACGAGGTCGCGGACTTTCCACACGCGGCGCTCGGGCGGGCGAAAGCTGAAGCCTAGTTGGTCGGAGAGGGACATTGAGGGCAGTGTACCGCAGTGGCTTACCCAAGCGAGCGATAGGTATGGAAAGAAAGCGCAGCGCGAGCAGTGGTAAAAATTCCTCGACACGCCGGTGAAGGCGCTGGCTGACATGGGGTTCTTCGCTTCGCTCAGAATGACAGACTCTCAACGAGTGGGCTGAGACGAGCCTATTTCTTGGCCAGGAAGTGATGCAGGACTGCGCGGCGCATCAGGTCGGGGGGGAGCAGTCCCTGGGCGAGGATGGTGTCGTGGAATTGTTTCTGGTTGAATTTCGGTCCAAGGGCGGTTTCGAGCTCGTGCCGCAGGGCGAGCAGCTTGGTGAATCCGTAGAAATAGCTGTTGGCCTGGCCGGGCATGCGGTAGGTGAAACGCTCGACTTCTTCCTGGGCGAAGGCGTGGGAGATGACGACGTCTTGCTCGAGAATGCGGTATGCGTCGGCGGGCTGGAGTTTGCCGGCTTGCAGTTCGGGATCGATGAAAGCTCGCGCGGCACGAAGCAGGCGAAGTTGCAGTGAGATCAACTGGCCGTCGAGCGGCATGTAAGGCTTGATGAGGTATTCAGAATAGAGTCCCCAGCCTTCGGCGTTGGTGCTGTTGAAGGCGTAGCGCACGCGGGCGATGGAGACGCCGTGCTCGAGCATGGAATCGAACTGCAGTTCATGGCCGGGACGGGCTTCGTGGGCGGTGAGCGTCCAGGCGGCGGCGTCGAAGGTGAAGTCGTCGTATTTTTCGGAAGCCCTCTGACCGGGCGCGGCGGGGCTGTTCAGGGGAAGGATGAACTCGCCTTTCTGTCCGGTGTTGTGGAGGAAGGGCGGAGGCTGCATGTGGGGCGCGGGCTGCTGCGCGGTTTCTGCGGCGGTCGCGATTCGAATTCGCGCGGGGCGGTCGGGCAGGGAGACGATCTGGTGATCGGTGATGATCTGCTCGATCTGCTTCAGGCGATTTTCGTAGAAGGGCAGGATGGCGTCGCCGACGATCTGCTGTTTTTTGAGTTCGCGGATTACGTCGCGATAGTCGGGCGAGGGTAGGTGACGCTCTTGTGCCACTTCGGCGGCGACGACTTTCATTTCGCCCTGGACCTCGGTGAATTCTTTGTGGGCCATCTCGGCGAGTTGCGCGGGAGGAATGTCGATGCCGTAGTCTTCGAGGGCGAAAGCGTACTCCTCGGGCGGCAGGCGGAAATCGGTGCGGGCCTTGGGCATCGCGGTAGCCTTCAGCCATGCGTCATATTCGGTGAGCTGAGATTTCAGCGTGGCGTAGGGCTGTTCCCAGCCGGTGAGTTTGTATTTCTCGAGGAGCATGGCGATGCCTTCGAGATAATTTGGATTGCGCCCCAGTTCGGTCTCCATGTCGATGCGCGCCGGGTAGACGACGCCGGGCTTGGCCATCTGCTCGGTAATGCGCTGCTTGAAAATTTCCGTCAGCGGCTTGTAGCCGAGCTCTAGACCGGCATACTCGCGGATGCGGATTACGGCCGCGGGGCGGCGCTCGGCCGGTGTCTGCTCATCGAGCAGAATGTGCAGGCCGCTGAAGACCGCGGCGCTGGCGTTCATGAAGGGAACGGCATGGGCGCGCTTGTAATCCTCTTCGCGAAAATCGAGATCGACGCGGCGCAGAATGATCTGCAAATCCTGGCCGACTTCCGGCTGCTTTTGCTGCCAGGATGCCGTCTTGAGTTTGGCGACGACGGCTTCGGTTTCTTTGCGCTCCTGATCTTCATCAGCCAGAGTGGGCTGAGAAATTTTGTTGTCGAATTCGCTGAGTCCCTGATTGGAGCCGATTTCCGGACGATGCTTCATCTCCACATCGAGCAGCATCTGGGTGTACCTGTTGCTGACGGAGACCCAGTCGTTGTCGGCGGCTTTCTCTTGCGCCCGCGCCAGCAGGGCGAGAAATGCGATCGAAAGAATCGGGGCGAGGCCGCGGATCATTCTTCTCTCCTTCAGTTTCGGCTACGACAAGGAAAGAGGCAGTGTATCTCACACTCTGTTGGTAAGAAAGGCTGCGCTGACGGCGGTGGTGGTCAGTTTGAACTTGATCTGAAAGGGCGCGGCTTCCAGCCGCGCCATAAGTCTTGCCAAATCAATTTCGCGGCTTTAGCCGCTGGGGGAACGTGTCCTTGAAACTGATCCACTGCGCTGACGGCTGGCGCGTGCACGCGCTTATAATTCTTGCGCTATGGATCTCGCACAGAAAGTTGCGGAACTGAACCGGCGCAACCGGCTGGCCGAAGACGGCGGCGGGGCGAAGCGGCGCGAACGCCAGCACAAAGAAGGCAAGATGTCGGCGCGCGAGCGCATTGAGTTTCTGCTCGATGAAGGCACGTTCGAAGAAACCGACAAGCTGGTCACGCATCGCTGCAACGATTTCGGCATGGCCGAGCAGAAAATTTACGGCGATGGATTCATCACAGGATATGGTCGGATCGAAGGGCGGCTGGTGTATGTGTTTGCGCAGGACTTCACCGTCTTCGGCGGGTCGCTCTCGGAGACGAACGCGGGGAAGATCGTGAAGATTATGGACCTGGCGGCGAAGATGGGCGCGCCGGTGATTGGGCTGAATGATTCGGGAGGGGCGCGGATTCAGGAAGGTGTGATGTCGCTGGCGGGCTATGCCGATATCTTTCTGCGCAACACGCTGTACAGCGGGGTAGTGCCGCAGATTTCGGCGATCATGGGGCCGTGCGCGGGCGGCGCGGTGTATTCTCCGGCGATTACGGATTTTGTACTGATGGTGGATAAGACTTCGTACATGTTCATCACCGGGCCGGATGTGATCAAGACGGTGACGCTCGAGGAAGTTACGAAGGAGCAACTGGGCGGCGCCGCGACGCACAACGAAACCTCAGGCGTGGCGCACTTTCTGGCGCATGACGATGCGGAGTGTTTGTCGATGGTGCGCGAGCTGTTGAGTTTCCTGCCGTCGAATAATCTGGATGATCCGCCGCGGAAGGCGTCGAACGATCCAATTGACCGCGCCGATGCGTCGCTCGATTCAATCGTCCCCGCGCAGTCGAACCAGCCGTATGACATCAAGGACGTCATTCATGCGGTGGTGGATGACGGATATTTTTTCGAAGTGCACGAGCATTACGCGCGGAACATTGTTGTGGGATTCGCGCGGCTCGATGGGCGCAGCGTGGGCATTGTGGCCAACCAGCCGGCGGTGCTGGCGGGGACGCTCGATATCAATGCGTCGCTGAAAGGCGCGCGATTCGTGCGGTTTTGCGACTGCTTCAACATTCCTCTGGTCACGTTTGAAGATGTGCCGGGATTTTTGCCGGGGACGGCGCAGGAGTATGGCGGGATCATCAAGCACGGGGCGAAGCTGCTGTTTGCCTTTGCCGAAGCGACGGTGCCGAAGGTTACGGTGATCACGCGCAAGGCCTATGGCGGGGCGTATTGCGTGATGGCGTCGAAGCATATTCGCACGGATGTGAATTATGCTTGGCCGACGGCGGAGATTGCGGTGATGGGCCCGGAGGGCGCGGTCGACATTGTTTATAAGCGCGAACTCGACGCGGCGGCGAACGGCGAGCCCGCTCGCCGGGACGAAGTGCGGCGGGAAAAGATTGAAGAGTTTCGCGACCGGTTCGCGAATCCATATGTGGTGGCGGATCGCGGGTTCGTGGATGCGGTGATCCAGCCGCGGGATACGCGGAAGAAGCTGATTCAGGCGCTGGCGATGCTGGAGGGCAAGCGGGATAAGAATCCAGCTAAGAAGCATGGGAATATACCGTTGTGAGGGGGCGGTCGTTATTGAATTTGAACCATGGCTGTGCCAAACTGGACCGACACGATAGCGAACAAACGGCGAATTGATCGAAGAGGATCGGCCTATTATGGACGGAGCAGCACAACCGAGCGCCGATGGCTTGGCACTGCCAGAGGTCGGCGCATGGACGGAGGACAAGCACAGGCTCGTTTCCATTTACGCCCGCCCCCGCCCTCTTTTCTAATGGGATGAAGAACAAATGGGGGAAACGCGTGTATCTGGAATTATACGCAGGCGCAGGCTATAGCCGGATACGCGGAACTCAGAAACTAATCTTGGGGTCTCCGCTTCGGGCACTCTCCGCCGAACAACCGTTCGACAAGTACATATTCTGCGAGGCGATACCCAAGAATGTAGATGCGCTCAAGACGCGGGTTAAACGTCACTTTCCTGCAGCAAACGTGGTTTACGTCGAAGGTGACTGCGACGACAAGGTCGCTGAGATTCTCGATCAAATTCCGCAGGGATCAAGGGCTAACACCGTCCTGACGCTCTGTTTTGCCGATCCTTACGACATTGGGCTCAAATTTGGCACAATCAAGTCGCTTTCGTATCGTTTCGTCGATTTCTTGGTTCTGCTGGCAGTTTATTCGGATGCGAACCGTCCTTACAAGCGCTACGTCATGGAAGACGCGCGGAAAGTTGACGAATTCCTGGGATCGACGACTTGGAGAGAACGATGGAGGATCGCGGAACGGAACGGCGTCTTGTTCCCCAAGTTCTTGGCGCAGGAGTTTGCCTCGAGCATGGAGACCCTCAAATATTTGCCCACTCCGATTCATCAGATGAAAATGGTCAGATCCGACGATAAGAACCTTCCTCTGTACTATATTGCTCTATTCTCGAGACACAAGCTGGCGCATGATTTTTGGCAAGATACATTGAAATACGGTACCAACCAAACTGGTTTCAATTTTGAATAATCCATGTCACTGAACTCCCACATCGAATGGACCGACGCAACATGGAATCCGGTGCGGGGCTGCACGAAGATCAGCCCCGGGTGCAAGCATTGCTACGCCGAGACCTTTGCGGAACGGTTTCGAGGCGTCAGGGGGCATCCTTATGAGCAAGGGTTTGACTTGCGGCTCGTCCCGGAAAAATTGACCGAGCCATTTTCGTGGCGCTCGCCGAAGCTCGTATTTGTGAATTCCATGAGTGATTTATTTCAGGACGGAGTTCCTGACAGCTACATCGAAGCTGTGTGCCGCGTAATGGCCGCCGCCAGGTGGCATACGTTTCAAGTGCTCACTAAGCGGGCGGAAAGATTGCGGGAGTTGCTGAGTGGGCCTCTTCGCTTTGCTGCCGACCAAGATCACATCTGGTGGGGAGTCAGCGTCGAAGATAAGAAATATGGGCTGCCGCGGATTGGCCATCTGCAGGGGGCTCCCGCGAAAGTTCGCTTTCTCTCGATCGAACCACTGCTGGAAGGGTTGGGTGCGTTCGATCTCTCCGGAATCAGTTGGGCGATTGTGGGTGGCGAGAGTGGGCCGGGCGCGCGGCCGATGCAGCGGGAATGGGTGATTTCGGTGCGCGATCAATGCCGCAGATATCGCGTTCCCTTTTTCTTCAAGCAGTGGGGCGGCGTACGGAAAGCCAAGAATGGCAGGCTGCTCGATGATCGCACCTACGACGAATATCCGGAGCGGGTTGCGGCACCCGTTCCCGACCGGGCAAGCTGCGCGGCCTTTGCCCAAGACATACTGAATTCTTTCGCCTAGAATCCCCACGCCACAGCTTTCTGGAAAGTAAGACGCTCACACCTGGAGAATCCAAATGCGAAACCTCCCCGTCCTATTTCTCTCTTGTCTTCTCACACTGCCACTCTTCGCGCAGGATCCGGCGACCTGGCTCTCGACGCTGCCCGAGGCTAAGAATTATGTGCAGCATCGGGCTTCTAGTTATGACCGGAGCGGGGGGAATGCGGATGCTCGGGCGATTGGTGCGGGAGAGACTTTGACGCTGCTGGACGCCGACGGGCCGGGGCTGATTACTCATGTGTGGGTGACGATTGCCAGCGATGATCCGAGTCATTTGAAGGCACTGGTGCTGCGGATGTATTGGGATGGCGAGGCTACGCCGAGTGTGGAGGCTCCGATTGGAGATTTTTTTGGGCTGGGGCTGGGGGATTATCACCTGTATGAGTCACTGCCTTTGTCGGTCGGCTCGGACAAGGCTTTGAATTGTTTCTTCCCTATGCCATTTCAGAAGCACGCGCGCATTACGGTGACCAACGAGGGCGCGATCCGGACGGATGATTTCTATTTCAACATCGACTATCGGGCTTACAGCAAGCCGCTGGCGGGGGATCTGCTCTACTTTCATGCGCAGTACCGGCAGGCTGCGCCGGAGCGGGGATGGACGAATCGGTGGACTTCGAACGGCGATGCGATCGTCAATGACAAGAAAAATCTCGACGGGCAGGGGAATTACGTCTGGCTGGAAGCGACGGGACGCGGGCATTTTGTGGGCGTGACCATGTCGGTGCTGCAGAATCAGGATGGATGGTGGGGCGAGGGCGATGACATGTTTTTTGTCGACGGGGAAAAGCTACCGTCGATCAATGGGACGGGATCGGAAGATTATTTTCTAGGGGCGTGGGATTTTGGCGGGCACGCGTTTTCTTATGGACTATTTGGCGCTCCGGTTGTGGGGCAGGAAGTGGCGGGGGCGCGGTCGTCAGTTTATCGGTTTCATCTGGATTCGCCGATTCCGTTTACCAAGTCTTTGCGGGCGACGATTGAGCATGGGCATGGCAATGTGCGGTCGGATAATTATTTTTCGGTGGCTTACTGGTATCAGACCGAGCCGCATGCGGCGTTTCCGGCCCTGCCGGCATTGGAGCAGAGGATTCCGCGGATTTATGCCGTCGGCGGGCCTGGGAATGCTGTTCAGTGAGGGATGGCGCAGGCGGCTGCCGGGCTTTGCCCGGCCGGACAGCTCGGGATTGCAACGCTTCGTTCGGGTCTTGCGAGTTGGCTATCACGCGCTCTTGCGCGTGACCCCGGACGAATGCGTCCGGGGCTCCATGGTACAGAAAAAATAAGAGTTCCGAGGTGGTGTGGGGTCCATTCGTCTCGGCCAGTAGCTCGCGTTTGACCCTTGCTCGACCTGCTTTCGCTTCATCCCTTGCGGGGCTGCTGCGCGCGATCTTCGCTTGGGCTCCGGGCTCACCGCCAACCGGATAAACCTACCCTACGCCTCGGAACTCTATCTTGCCTTCAACGTGTCTTCCCGTTCTCCTCGACCAGCGCTTTGCTATAGACCCTTGCTCGCCCTCCGTCCCAAACCTTGCGATCAGAACAGTGACTCCGCTCGAGCCCCGGACGCCGCACCAACCGGAAAAACTTAAGAAGCTGTCAAAGAACGATCCTGTTTTACTCCTTCCAGTTTTTTCGTCAATGAAAAATCCGCACCTGCAAGTGCGTGAATTTTCAATCAAGTGCAGCCCATGCACAAGCCGCTGACCGGATTTGGTGCAGCGGCGCTGCACGTTTTCGCGGCGGGCCACGTCGAACGCGGGTTTTCGCGTGTTTCGTGTGCACCAGATTGTGGCGAGTGACCGATAGAACGTTATCGCAGAATTGTGAATATCGCGCGAAGTCCGCGGCAGGCTGGGTTTTGGGGTGATGGCGTCGGTGGAGGTGTCGGCAAAAAAGCATGTCGAGCTGCCGCTCGACCGGACGGACGAGGGCGTCCGTCCCCACATGGGCATCGCCCATCCCACCTGCATTGCCGATCTGTGCTCAGCTCAGGGCTTAGCTCAGGGCGCTTAGCTTAGGCGAGTTCGACCTTCTCGTTTGTTAATTGCTTATCGGATTCGTCGGTGCCGGTTAGCTCGAAGGAGTTGGTCAGGACTGCTTTGCCCTTTTCCACGCTGGTGATGACGTAGGAGCAGCCGAACCAGTGGGCTTCGGCCAGATCGGTCTTCGACCATTGCGCGGGGTGGTCGGGGTGGGAGTGGTAGAAGCCGATGATGTCTTCTCCGCGCTTGCGGCCTTCGCTCTGGATGCGAATCAGTTCGCGGGGGGCGATGTTGTAGCGGTTCTGCGGGGAGTCGGTGCGGGTGTTGCCGGCGCGCGCGATTGCGGTGACGATGCGGGAGCCGTCATCGTCGACGTGGCCGAGAAGGACGCCGCAGCATTCGTGGGGATAGGTTTCTTCGCCGTGGTGGCGGAGGGAGTCGTAATCGGAGCGGGAGAGTTTTAGCATGGGAATTGTTGATTGTTGAATTTTGATTGTTGAATCAAAGACAACCGAGCAAACCCGCCTTTCATTCGACAATCAACATTCAAAAATCAACAATTTCAGCCTTCGGTCCAGAAGCGTTCGCTCAAGTATTTGTCGCCGGAGTCGCACAGGATGGTTACGATCACGGCTTCCTGAGATTTTTTCTGGGGTAGCTCGCGGGCGACCTTGAGGCAACCGACGACCGCGGCTGCGGCGGAGATGCCGACCAGCAGGCCCGCGCCGCGCGACATTTGTCGGGCCATGGCGTAGGCGTCTTCGGTGGAAATTTCGAGGTTCCGGTCGGCCAGGGCTGCGTCGTAGATGTTGGGAACCATCGCGCTGGCCATGTGCTTCGCGCCTTCGATTCCGTGGAATGAGGAATCGGGCTGAAGCGAAATGCATTGCACGCGCGGATTCAATTCTTTGAGGCGGCGCGTAGTGCCGACAAAGGTGCCGCTGGTGCCGAGCATGGCGACGAAGTGAGTGACGCGTCCTTGCGTCTGCTGCCAGATTTCGTTGGCGGTGGTGTGGTAGTGAGCCTGCCAGTTGGCGTCGTTGGAATACTGGTCAGCGTAGAAATATTTGTCGGGATCTGTGGCCACGAGTTCGCGGGCCTTGCGGATCGCGCCGTCGGAGCCGTCGCCCGGATCGGTGTAAAGAATGTTGGCGCCGTATCCGCGGAGAATTTGCTTGCGCTCGCGGGAAACATTTTCGGGCATGCAGAGGGTGACGGGAAATCCCTCAGCCGCGCCCAGCATGGCGTAGGCGATGCCGGTGTTGCCGCTGGTGGCGTCGAGCAGAATTTTGTCGGGACGAAGCTGGCCGGAGCGTCGGGCTTCAGAAACGATGCGGGCCGCGGCACGATCTTTGACCGAGCCGCCGGGGTTGTACCATTCAGCCTTACCCAGAAGTGCTACGGCAGGCAGGTCGCTGGTGAGAGCGTCAAGGCGAAGCAAGGGAGTGTTGCCGATGCGCTCCATGAGACTGTGGCCGAGAGTTTCGCCCAGTCCTGACGCGACTTCCTGCGGTCCGTTGTGTGGTGCGGGAGTGGACATTGCCGTTGTTTTTGACGAGCCGTGTGCCATTTCTGAACCGAACCGCCGTGACCTACGTAATGTGCTATAGGGCCGAAAACAAGGTATGTAGTATTTTGGTTAGATGATTAAGGTTCGCCCGGCGATGCGGCTCGTGTAAGAAAGCGAGCGAAACGCGCGGTTGTTGCGTTGCAAAGAACGCGACGCTTCGCGCGGCTCGCCCGGATCCTTCGCTGCGCAAGAGACACTTGCTCAGGATGACAACAATCTGTATCACATGAATCTGATAGCCCGCATCTAATTATGACGGGACGACGAGCGCAAGGAAAGGTTGAAGTCGAGAGAAATGTCGAAAACCATTGAAGCACGAACCTATGAAGAAGCGTTAGCCTGGCTGCGCGATCACGGGTTCGACATCACCGAAGCCCCGGGCACCAACGGACGAGTGTTTCTGCGGAAGTACAACGTGTCGGCCGCGATCCAGAAGACGGCGGACGACGGGGTGAAGATTTTTGCCTATCCCGGCTACCTGATTGGAAGCGAGATTTCGAAGCTCGTGAACCGCGGTTACCAGCAATTTCTAAAAACATCGAAGACGGAAGTGCCGGCCACCGCCGACCACCTGAAGGCGCTGCAGTCGTTCACCGAGGAGTTGAAAGTGGGATTGGGGCTGCCCAGCCTTTACAACGAGTCGCTGGGCACGGTGAGCGAGTCGTATCAGTACGACCGCATCGAGGATCGGGACAAAGCGACGGCGGACCGTCCAAAGCGGCCGTGGGAAGTGGCGGGGAAGGAAGCGGCGGTCGCGGCGAAGAAGGGGCGGGCGTAGGAGTCAGGACAGCATCTCTCGTGGGTCAGTTTGAACTTGATTTGAAAGGGCGCGGCTTCCAGCCGCGCCATAAGCCTCGCCACACCAACTGCGGCTTTAGCCGCTGGGGGACGTGCCCTTCAAACTGAATCATTACTCCCTGCTTGCCTCCCCTAAAGTCAGGCGCATCGGCGGGGCTATAATGGCGGCGAATCCTTCATGATCCGACGCGCGATTGCAGGCTTGATTCTGGGCGGTTTCCTGACTGCTCCGAGTTTTGGCCAAAAGGCTGCCCATCCTGTCGAAGCACACTCCGGAAAGACCAGAACTTATTTTATTGCCGCTGAAGATGTGAGCTGGGATTACGCTCCCAGCGGGCACGATCTGATTGACGGGTTGCCGATTCCCTTGCCGTGGCGAAACCGTACAGTCTGGCCCAAGACCCGATACATCGAGTACACCGACGCGACGTTTACCGTTCGCAAACCACAGCCGGACTGGCTCGGGATTCTGGGGCCGGTGATTCGCGCCGAAGTGGGCGACCATATCGTTGTGCATTTTTTCAACCGCACGCCGAAGGAACACAGCATTCATCCTCATGGGTTGCGCTATGACAAAGACAACGAGGGTGCGCGCTATGTGCGGCCGGGCCTGGGCGGCGAGGTTGCGCCGGGAGGGAAGTTTACCTATCACTGGTACGCGGACGCGGGCAGCGGGCCGGGGCCGGGGGATCCGAGTTCGCTGGTGTGGTGGTACCACGCGCACGTCGAAGCCGGCATCGAGACCAACGCAGGGTTGCTCGGCCCGATCATTATTACTGCGAAGGGCAAGGCGCGGCCGGATGGAAGCCCGAAGGATGTGGACCGCGAATTCGTCGCCATGTTCATGATCTTCGATGAGATGCAGGGAAAGAACGAGGGACTGTTCCACAGCATCAACGGATATATTTTCGGAAATTTGCCCGGACTGATGATGAAGCAGGGAGAAAAGGTTCGCTGGTACCTGTTGGGAATGGGCAACGAGAGAGACCTGCACACGCCACACTGGCACGGTGAAACCGTTACTTATCACCAGCGGCATACCGACGTGATTGAATTGCTGCCGGCCAGCATGACGAGCGCGGACATGGTGGCCGACAATCCGGGCAACTGGATGTTTCACTGCCACGTGTCGGACCACATGGAGTCGGGGATGATGGCGACTTATACGATCGTGCCGCGGGCTCCGACTTCTGCCAAGAACGAAGCGAAGCGGAGCACCCCGGTATCATGCCCGATCAGGCTGGGCGCGGCGGACCTGTGGCAGGCCGGAACGCCGTCGAATCTGGAAGTGACGAACACTTCGGGGAAGAGCATTCGGCGGCTTTCGATTCACGCCGGGTATTTTGTGAATACGGTGCAGAACCTGAATCCGCTGCTTTACGAATGGCTTTGGATGGATACGACGCAGCCGAATGAAACGCGGACGGTCAATCTTACGGACGAGAAATTCCGCGGCGGGGCGCTCGCCGATTACTACGTAAGTAAAAGTGTAATCGGGCTGATTTTTTTTCCGGGGCGCATTGAGTTCAGCGACGGCAGCACATGGGCACCGCGGCAGCCGGGCGAGTGCTTTCGGGCTTATTGGCGGAAACCAGGGTATTCTCTCGAATTCAATACGCTTCCGCCTTTTCAGTTGGACGAGGAAGAGCAGGAAGACGCGAACTGAGCGGATGGAGCTCGTCAACACTTTGTCATCCTGAGCATAGCGAAGAGCCTGCCCTGAGCCTGTCGAAGGGACCTATGCAATTTGCTTACAGCTTTGGCGCTGCCAGCAAGTTCATTGGCTCTTCGCTTCGCTCAGGATGACAACGGTGTTGCTGGTTATTTCTGCACGGGATTGGTGACGGACGGCTGCCGGATGAAGTAGTGCCATTTGTCCATCGCCGCGGGAATGGCTACGTCGAAGAAGCCGACCATCATTTCGTCAGAAGTCTGGTCGCCCCAGGTTACGGTTTTTTCGGGATCGGGATTGTGCGGATTATTTTTTGAATTGTCGTACCAGGCGATCGCGCGAAGTTTCGTTCCTGCCTTTAGCAGCCTCGGCTCGGCCAGTTTGTAACTCAACTGCCAATGAAAGTGGTAATTGACGCGCAGCAGGACTTCGGCGCTGCCGTCGTCATGCACGATGTCATATTCGAAACGCTTGCCGCGCAGGTGCATGTGAGGAAAGAAGCTGAGCAGGACGGCGTCGTTGGGCAGAGTGCCTTCGACTTCGACGCGAAAGTCATCGGCTTCGGGAGGAATGATGAGCGCGTGCTGGGTGAGCTGCAGCGTGATTACTCGCTGCTTCGGAGGCGTCTTCGCGAACCCGAGGCCAATGCTGGTTTGATCTTCGTCGGCGGTGCCGTTGGTGGTGTAGTGCATCTGGAAGACGAGGTCTGATCCTTTGGGGACGAACTTCGCCATGCCGTCGGGCCACTGGTCGGGGGAACTTCCGGGCGCATAGACGAGGAGCAGATCACTGGTGGTCTCGTGGGCCTGGCGGCGCTCATCGGGGTCGGTGAGCGCGGATGCGGTAAACGGTACGCCGATTGGGGCGTGGCGCAGCCAGGGCGAATCCGGCGGACGGATGTAGACGACAGCGTGGTGCACGTGGGCGGGACTGCCGGGGCGTAGTTCCGACATCTGCACCCAGCGATCTTCGGCAAAGTGCGTCGGTACGATTTCGTACGTATACTCAATCTCACCTTGGGCGGGAATCTTGATGGGCTTGGGCATCTTAATGACGAGGTCAGGTTCAGGGATGTTCCACCCGTTGGTCCAAAGGCGCGGCGTAGGAGCGTCGTGCGGATTGCCGGCTGGCGCTCCTGCTTCGGCCCATGCCGAGATGGTTGCGACCTGCTGCGCCGTCAACGAAGAATCGTTGGCGAAGCGACCGTAGCGGGCATCGGCGAACCACGGCGGCATCATCTTCATTTCGACGGCGTGGGCCATGGCGTGCGACCACGGAAGCGTTTGCTCGTACGTCTCGAGCGGCATGGGCGCGACTTCGCCGGCGCGGTGGCAGGTCTGGCAGTGGTTTTGCAGGATCGGCAGGATGTCTTTATAGAAAGTTGGCGGCGGTTGGGGTTGCGGAGCGCGGCTCGCATCGGAATGCTGCCACGTCATACTCAACGACACGAAAGAGATCACCGCGACGAGGATGGCGAACTGCTTCACGAGTGCAGAAACTCCAGGGTCAGGGCCCAGGCCTGGCGAGCCGAATGCGGTTCGTATGCGGTGCGCTGGTCGCAGAAGAAACCGTGATCGGCTTGCGAGAATTCCGCGTTCACGTAGGGCTTGTGCTGCGCGGTGAGTGCGTCAACCACGGACTTGCGGTGATCGGCCGTGATGTGCTTGTCGAGCCCTCCCCAGATCAGGAGCGACGGACCGTGCAGGTTCGCGGCGCGATCGAGGAGGCCGGGAGCAATGCCACCTCCGTAAAACGAAACTGCCGAGCGCACCGGGACAACGCTGTTCGCCAGAAATGAAATGCGACCGCCTAGGCAAAATCCAACACAGGAAATTTGGTCGTGTTTTACGAACGAGTTTGCACGGAGCCACTCGTACGTGGCGCGCACATCGGCTTCTGCCGTCTCACTGGTGACGGCTTCATAGTGCGGCTTTAGCGCGGGGAAGTCGGAGTAACTGGCTTCGAATCCGGGCGGCGCGGTGCGGTGAAACAGTTCGGGTGAGATGGCGACGTATCCCTGGGCGGCAAAGCGCTCGCAGACGTCGCGGATGTGTGCGTTAACGCCGAAGGCTTCCTGGAAAACGAGCAGTCCATGATGTGGACCGTTTTCTGCGGGCCTCGCAACGTAGGCGAGCATTCGGCCGCTGCCCGGCACGTTGAGCTCGACTTTTTCTTTTGCGATTGAGGTCGGTGGCATGGCGAGTTTGGATCCTCCGTAGGCTCGCGCCTCGAAACCGCCGCAGGGCTGCCCGAGACTTTCAGTCTCGCACAAAATGGCGGCAAGCGGCGGCGCAGTCGGGGCGCGTTTACCCCTAAAGATGCTACATTCATCAGTTCATGTCGGCACCTGATTCCAACTTCGTGCGCGCCTGTAAATCGCAGCCGGTAGATCGCACTCCGGTCTGGTTCATGCGGCAAGCCGGGCGCTATATGCCGGAGTACCGGGCGGTGCGGAAGGAGCATTCGCTGCTTGAAATCTGCAAGAAGCCGGCGCTGGCGGCCGAAGTTACGATCACGGCGGCGGAATTTCTCGGAGTCGATGCAGCCATTATTTTCGCCGACCTGCTGCTTCCGCTTGAAGTGATGGGGCTGCCATTCCATTTTTCTGCGGGCGAGGGCCCGGTCATCGAGAAGCCGGTGCGGAGCGGAGAAGACATTGCGGCACTGCGCACTGATCGCGCCGGCGAGTTGGGATATGTTTCGGAAGCGGTGGGATTGGTGGCGAAGCATTTCGCCGGGCGGGTTCCGGTGATTGGGTTTTGCGGCGCGCCCTTCACGCTGGCCAGTTACATGATCGAAGGCGGCGGCTCGCGCAACTACGTCCACACCAAAAAAATGATGTACAACTCGCCGGCCGCTTGGGACTCGCTCATGCGCAAGCTGGTTGCGGTGACGGCCGAGTACTCCGCCGCGCAGGTCCGCTCGGGCGCGGATGTGGTGCAGATTTTCGACAGCTGGGTGGGGTGCCTGAGCGTCGAGGATTACCGGCGACACGTGCTGCCGCACGTCACAGGCATGGTGAAGCAGTTGCAGAAGACTGGCGCGCCGATTATTTATTTCGGCACCGACAGCGCTACGCTTTTGCCCGCGATGAAAGAGACTGGCGCCGAGGTGATCGGCCTCGACTGGCGCATTCCGCTCGACCAAGGGTGGAAGAGTCTTGATCATCAGTGCGCGGTGCAGGGGAATCTAGATCCGGTGCTGCTGTTCGCGGGCTGGAGGGAATTGAAGACGCGGGCGGAAGACATCCTGCAACGCGCCGCGGGGCGAGCCGGGCATATTTTTAATCTCGGGCACGGAATTTTGCCGGAGACTCCGGTGGAGAATGTGAAGAACCTGGCGCGGTTCGTGCGGGAGTATGCTCCGCGCAGGGGCTAAAGCCCCGACAACCAAAGAGGAACCTGGTCGGAGCGCTAAATCGCTGCGCCACCCAAAATCGCTGCGCCGCCCAGGATGCCCTAGGCCTAGGTCGCTGCGGTAGCCCTAAGTCGCTGTGCCAGCCTAAATCGCTGCGCCAGCCCAAATCGCGCCCTGCGCGAGCGCTTCGCGGCCGAGGATAATTATCTGACTCGCATCGCCATTGTCGGCGGAGGGATTTCGGGACTCGCCGCCGCCTACGCTGTTGAAGAACATCGCCAGGCGGGCGCGGATGTCGAGTACGTCCTCTACGAATCTTCTTCGCACTTGGGCGGCGTGCTCCGCACCGAACACATTGACGGATGCGTGGTGGAAGCCGGGCCGGATTCGTTTATCACAGAGAAGCCATGGGCTGCAGATTTGTGCCGTGAACTCGGGATTGGCGATCAGCTGATCGGGTCGAACGATGCGGAGCGCAAGACTTACATCCTGACGCGCGGGCGGCTGGTGGAGATGCCCGACGGGCTGATGTTCATGGTCCCGACGAAGATTCTGCCCACCGGGATGTCGCCTTTGTTCTCGTGGAAAACCAAGCTGCGCATGGCGCAGGAATTATTTCATCCTCCGCGCGCGGCGGAGCGCGATGAATCGGTGGCGGCATTTGTGGAGCGGCATTACGGCGCGGAGATGGTGGACCGGCTGGCTGATCCGTTGCTTTCGGGCGTCTATGGCGGAGAAGCATCAAAGCTCAGCGTGCGCGCAGTGCTGCCGCGGTTTGCCGAGATGGAGCGCACGCATGGCAGTCTCGGAAAGGCGATGCTCGCGGCGCGAAAAAAAATGGCGGCGGCACCGCGCAAGGCTGCCCCGCCGCTCTTCACATCGTTGAAGAATGGCATGCAGTATCTGCCGGAGGCGGTCGTGTCGCGGCTTACGCCGTCAGCGCTCGTGACGAACGCGACGGTGCAGGCGATTCAGCCGGAGGCAGGCGGGTGGGTGATTTCTGCAGGGATGCAATCGGATGCATTCGACGGAGTTGTGGTCGCGCTGCCGGCTCCCGCGGCGGCGCAGGTGTTGCGGATGGCAAACGCGGAACTCGCGGCGGAACTCGCGGCGATCGAGTACAGCTCTTCGATCACCGTGGGGATCGGCTACGATCGCGAGGTTCGACGGTCGCTTCCGCCAGGATTTGGATTTCTGGTTCCGCGCAGCGAGGGCAAGAAGATGCTGGCGGCAACTTTTGTGCATAACAAGTTTCCCCACCGGGCGCCGGAGGATCGCGCGCTGCTGCGCTGTTTTCTCGGCGGAGCAAAGGCGGACAACGTGTGGGGGATGGCCGACGATCAGATCGTGAGGATTGTGCGCGAGGAGTTGCGTGAGATTCTCGGGTTGCGGGCCGAGCCGCTGTTTGCGCGGGTCTACAAGTGGAAGTCGGCGATGGCGCAATATGGGGTGGGACATCTGGAGCGGTTGGAGCGCATCGAGCGATTGCGGCTGCAGATGTCGGGGCTGGCTCTGGCGGGGAATGCGTATCGTGGCATTGGAGTTCCGGATTGTGTGCGGTCGGGGCGGGAGGCGGTGAAGCAGGTGTTGGGGTAGAAGTCGGCACCGTCGCGAATCGATCCATTTGCGACGTGTGGCTAATCTCCCCATGCCGGCGGCAACGGCCCTCGAGCTCCGCTCGACCCCACAGCCGGCGGCGGCTGTCCCCACATGATCTAGTTGCGAAGGGCGGACTACGCCGAGATTGAATCTTTGCTGCGTTCCTTCTCGCGGCGGCGCTTGGCGACTATCAGGCGGATTTCGTCGTAGGTAATTTCAGGTGGGAGGGCTTCTTTCAGGGGCTTGAGCCACTCGACGCCGAGTTTATCGCAGGCAGCTTCGATCACCGAGCGGCGGGTTTTGTCGACCCAATCAGATTGGAATTCCAGGTCGCCGCACTCGACCAGCGTGCTTACAAGGTTCACGACGGTTGAAAGCTGGCGTTTGCGGGCGGCGGCGATTTCTTCGAAACTCTTGCCTTCGGCGAGCAAGCGCAGAGTCTCTTCTTCAGGAGAAATCCTTCTGGAGCCATCCTGGGCTGCGCGTGCGCCGGAACGGAAACGCCCTAGCGCGTCGAGGATGAGTTGGCCGTAACTTTCTGCTTTGCGTTCTCCGATGCCCGGAATCTGGCGCAGCTCGGCAAAGAAACGGGGCTTCCTTCGGCAGAGTTCCTCAAGCAAAGTGTCGTGCATCACCACGTAGGCGGGCACGGCTTGTTCTTTCGCGGTCGCGCGGCGCCACTCGCGAAGATAATCGCGAAGCTCCGCGTCTTCGCCGGCGAGTCCTGGTAGCGCGAGTCCTGGTGGCGCGTCGGCCGGCATTGCGCCGGTGGACTTCCGCGGCGTTGCCGCCGCCGCTCCAGCGGCGGTGCGGCGCTTGCGACGACTGGGCATGACGACCGTCGCCAGCCACTCCGGAGTCTCTCCACACACGTCGCAGGCGGCGCACGAGGTCCACTTGGGGCGCTCGCCGAAATGCTCACAGATTTGACGATGGCGGCATTGATTGGATTCCACGAAGGCGCGAATGATGTGGTAGCGCTGCCAGGCGCGGTCGCGCTCGGCCGAGTCGGTGATCTGGTTGGCGAAATAGCCGAGCAGGCCGGCGTCTTGCTTCTTCCACAACAAGACGCAATCGGCGGGATCGCCATCGCGGCCGGCGCGGCCGGCCTCCTGATAATACTGCTCGATCGATTTGGGCAGGGCGAGGTGAACCACGGCGCGCACGGTTGCCTTGTTGATGCCGAGGCCGAAGGCGATGGTTCCGACTAAGACGCGCACTTCGTCGGACATCCAGCGCTCCTGATTGCGGCGGCGTTCGGCGTTCTCCATTTTTCCGTGATAGGGGGCGGCGGCGATTCCCTGGCCTTCGAGAAAATCGACCGTCTCTTCAACTTTGTTGATTGTGGGCGCGTAGACAATCACGCTGCCTTCGGCGTAATGGTGAAGCGCAGACACGAGCAGGGCGGGCTGCTCGATGGAATCGCATTGGCGCACAAGATAGCGCAGGTTCGAGCGGTGAAAGCTGGCAATGTATTTATCGGCATTGCGAAGTTGCAGTTGGCTGAGAATGTCGTGGCGAACCTGGCGCGTGGCGCTGGCGGTGAAGGCGGCGATGGGGCGATCGGCGAAACTGGAGCGCAGGCGGCTGAGCTGCCGGTACTCGGGACGGAATTCGTGTCCCCATTCAGAGATGCAGTGGGCTTCGTCGATGGCAAAGAAAGCGATGGGGACGTTCTGGAGCCATGCGACGGTGTCGCCGCGTGAGAGTCGCTCGGGCGAGAGATAGAGCAGGCGGTAGGCTCCTTGGCGGGCCTGCTTGATGACTTCCGCCTGACGGTCGTTGGCGAGCGTGCTGTTGAGCACGGCAGCGGGAATTCCCATCTGCGCGAGCTGCGCGGCCTGATCTTGCATCAGCGCGATCAGGGGAGAAATCACGACCGCGGTGCGCTCGGAAACGACTGCGGGCAGCTGATAGCAGAGCGACTTGCCTCCGCCGGTCGGCATGACGACGCAGGTGTCGCGGCCGGCCAGCAGGCTGCGCACGATCCGCTCCTGCAGGGGGCGGAACGAGCTGTATCCCCAGTAGCGTTGCAGGGGCGCCAGCAGGTCGGCGTCGGAAGTCATGAAGGTTAGTATAGAGGGAGGGCGCGATCGGAGATATACACGCGGGTTGATTGGGGAGTTGTTGACACGCGATTCGGGACGGGTTTAGAGCCGGGTGCCGGGTGCCCCATGTCTCGCCTCCTTTGCGAGACATGGGATTCCACAGCTCTCATCCTCCTTAGGGTTTTGATCTCCCCCCCGACTATCCCCGCACCTTCCCACGGCGGATGCCCGACCACCCCTTGTCATTCCGACACGCGAGCGAAGCGAACAAGGAGGAATCTGCTTCTCGCCGGGTGCCCCATGTCTCGCCTCCTTTGCGAGACATGGGATTCCACCACTCCCAACCTCCTTAGGTTTTTGACTTCTCCCCCCGACTATCCCCGCACCTTCCCACGGCGGATGCCCGACCACCCCTTGTCATTCCGACACGCGAGCGAAGCGAACAAGGAGGAATCTGCTTTCGTCACTTAGGCCGGGTGCCCCATGTCTCGCCTCCTTTGCGAGACATGGGATTCCACAGCTCTCATCCTCCTTAGGGTTTTGATCTCCCCCCCGACTATCCCCGCACCTTCCCACGGCGGATGCCCGACCACCCCTTGTCATTCCGACACGCGAGCGAAGCGAACAAGGAGGAATCTGCTTTCGTCACTTAGGCCGGGTGCCCCATGTCTCGCCTCCTTTGCGAGACATGGGATTCCACAGCTCTCATCCTCCTTAGGGTTTTGATCTCCCCCCCGACTATCCCCGCACCTTCCCACGGCGGATGCCCGACCACCCCTTGTCATTCCGACACGCGAGCGAAGCGAACAAGGAGGAATCTGCTTTCGTCACTTAGGCCGGGTGCCCCATGTCTCGCCTCCTTTGCGAGACATGGGATTCCACCGCTCCCAACCTCCTTAGGTTTTTGACTTCCCCCCCGACCATCCCCGCATCTTCCCGCAGCCGGTGCCCCATTCGAGCCGCGCTCTCTGCGGCGAGATTGGAAACACTTTGACCTCCAGCGAGCGCACATCCATCCTCTCGAGCCTAGAGCGCTGGATCGGCCATGTCAAAGTCCGCGCCCGCCTGCGGAGGATTCCCCCACCCCTTGTCATTCCGACACGCGAGCAAAGCGAACAAGGAGGAATCTGCTTCTCGCCGGGTGCCCCATGTCTCGCCTCCTTTGCGAGACATGGGATTCCACAGCTCTCATCCTCCTTAGGGTTTTGATCTCCCCCCCGACTATCCCCGCACCTTCCCACGGCGGATGCCCGACCACCCCTTGTCATTCCGACACGCGAGCGAAGCGAACAAGGAGGAATCTGCTTTCGTCACTTAGGCCGGGTGCCCCATGTCTCGCCTCCTTTGCGAGACATGGGATTCCACCGCTCCCAACCTCCTTAGGTTTTTGACTTCCCCCCCGACCATCCCCGCACCTTCCCGCAGCCGGTGCCCCATTCGAGCCGCGCTCTCTGCGGCGAGATTGGAAACACTTTGACCTCCAGCGAGCGCACATCCATCCTCTCGAGCCTAGCAGGCTGCTGAAAAACTACTCCCCATGCACAGGCGGGTGTGTTAC
This sequence comes from uncultured Acidobacteriaceae bacterium, assembly GCA_963739125.1. Taxonomy (GTDB): domain Bacteria; phylum Acidobacteriota; class Terriglobia; order Terriglobales; family Acidobacteriaceae; genus Sulfotelmatobacter. The sequence continues at coordinate 1,585,890 of CAVTZD010000001.1, read as the reverse complement.
GAAAAGGCATGCGAGGAGCGGACGAGCAACAGAGTCAGATATTCAGTTACTTGTCGCCGGAAGCACGGGTGCGGAGGGATCATCCGCTGCGGGCGATCCGGGACATGGTAGACGAGGTGCTGGCCCGGATGTCTGGGTCCTTTGACGCCATGTATGCCAATGTGGGGCGGCCGTCGATTGCGCCGGAGAAGCTGCTGCGGGCGCAGTTGCTGCAGATGCTGTACTCGGTGCGCAGCGAGCGACTGCTGATGGAAGAGATGGATTACAACCTGCTGTTCCGCTGGTTTGTGGGGCTGAACGCGGACGACGCGGTGTGGGACGCGACCGTGTTTACCAAGAACCGCGATCGCTTGCTGCAGGCGGATGTGGCCAAACAGTTTCTGGCGCAGGTGGTGGCGCAGGCCGGGGCCAAGGGGCTGACTTCGGACGAGCACTTCACGGTGGACGGCACGCTGCTGGAGGCCTGGGCCAGCGTGAAAAGTTTTCAGCCGAAGGAAAAGAAAACTCCGCCGCCGGACGATGGGGGCAATCCGACGGTGAACTTCCACGGCGAGAAGCGGTCCAACGACACTCACGAATCGAAGACCGATCGCGAGTCGCAGTTGGCGCGCAAAGGGCCGGACAAGGAAGCAAAGTTGAGTTACAGCGGGAATCTGCTGGTGGAAAACGGCAACGGGCTGATCGTGGACGCAGAAGTGTTCCAGGCCAACGGCACAGCGGAGCGCGATGCGGCGCTGGTGATGATGGAGAAACTTCCGGGAACCAAAGCGGTGACCGTGGGCGGCGACAAGGGATTTGATACGCGCGGCTTTGTGGCGGAGTGCCGGAATCTGCGGGTGACTCCGCATGTGGCGCAAAACCACGCGCGGGCGGGGGGAAGCGCCATCGACGCGCGCACCACGCGGCACGCGGGATACCGGATCAGCCAGCGCAAGCGGAAACGCATCGAAGAATGTTTCGGGTGGCTGAAGACCGTGGCGGGGCTGCGCAAAGTACGGCACCGCGGAGTCTGCAAAGTGGACTGGATCTTTACCTTTGCTTGCGCGGTCTACAACTTAGTGCGCATGCGCAACCTGGCGGCCACAGTTCGGGCGTTGTAAGCCGGGGCCGAGGTGCGTCTGGTGGGAGCATTGCATCAGTCCGAGAGGCCCGGAAAATCAGAAATCAACTCGCTCGAACACCACTCGTGATGAAAAACGGCGAGCAAAACGCAGCACCCGTCAATTTTTCAGCAGCCTGCTAGAGCGCTGGATCGGCCATGTCAAAGTCCGCGCCCGCCTGCGGAGGATTCCCCACCCCTTGTCATTCCGACACGCGAGCAAAGCGAACAAGGAGGAATCTGCTTCTCGCCGGGTGCCCCATGTCTCGCCTCCTTTGCGAGACATGGGATTCCACAGCTCTCAACCTTCCTTAGGGTTTTGACCCTTCCCCCCCATCCCCGCACTTTTCCACAGCCCCTCATGTTCATCCAACCTTGACTGAGAAATCCAGACCTTCCATACTCGCCGCATAACTTAGCAATAAGCCAATCCCAGCCGCTCTAAGTCCCTCGGGCTCAAGATTTTACCCGTAACTTATTGCAGCCCAAGGATCAAATGCCAATTTCCCAATTTCCCGCCAACTCGAAGATTCCAATAGATCGAGGGGGAGGGGGTATACCAGAAGTTCAAGCTGCAGAGGCCGCAACGTTTAAAAGTCGATAAGGGTGTTGGCTTTGAAACCTTGAAACCATGAAACCTTGAAACCTTGAACCCCGAAAATCACACCCCAGAGCCGCAGGAGTGAGTTCCAATGCCCACTTACCCAAACCGCTGTCAGCACATCAAGGTCAACGGCACACAGTGCGGATCGCCCGCCCTCCGCCGCAACCGTTTCTGCTACTTTCACAAGCGCCACCACGACGAGCGCATCCAGATCAATGGCGATCGCCAGAAAAACACGCGCTCTCGCCGCCGCGCCGTCGCCATCGACCTGCCAGTCTTCGAAGACGCCAACTCGATCCAGGTCTCGCTCATGCAGATCACGCGTCTGCTCATCGCCGGCGACATTGACGCCAAGACTGCCGGGCTCATCCTTTACGCCCTGCAAACGGCCAGCAGCAATCTTTGCCGCGCCAGCTTCGAGCCCGACGTGCACGACGTGATTCTCGACCCTTCGAGCATCCGCGAAACCGCCCTCGGCGCTCACATCTGGGACGACTCCGACTTCATCGACGAAGACGAAATCGACGACGAGACGGATGACGGAATCGATCCCGCCCGCCGTGCCGGCGTCATGAAGGCTGCGGAATTCCTCTACGAACTTGACCGCAAAAATGCCGGCATCCACGGCTTCGCGCCAAAGCCAGCTCCCGCCCCGCCCAAATCGGATTCCGGAACCAAGTCTGATTCCAGATCCGAGTCCAAGACGGACCCTAAGCTCGATCCCAAAACAAAGAAATCTCCCGCGCGTGACATCAGCGCCGCCCAGGTCCGGCAGCAGATTCGCGAACAAGTCGTCAACGCCGCGCCAGCCCTGCTCGCCGCCAACCCCACACTTTTTCCCCGCCCGCCTGCGGAAAGAGAAGCATCCCATCCGGAGCGCAGTACCCTCGGCGGGCGCCAAACTGGACCAGATCAAAGCCACCCCACCGATGTTGACGTAACGTCAAATTCCCCACCCTAACATCGCAAAAGGCGCGACATTAGGATGGGGAAAGAGATTGGTGACGGTCCACCGTCTCTGGTGAAGTTCTAACCGTTACGCGGCGGTTTGCTGTTGATACGCTGGGACGAAATACTCAGCTGCGAAAGTTTCGAAGCTGGTTGGGGTGGTGTTTTGCTGTGTGCGGGGTTCAAGGGCGCGCATGGACCCGGAGTTGAGTGAGCCAGTCATTTCCAGGAGCAGGCGGGCGAATGGCTCGGACATTCCCATTTGAGCTAAGACGCTCCGAAACTGATCGTCGGGCGCCTGGACGTACTTGAGGTCCGGCTTGCCGATGGCCTTGCCGATGATCGCGGCCACTTCGGAGTAGCTGAGATCGCGCTGTCCCAGCAGTTCGCGGGTTTGCTTGCCGTGGAAGTGGGGCTTCAGCAGGGCGTCGACAGCCGTGGCTCCGATGTCGCGCGTGGCGATCATAGGGATTTTCAGATCGGCACGCAGCGGCGTGCTGACGACGCCCATCTGACGGATCGCGTTCACTTGCGGGAGCGCGTTCTCCATGAAGTAGCCGGCGCGCAGGTGAAGGACATTTGCGCCGCTGATCTGGTTGAGCTTTTGTTCGAGATGATGAAGGCCGACGACGGGGCCGGTGCCGCTGGGCTTGTCGGCTCCGATGCTGCTGAGTGCGACCACGTTCTTGGTGCCCGCCTTTTGCACGGCGGCCACGATCGCGTCGCTCACCCGGCCGGAATAGCCGAGCGGGTCGGTGCTGGCGGGATTCGGGGGAATCATCACGTAAGCCGCTTCCGCCTGGTGGAATGCCTTGGTGAGAGCCTCGGCGTCGGTGGCATCGGCGACAAAAGCTTCGGCGCCTTTCGCTGTGAGAAGCTTTAAATGAGCTGCGTTCCTGCCGACGACTCGAACTTTCTGCCCGGCGGCGAGAAGGTTATTGGCCACGACATGTCCGGTGTGGCCGCTTGCTCCAAGTACTACATACATAAACTTACCTCCTTATCTTGGTTTGGATGCGGGAGGCTGCGTTTCAGACTCGGCGTTGGAACCGAAGTTTTAGACGTTCGTCCCGAAGATGGAAGTGAAGTCCTGCTGGGGTGCAGTCGGAGAAAAGTCTGACTGGAAGTATAGATAGGTGAACTGGCCGAATGCGTCCGCGGCTCCACGACCCGCATCGAAACAAACCATGAGCAAAGTGAAAGTCGCTGCGTTCTCCATTTCCATCGATGGCTTCGGCGCCGGACCTCGACAAGATCTCAACAACCCTCTCGGCGAGCGCGGGCTCGAACTCCACGGATGGTTTCGCCCCACCGAAGTGTTCAGGAGGATGACCGGTCAAAGCAGCGGGACAATTGGCATCGACAACGATTTCGCGGCTCGCTCTTTCGAGAATGTTGGCGCGTGGGTTCTCGGCCGGAACATGTTCGGTCCCGTGCGCGGCCCATGGGTTGTTGATCCCTCAACCGGCGAGCCGTGGAAAGGATGGTGGGGAGACAATCCGCCGTACCACGTGCCAGTCTTTGTGCTCACGCATCAAGCGCGCCCGTCTCTCGAAATGCAGGGCGGGACCACCTTTCACTTCGTCACCGACGGATTGGAATCGGCGCTGACGCAGGCGAAAGCCGCGGCCCATGGCAAAGACGTTCGCATCGGAGGCGGTGTTTCCACCATTCGCCAGGCCCTGAACGCCAGCCTTATCGACGAAATGCATTTAGCCCTGTCGCCGGTTCTGCTCGGCGAAGGGGAGAACCTGTTTTCTGGAATCGACCTCCACCAACTCGGCTTCACGTCCGTGGAAACCGTTGCCGGCGAGAACGCAACTCATATTCTGATTCGAAAAGCGATGGGCTCGCGAAGACGATAGGCCGGTCGGTCGAGATGTCCCGATTTGGGAATGTGAGAATCCTCTTACCATTGGCTGCTCATTTTGCCTAATGGACTGGGCAAAAACTGCCGATCTCGGTCTGAGTAAGAAGATATCTGCAAGAGGAAAAGGAGCTTCTTATGAGCATCAACATCCCCACCGTGCTTCCGGGCGCGCCGACCGCCGCCGAGAGTCCTTCGTCGAACACGGCGCCCGCTCCACAGGTCCAGCCGGTGCAGCAAACCGCGCAGAGTTCAGCGGATACGGTCCAGCTCACAGCGGCCGAACAGGTTTATCAACTCTATAACCAGGGACAGAGGGTGTCGCAGATCGCGTCGAGCCTCAGCCTGAGCGTATCTGCGGTCAACAGCTATTTGAATATCTCGAACACGTCGGGCTAGAACGCGACCGAGCGGAGGGTCGGCTGCGCCACGGGAGATTTCTGGCCTTCCGCGCTCATCAGGCGCTGGCTTCGCCACCGACCTCGGGTGCTGCGACGGGCTCATACGAAGGTTCGATATCTGGACTGCGCGGCTCTCTGCGGCCGAAGACGGCTTCTTTTATCAGCTTGAAAATGGTGCGGCGGTTCTCGGAGATTACCTTCAGCCAAGCGAGTTTGCCCATCATGGGGAAATAGATGCCGCGGAAGCAGAGGCGCGCGAGGAAGATGTTGATGCGGTAGCCGAGAGGCTGGTCGGCCAGCGAGTCGACGGCGTCGGCCAGAGCTTCGGGACTGTAGGCGTGCGACCATCCGTAGTTCACTTCGGCGTGGGCTTCTTCGATCGACATTTTTAGTGGCGTGTGGGCCATGGCGAAAGGGATGAATTCTTTCCAGTGCCTGGGGCGGGTGAGGCGGCCGGCGAGTTCGAGGCGCTTGTAGAGCGGGGTCGCGGGCAGCGGAGTGAGCAGGCCGAAGATGGGCAGTCCTGGCGGCCAGGTGCGGACTTGTTCGAGAGTGCGCTCGGCGACACCGACGGTGTCGTTGTCCATGCCGAAAATAAATGACGTAATGGCGTACACGTTGCGTTTGGCCAGGCGCTCAAGCACCTGGGCGTATTCGCCGGGCTTGTTGAATCCTTTATTTACATCTTTGAGATTGGTCGGGTCGATCGATTCCATGCCGATGAAGACCCACTTGCCGCCGGAAGCGGCGATGAGGTCACAGAGTTCTTCATCGCGCAGCAGGTTGGCGCTGATCTGCGCGACCCAATGAACTTGCGCTTTGGCGGCGATGATGTCTTTGAGCAGAGACTTGGTGCGCTTGACGTTGATGGCAAAATTGTCGTCGATAAAAAAGACGGCCATCTGTCCTTTTTCTTTGCGAGCGCGGGCCTTGAGCAGGAGAAGTTCGTTGACGACGCTTTCATTGGTGCGGAAACGGATGGAGTCGCCGAAGAATCCGGTGACGGTGCAGAACTCGCAGCCGTAGGGACAGCCGCGTCCGGACTCGACGGGGACGATGCGAAACGTTCCCCAGCCTTCGCCGACTTTACTGAGCATCGGGTAGGCGGCTTTGGGCAAGAGATTGAATTGATGGAGATCGATCTTGTCCCAGGGAATGACTGGATATTGCTTGAGGGAGGGCTTGCTTTCTTTTCCGGCGAGATCCACGGGGGCGTAGATTTCTTTGAGTTCTCCGCGCGCGGCGTCGTTGACAATGCGTGGCCAGGTGTCGTCAGCTTCGCCGAGGGCAACGGCGTCGGCGTGGCGCGGGCCGCCGTCGCGGCCGAGGGCTTCGTCGGCAAGTTCGGTGACGTGGGGTCCGCCCATGACGACAGGAACTCCGGTGGCGCGAATGGCGTCAGCGATGCGGTAGGCCTTGGCGATCATGCGAGTCATGGCGCCGATGCCGACCAGTTCGACGTTCTGGTCGCGGACGTATTGCGCAATCTGCGCTTCGTCCATGGGCTGCGCATTGCCGTCAATCAACAGGACTTCGTGGCCGGGAGGGGTGAGGGCCTGGAGCAGAAACATCCAGAGATGCGGCATGAAATTGCGAGTGACACCATTGTCAGGGTTGTAGAGCAGAATCCTCATGACGCTCCTTCTCAGGTCGTGCGTAGATCACGCCGGGGCCGTCACGAGCCATGCCGAATTGGCAGCTTCTGCTTGTGCCTTACGATCGATTAGTTGGGTTTTCCCAGTGTGGAGGAATTGTACACCGGATTGTGCGGAGATCCTCGTTACTTCGGCACTTCTCGGGAGCGGGCTGATTCCCTTTCTGAAACTGTTCTTGATTTCTACTTTCGGGTCGAGACTGGTACGGAAAGTCAAAATCCCCGCCCTGTCCGTCCAAAGAACGGACGGACAAGGACGGGGCACCCGGATGTTTCTTAATTACTGCGCCGGGGCTGCGGCGGCGGGCGGAGCCTTCGGCGCTTCGGCTGTGACTTCTGGTGCTGTGATCGGAGTGATCTTCACGGTGGAAAGAATGGCCTCCAGGCGGTTGAAGACTTTGTCGCGGTCGACGTGCTTGACGATGCCGTCCTCGGACGCATCGGTGGTAACGTTCAGGGCGAACTCGTAGCAGGATCCATTCTGGTAGACATGGAAGTACTTTGAGTCGCTCTGGCGCGTGCCTTGGCCGGCGACGGCTTCGGTGCCGTGTAGTTCGAGATCGCCGAGCATCAGCTTGGAGCCTAGCTCGGAACCTAGCTCGGAACCTTGCTCGGAACCCAGCGGGTTGGACTGGGCCACGGGCGCGGCGCTCGCGGTCGGAGTGGCCTGCGTCGTCGCGACGGGGGCGGCTTCAGATGACGCGGTCGTGGCCGATGCGGTTGAAGACGCGGCTACGGGTGCGCTGGCCGCGCCTTGGGCGTTCCCGTCTGGGCCAGTGCTGGCGACGGCGGGCACGGGGTCCTTCGTCCCGCAGGAAGCGCGGTCCTCAGGATGACAGGTCTGAGACTGCGCCTCGGGAACTTTTTGTTCGGGCACGGCGAACTCGCTGCATTGATCGGCAGTGAGAGTTTTGTGCACGCTCACGTTGAAGAATGCGGACGAGAAATCTGTGTTGGCGAAACTGGTTTCAGGCAACTCGACGGCGGCGAGAGCGACTCCACCGGGCTGCACGAAGTTCATGGGCAACGGAGTCGAGGCGACCAGATCAGTAGCGGCGTCGCCGGTCTCAATGGCGTAACGGCGTGGATAATCGAACGTCACGCCGTAAGTCTTGTCGGTGTAGTTCACGGTCGCTGGTTTGCGGTGCACGATCTTCTTGTGAGCCGGTTTGTTCTCGGATTGCAGAGCGGGCGCGGACGTCGGCATGGGCTCGGTTGCGCTCGGAGCTTGCGGAGCGGTGATCTGGTTCGAGCTTACGGTTTTCGGTTTGTCGCTGGAACAGCCGACGGTTACGGAGCAGATGATCAGCAGGGCGGCGAACAGAAGCGCGCCGGCGTTCTTGGTCCACGTTCTGTTTCCCCAGGTCATGAAGCTGCGGTTGTTGCGTGATGTGTTTCGCAATGCGTTGATGCGGGTCATGTTTGGTCACCTCCAAGTGACTCAGGCGACATGGAAGAATGCACGGCGTCGGCCACGAGCGGAGATGTTGATCTGGCGGGAGTTAGAGCGCCGCGGCCCGGAAAGCCGTGTGGGGCGCGGGACACGGCGTGGGCGAGGCGACACGGAGGGCTCGGGTTGAATTTCGCATTGCCCCGATGTCATCCTGAGCACGGCGGCAGCCGGGCGAGGGACCTTACGTCGGCCGGGGCTCCCGATGCTGTGGATGGGAGTGCTCGCGCTTCATGCAGTCAGGCGCTCCTCGCATCGCCGGAAGCGATGTCCGGGCTTCGTAAGGTCCCTTCGGAGCGCTTGGCGCGCTCCCACGGGATGACATCGGTGAATCCGTAAGTGCCCGACATCAAACTGAACCCGTACTCGCTCTTGACTTCGCTTTATATTCGCCTACAATGGCGGTATGGCGATCACACGCAGACAGCGGCAGGTATACGACTTTATTTCGCGGTTCGTGGCGGAGCACGGATATTCTCCGTCGTTTGAGGAGATCGGCAAGGGGCTGGAGTTGTCGTCGCTGGCCACGGTGCACAAGCACGTGTCGAATCTGGAGAAAAAAGGCCTGCTCACGCGCGACTACAACCGCAGCCGCTCGATTGATCTGCTGCCTCCGAAGGGACGGCTCAAGCAGGCCATGAGCGTGAACACGGGACTGGTGCTGCCGCTGCTGGGGCGCATCGCCGCCGGGCAGCCGATCGAGGCAGTGGAGAATCCGGAGACGATTTCGCTGGCCGATTTCGTGCGCTCGAAAGAAGTGTTTGTGCTGGAAGTGCGCGGCGAGTCGATGCAGGACGAACACATTGTCGACGGCGACTACGTGCTCGTCGAGAAAGCGAAGACCGCGCATAACGGCGACATCGTGGTCGCGCTGGTGGATTCGAGCGACGCGACGCTGAAACGGTTTTACCGCGAAGGCGACAACATCCGTCTGCAACCATCGAATGTGAGCATGAAGCCGATCATCGTGCCGGCCGCGTCGGTGGATGTGCAGGGGCGGGTGATTGGGGTGTTGAGAAAGTATTAGCCGTTCGCAGCTTTCGAGGAGTCGAAAGGAAAACGCCCGGGAATGCTCCCGGGAGTTGCTAGTTCAAGAAATTAGTTGCGCGGGCTGACTGAGACCGGCTCTCCGACGTGCTTGCTGAGAAGCTGGGCGATGGCTTCTTTCGGCTTGTAGCCTACGATCTGCTCGACCACCTGGCCGCCTTTGAAGACCAGCAGCGTAGGGATGCCGGTGACTTTGTAGCGCATGGGGGTGGCGCTGTTGGAGTCGACATCCATTTTGCCGATTTTCAGCTTGCCCTGATAATCCTTGGCCAGTTCTTCGACGATTGGCGCGATGGCGCGGCAGGGGCCGCACCAGGTTGCCCAGAAGTCTACCAGTACGGGCGTATCCGATTTCAAAACATCCTGGTCGAAGTTTGCATCTGTGACTTCGACGATTCCGTTGCCTGCCATTTTGTTTCTCCTCGTTGTAAACGTCGCTCTGTCGGCCGACGCTACATTGAGCTGCGTTGCCGGGCCCGGCGATCTATGAGTGCTTCCCCGAAGGGATTTGAAACGTTATTTTAGCACCTCCCATTCGATGCCGGGACCGTCCAGAAAGTCGCAAGCGTTGCCGGATCAGGGTTTGGCGGCATTGGCGGAGTTGGGCTGGGCGGGAGTCAGCGATTTGATGTAGCGGACGAGCTGCCAGCGCTGCGGCTCGGGAAGTTTCGACCATACCGGCATTCCACGGCGAACCACGCCGTTGGTCAGCAGCCAGAAGAGCGTTCCGGGAGTCGCCTGTTGCACTTGGGCAGCGCGCAGGCTGGGGCCTTTCTTGCCGCCTTCGGCCATTTCTCCGTGGCATTCCACGCAGTGTTCATCGAACAGCTTTCCCCCGGCGAGGATGGCGTCGGGATCGTTCTCCAGCGGATTGCGACGGCTCTTCGCCTTCTGCGGAGCTTTCGCCAGTTGAGCGTAGACATCTTCTTTTTCTTTTTCGTGTTTGGAGTCAGCCGCCTGAGACGCGGCGAGATTACCGATTGAAATAAGAGCGAGCCAGACGGCTGTGGCTGCCACAATTCGCACCGCAGATCGCGTGAGCGCCTTCTCGGGAAACATCTTCAGTCCCGCAGCGGGAGTCATCACCTCCGTCATCGGCGGCCTCCTAACAGGCGTCCAACCGCGGCGCCGAATCCAGAGAACTCGCGGGAAACCCCCCAGCGCAGAAGAAAGCGATGGCTGTCGTCGTTTAAGCCGAAGCCGGGCGACAGGCGCAGAGTCCAGTCGGAGGGCAGGTTCCAGGCCACAACCGGGGCCACGTAGTGCGATGTGTCGTGCAGTCCGAAGCTGTAGCGGTCACCCAGGCCGCCATACATCTCAACTCCGGCAATGAAATGTTCGGCACAGAAATTGCAGCGCCTGGCAGACGCCTTGAGACCGAGCGGCCGGCTGGCGCCGATCGCGTAGCCGAATTCCCAGGGATTGCCCCCGGTGACGTTCTTGGTGGCGATGGTGTTTTCGGCGATGTTCCAGCCGTTGAAGGTCTTCGAGAGAAGCAGTTTGGATTCGAGTTCGTGGTCGTGATCCTGGCGCGCGATGGAGTTGGGGATGGCGTAGTCGGATTCGACATCGTGGCCTTCGACTTCTTTGAGAATTTTGTCTGCGCCGTCGGTCTGCTCATATTCGATGTAGAGAACGGGATTGATGAAGTGCTCCTGCTGCAGCAGGCGGAAACGATTTTCCCAGCGGAATCCGGTGAAGATGGTGCTGTCTCCGAAAGTGGTTTGGCCGTCGAAGTAAAGTTCGGTGGTCCACCAGGCGGTCGCGCCGTATTCGAATTCGGTCCAGAAGGCGTGAAAATCGTTGCCGCCGCGCTGGGTGCCGAAAGTGGAGAAGTATTCCACTTCAAGACTGCCCGGCTCTTCCAGGTAGTGATCGTAGGTGACGATATAAGCGCTCTCCTGGGCCGTGGCCGAGGCGACGAAGATACTGGCGAGGAATGCCAAGAGATAAAAGCGGAGCGGGCTGAGCATCAAGGGAATTCGATTTCCTTTCGGCAAAGGGTCGCGGCGGTCTGATATAATCGTAGATGCGAATCAGTCGCAATTAGCAAACAACGATCTGCCCCGTGTGCGTGGGCTTTTAGTTGCAACTTAGTCGCATCTAAGGAAGTACCTTTTGATCTTGCCGGACGGTGCAGTTCGCCGTCAAGGTGCGCACCAAAGATTCCGTCGCAGCGCCAGTGCGACTACTTGCGACGATAGGAGATGTGCCTTATGCCACTTCCTCAGACCGAAATGCCGGGCCGGTTGCAGGCCCACTTTGCCGAGCGCGGAATTCGGATGACGCAGCAGCGGCGCGCCATCCTGAGCGTGATGGAAACGGCCAGCAAACATCTCGACGCCGCGCAGATTTTGCGCAAAGCGCAAAAGCTCGATGCCAGCGTCGACCGCAGTACCGTCTACCGCACGTTGCAGTTGCTGAAGCGGCACGGGCTGATCGACGAACTCGACCTGATGCACATCCACGGCGAGGGGCACTACTACGAGCGCAAGTTGAACCGCGACCACATCCACATGGCGTGCCTGCGCTGCGGAAAGATCATGGAATTCGTCAGCGACATTTTCGAGAAACTGAAAGCGCAGGTGGAAAAAGATTGTCGCTTCCGCATCATCGTTTCGCGGCTGGAGATTGGCGGATACTGCACAGCCTGCCGCGGCGCAAGATGACTGTCTTCGCGGCGGCGGTAAGAGGGAGTAACTATCCAGAAGTGCATTAGGACGCGAAGACGGAAGTCAGTGGCGCGGCTCGCGATGTACCGCAAAATAGAAAAGCGTCCTGGACTTTTCAGTCAAGGACGCCTCGGCAGCCCTCCCCCAGAACTGCCAAACCACGAGATCGATACTAGAGTCGGCCCAGCCTGGTGTAAATGTCACTTTGGTAATACGTTCGCGGTTGGGCAAAGGTTGGTGACGGTGGTAACAGGGGCTTAGGCGCTGTCGCAGATTGAGGTCTTGGCAGGCGGACGGGCGAGGCGCCCGTCCCCACACAGGCCGTGCCCACACAGGCTGTCCCCACACAGCCGGTCCCCACACAGACTATCCTCACACCTCTATTGTTTCTGCCAGGTTTGGCCGTCGTCTGCCGTGGTCCAGACTTCGGATGCGGAGGTGGTGAGCCTGCCATGCTGGGAGTCGGAGAACTCCAACGCGACGATATCGCCGGTGAGCCTCACGGCGCCTGAAACCGGAGCCACCCGGATCCAGCGAGTACCGGCGTCCAGTGAATGATAAAGGGCGCCGTTGGAGCCGCCCGCCCAGACTTCGGTGCCGGCGGCGGCGACCGTGCGGAAGATAGGAGATGCGGCCTTCATGCTCCCACTTTCCCTGTCGCCAGTTTTCTTCGCGCGAGCCAGGGAGATCTCAGCACCGGTCATGTTGCCGACGATTGGATTGGCCGCGTTCACGTCGACGCTCTGCCAGGTGGCTCCGTGGTCGAAGGAGCGTTCGAGAGCGCCCGCCGCGGTAATGATCCAGCTGGGAGCGGGTGTGCGCCCTGGGGACAGGACCGCAAACTGAGTCAGGCTATCTCCGTTCAGGCCGGAGGTTCCTGTCTGGGCGGGTAAATTCTGCGGTTCTCCGACGGTGGCTGTCGTGGAGACACCGGCGCTGGCGGAGACCTGCATAGTCTCGGCAGAAGCCGGCGTGGCAGGCTTGGCCTTGTCGACTTTCAGCGATTCGGCATAAGTCAACGATTTCTCATTTGCCGGCGCCTGCATTTGCGCCAGCTGATCTTTCGGCTGGTTATCGAGCTGACCGTTTTGCCCCTGCACTTCAACCATTTCCGAAGATGCAGGGATTTTATTCGCGGCCAGTTCATCGGATCGCTGCTTAGCGTCGGCGATGGCGGGGGCCACCGCAGATACGGACCCTTGCAACTGACTCTGCGGCTGCCACTGCTGAGGCATCCGCGGACCGTGGGAGAGTTGTCTTCCCCTCGGCTCAGCGATTGGATGCCCGACGCCTTCAGCCATCTGCGGGTTAAGCGGAACTAGCTTGGCATCAACCCTCGTCGTCGAATTCGCCGGTGGCTTGCCTTCCGTTAGCGTCGGAGTGGCACCGGCATCGGACGAAGTCGCAGAGGGCGGAGCCGACGACGCCGCGGCCGCGGAAGCCGGGGCGGGCGAAATCAGGGCTTGTGAAGATTGATCACGCGCGGGCGCTTCGGTCCGCGTCGCACCCTGAGACCCGTTCTGAGCTATAGCGGTCGGAGATTGTTTGGCGACCATGTTCGCAACGTCGGCCCGCCGCTGATATTGCACCACTCCGAACGCCGCGATCGCCACCACGCCCGCGGTCACCAGTCCCCAGCGCACAGCGGGCCAGGTAACCCAAGGCGTGCGAACTGGGCTGGGCGCGACGGCAGCAGCCTCTGTTTCCGGCAGCGCCAGCGCCAGCACTTCGCGGCACTCGCCGCAGCGGGACACGTGTTCGAGCACGATTTCCCGTTCCTGCTCAGGTAGCGAACGTTCGGCGAAAGCCGTAAGCACGTCGGCCTCTGGATGATGGGCCACGACGGGCGCCGCTTTCAGCCTTTCGGTCACGATTTTGGACACATTCTGCATTTCAACTCTGCTCTTGGCTCGGCAAGATCTTTGCCGTCTCCGACGGCCTATGCCGGGCCCTCCCGGACCGGTGCCTCCACTCGCTTCTCAGAGAACGTCCGAGATGAAGAATCTTGCGCCAGGCTTCGGCGGATATCGATCTGCAAGTCGCGGACGTCGATTTCGAGGGCCTCTTCGGCCTGCCGTCGCGACATGCCCCGGCGAGCCAGGCCGGTAAGAATCTGCTTGCGCAGGGCTTTGGCCAGTTTGTCGAGCTTGCGGCTGATGGTCGACTCGTGCACGCCCAGCATGCGGGCAATCTCGGCCAGGGTGCGGCCGTCGAGAAAATACGCGCTTAAGACGAGGCGGTCTTCGCCGGAAAGAAAGGCGAGGGCCTCGTCGGTGGCCTCAGACAAACGCTTGTCGGCGGGAGGGACGGGCTCAGGATCGGGCGCGCTGAACTGCACGCCCTCTTCGGACTCTTCGTCGAGACTCACCAGGCGGCGAGTCTTGCGGTAGCGGTTGACGTATTCCTGCGCCAGGACGGTGCGCAGCCAGCCTTCGAGCGATCCACGGCCGGTGTAGGACGCGAGCTTTGAAACGCGCTGGCCCTCGCGCGTGCTGGTGCCGTAAAGATCGGCGTACAGTGTGTCAGCCAGATCGCGCGCGGCGGAATCTTCACGGGCAATGCGGAGCGCAGACAGGTAAAGCTTTTCGCGATAGCGCGTGAGAAAAATTTCCCAGGCGGAGTTGCTGCCGGCGGCGCAGGCGCGGGCGAGCGCAAGTTCATCGATGCGGAGACTTAGAAAGAAGGTGCGAATCTCGGCGTCGGAAGCCGCGCCAGACGCGTGTTTCGCGCCGACCTCGCAGAGAATGACGGTGAAGGAGTCGCGCGTGAGCCCGATTTTCTCGCAGCCGCTTTTGGCATGAAGCTCCGCCAGCAGGTCGTTGACGACACGCTGCACGGCGGAGATGGGTATGGCTGAGTTCATGCGTGGCGCGCGGGTTTCAGGCTTCTGTCGTCCCCTTGGACTGCCTCTCAGAGCGAACTCTCAGGGACTCGTTCCGATTCTCAATCTTCTTTCCCAGTGCTGAAGAGCAGGGTTAGGTTCGGTCGCCCTTCCGCGCCTTCAGTTCCCATACGGCGCGAGGCCTGACCGAACTATATCTCCCCGATGCTACCAATTTATTAGACGCATGGAGTGTGAATTTTGGCCGCAAGGGGGACGCACACTTTCGTTCTTGCCACGAGGTGAGGGACGGCGGCGCGCGAAGACTCATCCCCTTTCGTAGAGTTCGGGAGGGGTTGAGAACCGGCGTCGGGCGGGGACGTCCCACGGCCTGCCCTGAGCCTGTCGAAGGGTCTCGCAAAGACGGCGAGACGTGGGGCACCCGGCACCGCTTTCATGGAGCCCCGGACGCATTCGTCCGGGAAGAGCCGTGGGAATCGTCCCGGTCGGCCGATCGATGCGCCCAGGATCAGTTTCTATTTTCGTACCACTCGCGCCACGCTGCGGAGTTGTTGGGAAGGCGTTGATGCGTAATCTCGGCGAGTGCCTGGAATGCCCAGGCATGGGTCTGGGCGTCGAGCGCCGGATCGTCAGTGTCGCTCAATAATTGCGGCACCGCGGCGAAGCGATGTTCGGAGGTGAACATGCCCGACGAAGCTATGCCGCAGGCGGCGGCCTCGCGAACCGTGGGCGCAGGATCATCGTGCATCGCGCCGAGCAGCAGCGGAATCGCCTCCGGCGTGCCCACCAGCGAAAGTCCCTGCACGGCCCACTGGCGCGAATCCTGGTCGGCATCTTTCAGATGAGCGGTGAGCACCTTCACTACTCGGCCGGTCCCGACGCCGCGATTACCCATCAGTCCCAGCGCCCACAGCGCCCAGATTTTCTGCGCGTGGTCGGTGGATTTAACCGTCCGCATTAAGTAGTCGAGACTGGCGGAGTTCTTGCCCAAGCCGTAAGCGGCCAGTTCAACCTCAATGCCGGATTCGCGCACGCGCATGTCGCTGGAATTCAGCGCGACCGTGGTGAGCGTGGCGATCTGCGAATTCCATTGCAGGTTGCCCTGCCAGCGATCGACGCGCGACGAAATCTGATCGACCGCGCCGTCGGAACTCCCCACCGCCAGTTCGAGCAGCGCTTCAGCCTGTTTCTGCGGCGGCAGATGATCCAACTGACGAAGGTCCTGCACCGAAGCTGGCGTCTGCGAATCTGCACTTGCGCGCGAGCCGACAAGATTGGCGAGACGCGACCAAGCGGCGTTGGCCTTGTCGACATTTACACCCAGGACGCCAAACAGCACTCCGATTGCAACCGCAAGAATTGGCCCAGGGCGCACGGGCCTGGAGGCGGGCAGCCTCGTCACCGGGCCGTTGTCCGTACCCGCCGAGTGAAAGTCAGATCCCGGACCGAGACTGCCGTAGTCCGGCGTCGGCTGCAGGCGCGGATCGGCCGTGGGTGGGGCTTCCGGCTCCGCGGGTTGTGCCGGGAACGATGGCTGAGACACTTCCATATAATTAAAGAGTCTAGGTTGACCATCGAAATTGGGTAAAGTTACTTCGGTCCGAAGCCTACGGATTCGGTGCCGGATGCACTCCGAGGAGCGAAGCCGACGATTAGTGAGTGATTAGTTTCGCGCCTGGACGGCTGACTGGTCCCTGGAAATAGCGGCACTCTGGGGCCAGCGGGCAGCTCTCGCACAGGGGACGGTTGCGCTTGCACAGTTCCTGGCCATGCTGACGGAGGAGCTGATGGGCGGCGATCAGGGCGTCGTAACTGGAAGGCAACTGCCCGATAAGTGCCTGCTGCACGCCCCGATACGTAGCCGCATAATTCTTTTTTTCTTCCGCGAAACCCAGCCGCACCAGCACGCGCAGCCCGTTCGACTCCAGTGCCAGCACGGGATAGCTGCGGGTGAGCATCAGGATTCTTTCGGCACCTGGATCGCCGATGGTCGGGAAGCGCTTCAGGGACTTCATGGCCTGCCGCAGCGGCTTCCTGAGTTCTGCCTCAAGGTTGTCGTTGAAAATGTAATGCACCAGTTCTGCGATTTGCCGAAGCCGCTGGGCGCGGAGTTCGGGAGCCATTCCGCCCATGCGCGTAATTTCTTCGAGCTGTTTCTGCGATGCCTTGAGGATCTGGTCAGGGCGTGTGCCGATTTTCTTTTTCAACGCGGCGAATGCGGTGGCGCGCTTTTCGTCAGGGGCGAGATAGGCGGCATTTTCGATCAGGATCAATTCCAACGGATCAGTGTTCTTCGGCGGCACGGGCCGGCCGTAGAACTTCTCGAGTTTTCGCACCGTCGCGGTAAATGGATTCGACTTGGCCACCGGGTTGACCAGGAACAACTAGAAAAGGCCTTCACAAAACGGCCCATTCCGGCTAGGATATCGCAACTCAGGTAACCGTACGACCGTTCGGTTGGAGGCCCGGCAGTAAGGGCCAGGTCCGGCGTACGATGAAATTTAGATTAATTTCGCTGAATCGCGCCGGGGCGTCCAGTTTGCTGGACGCTTCGGACTTTTAAACGCAAGTTTTTGACCGACGGAATTTCAGAGGAACGAGGGCAAGCTAAGAATGGGCCAGGCGAGCATGACGACTCCGGACGAGAAGTTTTATCACGCGCATATCACCCGGCGGGTCGATTTCGCACCTGACCTGTGGATGGTCCGTATCCGCAGCGGTGGCGAGTTCCCGTTTGTCCCCGGGCAATATGCGACGCTGGGAGTCGAACTCGAGGCCGGCGGGAAGCGCGTCGAGCGTCCTTATTCGATCGTGTCAGCACCGTGGGAAGAAGAACTGGAATTCTTTTTCGAACTCGTGCCCGAGGGTGCGCTGACGCCGTTGCTGCACAAGTTGCAGCCCGGCGATCCGCTGCTCATGCGTAAAGTGCCCAAGGGACGATTTTCGCTCGATACCACGGGCGGAAAAACCAATCACCTGCTGATCTCGACTGTGACCGGCGTGGCCCCGTTTGTGAGCTACGTGCGCACCCTCCATCGGGACTGGAAGGAAGGAAGATTTGACGGCGCGCACAAGCTTTTCCTGTTGAATGGCGCGAGCCGCCCGTGGGAGTTCGGCTACCTCGACGAGCTAAACCAGTTCGACAAGGAATTGCCCTGGTTCAAGTATGTTCCGACCGTCAGCCGGCCCTGGGATCACGAAGACTGGTCCGGTGAAATCGGGCGCGCGGATGACATTCTGCGCAAATATGCCGACCATTGGGAACTCGATCCGGGTAACACGCTGGTCTACCTGTGCGGACATCCTGAAATGATCGAGCACAGCAAGGCGATCCTGAAACGCCGCGGATTCACCGACAAAGGAGCGATCAAGGAAGAAGTCTATTGGGTGCCGGCCCACAAGTAGGCGCGGGACCGTACAGACTCATCGGAGGGAAGGCCCGAAGATTGCTCGACGAAGATCGGCAAGCGCAGGTGGCCAAAGTGCAGAGGTCCCTTCGACAGGCTCAGGGCAGGCCCTTCGCTTCGCTCAGGATGACAGGGCTTTGCTGACTCCCGCGGTGTGCACTCGGTGTTCGTGACTCACTGCTCGTGACTCATCTTTCTCGCAGATATTCAGCTTTGTATCCCAGATAGTTGTTGGCGTAGCGCAGGATCGTTTCCTGGTCGGCGGGGTCCAGCTTGCGGCGGAATTTGCCGGGAGAGCCCATCCAGAGGGAGCCGGGCTCGACTTCCGTCTTTTCGGGGATCAGGGTGCCGGCGGCGATGATCGATCCCGCGCCGATCTTCGCACCGTTCAGGATGATCGACCCCATGCCGATCAGGCAGCGGTCTTCGATGGTGCATCCGTGGAGCGTGACCGAGTGACCGACGGTGACAAAGTCGCCGAGATAGACGCCGTATTGATTTTTCATGCCGTGGAGGACGCTGTTGTCTTGCACATTCGAGTTGGCGCCGACGCGGATCTGGTGGACATCGCCGCGAAGGACGGCGTTCATCCAGATGGAGGCGTGCTCGCCGAGGATGACGTCGCCGATGATCTGGGCGGATTCGTCGACGAAGCAGGTGGCCGGGATGGTGGGGCGGATGCCTTGATAAGAACGGATCATCGATCGAGTTCTATGACGGGTGAATGGTGATAAGGATATTCAACATATCACGATTGCGAAAGAGCCGCGGAGCGTGGTTGTTCCCGGTCTGGGAACGGTCCTAAAAAAGATTCGCTGCTGTCACTGATCCTCACATCCTGCTCGTGCTATACCAAGCTCGGTTCCCGAATGACCGTCTCGCGTCCGGTTCACGCGCGTCGGGCTGACCCTCCGAGAAATCATTTTGACGCAGGGGCGAGCTCATGCCATCGACGCGCTATTTCTTTGTCTTCATTCTTCTGGCTGGTTGCGCGGGCGTAGCGCCCGTTCTCGCATGGGCGCAGGGAGCCGCTACGGGAGCGATTCACGGAACCGTGGTGGATGCGACGGGCAGCCGCATTGCGGGGGCGTCGGTTGCGGTGGTGAACAGCGCGACCGGCGCGCGCTACAGCGCGACCAGCGATAAGGAAGGACTCTTCACCGTGGACTTGCTGCCGGTCGGCGACTACTCGGCGCGGGTGGTCGCGGAGGGCATGTCTCCGGAGGTGACGCCGCAACTGCATGTGGATGTAGGCGGAGTGGCGGCGGTGGAGTTCCGGCTCACAGTTGCGGGCGCGCAAGAAAAAGTCACGGTTTCGGGAGCGCCGGCGCTGGTTGAAACGCAAAGCAGCGCGGTCTCAACGCTGCTGGATGAGCGGGCGCTTTCGGACCTGCCGCTGAACGGGCGGAGATTTTCGGACCTGATGCTGCTCTCGCCGGGAGTGACGCAGGATCCCAGGAGCCTGACGTCTTCGACCAACGGGGATCTGTCGTTTGGCGGAATTCGCGGGTTCCAGAACAGTTTTCTGGTCGATGGAGGCGACTACAACAACGGATTCTTCGCGCAGGCGCTGGGGCGGTACCGGGCTCCGTTTCTGTTTTCAACCGAGGTGGTCGAGGAGTTCCGCGTGTCGTCGAATTCGTACGGCGCAGAGCTGGGCCGCTCGGGCGGCGCGGTAGTGAATGTGGTGACCAAGTCAGGCTCGAACCATACGCACGGGAGTGCGTTTTATTATCTGCGCGACAGTTCGTTTGGGGCCACCGATCCGTTTCTGGCGTTCAAGCCGCACAACCGGCAGCAGCAGGGTGGAGGCACGATCGGCGGTCCGCTGAAGAGAAACAAGGCATTCTTCTTTGCGGGATTCGATCAGCACATTTTTCATTCGCCGAACGTGGTGGAGTTTCTGGATGGCAGCGCGCAGGTGGTGCCGCAGGCCAGCACGGGGCCGTATTCACCGGGAGATTACGATTCGACCGATGAGGTGCTGGTGTTTGCGGCGGCGGCGCAACTGACTTCGCTGGCGGGGGAGTATCCGGCGGGGCAGCTGGGGAATTCGGCGTACGGGAAGCTCGACATCAGTCTCACACCCCGCCAGCAGCTGGCTCTGCGCGTCAATACGACGCGCTATTGGGGAGCGAATAATGTCTTCATTGATCCGGCAAGCCCGGTGACCTATGACTCGATCAGCGACAACGGGCAGGAAACGGTCGCGACTGAGACGGGCGCAATCTCGCTGACATCGGGACTGTCGCAGCGGTGGATCAGCCTGCTGCGGGCGCAGTTTTCGCGCGACGTGCAGCGGTCTTTCAGCAACACCAACGCCGCGCTGGTGGAGATTCCGACGGTCATGGATGGCATTGGGCGGTCGGACCTGCTGCCGCGGCAGACGCGGCAGAATCGCGTGCACGTGTCCGAGACTCTGAGCTTCGATGGGCGCCGGAATTCGTGGAAGTTCGGCGGCGACGCGCTTCTGACGCGGATTTACGATTTCTTTCCCAGCCAGCAGAGCGGGGAGTTTCTTTTTTATCCGATCAAGGTCGATCCGCTGACGTATGAGCCGATGGAGGCGGGGCTGGAGTTGACGCCGCTGCGGGCTTACGCGCACGAAGTGCCGCATTATTATCTGCAGAATTTCGGCAGCGCGGCGTCGCATCCGAATACGAACGAATACGCGGCCTTCGCGCAGGATACGATGCGGGTCAGCGACCACCTGGCGGTGAACCTGGGCGCGCGGTGGGACTTGCAGACGTTCACCAGGGCTGGACTGGTTGCCAATCCGCTGTTTTCGCCGGCGGGGAAGGTTCCCTTCAAGCCTTACAATTTCGCGCCGCGGGCGGGGCTGGCGTATTCGTTCGGCAAGGCGCATCCGCTGGTGGTGCGGGCGGGATATGGAATCTTCTTCGTGCGTATTCCGCAAATTTATAACTCGGCGATCGCGACCGACAACGGCGTCACCGATTCGCAAGTTTTCCTGAACAATACGGATTATTACGGTCACCTGGCTTTTCCCAGTTACCCGAACCCGCTGGTGGTGTGCCCGCCCACCGCGTTGAACTGCGCGCTGCCGGCCGGATTCACCGAGGGAGTGAGCCACGAAGTCTCGGCGTTCGCGACCAATTATGTGACTCCACGGGTGCAGCAGGCCAGCGTGACGTTTGAGAAGGAAGTGGCGGGGCACACGACGGTGACTCTGTCTCTGCTGAACGTTCGCGGTCAACACCTGATTCGCGCGCTCGACGTAAATTTGCCGCCGCCGACGGCGCTGACTTACCCGATTTTCGATTCGACGGGGTCGATCTTTCAGGGCGGGTATTACACGGTCGAGTCGTTCGCGTCATGGCAATTTACACGGTCGCTGACTTGCCCGTTCCCGCCGTGCATCAACCCGCTGGGGCGGCCGATCGCGAGCCTGGGCGCGATCGACTTATTTCAGAGCGAGGCCGCGAGCAATTACAACGGCGCCACGCTCTCGATCAACCGGCGCGTGACGCGGGGAATGTACCTGCGACTCTCCTACACTTACGCCAACGCGGTTGACGACGGGCAGGACGCGCTGGTGGCGGGACAACCGGCCACGGTGCAGAATTCGTACGATCCGAACGCGGAGCGCGGGCCGAGTGTGACCGACCAGCGTCACCGGCTGATGGCGGCATTTTCCGCCGACCCGCGGCCGTTTCATCGCGGGCACGAATTTCTGGGGCACGTATTCGACGACTGGAGGTTTTCGAGCATCGTGAATTTCGGCACCGGGCGTCCGGTGAATGCGACGATTTCGGGCGATCCCAATCAGGATGGCAACGATTTGAATGACCGGCTGCCGGGCTACAGCCGCAACGCCTTCACCGGGCCCGATTACGGCACGACCGATGTGCGCGTCACGCGGACCATCCACTTGCGCGAGCGCTGGAAAGTAAATCTGGTGGCGGAGTCGTTCAATCTGCTGAATCGCGACAACCAGCGGGTTGCGATTACTTCCAACGGTCTGGTGGCGAATGCGAGCACGTTCGTGCAGAGTTCGACGACCGCGAACATCGCTCCCTATCCGGGGTATTACACGCTGCCCAATAATTTCATGAAGCCCAATGCGGCGTATGCGCCGCGGCAGGTGCAGATCGCGTTGAAGTTTGTCTTTTGAGCCCGGGTCGGGAAGATCAGGGTCGGCGTTGTAAACTCGAATCATGCCCACTGGCCGCAGCGCTGGAAGCCGCCCGCTGTTTGAATCGCGCGAGAATCCTCCTGCTCGTTATCTTGTTGCCCACAGTGATGGCGGGGCGCGAGGGAATCCCGGGCCGGCTGGTTACGGCGTTGTGATTCAAGACGAGGCGGGAGGCACGGTCGCCGCGCTCAGCGAATATCTTGGGCACCAGACTAACAATTTTGCGGAATATCAGGGCCTGATCGCGGCGCTCGAATACGCGACGAAGCATGGGCCGAAGGCGCTGAAGGTGATCAGCGACTCGGAGTTGCTGGTACGGCAGATCAAGGGCGTCTACAAGGTGAAGAATGCGGCGCTGCAGGACTTACACGGGCGCGCCAAGGAATTGATCGCGCAGTTGGAGTGGTTCTCGATCGGGCACGCGCTGCGCGAACACAACCGGGAGGCGGACCGGCTGGCCAACGAGGCCATGGACAAAGGCATGGGGAGAGGCAGCCCACGTGTGGTCGCGGGCGACCCGCCCGCGCGGGTTTCGAGCCAGCCGCCGCGGGAATTTGAGGGCGTTGTCCGCAACGGGGCGATCCATTTGGTGGACGGAACCCTGCCGGAAGGAACGCGAGTACAGGTCAGGGTGAAGAAGTGATTCGGGAACTCCCTTATCTCTGTGGCTGTGCAAAAAACCCTGAGCCATTCACTCCGCGACGGATGTGTGATCGTGGATGATCTTCCATCCGTCGGAGAATTTGCGGAACACCAGCGTGAACAGTCCGTGCGGAGTCTTGCCGTCTGGCATGGTGAGATGCCAGGCTCCGCGGACGAAGGCGGCGTCGGGACCCAGCGTCTCGATGCGCAAAGCGGAAAATTCCAGATGGCCCATCTCGTGGCCGGGGCTGTCGTAGGTGGCGCGGTAGCGATCGAGCGTGGCCTGCCATCCGGATTTTTCGTTGGCGCCGGAAAAGAAAGTCAGGTCCGGAGAATTCCAGTATCCGGCCATGAAAGCGTCGAGGTCGTGACGGTTCCACGCTTCCTGCTGGGTGCGGAGGACCTGCTCGATCGCGGCCGGGCTCTCTTCCGCGTTTTTCTGCGACGTCTGTTGTCGGACAAGGCCGATCACGAATAGCGGAAGGATCACCGCAAAGAAAATCCCCTTCATCATTCCTCCTCGTAGAGACGTTGCTTGCAACGTCTTGCCTCCGCAGGCAATCCTGAACGTGGATATAAGAGACGTAGCAAGCTACGTCTCTACGAATGCATGTTCGCTAGTGTGCTTCTTCTGATGCCGGGGCATTGTCTGGCGTGTCGAGTTTTTGCGCCACATGCGGCGTGACCGGCGGGGGCTGGAAGTCGCCGACATCTTTGCCGGCCATGGCTGCGGTCATAAAGTTCATCCAGATCGGAAGGGCGGCGTGGGCTCCGGTTTCTTTCGCGCCGAGAGATTTTTTTTCATCATAGCCCACCCACACCCCGCAGGTCATGGTGGGAGAAAATCCCACAAACCAGGCGTCGGTGAAATCGTTGGTGGTGCCCGTCTTGCCCGCGACCGGAAACGGCAGCCTGGCGGCCGCGATGCCGGTGCCGTGCAGCACAACGTCGCGCAGCATGGAAGTCATGATGCGCGCGGTGCGCTCGCTGATCACGTCTTTCACTTCGGGAAAATCTTCTTCCAGCACGCGCCCTTCGTAGTCGGTCACGCGCGTGATGTAGCGCGGGGTCACGCGCACGCCATCGTTGGGAAAGACGCTGTAGGCGGAGGTCTGCTCGATCGGCGTAATTTCCGCCGCGCCCAGCGCCACCGGAAGATAGGGAGGCAGCTTCGAGGTGATGCCGAAGCGCTGGGCGTATTCGATGACGTCTTTGATGCCGACTTTGTCGGCCAGCTTGAGCGCAGGAATATTGCGCGACTGCGCCAGCGCGCGGCGCAGCGTGATGATGCCTTCAAATTTCTCGTCGTAGTTGTGCGGCGTGTACGGACCTGAGGGCGTTTCGAAACTCACCGGCTCGTCGAGAATCGTGTCGTCAGGACTGGCGCCTTCGTCGATTGCAGTGGTGTAGACGTAGGGCTTGAACGACGAACCGACCTGGCGCAGCGCCTGCGTGGCGCGGTTGAACTTGGATTCGTTGAAGTCGCGTCCGCCGACCATTGCCTTGATGCCGCCGGTAGTGTTGTCGATGGCGACCAGCGCGCCCTCGGCTCCGGAATCCTGCTCGAGGCTCACGTGGGCCGCGCCGTTTGCGCCTAGTGACAAAATCTTGACATAGCAGATGTCGCCCGGCTGCAGAATGTCAGAGAGCTTGTGCTGCGTCCAGGCGGCCTCGGCCTGACCAAGTGCCGCAGTGTAGCGTCCGAATTTCAAAGTTGCGATTCCGGGGCCGGCGGCGGTCACGAGCGCATGAATGTATCCGCCGACTTCGGGTTCATCGTCCCAGTCGGGATGCGAATACTTGTCGAGCACGGCTCCTTCGGCGACCACGTTTTCCAGATGACCCTTCCATCCGTGCCGGCGCTCGTAGGCCGCGAGACCGTCGAGCACCGCCTGATTGGCCGCCTTCTGCAAATCGACGTCGAGCGATGTGTACACTTTCAGGCCGCCTTCGTGCACCTGATCAGTGCCGTACTTGTTTTCAAGATAGCGGCGAATTTCATCCACGAAATGAGGGGCCAGCGAATTCGGGTCGTGCGCCAGGTGCAGCACAATCGGCGCCTCGCGCGCCGCGTCGGCCTGCGCCGCGGTGATCTTGCCATCTTCGAGCATGGCGTCGATGACGAGGTTGCGGCGTCTGAGTGCGCGCTCCGGATGGTTGATTGGAGAGTAGACGACGGCGCTCTTGGGCAATCCCGCAAGCAGCGCGGCTTCGTCGAGCGTGAGCTGCCGGGCCGGCTTGCTGAAATAAAATTCCGACGCCGCTTCGAATCCGTAGACGCCGTGGCCGAGAAAAATCTGGTTGGCGTAGAGGGTGAAAATCTGCGGCTTGGTGAAGCGGCGCTCGATCTGGATGGCGAGCATGGTCTCCTGCACCTTGCGTTGCCAGCGGCGATCGGGGGAAAGAAACAGATTGCGCGCCAACTGCATGGTCAGGGTCGATGCGCCCTGCACCTTGCCGCCGGATTCGATATCGCGATAAGCCGCGCCGATGATGCGCCAGAAATTCACGCCAGAGTGCCGGTAGAAGTCTTTGTCTTCAATGGAGACCAGGGCATCGCGCAGCACGGGAGGAAAATCTTCGTAGGTCGCGACCACGCGGCGCTGCAGCGCGAACGAGCCGATGACGCGGTCGTGATCGTCATAAACTTCGGTGATCGAACTGGGACGGTAATTTTCGAGAGCGTCGACCTGAGGAAGATCGGTGGTGTAAACCAGCAGCAGCCCGGCGGTTGCGCCGACCAGAGCCGAGACCAGAACCAGAAGTCCGAACAGCACCCGGCCCACGAGCCTGCGCCCGGCGATTTCGACCTCGGGAAGATTCTCGTAGATCGACTTCATGCGTGATCGAGGTCAGGATAGCACTTCGGCGGGATGGCTCTGGCGCAGCGGGAACAATGACGAGCTTGTCGTTGATCTCAGCCGGACTATCGCGCGCTTATCATCCCGGCGCGCACGCGTCGTATACGTACAGTCAAGAGCGCAACAAAGAGCTGTTCTGTCATTCCGACGCGCGGCCGCAGCAATAATCCATTCTGTCATTCCGACGCGCGGCCGCAGCAATAATCCATTCTGTCATTCCGACGCGCGAGCGCAACACTAAATCGTCCTGTCATTCCGACGGGCGGGCACAACAAAAAAATCATTTGTCATTCCGACGCACGAGCGCAGCGAGACAGGAGGAATCTGCTTTCCTCCCGCCAAGCTTCGGCTCCAGAACAGCCTAGCTGCTGCGGCTCTTGAGGACCTCGATGGCTTTGTTCAGCTGATCGTCAACCGGTTTCTTGGGCTGGGCGTCCTGATCGGGAGACGGTGCCTCATCCTCATCGTCGGGGACGAAGCTGTCGTCGGCATCGGCAACCAGCACGTTGGGAGTGATGGCGTCATCCTGAATGGCTTTGCCGCTGGGCGAATAATATTTCGCGACCGAAAGAATCAGCGCGCCGCCGTCGGGCAGGTCGATAGTTTTCTGCACGGAACCGTCGCCGAAGGTCTTGTCACCCACAACGTCACCGCGCGCGTTTTCGAGAATCGCAGCCGCTACGATTTCAGCTGCGCCGGCTGTGCCTCGGTTCACGAGAACCGCGACCGGCAGCGTGGTGATGGCCTTAGACGGCTCGGCGTTGAAAGCTTCGCGAGGAAATTTCTGGCCCTGCAGATACGTGATGGTGCCGTGATTGAGAAACAGGTTGGCAACCGCGATGCCTTCGGTTTCATCACCCTCGGCGCAATTGCGCAGATCGAGCAGGATTTTTTTCGCTCCCGACTTCTCGAGCGACCTGACCTTCGCCGCGATTTCCTGGGCTTTGCCCTTGGTCAGCGCCTCGGCCTTGATGTAGCCGATGCCATCATCCATCATCTTATCGGTCGGCGAGGGAATGGTGACCACGTCGCGCGTGATAGCAACCTTCTGCGGTTCGGCGCGGCGGGCGCGCACGACCGAAACGTTCAGGGTCGAGCCGGAAGTTCCCGTCAGCAGGTTCTGAATCTCAGGCAGCGACATGTCGCGCGTGCTTTTGCCTTCGATCGACTCGAAAATGTCGGTGGGCTCGATGCCGGCTTTTTCGGCGGGCGAATCGGGCAGCACCGCCACCACGTCGGCGTAGCCGTAGCGCTTGGAGATGACCGCGCCGATTCCGGCCTTGCCGTCGGACTTGTGAGCCTTGAACGCCTTATAGGCGTCGGCGGTCATGTAGCTGGAATTGGGATCGAGCGACTCGACCAGTCCATGCAGCGCGCCGTCCGTGACCTTGGGAATATTGGGCTCTTCCACGTACTCGCTCTGCACCCGCGAGAGCACTTCGCTATAAACCTGCAACTGGCGGTAAGCCCCGTCATTGGACGAGGCATGCACGCCGCCGAGCGAACCCACGACGACGAACAGCAGTACCGCGAAAGAGGTGACAAGAATCGCTGCCTTGGTTTTCATGGACATCAAATTTGACCGTCTTCTGGAAGGAGATGCTTCCCCGAGGAACTGACTCCCATTATAACGTGATAGATGCGAGTTGCCATCCCCTGGCTGCCTTGATTTGTGCCCCGGAAGTAACGTAATCGCTCCGGGGGCGGGGTCAAAATCCCCACCCTGTCGCACAAGACGCGACAAGGATGGGGCACCCTGGCTGTGGCTATTGCCCGGGCTTGAAGCTGATCGTGATCGGGACCTGGACTGACACGGGGCGGCTGTTCATGATGTAGGGCTTGAATTTCCAGAGCTTTACGCCGTCGATGGCGGCATAGGCGAAGGCCAGCGATCCCTGCAGAAATTTTGCGTCCTGCACGGAGCCGTCGCGGCCCACCAGAACTTGCAGCGTGACTGTCCCTTGTTGGCCCCGGGCGTTGGCCGGATAGCCGATCGGCGGCTGGTCGGTCAGCAGGGCGCGCTCGGTAGATTCTGGAATCACCACAGGCTCAATCGAACTCATGGCGGAGTCGGGCGGTTTGTTGCCGCTCGCGTCAGGAGTGGAAGAAGCCATTTGCGATCGCAAACTGGCAGGGATGCCGTTCGAGGGCGTAGCAGCTGGCGCGACCGGTGTATAGCTCACCGTGGCAGTCGCAGGCGGCGGCGCGACGGCTGGCACGCTTGCTGTGGAAGCAGGCGGTGCCGTGGTTGGAGTTGCGGTTGGAGCCGGCGATGCAACATTCGGGATGGCCGCACCCGGCGCGGTCCCGGTCGAGCCTGTTCCCGTTGGAGCCGCAGCTGGCAGCGCCTGGGCGGGCGAGCTTCCTGGAGCAGGATTTCCCGGCGCTGGATTTGCCGGCGCCTGCGCAGGAGACGATTGCGACGGGTCGATGGGGGTGGCCGCCGTGCCGTCGGGCTGGGCGGGTTGTTGCGCACTCGTCGCGTCGTTCGGTTTTTTTGCGGTGGGATCGATCACCGGGGTAACGCGAATTTGCGACGGATCGGTAGTCGCATCCGGGATGGGTTCGGCTACCGGTAATTTGTACTCATCGCCGGCGCGTCCGAAATCTTCGTGCGACACGGGCGCTTGCGGAACCGTGACAAGCTGCGGATTCAGCCAGGAGTGCACGACGCGCTGCCCGCGTCCCCATGCGGCCCGCACCTGCGGATGCCAGGGAGCTTGCGGCGCGGTGACCACAGCACAGGCGGCCAGCGTGAGCGCCCAGCCGATCGCTCCCCGGCCCAGACGCAGCCGTGGACGTGCTGCCGCTTTCTCCTCCGGCTGATTCTCGCCGGCAATGTAAGCGAAAAGCTGCGCTTCACGCTTCTGCTCGTTTTGCGGATCTTCTATGTGATCGCTCTGCCCAGCGTGACCTGCGAAGCCGGCGCCTGGCGCCGAGTTCGAACGCGGCGGCGCGACGGCCGTCGTACTCGGGGCCGGTTCGGAATACGAAGGATCCTGGTCGAAGCCCAGAAGTTCGGGCCTTTCTTGCGCCGGGGTGTGCGGCGGCACCGGCGCGGGAGCGGGCGCGGCTGACATTTGTGGCGCTGCCGGCGGCGCTCCCGCGCGGCGGTTCATATACCATGCCAGGCCGCGCGGTTCGTCGTCGGAAAGCGGAGGCGGCGGAGACGGAGGCAACTCCCTCTGCATCGCAGCCGCCATCGGCTCCAATTCTTTCAGCGGATCGATGGCCGAGGCCGCCGACCGCTCCATCGACTTCTGCATCTCGGACTCGGTGTCGAAATGCGCGCTCGGAGCCGGACCGGTCGACTGCAGGAAATCCCCTGCGCGCAGCTGGCTGTCGCTTGCCTGCGGTGCGTGGGCCACAGTGGCGCTCGCTGCCGCCGCAGCGGCAGCAGCAGCGTGGGCCCCGTTCGCGACTGCCTCCTGCCGCGCGCGCAGAAGATCGCGCGCCGTTTGCAGTGTGTCTTTAGCCTGATTGACCGCGATGGGCTTGCGCAGAATCGAATTCGCGCCGGCCTGCAGAGCTTTCGGAACGCTGGCGTCGTCACTCACGATGGCCAGCGTCAGTGGGCGCTCGCTGGCCTTGCGCTCGCGAGCCGCGCTCAGAAGAAGGCCGGCTTCGGGCTGCATGTCCCAATCGATGATGACGATCTGAAAAGGCTGGCTGCTGATCTTCTCGACCGCCAGCACGGCCTCGGAAAAGTGTTCTCCTTCAACGCCCAGACCCGCGAGCACCTCGCGGATGGGCGCAGCCGTTCCCTCATCGGACGAGAACAACAGGCAGCGCAGAGCCATGTGTGTCAAGACTATGGGGATCGGGTAACAGCAGCAAGATTACCGAGGTGGAACAGATTCCGCGGACGGTTACGGCGAGCGTCCACGAAAGTACATGTACGATCAGAGCATCGCCGCGCTAGAATGCTCGGTCGCGGGCGGCTGCGGGGCTGACGCTTGTCATTTCTGGACTGCTGACGCGGCGCTGAAGCGCCGCTCTTCCACGGTGCCCCTCTTTGCCTCTTGCAAACCAGTCGAGACATTTCATGCAAACGGCGGATGTGGTCATTATCGGTGGAGGGATTGTCGGGTCGAGCATTGCCTATCACCTGACCGCCGCGGGATGCCGCAACGTGGTCGTGCTCGAGCGCGAATCGGCCCAGGGCAAGGGATCGACCGGCAAGAGTATGGGCGGAGTGCGCGCGCAGTTCTCGACTCCAGTCAACATTCAGATGTCGCTGTACTCGATTCCGTTCTACGCCAGCTTCGACGAACGGCTGGGCTACCCGTGCGACTACCGTCCGCAGGGATATCTTTTCTGTGCGACCGGCGAAAACCATCTGGCCTACCTGCGCGCGAACTACGAAAAACAAGTCGCCATGGGATTGAAGAATGTGCGGCTGGTTGCGGGCGCGGAAATTCGCGCGATGTTTCCGCAGCTGCGCGGCGATGACATTCTGGGGGGCAGTTTCTGCCCGACCGACGGCTTTGTCGATCCTTACAGCGCCATGAACGGCTTCATGGCCGCGGCGGCGGAGCACGGCGCCACGCTGCGGAAGAATACGGTCGTGACCGGGATTCCCCGCGACGGGCGCGGCGTGGCAGCGGTCGAGACGAATAACAGTTCGATTGCAACCCGCAAGGCGGTGAATTGCGCGGGAGCCTGGGCGGCGAGCGTGGCGAAGTTCGTGGAAATCGATTTGCCGGTCGAGCCGCTGCGACGCATGCTGGTGCCCAGCGAACCGTTCGATCAGTTTCCTCACACCGCTCCGATGATCATCGACATGTCGAACGGATTTCACTTTCGTCCGGAAGCGCGCGGGTTTTTGCTGGCCTGGAACGATCCGGAAGAAACGCCGGGATTCAAAACCGATTTCGATCCGGCGTTCGTGGAGAAAATTCTGACCCGCGCCGCCGACCGCGTGCCCTGCTTCGCCGATCTGCCCGTGAATCCGAAACGGGCGTGGGCCGGGCTGTATGAGATGACGCCCGACCACCATCCGATACTGGGCGAGGCGCCGGGTGTGCCGGGATTTTTTCTGGCCAACGGCTTCAGCGGCCACGGCGTAATGCACGCGCCGGCAACGGGAAAGATTCTGAGCGACTTGATTCTGACGGGCAAAACAGATCTGATCGACGCCTCTCTACTGAATCTACAGCGGTTTGATGAAGGAAGAATGATCCACGAAACCGCAGTGCTGTAGCGATAGTCAACTCACGTAGCCCCGGACGCATTCGTCCGGGGAGCGCCTCGGCAAATTTCTCGCGCGCAAGCCTCGACGATTCGCATTTGCCAGACCATGCTCCGGCAGACGAATGCGTCCGCCGCTCCACGTCTCATCCCGCTTATAATCGCCGTTCTCGAAATTCCAGCTCATGCTCGAACAAAATTACTGGCTCACCACCACTGCGATCCCGTCACCCGACGCCCGCTCCCTGCCCGAAACCTGCGACGTTGCCGTAATTGGCGCGGGATTTACGGGACTCTCGGCGGCGCGGACGCTGGCCAGGCGCGGGGCAAAAGTTGCCGTGTTGGAAGCGGAAACTGTGGGCTGGGGCGCGAGTTCACGCAACGGCGGCATGGTTCTCACCGGCATGAAGCTCGGCGTCAACCAACTCATCTCGATGTATGGACGCGAGCGCACGCAGCGCATGTATGCCGCGTCGCTCGAGACCATTGATTGCGTGGAGCGAATCGTGCGCGAAGAAGCCATCGACTGCGACTTCGCTCGCTGCGGGCATCTGGAAGTCGCGTGCAAGCAGAAACATTTTGACGACTATGCGCGACAGGCGGAAGTGATCGAGCGCGAGTTTCGGCACACGCTGCGGGTGGTGCAGAGGCACGAACTGAGTGCCGAGATTGGATCGAGCATTTACTACGGCGGCATGGTGGATGAAGTCAGCGCGGGGCTGAATCCGGCGCGCTACGTTGCCGGACTGGCACGCGCTGCCGCAAAAGCCGGAGCCGAGATTTTCGAACGCACGCGCGTGCGGACGATCGAGCGCGATTCGCGGCAGGGCGAAGCAGGATGGAAGCTGACGACTTCGCGCGGGCCTCTCTGGGCGCACGAAGTTTTTGTGGGGACGAGCGGTTACACCGGGCGCGCCACTCCCGCGCTGCAGAAGAAAATTATTCCGATCGGGTCGTTCATTATTACGACTGAGGTTTTACCCGCTAAACTCGCAGGCGAACTGAGTCCGCGCAACCGCATGATCTACGATTCGAAAAATTATCTCTACTATTACCGGCTCACGCCCGACGGCCGCATGCTGTTTGGTGGCCGCGCGGCGTTCTTCCCGGAAAACGATCAGACGGTGCGGCGCAGTGCCGAGATTTTGCGGCGCGGAATGATCAGCGTGTATCCGCAACTGAGCGATGCCAGGATCGATTACGTCTGGGGAGGGACGCTCGATTTTGCCTTCGACATCATGCCGCACGCCGGACAGCTCGACGGCATGTATTACGCCGTGGGATATGCGGGGCACGGCGTCGCCATGGCCACTTATCAGGGACAGAAAATCGCCGAACTGATGGCTTCGGATCGCGCGGGGGATCGCACCGGGAATGACAAGCCGGAGAATCCGTTTGTAGGCATCCCGTTCCCCGGCGCGCCGCTCGGCTTGTACAACGGCCGGCCGTGGTTCCTGCCGTTCGCCGGAGCCTGGTACAAGTTTCTGGATTGGGTGAGCTGAAGCTGCCCCGGGCGAAGCTGGTGCGTGTGCGCGAGGTTGCACCAGAGTGGTGTATCATGGTGCCATGGCAGCCAACAAGCAAGTTCGCAGAAGCGTAACCCTGCCCACAAAGCTCGCGGAGCAGGTCGAGCGCATTGCCAGGAAGCGACGCCTCAGCGACAACCGCGTGCTCGTCGAACTGGTTGAACACGGCCTCGAAGCGCAGAGAGAAAAGGAAAAAGCCTTCTTCGCGCTGGCAGAACGTTTTCGCGCGGCGGCCGACCCCGAAGAAGTAAAGCAACTGGGTGACGAAATGGGGCGCTTCATCTTCGGCGAGTAAATCCGGCGGGAATTCGGAGACTGAATGCCGCAGATCGAAACCTGGTCGCGTCTCCCCGCAGCGCTTCGCGACCACCTGGTCGAGCGCATGCACGACCGCAACATCAGTCTTCAGGATCTGAATCAACTCCGATTCTGGATGGAAATGAAGCCCGATGTGCCAGAAGGACTTTGGTACAAGGACTTCGGCTCTTTCAAGCTGTGCGGCGAAGGCAGATTTCCGAAAACGTTTCTTCTCGCAGGCCAGCCCGCTGTTGGTCGCAAGTTGTGATTTTCTGGCATCAAGAAGATTCGAGTTGAAGACCGTCGGTTACACCGTCCGAGTCCATCACCGGAACGGATTTCGAATCGTCAATCGCTCATCGATGACCTGGCCGTCTTGCATATCCTCCGAGTACAGGATGCTGCACCTCGCCTGCATGGCGGAGGCGACAACGAGAGCATCGTAAATTTTAAAGCCATATTTCTCTGCGATTGCCAATGCATCTTGGTGAGTATGCATCGTGATGGGGAGGGGGTTGGGGCAGAGGACCTTGATGTTTTCTATCGCGAAACGGACTTCGTCCCACGGCATTTTGGTCTTTCTGCGGACCACCGCCGCGAACTCATTTAAGACCTGCACGCTGACCGTTCCGCCTGCCGCAATCAATTTCTCCGCCTCGTCGGAACGCGGATCATCCTGAACTAAGGCGTACACGAAAACGTGGGTATCGAAAAACGCCCTGGCGTTCATCGTTCATCACTAACGCTCATGCGCTTCCTCGCGATCGAAGACAAATCCCGCGGGGAACGGACGCCGGAGCTTGCGCAGGTTTTCCAGAGCACGCTGACGACTCTGATCGCGGCTCGCCTCGAACGCCCGGTCGCCCGCAACTCGAATCTCGATGTCGTCGCCCTCTTTCAATTTCAGAGCTTCCACCAGTGCGGCCGGTAAGCGTATCGCTAAACTGTTGCCCCACTTCGAAACCTGCATATTCTCTCCTTGGATATACATATTGATTGTATATCTAAACCGTCCGCGATGCACCGACTGCGCGGGTCTGATCATGCTCGCACCGTGAGCGGTGCAAATCGATGAAAACGATTGCAAACAGTGCACTTAATCCGTGGCTTGGCTGTGCAAAAACTGGGCGCTAAAACCATGAAAACAAGCCACTTAATTCGCGAGTTTAAATCGATTTAACTTGCCCCCAGAGGGCCGCGAATTCGGTTCGATGGCTGGCCTGACCACGCCTGTTCCCTGACGCCAGTGAGCAAAGGAATCGCTGGGCGGGGTCACTCCGCGAGCGAACGGCCCGCGGAAGTCTTGACCACCGCGTACACCACCGGCCCTACCACGATCGCGATGGCTCCGCCGATGGTGCTGAAGCGGTCGCCGCCGAGCAGGGCTACGATTGCCATCACGACCGGGGCGGCAACTACGTAGAGCAGCCCGGCGCGGCCGCCGGGAATTTTGAATGGGCGTTTCAGGTCGGGCTGGGTGCGGCGAAGCTTCCAGCCCGAGAGCACGGTCAGCACCGTCGTCGCCGAGCGCAGCCATATATAGACCGAGATCAATTCTCCCAGATCGCGCCAGGCCAGCAGTGCGTAGATCACGGCCGAGGCGACGATCGCCAGCCACGGCGTGCCGTAACGCGAGTGTTTGCGGGTGAGCGCTTCGGGAAGGTATCCGTCTTCGGCCATGGCGAAGGGCATGCGCGTCGTGGTGAGGACGGTGCTGTTGAGCAGCGCGACGTTGCCGACCATGGCGGCGAGGGTCATCCAGGTGCCGAGCCAGAGGTGGCCGCGAAATGTGCCGCCGATGATCGACGCGGCGGTGGAGAAATATCCGGTGTGCCAGTCTTGCCAGTGGCCGGCGGAGGCGAGGCCGGCGAGCGTGGGAAGAAAATACGCGGCCACCGAAAGCGGCACGACCAGCGCCAGCGCCCGCGGATAGGCGCGCTGCGGATCTTCCACTTCTTCGGCTACGGTCGAGAGCTGTTCGTAGCCGGAGTAAAGCCACAAGCCGAGCGCCAGGCCCACGCCGAACACTTTGAACGTGGCCTGATGCGGCACCGCCCACGGAGTAAACGGATTGTGGTGCCAGTGCGCGAGTCCGATGACGACCATCAGAATGACGGGGATGAAAATAAAAATCTCGAGCGCGGTCGCGACCTGGCCGACCATCTGGATGCCGCGCACGTTCACCCAGGTCAGCGCGGCGATCAGCGCCAGCGAAATCAGGTAGTGCTCCCACCACGTCATGTGGGGGAAGTAGTAACCGAGATAATCCGCGAACAGAACGGCGTAGGCGCCGCCCAGCAGAAACGATGCCGACCAGTTCCACCAGCCGGCGAGGAATCCCCAGAAGTCGCCGAAGGCGGCGCGCGTCCAGCGATAGAAGCCGCCCTCGACGGGCAGCGCGGTGGTGAGTTCGGCCGAGACCAGAGACACGGGGATGCACCAGAAAAACGGCAGCACCAGCAGGA
This sequence comes from uncultured Acidobacteriaceae bacterium, assembly GCA_963739125.1. Classification (GTDB taxonomy): domain Bacteria; phylum Acidobacteriota; class Terriglobia; order Terriglobales; family Acidobacteriaceae; genus Sulfotelmatobacter. Next base: position 1,550,762 of record CAVTZD010000001.1, on the reverse strand, counting down.
AGATGAGCGTCATGCCGGGGCCGGAGGTTGTGACCATGTCCTCGAGGCCGAACGGCCCGCCCGTGGTGTAGGAGAACATGACGAAGACGAGATAGAAGAGCCCGGCCTTACGCAGCGCAGATGATTTGGCGGGAGTCGTCAAAGTGGCGTCGGTTGCGTTCCGCGAACTTTTGCTGGATGGCCTTTACCTTTTCGTGGATGGAATTGTAGACCGTTGCCCGATGATTTTGATTACCGAATAAAGCACCGGAGGGTCGAGGAACGTGGGTTTTGCGACACCTGTAGTTCACGCAATCCGTTTTTGCATAACGGCGGATTTGGACCGTCCCTTGTGGTAGCTTAATATTCCAAGCAACTCGAGGAAGTCGAGTATGGGTTTACGCGGTGGCATTCTCTCTTTCCTTCTGCTCCCTGCGCTGGCTTCGTTCCAATCTCAGAGCCAGGCTCCCCCGCCAGACAAACCTGCTACCACGATCAAGACCACCGTGCGACGCGTCCTGGTGGATGTTGTCGTGACCAATGGCAAAGGCGAGGCGGTCACTGGTTTGCATGAGAAAGATTTTGAAGTTCTGGAAGATGGCAAGCCGCAAACAATATCCACTTTTGAGGAACACCATGGCGCAGCTCCTACTGAAATCAAGCTGCCGCCAATGCCGCCCCATGTCTACACCAATTTCCCCGTCACGCAGACGGCTGACTCGGTGAACGTAGTACTGCTGGACGCTCTGAACACGCCCACGAGAGACCAAACGTTTGTTCACTGGCAGATGATCAAGTATTTGAGAACGATTCCGCCGGGGACGCGTGTTGCCATTTTCACCCTGTCGTCGCGACTGCGGATGCTGCAAGGAGTCACGACCGATCCGTCGGAATTGTTGGCGGCGGTTAACAGCCCGCAAGCAGGCACGCAGCCTTCGGGAGTGCTTACTTCCACGGAGGAGACTGAGGAACTTCACCACTTCATCGGCTTCCTGCAGGAGAATCAGGGTGGCCCGACATCGGCTCCTCAAACCGCCGCGCAAGCGGAAGTTGATCCCGTGAGTGCCATCAAAGAGTTTCTAAGCGAATCCTCCAGCCTTCAGACCGAGACTCGCATCGACGTTACGCTGCAAGCCCTGCAGCAGATCGGGCGTTATCTGGGAAGCGTTCCCGGCCGCAAGAATGTGATCTGGTTCTCGGGCTCGTTTCCAATCGCAATCTACCCCGACGCGGGCCTCGTTGATCCCTTTGTTGCTGGAGTCACTGACTTCGAGCCCGAAGTGAGGAAGACAGCTGATCTGCTGTCTGCCGCCCAAGTCGCCCTCTATCCCGTCGCGGCCGAGGGACTTGCTTCCGATTCGGTGTACGAAGCCAATGGCGAGGAAATCGGAAGTGCAAGACCGTCGCGGGCCACGCGGGATCATGTCCAGCGATTGCAAAGCGGCCAATTGAATCGCAATTTGAACCAGGCCACCATGGATGAATTGGCCCAAGATACCGGCGGAAAGGCTTACTACAATACCAATGGCTTGAGCGATGCACTGACCCGCGTGGTAAACAACGGTGCACGCTATTACTCGCTCAGCTACGACCCAAGCAACACCACCATGGACGGAAAATACCGGCGCATTCAAGTGAGGCTCATCAACGCCAAGGGCACGCTTGCTTACCGCCGCGGATACTACGCCGACGACCTTGGGACCATTCTGGCCGCGGGCCAAAAGCCGGAGGACGATCCGCTGCTTATGCTCATGGGACGCAATCTGCCCGACTATTCGCAGATTCTCTACAAAATCAAAGTGGAGCCCTCAGACCCGCAGCCGCCGTCGGATGCGCCGCGCATCGGCAGTAACCCCGATCTCAAGGGGCCGATTACCCGCTACGGCGTCGACTTCGCCATTTCGCCGCACGACCTCAAGCTGGTCGCCACTCCTGACGGTGCCCGTCACGGCAACATTGAAATCGCCCTCATCGCCTTTGATCGCGAAGGCAAGCCGCTGAACTTTGCGGTCGCCAGTGGCGACATCAACCTTGACCCTAAGCTCTACGCCAGCGTGCAGCAGGTCGGCCTCCAGATCCACAAGGAGATCGATGTGCCCAAGGAGTACGTATATCTGCGCACGGGTATCTACGATTTCAAATCGAGCACCGCAGGCACGCTGGGAATTCCGTTGAGCGATACGATCGCGCCCCACAAGTAAGTAGCCTCTTAGCCGCCGCTACGATCCAGTTGTCAGGTCGATTTGGCCGACACCGTCGCGTAAGGGAACATCCCGAAGACGTTGCTACATGAACTCAGCGCGTTAAGAGAGTCCTGAACGACTCGTGCAAAGTAATTGCAACCAACGCGGAAACGAAGACCACCTGGATCGCTCCCCGAACTAGCAGGCCCGGAGTCGGCCTGCCCATGATGGTCAGGTGTTCTCGCGCGGCTCGAATGTTTGCCGGGAACAAGGCGAGCAACAGAATTGCGAGGCAAAGAGCCGCTATCCGACTGGTGAGGGGGACGATCAACCCGATGGCTCCCGCGATTTCGAGAATTCCTGTAACGGTCACGAGGATCCCCGGGTGAGGAAAAACGGGGGGCACCATTCGAATCAGGTCGGCCCTACCCTTTCCCCAATGCGCCGAAGCTGTCACCAAAAACATCAGGAACAACGCGATCCGCAACGGGAGATCCACACCGTCGAGTGCGTTGACGCCCAGAAAGCCAACGCAGCGAAGCACCACAAACGAAATGACCAGGACAATTAAAGGCACCATAGCAGGAGTTCACCAATTTCCCGATGACTCAATCACTCAACGGCTCAATTTCTTCTTGCTACGCGGCCAGAGTGCCGCTGAGCGCGCCTTCGAGTTCCAGCAGCTTGCGTTTTATGTCGAGGCCTCCGCCGTAGCCGCAGAGGGTGCCGTTGGAGGCGATCACGCGGTGGCAGGGGACAACGATTGCTACCGGGTTGCGGTTGTTGGCCATGCCGACGGCGCGGAATCCCTGGGGACGGCCAACGGCGCGGGCGATATCGGCATAGCTGCGCGTCTCGCCGTAGGGAATCGCTACGAGCGCGTGCCAGCAGGCGAGTTGAAAATCGGTGCCGCGCAGGTCGAGCGCGAAGGTGAACTGGCGGCGCTGGCCGGCGAAATATTCTTCCAGCTCGCGGACGTAAGGCTCCATGGCGGCGGTTGACTCTTCGAACCGGACTGTCTTGCCTTCCGCGCGCAAATCGCGAGGATTGGGGCGGATGGTCTGCTGGCCGGGCAAGCGGGCGTCGAACTCACAAGCAGCCAGGCCATGCTCAGAGGCGGCCAGAAACAGCGGGCCCACCGGCGAGTTAAGCGTAGTGTAATGAAGAGTTTCCATAGGATCACCGCTACGGCTTCGGGCGCGGTTGAGAATTACCACCTTACCATGTGTGGCAAGGGTCGTTATTTCTTTACCACAGAGGTCACAGAGGTTGTGGTCCGCTTCCCCCAGCGGCTAAAGCCGCGATTGATTTGGCAAGACCTACGGCGCGGCTGGAAGCCGCGCCCCTTCAAAACAGATTTAGCCAGGCCCGCAGTTGACAGAATCGGGTTCTTGGCCCAAAGTGTGTGCTGCCGTTTGCTTGTGGAAAAGACAGCGCGTTGAAGAAACCCCTCCTCATCTTCGCCGCCGTAGTAATGGCGCCCATGCTGCTGGTCAGCCTGGTGGTGCTGGCTTCGAGCGATTGGCGCGACGTTGGGCAGACCTCGTCGGGCGACACGATCTCGGTCAGTTCGGTGCACGCCCTCCGGAACAATCAGCGGGTCGCGCTGGTGCGGGTGGAATACAAGAAGCCGCCGCAGCTTCCGCCAGGCGGACCGTTTGTGGAGATGCGCGCGCGCGTGCGTTTCAACTGCACCAGCGGCACGGCCACGCCGACCAGCGAGTGGTTTTATTCCCGCGACCGCGGTGGACGATTCGTAGTCAGCAAGAAAGCCACGCATGACGACGGGTTCGGCAAGAATGCCGAGGGCGGGTTCGCGGGTCTGGTCAGCAAGAGCGTTTGCAGCGCCACGAAGTAATTCGTCCCCAGCCCGGTGCGACCCTGGCTTACGCGGCGCTAATCGCCGGTCTTCCTCTTTCACTTCAGTCTTTCACTTCAGTTTTTCGCTTTAGGACATTTCAGGCGGCACTTCTGTAACTTCGCGAGTACTTCCATGCCAGGGGCTTTCCGCTTATTCTGATAGCGGCCGGAGTACGACATGACCGGCGGATTTCGATCTCACCCACCTTTAGTATGGATTCTCTTCGACGGTATGCGCTGGTAGCGGCAGGGGCAATCATTTTGCTGGTGGTGTACGCGTTGGTGCGGCGCAAGCCGAAATCAGCCGACGACCTGGAGCGCGAGAGGCGGTCGTGGCTCGAAGGGACGGGCCGCATCACCGACGGCACCGTGATCGACGTCCACGAACTGGCCGCCGAGGAGAAGCGCCGCTCCGCCATCATGCTGGTCTACAAGTACGACGTGGCCGGCGTCTCTTACGAGTGCTCGCAGGATGTGACGTATCTGCGGCACTGGATCAATCTGCATTCGTGCCGGCTGGGGCTGCACACATCGGTCAAGTACGATCCGCAGAATCCGGGGAATTCGCTGGTGGTTTCCGAGAATTGGATGGGGTTGCGGCAGTAGAGCGCGGTTCGGACGCTCAGGGGCTGAAGCCCCCAGATTCATCTTGGCAAGCTACGCGGCGCTGAAGCGCCGCTCTTCCACGGTACTTCCCACGGTACCTCCACGGCACTGGCATGGCACTCGCGGGCGTTCGCGCACGTCGCAGCGCGCAAGCCCGTATTCTTAGCGCGACCCCTGACAGCTCAGCTATCAGTTGCCGGCCGCGAAGCCGCCGTCGTGGGCGAGCGTGATGCGGAGGTATTTATAGGGGTTGACCGGGGTATCGTTGATGCGGACTTCGTAGTGGAGGTGCGGGCCGGTGGAGCGGCCGCTGACTCCGATGTATCCGATGACATCGCCGCGATGCACGGCTTGTCCGGCAGTCACGGCAAAGCCGGAAAGATGCCCGTAACGGGTGCTGATGCCGTTGCCGTGGTCGATCATGATGGCCCTGCCGTATCCACCGAGCTGATCGGCGAAAGTGATTACGCCGTCGGCAGGGGCGATGATCGGAGTGCCGTAGCTGCTGCCGATATCGACGCCGCTGTGAAATGCACCTTCGCCGTTAAATGGATCGATACGCTCGCCGAAGCTGGCCGTCACTGGTCCATCGACCGGCCACAGATTAGGTGCAGAGTTGGCTTTGAACCAGTCGGCGGTGGTGGCGTTGCGGGTCAGGCCCATGGTAAGGCCGACCATGGTGGCACCGGTCAGTGCCGAAGTGCGCAGGGCGTGCAACTGATCGAGCGACGAGCTGACATCGACGCCGTCGATTTCTTCGTCGGAAGCGTTGACCAGCGTGGGCTGCGATTTCAATCCATAGAGCGCGGAAACTTCGCTGGCGATCGAGCCCAGGGAAGCGATCTGCACGTCGCGCTCTTTGGCCACCTGCTCCAGGCGCGAATAGTTGTTTTTGAGCTGATCTTTTTCGGTGCGCAGCTGGTTAAACTGAGAAACTTTTAACAACATGCGGGTGTAGGAGCTGGCAATACCGGTCAGGCTCAGGAATCCAATGGCAGCGCCGACTACGAAAACATAAAGATAATGAACAGGGATGGAAACTTTGCGCAGCTGGCCGTCGTCCCCGCGGGCCACAAAAAGAATGTAGAAACGTTTCTGCAAATCGAGCCTCAAATCTTCTAACCGAGTTTTTGAATCATCAGGTCCGGAATTTCAGGCAAAGATCTGAGGTTGCAGAGCGCCTGTTCGGACCACCTGACTATTCGGGCTGCGACCCATCTTGGGAATGGAAACTATCTCGCGCCCTACCCCTACCAGAAACCACGACCAGAGCCTGGAAAAGCTGCACGCTTGCAATATCAACAGCTGGCAGAACTTAGCTCGGCCAAAGGTTGTTTATGAATGACTGGTCCACGGTAACAAAGTGGGTTCCTCCTGTCAACGATCGATGGGGGTTTTCTGAGTTACCGAAGGCGGGGTAACCAGAAGTCACCCGGGACAGGTTACTGCCGGGCCGCGGGACAGGTCTTGTTGAGCGCTGGCCGCGGGCGAAATCTGTCTACGGCACGCGGCTTGCATTGAACCGATGCAGCGGGCGGAAGTGATCTACGGGACAGCACGAGTGGCGAACGGTGAGCCATTGTCCGCGTCATAAGAGCGAGCTTATATACCCGGCTGTGCCCCTCCAGCTATAGTGTTTTCGCTGTGCCACTTTCTGAACGAGCAATGATCGATCGCATTCGCCGCATGGCGGGGGGAGAAGCTGCCGCTGACGCTCTGCAGTCAGGCCGCCGCACGCAGGCGGGCAGGAGTGCCCGCCCCACACGAGTTGGCATTGGGGACGACTGCGCGGTGCTACGGCTTCCGCCAGGATTTGATTCGCTGGTCACGACTGACTTCTCTCTGGAAGGGATCCACTTTCGCCGCGACTGGCATCCGGCCGATTCGGTGGGGCATCGCTGCCTGGCGCGGGGTTTGAGCGATATTGCGGCCATGGGTGGAGAGCCGGTCGCGGCCTTTCTCTCGCTGGCTTTGCCGCGCGATCTGTCACAGAAATGGGTCGACGGCTTTGTTCGCGGCTTGATCACGCTGGCTAAGAAGTATGGCGTTTCGCTGGCGGGAGGAGATATGGCAGAGTCGCCGGCAGGAATTCTGGCCGACATCGTTGTCGTGGGAAAGATGCCAAGGGGTCAAGCGGTGCTGCGCTCCGGGGCGCGCGTCGGGGACGCGATTTATGTCAGCGGAGAGCTGGGAGGATCGGCGGCGGCTGTGGCGGAGTTGAGGTCTGGGCAAGTAGGTCCGGGGAATCTGAGGACGCTGCGACTGTTCCGGCGGCATTTCTATCCAGAGCCGCGGGTCGAGTTAGGGCGCGCGCTGCGCGAGAAGGGACTGGCGTCGGCCATGATCGACACCAGCGACGGGCTCTCGACCGACCTGGCCCATCTCTGCGAGGAAAGCGGCGTGGGAGCGGAAGTCGAGTCGGCGCGGGTGCCACGGGCGCGTGTGGGCCGCGGAGCGCGGCAGGTGGATATCGAACTGGCACTGCATGGCGGGGAAGATTACCAATTGCTGTTTACCGTTCCTGCGGAAAGGCGTGTCCGGAGCCGGATTGCTGGGGTGGCTGTAAAAAAGATCGGGCGGGTGACGCGCGGGCGGAAGATTGTGCTGCGCGATGCGCAGGGGATGGTGAGTGAGTTTGCCCCTCAGGGATGGGAACACTTCCGGGGTTAAGCTGTTTTGCTCGTGTGGGCGCGGGCGAGTCGCCCGCGAGGGCTTCCATCGCAAAAGGCGAGCGGGCGAGTCGCCCGCTCCCACACGAGCGGTGCCACTTCCAGCATAGTCGCTCCGAAATTCTTCCAACAATTCTTGCAACCTCGATTACCTCCGTACCTAAGTCACTACTCAGTCTCTACCCCGGTGAAGAAATCGGTACTAGAGTAGGGGCATGTCGTCCCCTAGGATTTCCTCGGTTCCTGCAGTTTCGGCTGTGACCTCTGTGGCGCTGACCCTGGCGTTTCATGTTGTGATGATCGTGGTGATCATCGTGGCGATGTTCGTTGCCATGACTGACCCGGCTGCCGCGTCGCCCAAGAAGGAGCCACCTCCGCCGCCGGCACGCGCAACTTCGCCCTCGCCGGCCGTCACGAACGAATACATCCACAAGCAATTTGGCGACAACTGCTCACTGCTGCCCGGACCGCCGCAGTTCGTGGCCGATATGGATGACGATGGGGTCGACGATCTGGTGGTGGCGGCGCGCTGCAAAAATCCGATGGCGGACCGCGCCGATTACAGCTTCGTGGTAACCGATCCCTACGACAGCTTTCTCGGCTATAGCGACATCAAGGTGACGTCAACGTTTTCTTCCGATGAACCGGAACGCAAGGGGTTGTGCCTGCTGATCGTGCACGGAGCCGGCGCCGATGCCTGGCGCTCCGCGACTCCAAAGGCGAAGTTTGTGTTGATCAATCTTCCCTTCGGCACCCTGACCGTGAAACGGATGGCGCTGAAGAAAAGGACCGTCCTCGGCGTTTACATGGAAGAAGTGGGCGAAGGAGACGGCACGTCTTCGGTGGTCTACTGGGATGGGAAGAAGTATAAGTACCAGCAGCTGGGCTCGACGCTGGAGTAATTGAGCGATCGGGCGATTGCCGATTGGGCGATTGCGAATCCCGATTGCTGCCTCGTTTCCCTTCTGGCGATTGATAATCCGTGCGCGGCTTACACTCCCTGTCATCCTGAGCGCAGCGAAGGACCTCTGGATTTGTCCGCGGCGCTGGTGCTTCCGGCAAAGTGCATAGGTCCTTCGCTTTGCTCAGGATGACAGGGCGTTGAGGCAACTCTCAGCGGCTTTCCACGCGCGAGCAACAGTCACTCATTCTTACCTGTAGGGAAACTCCGCTGTTCCCACGCTACTGACATTTTTTTCGGCGAACTCGCAGACGCGGTCTAGCGATGACTGCAGCTCGGCGCTGTAGCGCTCCACATCTTCGTCGGTGGCTTCGCGCGGCACCGGGATCAGCTTGCCGAAACGCACCAGCACACGCGAGAACGGGGCGGGAATCATCAGGCGGTCCCATGTTTTCAGCACCCAGGCCTGGTCGACTGCAGCGTGAAACATGGTGAGAGGCACGCCGGAGGAACGCGCCAGCGCGACCGGGCCGGGCTTCACTTTGTGGCGGGGGCCGCGCGGGCCGTCAAGGGTGAAGGCGACGGTCCATCCGGCTTCGAGGGCGCGGCGCAGGCCGAGCAGGGCGCGCACGGCGTTGCGGCTGCTCGATCCCTTCACGGCGACGAAACCGAATTTGCGAATGATGCGGCCCATGTATTCGCCGTCGTAACTGTTGCTGCTCATCACGCGCACGCCGAGATTGCGGCAGATATAGGTTGCGGGAATCAGGCAGGAATGCCAGAAGGACCCGATCAGCGGGCGCTGCTCGAGCGTTTGCTGCGCGCCGTCTTCGTAGGAAATGCAGACGCGCAGCGTCGGGCCGATCAGGCGGATGAACCAGTATCCGGCCCAGATGATAAGGCGAAGAACGATGCGCTGGCGGAGGGTGAAGCGACGCGGTCCAGAGACGGACGGCGCGGGGGCTTCATGGGTTATCGCCTCAGGCACGCAGATATTGTAGCGGGGCGGCGGTTAAGCGCGTGGGGATCTTTCGACGGCGCTCGACATCACACGATCAGGGAAGGCAAAATCCCCATGTCTCGCAAAAACAGCGAGACATGGGGCACCCGGCGGTGTCAAAGTCCCCACCCTCAGCGTCGATCAGGGGCTGCGGCCCGATACGGCTGGGCCGCTGGACGGACGAATGCGTCCGTCCCCACATGTTTTATTCCTCTATGATTTAGTTTTCGAAGTAGGAGTCGATCCAGGTTTTGAGTTTGTGGCGGCGGTCGTCGTTGGGGTCGAAGCGGACGCCGAATGATTTGGGCTTGCGCCAGCTGACCACGCCGCGAACGTCGACACGCGGCAGAGTCATCATGGCGAGCGAGACTTCGAGGTTGCATCCGATGGAAAAATCTTCGGCGCTTTTCACCGACAGGCCGCCAGAACTGATCTCGATGCTGGTGGCGCTGAGGCGGCGTCCGTCGCCGCTGATGGCCACTTCGGTGATGACTGGGATGCGCACGTAGCGGCGGAACTCGTGTTGCACCAGCATGCGCGTGGCGCGCACCAGTTTGAGCGCGGCCGGGCGTTCCAGCGGATCGTGAAACATGGCGTTGATGCCGAATTTGGAGAATCGCATGGCCTGCTGCGCGTTCCCGCCCACGCCATAAAGTATGCAGCGGCTGTTGGAGGGCGAGCTGCGGGCGGCTTCCATTACCGGCTCGGCGCCGTCGGCGATGTGGAGCACGCAGGCTTCGAATTTTTCTTTCTTCAGGCGGTCGGCGGCGTCGGCGGTCACGCTGACGCATTCGATGCCGAACTGGCGGAAACACTCTGCCAGCAGCGCGTTCGAGGATGGGTTGAGCCCAACCAGCGCGGTGCGGGCAGCGGCGCGGCGGGTGAAAGTGATGGGGGTCGAAGAGAGCGATGTGGCGAAAGCTTTATCCATGATTCGGGGAAGACTCTACTTTCGAAAACCAGTGTGGCGGGTGCGGGAGGAGTTGAAAAGTCACAGGAGGATTAAAGGGAAAATCGGCCAGAAGGCCAGTACTGATGCCGGGTTACGCGCGGAGGTACATTACGGTGGGATGTGCTGTGGATTGAGGGGTTTGCGGCGGAGGAGGTGTCCGATCCGCATGAAGAAATACTCATTCGCGACCGGGCTCGTTCGACCTCGCCTCTGCTTGAAGAAATATTTCAACGCGGTTCGTTGTCCACACGGCGACGCCGGTCCCGAAGAAATCGGTGTCTTCGGTCCGGACTGCACACCCCAATTCCAGAGAGGCGGCCAGCACCGGCCAATCATTCTCATCACGGCCGCGCAGGCGCTCGCGGGCCTCGGCCTCGCGGGACGAATACAGACCATGTTCGGTCGGCTCGACAAGGGTCTGAAGATACTCAATCGAGGCTGGAACGTCGGCATCCGGTTTACCGCGCTCCTTAAGAAGCGAAGGCAAGTAAGTCCTGGCGTCGTCAAACGCGGCGTCAGGCGCCAAGAATCGCACACCTCTGGCTGCATACGTTTCAATGATGCGCCGCACGCGGCGTCCCAGAACCGCGCGGATCAGAATGTTCGCATCGAGAACAATCATGGCCTCAACGCGCAGCGCGCTTGGCGCCGCGGCGCAACTGCTTGAACTCAGTCACCAATTCATCTTCATTGACGTCGGCAAGAGCTTCTGCCAGACGATCGGCGGCAGCCTTGAGTTCAGAGGTGTCGGCCGTCTTCGGCCGCTTCCGGCGGGTAGGAACATAGACGCCCAGAGTTTCTCCGCGGCGGGTGACGGCAACCGGAGTCTCCGATTCGAGGAAATCGGCGATGCGCTCGCGAAACTCGCGCACCCCGACTTTGATGGTGGACATGACGCTGCTCCTGTGTACACCTGAGTGTACACTTGATTCGCAACGGATTCAAGCTCGAGAACACGGGGCTGGGGTTCGTGCGACTAGCTTACTGGGCGAAGTAACGTTCCCTTCGTGCTCAGTTCTTTCCGCCGGCCCGCCAATCGCTCATAGACTCAGACCAACTTCCCGAGAAAATTATTGACGGGTGTGGCGGAGGCTGCGGCCCGATACACCTGGGCCGCTGGACGGACGAATGCGTCCGTCGCCACACGAGTTATTTACTCTCGCCAGCGGCGGAACAGTAATGCTCCGTTGGTGCCGCCGAAGCCGAACGAGTTCGACATGGCGTATTCGATTTCGGATTTGCGGCTGTGATTCGGTACCAGGTCCATGCCGGCGGTGTCGGGATCGGGACAGTCGAGATTGACCGTGGGCGGCAGGATCTGGTCGCGCAGGGCGAGCACGGTGATGCCGGCTTCGAGTCCGCCGGCGCCGCCGAGCAGGTGGCCGGTCATCGACTTGGTGGAACTGACGGCGAGTTTGTGCTCGCCGAAAAAGTTGCGGATGGCATGGGCTTCGAGCGTATCGCCGATCGGCGTGGACGTCCCGTGGGCATTGACGTAATTGACGACTTGCGGCGTGACGCCGGCATCACGCACAGCGTTGCGCATGACGCGGAATCCGCCCTCGTGCTCGGGCGCGGGCTGCGTCATGTGGTAAGCGTCGCCCGACATCCCGTAGCCGGCGATCTCGGCGAGGATGGGCGCGCCGCGGCGGCGGGCGAATTCGAGCTCTTCAAGAATTAAGATCCCTGCGCCTTCGCCGATCACGAAGCCGTCGCGATCTTTATCCCAGGGACGGCTGGCTTTTTCAGGAGCATCGTTGCGCGTGGAGAGCGCGCGCATGGCGGCGAATCCGCCGACGCCCATGGGAGTGATGGCGGCTTCGGAACCGCCGGCGATCATGACATCGGCATCGTTGTGCTGGATGATGCGAAACGAATCGCCGATGGAGTGGGCGCTGGTGGTGCAGGCCGTAGCGGTGGCTTCATTCGGTCCCTTGGCGCCGTGGCGCATGGAAACCTGGCCGGCGGCGAGGTTGATGATGGCGGCCGGAATAAAGAACGGTGAAATCTTGCGCGGGCCGCCTTCCATGAGCGAAGCGTGTTCGCGTTCGATGATGTCGAATCCGCCGATGCCGGAGCCGATGTGCACTCCGACGCGTTCATCGTTCTCGGGCGTGATCTTCAGGGCCGACATTTTCATGGCTTCGTCGCTGGCGGCGATGGCCAGGTGGATGAAGCGGCCCATCTTCTTTAGTTCTTTTTTTTCGATGTAGTTCAGGGGGTCGAAGTTTCTGACCTCGGCGGCAATCTGGCAGGCGAATTTGCTGGCATCGAATCCGGCAATGCGCGATACGCCGCTCTTGCCGGCCAGCACGCCCTTCCACACTTCGTCGGTGGAATTGCCGACGCCGCAGATCAGGCCCAGGCCCGTGACTACGACCCTGCGCGTCAAACTTATTTCCCCGCCTTGGCGTGCTTGCCGATATAGTCGATCGCGTCTTGCACGGTGCGGATCTTCTCGGCGTCGTCGTCGGGAATTTCGATGTCGAAGGCTTCTTCGAAAGCCATGACCAGTTCGACAGTGTCCAGCGAATCGGCGCCCAGGTCGTCGACGAACGACGCGCTGGAGGTGACTTCGCCCTCATCGACTCCCAACTGCTCCACAATAATCTGTTTCACTTTTTCGTCTACGGCTGCCATGTTTCTCCTCGCTTGACTCCATTAGATTTGAATTCGGATATTTCGGTCGCGCAATCGCAGTCTTCGCAATGCCGGCTGGGTTCGAGCCTCCTCACGCAGTCGCATTTTACGCAAAGTAATTACGAAAAAAGGCGAGTGTGTAGTGTAATTGTCACGGTGAATGAGTGTAAAGGAAGGGTCCTCGCCTGCTCGGGCCTCGTCATCGTTATCGTCAACCTGGACCTACATCTCTGGCACTGCACCTCTGAATCCTAAAGGGTCGCCGTTGCCGGGGTCAAACGCGGGCGGGGTCGGGTAGTGGCTATTGGCAGAGCAGGAATAGGAGTGTTCTTATGCGAGCGGTCGTGCAGCGTGTGAGTCGTGCCAAAGTCACGGTGAACGAAAGAACGAGCGGCGAGATCGGCCGGGGATTGCTGGTGCTGCTGGGAGTGGGGCGCGAGGACAGCGAGTCCGATGTCGATTATCTCGCGGAGAAAATCGTCGGCCTGCGAATCTTTGAAGACGAGCAGGGAAAAATGAACCGCAGCGTAGTCGATATTAGCGGCGGCGTGCTGGCGGTTTCGCAGTTCACTCTGTACGGCGATGTGCGGCGAGGCAAGCGGCCTTCGTTCGACGCGGCCGCGCCTCCGGAACCGGCGCGGCGGCTTTACGAATTGTTTGTCGAGCGAGTGCGGGCCGCGGGCTTGCGCTGCGAGACCGGTCGGTTTCAGGAAATGATGCAGGTGGAACTGGTGAATGAAGGGCCGGTGACCATCCTGCTGGATTCGTGGAAAGAGTTTTAGGACGCGCCGGGGATGGGCGTTTGCGGAGATGGTGCGGCGCGACGGCCGATTCACTTTCCTTCTGATACGATCCTACAGCTTGTCGGGAGGGGCGCTCGGCATGGTCAGGACCACGGAGCAAGGTCTTCATCGTCACGTCGAGGCGACGCGGAACGAGTTCACAAAGAGGCCCAGGCTACGGCGGCCTCTTTTCATCCGGTGCGCTGCGGTTGCGACGGTGATTTTGCTTGCCAATTCCTTCGGCGCCGCGCAAGGGACGGTGGCGGGCCCTCCCCAGCGGCACTGGGCTGAGGACTTGAAAAAGAATCCGGCGCTGATGGCTGAGTTCGGTCAGCTGCTGAAGAAGCTTCAACAGAACGTTCAATTCCCGCCGGAACGAAACCACAGCCGGCTCCTGCCGTTGCTGCCGGAATCGACAGTCTTCTACGCTGCATTTCCCAACTACGGCGATGCCGTGCATCAGGCGCTCGCAATTTTCCGGCAGGAAATGAAGGAGAGTCCGGAACTGCGCGCCTGGTGGCAGCAAGGCGAGATGGCGGCGAACGGACCGAAGGTAGAAGATGCGGTGGAGAAGATTTATCAGCTCTCGCAATATCTGGGAGATGAAATTGCCGTGTCGGGCGCGATGAACGGCAGCAGGAATCCCGACGTGCTGATTCTTGCCGAGGCGCGGAAACCGGGCCTGAAGGATTTTCTGTTGCAGATGGAGAAGGAATTTGGGAGCAAGTCTCCGACCGCGTTGCGGGTGCTCGATCCGCAGGAACTGGCCGCGGCGCAAGATGTGCCGGGAGCGCAGGGATTGGTGATCCTGGTGCGCCCCGACTTTGTGGTCGGATCGTCCGATATCGCCACGCTGCGCCGTTTCAACGCGAGCCTGGACGGGAACGATCAGGACTTTGCGGCGACTCCATTTGGACAGCGGCTGGCGCAGGCGTATGGGGGCGGGACAGTCGGAGTGGGCGGCGCGGACGTGCAGCGAATTCTGAAGCAAGTTCTGCCGGGCATCGAGCCCAGCCGCAAGTTGTTCGAGCGCTCGGGATTCGCCGACATGAAGTACGCGATCTGGCAGTATAAGAACGTGGAGGGCCACGCGGCCAGCCAGGTGGAATTGAGCTTCACCGGCCCGCGACATGGAGTGGCGTCGTGGCTGGCAGCGCCCGCTCCCTTGGGAAGCCTGGACTTTGTCTCGCCCAAGGCGTTCATGGCGGTCAGCGTCCTGCTCAAGAATCCCGCGGAAATTTTTGACGATATCGAGGAACTCGCCATGGATTCGAATCCCCAGGCTCTCGCCTCGATTGCGCAGGTGGAGCAGGGATTGAAAATCAGTTTGAGGAACGATCTATTCGGACAGCTTGGAGGCGAGGTCACGCTGGAGGCGGACAGTATCGAGCAACCGGGCCCGACATGGAAGGCGATCCTCAAGGTGAAGGACGTGGAGCGCTTGCAGGCCACGCTGACTACGCTCTTGGCGATGGGTAAGATCAGCCCGCAGCAGTCCGAAGAAGATGGAGTTGTTTACTACACCCTGAGAATTCCCTCCGGGCAGAAAACAAACGAAATCACGTACGCATTTGTGGACGGATATGTGATCGTCGCTTCGAGCCGCGGGGCAGTGACGGGGGCGATCGGACTGCATCGGGGCGGAGACTCGCTGGCTCAATCACCAAAGTTTCTGGCAGCGCTGCCGGCCACGACGTCGGCTGGGCCTTCATCGCGCGGGCCATCATCGCCGGGCGCTGGGCCGGCACTCTCGGGACTGGTCTACGAAGATCCGGTCGCAATGACGCTGCTGAATATGCGGCGGGTGTGGCCGGAAATGGCGGAATCGATTTTTCAAACAGCGGTTGAAACCTCGCCCATGGTGATGGCGGCGTATGGCGAAGAAAGCGCGATTCGCGAATTCAGCCGAAGCTCGGGGTTCGATGCCGGTGCGGTTCTGGTGGTCGCGGCGGTGGCGATTCCCAATCTGCTGCGGGCGAGAATGGCGGCGAACGAATCCAGCGCCGTGGCTACAATCCGGATGGCCAATGTCGCGCAGGTCACGTATTCGACGATGAATTCGCAGCGCGGATTTGCGCGGGATTTAGCCACGCTCGGTCCCGACCCGCGTGGACCGGGCCATTCGTCGCCGGACCACGCGAGCGTGATTGACGCGACCCTGGGGAACGCAAGTTGTACTGCGAGCGCATGGTGCACGAAAACGGGGTACCAGTTCCGCATGACCGCGGTGTGCAAGAGCACAAAATGCGACGAGTACGTGGTGGTGGGCACGCCCGTCGGCAGCAACACAGGAACAAGAAGTTTTTGCTCGACCTCGGATGGAGTCGTTCGTTTCAAGATGGGACCAGCGATGATCTCGCCGATCGGCGTGTCTGAATGCAAAGCCTGGCTGCCGCTGCGATGAGCACGGAAGTTTTCCACGGGAGCAGCAACCTGAGCAGGCATTGCAGCGCATTTATTGCGTAGGCGTGTGGACGCCGTCAGGTCAGCGCGCCTGCAGGATGGCATCGGCTACGCGAGCGGCTTCGACTGTGGCTTTCACGTCGTGAGTGCGGATGATGTGCGCGCCTTTCAGGATCAAAGCGACCTCGGCGGAGAGCGTTCCGTAGAGCCGGGCCTCCGGAGGAGCGTCTTTGCCGCTCTGGGCCAGAGTGCGTCCGATGAAAGATTTGCGTGATGTTCCGGCCAGCAGCGGAAAACCCGAGGTCTGCAATTCGGTGAAACGGGCTAGCAGCGGGTAATTCTCGTCGAAATTCTTGCCGAAGCCGAAGCCGGGATCGAGAGCGATGCGCTCGCGGCGTATGCCCGCTAGCACGGCTTTCTCGGCCCAGTCCCGCAATTCGCGCTTTACGAGAAGTACGATGTCGCCGGGCGGCGGCAGAGTGCGCCATTCCTCGGGGCGCCCGCGCATATGCATGAGCACGACGCCACACTTGAGATCGGCGACAGTTTTAGCCATGAGCGGGTCCCAGCGCAGGGCGCTCACGTCGTTCACGATTTCAGCACCCGCGTTCACTGCGGCACGGGCTACGGTCGCTTTGTAGGTATCGACCGATAGTACCGCCGCCGGATGCTTCTTCTTCAGTTCGGCGATGACCGGCAACACGCGCTTCAGTTCTTCTTCGGCGCTGACTGCGCTCTTCGGATTAGATGCGGCGAGTTTTCGTTGATCCGGCTTGGCGTCGGGCTTTGCCGCGTCAGGCTTTGGTCCGTCAGGCTTCAGCGCGTCAGGCTTCTGTGCGTCAGGCTGCACTCGTGCGCCGGGGCGGGTTGATTCTCCGCCAATGTCGAGGATGTCCGCGCCTTCGTCGAGAAGCCGCTGCCCGTGTTCGAGAGCGAGGTCGCGGTCAAGATGAAGACCGCCGTCGGAAAAAGAATCGGGCGTCACGTTGAGAATGCCCATGATGAGCGTGCGCTTGCCGAGTTCGAGCGAACGCGTGCCCAGATTCCATTGGAAGACCGGCCTCATGCAGAGAACGATTCTAAATGAGGCGTCTGGGCAGGACAGGAAGTAGAAGTGTTCGGTAGTGGTGTAGTGTGGCTGACGCCCAAGCCCGGCCAAGACTGAGATCCCTCGCTTCGCCTGAAAAACGGCTACGCTCGGGATGACACCGTGAGGCAAGAAATCCAAATTGCGCCACTACCGAGTGTTTCGAAATTTCTTGTGGATTAGGTTGATCGTGGAGGCGAGGCCGAGATGCCGCGCGGCGCATGAGACGTTGGTACGGCGAAAATCAGCGTCTTGCCGCGGCTTTGCGCTTCCCTAGCGCGGCGACCGCGCCAGGGCCAGTGCCGGTGGGGGGCTTGCGGTGTCCGTCGAGCAACTCCTTGAGTACGACGGCGTTGTTGTAGATTTCGTTTTTTGAGGCGTAGAGCAGGGTCACACGCTTTCTTTTGTCTGCGAGGTGGTAAAGCTGGCGGAGCGCGGTCTCGCTCTCGGGATGCGTGAGTTCTTTCAGATATTTCGCGCGGAACGACGCCCACGCGTGCGGCTGATGGGGAATCGATTGGACTCGACGACTCCTGCTCTTCGCGGCCTGTGCGAGATTGATCGGCGTACGATTGATCGGCGCAGGACCGGTGTCGGCCTGATGCAGCTGCGCATGAAACGTTCGCCGCAGAGAATCCGATGGCGCAAGATCGCGCAGCCACTCATCGATGTGGGCGTTGGCCTTCGACAGGCCGCGCGGCCACAGACGGTCGACCAGCACGCGTGCGCCGTCCTGCCGCGAAGCCGGTTCGTAGACTCGCTTGATTACCACTGTCATCGGTGCACCTTGCTCCGTGCCCGTTCTGCACTATTATTGTAAAGCGGCGCGGGACGCGGCGCGAGGCTGATAGAGAATTCGACGAGGAAAGCGCAAGAGAGAATGGAATGGAGCAGCAGTCCCCCCCGATTCCGATCGACGGCATTACTCGCCGCTGCAATTGCCGCCGTGATGGCACTCGCGGCGGCTTCGGGCTGTGACGTCGAGCGCCGCAAGTCAGACGCGGAGCTGGGCCTCAATTCACAACAGGCCGCAGGGCGAAAAATCTATGACCAGTATTGCGACCGCTGTCATCGAGCGTATTCGACGCGGGGCAAGAAGGGACCGGGACTCCAGGGCGTTTTCAAAAACAAATATCTTTCGCTGAGTGGTCTGCCTGCGAACGACGATCGCGTGAGCGACATCATTCGTCTGGGCCGGGGAGAAATGCCGGGATTCAGCCAGGCCCTGAGCCAGCAGCAGCTCGACGATTTGCTGGCATACATGCACACGCTGTGAAATTGAGAGCGCGAGAAATCAGAGATAGAGAAATGGATGTAGAGGAGTAGAGACGGAGAATCTGGAGATAAAGATTTTAGAGATGCAAGAAAAAGAAACGAAGAACAGCGCAGCGAAATCCGATCTGTTTCGCGAGCTGCCGTCGGTCGACGAGTTGCTGCGAACGGCCGGAGTGTCGCAGCTTGCGGCCGCGCACGGTGCTGCCGCGGCGACTGACGCCGCCCGGGTTGTGCTGGTGAGCCTGCGCGAAGAGATTGCCTCGGGTTTGCTCGACGCCTCTGCGCTGAACCTGGCGCTCGCCGGGATCGCCGGTGCGGTCGAGCAGCAGTTGCGCGTGGCGCTAGGCTACTCGCTGCGGCCGCTGATCAACGCCACCGGCGTGATCCTGCACACAAATCTGGGACGAGCGCCTCTGGCGGAGTCGGCGCTGCAGCATATTCGGGAGACCGCCCTGTATTACTCGAACCTGGAATTCGATATACAGGCAGGCGAGCGCGGGAAACGGGATGTTCATGTCGATCGCTTGACGCGCAAATTGCTCGGCAACTCAGCGACGGATCCTGTTCCTTCCGCCGGGCCACGGGCCGGCGGGAGGGCCGATGCGGCCAGTCGCACGCAAGTCTCCACGATTGTCGTGAACAACAATGCGGCCGCGGTTCTGCTGGCGCTGAATACGCTGGCCGAAGGCGGAGAGGTGATCGTCTCGCGCGGCGAACTGGTCGAAATTGGCGGATCATTTCGCATTCCCGACGTGATGGCGAAGTCGGGAGCGATTCTCCGCGAGGTTGGGACCACCAACCGAACGCGCGTCGCCGATTACGAAAGCGCCATCAATGAACGCACGCGGCTGTTGCTGCGCGTGCACCGCTCGAATTTCGAAATTACTGGATTCACCGAGCAGGCAGCTACGCCGGAACTGGTGCACCTTGCGCAGAAACACAACCTGCCCTTGATGGAAGACCTGGGCAGCGGAGCGCTCGTCGATCTGCAGAACTTCGGCATCGGAGGCGAGCCCAGCGTGCCGGGCAGCCTGCGCGCCGGCGTCGACGTCGTCACTTACAGCGGCGATAAACTTCTGGGCGGGCCGCAGGCGGGACTGATCAGCGGACGCAACGATCTGGTCGGTCGTATGCGATCGAACTCTTTGTTTCGGGCATTGCGGGTCGACAAGCTGACTTATGCGGCGCTTGAGGCGACGCTTCTCGCGTATGTGAAGCGCGAGCATGACGCGATCCCCGCGCTGAAGATGATGCGGCTCACGAAAAAGGAGATCGGCGAACGCGCCGAAGCCCTGGCGGCGAAGGCGCGGCCCGAAGAAGATTCCGAGAAATTCAAGATTGAGATTGTCGATGGAGAATCGGTGATCGGCGGCGGGGCTGCGCCGTCATCGTCCCTTCCTACGCGGCTGCTCGCACTGAGCTGCGATAGCCTGAGCGCCGACGAGTTGTCGGATCGGCTCCGGAATTCTGATCCGCCGATTGTGGCGCGAGTCGAGGAGGGTCGCGTGCTGCTCGATTTGCGGACCGTCTTCGCGGAGCAGGACGCAGTGCTCGTCGCGGTGCTGGAACGAATCGCAGAGTAGCCGATCGGCATCGAAAGCCTGTTGGCGACTCTCTACACCATCGGACATTCGACGCGCGCAATCGACGATCTAGTCGGCGCGTTGCGGGCGCATCAGATTCAATCGCTCGTCGATATTCGCGCCTTTCCCATGTCGCGGCGGCTGCCGCAATTCAATCGCGAGGCTCTGGAGAAGAGCCTGCCGGAAGCCGGCATTCGATATGAATGGATGCGCGCTCTGGGCGGATATCGCAAGAAACTTCTGCAGGAATCTCCGAACCTTGCGTTGCGCAATCAAAGCTTCCGCAACTATGCCGACTACATGCTGACGGCGGAGTTCGAGCAGGCCATCACCGAGTTAATTCGGCTTGCCGAGAAATCACCCACCGCATACATGTGTGCCGAGCGCCTGTATTTTCGCTGTCATCGTATGCTGGTATCAGACTGGCTCGTGGCGCATGGGCACGAAGTGCGGCATATCGATGGCACAGGCCCGGTGAAGCCGCATGAACTGATGGCGGAAGCGCGCCTGCTCGACGGACGATTGATCTATCGCGGCGACCGGTTGCTGTAAGATTCAGCGCGTGAGGAATTTCTGAAAATGATCGTCGGCACGGGTATCGACATTGCAGAAGTTCCCCGCATCGCCCAGTCGATCGAGCGTTTTGGCGATCGTTTCCTGCGGCGCATCTTCACCGACGGCGAGATTCGCTACTGCGATTCCAAGGCGAACCGGGCCGAGCGCTACGCTGCGCGTTTTGCGGCGAAGGAAGCAGCCATGAAAGCCCTGGGCACGGGATGGAACCATGGTGTGCGCTGGTGTGATTGCGAAGTGACGCGCCTGCCGGGCGGACGGCCGACATTAACTTTCCACGGTAAGGCAGCGGAGTTTGCCGCGAAACTCGGCACGAAAAATATTGCGTTGTCCCTGACCCACACAAAAGAGCAGGCGATGGCGCAGGTGATTCTGGAGAGTTGACGGCAATATCCTCTTAGCGCGCGATGTTTTTGTAGATGGTGCCAGCCTTCATCACAAAAACGACCCGGCGAACGGCCGTGATGTCGCGCAAAGGATCTCCATCGAGCGCGATGATGTCCGCCTGCAGACCCGGAGCGATCGCACCGATCTTATCGTCCATGCCCAGCGCTTCGGCGCCCAGCGAGTTGGCGGAAATCATCGCGGCCATCGGGTCGACTCCACAATCACGCACGCGATGGATGAAATCCTCGGCGTTGTGCCCGTGCGCGCCCGCGACCGCATCGGTGCCATAGACGATCTTCAGTCCCGGAATTCGCATCGCATGGCGGATAAATTCCTGGTGAGCAGGAATCAGATCTTTCATCGCGGCAAATCCTTCTTCCGTGTAGTAGGGTGCAGCCAAATACCGATCCTTGTTTTGAAGGTATGTTTCGAGGAGCAACCCTGCTTGCGGGTCGAGATAGATCCCGCGATCCGCCATCAATTTGAGATCGTCATCGGATGCTCCCAGTGCATGCTCGATTTGCGTACAGCCGGCCAGGGTCGCGGCACGCACGGCATCGCGGTAGGCGTGCACAAGCGAGCGCAATCCTTGTTTTTTCGCTTCGTCACAGGCCGCGTTCAACTGTTCCTGCGACATCGTCATCGATCCGCGCGTCATGCCGCCGGAGGCGTAGATCTTGATCAGGTCCGCGCCGGCCGCTTTTTGTTTTCGAACGAAGGCGCGAATTTCGTCGGGTGTTCCCGTCTTATCGCCTTGGCCGAAAAGCGGCTCGTTGGCGGTCAGGATTCGCGGCCCGGGCAGACTGCCTCGGTTGATGGCATCGCGCAGAGGAATGTCTCGGGGCGACCCAACGCTTTGCACGGTCGTGAATCCTGCCATCAAGGTAAGCCAGGCATTCGACGCGGAGGCATACGCGGCGTCCTGAGTCGTCTCTGCCGGCCCGGCGTTTTTTCCGTCAGGACCAAAGCTCCACGTGATGTGTACGTGCGCGTCGATCCAACCGGGCAACACAGTCAGACCGCGCAGGTTGTAATCGACGGGAGCAGCCTTGGGATCGAGTGCGACAATCTTTGATCCCTCCACGACGATGTGCGTGTTGTGCAGCACGCGACCCCGACCGTCGAGCACCGTCTGGGCTTCGATCACAATACGTTTGGGCGTGGGAATCGAGGATTGGGCCATGGCGCATGCACTGGCCAGCAATGGCAACAGAATGGTTTTCATCCATCGCATGCTGGCTCCTGTTGCTGGGTCCTGAGGACTCAACCGGCTACGCTCGTATCTTGCCATGGTCGAGGGGGATTGCCGACGAATTTCGAAAACGTTCCGAAGAAATGTAACCGTCGAGATTCTATTTTTCCTGGGCGGTCGAGGATGCCGGCGTGGAGGCTGCGGGTTGCGCCGACTCCCATGCTATAATTCTTTATTCTCAGTCGCTTAGAGCGCGGAGGACAGTATCGACAAGCGTTTTATCCGCACCAACGATCGTATTCGGGCGCGCGAAATTCGCGTGATTGACGACGAAGGCAACCAGCTTGGCATCATGCCGCCTTACGAAGCGATCAAGAAAGCCCGCGAGAAAAATCTGGATCTGGTTGAGATTTCGCCCACCGCGCAGCCTCCCGTGTGCCGCATCATGGACTACGGGAAGTATCTCTACCAACAGGAAAAGAAAGAGCGCGAAGCCAAGAAGCATCAGAAGACGATCACCGTAAAAGAGGTCAAGTTCCGCATCAATGTGGACGACCACGATTACGAGACGAAAAAAAATCACGTGCTGCGTTTTCTGGATGAGGGCGACAAGGTCAAGGCCACGATCTTTTTCCGTGGACGCGAGATGACTCGCACCGGCCTGGGGCGTCAGATTCTGGAACGTCTGATTAAAGATGTGGAGCCGCACAGCATTGTAGAGTTTCGCCCGAGGCAGGAGGGCAATACGCTGCACGCGATTCTCGCGCCGAAGAAGACGGAGAAGGAACGAGAAAAAGAACGGCACAAAGAAGAGAAGCAGAAAGCCGCGGCGCAAAGCGCGCCCGGCCCGAGCGCGCCGGCACAGGTCGCTAAGCCCGCGTCGTAGCAGGGGGAAAGCAGATTCCTCACCGGGCCTTCGGCCCGATTCGGAATGACAAATTTTCTAGAGACTGACAGCGGACGGCCGCGAGCTGAAAGCTGTTTCCAAGGACTTTTATGCCGAAACTGAAAACACACAAGGGCGCAGCAAAACGGTTCAAGAAAACCGCGACCGGAAAAATCAAGCGCGGGCGTTCGCACCTGCGCCACATCTTGAGCTCGAAGACCACCAAGCGCAAGCGCAAGCTGCGTCACGGTGGATTTGTGAGCGACGGCGATCACGCGAAAGTAGCACGCATGATCCCGTACCAATAGGAGCATTGTTGAATTTTGATTGTTGATTGTTGAATGAAAACCTGGCTTGCTTCGGTTTTTATTCAACAATCAACAATCATTAATCAACAATTGCTTCCGGCGCGTGAAGAGGTCGCGACCATCCGTCCTTACCTCCAGCCGCCATAATAAAGAAGTCAAAAAGGAGAAGACCATGCCTCGTGTAAAACGCGGAACCAAACGCCGCGCCAAACGCAAAAAGATACTAGACCGCGCAAGCGGATACTTCCTCACCAAGTCAAAGCTGTACCGCTCCGCGAAAGAAGCCGTTGAGCGCGGGCTGAAGTTCGCCTACTCCGGCCGCAAGCAGCGTAAGCGCCAGTATCGCTCGCTGTGGATCGTGCGCATCGGCGCCGCCGCCAAACTGAATGGGATGAGTTACAACCAGTTCATCCACGGTCTGAAAAAGGCGGGCGTAGAACTTGACCGCAAAATTCTGGCTGACCTGGCAGTGAAAGACGCTCCCGGATTTGCGAACCTGGCGCAGCAGGCCAAGGCAGCGATCGGAACCGCCTAGCACTTCTAGCTCGCGACCTCTTCGGAGTCTCGATCTCCGCGCATTGTCATTCCGAGCGCTCGCAGCCGCGCGCAGCGCGGAGAGAGCGCCGAGGAATCTGCTGTTTGCCGGGGGGCTGCTCGATTGTGGTGAGAGAACAGCAGATTCCTCACCGCTGACGCGGTTCGGAATGACAAGCCTCGAAGCTCATTGCGACCATGCCCTACACCGTTCCCAAACTGACGGACTACTCGGCCGCAGCGCTGGAGAAGGCTGCGGGTGAATGTATTGCCGCGTGTGAAAACGAAGCTACCGCGGTCCGCAACGATGCGGAACTCAAGGCATTTCGCGACCGCTGGATGGCACGCAAGAACGGCATTTTGACTCTGATCAATGATCATTGGCTGAAAGGCGCGCCGAAAGAAGCGAAGCGCGAGGCGGGGATTCGCGTCAACGAACTGAAGACTCGGATCACGGAACTCGTCGAGGGCGCAAATGTCGCGTCGGGCAGTGGAGATTCACTTGCGGCGGAACGCGTCGACATCACCCTCCCCGGCGCACGCCGCCCCATCGGCGCCGAGCATCCCGTCATGCGCACCATGCGCGAGATCGTCTCCGTTTTCCAGAAACTCGGCTACTCCGTTGCCGAAGGGCCGGTCGTCGAAACGGATTACTACAACTTCGAGGCGTTGAACTTCCCGCCGAACCATCCCGCGCGCGACACGCAGGACACGCTGTTCATCGCGGGCCAGCAGTCTAAGCCGCAACGCGAGCGCCTGCTGTTGCGCACCCACACCTCTCCGGTGCAGATTCGCACCATGGAGAAGATGCGGCCTCCGCTGCGCATCGTGATCCCGGGCACCGTGCATCGCAACGATCCGCCCGACGCGAGCCACTCGCCGATGTTTCATCAAATCGAGGGGCTGGCGGTCGACAGCAACATTACTTTCGGAGATTTGAAGGGCACGCTCGATCACGCCATGAAAGCGCTGTTCGGCTCTTCGGTGAAAACGCATTTCCGGCCGTCGTTCTTTCCCTTCACCGAACCGAGCGCGGAGTTGTATGTCACGTGTTTCATCTGCGGCGGCAGCGGGCGACGCGGAGATGCACCGTGCCGCCCGTGCAAGCAGACCGGATGGATCGAGGTGCTCGGCTGCGGTATGGTCGATCCCAATGTGTTCGAGTTTGTAAAAAACAATGGCTACGATCCGAAGAAAATTTCCGGATTTGCCTTCGGTATGGGCGTGGACCGCCTGGCGCTGCTGAAGTACGGCGTGGATGATCTGCAGTTGTTTTTTCAGGGTGACGCGAGGTTCTTGCAACAGTTTGCGTAAAGGATTGTCATCCTGAGCGGAGTGGATGCTTCGCGAAGCGAAGTAGCCGCGAAGTCGAAGGACCTCGCGCCTGCTGTCAGCGAGATGGACGTCGACAGGAGTTCTCACTGCACTGCGGACGCCGAGGTAGAAGTTCCTTGCAGGACCGGTGGTAGTGTTGGCAGGCATGGGATCCTTCGACTGCGGTTTTGCTTCGCATTCGCGAAGCAAAATCCTTGCTCAGGATGACACGGCAGTAGGACATTAAAAGAAGGCATGAAACTTTCTTCACAATGGATTCGCGATTTCGTCGATCTCGCGGTTGACGATCGCCGCCTCGCCGAAGACTTGACCAATGTTGGGATTTCGGTCGAAGGCATTAGCGGAACCGGCGCCGATACCGTCTTCGATATGGAAATCGGCACGAATCGTCCGGACGCCATGAATCACTATGGCGTTGCGCGCGAGGCAGCGGCGATTTATGAATTGCCGTTGAAACCGCTGTCGGCGAAATCCCCACTTCTCGCAAACGAAGTGAGAAATGGGGCACCCCCATCCTCGAACGATGCGGCGTTCCCGATCATCGTCGAGGAACCGGAACTTTGCCCCCGGTTTTCCGCGCGCGTGATTCGCGGCACGACCATCACAGCTTCTTCGGAAAAGATCGCGCATCGGCTGCAACTCCTCGACCAGCGGCCCATCTCGAACGCCGTCGACGCCACCAACTATGTTCTCTGGGAGATTGGCAAGCCCACGCACGTCTTCGATATGGACCTGCTCGAAGGTGGAAAGATCATCGTGCGCATGGCGCGCGATGGCGAGCGGCTGAAAACTCTCGATGGCGTCGAGCGCAAGCTCACATCCGAAGACCTCGTCGTCTGCGACGCGAAAAAGCCCGTCGGCCTGGCTGGAGTCATGGGCGGTTACGACACCATGATCACCGACAAGACGCGCAACATCGTGATCGAGTCGGCCTGGTGGGATCCCGCAATCGTTCGCAAAATGTCGCGCCGGCACGCCCTTCACACCGACGCTTCGCACCGTTTCGAGCGCGGCGCCGATTTTGAATCGACCATCATATCCTGCGATCTCGTAGCCCAGATGATCCTGGAGTCGGGGGGCGGCCAGTTGCAAGGCGATGTGGTCGACGTCGTATCGAAAAAAATCGATCAGGCCCCGGTGGTGCTGCACCTGGCCGAAGTGCAGCGGATTCTGGGTGGAACTCTCGGCGCCGGTCAGATTTTCCGGCTGCTGAAGCGGCTGGGGTTCACACTGATTCCCCTTGGCCACGACGAAGAACTCGACAACGCGGAGTTTCGCGTGCAGATTCCCAGCTGGCGGCTCGACGTGGAGCGGGAGATCGACGTGATCGAAGAAGTCGCGCGGATGCATGGCTACGACAAGTTCGAAAACACGCTGCCGGCATACAGCGGGGCGGTGACCGAACTTCCGCACGCCACAATGGACGCTGCTTTTCGCTGGCGGGCGCTGTCCCTGGGATACAACGAGGCCCTGTCGCTGACTTTTATTTCTCATGCGGACGCGGAGAAGTTCGCTTCGTTTTCGGCGAATTCGCCGACGGGACCGCGTGTGCTGGAACTGGAGAATCCGCTGAGCGAAGAAGCGAGCGTGATGCGGACGTCGCTCGCGCCTGGAATGCTCGACATGCTGGCGTGGAACTTGAATCACGACGTGCCCGAGGCTCGGCTGTTTGAGATGGGCGGTGTCTACGGATTATCGGGCGAAACCCGCGTAGAGCCGCGGCGGGCCTGCCTGGGCGCTACTGCGGCGGCGGTGCGCGGTGCGCTACCTGCGGGCGGCGCACTCGATGTCAGCAAGGGAGAACGAGCCGACGTGGCTGAGGCATTTCGCGGATTCAAGGGCGACGTCGAATCCCTGCTCGCGGCCTTCGCGGGCGACGTGAGTTACGATCGCGAAGCCGCGGAGTACTTTCATCCCGGTCGGTCGGCGCGGGCGCTGCTGAATGGCGCGGTGGTAGCGCAGTTTGGCCAGGTCCATCCAGAGTTAGCCGCAGAGAGAAAATTGCGGCAGGACGTTTATCTGGCGGAATTCGATGTGGAGCAGCTGTACAAACTGGGTCTTCGGCCGGTGAAGTTTGCGCCGCTCGCGAAGTATCCTGCAGTGGAACGGGATTTTTCCTTTGTCTTTCCCGACGAAGTTTCATTCGAGCAGATGCGTGCGGCGGTCGCGGCCGGCGGTGTCAAAGAGCTGTGCGAGTTTCGTCCGGTTGAGATTTTCCGCGGCGGGTCGATTGCGGCCGGAAAATATTCCATACTGCTGCGGGCGAGGTTTCAATCGACGGAGCGCACGCTGCGCGAGGATGAAGTGGCTGATTGGTCGGCAAAGGTCGTGGCGGCGCTTACGACGCTGGGCGGAACGCAGCGAGCGTAAACTCCCATCTTCCAGCCCGTGCACAAAAAGCGGCTGCGCGAGAATCGCCGCTTCGACCGAATGCGGAGTTTCGGATATTGTGATCGGGTCGCGCCCAGCAGCTAACCGGAGTTGCAATGATTCTCGTACGCCGAGCTTCGATGCTTTCATGCTGCCTCTTGTTTCTGCTCGGCATTTTGCCCGCCGCACTCCGGGCGCAGAACACCGCACCTTCCGCGCCCGAAAAGATCATCATCGACACCGACATTGGCGACGACATTGACGATGCGTTTGCTCTGGCACTGGCGGTGAAGAGTCCCGAGCTGCAGATTCTCGGCGTGACCACCACCTTCGGTGACACGGAAACGCGCGCCAAGATTGTCGACCGGTTCCTCGGAGAAGTGGGGCACTCGGAGATCCCCGTCTTCGCTGGAAGACCCACAGTCCCCAGGAATCCGATGTCGCAGCGGCGCTATGCGGAGAGCGCACATTTCATCAAAGAGTCTCACGCAGACGCAGTCGAATTCCTGTTGGACCAGATTCGAAAGTATCCGGGCGAGATTACTCTGGTCGCGATTGGGCCGCTGATGAACCTGGGCGCCGCGATCGACAAGGATCCGGCGACGTTCCGAAAACTGAAGCGGGTCGTGCTGATGGGCGGATCGATCCGGCGCGGATATGGCGATCTCGGATATACGCCGCCGGTTCCTCCCATGCCGGAATGGAATATTTTGAATGACGTGCCTGCGGCACGGAAACTTTTCTCAGCCGGGGTGCCCCTGTTTGTGATGCCGCTCGATTCGACTCAGTTGAAGCTCGACGAAGTGAAGCGGGCGTTTCTCTTCAGTCAGGGAACTCCAGTTACCGACCAACTGGCGGTGCTCTATCATTTGTGGGGACAGGAGACGCCGACGTTGTACGATCCCATGACGATTGCGTTTGTGCTGCGTCCGGAGCTGTGCCCGGTGCAGGGCTTGCACATTCGTGTGGACGAGAAAGGATTCACGCGCGAGGAGCCGGGCGCGGTGAACGCACAAGTTTGCCTGAGTTCGAGCCCCGACGATTTTTTCCAGTTTTATTTGAAACGCGTGGCGGCGAGATGAAATCTCAAAACGAAATCGTGAAACATCAAGCGCTGGAAGCCAAAACCCCTACCCTGACCGCAAAGAGCGCAGCCAGTATGGCGCAGCCTCTGGTGGTGTTCGTACTGTTACTTGCACTCCGCGTGGCCGCCTTTGCCCAGGCGAAAGAGCCTGTCGACCTGATCGTGAGCGGCGGCATGGTCGTGTCGATGGATGCCGCACGCACGATTTATCACGACGGGAGCGTGGCCGTTCGCGGCGATACGATCGTCGCGGTGGGGCCGCGCTCGGAAATCGAGAATCGATATAAGAGCGCACAGACCATCGACGCCCGAGGCCGCCTGGTCCTCCCAGGCTTCATCAACGGACACACACACGTGCCCATGACTTTATTTCGAGGCCTGCACGATGACGTCACGCTCAACGACTGGCTCCATAAATACATCTTTCCCGCTGAAGCCAAGAATGTAAATGAAGAATTCGTGCGCTGGGGAACGAAGCTGGCGGCGGCAGAGCAGATCCGTTCCGGGGTGACAACTTTCGCCGACATGTATTACTTCGAGGACGCCGTCGCGGAAGAGACCAAGGCGGCGGGCATGCGCGGAGTGCTGGGCGAAACCTTCATCGATTTCCCTGCGCCCGACAACAAGACCGAAGCGGAGATGCTGGCCTACACGGAAAAATTCCTGAAAAAATGGCAGGGCGATGCGCTGATTCAGGCGGCTGTGGCTCCGCACTCGATTTACACTTGTTCGAAAAAAACAATTCAGGACGCGGCGGCGCTGGCGAGAAAATATCACGCGCCCATTCTTATGCACGTGGCGGAGATGAAGAAAGAGTGGGATGACAGCGAAAAACAGAACGGAATGTCGCCCGTGCAATATCTCGATAGCATTGGAGCACTGGGGTCTGATCTGGTGGCGGCGCATTGCATTTTTGTAGATGCCGCCGACGAGAAACTGCTGGCCGAGCGGCACGTGGGGTGCGTGCATAATCCATCGAGCAACATGATGCTGGCCAGCGGAGTCTCGCCCGTGCCGGCCATCCGCGCGGCCGGCGTGGCGGTTGGCTTGGGAACGGATGGACCCGCGGGCAGCAACAACGATCTCGACCTCATGGAAGAAATGGATCTTGCGGCGAAGCTGGCCAAAATCACGAAGATGGATCCGCTGGCGCTGAACGCGAAAGCGGTCGTAGAGATGGCGACCATTGACGGCGCGCGGGCTCTCCACATGGAAAAAGAGATTGGCTCGCTCGAGGCGGGGAAGAAGGCCGACGTGATTCTGATCAGTCTCGACGAGCCGAATGCGGTGCCGATGTACGACGTTTACGCCCAGATTGCGTATTCGCTGAAAGGCAGCGACGTGGAGACGGTCGTCATCGGCGGTCGGGTGGTGATGCGCGATCGAAAACTTCTCACCATCGACGAACCGCAGGTGCTCGAAAAGGCGCGCGAGTACGGCAAGTCGGTCAGCGCGTCGTTGGGTCTGGAGTAGAGCCGGTGCCTCCGCAGAAGTTAAAGAATAAAAAGAATGGATCCTCGCGGCGCCTGCCCGCGGGCGATCACGTTCTCATTCAGATCGTGGACGCGGCGCTGGCTGACGCTGCACGGCGCAGCGGCGACTGGCTGGTGTGCCGTCCGGGATGCACGCAGTGCTGCGTGGGCGTGTTCGCCATCAATCAACTCGATGTCGCGCGATTGCAGCATGGATTGGCTCAGCTGGAAAAGAAAGATCCGCAGCGCGCGCGCCGTATTCGCCAACGGGCGCAGGCTTCCGTGGCGCGGCTAGCCCCGGACTTCCCGGGCAATGCGGCAACGGGCGTGCTCGACGAAGGTCCAGAGGCTGAGCAGCTTTTCGCCGAGTTCGCCAACGACGAACCTTGTCCGGTGCTCGATCCTGAGACTGGACTCTGCGATCTCTACGACGCGCGCCCCATGACGTGCCACACGTTCGGCCCACCCGTCCGGTCGGAAGGTGGACTCGGAGTGTGCGAACTCTGTTTTCACGGCGCGAGCAACGAACAGATTGCCGCCTGTGAGATGGTTCCCGATCCCGATGATCTGGAATTGAAACTCCTGAAGACGATGGAGAAGACCGGCACTCCGCGCGGGCAGACGATCGTTGCGTTCTGCCTGAAGTAGAAGCGCCAGAAGTAGAGTACGTAAAGTAGAAATAAAGGAAAGGCGCGCGCTACGACACACCGCTCGCGCTGACCCGTCAAGAACCGGCTACCGGGGCCTACGACGCTCGGGCCTGTTTCACCTCTTGCAGTCGCTCGCGGCCCTTCTCTCTCATCTTTTCGACGGAGACGACTCTGCGCCCCAGGTCCAGCACCTGCGCCAGTTCCTGCTGAATGGCCTGCAGCCGTTCGTGCCGGTCGCCATGATCGATCTGGTCCTGTATCCCATTGCCCCGACGAAGGCGGTATTCCTGATTCAGCGTGTGAATCTCAGCGATCTCGGCTCGAAGGCGCGAGATCTTTTCCCGAAGAACTTCCAGATGATCCATGCTATTAGGATACCTCATTTCGCTGCAAAGCCGGTGCCATTGTAGTTATGAAGGTCCAGGAGGCCGGGGCGCGCCCTCCGTGCCCTGTCAGCCCGAGCGAGTCGAGGGGACCCCTATAATGTATAAGCGACTTCACCGTAGCAAGGTGTTTCGCAAGACGACCGACCAAAAACCAAAGACGAACGACCAACGACCGACGACCAACGACGAAAATGATCAAATCCCCCCGAGGAACCCGCGACCTTCTCCCGCCGGAAACAGCGCTGTGGAATTTCGTCGAAACCACCGCGCGCGAAATCTTTCGCGCCTACAACTTCCACGAAATCCGCACGCCCATCTTCGAGTCCACCGAACTCTTCGCCCGCGGCGTCGGCGAAGAGACTGACATCGTCTCGAAAGAAATGTTCACCTGGGAAGATCGCGGCCGCGCCGAGAGCGACAAAGGACAGTCCCTCACTCTCCGCCCCGAAGCCACTGCCGGCATCGTCCGCGCCTACATCGAGCACAACCTCGGCGACCGCGGCCTGAACAAGCTCTTCTGCATCGGCCCCATGTTCCGCCGCGAGCGCCCGCAGAAAGGACGTTACCGCCAGTTCTATCAAATCGACGCAGAAATCATCGGGCCGCCCTCGGCTGGCAGCGAGTCTCCCGCCCGTGACGCCGAAATCCTCGAAATGCTGGCCACGCTGCTCGACCGACTCGGCATCACGGGATGGACTCTCGAACTCAACTCCGTCGGCTCTTCCGCCGAGCGCGTGAAATTTAACGAGGCCCTGCGCATCTCGCTTGAGCCAGTCAAAGACAAACTCTGCGGAGATTGCCAGCGACGCGCTGTCACCAACCCTCTGCGCGTCCTCGACTGCAAAGTTCCGCAAGACCAGCCCATCATCGACACGCTCCCGCGCATCGCCGACTTTCTTGAAGACGGAAGCAAAAAGCACTTCGCCGCCGTCCAGGAAATTCTGCGCTCGGTCGGCGTTCCGTTTCAGATCAACTCGCGCCTGGTCCGCGGCCTCGACTACTACACCCGCACCGCCTTCGAGTTCACCCACGGCGCTCTAGGAGCGCAAAATGCCATCCTCGGCGGGGGCCGCTACGACGGCCTCTCCGAAGCTCTCGGTGGACCGCCCGCCCCCGGCATCGGCTTCGCCATCGGCGAGGACCGCCTGGTCATGTCGCTGCAGGAAAAAACTCCCCCCGAAACCATCGTGCGCCGGCCCGATGTCTACATCGCCCCGCTCGGCCCAGGCATGAACGTTGAAGCCGCCCGCCTCGCCCGCGAGCTTCGAAGAAACGAATTGCGCGGCCCCGCATTGCGGGAAAACAAATCGCCGGGAATCGACGCGCAAACAAACGAACCGGGGCGCGCGGATCTCGTTGTCGATCTCGGCGACGAAACCTTCCGCCTGAAGAAGTCTTTCGAAGCCGCAACCAAGGCCGGAGCCAGATACATTCTCATCGTCGGCGAAAACGAAATCAAAGCCAACGCCTCCGCGCTGAAAAATCTCGCTACCGGAGAACAAATCTCAGTCCCCCGCGCCGACCTTGCGCGGAAGATAAAAGAGAACACAAGATGACCGAAACGCAATGTCGCGCCCAATTTTCCGTCCCGGAGGGACCTGCGACGATAGCCCGCCGCTTCAGCGGCGGGTCAGTCGCCCCTTCCGATTCCGTGCCGGAGGCACGGCTGAAAAGCGCCACGAACCGTTCCTCTTTCGCTATAGTTCGCATAGGAGCCATCGTATGAGCTGCCGCCCATTTGCCGTCTGTCTACTCTGCTGTGCCGCCGCAATCTCCGCCGCCGCCCAGGCCCCAGCCCCCAAGCCCCTAACTCCGCTCGAGCAAACTCTCTTCGCCGACGAAAAAGATTTCGTCGCCGCCGCCAAAAAAGGCGACCCCGCTTATTTCAAGCGCACCCTCGCCGACGATTTCACCTTCGTCGACTTCGACGGTGAACTCGCCGGCCGTCAGGACATGCTTGACATGACGTCCAGCGGAGGCATCGACCTGCTTCCCTACGACATGAAACTCGTCCCCGTCAGCGACGGAGTCGCCATCGTCACCTACGATGTCGTCCTCCGCGTGCCCGCCGCCGAAGATCAGGGCCCGCCTCCGCGCTATCAGCACTTCAGCACCGTCTGGATCAAACAGGGCGACGCCTGGAAAATGAAGTTCCTGCAAATGACCGCCGCCCACTGGGGCGACTGGTAGGAACTTTGGTTGAGAGGTTGTCTGACTGAATTGCCTGAGCGTTTGCTTAGAGTTCGAGCAGCAAGCAGCCAGCACCCTCTGCTCATGTGGGGACGGGCACCCATGTGGGGACGGGCGCCCTCGCCCGTCCAGGCGAGCAAAGCTCGCCAGCCCCTCCACCAACCCGGAGAAACTAAGCCGGCTGTTCGATGCGCGTCCGCCCCGAATCTGCCCGGGACTGACCCCCGGTGCCACATTTCTCGCGTTCTCCTCCGAGAAGTGACACAAGAGCAAGAGGAGGGGGTCTGTGTTCTTCCCGCAAAAAATCCTTCCTCCCGCAAAAAATCGAATGCGGTCCAGGCCAGCCACCCGGACCGCATCGTACGTGTTTCCTGATATGCGTGTCACCGCTCGTGCGGCGGAATGACGCCTTTGGCCCGACAGCACTCGCTGCGAACAGCGCGCGCCACTTTTGCCAAGGCCAGTCGCTGATCCGTAATCTCGCGATCACAAATCCGCAACTGCCGCGGTGGCCAGCGGCCCTGTCCGCTCTCAACAGCGGGAGGGGAGGAGGCCGCAATGCCCGGGCAACCCAGCACACGCTCACGCGCGTTTCCGGAGTGTCCCCCGGCAATTCACCCTCGAGAATTGCCGACTGCCGCTGACTCTGCCGCGATCATTCAGCAGATTCAGGAATCCACGTTTTCGCTGAACCCACTCTCAGCCAGTTTGTTGCGGGCCGCAACATAAAATATTTATTCCCTTGTGCAGAAACTGTGGACGAGGAGACTTCGCTGTGGAACGCCGAGGAAAACTAAGAATTAATTTCTCGTCCTTACCCAGTCTTCTTGTGGTTTCAATCACTTGCAAGGGTTGGGAAAAAGCGTAAACGACCTCCCTCGTTCGTGATGTTATTGGGGAGATCAGAGGGGAGGGCCATCCGGCATTTGCTTGGTGCCAGGAGAAGCAGATTCCTCACCGGGCCTTCGGCCCGATTCGGAATGACAAGGCGGTGTGGGCTCATCCCGCCGCTCTTCGTCTGCGCTGCGTTGTCTGGGCTGCGTCGTCTGGGCTGCTTCGTCTGTGTTGCGGCCCAAAAAATGACGCAAAATTCACAGGTTATTAACCACGCCATCCACAAGAAAACCTATGCTTAGCCGTTGCCCATCCAACCCAATGAGCGGCAGAAGAATGAGCGGCAGAATGGTGAATGCCAGAGTAATGAAAGGCAGAGCCACAATGATCAGCCGGCGAGACCGCGGCGGCGTTCTCGTTCTCGTTCTTTGTCTCTGTCTCCGTCTATCGCTGCGGATACCCTCATGAGCACCGCGATCAAGAGTCCCGATCCCGAACCGGCTCACCAGTATCTGGTGCGCCGCACGGTGGAGGCCTGTCGCATGGCCAAAGAAGCCGCCGGCGCTGCGGCCGAAGGCATCGCCACCGGCTCCAGCGCCTTGCTCAACTCCCTGCGCCAGCGCGAGCGCGAACTCGACACGCTCGACATGGAAATCGACAGCGGCGTCACCACCGCGATCACCGAGGTCGGCCCCTCCGAAGCCCGCGAACTTCTCGCCTGCATGAAATTCATGATCGGCCTCGAGCGTATCGGAGATCTTCTGCTCAGCTTCGCCAACAGCGCCCAGGCCGCCGGCGGACGCCTCGATTCCGAAG
Source organism: uncultured Acidobacteriaceae bacterium (assembly GCA_963739125.1). GTDB lineage: Bacteria > Acidobacteriota > Terriglobia > Terriglobales > Acidobacteriaceae > Sulfotelmatobacter. Next base: position 1,515,825 of record CAVTZD010000001.1, on the reverse strand, counting down.
ACACGCGCGATCTCACCCAGATGGCGACCATCCTGGAAAAAATGCTGACTGACTGTGGCGAGGCGTTTTCCGCCCGCGAAATCGCAAAAGCGATCGACGTGCTCCGCGCCGACGCCGAAATGGACCGGCTGCGGAACCTGATCTTCCTGCGCCACATCGAGAATCCCGAAAACATTCACCGCCAGGCCAGCCTGCAAGTCATCTTCATGACCCAGTCGCTCGAACGAGCCGGCGATCACGCCAAGAATCTTGCCGAAGAAGTTTGCCACTTCGTCAGCGGCCACACCGTCCGCCATGTTCTGATGGCCTACGACAAACCGGTCGAGCAGATGTTCATCGACTACCTCCGCCGCCGCGACCAGCACCGGTAAAATCAAGCCCCAGCTCTCACGGTGAAAGCGTGAGAGCGAGTAGGGGCGCGGTCGGGGACGCCGGCCATCGTCACTGGAAGCATGCAAGCCCGTGATTTCTAGGCGATCGGCAGCGTGAACAGGAACGTGCTGCCGTGGGCGAGTTCGCTTTCGGCGCGGATATAGCCGCGGTGGGCGAGCGTTATGTGCTTGGCGATGGCGAGGCCGAGGCCGGTGCCTCCGGATTCGCGGGAGCGGGCTTTGTCGACGCGGTAGAAGCGCTCGAACAGGCGCGGCACATGTTCGGAGGCGATGCCCGCTCCGAAATCCTGCACATAAAATTCCACGCCGAATTCGATGCCGCGCGGTGCGGGGCGCGCGCCGAGGACAACGCGTCCGCCGGAGCGTCCGTATTTCATGGCGTTGTCGATCAGGTTGGAAAAAACCTGATGGATCGCTTCCCGATCGGCCAGCACGGGCGGCAGGGATTCGACGGTTGCGCCCTTGCCGTTATTACTTTCGCTCAGCAGTTCGATGATCTGCGACTCGATGATCTGGAGTTCCACGCCCTGGGCGCGGGCGACCTCGCGAAAACTCTCTTCAGCGTCGTGCAGCAGTTCGATGGGCGGCACGGGCTCAGTTTCGAAGCGCGTTTCGCCCGATTCGACTCGGGCCAGAGTGAGCAGGTCTTCAGTGAGACGCGCCATGCGAGCGGCATTCTTGCGAATGATCTCCAGAAATTCCCGGATGTGACCGTCATCTTCAGAGATGCCGTCGAGCAGAGTTTCGGAGTATCCCTGGATCGAGGTCAGCGGTGTACGCAGCTCGTGGGAAACGTTGGCGATGAAATCGCGGCGGGTTTTTTCCACGCGCTCGGTTTCGGTGAGATCGCGCAGCACGGCAACGACTCCGCCGTCAGGCAGAGGCGCGGCGGTCACATCGTAAGCGCGGCCGGGCGCGACGGAAGTGGCCCGCGCAGTCCTGACCTGCTTGGTCGCGGTCGCGGCCTTGACGGTGGCCAGGAAGTCGGGATCGCGGATGGTCTCGACCACCGGAGCGTTCAGGCGGGCGCGCTGGTGAACCAGGCGGTCCATGGGCTGGTTGGCCCACTGCACAAGGCCGTCGGAACTGACGGCGATGACCGCGTCTTGCATGCTGTTGAGCAGCGTTTCAAGCTGGCGCTGGCTGGAACGAACGGCGGCAAAGCTGCGTTCCACCTGGCCGGCGGTGCGGTCGATGGCGGCGGCGACGCGCCCGATCTCATCGAGTGAAGGGTCGTCGAGGCGGGCGCGCAGGTCACCGCGCTCGATGCGAGCTGCGACGTCGACAATCTGCTCGAGGCGGCGCGAAGTAAAGACGGAGGCCAGAGCGGCGACGATGGTGGCGATCAGCAGGGCGAGAACCGAACCCCAGAGTATGCGGCGGAGCACCTGCGCCTGGATGGCCTCGACGTCGGAAAGAGGATAAGCGAGGCGCACCGCGCCTCCGGAAATCGGAGCAGCGACGTAGAGAAAGGGAATGCCGAGACCGGAGCTGCGACGTTCGCGGGCTGCGGTCTTGCCCAGAAGAGCGGCGGCGAATTCCGGCGAAGAACTTTCGTTGGCCATGCCGGTGGGATCGGATTGGGAGTCGGCCACGATCTTGCCGGAGGCGTCGATGACGGTGGCGCGCGCGCCCGCAGCCTGCGCTTCCTGGGCGACGATTTGGGCGAGAGAGCGGCTGTGGTCGTTTTCGACGCGGCGGGCGACGAGCAGAGTTTTCTGGGTGAGGTTGCGCTCAATCTCGGTGCGCAGCGAAGACTCCCACGCGCTGCCCAGCACGAAGTCCATGATGACGGCGGTGGCTGCGATGACGAGCAGAAAGACGGCGAGCAGCTTGAAGAAAATCCGGTTCTTCACGTCTTCCTCGTGGTGAACCCTTTCATCTTCGTCATAGTCATTGTCATCGTCACCGTCACTGTCATTTAGGCGACTCGAAACGGTAGCCGGCGCCGCGCACGGTTTTGAGGTAGCGAGGGTTTTCCGGGTCGGGCTCGATTTTCTCGCGAATGCGGCGGACGTAAACGTCGACCGACCGCGGCGTCACGTAAGCCGTATCGCGCCAGACGGAGTCGAGAAGATGATCGCGGGAGAAGACGCGTCCTTTGTGGCGCGCGAAATAGTCGAGCAGGCGGAACTCGGTGGCGGTGGTGGCAACGGTGTTGCCGCGCACAGTGAGCGTCATGGCCGAGGGATCAATTTCGATGTCGCCGACTTTCAAAGCGCTGGGCGGAAGCGGGCGCTCGAAGCGGCGCAGCACGGCCTTCACGCGGGCGACGAATTCGCGCGGGCTGAAAGGCTTCGCAATGTAGTCGTCCGCTCCGAGTTCCAGTCCGAGGACGCGGTCCGCTTCGCTGCTTTTCGCCGTGAGGAAAATTACGGGAACGGCCGACAGACCGACGGTCTGGCGAATATTGCGACAGAGTTCGAGGCCGTCTTTGCCCGGAACCATGATGTCGAGCACGAACAGCGCGGGGCGCTGGCGCTCAGCGTCGGCGAGGACATTCATGCCGGTGGGATAGACGCGCACGGCAAAGGCTTCGTTTTCCAGGTGATGGCGTACCAGGCGCGAAATGTCAGGATCGTCTTCGACGACGAATATGCTAGGTTTCACGCGTTTATTGTAACTGGGGCGGTAGCGAGTACCTAGTACCGAGTGGCGAGATTGCCGGCGCAGGCGCGGGTTTTCATCAGATTGTAACAATCAGGTTTGAGGCGCGGTCGAACATTAACCAATACCGAGGCGGACGTTAGAGGTTCGGCAACGTTGACTTCGAGACGCCGGAGTGATTTGATGATGCTTCTGCCTTGTTACAAATTTCGTGAGGATCTGCTATGTCGTTTGAGGAAGCGCTAGCGTTGGCGTCGCGGGACGATGGTTTCAAAGCAACGGTTTATGCCATGAATACACTCCTCGTTCACAAGGGCGTGTACACCCAGGAGGAGTTTCAGGTATTGTTCGTCGAGTGGGTGGAAAAAGAACAGAGGCGCAAGTCGCCTGCTGTTCGGCGCGCCGAAACGTCTAATGCGATCTCGGTGTAGCTCTGTAGGGGGGATGTTCGCATCCCAACCTCTTATTTCCTCAGTGAATTCCTTTGTCGCATGCCCAGCATTCGCATCGACAGGGCGGCGCTGGCTTGAGTTTTGTTTGTTTTTTACCTTTTGGCTCCATTTCTTTCCCGCTGTCGCTCTCATCTCTCGGCTATGTCGTGCATCCTAGCACCGATTTTCGGGCCGTGTGGAAATCTTCGGCTGGAAAGTGTCGGAGATTGGCAGCAGTAAGGATTCAACCACCAGATTATTAGCCGAATCGAGATGGAAGCGCTTGCCCGGCGGGATCACCGTCGTGGCGCTGTATTCGGTGAGGATGGCGGGGCCGGAGTACTTTTGGCCGGATCGGAGTTCGTCTCGGGCGTAGAGCTTCGTGGGGAGTTTCTTGCCGTCGAATACTACTGGGACTGGTGGCGAGGAAATCCTGCCGAGCTTTGCTCGGCCTGGACGGGCGAGGGCGTCCATCCCCACATGGGTGGGGGCGGTTCGCAGCGTTGCGCGAAGGCGTAGCGTTACCAGCTCCACTTCGCGATTGAGATACGTGTAGCCGTATCGTCGGTGGTGCTCTTGGTCGAAGTCTCGCAACAGATTCCTGGTCAGCGGGAGGTTGAGTTCGTATCCCTGACCGCGATAGCGGAGGTCGACGCTGCGGCGGTACCGTGGCTTGCCGGGCCAACCTTCACGACTCAAATCTGCGGCTGCGGCTTTTTCGAGCGCGGCGAATTCGCGATTGAGTTGCGCGTGCGGAATTTTGCCTGAGGCTCGACACAGGATGGTTCGGGAATAATCTTTCACCACGTCGCTGGCCAGAATGCCGAGAGCAGAGAGCGCACCGGGCATGGCTGGAATGATGACGCGGGGGATGCTGAGCGCTTCGGCGAGGGCGCAGGCGTGCAGGCCTCCGGCACCGCCGAAGGCGACCAGCGTGAACTGGCGCGGATCCCGGCCGCGCTCGATGGAAACGACGCGAATGGCTTTTTCCATGGTGGCGTTGATTACGCGAATGACTCCGGCGGCGAATTTTTCGAGAGTCAGGGGCGAGGAGTTTTTCTTCAGCCATTCTCGGGTCACGCGCCGGGCGCGTTCCAGGTCGAGCGTGAAATCTCCGCCGAGAAACCGGGTGGGCCGCAGGCGGCCGAGAAGAAGATTGGCGTCGGTGACTGTAGGCTGTGTCCCGCGCCCGTAGCAGATGGGACCGGGATCGGCTCCGGCGGATTCGGGGCCGACGCGAAGTGCTCCGGCGGCGTCGAAGCGGGCGAGCGAGCCTCCACCCGCGCCGACGGTGTGGATATCGAGCATGGGGACGCTGACGGGCAGACCGGCAATCTGCGCGTCGTTGGCGGTGGTGATCGCGCCCTCGACCAGAGAGACGTCAGTGGAAGTGCCTCCCATGTCGAAGGCGATGATGCGGTCGAATCCGCTGGCGCGAGCAGTCACGACGGCTCCGACCACGCCCCCGGCGGGGCCGGAGAGAACGGTACGGACCGGTTCGCGGGCGGCGGTGAAGAGCGCGGTGATGCCGCCGGACGATTGCATGACGAAAATGCGGGGGGCTGAAGCCCCTGCCTTTTTAGCAACGTTTTTCGCGGCCCTAAAGGGCCGCTCTTCCAGGGAAATTCTTTTTGCAGCGCTGAAGCGCTGCGCCATCTGCCTTGCCTGAGACCTTGCTCCCCCGGAGTGCATCGCCCTAACCTGCGCGGGCGAGGCGCCAGCGGCCACACGAATTTTGCTGACGGCCAGTGATCTCACTTCCAGATTTTCCAGATAGGTCTGCATGACCGGTTGCAGGTAGGCGTTGATGACCACCGTGGAGGTGCGTTCGTACTCGCGAAATTCGGGAAGGATCTGGTGCGAGAGCGAGAGCGGGACGGCGAGCGATTTGAGCGCGGCGGCGACGGCTTTTTCGTTTTCCGGATTCGCGAATGAGAACAGCAACGAGATGGCGATCGATTGCGGTCGCTGGGCGGCAATGCTTGCGCTCAGGGATCTCAATTCCTCCGCCGCAGGAGCGGTGAAAATTTCGCCGTCGCCGGCGGTGCGTTCGTTCACGCCGAAGCGCAGGTCTTTGGCGACCAGCGGTTCGATGCGGTCGAAGAAGAAATCGTAAAGCTTGGGGCGGGCCTGGCGTCCGATTTCGATGGCGTCTTCGAATCCGGCGGTGGTAATTAGCGCGGTGCGCGCGCCCTTGCGTTCGAGCAGCGTGTTGGTGCCGACCGTAGTGCCGTGAAGGAGAACGAAATCGTAGCCGGGAGTGTTGCGATCACTAAAAGTGCCCACTTCGCCCAAAGCCGGGGACAAGTGGGGCACCCGGCTGAGAGCTTCGACGATGGCCTGGGAGGGATCTGACGGTGTGGAGAAAACTTTGAGCATGCGCAGGCGTCCGGTGGCGGGATCAGCCCAGACGCAGTCGGTGAAGGTGCCGCCGGTGTCGATGGCGATGCGGAGCGGTTGGGGCGAGCGGGGCATGAGGGAGCGGAGGTTAGATTAACATCGCGCCAAAACCCTATGTCTCGCAAAAAAGGCGAGACATGGGGCACCCGGCATGGATGGATCGGAAAATTAGCTTAACACCCGGAGGACAACCGCCGGGCTAGAGCTTTCGTAACATGGCGCGCGGGTTGCTTTTCTCCGATGGCAAGATTGGCGGCTGAAACCTGCCTTCCGCGCCGGAGCGGCCCAACCGGCGGTCGTGCGGCAAGGTGTGTCTCTCATCAGAAAGGACCAACTTGATGTTGCAATCAACGGAGTCCGCAGTGCAGAAATCGGTCCCGGGAATGCCCTCAGCCGGGCCCGCGGCTGGCCTCGGCCCGGCGATGGAACAAGCCACGCTGGGAGCCACGGTTGTGGTTAAGGGAGAAGTCAGCGGGGCGCAGGCGCTTTATGTAGACGGCAGGGTGGAAGGGAGCATTCACTTTCCCAACCACCGCGTGACCATTGGACGCACGGCGGTCGTGCTGGCGAACATTGAAGCCAGAGAACTGATCATTATGGGGACGGTGACCGGAAACATTGAATGCGGCGATCGCGTGGAGATCCGCGCCGAAGCCGTGTTCAACGGCGATGTGGTGACGCAGAGGATCAGCATCGATGGGGGCGCGATGGTGAAAGGCAGCGTGGATATCCGGCGCCGGGGAGAAAGAATTGCCACGAACGAAGCGCAAGGCAAGACGGACGGGACGTCTCAACCGCAAGGGGGATCCAAACCCGATGGGCCGTCGTCGAGCCAGGCAGCTCTCAAGCAGGCGGGGCCCGCCGAGGTGCCAAGGGCCGGAGCCGCAGCGGCTGCGGCAGGTTCGCAAGGCGCACCCCAGCGCTCGGTGGCGCGAGTCGCGGGCAGCAGCGTGCTCTACGAAGAGCCGAAGGCCGGGCCGCGGTAAGTGACGCGTTCGCCCGATTAAACTTTCGTGGTGAAGGCCAGCGTCAGCAAAGTTTTCTGTTCGACCTCGTGCGCTTTCGAGCTGCCGGTTGCGGGACTGGCGCCGGAACTGCGCTTGACCGTGAGCACGTGGCGGTCGCCGGCGATTCGTTTCAGGCGCGGCAGCATATTGAACATCGCGCCCATGTTGGCGGGCTCTTCCTGCACCCAGACGATGTCGGCGTGCTGGCCGTGGCGGTCGAATTCGGCGATCACTTCCTGCTCGGGAAACGGATAGAGCTGTTCGAGGAAAACGATCGCTGTGCTCGTGTCTTTTCTTTTCTTGCGTTCGGCCTGAAGTTCATGGCCGATCTTTCCGGTGCAGATCAGGATGCGGTCGGCCTCTCCGACTTCGGTGTCGGGGATGACGTTGAGGAAATTCTTGTGGGTGAAATCTTCAATGGGTGAACTGGCGTCGGGATGGCGCAGCATGCTTTTCGGCGTGAACACGATCAGCGGTTTGCGCCAATGGCGCAGAGCCTGACGACGCAGGAGATGAAAATATTGCGCGGCATTTGAAGGCTGCGCGATCTGGATGTTGTGCTTGGCGGCGAGCTGGATGAAACGCTCGATGCGGGCGCTGGAGTGCTCCGGTCCCTGGCCTTCGTAGCCGTGCGGTAAGAGCAGGACAAGGCCGGACAGCAGATTCCACTTGGCTTCGCCGGCGCTGATGAACTGATCGATGATGGCCTGCGCGACGTTGACGAAGTCGCCGAACTGCGCTTCCCAGAGAACGAGCGATTCCGGGTAGTCGCGGCTGTATCCGTATTCGAAGCCGAGAACTCCAGCTTCGGAAAGCGTCGAGTTGTAGATCTCACAGCGCGCCTGGCCGGGTGCGATGTTTTCGAGCGACACGTATTCGTTCTCGTTCTCAATGTCGATCAGGACAGAGTGGCGCTGGTTGAAGGTACCGCGGCGGGAGTCTTGCCCGCTGAAGCGCACATGCGTGCCCGCTTTCACAAGGCTGGCGAAGGCGAGAGCTTCGGCCATGCCGTAGTCGACAAGCCGTTTGCCTGCTCCCATTTCGGTGCGCTGCTCGAGCAGTTTCTTCACTTTCGGATGAATGTGGAAGTCGTCGGGATAGGTCGTAAGGCGAGTCGTCAGTTCCGCTAATTCCTCGGGCGAGAGTCCGGTTTCGACTTCGTATTCGGGCTTATAGAGGCCGCCGTAATACTTGTCCCAGTAAGCGGGCAAATCGCGGAGCGTCGGCTTCTGCCGGATGCTGCTGGCTTTTTTCTGCGCAGATTCGAACTCGGCGCGGATGGCGTCGGCCTGGGCCTGCGCTCCGGTCGCTTCGATGTCGTCGGCGTAGATTTCCCACAGCGGAGGATGCTCTTTGATCCGCTTATAGAGAAGCGGCTGCGTAATCGTCGGATCGTCGACTTCACTGTGACCATGACGGCGATAGCCGATCAGATCGATGACGACGTCGGTGCCGAACTTGTAGCGGTATTCGACAGCCATGCGGGCGACGCGAACCACGGCGTCCACATCTTCGCCGTTGACGTGGAAGATGGGAATCGACTGGCGGCGCGCGATGCAGGCGGCGAAGCGCGTGGAGTGTTCCTCGGTGTAGCTGGTGGTGAAGCCGAGCAGATTGTTGACCACGACATGAATCGTTCCGCCGACCGTGTAGCCGGGAAGGTCGGCGTAGTTCATGGTCTCGGCGAGGATGCCTTGGCCGGCGAACGCGGCGTCGCCATGCACGAGCAGTGGCAGATATTGTTCGCGGCCGCCTTCGCTGGTGCGATCCTGCTTGGCGCGAGTGCGGCCGACGGTGACGGGATCGACGGCTTCGAGATGGCTGGGGTTCGAAACCAGATGGATATGAACTTTTCCGCCGCTGTGCGTGGTGTATTGCCCGGTCGCGCCCATGTGATACTTGACGTCGCCGGAGCCGAGAACGCTGCGCGGATCGACATCTTCAAATCCGGCGAAAATTTCCACCGGCGGACGCTGCGCGACGTGGGCGATCACGTTGAGGCGTCCGCGATGGCTCATGCCCATGACTAATTCGATCGCGCCAAGACGCGAGCCGGCATCGAGAACTTCGTCGACCAGCGGAATGAGCGCGGTGACGCCTTCCAATGAGAAGCGCTTGCTGCCGAGATAGCGCTGCTGCATGACCTGCTCGAAAACATCAGCGCGGATCAGGAGATCCAGAATGCGAGCCTGATCTTTTTCTGTAACTTCGTAACCTTGCGACGGCGACTCCATGCGCTCGTAGACCCAGCGGCGGCGCTCGGGCGCGTAGAGATGATTGATTTCAATTCCGATGGTGCTGGAATAAATGGCGCGGGCTTCGCGGGCGTATTCATTGTCGATCTGAAGTTCGGGCATCTGGCGAGGACGGAGGAAGCCGAGCGGATCGAGATCGCCTTCAAGGTATCCCCACTGCCGGAAGGCGCTGAAGACGCGTTCACGCTCGGGGTTGGAGCCGTTGGTCGAGGCGGCGTCGATGACGGCGCCGGAAGTCTTGGATTTAAGAGTTGGCATAAGAGTGCAGTATCAGGATAAAGGATGCGGGGTGGGGTGGGGAGGATTCGGGTGGGCAAGGAGCATTACCACAGAGGCCACGGAGGGGCGCTGGGGGACGTGGGCAACCGTTCGCTCGCAGATAAAGGTCAAAGGCCCCATGTTGTCGCGTGGGGCACGACAACATGGGGCCTTCCTTACGGATCTGCAACTACCGTCTGGCATGGTTGAACTGGAAGGCATCGAACAAGTCGTCGATGGCCGGACTGTTGGTGGGTACGTAGGGATTGCTGCCGGTTGTTTTGGGGTTGGGATCATTATCGCGGCTGCGGGCGGTCAGAGGGCCGAGTCCCCAGTTGCGCTCGATGAACTTCGCGAGAGAAACGTGGTCTGAGTAGCTGTGGCTGACCCATCCCCCCGCAGCGTAGGGCGAAACGATGATGAGGGGGATCCGGGTGCCGTCGCCGAAAAAGTCGAGCGGCTGAACGTAGCCGGAATCATAATAGCCGCCGCCTTCGTCGAAAGTGATGAAGATTGCGGTGTGCGCCCATTCCGGGCTTTCCTTCACGGTATTGACGATCTTCTCGGTGAAAGCCTCGAACAGGTCAAGTTTCGACGAAGCGGGGTGGCCGTCGACAAATCCGCTCGGCTTGATGTAGGAGACCGCGGGAAGCTCGCCGGCTTTGACGTCTTCATAGAAGTTGGCGAGATCCTGAATGTGCTCCTCGCGGAGGGTGGGATTGGTCATGATGTCGCTAGCGTACTGGAACGGGTTGCAAATGTTGCAGTACTGATCCAGCGGGTTGGTGAAGTTCGGGTCGGAGAGATTCAGATCCCAGCCGTCGCCGTAGTACTTGAACGATATATTCTTCTCCATCAGCGCATCGCCGATGTGGCGCTGCTTGGTGGGCGGAATGGTGAACGAAGCATAGCCGTTGTTGTCGAGCGAGGCCAGCGTCCCGTCTGCGTTGTAGCCGGGGTTGTAGTTGTTGAGAAGATAGTAGTGTCCGGTATCGCAGTTGGGCTTGATCGGCGTGGCCAGCGATCGCAGGTAGGTGTTGACGGCGTAGACGCCGGCCTGCGACGTGTCGGAGCATTCGCTGTAGCTGCCGCCGCCGTAAGGCGTGCTGGTGGTGGAGTTAAAACCGCCGTACCCGTCTTCCACATACCAGTTGTTGGTGCCGGATTGAGCATTGGGATTCTCAATCTGCGCCGCGGGAGGAACCGCGACATTGCCGTTGCCGTCGCTATACCACATGGCATCGGCGAAACCCAGCAGGATGTGGTTGAGTCCGGTGCCGCCCATGCCGGCCTGATGATAGTTGTCGCTGATGGTGTAGTGGTCAGCGAGGTATTTCAGGTAAGGAGCGTCACCCTCCAACATGTTATAGAACTCCATAGAGGTCGAGCCTTCGCCGGTAGAGTAAGAATTGAACGGGCTCGGCTGGGTTAGACCGTTGTCCCCCGCACCGATCGTGGTTTCGACCCAGGGAAACAGGTCAGCCAGGCAGCCTGACGGATTCGCCGCCGTGGCCGTCTTGGCGCTGCAGTCTTCCTGTTGCCACATCTGGTAGAAACGATGAACCGGACTGTTGGCGTAAGCGTCATAGGGAACGCCGGGCGTGAGCTGGAACGGTCCCGCGGGCAGATTGAGCACGTTGGGAATGCGCGTGTCGGGTCCGGTGTAGGTGTTGGTGAGGCCGGTGCCGCCGGTCAGGAGAAGATCGTAGTCGCCCAGAGGCAGGAAGCCGGGCTCGATCTGTTCCGGAGTCGTGATCACGCCCGCATCGACCAACTGTTCGCCGTAAGCGAGACTCGGGCCACCGGTCACAACCGGCGGGTCGTTCGTGTACGCCGACTTGCCCGTGGGCGCGTTGTGATAGACGCCGGTGTTGGAGGCTTTCGACTGAACCGCGAGGGAATAGTTCGCGCCTCGGGTTCCGTCTGCCTTGATGATCCCCTCCGAGAGAAGATTGAAGATGGATCCGTGTTTGGGCTGATAGGTAGCGAAGATATGATCGAAGGTGCGGTTCTCGCCAATGATCACGATGACGTGCTGGATCGGAGATGCGGTGGGGGGCTGGTGCTCTTGCGCGGCGACGGGCATGGGCCCGCCGAGATTGGTGATGATAGCCACGAGGCTGGCGCCGACGGCAAGATGCTGTCGGGCAGCCACCAGAAAGCCTGGTGTGGAAAAACCTGGTTTAGACATACGTCTCCTCCTGAGAAAAAACTGCTTGAAGCGAGGGTAGACGGGGAACGGTTACAGTGACGTGAACCAGGGGTAAACAACAGGTAAAGAGAAAATCACAGGATGCGCGGTGGGAAACTTGACGAAGCGTAAGAAATTCAAGGGAATGGCGCTTTACGTCAACTTCGTGTAACCAGCAGATTACAGATTTTGCACCGTTTGCAACTGGACCGCGCAAGATTGCGCGCGCGGGGCGTAGATGGGCGAGGCGTCGACAGCGAGCATGGAGGGGCAGGCCCACATTAGTTTTGCGTCGTGCGGCAGAAACGGGGAATCTTTACATGAGTGTAGGGGCAAGTGGTCCGGGGTTGACGCCCGATATCGCGATGGGGCAGCATCCTTTCACCCTGAGCAGCGCTAGGTTTACAGTAGTAACGGGAAGAAGGTACCGGTTGCGGTTTATGACGAAGAAACTTCGAAGATACACTGGGCAGATAATGTTGACTGGAGGTCTGGCGATAAGCGCCATCACATTGGGTTGCTCGAGCAAGGCGGCCCAGGGCCCACCGCCCGGTGGTTTCCACGGAATGCCGGTCAAGGTGCTGGAGGCGAAAGCGGTCCCGGTCAGCGACTCCACGGATTATGTGGCTACGCTGCGCTCGCGGGATTCCGCAGTGATCATGCCGCAGGTCGAAGGGCAGGTCACGCAGATTTTCGTGCATTCAGGAGATCGGGTGAAGGAAGGCGCAGAACTGATGGAGATCGATCCACTGAAGCAGCGCGCCACGGTGAAGAGCCAGGAGAGCGCGCGGGCGGCGCAGGAGGCCAACTTACGATGGGCCCAGCAGCAGTATGATCGCAGCCATGAACTTTTCGGCGCCGGCGTGGTGAGCAAGCAGGATCTCGATCAGGCGAAAGCGAACCTGGACTCGGCCCAGGCACAAATGGAGTCGCTGGACGCGCAGGTCAACGAGCAGGAAGTGGAGCTCCATTATTACAACGTGGTCGCGCCCCGCAGCGGCATTGTGGGCGATATTCCGGTGCGCGTGGGCGATCGCGTAACCACGTCGACGCAGTTGACCACGGTCGATCAGCCGGGCAGCCTGGAAGTGTATGTCTACGTGCCGATCGAGCACTCGACGCAGCTCAAAATGAGTCTGCCGGTGCAGGTGCTAAACGGCGAGGGCAAAGTGGTGGCTGATTCGCGGGTGAGTTTCATTTCTCCGCAAGTCGATACCACGACCCAGACGGTGTTGGTAAAGGCGCGCATCGCCAATGGCAACGATGCGCTGCGGCAGTTGCAGTTTGTGCGCGCTCGGGTGGTGTTTGGTACGCATCAAAACCCGGAAGTCCCAATCCTGGCCGTGTCGCGGCTGGCGGGGCAATACTTTGCTTTCGTGGCCGAGCCGCAGACTGGCGGATCCTATGTAGCCCGGCAAAAGCCGCTGCAGATCGGGCAAACGGTGGGCAACGATTACGAAGTGAAGGATGGCATCAAGCCGGGCGACAAGGTGATTATTTCCGGTACGCAGTTTCTGATGGATGGGGCGCCAGTGATTCCGCAGAGCTAAGACGTCGGCGGCGATTTCCGGTTCCGAGAGTCTCCAACAAGAGAATCTAGAAGTTTGCAATTGGCACTTAACGTTGCGGTGTCGTGCCGAGGGACTGCGAGATTGCAAACCGCGTCAATTGCTCAATGCTGATGGCTCGCTGTTCATAGCTTATAGCTGCTGTGTTATAGCTGCTGTCGAGGGGCGTAGGGTTTCATGTTCGTTAAATTTTTCATCGAACGTCCGGTGTTTGCCACGGTGTGCGCCCTGCTGATTGTTCTGGCCGGGACGGCTGTTATTCCCACGCTGCCCATCGCGCAATTTCCCAATCTAGCTCCGCCGCAGGTGGGCGTGACCAGCGTCTACATCGGGGCCAGCGCGCAGACGGTGGAGAGCGCGGTCACGATTCCGCTGGAACAACAGATCAACGGCGCTGAGGGAATGAAGTACATGACCTCCACCAGCGGGAACGACGGGACCAGCAACGTCACGGTCACGTTCGACCTGACGCGCGATCCGGATCTGGCCACCGTCGACATTCAGAACCGGGTGAACACGGCGCAAGGGCGGCTTCCCGGTGCGGTGAAAGCGGTGGGAATTACGACCGCGAAAACCTCGCAGAATTTCGTTTTCGGCGCGGCCGTCTATGCCGACAAGCAGAAATACTCGACGCTGTTTCTGAGTAACTACCTCGATGTGTATGTGCGCGACGCGCTGAAACGCATTCCCGGCGTCGCCGACGTGATCATTTTCGGCGAACGCAAGTATTCGATGCGGCTGTGGCTGGATCCGGTGAGGATGGCGGGCCGGCAACTGACTGCAACCGACGTGGTCAACGCGCTTTCGGAGCAGAACGTTGAGATCGCGGCGGGACAAGTAGGGCAGCAGCCTTCAGTCCCGGGCCAGCAGTATCAGATCAGCGTGCGGGTGGTTGGTCGGCTGAGCGAGCCGGCGCAGTTCGAGAACATTATTCTGAAGACCAACGCCGACGGAACGCTGGTGCGCCTGAAAGATGTTGGGCGCGCCGAACTGGGCGCGGAAAGCTATGCCAACGATCTGCAATTCAACGGGCAAGACGCCATCGGACTCGGGGTCACGCAGCTCTCGACTGCGAACGCTCTCGATGTCGACCGGCGCGCGATTGACGAATTAGACCGGCTCTCCAAGAGTTTCCCGCCGGGCATGCACTATAAGGTCGCCTTCGACACCACCGACGCGGTCGGCGAGTCGATCCGGGACGTCGTCTTCACCGTGGGCGGGGCGATCGCACTGGTCATTCTGGTGATCTTTATCTTTCTTGGTGACTGGAGGACGACGATGATTCACTTTATCGCCACTCCAGTTTCGCTCATCGGCACCTTCGTTTTCGTGAAGCTGCTCGGGTTCTCCATCAACACACTGACATTGTTCGGTATCACACTTGCCACGGGCCTGGTTGTCGACGATGCGATCGTGGTGATCGAAAATATTGAGCGCCACATCGCGGAGGGGGAACACGACTCCCGCAAAGCGGCGGCGGCAGCTACGGCCGAGATTACCAGCGCCGTTATCGCCACTTCGCTGGTGCTCTGCGCTGTGTTTGTGCCGGTTGCGTTTTTCCCCGGGACCACGGGCATCCTGTTTCGCCAGTTTGCGCTGACCATCGCGTTTTCCATTGCCATTTCCGCTTTCAACGCGCTTACCTTAGCTCCGGTGCTGGCGGCGATTTTTCTGAGCGGCTCTCACCGGCAAAAGTGGTGGTGGCTGCAAAAGTTCGACGACGGCATCGTGGCCATGACCCGCGGCTACCGTCGTCTGCTGCATCACGTGCTCGATTACAAGCTGGCGATGGTGGTGCTGTTTTTCGCCGGACTGGGCGCAACTTATCTGGTACTGCGAGCGGTGCCCACCGGCTTCGTGCCCGATGAAGATCAGGGGTACTTCATCATCATCATCCAGGCTCCGTCGGGAGCCTCGATGGAATATACGAAGGCCATCGGCAAGCAGGTTTCCCAGATGCTGGCCGATGTGTCGGAGGCGGAGGGAACCTTCTCGATTGCGGGCTTCAGCTTCACGGGAGCAGCGTCAAACCAGGGAATCATTTTTGTTCCGCTGAAACCTTATTCGCAGCGCAAGGGCGAGGAGCATACCGCATCGGCGATTGTGAATCGGGTTCGTCCGCGACTGTTTGGAGTCTCGGGCGCGATCGTCTTTGCGACGCTTCCGCCCGCCATTCAAGGGCTGGGACAGTTCGGCGGCTTTCAGTTCGTGGTGCAGGACCAGAGCGGGCACAGTCTTGAGGATCTGGCTGCTGCGACCCAGGGATTAATGCGGCAAGCGAGCCAACGCAAAGATCTGGTGCGCCTGTTTACGGCGTTTACGGCGAACGACCCGCAATACCTGGTGACCATCGACCGCGAGAAGGCGAAGAGTCTGCGCGTGCCGCTGTCGCAGATCACCGACGCACTGAGCGTCTACATGGGTTCTTCGTACGTCAACGATTTCGATTTCAACAACCGCTCGTATCGCGTGTACGTGCAGGCGGACAAGCAGTTCCGGGCGGCGGCGCAGGACATGAAGCAGTTCTACGTGCGCTCCGACAGCGGGGCTATGGTGCCGCTCGAGAACCTGATCAGCATCACGCAGACCACAACGCCGCAGGTCATCAGCCACTACAACCTGTTCCGTTCGGCGGAGATCGACGGTTCGCCCGCGCCGGGATACAGTTCCGGCCAGGCGATCGCGGCCATGCAAGAACTTGCCGCAAAAATGCCGAGGGGATTCTCCTACAGTTGGACGGGCCTGTCGCTCGAGGAACTGCAGGCCGGCGGAACTTCTCTGATTCTGTTTGGACTGGGCACGCTGGTGGTTTACCTGACGCTTTCAGCGCAGTATGAGAGCTTTGTGTTGCCGTTCATTGTGTTGCTGGCGGTGCCGATGGCGCTGCTCGGCGCGCTGGGCGCGCAGTGGATGCGCGGCTTGCAAGACGACGTATATTGCCAGGTCGGACTGGTCATGCTGGTCGGTTTGGCGAGCAAGAATGCAATCCTGATCGTGGAGTTTGCCGAGCAGTTGCGGGAGCGCGGTTTGCCGCTGGTAGAGGCGGCGGTGCAAGCTGCAACCATTCGTCTGCGTCCGATTCTGATGACGTCGCTGGCGTTCATTCTCGGCGTGGTTCCGCTGGTTATGGCGACTGGCGCAGGAGAAAACGGCCGGCACTCGGTGGGCACGACCGTGTTTGGCGGGATGATCATGTCGACGGTGTTGAATCTGTTTTTCATTCCTGTGCTTTATCTGATCATTGAGGGCTGGCGCGAACGCGGCAAAGCACCAGAGTCGCCGGTCGTGAGCGAATCTTAGAAGCGACGACGCTGTTGTGTGTGAAGGTTCATCCCTACCCCGCCATCGTCTTGGATTCTTGTTTCTGGCGTTTCGCGTCGCGTCGTCGCATTTTCGCGATCCATTCTTTTGAATACATGGTGCCGCGGCACTTCAGCGAGCCGCAGCGGCAGGGCGCAGGAGCTTCATCGTCGTAAAGGTTGTAATCCCACACCAGTTCTTCACCAGCGTCGATGTCGCGCAGCGCGAATAGCCAGACGCGGCCTTTAATCTCATCGACCTCGCAGTTGGGATCGCAGGAATGGTTCAGGTAAGCGCCGAGGCCTTCACCATCGATAACCGTTTTCCCGTCGTCAAGACCATACAGATAAGTGCGCGATGCTCCGTCATAGAGACGGTCGGCGTCTTCGGGAGTGATGCGTGGGCCGGTGTATTCAACGACGCGAGCGCGGCGGCGAATCGGAGTCGTGGTGAAAACGCCGACGGCGTGAATGGGCGAAGGACGGACGACCAGGGGCACAGAATTAATTTCGCACGACCGGGTGGTTTTGGGGAATGCGAAATCACGATATGTCCCCGTAATTTTTTGGTGGCAAGGGGGCTTGCTTCGGATCGTACGTTCTACGGATCGTAGACGGCTGTGCCGTAACCCTGCTTGCGGGCGGCGTCCTGCATGTCTTCTAGCGATTTCTGCATCTGCTCCAGTTGCTGTTTCATGGCGTCGACCTGGTCCTGCTTCTGTTTCTGGCGTTCGTTCCACTGCACGCAATTGGCGACGCAGTTGGCGCCAGCGTACTGGATCGACGCTGCAAGCTGGCCCATCGACTCCTGCACCGCAGCAATATTGTTTTTCAGGTTCAAGATGCCGGCCTTCCATTGCTCCGCCGACGCTTTTGTCGCGGGGTAGGCCTGAGGTTCGGAATCGCCGGGCGGCTGCGAACTCGGCGTGTAGGTGCTGGTGGGCCCGATGTGCTCGGGGATCTCATCATTGGTAATGACGTGCTTAGGCCCCTTCACGGACTGAGCATCTTTCGCTGAAGCGTTGCCTTCGGCTTCCACGTTCTGCGCGGCGCTAGGAGGGACGGGGCTCGGGCTCGAGGAAGTTGCCGGTCCTGCGGCACTTTCTCCGTCTTTACTCTGGCCGTCTTTTGCGGACTGGGCGGCGGCTTGCGCCTCTTTCTGTTGCTGCTGTCTCTGCAGCCGTGCCTGACGGGCTACCTCGCCAAGCGAAGGAGTGGGATCCTGGCCGAGGGCGGCGAAGGCGCATAGAAAAATGCCGGCCAAGAGGAGAACGAAATTTCTGCGTGCTGCCCGCATCGCGGATGCCCCCGATCGCAATCCACTAATAAAGGGAGGGATGCCAGAAAATTGTATCCCTGATGTAGAGGTGGTTAGAGGTTACGTTGGTACAGATGCTCGGCGGGTCGGGCGGGTTTGGGTAAAGCTGGAAATCAGGGAATCGAGCTTTTCGAGCAGTCCGCGATTTCCCTGTCGAGGATACTGCGCCAAGGCGTCGCGAAAATGAGGCAGGTTGTAGAGGAAAGACTCGATTCGCTCCTTGTTCAACTCGTCCCAGTACGCCCCGTAGCCTGATTTTTCCAGCCAGTAAGCATTAAAAATCTGTTCGAACTGGTGCCGCACCGGCACGGCGAGATAGGGTTTGCCAAGATGCAGGGCTTCGGTGACGAGCGAAAATCCGGAATTGGCGACAACCGCTCGGGAAGTGACGAGGTCGGAGAAAAAGCCATCGAGAGAGGGCTTTTTGTAAAGGATGTTTCCATCCTGTCCTTCGCGGCCAAATCCATAAGCGACGAACCGGCAGCGGACCGAACGCAGCAATCGCGCCAGGGCCGGCGCCGGCGAGGTTACGTAGACGAGAACGTGATCGGCTTCGGAGGGCGTGGCGTTGAGGATCTCCTGGCGCAGCAATGGCGGAAAAAGGAAGGTGTTGCGCTTGCGGATGGGCGCGTCGAAAAAGGAGATTACAAGATAGGCCTGGGCCCGCGGAGTCATGAGCCGCGTCACCAGCTTGGCGGCAGCGGCGTCGCGGCGGTACTGCTTGGGATAAGTCACCGCGGTGTTGGTCAGGCAGTGCTGGTTGTCGATGGAGACTACAGGCAGTCGCTTTTTGTAGCCGACGTGACAGGTGAGCGGTTCAAAATCGGTGATGACGAGATCGATGTTCCAGGTGTCGACGAGACGGCCGAGCCGGGCCAGACTCCTGGCGGCTTGCGGAACCGTGATCAGATTGCGTGCGAGCGTACGTCGATAGCGCACGCGGTTGTTCACATAGGCAAAGCGAAAGCCGTAAATCTCGGTCACGTCGAAATCGTCGCGCAGATTGCGCAAGCCCCGGTCAAAGGAAGCCACGTGAACCTTGTGGCCTTGCGACACCAGATGCGAGAGGACCTCTTTAGCGCGGGTGGAGTGTCCCGAGCCCTCGCCATTCACTCCGTATAAGATGTTCGCCATGAAGATGGGGCCGAGTATAGCCGAATCCGTGGTTGCGCAGTAATTGTGCACTGCCGAAGCGGACTCGCGACGGTTGCAACCGGATGCAACCACCCGCTATCGTCGACCGTACCTATTCCGCTGAAGAGCGGCGCTTCAGTGACCCAGGCTCGATGAGATGGAAGTGCCTTATTATGAGCAAGTTGACTTTTAGGCACGGCCAATCGGAGAGGAGAAGAATTACTCTGGGGTACTGGACCCCTTGCAATTCCTTGCATGCTGACGGTACTCTACAGATGCAAGATTACCTCCCCGAAAGTCGCATTGACGGGCAAGTTCGAACTTCTAGGATGTGACTGACGACAAACGAGGCATCCTGCGCTGCAAAGGGTTGCACACCGGAGTTGACCGGGCGAGTCAAGCGGCGAATTTCTCGTGGCGAGATCAGGGCGCCCGGTGGATCGGTGGGGTTTCAAGCACGGAAGAAGAGACCGGTGAACGGTCCTTGACAAGGCAATAGGTTGCTATTAAGATAAAGTTAGTAGACATTAACAGCAAGTTCCCCCCCCACAAGCTAGGTTTCTCCCCCCTGCCTCGCGTCTGAGGCCGAGCTATGTCTTACTCCATGTAATTCAGGAGCACCCGGAAGGTGTGACTCAGAGGGCGAAGCTATGGCCACTTTCATCCAAACATGGGAAACTCCTTCACCGGCTACCATCGTGACCGGTGAGCCAGAAAGCTGGTATGCCGTGCAGACCCGCGCACGGCATGAGAAGACCGTAGCGTCCCGGTTGCAGGAGCGCGGGGTGCCGACCTTCCTTCCTTTAATCACTGAGACGCACCGCTGGAGCGACCGCAAAAAAGTCGTGGAAGTTCCTCTTTTCAACTGCTATCTCTTCGCCAGGATTGCACCCACGAACCCGGACCGGCTGCGGGTGTTGCAGCTGGACGGCGTCCTCAGCCTGGTAGGGAAGCGCGGCGAAGGAACGCCAATTCCCGACGGACAGATCGACTCGGTTCGCCTGCTGCTCGATGAAAAATTACCTTGTGGTTCCCATCCCTTCCTGAAGATTGGGCAGCGCGTGCGCATCCGCAGCGGGGCGCTCGACGGCATGGAAGGGATTCTGGTCTCGCACAACGGGGACCGCACGCTGGTGATCTCGGTGGATGCGATTCAGCGCTCGCTGGCGGTTCGCGTGGAAGGTTACGACGTCGAACCGGTCTAAAGCCTGACCGTTTTTCTCGTTTCTTGCTTTTTTCTCTAGCGGCCTTCAGTAGCTTCTCTGAAGCCTATCTTTACGGAATCTGTACGGAGCTCCGACACCTTGGATAACCTGGTTGAAACCGTGCGCCTGCTGATCGTGAGCCGGGAGTCGGCCGTGCTGCGGCCTCTCTGGGCGATCGCCGAGTCGCACTCGTGGCATGTGGAGAGCGCGGTCAGCGCGTGGGATGCCATGGAGCGCGTGCAGTCGGTAGCGCCTCACGTGCTTGTGCTCGACCTGCCGCGCGGAGACGGGGACGGCCTGCACATTCTGCGCTGGCTGCGCCGTTTGCGTCCCGATCTTCCGGTCGTCGTGCTCTGCTTTCCCGAAGATGCGGGCCGAAAAATGGAGGCGACACGGCTGGGCGCGCAAGACGTGTTGATCCGTCCCTTCGATCAATCAAGGCTCGAAGCGGTAATCTGCGAGCATCTGGTGTCGCCGGAAAATAACGTCGACATGGCGAGCGAGGACATTGAGCAACTCGGTCCAGGAGCGTTTTTCGTCAGTGCCGGTCCGGTCACCCAGAAATTGCGCGCGCAAGCCGAATTGCTGGCCGAAGCCGACGTCCCGGTCCTGATCCTGGGAGAAAACGGGAGCGGCAAAGACACCCTGGCCCGGCTGATTCACAAGCTCTCGGTCCGCTCCGAATTCAGGTTCCTCAAGGTGAATTGTGCGAACATGCCGTCCGAACTGCTGGAGGCGGAACTGTTCGGCAACGGCCGAAACGGCGCGGCCAGCGTTTTGAACGGACAGGGAAGGTTTGAGCGCGCCGAGCGCGGCACGCTGTTCCTCGATGAAATCGCCGAGATGCCGCTCGCGCTGCAAGCCCGGCTCATGCAGTTGTTGCAGGAAAAACAACTCCGGCATGCGGGCAACGAGCAATCCGCTTCGCGCGATGTTCGCGTGCTGGCTTCAACCGGCGCCAACATCGAGCGGGCGCTGGCGGAAGGGAGACTGCGCGAAGACCTCTATTACCGGCTGAGCGCCTTCACCGTGCAGGTGCCGCCGCTGCGGCAGCGCCGGGGCGAGATTGCGTTCCTGCTGCGGCACCTGATGCACAAGTTGTCGCGGCGTTACAGCCTTCCTGCGCGCGAGTTTTCCCTGGCGGCTCTCGATGCCTGCCAGCGTCATTCCTGGCCGGGCAATCTCCGGGAACTCGAAGCCTTCGTGAAGCGCTACCTGGTGGGCGGGGAGAATGAACTGAGTTTCGGCGAGTTTGAAGCGCCGTTGGGCGACGAGGCCGGCATGAAACATCCATCTGGCGCGGGTAAGGCGCCGATGCGACGCGACGGCGACGGCGAAGAGCCAGCTCTGCCCAAGTCGCTGAAGTCGCTGATCCAGACCGTCAAGTGCGAAGCCGAACGGAATGCGATTGCCAGCGCTCTCGGCAAAACCGGATGGAATCGCAAGGCCGCGGCGCGCCTGCTGCAGGTGAGCTACCGGACCTTGTTGTATAAAATCGAAGAATATGAGATGAGCGTGCCCGAGCCTTATCTCTCGCCGTTGCCTCGGGACCGGTATGCGCTGCAGGGTTCGACGCTGCAGGACTCGACGGGCAAGGGAAATGGAAATGGAAATGGAAAAGCCAGTTAAGTCAGTGAAAGCCGGGACAACCGGGCCGGGCCGCGGAGTCGCGATAGCCACGACTGAAGACATGGCGAGGTTGCGGTTTGAGCGGCGGATTGTGGTCCTGTTCTCCGGAGTCATTTTCTGCGGGCTGATTTTCGGCGGACTTGTCTGCACCGGGCTCGCGGCTCAGACCGCGCCCACTCCAGCCGCGGCGGCGCCGCCGAACGGGGCAGCGTCGAGCGCGTCGTCGGCGAGCGCTTCCGGCGCCAAGGCGCATGACGACAGTTTCGTGATCGGCGACGACGATGTGCTCTCGATCAACGTATGGAAAGAGCCAGACATTTCGCGCGTGATTCCCGTGCGGTCGGATGGGAAGATCTCGCTGCCCCTGGTGGGCGAAGTGCAGGCAGCAGGGCAGACGCCGCTGAAGCTCGAAGGGGAAATCGCGAACCGGCTGAAGAACTACATCTCCGAGCCTGAAGTCACCGTGATCGTGCAGCAGATCAACAGCCAGCGCTTCAATATCCTCGGCATGGTCAACAAGCCCGGCTCCTACCTGCTGGCCAACTCCGTAACGGTGCTGGACGCGATCGCGCTGGCCGGCGGCTTCCGCGACTTTGCCAAGCAAAAAAATATTTATGTGCTGCGCCAGAATCCGGATGGGAGCGAAGCGCGGCTTGCCTTCAATTACAAAGACGTAGTCAAGGGAAAAAATCCGGAGCAGAATGTGAGACTTGTGCCCCGCGACACGATCGTGGTTCCGTGAAGCAGCGTTCCCGAATCTTCGTTTCCTGAACTTCGTTTCCTGAATGTCGCGTCCTGAATCCGATCCTTTGAAGTCAAGAAAACTCAATCCGTTCTGGTTGGCACCGGCCTTGCTGGCCGGGATGCCGATGTGGTGCCAGCAGCCGGCGGGGATCCCCGACCAGAGCGGCGCCCCGGTTGCGAACCAGACAGCTGCGCCCGATGCCGGCGCCGACAGCGGCCCGGCGGGAAACAGCAGCGATCGCATGCTGGCCCCGCCCCTGGTGAGCGGTCAGGCCTTCCCGATGGCTCCGACCTCAGCGGAACGTTCGAACTATCTCGAGGGGGGAGTGACCTTTCTGAGCGCCTACAGCGACAACGTGCTGGGAGCGACGACGCCGTCGGGGACACCGATCAGCGATATCAGTTATTCCGTGGCTCCTACCCTGGCGCTCGATGAGACGACTTCGCGGCTTCATTGGACTTTGACCTACGCTCCGGGATTCACCTTCTACCAGCGGGAAACGGCGCGCAACGAGGCGGATGAGAACGCGTCGATCGATTTCCAGTACCGTCTCAGCCCGCACGTAACCTTGAGCGCGCGAGACGGGTTGCAAAAAGGCTCCAGCGTGTTCAATCAGCCGGATCTGGGTGCGGCGACCGTGGTGGGAGGAACCCAGGGAACCGGCTTCTCTGTGATTGCGCCGATTGCCGACCGCCTGGGCAACTCGGGCAACGTCGGCATCTTCTATCAGTTTGCGCTCAACGCGATGGTCGGAGCCGACGGCACGTTTTCGAACCTGCACTATCCCAATCCGTCCGAAGTTCCCGGCATCTACGATTCGGAATCGCAGGGCGGGTCGGCGTTTTACGCTTATCGCGTCTCGAAGATGCACTACATCGGGGCGAGCTACCAGTATCAGCGGCTGTTGTCGTTCCCCACGCCGGGCGAGAACGAGACTCAAACTCACGCAGCTCTGCTTTTCTATGCTCTTTGCCCGTCATCGAGGTTCACGATTTCGCTGTTCGGCGGACCGCAATATGCGGAGATCGGCCCGCAATTCGCAGTCGGAGTGCCGACCCCCGCGCCCGCTTCGCGCATGTGGACGCCGGCGGCAGGCGGCAGCATGAACTGGCAGGGACGCTTCACCAGCCTGGCCGCGAGTTATATGCACATCATCTCGAACAGCAACGGCCTTGTCGGCGCGGCCAAGACCGACACCGCGACCGTGTCGATCCGGCAGCAGATTACCCGCGCCCTGGGCGCATCGGTATCGGGAGGGTATTCCGAGCTGCAGGTGGTCGGCGGGTTAGCTCAGACTGTCGCCAGCTCGAACGGCCACACCGTGTCAGGGACAGCGTCTCTGCAGCGAACCTTCGGCGAGCATGTGAATGTGCAGCTCGGCTACACGCGCCTTCACCAGACGTACAATGTGGCTGCCATTCTGACGGCGCCCGACACCAATCGCGAATCCGTTTCCGTGTCATATCAGTTTTCCCGGCCGCTGGGCCGATAATTTTATGGTTGACGATCTCGAAGAGAAATCCGAAGGCCTAGACATTCAGCTTTATCTGGGCGTGGTGCGCCGCCGCCACCTGCAGTTCCTGATACCGCTGTTCCTCGGCTGGGCCGCGGTCTGGGGAGCGAGTTGGGTTCTGCCGCCGCGTTACCAGTCGACCACGCTGATTCTGGTGGCGCAGCCCAGCATGCCGAAAGATTACGTCACGCCCAACGTGACCGACGATCTGCAGGAGCGGTTGCAGAGCATCACGCAGCAGATTCTCAGCCGCACCCGCCTGCTGCACATCATTGACATGTTCAATCTGTACGCGGACTCGCATTCCCAGCTTTCGCCCGACCAGAAAGTCGACCGCATGCGCCGGGATATTGATATCGACACCGTGCGCGACGCGCGCAACCAGATCACCGCGTTCAACGTCTCTTACACGTCGCGCGACCCGCATGTCGCGCAGGAAGTGACCGGCGAGCTGACCAATCTGTTCATCAACGAAAACGTGGAAGTGCGGCAGCAGCAGTCCGAGGACACGACCAAATTCCTCGAAAGCCAGCTGGAAGCCGCGCGTGGCACGCTCTCGGCGCAGGAGGAGAAAGTCCGGCAATTCAAGGCCGAGCACATGGGCGAAATGCCCGGCCAGTTGGCCAGCAACCTGCAGATTCTGAGTGGCCTGCAGTCCCAGCTGCAGACTGAAGAGGACGCGCTCAACACGGCCAAGCAGCAGCGCGTCTACCTGCAGACCATGGCAGATCAGTACCGGACCCTGCAGGGATCGGCCACTCCGTCCCCCGACGGAAGCACCAACGCGGGCTTGCCGGCTCTCGACCAGGAACTCGATAAGCTCAAGGCGCAGCTGGCGGACTTAAGCTCGCATTACACGCCCAACCATCCCGATGTGCGCAAGGTGAGAGATCAGATTGCCGCGACCGAGAAAATGCGCGACCAGCTCCTGGCCAGCGTGAAAACGAAGAATGCGACCGCGGAGACCGAAGGCGCCGAACCCGCCGCCGGCTCGGCGAGTGCAGATCCGGCGCAGGCCTCGGTGCTGGCTCAGGTTCAGGGGCAACTGAAATCGAACCAGGTCGAGATCGCCAACCGCGAACATTCCGTCGCGGCGCTCAAATCGAAAGTGGACGACTACCAGGCCCGTCTGAACCAGGAGCCTATCCGCGAACAGCAACTCGCCGACCTGAATCGCGGGTATGACCAGTCCAAGGCCAACTATGACGACCTGTTGAAGAAGAAGAATGAGTCGGCGATGGCCACGAACATGGAGTTGCTGCAACAGGGCGAACGTTTTGAAGTGATCGATCCGGCGAGTCTTCCGCAGAAACCGGACTTCCCCAACCGGCTGAAGTTTTGCGGCATGGGGCTCGGCATCGGACTGGCTCTGGGCCTGGTGGTGGCCGGGTCGTTCGAGATGCTCGACGACCGCATGTATGACGAGAAACAGATCAAGAAGCTGCTGCCGGCGCCGGTGATTGCCGAAATTCCGGCGATCGTGAATCTGTCCGATGAACGAATCGCCAGAAGAAAGCTCTGGCTCGGCTGGGCCACGGCCGCGGCGGTGTTTGCTACCATACTGTTGGGTTCGGCGTTCAGCTATTTGCGCGGCTAGTTTAATTCCTCCATGTACAAGCGCTTTTACAATCTGCAGCGGAACCCGTTCGAGATCACGCCCGATCCCTCGTTCCTGTTTCCCACCAAACGGCACAACGAGGCGCTGGCATCTCTCTATTACGGCGTCAGCCGGCGGAAGGGTTTCGTGGTGATGACCGGCGAGGTCGGCACGGGCAAGACGCTGCTGATCCGCTGCCTGCTGCATCTGCTCAACCGCGGGCAGGTGAATTATGCTTACGTATTCAACTCGCTTCTGGCTCCGACCGAGTTCCTGCAGTATGTCGCCGGAGATTTCCGGCTGGCGACGGCGGGCAAGAACAAGAGCGAGCTGCTGCTCGAACTGAGCAGTTTCGTGATCGCGCGCTTTCAAAAAGGTCTGACCACGGTGCTGGTGGTCGATGAAGCGCATCATCTTTCGGTCGAGGTGCTGGAGGAGATCCGGCTGCTGACGAACCTGGAGACGGCGAACGAAAAGCTGCTGCAGATTCTGCTGGTGGGACAGCCCGAACTCGACGAGAAACTGGATTCGGTGGAATTGCGGCAACTCAAGCAGCGCATCGCGCTGCGCTCGCACCTGATGCCGCTCGACATCAACGAGACCAAGGGCTACATCTACCGCCGCCTGCAGCTGGCGGGAAGCGCGGATCCGGGAGCCATCTTTCCCGACGACACGATTCTGGAAGTGCACCGCGCCTCGCGCGGCATCGCGCGCCTGATCAACACGGTCTGCGAAAACGCGCTCATTCACGGGTACGCCCGGCAGCGGCAGGCCGTCACGCCGCCGATGATCGAGGAAATCGCGGAAGACTTCCGGCTGAACATAGTGCACCCGTTGCCGGGCGGACCGATGAACGGGGGAGCGATGCACGGCGATCAGGAGCCGAGCGAAGTGCAGCGAGCGGCCAAGACGCTGCTCGATCTGTATGCCTCCATGCGGCGCATGCAGTCGAGCGAACCCGACTTAAACGACATCGTGGGAACCGGAGTCAGGAAACAATGAGCCGTATATTTGACGCGCTGCAGAGATCGGGGACGGAACAATCGGGTGTCGAGTACCCGGACCTGGTCTCCGTGGTCACCGAAGTCTTCGAGGCGCCACGCGAGCAGCGGCCCGCCGACCGCCCCATTGACCGGACCATGGATCGGGCGATGGATCGGACGATGGATCACGCTACGGACCGCCCCGGTGCCGACCAGGCGGCTGCGGTCGAGCCGATCTCTCTTCCTCAGAATCTGCCTTCCGCCCTCGAAACCGTTCGTCTCGAAGCAAGCGTTGCGCCATCGACTGTTGTTCCATCGAATTTTCCTCAGGCGAGCCTTGCTCCAACCAATTTTGCTCCGACGAACTTCGCTCCAGCAAACTTTGCTCCGTCTAACTTTGCTCCGGCAAACTCTGCTCCCGCGACCTCTGCCCCGGCGAATGAAGTCCAACCGGGCGCCGTCGCACTTCCAAGCAAGGAAGCCGTCGCCCCTGGTCCGGGAGATTGTCCGTCTCTCGAAGTCCGGGTTCCGCATTCGAGCAAGTTGGTTTTCCTGTCCGAGCCTGACAGCCTGGCGGCAGAAAAATTCCGCTTCCTGGGAGTGCGCCTGCGGCAACTCCAGCAGAGCCGGTCATTGAAAAAAGTATTGATCACCAGCACCATCCCGGAAGAAGGCAAGAGCACGGTTTCCGCCAATCTGGCAGGCGTGCTGGCCCGCAGAAAACAGAGCGTGCTGCTGATCGAGGGCGATCTGCGGCGGCCGGTTCTGGCCCAGCAATTTGGCCTGGGCAGGCTCGCTGGTCTGGGAGAATGGCTGCAGAGCGGCCGCAACACGCTCAGCAACGTCTATCGCCTGGAAGGTCCCGATTTCTGGTTCATGCCGGCAGGCAATCCGCCGGAAAATGCTCTGGAACTATTGCAGTCCGGCCGCCTTTCCCAGCTCATGACGCAGTTTGCCAACTTCTTTGACTGGATTATCGTGGACTCCCCTCCGCTGCTTCCCCTGGCGGACACCACCGTCTGGGCGCGCGTGACTGACGGCACGCTGCTGGTCACTCGCGAAGGAAAGACGCAGAAGGCGCAACTGCAGCGCGGCCTCGAAGCCTTAAAGAAATCGGACTTGCTGGGCGTGGTGCTGAACGGCTGCTCCCATCCCGATCATCAGAGCTACTATCATCAGTACGCGCCCGCAGCGAAGTGAATGTGCCGAGACTGCTGGCAGCTTGAATCGCGCTTCCCTCGGCATCGTTTCCTCCCCCGGTAATTGTTTCGGCCCCCGGTTATAACGCCAAGTCACAGCAGTTCGCTCCCCCGAAAAGCCTCAACGCAGAAAGATTTAGGAGATGAAGTCGTGAACTTGCGAAGGCATAGTGTCGGTATAGGTCCTTTTCAAACGCACTCCGAACCCGGCGGAGAGCGCGACATTCTTAATGAGGAATCGTTTCACCGGATGATTTCGCTCGAGCGGCGAAGGACGGAGCGGTCCCGCAAGCCTTTCCTGCTGATGTTGCTCGACATGGGCGATCGCATGTCGCCCCAGGCGACGGGGAAGGTGTTGACCAAGATCCTGGCTGGGCTTTCCGCGTCTACGCGGGAAACCGACGTCGCCGGCTGGTACAAGAACGAATCGATCGTGGGCGTCATGTTCACCGAAATCGCGCTGGAGGACCGCAACCTGATCGTGAGCACGATGACGGAGCGGCTGAGCACGGCGCTGCGCGGCGACCTGAACCTCGAACAATTCAACCAGATGAGTGTCTCGTTTCACTTGTTTCCCGAAGAGTGGGACCACGATCACGAAGCGCCGAAACGTCCCAGCAATCCGGCGTTATATCCCGATCTGCGCAAACGGGCGAACGCCATGCGGATTCCGAATGGCCTGAAGCGGGCCATGGACATCACCGGCAGCCTTGCTGCCCTGGTGTTGTCGGCTCCCGTGTTTCTGGCGATTGCCATCGCCATCAAGGTAACGTCGAAAGGCCCAATATTCTTTCGCCAGCGCCGGATCGGCCAGTACGGCACAGCCTTCGTTTTCATGAAATTCCGCTCGATGTACAGCGGCAACGATGCCAGCACCCACAAGGAATACGTGCAGAAGCTGATTGCCGGGAAAGCCGAGCGGCACAGCAATGGCAACGGCGAAGGAGTGTTCAAGCTGACCAAAGATCCGAGGATCACGCGGGTGGGTGCGTTTCTGCGCCGCACCAGCCTCGACGAACTGCCCCAGTTCATCAACGTGTTGAAAGGGGAGATGTCTCTGGTCGGCCCCCGGCCTCCGGTTCCCTACGAAGTCGAAGCTTATGATTTCTGGCATCGCCGGCGGTTGCTCGAAGCCAAGCCGGGAATCACCGGACTCTGGCAGGTCAGCGGACGCAGCCGGGTGAAGTTCGACGATATGGTTCGGCTCGATCTGCAGTATGCGCGTAACTGGTCGCCCTGGATGGACATCAAAATCCTGGTGCGTACGCCTGCCGCCGTGGTTTTTGGCGACGGCGCACACTAGACCAGCCCTCTTTCCTTTCACTTCCCCCCGACAGGTTTCCATCCATATGACAAATGCTCTGCTGAAAACTCGAGATTCGATGGCAACACGTGCGCCCCGGGGAGAAGCCGTGGTGAAATTCGGAGTGGTCGGCTACGGGTACTGGGGACCGAATGTGGTCCGGAATCTGGACCGCCTGGAGTCCACCGAGGTCGTAGCGGTGTGCGACAAAAGCCCTTCCGCGCGAAAGAAGGTAGCCAAGCTTTATCCCGACGTGCTCGTCACCGAGGATCCCGCCGAGTTGATGTCGTCGCCGGACATCGACGCCATCGCCGTGGTGACCCCGGTGTGGACTCACTATGAGCTGGCCAAGGCGGCGCTGCTCAATGGCAAGCACATTTTCGTGGAGAAGCCGTTTACCAGCAACGCCGCCCAGGCGCAGGAGTTGATCGAACTGGCGGCCAAAAAAAATCTGAAGATCATGGTCGACCACACGTTTCTGTTCACCGGCGCGGTCAAAAAGATCAAGCAATTGCTCGACGACGGCGCGCTCGGCAAACTCTATTACTACGATTCCATGCGGGTGAATCTGGGCCTGTTCCAGCATGACGTGAACGTGGTGTGGGACCTGGCGCCGCATGACCTGTCGATCATCGATCACCTGATCGAGCAGAGCCCGGAGGCGATCGTCGCCACCGGACAGACTCACCTGAACGGGCACGAGGACGTAGCCTTCATCACCCTCTATTTCCCCGACAAGGTCATCGCGCACATCAACGTCAACTGGCTTTCGCCGGTGAAAGTCCGCACCACTCTGATCGGCGGCGAAAAGAAGATGCTGGTGTGGAATGATCTGGAAGTGGACGAGAAGATCAAGATCTACGACAAGGGCGTGAATGTCACCAGCCGAGAAGGGCTCTATGACTTGCTGGTGCACTACCGCTCCGGCGATATGTGGGCGCCGCAGATTGAACAGGTCGAAGCCCTGACTCGCGAAATGGCCTATTTTGTCGACTGCATCGCCAACAACGAGACCCCAGTCAATGACGGCGAAGCGGGCCTGCGCGTGGTGCGCATGCTCGAGGCCGCCAGCGAGTCGATGAGCAAGCGCGGATCTCTCGTGTATCTCTGAGTTGTCGGTTTCCCGATTCTTCCCGCCGGATTGGTTTCCCGCGTAGCCGCCTCCTCCCGCAGAAGATGGAATCCATGACAGGAATGCTGTTTGTGATGTCTGGCGCGATTGCGGCGAAGCCCGCGAATTTTATGGCCATGAGGTCGGTCTCCCGGTGAAGCCCACGGTTCTGGTTGCAACCACGTCGCGCTGGTACCCGACTGCCCGGCTCGGGATGGCGCTGGCCGGCGCAGGCTTCGCCGTCGACGCGGTTTGCCCCGCGGATCATCCCTTGCGCCGGGTGAGCACCATCGGTCGGGCGCATGTGTACCACGGCCTGGCTCCATTGCTCTCGTTGGCTCGGGCAATCAGGATCTCTCGGCCAGATTTCGTAATCTCGGGTGATGACCTCGCCACACAGCATCTGCAGCGCCTTCATGCTAACGAATGTCGCAATCGAAAGACCGGTTCTGCGCTCTGTCGCCTGATCGAGCGCTCGCTCGGCGATGCGAAGAGTTTCCCGGTCTTGAGCGCGAGGGCCGCGTTTATGCATGCGGCGCGGGAACAGGGCGTGCGCATTCCCGCGACGCAGGTCATCCGCAGTCTCGACGATCTCGAGAAATGGGTTGCCGGTGCAGGGTTTCCGGTGGTGCTCAAAGCCGATGGAACCTCCGGGGGCGATGGAGTCAGGATCGCACGGACTCTGGGCGAAGCCGAGCGCGCGTTTCGCAAGCTGCAGGCACCGCCGCTCGTGGCCCGGGCCGCCAAGAGAGCCCTGGTCGATCATGACAAGACGCTGGTGTGGCCGGCGCTGATGCGCCATCGGCCCTTGGTCAATGCCCAGGCGTTTGTCGCCGGGCGCGAAGCCACCAGCGCGCTGGTCTGCTGGAACGGCGCCGTCCTGGCAAGCCTGCACTTCGAAGTGGTCAACAAGACCAGCTCGATCGGGCACGCCACGGTGGTGCGCCTGATCGAAAACGCCGAGATGTCGGCGGCCGCCGAAGTGATGGCCCGCCGCCTCGGGCTTTCCGGGATTTACGGTCTGGATTTCATGCTCGAGGCTGGTACGGAGAATGCCTACCTGATCGAAATCAATCCTCGGGCAACCCAGGTCGGGCACCTCGCCCTGGGGCCGGGACGCGATCTTCCTGCAGCCTTGTTCGCCGCCGTGACCGGCCAGGCGGTGCAGCCGGCGCCGAAAGTGACCGAGAAAGACACGATCGCGTTGTTCCCGCAGGAATGGATTCGCGATCCCCAGAGTCCTTTTTTGCGCTCGGCGTATCACGATATTCCCTGGGAAGAACCTGAACTGGTCCGCGATTGCGTCGACAATCGCCGCAAGCAGAGCCGCTGGTATTCCCGTTCCGCGCGGCCGGCTTCGGTAGCGATGGTTTCACCCCAGTCGATAAAGACTTCCGTAGCCAGTTCCGCGGTGCGAACCGAATTGGGCAACAGATAATTCTCTTTATGGCCGACATGAAAACTCGGAACGCGAAAACGCCGGGCATGAAAACGCTGGACATGAAGACGCCCGATCCGAAAAAGCCGCTGCGCGTCGTGAAATTCGGCGGCACCTCGGTGGGCGATGCGACCCGCATCCGGAAAGTGGTCGAGATCATTCGTGACGCGGCCCGCGACGCCGATCTGGTCGTCGTGGTGTCGGCGATGAGCGGCGTGACCAACAAGCTGATCGAAGCCGCGGCGGAGGCAGAAGCCGGAAACGGCGATGCGGTGGAAGCGATCTTCGAGGAACTTCGCGGACGGCACCACGCGGTCGCTAGCGCCCTGATCCACTCGATTGCGCTGCGCAGCCGAGTCCAAAATGATCTGGAAGAAACGTTCCAGGAGGGCGAACGGCTGTGCCAGGGTACGGCCCTGCTGCGGGAGTTGACTGCGCGCGTGCGCGATGCCATCTCTAGTCTCGGAGAACGCCTGTCGGCTCCGCTGGTCGCGGCAGCTCTCGCCGAATGCGGCGTGGCCAGCGAGGCCATTGCAGCGACCGAACTCGTCGTCACCGACTCCTGCCACGGGGCAGCCGATCCGCTGATGGAGGCTACGCGGGAGTGCTGCCAGGGCCGCGTTCGTCCGCTGCTGCAGCAAGGCATTGTTCCCGTCGTGACTGGCTTTATCGGCGCAAACGCTGAGGGCATGCTGACGACGCTGGGGCGCGGCGGTTCCGATTATTCGGCAACCATTCTCGGCGCGGCCCTCGATGCCGATGAGGTAATCATCTGGACCGACGTCGACGGCCTGATGACCGCCGATCCTCGCCTGGTGCCGGGCGCGGCCACGATTCCAGAAATTTCCTATCGCGAGGCGGCCGAACTGGCGCACTTTGGCGCCAAGGTGCTGCATCCGAAAACCATCAGCGCCGTAACCGCCTGCGGCATTCCGCTCTGGATTCGTAACACGTTTTCTCCGGAACTCGCGGGAACGCGCATCACGCCCGCCGGCGCTTCAACTTCCGCGGGCGTCAAGGGACTGACTGCCATCAGCGACGTCGCATTGATCACCGTGGGCGGCCCGGGAATTGTCGGCGTGCCCGACGTGCTCGGCCGGACCTTCGCCACCACCGCGGCGGTTCATGCCAATGTGCTGCTGATCTCACAATCGTCTTCGCAAAACGATATCTGCCTGGTGGTCGCTTCCTCCGCCGCGCAACCGACCGTCGAGGCTCTGCGCCGCGAGTTTGCGCAGGATCTGGCCCACGAAAAAGTCGAGCACATCACGCTCGACCCGACCGTGGCGATCGTGACGGTCGTGGGCAAGAACATGCGCAGTTCGGGAACCGTGGGCCGCACCTTCGCGGCGCTCAGCCGGGAGAACGTCAACATCGTCGCCATCGCGCAAGGGTCTTCCGAGTGCAACATTTCCTTCGTCGTAGCCGAGCGCGACGTGAAGTCGGCGCTCGAAGCCATGCACCGGGAATTTCAACTGGGAGCGCACGATGGACGCGCGATCCCGGCGAAGAGCGTAGGCGTCGATCCGTCGGCCTGGCGGTATGAGTCCGATCAGCGAACCGCAAACGCGGACTGACCGCTGCTTTAACTGAACGCCATTTACTGAACGCGCTTCGAACTGAGCGCCACTTCCGATGCCAAACACCACCGACCAACCCGCGAATCCTTATCTGTCGATCGCGCCCGACGTGAAATTGGGCCGCGATGTAAAGCTCTCGAAGTTCATCAACCTTTACGGCTGCGAAGTCGGCGACGAAACCAAGATTGGCGCCTTCGTCGAGATCCAGAAAAACGCCAGCGTCGGCCGGCGCTGCAAGATTTCGAGTCACACTTTCGTCTGCGAAGGCGTCACCATCGAGGACAACGTCTTTATCGGCCACGGCGTGATGTTTATCAACGACATTTACCCGCGCGCGACGGCCGCCGGCGGCAACCTGCAGACCGAGGCCGACTGGAAGGTCGAACGCACCGTGATCCGGAAAGGCGCGTCGATCGGCTCCGGAGCAACGATCCTGGCGAACCTCAGCATTGGTGAAAACGCGATTGTCGGGGCCGGCAGCGTGGTCACCAAAGACGTTCCTGCTAACAGCATCGTGGCGGGCAATCCGGCAAAAGTTTTGCGTTATATCGAATCGACCGTGGAGGTCATCAAGTGAGCATTTCTCATCCTACGAATCCCAGCAACAACGGCATTCCTTTTCTCGATCTGGTCACCCCGCACGTGGAACTCGAGCAGGAGTTGACGGAAGTATTTCTCAAGGCGATCCGCACCGCCGGCTTCATCGGCGGCCCGATGGTCGAAGATTTCGAAAAGGACTTCGCGAAGTTTTGCGATGCCGGCCATGCGGTCGCCATCAGCAGCGGAACTGACGCGCTGCGCTTTGCCCTGATGGCCTGCGGCGTAAAGCCAGGCGACGCGGTCATTACCACGCCGCACACTTTTATCGCGACCACGGAAGCCATCTCGCAGTGCGGCGCGCAGCCCGAGTTTGTCGACATCGATGAGCAGACCTTCAACCTCGATCCCGTAAAGCTCGCCGAATATCTCGAAAAACAGTGCACCGTCAACGAAGCCGGCAAGCTGATCAGCCGCCGCAGCGGACGCCCGGTCACCGCCGTCGTTCCGGTTCATCTTTACGGGCAGATGGCCGATATGGACGCGATCGCCGAACTCGCCGAGCGCTACCGCCTGATCGTGGTGGAAGACGCCTGCCAGGCGCACGGAGCGGAATATTTCTCGCGCAAGCACAACCGCTGGATGAAGGCCGGGTCCATGGGACGGGCCGCCGCGTTCAGCTTTTATCCGGGGAAAAATCTGGGAGCCTGCGGCGAAGCCGGCGCAGCCACGACCAACGACGCCGCCATCGCGAAGACCATGAAGATGCTGCGCGATCACGGCCAGGCCACCAAGTACTATCACGATGTCGAAGGCTACAACGGACGTCTGGACGCGATCCAGGCTGGGTTGCTGCACGTGAAGCTGCCGCATGTCTCCAAGTGGAACACAACGCGCCGCGAACATGCCGCCGAGTATCACGAGCTGCTGAAATCGGTCGACGGCGCCATCGTGCCGCCCTCGGAACCTTCGTGGTCGCGCGCCGTCTATCACTTGTATGTCGTCCGCACCGACGATCGTGAAGGCCTGATGGACCATCTCAAAAAGGCGGGCATCGGCACCGGAATTCACTATCCGATTCCGCTGCACTTGCAGAAGGCCTATGCATCACTCGCATACCGCGCCGGAGATTTTCCCGTGGCCGAGAAAGCCGCCGCGGAAATCGTTTCCCTGCCCATGTTTCCGCAACTGAAAGCGGAACAGCAGGCGCGCGTGGTCGAGGAAATCCTGGCCTTCACCTCGCGGACAGCCCGCAAGCAGGTCGAGCACGACGCAACCGCAGTTACGGTTGCGACGCGCAGAGCCTAGATCGTCTTTATCGAGGTTCGCAGTTCATCCCCAGCATGCCAACGCTTCCCACTTACGTCCTGATCACGCCGGCGCGGAATGAAGCTCAGTACATTGAACTGACGCTTCAATCCATGGCGGCGCAGACCTACCGCCCCCTGAAATGGGTCATCGTCAGCGACGGCTCGACCGACGGCACCGACGACCTGGTACGCAAGTACGCGGCCGAGAATCCGTGGATCGAGTTGCTGCGGATGCCCGAGCGTGCGGAACGCCACTTTGCCGGGAAGGTGCACGCCTTCAACGCCGGCTATGCGCGGGCCAAGGAGTTGAATCCCGATGTAATCGGCAACCTCGATGCCGACGTCTCGTTTGAGCCCAGGCACTTCGAATTTCTTCTGAGCAAGTTTGCCGAAGATCCGGCGCTCGGAGTCGGCGGCGCGCCCTTCCGCGAAGGCTCGTGGCAATATGACTACCGCTTCTCGAACATTGAGAACGTCTGGGGAGGCTGCCAGCTGTTCCGGCGCGAGTGCTTTGACGCGATTGGCGGATACACGCCGATCAAAGGCGGAGGCATCGACCACATCGCGGTAGTCTCCGCGAGAATGAAAGGCTGGAAGACGAGAACCTTTCCCGACAAGGTCTGCCTTCACCATCGCGCCATGAACACCGAGGGGCAAGGCACGCTGAAAGCCCGGTTCAAACTCGGAGCGAAAGATTACTCGTTCGGAAACCACCCGGTCTGGGAGTTGTTCCGCACGCTTTATCAGATGAAGAACCAACCTTTCGTGCTGGGCGGGATGGCTTTGGGTGTGGGCTATTTCTGGTCGATGGCTCGGCGGGCACAGGTATCGGTATCCCGCGACGTGGTCGCCTTCACTCACCGCGAGCAACTCGAGCGGCTAAGGAAGTTTGTGATGAGATCGGGAAAAAGCAAGGCCGTGGGGCAGGCGGGAACTGTATCTGTGCGTACAAATTCTTAGTTGGAGATTGATGAATGTACATTGTGGAGCGAACAGCAAGGTTCGTGCGCGGGTTCTTACTGAGCTACGGGCCGTCGAACATCAAGAAAAAGTTTTGGGATAAG
Organism: uncultured Acidobacteriaceae bacterium; assembly: GCA_963739125.1. GTDB lineage: Bacteria > Acidobacteriota > Terriglobia > Terriglobales > Acidobacteriaceae > Sulfotelmatobacter. Next base: position 1,479,751 of record CAVTZD010000001.1, on the reverse strand, counting down.
GAATATTCCGAGGAGAAGTGGTCCTTCGCCTACAACACGGTGGGGGATTGTGTGTACGCTCACCTGGAGCGGTATTCGGGGAACGCAGCGATTCTGGATATCGGCTGCGGCTCGGGCAATACCTCGACTGAAATGGCCGACATCTACCGCAGTTATCTGGGCATCGATATTTCGGAAGCGGCGCTGGCCAAGGCCCGCCGGCGCAGCCAGGAGTGCGGACGCGGCGAGAAGAACAAGTTTGAAAGCGGCGACTTCCTAACCTATGTTGCCGCCGGCAAGTACGATGTCATTCTGTTTCGCGAGTCGATGTACCACGTCCCGCTCGGAAAAGTGAAGGAGACTTTGGACCGCTACGCAGCGTACTTGAAAGACGGCGGCGTGTTCGTCGTCCGCTTGTTCGTCTCGAGCGGTGACGGCGCCGATCAAAAAGATAAGCACCGTCCGGCTGCGATGCTCAAGATCGTGGAAACCGAGTTCGATGTGCTCGAAAACGAGCGCTACGATGTTCCCGGGAAGCCGACGGTGATGGTGTTCCGGCCGAAGCCGCAGCGGAAGAATTAGACAATTCGATACGGAGAGGTCGCCGTTGGCTAAGGCAGCGGTCAGCTTGCTGGCCGCAGTGGGCAACCACTCGGAGGTTCAAATCCTTCCCCTCTCCGCCAATTTTCTTTCTAGTTGTTAGGATCGAGCCAAGCGCATCGATTTCCTCCCAGCTTTCAAACGAAGGGGTTTTTCATTCATGGCGTCGGCGTTAGTTATTTGCGGAAGGGAAATCAACGTTCGTGGGCATCTGCTCCGCGTAGCCACCGTTGAGGGAGACAAGTACCGCTTCCTCGACGATCCCCGGCCACTGGTGGAAGGCCTGCAGAATTGCGGAACACGGATTGACCTGTTCACGTTCATGCAGCGCCTCACCGAGACAACCCCGAAATACAACTTTCCCATGGAGTGGGACAACTTCGCGGCCCTCCCGATCAGCACCTTCGATCATTGGTGGACGAAGGTGCTGGGCTTCAAGGGCCGAAACAAGGCCAAGCAAGCGGAGAAGAAGGGCGTCAAACTGCGCGAAATCCCGTTTGACGATGTGCTCATCGAGGGAATCTGGCGAATCTATAATGAAACTCCGATTCGCCAGGGGAAACGCTTCCCTCATTACGGAATGCCTCTCGAAAGAGTGCGTCCTTACGCGGGAACGTTTCTGGACAGCAGCATTTTCATCGGAGCGTTTTTCGAGGATGTTCTGATTGGATTCGCCAAACTGACCGTCGACGAGACACGTACCCAGGCGGGCCTGATGCACATCGTGTCGTTGATTGAGCACCGAGATAAGGCGCCGAGCAACGCGATCATCGCCCAGGCAGTAAGATCCTGCGCCGACCGAAACATTACGAATCTGGTTTATTCCAATTTCGCCTACGGAAACAAACTGCGGGATAGCCTGAGCGATTTCAAAGAGCGCAACGGATTTCAGCGAGTTAATGTGCCCCGGTACTACGTTCCAATGACGGGGATCGGCCAGCTGGCGTTTCGCCTAGGAATGCACCACAAACTCATTGACCGCTTGCCTGAGCCAATCATCGAAAGACTCCGGAACTACCGCGCCGATTGGTATACGCACAGACTGCAATTGTCTCAGGACAAGTGAGCTGAAAACGTCCTTCCGATCTAAGTCACTCAAGCCTGCTTATGCCTGGAATTTTTGGACTCATTACCCGCAAGCCCCGCGAATGGGCCGAACCGCAGTTGCTGCGGATGCTCGAGCTTCTCCGCCACGAATCCTTCTACGTGACGGGAACCTGGATCGACGAGGCCGCCGGGATCTATGTCGGCTGGACGGCGCGCGAGAATTCTTTCTCCGATGGAATGCCGGTGCAGAACGAGCGCGGCGACGTCACGCTCATATTTTCGGGCGAGGAATACGCAGAACCACAGACTCTTCAGAGCCTCAAAGAGCGAGGCCATCAGTTCAAGCCAGGCGGCGCTTCGTATCTGGTTCATCTTTATGAAGACGATCCCGAGTTTCCCAGAAGCCTGAACGGGAGATTTCATGGGCTCGTAGCGGACCGCGCGCGCGGAGTAGCGACACTTTTCAATGACCGCTACTCCATGCATCGCCTCTACTATCACGAGGCTGATAACAAAGAAGCGTTCTATTTCGCTGTAGAGGCCAAGGCGATTTTGGCCGTCCGTCCCGAACTGCGGCGGACCGATCCTCGCAGCCTGGGAGAATTTGTTGCCTGTGGGTGTGTGCTCGAGAACCGGACGCTGTTCGAGGGTGTCCACGTTCTGCCTGCGGCTTCGGCCTGGACCTTTCGCGCCGGTTCCATCGAGACCAAGAAAACATATTTCGAACCGCGCGAGTGGGAGCAGCAAGAGCTTCTCGATCCGGAGTCTTATCACCAGGAAATCCGGCAGATCTTTGCGCGCCGTTTTCCTCGCTATCTCAACGGCCACGAAAAAATCGGCGTATCGCTGACTGGAGGGCTCGACACTCGCGCCGTGATGGCCTGGCAGAGATTCGCGCCACAATCGCTGCCCTGCTATACGTATGGCGGCATCGATCGGGAATGCCGCGATGTGGTCGTAGGCCGCCGCATCGCCCGGGAATGCCAGCAACCTCACCAGGTCATTACGGTTGGCAACGAGTTTTTTGCCCGCTTCGCGCACTATGCGGAACGCAGCGTATATCTGACCGATGCCGGCGTGGAAGTAAACCGAGCCCCCGATCTGTACCTGAGCGAGAAGGCTCGCGAGATCGCGCCGGTCCGAATGACGGGACTCTACGGCGACGAAATACAACGCCCGCATATGCGAGCATTCAAGCCCGGGTATCCCGCACCGGGATTGTTCAATCCGAGTCTTCTGCCCCACGTCGCGGCCGCTCGCGAGACTTACACGAAGTTGATTCAAGGTCACCCGACAACCTTTGCTGCGTTTTGCCAGGCGCCCTGGCATCACTACGGCATTTTGTCGCTGGAGCAGACTCAACTCGCGGTGCGGACTCCATTTCTTGATAACGACTTCGTGCGCACGGCGTTTCGCGCGCCCCAGTCGGTGAAAGAGAACAACGACGTCCGTGTACGCCTCATCGGTGACGGCAGCGCCGCCATGCAACGGATTCGCACGGATCGCGGTTTCGGCGGCGAACCGGGCCTCGTGAGCTGGATCGACCGCAATTACCAGGAGTTCACGTTCAAGGCCGAGTATGCCTATGACTACGGCATGCCCCAGTGGCTCGCCGGCGTCGATCATTTCTTCTCGCCGCTGAAACTGGAGCGCTTGTTCCTGGGCCGACACAAGGTCTACCACTACCGCATCTGGTATCGCGACATTCTGGCCAAATATGTCAAAGAAATGTTGCTCGACTCGCGCACGCTGTCACGCCCCTACCTTGAACGGAGTGGGGTCGAAGCGATCGTCAACGGCCATCTCAAAGGCAACCGCAACTACACCAGCGAAATTCACCGGCTGCTCTCCCTGGAGCTGATTCACCGGCTTTTCGTGGACGCGCGAAATTAGTTCATCACGAACCCACGCCATCTCAATTGGCAAATGCTCCTGAATCCCCCGAATCCATGGATGAGGACCGAATTATATGCAGAGTGAAGTAGCAGAATTGTTTACCGGAACAAGTGCGGCGGACGCGGCAGTTGCGGAGTTCGCCGTGATCGTACCGACGTTTAATGAGCGCGGCAACGTCTCGGAACTGGTGGGCCGGCTCGAGCGGTGCCTTCGGGGAAAAGCGTGGGAAGTGATTTTCGTAGACGACGATTCCAGTGACGGAACGGCGGCGCGTATTCGGGAGATCGCGCGGCAGGATCCGCGCGTGCGCTGCCTCCAGCGTATCGGCCGCCGCGGGCTTTCCTCGGCGTGCGTAGAAGGGATGCTGGCCAGTTCGGCTCCGTACTTCGCGGTCATTGACGGCGACTGCCAGCACGACGAAACGCTTCTGCCCCGCATGTTTGAAATTCTGAAAGGCGGCGAAGCCGACGTGGTTGTCGGCACCCGCTATGCCTCCGGAGGCGGCGTTGGTTCCTGGGATGCGTCTCGGGCCAAAATGAGCCAGTTCGCTACGCGTCTGAGCCGCACCGTGATCAAGCACGATCTTTCTGACCCGATGAGCGGCTTCTTCGCCCTCCGGCGCGAGGTTCTGGAAGTCGCGGTGCGCGATCTCTCAAGCGTCGGCTTCAAGATACTCTTGGATATCATCGCCTCCTCTCCCAAGTCGCTGCGGGTCGAGGAATTGCCCTACGAGTTTCGTAATCGTCACACCGGCGAAAGCAAGCTGGATGGCCAGGCAGTTTGGAGTTACCTGATGCTGCTCGCCGACAAGTTCATTGGCGGCGTTGTCCCGGTGCGCTTCATCTCCTTTGCAGTGATTGGTGCAGTCGGAGTGGTCGTCCATCTCTCCGTGCTCGCGATCCTGTTTCGCGTGATGTCACTGCCGTTCATGTTCAGCCAGGCTGCAGCCGCGGCGGTCGCGATGACCAGCAACTTCGCCCTGAACAACGCCCTCACCTATCGAGATATGCGCCTTCGCGGGCGGATGTGGGTAACGGGCCTGATTTCCTTCATGCTGGCTTGCTCGTTCGGCGCCTTGGCCAACGTTGGAACCGCGTCGTTCCTGTTCAAGCGCCACACGTTCTGGGTCGTATCCGCTCTGGCAGGAATCGTGGTGGGCACGGTCTGGAACTACGCGATGACGGCCACTTATACCTGGGAGAAGCACCGGCCGAAATCGAACCGTGGGTAGAGTATTGGAGAACAGCATGATGCTCGAAACCCAAGGGTCGGCTGCGATTCACTCGGACAACGCCCAGCCAACTGCGGATGCGCCAGTGCCGGCGCCTCAGTCCTTCAGCCGGAAATTCATATTTTTAATCCTCCTTGCCGCGCTCCTCGCCAACGCTGCGATCGTACTCGTGGGACTGCAGGAGGTGGGAAACTCGGGCTCTGCGACGTCGACTTACAGCATCACTTTCGGCGACCTGTATGACCTGATAGCCCAGAACCTCGAGCATGGAAACGGATACCGGGTTGATCCCGCGATGGGCAAGACCATGCTCCGGGAGCCAGGGTATCCCTTGCTTCTCGCCGCAGTTTTTAAGCTGGGCGGCTATGGTCTCGAGCAGGCTCGCGTGGTTTGCGTGGTGCTGGCCTTTGGGGCCGCTCTGCTTCTGCTGCGCCTGACCCGAAAGATCACGGGCGATGCGACGACCGCGCTGGTCGCCGCGCTTCTGTTTCTGCTTTATCCTGGGACGCTCGTCGCCGAGGCTCGCGCGGGCATCGAAGTCCCTTCTATATTCACAGTGTTGCTTTTTGTGCTTGCGCTTTACAGCGCCGTCGAAAAACAGCGCCTGTGGCGATATTTGACAGCGGGTTTGTTGCTGGGGCTGGCGGTGATGGTGAGGAGCGAGATTCTGCTGTTTCCGCTCCTCCTGCTGGTTTATTTTCTCGTTGGCGCGAAGGGATGGGGCGAGCGAGGGAAAGTCTTCGAGAGGTTTGCCGTGCTGGGCTTGGGAGCGGTGGTTGTGATGTTGCCATGGATCACTCGCAATTACCTCCTGGTGCACGAATTTGTGCCAACGGCCACCGTCTCGGGAGTTGCAGCGCAAGAAGGGCTTTACACCTGCGAAAACGCGGCCCAGGGCGACCCGTTCTGGGTGGCGCAAATGAAAGCCGGATTCGAGCGGGAAGAACTGGCTACGCGGCTGGGGAGGCCGTTCGTGGGCCCCTACTACCAACTGTTCTACTCGCCGCAAGACGAGCTTGCCTTTAATCACGCGCTGCTGAATCATGTATCGACCGAGTACCGCAGCCATCCGGCGCTTCTGGCCAGATGCGCAACGAAGAACCTCTTCTTCAACTTTTGGTTTCTCGGCAAGACACGGACGACGGTGCTGCTGAACATGATCGCTCAGGTGCCGCTGCTCGGACTGGCATTGGCGGGCGCCGTGGTTTTGTGGAAGCGTGGCCTGTGGCACAAAGCAGGCATCATTTTGCTGTACATCGTCTACATTCCAGTACTTCACGCCCCAATCATTGCCCATGCGCGCCACAGCGTGTTGATTGTTCCGTTCCTTGCGATTCTGGCCGCCGTCTGTTTGGTGTCGGCTTGGCGGGCGCTGAGAAGACAAGATTCCCGTGTTCCCCCGCAGCCAACCGTTGCCACGACGCTCGGCGGGTAAACGGTAACAGGACATTCGGTCGAGCTGTTTGCTCAGTCCTCGGAAAAAATTTGCGTGCCGATCTTATTGAACGCCTGTTACTTGTTTTTACCAGTTGCCCCTGCCCTTAAATCATGCCTCCCCAAATAGCAACTCTGGTGTTCGCGGTCGGCATCGCAGGCCTGTTCTGGCTTAATCGCGATGACTCCGTGCGCGTCTCGAAGGCGCTCTGGCTGCCCGCGATCTGGCTGTCGATCAACGGATCCCGGTCAGTCTCTGCCTGGCTCGGGATGGGGGCGGGAGCGGAAATCGCAGGTCAGCCTCCCCCGGTCAGCGTGCTCGACCAGGTAATTGCCGGCGCATTGATCCTATTAGGAGCAATCGTTCTCAGCCGGCGCTCAAGAAGCCTGAGGGGGGTGCTGAAGGCCAGTTGGCCGATCGCGTTTTACTATTCCTACTGCCTCTTTAGCCTTATTTGGTCCGATTTTCCTGCGTGGGGCTTCAAGCGGTGGATCAGAGGTCTGGGCGATCTGATCATGGTCCTGATTGTTGCCACGGACGCCCAGCCGACTGCGGCACTAAGGCGCCTGCTTTCTCGAGTTGGCTTTGTCCTGCTGCCTGCTTCTGTTCTTCTAATCAAGTACTACCCAGAGCTCGGCCAAAGTTGGGATCCTTGGGGTTCCGTGCAGATGTTCAACGGAGTTGCAACTAACAAGAATATGCTCGGGGTCTTGGTTTTCGTTCTAGCGCTCGGAGCCTTGTGGCAGATCCTCACTCTGGTGCGTGACAGAACGGACCCAAATCGTAAGCGTCGCCTGCTGGCCCAAGGCGTCCTGCTCGCTTTTGGCATACAGCTCCTGTTTACGGCGCACTCGGCCACGGCCGGAGGGTGCTTCGTTTTCGGAGCGGGGTTGATGCTGATCACTTCCCTACAACGTTTCAGACGTCGCCCCGCAGCGGTGCACGCGCTGGTTGTCGTGATCGTGTTAAGCGGTTGTTTACTCGAGATATTGGGCGGCAGAGGCGCAATTACCGGCGCGATGGGAAGAGATGCCGATCTCACAGGACGCACAGAAATCTGGTCGATCGTGATTCCGATGACGCCTAGCTGGGTTGGCGGCGCCGGCTTCGAAACGTTCTGGGTAGGTCCTCGCGTGGCCAGGATTTTCAACAAGGTCGGCGGATACGTGATGACGAACGAGGCTCACAACGGTTATATCGAGACCTATCTGAATTTGGGCTGGCTCGGGTTGGCTAGCATCGCTCTCATTCTGGTGCACGGTTATCGTAAAGCTGTCAGTACCTTTCGTCAGGATAGCGCGCTCGGTGCTCTGCTGATGTCTTATGTCATCACGGCGGTGGCTTACAACATCAGCGAGGCCGGCTTCAGGATTCTCAGCGTGGAATGGTTTTTCCTGATTCTTTCGGTTGCGGTCGCTAGCGGGGCAACCAGCGTCTCCAAGAGCGCCCCCCGCACTCGCCTCTCGCCCGGCCAGCCTTCGTTCCAAAGCGAATCGCGATCCCCCTTGGAAATGACGGGCCAGCTGAAATAGTCCTGCCGCGCCGGCAAGTGAATCCATCAACATCGTTACACGGAGAATAGTTGAAACCCTTTCAGTCCGACGGCACCTTCCACCCTATCGCCACCGGTAAGGGACTTCGCCGGTCGGCAGTGCGTGGCGCCGGAGCAGCCATCGCCGGGTCAGCGGGTAACTTCGCGTTGCAAATCGGATCCATCGTCATCCTGGCGCGGCTTTTGACTCCGGCTGACTTCGGAATCGTGACGATGGTCACCACGTTCAGCCTGCTGCTTCGCAGCTTCGGGCTGGCTGGATTCACGGAACTGATCATGCAGCGCGAGGAGGTCACGGATTCTCTCGCCAGCAATCTTTTTTGGATCAACGTTGGTATCGGCGCGATTCTTACTATTGCGTTTGCAGGCTCCGGCCGGCTGCTGGCGCTGTTCTATCACAATTCGGCCGTAGTCGAAGTAACTCAGGGGATGTCCCTGACGATTGTGATTGGCTGCATGGGCTATGTTCACACCGGGCTTCTGCAGCGTGCCATGCATTTTCGCACTACCGCAATCATTGGTTTTGTCGGGCAAGTGCTCCAATACATCGTTTCGATCGCGTTAGCGGCGGCGGGCTGGCACTACTGGGCATTGGTTTGGGGCAGTGTGACGCAGACGGCAGTCGTAGCCGCGGGTGCTTGGTTGATCTGCCGATGGATGCCGAGCCTGCCGGGCCGTGTTTCCGGCACCGGTTCCGGGATCAAGTTTGCGTTAAGCGTTTATTCGCACTTCGCCTTCAGCTACTTCACTCGCAACATGGACAACCTGCTGGTGGGCTGGAGGTTTGGCGATCGGGCGCTGGGATTTTATAAAAAGGCCTACGATCTGTTCGTACTTCCGGAAACGCAATTATTGTCTCCGCTGTCCGCCGTAGTCGTGAGTACACTCAGCCGGGTCAGCCGGGATCGCGAACAGTTCCAGCGCTATTTCCTCCGGACCATATCGGTGTTGGCGCTCGTGGGCATGGGAGTGGGGGCGGATCTGGCTCTGGTCGGTGGAGATCTTATCCGATTTCTTTTCGGGCCGGGTTGGGAACAGGCCGGTCGAATTTTCTCTTTGTTCGGCCCTGGCATCGGAGTCATGCTTCTCTACAACACGCACGGTTGGATTCATCTTTCGATCGGCCGGCCGGAGAGATGGTTGCGCTGGGGTTTGCTCGAGTTTGGCTGTACCGCGAGTCTATTCCTGCTGACTCTGCGCTGGGGTCCTTCGGGAATCGCTTTCGCCTGGACGGCATCGTATTTCCTGCTGATGTTTCCCGGTTTCTGGTATGCCGGAAGTCCGATCGGGCTGAGAATTGGGCCGATACTCGCCGTCGTCTGGAAATTTTTTGCCGCGTCGGTTGGGGCTGGCCTTGGAACTGTCTTTCTCATTCGTACCACGCTGTATTTTGCGGCAGCGCAGGGGACCACGGGCGCGTTCGTCCGGATGGTTTCGCTTTCCCTGGTATTTTTTGCGCTGTACATCGTCGGGGTGATTGCACTCCATCAGGGACTGAAACCCATCAGTGAGACCTTTGGCCTGCTCCGCGACCTGTTGCCGGAACGCCCGCTGCCGCGGATCGAGGAAATCGAAGTCCCCGTCTAGGTGGGTTCGATCGCTGCGGCTTCGCTGCAAATGCAATCGTGAAAAAAAGTCTTTTACAAGGAGATCACACGTGAGTCGGTTACGCGTTTTGATATTAGGCTCGTTCTGTGATCCCGAGGCCGTCAGCATGCCTTATGTCACCTATTCTCATGCTGCTGCGCTCGCTCAGTTACACGACGTCACCCTGGTGGTGGGGGCGCCGGTGGAGGAGAAGGTGCGCCGCGCCAAGGGCGAGTTTCGCTCCATCGAGGTGGTGCGGATGCCCACGCTCGAACGCATCCAGGCCTGGGCTTTCCGCACGATCTTCAACAGCAACTTCGACTCGCAGGCACTGACCGCCTTCGGAATGCCCTTTGCTCTTGCCTTCGAATGGTACGCCTGGCGGCAATTGCGCCGGCGCATTCTTACGGGCGAGTTTGACGTTGTTTTGCGCATCCTCCCGCTGTCAGCAGTGGTGTCGAGCCCCTTCGCGTTCTTCCTGCGGAAGGGACCGATTCCTTTCGTGATCGGGCCGCTCAACGGCGGCTTGCCCTGGCCTCCGGGTTTTAGCCAGCTCGAAAAGCAGAAGGAATGGGTCTCAGGCCTGCGGGGCCTCTATAGGTACATGCCGTTCGCCCGCTCTACGTACCGCGACGCGGCAGCAATCATCGCCGCTTCGTCTCAGACCTGTTCGGAGTTTGCCCAATATCGCGACAAGCTATTTTTTGTCCCGGAGAATGGCGTCTCCCGCTCACTATGCTTCGGTGATCGCGGAGTTTCGCAGCCCGGCGATAAACTTGAGCTGCTTTTTGTCGGCGGCCTGGTTCCCCGCAAGGCCTGCGACCTTGCCTTACGCGGCGCTGCCTCAATTTTGCGAAACAATCTAGCCCGCTTCACGGTGGTCGGCGACGGCCCGGAGCGGAACAACCTCGAGCAGCTTGTGAAATCGCTGGGGATCGAGAAAGCTGTCGATTTCTGCGGCTGGCTCGGTCATGCCGAAGTCTTGAAACGCATGCGTTCGGCTGATGTGCTCGTATTTCCGTCAGTGCGAGACTTCGGCGGTGGGGTCGTATTTGAAGCTCTCGCCTGTGGCGCCGTGCCCGTCGTGGCAGACTTCGGCGGGCCTGGGGATATCGTTCATCCAGAGATCGGCTACAAGGTGCCCGTTACAAATGAGGGCGATCTTGTAGTCCACATCGAAAAAGCCCTGGACGAACTCGTGCGCGACCGGAGCCTGCTCGAACGATTGCGGCAGCAGGGCTTGGCTTACGCGCGGGAAGGCCTGACCTGGGATGCGAAAGCACAGGACACTACGCGAGTCCTCGAGTGGGTCTTGCAGCGCGGACCAAAGCCGGATTTGATACCGCCAAGCGCGCCGGCTGCCGGGGTAGCCTCCACGCGTGGGAGCCACGCCCCATGTGCTGGGAGCCCCGCGTAAGGGTTCGCTGTCAGAGGCGTCTAATGCCTGAACGGACTGTAAGATTATCGCTTATGCCGGAAATGACACAACCGCTCCTCGATACCTGTTACTCGTTGCAACGCTCCTGGTGGAGGCACTGGCCCCTTCGCCGCGGCAAAGGTCTCCCCATGGCGCTGGCTAAACGCATCAGCGGGAGACCTGTCTGGGTGGAACTAGAGCCGCATATCAAAATGCTCCTCGATCCCTCCGATCTGATTTCGAACGTTCTTTTGCTCACCGGAGAATGGGAGCCGGGGGAGCAGACCATCATTCAACAATACCTCGCCCCAGGCGGCACCTTTGTCGATATCGGGGCGCACATCGGTTACTGCTCGCTTAGAGCTGCGACGCTAGTGGGCCCGAATGGGCGCGTTATTGCCATCGAGGCGAATCCCGAAACAATCCGCAAGCTGCGGGATAACGTCGCTGCCAGCGGAGCCAACGTCACCGTCGAAGCTGCTGCCTGCTCGGATTCGGAAACTACCTTGGAATTCTTTGCCGGCTCTCAGACCAACAGCGGGAGCGGTTCGATCTCGAAAGACAACGCCGGGTCCTGGGGCGCTCTAAGCGCCGTCTATAGCGTCCAGGCGCGACCTCTCGACGCCATCCTTGAAGCGGCCAAAGTATCGAGAGTGGACATGGTGAAAATCGACGTGGAAGGCGCCGAGCTAATGGCCCTGAAGGGCGGCCGCAGCACGCTGTCAAAGTATCATCCCGTTCTCCTGATTGAACTAGAGGAGCAGTACCTCAATGCGATGGGCACCAGTTCTGGCGGAGTTAAGGAGTTCCTGCGATCGTACAACTATTCGTGTCAGGGGCCGTTCGACAAAGCCAATTACGTGTTCACGCCGTCTGCCTAGGCGTCACCGCATGAAGGACGCCAGCCAACCAATTCCAAGGCGGATCATCCAGACCGGAAAGAGCGCTCACCAACCATTGCGCAACCGGGCGGCGATCCGGAACATCCGGTTGCTGAACCCGGACTATGAATATCTGTTCTTTGACAACGCGCAGGTCGAAGTTTTTGTCGACCAAGAATTCCCTCAGTACCGAAAGGTTTTTGATTCCTTCCGGTTCCCCATCCAGCGCTACGACTTTTTTCGCTATCTCGCCGTCTACCGCTACGGCGGGTTTTATTTCGATGTGGACGTGCTGTTGGCCTCCGACCTTTCCGGCCTGCTCGAGCAGGGCTGCGTTTTCCCCTTCGAGACGCTCACCGTCAGCCGCTTCCTGCGCGAGGACCTTGGCATGGACTGGCAGATCGGAAACTATGCCTTCGGCGCCGCTCCGGGCCATGCCTTTCTCGAGGCGGTCATCGAAAACTGCATCCGGGGGCAGCGCGATCCGAAGTGGGTGAAACCCATGATGCGGGGGACGCCGCCATTTCTGGACGACGAATTCTTCATCCTGAACTCGACCGGCCCCGGAGTGGTTTCCCGAACCCTGGCCGAAAATAAAGAGCTGGCCCGGACCGTCACGATTCTATTTCCCGACGATGTCTGCGACGTGCGCAACTGCTGGAATCGCTTCGGCGACTGGGGCGTCCACTTGGCTGACAGTTCCTGGCGAAAAAAGAAAAGTCTCGTGCACGACAAGTTTTCGGGGTATTGCTGGCGCTGGATCCAATACAGGAATCTCGAGCGGGCGCGCCGGATCGGGAAATCGCGTCCCCATTTGGGCGCGCATTTGCTGTCCGCGCCCGAAACCCGGGGATGAAACCGGGGCCAGCGCCGGGAAACGCCAAACGATCGGTTGCGCAGATGGCCATGACCGGAGGGTCACAGACAGCGAGCCTTGGGAAGTCGGCGGGCCGTCGTCCTTCTGTGTCTGGCGGCCTTTTCGCCGCACCGCTAGACTCTCCATACGACGTAAAACCTTGTCGTCGGAGGCCAGAGGTAAATGAGACGCGACTGCTCGCATCTTTTCCCCCTTATCTCGATATTTCTATTATTTTCTGCACTTTCTTATGGGCAGCAGTGGTCCGGGATCGTCTCGCCGGGTCGTGCAATCGACTGGAGTCACGCCGGGCTCCCCGCATCGTATCCCAACGGAGATACCACCCCAAATGGCTGGACCCCGCCGGATGCCGGTTGGGCGCAATGCGGCTCGACTCTGAGCCCAATCGGAGGAGGGGCGGACGATACAACGCAGATCAACAACGCCCTGGCAGCTTGCAGCGCCAATCATTACGTTCTTCTGGGTCCGGGAACATTCAGTATCCAAAACCAACTGAATCATGTTTATAGTTACGTCGCGCTGCGAGGCAGCGGGCCGATGCAGACCATCTTAGGCGAAAGCGGCTCCGGATGGATCGCGTTGGGCCAAGGGTGGTCAGGCGGCTACGGCACGGCGAAGAGCGGCCTGTCGGCAGGGTCTACATCAATCACCATTACGGGCGCGACGGCTACGCCGGCAGCAAACAACCTGGGCTGGCTCACACAGTGTGACACGGGCACGAGCGGGAACCCATGTGCGGGAACTCCGGCAGACAATGACGGCATTTTTGTGTGCGGCCTGAACCCCGTATGCGATGGAGGGTCCGGCACCAGCGGCAACGGCGCTCACGAGAAGCAGGTGTTCTTTATCACCTCTGTGGTTAACAACGGCGGCGGCTCCTACACTCTTAACTTTTCCAATCCGATCTACGGGGCAACGTGGTCCGCGAGCCAAACCGCTATCTTCACTTGGAATCAACCGAGCCTGCTTGTAATGGGTTCCGGCTTTGAGAATTTCACGGTCTACAAACCGCAGAGCGATACGCAGGCTGCTCTCTATCTCAATCAATCTTACGGTTGCTGGGTGAGGGGCATTCGGATCATTGGTCAGGGCCAGACCCTGGGCATAGAGAACAATAAACAAGCCCTGGCGACGAACAACTACATCTTCGGGCTTGATCCCAAGGCTCTTGCGACCGGCGGCAGTTTTAACACCGATAACGTGGTCATGGAGATGGGCAACGGCTCCGATGACCTGCTGATGAACAACATCGTCACCGAAGGCGTATGGCTGGAGGGAGAAGGCGAGAACCAGGGAGAAGTCATCGCCTACAACTACGCTCGCGACAGCAAAGTGAATGGCGTGTGGACGCCTGAATATCAGCACGCAGCCACGCCGTTTTTTATCCTGCATGAAGGCGAAGAAGTGCCGCAAGCTGAGGACGACGACACTTGGGGCACGAACATGCTGACGACCTATTTTCGGAATTTCTACCGCGCCTGGGACAACCCCTTCGTCAGCCAGAACCCGGGCTCAGCGTTCGGTATCAACGTTGCAAACTATGCTCGATTCACCAACATCATCGGCAACGTGGTCGGCTGGCCGGGCGTGACCACTGCCTACCAGGGCAGCCCGGCAGAAGTCTATTACTTCGGCACTAACGACTCGCTCGCCCTGACCACGACGATGCGTTGGGGTAACTTCGATCCGGTCACGAATGCGGTGCGCTGGTGTGGAAATTCCGACAGCCCAGGCTGGTCTACAACTTGTAGTAGTACGTCTGAAGTGCCTACCTCACTTTCGGGCAATGCGGCTTCGCTCGTGAATTTAGTTCCGGGCAGCACGACGCTGCCGCCGACGTTCTTTCTCAACGTCTCGTCGGCGCATCCGAATGGTGGCACTGGCTTGTCGTGGTGGAAGGTGTGCAAGTCCTGGACAACGTTCCCGACAAGCTGCGCTACAGATCAAACTTCCCCATTTCCGCCGATTGGCCCCGATGTCACAGGCGGTTCTTACGACAGTGGGCATGCGTATGACAACCCAGCGTCGCTCGCGTGGCAATATTTGCCAATAGATGCGGCGTACCAGAACTCATACTCGGTCACCGGATCGAGTTGGTCAGGTGGAGTCGAAACACTGACCGTCTCTGGGATTCCAAATACGAACCATTTCGACGGCGGTTTCGAGTTGAGTGGTGTCAGCTCCGCCTGCAATCCTTCTGGCGGTGAATTGTTGATGACCAGTTCGAGCACAACGCAGGTCAAGTATGCGCTCGCCTCGAATCCCGGCGTCAGTTGCACCGGGACCATGAAGTGGCCCGACGTGCGTCAGTTCGATGAGCGGGTGTACCAGAACGATTCCGCCGGCTCCGGTCCTTTTCCGCCGACGGGCCTCGCCGCGGTCGTGAATTGATGTCCAGTTAGGTGCGGGCTCTTACCAGCCCGCACCTGAAGCGCTGGAACGAGCGCCGCCGACCCGCCGCATCAAATCCATCCCCTATCGTCAGATCGGGCTGCCCAAGCGCTGAGTGGGCGCGAGCGGCCCGGCCGCGGACAAGGGCTGTTCCACTCGGCGATGTTTCAACTCCGCGCCTCTTCACTGCGACTCGATAGCTCTGCGGCTCGATAGAATCTTCCATGCCCACTTTAGCCGAAGATATTGCCGGCGCCGAGACCTCGGCCCCGAAGGATGCCGGATTGGAGGTCGCCGTACTCACAGCCTGTCAGGACAGGCCATACGCGTTCGGCCTATCGATGGCGCTGGCGTCGAAGGGGATCAGCCTGGATGTCATTGGCAGCGATGAGGTAGACAGCGCGGAAATGCACTCCACCCGCGGACTGCGGTTCATCAACCTGCGCGGGAGCCAGCGCCAGAGCGCTGGCGTTCTAGGGAAGACCTGGGGAGCGCTGGTTTATTACGCGCGGCTTCTGCAATATGCGGCGACCACCGAGGCGAAGATTTTTCATATCCTGTGGAACTACAAGTTCGAATACTTCGATCGAACTCTCCTGATGCTCTACTACAAGGCGCTGGGAAAAAAGATCGTGCTGACTTCGCACAACGTGAATCAGGCGCGGAGAGATTCGAAGGACTCGCTGCTCAATCGCATTACCTTGAAAAGTCAGTACCGACTGGCGGATCACATCTTTGTTCACACGGAAAAAATGAAGAGCGAATTGCTCGAGGACTTTGGCGTCGAGGAACGATCGGTGACCGTCATCCCGTTTGGGATTAACAATTCTCTTCCGGAAACCGATCTCACGCCAGCACAGGCGAGGCAAAGGCTGGGCATCGCGGAGGGTGAAAAAGCCATTCTTTTTCTGGGAAGAATGAGGCCTTATAAAGGTCTCGAATACCTGCTGACGGCATTCAAAGAGCTTGCGTCCAGTGATTCGAGCTACCGGCTCATCGTTGCCAGCGAGCCCAAGAAAGGCAGCGAAAAATATTTGGGGATGATCCGCGGGATGATGGATCGGGAGTTCACTCCCGGACAGATCATCGTGAAGATTTGCTTCATTCCCGACGAAGAGATGGAGATCTATCTGAAAGCGGCGGACGTGTTGGTGCTGCCTTACAAGGAAATCTTCCAAAGCGGTGTGCTCTTCCTCGCCTATAGCTTTGGCTTGCCCGTGGTCGCGACGGATGTGGGGTCTTTCCGGGAGGAGATTCTGGAGGGCAGGACCGGTTTCTTATGTAAGCCGGCCGACCCGGCCGACCTGGCCAGGACTCTTGAGACTTATTTTCACAGCGACTTGTACAAAGTGTTGCCGCAGCGCCGCGTGGAGATACGGGACTACGGCTACGCTTCCCATTCCTGGGATACGGTCGGGGAGTTGACTCGGAATGCGTACGCACAATTGTGAGATCGATCATTTAGGAGATCAATGAAGAGAACGGCATTTGTAACAGGAGCAGAGGGATTCATCGGGTCTCATCTGGTTCGGTTCTTGCAGGTTGAGGGATGGAACGTCATCGGCGGGTATCGCGAGAATGGCGGCAAAGCATTTCCGGAACTGCCGAATCTGAAGTTTGTCCAGTGTGACCTGAGCAACGGCCAGCGCGTCGCCGAGGTTTTCAAGGAGCACGAGCCGACGCATGTCTTTCACCTCGGGGCGCAGAGCTTGCCGACGGTCTCGTGGGCGGATCCGGTTTCGACTTTTCAGTCGAACATTATGGGATCGCTTCACATATTCCAGACGCTGCGATATATGAAACGTCCTCCCGTTATTGTTTCGGCTTGCTCGAGCGCCGAATACGGGAACGTGCCGGCGTCGGCCATACCTGTCACCGAAGAGCAGCCGCTGCGGCCTTTGCATCCGTACGGAATCAGCAAAGTGTGCCTGGACCTGCTCGCCCGCGAGTATTTTCTGGACTTCAAGATTCCGGCCGTTAACATCCGACTCTTCAATACCACGGGGCCGGGGAAGACGAATGACGCGCCGTCCGATTTTGTGCGGCAGTTGGTTCGCGTCAAGAAAGGCCTGCAGCCGGCAGTCATCGAGGTTGGCAATCTAAAGCCGCACCGCGCATTTCTCGATGTGAGTGACACCGTGCGCGGCTTTTACCTTGCCGCGCTGAAGGGTAAGCGAGGCGAGGCTTACAATCTGTGCGCAGCCAGGACCTACGAAATTGGGCAGGTGTTGCGAACCGCGATCAAGTTGTCGGGTGTGAAAGTGGAAGTCAAGCCCTCGAGCCAGCTGATGCGTCCCTCGGACGAAAAAATTATCTTCGGCAGCACGCGGAAGATTCGCAGGGATACGGGCTGGAAGCCGCAGAAGACGCTCGATCAGACGCTGGCTTCCATGTTCGAATATTGGGAGCGGGCCGCGTAAGCTCCCTTGAGATCGCAGCTGTGCGTGGTGGACAAGAAGTTGCGAATCCAAGCCGCGAAAACAATGACAACCTCAGACACGAAGGCCGTGCTGCTCGTAGGCGGCCTGGGGACGCGCCTGCGCACTGTGGTGCCGTCGGCGCCGAAGCCGCTGGCTCCGGTGGGCGATCGCCCGTTCCTCGAACTGCTGATCCGGCAGTTGGGAAGTCAAGGGACACCAAATCTGGTTCTGTGCACCGGGTATCTGGCGGATCAGATTGAACGCGAGTTCGGCGACGGCAGCGACCTAGGCGTTACGATCGAATACTCGAAGGAACCGCAGCCGCTCGGAACCGGGGGGGCGGTGAAGTTCGCCGAGAGATTTCTTCAGGGAGTCTCTGAATTCCTGGTGATGAATGGCGATTCTTTCTTGGAACTTGATCTGCGTCAACTGATGCAGTTTCATCGCAAGCACGGTGGAATCGCCACGATGGCAGTCGCATCCGTCGGAAATGCCGGCCGCTACGGGACGGTTCGTATAGACTCCGAGAATCGGGTCACGGAATTTCTTGAGAAGACAGGCAGCGATTCCCCGGGCCTGATTAATGCAGGCGTCTACGTGTTCAATCCTGCAATTTTGCAAGATATTCCGGGTGGACCAGTGAGTCTCGAGAAGGATGTCTTTCCACGGCTACTCAATCGCGGCATTTATGCGGTAAGAGAGCATGGCATGTTCATCGACATAGGCACCCCTGCGGATTATGCGCTGGCGCAGCAACTGTTCAACCGCCTCCGGAGCGCGAGCACGCAAGCGACGGGATCCGCGCCGGCCAGATAACGTCGGGATGTATATCCGAGAGATATAGGGAGAATCGATGAAATCCGCGGGACAGTTCGAAGAGCAAGTCAGGCAGTCGATCGAGGCATCCATCGCAGTGAAAGAGGAACTGCTGGCGGACGCTAAGCTGGTGGCCACTGTCAGCCGCGTCGCGGAAATCATGATCGATGCCTTTCGCGCCGGGAACAAGGTACTGCTGTTCGGCAATGGCGGCAGTGCGGCGGATGCGCAGCACATCGCGGCCGAGTTCGTGGGGCGCTTCGCGTTCAATCGTCCGGCATTGCCGGCTCTGGCGCTCTCGGTGAATACTTCTTGCGTTACGGCGATCGGCAACGACTACGGATTCGATCAGGTGTTCTCGCGGCAGATCGAAGCTCTGGCTCATCGCGGCGATGTGGCCATCGGAATTTCTACCAGCGGCAACTCGGCGAATGTGCTGCAAGGAATGGCGGCAGCGAAGAAAATGGGACTTCATACCGTGGGACTGACCGGTTCCGCCGGGAGCAAGCTGGCCGACGCGGTCGACCACTGCATTTGCGTGCCGTCGACCGAGACGCCTCGCATACAGGAATGTCACATCCTGGTTGGGCACATCATTGCGGAACTGGTGGAGCAGACGATATTTCATGAAGAAAGCAGCATTTCTCGATCGCGACGGAGTGCTCAACCGCAAGGCGCCTGAAGGCCAGTATGTGACGCGGTGGGAAGAAATGGAGTTTCTTCCCGGCGCGACCGAGGCCGTCCGTGCGCTGAACCAGGCGGGATACTTTGTGGTCGTCGTCAGCAATCAGCGCTGCGTCGCCAAAGGGCTGATTACGCCTGCTGATCTGGAATCTATGCACGCGCGGATGCGGGATAAGTTCGCAGCCGCGGGTGCGAGGATCGACGCGATCTACTATTGTCCACACGACTTTGAACCGCCGTGCAGTTGCCGGAAGCCACATCCCGGCATGTTGCTGGAGGCCGCGCGAGCCCACGAACTCGATCTGGCTGAATCTTGGATGATTGGCGATTCCTCGCACGATGTGGAAGCTGGCCGCAGTGCGGGATGCAGGACAGCGCGATCGATACAAGAGAGCGAATTGTCTATCGGGGCTGATGTGGTCACGTCATCGCTCCTCGACGCAGTTCATAAAATACTGGAAACAACCCGCCCGGCATCACTGGTTTCGATCTCAGGGAAGGCTAAAGAATGGTAATTACAAGTACTCCACTTCGCGTTTCGTTTTTCGGCGGTGGCACCGATTATCCGGTGTGGTACCGGGAGCACGGGGGCTCGGTGTTGGCGACGACTATCGACAAGTCCTGCTTCATTACCTGCCGATGGTTGCCGCCGTTCTTCGAATACCACAGCCGGGTTTCCTACTCGAAAGTGGAAAATGTCAGCACAAATTCTGCGATTGAGCATGCCTCGGTGCGCGGATGCCTGCAGCACCTCGGAATCAGCGAAGGCGTGGAAGTGCATCACATCGCAGATCTTCCCTCCCGGACGGGTTTAGGCACCAGCTCTGCCTTCACCGTGGGACTTCTGCTGGGCCTCTACGCGCTGCGGAACCAGATGCGCGACAAACACTCCCTCGCGATGGAAGCGATCAGGGTAGAGCAGGAGATTTTGAAGGAAGCCGTGGGAGCGCAGGATCAGGTGAGCGCTGCCTACGGAGGATTCAACCGGATCAACTTTGGCCGCGATGGATCAATCGAGGTGAAGCAGATCTTGACATCGCCAGACCGGATGGCCGAACTCGAGCAGCACATGGCTCTCTATTTCACGGGCTTCGCCCGCACGGCCTCGGAAATCGCTCAAGAACAGCTCCGGTTGACGCCGCTACGGACGCGCGAATTGCAAACCATGCAGAGCCTGGTCGACGACGCGGAAGCAATCGTTACCAACCCAAATCGCCCACTGAGCGAATTTGGCCGGCTTCTGCACGAGAGCTGGAAAATCAAGAGAAGCTTGACGCAAAAAATCTCCAACCCTACGCTCGACGAGATCTATGAAGCCGGGCTCAGCGCAGGAGCACTGGGAGGGAAACTTCTCGGCGCCGGTGGCGGCGGGTTTATGGCATTCTTCGTGCCGCCCGAGCGGCGGGAGGCCTTGCGTGAGCGGCTGAAAAAACTGTTATGCATTCCCCTCGGCTTCTCTACTCGCGGAAGCCATGTAGTGGTCTACGAACCGGAAGATCAATACGATCAGGCGCTGGCGCACGAACGGAATGCGATCTATGGCCACGCGGCACAGGAGAGCAAAACCGTGGGCGAAGTCGCAACGTAAATGCTCAGGCACTGGCTGATGGTCGGCTCTTGCGTTCGTTAGGGAAGCGTCTCAGGTCTCGCAACATTCCCCCGGTTGTCGCGTCTCTGCCCATAGCGGCCATTGACTTGCCGTTTGGAATATGCGATATCTCTCAACGGTACATCCCCCAGCGACTACCCCCACAAAGCGCCACCGACTGGAGACCGACCCGAACCCGGCCTCTCGTTGCGCTATTTGTTTTCCTGGAAAGGCAGATACTTCGAGATCCGAGGGCGAACTGCCGGATGAATGATTCTTTTGTGGAATATTTCAGGTGCCCGGAGCGTTACGCAGGCTTCGGACTCAGCGGCCCTCTGTCGACGACCAGCGGATATTTTCGCTTTGGCCAAGGCAACGTGTGTTACGGCCGGCTGGCTGGATCGCGGAACGGTTCTGGGGCCCTCACCTCGGCGGACACTAGTCAGGACGCCAGCATCGAACGAGGGATGGTCCGTCTTCCTTTCGATGTCAAAGAGGTCGTCGATAATCTTCGATTCGAGCGGTATCCATCCTCGGCGCGAAATGAGCAATCGACGGTCAACTCGTTGCTCACGGCCGCTTATTACTGCCTCCGCCCGCTGCTGCCCGTCGGTGTCAGGAAGTACATTCAAAGGGCGCGACTGAAGGGCTGGGACCGTATTGCCTTCCCGCATTGGCCGGTTGACTGCACGGTCGATGATCTGTTTGAACGCCTGATGGTTTTATCACTGAAATCGCAAGATGTAGAGCGAATCCCGTTCATCTGGTTCTGGCCCGACGGTGCGACCAGCTCGGCGATCATGACCCATGATGTGGAAACGGCTGTGGGGCGAGATTTGTGCAGCACGTTGATGGATATCGATGACGCCTACGGGATTAAGTCAAGCTTCCAAGTCGTGCCGGAACAGCGCTATGAAGTGCCGTCCAGTTTTCTGGATTCGATCACCAGGCGCGGTTTTGAAATCGCCGTCCACGATCTGAACCATGACGGGCGATTGTTCAAGAGTCGGGAATCCTTTGCGGAAAGAGTTGGCAAAATCAATGCCTACGGCCGCAAATGGGGCACCGAGGGGTTTCGTTCCGCGATTTTGTACCGCCGGCAGGAATGGTTTCACGATCTGGAGTTTTCCTACGACATGTCCGTGCCCAACGTGGCTCATCTTGATCCCCAGCGGGGCGGCTGCTGTACGGTGATGCCGTACTTTGTCGGCAACCTGCTCGAGATTCCCGTGACCGCGACGCAGGATTACACCCTGTTTCACATCCTTCAGGACTACGGAACCGACCTGTGGAAGACCCAGATTGCGCTCATTATGGAGAAACATGGTCTTCTGAGCTTCATCGTGCATCCCGACTATGCTACGACTGGCGCCGAGAGAAGAGTCTACGAGCGGTTGCTTGCCCACCTGGCCGAACTGAAACGCGAGCGAGGAGTGTGGATGTCGACTCCGGCCGCGGTGAACCGGTGGTGGAGACAGCGGGCCCAGATGCGAATTGTGGAGGATGAAGACGGCGCGCATATCGAAGGGAGCGGGAGCGAGCGCGCCCGGATCGGCTATGCCAGCGTCGTCGATGGACGGCTGGCTTTCACCGTGGAGCAGGTGGCTGCGCATCGGTGAGTTTGAAGCTCCCGACTCGATGGATTTCCACGTTGTCTCGATTTTTAGAGTCATGGACCTGCGGGACGTCATCCCCTCAATCGCAGATTACAATCACCAAGTCTGACAACTGCAAGGGAAGGGTACATTTTGAGAGTCAGTGTCTTCGGTTTGGGTTATGTCGGTACAGTTTCTGCGGGATGCCTCGCGGCGGATGGCCACGAAGTCATCGGTGTCGATCCGCTCCCGACGAAAGTTGAGCTGATCAACAGCGGACGATCTCCCATCATCGAAGCGGAGATCGGCGAAATCGTGGCGGCCACTGCCAAGGCCGGCCGGTTGCGTGCGACCAGCGATCCGGCAGAGGCAATTCATGGCACGGAACTCTCCTTCGTTTGCGTCGGGACGCCGAGCCAGCCGAACGGCAACCTGGACCTGAAGTTTATTCGCAGAATTTGCGAACAGATTGGCCAGGTACTGAAGATCAAGACGGCGCGCCACACCGTCGTCATTCGCAGCACCATCCTGCCGGGCACGATGCACAAGATCGTGATTCCCACGCTGGAAGAGTCCTCCGGGAAAAAAGCTGGGGTTGATTTCGGCGTCTGCAACAACCCTGAATTTCTGCGCGAAGGCTCGGCGGTGAAGGACTTCCGCTGTCCGCCGAAAACGGTCATTGGCGAAATGAATCGGGCAGGCGGCGACATCCTGGCGGCGCTTTACGAGAAACTCGATGCCCCGCTGATCCGGACGAATCTGGAAACTGCCGAGATGGTCAAATACGTCGACAACAGCTGGCATGCGCTCAAAATCGGCTTTGCCAACGAGATCGGCAATCTCAGCAAGTCTCTGGGCGTGGACGCGCACGAGGTCATGAAGATTTTTTGTCAGGATCGAAAGCTGAATATCTCTCCCGCCTACCTGTCGCCCGGCTTTGCCTTCGGAGGCTCGTGCCTGCCCAAGGATCTGCGGGCCCTCTCCTATCAGGCCAAGACCAACGACTTGCAGTTGCCGATTCTGAGCTCCATTCTACCCAGCAACGAAATGCAGATTTCCCGCGGAGTGCAACTCATCGTCGAAAAGGAACACGCACGAGTGGGGATTCTGGGATTCAGCTTCAAGGCGGGAACCGATGATCTGCGAGAGAGTCCACTGATCGAGGTCATCGAGCGCCTGATCGGAAAAGGCTACGACCTGCGCATCTACGACAAGAACGTCAATATCGCCAGCCTGGTGGGCGCGAACCGCGATTTCATCCTCAACCGCATTCCACACATCTCGAAGTTGATGGTCAGCGACGTCGACGCGGTGCTCAACCACGCGCAGACGGTCGTCATCGGCAACAAGGACCCGGATTTTGCCAGGGTGCCGGAGCGCCTGCGCGAGGGCCAAGTCCTCATCGATTTTGTAAGAATCACCGAAAAGGGGAGTAAGAATGGCAATTATGACGGCATCTGCTGGTGAGAAGCGGGCAAATCAAAGCTCGAACCCGGCTGCAAAGGCGACGATCCACGACTCGATCGTGCGACTTTCAAAGTGGCTGGAGGAGAATGATTATCGCGGCTACGATACTTTTGACGGCCTTAGCGCGCGATTCCTACGGCCATTCACCTTTGAGACCAAGACGCTGCGCATCGTGCTGCAGCAAAGCGTAAGACGGCTGCCGGTGAACTTGCGTCCGGTGTTGGGAATTCCCAGGGAACAGTCCAGCAAGGGTATGGGTTTCCTGGCGCGCGGCTTCATCCGTCTGCACCAGACCACGGGCGACCCGGCATGGGCGGCCAAGGCCGAGATGGCTCTTCAGTGGCTCATCGATAAACGGTCCCAGGGATACAGTGGAGCTTGCTGGGGAAATCACTTCGATTACCAGTCGAGGGGATTCTACCTGCCCAAAGGGGTGCCAACGATCGTCTGGACGTCCCTGATCGGCCACGCATTTCTGGACGGATATGAGCATTTTGAGAACGACCAGTATTTGCAGATTGCGGTAAGCGCCTGCGAGCACATTCTCCGCGACTATGAAAGATATCCCCATGGAGATGGGCTATGCATCACTTATGTGCCCGGCTTGAACAGCCAAGTTCACAACGCGAGCACGTTAGCTGCAAGTTTGCTGATACGAACCAATTCCCATACTCACAACCCGGCGTACAGCGAACTCGCCGCGAAGGCTCTGCAATACACGGCCCAACACCAGCGCGAGGACGGATCCTGGTACTACGCTGAGTATCCGAACTGTCAATGGGTCGATAATTTTCATTCCGGATATGTTCTGGATTGCTTCAAGCGCTACGTCGAGAGAACCGGAGATGATCGCTTTACCGCGACGATGGATCGAGGGTACCAACACTGGAAGAAGACATTTTTCTTGCCCGACGGAACTCCTCGATACTACGATCACAAGACGCTCCCCATTGACATTCAGTGCAGCTCCCAGGCGATTGACACCTTGGTCTACTTCAGCGATCGCGATCCAGAAAGCCTGCCTCTCGCAATGAAAGTCGCGCAATGGACGATTGAAAACATGCAGGATCGGACCGGGTACTTTTATTACCGGCGCTATTCGCGATGGATGGTGAATAAGACGGCAACCCTTCACTGGGGACAGGCAACCATGCTCTGCGCTTTAGCCGGGCTCTATCAGTCTGTGTAGAGAGGTTTTTGTGGCGAAGAAAATCCTGATTATTGTGGAGAACCTGCCGGTTCCCCCGGACTTCCGGGTGTGGAAGGAAGCTCGCTCATTGCGCGCCGCCGGATATGAAGTCACTGTCTTGTGCCCGAGAGGCAAGGGTGGCGAGAGCGGCTACGAATTCATCGACGGAGTGCACATTTATCGGCACCCGATGGTTCAAGAGGGCCGTGGCTCTTGGGGATACGTTCGCGAATACACCTATGCGTTGTTTTGGCAGTTTTTGTACTCCTGGTGGATTTACCTGTGGCGCGGTTTTCATGTGATTCAGGCTTGCAACCCTCCAGACGACATTTTTCTGGTAGCGCTCCCTTTCAAACTCTTCGGCGTGAAATACATTTTCGATCATCACGATGTGATCCCCGAGTTGTATCTGTCCAAGTACGGCAAGAAGGGCATGCTTTACAAGATACAGGTGTGGTTGGAGCAGATGACGTTTCGTTGTAGCGATGTGGTGATGTCCACCAACTGCAGCTATCAACAAGTCGCAGTGACGCGCGGAGGCAAGTGCGCAGACGACGTTTTTGTTGTGCGCAACGGGCCCAGTCCAGAAACGTTTAAAGCGGTTGCGCCGAACCCGGCCTTGAAATTCGGCAAGCCTTATCTCGTCGGGTACGTCGGAGTGATGAACAGTCAGGAGGGATTGGACATTCTTCTTGATGTGGCCTCGCGAATCAAAACCTCAGGACGCCGCGACATTCACTTCACCTGTGTGGGAAGAGGGCCCGAACTTGCTAGCCTCCGCAAAATGACACACGACAAACAACTGGATGACATGGTGACTTTCACCGGGTATGTCCCAGACGCAGAAATGGTGGAGATTCTTTCTACCGCGGACGTGTGCGTGAATCCGGACCGACCCTCCCCGATGAATAGCATGTCTACGATGATCAAAATCCTCGAGTATATGGCCCTGGGAAAGCCCATTGTGCAGTTCGAAGGGACCGAGGGGCGATTCAGCGCACAGGAGGCGTCGTTGTACAGCGATGGAAGTGATCACGCGGTGGATTTTGCGGAGAAACTCCTGTGGCTGTTGGATCATCCCGAGGAAAGGGAGCGGATGGGCCGGTTTGGGCGCATGCGGATCGAGAAAGAGCTGGCCTGGGAGTACTCCGTACAGAACTTACTCGCCGCTTATGACAGAGCTTTCAGCAAAATGAGCGCCAAGCATGCTTTTCAGGCTGACGGAGCGAGGTCCTGAGATGAAACTGCCAGGTTCCTCGTCCGGGATCGTTGCGCACCAGAACACATGGAATTCCCGCGTGGGAGCGAGGGGTATGGGTGCCGCAGCACAAGGTGCGGCGCAATCGTTGGCGAGGGAATACTCCGCGCACGCAGCCTACGAGATTGACCCTGTGCGCGATCCGCGATGGGCCGCCTTGGTCGAGAACCATCCTCGTTCGTCGGTCTTCCATAGTGCCAACTGGCTGCGAACCTTACAGACCGTCTACGGTTATGAACCGGTTGTGGTTACGACCTGTCCGCCAGATGCGACCCTGACCAATGGGCTTGCGTTCTGCCGCATCAGGAGTTGGTTGACGGGCAAGCGCTTGGTGTCGATGCCATTTTCCGACCACTGCGAGCCGTTGATCAGCGGGCCGGACGAGTTGGACGCAATGCTTCTGCATTTGAGGCGAGAAGTAGAAGAGGGGAAAGAGCGCTACGTCGAGATTCGACCCGTGTCGTGTCGTCCAGGCGTCAAAGTCGGGCTGGAGGAAAGTCTCGTTTACCAATTTCATCGCCTCGATCTGCGGGGGAATATACAGGACCTGTTTCACGGCTTCCACAAAGACTGTGTGCAGAGGAAGATTCGACGTGCGGAACGGGAGGGCCTGAAATACGAGGCGGGAAACTCGGAGGCACTGCTTCAGAAATTCTACAAGCTGATGGTGATGACTCGCCGCCGGCAGTACCTGCCGCCTCAACCCTTGGCGTGGTTTCGGGGATTGCTCTCCGGGTTGGGCGACGACGTCAAGATTCGGGTTGCCTCCAAAGATGACGTTCCGGTCGCCGGCATTCTCACGTTGTCTCACAAAAAGACCGTGGTCTATAAGTACGGCGGCAGCAACGCGGCACTCAATAAGTTCGGCGGAATGGCACTTCTGTTCTGGAACACGATCCAGGAAGAGAAGCAACAGGGGATCGAGGAACTTGATATGGGACGCTCCGACACTGACAATCTGGGTCTCATTGCTTTCAAAGAACACTGGCGTGCAGCCAGAAGTGAGCTCCGGTACTGGACGTATCCACCGAGGCCGCGAAAGCCGCAAAGAGCCTGGCAAAAAAAATTGACTCATCGTTTGGTTCAGGCCGCGCCAGATTTGGCCCTGGAGGCCGTGGGAACGCTCTTGTACAAACACATTGGCTGACGTCGGCTCAAGCACTCGATAAAATCGCAAAAACTTTCGTGGGAAGTAAGCTCGTCAGTAGTGAAGGGGAAATAGTGTGATCACATATCCTGCCGGCACCGTCAACGGCCCGGTCTCGAAGTACTGTGAGGTGGCTGTCATTGGTGCCGGTCCGTACGGCCTTTCCGCCGCAGCTCATCTGAAGGCCAAAGGCATCGCCGCCTGTGTTTTTGGCGAACCGATGGAGTTCTGGGCTCACAAGATGCCGGAAGGAATGTTGCTGCGATCACCACGGGTGGCGTCCAGTCTGTCCGACCCCGATCGAGCCTTCACTCTGGAAGCTTACGAAGCCGCGTCGCAAAAAACACCATCCGCTCCGGTCCCCTTGGATACCTTTGTGGAGTACGGCCGGTGGTTCCGGCACCAACTGGGTTCTGACCTGGATCAGAGAACGGTTCGGCGTGTCGATCGCGACTCGCCGGGCTTCCGCCTTACGCTGCAGGACGGAGAAGAGATTCGCGTTCGGCATGTCATAGTCGCCGCGGGAATTGGCCCGTTCAAGAAGAAGCCCGACGTATTCCACCACCTATCTCCGCAACAGGCGATTCACTGCTACGACGGCCGGGAAGTCCGCAAGTTCTCGGGCAAAAGAGTTGTGGTCATTGGCGCGGGACAGAGCGCGTTGGAGTCAGCTGCTCTGCTGCATGAAGCGAATGCCCAGGTTGAAATAATTGCTCGGCAGTCTCAGCTGCGCTGGATCGGCCAGCATTCGTGGTTGCATCATATGGGCCCGATCTCCTCGTTGCTTTACTCTTCGCATGATGTTGGCCCGCTGGGAATCAGCCGACTGGTGGCGTACCCCAAGCTTGTATCCTATGTTCCGCTCAAGCTGCGCGATCGAATACGAACTCGAGCGGTCCGAGCTGCAGGGTCTCGCTGGCTTCCGGCTCGACTGGCGGCCGTAAAGATCACGACGGGACGCAGCGTCTCGCAGGCCACAGTGTTGGGAGACGAGGTTGTCCTGAAGCTGGACGACGGAACCGAGCGGCGCGTGGAGCATGTCGTTCTCGGGACGGGGTATCGAGTGGACATCGCGAAATACGACTTTCTACCCCAGGAACTCACACGGGATATCAAGCAATTCGATGGCTACCCCCAACTGGGCGCAGGTTTCTGCTGTTCTGTACCGGGGCTGCACTTCATCGGAGCTACCGCGGCTCGAAGCTTCGGCCCGCTCCTCTATTTCGTCGCAGGAACAGAATTCGCTTCAAGGGAGTTGATTTCTCAACTTCCAAGGAGTCTCCGATAAGCTCGCTCAAGCCGGAACCCGTCGACGCGACTCCCAGGAAAGCCAATCCCGTGGGAGCGATTGTCATTGGTGGCGAACATCCGGGACTCGGGATTGCGCGGAGTCTGGGTAGGAAAGGAATTCCAGTCTGCGTCATTGATGACCAGTACTCTGTTTCGCAGTTCTCCCGATACGTAACCAGAGTTGTGCAGGTAAAAGACCTGCGACAGGAAGAGAATACCGTCAACAGTGTGCTGGAAATCGGCCGACGGTACGGGCTAGAGGGATGGGTTCTCTTTCCCACTCGCGACGAAACCGTTGCCGCATTCTCCCGTTTCCGGGACCGGCTCGCGGAGTTCTTTCGCGTCACCACCCCTTGCTGGAACACAGTGCAGTGGGCGTGGGACAAGAAGAATACCTATGATCGTGCCGCCGATCTCGGGATTCCCGTTCCGCAGACGTTCAACGCCAGAACCGAAGAAGAGCTTGCAGCGTTTTACGATCGCCTTCCTCTAGCGATAAAGCCGGCGGTCAAAGAGAACTTCTTCTATGCCACCGGAGCCAAAGCATGGCGCGCGGAGACGCCCGATCAACTGCGTGATCTGTTCCGCAAGGCGATCCGGCAGATTGCGCCCGAAGAAGTTCTGATCCAAGAGATTATTCCGGGAGATGGGCAGCAGCAGTATTCCTATTGCGCATTCTTTCGCGATGGGGAAGCGCACAGCAGTCTGGTGGCGAGGAGGATTCGCCAGCATCCCAGAGAATTTGGCCGTGCGGCGACCTACGTGGAAACCTTGGGCCTGTCCGAGGTGCCTGAGATCGAAGAACTGTCACTGCGCTTTCTCAAGGCGATCGATTACTACGGTCTGGTCGAGATCGAGTTCAAAAAGGACCCCCGGGATGGCAGGTTTAAGCTTCTGGATGTGAACGCCCGCACCTGGGGATTTCACAGTATCAGTGAACCGGCGGGCGTCGACTTTCCCTATTTGCTGTTTGCCGATCAGATGGGGAAGGAGGTCGAGCGCGGCCATGCGAAAGCGAAAGTCGGCTGGCTGCGGCTGGTCACCGATCTCCCCACCGCGGCTGCGGACTTGTTGACTGGCAATACGAGCGTGGGCGCCTATCTGCAATCGCTCAAACGCACTCGCGTCGAGTCGATCTTCGCGCGGGAGGATCCGTTGCCGTCTATTGCGGAGCTGGTCCTGCTGCCTTATCTTGTAATGAAGAAATATGTCTCGAAGTCGAACTCACCGCCTGCGATTCCGGTCGCCCGTGATCCTGAAACTGCAGAGTTACCGGTTTCCAAGACCCGCTAATAAAAATACGCTAAATGAAGACACGCTGAATGAATGTCCGGGCCATGCTTTTGCGCGCGGTCTGCGCCTGCGTTCTGATTGGCATTCTGGTCGCGGGTCTGTATCCCTTTCATGCTCCGCGGAATGACGTTAGTTGGGCCGGCAGTGGGAACGGCCTCCTGTTCGGCAGGCACGGCAGCATCGTGAGCGCGAGTCCGTTTCAGGCTCGTGCGACACCGGGGAACAATTCCTGCAGCCTCGATATTTGGCTGCAACCGAAGTGGGTCGAGGGCATGATTCTGGCGTTTTACTGGCCCGAGCGTCGACTCGTGCCGTTTTCGATACGTCAATTTCAAGAAGGGCTGGTGTTTGAAAACAACAGCCAGGGCGACTCCAACGAAAATGCGATTTATGTGGCCGATGTCTTTCACGGGCCAAAACCGGCCTTCGTAACGATCACCTCCGGTGCAACAGGCTTTGCAGTTTATGTCGACGGCACGCTGGTCCGAAGAGATTCGAACTTTGCCGTTCTCGACCGCGACCTGACGGGCCAATTCGTGATGGGCAGCAGCCCGTCGGTGCCCTATAACTGGTCAGGGATGGTGAAGGGTCTCGCGATTTACGATCGCGAACTTTCGGCGACCGAAGTGGCTTTGAATTTTCGCGATTGGACCAGCGGCAGTCCCGGCTCGACGAAAAGCGATGGCTTGGTCGCACGCTATCTTTTCGACGAAGGGAAAGGAGATGTGGTTCGCAATGGACTCGACCCAGCCACCAACCTTCTCATTCCTCAGCGCTTCTTCGTCGTTCATGAACAGTTTCTGGAGCGCCCCTGGGACGAATTCCGTTGGAAGTGGAGCTACTTAAAAGATCTTGCCGTCAATATCGTGGGATTCATCCCACTGGGCTTCTTTTTCTACGCTTATTTCTCTCAACTTCGAAAAGCCGAGCATTCCGCGGCGATCACCATCGCGTTGGGATTTGCCGTCAGCCTGACCATCGAAGTCCTCCAGGCGTTCCTTCCGACCAGAGACTCAGGCATGACCGACCTCATAACGAACACACTCGGGACAGCGGTCGGAGTAATGGTGTTCCGAAACAGGACGGTTCAGACTGCGCTGGCCGCGGCGGGGTTTTGTGCCGAGAATTCGGCGGTTGGCGTTCCGGAGAATCGGCCGACCCACTAGTATCGTTCGCTTTGCATTCCCCGATGGATCCGACCATGGCAGTCAGCGCACAGGGTGATCAGGTTCTCTTCGGAATCATCGCCGGATCGGCTGGAGCGGGTGACCTTTCCTGTGTCTCGGAACAATCATCGATGAATCACCTCCATCATAGTGATAACATATGATATATAGTGATTCGCGATAATTCAATGGAATTGTGGTTGTCCCGAGGTTTCTGTCGCGGCTATAGTCTTTGTCGTGACGACGAAGAAGGGTTTCTTGGCATTTCGAGTTTCGCCCGACTTGAAGAACGAGATTCAGGGAATCGCAGACAGCGAAGCGAGGAGCATTTCGCAGGTTTGTGAAATGCTCTTGTCTGAGGGCGTACAGGCTTACAAGAAAGAGGGGCCTAAGTTCATGCAACGTTTGGTCGCGAAGCAGAAGTCCAGAGCCAAAGACTCATAACTGGCGCCCCTGCAGAAGAATTCCTCTAAAACTCACGCGAAGCCGCCTAGATTCAGTCAGATCTAGACAGATAGCTGGCTATCGCTCACATAAGTGACTATGATGAGCGATAGGAGAGACAGCTATCGCTCATGCTCTGGAATTGGCAAAAGCCGGATTGGCCCACTTTTTCCTGGGACCAGGGTCGGCTGGCCGCGGCGGAACAGGAGTTCCTGCTCGGAGCGGGGGTTCTCGTAGGAACGGTGAAACATCTTGCCCCCGACGAGCGGGATCAACTCACGATTGAGGCCATGAGCACGGAGGCGTTGACGACCTCAGAGATTGAGGGCGAGACGTTGGACCGTGCCAGTGTCCAGTCCTCCATCCGCAAGCAACTGGGACTGTCCACCGACAACCGGCGCGTGCGGCCCGCTGAACAGGGGATCGCAGAGATGATGGTGGACCTGTACCGCTCCTTTGCGGCACCTCTCTCGCAGGAGACCCTCTTTGCATGGCATCGGATGTTAGTCCGCGGCAGACCGGACCTCAAGGATGTTGGTAGGTATCGAACCGGTAAGGAACCAATGCAGGTGGTTTCTGGGGCGATGGATGAGCCCAAGCTGCACTTTGAGGCGCCACCCTCATCGCGGGTGGCGCACGAGATGGCTCGCTTTGTCGAGTGGTGTGCCCGAACCGCCCCCGGTGGCGATGCGATTTTGCCGGCGCTGGCGCGGGCAGGAGTAGCGCACCTTTACTTCGAGAGCATCCACCCCTTCGAGGATGGAAACGGGCGAATCGGCCGGGCGATAGCCGAAAAATGCCTGGCGCAGACCTTAGGACAGCCGACGCTCACCGCCTTGGCGGCAACTATTCTTGTCCGGCGCAAGAGTTATTACGACGCGCTCGAGAAGGCCAACGAGCAAAACGAAATCACTGCCTGGCTCGCATGGTTTGCTGGCGTGGCCATCGAGGCACAGCGACGGACCATCGCCCAGGTCGAGTTCCTAATCGACAAAGCCAAGCTGTTTGACCGGCTGCGGGGCATGCTGAACGACAGGCAAGAGAAGGTGCTACTGCGAATGTTTCGAGAAGGCCCGGAGGGATTCAAGGGTGGGCTGAGCGCGGGTAACTATGGCACGATCACCGGAGCGTCGCCGGCAACCGTGACCCGGGATCTGGTCGACTTGACGGCAAAAGGTGCTTTGCTTCGAGTGGGTGAACGCAGACACGCCCGCTATCATCTCGGAGTACCGTTGCATTCGGTCCCACGGGTAACCCTCGATGAACGAGGAGCCCTGAAGGAGTCATAGCGGGATCGGAAACGGCAAAAGCCCACGAAAGGAGGGAAATTGGAAAAACAACTAGCCACACCAGCTTACTAGTTCGGCATCGCTAGCACGGCCATTGCCCTCATCATGCGCGGGCTCGCGGTGCTGGGTGTTTTCGTATTCCCTTACACGCCCGCTGCGGGAGGAAAAGTTCCACTTTCTTATCGGACCTTCCTCGAAGGGGCCATTCTGTTTTTTGTCATGGCAATTGCCGGCGCCGCTGTCGCTTGGGCTAAAGAGCGAAAGCCTTAGTGGGGCATCGCGAGCACGACACGTATCTGCATGAAAGTACAGCAGTTGCAATGGGGATGAAGTTTGTTGCACCGTGCTATAATCGGTCTTAATCCCCCGCAATATTTCCCCTTAAAAGTGCCGGGTCGTAGCCGGTTCAGCGCTTGAATACCGACTTTCTGAGGAGCCCTTTTTAGCGCATGCTAGACACTGCCATCGTTGGAGCTGGACCCTACGGATTGTCCATCGCCGCGCACCTGCGGCAGAGTGGCATTCCGTTTCGCATTTTTGGCCGTCCCATGGATAGCTGGCTGCGGCACATGCCCCGGGGCATGATGCTGAAGTCCGACGGCTTCGCGTCCGATATCTACGACCCCGAGCAGGCTTTCACCCTGCGCCAGTTCTGCGCCGAGCAAGGGATCAAGTACGCCGATGCCGGGGTGCCGGTGCAACTGGAAACCTTCGGCGCCTACGGGCTGGCTTTCCGGGACCGCATGGTTCCCGAACTTGAGGACAAGCTGGTGGCCAAGGTGGATCGCGTCCCCGGCGGATTTGCCCTGCAACTCGAAGACGGAGAAACGTTCCAAGCGCGCCGAGTCGTACTCGCAGTCGGTATCACGCACTTCGAGTATGTTCCCGAAAGCCTGGCGCAGCTTCCAGCGGAGCTTCTCACGCACAGCGCCCGCCATCGCGAAGTGGAACCGTTTCGCGGCCGCAGTGTCGTCGTGATCGGCGGCGGAGCCTCCGCGCTGGACCTGGCGGGACTTCTGCACGAGGCCGGGGCCAACGTCGAACTCGTGAGTCGGCGGAGCGAACTGAAATTCCACAGCCAGCCGACGGGAAAGCCGCGCTCCTGGTGGCAGCAGATGCGGCATCCGCAGTCTGGACTCGGACCCGGGATGCGGTCGCGCTTTTTCGCCGATGCTCCCGGAATTTTCTACTATCTGCCAGAAAGTCTTCGGCTTGAGATCGTGCGCAGAACTCTCGGCCCCTCGGGCGGATGGTTTATCCGAGACAAGGTAGTCGGGAAGGTTCCATTGCATCTCGGATGCACTCCGCTCGGCGCCGATGTACGCGACGGGAAGGTTCACCTGAGTGTGCAGGCCGCGGATGGCAAGCGCGAGATCGTTACCGAACACATCATCGCGGCAACCGGGTACAAAGTGGATCTGGAGCGCTTGAAATTTCTCAACCCCGAAATTCGCTCGAAGATCAAGGCCATCCAGGGCGCGCCGGTGCTTTCGTCGACGTTCGAGTCGTCGATGCCGGGGCTCTATTTCGCTGGCGTTGCCGCGGCCAACAGTTTCGGTCCCGTCATGCGGTTCGCCTTTGGCGCCGGTTTCGCCGCGCGTACCGTGACTCGCGCGTTGGCGAAATCGGCCTCGTGCCAGACGGCGTCGGTTCCGGTGCGGAGTGTGGCGGCAAGCTCGAAGTGAACCGGCTTTCGGCCACTGCCAGCGCTACTCCTGCACAGGCCTGCGTTTTGAGATTGGTACACGAATATTGGTAAGCGAATGAAGCGAGAGACGATTGCCATTCACGCCGGCTATGACGGCGATCCCACGACAAAAGCCGTCGCGGTGCCCATCTACCAGACGGTCGCCTTCGAGTTCGACAGCGCTGAGCATGGAGCGGCTCTGTTCAATCTCGAAGTCCAGGGAAACATCTACACGCGGATCGGAAATCCGACGAACACGGTTCTCGAAAAGCGCGTAGCCGCGCTTGAGGGCGGCGTGGATGGGCTGAGCGTCAGCTCAGGCATGGCGGCGATTGAATACGCGCTGATCAACATCGCCGAAACCGGCAACAACATTGTTTCTACTCCTCAGCTTTACGGCGCGAGCTACACGCTGCTGGCGCACATCTTTCCCAAGCGGGGAATTTCTGGCCGCTTCGCCGCCACCGACCGGCCGGAAGACATCGAGAAACTGATCGATGAAAATACCCGCGCCGTCTATTGCGAGAGCGTGGGCAATCCGGCGGGCAATGTCGCCGATATCGAAGGGCTGGCCAGAGTCGCCCACAAACATGGCGTGCCTCTGGTGGTCGATAACACGGTGGCTACGCCGATTCTGCTGCGGCCGATCGAATACGGCGCCGATGTGGTCGTGCACTCCATGACGAAATTCATTGGAGGCGGCGGCACCAGCATTGGCGGGATGATAGTGGACGGCGGAAAATTCCCCTGGCGCCAATATCCGGAAAAGTTCTACATGTTCAACAAGCCGGAAATCGCCTATCACGGCGTGGTTTACGTCGACCACTTCGGCGAATCCGCGTTTGTCGCGCGATGCCGCACCGTCTGCCAGCGCAACACCGGCGCGACGCTTTCTCCATTCAACGGATTTTTGTTCCTGCAGGGAATTCAGACGCTCGCCCTGCGCGTGGAGCGTCACGTGGAAAACGCGCGCAAGGTCGCCGAGTTCCTGCGCGCCCATCCCATGGTCAACTGGGTGAACTACGTTGGGTTTCCCGACAATCCGCTCTATCCCATGGCGCATCGCTATCTGGGCTCGAATTTCTGCTCGCTGCTTACGTTTGGAGTGAAGGGCGGCTACGAGGGCGGTCGCAAGTGCTTCAATGCGTTCCGCCTGTTCAAGCGCATGGTGAATATGGGCGACGCGAAATCGTTGTCGTGCCATCCGGCATCGACCACGCACCGGCAACTGACGCCGGAAGAACAGGCAAAGGTTGGAGTGACGCCGGAGATGATTCGCCTTAGCGTCGGCATCGAGCACATCGACGACATTCTCGAAGATCTCGGCCAGGCGCTGGACCAGGCCCGAGCATGACGAATCTGCGCACGACGATGCCGACCGATTGTGGGGTTTCATGCCATTGATCATTGATGGAGGACGGGTTCCGCCGCGATGGGGAGAGAAGACAGGTGCGGGGCGGATCCTGTCGGCACACCGCAATGAGTCGCGGAATCATGGCATCAGCCTCGCGCTCATCAATAACATGCCCGACGCCGCGCTCGAAGACACCGAACTGCAGTTCTTCGAGCTTCTGGATATCGCCTCGGGCGACGTTCCGGTGTTCGTCAAGCTTTACTCGCTGAACGGGATTCCTCGGACCGATCGCGGAGACCGTCACCTGAACAGCTTCTACTGGGGCATGGACGATCTTTGGAACAGCCGGTTTGACGGGGTCATCATGACCGGAACCGAGCCGCGCAGCCCAGACCTGCGGAATGAGCCTTACTGGCGAATCCTGACCGAGGTTCTCGATTGGGCCGAGCGCAACACAGCATCAACGATTCTTTCTTGCCTTGCGGCCCACGCCGGTGTTCTGCACAGTGACGGCATTCCCCGCCATCCTCTGCGTGACAAGCAGTTCGGAGTTTTTGACTTTAAAAAGTCTGCGGAGCATCCACTGACCAGCAGCACGCCACAAACAATTCGCTTTTCGCATTCGCGATGGAACGAAGTGCGTGCAGATGAGTTGACCGCAAGCGGCTACGTTGTGCTCACCCAATCGGCCGAGGGTGGTGTGGATTCTTTCGTGAAGAAAAAGAAGCAAAGTCTGTTCGTTCATTTCCAGGGCCATCCCGAGTATGGAGCCCACACGCTGCTGAAGGAATACCGCAGAGATATCAAGAGGTTTCTGCGGAGGGAACGGGAAACGTACCCCACCATGCCGCAGCATTATTTCGACGCAGCGGCCGAGACGCTGCTGGCCGATTTTCGCGCCACCGCAGAGACCGATCGCCGGGAAGAAGATAGCCGGGAAGAAGCCCGCCGCGAAGAACTCATGGACGGCTTTCCTGAAGCCGCCGTGGCCGGCACGCTGCAAAAAAGCTGGCACTCATCCGCCACTGCCATCTACGGCAATTGGCTGCAATACGTCGTCGAGAAAAAATGTGGGAACATGACGATTCCGGCCGGCGGAAGTTTGCACGATGCCGGCTCATCGAAGCGCTCCGCCCTCCGGTGATTCCGCCCTCGGCAGTTCCAATGAACCTTCCCGATCGCATCGGCGATGTCCTCAAGCCATGGGCGGAGCGTGCGCCCGATCATCCCGCCCTTGTAGAAGCCTCTGGCACCTGGACCTACCGGCAACTTGCGCAAGCCGTCGCTGAGACGCAGGCCTGGCTCATGGAATCGGGTGTGCGTCCGTGCGACCGGGTCATGGTCGTGTGCGAGAACTGCCGGGCATTTGTCGCACTCTTGCTGGCCATCGCGGGTATCGATGCATGGCCGGCGCTGGTCAGCGCGCGTCTCTCCGCGAATGAAGTCGATGCCATCCGTGAGCACTGCGGGGCGCGGCGGATCATCTACACCACGGGCGTGTCGCCCCAGGCCCGAGAACATGCCAAGCGGCACGGCGCGGTCGTTCAGGAGATAGCTAGCCTAGGCTCGCTCGCAATTGGACCTCTGAACGAGAAAGTTGAACCGGAACCAATCGAGGATGAGATTTCCCGCCGCGTCGCCTCGTTAATCTATACTTCCGGCACGACGGGCCTTCCCAAGGGCGTCATGCTGACGCACCGCAACCTGCTCTTTGTCGCGGCCGTGTCCGCCAGGATTCGATCTCTGACTCCGGATGACCGGCTCTACGGCGTCTTGCCCATGTCGCACGCGGTCGGTCTTTCCGTAGTGTTGTTAGGTTCGTTGTTGAGTGGATCGACCTTGTATCTGGCGTCACGCTTCGACCCAGTGGCGGCGCTCGCGACG
The DNA here is from genome assembly GCA_963739125.1 of uncultured Acidobacteriaceae bacterium. Lineage (GTDB taxonomy): Bacteria > Acidobacteriota > Terriglobia > Terriglobales > Acidobacteriaceae > Sulfotelmatobacter. The sequence continues at coordinate 1,442,287 of CAVTZD010000001.1, read as the reverse complement.
CTCGAGAAAGAACGGCTCACGGTCGTCCTGGGCGCTCCCGGAATGTTCTCGTTGCTGGCGGATTATGCGAAGTTGAAGGGACTGAAGTCCCTCGCGTTTCCCGCGCTCCGCATTATTTCCTCTTCCGGCGCTCCGCTTCAGCCCGCGGTGAAATCGCAAGTGGAGACCCTGTTCGGCATGGCGCTCCACAACGGATATGGTGTCACGGAATGCTCTCCGAACATTGCTCAGGCTGTCGTAGGAGAACATCGAACCGACACTTCTGTGGGCCGTGTACTGCCCGGAGTGGAAGTCCAACTGGTCGGATCGGATCAAAAGCCGGTGGGTGATGGCGAGGTCGGCGAACTCTGGGTGCGCGGGCCAAACGTCATGAAGGGTTACTATCGCGCGCCGGAGGAGACCGCGGCGGCGATCAATCCAGAGGGATGGTTCAACACCCGCGACCTTGCCCGTTTAGAGAAGGGATATCTCTTCATTGTCGGCCGCACCAAAGAACTCATTGTGCGCTTCGGCGAGAATGTCTACCCGGCGGAAGTGGAAGCGGTCTTGAACGCACATCCCGCAGTGGTACGCTCGGCGGTGATTGGACGATTAGTCGAGGGCGCGGAAGGCGGTGAAGAAGTCGTCGCCTTCGTGCAACTCGCGCCGGCCTCGCTCACGTCAGAAGCCGAGTTGGCGCAACACGCCGCGCAGCATCTCGCCCCATACAAGCGGCCGTCGCAAATTCTGCTGGTCCCCTCAATGCCACTGACGCCCACCGGAAAAGTGGTGAAAGGCGAACTCGCGAAGATGATGCAGCTCTCGTCCTCCCGCTAAAGAGCAGGCCCTCCCTCTTTTGCCGAGCGTCCTCCCCCGCTTCTCGGTTTTGCCTACATCAGAATAGCGAACAGCACTCCCGGTGCATCCCGCGATTTTGTAACATCGGGGATCAGAGGGCGGCGCGTGCGATTGCGGTGGCCTCGATTGCGAGGAGTCGTTTGATCCCGCGTCGAGGAAAGCGCTTCCACCAGTGACGGAAGTGCACTGAACGTAGGCAGAGGAGACAAGCACAACTTCTTGTTTTACAAATAGTTATGCGGCGTGTGGGTGGCCCGTGGCTTGCGGATGTGGACGGAATGCGCCTGCTGTCAGCTACGCTAAGACTGTCGCTGACCGCAAGCGCCAAAATCAGCAAACAAAATCGGAGGAACGATCGGATGACGATGTCGAATGAAAATCATTTCAAAGACCGTGGTGCGGGGTCAGAACCCGGTGCCGACTTATCAAAAGTGCAAGTCGCTTCCCAGACCGCATTGCACGACGTGCTGTCGACGGTCTGGGCAGAAAGTCTAGGTGTAGAAAAAGTCAGCATCGAGGACAATTTCTTCGAACTCGGCGGCGCCTCTGTCGTAGCCACCCAGATCGTGTCTCGGCTGCGTCAGATGTTTCAGATGGAGTTGCCCGCGGTCCTCTTGTTCGAAGCTCCCACCATCGAGCAACTCGCGCGTTACATGGTTAAACACGAAGCCAGGCCCGGTCTCACCGAAAAAACCGCTGCGCTTTTGAAGCAGATGGAAGGCATGACCGAAGATCAAGTGGCCCGCAGTCTGGACGCAAAGTGAGAGTTGGTACCAGCAGGTCATGAGCAAGGATTCGTACAAGGATCGTAGTCTCTCCGAGCAGAAGCTCGCTTTATTGGCCCGTCTTCTTCAGGAAGAAGGCGTCTCGCAGATGCCGCGCCTGAAGTGTGTCCCTCGGGACGGCGAGTTGCCACTTTCCCATGCGCAAATGGGACTGTGGCTGTTCGATCAGCTCGAACCCGGCAGCGCCGCATATAACGTCCCGGTACGCCACGACCTCAAGGGCTATTTTGACCTGGCGGCTTTCGAGAAGAGCCTGAGTGAGATTGTGCGGCGGCACGAAGTTCTGCGGACCTATTATCTGAGAGTCGATGGACGCCCGGTGCAACGGATCGCCCCACCTGAATTCATTCGGGTTCCGGTGGTTGATTTGCAAGGCCTGCCAGAACTGGCCCGCGCGCACGAGGTCGCACGCCTGGCATCAGCGGAAGCGGCCCAGCCTTTCAACCTTGAGAAAGCGCCACTGATTCGAGCCCGGCTCTTGAAGTTGGGACCGGACGAACACGTGCTGTTGCTCAACTTCCATCACATTGCCTTCGACGGGTGGTCATACGGAGTTTTCGAGGAAGAGCTGGCGCTGCTCTATAACGCTTTCCTCCAAGGCGAAGCCTCGCCTCTGCCGGAACCTTCCCTCCAGTATGTTGACTTCGCCGCCTGGCAGCAACAGTGCCTGCAGGGAAAGGTTTTGCAGGACGAATTGGATTACTGGCAACGGAAGCTAGCCGGCGCACCCCCGATTCTGGAACTCCCCACTGACCGTCCACGTCCGGCGGTTCAGACCTACAACGGATCGATTTCCTGTTCCGCGCTGTCCCAGAAACTGACTGAGGCCGTCAAGAGCCTGAGCCAGAGCGAAGGCGTCACCCTGTTTGTAACTCTGCTTGCCGCCTTCAAGGCGCTCTTGCACCGGTACGCAGGACAGGAAGACATCCTGCTTGGGGCAGCCATCGCAGGCCGTAATCGAGTTGAGATCGAGAAATCGATCGGATTCTTCGTCAACACGCTGGTCATGCGAACCGACCTTTCGGGTGCTCCGACCTTCCGACAACTCATGGGTCGAGTGAAGGAGACCACTCTGGGTGCATATGCGCACCAGGATCTGCCCTTCGACAAGCTGGTGGAAGTGTTAAATCCGGAGCGCAATGCCAGCCATACTCCGATGTTCCAGGTGATGATGTCGATGCTCAACATGCCCATGCAGCCATGGAACCTGCATGGTCTGGGCCATGAGCGGAAAATCATCGACAGCGGCACGGCCAAATTCGACCTGACTCTTTACGTGATGGAAGAACCCCAGGGACTGGCATTCCTCTGTGAATTCAACACGGACCTGTTCGACAGCGATCGGATCGAGCGCATGCTCGGGCATCTTCAGGTTCTACTCGAGGGCGTAGTTGCCGATCCTGATCGCCGCCTGTCGGAGTTGCCGATACTGACGTCGGCGGAGCGGCGGTGGCTGCTGGAGGAATGGAATGACACGGAGATGGAGGAAGGGGAGAACGAGGAAGGAGAGAACGAAGTCTGTCTGGCGCAGAGGATCTCGGAGCAGGCGGCGCGGAATCCGGATCAGGTGGCTTTGGAGTTCGCAGGGGAGCAGCTCAGTTACGGGGAGCTGGAGCGGCGGTCGAATCAGCTGGCGCATCATCTGCGGAGGCTGGGGGTGGGGCCGGAAGTGCTGGTCGGGCTGTGCGTGGAGCGGTCGCTGGAGATGGTGGTGGCTCTGCTGGGGATTCTGAAGGCGGGGGGAGCGTATGTGCCGCTGGATCCGTCGTTTCCCCAGGGACGGCTGGCCTACATGGTCGCCGACAGCGGGCTGCGGGTGCTGGTGACGCATCGCCAGCTGGACGAGAAGCTGGGGTTGGGGACCGAGTCGACGCCACATCGGGACACGCCGCGTCTGGACACGGTGCATCTGGATACGGACTGGGAAGCGATCAGTCAGGAGGAGACGACGGCCGAGGGGTTGCCGGTGGGGCGCAAGCAGGATCTGGCCTACGTGCTGTACACGTCGGGATCGACGGGGAAGCCGAAGGGAGTGGAGATCGAGCAGGGAGCGGTGATGAACTTTCTGCGCTCGATGCAGGGCGAGCCCGGGTTCAGGGCCGAAGACCGGATGCTGGCGGTGACGACGCTGTCGTTCGACATCGCGGGACTGGAGCTGTATCTGCCGCTGGTGAGCGGAGGGACGGTGGTGATTGCCAGCCGGGAAGAGAGCTACGATCCGGTGCGGCTGATGGCACGGATGGAGGCGAGCGGGTGCACGGTGATGCAGGCCACGCCGGCGACGTGGCGTGCGTTGCTGGATGCGGGCTGGAAAGGCAATCAGAAACTGAAACTGCTGTGCGGGGGCGAAGCGCTGGGTGCGGATCTGGCGGAGGCGCTGCTGCCGCGCTGCGCCCAGTTGTGGAACCTGTACGGACCGACGGAGACCACGATCTGGTCGACGCTGCAGCGGGTGCGAACGGTGGAGGGGCCGGTACCGATCGGGCGACCGATAGCCAACACCGGGGTGTACGTGCTGGACGGGCAGCGGCAGCTGGTGCCGGCGGGGATGGTGGGGGAACTGTATATCGGGGGCGCGGGATTGGCGCGAGGTTACTTCCATCGCCCGGAACTGACGGCGGAGCGTTTTGTGGAGAGTCCGTTTGGGGCTAGCACTTCGGGGAAGAGTTCTTCCGCAGCAAAGCCGCGATTGTACCGGACGGGGGATCTGGGGCGCTGGCGCGCCGACGGGATTCTGGAATGTGTGGGGCGAGTGGACCATCAGGTGAAGATACGGGGCTTCCGGATCGAACCTGGGGAAGTGGAAAACGTGCTGGGACGGCATCCCGGGGTGGGGCAGTGCGTGGTGGTGGCGAGAGCAGACGGGCAGGGAGACAAGATTCTGGTAGCGTACCTAGAGGCGCAGCCGGGCCAGCCCACGCCCGAGGTGAGCGAACTGCGCGCCCACCTGGGCCGGGAACTGCCTGCCTACATGGTGCCCTCCGCCTTTGTCGTGCTCGACCAACTCCCTCTCACCCCCAATGGCAAGATCGACCGCAACGCCCTCCCCGCTCCCAGTAACGACCGCGCGCCGGCGGTGGCAGAGTTGCACGCGCCGCGCACCGAGACTGAGAAGGCGCTGGTGTCGATCTGGAGCGAAGTGCTGAAGCTGGGGAGCATCGGAATCCGGGAAAACTTTTTCGATCTGGGCGGGCACTCGCTGCTTGTGATCCGGGCGGTGTCGCGGATCCGGGATGTGTTCGAAGTGGATGTGGCGCCGTCGACTTTCTTTGCCCACCCCACGGTAGCGGGACTGGCCCGGGTATTGGTGGAGACGAAGGGGAGTGGTGGAGGGAAGCAGAGGATCGAGCGGCAGAGCGCGGAGGGGCCGAGTCCGCTTTCCTATGCGCAAGAGCGGCTGTGGTTTCTGGATCAGCTGGCGCCGGGCAGCGCGGTGTACAACATCGTGGATGTGGTGCGGTTCGAGGGGCCCTACAACGGGGAAGCGATGCAGGGCGCGGTGAACGAACTGGTGCGGCGGCACGAGACGCTGCGCACGGCGTTTCGCAATCAGGAAGGGCAACCGGTGCAGATTGTGTATCCGGCGGTGGAGCTCGTGTTTGCGGAGCTTGACCTGCGCTCGCTGCCGGAAGCGGAGCGCGAGCAGACGTGGATGAGGCGGGCGCGGGAGGAAGGGCGAAGACCGTTTCAACTGACGGAGCCGCCGCTGCTGCGGGGCATCGTGGTGCACTTGAGTGAGCAGCAGCAGCTAGTGCTGCTGACCATTCACCACATCATTGCCGACGAGTGGTCGATGGAGGTGCTGCAGCGGGAACTGCGCCAGCTCTACGGCTGGTTCAGTCAGGGGAAGTCGAATGCGCTGGCGGAGTTGCCGATTCGCTACCGCGACTTCGTGCACTGGCAGCGCGGGCACTTGCAGGGCGAGGTACTGGCGAAGCAGCTGGGATTCTGGAAAGAAGCGCTGGCGGGGGCTCCGACGATTCTGGAATTACCCACGGACAAGCCGCGGCCGGCGGTGCAGAGTTTTGCGGGCGCGACGGAGGCCTTCGAGCTATCGCTGGAACTGCTGGAGCGATTGAAACAGCTGAGCCGGCAGCAGGGAGCGACGCTGTTCATGACGCTGGCGGCCGGCTTCATGGCGCTGCTGTATCGCTACACCGGGCAGGACGACATACTGGTGGGCACACCGATCTCGGGCCGCACCCGCAGCGAGACCGAGGAGCTGATCGGGTTGTTTCTCAACCTGGTGGTTTTGCGGGCAAAGTTCACTACTCAAGGAAGTTTCCGCTCACTGCTGCAGCAGATAAGGCAGCAGGCTCTGGGGGCTTATGGCCATCAGGATCTGCCCTTCGAGCAGCTGGTGGCGGAGCTGGCGCCGGAGCGGGATCTGAGCCGGACGCCGCTGTTTCAGGTGATGTTTGTGCTGTTCAGCAGCGACGCCGCCTCGCAGGCGTCGGACGCGGCAGCACTGGCGCAGCTGGCGACGGGGACCTCGAAGTTCGATGTGACGCTGGCGGTCTCCGAGACCGCGACGGGGTTGCGGGGATTGATCGAGTACCGCACCGATCTGTTTGAAGCCGAGACCATGCGGCGGCTGTGCCGGCACTACGGGACTTTACTGGAGGCGATCAGCCAGGATGCGGAACAGATCGTCTCAGTCCTTCCGATACTGCCGGAGGCGGAGCGGCGGCAGCTGCTGGAAGAGTGGAACGACACGGGGGTGGCGGAAGAGGAGAACGAGGTTTGTCTGGCGCAGAGGATCTCGGAGCAGGCGGCGCGGAATCCGGATCAGGTGGCTTTGGAGTTCGCAGGGGAGCGGCTCAGTTACGGGGAGCTGGAGCGGCGGTCGAATCAGCTGGCGCATCATCTGCGGAGGCTGGGGGTGGGGCCGGAAGTGCTGGTCGGGCTGTGCCTGGAGCGGTCGCTGGAGATGGTGGTGGCTCTGCTGGGGATTCTGAAGGCGGGGGGAGCGTATGTGCCGCTGGATCCGTCGTTTCCCCAGGGACGGCTGGCATACATGGTGGGCGACAGCGGGCTGCGGGTGCTGGTGACGCATCGCCAGCTGGACGAGAAGCTGGGGTTGGGGACCGAGTCGACGCCGCGTCTGGATACGCCGCGTCTGGACACGGTGCATCTGGACACGGACTGGGAGGCGATCAGTCAGGAGGAGACGACGGCCGAGGGGTTGCCGGTGGGGCGCGAGCAGGATCTGGCCTACGTGCTGTACACGTCGGGATCGACGGGCAAGCCGAAGGGAGTAGAGATCGAGCAGGGAGCGGTGATGAACTTTCTGCGCTCGATGCAGGGCGAGCCCGGGTTCAGGGCCGAAGACCGGATGCTGGCGGTGACGACGCTGTCGTTCGACATCGCGGGACTGGAGCTGTATCTGCCGCTGGTGAGCGGAGGGACGGTGGTGATTGCCAGCCGGGAAGAGAGCTACGATCCGGTGCGGCTGATGGCACGGATGGAGGCGAGCGGGTGCACGGTGATGCAGGCCACGCCGGCGACGTGGCGTGCGTTGCTGGATGCGGGCTGGAAAGGCAATCAGAAACTGAAACTGCTGTGCGGGGGCGAAGCGCTGGGTGCGGATCTGGCGGAGGCGCTGCTGCCGCGCTGCGCCCAGTTGTGGAACCTGTACGGACCGACGGAGACCACGATCTGGTCGACGCTGCAGCGGGTGCGAACGGTGGAGGGGCCGGTACCGATCGGGCGACCGATAGCCAACACCGGGGTGTACGTGCTGGACGGGCAGCGGCAGCTGGTGCCGGCGGGGATGGTGGGGGAACTGTATATCGGGGGCGCGGGATTGGCGCGAGGTTACTTCCATCGCCCGGAACTGACGGCGGAGCGTTTTGTGGAGAGTCCGTTTGGGGCTAGCACTTCGGGGAAGAGTTCTTCCGCAGCAAAGCCGCGATTGTACCGGACGGGGGATCTGGGGCGCTGGCGCGCCGACGGGATTCTGGAATGTGTGGGGCGGGTGGACCATCAGGTGAAGATCCGGGGCTTCCGGATCGAACCTGGGGAAGTGGAAAACGTGCTGGGACGGCATCCCGGGGTGGGGCAGTGCGTGGTGGTGGCGAGAGCAGACGGGCAGGGAGACAAGATTCTGGTAGCGTACCTAGAGGCGCAGCCGGGCCAGCCCACGCCCGAGGTGAGCGAACTGCGCGCCCACCTGGGCCGGGAACTGCCTGCCTACATGGTGCCCTCCGCCTTTGTCGTGCTCGACCAACTCCCTCTCACCCCCAATGGCAAGATCGACCGCAACGCCCTCCCCGCTCCTGATCAGGGACCCATCGAAGTATCCGGCGAAATCACGGCGCCTCGCGATCCGATCGAACAAATGCTGCTGCAGATCTGGTCAAGAATCTTGCGGGTGCGAAATATCGGCATCCACGACAATTTCTTTGATCTGGGTGGGCACTCGCTGTTGGCAGTGCGCATCATGGCCGAGATCGAAAAACTGGTCGACAAGCGCCTGCCCCTCGCTACCTTTTTGCAGGCGCCCACGATCAGCGGTTTGGCGGAGCTGCTGCGAAAGGAGAACTGGAAACCATCCTGGTCTTTGCTGACCCCGATACGAGCCGGAGGATCGAAGCCTCCCCTCTTCCTCATGCACAGCCACGGAGGCAATGTTCTGGAATATTACCCGTTGGCCAAACATCTAGACCAAGACCAACCGGTCTACGCACTGCAAGCTCGCGGCCTTGACGGACACATCGTAGAGGACCAGTCACTCGGCGACATGGTCGACGCTCACCTGGCGGAATTGCGAAGCTTGCAGCCAGAGGGGCCGTATTTTCTAGGAGGGTATTGCTTCGGTGGGTTATTGGCTTTGGAAGCTGCGCAGAAGCTTTCCGCCTCGGGTCAGGAAGTGGCGCTCGTGGTGTTGATCCAGACGATGAACCCAACCTATTCTCGTTTCCGGCCGGACCTTAGCGTGTTCCAACGGAGCTGGTATCGGGCAGCGAAGCGAGTCGATCTCGAGCTTGAACATCTCCGTCAGAGGGGACCGAGCCACATTCTCGAAAGGTGCAGGCGCACCTGGGACATCGCCGTCGCCCGAACTTCACTGAGGGTTGACAATTGGACGAGCAATGGCCATGGCCATCACGATGACAATGACAATGACCAGCCAAAAAGCAGGTCGCTGGCATATACGCTCGAAAGGCTCGCCATCGAGCACGAGAAAGCGATCGTCCACTACGTACCGCGCCCGTACAGCGGCCCAGTGGTTCTATTCCGCGCCGGCAGGCAATTGTCTGGACTGATGACTGATTTCACACTGGGTTGGAAGGACGTTCTTACTGGAAATCTGGACATCTTCGAAGTGCCCGGCCATCAGGAAACTATGCTGAGCGAGCCGAACGTTCGATTGCTTGCCGAGAAGCTGACCAGTGAGCTTCTTGCTGCTAGGCGCCATCCCACGTCTGCGGATGTTGAGTGCACAAATTCTGTTCGGTAGTGTTCATCCCGTTCTTCCTCACTGAAGAAGTAAGTCACTCAATGAGCAGGCCCCGAGGCCACCTGGGTCGTTGTTCGCTCACTCGTCGTTCGCTGGTTCTCGGTCAGGGCCAGCACGGCAAAAGCGGTTGCAGCGTCGCTCATAAAGCGTCCCGTGTCGGAAGATCTGTGGCGGCGCCGGTTCACCGATGAAGCTGGCCAGAAACCCTCCGCAGTATTCTGATTGCTCGTCAGCCACGACAGACCGTGCTTGAGTTTGACGTTGTCGCGGGATACGCCTGCCCGCTCCAGAGCGAAGGTGATAAGACCTGTCGCCAGACCGTCGCTCTGCCCGTCCATCGGCGTTCCGTCTTCCCTCAGCCACATATTTTCGAGGGATTGAAGGCTCCAGCCTTTCCACCTCCAGGTAATTGAGGCCAATCTCCAGCCGCCGTCCGCCTGCTGTCGTTTCAATGCTTCCTGAATGATGGCATTTTTCTCTTCCGGCGAGAGCAACCCCGGCAGTTTGGTGGAAGCCAGGAGCAGGAAAACACGATTGATGGTGGATTGAGCTGCGCTTTCACGGTTCAGGTATGTCCGCAAGCGCATAAGATTACCTTGGATTTCAGGGGCCGACGCGTAATTCCCAGGAGCGGTTCCTACAGCAAGAGCGGCTAGTGTCGCGCCGTAGTAAGCCGAATCGTTCGCTTCCCAAGGTTCCTGATCGAACTGGAGCCAAAGCCACGATCCTGCGTTTTCTCCCGTGGTTTGCTGCAATGCCCACATATTGTCGAATGCCGTTCGCGTGGTGTCGCTGAGGTTTCCATTCTGAGCGTCGCTGCTGGCCAAAATCAACGCGTTGAGAACCGCTTCCGTCCCGCGGGACTCAGCCGTCTTGTGGTCGTATCCCTGGTCGCTGTAGTACGGCCCGATCTCGCTCCACAGCCGCACACGCTTGGTCACATCATCGATCAGTTTTTGTTCATTGACTGACGGACCGCGTTCGCCCAGCGCGACCCTCAGGGCAGGCCTCGAAAGCGCATAAGGCAGAGCCGTATGACACGACACGCAGAAAGTGCCGTGATCACGGGCGGATCCTGTCCAGTCCGCCCACCAAGCTTCGCGGTAGTCAAGATATTGCGCGGCAGCTTTTGGATCCCACGTGTTTGAAATTTTGGCCGTGGCGTGTGAGCACGCCATCGTGGGCCCGAGTGCAAGGCAGGTCACCAGGGCGCCGATTCCTAGCCGACCTGTTTTCATCGAGATCCTCCACGCGAGTAGCTGTGGCGCGACAACAAGATTCCAAAACATCATAAGGGGGGAGGAGTGCGGCCGTTGCGATGTGACACCTGCCGGTAACAGAATTATACCGAGAAAATAGGTCCTGAAAAGAAAACCCTAGTGACAGAATTTGAAGTGCCCCGGAGTCAAATTTGAGAATGATCAGATGACGCTGACGCTGACGCCGCCGCCAACGATGATCAACGGAAAAGTGCAGACCATCGAGTTGACCTGGCAGCGGCCACCAACCGAAAAAATAGTCCGTCCTGTGCATGCTTGGCGCCGCCAACCGCGATCCCAAACGATTCAAGGACCCGAATCAGTTGGACCTGAAACGGCTGAACAATCAACACCTGGCCTTCAGTGCGGGGCCGCATGCCTGCATCGGAGGCCAGCTTGCGCGGCTAGAGGGACAAATCGCGCTTCTCAATCTGGTGCAGCGCTTCCCCGATATGAAGCTCAGTGGCGAACGACCGGAGTGGGCGCCCACGTTTGGATTCAGAGGCTTGAAAAGTCTCTCGATCATGATGTGAAAAAACTCAGCCCGACATTTACTCGACAACTTCTAGGCGCCTCTTTGTCGTTGTGCGGTTGCCGATGCCAGCAATTCAGATAAACGGCGAAGACTGGACGTTACGTCGCTGAAGCCGACACCGAAGTCAATCAGGCAAGCGATCTCATCCACTCCACTTTCGCTCAGGCGTTCGGCCTGCTCAGCGCAATAATCGAAAGTCCCGATAAAATTCAGCGGGCTTTGTAAAGTGTTGGCCATTTGAAATTCGATCATGATTTCAGTTTCCTGATCGCTGAAGCTGGAAAGTTCCGGTTTTACCCAACTCGTTCTGCGCACCACCCCGCGATCATCCTTTGTGCCATTGGAATGATTTTTCTGCATCTCGATGTTGACTCTCAGATACTCAGCCAGGGCCGGTTTGGCGATGGTTTTTATTTCATCGGTATTCTTCCCTACAAAGGTATGCGCCATTAACGTGATATGGCCTCGACGGCCGTGATGCGTCTCGATCGCGTCTCGATAAATTTTGGCCTTACGCACGAACTCTTTCAGATCGTGGTTGAGAGAGAAGTTTGCCGTCAGAACATTGAAACCCAGCTTGCCGGCGTTCAAAAAAGTATCATCCGATTGGCCCGTCAGCCAGATTGGCAGCTCCGGCTGAATCGGCGACGGCAGTATGTTCACCTCGGTCGCGACACCCATTCCGTTCGCGAATGACACGCTCTCGCCTCGCCAGAGCTTCTGGATGATGGCAATTTTCTCGAACATATCCTTGTAACGGTTCTGGTAGGTGTCAGGAGAAAGAACAAAATCATTTGCGTGCCATCCTGAAGCAGCAGCAATTGCGACCCTCCCGTTCGAAAGATTGTCGATCATGGCCCATTCTTCGGCCACTCGCAAAGGGTTCTGCAAGGGCAGGACAACACTGCCGGCGCGAATGGAGATGTTCTTGGTTAAAACGGAGAGCGCAGCGCCGGTCACCGCCGGGCTTCCATAAAGCCCTCCGAACCGTTGGAAGTGCCTTTCCGGTGTCCACACGGCGGCAAACCCATGCTCATCGCCGAACTTCGCGGATTCGATCAGCATCTGATACTTCGCGCCCTCCTGTTCCGCACAGTCCGCGCTGAAGAAAAACAAGCTAAGCTGCGGTATCATTCCGGGTCCCCTTTCAAAACGCGACGTGTAGTATGTACGTACTTTCGCATCTTGACAACCCCTTATTCGCCGCACCCATGGCCCGATCCGGCAGGTGAAACTGAGGAGTCACCCAGTCGCAAGGGGGGCTCTATCGAACTCATTGATGGAGAACCCTTTACAGCGGCACTTCAATCAGCGTCGGTCCTTCTCCTTCCAGTCCCGCCCGTAACGCCTTCCCGAACGCATCCAGCGAAGTGACCCGGATGCCCGGCACTCCCATCCCTTTCGCCAGACTTACCCAATCGAGGTCGGGACGTCCGATCTCGAACATGGCGCTCGCCTGCGCCCCCGGGCTGCCCACGCCCAGATAAGAAAACTCGCGCTTCAAGACGGCGTAGTCGCGATTCGCGAATACGACCGTCGTGACATCGAGACCCTCCCGCGCCATCGTCCACAATCCTTGCAGTGTGTACATGCCGCTGCCGTCGGCCGTCAGGCACAACACCCTGCGGCCCGGCGAGGCTACGGCTGCGCCCACTGCCAGCGGTAGTGCAATTCCGATCGAGCCTCCCGTATTTCCCAGCCAATCGTGCGGCGGAGCTGCGCTCGTAGCGGCCATCAGGCCGCGGCCTGAAGTCATCGACTCATCGACCACGATGGCGTTTTCCGGCAGGATTGCGCCGACCGCTGCCGCCAACCCCGGCAGAGTGATTTCGCCAGTCGGCATTTGCGGCCGCTCGGTTTTACCGGCCTGCGCAGCGCCAGCCGGAAACTCCGCGGCCAGCGCCTCGAGTGCGCCGACGTAGTCTTCTCCGCGACTGGCCAGTGTATGGATCTCGCACTCCGGCGAAGTGAATTCGCTGTTCTTCCCCGGATAGGCGAAATATGCGACTGGAGCCTGCGCCCCCACCAGAATTAACTGCCGAAATTCCTTGAACTGTTCGATTCCCTGCTCGAGCACGTACTGAACCCGCTCCACCCGCGGAAGCCCCGCGCCGCGCTGCAGTCGCGTGAGCGGATAAGGAGCCAACAGTTTGGCTCCAGTTGAGGACGCGATGCGTCCGGCGGCGATCAATCCCCGGCCATAGAGCGCGTTTCCGGCCAGCAGCAGCGCAGTTTGCTTCCCCGAACGGAGCATCGCGGCTGCCTTGTCGATGGCGCGTGCATCTGGCAGCGGGGGCTTCGGCAACGGCGGCAACGCGGCGATCGAGCCACCCTCGCTCCACGCCACATCGGCAGGAACAATCAACGTGGCAATTTGACCCGGCGCCGTGCGCGCGGCGACGACTGCATCGACCCCGTCGCGCCCTGCTTCAGGCGCGGAAGCCGACGTCCGCAACCATTTGGAGAAAGGCCGCGCAATGGCCTCAATGTCGGAAGTAAGCGGGGTGTCGTGGCGCAGATGATAGGTGGCGTGCTGGCCGATGAGGTTAACCATCGGCACCCCGGCCCGGCTCGCATTGTGCAGATTTGCCAGTCCGTTGCCGAACCCCGGACCGAGATGTAGAAGTGTGCAGGCCGGCTTTTCCGCCATGCGCGCATAGCCATCCGCCGCGCCGGTGACAACGCCTTCGAACAGCCCGAGCAGGCAACGGATCTCGGGCACCCGATCCAGCGCCGCCACCAGATGAATCTCCGACGTGCCGGGGTTGGCGAAGCAAGTGTCAACCCAGCCTCCAGCCAGCGAGCGAATTAAGCTTTCTGCGCCGTTCATGCGATGTCGATTGCTCTATCGAGCCGTCGCCCGGTTGCCGGACGAGCCGTGTCGCCAAAGACGCCCATTGTACGCCGCGCGGGATCGGCAACAAGCTTACACACGGAGGCACTCGGACGATTTGCGAAGACCATTTGCGAAGACCAGCGAGATGATTCAGAGGGGCGCTTAGCCTGATCGGATGCCGTTGCTACTGGCCGGCGGCTTCGGCGACATAGCGCGAGATTGCGGCCGCCAGTTTGTCGTGGTGTGTGGTCATGATTTCCAGATGATCGCCGGGCACGCTCTCAACTTCCACGCTGCCTGCCAGCGGGCCCCAGACGGCCGCCGGATCAGCGGGGAATGCGGTGGGCACGGCAGCTCTGACGAATTTGATCCTGCCCGGATAAAAGCGCGGCTGGTAGCGCGTCAGCGCGAGATAAGATTTTTCCCGAACCCGTTCCATCGCGGGAGACAGTGACACGTCAACCGGCGTTTGATAGGGTCCGCCCGAAGAAGAAGAAAGAGACCGCCGTCGCGTGGGACGAATGACGAGCGCCAGAGCTTCCCCCAGCGGCAGTTTCACGGCGCTTGCCGCGCGACGCGTTGCCAGCCGCGTCACCAGGCGAGCACGCTGGGCCAGCGATAAATACCGAATCTCTGGGTAAGAGTCCAGCATGGCCAGCAACCCTATCTTTTCGCCCTCGGCGCTCAATTGCCGCGCCATTTCCAGCGTGACCAGGCCGCCAAGAGAGTAACCGACCAGAAGATAGGGCCCGTGAGGCTGTAACTGCCGCACTGCGTCGAGGGAATATCGGGCCATGTCTTCGATGCGATCGAACGGCTCTTCCGCTCCATCAATGCCTTTGGTTTGCATTCCGTAAATTGCGTGCGGAGTCTGGACGTGCTTCACCACCTGAAAGAAGTCCATGACGCTGCCGCCCAACCCATGGGTGATGAAAAGCGGAGGTTCCACGGAGCCGGCTTTCAGTTGAACCAGCGGCGGGACGCGCGGTACGTCAGATTCCTCGAGCACCGCCGCCAGCATCGCAATCGTCGGTGCGTGGTAGATCATCACCGGAGGCAGTTCGCGGCCGCAGGTTTGCGCAATTTCGTTGAACAGGGCAACGGCCAGAGACGAATCCCCACCTACATCGAAAAAGTTGTCGTCAACGCCAATGGATGAGAGCTGCAGCACACGCTGCCAGATCGGAATCAGCTTCTCGACCATCGTGGAGGTGGGCATCGTCTTCACGTTAACATGGGTGTATTAACATGGCCGAATCGAGTGGCGTGACAGAGAACTCACGCTCGTGTGGGCTGACACCGGTCACGAATGTGCAAACGCCCAGTAGAGTTCGCGGGCTTTGGTGTAGATCGGCCCGAAGGGCAAGGCGCGGTCACCGATCCGGGTTACGGGAACCACTTTGGAGTAATTCCCCGTGGCGAAAATCTCATCTGCAATTTCGAAATCATGATAAGAGAGAGTCTTCTCAATCACAGTCACGCCGCTCTGGCGCAGCAATCCAATCACTCGTTGTCGAGTGATGCCGGCCAGAAACGTGCCATTCGGAATCGGCGTGAAGACGACCCCGTCTTTCGCCATGAAAATATTGGAAGTAGCGAGTTCCGCGACATTGCCCAGCACGTCGCAGACAATCGCGTTATCGAAACCGCGGGCGTGCGCCTCGAACAGTGAACGCGAGTTGTTGGGATACAGGCATCCCGCCTTGGCATCGACCGGCATCGTTTCGAATGTTGGCCGGCGATACGGAGACAACGTGATCGAGAAGCCTTTCGGCGTGCGCATCGGCGCTTCATAAATCGAAAGGCACCAGCGCGTGGACTCAGGGTCTTGCGCCTGCACCCACGGTCCCTCTTTTTCTCCCCAATACATGGGACGAATGTAGAGCGCAGCATCTTTATCGAAGCGCTGGATCCCCTCCCGCGCCAGCCGCACCCACTCTTCGGAAGGGACGGTCGGTTTCAGAAATAGTTTTCTGGCTGAATCATTGACGCGCGCGCAGTGCAGATCGAGGTCAGGGGTCACGCCTTCAAACGCCCGGGCGCCGTCGAAAACCACCGAACAAAGCCACGCTGCATGGGTGCGCGGGCCCATGATGCCGATATTGCCCTCGTGCCAACTCTCTTCGAAAAATGTCCACGTTTTTGACCAACCGGTTCCGAGTGGCAACGGACCCCTCCCCGCAACAGCTTCTGGACTTCGGTCTACCGCGCCGAGACAGCATTATAACGGCGCCCTGAGCATCCGCCTTCAAATTGACCCGGCTACCCGATGGAGGCTAGTGGTGCAGTTTGGATTTGTTACCTTAAGGTGTCACCCTGAGCGCAGCCGTTTTTCAGCCGAACTGAGGGATCTCAGTCTTATGCAGCAGGAGCGCGAGCCAAACTGCACCACTACTTGATTCTCTTTAAAAGGAATGAGCTAGCCGTGCGCCGCTGGCTTAACTCGCAGCCAGTGAAAACTTACGCCGATCGCGCGCTGCACCGCCTGTCTTACCATAAGCGCGAACCAGGCCGAGTGCCCAATGGATCGCTGCCCGGCCGTTTTCCAGGTGGACCTGAGCAATCGCAGGCGCTCCCGATGCGTCACCCGAATTCTTACTCCCTTCGAGGCGATCATGTCGTAGGCCGTTCCCTCCAGGTACACAGACCAGATATCCTTTTTGATCGCACGGATCAGAGACAATGTCATCGAGTGTTCGACAATCGCATCGGGAACGAACCGCGGAAGTTCCCCACGCTCGATCAGAGTAGCCAGCAGCAGCGTGTCCTCGGCTCTGAGCGCAATCGGGTCAAACACGCCGGCTTCGATATCAACCTTCGCGCGCCGCATGGCGAACCCTGCGGTGTTCAGATAGCGGATGCGCCCATCGGGCTGCAGCGTGTGACTTTGAACGCTAACGAGCCTCAGTTCCTCGGCTCGGCCGACCAGGCTCGAGCGATCTCCAACCAGGCAGAGTTGAAAGCAATTTTGCTGCGGGAAACGCGCGATGGTTGTGCCCAGCGCCGCGAGGCAGCTTGTCTCGAGCTTGCAGTCCGCGTCCACAAACAGCAAGATCGCACCCTTCGCAACTCGAATTCCCAGGTTTCTGTCGGCCGAGACTCCGGCGTGCGATTGCCGGATCAAAGTAACCGTCTGATCCTGGCTTGAGCGGTGAACGAAGTCTGGCGCAGGGTCCGAGCTGCCATCATCGACAATGATAATTTCAAAGCTTGGCGCGTTGGTTTGCCGCGTCAGAGACTCCAGGCACTCTTCCAGCAGAACCCAATCGTTGAAGACGGGGATGATAATGCTGAATAGCGGAGTCGCTAGGGGTCTCTGGTCGCGTTGAATCATAGCCCGTGAGGCTGCCGCCCATCTGCACTGTGAGAGTCGTAGGATTTCACACTCAAACGCGAAATCAAAGCTCATCTGTGGATACTTTGGTTACGAACGCGCCGGTGAGGACCATAGACTGCCCCATTGTCAAAGACTCGCGCGATCCGAACACATCCGAATCAGTTTTTCTTCATTAGTCAACCCTCTCACCGTCAGATTTCTCAAGATCGAGCTGCGGGGTATCATCTGTCCTGAGAGACATTGCAATTCGAACCGGCAACAGGCGGTCGCTAGGACCTGGATTCGACAACGGAGAGTCAGGATGGGAGACCCGAACGAAAAACTTCTGGGGACGTGGAAACTGGTATCAGCCTCGAGCAAAACATCGAAAGGAGAACGGGACGAAACTCCCTATGGTCGCAATCCCGTGGGTTTTCTTACCTATGCCGCGGATGGGAGAGTAACGGCTCTCATCAGCTATGGCGGACGGAAGTCACTCTCTTCCGGCGGTGGATCGGTCGAGGAGCAGGCCGAGGCCTTTAAGACATTTCTTGCCTACGCCGGACGGTACACCCTGAATGGTGACAAAGTTACGCACACCGTCGAGGTCTCATCGATTCAGAACTATGTGAATCGCGATCTGCTGCGCGGGGTCAAATTTGAGAATGATCGAATGACGTTGACTACGCCGCCAACGATGGTTAACGGAAAAGTCCAAACCATCGAATTGACGTGGCAGCGGTTGCCCACCGGATCTCAATAGACGGCGCGAACGAAGCTCACATAGTTACTTGTAGACTCTTGAGGCCTCTGAATCCGAAGGTAGGAGCCCATTCCGGGCGCGGGCCGGTAAGTTTCATCTGCGGAAAGCGTTGTACCAGATTCAGCAACGCAACCTGCCCCTCCAGGCGTGCAAGTTGGGCTCCAATGCAAAAATGGGGGCCCGCGCTGAACGCGAGGTGTTCGTTGTTCAGCCTCTTCAGGTTTAGCTGATTAGGCTCCTTGAATTTTTTGGGATCCCTGTTTGCTGCACCGAGCATGCATAAGACGGACCATTTTGGGGGGATGCGCTGGCCGCAAACCTCGATCTCTTCTTTGAGTACGCGAGCCGTGAATTGCACCGGGCTCTCAAAACGCAGAATTTCCTCCACGGCAGTGCGGATAATCTCCGGCTTCTCTCGCAACTCCGCGGTCTCTTCCGGGTTTTTCAGCAGCGTGTACATTCCATTACCGATCAGATTTCGAGTCGTCTCGTGCCCCGCGAAAAGCAGCGCGATACACTGGGCGTAGAGCTCTTCTTCGGTCATCACTTCGCCTTCTTCCTCGATGTCGATGAGAAGGCTGATCAGGTCGTTCCCCTTGTTGCGTCGCCGTTCCGCCACGGTCTTGCGAAAAAAATCGGTCAATGCCAGCAATGCGTCTTGCGCGGCGCGGGCCTGTTCCACGGTGCGATCAGGACTGCCTCGAAACACCGCGATCGCTCGCGACCAGGCGACGAAGTCGTCATGCCGTTCCTGCGGCACCCCGAGCATTTCCGAAATGATGCGCACCGGCATGGGGTTCGCGAACTCGCGCATGAGTTCGACCTCGGAGCCCGGCTGCAGCGGCTTGAGCATTCGATCGACGATGGCCTCGACTTGCGGACGCAAGCCTTCAATTGCGGCCGCGGTGAATCCTTTGTTGAGAAGCTTGCGCAGCCGAGTGTGCTCCGGCGCGTCCATGAAAATCAGCCACAGTCCCAGCATGCGCGCGAGTTCCTTGAACTCAGACTGGCTGGCGATTGGAAGGGACAAGATCATCTGCTGCGAGCGTTTGGCGGAAAGCCTGGGGTCTTTGGCAATCGAGGAGCACTCGGCGTGGCTCACAATCGACCATAGCGCCCACTTGCCGTCGACATCCAGGTAATGCAACGGGCCCTCTTCGTGCAAACGGGCGTACGCGGGATACGGGTCCTGCAGAATGTCGTCCTTGAAAAGAATCTTTTTAGGCGGAACGATAACCTTGGGCAACGCCTCCTCCGCGCTAGATCAGAATTTCAGCAAGCTGAACAGGCAACCAACTCATCGTGAGCCTAACACGAAACTACCGGGCAAACTTCAACCCCGCGTTCAGCTTCAGCCGAGGTTCGCTGGAGAGAGCCCGGTAGGAGAAGGTGAGCGGGATAGTAGACACTCGAATACGTGTGAGACTTGCTCGATACAACAGGTTGGGATCGAGCGGATGCTGATGAACGATCTGACACGAGCGGCCCAAAGCTTCGGGCCCCCGTAGCTATTTCCGAAGCGGGCAGACGGCTAGTTTTGGATTCCGGGTTCATTACCCGCTGCTCCATTTCCAGTTTTCCAGCCACGTAGCGTTCCGGTAATGGGGGCACGCTAAAAGTACCGTTACTCCAGCGTTGCGTCTGCGATTGTGCGTCCACAGGTTTGTGTGTTAGACGTAACTTTAGGCGAATGAAAAGTGAAGCAGGGCCCGGAATCAACGGTTAGCCTTCTCGTCGCAGGTAGGAGACCAGAGGTGGTAAGCGAAGAAATATTTCGAAAAGGAGGACAGCATCATGCCGAAGAGTGCGTTCATCCAGCGAATGGAAGCGCTTGAGGAAGGCTTGGTGGAGCTGAGCAGATTCCTGCCGGAGTGCCTTTGTTTTCCCAAGAACGAACCTCCTTGCTTCGTGCCCCCATTTTTCGGACATATCGCGTTCGCTGTGAAGTGCCCTCTTCATGGCGATCGCTTTAAGTGGCCGATATTTGAAACATACGCGCCGCCATGGTTCCGGAGGTTTCAAGCGCGACGCAGAGAACGTGGCAGTGCTCAATTCAAGAAGGCCTGGGCGACTGCTTTCCCCGAGGCGGACTGGGTCGGCTACGTGCCCGGTAAGAACGAGATCGACCTGCACCCAGGCGCCTTTCAGGCGGCCGCGGCAGTTCCGAAAGTGGAAAAGTGAGCATTCGCGATATGAATGCCAGCCGCGGGGAGAATCGATGCCGGGGTCGGACCAAGGCCGGGAAACCGTGCCGGGCAGCTGCGACCGAGGGCGGTCTCTGTTTGTTGCACGCGAACCCCAATAAGGCGGCTGAGTTAGGCCGGATTGGTGGAAGGAAAAACGGTCGTTCCCGCCTCGACGCCGAACCGCTACCGGAGTTGAACAGCGCGACCGCAGTGCGGGATACGGTGAACCGGCTGATTGCCGACGTCTATGCAGGCAAGCTGAACCCTCGGATCGCTGCCGGGCTCGCACCGCTGATGCAATTGCAACTGCGGGCGGTTGAGAAAACGGGACTGGAGCAGCGCCTCCAGGAAGCCGAGCAGAAACTAGATGAATTGAGAGTTGCGTTTGAGAAGCGCGACAAGGAAACACGTGGCGTCTGAAGCGCAGAACGGCCGGAAAGGGCCGAACGTCAGAAGCGGTCTAGCTATATGGCATCATCCATGACTTTATCCGCCGAAAACTATGAAAGAGATGGCTTAAGCTATTGGTTGGCGAAAAGCTATCCAAGCTGTCTCTCTCGACCCGTATACCGAGGCGAGTTTTTCGTTCTCCGGGAGGAAGGCTGGCAGACTCAGGAATCCTGTATGCCGGCACTCTGGTTGTACAATAAAGGCTCTCACCCGCACAGAATCGGGGTGCAGACATTGCCCGCGCTGCCAGGGAATCATGTTCGAAGTTACCGTTGAAGATACGTTCGCCGCGGGCCACTACCTGCGCAACTACAAAGGCAAGTGCGAGAATCCGCACGGGCACAATTATAAGATTCGCGTCACGCTGGCCGGAGCCGAACTCGACAAGGCCGGACTGCTGCTCGACTTCAAAGACCTGCGCGACGTGATGAAGCACGTCATCGAGCGTCTCGACCACCAGATGATCAACGAAATCGAGCCTTTCACCGTGATCAACCCCTCGGCCGAGAACCTGGCAAAGTATTTTTATGACGAGTCGAACACGAAATTGCAGGCCGTCACCAGCGGCCGCGTGCGAGTGAAGGACGTAACCGTCTTCGAAACCGATACGACTACGGCGAAATACAGCGAATAGCGGCGTCCAGACACTCCCGTTGCCGGTATCCACAATGCAAATCACAGAGATCTACAAATCATTGCAGGGCGAATCGACGTATGCCGGGCTGCCCTGCGTCTTCGTCCGGCTGACGGGATGCAATCTGCGCTGTACCTGGTGCGACAGCGAGTACACGTTTCAGGGTGGCCGCAAAATGACGATCGAAGAGGTCCGCAGCGAAGTTCTGCGGCTCAGTCCTGGCGGCGGGTTGGTCGAGATTACCGGCGGCGAGCCCATGCTTCAGGAAAAAGATGTTGTGCCCTTGATGCAGCAACTGTTGCGCGACGGCTACGCGGTGCTGCTCGAGACCAGCGGTGAGCGCCCACTGGAACGCGTTCCGGCCGATGTGGTCAAAATCGTTGACGTGAAATGCCCGGACTCCGGCGCAGCCAACACGTTTTACATGGAAAATCTGGAGACGCTGACCCCGCACGACGAAATCAAGTTCGTGTTGAGCAGCCGCGCCGACTACGAGTTTGCCCGCGAGTTCACAGAGCATCACAACCTTGCCAAACACGTGAACGCTGTCCTCTTTTCGCCGGCGTTTCGAAAAGATGCCACCGGCGCGCGCGACAGCTCACATTGCCTGCTCGATCCGCGGCAACTGGCGGAGTGGATGATCGCCGACAACGTTCCCGCCAGGCTGGGCCTGCAGTTGCACAAGTTTATCTGGGACCCGGCGCTCAAGGGTGTGTAGGAAAAAAAGTTTTGATTCTTGATTGTTGATTGTTGAATAAAAGCAGTTCCCGTCCGCCACCGATTTTATTCAGCAATCGAGAAATCAACATTCAACAATTGCCGTCATAGCATGCCGTTTCACACCAGATCCCGCGCCGTTGTTCTGCTCAGCGGAGGCATGGATTCCGCCGTCTGCGCGGCTCTTGCCGTGCGCGGCTACGACGCGGCCGCCGTGCACATCAGCTACGGGCAGCGCACCGAGGAGCGCGAGCGGCGTTCGTTTCTCTCCATCTGCGACCGGCTCAACATCCGCGACAAACTTATCGTCAGAAATGAAGCCCTGCGCGCCATTGGCGGTTCCGCGCTCACTGACGGCGCCATCGCCGTGCCCCGCGCCGAGTCAGCCGGACCCGGTGTGCCGGTCACCTATGTGCCCTTCCGCAACGCGCATTTTCTTGCCGTGGCCGTCAGTTGGGCCGAGGTGTTGGGCGCGGAAAAGGTCTATATTGGCGCGGTTGAGCCCGACAGCTCCGGCTATCCCGATTGCCGTCCCGCCTATTACAAGGCCTTCAACGAAGTGGTAAAAGCCGGCACCAAAGACGGACGGATCGAAATCGTGACTCCGCTTATCGCCATGCGCAAAGCCGAGATTGTGCGCCTCGGCCTTGAACTGGGTGCGCCGTTCGATTTAACTTGGTCTTGTTACAGCCGCGAGGATCGGGCCTGCGGCGTCTGCGACAGTTGCGTTCTCCGCCTGCGCGCCTTTGAAGCGGCAGGAGTCGAAGATCCGATTCCGTACGCGGCCAGATAGAATTCTAAGCTGTCATCCTGAGCGCAGCCGTTTTTCAGGCGAAGCGAAGAGCCTGCCCCGAGCGAAGCCGAGGGGATCTCAGTCTTATCCGGGCCGGCGCGTGAGCCAAACGGCACCACTACGGTCTTGAGTTCAGGATTGTTGAACGCCGGATTGTTGAACTCCGACGGTTGAACTATGATGAGCGGTCCGTGCCGGAGCGCAGACTGCCTGCGGTGCGCTGACAATTAATATTTGAGAGCATTAATTTTGAGAATCAACATGAGAGCTAACAATGGATTCGGCCGGGAGGCCAATATGAAAAAGTACATCGCAATGGTTCTGTTTGCGGTACTGGCTGCGGGACTCTATGTGCCGTCGGTTCTCGCCCAGGCTTCGGGTACGGTAAAGGGCGTCTGCAAAGATTCTGCGGGAAATCCCGTCGTGGACGGCGTTGTGGTCTGGGCCAATCTGGATAACGGCCAGAAATACACGCTCAAGACCAACAAGCACGGCGAATATTTCTCGCTCGGGCTCACACCCGGAAAATACAACGTGACTCTCTACAAGAGCGCCGATGACGAGAAGGCTGGCAAGGAGATGGACCACGTCAAGGGATTTCAGGTTCAGCTGGACGAGAACAACCTGGATTTTGATGTGAAGAAAGAGATCGAGAACGCGGCCAAGGGCCAGGGTCTTACGCCCGAGCAATTGAAGCAGATGCAGGAACAGAAAGAGAAGCAGGCCAAGGAGATCAACACCGTCAAGGGCTTGAACGACAAGCTCCTTGCGGCGAAGACCGCGGCCGACGCCGGCGACTACGATACCGCCATCGCCGCCTTGAACGACGCCAACCAGATGGACCCAACACGCGATCTGATCTGGTTCAAGCTGGGCGACTATTACCGCATGTCGATCGCCAAGGTCACCGATCCCGCGGACAAGCAGAAACGTTTGGATTCCGCCGTCCAGGCCTACCAGAAAGCGATTCAGATCAAACAGGGCATCACCAACGACAAAGATCCCAACGCCGCCAAGAACATGGCTGCGTACTACAACAATCTGGCCGAGGCCTATGCCAAGGAAGGCAAAGTTGACGAGGCCATGCAAGCCTACGACGCTTCCGCCAAGGCTGATCCCACTTCAGCGGCGCAAGCCTACTTCAATGCCGGCGCTGTCCTCACCAATATCGGCAAGGCCGACGCGGCCATCTTAATGTTCGACAAATGTATTGCCGCCGACCCGACCCGGGCCGAGGCTTACTACCAGAAGGGCGTAAATCTGCTGGGCAAAGCGACTTTGCAAGGCGATAAAATGGTCGCCGCTCCGGGCACGGCCGAGGCCTTCCAAAAATATCTGGAACTCGTACCCACCGGCGGGCATGCGGAGGAAGCCAAGGCGATGCTGGCCAGTATCGGCTCGCCCGTGGAGACCGGTTTCGGCAAGAAAAAGGCTGCCAAAAAGTAAGATATTTCCGTTGCAAGCACTTACAATTGGCTCGACTTTCAAGGGGCGGCCGAGCAGGCCGCCCTTGCTGTCTCAGGCCATCCCTTCAAGCCGTCTTAGAGGTTACCAAGGACTATGTACTTGCTGTCCTTCGCGCCAGCCTCGCGACGCGGTACAGTGAAACATCTCCTTTGTCTTCCCTTCTGTGGTGTGTGCGATTCCGCGTGTGAGGACTGAATGGCAGCACCGACAATTGCGCCCATCTCTGTTGTATTAGACGGTTTTTCCGGGAAGGGCAGGGTGGCAACTCCGGCCCTGCTCACCGCCATGCTGCGCGCGGCGGAGAAAATCAGCGACCTGGTTTTCTCTCCCGGCCGCCCGCCGCAAGTGCAGGTCTATGGGCAAATGATTCCCGTGCAGGTTCCCGGGCTCACCCTGCTCACGCCTGACGATACCCGCCACATCGCCGCTGACCTGATCGGCGACAACAAGACGGCGATCACCACCTTGCGCGAGCACGGCGCATGTGACATTTCTTTCGGTCTGCCTGGGATGGCCCGCTTCCGGGTCAACATTTTTATTCAGCGCGGCAGTTGCGCGGTGGTGATGCGAGTCATCCCAACCGCCATTCCCGAGTTCGAGTCCCTGCACCTGCCGGAGCAATTATCGGAAGTCAGCCGTCTGCGCGATGGCATCGTGCTGGTCACGGGCGCGGCCGGGTCGGGCAAGTCCTCGACCCTCGCGGTGTTGCTCGATTGCATCAATCGCGAGAAGTACTACCACATCATCACCATCGAAGATCCCATCGAATTTCTGCATAACCACAAATGCTCGACCATTCACCAGCGCGAACTGCACAGCGACACGCCGAGCTTCGCCCACGCGCTGCGTTCGGCCATGCGCCAGGCCCCCAAGGTGATTTTGGTCGGCGACATGCTCGACCGCGAAACCATCGAAATTGTTCTCGAAGCGGCCGAAACCGGGCACCTGGTTTTCTCCAGCTTGAATACCATGGACGCGTCGAAAACGGTCGAGCGCATCGTCACCTCGTTCTCCCCGGCCGAACAGCAGTCGGTCCGCGAACGGTTCGCCAAGGTATTCCGCTACATCATCTGCCAGCGGCTGATTCCGAAAGCCGATCGCAGCGGCCGCGTTCCCGCCTTCGAAATTCTCAAGGCCAACACCCGCACCCGCGAGTGCATCGAGAAGGGCGAGCGCGAAGAGAAAACTCTGCTCGATGCCATCAAGGCGGGATCGTCCGAAGGCATGCAACACTTCGACGGCGAAATCGCCCGCCTGGTGCGGGATCGTGTCGTCGATCTCGAAACCGGCCTCTCGTTCGTCAGCAACCCGGCCGTCCTCGGGCAAGAACTGGCGCGGTAAGCGGCACACGCCGCAACCCCAAGCCTTGTCATTCCGAGCAACGCGAGGAATCTGCTTTCCGCGCTCGTACCCAGCTGTCGCTCGCTCGCCACGCCCGCCTACACTGCCGCTCAACCGCCTGTCGTATCATCTCTCCATGCCCGCCCCGCCGCCCGATTCAACGATCCTGAGCTTCGAAGAAGCGCGCCGCGCGGTGGAAAAACACGCGGCAAGCATTCCCCCGCCCACGACCGAAACCGTGGACTTGCTCTCCGCCGCTGGCCGCATCCTGGCCGAGCCCGTTCCCGCCGATCGCGACCTGCCACCGTTCCCCCGCTCCACCCGCGACGGCTACGCTGTACGCTCCGCCGACCTGTCGCAGATTCCCGCCAGGCTCAACCTGATCGGCGAAATCAAAGCCGGCGAAAAACTCGAACACATCCCATCCGTCTCCGCCGGGCAAGCCGTTTCCATCATGACCGGCGCGCCCGTGCCTGAAGGCGCCGACGCGGTCGTCATGGTCGAATACACCGCGCGCCGCCACGATGTGCGTAACCGCGATGTGCGTAGCGAAGACCAAGTCGAGATCACCAGAGGCGCCGCGCCCGGAGAAAACATCGTCCCGCGCGGTGCCGAAGCCAAGCAGGGAAGTCTCCTGCTCGACCGCGGCCTGCGTCTGAACGACGCCGCGATCGCCCTCGCCGCGTCTGCCGGCAAGTCGCGCCTCGCCGTCTACAAACGCCCGCGAGTCGCAGTGCTTTCCACCGGCGACGAACTGGTCGACGTCACCGCCATCCCCGACCCAACTCAAATTCGCAACTCCAACAGCTATTCGCTCGCCGTGCAGATTCGCGAAGCTGGCGGCGATCCGGTTCTGCTTCCCGTCGCTCCTGACGAAACGCAGGCTCTTCGCCGCCTCATCGAGCAAGGCCTTCAGTCCGACCTGCTGTTGCTGACCGGGGGCGTCTCCATGGGCCGCTACGATCTGGTCGAACAAGTGCTCGCGGAAATGCACGCCGAATTCTTCTTCACCGGCGCGAAAATCCAGCCCGGCCGCCCCGTAGTGTTCGGAAAATGCCGATGTGGCGCGGGCAAGTGTGGCGCGGGCGCCCTCGCCCGCGAGGGAGCGGCACCTCCGCCAGCGTCCACTTATTTCTTCGGCCTGCCCGGCAATCCGGTCTCGACCATGGTGACCTTCGAACTCTTCGCCCGCCCAATCCTCGATGCGCTGGCGGGCCAGTCTCCGCAGAAACTGATCTTCCTTCACGCTCGGCTGGAATCCGAAGCCCGCGTCAAGCCCGGCCTGAGGCGCTTCCTCCCCGCACTCCTCTCCGGCGAGTTCGAGGACTCGCGAGTCAAACTCGTGGCCTGGCAAGGCTCCGGCGACATCGCCGCGACCGCTCGCGCGAATTGCTACATCGTCATTCCGCCCGACCGCGACCACATCCCCGCCGGCGACTGGATCGCAATCATTATGCGTCACCCAGCCTGAGCAAATGGCGCAGCACGTGGAGCCCCGGACGCATTCGTCCGGGGAGCAGTTCCACGAATCTCGCGATTCTAGATTCGCATTCCATATTCGCCGCCCCAAATTTCGCATTGCAGACACGTCATTCCAGATTCGCCATCCCAGATTCTTGCCCCTGCCCGGACGGACGAATGCGTCCGTCTCTCCACGTTCGATATACGACCTAGCATGTAAGATAGAGCTTCGGCATGGCGAAAAAGCTCTCCCACTACGACAACGCCGGTCGCGCCCGCATGGTCGACGTTTCCGGCAAATCGCCTACCAAGCGCGAAGCCGAGGCCAGCGCATTCGTCGCGATGAAGCCCGCGGTGCTGGCCGCGTTGCCGAAAAATCCCAAGGGCGATCCGCTGGAGGTCGCGCGCCTGGCCGGCATCATGGCCGCCAAGCGCACCGCCGACCTGATCCCCATGTGTCATCCGCTTCCGCTCGCGCTCGTTGATGTCGATCTGCGCCTGTGCGAGAATGGCGTCGCTATTACCTCAACAGTTACGACCACGGCCGGAACCGGAGTTGAAATGGAAGCCCTGGTCGCGGTCACCGTCTCCGCCCTCACGGTTTACGATATGTGTAAGGGCATGGATAAGAGCATCAAGATTTCCGAGATCATGCTGGAGCGCAAGACCGGCGGAAAGAGCGGCGATTACCGCCGCTCGAAAAACGGGAGTTCGTAGTATAGACACGCGAAGCACAGACACGTGAAGTACAGACACGCGAAGCACAGACACGCGAAAGCCCGGGCACGCGAAAGCCCGGCACGCGAAACTACGCCGTCGGAACGAATAGAGTTCGTCTTTCATGGCTAACAACGTCAGGCTGCTGTTGGTGGACGACAATCCCATGGTGCTGGGCATGCTGCATCAGGCCCTGGCGCCGCTCGCCGAAGTTGCGACCGCGTCTGACACCGCGGATGCATTGTTGAAAGCCGTCGACAATCCGCCGGAATTGCTGGTCTGCGACTACCGCATGCCCGGCATGGACGGTCGCCAGCTGGTCGAGCGCCTGAAGAGCCGCCCCGCGACCGCGACTTTTTCTTCGGTGCTCATGGCGAACAAGGCCGACATTGCAGAACGGCTTTCGCCGCAGGACGCCGCCGACGACTATCTGGAAAAGCCCTTCTTCCTGCGCGACGCCACCCGCCGCATCAAGCGCATGATCGACCGCATCGCGCTCGAAAAGATGGCGAAGACCGCGCCGTCCGACGGAGTCGTCCGCGGCAGCCTTGCCCAGATGAATGTCATCGATCTCATGCAGTCGCTCGAAATGGGCCGCAAGAGCTGCCAGCTCTCGCTGAGCAACGAGGGTGACCAGTGCGAAGTGTTTTTCGCCGAAGGCCAGGTCAAGCACGCGACCTACGGCTCGCTGGTTGGCGACGCAGCCGTATTCAAAGTTCTGCGCTGGACCGGCGGAAACTTCCAGCTCGATTTCGAAGGCAAGACCAACAAGGAAACCACGCAGCTCAACACCCAGGGCCTGCTGATGGAGGGTCTGCGCCTGCTCGACGAATCGCAGCGCGACGGCGGCAGCGACGCCGAACCGGCGCCTGAGCCCGCGGCTCAAGCCGCGCCCAGCACGCCTTCCAGTTCGGCTCCAACTTCCCCGCACCGCAGTCACAAAGAAGAAGAGGAAGATGTCCTCCTCGACAACTGACCGGCTGACCGCGGCAGTGGTTACGGTCAGCGACTCCTGCTCACGCGGCGAACGCCACGATCTTTCCGGCAATGCAGTCGCCGAACTTCTGCAGAAACTTCACATCGAAGTAGTCGCGCGAGAAGTTGTGCCCGACGAAGCGACGCAGATTCAAAACTTGCTCATTCGCCTGTCGAGCGAAGTGCGGCTCGTGGTGACGACCGGCGGAACTGGAATCGCTGCGCGCGACGTTACTCCCGAAGCTACGGTTGCGGTCTGCGATCGCCTGATCGACGGTGTGTCCGAGCGCATGCGCAGCGAGGGCATGAAGAAAAATCAGTTCGCCGCGCTGAGTCGTGGAGTCTGCGGCGTCCGTGGCCGCACCCTGATCCTCAACCTACCCGGCAGCCCCGCCGGCGCCGTCGAATCACTAGAAGCCGTAGCCGCCCTGCTCCCCCACGCCATCGACCTCCTAAGCGGCAAAACCGAACACACCTAGATCATGTGAGGACGGGCCTGGGTGTCCAAGGCTTGTGTGGGGCAAGGGCTTGTGTGTGGGGCAAGGGCTTGTGTGTGGGGCAAGGGCTGGTGTGTGGGCACCGGCCATGTGGGGACGGGCGCCCTCGCCCGTCCATGCCGCGACGACTTTTGTCGCGGCGGGGCTCTTCTCTACGGCTTCCCGGCCGCCCAATCCTTCCCCGGCCCAATCACCGCCCTGCCCGGAAACACTCCCTCCACCATTTTCCCGTCATCAATCAGCACGGTTCCTGCCACCAGCAAATAATGCACGCCAACGCTGGGCTCCATCGGCTTCTGAAACGTCGAGCGATCGCTGATCGTCTGCGGATCAAAAACCACCACATCCGCATCCGCGCCTTCCTGCAACCTTCCTTTGCGCCGCGCCGCGGGAGTCGACCTCTCCAGCATCTGCGCCGGCATCAGCGTCATTTTGCGCAGCGCCTCCATCAGAGTGAGCGTCTTCTTCTCGCGCACATATTCCGCCAGCACTCGCGAATAAGTTCCGGCGTTGCGTGGATGTCCTACCGCGCCGTCGCTGGCAATCATGATCAGCGGATTCGGAATCAGCGCATCCACCAATTCCTGCGTGCTGGCGAATATGAGCACTGACTGCGCCTGATTCGAATTGTGCAGTTCTTCAAATCGTTCCTTGGTAAGGTGCTCGCCCGTGTCGGGAATCA
This sequence comes from uncultured Acidobacteriaceae bacterium, assembly GCA_963739125.1. GTDB lineage: Bacteria > Acidobacteriota > Terriglobia > Terriglobales > Acidobacteriaceae > Sulfotelmatobacter. The sequence continues at coordinate 1,412,574 of CAVTZD010000001.1, read as the reverse complement.
CGAGATTGCTGTAGTCGATCCCCAGCTTCTCGCGCCATCCCGGGTTAAATACCGCGGAATTGATTGTCGTCATTCCCGCGATGTAGGGATATGCCTCGGTCGTCACGTCGAGACCGCGCGCCCGTGCACCCTGAATCATCGCCAGGCACTCGAGTGCGTCGGACAGGCACGTGCTGTTGATGTGTACGATGTGCAGCGACGCCCCGGTGATCGCCGACGCTCCAATCACTTCCTCGACCGCTTCGATCGCTGAACCCGGCTCGGTTCTCCCAAAGCTGCGCAGGTGCGTGTAGACAGGGAGCCCGCGCTCCGCCGCCAGGCGAAACATATCGATCACTTCCAGCCGCGTCGCTCCGGGTGTGTATTGAATGCCCATCCCCACGCCGAGCGCGCCCGCATCCAGTTCTTCCCGCAACCGCTGCTCGATCTGCGCGATCTGCTCCGGCGTCGCCGGCTGGTTCGTAGCCATACCGCTCTTCGGCAAGATGTTGGGAATGCCCGGACGTGAGTCGAACACTTCCGGGGGCATGGGCGCTCCGAACACAAACGACCGCGCGGCCACGTGGCTGGCCGTGGTGCCGAAGTGAATCAGCGAGTGCTCTTCCTTTGCTTTCAAAAATGCGGCCACGTCGGGCGCGCCAATTTCCATTTCGAGCGCGGTCGTCACCCCGTCAAACGCTTTCACGCGCTGGCTGGCGAGGTCCTGGCCGTGCTGGTGCAGATCGATGAAACCGGGAGCAACGACGAGCCCGGCCGCATGAATCACCCGCCGTCCGCTCAATTCTTCCGTGGAAATGCGGGAAATGCGTCCGTCCCGGATCCCGACGTTGCGCACGGCATCGAGGCCAGTCTCAGGATCCATCACTCGCCCGCCCTCGATCACCAGATCGTATTGCTGGGCCGCGAGCAGCGTTGCCGCCGAAAAAAGAAACGATAAAAGAAGAAAGACGATGGCAAGAATCTGTTTCCGCATCTCAACTCCCGGGCCGGGACTGGCTCAATCTGAAAATAGAAAGGGAAACCATCAACCACGAAGATCACGAAGGGTCACGAAGGGCTTCGCTGACACGGGTTTCCTTCGTGTGACTTCGTGTCCTTCGTGGTTCCCGGGTTTTCGGCGGCGCCTCGAACGGATGACGCCATTCCCCGGCCAGCGATCATAGCAGCATCGTATTCCTTCACGTACACTAACTGTTTCATTGAAAACTATTGGACACATTCTGGCGCGCTATTCGGCGTGGATCCTGGGTTTGCTGAAGCTGCTGGGCATCTGGGGCGTATTTGTAATCGCATTCGCCGACAGCGCGCTGCTGGGCATGCCCGTCGATTTTGTCGTTGCCACCTACGTGTACCAGAATCGCAGCCGTTTTTTGTTGTACATCGCCATGGCTGCGATCGGGTCGGCGCTGGGCAGCGTTCCGCTCTACATCATCGGTTATCTCGGAGGCGAAAAGGTTCTGCGCAAGCGCATTTCCGAAGAACGGTTCCTCAAAATTCACCGTTCCTTCGAGCAGCACGAATTCTGGGCGCTGATGTTTCCCGCCATGCTGCCTCCGCCCATGCCGTTCAAGATTTTTGTGCTCGGCGCTTCCATATTCGAAATGAAGTTCCGCGATTTTCTCGTGGCAATTATCGCCGGCAGGTTCGTCCGCTTCCTGCTGCTTTCGCTGCTGACGCTGTGGTTCGGACCTGACATCGTGCAGCTCGCCGGAGCTTTATTCGGCCGGCACTTCTCCTGGATACTCGGCATCGTCGTGGCCGGCGGGTTCCTGCTCTGGCTGCTGCGCCGAAAAAAGAAGGGACAGGTCGCTGCGCGTTAGTGGGCCGGCGTGGCATCGGCGGCGACGCACACCCACTTCCATTCCTTAAGAATCCAGGTATCGAGGAAGCGCCCGCGGGAAAGCAGCAGCCGGCCATTTTTGAACTCACTCGCCTGGTAGGTTCCGGTGACGATGGCTGTGTTGCCGAAGATCTGCACCGCCATCGATTGCGTCACGACTTGTTGCAGGTGCCCCGATCTTACGCGGGCCAGAAACTCAGCCTTGGTCATCAATACGCCGTCGGTGTCAACGTAAATCAGTCCGTTATCGAACAGCGCATCGAGGGCCTTCAGATCCTTGAATGCTTCGGCTTGGTTCCAGGCGCGCTCAAGGGTCAGAATTTTTGACCGGGTCGCAGCTTCGTCAGAATCCTGCGCCCTGGCCGGCGAAATTCCGAGCCACGCAAGCACGCATAGGCACACGATCTTCGCGAAAACCCTCATAGACGCCACATCGGCAAGAACCGCTGTCTGCTTTAAGGGGTAGTGACTCATTTTCAAGGTCCCGAGGAACACGAAGGATCACGAGGAGCCGTCGCTGCAAGTGTTCCCTTCGTGAGACTTCGTGTCCTTCGTGGTTCTGGGTTTTGGCTGAGCGTCAAAAGTGCGCAGTTCTCGCCCCTGATATCTACCGGCCATCTCGTACTCGTCTCGGCGAAGGTGCCGCCGCTTCATCTATGATGGAAACAGTTGATTTTTCCTGGGAGGGTTGGATGGCACGCATCGCTTTAGTCGCCGCGGAAAACGCGCCGCCGGAAGTAGCGGAGATTTACGAGAAGGCGCTTCGCGGAAAGCCGGGCAACGCGCAGAAGGCGCTCGCCCACCGTCCGGACATGCTCAAGAATTTTCTTCCGTTTTACGCCAGCGTGGGCCGCTCGCTCGATCGCAAACTTTACGAACTGATCTACATTCGAGTCTCGCTGATCAACGGATGCCACTACTGCACGCAGCATCACCTCGCGTCGTCGAAACGGGTCGGCCTCACCGCGGAAGATTGGTCGGCGCTGCAGGCCGGGGACTATTCCCGTTACAGCGAAAAAGAACAAGCCGCGCTCACCTACGTCGAAAAACTTACTCGCACGCCGGGCGCAATCACAGACAAAGACTTCACGCCCCTGACCGCAAACTTCTCCGCCCCCGAGATCGTCGACATCCACCTGCTCACCGGCCTCGCCAACCTCACCAACCGCTTCACCGACCCGCTAGGCCTGGAAGTCGAATTCCCGGAAGAAAAAATCTGATCGATCGAGTAATTGGGAAATTGAGTAATTTCACGACCCAACGACCCGTACTTGAATTTTTGAAATTACTCAATTACCAAATTTCCCAATTACAAAATTCCCTACAGTATCTCCCGCGCATCCCCCACGCGCCGCGTCACCCGCTCTCGATCCAGATACTCCAGCAGCGGAATGGCATACTTGCGGCTGACTCCCGTCAGGTCCTTGAACGTCGCCACATCCATCTTGGGAGACCTGGCTTTCTGCACGGCCACCAGCCGGCGCAACTCTTCCAGCGCGCCGCGGTGAAACACGAATTCCTCGGAAACTTTGACCAGCACTTTTTCCCGCAACAGCAGCGTGACAATCTTCTGCGCGCGAACTTTATCCACTTTGAGCCCCGTGATCACCTCACCCAGCGCAGGCACTTTCAATCCCGCCACTGAGAAAGCCGCTTCGATCGTCTTCTTCGACTCCGCTTCTTCGTCCTTCATCACAACGCCGTGCCCGGCCAGCCGCACGAATTCATTCACGAGCTCGAGTTTCTTCGCCTTGACCGCGCTCGCCAGGGCCGCGTCAAACAACTCCGTCGCCATCTCCGCGCGCTGCAATTCGTCCTGCAGTTCGCCTTTTGAAATTCCCGGACTCAGTGGATTGTTGCCGTGAAAACTGGAGACCGCGCTCAACAGACTTTTCTGCGCAAGATCGAATCCGCCTGCTCCAAACATGCGATCCTGAAATCGCACCAGCGCATTCGACTTGATCAGCGTCTCGACGAGGGCCGTAATTTCGGCGCGGCGCCATCCCGTTTCTGACACGGCTTCTGCCAGGGTCAGACCAAGCTTCGCCCGGCGAGTCACGCGCGCCGTAAGGATCGCGTCCCGGCGATCTGACGCGAACACGTCCCGCACATGCGCAAACGCGGCAATCGCGTTGCCCGATATCTTTTCCAGTTTCCGAATCTCGCGCGGACCGGCCAGGGGAGCGGCGTCCAGCACCACTCCGCCGCCAATCGTCACCACCGGCGAAAACTGCCGCAGGATGAAGCGGTCGCCCGGCAGCAGCAGGCTGGCTTCAGGAAAATCGAGCTGCGCATGCGCCGTTTCTCCGGGCCTCACTTGCTTCTCCCCGTGGAGCGCGACCCGCGCCACGGTTTCACTGGTATGCGCATGAAAATGCACGCGGGCTCCGTCTTTCAGAGCGCGCGGCGCCGAACGAAGCAGCTGCAACGAAACATCCGCGCGTCGAGTCGTGACAAACGTCGCCTCCGGCGCCAGCGTCATCCCGCGCGCCAGGTCCTCGGTGCTCGCGCCCGCCAGGTTCAGCGCGGTGCGCTGGCCGGCAACCGCCGCATCGGCCGTCTCTCCGTGCACCTGCACGCCACGCACGCGAACGCGCTGGCCCGTGGGAAGAACTTCCAACACTTCATCTTTGCGGATCGTTCCAGAAATCAGCGTTCCGGTCACGACCGTTCCGAATCCCTTCATGGTGAACACGCGATCGATCGGAAGTCGCGCATGAGCCTGCGATTCCCGCTGCGCGACATCGTCTGCGGCGGCGATCATCGCCTGCTTCAGGTCTTCCAGGCCGGCACCGGTCAGTGCGCTCACGGCGATAACGGACTTTGGTTTATCCAAAAATGTCCCGCGCAGAAATTCCTCGACCTCCAGACGCACCACGTCGAGCGTCTCGGCATCGACCGTGTCTGACTTGGTGAGCACCGCAATGCCGCGCTTCACGCCGAGCAATTGCAGAATGTCGAAGTGCTCGCGCGTCTGCGGCTTGATCGATTCGTCAGCGGCGATCACCAGCAGCACGAGGTCGATCCCTCCCACTCCGGCGAGCATGTTGCGCACAAAACGTTCGTGCCCCGGAACGTCCACAAATCCCAGGCGCAGTGTTTCGCCGTTCGCGCCGGTCAGCTCCATGTGCGCGAACCCGAGATCGATGGTGATGCCGCGCCGCTTTTCTTCCGCCAGACGGTCCGCATCGATCCCGGTCAGCGCCTTCACCAGCGCGGTCTTGCCGTGGTCAATGTGCCCCGCCGTCCCGACGATGATCGATTTCATTCCGAACAAATCATACAGGCGCTGGGAGTTGCGCGTTGTGGCGGAATAAAACACCTTCGGGGGGAGCATCTCCATGTCCCCAACCGATGTCCCCGGCATGCCCCCAGGAAGACAGGAGGCTTGGGGCAACGGCTAGCCGGCGTTTTTCCGGTGCTCCCAGAGTTTTCAGCATTTTCAATAGCTTGCAGATAATTGCAATCACTTACAGACTTTTTCAATCACTTACGAGGATTTCTCGTTTAGAAGCGATTTAAGGTCGTCCGATTCGGCGGACGACCTCGGCGTCATCGTGAGTCGTCAAACGCTCTCCTGGGTCGATTCTGAGCGTGCTAGAGGCATCCTGTGCGCGGCGCTGCCTCGCTTTAGAAGGCTTGAGCTTGGCACGTCCGCTCTATGTTTTCAGCAAGTTAGAGATTTGCACAATGAAAACAAAGAAGATCGCGGCGCAACTCAAAATGCTGCATGGGCAAGCTGGCTGCGATCACCAATAGCTCTAAGCTAAGTTTCTGAAGACGATCGATTCCCATACGACGCTTAATAAACTATGTACAAATATGTACATTCAATAGATTCCTGGAGCTGCCGTATCCACCGCCCCCGCATTCAAGCCAATGCCGGCGAGGCTTCGGCTTGCGAATCACCGGCAAGTCCCGGGCACTTGCGCAAATTTCCCATATATCCGCTTCGCGCTACCCATCCGCGCGCCCAAATGCGACAATAGAAGCTCTTCCCATGTCCACTTCCTTGACCTCTGCCTTTCCGCCGGAGACCCTCCGGCAGCACGGCCTTACGCCCGAGGAGCACGACAAGATCAAGCAACTGCTCGGCGGCCGCGAGCCCACGCTCACCGAACTCGGCATCTTCAGCGTCATGTGGAGCGAGCACTGCTCCTACAAATCTTCGCGCGTGCATCTCAAGCGCCTGCCCACGCGCAGCCGGCGCGTGCTGCAGGGACCGGGCGAGAACGCGGGCATCATCGACATCGGCGACGGCTGGGCGTGCGCGTTCAAAATCGAGTCGCACAACCATCCCAGCTTCATCGAGCCGTTTCAGGGCGCGACCACCGGCGTGGGCGGAATCCTGCGCGACATTTTCACCATGGGCGCAAGGCCGGTAGCAGTCATGGATTCGCTGCGCTTCGGCCCTATCACGGCTAGCCTGAGCACAGACCATGTGGGGACGGCCGCCCCCGGCCGTCCAGCCGAGCAAAGCTCGGCGGCTACTCTCACAACGACCCAGAAAGACATTCACCGAAACCACTCCATCCTCGAAGGCGTGGTCAGCGGAGTCGCTTCCTACGGCAACTGCTTCGGAGTGCCCAACCTCGGCGGCGAGACGAAATTCGAGCCCTGCTATTCGGGCAATCCGCTGGTGAACGCATTTGCGCTCGGCCTGGTACGAAAGGACCAGATCTTCTACGCCAAGGCCGCGGGCGAGGGCAATCCCGTGATCTACGTTGGCTCGAAGACCGGACGTGACGGCATTCACGGCGCGACCATGGCCAGCGAAGAATTCAGCGAAGCTTCGGAAGCGAAGCGGCCCAACGTGCAGGTCGGCGATCCGTTCCTGGAAAAGCTTCTGCTCGAAGCGTGTCTTGAAGCTATGCAGACTGGCGCTATTGTTGGCATTCAGGATATGGGCGCGGCCGGGCTGACTTGTTCCACCTGCGAAATGGGCGGACGCGGCGGCGTCGGAATCGAAATTGAACTCGACCGCGTGCCGCAGCGCGAAACCGGCATGACGCCTTACGAAATCATGCTCAGCGAATCGCAGGAGCGCATGCTGCTGGTGGCGGAAAAAGGCCGCGAGGGCGAGGTTTTCCGCGTGTTTGAAAAGTGGGGCCTCGATGCGGTGGAAGTGGGCAAGGTCACCACCGATAACAAGTTGCGGGTTCTGGAGCATGGAAAAATTGTGGCGGAGATTCCGAATCCGGCGTTGACCGATGATGCTCCGGTGTATAAGCGTCCGCTGGCGCGCTGGGAGCCTCCGGTGCCGCGGGAGATGCCCGACAGCGTGCGATTGAGCGGACCGCAGGGGCTAAAGCCCGCATCTGTTTCAGCTTCTGACGGCGCGGCTGAAGCCGCGCCCTTTCAAAGCCAATTAGCGCACATCCAAGCGCAAATCCCCTCTACTCGCGCAAAGGACGCGCGAGAAATGGGGCACCCGGCCACGCCCTTTCAAAACTTCGCCGCTGAACTGAGGCAACTTCTGGCGAGCCCGAACATTTGCGGCAAGCGCTGGGTTTGGCAGCAGTACGATCACATGGTGCAGACCAACACGGTCGAAGCGCCGGGCGCAGGCGATGCCGGCGTGATTCGGATCAAGTCGTCCGATCCCGGCTCGCGGCGCGGTCTGGCCATGGCTCTCGATGGCAACGGACGCTGGTGCTATCTCGATCCGCGGCTGGGCGCGATGCATGCCGTTGCTGAAGCCGCGCGCAAAGTCGCGTGTTCGGGAGCGACTCCGCTGGCTGCGACCAACTGCCTCAACTTCGGCAGTCCGGAGAAGCCTCATATCATGTGGCAGTTCTCGCAGACCATCGACGGCATCACCAAGGCTTGCGAGGAACTGGAAATTCCCATCACCGGCGGCAACGTCAGCTTCTACAACGAAACTCTGGGCGAAGGCATTTATCCCACGCCGGTACTTGGAGTTGTGGGAACTCTCGACGACGTGCACAAGGCTCTGAAAATGCATTTCGCCGCGCCCGGTCGCACGATTGTGCTATTGCGCGGCGGTGAGCCGGGAGATATCACCGATGCACAGAGTGAATTTGGGTCGTCGGAATACGCCAAAGAAATCCTGGGCACGTTGTGGGGATATCCTCCGGAACTCGATCTGGAGAAAGAAGCTGCTTTGCAGAAAACGATTATTGAACTGAGTGAACAGGGACTAGTCGACTCAGCGCACGATTGCTCTGACGGGGGGCTGGCGGTCGCGTTGGCGGAGAAGGCATTGCCGAAGGGCGTAGGGGCACGCGTGAATCTTGCGGCCCATGAACTTCCCACAGAGTTTGCGCTCTTCGGCGAAGACGCGAGCCGCATCCTGATCTCTTGCGACCCGGCAAACGTGGCGAGAATCCAACAGCTAGCGGAGACGCACGACATCTCCGCGGAAGTGATCGGCGAGACGATTCCGGAACGTTTAGAAATCGCGCTGGATGGCAAGACGGTTATATCAGCGGCAGTTTCGGAGTTGAGCGAAGCCTATGAAGGCGCGCTGGAGTCGGCGCTGCGGACGGATTCGGAGTCGGTGGCGGCAGGCTAGCCGCCGAGCTTCGCCCGGCCGGAGAGCCGGGGGCCTGCTCTGAGCCTGTAGAAGGGGCGGCTGTCCCCACACAGGCGGTGGTGGACTTCGGCGGCGGTGGTACAGTGGCGAAAGACCCCACTTCTCGCAAAAGACGCGAGAAATGGGGCACCCGTTACATGCGGTGGGCTCAACATGTGGTGGGCTGAGCTTAAGAGCTGGAAACTGGAAGCTAGGAGCTGAATTGCTTTCTTTTGACAAATTTCACGACGAGTGCGGCGTGGTGGCGATCTTCGCCAATCCTGAGGCGGAGAAGCTTGCCTATCTTGGACTGCATGCCTTGCAGCATCGCGGCCAGGAATCGGCCGGGATTGTCAGTTCCGACGGGCTGAGCCTGCACCAGCACAAGGCTATGGGGCTGGTCGCCGACATTTTCACCGAAGAAGTGCTGGCAAAACTGCACGGCACGCTTGCCATCGGGCACACGCGTTACTCGACTGCCGGAGACTCGGCCCTGTTGAATGCCCAGCCGATCCTGGTGCAATCGAATAAAGGCGCGATCGCGCTGGCGCACAATGGCAATCTGGTGAACGCGCAGTCGATCCGGCAGCGCCTCGAAAGTCAGGGATCGATTTTTCAGACCAACAGCGACACCGAAGTTATTGTTCATCTGATCGCGCTTTCCCGCGAGCACACGCTTCCCGAAGCCATTGCCGACGCGCTGCGCCGCGTGGAAGGAGCGTTTTCGCTGGTGATGATGAGCGCCGACCGCATCTTCGCCGCCCGCGATCCGCGCGGCTTTCGGCCGCTGGCCATGGGACGCATTCCGGCAACCGACGGGCAGACACGCGATACGATCGTATTTGCGTCGGAGACCTGCGCCTTCGACCTGATCGGCGCGGAATACGAGCGCGATGTGAAACCGGGAGAACTGGTAATCGTGGGGCCGGATGAAATCACGTCGCACTTCTACGCGGCGAGTCCGGCGCAGTCGAGCTGCATTTTCGAGCACGTTTATTTTTCTCGCCCTGACAGCATTGTGTTTGGCCGCGCCGTGCAGACCAGCCGCGAAAATCTGGGACGGCAGCTGGCGCAAGAGTCTCCGGTCGAAGCCGATATCGTAGTGCCCGTGCCCGATTCCGGCGTGACCGCCGCGGGAGGTTTCGCGGCCGAAAGCGGCATTCCGTTCCGTTTCGCGCTCATCCGGAACCATTACGTGGGCCGCACGTTCATTGAGCCCAGCCAGAGCGTGCGCGACTTCGGCGTGAAATTGAAACTGAATCCGGTGCGCGCGTTGCTGGAAGGCAAGCGCGTCGTCCTGATCGACGATTCCATTGTGCGCGGCACCACCAGCCGCAAAATTGTGCGCCTGATTCGTAGCGCGGGCGCGCGCGAAGTGCACATGCGCATTTCGTGTCCGCCCACCATTGCGCCGTGCTTCTACGGCGTGGACACGCCGTCGCGCAAGCAGCTGATTGCAGCCAACAAGTCGGTCGAGGAGATTCGCGAATACATTGGCGCCGACTCGCTTGCTTATCTTTCCCTTGAGGGCTTGAAAAAAGCCTGCGGCGAAGGCGAGAGGATTTCCTATTGCACAGCCTGCTATACGGGAAAATATCCGACCGACATCATCGACGTGGAAGAGATCCTGCCGGCTGCTGCCCGCAGTTGACCCGCTGTTCGCCAATCGAAATTGTTCGCTAAGAAATTCTTCGTCCGCCCTGGCAGAAGCATCGGCGGCGGGGACGATTCTCTGGCACTGCACCCCGGACGGGGCGTCCGGGGCTCCATGATCCGGGGCTCCATGAGATGAATCTATTTGGATTTGCGCGCCCGCGCCACCCGCGGGATTCCCTGCAGATCGTTTGTGATCTTAACGCTGCCCCAACCCTTCAGCAAATTTTGCACGCGTTCGGCTATGGTTCCGCTGATTTCCATCACCAGCCAGCCGTCCGGCCGGAGCGCGGCTTGAGCTTGCGGGATGAGGCGCTCGATGACCTCGAGTCCCGTGAGTCCGGCGAACACCGCATTGCGCGGCTCGAACTTGCGGACTTCGAGCTGCACCTGATCTTCTTCGGATTCGCCGACGTAGGGCGGATTGGAAACGACGAAATCGAAGGAGTCGTCTTTAAAGCCCGCGAGCAGATCAGCCTCATGGAATCGGATGTGGGATTCGAGTTGATGGCGTGCCGCATTGATGCGGGCGACTTCGAGCGCTGCGGGAGAGATGTCAGTGGCGTGGATTTCTGCCTGCGGTAATTCCTTGGCCAGTGCCAGTGCGATACAACCGGAGCCGGTGCCTAGGTCGGCGATGCGAAGAGTGGAGGGCCGGACCGCGCCGACGTGGTGAGCGTCGGCGGGCAGGAGTGCCCGCCCCACACCTGCCCGTCCCACACCTGCCCGTCCCACACATTCAAGGACGGTTTCGATGATGTGTTCCGTCTCCGGCCGCGGAATCAGGACCGCGGGCGTGACGATGAAGTCCATGCCCCAGAATTCCTGGTGGCCGGTGATGTACTGGGCGGGAAGGCCGCGAGCGCGCTCGGCGAGCGCAGCTTCATAACGAGATTGTTCATTGTCGGTCAACGCTCGCTCGGGATGCGCGTAGAGATAAGCGCGATCGCAATCGAGCGTGAACATGAGCAGCAATTCGGCGTTCAGACGCGGCGATGGGACGTGATCCGTGGTGAGGCGCGCGATGGCGGCGGAGAGTGCTGGCTTCAGTTGCACACGATCATTTCACCACAGAGGCACGGAGGCACGGAGAAAACAAAATCCGGGCTCTGGTTTCTTACGGCGAATTCTCTGCTTCCCGTTTACACCACGCTGGCGGCTTCGTGTTTTAACTTTTCGGCCTGGTAATGCGTGGTGAGCGCTTCGATCAGGGGCTGGAGTTTGCCGTCCATGACTGACTCGAGCTGGTGGACGGTGAAGCCGATGCGGTGATCGGTGAGGCGGTTCTGGGGGAAATTGTAGGTGCGAATCTTTTCGCTGCGGTCGCCCGAACCGACCATCGCTTTTCGTTCCTTCGCCAGCGCTTGCTGTTGTTTCTCCATTTCGAGTTCATAGAGACGCGAGCGCAGCACGCGCATGCCTTTTTCACGATTCTTGATCTGTGATTTTTCGTCCTGACAACTGACCACGGTATTCGTCGGGATGTGGGTGATGCGCACGGCGGAGTACGTGGTGTTCACCGATTGGCCGCCGGGGCCGGACGAACAGAACGTATCGATGCGCAGATCTTTGGCTTCGATCTTGATGTCCACGTCTTCGGCTTCGGGCAGAACCGCGACGGTAACGGCCGAGGTGTGGACGCGTCCCTGCTGCTCGGTCGCGGGCACGCGCTGCACGCGATGCACTCCGCTTTCGTACTTGAGCTGGGAGAAGACGCGGTTGCCTTCAATGATGGCGATGACTTCCTTCAAGCCGCCGGCGGAGGATTCGGACGACGAAAGCACTTCCACTTTCCAGCGCCGGGTTTCGGCGTAGCGCGTATACATGCGGAAGATTTCGGCGGCGAAGAGTGTGGCTTCGTCTCCGCCGGTGCCGGCGCGAATTTCGAGGATGACATTCTTCTCGTCGTTCGGATCCTTGGGCAGCAGCAGCACTTTCAACTCTTCTTCGACGGCGCCGACGCGGGCTTGCAGCTTGTCGAGTTCTTCCTGCGCATAGGCGCGCATCTCGGTGTCTTTCTCGTCGGCGAGCATGGCCTTGCTGTCGGCGATTCCCTTGGTCAGGTCTTTGTATTCGCGATACTTCTCGACGATGGGCGCAATTTCGGCGTGCGCTTTGGCAGTCTTCTGGTAGCGCGCCGAGTCGTTGACGATGTCGGGCGAGGCGAGAGCGTTGGTCAGCTCGTCGTAGCGGATTTCGATTTGGTCGAGGCGTTCAAACATGAGAATCTTTCTTATGTTTCGTAGAGACGTAGCTTGCTACGTATCGGCCAGCGCCACGCTTTTATGCGATAGACGCCGAGACGTAACAAGTTACGTCTCTACGATTCTAGTTGTGATGGATGCGGGAGCGGAAGTATGCGCGGCGGGACCGCTACGCAATTACCAATTCGCCGCCGCGCTCTTTTTCCAGCGACATGGCCTGGTCGAGGGCGGTGATGGCGCACTGCGCCATTTCATCCGACGGCGGCTGGGTGGTGATGCGCTGCAGCCAGAGGCCGGGAGCGGTCATCATCGCGAACAGCGATCCGCGGTGCTTGGCGGCGAAGCGGATGATCTCGTACGACACGCCGGCGATGACCGGCAGCAGCACGATGCGGGAAGCGAAGCGCGCCCAGAATGTGGTGTAGGGAATCAGCATGTAGAACGCGATCGAGATCAGCATCACCGTCATCAGAAAGCTTGTGCCGCAGCGGGGATGGTAGGTGGAATACTTCTGCACTTCGGCGGTCTGTAGGGGCTTGCCGTCTTCGAAAGCAAAAACTGTTTTGTGCTCCGCGCCGTGATATTCGTACACCCGGCGAATATCTTTCCAGAGCGAGACTCCCCAGATGAAGAGAAGAAACAGGGCCAGGCGGATGCCGCCATCGACCAGGTTGAAGACGATTCGGCCGCCGAGGGCGGGATCGATTTTCTTGAGTTCTGTCGCGGCCAGCAACGGGATGTATTTGTACATGAAGATGAAGAAGGCGAGGGAGAAGACGATGTTGACGGCAGCGAGCCAGTTGCTGAGGGTGGCGGCTTTTTCGTGGGTGGTTGCCGGCTGGATGGAAGATTCCGCTGCGCTTTGCGCTAGCGGGACGGGCGAGGCGCCCGTCGCCACATGGCCAGTGCCGGCCTCGACATCCGGCCCGTCTTCCTGCATTACATCTTCGATGGCTACGTTGGCGGAGAAGCGGAGGGCGCGGTAGCCCAGCTTCATGGCATAGCCAAGGGTCATCACGCCGCGGATGATCGGCCAGGCCATCCACTTGTGCTTATCCGACGGGCGGTCGAGCGGTTCCATCATGGTAACGACCTCGCCGGAGGGCTTGCGGCAGGCGATGGCCCAGGCGTGCGGCGAGCGCATCATGACGCCCTCGAGCACGGCTTGTCCGCCGACCAGAGTCTCCTCCCCGCTTTCGAGCGCGGGCAGAAGCTGCACGGCGACAAAAAACCGCAGATAGTTTCGCAGAAAACGCACGGGGCTTAGATACTCCAGGGCCGAAATGCCCCAAGTTGGATGCTTCAGGGCAGCGAAAAACGCCATCAGTAGAGTATCACAGGGGTACAACGTCCTCTTTGGCGGGGAGGTTCGAGGCGGTAATCATGGCGTGCAAGTCCCGAACAGCCGGACCAACTCGTGTAAACCGCTGGCAACGCAGGGTCAGGGACCGACTACGGTCTTTCCCCGATTGCAAACCGCTGAAAGGGTATTCCAATAGGCTACAGGGTTTTGGGGGAAGCATACTGTGTCACTTCCCCCCAGCAGATCGATGGCGCGGATGATGCTTCCTCCGACCCTCATCAATGCCGCGTCATAACACTAAAGGGGCTTGCGGCTAAGAGCGGTGGAGTTCTCGGTGGTGAGATTGCGGTCTTACCCCCGTCCGATGCCCACGTACTCAAAGCCGAGGGCGCGCAGACGCGTCGGATCGAGCAGGTTCTTGGTATCGACGATCAGCGGAGTCTTGAGCAGGTGCTTGATGCGGTCGAAATCGAGCGCCCGAAACTCAGGCCAACCCGTACCGACGACCAGCGCGTCCGATCCCTCGGCAACGGCATAAGCGGAGTCGCAATAGCGCACGCCTCCAGTGATTTGCGTCTTGGCTTCGGGGATGGCGACCGGGTCGTAGGCGCGAACATGCGCGCCTTTTGAGACCAGCGACTCGGCCAGGCGTACCGAAGATGATCCGGCAATCGAGTTCGTGTTCGGCTTGAATGCGAGCCCGAGGATGCCGACTTCTTTGTTCTCGACCGAATTCAGGGCCAGGGCAATCTTATCGACGAGGCGGTCGGCGAGCATGCAGTTCACGTCGCGGGCCGCGCTCAACACTTTGAGCGACACGCCATTCGACTGGGCCAACTGCACCAGCGAATCCATGTCAGACTCGGCAAATACGCCGCCCATGCCCGCGCCCGGCTGCAGGCATCGCGGAGCGATTTTCTTATCCAGGCCGAGGGCGAGGGCCAGGTTCACGGCATCGGCGTTGACGCGCTCGCACAGCGCCGCCACTTCGTTGATAAAGGAAATCTTCGTCGCCACGAAGGCGGTTGCCGCTTCGCGTACCAGTTCCGCGGTCGATTGATTGGTCACGATCACGGGAACTCCCCGCATCACGAGCGGGTGAAAAATCTGCTTGAGCATCTGGATCGCTTCGCTGGAAGTCGATCCCATGATGAGCCGGTCGGGCCAGTTGAAATCCTCGACAGCGCACCCGGCGGTGAAGAACATGGGTTGCGAAACAATGGTCGCCTGCCGGCCCGCGTCGGCTACGCTTTTTTCCAGAGCGACGGCGGTGCCAACCGGAACTGGAGTGACAATCGTGAGGATCGGCGGCTTGGGCGCCAGGCGCGCAATGCGCAGGGCCACGTCGGTCAGATTATCGGCTTTGTCCTCGGCCAGGAAAATCACCTGCGTCTTGCGGGCGAAGGATTCGATATCGGTTGAGTAGGCCAACCGTCCGGCTCGAACATTGCGCCGGATGATCTCTTTGAGATTTTTTTCGAAGAACGGGATGTTGCCCTGCGCCATCTCGACCATACGCGTGCGGTCCGGATGGCAGCACGAAACGGGAGTGCCGAAATCCGCCAGGCAAGCTGAAATCACTGTCCCCAGGTACCCCGAGCCATAAACCCCGATCTGCATGCTGTCTCCCGTCTTGGCCCGGAACCCGCGTCAAAAGTGGCGTTTGGCGCGGCTTGCCGGATACTTGCCTGCTCTTTATCTACAGCCGCGGCAGGGGCTTTTCAACACACTGGAGGGAAGTGTACTTAGGGCCATGCTCGACTGGCTGCGGTAACGCTCGGGCCGATTACCAGAGTCTAATGGGAAACCAGACGCTGCCCGAGGTGTATGGGAGCCAGGTCGACCCAGCAATTCAGCCCGTCTTCGCGGACGAAAGCCAGCCTTTCCAGTTGGATGCGGCGGCTGCCGGAATACTTTTCCCAGCGCTCGCGGGCAAGGTGGAGAGCTGCTTCGGCGGCCTGCAGATCGCCCATCTTGACGATCGTCAGGTGTGGAATGTAAGGCCACTCTTCGTCGAACGACAGGGACTCGGTATTCAGGCGGCGGTGCAGTTCACACATGCGCGAGGCCGCTCCGTCGACCCGGATGTACACCGTGGGAGTGAGGGGAACGAACGTTTCCATGCTGCCCAGGTTCACTTCGAACGGTTCTTCTGCGCCGCAGAGGTTCTCCAAAACCTGCAGGGCGGAGCTTTCGCTGCCCTGTAAACAACGCGGCGGCAGGATCGAAAGATGGGCGGCCAGATGAGGAAGATCGGGATGCAGCTCACGCCGGAGATCCTCGACGAAGTCCCCCAGCGCACCCCTTACATACGCCACCAACGCATAGCGCGTTTTCTGCATAACCCGATCACAAAATTATACAGCGCGGAGCCTGCCCGAACCCTAACCTTTGAGCATCTGGGTAGTGGGTCGGTTTGAGGAGCAGCCGAAACCCAAAACTACGAAGGCCACGAAGTCACACGAAGGGAACCGTTGGCAGTGAAGCTCCTTCGTGATCCTTCGTGGTCGATGGTTTTATCCTTGGCCAGCTGCAAATTAAGCCACCACCAGCATCCGGGTAGTGGTGCACCTGGGATTGCCGGACGATTTTCTTCGCGCTCTTCGCGGCTCGTCTTCGCGAACTCCGCGGTGAAAGGCTTTTGCATTCCGCTATCGTCCGCGAGAACGTTTCTAACCGCTAAGGCTGCGAGGAAAGGCCGCGACGATCACAAAGTCGGAGGGCTGAGTGCCCTCTACGTCTCGGCTGCAGCGGCATTCGTGGCCGCGGTCGCCGGGGCGCGATGCTCACGGCTTCGCCCCAAGCCACGCCGCAGAAATCGATTCATCGGCTCCGAGTACGAACTCGCCACTGCGGCACCCAGCAATCCTGAAATCAGAATGACGGCGACGAAAAAAACCGGCACCAGCCGCATCGGCTTGCCGGCGTCGAGAAACAATCCAAACAAGGCGAACACCACGAACATGTGCGTCAGGTAGACCTCGTAACTGTACCGCCCGATTCCGAGCAAGGGCGTGAGCCAGCGCGGACTTCTCCATCGCGTCTGCGCCGTCGCGGCGATAAACATGCAGGTCCCGACGCCAAGCACTGTCATGTTCAAGCCGGTGCGCCCCAGCCAGCCCACGTAGCCTTGCCAGGAAAATATCAAGCTGGCAGTCACGATGACCGTTCCCACGCCGCCCAGAGCCCAGATCACCGGGCGCGACAAACGGGCCCGCGCGAGAATCAGCGCGGTCAGGCATCCCAGGGCGATGCCTTCCATTCCGCCAAGATAGGAGTACTCCTCCCAGATTTCATTGCCGTGCGCGAACCGCGTGCGCGCGAACGGACCGAGCACAACCAGGCTGAACAAAATTATCCAGAAGAGCCGGCTTCGCCCCAACACCCAGCACGCGATAGGAAAAATGAGATAGAAAATCTCCTCGACCGAGAGCGACCAGAGAATGTCCCAATTCCCCGGAAGGTATCCGCGGTGGGCTTCCAAGACGTTGACGTGAAACGTGAGCGCGGCCAACAGCGCGCGCCCGAGCCCTCCCTTCTCGGCAGGCACCACGAAATGGTGGACGCCCGCCAGGTGCAGTCCGCTGAGCACCATCAGCAGCAACAGCAGCAGGGGCGCGATGCGGGCAAAGCGCAGTCGGTAGAAGCCGCGCAGGCTGATTTGTGCCAGCGATCCCCAGCGCTGCAGCGTGATCGACGTAATCAGAAACCCGGACACGGCGAAGAACATCTGCACGCCGAGTTCGCCGTTCCAGACCAGGAAATGCACGAGTTGCGCGGGCAGATATTTCGTATAAGGCACATCCGCGCCCAGCAGCCGAATGTTGACATGGTTCATCAATACAAAAAAGATGGCGAGACCGCGCAGCAGATCGATGCCGTCAAGACGCTTCCCGCGATCAGCTTGAATTGTGGATTCCGCAAAAGGCACGCTTCATTTTGCCTCAGGACCGCGGCCAGAAGTCGAAATCATCGTTAGTCTTGTGGGCGCGAGTTGACCAGGCTGGTCCTCTCGAGCTCTGACTTACGATGCCAACCTTGGTGAAGTCGGTAGTGGACGGTTTTGAATTCAAAGCGGCCCACTGTCGCGAAATCAGAGTGGAGGAACCGCCGCAGATGTCATTTATAATGCAGAGATGTCGGGGCGTAGCGCAGCCTGGTAGCGCACCTGCCTTGGGCGCAGGGGGTCCGCGGTTCAAATCCGCGCGCCCCGACCAATTTTTTGGGATTCATTCTGCAAAATCCAGCTGAGTAAGTATTTCGGAGTACCCGTCCTTGTAAAGGACGTAAGGATCGGCCGGCCTGCGCATCGGGAGGTAACAATGGTGCCAGTCCCGTCTGTCCCCGCATTTTATGGTGGGGTCTCCTATCGCTGCAGGTGCCACCTGCTTCTACTCCGGTGGGCTGCTGTGCTTCGCGGCTATTGAGGCGGCACCCGCAGGGGCAGTTGGCGGTTACTACCTGATGAAGGGTGGCGGGTGGCGCACCCTTTGAAGCTAGCATAAACCCTGGGTGGCCCATCCTTGCGGGTTGTTTGCAAGGGTGGGCCTTTTTCGAATGCGAATATCTTGGGATTGTTTGGCGGACTATCATCCAACTGTCGGCGCTTACAGTTTAGAAAATACCGGAAAAGTTCGCGTGGTCACATTGTGACCACAGAAACGAGGATTTGCCCCGGAGAGTGATGGCTTCCCAGAACCTAACAGGGCGAGCGCCGGGATAGCCTACCCTTTGCGAAAAACCCGCAAAGGATGGGCCACCCAGGATTTAAGCTAGCTTCACAGGGTTGGCCACCCGCCAATTTCTTTCCTGCCCTACCTTCCCACTTCACGCCAGGAACCCGGCTGGATCGCGCAACGCACCATCCAGGTCGTTCAAGAACGCCGCCGCGCGCGCGCCATCGGCGACGCGGTGATCGCACGAGACAGTCAGCGTCATCATGGGGCGGACTGCCGGCTTGCCCTCGATGGCGACGACCCGGTCGGCGATGCTGCCGACGGCAAGAATCGCGGCCTGCGGCGGAGTGATAATCGCGCTGAACTGATCCACCTGATACATGCCGAGATTGCTGATGGTAAACGTGGCGTCGGCGATGTCGGCGGGGCGGAGCTTGCCGGCGCGCGCGCGATCGGCGACCTCTCGGCGCTGCCGGGCGATTTCGGCCAGGCTTGCCGAGTGGGCATCCGGAATCACGGCGGCGACCACGCCGTCATCGACTGCGATGGCAATGCCCATGTTCACGTGATCGTGCAGGCGGATGCCGCCAGTGGTCCAGCTGGCATTCAGCCGCGGATGCTTGAGCAGCACGCGCGCCACCAGTGCCACCAAGAGATCAGTATGCGAGACGCGCACGTGATGCACGTGCTCAATTTCGCCGACAATGCGTTCGCGATATGCGTTCAGCGCCGTGGCATCGATTTCGCGGCTGACGAAGAAGTGTGGGACGGTGGTCCAGCTCTGGGTGGTTCGTTCGGCCATGATGCGGCCAAGGGTCGAAGGAACCTCGAGCTGAATGGCTGGAACTGTACTGCGGCCCGATGCATCCACGCTGCCTGGACGGCCGAGGGCGGCCGTCCTCACATGGACCGTGGTCTCTGCGGCTTCCACATCGGAGGCAAGAATCTCGCCGCCTGGCCCTGAGCCGCGAATCGTGGCGATGTCTACGCCGAGTTCTTTGGCCAGTCGGCGGGCCTTGGGAGAAATTCTTGCGCTCACGGCAGGCGCCGGCGACGAACTGTTCTGTGCCTGCCCGGACGGAGACTGATCTTTGCCCGCCGTCGCGCTCGAGTGCACTCCCGCCCGCGCCGCTGGCGCAGACGAGTCGCTCTCCGCCGGCGGCGTTTCACCGGGAGCGACGATCCACGCGATAATCTGCCCGACGGGAATATCGGCTCCGGCCGACGCTTTAATCCCGGCAAGAATTCCGTCGGCGGGAGCTTCGACTTCCACGACTGCTTTGTCGGTTTCGATTTCGAGGAGCGGCTCGCCCTTCGAGACGCGGTCGCCCTCCTGCTTCCGCCAGGCAAGGAGCTTGCCGGTTTCCTGCGCCATCTCGAGAGCGGGCATTACAACGCTGAAGGCCATAGTCGTTGAGTGGGGGAAGGGCTTGCTCCTTCGCAACTATGACCTTCAGCCCGAAACTCCTACCCGCTCGGTTTTCGCGCTGGCTTCAATCATTTCCAATACGCGTTCGCTCGGTGAAGCTTCGGATTCTCTTGTGGTCGGCAGCGGTCCGTTCACCGTGTAATAGTGAGCGCCCGCTACCAGAAGCTGTTCGGCGGGGAATCGCGTGATGACTTCGTGCCCCGTGGGCGTGACCACAATCTCTTCTTCAATGCGCGCCGCACTCCAGCCGTCGGTCGAAGGCCAGAAAGTTTCGAGCGCAAACACCATTCCGGGCTTGATCTCTACCGGATGCTCGAACGATACCAGGCGGCTGATCACCGGCTTCTCCCATATCGCGAGGCCGATGCCGTGGCCATACTGCAGCGCGAAGCAAGCCTCTTCGTTAGGGAAGCCGAACTCTTCCGCCTTGGGCCAGACCGCCGCGATTTCTGCCGTGGTGCGGCCGGGGCGAACCAGTTCAATCGCCGCGTCAAGATATTCGCGGCAGCGCTTATACGCGTCGGCCATGGCGTGCGACGCGTAGCCGACCGTGAAGCAGCGGTAGTAACAGGTGCGGTATCCCATGTAGGAATGCAGAATGTCGTAGTAGACGGGATCGCCCGGCCGCAGCACGCGATCGGAAAATACGTGCGGATGCGGATTGCAGCGCTCGCCGGAAATCGCGTTCACCGCTTCGACATATTCAGAACCGAGATCGTAGAGAACCTTGCTCACCAGCCCGACGGCTTCGTTCTCGCGCAGGCCCGGCTTCATGGCGCGGTAAAGTTCGTCGTAAGCGGCGTCGACCATCATGGCCGAAGTGTTGAGCAGCGAGATTTCGTCCTGCGTCTTGATCACGCGCGCTTCCGACATGAGCGCCTGGCCGTCGACCACCTCGATTCCTTCTTTTTGCAACGCAAATAAAACCGGCAGCTCGATGATGTCGATTCCGACTGGCTCTTTATGAAGGCCGCGCATTTCGAGTTCAATGCGAATCTTCTTCGCGACGTCTTCGGCGCGGCCCATCTGCGGAGTCATGGCGCCGCGCAGCATCGAGATGCCCGGCCGCGAACGGCCGTCGAGCCAGGGGCAATTCAATTGATGATGCTTGGCGGCAGAACCGAAATCCCAGAGTATCGGCTCGTCATTCTGCGGCAGAAGCGTGAAGCGGTTGGCCTTGTCCTGCGCCCAGGTGCCGATGTGCGTCGAGGTGATGTAGCGCACGTTGTTCATGTCGAAACAAAGCAACGATCCCATGGAGGATTTCTTCAGCAGATCTTTCGCTTTTTGCAGACGTTCGCGCCGCAAACGGTCGAAGTCGATCCGGTTCTCCCAGTCGACGGCCATCGTTCCGTGAGTTTTGAGTCCCATAAATATCTCCTTCGTAGAGACGTTGCTTGCAACGTCTTGCCGGCGGCGAGTCGAACCCACGCTTTCACCGATGCTGCGGGCAGAGACGCAGCAAGCTACGTCTCTACGACCGTTTACACATTTGGCGCGCGGCTTGGGTCACCGTTTCTTCCGTGGGCACGGTCACATCTTCCAGCGGCGGCGAAAACGGGATCGGCACATGCATCGCGCCCATGCGCTTGACCGGCGCGTCGAGATCATAGAACGCGCCCTCGGCGATCACCGCCGCCAATTCGGCCGTCACTCCATAACGTCCGTAGCCTTCGTCAAGCACGATCGCGCGTGAGGTTTTCTTCGCCGAATCGACGATCGTCTTTTCGTCGAGCGGCCAGGTCGTGCGCGGATCCACCACTTCGGCGCTGATGCCTTCCTTCTCCAGTAAGATCGCCGCGCCCAAGGCAACCTGCACCATGCTGCTGGTCGCCACCAGCGTGATGTCGTCGCCCGCGCGCTTCACGTCGGCCACGCCCAGCGGGATCGTATAGTCTTCCTCCGGAACCGGGCCTTTCAGTTTGTACATCATTTTGTCTTCGAAGAATACAACCGGGTTCTCATCGCGGATTGCCGTCTTCAACAATCCCTTCGCGTCGTAGGGAGTCGAAGGCAGCACGACTTTCAATCCCGGCACGTGACTGAACCAGGCGTGCAGGGATTGCGAGTGCTGCGCCGCCGAGCGCCGTGTCGCTCCCAGCGTTGTGCGCATCACCATGGGAACGCTCCAGTGGCCGCCCGACATGTAATGCGCTTTCGCCGCCTGGTTCACCATTTGATCCATGGTCAAGGTCAAAAAGTCGCCGAACATGATGTCGACCACTGGGCGCAAGCCAGTCATCGCCGCACCCACTCCGACTCCGGTGAAACCGGCTTCTGAAATTGGAGTATCGAGCACGCGCTGGGCGCCGAATTCTTCTACCAAGCCTGAGAGCACTTTGAACGGCGTCCCGGCCTCGGCTACATCTTCGCCAAAGATGCAGACCCGCGGATCGCGGCGCATTTCTTCGGCCAGCGCCTCGCGCACCGCCTGCGCAAATGTGAGTTCACGGTCGGGCATAAAAGGGTACGGCGCCGCAGTTCATCCCGCGTAAACATCCTGTTCGACCTGCTCGACCCCGGGATAAGGGGCAGCAATGGCGAACTTCACCGCCGCTTCCATTTCGGCGCGGGATTCGTCGGCGATATGCGCGAGCAATGCCGCGTCGGCGTAGCCTTGGCTCAACAGCCACTTCGCGTGCAACTGGATGGGATCGCGTTCGGTCTTCCAGTATTTTTCCTCTTGCTTTGAGCGATAGTATTCGCGGTTGATGTCGCCGACGTGGTGCCCGCTGTAGCGGTATGTGTCGGCCTGCAGAAACGCCGGGCCATCTCCATTTCGCGCCCGCTGCACCAGGCGAGACGCAACTTCGTTCACGGCACGAACTTCCTGCCCGTCAACCGAAGCCGCCTCGATGCCGAACGCCGTGGCACGGCCGAGAATCGTCCCGGCTGTCGTCTCGGTGTAGCGCGTGTACTCGTTGTAAAGATTGTTTTCGCACACGTAGATCACGGGCAACTTCCAGAGTTGGGCCAGGTTCATGACTTCATACAACGACCCCTGCCCCAACGCACCTTCGCCAAAGAAACACACGGCGACGCGTCCGTTGTTCAGTCGCTTGGCGGCAAACGCTGCGCCGGTAGCGATGCCGACGCTGCCGCCCACAATCGCGTTTGCGCCCAGGTTTCCCGTGGCCGGATCGGCAATGTGCATCGATCCGCCTTTGCCGCGGCAGTAGCCCGCTTCTTTTCCCAGTAACTCGGCGAACATTCGATCCGGATATGCGCCTTTTGCCAGGCAATGTCCGTGACCGCGATGCGTGCTGGTAATGTAATCGTCGACGCGCAGCGCTTCGCAGATGCCAACCGCGACCGCCTCTTCGCCGCTGTAGAGATGCGCCAGTCCAGGCATGAGCGCGCGGGTATAGAGTTCATTCACCTGCTCTTCGAACAGGCGGATCCTCACCATCTGGCGGTACGCGTGCAGCCACTTGTCTCTTGCCGTGACGGCTTCGTGCCCGGTCTCTGAATTGGACGCAGCCGTCGTCACTTCTTTCCTCCGGCAGTCACCGGGGTCGTCACGCCTGCCATGGCGGCCAGCACGTCGAACATGCAGGCAAAGTCATACTTCGCCCAGCCCATGCCGCGTGCCGCGGTGAGAAATTCGTTGCTGACCGCGGTAGTGGGTAACGGCACATTGAGTTGCCGGCCTAACTCCGTAGCCAGCACCATGTCTTTCTGCATCATGTTCACGTCGAACCAGGCTTCTGCCGGCTGTTGCAGCACGAACGGCCCGCGATACTTGATCATGGGAGAGGCGATGGCGCTGTTCACCAGCACATCGACAGCAACGTCGCGGGCAATACCGCTTTTTTCCGCCAGCAGCACGCCTTCGGAAAATGCCAGCATCTGTACCGCAAGACTCAGATTGGTCGCGATCTTCATCGACAACGCGAGACCGTTGTCACCTACGTGCGTCACTTTCGGACCGATCTCGAGCAGCAGCGGCTTGATCTTGTCGAACGTTTCTTTTCGTCCGCCGACCATCACTGACAGCTTGCCTTCCTGCAGCGTGATCACGCTGCCTGATACCGGCGAATCCACCATGTCAGCGCCGCGCGCGCGGACTTCCGCCGCCAGTGCGCGGCTCACCGCCGGGCTCACCGTGCTCATGTCGATAAAAATCTTGCCCGCGGTCATCCCGGCCAGCAAACCGTCTGGCCCGTCGGCAATCGCGCGGATCGCATTCGCATTGGTGACCATCGCGAATGTGAACTCCGCCGCGCTGGCTACGGCACTGGGAGAATCGGCCCACACCATGCCTTTATCGATGAGCCACTGTGCTTTTGCCCGGGTGCGGTTGTAGCCCGTTACCGAGTGCCCCTTGCTCAGCAAGCGCTGCACCATCTGGCTGCCCATTACACCCAGACCGATGAATCCAACTTTCGCCATCCGCTCCTGCCTCCGGCTGTTTCTCTTTCCTGCGTGCGACGCCTTCCGTGCGTATCGGCCGTGTGACGTCTGCCGTGCGACGTTTACTGCGTGCTGTATTTGCCCGACTGACGAGTAGATGGCGGAGACTGGCTGTCTTCGCGTACCTGCTCCAGGTGCGCAGTCATCGCTTTTCGCGCGTCCTGAGCATCGTGGCGTTCAATCGCGTCCAGGATCTGCTTGTGGTGAATCTGGCCACGCTGCGGGCCACCGGGAACCCGGAAGATGCGCAGCCGCTGTTCGCGCAACATGCCGACAATCGAATCCAGCAGCGAAAGAATGATTGGATTCCCCGCACCCTCGGCCAGGGCCAGATGAAAATCCAGGTCGGCTTCGATGTAGGCGTCCGGATCTTGTTCGGCGCGGTCCATCACCGCAACCGCTTCCCGCATGGTTGCTAGTTCGGATTCCTGAATGCGCGTTGCGGCGAGCGCCGCGATCCCCGGTTCCAGAATCGCGCGAACTTCGGCGAGTTGCGTCGAGCCTTCCACTTGCCCGATCTTCACCATCAGATCGAGCGACTGGCGCACCGCCTGCGTGGTGCCGTCGGTGATGAACGTGCCGCGGCCCGAGTACGCTTCCACCAGTCCTTTTTCGCGCAACGCCTTGACCGCTTCGCGCACCGCGGTGCGGCTCACCCCAAAGCGTAAAGCCAGATCGCGCTCCGCCGGCAACTGATCCCCTGGCTTCAAAGCGCCCTTCACGATGGATTGTTCAATCTGCTGGACGATCTGCTCGTACAGCCGCGATGTACGAACCAACTTGTACACTGTACCGCCCCCTACACTCGATGGCGCGAAGCCGGCCGAGCAGCCGGCTCTGGTCCAGCTACTATACCGCATCTCGTGGGCCAGTTGGCGCGTTTCTTGGGGAGCAGTCATCGAGGGCTGGTTTATTGGTCTAGTGGTATGACCACGACAGCCTACTACAATTCCCCCAGATAGCGCAACCATCGGCCAAAATGGTGTGATCACGTTTGAGTGCAAAATGGTTTTTCTTTGCGTCATTCGCGGGTTCTCATAGCCGTCCCGGGCGATTAAGAGCTTTCATTTACCGCCATCTCTATCGGTAGTTTCAACTTATTCTGGGAACGAAACCATTCGGCCGAAGGGAGGTTTGACCCTCTCGCACCCAGGAGCGAGAAAAGGGAATTTGCTTGACACAGTTTCTTCGATAGTGGTATGGCTGTCGGACCAGAACCACGGAGGGTTTATGCTCGACCGCGAGGTCAGCCCCTTTGCGTCCCGCGACGCATGCAGCTTTGCCAAGCAGTTGCTGTTCGCCACTGTCCTGCTTTTTTTCGCGATTCCGTTGTCGGCGCAGTCCACCGCCGGACGCATCCTCGGCACCGTGACCGACCAGAGTGGCGCTGCCGTTCCCGGGGCCACCGTCGTTGTCACCGATACTCAGCGCGGGACCTCGCGCACCCTCACCGCCGACAGTTCCGGCGATTACGTTGCTGCCGATCTGCAGCCCGGGACGTACAAAGTCCACGTCGAAGCTAAGGGTTTCAAAACCGTCGAGCGACCCAGTGTCACCATTGAAGTCGCCACCGACGTTCGCTCCGATTTTGTGCTGCAGCCGGGACAAGTGTCTGAAGTCGTAACCATCACAGATGAAGTCCCGCTCGTAAACACCACTTCCTCGACTCTGGGGGGCACGCTCAGCAATCAGGAGATCAACGATCTTCCGCTCAGCGGCCGCAATTATGAAAATCTGCTGCAACTGCGCCCCGGAGTGATGCGCTATCCGGGCGGAGGATTCTCCACCACCAGCAGCAACGGACTGCGCGCCGAAGACAACTCCTACTTTATCGAGGGCTTGTTCAATAGCGAGCCCTACTCCGGACAGGCGATCGTGAACGGCGCTGGAATCGCAGGTGACTCGGCGACCATTCTGCCCATTGACGCGATTCAGGAATTCAACGTTCAACAAAATCCGCCCGCCGAATACGGCTGGAAGCCGGGAGCGGTCGTGAACGTGGGCCTTAAGTCGGGAACCAACAAATTCCACGGTACTGCCTTTGGCTTCGGCCGCGATGGAGTGATGGACGCGCGCAATTATTTCAATGCCGATCCCAATCCAAAATTGACTCGAACCCTGGAGCAGTTTGGCGGCAGCATCGGCGGCGCGATCGTCAAAGATAAAGCTTTTTTCTTCGGCGCCTATGAAGGCCAGCGCTACAACGTCGGAAACTCGTATGGAGGCGTCACCAGCCCCTCGATGGTGCACATGGCGCCGAACGGAAGCTGCTCGTTCGGTTTTGCGGGCGATTGCGCTGATAGCATTCCCGATGCGATTGCCGATCTTCTTGAACCGGGGGCAACAACGGCTGGAGCCATCGTCAGTCCGGCAAGCTTGCTGGTTTCAGGATGCGCCCTCTCGGGCGGGGCCGTCACCTGCAGCGGTTCCGGATTCCCGACGAACAATCAGACAAATATCAATACCGCCCTGACCGCCAGCCAGGCCATCGGCATCACGAACGGATTTAACAACGTCGTGCATGTCAACAATTTCGTCGGCAAAGGCGACTACCGGCTGAACGATCAAAACAGTATCAGCGGAACCTACTTTTTTGGAAACAATTCCGGAAACGTAGAAGACTTCCCCGAGTTGCAGCAGAAGTGGCTCTCGACGATTCACACCCGAGCACAAGTAGTAGGTGGCAACTGGATCTGGACTCCCAGTGCGCGCTGGGTGAACGAGGCGCGCGTCGGCTACAACCGCCTGTACCAACCTACGCTGCCTGACGACCTGGGCACCGCGGCTTCTACGTACGGTCTGGATACAGGTGTAAGCGGGCCCTTTACTGGCGGCCTGCCCCGCATCGGCTTTGGCGGATATTTCTTTCCCGGTCTCGGCGGATTCAAGTGGCCGAAATTCCAGGGACCCGATTCGATCACGCAGGTTGTGGATCACATCGCGTACACGGCCGGGAAGCACTCCCTTAAAATCGGTGGCGAACTCCACTACAACAAAGTGACGAATGCGGCGTACGGCAATGCCCGCGGTAGTGTCAGTTTCCTGGGCGGCGTTGTGAGCGGCAATCCTGCTCCTAACGGTTCGAGCCCACTCGAAGACTTCTTTGGCGGCGCGCCGCTCAAGTCGTCGGTTGAAGTCGGAAATCCGACACTGCATCTGCACAACTGGGCCTACTCGTTATTTTTCCAGGACGACTGGCGGGCCACGAGGAATCTGACCCTCAACTTCGGAGTCCGCTATGAATTCAGCAGCGTGCCTCAGGAAGCCAACAATCTGCTGGGAAATTTCGATCCTAACTCTCAGTTTGGCATGGTGCAGGTAGGCCACGGCATCAGCAGCCTCTATAACCCTGACCACAGAAACTTTGGACCGCGCGCGGGCTTTGCCTGGGATGTTGCCGGGAACGGGCGGACGGTGTTGCGCGGCGGCGGCGGGCTGCTCTACGAGACAGTGAACTGGCAATCGTTCGTCGCCTTCAACAATGCTTTCGGTCCGGGCAGCGTTCCCACCGGCGCGCCGATTGACGCGGCGGGAGACGTTGCCGTGAAAGGCGGGATCACAACCGGTAACGTCACGATAAAGAATCTTCTGACCTACCCCAATACCTGGGATGCCAAGTTTGGACCGCTGTACGGCACCTCAATCAATTGCACCTACCCGAATTCCTGCCCGATCATGACCGTGGACCGCAATCTGACGACACCTTACGTTTGGAACTGGACTTTGAACCTGCAGCACGCGTTTACCGCCAACTTGTCGGTAGAGGCCGCCTACGTAGGGAATCGTGGGACCAATCTCACCGGGATTCGCGACATTAATCAGCCGCCGGTCGGGGCGGACTACGCGCCGCTCTGTAACACCGATCCCAATTGCGATCAGGACCAGCGGCCTTTTAATGGCAAGTTCAATTACCTCAGCAATATCTTCCAGATGGGGAACGTCTACCGTTCCAACTACAACGGATTGCAAGTCACTCTGAACGCGCGCAACTACCACGGCTTGAGCATGGTCGCGGGCTATACCTATTCGCACGCATCCGATGACGTGGGCGCGAACTGGGATTTCGGCTATGGCTCCGGCCTGCCGCAGAACGCTCACGATGTAGCCGCCGAGTATGCCAACAGCGATTTCGACATCCGTCACCGGTTGACACTTTCGCTCACATACGCGATTCCGGGGCGTAAGGGGTATGGGCAAGCGCTGGAAGGCTGGGAACTCAACACGATCACGACCCTGGAAACCCCGCAGTTCTGGGGGCCGATAGACGAAGGAACCGACGCGGCGGGCGTTGGACCGTTGCCGGTCAGCCCGCCCGCCAACAGTCCGATTCGCTGGAGTTTTTACCGCGCCG
Source organism: uncultured Acidobacteriaceae bacterium (assembly GCA_963739125.1). Taxonomy (GTDB): domain Bacteria; phylum Acidobacteriota; class Terriglobia; order Terriglobales; family Acidobacteriaceae; genus Sulfotelmatobacter. Next base: position 1,384,170 of record CAVTZD010000001.1, on the reverse strand, counting down.
GAAGTGCAAGCCTGGGCAATCCCGCGGACTTCAAATCCAGACGCGGGGTTGGAATTCCCTACTTCGGGCCGGGCAGTCCATTTCCAGCGGGATGCGTGGCCTCTGCGTTGGCGGAGGATGGTGGCACCGCCGGAGCAGAAACTACCTCATTAAACGACTTTGGCTGCTATATGGCGGGGAACTCCGTGATGATGGCCCCGCCGCTGGGCCAATTCGGAAATATGGGCCGGAACATGTTTCAGGACACCGGCTTCAAGAATTTTGATTTTTCGCTGGCAAAGAATTTCCATTTCGGCGAGGGCATGCGCCTCCAGTTCCGCGCCGAATTTTTTAACATTCTCAATCACCCGAACTTCGCCAACCCATATGGCGGCCAAAACGGGTTCGGCTTGAACGATCCGTCGGTGCGTCCGTTCGGTTGCGGCTGCGCCACACCAGACATCGCGGCGGCCAACCCGGCAGTGGGATCCGGTGGACCACGCTCGATCCAGCTCGGCGCGAAGTTCGTTTTCTAGTTCGCGGGTATCCCATTTCTCGCGCGCTCTTTGCGCGAGAAGTGGGGATCTCGCAGCAGCCCAGGGCCGGGCTCACTTCCGTCCGGTCTTTTTCATCCACGTCGTAGCCAGCAAACATGGGACGAAATCATGACGAATAGAATTCAATTTCCTTTTCTAGCGTTGTTGCTGTTGGGCTCTTTCATCATTTCTGCGAGTGCATTCGGCCAGGAGCGCCGCGAGCGCACCATCGACGAGGTTAAGACCGAGGCGATCCGCCGCGCCGAGGTTGGTCAGTATCCGCTGATCGGACTCGATCCCGCCGACGTGAAAGAAGCCTTCGAAACCATCCACACCGCCGACAAAGACGAGTGGGCCGCCGGCTTCATGCGCGTTGCCGACCGTTATTTCAACGAGGCGAAGGCGATCGAGAAAACGGATCCCGCCAAGGCCAACGCCGATTACATCCGCGCCTGGCGGCTCTATTCCTTCGGACGCTGGCCCATCCCCGCCTCTCCGGGCAAGCAGCGCTCGTACGAGAAAGCCATCGAAGCATTTCTCGATCACGCGAAATTCTACGATCCACCGCTCGAAGTTGTGCACATCCCGTTCGAAGGAAAAGAAATCATCGGCTATCTGCGGCTGCCAAAAAACCGGCAGGGGCCGGTTCCGCTGGTCATCGCCATCAACGGCCTCGACAGCCGCAAGGAGGATCTGACCGAAAGTTTCGGAGCGATTCTTCCATTCGGCATCGGATTCCTCGCCGTCGACGGCCCGGGCACCGGGCAGAATCCCATCAAAGTCAGCGAAACGGCCGACCGCATGCTGTCGAAAGTCATTGACTACACGCAATCACGCCCCGAGATCGACAAGAACCGCCTCGCTATCCACGGCGTGAGTTGGGGCGCGTACTGGGCCACGAAGATGGCAATCGTGGAGCGCGCCCGCCTGCGCGGCTGCAGCGCGCAGTCGCCTCCCGTCGACAAGTTCTTTCAGAAAGATTTTCTGATGAATTCACTCCTGGGCAATCGCGAATATCTTTTCGATCAGGTGCCCGCGCTCATGAATATTCTCGACGGCGTGCACACGCTCGACGAGATGGCCGACTATTTGCCCAAGTTGTCGCTGGTGCACGAGGGACTGCTGGGCAAGCCGATGGCGCCCATGCTCGTGATCGCTGGCGTGCTCGACACCCAGGTTCCGATCGAGGACGAATTTCTTCTCCTCAGCAAAGGCGACGTGCCCAAAGACGCGTGGATCAACCCGCGCGGCGGCCATCTCGGAAGGCAGGTCGGCGTCTGGCCCGATCCGCTGATCTTCAAGCAGGTCATCATCCCCTGGCTGGTGAAGACGCTGGAGGCCCCTGCAAACTAGGCGCCGGGGGACTGAATCAAGACGCGGGCGTCCCGGCGCTCGAAAAAAAAATTCGCCCATGCCAGGCAGACACGAACTGCCCTGTTTGCTGATCCTGCCCAGCCGCTGTTTTCCGCCGCTGGATGCCTGGCTCGAAATCAGCCCGAAATAACTGCCTCCTTTGCTTGGCCGATTCCGCCGGCGCCGCCTCTGACAACTCGCAACCGCAGTTGCTATAATCGGATGCTTGCGGTGGGAATAGCTCAACTGGCAGAGCACCGGACTGTGGCTCCGACGGTTGCGGGTTCGATTCCCGTTTCCCACCCCAAATTTTTTGCAGTAAAGACTTTGTGGGGACAGCCAGCCCCCTCGACAAGCTCAGGCAGCCTCCAGTTGTCCGGTCGACGCCGGTCAGTGCTTTATCCGCGGGGTGCCAATCAAAACCAGCGGAACCGAGCTGTATGCCGTTATTGTTCCGGTATGGGTAGGGGTTATTCCAGGAGAAGGCACGCCGACTGTGGCATATTTTCCCCTCCATGTTGAGGCAACCGCTAGCTCTGCATCTGCGTCAGTGATGTCGAACCGCACGGAAATTACTGGAGCGCTGAATTCCAGTTCAATTTCCGTTCCTGATGGGACCGACGAGCTCGGCACGATCTCGATCTGGGTCTCAAACGTTCCCCTGATATCAGAGTCCACTAGCCTAACCGAACGAATTGTGAAGTCCGCCGGAGGTGGGCCGTAGTTGACGGTCCCCGCAGTTATTCCACCTTGCTGATTTACAGAGACAGCGCTTCCAGGCGAGTTTTGGATCACCACGGGTGGCGACGGCGGCTGGGACGTGTTGCCCGCAAACTTTCCCACTGTGCTGCTGGATAAGCACGCGGTTCCAGAGTTGTCGGTCACCTTTCCTGCATATGAGTTTTCAAAAACGAAGTCTTTGCTACGGCAATCAGCGTCGGCTTTTGGCCCGACCCTCCACTTTTCTCCCCTTTTCTCTAGTTGCGCATCGATATATTTGCGAGGGACTTTTTCTACATCGTCCAAAATGTCTTGCCGGTTCGCCGGGTGCTCTTCGGCGTACTGAATTTGAATCTCCCGGATCACAAACACTCTGCGCGTCTTCTCCGCATTGGGAACGTTGTCCGTGCCAAAAATAGGATACGTTCCAGGGTCGCCGTTCGCCTTAGGTCCGGACGCTTCAGACTTCGGGGTTGCCCAGCGCGAGCCGTTTGCCGGAATTCGGCGAAGCGATATGGGCTTGGGCAGCTTCCCGCCCGCTGGCACCGCAACGTTCTCGTCATATGTCTCGTAGCCGGTCATCAGAACTCTTAGTCGAATGATATCTCCCGGCTTCACGGTTTCGACGAACGTGAGAACGAAAACCCCGTTTGCGTCCGTAACCTCATCGTGTATCGCTCGCCCTCCGACCGCGCTGACCTGTGCCCGCTCGATAGGTGCATGCGACTTCGCGTCGGTCACCACCCCGGACAAGGCGAGGGCGTCACTCGCGAGTGCTTGCGTACTAGCAAGCGCGATGACAATGAAGGCGTGAACAATGAATTTCATAAATGGTGAAGCGGTATAACGAATCCCGACGTGGGCACCGCGACAGTTTCGTCATCTGGTGTGTAGCCATTCTTGGTGACGTGAATTCGGACTTTCTCGGACTCATTGGCCTTTCCAGTGAGGTCCAAGATGAAATTTCCATTGCCCTCTGAGGAGTACTCCTCAGTGCCGTCCGCAAGGCTAACTACGGCGTGCCCGATTGGATCATTAGTGGACTGGTCCACTACCGTTCCCGCCACGATCATCCGACGCTCTGGTATGCCCGTTTTAATGACAGCCCATGACAAAATGAACGGGGCGAGAACTAGCGGGAGCGTGATAGCCAAGTGCCTCTTGTAGGACCATTTTAGGCCCCCAAAGAAGAACGCCAGAATTGCACCGGCGCAAACGGCTGCCAGGGCTGGCAGGACGAATCCTCCGACGAAGTGCGGATACATGCTCACGCGCAAAAACCTGAATATTCAGCTAAAGAGTAGCACACCACAATGGCGAATATGTGGCGAAAGACTTAGAATTTCCCAGCATGACCCAACGCCTCGGTTGCTCGGGTTCGGTGAAAAATTGGTGTAGATTGGAGACTGGCGGTCCAAGGCCCGCCGTAACAAACTGAATCCGCGGTGCGGCCCCGTAGCTCAACTGGATAGAGCATCAGACTTCGGATCTGAGGGTTGGGGGTTCGACTCCCTCCGGGGTCGCCAGACATCTGGGCGCCGCTGCGCGTAACTCACGATATGTAAGGTTTCGGCGGCGTCGAGGGGAACGAGGAGATGGACGCGGCGTGGGGATTCCCTGCCGCGCTCTTACCGCTGTATGCGCCTCGTAAGGTCCCTCGGATGCCTTGCGCTCTCCTCGGGATGACAGGGCACCATGATGGGCGGTCCCTCGTCGCGTCAAATTGAGCTTCTGCCATGCCCTGATATTTGTAGTATGGCCTCAGCGGGTAGGATAAGATTCCTTTTCAGTCGCGCATGAACCGTCTCTTTCATCTCCGGGCCTCATCTTCCCAACTCGGCCCGCTGGAGCAGCGCCTGCTCGAAGCGTTGTGGAAACGCGGCACCGCGACGGTGCGCGAGTTGATGCAGCAGGGCTATGACGACCTGGCTTACACCACGGTGATGACCACGCTGGACCGGCTGTTCAAGAAAAACTTGCTTACCCGTGAAGCGGAAGGACGTGCCTTCCGCTATAAGCCACGCTTTACCCGCGAAGAGCTGCATCGGGAAGTGGCGGGGCAGGCGTTCCGGCAGCTTCTGGACGCCAGTCCGGGCGCGACTCTGCCGCTTTCCTATCTGGTCGAGATACTGACCGAGCGCGACGCTCAATTGCTCGATGACTTGCGCGACCTGGTCGAGGCCAAGCGCCGGGCTCTGCGCCCTGTTTCGCGGCAGAAAGAGGACAAAGAATAATGTTTGCCGTCCGGGGGATCGCGGTTGCTTTCTCGGTGTTCGTGCTGGTTTACGGAGTTCTCTCCCTCGCGATGGGCTGCATCTGGCGCCGGGTCTGGATCTACGCGCAATGCCGTTCGGCGCGCCGTAACGCGGATCTGCTTTTCGCTATGCGCGTGTTTCCGCTGATTAGCGCAGCCCTCATCACGGCGGTGTTTACCGTGCCTTCGTTTCTGCTGCTCGAACCCCGCAGGCTCAATGAGCCGATGAGCGGGGTTCCGCTCGGCCTGGCTACGTTGGGAGTTCTCCTGGGAGTTTGGGGTGTGGCGAATGCGGGCATGGGGCTGCGGCGGGCGTCGCGTGCGATCGCGGCCTGGACGGCCAATGCCAAGACGTTGCAAGCCACTGCAGCCGTCCCAGTGCTGCGGATCTCTGCCTCTTTCCCTCCCATGACGGCCGCCGGGATTGTTCGTCCCAGGGTGCTGTTGTCGAGTGCGGCAGAATCGGCGTTGACTCCTGGCGAATTGCAGACGGCGCTGAATCACGAAATGGCCCATGTGGAGAGGCGCGACAACCTGCGGAAACTTCTGCTGCGGTTTGTGAGCTTTCCGGGAATGGGCGGCCTGGAAGCTGCGTGGCTCGAGGCAACCGAGATGGCGGCCGACGACGCGGCAGTTTCAAATGCTCGTGAGGCTCTCGATCTGGCCGCAGCGCTGATTAAGGTATCGCGTTTGGGCCCGGTCGAAGCTCCCGTGGACCTCACCGCGGCCCTGGTGCGTAATGACGTTCGCAGCAACGCGCCAACGGAGCCTCGAAACGATGGTCGCAGCTTCGCGGCCGCGATGAATGCCCGCGTCGAGCGCCTGGTCGCCTGGAGCGACGAACGCGAAGGCTCGCATCAAAGCAATTCCTTCTGGTATGGAATGGCTGCGTCGGTGGCTACGCTAGCGGTTCTCGCGACGACCTACAGCCAGTTGCTGGTCGGCATGCACACGGCCACCGAGTGGCTGGTGCGATAGAAGTCGGTGCGATAGAAGTTCTGCTCAGCTGTTTTCCCGCGACGAAATCAGAAATTTACGCGCACGCCTAATTGCGCCGCAAACGGAATCCCCACCGTGGTGCCCGGACCGAAAAAGTCTCCCAATCCGCCTTCGGGTATTTCCAGCTGCTTCAAGCTGGTGATGGGAACGGTCTGGGAGCAGTCGGCCGCGGTACAAACGCTGGTGACATTGGTGATGCCGGTGACTGGATTGGGCTGCATTTGCGCCGCCGGAATGGGCAGCTGGACAACATTGACGGCGAAGTTCGCGCCCGGATTGTTGCGGTTGAAGAGGTTGAAGAATTCGGCGAACGGGTTGATCTGCCAGCGCTCGCCGATCTTGAAGGGACGAGTGACGCGCAGATCCGTCTGCATGTAAGGCGTGCCGCGGAACTCGTCGAGACTCGTATACGCCCCGTTGACCCAGATGCGGGCGGTGTTGTCCGCATTGGTGATAGTGATGGGACGGGCGCTCTCGAACTGGGCGATGCTGCTGAGTTCGAAACCGCCGGGAATGTGCAGCGTGCCGGACAGGACAAAGCGATGGCGAACGTCTTCGCCGGAGGGACCGTAGTCGCCTGGGCCGAATGCATCGAGCTGTCCGGCCTGCGGTCCACTCTGCCGTGTGCAAACGCCATCCACGTAGTCAAAGAGTTCACCGAGCAGGCATCCCCAGGTTTGGGCCTTCGAGAACTGATAGTTCGCAACCAGGTTGAAGCGGTGCATGTTGCCCTGCAGATGCAGCATCAGCGCGTTGTAGCTGGAGCGGTTATCAGCCTCGAACACATTGACGTTGGGCACGACGTTGGCTTGATCGGCAGCATAGTTCGGATCGGATGCCGGGATGAGCGGTGAAAACAGATTCGCGCCGCCGGCATAAGGGAAGGCGCGATACCCGTGATTGCCCTGCTCGTGCGTGTAGTCCGCGCTGAACAGCCAGTGTTCGTTGAAGGCGTGCTGCATCCCGCCGGTGACGTGAACCGCGTAAGGCGTCTTGTAAGGGGATCCGATGAGGTTGCCGGTGCTTCCGGCACCGCCTGTAAGGCAGCCGGGGCCAGAGAGCGCGTAAGTGCCCGAGCCTCCGGTAAGAGCACACGTCCCCGTGACGGCATTCGTGTTGTTCACGCCTTGAAAGGCAGTGGCCCATCCATTTTGCGCCAGGTCGTCGTAGAACATGCCGAAACCGGCCCGGAATACGGTCTTCTCGTCGGGTGAATAGGCAATGCCGAGGCGAGGCGCGATTTGCTTGCGGTAGTCGTGCGGCACGCCCGGAACAATCGGAATCCGCAGCGCCTGCAGCGTCACAAACGCGGCATTGTCGGCTTCGCTCCGGCTTGAAGCATCGAAGAGCCCGAACGTTGTCTGGTAGCGCAGACCGTAATTGACGGTCATATGATGGGAGACCCGCCACGAGTCCTCGGCATAGAACGCGAGCCGTTGCACGTTCTGCGAAAAGCTGCCGTCGCTGGCCGGGGTGAACGTGCAACCGACGCCGGAAGCTAGGCTGGGCGCGGGATTGCACTGCGCGGCGGGCGGCACGTAATAGAAGGGCAAAGCACTCGTGATGCCGCCGCAGTCCGCTCCCGGTGGATTGAGGTAGCAGTCGGGGTTGGAGGGATATTGAATGATTTGTTCAGCGGTGGAAGCAAACGCTCCGCTCAGCACCGGTTCGTGAATGAAATTGATTCCGAACCGGGGGGCGTGGTCGCCGGCCACGTGACTCAGATCGTAGCGAAGCTGATATTTATCCTGATTCCGCAAATCGGGGAATAGCGTTATGGGAGTGGCGAACTGGTTGTCGCCGAAAGTCTCGAAACCGGAGATTGTGAGAGCGGTCGAACTGAAGGGAAAGGCCAGCGCGAAGCCCAGATCGGAGTTACGGGTCTGGGTAAGGTGCAGCAAGCTGGCGTCGAGAACCAGAGTGCCGAGCCAGGTTGGGCTGAACGTGTACGTGTTGCTGATGACCGTATTCCAATAGTTGTTGTGGGTGGTCAGCCCGGTAGAGGGCAACGTGCCCTGCTCCACTAGTGCATTGTGCGTGACGTAGCTGTCTTCGGAGGCACGCAGAAACCATTGCGACTTCGACGACTCAGCCCAGTCAAAGCGCAGTGAGCCGAGGTAATCGCGGAAGGGAATCGGAACGTTGGCCGGGACGGCGATGGAAGGAATGCCCGGCATCAGGCCAGCGGCGGCCAACTGCGACAGCGCATTGAATTGTTCCGTGCTGGCCGGGCTGTAAGCGATGCTGGCATTTTCGTGAACATTTTCGAACGAGGTAAAGAACCACACTTTATTTTTGGCCAGTGGACCGCCGATTGTGCCCACGTAGTTCTGCCGCGAGAACGGCTGCTTGGGATTGTTGACGCAGGTTCCGTTGGTGCAGGTCTGCGCGGGATTTTCAATCGGGAAGCGGGCATTGAGCGCTGCGGCGCGTTCGTAAAAAGCTGCGTCGCCGTGCCAGTCGTTCGACCCGCGTTCGGTGGTGATGACGACAGACCCAGCGGTGGTTCCACCTGTGTCCGCATCTTCATTCGAGGTGCGCACGGCGAATTCCTGCACGCCGTCGGGCGAAAAATTTTGCAGGAAGCCGCCAATCCAGTCGTCGGAGTTGTCGGCACCATCCACCGAGAGTTCGTTGTTCAATCCCGAGCTTCCGCCCGTAGAGACGGCCGTGATGCGTGCCTTGGTGGGGTCGGAAGGTTCGACGGGCTCGGTCCCAGGAACAAGATACGCGATGTTGGCGAAGCTGCGGGCGGGCAGAGGAAGAGATTCGAGGTCACGGCTGCCGACGACTCCTCCATGCACCGCGCTGGCGAGATCGATGGGCTGCGTAGTGATCGACGAACTCTGCCCTTGAACGCTCACCGTTTCCGACGAAGAAGCCGGCTTCAGCGTCACTGTGACTTCACGCACCGAGGCGACGATGACGGAGACATCTGCCTCTGCCGGCGCGAAGCCCTTCGCACTCACGGTGACTCGGTAGGGGCCGGGCAGAAGATCGTCGATGCGGAACTCGCCGCGGTCTTCGCTGGCCGCCTCGCGGCGTACGGAGGAATCTGCCGCCTCCACCACGATGCTGGCCGCCGGAATTCTCGCACCGCTGCTGTCTTGTACCGTCCCGCGCAGCGATCCTCGTGGATTTTGCGCCTGTAGTGGAGACAGCAGAACACCGGCGGACAGAATAAAAAGAACGGTTCCCTTGAGCAAGCTTGCCTCGACGGACAATAAATTTATGGATCTGTCGAAAGTAGCTTGATCGCGCAGATTACTACCAGAAGTCGTAGGCCAGCGCGATTTGGAACGCGATAATCAACAATAGGAAACGTTACGGGCTAATCCGACCAGGGTGTTGGCCTGCGATCCCAGCGATGTTTCTTCAACTCCGCGAGAAGAGCTTTGTCGAGAGGGCCGGCGTCGCTGGCAGCAATGTTCTGGCGGACGTGTTCCAGCTTGCGCATGCCGGGAATGGTTGTGCTGACGGCTGGGTGCGACAGAATAAATCGCAGGGCCATCTCGGGCAGAGTCATTCCGGAGGGTACGATTTTTTTCAGTTCGTCCACGCGTTTGATCGTTTTTGCGAGATTCTCGGGACCAAAATATCCCGCACGCCAGTCGCCCTTGGGGAAGGTGGTCTTGATCGTCATCTTGCCGCCCAGACTCCCTTCGTCGAAAGGAACGCGGGCGATCACGCCGATGTTGAGTTCCTGGCAGACTGGAAAAAGTTCATCCTCCGGGGCCTGATCGAAAATGTTGTAGATCACCTGCACCGCATCCACCAGCCCAGTGTGCAGAGCTTTGATTCCGTTCTCGGGCTGCCAGCGGTTGAGGCTGAGCCCGAAATAACGAATCCAGCCATCTTTCTTCAGCTTTTCAACGGTCGAGCGGAATTCGGGTTCGTCAGTCCAACTGTCGTCCCACACATGAAACTGGAGCAAGTCGATGGCGTCGACGCGCAGTTGTTTGCGGATAAGATCGGCGTACTTGAAAACATGCTGCGCCGAGAAGACGTCGCGGTATTTGTATTCAGGCAAGGCGGGCCATCGGTCATTCGCCGGAGGAATCTTGGAGGCGGCATACAACCGCTTGCCCGAATTGCGGGCCATGATCTCGCCCAGCAGTCCATCGCTCTTGCCCTCGCCATAGGCCCACGCAGTATCAAAACAATTGCAGCCCTGATCGACGGCCAGTTGCATGGCGGAGAGTGATTCTTTGTCGTCGGATCCACTCCACCCGCTCATCCCCCACAATCCTTGCGCCATATCGCTGACTTCAAAACCGGTGCGGCCCAGCTTGCGGTATTTCATGATGGCATCCTCGTGGAAATTATTTTGTTCTGCACATGCGCTCCGGAAACGTTCGCTCCAGAGAATTTCGCTCAGAAGAGAATTCAATCGAACGCACAAGAATATATCGAAGCACTGGGCTATGCCGAAACTCTGCGGCTGATCCACCATTTACGAGCTGCCACGATGGACCAGATTCCTTCCACCAGTCCGAAGGGCCACGCGCCCTGAAGGAACCCATACACTGAGCCGAGCACGCAGGAAACGGCAAACCCCAGCACAAACCAGCGGCTGCGGTTCTCGAAGGCATAACAGACCACCATCGCCGTGACGGCGAAAAGCCCGAAAGCGGTGAGACTATTCACGCTGTCTGTTCCCCCCTGCAACCGCCTATTCGTGGAAACTCAAATCTTCTTCAGCGCGACTCCATGCTGGTTTTTCGATAACAGCAATCGCTTTTTTGCGTCTCCACCACAAGCCTCGCGGTGCTTCAATAGAGCTAGATCATATAAGGCTGAAGGAGTCTCCAATGAAATCAGAATATCCCTACGACCCGCAGTCGCTCGAAAAGGAACCGGGAATGATCGCGCCGTCGTCCCGCCTGACCGACGAGAAAATCTCCGACGAGTCGGGCACCGAAACCCGGGCTGATAGCGCTCTCAAGCCCGCCGGTCTGAGCAATCCCTTCTGGAATTAATCTCCTTGTATCGCAAGGCGCCGGTTGGTTTCGTCAACTGCCGGCGCATTTTTCTGCGCGTTGCGTTTCTGAGTAGCCGCCGTGGATCCGTTTTCACTCACTTCGCAGAATCGGCAGGCAGAGGCACGGCCGGATGGCAAAATCCAGCCCCGACATTTTCTCCAGCGCGGGATGAAGCTGCGAATCGCGGCACGGCTCCAGCGTGATGACGAACGGCAGCGCCGCCTTGTCGCACCCCGGCTTCTGCAGCACCGAGTCGATGTTCAGGCGGTGCGCCGCGAGAATCTCGGCTAATCCAGCGACGATTCCCGGACGATCGCGCACGAAGAAGCGCAGATACCAGGGCGTTTCGAAATCGCTGCTGATGACTGCTGTGTTGATCCCCTCTGCTTCGGTTCGAGTCGCGGCAACGTAAGCGGCGGCATCTGCTCCGACGCCATCCCGTCGACGCGCCAGGTTCTGCGCCACAAACTTCAGGTCGGAAACCACGGCTACCGCCGTTGGATCGCCTCCGGCGCCAGCGCCCAGAAAAGCCATGTCGCCGCCATATTGGCCCGAGGTAAGAACCAGGTTGAGATTTTTCTGCACGCGTCCAAAGGGCGATGCCGTTGGCACCAGGCACGGCCCCACGTCGGCAAACAACGTGGGTCCCTTGAGATCGGCGCGTGAAATCTGCCGGATGGTGCACCCCAGTTCGGCGGCGTAGTCGAAATCAACCGCATCGATGGCCCGAATGGTGCGCGCCCGAATCGATTCAGGCGTGACCTGCGTGTGCAGTCCGGCCAGGACCAGAATCGCCAGCTTGGCGCGGGCGTCGCCGCCATCCAGATCTTCCGACGCATCGGCCTCCGCATACCCGCGCGCCTGTGCCTCTTCAAGCGCTTCGCTGAAGGGAATCCGGGCGCTCTCGATGCGACTGAGAATATAGTTGCACGTTCCGTTCAGAATTCCCGCGATCCCGTGCAACCGGTCGCCACTGAGGCCGGTGCGCAGAGCGGGCAGAACCGGCACTCCGCCCGCCACCGAAGCTCCGAACTCGAGCTGGCATCCGCGGCTCGCCGCCAACTGCAGGAGGTCTGGCCCGTGGCGCGCGATGAGCTGCTTATTCGCCGTGACCACAGACTTCCCAGCTTCGAGCGCCTGGCGGACAATCTGCTCCGCCGGATTCAGGCCGCCAATCAGCTCGATGACGATCTCGACGTCAGACTCCAGCACAGTTTGCACGTCGTCTGTCCAGATGACATCCTTCGGAACCCAGGCCTGCTTTTTTCTCTCTACATTCCGGTTGCAAATGAAGGTGAGTCGAAGGGAGCCGTCGCCAGTGCTGCAGAGGATTTTGGCAACCGCACGCCCCACGGTCCCGAAGCCAATGAGCCCCACATGGCAAGCCCGTGCGCGTTCGTCTCCCTTTTTCGTGGAAGCCTTCATAGCCGGCTTGGATGGCGTTTTCGGCAATGTCTGGAACTCGCGGAGAAAATAGATTCTCCATCATACGTGCGACCTGAGCTTTTCGTGAACCGCCGAGCTGTCGCCGCGCGGGCGACGGCGCAGGCGGAACCGGCATCAAAGTTGGTAATATGGTGCCTGCCTGCTGCGAGTGCAATCCCGGCGGGAGCATTGCGGATACGTTCTTTTCGAAAAAGCGCCTCTCGTTGCGGAGGGAAGGGCCGAGGTAGGGCCGAGCGCTACGGTCCGCCACCACGCCTGGCAGCAGGAGGAGAATGAATGATTCGAAAGTTCGCGAAGGTGGCCGCATGCAGGGCCGTTTCAGCAATTCTATTCTCAGCAACGGTTCTCGCGGCTACCGCGGTCTGGGCTCAGCAGACTACGCAGCAGTTTCAGACTCAGCAGCCCCAGACTCAGCAGCCACAATCTCAACAGCCGCCCGCCGATCAGTCCGGCAGCCAGGAAGCTTCTCCGGAAGAGACGGAGAGCGCGCGTAAGCCCAAGCCTCACGAATACAACAACTGGGAGTTCAACGTGGGCGGCGGAGTCGGTCTTGACAGTGGCACCACCCGGACCTACGCCCGCAGTGGAAGCGGGGTGGCAGACGTGGGCTTCGCGCATAACACCAGCAAGTATTTCGGATTTCGCGTCGATGCCCAGTGGGCCGACCTGCCCCTGCGCAACTCCGCGCTGGAACTGGCGCAGGCTCCGGGCGCATCGAGTTATGCCCTTACCCTGATGTTCGATCCCATCATCACTCTTCCGGTGAACAACGAATGGCGCGCATACGTGGTTTTCGGCCCCAACTACATTCATCGGGGCGGCAAGTTGGATTCTTCAGGAGTACTCGCCGGATCGGCCTGCAACGGGTTCTGGACCTGGTGGGGTGTGTGTTTCGCGGGGAGCCTGCCGGTGGACAACAAAGTCCTTTCCGCCAGCCAGAACGAGTTTGGCTATAACGCCGGCGTGGGCGTAGCGCGCAAGATTCGCCCGAAGATCGAGCTCTATGGCGAGTTTCGGTTTGTGCACGGTACTCACGGCGGGATCACGACCGATTATCGCCCAATCACAATAGGAGTCCGCTGGTGAAGCGTGTGCTTCGGACCTGATCATTGTCATTCAGGATTCGTGCGGTAACTCCACAGCTGCGTATTCTGCTCTTGCAATTGCACGAACGACGACGCGGGCGTGGCCTGCGCAATAGCCGCATCGGAATTGGCTTCGCGCACTGCCGCTTCGACGATCGAATGCGACGGCGCCAGCGAGCAAGCCGGATCGGTCATCGCCGCGTCCCCCGCCAGCAGGAACGCCTGGCAGCGGCATCCCCCGAAATCTTCGGCTCTGCGTTCGCAACTGCGGCATGGCTCCGGCATCCAGTCTTCGCCGCGGAATCGTTGGAACGATGGTGACTCCTGCCAGATCCACTCCAGCGATCTTTCCCGCACGTTCTCAAATGACAGGCCGGGCAGCACTTCCGCCGCGTGGCAGGGAAGCACTTTGCCCTCGGGATTGATCAGCATCAATCGTCGTCCCCAACCTCCCATGCAGGCCTTGGGATATTTCGCGTAATAGTCCGGTACGACGGAATCGATGCGCATTCTCCCGGCCAGCCGGCGTTCCGCCTCAGCGACGACCTCGACCGCCTTCTTCAGTTGCTCGCGCGTCGGCATAAGAGCAGCGCGGTTGGCGAGCGCCCAACCGTAATACTGTGCGTGCGCAATCTCGACCCGCTCGGGATTCAGTTGCTCAATGAAAGTAATCATCTCTTCGAGATGATCGAGATTCTGCCGGTGCACGACAAGGTTTACTGTGAAGGCGAGCTTTTTCTGGACAGTCGTTTTCTCGCCCGTTTTCCCGTCGTCAATCATTTTTTCGCCGATGCGGTGAATCGCGTGTGCCAGTTCAATCTTGTGCGCGTGCGCTTTCGCCCCCGCAATCCAGTTGGCAGGTCCCTCGCGTGAATCCTGAAAGCTGATCTGGATGTGATCGAGCCCGGCGGCAACCAAGTCCTGCAACCGGGATTCGTTGAGTCCGATTCCCGACGTGATGAGGTTGGTATAGAGTCCCGCGGCCCGCGCCGCTGCAATCAGTTCGGTCAAGTCAGCGCGTGCCAGCGGTTCTCCGCCGGTGAAGTGCGCGTGCAGCATGCCAAGTTTGCCCGATTGCCGGAAGACGCTCGTCCACTCCGCGGTCGAAAGTTCAAACTGCGTCGCCGCCAGTTGCATCGGATTCGAGCAATAGACACAGTGCAGGGGGCAGCGGTGCGTCACCTCGGCGATCAGGGCAAGCGGATTGGATGTCATGGGGTCCGGACGTGGTGCGGCTCAATCGCGCATCTTCGCACGGCTCGGCCAGAGGGTTTTAACCAGGCGTTGTGATGCGACCGAAGGCTTCCCCTTTTTCGGGTTAAGAATGCCGGCAACGCTGATTTTCCGAAGAACCTTAGTTGCTTTGTTGTTGATAAGGTTCGGATTCTTGTTAATCGCTGCGGCTATGAGCCATCGCTCCAGAAAGTCAATGGCCAGTCCCCCTCCACCCTTGCTTCTATAGCGCCCGTTCGGCGACCGCATTGGGAGAAAGAATAGAATGGGCGTCCCGTGGCTATCGGAGCAAGCCTTGTTGTATTTCTCTCTATTTGATGGATTCAAGGCTTCACGAAAAATCGACTGCCTACACGCCTGACCGACGTAGTAGGGCGTGTATCCTTGCCCCGCATGGATAGCAAAAACGTAGCAGCCGCATGCCCTGGAGAGGCCATCTTCCCAACGCTCGAGGTGAGGCTTTAGATCTGCCATCGATTGCTCAGTTATCATCTTTTTCTTTCCATGCCGGGTGAGATCAAAGGGCCCGGCTACGTCGAATCGCATATTTCTAGCCTCCTTCTGAATCGCGGCCATCAGCTAAAGTCGATAGTACTTCTCTTGCCAGGGCACTCTAATAGTCAATAATTCGTTTCTTCTGCAACTGCTCCAGAAAAATGCTGATGTCGGCGCGAATCTTTTCCGGATCGGCTTCGGCAAACTGCTTCTGCAATTCACCGATGATTTCGCCGAACGTCCGCTGGCCGTCACAGCGCTCGAGCACCTGCAGCCCCGTGCCCTGCAACTTGATGGCGCCCTCGGGAAAAAGGATTACGCGCGCTTCTTCGGTGCCGCCCCAGCGGCAGCCCGCGGCTAAACGCGGCTGGCTTGCATCGGATGGAGGCGCCATGCTCAGGCTCCTTCCATCATGCGAAATGCGCCCGGCGGCGGCCAACCGGGCTGAACGTAGGCAAAATAAAGCGCGTCCAGCTGTGCCCAGAGAATGTCGCACTTGTCGCGCAGGGCTTCGATGGCGAGTTCCTGCTCGGCCCGGGTCAACGCATTCACGCAGACATAATTGATGGCGAACGCTGCATCCTCCGGAGCCTGCGTCAGCCGCGCTTCGAAATAATCCAGTCCTCCGGAAAGCCACGGATAATGCTCGCGGAGCTTCTCCATGCGCAGCGAAATCAGATCGCGCGAGAAAAGTTCCGTCAGCGACGACGCGACCGCCTCGAGCAGGCTGCGGTTGCGCACGATGTTGAGATATTCATTCACCGCGAAGCGGGTCGCCGGAAGAATGCCCGCGCCTGTTTTCACCTGCTCCGCGCTCAGTCCGGTCGCTTCGGCCAGCTTGAGCCAGCGCTTGATACCGCCGTCGCTGGTCCCGTCGCCGTCATGATCGACGATGCGTTTGCGCCACGCGCGGCGAAACGCCGGATCAGGCCCGCGCGAGAGGATGACCGCATCCTTGATCGGGATCATGCTCTGGTAGTAGTAGCGGTTCAGAGCCCACGCCTGGAGCTGCCCGCGGCTGAGCTGGCCTTCGTGCATCATCCGGTGGAAAGGATGCTTGTGGTGATAACGCTCCTCGCCCACGGCTCGCAATTGGGCGCGCAACTCGTCGGGCGTGAGCAGCGCCGCGCCGGTCGTCTCCGCTTCTACAGATCGAACTGCCATCCATCCTCCGCGATTTCCCAGCCGGCCTCGCGGACCTGGCGATATTCGGAATCGCTCTCGTTCAGCATGGGATTCGTGTTGTTGATGTGTACATAGATTTTACGTGGACGCTGGAGCCCCGCCAACTGGCGCAGACTGCCGTTTTCCGAAGAGACCGGAACATGTCCCATTTGCCGCGCGGTCTGGCCCGAGCCTTGAATGTGGATCAGTTCATCGTCGCTCCAGAAGGTTCCATCGAACAGCAGTATGTCGGCGAGGTCGAGTTCCTTGAGCAATGCGCCATCAATCTGCGGAACTGCCGGCACATACGCCAAGCGCTTGCCCGAGGAAGATTGAACGATCAGCCCTAACGACGCTTCGCCCGGTTTGAACTCCGATCTACGCTGCGTCGAAACGTACGCCGGATAGTGCTCGCCCAGCGGGAGTCCGCGGCAACGCAGCCCCGAATCTTTTCCCCAGGAATTTTCGAGTGTGAACGTCGTTCCCGGAGCGAAGCTCGTCCACTTCACCTGCCCGGGAATGCGCTCGAGCATTGCGAACATGGAATTGTCTGCGGTCAGAATGCGGCGGACGGAATCGGCGGCGTACACCTGTAATGGCTGCAATTCACGCAGCAGCAGCAGGCCGAGCGTGTGGTCGACGTCGGCGTTGAGCAGAACTGCTCCCGCGATCGGCGACTGGCGCGGGCCGTCGCCATCAGACCGCTGGCGCGGATGAAGTTCCGGCGTGGCTTCGATTTGCGCGCGCAGATCAGGCGAGGCTCCGAGCAGGAACCACTCGTCGTCGACGCCGCGAGAATCGTCAGCACTGTCAGCGCGGATGGCGACCTGAGCCTGGGTCCGAGCCTTGCCGTGGAAGGTTCCGGCGCGCAGCATGCGACAATTTGGGCAGGCGCAATTCCACTGGGGAAATCCGCCACCCGCTGCCGAACCCAGAATCTTGACCCGCATGCCAGCGAGTGTATCAGCCGTGAGCAGCGCTGTTTCAGAGGGCTCTGCGAACGGCGCGGGGCGTCATCAAGACGGGCGCGCTCGTCAAAGTCACATCAGGTCGCGGAACCAGATGCCAGGAATTGCAACTTTTGGGTGCGCTGAATGCAGGGAAAGTGAAATGGAGTGCAGTTGGCCGTGAATAAATCGATGCGCCGTCGATTTGTTGTTGCGCCGGAACCGATCAGGGCTGATACTCGAAATGACCCGACTGGCGCGGGTTTCAGCCTTCCCCACCCTCCCCGCAACATTCCTGGTCGAGATTTGCGGTTCCCACGGGTCGTAGTGTGGGATCGTCGTGCGCTGCGGCCGGTCTCGGCTTACCCTTGCCCTGCCGCCGCCGCGCAGTGGACGGGATCGACATCCCACAGTTGCACGCCGCCGGAAACGCTCTCCACGCCGACCTCGCCTTGCATTTCGGTTCCAAACTTCCCCAGCCACACGACGCGGAATTGCGCCTTTGCGCCCGCATACTGAAGATCGACCACGTCGCCGGCCTTCAGTTGCACGTCGACGCCTTGCAAGGTCGCGCCACGCCCGCTGATGGTCCGCAGGCTGGCGCTCTGCGTAAACGGACGCGAGTTCGCGTCCATACCCCAGATTTGTACGGGAAGCTCGACGAAAACGCGCTGCTGCCTGCGCCGGTCCATGGGCCCAATGCCTCGCGGTGATCTGACGAATGGTAGAGGGCAGACAGGCTGAAACACAGGTAACGGCGGTCACTGCACCGAAGTACCGAAAGTTTGAACAAGGCTGAAGCGAGTCATCAGAGCCCTGGCTCGGTTGGTGAGCCTAGTTCAGGTCGCCGAGCGAACACGCGCCGGGACCGCGGGGATCGCCGCATGACCCGCACGCTCCCGATGGAGATGCTGACACGGACGACGACGAAGCCTTCGCCGCCACCGCGAACACCGAAAGCTGGGGCGCGAGCTTCGTGGCGTGGCACTTGGGGCACTCGGCTTTTTCTTTGCCGTAAACGAGCGCTTCAAAACGGTGGTCGCATTCTTTGCAGATGTATTCGAATATGGGCATGGGCGGCTCCGTCTCCAGTCTCTATTAGAATCAATTTGTGGCCAGTTCGCAAATCCCTGATTTCGTCAGTGGGCAAGATCGCAGCGTCTGGACGCCAAAGACGCCGTTTCGTCCGCGGCGCTGGCTGCGCGGTGGGCATGTGCAGACGATCGCCAGCTTTCTGCTGCAGCGAAACATCCATCTGCCACCCGCCGAAGAGCGGTTGGTCGAAGTTGCGCCGGGCGTTAAGGTGCGCTGCTGGTGCTACTGGCAGCAGCGTGCTGAAGCCCGCCGCACGGCGCTGGCCGTGATTGTGGTTCACGGCCTGGAGGGCTCGTCTGATTCGCAATACATGCTGGGCATCGCGCGCAACGGCCTCGCCGCGGGCCTGAACGTCGTGCTCATGAACCAGCGCAACTGCGGCGGCATGGACCACGTCGCCCCCACGCTTTACAACTCGGGCCTGTCGGGAGATGTCGCGGCCGTGGCGCATCACGTGGTCGATCACGACCAGGTTTCGCGCTTCGCCCTGATCGGCTTCTCCATGGGCGGAAACCTGGTGCTCAAGCTGGCGGGCGAGTGGGGCAGCGCAGGCCCCGCGGAGTTTCGCAGCGTAGCGGCGGTGTGTCCGGCGATGGACCTGGCTGCCTCAGCCGATGCGCTGCACACGCCATCGAATCGAATCTACGAATATTACTTCCTCATGCAGTTGTTCCGGCGCCTGCGGCAGAAGGCGAAGCTTTTTCCCGAAACTTTCGATCCCGCCCGCCTGCGCGGCGTTTCGAGCCTGCGCGAGTTCGACGACCGTATCACCGCGCACTATTGCGGCTTCACCGGAGCCGTGGATTATTATGACCGAGCCGCCGCGGCCAACGTGGTCGATCGCATCGCGGTGCCCGCGCTGATTATTCACGCCGCCAATGATCCCTTTATCCGAGTGCGCCCCGAGACGCGCGCCCGCATCGCCTCGAATCCAAACATCACCTACATCGAAACCGCAGACGGCGGCCACTGCGCGTTTCTGGGGGAGCGTAATTTGGCCGAGCGAAATCTGGGCGAGCGCAGCGGCAATCGAAACGGCCAGGAAGATGACGGCCACTGGGCCGAGCGCGAGGTGGTGGAGTTCGTGGCGAGCCGATGAGTGGAATCGCGACTTTTCGTCAGCTACGGCCCAATACCTTCAAAACCACAACGGCGCACAGTCCAACGGCGGCAAATACGACTGCTGCCCAGAAAACGAGACGGCAAAAACGTGGCAACACGCTCCGAGGGAACAGAGCCTCGTAAGTGTCTAGCACGTCATCGCCGCCGCGGAGGCCCAGCCATTCAATCCTGCCCCTAGTTGAGTCGAGCCTTATCAAGCGGATTCTCATGGTCCAATGGATGACAATGCTGAGGAGGGCCAATATCACCATTGCAGAGAATGCGATAGCGAACATGTGAGCGTGCTCACGAGGAACAAACGTCAGAATCATACGCCAGTTCCAGGAAAGACTGTCGATAACGGTCCATAATACTCATTGACATAACGGTGGCTGGATGGTCCGCACTGGCGTGCGCCGAATCCCCGGCATCACTCCCGCTCCGCGGCCCTTCATCCATCCCTTCGTGTGCGTGCGGATGTACGCCAATGCCAGTATGGCCAGGAAAATCGTCAGCAATCCGAGAGACGCGCCTCCAATTCCCTGCGCGTGCTTCGGCAAGATCGACACTCTGCCGTACACGAACTCGATGTGCACCCAATACACCAGCAAAGAAGCCTGCCCTAACTGAATCAGAGGACTGAATCCCAACTGCCCCGCGCCTCGTTTTGCAACCGGCCATTTTCCGACAATCCATTCTCCGACACCCCAGCCCCCGACCGGCCATCTTCCTACAACACGTCTTCCGATCACCCAGCGGCACCACGCGTAGCTCGCGGTCAGAATCATCAGCAGCATCCCGACGCGGATCAGAAAAAAATTCGGGCTGGTGTGCCAGTAATCGTAAGTCGAATAGAGTTGCTGCGGGCGCGCGTCGAGCCAGCGCGAGAGTTCAACCATCCCTACGCCGCACGCGCCCAGAGAAAAGAAAGCCGTGACCTCGGCCGCGCGGCACCATTCGCTTAGCAGAATGAACCCCACGGCGAGGCCGGCGAAGGCGAACGCCGCCCAGGGGAAGATCGGAAACAGCCACGCCTGCGGCGTGCCCAGGTTATGCACTCCGTTGACATAAGACTCAAGCGGCCAGGGCAGCCAGCGCGGGCGCCACGTTGTCCAGAGCGGTGGGGTGAGCAGAGAGATCAGTACGGCCGTGCCGGCGGCGGTTAGGATCAGAGATCCTGTGCCGTCAAAGAAAATTCGCTGCCGGGCTTCGCCCGGCTGGACAGCCGAGGGCGGCTGTCCCCACATATTCCCTCTATTCTGCTTGCCTTTCCCTCGTTGCACTGCCAGCACGATCCAGCACACGACCCCCATCAGCATCATCGAGACGCCGATCGTGTTCAAAATATCCACGCGAAACAGATCGCTCCTCGGCGCCCATCCCCATGAAACCACATATTCCTGCAGGCGAAACAGAAGACCGAATCCGAAAATCTCGGCGCCCCGCCGAATCGTTGTCTTTGCGATCTGCCTTGGCACAAAATTTTTCTGTCGCAACTTCTCCGTCACCAGCGCGAACGAGATTCCGGCCAGAAACAGAAACAGCGGCGCCGGAAACGTTCCACCCAGTTGCGAATACATAAAGAACCGGCTCTGCCGGGCCTGCGGGCTGAGCCAGGAGTCGTAACAGTGAGTCTGAAACATCAGCACACAGGCCAGCCCGCGCATCCAGTCGATATAGGCGAGGCGGGATTTTCCGGCGTCGGGCGGCGGCATGCGGGAAAGAATTCAGCCGGGGGCAGTATACGGGAATCGGCCGCGGACTCCGTTTTTCGTCTAGTTTTGTCAGGCAGTCACGCCTGTTCTGACCCCTCTATCTGCCGGATTCGGCCGCCAGTTACCGCGTCCTACCTCGGAACTGCCGCTCTTTTACCCTTCTCTTGTTAACTTTCTATCTACCGTACAACCTTCCTTACAACTTGCTGATCGAACAGGAGACAAGGCGTTGTAAGCTTAGAAGACGCACATACACCGTTCTGCCCGGAGTCTCTATGCGAATTGTGAAGTTCCTTCTGCCCGCGTTCGGCGTAGTCAGCCTTCTTTGCGGTTCCAGTTTCGCAGCCACGACAAACCGCATCACTGGAAATATTGATCCCCATGCCCTGGTCCAGCTGAAGGGCCACGTTACGCCGATGGCGCGGGCGGAGTTTGATCAGGGTCCGGTCGAGCCTTCGCGCGCGATGCACGTCACCATGCTGCTGATGCCGACCGCCGCGCAGCAGCGCGACCTGCGCAAGCTGATCGCCGACCAGCAGAACCCGTCTTCCACCGAATTCCGCAGGTGGCTCACTCCCGAACAATACGGCGCGCGCTTCGGCCTGAGCCACGACGATCTCGGAAAGATTACGGCGTGGCTTCAGTCAGCAGGTTTCAAAGTGACCTACGTCGCACGCGGGCACGATTTTCTTTCCTTCGACGGCGAAGCCGGGCTGGTGGACAGCGTTTTTAAGACCGATACCCACTACTTCAACGTGAATGGCAAGATGCACTTCGCCAACGTGAAAGCGCCCATGATTCCCGCCGCGCTAAGCGGCATTGTCGGAGGCTTCCGCGGCCTGCACGACTTCCTGCCGCACCCGATGTATCGAAAGCATCCCGAATACACGATATCAGGCACTGAACACTTTCTCGCCCCCGGAGACCTTGCCACGATTTACGACATCAACCCGCTCTACCAGGCGTCGCCGGCAATCGATGGCACCGGGCAGAAGGTCGTGATCGCGGCCCAAACCGACGTCTACCTGGCCGATCTGAACGACTTCCGCAACGCCTTCGGGCTGTCGAGCATCAACGGATGCACCTTGGATTCTTCCGGTCTGATCACGGCCTGCTCCGCGTCCAATTTTCAGATGGTAGTTTCCGGCACTGGAAATGATCCTGGCGTGAGCGCTGGCGATCTGGGCGAGTCCGACCTTGACATCGAGTGGCTCGGTTCCGTAGCACGCAACGCGCAGATCATCTTTGTCACTTCGTCCAACGGCGTGGATGACAGCGCCAGCTGGGCGATCGACAACACGCTGGCCCCCGTCATCAGTTACAGCTACGGCTTGTGCGAGGCCTTCGACACAGCCCCAACCATCGCGGCCACAGAACTCGTGTATCAGAAAGCATCGTCGGAAGGCATCGCATTCTTTGCCGCTTCGGGCGATAACGGCGCCGCCGAGTGCGACGGCGACGACGGTTCCTACCCCGCGGTCTTAGGACCTTCAGTGAGTTACCCCGCCAGCAGCCCGGAGGTGACCGCCGTCGGCGGAACCGAATTCAATGAGGGCTCCGGATCCTATTGGAACGCGACCAACGGCACCTACGGCGGTTCGGCGACAGGTTATATCCCTGAGCTTGCCTGGAACGACACGACCCTTAGCGTGGCCAACGGGGGGTCGTTCGATGCCTCCGGCGGAGGCGCGAGTAACTGCGCCAACGGCGTCGCCAATAATACAGTTAACGTGGGCGGCTACGAGTTCCAGGTTTGCGATGCTCCCACTGCGGGTGGCTTTCCCAAGCCCACGTGGCAGGTCGGCATCACGCCCCAAGACAGCGTGCGCGACGTGCCCGATATTTCGTTCTCCGCATCGAATGCGAACGATGCCTACATCGTGTGCACGCCCCAGGAGGAAGTGGTGCAGGGAAGCACTTCAACCGCCAGCACCTGCGCCGGCGGCATCAACGCGGCCCTGACGCTCAACCCGCCCTCCGCCTTCGGCGGCACCTCCGCCTCCACACCTGTAGCGGCCGGAATGGCGGTGCTTCTGAACCAGTATCTGAATACCACGGTCGGCCCCATCAACAATTACCTCTACACCGTCATCTATCAGGAAAGTCCGTCTGTCTTTCACGACATCCTCGCCGGCACCAGTACCACCGGGACCGGCGATACTTCGAACAATGTCGAGCCCTGCACAGTCGGTGACCCCACATTTGAACCAACCGCGTTGCAGTGTCCGTCGGGTGGCACGTTTGGCTTCACCGCAGGCACGGGCTATGACCAGGTCACTGGCCTTGGCTCAATCGACATGAACGCCTTCTTCTTGGCGTGGACGGCCAGCGAAGTCTCTTTCGCGACCACGGCCACGGCGCTCAACCCGGCCAGCATCTCGGCCGGCAACAACGCCACCAGCACGATTGCCGTCACTCCGCAGAATACTGCCGCGCAAACTGCGACCTACACGTTCAGTTGCTCGGGCCTGCCCACGGGCGCGAGTTGCAGTTTCAGTCCGACGCAGGTGACGGGCAGCACTCCGACTACGTTGACGATTACTACGCTGGCGACCACGGCGCCGACAACGGGTACAACGGTGACAGTCACGGCCACGTCAGGAAACGTTTCGGAGTCCACCACTGTGAACCTGGTAGTGACGGCGACCACCCAGAGTTTTACGCTTAAGCCTCAGACCGGCACCTATCAGGTGACTGCGGGGCAGAACGTGAGTGCGATGATCGTTCTGACCGCGGTGAACGGATTCAAAGATCCGGTCACCTACACTTGTACGAATCCGCCGGCGCCCGAGGCCGTATGCATCCCGCCGAATGGGCCGACCACCACGAACCCAGTCAGCTTTACCATCACAACCACAGCTCCGAACACCAGCCAGTTGCGGCGGCCCTTGCATCGCGGCGCGGGGATCTTCTATGCCGCGCTGCTGCCCGGAATATTTGGGATCGTATTCACGCTGGGCTCGCGCAAGCGCTCCTTGCGCGGCATGCGCCTGCTCGGTCTGATTATGGTGCTGGGCTTCTCCACGCTTTGGCTGGGATCGTGCGGCGGCAACAGCGGCAGCACGACCACGACCAACCCGGGAACTCCGGCTGGAAATTACACCATCACCATCACCGCACAAGACGGATCAAGCTCGATTAAGGCGACTACAACCTTCACCCTGACCGTGCAATAAGCAATTCGCGCGGGCGGGCACATGAACTGAATTTTCCGTTGTTGGGCGGACGAAGCCGTCCGCCCAACCTGGCTCTAAGATCGGGCTCTAAGATCGGCTAGCTTTAAGATCGGCTAGACGGGGAGGGCACGACTTCAGTTGTGCCGCCGGCAGCCGATTGCGACTGCGGCTTCAGCCGCTGAGGTTCGATTTCCTCCAGATGTTTGTCATTCCGAATCGGGCGTCAAGCCCGGTGAGGAATCTGCTTTTCGCTTCCGCGCCGACCGGACACTCCTGTTCGCCGCCGTTAACTTTGGTTTTGACTTGGAGTCCAGGCGAACATCTCGCGCCCGAGCCAAACCAAACGTGAGGAGCAGGATTGCCCTAGGGCAGTGGACCGGGGACGGCACGACTGCAGTCTTGTCGCGGGCGGGCCGATTAGGACTGCGGCTTTAGCCGCTCGCTTCGAAGCGCCGATCCGCGCCTTTGTTTTTTTCCTTCCATCTGCGAAACTGGCCAATAGCTACCGACCGCCGATTCGCTCACCCATGGGTAAAATCCACGTACTCTCCGAAACCGTTGCCAATCAGATCGCCGCCGGCGAAGTCGTGGAGCGCCCCGCTTCCGTCGTGAAAGAGATGCTGGAGAATTCGCTCGACGCGGGGGCGACGCGCATCAAGATCAGCATTGAAGCGGGCGGGAAGCGGCTGATTCAGATTACGGACAACGGCTGCGGTATGGTGCGCGACGACGCCATGCTGGCTTTCGAACGCCACGCGACCTCAAAGATCAAAAATGCCGAAGACCTGCTGAGTGTGGCTACGCTGGGTTTTCGCGGCGAAGCGCTGCCCTCGATCGCATCGGTATCGCGGCTGCGGCTGGAGACGCAGTCTGCGGACGATCCCGCGGGAACCGTGATCGAGATCAACGGCGGAAAGATTGCGCGGGTCGAGGAAGCCGGCTTGCCCCTGGGAACTTCGATCACCGTACGCGACCTTTTCTTCAATACTCCGGCGCGCAAGAAATTTTTGAAGTCTGAATCGACCGAGTTGTCTCACATCGCATCGCTGGTCACGCACTACGCGCTGGCGCATCCCGACAAACATTTCGAGTTGCATTCGGCAACCAATGC
This sequence comes from uncultured Acidobacteriaceae bacterium, assembly GCA_963739125.1. Classification (GTDB taxonomy): domain Bacteria; phylum Acidobacteriota; class Terriglobia; order Terriglobales; family Acidobacteriaceae; genus Sulfotelmatobacter. The sequence goes on along the minus strand of CAVTZD010000001.1, from coordinate 1,358,779 downwards.
CGTGCTGGTCGCGCCTCCGGTCGCGGGCTACAGCGAGCGCGTGTATCAAGTGTTCGGCAAGGAAACGCTCGATCAGCTGATTCCAGTCGCCGCGCAACAAATGCTGGAGCACATCGGCCTGCCGCAGCCTCCGCCGTGGCGGCGCAAAGAAGGAGTGGACGAAGATGGAGCTGGTTCGGTATCTCACTCCGCGCCGGGCGAGATGCGCTTGCACGGTTTCGTTTCGAAGCCCGAAATCCAGAAGCTGAATCGCAATTCCATCTTCGTCTTTGTGAACGGACGCCTGATTCGCGACCGCCTGGTGCAGCACGCGCTGACCGAGGCTTACCGCAACATCATCCCGCCCAGCGTTTATCCGGTGGTGCTGCTGTTTCTGGAATTGCCCGCGGGTGAAGTAGATGTGAATGTGCATCCTTCGAAAACGGAAGTCCGTTTTCGCCAGCAGACGGTGATGCACGATTTCGTGCGCGACTCGGTGCGGGCAGCGCTGATGAAGGCGCGTCCGGTGCCCCAGTTTGTGACCGAGATGCGGGCCCGCGCTACCGCAAGCCAGGCTCTGACTTCTGGAGCCTTGACCCCGGGTGCGATGACTCCGCAATTAAGTCCGGGAGCGCAGCCCTGGGATCCCGCGTCGGGTGCCGGTTCTGAGGCGGAATACCCAGGTCTCGCAACGACAGCGGGACCTGGGGCACCCCACCTCTCGGTCCTCCATGCGGAGGACGCGACCGGTTTTATTTTGCAGGCTCCGGCAGCGCCGCCAATTTCCGGGCGCTTTCAGTTTGAAGGCGGAATCGCCGTCGAGGCCAATGCGGCAATTCCAGTGGCGCGCGGATTGGAATCGATTCCGGACGACGGCTGTGCTCCGGCGCTGGATGTTCGCGAGGAAGAACCGACTCTGTCGTCGCTGGGTACGCTGAAGCCGCTGGGACAGATTCGCAATTCGTTCATTCTGGCAGTGAATGAAGACGGCTTGTGGATTATCGATCAGCATGTGGCACACGAGCGCGTCCTGTTCGAGCGCGTGCTGAAGCAACGCGCGGCGCAGAGAGTCGAGAGCCAGCGGTTGCTCATGCCGATCGTGCTTGAGTTGTCTCCGGCTCAGCAGGCCGTGTTCGCCGAGATTTCCGATGAACTGCAACATAACGGATTCGAGGCCGAGCCTTTCGGCGCGCGCAGCGTGGCGGTGAAGGTCGCACCCGCGGGCGTGGATGCGGCCGCTGTCGAACACATGCTGCAAGAGTTGCTCGACCAGTTTTCGCGGGAAGAACAATCTCTCAATCTCGAAAAAATTCGCGCGCGCATCGCGGCCTCCATCGCCTGTCATGCCGCCATCAAAGTCAACATGCCGCTCGAACAAAATAAAATGGAGTGGCTCCTCACCGAACTGGCCAAAACCGACCACCCTATGTCCTGTCCTCACGGACGGCCGGTGGTGCTGAGGTATTCTGTGAAGGATATTCAGAAGGCGTTTAAGAGAATCTAGCGGTTGGCGACAAACTGCCAATTGCGAATCGCTTCTTTATGACAGACCTCGAACTACAGCAGTTGCGCCGCGAGAAGTGGCGTCTCGATGGCAAGGCCGTCCGGACGATTGAGCAGGCGCGCGCGTTTCTGGAGGACGTCGGATTCTGCCTGATGTATCCGCAGCGGCCGCCGCTGCTGGTGCCGACCTTCATCGGCGCGTTCGTGGGGTCGGATGATCGGCTGCCGGGCTGGCAGCATGCCTTCAAGGATCCGAGGGCGGCCGAGGCAACGGAACTGATGGTGCGGCTGCTGCGCGAGCGCTCCGCTTTCGAAGCGAATCTGTTCGAGGAGAACAACGGCTTTCTGGTTCCGGCGTCGGTTTTTCCTTATTTTTATGCGCTGGTGGGCGAGCGTAATCCCAGGCAGCCGCCGAAGGCGGGCTCGCGGTCTCCTTATTCCGCGCTGGCCTGTGATGTTTTCGAGTTGATCGGGCGCGAGGGACCGATCTCGAAGCAGAAGATGCAGGAGACGCTGGGCGGAAGCGTGTCATTCGCGGCGCTCGATAACGCGCTGGGCGAGTTGTGGTCGAAGCTGCGCATCACGCGCGTGGATTACAACGCGAGCGAAGGCTCGTTCTGGGACGTGCTCTATCGCTGGGCGCCCGAGGCAGTAAAAGAGGCCGTGGGATTATCGGTGCCCGAAGCGCTTACCGCGTTGCTCTCAAAGTATCTGGATTGCGTGATCGCCGCGGAGCAGACTGAGCTGGAGATTTTTTTCGGCCGCCTCGTCGCACGCTCGAAGGTGAAGGATGCGGTCAACGCACTTCTGGCCGCGCGCGAATTGAGCTTTGTGCACGTGGGAGGAAAATCGATGCTGCAGATTACCCCAGAGAAAGTCGTGGCGGCGCCAGCCCCGCGCGGCGCCGCGCGCTGAGCATTCGGCAAACATAAACATCCGTGCCTCCCCAAAAATCAACCTACCGTGGCCGCCTTGCGCCCTCGCCCACCGGTTTGCTGCATATCGGCCATGCGCGCACGTTCTGGATTGCGGCCGAGCGCGCGGCCTCGCGGAGCGGCACGTTGATCTTTCGCAACGAGGATCTGGATCCGCAACGTTGCCGCCCGGAATTCGTCGAGGCAATGTTTCAGGATCTGCGCTGGCTGGGAGTTGAGTGGACCGAAGGCCCGGACTGTGGCGGTCCATTCGCCCCATATACCCAGAGCGAGCGGCGCGAATTTTATTTGGAAGCCTGGATGACGCTGCGTGAACGCGGAATGATTTATCCGTGCACGTGCTCGCGTAAGGATGTGGCGCAAGCAGTGGGAGCGCCGAACGAGGGCGATGATGAACCAATATATCCAGGCACGTGTCGGCCGCAGGGGGTCGTGCCCGGGGCCGCCGGGCTTCGCCCTGGCAGGACAGCCGAGGCGGCTGTCACCACATGGGAACAGCCGGCGGGAGTGAACTGGCGCTTTCACGTGCCCGACGGTGAAGAGATTTCCTTCACCGACCTGCATCTGGGACCGCAGCGCATGATCGCCGGGCGCGATTTCGGCGACTTCATCGTGTGGCGTCGCGACGACGTCCCCGCCTATCAACTGGCCGTTGTAGTCGACGACGCGGCCATGCGCATCACCGAAGTCGTCCGTGGCGCGGATTTGTTGACCTCCACGGCCCGGCAGATCCTCTTATTCCGCGCGCTGGGATTGTCGGCGCCGGATTACTATCACTGCGATCTGGTGCGCGACGAGGCGGGAGTCCGACTTGCCAAACGCCACGACGCGCTGAGCATCCGGAAGCTGCGCGATCTGGGATGGACGCCGGAGCAAGTGCGATCGCAGGAGAATCCCCCGCACCGCTAGAGGCCTCGCAGCGCGGCTTGAAGCGCGCCGCGCCAGCCCGTAGACTTAAAGGATGCACGTGCACGCTCATGGCGCGGGCGGCCCGACGCGAGTTCTGAAGATCTCGCTCGGCGTGACTCTGGCCTACATCGCACTCCTGGTCGTAGCGGGCGTGCGGGCGCATTCGCTGGCGCTGCTGTCAGAGGCGGGACACAATCTCTCCGACTTTCTAGCGCTGCTGCTCTCGCTGGTCGCGGTGTATTTTCAATCGCGACCGGCCAATCCCTCAAAGACTTATGGCTACCAGCGCGCCGGAGTACTGGCCGCGCTGGTCAATGCGGCTTCGCTGGTGGTGGTTTCGTTTTTCATTTTCTACGAGGCTTTCCGGCGTCTGCAGCATCCCGAGCACGTGCAGGCCAGCGTGATGATGTGGGTTGCCGCAACCGGCGTCGTGATGAATGGCGCGATCGCGCTGCTGCTCTACCGCTCCGGCGGCGACGTCAACATTCGCAGCGCGCTGCTGCACGAAGTCGGGGACACGCTTTCCACTGCCGCAGTGATCGGCGGCGGCTGGGCCATCCTGGTCACACAGAATTACTGGATTGACTCAGTGCTCTCGGTCGCGATCGGAGTGCTGATTTTGTGGTCGGGCTTCGGCATTGTGCGCGAGACCCTCAACATTCTGCTTGAAGGCACGCCGCGCGGCATGAAGCTGGAGAAGATTGAATCGGCGATTCGCGTAATCGAAGGCGTCAACCACGTGCACGACTTGCATGTGTGGAGCATCGGATCGGAAACCCACGCCCTTTCCTGTCATATCTCGATCGCCGATATTCCTCCCTCAGTCAGTGAGCGCATTCTGCGCGACGTGAAAGAGTGCCTGCATCATGACTTCCGCATCGACCACACGACGATCCAGTTCGAGCATGAGGTCTGTGAAGTGGCGCACGGCTGCGTAATGCCGGTGGCGGCGAGCGAAGAACACCAACATCACCACAGCCATTAAGCACGGCCCGAAAGAGTTCTACGAACTACTGCCCCTCGTAAATCTCCCGCGCCCGCTCGATCGTGTCGGCATCCTCCGGCAGTTTGTCAGGACGCAGGCGCACAATCCGCGGAAAGCGCAGAGCATATCCGCTCTCGTGCCGGTCGGACTCCATCATGTTGTTGAACGCGACTTCCAAAACGATCTTAGGCTCGACCACGCGAAGAAATCCGTGATCTTCGATGGTGTGCTCGAGGAACCACTGCGTCATCTCCGCGATCTCCGCGTCGGTCAACCCCGAGTACGCTTTGCCAATATTCACCAGGCGGTCGCCGTCCCACACAGCGAAGGTGTAATCGCTGAGCACGCCCACGCGCTTGCCGTGGCCATATTCGACGGCGGTCACGACCACGTCGAGTGTGGCCAGTTCACGCTTCATCTTCAACCACGACTCGCCGCGCTTGCCCGGAGTGTAAGGCGAGTCGAGATCTTTAATCATGAGCCCTTCATTGCCCCGCGCCTGCGCGGCAGCAAACAATTCTTCCAACTCTTCTGAAGACGCGGCCCGAGCGGCGGGGGCGCGGATGACAAGCGATGCGGCGGCCCTTTCCGTATCGTCAACTTGATCGCCAAAGACAAGTCTCCCTCGCCCAGTTTTTCTCAGTGCCTCTGTGTCTACGTGGTGAATGATTCTCTCCGCCGCCAGCAACTCATCCAGCATCCGCCCGCGCTCGCGCAGCGGACGGTCGATCACCAACTCGCCGCCCGCATATAAAACGTCGAACACGAGGAATGCCACCGGAACCTCGCGCAGCATCTTCTCGCTGACTTTCTTCCTTCCCAGCCGCTGCTGCAAAACGCTGAATGGACGCGCCCGCGCCTCAGAATAATCCCACGCCACGATCTCGCCATCGAGGATCGCATCTTCCGGCAAGCCCACCAGCGCGTCCGGCAACTCTGGAAATGATTCCGTGATTTCGTCCCGCGTGCGCGAGAAAAACTTCACGGCGCGGTCCGAGACGTGCGCCTGCACCCTGATGCCGTCGTATTTGTCCTCGACCACCGCGTTGGCGAAATAGCTCAGGCCTTCCTCGGCGGATTCGATGGGGCTGGCCAGCATGAATCCCAGGGGATGAAACAATCGCGTCTTCGCCTGCGCTTCAGCCAGTTTGCCGGCGGCCGCGAGGCGGACCGTCTCGCCGATGTCGCCCAGCAGCATGTTGGCTCGCTGGACATCTTTCAGAACTTCTTTTTCCAGAATTTGCTTCGCTGCATCGTTCGGCGCATCGTCCCCGGTTCCGCGGTAGGCCCGGGCAATCGCTTCTTCCACGAGGCTTTCTTTCAGGCCGATCCGCAGATCACCGGTCATGATCTTTACGATGTACTTGGCTTCGAGTGGAGTCGCTCGCGCAAGCAGATCGCGCACCAAGGCAGTTTTAGCGGCAGCGCCGCGCGCCGCGGCGATTTGTCGAAACGATTCTTCGACCTCCAGCACATTCAGTCCCTGACCGGGCCGCTCGGGAAGCACTTCTCCAGCAACCGCTCCCAGATCGCCGTGACGGCGGTAAGCGGCGGTCAACGTATCTTCGTTTTTTGCAGACGAAGCGCCCTCAGTAGAAGGGTCCTCAGTAGAAGCATCCTTAATCGACCTGCCCTCATTCGAAGCGCCGGACCCAGCAGCCAGCTCCGCGACCATCTGCCAGAGTGACCGTCCGCCGATCTGCAGAGTGGTTTCCTCCCAGGCGGGAAAGGCGCGTCCAGAGAGAAAGACGGCTGAAATGGCTGCCTCGTCGATGGTGCGCGATTTCAGATAGTCCGCCACGATCGCGGTCTTCAACAGCTTCTTGGTCGTGCCGGCAATCGCTTCGCAGGCCTCCGCTAGCCGTCGCATGCGTCTCCTCGCGCCGTGCTTGTTTGCAGCAAAATTCTACAGCCTGGAGCGCGGACTCACTCGCCGAGAGACGCGCGTGCGGACAAAGTGCCACGTCTCCGACGCGCTCGCGAAGGCCCGCCCACGAGTGTCGTAAAATCACGTGGGAGTTCCCACTCTATGACTCGAGAAACTGCGCCTCGAAGAACCGCTCTGGTCACCGGAGCCAATGGCGGCCTCGGAATGCACGTCACAAAAGCCTTGCTCGACGCCGGTTTCAACGTCGTCGGACTCGCGCCTCAAATCAAGTCCTCCGACTTCAACCACCCCAATTTCACGGCGCTGCCTGCCACGATCGATGGTCTCCTCGCCGCGAAGAAGGCGGCCGACACGGTAATCGCGCAGTTCAAAACAATCGACGTTCTAGCCCACCTCGTCGGCGGCTTCGCCGGAGGTCAGACCGTCGCCGATACCGACGACGCCACTTTCCAGCGTATGCTCGACATGAACCTGAACAGCGCGTTTCACATGCTGCGGGCAGTCTTGCCGTACATGCATAAAGCGGGCAGCGGACGCATCATCGCCATCAGCAGCCGTGCCGCCGAAGATCCCGGAGCGACGATTGGCGCCTACAGCGCGTCCAAGGCGGCGGTGGTGTCGCTGATCCGCACGGTTGCTCTCGAAAACAAGAAGGCCGGAATTAGGGCGAACGTAATTCTGCCTGGCACCATGGACACTCCTGGTAACCGCACGGCCATGCCCGGGGCCGACACGTTGCAATGGGTGCAACCCGCGTCCGTCGCCAGCCTGATCGTATGGCTCGCCGGCGACGCCGGGAAAGACGTGAACGGAGCGGCGATTCCGGTGTACGGCGAGGGTCTGTGACTTGCGGGGATTGCGCCGGTTCCCAAAAGGGTACGTAACCCTTTCGTAACCCTCTTTTGTGCACAATTTTTGTTGCACTTTAATACTACTGAAATATCTTCCATGTAGTCTTATATGTAGGAGGGCCGAGGCGCATGGGTTCAGCCAGGGATTCCAAGTCGCTGCCGCTTCAGGTCGCTGCCATCTGCTATCGCCGGCGTGGCACGGCCGTTGAGTTCCTTCTGGTTAATACCAACGGCGGTAATAAGTGGACTTTCCCCAAAGGGTCCACCGAGCCACGGCTTTCCCACAGCCAGGCCGCCGAGCGCGAAGCCGCCGAAGAAGCGGGAGCCATCGGCACCATCGAGCCGCGCCACTTTCATCTCTACATTCACTCCAAGGGAGTCTTCTGGCAGCCTGGCGGAGTGCAGGAATTCGTGGTGAAGGCCTTCCTGATGGAAATCCACCAGATGCGAAAGCCCGACGAGGCGAACCGCCGCCCCACCTGGGTGAGTCCCGAAGAAGCCAAGAAGCGTTTGGCCAAGGGACGCGAAGTGAAATACTTCCACGAACTCGAAGCGGTGATCGACCGCGCCCTCGAACGCATCCAGTTTCACAGCGAGCTCTGGGGGTCGTATCCCGGAGCCCGCAACGCCCGCCCCGTGGCCTCCTCCAAAGATCCCATCGCCGAAGCAGTGTGGCCGTAACCAACACCCCGTCATCCCGAGCGAGGATTTTGCTTCGCGACAGCGAAGCAAAACCGCAGTCGAAGGACCCCGCGTCCGGCGAGACCATGGACGGCCCGGCATAGAATTCTCACTTGATCGCGCCACCAAGCCTTCCGGTACGATCTCAGCACATTCGTTAAAATTACCGTCAAGGCCGGAGCAGACGAATGTACGCACGGGATCCTTCGACTCCGCAAAACAATTCGCGAAGCGAATCGTCCCACTTCGCTCAGGATGACAGACCAACTCATGAACCCTTCGTTCGTTTCGTGAGACGATAAAGCGGACCCATGATTCAGCTCTCCTCCGCCGGAAAACGGTTCGGCCACAAACTTCTGTTCGAAAACGCGGACTGGCTCATCACCTCCCGCGACCGCATCGGTTTGGTCGGCGGCAACGGTACCGGCAAATCGACGCTGATGAAGATTCTCGCCGGCATGGATACGTTTGATTACGGCTCGCTCACCGTCGCCAAAGGAACTTCCGCCGGATATCTTCCGCAGGATGGCCTCACGCTCTCCGGCCGCAGCGTTTTCGAGGAGTGCATGTCGGTCTTCGACGATCTTCGCGGCATGGAAAGGGAACTTGAAACGCTGACCCACAGCATGGCCGAACTCGACCACACCAGCGCCGCCTACGCCGACGTCGCTGACCGCTACACGCGTGTAGAACACGAATTCCGCACCCGCGACGGATATTCGATCGAGTCCGAAGTCGGCAGAGTTCTGATGGGTTTAGGTTTTACCAAGGAAGACTGGCCGCGCCTGACCGACGAATTTTCCGGTGGATGGCAGATGCGCCTCGCTCTCGCCAAGCTGCTTCTTCAAGAGCCGAACTTGCTTCTGCTTGACGAGCCCACCAATCATCTCGATCTCGAAGCCCGCAACTGGCTCGAAGAATATCTGCAGAATTATCCCAACGCGTTCGTGCTGATTTCGCACGACCGCTATTTTCTCGACGTCACCGTCTCGAAGATCGCCGAAATCTGGAACAAGCGGTTCTGGTTTTACACCGGGAACTACGACAAGTTTCTCGCTCAGAAAACGCAGCGCAACGAGCAACTGCAGGCCGCCTACCGCAACCAGCGCGACCGCATCGAGCAGTTGGAAGTTTTCATCAACCGCTTCCGCTACCAGGCCACCAAAGCCAAACAGGTACAGAGCCGCATTAAAGAATTGGAAAAGATCGAGCGCATCGAGGTTCCGCCGGAAGAAAAGACGATCCACTTTTCGTTCCCCCAGCCAAAGCAGAGCGGTCGGATTGTGGCCGAATTTGAGAACGTGGCAAAAACATACGGCGGACGCTCGATTGGCGGAAAACAAAATCCCGACAAGGAAGTTTTTCGCAATGTCAGTTTCATGATCGAGCGCGGAGATCGCATCGCCCTGGTGGGCGTGAACGGAGCGGGCAAGTCGACTTTGATCAAACTGCTGGCCGGCACCGAGCCGGTCACGCACGGCGCGTTCAAGCTCGGCCACAACGTGGAAGCCGACTATTTCGCGCAGGACCAGTACAAGGAACTCAACCCCGACGCCCGCATCATCGACGATCTCGGCGACGCCTCGCCCGGTTCTGGTGAAACCGAACTGCGCAGCCTGCTCGGCTGTTTTCTGTTTTCCGACGAAGATGTATTCAAAAAGATCGGAGTGCTTTCCGGAGGCGAGCGTGGCCGCTACGCGCTATTACGCTTGCTGCTGCATCCGGCAAATTTTCTCCTGCTCGACGAGCCGACCAACCATCTCGACCTGCGCGCTAAAGACGTGCTGCTCGATGCGCTCATGAAATACACGGGAACTGTTGTCTTCGTCTCACACGACCGCTATTTCATCGACAAGCTGGCCACGCGCGTCTTCGAAGTGGGCAACGGCAAGGTCGAAATCTTCCCCGGCAATTACGAAGATTATCTCTGGCGCAAACAGGGCGGCCAGCAAGTCGCGCCCACGCTGGATGACGTGCCGGATCTCCGATTGAAATCAACCGAACAGACCGGGGGTGCCCCAGTTCTCGCCGATTTTGCGAGAACTGGGAAGCAGGCCGTGTCCGACGGGACGAACGGAAACAACGGCGCCGCGGCCTCAGAGGCGGCCAAAAAGCGCCTGAACCCGATCAAGCGCAAACAAATTGAAGATCGTGTCCGCGAACTGGAGGCGAAAATCGGCCGCACCGAAACTGCGATCGAGCACCTGGAAAGCGAGATGCAGAACTTCGTCAGCTCTGAAGAAAGCCAACGCCAGGCACAGGAACTGGACCAGCACAAAAGCGCGCACGCCGCGCTGATCGAAGAGTGGGAAGGTCTTTCCGAGACTCTACAGGCCTCCGAGTAACAATCTTTCTCCGCGCCCGTACAGCACCTTCCGTAATCTTAGAGAGCACTTACCTTTGTGCGATAGTCAGCTTGGCCGCATGGTCAGCAACTGCCGGAGGCCGCAAATTCCCGAGATAGCCCGCACGGAACTGCGCTAGCCAGGGAGCGCCCGGCGGAGACCAAGGAAGGTCGCATGCTTCAGTCTTCAGATTCGTATGGTTTGAAGTCCAACACGCCCGCTAACCCTAACGCTTACAACCCCGTCAAAACCGTCACCGCGCCTGTCGACCAGGCCACCATCGGCCGCACGCTGGTCATCAAGGGCGAAATCAGCGGCTCTGAAGCTCTTTACATCGATGGCCGCATCGAAGGCAAAATCAGCATGCCCGAAAGCCGCGTCACCATCGGACGCAACGGCAAAGTCGATGCCAGCATCCAGGCCCGCGAAGTTGTGATCATGGGCAAGGTGAATGGCAACATCGATTGCAGCGATCGCGTCGATATCCGCAGCGAAGGCTCGGTCACCGGCGACATTTCCACGGTGCGCATCAGCGTGGAAGACGGCGCCGCGCTCAAGGGCGGAATCCAGGTGCACAGCGAGCCGAAGTCCAACCAGGCTCAATCGAACCAGACTCAATCGCAGAATCAGGCGAAGGCCGAGTCTCCCAAGGCTCTGGCCGCCACGGCCAGCGCATAGTCGCTGAAAAAAGCATCGCCAGAACACAAAGGGCACGCTCGCGCGTGCCCTTTGCTTTTGAAGATCTCTGACCAGGCCTTCGTAGAGACGTTGCTTGCAACGTCTGTTGCCGGCGCAGGCACTTCTGCTGGTGGTTAGAGAGAGACGTAGCAAGCTACGTCTCTACAATGAAGGCGTTTTACTTTTTCTCTGCCGGACGGAAATCGAGCGCCGCCGAATTCATGCAATAGCGCAACCCCGTTGGCGCCGGACCGTCCTCAAACACGTGCCCCAGATGCGCATCGCAGGTCGCGCAGCGCACCTCGGTTCGAACCATGCCGTATGCTGTGTCTTTGTGTTCGACCACACCGCCGCCGTCGGCCGGCTTGGTGAAGCTCGGCCAGCCCGTGCCGGAGTTGAACTTCGTCCCCGAATCAAACAGTGGAGCCCCGCAGCATACGCAGTGGTACATCCCCTTATCTTTTGTATTCCAGTACGCACCGGTAAAGGCACACTCTGTCCCCGCCTCGCGCGTCACGTGATACTGCTCGGGCGTCAGCTGCTTCTTCCACTCGCCTTCCGTCTTCACAACCTTCTCGGCAACTTTCTCAGCCATAAATTCCCCCACTCATCATTTCATATCAAAGATTGGATGTTGCATCCCGGGAAAAGTGACATATTCGCCGCGTATCCTGCCCAGGTCGATCGAACGTTACCCCACTTCCTCGCCAATCCTTCGGTACTTCCCCCCGAAGAACAGCAGCGGCTGCCCCTCGCGCATCACCACGTCCTCGACCTCGGCAATAAAGATCGTGTGGTCGCCCGCGTCCTGGGTCGAGTGCAGCCTGCATTCCAGGTACGCCAACGCCCCGTGCAGAATCGGCGTTCCATGCGGCGTACGATCAAACCGCGCCCCAGCCGCTTCCGCATTTTCCTGCGTCCGCTCGGGATTCGCAAAGTATTCCGAAATCGCCCGCTGATGTTCGCAAAGCACGTTGATCCCGAAGCGCTTCTTGGCGTGCAGATGCGCGTGCGTGCGTGTGCTCGCATCCACGCAAACCAGCACCAGGAGCGGGTCGAGCGACACCGAGGCGAACGCATTCGCAGTCATGCCGTGGACTTCTCCATAAGCTTCGCCATGCCCGTCATTATCGAGGTCGACGGTGATAATCGTCACCCCGGTGGCGAAGCACCCCATCGCTTTTCGGAATTCGGCTGGAGTCAGACTCATGCGCTGAAAACTTGTCGTAGAGACGTTGCTTGCAACGTCTCTCTAGCCACCATTTGTGGCGCCGCCGGCCGAGACGTAGCAAGCTAAGTCTCTACGAGTACACCCGTCAGCCGCCTACATTACCACGCTCCACCGTTGTATCATTCGATTCAACCGTGACGCTAACCGCAATCACGCCCCGCGCGCGGCAGCCTTATGTTGGCTGCGCCTCCGCGCTCGCCGAGGTTCGCCCTGGCGAGCCCATCTCGCGAGACGCGGCCCGGCGCCTGATTCGCTGCTCCGACAGCGACCTCCCCGAACTCCTCGCCGCAGCCCGCGCCGCCAAAGAACGCTTCAAGCCCGGCGTCATGACTTATTCGCGCAAAGTTTTTCTGCCGCTCACCAATCTCTGCCGCGACTACTGCGGATACTGCACCTTCCGTCGCAATCCCGGTGACCCCGGCGCGCATACCATGACGCCCGACGAAGTTCTCGCCGTCGCCCGCGCCGGCGAGAAACTCGGATGCACCGAAGCGCTCTTCAGCCTCGGCGACAAGCCCGAACTGCTGTTCCCCGAGATGCGCGAAACTCTGCGTCATCTCGGCTACAAGTCGACGCTGCACTATCTCGAAGCCATGTGCGAACTGGTGCTGCGCGAGACCAGCCTGCTGCCGCATCCCAATCCCGGCCTGCTCAGCGCCGAGTGGATCGCCCGCCTCGCCGCCGTTTCGCCGAGCATGGGCCTGATGCTTGAAACCACCAACGCGGCCCTGCTCGCCCCCGGAGCCGCGCACGACAACGCTCCCGACAAAGTGCCAGCCAAACGCTTGCGCACTATCGAAGACGCTGGCAGGCAAAACGTCCCATTCACCACCGGCCTGCTTATCGGCATTGGCGAATCGCTCGAAGACCGCGTCGAGACACTGCTTGCCATTCGCGATCTGCACGATCGTTACGGCCACATCCAGGAAGTGATCGTGCAAAATTTCCGCGTGAAGCCAGCGATTCCCATGGCCCATTGGCCCGAGCCTTCGCACGGCGAAATGCTGCGCACCGTGGCGGTAGCTCGCTTGTTACTCCCCAAAGTCAACATTCAAGCACCTCCCAACCTCTCCGCCCCTTACTATGATGGTCTAGTGGACGCGGGCATTAACGATTGGGGAGGAATTTCGCCGCTGACGCCTGACTTCATCAATCCGGAAAAACCCTGGCCGCACCTGGAGCAGCTTCGCCTGCGCACCGAAGCCAAGGGATTCACCCTGCAACAGCGCCTGCCCGTGTATCCCGAATTTATTTCCAGCGTGACTACCAAGCCCGGCCTGCTCTCAGAAAAACTGGGAGCCGCCGCCGACGATCGCGGGCTGGCCAGAATGAAGAGCGCGGCATGATGGAGAGAAGATGATCTGCGTCCTCAGCGGCGGCACCGGAGGCGCCAAGTTCGTAGACGGCCTGCGCCAGGTCATGCCGGCGGAGGAGATCACGTTGATCGTCAATACCGGCGACGATCTCCTGTGGTGGGGCCTTTACGTTTCGCCCGACATCGATTCCATCACCTATGTGCTCTCCGGCATGTTGAGTCGCGAGCGCGGATGGGGCGTGAAGGGCGACACCTTCCTCTGCCTGCAGGCCATGGGACAACTCGGCGAACCCACATGGTTTCACACCGGCGACCGCGATCTCGCCGTGCACCTGCTGCGCTCGCGCCTGCTGGCCGAAGGTAAGACGCTTTCGGAGGCCACGGCGATGATTTGCGGCAAGCTGGGCGTAAAGGCCAAGATTCTGCCCATGAGCGATTCGCGTATCGAAACCCGCGTCGATACACCGGCGGGCGAGCTGAGTTTTGAAGAATATTTCGTGCAGCGCTGGTATCAGGATCCGGTAAAGTCCGTCCGCTTCGCCGGAGCCTCCGACGCCGAACCCGCTTCCGGCGTGATCGAAGCCATCAGTTCCGCGGACGCAGTTCTCATCGCACCCAGCAACCCGATTACCAGCATCGGTCCGATTCTAGCCGTGCCGGGAATTCGCGAAGCCCTGCTGCGTGCCCGCGGCAAAATTGTGGCCATCAGCCCGATCGTCGGCAACGCTCCCGTCGCCGGCCCGGCGGGGATCCTCATGGCGGCGCAAGGACTTCCCTGTTCGATCGCCGGAGTAGCGCAGGCCTACGAGGACTTTCTCGATGTTCTGATCTGTGACTCGCGCGATGCCCGCGCCGCCGAGCCTCTTCGCACCGGTGGGCTGCGCGTGCAATGTGCGCAAACCATCATGCGCAACGCCGACGACAAGGCCGCCTTGGCCCGGGAAACGCTCTCGGCGGTGGTTGGCGATACTCTCAGGCCCGAACCCGCCTCCGGCGCTACTTTCCGGCGTTTCAACCAGCCGTGATCCTCGTTCCGGTCAAGAATCTTTCCGCGGCCAAGCAGCGCTTGGCAGCTGTTCTCGATCAGCCCGCGCGCACGGAGTTGGCCCAGGCCATGCTCCACGATGTGCTCGCTGCCCTGCACGACTGGAAGACTCGTCCTTCGATTGCCGTAGTCTCCAGCGATCCCTACGCCGTGCGGCTCGCGACGGAATATGAATTCGAGATCATCCCCGACCCGTCGAATCCCGGTGAAACCGGCGCCATCGAGATGGCCACTCAAATCTGCGTGGAACGCGGGGCCGACTTTACACTCGTGATCCCCGCCGACATTCCTCTGATTCAGTCGTGGGAACTCGAAGAAATCGTGAAGCACGCGCCCGCGGAAGGCAGCGTGCTAGCTCCCGCCGCCGACGGCCGCGGCACCAACGCCGTGTTCCGGCGTCCGGCAAATTTATTCCCTCTCCGCTTCGGCAACGACAGCTTCAAACCGCATCACGCCGCCGCGCAGGCCACCGGAAAGCCGTGCGTCATTCTGACTCTGCCCGGCATCGCGGTTGATGTCGACAATCCCGAAGACCTGCGGCAACTGATCTCACACCCCGGCAAAACCCACGCTCAGCAAGTGCTGCGCAAATGGAGACTCCAGCCATGACCACAACTCGTGTGGGGACGGGCGCCCTCGCCCGTCCAGCCGCGAAGCGGCGAAAGAAACGTCCGCCCGCGACCTCCGCCGAACTCAGCCTGATCCCGATCTCCGTCGCCAACGAAGTTCGCCCCGGGGACGAGCTCGCCGAAATCCTTCTCCAATCCCTGCGCCGTCGCCGCGTCCGTCTTAAATCTGGCGACATCCTGATCGTGAAGCACAAAATCGTCTCCAAATCCGAAGGCCAGATCGTCGATCTGAATACGATCCGTCCCACGCCCGAATCCGTCGCCTGGGCGAAACAATACGCGCTCGACGCCCGCGTCATCGAACTCGCGTTGCGCGAGAGCCGCGCCGTTATCCGCCGCAAGAATGGGGTGCTCATCACCGAGACCCGCCACGGCTTTCTCTGCGCCAACAGCGGCGTCGACGTTTCCAACGTCAACGGCGGCGAGCAGGCCCTACTGCTTCCCGAAGACCCCGACCGCTCCGCCGCCAAACTGAGCCGCGAATTCAAAAAGCACACGGGACTCGCCATCCCGGTCATCATCACCGACAGTTTCGGGCGTCCCTGGCGCGAAGGCCTGACCGAGTTCGCCATCGGCATCTCTGGCATGAAACCGCTGCGCGACGACCGCGGACGCCGCGATCCCCACGGCTACAAACTTAAGGCCAGTGTCGAGGCCGTCGCCGACGAACTGGCATGCGCCGCCGGCCTGCTCTGCGGCAAACTGAACCGCGCCCCAGCCTGCATCGTCCGCGGATTCCGGTATGAGGGCGGCGCTGGGCGCGTTAGCGAGTTGCTGCGCCCGCCAGCGACCGACCTGTTCCGCTAAATAGCGCTACACTGTAGAGACGTTGCTTGCAACGTCTTGCCGGCGGAGACACGCCTGCACGTGGCGAGAAGAGACGTAGCAAGCTACGTCTCTACGGAGGATGTTGTGGCCCGCGAACTTGCTATTTCTGAGCTTGAAGACTTCTCCTCCCTCGACTGGTCGGAGATCGCGCCGCGGCTGACGCCCGCCCTGCGCTGTTCCATCGAAAAAGTTCTCGAAACCCAGAACGGCGCAGAGCTCTCGCTCGAAGAATCCCACGCGCTGGCCGACTGCGATGGCGACGACCTTCTCGGCCTTCTCGTAGCCGCCAACCTGCTCCGAGCCGAACTCACCGGCAACATCGTCACCTACGTGGTCAACCGCAACATCAACTTCACCAACATCTGTTTTGTCGGGTGCAAATTCTGCGCCTTCAGCCGCGGCCCGCGCGAGGCCGACAGCTACTTCCACTCGCTCGATGACATGGCCCGCAAAGCCGTCGAAGCCTGGCAAGTCGGAGCCACCGAAGTCTGCATCCAGGGCGGCTTGCCCCATGGTCTGCCTAAATTTTATTACCGCGACATCCTCCGCGCGGTGAAGAACGCCGTGCCCGGCATGCACATCCACGCCTTCTCGCCGATGGAGATCGTTTACGGCGTCGAACTCACCGGCATGCCCATGGCCGACTATCTCTCGATGCTGCGCGACAACGGGCTCGGCACGCTCCCCGGTACCGCCGCCGAAATTCTCGACGACGAAATTCGCCACATCCTCTCCGCCAACAAACTCTCGACGGCGCAGTGGATCGAAGTCATCCGCACCGCGCACCGCTGCGGCATCCGCACCACATCGACGCTGATGTACGGTCATGCCGAAACTCCCGCACACTGGGTTCGCCAGATGCGCCTGTTGCGCGATATTCAATCCGAGACCGGAGGGTTCACCGAATTCGTCCCGCTCGGCTTCGTGCATCAGAACACGCTGCTGTTCCATCAGGGACTGGCGCGCTCCGGCCCCACGCTGGCCGAACATCTCAAAGTCCACGCGCTGGCGCGCCTGCTGCTGGCTGGTTCCATCAACAACATTCAGGTTTCGTGGGTGAAGCTGAACCGCCGGCTCTCGCAGCTTTGCCTGCACGCCGGAGCCAACGACTACGGCGGCACGTTGATGGAAGAAAATATTTCGCGCGAAGCCGGAGCCACCGCCGGCCAATACACCACCCCCGAAGATTTCCAGGCGATGATTCTCGAGACCGGCCGCATTCCCGCCGAGCGCAACACGACTTACTCGCGCATTCACATCAAGCTCCCGCTGAACGAAGCAGAATTCACGGCCGAACAATCGCTGGAGCCCGAGTTCGCATGAGCGACCTTTGCTGTGGTCGCACCCTCCCATGACTCCCATCCGTCCCATCGCGATCATCGGCGGCACCGGCCCGGCCGGGACTGGACTCGCCCTGCGCTGGGCGCGTGCCGGAGAAACCATCATTATCGGCTCCCGCGACGCGCATCGCGCGCGGCACACGGCCGCCGCCGTCCAGGAAAAAGCTGGCTCGCAAACGCAGGTCTCCGGAATGGAAAACGCCGCCGCTTGCGCCGCCGCCGATATTCTCGTCCTGACGGTCCCCTTCGAAGGCCAGGCCGCGCTGCTCAAGCAACTCAAACCCGCAATCGCTCCCGGCAGCATTCTCATCGACGCCACCGTCCCGCTCGCGTCCAGCGTCGGCGGCCGCGCCTCGCGCACACTCGGCGTCTGGCAAGGATCGGCGGCCGAGCAGACATCTGAACTCGTCCCCAAGGAAGTCAGCGTCGTCGCCGCCTTCCATAATCTCTCGGCCGATCTTCTGAATAACCTCGGAAGCAATGACCTGGGAAGCAACGGGGACGCCGCACTCGACTGCGACGTCATCGTCTGCAGCGACGATCCCGATGCGGCTCAACTCACCCGCGAACTCGCGGCAAAAATTCCCGGCGTCCGGCCGATCGACGGCGGCAAACTCGAGAACGCCCGTATCGTCGAGCAGATCACCGCCTTGCTCATCGGCCTCAACATCCGCCACAAAGGGCACGCCGGAATCCGCATCACCGGCCTGCCGCCGCAAGCGTATCGGTAGGGGCTCGCGCTCGATGAGCGTAAGCGCGATTTTGCGACAGCTACGGAAACGTTTCAAAACATCCACAGATAGTGGGGCTTTCATTCACCAGAACGCGGCCACCAGGCGCTGGTTTCCCTCCGCGATTGGCCGCTCCCCGTTTCTAGGTGCCGGACGCATCAGAGTCGTCGCTGCCCTTCCGCGGTGCCCTGCGGACCAGAAAAAGCAGCCCTGTCAACGGCAGGCCACAGGGTATGGCAACAATTCCGGCGGCCACCGAATGCCACTTCAGCAAGCCGAACACGAAATCGACTACGGCACCGATTGAAAAGAAAGCAACGGCGGTAGGACGGCTCATTTCCACAGCATTATGCTCCACCCTCCGCAACCTTTGCGATTCCAATCGAAAATGGCTTGGGGAGAATAGAAATCTTGATATTACGCCGATTAATGCTACTCAGTCGGACGTTAGAGCGATCGCGCGGAGCGCTTGCGACGCCGCGCACCCCTTTTCGCAGGACACCACCCGGATGCAGGAGAAATAAGCCCCGGACTCTACCTGAGAACCCATGCCCAGCAGGCCTTTTGCCTCCTAGTGGGCCATTGCGCCAGAGAGCCGAACTGGTGTATGCTCCCCCGCCAACGCCGACTTGATCGGCGATCTAGGTTCTACTCGGGAGGACTACCAATGCAGTCTCGCAAAACGATGCTTCCACTTCTTGCAGTCTTGGTACTCGGACTCGCACCCTTCAGTTTCGGCCAGTTGCTTAGCAAGCCGCCTGCCGCGCATAAAACCCTGGGCTATTACGATCCCGCGACCGGCGCGTTCCAGCCGCTGCCCAAGCCAGCGGACGTCGAGGAATCAGCAGCGACCATCTTCGGCGGGACGATCACAATCAGGCTCACCATCAACGTAAAGTCCGCCATCCCCAAGAATGCCGTCATTGGCTGCAGTGGGGACGCGAGCGTCGTCGATGAAACCTCGGGAACTTCGTTTGAGGAGGATGGTTCAGCGGTGGCGACGCTAGTAAGCGGGACGCAATATTTGTGCGTCGTAAAGCTGCCCTATACCTGGAGCCTGACCTCGCCGACTACTGCCGATAAGGTCTATCTCGGCTACACCGCAAGTATGGAGTACGGATATGAGGCGACGGCGACTAACGGCACCGGAACCATAGTGGTGGGGATTCCCGCCCGTATAAACACCCATACTCTCGCCCCGATCGATGTACCGATTAACGGTGCAACAACCACAGAAAGCATCACCGTAACGATCTAGCGCAGGCTGGCTAGAACAAGCTGGGTTCGTCCTCAGGCGCAGGGCAGTCGTTCGGGCTGCCCCGCGCTTCTGGGCGAGATAAAAGCGGCCGGTTCTTCGCCCTAGTTTTTCACCGCCGGCGCGGTCATTTCTTCTGCCCCTTCGCCGCCCGCCATCTGCTGCGCCACGATCAGCTTGCGCGCTTCGCCACGAACCTTTGGAAACTGCACCCCGAACCACCACGCCCCCATCACCGCGGCGAACCCGCCGATGGCCACCGTCAGCGGAGCGCCCAGCCTGTCGGAAAGCGCCCCGCCCAGCAGCGCCCCGATCGGTGCCATGCCCATGAACATCATCGAATACACCGCCATCACCCGCCCGCGCAGTTCATCCGGGACCATTACTTGAATCAGCGTGTTCGATGCCGCCATCTGCAGCATGACGAAATATCCCACCGGCAACAGCAGCAGCACCGACACCCAGAACGATTTCGAAAACGAAAACAGCATCATGCTGATGCCAAATCCCGCGCAACAGACTGTCACCCACTTGCTCAAGCCCTTCACCCCCGAGCGGACGGCGAGCGTCAGCGCTCCCAGCAGCGCGCCCACTCCGGCCGCGCCCATTAGAATTCCCAGCCGCACCGCTCCCAGATCGTGTGATCCGATCATGGCCGCAAACCCCTGGCCGCCACCGCGCAAAATCTTGTCGGCAAAAATCGGCATCAACACCACGTACGGCATACCCGCCATGCTGACCACTCCCAGCAGCACGAGCAGAGCGCGAATCGGCGCCGCCCGGTTGACGAAGCGGAAGCCTTCGATCACGTGCTCAAACGGCGACGCCCCCGACGCTCGCGCCGGACTGTGCACATTCATCATCATCAATCCCGCAATCACCGCAATATAACTCACCGCATTCGCAAAAAAGCACCAGCCTTCCCCCAGCCTCGCCACCAGAACGCCTGCGACCGCCGGCCCAATCACGCGCGCGCCATTGAACATGGAAGAGTTCAGCGCAATCGCGTTCATCAGGTCTTCTTTGCCCACCATGTCGACCAGAAACGACTGCCGCCCCGGAATGTCAAACGCGTTCACCACCCCCAGCAGCGCCGCCAGCACAAAGATGTGCCACACCAGCACCCTGTGCGTGAGCGTGAGCGCGGCCAGCGCAAAAGCCAGCAGCATCGAAGCGACTTGCGTGCCGATCACCACCCGCTGGCGGTTGTTGCGGTCGGCCGTGATTCCGCCGAGCGGCGCAAACAGAAATACGGGAATCTGGCTGGCAAAGCCGACGGCCCCCAGCAGCAGCCCCGAGCCCGTCATGCGATAGACGAGCCACGACTGCGCCACGGTCTGCATCCATGTGCCGGTCAGAGAAATCAGTTGTCCGCTGAAAAAAAGCTGGAAGTTGCGATGCCGGAGCGCTCGCCCCGCCGCCTGCCAGCGCAGTCTTGCGCTTCCGGCTACCGCGTCGCCGGGCGAAGCATCTTCCTGAATGGAGTTTGTCGACTGCGCCACAAGTATGTTCGATTCGATGTTCCGTCAGCTCTTCGCGTACCAGAATATCGTTAGCCCGCAGCGCCGCGAAAGTGCGCGAAAATCAAACTGCAAGTGAAAGTGCGGGTGCAAATGACACCGGCGCTTCAGCGATGCGTCCAGCGCGGGTCTCGCAATCTCTCCGCGCGCCTTTTCGGCGTTTTAAAGTGTCAGGATCGCACCTCCCGAGCCTCCAAGTTTTCCACAGAGTCTTAAAACCAGCGACTCTCCGGCGTCTTCCCCCTCGCCTCCAAGTGCAAGCGAATGACCAATTTGGGAAACAATTCACGCCTGTAACTAACTTGTAACTTCTCTCGCTCCCCGGCATGGACTACAGTAGCGACTGTCCTTCCCTGCGGTTCGGAAGCTGGCCTCTCCTCTATGACCGCTACTTCAGTTCGCGTGGAGCGTCGTGCAGGACAGCGGTTCCCCTATCTGCTCCCCGTTTCTCTTCGCCAGAAAGGCACTTTGGTCGAAGGCCTTGGCTTCACTCAGGATCTCAGCTCGCGTGGAGTCTTCTTCTTCACCGACGCGCCCCTGCAACCCGGCGCTGAAATCGAGTTGACCCTCCGCATGCCGTCGGAAATCACTCTCGGTGAGAGCATGCCGGTGCGTTGCCGCGGCCGCATCTTGCGCATCGTTAGGCCCGCGTCTGCACCGCAGGAGAACGCCCCGGTCGCTCGCGCGGAAACCAAAATCGGAGTCGCCGTTCGCCTCGAAGGCTACGAATATCTCAGCGAAGCGGCTTCTTCCAGCTATCCCCGCATTTCCGCCCTGCACCCGCAACGGGAGGAAGACCGGCCCTTGGCCCACTCTTCGTCTCGCTCTCTGGTCGGCTGATTTTTCGGAACCATGCTGACCGACCTCATTGCTTCCGTACCGCGGCTTCCGTGCCGCTGAAGATTCCCTTCGTGTGACCTTGTGTCCAACATGGTTCCGGTTTCTGGTTGTGGATCGAACTCAGCCACTACCGTGAGTAACATAGCGTTGACAATTCTTTGTAGACTACGCTATTGTAAAGACTTTGGTAGTCGTGTGGTTGCCCGCCTGATGGTCTTGGCGTCCTCGCCGGGGAATCAACGAGCGGTCTTCTTTCGCAGTTTTTTCAATCTGGGAGAGTTCCGATGTCAACCTATTTCCCTAAAGAAGGGGAAATTGTGCGCAAGTGGTACGTCGTGGATGCGGACGGGCAGACGCTCGGGCGCCTGGCTTCGCAGGTGGCGCGCATCCTCATGGGCAAAGAAAATCCGCAGTACACGCCGTTTCTCGATACTGGCGATCACGTGATCGTGATCAACGCGGAGAAGATTCGCACGACCGGCTTCAAGGCGGAGTCGAAGGTGTACCAGCATTACACGGGATATCCCGGCGGGCTGCGGACCGAAGAGTACAAGAAGCGGATGGTGCGCAAGCCGGAAGCGATCATTGAAGCCGCGGTGAAGCGTATGCTGCCGAAGAACAAGCTGGCGGCGCACATGCTTTCGAAGTTGAATGTGTACAAGGGCGGTAAGCATCCGCACCAGGCGCAGAAGCCGCAGGATTTGAAGCTGGAAGTGCGCGAGCACAAGCCGCGCAAGGTAGCCGTTTCGTAGAGACGTTGCTTGCAACGTCTGTGCCGGCGGATTCCGGCAGGTCGTGAGAAGAGACGTAGCAAGCTACGTCTCTAGGAATGAATGAAATTTGGAGCTAGAAGCTAAATGGCAGAGCTAGTTCAATACTACGGAACGGGACGCCGGAAGACGGCGATTGCCCGGGTTTATTTGCGTCCGGGCAGCGGCGAGTTCAAGGTCAACGGGCGCGCGTTTGAAGAGTATTTCGTGACTCCGGCGCAGCGGTCGGCGGCGAAAGCTCCGCTGGCTTCATCGGAGACAGCGGCCACGTTTAACGTCATCGCGACCGTTTTGGGTGGCGGTGTGCGTGGTCAGGCTGACGCGGTGAAGCTCGGCATTGCCCGCGCGCTCATGGTGTTCAACGCCGAACTGCGCAAAAAGCTGAAATCCGAGGGCATGGTCAGCCGCGATTCGCGTGGCAAAGAGCGAAAGAAATACGGGCAGAAGGGCGCGCGCAAGCGCTTCCAGTTCTCGAAGAGATAGGTTTCGTGGAGACGTTGCTTGCAACGTCTCTTGCCGGCGGAGGCATGCTGGCTGGTGGCGAGAAGAGACATAGCGAGCTACGTCTCTACGAGGTGGTTGTTTCAGGTGTTCAATTCTTCCCGTGCCTCGCGTGCGGGGCGGGAATGGCAATCGGCAAGCAGTTGCCAGCAGTTTTTGCTGGGTACTCGGTACTGACGACTAGCTTCCGATGCAGATTAAAGAGGAGGTTCATTGGCTACCATCACCATGAAAGAGTTGCTCGAAGCGGGCGTCCACTTCGGGCACCAGACCAAGCGCTGGAATCCCAAGATGAAGGAATACATCTTCGGAGAGCGCAACGGAATCTACATTATCGATCTGCAGAAGACGCTGAAGATGTTCAAAGAGGCGTCGAAGTTCGTGCAGGATCTGGCGTCCGACGGCAAGATTGTGCTCTTCGTGGGCACCAAGCGCCAGGCGCAGGACGCGATCGCCGAAGAAGCCACCAAGTGCGGCGGGTTCTACATCAACCAGCGCTGGCTGGGCGGACTGCTCACCAACTGGGTCACGGTGCAGAAATCGGTAAAGCGGCTGAAGGAACTCGACGAGATGGCAACGGATGGTCGCTACGAGCTGCTGCCGAAAAAAGAAGTCATCAAGCTCGAACGCGAGCGCAAGCACCTGCAGGCCAACCTGGCCGGCATCAAGAATATGAGCCGGTTGCCGGATGCGATCTTCGTGATCGACTCGAACAAAGAGCAGATCGCGGTGCGTGAAGCGCGCAAGCTGGGCATTCCGGTGGTCGCCGTGGTCGACACCAATTGCGACCCCAGCGAAGTGGATTATGTGATCCCCGGCAATGACGATGCGCTGCGGGCGATCCGCCTGTTTACTTCGAAGATCTCGGAATCGATTGCCGAAGGCGCGCAGCTGATGACAGACAAGCAGGTTGCCGATATGCAGGCCGCTTCAGATGCAGCGCAGGCCGCCGAGACTGCGGCGAGCGAGTACGTCGCGGAAGAAACCGCGGTCGACGCCGCCGAAGACATCAGCATGGAAGAAGTGCTGGGCCCGGGGACGCACAAGAAGCCGGTGGCCAATGAAGAGGCTGACTTGCCGAAGGTTGAGAGCCAGACGGTCTAGGAACGGTCGTTGGCCATTGGTTGTTGGCAACATCAAAACCAGCGTTAGAAATTGGACCCGCGCGGGTCGTCTGGCGCGGGTCAAAGTTTATAGAAGCAACATCTAATTCTACAGACGTTGCTTGCAACGTCTCCCGCCGTCGGCATTCCGGCATGTGGTTAGAGGAGACGTAGCAAGCTACGTCTCTACGAAGGAAATTTAATATGGGTGCGACCACAGTGAACATTTCAGCGACGCAAGTGAAGGATCTCCGGGAGAAGACCGGGGCTCCGATGATGGATTGCAAGCAGGCCCTGACCGAAGCCAAAGGCGACATGGAGCAGGCGGTCGTGATTCTGCGGAAGAAAGGCGTTTCGGTCGCGGCCAAGAAGGCGACGCGCGTGACCAGCGAAGGATCGGTGGCGAGTTACATTCACGCCGGCGGCAAGATTGGTGTGCTCGTCGAAGTGAATTGCGAGAGCGATTTCGTGGCCCGTACCGAGGACTTCAAGGAGCTGGTCCACGACATCGCGATGCACATTGCGGCCAGCGATCCAAAGTACGTTCGTAAGGAAGACGTCACGTCGGCGGACTTTGCCCGCGAGAAGGAAATTTTTCTGGCGCAGGCGATTGCCAGCGGCAAGCCAGCGAACATTGCGGAGAAGATGGTCAACGGCAAGATGGAAAAGTTCTACGAAGAAGTTTGCCTGCTGGAACAGCCCTTCATCAAGGACCAGACCATTTCGATCTCGCAGCTGATTGCCACGAAGATCGGCAAGCTGGGCGAGAACATCGCGGTGCGGCGTTTCGCGCGCTTTAAAGTCGGCGATGCGGGCGAGACCATCGCCGTGACGAAGCCTACAGAGCCGAAAGCGGAGTAAACTCAAGGCGCCCTGCGGGGCGCCTTTTTTGTGTACGAACCATTCGCGAGGATTACACTACCTCAGCGGCTAAAGCCGCGCATTCACAGAGGCTTATCGCAGCGCTGAAGCACTGCGCCACCCAAAATCAGTTCGAAGCAGAGCTGGCAACTGGCCGCTGGAAACTGGAAACTGAGTTCATGACAACCACCCCTGCCTTCAAACGCGTTCTGCTCAAGCTTTCCGGTGAGGCTCTGGCCGCGAACCAGGGCTTTGGTGTTGAGACCACACGCATCCACGAGGTTGCGGCGGAATTGGCCGACGTGCACAAACTGGGCGTGCAGCTCGCAATCGTCGTGGGCGGAGGAAATTTCTTCCGCGGCGTCGCGGACCAGGCTAAAAATATGGACCGCGTTTCGGCCGACCACATGGGCATGCTGGCGACCGTCATCAACGCGCTGGCGCTGCAGGACGCCCTCGAAAAACAGAATGTCTACACGCGAGTGCAGACGGCGATTGAGATGAATCAGGTGGCTGAGCCGTTCATCCGGCGGCGCGCGATACGGCATCTGGAAAAAGGCCGCGTCGTGATTTTTGCGGGCGGCATCGGCAATCCTTATTTTTCGACTGACACTGCGGCGTCGCTGCGCGCCATGGAGATCAAAGCCGACGTAATTTTGAAGGCCACAAAAGTCGATGGCATTTACGATGCCGACCCCATGAAGGTCGACGGCGCGCAGAAGTTCAATCACATTTCCTACATGGACGTGCTTAAACTCGGACTGAAAGTGATGGACTCGACCGCCATCAGCCTGTGCAAGGACAATAATCTGCCGATCGTTGTGTTTAACCTGAACCAGCACGGCAACATCCGCCGCGTTGTGCTGGGGGAAAAGATCGGATCAACGGTGAGCGCCTGAGAAAAGCAAGAGTTGGAAATCAGAATGCAGAAGTAACCCGGCTTCAAGATCGGCCTTAATTCTGCATTCTGACTTCTGCCTTCTGCCTTTTGCGGGTTTATAATTCCACGTTTTGATCCTGGTATCGGAGCTGACCATATGGCGCAAGCGACAATGGCGAGCATCGCCGGGCTGAAAGAAACCTACGGACTGCTGAAAACGCGCATGGAAAAAGCGGTCGACGACTTCCGCAAGTCGATGGCCGCAGTGCGTACTGGCCGCGCGTCGGTGCACATGCTCGATGGTGTGACGGTGGAAGCTTACGGGTCGCAAATGCCGCTCAACCAGCTGGCGCAAGTGCACGCACCAGAAGCACAGTTAATCACGGTGCAGCCGTTCGATCCTTCGCAATTGGCGGCCATTGAGAAGGCGATTCGGAGCGGCGATTTGGGTCTGAATCCGATGAACGATGGAAAGATGATTCGCGTTCCCGTGCCCGCCCTGACCCAGGAGCGCCGGCAGGACATGGTGAAGCACCTGCACAAAGTGCTCGAAGAACACCGCACCGCGGTGCGCAACATTCGCCGTGACGGCAATGATGCCATCAAGAAAGCAATGAAGGACAAGAAGATCACCGAAGATGACGAGAAGCGCTCGCTTGAAGAAATCCAAAGGCTGACCGACGACGAAATCAAGAAGATGGAAGAGATGAGCAAAGGCAAAGAAAAAGAAGTGCTCGAATTGAAGTGAGCGCTTTGCAACGACAGCTTGCAACGATGGCTGGCAACAACAGCGTTTTGTGACTTGGTCTAACTCTTCGTCCAGGAATCGCGCTGCTGAAAACCCTTCCTGAAAATCTCCTAGGCTATCTCCTACACGAAAGTGCATGGCCCGCTCCGCGTCTTCTCGAATCCCTCCTAACCCATTCAAAATCAGGCGCTCACGGTCAAGCGGACATGCACAGTTTTTTCCAGTAACACGCACCGTGGTTACGCGACATTCCGCAGATGAGCGTGTTTTGATATCCGTACGACAAGTTTGCTCCCCCAAGAATCCTTTATACGGAGCTTTGCATGAAACGATTCCTTTTGTTGACCGCCGCCGCTCTGCTCGCGACCGTGGTGCTCGTTGGTTGCGGGTCCAATTCATCCACAACCACTACAAAGCAGACACAAACGCCGTCTGGCAACGTGTTCGTGACGGGCGAAGACGCGCCCTTGTCGTCGGTCGTGAGCTTTCAGCTGACCCTGAATTCGGTCACGTTGAACGGCCAGAACAACACGCCGCAGGTCTTGATGTCGACGACCGTGGACTTTGCCCGTCTGATCGGGCTGCGCTCGCCCCTGGCGTTTAGTTCCGTGCCTGCCGATACGTACGGCAGCGTGACCATCACGGTGTCGAACCCCGTGATCAGCTATGTCGATATCACGCAAAATCCTCCGACGCTGAGCACGATCAAGGGCACGCTTCCGGCCTCGCCTTACACAGTGACCGTGAACTTTCCCACGCCGATGGAGGTGGGCAGCAACGGACTTGCCGGATTGCGAATGGACATGGACATCCGGCAATCGCTCGCGGTCGACGGAAACGGACAAGTGACCGGCGCGGTGAATCCGGTCTTCTATGTCAAGGCGACGAAGGCCAGCGATCCCGACGCGCAGATCACCGATCTGATGGGCGGACTGGTCTCGGTCAACAACGCAGGCGGTTCGTTCGTCCTGCAGGGACCGTACGGGCGCCAGCTCACGGTCGAGGTGAACAACTCGACACAGTTCAACAGTGGCTGGAACATCAACAACCTGGCGACACCGGCATTCGTGGCCGTCCAAGGATCGTTCCAGGCAGATGGCAGCCTGCTGGCCAGTGGCGTGGAAGTCATCACGACGGCGCATTCTTTCCTTTCCGGACGAGTGCTGCAAGTGACGACGAACGGCTCAGGCCAGGCGCAACAGGTGACGATGTGGGTGGGCGAAACAGGCGCGGACCTGGTCAGCAACGTGGACACGATTCAGACGATCGATGTCAGCAACGTTTCGCAATATGACATCTGTTTCCTCAACGGTCCCGTGACGAACGCACTGTTCAGCGACACGACCCTGGTGGTTGGACAGCGGATTTTCATCGGCGGCAGCTACTCTGGCGGCGTCTTCACGCCGTCGATGATCTCGCTGCGGCTGCAAGGCGTGTACGGAATGTTTGTGCCGGGCAGCGTGGCGGTGACCGACGGGAACGCGGGCAGCTTCGCGCTGACCAACAACGGGTTGGTCGGTTACGCGGCGGGAGGACCGGTGACGGTGAACACTTTCAATCTGACTTTCTTCTACAACCTGAACGGGCTCAGCCAGCTGAACAACACCAGCAGTGCGATTCCCCTGGTGACGCGCGGCTTGCTGCTCAAAGACCAGGTGAGCGGGGATCCCGAGATGTATGCGGGATTCGTGGCCGATCCTCTGGCGACGAATTAACAGGCGAGGTCAGGCATGCTGATCGGGCGGCCGCGAGGCCGCCCTTTTTTTGTCGGCAACAAGAACGCCAGGCCGTGCTCAGGGACCAAGAAAATGAGACAGGAACTTCCCTGGCTTTGGCATCGAGCGACGGGTTGCGAGATCCGCCACCGCTGGCGAAAAAGGCAGAGCCGCCTTGCAACTCAACTATGTCGTTTACGACAACAAGTCGCACGGGAAAGGAAAAGCGCGACTTGCCCACCTGAGGGCGTTACTGAATCGAACTGGCTGTGTTGGAGAATACGTTGTTCGCGCTGCTTCCGATGAGGCGGATGGTACCCACGACCAGCACCAAAATGACCGCGAGCATGACCGCATACTCGGCGATGTCCTGGCCCTCAACATCTCTCCACAGCTTGCGAAGAAGGCGAAGCATGTCCGCACCTTTTGCTCGAAGCGCTGATTCTACTTCCGCGTTGGGCGATCCGAGGAATTTCATTGGGTTCTCCTGCAGCGGCCTGGAATAACTTGGCATTACAGTATCGAATTGTGGAAGTGGTTTCAAGGGGTGGACTGGGCGTCGGTAGTGTGGGTTCAAGCCGAGCTGGAGCAGGGAACCACGAAGGACACGAAGTCACACAAAGGAACCCCTTGTCAGCGAAGACCCTGTGACGTTTCGTGTCCTTCGTGGTTCCGGTCTTTCCCTTCTGTTTCCCAATTGACTACTACAGGTGGGGAGCGAACCTCAACTCGCTGGCGCCGACTCGTCGGAAGTTGCGGTTGCCGCGTGGATCGCATCAGCCCGCGGGGGAAAGCACCGTATAATCGAACCAGCCCGTAGGAAACATGTTTTCGAGCGAGCATCTCAAAACAAGCATTTCAAGACGATCTATGAACACGTTGTCCAAACCGCGGGCACGGACGAATGGTCCGGGCTTGTGGCCCCTACGGAGCGAATTGGGCTAGAATGACTGCCGGTTTCGAATGCGTCAACTTTCTCACTTCAGAAAAACTTACCGACATGGGCAACTCGGCTACGTTTTATTCCGTCTTGGTTGAGGTAGAGTTATCCAAAGCAAAAAGCAGTGGCTAGCAGTCAGAGGGTTCGTGACCGGGAAGGTCCGTGCTCGGCTTCCGGATACGCGACCCAAATTAGGCACTGCAGGCAACCACAAGATAGGACACTAAGAGTTGCGGTTTGGACGCATTCAGTCGCTCTACCTGTATAATAGCGGTTTTCTCACATCTCAGAGGCTGAGGTCGTAGCAATTCCTTTTCGCATTCATCCGGAGAATCTTGTTGTGTCCGAGCGCGCTTGCGCCCCTGCCTCGGTGTCGTCGCCATCTCCTTCATTTCAACGGGCTTGGCTGAAACCGAGCTGGCGTGTGCTGGCCTCTTGCGGGGTCCTGGCTGCGCTTCTGATGGCGACCGGTGGCCTGGCCTGGGCACAGAGTGACGTGATTTCCGAAATCGACGTCACCGGCAACCGGCGCATCCCTGCCGACACGATCAAGGCCCACATTTTCACCAAGCCGGGCGACATCTACGACACATCGGCGCTGGAGCGGGACTTCAACTCGGTGTGGAACACGGGCTACTTCGAAGATCTCAAGATTCTTCGAGAGCAGACTCCCAAGGGCTGGCGGCTGATTTTCCAGGTGAAAGAGAAGCCGACCATCCGCGATATCAGCTACGTTGGCCTGAATGCGGTTTCGACCAGTGATGTCTTAGACCGGTTTAAGCAGGATAAAGTCGGCCTCAGCGTGGAAAGCCAGTACGATCCCACGCGCATCAAGAAGGCGGAGGTTTCCATCAAGAACCTGCTCTCCGAGCACGGGCGCCAGTTCGCCGTGATCCGGACCGAAGTGCGGCAGATTCCGCCCGCCGCGGTGGGCATCACGTTCGTGGTCAAAGAGGGGCCGAAGGTCAAGGTCGGCAAGATCAAGTTCGAAGGCAATAAGAACATCAAAAGCCGGATTCTGCGGGCCGCGATGAAAAACCTGCGGCCGGTTGGAATTCCCCACTCGATTTTCCTGGAAGACATTTTTGCCCGAACCTACGACGCCACCAAGCTCGAGGAAGACACGGAGCGGGTGCGCGCCGAGTACCAG
This sequence comes from uncultured Acidobacteriaceae bacterium, assembly GCA_963739125.1. GTDB lineage: Bacteria > Acidobacteriota > Terriglobia > Terriglobales > Acidobacteriaceae > Sulfotelmatobacter. The sequence continues at coordinate 1,328,623 of CAVTZD010000001.1, read as the reverse complement.
AACCGGGGCTATTTCAAAGTGGTAGTGAGCGATCCGAAAACGGAAATTCACGATACCGGAAACAAGGGATTTCACATTCCCATGATCCAGTCAGGGCCGGGCAAGGCTGTCGACATCACCATGCCGATCGACGAAGGCGAAAAGTACCGGCTGGGCAAAATCACTTTCAAGGGCAATGAGCACATTACCAATACGGTTGCGCTGCGGAATCTTTTCCCGCTTAAAGACGGAGACATCTTCAGCCGCGACAAGATCGCGAAGGGCCTCGATCAGCTGCGCAAGGCGTACGGCCAGAATGGCTACATCAACTTCACGCCCGTGCCGAACACAACCTTTGACGATGACAAGAAGCTGGCCTTCCTGGAAATCGACATCGACGAGGGTAAGCAGTTTTTTGTGCGGCGCATCGAGTTTACCGGCAACACCACCACACGCGATAAAGTCATCCGCCGCGAACTGGCGCTCGAAGAAGGTGGGATTTATAACTCCCACCTGTGGGAACTGAGCCTGCTCCGCCTGAACCAGCTTTCCTATTTCGACCAGATCAAGCCTGACGATCCGAACACGACCGACAAGAAGCTCGACGAAAAAGACGGATACGTTGATCTCACGCTGCACGTGCATGAAAGAGGCAAGAACAGCATCGGCCTCAACGGCGGAGTCAGTGGTCTGGAGGGCGCGTTCATCGGAGTGAACTACTCCACCAACAACTTCCTGGGGCGCGGAGAAACTTTGCAAATCCAGGTCAGCCTGGGGAACCTGGCGCGCAGCGCCCTGTTCGGCTACACCCAGCCGTATATGTTCGACCGACCACTGCAATTCGGTTTCACTGTGTTCGGCAACAAATACAACTTTGACCAGGCCCGCCAGCTTTCCCTCTTCAGCGGGCAGAGTGTGAATCTACCGAGCGCCGTCTTGCAGAACCTGCAGAACTACTCGCAGCAGAGCGTGGGCTTCACGACTTCGTTGAGCTACCCGCTGCGGCGTTCTTTCAAGCGGCTGGGGATTACTTATTCGCTCGATCGCTCAACGCTGGTGCCGCTGAGCACCGCGTCCAGGACGCTTTTCGATTTCATCGCGTTCCGCGGCATTTCAGGGCCGAACGCAGTGAATGGGATCATCACCAGCAAGATTTTCCCGAATTTCTCGTTCAACACGCTGGATAGCGGTATTTCTCCCCACCACGGCCACCAGATGACCGCAGGTATGGAACTGGCCGGGGTCGGGGGAACGGTGCGGTCGGTGCGGCCGGTGATTTCGTACAAGCAGTTCATTCCCGTGCAGAACCGGCGCAACACCATTGGCTTCAATGTGCAGGGATCGTTTATCAGCGGCTTCGGCGGCCTGGTGGCTCCGCCGTTCCAGCGCTTCTACATGGGTGGAGAGTACGACATTCGCGGCTTCGATATCCGCTCGATCTCTCCGGTGGCTTTCCTGCCCAGCTCGAACCAGATCACGCTGACCAATCCCGACGGGACTCCGGTGCTCAAGAATCCGCTCAATCCGAGGCAGGGTAACTGGACGGTTCCGATTCCGGTCGATCAGATCGTGTTTCCCGGCGGAGATCTGAGCGTGTACGGCAATGTGGAATATCGCATTACGATCGCCGGACCGGTGGCCATTGCGCCCTTCATCGACGGCGGCATCGACGCGATCACGCGGCGTTCGCAGTTGCAGATCGCTGACGCGCAGTACGATGGCGTCATCAGCACCTATTTCGGATGTCCGAAGCTGGATGCCGGTTATAACTGCGTGGGCGGAACAAGGCTGAACCCTGCGCCGCCGGACCTGCTCGAAGTTCTGGGTTCAACCAACTGGCGGCCACGCATGTCGACCGGACTGGAGCTGCAGATGTTCTTGCCCGTGGTCAACGCGCCCTTCCGTATTTACTGGGCATATAACCCGGTGCGGCTCGACAACGAGGCGAATCCGCCGATTCCGATCACACGCGCCATGTTCCCGGTGGGCGCCGCGGGCGACTATACCTATCATCTCGCGGTCAACACCTACGCCCCGACCTTCCAGTTGCGGGAGCCACGCAAGACCTTCCGCTTCACGGTGGCGACAACGTTCTAGACAGGCTCGATCTGGCCGGAGGTGGGATCTGGGTGGTGGGGCTGCCAGCGGCCAGCGTTTGACCTGGCCGGGAGGGGCCTCTATAATGCTTGAGTTCCATGCCCTCGAGCGAATCAGCAGGCGTGGAAAGCACGCCCGCAAGCTCGGCGTGCGACGCTGGCAATCTAGTGCGCCATTTCCGACGGCGGCCGCTACCGCGGCGGAGACCTCATTCAGTGCGGCCCAGTGTCAGCTAAGAGCGAAGTTCATTCCAGGTACCATGTTCTGACAACCATGCTCCAAGGAGTTCAACCGATCCAATGACAAGCAAGTTCTTGCGACTTTTCCTGGCAGTTGCGGTAGTCTTCGCGATTTCCGCACTGGCCCAAACCAGCAGCGCCGCTACACCTTCCAGCCCGGAGGCGACTCCGGCGGCCGCAGAGACCACGACTGGCGGCACCGGCACCAAGGTCGGGACGATCAACATCAACGAGGCCATTTTCGGCAGCAACGAAGGCCGCCGCGACATGGATACCCTGCAAAAGAAACTGGAGCCCAAGCAGAACGATCTGAAATCCCAGAATGACGAACTCGAAGCTCTGAAGAAACAGTTGAGCACGCAGGGGCCGAGCCTGAACGACGAAGCGGCAGCCAACCTGAAACAACAGATCGAGAGCAAGCAGAAGACTTTCGACCGCGCTTACCAGGATTTTCAGGAAGACGCCGGCAACCAGCAGCAGGAGATCGGAACCCGCATTCTGCAGAAGATGGCGCCATTGATCGTCAAGTACTCCCAGGAAAAAGGCTTCGGGATTATCGTGGACACTTCCAAGCCCTGGCCACAAGGCCCGGTGCTTTGGTGGGGTCAGGCGCTCGACATCACCAAGCCGGTGATCGACGCTTACAACGTGCAGTCCGGCGTGCCCGCACCTGCACCTGGCACCCCGGCGGCGAAGCCCGCAGCTCCGAAGCCCGCGACAGGCACGGCTCCCAAACCAGCCGCGCCGAAGAGTAACTGAGTGCGCTTTTAGTGAACCGGGACACCCCCGGTGTCTGAAAAGTTCCAGCAGGCCGCGCGAAAGCGCGGCCTTTTTCTTTGCGCGCGCAGTGCCCGTATGCGTCCGCGTGGTGTCCATAGCAGCAAACAGATTTCTTTCTGGAGGACACCATGTCAGAAGACGGGATGTTTGGCGATAGCCTGCTCGAAACTTCCTGGTCCCAGCGTACGCGCCGCAACTGGACCACGTTGACATCGTTCGGAGTGCAGGCGCTTCTCATTGGCTTGTTGCTGCTCGTGCCTCTGCTGACGACGGTGGGGCTGCCATCAGCGCGAACCGTCTCCACGCCCATCAGCGCGGGACGTCCGGATGCGGGACCCCCGCCGCAGACGCGCAGTCGGCCGGGGTCCACGGCGGAAGTAATTCCCGTGACGAGCGAACTGAGGTTCCCGCATCGAATGCCGGCCACCATCTCCATGGCCCCAGACGCCGCACCAGACACAGATCCACAGCCCACAGGCACATGCCCCAGCTGCGTCGGCAGCGTGCCCGGCCTTTTGCCGGGAATACCGGGCGGACCTCAAATCGTCACGCTGATCGCTGGAGATCACCCACTAATGCCCGCCGCCCCAAGGCCGACAATCCGCCCGATCCGTACCTCGTCAATGATGGAGGGCAATCTGATTCGGCGTGTGGAGCCTATTTACCCTCCGCTGGCAAGGGCAGCGCGCATTCAGGGCCCTGTGGTTCTGTCGGCCATCATCAGCAAGGCGGGTACGATCGACAATTTGCGCGTGCTCTCCGGGAAGCCCATGCTGGTGCCGGCGGCGATCGACGCCGTCCGGCAGTGGCGCTATCGCCCCTACGTTCTCAATGGCGAACCGGTGGAAGTGGAGACGCAGATCACGGTGAACTTCATACTGGGAAGCTAGCTCGAGAAGTTTGGGCGCGGCGGGTGCCCCAGGTCTGACCGTTTTTGCGAGACATTTGCGAGACATGGGACATGTCATTCCGTGCGGCTCGTCTAACTCGGAAGAGGAGTAGCCCCGGCGTAACCTCGGCACGCAGGCTGATCCCGCTATAATCGCGAAAGTGGCGACCACAGCAGAAATCCCGAGCCGTGTGGCGACGCGCCCTACATGGGCTGAAGTTTCTCTCACGACGCTGCGGCAAAATTTTCGCACCGTGCAGAAACACGTGGGCGCGAATGTGACGGTGTGCGCGGTGGTGAAGGCCGACGCCTACGGCCACGGCGCGGTCGAGTGCTCCCGCGCGCTAGAGGCCGAAGGCGTGCGCTGGCTGGGTGTGACTTCACTCGATGAGGCGATTCCGCTGCGCGAGGCTGGCGTTCGCGCGAATATTCTGCTGATGACCGGCTTTTGGCGCGGCGAAGAAGGCGAGATCGTCCGCCTGCGCCTGACGCCAACGGTGTGGGAACCATGGCATATCGAGTCGCTGGAAGCCTCGGCCGCGGTCCAGGGAGTGGCGCAGCATCCCGTGCACTTGAAAGTCGATACCGGCATGGGGCGGCTGGGCGTGAGCCTCGACCAGCTTCCAAACGTGCTGGCTGCACTGCGATCCGCGAAGCATCTCGCGCTCGACGGTCTCTCCACCCATCTGGCCGATTCTGAAATTATGGATGCGCCTTCAGTCGCGGAGCAGGAGAACAAGTTTGATCAGGCCCGCAACCTGGTGCGCGAGGCCGGTTTGGAACCGGGGTTCGTGCACATGGCCAATACTGGCGCCGTCATTTCGCGACGGGAGACATGGAACAGCATGGTGCGCCCCGGAGTTGCGCTCTACGGCTATTACCTGCCGTTTCAGCGTGCCGGCCGCGAAGTCAGCGGCGGAACTTTGCGTTTGCCGGTGAAACCGATTCTCATCTGGAAAACGCGGATTCTCTCGCTGCGCGATTTCGCCGCGAATCAGGCTCTGGGCTATGGCGGCACCTATGTGACGAAAGCGCCCGCGCATGTCGCGGTGCTGCCGGTGGGCTATGCCGACGGATACAACCGCCAGCTTTCCAATCGTGGACGCGTGATCGTGCGCGAGCACTACGCACCGATCGTTGGCCGCATCTCGATGGACCTGACGCTCGTCGATGTCACCGGCATTCCCGGCGTCGCCGTCGGCGATGAGGTGATCCTGCTCGGTTCGTCGGAAGGCCTGAGCGTTGATGCTCTCGAACATGCCGAACTGGCCAGCAGCACTCCTTACGAAATTCTCTGCAATATCTCGAAGCGCGTGTCGCGACGGTATGTGAGCTAGGCCCTGGAGTCGGCGTCCGTCCTCAGACTTCAGCCCTCGAACGTTCGACCCCGCTTAGCCGCGCCGGAGCGGCGGCTGACTGGGGTCCGAGGCCTGACGTCCGAGGTCCTTTCTCTCCTCGCTTCCATATATTTGCGCAGCACGGCGTTGATCGTGCTCTGGTAGCCGCGGCCGTGGTTGCGGAAGAAGGTAAGGATGTCGGGATCGATGCGCAGCGTGATCTGCTTTTTCGGTCCAGGCCAGACGATGGCGTTCGCGAAAAAATCGGGACCGAGTTCCGGGACATCAGAAAGGTCGATGTCCTCATCCCGCATGGCGTCAATGCGTTTCCAGTCCGTCCTGGATCGTCTTTTCTTATGCTTTGTGTTCACGAGTGGTCGCCTTTCTCAGCGAAATAATTCGGTGGCTGCCCTATTCCGCTTAACGCCGAAACCGCATGCACCAACCACCGATTGCGACCGTTCGCAACCGACGTGTCCACGGAATTGAGTTCGATTGTTACACTAGAAGTTTAAGGATGCCTTCCCGCTACGCACAGTGGATGTACGACTGGGAACACCGGCTCACTTCGGTGGACGACAACCGCGTGGTCCGTCCGCTGGAGTGGGGCGCCGAATGGACGCGCGACTGGCCCTGCCGCAACGGTTTTCGTACCGGCCACGCACCGGATCTGGCGGACGAAGAATCGGAAAAATTCTTCGCCGATTTCAACCGCCGCATCTTCGCGGCGAGCGACGAATTCTATTCTTACTGTGCTCCTGCGGATTACCGTCTTGAGCGCCGAGAGGTGAAAGTATTCTCGACCCGCGCGACGCCCGACCCCGGGCTCGAGACCAAAGTCAAAGGCACGTTCGCGAAATTTCTGCGATTCACCTCGCCGGTGAAAACGCCGTATCCGGAAAACAATCTCGCCAACGCGCGCTGGTTTCCGGCACGGGGCCGTCGAGCCATCATTCTTCTGCCGCACTGGAACGCCGACGCGATCGCCTACGTCAGCCTGTGCCGCGTCATGAACATGCTGGGCATTGCCGTGCTCCGGCTGAGCCTGCCGTATCACGACATCCGCATGCCCGCCGAAATTGGACGCGCCGACTATGCAGTTTCGGCGAACATTGGCCGCACGCTCGATGCCGCGCGGCAGGGTGTGGTCGACATTCGCTGCTGTCTCGACTGGCTGGAGCAGCAGGGCTACTCGAACCTGGGCATCGTGGGCACAAGCCTGGGCTCTTGTTATGCGTTTCTGGCCGCGGCGCATGACCCGCGCATTGGCGTGGCGGCGTTCAACCACGCGTCGACTTATTTTGCCGACGTGGTTTGGCACGGGCAGTCGACGCGCCACATCCGGCAAGGTATCGAACAAAAAATCAATCTGGAAGCCCTGCGGCGAGCCTGGCTGGCGATCAGCCCCATGTCGTATTTCGAGCAGTATTCCCGCTGGCCGAAGAAGTCGTTGATCGTTTATGCGAAGTATGATTTGACGTTTCTTCCGGAGTTTTCGCGGCAGGTAGTGGACGAATTCGAGCGGCACGGCCTGGACCACAAAGCCGTGGTGCTTCCCTGCGGACACTATACGACCGGCGAAACGCCTTACAAATACATGGACGGCTGGCAGCTTCTGTCGTTTCTGCGCACGGCATTTTAGGAGCAGCAATTGGCAAATGGCATTTAGCCATTCCAAGATACGATCGGAAGTGCGAATTGCTAACTGCTGGCCGCCAAAGGCGAATGCGGCAGCGTTTAAAATAAACTCATGCAGTCCGTCCCAGCGACCAATCCGGGTACTATCGTCGAACAGCGGCGCGGCGAATACTTCATCAGCACTGATCCGGCACGGCTCGATCTGGACGTGATTCATGAGTTTCTAACGAATTGCTATTGGGCAAAGGGCATTCCGCGAGAGGTTGTGGCGCGATCGATCGAGCATTCCCTGTGCTTTGGAGTTTATGATCAGACAGGCGACAAATCCCGCGTCTCGCAAAAGAGGCGAGACATGGGGCACCCCGAACCTGGGTTGGCGCAGGTTGGCTTTGCCCGCGTGGTCAGCGATTTCGCGACCGTGGCCTATCTGGGCGATGTGTTCGTGCTCGAGGCACATCGCGGACGCGGGCTGGGCAAGTGGATGATGGAATGCATCACACAGCATCCCGCGCTGCAGGGTCTGCGACGGTGGATTTTGCTGACCCGCGACGCGCACGAGCTTTACTCAAGGTTTGGATTCACATCCGTAAATGCGCCGGATCGTTATATGGAGCTGTATCGGCCCGACGTATACGAAATCAGGAAAACAATATGAAAAATTCCGGCATGTACCGCCCGCTGTACGAAAACGATCCGCAGATTGCGGCCGCGATCGACAACGAAACACGCCGCCAGCACGAAGGACTGGAACTGATTGCATCGGAAAACTTCGTGAGCGAGGCCGTGCTCGAAGCAGCTGGCTCCGTGTTTACCAATAAGTATGCGGAAGGATATCCCGGCAAACGTTATTACGGCGGGTGTGAGTTTGCGGATGTGGTCGAGAACCTGGCGCGCGATCGTGCCAAACAACTTTTTGGCGCCGAGCATGCCAACGTGCAGCCCCACGCCGGGTCGCAGGCCAATATGGAAGCCTATGCCGCGGTGCTGCAACCGGGAGATGTCATCCTCGGATTGAATCTGGCCCACGGCGGGCACCTCACGCACGGACATCATCTGAATTTTTCCGGCAAGACCTACAAGATCATTCCTTACGGCGTAACCAAAGAAACCGAGACGATCGACTACGACGAACTGGAGAAGCTAGCCGAGAAAGAGCGCCCGAAGCTGATTATCGGCGGCGGCAGCGCGTACCCGCGCACGATTGATTTTGCGCGCATGCGCCAGATCGCGGATAAGGTTGGCGCTCTCTACCTCGTCGACATGGCGCATTTTGCCGGACTCGTGGCCGGGGGTGCGCATCCCTCACCCGTTCCGCACGCGCACATCGTGACTTCTACAACCCATAAGACGCTCCGTGGCCCGCGCTCGGGAATGATTCTTTCCAAAGCCGAGTTCGCCCAGGCCATCGACAGAGTTGTGTTCCCCGGCATGCAAGGTGGGCCGCTGGTTCACATCATGGCTGCAAAGGCGGTGTGCTTCCTCGAAGCTATGCAGCCGGAGTTCCGCGACTACGCGCGGCAAGTCGTGGCCAACGCGAAAGTGCTGGCGCAGACTCTCGCCGATGAAGGCTTCCGCATCATTTCCGGCGGCACCGACACGCATCTCGTGCTGGTCGACGTCTTTTCGAAGGGCATGCTGGGCAGCGAAGCGGAAAAGGCGCTGGGCGAGGCCGGAATCACGGTGAACAAGAACGCGATTCCGTTCGACACCAATCCTCCGATGAAGCCGAGCGGCATCCGCATCGGCTCTCCGGCATTGACCACACGCGGCATGAAGGAAGCTGAGATGCGCCGGATCGGCCGCTGGATCGCCGAAGCTCTACTGCAGCGCGGCGATGCGGCCGTGCTGGCCAGAGTCCGCAGGCAGGTGCTCGAATTGTGCGAGGCCTTCCCGCTCTACGCGGAACGCCGCGCGAAGGCACAGGCGGAAGTGAGAGCGTAATTGTTTCCTACGGCTGCAGTCTAGCCGAGGCCCGCGCTCTGTGTTTAAATGCCTTCGGTGAAGATCGCCATCGATATTCGGCGGATGACCGAGTTTGGCGTAGGTACCTACATCCGTAATGTGGTTCGCACGCTGGGCCGGCTCGACCGCGAAACGACATACCTGCTCATCGGCGCTCCGGAAAAGGTGGAGGAAATCGGCGCCCTGCCGCCGAATTTCCACTCCGTCCCGCTGACTTCGCCCGAACGATCGGTAAAGGGCTACCGCGAATTCCGCGCTGCGATGCGGCGGCTGAATTGCGACCTGCTGCATGTTCCCAATCTCTTTTCCGTGCCGCGCGCGCTCCGCTGCCCTTATGTAATGACCGTGCACGACATGCTCGACCACATGGCGTGGACGCCGGGCCGCGGCAGTCTCTCGCGTTCGCTCTATTTTCAATTGACGCGGCGCGTGCTGCGCGGTGCCGAACACATCTTTGCCGTTTCGAACTTCACGAAAACGGAGATCGAGAAGCTATTCGAAATTCCTTCCGACCGGATCGAGGTCGTCTACAACGCCATCGACGAGCGTTTTCTGCGCGGTCACGCCAGCGCGGCTGACCGTGAATTGATCGCCCAGCGCTATCAAGTGACGTATCCGTTTCTGCTATACGCGGGGCGGGTGAGCCCGCACAAGAATGTTGTACGGATGATCGAGGCTTTTTCCGCGCTGAAGACAGAGCTGGAGAAGGATCGAGCTTATCCTGATCTGAAGCTCATCATCATTGGAGACGATCTCTCGGGCAACCCCGACCTGCGGCGCACCGTAGTTCGCAGCGGAGTGCAGAACGATGTGCGCCTTCTCGGATTTGTTCCCATCGAGGTATTGAGGATTTTCTACGACGAGGCGAAGATTTTTGTTTTCCCGTCGCTATACGAGGGCTTCGGCCTGCCTCCACTGGAAGCCATGGCGCACGGAACTCCAGTGGTGACTTCCAATGTGTCGTCTCTGCCCGAAGTGGTCGGCAAGGCGGCGGTGCTGGTCAATCCGGAAAACGTTTTTGAAATCATGCGCGCCCTGCACCGCGTGCTCACCGATCAGGCCCTGCGCCACCGCATGAAGGAACGCGGCTACCAGCAGGCCGCGAAATTCTCCTGGGATGTGTCAGTGCGGCGGATTCTGAACGCGTATCACCGCGTCACCGGAAGTCCGTCGTCCATGGACCGACAGCCCGCCGAAGAGCTCCGGACGCGGCTGTCTTCTTGAACGCATGGCAAACGTGCGGCATTGAGCGCACGGCTTGAACCAGCTTCCTGCGTCTACTTTCTGATTCCTACTTCAGCAGTGGTTGGCCGGGCGAGGCGATGGCGAGCTTCTGCAGCTTGGCGGTGAGGCGGGTGCGATCGGCATCAGTTTTGGCGGCGGCGAGTCGCTTGCGCAATTGCAGAATTTTTTCTTTGCGGGTACGGCGCCGGCGAATCTCCGGCCGGCGGCTGGGTGCGGACATGCGATGCTCCTCAAAATAAATTTGGTGGAATGACGGCCGCCAGTCGATCGTTGAAACCCAGCTGCCAGAGCTCATTATAGTTGCCGCGGGCGTCGCGCGGCAAACCAAGCCTGTTGTAAGCCGCGAACCGTATTTCGTCTTACACCGGCATGAGCCCCTGATAAATCGCCATGCCGACCACGGCGTCGACTCCCATCGCGTCGAGCGTCGCGACTTCCTGCTGGCTGCGGATGCCGCCAGCCGCGATCAACTGCCTCGATGTACCGGCCCGCAGCTCACGAACAATGTCCAGCGGGATTCCCTGGACCAAGCCCTCTGTGTCGATGTGCGTGTAGAGAAACGCTCCGCAGAAAGGACCGAGAACGCGCAGCATGTCGAGCGCGGTGACGCCCGTGGTCTCCTGCCAGCCCTTAATTGCGACGTAACCACCGCGACAGTCGGCAGCAAAAACGAGGCTTTCCGGACCCAGGTCGATAGCAGCTTGCTGCGCGAAGGCCGCGTCAATCGCTCCCTGAGAAATCAGGGACGACCCGAAAATCACACGCCGCGCTCCCAGATCCAGTGCTTGCTGCGCGGCCGCGATCGTGCGGATTCCGCCGCCTACTTGGCACGGCAGCTCGCGGGAGAACTTGCGCACAAGGTCGCCGTTGTTGCCTCTGCCCATGGCCGCATCAAGATCGATGAGCTGTACGATTGGATATTTCGAAAAGCGGTCTACCCACTCCTGAAAATCGTCGAACTCGAGAGCCTTGCGGCTGCCTTGCACGAGCTGCACAATCTTGCCGCCCATCAGATCGATCGATGGAATCAGCATGGCCACCTCACGGCAATTTCGTGCGCAGCCAGTTCGCGCTTGAGATCGGCAACCTGGCTGAATCCGTAGTGAAAAATCGAAGCGGCAAGGGCGGCATCGGCATGTCCGTCGCGAAATACTTCGACGAAGCTCCTCGCGCCGCTTGCACCTCCGGATGCGATGACCGGGACGCGAACCGCATCGGCAACCGCGCGCGTCAGCTCGCAATCGAAGCCCGAGCCGGTTCCGTCTCGATCCATCGAGGTGAGCAAAATCTCGCCCGCACCGCGGTCCTGGGCTTCGCGCGCCCATTCCACCGCATCGCGACCAGTCGAGCTGCGCCCGCCGTGGGTATACGCTTCCCAGCGTGGTCCGTCTTTGCAACGCCTGGCGTCAATCGCCACCACCACCGCCTGCGAGCCGAATTTGAGGGCGATCTGCGTGATCAGATCCGGATCTGCGAGCGCCGCGGAGTTCAGGCTGACCTTGTCCGCTCCCGCGGAAAACACCGCGGCCGCATCCTCTACACTACGGATGCCCCCGCCCACGGTAAAAGGAATGAATAACCCGGCTGCTGCGCGGCGCACGGTATCAAGCAGCGTGGCACGACGCTCGTGCGTCGCGGAAATGTCGAGCAGCACGATCTCGTCCGCTCCTGACGCGGCATGCGCTTTCGCCAGTTCGGCAGGATCGCCCGCGTCGCGCAGGTTCACAAACTGCACGCCTTTTACGACCCGGCCGCCGTCGACGTCCAGACAAGCGATGATGCGTTTGGTCAGCATGTCAAAGTTCGCAGAAATTACCCAGCAATTGAAGACCAGCCTCGCCCGATTTTTCGGGATGAAACTGCACCCCGAACAAATGATCGCGCTCCAGCGCTGCGGAAAACTTCCCGCCGTACTCGCAGTATGCCGCCGTTGAGGAATGAACCGGCACGCGAAAAGAGTGCGTGAAGTAAACATATAAAGACGGATTCACTCCACGAAATAACCGGGACGCAGAGTCGATCTGCAGATCGTTCCATCCCACATGCGGAGATTTCACGCTCACCGGAAAGCGCTCGCACTCGCCATGAAACAGCCCCAGGCCCGGCGTTTCGGGTGATTCTTGGCTGCCGTCGAACATCCACTGCATACCGACGCAGATGCCGAGAAACGGGATGCCGCGCGCGATTGCCGTCGAAATGGCATCGCGCAACCCGGCGCGGGTAAGCGCTTCCGTCGAAGCAAAATGACCCACCCCCGGGAGAACGATTTTCTCCGCCTTCGCAACTTGCGCGGGATCGGAAGTGATCGCGCACTCGAATCCCAGATAGTCAAGCGCCTTTTTCACCGAAGTCAGATTGCCAGCGCCGTAATCGACGATCGCGATCATCACAACATTCCTTTGGTGCTCGGCAGCAGGCGGAGCATCTGCCGGTCGCGCCAGCAGGCCGCCCGGAGAGCCCGGGCAAAAGCTTTGAAGAGAGCTTCAATCTTGTGGTGACTCGACCGGCCGTACAGCACGCGGACATGAACATTGGCACGCGCGCCCCGAGCGAAGCCTTCAAAGAAATCCGCGACGAGTTCGGCCTGCAGGTCGCCGACCAGCCGCGCGCGAACTTTGGTGTCGACGACGCACGCGGTCCGTCCGCAGAAATCGACCGCGGCCAGACCCATGGTTTCGTCCATCGGCATCAGAAAATATCCGGCGCGAAGAATTCCGCGCTTGCTGCCGAGCGCTTTGTCAAACGCCTGCCCCAGCACGATGCCCACGTCTTCGACCGTGTGGTGCTGGTCTACATCAAGATCGCCACAGGCCTTGAGCTTCAGATCGAAGCCGCCGTGATGAGCGAGGAGTTCGAGCATGTGATCGAAAAATCGAATGCCCGTCGAAACTTGGTAACGTCCGCGGCCTTCGATGGCAAGCGACAGCTGGATCTGCGTTTCTTTGCTGATGCGATGAATGCTGCCCTTTCTCATGGCCGGGATGCTCCCATCTTTTCCTGTTGAGCGATGCCCAGCTCATCGAACGTTGCTTGCAAAGCAGCGAGCAGGCAATCCGCATGTTCGCGGGGACCGAGCGTGATACGCACACAGCCTTCGCAGCCCGGATCGCTGGAACGGTCACGAACCAGAAGGCCGCGCCGCCGCATTTGCTCGACGAACGCCGCGGAGTCGCTTGCCGTAAGGCCCACGCGCGCGAGTACGAAATTTGCTTCGCTCGGCCAGAACTGAATCCCCACCGCTTCAAGCAACCGTTCGAGGCGCGAACGCGAATCACGCACCTCGTTGACGTATTGCTGAACGTAAAATTGGTCGGCGAGCGCCACGGGAAGACAGGCGAGCGCTACGGCATTCACGTTGTACGGAGATGCGGCTAGGCGCAATGCTTCCATCTGCCCGGGGTCGCCCACCAGTACTCCCGCACGTAGGCCAGCGAGTCCATACGCCTTGGAAAAAGTTCGCGCCACGAAGAGATTCGGAACATCTTGGCGTTCGGTCAACAGAGTCTGCCCGCAGAACTCGAAGTACGCTTCGTCTACCAGGACCGCCGCTTCCGGCGCGGAGCGTGCAATCTGCAGCAGTTCTTCCTTTTTCGCGACGGTACCTGTGGGATTATTCGGGTTGGCTATGGCGATCAGCCGCGTTCTCGATGTGATGCGCTGTTGCAGAGCTTGCGCCGGAAACTGAAAGTTTTTGTCGGCCGGAATATTCACGACTTGCACGCCCGCCGCCATCATGTAAATCCGGTACATCGAGTAAGTGGGCACCACGATCAGCGCTTCGTCGCCAGTCTCAAGATAGGTTTGGCAGACCAGATGAATCGCTTCGTCAACGCCGTTCGTCAGCAATACCTCTGGGGCGGTGAGGTTGAGGAACTCCGCGACTTTCGATTCAACCATCGCGCGTTCGGGATAGCGCGCGAGATCCTCCGGCCCTAATTGCCGCAAGCGGTCGAGCACGCGCGGCGAACATCCGACAGTATTTTCGTTGAAGTCGAAGCGCAGGCCATCGCGCCCTGTCAGCGGTGGATGATAGGCCGGGAGCGTGCGCACGGCGGATCGCGGGCTAAGCATTTTTGCACCTCATTTCGGGCATCGCATTGCCGATCGAACCGCATCTCACAAGAATGGATTGGGCGTGGGCGTGCAGGCCTTCGGCCTCGGCGAGGCAGGAGACAGTTTTCGCGATGCGCTGTAATCCGCCAGCGGACAGCTCCTGCACCGTAATGACTTTCATAAAATCGAGCACGCTGAGGCCTCCTCGAAAACGCGCCTGCCCGCCGGTTGGCAGCACGTGGTTCGGCCCGGAAGCATAGTCGCCGGCGGCCTGCGGCGAGTAGTCACCCACGAAAACCGAGCCTGCATTCTGAATGAAAGGTAGATCTTCGGCCGAGATCGTAATGTGTTCGGCTGCGATGACGTTTGCCCAGTCCCGCGCCTGCTGACGCGATCTGGCGATGAGGATCGCTCCGTTCCGACGCAACGATTCGCGCGCGACCGCGTTCTCCTGCGCGCTTCGCTCTGCGCACGCCGCGACCAATTTTGCCAACCCACGTGACGTCGTAACGAAGACAGTGAGCGCGTCGGGATCATGTTCCGCCTGCGAAACCAGGTCGGCTGCGATGAATTCGGGATTGCCCGAATCGCTCAAGACCACAGCTTCTGTCGGTCCAGCGAGAAAATCAATGGCACAATCATAAGAGACCATCTTCTTGGCAGCGGTTACGTACGCATTTCCGGGACCCACAATCTTGTCGACGCGCGGAATGCTCTTTGTGCCGTAAGCGAGGGCCGCGATCGCCTGCGCTCCCCCAACGCGGTAAAACTCGCGAACACCGAGCATGCCCGCCGCACCGAGAACTTCCCGCGACGGGTAGGGGGAGACTACGCGGATATTTTTCACCCCAGCCACCTGCGCGGGAACGACGGTCATCAGCAAAGTTGAGACCAGCGGGTACCTTCCGCCGGGAACGTAACAGCCGACCGAACCGAGAGGCAGCATGAGTTGGCCGAGCGAAATGCCGTCGCGGGCCTTGGTCCACGCCTTGGGTTTCTGCCATTCGCAGAACCGGCGGATGTTGGCCTCGGCTTGTCTCAAAGATTTTCGCAGCGCCGGCGAGAGTGACCGCCACGCCTTCTCGATTTCGCCCGCAGGCACGCGCAGCGGCCGATTGGCTCGTAAACCGTCCCAGCGGACGGCGTAACGGCGCAGCGCGCCATCGCCTCTGCGACGAATGTCGTTCACGATTCGTTTCACTTTCGGTTCGAGCGGGGTGAATTGAGTACCGCGTCGGGCGAGGCGCTCAACCACGGCGGCGGCCGGGCGCCCCGAGTAGATGCGCATCACAACACCACCTTGTTCAAGGGATATTCCACGATGCCCTCGGCCTGCGCGTGTTTGAGCCGCGGTATTACTTCCCACGCGGACGACTCGTCGATCACGGTGTTGACCGCGAGCCAGTCTTCATCACTGAGGTGGGAAATTGTCGGCTTCTGCAGCGCGGGCAGTACGGCCAGCACGCCCGCCAGATTTTCCTTGCGCACATTCAGCATCAGCCCGACTCTGTCCTGTGCCTCCATCGCCCCGCGCAACATGAGAGCGAGGTTGTCGATCTTTCGCCGCTTGTCGCGGTTCAAGTAGGACGACTTATTGGCGATGAGCTGCGTGTTCGATTCCAGCACCGTCTCCAGAATGCGCAGCCGGTTAGCCTTGAGCGAACTGCCGGTTTCTGTTACTTCGACGATTGCGTCCGCCAGCATGGGCGGCTTCACTTCCGTCGCGCCCCAGGAAAATTCGACCTTCACGTCGACGCCCTTCTTGCGAAAGTAATCGCGCGTCACGTTCACCAGTTCGGTCGCGATGATGCGTTGTGAGAGATCTTCGGCGCGCTGGAACGGTGAATCCTCAGGCGCGGCCAGCACCCAGCGCACCTTGCCCCGGCTCTGCTTGGCATAGATGAGGTCTGTTACCGTCGCAACTTCAAGACCACTTTCGATCACCCAGTCGAGACCTGTGAGACCGGCGTCGATCGCGCCGTGCTCAACGTAGCGCGCCATTTCCTGCGCGCGGATCAGCATGCAGTCGATCTCAGGGTCGGCGGTGGTGGCAAAATACGAACGGCTGCTCGTGTACGCCGGAAGACCGGCCCGCGCGAATAGCGCCAGGGTTGCCTCCTGCAGGCTGCCTTTGGGGATGCCGATGCGCAGTTTCATCGTGACCTCTCAGAGGGAGCCACGATCGGAATCTCGCCAGTTTCCTCTTCTACGGCAGTCTTCCTGGCCGCCTCTCGCGAAACGACAGTCTCGGTGAAGCAAGAGCGTGTACCGTGATGGCAAACCAGGCCCGCTCCTTCGACCTCAACCCGCACCAGTAGTGTGTCGCGATCGCAATCAGTGCTAGCCGAGAGAACACGCAAGCGGTTGCCCGAACTCTCTCCCTTGGTCCAGAGCTGATTGCGGGTACGGCTGTAGAAGGTGACATAACCCTTCCGCAGCGTGCGGTCAAAGGCTTCGCGGTTCATGAAGCCGACCATCAATACTTCGCCGTCGCGCGCGGATTGCACCACGGCGGGAATGAGTCCGCCCATTTTTTCGAAATCCAGTTGGTCGAAGACTGGTTGGTCGAAGTCTGATTTTTTTTCGAAGTCCGGTCTTGTATTCATTTCGTATGATTCCTTTGCTTTCGTAATCTCAGAGTGTTTTCCATGGAAACAAAAAGCCCGCTGAGCGGTTATCGCGTCAGCGGGCCGAAATTCTAAGAGTGCTGTCTGATCTTACCGATGCACCCCCGCCGCCGCGCACTGCGCGTGATGATGATGGCGGTGGTACAGAGGAGACGACATACTGTCAATAAGACTACGGGCAGAGATCAGTTTCGGTCAATAGGATGAATTACTGATAGTCGATCAATTCTTTGCGTTGGATAAATCTGATTTCCCGATACGCCGGCAAGCGATCCGTCAAGACTTACGGATTGACAGTTTCAGAGCCCGTCGCCGTTCCTCCGTTTGCCGTTGCCGAGACGCTCACTGTGATCAGTGCGCTCACCGAATTCGTAGTCACATTGAAGACCACGGTATTGTGTCCAGGGGATACGACGACTGAAGAAGGTATGGTCGCCACGGCACTGACTCCGTTGGTCACTGCCAAATCTACGGTCGTGCTGGTCAGCACAGCCTGCTGCATGACTAGGCGCACCTGGCTTGTGCTCCCTCCCACAACCGGATCGGTGAGGAAATCGACCGCGACGGGCGCCGGCGCGTCTACCGTGAGCGTGCCGGTTGCGCTTCCGGAGGTCGTGGACGCGGCAATCTGCACCGGAGTATTGCTGGGAACATGCGCCGTGGTGATAGGGAACGTCGCGCTGGTTGCGTTTGCCGGCACTGTGACTGTAGCGGGCAGACTGGAGATCGCGCTCGCGCCACTTTGCACGCTGAGATTCACCGTCGTAGCGATACTGACCGCGCTGGCCACCGTAACTTCGCCCATGGTTACGTCACCGCCCAGCAGGGGATTCGCTAAGAACGAAACCGAACTCGGGACCGCCGGATTTGAACTCGGCATCACAGTAAAACTGGTCAATTGCGTGTCGCCGCCCACCGTGGCCGACAACGTAACCGGCGTCGGGCTGGTCACGGCTGCGGTGACGATTTGAAAACTCACATAAGTTCCGCCCTGCGCAATGTGGACCGTCGCGGGCATGGATGTGATGGCGCTGCCGCCATTGACCACGGCCAGCAAAACCGCAGTCTGATTGGCCTCCGGGTTCAACATCACGACTTTCCCCAGAGCGTCGTTGCCCCCGATCAACGAGGATGGAGAAACCGCAAAGCTGGAGACCGTAGCTGGGACGACCGTCAGAGGCGCAGTGGTCTGCTGGCCGTTGTAGGAGGCCGTAAGTGTCGCGGGCGTCGGAGTTGTTAACCCCGACGTATTCACCGTGACTGTGGCGCTATGCTGTCCCGCTGGAATAGTAACCGTTGAACTAGTCGCCGCGGGACCAGCACTGGAAAGATTGACCGTCACCCCGCCTGCTGGCGCCACACCCGAGAGATAGACCGTGGCTGAAGGCGTTCCAGAAACGGATGGGGCTACGCCAGTCAGCGGAGCCGACGAAGTTGGCGGCGGCGGACTGACCACATAATTGAACAGCACAGGAGTGGAATTCACTCCGGTCGCGTCGAGGATGTACAGTCCTGTGTCCTGATCGCTGACCAGAATTTCATCCTGTCCCAGATAAGGATAGACGCCCCAGTCGCCATCGTACGTGCCCAGCGTTATCGCTCCCGGCCACGTGTCATAGCTACCGACTAGAACGGGATTCGCGACGTTGGTGATGTCGAAAACCATCACCCCGGCGTCGTACCAGGAGTGATAGAGCAGGTTCCCGACTACCGCGGGATTATGCGGGCTCACCGATTCCATGCCAAATTCGGGCATCGTCATCAATGAAACCCGCGTGACTGCGGCCGGATTGGAAACGTTGTAAATGCTGACATCGCCGCCGTTGGCATCCAGTTCGCGCGAACCCACCAGATAGTTTCCGTCGGGCGTGACCGACGAGCTGTGCGACTCGTTTCCCGACAGGATTGTTCCCAGCAACTGCGGCGGCTCGGTCGCGATATTGGTTACATCCCAGATATCGGTGTGCCCGCCCCAGCCGGAGGTGTAGAGCGTGTTGCCGAAAATCGAAGAGGCGCGCACCGAGTTGGGATCGGTGGTCTGGAACGTCCACATCAGAACCGGGGCAGCCGGATTGCTGATGTTCCAGACCTGCATGTAAGGGTCAACCAGGTAATGAGGAACATATAGATAATCGCCGTTGACCAGCACCGTATGCACGCCATCCCACCCGCCGATAGTGGAGGTGATGCGGGTGATCAGTTGCGGGGCGTAGGGGTTCGACACATCGACGATGTGAATTCCACCGACGGTGTTGCTGGCGAAGTAGCCGATGCCATTCTGGACTTCGACGTCCTCCAGTTGGTTGTCGCAATTCGTTCCGCAGACCGGATTGGAGACTCGATAGGTGTAGTTGGCGGCCAGGATTGGCGCGTCGGGATTGGTGATGTCGAAAATGAGCACGCCGTTGGCGTCGTAAGAACCGACGTAGGCGAAGGTCCCTGTCGCCCCTACGTTGCCCCAGACGTTGGCGTAACGATGATGCGCGGGATGTGGATCTACATTCGCGCGAAGCGTCACGTTTACGCCCTGGGCTGGCGCTGCTCCGACCAGCGCTCCCATGGCTACGACCAGCCCGAAACAAACTCGGAATAGGATTCCGGTGTTCACGGTGTGCTCCTCCATTCGTCCGGCGATCTCGTTCTAAGCGCTCTCATCGACTTTTGCCCATCGTCGGGCGTGGCGATTCAATGATCGGACGGTCGTCTCGCAGATATGAAAAGATTGAGAACGACGGGGAAGGGTCGGCGCAAACTCCGTGTGCGCGTTCCAGACGGGTCCTACTGATGACCTGCCGGAAGTTATTGTAATCCGGTAGCCCCGAAAAGCTGACGGAATTCCTCCGGATCCCAAGGGTCTCGGGCTCGAGTCGCAATTTTTGGCAAACAGACTGGATTGCCCTTCGTTTAGCTGCTTTCTTGCGGCGAGAGGCGAAAAGAGAGTATAGAGCCTCGCGATTGTCGTGACCTGCAGCGGTTGCGAGCGGGCGGACTCGGATACGATCAGCAGCAATGAAATGTTGGCAGCCGGACCTGTAAGCCGAATTTTGTCCGCGGGATTGCTCCCACGGGACGGCCATTCCTCTGGGCCGCGCATTGCTGCGCGGCTCTAGCGACCTACCCGAAGGTTTGACGCACCGAGCCGGCACGTGTCCCGCCGTCGCTTTGAGCTATGCGCTTTGAACTGCGATCTACGAGTAAACCGGCGGGCGGTACTCTTAACTCGCGACTCATAGCTCATAGCGACGACGGGAGCTTCCTCCCTATTTGGTCTTGCTCCGTGTGGGGTTTGCCCTGCCCACGGCATTACTGTCGCGGCGGTGCGCTCTTACCGCACCTTTTCACCCTTACCCCGGCGTCGTTGCAGGGGCTTTGTCATCCTGGGCAGAGCGAAGGATCTGGGTGTGCCACGCGAACCGTCCGCGTCTCCTTGCGGACGAATCAATCGCGCGCTTGGCACGCATCCTCACAAAGCCCTTACAACGACGCCGAGGCGGTATATTTTCTGTGGCACTTTCCGTCCACCGGGCTTGAACCCGGCGTCCCGGACGTTATCCGGCACACTGCTCTGCGGAGTTCGGACTTTCCTCTCCCGCCTCCGAAGAAGCGGAAGCGGCCGTCCGGTCCGGCTGCCTACGGGACGATTATATGCGATTTGGAGGCGAACCTCGCGTATCGGATCTCCGACCTTGGACCTCAGGCTCCAAACTCCGTTCTCTCCCTGCCCGCCGCACACCGTGCGGGGGCAGACAATCCGCTGTAGACTGATACCAACTCAGACGCCTCGGGCCGTGGTCTGAAGCCTCAGGTCCGAAGTCCGAGGTCTGAGTTCAAACGCCTGTCCCATGAACATCGCCGAAGCCATTCGAATCGCTCTGCGCTCGCTCTGGGCGAACAAGCTGCGGTCCGTGCTTACCCTACTGGGCGTGGTGATCGGGATCGCGGCGGTGATAGCCGTGGTGACGTTTGTCTCCGGCATCCAGGATTATGTCGCGACGAAAATTTTCAACCTGGGCGCCGATGTGTTCATCATTTCAAAAATGTCGCCGGTCGAAACCAATCCCGAGCACTTTCTGGAAGCCGAGAAGCGCAAGAACTTCGTGCTTGAAGACTACCAGGCGGTGCTGGAAGCCTGCCGCCACTGTGAGTATGTGGGCGCTATGGCGCGCGGCAGTGGACGCGTAAAGCACAGCGACCAGTCCATCAGCGACACGACGATTCAGGGCATCACGCCGTCGGTGGCATCGATTCTCGACACGGATTTGACGTATGGACGCATGCTGAACGATACCGACTTGAACGATCACCTGCAGGTCGCCGTCGTCGGCACCGACATTGTCGAACATCTGCTCGGCGGAGCCGACCCTCTCGGCCAGGAAATCCGCATCGATGGCTGGACGTATCAGGTGATCGGCGTCGGAAAGAAGAAAGGTAAGACCCTCGGCCAGAGCGCCGACAACTACGTTTTGATTCCGATTACGGTTTACCTCAAGCAATATGGATCGCATACCGACAGCATTCGAGTTTGGGGCAAGGCCCTGGCAACCGGGACGCCGCTCAGCCAGGCCATCGACGAATCACGCGTGGCGCTGCGGGCGCGGCGGCATGACCGCCCGGGCGAGGACGACAGCTTTGAAATCGAAACCAACGCCAGCCTGCTCGGAATCTGGTCGGGCCTGAGCAGCACATTCTTTATGGCGACGATCGGCATCGCCGGCGTTTCGCTGGTAGTGGGCGGCATCGTCATCATGAACATCATGCTGGTCTCGGTAACCGAGCGGACGCGCGAAATCGGCATTCGCAAAGCGCTCGGCGCGCGGCGCGACGATGTGCTTCTCCAGTTCCTGATCGAGGCTGTGATTTTGGCCCTGATCGGCGGCATGCTGGGCGTGCTCAGCGGCGCATCGGTAGCCGAACTGGTCACGCTTCTGATCGGAATGCCGTCTTCGATCAAGTTGTGGGCGGTTGCCGCGGGATTGATCGTCTCGGCCAGCGTGGGCGTGTTTTTTGGAGTCTATCCCGCCCGCAAGGCCGCAAAGCTGGACCCGATCGTGGCCCTAAGGTTTGAAATGTAGCGTGATTTCGTAATTGAGTAATTTAGTAATTGAAGAACGGGGGTCTGACGCCTGCGATTTTCAATTGCTCAATTACTAAATCACGCAATTACTCAATTCCTTCATGATGCGCAAAGACGAATTCAGCGAAATCGTTCGCATGGCGACGGACACGATCCGCAGCAATAAGCTGCGCTCGGCGCTCACCGTGTTGGGCATCGTGATTGGTGTTGCCGTCGTGATCGGCGTCTCGTCGATCGGACGCGGACTGGACGACAACGTCCGGGAAATCGTCAGCAGCATCGGTTCGGACGTGATCTTTGCCTTCCACCTTGAGCCGTTTACTTTCGGCCGCCCTACCGAAGAGATGCGCACCCGCAAAGAACTCACACGCGATGACGCGCTGGCCATGCGCGACCTGCCTCACGTCAAGGCGGTCACCGCCGGTGTGCAATATGTCAGGCCGGAACTGGGCATTGGGACCTTCGCGGTGAAGTATCGCGACCGGAAGGCGAAGAATACGATTCTCGAAGGCGACCAACCTTCCGCCAAGGACGTGTTCGATCTGCAGATCGCATCGGGGCGATGGTTCAGTGATGTCGACGAGGAGCACCGCTCGAACGTGGTTCTTCTGTGTGCGGACACTACCGAGGCGTTGTTCGGCGACGAATATCCAATTGGCAAGGAAGTCAATATCGAAGGCGAACTCTTTACCGTAATCGGAACAGTGCAGCGGATCAAGTCGGTGTTCGGAGGCGGCAAGAATCCGAATGACAACAAAGTCATCATGCCGCTGAGCACGATGCACAAGCTGCACCCTGAAATTAAACAATATTGGATCAGCATCAAAGCCACGTCGCACGACGATGTTCCGAAGGCGATTGACGAGATTCGCGCGCTGCTGCGGCGCCGGCGCAAGGTTCCGCCCGACAAGCCTGATAACTTTGCGGTCTTCACCTCCGATTCCATTTCCGACGCATGGAACCAGATTACGGGCGCGCTGTTTGTTGGAATGTTCGCCATTTCCAGCGTCGCGCTGATTGTCGGCGGCGTGGGCGTGATGAACATCATGCTGGTCAGCGTGACCGAGCGCACGCGGGAGATCGGAGTGCGCAAGGCGATTGGCGCGCGTAAACGCGACATTCTTTTGCAGTTCACCATCGAGGCGATTCTGTTGACCGCGGTCGGCGGCATCATTGGCGTGACGGCAGGCGCTCTGGTCGTCTGGGCGATTCCGGCGCTCTGGCCTTCCCTGCCGGCACGCATGTCCGTGTTCTGGACCACGTTCGGCTTCAGCGCCGCCGCCGGCGTTGGACTGGTGTTTGGCATCTATCCCGCGTGGAAAGCGGCGAATCTCGATCCGATCGAGTCGCTGCGATACGAATAATCTGACCAGCGTCCCGCGCATGATTCACTCCAGCGTCAGAGTTATCGAGGTCGTCGCGCTTCTCGGTTGTCTCTCCAGCTGCATTTACTATCTTCTTAGCTTGTGGAGTACGCTCTCTTTTCTGCGGAATCGCAACGCCGGCGTAAGCCCCTTCGACTCACGCTCAGGGCAGGCCCCCGCCCCACAATTCTTGCCGCCGGTTTCGATTCTCAAACCGCTGAAGGGAACCGACCCGCAGATTTACGAAAGTTTCCGCAGCCACTGCCTGCAGGACTATCCGGAATACGAGATCATTTTTGGTGTCAGCGATGCGGACGACCCAGCGGTTGCGAGCGTCCGGCAATTGCAGCAGGAGTTTCCCGGCCACGTCATCCGGCTGGTTGTTTGCCCTCACGCGTTAGGCGCGAATATGAAGGTGAGCAGTCTCGAGCAAATGCTGCCTTCGGCTCGATACGAACACCTCATCGTCAACGACAGCGACATTCGGGTCGAGACCGATTATCTTCGCCGCGTGATTGCGCCGCTGGCAGACTCGCGGGTGGGCATGGTCACATGCCTGTATCGCGGCGTTGCCGCGCCCACCCTCGGCTCGCGGCTGGAATCCCTGGGCATCAGTGTCGATTTTGGTGCCGGCGTGCTCGTCGCTCGAAAGCTCGAAGGGAGCTTGCACTTCGCACTCGGATCGACTCTCGCGTTTCGCCGCGCCGATCTTGCGCGCATCGGTGGGTTCAAGCCGATGGTTGATTATCTTGCTGACGATTACGAATTGGGGCGCCGCATCGCCGGTCTGGGCCTGCTGGTGCAACTTTCCGACGTTGCGGTTGAGACGCATCTTCCCGCGTACAGCTTCCACGGATTCTGGTCTCACCAGCTTCGCTGGGCACGCGGCGTGCGCGACTCGCGCCCCGGAGGGTATGTCGGTTTGGCCGCGACATTTGGATTGTTTTGGGCCTTTCTGGCTTTGATCTCGGCGCAGGCTGCGCCGTGGGCCTGGGCTATTCTGGCGTTGGTTGTGATATTGAGGCTGACCGTGGCCCTGGCTGTGGGCCGGTCTGTGCTGCATGACTCGCAGATATTGAAAAATCTCTGGCTGCTTCCGCTGCGTGATTTGATCGCGGTCGCTGTCTGGATCACCAGCTTCGCAGGCCACACCGTAACCTGGCGCGGCGATCGCTTCGTGCTGAAGAAAGGGCGGCTCATGCGAGACACCTAGCTTCGACAGTCGCTCGAGGCAGGGGGCAAGGCTTCGGCCCTGTCGTCAATGTTACCCGAATCCCGGACAGCTTTAGCTGGTGGAAGATTTTTTTTCTTCGACCGCGGATCGCTCCAGCGCCTCGATTCTTCCACCTTTGCCGAAGCGGTACATCTCTCCACGCCAATAAAATTTCCTGCTCGTGTAGCTGAGCATCCAGGCCACGAAGCCGAAAAGATCGCGCGCGGGATAGAGCCACGAATAACTGGCAGCTCTCGCATCATGCACAACACTTGATCCCACAACCGCACATTGCGTGATGCGATTCATGCAGGCAAGAGCGAATAAAGCGATTCCGAGTGGCCAGTGGCCGAGCGCCGCGGCGCTGATCAATCCCAGCAGGCCATAGGGCATGGCATAAGTGAGGCCCGTGCCTGCGTGGCCAGCCGGACGCGAATAACGCGTGCTTTTCATCCAGCGCAGTTGATCCCCCAGGGTGCGCAACGGCGAGCGTGAGGTGAGGACGTTCTCAACGATGTGGTGAGAAAGAAGCACCCGGTATCCTTTCGCCCAGATGCGATTACCGAGTTCGAAATCATCAGAGTAGTAGTCGGCGACCGCGGCAATGCCGCCAATCGCATCGATGGCGTCGCGCCGCACAGCCATCGCCGGACCCAGCGCAAAGCGCATTCCTTCCATCATGTCGGCCACCATCACGCCTGACGACATCTCGACCGAAAGGCCGAGAGCTTCGAGCCGTGACCAGAAATCCGCCGCCGGAACGCCGCGATACATGCAGGTGATCAATCCAACCTCAGGATCGAGCAGGGGTGGAATCGTGTTGCGCAGAAAATTGGGCGCGACCCTCACATCGCTGTCGCTGATGATGAAGTATGTGCGCGTGGATGCTGCGATCATCTGGTCGAGCGAAAATACTTTAGCGTTGGGCCACGCGGGTGGTCCGGAGATGATGACGCGGCTCGGTATCCGGGGATAACGGGCGCGAATTTCTTCGACGACACGCGCCGCCGGATTCGCAGCGTCACGCACGCCGAAAATTAATTCGTAATCGGGATAGTCTTGCTGAAAAAAGCTCTCGAGATTCGCTGCCAGTTGTTCTTCCGCGCCGTGCACGGGCTTGAAAATAGTTACCGGCGGCAATGCCGACAAAGGCGCCGCAGTCACAGCGACCTGCGCCGCACGCGCCCGGCGCAGGAACCGGACGGTGGCGGCCAGGGTCATGGCCAGGTAGATCGTGGAGGTGAACGAACCGGCCAGCGCGAGCAGAAGAAGCGCCAGCCAGACTAAATCGATTCCGTGGGCGTTGAGAACGCTGGCGATCATTCGGGAAGTCGAATCATCGAAGCCGAAATTATGAACGCCCCTTTACAGGACATGATTTCGCAGAGCCATATTCTTACCAAGTCATGGTCCCTGTAGCGCACGACTCTTACGGAGTCATGATTATAGCGTTCATGGCGGCTTCACTCACAGCTTGCGGTTGCTGAAAATCGATTTTCCGCCGCTGCGGGCTATCAGGAAGTGAGGCATGCCCGCCAGTTCCTTGGGGTCATCCTGATCGGTCCACAGAAACACGCGGAGCCGTCCCGCCCAGAGTGAGGCGAACGACTGAGGCGTTTCAAATACTCGCGGTGCGTCCGGGAACTTTTCTCCATACCACAAATTGCCGCTGGGCGCATGGAACACGAGCAACGGTACGTGAAGATAGAAATTCAGGCTCGACGCCTGATCGTACTGGCCGTCGACCACGATGAGGTCACCGGGGCGGAGTTCCTTCTGGATCGCCATCGCCAGGTCGTGCGATGAAAGAATCGGTGAGAAGCGCGCAAATGAAACGTGAACGCAGGTCAGCAGGCCGACCATCATCAGGGCCAGAGCCGCATTTCCCCAGCCGGGACGGCGGCGGCGGCGCATCCACCAGTTCGCGATCGTTCCCAACAGCAGCGACAGCGAAGCCCCGAGAAGCGGGCCGCGAAACATAGCCAGCGCCTGCGGCGTGAAATCGAGCACGTGGCCGAGAGAGAAATCGTAGTCCTGCGGATGTTTTTTGAGCAGATCGGCCAGGTCAACTCCCGCGGGGGGAAGAGGCGTGTGCCATAAAAGCGTCAGCCCAACGGCCGCACCCAGAATTCCCACGATCATCAGAACCAGCGAAGACACGCGTCCGGCGCACCCGACGGACTGCGGAGCATCACCAGCGGATTCCCGCGCCAGCCAACCGCCTGTCAGCAGCGCAATGCCGGGCAGGGCAGGGATCGTGTAGTACTCCTGCCGGGTCGAGAAACTGAAGAAAAGTAGAATCACCAGCGCCCAAAGCAAGAAAAGCAGATTCGCTCGTTCGCGCCGATACATAGGCTGGCGCAGCGCTCGCCAGTGCAACGGAACTTCGCCCAACGCCTGCGGCAGAAAAACCGCCCACGGAACCAGCCACAAAACCAGGAACGCCCAAAACAGAAACAGCGGAACCGTGTCGTAGCCCGGCGGCACACGCGTGCCCAGGAACCGGTTAATGTGTTCATTGACGAAATATAACCAGAGAAATCCGCGCTCCTGCCCCGCCGCCGGGTTGCGGATGGCGGCCAGAATGTGCCACGGCGCGGCGAGAACGAAAAACACCACTGTGCTTGACACCAGGCGCAGCTTGGCGAAATGGCGCAGATTTCCGGTCAGCAGCAGGTAGAGGCCGATCGTGCCGATGGGAAACACCAGGCCGATCAGTCCTTTGGTAAGCACGTTGAGAGCGCAGACCACGGCAAATCCCCAGCAGGTAAAGCGTGTCGGTTTTTCATCTTCCAGCGAGCGTAGAAAAAAGTAATACGAGGCAACCAGCCACAGCCCCACCAGCACATCAGGAATCAGAAAACGCGTGAAAATATACAGTCCGATCGAGGTCACCAAAGCCAGTCCGGAATAGAATCCACCGCCCTCGCCGAGGGTATAGCTGCCCAAACCGTAGGTTGCCAGCACGAGCGCCAGAACACCCAGCATGAGCGGCAGCCGCGTGCTCCAGTCGTGGATGCCGAAGATTTCGTAGCTCGTGGCCAGACCCCAGTACATCAGCGGAGCTTTCTCCAGATAGCGCACGCCGTCGGTGTACATCGTGACCCAGTCGTGGCGCAGCAGCATTTCGCGCGCGGCTTCGGCGTGAATCGTGTCGACGTCATCGAGCAACGGCGGAGTAAACATGCCCGCAGCGTAGATGGCCAGCCACAGAGCTATAAGAATGAGGAGAGAGGAAGCTTTAACTCGCGCGGCACCGGGGGACCGAGGGGCTGGAGTAGAGACTGGGAAAGAATTCATGCAAGGTCTGCGCAGCGTGATTATAGGAGCCTTGCCTGAATCGGATCAAACCAGAGGCTAGCCGGCGACCGGCTTTCGGCTTTAGGCGTTCAGCGCTTCTCGAACCTTGCTCGAGAACTGCTTCAACGTGAAAGGTTTTTGCAGGAAGTTGGCGTCGAGATCGAATACTTTGTGTTCGAGCACGGTTTTGCCGGCGTACCCGGAGACGAACAATAGCTTCGCGTCCGGACGCATTTTGAGGAGTTCGCCGGCCAGTTGGCCGCCGCTCATGTTCGGCATCACTACATCGGTGACGACAAGCTGAATGATTCCGGCGTGATTCTGGGCCACCGAAACAGCGTCGACTCCATCACAAGCCTCGAGCACCGTGTAGCCCTGAAGACTTAGAAACTCGGCCGTGGCCTTTCGCACCGCGCGCTCATCTTCCACCAGCAGGATGGTCTCCGACCCTCGGGGAAGGCTCTCCGGCCTGACGATGTCGCGCTCGAGCGGATGGATGTGGCCCTCCACGCAAGGCAGATATATCTTGAAGACGGTGCCTTGGCGCGGCTCGCTGTAAACCCAGATGAATCCCTTGTTCTGCTTTACGATTCCGTAGACAGTGGCCAGACCCAACCCCGTGCCTTTTCCCTCGGCCTTGGTGGTGTAAAACGGCTCGAACACGTGGGGCAAGTCCTCGAGAGGAATGCCGCCTCCGTCGTCGCTGATAGAGATGAGTACATAGTGTCCGGCAGGAATGACAGCAGGTTTCCCGTGAATGTATTCGTCGGTGAGAGTCACGCTTGAAGTCTCAATGCACAAGTGTCCGCCTTGCGGCATGGCATCGCGAGCGTTGGCCGCCAGGTTCATCAAAATCTGCTCGATCTGCATGGGGTCGACTCGCACTGGCCCCAGGCCATTGCCAGGCGCAAAGTTGCAGGCGATGTCTTCTCCGATCAGGGGGGGCAGGGTTCTCGCAATATCTGCGATCACATGATTAATGTTGGTGACACGCAGCGCCTGCGGCTGTTTCCGGCTGAAGGCCAGCAGTTGGCGCGTCAGCTTTGCCGCCCGCCGCGCCGCGAGAAGGATCTCCTCCACTTTGCCTTCTAGAGGACTGCCCTTGGGCACGGCGTCGAGCGCGAGTTCCGAATAGCTCGTGATGATGGTCAGCAGATTGTTGAAGTCATGGGCGACGCCACCGGCCAGGCGGCCGATGGCATCCATTTTCTGGGACTGCAGAAGCTGCGCCTCGAGCCGCAGGCGATCCGTGAGGTCCCGCCCGTTGGAGATGAAATGCGTAAGTTGGCCTGCGGCGTCGCGCACCGGCGAGATACAGTTTTCCACGTAGTACAGCTCGCCATTCTTCTTCCGGTTCACCAGGATGCCACGATACACATTCCCGGAAAGAATCGTCTGCCAGATGTCCTGATAGACCTCGGGCCCCTGCTCGCCTGACTTGAGGATGCGCGGCGTCTTGCCCGCGACTTCCGCATGGCTGAAACCGCTCAAAGCCTCGAATGCCGGGTTCACGTACTCGATGATCCCCTGGCGGTCGGTAATGATAATGGCGTCGGCCGATTGCTCAACCGCCCGTGACAGCTTGCGCAAAGATTCGCCGGAGGCATGTTGTTCCTGCCGCAGCGCATGCAGCGCCAGCGTGTTGCGAATCGTTCGCACGAGATTGACGCCGTCCAATTGCGAACGGGCCACGTAATCCCACGCGCCCGCCGCGATAATCTCCGCCACGGTTTTTTCGTCGGCATTCTCCGTCAGCACGATGAAAGGGATTGGGGTCCCTGCATATAGAAACTGGCCGAGAAGCTGTACGCTGGAAACGTCTCCAGTTCCATCATCGAATAGGACCAGGCCGTAGTTTCTGTGTTGCAGCATGGTCTTGGCAGCTTCGATCGAGTCGGCGTGGTCGAGTTCGGCCGCCAGGCGGTGGCGTGTCCGCTCCATAATCTCCCGAATCAGAAAAAAGTCTTCCTCTTTGGCGCCCACCAGCAAGGCACGCAAGGGCAAAGCAGTCGGAGTGGATGTCGCGGACGTCAACGCTACAGAGGCTTCGGTCACCTTCTAACCATCGGAAGTCATAGGAATCCACGTCGCAGTCGGGGTCGGAGTTCGTGCGGGCGATCCAGACGGGAATCCCGTTCTCGGAAACGGTCTGATTTGGGAGAGAAATCCATGCCCAGGAAGACCGTCTCGGCGGATGGGAATCGGAAGGTCGGGATGCCACACATCAGCGCCTCGCCAACTTGCTGGCAGGTCGCAGATCTGGCTTGTTAAGTCCGAAGATTCCTGTTGTCAACCCGTTAACCATTTTGAGATTGACGCGTCTAAAGACGCAGATACCGAGAGGGCTTGTTCATCCTCTATCTGGGTTCCCCGAATTCGAGCAAGAGCGCTTTCGGAAGACATTGTTTTTGTCCAGATCCGATCTTTGCGAATCTTCGCGCGCAGAGATCGAATCGAAGAGATCAAAGGAACCGCGGGACGGCCCGCAGCGTACAAGCCTACAGACGGGGTTCTGCCCCCCGGAAGTAGCGTTCAGCGTGAGGCCGGAATTGCTGAGGCACCACGTGCTTGCGGCTATCGGTAGTGAGAGGGGCCACTTGTGTGTGGCCGTCCGAAGTCGCTCAGTAGCCAAGTGCAGTCCATCACAAGGGGAGCTTTCTATGGAAAACGGGCAGAACGGAAATGGCCGGTCCGGCAGGCCAGCCGAGGGACAAGACATCGACCATGTGCAGGAAGTTGTTCGATCGGCGCAACAAGAGTTGCACTCCCTGTTGCGCCAGCGCGCCGAGATCATGAAGCGCATTGGGACGGTCAAGCAGACCATCTCTGGTCTGGCCAATCTGTTTGGCGATGAAGTTCTCAGCGAAGAGCTTCTGCAACTGGTCGACCGCAAGAGTAACGGTCGCCAGCCAGGCTTCACCAAAGCCTGTAGGATGATTCTGATGGAGGCGGGCCACGCCATGAGCGCCCGCGACATCTGCGACTATTTCCAGCGGAAGCTGCCCTCGCTGCTGGCGCACCACAAAGATCCCATGGCGAGCGTGACGACGGTGCTGAACCGACTGGTGGATTACGGCGAGGCCCAGGCGGTTGCTGCAAGCAACGGACGACGGGCGTGGCTATGGGTTGCCGAACCCCGAACCGAGCCCGTCGCAGACGCGATGGCGAATCTCGCGTCGGTGAGCTGAATCCAAGCGGTCCCGGAAGCATTGCACTCCGGGGCGCGATTTTGCGAGGCGGCTAGCCTGGCCCTCTGACGCAGCGTACATCACGCCGGAGGCAGGAGCATTCCCTTTTCCAGGTGACGTGTGACGTGCGCGTAAGAAGCTGCGTGCGGGTCGTGCGTCACCATGACAATCGTCTTGTGGAAGTCCTTGTTGAGTCGCTTCAGAATCTCCAACACTTCCGTCGCTGAGTGACTGTCCAAATCGCCGGTCGGTTCGTCCGCCAGTAGCAGAGTCGGATCGCTGACGATGGCGCGCGCAATTGCAACGCGCTGCTCCTGCCCGCCCGAGAGCTGCTTGGGCAGGTGGTGAACGCGATCCTCCAACCCGACCAGCTTGAGCGCCGTCACCACGTGGTCGCGGCGCTGCTGTGACGTCAGCTTGGTGAGCAGCAGCGGCAACTCGACGTTTTCAAATGCTGTGAGCACCGGAATCAGATTGAAGGTTTGAAACACGTACCCGATGTGCTCGTTGCGCCAGCGGGCGATCTGCGCGTCGCTGAAACGGAAAATATCCTGCCCCTGCACCAGCAGCTCGCCGCCGGTCGGCCGGTCGATGGCCGCGATCATATTGAGCAGCGTCGTCTTTCCCGATCCGGACGGACCCATCAGCGCGAGAAACTCGCCCTTGGCGATGTCGATCGAGACGTCGTCGAGCGCCTTCACTTCAAAGGCATCGCGCTTGAAAACTTTGCTGACGCCATGCACCTGCACGACCTTGGTGTTCGTGGCAACGTTGGGTTCTGCGACTGTGCTCATGATTGCCCCTTC
Source organism: uncultured Acidobacteriaceae bacterium (assembly GCA_963739125.1). GTDB lineage: Bacteria > Acidobacteriota > Terriglobia > Terriglobales > Acidobacteriaceae > Sulfotelmatobacter. Next base: position 1,296,832 of record CAVTZD010000001.1, on the reverse strand, counting down.
TTGAAAATGTGCCTCAGGATTGTGTTTTAGGATTGCCCCTTGATTTTGATCCGGTCCCCATTTTTCAATGTTGCGGGCGCGGTGGTGATGACGTTCTCGCCGCCGACCAACCCGTCGACCACCGCGCCATCGGCGCGCTGGCTCGTCACGTGAATCTCGCGCGCCACGGCCTTGCCGTCGAACGCGACCAGTACGATTTTTTTCCCGTCGAGATCGCGAATCGCCATCGACGGCACGAACACTCCCGAAGGTCCTTTCGTGGTTTTGGGCGCAGCGTTGGCCAGGAACTTTACGGTCGCATTTTCTTCCGGCCGCAGTTCAATGCCGGGATATCGACCCGGATTCAGCACCTGCACTTTCACCTGCACGGTCGCCTTCTGCCGGTTCGCCTCGGGAGAGATCTGCGCGATCACCCCGTCGTATTGCTTGTCGGGATACACATCGGTCGTCACGATGGCTTTCTGGGAGGGGCTCAGCCGGGCAAAATCGGCCTGCGCGATATCGAGTTCGACCTGCAAATCGTTCAGATCCGCGAGAGATACGACGGATCCCTGCGGCCCACCGGCCGCGGCGCTGGCAAATTGCGCTGTAATCAGCTCTCCCTTTTCAGCCGTGCGATCGAGAATCGTGCCGGTCACTGGCGCCCGGATCACCGTGGCGTCCAGCTGCGACTTGGCATAGTCCAGTTGTCCTTGAGCCTGCGCGAGTGCGCCCTGTGCACGGGCAATTTCTTCGGGGCGCGGCCCGATCTTCGCCAGTTCGAACGCCTTCTGCAAAGAATTAGCGCGTTCCTGATCCGCTTCGAACTTTGCCGTCGCATCGTCGAGAGATTGCTTCGAGACTACGCCCGCTCCGGCGAGTTCTTTGGTGCGGTCGAGCGTCAGCTTGTCATTGACCATCGTGGCGCGCGCTTCGTCGAGATTGTGCTGCGCTTCCTGAATTTCTTCCGGCCGGGAGCCGTGTTGCAACTCCTCAAGATAGGCGCGCGCATTTTCCACCGCGCCCCGGGCCTGCTCGTACGAAGCGCGGAATTCCTGGTCCTCCAGCCGCACCAGCACCTGGCCTTCTTTCACCTTGTCGCCTTTTTCCACGCCGATCCATTCCAGGCGGCCTGTCACTTTCGAATTCACGTTGATGGTGTGGTGAGCCACAATGTAGCCGGTCGCGGAAAGAACGATTCCGCCTTCGTCGTCGCCGCTGGTTTGAGCCGAGGCGCGAACCACATCGACCTCGGGCACGTCAGACGACAGCAGGCGGTAGGCCAGGACAGACAGGCTGAGCAGCACTACCGCCGCGATGCCGCCGAGGATGATGCGGCGCGCCCAAGCGGAAGGCTCGCCCGGGCTGTCGCCGCGCTGAGTGCGGTCGATACGCAGGCTTTGCAGATCGTCGTGTTTGGTATCAATCGCCATAGATTAGAGTAATTACGCTCTCAGCCCTTAAATAGTTTCCCGCGCCCACTCTATCCACGCAAAGCGTTTAAAATATTCTGCCGCGCGGCATGCCACGCGGGCGCCAGCCCGCCGACGAAGCCCATTATCAGAGCGAACAGGATAGCGTATCCGGCAACCTGCGGCGTAATGCGCAGAGCGAAGACGACTTCGCTGAACGTCACAGCATTCGACGTGCCGGTCTCCATGCCGTTGAAAGGGAGCATGATCAATATTCCCGCGAACGCGCCGAGCAAGGCCAGCAGCAAAGATTCCAGAACGAACGATGTGAGAATCGCGGGCCGCGAGAAGCCGATGACGCGCAACGTTGCGATTTCGCGACCACGATAAGCCACGGCAGCATACATCGTATTCATCGCCGCGAAAATTGAACCGATCGCCATGATGAATCCCACAACAAACCCGATCACCTTGATGGGCGCGCCGGAACTGGTCTGCTTGGCGTAGTAGTCGGTCTCCAGTACACCATCGAGTTTCAGTCGCTGATCGTCGCTCACCCGGTTTTTCAAGGCTTCAGCGGCGATGGGATCAGTCGCGTGTAAATATGCGGAAGAGTACCCGCCCTGGCGGTCAAAATCAGAGGCCATCTGATTCACGTCGCCCCAAACTTCCGACTCGTAGGCAGAACCGCCCGCGTCGAAGACACCGACGACCTTCCATTTTCCTTTGCCGAACTCCATCGCGTCGCCGATGTTGGCGTGGGCGAAGCGGTCTCGAATCGACTTGCTGACCACAACTTCGCGCTGCCCGGTTTCAAACCAGCGTCCCGCGACCAGTTTCACGCCCGGATGCCCGTTGGGCCCGGGCAACTGACGCATCTCCAGGCCATCCGGCATCATGCCGCGGACCGTTACATTGACTTCCCCGGTACCGTCTTTGCGCGGCAGCACGATCACCACCACCCATTCGCCTGAGACCATCGGCTCGCCGTGACTGTCTTTCGCGATGCCGGGAAGAGTCTTCAACGTGGGAAATAGCGAAGCATCGAATCCGCCCGACAGCTCTGCCTCGGACCCCTTGCGCAGCACCAGCACGTTCAACGGATTTCCGCTGCTGACGAAGGCGCGGTTCAATCCCGCAATAAGCGCCATCAGAAAGATCGCGGTCGTGACCGTGAGCGCTATGCCCAGCGCGGTCATGGCGGTGAGCCCCTTACGCAGAATTAAATTGCGGATGTTATAGCTGATCGGTATCGCCATAATTAAAGTCTCACTCTGTCAACAAATTCTCAACTCAACCAATGTGCCGCAGCCCGTCCACGATGTTCATGCGCGACGCGTTGTAGGCCGGCAGATAGCCGCTCACCAGTCCCAGGATCAGCGCGATCAGCAATGACAATCCGGCTGCCTGCGCATTGACTTTCATGGCCAGTGGAACTCCCAGCGCGATAAAACCACGCGTCAGGAACCAGATCACCGGCACGGCCACCAGAATTCCCAGCGCTCCGCCCGCGACGGCCAGGGCCACCGACTCGCTCACGAAGATCGACAGCACGCGCCGGCGGGTAAAGCCAAGCGTTTTCAGAACTGCCACTTCGCGGGTTCTGCTGCGCACCGACATCGCCATGGTATTGGCCGAAACCAGCATGATGGCAAACACCACGGCTCCGCAAATACCCAGGATGAACGCCTTCACGTTGCCCAGCGATGCGACAAAAGAAAGCTGGAAAGCTTTTTCGCTCTCGGTCTTAGTTGGCAGCGGCGCGTTGCGAAACATGTCGTCGATTTCTTTCGAGACCCGCCCGACGTCGTCGGCTGTGTCGATCTGGATGGCGTACCAACCCGCTTGTCCCTTGAACCACCCGACCGACTCTTCCAGATACTTGCTGTTGAAATAGAGCGCGTTCTGCGGCGGATCGCGGTGGTAGATGGCGCGAATCGTTAGGTCGAGATTGGCGGGGAAAATCGTCCCTTGCAGAGTAATGTGGTCGCCAATCTTCCAGCCGTATTTCTTAGCCAGTGTGACGTCGACCAGAGCGCCGGTCCGATCCTGCTGCCAGGCCTTGAGTTCATCCGGCGGAACGATCTTGTCCGACGCAACCTTGAGATACTCGTCGGGATCGGTGGCGAGTTGGGCGAAGAAATGTTCGGGGCGGTCGTCAATGTAACGGCCTCCAAACCAGGTCAGGGGCGCTATCGCGGTCACTCCGGGGATGGCGCGAATCTTGTCGCGGTAGTACGAGGGCAAAAAAAACGCGAGCGACACGCGATCGCGCGAGATCAGGCGCCGGGCCGCTTCCGGCGCAACCTGGTCGATATAAAACGAGCGCCAGATGCAGATCATCAGCGTAAGCAGGAGCAGCGAGAAGCTGATGCTGATCATGGTCAGCAGGCTGCGGCGCTTGTTGCGAAACGTGTTGCGCACGACGAAACTACCCAGCGTCATAAATTCATCCTGCTTAAAGTCATCCGATGTGGCGAAGTCCATCCACAATATTGATCTGCGAAGCGTGGTAGGAAGGAAGCGCGGCACTCACCAATCCCACCAACCCCGAAGCCAACAGAGCGAGCAGCGCGATTTCGGGCGTGACCCTGAGCGGAAAGAAGCTGACGAACTGTTTCGAGTGAGTAATCAGAAACACCATCCCCCAACCGAGAAACGCGCCAATGAATCCGCCCGCCAGCGACAGCGCCACCGCTTCGCTCACAAACAAGCCGAGCACGCTGCGCCGCGTAAAGCCCAAAGTCTTGAGCACAGCCACTTCGCGAGTGCGCTCGCGGATCGACATCGCCATAGTGTTGGCCGAAACCAGCAGCGTCGCGAAAACCACCGCCGAACAGATGCTCAAAATAAACGCCTTGACGTTGCCCATCATGGCCACGAACTCCAGTCCGAATGCCTGCTCGCTTTCTGCCTTGGTAGGTTGCGGCGAGTTGCGGAACATATCGTCGATGGTGCTCGCGACCTTGCTCACGTCCTGCGGCGTGGCCGCGAGCACGCTGAACGTGCCGGCCTGTCCCTTGAAGAACGGCACGGCTTCTTCCACATACTTGGAATTGAAGTAGACCGACTTGTTATCCGGGGTCGAGTGGAAAATGCCGCGGATGTTCAACTCGAGATTGACCGGGTAGATATCTCCCTGGATAACAATGCGGTCGCCCAGTTTCCAACCGTACTTGGCGGCGAGCGAGTCATCGACAATCACGCCCTGCCGGTCGCGCTGCCACGCTTTGATCTGGTCCTCAGGCATCTGAATATCGCGGAACACCTGGAAGAATTCATCGGGATCGGCGCCAAAGCGCGCGAAGAAATTCTCCGGCTTCTGGTCTTTGTAGATACCGCCGAACCATGAGACCGGAACGACCGCCAGGACGCCGGGGATGGCGCGGATTTTTTCGCGATAGAAACCGGGAAGACTGAACGTCAGCGATACGCGATGCCGCACTACCAGCCTCTGCGCTGACTCGCTGCTGCCGTTGTTGTGGTAAAAGGACTGCCAGATGGTCATCATGAGCGTGAGCAGGAGCAAAGAAAAAGCGATGCTCAGCACGGTCAGGATGCTGCGGCGCTTGTTGCGAAACGCATTCTTGGTGACGAATCGGGTTAGCGTCATGATAGAACTCCTGGGAAAAACGCAAACCGGACACAGGGGACAGGCAACGCGGAGCGCAACAAGAATAAATGAAGTTGCCTGCGGCCGACAACCAGCCCAGATTCGATTGGCTGCACCTGCAACACCCGGCCGTCATCTCCCGCGAAACTCCGACCTCGAAGTTGCGCCGTTACTTCAAGGGTCTTCGCTCTGCAAAAGTCTTCGATGTTGATTTTTCCGCATCCCCGGTCCGGTCACAAGTGGAGATCGTCACAGCGCGTGGATGACAAATGTCACACGAATCCCCGCTTGACCTCTAACGGTGACAACCGCGGGCGCAGCGAAAAAGTTACGGCGGAAGCCGACCAGCCGGACAAGGGAAAGATCGCCCGTCGTTGTTGATCCAGCTCTGTCTGGCTCTGTCTTGTTGAGCTGGTCCTGCTGGCTTGGGCTGCTCTTGTTTGGCGCTTCGTGTCGAGTCCGGCTTGCACAGCTCAAATGATCGGTTTCCTGGCCGCCTGCTTGTTGCGCAAGTCACTAGAGTCGAGGGCGGCAGTGGCAAGGAACAATCTGATTCAGCTTACTTTCGTAACTCGAAGCCGCAGACAAGCGGCGATATGCTAACCCTGTCTAACGTGATCTCCGCCGGTCCAAGCCTCGCACGCGATGGCGCGAGAGTTCGCGATGGGATGGAGCGGGAAAGCTAATGCCTACGAAAATCGGCCACTTCGAAATCCTCGGTGAGCTGGCGAAATCGCCGACGGGTGCGGTGTACAAAGCGAACGATCCAGAGAGCGGACAGACGGTTGCGCTGAAAGCGGTTCAGCTGAGCACGTTCGGCGACAGCGCGTCGGCGCTGGAACAGGCTCTGCTGGCCGAAGTTGAGAGCACCAAAGTTTTGAGCAGCCCCAACATCACCAACGTGTTTGGCGCCGGCGAAATGGATGGCCAGTTCTGCGCCGCCATGGAATATGTGCAGGGCAACAGCATCGCCACCATGCTGGCTCGCAAAGAAGGATTCAGCATCTGGGACCTGCTCGATATTGGCCGCCAGTTAACGAGCGGACTCGATCATGCCAAATCGCACGGCATCGTGCACTATAGCCTGGAACCCGCCAAGATTATGTGCGGGTGGGATGGGACGGTAAAGCTGCTCGGTTACGGCATGTCGAGCGTGGGCAAGTTTGCGCACCTGGTCCCCGAAGGAATCGCGCCCTGCCTTTACTACATGTCACCTGAGCAGGTACAGGGCGGGAACATGGACCCGCGATCGAATCTGTTCAGCCTGGGCGCAATGTTTTACGAGATGGTCACGGAGCGGAAAGCATTTGACCGCGACGATGTCGATGGACTGCAGCAGAGCATTCTCGGCAGCACGCCGGTGGCTCCAATTCATGTGAGTCCGAAAGTACATCCTCTGCTTAGCGACCTCATCATGAAGGCACTGGCCAAAGATCCAGCGGAGCGCTACCAGAGCGGCCGCGAACTGCTGGACGATCTGGAAAAATGTAAAGAAAAGAAAGTGGCTGCGGCCGCGCCCAAGAAAGCTGAAGCACCCAAAGCCGCGGCAATTCCGGCATCGGCGAAAGTGGCCGCGCAATCCAAGTTTGTGGGCCAGACCAAGCCTGCGGCTCCGGCAGTTACACGTCCGGAAAGCAAGGCTCCGGTCGCCAGGCCGTCCGCCCCCGTGGCAAAGCCTGCGGCTCCTTCCGCGCCGGCTGCGAAATCGACGCTCGCATCTCCGAAAGCCGCCGCCGCCGCGGCGAGCGCAGGCGGCAGTTACGTGCCGTCGTCCAAGGTTGGACCGCCTAAGGTTGCGCCGCCGGCAGCAGCTCTCGACACATCCTCGTCAGAGCCCGAACTCGATCTCTCGGACAGCTTCATTTCTTCCAGCGTGAAAGCAACGCTTTCCGCGGCGGAGCGCGAGTCGGCGCGAATGTCCTCCGCAGTCGCCGACGAGCCGCAAGTGGAAACGTTCGAACCGCAGAGCGAGGACGACGGTCCGAAAATCGCCGTCGATCCAATGATGGCCGAAGGCGGGCAGGCCGGCAGAGGCGGAGTCAGCTTCTCCGAAATGACCGAATTGCCTCCTCTGAAAGAAGTCTATATTCCGCCGCCACCGCCTCCGGCACCGCTCGCGTCGGCACCGCAAGCGCCGAGCGTGCCCACAGTATTTTCCGGGACGGTGAAGCACGACGAGAAGCCCAAGGTGCAGCCTCGGGAAGTCGCGGAAAAGGCAATCAAAGAAATCAAGAGTGTTCCGCCCCAATTGATGCTCTACGCGCTGGGCGCGGCGGGCATATTAATTCTCATCATCGGCATCGGCGTGACCTTCTACGTGCATGGCCTGAACAGTGATGACGACACCGGAACGGAGCAAACCACCCGCACGGCGGCGACGCAGGCTCAACCTCCGGTTCAGGCGCCGGCTCAATCGACAGCACAGCCCGCGCCAAGCGCGCCGGCAGAAGTTACTCAGCCGCCGGCGGAGGAAGAGAGCCAGCCCGAGGCTGCCACAACACGCGGTTCCAGGGCGAAAGCGCGCAACAACAAGAGAAAAGCGGCGCCGGCTCCAATGATTATTCCCGGCCAGATGGCGGTCGATTCCACACCGCAAGGAGCGCAGGTATCGGTGGATGGCAGGACCGATCCGAGCTATGTTACGCCCTTCGCGTTGACTAACCTTCAGCCCGGGCAGCATTCGATTGCGGTGAGCAAGGCCGGCTATGGCACCGACACGCGCACAGTGAATGTGACGTCGGCGAACCGCGCGACGATCGTGGTTCATCTCTCGCAGTTGGTGGCGACCCTGATTGTGAAGAGCGATCCCCAGGGAGCGAACATCTACGTTGACGGCCGCGACGTGGGCGCAAAGACTCCAGCGCAGGTCAGCGTGGGCAAAGGGCCGCACGTCGTGCTGGTGCGCAAGATGGGATATCTCGACGAGACCATGAACGCGCAATTTGTCCTGGGGCAGACGTTTAATTTCTCGCCCACATTGCGGCCTCTGGGCAACGCGGACGACATCCGGACTGTCAGCAAAATGTCGAGACTGTTCGGCGGCAAGGGTGCTCAGGCGGGGCAAGCGACGGTGACCATCCACACACAGCCCAAGGGGGCGCAGGTCGCCATCAACCAGCACATCATGGAAAAGAATTCGCCGCTCGACGTGGCGCTCGATCCCGGCAACTATGTGATCGACATCACGCTGACCGGGTATGCACCTGTGCATAAAATCATCACTGCCGACAAGGGCGGCAAGCTGGTGGTGGATGAAGTACTGCAACCGCAGTAACGTCTGGGCGGTAACACTGGCCAACCAGCTGCGATCCAACACTTTAAACATCGGCTCAACAAGACTTTGACCGCCGAGGTCGCTAAGAACTTCCGCAAAGGACGCGAAGAAGAGCTGGCCCCTTGCACCTTGCTTTTGAGGCTTCATCTCCAAATCTTTGGATTCTTTTCGTAATTTCCTTTCCCTTGCATTTATAAGCTTGGAAGTGATCACTCCCACAACGGGCGCCAGCCCCGAGCTATTCGGGGTAGCTTACCTGAAGCGCCCTGGCTTTCGGATGTCCCTTGACCCCTCACTCGCATGGGGAGGGCTGCAGGGGCCGCGAGTTTCCTAGGACTAGCGTGGCGTTACACCCGGCGCCTACATTCCCCACACTACGGAAAGGAAATTTCTCGGTGAAGGTTGTTCGTCACACGGTCACAAAAATCTGTGGAAAACTCACGGCTTCCCGGCAGAGAACCAGGGTTCACCCGTTTTTCACTTTCATTTAATAATTCCGCAATCTGGTCGCAACATTGGGCGGTTATGGTCGGTTTCAACTGTGCGCATCCGGCAGCCCTACGAAAGACCGGACCACGAGGAGAAGCAAAAATGATTCGAAACCTGAAATCCGATGCCTCCAGAAAAGGAATGGCTTGGTTACTCGCGTTAACCACGGCCCTGGGACCGACCGTTATGCCCGCTTTTGCGGGTTCCAAACCGCATGCTAATTTCGGCGGCCCGCCCGCGGCAACACCGATCAAGCATCTGGTCGTGATTTTCAATGAGAATGTCTCCTTCGATCACTACTTTGGCACTTACCCGGTGGCGGCCAATCCCGCGGGCGAGCCGAAATTTTTCGCTGCGCCGGGAACGCCCACGGTCAACGGACTGAGCGGCGCACTGTTGACGGCCAACCCCAACCTGAACCCCGCGAATTCCACCGGCGCGTCCAACCCATTCCGCCTCGATCGATCCCAGGCCTTCACTAACGACCAGGACCACTCCTACACCCCTGAGCAGTCGGCGTTCGACAATGGAGTGATGGATTTGTTCCCTCTGAACACCGGAACCGCTGGACCACCGCCGTCCGGTACTGGCGCCACTCAGACCAACGGCCTGGTGATGGGATATTACGACGGCAATACGGTCACGGCGTTGTGGAACTATGCGCAGAATTTCGCGATGAGCGACAACTCGCATGGTTCGACGTTTGGGCCGTCCACGCCCGGCGTGGTCAACCTCGTCTCCGGCCAGACCAACGGCGTAATCAATACCGTGAACGGAACCGGTGACGAAGTCAGCGGAGGTCCCGATGGCTCTTTGACCATGATCGGCGATGCCGACCCGACCGGCGATGTCTGCTCTTCTCCTACGCGCGCACAGGGCAACATGTCGAGCCAGACGATCTTTGATCTGCTGCACGCGGCTGGCGTGAGCTATGGAACGTTCATGGGTGGTTTCAATCTGTCGATCGTAAACTCCAACGGAACGACAGGTTGCAACCGGAGCACGACCTCAGCTGTCAGCGGCGTGACCGAACTTGATTACACTCCGCACCACTCGCTGTCGTCATATTGGCCCTCCGTCGCCAACCCCAAACACATTCGTCCAGCATCGCTCGCCGAGATCGGGCATGACGGTCCGGCGAACCATGACTATGACACGCTGGATTTCTATGCCGCTGCCAAGGCCGGCAATCTTCCGGCTGTTAGCTTTCTGAAGGCTCCGTCATATCAGGATGCGCACCCCGGATACTCCGATCCTCTGGACGAACAGACCTTCGTGGTCGACACGATCAACTTCCTCGAAACTCTCCCAACCTGGTCCTCCACGGCCGTCGTGATTGCCTATGACGACTCCGACGGATGGTACGACCACGTGATGGGGCCAATCATCAATACATCGGTAGGTCCAGCCGATGCGCTGACGGGTGTGGGCGCCTGCGGCACTGCGGCTACTTCGCTGCCGGGCTATAATCCCACCGCCAATCCGCACGCTCTGGGCCGCTGCGGCTACGGTCCGAGACTACCGTTGATGGTGATCTCGCCCTGGGCAAAGAAAAACTTCGTCGACGGCACGGTGACCGATCACACTTCGATCATCCATTTCATCGAAGACAACTGGCTCCATGGGCAACGCATTGGGCAGGGGTCGTTCGATGCTGTGGCGAACTCGATCAGCCAGATGTTCGACTTCAACAATTTCCGCTTCGACGGCTACCTCTTTCTGGATCCGGGTACCGGCGAAAGAAAATACTGAAGTAGAATTACCGACAGGGAATCGAGCGGGTATGCGCGCCGGAAGGCCAGCATGCCCGCTCGGCTTTCAGCGCGGATTCTTTTCAGCCTCAGTTATTCGCAGATCGTTATTCTTGGATCATTTTTCCAGTAAAGATGAGGAGGATGGCAGCCTGTCAATCTCGCGACGAACGTTCCTTCAGCACAGCGGAGTGGCGGCCATGGCTCTGGCGCTGCGCCAGAGCGCCTCGCGCGCGCCCGCGCCCGCGCCGAAATTCCGAACACAGCTGGACGCAAGTTCTCTGGCGCAGTTTGTTGACCCGCTTCCGATTCCTGAGATCGCCCGCCCCATCGGAATGCGTCTCAGCCCCGTCGATTCTTCCCTCAAACTGCCCTACTACCGCATTCCCATGCGGCCGTTCGAAAGCAGGATTCATCGCGACATGAAGCCCACGCGGCTCTGGGGATACGGCGGAAGTTCTCCCGGGCCGACGTTGGAGACGCGCAGCGGCCAAGGCGTGCTGGTGGAGTGGGCCAACGAGTTGCCGTCCGCGCATTTTCTCCCCATCGACCACAGCATTCATGGAGCGGAATCCGACAAGCCCGACGTGCGAACCGTGGTGCATCTGCACGGGGCCAAGGTTGCGCCGGAGAGCGACGGCTATCCCGAGAAATGGTTCGTGCCTGGCAAGTCGGCGATCTGCCACTATCCCAACCAGCAGGATGCGGCGATGTTGTGGTATCACGATCACGCGCTCGGCATTAACCGGCTCAACATTTTCGCGGGACTTCTGGGCGCGTTTATTGTGCGGGACGAGTTTGAGGATGCGCTTGATCTGCCCCGGGGCAAATATGAAGTCCCGCTCCTGATCTGCGACCGTATGTTCGGCCTGGAGTCGCAGCTCAACTATCCGGTGTCGGGCGATCCGAAGAAGCCGTGGACTCCGGAAGTATTCGGCGACGCAATTCTGGTGAATGGCAAGCTGTTTCCCTATCTGGAGGTCGAGCCGCGCAAGTACCGCTTCCGCGTGCTGAACGGCGCGAACGCCAGGTTCTTCCATCTCTCGCTTTCGGGCGGGCCGGCGATTTATCAGATCGGCACTGATCAGGGATTGCTTCCCGCGCCGGTGCGGGTTGAGAGCGTGAACCTGGCGCCCGCAGAACGGGCAGATCTGATCGTGGATTTCGCCGGAGCGGGCGGGCGGAATATCGTCATGAAGAATGACACTTCGTTCACGGTCATGCAGTTTCGCGTAGCACAGAAGGCAGGAGCGGGCGAAACGAAGGCCCTGCCCGCACGTTTGCGACCGGTGCCGAAGATCGAGGAGTCATCTGCTGTGAAGACCCGCATGTTGAGCCTGGTGGAGATCGACGATCTGGTGCAGCGTCCGAAGACCATGCTGCTCAACAACGCGCACTGGAGCATGCCGGTGACGGAGAATCCCGTGCTCGACTCCACCGAAATCTGGGGATTGGTCAACACCACCGACGACGCGCATCCCATCCATTTGCACCTGGTGCGTTTCCAGATTCTTGACCGCAGAAGTTTCGACGTCGCGGCCTACTGGACCAAGGGCGAAGTGAAATATACCGGTCCGGTGGTGCCGCCCGAACCCAGCGAAGCCGGCTGGAAAGATACGGTGCGTGCCGACCCCGGCATGGTGACGCGAATCATCACCCGTTTCGAAGGTTTCCCCGGACGCTACGTGTGGCATTGCCACATTCTCGAGCATGAGGACAACGAAATGATGAGACCGTTTGACGTGGTCGCGGCACGATGATCCCTCAGCGACACTTCATCGTGCGCCGTCGAGGAGAAGCCTAGTTCGGCAGTTTGAAGTTGATGGTGATCTGCGTCTGAATGTCGACGGGATCGCCGTTCAACAGATAGGGCGCGTATTTCCACCGCTTCACCGCGTCGACAGCGGCACGGGCCAACTGCTTGTCTCCGCTGAGCACCTTTACATCGGTAATGGCGCCGCTCTTGGAGATCGTGGCCAACAGCTGCACCGCGCCTTCGATCTGCATATGCACTGCGCTGGGCGGATAGACCGGATCGACGCGCTTCAGCAACAATCCCTGGGATACGCCTTGGGAAACGTTCAGTTTCTGAAGGACGGGCTTGGGAGTGTCGACTGAGCCGAGATTGGGCAACTGGCCGCCAGAGGCGGGCGCGTCCATCCCGATCACGCTGGGCGCTGGAACGTCGGGCGTTGCCGGCTGGACATTTGCCTTCGGCACCGTACCGCCTTTTACGATCAGCGGCGATTCCTCAGGTTCAGAAGTTGCGGCGGATTTGCTCGCGGCAGCGTTGGCCTTTGACGAAGTCGTAATAGAGCTCGCTTCTTCGCCGGAAGGCTGGCCGGAAGTGTGACCGGAAGCAGGCTCGGTTTCGGCGCGGCTTGCGGCTGAGGGCGTGGCCGCGACCGATTCCGCTGGAGCCGTCTTCGCAGAAGGCTGTGAGCCGATCGAGGTCGCAGGCGCCGCCGCATACGGTGACGGCTTGGGAGTCGCTGGCGTCGGTTGAGTGCTGCTCGGTTGCGGATCCGTTGCGAGGGTGCTCATGGATGAAGTGTGGTGGCCCTGGATGTAGGTCCAGCCGACGTAGGCGAGCGCGCCGATGAGAGCGACCGCGGCAACTCCTATCAGGGCCCTCTTGCTGCCGCCTTTCGACGTTTCGGGCGCATTCATTCCACCGAAAGTGAATAGCGGTGCGCTTATCGCAGAATCAGTTGCTGCCGCCGGCGCGGCGGTCGCGGCATTGGCAAGAATTTCTTCCGCGGCGCTGATGGATCTGAGCGGCGTCTCTGCGGGCGAAACAGGCAACGCTTCGCGAGCCGGAGCAGGCGCGCTTGCGGCGCCGCTGGCCGATGGAACTGCCGAAGCCGACGGTACGGACAGAGGAGAAACCGGGCGCGGAGCAGGGAGCGCTTCCGCGGAAATTATCGCCGCCGGTGGGGCTGCGGAAGCCGGTGCAGCAGGAACCGGTGCAGCAGGAACCGGTGCAGCAGGAACATGAGTGACAGAAGTCGATGCGGCTGCCGGCGGCAGTTTCGCCGCCTGAGGAGCCGTTGCAGCAACTCGATTGAGGCTCGGCGGAGCCATCGGGGGCACACTCGGCCTTGCTGCGGCGGGTGGCGCCGAAACCGGCTTGGCTGGTGGTGCGGCCGAGCGCTGCCCAGCCGGCGTTGGCGGGGCCGGGGCGGGTGCTGCCGGCTTCCCTCCGTCGCCTTTTCTCAGCAATCCGCGAGCGACGCGCAGGGTTCCTTTGGCTTGATCGACATTAATGGGTTTGGTCAGGACCAGGTTGGCGCCGATCCGGAACGCTTTCGCGACTCCGGCCTGACCTTCCACCACCGCGACGGCAAGTGACGCCTGGTTGGACGTCGAATTGCGCGCGCTTTTGAACAACAGCGTGGCGTTCTGCTCGTTATCGCAGTCGACCACGACAGCGTCGAAGTGCTCGCCCATCAGCCGCTTAACCGCGGCGAAGGTTTCAGTGCAGGGTTCGACGCCGAACTCCAGCTCGCTCAAGACCTGCGTCACTGTGCGAGCGGTTTTTTCATCAGGACAGAAGAGAAGAGCTTGGTAACCCATACCAAGGTCATCGTAGGTACACCCGTAAGGTCGGGCAAGTTACGGCAGTAATTCGGGATGGGTTGATTTTTGTGGCGTTTCGCGCCTCAGGTCCGCGTCTCGGGTTACACGGTCCTGAGAATTGGCTTTCGCGTTTGTCAGGCCTGGACCCGATGGCCTGATATCCAGTGGGCAGGACCTAACGCTCTGGGGCTAAAAGCCTTCTAGCCATCACATACAATTGCGGTCCATTACAATGGCGATCCATGCAGGCTCCCAGGACGCGCGTACCGCTGTGGCTCAAAATCGCGTGGACACTCTGGCTCATCGTCTGGGCGCCGGTCTATTGGCGGCAATACGGGGCTCAGAATTTTCTTTTCTTCTGCGACATCGGGAACATTCTCATCGGGATCGGTTTATGGCTGGAAAGCGCGCTGATTTTTTCGTGGGCGGCTTGCGGGTTGCTGCTGTTTCAAACGCTGTATACCGTCGATTTAGCAGGCGCGCTGCTGACGGGCCGCCACATCATTGGCGGCACGGAGTACATGTTTGATCCGAGCTTGCCGCTGATGGTTCGCCTGCTGAGCTTGTTCCATGTGGTGACGCCTCCGCTGTTGCTGTGGGCAATCTGGCGTCTGGGTTATGATCCGCGCGGATGGAAGTTGCAAACGCTGACGGCATGGATCGTGGTCCCGATCAATTACTTCTGGCGTCCCGCGTACGACGTGAACTGGGCGCGCGGCCTGTTCTTGCACGAGCAGCATGCCGTGCCTGGATTCGTTTATCTGGCGTGTTATCTGGTGGCCGTGCCGCTGATCGTTTATTTTCCAACTCACTTATTGCTTCGATGGGCTTCACAACACTGGAAATCGAACGGGGCTACCTAGCGCGACCTGGGGCGAGGGCTGGACGTCCTTGAGACAGCCGGAAGAATGCCGGCGCTACTTTGTTTCCAGCCTGTGCGCTACTGATTCTTAGCTTGATCTCCAGATGGCTTGCTCAACGCAGATTCCGGCGCTGGGTAGGCGATCGATCCCTTGAACGATGAGATATCATCCTGGTGGAAATCTGGAAACGGCAACTGTTTGCTGTCGCGCAGTTCAGCAACTTTCTTCGCCGCGTTCTCGGCTTTCTCTTTTTCAACCCCGGAATCGCGGCTCAGGTAGAGCGTCTGCGCAGGCAGGGCGAGACCGCTGCCGGCGTCGTCCAGAATGTCCATCATGCGCAGCAGCAGATCCTCGCGCACGGCGGCATACTCGTTGTAGTCCCGCGTGAGGACGTAAGCAAAGACCTCCGCGCTGAGGGAACTGCCCGCGATATCGACGAGGCGCACCCGCACACTGTTGCCCTCGATCTTGGGATGGCTGTAGAGCAGGCGGCGAATTTCGGCCAAGACATAGCGGACGTGGTCGGCTTTCGTCTCGGGCCGCAGACCGATGTTTGTCTTGAATAGAAGCTTGTCGCGGCGGCTGAGGTTCTCGACATTGATGCTGGCCACGGTGCCGTTGGGAATCGCCAGCAGCGTGCGTTCGTCGGTGCGAACGCGGGTGGAGCGCAGGCCGATGTCTTCCACCGTGCCGGTGCGGTCGCCGAAGCGGCAGACATCTCCAACGCGGATGACTTCATCGCCGAGAACAGAAACTCCGCCGAACAGATTGGCGATCGTCTGCTGCGCGCCGAAGCCAATCGCCAGTCCGACAATGCCAAGGCCTGCAAGGTAGGTCCTCAGGTCGAAGCCCAGGCTGCCCAGCGCTGTAAAAGCGCCCACGACGAAAATCGTAGCCTTCACGATGCGCTCGGCCATCAACACGAGCGATCCCGTGCCCGCATGGCCGTAGGCCAGTGCCCGATTGCGCACGCGCCGCAGCGACCAGCGAACCACGCGCCAGAAGATCCAGGTGGCGCTGATGATGAGTGCGATCTGCGTGATTTGAAAATAGTAGTGCCGCGGCAACAAGGCGATGCCCAGGTAGCGGGCGGAAAATTGATGGATGAGGGTGCCGGCGAGCAGCCACACCGGAGCCGAAACCGAGCGCCAGTTCGCGATCTGGACATGGCCGCGCCGCCGCGCCCACCAGCGCACCGGAATTCCCAGCAGCACGAGCACGAGCCAGCCAATTCCTGCGGCAATCGGCAGCGCGAGCAGCAGGGCCAGCCATTGCCACAAGGGCATGCCAGCGATCTGGTGTTTTACCAGCACAGCCGGCAGCTTGCTCTCGACCTGCCGCGCCTCGACTTGATCGTAGAGTTCGGGAAGTTTGGCCAGAGTGTCCGAGGAGATCAGCCAGATCTTGCCCGCAGACGGATCGGAGACGCGCACCAGATCCAAGTCGACTTCCACGTCACCCGACGACATAGTTCCGAGTCGCTGGTGGCCGAGGGGGACACCTTCCTGCGGAATTCCCTCCGGCTGAGTAAAGTTTCCCAGGCGCCCGGTGAACGCACGGTCCATTGCCGTCTTGAGATCGGTGGCGATCCGCTCGCCTTCCTCCTGGCGGCGCGATGCGCTCATCTGCAGGTACTGCGCCGCGATGCTGTAATCGCCGGATTGCGCCTGTTGCAGGAATCCGAGAACGCAGCCTGACGGAGTCCGGCGGTTCAGGGGATCGCTGGGGGCGCTGGGCGTAGCGGGCGTCGAGGGCGAGGTGGACAACACACTGCTGAGCGGAGACTGCGCCGCGGAAGGCACCGCGAAGGGAAACCCCGCGGCAAGAAAAATAGCGAGAAGAAATATCGGTTTACGGAGTGAAGGCATCGTCTTAATTCCAGCCCGAATTTACTCCAGCCCGGGCCGGCCGGGCTTATCCCCGCTTGGGCCGGTAGATATCCGTGCTCGTGCCGAAAAACACTTCGGCGGAATTCATGACCGTTTCCGAAAGCGTGGGATGCGGATGAATAGTGGCAGCCACGTCATGCGCCAGTGCCGCCATTTCGATCGCGAGCACTCCCTCGGCGATCAACTCACCCGCACCGACGCCCACAATGCCCACGCCCAGCACGCGATCGGTGTGGGGATCGATCAGAAGCTTGGTGATGCCCTCGGGACGATCAAGCGTAACCGCGCGGCCCGATGCAGCCCAGGGAAACCGGGCGATCTTGATCTCGCGATTTTCCTTCTCCGCCTGCGTTTCCGTCAGCCCTGCCCACGCGACTTCGGGGTCGGTGAACACGACCGCAGGGATAGCGCTCGGTTCGAACGCGACTTTGTGGCCAGCAATGGCTTCGGCCGCGGTGCGGCCTTCGTGCATGGCTTTGTGCGCCAACATGGGCTCGCCGTTCACGTCGCCGATCGCGTAGATGGAGGGATCGTCGGTCTGAAGCTGTTTGTTAACCTGAATGAAACCCTTGGCGCCGACTTGCACGCGGGTTTTGTCGAGGCCGGGAATTTCGGAGTTCGGCTTGCGGCCGACGGAAACGAGAACGCGATCAAAAACTTTCTCTTGCGTGTTTCCGTCTTGACCTTTGAGGGTGGCGCGGATTCCGTTGCCTTCGACTTTGACGGCCGCGACGGTGGTGTTCAGCAGAATTCCATCGAACAATTTTTCCAGCCGCTTGTGCAGCGGAAGCACGAGATCGCGATCCGCGCCAGGAAGTAAGCCGGGCAACATTTCGACGACCGTGACCCGTGTCCCCAGAGCCGCATAGACAGAGCCGAGTTCGAGCCCGATGTAGCCGCCGCCGACTACGAGCAGAGTGCCGGGGATGTCCTCAAGACTCAGCGCGCCGGTAGAATCCATAATGCGCGGCGTGTCGAGCTTCAGGGTGGGAACGATCGCCGGACGCGAGCCGGTTGCGAGGATGATGCGGTCGAAGGCGAGCGAGTCTTCCGAGCCACCGGACTTCGTAACCCGTAGCGTCGTCGAATTCTCAAACGCAGCGCGGCCCTGGATGTAGGTGACCTTACGCTGCTTCGAAAGAGTGCCGAGGCCTCCGGTCAGCTTCTTGATTACACCTTCCTTCCACGAGCGCAGGCGCATCAGATCGATCTTCGGACGCGTGAATTCAATTCCCAAATTTTTCGCCTGCTCCGATTCTTCAATCAGCTTCGCGACGTGCAGGAGTGCTTTTGATGGAATGCAGCCGCGGTAGAGGCAGACGCCGCCGGGATTCAGTTCGGGATCGATCAGCGTGACAGTCATGCCGAGGTCGGCAGCGAGGAACGCGGCGGCATACCCTCCGGGGCCGGCGCCGATAACTGCGATGTTTAGGGATGGAGTGTCAGACATATTTTCAATCGGAATTCAAGACGCTGGATATCGCCTCTCATCCTGAGCGGCGCATTCTGCCGCGAAGGACCTATGTAGTTTGCCTGTTGCACCGGCGCTCGAGACAGGGTGCATAGATCCTTCGCTTTGCTTAGGATGACAAACCAGAACTATCCCTGTACCGACAGCAGGAACGGCTGCTCAAAAGCTTCCGCAATCCAGCGCAGGAAGCGCGCAGCGTCGGCGCCATCGATCAGGCGGTGATCGTAGGAAAGCGAGAGCGGCAGAACCAGGCGCGGCTCGAACTTGCCTCCATCTTTGTCTTCGATCCACTCCGGTTCCATGCGCGAACGCGACAGGCCGAGAATCGCGACCTCCGGCAGGTTGACAATCGGCGTGAAACCAACTCCACCGATTCCGCCGAGATTGGTGATGGTGAAAGTGCCGCCCTGCATGTCTTCCGGAGTAATTTTCTTTTCGCGCGCTTTCTTCGAGAGTTGCGCCAGTTCGACCGCCAGTCCGACGATGTTTTTCTTATCTACATCGCGAATCACGGGAACGAGCAGGCCGCGGTCCGTGTCGGCGGCTACGCCGATGTGGATGTATTGCTTGTAGACGATTTCTTCTTTCTCCATGTCGATGCTAGCGTTGAACTGCGGGAAGACTTTCAGAGCGGCGGCGCAGACTTTTAGCGCGATGGCGGTCACGGTCATTTTTCCGCCGGCCTCTTCGGCCTTGGGAGCGAAACGCGCGCGCAGTTGTTCGAGTTCGGTGATGTCGGCCCGGTCGTGCTGCGTGACATGAGGAATCGTGTTCCAGGCTTCGGCCAGATGCTCGGCTGTTTTGCGGCGGACGCCGCGCATGGAAACGCGCTCAATCTTGCCCCACTTGGCGAAATCAGGAAGCTGGGTCGCGGCAAAGAATCCGGCGCGAGGAGCCTGGGCTATGGCGACTGCCGCGGAGAGCAGCGCCTTGGCGCGAGCTTTGACATCGTCTTCGCTGATGCGCCCGCCCGGGCCGTTGCCCTTCACTTCATAAATGTCGACGCCTACTTCGCGCGCCAAACGGCGCACGTGAGGCGCGGCTGGAATGGGCTGACGCTGCTCGGTGCCCGCAACTTTTCCCAGTTGCAGGGGCATGCTGAACGCCGGAGCCGCCAGCTGCGGCTGGTCCGGAGGCAGAGCCTGTTCTTCGGTCTTGCCTTCGGCGCGAATCGCAGCCTGAAATGCCAGCCGCGCCCCGTGTTGCCCGGAAACGTGTTCGACCGGGGCATTCCGGCTTTGGGCAGGCTCGGGCTGCACTGCCACTCCACCTTCGAGCGTGAAGATCACTTGGCCGACTTTGACCTTCTCGCCTTCTTTGACTTTTACTTCCTTGACCACTCCGCCAACCGACGAAGGAACTTCAATGACAGCCTTGTCGGTTTCCAGTTCCATGACGGGCTGGCCTTCTGAAACCCTGGCGCCGGGCGCGATCATCAGACGAACCAGATCGCCTTGCGAAATATTTTCGCCAAGTTCGGGCAGCTTAAATTCAGAAGCGCCAGAGGCGGCGGATGCGGGCTTGGCAGCGGCCCCAGATGGCGCGGGTTGGGACGCGGATTGAGGTACGGGTTGAGGCGCAGGTTGAGGTGCGGCGGGCTGAGCCGCGGCAGCGGCTGTTTGCTGAGGCGCACGCGCAGCTTCGGACTTCGTGCCCGACACGCGAGCAGGTTCGGCAGCCTTCGAGCTAGCTCCGTTCTCGACTGTGAAAATGACTTGACCGACTTTGACCTTGTCGCCTTCTTTAACGCGGATCTCCTGCACGGTTCCGCTGACCGAAGAGGGCACTTCCACGACGGCCTTATCGGTTTCAAGCTCCATGACCGACTGTCCAGCGCTGACCGAGGCTCCGGGCGCGACCATCAGACGCACCAAGTCGCCTTGTTCGATGTTTTCTCCCAGCTCGGGAAGCTTAAATTCAATCACTGCGTCTGGTTCCTCTTTTGTGTTTCGTCCGTTCCGCGTTTTCTGGTTGCGCTGCCGCCTCACGCGCAAGCGCCTGTTCTCACGACGCTTCGTTTATGCCCTTTTAGCTGATTGCCGGATTCGCTTTTTCCGGATTGATTCCCAGTTCCTGGACGGCACTCTTTACCACATCTGTACCAATTTTATTCTCACGCGCCAGCGCTGCGAGCGTAGCCAGCACAATATGCTTCGCGTCCACTTCGAAGAAGTCGCGCAAGGTGACGCGGCTCTCGCTGCGGCCGAAACCGTCGGTCCCCAAGGAAACGAACAGCCCCGGCACCCACTTCGCCAGACTCTCGGGCAAAACCTTCATATAGTCAGATGCCGCAATGAACGGCCCGGAAGCCTCTTTCAGCGTCTGCGTAACGTAGGGAACCTTCGCCGTCTCGGCCGGATGCAGCATGTTCCAGCGCTCGCAGTCATTGGCGTCGCGATAGAGTGATTTGTAGCTGGTGACGCTCCAGACATCGGCGGCCACGCCGTATTTTTCTTCCAGAATACGTTGCGCCTTCAGCACTTCAAACATGATGGCGCCGCTGCCCAGCAGTTGCGCGCGCAGTTTGGCGTCGGTCTTCGCCGACGTGTTGAATCGATATAAGCCTCTCAGCACGCCTTCGCGGACGCCCTCTCCCGCCGGCATAGCCGGCATGGCCAGCGGTTCGTTGCCCACGGTCAGGTAATAGAAAATCGACTCCTGGTTGACGTACATGCGCCTGATGCCATCCTGAATAATGATGGCAATTTCGTAGGCAAACGCCGGGTCGTAGGCCAGCAAGTTCGGCACGGGAAGGGCGAGGACATGGCTGTGCCCGTCCTGATGCTGCAGACCTTCGCCCGCCAGCGTGGTGCGTCCCGCGGTGCCGCCGACTAAAAACCCGTGACAGCGCATGTCGGCCGCGGCCCAGATCAGGTCGCCGATGCGCTGGAAACCGAACATCGAGTAGTAGATGAAAAACGGAATCGTATTGATGCCGTGATTGGCGTAGGCGCAACCGGCCGCGATGAACGAGCACATCGAACCGGACTCGGTTATGCCCTCTTCGAGAATCTGACCGTTCTTCGCTTCCTTGTAGTAGAGCAGCGTGTCCATGTCGACGGGCTCGTAATTCTGTCCGACGCTGGAATAGATTCCCACTTGCCGGAATAAAGCTTCCATGCCGAAGGTGCGGGCTTCGTCGGGAACGATGGGAACGATGAACTTGCCAAGTTCCGGATCGCGCAACAACTTCGCCAGCAAGCGAACGAAGACCATGGTCGTGGAGACCTCCCGTCCGTCAGTGCCTTTGTGAAATTCCTCGAAATTCGCGTCGGGGAAGGGTTTCAGCGGAGTCGCGCGCACTTTGCGTTGCGGCATATATCCGCCGAGCTGCTGGCGGCGCGCCTGCATGTACTTGATTTCCGGGCTGTCGTCGGCGGGACGATAGAACGGCGCATTGTGCAGTTCGTCGTCGGGAATGGGAATGCCGAAGCGCGAGCGGAACATCTGCAGTTCGTCTTCGTTCAGCTTTTTCTGCTGGTGAGTGATGTTCTTGCCTTCACCCGCTTCACCCAAGCCGTAACCCTTGATGGTCTTCGCCAAAATAATGGTGGGCTGGCCGGTGTGATCGACTGCGGCGCGGTACGCCGCATGCACCTTGATCGGGTCGTGGCCGCCCAGGCGCATGCGCGCCAGTTGATCGTCCGACAGATGTTCGACCATCTTGAGCAGGCGAGGATCGGAGCCGAACAGATTCTGCCGGAAGTAAGCGCCACTCTCGACGAAATACTTCTGGTATTGTCCGTCGCTGATTTCACCCAGTCGCCTGACGAGCAGTCCGTCGCGGTCGTTCTGGATGAGAATGTCCCAATCGGAGCCCCAGATGCACTTGATGACGTTCCAGCCGGCGCCACGGAAAATAGCTTCCAACTCCTGAATGATTTTTCCGTTGCCGCGCACCGGGCCATCGAGGCGCTGCAGATTGCAGTTCACGACGAAAATCAGATTATCGAGTCTCTCCCGCGAAGCCAGCGTGATCGAGCCGAGCGACTCGGGCTCGTCCATTTCGCCGTCGCCGAGAAACGCCCACACCTTTCCGCCCGTGGTCTCCTTCAGTCCTCTGTTCTCCAGATACTTGATGAAGCGCGCGTGGTAAATCGCCTGGATCGGCCCCAGGCCCATCGAGACCGTGGGGAACTCCCAGAAATCAGGCATAAGCCAGGGATGGGGATAAGAACTTAGGCCTCCACCGGGCTTGAGTTCACGGCGGAAGTTCTGCAGCTTCTCTTTCGAAATACGGCCTTCGAGATAGGCGCGAGAATACATTCCGGGCGCGGCATGGCCCTGAAAGTAGACGACATCGCGGTCGCCGCTTTCAGTTTGCGCGCGAAAGAAATGATTGAATGCAACCTCATACAGCGTGGCGGCGGAGGCAAAAGTCGAAATGTGACCGCCAATGCCTTCCTGAATTTTGTTGGCGCGCACCACCATGGCCAGCGCGTTCCACCGCACCAGGCTCTTGATGCGACGCTCCATTTCCTGGCTGCCGGGAAACGGGGCCTGTTGGCGAGACGGAATCGTGTTCTGGTAGGGCGTGGTCGCCGAAAATGGCAGATTGATGCCGGCCTCGCGCCGGGCATGCAGGGCCAACTGCTGCAACAGGCGTCCGGCGCGGTTGGGGCCGCCTTTTTCAAGAACGTAGTCCAGGGAATCGACCCATTCCCTGGTTTCCAAAACCTCTGAGCCGTCGGTTTCCGTTTGAGCCACTTCTGGTTTCTCCGTCGAAGAATGCGCAATACTCCATCATATTCAATCGCGCGGATTTTTGCAGGCACGTAGGGCGCGTATCGCAGACCCGGCTCTGAAGAGACTCCGCTCTAGCTTTCCCGGCATTAAAACAAATCGGTAGTCGTGCAGCTTGGCTCACGCTTCAGGCCCGATAAAAGTGAGATCCTTCGCTTCGCCTGAAAAACGGCTGCACTCAGGATGACAGCTGCACAACTGCGGAAAGAAATTTCGAATAAGGAGTACCTGAGACGCGTCCGGTTTAGAATCCCCCTGGACTCTTCGGAGGACATTATGCTGCGCATCGTCTTGTTGGTGCTGGTTGTGATTGTAGCCGTGCTCCTGGTTCCGCGGCTTCTATCGCGCTCGGCGATTCCGATCGAGGGGAGCAATGCTCCCGATTTCAGTCTGCCCTCACAGGAAGGCTCGTCCGTCAGCCTGAAGGATTACCGGGGCAAGTGGGTAGTGCTTTATTTCTACCCCAAAGATCAGACGCCGGGCTGCTCGCGCGAAGCGCACAACTTTCAGGTCGATCAGCCGAAGTATGCTGAGCGGAACGCCGTGGTTTTAGGCGTGAGCCTGGACAGCGTGGATTCGCACAAAAAGTTTTGCACGAAAGAAGGCCTGAACTTCACACTGCTGGCCGATACCCGCCACAAAGTCACCGATGCCTACGGATCGCTGACCAATCTGGGTGTGGTGAAGTTTGCGGCGAGACATACATTTCTGATTGATCCCGACGGCAAGATCGCGAAAACATACGTGAGCGTCGATCCGCTCAAACATAGTGCCGACGTTCTGGCGGAGTTGGATGCGCTAGAGAAAGCGAAACCGCGAATGTAATTGTGTAGCGCGGTTTGCGTGGCGCGGGCACTTCCGCCCGCGAAATGCCGACAACTGCAGAACGCCGGCAGATTCTCGAGGGCCAATCTCCCATGGTGATATGGCGGACGCTTCTTGCTCGTGTTTAGATTCCGCGGGCAGGAGCGCCCGCGCCACACTCGCACGAAGTAAACTACGAGGATGGCGACTGCGGTCAGGACCGACGTTCGTGGGACTGCGGGCTACCGCTTCCCGCCCGGATTTGAGCGCAACCTTCTCTGGTTCGCCTTCCGCAGATTTCGTCCCGCCAATCCCATCACGCTGTTCCAGCACCTCGCCGATAAATACGGCGACATCGCGCACTACAAGATCGGATGGAATCACATCGTTTTTCTGAATCATCCCGACTACATTCGAGAGGTGCTGGTGGTGCAGAACGACAATTTCATCAAGGAGCGCACCGTGCGCCGCACCAGGATGCTTCTGGGCGAAGGCATGATCACCAGTGAAGACGCGCAACACCGCGCGCAGCGGCAGGTGGCCCAACCGGCCTTTCATCGGCAGCGCATTCCGGAATATGCCGCCACCATGGTCGCCGAAGCGGCGAGCATGAGCGGACGATGGCAGAACGGCGAGCGGCGCGACATTGCCATCGACATGATGCACCTCACCCTCAACGTGGTAGCGCGAACCCTGTTTGCCACGGATCTTTATCAGGACGATCTCAACCAGCAATCGGGCAATGAAGTGGGCGAACTGGCCGACGCGATCAACCGCATCATGGGTCTCTACAATTTCCTAGTAATGCTGCCGGCAGCGGAGTGGCTGGTGCACGTCCGTCCGCCGGGTCTGGCGGCGTTCGTCCGGGCGCGCAAGCGGATTGACGCCGTCGTCTACCGCATGATTGCCGCGCATCGCCGGCGTAAGCGCGACAGCGGCAGCCTGCTCGATCTCATGCTGGCCGCTTCTCCCGACACCAGCGCCGCCGCGGAAAAATCGCTGCGCGATCAGGTCAGCACGATTTTTCTGGCCGGTTATGAAACCGTGGCTAACGCTCTCTCCTGGACGTGGTATCTGCTCTCGCAGAATCCAGAGTGCGAACGCCGCTTTCACGAAGAGATTGACCGCGAGTTGCAAGGCCGCCTGCCCACGTTCGACGACCTGCCCAGGTTGCGCTATGTCGAGATGGCGCTGGCCGAGTCGATGCGGCTTTTTCCTCCTGCGTGGGCCATGGGCCGTTATGCTCGCAGCGACTTTCAACTTGGCAAATACTTTCTTCCGGCCAAGACCACTGTGCTGATGAGCCAGTTCGTCACACATCGGGACCCGCGCTATTTCCCCGATCCCCTGCGCTTTGATCCTGAACGTTTTTCTCCAGACGCGAAATCACGGCGCACGAAGTTCACCTACTTTCCCTTCGGCGCAGGAACTCGGCAGTGCATCGGCGAATCGTTCGCCTGGATGGAGGGCGCCCTGTTGCTTGCCACGCTCGGACAAAAGTGGAGATTGAAGCTGGTGCCGGGTCATCGTGTCGAACCAGAGCCGCTGATTACTCTACGCCCGAAGTATGGAATGAAGATGATCGTGGAGCGGCGGACACCTTCGTCCGCCGGGGCAGATAAACTGCCCTAAACCGACCGCTTCGCCGCGCTGCTCCTCGGACGAATGCGTCCGGGGCTCCGCATCTTCTTTACTTTTCTGCGAGATACATCTCGGCGACGTGCTGCGTGATTTTTCCCGGACTCGCGCCTGCCAGGTTCGTAAGCGCGACCACGGTTAGCTGATCATCGACGTAGCGATCGATGGCAGTCTCGAAGCCCTGCCATGACCCGTCGTGATGAATGCAGCGGTGACCGTGCCTCTGGTCGATAAACCAGCCAAAGCCGTAGTTGCCCTTGTTCGGCTGACCGTTCTTCAGCTTCACCGGCGTCCACATCAGGTCGAGACTTGATCGCTTCAGCAGCTTTTCCGTGTAGAGCGCAGCGTCCCACTTCGCCAGATCGCGAATCGTGAAATAAAGGCTGCCGTCGGCGGTGGTGTTCACGACGGGCGACACCCACTCCTGATTCTTCAATTCACCTTTTACGAGCCGGTACCCGGCCGCGCGGTTGGGGATAATATCCGCCTCGCTGATAATGCGAGTTGACCGCATGCCGAGGGGCTGGAAAATGCGCTGCTGCAGAAAATCGCCGTAGAACTCGCCGGTCACGCGGTGAATCAGAATGCCAAGTGTCACATACCCGAAGTTGCTGTACTCCCACTTCGTGCCTGGGGGGTAGGCCAGCGGGATGCTTTCGATCAGTTTCAGTTCCTCGGCTTCGGTCCAGTCTTTGCGAAAATCAAAGTCCTTCGGATAATCTCCGAAGCCGGCAGTGTGGCTCAGCAACTCGCGCACGGTCACATCTTTCCACGCGGCCGCCGCATCGGCGAAATACTTGGTCAGCGGATCGTCGAGGCCGATCTTGCCCTCTTCCACCAGCATCATGACCGCGGTCGCAGTGAACTGCTTGCCCACCGATCCCGACTGAAAAACGGTCTCCGGCTTCGCTGGGACTTGCAGTTCGACGTTGGCCAGACCGAATCCTTCGGCGCGAATGATCTTGCCTGATTTCACGACCAGAAGTGACAGCCCAGGAATGTGCTGGCGCTGCATTTCTGACTTGACGTATTCCGCGACGGCCGCGGCTGGCGGGGAGTCCTGGGCCTGCGCTTCCACGACCAGGGCTTGAGCGACAGCAAGGAGCAGCAAAGCGATGGGGACAGACGACAGGACGGATCTAAAGAGTCGGCTGACGCTCATGGAACCTTCAGGCATGGCTTGTCGGCGGCCAAGAGAGTGTACAGTCCAGGTACTTTGCCGGCAAGGTGAGCTCCGCACCTTGCCGGAACGGCTGAGTTTGAGGCCAGATTTCCACGGATGATGGTCCGGGCTACAGGGCGAAATTAACACACTGTTCATATTGGCGTGATCTGGCCGTAACACGTTCGGCACGATACTGTTGTCGCCGTCTTTCCACCTGAGCAGTCAAGCCTGACTCTCAGGCGCTTATTGGTCCCAGGAGATTCCTATGATCCGTTCCGTGCATTCTGCCATTGTCTTTTCTATCCTTCTGCTGCTAACTGCTTCCGCGTTTGCGGATTCGGGCCGACTTCTGAATTTTCAAGGCATCGCAGACATGCAGGAGGTCGGCAATTTTTACGACGGAGGCGGGCTCCATTATGGCGCCCACCACACTCTCAACCTGGGGATTACGTTCTCATCAAACTTCTTCGCGCTGCGGTCTGTTTTTAATAATGGCTCGGGGGAGTTCAACACGACTCCCTCCACCACGCCGGCGATTTTCATCGATGGTCCAACCGGCATGGCAGCCATGGGCGTAATGAACGATACGCGCGGCTTCGGGAAGGGACTGAACTTCTACTACACGGCCGGATTCACCGGGTCTCAGGCGGAGACGGTGACGGTCTGGAGCGGGGCGGATGGCTCAGGCACTGTCCTCGCGACGATTACGCTCGCGAACAACAACACGTCTTGCACAGCTCCGACTTACTGCACATGGACGTCTGACGGAGTGAACTTCTCGGGCACGGCGCATTCGGTCACATTCAGCGGCCCAGCCAACGAACTTGGATTGGCGGATATCACGCTGGGATCGAGCACAACCGCGGTTCCTGAGCCCTCGGGAATCTACCTGCTGGGGACCGGGTTGGCGGGAATTTCGTTCTTCCGGGTTCGGCGATTCCTTGGAATCTGATTCCTCTGGATCTACGGACCGATTCGAGCTTAACCGGGCACAGAGTTTTTTTGTCGCGCCCTGAGGTGCACCGCGAACTCGTCGCTCCCTGTCATTTCCGTCGTACATGCCAACCGTAAACAGGCGCTCCGCCGCAGCCAGACCGCAGCTCGCAAAAGGCCGGCAAATCTCCAGCTCGCTCTCCGGTGCGAAGGTAGCCCGTGCGGGCGTAGATGGCGCGACAAAACAGAGGTTGGCGCTCGCGCTTCTTCTGGCTGCTTGCGCGTTCGCTGTCTACTTCCCGGTTTTAAGCCATCCTTTTGTAAACTACGACGATCCGGATTACGTGACGGCCAACTCGCA
Organism: uncultured Acidobacteriaceae bacterium; assembly: GCA_963739125.1. Taxonomy (GTDB): domain Bacteria; phylum Acidobacteriota; class Terriglobia; order Terriglobales; family Acidobacteriaceae; genus Sulfotelmatobacter. Next base: position 1,268,868 of record CAVTZD010000001.1, on the reverse strand, counting down.
TGTTCAGCAGGGCCTCACCTGGGCAACTTTGGAGTGGGCGGCGTCTTCCCTCGAACACTCGAACTGGCATCCAGTGACATGGTTATCCCATGCCCTGGATTGCAAATTTTTCGGCCTCGCTCCCGCCGGGCACCACTTCAGCAGTCTTCTGCTGCATGCGATCAATGCGGTACTGCTGTTTCTTTTCCTGGCCTCGGTGACGGGAAAGAACGCGCGCAGCCTGTTCGTGGCAGCGCTGTTTGCGCTGCATCCCGTCAACGTGGAGAGCGTGGCGTGGATCGCGGAACGCAAAACCGTGCTCAGCATGTTCTTCCTTCTGCTGACCCTCGCCGCGTATGCCTGGTACGCTCGCCAGCCGAAACCTGGGCGCTACGCCTGCGTTGTTGCCCTCTATGCTCTTGGGTTGGCCGCCAAGCCCATGATTGTGACGCTGCCTTTCCTGCTGTTGCTGCTCGATTACTGGCCCTTGCAGCGAATAAAAGGGATTGAGGCAGCGCCTCGGGCGCTCCCGACGCCACAAAGGCCGTGGGCTCAGCTGGTACTGGAGAAGCTCCCGTTACTCGCGCTTTCAGCCGCCAGCGGCGTGGTCACCGTGATCGCGCAGCGCGGCTCCATTCTTTCGTCGGAGATCCTTCCTTTCGGTCTGCGCCTGGCGAACGCTTTCCACTCTTACGTGACGTATCTCGGCAAAGCATTTTGGCCGAATCCACTCGCCGTCAATTACCCGCGTGGGAACTTCACCCTGGCAAGCTGGGAGACCTTGCTTTCGCTGTCTCTGCTCTTAGGACTCAGCGCCGCTGCGTGGAAGCTGCGCTCCCGCGGTTATTTACTGACCGGCTGGTTTTGGTTTCTAGGGACGCTCGTGCCCATGATCGGGCTGGTGCAGGTCGGTAATCAGGCGATGGCGGATCGCTACGCTTACTTGCCGCTGGTCGGCATCTTCATCGCGATCACCTGGGCGATCGGAGAGTTAGTCGCAAAGCGGCACATCGATTCAAAGTTCTCCATGCTCGCGGGCGTGATCGTATTGGTTGCATTCTCCTGGGTCACGTCCCGGCAACTCCGCGCCTGGCGCAGCAGCGTCGATCTGTGGAGTCACACGCTCGCCGTCACCAAAGACAACTATGTCGCGAATGACAATCTGGCTTATGAGTTACTGTCGTTGGGACGGCCGGCGGAGGCTCTTCGCCATTTTCAGGAAGCAGCCCGTCTCGCGCCTGCCGATCCCCTCAGCCACTGGGCTTTGGCCGCGAGTCTGGAGGATCAGGGCCGTTTGCAGGAAGCTGCACAAGACTATGAAGTCGTGATCCGCTATCCGGCGAACCAGCGTCAACTGGCATCGGCTTACCTGAGTACGGCTGTGATCTCGAGCGAACTAGGAGATTATCCAAAGGCGTCCGGGTATGCGCGCACGGCTGTGCAAACCGACCCGCAGACTGTTGCTGCGATCGTGATTGACGCCGAGCGTTCCGCTTCTCAGAATCCTTCGGCGGGTACTTATCTGCGGATGGGGCTGCTGCTCGAACAAGTAGGGCAGATTCCGACGGCAATAGCGGCTTACCAGCAGGCGATCAAGCTTGATCCGAATTCGACGATGGCCCGCCGCCTCCTGGATCATCTTCAAGCGACGCAGCCCGGCGCATGACGCAGAGCCCGCCAACTACCCGCCACCTAATGGTGCGACCGGCGTTTTAGAAATATTATGCGAGGCTTCGCGGAAGTGGCCGGCTCATGCGCGGAGTTCACGCGGCGGTAGACACAATACGTTTACCAGATTCGTTCCACAGTGCAGCTCTTTCGAAAAAGGCCGTTGATTCTTGAGGTGATACGTTCCGGTCCAGGACCGTCCCAGCACCACAAGCCGGTACCCTAACTCTTCAAACAAAGTCTGCATCGCTTCGACTGTGGTTCCCGCCGCGATCGCCGACTCGGGATTGAATTCCATCGAAATGATCGGGTGAAATTTTTCGATCGTGTGCATGGCGCCCTTCAATATCAGGAACTCGCTGCCCTCGGCGTCGATCTTGAGAAACGCCGGTTTGAGCGAAGTCGAGGCAATATAGTCGTCGAGAGTCGAAACCTGGACTTCGCTCTCCTCCACCTCGTCACGCCCGTGCTGACAGGCGAAGTCTTTAAAGAACGACGAGTTCCAACTGACAGATCCCTTCTGCGCATAGAACTTCGCTGTCCCTGGATGGTCACTGAGAGCACAGGTCTCAATCTGGACATTGCGGACGCCGTTAAGAGCGCAGTTCTCGTGAAAGATCGCCCGCGCAGACGCGTTCGGCTCAAAGCTTACGACTTTGCCGAGCGGCAGCACTTTCTTAGCGGCCACGATTGCCATTAACCCGTGATGGCCGCCAACGTCGAGCACGACGTCACCGGGGCGAAGAAGGTCAAACGCCGCGAGCACTTCCTGCTGGTACATGCCTTCGATCAGCATGTGCCGCGTAAGTAGATCGGGCATCGCATGACCCGACCACCGGATGTGAAGCTGACGGCTATAAAACGAAAATGGCAGAGGATCTTTTACCAGCCGTCCCACCAGATCGATCAATACGTCTTTCCTGCGGTTGATAGGGAAATTGCGTACCAGAAACGCGCACGGGCGTATCACCGCCTCGGGCATTCTCCTCGGAGCCCTTTCCGCTCTTTCGGCTTGCGGGCTGGTCGACATATGGCTGACTTTGTGCAAGCGATCATAGACCGCGCTGTTTGGCGGGATTGTTAACGCCAGATTACATTCGGATTAAAATTCGGCGACAGAGCCTCGCGGCGGCCGCTCTCCCGTTATCCTCGTAGTCTTGTTGCTCAAGCCCCGACACGTTTATGCCAGCCACGAAAGTTCGCCCGAAGCACAGGAAAAAGACTCAGACGGCGCCAAGGCCGGCCCCCGTTTTCGCCCAACTTCCTCAGGAAGTGAAACCCAAGGAAGCGCAGACCGAAGCGCCGGATCACTTCGGTTTGCCCTGGAAGACTCGAATCGCTCCCGCCATCCTGTTGGTTCTGGTCACGCTCGCGATCTACATACAGGTTATCCATCATCCGTTCACGAACTACGACGACGCCGAATATGTGCAAACCAATCGGCAGATTCAGGGTGGAGTCACTCTGAAGATGTTGCGCTGGGCCCTGACTTCGACAGACCATTCGAACTGGCATCCGGTCACCTGGATTTCTCACGCTCTCGACTGGCAGCTGTTCGGCCCGTCTCCGGCCGGCCCCCACTTCACGAGCCTTTTGCTGCATGTGGCGACGGTAGTGCTGCTGTTTCTTTTTCTTGCCGACGTGACTGGTTCAACCATTCGAAGTTTCCTGGTCGCATTGCTGTTCTCCATTCATCCCGTGAGCGTAGAGAGCGTGGCCTGGATTGCCGAACGCAAGACGGTGCTGTGCACGCTGTTTTTCCTGGCGGCGTTGCTCGCCTACACCGCGTACGCGCGGCGTCCCGGCCTGTTGCGCTACCTGGCGCTCGCCTTGCTGTTCGGGTTGAGTCTGGCGTCGAAGGCGATGACGGTGACGCTTCCGGTCGTACTTCTCCTGCTGGATTTCTGGCCGCTGCGGCGGATCGAGGGCTGGACAAAACCTTCCCTGCGTCTTCCTGCCCCACAGTTCAGATTTTACAAATTGGTTCTGGAAAAGTTGCCACTGATGGCCATGACTGTGGCGGACTGCTTGGTCACCATGAAGGCGCAAACTCCAGCGATTCGTTCGACGGCCAGATTCCCCTTGTCTCTGCGGTTTGAGAACGCCATCGTCTCCTACGCGAGTTACTTGTGGAATACGGTCTGGCCGACCCGTCTCTCCGTTCTGTATCCATATCCTTCTGCTGGACTGCCGGCCTGGAAGATCATCGTCAGCAGCGCGGTGCTGGTGACGGGAAGCATTCTGGCGTGGCGATGGCGTTCGCGCGGATATCTCATAACAGGATGGTGCTGGTTTCTGGGAACCCTTGTCCCCGTGATCGGCGTGATCCAGGTGGGTGAGCAGGCGATGGCCGACCGCTACGCCTATCTTCCGCTCATCGGGATTTACATCCTTGCCGTCTGGGGATTGTCTGATCTCGCGCAGCGTGCCAGCGCGCGAGTGCGTTCATTCGTTGCCGTTGCGGCAGGCGCGGTCCTGGTGGTTCTCGCGGGCGCGGCCTACGGCCAGGTACGACTGTGGCGCACGAACATCGATCTTTGGTCTCACGCAGTGGCAGTCACCCAGAACAACAGCGGAGCCGAAGATGTCATCGGGTCTGAACTGCTCGTGCAGGCGATGAACGCAGGACGCCACTACTCTGACGAAGCGTTGATTCACTTTCAGAACGCTCTCAAGATTGACCCGCACGACAGCCGCGCGCTTTTCTCGGTCGCCTTGGATCTGCGTGGGCGCGGCCATGCCAAAGAAGCTCTGGACGAGTTCCAACTGGCGCTGAAGTACGCGGACGACAACGAACTCAAAAGCCAGACGCTCAGCGGAATCGGCGCATGCTACGAAATGTTGGGCGACTACCCGAGAGCGCGGCAGTACTATCTCGAAGCGCTGCAGCTCAGTCCGGAGCCGGACTCCGACTCGTTCGTAGGCTACTCCAGAACCTTCACCGATGAGCAGATTGTGAAGGTCTCATCCGCGCTGATGAGTCACCCCACAGCCGAAGGCTTCTGGCAGCTCGGGCAACTGCAGGAGGCGGCCGGACGCCCTGACGATGCTCAAAGGTCGTATCGCCAAGCACTCTCCTCGACCCTCACTTCGCCGCCGCCAGCGCCGCGCTGTCGAAGCTTACACGTCGCCAGTGAGTCCCATTGATGCGCACTGTAGTGCCGCGCTAGCGCGAAAATGATCGCGGACTTAACCCCGCGTGGTCGCATTTTGTGACCCGACGATTTTCTCGCCGCCCGCTAGGGTTGCTGCACTGGCTGTTGCACTGACTGTTGCGATGGGGTCGTACCCGGGGATTGCGGAGTTGCAACCGGTGACTGAGGCGCGGTCAACCCCGGGCCAAGCAGAGCGTTCGGGCTGATGCCAAGAGGCGTTGGACCGTAGATTTCCGGTACGCCATCAAACGAAGGATCGTAATAGAAGAGCCACTGATCGTATCGATTCTTGTGGTTGAACTCCCGGATGGTTTTCTTGCTGCTGCTGCTCACTACGCCAATAATTACGCCGCCCCCGAAACTCGCCGGCGCCTGGCCCGCGGCCGTACCTAGGGATTGCGCGTTCGCGAATGGCGCGCCCTGTCCGGCGGTTCCGGCTTGTCCCATGCCTCCGAATTGCCCCGCCGCTGCATTCTGCCCCGCCTGCGGCTGCGTCTCCCCGGCGGCGGTTGTGTCGGCCTGATCACCGGTCGCCGAGCCAGAGGCGTCTGAATTGCTCCCGGAGCCTGTCTGGTTTGCTCCTGGCTGCTGGCCCAGACCGCCCTGGGGACTGCCGCCAACGCGTGGAATATCCAGCATGTGCAGCAGCTTGAAATCACGCCCTGTGATTGGATCCTTGTAGCGTTTACGCAAAAACCGAACTTGCCCCTTGTCGAGATCGTCGAGGCTCATCGGATAGCGCCCGGTTTGATTGATGAACCGCCGGATCGCCTTTCGGTACTGCATCTCGCGATGAATGAGTTCATCTTCCCGGTCCCGCCGAATCTGCGTGGCGAGAGTCGGCGCGACAATTGCGGCTGCAATCGTCAGCATCGCCATCATTAGCAGCAGCGTAAGTAAAATATAGCCGCGTTCTGTGAAGCCGAGTTGCCCGCGCTGTTTGAACCGGCGAATCATCGGTGGCCTGGGTCAAAAGTTGTACTTCAGACCGAACTGTATGGTCCGGGGACGATGTGAGTCGACTGGCCGGAGAAACGCGCTGCCCGTCGTGCAGTCGACGTTCACTGGCGGCGTCCCCTCGGGCGCATTGGGAAGAGGGGTGAGTCCGCCGAAGGCGGAGTTGTCTGGTCCGCCGTAGCAACCGATCACGTTCGAACCTGTGTTGCCGATGTTCGGATTGAAAATCCGGAACTGGGTGTGGTTGAAAATATTGAAGCCTTCGGCGCGAAACTCCAGCGAACTGTTTTCTGAAATTTTGAAGTTCTTCAGCAGGCTCATGTCGAAATTGAGCCGGTGCGGATTGGTCATAAGGTTCCGCCGCGCGTCGCCGAACGTAAGCCCCTGGGGCGCGGCAAACGCGGCCGGATTGTAGAGCAGCGGCCCGATGCTGGCCGCGTTGTTGACGGGACCAGGCAAGGGACCGCGAGGATTGCCAATCACGTCCACGAACGAGCCCGAACCTGATCCGTTGGCCACTCCCGCGTTGTCGGCAACAGAAACTCCGGTGCTGCCTCCGCCATTGATGATGCTGAACGGCGTGCCCGATTGGAATGTAGTGATGCCGGAAAATTCCCAGCCGTCGAGCATGCCGCGCAACCATCGCGAATTGCTCTGCGCGGGCTGCGGCTTGGCCGGGGTAGATGGAGAAGCGGGGGGATCGGAATCCTGTGTCCCGTGGAAAGTCCACCGGTCGACCATCGCGCTCAGCTTGGGAAATGAGTAGATGTAGTTCACGCTGAGCAGGTGCCGCTGGTCGAAGTTGGAGTTGGCCCAGTTCGCCCTGATATTCGCGGAGTTCACAAACGATGTATCCGAGCGGTCGGAGGAATCGTCGAGAGAGTGGCTGTAGGTATAAGACGCACCCAGGGTGAAAGGACCGTGTGTGCGCCGAACGGTCGCCTGCAGCGCGTGGTACTGAGAGTCAGCCACGTTCTGCAGTGACAGAACACGTCCGATTCCCGGCGCATACGTACGAAGGGAATTCGGCGTGGGAATGTTGCTGGGGTCAAGGGTATAGCAGGCTGCCGCCAGATTTGGCCACGCCGGCTGTTTCGGCGAAACCACGATGTCCCCCACCGTGAAGTTGCCCAACTGATAGCCGGAGCCGGTTGAGAAACCGGTGTAGGACTGGCAAATCTGAAGCGTAATCGGCTCGCCGGGTCCGAACGGATTGCCTGAGGGGAAGATCCCGTTGTCGGGGCCTGTGGGAGGAGGGTTCAGCTGGTTGAGCTGCAGTTCGGCTGATAAATGCGTACCTTTACTGCCCACGTACGCGACAGTTGCGACCATGTCTTTTGGAAGCTGGCGCTGCACACTCAGGCTCCACTGCTGCACATTGGTCCAAACCGTTTTGGTTGGGATCGAGGTCACGTCGATGGGAAATGCAACCCCGCCACCGATGCCGACATAACCTTGTTCGGGGTTCGGCTCGGTCATAGTAAGAACCAGGGGCGCGCTGCCTTCGAGCGATCCGGTGTTGGCCTCTTTCGCTGTGCCGTGTTCGTAAAAAAGTCCGTAGCCGCCGCGAATCGAAGTCTTGCCGTCGCCCATCGGATCCCAGGCAAAGCCGACGCGGGGAGCGGGGTTGAACAGGTGACTCGTCATGCAGCTGTCGGGGATGCCATTCTTGCCGCACTGCACCAACCCATTTGTAACCGGCGAGTTTGTCCCCAGCGGCAGCGTGACGGGAAGGCCAACATCCAACAGGTTCCCGCCTCCATGTCCATCCGCGCCGACGGGGGCGATCGACACGTCGGAGGCCACTTGCTTAATGAAGGCGCTTAATTCCCAGTTATAGGCATTCAGATTCTTTTCGTGATAGTTGGTGAACAGGCTGAAGCGCACGCCCAGGTTCAGCGTCAGCCGGTGGGTTGCGCGCCAGTCATCCTGTACATAAGGCTCGAGCACCCAGTAGTCGTTGTAGTACTTCATTTGCGCGCTATCCTGCTGGAAGGTGTACACATTCGGCGAGCTGTTTCGTACCAGGCCCAGGAAGTCGGCGAAGGAGTTTCCGGTGCCGTTGCCGCTCTGGTTGGTAAACGACAGCAGTCCCTGGATGTCGCCGGTCGCGGACCCGATTGCGGCGTTGGTTTCCGCGCGTTGCGCGTCCACTGCCTGCACCCCAAACTGCAACGTGTGTGGGCCGATCGCTTTGCTTACATTGTCCGCCAGGCTGTAAGTGGGATTGGTGTGCTCCCACGGCATGTAAGCGGTATCGACCGCGAAACCGTTGCCGCCATAAACGCCGTTGGTCCCGCCGATCACGATTCCCGGCAGCTTTCCACCAAAACCGTTGTTGAAGATGTAGCCGATTCCGTTGGAATTGTTGCGCGGGACTGTGATGCTCAGATTTCCGACTGGACCGGTCTGGTTCGTCAAAGTGATGTCTGAGTTCACATAACTCGCGACGAACTCGTTTACGATCGACGCGCTGGTCATAGTCAGCCGCGCCACCAGGCTCTCTCCCGGCCCGTTGAACCGGTTTTCAACGCTGGGAAAATTCTGCGAATGGATGGCCGCGGTCTGCAGGTATCCCCATTGCGGCACCGTGGTCGTTGTATCCCACGCATCGTGAATGTAGCGGAACGTCGCCTGGATCTTATCCGTGAAGTTGTAATCGAAACGGCCCAACTCCTCGCGCCAGTATGTGGGAGGCGAAACCGCCGCCACATAACAAGGCATGAACAACTGCGCGGTCTGCACGTTGGTCTGCCCGGCCAGAGTCGAGTTACATCCATAAGACGCGTTGGGTGGAGGAATCAGAGCATTCATCAACGAAACGCTGTTCTGGTCGAGGAACAGGTCGGTGGGATTGGTGGAACTACTGATATTCCCAACCTGGTTGCCATAAAAAGTCGAATACTGCCCGACCCCGGCCGATACCCTGGCGGGACAATCGGGATACTGCACGCGGTAAAAGTTTGCTGTCTGGCCGGGAAAAACGAAAGGACAAACATCGCTGAAATCGCCGTTGCGCTCGCCCACGGTCGGAACCGCCTGGTTGAAGTCTCCTGGCTCGTTGCCGGGTCCCAGCGGCGACTTCTCCAGCCGGAACTCCTCGGACCAGAAAAAGAACGCTCTCTTTCTTTGAGTGTTGAATGAGCCGGGAATGAACACCGGTCCGCCGAGAGTAAATCCAAAGTCTTGGCGGCGATAAAGCGGCGGTTTGCCGGGAGGATCAAAATAATTGCGGGCGTTGAAGGCCTCGTTGCGTACAAAGTCGTACGCGCCGCCGTGAATCTGCTCGGTGCCGGACTTGGTGGTTACCAGCACCGTGCCAGACGCGGTTCTGCCGTATTGCGCTCCGTAGTTGGAAGTCAGAACTTTGACTTCCTTGATGGCATCCAGACTGGGATAAACCATCAGCGTGCTTTCTGCTCCGTTCAGACCTGCGTTCAAGACATCACTGCCATCCACGTCGAAATTGTTGTACTCGACGCGACCGCCGTTCACGCTGTATTTCACGCTGCCCGCAACGCCAACTTTGGCCTCGTCCTGACCGGTCTGGTTGCTGACGCCGGGCGCGAGCGCAATGAGCTGGGTAAAATTGCGGCCGTTGAGGCCCGTGCTGATGACTTCTTTCTCGGTGATCGTGCCCTCGATGTTGGAGGCGCCGGTTTCAACCTGCGCCGGGCCACCGGCCGTCACATTTACGTTCTCGACCGCGCTGGGCGGCAGTAAACCTGCCGGTATCTCGACGCTTTGTCCCCTGACAAGAGTCAGATCAGTCTCAAACGGGGCGAAATTGGGCGCGGTCACTTTGAGCTTGTAGGAACCGGGAGTCAACCCGGAAACAACGTAGTGGCCGTTCGCGCCGGAGGTCGTGGTTTTTGTTCCGGCCGCGCCAGTAAGGGTCACAACCGCGCCGGGGATAACTGCTCCCGACTGATCGGTCACAACTCCAGAGACCCCGGTGGCACCGTTTTGCGTGGAGACCTGCGGTGTTTCGGCCTGTGGCGTCTCAGCTGGCGGAGCCGCGGCGGGCGCGCGATTCTCCTGCTTCTCAGCAGGCGCGGCAGATTGCGATGGTGCGGCGGGTGAAACCGGTGCCGCAGGTTCAACGGGCGCCGGAACCGGGGGCGTTGGCATCAGCACGGCATCGATTTCCTTATTCCCGCCGCCTGACAGTGACACAGTCACTTCGAATTTTTCGTATCCGGCACCTTCAACTGTGACGGTGTAATTCCCCGGATTCAGCCCGCTCATGCTGAATTGCCCGGTCGCGTTGGTGGTAGCGGCCTGGCCACCGGCCGTACCTTCCACGGTGATGGTGGCCTGCGCCACTGGAGCGCCCGACGCGACGACGACGGTGCCGTGCAGCGACGCCCCTCCCTGCGCCAGACTCGGGCTGCTTGCCCCTGCGACGAGAAACAACACAGGCAAGAACAGCAAGAAACACGATCGATCAGATCTCACAAACGCACACCCCTGCGCTGGCGTCACCCAAAATTGTTGAAAGAAATTCCCGACCGGCCGGACGCAACTGCGCCAACTTGAGCCACCCAAGCTAGCGCCAGATTGTTACAGCGGAATGAACAGGAAATTAATTTCGGATAACAAAGACGGTGCTCGATGTCACACAAGACGCCAGAGTCGAAAGTATGCAAGGCTTTGCAGTACTCGATCTAATCCGCGTGCGTTTTCCACCGACTAGCCCCTTCCTTCATGGTTCCTGAGCACAAAATTCATCTGCCTTTAACTTTTTCGTCATCGTGGAGTAACTGGTTTCGACGATAGTGGCGTCGCAACACCACCGAACGGCTGTGCGCTCCGTGTCAAATCACGCTACTGCAACTTGGCGGTCGAGTCTCTGATGGGACCGCTGCAAACGGGGATTGATCCCGCAACTCCGCTACCGATTTGCAATTTCAAGGAGACAAGGAAATGAATAAGAAAATCCTGGTCGCGGCGCTGGCCGTAGCAGCGTCGCTTCTGGTCGCTACAAACGCGTTTGCAGCGACTTCGATCTACTGTACGAGTGGCGTCAGTCTGAAGTTTGTCGGGGTCGGCTCCTCGGCGCAGACAAACGGCCTCGCCTTTGCCGGCGCTCAGGTCGTCAAGAACACCTCGGTAACCGCCAACAGCTGGGCGCTGGTTTCCTTTGGCGGCACCAGCATTACCGACAGCCGCGCCAACAAGAGTGACACCGGTATTACCACCTGGATCACCTACGATCCCTCAGCGACGACGACCCCCTGCGAGGCCTACGTCTACTTCCAGACGGACTCCGGCGTTGGAGTAAAAGACTTCTTCGCCTACGAGAAGTTCACCGGCACCTCCACCATTACCGGCAAACAGCATTTCACCAGCGTCGGTGCAGCTTCGGCCACCTTGCCGGCTCTGCCCATCGCATTGGGAAACAAAATCCCCGGCCTGGCTGACCAGTGCGTCATCGGCGGTTCAGCTTGCACCGGTGGAAACGACCCTAACGGCGTGCCGCAGACTATCTGGACAGCATTGAACCAATCGCCGGAACAGTACGTCGATCAGACTGGTACCGCTGCCCCCCTGGCTGCACCGGCGTATTGCGGGAACGTCTCGACCGTCGCCGTTACGGCGCAGTTCTACTGCTACTTCAACGCAGCTGGAACCGACATTCGCCCTGAAGATGCTCTATACGCGACCAATCGCGGTTTAACCGCCTATAACGGCATCCTGCCCCCGGCAACTCATGGTGGAACTCTCACCGGCCTGGGCTACGGTGCTGCCAGCGCCGGCTGCACTGGTGGCACGACGACGATCGGCTGCACCATCTATGATTCGTTCAACCAAAACGGTGCCTTCAACGTGCTCAAGTTCACGCTGTCTGGCCTTGATCCGATCAAGAGCGGCACGGTACCGGCTTACACGACTCTTTCGGTAGGCGCCGCGCCCGAGCTCGTCATCGTCGGCAACGAAGACTCTGCCAACCTGGGCAAGACCGTCACCGATGGCGCTGGCAAAACCAACTACTTGTACAACAACATCAACCGCCAGACCCTAACCCAAGTCTTTTCGGGCTACGCGTCCTGCTTGAGCGACCTTTCCTATACCGGGACTGGTACGGGCGTTCCTTTGCAGGTCATCAACCGCGAACCCCTGTCGGGCACTTACAACACGTTCGAGTTCACCGGTGTACGCGTGTACTATGGCGGCCCGCTGTTGAGCACGGCCACACCCAACGCGAACGCGGACGACGGGCAGGAACAGTTCAACGACCCGGGCGTGTTCCCCAGCCACGCTGGCGCTACGGATTGTACTTACTCCAGCGGCACAAGCGTTGGCTATCCGAACGCGAACTGCTTCGATCCGCTGTACCTCAGCTATGACGGGACCAACATCCAGTCAGGCAGCGCCTGCCAGGGTGCAAGCGGCGGCGTGGCTCCGGGCCTTCCGGTCCGGCTGCGTTCGATCGGCTCCGGCGAAGAAGTCAAGGCGGTCATCGGTTCGCTCAATGTCTCGACCTCGCCGAAGCCCAACACCAACGTATTCAACCCGATCGGCTACACCTTCTGGAGCTACGGCAACCTCGATCCGCTTTGCACCTCGGTCAGCGGTCAGTCCTGTTCCGGTAGCTGGCTGGGCCATTATCTGTCGGTGGATGGGATCGATCCGTTGTTCGCCACGGACGGCGGCGAGTTCGATCACACTCCCAACCCCTCCGGCGCCTTTAACCCGCCGGTCTGCCAGTTGTCGGGTACGATCAACTGCTTCGCGATTCCGTTCACACACGTTTACGACGGATCGTATCCTTTGTGGTCCTTGCTGCGCACGGTTACGTTCGCGCCGGTCACCGGCAAGCACGTAACTCCAACCGGCGTGCTCGATATGATCGCCAACGAAGAAGAGACTTCGGTCTCTGACGGTCTCTCGGACTTCGTTCCGTTCCTGAAGAATGTCACGGGCAGCAACGGCGTCTACACCGGCGACCTGAACCTCAACGTGTTCCGCATGCACTTCAAACAGGTCGGTGGGACCGTCGCCGCCGCCAACGGTCACTATTTCCTCACCGGCACAACCAAGACCATCTGCCCGACGACTGGCATCAGTCTGCAGGGTGGCAACGCGTCGTCCAAAACCTGCTTCGTTGATTTCGGCAGCGACGAGGGCGGTGCAGTTCTGCCTGTGCAGAAGGACTTCAACTTCATCGGAGACTTCAACACGGAAGAGTACGGACTGCGTCAGTAGGGTGGTCCGGATCGTGAAAGCAACATGCCGGGGAAGAGAGGAGGAGCATCAGCTCTTCCTTTCTCCCGGCAGTTTTTGATTTTAGGGAGACCATGGAGAATGTCGTGAATTTGCATCGTGGAATACTCAAAATGTCTTTTGTATCCCGCTTTTTGATTGTTTTTGCGACGGCCGCAGTCGCGAATCTCTGGGCCCAGCAACCAGCGGCGCCGGCAAACCCGGCCGGAGGCCAGGCACCTGCCGGCACGACGCAGCGTCAAGCCACATCTGAGCCACCGATCAGTGCGCCGGCCGACCCGGCTGCCGGGATGAAGAAATCGTCACTCCCACCTGACTTCGACGCCAAGACTGGACTACCGCTCTACGAAACCATTCAAGAGGACTGGAGCTCGTTGCAGATCGGGGTCAGCAAGCTTGATCCCCAACCTCCCCTGGTCGCTGAAACGGATGTGCAGGACGGTTTCACGCGCACGCTCGTGCAATTGCAGTGGCGGCCGGGCGATCCGTTGGACTTGTACGTGATTCTGCCCAAGGGCGTGAAGAATCCGCCGGCCGTTCTGTACCTTTACAGCTACCGGGACGATACGGACCGGTTCAAAGACAACCGATGGTGCGAGCACGCAACCGCGGGCGGCATCGCGGCAATCGGTTTCGTTTCCGCCCTGACTGGCTCCCGTTTTCATGGCCGTCCCATGGAGCAATGGTTCGTCAGCGAATTGCAGGAGTCGCTGGGGAGCACAGTTCATGACGTGAAATTTATTCTCGATTACCTGGCGCAGCGTGGCGACATCGATATGAACCGCATTGGAATGTTTGGCCAGTCTTCCGGTGGAACCATTGCGTTGTTGGCAGCGGCCGCGGATCCGCGCATCAAGGCGGTCGATGTGCTGGATCCCTGGGGCGATTGGCCGGTGTGGCTGGCCCAGTCACCGATCGTCAAGGAAGATCCGCATGGAACGAATTTTGCCCAACCGGACTTCCTGAAGAAAGTGGCACCCTTGGACCCCGTGAAATGGCTGCCGACGCTGCAGTCGACTCACGTCCGAATTCAGCAGGTCATGGACAACCATGCCACTCCCGATGCCTGCAGGGATGCCTTGCACCAGGCGGCTCCAAAGAACGCGGATATTGTGCAATTTCGCGATGTGAGCGACTTAGCGAAAACGGACGGCGAAGGCCACATGTTTGACTGGATCAAGACAGAACTCAAGGAACTTCCGTCCTCGGGCTCGCAGCGGGGAAGCGCTTTCGTGACCAAGGTAGATTCCCAGGAGAATGCTGCTAAGGCGCAGAACCACTGACGTGGCAGTCCAATTTCTGGCGTGGAAACTCCGCCGAAAGCGGTTGTACCGGAAAGGTTGGGTAGTGGCGTTGAAATTGACTCTTGCGAGCCGTCCCGGAATTATTTCTCTTTCTCTGTGTCTGCTGTTAGCCGGCTGCGGCGGCGGAACGAAACAATCCCAGCTTCTGCCTCCGGCTACGCTGCGTTTCATAACTCCCAACGCCGCCCCGCAGATTGACGCGGGCCAGTCTGTGCTCTTCACGGTGAACGAGCCGGTTACCTGGACTCTGGAAGACAACACCGGCCGGGCGATCAAGACGGGATTGACGAACGAGACCAGCGGCACCGCCGTTTATACGGCGCCGGATGCGAGCACCGTATTTTCATCGCTCCAGCTTTCCGTGGTCGCCACCTTGGTGTCGGATCCAACGCAGTCCGCGACTATGGCGATCCTGGTGAATCCTGCGCTGTCGATCGTCGGCGCTCTGTCACCCTCCAACAAGAGTTGCCAATATGATCCGATTAATCAGATCGGGACCAGCGATGGCAATGTAGGCATCGCTTATTCAGCCAATCGCCAGAATCCACCCAAGCCTCGAGGAGGAACTGCACCCTACACCTGGACTCTCAACACCGGGTTGTTACCGGCGGGCCTTTCGCTGGCGACCACGACCATAGCTCCTACTGTGGGCGAAGCCTACCTATTGGGGACGCCGGTGACGCCGGGCTGCTTCCAGGTCACGCTGCAGGTCACGGATGCGACTGGAGTGAGCGTACTCTCGCCCACATATTATGTGATTATCGCTCCCGCGCCCCTCAAGGTTTCAGTGCCCAACTACTCGGACGCTTACACGGGAGCTCCGTATCCGCCGGCGGCCCTCTCGGTGTCGGGAGGCCAACCACCCTACAATAACTGGAATGCCAGCCAGCTGCCGCCAGGAATGACCTTGACCCAGTCGGCAAAAGATTCGGCCGCGGCTGTTCTTTCCGGCGTCCCGAATGGAACGAGTCAAACGACTTATACGGCGAGCGTAAGTGTCTTCGACAGCCAGACTCCGTATCCCGCCACAGGCAGCGCCGCGCTCAATATGTATCAGTGGCTGGCGCTTCCTTCGAGCGCCTGCGATCCTGCGCAGGATGGCGGCATCGGAGGTTCGATCAACACCGCGAACGGCAGCATGAAAGGTTCTTACGCCTTCCTGTTCAGAGGCTTCGATGCCAATGGGCCTGTCATCATGGCAGGCAGTTTTGCCGCCAACGGCGCGGGCAAAATCACCGGCGGCGGGCTCGATGTCATGCGGACCTCGGGCTCACAAACGGCTGTGCCGATCAGCGATGGATCTTATTCCCTGATTGAGCAGAACGGCAGTGGCGTTACGATTTTTGAGCAGAGCGGATGCCTGGCCCTGACCACCTCAGCCGGCACTACGACGTTCGCGCTCAGCATGGGCGGGTGCTCGACCAGTGCTGATCCCGGCACTGGTACCTGCCTGGCGGACACCAAAGGCAATCCCGGGGCATTCACCACGGGCCGGCTCATCGAATTCGATGACAGCACCGGGGCAGGAACGCGCGGCTCGGGTTTCCTTCGCCAGCAGGATAGTTCCGCATTCGCGGGGGGTCTGAGCGGATTTTATGCCTTCGGCTTGCGGGGATGGGACTCGGCGGATAAACGCTACGCCGAAGTGGGTTCATTCAGCGCCAGTTCGGGGCAACTGACTTCGGTGGCGGCTGACATCAACGATGGCGGAAAATTGCAATCCACTCTTACCGGCGGCACTGGCACCGCCGGTGCAGTGGATGCGGCCACCGGCCGAGCATCTGTAAGTCTTAGTGTAGGCACCCCTGCGCTGAATAATTTGGCTCTCTACGTCGTGAGCGCTCAAGAAGTAATTGTGGCGAGCACCGGGACTCCCGGGGCGCTTAATCCCACGGTGAGCGGAGAGGCGATCGCAACCACGGGGCCCTTTGGGTTCGCCTCTCTGCAGAACGGCCAGATATTCCACAGCTCCGGTCTGGCTACTGGCGGCCCCGACCCGACCATCGGATTGCTGCAATTTGATGGCTTGGGGACCTTCAGCGGAACCCAGTATGAGAATCAGGCGGGAACTCTGGGAACGACGGCGCTCTCCGGTAATTATTCTGTGGATGCGAACAGCGGCCGAGTCTTGTTCTATGCTCCTTCCAACACCCAGAACATCGGGGATCATCCCCTGGTTGGATACGTACTCCCAGCATCGGCGTCACTGGTGCGGCAAGACTGCGTGAAGTTGTCCGCTTGCGTAACCGCTTTTCTGTTGAGTACCGACTCGAGTGTCCAGGGCGGCGAACTTGAATTTCAGACTTCCATCAATCCGCCTCCGCCTCCTTTCTCAACGCTCTACGTCACCGGATATTACTTTTACGGCACTGACGAAATCATGGACGCGGCGAGCTCTCCGTTATCGGGGGCGGCCAATGCGGACCCGACGGGTTCCAAGTTCGCCGAGATTCAGAGCGTGAGTTATCCCAACGCCACTTATTGCCTGGTGCCGGGTTGTGCCGTGCTCGTTCCCAACGAGTCGGTGGCGAGCGGTAGCGTCTATTCGGTGAGCACTAATGGCTCGGGATCGGTGGGCGGTGAAACAGTGAGCGTCACCAACGGCAATGTGATTTTCTACTTGGACGAGTCACCGCTGAATCTTCATCCTTCAGTGACGATTGTCGAGCAGTAGTCCGGTGCATTCCAGCCTGGTGCATTTCAGGCTGATGCATTCTCCTTTGGCGCACTCTAGCCTTGCGCATTCCCTTACTGCCGGTCATTGGGCGCCAAACCTCTGCGCGGAACTGCGGGCTGACCGGTGGCCGCGCCGCCACTTGCGCAGGATGTAGTACTCGTTGATCGGACGGTCGTCGGTCAGCGCGGGCGTGCCCGGCGCTGCACCGACCAACTCATCCACAGTCATCTCTTGCGCGAGCAGCGTTTTCAACTGCGCCGAGGCGGCGCTCATTTCGTCCGACGCCGCATCGCCCGAGGTCGCGCCAGCCGGCGGCGGATCCCATTCCGACAAATCCGTAAAAGCTCCGGCTGGTATTCGCTGCAGCAATTCCTGCACGGTGAACCGTGAAATCGGCTGATCGCTGCACAAGAAATGAATTCCGAACTCGTCGCCAAACGCCCGCACGTAGGGAAACGAATCGCGCACCGAACGCGCGACAGACGCGACATCCACCGGATTGGCCGCCGCGGTTGCCGGCAACCACTGCTGTAGAATTCCGCCGGGGCGCATGTGCTGCCGGGCTACCGCATAGAATTCCTCCGAATACAGCAGGCTCGATCCCGCGGCCTGCAGCGGTGGCGGCGGATCAATCGTAATCACGTCATATGGATCCCGCGTGCGTTCCAGATAGCGACGGCCGTCGTCGATGACCACGTGCGAGAGCGGCGAATCGAGAATCGCCTGACCGTCGCTGTGGTAATAGCTGAACAATCGCGGCACGCTGGGAACCAGTTCTACGGCGGTAACGGGAATGCCCCACGAGCGCAGCGAGCGGAACGTGGTTCCCATGCCGAAGCAGATCACCAGGGCATTCTTGGGTGGACGATTCAAAAACGCCATGGGTAGGTCGGCCATCCACTTGGTGATGGGAGTGAGGTACGTGATGCCGTAACCGTTCACCAGAAGTTTCCGGTCCATCCCAGTTCCGGTCGCGATCACGGTTGCGGTCGCGTCCCGAAGGACCGTGGATTGGGCAAATCGTTCTTCGTAGCTTCGGCCCAAAGCCATCATCAAGGCGGAGAGCGCCAGCAGCGAATACGCCGCCAAGCGTATGGCAAACCGCGACCGCGCACTGCGACGCACTGGGGCCAGCCCCACGATGAGCCACGGCACCGTGAGGACACTTAACGCCCAGCGCTCGCTCATGTAGGGTAGAAGTCCGAATCCGGCCAGTAGCGGCCCTAGAATACAGCCCACGACATTGGTTGCGTAGGCCGTGCCCGCTTTGCCCGGATCCCCGAGAGAGAAGCGGTCGACCAGCATGGGCGTAATGAACCCAAGCAGGCCCGTAAAACCTGCAACGCCGAGCACGAGCCGCAGCGCGTGAGCCATCCGAAAGGTAGGACTGGCGGCGATCAGCGGGAATAGTGCGCTCGTCGCCAGCACCGTCCACACCAGCGGACTCTCTTGTGTGCGCCGAACGCTCCAACGCCGGTAGATCACCGCGCCGACAAATGTTCCCAGCAGGTAGACGCCGAGGATTGAAGCAAAGGCGTAAACCACCGTCCCGAAATACGGCGTATAGGAGCGTACCCACACAACTTCCATGGCCATGCAGGTCAGGCCGCTGAGAAACAGAAGCGTAAGAATTGCAGTGCCGTTCCCGGCAAGAGACGGCTTGCCTGCTTCCGGTGTGATTGCGACCGCACGGAGAGTGTCTGGCGACTGCGTGCGCAGTATTTTCCAGGAGAGCAAAAAAGCCGCCAGGGCGATCGCGCCGTTCCATCCGACCCCGAACCTCAGGGTTCCGCGAAACCCGAGGAGTTCGATGAGAAACAGCGGCACCTGCGTTCCGGCCACGGCCCCGGCCACGTTCGCCATGTAGAGATAACTGAACGAGCGCCGCGTTTCGTCCGGAATTGTCTGCCCGATCGCGCGCATAGCCACTGGAATCGTAGCGCCCATCAGCCCGCACCACGGGAGAAGAGAGACTCCAACCCACAGGCCCGCGATGACGTAGTAACCGAACGAAGATGACAGGGCAGAATGCTCTAGCACGCGCCGGCCCCAGGCCAACTCGTAGGGCACGACAACGCCCGAAACCCCGATCAGCAGTTCGGTGAGAGCATAGAGTCGCAGCGCGGCTCGAACGCCGGTTTTCTGCGAGCCGGTCGATTCTTGAGTGCTCATCCAGCGGCCGCCGGCCCACGAACCCAGGCCTAATCCGGCCATGAAGACCGAAAGCACAATCGAAACCATGGCGGTCGTCACGCCAAATTGCGCCATGGCGAGGCGTAGCCATACGAGTTCGTACAGTACGCTGCAAAAACCCGAAATGAAAAAGAAGACGAAGTACCAGCTCACACGCGCTTCACTTTCAGGCAGAAGGTTAGAAGAGGCCCCAGTCGTGTCTCTTGGATCACAGTCGAGTGTAGAGAGGATGGGAGAGCGAGGCAAGGTGAGACGAGGTGGTGTCACTCAGATCATCGAGGGTTTTTTCTTTGCGTTTCTTTCCAGGGTGGGGAACGACCGGGGACAGGTAAGGCTTAAGAAGCAGTGGTTTGAGGTTGATTCAACGTGCGGCAATGATCGCACAAGCACCGGAACTCCGGCTCACCATTACGGACCAGGTGGCGGCAGGTCATGCAATAGAACGTTCCGCCCACGCCACCCGTCAGATCCACCATCACCTTGAATTCATTTTCCTGGACGCAAAACGGACAACGAACCGGCTCCGGGTGCCAGCGCGCACCGGCCGCGTCGGATTTTCGCAGATCGTCTCCCACGCTTTCGACCGGTAGCAGGGTACGCCAGCATTGTTACGCCAGGATGAACTCAAATGAGGCAAAAGCCAAGCCCGGTGCGGGAAGTCCGAGGCTGGGCTTGCCGAACGGAATCCATGAATTTCCTCGAAAGTAACCCTTTGCCTTCAGGATTAAGGAAAGATTGCCCGTCATTCGATCAGAGAGTCGGGGCCGCATGACGCGGGAGGAATCAAGGCCAGGCAGATGAGCCCAGGAAATGATTGGAGGCGCGGGTCGGAATCGAACCGACGCATAAAGGTTTTGCAGACCTCTCCCTTACCACTTGGGTACCGCGCCCCTCGCTAATACGTTAGCTTCCCGGGGGAAAAAAGTCCATTCAGCGGGCAAACCGGCAGGTGGGAGCAAAAATCTGGAGCGGGAGACGGGATTTGAACCCGCGACTTCGACCTTGGCAAGGTCGCACTCTACCACTGAGTTACTCCCGCTCAGCGAACATATTGTATCGCATCTACCGCCGGAAACGCCCGCCGATCAGCACGATAGTGTCCTCGGTTCGGGAGCCGTAGCCCTGACAGCAAGGCACGCCAAGGATTCGCAACGCCGCGAAGAAACGCCAAATCTTCGTCAGTACATTACCAAAACGCTGACACATCCACGAGATTGGGTCACGCCAGTTCCAGTTCGATCTTCTTCGCCGTCCGGTCGAGCTTCACGATGCGAAAGCTGCGCACCTGCCCGGCACGGGCGGGTTCGGCTTTCGCTGGTGCGCCGGCTCCGCTCTTCCAGCGCGCCTGCAACATCGAACTCAGCGACGACAAGTCTGTCTTCGCACTCTGGACGGGTGCCTGCGGATCGCCCTTTGCGGCAACGGCGGCCGCGGAATCACAGGTGGCATGAATGCCGTCACCTAGTTCCACGCGCGTCTGGTGCCCGGAATCGTCCATCAGCCGCCCCGTGACTACGTCTCCTTCCTTGTGCTCGGCAAGATACTCGTCGATGCCGGTGGCGACAAGCTGCTTCATGCCGAGCCGCATCTGCCGTTTTTCGGGATCGATGGCAAGCAGTTGCGCTTTGACGAGTTGTCCCACGCGCAGCACATCCGCCGGCTGGTTGATTCGCTTTTCCGCGCTGATGTCGCTCACGTGAATCATGCCCTCGATCCCTTCCGAAAGCTGCACGAAAGCGCCGAACTTCGTCAGGCTGGTGACTGGTCCTTCGATCACCGAACCAACACTGAAGCGCTGCGCTACATCGGCCCAGGGATCTCCGAGAGCCTGTTTCAAGCCCAGCGCGATGCGCCGCTCGGGCGCATTTACGCTCAGAATTACTGCCTCAACTGTTTCACCTGTCTTGACCACGTCGCTGGGCTTTCTGACCTTGCTCTTTACCCACGACATTTCGGAAACGTGAATCAGACCTTCGATGCCGGGCTCGAGTTCAACGAAGGCTCCGAAATCCATCAGTCGAGTGACCGTGCCGCGCACACGGTCTCCAGCTCTGAATTTGTGAGCGACTGCATCCCAGGGATGTGGCTGGAGCTGCTTTAGGCCAACCGAAATTCTTCGCTTGTCGGAATCGGTCGCGAGCTTGAGGACTTTTACCTCGATCTGCTGGCCGACCGAGAGCACGTCGGCGGGCTTGTTGACGCGTCCCCAGGCGATGTCGCTCACATGGAGCAACGCATCCACTCCGCCGATGTCGACGAACGCGCCGTAATCGGTCAGGCTGCGGACGGTTCCGCCTAGGGTGGCGCCTTCCTTGATCTGCGAGTAGAGTCGGTCTTTGGCCGATCGCTCGTCTTCTTCCGCGACCGCGCGCCGATCGACCACAACATCTTCGTCGGTCACGTCGAGCTTGATGATGCGGCAGCGGATCTCTTGCCCAACCAAATTCTCCATCTCGGCCGCATCGCGCACACCGCTGCGCGAGGCCGGCATAAACGCGCGCACGCCGACGTCGACGCTGAAGCCTCCTTTCACTAAGCTCGTGACCGTACCCAGCACGACGGATTTTTCGGCAAAGGATTTCTCGAGCGCAGTCCAATCCATGGGGCGCTCGACTTTGCGGCGAGAGAGTTCGTAGTAGCCATCCGGATCGCGGCCTTTCACCGAGACCAGGAATTTATCGCCCGTCTTCACTATCTCGCCCTGCATCGCTGCCACCGGCATGATGCCTTCGGACTTGTATCCGATGTCGAAGAACACCGATTCGGCAGTCACGGCGATCACCGTCGCCTGAATCTGCTTGCCGCCCTCCGCCTTGCGCACGTGGCTCTTCTGATACTGGGAAAGAATATCGCCGAAGGATTCGGTTTCGGTGGCGGGTGAATTTTCTGGATTGGAAGTCACTGGGTCAGCCATGAAAGGTTACAGCCCCATCAGGATCGAATTCATAAGCATACCATCGCCCGTAGCGTCGCCCCCGGCGGCTGTCGGGCGGGCGTCCCGCCCGCCATGGAGAGAGCCGAGAGCGGGAGGCAGCTTTTGGATCAGAGGCTCAGCGCGCCACCCACTGCGGATCGTCTTCCGGCCTCACGATCTCTCCGTCGCGCATATGAATGATGCGGTCGCCGTACTTCGCTGCCTCGGGATTATGGGTGATCATCAGCACGGTCTGGCCTAGTTCCTGGTTCGATTTGCGCAGCATGCCGAGCACGATGTCGGAGTTCTTGGAATCCAGATTGCCCGTAGGCTCGTCGGCGAGCACAACCGCAGGCTTGTTGATCAGCGCGCGAGCCAGAGCAACGCGCTGCTGCTCGCCGCCGGAAAGCTCCGACGGGCGGTGCCCCAGGCGCTGGGTCAGCCCCAGTAGATCGGTGATGCGAGTGAAGTGCGCCGGATCGCGATCGCCGTTTCCCGAGATTTCCTGCGCCATCATAATGTTCGACCGTGCGTCGAGCGTGGGCAGCAGGTTGAATTTCTGGAATACAAATCCGATCTTGCGCTTGCGCATGCGGGTTCGTTCGGCATCGGAAAGCGTGGCCAAGTCGTCGCCGTCAAGCACGACACTGCCTCCATCGGCTCGCGTGAGCCCGCCCAGCAAATAAAAGAGTGTGGATTTACCACTGCCCGACGGTCCCACCACGCTGACGAATTCGCCCCTCTGTACGCTGAAGGAAATTCCGCGTAAAGCGTCGACAGCGATCTTGCCCACGTGGTAGGTCTTGCGCAGCCCTTTTGCTTCGATGAATGCCGCAGCCATGCCTGGCAAGAATCTTACACGAAGGTCGGCTGGAGGCGCGGCGCGCCGGATGATCTAAGCGACGCCGATCTGGCTCGGAAAATTCGACGGCCGAGGCTGCAGGCGTTTCGGCCCGCGTTTGCGCACCAGCAGCAGGCGTACACGCTCCAGCAGATCGATGGGCGCGTACATACCCTTGGTGAGAAAAACATCTGCCTGCGAATCATGATCGTAGATGCGGACCTTGCTCGAAATGAGAATGGCGGGTGTGTGCGGCGACAGATCTTTGATCTTCGCGATCAACTGCGGGCCGTCAAGGCCGGGCATCGCCATATCGGCGATCACCAGGTCGATGCCGCCCTCGCGAAAGCGCTCCAGCGCGTCTTCTCCGCGAGAAAAGCTGGCTACCCGGTAGCCGCGCGTTTCCAGCATAATTTTGCGGTGAGAAAGGGACTGTTCGTTGTCGTCGATACACAGAATTGTGCGTTTTGGTTTCATCCGCCTTCTGCACTCCCCGCTGGACGCGGACGGCGCGCCGTCAGTGACCAAGGGTCGTTTCTCAATATGAAGAATTACGAAGCGAGATGCATGCTAACGGGTAGCGTGCTCGCTGTAAAGTGTCGCCGATGCTAATGGGACTTTTCGGCTATTGAATTTTTTTCGAACGAGTGCGCCTCAGTATTTTCGGCGCGTTGTGCGCTTGTGACTAGAGAAAAACCTCTCCGCGCATAATCTCAATCGCGTTGCCGCCGACGCGCACGTTAACTACGCGGTTACCGCTGCGCCCGGCCCGCACAAAAATTCGGCTCGGCCTCCGCATCTCGATGCCTTGCTCGATGAGAACGCGCTCGTCGGTGTCCGCAACGCCGTGAGCCACCATCCAGGCGGCTGTGCAGCCGGCGGCCGAACCGGTCGCCGGATCTTCGCCGTTATAGAAAATCATGCGGGTGTGCAGCCGGGCCGCGCGGTCCACTGTTTCGCGGGCCACGAAGTAGAAGAATTTCGCGGCTGTCTTTTCCAGATATTCGGCCGCGAGACGGGCATTCACCCGCAACTGCTGGATTTCCGCGAGCGATCGCAACGGTGTCACGACATAAGGAAGTCCGGTCGAAACCGTCTGAATCGGAAGCGACGGATCGAAGTCCTCGCCGCGCAATCCGGTGGCGTGCGCAACCGCTTCGCGGTCGTGCTGCATTCCAAAAACAGGCTCGATCTGTGTCATCTCGCCGAATGGCGGCTGACCGGGCGCGTCTTCGAATCTCACTGGCACCCGGCCCACATTGAGTTCGAGCACGATTTCACCCGGCTCATTGGGTGCTCCGCTTCCCGTCTGCCCTGCGGTAACAGAACCTGTCGCTGCCGCATCGCGCAACGCGAAAGCCGTGCCCAGCGTAGGATGCCCAGCGAAGGGCAATTCCTCCTGCACCGTGAAGATGCGGACGCGCACGCCGCGCTCCCTCTCAATTTCCTTTTCGCGAGGAAGGATGAACGTCGTCTCGGAGAGATTCATCTCGCGCGCGATCAATTGCATCTCGCTGTCGCTCAGCCCTCGACCGTCCAAAAATACGGCCAGCGAATTCCCTTCCAGAGGCTTTTCGGAAAAAACGTCCCACTGCGCCATCGCCAGCTTTCGCGTGCTCATGAACCTCATCTCCGCGGCATGATTTCCAAACTGAGCGAGCCTTACTAAACGCGCTTTTCTCAACGGTGACTCACGATAGATGCGCACCTGCGCGGGACGATGCAGGAAAGATGCTGCAATCGCGAAATCCCAGGGTAGAGCCACTCTGTTAAACCACAGAGGCCACCGAGGAATGCCAAAAGATCCAACCTCTGCGTCCTCTGTGTTTCAGAATTTCGGGGATGCTGCGAATGGCGTTTGACAGCGGCCGTTGCCGATTCTATCCTACTGTCATGACTCGCCCCGCAGTCCGCGCCCTGTGTTGTTGTCGTCGGGCGCCGGTCTGTGGGTAGGGAGTCAGCGAGATTCTTCCCAGCCCACCCGGTGAAGCGGGTGGGTTTTTTATTTCCTCCGCTTTGCGCTTACTTCGTAAACTCGGAAACCAGGGCGGCTTTTGAATCTTGCAATTTTGAATTTTCATCAAGGAGATAATCATGACGACTGCGACTGAAAACGAAACTCACAGCGTTCCCCGCATCAATGACATTGCCCCGGATTTCACCGCCGAGACCACGCAGGGCGCTATTCACTTCCATGAATGGATCGGCGACGGCTGGGCCATCTTATTTTCACACCCCAAGGACTTCACCCCGGTCTGCACCACCGAACTCGGCTACATGGCAGGCCTGCAGCCGGAATTCGCCAAACGCAACACCAAAATCATCGGCCTGAGCGTCGACCCAGTTACCAGCCACGCCAAGTGGGCCGCGGACATCGAAGAAACCCAGGGCCACAAAGTGAACTATCCGATGATCGGCGACCCCCAACTCAAAATCGCCAAGCTCTACGGCATGTTGCCTGCCGAAAGCGGACACACGTCCGAAGGCCGCACGGCCAACGACAACGCCACCGTGCGCACGGTCTTCGTCGTCGGTCCCGACAAAAAAATCAAGCTGCAACTCAGCTATCCCATGAGCACCGGCCGCAACTTCGATGAGATTCTGCGCGTCATCGATTCGCTCCAGCTCACCGCCAAGCACAAAGTTTCCACGCCGGTAAACTGGAAACCCGGCGACGATGTCATCATCGGCGGCAACGTCTCGAA
Organism: uncultured Acidobacteriaceae bacterium; assembly: GCA_963739125.1. Lineage (GTDB taxonomy): Bacteria > Acidobacteriota > Terriglobia > Terriglobales > Acidobacteriaceae > Sulfotelmatobacter. The sequence goes on along the minus strand of CAVTZD010000001.1, from coordinate 1,243,248 downwards.
CGAAGAAGCGCAGCAGAAATATCCCGGTGGCTGGAAGACGCCCAAGCCCTACATGCGGATCGTTCCCCAGCCGAAGTAAGTTGGTGTAATACCGCCTGGCGTGGAGCCCCGGACGCATTCGTCCGGGTTTTCTTCATAAGGCTAGATCCGGAATCGCCGCAGGGCGGAAGGGGGCCCGCCTTGAGCGAGGCCGAAAGAGCCTCTGACCCTCTACGAGCCAGAGTTTCGGCCGCTTCGTGTGCAAAATCATTCATCTTGACAGGCCCGCGAACTTGACGAAAACTTGTTCGCAGTTTCGCGTCTGAGCGCGTGCCAGACCCCTCCCCGGGGCGATGAGTCGGGCCCCGCACCAGCTCAGAAATCACGACTTAAAGACTTGGGCCGCGGGCGCCTTCGACGGCGATGCGTCTTCCACGCTTCGTCTGGTCGGCCACTTGTCCCAGACCACCCGTTTTTCATACAAGGAGCTTCTGCGATGAAAGGTAATCTGCTTTTGACCTGTGCCCTGCTGTTTGGAATGAGCCTGTCCGCATTCGCCGCCGGGCCGCCCCCGTTTCCCAAGCTTTCCGGCGCGTTCAACATTACCGGATATAAAGAGCCCGAGCTAAATGGTCCGTACAAATACTGCTTCGAGTTCACCAACGATGGCTCTGTTCTGCAATATCCCAACAGTGGCAGCTGGACCGTGCCCAGCCTGTCTTCGGGATGGTTTGGACAGTGGTACGCCGACGGGGACGAGCTGGTAATGAACGGTGTGGCCGAGGGGACCTACTTCTTTACCTGGACGGGAAGAATCCTGAGCAGCGGCAAGATCGGCGGCCGCTACGTGGAGTTCCTGATCTCGGGCGCAACCGACACGGCCGGCACATTTCTGGGAAGAAAACTGGGCACATCGTGCCCCACTAGCTCCGACGCCTCGGCAAGCACGGGAGATCCAACGAAGTAGATTCGAATCCACAATGCATGCCGTTTCTTTTTGATCGCAACGCTCGTCAACGTGGTTGAGGTACCGGGATGGGTGTTGCCCGCCTTTCACAGTTTCTGCATAGTGCCTTCGGAACGATGCTTTTGAAGAACGAGTCGCAGCATTGCCGGGACACTCGGTTCATTCAAGCAGGCTCGGGAGCGGATTCGTAGACGGATTTCGGTTTATACTCCTTCGGCGTACGCGGGATTGCTTCCCATCCGTACCGCAAAGGACGCGGCAGAGATCGGGCGCCCGCGGCGGAAAGAACGCAGACAAGAAAAATAAGGTGAGGAAAGGTGGCGCGCAGACCGGTGCAACCGATCACCCTATTTTCAAACTACAACGGAAGCGCATGCGGTCCGGTGATCGTCCCGGTCTTCAAAACCGGTGATCGTTATCTCGCGATATCGATGGTGGGTTCGACCCCCACTCGCTTCCGCCATTCTTCATAACGAGACTCTAAATCGAGATGATCAGAGTCTTCGCTTCCGCCGTTCTCACATCACCGGGTTCCCGTCGGCATCGATTTTGTGAACCTCGCCGAGATTCAGCGCGCGGATGCCGGTCTCGACTTTGCTCATGTCTCCGACCACGACCCACACCAGATGATCGGGCAGAATGTATTTCTTGGCGATTTCGTTGGCGCCTTCGGGCGTCAAGGCCATCGCCTTCTGAGTGAAGGTGTTGTAGTAGTCCTCGGGCAGGCCGTACTCGAGAATGTTGCTATAAGCGCCGCCGAGTTGCTGGACCGTCTCAAACTGGCCCGGCAGTGAGAGCGTGGCGTTGGTCTGCTCATCTTCAAGCTCTTCCGCTGTGATCGGCTTTGAACTCACGATGCCTTTATATTCCTTGACCAGTTCCTCAATCGATTCTTTGGTCTTGTCGGTCTGCACCGGCGAGAGGCTGATATACGGACGCTGGCCGCGTGCCGCCGGCAACACACTGCGCACGCCGTAGGACCAATGCTTATCCTCGCGCAGGTTCATGTTGATGCGCGATCCGAAGTTCCCGCCGAAGATGTCGTTCACCAGCTGCAGAGAGACGTCATCGGGGTCGTTGCGCGGAGGAGCGAGCTGCGCGGCGAAAATCACGCTCTGTCCCGAACCCGGCCGGTCGATGAGATAGACCACGTCTTTCTCGGGCTCCGGCACTTCAGGCAGGGTTATCTTCGGAACATCGCCGGGCTTCCAGGAGGCCAGAAGTTTCTCCAGCTTCGGTTTGATTTCGGTTAGCGTCGTATCGCCGACCACGAGCAGAGTACCGTTGTTGGGCTTGAACCAGGTCTCGTGGAACTTGACCAGGTCCTCGCGCGTCATCTTCTTCACGCTGGCTTCGGTGCCGGAGCCAGTGAAAGGCACCGCGTACGGATGTCCCTTGCCATAGAGCAATGTCGGCACGACGCGCAATGCCATGGCCGTGGGCGTTACTTTCTCGCGCTGGATAGCGGCCAGCCGCTCCTTTTTAAGACGCACGAACTCCTTCTCTGGAAACGCCGGATGCAGAATGAGGTCGGCGTAAATATCGAGCGACCTGTCCATCGTGCTCTTGAGCGTGTTGAGGCTGACGAGGGAATAGTCGAGATTCGCGCCGGCGTTAAAGTTGGCGCTAAGAGACTCGAGTTCCTCGCCGATCTTCAAAGAATCGCGCGTGGGCGTGCCTTCTTCCAGCATGCGCTGCTCGAAGCTGGCCGTACCGGTAGCGTCAGCCGCGTCGGCTGAGTATCCGCTGTCGACCATCAACGTGAAGTTCACCACGGGAGCGGTGTGCCGCTCCGCCAGCACAACTTTCAGCCCGTTGCTGAGAGTAACTTTCTGCAAGGCAGGCAGCTTGAGCGACATCGGGCCGCCCGGAGCAGGCTCTTTCGAGCGGTCGGGTTTGGCTTCAGTCTTGAAGTTGGTGGGATAGGGGTGCACTTCCAGAACGTAATCGCCATCGCTGAGCCATTCGTCGGCAGCCTTCTTCACCGTGGCCGGAGTTGCGGCCTTGACCCATGTCAAATAGTTCTTGTAGCAATCGGGATTGCCCGTATAAGTCTGGCAGCGGGCGAGCACGTCGCTCTTGCCGCCGAAGCCGCCGATGCGCTCCACGATGCGCGCGTAGCGCCCCAGAATCTGGGTCTTGGCAAGTTGCAACTCGGCGGCGGTAGGTCCGTTCTTGAGGAAGTTTTGCAGTTCCTCGTCCGCCTCTTTTTCGACTTTACTTAAATCTCCGCCCGGCACGGCCGTGAGCGTGAAATCAAATTGTCCGCCGATCTCATTGGTGTCGTCATCCGCGGTCGCACTGGTCGCGATCTGATCCTTGTATACGAGTCGCTTGTAGAGGCGCGATGTCTTGCCCTGGCCGAGCACTGTGGCCGCAAGATCCAGCTGTGCTTCCTCGGGAGAACCGTATTGCGGAACGTTCCACACACGGTAGAGGCGAGCTTGCGGCACACGGTCCTGCACCCAGCCGCGGTGTGTGCCGGTGCGTTTCGCAATCCACACTTCCTGCTTGTCGATGGGCGGGCCGGCAGGAATCTCGCCGTAATATTTTTCAACCTTCTCGCGCGCGACTTCGGGCGTGATGTCGCCGGCAATCACCAGCGTGACGTTGTTCGGGCCGTAATAAGTTTTGAACCACTCCTGCACGTCGCTTAACGACGCCGCGTCCAGATCCTTCATGGAGCCGATGACGGTCCATGAATAAGGATGGCCGACCGGGTACGTGTTTTCGACGAGCAGTTGTTCAGTGACGCCGTAGGGCTGGTTTTCACCCAGGCGCTTCTCGTTTTGCACCACGCCGCGTTGCAGATCGAGTTTCTTCTGGTCGAGCACGCCGAGCAGATGCCCCATGCGATCGCTTTCCGCGAACAGAACGTAGTCCAGCATCGACGTCGGAACATTTTCGAAATAGTTGGTGCGATCGTTGTTCGTGGTACCGTTCAGGTTCGTGGCCCCGATCTTTTCCATGGCGTTGATATAGGTATGGTTGAAATCGTCGCTGCCACTGAACATCAGGTGCTCGAAAAGATGAGCAAAGCCGGTCTTTCCCGGCTTCTCATTCTTGGATCCTACGTGGTACCAGGTGTTGACGGCGACAATCGGAGCCTTGTGATCTTCATGAACCAGCACGGTCAGACCGTTGCTGAGGACGAACTTGGTAAAGGGAATATCTGGAATCGGAATATCGACGCTGGATGCGGCTACCGGCTTTTTGGGCGCCGGGGCCGGCTTCTGTGCCACGGCGCGGGTCGGGGTCCCAGCCAGCAACGCTACGATTGCAGACAGAGCCATTCCAGATAATGTAAGGTTTCTCAAGAGTCCTCCAAATTGCTTCCGGCCGGGCTGGTTCCGATCAGCCTCGGTCGCGCGCACAACACTTTAGCAAGGAACATTGGCGGTAGTCACCCTCCAGCCTAAGGCGACCGCCGAACGGGTACCCAGCCACGTCCTCTTGGGGCACAACAGGGTGTGGTAGGGTAATTCACTTGCGTCGGAACGGCGTGGAGGGACAGAAGTTCAGTATTTTCTTAGGGTTCGGCCTCGTGCAAGCACTGTCCTTTCGGGCGGTAACGGGCATTGCACCTCTGCAATCTATCTTGGTACGGTGATTCGGGCCAAACTGGTCAGGAATTGATCCCCCGGCCCGGGATTTGTGCAGGGAACCCGCGGGATTGGTCTATGCCCTTTATGACGCCAAAGGCTCCTGCGACAGCGGATTCGTCTCGAACCTTGGAGAAACTGGCAGGAGCGCTTCTTCTCCTGCTTGGTCTTACGTTTCTGGCCGGATGCCAAGGCGTCAGTGCAGGGAACACTGCGCCGCCGGTGGGCACACTTTCCTTTGCCAATGGGTCCATTTCCTTTGGCAATGTCGTTGCCGGCAGGAGCAAGACCCTGACCGTAACCGCGACGAATACGGGATCGGGGGCGGTTAACATTTCCAGCGCCGCGATCTCGACAAAATATTTTTCCCTGACTTCGCCGAGCCTGCCGGCATCGATCGCCGCCGGGCAAAGCACCACGGTGAGCCTTACCTTTTCGCCAAACGCCGCCGGGGCCTTCAACGCCACGATGACGATTGGGAGCGACGCTTCCGACGCGCAGACCAGCGTCAACCTCAGCGGCACCGGAACCACGACCGCGGCAGGTGCGGTCACCACGAATCCGCCGAGCGAGACTTTCGGCAGCGTAGCGGATGGCACCACCCAATCGCAGACCGTGACATTGACTAATACGGGCGCGACCAGCGTGAATGTTTCGCAGGTTGCCGTCACGGGCACGGGATTTCAAGTCAGCGGGATCAGCACCCCGGCCACGCTCGGCGCATCGCAGAGCACAACTTTCACCATTTCTTTCTCTCCGCAGACTGCGGGAAGCGCGACCGGCATGGTGACCATCGATTCGGACGCATCCGATTCGACGATGATTATGGCTCTGTCAGGTACGGGCGTTACACCGGGCGCGCTGGGATCGACGCCGACCCAACTCGATTTCGGCAGCGTGCCTGTGGGAGTGAAACAAAACCTGTCAGAGACGGTCACAAACACTGGCAGTAGCAGTATCACGATTTCTCAGGTCGCCGCCAGCGGCGGTGGATTCAGCGTCAGCGGAATCACGACGCCGGCCACGTTGACCGCAGGACAGACCGCGACCTTCAGCGTGAGTCTCACGCCCTCGGCGGCAGGCAGCGCCAGCGGCAGCGTCACGGTCACTTCGACAGCGTCGAATCCAACGTTGACGATTCCGCTCACAGGGACTGGGATCGCGCCGGGAGCGCTGGGATCGAATCCGACCAGCCTCACCTTCGGCAGCGTGCCCGTGGGAGCAAACCAAACACTCTCTGAGACTGTCACGAATAGCGGAACTTCGAGCATAACGATTTCTCAAGTCGCCGCCAGTGGCGCCGGCTTCAGCTTCAGCGGCATCACCACACCGGCCACCCTGCAGGGCGGCCAGAGTGCGACTTTCAGCGTGAGTTTTGCTCCGACATCGGCGGCCAGCGCCAGCGGAAGCGTGACCGTGACTTCGACTGCATCGAATGCAACGCTCACGATTCCACTGACCGGTACAGGAGTTGCGCCAGGCGTGCTCGGAGCGAACCCGACCAGCCTGAGCTTCGGCAACGTGCAGGTGGGAGCTAAACAAACTCTGACCGAGACGATCACAAACACCGGCGGATCAACGGTAACGGTTTCTCAGGTCGCGGCCAGCGGGAGTGGGTACAGCGTCAGCGGGATCACGACACCGACGACCCTCCCCACCGGCCAGAGCGCGAGTTTCAGCGTAACCTTTACCCCGGCTTCAGCAGGCAGCGCCAGCGGCAACGTTACGGTCGCATCGACCGCCTCGAATTCAACACTGACGATTCCCCTCTCGGGAACCGGCATGTCGCCCGGCGTGCTGGGATCGAATCCGACCAGTTTGAGTTTTGGAACGGTGACGGTGGGAAACACCCAGACATCGTCGGAAACTGTCACCAACACGGGCGGAACGAGCGTCACGATTTCTCAGGTCGCCGCCAGTGGCACAGGGTTCAGCGTTAGCGGAATCACGACTCCCGTGACTCTGACGGCCGGCCAGGGGGCGACCTTCAGCGTGAGTTTCAAGCCGACGACCGCAGCCGCCGCCTCTGGCACCGTTACGCTCACATCGAACGGCTCGAATCCGACGCTGACGATAGCGCTGTCAGGAACCGGCACAAACGCATCCCCAGCGCTCGCGGTAAGCCCAACGCCCGTGGCAGTCGGCAGCGTGGCGGATGGCTCCAGCGGAACCGCATCCGGCAGCCTGACGGCCAGCAGCGCGAATGTCACCGTGACCGCTGTCAGCTCCAGCAATTCAGTATTCACTGTGACCGGACTATCCCTGCCAGTCACGATCACGGCGGGCCAGAGTGTTCCTTTTACCGTCACATTCAGCCCCACGACGACCGGCGCTGCCAGCGCCACGCTTACCTTCACCAGCAACGCATCGCCCACGACTACACAGGGAACCGCCACCGGCACCGGTACTGCCGCGGCGACCCACACGGTCAGTCTGTCATGGACCGCGAGCACTTCTACAGACATCAGCGGCTACAACGTCTACCGGGCTGTCTACACGACTTCCTGCGGTGGATTCTCGAAGATCAATCCTTCGTTGGAAGGAAACACGGCGTACACGGATTCCTCAGTCGTGAATGGCACTTCTTATTGCTATGCCGCTACGGCCATGGATAACAACAACGTGGAGAGCAGCTACTCTAACATCGTCACCGACGTTCAGATTCCTGCCAACTAGACGTACGGACCGGACCTTGATTCACCTGGGCCTCGGCTTTCATGCCGAGGCCTTCGCATTTTCAACTGCTTAGCGTTAGTTCTCACTGCTCAGGCGGGTCCTCGGCCAATGGCCAAGTTTCGCCCGCAAGTGCGAGGATGGACCATATGAGTTTCGGCGGGACGGACGGTCCGGGAGGGCGAAGATGGGCGGCTTTATTTCGCGAAGACGGACGGCGGGAAATCGCGAGGATGGGCGGTGCGAACTCCGCGCTGCTGGCGGAGTCCAGATGTCCTACCGGAATCTGTTCGTTTCTGCGGGATGGGGGCAAACTGAAGCCATATGCTCCTCCCCCAGAGCAATCAAAAGCACTTTTTTCGAAGGGCAGGGTCCGCGGTGTTTTTCGGACTCATCTTGGCCATCGCGGCCGGGACGCCGTTAACCGCTTCAGCTGCCACAGCCCAGCTGGTTTGTTCTTCAACCTTCCTCAAATTCGGTTGGGTCGCGGTTGGGACGTCAGAAACACAGCTGGTTGTACTTACGAACACGGGATCGACCCCAGTCGCACTTTCCGGAATCGGCGTCAGTAACGCCGAGTTCAAAGTCCTGGGCGCGGGTTTCCCCAAGACTCTGTCAGCTGGCGGCAGCATCGCGGTGAACATAATCTTCTCCCCGGCTGCCACGGGATGGGTCTCCGGCCAAGTCGCCTTCGCCAGCGATGCGGCAAATCCGATCCTTGCACTCCCGGTGCGTGGCACTGGGGTTGCCAAGGAACCTGTCACCGCGAGCCCGTCAACCCTGACGTTTGGCAATGTTGCGGTAGGAACGACGGCCACAACTACCGTCGAACTAACGAACAATTGCCTGTGCACGCAGACCCTGTCGGCCGTGCAGATTGCGGGCGGCGGATTTTCCCTGACCAGTCCCAGCTTGCCGATCACCCTTGACCGCCACCAAAGCGTCACCCTGACGATTGCTTTCGCTCCCCAGGCTGCAGGCGTGAGCGGCAGCAGCGTACTGGTGGATGGTCCTTACTTGAACATCCCGGTCAGCGGCACTGGCACCACAATCGGGGTGTTGAGCGTGACGCCCGGGGCCCTGAACTTCGGCAACGTTGTGCTGGGCACAACAGCGACGGAACCCGCCGAACTGACTGCGAGCGGAGGCAGCGTCACCGTGACTTCCGCGGCCAGCAGCAACGGGCAGTTCTCGATGCCCGGCGCGTCGTTTCCGCTCACCATCGCCAATGGTCAAAGCGCATCGTTCAGTGTGGTATTCACGCCGACAGCTGCTGGAACTGTTTCGGGCAATCTATCGTTCTCCACCAGCGGCAGCACATCAAAGACCGTGGAGGCTCTGACGGCTACGGCTGCAAAGCCGTATGTCAGCCTGTCCTGGAGCCCGAGTACATCTGACGTGGCGGGATACAACATCTACCGCGGCACATCTTCCAGTGGACCATTCTCGCGGCTGAACCCCTCACCTGATACCAACACCGCCTTCCTCGACAATGGAGTGGCTGTTGGACAAACCTACTTCTACGCCACGACTGCGGTGAACTCCAGCGGCGAGGAGAGCACTTACTCGAATCTGGTTCAGGTAAGTGTTCCGTAGCCTGGGGTCGCTATCGGTGACGTGAGAAACTGCTGGATATAGCGTCTCTCAAACGGGAAGTTCGGTAAGGAAGAACAAGCGGGAAGGAAGAAGAGGGGGGACTTTGTTCTCTTCTTTACTGGTTTTGCGTCCTAGGGTGCGGTCTTGGTTCGACGCTGCTTCAGGGCCAGTCCACCCGCAATCGTGCCCAGTGAAAGAACCAACATCGGCACAACGCCGGATTCCGGGACCGATTCTTGCTTCTTTTTGTGCCGGTCGAGAATACTGTCCCAATTCAACGAGGTCGATGCGAAAGCCATCGCGCTGAGCAGGATGAAGCTCGACAGGAACATTACGGTGCGTTTCATCTACACCTCACAACTTTAACTATCTACAGCATAGTCGCCGAGCCTAAGTTGTCAAGATTGAACGTTTTTGCAATATATGCAACGGGCTGCAACCTTAAGCCTGTTAAAACAAGCATTGTTCTCATGATTTGCCAGTTTTTCCACAGATTTCGCCCGGGCGCTACCGTCTTTGGGGTCTCTCGGCCCGCCTGAGCAGCCAGATCACCGCCAACATCATTGCCAAGCCCAGGCCGAGGAAAATGAACCCTCCCTGGTGGTGGACCCAGCTATCAAGCCAGTCGGTGCTGACGTATTCCGCGAGCAGCGAGAGCGTGAATATGCGCACTCCGTTCTTCAGTACTGCAATCGGCAGCGAGACCAGAACTGCGGTCCACTTTGTCCACTTCGACTTTAGAAATAATTGCGCGAGCACCACCGTGGTCACAACCAGAATCGTGCTGGAACGGATGCTGCTGCACTCCTGCGCGACCTCGATGTCGATTTTCGAAAATGAAAATACGAGCCCGTCGCGCACAACCGGCACGTGAAATAGCCGTAAGAGCAGGGATACAGCATCAGCGGAACCCCACTGCAGCGTGCTGATCAGCGCCGTAATCCCCCGATCCGTCGGTGGTACGGCGAGCACAGAAAACAAGAAGGGAAAGCGCATGCGGTAAAAGGCAGCCCAACCGTAGGTGTACAGGAAAATCGCGATCGAAAACGCGATCCCGAGAAGAATGCTGATCGTAAGCCTGAAGTCCCCGTCACGAAAAGGTATTCGGAAATTCAACCATGCAGCAACTGCAAGCACGAAGATCGCCGCGCACATTGCAGACAGGGACCACTTCTGTTCCACAGGGCGTGGCCAACGTTCGAGACACAGCATTGCGACCGAAACGCCGAGGACGAGCAATGTATACGAGTAGTTGTCGTCTCTGATCGCACCGAGCACAAGCGTACGCAGCGCCGGCCACCAGGCAATGACCGCCAGGATTATCCACGTCAGAAATCGCCTGTGCTCCCCTATGCCCATGCAGTTCGCTCAGCGAGCCAGCTCACCTGCGACTAGCAGGACAGCCTCGGCCTTTCCGGTTTTCAGGCTGCGATAGGCGGCATCCAGGATTTCCTGATTCTGACAGCCTTCCTCCCCAGGAACAGAAAACTCGCGTTTCGCCTCAATCGCGGCCGAGAATTCATCGACCTGACGCGCATAGGCGTCGACATTGGACACCGTCTGGATCTCAATTACTTTCCCCCCGCGCCGCAACTCCAGCTCAATCGGATGTTCGACGTTGAGCGCGTCATCAGCGCGCAGCACTCCGCCTTCGCCTACGATTTCGAGCGGAGTTCGGTATTCGGCGCGAGTTGAGACCAGGACCGAGCCCAGGGCACCGCAAGAAAATTCGAGCGAGAGCACAGCCGCGGCTTCCAACTCTCCGGACTCGGGGCTCGACATTCCGCGGGCGGTTACGCGGACGATTTCATCGTTGAGGATGTAACGCAGCGCATCGACGCAATGCACTCCAACATCGGCGATGGGTCCGCCGCCGGCGATCTTCGGATCGAACAGCCATTTGCGCGGGTGAGTTCGAACGGGATAGGAAAATTCGGAACGAGCGAAGACCAGCCCACCGACTTGCCCGGCGGCGATGCGCTCTCGAAAACTCTCAACGCTGCGCTCGAAGCGGAAAACCTGTGCAACCCCCAGCAGCACGCCGGCCCGGCGCGCCGCCTCGACCATCTGGCGGCACTCGACGGCATTCATCCCCATCGGCTTCTCGCACAGCACAGGTTTTCCGCATTCGATCGCTGTCAGCACGTCCGGCAGGTGAGCGCAGTTCGGTGTGGTCACGAAAACGGCGTCGACTTCGGGGGATCGGCAAAGTTCGGCGCCAGATTGAAAGATGTGCGGGATCTTGTATTCGGCGGCCGCAGCGCGTGCCTTCTCCATGTCACGACGTGACAAAGCAGTCACGCAGCTCTTGCGAGCAAGGGCGAAGCCCGGCATCAGGCGGCGCACTGCATGGTGTCCGAAACCCAGAATGCCGTAGCGGATCATAGGCTAGAAGTTCCCATCGATTTTATTTTTCATCAACGCCTCGAGAATGATATTCGTAGTATCGCCCTTAGAGCTTCATCAGAATCTCCGCGATGCGCTCGCCGGCATGTCCGTCCCACAATGGCGGTATAGCTCCAGTTCTACTCTCGCCATCACAAATCCTGGTCAACTCTGAGCGCAGTTTCTTTCTGTCCTGCCCCACTAACACGTTCGTGCCCATCGTCACGGTCACTGGCCGTTCGGTGTTGCTGCGCAGAGTCAGGCACGGCACACCGAGATAGGTCGTTTCTTCCTGAATGCCGCCGGAGTCGGTGATCACCACCCCCGCACCGCGCTGCAGTGCAAGAAACTCGATGTAAGGCAAGGGCTCCAGCAGGCGCAAGTTCTCAACCCGGATGCTGAAGTCCGCGATGCGCTGACGAGTCCGCGGATGCACCGGAAAAACTACCGGCATGCGCTCATTCACTTCGAGCAGCGAGTCCAGAATACTCTTCAGGTTTTCGCCGTCGTCCACATTGGCGGGGCGATGCAGCGTTACTAGGGCGTAGCGCTCGGGCAGGCCGTTTCTCGGGATCTGCATGGCGGAGGGAAGAAGCTGCAAGAGAGAATCGATCATCACGTTGCCGACGCGATGAATCGTTTCGGGCGCAACGCCTTCGTTTCTGAGATTGATGTCAGCATCTTCGGAGGGCGTAAATAATAGGTTAGCGAGCCGGTCCGTGACGATGCGATTGATTTCTTCCGGCATGGTGCGATCGAAAGACCGTAGTCCGGCTTCCACGTGGCCGACCAGCACCAGCAGTTTGGCGCACACCAGCGCCGCGGCTACTGTGGAGTTCACATCTCCATACACAAGGACCATATCCGGTTTGGTTTCGAGCAGGACGGGCTCGAAAGCGGTCATGACCTCCGCAGTCTGCCTCGTATGGCTGCCCGAGCCGACGGCCAGATTCCAGTCCGGTTCGGGGATCGCCAACTGCGTAAAGAAAACGTCTGACATGTTGCGGTCATAGTGCTGCCCGGTGTGAACGAGCGTCTGCCGGGCGCCGCGCGAGGCAAGCGCGCGCATCACCGGCGCAGCCTTCATAAAGTTCGGACGAGCGCCGACCACGTGAAGAATATGGCTCAATAGAATTATTCTATCTGTGGCGCGCACTTCCAGGCTGAGGACTGGCGAATTTGCCCGGCAGTGGCCAAAACAAAGCTTCATACCGAGGACTTGTGAATGCTGAATAATTCGACATCCGGCTTCGACGGCTGGGGCGTGCCCCCGGAACTGGCCGAGTTGAGAGAAAACGAGATTCAGGTCTGGCAGGTTCATCTCGATGATTGCGACGAAGCCGTGCTGCTTCGATTCGAAGCAAGCCTTGCGCCCGACGAAACTGCCCGGGCGAACCGTTTCAGGTTTCAAGGCGACCGATCGGCCTTTGTTGCCACCCGGGGAATTCTGCGTGAACTCCTGGGCAAATACGTCAGGCGCGCAGCCGCTCAAATTGAATTGGAATATGGTCCACAAGGGAAGCCAGCTCTGCGCCAGGATTCATCCGGGAAACCCGTGCAATTCAACGTCTCGCACTCCCACGGCGTCGCGCTACTTGCATTCTCTATCGGACGCAATGTAGGAGTGGACGTGGAATTAGTCCGTCCCGATTTCGCGACCCAGGAGATCGCGGAGCGTTACTTTTCCGCGCAAGAAGTAGCTGAGCTTAGACAGCTGCCACCATCGGCGCAAGACGAAGGGTTTTTTCTTTGCTGGACGCGCAAAGAGGCCTATATCAAAGCTCGCGGGGAAGGATTGAGTATCCCACTCAAGAGCTTTCAGGTTTCACTCACACCGGGAAAGCCTGAGCATCTGCAGGCTGCGGATAGCTCTCAGTGGAATCTTCGGTCCTTGCGCCCGGGTCCGCGGCACGTCGGCGCGCTGGTCGGGGAGGGCCAGGATTGGCAAGTGCGAGGCTGGCACTGGAAGCCGGGAGAAAGCCGTTAATCGAGCCCTATCGATTCGATTCCGGTGCGCAAGTCTCCTGCAGATAACGGGTAAGTATAGAGGCAAGTTCTTCGTGGCGCGTGGTGACCATATCCAGATGAGCCCCTCGTACTAGATCGACCTGGAATTCGATCGCCAGATTCGCCCATACTCCGACCGGATCGCCGGGAAAATATCGATCGCCCTCGCTCTTCACGAATCTGATTTTGCCGCCGTAGAATTGCGGCCGATATCGCGAAAGGGCAACGTAAGCCTTTCCTTTGATACGCTTGGTGGTATGTGCAAGAGAAAGATGAGCGACTCCCGGAGAATAGCCGCCTGAAGCTTCCGGGGCACGCAGCCGATTTCGTAGCCCCCGAATCAGGTAGGAGATTCCCTCTCCCACCGACCTGCCGTTCACTTCTGATACCTGGCGGATCGCGCGTCGCACCATGAGCCGCATGCGCTGGCCGGGCGAGAGAAAACGCGGATGTGGATAGGCGTCGACCAGCACGAGCAGCCCGATCGTCTCGCCGTCCTGCAACAGGCGCTGAGCAATTTCCAACGCCACCAGGCCTCCGAAGGAATACCCGATCCATAGATAAGGCCCGTGCGGTTGCAACTGCCGGATCGAATCCAGGCAGTGCGTGGCCATATCCTCAATACGGTCGAGCGGTTCCTCCATTCCGTCCAACCCCTTCGCCTGAATTCCGTAGATTGGGCGCTCCGTTTGAATGTGGCGGGCAAGGTTGAAGAATTGCGCTCTCCCGGTCAGCCCGTGTGCGACAAGAACTGGTGGAAATTGCGTTCCTGGCTTTATTTGGACGATAGGAGAGAATCGCGGAAGGGCGGGCTGCTCCAACAAAGCAGCCAAGGCCGCGATCGTCGGTGCGTGGTAGATCGTGGCGCTTGGTAGTTCACGACCACACTGTTGAGCGATCGCGGCAAAGAGCATGTCTGCCGACTGAACATCGCCGCCGACATCAAAGAAATTGTCGTCGACTGCGATGGATGGCCGCTGCAATACGCGCTGCCAAATCGACGTCAGCGTCGCGATCACGGTCGAGGTGGGCTTTGAACTCACTCTGCCCTTGCCCTCACATCGGAACAACTGAGCATCAAGGCGGATCCTTGATGTCACACTACGGGCTTCGACCTGCCGCTAAGCGGCGGGCGACGCCGAAAGAATCACGCCAACCGACGGCGGACTCTAGGCGGCCGCTTTCCGATCGACGACAGCGGGGAGTTCCTTTTCGGCCGATCTGATCGTGCGAACCTCTGATGCCACGCAGATAATGAAGCACGTCACACCCAGTTCGAACAGATTCCGCTTGGTCATGTTGATCGCAGTGAACAGGGCCCTGCCAATGTTCATATGCAGCAGCCCCCCGCAGATCAGCGATATCCATCCAACATAGTAGGTAATCTTACTAACCAACTGCAAACCAGCCGTCCGACCCATGGCGCTACCTCCGGTTTTCCGTTTGAGCGTTCAGAATGCCCTAAAACTGGTGCAATTTACGGCAGCGCCGATTCTACACCGGCTGTCAAGCTCTTGGGCCTGCGATTAGGAGAGAAAGCACGCGGTCCCGGCTGTGGTGGTCCGGCTAAGGGCTGCTCCATTGTCGTTCTACTTGCCGCCCCTTTTCGGGCCCAGCGCCACTCCAGGCGATTACTTCATGCCGGCCGATTGGCGGCAGAGAGGCGCAGAACCGCGAGAGACGGAAGAACTCTTCTTTCCGGCAACCGAAATCACAATCGGCACCTCGTTTGATGTTTCGCTGGTGGTTCCCTGGGCGCTGATGGCCCGGACGACGTAGTAGTACTTCTGGTCGTTTGCCACGAGATCGTCGGTGCAGGTCGAACCTGGAAATGGTTCGGAGTTGAGTAATTGAGGAGACGGATCTTTATGTTTTACGCCGCGATAGACACAGTAGCCGATCGCGGCGCTATGCTTGGCATCGGGCGGCCGGCTTGCGGTCCACGACAGAATTACTCTATGGCCGCCGTTGAACTGAGGCTCCGGCGACAGCACAGATCCGGGACAGGTATTGGCCCCAGCAACGGAACGGTTGGAGCCGGCTGAAGTCTTCTGGGCCTCCGCGCGCTTGAACGCTTCCACTCGCTTGAGCGCTTCTTCTTCCCGCTGGGTTCCCGTTGAACCGACTTGGCGGCTCGTGCAACCGATCTGAAGAGCACCGAGTGTCGTAACGAAGACCGCTAGAACCAGAGGAACTGGTTTTATGCGCAGCCGAACTGTCGAGCCTTGTGTCATTCGCCCGAAGTCGTCGTTGGCCTGCCCACCACTCCGCTCTCGGCCTGAAACTCGACCAAGCAGGCGCCAGACCGTGGCGCCCGATACGACCTGGTCATTGAGACGGCGTGCAATTCTGGTTTTCGCTTCCATGGATTGTACCGCGTTCCCCAGTGCACGAATTATGCCCCGATTTCGGTTTTCCTGAGGCTTCCCGTTATAACCAAAGTACCTGCGGGCGAACTTTGATTTCACGATTGAATGTGAAATCCTAGATTTTCTCACTGTGCACCTTCTCTCAGCAGACTCGCGGCCTAGGGCCCAGGGCGAACAGGGACCTACGCTGACACCACCATTCAGCGTGGTCATCCCTGTTTACAACGATTGGATCCCGCTTGAGCGTTGCCTGCATTCTTTGACGA
The DNA here is from genome assembly GCA_963739125.1 of uncultured Acidobacteriaceae bacterium. Classification (GTDB taxonomy): domain Bacteria; phylum Acidobacteriota; class Terriglobia; order Terriglobales; family Acidobacteriaceae; genus Sulfotelmatobacter. The sequence goes on along the minus strand of CAVTZD010000001.1, from coordinate 1,227,404 downwards.
GGCAGACCAACGCGCCGAGTTTCGAAGTCATCGTTGTCGATGACGGCAGCACGCAAGCGGCCCCAGAGTTCGTCCGCGGCTCGAACTACGAATATCCACTGGTGCTAGTCCGGCACTCCCACGCCGGGATCTCTGTCGCGAGAAATCAAGGAATTCGGGCCGCGAAGGGGACGGTATTGCTTTTTGTGGATGCTGATTGCAAGCTCGACACAAACTGTCTCACCGCCCTGAACACGAGCATCGCACGATCTCCCATGCACGATTACTTTCAGCTCCACCTCGTGGGAGATTGCTCAACCCTGGTCGGACGAGCCGAAGAACTGCGTCTGGTCACTTTTCAAAATCACATGCTTCAGCCTGATGGCCGCATTCGCTATCTGAACACTGCGGGGTTCGCCGTGCGGCGCGCGAGAGTCGACACTGAAGCTGGCGTGTTTGATCCCTCAGCGTTCAGAGCCGAGGACACGCTCTTGCTGGCCACTCTGATCGAGCGCGGCGAACTTCCCTTGTTCGTTCCGGGGGCAATTGTCGAACACTCCCTTGCGTTATCGTTACTCGGGGCCGTCAGGAAAGATATTTGGACGGTGTACCTGGAAGGAACGGCGAACGACATGATCGCCAGGAAAGGCGTGAAGATTCGGGTCACTCATCGGGAACGAATCCGATTGCTGTGGTCCACGTGGAAAACATCCGGGCAACAATCCATCGGACGCGCAGCGTGGTTCGGGCTCATAATCCGCCAAGTGGTGCAGCGCACGGTCTCTGTTTGTTTCCACTGGCTACGGCTGAAGCCGGCGGCTCGAGTGTAAATCTCTGCAGGCGAAATTCAAGCACAGTGCCGTCAGGATGACCTCGACCTAGCCCTGTCAAATGAGCAGTCTATTTCGCTATACTCGTTGCAGATTCGCGCGGCTTGCTCCTGGCGACGCGGCTCTCGGTCGCGATTTTATTCTGTTGCTCTCACACTCCTCCCCAGACTAAACAGGAATCCATGAAAGACTGCCGCAATTTCTATATCGATGGGAAATGGGTCGAGCCGACCGCAGTCCACGACTTCGCGATCATCAACCCTGCCAGCGAGGAGCCGATCGCGACCATCTCGCTCGGCGGACCGGCAGACGTGGACCGCGCCGTCAGCGCTGCCAGAAGGGCGTTCGAGCCCTATGCGGAGACAACTCCCGTGGAACGGCTGGAACTTCTCCATCGCATCATTCAGGTCTATAAGTCAAGAATTGCCGAGATGGCGGAGACTATTTCTCTGGAAATGGGCGCGCCCGTTTCGCTGGCGCAAAAGGCGCAGGCTCCTGCCGGGCTGGCGCATTTACTCGAGATCGTGAAGGTTCTCGAGCAATTCAAATTTGAAGATCTCAAAGGTTCGACCCTCATGAGGAAAGAGCCAGTCGGAGTCTGCGGGCTTATCACTCCGTGGAACTGGCCCATGAATCAGATCGCGTGCAAGGTAGGGCCAGCACTCGCGGCGGGTTGCACCATAGTTCTCAAGCCCAGTGAAATCGCGCCTCTCTCCGCTTATTTATTTGCGCAGATCCTGCACGAGGCCGGCGTTCCGGCCGGCGTTTTCAACCTGGTGAATGGCGATGGGCCCACGGTTGGAGCCGCGATTGCCTCGCATCCCGGCATCGACATGGTCAGCTTTACGGGTTCGACGCGAGCCGGCGTAGCCGTCGCGGTGGCCGCCGCCCCTACGGTGAAGCGGGTGACGCAGGAACTGGGTGGGAAGTCGGCCAATATCATTCTCGACGATGCTGATTTCGAGAATGCGGTCAGGCACGGCGTGCAGGAATGCTTCCGCAACACCGGCCAGTCCTGCAATGCCCCAAGCCGCCTCCTGATTCCTCGCTCCAGGATGGCAGAGGCGGTGGCGACCGCAAGGAAGGCGGCCGAAGCGACTCAAGTGGGCGATCCGTTCAACGAGAGCGTTAGTATCGGGCCGCTGGCGAACAGTGCTCAATTCCACAAAGTGCAGGGCCTGATCAATAAGGGCATTGAAGAAGGCGCAACGCTGGTCGCCGGAGGGCCGGGCCGACCGGAGGGTCTGGCCAAGGGCTACTTCGTGAAGCCGACGGTGTTTGCCGATGTCGGCAACGATATGACGATCGCGCGTGAGGAAATTTTCGGGCCTGTTCTTTGCATGATTCCATATGAGAACGAAGAGGATGCGATCCGCATCGCAAACGACTCTCCCTACGGACTGGCAGGGTTCGTGACCTCGGGAAATATCGAGCGAGCGCGCCGAGTGGCCAAGAGAATTCGATCGGGTAATGTACACGTAAACGGCGCGCGGGTCGACTTCGCAGGTTGTTTCGGAGGCTACAAACAGTCGGGCAACGGTCGCGAATGGGGCGAGGCTGGACTTGAGGAATTCCTGGAACTGAAAGCCATCTTCGGCTACGCGCCCGCCAAGTGAGATCACCGCGCGCCGCAATGACGTCTGCCGACTCCCCGAGAAATCCCAACTGCACGATCTGAGCGTAGAGTCGCTTGACGGTGCGCATGTTCCTTACTAGGATGTAAGGGGTTACAATCTTTGTAAGGAGAACGAATGGCGTCAGCAACCGTTACATCCAAGGGGCAAATTACCATACCAAACAAGGTGCGGAATGCGCTTGGCTTGGAGCCTGGTGACCGGGTTGAATTCGTCGAAAGCCGGAAGGGGGAGTTCTCATTTATTCCGGCTACCAGCACGGTACGTGAACTGAAGGGACTGTTTCGGGGAAGGAGAACCAAGCCGGTCTCTCTGCAAGAGATGGATCGGTCGATTGCGAAAGGCGCGTCGCGTTCTCGATGATCGGTCTCGATACGAATATTCTGGTCCGCTATATCACTCAAGATCATGCGACGCAGGCCGCGGCGGCGGTAAGAGTTATCGATTCGCTCTCATCTGACTCGCCCGGGTTTCTATCGCTGGTCGTGATTGCAGAATTAGTCTGGGTGTTACAGTTCTCCTACGGTTTCAAGAAGCATGAAATTGAGCAGGTTGTTGATAAGGTGTTGCGAAGTAAGGAGCTGATTATTGAACGGGCAGAGATCGTTTCCCAGGCCCTGCGCAAGTTTCGCGCCAGCCGGGCCAATTTCGCCGACTGCTTGATCGAGCGCAGCGGGTACGCGGCAGAATGCCAGTACGTTCTTACCTTCGATAAAGATGCTGCGGCGTCAGGTATGAGATTGTTGGCCAGCTAGCACTCCTCGTCACACCGACGATTTCACTGATCAGCTTCCTGCTCCGAAGAATTCTTCCACCACGCGCATCTCCGTCGTCTTCTTATAATTTGGCAGACTTTCGATAAAGACGCGGCCATACTGTTTCTTGAGAATGCGATTATCGAGCAGGACCAGCAACCCGCGATCGTGGAGTGAGCGGATCAGGCGTCCGAAGCCCTGTTTCAGCGTGATGACGGCGGCCGGCACCTGGTACTGAAAGAACGCATTGCCGCCCCCAGCATCGATCGCTTTCACTCGCGCCGCTACGACGGGATCGCTGGGCACGGCGAATGGGAGCCGGTCGATGATGACACAACTCAGCTGCTCTCCCTGCACATCAACGCCCTGCCAGAAGGACGAAGTGGCGAAGAGCACGGCGTTCGGCGTCAACCGAAACTCCTGGAGCAGCGCACTTTTCGGAGCGTCGCCCTGGCGCAACAGGGGAAACTCGACTTCGCCCAGCAAGCGCAGATGGATTTCGTTCATCTGTGCGTAGCTGGTGAACAGCACGAAGGCGCGTCCGTGCGTGATCTCGAGCAGCTTCCTAATTTGTTCGGAGGCTTTGGCGACAAATTGCGGCGTGCGCGGATCGGGCAAGTCTGGCGGCACATAGAGCAACGCCTGCTTCTCGTAATCAAAATGCGAGGGCAGAATCGATTCGCGGGCATGTTCCATCCCCAGGCGCTGGCGGACATAGTCGAATCCGCCGCCAACCGCCAGAGTCGCCGATGTCAGCACGGCGCACTCCAGCTTTGACCACAGGCATTCGCGGAGGATCGGGCCGACGTCGATTGGTGTCGCTTGCAGGAAAACGTTCTGTCGGCCAGATTTCTCTGCAGGCTTCTGGGCTGAACTGACTCCTCCGCGTCCGCTGCGCCGCTCGATCCAGAACACGGTATTGCGGTCTTCCGATTCCATGGCGAAGCGAAGCTGCATCTGCAACTCCTGCGACCGGCGGACAAAATTGAATAGCTCTTCCGGCTTCTGGGGCAGATTTTCCAACTCGCCGGCAAGGCGCGTGAGGGCTTGATTCAACGAGAGGAATTCGTCTCCGTTTTCTTCTAAAAACTCGCGACGCGTTTCGAAACCAAACCGTCCATCCCCGGGCGGAAGCAGAGAAAAGAAAAATTGCGAACGTTCGCGCAGGCTACCCAGCGCCCCGGAAAGAGATGGAGAAAGCATCCGATTATGCTGCAGCGAATGTTCGACATCGCGCACCAGTTCATCCACGCGCAGATTGCTCACGGAGATGCCAAAGTAATTTCCGGCGACGTCTTCGAGTTCATGGGCTTCATCGAAGATCACGGTGCCGGCCTCGGGCAGGATTCCGGCGTCGGGCGCGCCGTCGGCCTGCAGCTTGATCGCGAGGTCGGCGAAAAACAGGTGATGGTTGACGATGATGATGTCGCTCTCCATCGCTCGTCGCCGCATTTCGGTAATGAAGCAGCGTTCCCACTGGCTGCATTTCTGCCCGATACAGGCGTCGGCGCGCGCGTCGAGCTTGTGCCACAGCAGGCTGGCTTCGGGAAGTTCCGCCAGTTCTGCGCGGTCGCCGGTTTGCGTTGTTTTCTCCCAGGCTGCAATGGCGCGGTATTGTTCAATCTCGCTCAGGCCGCTTAGCACGGGCTGATCCGTCAAGTCGTAGAGTTTCTTGCGGCACAAATAGTTGTTGCGTCCCTTCATGTAGCAGACGGAGAAACGAGACTCGGATGCGGCATCTCTGTAAAGAGCCTGCTCGAGAAAAGGCACATCTTTGTAGAAAAGTTGCTCCTGCAGATTTTTCGTGCCGGTCGAGATGATCACGCGTTTGCCCGAGCGAATCACCGGCAACAGATAGGCCAGTGTCTTGCCCGTGCCCGTGCCGGCTTCGACAATGAGATGGCGTTTTTCCTCGATGGCCTGCTCGATGGCCTGCGCCATCTGCAGCTGCCCGCGGCGGAATTCATACGCAGGATGCGTCCGCGAAAGTACTCCTCCTGAAGCGAAGAACTGATGGAGCGAGGAGTTACTCTCACCAGCGACCGCCCGATTTGAAGTCGAAGAAGCCAAGAGTCTCTATAATACGAGTTCCGCCTGAAAGCAGTGCAATCCCGAATGAAGGCAGCCGAGGGCGTCTGTCACATGCGAAGCGCTCAATTTTGACTCAACCTACTTACAATTCGACCAGCACCGTTGCCACAACCGTGGCCGGCATTCCAACGGTTGCCATCGTCGGACGCCCTAACGTCGGCAAGTCCACGCTTTTCAATCGAATCGTGGGATCACGGCGGGCGATCGTGGGCGACGAGCCTGGCATTACACGCGACCGCCTCTACGGCGACGCCGAATGGCGCGGGCGCAACTTACGCATCGTTGATACTGGCGGCATTGTTCCCGAAGAAAAAGATTTCATTCCGTCAGAGATTTATCGTCAGGCCCGCGTCGCGCTCGACGAGGCCGCCGCCATCATTATGGTGATCGACGGACGCACTGAACTTTCGGGCCCCGATCTCGAACTCGTGCGTCTGCTGCGCAAAGCCAATCGGCCCCTGTTCTTGGCGGTCAACAAGGTCGACAGCGAGAAGCAGTCTTCGCTCGTCGACGACTTCCACCGCCTGGGCATCCAGAAAATGTTTCCTGTTTCCGCCGAGCATGGCCGCGGCGTTGATGATCTGCTGGACGCGGTGATCGCGATTCTTCCTGAACAACCTTTAACTACAGAGGTCGCGGAAAACGCTGATGAACCGGGTGCAGCCGACGACCGACGACCAGCGACCAGCGACGATTCGCCCCATGAAACCAAGGTCGCTATCATCGGGCACCCCAACGTCGGCAAGTCAACCCTGTTGAACCGCCTGACTGCGTCCGACCGCGCCATTGTCTCGCCCATCCCCGGCACAACGCGCGACGCTGTCGACGAAATTGTCGAACACAACGGTCGCCGCTTTCGCTTCATCGACACGGCCGGCATTCGCCGCAAAGGCAAGACGCACCTGATGGCCGAAAAACTTTCGGTCGTGATGGCGCGCAAACATCTCGAGGCCGCCGATATTGCGCTATTGGTCATCGACGCGACCGAAGGCGTCAGCCAGCTCGACGCTTCGATCGCCGGATATGCACACGAGAGTGGACGGTCTGTAATTATCGTCGTCAATAAATGGGATCTGGTTCTTCATCCAGAGAAGATTAGCGCCAAGCAGAAAGCGGCGCGACCTACGAAAGCGGAGCGCATGCGCGAGACCAAGCGCCCCGGAGACCGTGACGCCTATGAGCAGCGTTTGCGCCGTGAACTCAAGTTTCTGAACTACGCGCCCATTGTTTTCGTTTCGGCGGAAACCGGCAAGGGCACCGAGAGAATATTCCCGCTGCTTGAAGAGGTTGCTACCGAGCGCCGCAAGCGAGTCACCACCGGGCAGATGAACCGATTTATCGAGCGCGTGGATTTCGAACGAGCCTCCGTTCCCATGCGGCAGCGGGTGAAAATTCTCTATATGACGCAGGCGTCAGTGGCTCCCCCGACGTTTGTGCTTTTCACCAACCGCGCCGTGAAGCTGCATTTCTCCTATCAGCGGTTTCTGGAGAATCAGATCCGCCAAGCTTTCGGATTCGTGGGCACGCCGATCTGGATCAAGAACCGGGCGCGAGAGTAACACGGCGAGATCCTCGACCCGTTCGAGCTATTCTCCGTCGACCCTTCGTTCCTCTGTCAGCAAGCCAACTCGCTGCACGCCCGCCTGATGCGCGGCGTCGATTACGTCGGCGACATACTGAAAATCCACGTCGGCGTCACCGCGAACAAAAGCTACTTTCTCCGCCCGCGTCAGATAAATCTGCGCCAGGCGGGTCTCCAAGTCTTCCCAACGCACGTCCTCGCGATTAATCTTCACTGCCGCAGGCTGGTCTTTCGCGGTCCACACTAGTTGGATCACGATCGTGCGCTCCGGCTCAGGCTGCGATCTCGAATCCTGTGGTGGTTGCGGGATCTGCGCCTTCTCCTGATACTGCTTGTCCATCGAAACCGCCAGCATGAACATGACGATCAATGTGAGCAAAACATCGATCAGCGGCGTAACGTTGATCTGCGGTCCGCGCGCACCTCCGCCTCCGGTTGCAAACGCCATGGAAGTCGCTCCTCTCGGGGCACGCGCGTGTCTGCAAGATCAGACACCTCGCTCGGCGTGAAGGTTCCTGGTGATTTGTCACTCTGACGAGCGAGATGCCCTTATTCGTAGCGCAGGGCTTCGACGGGATCGAGTTTCGACGCACGCAGGGCGGGAACCAGGCCGCTGATGACGCCGACGATGAGCAATACGATTGTCGAGAGCACCACGGTCATCATTGAAATGCGCAGATGAATGTCGCCCTGGCCCGAGTTGTCCTCGAATAGAGGACCCATCATCGGCAGCGTGCCAACCGACCAGGCGATGATGTACGAGAGCAGCACGCCGATCGCTCCCCCGAGCAACATAATGAGCAGCGTCTCCGCCAAAAATTGCAGCTTGATGTGCCGTTTACGCGCTCCCAGTGCGCGACGCAGGCCGATTTCGCGAATACGTTCGTCGACGGAAACCAGCATGATATTCATCACCCCGACGCCGCCAATGCCGAGGGTCAACGTACCGATGAAAGTCAGCAGCACTTGCAAGCCGATAGTCAAACCGTCAATCACAGGACGGAACTCGTCTCGGCCAAACATTTGGAACGCTTTCGGGTCGGTGGGCGAGAAATTCTGGCGTGTCGCCACCGCGGCCAGCACCTGCGCCTCGGCTCTTTTCTCAAACTGCGGAGCAATCGGCTCAAACACCATCACGGCCGCGTAGCGCGTATTCCACAGGTCCCCGGCGGTGGAATAAGGGATCCATGACGAGTCGTCATCGCTTGAAAAATAATTGCTGAGCTGAATTTTTCGCGCAATCACGCCAATGACGGTAAAGCGGACGCCGGAAACCTGCACTGTCTCACCCACCGCGGGCCGTCCGCCAAAAAGTTGTTCTTTGAGCCGCCCGCCTAAGAAAATCACGCGCCGGCGTTCGAGTTCGTCCTCCGCATTAATCCAGCGGCCCTCCGACGGAATTTCATTCCGCATTTCGCCATATTCAGGACAGACGCCGCGGACCGGGTCCGTCCCGGCCATACGGTCGCCGTAGGCAATTCCCGGGCGGCTAACGGTTTCAAAGCAGACATGCTTCACGAGCGGCGCCATCGCCTTCACCATGTCGAGATCTGCTTGCTCGAGAACTACCTTCTTTCCCGCGCGTTGTCCGCCGGGCTGCTCGCTCGTCTGCCCGGGCCAGCAGATCACCACGCTCTTGCCGAATGCGTCGAACCCGTGCACGAGCACGCTGCGGAAGCTGTTGCCATACGCGATCAAGAGAGTCACCGTCGCGATGCCCCACACGATGCCGAGCATGGTGAGCAGGCTGCGCGTGATGTTGCGCCTGAGGGCGGTCCAAGCTTCGAAAATGACCTCAATCAGCATAGGAAAGCCGGCGGCAATGAACTACGAGTTGCGAGCGCGACCGTCATGAAGTGATGCATAACTTCCTGAAACTCAGAGCTCGAAGCTATGAAACTAGCCTCCGGCTTCATACCTCAGCGCTTCAATCGGATCGATCGACGCAGCGCGCCGCGCGGGATAGAGGGCCGCGCCCACCGCGATCGCTCCGAGCAGACCCGTGGCGATGAGACCTGAACTCCAACTCGGCACCAGCCCGGCAAAAAAGTCGGGCATTGGGAGCAGGTTGACCAGGGCACAGAAGCCGAACGCCACGCCAAGCCCTATCGCCCCGCTCAGCAACGCAATGATCAGGGCCTCGATAAAGAACTGCCGCAGGATCGTCTTGGCCGGCGCGCCGATGGCCTTCCGCACACCGATTTCACGCGTCCGCTCGCGCACCGCAACCAGCATGACGTTCATGACCCCGATGCCACCCAGAAGCAGCGTGACGATGCCGACCGCGCCCAGAAAAAACTTCATGCCGTCGGTCATCGTCTTGAAGGCCTGGGCCTCTTGCACCGTATCCCAGATGGGAGCGGCCTCTTTGTCATTCGGATCGTAACGATGCATGCGCGCCAGAGCGGTACGCACTTCATGTTTGCAGGCTTCGTGTTGGTCGACTGACTTGGGCGTGACCAGAAGTTGATCGAAGGTCATCGATGTTCCCGGAGGCTTGTCGGGAAAATCGCGGCGCATGGCGGCAAACGGAAGGAAAACTTTGTTCACGTCCCACCCGTCGTAACTGGAGTCTTGCTTCTTCTTCTCCATCACTCCGATCACGGTATAGGGAAAGTCATTCAGATAGACGGTGTCGCCAACCGCATCGCGCCCGGGGAAGAGTTGCTTCGCCGCGTCGGACCCGAGAAACGCAACGCGACGCGCCTCGCGCATGTCGTCCCAATCATAGAAACGCCCCAAACCGACGTCGAGGCTTCTGATGTAGGCAAATGGTGGATACGAACCGGTCACAGTGAACGCGGCATTATTGAAATTGCTGTGGACGCGCACGGTGTCCTGCTCCAGTTCCGGAATCGCGTATTCGCAGTCGGGCGATTCGGCCTGCACCACCGCCACATCGGGGTCTTCCCAATGAATCGGGCGTCCGGCGTGGATTCCTCCCGCCTGCAGGCTGGTGCGGCCGTGGAAAACAATCATGACGTCCTTGCCCAGATTTCGCGCCTGCTCTGCCTGGCCCTTGCGCAGCCCCTCGCCAGCCGCCACCATCAGCACAATCGACACAATGCCCCAGGCGATCCCGAACATGGTGAGAAACGCCCGTAGCTTGTGGGTCCACAGCGTTCGCAGCACGTCGAAGATCAGATCTCGGACCGTCATAACAATGGGTTGGACGCGGTCGAGGAGAGAAAGTCATCCCGCCAGCCTGTCTTGAGGTACGAATGAGTTGAAGGTTTTGTTGCAAGAAAATTTGGGGCACAACCTGGATCAGTCATGGCTGCAACTGCACACGCTGGCAAGGCTGTCTTAATGGATTAGCCGATTCCCAGTTTTCGGCGGAAGGAACTTTTCCATCATAAACAAGGGCGTTCCAAACAGATCAGGTGAACTTTCCGGAAACCGGCGGAAACCGGCATTCTCATACAGTCGGATTGCAGCGTCAAGAAACGGAGTCGTACTCAGGAACACACGCGTGCACGCTTGCTCGACGGCCCATTTCTCGACTTGATTGAGTAGCGCTACTGCCACTCTCGATCCTCTCGCGGCCGGCAGAACAGCCATTCCGCGCATGTAGAGTGACCGTTCCTTCACCACGGCGGCAACGGTCGCCACAACCTCGATCCCGCGGCATGCGACCCAGACCGGGCCTTCGCTCATACGGGCCAGAATTTGCTCGGCGCCGGGAGTCGTCGCGGCAAAACCTCCCGGAGTGTACAGCGGTCTGTACTCAACGAAGGATTCGTAGAGCACTCTCGCGACAACTGCCGCGTCCTCCGGGTCGGCACGGCGAATTTGGACTTCAGGAAGCACGGTGAGATCTTAGCGCGCCTGTTGATTACGCTTTCACAGTTACTGCGCCGACTTGAGCTGTTCTGGATTGATCCAGCCACTTGTCGAATTCGAGTAGCGCGCTCTCGCATTGCAGGCGATGACGCTCTTTGCGGTCGCGAATTTTTCTCTCCAGCGGAGGCAGCAAATCAAACGTGATGTTCGCCGGCTGAAAGTTCTTCGTATCGGCATGCGTGATGTAGTGCGTCAGCGAACCGAATGCCGAGGCGCGTGGAGCGGGCGTGATTTCCGTCGAGAAAAGCAGCGCTGCGGCATGCATCCCGGCCAGTAATCCGGTCGCTATCGATTCCACGTAGCCTTCGACTCCGCAGATCTGTCCTGCGAAGAAAACTCGGGGATGCGCTTTCATCTGCAACGTCTGACACAACAGAGACGGCGCGTTGATGTAAGTGTTGCGATGAATCTGCCCGTAGCGCAGAAAGCGCGCATCCTCCAGTCCGGGGATCAGGCGCAACACGCGCGCCTGCTCGGCAAACTTCAGGTGATTCTGAAATCCGACAAGGTTGTAGGAATCGGCCCGCAGATTTTCCTGACGCAGTTGCACCACCGCATACGGCATTTTGCCGGTGCGCGGATCTTTCAATCCGACGGGTTTCATCGGACCGAAGCGAAGCGTGTCCCGGCCGCGTCGCGCGATTTCTTCGATGGGCAGGCAGGATTCAAAATAGTTCAGATTCTCCCAATCCTTTTCCTCGACCGACTGCGCCGCCAGCAGCGCGTCGTAAAACCGACCGTATTCCTCCTCGGTCATCGGGCAATTGATGTAATCCGCCGATCCTTTGTCATACCGCGCCGCCATATACACGCGCGACATGTCGATCGAGTCCGCCTCTACGATCGGGCTGATCGAATCGTAGAAAAACAGAGGGGCATGATCTGGCACAGAATCATATGGGAGCTGTCGATTCGCCGGCTCAGGTTTGAGTTCTTCCGATTGGCTGATCCGCGCAATCTCCAAAGTCAGCGCATCGGACGTCAACGGTCCTGTGGCGACGATGGTCACGTCGCGGGCCTCATCGATTACAGTGACTTCTTCGCGCCGTATGGAGATGCGAGGCTCGCTAGAGATCGCTTCGGTCACGCGCGCCGCAAACAGAACGCGATCGACCGCCAGCGCGTGCCCTGCGGGAACGGCACATTGCCTTGCGATCTCGAGCAGCAGCGATCCTGCCCGGCGCATTTCTTCCTTCAGCAACCAGGGCGCGGTATTTTCACTGTCCGACTTCAGAGAATTCGAGCACACCAGTTCGGCAAAGTCCGCGGTCTGATGCGCAGGCGTCGCCCGAACCGGACGCATTTCAAACAACTCCACATCCACTCCCCGGCGCGCACACTGCCACGCGGCCTCTGCCCCGGCCAGCCCGGCTCCAATGATTTTTACTGTTGCCATACTTATTTCGCTGCTCGCCGGGCCTTCCGGGGCTCGTGAATGGTCTCGCCTCTTTTCAGCATCTCGACAAATTCGCGAATCTTTCGTGCCCGCGTCTCCACTTTTTTCACCGTTTGAATGCGAAACAACACCGCATAGCGATTCGCGCCATCGAGAGTCACAAAAAAATCCCGGGCCGCCGGATCCTTATCTAACGCCGATTGAAAATCTTCCGGGACCCTGGCGCCTTTCGGTGAATCGTAGGCCGCGGCCCACCTTCCGTCTCGCTTTGCGGCCGCGACTGCTTCAAGTCCGGCTGGCTTCATTCGCCCGCTTGCGATCAGCGCAGCCGCTTTCTCGCGATTGATCTTCGACCAGATGCTCTTCGCCGAACGGGGAAGAAATCGCTGCAGCCACGCCGATTCACTCTCGCCGCGCTTCTGTCCGTCGATCCACCCGTAGCACAAAGCGATCTCCAGCGCCTCGCCGTAAGTTACAGACTGGAGCGGAGATCCTTTCTTCGCCAGGCGCAACCACAATCCTTCGGACTGGTGATGATTCTTTTCCAGCCAGGCGGTCCACACCGTCGGAGTCGCAAACAATCGAACAGTGCGGCTGGATTCGGCTCGCTTTGTTTTCATTTCGTCTTCCCCGCCAGCCGCTGCAAGGCTTCCCCGGAGAGTAGAACGAGCCGCCATTGATCGTAGAACTCCGCGCCCAGAGCCTTATACACGTCGATCGCTTTCTGGTTCCAGTCGAGCACGGCCCAGTGTATTCCATAGCGCTGCTCCTCGACTGCGGCCCGCGCCACTGCTGCCATCAGAGCTTTTCCAATGCCGCGACCACGAAACGGCTCGCGCACGAACACATCTTCGAGATACAGGGCGGGCCCGGACCACGTCGAATAGTAGTCGAAGAAAACCGCGTATCCAGCGGTCTGACCATCCCACTCTGCAATTAACGAACGAAACCGTGGATGCTCGCCGAAACCATCGCGCAGCAGATCCTGCTCGCGGTTCTGAACCTTGTCGGGCATGCGCTCAAATTCCGCCAACTCACGGATCATCGCGAGCAGCAGAGCCGCATCGTTAGCAGTGGCAGGACGGATCAGCAGCATTTCGGAGTGCGGGAAAGTTCAGCGGTTTAAGCCCGCGTCTTTGTTGACTTCGAGCGGCACGACGCACGTCGCGCTCCTCTCCAAGCCATTGATGAGACAGCTTCCAGACACTCGCTGTCAGTGTGGGGCGGAATGGCGTGATCGCTCGCCCTAAGCCGCGGCCGTGTGGTCCCCGGATCTGTTCGTTCGCTCCGAGAGCGCCTGAACGAAAACCGGAACGCCGAAGAAGGCAAACGAGAAGAACAGATCGCTCTCGACGGTGCCACGGAAAAACGGAAGTCCCGCCGTGTATGACATCATCAACCCGCTGAACCCTCTGGGATACATTCCCGGCCACGCTGCCCAGACGGCGAGATTGCTGACCAGGAAAAACGAAACCGAGCTGATGAGCGCCGCCCCACTCACGCGCCAGAACGAAGCTTTCTGGCGCAGACCCGTGCCCAGCAGCAGGATCGCGGCGTACCAGACCCACGTCACCAACTGGTCCCACGAAAACGCGGAAGCGTAGATGTACTTGGTCAAAACAAAGTCGGTGACTGCAAGCAAAAGCAGTGGCGCCCACATCTGTCGCCGCGAGCCGCGAGCTCCAAAAAACAGCAGCGATGCTGCCAGTGGTGTGAAATGCCACGCATGCGGAATGAAATTCAGCGGACCCATGAACGGCAGGAACCGCACGGCAATGGCCAGCAGAACAAACAGATAGGGCAGCATGATCCACCTCGCGGACGAACTATCATTCTGGGCGCTGGAGCGCGCGGCGTCAAGGGAGCCACCAAGCTTCGCTCAATCGGACGGCCGAGAGCGGCCGTCCCCACACCAGCATGCCGTCATGCTAGTGCTCGCCGGGTTCGGGCACAACTACCTGACGATCCCCCGCGCCGATCACATCGCCGACTACTCGCAGATTTTTGTCCAGTTCCAAGGCTTGAGTCAGTGGACCGCGATCCCGTCTTCCAGTAGCCGCACCTGGCATCCCGCTGAACCGCAAATCCTGGAAGTAAACGATGTAGCCCTCCTGAGGAGGAACGAGCACCTCAGTCTCTGTGATCGGATACTGGGCCCAACTCAAGAACACCCTGCCGATATACGATCGTTTCGCCGCTAATGTGATTGGAGTCTCCTCCGGCTTATACCGAATTTCAAGCTCGCCCTCGGGATCAACCTCAGGCGTGAGCGAATCCACAGGAGCAAGCGCGAAAAAACCTTGCGTCTCGACCACGCCATACCAGTGAAATGGATCGATCATCTTCGGAAAGGCGGACGCCCGCATGGGATCAGCTCCGTTGTAAGTTCGCGCCTCGAGGGCGCTGACCGCGCGGCGATGCTCGAAGTCACGCAGTCCCCACATCAGCACGATGCCCAGCAACGCAAGAATGGCCGCGATGCGCCCCCGCGGCTTCCGCTGCCGCGCCCCGATTTCCTTGTCGATCAGTCCAAACAGCGCCGGCACGACCAGGCCCAGAAACATGAGAGCCAGCATCACCGGCTCGACGATGAAAACAATGTCCCACGAATACCATTTCTCGGAGAACGGCCAGAAAGGCCGCACGCCGTAGTTATTGGTGAAGTCGAGCAGAATGTGACTCAGCCCGGCAAGGCAAGCGTAAAGAAAAAGCAGTCCCCACCGCGGCGGCAGGTTCGGATCCTTCGTCTTTCGCCCGCGCCATCGCCACACCAGATATACGAAGCCCACAACGGCCAGTGCATCAATGGGCACTCCCAGGAAGGAATGTGTGAAGCCACGGTGATGGGCGAAGCCGAAGGCACGGCCTCTAAAACCACCGAGAACGTCGAGGTCCGGAGCCTCGGCCGCGAGCGTGAGCGTCAGCGTGGCCAGAGCGGTCTTGCGATTGAGTCCGGCGCGGCCCATGCATGCGCCAAACAGAAAGTGGGTGACGGGTTCCAATCAGATTCCAAAAGAATTCCAGATTCGACTAAGTCGCAAATTCGACTTGCAGCTACTCTAACGCGCCGGCGCCAGAAGCGTCAGCGCATCTGGTACCACCGTGATTTCGAGGGGAAGTGTTCCCAGCAACTCACCGTCCGCTTCAACGTAAATCCGCCGCTGTTTTCCGTGCTCCCCAGACGACGTCCCAGCCGGCGAACTTCCATTGTACTGACACGCGATTTTCGCACTGTAGGCGAGGTCGATTCCCGGAATTTTCCACTTCTGCCCCAATAATCCACGAGTCACATAGGCGAGATACGACAGACGGCTGGCAGTCCGGCACAGGACCACCCGAACGTCGTCACGATCGAGCGAGGCTCCTGGCGCCAGTTCCCGCACCACTCCGCCGAAGTTGCGGATGCGTATCGCCATCAGTTCCGTGACCTCGGCTCGCCGCGCCGCCTGCGAAACGGTCTCCTCGTATTCCGCGACGAATCTTGTCATCGCGTAGGTGAACCACAGATTCCACGCTTTCGCGTAGTAAGCGCCAATTCCCATCCGCCGCTTTGCATCGGCATGGAGCTTGTAGAAAAGATGCGCATCGACTCCGACGCCGGCGGCAACTGCAAAATACCTTGATCCTGGGTTGCCTTGAAGATCCGCGTATTTCACTTTTCCCAGCGCCACCCTCCGCGGCACGCCATGGAGAGCAGCCTTTGCAGCCGCCACTATCCTTAAGGGAAGGCCCAGATCGTGCGCCAGTGCGTTAGCCGTCCCCAACGGCAAAACCGCCAGCGCCACGGAAGTGTTGGCCAGCACTTGAACCATGTTGTGGATCGTACCGTCGCCACCGCAGGCGAAAATCGTGTCGCAGCCCGCCGCGATCGCCAGCCGAGTTTCTTCCCCAGCGTGATCCTGTGACTCGGTGGGAACCAGAGCGGCGTCCACGCCTGCGCCCTTCAAGATTTCCACCGCAGATTCCAGTTCCCGGCGTCGCCGCCTGCTGGCGCCGGAATCCGGGTTATAGAGCAGTGCCGCCTTGCGCATAACGGTGCTGGGCTAGCTGGAATAATGAAACAGAATTAGCGACGCCAACTGAAACGAAGCCGACTGAACGAAGGTGGATTGTACCCGAGTCTCAGAGAAATCAAGGACGGGCGAACCAGTCGTCGGGCCGGTTCTGCAGGAAGCAGTCAGCGGGCGCCCCACTCCCACATGCCGAACATCGCCTTCTGAGGCAGTGGATGCCCCAGTTGCCGGGCCAGCATCGCGATCTGACCGCGGTGGTGAGCGTCGTGCGCGATCAGATAACCGACGAATCCCGCAACGTCAGGGTGGAAGCCGCGAACCTTCCCGTTGCTTGCCAGTGCTCGGCTGATGACCAGGCTCAGGGCGTGCCGGCTGCGTTCCAGGGCACGCATGGCTTGAGTTGGAGTCACCGTGTTGCGATCAAGCTGCGCGGGAATCTCGTCAGCCTTGGCCGCCTTCAGCCACATCACCCGCACGTTGTGCATGTGCGCCACAACCGCAGCGATGGTGCGCCCTTTGCCGTCAGTCGGCTTCGCCTTCCAAGCGGCGGACGGAAGGTTATCGATCAAGTACTGGTTGATGCGGTTGTTTGTATTAAAGGCGTTGAGCAGCGCAACCGAAATTTGACGGATGTATGCGTTCTCAACAACGACCGCATCGACCGGGTCGGAGCCCTTCAGCATGGAAGACTTGCAGACGACTTGGCAAGAACATTAAATTTTGCACAAAACCGTGCCCACCCGCAAGGGGCGCGTTTTCCACAGCAGGCGATGGCTCGAAAACCATCGGAACTGCGCCTATGCGGCAGGGACTCGGACTGTCCGCGCGCCTTTCCTTCCGCCTATAATCTTTTGGCCATGCCTGCTCCGAAGGATGCCGAAAAAAGGATCGACGCGCTGCGGGAAAAAATTCGCCACCACGAATATCTCTACTACGTGCTCGATAATCCGGAGATCAGCGACGCCGACTTCGACAAGTTGATGCGGCAACTGAAGGATCTGGAGGCTGACCGCCCTTCACTCGTGACGCCCGACTCGCCCACGCAACGCGTAGGCGGCAAGCCCCGCGAGGGATTCGTCAAGGTCCCCCACTCCTCGCCCATGTTGTCGCTCGACAACACCTACAGCGAAGAAGAACTTCGCGATTGGGAGCGCCGTGTCCACGAACTCAGCGGCCGCAGCGATGTGGACTATGTCTGCGAACTGAAGCTCGACGGCATGTCGCTGGCGCTGACCTATGAAAACGGCCAGCTTCGGCGGGGAGTGACTCGCGGCGATGGGTCGGTCGGCGAAGACGTCACTCTCAACGTCCGCACCGTGCGTTCGATCCCGCTGTCGGTTCCGAAGGACAAGCTGAAGAAAGCCGGCATCCCCGTTAACTTCGAAGTACGCGGCGAGCTGCTCATGCCTACGGCTGCGTTTCGCAAGGTGAATGAGGAACGCGAACGGCAGGGCCTGCCGACATTCGCCAACCCCCGCAATTTCACGGCTGGTACCGTCCGACAGTTGGACGCAAATATAACGGCCGAACGACGCATGGATTTTTTCCCATACATCCTGCTGCAAAATGGCCGCACGTATTTTGACCATCACTGGAAAACGCTGAACGCTCTCGATGCCGCCGGATTCAAAGTCAACTCGAATCGCACGCAGGTGCACTCGATGGACGAAGTCTGGGCGTTCATTCAGCAGTGGGAAGCCAAGCGCGACTCGCTGCCCTACGAGATCGACGGCATCGTCATCAAAGTCGACCGCACCGCGCTGCAGGACGAACTTGGCTTTACCGGCAAAGCTCCGCGCTGGGCGATCGCCTACAAGTATGCGGCGCGCGGGGCCGTGACCAAACTTGAGAATGTCCGCTGGCAGGTTGGCCGAACGGGCAAGCTCACTCCGGTCGCGGAGTTGGCGCCGGTCCTGATTGGAGGGACCACCGTCCGCAACGCCACCCTCCATAACATGGACGAGATCGAGCGCCTGGGCGTGAAGATCGGCGACTGGGTGCGTGTTGAGCGCGGCGGCGACGTGATTCCAAAAGTCGCGGAGGTCGACAAGGATCACCCGCGCGGCGAAAAGGTGATTGAGGCTCCCGGGAAGTGTCCGGTCTGCGGGACGAAGGTCGTCCGCACCGAAGGCGAAGTCGACTACCGCTGCATCAACGCCAACTGTCCCGCCAAGCTGATCGGAACAATTCTGCATTTCGCCTCGCGCGGCATCATGAACATCGACGGCATGGGCGAATCTTTGGTGATGCAGTTGATCGACAAAGGTTTGGTCAAGAACGTTGCTGATATTTACGACCTCACCAAGAAAGACTTGCTCAGCCTCGATCGATTCGCCGACAAGTCGGCGCAGAACATTCTCGACGAAATTGAGAACTCGAAGAAACTCCCGTTGGAACGACTAATCCACGGCCTCGGCATTCGCATGGTCGGCGAGCGAACGGCACAGTTTCTAGCCGAGCACTTCGGATCGATGGAGGCTCTCGAACAAGCCAGCGTAGAAGAACTGCAGAACGTCAACGAAGTCGGCCCGCGCATCGCCGAGAGCATCGTCGAGTTTTTCAGCATCCCCGCGAATCGAAAGCTGGTCGAGCGCTTGCGCGCGGCGGGTCTCACACTCAAAGGCCAGAAAAGAACACGCGGCACGAAGCTTGCGGGCAAAACGTTCGTCCTTACCGGAACGCTGGCGCATTTCACCCGCGACGAAGCCCAAAAGCTGATCGAAGAGGCCGGCGGAAAAGTAACTGGCTCAGTCAGCAAAAAGACGGACTACGTCGTGGCAGGCGCGGATGCTGGATCGAAGCTCGACAAAGCGAAAGAACTGGGCGTCGCGGTGATCGGCGAAAAAGAGATGGAGGAACTTGCAGGCTGACCTACGTTGTCATCCTGAGCGAAGCGAAGGACCTGTGCAACTGGCCTGGTTCATATGTCCTTCGCGGCCAAGGAGGCGCTCAGGATGACGCCAAGTTTTGGATGGCAACTACTTCATCGCCTCCCGCATCCTCCTCCACGTCACATCCAGCGTCTCGGGCAGCACTCGCGTCTCGCCCACCACTGACATGAAGTTCGCGTCCGCGACCCAGCGCGGCAGGACGTGCATGTGAATATGTCCCGCAATCCCAGCGCCCGCAGCCTTGCCGATATTCATGCCGAGATTGATCCCGTCCGGATGGTAGAGTTCGCGCAGGACCGTCTCCATGCGCTGTGAAAGTGCCGTCATTTCGTTGGCCGCTTCCGTCGGCAATTTCCGCAATTCGTCCAGATGCGCGTAGGGAACGACCATCACGTGGCCCGGCGTATAGGGATAGGTATTCAAGATGACGAAGCACTGCTGGCCGCGAAACACAATACGCGCCTTCTCATCGCTCTCTTTCGCCGCCTCGCAAAAGACGCATCCCGCCGCTTTTTCCGTGCTCGAGACATAGGCGTAACGCCACGGCGTCCACAGATAATCCATAGCAGGGGAGGGTAGCAGAACTGGCCGCCATCCTGAAATCGTAACGCTGAAACCTGGCTGTAACACACGCGAGATTTACGTTTGACACTGTTCGCGAGCGGTTGCTATAGTCAAAGAGTTCCCATTGGACGCGGGTTCTGTGTGAAAACGTCCGACCGCTGGGATTGTCCAAGCTCACTCGCCAGGGTGGGCCCACCACAACCAAACGACTCGTCCAGCAGTCCGCAAAGCAGGCCCCGCATCCCGTCATCAGAGAGGCATGACCTTGTTCGACGAGACCACCGCCAACGATTCCAGCTCCACCTCCACACTTGTCACCGAAGCCGAGCCGGTAACGGCAGAGCACAACCAGCGCGAAGCGACCTCTTCCGAGCCGCGCCAGCCGGAACCGCAACAAACTGCAACAGATACGGCGGCCACCGCGCCCGACTCTGGCTCCGAATCTGCGTCCGCCGCAGAAGACAAGCCAGCTGACAACGAAGACTTCGCATCCGCCCTCGAGACTTTCACCACCGAAGCGCAAGAAGCCGTCACCGAAGACCGCGTCATCAAGGGCACCGTGCTCAAGCTGACAGGGACGCACGTGGTCGTCGACATCGGCGCCAAGGCCGAGGGTATGCTGCCGCTTGCCGAAGTGCTCGATCATGAGGGCAACCCCAGATTCAAGCCGGGCGACGAAATCGAGGTCATGCGTGACAAGGGCGAGGCCGAAGAGGGTTACATCAATCTCTCGCACCAGAAAGCGCAGCGCATTCACGCCTGGGAAGAAATCGAAAAGGCGCATCACGAAAAGAAGCCCATCAAAGCCGTCGTGATTGACCGTATCAAAGGCGGTCTCACCGTCGACATTCTCGGCGCGCACGCTTTTCTGCCCGGCTCGCAGGTCGATCTGCGGCCCATCCGCAATCTCGATGGCATGAAGGGCCAGACCATCGAGGTCGCCGTCATCAAGCTCAACAAGAAGCGCGGCAACATCGTGGTCTCGCGCAAGGAATTGCTCGAAGGCGAGCAGAATGAAAAGCGCTCGAAGACGCTCGAGCATCTCGAAGAGGGCACGATCCTCACCGGCGTAGTAAAGAATCTCACCGAGTACGGCGCCTTCGTCGACCTCGGCGGCCTCGACGGCCTGCTCCACATTACCGACATGTCCTGGGGACGCCTCACCCACCCCAAAGATCTGGTCAACGTCGGCGATCAGATTCAGGTCAAGGTTCTCAAGTACGACAAAGAGAAACAGCGCGTCTCGCTCGGCTTCAAGCAGCTCACGCCCGATCCCTGGCTCGACGCCGAACATCGTTATCCCGTCGGAGCGCACGTCTCCGGACGCGTAATCAGCGTGACCGACTATGGCGCGTTTGTCGAACTCGAGCAGGGCATCGAAGGCCTGGTCCATGTCAGCGAGATGACCTGGTCGAAGCGCATGAAGCATCCCTCGAAGCTCGTCAACGTCGGCGATCAGGTCGAATGCGTCGTGCTCAATGTGAATCCCACCGAGCGTCGTATTTCACTCGGGATGCGGCAACTGGCGTCCAATCCGTGGGATTCGCTGCACGAAAAATTTCCCGTGGGCTTGACCGTTGAGGGCCGCGTCCGCAATCTCACCGACTTCGGAGCGTTCATCGAGATCGAAGACGGTATCGATGGCCTGGTCCACGTCAGCAATCTGAGCTGGACCAAGCGCGTCAAGCATCCCTCTGAAGTTTTGAAAAAGGGCGACCGCGTCAAAGCCATCGTGCTCGCCATCGAGCCCGATAAGCGCCGCCTCTCGCTCGGGGTCAAACAACTGCAGCCCGACGTGTGGGAATCCTTCTTCGCCGCCCATCACATCGGCGATGTGGTCCACGGCAAAGTTTTGCGCGTAGCCGCGTTCGGAGCGTTCGTCGAGATTGCCGATGGCGTAGAGGGACTTTGCCACAAGTCGGAAGCGATCGACGGAAACGGCCAGCCCATGCACCTTGAGCCCGGTCTTGAACACGAGTTCAAGATCATCAAGATGAGTCCGGAAGAAAAGAAAGTCGGACTCAGCATCCGCGCCGTCGGCGAAGAAGCTTCGCGCTCAGAAGTCGAGGCCTACAAGCAGCCGGTTTCCAGCACCAGTTCCACCATCGGCGAATTGATTTCTTGGAAGCGCGCCAGCAACGAAAATAACTAGCTCTGCCGCTTGTCATCCTGAGCGAAGAAACAGCCTCGCGAAAGCGAGGCTGTTTTGCAGTCGAAGGACCCCGTGTTCGCTGGCGCCCCTAAAGACGAGGCACGGAATTCGCATTCGATACCACGTCAGGTTTGGTCCTGGCCTCCCCCCTGTTCTAGAATCAAACGTTTGCCTTTCATCATCTCTTACTGAGGACTACTTCTTGCCAGACCCTATCTACGACATCGCCATCATCGGCAGCGGTCCCGCCGGATACACAGGCGCCATTCGCGCCGGCCAATACGGCCTCAAAACCGCACTCATCGAAAAGGACGGATTCCTCGGCGGCACCTGCCTCCACGTCGGCTGCATTCCGACCAAGGCGCTGTTGTTCAATGCCGAACTCTGGGACCATCTCAAAGACGCGAAGGAATTTGGCATCGAAGGTGTGGATGCCCGCAGGCTGAACTGGGCCGCCATTCAGGATCGCAAAAACAAAATCGTCGCCAAGCACACCAAAGGCCTCGATTTCCTGATGAAGAAAAATAAGGTAGAAACCCTGAAAGGCTACGGCAAACTTACCGGTCCGGCGCAGAACGGCGTGTTCACGGTTGAGTTGGTCAACGACAACAAAGCCAGCCACATCAAAGCTAAGAACGTAATTCTTGCCACTGGTTCGGAAGCCCGCATGCTCCCGGGTCTCGAAGCCAACGACCGCGTTTTGACGAATACCGAAATTCTGAGCCTGAAGGAGATTCCAAAATCGCTGGTGATCGTCGGGGCGGGCGCGGTAGGCGTGGAGTTCGCCTCGATCTATCGTTCGTTCGACGCCGAAGTGACGATCGTCGAAATGCTGCCGCGCCTCGTACCCGTGGAAGACGAAGAAGTTTCCAAGGAACTCGCCCGCGTCTTTCGCAAGCGCGGTATCAACTTCCACACCAGCGCGAAAGTCGACAAAGTTGAAAAAACGAAAGCCGGAGTTGCCGTCACCATCACCGCCGAAGGCAAGCAACAGAAAATCGAAGCCGAAAAGATCCTCATCGCCATCGGCCGCAAGCCGCGCACCCAGAACATCGGCCTCGAACGCACGAAAATCAAGCCCGACCGCGAGTTCATCAAAACCGATTCCTGGATGCAGACCGCCGAGCCCGGCGTCTACGCGGTCGGCGACATTGTCCTCGGCACGCCGCAACTGGCGCACGTCGGCGCCATGGAAGCTCTTGTGGCCGTTGCGAAAATCGCGGGTAAGCCCGGCAAACCGATCAATCCGGAACACATCCCCGGCGCCACGTACTGTCATCCTGAAATCGGTAGCGTCGGCCTCACCGAAACCAAAGCCCGCGAAGCCGGATATAACGTCAAGATCGGTAAGTTCCCCTTCACCGCGAACTCGCGTGCCTCGATCGTCGGCCAGCACGAGGGCTTCATCAAGATCGTCAGCGACGCCGACTACGGGGAAATTCTTGGAGTCCACATCATCGGCCCACAAGCCACAGAACTGATCGCCGAAGCCGTGGTTGCCATGGAACTGGAAGCCACTGTCGAAGATCTAATGTGGACGATCCACGCCCACCCCACGCTGGCCGAAGCCATGCTCGACGCGTCGAACAGCGTGTACGGAATTGCGATCAACGCGTAAATCGGCCCTGGATTGACACGGATGATACAAATCGACACGGATGAACGCCGTAAAGCCAAACGCTTGTCATCCTGAGCGCGCTTGTTGCGCGAAGGATCTATGCAATTCCTCTGTGTCCCCAGTGTCCTCTGTGGTTAAGATTTGGGTTTGATCGGTGTGAATCCGCGAAATCTGCGGCAAAGAGTTTGATCTCCGTCCTCCAACTCGGCGTCATCGACTACGCAACCGGCCTCCGCCTGCAGCAAGAACTAGTCGCAGTGCGGAAAGAAGAAAAAATTGGCGACCTCCTCCTCTTGCTTGAGCACAAACCTGTCATCACGCTAGGCCGCAACGCCAAAGCGGCCAACGTGGTCGCCTCGCCCGAACTCCTCGCCCAGCGCGGCGTCGAGGTCTTCGAGTGCGACCGCGGCGGCGACGTCACCTTCCACAGCCCCGGCCAACTAGTCGGCTACCCCATCTTCGACCTCCGGGGCTACGCAAGCGGAGCGGCGGACGCCCCCGTCCGCCGGGGCGAGTCGAAGACTTGCCCTGATCTGTCGAACCGTAAACGCCTGGGCGCAGTCGATTTCGTCCGCCGCCTCGAAGAAGTCCTCATCCGCACCAGCGCCGATTTCGGAATCGAAACCAACCGCATCCCCGGCCTAACCGGCGTCTGGACGAATCCCGTTCCATTGTCATCCCGAGCGGAAGAGAACGATTCGAAGAATCGCTCTTTGGAGTCGAGGGACCTTGGGTTCGCCGGTGCCAAGGACACTCGTGTGGGGACGGTCGCCTCGGCCGTCCAGCGAAGCGAAGCGAGCGCCCCCGAATCCAAACTCGCCGCCATCGGTATCCACATCTCCCGCTCCGTCACCTCCCACGGCTTCGCCCTGAACGTCAACACCAATCTCAGCTTCTTCGACCTGATCATCCCCTGCGGCATCACTGCAAAGCCGGTCACCTCGATGCAGAAAGAACTAAACAAGCCGCTCGACATGAGCGCCGTAGCCGAATCCATCACCCGCAACTTCGGCACAGTTTTTTCCACTCAGATTCTCTGGATCGAGTCCCTCGATGCCTTGCTAGGAAACACAATTGGCGTCCCCATGAAGCCGCCTGCCGAACTCCGCCAACTTCACAAACAAAAAGAAGACGACACGACCTCGGCGTAGCACCGGCGTCTCGCGGTTGTCGAGTGGGCATCCTGCCTTCTCCGCGATTATTCGCGCTCCCGCTTTCGCTTTGGCCACGGGTGCCCTAGCCCTTGGCCCCATTCTCGCGATACCATCTATCCATTGCGCCTCTAGCGCCGCCCCATGGCAATCAAGAAAAAATCTAAGCCCAAATCCAGCTCCAACGGAAACCGCCCGCGCAACGGACCGCGCAACGCTCGTGTGGGAACGGCCGCCCTCGGCCGTTCGTTCGAGCGCAGCTCGAAGGGCTCTCCCGACCAGCATCTCCGCACCTACTCCATCCCCGACACACGCCTGGAGCACCCCAACCTCTCCGTCCGCCAGCACACAGAAAAAGACGCAGACGGCACCGAACACGCCCGCTACGAAGTCACCGGCGACCTCGACGCTCCCGTCCCTCCCATCCGCGACTCGAAATATCTAACCAAGCAGCAAGCCATCGAGATCTACCGCTTCATGCTGCTCAACCGCAAAATGGAAGTCGCGCTTGAAAATCTGTACAAGCAAGGCAAAGTCGTCGGCGGAGTCTATTTCGGACTGGGCCAGGAAGCCTGTTCCTGCGCCTCCGCCTATGCGCTCGATAAAGACGACTGGTTCGCGCCTATGATCCGCAATCAGGGCTCGCTCTTAGTCCGCGGCTTTCGCGCCAGCGACACCATGATGCAATACATGGCCAAAGCCGACTCGCCCACCCGCGGACGCGACGGCACCAGCCACTTCGGAGACATCGAAAAGCGCAACATGGTTTCGCCCATCTCGATGCTCGGGGATCTCATCCCCGTGCTCTCCGGCGTGGCTCTCGGCGCGCGCCTGCAAGGCCGCAACATCGCCGTCATGACCTACATCGGCGATGGAGGCCAGTCCACCGGCGTCACCTACGAAGGCATCAACTTCGCCGCCGTGCAAAATCTCGGCCTGGTGCTATTCGTCGAGAGTAATCTCTGGGCCTACTCCACGCCGAGCGAGATGCAGTACCGCTGCAAAGACCTCGCCGAACGCGCCATCGGATACGGCATCCCCGGCGTGATCGTCGACGGCACCGACGCCTGCCAGGTCTACGACGCCGCCCACGAAGCCGTCGACCGCGCCCACCGCGGCGAAGGCCCCACATTGATCGAAGCCAAAATGATGCGCATGAAAGGCCACGCCATCCACGACGCCGCCGCGTACGTTCCAAAGCCGATGTTCGACTTCTGGAAAAAGCGCGATCCGATCGCAAGATTCGAAAATTATCTGGTGAAAGAAAAGAAGTGGCTGAGCGTGAAAGAAAATGCCGAACTGATTGCAGAAGTAGAGCGGATCATCGAAGAAGAAAGGGAAATAGCAGTCAACAGCCCGATGCCGAATCCCGAGTCCGCCGAAGGCGGCGTCTACTGCGAAGCAGGCTGCCACGAAATCAAGCCAAAATACGGCATGCCAAAAGTGAAGAAGGGAAGCGTCAGCTATAAAGCAACCGAAGCCGCCGTCCACTTGAAGTAATGCAACACTACGGCCTCCGCGAAAAGCCGTGGATTTTATGTTCACACGTCACAGACATGTAGCTCCGTTCTGTGAAATGCTCCCAACGCACATTGTCATCCCGAGCGCAGTCGAGGGACCTTGTGTTCGGCCAGGAGCGCCTGGATGCGCGACGAGTACATCTACTACGTCTACATGATGCAAAGCCCCTCGCGTCGAGCTCTATACATCGGCATGACCAACAACCTTCGCAAGCGCGTATGGCAGCATAAGAATCACATCCGCGAGGGTTTCACCGACGACTACAACTGTATCCGCCTCGTATACTGGGAAAGCTTCGATGATGTTGCAAACGCCATCGACCGCGAGAAACAACTAAAGCGCTGGCGCCGCGAAAAGAAGTTATAGCTGATCGAACGCAAGAATCCGCGCTGGCAGGATTGGGCAGCAGATTGGTACCCGCCAGACACACAAAGGCCCCTCGACTGCGGTGCTCGTTCACTTCGTGAACGATCATCCTCGCTCGGGATGACAGGATTTTGTACTCCGTCAAGATTTGTGAAATGCTCCCCACACATTGTCATCCCGAGCGAAGCGAAACGATGAGCAGCGCGAATCGTTTTGCGCAGTCGAGGGACCCTGTGTTCAGCGCATAGCGCTACGGTAGAATCGAGAGCAGCAACCCAGAACTATGCCCCAACTCACTTACCTCGAAGCCATCCGCCAGGGAATTTGGCAAGAAATGGACCGCGACCCCACCGTCTTCTGCCTCGGCGAAGACATCGGCATCTACGGCGGGGCATTTAAAGTCACTGATGGATTCATCGATCGCTTCGGTCCCGAGCGCGTCATCGACACGCCTATCGCCGAGTCGGCCATCGTGGGCGCGGCTTTCGGAGCATCGCTTACTGGTATGCGCCCCGTTGCGGAATTTCAGTTCATGGATTTCATCGGCTGCGCCTTCAACCAGATCAGCAACATGGTCGCGAAAACGCACTACCTCTGGGGCGCTCCCGCTCCGCTCGTTCTCCGCGGCCCCAGCGGTGGATACGTCCACGGCGGACCCTTCCACTCGCAAAATCCCGAGATGTGGTTCGTCCACAATCCCGGACTCAAAGTCATCTGCCCCGCCACGCCCTACGACGCGAAAGGCCTCATCAAAGCCGCCATCCGCGACAACAATCCCTGCATCTTCTTCGAGCACAAATATCTCTACCGCCGCATCAAAGGCGAAGTCCCCGCAGATGATTACGTCGTCCCCATCGGCAAAGCCAACCTCGTCCGCGAAGGCCGCGATCTCAGCATCATTACTTATGCCGCCATGGTCCACACTGCCTTAGAAGCCGCCGAGATTCTCAGCAAGGAAGGAATAGACTTAGAAATCCTCGACCTCCGCACCGTCTCCCCGCTCGATCGCGAAGCCATCGCCGCAACCGTGAAGAAGACGAACAAAGTCATCATCCTCCACGAACACTCCCGCACCGGAGGCCTCGCCGGCGAAATCGCCGCCATCATCAACGAAGAAGCATTCGACGATCTCGATGGCCCCATCGTCCGCATCGCTGGTCTGGATTCCGCAATCCCATTCTCGCCGCCGCAAGAAGAGCACTACCTGCCGAAAGTCGAAGACGTAGTCCGCGAGTCCCGCCGCCTGAAAGCGTATTAACTCGTGGAGCGGCGGACGCATTGGTCCTCCATCCGCTAAGACACATCAGTGTGGGGACAGCCGCCCCCGGCTGTCCGGTCGAGCAAAGCTCGACTAGCTTTTGTTTTGCGCTTAAGCAAACCCCAAGGCAGCCGGGCCGACCACGCGATGCCGCCAACTAGCGCGCCCGCCCGCCCATCTGCCACAATACCTCTTCGTCTAACCCCGGAGGCCCCATGGGCAAATTCTTTCTCGGCGTCATCATCACTCTTATAGTTCTCATCCTCGGCGGACTCGGCTTCGCTCTGCTCGGTTTCATGCCTACGCGCGCTAACGTTGAGCCGCCGCACATCGAGCGCCACCTTGCCATGGGCGCCATTGACGCGTCCATGGATCGCCACGCCCCGCACGCCGTCAACCCGCTCACGCCCACCGATCAGGATCTCGAAGACGGTATGAAGATCTACACCATGAACTGCGCCCTGTGCCACGGCACCCTCGACCGCAGACCCGCCGGATTGGCCGGCAATTTTTATCCGCCGCCTCCCAATCTGATTTCCGATCCGCCCGACGATCCCGAGTGGCACACCTTCTACACCATCCGCACCGGCATCCGCTACACCGGCATGCCCGCCTGGCAGGGCGTCCTCACCGACCAGCAGATCTGGAAGCTCACGTCCTTCCTCTCCCACATGGACAAACTTCCCCCTGCCGTCCAGGAATACTGGAAGACCAGCTTCAACATGGCTCCCGAAGCCACCGACGAAAAAAAGGACGACAAGAAAGAAGAGAAGACACGGAAATGAAACGACGCGGGGCTTAGGGGGATTCTCGGAGACTAAGTCTAGATGTCGGCCGAAAGATTCGATTTTGCGTGGCGCAGCGCTTTCAGCGCTGCGATGAGCCCTTCACCCGCCTTACCTCACCAACCCGTTATAATAACCATTTGCGTCCGGCCCTGATTCGAAATCGTAGGGCCCGTGGAAGGAACTCATGCCGACTGACATCATCATGCCCCAGATGGGCGAATCCATCGTCGAGGGCACTATTACCAAGTGGTTGAAAAAGCCCGGAGACAAGGTTCAGCGCGACGAACCTCTGTTCGAAATCTCCACCGACAAAGTCGACGCCGAAATCCCCGCTCCCGCCTCTGGAGTTCTGCAGGAAATCAAAGTCACCGAAGGCACAACCGTCGGAGTGAACACGGTAGTCGGCACCATCGCCGTCGATGGCGAAGCCGCTGCCAAAGCCCCCGCCACTCCCGCAAAGGCCGCACCCGCTCCCATCGCTGCCCAGGCAAAAGAAGAAAAGCGAAGCGGCGCTCCAGCGCCGCCCGCTGCCGCAACACCAGCTCCTGTAGCACAAGAAGACGAAGAAGCCCGCTCCTCGCCGCTCGTGCGCAAGATCGCCCGCGAGCACGGCATCAGCCTCTCGCAAGTGTCCGGCACCGGACTTGGCGGCCGCATCACCAAGCAAGACATCATGCAGTTCATCGAGAGCCAGGGTTCGCAACCCACAAGTGGAGGGGCGGACGCATTCGTCCGCTCCGCGCGAAGCGAGGCATCAGCGCCCTCATCCAGTTCGCCCTCGCCTCGTCCCGCTGCCCCCGCGCCATTCCCCGGCGATCTCGTCCCCATGACGAAGATGCGGCAACTCATCGCCCACCACATGATTGAGTCGCGCCGCACCAGCGCTCACGTGCACTGCATGTACGAAGTCGATTTCACCCGCATCGTCAACCTGCGCGCGAAGCAAAAATCCGGATTCGAGCAGCGCCATGGCGTCCGCCTCACTTTCATGCCCTTCTTCGTGCGCGCCGCCATCGCCGCCCTGCAGCAATGGCCGATCATCAACGCTTCCATTGAAGGCGACAACATCCGCCACCACCGCAGCATCAATGTCGGCATCGCCGTCGCTCTCGACTGGGGACTCATCGTCCCCGTCGTCAAAAACGCGGGCGACCTGAATTTCCTCGGCCTGCAGCGCGGCATCACCGATCTCGGCGAGCGTGCGCGCACCAAGAAACTCAAGCCCGAAGACGTCGATGGATCCACCTTCACCGTCACTAACCCCGGCCAGTTCGGCGCTGTCTTCGGCCTGCCCATCATCAATCAGCCCAACTCCGCCATCATGGGTGTCGGCGGCATCACGAAAATGCCGCTCGTCGTCACCGACAAAGACGGCAGCGACTCGATCGCGATCCGAAGCGTCGTACATCTTACGCTCGGCTACGACCACCGCCTCATCGACGGCGCGATCGCCGACCAGTTCATGGCGCAGGTGAAAAAGAATCTCGAAACCTGGGGCGAAGACGTCGGATAGCAATCGAATGTCGTCCTGAGCGTAGCGAAGGACCTATGCACGTTGCCGGCAGTGCATCGGATCGTGCGTTGTGTGCAATCTCGCCGAATGGAACGACGACCTTACGGTTCGCTGGCCGCCGCCTGCGCCCTGCTCTTCGCCCACGTTGAGGCGTTTAAACATTCCACTGTCCCGTCGATGATCTTCGAAATACCGTCCCTGAATTTCTCCGGCTCGACAATCTCCCGAGCCGCCACCGCATCGATCGTTGCGAGTGCGTTCTGCAGAAACGTCATTGCGGCGTCCTTCTTCTCGATCCCAGACTTATTTCCAAAAAGCCCCTCGATGCCGTTCACCAATGCCGGCACGAATGCAATCGCCTTGAGCAACTGATCCAGAAAATTCACGACAGAACTCCTCTCCCACAAAAGTTGACGACCCAATTTCACTTCCACCAATACTTATGCAGCGCGATCGCCACGCTGATCGCCGCGCTCACCGCCGCATTCACCACCCGGTTAAAAATGCTGTTGCGCAGGTCATTCCGTTCGAGCAGCGCGATCTTGTCCTCCGCGATCTTCATTCGCCCCGGCTGCGCCGAGCCCACCAGGGCGTCCATTTTCGTTTCCAGCCGCACCAGTTTGTCCAGAACGTCTCGCTGAAATTCGCTGTCAATCAGCCGCAGGAACGATAGCTCTTTTTCGGTGACTCCCATGTTCGTCTCCCATCAAGCAGGTCACGCAGATCATCTCAGACAGATCGGGTCAGCCAGATCAAACCGCCCAAGATCAAGTCAGCGGATAATCCACATGCAGCGCCGCCGCATACCGCGAATACTTTGGAGGCGACGAATTGTCATACAGCCGCAGAAAATAATTCTGAGTCCGCACCACCCGTGGCAGGCTGAACGTTTCTGTCGTGAATCGCCCTAGCAGATTCCGGTCGTTCTCTACGCCCCATCCATAATCGTGCGCTCTCACTTCTACGCCCCACCCGCTCGGAGGAATCATTCCCACGCCCACCTGCGCCGTCGTCCCGCTCACTGCCGTAATCTGTGCCTCCGTCAGATTCTCCAGGTAGTACGCTCCCACCTGCGCCGTCGAAAGCTGCACCGGCAAGTCCTGCAGCGGAACCGTCGCTGCGCTCCCCGCATCCTGCAGTGCCAGCGCGGCCGCCAGATCATTGGCAAACTCGAGCGTGTACATTCCCCGGTCGTCCGCCGGATCAGCCACATCAATCGTGACTTGCCGCACGATCGCATTGAAGACCGCCCCGCGCGACGGCACATTCACCGCAACCGCGTCTCCCGGAAAAATATCTCCCGCGCCTCCCGGAAGGAAATCGCTCCATGTCTCATACATCCCCGACCACGCTGGTCCGCCGCAGGCATCGTCCAGAATCGCCAGCGCCGCGTTCTCGCAATCGGCCTGCGTCCGCGCGCTCGGAGTTTTCATCGTCCGCACCATCCCGCGCTCTCCGTTGTCCGCCCCGCTTGTAAGGGCTGCAATGCTCGCGCTATTCACTATCTCCGCCACCGCGCGCCCCGACCCTCGGTAGCTCGCGACAATCAACGCGTTCAAGGGCGGCACATACTGCGGATAAAAATCAAGCGTCGTCGAACTCGCAATCTCACAAGATGCGCCATCCGACACCGGACCCACGACCTGGGTCACATAGGTCGTGCCATCCAGCGCCATCCGCACCTCCGCCAGCGAGATATGCGCCGCGTACGTATACGCAACACTGCACTGCATGTTGATGGCATCCACCAGCACGTACGCGCAAAATCCCGGAGCATCTGCGATTACGCCGTCGTAGAGCACCGTCGCCGCCGCAACCATCGTCGCCGGGTCAGTCGGATCGATATCCTGCGCTTGCAGCACCACCCTCACATCCGCTGCTGCCGCCATTCCGCCCCACCCGCTCCCCGCCGGATGCACAGACGAGTGATAGATCTCGCCCGTTCGATACACTTCCATCGAATACAAATACGTAGTCAAAACGTAATGATGTCCGGCCGTCGTAGCTATCACAGGCCCGGTGGCCACTCCGCTGATCAGCGCCTGGATGTTCGACCCGCCGCCCGACGGCGTGATCTGAAATCCCGCCAGGCATCCCGCCGACAGGATTGCCCCCGCGTACAGCCCGCCGATCACGCCCTGGGACGCGCCTGTGAAGCTCACGTCTCCATGTTGCAGCTCCAGCGCCCCGCCCATTTCAATCTGCTCGATGAATGCCACAGTGGTCTGCCCGTCAGCACCGGTCCCTCCGTTCACCAACAGCGTCTGCGCCGTCACCGATATTGCCGCCCCCGGATCGTTCATCACCCACGTTGTCGCATCGAGTTCCGATCCTAGGTACTCGTCGTCAATCAACGCCGGCTTGCTCTGTGCAAACGGCGTTTGCGACAGATAAAATTCAAGGCTCAGGTTGTCACCAACGAAGTAGTCCCGGACATACGCTTGCGGCTCATTCAGCCCAACGATCGTCACATCGTTCGCCAGCATGTTTGGTGAGACCAATCTGAGTCCCATCGGCAAGAAATTCGTGTCACTCTCATTGATCGCGTATGACGCCGTGCCCACCGGAGCGAGCGTCAAAGCTCCATTCAGCGCCCGGTAGCTCGCTCGCGCCGCCAGCGCAATCTCCGCCGCGTGATACGAAAACTTCTTCTCGGGATTCACCACATAAGCCGCCAGCGTGTCGCAGTTCGCAACCGCACTCGTGTTAAATCCTGCCGGCAGCAGATCCTGTGCCAGTTGCCGAAGCGCCGCCCCCGCGCTCCGGTTCACAAACGGAGCCCGGTTCGGCAACGCTTTCTGGTCAAGCAGCACCTCATCGCTCTCCGCAACCAGCAAATAACGATATGCAGCGCCCAACTGTCCCCACCCCAAATACTCCAACTCCGGAGCCTGCGTCAGATAGCCCGTAAACAGAAACGTCGCATTTGCTTTCGTCAAAACCACCCGCGCCCCGACGACAGGCGCGACAAATCCCCTCAGGCTCCCTATTAGGCTGCATCGCAACTGAGCTGGAGAATTGATCTTCCTCTCGACCCGAGGCGCGACGGTCCCGTCGAGAGCACCCGTGCAGTCCACCGCGCCCAGTCCCTGCAAATTGTCAATCGTAAGTTTCATGAGAGCTCTTCAAAAACTCCTCTGTGTTCCCCTGTGTCCTCTGTGGTAAAGGTTCTGAGCTGAAAACTGATAGCTGACGCTTCAGTACGCCTCCGCCAGCGACGCCGGAAAATAGCTCCGATAGCACAGCACAATCTGTCCGTCATTCGGATCGCTAGACGGCAGCGCCAGAAACGAACCCCGCAACGAGATTGCTGACAGCGGATTTCCAATCGCCGTCAACTCCTCCCGCACAAATCCCTTCGAGATATTTTTCAAAGCCTTGCCCGCCGCCCCACTCGCGCTCTTGCTCGTTCCAGAGCTCGCAGCCACGTCCCAACTGAACCCGTTCGATCCCTGTCCGGGATTCGGACTCAACCGCGGATAGTAAAAACAAACCCGCCCGCCCGATTCCTCCTCGGCCACGAACAACGCCGACCACTCCTGAAAAAACGATCCGCCCTCTCGATCCACAAACGCCACCACCACTTGCGCCGATGCGCCCGTCTCCGGAACTCCCCCCAGCAGTGGCTGCGCCAGCAACACCGACGTCGTCGTCACCTGCACCACTCGTCCCACGTTGAATGTCACTCGCCGCACATAATTCGCATCGTGGTTTACTGCCGCCGCGCTGCTCACATACGCGGCCGCAATTCCCGATCCCACATATCCGGTCTGCTGCTGATAATCCAGGTCCACGGCGACCAGGCATCCCGCCGAAAATGCGCTCGCCGCGCCGGAACCAAAGACCAGTTCGCTCGCCGTCGATCCCGGCAACACCGCAACCGCCGCCGCCGGAGTTCCCCCCGAAGGCGCCGGCGACGCACTTCCCGACGCCGGCGCGAGCACGTTCATGTGCTCCGACCCGCCCGCCAGCGCCATCTGCAGTTTCCCCCACTGCCGGAAGTTAAACGCCACCCGCGCCTGTAGCGGCCCGCGAAATTGCACAGCCGGCATCGCCTTCGCGCCCGACTGCACCACTTCTGTCGGCGTCTCGTACCAGCGCTCGAAGTTTTCGATCCATCCCATGTCCAGCCACGGAGTCGGAGGAGCATCCAGCGGAAACATTCCACTCAATCCCGGGTCGAAAATTGTCGGACTCTCGTTCGTCCGGTTCACCGGCGCAAAGTACGCCCGCGTCTGCCGCGTCACCGGAACCATCGCCGCGCGCAACGGAGAAGTGCTCATAACAGCGTTACCTCCGAGAAGAAGAAAACCGTAAGCCCCGCCCGCCGTTCCACGCGTCCATCCTGATAAGCCTGCTCATACATCGCACGCCGAATCGCGCGCCCCTGGTAAGCGGCCGTGTTGTCTTCTACGCCGCTCGTCGTCGCTTCCTGAAATGCTGGTTGACTCCAGAACACTTTCGTTCCCAGATCAGCGCTCGGCGCCTGCGTGTAGTCCATTTTTTCTGTATTTGGCGGCTGGCAGATTCCAAGCAACTCAGCGTCGAGTTGTCCCAGCAGTCGCCCGCGATCCACCATGCTGGCCACGGTTCCCAGCGAGTAATAAGAAATCACGCACTCCAGGCTCATCAACGCGGAATCGCCGGCGTTTCCATCCACCACTTTCGCCGTGCCCCATTCGATGTAAAACGTGTTCGGCTGCGGCTCCATCGACGACGGAGGCAGATTCTCAGCCACCAGGATCGCCGGCACCGTCGCTCCATTCACCGTCACCGTCCGCGCCGAATTCAGTCCCGCCAGCCTCTGTTGCAGCGCAATAAAAAAACTATCCTTCGCAAATTGCATAGATTCCGCCCTCAGAGATTCACCGCCGACATCAGACAAACGGGTGCCCCACGTCTCACCGCTTTTGCGAGACGTGGGAACCTCGATATCTTCGCGTCCCCAGCCGACTTCTATTCCACCGCCGTCACCACGTAAAAATAAGCCGTCCCCGCAAAGTTCTCGGTCACGATCGTTTCGACATGAAACAAATTGCCCTCATACAGCAGCCCCAGCGCAGACTTGAACAACTCCTCCGCCGATCCCATCCCCAGACTCGGCAACTGTGCTTCAATCACCGATGCCGGCAGCGTGAACTCAATCTTCCGCGTCGGCCCGGATGTCCCCATCGGCATGTTCCGGCTCACCACCGGCGAAATGACCACGTTCTGCACTCCAGGGTCGACCATTCCCAACTGTCCAGCCGTATCAGCCGCCGTAGCCGTCGCCGGCAGTAACAAACTGATTTCGTCTCCGCCCAGCGCCGTCAACAGCGCATTCGCCGCACGCGACAACGCCGCCCCACAAATTCCTCCACCGCTTCCCATAATCCCTCCACGCCCTCAAGCGATTCCCGATCACTACCGATCAACGATGAGCAATGGCCGACAACCGCCGACCGATGCCCCAACGACGTCCCTCTCAAGCCCCCTTCTGCGCCACATACGGCGCCAGCAAACTCCGCACCATGTCATCCACCAGCGTCGGCCCAAAATATTGCAGCCGCAGTTGGTTGGCCTGGCTTGACTGCACATTCAGTCCTGGCGTGTTCTGCGCGTTCTTCACGATCTGCGCACACGCCACCTGCACCGGCGTCGGAATCGTGCTCCACCCGGCGTTGTAGACGACGTCAACTTCGTTGAAGAACAATCCCAGCGCATTCACCGGAAATGTCAGCTCGCCGCTGTCGGCCCAGATGTCGATCGTTGTCGGATCAATCGTCGTCCACATCCCCGGCAGCGCAAACACCAGTGCAAACTCCAGGCTCAGTTCCGGAAACGGCCACTCCCCGCGCCGCGGAATTCCATATCGCCCTTGCAGCGACACAATCGCAGTCGGCGCAGGCGACACCGTCACCAACGGCAAATAACTCAGCCGTATCGTGTTCAACTCCGGCGGCATTTTCAATCGTTCTTCGTACTGGTTCACTCCCAGCGTCACTCGCCGGCAGTGCGCGTCGATGATCGCCGACGCTGCCGTCACCCACGACGGATCTGTCGCCGCATCCAGCCCGTAAGTCAGATAGTCCGTAGTCTCGAGATAAATCATGATGGTTTCTCTCTGGTACAAAAATGTCGCCGGCCGTCAGTCGTTGGCCCTTAGCCGCAACCCGCTCCTCGATCAGAGAAGATTGCGTCCAGAGAACCAACGACCAACGACCAACCCAATTTCTAGTCCGTTACTTTCACCTCGTAGTGCGCGAAGTTTGCCCCCTTCACCACCGGAGCGCCAAACTTCACCGCCACCATCTGTTGTGTCAACGCACTCGGCAGCCCAAGCTTGAATACTCGCGGATTCGGATCGGTCAGCCAGTGGTACTCGATCAGATCCTCGGTCACGATGTACGCTGGCAGCACCGCTCCCGAACCGATCGTCCCGGTGTATCCCAGCGCCCACTCTGGAATCAGCGGCAGATCGCCCGCCTGGGTCGAGAGCGCCTTCACCCGGAAACCGCCCGTGATCTCGACCGTGTTGAGTACGACGTTGAAGGCCGTCTTCATTTCCTGGTCGATCAGATCGAGCAGCATCGGGTTGGCGTAGATCGCCGTCGGCCGCACCTGGTACGAAGAATTCGACACCATTTGCGCTACGGCGGTTTTGAACGTTTGCACGATGTTTCCCGTGCTTTTCGCGATCGTCACCGTGTTCCCGCCCGCCTCGATCTGCCCGATTGCGCCGAAATACTGCGTTGTGGTCGGCGCGCTCAGCGAAGTGTCGGTGCCGTTCCACAGCGCCACATCGTGCGTGCGCAGCAGTCCGTCCACAGCATCTGCCAGGTCCTTCGCCTGCAAATAAGCGAACTGACTTTGCTGGGCCGTCACTTCCAGATCGAAAAGGTTGTAGTTGATCTGCGACACCAGCGCCTTCAGCGGCACCGACAGCTCCACGCGTGTCGGAGCCTGCACCACCGGTGCAATGTTGCGCGGATCCATGAATCCTTGCGCCGCCGTCGGAGCCGCAATCGCCGTCTCCTCAAAGAATCGCGAAGGATGCCCCGTCGCGGGCACCTGCTTGATTCTTTGTCCAAAAACGCCCCGCCGCCGCACGATGTCGAAAATTTCCGTTTGGTACCGTTCAACCTCGATGGCGCCTGGCCCAAGAAAATCTGCCGCCGCCATCAAATCCAAAAATTGTCCTCTCATGTTTTCTCCTAGTTTGATTTGTCCTTCGTTTAAAACCCGCCGCCCCCGCAAAGAGGTTTCTGCTTCGAAACGGAACTGCATGCCGGGTGCCCCACGTCTCGCCGCTTTTGCGAGACGTGGGGATTGTGACTTTTGCCCCCCAACCGGATGCCCACACTAAATAAAAAGGACGCGATCAAGTCGCGCCCATAAACGCCAGAAGCCGCGAGCCGGAAGCCCTACTCGATCATCCCCGCTCGCGCCAGTTCTGCCTTCACCGCAATCCGCTGCTCCACGCTCAGACTCTGCATCGACTTATCCAGCACACTCCTGTCGATCTTTTCGCCGTCCATGTCTCCGCTCTTCGCCAGAATCGCCGACACCATCGGAGGCAGCGTCTTGCGCATCATCCGTGCCGCCTGCGCCTTCAGATCGGCATTTGACTTTTCCAACTCCGCGACGCGCCCCTGCAGTTGTCTCGTGGCATCGCCTCGCTCCGGCTCGTACACCGACCGTTCGTCCACCGCCACAATTCGGTCCACTTTTGCGTTCAGCGCTTCCTGCTGCGCATCCAGCCGCCCCAACACGCGATCCAGCGATTCAGCCGCATTCGCCAGCCTTTCCGCCGTCGCCATCAACTGCTGCGTCATCTCTTCATTCATTGTTGTTCTCCTCTTCCGTGCTCCGAATCTTGCCGCCAAAAAAGCGTGCCCCAGGTCTTGCCGTTCTTGCGAGACCTGGGACTCTCTCCACTTCATCGCGCTAAACCACCAGCTCAATCCAGGTATCCGCGTATGCCGCTTTATCCCGTCGCAGAATCGCCGCGCCCGTGAACGTCACTTTCGTCAGAATCCACAGCCGTGACCGCGTGTCCGCCAGCGTCACATCCGCCACTTCATACGACATCCCCAAACTTCCCGCGGCGGCCGATATCTCAGCCCTGCCCACACTCCTCGGATTCTGCCGGCTCTCCACCAGCATTTCCCGAAGACTTCCGACCGCCGCGGCCAAAGCCGCTCGCAGCGTTCCGTGACTTCGTGCTCCCTCGTTCGCGGCTGCCGCCTGCAACGCAGCCGCGTATCCTCGCCTGCCCCCGCTCTCAGCGGATAGAGTCGGCCCTGACGCTGTAGAAGGCGGTACGAAGTTCAGTTCCGCCTTCGGCCTTCGCCCCGACTTCGCAATTTCTTCCACGATGTCCGGAAAATCCTTCGCGTACAGGAATCCACCGACCTCCAGATTCCTTCCCACAATCTCGGCGCTCGTGACCACGCCCACCTTTCGCCGCTGATCGTGCCGGTCAAACGACGGAGCATAATCCAGTGCCATCCCCAGCAGAGAAGGCAACGCCGCTTCAGCTGCCGCCCGCGTCAGCACCACCCGGTGTCCCTTCGATCCCGACGGCGCTCTCTGAGAAGGCACATCGACCACCGTCAATACGCCTCGAAACCCTGCCCGGTTTGGATGCCCCTCCACCTCCGGCATTTCCACCGCCATGCTCTCCAATTCAATCGTCATGTTTTTCACTTCCATCCTCAAAAAGGTTGTCATCCAAGAAAGCTCTGTCATCCTGAGCAAAGCGAAGGACCTATGCACTCAGCCGCCCGCACCAAATCGAAATCTTGAACAAAGCAGTCGCTGGTTCTTGTGTTTCCTCTGTGCTGCTCTGTGTCCTCTGTGGTTTAAGCCCTTGTTCGTGGTCTCACTGACCGCTGACAACTGACGGCTGAGAGCTGTCCCCCAAATCCCCCAACCCCCGCATCCGCCTCACCTCATTCACCGTCAATACACCGTTCTGCAACAGGATCTGCTGAATCTGCGCCTCCTCCAGAGGATCGGTCGTATCCAATTCCGCAAACACAAACTCCAAATCGTTCCACCCCAGCTTCTTCGCAATCGCATCCCGCGTCAGCGACTCCGCCAGCAACCGCGCCGTCGGAACAATCGCCTGCCGGAATGCCAGGTCGTTGTATTCCTCCGCGGTGGAGCGGTTCACGTCCCGCTCCACCCCCAGATAAAACGGAGGAAGGTCGAATGCGTCGGCGACGATCCGCAGTAGAAATTCCTGCCACTGCAATCGCAAATCTGCATCGGTGCCTCCACCGAACCTCAGCACCTCCGGCTTACTTTCGACCGATAGGATGGGCACCTTCCCCGTGCCCTCAATCTCGTCCTGCCACCACCGGATCAACCGCTCATGATGCTCCGGCGTCAAATCCTGCAACCACAGCGCATACTGCACCACCGTGTTCGAAGCCAGCCGCGACGCATATCGATGTGCGCCCAAGAACGCGTTGATCGTCTCAAACGCAACTTCCAGCCGCCCCAGCCCAAACGGAGTATGCGTCCGCGGATTCAGCCGGATGTAAATCAACTCATCATCGTCCAGCTCAATCTGCGACTTCGCTCCCGACTGGTTCGTCACTTGCATATACCGCTGCGACCGCGGAGATCCATCCCAATCAATATTCAGCCGTATCGATGCACCATCCACCGGCCACAAAACCAGCGGCAAGACTCTTGCTTGTGTGGAGATGGATTGTGTAGAGACGGACTGTGTGGGGACGGACGCATTCGTCCGTCCTGCCGAGCGAAGCTCGGCTCCGCTCCACCCCGGATTCAACTGCACCTCGATCGCCCCAAACCCGCCCACAATAATGTCTTCCAGCACCTGCTCCGCCAGGGAGCGGAACGAATCATCCGGATTCGGCGCATCAAAGTTGTCGGTCAGAATCCGCGCCCGCAACGCCCCGTCCGGAATCGTTTCGAGCCCGAGCCCCGGCCGCGCCTGCACCCTCCACCGCATTCCGGCAATCCGATCCTTGATGCAGTTGATCGCCCGCCGCGCAATCGGCGTCTCCGAAAATCGCCGCAAGTTGTACGGCGTCGGCTTCGGCATCGCATCATTCAGCGGCCCATACGAGTTGAAAATCGAGGGCAGCGCCGTAGTTCGCCGCCTCTTCGCCAGTCGTTCGTCCGAGATCGCACTCGCAGCCCCCAACGACGACACTCCCGCAACCCGGCGCCAGGCGCCGCGTACCGCTTCTGTAATTTTCATGATCTCTTGTCCTGGTCAGATCTAAAGAATCATCACGTATACTGATATTCTGATATGTGCTTATCCCACGAGGATTGTTATGCCTGAAGCCGAAGTCACGCGCTTAACCATTGTGTGGTCCAAAGATACCGACCTCGCCTTGCGTTCCTACCTTGGCGCTCGCGGCCTTAAAAAAGGCGCCCTCTCCAAATTCGTCGAGGACGCAGTTAAATGGCGCCTGTTTGGTCAGACTGTCAATGAGGTCCGCGAATCCTTCGCCAACGTTGGTCCCGACGACCTTCGCAACCTGATCGACGAAGCGGTCTCTAGCGTCCGCAAAGAAAAACACCGGGCACACAAAAGACGCAACAGAAAGTAGCCAATGCGCGTGGTGATCGACACCAACGTCCTCCTCAGTGCACTGATGTCATCCACTTCCTCGCCGGCTGACGTGCTCGCCTTGTGGCGCAGCCGCAAGTTCGATCTAGTCACCGGCATCGAGCAACTCGACGAGGTGGCCCGAGTCACTCGTTACCCCAAAATCCGCGCTCGTCTCCGCGCAGCTCTCGCCGGACGCCTGGTGAACCAGCTTCGCGACCTAGCCAT
Organism: uncultured Acidobacteriaceae bacterium; assembly: GCA_963739125.1. Classification (GTDB taxonomy): domain Bacteria; phylum Acidobacteriota; class Terriglobia; order Terriglobales; family Acidobacteriaceae; genus Sulfotelmatobacter. Next base: position 1,186,655 of record CAVTZD010000001.1, on the reverse strand, counting down.
CGTCATCGAAAAACTTCCCAGGGTTGACATCGCTCCCGACCCAGAAGACAACTACCTCCTCGCACTCGCCGATGCCGGACATGCCCAATGCCTGGTCACCGGCGATAAGCCGCTCCTCGCTCTGAAGCGCTATCGATCCACCCACATCGTCACTGCCAACGCCCTGACCTCGCTTCTTAAAGACTAGCGACAGCAAGGAATCCTGCCGCAGCGGAGCCCAGTTCTTACTGCACAATTCCCAGTCAAAGCTAAATCGTGCTTGTCATCCTTAGCGGAGCGAAGGACCTGTGCACTCCTCGCCAGCACCCAGAGCTATGCAATCCCCGCTTTCACCAGAAATACCAGCCCAGCGGCAATCATCGCGACCTCGCCCACAAACATTCTCACGTCCCAGAAACTCAATGCCCGAAATCCCCCGCGTCGCCTGAGACGGCTCCTCAGGAGAGCCAATCCAAACCCTTCAAGCAGTCCTCCCTCCACTAGATACCGCACCTGTGGAGTTTGCCTCGTCCACCATTCCGATTGTCCCAGGCGAGAAATCGTGTTATGGGTCAATCCATTGAGTCCGATTACAACTAACAAGATAACTCCCGCTCCCAGCACTGCCACAACCTGCTCGCGCGCCCAGCCCGGTCCGCGGAGATGATAGGAGCGTTTCCATCTCTCGAAGCGGCTCTCCGCCGTTTCCTTCATAACCCCAACTCCCTGTGCGCCGTTTCGGCAATCGCCGGCATCTCCCGCAGGGTCGACACCTGAATGTCCTCGTCCTTCATGAACGCAAGGATAGACGCCACGTAAGGGTCTCCCGAATCAAAATGATCTTCCACAATCGCCGTGAAGCTAGGCCGGGTCTTTCTAACCTCCGCCAGCTTCGGGGCGATCTTCGCCACCCTCAACGGAAACATCTCCGTATCCTTCCCTCGGTCCACTAGCGAAACCGCGTGAAATATTTTCATCTCCTCGCCGTTCGGACCAAGTGAGTAAGCAAAGTCGAACGTAAACTTGTCAGTCGGATTCGTGTACATCGTAACCGGCAGGTCCCTGTGTAGAGACGTCAATACGCCTGCCCCTTCGAAGGCATTCTCCATCTTCGAGCGTATCCACTTCCTGCCTATACGACGCACAGGCGCCGCATCGTCAAATGCCTTCGATTTCTGCGGAGCTTCCACCAGGTTCGTCGACAACGTCTTCAATTCCTCCGCCGGGTCTTCCCCTTCCCACTGGTACACCGGCGAAATCTCAATCACTCCCGAATACGATTCCATCAGCCTGTGAAGCAACAGCCCCTTGCCTTCCACCGTATTCAGCTGCTCGGAGATCTCTCGTCCCAACGCCTCCAGCATTTCCTCATCCGTGTCTGGATACAGGCATCGTGCCCGCCTCCAATCCCGAATGAAATGCGCCCCTGCGAATCCTCCCCCGTCACCTCCGCGCTCCGTCAGCACCAAGCCGATGTTGACGGATTCTCCTCGCACCGCGTTCGGAACATATCGCAGCAAAAAATATTCGAGCTTGCGCAGGTCACCCATCAGCTCAGTTCTCCACCCATCCCGGAAACGGTCTCCGCGGCGAAATTCGAAAAATCTCGATCAGCCCGCGCACCAGTTCCCGCCGTGCAATCAACTCCCGCACTAACTTTTCCAGCGCATCCCACTGCCTGTCATACCACTCCGGCGGAATTTCACTGGCCAACCCCCACAAAATGCTTTCATCCATCTGCTCGACCCGCGGCAGCCATGGATCAAACGATTCCCACCCGCGCACCCCTCCATACACTTCATTCCGCGCATACACTCCGCGCAGCGGATAATCCGGGAACGTCCATTCCCCCGCGTTAAAACAATATCCCTGATCGATAAACGACGCCGTATATTTTTTCTCTCGCGACTTTCTCCAGAATGCCGCCTGTCGCCCGTTCGCGTTGCCCGTCCACTTATCCAGCACCAGCATTCCCGCAAATGTTTCCAAATTACGTACCCGGTCCAGCATCTCGACGGGCACGTAATCCCAAACCTGCCCCACCATCGGATCGACCACATACCTCGACCCGAACTGCAGCCCGGCCTTGCACCGCACCACGCTGTGCGCCAGTTGAACGTGCAACTCCGGCGTGTGCTCCACCAGCCACTCGTTCACTTCCACCACTTCGGTTGTCGGCACGGGCAATCCTGCTCGCTCCGCCAATCGCGTCGCCAGCATCTCATTCGCCAGCACCCGCAGGTGCTGCGGATTATTCTGAAACTTCACCACGTAGAAGTGCCCATCGGAGCAGCGCATCAAGTGCCCCTGCGCTCCTCCGCGCATCCGTCTCACGTGTTGGACCGCAACCACTGCCACAAGTTCTTTCGTGCGGCGATACTCAGTGCCCCGCATCGCACCGTGCCCCACGTCGCACCGGGTGCCCCACTGCCCGCCCTGAGCCTGTCGAAGGGTCTCGCCGTTTTTGCGAGACGTGGGAACTTCGACTCTCCCAACCCAACCGTCGAACGCGAGCCCCACCGCAAAGCCCGCCATCTTACCTCAACCCACCCCCTCCACGCTGTGACGAATGAACATTCTTCAAAGATCTCTCCGAAACACGCTCCTCGAAGGTCCCCAAACTCACAGCTCAGAGCCCAGAAGCTAGAAACTCACCCCACAATCAGACTAGACATCTCCACCATCCTCTTCCGCGTCGTCCGCCCCGCATCCTCGCGCCGTGCTCCCAGTGCGACCGCCATCGCCATCACGCAGTCGTCATGCGCACCTTCGGTCGCCGCGGCATGTCCATCGGCGTGCCGCACGAACGTCTTCAACTCGCCCAACAGCCGCGGACTATGAAATAACTCCGGCTGCTCCGCCAGCACCGCCGCCAGGTTATCGATCATCGCCGGCCGCGTCACCACCGACGTCAACCATCCCTCCTGCCCGCCCTGCTTGTACAAGTTCTCGTAATGCATATCTTTCAAATGCGCCAGCACGCCGAATCCGTGATTATTTCGTTCCACCGCCACCAGCGCGTTTTCATACAGACGCCCCAGCGATGCAACCCGCCGCGCCAGCTCAAATGGAGGAAAGTGCCCCTGCAGTTCCGCGCACTGCAATCCCATGGTTCGCTCAATCACTTGCGCGCACGCGTAATCGCCCTCCGACCCCCCGCCGGCCGCGTCCACTCCGATAATGTATTGCCGCCGCATCGTTCCATTCGGAGGAAACCAAATCAGCAGCTTTCCGTTTTCCTGCACCTGCATAGGCTGTGCCGCGTGCGCCGCCGCCTGCTCAATCGCCTCCATGTCAAACACGCACTCGCCCGACGCGAGAAAGCACGATACCGCATCCTCCGCATACTCCTGCCTCGCCAGCCCCCGCATGGTCTTCCATGTCTTCCGCCGCCACGCAATCTGTTTCGCTGTCAGTCCATGCTTCCCCACCAGGTCCAGTTCCTCGTCAGTAAAAGGCAGCACTCTGCTTCTGCGCACATCTTCGCGATAGGTCTTGTCGAACCACCACGGGAAAAAATGCCGCGTGTATCCTGTCTCTTCCGCTTTCTGCCACTCCTCGTAAAAAATCCCTGCCGCTCCATTCGGAGTTGATTCCAGCACAATCTCTCCGTCCGGAACCACCGCTGCCCGCAAAGCCGCCAGCGTCTCCAATCCGCCATGCGGCCAGCGTGACACTTCCGAGCAATGCAGATAACGAATCGTCATCCCGCGCCCCGCATTATCGTCCGCCGTCTCCACTCGATACTCGCTGTCCAGCCCGGGAAACACCAGCTGCCGCACATTCGACCGCGACGTCCGCAGCGCCCCGCGCCGCATCCGCGCCGGCAGATTCTGCCAGAACCGCCGCACAATCGAAAAAATTGCCTGCGCCGAATCTTCCGTGTGCGCCACCTGCACCGCCAGCGTCCCCGGATGCGTAATCGTCTGAATAAAAAAACGCGCCGCAATATAAGTCGTCACCCCCACTTGCCGCGCCTTCAGCACAATGTTCCGCTGGCTGCACGCCTGCGAATACTCCCGCTGCGCCCGGTTCAACTCGAGCCCTCCCAGCCCCAGTCCCTTCCTCCGGATCTTCAACAAATGCGAGATCATCACGTCCCGCACCGTCTCTCCCCCGACGCTCCAGTCGAGCATCGTCCCGAGTTGTTCCAACAACCACAAATCCCCAATCATTCGCCCTCACCGTGATTCACAAAATGTGCGGGCGGGTGCCCCACGTCTCGCCGTTTTTGCGAGACGTGGGAATCCCCGACCGTGCCCTACTTCAGCCGGGTGCCCCATACTAGCCGCGCTTTTTGCGGCAAGTGTGGGGATGTTGACTTCCTTCGTGCCCCGGTCCTTTTCAGATGCCCTACTTCAGCACCCCCGCCGTCACCACCCGCGCCAGCGCCCCATGTTCATGAATCTTCAACCCGGCCGTGGCGCGATCCAGATCCACATTTCCCGTCTTGGCCGTCATCGTAGCGTTGTACGACGCCACGAACTCGCCCGCCGACAACGGAGGATGAGCAGCATGAGAAACCTGACTTCTATCTGCCCCCAGATCGCTGGCCCCTAGCCCCTGCGTTTTCACCACCGGCAAGATCGCCGCCACCGACTGCACCTCCGACAACAGAATCCCGACCACCGCCGTGATTTTCGCTTGCGTCGCCGTATCCTTTATATGCAACGCCGGCAACAGTCCCTCCAGGCTTCCCTGTGCCGCCACAATCGCGCTTTCAATCTGATTCAGGATCCCCGGTTGTGCCGTCGCGTCCGCCTTCTCATACGCCGCAATCAGCGACTGGATCAGCTGCAAATCCTCTCCCGCCTGCGTCCCCGCATTTTGAATCGTCTGCAGGTCCGTCGCCGAAATCGTCTTTCCCTCCAGCGCCGCGACTAAGGTCAACAAGTTCGCTGCCCCCGGAATCATCGCCGCCACAATTTGTTCCGCCTGGCTGATCCACGCCGTCGAACATCCCGCCAGCCCAATCGTCAAGCACAACAAGATAACCATCGCCGCTCGCGTACCCTTTACTCTCATCTCATCCTCCATAATTTGTTCTCGAACTTCCATTCCGGCCACAACTCCGCCCCTCAGCCAAAACTCCGGCCGCGTCGAACGTCCTTACTCTTTGTTGGATCAGCGCGTAGGCGCACCACGAATCGGCGCCCAGCCGCACACCATCGGGCAACGCCTGCCCTCACGCTTTTGCTTGGCGCAGCGCTTCAGCGCGGCGATAAGCCTTCTCTCCGCGCGAGGCCTTTAGCCAGCCACCGATCCGCAGAGGCGTCGTGGAAGAGCGGCCCTTCAGAGCCGCGTCAGCGGCCTAAACGAAACGGGCTTAGCCCCGCGACCTACGGATCGGAGATCCCCGCCAGCGCACTATCAATCACCGAAATATTCGCCCCCAAATCCGTCCCGTCGTCCGCCGCATTCTTATAAACGCTGCTCGGCATCAGAACGTAGTTGTGATAATCGCTGTCGTTCGCATCGAACGCCGCTCCGTTCATCATCCCCTTCATCCCCACGCACGTGGCGTCCGCGTTCGCCCCCGCGCACACCGTTCCCGCGGGAAAAGTCAACGTCACCGGCGGAATCGCATTCGCGTGCGCTCCACCCACTTCCATGTACTTCGCCGAACACCGCCCGGGAAAGTCCGCGTGCGTCACCACAGAATTGCTGACATCCACTTCATTTTCCGAGCACCCATTCGCCGACGCCCCCGCAGCGCATCCTTCCGCGTTGCCATCTCCCTGCGCCTGCCACCCCGTCCACCCCGAACTCGGAGTGCTCGGACAACTCGGCGCCGTTCCCACATCAAACGCCAGCAGGTTGTTCTTCCACGTACTGTTTTGCAGGAATTCGTTATTCGGACACGTGCCCATCTGCTCGACCGTCCCCAGCGTCGCCCCCGTTTCGTTCGTGCCCGCCTGCATCCATTGCAGGTTCCCGCCACTCTGCCCCAGGTAATAAAACGTTCCCGTGAAATCTCCCGAACTCAGCACTTCCACAATCGTCTGCGATCCCGAGTTTAAATTCGCCGGCCATCCCGTCGTGCTCCCAACCGCCGCCGTCACGATCCCCCCGGCTCGCGTCAACGCCGTGATCGTCGCCGCGTTCTGCGGACCCGTCCCGCTCCCGCTGCATCCCGCGTCGGTATAAACCAAAGCCGTCGACCCGCTGTACATGCGTCCGTTGTTTCTTCCGCCAGTCGTGGTCTGCATGACAACAGAGTTATGCGCAAACGTCAGCGAAGCCGGGAAACCCTCCAGATTCTGCACCACGCACCCCGAAGCCGTGCTGCTCACCGCCGCGGCATTGGCATACACTACCGTCAGACCGGTCGGAATCGTCCCCGCTAGCGCCAGCGCCCCGCGTTGCGTGGTGAAATTCCCTCCCGGCGTATTCCAGGTCGAGTCGGAACAACTCGTCACCACCACCGGATCGCCCGGGCTGATCTGTGTCTCCAGCAATCCCGTAGTCCCCGCCGCGCAATTCAACGTGATCGTCCCGCTGGCATTGGTGCCCGAACAAATAAACGCCTGCCCGCCAATCGTCACCCGCATCCCGTAAGGAAATGCGATCGTAGTCGCCGCGTCATACAGCGGCCCGTTTCCCAGATCGTAGAGCAAATTGTTGCTGATGTTGATCCGCCGCATGGGTCCCGCCGCGCCCCCGCCGTTCGCCGGATAATTCGACCGCCCCGCCAGCGTGAATCCCGTCAGCGCGTGCCGGCAGATATTGTTCGTATACGTAACGTCCTGCACCGCAACCTGGTAGTTGTCGCACTGCAGACTGTCCGAGCAACTCCGCGGATTCGCCGCAAAGCACTGTCCCTGCTGCGCCCCGCTTGTATCCACATACTCCGCGATGTTGCCGTTGAACAAGCACCGCACGCACGTCTTGATCTCCGAGCGGTTCTTGATCACCAGCCCGGCACCTCCATAACTCGAACCCACCCAGCTCACCGGATTCGTCATCCGGTTCTGTTGCACATCAATGTCGTACGCTGAATAAATAGAACTGGTCGTCGAAATTCCGCCCGTAAACATCGCCGATGACGCCCCGCTCAGCCAGTTATGCGCAACCAGCAGCGGCCCCGGTGTGTAACTCGCCCCCACCACGTGGCTCTCCGCGCCCGTCGAAGTGATGTAATCGAAATAGCTGTAAGTAAGCGAGCAATACGCGCATCCCGACATTTTCATGAACGTCGAAATTTCGTTATTTCCCGGACCACCCGCCGTGCCGTTCCAATCCGTCGCATCTCCATGTCCGTAAATATTTAGGAAGTGAATGTGTGACGCCATCTGGCTGGTGAGCGTCGGAGTCGTTCCGCCCGCTCCCACATCCGTATTCACCACAAACCCAGCCAGCGAAAGACTCGCCGCCGGACGAAACTCCGCATCCTTAAACGCGTAGTGGCTCGGCCCCAAACTAGTAGTCGCATCCCACGGCCCAGCCTGGATCAGCAATCCCAGGTTTCCCGGACTCCAGTTCCCCTCGAGCGTCCACATCGAGCCAATGTCGTTCGAGCATCCATTGTTTCCGCTCTGCCACCACGTCGAGATCGCTCCACTCGGCGCCTGCCGCGTGGCCGTCGAATCCGTGATGCCGTGCGAGCAGACCGTCTGTCCCGCGGTCAGAGGAGTATCCGAATCAAACACCAGAAATTTCGTCGGCTGCGCTCCGCTCACAATCTTCGTCAGCAGCGTCAGCGAAAATACCTGCGCACTCCCCGTCTGCGTGCACGTATACCCGGGCGCAGCCGTATCAATCACCGTCCCATGCGGAATCTGCACCAGCCACCACTGGTCCGGCGCCGCCACCCAATCGCAAATCGCCTGCTGCAGTTGCGCGAATGTCGTCGCCGTCCGCGTCACGTCGTAAGTCCCGCCCGGCGGATTGATCTCGCTCGGCACCACCCACTTCAGCGGAAGCTGCGCCATCCCTCCCACCGAAAAATACGATCCCACCGGCACGCTCCCCTGCCCGTAAGCCGACCCCGGAATGTACGCATTCGCTCCAATCTCCCACCCGCTGCCGTAACTGTCCTGGTTGATTCCGTTGATGTCGAGCGCATACGTCGTCCCTAAATTCTCCCCCGCATCTACAACGGGTGAACTCGCTGTCGGACGAAAATCCAATGCCCCTCCGGACGAAAAAACGCTGTTCGCTGCCGACTTGTAATACGCGTTCCCGTCCGTCCCGGTCTCCTGCGTCCCCGTCGCCAGCCACTCCACCAGTTCCGTATTCTTCAGGATCGTCGCCCCGCTTCCTTGAAAATCCGCAATCATGTTCGTGACTTCGGTCGCGCTCAACTCATTCAAGTGCCAGAAAATTCCCCACGGCACTCCCCACACCATTTCTTTCCACACCAGCGCCTGCACTTTCTGCCGCAACGCCGGAGGCTGCAATCCCTGCCACGAAGGATTCACCCCAAAACTCGTAATGTCTTGAATGTTGAACCCGCTCGCATACGTATCCTTCGTCCCGAGATCTTCCTTCAGCGCCCCGCGCGCTCCGTTATAAGGAACTCCCGCCGTGATTCCCTGCATCGTCGTCGTTTCATATCCGCCCGGATACACATACACCGGCGTCGCCGGCAGCCCCGTGAGATTCGTCGTCATCCACTGCCTCGATAGCGTGATCTCGTCCGTAGTCAGCCGCGTCACATCCAGCTGCATGTGATAAATCGAACTCTTCACATCAACTCCGCTCACATCCGCCAGATCCTGCGCCAGCAGCGCCGACTCCGTGTACGCCGAACATCCCGTCCCATACGGCCCCTGGCACGGAGTTGCTTCCGTCGCCGTAAACTTTCCCGTCGCCTGCAGCGCCAGCCGCAATGCTTTGATCGTTCCTTGTCCTTGTCCCTGCCCCAGGTTGTAAATCACGCCATCCGGAACTCCTGTCACCGCAATCGTCAGCGTCTGCCCGCTGATGCTCATCGTCGCCGCCGTCCCGCTCCCCGTGTACTGAATGTCCAGAGCGTCCGTATTCGTGTAATACGTATGCGAGATCGAATGCGCGCTCACATCCCGTCCCGCATTGATCCATCCCTGAATCTCCGAAATAATCGGCGTGATCTCCCCCGTATATCCCACCGTGATCGCCGCGCCCACCGGCACGCCCGCTGCATCCGCAATCGGCAGCACCGTATTCGCGTAATACGCGTCCGCTCCCGGGGTCATTCCTTCATCGTCGACCGTCAGCGTCAATCGCGCCGGATACCTTTGCCACGTCTGCACCGCCGGCGGTGTATCCGCCGCAATGTTTCCCAGGCCCGCCGTCGGCCCCGTCAATCCCGCCGGCCACTCCACATCCGTGGATCCTGCGATCGCCAGGCTTGAAGCGTAAAAGTGACAGTATGAATATGTCACTGCCGGCGTATCATCCACGGTCGTCGATCCCGCCACATAAGTCAGATTGTCGACCAGCGCCCCGTCGCGATTCCCGTAGCCCTTGTCGTTCACCATCGTGATCGCCGTCGCCGCCCCATCAAATCGGAATCCGTCATAATTCATGTGCGCGTTCGCGTTGTAAATCTCGATGTCCCCCGGCCCCGGCGTACTCTCGTTCACATAAAAACCCAGCGGCTGCGTGCCTTGCGGAATCATCGAGTCCGCTTCCATGTTCGCGAACACCAGGTGATCGCTCGTCCCCTGTACGTACACTCCATACTCATCGAACCAGTTCACCAGGAAATGCTGAAACGTCAGCCACGACTGCCCATTGATGTTGATCACCGAAGTGTTGCTCAGCGCCATCGGCACGATCGGCGCGTTATAAAAACTGCCTGGATTCCCCACGGAATAAACATAAACATATCCACTCGAGAGATAAAAATCCCACTGCGCCGTCAGGTTCCCCGTCCCAAATGGAACCTTCTGTCCCCACACCGACCCAAACAAGCAAAAATTCACCGCCGTATAAGTCGACGGCACCGGAGCCTTCCACGCATTTCCCGTGACATTCACCCAGCCCGAAGACGGCAACGCGTAATATCCCGTCAAGTTCGGTGGCGCTCCCGTCCCATACGCGTCAAACGCAATCGGATTTCCCGCGCTTCCCGAAGAAGGTGGAACCAGGCTCTCATTCCAAACGTCCCCCCGCTTGAACAAAATCGAATCTCCCGGCGAAAACGTCTGTGCATTCACATGCGCAATCGTCTGCCATGCACTCGAAGCCGAAGTCCCCGCATTCAAATCACTCCCCGAGCTGGAACTAACGTAGTAAGTCGCAGCCGACGCCATTCGGCTCAGTGCCAGGACGAGCACGATGATGAAAACTGTCTTCATGAATCAATGTCCTCTGTGTTTCTCTGTGTCCTCTGCGGTAAAACCGGTCTGCCTTAAACGAATCCCGGATGCCAGGTGCCCCGCGACTCGCCGCCTTGCGAGACGTGGGATTCTCCACTCCTACTTCCGCGTCACCACCACTTCCTCGCACCCTTTCCGATACCTCACCACCGCGCTCCTGCATTTCGGCGGCGTCACACGCGCATCACACCCCACCAGCGTGATCTCCGAAGCACAATTCACCGGAATCGCCAGGTTCGGCAACAGGACTCGCGGCATCTTCCGCGCGCACCCCGCCCCGCCCATCAACCCCGCGTAAACCAGCAAAAGAAAAATCTCCCGCCGACTCATCCGCCACCATCCTCCAATAAAAAAGGCCATCGGCTCTCGCCGATGACCCTAAAACCCCAACAACCGCTGGGTGCCGCATTCTAACGTCGCCGGGTGCCCCACATCTCGCCTCTTTTGCGAGATGTGGGAATCACCGCCCTCTGTGTCAGTGGCTCTGGGTGCCCCGTTCTAACGTCGCGCCTTTTACGACGTTAGAGTGGGGATTTCGACAGTCTCCGCGTCCCCTGTGTCCTCTGTGGTTAACTCCTAATCCACCAGCCACGCCGGAATCAAAGCCGCAACCTGCACCGAATCCGTCGGACACGTCACCGACGAAGGCAGCGTCCCTCCACTCGACACCGAAACATTTCCCACATTCGAAGTACCCGTCCCACCGGCAAACGTCACGCCCGCGCTGTCGCCGTACAGAACAGCCGTGCTCGAAGTCGCCGATGCCGTCAGCGCAAGATAATACCGCCCCGGCTGCAGCGTCGCGCTTCCTCCCGTCCAACTCACCGTGTGCGCCCCACTCGTCATCGCCGTGCTCCCCGCAATTGATCCGGTATGCGCTATCAGCGAGCACGATCCTCCCGACGACCCCGAATAAATCCCCAGATCGTAAGTCGTCGACGAAGTGTCCGCCGTCGCCACGTAATAACTCACTTGCGACGTAGTCTTCTGAAATCCCAGCAGGATTCCAAAAAAAGCCGCCTTATTCGCGCTCGATGAAAACACGGTCCCAGAACTGCTGGCGTGCGGCACCGTAATCCATACCGACGAACTGCTGTCCGGCGGCACCACCGCGTGCGCAAACGCCGTAGTCGCCACCTGCGTCGTGTTCGTATTCGCCGCCGCCGTCGGCGCCGTCGGCGTTCCCGTAAACGCCGGCGACGCCAGTGGCACTCCCGCCGGTGCATCCAGCGACATCCTCACTCCCCACGTTCCGCTCGTACCATTCGTCGATTCCACCCGCCCCAGCACCTGCACTCCCGCCGGCCGTGTCGCTCCGCTGTCGTGGCAGTCCGCCGGATTCGTCGTGCTCGCCACCACAAAATCCCCCGCCGTCGTTGCATCGTCAAACGAGCACGGCACATATCCCCGATACGTAATCACCGCATTCCCCGTCGTCCCCGACCCGTTACTTACGATCCCGATCAATCCGTCCGTGTCCGACGTTCCCGACTTCACCGCGCAACCCGAAGAATCGTACTTCGCCAGAAAATTCAGCGATGTCCCCGTCGTCGAGTCGTTGCATAACTCGAAGTTAACCCGCCCCGTCGTCAACGTGTCGAACGAAGTCGCCGCATAAATCGTCTGTGGCGCAAAGGTCGGCGATCCCAGGTTGATCGAGTTATTCAGGAACGGCTTCAGCGTGCTCGTCGAGTCTATGGCCCACCGCACACTCGATCCAATCCAGAAGCCCAGCCCCGGCGCTGATCCCGAACTCGAGTTCTCGCTGCGCAGCACCGCTAAATTATCCGTGCCGTCATATCCCAGCGAAGTCCGCTGCCAGGTCGACGAATTGGTATAGCTCGAATACACATGCAACGCCTGCGGATTCGTCGTCGTCTCGCCTGCGACGTACTGACCCACATCGTAGTTGTCTTCCTGGCTCAGATTCGTAAAATACGAACTCGTCGCGCTGGTCGCCACTTTCTGCGGAGTCCCACCGCTAGCCGAAATATAAAAATTCCCATCATTCGAAATTCCCAGCGCCGAAGTTCCTGTCGCGGCCGCCGCCATCGCCGTCCCCGGAATCGGCGAACTCACCGACCACGGCCCCGCCACCAGCAGTTGTCCATTGATGGTTACGTTCCCGCTGAACGTTCCACCCACCGCCGAAATGTTGCTCCCGGCAATCGCGTTGGCCCCATAATGCCCCGGCCCAAACAGTTGAATGCCGGCATTCGCGCCCGCGCTCGCCGCCGTTTTGAACCGCCCCAGAATCTGCGTGCCCACCGCCACCTGTGTCTCATCACTCTGTCCCAGGTCCGTGCAGCTTCCGCCCGTCACCGTGCTCACCCCGGCCAAGTCGTTGATCGTCGTCGCATTGTCCGGAATGCAAAACGTGCTTCCCAGCGTCGCCACTTCCACCGCGCTGCCCGAAGTCAATCCTCCCACCGCAATTCCCAGCGCGTTATTGCTGGCCGCGTTATTCACCACCACGCTTCCGCTCGTATTCAGTGCCACCACCTTATAGGGAATGCCCGTGCTCTGCCCCGCCGTCTGCGTCGTGCTCTCGTATCCCATCGAGAGCGAGTGCGCGCCGCTCGCCTCCAGCGTGCAATAACGGAACGCCGTCGAGTTGAATCCCGTATTCGTGTATCCCGTCGCATCGTCGGCCACGCCGCCGTTCTTGCCCACCTTGGTCTCCGTCGCGCAAGACGGATCAGCCGTCGCGCTGAAATGCGCCAGGTAATGATTCACATCCGCGAATCCCGTCACCCCCGAAATGTCCAGCGATGCCAGGTCGTCCACAAAAAATCCGTCGCCGCCCACATCGTTTTCCACGTGGATCCCATGCGCATGCAGTCCCACGGCGTTCCCTGTCATCCACACCGAATATGGCTCCGTCGGCTGTTGCGTACACCCGCTGCATCGCATCGCGATCGTTGAATCTTCCAGCGTTCGGATGCCTCCATTCCCCAGCCCGCGCCCGTCCACAATGATCGGATAAAACGTCAGCCCGCTCTGCCCCGGCCCTTCGTTCGACGGCATATGAAGATGGCTGGCGTAGCTGTTCCCGCTCTTGTACCCGGAGTAGAACGCCGTGTTGATCCACGGCCCCGTCCACGTGATATCCTCCGGCCCGCTCTGTTCCTGGGCTGTCCAGCCCAGCACGCTGCACGACGGTTCGTTCGCGCTCGGCGTCGTCGTATTGGTTCCTCCTCCCATCCCCGACAGCGTCAGGTGTTGCAGCTTCACTCCGAACGAATTCGCCGACACTCCCGGCGCTCCGCTCCCAAGCGCGATGAGGCATGTGCTCAAATCCACCAGCGGCGGAGGATTTCCGCTTGTCGCACTCACTGCCGGCACCACTTTTATCGTCGCCATCCCCGCCGTGATCGCGCACCCAAAAGTCGAATCCAGACTTCCCGCCGCTCCCGGACACGCCCACTGCGTTCCCACCAGATTCGATTGTTCCTGTCCTGCTCCGTTAATGGATGGCACGGTCGCAGTTCCCGCGAAGAAATCCTTCGCCGCAAACGCACCCGATCCCGCCGCCGTCGGCGCGTGAAATTGAATACTCTGCGTGCTCGTTCCGTTCCCGCAGGTCACCGCGATTTCTGCCGTCGCCGCCGAATACCCCGGAGTCTTGTTCGCTCCGCCCGTCCCTCCCGTCCGGTCCAGGGCCTCCCAAAGCTGCACGTAATAAGTCCCGTTCGTGAGCGACCCTCCCGTCCCAATGCAGCTGAAGTCTGGCGTGTGATTGCCCGTCCCCGTCCAATACGTCGCGTTCGCCGGTACACCCAGTGGCGCCGGATACGAATTTCCAAAGCTGATAATCGTCCCCTGATTAAACGATCCCTGCGATCGCGAAGGATTCTGCTGCCCCATTAGCGTCAAATGCGTCGGCAGCGTCAGCGGAACTTCCGTCATATAACAATTGAACGGCGCCGACGTCGCGCACGTGTCGCCCGTTCCCGTCTGATGACCCAGCACGATCGTCCCATGAAAATTCACAAACGGATCCGTCGTGAAATCCTCTGGCACAAAGCTCCAGATCGTTCCTGAACTCGCAAACCCCAGATTCCCCAGATAGGTCTCGCACGCCGCTATCGTCGGGTTGTTCACGCCATCCACAATGCACAGCGGCGCCGACGTACCCGAATACGGACCGATGCTCGCCGCCGTAATTCCGCCCGTCGTCGTCACCGGCACCTGAAACGATTTCTGCGTTCCCGTCAGCCGTTCCAGCCAGTTCGTCCCCGTCGGCACCGCATTGATGTACTCCGAAACCGAGGTCCCTGCCCGCTGCGCCAGTCCGCCCGTCTGATCCACTCCGATCGCCATATCTCCCGCATCGTTCGACGGACGTCCTCCCGCTGTCGCCAGCGTCTTCCCGACGTTCGAATCCTGCAGCGTAATCAAATCGTTCGGCGTAGCGATCGTCTTCCCAAAATTCAGCCGCCCTTTGCTGTCCACCGCCGGCCCGTTGTTGCCCGCGTCCTCTTGCTGCAGTACGGTCGCGATCGTCCCCGCCCCTCCGCTCGACTCGCTGGTCAGGCAACTGATCCAGATCGGACTTCGCCTCCTGCTCACGCCCTCCGACTTGCACTGCTGCGCCACGATCGACACTCCCTCCGTGCCTTGCGACGCTACCGCTGAAGGATCGGCTCCAATCTGCTCCACCAATACTGTCGTTCCGTTGATCGCCAGGTTCACCGGCCAGAACCAGAACATCGGCTGGAACTGTTGCCCCGCCACCGTGTACGCCGTCGGCGCCGCCTGCGTGTCCGTGAATGAGCACATCCCGTTCGTCCCACACGATCCCGAAATATTCGTCGCGATCGCATACATCCCCGATCCCCACGGTGGCGTGGCGGTTGTCCCAGTCGTCACCAGCACGTCCCAAGTCAGCGTCCCCACGCTTTGTCCCGTGTTGTTCTGCAACGCGACCGATGGCCACTCCAGCGGAACACTCACGATTCCGTTCACCGGCTCCGCCCACCCGATGAACAACACCGGCCCGTATCCGAGCGTCGAACTCCGCGGCACCACAAAATATGTCCGCTCTGCCGCTCCCCCTCCGCCCGTCGCAAACCCGGGCTCGTACCCGCTCACCGGAAACGTCCCCAGAATCTTGTTTCCCGTTCCTCCCTGCAGCAGAAATCCATCCTCCGCCGCATATCCGTACAGCGGATTCGCCGCTCCCCCCGTCGACTCCTCATAAATGTTCTGCAACGTAATCGGCTGCAGCCCGCCAAAATAGCGGATGCCGTAGGTCGGGAATCCCTGGCACACCGTATCGGTCACCACCATCCCGTTCCCCCCGCCGGTCGCGCAGTTTACTCCCGTGATTTCCGTGTCGTGCACATAGGTGATCCCCGCGTTCGATTGATCGTCGCGCTGGTAGAAAAATGCGCCGATCGGCCAGTTCGCCGTCGCATTCAAAACTAAACTCGATCGGTTCGCCGCCCGCTCCACGATGAACTGCTGGTCGTTGTCGTTGACAATCCCATACGTGAAGTATCCCGGTCCCGCCGCGGTCTGAAAAAGATTGATGTCCTGCAACGCCACGTGATCGGAATTGTCCTCGATAAACGTGTTCAGCACATTGCAGAATCCGAACGTCGATGTGCCCGCCGCGAATGTCGCATGGCCCAGACTCACCGTGAACGTGGTCAGGTTCGGAACACTCAGCACCACCGAACTCCAGTGCTGGTCCGCGGTCTGCGAGTGATATTCGCAATCCACCGTGTCCCCCACTACAAACGGATGGCTGCTCGCCGTCGTCACTGTATAAATTCCGCTGCTCGCCGCAACGCTCGAAACCTGCACTCCGTCCACATTCACCGTCGACGTTCCCGTCAGGTTGTAGATCTTGTGATCATTCACCGCCGCAACTCCCTGCGTCGTCCCGATATAAATGCAGCGGTCCCGGGTCGAGCAAACCAGCAGAGCCCCTGCCCCATCCAGGACGCCACCGCGCCCGCGCAGATAGACCGACGCGTACACGTTGTAAGAAGTGTCGGCCGACAATTTTACGTACGGCCCCGCCAGCGAATTCGCATTCGGCGGCGCTCCCGTGTCATTCACCCACGCATCGTTCCATGCTTCCTGAATTCCCCCCGTCGCCGATCCCACCGTATATCCCGCCGCATGTGCGTACGCAGTCGTCACCGTAATCGTTCCGCTGCTCGCCCCCGGAGTGCAGCTCCCGCCCGTCACCGTGACCGCTTCCGGCGTCCCCTTCGCCGCGATGTACACCTTGTAGATGTAGTAATTCGTGCCCGATGCGGTATCGATTCCCAGCGGGCACGGATTCAAATGAATCGTCACCGCCCCCGGAGTCGCCAGATTGTCCGACGGTGTCTGCGACCAGTTCCAGCTCGACGTCACATACCGGATATTCGCCAGATTGTTCGTCGCGAACTGTGTTCCGTCCGGTTGCGCGATCGTCTGGCTCGCCGTCGGCGCCGTCGACAAATTTCCCGTCCCTGTCCCGCACAGCGCCCACGTCCCATTTCCCAACAGGCAATCCGCCGAGGTCGCCGATCCCGTCCCCAATTCGCTCACCGGAACCAGCCCGGTCACCAGGTCCGCCTTCGCCGCCATCCCCGTATCCACATATTGTTTCGGAGTCGCCTGCAGCGCCGACGCCGGATTTCCCGGCAGCGTAATCGGCCCCGTCATGGTTCCGCCCGCGGTCGCAAGAAAACTTCCCGATCCCACATTCGTCACGGAGTTGTCCACGTACGCCTTGTTCGCCACGTCGCCCGAGTTGACCGGCGCCGGCACGTTCGGAGCAGCCGCAAACGTCTTCACCCCGCTGATCGTCTCCGTTCCTCCCAGGTGCACCACCGCGCTGTCATTCGCTTTCGTCGCCAGCTCCGAATTCACGTACTGCATCGAAACCGGCTGTCCCGCCACGCCCGACCCTGGCGTCGTCCGCACCGCCGCCAGGTTTGCCGGAGAAGTCGTCGGCACCACCCAATACTCAGTTCTCACCGCTCCCGGCCCAATCTGGTAGACCACCGTGTAATACACTCCCGCCGGCGCCGCGCCCGCATTCGGCACCAGATTCACGCTGAACGTTCCATTCGTAGCCAGCGCCGTATTCGTAGTGCCCCCCGCGACCTGCGTTCCGCCCGCGGTAGTAAACGCCGGCCACGTGAGGATCAGGTTCCCCTGCGCCGCGCTTCCATCGGCGTTGTACACCGTGTCCGTCACCGTCGTCGTCGCCGGTCCACTCTGCGGATCAGGCGCCGCACCCGCGGCCACCGCCTCCCCGCCGAAAAGTCCCACCGCGCAAGCGATCGCCACGACCGCCCAACAACAAAGCCGCCCGGTCGGGCGGCGGCCTGTGTAACGCATGTTCTCTCTCCTCTTGTTGTCTGACCCACCACTGCTTATGTGGGGACGGGCGCATTCGCCCGTCCAGCCGAGCAAAGCTCGGCAAGCTTTTCCTTCCACCTGTCCTCGCCCTAACCCACCCCGTTCAAAAACTTCTCCACGCTCCGCACATAAACATCCGCAAAATCCGCTACCGGACGCCGCGTCTCAATCAGCCGCATCGCATCCTTCAAATCCCATCCCATCGATCCCAGCACCGCCAGCGCCATCATCGGAGCCCGGTGCACTCCCGCCGCGCAGTGAATGAATATCTTCGTGTCCGCCTCGCCCAGCGCCGCCTCCACAAACTCGACGCCCCTCCGCAGCAATTGTGCCGGCTTCGGCTCAAAATCGTCGTCCGTCGGATTCCACAACACTGTGATCCCATAATCCGCCGCCAGCGGCGTGTCGTCGAACTCGATCTGCATGTCCACGATGTGCGTGATTCCCTCCCGCGCCACGTTCGCCATGTTTTCCGAGGTCCAAATTCCGCCTCCAATCGCGATCCGATCGGTCAACCAGGTGATGTCCATTCCCCTCCGCCTGCGGCGGCGTCCGCGGGACGGCGGTTCCTGTCCGTTTACTCCCGCTTTCAAATCCCCGCCCGGGCATCCCGCCTCTTTACCGCGAGGCACGAAAAAAATGGAGATCCCCGTTCGCATTCATTCTACGGGAGCCGTGTGTGCGCGTGGAGGGACGGGCGCATTCGCCCGTCCAGCCGAGCAAAGCTCGGCCAGATCTCCCCGCCTACTCCCCACACCCTTCACTCTCGCCGTCCCCCGCCTTCACTTCCGGCTCCGCACCCGCCTCTCCGTCCGTCTCTTCCGCTTCGTCCTCATCCTCACCCGCACTCCCCGATCCGGTTTCGCTCTCCGCGCCCTTCTGTTCCGCCCGCGGAGGAGTCAGCCGGTCCAGCAGTGTCTTCGCCAGGCAGTCTTCATCTTGCGTAGCCTGCGTCCCATCGGTCGCCGCCGGATAAATCCCCGCCATCTCGAACAGATATTTCGTTCGCGCCAGGCACCCGTTCGTCGCCCGAGCCATCACCGCTTTCGTAATTCCTCGTGCGCCCGACTTCACCATCCCCGCAATGTCCTGGCGAACCTGCTCCGGATCCGACTTCTTCCCCTTTGTGTTTCTACTGCGTGGTGCTCTCTTCTTCGCGGCCTTCTTCGCCGCCTTGCCGGTTTTTTTCGCTGCCTTGCCCTTCGTTTTTTTCTTCGTCATCGCCCCAACACTCGGCTTCCCCTTGGATTTGCCCGCTTCCCTCGAAAACGCCCTGTCATCCTGAGCGAAGCGGGACGATTCGCAAGAGCGAATCGCGCCGCGCAGTCGAAGGACCCCGTACCCGTATGCACCACCGCCGGCCGGTCCAGGAGTTCTCACCGCGATCCCAACCCTCGCCGGCCTGACCCGCCCGTCAACAAAAAAAGCCATCAGCTGTTTTGCCGATGGCCCTCGTCACTCGCCCAAAAACGGAAGGCGCGCCTTTTCGGCGCGCCTTCGTCTGAGTGTTTTCTTTTTTCTTACTCTCTATGTTCAGAATATCAAATCGCACAGGGTAATCTGGACATTTTTTAAAATTTATTTTCGCCTTCTTCACAATCACTTAGCGGGATTTGATCGTTTTTACCCCCTTGACAAGATTTTTTCGACTTCGAGCCGAGACCCTCCATCAGTCCCGATTCCATCAGGATGTCGCTCAACTGGTCGAGCACCATCGGAACCAGCCGCCGCACCGTTTTCTCGTTGCAGCCCAGCAGCCGCGCCGTATTCTCGCGGTCATGCTCCTGCAAAATGTGCCGCGCAATCAGCTGCCGCGAAAACTCATCCAGCCGTCGCAGGCATATCTCCATGTCGTGCACGAAGATAACGCGATCTTCAAACGTCACGACCGTGTACGAGGTCACCTTCGCGCGAAAAAATTCTCTTCCCAGGATCGACGGCAACCTCCCTGTCTCCAGCGAATACCGCATGTAGCGCCGCAGCATCGCCACCGTCCTGCCCCGGTAAACCCGTCGCTCCCGTTCTTCGCTCTCGGAAAGGACAGGCTCGAGACCACAGCTCGAGTCGCCAGAGTGAGGCTCGTCCAGATGAAGCTCGCCAGGCTGAAGCTCCCCGGTCTGAATTTCCCCCGACTGAATTTCGCTCGACCAAACGTCACCGGCATGAAGCTCACCGCGTCGAACGCCATCAGCCTGCGGAGGCGTGGGTGCTTCATCCCGCGCCGTCATTGGCAGGCTGGGGAATGTATGCCGCGGAAGTTGCGCCGCCGCAGCATTCCCGCGCGGATCCCCCGCCCTCCCGGGCGGCTTGCGCGGAACAGAAACGGCGTCTGAGTTCGCTTCTGGATCCGGTCCAGGCCGCAAATCAGCTTGCGGCCCCGGATCCGCTTCGGCTGCAATCCATGCAATCGCGTGGTTCATGCCACACCTCCCGCCGCTTCAAAATCCATTTTGTCGTTGTCGCCCATGCCGATGGCAACCTCTTCGATTGCCGTCCGCTCGCGTACGGGAAGGTTTATGCGCGTGTGCTTGATTCTCGGTTCAGGCAGGTCGGCGACCTTGGGCAGGCAGTTCTCGCAATAGACCACTCCTGCGCCGCTCTCCCGTACCCACAAACCACCGCAGTGCTCGCAATATTTCAACTCCATCCGCATCCCTTGCTTCTTGGCATCGTTTTTCATGACGTCTCCCGTGTCTTTCTAAATTCGTGTGTCCTGAATTCGTTTCTTCCCAGATGGAAGAGAATTCCTGGTTGTCGAAACCTGGTTGTCGAAACCTGATTGTCGAAACCTCGTTATCGAGACCTGTGAGGTTTCCCAGCGCTGAAGCCCGCCCGGAGGAAAAAAAGCCCTACGCCGATTTCCGCGCTTCGCGGAAACCAACGCAGGGCTCGTTTCTCTTACGATGGCCTGCCTCAGCTATTTAGTTGTGAGGAGTGCTTCTGGATCGCGTCGCTGTCCCTGTTTGCCCTAAGCTCCCTTCGCTTCTACAGTTTCTGCGTGATCTCAATCGTCGGCGCCCGCACCTTTCGCCGCCTGCCTGAAATAGCCTTCTTCATAGCCCGATTTGAGCACACGTCCGTTCTGCATCACCACGCTCACCCGTCCTGTGAAGCGAAGCGACAGCAACAGCCGCTCTATGGAAGCCGAGAGCACCTCAGCCGACCGCACTTTCCTTCGGAACTCGCCAAAATTCTTTTCTTCACTCGAGTTGTCTGAGTTTCCCGTCATTTTTTTCCCTGGAGCATAGTCGCCCGTACGATGGGGCGATCCTAGCGCTGTGAATTTTCTCAGTCAAGGTTGTACAGACCAATCTCACCTGTGGAAATCTTGGGCGGCGTTTCCATCCCCCACCCCAAGTCTTTCTTCGCGACCTTCGCGGTCAAAAGCTTTTCCCGTAAATCGCCAAAGCCCATCCGAAAGGCTGCGAAACCCAGTGCTATACTCCCGCCATGAAGTTCAAAGTCCTGCAAGAAAATCTTCGCAAGATCCTTCGGGACCGTATCGAAACCGGCGAACTCACCGGTCTCCGGCTCGCCCAGCAGACCGGATTCCGCCAGGCCCACATCTCCAATTTCCTCAACAAGAAGCGCGGCCTCAGCCTCGAAGGCATGGACAAAGTCCTCTCCGTCCAGCACCTTTCCGTCCTCGACCTGCTCGATCCCGCCGAGGTAAGCAAGCGCGCCACCATCCTGCCTCCCAGCAGCGACGAATTTGAAAACGTTCTGCTCACCGACGCTTCCATTGCAGCCACCCATCCCCTCGTCGCGAGCGTGCATGTCAAAGACATCCTCAAGTTCAAAAAGAGCTTCCTGCGCAAGCTGAAGCCGGAAACCGAAGGCGACCGTTCCGGCTGGCTGCGTTTCGTGCTCATCAAAGTCGACGCCCGTGACGCGATCTCCATGTATCCCCGGCTCATGCCCGGCGCCGTGTTGTTGATTGACCGCCATTACAACGCACTTACGCCCTATCGCAAGGGCGAATTCAATCTGTACGCTGTTCTGAAAAACGATACTTGCGCGGTAAAGTATGTTGAAGTGGCCGGAAATCATTTAATCTTGCGCGCGCAAAACCAGTCTTCCCCCCTCGAAGTTGTAGATATCGCGGAAGCCAAGCGCCCCACCGACTACCTGGTCGGCCGCATCTGCCATGTGGGGATGGAAGTCTAAGCCGGAATTACCGACTGGCATGCGGAATAGCTCTGTCATCCTGAGGAAAGCGAGGACCTGCGCACTTTGCCGGCACCGTCGCTGCGGCGGCGAAGCATAGAGGCTTCGGCCCGCAAGCAACGCGGTCCCCAGGATGACAGCCAGTTACTTTTGCGAGGCAGGTGCAGGCTGCGCGTCGATTGACTGCGATCCGTAAGAATAGATTACCTGCTGGGCGTAGAGCACCTCCGTCGACCACCATCCCAAAACGCCCGCGACGAGCAGGACAGCAAAAACCAGGCTCAACACCCAATCCCATCTCGCAATCCAGTCCTTCTTGGCGGTCCCAGCCGACAGCGACCGCGGGAACCACAACAACAGCGCCCCCACAAAGCCGAGGACGAACAGGCTGAATTCCATATACGGGGGCTCACCGAGAGACCGTTCCTGGACGTGATGATAGAAAGCATCCGCCGCCAGGAACAGCAATGCGGCAGGAATCAGCGCGAGCAGCCAACGCCAGACGGAACGGGGTTTCTCGCGCCGCAGCCTTGCGCCCCAGGCGAACAAACAGAACGTAAGCGCGAGCAGGCCATTGAACGTCGTGCCCCGCAGGACCATGATCTGGTCGTGCAGCTGGCGGAGGCGCAGCGTGTCATCCTCGCCCTTGAGCAGGAGCCAGTTTTCCTGCAAACCGAAGATATCTCTTGCTGCTTTGATTAGCTGGCTTTCCTTGCCGCGATTTTCGTCGTAGAGGTAGCGCCCGCTCCCGCTCATGATCCGCTGGCAGAGGCCCTCTGCCGGGCCCAGAGGCGAAACGTTGCTCTCCGCCGAACCGCGGGACGCATTCGACGGCGCGCCTGGCTGATCTGGCTTGGAGCAGTTCGACTTGAGGCATTGGAACCGGTCGATCTTGGCCGCCAGCAGCGGATTGCCCGCCGCAGACAACAAATTGTGGTCTGTATCGCAGTAGACGCTGGCAATGATGCGGTCTTCGGTCATGGCCATGCGCAACAACCTGGGAATGCGCAGGTCATCGTCATTAAAAAAATCCTGCGCAATCCGCGATACGGCCGAGCCCAGTGTGTAGGACATGGCGAACAGAAGAACTCCCGCTACGGCCGCCAGCCCTTGATTGTTTCCCCAGTTCTGCTTCTGCAGCCGGGCCAGCAGACCATCCTCATCTTCGAAAAGGAACAGGTGGAGCAGCAGCAGCACCCAGGGCAGAGCGAGCGCTCCCACAATCGTGGTGTCGAATGCGATCGTGAAAGCGCCCATGAGTTTCCTTTCTGTTTACGGCCCCGGAGGGCCGTAGCAGTTCAGCGGGATCCGCAATTGCCTCGTGGAGCAGCGGACGCATTCGTCCGCCCGGTTTTTCTTTCCGGTTTTTCCTACCGGTTTTTCTTTCCGATTTTTCTCAACCGCTCCCCGGACGAATGCGTCCGGGGCTCCATGAATCGCGAAGGGGCTCATAGAGTCGCGATAAGGCACGCACCTTCCCTCACTTCAAATCCGCCAGATCGGCCTGCAACTGTTGCATGCTGAAACCCTGCGGCGCTTGCTTCTGTCCGTTGATGTAGTCCGCGCTGAGGATGGCGTAGGCTTCATCGCAGTACGCTTCCCAGAACGACCAGGTCATGATTTGCAGCGCGCCCCAGGTCACCACCGTCACACCGCGCACGTCATAGGCGACCACGGGGACGGCATGGCCTCCCCAGGAACCGGGCTTGCCATCGCCGGTCGGACCTCCGGGCGGCACGGACCAGGGCTGGTGATTCTGCGTCTGCGCTTGCGCGCTGATGGGCAACTGCAGCCCGATATAACAGCCCTCGAAGATGAAAACCGAATCCATGATGTGGTTGTGGTTGGCGGGTTCGAGGGCAACGTAAGCACCGATCTTATCTTTCGCGATGCCGGTCTGCCGCCAGTAGTTCAGCACGTCGACTTCGTTGGCGCCGTTGTCGTTGGCGCCAGTGACCGGGTTGTAGCCGGTGATGGCCGAGTAAGCGGCGACGATCTGCTGGTCGGTGGGCGTGATCATTTTCTTTCCGGCGTTGGCGGTCCACTCCATGATGAGGTGGCCGGCAGCGGCGCAGGTGCAATCGCCGATCTGGTCGTTATCCATCATGCCCCACGAGGAACCGACTTTCGCCGTGAGATCGCAAGTCGCAGGCGGCGCGGGCAGCGCCGGCGTGATGTAGGAGGCGAGCAGCAGGGTGCGCGGATCGTGCCGGGCCGCGCCCTTGCCCAGTTTCAGTTTCCTCGGATCGACGCGGGTGGGATCGTTGCGCATGGCGACGGCCTTGCGCGAATCGGGCAGCGCAGGATCAAGTTTCTTGACGGCCATGGAAAGGCCTCCTTTAACGAGATGGCAGAATTTCGAAAATAAGTAATGGGCCGCTCACAGATCTGCCTTTGGCGAGCGGGCACCGCAGAGGGAAGAGGTTGAGCGAATATTAGATCGCGAAATGAGACCCGGTCAAGAGCGAAGGAATTTGTTACGAAAAACGAACACGTCTCGTGGAGCGACGGACGTAGCTCATGGAGCGACGGACGTATTCGTCCGTCCGGTTTTTCTCATGAATGTTTTTCTCACTGCTCCCCGGACGAATGCGTCCGGGGCTCCACGGGCAAGGCGTAGGGATTTTCTTCCGATGGCTGCCAGATCCACTTGTATTGGCGCCAGTCCGTGACCAGCCCCCGTCGCACTGGGTTTTCCAGAATGTAGGCAACCTTGGCGTCCAGACTTTCCGAGGAGCGAACGACGCGGTCGAACGACTCCTCCTGCCAGACTGCGCCATGGTCTCCGGACTGGCGATTAATTTCGCGCGCCGACGCTCCCTTGATCGCTTTCATGATCTCCACCAGAGAAACGATTGCGTCTCTGGCCTCGTCGACTCGTGGCGTCAGGATCACATGGACATGGTCTGGCATGACGAGCGCCACGCGAATGCGATACCGGCGCTCGTGGTCGTACAGGCAACACTCGAGAACGGCGTCGCGCGCCCAGCCGGGCAATGTCCGGCGAAGCTTGGTGCAGAACGTGATGAAATGCGGCGTGCAGTCACGCTGCATGTGCGGCAAGTGTCGCCGATAGAATTGCATCCGCGAATTCTGGCATGGGTGATGCAGATGAGGGCGAATGCGCGAAGAAAAATGCACAGAATTTCCCGGATCAGAACAGCAAGTGGAGCGACGGACGCATTCGTCCGTCCGGTTTTTCTTATGAATTTTTCTCACGGCTCCCCGGACGAATGCGTCCGGGGCTCCATGAGTCGGTTAGAAGTTGAATTTTATGGCCAGCTGCACCTGCCGGGGACCGTTCGCCTGGTAGAAGGTCTGGCCGAAGCTGCCATCGTCCAGACTCGTGTCGGGCGTGCCGAACACGGGATGATTGAAGGCATTCTCGGCTTCGAGGCGGACCTCAATGTTCATGTCTTCGTGCACGAAGAACTGTTTGGCGATCGACAAGTCCGCGTTGAACGACGTCGGTCCGCGAACACCTCCAATCGTGCGTGGAGCGTCGCCGATGGCGAAATTCGGCGGCCGCTGGAAAACATTGTCGTTCACAAAATAATCGTTGAGCCCATCGGCCCCATGCCTGCGTCTGGGCGTGCCCACAATGTTCGGCCGCACGATGTATCCATAGGTGCCATAGGTCGGCGGTGGAAATCCATCGGCCACAGTCAATTGCAGCGGGCGGCCATCGGTCATGCGCCAGACGCCGTTGGTCTTCCAACCGCCCACAACCGCTTCCAACAGGCGTGGCATGTTGCTCAGGAATGCGCGATGGCGCCCGAACGGCAGGTCGTAGGTATAGGCGAATTGCACGATCCACGGAATGTCAAAAGTGGAGAGGCTGCGCTCCAACCACGGTTTATTAGGGTCCTGAATGCTGGTGCTGCTGCCTATCCAGGTTACGTTGTCATCGGGGACCGAGGCGTCGTCGATCGACTTGGACCAGGTGAAGTTTGCCAGAAGCTGCAATCCGTTGGAATAACGCTTTTCCGCGCTGAGTTGCAGAGCATGGTAGGTAGAATTCGCGACCATGGCAACATCGGTGGAAACACTGGTGAACTGCGGGTAAGGAAGATTTAATTGAAACTGTTGAACCTGCGCGCTCGACATGGTGCTGTTGGGGTCGCTGATGGGCCCGCCATTCTGCGAGGAGAACGGATTGTTCACGTAGTTCAACAGGTTGCCGTCCTGCGTGGGCGTGTAGCTCTCGATTTGCGGCCCGAGAATATCCAACTGGTTGTCGCCGCTGAAGCCAAGATGGGTTCCTTTCTTCCCGACGTATTGCGCTGTGACCACCAGATTCGAGGGTAATTCGCGCTCGATGCCGAAACTCCAGCTTTGCTCGTAAGGCGTCAGATTGGCGGCGCCGGTGCGCAGGGGCCCGTTGGCGCCGTACCCGATGTCATTGAGCAGGCCCAGCGTATTCCCGGCGGGCTGATTCAATCCATTGGGATATGGATTGTCCAGGTGCAGGTAGGGAGTTGAGCCCAGATTCTGGTAGCTGGTAATCATGTTGGTGTACTCGTTGAAACCCTGGCTGCCATAGGGCACAACGCCGCTGGCTCCGGACCGGGACTGTCCGTAATAAATGCCGTAGCCGCCGCGGACCACCATCTTGGGAGCGAACTGGTAAGCGAAGCCGAAGCGCGGCTGGATGTTGCTCCAGTCGGTGATGTAATTCGTACGCTGGTTGGGACTGGCGAAAACTTCGCCCCCGTGCAGGGCGGGAAGTCCCGGCACCTTGAGCGGCGACACCGCGGTGGGATCGAACCAGTTTTGATGGTTAAAGCGATCGGTACGGGGCAAGGTGACGTCGTAACGCAAGCCCAGGTTCAGGGTCAATTTGGAAGTCGTTTTCCAGTTGTCCTGGGCGAAGATGGCGTACTGGTAGTTTTCTGTGGCGGGACGAAACTGAATCTCGTAGTACCCGCCGCTGGCCTGGCCGATCAGAAAACTGGCCATGGGGTCGCCGCCATACTTGGAAAAGTCGTTGGGGCCCATGGAGGTTTCGTTCTGGTCGAAGTTGAAGATGCCGACCGGAGCGTTGGTCTGGATATAGTTCATCTGGTGCAGACGCCCCTCGAAGCCGAACTTCAGTTCGTGGGGACCGTGCACTTTATCGACGCTGACGGTGAACTGGCCGGTGTCCTGGCCCAGCCGGTAATTGCCGTAAGGGTCGTCACCCATGCTGGTATATCCAGCCGACAGATACTCGCTGATAAACATCGCCGGCACGCCTTGAAATCCGTTCGACCCCAGATACGACGGGAAGCCGAGCTTGCTGAGCGGATCGGGAACGCCCTGCGGGTTATAGGCGTCGATGTGCTCCGCGCCGCGGGTAAATCCGAGCGTGGTGTTGAGCAGTAAAGTGGGCGTGATGGTGTAAGTCTCGTTGATGGCGAACAAGTGAGCGGTGTTGCGGTTCGGCCCACCCGCGCAGGGGTCGGTAAAGTTCTGGAAACAGTTGAAGCCGATACTGTGGCTCCACTGTTGCGAGTACTTTACGCTGGCCAGATTCTTTTCGTTGAAGCGATAGTCGACCCGAATGTCGAACTTATCGTTGAAGTTGTGGTTCGGTCCCGAGCCTGCCCAGTTGTCGAGAATACCGTTATTGATATTCGGCTTGGGAAACAGGTTCATCATCTTCTGAGCGATGGGATCGATCAGGTTGCCGGGGCCGGGCCCAGGTTCGAGATTGGCCGGCAGGTACGGACTGCCCTTGCTGGTGTACTTGGCAATATTGTTGAAGGGAATGAAGGTACTGCGAATCGCGCCACCCACGGTGTTGCTATATTTGCCGCTGTAGGGGTCCCAAATCTGCCCACCCGAGACGCTGCACAGGCCCGCGTTATTGAACGTACCGTTTTGGGAGGTGCACACCTCGCCGAAATCGCCGGCGCGCATGTTCATGCTGGGAACGCCGGCTTGGGCCGTGCTCATCGTGGTGTCGCGATATCCATCGTAGTCGAAAAAGAAGAAAGCCTTGTTCTTGACGATCGGTCCGCCGATAGTGGCGCCGTAGTTGTTGCGGCGCAGCGGCGCGATGGGAATGCCGTAGTGGTCATTGAACCAGTTGTTGGCGTCGGTGATCTGGTCGCGCACGAAGTCGTAGACGCTGCCGTGGAACTTGTTGCTGCCTGAGCGCGTGATCACGTTGACCACGGACGCGCCGGAGAATCCGTATTCGGCGCTGAAGTTCGACTGTTCCACTTTGAACTCTTCCACCGCTTCCGGGGAGGGAATATAAGTGGCCTGCGTAATCCCGCCGTTGGGCTCGGAGTTGGTGACGGAGGCGCCATCGGTCAGAATGTCCGCCGAGGCGCCGCGGCTGCCATTGGAAACAAAGTTCGTGCCGCCGGTATCGCCGGCGTGGTTCGAGTCGCTCATGTCGCCGACACCCGGCGCCAGATAAGTGAGGTCGGTTACATCGCGGCTGATCAACGGCAGGTCATTAATAAACTTGCGATTGATGACCTGGCCGGTCACGGCGTCTTCGGTTTGCAGGTTCTCCGCTTGGCCCTCGACGACGACGGTTTGAGTCGCGCTGGCGACGCGAAGGCTCACGTCCGCAGTTGCGTTCTCGTTGACGTCGACCCGGACATTGGGTTTGATCGCCTTCTCGAAGCCCTTGGATTCAACCGAGACCGAGTACATCCCCGGCGGGATGGCGCGGAACAGGTAGCGTCCGCTGCTTTCGGAGGTGGCGTGAAAGGTGAATCCTTTCTGCTGGTCCGTGAGCACGACCTGTGCCCCCTGGACAACGGCTCCGGAGGAATCGGTCAGCAGGCCGCTGACCGTGCCGAAATAGCTCTGCGCCAACAGCACGGCAGGCGCTGCAATCAATGTCGCCAGCAGCAGCGCGCAGGCTGAAAGCCGTTGACGATGGAACTGACGACGAGTGAATTGATGACCAGTGAACTGCCGAAGAATGAACTGAAGTTTCGAAGCAGATGAATTCATCGTGCCCCCTTGGTCGCAGCGAAATTAGGACGCGCCGTGACGACGCAGTGAGATATCGGCGGGAATATTAAACCGATTTAACAATTCGCGCTAGTGGGCAAATGCGGGGGGCCGGGAACGGGGATTTTGGGAGGTATGCGGGTGCGCATCCACGGCGTAGGTGTCCCGGAGTCACTGTGGATCGAAAGTGAACTTCACTAACTCCGTCGTCTGCTTGGCAGCGGGCTGGTACCTCCACTGCTTCACCGCGCGGGCGAGGGCATCGGCAAGCAGGGGGTGGCCGCCGAGGATTCTTACGTCCTTGACCGTGCCATCGGGCCGCACCACGGCCTCAACCTGCGCGGTCCCTTTCAGGTTCATGTTTCGGGCAAGCTCGGGGTACTCAGGAGGAACACTGCGGTCGATGGGCCGCGAGGTTCCAACCGGCGCAGTTGAGGTGGCCGACTGGGTGGACTCATATCCTCCTTTGGCCAAGGCCAGAATTTTCGCGCTGAAATGGATCGCCGAGCGGTCGAGCGCATCAGCATTCACCTCAAAACGGACACTTCCATGGTCGCGGACGAGATTGATCATGCCGCCTTGCCGCAGGAAAGAATCGTCCTCTCCGACCGAAAGCACGCCCGCCTGCGGCAGGTCTGCGAGCTGGGCGTGAGCGTGCTTTCCCGCGGAGGCGCGAAAAAAAACGATCTCACACGATTTTGCATCGGCAGGGGAATTAACCGGCCTGACCACCAAGACGTGGCTCCCGACGATCTTTTCTGAGACAACGGCCCTCAGAACGTTCAGAAAGTCTTCGCTGGCGCCGCTGACTCCGATCACCAGAGGCGACGAACTGTCGGGCAAAGATTGGTGGGGCCATTCCGCGAGTTTCGCAAAATTCAACAGATAGGCTGCCTTGACCTGATCTTCAGTCGCACTCTGGGTCGCGCTCTGCTGCCCCAGTGCTGCGAAATGAAATGCGAGAAGCGGAAACGCCAGAAATGCGAGGCCAAGGTCGCGAGCTGCCTTGGTGGACAGCCAGCAGGCGAACGATGCGTTTTTGGCCGGGGAGGACATCCTGAGCCTCAAAACCTGCCCGTAAGTTTGATCCGGAAGGTTCTGCCGTCTTGTTCAATCCGATCCTCGACGTCCTCAGGCCGGCCGGCATCGAAATATTTCTTGTCGAAAATGTTGTAGATGCTGGTGGAGAGGTCGAGGTGCTTGCCCAGAGCGTGGCCGAGCAGGGTCACGTTGAAAACCGAGAATCCGCTAACGTTGTTCGCAGCCAGAGTCTGCATGGAGCTGGTGTACTGCGCGTCGAGGCTGGCTACAAGCCGCTGGTGCACGACAGGAAGGCTCAGGTTCAGCTTGCCCAGGTGCTGCGGAGAGTTGCTGAGAATCTGATGGGTTACGGGCTGCTCGGCGTCTACGTAACTGTAGCTTGCCCGGCCTGCAAGACCGCCGGGCATGTGCCCGTCGAGTTCGATTTCCACGCCCGTCGCATCGGCCTTATCGGAATTGACATACATCTGCTGACCATTGCTTTCGGGGACCAGCGAGATCAGATTGCTGATCCAGTTGCGGAACACGCTGCCCGACAGCGTGAAATGCGGTCCTAACTGCTGCTCGGCGACGGCTTCGGCACTTCGGATCTTCTCCGGCTTAAGGTGAAGATTGTCATCGTAGAAGGACCCGAGGTCGGGGGCGACTTCAAAAGGTTCGGGAGCGCGAAAGGCGGTGCCGTAGAGCATTTTCAACGTCGTGGGATGGAAGAGATGGTAGACCAGCGCCAGCCGCGGATTCGTGGTCCCGCCGAAGCTGGAGTAGTGATCGTAGCGCAGGCCGGCGCTCAAGGTAAGGTTGTGAACGATAGCAAACTCATCCTGCCCATACAAAGCCCAGATCCGTGAGCTTGCCGGATCTGCGCTAAAGATATTGCCGATGGCGGTGTAGTCTCCCTGGTCTTGCCGCAGGTTGTCGAGGAACTCGGCGCCGACCGTGGCGGTGTGTTTCTCCAGAAAAGTTCGACTCAGTTTCAGCTCATTGTCCAACCAGTTTCCGCGGAATGAGTAGGTGTCGACCGTGGTTGAGCCGACAGGCAGGCCCGTGTAATACGCGAGCGGCCCTTGCAGGCGGGACTGATCGTAGGCAGTTCGAGCCGTCAGGTCCCACTTCCCGCCGACGGAATGGTGGTAGCTGAGATCGAAATATTGATGATTGTCGAGGTTCGCGGTGCGAGGATCGTTGAACACGGTGCCGAAATATGCGGTGGGCACTCCCTTGTTGCGGGCGCTGAATAATCCCTGCAGGGTGAATCCGCGATAACTGATCGTGGCCAGGATGTGCTGAAAGCTTTCATAGTCGGTGTTGCGTGTAATTCCGTTATTGGTAGCGGGGCTGTTGAACTCGGGATAGAACAGAGTCGCTCCCTGGCTGTTGTAAAACGTGCCGGAGAGCACCATGTCGATGCCTTTGTATTGGCCGCCATAACTGGCGCGTCCCTGGTAAGTGCCGAAACTGGCGGGTGCGAACGAGACTTCCACGCCCTTCATTTGCGGCGCCTTGCGGGTAATCACGTTGATGACGGCGAGAAAGGCATTGTCGCCGTAGAGAGAGGAACTGGGTCCGCGAATGATTTCCACGCGATCGATCAAATCCACATCCACCAGAAACTCCGTGCCCGCCATGGCCTCGCCCAGGACGTTGTTGTTGGTGCGGTGTCCGTCGACCAGTACCAGGACGCGGCTGTTCCAGTCTCCCAGTCGCCCGAAGCCGCGCACGCCGACGAAACTGTAATCGCGGTCATAGCTGATATAGAAGCCGCGCACGCTTTCCAGAATGTCAGCCAGAGTGCGGAAGCCATATTTCTGGATTTCATCGGCCGTGATCACGGTCACCGAAGCGGGCGCATCGCTGGTGCTCTGCAGATGCTTCGAAGCGCCATAAACCTGGATTTGGCCCAGTTCTTCGAGGCTGGTGTCGCCGATGTCCTTCGATGTTTCTTTCGGTTCACCCTGAGCGCCGGCGCGTGGCGCGAACGCAAATAAGAGAAATGCAATTAAGAGGAAAATAATCAGGTGCACGCCGTCGGGAATGCTCGGGCTCGGTGCGGCCAGGACTGCCGACGAGGACTGCCGAAGAGAAAGATTCTGTGCCGAGAGGCGGCGAGGCGAAGTTCGGATCCAGACTGGTCCGGCGACACACGTTCCTGTTACACCCATGGAGCCTCCCAAGGCAGAGGTATGCGCAGGCCGGAATTTTGAGTCCAGCCCGGGCGTCCTCTATGGTCATCTTCGGCAGGAGGGTGAGTCTTCACCAGTCGAGGGAGCCGTTACCTTAGGATCAAGGGCGGGTTCGGCCACTGGCGGCACTTCCGGCGATCGCGAGAAGCCGAAGTCAGCGCCAGTCTGCGAGTACTCGGCGCAGGATCTCCACGGCTTCGCCGAGTTTGGCGAGTTCGGCGGGCGTGAGGGAGTCGAGATGCGCGGCGAGGTAGGCGATGCGGAGCTGGCGTCCTTTCTGCAGCAGGCGGGTGCCTTTGGGAGTGGCGCGAATGCGCAGACGGCGGGCATCATGGGCGTCAGGCGTAACTTCGACCAGGCGGCTGCGGGCCAGTCCGGCGACGATGCGGCTCATGGTGGGCGGCTTGACCTGCTCGGCGGCGGCGAGTTCGCCGAGCGTCTTCGGTCCGCCGAAAACCAGCACGGAAAGCGCCGAGAGGCGAGCCGGGCCTTCACCGGTAGCGGCGTCCTGCTTGCGGACGCGGCGGAGCAGATGGATGGCGGCGGAGTGCAGTTGGTCGGCGAGGGCGAGGACCGCGGGGTTAGGGTCCGAGCTCCCATGTCTCGCAGAAACGGCGAGACCCTTCGACAGGCTCAGGGCAGGCTCCGGGGCACCCTCGGGAGTTTTGATTGTTGAATTTTGATTGTTGAATGAACCGCGCGGCATGGGGCTTGACTTTCGCATCGGAATATAGTTAGCTATGCTAACGAATTTGATGTTATCCCGCTCGAAGGATGGAGGTCAAGTTTATGATGACGGCAACTGCAGGAGTCGGGGTTACGCGGCTGGGTCAAATTCAGGTTCGCGCCCACGATGTGACGCGCGCGGCAGCCTTCTACGAAGACGTTCTGGGATTGAAACTTCTGTTCAAAGCGCCGCCGGGGCTGGCGTTTTTCGACTGCGGCGGAGTGCGGCTGATGATCGACCATCCGGAGAAGCCGGAGTTCGACCATGCCAGCTCTATTCTCTATTTCGCCGTGCCCGATATTCAGGCGGCTCACGCGCGGATGAAAGAGAGCGGCGTGAAGTTTGAAGATGAGCCGCACATGATCGCAAAAATGCCGGATCACGATTTGTGGATGACATTTTTTCACGACACGGAAGAGAATCTGCTGGCGCTGATGAGCGAAGTGAAGCGGTAGGGCGGGGCGGTCGTCGGACCTCGGTCGTCGGGCCTCGGTCGTCGGTACAGAACCGCGAGAAGCTCTTGACCGCAGAGTTAACGAAGAACGGCCGCGAAGTGCGCACAGAGCGACGCCTCGCGGCCGGCTGCTTTTCTGACTGCTGTTTCTACTACCTCGACGAAACGGCTCCGATCGACTGCTCGGGCGACGCGCCGAAAAGATCGGGGTGTAGATAGTGTCCCTGCTCTTGCGGCGGTTTCACTTCTTCCACCGGGATGCGGTTGGCGTTGGCATAGGCGTCGTGGCGAATGCCGGTCACCTGCCAGGAAACCTCCACGCCGGGCTTGCTGGTGCGAATCAGGAACTGGTTGTTGGCGATTTTGCGGGCCACGATAGCCTCGGCGAACTGGCCGATCACCGTGAGCTGGTAGCGGAAATCGCGGTTGAGGGCTTCGAAGTAGTTGGGCAGAATCACGGTGGCGAATCCGTGCTTGTTGGTGGTGATATTGCCGTTGTAGACATTCATCATGTCGGGCGACTCGACAAACGAATGCGAAAGATATTTGTTCGCCGGGTCGAGCGGATCATCGATCTTGAACGATCCGCTGCCTTTGGTGAGCTTGCCGGTTACGTTGAGATTGCCGGCGAAGAAGCCGTTGCCGGCGGCGTCGACGTAAAACTCGTTGGTGAAGCTGCTGCCCGATAATCCGCTGAGCAGCAATCCGGCTCCGCCGTGAGCCACGAAGACTCCGGCCGCTCCGCCGGACGTACTCTCGGTCTGGGCCTGGACGCCCTTGCCTCCGGTAGTCGCGGTGCTGAGCCCGAATACGCCGATCCCGGTGGAGCTGACGGTCGTACCCATCGAGCCGGTGGTGTTGCCGGTGGTGGCGTACGCGGAGCCGAGAACTCCAACTCCGGCTACGCTGGGAGTGTAGCCGCTCACGCCATATACGCCGCCCGTGGTGGCGTTGGCAACGCCACTCACTCCTGAAGCGCCAGCGGTGGCGCTGCTCGTGCCGCCATGGACTCCGTAGACGTCTCCCGTAGTAGCCCCTTCAAAGCCGCTGACGCCGGCGGCGTAACTGGTCGTAGTGTTGGTTGAGCCGCTGACGCCGTAGACCTGTCCGGTGGTCGCGCCTTCGTAGCCGAAAACTCCGGTGGCGTTCGTGACGGTGCTGTTGGTGGTGCCGGTGACGCCGTATCCGCCGGCGGTTGAGTTATTCTGGCCGAAGACGCCACTTCCGCTGGGGCTCGCGGTCTGGCCGTAGACTCCGTTGGCGAAGCCGGAAGTTGCGACCGCGTTTCCGCTGACACCGCTGCCGCTGACGCTGTCGCTCTGGCCGTAAACGCCGAATGCGCTTCCCGTGGTGGCGAGAGCGGTGCCGCTTACGCCGTCTCCGCTGGTGCTGGAACTGGTGCCCTGCACGCCGTTGGCGAACCCTGTGGTAGCGGCGGTGGTGCCACTCACGCCAATGCCGCCGACGGTTGCCGCGTTGTAGCCGCTCACTCCTGCGCCGGCGCCGCTATTAGTCCCTCCGCTGACGCCATAGACTTGGCCAGTAGCTGCGCCCTCGTAGCCGTTCACGGCGGCAGCGCCGTTGGTGGTGCTGCTGGTTCCTCCGCTGACGCCGTAGACCTGGCCGGTTGTGGCCTCTGCGGAACCGATCACGCCGGCCGCGCCGTTGGTCGCACTGAAGGCCGCGCCCTGCACTCCGAAGTTCTGGCCTGTGGCTGCATTCTCTAAGCCGCTCACACCTGCGGCAAAATTGCTGGCGCTGTTCGTACTGCCTCCGACTCCAGAGACCACGCCGGTGGCCGCGCCCGCAATCCCTTTGACGCCGTCCGCGCCCTGAGTCGTGCTGCTGGTCGAACCATAGACGCCATCCACTTGACCGGTTGTG
Source organism: uncultured Acidobacteriaceae bacterium (assembly GCA_963739125.1). GTDB lineage: Bacteria > Acidobacteriota > Terriglobia > Terriglobales > Acidobacteriaceae > Sulfotelmatobacter. The sequence goes on along the minus strand of CAVTZD010000001.1, from coordinate 1,151,594 downwards.
CCCGTGGCCGCGCCGCTCACTCCGGCACTGCCGTTGGCGGTGCTGGCGGTGGCGCCCTTCACGCCGAAGTTCACGCCGGTGGTGCTGGTGGCTTTGCCGACCACCCCGACTCCGGTCGTGCCCGACGAGGTGCCGCGGATGGTGATGTTGGTGCCGGCCGAGTCGAGCTTTGCTCCGGGCGTGGTAGTGCCGACGCCGACATTGCCGCCGGTTTGAAACAGAAGGGAATTACCCAGCGCGCTGGCGCTGGTCCAGAGCGGAATGTAGTCGGTGGTTCCGGCGCCGGTGACGGTTGCCGGCGGAGGCACGCTGGCGGGCTTGGACGAAGCATGACCCGAAGACGGAGCGATAGCAGGCTGAGCCGTGGTTCGTGAAGTCGTCGCCGTGGCGGCTCCCGCAGGATTCGCCTGCACGAAGGCCGAGGCGGGCAAGCCGCCCAGAGTTTCGGCGTCGACCGCCTTCAGCGCATAAGGAACGCTCAGCAACAGGACGCGCGGCTGCTCCGGGTAGCCGGAGACCTGCACGCCGATCCAGTGCACTTCCGCCGAACTGAACAGGCTGAGGGGCACGCCTTCGGCCGTGGCCGAGCCGAGCAGCGCGATGTAATGTCCGGCGGCATCGGCGCGCACGTTCTGCGTCTCCAGCCAAAGCGGCGCGCCGCCCTGCTGATCTTTGTAGAGGGCGAACGTGATTCCGAGCGTGCCGGGCAGCGGCTTGCCGGTTTCATTCTGCGCGATGCCCGAAAAACGAATCCAGCGGGGCACCTCGACCGAAGCCGAAGTTGCGGTTGAGTTCGCGGGTGAGGTTTGCGCGGCAGCCGAGAAAAGGACCGTCAAAAAAACCGCGGCCAGCAGAATCGTCACAAGGCCAGAGACGTTGTGGAGCTTCATAGAGAGCACTCCTTCGGAAATCAAATGGTGGTTCTACCGACGGGCGAGGCCGTTGCACTCAACGGATCAGCGCATTCTGAAACGCGCTACGAACAAGAAGGCCGCGATCGGATGAGGCCCGGAAAGCCGGAATAATGGTGATGCAGGGCCCAGACTGGTCCCGGATTATGCCAACGGTTCCCCGGTGTGTCAATGCGCAAATAGTTGCAGCAGACCGGGGACCGGCCGGAGGATCATGGTGGTTGCGGCCTCTGCTATCATTCTCAGCGGAGTTGGTGAGTTGGGATGAGTATCGCAGTCATTCGCAGCAGGCAGGATTTCGAAGACGACGACGAGGATATTCCCGTCATTTCCGGCAGAGGAGAAGGAGTCATGGACGAAGTTGGGGGTTCGAGCGCGGGTGCGGGACGCCGCGATGAAGATATTGCGCTGGATCTGATGAAGTTTGTGGCCATGACCACGGGCTATGGGCGCACCACCTCGACCGGCGTGGGATTTCAGGGCACCGGCGCGGCCGCCAAGCCCGAAGACTACGCCGAGCGTCTGCTCGAGCTCTACGGCAAGTGCCTGAACGCGGTGGAAGGCGTGCCAGCGGCGCCGGGCAAGAAATAGGCTGGGGCTAGCCCGGCTTTGATTTTCTTCCTGCGGACATCTTGAATAAGTGAGGCTGCCCCAGCTTTCGCGGTTTTCGAAACCTGGGCACCGGCGGGCCCGGTCCGAAGGCGGTTTTCCCTGATCGCCAAAAATCAAGGTTACCCCGTTAAACTGACGTATAATGCCTCCGTCGCCGTTTCCCTCCCCCTGGCAGGATCATTGTCTTTCCGCCACTACCGCCCGATTTGAGGTGTCTATGCTTAACCTAAAGAGATTTGGAATTTCGCGGTTCTTGAAGATGGTATCGCGTGTCGCATCGGTATGTGTGTTGGCGACATTAGCGGGCCAAGCGCAGACTTACACCGTGCTTCACGAGTTTGCCGGAAAACCTACCGACGGTGCTTTCGCAAATGGCGAGCTTACCGAGGATTCGGATGGCAATTTCTACGGGACGACCGGGGAGGGAGGAGCAAACGGAGTGGGCACCGTGTTTGAGATGGATGCGAACGGTGAGGTCACGATCCTGCATTCGTTTGCTAACGACTCGAACGGCTTGTATCCGCAGGCCGGGCTGCTCCTTGATAGTCAAGACAACCTTTACGGAACGACACAAGAAGCGGTTTTTAGACTAAGCCCAGAGAACGACGCCTTCAAAACGATCCACATGTTCGGTATTGGAAACGACGGCGGAGGAACCCGTTCAAGAATGGTTACAAACAAGGGAGACCTTTATTTCGTCACGCCCGGTGCCGACGGCGATGTCTGCTCGGACCTGGGCGACTGCGGAAGAATCCTCAAGATGACCAAGGGCGGTACAGAGACGGTACTCTATGCCTTTACCGGGGGGGCCGATGGGGCCATTCCGGAGGGTTTGGTTCGCGACTCTGCAGGTAACCTGTACGGTGTAGCTTTGACAAACGTTACTGCTCAAGGTGCAGGCACGGTGTTCAAGTTGGACACTGCTGGAGTGTTCACGGTCCTTTACACGTTCACCGGCGGTGCCGATGGCGGAACTCCCGTTGGGCGCCTGACAATCGACGCCAACGGAAATCTGCATGGAGTAACCAGGTCAGGCGGAGACCCTACTTGCAACTGCGGTGTCGTATTTCGGCTAGATAGCAGCGGTCACGAAACCGTTGTACACAAATTCTTTGGCGGTGGTGGTGGCTCTGTTCCACTCGTCGGTCTATTGGACGTAGGCGGTGTGCTCTATGGAACCACCGCTGGCGGGGGAGACGTCGCATGCTCCGGCGGCTGTGGCGTGTTGTACGAAATTAGCAAGACAGGCAAATACACAGTTCTGCACCGTTTCGGCGGCCTCGCGGGAAACGATGGAGCTGGAAGCATAAGTGGAGCTCTGACGCTTGGATCCGACGGCAGCATTTACGGCGCTACTTATTCTGGGGGAATAAGCTGCACGGAAAACAACCAAGGCTGCGGGACCATCTTTAAGTACACACCCTGAACCTGCTCAGGGGGGCTGGCCCAGCTTTGATTTTCCTATCAGCTGAAATCTCATAAGTGAGGCTGCCCCAGCTTTCGCGGTTTTCGAAAGCTGGGCACCGGCGGGCCCGGTCCGAAGGCGGTTTTCCCTGATCGCCAAAAATCAAGGTTACCCCGTTAAACTGACGTATAATGCCTCCGTCGCCGTTTCCCTCCCCCTGGCAGGATCATTGTCTTTCCGCCACTACCGCCCGATTTGAGGTGTCTATGCTTAACTCTGAGAGATTTGGAATTTTGCGGTTCTTGAAGATGGTATCGCGTCTCGCATCGCTGTGCCTATTAACAACGTTAGCAGTGCAAGCTCAGACCTATTCCGTTGTTTATAGTTTCAATGGCCCGCCGAACGATGGCGCTTTCGCCAACGGTGAATTGACTCAGGATGCGTCGGGAAATTTCTACGGCACGACCAAGCAAGGGGGCGACGGTAACAGCGGCACAATCTTCAAGCTGGATGCCAGCGGCCTCGAGTCAACTTTGCAGAGTTTTGGTGCGCCAAACGTAAATGCCGGCGGCCTTCCTCAAGGCGGCTTGCTCCTCGATACTGAGGATAATCTATACGGGACGGCCACCGTGGCAGGACCTGGCGGTGGAGCTGGAACTGTTTTCAAATTCGCGACGAACAGCACGCTGAAGGCACTGCATAGCTTCGGCTTTGAGGAAGACGGAAGCCATCCGGAGTCAAGGCTTGTCACAATCAATGGAGACCTCTACGGTGTCACCTTGGACGGCGGGACGATTTACAAGATGACCAAGGGCGGCACGGAGACGATTTTGTATCGTTTTACGGGCGGCGCCGACGGAAGCCTTCCGGAGAACATAATCCGCGATTCTGCTGGGAACCTTTATGGGATTGCAGCAGGAGGCGGGGGCCAAGTCAAGTGTGCCGGTCAAAACGGCTGCGGAACGGTGTGGAAGTTCGACACCTTCGGCGTGTTCACTGTGCTTTACACCTTCACTGGCGGTATCGATGGCGGGATTCCATTGGGACGCTTGATCCTCGATGCGGGGGACGGCAGCCTTCGCGGGACAACCGAGGTAGGCGGCGACCCAACCTGTGACTGCGGAGTAGTGTTCCGAGTAGATAGCAGCGGCAATGAAACAGTAATTCATAAATTCTTTGGTCACGGCGGCGGGGGAGAGCCTTCGACCGGCCTGCTGGATGTAGACGGCACGCTATACGGAACGACAGGGTTTGGGGGCGATCTTACGTGTAACCCACCCTATGGCTGTGGTGTCCTCTACCAGATTGGGAAGACAGGTCAATATACAGTGCTTCACCGCTTCTCTGGGGCAGCAGCCGGGGACGGAGCCTATAATGCGATTGGCGGTCTAACCTTGGGAGCGGACGGCAGCATCTACGGCGCAACATGGTACGGGGGAACCGGAGCATGCACGAGCGGCTCACTCCCCGGCTGCGGGGTCATCTTTAAATACACACCCTGAACCCGCATAAGCAATGAAATGCGAATATCCAGCGCCGTAGTAACGATGAAGTTGGTTGGGCACAGCAGAACACTTAGCACAGGACGAAGGGGTTCGTCTGTGACGAACGAACATCAAGGCGAGGTCCGTGGCGCCCAGCTTTCGAAAACCGCGAAAGCTGGGGCAGCTGTAGTTGGTTATGATGTCTGCAATGCCATACCCGCCTATTGAGCGTACTGAATTCCCAGCTGATCGAATAGAAAACTCAAAATGTCGGCCCGCTGCTCGATTTCTTCGTCGAGCGAGGTGCCGAAGCCGTGGCCGGCGCTGGCTGTCGTACGCAGCAGGACCGGGTGATCGGAACTCGATGCGGCCTGCAGGCGGGCGATCATTTTGCGCGACTCCATCGGGTTGACGCGGTGGTCGTTCTCTCCCGTCATCATGAGCACTGCGGGATACGCCGTTCCATCTTTCACGTGATGGTAAGGCGAGTACGCGTAGAGCGCCTTGAACTGTTCGGGATCTTTCACAGTGCCGTATTCGGTGATGTTGAAGGCGCCGTTGGGATCGAGTTCAGTGCGCAGCATGTCGTAGATGCCGACTTCCGAGACAACGGCGCGGAACAGATCCGGACGCTGGGTGAGGGCCGCGCCCATGAGCAGGCCTCCGTTGCTGCCGCCGAAAATCGCGAGGTGCGCGGGCGAAGTATATTTCTGGTCGATCAGATATTGAGCGCAGGCCAGAAAATCGTCGAAAACATTCTGCTTGTGCGTGAGATTGCCGGCCATGTGCCATTCCTCGCCGTACTCGCCGCCTCCGCGGAGATTGGCGTCGACATAAACTCCGCCCTGGTCGAGCCACAGGCGGGCGAATGATCCCAGAAAATAGGGCTTCTCGCTGATGCCGTAGCCCCCGTATCCATAGAGCAGAGTGGGATTTGTGCCGTCGAGCTTGAGGCCTTTGCGCCGGATGATGTTTACCGGAACGCGCGTGCCGTCTTTGGAGATGGCGAAGTCGCGGACCACTTCGGCGTCACCGAACGTCACCGGAGAAGTTTCAAACAGCGCGGTGCGCGTGGCCTTGCCGGTCGTAGAGTCGAAGTCGTACCAGGCGGGCGGTGCGATGTAGGTGGAAGTGTGGAAAAGCACGTCGCCGCCGCCGACGGAAAGCACCTGGGTGATAGCCGAGATGGGCGGCAGCGGCACTTCTCCCATGGGCTCGAGAACCAGCGGAGCGCCGCGCGGGACGCGTTCCGTATCTTTCCTGCCAAAGATGCGCATGCGCGAGGGGCCACCCATAATGTCGATCACGTAGAGCCGGTTCCAGGCGGGAACGAAATCCTCGATGGAGGCGCGGTCGGCTTCGTTTTCGCTGGAACCGCTTCCCGCGCCCGGGGTTTGCGCGACCACGACTTTCGCCTGCGCGAGATCGAGATGCGCCAGCGGCAGGCGAAGAATCTGGCCGCGTGGCGCGTCTTTGCGCGAGAGCAGGTAGAGCGCCGGATCGACGCCGAACCTGACCCTGACGATTCCATCCTCGAAATGGTCGATCTGGGTCCACTTTCCGCTGGAATCCATCAAGTAGTGGGCGAACTGGCCGCCGTCACCGTTGGCGACCGAGGCGAGCAACCAGTTTCCGTCGTCGCTGGCCTGGAGCAGGATTTCGGCGATGCGGGGGAAATCCTTGCCGATGACGTAGGTGTCTTCCTTGGGATCGGTGCCGAGCTTGTGAAAATAAACCTGCTGGTAGAAGTTGGCGTCTTCGGGCGGGCGCTCGTTGCTCTGCGGATAGCGGGTGTAATAGAAACCGGAACTGTCGGCCTTCCAGGCGATGCTGCCGCCGCCGGTGGCGAAATTCACGCGCGGGACAACGTCAGGGAGTTCCTGGCCGGTTTCGACGTCGAAGATGTGAGCCGAACTGTCTTCCGATCCGTTCTCGGAGAGCGCGGCGGCGACGTATTTGCCGCCGAAGGAAGGCACGTAGAAATCGACGGAGAGCGAGCCCTTGGCGCTGGCGGCGTTGGGATCGAACACAACTTTCGCGCTGGCGGGATCGTCTGCCGATTGCATGACGACGAGGGTGGGCTGCTCCTTGGGCGCCTGGTATTTTTCGGCAAACAACCTGCCGGCGCGGAATTGCAGATCGTAGTATTCGGCCGAACTGCCGGCGATCAGCTGTTTCAGGCGATTTTTGATTGCGTCACGGGCGGGCAGGCGGTCGAAATACTCGCGGGTGCGGGCGTTCTCGGCGGCGCTCCATTGCTTGACCGCGGGATCATCCCAATTTTCGAGCCAGCGGTAATTGTCGGTGACTCTGACGCCGAAATATTGATCGGTGACGGGACGTTTCGGCGTGTCAGGCGGCGCGGGAATGGCCGAGTTTTGCCCGATGGCGTATAGGCTGAGCAGAAAAACGGACAGAGAAATCCGGAAGAAGCGGGCGGTCTTCATAGGGCTGTCTGAGAGCGACAGAAAATTATACTCGCGGTTCACGACCGCAGCGATTGTGGGACTTCGTCAGAGCTGGTAGTTCCGCCCGCGGCTCTCGAAAGCAATTTCTGCAAGAAAAAACCGCGCCCGTTTTCGGGCGCGGCTTGAGGCTCACGATGGCGCGGGAGGCGGTCGAGGCCACTCAGCGACTTAACGGCGCTTCTTGCCTTTTTTCTTTGTTTTTGCCTTTGCTTTTGCTTTTTTCGCGGGCTTCTTGGCTGCCTTTTTCTTTTTGGCCGGTTTCTTCGCCGCTTTCTTCTTGGCAGGCTTTTTCGCGGCTTTCTTAGCGGGTTTCTTTTTCGCCGCTTTCTTCTTGACTTTAGGCTTGCCGCCGCCGCCGCTGGGGGCGGCCGGCGCGGGTTTGGGAGCAGGAGGTGCGGGCGCTGCTAGGGGCGGCGGTTCGATGGCTTCCGGTGCGCCGGATTCCTCTTCCTCCTCTTCCTCTTCGAAATCTTCCTCCAGCGACTCGCTATAAGCGCCGGTGTCGCCGAATTCATCTTCTTCGTCACGTCCATAGAGTGTCGGATCGTCGAACGTCATTGCTCCTCCTGATTGACTAGCGGCCGGGTGCAAAGCTGGCGCCCTGGCTGCGGGCACGAGAGAATTTTAAAAAGCTAACAGGACTTCTGCTGGAACGGCGGGCGATTATAGCACGACGATCCGCGCAGTCTGCAAGCAGTCGAAACCGGGGTAGCGGTGCAGTTTGGCTCACGCTCCAGGCCGGGTAAGATTGTGATCCTTCGCTTCGCCTGAAAAACGGCTGCGCTCGGGATGACACCTTAAGGTGAGAAATCCGAACTGAGCCACTACCGAAACCAAAGATTGCTCACTACCCTGTTATCACAGCGCGGCGGCAGGAGGAAAGAAAAAAAAGCACTAGGGCGGGGCTCGGTTTGAATTCGGGCCTCCGTGGGTCATCCCGAGCGGAGCGTCACTTCCGGCGGAGCGAGAGCCTGCCCTGAGCTTGTCGAAACGGATCTGACGTGGAGCGAGCCTGCCCTTGGCCCACGCGAGATCCTTCCTGCGGCCGACTGCGCCGCGTGTCGGGATGACCCCCAGGGGAGTAACGCAGGTTTTTCAAGCTGAGCCACCCAGCAAGGAACGCGGGTTGCCGGATTCCCGGTCCCTCGGCGGCTGGCTTTCACGAGACCGGAGAGCCGGGTTGAATGCCGCGTTGCGCCGGCTGGGAGGAGTTGGCGGCGGTGACGCCCGGCGCGGGGAAGAGCAGATTCCTCACCGGGCCTTCGGCCCGATTCGGAATGACAAGACGGCACAATGGCAAGACAGCACAATGATCAACATAGCGCAATGACAAGACAGGAGACCGAAGACGGATGAGCGCCGAGCAGGAAGTCTGAGACTAAGGCCTACAGTGGTTTTTCACGAACTGTTCAACTCCCGTTAACGTTCTGGTCACATGGTGTTTCTTACTATCGGGGCACGAGGTTCAACAACAAATGAAAAAAACACTGGCTCTGCTCTCCCTCGCAGCTGCCTGCTCGGTTGGCATCGCAACCGCGCAGCGCAACAACCCCCAACCGCACCGGATCAAGCGCGTTCTGCTGGTTAGCGTCGACGGCATGCACGCGGTTGATTTCCTGAACTGCGCCAAAGGCATCAGCACCGTGAACAATGGCAAACCTTTTTGCCCGGCGCTGGCTGCCCTCGGTAAGACCGGCATCAACTATGTCGCCGCCAGCACCTCAAAAACGTCGGATTCGTTCCCTGGTCTGACCGCAATCGTTACCGGTGGAAGCCCTGCCCTGACCGGCGTCTACTACGACGTGGCTTATTCCCGCAACTTCGACGCCCCGGCGAAAACCACCGGCAACGGACTTGGAGCCGGCCCCTGCACTCCCTTTGCAACGCCCACCGGCACGACCAGCGAATATGAAGAAGGCATCGACATCGACCAGACCAAGGTGAACGGCGGCGCGCCCGGTGCTTCGTTGACCGACGGCGGGCTGTCTTCGATCGACTCCCGCAGGCTGATCCGCGACCCCAACAATGGTTGCAATCCGGTCTGGCCGTGGGATTTCGTTCGCACCAACAGCATCTTCAGCGTGATCCACAACGCTGGAGGATTCACCGCGTGGTCCGACAAGCATCCCGCGTATATCTCGGTTTCTTCTGGGCTTGGCCCCATCGCTCTCAATGACTTTTATGCTCCTGAAATCAACTCCACCGTGATCGGTCTTCCTGGGGTTACGACCCCGACCGGCGTATCCTGCTCGAAGATTCTCGACACCGGCGCGGATCTCACGGCGTGGACCAACAGCTTCCAGAACATTCAGTGTTACGACACGTTGAAGGTCGACGCCGTCCTGAACTGGATCGATGGCAAGAACCACCTCGGCACAGCCGAGACGAGGGTTCCAACCATCTTCGGGATGAACTTCCAGGCGCTCAGCGTAGGCCAGAAACTGGTCGAGGGCAGCAACGGTCAAACCGGCGGATATCTGGACGCCGCAGGCACGCCGGGTGCTCCACTGCTCAGCGAGTTCCAATTCGTCGATGCTTCGATTGCGGCTTGGGTCAGCGAGCTAAAAGCGCAGGGACTCTACGACTCGACCCTGATCATTATCACGGCCAAGCACGGCCAGTCGCCAATCGATCCCAGCCGTTACGTATCGCAACTGATCAGCGGCACTTCGCCCGTGACACTGCTCTCCAACGCGGGCTTTATCCCATTCTCTGAGTCCACCAACAACCCCACCGGCATTGGACCGACGGAGGATGACGTCTCGTTGATCTGGCTGAAGAATTCGTCCGATACGGACTCAGCCGTCAAGATTCTCGAAGACAATGCCTCAGCCACCGGAATCGAGCTCGGGCAGATCTACTACGGCCCCTCGCTCGCGCTCAACTATAACGACCCCACCAAAGACCCGCGCACGCCGGATATTATCGTGACTCCGAACGTCGGCGTTACATACTCCGGCAGCACCAAGAAATTGGCGGAGCACGGCGGGTTCGCGCATGACGACACCAACGTCATTCTGCTGCTCTCGAATCCGTCGTTCCACCCCGAGATGGTTCGCAGTTCAGTAGGAACGGTGCAGGTCGCGCCGACCATCCTCCGGGCCCTGGGCATCAATCCTTCGGCTCTGGACGCGGTTCGCATTGAGGGAACTCCCGTCCTGCCGGCGTCGCAACTCGGCAACTAACCGAACACGAATACCTGTCACACCACAGCGGACGCTCCTTCGGGAGCGTCCGTTTTTTGCTTTGGACGCGGTTTGTCTGCGCAAGAAAAACACCGCAGCAGGCGGATCGGCAAAGAGAAAAATCTTGGAATCAAGCTTTAGTTTCTGCGCGGGCGAGTTTCAGCGGGCGGGTTGCACGATCAGAATCATGCCGGGACGAAGCATGCTGATGTTGCGGTTGTCGCGCTTGAGCGCCGCGACCGTCGTGCGGTAGGCGTTGGCGATCGAGTAGAAGGTTTCGCCGCTCTTGACCCGGTGGTGAAGGATGCTCGGTTCGCGCCTGAGTTCGGACCGGCCAGTCTCGGCGCGGGCAACTTCGATGTGCTCAATCTGCGCCAACTTGGTTGCGGGCGGCTTGGCGGCGACCGTTTCGGTTTTCGGGCTCCCGGCGGTTCCGTTCACCGGAGATCCATCGACAGAAGGTCCGGCCGCGTGTTTTGACTTGCTGCCGTGCACGGGAACCGTGCGAGCGGAGGCAACTTCCACGTCGTGCGCGCTGGGTGTGATGGGCAAATGCAGCGCCAGCACTCTTCGTCCGCTGAGGCTCTCGCCGCGCAGGCCGTTCCAGCGGCGCAGCATTTTCGCTGAAATGCCGAAGTTCTCGGCGACGGTTTCGACCGTGTCGCCGCGGCGAATTTTATAGCGCGTGATGCGTCGGGCGTAGGTCGCCGTGTCGCTGGGATGTTTGCCGGGCGCAACCGGGATGACCAGCCTTGCGTCGGCTTCGAGTTCGCCGCCGTCGAGGTGGTTCACTTCGGAAATCTGTTTAACCGTCGTGTGATAACTGCGGGCCAGCGATGCCAGCGTGTCGCCGGGGTGAACCGCGTGATAGCGCCACCACAGCCGCATGTCGGGTGGAATGGTGGCGATGGCGGTTTCGTACTGATCTTTCGAGCCCGCAGGCAGGTGGAGCTGGAACTCTCCCTGGCGCGGGGTGGTCAGGCGCAGCAAGCTGGGATTCAGGTCCTGCAATTCAGGCGCGGTCGAGTTAACGCATTCGGCTACCAGGCGCAGATCGACCGGATAATCAATGGTGACCGTATCGAAGTCAAGCGGGCGATCCATCGCGACGTCATCCAGTCCATACTGCGACGGATTCTTGGTCATGATGGTCACTGCCAGAATGATCGGAACATAGTTCCGCGTTTCTTTGGGCAAAACGTTGCGGCGGTAGAGTTCCCAGAAGTCGGCGTAGCCGGTGCGCTTCACCGCGGCCTGCACCGTGCCAGGGCCGGAGTTATAGGCGGCCATGGCGAGATACCAGTCGCCGAACTGGTTGTAGAGATCTTTCAGATGATGCGCGGCGGCGCGAGTCGATTTTTCGGGATCCTGGCGATCGTCGACATACTGGTTGTGAGACAAGCCGTATCCGCGGGCGCGGCTCGCCATGAACTGCCAGATGCCGCGGGCGCCGACGCGGGAGACGGCCAGCGGATGGAATCCAGACTCGGCCTGCGCCAGATAAATCAGATCCTGCGGCACGCCCTCTTCTTTCAGCGTCGACACGATCATGTCGTGATAGCGGCCGGAGCGGGCATAGGCGCGCTCGAAGACGCCGCGTCCCCGACCGGAAAAATAACTGATATAACCCGCGACCTGGTCGGTCATCATGAGCGGCAGATCGGAGTGCGTGTTCTTGATCTCGGCTTGCGCCTTGGCCTTCACGCTGGCATCAGCGGCAGGAGTGAGATCGTTGGTCTGGTCAATGGGCGCGGGCTCGGTTTTCTGTTGCGGCTCTTGCTGCGCGTCTTGCTGCGAATCGGAATCGCCGAGGTCGCCGAGATTGAGCTTGTCGACGCCGACCACGACGCGGTCGAATTCCTCTTCCAGGCGAGCGTCAGAGCGAATGTCGTAGTTGCTGCCCAGCAGGGCGTTGAAAGCGTTGTCGAAGTTGTGTTTCGCCGCGTCGCTGTTGCCGGCTTCATAGTTGACCAGGCCGGCCTGATATTCCTTTTCGACGCGCGCAACCAGATCGGCGACCGGGTCATTCGCCGGAGTTGACTGCGCCGCCGAAGCGCTCACTTGCGAGTGCTGCGATTGAGCATCTTGCGCGCTCGCTGGCTGCGCCGCCTGCGCGGCCGAAGATCCGGATGACATTGCCGAGCCTGTTGACGGCGCCGTGGAGCTTGACTGTTTCGAACTCAAGGCCGGAGCCGTCGCCGGCGGCAGAAGCGAGACCGGCCGCCGCGCGGTCTGGCACGAGCTTGCCGCCAGAATCAGCAGGGCAAGGCCGGCGGTCCGGAGATGGAGACGGGCAAATCGCATGCTTCCAGTTTTCTGCTATTCGTCTTATTTCGCTAGGAGATGCAGACTTCTCCCTGATCTGAAATGTGCGCTGAATTCTATCAAAAAATCGTACGCGGCGATTGCTCCCAGGTCAATCGCCATAAAGATACAAGCGGGGTTACTTTGGGCACCAGCCCAGAACGTTACCGCAGACGGAGTGGATATGCTTCTGTTGGATGCATCGATCGCGGGGCGAGGTTGGTAATGATTCACGCGGGGCAAAACCGAAATCAGGACATTTTCATCGCTATGGAACTCGCAACCTGTGGCCCACGTAAGGGTAGGATGGGAGCGCTGAACTCAAGTCGAGTTCAGGCCAAGTCGCGGGCAACAGATCGGGAAGGACTCGATCCGGAAAGGGCGGAATGGCACAGAGTCACAGACAAACAGAAAATTCGTCACGAGCCGACACTGCAATGCTAGTGGGGATTGCCGGCGCGATTGCTCTGCTCCACGTGCTGACCAACGGCCGTTACGGCTTCCATCGCGACGAACTGCAGACCATGACCGATGCGCTGCACCTCGACTGGGGATTCGTCGCGTACCCGCCGTTCACCCCGTTCGTGGAACGAGTCAGCCTGGAAATCTTCGGGCTGTCGCTGGTGGGGCTGCGCATGGCGTCAGTACTCGCAGAGGCCGCAGTGGTGATCGTGAGCGGTCTGATGGCGCGGGAGTTGGGCGGCGGACGACTAGCCCAGGGCACGGCGGCATTGGCGGTCGCGCTCTCGCCCCTGCCTCTATTCGAGGGGACCGAGTTCCAATACACGACCTTCGATTATTTGTGGTGGGTGCTGATCGCGTACTACGTGATTCGTCTGCTGAAAACGGATGACCCGCGGTGGTGCCTGCCGATCGGCGCAACCATCGGCCTCGGTTTTATGACCAAGTACGCCATCGGTTTTTACGTGGCCGGGATTATCGGCGGCCTGGTGCTGACGCGGGCGCGGCGGTTTCTAGCGAGCAAGTGGTTCTGGGCCGGAATCGCGCTGGCTTTCCTGATCTGCCTGCCGAATCTGTTGTGGCAGGCGCGCCACGGATGGATCTCGTGGCACTTCCTGCAACATATTCACAAGCGCGACGTTGGCGAGGGCCGCGCCGATCATTTTCTGACTCGACAATTCTGGCTGTGCACGAATCTTTTCTCGATCCCGCTGTGGCTGGCCGGGCTGATCCTTTACCTTCGTGACCGCCGCTATCGCATGCTCGGCTGGATGTACGTGATTCCGCTGGCGCTTTTCATGATCGGCAAAGGACGCGACTATTACCTGGCGGCGGCGTATCCCATGCTGATGGCGATGGGCTCGGTCGCGGGCGAGCGCTGGGTTGCGGGCATGTCGCGGATCTGGCGCAGTGCGATTGTCGGTGCGCTATATTCCGGAATTTTCGCTTACGGGATGTTGATGTGCGCCATTCTGATTCCGCTGGCATCGAGCGGCCCGCTGCGGGATTTTGCCTTGAAGAACGATGGCGATCTGCGTGAAGAAATCGGATGGAACGATCTGGTGAAATCCGTGGCCGACATTCGCGATTCACTGCCCGCCGGTCAGAGAGAGAATACGCGCGTCCTGGTGGGGAATTACGGCGAAGCAGGCGCGATCGAAATTCTAGGCCCGGCGTATCACCTGCCTCCGCCGATCAGCCTGACGAACTCGGCCTGGCTGCGCGGATATCCCACGCCGCCGCCCTCAACGTTGATCGTCGTAGGGTGGTCGAAGGAGCTATTGGACCGCGAGTTTACTTCATGCCGCCTTGCCGGGCACAACGGAAATCCGTATGGCATCAAGAACGAAGAGAGCGAAGACCATCCGGACATTTATGTCTGCGGCGGCCCGAAGAAATCGTGGGCCGAGTTCTGGGAAGATAACCAGCGGTTCGGCTGAGAAAATCAACGTCTTACCCGTCCCGCCGGGCGCGCAGAGCGCTGGGTGCCGAGCGCTGGGTGCCGAGCGCCGGGTGCCGAGCGCTGGGTGCCCAATGTCTCGCTGTTTTTGCGAGACATGGGAGGTCGAGGGAGGGTCGAGGGAAGTCGAGCCCGAGCCCCCTCAACCTCATCGCTGCGTTTTCCGCGGATCCATTCCCCGCCCCTCCATCTGCTGTCGGACGAAATCCGCCACAGCTTCCATCCGCTCCGCCACATTCCTGGGAAACCGCGCCGCCGTCCCCGTTCCCGTCGCAGATTCTTCCGTTCCGGCCTCCGGTCCGGTCTCCACTCCACCCTCCTCCTCGCCCAACGCCGCAGCCTCCCGCAAAAGATGCCACGCCTCGCGATATTGCTCGTACTTGGCATGCTTCGATTTCGAAAAGAGAGCCACCGTTTCTTTGCCTCGAACCTTGCCTGCCGGAATGATGTACCACGTATCTTCCACCACGACGTAGGCCGCGAGAAAGTCGAACGAGCCAGGTGAATACGCCCTGTTTCCTCTGCCTCGGATGCAGCACTCATAGCCGCCGCCAGACTCGCAGACCGTCGACTTAACCTGCACGCTCACGAAGCGTCCCGGCCTCCCCACCACGAAGTCGTAGCTGCTGGACTCTCCCCAGGGCTTGCTCACCGCCAACCCGCGTTCACCAGCCCGCGCCATAAACACCGACTCCACCCACTCCCCGCGCGCCTTCGGATCCTTAATAATCTTCGCCTTCCGCTTCTTCATTCCCCGTCCCCAGAAAACAAAAAACAAACAGACGGCGATCCGAGGAAGATTCGCAAACGCCGCCCGATCCCTCCATTGGAAATTTCCGAGAAGCTAAAGGCAAGAGCGGCGAGAGAAAAGGCGGGGACAATTCCCGGAATGGAAAACGCGGAGTCCTGTAGTGTGGGGTCCCGGAGTATTGGGGTGCCCCACTTCTCGCCGATTTTGCGAGAAGTGGGAAGGTTCACCGACCCCGAAGCCACAACCTGGACCGACACCACGCGGGAAGGGCACGACTTTAGTCGTGCCATCAAAGCCACGAAGGACGACCGGCTCAGCCGCTGAGGACCACCGCAGAGTGTCCCACCGAAAAACCGTGGAACGTCCCGTCTGCCCTCATGTCTCAAGGCGGTTGATCGCTGACGCTGAACACCTCTGACAAAGGTGCCAATTTTACGATGTCATCCTGAGCGAAGCCGTTTTTCAGGCGTAGCGAAGGATCTCCCGCTCTACCGCCCTCGCGCGTAAGCCAGACCGCGCAACCGCCCGTGAAGCGTGGATCGTGCGCGCGCGGGGTGGCCCATCCTTTGCGCTCTTTGCAAAGGGTGGGCACGGCGTAATGCGCCGCGAGGCCCGGGATGCGACACGCCCCCAAAAGTAAAAGCCCCGAGAAAACTCGGGGCTTTCAGGATATTGAACGACGCCTGCGGGGTGGCCCATCCTTTGCGCTCTTTGCAAAGGGTGGGCACGGCGTAATGCGCCGCGAGGCCCGGGATGCGACACGCCCCAAAAAGTAAAAGCCCCGAGAAAACTCAGGGCTTTCAGGATATTGAACGACGCCTGTCAAAATTAATCGTAACGGGCCGCGCAACCGTGTCAAGCATCAAAATGCAACGTCGAGTGACATCAGAGGGCGAGGAAATCGAACCCTAGTGGCTGAAAGCCACTCGAACGCGTGACAGGCGTCGTCCCGTACCCACTGGCACCACCCTCCAAACGACCCTGTTGCGTGATCGATTGTATTGTCCCGGTACATAGGCGTGAGAAGCAAAACGAAATATTTCCAGGATAAATACCGATTCGGGAAACAAAAAAGGCACGGCCGAAGCCGTGCCCTCTATTTCTAGTTTTCTCCGTGTCTCTGTGGTGAAAAACCGGGCGGACGAATGCGTCCGCCCCTCCATGAGCGTTGCTAGTCTCTTACCCCATCCATAAACGCCCGCAGCTTGCGCGAGCGCGACGGATGACGCAGCTTGCGCAGCGCTTTGGCTTCGATCTGGCGGATGCGTTCGCGTGTGACCGCGAAGCTCTGCCCAACCTCTTCCAGCGTGTGCTCGCTGCCGTCTTCGAGACCGAAGCGCATCTTGATCACTTTTTCTTCGCGCGGGGTCAGCGTGCGCAGGACCTGTCCGGTCTGGTCCTTGAGGTTCACGTTGATTACCGCTTCGGCCGGTGAAACCACAGCGCGGTCTTCGATGAAGTCGCCCAAGTGCGAATCTTCCTCTTCGCCGATTGGCGTTTCGAGAGAGATCGGCTCTTGCGCGATCTTCAAAACTTTCCGCACCTTCGCCACTGGAATGTCCATGCGCTTGGCGATTTCTTCGCTCGTTGGTTCGCGCCCCAGTTCCTGCACCAGCTGCCGCGACGTGCGGATCAGCTTGTTGATGGTCTCGATCATGTGCACCGGGATGCGAATCGTACGCGCCTGGTCGGCAATGGCACGGGTAATCGCCTGCCGAATCCACCACGTGGCGTACGTCGAAAATTTGTAGCCACGGCGGTATTCGAATTTGTCGACGGCCTTCATCAGTCCGATGTTGCCTTCCTGAATCAGGTCGAGGAACTGCAGGCCGCGGTTGGTATATTTCTTAGCGATTGAAACGACCAAACGAAGATTGGCCTCGATCAGCTCGCGCTTGGCCTGCTCCGCGTCCATGTCGCCCGAGATAATCTCGCGCTGGGTGCGCTTGAGTTCGGCGAACGACACTCCGGTTTCGACTTCGAGTTTTTCGACTTCGCCGCGAATCGCCCGCGCCTGCCGACGATATTCTTTTTTCTGTTCCTCGCTGCGCGTGGCGTCGGCCTTGCGCTCCAGGTTCTGGGTCTGGCGGTCGAGCGAACGCATGCCGTCGACGGTTTTGTTCAGCCGTTCGATCAGGCGCTTGCGCTCGGCGTTGGTGAAGCCCAGCTTGCGCACCGCCTGCGACGTGCGGATGATGGCTCGCGCCAGCTTACGACGCGCCCGGCGATGATCTTTCGGGCGTTTTTTCTGCGAGACTTCTTTGTATTTTTCCTCAAGCACGCTGGCCTTTTTGTAGAGCTTGGCCATGTCGTCGATTTTGCCCGTGAAGTCGTTCAGACGGTTCTGCAGGATCTCGTCGGTGATCTCTTCTTCGTCGAAAGTGACCACTTCCTTGATCGAGCGGACGTTTTTCTTGAGGTCTTCGCCCAGGGTGAGCAACTCGCGGATCACGATGGGTGATCGCGAGAGCGCCTTGAGCACACGGATCTGGCCGCGCTCGATACGCTTGGCGATTTCGACTTCGCCTTCGCGCGTGAGCAGCGGCACGGTTCCCATCTCGCGCAGATACATGCGGACGGGGTCGTTGGTTTTTTCGAGAGCGCCGGGAGTGAGATCGAGTTCGACGTCCTCGCCTTCTTCGCCTTCTTCGAATTTTTTATCGAGTGCCGAGGAAGGCAGCTTGGGGCCTTCCAGCACATCGATGCCCTGCGTACCGATGGTGGTCAGCAGATCGTCAAGGTCTTCGGGACTGTGCACGTCATGCGGTATGAGGTCGTTGACCTGGTCATACGTGAGATATCCCTTTTCTTTACCTGTGTCGATCAGCTTTTTTATGTCTTCGAACTTGTCGTCAAGAGCCAAGAGGTGTCCTCAATCAAACGCAATCTCCTCACGCTGGTGCGTGTGGTAAAGTTCCGGAAAGGTGGGAAACTGGGGTCTCGCGGGAATTGTGCAACTCGCACAAACTTACAGAGTTTAGCACATAAGTGCTGTGGCGTCTATCGTTTGCCTGATGGTCCCTGCCCGTGTCCCTGGCGCCCGCCGCTTGGTTCACCTTTCCTTGAATAGTTAGATGGTTCTGCAAGCCTTTTTGTTTCAAGCACTTTTCGTTGTTAAGCGCTGCCCCCGTGTGCCTTGCGGACTGGCGCGGTTCTCGCTCAGGCGGTTTTGCGGGGGCCTTCGGCGGCCAGGCTGGGATCGCGAAGGGCGCGGCTGATTCGTTCCAACTCGGCCAGCAACTGGCGCAGACGGTCTTTGTTTTCGGCGTTGGCGGCGAGGTCGGAGGAGAGGCCGGGCTGTTTGAGCTGGCGCTGCACTTCTTCCTGCCGGCGGCGCAGGTGAATACGACGAAGCGCACGCACGGCGGCTTCGAGAACCTCGGCGGTAAGTTCTTCTTCCTCCTTCAACAAGATTGAGGCCAACATGCGGCGATCGGGTTCCGCGATGGGCACCTGGAGAATATCGGCAACATCGGGCCCGGCATTGAGTAAAGACTCGGCCAGCGATTCGGTAGCGAGGCCGCGATGCAGGGCTTCGTTTTGCAGGACGAACTGAGCCTGGCGGGCGGGATCGAATTCCTCTTCTGCTCCGTCGCGCAGGGACAGATGTTCGGCGGCGGACTGCATCTGGCGAGCGGAGGCTAGGGCGCGAATCAGAATTTTTTCGGCGTCGGTGATTTGTGCTTCCGCAGGAGCTTTGACGGCGGTGGCAGCGCGTGTACCCGCGGCGTGGCGCAACTCCTGCCGGAGGACGGACGAGTCGATGGCAAGCTTCTGCGCGATTTCGTGGGCCAGTTCGTCGCGCACGATGCGGCTGGGGATGCGCTGAATGTGCGGCAATAGATAATTCACGGCTTTGACTTTACTCTCGGCGCTGCGCACGGGAAACTGCGCGCGGGCACGCTCGATCAGGTAGTCGAAATATTTCTGCGAGTGGCGCAGAGCTTCGCCGTAGGCGTCTTTGCCTTTGCGACGGATATAGAGGTCGGGATCGAATCCCTGCTCGAGGGTCAGGACTTTGATTTGAAATTCTTCTTCGACCAGCAATCCCAGCGTGCGCTCGGTGGCTTTCGCTCCGGCGGCGTCGGGATCGAAGTTCACGACTACGTTCTTGCTGAAGCGCCCGAGCAGCTTGGCTTGCAGCTCGGTGAAGGCGGTGCCGGAACTGGCGATAACGTTGTGAAATCCGGCGACGAAGACGGAGATGCAATCCATCTGACCTTCGACCAGGATGGCGTAGTCGAACTTGCGAATCCATTCCTTGGCGAGATCGAGATTGAACAGGACTTTGCTTTTGGAGTAGATCGGGGTTTCGGGCGAGTTCAGATATTTAGGGCCGGATTTTTCATCGGTGGCGAGGGTGCGTCCGGTGAAGGCGATGACTTTCCCGGCATCACTTGCGATGGGGAACATGATGCGGTTGCGGAATTTGGAGTAGAGAGCTGCCGTCGTTGGTCGTCGGTCGTCGGCCGTTGGCCCTTTCGAAACGGCCTTTGCGTTCTCAGGCGAGGCAGGAGAGTCAAAGTCCCCGCCCTGTCCGTCCACAGAACGGACGGACAAGGGCGGGGCACCCTCACTCTTCGAGTGCGCCTCGCGGCTGGACTCAAGGTCCCTCGACTGCGCTCGGGATGACAGATCTTCTTGTTTCCAGGAGAACAGGCCGGATTCGCGCAGGACTGGTTCGGGGAAGTCGTTTTTCAGGCGGTCGCGGAGGGGGAATCCGGAATCGGGGGCGTAGCCGATGCGGAAGCGGGCGATCATTTCTTCGTTCAGGCCGCGGCCCTGGAGATATTCTCGGGCGCGCGCGCCTTCGGGACGGCGCAGACATTCCTGAAAAAATGCTACTGCGCGTTCGTGCGTCTCGAGCAACTGACCGCGCAGGCGGGCTTCTTTGGCTTCGCCTTCGCTGGCATAGCTGGCTTTGGGAAGCGGGATGCCGAGTTTTTGGGCTACGAGACGGACGGCTTCAGGGAAAGTGATGTTTTCGATTTTCTGCACGAAGCTGAAAACGTCGCCGGAGACTCCGCAGCCGAAGCAGTGGTAGAACTGGCGCGTGGCGTGGACGGAGAACGATGGAGTTTTTTCGCCGTGGAAGGGACAGAGACCGGAGAAGTTTTGCGCCCCGGCTTTGCGCAGCTTGACGTAGTCGCCGACGATGCGGACGATATCGGCCTGCTGCTTGACGGTGTAGGCGAAGTCGCCGGGGTTGGACATGGCGCGGACAGGAATCTCCGAAGAAAGTGTGGAACAAAAAAGGGCTGCGTTGAATATACCGGATGATGTTTGCTGTGGAGAAACTGTGGGAAAAGAGAGTTAGCGGTTGATGGGGAAGGAAAAGGGGGCACGCTATCGAATCCTTGGACGGGCAGAAGTTTGCGCGTCTGCATTTATGGCGGAAGCGGTCGTCGGGTCCCTGGCGCGGCTTCGCCGTGCTCAGGATGGCAAGACTGAGATGGGCGTTGAACTCTTCCACCCTTTTTGCCGATGGAAATGGTGAAGGAACTTTCTGGCCGTGCTTACTGTCGACCAATACGCGACGTCGATTGTTGAGAAGTATCACGTTGATGCGGATACGGGGTCGCCGGCGCATCGGGCGGCGGACGAGATCATTCCGCTGCTGAAGCAGTGGAGCAAGCAATACCTGCTGGGGATCACGCTCACGGGCGCGTATGCCAAGAACACGGCCATCTCGCTGGCGGCGGACATTGATGTGCTGGTCTCGCTCGCCCCGGTTCCGAACATGGAGATGAAAACCATTTTCTGGAACCTGTTTGAGTTTCTCTCCGATCACGATTTGCGACCGCACACGCGCCACGTATCGATTCAGGTTCCATTCAAAGATTTGCGCGTCGACGTGATTCCCGCGTGCCACGACCAGGGGACTTCGCGAAATATCTTGTTCAACAAGAAGACGGGAGAGGCGGTCGTGACCGACGTGATGCGGCACGTTCACATGGTGGCAAATTCCGGGCGGCAGCACGAAATCTGCGCCATGAAGGTGTGGCGCGAGCGGGCGTCGCTGGAGTTTCCCAGTCTTTATCTCGAACTGACCGTGTTGCACGCGCTGGAGAGCGAACGCTTCGGGCAACTGGCGGACAATGTAATGGCGGTGCTGCGCTACATGGACATGCGGTTTGAGCGGGCGGTGGTGCACGATCCGGCGAATCCGGAGAATGTGGTTTCGAACGATTTGAATGCCGCCGACAAGAAAGAGCTGGCGCGGGCTGCGCGCAAGGCGATTGAGGATGAAAACTGGAAGAAGATGATCTGGTAGGGGGCTCGGGCCGCGAAGTTTATTTACGCCACGGTCCTGGGGAACGGGCTCCCATGTCTCGCAAAGGCGGCGAGACATGGGGCACCCTGCGCTCTTACACATTCAGCTCTACCAGGGTGGCGCCGCCACCGCCTTCGTTTTGGGGGGCTTCGGTTACGGCTGCTACATGAGGATGCTGTTGCAACAACTGACGGAGGGCTTTGCGCAGGATGCCCATGCCGCTGCCGTGGACTACGCGGACGCGGGGCAGTCCGGCGAGGAAGGCGCGGTCGACGAACTTTTCGACTTCGTGGGTAGCCTGATCGACGGTCTGTCCGATGACGTTGATCTCGCTTGGGGTGGTCGCGCCTTCGTTGGCGACGGAGACGGAGATTCCGCGGGAGCGGGCGGCTTGGACGGGCGACTGCTGAGGGCTCGGCACGCTGCCCGGGCTGCTTAATAGTTCGGCAATGTCGTCGCGGGCGATTTTCATTTTCATGACGCCCATCTCTACTTCGAAATGAGAGTCGTCGATTTTGCGGACGACGCGGGCGGGGCGTCCGGTAGATTTGAGTTTGACGGTGTCGCCCTGGGAGACGTGTTGCACCAGTTGCGGCTGGGCGTGGGGATCGTTTTTGTCGGCGCCGGTCGAGTGCGCGACGACCGCCGAGTCGAATTGCTCGCGGAACTCGCGGCGGAGTTTCGCGATTCTTCTCTCGGCGTCCTTGGAAAGTTTCTGCGCGGCGGCGCGGTCCTGAATGGCGTTGACGGCTTCGCGAGCGTGATATTCGAAGTCGCGGAGGAGGGTTTCGAGTTTCTTCTCCATCTCGCGGATCTTGGCCTGCTGCTGGGTTTTTCCTTCCGCGGCTAAGCGAGTTTTTTCTCTCTCTAATTCCTGTTCGCGAGATTGCAGGCGGAGGCGTTCGGTCTCCGCTTCGCGCAGGTCGGCGTGGAGCTTGTCGAGGAACTGGCCAACGTCGCGGGCCTGGGTGCCGAGACCGGCGCGGGCGCTCTCGATGATGGCGGGATTGAGGCCGAGGCGCTGCGCGATGTTGATGCCGGCGGACGCGCCGGGGACGCCGACTTTCAGCTCATAGGTGGGTTGCAGAGTTTTTTCGTTGAAACCGACGGAGGCGTTGAGCACTCCGGGCGTGTTGGCGGCGTAGACCTTGAGCGAGGTGTGGTGGGTGGAGATGACGGTCATGCATCCGATGTGGCCGAAGTGGGCGGCGATGGCCACGGCGAGGGCTGCTCCTTCTTCGGGATCGGTGGCGGAGCCGAGTTCGTCGAGCAGGACCAGCGACTGGGGCGTGGCGGTGCGGGAGATGAAATCGATGTTGGTGACGTGGGCGGAGAAGGTCGAGAGATTTTGCTCGATGGATTGATAGTCGCCGATGTCTGCGAGGACGGCGTCGAAGACGGGGAGGGTTGCGCGGTCGGCGGGCACGGGCAAGCCGGATTGGGCCATCAGGGCGAGGAGGCCGACGGTTTTGAGGGTGACGGTTTTGCCTCCGGTGTTGGGGCCGGTGATGATTAACTGGCGGCGTTTGTTTTCGAGCTCGACGGTGATGGGGACTACTGAGAATCCTTTGGCTTTGAGAGTGTGCTCCAGGAGAGGGTGCCTTGCATTCTGCAGTTGCAGGCGAGCTTCGCTCGCCATGGACGGACGAATACGTCCGTCCCCACATGGGGCTGGCTGATCCTCGGCTTGGCTCGCTTCGC
This sequence comes from uncultured Acidobacteriaceae bacterium, assembly GCA_963739125.1. Taxonomy (GTDB): domain Bacteria; phylum Acidobacteriota; class Terriglobia; order Terriglobales; family Acidobacteriaceae; genus Sulfotelmatobacter. The sequence goes on along the minus strand of CAVTZD010000001.1, from coordinate 1,128,578 downwards.
TTGCTGGACGGGCGAGGCGCCCGTCCCCACACGGTCCTTGCCCGTCCCCACATGGGTTGTTGCTCGCTTCGCTCGCGGACGGACGAATGCGTCCGTCGCTCCACGAATCGTTGCTCAAGTTCACTGCCACGCAGTTGTAGTCTTCGGCGAAGCGGGCTTTGGCGAATTGGAGTTCCAGTTCGGCCAGCACTTCTACTGCGGCGAGGATGGGGCCGGATTGGGCGCCGATTTTGGCGGTCATTTCTAACAGGATGCGGTGAATTTCGGCCAGCTCTTCGTCGAGCAGGCGGACCAGTTCGTTGTTCTGCTCGATGGTTTCGAGGGGCTCGACGAAAACGGTCTGGCCGCTGGAGCTGGCGCCGTGAACGACGCCGTGGACGCGGCGCTTTTGTTCGACCTTGACGGGGATGACGAAGCGTTCGCCGCGGATGGTGATGAGTTCGTCTTGCACGGTGCCACCTTCGGAGAGATGGCGGAGATATCCGCGAAGGGATTCTTGAATCGTGCGGCGCTGTTTTTCGATCTCGCGACGAATGCGGGCGAGTTCTGGGGAAGCTTTGTCCTCGAGCGTGCCATCGGGCTGGATCTTGTTGCGGAAGGCGCGCAGGAAATCGCTGAAGTCGACGATCTGAGCGGAGAGAGCGCGCACGCCGCGCCACTCGGACTTCATGGCGGCGGGGGGATGCAGAGAGATGTCGCGCCATTCGGCGGCGCGGTCGACGACCAGGATTACGTCGCGGATCTCGGTGGTTTCGAGGACGGCTCCGGCGATGCGTGATTTCTTGACCAGTTGGTCGATCGCGATCAGGCCGGAGAAATCGAAGCGTCCGCCTACGCGGCGGAACTCGCGGATCTCGGTGGTGAGGGATTGCTGGTGGGCGATCCAGTCGGGGTCGGTCGAGGGGGCCAGCGCGGCGATTCTGGCTTGACCTAGCGGTGAGGCGGCGTAGGCGCGGAGGAGATCACGGAGGGCTTCGAATTCGAGTACTCGGGCGGAGGTGTGGGTCAGTGCGGCATCGTCGAGAGGATTGTGGGGAAGAACGTCGGGTTGAAGGGCATTGGACATTGCGTTTTTATGTTACAGGAGCGAGTGCGGGTCATGAATCGGGCACCCCAGAAATGGGGGCGCCCCCCGAGGTTTCTGAAGACGCCGTCAGCGGCCGGCGGCCAGGCGGGTGGCCAGGCGCGGGGGGAGTTGGGCGGCGAAGATGCGGTCCTGGGCGGATTTCAGGTTGTAGGGAGTGCGGTGGAAATGGACGACTTGTGCATCGCTGTCGTAGAGGGCGAAGGCGGCGCGCCAGTCGCCATCCCGGGGCTGGCCGACGGAGCCGGGATTGATCAGGTGGCGGGCTGAGGGCTTCAGTTGAAAGGGAACTGATTCGGCTTTGCCGACGGTGCGGTATTCGGGACGGAAGCCGTCGGCGGCGGAGCCGTTGGCGAAGAATCCGCCCTGGAGGTGAGTGTGCCCGAAAAAAGTCAAGGGTGAGCTGAGCGTGATCAGCGGGGCGAGGGCGTCGCCGAGGGAGACGACGTATTCATCTTCGTCGTTGGGCGAGCCGTGGACGAGCTGCACGTCGGGAAAATCGGGCAGGGGCACGGGGCCGTGGGGCAGGGCGCGGAGCCATTCCAGATTTTCCGGAGTCAATTCGTTGCGGGTCCAGATAGCAGCGGCGGACGCCATGGGGTTGAAGTCTTCGAGGTCCATGAGTCCGGTGGCGGCTTTGTCGTGATTGCCGCGGACGAAGGTTTTCCCCAGTTCGCGGGAACGCGTGGTGACTTCGTTGGGGCTGGCGCCGTATCCGACGATGTCGCCGAGATTGACCACGCTGTCGAAGGAAGGAGCGTCGGCCAATGCGGCGTCGAGCGCTTCGAGGTTGGCGTGGATGTCGCTGAGCAGCAATATGCGCACGAGTCACCGGAACAAAGTGGGGATTATAGATCAAGAGGGACGTGGTGAGTGGAGGGGACGGAAAGACCATCAACCACGAAGGACACAAAGGAACACGAAGGACTTCGGGGGCTAGCGCTTCCCCCGTGGGACTTCGTGTTTTTCATGGTTATGGGTTTACCGAAACGGACGACGCGGCGTGAAGTACCGCTCTCCCGCATAGGGGCACAGGTCGTGGCGGGGGAAGGGTCCCACTTCTCGCAAGGGCGGCGAGAAGTGGGGCACCCTAAATTGGGACACCCCATGTAGATGAGGGAATAAGATGTTGGGCGTCGGTTAGAGGGGGACAAACTTGAGCGGGACTAGACGCGCGGGGTGGAAGTTCAAAGGGAAGATGCCGGTTTGGTGCAAGGCGATTGTGGGGCTGCTGGTGGCGGATTCTCTGGTGCATCTGGGGATGCTATCGACGGTGTCTTCGTGGGCGTCGGCGTCGCGGGATGCGGGGCATTCCTATCGCGTGCCGTTTCGAGATGGAGCTAATTATTTTGTTCAGCCCTGGCTGGGGTGGTATCTGGATGCGTGGTGGATTGGGGTGGGGCTGTTGCTGGCGTTGCTGGTGCTGCTGCTGGTGAAGCGGGAGATGCTGGAGCGGGGAGTGTGAGGTGGTCGCTCGGCGGCTGAATCCGCAGATCAAAATCGAGCGGGCGCGTCGCGCCCTCCAACATGGTCCATCTTTCATTTTATTTTTAGGGGTTCACTACGGGGCAGCGGGCCCAGTGGGCGGGGGATATTTCTACCAGCGGAGGCAGGGCTTGGGCGCAGTGGGAGACGCGGAAGTTGCAGCGGGGTTCGAAGGCGCATCCTGCGGGAAGCGATTGCGGCGCCGGGACGGTGCCTTCGATGGTTTCTAACAGCCGGGCGCGGTCGGTTTTGAGGTTGGGGACGGCGTGGAGCAGGCCTCGGGTGTAGGGATGGGCGGGCGATTGAAAAATATCCCGCTTGGCGCCGAGTTCGACTATGTTGCCGGCATACATGACGGCGACGCGGTCGGCGACTTGCGAGACCACAGCGAGATCGTGCGAGATGAAAAGCATGGCCAGGCCGAATTTCGTTCTAAGTTCGGCCAGCAGGTCGAGAATCTGCGCCTGGATGGTGACGTCGAGCGCGGTGGTGGGTTCGTCGGCAATGAGAAGTTGCGGGCGGTTGGCGATGGCCATGGCGATCATGATGCGCTGGCGCATGCCTCCGGAAAGCTGATGAGGGTAGTCGCGGGCGCGGTGTGCGGGGTCGGGAATGGCAACGTCGTTCATGGCGTCGACGGCGCGCTGCCGGGCTTGCTTTTTTGAAATTGCATTGTGGGCTAGAACTGCTTCGGCGATTTGGTCGCCGACGCGCATGACCGGGTTGAGCGCGGTCATGGGTTCCTGAAAAATCATCGCGATGCGCGAGCCGCGCAGTTGGCGCATGGAATCGTCGGGGAGCGCGGGCAGGTTGTGAGGCGTTCCGTTTTCGGTGAAAAATATTTCTCCGGAGATGCGGGCTTGGGGCGGCAGCAGGCGCATGATGGCGAGCGAGGTGATCGATTTGCCGGAGCCGGATTCGCCGACCAGGCCGAGGACTTCGCCGGGAGAGATGGAGAAGCTCAGGTCGCGGACCGCGGGCAAAAGCTGCGCGGGCGGGTCGCCCGCGCCCACACGGGCCGTGGTTGCTTCCACTGTGCTGGGGAAGGCTATGTTGAGATTGCGGATGTCTAGCAACGGGGGCACGATGTCATGGTAGCAGCGGTGCAAAGCCGTCGCCTTCGGCGACCGGACAGCCGGGGGCGGCTGTCCCCACATGATTCATCTCCACTAGGCAATACCCGCTTATTGCGGGCTCCCCGGACGAATGCGTCCGGGGCTCCACGCACGGGGTGGTCGTGAATCTTGCCCTATTGCTGGCGCATCTCTTACAGTAAGTCTATGAGCAAGATACATATTCCTACGCCTTTGCGGCAGTATGTGGGGAAACAGGCTTCGGTGGACGTTTCGGGGACGACGGTTGGCGAAGCCATGAGTGCGCTGGTCGGGCAGCATCCGGATCTGCGCCGGCATCTTTATACCGACGAGGGAAAGCTGCGGGCTTTCGTGAATCTTTATCTGAATGATGAGGACATCCGGTATTTGCAGAAGGAAGCGACCGCGCTGAAGGATGGTGATAGCATTTCGATCGTGCCTTCGATCGCCGGCGGAGATTCTGTGTGACCTACCGATATTCGATGCGCGCCCTGACCATAGGCCGTTTGTGTTGCCCTTCCTGTTGTTAGCTCCGCATGCGTGCGGTCCGTCGATTCCATTCCAGCGAACAACTTTTATGGATACCGGGAATGGAAAGGCGCTGAACCACGAAGGGCACGAAGGTGCACGAAGGAAAAGCTTGACGAGGAGACTATGGCTACTGCTACAGAAGTTCCGGTAACGCTCAATAAAGACGAGATCCTGCGCTACTCGCGGCATTTGATTATGCCGGAAGTGGGGATGGAAGGGCAGCAGAAGTTGAAGGCGGCACGGGTGCTGTGCATTGGCGCCGGCGGGCTGGGATCGCCGCTGGCTTTGTACCTGGCGGCGGCGGGCGTGGGGACTTTGGGGCTGGTCGATTTTGATGTGGTCGATTACACCAACCTGCAGCGGCAGATTATTCATTCGACGGCGGATGTGGGGCGCAAAAAGCTGGACTCGGCGGCAGAAAAGCTGAAGGGGATTAATCCATTTATCAATCTGCGGACGTTCGACACCATGCTGAATAGTTCGAACGCGCTGGAGCTGTTTCGCGAGTTCGATATGATTGCCGACGGCACGGACAATTTTCCGACGCGGTATCTGGTGAACGACGCGTGCGTGCTGACCGGCAAGCCGAACGTGTACGGATCAATTTTTCGATTTGAAGGGCAGGCCAGCGTGTTTGCCACCGAGGATGGTCCGTGCTACCGCTGCCTGTATCCCGAACCGCCGCCTCCGGGCCTTGTGCCTTCGTGCGCCGAGGGCGGAGTGCTGGGAATTTTGCCGGGGCTGGTGGGCGTGATGCAGGCGACGGAGGTCATCAAGCTGATTTTGGGGATTGGCGATCCGCTGATCGGGCGCTTGCTGCTGATTGATGCGCTGGGCATGAAGTTTCGCGAGCTGAAGCTGCGCAAGAATCCGGATTGCCCGGTGTGCGGGACGCATCCCACGGTCACGAAGCTGATAGACTACAACGAATTCTGCGGCATTCGTGGAGAGGAAAAAGCGGTGAGCAACGGCGTTCCGGAAATTCAGGTGGAAGAATTCAAGCGGCGGCTGGATGCGAAGGACGATTTATTCGTGCTGGATGTGCGCGAGCCGCACGAGTACCAGATCTGCAATCTGGGCGGGCATCTGATTCCGCTGAACGATCTGCCGAAGCGGGTGAATGAGCTGGATTCGAGCCGCGAGATTGTGGTCCATTGCAAGATGGGCGGACGCAGCGCGAAGGCGGTTGCTTTCTTGCAGCAGGCCGGGTTCAAGAAAGTGCTGAATTTGGCGGGCGGGATTACGGCGTGGTCGGATCGCGTAGATCCGGAGGTGCCGAAGTATTAGTTGCCAGTAGCCAGTACCCGGTACCCAGTTGCGAGTTTTCGAGGGAGCGCGCGAGCGCTCCCTTTTTCTTGTGGCTGCGGACTCGCGTTCATAGATTGCTATTGAGGATGCGTCTGTGTGAGGCGATAATGGTTGGTCCGTCGGCCCCCTTCCCCCAAGACGTCCTGCGAGCCATTGGAGGGTCTCCATGCAGAGAGTACTGTTCTTGTTGGCTGTCCTGCCTCAACTCTTGCTGGTCTGCACCGGTCAGAACTCAACCCCACAGAGCGCGCCTGCCGCTCCTCAAGCGCAAGACGTGCATCAGGCCGAGTTGGGGCCATCGAACTTTACATCGGCAAAGGGATTCGTTCTCGAAGACGGGACGCCGGTGAGAATGCGAATCAATCGGACGATCTCGTCGGCTGACGCGCACGTTGGCGACACGGTGGACTTTGAAGTGCTGCAGGACATCAGCGTCAACGGCACCCTCGTAGTACCGAAAGGCGGGTTGGCTTTCGCGACTGTCACTGCGGCCCAGCCCAAACGGCGGATGGCGCGTGGTGGAAAGCTCGACATCAATATCGATTACGTGAAACTGGTGAGCGGCGATAAAGCGGCGCTGCGGGCAGTGAAGGAGCTCAGTGGCGGCGGCCACACAGGAGCGATGGTTGGGGGAATGGTTGCGACCGGCATTATCTTTTTTCCCGCCGCGCCATTTTTCCTGTTCATGCACGGCAAGGACATCACCATCCCGAAGGGAACCGAAGTTACTGCGTACGTGAACGGGGACACGAAGTTGGAGCTGGCGAAGTTTGCCCCCGCTCCGGCGACGGCACCAGCGACGACGGCGAGTATCGCCGACCGAGCATCGGATTTAGTGACGGCGAAGATCCAGCTTGAATCGGATCCGCCAGGCGCGGACATCGACGTAGATGGGAGCTTTGTTGGGAATACACCGTCAGATATTGAGGTGAACGAAGGCGAGCACACCGTCACGGTGAAAAAAGCGGGCTTCAAGGATTGGGAACGGAAGCTGAAGGTGTCGGCGGGCAGTAGCGTGCATTTGAACGCGGAATTGGAAAAGGCGGCGACCCAATAGCGCGACGCGCAGCCCAAGGCGAACTCCCCAGGCGCTAAAGCGCAGATGCATTCTCAGCGCGCTAACGGCACGAGCAAGCTCGTGCCCTTCCCATTCGTTGCGGAATTTTCGTTGTGAAATTCGCTCGTTGCGAGAGTCGGCCTTTCTCCATGAGCCGCGACGGGAGCACTGGTCCGAATCTCTCGGCATTACATTTTTCCAATCTTTTCGGAGGGGCATTTCCGTGACGCAGGATTCTACGCGGCAAGTTTTCTGGTGCTGGGCCGATAGATGGATACGTGAGCAATCTGTCGGCGGGGACCGGTGTGGCTCGGGCGAGGGAGGCGAAGCCGCTGCGCTACGTGGCGCGGCAGCCGATTTTTGACCGCGGCGAAAACGTCTACGGATACGAACTGCTGTTTCGCGACGGATTGGAGAATGCCTTCAGCGGCGATTCCAATGAGGCTTCCCGGGCGACGCTGGACCGGTCGCTGTTGATGGGGTTGGATGTGCTGTGCGACGGGCGGCGTGCGTTTGTGAATTGCACCAAAGACACACTGGTCAAGGGACTGGTCACGCTGCTGCCGCCGGCCTCGACGGTGGTGGAAGTGCTGGAGGACGTGCCTCCAGATCCGGACGTCGAAGCGGCTCTGCGCAGCCTGAAGAAAGACGGATACCTGATTGCACTCGATGACTATGTGAGTGACGATCCGCGGGAAAAGCTGGTCGAGATCGCCGACATCATCAAGGTGGAGTTGCCGCTTACCAGCGATGCGCAGCGGGCGGAGATGATTCGCCGTTTTGCGCCGTGGAACTGCCGCATGCTGGCCGAGAAAGTGGAAACGCAGGGGGATTTTCTGCGGACGCGGGATCAGGGGTTCGTTTTGTTTCAGGGATATTTTTTTCGCCGGCCAGAGATGCTGAATATCCGCGACATGCCGGCCAACCGGCTGAACTATTTGCGGCTGTTGCAGGCGGTCTCACGCGCAGACCTGGACGTGGACGGACTGGAGAAGCTGATCAAGTCAGAGGCGTCGGTCTGCTACCGGTTGTTGCGCTACCTGAATTCGCCGATGTTTGGGCTGAACAACGAGATTCATTCCGTGCGGCACGCGCTGTCGCTGCTGGGCGAGCGGGAGTTGCGGCGCTGGGTGCGGTTGGTCGCGGCCGTGGGCGCGGGCGAGGATACGACCAGCGATCTGGTGCTGTCGGCGCTGGTTCGGGGACGTTTTGGCGAGCTGCTTTCGCCGCAGGTGGCGCACGGGGAATCAGACCTGTTTCTCCTGGGGCTGCTCTCCATGGTGGACGCCATGCTGGAGATGCCGATCGCGGAGGTGCTGGAGAAGATTCCACTGGACCACGAAACCAAGTCTGTGTTGCTGGGGCAGCCCAGTTCTCTGCGTCCGATCTATCAATTGATGCTGGCGCACGAGTGCGGAGAGTGGGAGTCGGCGGCGAAGTTGGCGCAGAGTCTGCGGCTGGAGTCGGAAGTGGTGGCGGGATATTATTGGCAGGCGCAGAGGTGGGCGCGGGACGTTTTTTCGGGCATTTGAGAAGACGGTCGTTGGTCGTTCGCCGTTCGCCGTCGGCTCTCTGGTCGGCGGCAGCTTTCTTGAGACAGCTTCGAGTTGGCGCGGGCTGACCACGAAAAACTCGCAGCCATGTCCTCCTGTGCAAAAACTGGTGGGGCGGGCCCTTGCGCGGCAGAGCAAGTGCGAGTAGCATACAGTTGTTCTCATTGAGGCCTCGTTCCCGCGTGGGCCTTCCGCGCCAGCCGTTCCGAGGCGGCGCCTACGGATCCGAAAAAACGGAAAACCGATAAGAAACAGTAGAAATCGTTTGTGGGCTAACAGGTTTCGTTCAGGAGTCGGAGTTCATTTCAGCGAAGTGTCCAGCCGCAACCCGCGAGTCTGAGTGTGGGAAGGCGTCCTGGTGCGGGCTGCGCGTCTGCGACAGCCGGACGTTGTATTTGCGGGATCTTCGTTTAGTGTCTTGTAAGATTTGCGGCCCCTGTTTTGCAGATCATGCATCAGAGAACCAGCTTTAGAGATGCAGTAGGGAACCCGTTTTACAGATCATGTTTTTGCAACCCATGTTTCATGTTTTGCAACCCATGCTTCGCGGCGGCGATTTGGTCGCGACCATGCACAGCAGCTTGAGAGGACTATGAACGCAGGACCAGGCAGGCCCTCCGGTGGCGGAGGGAGAAACAGGAGGCGGCGCGGACGCCGTCCTCATAATCAGCGTGGACAGCGGCCGGGGCCCGGTTTGAGCCGGGAAAATAAAGACGGCATCTACACCGCGCCCATGGACCACAGTTACCGCGCGGCGTTGGCCGGCAACAATAACGGGCACAAGGGCGGAGGGCGGCAGAGGCCAGGATTTGCGGCGCAATACCCGCAGCCCGAACCGGAACCGCTGCCGGTGGGCGCGGAAGACGCCAACTCGCGCATCTTTGCCTTCATCGAAGATCTGTTTTTCATGGCAAAGATTCAGGAGACGGCGCGCAAGCTCAACGTGAAAGTCGAGTTCGTGAAGACCGACAAAGACCTGATGGACAAGATGCAGCTGAACGGGGAAGAAAAGCCGTCGCTCATTATTTTCGACCTGAACAATAACAGCGTGAAACCGCTGACGCTGATTCCGAAACTGAAGAGCAAGCTGAAGAAAGGGACGTCGATTATCGGGTTCCTCTCGCACGTGCAGGGAGACCTGAAACAGAAGGCGCACGAAGTGGGATGCGACATGGTGCTGCCCCGATCGGCGTTTTCGCAGAATCTGCCGCAGTTACTGCGGCGGCATGGCGCACCGGAAGATGCGGAGCCGGCGGTGCAGTAGGGCGGCCTCGCGATTTAGCGGGCGAACATTTCCAGCGGCGCGATCGAGGCTTCATCTGAGGAAAATTGCGCAAGCCTGTCGCGAGACGGGCTCATCGCGCGCTTTGGAAGTCTGATATTCCTGCCTATTTCGCCGCTGCGCTCAAAGTTGTCGGATCGATCTGGAGAATCATCTTGTACCCGTCGCTCGGCGGCGCAGGGAACGGCGTCTCTTTCTTCAAGTACGCCTCGTAGAGTTTCTTCATCAGGCAGAGAGTAAACGGATTCGGCTGAGTCTCAGTGTGCGCATCCTGCGGGCTGCCATCTTTGCCGACCTCGACCAGAAAGTCGAACTTCGACAAGTCGTTGTTGGCGTCTTTCAGGCAGGCCTGTTCGAAATTTGTAAGCGCAGGCTTGAACTGCGCCAGGTACGCCTGGCCTTCCGGAGTCTTCACGTTGGCCTCAGCCTCCTGCCGATAGGCGCGAGCCTTGGCTTGCATTGGCGCCATTTGGGCGGCCATGTCGCGGTTTGAGGTGAACCAGGTTTCTGTCACCCAGAGTTCCTTGTTCCAGTTGTCTCCAACGCGCTTGAACGCCGGGTCGGCCACGACCCAGTCGCCGGACTTGGTCGCCATGAGGGCAAGAGCGTTTACGCTGATCAGCGACGGACCGTATTGTTTTTCGAGCGCGGCAAAGCCTTTCTGTAGCCGAGGCCAGGAGAAGTGGCCGTATTCCGCCTCTTGGCAGCCGCACAGGATGCCTTCGGCAATCAGAAAATAGAGAACGTCGCCAGAATCTCCGCCGATCTGATTGGCAGCTGATTCGGCGAAGCGCGCCGGATCGCCTTCTTCTCCGCTCCACTTGGGCTCCAAGTACTCGGCACGGACGCGGTAGTAATACTGGTAGTCGGGCTCGAACGCGATGGCCTGCTGGTAGAGCGCGGTGGTTTTGGCAGCGTCCCAGCTCTGTGCGCTCGCGATCTGTTGCATCGCGATATACCAGTCAGGGCATTTGTGGCTAAGAGATGGGGTGGTATCGAGAATCGTTTTTGCCTTGGCGATGCGTTCGCCGAATAGCTTCCAGCCGCTATCGGTGACGGAATCGGTGAAGCCCTCGCCGCGAGCGTCCCAGGCATAGCTGATATAAGACTCCGCCAGAGCGATGCGCGCCGTGATGGATTGCGGACGGAGGCTGCTCCACAGCTCGACCAGCTGCATGTGCCTGCGCCAGTCTTCCTGCGTGGGGTGGCCGGGCCGGGGGGATTCGAGGCCGATGTAGATGCTGCGCAGCTTCCACGCGCCGCCGGAAAATCTGATTTTTCCGGTACGGGCGGCATTGGCGACGCAGTCCAAATCCGCGAATTTCTGCTGTTTAAGCAGCTGCGCAATGGCGTCACGGTATTCATCGAGCGCGTGCACGTCGGTCGCGATATCGAATGAAGCGTCGGAGAAGGCGCAGGGCCGCACACCGACTGGTTCACCTGCTGCGGCGGCCATGGCGGCGCCAGACAACACCAATAGAAGCGAGGCTACGGTCGCGGTCCGCAGGACGAGCGCAATAGATGCGAGAGCGGAAGCGAGACGAGACGCGAGCAGTGAACCGACGCGATCAGTCATAGAGAAATCCAATGCGAAAGTGATTTTTGAAGAGGGGATACTAAGACAGTTTCATGCTAGTGAGCGGGGTACATGGTGTCGACATTACTTTGGTGAAACGAAGGCTCGAACCTAGGCTCGAACCTAAGTCTCGAATCTGGAAGTGATTGCAGGCGTTGTTCTTGGGAAGTGCAGTCAAGGCGTGGAGGCAACCGGCGGCCGCAAGAAGGAAACGCGTCTTCTGCCTCGACCGGGCAGAAGACGCGAGCCATACTCCAACGCTGCGCCTATTGGTCTCTGCGATAAAGGATGGTTCTGGCGTCGCCCTCAATTATCTTGAAGTCTGACGGTACTGTGAATAGTGAAGGGTCCGGCTCCCCGCGCACGATGTTCGACAAGCGAAATGTCTGCTGTCCTGAGCGGGGATCGTCGCGCTGGCTCGAAACAATCGTCTTCAAGTCGGGCGAAGTCCAGACTTCGGTGACGACGCTGATCGGGCGCTCGTTGCCGATCTGGCCGGCAGGAATTGTGCGAGTCGTTCGCACGCCATTCGCGAGGACGCCTTCCATAGTCTGAGAGCCCAGCGATTCCGTGCCGGCCTCGGATTTGTCCTCGTTGTCCAGATGTTTCATCAGCGCGACTGCCGGCGGCGGCGGAGGCGGTGGAGGCGGCACGGCCGAACCGGGCGCGGCACCCGTGCTTTGGAAGAAGAAAGTGTGGGCTTCACCGCTCCCGCCATGACTGTCCATCCCCGGCAGCGGCATTGGCATCGGGTTCTTCCAGGCGGTTTTTTCAGTCAAATTCAAAGTGTAGGAAGCGCCGGCCACGGGATCATTAATGAACACAAGATGTGGCAGTCTGGCGGCGGACAAATTGCCAATCGGGGGCAAGGCCATGTCCTGACGCGTGCGCCCCTCGGAGTCGCGCGCCACTGATCCGGTGTAGCTCTGCGAAATGCGATTGCCGTCGGCGAGCGTCTGAACGGTTTCAGTCGTAGTCGTCGCCGAATAGGGCGCGCCTTTTACTGGAGCGGGGCCCTTGTCGAGCAACTCCCCTGCAGCCCCGGGGCCAAATGTTCTGAAGGTCACGTTTCCGCTCTCCTGGGCAAAGGCGCAGAGTGAGGCTGCCAGAATGAAGATCACTGTACGTTTCATGGGTAACGGTCTCCTTGTTTTGAAGCAAAATGTCTTCAGTCAAAATGTTTTCAATCGAAACGTTTTCCAATCGAAACGAACGATTGCTGTGAGCGAAGTTCTATTGCTCCATGCGAAGTCCTTGTACCGATCCATCGGGCGCGACACTGAGGTCGGCGATAAATGTGATCCCTTCGGGGACGGCGCCGGGAGGGAACATCGATTCTCCCGGAATGGCGATCTGGATCGCCGGCTCAAAGGCCCAATTAGGTCTTCCAGGCTGCGGGCGAGCAATCGCATGCCGTCGCTGAACTTTTCCAGTTGTCTCATGAACAGGCGTAGTGTGTGGAGCTTCCAAAACCGGCGCGGGGGAAGTTTTTGCCGCCGGCATCGGCACGGAAACCGGCTTTAGGGATGACGGACGGAGCATGAAGAGCAGTACCACTGCCGCCGCCGCAGCACCCGAGAGAGCCGGGACCCAGCGAACCGGTTTGCGCCGCGGCATGGGATTGGGCTGCGTGGCGGCAGCGTCACAATACTGCACGACCAGGCGGCTTACCTCTTTATAGGCCGCGACGCGGCGTTGGCATTCCGGGCAACTCTGAACGTGGCGCTCCGCGTCAGCAGCTTCGGCGACGGCGAGTTCGCCGTCGATCCAGGCAACGAGTTTTCCTGAGAAGTTACACATCGCATTTCTCCGCAAGTTTCTTGATGGCGCGATCCACGGTGTCGCCCACGGTGGAGGTCGAAATTTCGAGCACTTCCGCAATTTCCCGATAACGCAGTCCGCTGGCGCGCAACAGAAGACACTGCCGTTCGGACTCCGTCAGCGAAAGCATGGCCTGGCTCAGACGGCGCAGCTTTTCTTTCTCAAGCACGAGTTGTTCCGGCGACGCCTCGGCTGAAATCGAGTCGAGGTCGGGATCGAGGGGCTTGCCGAAACGGCGCTCATAGCTTTGCTGATGATTTCTGGCGTCATTGTGCACGACGCGGAACAACCAGCCGCGAATGTTCGCCTGCGAACCGCCTGCGGCCAGGTGCTTATGCAGGCGCAGAAAAGCTTCCTGCACGGCATCCTGCGCGTCGTCAGCCGAGAGTCCAAGACATACCAGATATCGCAGCAGCGGTTTGCGCAGTTCCTGATACAGAGCCGTAGCCTCGCGCGAGTCGGCAAATCCCGGGAATGGCAGCGGAAATGAAAGAGAATCGCCACTCATAGGGTCCTCGGTATCGCGCCTCTATAGACATAGAACAAATGAGGCCTGCGTTTTTCCGGCTTGAACGGAGAGCATTTCCGGGTTCAAAAAAACGGCTTCATCCGGGTGGCCAGGTGAGGGTGCGGCCGCCGAGCAGGTGGACGTGGAGGTGGAAGACCGATTGTCCTGCGCCGGGGCCGACGTTGACGACGGTGCGGTATCCGTGCTCGAGGTTGCGCTCGCGGGCGATGTGGGCGGCGGCGAGATGGCAGCGGCCGATGAGTTCAGCGTCAGCGGCTTCGGCTTCTTTGAGTCCCGCGAAATGTTTCTTGGGAATGATGAGGATGTGGGTGGGGGCTTGCGGGTTGATGTCTTCGAAGGCGAAGACGTGCGCGTCTTCGTAGATTTTTCGGGCGGGAATCTCGCCGCGGAGAACCCGGCAGAAAAGGCAGTTGGCGGCAGCTTCGCTCATAAGAGTTCAATCCAGTCGACCTCAAAACCATAGCACCGGATGTGGACGATTCCAAACCGCATGCGAAAAGCCGGCCAGTCTCATTCTCAGCAGCATTTCGATGTAGGGTACCTGCCCGGCAACCCGGGCCACCTCTTTGCACGACGAATCTTATCGCTCGTTGGTCCACGCCGCTCGCAGCGGCTCGCCAGTGAGAATGGCACGTGAAGTGCATATTTGAAAGACGGCGCCGCGAATCGGCCTGAGCACGGAGAGATAGAGAGAGTCAGGTCGCGCGGCGAAATGCAGTTATGTTGCAGCGAATTGCATTCTTCGGTGTCGTTTGCTTTTGGCTGGCCGCGGCCGGCGCAGGACTCAGCCAAAGCGCCGGAGCTTTGAGTAAGTCTTACCGTCTAAAGTCGGACACCACTGACCAAATCCGGACACAGCTCCAGCCGGCAACCGGATCGCAGTCGCTGCCCGATGCTCCATTACCCCTGGTTTCGACTCAGCATAATGCATCCGCCGGGATGTCCGATCCAACTCAGTCGCCTCTGAAAATCACGGCGGTCCCTCTTTTCCCAGGCTCAGGTCCCGAAACGGATGCGTCGTCCCTCGCCGTCGCGCCACTCCCCAATGCAGCCGTATCCGAGGGCCCAACCCAAGAGCGACGAGAGCAAGAGCCAAGAGAACCGGGCTTCATTCTAAGCAAGTACCTCTATCGCTCGACACTGGAGCAGAATTTGCCTCATCAGCAGTCGACCAGCGATACCCTGCTTGGCCGCGCCACCGACGCCGCCTCGCGCGTTCTTCTGCCGCGAGATGAGACGGGAAAACGGAAGTTAAACACTGCCTACCTGACGCGCGTACTGAGTATGGTGCTGGTTCATGCCGCGGCGCGTCCTTCCTGGAGACGCACCGGCGCGGAGCCCTTCAGCGATTTCGCTTCGACCGTCGGCAACGACAGCGGCATGAATGTTCTGCACGAGTTCGAGCCCGGCCTCAAGCAGATGTTATCCAGCCACACCCCGAGATTCGTCTCCGGCATTGAAGAGCGGCTCCTGCGCGGCAGCTCATCGCACCGCTGAGACGCCGACTGCCCAACAACTGAATCAGTCCAGGCGAACCAGGAAGACTGCGCCTTCAGGGGTGCGGGTTTCGGCGGCGAGCTGCTGGGCGCGGTGGTGGTCGTCGTCGAGGACGCGGACGCGGATCCACCAATCGCCGGCGGGGCTGGCGAAGCGCAGGACCTTGGCGGTGCGGTAGCGGCGGGTGAGATGATCGGCGAGTTTGTTGGCGGCGTGTTCGTCGGGGAATCCGCCGATCTGTACCGCCCATTTTCCTGGAGAGCTGGCGGGCTCTCCGGATTGCATCAACTCGACTTTCACTTCGGCTACGCCGGGCTGCCAGACGTCAACCTTGCGGGCGGCGGCGAGCGAAAGATCGAGAACGCGCCCGGGAATGAAGGGTCCGCGGTCGGTGATGCGGACCAGGGCCGAGTGTCCGGTCTTAATATTAGTGACGCGCACGATCGAGCCCAAGGGATAGGTGCGGTGAGCGGCCGTCATAGCGTGCATGTTGTAGACTTCGCCGTTTGAGCCGCGGCGGTTGTGGTAGGGAGGGCCGTACCAGCTGGCGAGTCCGGTTTCGGTCGAGATGGGACGGGTGCCGGGAGGCAGGGTGGGTTCGGCCAGGTCGGCGCTGCGGCCGCTTTTCTCCGAGCGTTCTTCGGCTTCGCTCGGCTCGTTGGGGGTTGATCGTTCTCTCGTCGAAGGAACGTCCGCGGTTTCGTCGGGCGATTCGGTCGACGCTGTCGGCGGAGGTGGAGGGGGAACGTTCACGCGTGCCTGCTTGTGTCCGCAGGCGGTGATCAGAAGCGTAAGCAGCAAAATCAGAATCATGGGAACGCTGACGAAGGGCGCGCGGCGCGCGCCTGGAGGCGACGAGCCTAGACACCCGGCTTGGGCGGGTGTTTCTCCATGTAGTCCGCGAAGTCGGCGAGTTTTTGCGAGGCGACGCGCAGGGCCTTGGTGGAGTGGTTGCGCACGGCGGGAACGACTTCGTCGTTGAGATACTTGATAAGTTCCGGAATCTCTTTTTCGAGGCGCTCGGCGGCCTGGTTGATGGTCTGGCCGACGCGTGCGGATGCGTCTTCCACCTTGCGGTTGAAGTCGTTCATGGTGCTCCTCGCGAAAGTCGGGCGTGAGCGCGGCCACGCAGTGTTGCGGATGCCAGACCTGGCTATTATTTCGCGGGTTGGGGCTGGGGTCAATGATGAAAGGGATGCGGTTTCCGGAGGAGATCATCAGCCACGAGGGGCGCGATTTGACGAAGGAGCTCTTTAGTTGTTCTAACTTCGTGAACCTTAGTGTCCTTCGTGGTTTAGGGATATCCCTTGCGACAAGGATTTCATCCTTGATATAGTAAGGATATGGCGAAAGTGACTTCCAAGCTGCAGTTGACTGTGCCCAAGGCGATTGCCGACCAGTACGGCATCAAGCCGGGGGACGAACTGGAGTGGATTCCTGCGGGGGAGAGCATTCGGGTGGAACTGGTGCGGCGGAACGCCAGAGCTGGACATCGGCTCACGGTCGAGGAGCGGCTGGCCTTGTTTGACGAAGGCACCAAACGCCTGGATGAGCTTCAGGCGGATGAATTGAAGGAAAACCAGGGCAAACGAGTCACTCGCGAGACTCGCGGCTGGACGCGTGACGATCTCTACCTCGACGAGCGGGGGCTGCCGCGTGGCTTCCCTCGTTGATACCAATATCCTCATCTATCGCTGTGACGTGAGTGATCCGGCGAAGCGGGCAGCGGCTGAGGACATTTTGCGAATGGGAACGGCGAAGAACGAACTGCGCATTCCGCATCAGGCCTTGGTTGAGTTCGTCAATGTAGCAACCAGGAAACGCGGAGGCGGGGAGCCTTTGCTGCCGCGCGAAGAGGCGTGGCGTCAGGCAGAAGATCTCATCAACGAATTCCCCGTTCTATATCCTAACGAGTCGGTTTTTCGCGCCGCGCTGCTGGGCATGGCGGCTTACCGATTGCCCTGGTACGACGCTCATCTCTGGGCTTATGCCGAGCACTACGGGCTGCCCGAAATTCTTTCTGAAGATTTCGAGCATGGGCGGTGGTACGGAACGGTGCGGGTGCGGAATCCGTTTGTGGAATTGGGCTTGGCTTAGGAGACGCGGCGAGATCTTGTTTTTACAGGCTCCTGAAGAGACTCAAAACTGTTTACCTGATCTACGCTCAGCGGCTAAAGCCGCTGAGAGAACAGGCCACTTATCGCAGCGCTGAAACGCTGCGCCACCCAAAATCAGATGCGCCACACCCAAGATCAGATGCGCGGCCAAGAACTCAGGGGTGCCATCAAAGTTTCAGAAGTCGGCCAGTGAATTCAGCATGACGCCGGTGCGCAAACTACCGATACTCCAAGATGCTACCTCGCTCGCTTTTCAAGACCTTCTGCTTCGATGGTATGACCGGCATGCGCGCGATCTGCCGTGGCGCGCGCGGCCGGGGGAGGAATGCCGGCGCGATCCGTACCCGGTCTGGCTGTCGGAGATCATGCTGCAGCAGACGCGGGTGGCGGCGGTGATGGCGCATTATCGGGAATTTCTGCGGCGGTTTCCGACGGTCGAGAAACTGGCGGCAGCACGGGAAGCGTCGGTGCTGGCGGCTTGGAGCGGGCTGGGATATTACCGGCGGGCGCGCATGCTGCATGCGGCGGCGAAAGTAGTAGTGCGGGAGTTGGGCGGGAAATTTCCGACAACGGCGGAGGGATGGCGGGCGCTGCCGGGAGTTGGGCGGTATACGGCGGCAGCGATTTCGAGCATTGCGTTTGACGAGCCGGTTGCCGTGGTGGACGGGAATGTCGAGCGGGTGCTGCAGCGAGTTGTGGGGAAGCGGCTAGGCGCAGACGAGTTGTGGCGGGCGGCGCAGGGGTTGCTGGAACGCGATTTGCGAGATCGTGATTTGCGCAGTCGCGGCCGGCCCGGTGATTTCAATCAGGCGATGATGGAGTTGGGGGCGACGGTCTGCACGCCGCGGGCGCCGGCGTGCTTGGCGTGTCCGGTGATGGAATTGTGCGCGACGCGGGGGGAGTTGGCGGGAGCGGCGAAAAGAGTGCCGCAGAAGAAGCGGGAAATTCATTATGCGCTGGATTGGCGGGGTGATGGCGGGGGCGATGGTTCGGTGTTTTTAGTGCGGCGGGCGCGGGATGCGCGGTTGATGGCGGGGATGTGGGAACTGCCGGAGATTCCCGCAGGGGCTAAAGCCCAGTTCAACGGAGCGGGAGAAATCGCAGCGCTGAAAGCGCTGCGCCACCCAAAAGCAGGACGCGGCTCCAGAAAGCGCGAGGGTGGCGGGCGCGGAGTCGCCGGAGCGCAGTCCTGCGAAGAGGGCTCGGCGGCTTGCTTCACAGTCAAGCACTCGATCACGGTGACGGACTACACAGTGCGGGTTTGGCGCATGACTGCGCCGGAGCGCGGGGCGGGCGAATGGATTGCGGTCCGGCGGCTGGAGAAAGTCGCCACGACCGGGCTGGCGCGCAAGATTCTACGGCGCGCCGGATTGCTGAAAAACGCAGGCGAGGTTTCGGCTGGGTCGCGCGTGGGCTAAACTATTTTCGTGAGGCTTTTTGGGGGACGACGCATGGCAGCATTAACTACTGGGACGAAAGCGCCGGAATTTGAATTGAAGGGGATGGATGGGAAACGATTCGCATTGGGCGAAGAACTGGCGCGGGGGCCGGTGGTTCTGGCGTTTTTCAAGGTGTCGTGTCCGACTTGTCAGTACGCATTTCCGTTTCTGGAGCGGCTGCATAAGGCTTACGGACAACAGGGCGTAACGATGGTGGGGGTTTCGCAGAACAATGCTAAAGACACGGCCGCGTTTACCAGGGAATTCGGAGTGACGTTCCCGATTTTGCTCGATGACACGCAGTCTTATCCGGTGTCGAATTCGTACGGGCTGACGAACGTTCCGACTATTTTCTGGATTGCGCAGGATGGCGAGATTGAAGTTTCGAGCGTGGGATGGGTGAAAGCGGACTTCGAGGCGATCAATCGCAAGATGGCCGAGGCGGGGAAGGCGGCTCCGGAGGTGGTGTTTAGGCCCGGCGAAGATGTGCGGGATTTCCGCGCGGGTTGAGGGTCGAAGAATTAGCCGCCGGTCTGGCGGTTCACGAGCAATCAGGTGTGTCATTTTGGCTGCGAGCAGAAAGCGGATTCCTCACTGCCGAAGCGGTTCGGAATGACCGGCGGTGGGAGCCGAGCTGGCGCTCGGCTGGACGGGCGAATGCGCCCGTCCCCACACCAGCATTTCTAGCTGCCCGAGGGTGGGTGCACTCTCGTGCATCCCCAAACCCTGATTCCTTTGTGAGTTACGCGGTTCCCTCCTTTACAATTCTGGCTGGACTTTCAGAAAAATAGGGTTCCCGTCTGGTCTGCCTGGTGGGGGAGAGACCTGCTTATGCGAGGAAGCGTAAGAATTGTTTCCGCGTGGGTGATGGTGTGTCTAGCCCTGGCGTGTCTGGAACTGCCTTCGTGGGGCGAAGGCGCGGCCAGTGGGGCGAAGTCGCCGAAGACTCCTTCGGTTCGGCTGTCAGGTCCGGCGTTTACCGCATTAGAGACGATCAATCCCGATCACATTCGCTGGCACGTCCGGTTTCTGTCCCACGATTTACTCGAGGGGCGCGGTACGGGGCAGCGCGGCGGAGACATCGCGGCGGAATACATCGCCACGCAGTTTGCCGAGTACGGGCTGAAACCGGCCGGGGATCACGGTACTTATATCCAGAAAGTGCCGCTGGTGGGGGTGACCACGCTGCCCGAGACCCAGTTCGCTCTGGTGCCGAAGCGGGGCGAGACCATGAATTTGAAGCCGCTCGACGAATATGTGGCTTACGACCAGACGCAGCGGCCGACGTCGGATGTGGATGCGGAGATTGTCTACGTCGGATACGGGATCGAAGCGCCGGAATATAACTGGGACGACTACAAGGGCACGGATGTTCGCGGGAAAGTTTTATTGATGCTGGTGAATGAACCGCCTTCGGATGATCCTAGATTCTTCAAGGGGAAGGCTCTCACTTACTACGGGCGCTGGACTTACAAGTATGAAGAGGCGGTGCGCAAGGGCGCGGTGGGCGTGATTCTTGTGCATCTGACGGAAATGGCGAGTTATCCGTGGGAAGTGGTGCGGAACTCGAACTCGGGAGAGAAATCCTTCCTAAAGAGTGACGGGCCGGCGCTGAAAGTGGCCTCGTGGATTCATTTTGACGTGGCGACGCGGCTGGCCGCAGCTTCAGGGATGGATTTAGGGAAAATGATGAAAGACGCGCAGTCGCGCGACTTTCATCCGGTGAGCCTGGGAGCCCGCTTGCAGGCGCACATGGTCAGCAAGGTGCGGAACTTCGAGTCGAACAATGTGCTGGCGATTCTGCCGGGGTCAGACCGCAAAGTGGCCGACGAAGCGGTGATGTATACGGCGCACTACGATCACTTCGGCATTCGTCCGGATATGCCGGGGGATAACATTTTCAACGGCGCACAGGACAACGCAACCGGATGCGGCATTCTGCTCGAGTTGGCGCGGGCTTTTGGCGCAGCGGCGCAGCGGCCGCGGCGGTCGATTCTATTCGCAGCCGTTACGGCCGAGGAGCAGGGGCTGCTGGGGTCGGAATATCTGGGCAAACATCCCCCGATAGCGGCAGGAAAGATTTCGCTGGATTTGAACTACGACAACGTGATGCCGCTGGGAGCGCCGGAGGAAGTGGAAGTTTCCGGAGCGGAGCGGACGACGTTTTATCCCGAAGTGCAAGCCATGGCGAAAGAATTCCGGCTGGCGATCCGTCCGGATGCGGTACCGGAGGCAGGACACTTCTATCGCTCCGATCATTTCAGCCTGGCGCGGGTTGGGGTGCCGGCGTTTTCGATCAATGAAGGGATGAAGTACAAGGGGCATCCTGAGTCGTGGGGAATCGAGCAGGAGCGCGAGTACGTCGAGAAGCATTATCACCAGCCCAGCGATGAATATCATCCGGAGATGGATTTCGTGGGCGACTCGGCGATGGCGCGCTTTGGCTTTGCCCTGGGATGGGAAGCGGCGAGCTTGCCCAATCTGATCGGCTGGCAGCCGGGAGATGAATTTCAGGCGGCGCGGGCGAAGAGCCAGTAGCGGCCGAGTTCCGAAAAAAACCACTAAGGACATGAAGGCGCGCGAAGTCGAAAAGCAGATTCCTCGTCGCTTCGCTTCTCAGAATGACAATCGGAGTGGAATCCTTATGACTTCCTTCGTGGTTCTTGGTTTTGCTTCACCGCGTTGATTGGCCATCGGTCTAATCCCACTTCTCGCAAAATCGGCGAGAAATGGGGCACCCGGTGCACTCCTGTGTCTGCGGCGACTCACAGACAAGCCTGGGCCGTAACCTAAGTAACTTTAGCTGTCTCCCGCCCCATGCTAACCTCGATATGTACGTGTGTAATCAGTAACTTCCGAAGATAATCCAGTTCAGAAATGCCGCGAATTCCTATCTTTCGCCTGGGTGGAGCGCCGGATAAACCGGCGCTGCCCGATCTTGCTTCGTCGACACCTGCGGTGTCGCTCGAGGGGTTAAGTCTGGGCGTGGATAATTTGCGGCACGATGTGGTGCTCAGCCCACGGTTTGTGGAGGCGGCGCGGCAGCAGATTGGGCGTCTGCTGGCCCGTCACGGGGAGCTGGAGGGATTGCTGGCGGCAGAGGCTCCGCAGTCGACGCAGGGACCTTCGTGGATGCGGAATCTGGCGGGCAAGGTGGCGCGCCCGAAAAGCGATGCGGCAGAGTGGAAATTACTGTTGACCGAGTTGCAGGTGGCTTCACTCAATCGCGCGAAAAAAGATTTCAAGCTCTCCGTGGATGTGCTGGCGCGGTTGGCGGTGACGAAGTTCCTGCGCACCGAACTGAGCGCGCAGTTTGCCGTAGTGCTGGAGCGCTGCCGCGTACTGCTGAAAAGCTATGACAACATGCGCGCCCAGAAGGCGCATGAGTATCGGGAGCGGGTGGCGCAATTCCAGGTGCGGAAAAAGATCATTCTGCGCAAGGCGGGGCAGGAGCTTTTTGAAACTCTGCGTGAAGTGGAGAAGAGCACGCTGGCGCGCACGCGGCGTTCGCTGTTTGGCGGAGCGGCCGATGCGGGGCTGGCAACGTATCCGCTGTTTCTGAACCGGCTGGTGTTTTCTGAAGACGGGCGCGACGACTACCTGTGCGCCGAACATTACGTAATGCTGGGGAACTGGGATCGCGATCCCGACCGCTATGGGCGGCTGCGGGAAGTGGTCTCGGCTTTCCTGCGTTCGCTGTACGGCGAAGATGTGAGCGCGGAAACGATTGATGGCTGGATGAATGAACCGGAGAATGCGCGGGCGCTGGTGGGCACCGCGACTCCGGAGGGGTCTGATGAGGGCGTCGCGCAGCAGGAGCGGCTGACGGCTTGGGTGCGGCTGCTTGAAGATGAGCGCGTGATGGAAAACGTGATCGCCTCCTACCTCGTGGTGCCGTTGCTGAGCGAGTACGCGCCGCGGGTGAATCCGCAGCAGCTGAAGAATGCGCTGATCGACCGCACGGAATGCGACCGCGTGGAGCGGATGATCCAGGAATTTGGCAAGCTCTCGCCCAACAGCTTGTATGCCGCGGTGGCGAAAGTGGCGAGTTGCCGGGGAGCGGAACGGGCCAAGGTAGCGGCTCGCTTCCTGGCCGACTTCATAAACTATCACCGCGACCTGCGCCGCCTCGACATTCTGAACGGGGCGCTCGACTCGGTGAACCTGGTGCCCAACGAGCGGTTGCAAGAGTTGTCGCGGGTGAACGGGACACTCTATGAATTCCTGCTGACCGAGGAGCAGGGAGAACCGGACTCGGATCGCGTGTTGCGGCATGTGGTGCTGAAAGCAGACGTGCGCGATTCGACCCGGTTGACGCGGACGATGATGGACAAAGGGATGAATCCGGCGTCGTACTTCAGCTTGAATTTCTATGATCCGGTGAACAAGTTGCTGGAAAAATACGGCGCGCAGAAAGTGTTTCTGGAAGGCGACGCGATCATCCTTGCGATTCTCGAGCGCGAAGGCGAAGCCCAGATGGCGGTCAGCCGCATGTGCGTGCTGGCGCGGGAAGTGATCGAGATCGTGCGCGGATACAACGAACTGGTGCAACACTCGGGCATGCCGGGGCTGGAGTTGGGGGTGGGCATTACGCTGCAGGAGTCAGCCCCGCTGTATCTGATGGATGGGGAACACCAGATCATGATTTCGGAAGCGCTGAATGAGAGCGACCGGCTCTCTTCCTGCAACAAGCGCGCGCGCAAAGTCATGGAGCCGCAGGCGGGACCGTTTCACGTATATGCCTTTCAGGCCGAGGAACTCGACGAGAACGGCAACCCGGAAGACGTGATCCTGAGCTTCAACCTGGGCGGCATCCGCATGAATGAGGCGGCGTTCAAGCAATTGCAGCAGGAGATCACGCTGGAGCCGCTGCGGGTGCGTCTGCCAGCATCGCTGGCGTCGTCGGAAAAAGGGGAATACCGTTTGTTCACCGCAACCGTGCCCGTGGATCACGCGATCTTTCGCAAAATCGTGGTGCGCGAGAGCCGGATTCCGCGGATCAATCCCGCAGATTTTTCGGTGATTGGTTGGACGGAGCGTTCCTACTACGAAGTCTGCACCGATCAGGCGATCTATACGGCGCTGGAGCGGCGCCGGGCGGCGCAAGGCGTGTAGGAGTACCGAGTTGCGAGCACCGAGTACCGAGCGGCTTAGTTGCAACGTAGCTGCCGCAACAGCTCTGTCATCCTGAGCGCAGTCGAAGGACCCCATATAGTCCGACAGCGCCCGAAGCTCCGCCCGGAGTTTCCGCCACAACACCAAACTAGCAATTACTCCCTCGCTCGATTCCGCGCTAAAATTGCGCCGCGTCACCTTGCGAGCATGGAAAAGAATCAGCTTTACTACGGCGATAACCTCACCGTCCTGCGCGAGCATATCAAGGACGAATCGGTCGACCTGATCTACCTCGACCCGCCCTTTAACAGCCGCCAGGACTACAACGTGCTCTTCGCCGAGCGCGACGGAACCCGCTCCGCCTCCCAGATCATGGCCTTCGAGGATACCTGGGAGTGGAACATGGACGCCGAGGCCGCCTGCCAGGAAATCGTCGAACGCGGCGGCCGCGTCTCCGACGCCATGCGCGCCTTCCGTACCTTCCTCGGCCACAGCGACATGATGGCCTATCTCGCCATGATGGCCCCGCGCCTGATCGAACTGCATCGCGTGCTGAAGGAAACGGGATCGATTTATCTGCACTGCGATCCCACGGCCAGCCATTATTTGAAGATGCTGATGGATGCGGTGTTTGGAACGATGGCATTCAGGAATGAGATCGCCTGGAAGTGCACCAGCGGCCACAATGACGCTCGTCAATTCGGCGCTGTAGTGGACAGCATCCGTTCTACTCCAAGGGGAACAATTATCCGTTCAACGTGCAGTACGTGCCCTACAGCGAGTCGTACATCGCCACTTTCTACGTCCACTCTGATCCTGACGGTCGGCGATGGCGAAGAAGCGACCTGAGGAGTCCAAATCCGCGTCCCAACTTGATCTACGACTATAAGGGCTGGAAGCCCCACCCGAACGGATGGGCTGTTTCGAGGGAGATGATGGAAAAGCTCGACAGAGAAGGGCGACTCCATTTCCCGAAGAAGACTAATGGGAGAATCCAGCTGAAGCGTTACCTGGACGAGATGCCTGGCCAGCCCTGCACAAGTTCGTGGGACGACATTCCCCCGATCCATGCATTGACCGCCGAACGGCTTGGCTATCCTACGCAGAAGCCCGAAGCCCTCCTGGAGCGCATCATTAAGTCCAGTTCGAATGAAGGCGATCTGGTTCTCGATCCGTTCTGCGGATGCGGTACAGCCGTTGCGGCAGCGCAGAGGCTGAAGCGCCACTGGATCGGGATCGACATCACCCATCTTGCAATCGGCCTCATCAAGACCCGCCTTGCTGATGCCTTCGGCGACGGCGTGCGCGAAACGTACGAGGTGATTGGCGAGCCGGTAGATTTAGCGGGCGCGGAGAAGCTAGCGGAAGAGGACAAATACCAATTCCAGTGGTGGGCACTGAGCCTGGCGGGCGCGCGCCCTCTGGAAAAGAAAAAAGGCGCGGACCAGGGCATCGATGGCCGCCTTTACTTCCACGACGAAGCCAAGGGCGGCGATACCAAGCAGATCATTTTTTCGGTGAAGGCCGGACACCTCATGGCCACGCATGTGCGCGACCTGCGCGGCGTCATCGAGCGCGAGAAGGCCGAAATCGGCGTGCTGATTTCGATGCAGCCTCCAACCAGGCCCATGCTGAAAGAGGCTGCCGAAGCCGGGTTCTACCAGGTTCCCGGACTACGCGATAAATATCCACGGCTGCAGATTCTGAGCATCGCGCAACTGCTTGAAGGAGAGCGCGTCGAGTTCCCCAGATTCGCTGCCGATGCGACGTTCAAGCGCGCCCCCAAAGCGCAAAAGGCGGCGGAAGAGCAAATGCCGCTTGGCGGCGAACCGGAAGAACCATTTTGAGAGCGGGGAGAATGTCTTGAGGGGTCTGTGGCAATGCGTGCAGACGCGGGGTCCTTCGACTCCGAGAATCCTTCGCTTCGCGAAGCATTCTCTCCGCTCAGGATGACAATTCGGTAAGGAATGATCAGAATTCCGACTTCAGGCGCATCGGCCGGAACGGGATTTGGAACGTCGCTTCGACGTCCACCGGCGCCCCATTTTTCGTGGCCGGCTGGAATTGCCATTGCGACACGGCCTGGCTGGCGAAGCGGTCGAGGCGGTCGTCGACGCCGCGCAGGACGCGCACGCTGCCCACACTGCCGTCAGCGTGGATGACGCCATAGACAATCACCGTGCCGGCGACATTTTCCCGCATCAACTCAATCGGATAGGCGGGGTCGACCTTGCGCGTTGCCGTCGGCTGCGACAGGTCGGCTGCGGCTGAATTCGGATCCTGTTTCAATTCAGCGAAGCGGATAACCCAGCTGCCGCCGGCGGAATTCAGGTTGGGCATGTTGAGGGTCAGCGAATAAAACCGGTGATTGCCGAAGACTTCGCGTTCAGCCTCCGACAGATTTGCGGTGCTCGGCTGCAGGACGCGGGCCGGAGAACTGGCCACGCGCGGCGGACGCACGCTGGCAATGAGATTCGGATTGACCGAGTTGGACGCGGCTGAGGTGGACGGCGACGCTCCTGCCACGGGAGATGTCTTCGCGCCGGCAGCCGTTCCTACGTAAAGGCCGGCGGGAATGTCGCTAGCTCCCTTCTTGTTGGGTTCACTTCCCTTACCAGATCCGTTCGCGCCGGCGGATGACGCTCCGGGAGAGCCCGAGGCTCCAGCATGGCCTTCGGGAGTGGAGGCGAAAGCTCCGCGGCGATTGCCGGGCGGCGCGACGGGCGGCGCTCCCACGGCAGGGTGCAGGTTGAGTGCGATGAGGTGCCCGCGCGAACCGAAAGACGCGCTCGAAGACCCTGCGGAAACCGAGGGCGGCGGAGGCACGACCTGCGGATTGGGAACGGCGGGAGAGGATCGCGCGCGAAGCATGGCGCGCTGCTCGGCCACTGGAAGCTGGGGCGCGGGAGCGATGATGGAACTGCGGGCGATGTTCATCTCTCCAACAGGACGGTCCGACGCGACCTCGACGCTGGGCGGCGGACCGATGACCGAGGGTTGAGGAGCGCTTGGGGCCGCGGCTGCGCTGGGAGAGCGCAGATCGGGCGGCGGCGCAACGACCGACGCTTGCAGCGCGGGTAAATTCCGGCGATGCGTTAGGTGGGCGGCGTCAGGCGGCGGTGTGACGACTGAGTTTTGGACTTGTGGCGCGATCCGGGTACGATCGGCGGCTAAAGTGAGCGGTGCGGCCGGAATGGCAAGCTTCGGCTTCTCGGCCCTGTCTGACCAGGCAATTATATTGGTCAGGGCTATATCCCGCTTCAGTTTGATGATGGGCGGAGCGACGATGGTCTGGGAGCGGTTTTCGGCTTCCCGCGGCACCGAGATTACCGGCTGGCGGGAATATTCGGGATCAGCCTTGGAAGAGTGCGCAGCCTCCGGGGCGCGCGTGTCGAGCGGGGGCAGGTATTCGGAGGCTTGGTAGTAAATCACCTGGGTGTGGTCGAAGGCTGGCTTGAGTACGGCATGAGGCTGCATCGCGAAGAAACGAGTGCCGGCGATCAGCAGAGCGACCGCGACCACATGACCGGCTCCGGACTCGAGGAAACGGGACCAGGGAAGTGGACGGTGTACGAAGACGTCGGCCCAGAAGGGCGCAGGAGCGGAGCGGAGTTCGAGCGGCGTCAGACGGCGGGGAAAAACTACGTCGCGGAGATTACCCAGAAAGACATGCCGCCAGGAGGGCAGTTCGACCAGCAGGCGCAGAGCGGGTTCTGAACTCTGGGATTGGTCGAGCTGGGGCCGATCGAGGAGGGCTCCGGGCATGTGGCTATGTTAGATGCGGGAGGACGGTTTGGCATAGAGGCCAGGGAGGCAGGGGGTCGGGGGGATCAGAGCGGGGCGTTAGTTAACCCGTTTGGCCGGATTTTCCTTCGGGCTCGGGCTGAGGGTCTGGTTCTGGGGCGCTCCCTGGGCGGACGAATGCGTCCGCCCCTCCATGGACCGGGGCACAGGCCTGTGTGGGAGTACCATGAGGGCGTGAGGTGTTATGCGGAGAGTTGATTTTCTGAAGAGACTCGGTATGGGGCTTGCCGTTGCGTTGACCGCGGCAGTTCTGTGCGTCCTCGCTGCCGGACAGGACGATAAAGCTGCGGCGCCGAAGTCGGGCGAGCAGGCTGGACAGCCTCAGCCCGGAGCGGCGAAAAATCCCTCGGGAAAAAGTGCGCCGTCGAAAGAAGCCACGGGTGCGCAGGGGTATTCGGGGATGTACACGTTTCTGAAGGAAGGCGAATTTGTCCAGTTGACAGTGGAGGATGACGGGCGCGTCACCGGCTTGATTTCGCGATTCGGAGACGGAGGCAGCGACAAAGGCGCGTTCCTCGAGCAGTTTTTCAAGAGCGCCAAGCTCGACGGGAACAAGTTGAGCTTTACCACGGATGTAGTGCACGGCGTCTCGTTCGACTTCAAGGGGACGATTGAGCGCGGTGAGGGAAAGAATCCAGGGGATGAGGGTTATTTTGTTTTGCAAGGCACGCTGGTTGAGAACACAAGTGACGCGAACAAGAAGGTGACATCGCGATCGCAAGGCGTGGTGTTCAAGATGTTTCCGGCAGAGGCGTCGTCTGAGCAGTAGCGAGTAAATCCAGAGTTAAAGCCCGCGATCATTTTGGGATAGTTTTCGCGGCGTGGTCGACAACTCGCGAACTGGGCGAGGCTACTGGCCGGCGCGAAGGGGAGAGAGATTGAGGTTGGTGGCGGGCTTGCCTCGTAACGCGGTTCTTTCCTGACCGTAGACCAGATCTGGGCCGTCGGAGGAAGACGCCTCGGCTAGAGCCGCAGCCAGAGAACGGAATGAGCGGCTGATCTCAGGGCCTTCCTGTTCGACCACCGGCTTGCCGTGATCGATGGCCGGCGAAACCGAGTGGAACGCGTTCGGAATCTTCCACAATACCTTGCAGTTGGTGACCTGCTTCACGTCTTCGTCGGTGAATCCTGGAATTTTCTTGTAACGATTGAGCACGACGCGCATGCGGTCGCGGCCGGTTCCCTCTTCGAGGAAGGAGTGAATTCGTCCGGCGCTCCAGAGCGAGACGACGTCGGTCTGGGCCACCAGCAGCACGGCGTTCGAAAGATCGGAAAGCAGGCGCGTAGTGTTGTCGAGCCGGCTGGAAGCGTCGACCACGACGAAGCGGTAATGATTCACCAGCAGATCGAACAGGCGCGCGAGTTCTCCCGGCGTGGGTTCGGTGGAGTAGGGCTGCTGCGGCCCAGCGAGAAGATGCAGGCCCTCGGGCGTGGGAGTCATGAAGCCATCGAGCAGGGAAACATCCATGCGGTGCAGGTTCTGCAGGGCATCAGCCACGCCGAATTGCGGGCGCAGGTTGAGATGAAGCGACGCGTGCCCAATGGGCGCGAAATCGACGAGAACGACGTCTCCGACGGCTTGTTGCAGTGCGACGGCGGTATTGACCGCGGCAGTGGTGCAGCCGGCGCCGCCCTTGGCACCGAGAAAAGTAAAGATGCGGGCCTTGCCGGCGCTGCCGGGGGCGCGAGTGCGGCTCGATGCGAAACGGGTCAAGGCCTCGAGTAGCGCGTCGGAACCGGCTGAGTTGTCGAGATATTCGCCGGCGCCGGCGCGCATGCTGGCGACAATAGTGGCCGGCTGCGTCATTTCGCCGTTGGCAAAGATCGCGATCTGCTGGGTTGTAGCGCGGATGAGTTCGATGGCGCGGATGGCGCGGCCAGCATCTTGCGCGGCAATATCGATGATTACGACTTCGGCGCGTGAGTCCTGCAGCTGACGAAGAATGGCGTCAGTGGGACCAACGGGAAAGCCGACGTTGCTGAATACCGCCCTGCCCAGGCGTGTCGCTTCCAGACGGATTTGCAGCGCGGATAAGTGTTCCCGGTCCTCGGTCAGGAGGGCGACGGCGATCCCATGCATAGCGCGGTTCTCGCTGATTTCTCTCGGTGTCTGCATGTTAGAAAGAGAACCCACTCCCCGCCAAGTGACCTAAGTAATCATCGCACGGTAAATCGCGCGCAGTAATCACCACCCCTTAATCGCCGCAACCATGCGAAATCGTGATCCGCGCGTCATCGCGGACACGGAAACAACAAGGGGGCGGCTGGGTTCAGGAGCGCGCAACGCGTAGAAAAAACCTGGGGGCAGTTCGCCTCGCGTGGCAAACATTGTAAGACAGAATCCGGGAAAAAGAAAAGTGGATTTCTTACTCACAGCGCGCCGGGTGGTAATTTAGATGCCGGAGGTGTCAATGAGACCACTAATTGGATTTCTGGCCTTGTCGGTGATGCTTTCACTCCCCGCAATGGCGCAACACGCCGAACATGGCGGAGGCTCCCACGACGTCGGTGGCGGCTACATTCCCAGGCAGGGGCCGCCTGCTTCCCACGCTGAACCGCACGCGACTCCCCGTCAGGCCCTGCCGCACGATGCCGAACAACATCCTTCCTTCAGCGATAAGGAAGGCCATCCCGAAGCTCCGCACGTTCACCACAACGGAGAATGGGTTGGACACGCCGGGCCGGATGACGTTCACCTTCATCTCGACCATCCCTGGGAGCACGGTCGCTTCACCGGCGGCTTTGGCCGCGGCCACGTCTGGCACCTTGGCGGGGGCGGTCCGAGCCGCTTCTGGTTCGGCGGTTTCTATTTCAGCGTCGCCCCTGATGAAGTGGATTACTGCAACGACTGGCTTTGGGATAGTGATCAGATCGTGATCTACGAAGACCCAGACCACCCGGGCTGGTATCTCGCCTACAACGTGAGACTGGGCACCTACGTTCACGTGATGTACCTGGGCGCTTAGCGGTTATTAGCTTGTTGTTGAAGTGAAGGTTCGTATCAGGGCACGCCTTCAGGCATGCCCTGACGATGAGGAAGCACCCGAGGCCTGGCGTATTTTCACATACGGCAGCCCAATTCAGTGGAGTACTCGTCTGATTGGGTCGCTGGTGCAGCTTGCGCGCGAGTATCCGATTGGATACAATAGTGAATACGTTTGTCCGGTCGTCCGATTTCGGTGTATGGCTTTCCAATCTGACGGACCAAAAAGCCAAGGCAAGAATCTAGGCGCGCCTGCGCAGTGCCACATTTGGAAACTTCGGCGACTGCGAACCGGTCGGCGAAGGTGTCTCCGAGATGCGAGTTCACGTCGGAGGAGGATATCGAGTCCATTACACGCGAACCGGCGCGACCGTTTATGTTCTTCTGGCTGGCGGGGCGAAGGCTTCGCAAGCGAAAGACATCGCCAAGGCGAAACAAATGGCTCATAAACTCAAAGGGACGAAATTGTGAAGAAAAAGAAAATAACCTACAAGGTTTTCGATGCCGCGGCGTATCTCGATAACGACGCGGTCATCGCGGAATATCTTTCGGCGGCTGCAGAAGATCCCAACCCCGACGTGTTCGTGGCGGCCCTCGGCGACGTGGCCAAAGCGCGCGGTATGGCGCAGATCGCCAAAGAGTCAGGACTCGGTCGGGAGAGCCTATACAAGGCTCTCAGCGCTGGCGCCCACCCCCGCTTTGAAACCGTCAATTCAGTCCTCCATGCCTTGGGAGTGAAATTCGTTGTGGTTGCTGAACCCGGAAGTTAAGCGGGGACGCATCCCCCTCGGCTGCCAACAGAAACGCGTTCTCGCTGGATTTGGCTGCCTCTGCGACTTTCAGAAGAACCCCCTCACCAGATCCATATGCACTTGTTCTTTGGCCACGGCGGCTCCGATGCGCTGCAGATTCGGGATCTGGTCGACTGCGTCCATTTCGCGCACCTTGATCGGATCCACATCGTTAAGTCCCAACTGATCCAGCCGCTGCCGCGTCAGCCCAACGGTGACGCGCTGGTAGGTCACTAGTTTCTGCGAGCCCAGGCCGGTGTCGACCAGATCGAGGGCATTCTCGTTCGGAACGCCGGATTCCGCTCCCGACGACGTCATTTCCTCGGTGGCCGAACGCACGGTGGCGGGGCGTTGCCCAATGATGTGCATCAGAATGTTCTGCTGCAGGTTGGCCTCGTTCATCATCTCCTTGACCACGTACAGTCCCCAGTTGATCGCATTGTAGCCCGAAGCTTTTCCCAGCGGAACGATAGTCGCGTTGAATCCAGTCCCGAGAGAGATCAGCAACAGCTTTTCGGTTCCCATGGGCCAGCCATTTCCATACTGCGGTACGGTCGCTTCCAGAAATACCTGCAGCGCAGGATTGTTGTAGCTGCTTACGCCGCCATCGACGAATTCGTAACTCTGCTTCTCTCCCGCGTCGTCAGGGATCGCGATGGTCTGTGGGGGAAAATAAGTCGGAGCCGCGGTGCTCGCCCGCACCACCTGCCACAAGGGAAGCGCAGAATTATTCTTGAAAAATTTACTGGTTGGATTGTTCGTGAAGAACCAGTCGTTTCCCAGAGTCGCATTCTTGGTCACGATGAGAATCTGCGTGCGCAGTTGGTCGCTGCCCAGCGCGGTCGAGGCTCCGAACACATCTTTCAGGTGTCCTTCCAAGGGCGCGCTGGGATACTTGTGCCAGAACTGAACCGGCAAGAACGACTTGGTAAATATTCCCCGGCCGAAATTGAGATAGAAATCCCTCAGTTCGGTCGCCGATTTTCCCAGCGCCAACCCAGCCGCCAGAATCGCGCCGGTGCTGGTGCCGCCGATAAGATCGAAGCGATCGCACAGCAGCTTTTGCGTGCCGGTCAGTCGGTTGAGTTGCTGCTCCATCACGATGAGCGCTTCGGCGGGAATCAATCCGGCTAGCCCGCCGCCATCGATAGCAAGAAGTCGCCGGGGCCGAGGTGTCGATGAAGAATCCGCTGACATGGGGTCCTCCGGGAAGATGCACATCATACCCCCGGAACGATGAGTGAGATACCGATTTCATGCTAAGATTCGCCGCATGCCCGGGCGACGTACTCTCAGCTGTCTGCTGACCGGCATCCTGCTCTGTGCCGCAGCTTCCGCCGGCGATGAAATCGGCCGGTCCGCGCCTCGCTTCCGCGCCAAAACGATGTCTGGCGAGCAGTTCAACAACGAGTCGGTCAAAGGCAAGGTGTTGCTGTTCGAGTTTTGGACCACCTGGCGCAAGTACTGCGAAGCAGAATCAGCGCTGGTGGACGACATTGCCAAGGAATTTACCGGGAAGGGATTAATCGTCCTCGCGGTCGACGTGCTCGAGCCCGATCAGAAGGTTAAGAAGTATCTCGCCGAGCATCCGCGCTCCGTCCCGATCGTGCTCACCAAAGACACCAATCTTGCCGCCATGTACAACGCGCAGGTCTATCCCATCTACGTAGTGGTCGATCGGGACGGCAACATCGCCGGCGAACAGCGCGGCTCGGCTGGAGATCGCGGCCTGCGCCGCATGCTTAAACGTGCAGGCCTCGAAGCAGACAACTACAACTAGGGGTCCTGCCTGTTGGGTGTGAGCTATTCGTAGGCCAAGGCTTCGATTGGATCCTTCTGTGCCGCCTTGTAGGCTGGGTACAGCGCCCCCAACGTCGCCCCGACCAAAGCGATGAGCGTGGCCCGCAACATCCAATCATTGCTCCGGTCGATGTGCACCAGAGGCCAGCGGTGTTCAATGCCCACGCGCGCCGCCAGACTCACGGCAATTCCCACGGCGATGCCGGCCAGAGCGAGCAGAATCGTCTCACGCAAAATCACATTGACAATGTAGCCCTTCGACGCACCCAGCGATTTCAGGATGCCGATCTCGCGCGTGCGTTCCATCACCGCCGTGTACATTGCCTGGAAAATCACCAGAAACCCGATAATCAGGCTGACGCCGATCACGATCGCAATGAATGGACGAAACCCAGGTAGATGGCTGGGCGCCATCATGCTCAGGTATTCCTGCATCGACAGCACGGAGTAGTTCTCCATCCCAGGGTGATTTTTCACCGCGGCCACCACCGCAGCCGTGTTGGCCGGATCATCCAGCTTCAGGTAAAAAACCGAGGCCTTGCCTTGCGCTCCATCCAGGTCTTGCATGGTGCCGATGGGCACAAATTTCCGCGCGCCTCGCCCGTTCTCCACGACTCCGCATACACGAAACGGGTGATTCAAAATTTCCATCGTGTCGCCGACTTTCACGTGCCGTTGCCGCGCGATGAAATCATCGACCAGCACGTCGTCCGGCCCCCGAAAGGGGCCGCCCTGCAGATAGGTAAACGGTCCACCCAGAGCATCAAAGCTGGCGAGATCAATGCCGTCAATCACTTCCAGCCCGCCCCCGGTGGCAATTTGCCAGACGATCGGGCTGACGACCTTCACGTGGGGCAAGCCGCGCAACACATCGGCCACCTTGATCGAGACCGGCGCTCCGCTGATCGCGGCAAAAAACGACGACCCGGGCGGCTGTACAATCACGTCAAAGCCAATGCCTGCGGTCCGGTTCTTCTGGTCGTTCAAGATGCCGTAGCATAAACCGACGATCAACAGAATCAGCGTGACTTCGAGCGCGATAGCGACCACGCTGATCAGCGACCGCGTCGGCCGGTGCACCAGGTTGGCGACTACCATCTTGTTCATCATCGCTTGTTCATCATGGACCGCTGAATCGCGAAGGCCGCTAACGGCTGACCGCCAATTGCCGCTGAGACGAACGCCATCCCCCAGAGCTACTGGCGGTTCATTCCCGGAGGCGCAACCAGAGTCGATTGCGGGCGATCCAGATGGACCACCTCCGCGCCCGCCGGTTGCTCCAGCACAAACTGCTCATCCTTGAGTGGTGTGTTGACCTCGACCTTCAGCATATTCAGCGTGATGTCGTATTCCTCTTGCGGCCGGTAGATCTCGATACGCGAGGGGAAGCTCGTGCCCTCGTAATCTTTATACTCGGCGTAGCGAGCGTCGGTCGCCACCGTGCCGTCGGCGCTGTAAACGTACTGGCGGTGCGGCTTCAGGTCCGTACGCCCGAAAACGATCTTCCGCGCCAGCCGCCAGCCGTCGTCGTATTTCCGAATCACGATCAGCTCGTAATCTTCCTGCAGGATGCGATGTCCCTTCGCATCGTGGAGTGTCTCGTATCCGTTCTCGAGGACTGCAATCTCGGTAGCCGGATCGACGCGGCGGATCAGCAGCGCTTCGTAAATATCTTGCGGACGGATGTTTTCGAGCGGTTGGTCAGTGTTGGGCGTGGCGACCTGGTTGCGCCCGATGACGAACCGGTTTTTCGGAGGGATCCACAGCTTGAACTCCTGGCCGTCGCTCACCATGTCAAAAGCCGTGGTGCGCACAATCGGCATCAGCCCGATCATGTGCAGCGAACCCGGCTGCCGCGCCAGCACATAGCCGCGGATTTCCTTGTAGTCGGTGTAGTGGCCCTTCTTCACTCCGCCAACAGAGGTATCGATGTCGACTGTCGCCTTCAGCGAGTGGATGGTTTCGGACTGCTGGTTGATGATGTCAATCAGACCCTGCTGCGACGATTCCTTCAGCGGGACGGTCGAATACTTCTCTTCGACAGGACGCGTACGGAACATGCACCCAGTGGTCGACAGCAATGCCAGGAACAGCGTTACAACCCAGAACGGCGAGCTACGTCTCATCAAGATATAGGATAGCCTCTCGAACATTTGAGTATACCGCGTCGAAAAGGTTGCAAAACCATGGGAGGACACTTTCGGCAGTGTCCTAACCCTCGAAGTAACGTCCGTGGGGCCAGCCGCTTAAGCCAGAAGCGGTAACCTTGGCTCCTCACCCTCGTGCGGCATACCCTTACCAAAGTCAGGCACACCATCGTCAGGACTTAGCCGCTGCCGGCATCATCTAAACTGTAGGTGTTGTTCTGAGTGCACAAGTGCGCAAGATCATCTGGCTGATTCTGATTGCGGTTCTAGGTGCTGGGGGCTGGTTTGCCTGGGCGGTGCTCACCCCCGTCGAGCCCTCCGGGCAGACGTTCGTGATGCTGCGTCCCGGCTACTCTACGCACCGCATCGCAGACGAACTCAAGCGCGCTGGGGTGATTCGCAGCGAAGAGGTCTTCGTGCTCTGGCACTACCTGCGCCATAAGCGCTCGCTCAAAGCCGGAGAATATCTGTTTGATAAGCCGGCCAGCGTCATTGACATTCAGAGACGGCTGGGCCGAGGCGACGTCTACTTTCACACGGTAGTAGTCCCCGAAGGCTACACCATGTTCGACATTGCCCGCGCCATTGAGGCTGCAGGACTGGGCCCAGCCACCGACTTCCTGCAGGTTGCGCAAAACGACACGGCCATGATTTCCGACATCGCTCCGGGAGCGCACTCGCTCGAAGGTTATCTTTTTCCCGATACCTACGAATTCAGCCGTCTGATGACTATGCATGACATGGCCGCGGCCATGATCAAGCAGTTTCGTCAGGTTGCACGTCAAATCGGGTTGATCTCGGCTGATCCACTGGTGGGGATCGCTGAAGGCACCGTTTCGGCGCGTCCAATGCAGGAGGTTGTTACTCTGGCCTCAATCGTGGAAAAAGAGACTGCGGTTCCGGAAGAGCGCCCGCTGGTAGCCAGCGTCTACTACAACCGCCTGAACAAGAAGGTTGCGCTTGATGCCGACCCCAGCGTCATCTACGCAGAGCTACTGGCGGGAACCTACACGGGAGCGCTGCACCACGACGACATGCAGTTCAGTTCGCCCTACAACACTTATCGCCACGCCGGCCTGCCGCCGGGGCCAATCGGCAATCCCGGACGCAGTTCCCTCGAAGCTGCGATGCATCCGGCGCAGAGCGACTATCTCTATTTCGTTGCCGACGCCGAGGGACATCACCGCTTCGCCCGTACGCTGGAAGAGCACGACAAGAACGTTGCTGCTTACCGAAAGGCAGTGCGGGGACGGTAGCTGGCTTCATTCAATGTCTTGTCATCGTCATCCGGGATGACAAGGCGGGTCTAGCTAAATCCCCCGCGCAGATCACAACTCACGAAATCAGCCGGTAGCGGAGAGCCCTTTGGAAGCCGGCAGCCGCTTATAATCGCCCCGTGCCCTCCCAACCGAGCCCCAGCCGCGTTCTCGGCCTCGACGTTGGCGCCCGCAGAATCGGAGTTGCTGTGTCCGACCTGCTCGGCATCACCGCCCAGGGACTCGAAACCCTGCGGCGCAGGAACAAGAAGTACGACCTCGGCTGCCTGGAGCGGGTCATCCGCGAATACAACGTCAGGGAAATCGTTGTCGGCCTTCCTCTACGCATGAGCGGCGCTGAAGGCACCCAGTCGGAGAAGATGCGGGCCTTCGCGGAAGATCTCCGCAAGAAATTCGGCTTGCCGGTTCACTTGTGGGACGAGCGTCTGACCTCGGCGGAAGCAAACCGCTTCCTGCGCGAAACCGAGCTTTCCATTGAAAAGCGTGGTAAAGCTGTCGACCGCATGGCGGCGATTCTTATCCTGCAGGGATGGATGGAGAGCAGGCGGCTGGGAGCTGAGCCGTCATTCTTGCCTTAAGTCTAACCGTATCAATGGCGTACAAGCGTTTCTCGGCGGAATCGAGGCGAACTCCGCCTTGCCTTTCGTCCCGCTTTGGGAGTAGCATAGTTAGAGTAGTCACGAATGCTTTCTCCCCACGACCGATTCCTTCCTGGATGGTCCTTATGAGTGGTGTCGATTTGAATTTCCACATCGGCGACAAGGTCGTCTATCCCAACCACGGTGTAGGCGTGATCGAACAGGTTGGCAGCCGGACCGTGGGTCCCACAGTCGAAAGATTCTATCTCCTGCACATTAAAGCCAGCAGCCTCAAGGTGATGGTGCCCTGCCAGAATGCGGGCAGCGTGGGCCTGCGCCGGGTAGTGCGCAACGGCGAGATGCAGAAAGTACTGGACTACCTTTCGGTGGGCGAAAACGGCGGCAACGGTGACTGGAAAGACCGTTTCAAAGAAAACTCCGACCGCATGCGCACGGGCTCGTTGCTCGAAGTGGCCGGCGTGCTGAAAACCCTGATCGCGCTGCACGCGGTCAAGCCGCTGTCATTCCGCGAGAAGAAAATGCTTGAACGGGCGCGCTATCTCCTGGTCAGCGAACTGGCCATGGCGCGCAACTGCGAAGAAGCCAAAGTCGAGGAGCTCCTCACCCTCACCCTCGCCAAGTGCAAACTGCGCTTCCCCGAAGCCTCGGAATTCCAAGCGTAGCCTCCGCCTAATCCCGTCGCGACTCCGATCACGGGCTGACGCGAACCTCGCGGTTCCTGCGGGGAGGCAGGCGAGACGCGGCTATTGCAACTTCACGCACTCCGCTTTCACCTCCAACGCAAGGCAAACAACCACCGGATTGCCTGACTTATGGTTTGGGGGCCGTCCCCCCTTGGGCGGCCGCCTTGGCTCGTGCTTCTTTCCATTGCTTCATCGCTTTTGGTTGCTGCGCCCACGCGACACTCTTCTCTGCAGGTGCGCCGTACAACTCGGGATGCCGATAGAAGCCCCGCTCCGCTTCTGGCTTCTCAATTTCGGGCTGCAGCGGATGGGCTCTCGCGTATGCATCGTTACGCACTCCGGTAACCTGCCACGAGACCTCCACGCTCGGAGCGTTGCTGCGAATCTGGAATTGATGGTTTTCGATCTTTCGCGAAATGATCGCCTGCGCGAATTGTCCAATGACCGTCAACTGATAACGGAAATCGGTGTTGAGCGCTTCGAACCATTGAGGCAATCGAACCGTTGCCCCCCCACGCGCGTCGGTCGTGACATTGCCGGTGTAGATGTCCAACAGTTCCGAGGATTCGACTGAGGCATGTTCCAGGTACTTGTTGGCTGGATCCAAAGGATGGTCGATTCTAAATTTCTTGGTGTCGGCAGTAAGGGTACCGGCGACGTCGAGGTTCCCGTCCACATCCGTAACTCCATTGAACCACCCCGCGTAACCGGTATCGCTGCCCGCGAGCACTCCGGTGCCGCTTGCGGTGTTGTAGGCGTCCACGGCCCAACCGCCATCGCCAGCTTGGGCGTACACTCCGACGGGAGTCGTGTACAAACCCACACCGGTGACGCCTGTAGGGCCAGTGCCGTATACTCCGGTGCCACCAGTGCCGTACACGCCGTAGGCTCCGCCGCTGCCGTACACTCCGTAGTTGCCCGAGGCATACACTCCGTAGCTTGCGCCTTCGGAAAACGTCCCGGTATTCGAGCCGTAGGCGTTCAGACCCGTATAGCCATTAGCGGAAACCCCGGTGTTACCCGTTCCATACACGCCAACGCTAAAGCCGGAGCCAAATACTCCGTAAGGTACGCCGCTTCCGAGCACGCCCGTACCACTGTTGCTAAGGCCTTGGATTGCATAGCCGCTGGAGCCGTTGGAAGCGTCGTTTGCTGTAAAAGCGGTACCACCGGTTACCGTGTTGGTGGCGCCGATCGGTCCCGCGCTGAAGCTTCCGTTGGCGTCGCGCTTGACGATCGCGTTCGCCGTGGCGGCGTTGGTGGGCGCGACCGCCCAGTTCAGCGCCAGTGTGCCGCTGGTGGTGATGGGCGATCCGCTCACGGTGAAGTCCGAACTGGGTGCGCTCACTCCCACACTGGTTACCGTGCCCGAGCCAGGAAAGGTCTGACCCGAAGCAAAGGTGAACACGCCATTGCTGCTGATCGTCAGACCCGTTTCGGTCGGTGGAACACCGGCTCCGAACAACAGGTTGAGGGTTGCCGAAGGCGTGCTCGTGTTGTTGCCCGAAGGTTCGGCTTGCCACTGGAAGCCTTCCGTCACCGCCTTGGCAGTGGCACTGTTGTAGGAAGACGCAGTGAACTTTAGCGGATTCGAGTTGTAGCCGGTCGTAGCGGTGGCGCTGTTGGTAGTAGGCAGCAGCAGGATTCCGCGGACGTTGGTCGCGCCTTTCACGTCGAGCGTGACAGCCGGCGTGGCGGTATTGATGCCGAGCTTGGCGGTGCTTCCCGTGCCGGATTGAAATAGCACGGAATTGCCGAGGGCGCTCGAGCTTGTCCACAGAGGAAGATAATCGGTCGTGCCCGAACCGCTGACCGAAGTTGGCGGGGGAGCCGTATCCGCTGTCGTTTGAGCTGGAGTGGAATCCGCGCTTCCCATCGCCACCGGCGGCGCAGCCAACACGAACGCCGACGGCGGCAATCCGCCGAGTGTAGCCGCATCCGCCGCTTTCATTGCGTAGGGCACCGCGACCAACAGCACGCGAGGCTGTTCGGCTTCGCCAGCCACCTGCACAGCCAGCCAACGCGGTTCACCGTTGCGGAACAAGTCTGGAGGAAGACCGTTAGTCGACGTCGCTCCGAGTTGCGCCACGTAGTGACCGGTTTTATCGGGCGTCACGTTCTGGGTTTCGATCCACAGTGGCGCGCCGCCCTGCTCGTCTCGATATAGCAGAAAAGTTACTCCGGTGACCGCAGCCCGGCTCTGGCTGCCGGAGTTTCCCAGCACGCCGTTGTAGCTGATCAAACTGGGTACGGCGCTGGGTGCGGCTCCCGACATAGCGGGCGCGGCCTGCTGCGCCGCTGCGGTCGAAGTGCCGAAGAATAAGATGGAAGCGACGAAAAACGATGCGGCGCAAACGCAGACAACGGTAGAGACGGAACCGCTCTCTCTGCTGTTCATGGCAGGGTCCTCTCGAGGAGAAGTTTTCGACGTGTTTCTGAGGCCCGGCGCCCGGTGGGGGTGTTACATGGCAGGCGGCGTAATGCGGACGGATTATCCCTCAGCCCGAATCCCGAGTCAATAGGCACAGCGGCGTTTTAAGAAGTTTCCCTCAGTAACAAGGCGCGCCCCAGGAAGGCTCTCGCTGCGTGTCTAGCGCAGCTTCGCGTACTCCGCTTTCGCCTGCTTCAGGATGGGAACATCGGCGTCGGCATCCTTCCAGAGCGTGAAGAAATCCTGATAGGCTGCCTTGGCTTTTGCCGAATCGCCCGACAGGGAATACGCGCGCGCAATCTGCAGATGTGCGAGCGAGCCCAGCACGCCGTTCTGGACCAGGCCAGGGCGATCGAGCAATCTCTGGAATTCTGTGGCCGCAGCCGATCCATTTTTCTCGGAGAGATAAGCCTGGCCGCGAATGTAGGCGGGATATATCCAGCTGGTATTGCCTCCCAGTTCGTAGGGAAGCGCCGGTTCGAGTGCTAGGATCGCCCGGTCCGGCGCCGATTGATCCATGTCAATCGAGGCTTCGATGACGGGGAACCAATACACCTTCAAGAAAGTGTTGGTGGATTCGGCTTTTTCCCCGGCCTCCAGCATTGTTTTCGCCTTGGCCGCGTCGCCCCCGCGCGCCAGCGCCAAAGCCGCCAGCACCTTCACATAGCGGCCAGGAGCCAGGGCCAGCCCCCGCTCGGCGTCCTGCTGCGCTTCGGCGCCGTTGCCGACCTCAGCCTCGCGCAGCCCCTGAAAGGTCTGCCAAGAGGCGGCGACCTCTTTGGAATCCGCACGCACCGCCGAATCCACGGCGCGCCGGGTAAGGTCGCGCGCCTTTTCCATTCGGCCGTAATACGCCTGGGTGTCGGCATGAGTACTGAGCATCTGATCTTCTACGCCGGGGCGTCCCGCTGCCCATGCTACCTGACGATCCATCTCGGCATTGTCCCCAGCCAGAAAAGCCAGGCCGTAAAGATCGATGCGAATGTTGAAGCCGTCAAAACCTTTCTGCTGCGCCTCGGCCAGGGTTTCGCGAGCCTCTTTGAGACGACCCACCGCGGTATACCAGGCCGCTAGATTTCCATAGCTGACAATGCTGGGTTCCAGTCGCTGTTGTGCTTCGGCATCGGCAATCGCTTTGTCGAATTGTCCCAGAACCGCATAATCCACACCAAGATTACCCAGCGGCACCGAGTCCCGGGGATAACTCTTTGCCCAGAGTTCGTAAGCTTCGGTGCCCTGTTCCAGTTCCCCCAATACATCGTTGAAGTAGTAAGCCGTAATGCGATAGCGCTCGCGTTCGCTGACCCGGTCGCGCAACTCGTACGCCTTCTTGCCGTTTTCCGCAGCTAGCGAAGCCTGTCCCAGGTTGCCGTACTCGATGGCCAGACCCGCATAAGCCAAGGCGAAGTTGGGATCGAGTTCGATGGCCCGCTTCATGAATGGAATCGCCTCGTCGTCGCCTTTGGTTCGGCCGGTGGTGATGGCCATGCTGTACGCCTTCAACGCTTCGAGGGACGGAGTGGTCGCCTCCACCGGCACATCAAACTTCTGCACTGACGCGAGCGATTCGCCAAGTCGCGAACGCAGCGCAGTCGCCGCCGTGCCCAGCGCTTTGAGCACGCCTTCCTTGCTCGTCGCTTCGGCTTGTTCTTCTGCCAAGTTGTCGCCGGTGCCGCAGGCAACCGCGGTGAGGCCGACAATGTATTGGCTGCCCAGGTTTGAGATCGAGCCGCCGATCACGGCTTTACTGCCCGTGCGCAGGCAAAGCTCTTTGGCCACATCAGCGGTGACATGATCGCTCGGAGCGCGGCCCATCAGCTTCAGCGTCTCCTCCACTTTGCGGTCAGAAAGAATATTCAGGAATGGCGACTGCCCCAGGTCGACGGCGAGAGCCTGTTTTAGTGTGCCGTCGAAGACGGGGTCGGAGGTGGAGTTGGCGAAGTCCGACAACACGACGGTATCTTTTTCGGTGAGAGCAGTGGGCGCAGGTGCCCTCAGTCGGGAGCGCAGATAGAGTCCGCCGCCGACCAGCCCCGCCAGCACTACCAGAGCAACCGGAACCAGAATCCTCCAACGCGAGCCGGACGCAGGCGCTGAAGAAACCGCTGCCGCCGAAGCGGAAGGACGAGCCGGGGACGCGCCCGTGGAAAATGCCGAAGAAGAGGCTGACGAGACGGCTACGCCCGACGAGGACGGCAGGGAAGACGTTGCAGCAGAAGAAGCCGGGGCTGGAGAATGCATGGCGGGCGCGGCCAGCGGAACTGCTCCGCTTTCCGCGACCGGGGCGGCGCTCGCCGAAATGCGTCCCGAATCCGTATCGCGCTTCAGACGCTGTAACTCGGATCGCATGTCTGAGGCATGCTGATAACGCAGTTCGCGGTCTTTCTCCAGCGCGCGATTGATGATTCGTTCCAGTTCCGCTGGCACATCTGGATTCAGCCGCACGGGGGGAACCGGCGCCCGGTTCAATATCGCATCGAAAATCGTCGCCGAACTCTCGCCCCGAAAGGGCAACTGTCCGGTAGCCATCTCATACAGCACCGCGCCAAATGAAAACAGGTCGGTCCGAGGGTCCAACTCTTTGGCCCGCGCCTGCTCCGGCGACATATAGGCCACGGTGCCCAGCGTGGAGCCGGGGCTGGTCAGGTGCTGTTCGTCGATAGTGCCGGTTGCCGTGTTGGCCAAAGCGATCTTGCTCGACGATCCGCCGGCAGGGCCCATCTTCGCCAGGCCGAAGTCCAGAACTTTGGCGTGACCACGTTTCGTGACGAAGATATTCGCCGGCTTGATGTCGCGATGAATAATGCCTTCGGCGTGCGCCGCGTCGAGCGCGTCGGCGATCTCGATCGCCAGTGCCAGCAGAGTTTCGATGTCCAGCGGGCGGCCAGCGCCGCGATGCTTCAACGTCATCCCATCCAGAAACTCCATGGCGATGAAGGCCTGGGCGTGCTGGTCGTCGATCTCGTAAATGGTGCAGATGTTGGGATGA
Source organism: uncultured Acidobacteriaceae bacterium (assembly GCA_963739125.1). Lineage (GTDB taxonomy): Bacteria > Acidobacteriota > Terriglobia > Terriglobales > Acidobacteriaceae > Sulfotelmatobacter. Next base: position 1,085,586 of record CAVTZD010000001.1, on the reverse strand, counting down.
TTCAACGCCGAAGCTGCCTTAGCTTCGCGCTCAAAACGGCTGAGAGCCGCCGGATCCTTGGCAACGTCATCGGGCAGGAACTTGAGGGCCACGAAGCGGCCGAGTTTCACGTCCTCGGCCTTGTAGACTACACCCATGCCGCCGCCGCCCAGTTTCTCCACAACCCGGTAATGCGATATGGTTTGGCCGATCATGATTCGCCGATCGTGATTTACCGATCGTGACTCGACAGTCGCCGACCGTTATTCGACAGTTGTTTCTTCGCCACTCATTTCTTCGACAACCATTGCTGGCCAACGATTGCTAGCCAACGATTGTTCGCCAACTATCGCCAAAGGCTGGCCGACTGGCGGCTTCATCTTACGGACGCACCATCTGCGAGTCAACGAGTGAAAAGCACAGAAGCACGCCAGGCTCCTCAACGGCCTCAGGGCTCCGGGGGTTATAATCGCAAGGGTCTGGTGAAGGGCTGTGGGTTTAAGGAATGACCGAACAAATCAAACGAAAACTGCAGGACGAAATCAACGCGCTCGAACATGAGCTGATCCACGAACTGCCCAAGGAAATCAAGAAAGCGGCCGCGCTCGGCGACCTCAGCGAAAACGCCGAATACCACATGGCTAAGCAGCGCCAGGAGTTCGTGAAGGCGCGCGTCCGTCAGCTTGGCAAGCGTTTGGCCGACTTGTCGATGGTCAACATGAACAACATTCCCCATGACAAGGTGGGATTGGGCTCGACGGTCAAGGTTTTCGACGGCACCAAGAAGCAGGAAGTGGAATACAAGATCGTGACCAGCGAAGAGTCTGATTTCGCGTCCGGAAAGATTTCGACCACCTCGCCCATCGGCCGCGCCCTGCTCAACAAGAAAGTCGGAGACGAAGTGATCGTGGATTCGCCGAACGGCAAGCGTGAACTGGAAATTCTCAGTTTGATTACCATCCACGACGAAGCCGGTACCGGCGAACCCAAGGAGGCAGACGCGTAATGGCGTCCGCTTCAGAGTCATCCTCGTCAGCAACTTCGCCCGCACCCGCACCGTCTATGTCGACGACGATATCATCGTCCACGTCTTCGTCAGCATCCTCGCCGTCCATTTCCCGTCCGCACATTTCATGGACCAGCGCCTTCGGCCGCGCCTGCGGAGCCCTGCTCGATATCATCGTGCGCTGGCTGGCTTTGTCGCGCATCAATCCCAATGTGCTCACCTTCATGGGACTGGTGGTCAACACCTGGGCCGCCATTCTTTTCGCCGCGGCGGCCGCCGGCAATCAGAAGCGCATGTTCATTTACGCCGGGCTGGTGATCATCTTTTCTGGCTTCTTCGATCTGGTGGATGGTCAGGTGGCCCGCGCCACCAACCGCGTCACCCGCTTCGGCGCGTTCTTCGATTCGGTGGTTGACCGCTACAGCGACGCCTCGCAATTTCTGGGGCTGCTGGTCTTCTACGCCCGCGGCGGACGTTTCTTCTACGTGGTCCTGGCGGCGTTCGTCATGGTCAGCGCCATTATGGTCAGCTACACCCGGGCCCGCGCCGAGAGCCTGATAGCCTCCTGCCGGGTCGGCTTCATGGAGCGGCCGGAACGTCTCGTGCTCGTAATCCTGGGAGCGTTGTTCAACCGCATGGCGCCAGTCCTCTGGGTCATCGCCGTGCTATCAACCATCACCGTAATCCACCGTATGCGCTACACCTGGACCAGAACGCAAGACCCGCCGGTTGGCGCCACGAAAGCCGGCCAAGCCGCGTAGCGAAAGGGACGTGCATTCCAGCGCCTTCCCGTCCGGATTCCCGAATCGCGACAATGTCCCAAAATCATTCACCATCGCATGTAAATCCAGCGATCCGCTTGGAGTCTGAAGGACAACGAACCGTCAATTCGATGTCCTGTCATCCTGAGGAGGGCGGAAGCCCTTCGAGGGACCTCACGATCCGTGTGCGACTGCAATAGCGTCGTCGGGAAGATCGACGCCGCTTGCACTGAGGCGTTCCTGTCCACGCCATCGAAGCTCTCGGCCAACGTAAGGTCCCTCACGCCGGCTTCGCCGCCGTTCAGGATGACAAGGCAACCAGGATGCTTCGCAAACGGCGTCGGTATCGATCCGAGACCGGCTGATAAACGGGGCTTTCGTGTTGTTGGGCGTGACGTGCTTGGGAAGAGTTTCCCTACTCGGTGAAGACCACCGACTGCACACCTGAAATTTCGAAGCGTTTGCGGCAGCGCATGTTCTTGCAGGCCATCATGTCATCTTTGCGCAGCATGTAGGATCGTGCCTTGGCGAAGCGGGCGCGGTCGCGCTCATCAGCGCGGCCCCCCAGTTGGCGTTTCTTGGTGCGGACGACCCAGGTCACCTCATACTCCGCCGGCTGGTGGCAGTGCGGGCAGTTCAGCGTGGCCGGTTTCTTTTCCTGCCGCTCGTCAAAAAAATCTCGTTCTTCCATAACGTTCGTTCGTCCTCGGTCGGTGGCGAACCACCGCTGGCGGCCTCAATTTTCACCGCAGTCCCTAATTATTGCAGTTTTGTGAGCGACAAGCTATGGCAACATGAATGCGACAGGTTTCCACCATGCCGCGCAAGAAACGACGCAAGCGCTTCGAAGCCGTGACCGCCGTGAAAGAACTCGCCCGCGAGCGCGTCGGCGCGCCCCCAGCCGGCCAGATCGTGGTCGAGAAAAAGAAGAAGCCGGAAAAGCACAAACCCACGCTGGAGAAGCTGTTAGAGGAATCGGAGTAACTCAGATTACTGCGGGCAAACCGGATCGGTCCGGTCGTCAACCGTTGCCGTGACAGAGCTTGTGACGACATTCCCGTTTGGATTGCCCGAATTCGTAAACACACTCGCGATCACCGAAGTGACTCCACAGTGACCCGACCCTGCCGCGGACACGACGCCCGCAGGGGTGACGGTCACCAGGTCCGCAGACTGAGACTGCCAGGTCGCGAGATTGGTTATGTCTTTCGTCTCCGGTGGATGGATGTAGTTTCCGTAGGCTTTGAGCTGAAAGGTGATCGTTGTAGACGGAGACAAGAATGTGACCGACGTCGGCTGCACGGAGATGGAGACCAATTGCTGGCTGCGAGCGCAGCTCGAGACGCTCAGCAGCAGGGCTGCCGTGATGAACAAAGCGGCAATGCTGAACCACTTGCGGTTCATGAAATGGACTCCTGGCGGCCGGCGGCGGGACGACCAGATCCGCTGCGGACATCGCAGTAATTTATTCATAAGGCTCGACAAAAAACAATAGCCTACCTGGGCCTTCGCGTCAGCCTCCTACCGCATCGGCTACGACTTGGGCGAACTCCCTGATATCCTCTTCCGTCGTGTCGAACGAGCACATCCAGCGCACGATGCACTCCTCTTCGATCCAGGGATAGAAAAAGTACCGTTCTTTAATCTTTGGAATCGCGTGGCGGGGAATCTGCGCGAACACTCCGTTGGCTTCGACCGGCCACACTACCCTCACTTGCGGAATCTTCCCTACTTCGCCTTCCAGCACTTTCGCCATGCGGTTGGCGTGCTGGGCGCTTCGACGCCAGAGATCATTGGTGAGAAGCGCTTCGAACTGCACTGCGATGAAACGCATCTTCGACGCCAGTTGCATCCCTTGCTTTCGCAGGTAAAGAAAATCTGCGCTCAGCGCGCGATTGAAAAACACGACAGCCTCTCCGCCCATGATTCCGTTCTTGGTACCGCCAAACGAAAGCACGTCGACGCCGAGATCGCGCGTGGACTGGCGCAGCGTCTGACCCAGGCTGGCGGCAGCGTTGGCGATGCGCGCGCCGTCAACGTGTAGAAACATTTCGCGCTCGTGCGCGAAGGCGGCGAGCGCCTGGATTTCTTCCGCCCGGTAGACAGTTCCCATCTCAGTCGACTGAGTGATCGAGATGACGCGCGCCTGCACGTGGTGCGGATCTCCGATGCCGTGGTAGGCGTGCCGCACCGCGTCGAGCGTGATCTTGCCGTTCTCCTGCGGCAGAGGAATCAGTTTGCATCCGGTATGTTTCTCGGGCGCGCCGCACTCGTCGGTATAGATGTGCGCATACTCGCTGCATAGCACCGCGTGATACGGCCGGTTCAGCGCCTGCAAGCCGAGCACGTTCGCTCCGGTCCCGTTGAAGGTAAAGAAAACGTCGATGCCCGAGCCGAAGTGTTCCTCGAATTTCGTGATCGCCGACCGCGTGTACGGATCGTCTCCGTAGGCCACCACGTGTCCCTGATTGGCTCGCGCAATCGCGTCGAGCACCTCGGGATGCACTCCGGCATTATTGTCGCTGGCAAAGCTGCGGCGGGGCTTGGCGAGAACCGGCGGCATATCGAAACAATGTAGCAGAGTGGCCGCCGGCGCAGCAGTCAGGGCCGCTGGGTTGACGCGCGTGGCAGCCCACCAATTACAATCCCCTTCCTGATCTGGGAGCAGGGGTATCCAGAAACAGGGTGCCCCAGGTCTCACTGTTTTTGTGAGACCTGGGCTTTTTCCTACGCTACTGACACGAGCAAGAAACGGATGCCGCGTAAACGCACTCTGATCCCGTCGCCACTCGCATGGACCATGCAGCCTGCGCCTGTCGCCCCGCCCGCATTGCCGGTGATCCCCGAGCGCGGCGGGACGCAACTGCGCACCCCGCTTCCGGTCGCCATCATCGACACGCGCGAGCAGAATCCACTTTCCTTCCGCCGCTTTAAAGGATGGTTCAAATCCATCGAGCACCGCGCCCTGCCTCTTGGCGATTACTCGATAGAAGGAATGGAGGATTCCTGCGTGGTCGAGCGCAAAGATCTGGCTGACCTGATTCAGTCGTTCACCACGAATCGCAAGGCATTCATCGGCCGCTTGCGCCGCATGGCTGACGTTCCGCACAGCCTGCTCGTCGTCACGGCAAGTGTCAGAGAGATCAAGTCCGAATATCCCTACCGCGCCGCGAATCCCAACCGAATCACCCAATCGCTGATCGCCGTGCTCGCCGGCCTGCGCGTCCCGTTCATCTGCACCGAGACGCACGAACTCGGCGAAGAAATCGTCGCGTCGTTTCTCTACCAGACATTTCTGTATGATTGGCTGGACCGCAACGGCCACGGCCGCTACCTGACCGACGGCGACTTGTAGAGACGCAGCTTGCTACGTCTCTGCCGGCGGTGCCAATGAAGTCCGCGCGATCGACGCTGCCGGCAGAGACGTTGCAAGCTACGTCTCTACAGCATAGGTTTCGAACCGACATCCTGAAGTGATAACCGAATGCCCGACCAATTTTCTCTCGCCGACGCCGCCGCGAAGATCATTCTCGAACGCACACCCCTGCGTCCTCGCATCGGCCTCGTCCTCGGCTCCGGCCTCGGCGGCTTCGCCGACTCCCTCACCGACGCCACAGCCATCTCCTACACCGACATCCCGTCCTTCCCGCGTTCGACCGCCATCGGCCATGCCGGACGCCTAGTCATTGGAAACGTCATCGGCAACGCTGGCAGCGTTCCCGTCGCGGCCATGCAGGGCCGCGTGCATCTTTACGAAGGATATTCCGCGCAAGAGGTCACATTCCCCATTCGCGTCTTCTGCCGCATGGGAATTCGCGCCGTCATCCTGACCAACGCCGCCGGCGGAATCGACGTCAGCTACTCCCAGGGTGCGCTCGTCCTGTTCCGGGACCACATCAACCTGCAGGGAACGAATCCGCTGGTCGGCCCCAACGACGACCGCTTCGGCGTCCGCTTCCCCGACATGACACACGCCTACGCCAAAGACTATCGCACGATCGCTCGCGAAGAGGCGGGCAAACTCAACATCACTTTGCAGGAAGGCGTCTACGCGGCGCTGCTCGGCCCAAGTTATGAAACTCCCGCGGAGATCGAATACCTACGGCGCATCGGCGCTGATCTGGTCGGCATGTCGACCGTGGCCGAAGTCATCGCAGCGCGCCACATGGGGTTAAAGGTTCTCGCGATCTCGTGTGTGACGAACATGGCCGCGGGAATCCTCGACCAGCCGCTCTCCCACGCCGAAGTGATGGAGACCGGCGAGCGCGTAAAGACCACATTCGAGTCGCTGGTGAAAGCGGTCCTGCCGCGAGTCAGCCAGGACCTCGAGAAGTAACACAACTCATGTGGAGACGGACGCATTCGTCCGTCCCGCGCGGGCGAAGCCCCGCGGCGCGATCTCAGACGCGGTCAGCAACCCACGACTGCCCAAGCGGACGGCTCACCTCGCCCGCGGAATCACCAGCGCCACGGGCGGCTTCACCCCGTAAGTCGCCGCAAAGCTATTCTGGTTCACCGCCAGCGCCAGATGCCCGCGAGAATCGATGTAGAGTAGGGGCTGGTTCAGCGGCACATCGCTGAATGTCTTCACGAATTTGATCTTCATCTCACGACCGGCGACCGTGACCGGCACCTCCTGCCCGCGCTCGTAGCCGAGCTTGAAAAAATCCTCGGCATCGACGTTGGTAACGAGGTTTCCAAACGGCCCGTCCGTCGCGATCACGGTCGCACTTAGCCCATGCTGATCGACCGTCGCTGCCTTCAGCTCCAGCCGCACCAGATCCTTCACCGGCACGTCCGGACCGATTTTCGTCCAGTCGTCGCCCCGCGCCATGTGCGCGCCCGCCGGAGAAAAAATGTCGCGCCCATGAAATGTCGACGACAGCTTGCTGCCGATCATCCAATCCGGATTGGTAATCTCGCGCACCTCATCGATTCCGTCGCGCTGCTCGACCAGCGTCAGCAGTCCGTTATCGGGCAGCACAAAATATTGCCCGCGCTTCGAGTGCGCGATGATCGCTTTGCGCGTGCTGCCGACCGTTGGATCAATCACCACCACGAACACCGTACCCGCGGGAAAATACAGCGTCGCTCCGTAGAGAAACCGCGCTCCATCGAGAATCGAAAACGGTGTGACCTGGTGCGTCAAATCCACAATGCGCACGGCGGGCATGATCGAATACATCACGCCCTTGCAGAGCACAACTGAATCGTCGACCAGGCCGAAGTCGGTCATGAAAACGATCGTCGGCGGATATTTCTGCGCCGCGTCGCTCGCTCCCAGTCGAGGCACCGACAGCAGAGTAAGAACGAGCAAACTCCAGACAACCGAACGCGACCGCCAGATCCTTCCGAACCGTCGAAATGTCATGATTTTTCCCAGCGAATTCATTCTGTTCCGCTGAATCCTGTTCTTCCGAAATCGTGATTTGTAAGGCCGATTCTAAACGAAACTTGGTAGGGCCCGGACGACGCGCACACCGCGCCCGCGTCCCGCAGTCTATAATGCTGCTTCAATCTCAAGCGTGGAGATATCCTATGCCTCAAGTCGTCCCCGATAAGTATCGCGATCTGTTTCAGAAGCGCGCGTTCGCCAGCCTGGGCACGCTGATGCCCGACGGCAGCCCGCAGGTTACGCCGGTATGGTGCGACTTCGATGGCGAGTACGTTATCTTCAACTCCGCCAAAGGGCGCCAGAAAGACAAGAATGTGCGCCGCGACCCGCGCGTGTCGCTGGCCATCATCGACCCGGAAAATCCCTACCGCTATCTGGAAATCCGCGGCCGCGTGGTCGAAATCACCGAAGACGGCGCCTCGGCGCACATCGACAAGATGGCCAAGAAATATCTCGGCGTCGATAAATATCCCTACAAAAAGCCCGACGAAATCCGCGTGATCTACAAAATCAAACCCGAACACACCACCGTGATGGGATAGCTATTCCCCATCAATCAATCGTAGAGACGTAGCTCGCTACGTCTCTGCCGGCAGCGGATAAATCCGAACATTCGCGACGCTGTCGACAGAGACGTTGCCAGCAACGTCTCTACGACATGGTGTAAAAGGAATTCTGCATCCGCACTTACAACCTCTGCTTCCTCGGCTTCGGCAACGTTAACCGGACACTGGCCCGCCTGCTCGAAGACCGGAAGCAGGAACTCCGCGACCGCCACGGCATCGCCTACCGCGTAACCGGTATTGCCTCGCGCCGCCTGGGCTGGATCGCCGACGCGCAGGGAATAGATCCGGCGGCGGTGCTTGCCCCGGAGTTTGACGGGACTGTAGACAGCTCGCGGGCGAGTCGCCCGCGACCGCACGAGCCTGCCCTGGGCAACGTCTGCGAATGGCTGGCCGCCGCCCGCGCCGATGTCCTCTTCGAAGCCACCTCGCTCAACGTCGAAACCGGACAGCCTGCCATCGACCACATCCGCGCCGCCTTCGACCACGGAGCCCACGCCATCACCGCCAACAAAGGACCAATCGTCCACGCCTACCGCGAACTGCGCGACCTGGCGAAAGCGCGCGGCAAGAAATTTCTCTTCGAATCCACGGTCATGGACGGCGTGCCGATTTTTTCTCTCTTCGAGCAGATGCCCACGATTCACCTGCAAGGCTTCCACGGCATCCTCAACTCGACGACGAATGTGATCCTCAGCGAAATGGAAACCGGCCTCAGCTTCGACGAAGCGCTGAAAAAAGCGCAGGCCCTCGGCATCGCCGAAACCGACGCCACCCACGACATTGACGGCTGGGACGCCGCCGTAAAAACCGCCGCGCTGATCACCGTGCTGATGGATAGTAGCGATGCCAATGGAGCGGCGGACGCCCCCGTCCGCCGGGCAGCGCCAATCCGCCGTCCAACGCCGCGAATCCGTCTCGAAGAAATCGCCCGCGAAGGCATCCGCGACCTAACCCCGCAAGCCGTGCGCAATGCCCGCCGCGACGGCTGGCCTTTCAAACTAGTCTGCCGCGCGAAGCGGGTTGGAGATCGAGTAGAGGCGAGTGTCGCGCCAGAGAAAGTCTTGGCCACCTCGCCGATGGGCAAAATCACCGGCACGTCGTCGTATATCTATTTCGAAACCGACATCTTCCCCGGCTTGGCCATCACCGAAGAAAACCCCGGTCTATATGCGACCGCATACGGCATGCTGGCGGATTTCGTGCGGGCCGTGCGAGACTAGCGTGCGATGGCAAGAGCGGGAAGGGCACGGCTTCAGCCGCTGGGGTCAAGAATGCGAAGGATCTTAACCACTGCGATAGTCTGTGTCGCCCTGAGCATCCTGTCGGGAGCGCAGGCCGATGAGCCGAAACCGAGCATCAGCGATGACCGCCTAACCGCCGATCAGGTCGCCATCTATCGTACGGCTCTCGCGGACTTTAGGCCCGGCCGGGGGCGAACCCCTCAAATCGCGAACACTACGGTGCCACTAAGGATGGTGTCACTGGGGCGACCGCACAGCACATTCGTGAGTTGTGTAGATGGCATCGGAACACCATCAGCGCAGGATCAACACCAGCTCGTACACAGATTGGACTCTTCTTTGGTAGCGGGAACGGACCTGCCGTTGGTAGACTCTTCGGAAGTTCCACAGATGCGACGCGGTCCCCCGGACCCCAAAGCGCCTCATCTCGGGTTGCTTACCTTGTCGGAAATTGCTTTTGACCGCGACCATCTCCGCGCGATCGTTTCCTACGACTTCAATTGCGGTGGCCTTTGCGGAGGCGGGAAAATGCTGGCTCTTACCAAGTCAGGCGAAGAATGGAAGATCAGCAAGATCTGCGTAAGCTGGATGTATTGAGGACTCTGTGCAGTCGCGAGCATGCTAGGTGATAATACTTAGCTAGCCATGCCCACCGCTGAAACCATAACTCCCGCCCTCGACATCGCCTCCATCCGCGCCCAATTCCCTTCCCTTGCCCAGACCGTTAACGGGCACCCTGCCGCGTTTCTCGACGGCCCCGGCGGCACGCAGGTGCCGCAGCGCGTCATCGACGCCATCTCCAACTATCTGAGCCGCGACAACTCCAACACCAGCGGAGCCTACGCCACCAGCCGCCGCACCGACGCCATGATCGCCGACGCCCGCGCCGCCATGGCCGACTTCCTGCACTGCGCCGCCGACGAAGTCGTCTTCGGCCCCAACATGACCACGCTGACGTATGCGATCTCTCGCGCGATCGGCCGCGAACTCAAGCCCGGCGACGAAATCGTAGTCACCCGCCTCGACCACGACGCCAACGTTTCCCCCTGGCTGCAAATGGCAGAGGATCGCGGAGTCACCGTCCGTTGGGCCGAGATCCACGACAAAGATTGCACCCTCGACCTGGCCGACCTCGCCGCGAAAATCAATTCGAAGACAAAGCTCGTCGCCGCCGGATACGCGTCCAACGCCGTCGGCACCATCAATCCCGTAAAAGAAATCGTGCAACTCGCCCATAAAGCCGGAGCCCTCGCCTACATCGACGCCGTTCATTACGCCCCGCATGGCCTGATCGACGTTGCCGCTCTCGATTGCGATTTTCTGGTCTGCTCGACTTACAAATTTTTCGGTCCGCACATGGGCGTGCTCTTCGGCAGGAGCGAGCATCTCAAACGGTTCATGCCCTACAAAGTCCGTCCCAACACCAACGCGATTCCGAATCGCTGGGAGTGGGGCACGCTCAATCACGAATGCATCGCGGGAATCGCCGCCTGCGTGGACTACATCGCCGATTTGGGCCGTGGTTTAACGAATACACCAAACAAAATGAGGGTGCCCCACCCCTTCGACGAGCTCAGGGCAGGCTCTTGGCGCCTTTCGAAGGGTGGGAACGATGCTGCCGGCACAAGAGGGGTAAAGACCGAACGCCGCGCCGCCATCGAGTCCGCCTACGCCGCCATCCACGACCACGAACGCGCCCTGCTCGACCGACTCATGACCGGCCTCAAGAAAATTCCCAGCCTGAAAATCCACGGCATCACCGACCCTGCCCGCTTCAACGAACGTTGCCCCACGCTCGCCATCCGCATCGAAGATGGAAAGCCGGGCCACACGCCGCTCGCGCTCGCCACCAAACTCGGCGATCGCGGCTTCTTCACCTGGGACGGCAACTACTACGCCCTCAATCTCACCGAGCATTTAGACGTGGAAAAATCCGGCGGCTTTCTCCGCATCGGCCTGGCGCATTACAACACGACGGAAGAAATCGACCGCCTGCTGGCGGCTCTGCAAGAAATTGTTGAAAATTAAAAACTGACGCGGTTTATGGAGTGGTCGAAGCACTGCCGGACGCAGTCCCGAAAATAGCCCGCCACTTTAGTGGCGGGTTGGTGCGTCGGTATCGGAATTCGTGCCGTGGGCGCGATTGAAACGGGCGGGAATGCGGCTTCGGCCGTCCCAGCGAGACTGGATTCCTTTTGATTGGCCGACGTCCCCGCGTTGAAACGCCGGGCTATTATCATGGGCGTCCCTTCGGGACGGCTGCCCACGGAGCGTGGAGCCGCCTAGGGCTTTGGGGCTGACGAACCCGCCGCCGGTGCCGCCGACTCCGACACGACCAGCATCTCGTATTCCTTGCCCTCGACCTTGAACTTCATCTTGTCTTTCTTCAGCGTCAACTCGACCGGAGAATTCACCGGCAGCAGCGCCTTGTGGGCTTCCTTTTCCTGGCGCACGTGATACTCGGTCGTGTCGGTACGGATCACATATTCCTGGCACATCATCTCAACCGTCTGCTTCTTGCCCTTCGCCTGAGAACCACAGGACACCGAACTCTCCGAAACGATCGTGCCTTGCATTGGACTGTCCGTCGCCACAGCCGTCATTGCCAGGGCTACCACTGTCAGCAGCAGCAAAAACATCTTCCTCATATGCGTCTCCTGATATTCATTGCTTGGGATTGCTCAATGCTCGAGGTCCCGTTGTCCCGATACACGTCAGCCCGGGACGTATCCCGGGCTGGAAGGGGGACGAACATTTTGCGGATTTCAGATGCGGATTCAGATGAACGACCCGCGCTGCCTACGGCCAGCGCTTGGCCGTCTCGTCCCACCCGGCCGCGCGCACGGGCTGAGGCGGTGGCATGGTCGGCGCCGTCGGAACCGGAATTCGCGTCGTGGCCTGCGGGCCGTTCACTGCGGCCGGCAGGATCGACTTCGTCATTTCCGAAAGCGCTTCCTTCTCTTCAGAGAGCAGCGGAGCCACCAGTCGCAGAGCTTCTACTTCCTTCTCCAAGCGCGTCAATTCCATTTCTTTCTGCCGCAACACTTCATACACATTCTTCATAAGCAGGTCACCTGTCGCTTTGGACGTAATGTGCAACCTAACCTCGAACTTTAGCAGACTTGCTTGTGTTGTCAAGCGCTTCGCCGCCTTTGGACTCCGCGGAATGTTGCAAAAAAGCGCACATTGGGACACTCCCTCGCTCGATCGATGGTCGAGGAGGCGCGGAATACGGGGCAGCGGTTGGCTATGTGTAGATTCGGAAGGTTCCGCGAAACGCAGCCGGAAACGGCCAGAAGCAAAAGAGCCGGGGGCAACACAGAGGCTGGGATAAAGGAGCATGCGGCAGGGAAGCGCGAACCGTGGAACGCCCGGCGCAGCAGGGCTAGCGCAGCGGGTCTAGCGCAGAAACAAGACAGCCGCGACCACCGCACCAATCACAAGAAGCGCGCCGAGAATGTATTTGTTGGCCGACAGCCACGACTGCGTGGGCGCAAGTCCAGCGCTCAACACCAATTCCGGACCCGCCACAGGCAAAGTCGGCCGGGCGGGTTCCCGCGACGGTTCTACCACTGCCACTGCGGAATTAGAAGGCGGTTTTGCCGCCGACCTCGGTGCCGCGCTTGCCGCCGCAGCCAGAGTCAAGATCGAAGCCGGTTTCACAGAACTAGCATGGTTCACCGTAGCGAGCGGAGCGGCAATGGGCGAAGTTGTCGACGGCGAGGCTGCCGCAACGGCTCGCGCCGCGGGAGTAGACGCGGGAGTGGCAGCGCCAGCGACTGCGAGAGGGGCCCCCGGGTTCGAAGCGCTCGCTCCGGCCGCGGCGGATGGTTTAGCCTTTGGCAAGGTAGCCGAAGCCGCAGCCTCGACCGAGCCTTGCCGGGACGCCGTTTTTGGTGGAACCCGGAGCTGCCCGCGCCATTTCTTCTCTTCGCACTCCACACAAAGCGCTCGTCCCGCCGAAACTGGGAACCCGCAAGCCTCGCACTTGCGCAGATGGCGCAATACGGGCGGCACGTGACTCTGGTCCGCCTCAGACGGCTCAGGCAGTTCGGCGTTCACACTGGCCGCCGACCAGAACAAAACTTTCTTCGCGGGGAGGGCTGGCGCAGTTGAAGCCGTGGCAGGGGCCGGAGCAGGCGCGGAAATAATCTCTTCATGTTGCGGCGCCGGCGGCGCAGGCACGGCTGCCGCGGGCGGAAACAGCGGAGTCGTGGGCGGCTCCGCGACCGTGATTTCCGGCGCGACTTCCAGCACGGAGTCAGCCTCAAGATCCTTCTGAATGGCGCCCTGGGTGTCAGGCGCGACTTCCATCGGCGTCGCGGCGTGGAGTTCGCCGGCAACCTCGCTGCGAAGCTCGGTCTCCGCCTCGACTTCCAGAACGGGCTCGTCCGCCAGTTCGCGCGCCGCACGATCCGCGGCGGGCTCTGCGGTCTTCAACTGCTCCGCAACAGACTGAGCGGAGTGCGCCAGTTCTACCGCCGTTTCCACCATCTCACTCAGCCGCTGCAAGGCCGAGAGGTCGCGCTCGCCAAACGCGTTCACCTTGCCTGAGAAAAGCTCGAAGACGCCCATGACCTCGTCGTCGTGCACCACGGGCATCACCACGACCGAAGCGATTCCCATCTCGCGGCAAACTTCGCGGTTCACGCGCGCGTCCCGCTCGGCATCGTCGCAGCGCAAAGGCCTCCGCGTGCGGACGCTTTCCCCAGACAGCCCAAACTCGGTCGAAAGCAGCGCGCCCAGTTCAGGAGCATTCTCCCCGCTGCTGGCGCGGCACAGCATGTCATTTTTCCCCAGGCGGCGCAAGGCGATCGCCGCACCGCTCGATCCTGTAATGTATTGGGCCCGGTCGGCCAGAAGTTGCAAGGCGGCATCGAGATCGCGTTGTGCCATCTCGGCCATGGAACGTCCGCCGTCTTCTCCCGGAAAACGCACGGAAGATTCCAGCGCGGCCCGCGCGCCGGCATTGGCCGCGGTCAGCGCCGCTGAAACGCTGGCTTGGGAAGTTCGAGTTGCGCTGCCCTGCTGCAATGCTCGCTCCGTCTGCAATTCGACAGCTTCGCCGTCCACATGCGTGGCACGCGGCGCGGTTGTTGTGAGTTCGGCGGAGGGAGGGCGCGATCCGGTCACCGTGGACTCATTCACATTTGTTGAAATGCGGTAATTCGAGTCTCGCGCGCAGTCGCGCGCACTGTCAAGAAGTCGGCTACTCGGAAGTACCATGACAAAAGTGCGGACCCGCCAAGACTGCTTCCGTCGATGTCATCCTGAATGCCGGCGAAGCCGGCATGAGGGACCGTACGTCAGCCGGAGGTTTCGATGGCGCGGACAGGAACGCCTCGGTTCACGCGGCGTCGGTGTTCCCGACGGCGCCAGTGCAACCGCACGCGGATCGTGGGGTCCCTCGGAGGGCTTGCGCCCCTCCTCAGATGACCTCCTGCGCGGGATGCGCCGGGGCCGGCGTACGAAATAAAGCGCTGAATGAAGTGCTGAACGTCTACTGCGTCTTGCGCCGCAGCGCCGACTGCGCCAGCCGGTTCGCCTCGGCGTTGTCTTCCCGCGGCACGTGCGAGATGGAAAAATTCAGCGACCGCGCCAGCTTGCGGCAGGTCCAGTGTAGAGAATAGAGACGCGGGCTGCGGCACTGGTACTCGCCCGTCATCTGTCGTACAACGACTTGAGAATCTGAATAAACGTGCAGCTTGCGCGCCTGCATCGAAACCGCGCATTGCAGCGCTTCCATCAGCGCGGCATATTCGGCGACATTGTTGTCCTGGTGGCCAATCCATTTCGCAATGCGGATCGGCCCGCTGGCGCAGCCGCTGATCACGACTCCAATACCTGACGGCCCGGGATTCCCCAGGCAACCGCCGTCCACGTAGGCCACCAGTTCTGAGATCACTTCGACTTTTCGACTACTCTCTGCAAGATGCGCCCAACCGCGCCCAAGGTCAAGATGAATTATTTGATTCTGTCCCAGCGTTTTGCCGGATCGGCACTGCTGTGAAACATCTGTGCAAAACGGGGATGTATTCGCTTCGCCTGTGAATAACTATCCGCAAACTCAACCATTTACATTTCTCGTTATGCACAGCTTTGGAAATCGTGCTTGCACCAATACTTTGCGTTGACTTTTATGAATGCTCTGTTAACTTTGCATGCGTCGACGGTTGAAAGGGACAGCACAATAACACTGAGCTGACCCAAAGTAGACTGGGTGATCAGCCGAGCGGGGCGACCTGCCAGGCGACCGGACCTGAAAAAACCGACGGCCCTGCGAGGGGCAGTTGGGGTTTGGAACTGCGAAAGCAGTGATTACATCAAGGGGCTGTGACGGTACATGCGTCCACGCAGTTGGCTCCCTCGCAGGAGCTGGCAGCTAGAGCATAACCAATGTCACGGCCCTTTCAATTTTTTCCCGCGACTTTTCCTCTCTCTCCCATTCTAAACTTAAGAAAATCTCCCCCAGTTCTGAGCGGCGCGCTTGTCGCGGATGTTCTCTGCGCTTGCTCGCGCGTCCCTTCCATCAATAAAAAATCTCCGCCACCTTTGCGGGCGGCGGAGGCTGTTGGTTGACGATGTTACTTCGTCTTTACTTCTTTTCCTTAGGAGCCGGGGCGAAGGAATCCGCGAAGGCTTTCGCGTTCGGAACTCCCACGCCGGTTACGTTGTCCCATCCTGTTTTGGTCCTCAGTGAGCCGGGCGTCCCGCACGCCGTGACCCCGTATCCGGCGGCGGTCGTGCAATCGGTGCCGAACGAGATGGCCAGCGGTGTCGCGGGATAATACGCATAATCCCAGATCGCGCTGATGAAGTAATTCGGAGATGACCCTCCCATCACGTCGTTCGCATCGTAGGTGTTGGTGACCGTGGCCGAGTCCTGCAACGACGCGGTCACGTCCAACTTGGAACCGATGGGAACGATGTCAAACAGCGTTCCCGCCGGCAGCGAGTACATGTAAGGCGCGGCCTGACCTAGGGGTGCTCCAGCTTCCTGATTGGCGATGGCCCACAACGCCGAGAACATCGGAGCCGCCACGCTGGTTCCTCCCCAGACCTGCCAGACCTGCTCCGGAACCTGGCCCGGAACGCTGATCAGAATCGCGACCCCGGTGTAAGGATCGGCCAGCCAGGAAACATCCGGCAGTTGACGATACTTTCCCGGCAGCGCCTTCTGATACGACGGTTTGGGGAAGCCTGCCAGGCAGTCGCCGCTTGAATCCTGGACGGCGCAGTTGCTGGGACCTCCTCCCGAGCCGCCGGTAAATCCGAAAGCCTCGGGCGGATCAGGAACGTAGTATTCATTCGCCAGCAGCGTCTCGTTGTTGCCCCAACCGGCCTGCCACAGGATCGAGTTGCTGCTGTTGAGAGCCAGAGTGATTCCGCCGACCGCCGTCGCCCACGGCGAATCCGCCGGAGCGCTGACCGTGGCTGGAATCCCGTAGACCGTAAAGTCGCCGTTGTCGCCCGACGAGAAGTTGGTGGAAATGCCCGAGACGGCTGCGATCTCGGAAATCAGGTTTTCGTTCGCCAGTTCCGACGGAGCAGTGAACGTTTCCGCCGAGCCGTAGCTGCCCGACAGCACCGTGCCCAGGCCGTAGTTGATGGCGGTGTATTCGGCCTCGTTCACGTCCTGGAAACTGGCCGAGGGCGGAACGATCAGGTTGATGTTAGCTCCGGGCGCAACCGCATGCGCCCACTCCACGTCGATGTTGATCTCTACCGAGTCGGCCGCTTCGCAGAAGCTCGGCGACGGCGTGTAGATGATCTGAAAGTTCGATGGCGTCAGGGCCGGCAGTCCGAATCTCGCAGAGAATGCGTTCGCATCCTGCGTGATAGTCGGCGTGCCGCACCAGTCGAGAATCGCAATCGTCTGTCCCGCCCCCGTCATTCCTTCCGCGTACAGACCGGTCAGGTTGTATGCGGTCTGGATCGACGGAGGCGTGTAGGCGCAACCATTGCTGGTCAGACTCTGCAGGTTCAGGTGTTTTCCGGTGTAGGTCCCGATGGGATAGGAACCGTTGTTGTTGGTCGAGTAGGTTTCCGTTGTGGTCCCGTTGAAACAGACTGAGGAGAATATGTTTCCCGGCGTCATCGCCGCGCTCACGCCGACGCCCGTGCCGAAGGTCTTCGAACTCGGGATGGGCCGTTGCATGGCTGGGTGTTCGTATGCTCCCGAGTCGAGCCCGGAAACGGCAAACACCAGACCCGCAGCATCTCCGTCTACCACAGGCTCGCTGGCGTTGGCCCGCACTACCTTGCCCCGCACCTGGTAATCATTGAGCTGAACGTGAAAGGCAGTCTGCACATCCCCCACGGTGCCTCGGGCGCGAACAAAAAAATTGTTCGGGCCGGTGCGAACCACCTTCAGGTTGCGCGACTCCAGATATCTCTGCACCGTCGCCGCTTCTTCGGCCGTCGGAGCAAACATCTTCGCGATCTGGGCGCGGTTCAGAAAGTGCCGGTAGCTGGGCGAATTGCGGTCATAGAGTTGTCTTGCGACGGCGTCGAGCTGGCTGCGGTTGTGCGGCTTCAGCCAGATGCTCACCTCCATCGTTTTGTTTGGATCCTCCGGCCCTAGATTTTTCGCCGTCTTCACATAGCTCGGCGTGTTGTGTGCAACGAAGCTTCCGGCGTTTGCCGGAAGCGCGGCACATGCGATCAGCGCGAACACCACAAGGCAGAGTCCAGACATAGCGCGCCGGGACGTAACGGAGACCACTTCTTCTTTCATGGGCATCCCTCCTGGGAAGCACGGGTGGATACGTTTGAGAATCAGATCACTTTGGGAGAAAGAGACACGTCCTCGTTCTTCTCAGAGCAACCCCCTGGGATCAGGACTGCAGCTTCACGAAAGTATTGCAGGGAAAACTTGTCGTTGTTCCGCTTCCCCCGAACGGTGCGGTGGAAGCGGGAAGTCACAGTTCCCGTAGTGGCAAATGCCGCGCCATCCTAGCCGCTTTGCCGTCACTTGGCAAGCGCCTGGACCCCTTTTTTTTCGATCCTCATGATCTGCCAATCCGGCGACGGGGCCGAGGGGCGGCCCTGGCAGAAGGACCAGGTTGGGAACGAATTGTCCTTAACCTCCACGCCACCCGAAGAAAATCGTTTTACTAAATTCACGGTTCCTGTGGGATAATTCCTCCCCGGTGACCCTTCGCGTCGCGGCTGAGTGCCCACGCGGATCATCCACTGAAATCAATCAAGGCGGAAACGCATGGCTAAGAATCCCCTGACCCGTCGTCAATTCATTCATCTCGGTACCGGCGCCGTTGCCGCCACCACGGTCGCAAAAAATATCCTGCAGCCTCACCTGCTTTCCGCGGCTGCTCGTCCGGTCGCCCCCAGCGACACGGTTCGCTTCGCTTCCATCGGCACCGGGATCCGTGGATGCGAACACCTGGAAGCCTCGCTCAGCGTTCCCGGCATTCAGTGCGTCGCGGTCTGCGACTTGTACGACAGCCGCCACACCGCCGCCCAGGAGTCAGTGAAGAATCCCAGCGTCCCGGCCACCCGCGACTATCGCACCATCCTTGATCGCAAAGATGTTGACTCCGTCCTTATCGCCACCATGGACCACCAACACCGCCACATCTTCGAAGACGCCTGCGCCGCCGGCAAAGATGTCTACTGTGAGAAGCCTATGTCGCACACCGTCGAAGACGGATTCGCTATGGTCGAAGCCGCGCACAGGCACGGCCGCATGATCGCCGTCGGCAGCCAGCGCGTCAGTTCCGTGCTCTACGCCAAGGCCAAAGAGATTTACGATTCCGGCAAACTGGGCGAAGTCTTTTCCATCAACGCCTACTGGGATCGCAACTCGCCCAGCGGCGCCTGGGTCTATCCCATTCCGCCCGATGCCAGCGAGCAAACCATCGACTGGAATACGTTCTTGGGCACTGCCCCCAAGCGGCCGTTCGATCCCGTGCGCTTCTTCCGCTGGCGCTGCTTTACCGATTACGGCGAAGGCCTGGGCGGAGATCTTTTCGTCCACCTGATTTCCGGGATTCACTTCATCACCAGCACCAACCAGCCCGCCCAGCGCGCCGTCTCCAGCGGAGGACTTTTCCATTTCAAAGATGGCCGCGAGTTCCCCGACCTGATCGAAACCATGTACGACTATCCCAACTTCCGCGTCACGTTGCGCTGCAATCTCAACAACGACGGCGGAGAGTTCATCGGTTTCTACGGCACCAAGGGAACCATGATCATCAAGGACTCAACCCTGACCTACAAGCCGCAGGACACGCGTCCCGAGCCCGAAGGCTACTCGATCTACGGCTGGCCGGCGGCTCTGCGGAACCAGTATCTGCAGAAGTGGCACGACGACCATCCCGAGCCAGCGGCCCTGATGTCGGCCGTTGACGAAGAAGGCGAGTCGTATGCAAACCCTCCCGGCTACAGCGACACCGCCGATCACCAAGCCAACTTCTACAACGCAGTCCGCACCCGCAAACCGGTCGTCGAAAACGAAGTGTTCGGCAACTACGCCGCCATCGGCTGCCATTTAGCCAACTTCGCCTATTTCAATAACGCCGTCGCCGTGTGGGACGCATCGGCGAAGAAGATAGTAAAAGCCTAAGAGGACAGAAAAACTCCAGGGGGCAAAAAAGAAACGAAGGGTGCGCATCTTAGCCGCGGCCTTCGCGGCTAGGGTGGGTTTTTGATTTACAAAACAAGAACCCACTTCCAAGGAAAAAATTCCAGTCAAAACAAAAAACCAATTGTCGTTTCGAACCGGCTTCAGCCGGTGAGGAATCTGCTTTCCGCCTCTCCAGCAACGCCTGCCCGCATCAATTTCCGCACTGCCGAATTTACTTCCTCTCACCTCGTTTATCATTGCTACGTGATCGAACCTCGCACCGTCGAGTTGCGGCTAATGTCGACCGATTACGAGCGGCACAGAATCGCGGCCCATTTCACGGTGGCAAAGAGATGTGATCCATGGGGATGAGTGATCCAGAGGCTCGGAAAAAGCTGTCTGATGCCAGATTTCTTCAGTTCAAGCACGAGTCCGAGAAACAGAACTGGCCGTGGTGGAAGCGATTGATCCATCGATTCCAGTCTTGTCCCCTTTGCAAGCCTGGGAAGCTGCAAGCGCCTTAGAACCGGCCGACGGGTTTTGAATGCTATCGCTGTTTACGCCAGTTGATGGGGATCACTTCCCACAAGCCGACTTGTGGATACCTATCGGGCCAACTTCCTCGAAGCCCGCTTCTGGACAACTTCCGGCTTGGGCGGGTTCTATAAAAGGGGATGTCAAGTAAAAACACTTTTCCCTTTCGCAGGGAGGTTTGTTTTTCTTGGCATCCAGCCCCTGCCGGCAGTTTCGATGCAGCTTCGATCGTGTTGTTCCCATCACCACGCATTTCCGGATCGATCTGACGTTCCTTCGGTCTAACGCTGGGCGCCGACAAGCAACTCGGTGGCAACATGGCCAACCATGGTTCTATCTGAGGCTCGCGTCTAGGCGCGGCACTATGGCTTGGTTGGGTTGTCCGAGGGAGCATATGGTGGCCCATGAGACTTGTTCGTCTATCCCGCCCAGGATACTTACCCTCGAACCCGTGCGCGCAGCTCTCCAACCTTCGAACGTCACGGTTACCGCTTCCGGACTTCGCGGTGGTGCGCCGCGCTTATGCTGCTTGTGGCATCAGATGTTCAGTCTCGAACGTCTCTCCTTTCTTCCACAGAATCAGGGCAATCGCTGCCATCTTGCGGGCCAGCGTCAGTCGCGCCATGGCCGGCAGCATTCCGTTGGCGACTCGCATTTCGTAGAACGCGCGAAACGGACCGTCCATCGCGCTCGCCGTCGTGGCGGCGCTCTTGAACACATTCTTCAACTCGTGGCTGTAGTTCCAGTTCAATCCGCGAATGTACACCGGCTTGCGCCGCCGCAGGATTTGCCCATCTTTCTCCACATAGTCAGCGCTGCTGCGCGTCTCCAACCCCAGGCCGCAGTAGGTCCAGAACTGACGCTTGGTGCGAAAGCGATGCGGCGTCTGCACTCGCGCAATCATCACGGCCGCCCGCAGCGGACCGAAGAACGGCATGGAGCGCAGTAACTTCGCAGCCGGATTTTTGTGGCACTCCACCACCACCGCCTGCCTGGCTTCTCGCCGCAAGATCTGCACCGCGTCCAACTCCTGGTACAGCCACTCCGCGCGCCGCCGCTGTCCGCTCTCAGTCAGTCGCGCCAGCCATTCCCCGCGATGCCGTTTCCCGAATGGCTTCTTGCCCGCGCAAGCAATCGCTTGGCTGCGGTACAGCGCTTTGATTCGCCGCATCGCCCGCCCCGTGTCTTCGGTCAGCGCGGTATAACTGGCTACCAGTTGTTGTAAGGTACGCGTGCTCTGCTCTCCGTGATAGACCGGTGACAGCATGCCCCCCCGCAGCAGTTCCGCCAATTTGCGCGCATCGATCTGATCGCTCTTGTTGCCCGACTTCAGCAGTGCATTCTTGCGCGGATTACACACCACCACCCGCGCCACCTCTCGCACCACCACGTCATAGAGCCAAGCTGAGTACGTTCCTTCTTCGAAGGTGACGTGCAGCACTCCACGCAATCCCTTCAGCAGATCTCGCACCGCAGTTGCCTTCGTTGCGATCACCGACTGCATCATCAGTTTGCCTTCGGCATTGAGCACGGCCACGCTGATTGTGCTCTGGTGGACATCCAAGCCAATATACTTCACACTCTCCATGGGTGTTCCTTTCGTTGGCGTAGTTACTGTTGCTCACAGCAACTGCAGCCTACTCCGAAGGGGCGCCCTTTTATATTGCGTGGCCCGGCCTTCGAACTGCGAAAGCCACCACGTCTGCGGGTGCCCCCTCCTTCGCGTACTTTGCGAAGGGCGGGTACGACGACGGCATACATAACGGGTAGTGTAGAACGGACAAGAGTTGCGCCGGCGGCATCGCCGCCCACCCTTGCAAGAAACGCAAGGGTGGGGCGCCCTCTGCGGGAATGGCGTAGGCAAAACGCTAAGGTGGACCACCCGCCAACCTGTGCAGTGGGTTCTTGGGGGCAAGCCTTGGTGATCGCCTAAGCCCTCGGTGCGCCCGATGTTATTGTCAACTCACAATTTAGGGTGTTAGATTTCATGTCAAGCCCAATGGCAACAAACGCCCGCAAGATGGTGGAAGGCAAGCCGCTGAACAGAAGCCTGCACGCCGCCAAGGCGGCCAAGCAGGACGAGTTCTACACCCAGTACGTCGACATCCAGAAAGAGGTCGAAGCCTATTTGGAGTTCGACCCCGACACATTCCGGGGCAAGGTCGTGTACTGCAATTGCGACGATCCTTTCGAGAGCAACTTCTTTAAGTACTTCGCCGCCAAGTTCAACACGCTCGGCCTCAAAAAGCTCATTACCACCACCTACGACGGTTCCCCCATCGCCGGTGCCCAACTCACGTTCGGTGAGTACGACGAGGGCAACGGTAATCGGCAAAAGCCCAAGGCTCTAGCCTTCGAGATTGAGAAAGTGAAGCGTGTTAACGGAGACGGCGCGACCGGCATCGAAGACGTCAAGCTCTTCCTGAAGCAGAACCCCCACACGCGAAGACGCCTCGCGGAAGGCGGTGACTTCCGTAGCGCCGAGTGTATCGAGCTGCTAAAGCCTGCGGACATCGTGGTCACAAACCCGCCCTTCTCACTCTTTCGTGACTACGTCGCCCAACTCGTGGAGCACGGGAAGAAGTTCCTGATCATAGCGAATAAGAACGCTATCACGTACCTCGAAATCTTCCCACTTATCAAGGCGAACAAGCTGTGGATGGGCGTCACCCCAATGGGAACCGATATGCTCTTCGACCTTCCGCCTAATGTAGCGAAGGCCATGCTTGAGTCCGGCAAGAAAGGGAGCAACTACAGAATCGTCAACGGCAAGGTAATGGGCCGCTCGACTTCCGTTTGGTTCACAAACTTGGACCATGGACGCCGCCACCAGCAGTTGCCCCTCATGACCATGGAGGAGAACCTGCGGTTCAGCAAACATAAAGAGATCAGGGGGAAGGCGGCATACAACCGGTACGACAATTACGATGCAATCGACGTGCCGTTTAATCGATAATACGGCAGTGCCGACCATCGCGACCTGCATGCCCTTATCGTTTTCCACAACCCTCCGCACAAATATCCTCATTCCATGTGACGTCCAGCCTTGCCCCTCACTTAAAATCAGTCCACTCTGATGAAAACCATAATTCGAGAACGAGGTCGCAGCCAATTCGCGGTTTAACTCCTTGTGGCTCAAGATTTTGCCCGTAAGTGATTGAGCCCCAGAGATCAAATCGCATTTTCGCCGCAACATGGTGATTCCAATAGACCGAGGGGGGAGGGGAGGGGTATTCAACCACGGCCAGAGAAACAAAAATGTGTTGATGTGAAAAAATCAGTCAGGGCCGCAGATGAACTCCCATGAACACGGATGACTGACAGTGTTTTCCATCGGCGTGCATGAGTGTACCCACTGGATTCGCGCTACAAGGACGAAAGACTACGAGATGCGAAAAGGGTTTACGAGAAAACCACAACCGGACGCGCCCGCGACGCCGGTCAAGAACTACATCACGCCGAGCGGGCTGGAGCGGCTTAAAGATGAGCACCGGTTTCTGCTCTCCAGGGAACGCCCGGCCGTGACCAAGGTGGTGGCGTGGGCGGCCGGCAACGGCGATCGCAGTGAGAACGCCGACTATCAGTACGGGAAGCGGCGGCTGCGGCAGATCGATGGGCGGATTCGCTTTCTCACCAAGCGAATCGAAGCCGCGGAAGTGGTGGACCCGGAAGCTCGGAGAACGGGGCAGGCCAAGGAAAAGGAAAAGGAAAAGACGAGGGCATTCTTCGGAGCGACCGTGCGCTATGCCAATGCCGCAGGAGTATCGCGAGTGGTGAGCATCGTGGGCACAGACGAAATCGATCTCGACCGCAACCACATCAGTTGGGTGTCGCCTCTGGGGCGCGCGCTGATGAAGTCGGCAGCGGGTGACAGCGTAGTCCTTCAATTGCCGGGCGGTACAGAATCCCTGACCGTGCTGGAAGTGTGTTACGAGCGCATTTCTGTGGAACCGTTCCGTGAACCATCTGGATCCGAGGCTTCGGCAAAGCGACTCCCTCGCCGACGCTAACCCACCTGACGAAAAAGAGACGAAACGGCACCGTAGTGAAAGTGAAAGAGCGACGACCGTAAAAGAGCGCTATCGGCTTCTGGCAAGCGACAGGAGATGAGTTGAGTCCTCATAAACGCGCCAGCGTCGAGGGGTTCCCTCCCGGCCCTGGTGCGAGCCGGACTGGTTGGGAGCGCAGCAGATTCATCCTGCTGGCCGACATTTCGATACAAATCCCGCCAACTTTCTCGAAGCTTCGGGACACCGAGGAAGTTGTAGAAGGAGAAAGGACACAGGAGCGGGTCGCGGTGTTGGCCCTTCCCCATGGCGACGAAGCGATCCGAGCGGAACTCACCCCTCTGACCCAGGATGGTGAGCCAACGACGCAGGTTCGCGTGGAGACGCGCCGCGGCAGCAACAAAAAAGGAAACCCGAAACACATCTGGTCGGCGGCGGTGCTGGACGAGGCGGTATGCCTGCTGGCACACGGGATAGGCAAACGGAACGTTTGCCGCCGGAGATTAGTGGCTAAGTGTTTTCCGTTCCGACGGCTTTGTCGATTAACTGGCCCCAGCGATCGCGCCAGGCGTTGGCGTCCGTGCTGGCGTCTGTGTTTCCGTAGAGCAGCCACGTGAGGGTGAGCGCTGTCTTCCCCTCGCAATTCTCCGCGAAGACGGATAACATCCGGTTCGCGAAATCGACGCAGTAGCATCCGCGCGGATGGAAGTGGCGGATCGTGCCGCCGACGAGAGCGTCGCAGAACTGCTTATCGGCGATGAGGCGGTGCCACGCTTCCTTCGGAGGAATGTCCAGGATGCGGAAGTTCGCCGCTGTCGTGCAGGAGTCGATGCCTGCTTCGGCGCTTCGCTTCAGCATGGTCATGAAGATGGGCCACGCGGTGCCGGTCGATTCGAACTCGGCGTCGAATTTGGCGTCGTCGCCGAATCCGGATTGCACCAGGCGCAGGATGGTCGTGGCGCCGTTGCCTTCAATGTAGTAATCGGTGTGGCCCGCGCGGAGGTGCTGCTCCGGCTCCCAGACTTCGATCGGCTGGGTGAACTCCATCCCCGGCGCCCAGCCTATGGTGATGCCGCCGCCAACGCCCGGCTCCACCTTCGCGATGGGCGCGAACCAGCTCTGTATGCCTTGCGCCGTGGTTAACGCTTTCCACAATTCGGCGGGAGTCGCCGCTACTTCAATCTTCAGTTCATGTTTACGCATGCTTGGTCTCCTGGTTCTGGTGTCGATGCGGATGTAATGGCCGGATACACACCCGCGATCAGCCGGAAGGAGCGTCCTTCGGCGCTGTGATATTTCGCCGCGAGCTTGACCATGAAAGCCGACAACTCTTGCGCAAAGGCTGAGCGCGATTCCGCGGTAGCAAAGCGGATATCCACGTCCATCGCCATGGTGGACACGCGCTTCTTCGCCGCTGCCGCGCGCACGCTCAGCCATGCCAGATCGCGGATGGCGCGGGCGGCGAGTCCTACGAGGTATCCAATGGAAAAAGTGTCCTGTTGCTCGGCGGGCGTGGATCCCAGCGACGATCCGAGCGATCCCAATGCGGCGGGACTCACCACATAACTGCGCGCCGCGGCCTGGACCACCCGCTCCACGCAGTTTCCCTTGCGCCGCTCCTCCACGAAGGTTACGAGCCCCGCGTGCTCCAGTTCGCGGACGTGATAGCTGACCTGCTGGCGAGGCAACCGCACGCGGCGGGCAACGGCTGCGGCGGTGTCCGGCTCGGCGAACTCGGCCAATATCTTCAGGCGCGGTGCGCTAAACAGTGCCGCGGCCGCATCCACGTTTTGAATGACTTGAACGTCTGATGTCACGATGCCTATTAAGCACCGACAATATTATTATGTCAAGACAAAAAATACTGTCGGTATGGGAGTCCGGACTCGCCGCTCACTCGCTACGCAGAATTTCGGTGGGGTCTGTATGCAGCGCGCGAAGTACGGCGGGCAGGGTGGCAACCAGAGCAGTGGCCAGAATTGCGCATGTCGGCAGCGCGATCATATCCGCGTCGGTTGCTTTGACCTGGTAGAAAAGCGACTCGACATAGCGCGCCGCGCCGAATCCGAGTGCGATGCCCACGCAACCTCCCAGCGCAATCGTGAGGAAGACATCGAGGGTGACGAGGCGTACGATGCCGGCGCGAGTCGAGCCGATCGCCATGCGGATTCCGATCTCGCGGCGGCGCTGGACGACGGAGTAGTTGAGGACAGCGTAGAGTCCGATGCCGGCGAGGAGCAGCGCGACGGTGGCAAAGAAAGCGGCCAGCATGGCGATCAGGCGCTCACGAACCGTCTGGTCACGGACCAGATCGACCTGCGTGGTGATGTTCGAGACGCGAAGGCCGTTGCGGCGCTGCGCGATGAACTGGCGGAGGGAGTCGGCGAGGGCGAGCGGGTTCTGGGAGTCGGTGTGAATGGTGAAGGTGGCAAAGTCGACTGCCCTGGGGGCAGATTTATCGTCGATTTCGGCGAAGGGAACGTAGAAGACAGCGCGGTTGGGCTCGCGCAGGTCGTGGTAAGGAACGTCGGGAATGACGCCGACGACCTTGTTGACGGGCTGATTGGCACCGCGTTCAAAGGATCGGCCGATCGGGTCCTGGCCAGGGAAGAACGTCTTGACGAAGGTTTCATTGACAATGGCGGCTCCCGGCGAGGTGTCTTCAGGGCGAAGGTCGCGGCCGGAAACGAGAGGGATCTTCATCGTCGAGAGCCAGCCCGGGGAAACGTTCACGAACCAGGCGGGAGTCGGACTGGCCGGCGCGCCGTTGATGGAGATGTCGCTGTTGATCTGGATGCGCCCGAGAAGTGGCCAGCGCGAGATGGCGACCGAGTTTACTCCGGGAACGGCACGCAGCGCCTCGGCAGTTTGATCCCAGACGACGGGGAGCTGGCCTTTGCCGGCGACGGTTTCCAGCAGCAGCAGACGGTCGGGGGAGAAACCGAGAGGCCGGTTCTGCAGGCGCTGGAACGATGCGACGAAGAGCGAAGACAGAAAGAGGACGAGGCAGCAGAAAGCGACCTGAAGAGCGATGGCCCCGCGCATGAGGCGGCGCGGCGAGTGCGGATCTTCACCACCTTTGAGCGCAGCGACGGGCCGAACGGCAGAGGCACGGAGAGCGGGAAGCAAACCAAGCAATAGAACGATGACAAGAATGAGCCCGAAGCCGAAGAGAAGCACACGCCAGTCGGCGGAAAGGGCAAGGCGCGCAGGGTTGTCGGGCGGATTGATGAGGCTGAGCACAAAGGGCGCTGACCACGCCGCAAAAAATGCGCCAAGAACGGAAGCCACGAGCGCGAGCAGCGCACTTTGGCACAAGATGAGCTGGACGAGGCGACGACGGCCGGCGCCAATCGAGATTCTAAGTGCTATCTCCTGGCCGCGGGCGGCAGCCTGGGCGGTCATCATGTTGGAGACGTTGACGCAGGCGATGAGCAGGACGAGAGCGGCCAGGAGACCGACGACGTCGAGTAATCGGCGATAGTCCTTCTGGAGCTCAGAGATGCCAGCGCCGGCCGGATTGAAGACGAGGGTCTTATTGAGATAGCGGTTGATGGTCGCTGGGGTCATGCCGCGGACGCACTTGGAGCACTCGAGCTCGAAGGCGTGGCTGACGGCGGAGAGATGCTGGCGGAGCGGCTCGAGAGCGGTGGCCGGGTTGACGCCCGGTTTCAACATCAGGAAGGTGCGGTGCCAGGTGACGCCTTCCTGGGTAACGAGACTGTTCATGCTCAGGGGCAGAAAGATGTCGGTGACAGTTCCCTTTTCGGTTCCAGTGAAATCGCGAGGGCCGACGCCAACGATTTCGACGGTCTGGTCGCCGATGTGTAGTAACCGGCCGAGGACCCGGGGATCGCGGCCGAAGCGGTGATTCCAATAGTCCCAGGAGAGGACCGCATAGGGACTGGCACCGGGGGCGCGGTCATCGGCGGGCACGAGCAGGCGGCCGAGCGCGGCCTCAAGGCCCGATTGCGGAAAGAAGAGCGGGAACATGTTGCCGGACACATAAACGACGTGGGCCTTCTCCATGTCGTCGTCGGTGGACCAGGTGATATCCGTGCGATCGGCGTCGCTGATGGCGATGAGGTCGGCCTGTTCCTTCGCAGCATCGCGCATGAGGTTGAAGTCCGCCGTGGCCCAGTGGTCGTCTTCGATGGGCTTGCCGTCGAAGCCGGTCAGCTTGCGGGAGAGGACGTAGAGGCTGCTGGAATTGGAGATGGGGAGCGGGCGCCAGAGCAGGGCGTCGATAAGACGGAAGGCGGCGACACAGGAGCCGATGCCGAGGGCGAGCGAAAGCACAGCGGCAAAGGACGTGACCTTGTTGCGGCAGAGCTGCCGCCAGCCGAAACTGATATCGGCGAGCAGCGACTCAAGCCATCCGGCGACACGCATGTGGCTCGCCTCGCGGGCATGCAGCGCGGAGCCGAATGCACGATGCGCTTCCTTGGGATCACGACCTGAGGCAATGGCTTCTTCAATGTGGGACTGCAACTCTTCATCGATCTCTCGATTCAAGCGTTCGCCATGCATGGCATTCGAGATGCGCGACCACCAGGACATGTCACGCCTCCCGGAGAACCCGGTTGATGGCCAGGCTGACTGACTCCCAGCGCGATTCTTCCAAGCCGAGTTGCTTTTTGCCCGCGGCGGTCAGTTCGTAGACGCGCGCCCGGCGGCCGGAATCCTTCTTGATCCACTCCGCGCGAATCAAGCCCGCCTCCTCCATCCGATACAACGCTGGATAAAGCGAGCCCTCCTCTGCGCGCAGCACTTCGCCGGACGTACGGGCGATAGCAGCCATGATGGCGTATCCGTGAAGTCGAGGGCGCCGCGACAATATCTTGAGCACCAGCGGATCGAGTGAACCTTGCAGAGCATCGGTCTTTGCCATATGTAGACATCTTTATATAGACATCTTGGTATGGAGGTCAATGCGGCACCCTGAGCGTAGTCAGATACCAATTCTTGGATGATTCCGTGCCAACCGGCGCTAATGAGACGGCGCTTTTTTCTCATCGGAGCTGTCGGTATTGGGCGGTTTGTCCGGGCTTTTTTCCTTGTGCTCGCTATCGACCGAGAACAACATGTAGTGGTCGAAGCTGTGCCGGCGATAGTAGTGATGTTTGCGGAAGTCGATGTAGATCTCGACTCTCTTCGGCAACCAAAGAGTGGTGTTCTTGGCGACGAAATCCACGGGCCCGTATTCCACGGTCTGATGCTCGCTGAGCAGTTGAATTTCAGGCACGGGTTTCACCATGTCGGCTTCAATCTGCACGATTTCAAACTTGTCGGCCGTGATCCAGGCCCGGCCTTTCAGATCGACGGGAAAGACTGACCCGACCGTATAGGAGTGCATACGATTGGGCCGGTCGTTGCGCTGGCGAAAGTGTACAATCCAGGCGGGCTGCCCGTGCCAATCGCCAAGTCCTTCGCATTGAAACTCGAAATCCTTCGACAACTCAGGATGAAAGACCAGCGCCAAACTGATGAATCCCGTGCTGGCAATGCCATCGGGATACCCGCCCTGCGGAATCTTGTCCGAACGATATTCGTCGATGGAGACTACCGAGTAAGGATCTGGCGAAACCGAGGCCGTATAGTCGTACTTCCGCGTCTCTGAGTAAGTTGGTACGCCGAACGCGTCGAGTGACTGATGAAACACATCCTCGTCGGCGGCAAAGCGGGCGAGATTCTGAACAAAGTCCAACACTCTTTTTCCAGACTCCTCGACTACATGCGATGTGTCACAGGTGATATCTGGAGTAAGCCTCGGCTTGGCGTCGTCTATGTCAGGCGGACGCCACGTCTCTGTTTTTGACAGTTCGGGTCGCGGCATGGCCGCAAGCGGGTCGGCGCGGGATGTATCGATTTTCGAGTCGCTGTCTGGCTTCGAGGCAGAACGCGATTTTTGTTTTTCGAGTTGTGCCAGAAGGGCGTTGACCTGAGGAACCAAGGGACTCCGAGGAGAATCCCGGAGGAAGGCCTGGAGCGCCTGACTGGCTTCCTGCACTTTGCCAAGACCAAGCAGCGCTTGCCCGAGGACCAGTTCGGCAGAACTGGTGGCGTTCTTCCCGAATCTCTCGCCCTTCGCTACGGCGACCTGCGCCTCACCGCGCGCTTTTTCGTATCGTTTCTCGTGAAGGTAGGCGTCGGCCAGCAAATCGTGCGACGACCAATTGTCCGCATCCGCGAGCACGGCTCGCTCCAGAGCGGAGCGGGCGGCGGGGTAGTTTTCCAGTTGCAAGTCTGTTCTTCCCAGCAGAGTCAGTGTTCTGGCGGAATTGGGGCTCAGGCTCGCCGCCGTCGCCAGATAGGTTCCCGCTTGCGTGTAGTTCTGCTTCATGAAGTACAGGTATCCCAGAAGGAAGTTCAAGTCCGAATTGGAAGGCGCCAGCTGATACGCCGTGTCTAAATGCTTTTGCGCGTCTGAGAGGTTCTGCGCCCTCAGCTCAGAGACTCCGCGTCTGGTTTCCTTTCGGGCCTTGGGAGAAATCACTCCGTCGGCGACGTCAAGACTTATGGCCGTAGGGTCCCGCTGCAGCACAATCTCAATCGGCTCCCGGTGTGACGTGGCGATCACCTGCACGTTTTGAAATACAGTGATGTACCCGAACGAACCAACCCCAATTTCGTAGTTTCCGGGTTGGATGTTAGTGAAGATCCCTTCCTGAT
Source organism: uncultured Acidobacteriaceae bacterium (assembly GCA_963739125.1). Taxonomy (GTDB): domain Bacteria; phylum Acidobacteriota; class Terriglobia; order Terriglobales; family Acidobacteriaceae; genus Sulfotelmatobacter. The sequence continues at coordinate 1,054,840 of CAVTZD010000001.1, read as the reverse complement.
CGCCTGGAATCGATTGGATCAGCCCGAGGTTATTGGCGAGATTTGTGAGCCGCATCTGGACGCGGCCGTTCAGCTGTTCACCGGTCTTGTCGGCGAACACATGCAAGACCAGCACTCCGGTGCCCGGATCGGTTTCGTATCTCGTGGCTGTGGAAACGCTGCGGGGAGTGCCGAGATCTTCCTTGCCGAGGGGTCCTAACTGTTGTGCAACCGCCGTCCCCAGGCTCAGAAGACTGGCCAGTACAAGTATCCCGAGGGCTCTGGCGTCGTGGCGAGACATAAGAGCTATCCGGCGAGAAGTGTGTCACAGCTGGGAAGGGCGGTCAATCGTACAGATAAATGACTGGCAGGGATGCGCGGTTAGGCGCGATCTACGAACAATTCATTCGCCAGCTGTTCCTTTTTTCTGCCGCGCGTAAAACCGCTGCACTTTCGCGCGATTGCCGCAGCGTGTCATGTCGCACCAGCGGCGGTGGTGGTTCTTGCTGGTGTCGAGAAAAAACCATTCGCATGCCTTCGAGGCGCAGGCCCGCACCAGCGGCAATTGCCGGGACGCCAGCAACTCACCAGCAGCGCGCGCAATGGGGAAGAGAACCGTGTTGAACCCTCCCAGATCGTCGAACTGCCACTCGAAGCGGCCATCGACCTCTTTCAGCCGCAGGTGCTCCGCCGCCGCCTGAATGCCTGCGTTCAGCCGCGCCAGCGCAGTCGGCGGCGCCGTGCGCTTATTCATGATCGCCCAGAAGACATCGTGAATCGCTTCGCGCAGCTCTCTCGCCCAAAGCAATGACTTCTTTGCCTGATCGGGAAAGATGTAGCTGCGTTCCATGAGTGAATCGGCTTCCTGCGGAACCAGCACGCCCGTGTCTTCGCCAAATCGCGCCAGGTCGACGTAACTCTCCAGCAACTCTTTCGGTTTGGTGTGGCGATCGTCGAGCGTGTTGACGAAATCGAGCGAGACGTTTCCCGCAATCAGATCAAAGCGTGGAGGACGCCGGCGAACTTGCTTTGCGCCTTTTGCGGGCTGGTTGATCGGTTGAGTCATCGGGAATCCATTTCCTGCCGCGGGGAGTTCGCTGGGAATAAGCCCGCCGCCCGCTAGCTTACATGATCTAACCCTCAAAATACTCTTGACAAGTTAAGTTCGTCCGCCTACCATCTCACTAACCTATAAAGCATTGTTAAGAGGTTAGTCAAATGCTACGCGACCAATCCGAAGAAATCAAGGCTCTCCTGCGCAGCGGCCAGATGATAAACATAGGAGGAAGACCCGTGATCCGTCGAGCGACGGCCAGGATTTCCAAGGTGACCGAACTACGCCAACCCGCGAAACGCTCCCGTGCCGACGCCATCAAGGTGGGGCTGGCCTTCGCGGCGATCTATCTCATTTGGGGGTCGACGTATCTCGCCATTCGCTTCGCGGTTGAGACCATTCCGCCGCTGGTGGCGGCTGGAGTCCGGCACACGATCGCCGGCACGGTCCTGCTGGCTTGGGCCTGCGCGCGCGGCTTTCGTCCCAAGCTCGAGCACTGGAAGTCGGGATTGATCGTGGGCGGACTTTTCTTTCTGGTTGGCCACGGCTCGTTGCACTGGGCTGAGCAGTATGTTGGCTCGGGACTGGCGGCATTGCTGATCGCGACTGAGCCGATGTTTATCCTGGTGCTGGCCTGGGCGATGGGCCAGCAGAAAATCAGCCGGATCAGCGCCTTGGGCCTGGCGTTGGGCGTCGCCGGAGTTGCCGTTTTGCTGGGGACGGAGCTGACGATGAAGGGTTCGAGTGTTCTGGGACTGCTCGCCGTGCTGCTGGGATCGATCGGGTGGTCGACGGGCGTTGTGATTTCTCCGAGGCTCAAGCTGCCTCAGGACGCGCTGGCGCGCACGGCTGTGCCGCTGGTCTGCGGCGCGGCGCTGCTTTTGATTGCGGCCGGACTTACGGGCGAGATCCATGCCACGCATTGGGCCAGCATTTCCCTGAGATCGATTTTCGGGATGGGATATCTGATCGCCTTCGGCTCGATTGTTGCCTTCACGGCGTATACGTGGCTGTTGCAACGCTGCCCGCCTGCGCTGGTCGCCACGCACACGTATGCAAATCCTGTAGTGGCCGTGCTGCTGGGTTGGCTGCTTGCAGGAGAAACGTTGAGCCTGCGCATGGCGCTGGCGTCGGTAGCGATTCTGGGAGCGATCGTGCTGATTCGCAAAGGCGAGCGCGGCGTGGCTACGCTACATCCTGCGTCGGCAGCCCGGTTGCCCGACGACGAACTCGAGCCAGCAATCTAAAGCGCCTCGTGATTGGCACCGAGGCGTTGTCTCCCTCAGCGGCTAAAGCCGCTTCTTCGTGGGCAGCTTAAATCGGCACGAGTGGAACTCGTGCCCTTCCCGGTTTTCGCCCTTCGCGCCGTCCAAGCAAAATTCACGGGTAAGAAACGACGCGAAGCGACTACACCCGCCAATAATCCGGGCGCCAGGTTTGAATCGCCTTCTTGATTTCTTTCCGCGAGAGCTTTTCATTCAGCGCGCGTTCGACCAGCTTTGGGATCTCGGCGTCGGAGGCGAAGCGCAGGCCGACGAGCTGATCCACAGTCAGTTCGGGAATGCGCGAACGTAAAGGCTCCTGCAGAAGCTGCGCCAGGCGCAGGCGTTCTTCCAGGCGGATGACGCGGTCCTGCACTTTCAGCGCGTACAAACGAATCTTGAGAACTGCAACCAGAAGGGCTACCGCCAGCAGGATCAGCAGGAAGGCGTGAAAGTTCTCGCGAAAATCGTTGTGCAGAAAATGCGCAAAGAAGTGGATGAGGGTGAGCAGCACTCCCAGCAGGAAAACCGGGCCCAGAAAGAAATGAAACAACGGATCCCATCGGGTGTGGTTCGCGAAAGTCTGAGGCATCTTCTCGGACATGGGAGTCTCCTTGCGTGAAGCACGCTAGTGTAGCAGAGCGGAAGCCGCAGAAATCTCTCGTGGTTCCGCGGCTATAATCGTATCGTTCGACTAGCAGCCTTCTATGAAAGCCATACAAATCAAACAACCGGGCGGGCCGGAGGCGATGGAACTGGTGGACTTGCCAATTCCGGAGCCGAAGGCGAATGAGGCGGTGGTGAAGTTGGCTGCCTCGGGCGTGAACTTTATCGATGTCTACCAGCGGGAGGGCCGCTACAAAGTTCCGCTGCCGTTCGTGTTGGGACTGGAAGGCGCGGGCGTGGTAACGGCTGTGGGCGCCGAAGTGAAGTCATTGAAGGCGGGCGATCGCGTGGCGTGGACGAGCGTGCTGGGCGCTTATGCCGAATATGCCGCGGTGCCCGCGGACCGGCTGGTGCCGATTCCCTCGGGCGTGACTGACCGGGAAGCGGCCGCGGCAATGCTGCAGGGAATGACCGCGCACTATCTGGCCTATGACACGCATCCGTTGAAGCGCGGCGAGACGGCGCTGGTGCAGGCGGCTGCGGGAGGCGTGGGACTTCTGCTGGTGCAGATGGCGCACCACATCGGCGCGCGCGTGATCGCCACGGTTTCGACGGACGAGAAAGCAAAGCTGGCGCGAGCTGCGGGCGCGGATGAAGTGATTCTCTACACGCAGACGGATTTCGAAGCCGAGACCAAGCGCCTGACCGGCGGCAAGGGCGTGGAGGTTGTGTATGATTCCGTGGGCAAGACGACCTTCGACAAAGGGCTGAACGTTCTGCGGCCACGCGGAATCATGGTGCTGTTTGGAGGGTCGAGCGGGGCCGTGGCTCCGCTAGATTTGATCACGCTGTCGCAGAAGGGATCGCTCTACGTGACGCGGCCGACGCTGCTGAATTACACCTCGACGCGGGAAGAGTTGATGGCCCGGGCCGACGCGGTGTTCGGCATGATTGCCGCGGGCAAGCTGAAGTTGCGGCTGGAACACAAGTATCCGCTGGCAGAAGCGCAGCAGGCGCATCGGGATCTGGAAGGGAGAAAAACTACGGGGAAGTTGTTGCTGATCCCGTAGGGCAATCGGATTCCCCTCATTCGCGCTGTCATCCTGAGCGCGTTTTGTGCGCGAAGGGCAGGATGACAAAGTGGTGAAAGCGGTTCGCAAACATCAAGGAAAACCATGAAAGCAATTCGCGTGCAGCACACGGGCGGGCCGGAGGTGATGGAACTCGCCGAGGTTGCGGTCCCTCAGCCTAAGGCGGCCGAGGCGGTAGTGAAGGTGTCAGCGGCGGGCGTGAACTCGATCGACGCGCAATTCCGCGACGGAAGATTGCGGACGCCGCTGCCGTTTATCCCCGGGCAGGAAGGCGCGGGGGTGGTGACGGCCGTTGGTCCACAGGCGAAGACGGTGAAGGTCGGCGATCGCGTGGCGTGGAGCGGCGCGCTCGGGTCCTACGCCGAATATGTAGTGTCGCCGGAAGAGCATCTGGTGCCGGTGCCGGAAGGCGTGAGCGACGAGCAGGCCGCGGCGGCGATGATGTATGGACTGACGGCGCATTATCTGGTGAACGACGCGCACAAGCTGAAAGCGGGCGAGACTGCTCTGGTGCACGCCGCGGCCGGTGGAGTCGGGCTGCTGGTGGTGCAACTGGCGCATGCAGTCGGGGCGCGGGTGATCGGTACGGTCTCAAGCGACGACAAGGCCGCCTTGGCGCGCGAGGCGGGCGCGGATGAAGTGATCGTTTTTACGCGGCAGGATTTTGAAACCGAGGTCAAGAAACTGACTGACGGCAAAGGCGTCGACGTGGTGTATGACGGCGTGGGCAAAGCGACTTTCGAAAAAAATCTGAACGTCATGCGGCTGCGCGGGATGCTGGTGCTCTACGGCATGTCGAGCGGGCCGGTGCCGCCGGTCGATCCGGCGAAGCTGTCGGAAAAAGGCTCGCTCTACATGGCGCGCACCACGCTGGCACATTTCACCGCGACCCGCGGAGAACTGGTGGCGCGCACCGGCGCCCTTTTTGCCATGATCGCCGACGGCAAGCTGAAAGTGCGGATCGCGAAGAAGTATCCGCTAGCCGAAGCGGCGCACGCTCACCACGATTTGGAGTCGCGCACATTGGTGGGGAAGTTGTTGCTGGTGCCGTAGCGAGCGGCTCTAAGGCGTCAGGTTTTTGGGGTACGTAGGGACAGCCGCCCTCGGCTGCCGAGCGAAGCTCGGCGGAAGTTCAGAGACCAAACTAGGAACGCACTCCCACCCTCGTCTCACCCAGAAGAGTCTCCGCACTGGTCGCAGAGGAGAAGTCGGGCCCGAACTCAACGTAGGAGCTCAGGGCGTGCGGGTGTAATTGCTTGCGTATTCGGGAACGGGCTGGCCTTCCAACAGTCTGGCGTCGTTGATCGGCGCGCCTGCCACCATCTCCAGCGGGACGACTCCGGCCCAGGTGGGGAAGGCGTAGTCTTCTTCGTCGTCGATGGCCGGGCCGGTGCGGACTTTCGCTGAGAATTCTTCGATCGGCACGCGCAGCACTGATGTGGCTTTGAGTTCGCGCTCGTTGGGCTGGCGAGAGTCGTCCCAGCGGCCGGGAAGGATGTGCTCGGACAGAATTCGCAGAGCGGCGAGTTTTTCTTCGGGATCATCCACCAGCGTCGCCTTCCCAAGTATCACGACCGAGCGGTAGTTCATGGAGTGATTGAAAACGGAGCGCGCGAGCACGAGGCCGTCGAGCAGGGTGACAGTGATACAGATGGGCACGCCGCCGTCTTTCTGCATCTGGCGCAGCATGCGGCTGGCGGCCGAGCCGTGAATGTAAAGGCTTGCATCTCTGCGTCCGTACGACGTTGGGATGACGAAGGGCTGGCCGTCAACCACGAAGCCGGCGTGGCAGAGGAAGCCTTCGTCGAGGATGCGGTACACGGTTTCGCGATCGTAGACGGCGCGATCGGCTTCGCGGACGACACGCGTCCGCGAGGTAGTTATTGGGGTCTCAGGCATTGGGGAACGAACTCCGGGCAAGCGCCAAGGATGGGTGACGGAAAAGTGTAACACCCGCGGCAGACGTGGCCCCGCAGGCAGAATTGCATAGGTCCTTCGGCGGGCAAAATACGCCCGCCTCAGGATGACAATGCGCCGAGGTTCGCAGGAGCAGTGAACAGCTCCCCTACCAGTTCACCTTCAAGGCGAACTGGAACTGGCGCGGATCGTAGGCGGCAGTGGCTTGTCCGGCGTTGGTGAAGAGCGGGCTGACGGCCGAGACGTTCATTTTGTTGGCGAGGTTGAACATGTCAGCGATCAGGTCGATGTTGTAGCGTTCGGTAAAGTGAATGCGCTTGGCCACGCGGAGGTCGTCGAAGACCGTAAAGGGCAGCTGGCCGGTGTTGCGGCCGAGATCGCCGTCGAGCGAGAGCAGGCTGCCGGTGAAGTCGGCAATGCAGGGCTCCTGCAACACTCCGGTGGGCGAGTACTTTGAAGTCACGGCAGGAAAACCCGCGCTCACACAGGCCGGATTGACGAAGGTGTTGGGACGGCCGGTCAGCGCCGACTCCTGAAGATTATCGCCGCTGCCGGTGATGATGTTGAATGGCCGGCCCGAGGCGATGTCGATGATGGGTGCGAAGGTCCAGTCACTGAGCAGCTTTCTGCTGAAACCGGCACCGACCTGACCTGATTGATACACGCCGCTGAAAACGAAGCGATGACGCTGGTCGAACAGTGAGTTGGAGCGGTCGAGGCCGGGGAAATAACTGTCCTGCGGAGTGAGCGTTGACTGCAGATCGGTGGAATCGTCGATGGCGTGAGAGTAAGTGTAGGAAGCGAGAAATTCGTAGTGATTGCCGAAGTGCTTGCGCAAGTTGGCGCTGAGGCCGTGATAAATGGAACTGCCGTTGGCGTAGTTGGCATCCATGTCGCCGAAGGGAACGCAACTGGCGAAAGTTGCCGGATTGCACGACATGTTGACTCCGCCGAGGTTGTAGCCGGATTGCTGAAGGAACCGCCACACGGCGGGAACGAACATGCTGACGCAGACGCCGCCGCCGGCAGCGGTCAGTGCGTTGGCAATCGAAGGATTGATGCCGCCGGGCCGGAAGAAGCTCATGAGCGCGGACTGTACCCACGGCTGGCCCGAAGGGTTCACGCCGCAGGGGGCAAAGCCTTGCGACGACGATCCCGCGCCGACGCCGAGCGGTCCACCCTGCGCGGCAAAGGACGTGGGATCTGACAGCGCGGCGTTGTAGTTGGCGACCAGCAGATCACCACGCTGGGTGTTCGAGTTGATGGGCCGGTTGAGGTGACGTCCTCCGTTGAAGTTGTAGGCCACGCTCAGGGCGAATCCGCGGCCCAGATCGCGTTCAACGGTCACGTTGGCCTGCTGCGAGTAGGCAAATACGAAGTTCTTCGACTGCGGATATCCAAACGGCTGGAAGAACAGCGGGAATCCGTCGGTGAGATAGTTCTGGTTCAGAAATAGAGATTGAGGAAAGTTCAGCGAAGTGAACTGCTGCTGATTCGGCAGGTAGCCGAGTGCAGGACTAAGCGCTGTCGGTCCCGGAGCGCATCCGGGAGTGTTCACCAGTCCCTGGAAAATGGGAATTGCGTTGAGGTTGGCCGGATTGCCCGTCGGCCCCGGAGTGGAGCAGGTGCCAGTGCCAGGAAAGGCTAACTGGCCGCTGGAAGAGCCGTCTGAGGCATCGCCCAGGAAGTAAAGGCCAAGCAGCGGGTGATCGTAGAACACACCGTAGGAAGCGCGGACTACGGTCTTGGCGTCTCCCTTCGGATCCCATGCCAAGCCGATTCGCGGCTGAATGTTGTTGGTGTCGGCTTGAATGCCCTTTTGCAATCCCAGAATGTTGTATCCGGCCTGGCCCAATGCAGTCACCGGCTTGAACGTGGGTGGAATCTCGACGTCATAGCGCAGGCCGTAGTTCAACGTCACGTGCGGATTGACGCGCCAGGAATCCTGCCAGAAAGCCCCGATCGGAATGTTGTGAAATGAATCACTGGGGCTGCCCAGGCCCTGCACGAAGTCGCCGGGCAATCCAGCGCCGTAGGATTGCACTGCATTCAGCACGGGGAAGGGAGCGGGGAACGCGGCAGTGTTGCCGAAGTCGTAATTGCCGCCATAGTTAACAGTGAAGGTCGCGGTGAGTGGGAGATAGTTCACGTCCACGCCGAACTTGGTGTCGTGGCGGCCGATGGTCCAGGAAAAATTGTCGGTGAACTGATAGCGCTGTTCGACACGCTGAATGTAAGAGTAAGGCTCGCGTCCGATGTAGGCGTAGCCCGGAATGTTCACGGCCGGAGCGGCCCCCGCAGGAATCGCGGTGTTGTAGAAGTACGCCAGGCCCCGCCGCGCATACTGGAAGCGGAACTCGTTCACTTTGTTAGTCCCGATAGTCCAGGTGTCCTGCAACACGCCGGTGACGTCGCGGTAGGTCTGCTGGGAGGTGCGCGAGTAGGCGTTTTGCCCGAAGGGCTGGTCTTCGCCGCTGCCCTCGAGTCCGGTCACGGTGCTCGGGCTCACATTGGCGCGTAGGGTGAGTCGGTTGTTCGCATTGATATTGTGATCGATGCGCAGCGAGTAAAGGCTGGTGCCTTCGAATACCGGGAAGTTGCCGGCCTGCGATGCAAGAGAAGTGAACGAGGCAGGCACATTGCTCGGACCAAAGCTGGCCGGCGCTGCACAGGCCAGCGGCGTACAGGAAGTTGGAAAGCCGGAGAAACTGCTGGCCAAGCCACCAGTCAACGCTGCCACCAAGCCGGACGGCCAGGCACCGAGCAATGCCTGACCGGAGGAGGCGCCGGCAATGGTTTCATACTGCTCGATGTTGGGCACGCCAATGGCACCCACTTCGGCAGGCGTCAGACCGGCCAGGAACTGCGCTTGCTGCGGTGTCACCTGGATCGTGCCGAAAGGCAGCGGGACCAATCCGCCGGCTGTAGTCGCCGTATTGAAGTTCTGCAAGCCATAGTAGCTAAGGTTGCTGGCTGGCGCGATGCTCGAGAATCCGGTCTCGTGCCGTCGAGTGATTTCATAGGAGAAGTAGAAGAACGTCTTGTCTTTCTTGATGGGGCCGCCAAAAGCGGCGCCGGCCTGCACGCGCGTGTAAGCCGGATTCGAAACTGTGCTGAACGGATTCACCGCCTGGAAACTGCGGTTGCGAAAGTAGCCGAAGATATCTCCATGGAACTGGTTCGAGCCTGAGCGCGTGATGATGTTGACTACGCCGCCGGAAGCGCGCCCGTACTCGGGAGCATAACTGTTGGTGATGATCTGAAATTCCTGCACCGCTTCCTGCGAGACGGTAGAACGCACGCCGTTGACGGAGTTGTCGGTGGCGTCGGCTCCGTCGACGTTGACTAGGTTGGAGCGCGCGCGCTGTCCGCTCATATTCAGGCCAGATGTGGGTGCGGCGCCAAGGCTGGGAGCGTTGTCGCGCACCACCTGCGAATCAGTCAGCGTGAAGTTGATGTAGTTGCGCCCGTTGATGGGAAGATTATCGATGCGGCGTTGGCCGATGGTGTCGGTCGTCGAAGTGCGCGACGTCTCCACCAAGTCTGGCTGGGAAGTTACTTCCACCACCTCCTTTCCTCCCGAAACGGAAAGGGTCACGGGTAAATCGACCAGGCCGCCGACGGTGATGACGACTCCGGTGCTCAAGACTCCGCTAAAGCCGGGAGCGTCGATCGTAACTGTGTACGTACCCGGAGGCAGCAACCGCGCGCCGTAGCCGCCCTGTCCGTCGCTGGTAGCGGTCCGCTCCAGACCTTTGGCGGGGTCGCGGACACTGACCTTTGCGCTAGTAACGACGTTTCCGGCTGGATCCTTAACGGTGACGTACAGGTCGCCGGTTGCGGCGCCGCCCTGCGCGAATGCAGGGGCTGAGAGTGCCACAAATAAGGCTGCCAGCGAAACCACGCTTACAGCGCACATCACGGTGCGGATCATGGTGCGAAGCATCGGGGTGCGGGTCATAGTGCGGATCATGTTTCGGGTCATGAGATTCTCCCTTGAAACTCGCGAAGGCGAGCGCGGTGGGGATGACTTCCTCGGCAGATTGCCGAATTACTCACGAACGGTCTGTAACGATTTGACGCCCCGCAGGTTTTTATAACAGAACGAGATGCGAAAACAAGTCCGGAATCAGACAGGGGTCGTTCGCGAGTTACCCCGGCAAGTCCTCAGAAAACGCGCTTGAATACGTGCTTAAACACCCGCGCGCAGAATGGCAAAACAGTCGAGAGTTGTCAGTGATTGAAGTCACTCGGGCCGAGCGTAGCCCGAGAGGGATCAGACAAATCGGAGGCAGCCCAAATGACGCATCGCCTAGCTGGCTGAGATGCGCACCGGGTTCGCCGGGTTCTGCAGTCGGCCGAGAAGCATGGCGGCTCCGCTCAGATCTCTGTAGCCCTCAAGGATGGGAGCGGCAGCCAAACCAGCATTTGGCCAGGCCAAAGCGACATAGATGCGAAACAGCGCGACCACGGCGTTGCGCCGTAGCAGCAGCGACTGGTCGACCAGCCGTCGCGCCGCTTCAGCCGTCCCTGGATCGGGCGAGGCCAGGGCGTTTTGTCCAATCCAGGCGAGAATCGCGGCGTTGCGTCCGGCAGCCCGGATGTAGGCAGCGGTGGCGCGGAGGCGCTCGCGGCGAACGTGGCGAAATTCCGCCGGCGACAGGCGGCGGCGCAGATGATCGTCTTCCGCAGGATTGACGAGATTGCGGAAGGCCTCGACATCAACCGGCTGAATGCGGGTCTCGGCGCCGGAGAGCCTGGAAATCTGCAGGCTGCGCGACGCCGAAACGCCGAGGATACAAACCAACGCCAGCGCGGCGAAAATAACGAGAATAACGGCCAGAGTCATCGCAGAAGACGCTCCAATTCCCGGTTCCAGAGGTCGAGATTGTTCTCGGGCAACGGAACCACAGATTGAGGGACCGGGGCTCTCGGGGGAACGAGCAAATAGTAAAACCAGATCAAGACGCAAACGTGAAAGGTGGCCATGTTGAGGAAATCGAGAAGAGTACGCTTGTCGGGCAAGCCTCCGTTAGCCGTCACCGCCCACGTTGCGAGGTGAACACAGGCCGAGATGGCGAGGCCGAGGGCGATTCCGAACGTCGGCCGGTTCGGAGCTCTGAGAACGAAGTAGGCGGAAAATGCAAAGATGAACAACAGCAGCCCGGTCTCGATCAGATAGATGGTTTGCTCCAGCAGGTGCGCCCCTGAGACGATCCCGAAGAGGCCGTCCCTTGGAGCGTAAGCTGCGGCGACGGCAGCCGCGAATATCAGGATGACTCCGATTCCCCGGATGAGGAATTTGCCCAGTTTCGCGAGGGCGGGATAAGTTCCAAAAACACTGGCAAAAATCTCGGCGACTACGGCAAACTTCAGCAGGCCTTCTGTTATTAGCCCTGCCCAGAAGATGTTCCACCAGGCCTGAGGAGTCACGGATGGAGTTATGTCAGCGGCGAACAGGGCTAGCTGGTCGATCGCACTGACAATGGCAAACGCGAAAAAAAAGGGGTAAAGCTTGTGGAATCCGCGTCGCCACAGAAAAAGCGCGAGAACCAGGAGCAGAAGGTTGGGCCCAACCCAAAGGTAATACCAGAAGAGTGAGTGGGCCTGCAGCATCGCGGTTGGCTAATATACCGCGGTTGGCTGCAGGCCACAACTCGAAGACGTTTCTTGTTCTGTTTTCGTAAGATCGGCGGGCCCATTGTGAAACCTGGTGCCCTCTGGAGCATAATTCAATGTATTCGCATTACGGCTTGCACAGGGTCGGGCCGCAGTTCGTTGTACCCGGTCCGCCGTCGGCCCGTACTACGGTTGGAATGACCAATGTGTTAAGAAACAGGACAGCGGCTGCGAGGGCAAGTAGTATACGTTTCACGGTTGTTTTCTCCTTGTGACTGCAAATTGGACCGTGATATTTTCATGGCCGCCATCGAACCCGCAATGCGCTGATAAATCTTTGAACGTTCGGAATCTGTAACAAGATGACGCTGAAATCGGCCCTGCAGGATGTGAAAGACACCACTCTGGCCGCCGTCGCCGGTCTGCTGGGAAAGCTCGCTTATCTGGCCTCCCTGCGCGGGCCGCAGGGACGGTACGAGCATTGGGGATTAGAGGCGGTGCACGGGCCGGAATCTTCGGAGCGCGCTTTGAAGTCGGCTCACGCGGAAGTGGTGACCGGGATTTTGCGGGCGCCCCTGGCGTCGCTGGAGAAAGACTTGCAGCACTCCAGCCGGGGCAGCGGTGTTACGGCGCGTACGTACGTGCAGAGCTTGCGCGAGCGTTTCGAAGATTTATTGCCGGGTGAGCGCAAAGACTCGCCCGCCGCCAGCCACCTTAATTCAGTGCTGGTGGCGCTTTCGAGCCTGGAGAAGGGTCGAGCGCGCGCCACTCTGTCAGCTTCATGGCGACGCCCACCACCTGTCCCAGCACCTCGGCATCCTGGGGATGTCGAAGGATCCGCACCGGTACCGGTGAGAGCGGATGAGGCTGCAGAATGATGTCTTCGCGGCGCATGCTGCACCAGCAGCAGGTGTGGCCGTCGCGAGTTTCGACGAAATAGATCGGCCGTTCGTATTCGGAACGCCAGGAGCCTTCCGCGATCTTGTTCTTGGCTTCGTCGACCTGAATAAAACTGCCCGGCGGCAGGATCGGATACATGGTGAAATCTTGCGTGCCGACGTAGCCGTAAGTGAAGTCGCTGTTGGCGAATTGCGCCAGGTAAGCGAAGGGAACCAGGCCCCATTGCTCGACCATACGGCCCAGATTCGTGGTGCGGCGCTCGTCGAAGGCAGGGTCCATGCGAAGCGGAACCTGCACGTTGGAGAGTCCGGCGAGGGCGTCGGAGACATGCGACTTTGGAGGTGAAACCATGCCCAGGTCGGCGGCCATGTTGTTCATGTCGACGCCGTACCAGGAAAGCAACTCGCGGAGATCGCGGCGGTAAATTACCGACAGCGTGTAGAGCCGGTAGATACTGGGAAGAATGCCCTTGGTTTCGATGTCAGACAAGCGGCTCGGCGGAATCGTAAACTCGTCATTGCGATATTTCTCAGCAATGCGCGCGCTGGAGGTATCGACATCCCGCATCGTGAGCCCGAGTTTCTCGCGCAGAGTACGAAGGCTTTTTCCAGCGGGCAACATGTTGCTCGCCTCCCAGGGAGTTGGGAAATCATATCAAAGCCAGGGCCGAATGTGATGGCGATTCCGTAGAATTCGTCGTCTGGCATGTTTGTTACGATTTCCGAACGCCCTGTTTGCCGCGTCCGATGCCAGACACGCGCGATGTGCAGCTCAAGATGGCCGAAACTAGAAGCTCTCCAGGGCGAGCACAAGACAGCAGGTTTGTTCGGAATTCGTAACAGAACTTTCCGATCGAAGTACGACTCCCGTAAGAGCCGGTGCCGATGCCGCCGTCCGCGTTCTTCTAATTCCCGCGCTTAGTTCCCAGAGTTCCACCCTTCCGTCGAGCGATTCAGAGCCAAAGGGATCCCCGATTCAAGAAATTCCTCCGGAAATTCAAGGTGACAATTGTCACGCCCGCACCGTGATGGATGGCACTGGTGCCTGCCCGTCGCATCCGCGATGATGCCATCACTGGTTGGCAACATCACTAAGCAAGAGCGCCTAAGACAATCACCTGGAAAGATGGCCAAGATCACCAAGTTCCGGGAGAGGCACAACGATCGCAACCGAACGAACTCAATCCTGATGACCGGAGCGCCCATGACCGCGACTGTTGACGAAGCTCAGAGGAATTTCGTTGCGAAACCGGACATGATCGTCGCCAGCCTCGAGAGCGTCAATAAAAACTACGGCGACGTGCGGGCACTGCGCAGCGTCGACTTCGGCGTGCGCGCCGGCGAAGTCGTGGCGCTGCTGGGGCCGAACGGCGCGGGCAAGACCACTGCAGTGAAGCTGTTGCTGGGACTGCTGCAGCCCAACACCGGACGAGTGCGCGTGTTCGGAGGCGACCCTGTGAATCCTGAAACTCGAATGAGAACCGGTGCCATGCTGCAGGTCGGGCGCGTGCCTGAGACGCTGCGCGTCCGCGAACACATCGATCTGTTTTCCACTTACTACCAGAGGCGTTTGCCGGCGGCGGAGGTGCTTGCCGCGGCTGGGCTCGAAAAGTTGAGCGAGCGAAAGTTTGGGGAACTCTCGGGAGGCCAGAAACAACGCGTGCTGTTTGCGCTGGCAATTTGCGGCGATCCTGACCTGATTTTTCTCGACGAGCCCACCGCAGGTCTCGATGTGGAAGCGCGCCGCATGTTGTGGGACGAAATTCGCAAGATGGTCGATCGGGGTAAGACTGTACTCCTCACCACGCACTATTTGCAGGAGGCCGACGCGCTCGCCGACCGGGTCGCCGTCATCAACCAGGGCGAAATTGTTGCTCAGGGCACGCCGTCTGAAATCAAGGCGAGGACCAGCGGCAAGAAGATTCGCTGCATCACCAGCCTCAGCCTTCAGGCTCTGCGGCAGATTGCGGGCGTACGCGAGGTGAATGCAGATCGCGAAGCGGTCGAGATTCATGCCGGCGAGGCTGAACCGGTTCTCCGCGAACTGCTGGCGCGCGACGCATACGTATCAGGTCTTGAGGTCAGCAGCGCCGGACTCGAAGAAGCGTTTCTGGCGCTGACTCAGGAGAGTACGCGCAACGGAAATCATGCCCACGGCAGTTCGTCCAACTGAACGACCGAACGCGCGGAACCGCGCCAGCAGCGAAGGAGAATGAACATGAGCACCGCGATCATGACCTTGAGCCGGCCCATCCAGCGTTCGCCGCGGCACACGGCGATCATTTACCTCAAGGAAGCGAAATACGAATTTTTCAAGAACCTGCGCCTGCGCATGTACACGGCGTCGGTGCTCAGTTTCCCGATCATGTTCTATGTCCTGTTCGGGCTGGTGCTGAATTCCAAGGAGGCGATCGGCAGCATCCGCGTGCCAACATACATGATTGCCACCTACGGAACGTTCGGAGTGATGGGCGCGTCGCTGTTCGGCACTGCGGCCGGGTTGGCGTCTGACCGGGGCCTGGGATGGCTGCAGGTGAAGCGCGCCAGCCCCATGCCTCCGTTTGCATATTTCGCGGCCAAGGTGATCACGAGCATGATATTCAGCGCGATCATCGTGCTGGCTTTGTTTGCGCTGGGCGTGACCTGGGGCGGCGTGCGCATGCCGATGGGCGAGTTCGCCAAGTTGTTTGGGACGCTCGTCGCCGGGTCTCTGCCGTTTTCGGCCATGGGCCTGGCTCTCGGATATTTCACCGGTCCAAACTCGGCGCCGGCGACCATCAACCTGATTTATTTACCCATGTCGTTTTGCAGCGGTCTGTGGGTGCCGTTCATGTTCCTGCCGAAAATTGTGCGGCAGATCGCGCTGGTGCTGCCGCCTTATCACTTGTCGCAGCTGGCGCTGGGCGTTGTGGGCTCGGGACTGCACGAATCTGCCGTCACGCACTGGGAAGTGCTGCTGGCTTTCACCATGATCTGCCTGGGCGTGGCACGGATTGGCTTCCAGCGCGATCAGGAAAAAATGTATGGCTAATCGACAACGTTATCTAAATGGGCTGGAAGGATACAGGATTGAGAAGGGCACGGATCGGGAAGGGCACGACTTCAGTCGTGCCGCAGACGGGCACAAGAGATGCGGGCTTTAGCCCCTGAGGGTCGCAAGGACCGAACATGAGCAGGAATTCAAAAAAATCGATGGGCTGGATGACGGTCTTGATCCTCCTCGGGCTAGTGGCACTGTTCGCCGGCGAGAAGTGGCTGGTGCTCCTGATTCCTGCCGCCGTGCTGGTGTGGTATGGCGTGGGGCCGGCTGTGCGGAGTGGCCGGAATTGACGAGCAGGGTGACAATAGGGACATGCCATTTGTTTCTTTAGAGCGTGAGATTGGCTGCGGGACCGGCAGCCATTGGAAGTTGAGGCCGTGGCGCGCCGTATTCAAAGATAAAGATCACGGCTGGAGTCCTCTGCTTTGGGTCCTCTATCTGGGCTTTTTTTTCATCGATCCAATTCTGAGCCACGCCAGCGCGAAACTGTGGCTCTACGATGCCCTCGGCGCCGCGGTATTTCTCGTTCTTTATCTCGGTATCTTCTGGATCGAGAATCCGCTCAGTCTCGTCCACATTGCTGGCATGGTGCTGCTGGGGATTTTGTTCCAGCGCACCAATTCCGGCGCCTGCACCTTCTTCATCTTCGCCGCCGCCATGTTGCCGTTTTCCGTGAAAACCCAGAAGGCCGCCGTGATCGGCCTGCTCACCATCGGAAGCATTGGCGCGATCAACGTTCTGCTGCTGCCCCACATGAACGGCTGGCTCCTCTTCGACGCTTCGCTGTTTCCCATGGTCATCGGAGCGGGAAACATTTTCTTCGCCGAGCGCAATCGCATGAACCGCAAGCTGCTGAAGGCCAACGAAGAGATCGAACACCTGGCCAAGGTGGCCGAACGCGAACGCATTGCGCGCGACCTGCATGACATCCTGGGACACACGCTGTCGGTGATTACGCTGAAGTCGGAACTGGCGGGCAAGCTGATTGCACGCGATCCGCAGCGGGCGGGAAAAGAAATCGGCGAGGTCGAGCAGATCTCGCGGCAGGCGCTCTCCGACGTGCGCGACGCGATTCGCGGATACCGTTCGCGGGGACTGACCGCCGAGCTGGCGCAAGCCAAGGCTACGCTCGAAACTGCCGGCCTGACGGTACAATGCGACGCCGCGACCACGGTGAAGCTGCCGGCCATGCAGGAGAGTGTTCTCTCGCTGGCAGTGCGGGAAGCTGTAACGAACGTGGTACGACACGCGCAGGCTCGTACCTGCCGCATGCGCCTCGAGCAGCAGAACGGCAACTGCCAGCTCGAAATTCAGGACGACGGATGCGGCGCTTCGAATGGCGAAGGCAACGGATTGCGCGGCATGCGCGAACGCGTGGAAATGCTGGGCGGCACGCTGCAGCGCCGCAACGAATCGGGCACCACGCTGACCATTACGCTCCCCTTGAAAGAAGTCGCGCTGGAAAACGAAGGCTGACCAGTTGAATCCCTCACTCAAAGAGAACGGCAGAGAAGGCGCGAGAGAACGAGAAAAAGACGGCCGCAAAACCATTCGCGTCGTTCTTGCCGAAGACCAGGGCATGGTGCTCGGAGCGCTGGCCGCGCTGCTCGAAATCGAAGGAGACATATCCGTCGTCGCGCAGGCGCGCAACGGCCAGGAAGCGCTGGAGGCCGTACTCAAGCACAAGCCCGAGGTTTTCATCACCGACATTGAAATGCCGCTGATGAGCGGGCTCGACGTGGCTGCGGAATTGAAACGGCGCAAGACCGGGACGCGCGTGGTCATCGTCACCACCTTCGCCCGCGCCGGATATTTACGCCGCGCGCTCGAAGCGGGAGCGTCGGGATATCTGCTCAAAGACATGCGAGCCGAGGAATTGGCCGACGCTGTCAGAAGAGTGCGTCAGGGATTGCGCGTAATTCATCCTGAGCTAGCGACTGAAGCCTGGGCTGAAATGGATCCACTCACCGACCGCGAGCGCCAAGTGCTGCGCCGCGCCGGCGAAGGCATGGCCAGTAGCGACATCGCGGTCGAGCTGGGATTGTCGGACGGCACGGTGCGCAACTATCTTTCGGAAGCGATCAGCAAGCTAGGGGCCAGCAACCGCATCGAAGCGGCGAGAATCGCGAGGACCAAGGGGTGGTTGTGAAACGTGTGGGGCGGACACTCTTGTCCGCCAACTGCCGGAAGCAAGTCGTACACATGGCGCCAGCTGTTCGACCGGGCCGAGACGATCGTTAATCTGCCCGCACGCGGGCAGGAGTGCCCGCGCCACACCAACCTACGGCGCGCTGCGCTCCACTCCCGCCTCCTGCTTCTTCAACGTCTTATAGGCCCAGGCCATGCGCGGGGTGTTGTGGGCGATGCCGAAATGGCCGGAGGGATCTAGTACGATGATGCCGCCGTGTCCGTTGACGCGCTGCTGCAGATAGTTCATTGCTTCCTGCGCCGACCATTCGGGCAGATTGCCGGCTTGAATGCGGTCGACGGTCCACTTGGCGAGCACCAGCTTCATGATGGGCTCGCCCCATCCGGTGGTCGAAGCGGCGGCGCTTTCGTTGTTGGCGTAGCAGCCGCAGCCGATCAGCGACGAATCGCCGAGACGTCCCGGAGCTTTATTGAGCGTTCCACCCGTCGATGTCGCGGCGGCGATGTTGCCGTCGCGGTCGAGCGCGACCGCTCCGACGGTGTCGTGAGAAATATGTGGAGCGAAGAGATCGTTACCGTCGGGCCCGTCGGGCTTTGAGCCATCTCTCGTTGACTCGCCATGCGTTGCTTCGCGCCGCGCGATCTCGGCCTGATACTTTTTCAGCCGCTCCACTTCACGAGGAATGATCAGTTCTTCATTCCTGCATAGCGCGATGCCATGCTCGGCGGCAAAGTTCTCCGCGCCGTCGCCGACGAAATATACGTGCGGGCTCTCACTCAAAATCTTGCGCGCGGCGCGCACGGGGTTACGCAGGCGCTCGACGCAGCCGACGCCCCCGGCGCGAAGCGTTGAGCCGTCCATGATGAGCGCGTCGAGCTGGACTTTGCCGTCGCGATTCAGAAAGCTGCCACGGCCGGCGTCGAACGTCTCGTCGTCTTCCATGATGACGACGGCTTCCTCGACCGCGTCGAGCGCCGGGCCGCCGCGTTCGAGCACGCGCCATCCCGCAGCCAGCGCGTTGGTCACGCCGCGGAGGTGGGCCTCGACCATGTCATCAGGCATGGCCCAGGCGCCGCCGTGAACGACCAGAACGGGATCGGTGGGCATTGGAGTAGCGAGTCGCGAGTACCGCGTAGCGAGTGCCAGCGACTTGACAGTCTAGCAGGAGCGAAACTGCCACAGCTGGCGAATTGCCAAGTGCTAACCGCCAATGGCTCATTTATACTGACAAGTTTCCTGTGAGCCGCGAAGGCGCAGTGAGGGAGTCCACTTTGAAAATTCTAGTGTGCATGAAGCAGGTGCCGCAGAAAGATGCGCCGCTCAAACTGAACGACGCGGGCACTTGGATCCGCGAAGATCTCTCGTATGAAGTGAACGAACCGGACGCATACGCGCTCGAAGAAGCGCTGCGCCAGAAAGAAAAACATACCGGCGAGGTCGTCGTCATTACGAGTGGCCCGCCGCGGGCGCAGCAGGTGCTGCGGGAGGCGCTGGCCAAGGGTGCGGATCGCGCCATTCACCTCGAGGACGAAAAGTTCGTGGGGCTCGACGCACTTAATACCGCCAAGGCCATCGCGGCGGCGATCAAAGACGAGAAATTCGATTTGATCTTTACCGGGCTGCAATCCGACGATTACGGCTACGCGCAAACCGGCGTGATTCTGGCCGAGTTGCTGGGCTGGCCGCACGCCACCATCATCATGCAGATCGAAAAAACTGACGGCGGAATTCGCGTGAAGCGCGAACTCGAAGCCGGATATTTTCAGTTCGTCGACATGCCGACGCCGGCGGTGCTGACGATTCAATCGGGCATCAACAAGCTGCGCTATGCGACATTGATCGGCATCAAGCAGGCGAAAAACAAGCCCATGCGGAAAGTGCCGCTCGCGGAAGTGCAATCGGTGATCGGCGAGAATCTGCAGAAGGTTGAGCGGCTTTACATTCCGCAGAAAACGAAGAAGACGGAAGTGATCGAGGGCGCTCCGGCGGAGATCGCGAAAAAGCTGGTCGATAAGCTGCGCAACGAGCTGCGACTATTGTAGGTGCTCGTGTGGGGACGGGCGCATTCGCCCGTCCAGCCCCGCAGATCGCGGCGAGCCGCGGCAGCACCGGTCGCGCAGGTGGACAGCAGATTCCTCACCGGCTGAATCCGGTTCGGAATGACAAGAGTTAATTACAAGAGTGAGTGTCAGGAATTTGGGAGTGTGTGACCGTTTATGGCGGATACCATTTTAGTTGTCGTCGAACAGCGCGAGGGTAAGCTGAATCGCGTTTCGTGGGAGACCATCACCGCGGGCCAGGCCATCGCGGCCGCTACCGGATGGCCTCTGGAAGCGGCAGTCGTCGGCGCGAACTGTGCCGCGGTCGGGGCCGAAGTCGCAGCGAAGAAAGTCGCGAAAGTCTATGCCGTCGAGTCGCCGAAACTCGAACCTTATACGCCTGACGCGTTCGCCGCGGCGCTGAAACAATTTCTTACTGCGAAACAGCCGAAACTCGTGCTCATGCCCCACACGTATCAGGTGCGCGATTTCATCCCCAAACTGGTGACCGCCCTGGGACGCACGGTGATCAGCGACTGCATCGGCTTCAAGCACGAAGGCGGCAAGCTGCTGTTCACGCGGCAAATGTTTCAGGGCAAGCTGTCGGCTGATGTGAGTTTCACGAGCGAGGCTCCGTGGTTTGCGACGTTTCAGAATGGATCGTTTCGCGGAGACCAGGTTGAAAGCGCGGCGAGCGCCGCACCGGTCGAGAACGTTACGGTCGAGGTTGCCGACGGCGTCGTCCGCACCCGGCCGCAGGAAGTTTTCAAAGAGGCCAAGCAAGCGGTCGATCTTACGCAGGCCGAGATTATTGTTTCGGTGGGCCGCGGCATCAAGGAGCAGAAGAATATCGAACTTGCCAAGCAGTTGGCTGACGCGCTGGGCGGAGAAATAGCGGCGTCGCGTCCGATTTGCGACGCGGGATGGCTGCCCATGGACCGGCAGGTGGGATCCTCAGGGCAGACAGTTGCTCCGAAACTTTACCTCGCTCTCGGCATCAGCGGCGCGATTCAGCATATCGTCGGCATGAAGGGCGCGAAGGCGATTATCGCGGTCAACAAAGATTCCGAAGCGCCGATTTTCGAGATTGCCGACTACGCCGTGGTCGGGAATTTGTTTGACATCGTGCCGCCGCTGATCGAGGAAGTGAAGAAAGCGAAAGCGGGCTGAAATTCTTTGCCGCAGATTCGCGCGGATTTCCACGGATCAAGAAACAGACCGGCAGATTCAAGGGCTAACAACAGCTTCCTCACCGCCGCTTCGCGCCGGTTCGGAATGACAAAGCCTATTTTTGATCCACCTTGATCCGTGAAGATCCGCGCGAAGTGGCTAAAGGGTTGGTTTCTCCTGGCCAGTTTTTGCAATTGCCGCCGCTGCAATCTGCACTACATCCAGCAACTCTGGTGGCGTAGCTGAATTCGCGGCTAATCCATCGCGCAGCATCGAATTGCAGAATGGGCACGCGGCCGCGACCACGCTGGCTCCCGTCGCAGCCAGTTCCTGGGCGCGTTCCACGTTGACGCGCTTGCCGGTCTCTTCGCCCAGGAACATCAGGCCGCCGCCTCCGCCGCAACAGAAGCCGCGTTCGCGGGCGCGCGGCGGGTCGACGACTTTGCCGAAGCGGGAGATCACGTCGCGCGGCTCGTCATAAATTCCGCGGTAGCGGCCCAGATAGCAGGCATCATGAAAAACAATGTTCTGCGCGTCGTTGCTCGTCGGGAGCTTGTCGCGCAGGCGCGCCAGCAGTTCCGTGTGGTGTTCGATCGCGAGATCGGCTCCGTGTTCTTTCCAGTCGGTGCCGAGCGTGCGCACGCAGTGCGGACAAATCGAAATCAGCTTTTTCTTTTTTGATCCATTCTCTTTTGTCCCGGCGGTTTCGGCGTTGTTCTCGTCGACGAGCTTGCTCTCGCGCATGTGCTCCAGATTTTGCTGCGCCAGTTCGCCGAACAGATAATCGTTGCCCAGGCGTCGCACGGGATCGCCGGAACATTTTTCCTGCCGCAGCACGCCGAAGCTCACGCGCAGATAGCGCAGCACCTCGACCAGCGCGAGCAGAATCTTGCGGCCGTTGGGATCGTACGAGCCAAGGCAGCCCATCCACAGGCAGTACTCCTGCGAGCCGTCGTAATAGGGCAGACTGTTTTTCTCGATGAACTTCTGCCGCTCTGACGGCGCGAATCCCAAGGCGTTGCCGTGGCGCTCGAGCGTGACGAAGAGTTCGCTGCCCTGCGGGTTCTCCCACTTGCCGGTGTTGACCGCACCGCGGCGCAGGCCAACGATCATCGGCAGATGCTGAATGCCGACGGGGCACTGAAACTCGCAGGCACCACAAGTGGTGCATTGAAACACCGCTTCCATCGAAAGATGTTTGCCCAGCAGAAGTTCGTCACTCTTCGGCCCGAACTCGTTCAGGTAGTGACGTGTGCCGAGAATAATTTCTTTTGGATCCAGAACTTTCCCCGTGGCGTTGGCCGGGCAGTGTTCGGTGCAGCGTCCGCACTCGACGCACGAATACGCCTGCAGGGCTGCGATCTGGGTGAGATCTTTGCCTGCGACCAGGCCGAAGTCTTCGTCGCCGACCAGCGGAGGAATCCGGCTGAATCCATCGCGCTCCAGAAATATGGTGAAGGGACTCAGCACCAGGTGCATGTGCTTGGTCTTGGGAATGAGCGGCAGAAATACGAGCAAGACCGCGGTGTGCGACCACCAGATGGCCCACGCGGCGGGCGTACCCTCGCTTACAAGAAACGAAGCGAGGTAGGTAATCATCAACGCGAAGATGAGAAACGCGATTAATCCCGACTCGGGCGAAAGCGGCTCCAGCCACTTGGGACGAATCACAAACCGGCGAAACGCCAAGCCAGCAATCGAAATCGCCACGGCAATCGCGAAGACTCCCACGAACCAGAAATAGAAGCGCCCGAAGCCCGTGCGCGAAAGAAAAGCCAGGCCAAACGCGGAGGCGAGATGATTCAACGTGACCAGCGCGAAAGCGCAGAATCCCCAGAAGACGAAGGCGTGGGCCAGTCCAGGCAGCGGGCGTTGCTCAATGACGAGGCCCTGCGCGCCCACTTCCCACAGCACTTTGCGAATGCGCGGCCAAAGCGGCGGCAGCTGAAAGTCCGCGTCAGGCTTGGCGTCGAGTATGATGCGCAGCGCGCGCCCAAACTTGCGCCAGAACAGCGACACGGATACGACGATGGCCAGCAGCAGGACGATTCGTCCCGTCCAGTTCATATTGAGAGTGTCTCCGGGAACCTGACAGTCTACTCCAGCAGTGGAGAAATGAATTAGACTTGCGCACAGATGAATTGGAGACGACTTCTTCGCGCCAAGATCTGTTTATGCGTGCTCGTGGTCGCAGCCTGCGCCAGTGCCCAGAACCCAGCGCCCGCCATTCCCTCTACCGGCTTTCCCAGCCTCGACGAATACCGCGCCTCGCGGATTGCCATCTATACGGACGATTTCGGGCAACTGGCTCGGTATCGCGCCGCGAATGCCACGCTGGGGCCACCGCGGGCGGGAGAGAATCGGGTTGTGTTCACGGGCGACTCCATCACCGACTACTGGAAGCTGAAGGATTATTTTCCCGGCAAGCCTTACCTCAATCGCGGCATCGACGGACAGACCTCGCCCGAGATGCTGGTGCGCTTCCGGCAAGATGTGATCGATCTGCATCCGAAAGTATTGATTGTGCTGGCAGGGACGAACGATATTGCCGGCGTTACCGGACCGGAGCGCAACGAGGACATTGAGGCCAACTACGCGTCCATGGCCGAGTTGGCACGCCTGCACGAGATTCGCGTGGTGTTCGCATCGCTTCTTCCGGTGAACAATTACACGCAGGATGCGAAAGAATCTTTCGCTCTACGTCCGCGGGAAAGAATACTGGCGTTGAACGCCTGGCTACAGGATTACTGTGCCAAGAACGGCCTCGTGTATCTGGATTACGCTTCAGCGATGACCGACGACAAGGGCATGCTGAGGCGCGATCTCTCGGACGAAGGTTTGCATCCGAATGCCGCAGGGTACAAAATCATGGCTCCGCTGGCGGAGAAGGCGATTGCCAATGCGCTGGCCGGCGGGCGCTGACAAAATGAGAACTTATGAGATCTCCTCCTAACCTGCGGAAGCTCGCGGTAGTCAGTTCGCTGATTGTTTTCACGATCGTTATTTCTGCGGCAGGCCAGCAGTCGGCTCAAGCTCCTGTTCCGGTTCCTGCGATTCCCTCCACCGGTTTTGCGGGGCTCGACCAATACCGCGCCTCCCGCATCGCCGTCTTCACCGACGACTTCGGGCAACTGGCGCGCTATCGCGAGGCTGACGCGGGGTTGCCCGCGCCGGCGCCCGGCGAGAACCGTGTCGTTTTTTACGGCGACTCGATCACCGATATCTGGAAGCTCGCCGACTATTTTCCGGGCAAGCCTTACATCAACCGCGGCATTGGCGGACAGACCACGCCGCAGATGCTGGTGCGCTCTCGCCAGGACGTAATCGATCTCCATCCCAAAGTTCTCGTGATTCTGGCGGGCACCAACGACATCGCCGGCAATACCGGGCCGATGCGCAATGAGGATATCGAAGCGAATCTTGCATCGATGGCGGAACTGGCGAAAGTGCATGGCATCGAGGTTGTGCTTTCGTCTCTGACCCCCGTATATGACTACACGGAAAAATCGAAGGATTTTTTCGCGCAGCGTCCACGCGCCCGCATTCTCGAGCTGAACCGCTGGCTCAAGGATTACTGCGAGAAGAATCGTCTCGTGTATCTCGATTATTTCAGCGCCATGGTTGACGATAACGGCATGATGAAGAAAAATCTCGCCGACGATGGCCTGCATCCCAACGCGGCTGGATTCAAGATCATGGCGCCGATGGCCGAAGCGGCGATCCACAGGGCGCTATCGGAGCCGTGAGAATCTGACAGGAACAGCAGATTCCTCAGGGCTGAAGCTCTTCGGAATGACAAGGTCTCAGGCGTAAGCTAGAAGCTTAGGCCTTACAGCCAAGAAGCCGCGAGCCGTCGTGCCTCTCACCGACAAATTCGGACGCCGCATCACTGACCTGCGGATTTCCATCACCGACCGCTGTAACTACAAGTGTGTCTACTGCCGCACGGGAAACGAGGGCGCGCTCTATGGCGATCTTCCATTCGAAGATTATCTGCGGATGGCGCGGGTGCTGGTCGGGATGGGGATCACGAAGATTCGGCTCACCGGGGGCGAGCCGTTGTTGCGCAAAGGCGTAGTCGAATTCGTTCGGGAACTGGCCAATCTGGATCGTGGAGCCCCGGGCGCATTCGCCCGGGGGGGCCATGCCGCAGAAGTTTCGGTCGAGAGACTTGCCACTGCCAGGGCGGACGGGGGCGTCCGCCCCTCCACGATCAACGAACCGCTCGACATTGCCCTCACCACCAACGGGCATCTACTCGCCGATCTGGCGCAGCCTTTGAAAGACGCGGGTCTGACGCGCGTCACTGTTTCAATGGATGCGGTCGATCCTGACCGCTTCACCCGCATCACCCGCGTGCCCGGAGGATACGACCACGTGCTGGCCGGAATCCGCGCCGCGCGGCGCGCCGGGCTCTGGCCGCTGAAAGTGAATTGCGTGCTCATGCGCGGGTTCAACGAAGATCAGATCATTCCCTTCGGGATGTTCGCTCGTGAAGAGGGCGTCACGGTGCGGTTTATCGAATTCATGCCGCTCGAAGAAGGACGCACCTGGTTACCCGCGACCGTAGTCACGCTCGATGAAATCCTGGCGCGCATGGCCGAGTACCGGCCACTGGTGGAAATTCCGCGCGCACGCTCGGAAACGGCACGGCGCTACCGCTTCGACGATGGCGTGGGAGAGATCGGAATCATCGCGCCGGTGTCGCATCCGTTCTGCGGACACTGCAGCCGGATTCGGATTACATCCGACGGGAAAATTCGTACCTGTCTTTTTTCTGTTTGGGATCACGACCTGCACGCCCAGATGCGCCGCGGCGGAAGCGACGACGAATTGGAAGAGTTCGTTCGCGGCGTGGTCGAGAAGAAGGAAGAGCGGCATCACATCGGAGAGCCGGACTTCGTGCCCGCTTCAAGGACCATGGTTCACATCGGCGGATAGTTTGCGAGCCGCGGTTCTCGCTGCTGAAACTGAACCACGCGGCGCACAACCCGCGTGGTAACATCCCTCGGCATGCGGCCGCTGGCCAAGCAAATCCTCACTTTCATCGTTCTGGTATTCGCGTTCTCCAGCCTTCCGTATTTCCTCATGATTCATACCGGTCACATTGGCGCCGGGAATGGGATGGTGGTCGCGCTGGTGATGTGGTGTCCCGCATTCGCGGCGTTCGCAACCTGCAGGGTGTTCAGGATTGACCTGGCAACGCTGGGCTGGAACTGGCGGCCGGCGAAATACGTGGCGTGGGCATACGCCATTCCGATCCTGTATGCGCTGCCGGTTTACGTCGTTGCTTGGACCGCGATTCGCGGATCGTTCGCATTTTCGGCATTCGCAAATCCGCTGGGCGCGGCATTTGGATTTCCAAATTGGCCGCGGGCCACGGCGCTGTTTCTTGCCATCCCGTGCTATGCGGTTCTGGGCGTAATCAGCAGCACGGCACGCGCGCTGGGAGAAGAAATTGGATGGCGCGGGTTTCTGCTTCCGCGTCTGGTGCAGCAAGCCGGTTTCACTTGGGGATGCCTGATCAGCGGATGCATCTGGGCAGTGTGGCACTATCCCGGACTCTTGTTTGCCGACTACAACGCAGGCACCAAGCCGGTATTTGCTCTGACCTGTTTCACGCTGATGGTGATTGCCGACAGCTATATTCTTGGCTGGCTGCGGCTGAAGTCGGGCAGCCTCTGGACCGGCGCCGTGATGCACGCGAGCCACAATCTTTTCATCCAGGCAATCTTCGACCGCATGACCGCGCCCGCCGGCCGCGTCCTGTATGTCACCACGGAGTTCGGCTTCGGATTGGTGCTGTCGATTGGCGCATTCGCGTTGTACTTCTGGACGCGCCGCGGCGAACTATTGACCCCGGTTCCGGTCGAACAATTAGATCGAACAATCAGGTCGAAGAATTAAGATGGCTTCATGAACTTGCAATGGCTCTCTGCGGCGCTGATCCTTTCCTGCGCCACTCTCCAGGCGCAGAGCGGAGCCTACCTCGGCTTCGACCGCAACGTTTATCCGGGAGACGCCAGCCTGAGCGCTCTGCACCAGACTTTCTCTTTCACAAGCTACTGGCTCAACAATCCTCCGGGTGAAAATGCGAACACTTGGACGGGTCACCGTGCCGCGGTCGAATCCGCTGGGTTCGGGTTTCTTGTGCTATTCAATGGACGGCTCTACGCGTCGCTGAAATCGGAGACGAACGCTGCGCGCCTGGGCCGTGCTGATGCTCGGGCTGCCGTCGCGGCCGCGAAGCGCGAAGGGTTTCCCACCGCGACCATTATTTTTCTCGATCAGGAACAGGGTGGGCGCATGCTGCCCGAGCAGAAGGCATACATTTACGCCTGGGTCGACGGCGTGACCGCAGCCGGATTTCGGGCCGGCATTTACTGTTCCAGCGCTCCCGCGCCAGACGACGACAACGTCGTGACGGCCAACGACATTCGCGAGCACGCCGGCAAACGCGACATCGTCTACTGGGCGATCAATGACGCATGCCCGCCGGCGCCGGGCTGTTCTTTTTCTCCAAACCCAGCCCCCCCCACGCAGAGTGGAGTTGACTTCGCCGAGGTCTGGCAGTTCGCGCAGTCGCCGCAGCGCAAGGATGTGGCCGCGCACTGCACCAACTACAGCCGCGACGGGAATTGTTATCCTCCCGGAGTCGCCGCCAGCCTCCGGCTCCACGTGGACCTCGATGCAGCGACGTCGCCCGACCCTTCACGCGGGCGCACGCGCTGATGAGAATTTACAAAGCTTGATCAATATCTACAGTAAAAGTCTTTCCGTTGCGTCTATCCAGTGCTGGGTCTATTAGTGCTCGGTCTATTCAGTGCTGAAGCAGGAGATCCACACCTGAAACAGGAGATGTTTATGACGAGGAATCTCAGACAATCGCTGCCTGGCGCCGTTCTCGCGTTGTTTCTGATTTCCGCTGCCGTGGCGCAATCGGCGAAGGATGCGCCTCCGGCCCCCGTGCCCGCCCGCATCCTGACGGCGAAGACAGTCTTCGTAGCCAACGGGGGCCAGGACGAACAACCCACAGACAATCCCGCCTACAACGGCGCGCGAGATCGCGCCTACAACCAGCTTTACGCCGCTCTGCAAACCTGGGGACGCTACAAATTGGTGTCCGATCCCGGCGAGGCGGATCTCGTGCTTGAGATAAGATTCGTTGTCGAGTGGCCTTCGCTCAGGGGGACAACGCTGGCCTCGCCAGACCACGACCCGGAATTTCGGCTGGCCATCCGCGACCCGAAAACCAACGTGCTGCTCTGGCGGTTCACCGAACGCGCGCCGTGGGCGATTCTGCAGGGCAACCGCGAAAAGAACTTCGATCAGGCGCTGGCCAAGATTGTGGGCGACCTGCAGGCGCTGGGCGCTCCGGCTGACGCTGGCAACGGCGTGAAGCAATAATTGCGGCGGCCGGGCGAAGCCCGCAAAGGGACGCCATAGCGAGTAGTGACTCAGTTTGTGCTTGCGTTATTCCCCTGCTGCGTCATCCCGAAGCGCGGCGCAGTTCAGCCGCGGGAGGGATCTCGCGCGGGCGCAGGCGCACTCGATCCGCGCCAGATCCCCTTCGACAGGCTCAGGGCGGGCTCTCGCTCCGCCTGAAGTGCGGCTGCGCGCGGGATGACGCCACGGATGTGCGAATTCAGGCTGAGCCTCCACGCCATAACGAGCGCCCGCGCGACTCAGTTGCGCTTGCTGTAAAATAGAAGCACGCCCATGCCAGACCGCACTTTCACCCTCGACGAAGCCAAGTCTCTTTTGCCGGTTCTCGAATCGCTTCTGCGCACCGCGATTGCGGGCAAAAAAATCGTGGAACAATTTGAAGCTTCGCAGCAGGCTCTGCAGCACCGCATTTTCCTGGCGGGCGGCACGTTTGTCGATGTCGTTCCGCTGGCCCGGCGCAAGGCCGAGCGGGTGAAGGCCGAACAGCGCGCCAAGGATGCGCTGGCGGAAATCGACTCCATCGGGGTGCAGGTCAAAGACATCGATGTGGGCCTGCTCGATTTTCCCTGCGAAGTGGATGGCCGGATCGTGCTGCTGTGCTGGAAGTTGGGTGAGAGATCCATTGCGCACTGGCACGGCACCGACGAAGGATTTGCCGGGCGCAAGCCCATCGACGAGCGCATCGCGCGGGGGCGCAAAACCAACTAGAACGTTTTCTGTTCCGAGGTTTCTCGCACTCCTTCCCGCTGTCGATGCGTTTGCTCCCGAAATCCAGCTCCCGAGATCAGCTACCGAAACCCCGGCTTCCGAAATCCAGAATTCCTTCTCTTCCAAGTTGCTCATTTGAAAAAGTCTTCGAGGGCGAGCAACATAATTGGGCCTTAAGTGTTACTAAAGAGAAGAACATAACCAGGCCGAGCCGGCGTTTTGTTTTTCGCCTCATGCGTTGTGCGTGACCAATGACGAGGTTTGCGCAGGCAAATGATTTCCGGCCGTGAGGAGGTCTAAGGCAATGAAAGATTATCGAACGATAGGTCGTTGGCTGCTGCTGTCGGCACTTTTGGCGGTGCTGGTTGTTTCTTTCACTGCCACTTCGTCAGCGCAGATAGGAATAGGGATTTCGGTGCGCATAGGCCCGCCGGCATTGCCGGTATACGCGCAGCCCCTGTGTCCGGGGTCCGGCTACCTCTGGACGCCGGGATACTGGGCCTGGAACGATGACGCGGGTTACTACTGGGTTCCCGGAACCTGGGTGGTCGCGCCCGTCGGCATGCTTTGGACGCCCGGTTACTGGGGTTGGAGCGACGGGCTGTATGCCTGGCACGGTGGATACTGGGGCCCGCACGTCGGCTTCTATGGCGGAATTAATTACGGATTCGGATATGGCGGCGTCGGCTTTGGCGGCGGCGAGTGGCGCGGCGGAGGGTTTTACTACAACCGCGCCGTGACCAATGTCAGCGTCACCAATGTGACCAACGTCTACAGCAAGACGGTCATCGTCAACCACACGACCACCGTCAGCTACAACGGCGGAGCCGGTGGCGTCGAGGCGCGGCCCACTCCGCAGGAGGAAGCGTACGCGAAGGAACCGCACACTGAGCCGCTGGCGTCGCAGGTGCAGCAGCGGCAGCTAGCCAGCCAGAATCGCCAGAACTTCGCGTCAGAGAACCATGGACGTCCGGCAGTCGCCGCGACGGCGCGGGCGGGCGACTTCAGCAGTCATTCGGTGGTTGCGGCCCGGGCGGCGGGCGGTGAATATCACGCTCCGGCTATGTCGCCGCGCGAAGCGCGCGGCCCAGCCGCCTCCTCAGAGAACCACGAGGCGAAACCAAACGAGGAATCGCGGTCCGCAGCTCCCAAGCCGAAGAATTCCGAGGAACGCCCGAAGCCCAACGCCTCGGCACCTCCGGAGCACAACGCTGAGCATAATGCGCAGCCTAACCAGGAGCATAAACAATCCAAGCCGGCTCCGAGGCCAGCCGCGAAGCCGGCTCCGAAGCCGCATAAGGCGAGTCCGCCGCCCCGTCGGCCGGACGAGCCGAAGGGGAAACAGCGCTAACAGAACGGCAGTGAAGGAGTAGTCCGAGGCCAGTGGCTGGGTTCCAGCGCTGGCCTTTCTCCTTCACCGCGATGCGTGCGGCCGGTAAGTTTCTGTGCAAGACGCTCGAAAACCGCCGTTCTAATCGGGGAGCGGTTTGCCCGGCTGGTAAGACCAAGGAAGCGAGCAGAGGCAGACGAGACTCGAGTGGCATAAAGCCGATTGCCTCGGGCCGATTATCGCGGATGCGTCGGTCAGTGGGCACGATGCACCGGTGTGCGGGTCGCGATGAATCGCCTCTGCTACAATTTTTGCGGACAGGGTTCCGCACGCCGGGATCCATGGTCCCGGGATCTATTGCCGTAGACGAGGAACGGGCCGCCGAACGAGGATCCGCCGAACAAGGATCCGCCGAACAAAGATCGGTCGAACAAGGAGTGGAGCAATAATGTCACCCAGGAAAAAAAGAATCCGATTGATCGGCGCTTTTGCGGCGCTCGCGAGCCTGGCTCTAGCCGTCAGCTGCCGCGGATTTTTTGTGAACCCGACGCTGACGTCACTGGCCATCGGACCGTCGACCGTATCGTTGAACCCGGGCCAGACCTTTCAAATGACCGCGACGGGAACCTTCAACGATGGCAGTACATTGAATGTGACCAGCAAGTCTATTTGGTCTTCGTCGGATTCGTCGGTGGCCTCGATCGGACAGACGAGCGGAGTTGCGACCGCGGTATCGAACGCGACTAACATCGGTACGACCACAATCAGCGCTAGCGATGGATCCATTACGGCCACAACCACCGCAACGGTGACAGTGTGCCCGGTCGTCAGCAACCTGACCCTTAGCGCCCCAACCGGGACTAGCGGTCAAACAGGCACCACACTCACGATTGATGCGAAGGCCACAGTCGGCAGCTCGGCGGGCACGGATGTCACTAGCATCGTTACTTGGAACATCGGAGACTCAACGGTACTAACCATCAGCGACGGCACAGTCACGCTTCAGGGTACCGCCCCCGCGTCGACTACAGTCGGTGCCACACTCTGCAACGTAAACAGCGTCAATGCGCTGACGTTCTCAATCAATTAGAGAGTGAGCGGGCGCGTGGCAGCTTCCCAAACAGTTTCCTACTGAAAACGAATTTGGGTGCCCCATTTCTCGTGCTGTTTGCAGAAGTGGGGCACCCTCAATCCAGGACACCCTTAACGCGGACCCGGCCTACTCTTTCATCATGGCGTCGATGGTCGAGTAGAGCTGCGTGTTGTCGCGGACTTCGATATAGGGCTTGTTGGGATTGCGGCTGCTGACAATGTAGACGGTGGGCGTGTGGTCGAGTTTAATCGCCCTGCCCAGGTCGCGATCAGCATTTACCAGTCCCGCCAGTTTTCCGCCGGGATCGTAGATGAAAGGGAACTCGACCTTGCGATCGGAGGCGAACTTGTCCGCATAGGAGCGCAGGTTCTGCGGATTGATCTCTAGCTGGTTCTCGAAAATGTAATCGCGGAAGTCGTTGCCCAGAGCTTTGGATCGCGTGTCGAAATAGCGCGCCATCACCGCTGCCTGATACGACCAGTTGTGCATGGGCAGCGGGAAATCGTGCAGCACCAGGGGAATCTTATAGGTCTTCGAAGCCTGCTCGACCAGGGGCTCCGTACGGCGGCACATGGGACACTGCAAGTCCTCAAAGACCACAATCGCGACCTGCGATCCCTTGGGCGGGCGCAGGACGGAATCGAGCGTATCCTGCGCCGACGCCGCGGTTGAAACGGTGGCGGGCAGCGCCAACGAAGACGCGAGAATTAAAAGGGCGAAACGAATTGCGAATCTGTTATTCATCGGCTTTCCGGGCATTCCCTAGAAGCATCCCACATGTTAGAAGCGGAAAACAGAATCCCGGCAGCCTGGATTTTGTTTGCCAACATTCCGCAGGACTTGATCCATGGTAACCGAAGCGCGGAGCGGCTGTCAGGCGAGGCAGAGTTCTCGGGAGAGGGTGCATTTACCGTAAACGTTCATCACGTGGAAGCGGGCCCGCGGCGCGCTATAGTGAAGAGATCCGCTCGAAGGCAATCCTCGTGAGACTGGCTGACTCATTGCGATCCGCTTCGCCCCGCCGTGGGTGGGAGCAATCACATGGCTCGCGACTCGGTTCATCTTCATCGGGCGTATTCCGCTGGGCAGCGGCCTGGGCTTTGGCCGCGATCATCGGGCTGATTCCGGCGTGCGGGGAGCGTCACCGCGTGCTGGAAGTGGCTTATGTCTCAGCGCCGCAGGTGGCTTTGCGCGACCAGGTCGCGGCGATTTTTAACCGCGTCGGCGATGTGAAGAACGGAGAGCGCGTCGAGGTGCTGGAGCGTGAGAAGCGCTTCGCCCGCGTGCGCACAGATAGCGGGCTCGAAGGCTGGATCGAGCAGCGCTTCCTGGTGGATCAGAAAACCTTCGATGCCTTGCAGCAACTCACCCAGGACAACCGGGACGATCCGACGCAGGCTCCCGGAATTCTGCGCAACGAAACCAATCTGCACCTCACTCCAGGCCGCGAGACCGAACACTTGTACCAGCTTGCGGCGGGGACCAAGGTGGCCATTCTGAAACGGGCGACAGCCGAGAAACAGGCAGGCGCAATGCCTCCCGCGCGACCCGAAAGTTCCGCGATGGTGAAGTCGGGATCAAGGGTTCCCGCTGGTCCTCCGCTCGAGGATTGGTGGCTGGTGCGCGATGACCAGGGCCGAGTGGGTTGGGTGCTGGCTCGCATGGTCGATATGGATATTCCCCTCGAAGTCGCGCAATATGCCGAGGGCCAGCGCTTTGTCGCATTCTTTCCCCTGGATGAAGTAACCGACACCGACCAGGGCGTGCAGAAGAAAGTTCCACAATATCTGTGTCTCATGACCGAACCCCACGATGGGCTGCCCTACGACTATGATCAGGTTCGCGTTTTCACCTGGAATACGAAGAAGCATCGCTATGAAACCGCCTATCGCGAGCACGGCCTCGATGGCGTTCTGCCCGTCACGGTGACCCAGGAAAACTTCGACAAGGAAGGCATGTTGCCCGTCTTCATTCTTCGAGTCAAGGATGATCAGGGCAATGTGACGGAACGCAAATACAAGCTAAACACTCCAATCGTGAGGCGGGTACTTGCGCCCGGCGAAGTTGTGGCTCGGCAGGAGAAATCCAGCAGGAAGCGGCATCGCTGAATGACAGGGGATCACAGCGCACATTCTTCCAGAAATCATAGTTTTTATCCATCTGCATATGTATTTTCGTAATCACATTCTGTCGGTATCTGTCTAAGCAAATGAAAAATAGACAGTTGTTGCTGGTTTTGCTTTGGATCGCCACTTGCACAAACGCTGTCTGGTGATTTGTGTGGCGACACGATCTCCGGCTCACTCCCTGAGGGCCGCAATCTTTGGAATCGACACATTTTCAGTCGTTTGTTGTGAGCGCAGCCGCGAAATTTCCAATGCGGCGATTGACGCCAAGACCTTAAGAACGAAGAACGAGGGATTCATGATGCCCCGAAACTTTCGAACTGCCAGCAAGTTACATTCTGCCGTGCGGCTGATTGCAAGTCGCGCCCATAAAGGTCAGGGAATGGTGACGCGTGCAGTATTCGCGGCCCTTATCCTTGGATTGGTCCTTTCCGTTTCCTCCGTGCTGGCGGCACAGGACGTCGCTTCCATCACCGGCGTCGTCAGCGACCAGACTGGCGCGGTCGTGCCGGGAGTCAAGGTTACCCTGCGGAATCCCCAGACTGGCGTTAGTTATGGCGGCATCACCAACGCTGCGGGTTCTTATACGATCGCGCAGGTCGAGCCGGGCCCCGGCTACGTGATCGAATTCAAGCATGATGGTTTCAAGGATGTCTTCGTCTCCGGTTTGTACCTGAACGTAAACGCGACCCGTACGCAGAACGTTCAATTGACTCTGGGCGCGACGCGCGAAACGGTCGAAGTGTCGGCAGCCAATCAAGACGTGACGCTCGATACGACCGATGCGACGGTGGGTAACAATTTTCAGGTGGAAGCCCTGAATAGTTTGCCGGTCCAGGACCGAAGTAATCCGTCAGCGCTCTTTGTGCAGCAGCCCGGCGTTACGCTCGACGGTGCGGTCACCGGTGCGCGAACCGATCAGAATCGCGTTACCGTAGACGGCCTCGACGTCAACGACTACGCCACGGGCGAATTCGGCTACATCGTAGGTCGTGCTCCGGTCGATTCCGTGCAGGAGTTCCGCGGAGTCAGCGCGGGCGACCTTTCCAGCGAAGCAGGGGGCGGTGGTGGTCAATACGCGCTCGTGACCAAGAGCGGCACCAATTCCTTCCATGGTGCGCTGGTCGAGTACCACCGCGACACCGACCTGGAAGCCAACGATT
This sequence comes from uncultured Acidobacteriaceae bacterium, assembly GCA_963739125.1. GTDB lineage: Bacteria > Acidobacteriota > Terriglobia > Terriglobales > Acidobacteriaceae > Sulfotelmatobacter. Next base: position 1,020,149 of record CAVTZD010000001.1, on the reverse strand, counting down.
GGTTCAACAACAATTCCAACGTCCCGCGGCCTCCACTGATCCGCAACCAGTTCGGCGGCGATATCGGTGGGCCCATTATCAAAGACAAGCTGTTCTTCTTTTTCGATTACAACGGACGGCGGGACACGCTTTCTGACCTGGTCGACCGTGCGGTTCCAGTGGATTCTTTCCGGAACGGCACTGTGAACTACATCAATAGCTCCAACAATATCGTGCCGGTGCCGGGAGCGCAGTTGCTTGGGTTCGATCCTCAGCATAAAGGGTTCAACTCGGCGCTTCTCGGCTTGTTTGCCAACCGCTATCCGCATGCGAATGATTTTTCCGGCATTGAAGGAGATCTGGTCAATTTCGCCGGCTATCGCTTCAACGCCCCCTTTCCGTACAAGGAAGACGATTATGTGCAAAGGGTCGATTTCAATTTGAACTCGACGATGAAGTTGTGGGGGAAAGGCGACTTCGTGCGAACGAACGGCACCCAAAGCCCGATCTGGTTTCCGGGCGACCCAGAGACCTATCCGTTCCTGGACCAGAGCTATAGCTGGGTTGTCGGGCACGTCTGGACGATTCGCAACACCATGGTGAACCAGGCTTCCTACGGAGAGACGTTTGAAAACTTCAACTTCCCGAATAGCTACAATCCGACCGGCCCCACGCAGTACAACAACGGTTTTGGTGGGAACGGTTCAGGAGGCGCCGTCATTAATGGCCCCTACGGTAATGCCATTAATGCGCAGGGGCGAACTTATCCCATCCCGATCATTCGTGACGATTTCAGTTGGCAGAAAGGGGAGCACAACTTCGAGTTTGGCGGGACGTTCAAGTGGCCCAAGCCGAGCGGCTATACGATCCTGAACTACAACCAGCCGACCATCGGCCTGGGTGGATATACTTCGGGACTGGACTCAACCTTCCGGCCAGCCGATATTTGTCCCGCTTCGTCGAGCGTTTGCGGATTCGCTCCGGGCTTATATGACGCCGCTTTTGCCCTCGCGCTCGCTCCGTACACATCCGTCAGCAGCACGTTCAACTACACCGCAGCGGGCGCTCCGCTGGCCCAGGGGTCCGGCCAGACCCGGACGTATCGCTACTACGAGACGGAGCTTTATTTCAACGACACCTGGAAGGTGTTGCCCAAACTCACTCTCTCCTACGGAGTTCGCTGGGTAAACTACAGTGTGCCCTACGAGATCCATGGCATTCAGTCCGGGCAGAACTTCGATTTCGATACCTACTTCGGCGACCGCGTGACGCAAAGCGCGGCCAGCTTGTCTGGCAACACGGCTGTCCCGCTGATCGCCTACTCGCTGGGCGGAAAGGCTAACCACGCTCCCGGCTACTTCAAACCGCAATACGCCAACTTTGGGCCGCGTGTCGCCTTTGCCTACAGCCTTAACCCCAAGACGGTGTTGAACGGCGGCATAGGGCTGCTCTACGATCAGACCGTAATCAATGCGGTGCAATATCAGCAGTCGCAGTTTGACTACCTTTTCCAGTCCAGCGCGACCCAGCCCTGCGGAAGTGTGGGTGACCCGGCTGGCAACCTCACGACGTGCCCAAGGTTTTCGGGTGTGAACAATCCTCCGGCACCGCCCGCCGCCCCTGCGATTACCAAGCCGTTCTTACCATTCGTTGACAGCACCGGAGCTCCATTCGGCCTGGCCAACGGCCAAGCGTTCAACGAAATCGTCGATCCGAAACTCAAGACTCCGTATTCGATCGCGTTGAACTTTGGCTTTGAACACGAGATCCCCGGCGGATTCATTTTGAGGGCCACTTACGTCGGTCGCCTGGGAAGGCGCTTGCTTGCGCAGGCGGACGCTGACCAATTGATCGATTTCAAGGATCCGGCGTCGGGCCAGACGATGTCGAGCGCGTTTGGCAACATTACTCAGGAGTTGCGGGCGGGAGCAGACCCGCTGGCCGTCGGCCCGCAGCCCTGGTTTGAAAATATACTGCCAGCCGGGGCCGGCCCCGCGTTCGGGGTTGGGAACAACACGCAGATACTTACGTACTATCTTGGCACCCTAGTCGCGCGAGGCGATTTTGCCGACAGCATACAGGCGCTGTCAGGTGCTGGTCTTCTGCCCGCGAATGTCGGGATGGGAGCCCAATTCTCCGAGAACACGTTCTACACCAACAAAGGATCTTCGTCCTATAACGGCTTGCTTACGACTCTGCACAAGAACGCGGGTCATGGCTTGCAATTTGACCTGAACTACACTTGGTCGCACTCGATCGACAACGTCTCTCTCATCGCCAACGATGTGGCTTTTGGGGGCTATGGCTTCATTTGCGACGTATTGCGCCCAAGGGAATGCCGCAGCAATTCCGATTTCGACGTGACTCACTACTTTAATGGCAACATTATCTACGACCTGCCGGTTGGCCGCGGCCGGAGCTTTGCCTCAAACGCGCCGCGCTGGCTCGACGAGGCGATCGGCGGCTGGAGCGTGAGCGGCCTGCCCAGCGTCCATAGCGGGAACGCCTACTTCATGGCCGCAAACGCGTTCGTCGCCGGATACGCCAACGATGCGCCCGGCATCCTGGTGGGCCCGGTTTCGGACCTGAAGACGCACCTGACCGGCGGGAAGGGCCAACCGCTCTATGCCTTCCCCAATCCGAGCCAGGCCAACGCGGACTATATCGGTCCGGTTGGCTTCAACATCGGCGCCCGCAACAACCTGCGCGGGCCATCCTATTTCGATCTGGACCTGGGATTGGCGAAAGCCTTCCCGCTCATTTCGGACCGGGTGGCGCTGAAATTCCGCGCCGATGCATTTAACGCCTTCAACCATCCGAACTTCGACACGCCGTGCACCGACATCACGAATGTCTCTTGTCCGTTCGGGACGATTTCGGGCACGCAAGGCACGACGATCCGCAACAGCGGCCCCGCGGCGCGCGTGCTACAGCTTGCCCTGCGGTTGGAGTTCTAATGGTGGGTGAGTTGATCCGACTCTAAACGGGCGACTTCGGCGGTGCTGTTCGGTAGGTCATCGTCACTCGCCTGCATGAAAACGACGGGCCGGGATTCAACCGGCCCGTTTTTCTTTGCCCTGCGCAAGACGTCCGAAGGCAGCGCCCAACTCCTATTTCCCGAAAATCACCGTGCTGGAGAAGTGCGAACTCGCCGCCATGTAGAACAGGAGAGGCACGGACAGAAAGAAATTTGTCCGCGAAGCCAGGAACGACTGGCGCGCCAATGCTGCACCGTTCGGGGGCGGAGTCCCGGCCAGCGTTCCGCGGATCACTTTCTTATTGTTCGGCCAGATGATGCCCCAGACGTTGAACAGCATCACGATTCCCATTCCGCCGCCCACGCCGATAGAAATAACATGGATGTCATCGCCGCCAACCGGGGTGCGGTTCACAAACAGCCAGCCCGCGGCGTAGACCAGGATGGTGGTAATCCCGCCGAGAACGTAGCCGCTGGGCGTCATTTTCTTAATCACGAAATAGAGAAGGAACCAGACCAGGATCCAGAGGAACAGGAAAAAAAAGACAGTGCGCGCCGCGCTGCCTCCCTCGCGCTGGGCATCGGGTCCGACATAGAACTGGCCCCAATACCAGAATCCGAGAAAGACCGTGGCCAGTGCGCTCCAGCGGAACCAGTTCAGGGCTGGCAGGGTCAGGTTCTGGAAAATCTTCGGCTTCATGCCGGCGTCCACTTGCTTCATAAACGGGACGTTGATCAGGTTGAAGAAATAGAGCAGACCGATCCAGGTAATGCCGGCCAGGAAGTGGAACCAGCGCAGAATGAGTTGGGTAGCCTCGCTGCCGCTGACCGTAGGGGTGACCAGAGATGGTGCCACTGCGACGAAATGGTGCATTTTCTTTCCTCCACTACAACGAGTGGCCAGTCGTCAGCGGCTACCGGCCACTGAGTACAAACCACTCAGCACTGGGGTTAAAGTCGTGGAAAGTCTGCACTCCAGCGGCGGCTTGTGTCAACAGACGTGGGGAGGGCAAGTTCCGAGTTGAAAAGCGGCGGGGATCGCCGTATCGTACTCACATCCGTCCGCGTGGAGAATAAAGATCGCGGACCTGCAACGGTAGGCGCGCTCACTTCTTGGCGGGACCACCCCGCCGTTCCCGTGGCGAGCGGGAAGGCTTCTGGGAACAGGTTGTTGGAGTGAACCGGCTTACGCCAGGCGTGGAAGCCGGTACGTGGAATCGTCCGCAAGCGAGGAGATCGGCTATGGATAGCAATAAGCCGGCGCAGAACATTCAGGATTCCTTCCTCAACACAGCCCGCAAAGAAAGAGCGAGCATCACGATCTATCTGCTCAGCGGGGTGAAGTTGACGGGCCGCATCCGGTCGTTCGACAAATACTCCGTGGTCCTGGAGGCGAACGGCCAGGAGCAGCTCATCTTCAAGCACGCCATCTCCACTGTCGTGATGGGACGAGTGGCGTCAACCCACGTGGGCCACGTGGTGCATCCGGAGAAAGCAGTGTCGAGCGCAACGCCGGTCACAGCGGCGACCGCGGCCACCGCTTCAGGCACCGAAGGGTAAGGCGTTTTCGGTTTGGCAAGTTCTCTTACCAAGAAATCTCGCGACACGCCGCGCAGCGGCAGACGTGTGCCTCTCGGCGCCGCGACTATGGGCGAAGAGCCAGAACGCGAACGCGCGTTTCTGGTGGGTGTGGAGGTGCGCACGCGTGGGCGTTCCAATGCCAAGGGCGTGGTCACCGCGCAGGCTGCAGCCGCGCGCGATGCGGCCGCGCCTGGGGCCGGATCTGCGATCAAGTCGAATGGCAAGTCCATCGCGACTAAACCTACTATTCCCGAGTTTGACGCGGACGAGTCTCTGGCGGAGCTGCGCACGCTGGCCGAGAGCGCCGGGGCGCAGGTGGTGGGCGAGATTCTGCAACGGCGCGACCGGATCGATCCGGCGACATTGATTGGCGCGGGCAAGCTGGAAGAGGTTGCCGGCGCGGCTGCCTCGGCCAATGCCGACGTTCTCTTGTTCGATCACGATCTCAGTCCGTCGCAGCAGCGCAATATCGAGAAGATCGTGCAGCGCAGGGTGATTGACCGCACCCAGCTCATCCTCGACATTTTTGCGCGGCATGCGCGAACCCGCGAAGGCCAGTTGCAGGTCGAACTAGCGCAGTTGCACTACATGCTGCCGCGGCTGGCTGGGCACGGCGTCGAAATGTCCCAACTCGGCGGCGGCATCGGAACACGCGGTCCCGGCGAAACGCAGCTTGAAACTGACCGGCGGAAGATCGCGCGGCGGGTCCGGCACGTGGAGCAGCAAATCGAAACCGTGCGCCGCATTCGCGCGCAGCAGCGGCAGCGCCGGGAGTCGGCCCCGGTCGCAACCGTAGCGTTGGTGGGATACACGAACGCTGGCAAATCGACGCTGTTCAATGCTCTGACGCGGGCGGGAGTTTTGTCGTCGCCGAAGATGTTTGCGACTTTAGATCCGACGATCCGCGGTGTGGTGCTTCCGTCAAAGCGCAAGGTTCTGCTGTCCGATACGGTGGGATTTATTCGCAGCCTGCCGCACACGCTAGTCTCGGCGTTTCGCGCGACCCTGGAAGAGGTGCAGCGGGCGTCGCTGATTCTGCACGTTTCGGATGCGAGCAGCCGCCTCTCGGCCGAGCAGGACGCGCAAGTCGAGATTGTGCTGAAAGAGCTCGAAGTGGAGAAGAAACCGCGCCTGCGCGTGATGAATAAAATCGATCTGCTGGATGAGGAAGTGGCGAAGTCGCTGCAGGCCGACGCCTTACGCGAGGATTCGAACACGGTCTATGTTTCCGCGGCGGAAGGCACGGGCCTGGACAAACTGCTGGGGCGCGTCGATGCCATGATCGAAGAAGACCCGGTCAGCCGCGTGCGTCTGCGCGTCCCCCAGAGGGAAGGCAAGATCCTGGCGCTGCTGGAAGCAAGGTCCCGAATTCATTCGCGGAAGTATAAAGACGGGGCGGTGGAGTTGGAAGTCGACGCGCCGGCGTCTGTGGTGCGGAGGGTGAGGGAGTGGGTGGTAAAGCAATCCCAGCGATAGGCTTTCTCTCGCTCAAACTTTCAGCGGCTGCGCCCTGCCATACTCATGAGCGGGGGAACGAGGGTGCTGATCAAGTCAGCCTCCTCGTGTTTTCGGGCCCGCTCGTCAGAGTTAATATGCGCAAGTATGTGTGTAGCACCCAAACGGATGGCCGCCTGTTCTGCGTCAAGGCTGGCGAGGCGCTGGCTTAAGCTGGAACTCTGACCAATGTAGAGCGGCTGCCACTTACCGGCAGAGCTGCGTTTGGCGTAGACGTAATTCCCCGGCTCGTCCTTAAAGGTTGTGTTGATCGGATAAACCCAGTAGACGTACTGGCCCAATTGGCCGCGCAACTCGACTCTATTTTCGACTGTGTTAGCCACGACTCACCTATCATAACCTGTTCCTAGTAATCGGGGACAGAAAGGCGCATATTACAGAACTTCGCAGATCCCTCAACGTCGGGAAAAAGCGAGCGGTGATTTATGTTCATCCTGTTTAAAGCCCGCAGGATCTCAAACCGATCACCCTCTTTTTCCGGCACCACGATCTTTACCAACGCCCTGTCCGTGTTGTTCCCCTTGAAATGACCACGCACCCACTTCTCGATTTCAATGCCAGTCGTGCCTCTGGTGAAAAGACCGCCCTGGCTCACGAGCCTTGCGTTCTCGTCTGTTTCCGGCGTGATGAATTCTACAATGTCAGGTCGAGCTGGGCTAGCAGCGGGTTGCTTCTTGGCAATGCTGTCGCTCTTCAGCTCAAGCAGAGGCCGTGAGAGGGCAAAAACTGCGCGCGAGCCGTTCTGAGTCTCATTTGGTTCTTCGAAAGCAAAGTAAAGGGCGACGAAAGGTGATTCTGTCCAGTCCAGCAAGGGCGTCCAGAGGCCGTAATGCTGTCCCAGCGCCCAGCGTGCCGGCTCGCCAAGTGCTTGTGGATTCACACCGCGCCGCGCCCTTGCTGCCAGCTGAAACTGCTCGAGATGTCGGGCGGTGATTCTAGCGTTAGCGCCCGGCCTGAGACTTTTCAGCGCCCTATCGAGCGAACTTTCAAGCTTCCACGAGGACGTTTGCTGACCTCTGAAAATGTAGCCTTGCGGGTCGCGGAGCCTCCCGTTGATGTACGGATAGAAACCGCGCCAAGTGGCGAGCTTGACGTATTGCACTCCATTTGTGATTGGCGAAAGCGACGCTTTGACGTTCTTTGCCATTATCGGACCGTCCAACTCGAAACACACCCGGAACGATCTTAGAGTCTGGATGACAACGTTCCAGCGCTTTGCAAGCGCGGGAGTCTGCTTGTTGTTTTCAAGTCTACAATTTAAAAGGGCTGGCAACCAAGTGGAAGGTGGCTCGGGAGGGTGATGTTCTCTCTATTGTGTCCTGATCTACTCGTGGCAGCAACTCTTGCTCCCGCCTGCCGTTTTCGACGGTGGCACGTCATTGGCCGGGTTCTGATCGAAGAAGCCGTTGGGTTTTAGCAGGAAGCCGATGTAGGCCGTCGGCATCACGGGATAATCTTCAGGCCGCGGGATGTGCGTGTGGCCGAACGTGTACCAGAGAACGACATCAGTATCGGCGATCGAGCGGTCGGCCTTGATCCACTTCTCCAGGCCATCGCCGCCCTGACTTTGATTGGGGAAATCTCCGGCCGCAAATTTTTCCTCGGCGCGATAGGGCGTGATCCACACGTGATGATTCACAAAGCCGGCTCGCTTGCGCCACCACGCATTGGGCGACGCCAGGGGAAACGCGTTATCTCCCGGGAAAAACTTATAGCCGGTGGGATCTCCGACCGCGTTCCTCGCCGAAGAGCTCACTACTTTCCAAGTGCGCATGGTCTCGAGATTCAGATTTGCGGCGGCCTGCTTCTCGGTGAGTAAATGCGTTGCGCGGGCGCGGAACGCGTTCTCGAATGGGTTGGACGCGTCGAGATCGTCGGCCACTATGTCGATCTGCTGAATCGTGTTCGCCGTCCCGTCCAGATCGAAGTCGAGCCGCACGTTGAAAAAGTGCTGATGATTGGGCGCATAAAGCAATGGCGCAATCATGGTTCCATGCTTAGCTTTTTCGCCCTCGCGCAGCGTGCCCAGCGAAAGAATGCCGGTCAGCTTGATTTCGAATTGAATGTTGCCGTCCTGGTAGAAGTACCAGAAGAATCCGTACTCGTAGTTCTCAACCGTCGAGATCGACGACACAATCAGCCGCCGCGAACGACGGACTTCCGGTGCGTCGGGCAGGCGGCGGTCGGTGTGCTTCCATAGAATCCCGAAATCTTCCTCGTGAATGCAGATCGCATTCGGAATCGTGAGCGCCCGCCCCCGGCTGTCGCAGAAATCGGCGTCGAGGTACTCGATATGCCCCACGCAGTCGCACCCCAGGCGGAGACTGTTGGCGCACATGCCCATGCCGTATTCGCCCACGTCAAATGCATTCTTGCGCGCCTGCGTCGGCGCGGGGTCGCCGTAAGGCACCACCATTTCGGTCAGCGACCCGCGATAGAGGATGGGGCGCTTGCGACCTTTATCGGTGTAACGCAGATGATGGATCGTAAGGCCTTCCCGCGCATTGAAGCCAACCACGAAATCCCAGTTCTGCCAGCTGAGCTGACGGCCTTGCAGCGTGAAGCTCGGGCCTTCGGGTTGCGTGATCGCCAGCGGCTTGATGTCTTTCCGTTGCCCGGAAACGCGCTCTGCCGCATAGTTCCCAGCCTGCGGCGGAAGCGGCCAGGTTCCATATTCCTCGACGCGGATCACCTGCATCAGGTTCAGATCGACCACCGGCCGAATGCCTTCGATGGGCCGGGCGTAACCGTTGTCGGTACGATCGCTGCGCAAAAAGCACAGCGGCCGCGCCAGGCGCCGTCCCGAGTCCTCCTCGGACCCGTAGTTGCCCGCGCTCCAGATATCCACCATCACCAACGATGGGTCGGTGATGCCGTGGTGCTTGCGGATCGCCTCCTGGAATTCCTTGCTGTTCAGCACGGCCTGCTCGCACTCCACCTGCTCATCGACCGACATCGTCGGCTGCGAGCCCTTCGGCGCGGCCACCGCGCGGCTGGCGCCGCTGGCGAGATTCAATTCAATGGTGTAGGCCTGGTTCGCAGAGTTGTCGAAGCAAACCACCGAGGCCTCGCGATCTGGCGCGAGTCCGTCGGGCCAGCGATATACAAGTTCCTTGGCCGGTTCCTTGAGCATGACACTGATGATGCGGGTCGCCGCGTTGAACTCAGGCATTTTCTTGAGGAGCTGAACCGACGCTTCGACTTCGGCTGCAGACAAGGGTTCCAGAGGGTGCGGGGCCAAGGAAGAGAATCCTTTCACGAGGAAGTAGAGACTGGAGAATCGCCTAAAACACTAGCATGGTCATGGCGCGAGGCGGTGTCGGAATTCTGGTTTTAACAATCGAAAACTCAGCTGGCGCATGCTTTCGTGAGTAAACTTCGGTGTGGAAACCGCCAAAGAATTTAAATGGGCCGGCAACCAAGAAGCGGTGACATTCCTTGGCTATCGGCCCATTCGATCCTGAACTGGATCGGAGGTGATAACTCCATGGTAATCCTGTTGAGCGTGAAGTCAAGGAGTATGTGGAGAAATCTGCGCGAGAAGTGCGTACCAGAGGCGCGGGCACCACTTAAAGCCTGTGTTTGTTATTGCTTGCAGCTGTACTCGTTACCCTGTCGCACCCCCCTCAGAGTAGGTGAATGCTGACTCCGTGTGCTTGCTGCGATTGGCGTATTTCAGGGCGCGTCGCAAGGGCGCACACAAACTTCTCCGCGTTGACATAAACTCCTTGGGACGCTAGACTTAACAGTTTTCATAGCCCTCATTTCCTGATATATATCAGCACCCAATGGATGAGACCACGCGTCAACTAGGCGAATTACTGCTTGGATCGGTGCCGACGGTAATTCTTCTGACGTTGCTTTACGTGCTCTATTCGCTGATCGTGCATAAGCCTCTGCAGCGCGTGCTGGCCGAGCGGCGCGACAAGACCGAGGGCGCGGTCGAGAAGTCGCGCGCTGATGTTGCCGCGGCTGACGCGCGCACGTCCGAGTATCAGCAGAAGCTGCGCGAGGCTCGGGCCGCGGTTTTCCGTGCTCAGGAAGCTCGGCGGCAGGCCGTGTTGCAGGCCCGCGGCGAGGCGGTGCATCAGGCGCGGAGCAAGGCCCAGGCGCAGGTGGCGGCGGCGAAGAGCGACATTGAGGCGGATCGCTTCGCGGCTCAGGCAGGTTTGCAGCAGGAGTCGGCTGGGCTGGCGCAGGAGATTATGCGGCGCGTGCTGCAGCCGGCCGGCGCCGGGCGGTAGTGGCTGAACGTTAGTTGATCGGCCATTAGTTGGCCGGGCGTTGCTCGAATGAACGTTCGCTGAATGAATTCGGTTGGACGAACTTAACCTGATGAAATCGACGAAGAAAATTTCGTGGGCATGCTTGCTGGTGCTGGTCATGATCTGCTGCGCCAGTCTTGCGTCGCTGTGTGCGCAGGAGAAGCCGGCTGCTCCTGCGCAGCCCATGAGCAACAATGCGGTGCAGCAGCCCGGTGGACCCGGGCGCAGTCTGGTGCACGAGAGCCGCGAAGCCGCCGGAGAAGATAAAGACCCGAGGGCCGAATTCAAGCAGTCCGCTTCGGTGAAAATAATTGCGCGTCTGACCGGTCTGAGTCTGCAGCAATCATACTGGCTGAGCATGGTGCTGAATTTTGCCGTGATTATCGGCGTCTTCGTCTGGGCCGGACGCAAGTATTTGCCGACAATGTTCCGCAACCGCACCGCGGCCATCCAGAAGGCCATGCAGGACGCGCAGAAGGCGAGCGAAGAGGCGCGGCGCAAGTTGTCTGAAATAGAAGCGCGTCTTCAGCGACTGGACGTCGAGATCGACGAGATGCGGGAACATGCGGCCAGGGAAGGCTCTGCCGAAGAAGCGCGGATTCGAGCCGCTGCCGAAGAAGACGCGCGCAAGATCGTCGCCGCCGCGGAGCAGGAGATCGCAGCGGCGGTAAAAGCGGCACGGCGTCAACTAACGGCGCACGCCGCGGATCTGGCAGTCGCCCTGGCGCAGAAACAGATCCGCGTCGACGCGGCGACCGATCAGGCGCTGGTGCGTGGTTTTGCCGGCCAGTTGGGCTCGGCATCCGACAACTCAGTTTCGGAGGGTTCGGGAAAGGACCGGAACTAGCTCGTGGCCTCTGTCGCCAACACATACGCGCGAGCCTTCGCTGACGTGGTTTTCAGCAAGCACCTCGATGTCGAGCGCACCACGAGTGGCTTGCGTCAGATCACAAGCCTGCTGGCCGAAAGCGCGGACTTGCGGCGGGTATGGGAGAATCCGGCAGTCGCGGCTGACCAGAAGCATAGCCTGCTGGATGCGATCGTACGGGACGAAGGGATTGAACCGCACGTGCGCAATCTGGTCGCCGTGTTGATCGATCATCGGCGGATGCATTTTCTGGAGAGAATCGCCGAGCAGTTCGAGAAGGAGCTCAACGCCCGGCTGGGATTTGCGGAGGCCCTGGTTTCGAGCGTCCGCGAACTCTCCGACGCAGAGAAGCGCGCGCTCGAAGCACAGATCGGCAAAATTACAGGAAAGAAAGTGCGCGCGCGGTATGGTCTGGACGCCACGCTGCTGGGTGGTGCCGTCGTCCGAGTCGGCAGCACAATTTACGATGGTTCGGTGAAGGGGCAACTGGAGCGGATTCGGGAAGCGATTAGCTCTTAGTCGCGAGCTGTGAGCTGAGTGTTTTGCTCATAGCTCACAACTCGAAGCTGAGAGCTGATGGTGAAAGCTGAGCGCTGCATCTATGGCACAAATCAAAGCAGACGAAATCACAAAACTGATTCGCGCGCAGATCGAGAACTACGAATCGAAGATCTCCGTGGACGAGACCGGCACTGTCATCACTCTTGGCGATGGCATCGCGCGTGTCTATGGGCTCGACAAGGTCATGGCCGGCGAACTGCTCTCGTTTCCACACGGCGTGGCCGGCATCGCCATGAACCTGGAAGAAGACCAGGTCGGCACGGTGCTGCTCGGCGAATACACCGAAATTAAAGAAGGCGACGAGGTCAAGCGCACCGGCCGCATCATAAGCGTGCGCGTGGGCGACGCGCTGATCGGGCGCGTGGTGAACTCACTCGGCCAGCCCATCGACGACAAGGGTCCGATCTCGAGCGACAAGTTTATCGAACTGGAGCGGCTTGCACCGGGCGTGATTGACCGTCAACCGGTCCGCGAGCCCATGGCGACCGGGCTCAAGGCCATCGACAGCATGATTCCGATCGGCCGTGGCCAGCGCGAGTTGATCATCGGCGACCGCCAGACCGGCAAGACCGCGGTCGCGCTCGATACCATCATCAACAGCAAGGGCAACAATCTGATTTGCATTTACAACGCAATTGGGCAGAAGCGTTCGTCGATTGCGCAGGTGGTCAAGATTCTCGAAGATGCTGGCGCGATGGAGTACACCATCGTCGTGGCGGCGTCGGCGTCAGAACCCGCGCCCATGCAGTACATCTCGCCCTACGCGGCCACCGCCATGGGCGAGTATTTCCGCGACAGCAAGCGTCACGCGCTGGTCATCTACGACGATCTCTCGAAGCATGCGGCGTCGTACCGCGAGATTTCTCTGTTGCTGCGGCGCCCGCCGGGGCGCGAGGCGTATCCGGGAGACGTGTTCTATCTTCACTCCCGGCTATTGGAGCGATCAGCCAAACTCAGCGACAAAAATGGCGCTGGCTCGCTGACCGCGCTGCCCATCATCGAGACCCAGGCCGGCGACGTTTCGGCCTACATTCCGACCAACGTGATTTCGATTACCGACGGCCAGATTTATCTCGAGACCGACCTCTTCAACCAGGGCGTGCGCCCGGCGGTGAACGTAGGCTTGTCGGTGAGCCGCGTCGGCGGCAGCGCGCAGATCAAGGCCATGCGCCAGGTCGCCGGTACACTGAAGCTCGAACTGGCGCAGTATCGCGAACTGGCGGCGTTTGCGCAGTTCGGCAGCGATCTCGACAAGGCCACGCAGGCGCAGTTGAATCGTGGGCAACGGCTGGTCGAATTGCTCAAGCAGAATCAATACTCGCCGCTGCCTTTCTCCAAGCAGATTCTGATTATCTTCGCCGGCACGGGCGGATTTCTCGACGATATGCCGGTGAACCAGGTTCGCGACTTCGAGGCGGAGCTTTACAAGTATGTCGACGCCACCAATCCGGGCCTGCTGCGCACGATCATGGAGAAAAAAGTCCTGGACGACGCGCTGAAGGGCCAGTTGCAGAATGTGATCAAAGAAGCGAAGCAGCAGTTCGTGGCGGCGAGGGAAGCAGTAGCGAAATAAATCGTAGAGACGTAGCTTGCTACGTCTCTGGCGTGCGGCGCCCGCGCGGCGTCCGTGGTGGTGCGAGACGTAACAAGTTACGTCTCTACGATATGCCCAACATTCTCGACATCCGCCGCCGCATCCGCAGCGTGATCAACACGCGGCAGATCACCAAGGCCATGAAGATGGTCTCGGCGGCCAAGCTGCGCCGCGCCCAGGAGCGTGCCCTGGCGGCGCGACCCTACGCGCGGATGTTGACGAATGTGTTGAAATCGCTGGTGGCACGTGCTGAAATTTACGATCCCGAGACCGGCGAACCTAAGCATCCTCTGCTGGCGCAACGCGAGGAGAAAAACATCCTGCTGATCGTCGTTACCGGCGACAAGGGGCTGGCGGGAGCATTTAACGCGAACATCACGAAAGCCGCGATGCGGTTTCTCGAGTCGAAGCCTGGGAAGAACGTCGATATCGAAGCGATCGGCCGCAAGGGGCGCGACTTTCTGCGGCGGCGCTATCCCGCCGCAAAACTGCAAACCGGCAGCCTGGGCGAACTTGGGGAGTCAGTCGAGATGCAGCCCGAACCTATGGAGCGCGCGGCAGCCGTCCAGATTACAGGCGAGCACGTGGGCGTTCTCGGGAAAGTGGAATTCGCACAGGCCCGAGCCTTGGCCGAAAGCGTGATCGGGCGTTACTGCCGCGAAGAAATCGACGCGGTCTATGTAGTGTTCAACGAGTTCAAATCGGTGATCGCGCAGCGACTCATCGTCGAGCAGGTTCTGCCCATTGAGCAGATCGGCGAACAGGCAGTGCGTCTAGCGGAGGAGCTGACCGAAGAAGAAAAGAAGAAAGCCAAAGAGGCGGCGGTGAGTGCGGGCGTGGGCCTGCACGCGACCGAAGGAGCAGGCGAGGCCGCATCGCAGTTCGGCACCGCGCAGGTCGATTACATTTACGAACAGCGCCCGGAAGAATTGTTCCGCGACTTGTTGCCGAAATATGTGAGCACTCAGATCTTTCGCGCGCTGCTGGAGTCGGTGGCCGCCGAGCACGCCGCGCGCATGACTGCGATGGATTCGGCCACCAACAACGCGACCGACATGATCGACTCGCTGACGCTGATCATGAACCGGGCGCGGCAGGCGAAGATCACGAAAGAGATTATCGAGATTGTCAGTGGCGCGGCGGCGATGTAATGCGTAGAGACGTTGCTTGCAACGTCTCTGCCGGCGGAGGCAGTTGTGCTTGTGGTTAGCGAGACGTAGCAAGTTGCGTCTCTACGAGAAGACTTATGCCAGAAAACGTAGGACATGTCATTCAAATTGCGGGTCCGGCCGTGGATGTGCAGTTCGCCGAAGGCAAGCTGCCGCCGATCTACGAGGCCGTGAAAGTGGTGAGCGACGGCTTTACCGTTCCCGACCCGATCAACGTCATTCTCGAAGTGCAGCAGCATTTGGGCGAAGGCCGCGTGCGCTGCATTGCGATGCAGCCGACCGACGGCATGGTCCGGGGCATGAAAGCCATTGACCAGGGCGGGCCGATTTCCGTACCAGTCGGCCGCGGAACGCTGGGTCGCGTGATGAATGTGATCGGCGAACCGGTGGATCAGCTTGGCCCGATCGAATACAAAGAGCGCATGCCGATTCATCGTCTCGCCCCGGCATTTGACGAGCAGGCGACTTCGGCCGAGATGTTCGAGACCGGAGTGAAGGTCATCGATCTGATCCAGCCATTCCTGAAAGGCGGAAAGATCGGGCTGTTCGGCGGCGCGGGCGTGGGCAAGACCGTGGTTATCATGGAGCTAATTAATAACGTCGCCAAGCAGCACGGCGGCTACTCCGTGTTTGCCGGCGTGGGCGAGCGCACGCGCGAGGGCAACGACCTCTGGCTGGAAATGACCGAGTCGGGCGTGATCAAGCCGGGCGATCCGGCGCACTCGAAAGCAGCACTGATCTACGGCCAAATGACGGAGCCTCCCGGGGCTCGCCTGCGTGTTGCTCTGACCGGGCTCACCGTCGCGGAATATTTCCGCGATGCCGAAGGCGCCGACACGCTACTCTTCATCGATAACATTTTCCGCTTCACGCAGGCCGGGTCGGAAGTTTCCGCGTTGCTCGGCCGCATGCCCAGCGCCGTCGGTTACCAACCGAACCTGGCGACGGAAATGGGCGAGTTGCAGGAGCGCATCACATCGACCAAGAAGGGTTCGGTCACCTCGGTGCAGGCGATTTACGTTCCCGCCGACGACTTGACCGATCCCGCGCCGGCTACGACGTTTGCTCACCTGGACGCGACCACTGTGCTTTCGCGCGCGTTGACGGAGATTGGAATTTATCCCGCAGTCGATCCGCTGGCTTCGACCTCGCGCATTCTCGATCCGCGCATCGTGGGCCAGGAACATTACGACGTGGCCCAGGTCGTAAAGAAGACGCTGCAGACTTACAAAGACCTGCAGGACATCATCGCGATTCTCGGCATCGACGAACTGAGTGAAGATCAAAAACTCACCGTGGCGCGGGCGCGCAAAATTCAGCGCTTCCTGTCGCAGCCCTTCCATGTGGCCGAGCAGTTTACGGGTGCGGCGGGACGATACGTGAAGATTGCCGACACGGTGAAAGGCTTCAAGGCTATCGCGGAAGGCAAGTACGACGACATTCCCGAGCAGGCGTTTTATATGAAAGGCCCGATCGAGGAAGTGCTTGAAGCGGCGGAGAAGATGAAGGCGGCAGCGTAGAGACGTTGCTTGCATCGTCTCTGCCGACAGAGGCAGGCCTGCTTGTGGCTAGAGAAGACGTAGCAAGCTACGTCTCTACGAACCATTCATTAATGTCCGATACTTTCCAACTCGAGATCGTCACCCCGGAAAAGAAAGTCGTTGACGCCGCGGCCGAGGGAGTGCAGATTCCCGGCAAGAACGGGTACCTGGGCATCCTGCCGGGCCACGCGCCGCTGATCACCGAACTGGCAGTGGGCGAGATTACGTATCGCGAAAACTCGATCGAGCAGCATCTTGCCGTGGCCTGGGGATTCGCCGAAGTGCTGCCGAATAGAGTTACGATTCTGGCCGAGAGCGCCGAGCGGCCGGCGGAAATTGACGTGGAGCGTGCGCGAAAGTCGAAGGAGCGCGCCGAGCAGCGCCTCGCCAGCGGCGATCCCAGCGTCGACGTGGAGCGCGCGCTGAACGCGCTTCAGCGGGCGGAATCGCGCCTCGAAGTCGCGGCCGAGAAATAGTTCCGGAGTAGTGCAGTCCGCTCATGGCTTGTACAATTGGGCCGTTCCAATTCAGGAGACGGTGCCATGAAGCTTCGTTCATCCCTAGTTATCGTCTGCCTCGCATTGTTTTCTTTTTCCACAATCGCGCAACCGGCCAAGCCCGCGCAGACGCCGCAGGAACGGCCGGTGTGGCTGGTTTCGCCCGAAGTGCATCCCGACAATAGCGTGACGTTTCGCTATCGCGCTCCCAACGCGCTCGACGTGAAGCTGGAGCGCGAAGGCGCTGAGCCGGTGCCCATGCAGAAGGATGACAAGGGAGTATGGAGCGTGACCACCGCCCCGCTCGCGCCAGACTATTACGGATATTCTTTTATCGTCGACGGAGTGCGCGCGCTCGATCCCTACAATCACGGGTTGGTGCCGAATCTGATTACGCCGGAAAATTTCGTGCACGTCCCCGATTCGTCGCTGCCTTGGGAAGTGAAGGATGTGCCGCGCGGCGAAGTGCATCATCACTTTCATAAGTCGGCCGTGGCCGACGATGAACGCGACTACTACGTCTATACTCCGCCGGGCTACGATCCCACGGCGAAAGAAACGTATCCCGTGCTGTATCTGTTGCACGGTTTTAGCGACGACGCAAGCGCATGGACCGCGGTGGGCCGCGCCAACGTCATTCTCGACAATCTCATCGCGGAAGGGAAAGTAAAGCCGATGATCGTGGTTATGCCGCTGGGCTACGGAACGATGGAGATGATTCAGATCGGTTGGGGCGGCCTTTCCAGCCATCCGGACGTGCACGAGCAGAATCGCGTGAAGTTCACTGAGGCCTTGCTGACCGAAGTTATGCCGCAGGTTGAGAGCGAATATCGCGTCACGAAAGATCGCAGTTCGCGCGCAATTGCAGGCCTCTCGATGGGTGGATCAGAGTCATTGCTGACCGGGCTGAATAATCTCGACAAGTTCGCGTGGGTGGGCTCGTTCAGCGCCGGTGGAATGCCGGGCGAGTTTGAAAAGGATTTCCCCGGTCTCGACGCCAAAGCGAATGCTCGGATTCGTCTGCTCTGGATCGCCTGCGGTACAGAAGATCACCTGATCACTGCGAATCGAAATCTTCGGGAATGGCTGAAATCGAAAGGCGTCGACCACATCGACATCGAGACTCCCGGGATGCACACCTGGATGGTTTGGCGGCGCAATCTGGCGGCGTTTGCGCCGCTGCTGTTTCGCTAGATCTGCGGAATCGGATTCCGCTAAGGAACGTTGACCTGGTCCCTGGTTTCCGCCGGCACATATTTCACCGCGGCGGTGCGCTCCAGTTTGTCCCAGGCGAACCTGCGGCCTTCGACCGCACGCTTCAGCGTCTTGAACAACACCACGGAAAACAATTGGCGGTACGCGAAGCGCTGCAGCCAGACCTGGCTGAGCAGCCAGGCATCTTCTTTGTCGTCGGCGCGGCGGCGTTCGAGCGCGAACGCAATCGCCGATGCCAGAAAATCAATCACCAGAAATGCGAAGAAGAACGCAACCAGCTTGTGGAAGCTGGCCGGATCAGTTGAATCCGGGTGAAAATGTTTCTGGATGTAATACCAGACCGTGCCCATGACAAACATAATGTCGATCAGTGGCGACACCAGCGGGAGCAGAATCTGAAAGATCACGATGTTGGGCAAAGCCACCCATCCCAGAGCGCCTTTGCGGGCGAAGACTCCACGGTGCTTGTAGACGGCCTGCAGAATGCCGAACGACCAGCGGAAACGCTGGCGCATGAGGCCATTGGCGTTGGTAGGCGCTTCCGTGTAGGCGAGGGCCATGTCTTCGTATTCCACGCGATATCCGCGGCGCAGTAGAGCCATGGTCAGGTCGGCGTCTTCGGCGACGGTGTCGATGTGGTAGCCGCCGGCCTCGCGCACCGCGGAAACGCGCCACGCCCCGATGGCGCCGGGCACCACGCTGACCGCACCCAGCACGTCGAGCGCGCGGCGTTCGAAATTCTGGCTGGTGATGTATTCAAGAGCCTGCCAGCGCGTCCAGAGATTGACGCGGTTACCGACTTTGGCATTGCCGGCCATGGCGCCAACTTTGGGATTGATGAAATGCGGCACCAGTCGCGCGATCGCATCGGGCGCGATGACTGTGTCGGCGTCGATGCCTATAAACAGTTCGGCATCCCCAATGTGCTCAATGCCGTAGTTGAGCGCTTCCGCCTTGCCCGCGTTGGCCTTGGTGAGAATCAGAACTCTTCCTGCGGCCGATTCGGCGCTGAAAGCGCGGCGCGCGACTTCGAGCGTGCGGTCTCTGGAACCGTCGTCGATAACGATGACAAACAGGTTCGGATAATTGGAGTTGAGCACAGCGCGAATTGTGCGCTCGATCACTTTCTCTTCGTTGTAGGCCGGAATCAGGACTGCGACTTGCGGTTTGTACGAAGCGACTTCTGCCGGCTTGCCCAGGATTTTCTCCCACAGCCGGTCATAGGCTGCCGCGGCTCCGATGAACACAAGGCGTCCAGTCATCAGCAAATCGCCGATCAGGAAAATCCAGGTAATGGTGACAATCCCGGCATCGAAGAACCAGAAGCCGAGCCGGTCGAGCCGCGCCGCCCACTTTTCGCCGCGCGGCACCGGAGCCATCACATCCGCGCGCTGTTTGCCCAGCAATTCATACACTGGAGCGATCTCGTATCCCCGCGCGCGAATGCCGTCAATGATCCCGGGCAGGGCGCGCACGGTTTCCGCGCGATTTCCGCCGCCGTCGTGCAGCAGCACGACATTGCCGCAGCGCAAATCCTCCGGGCGGCACGGCGGCAGGTGCGCCAGCACATACGAGGTGATCTGTTCGGCAGAGTGACGAGGATTGTCGCTCCAGTCGTTCGGATCGATCCGGTTGCCGACGGTAATGTAGCCCATCTCCTGCGGAATCTCCAGCGGGCGTACCTCGTCCGAAGTGTCCGGTTCCTCGTCGATGGCGTAGGGCGGCCGCATCAGCGTGGCGCGAACTCCGATCAAGCTGGCAAAAAGCCGCTCGGTAAGGTTCAGCTCCACTTTCATGTACGCCGTGGAAATATTGCTCACGTCGGGATGAGTGAACGTGTGATTGCCGATGGTGTTGCCGTCACTGTAGATCTGCTTGGCGATGCCCGAAAACTTATCGGCCTGAATCCCGATCAGGAAAAACGTGGCTGTAGCATGCTTGGCCTTCAGGATGTCGAGAATCTTCGGAGTCCACTCCGGATCGGGGCCGTCGTCGAATGTAATCGCGACTTTATTCGGGCTGTAGCCGTAGCGGCCTACGCGGTAAGGCTCAGGCAGGGTCTGGAAGACCTCGTCGGTAATGAGTTTGCTGTCGGGGTCGATGGTCAGATCGCGCGTGCCATGCGAAGGGGTGGCTTCGATGCGAAGAATTTCGCCCTGGCCTTCCATATCGACATCAGCGCCCGGTGGCACGTCGCGCAGCTTATCTGCCGCTGTGACCTCGCCCGGCACATCCCATATCTTCCACAGTGAACGGTCTTCACCTCCGAGACGCCACAGCGCAAAAGTCTGGATGCCGAGCGTTTGCGCGGCGCGCATCTGGTTCAGAGCCGTTACTCCATCGAGAAACCAGATGTCGTGCTGCACGCCGTGCTCGTCGAGGTAGCTGAAGTGAGGGTTGAGCGCGTCGTCATCGAAATCGACGTCCACTTCAGAGTCGCGCGCGGCCAGCCATGCGTCCTGCACGCTGACCGTGGAGTCATGCTCGCCCGGCGGCAGCTTTCCTTTTTTCGGCTTCTCGACCCAGTCATAACCGTAGTTCGCGATGGCGCAAATGATTTTTTCTTTCGGGATCACCGTGCTGGCGAATTTCAGGTTCTCCACAAACCAGTCCTGCGCCGCCACCGGGCCCGAGTCGGCCCCCGGATAGTGCTGGTCATAGTTCATCAGCACCACGCCGTCGGCAGCCGCGGCCAGCGCGCGATAGTTGTATTCGTTGTTGTGCGGCGGCACGGCTACATACAGCTTCAACCCGCGCGCATGCAGATCGCCTGAAAGCTCATTCAGAAAAGCGACATAGCCGGGCTGGCCAGAGGCGGGGAACGCATCGAAGTAAATCATCAGGCCGCGATACCGTCCCGACGCCAGAAATTGCATTGCCTGGCTGCGGAAGAGAGCGCGCGCCTGGGGATTATTCAGGAAATCCACGATCCCGGCATACCAGTTCGCGCCGTCCGAATTGGTCACCATGGGGAAGACTTCCATGCTGGTGTCTTCCGCGTTGAGGTACGGCATCACGCGATCGTCAACCGAACGGACGGTCGTGCCCTGCACCACGTCGAAAAACTTGTTGGTCTGGTCGTCAATGCTCTGCAATCGTCCGTCAGGACTAAGCACATGCAGCCAGTCGGGGTAGAGAATATCGATCTGGCGGGCATAGTCGCGCAGCGCTGAAAAACTCGCCGCGTCCCACGGAACGTAAAACCCGGCGCGGATTCCTTCCTCCTGATTCAGTTTGACCTGCGAAGCCGCGAGCTTCGATTTGCGATGAGAACGCGCCGCCATTTTTTTCTGGTGATCGCGGAATTTCTGCCGTTCGCTTTCTTTCAGCGCTTTGAGGGCGCGTTTTTGCGGAGAGAACAGCAGTTCGGGCAGGGGTTCGTCGCGCAGGGCAGTGTAGACGAAGACCAGGATCAGGGCCGAGACGCCGACGGCCACGACGTCAAACAGCCGCCGCACGCGTTTCCAGCGGGCGCGTCGAGGATCATAAAAGACTGGCTCAGCCATGAGAAGACGGAAAGTTCATCGTAAGCCGCAGACGCCACACGGTCAATTGTCGTTAGGACAGCGGCTTGCTGCGCCAGCTGTGATACAGCAGGGTGAGTTGGCGGCTCTGGGTCATAAGATGCAATTTGCCGCCGCTGGGATCGCCACAACGCGCTATATTCGCAGCGTGCAGGAACGATCGCAACCGGACGAGGCAGAGTCGGGGTTCGCACGAAATAAAATTGCCCGAAACGTTGCGCTCAGAAAGTCGCGCTTCTTTCTCTGGGCGACTCTTGCAGCGTTAGCCTTGCGACTGCCGTGGTTGGTGTGGCTCCCGGGCGTCGTCGATGACTCCCGCCTCTACGCCAACATCGCCGAAAACTGGCTCCAGCACGGCATCTACGGCATTACCAACTCGGGAGTGATCATGCCGACGCTCTCGCGTCTGCCCGGGTATCCTGCGTTTCTCGCGGCGATTTTCGCGGTTTTCGGAATCGACAATTTTCGCGCTGTCCTGCTCGTGCAAGTGCTCTTCGACTTAGGCACGTGCTTTCTGACCGCTGACCTTGCGCGTCGGATTTTCTCTTCCGAGCGGGCGCGGAAGGCAGCGTTTCTTCTGGCGGCGCTCTGTCCTTTTCTGGCCAATTACGCGGCCTCTGCGCTGACCGAGACGCTCGAGATTTTTTTCACCGCGCTGGCGTTCGATTTGGCCATCCGCGCGCTGCTTTGCGAAGCCGACCAGGGTCAAGGGCGCGTTCGTCTTCTCTGGCTCGGCTGCGGGCTTTCCGTCGGGGGCGCGATTCTGCTGCGTCCCGACGGTGGCATTGTGCTGGCCGCGATCGGCGGCTATTTGCTGTGGCTGCTATTTCGCAGTTTGCGTCGGGGCCGACTTCAAGCAGGAAGGGTCAGCGCCGGAGCGCCAGCGCGAGAAAAACCGGCGTTCAGCGCTCGTTGCATCGTGTGGGCCGGAGTGCTGCTCGCGGTCGGGACCGCCGCGCCTCTGATTCCCTGGACGCTGCGCAATCTGCACACACTGCATCGCTTCGAGCCGCTGGCCCCGCGCTACGCCACTGATTCCGACGAACTGGTGATGCCCGGCTTCAATCGCTGGGTTAAAACGTGGATGGCAGATTTCGTCTCGGTGCAGGAGATTTACTGGAAGGTGCCCGGAGACACACTGGATATTACGTTGTTGCCCAGCCGTGCCTTCGATTCCGCGCAGCAACGAGAACGCACGCGCCAGTTGTTTGAGGCTTACGACCGCGACAAAGACATGACTTCAGAACTCGACGCGGGCTTCGCGGACTTGGCCGCGGAGAGGATTCGCGCAGCGCCCCTACGCTACTACGTCTGGTTGCCGGTCGCTCGCATTGCCGACATGTGGCTGCGCCCCCGGACCGAGCTGCTGCCTTCTGACCCGCGCTGGTGGGAGTTCAACGATGATCCGCGATGGCTTACCGTCAGCATCGTCTTCGGCGTGATCAATTTCTTATATGTTGCGATGGGAACCGGACTGACCCGCAAACGCGAATTTTTCGGCATCGGACTATTTGTTTTGTTTCTGGCGGTGCGTTCCGCTTTCCTGGGAACCATGGAAAATCCCGAGCCGCGCTACACGCTGGAGTGCTATCCACTGGTCATAATTCTCGCTTCCGCGCTCTTTCGTCGGTCTGCATAAACTTCCAATTCTGGAAGGCGTCTACGCGATGTTGTGTGTTGAAACGTTTCAGAAATGCACAAATGGCTTAGATTCAGCTTGAATACTGTGGTGGAGAAGTTGCACAATATCGGCCCATCAGGTCCCCGGGTCTCATTCGTTGTGTCTTCCTGGGTTAACGAAGGCCGGGGTTAACACGAAATCTGGACTAGGACGCCCTGTCTGGCGTGAAGGGAGCTTTCTATGCGTTCGGCATTGCGGCTGTTGGCGGCGTCGATTGGCTGTTTCCTGCTGAGCACGCTGGTGTTGAGCATTCTGGCCTCTGCGCAATCCGCGACATCTTCTCTGCACGGCACAATTTCAGACGCCAAGGGAGCGGTCGTGCCCGGAGCCACTGTCACCCTCAGCAATCAGGCGACAGGCTTTTCGAGAACTGTCAAAACAGATGACCAAGGGACATATCAGATCCTCGAAGTACCGCCTGCCACCTATGTGCTGACGGTAACCGCGCAGGGTTTTGCCACCACGAAACGGGAAAACGTCGTGTTGCAGGTGAGCAGCCCCTCCACCTTGAGTCTCTCGCTGCAGGTGCAGGGAGGTTCGGTCATCGTGGACGTGACCGGCGAAGCGCCCATGGTCAACACGACCGACGCCACTCTGGGCAATAATTTCAATGCCCGGCAACTGACGGATCTGCCTTCGGAGGGCCGCGACCCAGTCGCCATTCTGAGCTTGCAGCCGGGCGTCACTTATATCGGCAAGACCAACGACGATCAGCAGATGTCCGACAGCCGGGGCGGCTCCGTCAATGGCGCGCGCAGCGATCAGACCAATATCACTCTCGACGGGTTAGACGACAACGACCAACTCGAGGGCTTCGCCTTCGAAGGCGCTATGCGCACTACGCTGGATTCTTTGCAGGAGTTCCGCGTCACCACCGGCAACTATGACGCGGACTCGGGTCGCTCGTCAGGCGCGCAAGTGAACCTGGTGACCAAAAGCGGCACCAACGCGTTCCACGGCTCTCTCTACGAGTATTACCGGCCCAACTTTACCGTCGCCAACGACTGGTTCAACAAGGAAGCGGAATTATCGAGCGGCCTGCCAAACGTTCCCGGACACATTCTCCGGAATACTTTTGGCGGAACCGTCGGTGGACCGATCAAAAAGGACAGGGCGTTCTTTTTCTTCGCCTACGAGGGCCAGCGCACGGCAGAGGATCAACAGGTAACCCAAACGGTGCCGACGCAGAGCCTGCAGGAAGGATATTTGAAATATCTCTGCGACCCCGGCAGCGATAAGAACTGTGATCCCACCAACAAGACCATCAACGTCGTACCCGGCGGAACCACGTTCGCCGGATTTGACATTGCAACGCTCACTCCAGCGCAAGTAGAGGCGCTGGATACGAATTGTGAACAGGCGCCGACCACTTGTCCGCACACGCCGGGAAACCCGCTCGGCGGTGGCCCGAACGGATTGATCACGAACATCGGCGGCGCGAATCCCGGGGCATTATTCACGAAATATCCCCTGCCTAATTCCAGCAGTGAAGGCGACTTGCTCAACACGGCGGGCTACACCTTTGCCGGCCCCGATCCCATCAAACACGACACCTACATCGCCAAGCTCGACTATAAGATCAATTCCAGCGGCAGCCAGTCGCTGTTTGTGCGCGGCAATCTGCAGAATGACCACGAGAAGCAGCCGCCGCAGTTTCCCGGCCAGCCTCCTTTCGACTTTCTCACCAATAACAGCAAAGGAATCGCGGGCGGATATACGGCTCTGATTGGCAACAACCTGATCAATAATTTTCGCTATGCGTTTATTCGCCAGGGCGTGGGAACCGGCGGCCTTAATTCTCAGGACTTCGTCAATTTCCGCGGTCTCGCCGATACGCAAGGCTTCGGCAGTCAAACCATTTTGACCAACGTTCCGGTCCACAATTTCGTGGACGACGTCTCCTGGACCAAGGGCGCGCACACAATTCAGTTCGGCACCAATTGGCGGCTGATTCACAACAACCGCCTATCCAATGCTGACAACGTTTCCTACGCCCAGACCAACCTCTACTGGCTCAATCCGTCGTTCATCGCTAACGAAGGCGTGAGTCTTGATCCATCTCTTTTAGACAAGGCGGCAGGTGGTCCCTACCCCGACGTTGACTCCAACTTCGGAACATCCTATAGCTTCGCCGCTATGGACGTGGCTGGAATCCTCAGCGAAACCTTCACCGAGGCGAACCAAAACAAACTAGGGCAGCAGATTCCGAACGGCCAATTGGTTCCCCGGCACTTCCAGAATTTCGAAGGTGAGATGTACCTGCAGGATAAGTGGAATGTGACGCCGAACTTGGTTCTGACCTACGGCGCTCGCTACTCCCTCTTGCAACCTCCGTTTGAAAACACAGGAAATCAGGTGGCGCCTACGGTGGACATGGATCAGTGGTTCAAGACGCGCGGCCAAGATGCTCTCTCCGGGAGCGCGGTCCAGCCCGACTTGACCTTCGCTCTTTCCGGGCAGGCCAACGGGGCCAAGCCGTATTGGAAATGGGACTACAAGAATCTGGCGCCCAGGCTGGCCATCGCCTACTCGCCGCACGCCGACGGCGGCTTCTGGCACAAGGTATTTGGCGATGCCGGCAAGAGTTCCATCCGTGTCGGCTACGGCATTTACTTCGATCATTTCGGCGAAGGCGTCGTCAACACGTTCGACCGCAACGGTTCCTGGGGGCTGACCTCAACGTTCAGCAACCCTGCCGGCGTCTCCACGGTGGATAGCTCGCCGCGCTATACCGGGCTGCTTGGACTGAACAATTTGCCCCCGGGCGAGATCTCTCCCTCACCCAGCGGATTTCCCTACACGCCTCCCAACAACCCCAATACCTACGGCTTGGCGATTGCATGGGGCATCAACGATCACCTGAAGACGCCCTATTCGGAGGTCGCGGACTTCTCCATCACCCGCGAATTTGCCCACAATTTCGTATTGGAAGCGACCTACACCGGGCGCTTCGCGCATCGCCTGCTGCAGGAAGTCGATCTGGCGCAACCGCTCAACCTGGTTGACCCCAAGAGCGGAACGAGCTACTTCCAGGCAGCCCAAACGTTTGCCAAGGATTCTGCCGCGGGAGTGCCGATTAACAAGATCAAGCCGATTCCGTATTGGGAGGATCTGTTCCCGCAGGCAGCGGGTGCCGGTCTGCTCTCCGGCAATGACTCGTATACTCCGTGCTCGCCCACGACCGGGTCTATTCCTTTGAGCCCAACTGCGACCCAGAACATGTACGACGAGTTCTATTGTTTCGCGGGCAATCAAACCACGGCGCAGGAAATCGCCGACGTGTTCTGTTACCCAGCTTGCGTGGGCACAGGGTCCGGCGGCACTTACTATGGCCCGGGCACGCCCTACCAGTACTATCAGGACCAGTTCTCTTCGCTCTACGCCTGGGACACGCGCAGCAGCAGCAACTACAACGCACTGCAGATGACCGTCCGTCACGCCATGGGTGCGGGGCTGCAGTTCGATTTCAATTACGTGTATTCCAAGTCGATCGATGCCAGTTCCAACGCCGAACGTGTCAATGGATTCGAGGCTTCTGGCGGCGTTGGTTACAACGATCAGGCGATCAATGCCTGGTCTCCCGATCTGTGGCGCGCACCTTCGGATTTCGACACGACCCACCAACTCAACTTCAACCTGATCTGGGATCTTCCCTACGGCAAAGGCCGGCGCTGGGGCTCGAGCGGCTTCATGGATGCGGTCTTCGGGGGATGGGGATTGAGCGGACTCGGCCGCTGGACCAGCGGATTCCCCTTCTCCGTTTCCGCCGGCGACGGCTGGTCCACCAATTTTGAGCTGGAAGGCACCTCAACGCTGATCGGGCCGAAGCCAAAGACGGGCGTCTTTGTCGACTCCAGCGGTATTCCCAATGTGTTCAAGAACGCACAGAGTATCCAATGCCAGTGTCCGTACGAACCTTCCGGCAGCGGCCCAGTTCTTTTCCGCGATACCTATCCGGGTGAGGCTGGCCAGCGCAACAACTTCCGTGGGCCCGGATTTTTCGATATCGACGGTGGGCTCAATAAGACTTGGAACTTCACCGAAACCCGCCTCATCCGATTCGCCTGGGAGGTTTTCAACGTCACCAACTCGGTGCGGTTTGACGCCGCCAATGCAATTTCGGGGGGGCAAGAGGACCTGGTGGATATCACCGGTTTCGGCAAGTTCCAGCGCACCCTGACGACGCCGCGCGTGATGCAGTTCTCGCTGAGGGTTGCTTTCTAGTCACACGAACCGACAAATCACGAAGAGGACGGCCAGACTGCCATCCTCTTCGTTTTTGCCAAAGTGGAAGTGTCCGAGACCCGACTCCGCGCAGCGCCTATCCCAGGGGCGAGTCGCTCATGCGGAAGCGGGTGCGAACATGCTCCGAGAGCAGCTCAATTGCGGGGCGGTTTCGTACCGGGTCGATCTGCGCCAGGTATTTCATTGCTTCTACCAGCAGGCGTTGCCCATCCACGTACCGCGGATCGGAACTTCGCTCCCTGCGCTTATTTCCCAGCTTAGGAGGGACTGTAATCGTAAAAACCTTGGCCATGAATGAACCCAACTGAAGGTGACGCCAGTATAGCTCCCGCTGTGCAAATCCTGGAGCATTTGTTCCCTTTTAAATTCAACGAGTTAGCCGCCGTGTGAAATTGTCTGCGTCTTGCCCGTGGTTTTGAGCTGGAAAACATCGTTCCCGATCTTCTCCTTGAACTGAATGTCAGAGTACTTGGCCAGGCGGTAATCGCCTTCCGCTTCAAAGAATTGCTGCTGCACCGAGATGCCGCGCTGCAGATCGATCCAGAGCAGAATCCGATTGAACGTGTTCCGCACTTTTTCCGATTTGGGAATCAGTTGCAGTTCCGCCGTGCTGACCCCACTGATGGTCTGGGGGCCGAGGTAGGTTACGTCGAACGACTTGATCAACTCCTGTCCGCTGCCGCCAAAGCCCAGCACCAGGTAACTCTCGAAGTCGGCAGCGTTCTTGCCAAGGTCGTAGATGGTCAACTGGTCGGGTACGGGCTGATACATGCGAATCTTGCCGCCGCTGAAGAGCACATACTTGGGCTCAGGCTTCAATTCGTCGATGCTGCTCCCGGCCATCTTGATGTCCGCCATCATCTCGATTTCTTTGGCGGCGCGCCGGTAATAGATGGTCCCCTTCTGCACGTCGATGACTTCATCAATGACTTTTTCGTAGCGGTCCCACTCGAAATCGGCCTGGGTGGCGCGGAAGCTCGCCGCGGCTGCGTCCATGGTTTTCAGGACCGCGTCGAGTGCGCCGGAGTCGGCAGGTTTCTGTGCGGCGAAGGGAAGGCCCCAGAGCAACGCTATCGGCAGAATCAGTGAGGAGCGTGTCATGTGGATTTTTCGACCTCAAATCAGCCGTTTTCCGCAGCGCTATTCTCTTTTTACCACCACTTTGTAGCTTTGCACGTTTCCATTGCGATCGGAAACAGCCTGGTAACTAACAATAGAAACTGCGCCCGAAATTGGCTCAATGATGCGCAGCATCTGCTCGCGTACCAAGTGGTCGTCACCGGGCGTAATAGCAGTGGCGGCTACCTGGTAGAGCAGATGGCCCTCGGCGTCGGTCGTGACGACTACATTAGTCGGATGCGGATTGCGCCCGATGGGTTTATCGTTGAAGTCGATCACGCGCGGCGAAAGAAAAATAAAAATCAGAATGAGCGTGACCATGATGTCGTAATGAAGGGTGCCCCGCTCGTACTGCCACAGAACGTATCCGCGAATTGTGCGCCAAGCGGAGTTCATCGGGAAGGGCGAACCGGGCGCGATGGTCGTGAGTTCGGCTCTCTGCAAGTCTACTAGCTCCTGCGCTGCGAGTGTAGAGACGTTGCTCGCAACGTCTTTCTTGCCACGACCCTCGCCTGCCAGCCGCGGCGGTTCAGGCGCCGGCAGAGACGTTGCAAGCAACGTCTCTACAGGGTTCTTTTCGTAATCCGCTCCGCACCAATATACGGCCTCAGGGCTTCGGGAATCACCACGCTTCCATCGGCCTGCTGATAATTCTCCACAATCGCGACCCAGGTGCGCCCAACGGCCAACCCGCTGCCGTTGATGGTATGCACGAACTCGGTCTTATTCTTGCCCTCGGGCCGGTACCGAATGTTGGCCCGCCGCGCTTGGTACGCCTCGAAATTCGAGCACGACGAAATTTCGCGATACAGTTGCTGCCCCGGCAGCCAGACTTCAATATCATATGTCTTCGCCGAGGCCGCCCCCATATCGCCGGTGCAGAGCGCCATCGTGCGGTAATGCAGGCCAAGCTTCTGCAGAACTTCCTCGGCATTGCGTGTAAGCTTTTCGTGCTCTTCGTACGATTCTTCCGGGCGGGTGAACTTCACCAGCTCCACTTTCTGAAACTGGTGCTGCCGGATGATGCCGCGCACATCTTTTCCATACGATCCCGCCTCGCTGCGAAAGCACGGCGTGTAGGCGGTAAGAGATACCGGAAGCCGCGCCGCGTCGAGCACTTCGTCGCGATAAAGATTCGTCACCGGAACTTCCGCGGTTGGAATGAGCCAGAGATCTTTTTCTCCGTGCGGCACGCGAAAAAGATCGGCGGCGAATTTTGGTAGCTGCCCGGTGCCGTACATCGACTCTGAGTTCACGAGATACGGCGGCAAAACCTCGGTGTACCCGTGCTCGCGCGTGTGCAGATCGAGCATGAAATTCGCCAGCGCGCGTTCGAGCTTCGCGCCCAGGTCCCAGTAAACGGCGAAGCGCGCGCCGGTCAGCTTCACCGCGCGTTCTAGATCGAGAATGCCGAGTTCGGCGCCCAGATCCCAGTGCGGCTTCGGAGCGAAATCAAACTTCGGAGGCGCGCCCCACTGGCGGACTTCCACATTCTGCTCGGCGCTATGCCCGACGGGCACGCTGGCATGCGGAAGGTTCGGAATGCCGACTAGGGTATCGCGCAGCCGGGCGTCTAGATCGGAAGCAGCTTTTTCGAGAGTCTGAATCCGCTCGCGCAGTTCTTTGGTCTGCGCCATGGCGGCGGTCGCGTCCTGGCCAGCCTTCTTTAGTTTGGCGATCTCTTCCGATGCCTTGTTGCGCTGCGCCTTGCTGGTCTCAGCTTCGGTGATAGCCTGGCGGCGCTGCGTGTCGACTTCGCGAAAGTCCTTGAGGACGGCAGCCGGATCCATGCCACGCTGGCGCAGCTTCTCCTCCACCAGCGGCAGGTTGTCACGAACGAAATTCAAATCGAGCATAGGAACTCACTACTTTATCGGAAAAACGTGAGTGCGTGTGCGAGTCGGACGCATTCACCACGAAGGCACGCAAAGGCAAAGCGTAAAGCTGAGGACTTCCCTCGCGATACTTCGTGCTCTTTGTGGTGAGAACTTTTACTTCCCCGGCTCTAACGATTTCAAATACGCCACGATCGCCTGGGCGTCCTGCAGATTGAATCTGTACCGCGGCATGGGCGGACGCGCCGGCAAGCCGTTGTAAGCCACTCCGGTCATCAGGAACTTGATCGCGGCGTCTTTCTCCCAGCCCGGCAGGCCGGCGATGTGGGGCGCAGTGTCGGCCCAGACCGGCATGGGAACGACAGGCTTAAACCCCAGCGGCGCGCCTTGCAACCACTCACCTTTGGTGAACTCGCCTTTCGCGTCGCGGGGCGAGTGGCAGTCGGCGCATATGGCGACGTTTTCCACCAGATATTTTCCTCGGGCCACTGTAGCGGCCGAAGCCGCCCGCGCCTTAGAGTGCTGCGCACCCATCACGGGAGCCATCGACGCAACCGCCATCAAAACCAGAACCAGCCTTCTCATGCAGATCTCCTTCGGTGCAATGGCAAGAAAACGGTTTCGAGAAAACAATCTTCAGGAACAATCGAAGAATCGTAACATTCCCACCACTCGTCACGTAATGATGCACTTTGGACATTTCTACACCCTCAGTCATTGCGTCATCCCGAAGCCCGGCGCATTTCAGACGGGTGAGGGATCTCGCGTAAACGTCCAACCGGCGCGCGCGAATTCCCCTCGGCTTCGCTCAGGTCGTCCCCGGCTGGCTCACAATTTTTGGCGGATTCGCCTCGCCTGTGTAAACTACCTTCGCAATGAGATCTTCCCCCGGGTCTGCGCTGTCGCGCCTGTTGTTCGTTTTCCTCGTGATCGCCACCGTTGGCGTGTTCGCGATGCCGGGCCGTGCCTCGGCCTATAATGCGCACCCCAAACTGGTGGTCGTAATCGTCATCGACCAATTCCGCGGCGATTACCTGGAGCGTTACCGCGATCAGTTCGGCGACGCCGGCTTCCGCCTTCTGCTCGACCACGGCGCTTACTTCACCAACTGTAATTACAATTACGCCAACACGCGCACCGCCCCAGGCCATTCCACGTTATTCACCGGCGCCTATAGCAACGGCCACGGCATCGTCGCCAACGAATGGTGGGACCAGAAAAAGAAGCGCATGGTCACCTCCGTCGAAGACGACGACACAAAACTGGTCGGCGTCAACGGAGCGGGCCCCGATGCAGAGAAGTCAGGAGCATCGCCTCACAATCTGATGGCCGACACGCTCGGCGATGAACTCAAGCTGGCGACCCAGGGCAAGTCCCGCGTCTTCGCGGTTTCGTTGAAAGACCGCGCCGCAGTCCTTCCGGGCGGATTCGCCGCCGACGGAGCTTACTGGATCGAACCGAAGGGCGGCGCGTGGGTGACCTCCACTTATTACCGCAACGAATTGCCGCGCTGGGCGCAGGATTTCAACTCGACTCGTCCGGCGAAATACTGGGATCGCGACTGGAAAGACGCGCAGGGAACCGTGCTGCGCTCAACCGCGCATCGCAAGGGCAAAGACGGGTCCGAGGCCGGGTTCTATGAAGTTGTCGGCCCAACTTCATTCGGCAACGAATACGAACTCGAGTTCGCGAAAGAGCTGGTGGTCTACGAAAATGTGGGCCGCGGCCCGGCAACGGACCTGCTCTCGATCAGCCTTTCGCCCAACGACATTCTCGGCCATCAGGTCGGGCCCGACTCGCTTGAGATGCAACAGATGGCGCTCGATCTCGATCGCCAACTGGCTGACTTTTTCAATTTCCTCGGGCACCAGATCGGCCTGGCCGACGTGTGGATCGCGCTCTCGGCCGATCACGGGGTTTCCTCGCTTCCCGATGCTGTGAAGAAGTTGCACATCCCGGCAGCAAATCTCGACAGTGCGAAAATCGAGGCGCAGATCAACGATGAGATCACAGCGAAGTTTTCCGCCGGCCATCCTGCGCATTACGCGAAGCTTGACTATCCCATGGTCTGGCTTGATCAGGAAGCGTTTGCCGCGGGCCATATACGCGAGCGAGACGCCGAACAGGCCGTCGGCGAAGCTCTGAAGCAGGCCGGGATGCGCGACTACTACACCAAGTCGCAGCTCGCCGCGGGCGAAGTTCCGAACACCGCCCTGGGGCGAAAATATCTGAACAGCTATTCGCCCGAGGCCGGGTGGTACGTGATGGGTGTCGGCGATATCTACACCGTTGGCGGCGCGCACGGTACCGATCATACTTCGCCCTACACCTACGATACGCACGTCCCGCTCGCGTTCTACGGCTTGCCTTTTGCCCCGGGAACATATCGCACTAACATCGAACCGGTGGACATGGCGGCGACGCTCGCTTCGCTGCTCGGAATCAACGCTCCCAGCCACTCCGTCGGCCGCGTGCTCACGGAAGCGCTCACACCCTCAAACCGCTTCGCGGTGCCGTTCGACAACCTAGGCCCTGGCCCGGGAGGAAAACCCCAGCGATGACTCCCGATCTAAGCGTGACCTTCGCCGGAATTCAGCTCAAGAATCCCGTCATCGCCGCCAGCGGCACGTTCGGCTACGGAGTCGAGTTCGAGGATGTGGTTCACCTCGGCAAACTGGGCGGCATCATCGTCAAAGGATTGTCGAAAGATCCCATGATCGGCAACCCGCCGCCGCGCCTGTGGGAGACCGCTGCGGGCATGCTCAACGCGATCGGCCTGCAGAACATTGGCGCACCTTCTTTTTTGGAAGAGAAGCTTCCGCGACTGCGCCAGATCAAGAACATCGTCGTCGTGGCCAACATTTTCGGCTACACCCGCGAAGACTACGAGCGCACGATTGAAATTCTCAACGACGGCGAGGGAATCGCTGCCTACGAGCTGAACGTTTCCTGCCCCAACACGTCGCAGGGAGGCTTGCAGTTCGGCAGTGATCCGCGCCTGCTCGACGAAGTGGTCACGACCGCCCGGCGCGTGGCCCAGCGCCCGCTGATCGTGAAGCTCTCGCCCAACGTCACCAGCATCGCGCAGATGGCTTATGTGGCGCAGGAAGCGGGCGCCGACGCGCTCTCGCTGATCAATACGTTTGTCGCCATGGCCATCGATCCGGAAACGCGCCGGCCGCGCATCGCCAACGTCACCGCCGGACTCTCTGGTCCCGCGATCAAGCCGATCGCTGTGCGCATGGTCTACGACGCCGCGCACGCGGTGAGAATTCCGGTGATCGGCATGGGCGGAATCTCAACCGCCGCCGATGTGATCGAATTCATGCTCGCAGGCGCAACCGCCGTGCAGATCGGCACAGCCAGCTACTGGGATCCCTGCGCCACCGAGAAAATCATCGACGAGTTGCAGCAATGGTGCACCGACCACCACGTAACCCGAATCGCCGAACTAATCGGCGGCATGCAACTGGAATAACCGCTCGTAGAGACGTAACTTGTTACGTCTCTCTAACCACAAGCACGAACGATCCTAGAGGCAAGTCCCCGCCACGCGACCGTGCCCGTTAACGGCCACGCCTCCCGGCAAAGAGAAACGTTGCAAGCAACGTCTCTACGCTCGGTTCTCCTTGTCCTCTGCCCATTTTGCAGGATTGTTTCGGATGTATTCGCGAACCGCGTTGATGATTGCCTCGCCACGAAGAAGATGATCGTGGAAGCGCGCCTGCCAGACGACCTCCTGCAATCCCATTCGACGGCATTGTCGAGTGACGCCAGCCTTGTACGAGCGAATGATCACAGACAGCGACCCTGCCTGTGGTGACGAAAAACCCGGCACGACCAGTGCCGGCGCGGCCGGATTCGGCGTGAAGGCGTGATCTCCGTCGATCATAATCACTGCATGCACGTGATTCGGCATCACGACGTGGGCGTCGACCTGAACATTGTCGTAGTGCCCGGGGAGATTTTGCAGTTCTGATTCGACAATGTGACCGAGCGCAGTGAGATTCATTTCGCCGCGAACAACTTCGCCAAAGATACGTGCCCGGTTGCGTGTGCAGATCGTGACGAAATTCCAGCCACGAGACCGATAATCCCAATCGCGGAGGCGAGTGGGTTCCACGCGGTACTTACCCTGGTAGAGACTCATGCGGAGGCGCCAGTCGCGATTATCTCGTGATTTGCCACTGGCGGCGGAGACGTTGCAAGCAACGTCTCTACGATTGGTTCGGTTTTGAAACTCGTAGAGACGTAACTTGTTACGTCTCTCTAGCCACGTCGTAATAGCGTCAGTGAGTTGCAATCTGGGGGGGCAGCTATCTTCCGCGGGCGTACCAGATCGATCCCGGAGATCTGTAGTCGCGGCCCTGGCCCCACACGGCGTGGGTCGTGCCTTCATTATCGATGGCGAGGCCGAAGTAGTCGCCGAAGGGAAAGCGGAATCCGTTTTGCAGAATGTAGTCGTAGCCGCGGGCCGCACCGGAAAGCTGCGCCTCGGCGCTCCATGTCGCGCCGCCGTTGGTCGAACTGCGGTAGTAAGTGTTCCACAGCGCGCGGTTCGGATGCCCGGCTTCGGACGCTCGCGCGTCCATCCACGCAATGCGGATATCGCCCGGCGCGCCCGCTACGATGGCAGGGAAGCAGTGCTCGACGCCCGCCGCGGCAGTCGAAACATCGGCCCGAGCCGACCAGCTCGCGCTGCCAGTCGTCGAGGACGAGAAGTAAATTCGCTCCGGCCCGCCATTCCCAGCACCCGCATTCCACAGGGCATACAACCCGCCAGCAGCGTCTGAGGCCAGCGCGATCTGCGCGCCCAGGAAGCCGGTTTCACAACTCTGCGCTTCGCATTCCGGAGGCGCGCTCGAGACATCGAGCAACGCGGTGCTCCAGGTGCGTCCGCCATCTGCCGACCGGCTGATATAAACCCCAACCAGACGCGTGGGCATTTCGTGGCGCGCGTACGCCGTCCAGCCGAAATAAACGTTGCCCGAAGCGTCGACCGTGGCTCCGCCGGCGAGCGATGATCCCTGCGCGGCGTTCGGATTCACATTGGCCACGCTGAACGTCTGCCCGGCGTCGTGCGACGCGGCCACCAGAAATTCCTCATCGTGGTTGAACCCGACATAAACATCGGTGCCATGCACGGCCAGCACTGGCTTGTCGGCGTCTTCGCGCCCGCGCTCGGCAATTGAAAACGACCAGGTGCGCCCCAGGTCGAGCGACCGCGCCACAATTATGTCGCGCTTTTCGTTCTGCAGCCACGACGCGTAGACCGTCTGCCGGTCCACAGGATCGACCACGATCTGCGGATCGAACTGGCCGGTCGAAAAGGGAAGCATGGCGCGCGAAGGCTGCCAAGTGATTCCGTTGTCATTGCTGACCAGCAGAGTCATGGTCGGAATGGCGCAACTGGGACACCCCGGCGCGGGCCCGTACTGCGGATAGAGCACATACAGGTGACCTCGGGCGTCGGCAGCCATGGCTGGCTCCCATTGATCGCCGGCGCGATAGCCAAGGCGCTCCGGCGGAGTAAATCCTGAGGCTGCGAACGCCGCCTGTGACGTCGCTAAGCCCAATAGAATCAGCAGCAAAATGCCGTGCATGATCCTCGGCGCGACTTGGTGGCGGCTGGTGGGAAGACCCACAGACTTACTCCTCGACGAACCCCGTGCTCGGACTTTACCCTGATTCGGCTGGACGGTCAATTGTCCAAAGCGGCTAATACCGCCGAATTTACACGTTCGTAACTTTGAGGGCCAGGTTATCATCCAATACTCGACGACACGGTCCTGGGGGCTGAGGAAGCCTACGGGCTCGCAACCAACGGGGAGCGCACGATCATGGCGAAAGCAACATTTGCGGCGGGATGTTTCTGGGGAGTCGAAGCCACCTTCCGACAGATTCCGGGAGTGATGTCAACCCGCGTGGGCTATACCGGCGGAAAGACCGAGAACCCGACCTACAAAGAGGTCTGTACCGATCGCACCGGCCACGCCGAAGCGGTTGAGGTCGATTACGACCCGGCGAAGGTGCGTTACGCCGACCTGCTGAAGGTTTTCTGGGAGAACCACGACCCCACCCAAGTCAACCGCCAGGGCCCGGACTGGGGCACGCAGTACCGAACCGCAATTTTCTATCACTCGCCCGAGCAGGCGGCCGAGGCGCAGGCCTCGAAGGAAGCGTTGGAGAAAGCGCACCGTTACTCCAAGCCGATCGCAACCCAGATTGTTCCCGCCGTAACCTTCTATCCCGCCGAAGATTACCACCAGCAATATCTGGAAAAGCGCGGCCTCGCCAGCTGCCACATCGGCTGATAGAGCAAGCGGATTAATCCGGTCGGCGTCAGGACCTGCTAAACTTTTCCCCCATGTCTACGCTCGTCCTGGTACACGGCGCATGGCAGTCGACCGGCACGTGGGATCTATTGACCCCATTGCTGGAAACGCACGGCCATCGCGTCGTGACGCCCGTACTCAGCGGCCTTGGGACCGACCAAGGCCGTCTGTCCGCCGAAATTACGTTGCAGCAACACGTCGAAGACGTCTTGCTGCAGTTATCGAAGTCCCCGAATCAGGTGATCCTTGTGGGTCACAGTTACGCAGGCATGATTATCAGCGGTGTGGTCGAGGCAAACCCGGATCAAATCAAACGATTGGTCTTCATCGACGCCTTTATCCCAGAAGATGGGCAAAGCGTCCTGGACTTACTTCCGCCAGAGATTGGCGCCCATTTTCGCAATATCGCGCGAGAGCATGGGGACGGCTGGCGTCTACCGGGCGGCGAGGGCCAGCTTGACCTTTGGGGACTGAAACCGGGCGAGGCTCGTGACTTCGTGCGCGCCCGGCTGTGCGACTTCAGTCTGAGGTGCTTTGAGCAGCCACTTCGTACTCCTGCCGATCGGAGGGCTGGCGTTCCAGCAACCTTTATTTCCGCCGTCGCGGAGGGATATCCGGCGCGGCCGTTTTTTGAGCCGTTTGCGGCGAAAGCTCGCGCTTCGGGCTGGCGGGTCGATGAGTTAGAGACCGGCCACGACTGCCACGTGGAGCGTCCTGGCGAGGTCGCGAGCATCCTGCTGGCGGCCGCAACTTAGCAGATGAAGTTGGGCTTCGGCTGATCGGTGAAGACTGGTTCTCCGCCCCGCGAAATAGGTTCTACGCCACCGTCAGGAGCATGGGCGCGCCTTTCGTAATCACCAGCGTGTGTTCATAATGCGCGGACGGTCTGCGATCGGCCGTGATGACCGTCCACTTGTCCGAAGCGGTGAACGCTCTCCCGGAACCGGCGGCGATGATCGGCTCGACCGTGATCACCAGTCCTTCGGTGAGAACCTGGTTTGCCTCGGCGTCAGGATAGTTTGGCACGCGAGGTTCTTCGTGGATGGTGCGCCCGATGCCGTGCCCGCTCAGATCGCGGATTACGGAGAAGCCGCTGCGCCGGACTTCGCGCTCGATCGCGCGTCCGATCTCCCAAACGCGAAAACCCGCGCGCGCGACCAGCATGGCTTTCGCGAAGGCGCGCTCGGCGCACGCGATCAAGTTCCGGCGTTCTGCCGAGACTTCGCCCACCGCAACCGTTACGGCCGCGTCGGCCATGAATCCGTCTTTTTCGATCGTGACGTCGAGCTTGACCAGATCGCCTGTCTGCACCTTGCGCGGGCCGGGAATGCCATGCACCGCTTCGTCATTGAGGCTGATGCAACTGGTGCCGGGAAATCCATACACCAGCGCCGGCGCGGACTGCGCTCCATGCTGCCGCATCACGCGCGCGCCCACCTCATCCAGTTCGGCGGTGCTGATTCCCGGACGCACTTCATCGCTCATCGCTTTGAGCATGAGCTGGACCACTGCGCCCGCGGCCCGCATCCCCGCCAGTTCCTCCGGCCCGTTAATCGACATGGATGACCTCGAAAGTCATGATACCTTCTGCGCGATAAGCCGGAGCGGAAAGTCAGACCTGGAAAATTAGGCCTGGAAAATCTGAGCGAAAGAAATCAAGGGCGAGAAAGATCAGGCGCTGGCGGGCTCTTGCGGCCGGAAAAAAAACAGCAGGATGAAGCCTCCGACATAAAACAGCGCGCTCTGCTGCAGCGCGCATCCGCGAAAGCGCAGCACCAGGCCGAACAGGGCCAGCACCTCGCACAGGGCATAGGTAGCCACGTAACCGGTGCGCCAGTGGCTCAGGCTCAGCACGTCGTCGGGGTGGTCCACGAGATTGGCGGCAGCGCGTAAAACCAGCGTGCGCCGCACCACGAAAATTGTGCCCACAACGCCGACCGCGAGCGTGCTGAACAGGTAACTTAAGGATGGATCGACGCCGCGCGCCCGCGGCCCCAGAGCTTCTCCTAACGCAACATAGAGCAGGATGCTGACCAGCATCGACCACTGCACCGCCCGCAGTGTCTTTAGCGCCTTGGGCATTGACCGGATTATTCTCTCGCATCCGCAGCGGCAGGGCTATGAAATTTTTCTGCGATCCGCCTCGGCAACCCAAACCGACTCCGCTACTGAGCATGCGTGTGATTCGACCGCCCGGGCCGCATCCGCAGGAAGATCTGGAACGACACCGGACGGTTGCCATAGGCCGCGTCGAGTACGGCCGGCTTGGAATAAAACGTGACATCGGTCCCGAGCCCAAGCTGCCAGATGCGGTTCTGCACCAGATCGCGCACGCCGCCGAAAGTGTAGGCGCCAATACGGTAAGCAGGGTGAACCGGAGCCTCGGGAAAAAGCTCATCCTTGTCGACCAGTTCAAGGCGCGAAAACACATAGTTGCGCTGGCGGAAATTCAGCGTCGATTCCAGCAGATAGCTGTTCAGTGTCGTATCGGTCGCGATCTTGTGCACGCGTCCCCAAACCAACGTGGACGCCCAGTTTCCCCAGGCGGCGCCGTGACTTGCCGGCCGGTTGTATTCCACCGACGCGGTTTCCCGCCACTGGCTGCCCGGTTCGAGAGCTTCGGGATGTTCCAGCCGTCCAAAGCTATATTGCGCCGTCCAGTTGCGCGACGGTGCGATGAATGCCCGCCCGGACCAGGAATCGAGCGGTGCCAGCTGAATGCTCCATCGCTCTTCGTTCGGCTCGCGGCCGTTGAAGGCCGTCGCCTCGAGCTTGACTCGGTCGATCACGACTCCTGTAGTCACCACGCCGAAACTGGTGTGAGTGGAATCCTGCTCGTGATGGCTGAGCGGGGCCAGCGGCAGTTCCGAAGCCGACGCCCGGTGAATATAAGTTACCGGCCCCAGCGCGGGCTCGGCTGACGGTCCACCGTAAAGTTCCCATGAAATTTTCTTCGTCAGCGGAAGCATGTAGAGCGCCGATAACTCCGCAAACACGTTATGCGGATGCTGATGATCGACCAGCGGCTCGCCGTGATAAGTTTCGCCCGTCTGAAACAGTTCGGGGAAACCGGGATGCGGGGAAGTCAACGACTCCGCCGAAGACATCTGCCGGAAAAGAATCGTGCCCGCGCCCAGCTTGTGCTGCTCCATCCCCATGCCCCAGTTGATCGACTCGGCTTTACCCTCGCCGCGCGGGCCGCCCTGCTGGTTGTAATCGATGAAAATGACGCCGTGCGTCATCAGTTCCCACCCGCCCCGCATCCACATCCACTGGTTCTCAGAAACCGAAGCCGGCTGCCAGCCCGTTCCCGACCCGGCATGCGGCGAGGGCATCTGCGAGTCGGAGGCTTGGTTCATTTCCATTTCTGTCATCTGCGTTCCAGACATGCCTTGATTCTGCCTAGGTTGCTCGCCGCCCTGATCATTGCCGCCGTGCGCCAGTGGGGCAGAAGCGGTCGAAGGGCAGTCCTGCGCCGAGGCGAACGAAAGCGACAAAGCAGCCAAGAACAAAAGTGCAACCAAGGCATTTTTCACAAGCAGCCTCGCAGTGAACCCAAAGCCGTAAGTCCACCGGACTGGAGTTGGTCTCGCTTTGAAAGGGCGCGGCTTTAAGCCGCGCCGTCAGGGCTCGTTCGAGAGGAAGGAATCCTGTGGCTCTAGACCCGCAGCGGAGCCGCGCCCGGCGGGCTGTCTGAAGTATCGGAGGACACCGGGGATGGTGTGGTCAATGAAGTGGCCAAGAAAGACTGTTGTGGTTGTTCGGCTGCAACCTGGGTCAGCGGCCGCGGCGAAAACTCGGCGTTCGGAATTGCCGCGTGATGGCCCTCCATGCAGCACTGGAGACTGACGGGAGTTTTCGAAGGCGTTGCCGGCGTCGTTGCCGGCTGACGAGAATGGCAGCCGGCGGGATGGTGCGCCGAATCTGTGGTCGCAAGCGCGAACCCCCGGGCGCAGGGCAAGCCCGCAAGGATCGCGAAAAGCAGCAACAGTGTCAGCGTGCCAAAAGATCGCGTCATCCGGTTATGTCCCTGTAATCCTGATGCGGAGTTCTTCCGGCAGCCGTTGCCGGATCTCCTCCGGCAGCCGGTCGTGGACGCGCCGCGCGCCCTCTTTGGCCGCATCGAGCACGGTCACCGGCGCCGGCGTCGCCACCGCCACGCCCAGCCAGATCAGCGCCGACAGCGCGAACCCCGCCAGCGCAACAATCTCAAGCCAGAAGGCATGGTGCGGGCCGAAGTGCCGGATCACGCCAAACGCCAGCAGAAAAACCGCCGCCGAAATCGACGCCAGCG
Organism: uncultured Acidobacteriaceae bacterium; assembly: GCA_963739125.1. Lineage (GTDB taxonomy): Bacteria > Acidobacteriota > Terriglobia > Terriglobales > Acidobacteriaceae > Sulfotelmatobacter. The sequence goes on along the minus strand of CAVTZD010000001.1, from coordinate 979,354 downwards.
CGATCAGGGCAACGTCAATGATGCGATGTATTTGCTGCCGTCCCCGGCACCTGCCGCAGCTTGCCAGATGGCTTTCGTAGTCGCCGCGCATCTCCGAAGCCAGGCCGGAAATGTCGTACCGCCAGCCCGCCAGGATTTTGCCGACGATCGGATCAATGCACTGCTGACTCATGAGGGGGTAAAGAAAATAAGTCAAACTACAGGCGCAGTGGCTCTAACGCCTCCGTTTGTGAGGCCAGCAGCACGCGGTTGTGAAACAATCCGCCCCGCGTGGCCAGCGCCTTTTCCGCCTCTCTCCGGGCTATTTCCGGATGATTATTCTCCTCTGAGAGATGCGCCAGCACCACAAACGTTGCACTATTATCATAGTCGTTCGAGAAGAAATCCGCGAGGGCGAGGTTGGATAGGTGCCCGACGCGGCTCATGACACGCTGTTTGACCGACCACGGGTACGGCCCCACCCGCAGCATTTCCAGGTCGTGATTCGATTCCATCACCAGCACATCGCAACCGCGCAGGTGGTCGCGCACGCTGGCCGGCAAATATCCCAGATCGGTGGCAATGCCGACCTTGATGCCTTCCGCGCGGAACGTGAACCCGACCGGATCGGCGGCGTCATGCGGAATAGTGAAAGGCCGCACCGCAATGTCGCCCACCTGAAAGCCGTGCCCGGATTCGAAACGCTCGAGCCTCTCGATCTTTGGGCGCTCACCGTTTTGGTTGCGCAACGCCCGCGCCCACGCCTGGTGCGTCGCTCCGGTCATAAAAACCGGGATGCGCAGTTTCTTCGCCAGCGTGGCTAAACCATAAATGTGGTCGGAATGCTCGTGCGTGATCAGAATTGCCGAGAGCGACCGCGGATCGTTTTCCACGCCGGCGCCCAGCGCCTTCATGCGCTTGAAAATCTCCCGGCACGATATACCCGCATCCACCAGAATCCTGGTCGACGCGCTGGCCACAACCGCGCAGTTGCCCCGGCTCCCGCTGGCCAGCATGGTGACGGTCACGCACATAGTGGCAGCATACGCCCGCATCCTGTGGAATCGCGAGTAACTTTTGTGGCTAGCTCACCGAGCAGACCCCGGACCTCGAAACCTCAAACCTCGATCCTCAGACCTCAGACCTCACACCGCAGACCTCAATTCCCCCTTCAGAGGTCGAGGCAATGTCTGCAGTGTGTGTCGTCCACGGTCGGAGGTCAAAGGTCCGAGAGCCGGAAGTCGGGTCCCTACTTCAACCCAACCCCATAGTAGTACGTATACGGCGCGTAGCCCGCGATTGGCAGCGCTGTCTGGAAGCTCGAAAAGACGACCGCGTTTCCCTGGAACGAGGCGAAAATATCCTGCTGCACGCCTCCCGTCGTCATGCGAAAGGTAAACATGCCGTAACATGGGTCGGAGAGCGTGTTCACGGTGCCGTCGTAGAGATAAGACGTATCGGCAACCGCCGCGAGCGTTCCGGTGGACAGCGTATTGTTCTGGCTGTCGGTGATCGTCATCGCTCCGCTCGCGCTGATCGTCAAGGTCGCCTTGCCTTCCGACGGTGTGCCGGTTTCTACGTTGCCCTGTCCGGTCTGCGCTCCAGTTTTCTCGTAGAAAATGGCGGTGTAAGTTCCCGCGTCGGAAGCGTCGAAACTCTTCGTTACCGCCTTGGGCAGGCCAAGGATCGTGCCGCTGCCCGTGTCGACCACGAAAAATCCGTTCTGCGTGCCGAAGACATAGTCAGTGCCGCTGGTCTCGCTGAGCGTGAAAAAATCTCCCGAAGCGTCTTCTTGAATGTTGGTGGCGGAAAAACTGCCGCCGCTGAAAAGATGCTGGCTGAAGGCGCCGAAAGGCGAGTATCCGTCATGCTGAATGTTTCCCTGCCCGTCGATGGAAATCGTGCCCATCTCCATTCCCCCGGCCGCAGTCCGAAACTGGAGATAGTTGAAGGCCTGCCCGGCAAAGGTGGTGATCGAAGCGGGCGCGTTCTCGACCGCGGTAATCAGCGCCGGCGTGTTGCGGTCAGGGCCGGCGTTGGCGGCTTCAACCATGAGTACGAACCCCGGCACCTCATAGCCGGCCAGCAGGTTGCCTTTGGGATCGGTGATGGCATAAGTTCCGTCGGCGTTTACGGTGTAGGGAACGGTTCCCGTCTCTCCGTTGGTGAAGTTCTTGTAAGTAATGGTTCGCGTGGACGCGTCAATCGAGATGGTTAAGAAATCTCCCACCGATGCTGTGCCATTGTAGGAGCGAACCGCGCTCTGAGTGACCTTCATCGTGGGCGTGGAATTACAACCGGCTAAGACAAGCGTCACAACCAGCAGGCCAAATTTCGCAGTTTTCATGAGTCAGGAAACCTCCCCGGAGCAAGATTCATCGGCAGATTCGCAAAAGACTTTAGGGACGGCGCCGACGGAAGTAACAGCCGATGGATTCGTTTCGCAGCCGTGCCGCAAACGGAGGGCTGTCAGGCAACAACGGCGGATGGAACTATTTTCCCTGCCGCAGATTATCCGCCACATTCCTGATGACGGAACCGCCATAAGCGCCCGCGATGCCAGGCAGGAACACCAGAAACGATTCGTAGATTTGCGCCTGCGTCGGCTTCATCGTGAGAACCACGTAAGCCGCCTGCTCCGTCAGGGGAACAAAGATTCCAACCACGAGCACCCAGCGCCACGGCCAGCGCGGCCGCAACACTCCCAGCAGCATGCACGAGGCCACCACCAGCAATGCCGTGACCAGTAAATCGTTGAGCGCAACGTCAGCCCAGCCCGTGCCAATGCCGCAAAGCGCGCCCAGCAGGTAGAACAGGCCGTCGTGCCTCACGCCCGTCGAGATTGGCTTCGTGGTCATTCGGTTCGGCGACGAATGCATGCAGCAACGTGCATGCGGTAACGTGCATGCGGTAACGTGGAAGAGCGGCGCTTCAGCGCCGCGTAAACCTCCACCGAAATCCTGCGGGCTTCAGCCCCGGTGTCCTTAATACCGGTAAAACCCTCGCCCGCTCTTGCGCCCCAGCCAGCCCGCGTCCACCATTTTGACCAGCAGCGGGCAGGGCCGGTATTTCGGATCGCCCAGGCCAGAGTGCAGCACCCGCATGATGTCGAGGCAAACGTCGAGCCCAATAAAATCGGCCAGCGTCAGCGGGCCCATGGGATGCGCCATCCCCAGTTTGAACACTTCGTCGACCGCCTCCGCCGTGGCCACGCCTTCCATCACGGCGAACATGGCCTCGTTCAGCAGCGGCATCAACACGCGGTTCGAAACGAAGCCGGGCGCGTCGTTCACCTCGACCGGAGTCTTTTCGAGTCTCAAAGCCAGGTTGCGAGTTTCCGAAAACGTCTCCTGCGAAGTGGCGAGCCCGCGGATCACTTCCACCAGTTTCATCACCGGCACGGGATTGAAGAAATGCATGCCGATGACTTTCTCCGGCCTCTTGGTGACCGCCGCAAGCTTCGTAATCGAAATGGAAGACGTATTCGAGGCGAGAATCGCCTCCGGCGCTGTGACGCGGTCGAGTTGACGGAAAATTTCCGCCTTGATCTCGAACTTCTCCGTCGCCGCCTCAATGACAAATGTGTAACCGGAAAGTTTCGCATAATCCGTAACCGTATGGATACGCTTCAAGGCCGCAACCTTGTCTTCCGCCGTAATCTTTCCCTTCGCCGCTTCGCGCTCCAGATTCTTGCCGATGGTTTCGCGCGCGCGGTCCAGAAACCGCTGCTCCAGGTCGCACAGCAAAACGCCGAATCCGCCGCGCGCGAACACATGGGCAATCCCGTTGCCCATCGTCCCCGCGCCGATCACGCCCACACGCTGAATTTCCATTTGTCTTGAACCTTTGCGAAAACGTTCGAGTCTATCACCTGCAATCAAGAGGCAGGAAGAGAATGACAGGGAAAAGCACATTGGGGACAGGCGCCTAAACCTGCCCTGACCTCCATCGAAGTGATTGTCTATCGAGCGAGTTCGGCCATCGCAGCCAGCTCGTCCGCGCTGGCGTATTATGAGTGGCTTTTATTTTTCAAAACCCTTAAGGATGTGCCCGTGCCCGTCAAAACCATCATCGAACCCTTCCGCATCAAGAGCGTCGAACCCCTGCGCTGGACAACCCGCTCCCAGCGCGAGCAACTGCTCCACGCCGCGCACTACAACCTGTTCCTGTTGCCCGCCGACGATGTCCTGATCGACCTGCTCACCGATTCCGGCACCGGCGCCATGTCCACGCACCAGTGGGCCGCGATCATGGAAGGCGACGAAAGCTACGCCGGCAGCCGCAGCTTCACCCGCTTCAAAAACTCCATCCAGGAAATTTTCGGATACCGCCACGTCATCCCCACGCATCAGGGACGCGCCGCCGAACGCATCCTCTTCGGCGTGACCTGCAAGAAAGGTGACGTCGTTCCCAACAACACCCACTTCGACACCACGCGCGCCAACGTCGAATTCGTCGGCGCCGAAGCCGTCGATCTGGTCATCGAAGAAGGCAAGCACCCCGCCTCGACGCATCCCTTCAAGGGCAATATGGATGTCGCCGCGCTGGAAGCCCTGATCGCCCGCGTCGGCCGCGAACATATTCCGTTAGTCATGCTCACCGTCACCAACAACTCCGGCGGAGGCCAGCCCGTCTCCATGGAAAACGTCCGCCAGGTCAGCGCCATCTGCAAGCGCCACAAAATCCCGCTCTATTTCGATGCCTGCCGCTTCGCCGAAAATGCCTGGTTCATCAAACTCCGCGAACCAGGATACGAAAATAAAACGCCAAAAGAGATTGCTCAGGAAATGTTCCGCCTGGGCGACGGTTGCACCATGTCGGCCAAGAAAGACGGCATGGCCAACATCGGCGGCTTCCTCTGCACCAACGACGACCTGCTCGCTCAGCAGGAAAAAGATCTGCTGATTCTTACCGAGGGCTATCCCACCTACGGCGGCCTTGCCGGACGCGATCTCGAAGCCATCGCCGTCGGCTTGCAGGAAGCTCTCGACGAAGACTATCTCCGCTATCGCATCACCTCGACCGCCTATCTCGGCAATCACATCGCGTCCCAGGGAGTGCCCATCGTCCAGCCGCCCGGAGGACACGCCATCTATCTCGACGCCCGCGCCTTCCTCCCACACATTCCTCCAGATCAGTTTCCCGGCGTAGCCCTCGCTGCCGAACTCTATCTCGAAGGCGGAATCCGCAGCGTTGAAATCGGCACTCTGATGTTCGCGGCAGCAGCCCAGATGGACCTGGTCCGCCTGGCCATCCCGCGCCGCGTCTACACCCAAAGCCACATCGACTATGTGGTCGAGATAATCCTGGAAGTCTGGAAACACCGTGAGAAAATCCCCGGCCTGCGTTTGACCTACGAAGCCCCCTTCCTGCGCCACTTCACCGCGCATCTGGAACCGGTCAAGCAGAATTGACGGTCTGACGGAATTGACCGGTCAGAAGCGGCGCGGGAATGAGATGATGCCACGAAAGATGATGCTGGAGAAACGGAAGCGCGCGGCTGCGGCTGCGGGAATGAAGATCGAGAGGATGATGGTTGGCGCGGAACCAGGCTCCAATTAAGGACTGGAGGCATGGAGCTGGGTTGTTCGTCTTGAGCGATTCGGCGGTCAGCTTGAGGGCTGTGCGCGGCGCATCCGCGAAGCGATCGATTTTTGCGTCACGCTGAGTATGTAGCACTCCTCGTGAATCGCCTGCCCGTAGCCGTCGGCCTTGGCCGTTTCAACCGGGACCGGCCTGCGACAAATGTTGCAATGAAGGATGGATTTGGAACGGCTCTGAATTTGCAATCCGGGATCCGGGTTCAGCGGGCGGCTGATAACAATATCGTTCACCTTGCGCTTCACTTGTTGTACCGGGATCCGCTCGAAGTGCAATTCTGACTTTCGCATGGCGTCTTGATCCCTCATCATCCAAACGCTAACAGGCTCAGTTGCGTACGGGTCATATCTTTTGCGCGGCGAATTCTCGCAATTAGCGGCCGAAAAACCAGTCATTTAACGCGACGTGCCCGCCTTTTGAATAACGGAAATTTGTCGAGCGGCGCGGAGTGGAATCGTCGTTTTGTGAGTCGTGTTTGTACTTGCAGACCCCGTTACGACATGTTACGATTATTTTACGTTCGTTTAATGATATGTTGCCCACGGAGAAAGCGATGTCGGACCGGAGCAATAAAACCCCAATGAACTTCAAAACCATGGCCCAGCTGGACGTTCCCCAAGGCCGCAACGGCAAGCACAAGCAGGTGGTCACGAAAATTCTTTCCGATCTTGACCAATTGCCGGCGGGCAGCGCGCTCAAGGTGCCGCTCGCGGGTCTGGCCGAGGGCAAAGAAAAAGTGCGGTCCGCCTTGAATCGGGCCACCCACAAGGGCGCGCGCAGTGTCGCCACGGCCAGCGACTCCCAGTTCTTGTATGTATGGAACGAAGCCGAGTAGCAGCGATCGCTCGAACTGCGGCCCGCACCGACGCCTCCGGGGGCTGGCCCATCCGAATTGTTTTCCACGCACCCTGGGGCCAAGTCGGCTGCCCACCTGTCGCACCTTTCGACAGGTGGGCACCCGTGCCGATTGAAGCGCAAGCTCCTTATTCGAAACCACCAACCGCAGGCCCTATTTTTTCCACAGCCTTCCACAGGCGTTCCCTGTGACGAACAACCTTTACTGAGGAAAACGAAAAGTACAGAATCGGCACTATGCGCGGAGCATCTGCCAACCAACCAATCCGTCTTCGCCGCGAAGACTCGAGCGCCGCTAACTCTTTGCCCCGTAATATTTTGCCCGTAACTCTCTTCGTTTCAATATTTTGGCTGGATTATCCCCGATCCGAGGCTGCCAAGTCGTTTAGAACCATGATCTTGACCGCATATGATAAAAAAATTGTGCGCCATGTCCTCCCGTCGTTCCGATCGCATGCGCCCACTCGAACGCGGTGTAAAATTGGGAAGCAATCCTTAACCGATCATCTCCCGGCTCTTGAAAGGAAACTTCTCCCATGGCAATACTTGAACCCCCCGTCCGACCGGCGCGTACGGCCCTGCATTCCGGTCCGTTCGTCACCGAGCCGTTTTTCGATTTCCGCCACGAAGACAACGCGCGCCGCATGCGCTCGGCCATCGCGAAAGTGCGCAGCCAGCTGGGCCACGAATATGACCTGGTCATCGGCGGTAAGCGCGTCAAGACCGCGGAAAAGATCAAGTCGCTGAATCCTTCGAAGCCATCGGAGATTGTCGGCATCCACCAGAAGGCTGGCAGGGAGCACGTGGAACCGGCCATGAAGGCTGCGCTCGAAGCTTTCGAAAGCTGGAGCCGCACAACGGTCGAAGAGCGGGCCGGGCTGGTCTTCCGCGTCGGCGACCTGATGCGCCAGCGCAAGATGGAATTTATGGCGTGGCTGGTTTTTGAAGTCAGCAAGAACTGGGCCGAGGCCGACGCCGATATTTCCGAGACCATTGACTTCTGCGAGCTTTACGGGCGCGAGGCGCTGCGCTTCGCAAAGGCGCAAACTCCGATCCAGCTGCCCGGAGAGCGCGACTCGCTCCTCTACATTCCGCTAGGCGTAGGCGCGGTGATTCCGCCGTGGAATTTTCCCTGCGCCATCATGGCCGGCATGACCGTCGCGTCCATCGTCAGCGGCAACACTGTGATCCTCAAGCCGTCGAGCGATTCACCGACCATCGCCGCAAAATTCATGGAACTACTCGAAGAGGCCGGCGTGCCTGAGGGCGTGGTAAATTTCTGCCCCGGCGCTGGAGCCAGTTTCGGCGACGCGGTTGTCGCGCATCCCAAGACGCGCTATATCGCCTTCACCGGTTCGCGCGAAGTTGGACTGCACATCAACAAAGTCGCGGCGACGCAAGCTCCGGGACAGATCTGGATCAAGCGCACTATCCTCGAAATGGGCGGCAAAGACGCGATCATTGTTGACGCCGATGCTGACGTCGATTCCGCGGTCGAAGGCGTAGCGCAAGCCGCCTTTGGGTTTCAGGGACAGAAATGTTCGGCCTGCTCGCGCGCCATCGTCGACGAACGCGTCTACGACAAGTTTCTGGAACAGCTGAAAGCGCGTGTGGAGAAAATCGAGATCGGCGATGTCGCCGAGAACGCTGCCATGGGCGCGGTCATCAACGAAGGTTCGATGAAGACGATTCTCGGCTACATCGAGCAAGGCAAAAAAGACGGACGCCTCATCACCGGCGGCGAGCGTGCTCCCGGCGAAGGCTATTTCATTCAGCCGACCGTGATAGCCGACATTCCGCCGAAATCAAAACTCGAGCAGGAAGAAATTTTCGGCCCGGTGCTGGTCGTGATTAAGGCCCGCGGCTTCGACCACGCGCTCGAAATTGCCAATGACACCGAATTCGGCCTGACCGGCGCCGTCTACACCAAGTCACGCGACAAGATCGACCGCGCCATCCAGGAATTCCACGTCGGCAACCTGTACATCAACCGCAAGTGCACCGGCGCGATGGTGGGCGCGCATCCCTTCGGCGGCTTCAACATGTCGGGCACCGATTCGAAATCCGGCGGCCCGGATTATCTCTACCTGTTCACGCAGGCAAAGTCGGTGGGAGAGAAACTCGGCTGATCTCTTTAGCATTGGCTTGTGTGGAGCGGGCACTCCTGCCCGCTTGCTTGCGGCGGCAAAGAGCGAGCGGGCAAGAGCGCCCGCTCCACATTTCATTTGTCGACGCCTGTCGGCAGCGGGTTGCGCTCCGTGAACTGCCGCTGATGCCAGTAGGGATAAATCGGCGCCACATCGCTGGCGCGGTCGAGCTTCGCAACCTGCCCCGCCGACAGATTCCATCCTCCCGACTCAAGATTCTGCCGCAGTTGTTGTTCGTTCCGCGCTCCCATGATCACAGTCGACACAGTCGGCCGCTGGATCAGCCAGTTGAGCGCGACCTGCGGCACAGTCTTTCCCGTTTCCCGGGCAACTTCGTCGAGCGCATCGACAACCTTGTAGAGATATTCGTCTGCCACAGGCGGACCCTGCTCAGCAGTCTTGTGCAGCCGGCTCTCTGCGGGCAGCGGATGGCCGCGGCGAATCTTCCCGGTGAGCCGACCCCAGCCCAGCGGACTCCAAATCAGCGCGCCGACACCTTGATCGAGGCCGAGCGGCATCAGTTCCCACTCATACTCGCGGCCGATCAGCGAGTAATAAACCTGATGGCCCACATACCGCGCCCATCCGTACCGATCCGACGCCGCAAGCGACTTCATCAAGTGCCATCCGGAGAAATTCGAGCACGCGATGTAACGGACTTTTCCGCTGGTCACGAGATTGTCCAGCGTGCTCAGAACTTCTTCCACTGGAGTGAGCGCGTCAAAACCGTGGAGATGATAGATATCGATGTAGTCGGTGCCGAGCCTTTTCAGGCTCGCTTCACAGGCCGGAATCAAATGATGTCGTGACGATCCCAGATCGTTTGGCCCCGGTCCCATCTTGAACGTGGCCTTGGTCGAGATCAGAACCTTCTCGCGGCGTCCGGCGACGGCTTTCCCAAGAATAGTTTCGGATAGTCCGTCAGAATAAACATCCGCGGTGTCGAAGAGATTTACTCCCGCATCGAGGCAGATATCGACAAGCCGGGTTGCCTCCGCCACATCGCTCGCACCCCAGGCCTTGAAGAACTCGTTGCCGCCGCCAAATGTTCCCGTGCCAAAACTCAGCACCGGGACTTTCAGACCAGATTTGCCAAGCTGTCGGAATTCCATGTGAGGTAGATGCAGAGGGTGGGCGAGGAGATTCCAAGATCGAGTTGTCCGGCGTCAGCGTAAAGCATCGTTGTCATCCTGAAGGCCGGCAAAGCCGGCGCGAAGGGGCTTACGTGAACCGAAGCCGCCGATGGAGTGGATCGGAGCCGCGAAGATGCCGGCAGAGTGCAGGCGCTTTTTCGACTGCATCGCCACTGGCCGATTGTCGTAAGGTCCCTCGGGCGGCTTGGCGCCGTCCTCAGGATGACATTTGCTAGAAGTGTGCGTGCGTTCCACGATCAAACAAACAGGCCGCCCGCAGGCGGCCTGTTCGTGAAGACGAAATTCAACCTACGGCGAGACGCCCGCTGGTGGTTGCGGCACCGCGCCCGAAGCAGTAGCGGCCGCGGCTTCATTCAGAATGCGATGGTGGATGGTGAACAGCGCAAGTTCCAGCCGGTCTGAGACCCCGATCTTGTCGTACACATTGCGCAGATAATTCTTGATGACCTGCTCGGTGGTGCCGAGCTGCGAGGCGATCTCTTTATTCTTGTAGCCCTGCACAATCAGCGCCACGATGCGGAGTTCTTTGGCGGTGAGCCGGTCGCGAACCCGCAATCCGACCATATCGTTTTCGGTGAGTTCGCTGGGCACGGCAACATCCTGCACCCAGGTTTCGCCGCGGGCCACCTTGCGCACGCAGTCGACCAGCGCCGCGCTGGTCACGTTGCGATAGACCACTCCATGGGCCCCGTTCGACATCTGGCGCTGAGCGCTCTCGCCCGTATCGGCCAGCACAATCACGCGGGTTTTGGCCTTGGTTGCTGCCGCCACGATCGCGGCAAAATCGTTGTGGAATCCCGCCGCTACCACCAGCACCGCGGCCCTGAACTTGTCCAGTGCCATGAACATCTGTTCAGGCGTTTGAGCCTGGGCCACAATGCGCATCTCATCTTCCACGGCGAGCACTTTGGCGATGCCCGCCCGGAAGATCGCCTGGTTATCGGCCAGAATCAGTTTGAGCATTTGTCAGCGCTCCCAGAATGCTATGAGTTCCGAACGAACTCGTATGAGTCGATCACGCAGGCAACACCGCGGCCTTCGCCGCCGCTGCCGGTTTCGTCGGCGCGCACCACCCGCCCTTTGCACTGGATGGTCACGTTCTCCTGGCCGCCCGTCATTTCCGGCGGCAGAGTGATTTCAAATTCCACGGGCGAACCGATCTCCATCGATGCGTCGGCCTTGATGTACACTCCGGCCGCGCTGAGATTTCCGGTTACTCCCTTGGAGTCGCCGCCGGTCTCGCCCTTATGAATCTTTATCGGCAGTTCCAGCGGAAACCGTTTTCCAGTCCGTGCTTCTTCGCCCACGGTACCTCCTCTATGCTGGCCTGCGGTCAGTCTGTGGTCTGCGAATGAGGCCGACGTCGTCAAACCAAGCTCCTGGCGGGTCCAACCCGCTTTTATGCTTAGGGGCGGTTATATCATGGATGCTATCCGGATAGAAGCCTGATAACGAGTTAGTTAAGGGTAGAACCTAGGTTCCCCCCACACCCGGCCGGGTATATTTTTGCGTGGCAGCGGAGCCACGCGCGGTCGGCATAGCTGAAAGCTATGCTGAACAGCTAGGAAGGATCACCTTTCTTCTTTTTCTTTGCCCGCCGCGGCGTGCCGCGGGGAGAGACGATGATCTGGAACATTTGCCCGGTGGGGATGTAGACCAACCGGCCCCAGAGCAGCACCTCAACCGGCGATTTATCCCGAGCCAGCATCGTTACTTCCACAGGGTCAGTCGAGCCGGCGGTGCGGATGATCTGAATGAAGCCCTTGGAATTGAGCTGGCCGGGACTCAGCAAATCGTCGAGTTTCCGATTCAACAGATCTTTTGGATTGGCGTAGCCGAGCATCTTCAGAAACGCCTTGTTACTGCGTTGAATCGCCCCGTTGGCTCGTAAACCGATGACTCCCACGGGAATCTTTTCCAGCATGTCCCGCCAGGCCTGGGCGATCTGACTCAGCCGGTCTTCCTTCTGCAACGCGCGTTCGCCGATGCGAATGCGAGCCAGCAGGTCGTCGTGCGCGAAGGGCTTGCCCAGAAAATCGTCGATCCCGGAATCGACCGCGGCCACTACGTCGGCGGGCTGCGTGCGCCCGGTCAGAAGAATGATGTAGGTATACCGTGGCCAATCGCTGCCCCGAATTTTCTGGCACAGTTCAATGCCGTCCATCTTCGGCATCATCCAGTCGAGCAGCAGCAGACGGGGAGGGTCGGGCTTCTGCAATGCTTGCCATGCTTCTTCCCCATCCGAAACTGTGACCAGCTCGATGCCCGGCCGCACGAGGATGTTCGTGACCAATTGGCGGGAAACCGGGGCGTCATCGGCAAACAGAACCTTCATCCGTCAGAGTCTCGAGTGGTTGCTGCTTGAATCATCGGCGATTGCGCAAGAAAGATTAGATTGCCGCGTCCCGCCGCCTGCGGCGACACTACGGGGCCTTGCACCCTCAGTCTGCTCCGCCGTGTTACGTTTATTTGAGGCTTCTCTTCTCAGGGAACCATCTCAGGGAACCCATTCCTGGGATCCCATTCAGGAGCGCGAATTCATGTCGGTCTCATTTTTTTTCCCTGAACCCGGGCGGCCGCGGGTGCCCCATTTCGTCGTTCGCATCGCCGCGCTCGTTCTGGCTTCAGCGTGCTTAGTCCCTGTCGGGTTGGCGGCACAGAACCCGGCGAAACCCGCGACCGGCGGCACCAAGGCCCTGGGAGAGACGCCGAAGCCGAATTCGACTCAAGACGACGCCCAATCCGCGTCGCGGACTCTGGAGCAACTCAACAGCGCGTTGCAGAGCCTAGCCGCCAGAGTGTCCCCGGCGGTGGTGCAGATTCTGGTTACCGGATATGGGCCGCTTAAAGGAGAAGATCGATCGGAGACGGCGCTCATCGTTCGTCAGCACGCGGTCGGTTCGGGCGTGATCGTCGATTCGAGCGGCTATATCATGACGAACGCCCACGTCGTTGAGGGCGCGCAGCGGATTCGCGTCGCTCTGCCGCTGCCCATGGGAGATTCGGCAGATGTGCCGATCGGCAAGCGCCGCATTCTTGAAGCGCGCCTGCTGGGCGAGCACAAGGAAACCGACCTGGCCCTGCTCAAGATTGATGAAACGGGCTTGCCGACGCTTGCACTTCTAAGTCAACGGCGCCCGCATGTGGGGCAGCTCGTCTTCGCTATCGGCAGTCCCGAGGGTCTGCAGAATTCAGTCACTATGGGCGTGCTCAGCGCGGTCGCGCGCCAGGCCGATCCCGACAAGCCGCTCACCTACCTTCAGACCGACGCCCCGATCAATCCTGGCAACAGCGGAGGCCCCCTGGTCGACATGAACGGCGAGGTTCTCGGCATCAACACCTTCATTTTGTCGCAGGGCGGAGGCAGTGAAGGCCTGGGCTTCGCCATTCCCGCGCGCGTCGTCGATTTTGTCTATCACAGCCTGCGCAAGTACGGGCACGTGCATCGGGTTGAGATCGGCGCGGTCGCGCAAGACATCACGCCTGAACTGGCCGACGGACTCCACCTTGCGCAACACTGGGGAGTCTTGGTCGTCGACGTGACGCCCGACGGCCCGGCCGCTGCTGCCGGCTTGAAGATTCAGGACATTATCCTCTCCGCCGATGGCCGCCGCATCGACACCCTGCCCTCGCTCTCGGCGGCTTTGTATCTGCATCGTCTCGATCAGGTGGTGAAGCTCCAGATTCTGCGCGGCACGGATCGTGGAACGCTCTACATTCCGGCGATTGAGCATCGCGATCAAATGGACGAACTGCTCGACAACGTGAACCCGGAGAACAGTCTGGTTCCACGCCTGGGAGTGCTGGCGGTGGATATCACCAGCGACTTACGTTCGCATCTGAGTTCGTTGCGCATCCCGTCCGGCGTGCTCGTGGTTGGGCGCGCCGCCGATTTGATCCTGCCCGACACAGGCCTGCAGGCCGGGGACGTGATCCATCAAATGAACGGAGCGCCGGTTGATTCGCTGGCCACGCTGCGCACTGGCCTGGCCGCGCTGAAGAGCGGAGACGCAGTCGCGCTGCAGGTCGAACGGGATGGAGGCCTGTTGTATGTAAGCTTCGAAATCGAATGAGCGAGGTCGAGTAAGCTGGTGTGGCCGCGGGCGCATTCGCCCGCGCACGACGTAAAGATGTATTAATGCCGGAGATGGTCGCCGAATTGCGCTTGACCACTGGGTGAGCGGGTTCCGACAGCGAAGGTGAAGATAGTAACCATATCCGAAGCCGCAGAGAGCCTTTCGCGGCTTATCGAAGAAGCATGCCGCGGAGAGCAGATAGTCATCGCGGGCGAGGGGCAGCCTCTCGTCCGGCTAGTCGCGATCAGACGACGTTCGGGCAAGAGAAGAGAACTCGGCACTCTCAAGTGAAGGCTGAAGGTTGGTCCGGAGTTCTTCGACCCTCTTCCGCGGGAGGAACTCGACCGCTGGGAGTGAGGGGCAACTTCAGCCGGCAGCGCTGAGAAACGACAACAGCACTACCGGCTGCCCGCGCTGGTCGCGGAAGCTTTCGGTTTCAACGCGATCTCAACGGCGCTCCCCAACTCCTCGGCGACCGCTTCGGCAACGCGAAGATCTTCCGTCGTGAAAGCATCCTGGCCCGCCCGGTAGAGCGCGAGCACCGCCGCAACTCCCGTTCCTTCGAGCGGTACTGCCAGCGCCGAGCGCAGCTTGCTGTATTTGGTGGGATCGTTCAGATATCCCGGCTCGACCGAGGGATTGCCGTTCAAGATCGATTTATGATTCTGCGCCACCCACCCCGAGAGCCCTTCGCCCAGCGGAATCCTCAGTGATGAAAACAGGCGAAAGTTTTCTCCAGTCACAAATTCTGGAACCAGCGTGCCATCGTGCAACGCGTACATGGCCAGCGAGTCGTGCGGGATAAGGTGTTTCAAGCGCACCGAAAGCAGCGCGGCGATGTCGGCAATATCCAGAGTTGTTCCGTGACTGCGCTCAAGGATTTCCCGGCTTTGCTTGCGGGCCAGTCCCATTAGCGCGGCAGAATCTTTTGCCGGCTCCCAAGCGTTCGCCCGCACCTCTGCAGACTCGGCAAATCCCGCGTCGGGCGCGGAACCACGCTCAACTTTAATATCGGTGGAAAGCTTCGGCGGAGCCTGCAGCGGCTGCTCGGTCGCCAGCTTTTCCAGTTCGACATAACGGCGATGAAGAATCGCAACCACTTTCGGATCGAAACTGGTGCCTGCCTCGGAGACCACCTTGGCCATGGCCTCATCAAGGGGCAAAGCCTTGCGATATTGCCGGTCCGAAGCCAGCGCGTCGAGACAATCGACCGCGGATAGAATGCGCGCCCCAATTGGAATCGCTTCGCCCGCCAGACCGTAGGGATAGCCGCTGCCATCCCATTTCTCGTGATGAGCCCGAACGATCGGCACTACCGGATACGGAAAATCGACCTGCTCCAGAATCTCCGCGCCCACGATGGGATGAATCTTCATCTTCTCGAATTCTTCCGGCGTCAGTTTGCCCGGCTTGGAAATAATGTGCTCCGGCACCGCCAGCTTCCCAATGTCGTGCAGCACCGAGGCAGCTTGCAGCGCTTCGGTCTCGTCCTCGTTCAATCCCAGGTCCTTCGCTAGTTCCATGGCGTACACGCGAACGCGCTGCAGATGTTCGCCCGTAGTTTGATCCTTGGCTTCAATCGCGAGCGCCAGCGCCTCGATGGTTCGCAGATGCAGGAGTGAGAGTTTTTCGGCGTGCCGCTTCTCAGTCTCGAGTTTGCCAAGATAGAGGCGATAGGAGCGGTACATCAGGTAAATCGGCGGCAGCACCAGCAAAGACGATTGCCATCCGATGTGCCCGTTGAGAAAGTGAACCAGGCCCGCGGCCGCCGCTCCGACCATGTAGTAAGGAAACGACCACAAATAGCTGTCGTTCCAGACTTTTGAGATTGGCTTCTCTTCGGTCAGCCCGATGATGGTCGACATTGCCGCCGTGTTGCAGCCGAAGTGCACGATAGCCGCGGCCAGCAGTGCCAGTGGTCCGGTAGAGTGAAGAACGTGAATCGCCACCAGCTTGTATACGGTGTAGGCGATCGCGCTGGAAACGGTCAGCTGCGACCAGTTGAAAACCAGGTGCACCAATTTCACCTGTCGCGCGGGCTTCCAGTAGGCCTGGCCCACGGTGCAGGCCAGGACAATCAGCAGCGTCTCAGGCAGGCTGAGTTCCAGAATTCCCAGCAGCGTAAACAGGAAGTTGACCGAAAGCGTTCCGTCAATGCCCGGCAGAGTTACCTTGAGCGATGACGCCAGCAACGCTGCGATCAGATAGCAGGCGAACTTGACCGGATCGCTCGATTGCCAGTGAGCACAGGACCAGACAAAGCTCGAGACAGCCGCCAGCGCCAATCCGGCGATGAACACACGAGTGCCGACTGAGCGTGCCCAGGACATGAGAAGTATTTAAATTTTCAACAAATTGCAGGCCTCTGTCCGCCCAAAACAGAGATCGCCTCATTACTATCGTGTCGCTGTTTTTGGGCATCCCTCTGGGACAACTTGTCGCGCGCCCGGTGGGGTGGGACAAAGTGTCCGCTCCAGCCTCTTTAGGAATCGCGGAAGTCATTGATAAGTAATGGTAATAAGTGCTCTGTTTGGTGCCCCACCTGCAACCAGCAAGGTCACTTGGGGTGCGGTTACGCGCCTGTGGGCGCTTGAAGGTGGGGAGAATATGAACAAAATCGCGTGCGTGCTTCTGTTGTTGTTTGGCACCGTAACGCTGGCACACGCCAACGACGCTAAGATTTCGCCGGAGCTGCGAGGCTACAACTCAGCCCAGCAGGTACAAGTCATCGTGCAGTATGCACCCGGAACACAATTGAATTGCAACAGCTTGCTGGGCCTTGTGGATTGCCTGGTGAATGACGTTCTGAAACTAGGCGGCACCATCCTGGGAGATTTGCCGCTGGTCAATGGCGTGGTCGCGCTGCTTGACGGCGGTGGCATCCAGAACTTGTCGAACCAGTCGAACGTGGTCTACATCAGTCTGGACCGGCCACTGACTCCCACTCTGAACAACGCCACCGGAGCGGTGAATGCCGAGTTTGCCTGGCAGTCGAACTACACCGGGCAAGGCATCGGTGTGGCGCTGATCGACAGCGGCGTGAGCAATCATCCTGATCTGTATCAGGGGATTCTTCCGCTGCCGCGCGTCGTGTACCAACAGTCTTTCGTGTCGGGAAATTCGAGCCCCAGCGACCAATACGGTCACGGCACTCACATCGCCGGGATAATCGCTGGCGATGGCCTGAGTTCCACTGGCGCCCGCTACAACAAGACGTTCAAGGGCGTCGCACCCGGAGCGAGCATCATCAACCTCCGCGTACTGGATGCGAACGGCGAGGGAACCGACAGTCTGGCGATCGCGGCAATCAACCAGGCGATCTCTCTGAAATCACGCTACAACATTCGCGTGATCAACCTTTCGCTGGGCCGCGCCGTCTACGAGACTTACACCCTGGATCCACTGTGCCAGGCGGTCGAGAAGGCCTGGAAGGCCGGCATTGTCGTGGTTGTGGCGGCGGGCAACAACGGACGCTATCAGCCCACCGATGGCTACGCTACGGTCACTTCGCCCGGCAACGATCCTTATGTCATTACCGTGGGCGCGATGAAGCCCATGGGAACGCCCACACGCGTCGATGACCTTATCGCGAGCTACAGCTCGAAAGGTCCGACGGTGGTGGACGCGGTCGTGAAACCTGACATCGTTGCTCCCGGCAACCTGATCACCTCGCTGGAGGCGCCGAATTCGACGCTCTACAACGAGTATCCCGGCAACCAGGTGCCTTACAGCTACTATGTGAACGGAGGAACCAGCGCTTCGTCGCCGCTCTACTTCACGCTGAGCGGCACCAGCATGGCAACCGGCGTGGTGAGTGGAGTCGTGGCCGACCTGCTGCAGAAAAGCCCGAGTATGACTCCTGATCAGGTAAAGGCACGCCTGATGAAGACGGCATACAAGTCGTTCCCCGCCTATAGCAGCACTACGGATCCCACCACCGGCATCACCTACACCGATCAGTACGACGTCTTCACCGTCGGCGCCGGATACGTGGATCTTGAAGCCGCGATGACCAACACGGACCTGGCCAAAGGTACGGCCATGTCGCCGACGGCCACGTTTGACCCGACCTCCGGCAACGTCTATCTCAAAGACAACCCTTCATCCGTGTGGAATACCTCCGCCACGTGGTCAAACGCCACCGTGTGGGGCACTTCGCAGTTCGTGACGGGCGCCAGCTCATCGACCTTGACGGCTGCCTCGTCGAGCAGCAGCGCTCTGTGGGGCAACAACGCCATGTGGGGCAGCAATGCCATGTGGGGTAGTAACGCCATGTGGGGCAGTAATGCGATGTGGGGCAGCAACGCCATGTGGGGCAGTAATGCCATGTGGGGCAGCAGCTTCGACGGCGGCGAGCAGTAAATCTTCGGGCAGTAAACCTTTGAGCGAGCTGGACAGAAAGGGGCCGCGATCTCTCGCGGCCCCATCGCTCTTTTGATCCTGATCTTGATCTTGATTTGCTCAGCGTCCTTAGCGGCTTTTCTTAGCGAACTTTGCGGTTAAGAGCTTCGCGACGCGGCAAGCTGGGTTGCCTCTAGAATGCGCCGCCACCGCCGCCACCGAATCCTCCGCCCGAAAAGCCTCCGCCTCCGCCGAATCCGCCGCCGCCAAACCCCGAACCGGTGGAACTCGCCCGCGGCGCCGATACGAACACCTGGTGCATATCCGTGGCCATGCTGTTCATCGAACTCGAAAAAAGAAGTGGATTGAAAACCATCCCCGGCACATACCCACCCGGCCCCACATACCAGCCCGGCGGATCTTTCACGATCCCGGCGAAAGCCTGCGCCCAGTGATGCTCCACGCCCAAAGCCATCGCATAGGGCAGAAATTTTTCGAATGTGGTTGGAGGCATCAATTTCAGTCGCTCTCCGTCTACGCGATTCATGAACTCCTGGAATCCCAGCACCGCAACCCGCGTGCGCGCTCCTTTCACCGTCTTGGCCGTCATCACCCGGGCGAACAACCACCAGACCAAAATCGAGACCGGAACGCAGACGAAGAGCAGCGGAATCGAATTGAAAAAATTCGCCCAGCCCAGGTACGCAGCAACTCCAAAAGGCACGACGATCGCGATGGCTGCACCAACGCTGTATCCATTCGCCGACTCCGGGTCGAGCAGATAGATGCCCTTGTTTCGCAAACTCGACATAATGTCTTCGCGGATAATCGGCACGGCGGTGTAGAACCGGTTCTTCAGGCTGGAAAGCCGCGTTTCGCTGCCGCCGGCGAACACGTTCTCCAGCATCACGCGCTCATGCGGATCCAGGCTCTGATCGGTCCATTCCGCCTGTGGTTTCAGAAGATGGAAGACGTAATCTTTGTGCGTGAACAGCAATCCCTTGTCGTCTGTTTCTTCGATCTTGATATATCCCCGGACCGCCAGATCGACCATGGTCGATGTAATGTCGCGCGGGTGAATCGCATCGTCGAGCAACGTACCCGCCTCCGCCGGAGAAATATTCGCCGGCGGTTCATACATCGGCGCAACCGACATGCCTGGGTCCGGATCGCGTCCCTTGAACCACCACAGCGCGAACATCACGACGAGTGTGACCAGCGGCAGAAAAACGATCGGGTTGCCGCCGATAAACCAGAAAAATCGCGTGATTGCGCCCGGCTCGCTGAGAACGCCCTTCGGAATGTAAACGTCAATCGTCAGCCCGCCGCGCATGGGCAGCGAGTTGCTGGTTTCGAATTGCGCTTCGGCGCCGTCGACTTTGGCAGTCGCGTTATGTTCCGTCGATCCGTAGACTCCGGTAAAGGCCTGCGCCCGCAGCGAACCAGCAGCCGAGTCGGGGAAACGCACAGTAGCCGAGGCGTGGTCGATCGGCACCGGCCAATCGTTTCCCGTCACGTTCCAGTAAAACTCATCGTAGCTGTCAAAGAAACGCGTGCCGTTGCTTACGCGGTAGGTGATTTCAACCGTGCGCGTCGCGTCGACCGCATCGGGAATGTAAATCTTCAGATCGCGCTCGGCGTTCGTAATCGAAGTTTCGTACTTCAGCTTGCCGCCATCACCGTCAGTGACGCTGGTGACGTCGAGATAGAGTTCATAATTCGTGCCGTTCGGCCCCGGATATTCGATGGGAATCATCCGGTGAATTCCATGCCACTCGCCTTCAAAAGCCAGCGTGATGCGCTCGGTCACGATGGCCCGACCGCTCTTGTCGATGGTGATCGTGTCCTGAAAATCGCTGATGCGCCAGGATTTCGCCTGCGCCACGACCGCGAAGATGCAAGCCAACGCGCAGACAAGAATCGAGTGAAAGACGATGTGACGGCAGAGCCTAGGAATTTTCAATGACACAATTTCCCAATTGCAAAATTACCCAATCTCAATGACTCAATCTCTCAGAACTTGACCTGCACCGGCTCGCGATCGGCGTCGGTGGTTTCAAAAAACTGCCGCTGCGTGAAGCCGAACATGCCGGCAATAATGTTGGTGGGAAAAGACTGAATCTTCGTGTTCAGATCGCGGACCACCGCGTTGTAATATCGCCGCGAGTTCTGAATCGTGTCTTCCACCTGGCTGAGCGATCCTTGCAGTTGCGTGAATTCTTCCGAGGCCTTCAGTTCAGGGTAATTCTCGGCCACGGCGAACAGGCTCTTCAGCGCGCCGGTCAGCTGATTTTCGGCCACCGCTTTGTCGGCCGGCGTCGTCGCCTGCATGGCCTGCGAGCGGAATTTCGCGATGTTCTCAAACGTCCCCTTCTCGTGTGTGGCGTAGCCCTTCACCGTTTCCACGAGATTGGGAATCAGGTCATGCCGCCGCTTCAGCTGTACATCAATGTCAGACCAGGCTGAATCGCAGCGCACGCGCAGCTGCACCAGGCTGTTGTACATGCCGATCAGCACCACGGCAATGACCGCCAGAATTACCAGGAAGATGATGCCAATCATGGGCGTCTCCTCGCGAAGTGAAGGCTGTACCTGAAATCAATGGGACGGTAACACAGCGAACGCGTCCGAGCAAACGCTTCCACGCGCCTGCGCTTTGCATTCTGCGATAACAGCTTTACCTGGGAAAGGGAGAAAAGTTGAGTGGGTTGAGAGACTCGAAACTGAGAGCTGGAAACGCGCGGCGCTACTGCTGCGGCGCAAAGTAGCCTTTGCGCGCCCGGACCTGCAGGTCTTTCTTGAGCGAAGAGATTTCGATCGAGCGGTATCGCCCGTCCGCGTCAAAATCGGCAGGCTTGTAAGAAACCACGTACTGGCTGCGCAGTTCGTCTTCAATTGCCGCGAACGAGTGCGTGATGTCTTTCACCTTAAAAGGGAAGAAAGCGCGCCCGCCGGTGGCGTCGGCGAGTTGTTCCAGCACGCGATCGCCGCGCATGACCAGTCCGCTGTCATCGGTCGAGATCGCATAGATGATGACTTCGGCCCGTTGCGCCATCTCAATCGCCTGCGCCTTCGAGAACTCGCTTTGATTGTCTTCGCCGTCGCTGACGATGATGATCGCCTTGCGCATCGGCCTTTCAGCCCGGTCTTTCAGGAATTTTTCCTTGCAGGCGTGGTAGACCGCGTCATAGAGCGCCGTTCCACCGCCATCGCGCAGTTGGTGCACGCTCGCCGAGAGCAGCGAGACGTTGTCGGTGAAATCCTGTGCCATCTGCGTGTGCGTGTTGAAGCCCTCGACGAACGCTTTGTCGAAGCCGGCGCGCAGCGTGTGCTGCAGGAAGCTGGTTGCGGCGGTCTGCTCGAATTCGAAGCGGCTGTCGACCGAGCCGCTTACATCGATCAGCAACCCAAGATGCAAGGGCAGATCGGTCTCGCGCCGGAAGTTCACAATCGCCTGCGGCGGTTTGTGATCATCGAGAATGCTGAAATCGTTCTGATTCAGGTCGCGCACGAACTTGCCGCGCTTGTCGGTCGCAATGAAGAGCACGTTGACTTCATTCACGCGCGCGCGAATGGTCAGCATCGCGCCCTGCGGATCATCGGAAGCAGCCTCGGAAGCGGCTGCGGCGGAACTCACGCCATAAGCGCCGATGCTGGGCGCACCCGATGCGTACGTGGATTGGGCCCGCAACGGACCGGCCACGGCCGCTGCGGCCAGGCACAAGGCCAGAAGCCGAATCGCAACCTTCATGAACCTGGCATTCGTGTACTTCATGCCCAATGAATCCAATTTTTTCCTTCTAACCGCGGCCAGAAGACACTTTCAAGCTACTGGATGCACGCCGGATGCCGAAACTGGTCCTTCGGCCGATGCCACTATCTCACTGACTTTAGGTGGCTTTCGCGCCAAGTGCCAAGTTACAAAAGGAGCACTCGTTTGGTCATAGTGCAAGATATGCCGTTTCTATCAGTTGCCCGCCAGTGGCTGGCCTGCGGGCCGGGCGGACTGTTTGTCGATTGGATGCGGCCTCGACATTACGCGCCTGCAATTCAGCGAAATGTTCTCTAGAATCGTTGTGGAGGGACCTTGATGAGAAAATTTATAGCCTGTTTTGTCGTCGTACTCCTGTCGGTGGTGTCCATGTTTGGCGCGGATGACGAACACGAAGAAGAGCGCGTCAGAGATGCGGGAACTGTTTTGAAAGAGATTCTCAATATTCCCGACGACATTCCACAGGACCTGATCGACAAAGCCGAGTGCGTGATCATTCTGCCGTCGGTGAAAAAAGGCGCGTTCGGCATCGGCGGCAGTTACGGTCGTGGCGTCATGGTATGCCGCGGCGGCCCGCACTACAAGGGCAAATGGGGAGCTCCGGCGCTGTACGCGCTCGAAGGCGTCAGCATCGGATTTCAGCTCGGCGGTCAGGCTACGGATTTTGTGCTGCTGGTGATGAATCCCAAAGGCGCCGAGTCGTTGCTCTACAGTAAAGTGAAGCTCGGCGCGGACGCTTCCGCTGCCGCTGGGCCCAAGGGACGCACCGCCGAAGGCGCAACCGACGTGGTTATGGATGCCGAGATTCTCTCCTACTCCCGCAACAAAGGTCTGTTCGCCGGAGTCTCGCTCGAAGGTTCAACGCTGCGCTCCGACGGCAGCGCCAATGAAAAACTCTACGGGAGAAGATTGTCGGCAAAGGAAATTATCCGCGAAGGCAAGGTGGGGATTCCGCCGAGCGCTCGGGAGTTGATCTCGCTGCTCGATACGAAGTCGCCGGTAAACAAGTCTGATCCGAAATCGCTGGAGTAGATTCGCGGTTTTCTCTGTGAGCCTCTGTGACCTCTGTGGTGAGAAATTCTTCTGTGGTGAGAAATTCTTCCGGTCGAGTTCGCTGCGCGTGGGCAAACAACGAACTCGCCATGCGCTATCACGACGAAGAGTGGGGCGTGCCGGTGCATGACGACCGCACGTTCTTCGAGTTTCTGATTCTCGAAGGCGCGCAGGCGGGTCTCAGCTGGAACACGATTCTCAACAAGCGCGAAAACTACCGCAAAGCCTTTGACGGATTCGATCCGGCGCGTGTGGCCCGTTACGACCGCCGAAAGATGCAGCAACTGCTGCGCGATCCGGGCATCGTTCGCAATAAACTGAAAATCGCATCCGCGGCAGAAAATGCAAAAGCATTCCTGCGCGCGCAGGAAGAGTTCGGCAGTTTCGACCGCTACGTCTGGGGGTTCGTGGGCGGCGAGCCGCGAGTGAACAAACGAAGGTCGCTGCGACAGCTTCCCGCGCGCACTACGGAATCCGACGCCATGAGCAAAGATCTCAAGAAGCGTGGCTTCAAGTTCGTTGGGACCACGATCTGCTATGCCTTCATGCAGGCCGTCGGAATGGTGAACGACCACGTCGTGGACTGCTTCCGCTACAAAGAGCTGATTTCGCGGAGTCAGTGAACGAAAGCCTCTAACCGCGGAGGCCGCGAAGAAAATCCGCCAAGGACGCTAAGAAAACCCACATTAGCGGCTTTCTTTGCGTTCTTCGCGGATCCTCTTTGAGAGCTTTGCGGTTAAGTGCTGTTTGGGCATTTGCTCGTTGACCCCACTCAACGCTGACTGAAGAGGCTCGCCGTCAAATAGATCACGATCAATCCCAGCAGCAGCACTGCGCCCTCAACGCGCGTTGACCACACGTGCAGGGCGTCGAACTGCACGCGGGTGGGATTGTCGATCGCTACAGTGGCAAAGTCGCTGACCTGCGCACGCAGCGCGTCCATGCGCGGGATGATCCAGAACTGGGAGACGAGCGTGAGCGCGAGCATCATGGACATCAGAATGTTACGCATGGCGAACACGTGTGCCGTGCCGTCGACAAGCCGGGAGTACAGCAGGGAACTGATCAGGAAGACGACGGCAGAGATGATGCCGATCCAGTGCAGTTTGCTCAGCGCGCGCCCGACGACGTTGCCGGCGAGGTGTGTGCTGGGCAAAACTCCGGGAGCGAAGACGGTGGGTGCGAGTACGAAAGCAAAGAAGATCAGCCCGCCGATCCAGACCACAAGCGAAAGCAGCATCAGGTAGCGCAGGAATGACATGACGCGTGGATTATAGTCGCTCGCAGTTCGAAAAATTCAACCACAGAGGACACAGAGGAAACAGAGGAAAGCTGACAGAAGGGTTGCTTACGGACGGGCAACCACGGTCCACTGCCTTACACCGGCACGGCAACATTCTCGATAATTTCTCTCAGCACTTGGTCCGACTGCTCGGATTTTTTCAGGGTCGAGGCGTAAAGGCCGTTTACGACCACGCGGTGGGCGAAGACGGGAACGACCAGGGGTTTGAAGTCTTCCGGAGTGCAGAAGTTGCGGCCGTCGAGAAACGCCATGGCTTGCGCTGCGCGGTAGAGCGCCTGCGATCCGCGCGGGGAAACGCCGAGCGAGAGAAATTCCGACTTGCGCGTCCGGTCGACGATTTCGAGGGCATAGGTGACCAGCGAATCATCCACGCGAACCTGCTTGACCGCATGCTGCATTTCGGCCACGTCAGCGCCGGTGAGAACGGGGCGAAGGTCTTCGAGGTGCGCAGCCCCGGCTTCGGAGCGCAGAATCTCGCGCTCGGCCTGAGGGTCCGGGTATCCCATGCGCACGCGCAGCAGAAAACGGTCGAGCTGCGATTCCGGCAGAGGATAAGTTCCGTGATGTTCCACTGGATTCTGCGTCGCAATCACCAGAAACGGCTGCGGCAGTTCGTAAGAGTGAGCGTCGACGGTGACCTGGCCTTCGTTCATGGCCTCAAGCAGCGCCGACTGGGTTTTCGGCGTGGTGCGGTTGATTTCATCGGCGAGAAGGACGTTGGTGAAGACGGGGCCGCGCTTGAATTCAAATTGCTGCTCCATCGCCGAATAGACCGAAATGCCGAGCACGTCGGACGGCAGCATGTCGCTCGTAAACTGCACGCGTTGAAATGTGCAGTCGATGGCGCGGGCGAGAGCTTGCCCGAGCGTGGTTTTGCCGACCCCGGGAACGCCTTCGATGAGCAGGTGTCCGCGGGCGAAGATGCTGACCAGCGCGAGGCGAACCACGTCATCGTTACCGCGAATCACGCGGCGAAGGGCCTTTTCGAGTTCTCCGGCCTTTTGCGATACGGCTCTGTGGGGTACGGCGCTGGCGGTCTCGGGCGACATTGTATTGATTCTACTATCTGCCGCTGTGGGCGATGGAGTTACGTACGTCATCGAGCTTGTAGCTGCCAGACTCCAGCTGCTAGCTTCTAGCTTCTAGCTCTGGCTAAACCCCGACTCCTTCGTCTTTCGGATTCGACCGGAAGAAGGTCCGTCTCGCTTAGATCTTGCAGGTCGGCGCGCCAAGGCTCGCCGTTAGCGCTTGGCTAGGAGCTAGAAGCTAGAAGCTGTCTTACTGCATAAACTCCGCCGGACGTCCCGTTAGCCGTTCGATGCGCTTGGCGATGGGGGGATGGGTCGAAAACAGGCCAGCGAAATTGATTCCGAGCAAGGGCTGGATGATGAACAGGTGCGCCGTCGAGGGGCTGGCCTGCACGGGCAGGCGGCGGGAGTAGGCGTCGAGTTTTTGCAAGGCGCTGGCCAGGGCGTAAGGATTGCCGGTGAAATGCGCTCCGGTGGCGTCGGCCTGATACTCGCGCGTGCGCGAAACCCAGAGCTGAATCAGAGTAGCGGCGATGGGCGCGACGATCAGCATGAACAGGGCGGCGATGCCTCCGCCGCGGTCATCGCGGTCGCGGCCGCCGAAGCCGCCGAAAATCATCGCCCAGCGTCCCATGCTGGCGATCATGGTGATGGCGCCGGCGAGCGTGGCGACGACCGAACTGATCAGGATGTCGCGGTTGTTGACGTGTCCGAGTTCATGGGCCAGCACGCCTTCGAGTTCTTCGTCAGTGAGCAAACCCAGAATCCCATGAGTGACGGCGACCGAAGCGTGTTGCGGGTTGCGGCCCGTAGCGAAGGCATTCGGCGATTCGGTCGGGATGACGTAAATCTTCGGCATGGGAATGCCGATTTTCTGGGTGAGGCGCTCGACGGCGGCGTAAGCGCGCGGGAGTTCCTCGCGCGTGGCGGGCTGGGCTCGGTACATGGCCAGCGCGATCTTGTCGGAGTAAAAGTACGAGACGAAGTTCATCACGGCGGCGAAGATGAGCGCGAGCAGCATGCCGTTCTGTCCGCCAAAGAAGCGGCCAATGAACATGAGCAGCAGGGTCATCAGGGTCAGCAGGAATGCGGTCTTGAATGCGTTTCCCATAGTGGTTGTGGCGCTTGAATACGGCTATTAGATGTTACGCCTGAGTGGGAGATGCAGTTGCGGCCGTTGAGGAAGGAGTCGCGAAAAATGAGGTATACCCCCCTCCCCCCGATCTATTGGAATCATCACTTTGCGGGGATTTTGAGAAATAATCCAAGGGCTGCAATAGGTTACGGGCAAAATCTTGAAAGCAATGGAGTTAGCGATTGGCCTAGGGCCTTTGCCACGCTCCCGGCTTCATGCCGAGGATCGGTCATGGGGACTGTGGATGTCAAGGTTGTACGTCACAGGGTGGTGTCCTAATTTCGGAGCAAAAGCCTTTAACCGCGGAGAGCGCTAAGAAGAGCCGCGAAGGACGCGGAGAGAATCGTGGGGCACTAAACTGGATTCACTCGAAGGAGCTGCCCTCGGGCGCTGAGGCCGGCGTCGATCTGGCTAGGGCTACGGCGAGGCTGGAGGCCACACGCGAGACGTAGTGGTGGTGCAATTTGGCTCACGCTCCGGGCCGGATGAGACTGAGATCCTTCGCTCCGCCTGAAAAACGGCTACGCTCAGGATGACAACTTGCGGCGAGGGGCCTAAACTGCAGCACCACCCGCTGCAGGGGAACGGCGAAATTTAGGAGGAACAGCCTTTGACCGCGAAGTGCGCTAAGAAGAGCCGCGGAGGACGCGGGGAAAACCAGCTGGATCTCGTCGCTTCGGGGGACGAGACCCCGGGGGCTAAAGCCCCCTTGAGTTTTTAGGGGCTTCCGCGGCGCTGAAGCGCCGCTCTTCCACGGGGCGGCGGGCATTCGTCAGCTTTTTCTGAGCCTCCGCGTCGCGCACTTGCTCTGAACGCTGATGGGCGCTAGCGGGGAGGCGGGACGCCCGCTCTACAGCCGCCGGGACGGCGGCGCTACGAACTGCCGCCGGCGGTTTTACATCGGTCTAGGTGACTCAGGCTTTCTGGGCTTCGCGCTTCAGGGCGCGCTGCAAGGTTTGGTCTAAGGCGGATTTGGCTTGGTCGTATTCCTGCTGCGAGATCAGGCCCTTCTTGTGTTCGACTTCCAGCTGAAAGAGTTCTTCCTTCAGGCCTTCGAGCAGCATGGAAGTTGGCGGTTGTGGTCGAACTGCGCCGGCGCGAACTTGACCGGGACGGGCGGTGGCTGGGGCGGGGATTTCGATTTCGTCGTAGCCGGATTCAACAGCGATTCCCCCGGACTTATTGATGAGGCTGCGGGCAGAGCGGGCTGCGGCTTGCTGGCGCGAAGCGACGAAGACTCCGCCGATCAGGAGAACGGCGGCGAATCCGCCAAGTAACCACCAGCGGTATTTCTGCAGCGGGTCAGGAGCGTCAATGGGCGGACCGAGGCCGCCGCCGGGGCGGCCTTCATTTTGCGCGGGCTCTTGCTGGCCGGAATCGGCTTCGCCGGGCGCGCCGGCATTTTCGTTGCGCGCTTCGAGCGTGCCTTCTCCGGAAATCTTGAAGGCTAGCGTCTGCCCCGGGTGCGCGCCGGAAGATACCTGCACGTTGGCGTCGGGCTGCTGAGGATCGTTCATGGGCTGGTAGCTGGCGCCGGAAGCGGCCGCGAACTGCATCGACTTGGGCAGGATGGCGACGAAATGCTGCAGCGGGTAAATGCTTTTCGGGTCGATGTTGGCGCTGCCGGTGTAAGGAAGTTTGTATTCGACCTCGAACTGGGTGATGCCGGGGCGCAGCGGGAACAGGAAGGCGTAGCGCGTCTTCTTATCGTCGACGGGGACGGGCGCGGTGTTGAGCGGGTTGCCGTTTTGCGTGGTCGCTTCCGATTGCAGAATCTGCGAGCCTTCGGGAACGTAGAACTCGAGGTTGCGTTCGTTCATCTGGGTGCGCGGGGGCTTGGAATTGTTTTGCACTGCGAAGGCGCGCATCACGTCGAGTTGTCCCTGAGCGGCCTGCACGCGCATGATGTCGGCGACGACCTCGATGCCGTCAATTTTCTTGCCGACGTCATAAACGTCGACATCGACCGAAGTGGTGCCGGGAGGGGCCATGCGATGGTAGGTGACTTCCTGATGGATGACGCGGATCAGGTGCGGGGCCTGGGCATCGTCGAGCTTGAAGCTGAAATTGCCTTTGGCGTCGGCTTTGGTGCGTCCGGCTTCTTGCATGCCCTGACCGAGGCTGAGGAGGACGACCTCATCGCCGGCGGCGGGCTTGTTGGTGGTGGCGTCGGTTACTTTGCCGGTCAGGGTTTGAGCGGAGGCGAGGGAGGCGAAGAGGAGGGTGGTGACAGTGATGGCCGGGGCGAGGAAGCGGTGGCGAGAGAACTCCTTGCGAGGCCGGTTGGCACCGCAGGGAGGCACGGGGTCCCCTTCGACAGGATCAGGGCGGGCTTTCGACTTCGCGGGAACTGCGCTTCGCGCACTTCCCGCTGCGCTCAGGATGACAGGGTGAAGAGGTTCCGCTGCGCTTGGCTCAAGAGGTTGCGCTCCGCTCGGGATAACAAGCTGAAGAGGTCCCGCTGTGCTCGGGATGATGGAGGGTTGCAAAATTTGAAGTCCTTTCATGGACGGGCTTTGCCTAGGGCTGCTTTTTCGTCGAGGCGGGCGATTTCGGCCAGCAGCGTGGCGGCTTCGTCTTGCAGGGAAGTCTTCAGCGACTGGTAGTCGGCGTCGGGGACTTTGCCGGCTTTGTATTCGAAGTTCAAGTCGCGCAGATTCTCGTAGACGGCGTCTTTGCGCTCGCGCAGAAACGAGGCACGCGTCTTCTCGGGGCCGAGGTAAAGCTTGCCCGGAAGATAGAAAATGTAAATCAACGCGGTGGCGGTGAACACGAGGCAGAGAGCCAGTTCGAAGGTCATAGGTCGGTTTCCTTGCGCGCCTGTTCGCGGAACTTGTCGAGCTGGGCAGAACTGATCGCGGGCAGGCCGCCGGCCACGGCGGGTTCGGGGCGATTCTTCCAGGAGCGAATTACGAAGATGATGATACCGAAGCCGAGGACGAGCGCGACGCCGGGCATGATCCAGGCGGTGCGGTTGAAGCCGGTTTTGGTGGGAGCGGCGAGGACGGTGGGGCCGTATTTCTGCACGAAAGACTGCTGCACCAGACTGTCGCTGTCGCCGCGGGTGACGGCGGCCATGAGTTCGTTGCGCATGCCGTCGGAGTCAGGGCAGCCGACGTGATTGCACTCGAGCAGGATCTCGCCGCATCCGCAGATGCACATGAGTTGATGTCCGATTTCGGTGAAACGGGTCGCGGGATCTCCAGCGCCGGCCAGCAGGAAGACGGCGAGCGTGAGCAGGGCGCAGGAAAGGGCGCGGCGGGGGAGGGTGTTTGCTCGCGTGTTTTTATTTTTCATCAGCATAATGCTTTATGCGTCAACCGCCGGGCTGAGCCCGGCTGGACAGCCGAGGGCGGCTGTCCCCACATTCCATCAATCCCCAAATCAGTCTCCGGTTGCGACTGGTTCGATGTTCTCTGCCAGTTGCGACTTGGCGACTCGGACCGTCACGGGAGCTGGGGCGCTTTCGATCAGGGCGAGGCCGGTGCCCATGACCATGATCCAGGCGCCGATCCAGATCCAGATCACCATGGGATTGACGTGCGCCTTGATGACAGGCACGCCCTTGTCGTTCTGCCCTTCATAGACGATGTAGAGATCTTCCTTGAAGGTGGAGCGGATATCGGGCTTGGTCGAAGCCTGCTGGCTGGCCTTGAAGAACAGGCGCTGCGGCGTCATGGTGTCGATCTTCTGGCCGTTTTCATAGACGTCGATCAGCGCCCACTCGCTGCCGTAGTTTGGATTATCGTCCTGGGTGTAGGAGCGGCACACCAGCTGGTAGCTGCCGATGTCCATCTTGGAGCCGTAGCCCATCTCCATTTCTTTTTCCTGGTTCAGGGCGGAGCCGGAGAATCCGATCATCGCGACCACCACGCCGACATGGACGATGTAGCCGCCATAGCGCCGCGTGTTGCGATGCAGCAGTTGCACCATGGAGGCGAACATGCCCTGCCCGGTGTGCCCGGAAATGACTCGTCCGCCGCGATAGAACTCGGACGCCACCGTGAAGGCGACCAGAGCGGAGAGAAAAATCGTCATCAGGGAATAGAGATAGCTGATGTCATGCCAGGGCTTGAGGCCGAAGATCGATCCCCAGCGTTGAGGCGTGAACATTACAAATAAAGCGACGGCGAGAGCTCCGACGGCGGGCCAGAGGAAATTGCGCTTCAAGCTTTCGAGCGAAGTTTTGCGCCAGGCCAGCAGCGGTCCGACCGCGGTGAGGAGTAAGAGTAAGAGCGCGACCGGAATGGCGACGCGGTTATAGAACGGTGCGCCGACGGTGACCTTGTTGCCCTGCACGAGTTCCGAAATCTTGGGGAACCAGGTTCCCCACAAAACGTCGAGGCAGAGGAGAACGAAGAGCAGGTTGTTGAACAGGAAGCTCGACTCGCGCGAGACCAGCGACTCGAGTTTGTGCTCGCTCTTCAGGTGGTCTTTGTTGAGGATGAAGGCGCACACGAAAACCGCAAAAGTAATGGCGAGGAACCAGGAGAACCAGGCTCCGATGGAAGACTGGGCGAAAGCGTGAACCGAGGCGATGATGCCGCTGCGGGTGAGGAAGGTGCCGAGGATCGCGAGCCAGAAGGTGGCGAAGACCAGCCACATGTTCCAGACTTTCAGCATGCCGCGCTTTTCCTGCATCATGACGGAATGCAGGAAGGCGGTGCCAGCGAGCCAGGGCATGAGCGAGGCGTTTTCCACGGGATCCCATCCCCAGTATCCGCCCCAGCCCAGCACGGCGTAGGCCCAGTGCGCGCCGAGAAAGATGCCGCAGGTGAGAAATCCCCAGGTGACCATGGTCCAGCGGCGGGTGATGTGAATCCACTTTTCACCGGGATAGCGCATGATCAGCGCGCCGAGCGCGAACGCGAAGGGGATGCTGAACCCGACATAGCCGAGATAGAGCATCGGCGGATGGATGACCATCTCGGGATATTGCAGCAGGGGGTTGAGGCCGCTGCCGTCGGCGCGCATGGGACCGTCGAGCAGGCCGAAAGGGTTGGCGGGGAAGTTCACCAGCAATAAAAAGAAGATCTGAATACCGGCCAGAATGACCGAGGCGTAGGCGAACAGGCGCGGATCCTTCTTGTAGCGCAGGCGAAGGACGAATCCGTAGGCCGCGAGGAGTAAGGACCAGAACAGCAGCGAACCTTCCTGACCGGACCACAGTACGGCAAACTTATAGGGACCGGGAAGATCGCGATTGCTGTGGTGAAAGATGTAGGCGATGGAGAAGTCGTTGGTGAAAGCCGCAACCACGAGCGCGACGGCGGCAAGAAAGACCGCCGCGAAGACGACGATACCTGCGCGGCGCGCGGTTTCGCCAACGCGCTCCCAGTTGCCTTCACCACGAAAGATGAGCGCGAGCAGTCCGGCGGCGAAGCAATAGACGGCCAGACCCAAAGCGAGGAGTAAGACCCAACTACCGATAAATGCCATGTGGGGGAACCAGAAGGTATTTTTTCAGAAACCGGGGGTACAGGCAACCGAAGAGACAAGAAAAGGGAGACTATTTTGGACGTAGGCGAGAAAGAACGGGAACGGATTCTGGGCAGCGCACCGATAAAATCTGATTTTGCCCGATTAAAGGGCAGATTGCCGCCCGGCAGCGGCGGTCGAGGGCCGACCGCCAGCCACTTGGAGCGACTTCGGGTTCGTCTTAGGCGCGTTGCTGGTGGTAGCGCTGACGAACCTCATGCTCGGCGTTGACCCAGTCCTCGGTCTCATGACCTGGGGCAAAGCCGCGGCGCTCGGAGAACAGGTAAGCAAGTTGGCGAATCTCGTCCTCGATATTGATGGGGACGAGATTGGAACGTGCTTCTGCCTTCGCGGTTGGCGAGGCTTTGGTTCTGCCGTTTACTGCTTTTGTCTTTCTGGTGTCGATGGATTTGGCCTCGATGGCCGGAGGATCGATGGCCGGTGCGGCTTCTTTCATCGGGACGCCCATCGTGGTGCCACTGGTGCTGTTCGGGTCGATGGGGGCCGGTGAAGGGGCGCCTGCCTCGCTGCCGTAACTGCCCTTTCTGGGGGATTTTGGTTTCGCCATGGTCGGGTACTCCTTACACGCTCCTAGATTCATAAACGATTGGATTTGTTGATGAATGAACAACATAGACGTCGCCTGCTCGTCGGTGTGCTGCCCTGGATTTTGAGATCGAAAGTATCCTCAGTATATGCCGCTCGACCCTGTGGAAAGCAAAAGTTTGCAGATGGAAAATGCAATGGCAAGCCTGCGGAAATTTTGGTAGGCAGTCGGTTTGAAAGACACCGGGCGGCTACAGCCGAGATTGCGCTGGATGTGTGGGGCTCTAATCTCAAGAGTAAGCCCTTAACCGCGGAGTGCGCGAAGGATTCGCCAAGGTCGCGGAGAAAATCGAAACAAAGCAGCGGTGGCGAAGTCTGATCCGAAATGTTGCAGACCACATGCTCGGTAGTGGTGCAGTTCAGCTCCAGGCCGGATAAGGCTGAGATCCCCTCGGCTTCGCTCGGGGCAGGCTCTTCGCTTCGCCGGAAAAACGGCTCCGCTCAGGATGACACTTCCAGGAAAGGAATCCAAACTGCACCACTACCACTTGCTCCGGTGGCGTTCAGGGAACGAAAGGCCTTTGTTATAATTTTCACTCAGCCTTCATGGCGCTATCGTCTAGGGGTTAGGACGGAAGATTCTCAATCTTCAAACCCGGGTTCGATTCCCGGTAGCGCTACCAGTATTCATGCGTGTTTCACGCACCTCGCAGCTCTGATCTGCTCCTTTTGTCAACAAATTGTCAACGCAAGATTTGAGCAAGAAGCTATTTGCGCTCATTATTCAATGTCGTCGTAACGCTGTTGAATGTCCTTGCTCGGAACGAGATTGACGAGCATCCCACGTTGAGCCAAAAAGGCAACGATTAGTAACGCCGCGGCCACCCCCGCGACCAAAATCCACGCCTTCGCCGGAGCAACCGCTCCCGTCTCCCCCGCCGCGGCTACCATTTCGGGAGACGGAGTCTCACCCGCGGCGATCGCCAGTGCCAAAGGATTGCCTCCCGGTAACGCAGCCGCTACCTGCAAGACTGAGGAGGGACGACTTCCCGGATCTTTCTCAAGGCATCGCAGAATAATCCGATCCACCGCCGCATCGATTTCCGGGGCGTGATGTGACGGTGAAGAGGGTGGGTTGGGCAACTGTCTCCGCCGTGAATCCGATGCCGGTCGCCGGTCCCACGGATGTTTCCCCGTATATAGTTCATACAACACGATTCCGAGAGCATATATGTCGCTCTGCGCCGTGGCGGACCTTCCTTCAAACAACTCAGGCGCCATGTAGGCTGGGGTGCCCGCCAGTTCACCGGTCTTAGCAGCGTCCGGCGCGACCGCCAAACCGAAATCGGTGATGCGCGCGTGACCGCGCCCGTCGATCATGATGTTGGCGGGCTTCAGATCGCGATGCACAACCTGTCGGGCATGCGCCGCCGCTAACCCGGCGCACAACTCGTGGGAAATCTCCAGCGCCTTTGCCGGAGGCAGCCGTCCTATGCGCCCTAATAGGGCTGCTAAATCCTCTCCATCCACATACTCCATGCTGAGAAAGTAGTGGCCTTCCGACTCGGCAATGTCATACACACGGCAAACATTGGGGTGTGAGACCTGGCGTGCCATTCGCACCTCTGCCAGAAAGCGATCGAGGTCATCTTTGTTATGCGCCTGCACTGTCGGCAGGAACTTGAGCGCAACCGTCTGTCCAAGTTTCAAGTCGTCGGCACGATAAACCAGCCCCATCCCTCCGCGCCCAAGAATGTTGAGAATTCGATAACGCCCAAGCAGGACCGATCCGGGGGACAAGTTCAATGCTGACAGGCCCGCCACGTTGTCGATTCTTCCGCCCACATTTTGCGCGGCTGGGGATACTTCATTAAAGGAAAGGGTCGGAACTAACAATGCGGAGCTTGCGGGGCGGCCACAACTCGAACAGAGGCGCGCATCTTCCACAAGCTCAGCTGCGCAATGAAGGCAGCGCTTCATGGGTGTGGGCACCTCATAATGTCTTCACGACTTTCTCCGTTGGCCGCTTTACAGCCTCCGTATTATACGGACAGGATGATGTACATGGTCCAGGACCAGGATCTTGCCATTCGCCATTTCATCCGTCACCTGCGGCAGGCGAGCGTGTCCAGAATACTCTGTCTCCGTCCGAAAGGCTTTTCTCAGCGGCAACGAGGTGTGCGCGTAGGTGTCTCTGAGCGGGTCACGGGCAACCCTTCCATAATCCAGTTAGGTAAGGTTAGCCGACCAGGACTAAGCCGCTGGCGCGGCGGACGCTACCGCGTGGGTGAGCCCAAAGATTTTCGGCACTGCTGACGTAGCGTGGGTCACAGAGAAAGGAGACTCCCTGTGACCCGCTTACGAAAAATGATGCTGGAGGAACTCCAACGTCGCAACTACTCTGAGATCACCACCCGCAAGTACTTGCAGTACTTGACTGCGTTCGCTCGCCATTTTGGCAAGTCGTCGGATCAGCTCGGGCCGAATCAGCTGCGAAGCTATCAAGCCTACCTGCTCCAGGAGCGCAAGGTAACACCCGGCACTGCGGTGAACTGCGTGGCCGCTTTGCGGTTCTTCTTTATTAAGACCCTCAAGCGACATCAGTTTCGCGAGTTCTTGCCCTATCCCAAGGATCGGCGCCGCCGACCTGCTGCGCCGGATGGGCTGCCGCAGTGACTTGGGATCGTTGACCTTCCCCTTGCCCCCACCTAACATGTCTACTCAGTGTCCACTCCGTCGCAACCCGTTGGGCAAACGGTGTCCCATTACCGCATCCTCAGCAAAATCGGCGGCGGCGGCATGGGTGTCGTGTACGAGGCGGAAGACCTGAAGCTCGGTCGCCACGTCGCCCTGAAATTCCTTCCCGACGCCCTCGCACACGATGCACAAGCTCTCGGCCGCTTCCAGCGGGAAGCCAAGGCTGCGTCCTCTTTGAACCACCCGAACATCTGCACCATTTACGAGATCGACGATGCCGATGGGCGAACCTTCATCGCCATGGAACTGCTGGAGGGCCAGACGCTCCGCCACCGGATCGCTGGCAAGCCGATGGAGATCGAAACGGTGCTCGATCTAGGAATCCAGATCGCCGATGCGCTCGACGCCGCACATGCGAAGGGCATCGTTCACCGAGACATCAAGCCCGCGAACATCTTCGTCACGAATCGAGGTCAGGCGAAGATTCTCGATTTCGGACTGGCTAAGGTCACTCTCAAGCCCGATAGCGTTGCCCTAAGTGCGGCGACCATTGAGTCTGAGGAACATCTCACCAGTCCCGGCAGTGCGTTGGGAACCGTCGCCTATATGTCGCCGGAACAGGTTCGAGGGAAGGAACTCGACGCCCGCACCGACCTGTTCTCGTTCGGGGCGGTGCTGTACGAGATGTGTACGGGCATGCTTCCCTTTCGCGGCGACACGACAGGCGCAATGTTTGATTCGATATTGAATCGTGCGCCAGCGTCAGCCGTTCGGCTGAATCCCGATACGCCCCCCACGCTGGCAGACATCATCGAAAAGGCTTTGGAAAAGGATAGAAACCTGCGCTATCAGCACGCCTCCGAGATGAGGAGCGATCTAGCGCGGCTGAAGCGGGATACTGAAACGAGGAAAACTGCGACGATCCGTGGTACCGACGCCGAGGCGACGAAAACACCGTGGTGGCGCGGCAAGGTTGTCATCAGCGGAGCCGTTTCTTGTGTGCTTGTTGCGTTGGTGATCGGCGCGGCTGTTTTTTATTCTAACCAGCACGCAGGCAAAGACAGCCCCATTGATTCGGTGGCAGTCTTGCCAGTCGTCGCCAACAGCAGCGATCAGAATGCACAGTTCCTCGGTGATGGCATTACCGATAGCCTCATCGATAGTCTTTCGCAGGTTCCCAATCTCAAGGTGATGTCGCGGACTTCTGTTTTCCACTACAAGGGTCGTGAAATTGATCCCCAAGTCGTCGGCCGAGAACTCAGAGTCAAAGGTGTGCTCACGGGAAGGCTAGTTGAGCAGGGCGACAATCTCTTCTTGAGCGCGGAACTGGTTAGGGCGAGCGACAACAGCCACGTCTGGGGAGAGGAATACCGCCGGAAAGTCTCCGACATCCTGCCGCTTCAGGCAGAACTGGCGCGAACAATCACGGAAAAGCTCCGGCTCAGGCTGTCCAGCGAACAGCAGCAGAGATTGCTCAAGCAGGGAACACAGAATCCAGAAGCCTACGCCCTGTACGTCAGAGGCCGCCACTCTGCGGATAACATGACGATAGACAGCCTCAAGGATGCCATTAGCCTTTTCCAACAGGCCATTGATAAAGACTCGACCTTTGCTGCGGCATATGCGGAACTGGCGGGGACATATTCGCTGCTGGGAGCTTTTCACTACTTACCCGCCGAGGAGGCAAACCCAAAGGCCATCGCGGCAGCAAAGCGAGCAATTGATCTGGATGACACTTTGGCCGAAGCCCATGTGGCTTTCGGGGACGCGTTATCTAGCACGTGGAACTTTGCAGCCGCTCTGCCAGAGTGGCTGCGTGCTATTGAACTGAATCCCAACCTCTCTGAAGCCCATATGTCTTATGGAGCTTATTTAGCTCAAATCGGCAGATTTAATGATTCGGTTCGAGAATTGGCACTTGCCCACGAACTAGACCCCCTCTCGATAGGCCCTATCAATCTACTGGGTGTGACCTATTACTTTCAGCGAGACTACGACAAGTCCTTAGAACAGTGGCAAAAGTCATTAGAGATCAGCCCGAACTCCCCAATAGCCCACTTTAACCTCTTTCACGTGTACGTCGCAAAATCGATGCATGGCGAAGCGGTTGCAGCATTACAGCAACAATTTAAATTGGAAGGCAGGGCGCAACAAGCAAGCACAATAGGGGAGAGCTACAAACGTGGGGGTTTCCAAGCGGCGCTGCGAACGATGATTCAGATTGGACAAGACTCTTCAGCTGGAAATTACGATCCTTTTAGGGTTGCCGCAGGTTACTCGTTTCTTGGCGACAAGAATCAGGCTCTTGCGTGGCTCAGCAAGGCGATCGATGAGCGTTCGGGTTTTGTGACCACTATCCGAGTAGACCCGACGTGGGACAATATCCGATCCGATCCGCGATTTGAAAAACTCGTGCGCCGCATTGGGCTGCCCTAGTGAGAATCAGTTTCGAGGGGTCAAAAGGTATTCCCTGTAGGCCATCTTGATCCGAAGATTTGGGTCAATAGAATCACTCGCTTGCGGCGGCTGCGGGAGACCCCTTTTGAACCACGGGGAGCTAAGAGCCGAATTCCGCTTGACTCACGCGAAACTAGCGACCGCCACATCGCTTCTCAAGTAAAGACCAGCCGACTTGTCGGTACAAATCTGGGGTCAACCCGTGACCCGGCGCCGAGGCGCTGCTCCACGCTGTCCTGAAGATCGACGCGACAAGGCCCGTAGCTGACTCGTGGGGCTCGCGCCCTCCGCCGTTTCCGAAGTTAGGTCCGCCTCCCCGCTCTGATTCGCGAGAAGGCTCGCTCGTACGAATATTTGGTCAGGTAAGATACTCAAGTCCGCGCGCCTCAACCTGCCCTGTCTTTCCTTTTTCCTCGTCAACTGCCAAACAACTTCACCCTCGAATGTATGTGTGCTTTCGGACCTTTCGAACGCCTCGTCAAGCTCCCCCATCGTGACACGTTGGCGTATTTTAGCCCGTAATATTTCGAACTCCCTGCCCAATTGATCAAGAACAAATAGGCTTAGCTGCTGATCATGCCCTAGGAGAGCTCGTAGATATTGCGAATAGAGCGCAAGGAGGGCGCAGCCTACCTTTGGGGTTCGCCGGAGCTTAACGCGTGGCTCCGTCGTCGCAGCGGTTCGACAGACTAACGAGGGACTCCGAGACGCGCAGGTAGCGCTAAGGTATCGAACCCCAGTTTCTTGTCCCAGCTTGTCCCAAAAAATCCTGGAAATCGAACTTGAATTTCACCATGAATTGTGCAAAAAAGGAGTGCTCAAAAAATCGGGGATTCTCTGTCCGCTGTAAGTTGAAGGTGCGAAAGCAGTAAGAATTCCTCATTTTTATGAGCAAAATTCAATGAGTCACAACTTCGATTCCCGGTAGCGCTACCAACCACTTAGAGGGAAAGCAGACAGCCCGGTTGCAATCAATTTGCAATTATCCTGCGGCGGTTTTCCCCTTCACGTACTCAGTGACGCGCTCCATCTCACTGCCGCGCTCGATCGCGTCGTGCAGAGTATCCGAGTCGGTGATGTTGTAGCGCCTCAATACTGAACGCGTCCGGCGGCCTGAAATTTTCATCGCCATACCGTTCTTTGCCGTGGGTATTGGGAGCGACGATAATCTCCAGATGGCGTCCCAACCGCACTTCTTCCGTATTGCACTCTATGCGCTGGTTCTCTGCGGCCTCACCTCTGCGTCAACCACTTTCGGCCAGACGGATAGAACAAAATTGCTCGACAGTGAAGACGCATACATTCGCTCGGAAGCCGCTGCACACTTTTTTCGGGGAGCTGTCCTGGTTGGAATCAGTGGAAAAATCGTATTCGAGAAGGCCTACGGGTTGGGCGATGAAGAATGGAGCGCCAGTAACACCGTCCATACGAAGTTCAGAATCGCTTCGCTTAGCAAGCAGTTTACGGCCGCCTGCATTTTACTTCTGCAAGAACGCGGTCGCTTGAACGTGCATGACCCAATCTCGCGATACGTACCCGGGCTACCGGAAGCGTGGCAGGCCATAACGATTCATCAACTGCTTACCCACACATCGGGAATACCCGACTACACCAGCAGCCCTGAGATGGCGAACCTCAACCGCACAGGCGCGACTCCGCAGCAAATGATTGAACTTGTTGCAGACAAGCCATTGGATTTCAAACCTGGCGCAAACTGGAGTTATACGAACACCGGGTATATTTTGCTGGGCATGATTATTGAAAAGGTCTCGGGTCAACCCTATGCAGAGTTTTTGCAGAGCAACATTTTTGCGCCTTTGGAAATGGGTCATTCCGGGTATGACCGG
The DNA here is from genome assembly GCA_963739125.1 of uncultured Acidobacteriaceae bacterium. Classification (GTDB taxonomy): domain Bacteria; phylum Acidobacteriota; class Terriglobia; order Terriglobales; family Acidobacteriaceae; genus Sulfotelmatobacter. The sequence continues at coordinate 939,885 of CAVTZD010000001.1, read as the reverse complement.
GCGAGGGACATCACTAAGGAAAGGGCTTCCGGATATCAGCTCATCGATGGCCAGGTCGTGAACTCCGACTTCATCGACATGAGCATTCCATTCTCTGCGGGCGGTATTTATTCGACTGTGGAAGATATGTACCGCTGGAACGAGGCCCTCACAGAGGGTGGAAAGTTGCTATCGGCCCAGTCTCTGAAACAGATGTTCACTGAATATCCGGAGGCAACGCATGAAGGACAACATTACGGCTATGGAGTCGTGATTTCCCGGTTGAAGTTTGGAAAGTTGCTTTACTACCACGGGGGAGGTGTTGAGGGGTTTTCGAGCAGCATCCAGCGCTATCCGCAGGACCGAGTTTGCATCGTGGTACTTTCAAACCTGGACACATATAAACCTTGGGAACTGGGCGACCACATCGCCTCCGACCTGTTCGACCAGCCTCTTCCCGCCGCCCACTAGGATTGACGCTTTTGAAATACGAGTTTTGAACTGCGTTGCACGGTGAAACAACGGCAACTAGGGTACCTACGGTATTGATTTTCCACGGATACCTGCTCTAAGTTTGGGTAAATCATCCCCAAAAATTTGTCTGCACAAGTGGCTGCGCTCGACTGGAGCGAGGCTTCGCACGGGCTGACAACAACTTCAAGCACCGCTTACGGGCGTGCGAAATCAACGAAGGAGACAATTATGAAAATCGTAGTGATCGGCGGGACTGGACTCATTGGATCGAAGCTCGTCAACAAACTTGGTCAACACGGACACCAGGCAGTCGCGGCAGCGCCCAACACCGGAGTAAATACGATAACGGGCGAAGGACTGGCCGAAGTGTTGAAAGGCGCGTCGGTTGTGGTTGACGTATCGAACGCTCCCGACTGGGACGACGCGGCCGTGCTGAAGTTCTTCGAGACATCAACCCGTAACCTTCTTGCCCAGGAAGCGGCCGCAAGGGTCGGACATCACGTGGCATTGTCGGTCGTGGGAACCGACCGGCTGTCGGAAAGCGGCTATTTCCGCGCGAAGATCGCCCAGGAGAAACTGATCAAAGAATCTTCTATCCCCAACTCGATCGTGCGGGCAACACAGTTCTTCGAATTCCTGAAGGGACTTGCGGACATTTCCATGGTGGGTGACAAAGTGCATTTGCCACATGTGCTTTTCCAGCCGATGGCGGCCGACGATGTCGCGAGTGGCGTGGCTGGGGTCGCAGTAGGTCAGCCGGTAAATGGCACCGTCGAAATTGGAGGCCCGGAACAGTTTCGCGTGGATGAGCTTGTCCGGCGGCGCCTGGCCTCGCTGAAGGATTCCCGCGAAGTCATTGCGGATCCAACTGCGCGCTACGCTGGAGCGAAACTCGGCGAGAAGACATTGGTTCCGGGGAATAATGCACGGCTCGGCGAGACCCGTTTCGAAATCTGGCTCACTCAGCCAGCGGCACAGCTTCCGAGTGCGCATCCTCAGGCCACGGGCACTTCAGTGGCGACCCACGACAAAGAGGCTCGTAAAAAAGCCAGCTGATATCGCCACCGAGTACGCTGGCAGTGACGAATGGGAGAGTGATACTACCAAAACATCACAAGCGTTGTTGCCGGCCATTTATGTGCGCCGCCGAGTGCGGCAGCTGCGACTTGTTTAGTGGCCAGCTGCCGCGCCCTGCGCGGCGGGGGCGGTGATTGTGACTGAATCGGGCTCGGTCCAGACGGCTTTGCCGGTCGTCAGGTCGAGACGGTGCATGGTGATCTTCATGCTGCCGCGATCGACCTCCACCTGCAGGTAGTGGTAGTTCACCTCTTTACTCTGGAAGGGATCGTCTTTGGCGCGCTCAATCGGATAGGCGTGCGCCCCGGCGCCGCCGGTCACAAAATAAGTGACGCCGCCGTGCTCATGGCGTTCGTAGTTGTGCACGTGCCCGGAGAAAACGACAATGCGAGCGCGCAGATTCTGCTGCCGCGCCTCCAGCATTTTGGCCAGGTCTTGTTCCTGTGAGCGAGCGGAGTGCCCTCCGCCAAATGTTTTTGCATCCGACGAACTGGTATAGGGAGGGTGATGCAGCATGAGGAAGACGAAGTCCGTGTCGCCGGGAAGATGGTCGAGGTTTCCGGCGAGCCATTGCCCTTGCGGGCCGGAGTTTTCGTCCTGGGAACTGTCGAGCACCAGAATCAGCGCGTTCGCCGCGCGGACGGAGTAGTAGCGGCTGTCCTTCAGGTCAGGGAACCGCTCGAAATAGTTCGCCAGGGCAACTGCCTGATCTCCGTGAAGATCGTGATTGCCCAGCGCCGGGTAGACTGGAATTTTCTTTTCGCGCCATACGGCAGTTTCAGCATCGAAAACCTTCCAGTCGTCTTTATCGTAGCCGTTGTAGACGATGTCTCCGGTGAAACAGATGAACGCCGGGTTCGTCTGGGCGATGGCCTGCACGAGAGCTTGACGCACTGGCGGATTTGCCGGCTCAGTATCTTTGGGATCGTGGAATCGTGAATCGCCGTAGGCGACAAAGTGGAAGGGCAGGCTCACTTGCGCCTGCAACTGCGCCGGCGGCGTTGCCGGCGCAGACTGAGAGTGCGAGCGAGAGCAGGCGAAGCAGCCCAGAAGGAGAATGAAAATTGGTAGTTTCGGAAATCGTTTCATTTGGCGGCCCATCATTCAGCGACCCACCACCAGAACTTCAAACTGCGAGCCTTCCGCCGTGGAGAGAAAAAGACGGTGCGTTCTCGGGTCGAGAGCCATGGTTTTCGCTCTGGGCAATGTTTTCACGTTTTCAATCAAGGAATAATGGTCCGGGCCGTCCTCGTGAATCACAGTGATGGTGCCTTCCCCGTTGGAGTTGAAGACGAGTTGCGAGTCTGGATCGAAGGCACTGGCATCGACGTGATCGCCAATCGGAATCGTGGTCACAACCTGTCCAGTGTCTGCATTCATGACGGCCATCACTTTGCTCCGGCAGCCAATGAACAAGCGGCGCTTCGGCCGGTCCATCGCCATGCTCGAGGGCGAAGCGCATGGCGACGTGGGCCAGCGCTGTTCAACTTTAAGAGTACGGGCATTGATTTTCAGGACCAAGCTCTCGTCTTCGAGATTATTGTAAACGTAGCCTGAACCATCGGCTGCGGCAAATTCCGGGCCCCCGCCGAGATCCACCGTGCCTGCTACTTTTCCGTCGGCCGCATCGATTGCGGTGGCACTATTGCTGTCGCCGTTGAAGGCAAAGACTCGCGACGTAGCTGGATCGTAGATAATCGCGTCGGGTTTCTTGCCCACCGGCACTTCGGCGATCGTCTTCAGAGTCTTCAAGTCAAAGATGGTGACGGTTGAGGCTCGGCCGTCGCTCACGAATCCGCGTCCCACCTCCGGTGCGATTGCGATGCCATGTACGCCGGGAGTGTTCTCGATCTTGCCGACGATCGCTCCGGAATCAACATCAAGCACTTCCACCTGGGTGCCGTGCGACACGTACAGGCGACGCCCGCCCTCATCGACGGCCAGATAATCCCAGCTGCCATTACCCGGAATGGGGATTTTCTTGATGATGGAATAACCGCTCGATGGAGCGGGGGCGGCGAAGACCATACTGCACAGGCTTAAGACTGCCACCAGATAGAAGGCACGTTTTAGCATGGATCATCCTCGCTCGGCTCAGACCTTAGAAGGCCGCCGGTGAAATTTCGCTACAGCGCTGACTGCAGTACTCAGAACTTCACGCGCACCATGAACTGTAACTGCCTGGGCAGCCCAGTGCCGGTGTTGGGAGACGCGGCGTTGTCGTTATTGATGTTGAAATTCACCGTAGTGTCGATGAGGCCGAAACCAGACTGAGGCGTGACGTAGCCTGAGCTCGCCGCGGTGGGGTCGTAGACGACATTCAGCGCGTTCGGGTCGCCGAACTGCACATGATTGAAGATATTAAAGGCCTGGACGGCAAATTCCAGCGAAGCCCGTTCCGTGAGCTTGGTCTCCTTGGTCAGCGCCAGATCGATCTGCCAGTAAGGCAAGGCGCGAATCGCGCCATTGGGCTCGTTGCCAAAGCGAGTGAAGTTCCCGTTCGCATCGGTGGGCGGGGCTTGAAATGCGGCCGGGTTGATGTAAGGCGAACCGGCAAGTGAGCCTACAGCAGGATGCTGGTGAGGTAAAGTCAGCGGAACTCCAGGGACAAGGTCGGGGCGCTCGCTGTCCTGGTCGTCCCCATTGGGAAGCAGGTAAGTGTAGGGAAATCCGTTGAACGGCGAGCTTGGATTGCTGATGGTGTTGCTGAGGTCCATGTCTACGGTCAAGGGATGACCGGTATGCCAAAGGCCGATACTGCTCAGCTGCCAGCCTCCGACAATCTTGCCCAGAACTCCACGCGAGTTAAGGTACGGTTTTCCTGGACCAAAGGGAAGTTCGTAGATGGCGTCGACGGCGACGTTATTGCGAATGTCGAAGACGCTGGGCCCCTTGTCGCATTCCAGACAGTTCACGTTCTCCGGTCCGTTCGATTCACCGCCGCCGACTGAACCGTCATTGATGGAGTGAGACCAGGTGTAACGCGCCTGAAATTCCAGTCCTTGACTGAAGCGGCGTTCCAGGGAGAGCCCCAAAGCGTTATAGGTGCTGGACCCAATATCGCTCTTGTAATCGACCGAACCAAATGGGTCGGATGTGTCGATGCCCGGCGCTCCATTTGGGTCGGGGAGGTAATACGGGTCCAGGGGGCGGGCGCAGTCGGTGGTGTCGTTGATGGGTTGTCCCGGCAGAATGTTCGGCGTGACCGGCGAGTTGCAGAGGTTTACGGCGCCGCGGGAGAACAACCGCACGCCGCGGCTCCCTATGTATTGCGCCGAGGCCAGGAAATTGGCGGGGAACTCATGTTCCACTGTCATCCCCCAACTCTCCACATACAAGTCGCGACGGCCGTGGCGCTGCAGCGCGCGAGGATGACTGCCTTGCTTGCTGAGATTGCTGAGTCCGGAAAACGTGGGATCCTGTTCCTCAAATTGAGACTGCAAATTGGGGCAATAGATTGCCGTGGGTGAACAGTTAGTAGTCGCGAAGTTGTTGACCAGAACGCGAAATGTGTCGCTTTCAAGTCCCGCGTTCAAGTCGTCATTCTGCGCCGCGCCGTGATAAATGCCAAAGCCTGAGCGGAACACTGTTTTCCCGTGCATCGCGGCGGGAGCCCACGCCACAGCCAGTCGCGGATCAAAGTTCACGTAGCTGGCGTTGTACAGGGCCGGGTTCTTGGGGCACGGCGCAGTATTGATTGGGCCGAGACCGGGAGACTCGGGCAGCGCATTGAAGGAACCTGTTCCCAGGCAGACGCCGTGAAACTCACTTACGTCGAATACGGTGGTGCGGTTGGTCGCCTCGTGGGCAACTCCGTAGTAGTCCCAGCGCAGCCCTGCGGTCAGCGTGAGAGTCGGAGTCGCCTTCCATTCGTCCTGGAAGTAGGGCATGAAGAAATTGCGGCGCAGGCGATGGCAGCACCACGGCGCAATGTAGTCGATGTTGGCCAGCGAAGCCTGCGACAACGAGTAATCATCACTGAAGGTCAAACTGTTGTTGGAGGTTTGACCCTGATTCAGGCGCACGCGCCGGTATTCCATGCCTGCCTTGAACGTGTGGCGACCGCGCGACCAGATCAGGTTGTCGACTAGGCCGTAGGTCGATCCGACCTCGATATCGGCACTGTTGTTGTTGAGCCCCACGAAACTGTTGGTACTGACCGCGTAGGGCAGGGCGCTGGCCTGCGGATTGTGGAAGGGCGCGCGATTGATATAGAACTTGACTTCGTTGAAGAGAGTCGGACGGAAGGTGTGCTCCAACGCCAGCAGGTAATTCGCCGGATGATTGATGGTTTGCAGCTTATCCGTCTGGAGGCTGCCGTTCCCGTTGGGAGCATCCACCAAGCTGATATCGCGCATGGCGCGGCCGTAGAGCAGCGTATTCTCGGTGATCTTGTGGTCGATCCTTATTAGCCAGGTGTCTTCGTGCACGGTTGTCGGGGCGGCGAACGTGACCTGGTCCTGGTTGCCCCCTTGGTACTGGAAGGCGCTATCGGGGAAAACAAATCGCGGCGTGCAACCGTCAATGGATCCCGCCGAGGCCCGCCAGGCGAATGCCGACATGACTGCGCACATCTGGGTTCCATAGCCCAGGCCGTTCGCCTGATCCAAGACGTATTTCTGGTAAGGGACGGTTATGTTTTGCGGTTCTCCGGCGGGAAAAGATGCGCAACATATTCCCGCGGGCACGATGACTTGCTCCGTGGTGGATTGCAGCTGGCGCAACCCCTCGAAACTGATGAAGAAGAACGTCTTGTTCTTTTGGATCGGGCCACCGAGGGTTAGCCCGTACTGCCCAAGGCGGAATGGAGGAATCGCCGGTTGATTCTCGAGGTTGTAGTCGTTGTAGTTGCGGGCGTCAAACACCGAGTTTCTGAAATAGCCGAAGACCGTGCCGTGCCAGTCGTTGGTCCCGCTCTTGGTCTCGACGTCGATCTGGCCGCCCGACTGAGTGCCGTATTCCACGTCATACAGAGCGCTGTTCACGCGATATTCTTCGATGGCGTCCTGAGAAATCTGGAGACGAGTCTGCGATTTCTGCGCCTGCTCCTGAATTCCGCCCGCGTCCACGCCATCGATGGAAAAATTGTTGTCATCGCGGGCGCGACCGGCGAAGCGGATGGTGCGTTGATCGCCCCCGCCGTCATCCTGGGCAAATGGCGCGAGCAGAGTGAAGCTGGCCCAGTCGCGGCCGTTGTTGGGAAGGTTGGCAATCTGCGTCGTATCGATCACAGTAGAGGCGGCGCCTGAAACACGGTCGGCCGGCGCGAGGGTTGCCTGAACTTCGACCTTTTCGTTCGCGACACCGACCTGCAGCTGGACATCCAGGGTACGCGTCTGTCCAATTCTAAGGACCACATCTTCGACGACCTTGGTCTTAAAACCAGCGCCTGTGGTCGTTACCGTGTACCTGCCCACTGCCAGGCCAGGAAATCGGTAATAGCCTTTCGAGTTGGTCTGTTGTTCTTCGCTCAGGCCTGTGTCGATCTCGACGACGTTCACGCCGGCGCCCGCGATAACGCTCCCGGAAGGATCGGTGACCGTGCCCTCCAGTTCGGCGCGATCGACTTGGGCTGGGGCAGTGGATCTCAGGACGAGCAGAAGCGACATGCCGACCAACGGCACCAGTGAGAATCTGAGGAAGCGGGCTATGAAGCCGAGGCTACGAGAGTGCATGACTTCGCTCCTTGCAGTGCAAGAGATGCCGAATCGGAGCGAGGCCCTGAACCAGAAGACCTAACCGTTGGAGATTCGCATCTCCGGTCACGTTTCCACTAAGAGTTTGACTATGGGGAGAAATCGTAGAGCCAGAGTGTGACGCGGGAATGAACGCCAAGTTAATATTTTTTCAGTTTTGGATTATTTCGCCGGCAAGTTAAACTTCGGTTCTAAACTTCCCTGATCCGGACAGGCCCCGGAGTTCCCATGAAACTGCTGGTGGTTGAAGACGAACGCCGAATGATGGAGCTGCTGCGAAAGGGACTGAGCGAAGAAGGGCACACGGTCTCGTGTGCCAAGGATGGCGATACAGGCTTGCAAATCGTCAGGCAGCACGATTTCGACGTTGTGATTCTCGATGTGATGATGCCGGGGATGAACGGCTTCGAAATGGCCCGGCGCATGCGCGCCGAAAACAACAGCGCGCCTGTGCTGATGCTGACGGCGAGGGATTCGGTTCCCGACATCGTGCAGGGCTTGAACCTTGGCGCTGACGACTACATGACCAAACCGTTCTCATTTGACGAACTGCTGCTGCGGCTGCGTGCGGTGCATCGAGCCGCGGTAGCAGCACAGACAACGCAGTTTCGAGTGGACGATTTGTGGCTGGATGTTTCCACCCGCGAGGTTCGACGGGCTGGGGTGCGCTTGAGCCTGACTCGCACCGAATACCGCGTACTGGAACGGCTCATGCGCGATGCCGGTGAAGTGGTCGCCCGAGAGGCTCTTCTGGCGTCGGTTGGTAGAGACATCGGGAACAATACGCTGGAGGCGTTTGTGCGGCTGCTGAGAAATAAAATCGAATGCAGCGGCAATTCGCGGAAGAAATTGATTCATACCGTGCGCGGAATCGGGTATGTGATCAGCGCGAGCTGGCAATCATCGAATGGGCGATCATCGAACGGGCGATCATCGAGCTGGCAATCTTCGAGTTGGGAATCATGAAGAAGGTCTCGATTGGCGTCCGACTGACGATCTGGTATTTGGCGCTGTTTGCGGCGGCGCAACTTTTGTTTGGCGTAGGGATGTGGATCGCCCTGCGGCAACATCTTTATGGCATCGCCAACGATGCATTGGGAGCGCAGGCGGAGGATCTGACGCATTTCCTGAGATCGCAGAAAGAAAGAAACTGGCCGGTGCCTAAGCTTCGGGAGGAAACCGCAGAAACTTACGATCTGGAGCACTCCGGCAACTTCCTGCAGATTCGCGATCAGGACGGCAACTGGATATTCCGCGCCCCTCTGCTGGAACAGAATCAGTTCGCATCACCCGCGCCGGCTACCGTCAAAGGCCGATTCTTTCAAGACGTTCAGCTTGGGGGCAAGCCATTTCGTTTCATCACGCAACGAATTGAGGCGAACGGGAGATCCTACACGGTGCAGACGGGCCTGCCCATCGGTCAGATCGCTGCGACGCTGAATCTGTTCGGGCGTTCTCTGCTGATGTTGGCGCCGCTGTTGTTGCTTGCCGCCGGCTCGGGAGGCTACTGGCTCAGCCGCAAAGCCCTGCGTCCGGTGGATGCGATTACTCGAACGGCGCGCAGCATCGGCGGTACCAACCTCTCGGACCGTCTGGAGAAACTCACGACGGGCGACGAACTGCAGCGGCTGTCGGACACGTTGAACGAAATGCTAGGCCGCATTGAAAGCGCATTTCTGCGGGTCACGCAGTTCACCGCCGACGCTTCGCACGAGTTGCGCACTCCGATTTCACTGATCCGCACCGAGGCGGAGATCGTGCTGCGGAAGTCGAGAGGAAACGAAGAATATCGTGAAGCTCTGCGCCATATTCTGCTGGAGGCGGAAAGGACTTCGTCGCTGGTCGAGGAGTTGCTATCGCTCGCCCGCGCAGATTCGGGGCGGGCGAGCATGCGCCTTGCTCGGATCGATCTGCACGAGGCAGTCGCCGAAACCGCCAATGAATGGAGCCATCTGGTGCAGTCTCGCAATCTTCAATTCACGCAAGAACTCGCGGATTGTGAGCTTCCAGTTTTAGCCGACCGCAGCGCGCTGCGGCGAGTGCTGGCCATCCTGCTCGACAACGCCGTCAAATACACGCCGTCTCCGGGAGTCATCGAACTGCGGCTGGAGGCGCGTTCAGAAACGGCGGTCATCGTCGTCCGCGACTCAGGAATTGGAATTGCAGAGCAGGATCAGGTCAAAATTTTTGAGCGCTTCTACCGGGTAGATAAGGCGAGGAGCCGTGAGCTGGGCGGAGCCGGCATTGGCCTCGCGATTGCCGATTGGATCGTGAAACAACATCACGGATGGCTGACCGTGCAAAGTTCAGTCGGGACCGGGTCGAGTTTTGTTGTCGAATTGCCTTTGCAATCGAAACTGAATTCTTCCGATATATCGCCTGAATCAGTCTCGCGTGCGGCGGGAAGCTGAGAGCGCGGGGCGGCGGGTGCTGCGGCTTCGAGAGCCGCGTTCGCCGGCGGCTAAAGCCCCGATTGATTTTAAAGGCTTACGCGGCGCTGAAGCGCCGTTCTTCCACGGAACTGCGATCATTCGTGGGTTTTTCCGCGGGCCCTGAAGCCATGCCTTTACAAAACAGATTCAAATCAACCCATTGTTCGGTCGTGCGTTCGGGATGCCCGGGCACATCGACCTCTCGGTTAGAATTTGGGTATGAGGGTACAAGTCCGCGTGCGGCGGATGGCGATGTGCGCGGCACTGTTTTCGTCACTCTGGATGGTTATTGCAGGCTGCCTTGTTGCCCAGAATGGGGCGACACCCAACGCTCAATCCCCGACTGACTCAGAAATCAAGCTGCACTCGTATCTGGAACGCGCCGCTGACGCCATGCACAAAGGCGATCTCGCCTCCGCGGCCGAGGAATTACGACACGCACTGGCAATTGATTCCCATTCGCTCGCCGCACTGAACAATCTTGGCATTGTGCTGGCGCGTCAGGGCAAGCCGGCAGAAGCGATCCCGCTTTATGAGGAGGCTCTGAAGGTTCGTCCCGGAGACCCGGCGACTGAACGCAATCTCGCCATCGCATATTTCAAAGCCCAGCACTACCGATCGGCGTGGAATCTGCTGCGGCCGATGGCGGCGGCGCATCCCGCCGATTTTCAGATTCAGGAGTTGAGCGGATTGAGCCTGTTCGCGCTCGATCGCTATCCGGAAGCGGCACAGTACCTGGAACGAGCCAGTCAGGCCGATCCCACGGATGTTGAAACGCTCGACATGCTGGGCAAGGCGTATCTGAAGATGAAGGACTACAAGGCGCTGACGAACGTGTTCGCACGAATCATGCAGGTGAATCCGAACTCGGCGTCTGCACACATCATGATGGGTACGGCCTATGACGAAATGTCGCAGCGGGCTGAGGCGATTCAGGAGTATCAGGCGGCGGAGAAGGCGGACCCAAACTTCATGGGAGTGCACTCGGGTCTGGGCATTCTCTACTGGCACCAGGGCGAGCCCGACCTCGCCGAAAAGGAACTCCGCGCAGAACTGCAGCGGTTTCCCAATGATCCGGTCGCGAACTGCGTGCTGGCGGATATTCTGCTGAACAAGTCGCAACTTGAGGACGCGGAATCGCACTTCCGCGCCGCGCTCCAGGCCAACCCTCGTTATGCGGAAGCCCTGTTCGGTCTGGGGAAAACGGAGATTGCGTTGAATCGTCCCGAAGCGGCGATTCAGCCTCTGCGAAAAGCGATCCTGATCAATCCTAAGTATGCGGAGGCGCATTTCGTGCTGGGCACGGCGTTGCGCCAGACGGGACACGTCGAAGAGGGGAAGCGAGAACAGAAACTGTCGCTCGCTCTGCAGACGCCGACAGCGAACACGAAGCCTCAGTGAAACCGCGCCCGCAACTTGACCGTAAAAAAGAAAGAGCGCACGCCTGACAACGGGCGCGCGCTCTTTCGCAAAAGAAACGGTTAGAAGTTGAACTTGGCCCCCATCTGCACGTTGCGTGGATCGTGCCATCCGGTTACAGCACCGAACGCACCGTCATTCACGTTTGTGTCGATCGAACTTGGATTGCCGTGGTTGAACGTGTTGAAGGTTTCAAGCCGGAGTTGCAGGCCCACCCGCTCGGCGAATTTGATGTTCTTGATGAGCGACATATCCCAGACTTGCAGGCCGGGACCCAGCAGCGCGCCGGGACGGGAACTGCCAAAGTGCCCCACGGCTGGCGCAAATGCTGCCGTGTTGAAGAACTCCGCGGCGGTTTTTGGTCCGTTCGGGTCGCCGATCTGATCGGCACGGATGTAGATTGTGTCGCCCGGCCGGTTCATACCCAGGCCGCCGGGATAGGTGGGACAGCTAGTGGTCGTTGCATTTATCGCGCACGAGATCGTCGAAGACGTCTGCGTTACCTGAGTCCACGGATCGTTGCTTTGGGTAATGATCTGCGATTGGCCGGACTGCATGGTTGTGATGCCTGACCACTCCCAGCCCCCGAGAACGTGCCCCAGCAGCCCCCTCTGGTTCTGATAGAAGGGCAAATCGTATACGTAGCTGACGACCAGCATCTGCGGAGTATTCAGCACCGATGGCCCATAGCTCTGCCTCAGGTCGTAAGAATCGTAGGCCGACAAACCCCGGTCATAAGGATTCGTCGTTAGTAGCTTGGACCAGGTGTAGCCGAGTTCGAGGGTCAGTCCTTTGCTGAAGCGCCGGTTCAACGAAACTTGCAGCGAGTTGTAGTTGCTGGTGTAAACCGTGGCGCGGTCGTTGATTGCGCCAAAGCCTTGATAGGGGCGTATCGCGTTCACGTCCGTTCCAGGGGCAGCCGCGAGACGTGCGGCGAGCGTGGGTTGATTGAAATCAATGTCGCCGAGCAGATGCGTTCCCTTGGTGCCGACGTATGCTGCCTCAAGAACGGTGTTCGGCATGATCTCGTGTTGCACCGAAAGGTTGTAGTCGAGATAACTCGGAACCTTAAAGTCGGGCAGTCCGGTAGTCGTCAAGGCGACCGGGCCCAAGGGTGCGCCGGCTGGCGATCCGGCTAGCGGATGATCGAACAAATTCAAATTGTCAGTATTTGCGGTGTTATTGATCGCCGTCGTCTGAACCAGCGGTGGGTCAGCGAAAGCATTTTGCTCCCAGATGCCATTGAGGCTGCGGTCATAGAATAGCCCTAATCCGGCTCGCACGGCCCATTTGCCGTCGCCGAACGGATCATAAGCCAGGCCTAGCCGCGGACCCCAGTTATTGTTGGAGCTGGGATTGACTCGGCTGCCGTACGGTGAACAGGTCACCTGCGAACTGATGGCCTGAGCCGCGGTGCAAGCCGCGCCCTTCGGAAAGAGAAGTCCGTTCCCATAGATTGCGGCATTTGTGGCCGTGAGAAGCGTAGGATTCGAGGCCGTCGCCCCGGTCATCTGTCCGGTGGCGGGATCAATGACTGCAGCGTTTGATGCACCGTACAAAAGGGGACTGAAATTTACCAAAGTGTTATTGCTGTCGGTGGGCGATGGGAAGTAACTGTACCGGATCCCAGCGTTTATCGTCAGTTTGCGGGTAATTTTCCAGTCGTCCTGCACGTAGGCTTCGAAGTTTATGTACCTGAGATGGGGGATCGTGTCCTTACTCGGCTGGTTGTAGCTGTCCGCTTGTCCAAGCAGGAAGTTGGCAAATGCCGGATCGCCGTGGGTGGCGCTGTCGTCCACGAAATTGAAACTGGCCGCGCCGACGGAAGCGTTCTCGGTCTTCTGCATCCACATCGAGGTAAAGCCGGTGCGGATGGTGTGATTCCCGTACTGGATGGAAAGATTATCGAAGATGTTCTTGTCGATATTTCGTTCGAAGTAAGGCGCGCTGCCGTTCCCTAAACCCGTCAGCCCGGAGATAGAGACGTTGGGCGCACGGCCATTCGGGTCCTGGTAGGCAGTATTGTTCGTGAGTTGGCTGAGGAATGCCGGCGAGTTTGCCAGCGCTCCGGTGAGATCTGAGTTGATCGCGCCCCATGCATCCACGTACTCAACTTCATTTACCACTCTGGGCGAGAGCGTCATACTCGCATTCACCACGAGGTTGCGGCCTGGGGCGTTCAGCGAGGTATTTTCGACGCCAGGATAGTTGTTGCCGCCCCATAAAGAGTAGGGCTCGTTCTGGGGTACGACATCTTCCATGTAACGCCCGAAAACGCGCACTCTGTCGCCAATGTTCTGATCGAGCCGAATAATATCCTGGCGGAAGTTGTTCAATTGGCTGTAATTGGTGATCAACTGATTCTGCGCGGAGTTATTGGGAGGGTTCGGCACCATGAATGCCTTCAGGTAAGCGGCGGCATTCTGGCTGTAGCACGACGGATTGATGGTCGAAATTCCGGAGGCGGTGGTGACACAGCCTTTCGGCGCTATCGGAATCGGCACTGTGAATGAACCGCCCAGTTCTGCCGGGGTGGGCACGTTGATGTCGTTGGTCGAGGGAGTGCTTGCCTTGCGCCACTCCTCTGACCAGAAAAAGTAGGTTTTATCTTTCTGGGGGTGAAAGAACTTCGGAATAAACAAGGGCCCACCCAGCGTAAAGCCATAATCGTTGTAGCGCTCGATCGGCGTTTCATTATCGAGCCAAGACCCGCCAGCGGCGATGCTCGACCTCGCGCCAAATGTGTTTGCGTTGTAGTAATTGTTGCGGTTGAACTCATAGGCGCTGCCGTGAAACTCATTGCTGCCGCTCTTGGTAGCCACTACGATCTGGCCGCCGCCGCTCCTGCCGAAGGCTGCATCATAGTTGCTGCGCTCCAGGGTGAACTCCTGGATGGCATCAATGCTTGGCGTGTTCAGCAAGGTTCCGTTCGAGCCGCTGTCATTGATATCGGCGCCATCTACGGTGTAATTGTTCGCGCCGGTGCGGGCTCCGTTGACCGAGATGGAGGTATTGTTCGCCAGACCAAAGCCAACTTTGTCGGGCAACTGATTGGCGACGCCCGGTTGCAGCAGGATGAGCTGTTCGAAGTTCCGGTTGTTCAGCGCCAGCTCTCGAACCTGGTCCCCGGTGACCGTGCCGGATTCTTCGGCCGTCGTGGTTTGGATGGGCGTATTCTCGGCCGTCACTTCGACCGTCTCACTCGCCTGCCCGGTCTTCAAGGTCACGTCGAGGGTATGCTTCTCGGCGACATTCAGGATGACGTCTTTGGCGGAGTAAGTCTGGAATCCGCTGCTTTTGACGATCACGGTGTAGCGGCCCGCAACCAGATTCGTGATGTTGAAGTTGCCGGTGCTGCTGGTGGTGATCGTGCGAACATCCGCGCCGGTGTCATCGTTGTGAACGACGACGGTGGCGCCGGCTACCAAGGCCCCGCTGGGGTCCGTTACTGTGCCTGTGAGCGTCGCCGCCAATTCCTGCGCCTGGCCCACCCCCAACAGGGTGAAGCTGACTAAGCAAGCGCCCAGAAATGAAAATAAGATCTGCAATCCTCGCCCGGTTCTGCGCCTTCCGTATGTCGATTTCGTCATTACAGCCCCTCCTTAAACCACATCCCACCGGGCGTTACACACGCCCTAATTGAATTCCATTATGCTATATAGCACGTGACAACCCATGGTCAAGAAGAAAATGCAGCCAGCCTGTGAAAATCTCTGGGGCAGCGTTGTCGAGCTCTATATCACATTTTCCAAACAGGACTGAAAGCCCGAGGGTACTGGGCTGAATGGGGCGAGCAAAGTGCGGCGTGGTTCCTCGGTATTGCTGCGTGAAAGGCGCTGCTTGAGGCTGGTTCCCACATTCTTGCCGGGACGTCGGAAACACGCTTGCCACTCTGATTCTCTATAGCAGTTGCTTCCGCTTTCGACTGCTGGATCGATCCCGGCCGCGATTTGGAGCTTTACATTAGGCTCCCAATCAGCTATATAGCATACGCGTGCGCCCACGATGGCCGCGTCCAGAACGAGACACTCGGCGGCTGGCTGTTCCAGCGGGTTCGCCAAGAGGTGGTCTGGAAAAACGACAAACTATGTCTGGGAACCACCGCAACGGAACACCCGTTTATAAGCGAATCCAGAGCGCCATCCGCAAGCGGATTGAGTCTTCGGAACTCAGACCCGGCGACTCGGTCGCCTCGGAGCGCGAACTGGCCAAGACGCACAAGGTCAGCCTGATGACCGCCCGGCATGCTCTGGCTGGCCTGGAACGGGAAGGCATTGTCGAACGCCGCCGCGGAGCGGGCACCTTCGTCGCCGCGCCCAAAATTCATTTCAACAAGCTGATGAGCTATACCGAGCAGATGTCGAGCCGCGGTTTGGCTCCGCGCTCGCGGGTGTTGGTGGCCAAAGTGGTAGAGGACGAACACGAGGTTGCGGCCCGGCTCGGGCTGCCCGGAGCCAGCCGGGTGGTGAGAATTCAGCGGCTCCGGCTTACCGGCGAAGAGCCGTTCGCGCTGGAAACCTGCTACCTGCCTGCGGCCGACTTTCCCGACCTGGTGTCAGCGCCACTGGGAAGGAACTCCCTGTTTGCAATTCTGCAGGGTGACTACGGAGTGGAATTGACCTACGCGGACGAAGAAGTCGACGCCACGGCGGCCGATGCGCACATCGCTGAACTGCTGAGCGTGCCGCGCGGCGCACCTGTGCTGCGTATTCGCCAGATCATTTACTCCACCAAGGGCAAAGCTACGATTTACGGAGTTGGTTTCTACCGCTCGGAGAGACACACACTGTTCATCCGGCGCTTCCGCTAAGGGGCGCCGCCAGCGGCATGCTCATGCTAAAGAGGCACCTGAAATGCGTCGGTTAGCGATGGCAATCATTCTTGCCGGCGCGACGGCATCGTCGGTCGCTCCGAGTCAGGCGAGTTCTCCACAAAACCCAACACAAGACTCCGCCTCGGGATTCATCAATACCCTCATGCCGCAACCCTCGCAGCTTTCGCCTGAGGCAGGCCGCTTTGCCATCACGTCCTCTTTTGCGATCACGGCGGACCACTTCCATGATTCGCGCCTCGATGGCGCCATCGCGCGCAGCCTCGAGCGGATCAAGAATCAGACGAGCGACTCAACTGCCGCGCTTTCGGCTGCGTCCTCCGCGCCGGACAGTGCGTCTGCGGCGCTGGTCCTCAGCGTCGATGGTCCCGGAGAAACGATTCAGTCGGCGGACGAAGATGAATCCTACTCTTTGGAGGTCACTGCTTCAGATGCCCATCTCCACGCCGCGACCGTGGTGGGAGCGATGCACGGGCTCGCAACTTTCGAGCAACTCGTCCAGTCCGATGCAACCGGCTATTTTGTTCCGGCCGTATCCATTCATGACACGCCACGGTTCCGCTGGCGTGGACTCATGATCGACTGTGGACGCCACTTCATCACCGTCGATGTACTCAAGCGCACCCTCGACGCCATGACCGCCGTGAAGCTTAATGTCTTCCACTGGCACCTTAGCGAAGACCAGGGCTTTCGCATCGAGAGCAAGGCCTTCCCGAAGCTGACCGAGATGGGTTCTGACGGGCTCTTCTATAGCCAGGAGCAGGCGCGGGAAATCGTCGCCTATGCACGCGACCGCGGCATTCGCGTCGTCCCCGAGTTCGACATGCCGGGACATACCAGTGCCTGGTTCGTCGGGTATCCCGATCTCGCCAGCGGGCCGGGTCCGTTCCACATCGAACGGCACTTTGGAGTGTTTGATCCGGTGATGGATCCTACCCGCGAAAGCACCTACAAATTCCTCGATACTTTCATCGGGGAGATGGCGGCCATCTTTCCGGACCGCTTCATGCATATCGGAGGCGACGAGAACAACGGCGTCGAATGGAAAGCCAATCCGCGCATCCAGAACTTCATGCGCGAACACAATCTGAAAGATACCGCAGCGCTGCAGAATTATTTCAACCAGCGTCTGCTCAAACTTCTGGAGAAGCACGGCAAACACATGATCGGGTGGGATGAGATTCTCACTCCTGATTTGCCCAAAGACATCGTGGTCCAGAGCTGGCGCGGTTTCGACTCACTTGCCGCCGGCGCCAAAAATGGATACAACATGATTCTGTCGGCCGGGTACTACCTGAATCTCATGAGCCCGGCGGCGGACCACTACGCGGTCGATCCACTGCCTCAGAGCAGCGACCTCAGCCCCGAGCAGCAGGCGCGCATCCTGGGAGGAGAAGCCTGCATGTGGGAAGAGCAGACTAATTCTCACGGCATCGACTCGCGCATCTGGCCGCGTACGGTGGCCATCGCCGAGCGGTTCTGGTCGCCGCGCACGGTGACCGACATGGACGACATGTACCGGCGGCTGGCCGTCGAGTCAGTCCGACTGGAAGCTTTCGGCTTGACCCACATTTCTCACGAAGATGAGAGTCTTCGACAGTTGGCGGGAACCCGGAAGATACGCCCGCTGCAAGTTCTTGGGTCCGTTCTTGAGCCAGTTACCTTTAATCAACGCGCCCACATGCAGCACGCTAATCAACTGACGCCACTTAATCAGCTCGTAGATGCTCTGCCACCCGATCCGCCATCGCGTCACAACTTTGAAATGTTGGTGCGTGCCTACCTGCAGGATCCCGCCGCTCGAAAGCACGAAGGCGGTGAATTGACGACCAAGTTCAACACCTGGATTGGCGCAGAGCGTGGAGTCCTGCGCCTGATGGCTGGTTCGCCGCTGTTGGCCACCGCCAAACCGCGAGCCGAACAGCTTACCGAGTTGGGAACGGTGGGTCTCGAAGCGGTTTCTTATCTGTCTTCCGGATTGCCCCCCGCCGCCGGTTGGAAGGCTGAAAAGTTAGCTGTGCTCGATGATGCCGATAAGCCCCAGGCGCTGGTTCGGTTCACGGTTATCAAGCCTCTGCGCGATCTGGTCAACGCCGTTCCGGAAGTGCCTCAGAAGTAAGTCGCTCCGACCTCCCGGTAGAGCTGTCATCCATCTAGCGACGGTGCCTGCGCAGTTGGATATCGAGGCCGACCATAGGCCCAACAACGTTGATGCCGTAATTCGTATAGCCGTAGACCTGGGATATATTCCCGTTGGAGATGTGCATGTAATTCACTCCAGCTGAAATGGCATAACGGGGGTTGAAATTATAGCGCACGCCACTGCCAAAGATGAAGGTAAAGGTGATGGGGTCGCCTTGCGCATAGTAGATGCCGACGGGCCCTTTGGCATCGATGTTGCCGGCCCCCACCCGGACGTCAAAATAGGGCGCTACTCTCGAGTTACGCGGGACAAAATTGCGCCGCATGCCCATGAGATAGACCAGATACCTTGTCTCCGGCCCCCGCGCCACCGCGGTCACCGACCCGCTGAATTGAAAATCCCAATTGCCGCGTAGAACCCAGGGACCCCCGATGTCGGTCATGTGCCAGCGGAGGGAAGCGATGATGGGTACGAGCGTGTACTTCAGGGGGTAGGTGTTATACGGATCACCGGAGAAAAAATCGAAGGGCAAGGGGATATTGATGGGAAGCCATCCGCCGTCAAGGGAGAATTCGAACTTGTTCTTGTAGTAGATGTCCCGGTTAAAGTCAGGCAGTTCGGAGGACTGTGGGTTTTCTGATGGCGGTGCGTTTGCCTTTTGTCTCGGGGAGCCAGACGGCGTTGCCGGGGACCGCGGTCCGCAGTTTAGGTTTGCCTCCCTTTCAGAAGCGATGGCGCCGCCGTCATGAGGGCTTGCACTGGGCGCGTCCCTATCACGATGGCCGCTGAGCGCGCCCGCATCGAAGTTGTCGTAGCCAAATGCCGCCAGATCGCGGCTGTCTGTAATCTGGCTGGAGTGCGCCCACGGCTGGAGGCTGGGAATGGGATCGAAGGCAAGGTTCGCTGGGGTCGAGCCACACTGCCGGGCGCTCGCAACCGGAGCGAGAATTGTGAGACTGGCCAGGAGTAGGGCTGGGTTGAGGAGCCGTTGGCGAACCTGCGCGTGTGGGAGTGTGCGGAGAAGGCAGGGTTTTCCAAACACAAGCAGCGTCAAATCCGTTTTCCTCTTTCACGTGCGGACTGAACGAATCCCGCAGTCAGACAGAAACAATGGGCCGAGATTCTGTCACGGCCTGCTGACAGAGTCAACGCATTCGTTGTGCCGGGCTTTTGCCAATTCGCGGTGTCGCCGGCAGCCGAATCAGGCATCGGGGGATTTCATTCCCGGCGTGGATCGTCTACCCTACTTCAGTCATCCGAAACCTTACACCCCAAGAACCGAGAGATGGCCAAAGGCTATGAAGAAAACGAAGAAGAAGAAAAATTCGAAGAAGAAGACGGACGCCAGGAAGAAGACGTCTAAGACGCTTGCCAGCCGGGAAACCGCCCAGAAACGCCTGAATGCGAAGAAGATTGCGAAGAAAGCTGCGAAGAAGAAGTCGGCGGGCAAGAAGCGAAGCCGGCCAAAGAAGGCGAATCGTGCCACGAAGCGGATTGGGAAGAAACGTGGAGGAGCGGATCGCATATTCGGCCGACCGGCAGAACAAGACGCGTCGGAAGTGGAGTCGGGCGACTTGCAGGGCTTGTCGCGATTGGAGAGCGCGGACTCGGAGAGTGTCGATGAACTGCTCGAAGAAGGGAACTCTTTCGAGGCGGGCGTTGTGCGAGGCGTAGAAAATGCGGATGACGCCGACGAAAGAGAGGTCACGACGCGCGAGGTTCCGGAAGACGATGTTCCCGGGGAGTATCTCGACGAAGAGTGAGGGTTCGCCGGGTTGCGGCAAGTTTGGCGCGACCACGATGAAATTCTTGTGAGACCTGCGCCGGATTTCGTGAATCGAACAACCCAGGCAATGAAAGCATCGAGGATTCACAAGTTCGGTCCGCCGGACGTAATCGTAATCGATGAGTTGCAACGCCCGACGCCTGGAGCGGGCGACGTGCTGGTGCGCGTGGCGGCCGCGGGAGTGGGTCCGTGGGATGCGCTGATTCGTGAACATAGGAGCGTGGTGGATGCCGCTCTGCCTCTTATTCTGGGATCCGATCTCGCAGGAGTGGTCGAAGCGGTCGGCACCGGTGTCGCGGACTTCAAGCCAGGCGATGAAATCTACGGAGTCACCAACAAACAATTTGTGGGTGCGTATGCAGAGTACGCGCTGGCTTCCGCCGGGATGGTCGCCGCGAAGCCGAATTCGTTGAGCTTCGTGGAAGCTGCTTCGGCGCCGGTGGTAGCGGTTACCGCCGCGCAGATGCTGTTCGATTACGCACAGGTGAAGGCGGGGCAGGAAGTTCTTATTCACGGCGGGGCCGGAAACGTAGGCGCGTACCTGGTGCAACTGGCGAAGCAGGCGGGTGCGCGGGTGGTCGCCACCGCCGGCCCGGACGATGCGGAGTACGTTCGCAGCCTCGGCGCCGACATGGTGGTGAACTACCGGACGACAAAATTCGAGGACGTGGTGCGGGCAGTTGACGCGGTCATGGATACGGTTGGCGGCGAGACGCGAGAACGATCGTTTGGCGTGATCAAGCCGGGTGGGGTTCTGGTGTCGGTGGTGTCGCCATTTTCTGAAATACCACCGAAACATCCTGGCGTTCGTGCTGTGTTTTTCATCGTGGACGTGAATGCCGCGCGGCTGGAGTCGATTTCGAATCTGTTTGAGAGCGGAAAATTGAAGCCTCAGGTGGGCACGGTGTTGCCGCTTGAAGGGGCGCGCACCGCACATGAGATGCTGGCCGGAGCACCGCACGCGCGAGGTAAAATCGTGCTGAAGATTGGTGCTGCGACTTAGCGTGATCTCGCGCGATGCGGCGAACCTCCGGCTACGGAGCGCTGTGCCCGGCGCAGTGCAGCACGCCCAGATACGCGCTCCAGGGACCGACTGCGTTGCGATATTGGTGGGCCATTACGCGGGACAGTTGATGCAGATGGGTCAGATCGTGAACTGCCCAGGTAGCCAGAAGTTGCGATAGCGTCACGACTCCAAGCGCTGGATGCGTGCCGCGCCGGGCCATGTCTTCCGGCTGCAGATTCAGCGCCTGCAGGTCCGCCAGATTCTCCCGTCGCAGGTTGGCGAACTCGTCCAGCAGTTGGCCCAGTGACTTGCCTCGGAATTCTTTTTCTTGTGCGAAGCGGTCGAAGGGATCAAAGGCTCGCGCCTCGCCGTGTTGCAGAATGATGCGTGCGCGCGTCATCCAGTCCGTGCGCTCGCCGACGATCAGGTGTCCAACGATATCGGATGCACTCCAGGTTTCTTGCCCTTGGCCGCTGCGGCCCTCGTTGGAGACAGTCCATTTATCGGGGAGCCCGCGCAGCAGGGCGTTCAATGTAGCGGGAGTGCGGGCAAGAACAGCGGTGGCTTCGGCGAGGTTGAATTCCATCTGGTTTGCCATGTCACCTAGATGCATAGCGGGCAGTTTCGACTCATGCGTTGATCTCACAGGGTGAACTGGGCAGCGCTCAAGACTCGCATCCTTTCCGAAGACCGTTTAATCTATAGGAGAAAATTTCCTTCCGAGGACTCCCATGGCTTGCATCAGCAGAGCAGTTGCCGTAGCGCTGTTTTCTGTGGTTGCTCTTCTTCCGGTTCCGAGGTTGCGAGCCGACGACAAGAATTTCCATGACGCTCCCGATTCCGCGAAGGCGATGGCGAATCCGCTTGCAGGTAACGCGAGCGCTGTCGAGGCAGGCAAGGCGCTTTATACGCGGAATTGTCTGGCTTGCCATGGAAAAATGGGGAAGGGCACGGGCAATGTGCCGTCTCTGGTTAGCGGCAAGCTCAACGGCGTCGCCGTGGGAGAAGTGTTCTGGTTCGTAACTAAAGGCGACACGGACAACGGGATGCCATCGTGGGCGTTTTTGCCGGACGAGAAGCGATGGCAGATCGTGACCTACGTGGAAGCGCTGGCGGCGGGCCAGGCTGGACCGGCGGCAAACGCGGCGCCGGCGGCCGAGCCTGCTGGGATGGCTTCGCCGTTGAAATATCCGGCACCGCACGCGCCGTTCACGGACTTCCGCTACGAGGCGCCGGGGAACACACGCAAAATTACGGCGGCCGACCTTCCACAGCCGTACGCGACGCGGTCATCAGACAATGGCGCGGAACTGGCGGCGCGTCCGGAAAATGTTTGGCCGCAAGCTCCCGCTGGTTTCAAGGTTGAGCTTTATGCTGCCGGGCTGGAGAATCCGCGACTGCTGCGCACTGCGCCCAACGGCGACATTTTCCTGGCCGAGAGCGATCCCGGGCGGATTCTTGTTTTCCGGGGCATGACCAGCGATGGCAAGCCGGAACAAATGCAGGTTTTCACCGAGGGATTGAAACAACCCTACGGGATCGCGTTTTATCCGCCGGGACCGGACCCGCAATGGATTTATATCGGCGACACCAATGAAGTGATTCGCTTCCCGTATCACAACGGCGATTTGAAGGCGAGCGGGCCGTCGCAGCACATTGCCGATGTGCCGAGCGGCGGCGGGCACTGGACGCGCTCAGTTGAATTTTCTCCCGACGGTAAGAGAATGTTTGTCGCGGTGGGGTCGGCGTCGAATGTCGACGACCCCGACACGCATCCGAGAGAGAAAGATCGCGCCGACATTCTGGTGTGCGATCCGGCGAATTGTACGTTGAGCGTGTACGCCAATGGCATTCGCAATGCTGGAGGCGGGATTGCGGTGAATCCGCAGACAAACGAGTTATGGTGCTCGGTGAATGAGCGCGACGCGCTGGGCGATAATCTTGTTCCCGACTACATTACGCACGTGCAGGAGGGCGGATTTTATGGCTGGCCGTGGTGGTACATCGGGGGACATCAGGATCCGCGGCACATGGGGAAACATCCCGAGTTGAAGGACAAGGTGATTGTTCCCGACGTGCTGCTGCAGCCGCACAATGCGTCGCTGGAATTGACGTTCTACGAGGCAGACAAGTTTCCGGCAGAGTATCACGGAGACATTTTTGCTTCGGAGCATGGTTCGTGGAACAAGTCTGTGCGCGTGGGATATGAAGTGATTCGCGTGCCGTTGCATCAGACCGGGCATTCCACAGGAGAATACGAAGATTTTCTGACCGGCTTCGTGTTGCCAGACGGGCATGTGTGGGGGCGTCCGGTGGGGATTGCGGTGGCATCGGACGGGTCGCTGCTGGTGAGCGACGACGGGTCAAACTCGATCTGGAGAGTGAACTACGTAGGGAAGTGAGCAGCTCGCTTCGGTCTGCACACGCTGTTTTTGAAACGACCGCCCTCGCGGTCACTCCCGGCCCTGACGGCGGTCGCCCTTCTTAGTGGGCTGCCGGCCTGAATACGGCGGTACCGCGCTCGTCGTTGACGATGATCCGATAAAACTTCTTCAGTTCGTCCGCCTTGTCGGCCGGAACGCTGAGCTGTTTGATCTCGAATGTTCTAGAGTAGCGCAGGGTCTGGCCCACCATTTCAGCCTTGCTTTGATAACTTGCGAAGCCATAGTCGACGTTGACTGGAGCGGGCAGGTCGTCGAGCTGGAAACTCGCTGGAATCGCGATCTCGAAGACGTCGGTGTCGCGCTCCGGGCCTTTCGAAATTGACAGGATACTGGCGCGGCTCCTTGGTCTCCAGAAGGCAACTGGATTTTGTTCCCAACACACGTGGGCGGACCAATAAGAGATCGCCGGCGAGCTTGGCGTAGTTGTCGACCGAGATGGAATAGTTGTATTGGAAAGGTTGGTTGTTGGCGTGAAGATTTCTGACAGTGGCCTTGGTGATGCGGTACATCGTGAGGGAATGCGACAACACGGTTTCGATGGGCTTGATTTCATCGGCATCCTTGGTGGCGCTGCGAATCTTGATCCGGGCATAAACATATTCTTTGGGTACGCTGTCGTCACGATCGACCTGGCGAAAGAGATAGATGGCGGGAGCGCCGGGAGCTTTGGGCTCGCTGGTCATTTTGAGTTCTTCCGGCGTAACTGGCGGCCAGTCCGCGGCATGCGCGGCGATGGGGCGGGCGAGCTCGATTAGGGCGCAGAGAATGGAAAAGAGAGTAG
This sequence comes from uncultured Acidobacteriaceae bacterium, assembly GCA_963739125.1. Lineage (GTDB taxonomy): Bacteria > Acidobacteriota > Terriglobia > Terriglobales > Acidobacteriaceae > Sulfotelmatobacter. Next base: position 915,817 of record CAVTZD010000001.1, on the reverse strand, counting down.
GGAGGAGAAGGTGACGCCGAGCCCGGAACATGTAAGGCCCCTTTCAATCTGCTGTTCTAGCGATTTCGATCTGAATCGGGAAGGTATGTGCACGCAAAACCGGCTTCAGTAGCGCTTGAGAGTTTCTGGGAAACACCTCAAGGCACTCCGTGCCGGGATGTGGCGCAGGCAGCCCGGTTCCGAGTCGCGGGGAAGGAATCGGCGCGGGCAACATGGAGATTTCCCGGCCCCTCTTCCGGGAAAGATTGCCTGGCGCAAATTCACAGAGAATGTACTGTTGAACGGCTTAACAGTCAAGGAAATATGCAGTAATCGTGACGGGGACTGGGATAGAAAAAGACGATCGGGGCGGTTGACTGCGATTTGAAATCGAGCTGAAATCAGTGGAAATCGTGGGAGACGGTTTCGGCTTTGGTGACGAGGCTGGCGAAGCCCAGGGTGAAGGACCTTTACGTCGGCGGGAAGTTTCGATGACCTGATTAGGAATGACTCGGCGCCGGCGGCAATGGATCTGGGCGACTGCACTGCTGGTCTACGATTTTCGTAGGGTCCCTCGGAGGGCTTGGCCCTCCTCAGGATGACAAATGTTTGGGCGATCGTATGAATTTCTAGTGGAAGTCGTGGGAGATAGTTTCGGCTTTGGTGACGAATAACGGTTGCACGCGTTCGGCTTTGACGGAGATGACGTTGTCCTGATTCTGCAGAATTCCTTCGATAGCCAAGAAACGCTCGCTGGCCAGCAGCAGGCGATTGCGGTGAAACAGGTCGGGCGTGATGATGGCGTTGGCCACGCCGGTTTCATCTTCCAGACTTAAAAACACAAAACCTTTGGCGGTGCCGGGACGCTGGCGGACGATGACGCAGCCACCGATGCGAAGACGCCGGCCGCTGGGAATATCGCGCAGATCGATCGCACGGCGGATGCCCATGGCATTGAGCCATTCGCGGCGATAGGCCATGGGATGCGGGCCGACGGTGAGTCCGGTGCCGTGGAAGTCGGCGACGAGGCGCTCTTCGTGGTTCATGGGGGCGAGCGGAGAAGTATCATCGGGCTCGGCGTTTTGTTCGAGCAGTGGGCCGGAGGTGCGGACGGCGCGTTCGACTTGCCAGAGCGCGTCGCGGCGGTGGAGTTGCGAGTACCGAGTGCCGAGTTGCGAGCTACGAGTGAAATTGTTGATTGTCGATTGTTGATTGTTGATTGAGTTCGCGAGGGGTACGGATTCGTGGTTGTTTTTATTGTTCTCCGTGTCTCCGTGCTTTCGTGGTGGATTTCCGATCGAATTCAGGGCGCCGATTTCAGCCAGCGTGGTGAGTTCGTCTTTGCGGAGTTCGGGGACGCGGCGGGTGAGATCGTGGATGGAAGTGAAGGGGGCGGTCAGACGTTCGCGGACCAACATTTGGCCGGCCTCTTCGCGCAAGCCGCGGACGTAGCGCAGGCCCATGCGTAGGGCGATATTCTCCTCCTTGGCATTCTCCTCGGGGAAACTCTTTCGCCCCTCCCGGGCTTGATCATCTATTTCTGCGTCCCCACGGCTCGCGCCGTGGGCTGCATTCTGTCGCCGCTCCGCGGCTAAGGTTTTGCTGGGTACTCGGTACTGGGTACTCGGTACTGTTTCCAGCGCGCAATTCCATTCCGAGCAGGTCACATCCACCGGCAGGAGTTTCAATCCGTGGCGCTGCGCGTCTTTGACGATGGTGGCTGGTGAATAAAATCCCATGGGCTGGTTATTGAGCAACGCCGCGGTGAAGGCGGCGAGGTAGTGCACTTTCAAATATGCGCTGGCGTAGGCGATTAGCGCGAAGCTGGCGGCGTGCGATTCGGGGAATCCGTAAAGCGCGAACGAAGTGATCGAAAGAATAATTTCTTCCTGCGCCTTCGGCGAGATTTTATTTTGCGTCATGCCGGAACGCAGCCGCGCCTCGATTTCTTTCATGCGGGCCAGCGAGCGTTTGAAGCCCATGGCGCGGCGCAGTTCTTCGGCTTCGCCTCCGGTGAAGTTGGCGGCGATCATGGCGAGGCGCAGTAGTTGTTCCTGAAACAGCGGAACGCCGAGGGTGCGCTTGAGCACGGGCTCGAGCGAAGGATGAGGATAAGTAACCTCTTCGCGTCCCTGACGGCGCTGTATAAATGGATTCACCATTTGGCCGACGATGGGCCCGGGACGGATGATCGCGACCTGAACAACAATGTCGTAAAACTTTTTTGGACGCAAGCGGGGCAGGGACGACATTTGCGCGCGACTCTCCACCTGGAACAATCCAATGGTGTCGGCCTGTTGCAGCGCGGAATATACTGGCGGATCATCTTGCGGAAGATGCGCCAGGTCGACCTCTTCGTGATAGTGTTCGCGAATAAGTTCGATCGAATCTTTCAGCACAGCCATCATGCCCAGGCCGAGCAGATCGACTTTGATGATGCCCATGTCGGCGCAATCTTCTTTGTCCCACTGCACGACGACGCGGCCGGGCATGGAGGCGGGTTCAAGGGGGACGACGGAATCGAGTTGCCCCTGGCAGATGACCATGCCGCCGGAGTGCTGGCCGAGATGGCGTGGCATGTCTTGCACGGCGAGACAGAGTTCGTAATATTTGCGCAGGCGGGGATGGGTGAGATCGAGCCCGGCATCGCGGAAGCGGCGGTCGAGTGCGTCGTTTTCGTCGCGAAATTCCCAGGTGGCGACGGCGGCGGAAATTTTGTTGAGGGTTTCGGGATCGAAGCCGAGCGCTTTGCCCATTTCGCGCGCGGCCATGCGATTGCGATAAGTGATGACGTTGGCGGTCATGGCAGCACCGCGTTCGCCGTATTTTTTGTAGAGATACTGAATGACTTTTTCACGCTCGTCGCCGCTGGGCAGGTCGAGATCGATGTCGGGCCACTCGCCGCGTTCTTCGGAGAGAAAGCGCTCGAAGAGAAGTTCCATGCTGACCGCGTCGACGGCGGTGATGCCGAGGGAGTAGCAGACGGCGCTATTGGCGGCCGATCCGCGACCCTGGACAAGAATATTGTGTTCACGGCAGAAGCGGATGAGATCCCAGACGATGAGGAAGTATCCGGCGAGTTTTAGTTTTTCGATGAGCTTGAGTTCCTTTTCGATTTGCAGGCGGGCGCGGGCTTGCAGGTCAGGCGGTTTGCGGCCGTAGCGATTGTGGAAACCTTCCCAGGCTCGCTGGTTCAGAAATGAATTCATGGTCTCGCCTTCGGGCACGGGATAAAGAGGAAATTCGTAGCCGAGATCGTTGAGCGTGAATTCCAGGCGCTTGGACAACTCGACTGTGTTGCCGATGGCTTGGGGCAGATCAGCGAAGAGGTGCTGCATTTCCTGCGGAGATTTCAGAAAGCGCTCGGAGTTGCGGGCGAGCAGGCGGCCGGCGGTCGAGAGAGTGCGGTGGTTGCGAATGGCGGTGAAAGCGTCGCAAAGTTCGCGGGCTTTGGCGGTGGCGTAGCAGACTCCGTTGGTCGCGAGCAGCGGAAGATTCAGCGATCGGGCGAGGTCGATCGAGGCGCGGTTGCGAGATTCTTCTTCGCGGTGGAAGTGGCGCTGCACTTCGACGTAGACGTTCTTGCATCCGAAGATGGCGATGAGTTGATCGACTTGGCGGCGGGCTTCGTCGAAGCCGCCATGTTGCAAAGCCGCTGCCAGCAGGCCTTCCGGGCCACCGGTCAGACAAATCAGGCCGTCGGCATGCTCTTCGAGTTCTTCTTTGCTGACTGCGCCTTCTCCTTTTTTTGCACGCAATTTCATCTTGGTGATTAAGCGGCAGAGGTTTTGATATCCGGGGCGGGTGGCGACGAGGAGGGGAAGGCGGAAAGAGTTGGAAATTTCAGATTTCAGATTGCAGATTGACGGCGCTTGGCATGGACGTAAATCGGCAATCTGAAATCTGCAATCCGAAATCTTCTTTGTGGTGACTTCCGCACCGATATGGGCTTTGATTTTTGTTTTTTTCGCGGCCATGTGAAAGCGCGGCGCGCCGTAGACTCCGTCGGTGTCGAGCAGAGCCATGGCGGGCATGCCGAGTTGGGCGCAGACTGCGGCCAGTTCCTCGGGCAGGGAAGCGCCTTCGAGAAAACTGAAAGCGGAGCGGGCGTGAAGTTCGACGTAGGGCAAATATTCACCACAGAGACACAGAGGCACAGAGAAGATCTAAAAGGAAAAACAAACAAGACCTTCCAAGGTTTTCTCCGTGTCTCTGTGTCTCCGTGGTAAAAAAATCGTTAGTCATACGTACCTTCCACGAACCAGCCGCCTCCGAGCAGGTCATGCACGAGGCGGTAGAAAGAAATTTCTTCTCCATTGCGCTGGGCGTTATTTTGCAAAGCGAGGTCCCACTCATCGCGCGACCAGGCTTCGCGTTCCCACCAGTCGCCGGAAAAACGCCAGGGGCCGGCCTTCCAGAGCACGTCGCCCTGTACGTCTTTTCTTCGACAAACCAAATGCACGGGCTGGCCGTTTTGCAGAGTGACGCTGGCGCGTAGCGGCGGGCGGAAGCGGCGCAGAGCGGTGACGGCGGGTTTTTCCTCGCCTGAATCATGTGAGTTGGGAGCAGGCTCGCGCGAAGTTGTTCGCGGAGCTTCGGTCACAAAACGCCGCATACGAAATCCTTCCGAATGATGTGTGTCGAGCAACTCCAGCGCTCCGACTTTGTGTTCACCGACCGTGGCAGCGATGCGGGCGAGAGTGAGTTCCAACTTTTCCGGTTCCGGCGAGGGGGGCAGAAACAGGCCTCCCTGAGCGGAACGCGAACGCGCCGGTGCGGCGGCGAGATGAATCTTCATGATGGGCGCACCCGGAGGATGCGCGTTCAAATCGAGTTGCAGAAGCTTGAGAAAAACTTGGGCGTCGAGCATCGGAAGAGGAAGACTCAGAGTGCGAACGAATTTGTGATTGTTGCTTTTTGATTGTTGATTGAGTGACGAGAAAGTTTCGAGATCGAGTGTGAGGCGCAATTCCTGCGTCGAGAGAGCGCGCGAACCGAGGCGCGCACAGAGTTGATCGAGCAGTCGGTTCAGCAGGAAGGCGAGCGGTTCGAGCAGGACGATGGGGTGCTCCAACTCGATGACTTCTTCAAACAGCATCGGCTCTTCTACTGGGACCAGAGTGCGCGCAGCGGCGCCGCGCGCCAGCTGCTGCAGTTGCAGGCCTTGCTGTCCGAGGCGCTCGCTGAGCGCTACTTGCGGAAGCGCGGCCAGGTCGCGCAGGTTGCGGATGCCCCAGCGGTCAAGGGTTTCGAGCAGGCGGTCAGTTTCTTTTTTCTCTGGATTGTCGAGTTGATCCGCGAACAAAACTGCGATGGGCAAAGAACCCAGTCGTTCGGCTTCTTTGCCTGTTGGAATTACAGTGACGCCGGCAAGGCCGCGGGCGGCGAGCAGAGCCGCATCGGGATTGGAAGCTACGGCGACGTTGGCTTCGAATCCCAGCTTTGTGGCGCGATCGCAAGTGGCGCGGGAAATTTCCGGCAGTGATCCGAGGAGAGATTCCATGCCGGCGAGATCAATGAGAACCGTGTCGCAGGCTGTGTCTTCCACGCAGGGCGAAAACGACTGGGCGCAATCGAGCAAGACAGCGTGCGCGGCGGATTCCTGCAACGCGGAGCGGGGGCGCAGGGCGAGGTCTACGCACAATTCGGCTTGAGCTTTGATCATGCCGGACGCGATGCCCATGCGTCGAGCCTTTTCATTAACCGCGATAATTTTTTCGAGCGGAGGTTTGCCTTCGAGAATGGCGACGGCGCGCGTCTTCAGTTCCGGTTCGGCGCGGAGCGCAGCGGCGACGGGAAAATTCGGAACGTAGATGCAGGCGAACATGAATCAGTACCCAGTACCCGGTTGTCAGTACCCAATGATTTTTCCGGCAACTGGGTACTGGCAACCGGATACTGATTTATCCGGCCCAGGCGGTTTTGCTGGCGAACGCGACCGAGCGCGCGGGTTTACGGTCCAGGCGCGTGCGGATTAGTTCAGCGGAGATGGACAGTCCGGTGAATAATTTCGCGTGCGTGGGGCATGGAATATCTAGTTCGGTTTCAGCGGGCAGATTAATTTTCTTTCGCCCCTCCGGGGCTTGAATATCCCTGGCGGCTAACCCACGGCTTACGCCGTGGGCTGTATTCTCTCGCCGCTCTGCGGCTGATTCACTGGCGGTACCGAGTTGCAGCAGTAATGACGAGCAACTGCCGGCGATGGCTCGTTGCTCGATGGCTAGCAGGATTGTGGGCTTGTTTTCAACGGCGCGGCGGAAGCGGAACCATGTCGTGAGCGGGATGCGGCGGGCAGAGTTTGGCGGCAGATCGGCGAGGTCGAGCACGATCATGCCGAAGCCTCCACTTTCAAGCAGAAGATCGGTGGCGCGCAGGACCTGCTCCATACGGCGCTCCGATTGCCACGATTCTGTTGGAGCAAACTTGAAGGCTGCCTGGGAGGATTCCTCCGGGCGTGATTTTGGAGGACAGTCCGCGCGCACCCAGAGCAGGCGATCGAGTTCAATGCCGGCAGCGAGAGCTGATTGCGGGTCGAGTGCGTCGCTGGCATCGACCAACGCGCAGAATTCTCCGCGGCGGGTGGCAGCGGCCAGAGCGGCCAGAAGCAAGGTCGTGCGCCCGGAGGATGCGGGTCCGCAGATTTCGGTGAGGCATCCGCGGGGCAGGCCGCCGGCGAGGGCGTCGATGGCAGGGACGCCGCTGGAGACCATTTCGGGCGCGGGGCGAATTTCGAGACGCGAAGCTGGGGTCACGCTTGCGGGGGGAATTTTTGATTTTTGATTTTTGATTGCGGATTGAACGCGGGCCAAGGGAGATTCCTGCACTCCCTGCAGGTTTATGTGGGGACAGCCGCCCTCGGCTGTCCGGTCGAGCCCAGTTCGACTGGCGCTCGACGGCAAGCACACCTCGGCCTCAGCTTCATCTTCAAAGACAAAAGGGCGGCCCAGGGCCGCCGAAGTGGAAACCACTGCGGAAGACATAGATTCCTCGGAGAGATTTCAGGGAACGCCGGGGCTGGCTGGCCGCGGAGGCGTATTCGCTTTTTATTCGCCTTTTAGAATTCTGCTCCGGGGGGAGGGATTTGTCAAGGCGGAAGCAGATAAAAAGCTTTTAACCACGAAGGACGCGAAGAAAGGCCACGAAGGACGCGAAGAAAGACTCGCTTCAAATTGCCACACAAAATCTGTGGCTTGCTTACCTCGGCGGTTGCGAATCGTCTAAGTCAAACGTCACTCCGGGTTTGACCCACTATGCCCACATTCCAAGTTCTGCCAATCAGAACTCAATCGCTCCCCAGGAGCGAAATAAGGAGATCTTCATGCAAAGAATTCGTCTGCTTGCATTGACTGCCAGTGTTTTGTTGATCGCTAGTTTCTCTTACGCACAAACCGCCACCAGCGAGACTTTAATGCTCAATCTGCCGCGGCAGAGCCAACATGCCCTGGTGACCCAGCGCATCGGCGTTACCGACATCATCATCAACTATCACCGGCCGATGGCCAATGGCCGCCAGATCTGGGGCAAGCTGGTGCCTTACGGGCAAGTGTGGCGCGCGGGCGCGAACGAGAATACGACCATTTCGTTCAGCGATCCGGTCACCATTGAAGGCCAGACGCTCGACAAGGGAACCTACGGCCTGCATATGATTCCAGGCGAAAGCGAGTGGACGGTGATTTTCTCGAAGGACTCGACTGCATGGGGAAGCTTTAGCTACAAGCAGGATGAAGATGCATTGCGCGTCACGGTGAAGCCGCAAGCGGCCGAAATGCACGACGCTCTGGCGTATGACTTCGACGATCTGAAGGCGGATTCCGCGGTCGTGACCATGCGCTGGGAAAAAGTTGCGGTGCCGTTCAAAGTAGCGGTCAATGTCAACGAGACTGTGCTGGCCAGCATTCACAAGCAGATGTACGGGCTCAACCAGTACTACTGGGAGGGTTGGGACGACGCGGCCGGCTATTTGCTGGCAAACAAGATCGATCTCGACGAGGCGCTGAAGGACGAAGAACAGTCGATCCAGGTCGAAGAGCGCTACGACAATCTGATGAACAAATCGCACATTCTGGAAGCCATGGGGCGCACGCAGGATGCCGAAGCGTTTCGCAACAAAGCACTCGACATGGGGAGCGCGCTGCAACTTTATTTTTACGCCCGGCAGTTGCAGAGCCAGAAGAAGCAGGATCAGGCGCTGGTGATTTACCGCTCGACCGCCAAGAAGTTTCCTGATTTCTGGACTTCGCATCTGGGACTGGCCCGCGTGTACAGCGCGCAGGGAGACTTCGACAATGCAGTGAAGGAAGTGAAGCTCTCGCTCGTGGGAGCGCCGGACTCAAACAAAGCCAACCTGGAGAACTATATGAAGCGGCTGCAGAATAAGGATGACATCAACCGGTAGGAACGAAGGTGGGCATCCTCAGTACTGATCGAAGGCCCCGGCTGATAACCGGGGCCTTCGTATTTCTGGGAGAGGCCTGCACGCGGAGCTTGCGCTCCGCGGGGCGGACGAGGCGTCCGCCCCTCCACTTTTTTACCAGACGCGGCAGGCGTTGACTCTTACCATGCGTTGCCCGGCTTTGCAGCCGAAGGCCTGCTCGAACTCCGGCATGTTTGAAACCACGTTGTCGATGCGGAAAATAGGCAAGGAGTGGGGATCGCTGGTGACCAGCAGGCTCGCGATCTGCGGCCGCACATTCGAGCACCACGAATACGCGAATGAGAGGAAGAAGCGCTGACGATAGGTCCAGCCGTCGGCGCCTTTGTCGTCGAGCGATTTGCCCTGCTGCTTGAGTGAGGCCTCGAGAGCGCTTAGCGCCAGATGGATGCCGCCGTTATCGGCGGTGTCTTCACCCTGGGTGAGCAGGCCATTTTGTTTCACGCCGGGTCCGGCTTCGGGCACTTCCTGCGTGTATTCGTCGGAAATGCACTTGCCGCGTTCGTCATATTGTTTGCCGTCTTCGGCGGTCCACCAGTCGCGCAGGTTGCCATTCGCGTCGAACTTGCGGCCCTGGTCGTCGAAACCGTGAATGATTTCGTGCCCAATGACCATGCCGATGGCGCCGTAGTTCACGGCGTCGTCCATGGTGGGATCGAAAAACGGCGGCTGCAGAATGCCGGCGGGGAAGTTGATCGTGTTCAGCTGCGGATCATAATAGGCGTTGATTGTGGGCGGGGTCATCGACCATTCCGAACGGTCGACGGGCTTCCCGATCTTTTCGACCCAGCGCTCAAATTCGAATGATGAAGCGTCGGAGACATTGCCGAGATAACTGTCGCGCACGATTTTTACGCTGGAATAGTCACGCCAGTGCGAGGGATATCCGATTTTGTCTTCGATGCCCTTCAGCTTGACGATGGCCTGCGCTTTCGTGGCGGGAGACATCCACGTAAGGCTCTCAATGTCCGACCCCAAGGCGGTTTCGATCGAGTGCACCATCTGGATGGTGCGGGCCTTGCTTTTGGGGGGAAAGGCGCGGTCGACATAGGCCTGGCCGAGGGCTTCTCCCAGGTCGCGGTCTGCGGCGCGGACGCAGCGGCGCCAGCGTGGTTGCTGCTCCTCGGCTCCAGCGAGGGTGTGGGCGAAGAAGGCGAAGTTCTCATCCACCAGGGCCTTGGTCAGGTATGGAGCGGCGCGGTGAATTACTTGCCAGCGCATGTAGGTCTGCCAGTCCGCGAGCGGACGATCGGCAAGCAGTTTTTCTTCGGCGCGGAAAAAATCAGGCGCGGTGACGATGTAGTGCTCGCTGACTGGAGCTTTCACGGCCTTCAGGTATGCGTCCCAATCGATGGAGGGAGCGAGTTCGCGCACCTGCTCCAGAGTCATTTTGTTGTTGATGTTCTTGGGGTCGCGGCGCTTGATGTTGTCCATCTGAGCCTGCGCCAGCGCGGTTTCCAGTTCGAGCACAGTGCCGGCGTCGCTAGTGGCTTGCGCATCCGGTTCGCCGGCTAGCACGAACATTTTCTGGATGTGGGCGCGGTATTTGGCGAGCAGTTCCTTCGACTTGTCGTCGGTCTTCAAATAATAGTCGCGGTTGGGAAGACTCAATCCGCCTTGATCGATCGCGGCCACGACCTTGGAGGCGTTGTCGTAATCCTGCTGGCCGGTGAAACCAAAAAACGGAGAGTTGGTCTGATTGTCAGACTGCTCCCAGGTTCCGGGAAACACATGATGCAGGTTGGCGATCTCCAGCGTGATTTCTTTCTTGGACTTGATCGCGGCGATGCGGGCGAGTTCCGGTTGCAGCGGCTTGAGGCCGGCGGCTTCGATGCCACTTTCGTCCATGCAGGCAGTCCAGTAGTCGCCGATCTTCTGCTGCACAGCGCTGCGCTTGGGATCATCGACGCTGGCGGCTTGCAGAGTTTCGCGCAGCAAGTTTTCATTCCAGAGTTCGAGGCCACTGCCAGTGCTCCAGAAAACCTGGTCGGCGGGAATCGGGTTGGCAGTGAGCCACTTGCTGCACGAATACTTGTAGAAGTCGTTGCAGGGGTCGAGGGATTTGTCAATCAAATCCGGATCGAAATGCTCGAGCTTAGGAACGCTGGATTGATCGGCTTGATCCGCAGCCGTGCTGGAAGACGATACGCTGGCGGTTTCGGACGTTGCTCTGGCCGTCGATGTCTGGGCCATGGAGTTGGGAAGAAGAAGAGCCGCGGAAACGCTCAGGGTGAAAACCGCAGCCGCAAACCGGGGAATAGACATGTTGCCTCGTTTCATGAGTTTCATTCGATGGTGGAACCAGGGTAGCCAGCAGAAGTTAGAAATTCCCGTGAGGATGAGTTCCATACGAAAGAGCCGGCAGGGCACACTTTGGCCGACCGATCACCATACTACAGACGTAGAGGGTCGGGCGAGGTTAGCGGGAAAGCGGCAGGGACTCAATTTGAGGGTAGAAGGGATGAGAACATCAACCACGAAGGACACGAAGTCACACGAAGGAAACCCCTGTTGGCGAAGCCCACTTCGTGTGACTTCGTGTCCTTGATGTGCTTGCACCTTCAGTGCACCAGATCGAGCCACGAAAGTCGTCGCTATCCCGTATTGTGCAGTCCCGCGGCGATTCCGTTGATGGTTGCCCCCAGCGGATATTCCAGTTCCGAGCCCGACTCGCCTTGCTGCTTGCGTCGCAGAAGTTCGACCTGAATCAGACTCATGGGGTCGACGTAGGGGTTGCGCAAGCGGATCGACCGGGCGAGCACGCGATTGCGCGCGAGGAGTTCGCGCTGTCCGGTGACGCGAAGAATCATGCGGCGCGAGCGCAGGAACTCATCTTCGAGCATGGCGAAAACGCGTTTTCGCAGCGCCGCGTTTTTGACAAGGCCGGAGTAGACCCGCGCAATGCCGAGGTCAGCCTTGGCGATTCCCAGTTCGACGTTGCGAATGAGGTCGGCAAACAGCGGGAATCCGCGCGTGATCTGGCGCAGGAGCTGGTCGTGCCCCGGCCCGCCCTGGGCAAATTGTTCGAGGGCGCGTCCCACTCCGAACCACGCCGGCACGGCGTGGCGGCTCTGCATCCAGCCGAAGACCCAGGGGATGGCGCGCAAGTCTTCGAGCTGCCGGCCCGTTTTTTGTATAGAACGGGCGCGGCGCGCGGGTCGAGAGCCGATGCGAGCCGTATCCAGTTCATTGACCGGAGTGGCCTGCTCGAAGTATTCGATCACGTCGGGATTCTCAGCGATTTCGCGACGATATACGCGATACGCTTCCTCCGACATTTCCTCGATCGCTTCTTCCCAGTGCGCCGGGTTCGCCGTCTCGGTGCGAGTGAAGGCTTCGAGACTTGCGGCGATCATCAGTTCCAGATTCCACTCGGCGAGCACCGTGTCGGCATACTTCCAATTGAGAACTTCGCCCTGCTCGGTGATGCGAATGTGACCAGAGAAACAGCCGGGCGGCTGCGCCAGAATGGCGGAATGTGTTGGTCCTCCTCCGCGGCCGACCGTGCCTCCGCGACCATGAAACAAGCGGAGCTTTACGTTGTGCTCGCGCGCCGCGTGATGCAGTTCTCGGTGCGCCTTGTAGAGTTCCCATGTGCTGGTGAGCATGCCCCCGTCTTTGTTGGAGTCAGAGTAACCGAGCATGACTTCCTGCCAGCGCCCCCAGGAGTCGAGCAGCGGCCGATATTCGGGATCGCTCCAGAGCCGGCGCATGACGCAGGGAGACGCTCGCAGCGACTCGATCGACTCGAACAGCGGAACCGGCATGAGGCCGGGATCATCCCCTGATGCGGCGACTTCCGCTCCACCTGCTTTCGCCAGGCGTACCAGCGCCAGCACATCTTTCTCGGATTCCGCGCCGCTGATGACGTACTGGCGAATCGATTCCGCGGGATAGGTCCGCTTCAGTTCTGCGATGGTGCGGAAAGTCTCAAGCAGTTCGCGACTCTCGGGCGAAGTGGCAGCATTAGCGAGGGCTGGCCCAAGTTCCTGCAGGACTTGCGCGTGGACGCGCGCATGCTGACGAATATCGAGCGCGTGGAGATGAAAGCCGAAGGTGCGAACCTTACGCAACAGGGAACTCATGTAGGTCGCGGCCAGCCGCTCTCCGCGGTGGGCGCGCAGGCTGTCTCGCACCAGCACGAGGTCGGCTTCAAACTCCGCGGCGCCGGCATAAGCCGCGGGAGGGTCCAAATCTTCGCGGCTGCGTTGCAGGCGGTGAAACATATGCGAGAGAAAGCGCCGGTAACTTTCCTTTGTGTTCTGTGGACCCCAGGCCAGGTGCACGCCGGGAATCGTGCGTTCGTAGTGCGCGAGACGCGAGAGCAGGTCTTTGCTGACGTCGACCTGCCGGCGCGACGAACTGAGCCGGTCGCTCAGCGCCTCAACGTCGTTTTCATACTCGCGGAGGATCAGGCTGCGAGCCAGTTTCAGAGCGTCACGAATGCATTGGGGTTTTACCAGGGGATTGCCGTCGCGGTCGCCGCCGATCCAGGAGCCGAGCTGCAAAAGGTTGGGCAACGCCGCTTTCTCGATTTCGACTCCGTAAATGTCGCGGAAGGATTCCACGACTTCGGCGTAGATCCTGGGCAGTGCGTCGAACAGCGAGAGCCGGTAATAGCGCAGTCCCATTCGGATCTCATCGTCGACCGTCGGCTTGGCAGTGCGTACTTCGTCGCTTTGCCACAGCGAAGTGACTTCAGCACGGATGTTGCCTTCGCACTCCTCCGCCTCCTGCGCGGTGAGCGGAATCTGGTCGAGCCGCTCCAGTTGCTGCGCGATGCGGCGGCGCTTCAGCAGGACCGTCTGCCGGGCAGCTTCGGTGGGGTGCGCCGTGAATACAGGCGTGACCACGATCTGTTCGAGAGCCCGCAGCGCCGCATCGGCGGGAATGCCAGCTTCTTTCGCGCGCTGCAACGTTCCGCGAAACGAACCCGGAAGCGAAGCATGTTCGCGGTCCAGCTTCCCGGCGCGGCGGCGCCGCTTGCGGTGGTTCGTCTCGGCCAGATTGGTCAATTCAAAGTAAATCGCGAATGCTTTGGTGACGTGGTAGGCGCGGAGCAGGTCCATTTTCGAGATAATCGCTTGCACTTGAGCCATCAGCGGCGAATCGGAGGCCGCGCCTGCCGCCCGCCGGGAGGTCTCACGGTGCTCGATGAGCAGTTTCCGCAGCACTTCCACGGACTCGAAGACTTCCTGCCCGGCCTGCTCGCCCAGCACCTGCCCGAGCAATGCGCCCAGGGAGCGCACGTCGCGCCGCAGGGGATTGTCCTTGGCTGGTTCGTCGGAACGCGCGGTCAGTTCGGCCAGACGCGTGCTCTGGTCGTCCGCACTCCACAGAGGTTTGGGTTTGTTCGCGGGCATCAAGAGAACGCTGTAACACAGGATAAATGACACGCAGACATAAAGAAGGGGTCAGATGCGAGGAATCGAGAAAATCGATGAGCCGATCGCGTAAACAAGCACACGGCCGATCACCACTAAGGATTCGGAGGAGGCCTCGGAGGCAGGTCGCTGGCGTGGGCTACTTGGGAACTTCGAAGCGGTAGCCGATGCCGCGCAGGGTCTTGAGGTATTGGGGATGGCGGGGGTCGAGCTCGATTTTTTCCCGCAGCCGACGGATGTAGACGTCGATCGATCGCGGCGTCACGAAGGGAGTCTCTTTCCAGACAGCATCGAGCAGCTGATCTCGCGTCAGGACGCGGCCGCGATGCATGGCGAGGTATTCCAGCAGACGGAATTCGCGAACCGTGGTCAGCACATTGCGTCCTTGCACTTGTACGGTCATCGAGGAAACATCGATTTCCATGTCGCCGAGCCGGAGCACTTCCGTTGTTCCGGGAGATTGCCCCAGGCCGCGCAGCACACTGCGCACTCGTGCCACCAGTTCGCGCGGGCTGAAAGGTTTGGTGATGTAGTCGTCTCCGCCCAGCTCCAGGCCTTTCACGCGGTCGGCCTCGGCGGTTTTGGCGGTCAGAAAGATGATCGGCGTCGCCGCGATAATCGGGGTCTGCCGAATGTGCCGGCAAAGTTCGAAGCCGTTTGTGCCAGGCAGCATCACGTCCAGAAGAAACAGGGCGGGCGCTTCCCGCACGCCTTCGGTAAGCACGGAGGCGCTGCTAACGAAGCTCTGCACTTCGTATCCGGCCGCCTGCAGATTATGGGAGATGAGGCGGGCGATGTCCTCGTCGTCTTCCACGACGAAGATGACGGGGCGCAGCGAGCCCGGGCGCGCCGGGTTCTCGGTCTGGGCGTCTTCGGTCCGGGGGTTCTCAGTCCGGGCGTCTTCGGTCCGGCTGTAGGATTCGGCTGGCAGGTGCATGCTTCGCTTCAAGCAGCCTCACCGGTCACACGACTTCCAGATCGAGGAGGAGGAGGCAGTCACGACTGTATTGACAGAATGTTGCGCGATTATTGCGCCATTGTTAACGTACGATGAATTTGTGGAGGAAAATGGTTAATAGCTAGTGCTGAGTGCCCAAGGCTGAATCCGCCCCTAGTTCGCTGCCTTCTTCTTAGGCATATGCCGCAGGCTGCGGCCCTCGATCAGGCTGTAGAGATCTTCGGCGAGGTTGGTGGTGTGGTCTCCGGCGCGCTCCAGAGCCTGGGCCATGAGCAGCACATCAAAGCTGGAGGTGTCTCCGTGAGGCTCGTTTCCGGCCAGATGCTTCTGGAACATAGTGTGACACACGTGGTCGATTTCCTTATCCATCTGCAAGACGGTGCGGGCGCATTCCAGATCCAGTGTGGAGAAGCCGCGATGAATCAGATCGAGCATGTCGCGCAGCACCGACGACATCTCGACGAGCTGGCGAACGTCGGAAGCCGCCATCTTTGTCGTGCGAGCTTGCACCCGCATGGCTACACTCATGACCAGGTCGCCGATGCGCTCCAGGTCTGTCGCGGACTTCAGGCTCGAAAGCAGCTGGCGGGCGCGGGTTTCATTGACCCGGGTGATCGCCGCGGGCATGCGCTCGTCGATCTGCCGCTCGATCAGGTCGAGTTCCTTTTCGCAATCCTTGATGGCGAGAAAAGCCATGCGGGAAGAATTGGTGACCAGGTCGCGGACATTGAAGGCCGCGTCCCGCGCGATAAGGCACGCCTTCAGCGCGAGACGAGTGAGATCGTCGGGGCCGCTCGGCTTTAGATCCGCCGCCGGCCTGGCCGGGCGCGCGGCACCGGTCTCGGCTGGCGTTTCGCTTCGAGGCGACCGTGCTTTCCGTGGCATTGGATTTTCGTGACGGCAGACTGAAACAGACAACTCAGTCTATTCTTGAAATGTAAAAGAATGGTTACAACGTTGCCAATCTCGGCAATGGCCCGTTACAGTGTAGAGATCGAAGGAATTGCCGGCCTTGAGGCCGCTCCTTGAACCTTGCAGATCATTTTCGCCGCCAGTTTGCCTACGATGAGTGGGCTAATCGTGAGGTTTTGGCTGCGATTCGCGCCAGCGCAGGCGCGCGCGAGCGGTCCATCGAGCTGATGGCGCACATCATCGCCGCCGAACGGCTTTGGCTGGAGCGGCTGAAGCAACAACCCCAAAGCACGCCCGTGTGGCCGCAGGCTGACTTAGAACAGTGTGAAGCAGCGGCAGCCGAGGTCGCCCGTCTCTGGCGCGAACACCTCGATCTCATCACAGCCGGCGACGTGCACCAGTCAGTTTCTTATAAGAACAGCAAAGGCGAGGACTGGACCAGCACGATCGAAGACATACTCAGTCATGTCGTGCTGCACTCGGCGTATCATCGCGGACAGATCGCCAGCCACATGCGCGCCAGCGGGCAGACGCCCGCTTATACCGACTTTATCCACGCCGCTCGGCAGGGGCTGGTGCAGCATTCGAGTGAAGTGGCGCGAGTGAAATAGAGCCCAGGAGTGAGAGTGGGGGTAGGGGTCAAGAATGGAAGCCCGGCACATCCGTGTCATAACCGCAGTTCAGATTGTTGCATTCGGCATCCTCTTGTGGTTTCTGATTACCTGGCAAGCACCCTGGAATTTGCAGAGATATGCCGGCACGATTTTGGTGTTGGCAGGGGTGAGCATGATCGCGCTGGCGCGCCATCAACTGGGGCGCTCGTTTTCCACCAAGGCTGAGGCCCACGCGCTGGTCACTTCTGGAATCTACTCGAAGATTCGCAATCCTATCTACGTATTCGGGGCGGTGCTGCTCGCCGGAATGATCCTGATACTGCAAAAGCCGACCTTATGGCTCCTGATGGTGATCGTGGTGGTCGGCCAGACCATCCGCGCCCGGCGGGAAGCGCGAGTGCTGGAGACGGCGTTCGGCGACGAGTATCGCGAGTACCGCCGGAAGACCTGGTTCTGAAATCGTATCGAAGAACCAGCGCCGCGAACCAGTTTGAATCTCTGTCCCGCCCTTTGCCGCCATTCGCCCGAAGACGTAGTATCTCAGCAATGAAAAAACTGCCTGTCTTGTTCCTCCCGGTGGCGTGCGCCATTCTCCTGCTGGCGGCGGCAATTCCGAAAATCCCACCACTGCCCGCCGCCGTTTCGAACAACGCCGTGGCTGCGCTGAAGAATGGCCTCGAACTTTATTCGCTGATGGGGATTGGCAGCAAGAGAACCTGGGACGACGTTACGAACAAGGTCTACGTGCTTCACCTCGCTTCAGGAAAGTGGAGCGAAGGCCGCGCCGTGCCGGGAGTGGGCGGGCGCGTGGGAGCCTCCGCAATAGGAATACGGAGCCAAATTTTTCTCTTTGGCGGATACCTGGTGGACAACCAGGGGATGGAAATCACCGTTCCCGACGTCAACGCCTACCTGCCCGAGGATCATCGCTGGTATCGCGGTGAAGACATACCGGTCGGAGTCGATAGCGCGGTGATCGGCGTCGATCATGACCGTTACATCTATCTTGTGGGCGGAAAATCGAGGAACGGGCCGGTCAACAACGTTCAGGTCTACGACGCTCAGAAAAACACGTGGACCCAGGCCACTCCGTTTCCCGGGACTCCGGTTTTCGGACACGCCGGCGGCGTGGTCGATGGCGTCGTCGTATTCGTTGACGGCGCGAAGAAAAATACGGCCGGCGGCGCTCCCTATGTGACATCGAACGAATGTTGGCTGGGCCGCATCGATCGCAAAGATCCGGACAAGATCGAATGGAGCAAACTGCCGGCCCATCCCGGTCCGGGGCGGTTCGGTATTGTGGCGGGCAGCGAGAAGAACCACAAGATTGTTTTCTCCGGCGGCACCACGGCTCCGCATAACTTCAAAGGCCTGGGCTACGACGGCAAGCCGCCCGAGGTCTCACAGGTCACGTTCGCCTACGACGTGCACGGGAGCCGGTGGGAGATGCTCGACGATGAAACATCCGACGCCCGCGCCGACAGCGGGGGTATTCTGAATACGCCGGTGGGATCGGTCATTATCGGAGGAATAGATAAAGACCTAACTGTAACCGATCGAGTTCTGCTTTTTCAGAAGAGATGAAGCAGCATTTGCTTCAGGCACGACTGGCCGCGACTCCATATCGCGGTGTTCTGACGACGTGGGGCGGGAGGAACGGCGTCGAACCGTCATCTCCGGGATGGAGCCCCGGCGCATTGCCGTAGTTATGCTACTCCCGCGTCCTGTGATGAAATGCCCACCCAAACTATTGCATCGTACTTTCCCTGTCAACACGCTCGGTCGATCGTTGTGCTGTTGGGTTGGCGGACAGCTACCGCGCCCGGGCCAGAACGAGCGTCACATCGTCGGGTTGTTCCTGATCTCCGATCCAGTCATCCACTGCGGCGGTCACGATCTGGCTGATTTGGGGCAACGGCAGGCTGCGGTTCTCGCGCACCAGGTCAATCAGGCGAGACTCGCCAAATTCACCGAACTCATTTTCGGGTTCCGTTACGCCGTCGCTATAGGCGAGAAAGATTTCTCCAGGATGCATTTCGACCGAGCCTTCTTCATACGTCAGGTTATCGAACAGTCCCACGACGGTTCCCCCGGCTTCGAGCCGGCGAATGGCGCCGTCTTTGCGGATGAGGATGGGCGGCAGGTGTCCGCCGTTGCTGTAGGTCAACTGATGGTGGCGGCCATCGTAGATTCCCAGAAACAACGTCGCGTACTTTTCCGGTGGAGTGCTCTGGTAGAGCTGATGGTTGAGCAGGCTGAGCAGCGCGCCGGGCGAAACTTCCGCGCCCTCCGGCCAGGCGCCGATCACTCTGCCTGCTCCGGCGACCGCGCCCAGAGCGACCGGCTCGCGCAATTGCGGCATGTTTTCCATGCTGTAGGCCCGGACGGCCGAGTGGATGGTCGCCATCAGCAGCGCCGCCGAAATTCCTTTTCCGCTGATGTCGCCGACAGCAAGAATTAACTTGTGCGAACTCGCCGAAAGGAAGTCGTAGTAATCTCCGCTGACGGTACGCGCCGGCCGGCAGAACCCGTGAACTTCGAGCGATTCGAGCTCCGAAACCTGCCGCGGGAACAACTGCGCCTGCACTTCCTGCGCGATGACCAATTCGTTTTCCAGGCGCTGTTTTTCCTTTTGCTCTTCGATCAATTTTTCGATGGACGCGGTCATCGTGTTGAAGGAGATCGCCAGCTCCGAAAGCTGGTCTTGCGATTTGACCGGAATGCGGTGACTGAAGTCGCCGCGGTCGATGTGCTTGGTGGCGTCGTACAGTTGCGCGACCGCAGCCGTCACCGTGCGAGTCATGCGCGCGCCGATGATGAGGGCGATCAGTTCGATCAGCGCGAAGAAAATCGCCACGCCCAACAGGATGTACTCCACGCCCTGAACGAACTCGCCCAGCGCCGCGAACAGATGGGCATATAAGATCGAGGGGCGGGTATGCACTCGCACCACAGCTCCGAGCGGATTCAATTTCCCGGTATTCCAGTCGACGACTTCAAGCGATGTGCCTGCCAATGGGATTTCGAAATCGAGACTTCCCGTCGGACCCGGCAATGCTCCCACGGTGAAAGCCGGTTGAAACTGGGTTTGGTTGTTCTGGTCCGCACCGCTCTGATTGCCTGTGCCGGCAGTTGTTCCACTCTGGCCTTTCTCGGAGGCGACCGAGAAAGAGACACGCGAGCCAGTGTTTTGCTGCCCCGGGATCGGCGTCAGGAGCGTAATCTCGCCCAGATCGGCCGCGATGTCTCCCACCAGTGCCCGGTCGAATGGCTCGCTGGTCACGACTGTCAGCTTGTTCGCGCCCACGGGAAGCGCGGCGGCGACGCGCAGGTACAACTGGTCGCGGTCGCTAACAATATCGCGCAGCGTAGACTTGAGGAACGTGGGCGGAGTCAGCGCTACTCCGTTGGATTCGCCGCACAAAGGCAGGGGTTTTCCCTCGTACCACGCGCACACGCGCCGCCTGTTCCAGGCTGGATCACGCTTTCTCAACCCTTCGAGCGAGTCGGCGGTCGGAGTTTCCCCACGTTCCAGTCGCGCCGCCACTTCGTTGCTGACAGCGGCGTTGGCGGCCTCAAGACTTCTTAACTGTGACTGAATCTCCGAGGTTACGACAAAGACAGCAAATTGTCCGGCCAACCCGTAGAGCGTGACCCCGGCCATGGAAATCAACAAGACTGCCGGGATGACGCCGATGAACACGTAGGTCACGATCAGGCGGTTGCGCAGACGCCAAAGAATCCGGCGTTTCAGCCAGCGGAAGGCGAGGATGGAAAACAGCACTGCAGCCAGAAAGACGAGGAATGCGACCCATCCGCCGAGATGATCTCCCCAGGCGGGGGCAAACAAAGCCAGCAACCTCCGGAGCCCGAACAGCACGATTGCCATGCCCGCCAGATAGCAGGCCAGTCGCGCCATGCGGCCCTGGGGCCACAGTTCCGCTCTGATCAGGCGCTGCCGCCATTCTGAATAAAACAATCGCATGCTGTCCGCTGAACCGCTTACGGCAGAATTTCTTCCGTCAGATCTTCGTGTTTGTCAGATCTCGGGATAAAGATCGAAGAACGCTTCCAGGCTCGTGCGCAGCTGCTTTTCAATATCTTCCTTGCTGCCCTCGAGCACGTGCATGGTGATGTGGGCTTCGCGGCCATTCGTCAATTTCACGGGAGCTTGCCCGACTTCTGCCACATCCTCAGAAGGCAGCAGCCTCATGCCATAAACCAATGTCAGATTCGCCATACTGGAATTTTAAGACTTTCCTTGCATCCTTGGCGAAATCGTTTGCAGCGGAGGATTTTTCGATGCTTCTCATTTAGAATTCCGCGGTGCCTAGAATTCCGGTATTTCCCGTCTCGATTGTGGTCCTGGGGCTGGCTTGCATGCCGCTCGCGGCCCAGGATCACGCAGCCCAGGATCACGCAGCCCAGGAGCAGCCCGGCAACGCGCCTACTTCTCAGCCGCAAGTCAAGGTCAACATGCTGAACGTATGTTCGCCATCGGCCGAGGAGCAGAAAGAGATCGCGGCAGCTCTCGCGCGTATCCCCAAGCAACCCTTATTCTCCACGGATTTCGAAGTGTCGCGTGGACGTTCGACTCTGGCCGACGTGAACTTTCTGCAGTCCGGCGAGGGCGGTCACGCTCCGGGCGAGCCGTCAGTGGCGAGTTACGTTCGTATTCGCCGCGAGTTCGGGGTGCAGGCGACGTTTGCCAGCGTACAGTATTCGTTCAGCGACGACGGGCAGAATATGGTCGAAACGCTGGTGCTGCATGTGCGCGACCCAAAGGATCTGATCCAGGTTGCGCTGGAGGATAGCGCTTCGGCCGTCACCAGTGCCCAGGCGATGCTGGCCTCTACCAACCCGGCAAGCCGCGTGCGGCTGGAGCGTTTTGGCAAGTCGTCGATTGCGCTGGCGCGGTGTTCGGCGGCCGAGGGCGGTCCCGCTCCCGACCAGAGCGCGTACGAGCCGCTGTTTCAGAGTGCGACAGACGTGCTAGCCGACTATCGTGGGCTGTTGGGCGTGGGAGCCATTGTTCCGGAGGAATTGGCGAAAATCAGTGGAGCGGCGAAGCCGAAAGTTGCACCCCGGCACAGGAGCACAAAGCCTGCGGCGGCCAACAAATAGTTCCGCGTGAGAGAATCCGCGCTGTGCATCGAAACCGGGACCAGGCCATCTAATTTGCACCTGCGAAATCATCCATGAGCGAAACTCGAAACGTAGTCGTTATCGGTTCCGGCTGCTCCGGACACACGGCCGCGCTCTACACGGCGCGGGCCAACCTGAAACCGCTTGTCATTGAAGGCCATGAGCCCGGCGGTCAGCTTTCGCTGACTACTCTGGTCGAGAATTTTCCGGGATTTCCCGAGGGCATTCTGGGCCCGCAACTGGTCGAGAACATGCGCAAGCAGGCTGAGCGCTTCGGCGCGGAATACCGCATGGCGCATCTGAGCAGTGTCGATCTCAGCCAGCGTCCATTTCTGCTGCATCTTGGCCACCAGCAGGTGCATGCGAAGACGCTCATCATTGCCAGCGGCGCGTCAGCCCGGTGGCTCGGCCTGCCGCATGAGCAGCAACTGATCGGCCATGGCGTCTCTTCCTGCGCTACCTGCGACGGATTCTTTTTCTCCGGAAAAGAAATTGTCGTAGTCGGCGGCGGAGACTCGGCTATGGAGGAAGCGATATTTCTAACCCGCTTCGCCACTAAGGTGACGATTATCCATCGCCGCGATTCTTTCCGCGCCTCGAAGATCATGTTGGAGCGCGCGCAGAAGAACGAGAAGATCCATTTTCTGCTCGACACCGTCGTGGAAGATGTCTACGACCCCCATAAGCAGGAAGTGACGGGTCTCAAGCTGCGCAACGTAAAGACCGGTGTGGTCTCGGATTTTCCCACCAGCGCGCTGTTTCTGGGCATTGGCCATGACCCCAACGCGAAGATGTTTGCCGGCCAGCTCGACACCGACGCCGACGGTTACCTCAAGACGCACAATTACGTCCTTACGCGGGTGCATGGCGTCTATGCCTGCGGCGATGTGCAGGACCGGCGATACCGTCAGGCCATCACGGCCGCTGGCACCGGGTGTATGGCCGCGATCGAAGCGGAGAAGTTCCTGGAAGATCACACGCAATGAGGCACGGCACATGCTGAGGACGTTCTTCGTCCGTCTCTCTGAAAACCGCGCTATGCGCAGCTTCGCCGAGCGCTCTGCTGTCGGACGCCGCGTCTCCGGCCGCTTCGTAGCTGGCACCGAGATCGCCGATGCCGTCCGCGCCACGCAAGCCGTAAACCGCGCCGGCATGAGCGTCAGCATCGACAACCTGGGCGAGAATGTCACCAATCCCGACGAAGCCCGCCAGAGCGCGCAACTTTATCGGCAGATTCTCGACGCCATTGCGGCCAACCGACTCGATGCCAACATCAGCCTCAAGCTGACTCACATGGGTCTGGACGTGGATGAAAGCCTGGCTCGTGACATCGTCAGTGGCCTTGTGACCGGGGCTGCGTCCATGACTCCACCGGGATTCGTGCGCGTCGATATGGAGGGATCTCCTTACACCGGGCGCACCCTTGATTTCGTGCATGAATTGCACCGCGTGCCCGGAAATCAGAACAGCGTGGGCACGGTCATTCAGTCTTATCTGAAGCGCTCGGAGAGCGACGTCGAAAAGCTGCTGGCGGAGCGAATTCGCATTCGCTTATGCAAGGGCGCTTACAAGGAGCCGGCGAATATCGCGTTTGAGAGCAAGGCTGACGTGGACGCGAATTACGTCAAGCTGATGAAGGTATTGATGAAGAGCGGCGTCTATCACGGCCTGGCCACACACGACGAAAACATTATTCGTGAAGCACAGGCATTTGCCACAAAAGAAAAGATTGCGCCGGAATCTTTCGAGTTTCAGATGCTCTACGGAATTCGACGTGACTTGCAGCAGCGCCTGGTGCGTGACGGCTGGCGCATGCGCGTCTACATCCCGTTCGGCACGGAATGGTACCCGTATTTCATGCGGCGGCTGGGCGAACGTCCCGCGAATGTCTTCTTCATCGCGCGGAACCTGATCAGGGCATAGCACGGTGCTTGAAGAACAGTATCCTCCAGTGTTATACTGAATACAGAGAATACATGTATTCTTGACTGAATTATGGCTACCTCCATTCGCCTTCCCGACGATGTTGAGCGCCGGCTCGATGCGCTGGCCGAAAAGACCGGCCGCACCAAAGCCTTCTATATTCGCGAAATGATTCTGACTCACATCGACGAAATGGAAGATTATTACCTTGCGGCCGACGTGGTCGAGCGCTTGCGCAAGGGTCAGGAACGCACCTTTAGTGCACAGGATGTGAGACAGGACCTTGGCTTGGGCGATTGAGTACACGGATACCGCTCGGCGCCAACTTCGCAAACTGGACAAGCCCTCCGCGCGCCGTATTCTCGATTACATGGACCAGCGCGTTGCTCCGCTTGATGATCCCCGCAGTCTTGCCAAAGCCTTGCGTGGCCCGCTGGGGGATTTCTGGCGCTACCGAGTGGGAGATTACCGCATCATCTGTCAAAGACAGGAGAAGTCGTTGAAGGTCTTGGTGGTGCGGGTAGGCGATCGAAAGGAAACTTACCGCTAAGTCAGAAGCTGACGCAGCGTCTAAGGCTCGTTCTCACCGCCCTGCGCCGGCGCGAGGGGCAAGCGCGTCACCTCCATCATCATCCGGCGTTCCTGTTCTGAGAACATGCCTCGGAAGCGGGGAGAATTGATGATCTGTTCCCGCTGCTGCGGGGGCATGGCGCGCAGATCGCGCACGGCTGCAGTCACCATGCGTTGACGCTCAGGAGGAAGCTGCTTCATCTGGCTGAAGATCTGCCGGGCCTGCTGCTTCTGCTCGGGGGTCAGATGCTCCCAGGTCTCCATGCGATTGAGCATGCGTAACTGCTGCTGCGGCGGCAGGCTCGAGAAGTGCTGCAGGCGCTGACGCAACAGTTGCTGCCGCTCCGGTGAAAGGCGGCGGAATGCGGGGTCATTCTGCAGTTCGCGTTCCTGTTCGGCCGGGGGCAAGTCTTTATAACGCCGCAGCCAATCGCCCGCATGACCGCGCGGTTGCGCATTCATCTGCTGCCTTGGCGTCTGGGGCCGTGGGGGACGATAGGCCTGTCCCGCATGCCTCTGTTGCGGAGAGAAACTCCCCCGTCGCAGCCCCAAGGCAGGCACAGTCAACGCGAACACCAACGTGCCCGCGGCCAGCCAAGCCGTTATGTGATTTCCCCGCCTCATATTCCCGCCCAAAACAACCAAACATCGGAGGACTTCGCCGTGGTGCCGCTCTTCCCGCTCGAAACTTCAGCTCGAGCCCGCAGATGCAACGTTACTGATTCGCTGCGACATTCTGCTGCAAGTTCAGGTCGTCGAGCAAATCAAAATCGGAGTACATCTCGTGATTCGTCTCCAGAGTCTGCAGATCACCGACCGCACTTCCCGGGGCTGCGTCGACCATCGCAGACTGATCAGGAACGTAACTCCGGCTGCCGTGCATAAAGAACAGCCCTACACCCACTCCCATCAGGACGGTCAGCGCCACGGCCAGCACCGGGCGCTGCAGCCAATGGAACCATCGCCCTGCTGGCCGAGCCATTTCTTCTCGCAGGCGGGCTTGCAGACGCACGTCGAAATATGGCGACGGCTCGGGAGCCTGCCATTCATCGAGTAGAGCCATCGTCGAGCGCATCGCCTGGAGTTGCTCCGCGCAAGCTTCGCAGCTTGCCAGATGTTTGCCTTCGTCCGCTGTGGACTCGCTGAAGCCAGCCGCCACATCGGGCATTCGCTCCCGGATTTCTTCGCAGTTCATAACCTCTTCCCCCAACTTCGATCTTCGCCAGTGTCCTTCAAAAAATGCACAGCTTTCTAGAGATATTCTTTTAACTGGTCCCGCAACGTCTCATACGCACGAAAGAGCAATGACTTGGTTGCCGACTCGCTCTTCTTCAACACTTCGGCAATCTGCTTGTAATCCATCTGCTGGTACTTATGCATGATGACCGCCAGCCGCTGCTGCTCCGGCAAGGCTTCTACCTTGCGCCGGATGGCCAGCATCCGCTCCCGGCGCAGGATTACTTGCTCGGCATTCAAAGATCCGTCCGGCAGTTCGAGCGTGGTGCCGGTCTCCGCGTCGGGCTCGTCGAGACTTACCGTTACTTCCGGGCGCTCATGGCGCGAGTCGCGCGCATGGTTGACAGCCAGGTTCGTGGCAATGCGATAGAGCCACGTGGTAAATTTCGCGCTGGCCTCGTAACTCTCACGGGAACGGTACACGCGCAGAAAGACTTCCTGCGCCAGGTCTTCCGCTGCGGCCGCATTGCGCGCCATGCGATACATAAAACTCACCATCGGCCGCCGATATTTCTGCACCAGGTAATCGAACGCCGACTGATCGCCCGTCTTGACCCGGAGCATGACCTCCGCATCCGTGACTTCACCCGCCACTGCTGAGAAGGCACGCGTCGTCCGCGTGGTCGTCGCAGCCATCAGCATGCCCCGATTCAGTGCGGCTGTGCTCACCTCTACTTCAACCCCGTCGTGGGGCGAAAGTTGCGTCTCTTCGGAGCCGTGAGCACCGTTGGAAGTCTCTGTAGATAAAGGAGATGGCGGCCGCCGAGCTGGGTTAGGATCAAACGCCATGGAAGGAGTGAATCAGCCAGGGCGCTGCTGGCTCCCGAGCCCGCTTTACACCCCGCCGCGCAATAGGCTACCACGCCGGGGGCCTGGAGACGAAACTGAGGGTGGCCGCGCCCACGAGACTTACACGTCGGAGCGAACGAAGGACGAAGAGCGCCACGATGCGTTTGCGTCCGAGCGCGTAGGCAACATCGGGTAGCAGCGTGAGTTCAGCGCCTCTTCTTCGGGCTGTATGATCGGTAGAGCGGAGAAAACCTCGATGCGCCATTCCTCGACGTGCCATTCACTGAAGTTTCGCCAGGTGCTTGTTGCCCTAATCCTCGCGATCGCCGATGTTGCGCTTGTATCTCTTGCTTTCGCCATGCAGGCAAGCCTCATCCCGGCGTCTCAATTGATCAACCCCGACGAACTGGTCAAGATTCTCCAGTCGACCAAGAAGAAACCACTGATGATTCAGGTGGGTTCCCACGTTCTATACACGCAGGCGCACATACCCGGCTCGGAATACATTGGCCCCGCCTCCAGTGAAACTGGGTTGCAGTCTTTGCGGAAACGAGTGGAACCCTTGCCGCGAGGTGAGGCCATCGTGCTGTATTGCGGGTGCTGCCCATGGAGCCACTGTCCGAACGTCAAGCCCGCGGCAGACGCGCTGCATGCAATGGGCTTCACGAACGTCAGAGTTCTATACATTGCGAACAACTTTGGGGCAGACTGGCTCGACAAGGGCTATCCGGTTGCCAAGGGAGACTGAGCAGGCGAACTCTCCGGACGACTGCATCGACGACTGGCAGGGAGGCCGGCATAGTGAAGAAATGGATTCTTCGCGGTTCGGCATTGATGATCGTGGCAGTGGCGCTATATTTTTTGGCCCGTCATCGGGGCGTGCCTGCGCGTATGAGCGGTATGAGCTCCGGCCAGCAGTCGGTCGCCCCAGATTTCCTGCTTCCTGACTTGAAAGGAGCAAAGATCCAACTCGTGTCCTATCAAGGCAAGATCGTTCTTTTGGATTTCTGGGCAACCTGGTGCGATCCCTGCCGCGAGGAGATCCCTCATTTCGTTAAACTGCAGAACAAGTACGGCGGCCAGGGCCTGCAGATCATCGGCATTTCGATGGACGATGAACCACAACCTGTGCGCGCTTTCTACGAGCGGTTCAAAATGAACTATCCGGTGCTAATGGGAAACGCGAAGACGGGCGAGCTTTATGGAGGAGTGCTCGGACTGCCGATCGTATTTCTGATCGGGCGGGATGGCCGGATCGTGGCTAAGTATGTTGGCGCAACTGACGTCCAAGTCTTCGATAAAGAGATTGCAAAGTTACTGCGAAGTGGAACGGGTTCGAGTTGACCTGGCTTGCAGCCATCGACCGCCAGCGGATGTTTTGGAGACCGTGCCTTTGGAGTCAGCCAGTGGCTTTCTGCGCATCGCCGAACTGGGGCGACCTGCAGAACGCCGTAATGCCTGCAAAGTCAGGTGGTTAATGCTGGGCGCTATAGGATTCGAATCTGTGGCGTCTCAATAAAATGAAGCACTTGCGGGACTCGGGTGGCAACCAACATACCGCAACGGAAGCCAACGGAACAAGTATTGGACATGCATTGGACACGGGCACAGAGCAGGTTCTTTAGTCCGCGCGCAACGGTCGCAACGGCGTCCAAGGATCGTTGGCAGGTTACCCTTTGTCGAACTGCCTGGTTCGTACAGTGTTGTTGGCCTCAGCATTTAGCAACGACACCTAGAGTTTCAATGGTTGTAGCACACCAAAAGAGCTAGGCCCAGAAAGAGATTGTTCCCCAGGCGCGTAACAGCATTGATTCCGTATCCGAATCGATTCTGAAGCGCTACCAGTCTCGGGATCGTGGGTTGACTGAAATCAAATCCAGCTACCATGGTTGTTGCACTGCCATTGTTCGTTGACGTGCCTACGAAGACCACTCCGTTTTGAATCGCAATCGCCGTCGCCAGAGTGAGCGACCCCACACCTCCGAGGCCAGAAAAAGGCTGATACGGCGGTATCGTCGTTTGGCTGAGCTGATTTACCTGCGCCGGATTTGATACATCGAGAACGATCAAGCCCTGAGCATCCGCAGCGAGCAATGCCATCGTGCCCGTTGGTGCCACGTCCCACACCGGTACTGGCAGCGTGAACTGCGACAGTCGCATGGGAGCCGTCGGCGCAGAAACGTCGTAAATTAGCAGCCCCTTTGCGCCATCGGCAATAAACAACAGATTTACGATGGCCCACTTATGGTCCAGGCAGTGTTCGTGTAGGAACCCGCGCTGGGCGTTAGCTGTGCATAGGCGCCGCTCAACAAACAGCCTAGGCTGAGCAGAAGAACGAGCAGTTGAGACTTTAGATTTTTTCATGGCACGCCCCAGATTGTCTTTTCTTTCGCACTCGAACTGGAACAAGTTGCTGCCCCACGCCGACCCAAATCATGCGCTACGGGATCACTCGAAACGTTTGATTACTCTTAAGAGTCCCGCCCGGTGTCGTCACCTTGATGAATCCACTGGTGGCTCCGATCGGTACTATCGCTGTGAGATAAGTCTTCGAGGCAACGTGGAAAGTCGCCGATGTCCCATTGAAAGAAACGGCAGTCGTGCCAGTGAATCCCTGGCCCAGAATTTCGACGGTCTTTCCAACTTTTGCAGAGGCGGTAACAAGCCGGACGAACGGCGATAGGCCGGCGCTGAATGAGTAGAAGGTCCCGAGATCATCGCTGC
Organism: uncultured Acidobacteriaceae bacterium; assembly: GCA_963739125.1. GTDB lineage: Bacteria > Acidobacteriota > Terriglobia > Terriglobales > Acidobacteriaceae > Sulfotelmatobacter. The sequence goes on along the minus strand of CAVTZD010000001.1, from coordinate 887,152 downwards.
CACCCCATGCGGAGTCACCATAAAATATTCCGTTCGTATGCTGCGCCAGAGGTGCCCCCGGGGCTCTACCCGACGCACTATCGAAGCTGTGCAACGTGTTAGGGTTTCCGCCGCTTAGAGGAATGGAGTAAATCGTCCCAGCGTCGTAAGTTCCCCCGTAGGCCGTAGTCCCGTACAGGACTCCGTTGGTGCCCTCAATCAAAACAGAGAATGGTTCTCCGCCCTCGGTATTCGGGTCGAAGTCGTGGAGATCGGTATAGGCTCCAGCCGGACTCATCTCAAAGACGACGCCGTTGCCATACAGTCCGCCGTTGACGGTTGCGCCGTAGAAATTGCCGTTGCTGGCCTGCATCAATGGGGCATACGCTTCGGCGCCGTGAGTACCGTCAAAGCTATGCAGGAGAGTTATCGCGCCCGCGGGCGTGATCTTGTAGATTGCACCCAGATTAGGATTCGTTACCCCAGTCAGAACCAGAGTTGTGCCATAGAAGTTTCCATCGGTCCCGAGAACCAGTGGCGCAAGGGGTTGGCAACCGTGGGGTCCGTCGAAGTTATAAAGAGTCTTGAACGTTCCTGCGGAAGTAACGCGGTAGACAGTGCCGCATTCCGCCGATCCCCCGTGTTCGGTAGTTCCGTAGAAAGCGCCATCCGTCCCCTGGACCGGCGCTCCCCATGGGCCCTCGCCGTCGGTGCTGTCGAACGCGTGCAGGACTGTGAGTTTCCCGCCAGCAGTGAATTTGAAGACAGTCCCGTAATTCGATGGGCCGTTTTCAAACGTCGAGCCATAGAAGTTTCCGTCGGAGCTGAGCGTGAGTCCGCCGGAAGGAAACGCGCCCATTACTCCATCGAAACTGTAGAGTACGGTGACTTGTCCCGCAGGAGTGACCTTGAAAACTGTACCTGCATTGTCGGTTCCTCCATCGTAGGAAGTGCTGTAGAGGTTCCCATCGCGGCCCTGAACGACGAATCCCGGATAATTGGGGTGCGCCGGGTCGCCGACGTGGGTTCCGAAGTTGTATAACGGTGTGAATTGTGCGCCGGCGCTCGAAGCCAACATCAGGAAGCAAGCCAGTGCCAGGATAATTCCGGCACACTGCGCGCCTCTCATTTTCATAGATTCTGTACTCAGATAGGCATTGAGCATCGGCATCGTCGTGATTTTCCTCATGGCTTCCTCTCTCCACTTAATTCTCGAAAATTGAAAAACTCGTTTGACCCAGAGCGGTCCCGCCGGATGACTTAATTCGCCCTCAATCCAATAGGCGCAGACGGCGAGGCAGAACTATCATTCAAAGAGAATTGTTTTGGAGCCAATGCCTTAGGCGCCATCTATGTGCTGCGATGGGCGCCGCAAAATGAAGAGAGAGCAGGATGTGTCCTGCTCTCTCAACCACGCCACCTTTCATCCTTCTTAGACATCCGACACCCGCAAGAAATAACAACTATTGCCGCCCCATGGGCCCAACTCCGGTTCGGCCGAAGCGCAGCTGTTGCTGAAGTTGCTTGCGGGCATCGTCGCTCAGAATCCTTCGGCTGACCACTCCATGCGAAGCAGCCTCACCGATCTCAGCATTGTGTTTTGGGGCCGCGAGATAGGTGTGAATTTCACCGGCGCTGGTTAGGCCCAGGCCGGTGATTTCTCCGCGAGAATTGATGGAGCAGGCAGTTAGCAGATAAAGGGGAGAATTCCCCGCAACCAGACTGTTGAGGTCGGTCATCACGCCCTTCCTCCACAGAAAGGCCCGCGGATTGAAGTTCGCGTCCAGAGACACGCCAACCACCAAGCCGCCTTCGTTGATGCTGATGCCATTGCTCGCCAGGTCGCCGGAGAGTGTGCCTAAATCCTGCATCCCGGTCTCCCTGGTCCAGAGAAAAGCGTGAAAGGTTGTGTCGCCCGCGAGGTCCGAGCCACCAACGACCTCACCTCGGTTATTGACGTCATAAGCGGCGTTTCCGCCCGCTTGTCCGGTTTGGCCGCCGAGATTGCCGAGGTCCGTCGCTTTGCCGTTTTCCCACAGCAAGGCATGAACCGCCAGCAGGTTGTTGAGGAAATTCGGATTGAAAGTTGTACAAGTGCCCGACGCGCCGACAACCTCTCCGTTGTCGTTGACGTTGTAGGCGACGCCGTCTGGATCGCCGCCAACCGTAGGCAGTCTGTGAATCACTCCTCTTTTCCAGACGGCGGGCTTAAATTGGAGAATTTGCGGAGCCGGGCAGCCAGAGTCTGGCGTAGAGTTCTCCGCAAATCCGGCTACTTTTCCCCAATTGTTGATCGCATTCGCCGCGCCATTGTTGCCGCCGAGAGTTGGCAGCTGAACCATTTTCCCGTCCTGCCAAAGAAAAGATGAACAGATGAGGTGGGTGCCGAATCCGCAAAAATCTTCACCGTTAGGATCCAGAGTAGAGGTTTCCGCTTCACCCGCGGACTGGAATCTTTCGTTGTCGCCAAACGCGATGCTGTTCGGTCCGCCGAGTCCAGGCGCACCGATGTCGCCCATCAGTCCGTCAAGCCAGAGAGTTGCATGCTGGCTGCCGTCTGCCACGCTCGAGGAGCCGCTCACGAGTCCGTAGCGGTTCATGGAGAACGGCTGGCTGAAATTGCCGCCCGGCAAAGTGCCGAGATCGGTCACCGTGTATTGCGGGAGAGTATGTTGCGGGTTGTCCTGCGCGGCGATGGACAGTGGAACCGCCAGCACCGCGAGTAGCCATACCAACGGCGACAGCAGAGATTGGAATTTCATACGGCCTCCTAGAGTTTTGTCCGCGTTGTGTGCGGTTGATCTTTGAGCTCATTTCGCTCTTGTCTAGGTAGGCGCAATCTGTGGCGCGGAACTATCATGCGGACTGCTCTTTAATTTTTGAGGGGGTCGCCAGGCAAGGTATGATTCCCGTGCGAGGGGCTGTGAGCGACTCAGAGCAACCGGTGAACCAAACCGCGCCGGATCCTACAAATACGGAAATGAGCGGGTTGCTTCGAGCCTGGAGCGACGGAGACCGAGCCGCGCTCGACCGGCTGACCCCCGTTGTTTATGCCGAACTCCACCGCCTCGCCAGCCGCTACATGCGTGGCGAGCGCCCCGGTCACAGCCTGCAAACCACAGCCTTGGTGAACGAGGCCTACATGCGGCTCGTCGATTACAAGAGTATGCAGTGGCAGAATCGCGCCCATTTTTTCGCGGTCTCGTCCCAATTGATGCGCCGCATTCTGGTGGAACACGCACGGCGTCATAACTTGAAACGTGGCGGAGGCATACCGCACGTTTCTTTCGAAGACACGGCTGAAGTGGGCGGCGATCGAGCCGCGGATCTGGTTGCTCTTGATGACGCGCTCGACGCTCTCGCTCGGGTTGATCCGCGCAAAGTGCAGGTCGTTGAAATGCGATTCTTCGGCGGACTCAGCGTCGAGGAAACGGCGGAAGTCCTCAAAATTTCTGCGGTGACAGTGATGCGTGACTGGAACACCGCCAAGGCCTGGCTCTACCGAGAACTGACGGGCGGGGCAACCGATGGACTCTGAGCGGTGGCAACAAATCGACGGCCTGCTACAGTCGGTGCTGGAGCACCGTCCAGATGAGCGCGAAGCATTTCTGCGTCAGGCATGCGCCGGCGATCAGGCGCTGGAACGCGAAGTCCGCTCGTTGCTGAAGGCGCAGCTGAAGTCTGGAAATTTCCTCGAAAGTCCCGCCATCGAGGCAGCCGCGATGGCGATCGCCAAACAGAACAAAGATCCGCGGGGGAACGAACAGTTTTCAAGCGGCCGCATCGTCTCCCATTACCGCATCGTGGGCAAGCTCGGCAGTGGTGGGATGGGTGTCGTTTATCAGGCCGAAGACACGGAGTTAGGTCGCTTTGTCGCCCTGAAATTTCTTCCCGAGGGAATGTCCCACGACCCGCAAGCCCTGGAGCGCTTTCGCCGTGAGGCCCGCGCGGCCTCCGCTCTCAATCATCCCAATATCTGCACCATCTACGAAATCAGCAAGCAGGACGACCACTCCTTCATCGCCATGGAGTTCCTCGACGGTGCGACTCTGAAGCACCGCATTGCAGGACGTCCCATGGAGACTGAGCCAATTCTTTCGCTGGGCATCGAGATTGCGGACGCTCTTGACGCCGCGCACATCGCCGGAATCGTGCACCGCGACATCAAGACCGCGAATATCTTTGTGACCAAGAGTGGACATGCCAAGGTCCTCGATTTTGGGCTGGCCAAGCTTTCCCTCAAAGACGAAGGCATGAACATGAGCGCCTCGACTTTGGAGGAATCTCTTACCGATCCGGGCACCGCGGTGGGCACAGTTTCATACATGTCACCGGAGCAAGTGCGCGGAAAGGAACTGGACTCCCGCTCCGATCTGTTCTCGTTCGGCGTTGTACTCTACGAGGCTGCAACTGGGACGCTGCCGTTCCGCGGCGAGAGTACAGGATTGATTTTTGATGCCATTCTGAACCGCGCACCGGTTCCTGCCGTGCGATTGAATACTGATCTGCCGGCCGAACTGGAGAGGATCATTGGCAAATGTCTTGAGAAAGACCTGAATCTTCGCTACCAGCACGCCTCGGAAATCCGGGCGGATCTCCGACGGCTGAGGCGCGACACGGATTCTGGGCATCTGCCGGCGACAGCCGCCTCTGGAATCTCGGCCCGAAAGAAGAAACGCGGGATAGCGGTTCTACTGGCAGTTGCGGCGGCGTTGATCGTGTGTGTTGGCGGATATTTATATCTCCATCGTCCGCCGCCCAAGCTTACCGATAAGGACACGATCGTTCTCGCGGACTTCGCGAACACAACCGGCGATCCGGTGTTTGACGGAACCTTGAGGCAGGGCCTGGCGGTGCAGCTCGAGCAGTCGCCGTTTCTAAGTCTTATCTCAGACGAGCGCATACAGGCCGAGCTCCGCCTGATGGGCAAGCCATCGGATGCTCGTCTAACGCCCGCGATTGCCCGCGACGTTTGCGAACGAACGGGCAGCGCTGCAGTATTGGACGCCACGATCAGCAGCCTTGGAAGCCAGTATGTTGTAGGTTTGCGGGCGAAAGATTGCCGCACTGGCAACGTCCTGGTGGAACAACAGGTTCAAGCAGCGAAGAAAGAAGATGTACTGAATGCCCTCGGCGAGATTGCTAGCAAGTTCAGAACTCGGGTGGGCGAATCGCTAACCACGATTCAGAAGTACAACACGCCGCTTGCCGAAGCGACGACCTCTTCCATGGAAGCTCTGAAAGCCTACAGCGCAGGATGGCAGGTTACGTGGTCGAAAGGGTCTGGTGCAGCCATCCCGTTTTTCAAGCGCGCCGTTGATCTCGATCCAAAATTCGCCAGCGCCTACGCGGCCCTGGGACTGATGTATGGCGACGGCGGCGAGTCGGCGCTGGCAGCAGAAAACACCAGCAAAGCCTACGAACTACGGGATCGCGCCAGCGACGCGGAAAAATTTTTTATCCTGGCCTACTACGACGGGCGCGCCACGGGGAATCTGGAAAAGGCCGAACAGACCTGCGGCTTGTGGTCGCAGACTTATCCCCGTGAGAGACTGCCCCACACCTTCCTGGCAGGATTTATTTATCTCGCGTCCGGCAGATATGAGAAGTCTATTGAGGAAGCGCAAAAGGTGATGCAGATCGCTCCGGATTCTACATTCCCCTACGCTGTCCTTGCCTCCGATTACATCGCCCTGGAACGCCTGGATGATGCCGAGAATGCCATAGCCATGGGCACAGCGCGAAAACTGGATAGCCCTCAATTTGCGGCGCTGCGATACGACATGGCCTTTCTCAAAGGTGATGCCGGCGAAATGGAACACGAAGTCACCGTGGCCAAGTCCGACCCGGGAGGCGAGGCCCGGATCGCGAACCGCGAGGCGTTCGCGTTGGCGTATACCGGGCACTTGCAACAGGCGAGGCAGGTGTCGCGCATCGCGGTCGACGCAGCTCAACAGGCGGCGCATCGCGAAAGGGCGGCCATGATCGAGGCAGGCGCCGCTCTCCGGGAAGCCTTCTTCGGAAACGTGGTTGCTGCCCGCGAGCGCGCCAAGGCAGCGCTGTTACTGTCGAATGACCGCGAAGTAGAGTATGGCGCGGGGCTGGCGCTTGCGATCGCCGGAGATACATCGCAGCCATCAAGCTTGGCCGCCGATCTGGAGAAACGATTTCCGGAAGACACGTCAGTACGATTCAGTTATCTACCCGCTCTGCGAGCCATGATCGCACTCAACCAGGGCCAGCCATCGAAAGCACTTGAATTGTTGCAGCCCGCGGCTCCTTATGAACTGGGCGCACATCGCACCAGTTTCGCTGGATTGTTCGGAAATTTATATCCGAGCTATGTTCGAGGCGAAGCCTATCTTGCGACGCACCGCGGAGTGGAAGCGGTGGCCGAGTTCCAGAGGATTCTGGATCATCGCGGAATCGTGGTCAGCGATCCGATCGGCGCGGTGGCCCGCCTTCAATTGGCGCGGGCATACATGATGGCTGATGATCGGACGCACGCCAAGTTTGCCTACGACGATTTCCTGAAGCTCTGGAAGGATGCCGATCCGGAAATCTCAATCCTGAAACAAGCCAGAGCTGAGTACGAGAAGGTAGCAAACAGCCCACGTCGCTGTTGAAACGCTTCGCAAAGCCAGAGGAAGTTACTGCGCTGGTGACGTTTGTGTGCAGCCCGCTCTCCGCGGCGACGAATGAGGCAGCCTTGCGTGTGGATGGTGGGGTGGTGCGGTCAATTGTGTAACCAGTAAGTGGAGTTTTCCCAGATTGAATGAGAACCAGGGACCACGGCAATGTTTAGGACCGCCGCCTGGCGACGCAGAAACTGGTAAGTAGAGGAGAGGAATATGTATAGAAATGTATCCGTAAACTCCGGACCTCTGAGATTCGTCCAGAAGATATCCATCGGCCCTCATGTTTTCCAGGGGGACCAATCAAGCGAGAATGGCGGCGAACATGATGCGCCAGAGCCGCCGGTTCCAGAACGCTTGGTCACGTTCCCAGCAGGTTGATCTGCAGTTTCTGGTAGCCGTGTTCGCGCGCCCATAGGTCCAAAGGCATTGTTGCCAACTCATCTACAACGGCGACTGCCAACCCCGTTTTCGTCAAATCGATACTCTTCAGATAGGTGTGGCAGGTGTCGCATACGTCCACCCGGACGTGAGCGATCTCGGGCGCCGAATAATAGGCCATCTGCGGTTCTCGTTCTTCTCCGCACGCCGGGCAATAGACTCGTCGAAAAGCCCATTCGTGAGCGCAAAGCATGCAAATCAGCGACTTTTTCGCACCGTCGCCTTCACTCCGCAATACACCGACGGCAGGCTTGCCGCCGCAAAGCGGGCACGTCGATGGAGTCCCGTCCACGATCGTGACTTTGCGGTGATCCGCTAGATATTCGGCATACGGCTGGAGAAAAATCCACGCGAGCACTCGATCGGAATAAGCTGCAGCGGACTGATCGGAGGAACGGACTTGTCCGGCGTCAGCCGAGCCACCGGCTAAATCCAGATCTCTGTACCAGAAGTCTTCAATCGCGCGCTGCCATGCCGCTGATCCCTTCATCGCCAAAGTGGCGGCGGCCTGGGCAAGCGGCGCTGGCGCAATCTGCTGAATCACCGATAGAAATCCCGGAAACTTTGGGAGCAGGAGAAAAAAATCTAACTCATCCCGGAGAGGTCGATCAGAAGAGATCTTCGGCGAATCCACAAGAGCTTTCTGGATTTCGCCGTAAATACGCTTCTGGAATGTTGCCACGCCGGCGTAATAATGCAGCCCTTCGGCAGAGAATGGATAAGAGGACGCGAGTTCGTTGGCGCGGCGAATGCGGCGGTCCCACTTCGCGTCGTTCACTTTCGCGCAGCCGAGTTGCGAAGAAGCTGCTCATACCACGTGTGGTGATGCTTGTTGGCCCAGGCACGCGACACGTCGCCGCGAATGACGGAGCCAAAAGCACCGCGTTCCATCGCAGTGCCCATATAGACGTGAATGATGAAAAGCGCGATGGTAGCGAGCGCGCACACGGGATGCACGAACACGGCGGCGAGACGCAGGAAACGCAAATTCCAGGGAATGTCCTGAGGGAGCCACAGAATCAACCCGGAAAGCAGAAGCACGATGCCGTTCCAAAAGAAACCCCAGAATAGCAACTTCTGGCCGGGGTTGAAGCGGTCGGCGGAAGGAACCTGATCGTCTTCGTTGCGAATGTAATGTCCGATGGCGGCCCACCAGGCCTTGTCGGAGGGGGTTTCCTTCATCTGCCGGTGCCACATTCTGTACATCAACAAGACGCCGAAGGCAAAGACGAGGCCGAACCAGGAATGCAACTCGCGCGACACCGTTGCCCCACCGAGGATGACGGCGAGCCAAAAAAGCCACGGACTCCAGAAAGCGAGACCGGTCAGCAGGAGATACACGTAGGAGACACCCGTCAACCAATGCACCAGGCGCTCACGAAACGAATAGCGGAGCACGCGTCCATTGGGCAGGAGATAAGGTTCGCTGCTCATTCCGTTCCTCCGTGAGACTCCTGCTCGTCTTCTTTTACGACCTTAGGGCCGAATCGCAAATAATGAATGAAAACGCCGACCGCTCCGAAGATAATCCCAAAGTTGCCAATCCATTTCAGCGGCCCTTTCCACAGCCGCACCGACAGAGGGATGTGCGGATCCTTCGGAAGTCCGCCGTACAACTCCGGATTCTTCGCATCGTGCAGGACGTAGATCACGTGGGTTCCACCCACTCCGGCCGGATCGTAGACACCCGCATCCTGGAATCCGGAGTTTGTGCGAAGTTGCTCGGCACGAGTCTCAGCCAATTCCTTCATGTCTGACTTCGTCCCAAAATGCAGGCAGCCCGTGGGGCAGGCCTTGATGCAGGCTGGTTCGAGTCCCACCGACACCCGGTCGTTGCACAGCGTGCACTTGAAGACTTTGCGCGATGGGGGATCGAATTTCGGAATGTTGAACGGGCAGCCGGTCATGCAATACCCGCAACCGATGCAATTTGCCTCCTGGAAATCGACGATGCCGTTGGCATACTGGACGATGGCAGCGTCTGCCGGACAGGCCGCGAGGCAGCCCGGATCTGCGCAATGCATGCACTGGTCTTTGCGCATGAGCAACATCATGGTGCCGTCGGCGCGCTCGTGCTCGTTGAACTTGATCAGGTTCCAGTAATTCCATGTCGTCTCCGGCATCGTCTGGTAAGTGTTGTCAAAGGTGGTTTCGGTGAAGGTGTAACCATTCCATTCCAGGCAAGCCACTTCGCATGCTTTGCAGCCAATACACGTTGTCGTGTCCACTAGTTTGCAGACCTGGAATTCACGGTTCAGACCTTTACCGGGAACGACACCCGCGTGACCGGAAATTCGGATTAGCTCTGTCGCCGCCTGGCTCATGGTCGCTCCCTACGCCTTCTCGACTTTCACTAAGAAGCCCTTCGATTCAGGGGTGTGCGCATTCGGATCGGTAACTGCCGGAGTCAGCAGATTTGCCGGAGTGCGTGCATTTCTTCCTTCATCCTCGCCGATACCGCGGAAGCCCTGGTGAATCGGCAAGCCGATCTGATAGACCTTCTTGCCGTCGATCATCATCGGTTTCAGGCGGCGAGTGACAAAGGCCTTCGCGATGTACGTTCCGCGCGCGCTGATCACCTTGATCTTGTCCGTCCCACGAATTCCTTTCTCGTCGGCCAACTCCACCGGAATTTCCACGAACGGTTCCGGAATAAGCTGGACGTTCATCGGGTTATTTTTCGTCCAGTAATGATATTGCTCGGTCAGCCGGTAAGTAGTGCAGACGATGCTGTACTCCTCGGGCGATCCGAACTTATCGAACGGCGTCTTGAATTTTTTCACCAGCGGATTATTCGACTGGTCGGGATGAAATGGATTCTTGATCGGGCTTTCAATTGGTTCGTAATGTTCGGGGAATGGGCCGTCCGCCAGCACGCCGATTGGAGCGAACAATCGTCCGACGCCTTCCGGATTCATGATGAAAGGGCCCATGTGATCTTTGGGGTTGGAGTCGGGTTTGAAGTCCGGCACGTCGTTGCCGACCCACTTGCCTGCTGCTTCGTTCCACCAGACCTGCTTGCGATCCGCGTCCCACGGCTTTCCAGCCGGGTTACAAGATGCGCGGTTGTAAAGCACGCGCCGGTTGGCCGGCCACGACCACGCCCAGTTGGGATACACGCCCATCCCCGACGGATCCTCCGTGCCGCGCCGCTGGATCTGCGAGCCGGCCTCAGTCCACATGCCGGAATAGATCCAATTTCCGCACATCGTTGTCCCGTCGTCCTTCAACCACGCAAATCCCGGCAATTGCTGTCCCGCCTTGATAACCTGTCCCGTCGCGTCGTCTTTCAAGTCGGCTAAAGCTTTGCCATTAAGCTCCATCGCTACTTGGGAAAGTGGAGGATGAGCCGCGTCGGCATACGCCCAATTCAGATTCAGAATGGGGTCGGGGAATTTTCCACCGTCCCTCTTGTAGAGATCGCGAACCCGCAGGAAAATCTGCGCGATGATGTCCTGGTCGAGTCGTGCTTGACCCGGAGGTGGAACCGCGGCATATTTCCAGGTGACCCAGCGGGCGGAGTTGGTCATGCTGCCGTCTTTTTCGGCAAAGCCCGCGCAAGGCAAACGGTAAACCGTAGTCTTGATGTTCTTCTGTTCTTCGGTCGTAATTCCCGGTGCTCGCCAGAACTCGCTGGTCTCATCCTCGTAAATTTCGCCCACCACCAGCCAGTCGGCCTTCTTTAGCGCATTGATGTTCTTGTTCGTATCCGGGCCAATCATTACGCCGTTCATTCCGAAGGCCAGCATGCCTTTGATCTTCTCGTTGTACATGTCGTCCCAAATATGGGTCCAAGAGCAATCCTGTCCGAACTTGGGCAAGTAATCGAAACCAAATCCGTTCTCTTTTTTGGCGGCGTCTCCGTACATCGCCTTGAGCAACGACACCATGAATTTTGGCGTGTTCGCGTAGTAGTTCATCGAATTCCACGGCGAGGGCTTGGAAGCCGTCGGCGTGGTGCGCTTCAGATAGGTCGCCAAATCGACGTCGTCCGGTACCGGCCCCTTCAGATAGCCGGGCAGGGAGTCGTACAACCCGGCCATGTCGGTCGCTCCCTGAATATTTGAATGTCCGCGAAGTGCATTCACGCCGCCACCGGCTCGGCCGACATTACCGAGAAGAAGTTGAATCATGGCAGCGGTACGGATGATCTGTGTTCCGAACGTATGTTGCGTCCAGCCCACGGCATAGATGATGGTCGCAACTTTTTTCATGTCGCCGTCTTTGCGGACTGACGTAAATAGATCGACGGCCTTCAGGTATTGATCCTTGGGGATTCCTGTAATCCGTTCAACGGCTTCCGGGGTGTAACGGGAATACTGCTGCTTCATCAATTGGAAAACGCACCGCGGATGCTGCAGCGTGAGGTCGTAGGCGACGTTCGGGGGCAGCGCAGGCGGTGGTGCGGGTGTCGCTGGGTGCGAAGATGCGGGCGCTGCGTGCGCAGAAGCCGCAGCGGCATTCGATTTCCCGCTGAAGTCCCCGCCTTCTTCGTAATTCCAGGTGGTTTTATCGTAGCTGCTCGACGCCGCGTTAAATCCTGAGTACAAGCCATCCTCAGGAAGTTTGAACCCCTCCTTAACAATGAAGGCCGCGTTGGTGTAGTTGACGAGATATTCGTTGGCGATCCGGTTGTTCTCGATGGCGTAGCGGATAAGTCCGCCGAGGAATGCAATGTCGGTGCCGGCACGAATCTGTACGAACAGGTCGGCCGTAGCGGATGTGCGCGTGAACCGGGGGTCAACGGAAATCAGCTTGGCGTTGCGGTTGCGCTTGGCCTCCATCGCCCACTTGAATCCGCAGGGATGGTTTTCAGCAGGATTTCCGCCCATGATCAACATCATGTCGGTGTTCTTGATGTCGATCCAGCCATTCGTCATGGCCCCGCGCCCAAATGTTGGTCCCAAACTTGAGACCGTGGGCCCGTGTCAAACACGGGCTTGGTTTTCTAAATAGACCAAGCCCAACCCCCTCATGGCCTTGACGGCCAGAAAATTGAATTCATTTGTGTCTGTGCAGCCGCCAATGAACGAGATGCCTTCGCACCGATTCACCGTCCGGCCGTTCGCGTCCTTTTCCACAAAGGAGCTATCGCGCGTTTTCTTGGTCCATTGCGCGATCTCACTCAGGGCGTTGTCCCAGGAAATGTCCTGCCAGTCGGTTGCGCCCGGGCGCCGGACTTGCGGCTTAGTCAGCCGTCGCGGGTTCAGCATGTCCTGTTCGAGCGAAGAGCCCTTGGGGCACAGCGTCCCGCGGTTCGTTGGATGATCAGGATCGCCCTCGACATGGATCACTTGCGGCGTGACGTTCTTCGCGCGGTCGCCAATCGTGTAGATGAGGACGCCGCATCCGACCGCGCAATAGGGACAAGTCGAGCGCGTTTCGGAAGCGCGTGCAATCTTCAGCTCTTTGAGCTGTGCGTAAGCGGGCTGGAGGTCGAACCCAAAGATGGTAGCGCCGACTGCACCTACCGTTGCTGCCTTAAAGAAGTCTCTGCGGGACTGTTGCATCGAAATGACCTCCGGGGGTGTCCGAGAGTTCGAAGGGTTTCAGATTTTCTAGTCTTCGATCATTAGGTTTGTCAAGGGGTAGCCCATTGTTCACTAGCGAGCTCACAGGAAATCCGTCTCAGTGGTTAACCCATGTCTCCGGAACGTTCTGTTACCTATGTCTCCGGAACGGACAAGGTGGGTATGGTGGGCGCTATAGGATTCGAACCTATGACTTCCACCGTGTGAGGATGGCACTCTACCGCTGAGTTAAGCGCCCATGCGAGAGTTCTCTTATTCAAGCATTTGGGAGTGGATTATGCAACTTGACGCCGAGAGAACGCCGAGCTTCCGGCTTCGCTCCCCGCCGCGGGTTGGAATAAAAACTGCAAGGAAGCAACGGGCTTGCCGTGCTTGGTAATGAGGACCGGTTCTCCGCTCTCGGAGACCTGATCCATCACGGCCAGACATTGGGCTTTGAACTCGCCTGCGGGCATTTGCTTCATATGGTCATAATGTAATGACTATAGGCAGAATGCAAGAACAGAAGGAGGGAACGTCCCGACTGTCGCCGGTTTATATCCCCCGGCTTATATCCCGGCGGGCTTCGAGGGACGGGGAAGTCAAAATCCCCACCCTAATCTCGCCAAAGGGCGGCGAGATTAAGGATGGGGCACCAAGAGGCGGTGCCATCGTTCGTGGTGCCCGCGCTTCGAAAATCGCGAAGCGTGGGGCATCCTGGGTCGTGGTGGTGCAAAGGTGGGCCAGCCGCCTCTTTCGCACAGAACGCTAAGGGATGGTGCACCCGGCGGCTACAGTCGATCGCCAAATTCCTTGAACGCGACGGCGAGCGCCGCATCCAGCCACCTGTCAAAAGCGTCGGCAATTTCGTTCACTTTGGTCAGATGGGTGAATACAAATGGCTCGACCGAGCATAAAGAGAATCTCTCCGACACAGACTCAAGGTCGTCCGAGTCTTCGTAGGAGACGAGTTTTGAGAATGCAGTTGCCTCCATGATGCCGGTCAGTTCCCGACCAACGTGGTGGAACGAGACGACGAAGATAAGGCGCTCCCGGTTCACCCTTATCGATCCTTTGATGAAATAGTGGGCCTCGTCAAAATTTGCAAACTTCCCGGCCTCCTTTGCCGACTGCACAACCTCGAACCTGTAGTAGTGGGCGTTGTTTCTGTCCGGCCCGCCGTCTGAAATATGAATGTCTGGATCCCCTATCTCGTTGATGGTTGACCCAATTTCGGTGAAAGCCTCCTCCAGGGTAGACCGCGTTCTTACTCTGAGCTCGATTGCTACCAAGTTTACGTGCCGGAGTTCAGCCACCTTCTGAATTCGGCGTTTACCGAACTTGTCAGCTAGGCTTCCAATAACGGCGGCAGTCAAGCTCTTCTGGTGTGAGATCTCTGCATCTGCGTCGACGCTGAGTGCTTGGAGGATTGCATTTTGTTCCAGCCGTGCGAACATCTCGGCAAGAGGAGAGAGTTTTCCTTGGTCGGCCAGTTCGAGGTCGTTGATGTACTCGACTCTGAGATCGCGGTCCACGACAAGAGGGAGCAGGTCGGCGCGAAGGAGTATTAATGTCGTTAGAGCGCGGGCCACGCGCCCATTTCCGTCTTGGTAGGGGTGGATTTGGGTGAAGCGATGGTGAAACCATGTCGCGACGATAACTGGATCTTCATGTTGATATTCGGACAACCATCTGAGTAGGTTCTCGACTTCAGAGTCAACATGGATAGGAGGACAGTATTCGTGCATGGTCCCGTCCGGACGCTTGGGATTATTCGGTTGCTCCTTAAACTTTCCCTTCAGCAGCGGGATTTCTCGCCGAACTCCAGATGGATCGACGGCTACGGTGGTTTCCTGGTGATTGGTCAGAATCATGTGAAGCTCATGGAGCAAGCCCTTGGTCAGGGCCCGACTCTGTGCGACGCAATCCATGACGAGCTGGATTGCGGCCTCCTGGTCCCGAAGAATGTCAATTAGTCGCGAGGGCTCTATGTTGGTGCTGGAATGCGCCACCAGATCTTCTGCAAACCCATGGGCGACTAAAGCCTCTGTAGTTCCCCGATCGATGTCGTAGAGGCGTTCCAAAATGCCAGTTTCTACGCTCAGGCGCCGGATCAAACGCCGATTGAACTCCGCAAGTTGTGCGTTGCTTGACTCTTGGAGGCGGTTCTTGGACGCGCGCCAATTTTCGTACAGAGGACGCACGGCAGCGAGGTCGATTTTTTTCTCTTCCTCTGAAAGGGGCTCGATAGGTTTCCAATTGTAGTTCGCCATAAGCTCAGTATATCGGCCGGTTGTCCTTTCTTAATTGCGTGCCATGGTGACGAAAAAAAGGGTCATGGCGGTGCTTCGCCATGACCCCCTCATAGTCGGGGTTCTTTTTACACCTGTGGGGCGGGGGTGACAAGGCACAGTCGTGGGGGTGGGGGAAATCTTAGCCTTCGACATCGCTCAGGGGGGAGTCTGGGGCATGTGGCTCGTCCCACGTCTCGCAAAGGAGGCGAGACCCTTCGACTTTGCTCAGGGCAGGCTGTGGGGCACCCGGGGGGGAAGCAGATTCCTCACCGACGCTTTGCGCTGGTTCGGAATGACATCCCGAGACAAGAAGGACCGCGCAGGAAAGCTGCGGCCCGATACACCTGGGCCGCTGGACGGACGAACGCGTCCGTCCCTACGTGAGTTGATTGCGCTACTTGACTGGGGTCAACGCGGCTTGCGTGGTGGCTACTGGCAGTTCGTCGCCGCGGAAATATTTGGGGTTATCTTTGGACGCGCCGTCTTTGTTCGCCGGATCTTTGAAGTTGGCGGCTTTCATTTCGGGCATGGCTTCGTAGGGCTTGGAGTAGTCGTTGCCGGCGTTCCAGAATAAGAATCCGATGCCGCCTTTGGCGCGGGCGGTTTCCACCTGAATCTTGATGTATTCGGGCGAATAGGTTTTGGTGCGCCAGTGGAAGGCTTGCAGCCAGGGGCGGATGACTACGCCCGATCCTTTAGTGATTAATTCGAAGCGGTCCATGGACTCGCCGATGAAGTGGGCGGGCTCGTCACCGGGGTGGGCAATGCCATCCATGCCGAAGAAGTGGCTGGGGTAGATCATGGGGCTGATGACGTCGCTGTAATGAGCCATGCCGACGATGTCTTGTCCGGTGTGGGAGAGGTCGACCTGGCGCTGCCAGGCCATTACGCCGAAGACGTCGAGGCTGAGCAGGACGCCGGTGGGGTGGAGTTGGGCGTAGGCTTTTTTCAGGAAGCCGGTGATGACGTCAGTGCGTTGCGGGCCGCGGGTTGCCAGTTGGCAGCCGGCCTTTCGCCCCATCGGGGCTTGATCATTTTGCGCGGCCGTCCCACGGCTTGCGCCGTGGGCTGCATTCTTTTGCCCCTTCGGGGCTACGGCGTCGGGCGAGTCTGCGGTTGGGTCAGAGGCGGCTGCTGTGCCTGGGCCGCTCGGCTTCGCCTTGCGGGACGGACGAATGCGTCCGTCTCCACATGGTTCTTCGTTGTCGCCGGCAGTCTCGGCCGCTTGCGCGGCTTCTGGCTGCTGGGGTTCATTTTGGAAGACGAAGCTCGCGTCTTTTTGGTCGCCTTCGGCGGGGAATCTTACGTAGTCGAATTGGATTTCGTCTACGCCCAGGCCGGCTACGTATTTGGCCAGGGCTATGTTGTAATCCTGGACTTTAGAGTTGGAGGGGTCGGTCCAGACCAGCTTGCCGTTTTCGCGCCAGGCGGTGTGGTTCTTGCGCGACTGGACGGCGAGTTCGGGGTGGGCGACGACCAGGCGCTCGTCGCGGAAGATGGCAATTCTGGCGATGGCGTGCATGTTCTGCTGGTGCAGAAAATGGACGAACTTCGGAACGTCATGAATATAGACTTTGTGATCGCCGAGCAGCGGATGCTCGAAGGGAATGTTGACGGTGCCGTCGGAATCCTTGATATCGAAGACGACGGCGTTGCCGCCGACTTCGCGCCAGTGGCGAATGATGCGGAGTCCGTGGTCGCTGGCGGCCATGAGGCCGGTGAGGTAGATGGCGCGCACTTCGAAGTCTCGGGGAATGGGGATGGTGTGCTCGACGATGGGCGCGGGCAGGATTCCGGGGATGATGATTTGCGCGTTGGCTTTGAGAAGATTCGAGGCGCTGGAGATATGGTTGACGGCGCGGATGGCGTCGGCGAGTTCGGACGACGTGAGGTAAGAGGTGCGGCCGAGATAATGATGAGCGATGGCGGGGATTGATTCTCCGCGCTTCGCGGTGTAGATTTCTGTGCCGGGCGCGGCGGCGGGTTGCAGCGTGGGGAGGGTCGTGGGCTTGACGACATCAGGAACGGTGGCGCTTGCGGGTTGTAGCTGCGCGCCTTGCGCCGACGACGCTGCCGCGGGTTTTACGGTCTGCGCCTCAGCGGCGAAATCGGATGAAGAGTGCGGGCCAAGCCACCAGGCAGAGGCTCCGAAGAAAAGACACGAAATGGCCGTGATGATGCGAATCGACGAAAGGCGCAAGATTCCCCCCAGGTTGGTACTCCGAACGCGATATTAGCTTTGGACTCTGCCTCCTGCCAGTTACGGGGGAGCTAAGACGGTTAGTTAGTACCCAGTAGCCAGTAGCCAGTGCCAGTACCCAGTGCTTCGAATTGAGTATCGACGGTTTGCTCTATTTGATGCAGTAATGGGGATGGTTCCGCTGGGGCGTCGCCCCTGGCGGGACGGACGAATGCGTCCGTCGCTCCATGGGCTTGTGGAAGGTCTGGGTACTGGATGGTGCAAAGTATTTCTCTTATCTTGTTGGGGCAGGCGGAGTTGGGGGTGGTGGCGGCGCATGAGTTGGCTCTAACCCCTGCTGGATGCGTGAGTTCCCGGTGGCGGCTTTGGGGGTGGACGCGTGGCCAGACATTTGCTTATTCCATGTCACCCGGTACGAGCCACGATCTGCTCCGACGATGTAGAAGGGCGGAGAGATTGGGAATCTTCCAGGCGGCAAGCGAAAGGGGGCTGAAAGCCTCTGATCGCAGGAAGAAAGCCCATAAGTCCCGGGAATTGATGTATAAGAGCCGGAGAAAACGGCCTCACGAAAGGGAGATGCATCCGGGAAGTTGCCGGGCAGAGAGCCTATGAGTATGCGAACGAACCTCGCTACCGTGCTTGACCCTAACCGCCGCAGCAGCGATGCGGGAGAGTTTGATGCTGCCCTGCGCCGCCGCATTGTGGGACAGGATGCGGCCATCGAAAAGGTCGTCGAGATTTATCAGATGTTTCTGGCCGGGCTGAATGCGCCGGGGCGTCCGGTGGGGAACCTGCTGTTTCTGGGGCCCACGGGATCGGGCAAGACGCGCGTGGTCGAAGCCATGTCGGAAGCTTTGTTTGGCGATGCGCGGGCGTGCATCAAGATTGATTGCGCCGAATTTCAGCACTCGCACGAGATTGCGAAGCTGATCGGTTCGCCTCCGGGATATTTGGGACACCGGGAGACGCATCCGCTGTTGACGCAGGAAGCGTTGAACCAGTGGTTCACCGAGAAGCTGAAGCTCTCGATTCTGCTGTTCGACGAAATCGAGAAGGCTTCGGATTCGCTGTGGCAGTTGCTGCTGGGGATTCTCGACAAGGCTACGCTGACTCTGGGCGACAACCGCCGCGTGGATCTGTCGCAATGCATCATCATTATGACTTCGAACCTGGGCGCGGGCGAAATGATGGACCTGGTGGACGGCGGGTTCGGCTTCGCTCCGAAAGTGTTTGCGGTCGACGAGTCGTTCGACGACAAGATTCAGCGCACGGCGGTGGAAGCGGCGCGGCGCAAGTTTACGCCCGAGTTTATGAACCGCATCGACAAGACGGTGGTGTTCAAGACTTTGCGCGACGAGCATCTGTCGCAGATTCTGGATATTGAATTGGGGATGGTGCAGCAGCGTGTGCTGATGGCGGCGGGCACGAACCAGTTCGTGTTCAACTGCACCGCGGCGGTGAAAGAATATTTGCTGAAGGAAGGCACGGATCCGCGGTATGGGGCGCGGCATTTGAAGCGGGCGATCGAACGGAATCTGGTGTTTCCGCTGGCGAACCTAGTGGCGACCGGACAGGTGAAGCTGGGAGATTTCGTCCGGATCGACATGGCTTCGGAGAACAAAATGATTTTTGTGAAGGAAGCCGAGAACACGATGGCTCCGGTGCTGCTGGAGCGGTACGGGGCCGCGGCTGTGAACCAGCCCACGGCGCGGGCCGCGCGTACCGCGGTGAATAATCGCCGGGACTTTGGGACTCCGTCGCCGGGCGTGGCGGAGAGTAAGTAGCTTCTAGCTCTTGGCTCTTGGCCTTTGGCTAAGAGCAAGACCAATTTTTATTTCTCGCTTGACCGCATCTCGCGAGGAACCCTCGGGCGCCGGAAAATCCGGCGCCTTTTTTATTGGAAGCGTTCTAGGACGATACGGCGGTGAGCGTAATGGCGATGTTACGCCAACCTAGCCGCTGACGGTTGCGGATCGACTCCAAATACATCACAATCACCGAGATGAAGACGTGGCAAATCTTTCTTGTTGGAAGCCTCGGAGCCGTTGTTTTGTGGTCGTTCCATGCCTACGAATCAGCACTGGCTGGGATAGCAGCCATTGCAACCGTAGCGGCGGTGGTCTTCGGGTTCTGCTTACGCCCGAGCAAAGAGGTTTTCTATCTGCGGACAACAGTTCGGATTCCTGATCCCGATTACGCAGTATCGGTCGAGCACGACCGAGTCGCGGTACGGGTTGAGTTGGCTCGGCTATGGCTGCTGTTTATCGCAACATTCACGT
Organism: uncultured Acidobacteriaceae bacterium; assembly: GCA_963739125.1. GTDB lineage: Bacteria > Acidobacteriota > Terriglobia > Terriglobales > Acidobacteriaceae > Sulfotelmatobacter. The sequence goes on along the minus strand of CAVTZD010000001.1, from coordinate 867,814 downwards.
CAGTTGCCTTTCTGCTGGTCACTTTTGCTAGCGGCACCACATGGAGGATCAGCTTATTCGATTCGAGTTTGGTGGACTGGCTCAATCTCGGCCCCTATCCAGTTCTACTTTTCTTTCGGTTGCTGGTCATCGCCGTTTTCGGACTGCTCACGGCGTGGATCACCGAACGCTGGGTTCTGCGGGATGCGAGTGTATGCAGTGCTGCCACGCTGAGTCGCTACAAGAAACGCATCATTTATAGCTTCAAAGATCCCTCTGGCGAGTACTACGGCGGCGAGGGAGTTCCGTTCGGCGCTACTCGGGCATCAAGATTGCGTAGTATCGTGATCTATCGGACGGGCAAGCCGCACCTCAACAAAATTGCGATGTGCTGCTTGTTTCATCGTCTGGTAATTCTGGGTCGTGGAGTGACAGATTTGGACGAGTCAACCGTGGCCGCTAACATTGTCGAAGCCCACCTAGTTCCCAACCGCTCTGAGTTCTCACTTCAAAGCTCTTCGAGTCGAGACTGTTGAAATCAAGCCTTTTCACTCACTGACGTTTGTTTGTGTAGCGCCCCGCCGTGTGCCGGACTTGTGTCACTTCGCGCGGTAGACCGTTTTGCCGGCCACCATCGTCCACAACACTTTTGTGTCGCGCATTTCTTCAGGGGAGACGGTCAGGACGTCGCGGTCTAACAGGACCAGGTCGGCCCTCTTGCCGGGGGCGATGGAGCCGAGGGAATCCTGCATATTCATGGCGCGGGCGGAGTTGCGGGTGTAGGCGTAGAACATGGCTTCGCGGGGCATATCCTGCGGAGGGTCGAGGACGCCTTCGGGGCCGCGGCGGGTTTCAGCCTGATAAATGGCGCGGAAAACGTTGGCGGTCGAGACGGGCCAGTCGCTGGCTCCGGAAATGATGCCGCCGTTGTCGAGGATGGAGCGGGCGGGATATTGCCACTTGTAGATTTCGGGCGCGATGTAGGGCTTCAGGATTTCAATGGTGTCATTGCTGGCGTCGGCCCAGAAAAGTTGCAGTGCGCTGACCACGCCGAGTTCGCGGAAGCGGGGAAAATCCTTGGGCAGAACAAACTGTTCGTGGGTGAGCGTGTCGGGCAGGTGCGAATCTCCGTTGGCTTTGCGGGCGGCCTCGATGCCGTCGAGCGCGGCGGTGACGGCGGCGTCACCGATGGCGTGGACGTGAATAATGAGTCCTTGTTTGTCGGCGGCGATGCAGAGTTCGGCGAAGGTTTTGGGATCGAACAGGAGTTCGCCGTTGTGTCCCGTATTTTTGTAGGGCTGGGAGAGATGAGCGGTCTGTGAAGGGAACTCGGCCACGCCGTCGGCGAAGATTTTGATTCCGGTCACGTGCAGATTGGGAACGTTTTTGTAAAGATCGCGAGTTTTCTGAACCTGGGCGAGTTCGGCTGTGGGATCTTTTGCCATCACTCGCGGAAAGGCGACGACCTGGGAAGGCAGTTCTCCGTGGTCGGCGAGCAGCTTGTAGGCCTGCAAGACATAATCGGTGGCGAGGGGATCGAGCCAGGCGGTGATGCCGAGACTGTAGTTGTATTCGAGGGCGGCGCGTCCGGCGGCGAGCAGGCGGTCGGGCGTAAGCGCGGGCAGCAGCGGTTCGATTTTATCGGTGCCGGCGTCGACCAGAAATCCGTTGGGCTGGCCGTCTTTACTGACTCCGTAGTAGCTGCGCTGGTCGGCGGAAAGAGTCTTCAGGAAATCTGCGGTGATGCCGGCGCGCTGCAGCAGAGCGCGGTTGGCCCAGGCGGTGTGGCCGTCCATGCCGCGGAGCAGCACGTTCTGATGGGCGTAGAGGCCGACGCTGAAATCGGAGTTGAGAACGTCGGGGTGCGACCAGAACTCGAGCGGCAGCCCGAGAATCTCAAGGATGTCGCCGCGCATACCGCGGCCGGATTTTTTGGCGTCGGCGACGAAGAGCGGAAGCTGGTCGAGGGAGTCGACTTTCTCGCTGGCGTCGGCGGAGATCAGGTTGAGTCCGCCGTCGATGGAGTGGCTGTGGGAATCGATGAAGCCGGGGAATAAAGTTTTGCCTTCGAGATCGATGCGCTCGGCGCTGGCGGAGAGGGAGCGGGCAACTTCCGGCAGGTTCCCGACCGCCGCGATTTTGTCGCCGCGGATGGCGACGGCGTCGGCATAGGGATTTTCAGGATTGCCAGTGAAGACCTTGGCGTGGAAGAAAATGCGCTCGGAAGATTCCTGGGCTGAGAGCGAGGGGTGAAGAAAACAGAATGCGGCGGCGAAGAGAAGAACCAGGGAACGGCGCGAGAATTGTCTCAAGCGGGTCACCCTTTCCGAAGGCGAAAGGATCGCGGAGACACTATACACAAGATTGGCGAATTGGGCGCTGGTGATCGGCGGGCGGAACTCATACGTGGACGCTTGTGCGGACGGTTGTTCAGGGGGTGGGCGGGGTGTCTTTCGGAACTTTTGGGGTCAGCTTGCGGATAAAGAACTCCTGAAACACGTTGGCGACGGCGGTGGAACCGACTCCGATGGCTCCGTTCTCGAGGGTCAATCCCGCTCCGTTGCGATCTTGCGTGGGATAGTAAAGATTGGATATGCCGCCCGCAGCAAGGTTTCCGAGGATGTTCGAGTAGTTGGCCTGCCAGCGTTGATTATCACCCTTGCAGATCACTGAATTGGCGACGGCATAAAGAAACCGCCATGCCTTGCTGCCGGTACCTTTGTAGAAATAGCGGGGATCCTGCTTGAGAAGCGAGGGCAGTATGGCGGCTCCGATGAATGTGCCTGAAGCGGTGTCGGCATAGCCGGCGCCGAATCGTTTTGCATAGCCTTGCGCGCCTTGCCCGTATCCCCTGAAGTGATTCTGAGCCTGCTCGACTCCGGCAGCACCGCCCACGAAAACGAAGGTGAAGGGATCGATCATTGTCTTATAGGCAAGTTTGAACTTTTGCTTTGGGGTGAGCGGAGCGGGGTGAGGGAGATAGGTGACATAGAAATTTGGCAGGACGCCGAGGACACGCTGTTTCTCTTCAATCTTGATCTGCGCTTCCGCCACTTCTACCTGTGGAAGTCCGACTTCAACGCTTGTGATATTGGGGGCAACCGCCAGGGCGATCTGGGGCACAGCGTAGGCCTGGCCGGCGGCGACCGTTGCCGAAAAGGTTTGCGGCTCGAAGCCGGGTGCCGTGATGGTGAGCTGAAAAGGTCCGGGAGAGATGCTGGGAAAGAAATACTGCCCGTCGTTGCCGGAGAGGACTTCCTGAGGCAGAGATTGGTTTTTGTCTTTGTCCTTGTCTGTGTCAGGTTGATCTGCGCCGTTGCGGGACAGCTTGACGCGGGCGCCGGCGACAACAGCTCCACTCTGATCGACCACCATTCCGCTGAGGCTTGCGGGCATTTGCGGAGCGGTGGGGTGTTCACCCGGCGAGGAAGCGGGCGGCGAGGAGTTATTTTCTGGAGGATGTTCCGCGCCGGGAGCCGGCGTTGTCTGGCGGGCCTGTCCCAGACAGAACGATGCCCCAATCAGAGTGACGAGCACAAAACCAATGAATCTAGACTTGGGCTGCGAGACCATGAATGGATTAGGCTATCGTCTCATGAACTTCGCGTCTGTATTGTCAAGAATTGAAACGCTCTGGTAGTGGGGCTGTCTGAGGAGAGCGATCAAACTGTCCGACCCGAAGGGCGGAGGGTTCGAGGCCTGCCCTCGCATCGACTAGAATCACCGTAAACCATGCGCAGGTTGGCCTCAAAGGCGGGACTGTTGCTTGTCGCGGTCGCGACCATGGGGAGTTCTTTGCAGACGAACAGCGGGGGGCAAAAGAAGACGGCGAGCGTCGAAGCGGACATTGGGGCGACGATCTCGGCGAGTCGCGGAACCGGGAGCGAGGTTTGCTCAGGGTGCCACTCCGAGATCTACAAGTCTTATATGAAGACCGTGATGGCGACTGCCAGCGGGCCGGCTGCCGAGGGAGTGATCACGGGCGAGTTTGACCATAAGGCTTCGGGGGTGCACTACAAAGTTTATGAACTCGATGGGAGTAGCCGAGCTTCGCTCGGGCCGGGCGAGTCTGTGCGGTTGGGGCCGGAAGGCGCGGGCTGCGCCCGCGGAACGGACGAATGCGTCCGTTCCCCCACGGTTTGGATGAGTTACGAGCGGACGGGCGACGAAGAGTTTCGCGGGCAGCGCGAACTTTTGTATTTCATTGGATCGGGGCGCAAGGGGCGCAGCTATCTGTTTTCGGAGCAGGGGTTTTTGTTTGAGAGTCCGATCAACTGGTATTCGCAGGAGGGGCGATGGAATATGACTCCGGCGTACACGGAGGCGAGAGAGAGTCCGATGAATTTGCCGGCGTACGTGGATTGCCTGAATTGCCATACCAGTGGGATGCGGCCTCCGGTGGCGGGCACGGACAGCAAGTTTTCGGGAGCTCCGTTTCTGCATGGAGGAATCACTTGCCAACGATGCCATGGGGCGGGTGAGGGGCATGGTGCGACGAGTGCGGCAGCATCTAGATCGGGGCCGGAGGACGCGGGCTGCGCCCGCGGAACGGACGAATGCGTCCGTTCCCACATGGTCCGTTCCCACATGGTCCGTTCCCAGATGGTCAATCCTATTGTGAATCCGGCGAAGTTGGCGCCCGAGCGGCGCGACGCGGTTTGCATGGAGTGTCACTTTGAGGGGACGGTTGCGGTGGAGCAGCCGGGCCGGCATCTTTATCAGTTTCAGCCGGGGGAGCGGCTGGCGGATTACATTCATTATTTCCTGCTCCGCACGAATCAGGGGCAAGCGAGTCAGGGGCCAGCGAATCCGGCGGAGGCGAATCAGGAATCATCGAATCCGGGACAAACGGGGCAGGCGCTTAGCCAGTTTGAGGCCCTGTCGTTGAGCATGTGCAAACAGAAGTCGGGGGACGCGATGTGGTGCGGGAGTTGCCACGATCCGCACCGCGAGCCGAGCGCGGCCGAGAGAGTGGAGTACTACCGTGGTAAATGCCTGGCGTGCCATGGCCAGGGCGGAAAGGGCGCGGCGTTTGCGGAGAAGCATCATGCCGACAAGCGGGATTGCACGGCGTGCCACATGCCGGCTTTGCCGAGTAAAGATGTGGCGCACACGGAAGTGACCGATCACCGGATTTTGCGGAATCCGAACGGGCCTCAGTTGGAAACGCCGCGGTTCGAGGATGCAGCGAGCGCTCCGCGCCTGGTGTCGTTTCCGGAGGGCGCGGCCGCGGAGACGACTACCCGGGATTTTGCGTTGGCGTGGGAGTCATTGGCGCAGCGCGGAGTTCCAGGGGCTTCGCGGGAAGCGGAGAAATATCTGCGCGAGGCGGTCAAGGAGCGTCCGGAGGACGCGGTGCTGCTCGGGGCGTTGGGTTTTGTGGAACAGGAACAACGGCACGAGAAAGAGGCGCGCGAGCTTTATGAACGGGCTCTGAAGATCGATCCGCTGGATAACGATGCAGCCGATAATTTGGGGATTCTGGAGGCGCAGGCAGGGCATTTAGGAGCGGCGGTCAAGTTGTGGCAGGGAGCGTTTGAGCGCGTGCCAAATCGCAGCGCGATTGGCATGAACCTGGCGCTGGCGTTTTGCGCGGCGGGGCAGACGGACGATGCGCGGCGTTATGTGGAGCGGGTGCTAGAGTTTAATCCGGACTTCAGGAAGGGGCGAGGATTGTTGAAGCATTTGAATTCGGATCCGGTGGAGTGTCGGCCCTAGGCCGCTCGGCGGCTGAAGCGGCTCCCTTTTAAATAGGCTGACCGCAGCGCTTAAGCGCTGCGCCACCCAAAATCAAAAAGCGTTGTGGAATTTTCGTTTAGCGCAACGACCGCGTGGTGGCGCAGTCTATGCGGGCGCTGCGGGAGATGCTGGAGCTTGGGCTGCGGGCGGAGCGGGATACAGCACGGCAGCCAGGCGGGGGTATCGCGGGGCGAAGAAATACAGGGAATACGCGGGAAAGAATACGATGACGGGCACGGCGATCAGCGAGACCAGATAGAGAAAAATCGCCAGCAAAATGCATCCGACCACGACGGCCAGAGTGATGGTTTCAACATTCCAGGTGAGTCCGGCGGCTTTGCCGGTGATTATGGCGAGGAGGCTGACTCCCACGCTGGGCACGACGAAGAACAGGCCCAGGATAATCGTGGCGATTCCAAGAATGATGCCCACGACGATGGCGAGTACGATTTTCATCGCGATATAGCCGACATACGCTCCGATCTCGGGCTGCATCATGGCCCACAGGCGGCGCCATCCCTCCATCGCGCCGATGTTTTCGAGAGCCATCTGAGGGATGACGAAATCTTTGGTCAGCACCAAAATCACCGCTGTGGCTATGACGAAAACGAGAAATATCAGCGCCGGAATGACTGCGGCCAACACCAGTTCGGCTACATGCGCTTTCGGATCCTTGAGCCATCCTTTAGCGTAAGCGACAGCCAAAGGAATGCCGACGATCACCACCATGCCCGCGAGGCTGAGAAGAATGTAGCCCAACTTCCACATGAAATATCGCCAGCCCGGGCCCAGCCTGCGGCCCCAGCTCCAGCGGATGTTGCATTGTCTGGCGATGATGCTATCGAACAGAACGAAGCGCATCACGCTGCTGACATACATCAGGATGATTCCGACAGCGAGCGCGGCGATGATGGTTGCCGTGATCAGACCGGCCAGTACGGCTGGATCGATCCCGAGAGAGCCGGGGTTGAGAGCGCCAACATTGAGAGAACCTGACCCCAGAGCATCCGGAATATTGATGTGCGGCGTAGAGCCGGGATGGACAGGAAAATGGAAGTTCGATCGGTTGCATCCGTTGGAGCCGAGTTCTCCCGCGAGCAGGCCGACAAAAGCAAGCTTGGTCCATTGAGCGAGTCGGAAGGGCTTGAACAGTTGTTGCCCGGTGTGTTCCAGAGCGGGATTGATCGAGTCAACGGCGTTAATGGGCAACGCGCACCTCGGGCTTCTGGGGTTCAGCCAGCAAGGTACTAAGAATTGCGGCAGGGAGCAAATTAAATCGGAGCGGGTGCAGGGTGGGAGCGGGGGAACAGCAGATTCCTCACCGCCGCTTTGCGGCGATTCGGAATGACAACGGGGCGTTGTTGGGGACGACGAAAGGCGGAAGATCGAAACGCGGAAGATCGAAACGGGTAAGATCGAAGCGCGGATGGTGACCTTCGTAATCGCGGGGGATGGTTCCCGCATTGCTGGGGTCTGAGGCCACTCCTAGAATCGAAGCAGGAGTTAGTGCGCTTATCCCCGCATGCCTGAGACCACAAAAAGACTCGATCGAGCTGAACTGGCCAAGCGCGTGGAGCGGGCCGAAAAGCTGCTGCAGAAGGGCAAGACCAACGAAGCTCTGGAAGAGTATCTGCTGGTTCTGCGCGATGATCCGGAAAACGACGTGGTGCGGCAACTGGCCGCCGATCTGTGCCTTTCGGTAAGCCGGAATCCGGACGCGGTCCGGCTGCTGGGCGAGCTGTTTGAGCGGCAGGTCGGCTCCGGAGACGCAACCCGCGCCAGTCTCACCTATAAAAAGCTGGCCCGCCATGGCAGCCCGACGTGGCAGCAGAAATTCCGCTTTGGTCAGCTTTTGGAAGGTTCAAACAAGAAGCAGGCTGTGGCGGCCTACGAAACCGCTCTGGCTGATCTGGCCAAGCTGGGCAAGCGGCAGGAATCGGCGGAGATTCTCGACCGGGTGGTGGAGCTGGAGCCGACGCAGGCGAACCTGCTGCGCGTGGCCGAACTGGCTTCTGAGCTGGGAAATCGCAAGGCGGCGGCATCGGCCTTTCAGCGGGTGGCGCAGTTGGCGGAGTCGGAAGGCGGGGACGCGGCGCACTGGTACGAGCGGGCTTATCAGGAAGATGCGGCCGATCCGGCGATTGCGCTCTCGTACGGAAAAACTCTGCTGACCCAGGGACAGTCCGGAGCTGCAATCTTCATTCTTGAGCCGCAACTGAATTCAGGACAGGCGACGACGGAACTGCGCGACACCTATGCCGAGGCGCTGCTGGCGGCGGGGCGCTTTGCCGAGGCGGAGCCGCTGGTGTGGCAGCTGTTTGAGCAGAATCCGGCGCGGGTGCAGCAGGTGATCGGGCTGATTGGCCAATTGCTGGATGCCGAGCAGGACGAGGCTTCAGTCGAGCTGGCGCGCAAGCTGGAACAGTTCCAGAGGCGGCGCGGAGAGCGGCGGCAGTTCATCGCCATCATGCAGGACATCACGACGCAGCATCGGGCTTCGCCGCTGATGCTGGAGTTTCTCAGCGAACTCTACAACGCGTCAAACCGCGAGAACGACTATTGTCAGACGCTGCTGAAGTTGTTCGATCTCTACTGCGGCACGGGCGAGTACGCCAAAGCGGCCGATTGCCTGGATCGCGCGGCGGAAGTCGATCCTTATGAGCCGGGGCATTTGCGGCGGCTCGATCTGCTGAAGGGCAAAGTCGAAGACGGACGGTTCAAAGTAATCTCGTCACGCTTCAGTTCGGTCAGCAAGCCGTCCGAGGAACCGGCGCACGTGAGCGAGCCGACGCTGGGGGCTTCGACGCTGCAGGACCTGATGCTGCAGGCGGAAATCCTGGTGCAGTACGGGATGCGGAACAAGGCGGTCGAGCGGTTACAGAGAATTCAGGAATTGTTTCCACGCGAAGAAGAACGCAATGAGGATTTGCAGCGACTCTATATGTCGGCAGGAGTAACGCCGAGATATGCCGGGTCGGCGCCTTTGCCGCCGGCGGCGGCAGCGCCCGCTCCGGTTGCGGCTCCGGCTGCCCCGGCGCACGATCCTGCGGCGGATGTGCGCAGCTTTACGCGCGTGGCGGAGATTACGCGCAAGCTGTATCACCAGGGAACGGCTCCGGCCGTGCTCAGTACGGCGGTGAAAGAAATCGGAGCGCACTGGGAAGCGACACGCTGCCTGGCGGCGATGGGCAAGCCAGGGTTGTCGACGACTACGGTCGACGAGTATTGCGCGGACGGAACGAAAAAGAGCAGCGCGGCGGCGATTGCCGAACTGGTCGCATGCCTGCATCAGGCGGTGGAAGGTCACGATCCGCTGGCGATTGCCGATGCGGCGAAAGCGCCCGAACTGCAGGCGGCGAAAAAGGCGGTCACCGAGCTGGGAGCGGTGTCAATGCTGGCGATTCCGCTCAGCGATGGCGAGGAGAAAGTCGGCATCCTGGTGCTCGTCTACAACAAGCCGCGCAGCTGGGCGCAGAACGATATGGTGGTGCTCAAGACTTTGACCGAGCAGATGGTGATTGCTTTGAATAACGCGGGGCTGCGGCGGCTGGTGAAAAACCTTTCAGTGACGGACGAAAAATCGGGGCTGTTGAAGCGGGCCTCGTATATCGATCTGCTGCTGGCCGAGAGCAAGCGCGCGATTCAGAATGCTTCCGCGCTTTCGGTGATGCTGGTGCAGTTTGGCAAGAGCGCGGCCATGGTCCGCGAGTACGGCGAAGCCGAAGTGCAGGGCATGATGGAGCGCGTGGGGCAACTGTTTGCCGCGAACATTCGGACCAACGATCTGGCGTTCCGCTACGACACGACTACAATCGCGATCCTGCTGGGCGAGACGGCGGAAAAAGAGGCGATGCTGGCAGTGGAGAAGTTGCGCAAGATCATCGCGCCGGTTCACTTGCCGGCGAAAGAAGGAAAAGAACAGTCGGCACAGTTTTCGGCAGGACTGGCGGAAGCCGTGATTCGCGCGGAGTATGATCCCGCCGACGTGGTCACGGAAGTGATCAACCGCGCCGAGCATGCGCTGGCACAGGCCATGGCGCAGGGTCCGGGAAAGATTGTGGCGCTGGGCGCGGCGCTGGCGGCGGGGGCCGTCGCGTAAGGGCGAGCTTCCTCAGGGGCTAAAGCCCACATTGAAAAAAGCCAGTTATCGCAGCGGTGAACCGCTGCGCCACCCAAAATCCTTCCCGCGTTGTGCTTGGGGCGTTTTTCCTCCAGTTAGTCCGGAATTCGTATGCTTCCATCCTCTGTGATCTGAAATCCGGGGTTCCAGGCGATCTCCCATAGAAAACCGTCGGGGTCAGAAAAATATCCCGAGTAGCCGCCCCAGAAGGCTTCCTGCGCGGGCCTGACGATGATTGCGCCCGCGGTTGCGGCCTCTTCGAGCACGGAGTCAACCTCGGCGCGGTTGCGGGTGTTGTAGGCGAGAGCGATTCCGGCGAAGCCGGAGCCTTCGGGAGTGACGCCAGCGTCTTTGGCAAGCTCGTGGCGCGGGTAGAGGGCGAGCGCCATGCTTCCCGCCTGGAAGAATACAATGCCCTCTGCTTTGGTAAAAGCTCGGCGCCATCCGAGCCGCTCATAGAATTCGCGGCTGCGAGTCAGGTCCTCGACCCCAAGGGTGATGAGGCTTAGGCGTTGTTCCATGATGTGTCCTTCCTCGATCGACGAGAGTGCGACGATATCATCCACAGCACAGCAGTCGGTGGTCAAATCTGCTTTGGCGCTGCTACACTAACGAGTTTAACTAATTCATTTTGATCTGTTCTGAGTGCGTGATCCTACAGGAAAATTCATGTTGAAACCGGGCGATATCGCAATTGTCAGCGGGGCGCGGACGCCGTTTGGCCGCTATTGCGGCAAGTTGAAAGACTTCACGGCGCAGGAGTTGGGCGCGATTGCTGCGGGCGGGGCGATCGAGCGCTCTGGGATTGAACCGAAGGAATTCGAGCATGCAGTATTCGGCAATGCCCAGCAGACTTCGGGCGACGCGCTGTATGGGGCGCGGCACGTGGGCTTGCGGGCGGGGCTGCCGATTGAGACTCCGGCGCTGACGGTGAACCGGCTGTGCGGGTCGGGGATGCAGGCGATTGTGTCGGCGGCACAGATGATCCAGACCGACGAGGCGAAGATTGTTTTGGCGGGCGGGATGGAGGCGATGTCGCAGGCTCCGTTTGTGATTCGCGGACGCGACGGATTTACTTTGGCGCCGGGCGGCAAGCTGGAAGATTCGCTGATGGTGGCGCTGCTGGATACTTACTGCGGGTCTTACATGGCGAACACCGCGGAGCTTTACGGATCGCAGCAGGGAATTACGCGCGAGATGCAGGATGAGTTTGCGCTGCGCTCGCAGCAGCGCGCGGATGCGGCTTATAAAGAAGGACGTCTACAAGAAGAGCTCGTGCCGGTGGCATTGCGGAATTCTAAGGGCGAGGCTAGTGGAGAGATGTTGACTGAAGATGATCACCGGCGTCCGCAGACTACGATGGAGGGGCTGGCGAAGCTTCGCCCCGCGTTCGGCAAGAATGGCACTGTCACCGCGGGGAATGCCAGCGGGATTGTGGATGGTGCGGCGGCGGTCGTGGTGATGTCGCTGGATGAAGTGCGCAAGCGCAACATGAGTCCGCTGGGGCGGATTGTGAGTTGGGGCATTGCGGGAGTCGAGCCGAAGCTGATGGGGCGCGGTCCGGTGCCGGCGACGAAGATTGCGCTGCAGAAGGCGGGGCTGTCGCTGGATTACATCGATTTGATCGAAGTAAATGAGGCGTTCGCGGCGCAGTATCTGGCAGTGGAGAAAGAGTTGGGGCTCGATCGGGAGAAGGTGAACGTGAATGGCGGGGCGATTGCGCTGGGGCATCCGCTGGGCGCGACCGGGACGCGGTTGGTGATCACGCTGCTGTATGAACTGCGGCGGCGGAAGAAAAAGTATGGGCTGGCGTCGGCGTGCATTGGCGGCGGGCAGGGGATTGCGATGGTGGTGGAGAGTATGAGCTAGGAGTGCCTGGCGCGGACGGGATCGGGCTTTTCCGATGCTCACATGGTGAGCGATGAAGTGGCGATACAAGGCCTTTGTGATTTCGCTTGCCGCGAATACGCTCGTCGCAGCGTCAGTACTTGTATTGGGATACTTCACCGCGTGGCTCCTGATTCCCGGGGCGTATGTCGCATTCTGGATTTGCGACACGTTCGATGCCGGCTGTAGAGGAGGGTATGAGAACGCAGCGTGGGTATTGGGTTGGTTGTTGAATACGATTTTTTGTTGGGCAGCGATTTGGGTAATAGGGGCAGTGGTTCGTGCGAGACGGCAAACGTAGTACGCAATCTGGACGCGGCTGGAGATTACGCTGAGCTGCGGCGGCGCTGACTTAGTGCCACGGATGAACACGGATGAAAACGAGTTCAAACCTCTTGTTCAATGCATCATCTGTGCTTGTGCTGGCCTTTTCGCGGCCCAAGGTGCCTTGATCTGTTTCTGGCCTAAGCGTTGGAAATCGATGCAATCGAGATTTCCGCGTGGATACCACCCGGACAGCCCGGGCGGCCGCATGCTGGAGCGATACAGAAACCGTGAGGCGACCCTTGGAGACCGATTTAGTGGGGCCACCTTGTTGGCAATGGCGATTGCAGGTTTGTTTTGGTTTGTTCATCACTTAGTAAGTGGTGGATTCTAAGCTCCGAACTCGTTTGTCATCCTGAGCGGCGCACTTTGTCGCGAAGGAGCTATGCAACCCGGCGGCAGTGTCTGCGCCGGAGGCAATTGCATAGGTCCTTCGCGGGACAAAGAGCGTCTCGCTCAGGATGACAGAACAGGGATTTAAGGAAGCGATTATGGAAATCAAGAAGGTTGGCGTTCTCGGTTGCGGGCTGATGGGGTCGGGCATTGCACAGGTTTGCGCTACCGCTGGATTCGACGTGACCGTGCTTGAGGTCGAACAGAAGTTTCTCGACAAGGGGTTTGCGGGGATCGAGAAGTCTTTGGCGAAGTTTGCGGAGCGGCCGGTCGAGAAGGGCGGGATTACGGCGCAGCAGAAAGATGCGATCCGGGCGCGGCTTCGTGGGACGACTTCGAAATCCGAACTCGGCGATTGCGACATTGTGATTGAGGCCATCATTGAGAATGTGGACGAGAAGAAGAAGATGTATGCGTCGATTGACAACATTGTGAAGAAAGACGCGATCTTTGCTTCGAATACGTCGTCGATTTCGGTGACGGAGTTGTTAACCGCGGTGAAGCGGCCGGAGCGGTTTATTGGGCTGCACTTTTTTAATCCGGTGCCGCTGATGAAGCTGGTCGAAGTGGTGCGGACGATTGCTACTGGTGATGATGTTTATGAGACGGCTTACGAGTTTGCGAAGAAGCTGGGCAAGGTTCCGGTGCGCACCTCGGACAAGACGGGATTCATCGTAAACCGGCTGCTGGTGCCGTACCTGCTCGATGCGATTCGCGCGTATGAAGAGGGCGTAGGGTCGATCCAGGATATCGATAACGCGATGAAGCTGGGCTGCGGGTATCCGATGGGGCCGTTTACGCTGCTGGATTTTGTGGGGCTCGATACGACTTATTACATTACGCACGTGATGTATGACGAGTTCAAGGAGCGGCGGTTCGCTTCGCCTCCGCTGCTGAAGCGGCTGGTGATGGCGGGATGGTACGGGCGGAAGTCGGGCAAAGGGTTTTATGATTATGCGGACCCGGAGAGGCCGCGGGCGCAGAAACTCTGAGGGCGTGTCATCCTGAGAAGGGCGCAAGCCGTTCGAGGGACCCTACGTCGTTGTCCGTGCCGATGTGGTCGGAAAGGGTTCATTACACTGCACGCGCTGTGGGTGATCCCAGCCACCGCATTGCCGCTTCCGGCAATCGTACGGTCCCTCGCGCTGGCTTCGCCGGCGCTCAGGATGACAAGGTTATTTTTATGAACTACGAAAACATACTTCTCGAAAAGAAAAATGCGATTGCTTACGTCACCGTCAACCGGCCGAAGGTGCTGAACGCGCTCAACATGGCCACCATGGAAGAGCTGCGGACGGCGTTTCACGACATCAAGGGCGATGCTTCGATCCGTGTCGTCATTTTTACTGGCGCGGGCGAGAAGGCGTTTATTGCGGGGGCCGACATTGGGGAACTCGCCAAGCAGGACGCGGTGACCGGGAAGGAATATACGCATCGCGGGCAGTCTGTGCTGAATCTGATCGAGAATCTCGGTAAGCCGGTGATTGCGTGCATCAACGGATTTGCGCTCGGCGGCGGATGCGAGATTGCTCTCGCATGTACGATGCGGCTCGCGAGCGACAACGCGAAGCTGGGGCAGCCGGAAGTGAAGCTGGGGATTATCCCCGGCTACGGCGGGTCGCAGCGGCTGCCGCGACTCGTGGGCAAAGGGATCGCCATGCAACACATCCTCACGGGCGAGATGATTACGGCGCAGGAGGCGCATCGCATTGGGCTGGTGAATGAAGTGACGTCGCCTGCCGATTTGATTGCGCGAGCGGAGGCGATTGCGGCGAAGATTATCGCGAATGCTCCGCTGGCCGTTCAGTACGCGATAGAGGCCGTCAATAAAGGGATGGAGATGACTTTGGCCGAGGGGCTTTATCTGGAGGCGGTTTTGTTTGGGGTTTGCTGCGCGACTGAGGACAAAAAGGAAGGGACTGCGGCATTTTTGGAGAAGCGGGTGGCGCAGTTTAAGGGAAAGTGAGTCCAAGGCTTCACCACAGAGGGCACAGAGATCACAGAGAAAAATAAATTGAAAATTGAGTCACCGCCGGAGGCGGCAGTGCGCGCGGTTGAGGGATCGTTGAGCGCCGCGGGAAGGCGCTTTGCGGTTGTGGTGGCGCGGTTTAATGCGTTCATCACGGAGCGGCTTTTGTTGAGCGCCTGCGATGGGCTGTTGCGGACCGGAGCTTCGAGGAAAGATATTGCGGTGGTGCGGGTGCCGGGGGCGTTTGAGATTCCTTTGGCGGCACGGACTCTGGCGCTCAGTCAGAAATATGATGCGATTATCTGCATCGGCTGCCTGCTGCGCGGCGACACAGCACACTATGACGTGATCGTGAATGAGGTCACGCGCGGGATTGGGCAGTCGGCGCAGGAGACCGGAGTGCCGCATGCTTTCGGCGTTCTGACTTGCGAAACGCTGGAGCAGGCCATCGATCGCGCCGGGCTGAAGATGGGGAACAAGGGGTTTGAGGCGGCGCTGGCGGCGGTGGAGATGGCGTCGTTGAAAAAAGCTATCAGATCTCAGCCTTCAGCCATCAGCGAAAAGCAGATTCCTCACCCGCGCTCTGCGCGCGTTCGGAATGACAGAACGAAGAAGAAGACTTCGAACCGCAGGAATACCCGCCCTCATTGAGCGTCCTGCAGTAAACTGACCTCTACATCAGACCTGCAAGTGGCAACCGTTACTTGCAATTCTCACTATGGGTACTCGACGAAAATCCCGCGAAATGGTTTTGCAGATGCTGTTTCAGTCGGACATGGGCAAGCAGGATGCCGAGCAGGTGCGGCGGACGTTCTGGGCTGAGCATGGAACGGCGGGAGCGGATGTGCGCGGGTTTGCCGACGATCTGTTTCGCGTGGCAACCGACCGCACCACCGAGATTGACGGGCTGATCGAAAAGCATGCGGAGCACTGGCGCATGGAGCGTATGGCCGCCGTGGATCGCAATCTGCTGCGCGCAGCCGTGGCCGAGTTGCTGGCGTATCCGGATACACCGCGGGCTGTGGTGATCAATGAAGCGCTAGAGATTGCGCGGAAATTTTCTTCTCCGGAGTCGGTTCATTTCGTCAATGGGGTACTCGACAGCGTGGGGAAGGAATTGGCGGGCGCTTAGGTGGGTTCGGCTGTCAGTGCTCGAGTGCCGGGTTAGCTGACTGGGTAATATTCTTTCGCCCTTACGGGGCTGAGTTCCTACTTCCATTCCCAGCACGCACAGCTCGCGCTGTGGGCTGCATCCTTCCGCCGCTTCGCGGCTGTAAAGTCCTTGCTGCACTCTTGAGATACCAAGCCTTAAGGCCTGACCAATACGGTGTCGAAGGTGCAAGGGCCGGAGGCTGGAGTGAAGTTGCAGAAGGGATTGAGGAAGTCTGGCAGGTTGGGGAACGAAAGCTGCTGTTGATCGCTGCCGCCGATTGACGTGCTGACCTGGTGCAACATCCCGTCGCTGCCGGCGAGGATGATGGTGGAATCGTCGATGCTGATGCCTCCTGAGATCGGGATCGCGTTGTTGACCAGAGGAATGCGGCTGATGGAGTTATTGGTGAAGTCATAGACCAGGACGCCGCTACGTTCGTTGGCGAGCACGTACAGGAGGGTGCCATCGGCGGAGGGAAAGAAGTTGAGCACCGAAATGTCGCCCTGCTGCAGATTGAAGTTCAGCTTCGTGTGGCTGACCGTCATGGGGCAGAGTGAAGTTGTCTGCTGAAAAGTGGCGATGGGGATTCCGGTGATGTTGGCGGTGATGTAATCGATGCTGCCGCCGGTTTCGAGTGCGATGAAATGTATGCCGTCGGGCAGAGCGCGGAAACCGATTGGCGGCGCGGTGAGAGGAATGATCTGCGGCGTGTCGCCGGGTGCGCCGGTGGTGGAAACCTGGTTGTTGCAGGTGTTGTACACGGTGAAAGCCGGGCCTGCGCCATTCAGGGAGGGTTCGACCACATAGGCGAACGCCCCGTTGGTGGAAAAAACGATCGAGTTCACAGTGGTTTGCGGCGGCAGGGGGATCGTCTGCAGGGCCTGCAGGGCTGAATAAATGTAGAGGTTCGGGTTGCCGTTTGAATCGTAGCCGAAGATGAAGGCCTTCAATCCGTCGGGCGAGAAGGCCGCCGCCGAGGCGCCGGAGATGTTCAACGGTATCACTCCCGTGCTCGAGTTGCTGGAATTGACCAGGTACACCTGGTTGGGAGTGTGGGCGGTGTCAGAGAACAGCGCGAAGTTACCATCGAATGAAGTGGCGATCACCCGTCCCGTTACCGTGCTCAGCGCAGTGAATGCCGACGTGGAGGAGCCAAGACTGGCGGGGCTGACCACCTGGGCGCCGAAATCGCTGCCCATGTAGGCTCGATCACCCGCGATATCGAATTGAAGGGAATTAGGCGGCGCGGGAGTGAAACTCGTGCCTCCAACCGATCCCTTGGTGAGAAGGGGGCTATACATCGCCGTATTGCAATTGACCGGGGCTTCGGCAGAGCATCCCAGACTCGTGGCGAGCACGCCCGGTAATGTAGGCGTTCCCTGAATCAGGCCGGAGATCGCAGTGGTGGCGTAGACGGGCACGGGAATGAACTCCTGACAGCTGGTTAGCTGAAAGTAGTCGGCGCAGGCCTGCGTAGATAACACAGCCGGGGTCTCGGGAAATCCGATGTTGCACGTGGGCGGCGTGCAGGACGCGGTCACCGAACCGGCTCCGGGCGAAGGAGTGGAGAGCGTGCAGGTGTCAACACACGCGGTGGAGATAGACACCACTCCCGGTTGGGATGCGGTCCAGACCAGCGGAATCTTGTTGAGGACGACCCCGCCAATGGTATTCGGTAAAGTACTGTTGCCCATCACATCGGTGAGGGTGGCGACAACGCTTTCGGGCGTGCTCTTCGAGACAGAGAAAGTGTTTTGCAGCGACCCGGCGTGATTCAATTCCAGAGTGATGTTCTGGATCGGGCAAGTCTCGAAGAAATCGAGAATGGGCGAGGTGGTTCCCTGCGCGTTCTTGAGCTGGGGTTGCTGAAATGAGGTGCTGGTGACGCCGCTGGCTGTGGCATAAACCTGCGTGATGCCGGGAAACGCGGCCGTGACCGTGGCCAGGTTGGTGGGCACGGTATAGGCAAGATTCACAATCGGAGTCACACTGGCCACGGAGTTATTGTTGATGCTCCAGGCGAAGGTGCCGACCGATGAAGTGATATCCGTTCCTTGACTGAAGGCGTGGGCCTCGACCGTCATGGTCTGGCCCTGGGAGAGGCAGGGCTCCTGGATCGGAACGTTGTTCAGAAGAACTCCGGTGACCGTAACGTTATCAATCGGTGGGTGGACGAAGACGTACGTCGGCGCGCTGGTTGCGCTCGTGATGCCGGTTGCGCCCTGAGCTGACACGGTCACCAGCGCGATGCCGGTGCCGCCCGGCGTGCAGGTAGTGTAGCCTTCGCTCCAAACGCCGGCGCAAGCCACGCCGTTAGGCGCGACGTTGAGAATGGAAGGATCGCTTGAAGCGTAGACAAATGTTGTGGAAACCGTTGTGCCGGAGGAGTTCTGAGCGGTTGCCGTGAAAGTGATGGTGGTGCCCAGTTCCATGGACGTGCTGCCGTTTGGAACGAGGTTCACTCTGGCTGGAAAAAGCAACACGCCGGGCGGCCGGTGGCCGCCGCAACCGTTCACGAAAACTGCAAGAAGGACGGCAATCACGCACCGCCAACTACCCGAACGCAACCGACCCATGCACTCCTCTTCTTTTTAAGCCTTAGTCTCTTTAAGTCTTGGTCTCTTTAATCTAGTCCGCAATCTAGTCCGCAACCTGGTCCGCCCAGCCGCACAGACACGAAAGCGCGACGCGAACGGTCCTGATGAAGTGGAAAACCTGTAGTGTAGAGGCTCGCGCCGGAATCGGCAAGCACTGCACGGAAATGCGCCGCCGGACGTGTCCAGAAGTCGTGCCCAAAAATCGGTGCCCGAAAAACGTGCCCGAAAAACGTTCGCGAAAAACGTTCGACAAGTGGGATGCAAAAACACGGGTTGACGATGTTTAGGAGCACTTGCTATAGTAGTTTGGTTCCGCGAGACCATCAGGGCTAGCTGTGTGCTTTGGAGTTTCGCGTGGCAATGTGTAGAGCGGACTTACAGCGGAGCTGTTGAAAGGCGTTTCTGAATTGCGGTGCGGGTTCGGAGACTTTCCTCGCTGAAACGTGCCTGCGGCGCCTTCCGCCCTATCGCGGCAGGACATGCAGGGCAAGGCTGACGAAACGGAGCGCCCCCGGAGTTTGGCCGGGTGCCACCGTCGGCAGCGAAAGTCTGAATAGGAATCCAGAATCTCTCCGGCGTTAGCTGAGGAAGTTGCGCGGGCGAGAAGTAATGGTTGGCAATGAAGCCGGCCATGCCCACGGACGCGCGTCTAGATCAGCAGAGCTTCAACAGGGCTCAGACCAGCGAAGCTGGATCAGCAAAGCTGGATCAGCAGCACCGAGAGCAGGATTTTGAGCTGCGCGCTGCCTGCGAAAGCAGGCCAGTGCCCGGCCAAGGAGTGGCAAAGCGTGCCTACGTTTAACCAGTTGGTGGCTCAGGGCCGCAAGCGGCCCCGGTACAAGACGGCCAGCCCCGCGTTGCAGGGATGTCCGCAGAAGCGCGGCGTCTGCACCCGCGTGTACACGCAGACGCCGAAGAAGCCGAACTCGGCCTTGCGTAAGGTCGCGCGCGTGCGGCTGACCAATGGAATTGAAGTGACGACCTATATTCCCGGCGTCGGCCACAATCTGCAGGAGCACTCGATTGTGCTGATTCGCGGGGGTCGCGTGAAAGATCTTCCGGGAGTGCGTTATCACGTGATTCGCGGCACGCTCGACGCAGTCGGCGTCGCCGGCCGCATGCAGGGACGCTCGAAGTATGGAGCGAAGCGGCCGAAGAAGGGATAAACATTTGTAGAGATGCAGCTTGCTGCGTCTCCAGACGTTGCAAGCAACGTCTCTACGGAGTCAGATGCCTCGTAAAGGACATATCGCAAAGCGGACCGTGCCGGCCGATGCGGTTTATCAATCGGATCTGGTGACGAAGTTCATCAACTCGATGATGTGGCAGGGCAAGCGCTCGACCGCCGAAGGCATCTTCTATGAGGCGCTGGCGAAGGTGCAGGAAAAAGGCGGAGACGAGGCGCTGAAGCTGTTCAAGAAGGCCGTCGAGAATGCGAAGCCGCTGCTCGAAGTGAAGACGCGCCGCGTGGGTGGAGCGAACTATCAGGTGCCGGTGGAAGTGAATGCCGACCGCCGCACCTCGCTCGCGATCCGCTGGCTGATCAGTTATGCGCGCGGACGCGGCGAAAAAGGCATGGTCGAGAAGTTGACCAACGAGTTGCTGGACGCCGCCTCCGGGAAAGGCGCGGCGATCAAGAAAAAAGAAGATGTGCACCGAATGGCGGAAGCTAACAAGGCCTTCGCGCATTACCGGTGGTGAGAAGAATTGGGTAATTGGGAAATTCAGTAATTGTGTAATTGACAGGGCGATTGCGAATTTGGTTTTCAATTACCAAATTACTCAATTTCCCAATTACCAAATCAGAAACGAGTCGGAGCCCAGAAAGAGTTAGAGCGTCGTGCCCAGAACAGTCCCTTTAGAACGGTGCAGGAACATCGGCATCATGGCCCACATCGATGCCGGTAAGACCACTACGACGGAGCGCATCCTGTTTTATACGGGACGCACGC
The DNA here is from genome assembly GCA_963739125.1 of uncultured Acidobacteriaceae bacterium. Classification (GTDB taxonomy): domain Bacteria; phylum Acidobacteriota; class Terriglobia; order Terriglobales; family Acidobacteriaceae; genus Sulfotelmatobacter. The sequence continues at coordinate 847,701 of CAVTZD010000001.1, read as the reverse complement.
ACCGCATCGGAGAGGTGCACGAAGGCACTGCGACCATGGACTGGATGGAGCAGGAGCAGGAGCGCGGCATTACGATTACGTCCGCGGCGACGACCTGCACCTGGCGCGACATTCGCATCAACATTATCGATACGCCCGGCCACGTCGATTTCACGGCCGAAGTCGAGCGCTCGCTGCGCGTGCTCGACGGCGCGGTTGCGGTGTTTGACGCGGTGCACGGGGTACAGCCGCAGTCGGAAAAAGTCTGGCGGCAGGCCGATAAATACGGTGTCCCGCGAATTTGCTTCATCAACAAAATTGACAAGATGGGTGCCGATTTCGAGCATGCCGTCGATACCATCCGCAAGCGTCTCAGCGCCAAGCCCGTCGCGATTCAGATTCCCATCGGCCAGGAAGATAAATTCCGCGGCGTGGTGGACCTGATCAACATGAAGGCGATCGTCTGGGTCGATGACACCATGGGCGCGGAGTACGTCACCGAAGAGATTCCCGCCGACCTGAAGAAGAAAGCCGAAGCCTTCCACGCGCAATTGGTCGAGAGCATTGCGGAAAACGACGACGAAATCCTGCACAAATTTCTGGAAGGCGAAGAGATTACGGCCGACGAGCTGAGCGCCTCGCTGCGCAAGTCGACCATCGCGCTGAAAGTGTTTCCGGTGGTGGTGGGAACGGCGTTCAAGAATAAAGGGGTGCAACCGCTGCTGGACGCGGTGGTCGATTATCTGCCGTCGCCGCTCGATGTGCCGGAAACGCATGGTCTGAATCCCGACAACGGGGAGAAGATTTTCCGTCATGCCGACGATAAGCAGCCGTTCTCGGCGCTGGCGTTCAAGATCATGGCTGACCCGTTCGTTGGCCAGTTAACGTTTATCCGCGTGTACTCGGGACAGCTGAAGACCGGCGACTCGGTGCTGAATGTGCGCACCACAAAGACCGAGCGCATCGGGCGCCTGCTGAAGATGCACGCCAACAAGCGCGAAGAGATCTCGGAAATTCTCGCCGGCGACATTTGCGCCGCGGTGGGTTTGAGGAACGTTTCGACGGGCGACACGATCTGCAACGAGGATCATCCCATTGCGCTCGAGTCGATCACGTTTGCCGTGCCGGTGATTTCGGTTGCGGTGGAACCGAAGACCAAGGCCGACCAGGAAAAAATGGGCATGGCGCTGGCTAGGCTGGCCCAGGAAGACCCGACCTTTAAGGTTCACACCGATCCCGACAGCGGACAAACCATCATCAGCGGCATGGGCGAACTGCACCTCGAAATCATCGTCGACCGCATGATGCGCGAGTACAAGGTAGAAGCCAACGTGGGCAAGCCGCAGGTGGCGTATCGCGAAACCATTCGCCGGCACGCCGAAGCCGAGGGCAAGTATATCCGGCAGACGGGCGGACGCGGGCAGTACGGGCACGCCAAGATTTATTTGGATCCGCAACCGCCGGGGACGGGGTACGAATTCGTCAACGATATCGTGGGCGGGTCGGTGCCGAAGGAATTCATCAAGCCGATCGATCAGGGCATTCAGGAAGCCTTGGAAGGTGGAGTGCTGGCCGGCTATCCCATGGTCGATGTGAAGGCGACGCTTTACGACGGCAGCTATCACGATGTCGACTCCAACGAAATGGCGTTCAAGATTGCAGGGTCGATGGCGTTCAAGGAAGCGGCGCGGAGGGCTTCTCCGGTGCTGCTGGAGCCGGTGATGGCGGTCGAAGTCGTGACGCCGGAAGATTATGCGGGAACGATTATGGGCGACCTGAGTTCGCGTCGCGGGCGCATCGAAGGCATGGAGCACCGCGCTGGTTCGCAGGTGATCAAGGCCATCGTGCCACTGGCGGAAATGTTTGGTTACGCGACCCACATGCGTTCGTCGACGCAGGGGCGGGCGGAATATTCCATGCACTTTGCGCGCTATGAGGAGGCTCCGCGATCGGTGGCGGAGGAAATCATCGCCAAGGTGCAGGGGACTGCCAAATAGTTTTGGTAGAGACGTAACTTGTTACGTCTCTAGCCGGCAGAGGCAGGCCGGGTGGTGGTAAGACGAGACGTTGCAAGCAACGTCTCTACGGAGAAATAAGGCAATGGCGAAAGAGAAATTTGACCGCACTAAGCCGCACTGCAACGTGGGGACGATCGGACACATCGATCATGGCAAGACCACGCTGACGGCGGCGATCACGAAAGTTTTGTCGAAGCATAATCCGAAGAACACGTTCCGGTCTTTCGACAGCATTGACAACGCGCCGGAAGAAAAGGCGCGCGGCATCACGATTGCGACGGCGCACGTCGAGTATGAGACGGCGAACCGGCACTACGCGCACGTCGATTGCCCGGGCCACGCGGATTACATCAAGAACATGATTACGGGCGCGGCGCAGATGGATGGCGGTATTCTCGTCGTCGCTGCGACCGATGGTCCGATGCCGCAGACGCGCGAGCACGTGCTTTTGGCGCGCCAGGTCGGCGTGCCGTATCTGGTGGTTGCGCTGAATAAGGTTGATGCGGTGGACGATCCGGAGCTGCTCGAACTGGTGGAACTGGAAGTGCGCGAGTTGCTGAAGAGCTACAAGTTTCCTGGCGACGATGTTCCGGTGGTTCGGGTGTCGGCGCTGAACGCGCTGAATGGCGATGCCAAGGCAGAGGCGCAGATCGACGAGTTGATGGCGGCGGTGGATAAATACATTCCGCAGCCGGCGCGCGAACTTGACAAGCCGTTCTTAATGCCGATCGAAGATATTTTTTCGATTCAAGGACGCGGCACGGTGGTGACTGGACGCATCGAGCGCGGCAAGGTGAAGGTCGGCGAAGAAGTGGAGATTGTCGGCTTCCGCGAGACGCGCAAGACGGTTGTGACCGGCGTGGAAATGTTCAAGAAGCAGCTGGACGAAGGCATGGCGGGCGACAACGCCGGACTTCTGCTGCGCGGCATTGCGAAAGAAGACGTCGAGCGCGGCATGGTGCTGGCGAAGACGGGATCGATCACGCCGCATACCAAGTTCAAGGCCGAGGTCTACATCCTGACGAAAGAAGAAGGCGGACGACACACGCCGTTCTTCAAGGGATACCGTCCGCAGTTTTATCTGCGCACGACGGATGTGACCGGAGTGGCGGAATTGCCGAGCGGCACTGAAATGGTGATGCCGGGAGACAACGTCAGCCTGGTAATTGAATTGATCACGCCGGTGGCCATGGAAAAGGGCTTGCGCTTCGCGATTCGCGAAGGCGGGCACACGGTGGGCGCAGGCACGATTGCCGAGATTGTGCAGTAGTGTTGTGTAGCGCGGACGCCCTCGTCCGCGCTGCATGAAGCATGTGTACGGCAAACGCGGGCGAGGGCGCCCGCGCCACACAACGCGGCTTGCAGCTTGCCGCAGGTTCTTTCTTCCCGGATGGCCGGGAGGGGTTAGAGAGATGACACTGTGATTGGAAAAGAAAGAATTCGCATCCGGTTGAAGGCTTACGACTACCGCATTCTGGATCAGTCGACGGGCGAGATCGTGGAAACGGCGCGGCGCACCGGGGCGCAGATTGCCGGACCGATTCCGCTACCCACGATGAAGAACAAGTACTGCGTGTTGCGTTCGCCGCACGTGGACAAGAAGTCGCGGGAGCAGTTTGAGATCCGCACCCACAAGCGGTTGCTCGATATTCTCGAGCCGACGCAGCAGACGGTGGACGCGCTGATGAAGCTCGATCTGCCGGCGGGCGTGGATGTGGAGATCAAGGCGTTCGGCAAAGAGCATAAATAGGGCGCGGGCTGCGCCCGCGGAACGGACGAATGCGTCCGTTCCCACATGAGCACATTTAGCTCACCAGCCAATAGTGCAGTTCAGGCCATGCTGGATGGAGAAGGAAATGGCGACGCGAGTTACGGGAATTCTGGGCAAGAAGGTCGGGATGACGCAACTGTTTGACTCGAAGGGCGATGTGCGCCCGGTGACAGTGCTGCAGGCTGGCCCCTGCGTGGTCACCCAGCATAAGTCGGCAGTGAAGGACGGCTACGAGTCGGCCCAGATTGGCCTCGTGGAATTTGTGAAGGAGTCACGACTGTCGAAGCCGGAGCGCGGACACCTGGCGAAGAATAATCTGCCGCCGGTGAAGTTTCTGCGCGAAGTTCCGCTTGAGACCGACGGCGCGGGCGATGGCGCCGACGGAAATGTGAAAGTCGGCGACCGGGTGCTGGTCGAGATTTTTGACGGAGAGAAGTTCGTCGACATCGTCGGTGTGAGCAAGGGAAAAGGTTTTCAGGGCGTGGTCAAGCGCCATCATTTTGGCGGCGGTCCAAAGTCGCACGGGTCGATGTTTCAGATCACCGGTTCGATCGGATCGTCGGCGTTCCCGTCGCGCGTGTTTAAGGGGATGCGGATGTCGGGGCACATGGGCCACGAGCGCGTGACCCAGCGCAACCTGCGGGTTTTAGGGGTTGATAAGGATGAAAACCTGCTGGTGGTCGAAGGCAGCGTGCCCGGACCGGAGGGCGGATACATCGTCATCACGAAGGCGAAGAAGCCGCCGCGAGAGCGCCGCGGATTTGCGGGTTCGGCGACAGTCGATCCGTTGAAGGCGGCGAAGCGGGCGGCGAAGAAGGCATAGGTTTGTGTGGGGCGGACACTTCTGTCCGCCAGCTTTTGAAGTGCTTTCGGCAAGCGGGCAGGAGTGCCCGCTCCACGGAGGCAAAAACGAGAAGCAATATGGCGACGATAGATATCCACGATTTAGCGGGGAAGAAGGTCGGGACGCTCGACCTGGACGAAGAGATTTTCGGCGCGGTCAACGAAGACCTGCTCTGGGAAGCGGTGAAACATTACCGCGCCGGGCAGCGCGCCGGAACGCATGCCACCAAGGCGCGCTGGCAGGTGTCCGGCTCGGGGAAAAAACTGTGGAAGCAGAAGGGCACCGGGCGAGCGCGTATCGGCTCGATCCGGTCTCCACTGTGGCGGCATGGAGCGACAGTGCACGGTCCGGTGCCGCGCAGCTACGACTACACCTTCCCCAAGAAAAAGCTGCTGGGCGCGCTGCGCTCGGCGCTGGCGGCGAAGCTGGCGGACGGCAAGCTGATCGTGGTGAACGCGTTTGATGTAAAAGAACCAAAGACGAAAGATTTCCGCAAGGCGCTCGATGCGCTGAAGGTCGATGCGACCGTGCTGATCGTGGAAGAAGCGAAGCATGAGAATAAGAATCTGGAGTTGAGCGCGCGCAATATCGCAGGGCTCGAACTGGCGCGGGGCAACGAAGTGCATCCCTATCATCTGCTGCGCTACAACCAGGTGATTTTCTCGCAGCCGGCGATCGAGAAGCTGCAGATTTCACTGAAGGGTGCGGGAGCAAAACGGAAGCACAAGCCCGAAGGCAAGCAAGACGAAGGCGCGAAAAAGGCGGCGGGAACTCCGCGGCGCCGCACCAAGCATGAAAAAGCGGCGGAGGTCGCGTAGAAACCATGAAATCCGCATACCAGATCATTCGGCGTCCGGTGATCACCGAGAAAGGCCTGGCCATCAAGGAAAACCAGAACACGCTGGTGTTCCAGGTGGCGCCGAAAGCGACCAAGACGGAGATTAAAGAAGCGGTGCAGTCGATTTTCAAGGTCAGGGTACACTCCGTGCGGACGGCCACGTATCCGGGAAAAGAGCGGCGGCGGGGGAAGTTTGCGGGCTACCGCGCCGACTGGAAGAAGGCGTACGTGCGGTTGCGGGTGGGCGAGAAGATGCCGGAGTACGCGCAGAACTTGTAAAAGCAGTTGTGCTGTAGAGACGTAGCTTGCTACGTCTCGGGCGCAACGATGCTGCAGGCAGAGACGTTGCAAGCAACGTCTCTACAGAGAGTTTCATATGCCAATCAAGACTTACCGACCGACGACGCAGACGCTGCGCTATCGCACGACGCTGGTCAACGACGACATTACGACCAAGCATCCGTATAAGCCATTGGTCGAGCCCAAGCAGCGCACTGGCGGACGCCGCAATTCAGGCGACACCACGATGCGGTTCATCGGGGGCGGGCACAAGCGCAAGCTGCGCATTATTGATTTCAAGCGCGACAAGACCGGGATCCCGGCGACGGTCACTACGATTGAGTACGATCCGAACCGCTCGTCGCGCATTGCGCTGCTGGCTTATGCCGACGGCGAGAAGCGGTACATCATCCAGCCGGAAGGGCTGAAAGTGGGGCAGAAAGTGGTCAGCGGTCCCGAGGCCGACATTCTTGTGGGCAACGCGCTGCCGCTGCGCAACATTCCGCCAGGCACGCAGATTCATAATCTGGAGCTGAAGCCGGGCAAGGGCGGTCAGATGGTCCGTTCGGCGGGCGGCGCGGCGCAACTGGTGGCGAAGGAAGCCGAGTATGCGCTGGTCAAGTTGCCCTCGGGCGAGACCCGCAAGATTTCGCAGGACTGCATGGCGACGATCGGGCAGGTCGGCAACATCGACCACGAAAACGTCACCATTGGCAAGGCGGGTCGGTCGCGCTGGCTGGGCAAGCGTCCGCACAATCGCGGCGTATCGATGAATCCGGTGGACCATCCGCATGGCGGCGGTGAAGGCAAGACTTCGGGCGGCCGGCATCCGGTGACCCCGTGGGGTCAGCCGACGCGCGGATACAAGACGCGGAACAACAAGCGGACAGATAAGTTTATTGTGAGCCGGAGATCGAAGTAGAAGCTTTCGTAAAGACGTTGCTTGCAACGTCTTTTGCCGGCGCAGGCAGCCGGGCATGTGGTGAGAAGAGACGTTGCGAGCAACGTCTCTACAGAGGACTTTATGGCACGTTCAACAAAAAAGGGCGCGTTCGTGGACGGCTACCTGCAGAAGCGGGTGGAAGGCATGAATGCGCGCAATGAAAAAAAGGTGCTGCGCACCTGGTCGCGGCGGTCCACCGTGGTTCCCGAGATGGTGGGGCACACGATTGCGGTGCACAATGGCAAGAAGTTCATCCCCGTATATGTCACCGAGAACATGGTGGGACACAAGCTGGGTGAGTTCAGCTTCACCCGCAACTTCAAGGGCCACTCCATGCGGGCGGCCACGGAAGTCGCGGCCAAGCCGGCCGGTATTCCGGGCGGTCCGGGAGCGATTACGCCGGCAGCCCCGGCAGCGCCGAAGGCGTAAAGACCGCTGTTGGCTTTTGGCTCTTGGCTTCTGGCCGAGAGCGAAGGGCCAAGAGCCAAGAGCGAGCTAGCGATTATGGAATTTCGAGCGGAAATGCGATACCTGCGAGTTTCGCCCCAGAAGGCGCGGCTGGTGCTGGATTTGATCAAGGGACGCCGCGTGGAAGAAGCGCGCAACACGCTGATGTTCACCAAGAAGCGCGTGGCGGCGCACGTGGGCAAGCTGCTGCAGTCGGCGCTCGACAACGTGAACTTTCTTTCGACCGAGAAGGGAATCGATGTCGAGATCGACAACCTGTACGTGAAGCGGGCGGTGGCGAACGACGGACCGCGCATGAAGCGGATTCGTCCGGCACCGCAGGGGCGGGCCTACCGGTACCAGCGCAGGATTTCGCACATCGAGCTGGTGCTGGCGGAGCGCGGGAAAAGTGGCGAAGCGGTTGCGACGGTTGTAGGTGAGGAGAGTGCCGCCGCGCCGGCGCAAGGCAGGGCCAAGCGGCGGGCTCCGGCGGTGAAGAGTTCGGGGAAGAAGAAGGCGGTTGCGAAGTGACCGCGCTCAACGTTCTTTGTGAAGGATCCCGCTTCGCGAAGGATCCAGCGATTACAACAGATTCCTTACCCGCGCTTTGCGCGTGTTCGGAATGACAAGGTTTCGGGGTTTGATTTAGGAGAAGCAATGGGACAAAAAGTCCATCCGTATGGTTTTCGGCTCGGCTATACCAAGCCGTGGAAGTCGCGCTGGTTTGCCGAGCGGGATTACGACAAGCAGCTGCACGAGGACGTCAAGCTGAAAAACGAGCTGAAAGAGAAGCTCAAGTCGGCGGGCGTGAGCTCGATCGAGATCGAGCGGCCGGGCAACAAGCTGCGCATCATTATCAAGACGGCGCGGCCGGGGATCATCATCGGACGCAAGGGCGCGGAAATCGACAAGCTCAAGGCGGAACTGCAGAAGCGCACGGCGGGCAAAGATATTTTTGTCGACATTCAGGAAGTGCACAAGCCGGAACTCGATGCGCAGCTGGTGTCGGAATCGATCGCGTTGCAACTGGAAAAGCGCGTCGGCTTCCGCCGGGCTATGCGCAAAGCGGTCGACTCGGCGCTGCGCTTCGGCTGCAAAGGAATTAAAGTTCGCGTCAGCGGGCGGCTGAACGGCAACGAAATCGCGCGGTCGGAATGGTATCTGCAAGGGCGGCTGCCGCTGCACACGCTGCGCGCCGACATCGACTACGGCTTCACCGAAGCGCGGACGACTTATGGCGTGATCGGAGTGAAGTGCTGGGTGTACAAGGGCGAAATTCTGCCGACCAAGAAACGCGAGCCGCAGACTGCCGCGGCCGGCGGGTTCTAGTCGTAGAGACGTTGCTTGCAACGTCTCTGTTGGCAGAGGTAGACGCCAAGTGGAAAGAGCGAGACGTTACAAGTAACGTCTCTACGAGAAATTCTCTATGTTGATGCCAAAGAAAGTGAAGTACCGCAAGCAGCAGCGCGGGCGCATGACCGGCAAGGCCTGGCGCGGGTCGACGCTGTCGTTCGGGGATTTCGGGCTGAAGGTGCTCGAGCCGGGGTGGATCACCGACCGGCAGATCGAAGCCAGCCGCGTGGCCATGACGCGTTTTGTGAAGCGCGGGGGCAAGATCTGGATCCGGGTGTTTCCCGACAAGCCGGTCACCAAGAAACCGGCGGAAACCCGCATGGGCAAGGGCAAGGGCGCTCCCGACCACTGGGTGGCGGTGGTGAAGCCGGGCAAGATTCTGTTTGAAATGGAAGGCGTGACGCTGGCCGACGCATCGGAAGCTTTGCGTCTGGCTTCGCACAAACTGGCGCTGCGCACGACCATGGTCAAACGCGAAGGTGTGCTGCATTAGAACGGCGGTCAGCTGTCGGCCAGCAGCCGTCAGCTGAGACGGTTCTAGCTGAAGGACGAGAGCTGAGAGCGATTTTTATGAACGCAGACAAAGTCAGAAACCTAACCGAAGAAGAGCTTCACCATCAGGAACGCGATCTGGCGGACCAGTTGTTCAAGCTGAAGTTTCAGCTGAATATGGGCCAGACCGAGAGCCTGAAGAAAATTCGCGGGCTGCGCAAAGACATTGCGCGGGTCAAGACGGTCCTGACCGAAAGAGCTAGCGAGCGGGCGCGCACCGCCGCGACGGAGAAACCATAATGGCGGAATCCAAGAAGGCGGTGCCGGCAGCCGCGAACGCGCAGGGCCGGCGCAAAGAGGTGGTGGGAGAAGTGGTTTCGAGCCGGATGCACAAGACCATCGTGGTTAAGGTGACGCGCAAGAAGGCGCATCCGTTTTACGGGCGGGTGATCGCGCGCAACAAAAAGTTTTACGCGCACGACGAAACCAACCAGGCGCACGTGGGCGATGTGGTACGTCTCGAGGAGACGCGTCCGTTGTCGAAGCTGAAGCGCTGGAAGCTGAAAGATATTGTGCGCAAGGCGGCGCTGCTGCCGGAAGCCGCAGTGGAAGCGGCGAGCTAGGGGCCTCGCGGGTCCCGCGAAAAGCAGGTTCCTCACCGACGCTTTGCGCCGGTCGGAATGACAAAGGGATGGATCAGGGAGCGGATGCCATGGCTGTGATGATGAGATCAATGCTGGAGGTGGCTGACAACTCCGGCGCGCGCAAGCTGCAGATGATTCTGCCGCTGGGCGGTTCGACGGGATTGAACGCCGGACTGGGCGACATAATCACGGCGGCGGTGAAAGAAGCGGCGCCCGAGGGTCAGACAAAAAAGGGGTCGGTGGTGAAGGCGGTGATCGTGCGTACGCGGAAAGAGTCCCGGCGCCGGGATGGAACCTATATCAAGTTCGACTCGAACGCGGCGGTGCTGATCAACGATGCCGGCGAGCCGGTGGGAACGCGCGTGTTCGGTCCGGTGGCGCGTGAGCTGCGCGAAAAGAAGTTTCTGAAAATTGTTTCGCTGGCGCCAGAGGTTATTTAGCAGGTGGCAGGGTTTCAGAGTTTCAAGGTTTCAAGGTGCCTTGAAAATCAGAGATCTGAAAGCCTGAAACTTTGAAACCTTGAAACTTTTAAACTTTGAGATTTTGACTTTATGCGAACCGTAAGGACCGAAAACAAGCGAGTGGATCTGAGGCGCAACGACACCGTCAAGGTGATCACGGGGCGCGACAAGGGCAAGGAAGGGCGTGTGCTGCGCGTGTTTCCGAACGATGCCAAGCTGCTGGTCGAACACGTCATGATGGTGAAAAAGCACGTGCGTCCGAACCCTCAGCGCAACATCAAGGGCGGCATCGCGGAGCAGGAAAGCCGCATCGCCATCTCCAACGTGCAGCTGGTCTGCGGAACCTGCGGGCCGGTGCGCATCGGGCACGAAGTCCGCGGCGAGCGCAAAGTGCGGGTGTGCAAGAAGTGCGGCACGACGCTGGATAAATAGCTGTTGGCTCTTGGCCATTGGCTTTTGGCCTGGAGCGCCTGGACAAGGAGTGTTAGCCAAGGGCCAAGAGCCAAAGGCCAAGAGCTGAGGAAGTTGACGATGGCAAAAGACAAGAAAGCATCGAAAGAAGGCGCGCAGGAGAGCAAGGCTCCGGAGCAGGCGCGGCACAGCGCGAAAGAACGTCCGCGGCTGCGGTCGAAGTTCGAGAAAGAAGTGGCGTCCGCGTTGCAGAAGGAACTCGAACTTGCCAATCCGATGGCTGTGCCCCGGCTGCACAAAATTGTCGTCAACATGGGCGTGGGCGAAGCCACGCAGAACGCCAAGGTGCTCGATCCGGCCGTGAACGAGTTGACCCAGATCACGGGGCAGAAGCCGGTCACGACACGGGCGAAGAAGTCGATCGCGGCCTTCAAAGTGCGCGAAGGCCAGGCTATCGGCGCCATGGTCACGTTGCGCGGCGACCGCATGTACGAGTTTTTCGACCGGCTGGTGAATATCGTTCTACCGCGCGTGCGCGATTTCAAAGGAGTTTCGACCAAGTCGTTTGACGGGCGCGGCAACTTTACGCTCGGGCTGCACGATCAGCTGATCTTCCCGGAGATTTCCTACGAGAAGGTCGACAAGCTGAAGGGAATGAATGTCACCATCGTGACCACGGCGGCGAACGATAACCAGGCGCGCACGCTGTTGAAGCACCTGGGGATGCCGTTCCGGGCGCAGTAAGAGTTGCGCCGTAGAGACGTTGCTTGCAACGTCTTGCCGGCGCCGAGACGTGGCAAGCTACGTCTCTACAAGAGGGAGCTTTCAAGTTGGCAACTACAGCAAAACGAGTCAAAGACGCCAGGAAGCCGAAGTTTTCGACGCGCAAGCACAACCGCTGCCAGCGGTGCGGGCGGCCGCGCGCTTTTCTGCGCAAGTTCGGGCTGTGCCGCCTGTGTTTCCGGCAGTTGGCGCTGCTCGGCGAGATTCCCGGGGTTTCGAAGTCGTCTTGGTAGGAAAGTCGTCGTTCGTGGTCGTTGGTCGTTGGCAAAAGCCAGCGGCATAAGGGGTCCGGCGAACGACCAACGACCAACGACTAACGACCGAAGTTACAGCTGCCGCAGGTTCTCCGCTTTGCGCGGAGCGAACGGGTGGCTCAAGGAGAAGCAAAACGATGAGGTTGACCGATCCGGTGGCAGACATGCTGACGCGAGTGCGGAACGCACTCCAGGCCCGGCACCAGAAAGTCGACATTCCGGCTTCGCGGTTGAAGCTGGAGATCGCCCGCATTCTGAAAGAAGAGGGTTACATCTCCAATTTCAAGCCGACGGAGGAAGAAGGCCATAAGGTCATCCGGATTTACCTGAAGTACGGCGCCAACAACGAAGCGGCCATCTCGAAGGTCGAGCGCGTGTCGCGCCCCGGGTGCCGCGTCTATGTGCGGCGCAGCGAGATTCCGCGGGTTCTGGGCGGCATGGGGATCAACATCCTCACCACGCCCCGCGGCGTTATGACCGGCCGCCAGGCCCGCAAAGAAGGCGTGGGCGGTGAGTTGCTGTGCCAGATTTACTAGAGACGCAGCTACTAGCTACTAGCTAAGGCGGCGATGCGCACTAAGTTTTGAACTGAAACAGTCTGGGCGGGAGAGTTCGGACTGTAAAATCCAAGCGGCCTAGCTAGAAGCTAGGAGCTAGAAGCTAGAAGCTCTTATGTCACGAATTGGAAAAAAACCGATCGCGATTCCCAAGGGGGTCACGGTCAAAATCGAAGGCAACACGGTGCTGGTGCAGGGGCCGAAGGGCAGGCTGGATACGCCGCTCCCCGCCGGCATCAAGGTCGAACAGAAAGACGGAAACATCGTCGCCATCCGCGAGAACGATTCGCAGGCGGCGGTGCACGGCTTGGCGCGCGCGCTGGTCAACAACGCCGTCGAAGGCGTCACCAAGGGCTGGACGCGCGAACTGGAAATTGTCGGCATTGGCTACCGCGCCGAGATGAAAGGCAAGCTGACCGTCGTGTTCAACCTGGGCTACTCGCATCCGATCGAGTATCCGCTGCCGACTGGAGTCGACGCCGTGGTCGATCCCAAGCAGACCAAGATTACGCTGACCGGAATCGACCGGCAGAAAGTCGGCCAGGTCGCGGCGGAAATGCGCGCGCTGCGCCCGCCGGATCCATACAAGAACAAGGGCGTTCGCTATGCCGGCGAGCGCCTGAAGAAGAAAGTCGGAAAGACGGGAGCGAAGTGACGCCGCTTAGCGGGCGTGAGCGAAGCGGGAGCCCGCTGGCGTCATCCCTTCGACAAGCTCAGGGCAGGCTCTGAGCGTACTTTGCCAAGGATCTCAGGTAGTCCGGCCGTCATGAAGGAAATGAAGCGATGCTGAGAAGAATCACGAAAAACGAAAAGCGCGGCTATGTGCACGAGCGCATCCGCAAGAAGATGCAGGGGACGGCGGAGCGCCCGCGGCTCAACGTCTACCGGTCGTTGAATCACATTTATGTGCAGGTCATTGACGACCTGCACGGCAAGACGCTGGTTTCGGCCAGCACGGCCGAAGGCAAGAAAGAAGACCGGCGCACCGGCGGCAACGTTTCGGCTGCCAAGGCGATCGGCAAAACCATCGCCGAGCGCGCCAAGGCCAAAGGTGTGACGAAAGTTGTATTCGACCGCGGCGGCTACATTTATCACGGGCGCGTGAAAGCCCTGGCCGAAGCGGCGCGCGAAGCGGGACTTCAATTCTGATTGTGTAATTGGGTAATTTGGTAATTGGGTAATTTTGAAGATCGGAAGCGGCCGGGTTTGTCTTCAAATTACACAATTACCAGATTACTCAATTACGAGATGGGTTCATAAATGCCAACCGTAATCAAGAAACTCGATGCAGGTTCGTTCCAGCTGAAAGACCAGGTGGTCGCGATCAACCGCGTTACGAAAGTGGTGAAGGGCGGCAAGAATCTTTCATTTGCGGCGCTGGTGGTGGTGGGCGATCCCTCCGCGGCGGTGGTGGGCTACGGGTCGGGCAAGGCCAAAGAAGTTCCGCAGGCCATCCGCAAGGGGATCGAATCGGCCAAGAAAAATCTGATGAGGGTGAACCTGACCCAGACCAGCATTCCGCACCTTGTGCTGGGGCGCTATGGCTCGGGCAAGGTGCTGCTGAAGCCGGCTCCGGAAGGCACGGGCGTGATTGCCGGTGGCGCCGTGCGCGCGGTGATGACTTCGGCGGGCGTGCAGAACGTGCTGACGAAATCGATCGGCACCACCAACCCCCACAACGTGATCAAAGCCACATTTGACGCGCTCAAGCAGCTGAAGAACCGGGAAAGCGTTGCCGCCATGCGCGGCAAAGCGGCGCAGGAGTTGTAGAGTACCTGGTACCGAGTGCCGACCAGCACGGCAGTGACCAGCGGAACGATTACGAGGTTCTGAGAAATGACGGCGAAGAAAACGAATTCGGGTGGCGCGAAGGTTCACCTGAAGTGGGTGCGCTCGGCGATTTGCGCCCCGGTAAAGCAGAAGCTCGTGATCAAGGGACTGGGCTTCACGCGGCTGAATCAGGTGATCGAGCGTCCGGACACGCAAGCTATCCGCGGGATGGTGGCGAAGGTTCCGCATCTGGTGGAGTTTGTGGAATAAGTGTTTGTAGAGACGTAGCTTGCTACGTCTCTGCTGGCGGCGAGATTGCCGCGGGCGCGGGCAAGACGTTGCAAGCAACGTCTCTACGAAGGAAGAGTCATGAATTTATCCAACATTCGAGCACCGAAAAACGCTACGGAAAAGCGCAAGCGCGTCGGCCGCGGCATGGGTTCGGGGATGGGCAAGACTTCGACCCGCGGGCACAAAGGCCAGCGGTCGCGCACCGGATCGCGCATGATCCGCGGCTTTGAAGGCGGGCAGATGCCGCTGCACCGGCGCATGCCGAAGCGCGGCTTCACCAACATTTTCCGCAAGGAATATAACATCGTGAGCCTGGAGCGGCTGGTCGAGCTCGGGGAAACGACAATCACGCCCGAGGTGCTCCGTAAAGCCGGCGTAATCAAGGCCAAGCTGCCGGTAAAGATTCTGGGAGACGGCGATCTGAAAACCGCGATCACGGTGAGCGCGCACAAGTTCTCAAAATCGGCGCAGGAAAAAATCACTAAGGCGGGCGGCAAGGTTGAGGTGTTGCAGTAATGTTCGAGAAACTGGCTAACATTTTTCGTATTCCGGACCTGCGCAAGCGCATTTTGTTTACGCTGGCGCTGCTGTTCGTGTACCGGCTGGGCGGGCACATCCCTACCCCGGGAGTGAATGCCGACAAGTTAGCGCAGTTTTTCGAGCAGCAACAGGGATCGTTCCTGGGATTTGTCGATCTGTTTTCCGGCGGGCAGTTGCGCCGGCTCACGATTTTCGCTCTGGGCATCATGCCCTACATCACGGCGTCGATCATTCTGCAATTGCTGACGGTGGTCTACGAGCCGCTGGCCAAGCTGCAAAAAGAAGGCGAACTGGGGCGCAAGAAGATCACGCAGTGGACGCGGTATATCACCGTCATCCTGAGCGCGATCCAGTCGTTTGGCATCGCCTTCGGGCTGCAGAAGCAGGGCGATTTTGTGCTCACGCCCGGTTACGGGTTCATCCTGATGACCATGCTGACGCTGACCACGGGCAGCGCGTTCATCATGTGGCTGGGCGAGCAGATCACCGATCGCGGCGTGGGTGAAGGCATGTCGCTGCTGATCTTTGCCGGCATTGTCGTCGGCCTGCCCGGGGGTGTCTTCGATCTCATCGAAAAGGCGAAGAACTCCCAGTGGGGAGCGATGACTTTCCCGCTGATGGCGGGCTTGCTCATTTTCATGATTGCAGTGGTGACGTTCATCGTCTACGTGGAACGCAGCGAGCGGCGCCTTCCGGTGCAATACGCTAAGCGTGTCGTAGGACGGAAAGTGATGGGCGGGCAGTCCACGCATTTGCCGTTGCGGGTCAACGCCGGCGGCGTGATGCCGGTCATCTTCGCGTCTTCGATTCTCACGCTGCCGCAGACGGTCGGTTACGGCCTGAAAAACAATCGCTACTTTGGCGACCTGATTCGCTGGCTGGGATGGGGTGAGCCGCTCTACACTCTGCTCTACGCCGTCGGCATTGTCTTCTTCGCCTACTTCTATGTGTCGATCGTGTTCAACCCGAGCGAAGTCGCCGACAACATGCGCAAGTATGGCGGATTCATTCCCGGCATTCGTCCGGGCAAGCGAACCGCCGACTTCATCAATGAAGTGCTCACCCGCATTACCCTGGTGGGAGCGCTTTATCTGATCATCATTTCGTTCATTCCGGAGTGGATGATCGCGGGTATTCATTTGAACCACTTGTATGGCCCGGTGGGAAGGTTTTTCGAACAGCTGCCTACCTGGGTCACCAACGGTTTGGGTGTGAACTTTTATTTTGGCGGCACATCGCTGCTGATCGTGGTGGGCGTTGCAATGGATACGGTGACACAGATCGAGGCACAATTGGTCATGCGCCACTACGATGGATTTACGCCGCGCAGCGGACGCATGCGCGGGCGGCGCTGGTAAAGCGAGTCGTAGAGACGTAGCTTGCTACGTCTCTGCTGGCAGCATCTCGGCTGCCGAGGCGTTGCAAGCAACGTCTCTACTGAATGTGGATGAGAATTGTGGGGGTTGCTGCACCTCGGTGGATTCTTGGGGCGCCGGGGATTTGAGATCGGGAGGCTTTTGCCAAGCCGATGACGCAGGGAACCTCGCATGACGTAGGACCCGTGGTGTTGCTCGGACCGCCGGGTGCCGGAAAAGGCACTCAGGCGAAGCGCATCATGGAACGTTTCGGAATTCCACAGGTGTCGACCGGCGACCTGCTGCGGGAGAACGTGGCCCGGGGCACAGAACTCGGCATGGTGGCCAAGGCGGTCATGGCGCGCGGCCAGTTGGTGTCAGACGATCTGGTTTGCACCATGGTGCGCGAGCGGCTGGTCGAGCCGGATTGCAAGCGTGGCTATATTCTTGACGGGTTTCCCCGGACTGCAGCCCAGGCCGGGTGGCTCGATGCGCTGCTCGAGCATGAGCTCTTTGACAATTCGCGTCCCACCCGGGCCTGGCCGATTGTGATCCGCCTGGACGTCGACTATAATCAGGTGTTGCTCCGGATTACTGGGCGCCGTACTTGTCCTACCGATGGACGGATCTATAACGTCCACTTCCAGCCGCCCCGCGTAGATGAAATCTGCGATTTTGACGGGACCAAGCTGGTGACCCGCAATGATGACCGGTTGGAAGTGATTCAGCCGCGGCTGACGGCTTACCAGGAGCAGACTCGTCCGGTGGCGGACTATTATCAGCGCACGGGCCGGTTGATTACGGTGAACGGCGATCAGCCCATGGACGAAGTCACCGCGCAGATTTTCCGGATATTGGAAGATCACCACGCTTAAGAAATTTTCTTGAGCGAAACGAAGCATGGCAATTGTGTGCAAATCGGCGGCGGAAATTGACAAGATGCGGCAAAGCGGCGGCATTGTGCGTCAGGTTCTCGATCACGTGAGAACGCTGGTGGCTCCCGGCGTCACGACCATGGATCTGGAGCGGGCAGCCGACAAGAAGATCAGAGAACTCGGAGCCAAGCCGGCGTTCAAGGGGTATTACGATTATCCCTGCGTGTTGTGCACGTCGGTGAATGAAGAGATTGTGCACGGCATTCCGTCGGAAAAGCGGGTGCTCAATGCCGGAGACATCGTTTCGATCGACTGCGGCGTCGTGCTTGACGGATATTATGGTGACGCGGCGATCACCGAGCCGGTGGGCGATGCAGTGAAGCCGGAGCTGAAGAAGTTGCTGGACGTGACCGAGGGGTCGCTCTACCGCGGCATCGAGCAGGCAAGGATCGGCAACTCGGTGGGCGACGTTGGAGCGGCGGTGCAGGAACATGTGGAAGCCGCCGGATTCAGCGTGGTGCGCGAGTTCGTGGGACACGGCATCGGGACGCGGCTGCACGAGGAACCGCAAGTCCCGAATTTCGGGGCGAGAGGGCACGGCGCCCGCTTGCGCGAGGGCATGGTGCTCGCCATCGAGCCCATGGTGAATTACGGCAAGCCCGAAACCCGCGTGTTGGGCGATAAGTGGACGGCGGTCACGGTCGACGGCAGCTTCAGCGCGCATTTCGAGCATTGCGTAGCGGTGACGAAAGATGGTCCGGTGATTTTGACGCAGTAACTACGCTCTTAGCCTTTGGCTTTTAGCTCTTAGCTAAAGGCCAAGAGCCAAAGCCAAGAGCCGCAAGGGGTGCATGAGCAAAGAAGACGCGATTGAAGTGATGGCGGTGGTTCTGGAACCGCTGCCCAACGCCATGTTCCGGGTGGAACTGGAAAATAAGCATCAGGTGCTGGCGCACGTTTCCGGAAAGATGCGCAAGAATTTCATCCGCATTCTGCCGGGAGACAAAGTCGCGGTCGAGCTTTCGCCCTACGACTTGAATCGCGGACGGATCGTGTATCGCTACAAATGATCGTGTGGAGACGGGCGCATTCGCCCGTCCGGCGAGCGCGAAAGCGCAGCCGAGTCGAGTAGAAACCGGGATTGAGAATTTATGAAAGTCAGGGCATCGGTAAAGAAAATTTGTGACAAGTGCAAGGTCATCCACCGCAAAGGCGTGGTGCGGGTGATCTGCGTCAACTCGAAACATAAACAGCGCCAGGGGTAAGGAAGCCGCTAGCTTCTTGCTCCTAGCTTCTAGCCACGTCCAGATCGCGATTTGCTAGAAGCTAGCACTAGAAGCTAGCAGCCGACGAAAGCCGGGCAGTGAAGAGGGTCAGGATTCTATGGCACGTATTGCAGGCGTGGATCTTCCCCGCCAGAAACATATACACATCGCGCTGACCTATATCTATGGCATCGGGCATCCGCGCGCCGGCCACATCCTCGATGAGGCCAAGGTCGAGCCGATGAAGAAGGTGCAGGACCTGAGCGAGGAAGAGGTCAATCGCATCCGCACGGTCATCGAGGCCGAGGGCCTGGTGGAAGGCGATCTGCGCAAGGAAGTTTCGATGAACATCAAGCGTCTCATCGAAATCGGCTCCTATCGCGGGTTCCGGCACCGCCGCAATCTGCCCGTACGCGGACAGCGCACGCACACCAACGCTCGGACGCGAAAAGGTCCGCGCAAGGGAACAGTCGCACAGAAGAAGAAGTCGGCAGCAAAAACGTAAGCACAGTGGCCAGTGGTCAGTGACCAGTGGCCGGTAACATCAAGATAGGTCACTGATCACTGATCACTGGCCACTGGACACTAATTATGGCAAAACCAGCAGCAGCGGGCGGCGCGGCAGCGACTCCCGAGAAAAAAGGCAAGAAAAAGACGTTCAAGAAGAAGGAGCGCAAGCACGTCCCGCATGGGCTCGTGTATGTGCAGGCTTCCTTCAATAACACCATCGTGACCATCACCGACATGAATGGCAACGTTCTGTCGTGGAAGAGTTCAGGATCGCTCGGGTTCCGCGGATCGCGCAAGGGCACGCCCTTCGCCGCGCAGCAGGCCGCTTCGAACGCCGCCAATATGGCGCGCGATCATGGCGTCCGCAGCGTGGATGTGCGGGTCAGCGGCCCGGGTTCCGGCCGCGAATCGGCAGTGCGCGCTCTAGCCGCGTCTGGCATTGAAGTACGGTCGATTCGCGACGTGACGCCGATTCCGCATAACGGATGCCGTCCGCCGAAGCGACGAAGAGTGTAAATCGTAGAGACGTTGCTTGCAACGTCTCTGCCGCCAGCGCCACGAATGCTGGCTGGCGTTCCAAAGTGCGCCGTTGAAAATTTCGTGGATGGAGAGACGTAACAAGTTATGTCTCTACGAATTGTCCGGGACGAAGGGTGAAGCCAAACCCGTAAACCGGTCATCTAAAGGAGAAGAAACTTGGCGCGTTATACCGATGCAGTTTGCCGTCTGTGCCGCCGCGAGGGCATGAAGCTGTTCCTCAAAGGCGCAAAGTGTTTTAGCGATAAATGTCCCATCGAGAAGCGCAATTTCGCTCCCGGACAACATGGGAAAGACCGCAAGGCCAAGATTGTCGGCTACGGCCTGCAGTTGCGCGAGAAGCAGAAAGCCAAGCGCATTTACTTCACGCAGGAAGGGCAGTTCCGCAACTACTTCGAGAAGGCCGCGCGCTCCAGAGGCGTTACGGGCGAGAAATTGCTGCAACAGCTCGAGCGCCGTCTCGACAACGTCGTGTTCCGTCTTGGTTTCGCGCAATCGCGGCGCCAGGCGCGCCAACTGGTGCGTCACGGGCACGTCGCCGTCGATAACCGCAAGGTCAACATTCCTTCCTACGAAGTAAGCGCGGGAGAGGAAGTTGCGATTCGTGAAAACAGCAAGAAGCTCACCGTGCTCGAACTGGCCAAGGAATTCGCCAGCCACGGTACGATGCCGAGCTGGCTGGAAGTGGATCGCGACAATTACAAGGGACGCATTCTATCCCTGCCCAAGCGCGAAGATATTCAGCTCCCGGTGAACGAGCAGCTGATCGTTGAACTTTACAGCAAGTAGAGACGTTGCTTGCAACGTCTCTGCCGGCGGCGCCGCCAATGTTGGCAAGCGCCGTGAATCAGGAAGCGTTGGATTTTGTGGTAAGGGAGACGTAACAAGTTACGTCTCCACAAAGGGTCCTTTTTTTCGAGCCAGATCAGCCCTTTCTGACATTGACCTGAGTCGGACCACTCAGTGAGTCAGAATCGAGCCAAACGGCCGAAGGAGAAACACATGCTTTGGAAGGGTTTTCAGAAACCGAAACGCCTCGCAGTCGACACTTCCACCCTCACCGATAAATACGGCATCTTCTGGGCGCAGCCGTTCGAGCGCGGATTCGGCACGACCGTCGGCAACGCTCTGCGGCGCGTGCTGCTGAGTTCGATTGAAGGCGCGGCCGTCACCGCGGTGAAGATGGAAGGCGTGCTGCACGAGTTTCAGTCGATCCCCGGCGTGGTTGAAGACGCGACCGACATCATCCTCAACCTGAAGCAGATTCCGTTCAAGCTTTCCGGCGACGCGCCGAAAGCGATTTACCTGCGCGCCGATCAGCCGGGTGTAGTCACCAGCGGCATGATCGAAGCCGACGGCGATGTCGAGGTTCTCGATAAAGACGTCTACATCGCGACCGTCAGCGAAGGCGGCAAGCTCGACATGGAGATGCGTCTGAAGCGCGGCCGCGGTTACGTTTCTGCCGACAAGAATTTTGACGAAGATCTCGGCATCGGCTTCATCCCGATCGACTCCGTGCATTCGCCCGTGCGCAAGTGCAACTACACCGTCGAGGCCGCGCGTCTCGGACAGATTACTGACTACGACAAGCTGACGCTCGAAGTGTGGACCAACGGCTCCATCACGCCCGCCGACTCGATCGGCCTGGCGGCAAAGCTGCTGAAGGACCACATGAACATCTTCATCAACTTTGAGGAAGAAATCGAAACCGGCACGTCCTCGTCGGATGATCGCAAGCCCGAGATTCACAACGAAAATCTGAATCGTTCCGTCGAAGAACTTGAGCTCTCCGTGCGCAGCTACAACTGCCTGAAGAACGCGAACATTCAGACCATCGGCGAACTCGTACAGAAGACCGAAGCCGAAATGCTCAAGACAAAAAACTTCGGCCGCAAGTCGCTGAACGAGATCAAAGAAATTCTTTCCTCGATGGGCCTGAGCCTGGGCATGAAGATCGACGAGCACGGCAACGCTGTACCTGGTCCGACGTCGAATCAGGTCCTGCCCGCTTCGGCATACGGACCGGACGATCAGCTGTGATCGTCAGGTTTCAAAGTTTCTAAGGTTTCAAGGTTGCAAAGATAGAAGCCGGGAAGAGGTTTGGGAAGGGCACGGCTTTAGCCGTGCCGCCCAGGCCGCAACAGAATTGGGGCTTTAGCCCCTGAGGTTTGGTTTTCGATTTTGAACTAGCTGGAAGCTAAAAGCTAGAAGCTGGGGTTCCCATGCGTCATAAAGTTGCAGGCTATAAACTCGGACGGAACACCGCGCACCGGCGCTCGCTGCTGCGCAATCTGGTCACCTCGGTGATCGTGGAAGAGCGTATCGAGACGACCATTCCCAAGGCCAAGGCCGCGAAACCTATCGTCGAGAAGATGATCACGCTGGGCAAACGCGGCGACCTCGCCGCGCGTCGTCTGGCGACCGCATATCTCATGACTGATGAGGCGGTTGTGAAATTGTTCGACACGGTCGGCCCGCGCTTCGGCGACCGCGAGGGCGGATACACGCGCATCATCCGCACCGGCTGGAACAAAGGCGACGGCGCCGACAAGGCATTCCTGGAACTGTTGGGAAGCGAAAAGGTTCTCGACGAAAAGCGCGAGAAGCGTGCCGAAGTCCGCGCCAAAAAAGCCGCTGAAGCCAAGAAGGCCATGGAAGAAGCCGAGGCCCAGGCGCAGATCGAGAGTGAATCGGCGCCAGTTGAAGGCGGCGAGAAGAAAGAGTAGTTTCGATTTGCTGATGAAACAAAGGCGCGGACCTTGTGTCCGCGCCTTCGCTCTTTGCGTCGTTCAGATCGCCTGCTGTGCACGCAGGTTTCCCTTCAACGCCTCGTTCCTGACTTGATACGCCGCCAAACAACCTACGGCTCTTTGCTCAAGGAGACCTTTGCGGCTCTCTTATCGTTGACCCCGTCCAGTTCAAGCTCTCCGGCCAGCTTCGCGCCACTTATTTTCAGATTGTAGGTGAACTTCCATTCGCCGGTTGTTACGGCAAAGTTTACCCGGTCGCCGTCGACCTTGCCGTTTTCTATCGGATACTGTTCGCTCTGGTCCGGCCCGCCGCTGCCCGTCAGCTTCGGTCCATCCTGTTTCAAGAGGAACAACTGGGGCACGCTGTGGTCGCCGCCATCAACCTTAAACGAGCCGGACCATTTGCCGGTTAAGTCCGGAGCCATCGTGCTCGCCGCCAAAATCAGGGCAATCGCAATCGCGCTCTTCATAAAGCGTTTTCCACCTTTGTCGCCGGCACAACCCTGTTCCTGTATAGCCACATCAGCAGGCCGCTAGCCGCTTGCAGCAGTACGAGTGTGCTTACCAACCAGGCGACAACCCGGCCAGGCATGCCCAGGATATTTCCAGTATGTAACGCTTCGCTTATCGCTAGAATTCTGTCTCCTCGCGACAGATCGCTCGACCGGCTCATCGCGATGACCCTGCCCCCGTAGGGTTCGATTGTGACCAAATTGCGGTCGCCCGCAACTTTGTCCTGAGGATAGATTAGCGCGATTTGGTAGAAGCCGCCGTATTTCGGCATCTGCACACGATAGGGTATTGCGCCCGGCATACAGCTTCGTGCGATCTCAACGGCGTCGTCAGGTGTGATGGATGTCGCGCCCCGCGCCGGTACTGGCGGAGCCATGCGAGTCGCCTCCATCGGACTGGAACGGGTGAGTTTGTAGATCACCGGCGCCAGCTGATCCTCGAAACCGAGGACGGTTCCCGTTGCCGCCAGTATGGCGAGCGGCAGCAACGCAAGGATTCCGATGGCATTGTGCAGATCGAACCACAGCCGCCTGCCGCCCCACTTTCCGCGAATGCGCACTCGCTTGATCGGCCACCAGAGGTACAGACCCGAAGCCAGGGACAAGAGCATGGCGACCCCTGACCACTTCAGGACGCTTCTACTGAGGTCTCCGCGCCCCAGGCGCGTGTGAATTGCCCGCACATAACCTAGAAACGTCTGACCACGTTCCCTGACTCCGAGAACCTGGCCGGTATACTGATTCACGTATGCAATCCCTCGCGGCAGCAGTACCTGCGACGAAAGACGTGGTGATAGCGACGGCAGATAGGCCACGATTGGTTCGCCCGGGAAAGTTCGCGAGACCGCATCGCTCATTTCGCGCAGCGAGAGGACATGCGTTTCCGGCGTTATGTAAGACAGTCGAGGATGGAACAGACGATCCAATTCCGGCTCAAACTCCATGATGCTTCCGCTTACGCCGAGAACCACCATGAACGCTCCCGCTGCAAGAGCGATGATCAGGTGGAGATTGAAAATTATTTTGCGCACGATAATCAGGTTGAGGGCCTCATGGTGGCCGATTGCGAGAGGCCTCGCAGAAGAGCTTAGGATACGTCTGTCGTTCGTTAAAAGGAAATCCCGTACAGTTCGACTGGCTAGCCATAACGGGCCCATGCCGTCCGCGCCGTCCGCGCGCCGCTTCAGTATCCGGAGCTGATCGCGCCGATCAATCTCCCCACTCGTACATGTCCGTCTGAGTCTCCCGCTGGTAATCTTGCTGGCGCTGTTGACATCTTTATAAACTTCTGGGAATGGCCTTTACCAAGACCCAGATCGGCATCGCCGTGGGCGCCGGCGCGCTGCTGGTATTCGTGTTCGTGGGTTATCTCTGGTGGCTCAGCGATCAGGGGCCAGTGTTGGCGCGATCAGAGGATCACGATCCGCTAACCGGGTTGCCGGTGAGCATCAAGATGAATCCGCTGCGCGACCGCTCGACCGAACATGCGGCCAACAAATTTCTGCGTGAGCTGCGCGACGGGCATTGCGATGAGCTGCTCAATAAATGGGAGCATGACTACCACAAGAAATATGCTCGCTATATCTGCCAATCAGAGGCGCAGCATCCGCTGGTCTCCTGGGAATTGGTAGATTGGGAGGAAGCGCCGCCCTTGATCATTCTGCAATATCGCGGAAAGCGTGAGAACAATGCCAGCCAGCCCGGCACGTATCAGGGACTGCTCACCGTGACCACTGAGAACAAAAGCGGAGAGTGGGTTGTGACCAAGTACGACGCCATGTATTGAGCGGACGTTCTCAGTTCGACCTTAGTTTCTGCGTTCTCCATTCTGCGTTTCCAATACTCAGCGCAACCACGAAAACGGGGACCTCCGGGCTTCTGTGATAAAACCTTTTGATGCCCCCGCGACCGGTTGATCGTGAAACCACCACGCCGCGGAACGTCTACGTCTTCGGAGCAACGTCTTTCTTCAACGACACAGCCACCGAAATGGCGTATTGGGTATTGCCCGCGTTTCTGGTTTCGCTGGGAGCGGGGCCGGCGCAGTTGGGCCTGATTGAGGGCGTCGCCGAGAGCGTCGCATCGTTTGCCAAACTTTTCTCCGGATATCTCTCCGATCGTCTCGACCGCCGCAAGCCGCTGGTAGTCGCGGGATACTTTGTCGCCAACGCAGTGAAGCCGGTGCTGGCCGTGGTCACGGCATGGTGGCACATTTTGCTGATTCGTTTCACCGACCGTTTGGCCAAGGGCCTGCGCGGAGCGCCGCGCGACGTGATGGTCGCCGAGTCGGTCCCGAAAGAACGGCTCGGATCGGCCTACGGTCTGATTCAGTCGATGGATTCAGCCGGCGCGATCGCCGGGCCGCTCGCCGCGCTGGCCCTGCTGGCGCATTATGGAATTCGCGGCGTCTTCCTGGCCGCGGCCGCACCCGGAGCGTTGTGCGTACTAGTGGCGCTGCTCGGGATTCAGGAAACTCGCCGGATGAACGTTGCCGCGACTCCGCAAACCGAAAAGGCGCCGACAAAACATACCTCCTCTCCCACCGAACGCGTCGCTCTGCCCGCGCCGTTTTATTTCGTTCTCGTCGCGGTAACGTTGTTCTCGCTGGGCAATTCGAGCGACATGTTTCTGGTGATGCGGGCCCAGAACGTCGGCATCGCAGTCGTGCTGGCGCCTGTGCTGGGCCTGGTCTTCAACATTACATACACGCTCGGCTCCTGGCCTGCGGGCTGGCTCAGCGATCATTTTTCGCGGCGCGGCCAATCCAGAAAATGGATCGCAGCGGCCGGGTATCTGATATTTGCCGCGGTCTATTTCGTCTTCGGGCGAGCGCCGTCAACGATCGCCATCTGGATCGCGATGGCCGTATACGGGTTGTATTATGCGCTGACCCAGCCGGTGCTGAAGGCGCTGGTGGTGGAAGCGGTGGGGCAGGAGATCCGCGGCCGCGCGCTGGGTATTTATTTTTTTGTGACCAGCGTGGCTGCGCTCGCCGCCAGCCTGATCACGGGACTGCTGTGGAAACATTTCGGCGCGCCGGTGCCGTTTTATCTTTCGGCGGGACTAGCGGCACTTTCGGCGGCGCTGCTCGTGGTAAGGCCGTTGCCGCGCGCAGATGAGACCAGAGGATGACAACAAGTATCAAATAGCAACAACCGTGAGGGCTGCAAAATCCCTAGAGCCACTTCACCCACAGCAAGATCAGAATCTGGGCGGCGATGGCGGCGCAGGTATCGAGCACGACGTCTTTCGGAGTGCCGGTGCGCAGCGGGTTATAGCTCTGGTGCCACTCGTCGAGGCTGGCCACCAGCGCGGTTCCCAGCACGGCGAGGTTCGCCCAGCGCGGCGTCCACCGTATGCTGCTGAGCGCGGGCAAAGTTTCACGCCAGGCGCGGAACAGCAGAATGCTCAGCAGGCCGTAACCGAAGACGTGGCCCGACTTGCGAATAAAAAAGTGCCAGGTCTCGAAACGAGCCGGATCGAGCCCAAACAGAAAATGCAGAATGGGGTAAAGGATCCGGCCCGTATTGGCGGCTGCGCCGAGAGAACTCGACTCGATGGCAATGACGATCAGCCACAGAGAGGCGGCGATCCACGTCTTCAGAACATTTTTCTGATGAGGGTTCAAGCGGGCGAACCACAGCCCGGCGTTGCCGGGCAGGACAGCCGGGGGCGGCTGTCCCCACATGACCAAAACTGTGGTGCTAGCCACGCCGCGTTATTCGATGGCATAGTTGGGGGCCTCGCGGGTGATCATTACGTCGTGCACGTGGCTCTCGCGCAGGCCGGCGCCGCTGATGCGGACGAACCGAGTTTTCTGCAGCAGTTCGGCAATCGTCGAGCAGCCACAGTAGCCCATGCCCGATTTCAATCCGCCGACCATCTGGTAGACGATCATCGCAACCGAGCCGCGGTAGGGCACGCGGCCTTCGATTCCTTCAGGCACGAGCTTGTCCATGCGATTCGATTCGCCGTCTGACGCGGACGACGCCGAGGAAGAATCGTCTTCTGTGGACTGGAAGTAGCGTTCGCTCGATCCCTGGGCCATGGCGCTGAGCGAGCCCATGCCGCGATAGGATTTGAACGAGCGGCCCTGATACAGAATCAGTTCGCCCGGACTCTCATCGGTGCCGGCGAAAAGCGAGCCGATCATAACGGCGCTCGCGCCCGCGGCCAGCGCTTTGGTGATGTCGCCGGAATACTTAATGCCGCCGTCGGCGATCAGCGGCACGCCCGAATCTTTGGTGGCGCGATAGGCTTCCGCGATGGCGGTGATCTGGGGCACGCCGGCGCCGGTGACGACGCGCGTGGTGCAGATGGAGCCGGGGCCAATACCAACTTTGATGCCATCGGCGCCGGCACGCGCAAGTTCGCAGGCACCGTCAAACGTAGCGATGTTTCCGGCGAGCAGGTCGATGTGCGGGAGCTTCGACTTCACCAGCTTCACGGCTTCGAGCACCTTGGTCGAGTGGCCGTGCGCGCTGTCGATGGCGAGCACGTCGACTTTCGCCTCGGCGAGTTCCTGCGCGCGCTCGAGAAAATCTCCGGTTGCGCCGATGGCCGCACCTACGCGCAGGCGGCCTTGCGAATCCTTAGCGGCGTTGGGATATTTCAACTTCTTCTGAATATCCTTCACCGTGATCAGCCCCTTCAGGTTGTACTTGTCGTCGACGACGAGAAGTTTTTCCACGCGGTGCTCGTGCAGGATTTTTTCCGCTTCTTCGAGCGTGGTTCCCACGGGCACGGTGATGAGATTTTTCTTGGTCATCACTTTGTCGATGGGAATGTCGAAGCGGGTTTCAAAGCGCAGATCGCGGTTGGTGAGGATGCCGACCAGCTTGCCGTTTTCGGTAATCGGCACGCCAGAAATCTTGTATTTGCGCATGACTTCGAGCGCGTCGGAAACGCGGTCGGTGGCGTGCATGGTGACTGGATCGACGATCATGCCGCTTTCCGAGCGCTTCACTTTGTCGACTTCGTTGGCCTGCTGCTCGATGGTCAGATTGCGATGAACGATGCCCAGGCCGCCCTGCTGCGCCAGCGCGATCGCCATGTGCGATTCGGTGACGGTGTCCATGGCGGCGCTTACGACGGGAATGTTGAGGCCGATGTTGCGCGTGAGCTGCGTCTGCGTCGAGGCTTGCGCCGGAATGACGTCGGAGCGCGCCGGCAGAAGAAGGACGTCGTCGAAAGTAAGGGCTTCGGGAACGGGAAAATGGATCATGAGTTTTCGGGATTCTCCCGGGATGCGGGTGAAACTTTTATTGTAGAGACGGGATGAGGATTGGGCAAATGTAGTGGCGATGCGGGTGCGGTTTGGCTTACGCGCGAAGCCGTATGAGAGGGAGATCCCTCTCTCCGCCTGAAGAGCGGCTGCGCTCGGGATGACGCCGCATAGTGCTATGCCAACATCGATCTTAGTTTTTCTCTCACCTTAGGGTGGTATACCCCCTCCCCCCGATCTATTGGAATCAGCATGTTGCAGCGAAAATGCGATTTGATCTATGGGGCTCAATTGCTTACGGGCAAAATCTTGAGCCGCAAGGAGTTAGGCGGCTTACTGGCCGCCATTTCGTTCTCGCATTATTGTTTTCGTCAGAATGGACTGATTTCAGTTGAGAGGCAAGGTTGGATGTCACAAAGATGGGGAATATTTAGGCCGAGGTTGTGGGGAAAAGCGTATGCATGTAGGGCTGGTTGTTGCGAGGTGGCGACTTAATTTGCAGCTGGCCAAGGATTAAGACCATCCACCACGAAGGACACGAAGGATCACGAAGGGTCTCGCTGCCAGCGGTCTCCTTCGTGTGACTTCGTGCCCTTCGTGGGTCTGGGTTTCGGTTGTTCCTCAAATTGAGCCACATTCCACCACGGGCTGGTTTGTCTTTTTTCCCTCCGCAGGCGTATATTAAGGAACTGAGAACTGTTGTGTAATACCGGCATTTGGCGAAGCACACCAGTGGGCGCAAGCCCACTTTTTAGTTGGAGCCCGCCGGTGGTTGCGGCCATCGCCTGTAAATTATTGGATTCATGGCGCTTGACGTTGATCGCGTGCGGGAAATCGCGGAGCGCGTCGCCGCCTCCGGCGGGCTCGAAGTAATCGAGGTCGAGTTGCTCGGCGGAGGCAAGGCGCGCATGCTGCGGGTGTTTCTCGACAAGCCCGCGGCGGGAGCCGAGCCCGGAGTTGCCGAGTCCGGAACTGGGTTGACGCAAGGCGTGGCGCACGGAGTGACGCACGAAGACTGTGCGAACTTCAGCCGGGAATTTGGCACGATTCTCGACGTTGAAGATGTGATGCCGGGATCGTACACGCTGGAAGTTTCGTCGCCGGGGCTGGATCGCAGGTTGATCAAGGCGGCGGATTTCAGGCGCTTCACCGGCAGCCGAGTGAAGGTGACGACGCGGAATCCGGTGGATAGCAACCGGCACTTTGAAGGCAGGCTGGAAGGTTTTCACGACGGCCGTTTGACGCTGGATCTGAGCGTGGCGAGCTCGAAGTCGCGCAAGAAAATGGGCGCGGCGGCCGGACAGAAAATTGAAATCGAGTTCGCCAACGTGGAGAAGGCGAATCTGGTGCCAGAGGTCTAAGGTTTCAAGGTGGCAAAGTTTCAAGGTTTCAAAGGCGGGGCGCGGTCCCGTTGAAACTTTCAAACCATGAAACTTTGAAACCATGAAACTTTGAAACCTGCGGCAGAGGCGCTGACAACGTAACGGAATTTTACTTATGGCTAGCGAGCTCTATAACACGATCGACGCACTGAGCCGGGAAAAAGGGATTGATCCGCAGATTGTGGTCAGCGCGGTGGAAGACGCCATTGTCATGGCCACGCGCAAGTACTACAAGTCGCAGGAAAATCTGCAGGCCAAACTCGACAAGGAAACCGGCAAGATTAATGCCTTCGCGGTGAAGACGGTCGTGGAAACGCCGGAGCAGGTGGAAGATCCGAACCTGCAGATCACGCTGGAAGACGCGCGGAAGGTGAATCCCAGCCTTGAAGTCGGAGGTGAGCTGCATATTCCCAAAGTCACCGAAGGCATCCTGGGGCGCATTGCCGCGCAACTGGCCAAGCAAGTCATCTTTCAGAAGGTGCGCGAGGCCGAGCGCGACACCGTTTACAACGAGTACATCGGGCGCGTGCAGGAGATTGTCAACGCGACCGTGAAGCGCGTGGAAGGCCCGGATGTGATTTTTGACATCGGCAAAGCGGAAGCGCGGATGCCGCGCAAGGAGCAGTCGCGGTTGGAATCGTTTGCCGTGGGCGAGCGCGTGCGCGTGGTGATCGCGCGCGTCGAACGTGCTTCTAAAGGGCCGGGCGTTGTGGTTTCGCGCGCCGCGCCGGAGCTGGTGCAGCATCTGTTTCAGACTGAAGTTCCGGAAATCTACGACGGAACTGTCGTGATCCGCGCCATCGCCCGCGAAGCCGGCGAGCGCACCAAGATCGCCGTCATGTCGAAAGACAAAGACGTGGACGCGGTGGGCGCGTGCGTGGGCATGAAGGGCATGCGTGTGCAGTCGATCATCCGCGAGCTGCGCGGAGAGAAGATCGACATCATCGAATACCACGAAGATGCGGTCACGTTTGCCGAGAAGGCGCTGCAACCGGCGAAAGTGAGTCGCGTCACCGTGCTTGACGGCGCCGACAAACATCTCGAAGTAGTGGTCGACGATAGCCAGCTCTCGCTTGCCATCGGCAAGAAGGGTCAGAACGTCCGCCTGGCGGCGAAGCTGTTGGGATGGAAGATCGACATCAAGAGCGAGGAAGAGAAGCGGCAGGAGGTCGAGCTGCAGATGGCGGCGATGGCGCCTCCGGCGACGACTCCGCTGGAGAGTGTGCCTGGTCTGGGTGAAGGGCTGGTGGAAAAGCTCGGCGCTGCGGGTGTGACCACGGTCGAGGCGCTGGCCGACATGACGCCCGAACAGCTTGAGGCCATTGAAGGCATCGGGCCCAAGACGGTGGAAAAAATCAGCCTCGCGGTGAATAATTACTTCGCCAGCCTGGAGCAGGGCGAAGCGGTCGCCGAAGGAGAAGCGCCGGCCGAGGGCGTGGCCGCGGAAGAAGTCGCCGGGGCGGAACTCCCCGCCGAGGGCGAAGCGTTGACTGAGTCCGTCTCCGAGACAGCGACGGCGGAAGAAGCGACGAGCGAAGTTGCCGCGGAAGCGGAAGCGGCGCCCGCGGCGGCGGAAGCATCTGCGAGCGAAGAACACGAGCCTGCGCCGAAGACTGAAGACGGCGCCGCTCCCGAAACTGCCGCTCCAGAAACGACAGAGCAGTGATGGCACGCGCAAATCTAGTTGCGATGAAGTGCGAATACAGGAAAGTGACTCCGTGAGGCTGCGATGAAGACCTAAGCACAACACGGAGCACAGGAAAGGCCGGATGAGCAAGGTTCGAATCAACGATCTCGCCAGGGAGCTGGAAGTTAAAAGCAAGGCTATTCTCGATGTCCTGCAGGAAGTCGGGGTCACCGAGAAGAAGACCCATTCCAGTTCGCTCGAGGACTTCGAGGCGGAAAAGGTGCGGGTTCGCCTGCGGAGATTGTCGGAAGCTGGGTCGCCGGCCTCTAAATCGGCGCGCTCGCCGCGCGGCGAAGAAGAAATCAAGACCAAGATTGATTTGTCGCACATTTCCCGGCCGGGAGATGTGCTGAAAGCAATCACGCAGCAGAAAGAAGTGGCTGCGCCGCGCGCAGCCGCACCCCCAGTAATCGCAAAGCCGGTGGTTGCCCCTCCGGTGGCGAGGCCCGCCGCGCCAGTTGCGGTGCCTCCGGTCGCGCCGATTGTACGGCCCACCGTCGCACCGGTTGCGGAAAAGCCCGCCGTGGTTGCGTCCGCACCTCCAATCCTAGCGCCGCCGCGAATTCCAACACCGCCGCCGGCGGCCGTGGTTGCGCCGCAGGCATCGGCGCCAGCGGCCACAGCTGCATCTCCCATATCTCAGACGCCTGCAGCTTCGGCGAGTCCCGTTGCACCCTCCGCGCCGGCTCGACCGCAGGGTCCGCCAGCGCCCCGCATGATTGTGCCGCAGACCGGCCCGCGTCCTGTCTACAAGGCTCCGCCGCCGCGTCCGGTGCCACCCGTTGCGCAAGCAGGAACGCCCGCGGGAACCTTGCGTCCCGCGCCCGGGCGTCCGGTGCCGGGGCAACCGATTTTCCAGCGGCCTCGTCCGCAGGCTCCCGGCGCGGGCGGACCGCGTCCGGTGCTGCGCCCCGGCGAACGTCGCCCCATGCATCCAACCCGCACCGCTCCCGCGGGAGCGCGCCCCATCGGAGTCGGTCCGGGGCTGCCGCCTCCGGGGCCGGTTCGTCCCGGCAGCCGTCCGGGAGCCCCGGCGCGACGGCCGGGCCAGCGCTATGTTCCGCGCGGCGTAAAAGAAGGCCCCATGAAGGGCTACACGCCGCCGCCGCGCATGGTGGTGTCGAACGAGCCGATGCCGATCACGCGCAACATCACGATCACCGAAGGCATCAGCGTCAAAGACCTCGCGGAGAAGCTCGAGATTCGCGTGAAGGATTTGATTTCCCGGCTGCTCGGCCGCGGCGTTTTTGCCACGGTAAACCAGACGCTCGATGCCGAACTGGCCAGCGAAATGGCGCGCTTCTTCGGCGCCGACACCAACGTGATTTCGTTTGAAGAACAGGCCTCGAAAGATATCGACGCGGCCGCAGGAAGTGGCGAAGATTCCGCTGTTGAAGTGACGCCGCGCCCGCCGGTGGTTACGATCATGGGCCACGTCGATCATGGCAAGACCACGCTGCTTGATGCGATTCGGCTGACCAACGTTGCGGGCGGCGAAGCCGGCGGCATCACGCAGCATATCGGCGCGTACAAAGTTCGCATCACCGACAAAGAATCTCCCGCCTATGGCCGCGAGATTGTGTTCCTCGATACGCCGGGCCACGAAGCGTTCACCCGCATGCGCGCTCGTGGCGCCAAAGCGACCGACATTGTTGTGCTCGTGGTAGCGGCGGATGACGGCGTCATGCCGCAGACGCTTGAAGCTATCGATCACGCGCACGCCGCCGAGGTTCCCATCATCGTTGCTGTAAATAAGATCGACAAGCCCGAGGCCATGCCCGATCGCGTGAAGAAGCAGCTCGCCGATCGCGGCTTGATGCCGGAAGACTGGGGCGGCAAGACGGTATTCGTCGACGTTTCGGCGAAGAAGAAAACGAATCTCAATCTGCTGATGGAAATGATCTGCCTGGTCGCCGATCTCGCCGAACTGAAAGCGACGCCGGAACGCGCCGCAACCGGCGTGGTGCTCGAAGCGAAGCTCGATCGCGGGCGCGGACCGGTAGCCACGGTGCTGGTGAACAACGGCACGCTGAATGCCGGTGACAATTTTGTCGTCGGAAATGTTTACGGCAAAGTGCGCGCCATGTTCGACGATCGCGGCGCCCCGCTGCAGTCCGCGCCGCCCTCGACGCCGGTGGAAATTCTCGGCATGGAAGGGCTGCCGCAGGCGGGCGATCAATTCGTAGTCGTCGCCGATCGCGACAAGGCTCGCGGCATTTCCGAATACCGCGAGCAGAAAGCCCGCGAAGCCGCGCTGGCCAAGAGTTCCCGCGTATCGCTCGAAGGACTGGCCGAGCAGATCAAGACCGCGGGCACCAAGGAACTGAACATCATTCTCAAGGCTGACGTGGGCGGTTCGGTCGAGGTGCTCAGCGATCTGCTCGGCAAGCTCTCGAACGAAAAGGTGCGGCTCAAGCTGCTGCGCTCGGGCGTGGGCGCGATCACCGAAACCGACGTGCTGCTGGCTTCGGCGTCGAACGCGATCATCATCGGCTTCAACGTGCGGCCGGAGCGCAAGGCGCAGGAACTTGCGGATCAGGAAGACGTTGACATCCGCCTGCACTCCATCATTTACGAACTGCAGGATGAGATCAAGCGCGCCATGAGCGGGCTGCTGGAACCGACGATCAAAGAAACCTACCAGGGCCGCGCCGAGGTGCTCGAAACCTTCCGCATCCCGAAGGTGGGAACGATTGCGGGTTGCCGCGTTACCGATGGCCTGATCAAACGCGATTCCGAAGTGCGCCTGCTGCGCGACAACGTAGTCGTGTTCAAAGGCAAAGTCGGCTCGCTGCGCCGCTTCAAAGACGATGCCAGGGAAGTTACCAACGGCATGGAGTGCGGCATCTCAATCACAAACTATGGCGACATCAAGGCGCGCGATGTGATCGAGGCGTTCGCCACGGAACGGATCGCCGCGGAAGTGATCGCGTAGCGAACAGTTTTCAGTTTCTGGTTTCCAGTTTCCGAGAGTCGAGCTTCCAGACTCATAAGATGGGAACTGGAAGCTAGAAACCGGACACTGGAAACCGTCTTTGATCGCCTTCCTTACCCTCGAACTCCACATCGAAGCTGCCCAGTCCCTCAAAGATCGCCGCCAGGTCGTCCGCAGCCTGAAAGACCGTCTGCGCGCTTCGTTCAACGTTTCCGTCGCCGAACTCGACGCCGCGGAACTGTGGAACCGCGCCACGATCGGCGTGGTCAGCATCTCCAACTCGCGCGACTACCTCGACGGCTTAATGAAAAATGTAGAGCGCGCGGCCACTCGCATCGCCAACAATCACGGCGCGGATGTCACGGACTCGTTCGTGGAATTCCTGTGACGCTCCGTTGATGCAGTCGGGCCGCGGCGCGGAGCTTCCAGGGACTAGGATCGTGCCGCCGGGCTTCGCCCTGGCGGGACGGGCGAAGGCGCCCGTCGCCACACGGCCTTCGACGAGCAATCGGCCTCAGGCTTACCCTAACTCCCTGTTACCTCCGTACTTATCTCTCCCGACGAAAACGGGCGACAATGGCGCTGCGAGCGTCGCCCATACGGACCAACATTTCCCTCGCGTTTTCTGATATTCTCATGCGTTTTACTTCTTAGAGTTTCGCCAGGGTGAGTCGTGGAGAAGCGCGGGGTTAAGTATCATCGCGGGCGTTTGGGTGAGGCGTTTCGTGAGGAGATCGAAACGCTCGTAGAAGGCGAACTGGGCGATCCTCGGATCGGCCTGGTGCGTGTGACCGGCGTGCACTTGGCCGAAGATGGCCGTTCAGCGCAGGTTCTGGTGGATGTCGATGGCGACGATGACGAAGCCGAGCGTAGCCTGCAGGGATTGGACGCGGCCAAAGGTTACATTCGGCATGAATTGGCCGATCGCCTGCGCTTGCGGCGCTCGCCTGAATTAGTTTTTCGCGTTGATCGATCGGATCGAGAAAAGGCCCGGGTCGAGCAATTGTTGGAGCGCGCGAAGAAGCGCAACAAGGCCCGCAAGGAAACTAGTGGAGAGAACTCATAACATCCTCGAGGATGTGCTCCGGCAGATTGGCCAGCGCGAACGTTTCGTGCTGACCTCGCACGCCCGGCCCGACGGCGACGCGGTTGGGTCGGCGCTGGCGTGCTGCCAGGTTCTGCGCGCCATGGGCAAGCAGGCTGACGTGGTTTTGCATGACGGCGTTCCTCGCATTTATCGTTCGCTGCCGTTCGCCGATCAAGTCGTGCAGGCCAGCCGCGTCATCGGGACCTACGAAGCGGCCATCATTCTGGAGTGTGACAGCATTCACCGCACCCGCCTCGAAGGGTTGGAAGGTCAGTTCCTGATCAGTATCGACCACCACCTCAGTGGACGTCCATTTGCGCACGTTAACTGGATCGATCCGCACGCGGTGGCGACGGCTGAGATGGTATTTCGCCTGGCGAGGCAAGCGGGTGTCGCGCTTTCTCCTGAGATTGCGACCTGTCTTTATACTGCCCTGATGACTGACACGGGCTCGTTCATGTTTCAAGGCACGAATGAAAACACCTTTGCTCTGGCGCGGGAACTCGTGCTGGCCGGAGCCGATCCGGCGCACTGCGCGCGGGGAATTTATTTCGCGCACTCGGCCGCGAAGATCCGGTTGCTCGGCGAAGCGCTGCGCAATCTTCATCTCGAGAGCCATATCGGCTATGTGTGGGTCATGCAGGCGCAGATGGAGCGCTGCGGCGCGATAGAAGAAGATTGCGAAGGACTGGTGAATTACGTTCTCTCCATCGGCGGAGTCGAAGTGGCGGCGTTCTTTCGTGAGTTGGCGGATGGGCGCTTTCGCGTGAGCCTGCGCAGCAAGGGCAAGCTTGATGTTGCCCACGTGGCCGAGACCTTCGGCGGCGGCGGTCACGAATGCGCCAGCGGATGCTCGCTCGATGGCCCGCTGGCCGAAGCGGTACGTCAGGTGCTGTCGCAGATTCGCCGTGGACCCTCGGTGCAATAAGAGCGATTGTTGAATTTGTGATTGTTGATTGTTGAATAAAAACCGCGTGCCGAGTCAGCCGGTTTTCATTCAACAATCAACAATCATCGTTCGACAATTTCTCCCTCATGACTATGCGCACCCGCACCGACGCCTTACTGCTCGCCGGCTTCTGCGCCTTTCTTTTTTTCTACGGCATCAGCCAGTTCGGGCTGATCGGCGCCGACGAACCCCGCTACGCTCAGGTGGCGCGCGAGATGCTGGAGCGTCACGATTGGGTCA
Organism: uncultured Acidobacteriaceae bacterium; assembly: GCA_963739125.1. Lineage (GTDB taxonomy): Bacteria > Acidobacteriota > Terriglobia > Terriglobales > Acidobacteriaceae > Sulfotelmatobacter. The sequence continues at coordinate 811,718 of CAVTZD010000001.1, read as the reverse complement.
CCCCTACGCTGGGCGGGCGTCCATGGCTCGAAAAACCGCCACTCTATTACTGGCAGGCGATGCTGGCCTACTCTGTGCTCAGCGTGAGCGACGGGGCGGCGCGTGTTCCCTCAGCGATTGACGCGACCCTGCTGGTGCTTGCAGTGTACTTTTTCTTTCGGCGTTTTCGGCGCGGTTCGGAAATCGACGCCGCGCTCATCACTGCATCGTGCGCGGGCGTGATCGGCTTCGCCCGCGCCGCTTCAATGGATATGGCGCTGGCCGCGGCATTTGCTATCGGCATGCTGGCGTGGTGGGCCTGGCGCGAGAGCGACGATAGAATTTATCTCGCGCTGTTCTACCTCTGCATGGCGCTGGGCACGCTGGCCAAGGGCCCCGTCGCGCCATTTCTCGCCGCGGTTGTCATTGTTCTGTTTGCTGCCGTTACACGCGAATTGCGTTTGCTGGCGAAATCGTTCTGGCTGCCGGGCATCGTCTTATTCTGCATCGTCGCTTTACCGTGGTATTTCGCGGTGCAGCTACGAAATCCGCAATTCTTCCACGAATTTATTCTCGAGCACAATCTGGCGCGCTTCTCGAGCGATCTCTATCATCACCGGCAGCCCTTCTGGTATTACCTTCCGGTCGTCTCATTAGCTCTCATGCCCTGGACAGTTTTTGTGATCGCGGCATTCGTGGAGCCGCTGCAGAGGTTGTGGGCTGGACGTAAGTCGCACTCCGCTGAACCTGATCGTGAATTGCAATTCGGTCTCTTTGCCTGGTGCTGGCTTGCTGTGCCGGTTTTGTTTTTCTCGCTTTCGCAGTCAAAGCTTCCGGGCTACATTCTGCCTGCGATTCCGGCGGGCGCTGTGTTGCTTGCCGATTACGTGCGTCGCCGCTGCGAGCAACCCTCAGAGGCGCGGGTCGCAGTCTCGAAGTGGCTGGCCGTCTTGCACGCGCTCGTGGCCGCTTCGCCGATCATTCCGGCGCTGCTCATCGCGTATCTTGTAACTGAGCATCGCCTGCCCGGGGGCCGGCCGATGATCATTGCCCTGGTCATCGCCTTCGTTCTCTGCGTTGCGATTGCCTTCACGCTGGTCAGCCGCGCGGGCTTGCGCATGCTCCGGTTCATTACCCTGATTCCGGCAGTTCTGGTTGTAGCCGCCGTGCTCAGGCTCGGATCGACGGCGATCGATCAGACTTTATCCGCGCGTCCGCTGGCGGTTGAGTTGACGAGCGTTGAGCCGCATTTGCCGATTGCAGTTTGTGGGGTTTCGCGCGAACTGGAATATGGGTTGGCGTTCTATCGCAATCAGGCGATCGCGCGTTATGAGGTGGGAAGCGTTCCGGCGGAGGCACATTTACTGGTGGCTTCGCCGCCGTGGAGGGTGAATGTAACGAAGCTTACAGCGGGCCGGCGCGTGTTGCTTCTCGGGCACTACGCGCCGCAAAATGTCGATTACTATTGGGTAGCGGCTGTGAACACAAACCATTAGCGGGTTGACGCAGAGTTTGCGCAGTCTCTGCCACAGGCCACAAACTAACGTGCGTCAATGGTTCGTGCGTCAATCGTTCGTACGTTAATCATTGCGATGCGAATTCTGATATCGGGCGCGGGGATCGCGGGACCAACTCTGGCATACTGGCTGGATCGCTACGGATTTACTCCCACTCTCATAGAAACCGCGCCCCGCTTGCGCACCGGCGGCTACATCATCGACTTCTGGGGTGCAGGCTTCGACATCGCGGACCGCATGGGCGTGTTGCCTGAGATTCGCCGGAAGGGATACGTCTTTCAGGAAGTGCGAATCGTAAACCGCGATGGAAGACGGACGGCGGGATTTCCTGTCCAGGCATTTTCCCGGATGATGCGCGACCGCTATATCAGCCTACCGCGCGGAGAACTCGCGGCATCCATTTTCAGTGCGATCGAGGGCAGGGTCGAGACCATATTTGGCGATAGCGTGGATCGTATCGAGCAGACCGAGAGAAGCGTTCACGTCACTTTCAAAAGTGGCGGCGCACGGGAGTTCGATCTTGTCGTCGGCGCCGACGGGCTTCATTCACGAGCGCGCGAACTCGTCTTCGGCGAAGAAAGTCAATTTGAGAAATATCTTGGTTATAAAGTCGCAGCTTTCTCGGTCGATAACTACAAGCCAAGAGACGAACTGGTTTATCTGATGTACACACAGGTGGGCCAGCAGGTGGGCCGGTTTGCCCTGCACGACGACCGCACGATGTTCCTGTTTATATTTGCGGATGAGAGCGCTGCGGGAGCGGATGACGTTAATGCCCAGAAAGCGCTTCTACGGAAACGCTTCAAGAATGGGGGTTGGGAATGTCCACAGATTCTGGACGCGCTCGATCGCGCCGACGATTTCTACTTTGATCGCGTGAGCCAAATCCGCATGGATCCGCAGCAGGGACTGTGGACGCGAGGGCGAGTTACTCTGGTCGGCGATGCTGCTTCTTGCGTCTCATTCCTGGCGGGGCAGGGTTCGGCGCTGGCCATGATCGCGGCGTATATTCTTGCCGGCGAATTGCGCCAGGCCGGCGGCGATTATGCGAGAGCTTTTCAGCGGTATCAGAATCTGTTCGGGCCTTTTGTGTTCAATAAACAGAAAGCTGCGCTGCGTTTTGCCGGTGCATTTGCCCCGAAGTCGAAGTTCGCTATGTTCCTGCGCAATCGCATCTTCAATTTGATGGCAATTCCCTGGGTTGCAGACCTTGCTGTCGGTCGCGATCTTTCCGACAGAATCGTTCTTCCTGATTACAGCCTCTAGACTTCGGCTGGACCGTTGCCGCTTGATGTTCGCCGGGTTTGCCTCCGGTAAGCGAACCCACTACACTCGAATGTTTGCCGCCGCGGGTGCCCTTTGGAGCTTGTCTTTGGAAATTCTAGACCTCAGGCACTTTTCCTCCGTCGATCTGCGCCCCTTGCTGCAGGATGAAACTCAGCTTTGGTCGCGCCTGCTCTCATGGGATTATTCCGGCTCGGCGGAGATGATCCTCCGCTACGTCGACGCGAAAATCTTGCCCGGTTATGCCGCCGTCGATCGCGGCCGTGTCTTCGGCTATTCGTTTTTTGTTTACGAAGGCAGCAAGGGCGTGATCGGCGACCTGTATGTGATCAACGGCACTCGCCTGCCCGATGCGCGCCAGGTGGAATTGAAGTTGCTGACGCACGTGATCGAGACGCTGCAGCAGTCGCCAGGAATTCATCGTGTGGAAGCGCAACTGCTCGCGCACGACGCCAACGCGGTGTCGCGCCCATTTCTGGAAACAGGATTCCAGCGGCATCCGCGCCTTTTCATGACTCTGGCGCTGGGCAACTCGGCCTCCGAGAAGGGTTCGCCGCATCCCGATGTTGAAATCCGTCCCTGGATCGACGCCGATTACCAGCCGTCAGCCGCGGTTATCACAGCCGCCTATCGCGGTCACGTCGATGCGCAAATCAACGACCAATACCACACGCTGAGCGGATCGTTGCGCTTTCTGAACAACATTGTGCGTTTTCCGGGATGCGGTGTGTTCGACGCCGAGTCGTCGTTCGTGGCTCTGGATCGCAGGTCGAGAAGCCTGATTGGGTTGATCCTGTGCTCACGGGTGCGCAGCGATGTGGGTCACGTGACGCAAGTCTGCGTGCTGCCCGAGAATCGCTCGCGCGGCATTGGCGAGTTTCTGCTTGCGGCAACCGAGAGAAATCTGCGGGCCCGCAACTTCGCCCTGCTCTCGCTGACGGTGACGGAAGCCAACGCGCGCGCCGTAACGCTCTACCGCCGCCTCAACTTCGATACCAAGCGGATCTTCGATGCGTTCGTGTGGGAAGGGTAGGGTGTGAAAAGGTTGCCAGGCAGAACTATCTTCTCAACAACCACATGGCCCAGCCCGCGACAATAACCCCGCCGAGAAACATGGCGAAACAATACAGTCCGTAGCGGACCATCTCGCGCGTTGTGTCGCGGTGCGTGATGCCGAAGACGATCGAGGCGAACAAGGCAAACACCACCGCCGCGCTGAAATGACTGAGCGTAATCGTCATCATTCGTTGCCCCGTTTGTCGCCGGGCAAGCCGCCGCGAAGCAGGCAAATCTTAGCTGATCGCTGACGGCTGATAGCTGAAAGCTCCCTCATTGTTTCTTCCCAATGGCGATGTGGTAAGCGTCGGCAATGCTGATGAAGTTCAACATCCCGGCCACAATAATAAATACCTTCCCGTAGTCGGCGGTGGCATGCGGCGAGATCGCCGTGCCCCAGTCCATGACCAGCGAAATAATGTAGAGTGCGCCGGACCCAGCATCGCCAACAAAACCGAGCATCTCCAGAATATCTCCGCTGTTGGCGCGGTATATGCGACCCTCCATCAGCAACCCGAGCACGAACATGGTCACAATCGAAATGAAAAGCAGGGTGCCGCGCACCCATCGCCTCTGAATCAGGTGCCCGGCGCCGGGAATCAGCCAGCCGATCGCGGGCGCCAACACCGGCATCGTGCTCGACGTCTGTTCTTGCCCTGGTTTTTCTGGGGTGGAATTTGCCATTCAGATGGTCACAATCTCGCGTTGGATTTTTCCCGTTACTTCCGCCGCATCGGCGCGCACCAGTACATTCACTTCGCTGCGCACGCCGAACTCCGGCAGATAGATGCCGGGCTCGATCGAGAAGCACGAGTTGGGAAGGATCTGCCGCTCGTCGTGAATCTCCAGATCATCCATGTTGGCGCCGTTGGAATGAACGTCAGTGCCGATGGAGTGCCCGGTGCGGTGAATAAAATAATCGCCGTAACCTTTTTTCTGGATGTGTCCGCGGGTGGCGCGGTCGACCTCCCAGCCGGCAATGCGGCGTCCCGCGCCGATGGCGTCAAGCACTGTCTTCACGCCGGCATCGCGCGCGTCACGCACAATCTCGAAAACATCGTGCATGCGTCCCGAGGGCGCCGCGCCCACAAAGCCCATCCACGTAACGTCGTAGTAAACGGCGTTCGGCGTATTTTTCTTTCCCCAAACGTCCATCAGTACGAGATCGCCTTCGCGAATCGGCGCCGGATGGTCGGCGCTCGGCGCGTAGTGCGGGTTTCCGGCGTTCGCATTGACGGCGATGATCGGCGGATCATCGGTCACGATATCCTCGCGCGCGAAAGCCTCCAGGTACCACTGCTGAATCTGGTGCTCTTTCGTGCCGCCGTTGCGCACGCGACGCCCGATTTCTTTGAATGACTCAGCCACGATCGTGTCGATGCTGTCACGCGCGGCGAAGTGCGACTGAATCTGCTCCGCGCTCCAGGTCGATTCGAACTGGGCAACCAGGTCGGCGGAGCTGACCACGTTCTTCCCTAGTCCGCGCACCAGGTCGATGGTTCCGCCATCGACCAGCGAAACGTAGAACACAATATTATTCGGCGAATACTGCATGGCGATGTCGCGGACGCCGGACAGCATCGCCTTCAGTTGTTCGAACAATTCCTGCCAGCCCGAATACAGATGTTTCTTGCCCGGCAGCGAATCGAGATGTCCCGCTTCGATCTTATGAACCAGCTTCACTGGTTCGCCTGTCGCGGGCACAAGATAAAACCACCGCCGCGTCACCATGAGGCTCGCAGGCAGGCCCAGAACGCGGTAGGCGATGGGATCGCGATGATGATGATCGTAGAACAGCCACGCGTCGATGTTGCGTTCGCGCAGCGCGGACTGAATGGCGGCGAGATCCATGAGCAATCCTCTATTGTAAACAACTCGCGAGGATTTGCGCGAATCGCTGCGGGAGTGGGTAGTGGGTTCAGTTTGAAAGCTTGCGTTAATCCCAGTTACGTCATCCCGAAACGCGGCGCAGTTCAGCCGCGGGAGGGATGGGGGCGAATCATCCCAGAGACCAGGACGGAAGTCAAGCAGCGCCCAGCGTTGCTAGTGAGTCAGTCTCAAAGACACGTTCCGCAGCGGCTAAAGCCGCGATTGATTTGGCAAGGCTTATGGCGCGGCTGGAAGCCGCGCCCTTTCAAATCAAGTTCAAACTGCACCACTACTCCGCCGTTTCCTGCCGAATATACAAGTCGTAAATCCAGAGCAGAAGCGTTGTGGCGATGCCGACGCCGATCACCGACCACCAGACCAGTTTCGGCTGGTGCATTTCTTCGCCGAAGTGATGCATGAGCCATCCGCTGAACTTGCCGGCAATGAACGATCCGATACCGAGAGGCAGAAATGCGAATCCCATATACGTTCCCTGCTGATCCGCCGGCGCAAGCCGCGAGATGTAATCGTAATAGCGAGGCTGCTGCACGATCTCGCCGATCGCGACCACAACCAGCGTGGCCACGGCCATCCACACCGAGGGATGCACGATCAGAAGAATCCAGGCCAGGCTCGTGATCAGCGTCCCCAGCACCACGGCGTGAAACGCGTGCATGCGCTTGGTCAGAAAGCCGATCACCATAGTGAAACAAATGACGACGATGGGATCGGTTGCCAGGATGCGGGCGGTGTCGGCCCTGGGGTCGATGTATTCGGCAATATAGAGGGGCAGGGCGATGAATTCCTGCCAGAAGACAACCCAGTATCCGGTGAAGATCAACAGAAACAGCATGAACCGCGGATTCGAATGCACGGTCAGGAAGTTTTTCCACACCTGAGCGACACTTGCTTTCTCGCCCTCGTCGGCGTGGCGTGGCTCCTTGAAAAACAGCAGCACGAAGAAGAACATCAAGAGCACGCTCAGCGCTGCGATGCGAAATACATTTTCAACAATGCCATGTTCCTGCGCCCACGAGGCGAGCAACGGTCCGGCGGTGCTGCCCACGTTTACCAGCGTGTAGTAGATGGAATATCCGACCGAGCGAACATTTTCGTTCGACGCGCGAGCCGTAGTGCCGACCACCGAGGGCTTTACCAGCGCAACGCCCAGCGCCGGCAAAATCAATACGAATGCGACCAGAGCTACGAGCGGCACGTGGTCCCGCACCGGAGCCAGCCATGAGGCGCCGATAGAGCCCAACATAAAATAAGCGATGGTCAGAATCAGGTAGGCCAGAGAAAGCGCGCGCCGGAAGCCGAGCCGGTCGGCGACTGCTCCACCGACCACCGCGAGAAACCAGACCCAGCCGCCAAACATCCCGGTCAGGCTACTGGCCCGCTCGACGTCGAAGTGCAGGCCGTCGTGCAGGTAGCGCGCCAGCACCGCAAAAACGGCATAGTACGACAGGCGCTCAAAAAGCTCGCTGATATTCGCGACCCAGAACGGCCGCTCGAATCCCGTGCGGATTTCCTCGAAGCGTTGCGAGAAACTCAAAGCGTCTCCCCCTGTGTGGCGCGGCCCGTGTGGCGCGGTCCGTGTGGCGCGGGCGCCCCGCCCGCGACTGCCGGCGCCGTTCGCGGGTTCAGCAGTTGAATAGCCGCGCTTACCCGAGCCGCGCGCGCACCTGCTGCGCCGTCACGCCGGCCACGCAAATCACTTTATTTCGGCTGCCCTGGCCGGACGCAATGGTAACGGAAGATCGCGGCACCTTCAAAAGTTTCGCGAAGAATTCAATGCAGGCCTGGTTAGCGCGGCCCTCGACAGGCGGCGCTGTCAGCGAGACTTTCAGCGCGTCCCCGATTTCGCCGGTGATGGCGTTCTTCTTTGCGCGCGGATGGATCTTGACGGCGAAGGTCACTGCGGATTCATCCTCGCGGATATCGATCATGATTCGCTCACCACCGAGACACAGAGCCACGGAGAAAACACAAACAGTTCTGATTTCTGGATCCGGTGTCCTCTTCCCGTGTCCACCATGCCCTCTGTGGTTATGTTCTTGCTCTTTCCCCGAAAATCGCCGTCCCCACGCGCACGCGTGTCGATCCCTCTTCAATCGCCACTTCGAAATCGTGCGACATCCCCATGGAAAGCACGCTCATCCCGACCGCAGTCAGCGTACGCGCCGCAATCTCATCGCGTAGGGTTCGCAGCTGGCGGAAGTAAGGCCGCGCGCCTTCGGGATCGTCGGTGAACGGGGGCACGCTCATCAGCCCGCGAAATTCCAGCGCCTCGAATCGCGGAGCGGCCAGCAGCAACGCCTCCAGTTCCGGCGAATCGGGCGCAACGCCGCTCTTCGCTGCTTCTCCGCCGACATTGATCTCGATCAGCACACTCAGCTTTTTACCCATCGCGCGCGCAGCCGCGTCCAGTTTCTCGGCCAACTTAACTGAATCGACCGAATCCACTGCGCTAAAAAGTTCCACGGCTTTCCCTGCCTTGTTCGTTTGCAAGTGGCCGATCATATGCCACTCGGCCCCGGCCAGATCGGCCAGGGCGTCAGCTTTCCCCGCAAATTCCTGCACGCGGTTCTCACCGAACAGACGCAGCCCCGCCGCATACGCCTCGCGAATCCGCTCCGGGGGATGAGTCTTCGTCACTGCCATCAGAGCGATGCCGTCCGCAGATCCTCCCGAGCGTTGCGCGGCCTGTGCGATGCGTTCTCGCACTGCTGTTATATTTGCCGAAATAGACATAAAAAGATTGTCACCCCGTGCCTTTTGTCGCGAAACACCTATGCAATTCTGCCACTTCATGCAAAGTGCATAGGTCCTTCGCTTCGCTCAGGATGACAGCCGATCAACGCCAGCGCTTACATGATCGCTGTCGGCGGGGCTGGTTCGTTTGGATCGCCCGCGCTGGCCAGCGGCAGCCAGATCATGAGTGCCGCGAGCAACACCATTACAACCACTCCGGAAAGGTAGAGAGGATGCTCAAAGACCTGCGCCGCCGTGATGTGGCGTGCCCAGCCTTCGATCACGTGCAACACGCGTTGCTGAGAAGTGGCCAGTCCGATCGCGATAAACGCAGCCCAGATCAGCCCGAACACCGATTCTCCCGCGATCAACCCGGAGGCCACGAGAACTCCCGCATTCTCCACTCGCGCCATCTGCGCCTGGTTGAGTCCGCGTCGTTTAGCCATCCAGTCGCCGATCGCGCGGAAGACTCCGCCCAGAAAAATTGCGAACGTAGTTTCAAAGGGCAGATACATGCCCACCGCAACCAGCATCGGGCTGCGCACCTGCATCATGACCATTCCGATGCCAAAGAGAATTCCGACCACCACCAGAGGCCAGGGCATGTCTCCACCGACAATGCCGATGGCCAGAGTGGCCATCAATCCGGCTTGCGGCGCTGAAAGTTGCCGGCTGCCGAACCCGAACGCCGTGTTCAGCAGGTAAAGAGGCCAGTACATCACCAGGCTGGCGACCACCACGGCGATCAGTTCCGCGACCTGAATCCGGCGCGGCGTGCCGCCCAGGATGTAGCCCACTTTAAAATCCTGCAGCAACTCGCCCGCCACCGACGAAGAAACACAAACCACCGCCGCCACGCCCAAAACAGCCGCCACCCCCGGCGTTCCCGAGACGCCGAGCGAAACCATAAGCAGAGCGGCGATCAACAATGTCGAAAGCGTCAACCCTGAAACCGGATTGTTCGATGATCCGATTAACCCAACCAGGCTGCCGGAAACCGTGGCGAAGAAAAATCCGACCACGAGCATCACTACGGCGGCGAGTATCGCCGGCCAGACCAAGCCTGAAATGTGTACATATAAAAAACACATCAGGATGAACATCAGCGCAATCAGTCCGAACACAACCTTCGAACTCATGTATTGTTCGGTGCGCGACAACTTTGCGCGCTGGTCGGCGGTCTGCCGCAGATCGCCCAGCGCCCGGGTGATGCCCGCGGTCAGGCTCTTGCCCATCTTGAACAAAGTCCAGGCTGCGCCCACAATCATGCCGCCCACGGCGATGGGCCGCACCACGAACCGCCACACGGCCATCGACATGGCTGCCCAATTGTCAGGCGTATCCGCGGGAAGATAGTGCTTCAATTGCGGCCCGAGAAAAAAGATCAGCATGGGAACCAGCAGTCCCCAGGCCAGCACGCCGCCGGCAAATTGAAGCGACGCCAATCGCAGGCCGATGATGTAACCCACACCGAGATATGCCGGACTCACGCTGGGCGCGGCGAACGTGCTGGTTCCGCCCGTGGCGATGATGTTGGTGCTGCCCGTCGTTCCCAGCCGCACCTGGCTGCGTCCCAGGCTGCCGACGGCAAAATGAATGTCTTTGTCGGCGGCGAACAATCCAAAGCGGCCGAGCAGATAGACCACGCCGCCCACGCCGATGTTCCAGAAAAGATAATTCGCCGCTTGCGCTCCGCGCCGTCCGGCTTTGTGAATCTCCGCCGCCGCCACCGACTCAGGGAAGGGAAGCTCCGGATCTTCCACCATCACCCGTCGTACCAGGGAAATAAACAGCACGCCCAGAATGCTGCCGACCATCATCAGCGCTGTCGATTTCCAGTAAGCATCGGCGGGACGGAACGACGGCCACGCTTTGGCCATCACAAATGCGGGAATGGTAAAAATTGCACCCGCGGCCAGACCCTCACCAATCGTGCCCGCAGTACGCGCGATGTTTTCTTCCAGCAGAGTTCCCTTCCACGCCCGCAGCACGGCCATAGCGATCACCGCGGCCGGGTAAGTAGCCGCGATCGTGATGCCGGCGCGCAGTCCGAGATACGCATTGGCCGCTCCCAGAACTACGGTCAGCACCAGCCCGAGCAACAAGGCGCGGAGCGTGAACTCCTTCATGTGCATAGTTTCGGGCACGAAAGGAACGTGCTTCTTCGGGCCAGTTCCGGGGTCGGGGCTGCTCATGGGCGGAATCCTTTTGTGACGGGGATCAGAAACAGGATCAGTGTGGGCTGGCAGGCCGCATTCATGCAAAACTCACGAACCGCGCACGTTAGCATGCGGCAAGGGCATGTGACAAGTGGAGTTCCCTAACATGGAGGGACGGACGCATTCGTCCGCCCCAAGCAGCGTTGATGCGGCAGAAGGGCGGGAAGTTCATCAGCGGTGCGATGCCCAGCCGGAGTCATCGTCGAGAGCTTCCGGACGAATGCGTCCGGGGCTCCCTCATCTCCTTCCGCCGCGTTCTGCGATCAACTTCATCGCTGGCTGGCTCACCCACGTGTGACCGTGCGAGCCCGGGCCATGAAATCGTTCGCCCCAGCTCAGCGGTGTGACGTCGCGATATTCGTGCATCGATTCATCCGGGACAAACCGCAGCCGCTTGCGCAGCGACGCCCGCGCATTGGGATCGGCGCCGTGATCGAGCAGCAGCCGGGCAAACTCGGCATCCTGCTGACGCCGGCACATAAATGCCTGCGACACGACGCAGCCAAACAGCGGCGTGTGCCCGCCGAATCCGTCGGCGCCAACCTCGGCCCTGGCGTTTACATCAGCGCCATGGTCGATCAGCCAGCGCGCGATCTCGATCTCGTCGAAATCCACGCAGATGTGCAACAGCGTCGTTCCCGCCAGCGGGGTGCCGTGCAGAGCGAGTGAGTGATCGGCATGACATCCCAGCGCCGGAGGAAAGATTTCTTCATGCGAAAACGTTCGCTTGACCATCAGCGGATCACGCAGCAGATGGGCCTCCAGCAGATCGATGCGCCCGCGATGCAGCGCCATCACCGGGGTGTCGGGAAGTTCGACGCCACGCTGAGCAGCCAGTTCGAGACACCGGTGCTTCCCCTCCGGATAGCGGCAATAGGTCTGCAGCAGCAGAGCGACAGGCGCGAGCCGGTAGCCATGTTCGTCGGCAAGTTCGGCCCCGAGTTCGAGCAGGAAACCCAACCCGGAATCGTTGAGCGTTTCGCACGGGCCCATCACGCATCCCGGCCTGAGCTGAGCGCCCATCGCGACCAGACGCCGGGCGGTCTCGATCTGGCCTTGCAGGCAGGCGCGGTCAAAGGCATGCTGCACATCAGTCGCGCCCATCTCCCGCAGCATCTGGATGATCGCATCCTGCCCCACATTCGCCGCGTACGACATGGGAGGTCCCCAATTGCTGTCGGCCAGGCCGCGCGCGCTTTCGTGCAACAGCTTGGGATGTTTCGTCACCAGTGCGCGAACCGCGTCAACGTCTCCGCGCCAGATCGCGTCGGTCAGCCGGCAGGCCGCAACCAACCGCGGCCAGCTGGCCAGCCCGTAACTGTGGGCCAGCGCAACCTGCGCGTCGGCCAGCTTCGCCGCCGAGGGGTCGGGCGGTTTGGGATGATGTTTGCGCATCTCCGCCACCGCCTCTGGCTCGCCGGCGCGGATTGCGCGCAGCAAATCCTTGGCCTGATGTTTCAGTTGCTCGAGGTTGGGACGAACCGGAAGCTGACGATCGTGGAACGGCTTGCGAGTGGACTGCTTTTGAGTGGACTGACTACCAGACTTACCAGCCATAACGGACCTCCTTCGTGGTCATGCCCGGGGTCCGCTGTGCGGGCGAAAAGGAGGTTCGCGAGAACCTTAGATTTGACAAATCAATCAGGTGGACTCTGTCCTCTCCGCGGACGGGCGGCGTCCTGAACGCCGGGGTCAGCATACCGCGCCCAGGATCGCCCAAGGGCAGCCCTTAGGTGTAAAATAACGTGAATCGGTTTCTCCGCCCCTTCGCAAACCGTCATTTCCTCAGAGGGTTCTGAGGCGATAATTGAGGTGCCAGCATGAGCAGTGACTCCCCCCATGGGCCATTGATTCCGCCTTACCATTGTCCCGACTGCGGCAGCGACATGGGCTTTCGCTCGCGCCGCCGCACGTTTACCGAACGCTTTCTGCTGCCGGTGTTTTTGCTGCAGCCGGTGCGCTGCGGAGAGTGCTTCCGGCGCGACTACCGGCTGATTTTTACCCCGGTACGGCAGCGCCTGTCGGAGACTACGAAGATAATGCCGGGCAAACAGTCGGCCGCGTCCTCCCGCAACGTTGCCTAGGGGCGGCGATCGCCGCTATACTGCGATGAGAGCGGCATGAGGTTCGTCGGCACCATGTCGCCCGCACCATGTTCGCCGACACCACGTTCGGCGACACCATGTTCGGCGGCGCACGACCGCGGTCAAGCCAAGCCCGCGGGGCAACACTAAGGAGGCCGTCTTCAGCAGTAGTGAGGACCGAATCCGGGCGAGCGGAACCAGTTTTGGAGTAGTGGGGCGTCCTATTGTTTCAGAGAAGACGCCCTGGCGATCAGCGCCCTTGCAGGCGCCGCCTCCGTGGTTGAATCGATCAGTGTTGAACCCGTCGGACCCAGGTCGATCCTGGGGATCCTGGGTTGGGCCAGCTTGGGTTCGCTCCGCCGCCGAGAGTGTCTTTTCCGTTCTGTTTCCCTCCGACTGCCGCATTTGTGAGCAGCCCCTGCTCAACATCTCTGCCCTCCCGGTCTGCCCCGATTGCCTGGACCAACTGCACCCCGTCCGCGGCAAAGTTTGCTCGATTTGCAGCGAGCGCGTGCTCTCGACTTATGCCGAGCCCGACGACACTGATCTGCGGCGCTGCCCGGTCTGCCGGCGCATCGAACGTCCCTTCCTCCGCGCGGTTGCCTATGGCAGTTACGACGACGAACTCCGCGAACTGATTCACCTGCTGAAGTACAACGGCGTCCGCCCGGCCGCCAAGGTTCTGGGGCGCCTCCTGGCCGAGTCGATCGCCGCGATTGAGCCGGAGTTCGAGCAGGCCACCGTGCTGGTCATCCCTGTGCCGCTGTATAAGGGCAAGCGGCGCCAGCGTCGCTTCAATCAGGCGGAGATGATTGCGCGGGCGGCGCTGAAGGTGTTGCCGGCGCGCCGACGCCTGCAACTCAGCGCCGGCATTTTGCGGCGCGTGCGCGACACGCGCTCGCAGATCGGCCTAACCAGCCACCAGCGCCGGGAAAACATGCGTGGAGCTTTCGCCGTTCCCCGTGCCGCGCAAGTCACTGGCCGCGAAGTGCTTCTGGTGGATGATGTCTACACCACCGGAACCACGGTCTCGGAATGTGCCCGAGTATTGCGCAAAGCCGGCGCGGCGCAAGTGTGGGTCGCGACCGTGGCGCGAACATTGAAGCTGGCATCAAAGTATGCTGAAATTGAGACCGTGGGGCTGGCGGCGGATGCGAGCTAGATGAGGTTTCAAGGTGGCAAAGTTTCAAGGTTTCAAAGCAACGCAAGCAGCCAAGGGATTCCGGAAACTTTGAAACCCTGAAACCTGAAACCTTGAAACTTTGAAACCTTGAAACCTTGAAACATTGAAACTTTGCCCTTATGTCATACCGCATCGAACACGAGGCAGGACCGACACCCCGGCTGGCTGCCGGCCTGTTCGCGCCGGCGGCTGCAATGCACCGTCCCAGCGACGGACATGCTCTGCTCGCGCCCGTGCTCGTGCTCAACGCTTCCTACGAGCCCATCAATGTCTGCGCGGCACGCCGCGCGCTGGTTCTCGTGTTGAAGGGCGTGGCCATGACGGAAGAAGAGAACGGACACTTCCTGCATTCGGCACGTGTCGCGATGCGTCTGCCTTCGGTGATCCGGCTGCTCGAGTATCGCCGCATCCCGCACCAGAGCCGCGCGCTCTCGCGCAAGAATATTCTGTTGCGCGACCGCAACACGTGCCAGTATTGCGCCACGGTGCTGCCTTCGAGCGAACTGACGCTAGACCACGTCATTCCGCGCTCCCGCGGAGGTTCCTCCACCTGGGAAAACCTGGTCGCCTGTTGCCATGCCTGCAACCGCCGCAAGGGCAACCAGTCTCCCGCCGAAGCTGCCATGAAGCTGATGCGCGAACCCCGCGCCTTCAACCTCCACACCAGCCGCCACATCATGCGGCTCATGGGCCGGTCCGACGATAAGTGGAGAAAGTATCTGTTCTACTGAGGTTTCAAGGTTTCAGGGTTTCAAGGTTTCAACGTTCAGAGCCGTACAGCTTTTCTCGCATCGCGACCCTGAAACTTTGAAACCTTGCCACTTTGAAACCACAAGTGCTGATCCCACGTTTCAGAATGGAACCTCCCACAACCCTTTCCGCTCTGAAACCTTGAAACTTTTCCGCCTTGAAACCTAGACTTCCCCATGGCTCGCACCTATCGTGAATTGCTCGTCTGGCAGAAGGCGAAAGCCTTGGCCGTCCATGCCTATCGATCCACGGAACAGTTCCCCAGGAACGAGACTTACGGCCTGACCTCTCAGCTGAGGCGCGCTGCCGTCTCAGTATCGTCGAATATTGCGGAGGGGCAAAGAAGGCTTACGACTGGCGAGTTCTCGCATTTTCTAGGACAGGCACGGGGCTCTTTGCTGGAGTTAGACGCACTCCGCCGAAAGCGTTCAGCACTGCCTTGAGACTCTGAAACGGTGCAGGAGATAAGGCTTAGGTGGCAAGGTTTCAAAGTTTCAAGGTTTCAGAGCCGCACAGTAGGTTCCGCATTGAAACCTTGAAACCTTGTCACCTTGAAACCTTTCAGTAGTTTATTTCTGCGGCGGCTTCGTCGTATCCGGCGGTTTCGTGGCTGGCGGTTTCGTTCCCGGCGGCAATTCCTGGCCGTTATACAGAATCTTCACGTTCGTGCCGAAGCGCTTGTAGTCTTCGTACTTCACGATCTCGACGATGCGAACGTCTCCCAGCTTGAAGTGCAGCTCGTCGTCGGCCTTGGTATAGACCGGAAACCAGTACTGGCCGTCGATCTGCTGCCGCCAGGTGGTGAACTTGGGGAACAGATTCTCGTCGTCTCCGTGTTTCTTGCGGATATCGGGCACCGTCTTGCCGTAAGTCTTCACGATCTGGAAATCGTGGTCGTCGACCCAGACGCGTCCCTGAAAGTAGCGATTCTTGCCTTCGATCTTTTTGGGCGCAATGTCGAAGACATAGCAGTGCAATTCGTCTTCCTGCTGCTGGCCGACGTAGAGGATGTCGTATTCCGGCAGTTCCTCGTCGGTCAACACAAACGGCAGCCGGTGCCGGATGTCCTGGAAATCTTCCTGCGACATGTAGATCTTGGTCAGGCTCGACTCGGGAGCAAACACCACGTTCTCCATGCGCTTGCCTTTGTCGTCGAACATCACGTCGAAGACTTCGTGGTACACACCATCGTCCTCCGGAGTCTTAACGGTCACATCCTCCCGGTAGGTGTACTGATCGCGGGCTTTGGCAAATTCGGTCTCTTTGGCGGCAAATTTCTTAATGATGTCTTCGGGCGTAGTGCCTGGCGGAGGGACGTTCTGCAGCGGGCCTTCCTGAGCCGTGAGCGGCAAAGAGATCAGTGGCAGGACAACAACGGGCAGGGCTGCCAGCGCCAGCAGCATCAGAAAAAACCGCAAACGGCGAGCCAGCAATGTCATTTGTCTAGTTTATCGAATCGCAGCGAAGAATGTCGCAGAGACTTCGCCTGCAAGCACTTAGGTTCGGCCGGGACAGGTTTCGCCTGGAACGACACCGTACCGCGGCGACTCCCCTCCAGCCCCTCTCCGCTCAGCGAGGTTGGAGGGGAATGCGCTGCAGTTCTGCCACTTAATTGGATGCGGGGAATGGAAATGGGTTGCCGAGGCGTCGGCGCTTTGCGAGTTTGTCCGCGCCGGGAAGACGTTAAGTTGCCATGTCAAAAAAGGCGGTGTCATCCTGAGCAAAGCGAAGGACCTATGCAACTTGCCGGCAGCGCCGGTGCTGCCGGCAAGTTGCATAGGTCCTTCGGCGGGCAAAACCCGCCCGCCTCAGGATGACAAAACAGGGAAGCTAGAAGCTAGAAGCTCTCCCTGCTACACTTTCCCGTTTGCCGAGGAGTGTCTTCATGCGCCGTCTCTTTCTGTTTCTTCTCGCGTTCGTTTCGTTCGCGTCTTTCGCCGCCGCCCAGGCCAAGCATCCCTTCACCTTCGAAGATATGATGAAGCTGAAGCGCGTGGGCGATCCGCAGGTTTCGCCCGACGGCAAGTGGGTGATCTTCAGCGTGGTCGACGTCGATCTTGAAGCCAACACAAAGACTCCGCACATTTGGATCGTGCCGCTCAGCAGTGATTCCCACGTCTCGCCGAATTTGCGAGACGTGGGAGGCGGAGATGCGGGAAGCCCCGAGCGCGAACTCATCCCCGATCAAGACGGCGACCGCCCGCGCTGGGCGCCTGACGGCAAGCGCTTCGCATTTCTCTCGACCAAAGAAGACGGATCGCAGGTCTGGATCGCGGAGTTTGACGGAGCGGCTGGCAGTGTGACTGGCGTACACAAACTCACTTCGATTGCGACCGAGGCCGGCGGCGAGCTATGGTCGCCGGACGGCAAGAATGTTTTGTTTACTTCGGATGTGTACCCGGAATGTGACGGAACCCCCGTCGTGGAAGCCGAATGTAACGCGAAAAAGCTGAAGCAGGTCGAGGACTCGAAAGTGAAGGCGATGATCTTCACGCATCTACTTTATCGGCACTGGAATGCCTACAAGGAAGGCAAGCGGAGCCATATTTTTGTGGACCCTGTTCCGATGACCGAGACGGTCGGCGGTATCGACCGCATCAGTAGATTCGCCACTATCCCTCGCGATCTCACTCCCGGCGACTACGACGCGCCCGTGTTCTCTCTCGGAGGGCAAGACAATTACGCCTTCTCGCCCGACGGCAAAGAAATTTGCTACACCTCGAATCACGACAAGAATCCGGCGGCTTCGACCAACAACGATCTGTGGATCGTCCCGGTCAATGGTGGCACGAACCGTGTGGGAGTGGGCGACTCGCCCGCTCAGGTTTTAGCCCAGACCAAGAACATCACCGCCGACAATCCCGCCAGCGACTCGACGCCGCTCTATTCGCCCGATGGCCGCTACATCGCCTACCGCGCCCAGCAGCGTCCGGGATACGAGAGCGACCGCTTCCGCCTGATGCTGTACGACCGCAAGACGGGCCAAAGACGCTCCGCGACGGACGATCTTGATTACTGGGTTGGCAGCTTCGTTTGGTCTGCCAATTCGACCCATCTTTATATGGTCGTGGAGGCAACTGGACGGCAGGTTGTCCTCGGCCTGAGTCCCAGTCTCTTCAACGCGAATCAACATGACACCCTCACCATTTGGGCCGACGATCCGAAATCAGCTTCGTTTGGATACAGCGACGATCTCGCCTTAGCACCTGATGACAGCCTTGTCTTTACCCGAATGTCGCTTCAACGTCCGACGGAGATTTACAAGCTCGGTCCGGGCAATTCACACGAGAGAATCTACAGGCCCGAGTCGGGCACTGCGGGAGCAGTCGCGCTCACGCACATCAACGATGCCCTACTTTCCCAAGTCGCCATGTCCGTGCTTGAACCTTTCTGGTTCACCGGTGCTCACGGTGACAAGGTCCAAGGCTTCCTCGTCAAGCTGCCGAACTTCGATGCTTCGAAGAAATATCCCGTGAAGTTCCTCATCCACGGCGGGCCGCAGGGGGCATGGGGAGATGACTGGAGCTATCGCTGGAATCCCGAACTGTTCGCGTCGCCGACTTCATCGACGCTCAGCGGATACGTCGTCATCATGATCAACTTCCATGGCTCGACCGGATACGGGCAGAAGTTCATTGACGCCATCAACGGCGACTGGGGCGGCGCTCCGTATGAAGACCTGATGAAGGGGCTCGATTACGCGGAGCAGACGTACCCGTTTATCGACAAAAACCGCGAGTGCGCGCTGGGCGCCAGCTACGGCGGATACATGGCCAACTGGATTCTTGGCCACACCGACCGCTTCAAGTGCGTCGTGACCCACGACGGCATGTTCAACGCCGAGTCAGCCTGGGGCGACACGGAAGAACTGTGGTTCAACGACTGGGAGTTCAAAGGCACTCCCTACACGAATCGCGAGCTATACCGAAAATTCTCGCCGCACGAATACGCGGCAAATTTCAAGACGCCGACGCTGGTGGTTCACGGCCAGCTCGACTACCGGCTCGATGTGTCGCAGGGATTCGATCTGTTCACCACGCTGCAGATGGAAGGCGTCCCGTCGAAGATGCTGTATTTCCCCGACGAAGGCCACTGGGTGCAGAAGCCGCAGAATTCACAGCTCTGGTACAAAACGGTCAACGACTGGGTGGATCAGTGGATCGGAGATCAGGGGACGAAGCAGTAGCCGGCGAACATCGGTCCAGCCTCGCGCGGCTTTGTCATCCTGAGCGCAGCGAAGGACCTATGCAACTTGCCGGCAGCGACGATGCTGCTGGCAGGTTGCATAGGTCCTTCGGCGGGCAAAACCCGCCCGCCTCAGGATGACAACGGAGATGTTGGAAGCGAGGTTGATCATGGCAGATGAGTCGCAGAGTACGAGGAGAGCAAGACCCACAGTTGCACCCCTGCTTTCGGTGCGCAGGGGAACGCAGGCGATTGATTTCTACAAAGCCGCGTTCGGCGCGCAGGAGTTGTTTCGCTTCGACGCGCCTGACGGGACGGTGGTCGCGCAGTTGGCGATCGGGCAATCCGATTTCTGGCTGGCCGATGAATCTCCTGAGAATCAGAACTTCAGCCCGGAGACTTTGGGCGGAGGCACGGTGCGCATGGTGCTGGTGGTCGACGATCCGGATGCGGTTTTCGCGCAGGCCGTCGCGGCCGGGGCTACGGTGGTGTGGCCGGTGGAAGATCAGCATTATCCCTGGCGCGTGGGACGAGTCGCCGATCCGTTCGGGCATCATTGGGAAATCGGCAAGCCGTTGTAGAGGGGCACGGTCACCAATCTTTGCTCGCCAATCTTTGCTCGCCAGTGTCGGCCCGCCGATCTCCTCAACGATCGCTGACCCTCGTCGTTGGAGTTGCCCGAACCGGGCGGGCCCGGCAGCACTTCCAGCGGATCGTCGAGCGCCGCGGTGGTTCCGGCCGAGATTTCGACGTCCACTTCCAACGGCGGGCTGAAACCGCCGCTCGAAGGCACGAGGCTGGCCAGTCCGTTGATGTCGGTGGCAGCGTTGCCCTGGCTGGCGCTCAAAATCACGGGCAGCACGGGGTTGGTGGGATTGGTCCCGCTCTGCGACGCGACCGGGCGGAAGATGGTGGTCTGAAACAAAACCGGCGCAGCCAGCACAGCGTTGGGCGGCGACGAGGAGTCGGTGACTCGCACGACCAGCGGCTGAAAGGCTGACCCGACCGAAATTTGTCCCGCTCCGGCGACCGGCCACAGTTGCTGCTGCGATGCCGGGACGGGGTTGGCATAAATGATCTGGCAGGGCTCGTTGGCGGGCGCGACGCAGGCGCTCACTTCGGCCAGCGCTGCGAATTGCGCCACCGACAGGGTCACGCTGGCATACCCGGTGGAGTTGGTTGCCGCGCTGGCCGCGCTGAGCGTGCCCGACCCTTGCAGCACGGCGAAGTTCACCCGCGCATTCGCCTGCGGCACTCCGTTGCTGAGCACGCGCGCCGTCAGCGGGACGGAGGCGGTTGCGCCCTGGGAGATCCACAGATAAGGCGTGAGCACTCCAATATCAGAAGACGATTCGATGGCTTCCAGCGTAGCGTTGACGGTTTGCGCCGAACCGTAAGCTGCCGGGGCGAGCGTTGCCGTGATGGTCGCGACGCCTGCGATGGCCGGGTTGAGCCACGTGGCCGCATTTCCGCTCTGGTCGGTTGTGACCGTACATGAGAACGCGCCGCCACAGGCCGAGAGCTGCACATTGTTGGTGGAGGCCCATGCGATGGTTGCGCCGCTCACTGGCGTCACCCCGTCAGCGGCGAGAACGCGCACGCTGACTGGGTTGGTGGCCTGCGTTCCCACGGATGTAGGTGGGTTGAGACCAATCAGCAGGATAAGTTTGTCGCTGGCGCCGGCGCCGTAAGTCAAAGCGTTGATCATGGCGCTGAACGCGCCGGTCGCCGGATTTGTAATCGTAATGTTCTGCACTCCATCCCCGGTGGCGGGTGCGGCCAGGACGATCTGGCCAGCGTTGGCCGCGAGCACTGTGGCAGGTGCGCTGCCCACCGTTGCCGTAAGCCCGGAGGCAAAGCCGACACCTTGCAGGGTGACCGGGCCGCCGGTCACACTGACGCGCGCGGGCGATGCCGAATCGGCGTAGAGGACGCTGGCGTGGTAGTGGTAGTCGGGGCGTCCGTCGCCGCGCAGATCGGAGAGTCCAATCAGATACGCGCCCGAGGTTCCAACGCTGGCGTCGAGCCGGGTCAAGCCGAAGTTGAGGGAGTTGAAAGCGGAGGGAGTGAACGAAGTCGGCGCTGTGCCCTGCGCTACGGAAGCGGCCCACATGCCGATGACCGGCTGGACTTTCGATTCCGAGGCAAGGCTGGATTCATCGATCGCAGTCACCGCGACTGAGAGCGTGCGGTTGGCCTGGACGGGGAGCAGGAAGTAGGCAGCGTCGCCATACCCGCCGAGCGATCCCACCCAGTCGCCGGAGATGGGAACGGGTGTGGGCACGGTCCAGGTCTGTGACGAAGACCACGGCGGGATCGCTGAAGCGCTGTCGGACATCATGATATTTTGCTGCACGTTTTGCCCGGCGCTTACGGTCACGACGATGGGCTGGGTCAAACCCGAGGGCGAGACCAGGAACGGCGCATACGGTCCTACGCCGGCCGACCAGGTCGGGTCGATCGGCTCGACGTTGAGTTGGTACTGGGCGGCGGTGCCGCCGGGCAAGGGCAATCCGCCAAGGTCGAAGAAGCCTTCGACCGTGGTCTGATTCGATCCCCACTGGCTGAGTGGATCGCCCAGAGGGTCGTCGTAGCCGGTGACTGGATTGCCGGCGTTGCCGGTGAAAAGAAATCCGGAGGGCGAAGAAGCGGCGTACTGGCGCGAGGGCAGTCCGGTCGACGGATCGATCCAGCGCGCCACAACGTTCACGCCCTGCATGGGTTGCGTGCCGGTCCCGGCGTGCGTGGTGAACCACACTGAACCAAAGATGCGCGCCGTGACGGAAGAGAATATGTGTTTTCCAGGAAAACTCGAAAGATTCTGGGCGGTGACGGGATAAAGGCGCGACAGGGCAGAGGCGTCATCGTTCGAGATCTGGTACGGATTGGCATAACAAATTGTGATCGGCACGCAGCTGATGGGATCGCTGAAGTGCATCACGGGAAATCCGGCGAAGTCGGCGGCGGTAGGGACCGGCGAGCCGGTGATCACGTTGAGATTGAGCTGCGACCAGTTCAATCCCATCACCGCGCCGATGACGCGCACCAGGCGATATTCGACGTCGGTGAGTTGCGAAGTCTCGAGCGCGCACTGGCCATTGATGACGATCAGCGCATGCTGGTAGGTGGCGGTTGATCCGAAATTGTCGTCGCTGCCGTAGACTGCGTTCGCGAAACACTGGCTGGCGGCGCCCGCTCCGGCGCCGAGCAGAGCGTTGGTGACCGTGCCGTCGTAGTCGTAGACGACACCGACAGGCGTGCCGGTTGCCGAGGGCTCAATGTCGGCGGGCATGGAGATGGTGCCATCGGCGTTCAGGATCACGTTGGCGCCGCTGACGTCTTCGGCGAGCTGGCCGCCGCTCGAAGCCGCGACCGCCGCCGTGGAAACCGAAGTCCACTGGCTGAAGGCGTTGGCGACGAATGAGTTGGCGGTTGCGTTGGGAAGGATGGGGCTGAGATCTCCCTGGTCGGTGTAGTAGGTGATGATGCCTTGCGACCAGACGAGGGCTTGGCCGGTCGCAGTGGAATCAAAATAGCTGGTTCCGGCAACGTTCTTTGGCCCGCCGGCCCGCGATAACAGCGCGAAAAGGAACACGATGGCAAGTGCGAGGGCAAGCCTGAGCAGGAACGAGCGCGCCGTCCGCGCCGCGTTGGATTTTGTGGTGGCGTGGCTGATCTGCAGATCGATGCTCATGGCGCGTATCCCTCCGCGGCCGCCCGCCGCACCGCTCGCGCGAAGTCGCTGAAGCGCACGCGCGACTTTCCGCCCAGGACGGGGTCGGCATGAAATGCCGGGAGTTGCTGTGGCGAGATCATGACGCGTCCCGTGGAATCGAGGGTGAACCGGCCGATCGGTCCCAATACGCAACTGGTCAGGCCTAACTTGCTGGGAGGATAGAGAAAAAGCAGGGCTCGCTCGCCGACGCGGTAGCGCTGGCCAGCCGACCACGCGCCCATCCACTGCGAGATGGTCAAGTCTGCGCCGGGGCTGGCTCCACGAATGGATTGGTCGATATGAAACGTGATGGCGACGGTTTCGACCTCGGGTGGTGACTGGTTGGCGGGATCTCTTTCTGCTAAACCGGGCAGGGGACGTCTTTTTTCGGCCCCGCGCGCCACGCGGGTCACGGTGCCGGAGAAGATGGCTCCTGCGGCCGCGACCATCTGAGGCAGGCCGATTGCGCTTTCCGGCGGACCTGGGTGCGGTGGGCGTGGCAAGGGTGTGCGTCGAAAGGGTTCGGATGCTCGGGGATGATCCGCAGAAGAATCGGCCTGTGCGCCGAGCGGGACCGGCGACAGCATCAAGAGAACGATCGTGAGCAGACACAAACGACTTCTCCCAGGCATGGGGAGACCTCTGGCATGAGATGTCTGCTCGGAGGGACGCTGGAACAACGCTCGAACAACCGGGACGACGGGAAACGAGTCAGCTTAATCCGTCCTGAACCAGAAAAGCTGTGACGAATGTCACAAAGGGTTGTGGATTAGTGGGATAGGAAAAGTAAAAGTGGAAGACATCCCGGTACAGCAAGTACAACAAGTGGGACAAGTGAATCCCATGCCATCCTCGTGATTTGTCATCCTGAGAAGGGCGCAAGCCCTTCGAGGGACCTTAAGATCCGCATGCGGCGGCAATAGCGCCGTCGGGATCATCGTTGGCGCATGCACCGCGGCGCATACACTGTAAAAGTTCCCGTCCACGCCGCAGAAACTGCCGGCCTACGTACGGCCCCTCACCGCGACTGCGTCGCCGTTCACGATGACAATGTCGTAGGACTGGCGGAACCCACGCGAATTCAGGCGCTACGTAGATCAGGCGCAGTCGTACAATCCCGTGCCATGCCATCTTGTGATGCTGAGAAGGGCGCAAGCCCTTCGAGGGACCTTAAGATCCGGATGCGGCGGCAATAGCGCCGTCGGGATCATCGTTGGCGCATGCACCGCGGCGCATACACTGTAAAAGTTCCCGTCCACGCCGCAGAAACTGCCGGCCTACGTACGGTCCCTCACCGCGACTGCGTCGCCGTTCACGATGACAATGTCGTAGGACTGGCGAAATCTGTGCGAATTCAGGCGCTACGTGGGTCAGACGCCCTTGTCGCGTGAGGATTCCTGCGAATCGACCTCTTCGTTCAGGCGCTGGTCGCCGGAAACAGAGGCGTCGCCGGAGATGGCATAGGCGACCGCGGCCCCAATCAGTGACGGAATGATGAACGAATGTCCGCCGGTCGCCTCGGCGACGAAGACGACTGCGGCCAGTGGAGTCTTGTACCCGGCTGCGATGAAGCAGGCCATTCCGTCTGCCGCGTACAGGGCGAGGGACGAACTGTGCACGACCGATTGGCCAAAGGCGATCCCGAGCGCGCCGCCCGTAAGAAACAGAGGTACAAACATGGCGCTGACTCCGCCCGCGCCCAGCGTGAAGGCGGTAGCGGCGAGTTTGAAGATGCCGAAGACGACTAATTCTCGCGATCCGTGGCTCTGGTTGAGAATTTCGTTGACCGCCTCATAATTCGGGCCCAACGGAACCAGATTTCCCGGATATAAGTGCAGAAAGAGCAGGCCGCAGAGACCGGTGAGCAGGCCGCCGATGGTCAGCTTGATCCAATGCTGGGCGCTCCAGTGGACGACGAAGCCGCGAAGGCGGCGAAAGGTAATGACGAAGGCCATCGCGATCAAGCCGAGCAACAGTCCGAGAAGGGCGCACCAGAAAAGGTCACGCATGGTGTAGGTGCCGGAACTTCTGAAGTCGAACAGAGGTTCGCCACCGAGGAACGCGCTGAGCGTCATATAGGAGATGACGGAAGCGATCAGCGAGGGCAGCAGCGCCTCATGGGCCAGATCGTCTTTGTAGGGCATTTCGAGCGCGAACACGATGCCGGTGAGAGGGGCGCGAAAAACCGCCGACATGCCGGCCGCGGCGCCACAAATCAGCATGATGCGGCGGTCTCGCGGCTCGAGATGCCGCGTCAGGCGCAAACCCTGCAGGCGTTGCAGAGTCGACCAGAGCCACGATCCGATGGCGGCCCCGCCGTAGATGCTGGGACCTTCCAGCGCCGCGCTGCCGCCGAAGCCCACCGTTGTGATCGCGGCTACCAGCTTGGGGACGAAAGCGCGCATGTCGATGGCTCCGTCGCGCGCGTGATAGGAGTCAATGATCTCCTCGGTCGAGTGCTGGTTGGGATTGGCAGTCAGGAACTGCATGATGAGGCCGGTCAGCGCGCAGCCCAGAACAAGCCCGGGTACGATGGCCCAATGATGGTGCAGGTAATAGGCCAGAACCACGGGCCACAATTCCCGCAGAATGATAACCGCCACGGCGGTCACAACCAGCCCCGCGGTTACGCCGATCAGAGGCGCAATGATGAGCCATTTGTGGAGATTGCGCGAATACGTGGCGCTCAGATCCTCGTGGACCTTAGGAAGATATCGGCGGAGAAGGGAATATTGCATGACCCTGTTCTTGAGTCTCTCCGCGCTCACCGTTGCCTCCCACGTCGCTCAATCCTGGGGCGCCGGCGCACCTGATACGTGGCGCTCCCGAGCGCGTAGATCAGTCGCGGGGCCAGTTCCATCAGCTCCCGGCTGTGATCCAGGGAAAGGCGCAGCAGCATTCGATTCCCGGCCGGGGTCAACTCCAGGATGACGTGGCGGCGATTGCGCGGGTCGCGATGCCGCGCGATCAAACCGGCCTGTTCGCACCGATGGCTGAGTTCCACAACGCTGTGATGTCGAAGAACCAGCCGGCGGGCAAGATAACTCACGGAGGTCAGCGTGCCTCTGGGCGCACCAGCGATCTGGAGCATGAGTTGATGCTGCTGCGGCGTAAGGCTCACCTGCGCTGCGGCCTTCTCGCTGAAGTGCAGAAATTTCCGCAGGCTGAAGCGGAATTCGGCAAGCGCGTGAAGCCGCGCCCGAGGAGCATGACGGATGGCAGAATTCGTCACTGACATATCGTAACACGATACGTGATTGGGAGTCGTTGACGGTCCGTTTTTGACTCTTTCGCTTTTCTTGCCGCGCTTTGGAAATTTCGCACGCTCCAGATGGCTTCACCGCGCAACCCGGCTCCGTTCGGGATGCCTCCCGGGGCGCGCCTCCGGGCCGGACGAAACGCCCAACGAAACAAGGTGTACAATCGCTGGCGTTCTCGAAGTCCCAAAAACGGGAAAGGGAGGACGAACACGCGTGAACTGGAAAAGCAGATTTGCTCTCGGAGTACTCACGGCTCTGGCGATGATGGCGGCGACCTTTCTGTTGCCCCGAGGAGGCCCGATGCGGGACGCCTCACTCGTGCAGTTTCCCATGACAGTCGGAATATGGGCGATTTTCGTGCTGCTCTTCGTGAAGCTGAAATAACGCGCAGGCTCGACGTGCGCCTCAAGTCCCGGACATCTTGTGTCTTGGACATCCCTTGTCTCGCACATCTCATGCATTGCGGTTTTGGCATCCTGAGGCGGGCGCGACGTTTGCCCGCTGAAAAGCTTGCCCTTCGCGGCAAGAAACGCCGCTCAGGATGACAACGCCTTCTTTGACTTAGCAACGTGAGTTTTGTGCAGTGACGATGTCTTGCCATGCCTCGGATATCCCATGTCTCGCAAAAACGGCGAGACATGGGGCACCCGGCTTTTCATTCAACAATCAAGAATCAACATTCAACAATTCTGCCGGTCGCCATCGGCTATAATTCGGCACCGATGACGCTGACTGCAGGCACGAAACTCGGGCCTTACGAAATTCTTGCACCGCTGGGCGCGGGCGGGATGGGCGAAGTGTACCGGGCGCGCGATGCGCGGCTCAACCGCGACGTGGCCATCAAGATTCTGCCCGCGTCATTCTCTGCTGATCCCGACCGGTTGCAGCGCTTCGCGCAGGAATCGCGCGCGGCGGCGGCGCTGAACCATCCTAATATTCTTTCTATCTTCGACATTGGCGAGGACCATGGCGCGCCCTATGTCGTCTCTGAACTGCTGGAGGGCGAGACTCTGCGGGACCGTCTGCACCCGGGACCACTTGCGTCGCGGAAAGCGATTGACTACGCGCAGCAGGTGGGCAAGGGGCTGGCAGCAGCGCATGAGAAGGGCATTGTCCATCGCGATCTGAAACCGGAAAACATTTTCATTACGAACGACGGGCGGGCCAAGATTCTGGACTTCGGACTGGCCAAGATCACGCGGCCGGAGCAAGATCTCTCGGGCAACGCGCCCACGCTGCAGGCCAACACCGAAGCCGGAACGGTGATGGGGACGGTGGGCTACATGTCGCCGGAGCAGGTGCGCGGCAAACCGGCCGACGCGCGCAGCGACATCTTTTCGTTTGGCGCGATTCTTTACGAAATGCTCTCGGGCAAGCGCGCTTTTCACGGAGAGTCGGCGCCCGAGACGATGAGCGCGATTCTGAAAGAGGATCCGCCGGAACTGGCCGAGACCAACCGGAACATTTCGCCGGCGCTGGACCGCATTGTGCACCACTGCCTGGAGAAGAATCCGGCGGAACGGTTTCAGTCGGCGCGCGATGTAGCCTTCAATCTGGAAGCGCTTACCGATATTTCGACTTCGACCCGGGGCGGGGTGCGGGCGCTGCCGGAAGAAAAACTGCGAGGCCCGTGGCGGGTGCGGGTGATTGCGGGATTGTTGGTTCTGGCTTCATGGGCCCTGGTGTATCGCTTCTCCGGCCGGGGAGCAGTTTCAAATCCGACGTTCCACGAGATTACCTTCCGCAACGGCTCGATCCTTGATGCGCGTTTTGCGCCTGACGGCCAGAGCATTATCTATGGCGCGGCCTGGGACGGCCGCCCGGTGGAGCTTTTCTCGACCCGCTACGACAGCACAGACTCGCGCTCGGTGGGGCTGCCGCCGGCCCAGATTCTTTCCATCTCTTCGAAAGGCGAGATGGCGATCGCGCTCCACCCCGTGGATTACGCCGCCTTCTCGCAATCGGGTACCTTGGCCCGAGTCCCGCTGGCCGGAGGCGCTCCGCGCGAAGTCCTGGACAATGTTCTGTGGGCGGACTGGACGCCGGATGGAGAATCGCTGGCAGTGGTTCGTCCGGGGACGACTTCGCTGAGCCATCTGGAATTTCCCATCGGCAACGTCATCTATGAGCCGCGGGGCTGGGTTGGCCATACGCGTTTTTCGCCGGACGGAAGGTTCCTGGCCCTCGCCGATCATGTCGTAGGCGGCGACGATGGCCGCGTCGTCATCATTGACGCGCACGGGAATCACCAGGCGAGTTCGTCTTTCTTTTCCAGCGTAGAGGGATTGGCCTGGTGCGCCGACGGCAAGGAAGTGTGGTTCTCGGCGGTGCCTGCTGGATCAGCTCGCTCGATTTACGCGCTGGACCTCTCAGGCAAGGAACGGCTTCTTTACCGCGCTCCGGGAGGGCTGACCATTCACGACATCAGCCGGTCTGGACACGTTCTGCTGACCGCGGACAAGTCGCGCCTGACCATTGCGGCGCTGGCGCCCGGCGAAACCCGCGAACGCAGTCTCTCCTGGTTCGACTGGTCGCTGCTTACCGACATGTCGGCCGACGGAAAGACCATCGTTTTTTCCGAGACCGGAGAAGCCGAGGGAAACAATTACAGCGTTTTTCTCCGCAAGACCGATGGCTCGCCCGCTATACGGTTGGGCGACGGTGGCTTTGGATATCTCTCACCCGACGGCCAATGGGTGGTCGCACTGGTGGGGCAGCCGGCCCGGCTGGTGCTGCTTCCTACCGGCGTTGGCGAGCCCAGGCAACTGACCGACGGCAAAATCGAGCACTTTGGCTGTGCCTGGCTGCCCGACAGCAAGTCGATCGTTTACTCGGCTGCCGAAGAAGGTCGAGGCCCGCGCACTTACTGGCTCGGTCTTCAGGGAGGAACTCCACGCGCGCTCACTCCGGAAGGCACCTTCGGAAGCGTGCTTACGCCTGACGGAAAGTTCCTGCTCGCCGCGGATGCACAGCGTCAGCGCTGGCTGTATCCGATTGCCGGTGGAGAACCGCAAAAGTTTAACGTTGCTCTCGACCCCAACGAGCATATCGTACGCTTTTTCCCCGACGGCAAGAGCCTGCTGGTGCGCACTCGACCCGTGCCGGTTCAGATCACTCGCATTGATATCGCGACCGGCAGGCGGGAGTTGTGGAAGGAAATTGTGCCGGCGGATCCGGGCGGCGTGGTGAGCATCCCGGTCGTGAAGTTCAGCGCAGATGGCAAATCGTACGCTTACTCCGTCGGGCGGATGTTGTCGGATTTGTACGTGGTGGATGGGTTGAAGTGAGGTGGAGCGGGTCGGAAGTTTCGAGGCCAACAACCCGTCATCCTGCGGCCAACAACCTGTCATCCTGAGGAGGGCGCGAGCCCTCCGAGGGACCACACGATCAGCGTGTGGTGGCAACAGCGCCGATGGGGACGCTTCCGCCGCATGCATCGCCTCGTTCTTGTCGACGCCACCGAAACGCTCCGGCTGACGTAAGGTCCCTCACGCCGGCTACGCCGGCGTTCAGGATGACAGCTGCCGATTGCCGAACGGAAGTTTCGAGGCCAACAACCCGTCATCCTGCGGCCAACAACCTGTCATCCTTGAGGAGGGCGTGAGCCCTCCGAGGGACCACACGATCAGCGTGTGGTGGCAACAGCGCTGATGGGGACACTTCCGCCGCATGCATCGCCTCGTTCTTGTCGACGCCATCGAAAGGCCCCGGCTGACGTAAGGTCCCTCACGCCGGCTACGCCGGCGTTCAGGATGACAGCTGCCGATTGCCGAACGGAATCTTCGAGGCCAACAACCCGTCATCCTGCGGCCAACAACCTGTCATCCTGAGGAGGGCGTGAGCCCTCCGAGGGACCACACGATCAGCGTGTGGTGGCAACAGCGCTGATGGGGACGCTTCCGCCGCATGCATCGCCTCGTTCTTGTCGACGCCACCGAAACGCTCCGGCTGACGTAAGGTCCCTCACGCCGGCTACGCCGGCGTTCAGGATGACAGCTGCCGATTGCCGAACGGAGTTCTTCCGTAATTTGCTCATCTCTCGTGCCGGATGGGACAATAGCTGCCTATGCAGAAATCGTTGACTCGGATGCTCCCGCTTCTGGCTGCGGGGATGATGTTGGTCGGTTATGCGCCGGCACAGACTCCCGCGACTACAACCTCTAAACCTTCGGCGCAGTCGTCCCCCGCCAAGACTTCAACGGCGAAGAAAACCCCGGTGCGGCCGAGAACCGCGACTGCTCTTACGCTGAAGACGCAGAAAGAGAAAGCCAGCTACGCTCTGGGCGTGACCTACGGAACCGGCCTGCATCAGCACAACGTTCCCGTCGACCCGGCCATAGTGGCGCGGGGAATCAGGGACGCAATGGCCGGTGGCAAGCTCCTGCTGACCGACGACGAGATGAAGGCCGCGCTGACGCAATTGAAGAATGACGTCAACCAGGCGCAACAAGCCAAGATGCATGAAGCGGGCGATGCGAACCGCAAGGAAGGCGAAGCCTTTCTTGCCGCCAACAAAACCAAGGATGGCGTGGTGGCTCTGCCCAGCGGCCTGCAATACAAAATTCTCACAGCCGGCACGGGACCGAAGCCCACGGCCAGCGACACGGTCACCTGCAACTACAAGGGGACTCTGATCAACGGCAAGGAATTCGACAGTTCCTACAAGCGCGGCGAGCCAGCGTCGTTTCCGGTGGGCGGCGTGATCAAGGGCTGGACCGAAGCGCTGCAACTCATGCCGGTGGGATCGAAGTGGCAGTTATTCATTCCGGCGGATCTGGCGTATGGCGATCGAGGCGCGCCGCCGGATATCGCTCCGGGCGACACGCTGATTTTTGAAGTGGAGCTGATGTCGATCGGGGAACAGAAGAAGTAGGGGCCGTTAGTTCCCGCCAGAACAATCGGCGGCGACCCAATTTTGTCATGCAGAGCGAAGGATCTGTGCACTCTGCCGGCGGCATCTCTGCTGCCGGCAAACTGCATAGGTCCTTCGCTTTGCTCAGGATGACAAAAGGACGCTACAGCGAGTGTTGCAGGTGCTCTTCCGCCGATAAGTTCGCCCCCGCCAGCAGCAGCAGGCCTGACAGGAACGCCCAGAACATCAGGCTCACGGAGAGCGAGAACGGTCCGTAGACTTCCTGAAAATTCAGCCAGGGCAGCGCGAGGATGTAAGCCTGCTTCAGGGCCTCTGATAGTAATCCCATGATGATGGCCGCCGGCAGCACGGCTCGGGCCGGAACTTTTCCGTTGGGCAACAGCCAGTAGATCAGGAAGAAGATGGCTATGCTGGCCAGGATGGCGAAAACTTTCATCACCACGAACCCTACGACCCGCACGAAGCCAGTGCCGTAGCCGCGCAGCAGAAATTGCATAAACGCGACCGGGCCCGCGGTCAGCGCGATCGACAGCAGAGCCAGCACACCGCAGGCGAGGGCCAAACCAAACGAGATTACCTGGTTGCCCAGATACGAGCGGTTCTTCTCAAAGCGCCATACGCGGTTCAACGCGACCTCCAGAGGAAGGAACACGCCGGAGGAAGTGACCAACAAGATGGCCAGTGAAGCCACCTGCACGCCTTGCCGCGAGTTGACCATCGCGTTCAGATTGCGAATCACGAAATCCCGGCCCGCCGGCAGGTAGTCTCCCAGGAGTTCGAGAATCACGTCGTACATCACCTTGGAATGAAAAATGCGGCGGATCACCGTCATCAGCAGCACGACAAACGGAAAAAAGGACAGGATCGAATTGGCCGCGACCGAGAAGGCGAAGGTGTGCACGTCGGTCTGCATCAGGTATTTCACGGTCGAGAGCACCAGGCCGGGGGATCGTAATCCCGGGGGCTTCAGCCTTGGCGGCTGGAACTTCGGTTGCCCAGGGGCTGCACCGGGCTTGGGGACGGTCGGAATGGGCAGGTCTGGCATTGGCCGCTATCTTTGCGCGTCTCAAAGTGAATCGCTGAACCTCAGTGGCTCGAACCTGCGCTGTCGGAGCCTGGGAACCTGCGTCCCGGCGGATTGGCGATCGGATGATTCGGAATCATTAGAAACGCGAATTTACTGTTGTTCCCGGGCGCCGGGGCCGCGGAATTCTGCCGGCAGTCAAGCTCGGTTCATCGTAACAGAGAGCCAGGGTTCGACTTAGGGTTGCGCGGTCCCAGAGTTCCCGGCAGTGGCCGCGTGCCGTTTCTTTATCGTAGTTAAAACTACGTTCGAACTGGGTCCACAATGACCTTTGGTCAGCTTACGATTTCTTTCAAATATATGTTGCGAATCGTTTTAATAGTGCTTATGATCCTGTGCTCAATACCGGGAAATGGTCCGGTGGTGAGACCAGTAAGTGTGGTTGACGTTGATCCGAGTGGTAGAAAAGCGCCAAATTGTCGGGCTCCTGAAGTTTGCGCCGTGGCTTACTTCTACGGTGGCGAACTAAGGGGCTTTTCGTGCTTTTGGGACGAAGTTTGCGTGTTTTCTCCTGCCCGTCGGCGCAATCCAAAATTCTTCCGGATTCTTTGAGGGGGGCTTCGGCCAAACGAGGCACGATCCGAGAATCTGGGGAATTCATTCTTCGCGATCAGTGAAAGGAGTTTTTGCCGTGAGAGAGAAAGGAACTGTGAAGTGGTTCAACGGGGCGAAAGGATATGGATTCATCCAACGCTCCACGGGGGAAGATGTGTTCGTGCACTTTTCCGCTATCCAGGAGAACGGCTACCGCACGCTCAACGAGGGTGAAACCGTGGAGTTTGACTTGCTGAAGGGACCGAAAGGCTTTCAGGCGGCCAACGTAGTCCGCGCCTAACTGCGAACTATTTCGAGAACCCTCTCGCTCCCAGCGGGAGGGTTTTTTATTGCGGACGAGTTTGCAAGCCGGGACGCTGACTTCGAAGCTTACTTTACTTCCAGCGAAACTAAATCGCCGTCGGCTGAGCCTCCGGGCTTGTAGTTGGCGTCGACCTGAACGTCGTGCCACTCGCAGGAGAAATTGTCGGCGCCGATCAGGAGCAGAGATTTGAAGTCGGCGGCGCGCAGCTTCTTTTCCGAGGTTCCGGCTGAGATCGTCAGAATGGCGGCTGGCGCCTGCGAGCAATCCACGTCGACCAGAGTTCCTTTGAAGAATTTGGTCGGGCGCAAGTCCTTCCCTGTGGATTCCGTGGCCTTCTCGGCCGCGGCGCGCCGGGCGGCGTCCTGATCCAGCACATCGAAGGGAGATTTCTGCGGCTCAAGTTTAGGCTGGGGCGTGGTTGCGCCCGCGATGCCGTACTTGCGCTCACTGGCTAGCTTCTCCAGTTGATCGTGGGCGAGTGCGGCAACCTTGGGATCGGCGCTGGCTTTCAGACGCTCTAACTGACCCTCGGCGGCGTCCCACTTCTTGTCGGTCATATAAATCAGGGCAAGATGATAGGAATAGCGCTCGTCGCGCGGGCTCAACTGCATCGCGGCGCGCTCGGCCTGCATGGCTGCGGCCGGGCCTCCGCCTTCGTTGCGGGCGAGGGCGAGCAGGTCATACGCATCGGCCATCTCGGGATACCACTCCAGCACCGACCGGAGATCGAGCATCATGTTGGGAAGGCCCTGCATGTCGGTGTGGCGGGCCTGCGCCATGTGGTACTTCAATGCCGAAACGTAGTAGCGTACCCACATATCACGCGGATTGAGCGTAGCGGCCGCGCTGAGTTCGGTGAGAGCTGCGTCGAATTCTCCGCGCTCGATGTGATCCCAGGCGAGGAGGCGGTGAGCAATGGCATTGCCGACGGTGTAGGTGGGAAGCTGCGCGTTGGTGTCGTCGTCCTGCTGTTCGGCTCGTTGGGTTTTCACCTCGGACTTTATGTCCGCCGGAGTGGGTGCAGTGGCAAGGTCGTGGAGTTCTTTCAGCCCGGCTTCGCGGCGGTCAGGGATGCGGATCTGAACTCCGGCGTAGAGGGCGCGGGCGTCAGATTCCGGCAGGGGTCTCGAGATGATGGCCGAATCTTCAGGGCCGACGAGAGCCGGGAAGCGATAAGGCTGATCGGCGGTGGCCATGTTTGCGGGATGGTCGGAATTCGGATTGGCCTGGCGCGCGGTATCGAGCACGGCGAACAGCGCAGCCTGAGAGTGGAAGTACTTCTTCACCGCGTCCTCAAGCTGAGCCGAGGTCATGCGATAAGCCTGGTGAATCGCGTCTTCGACCGGGACGTGCTGGTTCAACACGAGATTAAAGTACATGCCGGTTTCGGGGAGCTTTTTCTCGTGGAACAGGTAATGCATCACCATCCACGACTCGGCGTAGTAAAGCGTGTGGTGCGTACCCTCGTTGAAGCTGGTGGTGTCGTGCTTCATGGTGAACAGGTCAGGCAAGGAGATCCAGACTTCCGCGCCGAGCAGTTCGGTGAGAGATTTTGGAGGACGAGTGTCGCGCTGGTTGCCGAGCAGATCCTGGTTGAGGCTGGGGCTGAGTTCCGGGTCGCCACCGATTTCGTATTGCTTGTCGTCGACGCGGATGGAGCCGAAATATTCGGCGAAGCCTTCGTCGAACCATCCCTGCGCCGGAGGATAGTTGTAATTGAGCAGCATGTGGGCGAAATCGTGGGCGACGGCGCGCCAAGGTTCCGGCTCGAACAGGTTCAGGACGATGAAATCCTGATCTTCGCCGTGGAGAATGAATCCCGGAGAGTCGATGGGCTGAGGCTGGGGTTGTCCTTCGACGTGAACCAGAGGGGCGAGCTGGTAATAGGTCTTGTCATCCTTGAAGGCGAAGATCGTGAGAGGCAGCGGCTGGTTGAGGCGTTCTTTTCCCAGCAGGGTGGCGAAGACGGCGCGCATCTGCTCGAAGCGCAGGGCGACCTCGCGTCCTCGTTTTTCGCCGGCGTCGGTGATGACGGTGAAGTGCGTAGAGTGGATTTCAAGCCAGGGGGATGGCTCGGTGGCGGCGGGAGCGTGGAAGCAGAAAACCGACGCCAGCAGGGCGAACTGGAGCGGTATGGAGTGAACGCGAGACATGGGCCGCCGGAGGGAACGTTTCAAGCAAATGCTAGCACGGTTCATGGAGGCCGGGACGCCTTCGTCCGGGGGAACGAGCTTCAGCTCGTTTGCCGCGCTCCACCCGGATTCATCTTGGCGGCTGGGCGGACGAATGCGTCCGCCCCTCCACGAGCATCTCGCTCCGAGGGAGGCACCGTTATAATTCCGGGCAATGCTTATTCGCTCGGGAAATTGCATTCTTTTCTTTTGCCTGGTGGTCGTGTGTTTGGTTTCGACGGTTCATGCGCTCTCAGGGGCTTCATGGAACGGCGTGCTGTTGGACGGCTCGGGCAAGCCGATCGCTCAAGGCACGGTCAAGCTGCACTCCGCCGAAGGACGCGACTACGTCTCCGCGACCGGCGCCGATGGCAAGTTTGCATTCGCCGAGGTTGCGGCGGGCAGCTATGAGGTTTCCGTCGTCGTCGATGGAAGGGAGTGCAAGGCGGCAGCTCCGGTCGCGATCCGGGACACGGACACTCTGACCATGGGGCTGCAGATGTCGTTTGCTGCGCCAGAGGGCCAAGGGCAGAATGCGCCCGCGCCAGAACTTCTCGTCATTGCCGGGAACAGCGAGGCTGCGAATGCCGAGGTTCCGGCTCAGGCCGGCAGGGGTG
This sequence comes from uncultured Acidobacteriaceae bacterium, assembly GCA_963739125.1. Taxonomy (GTDB): domain Bacteria; phylum Acidobacteriota; class Terriglobia; order Terriglobales; family Acidobacteriaceae; genus Sulfotelmatobacter. The sequence continues at coordinate 776,259 of CAVTZD010000001.1, read as the reverse complement.
GGCACCTTTCGAGCACGGAAGTCTCCAGCCTTCCGCTCAACGAGCGCGACTTCAGCAAGCTGCTATTGCTGGCGGCGGGCACCATGACCGACACGAACGGTGCGGCGAATTTCACACAGCAATTTGCGGTCAACGGACAGCGTGGTTCGGCCACCGTCTTTGCTATTGACGGCTTCGATACGACCGATGCGGAAATGGGCGGCGCGACGTTTTCCAACTTTAACGTTGACGCGATTCAGGAAGTGCAATCAAGTTCGGGAGTAATGCCGGCCGAGATCGGGCACGGCGCGGCGGGCTACACCAACGTTGTGAGCAAGTCGGGCGTGAACCAGGTTCACGGCAGCATGTTCGAGTTTGTGCGCAATGCGGCGTTCGACGCGCGCAACTATTTCGATAATGACGTGGCGAACGGGCGGCGCATTCCTCCATTTGTGCGCAATGAATTTGGATTCACCAACGGCGGACCGGTGGTTCTGCCGGGAATCTATGACGGGCGGAATCGGACTTATTATTTCGGCGAGTATCAAGGATTTCGCCAGGTGCTGGGCACGACCCAGGTGCTGCCGGTGCCGACCGTGGCCGAACGCCAGGGCATCGACACCACGACTTATCCCGGCGACACACTGACGGTTCCGGTGAATCCGGCTGTCGCCTCGGTTCTCGAGGGTTACCCGCTGCCCAACCAACCGACGGGACCTTTCGGCAATCGCACCTACGCGACGGCGTCGAAAGTCACGACGACTACTGATCAGTTTTCCATTCGCATCGATCATCGGATTTCGACTAAAGCGGCACTGCTTACGCGCTTCAGCCTGAATCAGGTCACCGGACCGCTGACCAATCCCGATCAGACGGCGATCAATCCAGATTTCGGCGTGCAGTTCTTCGATCACCAGCGGAATGCGGGCGTGAAGTATACGCGCACGATTTCGCCGCACATGATTTCGGAGACCGCTCTAAGCTTCATTCGCAGCACTCCGTTTTTTCCTGCCAGCGATCACACGCAGCCGGGCATCGGTTTTGCCGACGGGTTGTTTCAGGCATACAACCAGCCAGCCGGTTCGATCTTCGGCGCCTACGGGAACGTTTTTCAGCTGAAGGAAGACGTTGCATTCACCCACGGTACGCACGCGTTTAAGTGGGGCCTGGAAATTCGCGTCAACCGCGACTCGACGATTTTTGGCACGAACCCGAACGGCGCGTACGAATTCGGCGGAGGCACGGCGTATTCGCCGGTGCTTATCCGGTCGGCCAGCGGTACGCACGATATTCGCATCGGCGATCCGCTGCCCGATTCGCTGACCGGACTGCTCACCGCCACTCCGTACTCTTACAACATTACGGCGGCCGCCAGCGTGACGCCCGTCGGCAATAAGTTTGACGAAGCGGCGGTGCGGCGCGAGGCTTACAACTTTTATTTTGAGGACGCGTGGAAGGCGACGCCGCAGATGACCATCAGCTACGGCCTGCGCTATGAAGTGAACAGCCGCATTCATGAAGCGACCAAGCGGACTTCGCTGGCGATATTTACAGGTGCGGATGGCAAGCCGGTGGGTTATTGGGATCGCACGGCGAAACAGGTCGTGGTGATCAATCCCCAACCTCCGTACGATCAGGACTGGAACGGCTGGGGGCCGCGACTGGCGCTGGATTACGCGGTGAGCCAGCACACGGTGCTGCACGCGGGCGGAGCCATTACCACGATGCTTCCGAACTTGTGGCAGGACAATTTTCTAACCGCGGGGATTCCCTACGTTTTCACTTCGAATATTACCGCCCTGCCCGGAACTGCGGTTCCGTTTCAGAATACGTTCGTGCCGCTGAATCTGCCGACTGCCTACAACACCGCGGGCCAGCCGATTTTCGCGACCGGCCGAACGCAGGACGTGCCTGCGAATACCGTGATCGACCTGCCGCGCTTTCAGAAAGATCTGGCGGCGCTCACGCCGGGCGATCAACTGCAGTTGCTCACAATCGTCGGCATCGCAAAGAATTTCGGCAACGGCTACGTCGGCAGCTGGACTGCGGGAGTGGATCACGACTTTGGCGATTTCAAATTCAACGCATCGTATGTGGCGACAGCGGGAATCCATTTGACTCGAGTGTATTCGCCGAATAGTTACGTAGGAGCCAGTCGGGCGTTCGCGCCGTTCACGCAATTCAACTCGGCGGGACAAGCCACAGGAGGATTCGGGCCGGAGGCGATTATCACCAGCGGTTCGCACTCGACCTACCATGCGTTGCAGACCAGCCTGACCAAGAACTCCGCGCGGGCCGGCCTGGGGTTGCAGGCGAGTTACACCTACTCAAAATCGATTGACGATACCAGCGCCGTGCTGGGCGGGCTGTTTGGAACGGCGGGGACGATTCTGCAGACGCAGCCGCAGAATCCGTGGGACCCGTCGGCGGAAAAAGGCCCGTCGACTTTCGATGTGACGCACGTTTTTTCGGCGAGCGTGATTCAATTGCTGCCGTTCGATCGCTGGAGCATGCTGCGTCCGCTGGGGCTCACGCTTACCAGAGGCTGGCAGTTTCTGAATATTACGACTCTGACGACGGGGTCGCCGTTTAGCGTGTATTCGGGCATCCAGCAGACCGGTGCGGGAGCGGGTGGCACCGACCGGCCAGATCTGCTATCGATGCCGCATTTTTCTACCAGCCGTGCGGTGCGCGACGACTATTTCGGGTTGGGCGCGAACAACGCATCGTTCTTCAATATTCCGATCAATGTGCCGGGCGGGACCGGGCCGAACCAGGGCCGGTTCGGAACATTGGGCCGCGACACGTTTCGCGGGCCGGACTTTCACGACTTCGATTTCGCGCTGATCAAAGACACTCCGTTCGGTCATCGTGGAAACGCGGAACTCGGCACCGTGGAATTCCGGGCGGAATTCTTCAACCTGTTCAACATTGTGGATTTCGGGCTGCCCTCGAACATCGTACGTGGAAGCGGGTTCGGCATCATCAGCAAGACGGCGGGAAATTCACGGCAGATTCAGTTCTCTCTGAAGCTGATTTACTGAGCCGAGGAGCGGTCAGAGTGTTGCACGGCCGCCAGCTTCATCGGTACCGCGCTTCATTCTCCCGCTCGAAGAATCATCACTTCCGTGGCCTTGATCAGCGCGATTGCCGTCTGGCCGGGCTTCAAGTGCATTTCGCGGGCCGAGGTTGCGGTGATGATGGACGTGATCTGCTGCTCTCCGATGGAGATCTTCACTTCCGCCATCAGGCCGCTGATGCGGACCTGATCGATGCGTCCCACCAGTTGATTGCGCCCGCTGACGCGGCGCATGGCTTGCGTTCGCTCTCCCTCCGTTTTTCCTCGGGTTCGAAAGAGCAGGCGATCGATCTCGCTCTGGGGAATCAGGTGATGGCCTCCGGGGGTCTTTATGGTGCGCAGCTTGCGTTTGTAAATCCACTGCTTGATGGTCGGGACACTGATCCCGAGTCGGAGCGACGCGTCGCGTGGCTTCAACAGGAGTTCATTCTCTCGCTGATCTGGCCTGGTTTTGTTCATGGGAGGGAATCCTAACGGGAACTCACGACTCCGGTCAAAGCTGTGGGTAGAGACTGCTCTCCATGAAGTGAAAATCAGAGGTTGCACTGTAGACTCCATCATAAGAACGTATCGGTTGGCGTTCAGGGACCACGTGGCGTCACGGTCTTGTAGCAGATCAAGGCATCGTATGAGTCGGCCCAATAAATCAGATTGTTCTGCAGCGCGGTACGTTCTTCTTGCGGGATCTGGTGCAGCAGGGCGCGCAGTGGCCGGAGATCGAACAGCGTGACCGGGTACCGAGCCTTGTCGGCCAAGAGAGCGAATGCCGGTTCGTCCGCGCGTTCGTCGGCGTCCCACGTATCTCCCAAGAGCGAAGCCTTGCCCCCGGCGCCGAAAGCCCCCACGTTAAACGCCTTGCCGCCCTCGGCAACGGCGAACTCCGCGATGAAATTACCCAGCGTCGAAATGCCGCGGGCATCATAACCGCGGTGCAGATGATTGCGCCCGAAGCGCAGGAGCACCTTCGATCGAGGCCCCGCGCTCGAGCTTTGCCGGAAATGTGCCAGGAATTGCTGCTTCATCAGTCGCTCGCGCTCGTTTTGCGCAACCATTTTCGTGTCTGGAGTGAGGCGATCAGATTCGATCTGCAGAGTGGCGAGAAGACTTTCGCGAAGGGAGAGATCGTTGACCGTTTCATCCGATTTCCGTGGGCTTGTCCGGAGCAGGTCGAGCAGCGCGGGCGCCATTTTCCGGTTGTATCCGTCTTTCGTGAGTTCCTTCATCTTGTTGAGGGTAATGTCGCCGGGATTCAGAGCGGCTAATTCGCGGATGAGAAACTCCGGCTGTATCTCTTCCATGTCGCACCCCCAGAGAACATCCGTCCCTGGTCCGGCGGGAGCATGAACATCCGCTGCCTCTTGCTTGGTCCAGAGACCGCGAATGTCAGGACCTTTTCCGGTGGGCGCGAATTCAAGCTGGTGAGCCGCCCATGGACTGACCTCGGCCGCAACATGCCGGTATCCCAGCTTCCACATTTCCGGCCAGAGCGCTCGAAGAAGCGCCGGGATCTCGTTGTCCCCGTGCAGTTCGCCGAGAAGGAAAAAGTCGTTGCTGGCGGCTTCATGGAGCAGAAAGGCGCGGCCATCGTTTTTTAGACCCTCGTTATTCAAGTTGAATTGATGGCTGGCGAGGACGGCGACTATTTGTTCATCCGTCTGGTCTGCGGCGCGGGGCGGGGTGGCTGACGCTGTTGCTGCGAGGGTCAGCCCTAGGATGACGCGGAGGATATGCGGGCGCATAGTTGTGATTACGCAGCTTCGAGCGCAATGGTTCCCGCCTGATGTCATCCTGAGCGCGGCGACAGCCGGGCGAGGGACCTTATGTCGGCCGACGCAGTCGATGCCGTGGACGAGAGTGCGTTCGCTTCATGCGGTCAGGTGCTCCTCGCACCGGCAGAAGCGATGTCGGGTCTCATACGGTCCCTTCGGAGCGCTGGGCGCGCTCCTGCGGGATGAGATCGGTCGATGAACCCGCAAATGGGCAAGTTCAAATTGAGCCACTGCCGGCCACCTCCAGTGGGGAAATGACTTGCGGTTTGTAGGATAATTATTGGGTGCCATTTCCCATCAAAATCTGCGCCGTGTGTGGCGAGGAGTTCGAGTTGAAGCCGGATAAGCCCGGCTTTGCCAACCGTTGCCCGGAATGTAGCGAGCCGGAGTCTGCCGCGCCTGCGGCAAAACGCGGCATGGACGCTGACGAACGCAAGAGCCAGAAGGAAGCGAACGAAGCGCGCCGGCAGGCTATGCGCAATCTGCTCTACCGCAAAGATAGCTGAGGTTTTTCCCGGAGAGTCTTCGGTGAGTGCGCCGCGCGTGGCGCGGTCAGTCGCCGCTGGCGTGGTTCTGCGTAGGCACTAAGACCAGGCGTGGGCGAGACGATTCTGGGCGGCTGGAACGGCCGAAGGTGGAGAGAATTCCGAAGACGACAGCGTAAGCGGCGAGAACTCCGAAGCTGACGGACGCGACGACGGTAATGAAGAGAACGACGGGCATAAAAAGCGAGATCACGGTCGAGAATCCTTCTATCTGTAAAGTCTGTGAATCGTCGTTCGTCGTTGGCCCTTGGCAACTCCGATTCGAGATCGCATAACGCCTGCGACCAACGACCAACGACCGGCTTCAAATCTACCTGCGTTGACGCACTGCGCTAGTGACGACTAAGATACGGAGTAGAGCTGTGCATACCTACTTTCAGACAATTCTGTGGCCCTGTCGACGTTACGGAAGGGAAATCCGGCCCGGATTTTAAGACAAGTGAACCAATGGCGATTACCAAGATTTCGGTCCGGGGCGCCCGGCAGCACAATCTCAAGAACATCGACGTAGAGATCCCGCGGAACACGCTGACCGTGGTGACCGGCCTGAGCGGATCGGGCAAGTCGTCGCTGGCGTTTGACACGATTTATGCCGAAGGGCAGCGCCGTTACGTGGAGACGCTGTCGGCCTACGCGCGGCAGTTTCTGGACCAGATGGAACGTCCGGATGTTGATGCAATTGATGGACTTAGCCCGTCGATTTCAATCGAACAGAAAACCACCAGCCGCAGCCCGCGCTCGACCGTGGGGACCATTACCGAAATCTACGATTATCTTCGCCTTTTATACGCTTCTATCGGCGCGCCGCACTGTCCCAAATGCGGGCGGGCCATCAGCCGCCAGTCGGCTGACCAGATCGTGCAGCGCGTAATGGCGCTGAGTCCCGAGGATCGCGTCATGGTGATGGCACCGATTGTCCGCGGGCGCAAGGGCGAGTTCAAGAAAGAGATGGAGACGCTGGTCAAGCACGGCTACACGCGCGCGCGGATCGACGGCGAACTGGTCGGCCTCGATGACGAGATCCCCATCAATCTTGACAAGCGGAAAAATCATACGATTGAAGTCGTAATCGACCGCCTGCTGGTGAAGCCAGGAATCGAGCATCGCCTGGAAATGTCGGTGGGGTTGGCTATGAAGCTGGCGGGCGGGCTGGTGCAGGTGGCGGTGGTGAACGGCGAGGAAACTCTGTATTCGGAAAAGCTGGCTTGTCCGGATTGCGGCATCAACGTGCCCCAGCTGGAGCCGCGGTCGTTTTCGTTCAATAGCCTGTATGGGGCGTGTCCGGAGTGTCACGGGCTGGGCAGCAAGTACGATTTCGATCCGGCGAAGGTGATCAGCGACTGGTCGAAGCCGCTGCTCGAAGGCGGGCTGGGGCCGGGATCGGCGTCGCAGAATCTGATTCATCAGTTGCAGATTGTGGCCGCGGCGTATGGGATCGATCTTTCCACGCCGTTCGAAAAGTTTCCGGAAAAGACGCAGGACTTTTTGCTCAATGGCGAGCCGGGGCGCGGCGGCAGGACTGGATTCCACGGCATCTTCGGGTATCTGAAACAGAATCTGGAGGAGTCGACTTCGGAAGGCTATCGCGACTGGCTGATGGATCACATGTCGGCGACGGAGTGTCCGGCGTGTCACGGGAAGCGGCTGCGGCCGGAGAGTCTCGCGGTCAAGGTGAATGGGATGTCGCTGGGCGAGTTCACGGCGATGCCGGTGGAGAGAGCTTTGAAAGTAGCCCAGGGCATCAAACTCGCGGGTCGCGACGCGACCATTGCCGGGCGCGTGATGCATGAAATCGTGGAGCGATTGCAGTTCTTGAATGCGGTGGGATTGGGATATATATCTCTCGATCGTTCGGCGGCGACATTGTCGGGCGGCGAGGGTCAGCGTATTCGCCTGGCCACGCAGATTGGGTCGAAGCTGCGCGGCGTGCTGTATGTGCTGGATGAGCCGTCGATCGGACTCCACCACCGAGATAATGGCAGGTTGCTGAACGCGCTGGAGAATCTTCGCGATCTGGGCAACACCGTGCTCGTGGTCGAGCACGATGAAGAAACGATCCGGCGGGCGGATTACGTAGTCGATCTTGGGCCGGGAGCCGGGCGGCATGGTGGCGCGCTGGTTGCTCATGGCACTCCGGAAGAGATCATGCGCGAGCCGAATTCGCTGACGGGGGCGTATATCTCGGGGCGGACGTCGATTGCCATGAGGCCCGAGCGACGGCAGGCCAACGGCGCGGCGCTGACGATTCTGGGCGCGAGAGAAAATAATCTCAAGAATCTCGATGTCACGTTTCCTCTGGGCGTCATGACCGTAGTGACGGGAGTTTCCGGATCGGGTAAGTCGACGCTGGTGAATGACATTCTGTATCGCGCGCTGGCACGACAACTTTACCGCTCGCGCGAAAAAGCGGGCGAGCATAAGGCGATTTCGGGAGCCGAGCACATCGATAAAGTCATTCGCATCGATCAGTCGCCGATCGGGCGCACGCCGCGGTCGAATCCGGCAACGTATACGGGAGTCTTCACCGCGATTCGCGATCTCTACGCCATGCTGCCAGAGTCGCGCGAGCGCGGCTACAAGGCGGGACGATTTTCGTTCAACGTTTCCGGCGGGCGCTGCGAAGCCTGCCAGGGCGAAGGGCAGCGGCGCATCGAAATGAACTTTCTGCCCGATGTGTACGTGCTGTGCGAAGTCTGCGGCGGGCGGCGCTACAACTCGGAAACGCTGGCGGTGAAGTACAGCGGATACTCGATTGCCGACCTGCTCGAAATGCCGGTCGCGGATGCGCTGCCGATTCTCGAAAACATTCCGCAGGTGAAGCAGAAGTTGCAGACGCTGGTCGACGTGGGCCTGGGTTACATTCACCTTGGCCAGTCGGCGGTGACCCTCTCTGGCGGCGAAGCGCAGCGCATCAAGCTGGCGCGCGAACTGAGCAAGCGGCAGACGGGCAAAACGCTTTACCTGCTCGACGAGCCGACCACGGGGCTGCACTTCGAGGACGTCAAGAAACTGCTCGACGTGCTGCACCGACTCACGGACCTGGGGAACTCGATTATCATCATCGAGCACAACCTGGATGTGATCCGCAACGCAGATTGGATTATCGATCTCGGTCCCGAGGGCGGCGAAGAAGGTGGACGCCTCGTGGCGCAGGGCACGCCGGAGCAAGTGGCGCGAGTGAAGAAGTCGTATACGGGCCAGGCGCTGGCGGGGTATTTTGGGAAGAAGTATCCAGTACCCGGTACCGAGTATCCAGTTAAACTTGCTTGAAATCCGCTGTAGCTCGCTGATCTAGAGAAAGCCATTTTGTCCTCACCCGCCAATCCGCAGTTTGAGCAGCCGGCGCCGGTTAGTACCGAGGCGCCAGCGCCGGTGCCGACCGATCCGTTCGGACCGGGCACAGTCACGCCTCCGAGTTTTGCTCCGCTCCCGCCACCGCCCGACGAGAATCCCGTGTGGAACGGGTGGGATGTGTTGCTAATTGCGGCGCTGACATTTGTGACCATGGTGGTGTTGCAGTTTGGAGTTGTGGTCGCGGCGCACTGGCTTCGCTATCCGCATGAGAGCCTGGGCGACGTGGCGCAGAAGCCAATCCTGCTGCTGTTCTCGCAGTTTCTAATTTACGCAGCGGTGGCCGGCTTCATGATCGCTCTGGTCGAGGGCAAGTACCACGTGCCGTTCTGGCCGGCGATCCGCTGGAACTGGCCGCGGGCGGTGTGGAAGATGCTGGCGCTGGGCGCGGTGATGCTGGTCGTGCTCGGCCTGCTGCAAAACCTGCTGCCCATGCCCAAAGATACGCCTTTCGAGCATTTGTTCGATCGCCCGCGCGATGCTTACCTGCTCTCAATCATCGCCATCACGGTCGGGCCGCTGATGGAGGAGCTTTTCTTTCGTGGGTTCCTGTATCCGGTGCTGGCGCGGCGCATGGGCGTGGCCTGGGGGATCATTCTAACGGCGCTGCCCTTCGGGCTGATTCATTTGCCGCAGTACGGTTGGGCGTGGGGAGCCGCGCTGGTGATCTTCATGGTTGGCGTGGTGTGCGGCATAGTGCGGGCGGCAACGAAATCCGTGGGCGCCAGCTTTCTCGTGCATGCGGGATACAACGGGATGCAGATGCTGATTGCGGTCGTGGCCACGCATGGGTTCCGGCACATGGAAAAGGGACTGTTTTGCTCGTGGTAAACATCCCGCCTAATTCGCAAACTGTCTAACCAACGTGTAATCCTGAGCAGAGCGAAGGACCTATGTAGTTTGCCGGCAACGCCTTGCTGCAGGCGGGTTGCAGAGGTCCTTCGCTTTGCTCAGGATGACAAAGTCGGGTGTGACAATGTTGGGACGCTGCCCAAGCCGCCGCCCGCGCCAGGGGTATATGATTCGGAATTGCTGTGCCTGGTGCGAGTATGAACCACCCAGACCTCATCCACCAAAAGGCGACCGCGCCTAAGACTGTGGCCGAGACGCTGCTGGCCTCCCCCATTCTGGAAGCGATTCCTGACGCGGTTGCCGCCGTGAACCAGCAGGGCGTCATCATCCAGGTTAATTCGCAGACCGAGACGCTGTTCGCTTACACCCGCGACGAGTTGATTGGTCAGAAAGTCGAGATGCTGGTGCCGGAGCGGCAGAGGCCGCAGCACCATCATCATCGCGAGCACTTCCACCAGGAACCCAAGATTCGCCGCATGGGATCTGGCCTCGATCTTTATGGACGACGCCGCGACGGTTCGGAATTTCCGGTCGAGATCAGCCTCAGCCCGGTTGCCACCGGGGATGGCACGATTGTGCTGAGCGTGATCCGCGACATCAGCGACCGCAAGCGCATTGAAGAAGAACTGCGGCGCGTGAATGAAGAACTCGACCGGCGAAAAAGCCGCGAACTGCGCGATTCGCAAAACCGGCTGGCGCTGATCGTCGACTCCTCGCAGGACTCGATCATCGGCAAGAACCTCGACGGCATCATCACGCACTGGAATAAAGGCGCGGAGCAGATGTACGGCTATACGGCGCAGGAGATGATCGGGCGGTCGATCACCGTGCTCTGTCCACCAGACCGCGCCGATGAAATTCCGTCGATTCTGGAAGGAATCCGTCGCGGCGAACGGGTTGAGTACTTCGAGTCGGTGCGGCTCACGAAAGACGGGCGGCGGCTCAACGTGTCGGTGGCGATCTCTCCGATTCTCGATACCGAGGGGCGCGTCGTCGGGGCGTCGGCGATCGCGCGAGACATTACAGCGCAGAAAAAGACGGAAGACCAGCTGCGGCAGTCGCAGAAAATGGAGGCGGTGGGGCGGCTGGCGGGCGGAGTGGCGCACGACTTCAATAATCTCCTCGCGATTGTTACGGCTTGCTCGGAACTGCTGCGTAACCGCGTGGATGCGGAGAGCGTGGAATACCTCGACAACATTCAGGAGGCGGCGAAGCGCGGTGCAGCGCTAACGCGGCAACTGCTGGCCTTCAGCCGCAAACAGCCGGCACAGCCGCAAGTGCTGGATGTGAACGAGCGGCTAAGAGAGATGCTCAAGCTGCTGCGTCCGCTCATGGGCGACGATGTCGAGATTGTGCTGCTGCCGAGGACGCAGTCAGCGATCGTGCAGGTTGACCCGGGACAGCTGGATCAGATCATCGTCAATCTGGCGGTGAACGCGCACGACGCCATGCCACAGGGCGGAAAGCTGACGATCGAGACCAGCGTGTATGACTTCGACGAATCATTTTTCGGGGAACGGTCTACGATGGCGGCGGGGCGCTACGTCATGCTGGCCATCAGCGATAACGGCCTCGGCATGGACGAGGCAACGCAATCGCGCATCTTCGAGCCATTCTTCACGACCAAGGAAACAGGCAAGGGGAGCGGACTCGGGCTGGCGACCGTGTACGGCATCGTCACGCAGGCCGGCGGCCACATCTGGGTTTACAGCGAACCGGGGCATGGGACCACGTTCAAGATCTATCTGCCGTCAGCCGATCACAAGCTGGGGCCTGCGTCTGAAGTACAGGCCCAGACCCTGCCGGCGCGTCGCGAGGGAACAACAATCCTGCTGGCCGAAGACGACACCATCATGCGCCGCCTGACCCGGAAGATGCTCGAAGAGCACGGCTACAAAGTTCTTGAGGCCGAAGATGGCGCCGCGGCGTTGAAACTGCTTGGCTCCGAACCAGTTGGCGTTGACGTCATTCTCACCGATGTGGTCATGAAGGGAATGAGCGGGCCGGAGCTGGTACTGCGGCTGATTGAGACTCATCCCACGATGAAAGTGGTCTACATGTCGGGATACACCGGGGACCTGGCTATCAGTGCGGGCGCCGAAGGCGGCATTCGCCTGTTGGAAAAACCCTTCACGCGGGCCGCGTTGCTCAAGATACTGGACGCCGCGTTGGGGTAGGGAGCGTGCTTTGCACGCGAATCCCAGTGAATCGGTTCCCGAAACGGGAAGCTATTGCGGTAATAACATTTCATGAAGGAAAACCCTCTCATCAAGAAGACCATTCACCACCGCTTTCCCATTGCTCTCACTTAGCATTCCTGCGATACTCTCAGGCGCCATGAAAGGTAATCCTAGAGTTTTAGCTGAACTCAATAAGGCACTGCGCGAAGAGCTGACTGCGATCAACCAGTATTTTCTGCACGCGGAAATGTGTGAGAACTGGGGATATCACAAGCTCTCCGTATTCATCAAGAAACAATCCATCGGCGAGATGAAGCACGCCGAAGTGCTGATCGAGAGGATCTTGTTTCTGGATGGCAGCCCGTCAATGCAACCGCTGGAGTTGACGGTTGGCGGCACGGTGAAAGGGATGCTCGAAAGCGATCTGGCGCTCGAGGTGGGTGCGGTGAAGCAATATAACAATGCCGTCGCCATCGCCACCAAAGAGGGCGACAACGGCTCGCGCGACCTGTTCGTAACCCTGCTCAAGGACGAGGAAGGTCACGTCGACTTTCTGGAAGCGCAGATGCACCTGATCAAGGAACTCGGCTACGAGCGGTATTTGACGCAGCAGATGGGCGAGAACGAAGAGGAGTAGTCCCTGTGTGGCGCGGGCACTCCCGCCCGCGAAATGCCGGCAGCGGACAGGGAGCGGCTTTCCGAATCGCGGCCGGAATGTGCTTGTGGTTAGAGTTCGCGGGCAGGAGTGCCCGCGCCACACTCTTCAATCCAGAGCCACCGATACTCTTCTGGCTTTTCCACTAGCCCTTTTCTGACAGGATTGTGGCGGATGTATTCTACGGTTTCCCGCAGACTCTCGTCTCCGCGAAGAACGTGGTCAAAGGATTCGTCCTGCCATACTGGGCCGGTCGTTCCTCTCAGTTTGTTTATGCTGCGAGCCGAACAGCCTTTGATCGCTCGCAGGATTTCAGGGAGCGCGAAAGTCCAGCCATCTTGATCTCGCAAGGCCGTGAATAGCAAGTGCGCATGATCCGGCATGATAACGGCGGCGTGAAGACGGATCGTCTTGCCATTGTCGTGGAGGCAGTGCTGCAGGGCGAGCGTCCGGGCCCCAGGTGAAAGCACGATGTTAAGCAATGTACGGAAGGTCACGAAGAGAGGGCGATCGTCTTTCTGATAATGAGGCAGGCGGCGACGGTATTCGTAGCGACGAAAGGTTGCGGCGGGCATGGGACGCACATCCGCATTGATGGTAAGAGCGGAGGGGAATCTATTTCCCAGCTTTTGAGGAATTGTTCTGGCGGCGGTTCCGGAATGGGATTGACCGTGAGGTCGTGGTTAGAGTTCGCGGGCAGGAGTGCCCGCGCCACATGACCTTGACAGATTATTTCACCGTGACCGTCAGCAGTTGCGCGCCACTCACCACGTAATCCAGCGGCGGCGTTGACGTCTCATCCACGTTGGATTCTCCGCTGACGATCATTTCCTGGTTGCCGCGCATTCCATCCATCACATTCATGATCGAAAGCGGCAGCGTGGGCATGACTTTGTCGGCGACGCGGGCCTCGGGGTCCGCTTCTAACAGAGAAACATAGAGGCGGTTGTTGGAGTGCTCTTTGTTGAGCAGCGCGATGGTCGAAGCCAGGTCAAGCTTGCGGCCGAACGCGGGATTGGTGCGGCCCATGCGGTCGAGCGTTTCGCCGTCGCTGACCAGGATGCGCAACGTTCCTTTGCTGGCTGAGGTCGGAATCTTCACTGGTATTTGGCGGACCACGCGCTCGCCGCGATAGGGAGCAAGCACGGTTTCCACCATGATCTCGTCACCGGGACGCGCTTCGGTCACGTCGGTGCGTGCGCTTTCGAGCCGCGCCCAGCGCCGTTCGCGAACCAGATCGAAATCGAGCTTCACGCTCTTCACCGCGGGAGCGTTGTAAGGATTGTCGTAGATGCGTCCGAAACGCTCGCCGAGCGACAGCGCGGCGGTCATGGCGGCGGGTTGGCCATTTTCCGCAGGGGCAAACATATTCTTGAGCGCGACTTCGGGAAATCCTTTCACTCCGATGCTGCCGCTCAGCCGGTAAGTGATTTCTTCGCCGTACTCGTTCACGCCATGCAGCGCGTTAAATACGGTGGCCATGATCGCGACCGGGCTCAGCCGCGCATTGTTCAGTACTTCGTAGTGAAACTCTTTCTTCAGCGCTCCGCCGCTGCTGCTGATGGTGAGCGTGACCGGAATCATCTCGGGCTGCTTGTTGAAGACGCCGAGAATGCCAGTGTGGCGATCTTGCACGAAGACTCCGGCCTGCTCGGTGGTGTTGACGATCTTGAAAGCGTTGAGCGGCGAAGGCAGCGTGGCCAGCACTTCGGCCTTGTCCATGGGCAGGTCGACGGAACCGAACTGCAGCAGGGGATGCCCGCACGCCAGAAGGCGCTGCGGATCGATATAAGTCACGGTGCAGGTGGCAGCGATATCCATATCGCCGCGGACGAGAACGGCGCTGACGGCCGAGCCGGGTTCGAGCGGTTCGGGCTGCTTGTCGTTGCTGACCGAGCCAACGCCCATCACGGGAACGATGCCTGCGGAAGCGAAATCCGGAGCGAACAGCCGCACGGCATCTTCGGAGAATCCATTAAACACGAGCGGCGTGTCGATGGGCTTCAGGTAATTTACGAAATCGTTGCTCGATCCACTCGTCGTCGAGTCTGGAATGGCGACGGCATCGCCGGGCGCGGCGGTTTTTCCCGCCGCTTCCGATACAACTGGCTTGGTCGCCGCGGCTTCTTCCGACGGCGACTTGTCGAGAGCATTGATCTCAAGCATGTCGGCGATCGGGGTAACGCCGGCGATCGGTTCCTTGGAGAATTCGCCGATGCGGAACGCCAGGGCGCCAGCGAGTTTGCCGTCGAGATAGACCGGGCTTCCGCTCATGCCGGCAACAACGCCGGTGTATTCCACTTTCTCGCCGTGCAGGCGGATCAGAATAATGTCGCCCTTCGGCCCGTTCACGTTGTGCAGGACGCCGAGAACTTCCACGTCCATCGGCTCCGGTTTCACGCCCTGGAAGACCGTGTAAGCTACGCCGCGCATGCCGGCGTGAATTTCGCTGACGGGAATGGTCTGCGGCGGTTGCGGGATTTGGGCGATCAGAAACGTGGACAGGCACACAGCGAAGACAAACAACGCGGAAGCTGCTTTTCTCATCGAGAACCCCGAGAGTCGCCAACCAAAACTCTCTATGCCAAAACTCATTACGTTGATTCTACTAACCTAGATTCGGCGGGACGGTAAGTTGTTGCCAGGAGGGAGGAGCAGGACGGCCAAAACATCCCAATCACGAATCCGTGCGTCTATACTAGCACAGGGCGGTGTTTCCGGGGTTTCTCTATGTCAAAGCACAGATTGTCGAAGCAGGCATTGTCTAAGCACACAACCGCAGTTTGGAACCGAAATAGTCGGGAGAAAAATCCGGCGAAACTCTCGGCCGGGCTGCTGAACGGTCCGTTGGCCCTGGTCTGTGGTTTGGCCTTGCTGGCGAGCGGGCCCGGCATGTGGGCGCAGGACCAGACGCAAAGTCAGACGCCGCAGAGCCACAGCTCGCAAACTCCAGCCTCGACCCAACAAGATGACGGCAAGCCCAAGCAAGACGCCCCCGCCGACGCGGGCGGTCCCGGTGACAATGTAGGACCGTACGCGATTCCGAAGAAGAAGGCCGACGACACTCCCCCTCCGCCTCCGCCGCCACCGGCCCGGGTCGCGGATATCCCTGACTACTCGCTCAAAGTGAACGTGCCCCTGGTCAACGTCGACGTGCTGGTTACGACGAAAGATGGCCAGTTCATCCCCGGCCTCAAGCAGGATAATTTCCGCGTGCTGGAAGATGGCGTTCCGCAGAAGGTGAGCAAGTTCAACGTTTCGGAAGCGCCGATTACCGCGGTGTTGCTGGTCGAGTTCGCCTCCACCAGTTGGCCGATCCTGGTCGACACGCTGAACGCGTCCTACGCCTTTGCCAGCACGCTCAGGAAGGATGACTGGGTGGCCGTTGAATACTACGACATGCAAACCCACATTCTGACCGACTTTACGCAAGACAAAAGGGCGATATACGGCGCGCTGAATCAAATGCGAATTCCGGGTTTCGCCGAGACCAACGAATTCGACGCGCTCTACGATACCCTCGACCGTCTGGAACGGGTGGAAGGAAAGAAATATGTCATCCTGATTTCAACGGGCGTGGATACCTTCAGCAAGCTGACTCTGGATAAGATCACCAAGAAGATCAAGGACACGAAAGACGTAACGATCTTCCCGGTCAGCATTGGCTGGTACCTGCGTGAATACTGCGAAGTAAATCACTGCACTGGGATGACTCATGGCATGGCGAGCTACGGCATCAAGCAGATCGATTATCTGCAGGCCGATAACGAAATGCGTACCTTTGCCGCGATGACCGGCGGGCGAGCGTATTTCCCGAGGTTCCAGGCGGAGTTTTCCGAGATTTTCCGCGACATCGGCGACGACATCCGGCACGAGTACACGCTGGCGTACAGTCCGACGAATACCAAGCTCGACGGCACCTACCGCAAGCTGAAAGTGGAGGTCGTTGCGCCCGACGGCGGTCCGCTGAAAGTCAAAAACCAGAAGGGCAAAGACGTGAAGATCGATGTGGTTGCCCGCGATGGCTATACGGCGAAGCACACGGTGGACTGAAGGCCAGTACCGAGTACCTAGTTCCGAGTACCGAGTGTGTTCAAGTGTTCTCGACACCTTTCACGCCCGGAATAATGTATCAAGCAGAAAGAACAGTCCCGCTCCGACAATAACAAGCAGCGCCATTTTCATGGACGGTTCCTTGTTGACTTCGGGGACCAGGTCGGACGCCGCGACATAGATCGTGACTCCCGCCGCCAGCGGCAAGCCCGCTCCTACGTGATGACGAAAGAATGCCATCGTCAGAACTCCCGCCAGAGTTGACGCTCCCAGAACTACGGATGCGCCCCACGCCCGGCCGCGGCTGAGGCCGCTGGCCAGCATGACCGAGCTGACGGTGAAGCCCTCCGGAATCTTATGCAGGAACACGGCAAGAAAAATCAGCCAGCCCAACCAGTTCGAAACCAGAAATCCAGACGCGATGGCGATGCCGTCGAAGAACGTATGAATCACGAGTGCAAAGAGCACGGAGTAACTTTTGTGGGAGTGAAGGAACTCGTCGCGGTGGGTTTCTTCGCCGAAGTGAAAATGTGGTGTAAGCGTGTGCTCGAAAAAATGAATGACGAGATATCCCAACAGGATGAGGACCGCAGCTTTCTTTCCCTGCAGCTCGAGGCTCTCGGGAACCATCTCGATCAGAGCTGTGGCCAGCATGAATCCAGCGCCCAGGGCGACGAAGTAGCGGAGATAGCGGCGCTCCCAGTGTCGCTGCACGATGATCGCGCCGCCAAACGCGTTGGCGGCGGCAGCGGTCAGGCCGAGGAATATGCTGGTTGCGATGGGGTGCATGCGTTTGAGTACCGTGCACTGAGTACCGAGTACCGAGAGCGCTAGAGCGTCTTTTCCCTTAGCGAGTTGATGAGGCCGCTCAGGATTCGGCTCACTTCGTCGACCCGATTCAAGAGTTCTTTCGCCTGTGTTTCGGACAAGTAGTTGCGTCCTTGGGCGATCAGCACCTGGGTCTCGAGTTCCGCCAACGAGCCGCGAGAATGACGAAGAAAGTGTAGAAACTCACGATTGCTGTAATGTGCTTGCCCTTCTGCGATGTTGCTCGGGATCGAGACCGCGGCGCGACGCCGCATTTGATCGGCCAAGCTATACGTCTCCCGCTTAGGAAATCCGTCAGTTGCATCGTAGACGGCGTTGACCAAATCCATCGCCTTCTGCCAAGCAACGAGATCCTTGTAATGCTGCGCCATCGGGGACCAGCTTACAACCAAATCTCGGTACTCGGTACTTGCAACTCGGTGCTACCCGCTATGCCGAATGTGCATCACGTCGCCGTCCTGCACAATGTAGTCCTTGCCTTCAAGACGCAGCGTGCCTTTGGCCCGGGCGTCGGCTTCCGAGCCGGCTTCGAGAAGCTGGTCCCAGCGGATAGTTTCCGCGCGAATGAAATGCTTTTCCAGATCGGAGTGAATGGCGCCCGCTGCCTCCTGCGCCCGCGAGTTGGCAGGGACTTGCCAGGCGCGGCATTCGTCTTCGCCGGCGGTGAAGAATGAAATCAGGCCGAGCAGTTGGTAAGTCGTGCGAATCAGTCGCACCAGGCCGCTTTCTTTCAGGCCGTAGCTCGACAGGAATTCGGCAGCATCGGCGTCAGTCATCTCGGCGAGTTCGGCCTCGACTTTGCCGCAGATGGCCGTGGCGGAGGCGTTCGGGCGCGCTGCAATTTCCCTGAGTTTGTATTTGCCGACGGCCTCTTCAAGTTCTTTTCCCAGTTCGCTCGACTCGCCAATATTCAGGACATAGAAAATCGGCTTCTCGCTCAGGAACATGAAGCCGCGGAGGCGCTTTTTGTCTTCCGCCGTCATCTGCATTTCGCGCAGCGGCTTCTCTTCGCCGAGATGGGAGTTGGCGCGCTTGAGCAGCTCGAATTCTTTTTCCAGGTCGGGCGTCTTCATCTTCTTGAGATCTTTTTCGAGGCGCTCCAGACGCTTCTCAATCTGGCCCAGATCGCTGACCATGAGATCGAATTCGACATTCTTGATGTCGCGCAGCGGATCGATTTCGCCGACGTGAGCGATAGCGGGGTCTTCGAAAACCCGCACCACGTGGGCCAGCGCGTCGACCTGGCGCAGGTGACCGATGTAGGCGGTCTCTTTTAAGGCGTCCTGTCCAATGGCGCCAACGTCGACATATTCGACCGAGGTGTGCGTCAGTTTTTTCGGGCTGTAGAGCGCGGCCAGGCGGTCGAGGCGATCGTCGGGAACCTTGGCGACGCCGATGTGCGCCTCGCGCGGGTTGGCGTGGGCCTGGGCCGAAAGATGCGCCTTGGTGAGAATGCGAAACAGAGATGTTTTGCCTACCTGGGGCAGGCCGATGATGCCGGTTTTCATAAGAAGCTCTTGGCTGTTGGCTCTTGGCGTTTAACCGAGTCGTGGAAGATTTTCGTCAGTCTGCACGGTTACAGGTTTGGCCAGCGGCTCGCACCGAACATTTCAGCATAAATGATGGGACGCGACTTGCCCAAGTGCTGAGACAGCTCAACTTTGATGCCCTGTCCGAAACCGAGAACCACGAAGGACACGAAGTCACACGAAGGAAATCTTTGTCGCGAAGTCCTGGGAGGTTGCGGAAAAACTCAGTTGCTTACCCACAGCGCACCCCAGCGGCTAAAGCCGGCATTGGTTTGGCGAGGCTTACGGCGCGGCTGAAAGCCGCGCCCTTTCAAAACGTGGGTGGAACGCGAGTTTTTTTCGCAACCTCCTAGTGATCTTTCTTGTCCCTCGTGGTTGAGAATTCTCCCTTCTACCTTCGGTTCCCGGCGTGGCTCGACAAAAACAAAGGGTGGTCCTGCGGATTTCGCCGCAAGACCACCCCAAGGAATCTGAAATCAGCTTTACAGCCTATGCGCCCGCCCCGGCGGCCCGAGCCATGCTGTGGACTTGCGGAGTCTCCGCCATCTTTCCAAAGTACAAACGGTAAGAACGGTGGACGCCGTACATCACAGGGAACACCGCCAGCGCGAGTTCCCAGTTGATGTGTGAGCTGACGGTTTGCACCATCGCGCCCACCCCAGCGCTGACAACGTAGTAGGGAAATGAAAGGTGAGCCAGGCTCCACCAGATCTGCCCGGCGGCTTTCCCTTCACTCACGGCTACGATCGCAGCCACCGGCGCCGTTTGTCCGAAGAACAACGTGGCGGTGGCCAGCGCCATGCCCAGGGTACTGGAACTCCAGGGCATTTTGCGCAGCCAGTCGGCGTGGAACATGAGGCAGGCCAGACAGCTGGCGAAAGACATCATGCTGACGTTGAACGCCATCTGCTGAGGGTTGAATTTCGAGTTTTTCCGCGGCCAGCATTGCACCACGGTTGATACGCAGGTGATCACCACGGCCTCGGCGGCGCTTAAACTCACAACCGCCGTGAGCAGGAATGGCAGGTTAACCGACATGTTGCCATTGATTCCCGGCAGCTTCACTTTCATCCGCGACGTCACCGCGGCCAGCGCCAGAATTGCCAGAGCGAAGTAGGAGTGCAGGGCGTGGCTCTCGACAGTGGCGTATCCTGCGGTGATTGCCGCCGCCAGCATCATTGCGCCGATGAACGTCTTGATTCGCCGTGTGTGGTTCATGATTCCTCCCTTCCCTTGGTTCACACGGTTAGCTATTGTTCATCGTCACCCGCGTCGGAAAACGCGGCATCGGCACTCGTTGCTGTCGATCCCCAGACCACGCTGAGGGCGGTTGTCGCCGTGCCCGTGCCCGATCCCCAAACCACGCTGAAAGCGCTCAGCTGGCTGTTATTCCAGGGAAGCAAGTTGCCCCACACTACCGACAGGCCGTTGACTGCCGTACCACCCCAAACCACCGAAGTGCCCCAGACCACCGAGGTGCCCCAGACCACAGAAGTCCCGGCAACCGTCGCGTTCCCGTAGACCAGCGAAACCGTGCCCGTTTGTGGGTTGAAGACTACCGAAGGCGAAAGAGCTGCTCCCACTGTGGCCGGAGCCGTAGCAGTGTCTGTGAGCGCGGCTTGAACGTTAAGCAATCCCGAACCTACCGAGAACAGATCGTAAGTGTTGGTGAAGGTCTGCGACAGATGGGGCACCCATGCGGATGAAGACGTGAGTTGCATCTTGTAGGCCGAGTGCATCAGCCGTGCCTTCACTTGGTCCGGAGTCAGCGTGCTCTGTTCTTGCAGTAACAGGGCTGCCGCGCCGGCGACCGCGGGCGTCGCCATGCTGGTTCCGCTCAAACTGAAGTAGTCGTTATTGCCGTCGGTTCCATTCACCAGTTCGGCGGGATACGCAGATTCTAGAGTGGCTCCCGGAGCGGAGAGAGAGACGACATCGTTGCCCGGCGCCATAATGTCGGGCTTCACTACGTGATCGTAAGTCGTGGGCCCTTTCGAACTGTAGCTGGCGACGGTCTCAGCCGAGGCGGACGTCGATCCATTGCTCTTGGTTGCACCAACCGTGAGCACGTATGGATCGTTGCCCGGCGCCGTGATGGTGCCAAAGCCATTGCTGCCGTTCACGGCCAGTCGGCCATAGTTGCCGGCGGCCACCACGACCACGATTCCACTCTTCCAGGCTGATTCCACCGCCTGGCAGAGAGGATCCTGCGCGTAGCTGGAGAAGATTCCACGGCCCAGCGACAGGTTGATGACGCGAATGTTGTAGGTGTTCTTCAAGGATACAGCCGCTTGAATGGCTGCGATTACGCCGCTGTCAGTGCCGACGCCGTTCACATCAAGGGCGCGAAGATCGATGAGGTTGACGTTGGGAGCTACGCCCTCATATTCGCCGCCGGAGAGGTAGCCGTTGCCGCCAATGATGCCGGCAACGTGTGTGCCGTGACCGTAAAGATCATATTTTCCGCCGCTGGAGTTGGTGGTCGCGGTTCCCGTGAAATCCTGGTGATAGACCACGCGCGAAGTTCCATTCGCATTGCGCAGGTCGGGATGGCTATCGTTGATGCCGCTGTCAATTACGGCAACTCCCACGCCCGCGCCGGTGTAGCCGGAACTCCATGCCGAAGGAACGCCCGTGGCGACATCGGTCGTGTCGTCCATGACCTGCATGGGATGGTCGATGGTCACCTGCGAGATCTCAGGATCAGATTCCAGGGCGGGCAGGGCGCTGACGGGGATCGTAAACGCCGCGCTCCTAATCATGTGCAACTTCGCATGCAGCAGTCCGCCGCGGCTCTGCATCCTGGCGTAGTGCTCCGCCGTGGGAACCTGCTTGTATTGCACGATGACCTTTACCGTCTCGCCCTTCGCCAATCCTTGATGGGCTTTCGCCAGCAGTCCCGACAGTTCGGGAGCGATGCGAGAGGACGCGCGGGTCGCCGCGGGAGCGGGACCGTTCAGAGGCTGTCCGAACGCCATCGCGGTCGCGAGCACGAGAGTCAAACCGAGGCTCAAGCGTTTGCCCCAGCTAGCGCTGTGGCGCTCACCGCGTCCCGCGGGCTTGTTCGATTTCTGAGTTCGCACCATAAAATCTCACCCTTCTTTCTCGTCGGGGGGAAAGATCGAGTTGATACCCGCGGTCTGTGTTGCACGGGGGCAGCCAATCGATAGCCTGTAAGTTGCTGTTTCTAATGGGGCTTGCCTGGTGTCAGCAACCCCGGATTGGGCCACTCTGTCCCAGACAAGCGGGCGTGGGACAGTCTGTCCCGCGTCTGGCTCGTGACTTCGGTTTGAGCGAATGGGTTACTGATGCGGATGGCTGCGATTGGGCCGGGAGGCGGGAGTGTTGCGGAAGCGGCGGTGTCGCCTACCGCGCCCCCGCGCCAGCCACGCTTTTTTGTAACTGCGGCATTTGTGGCATCGCCGCCATCAGGCGGCGCGTGTATTCGTGTTGAGGGTCGGTGAGGACTTGCCGCGCTGTGCCCAGCTCCACAATTTCGCCCTGATGCAGAATCGCGATGCGGTCGCAGATGCCGGCGACCGAAGCGAGATCGTGGGAGATGTAAAGAATCGCCATCCCCGTGCTGCGGTTCAGCGAGCGGAAGAGCGCCAGAATTTCTGACTGCGTGATTACGTCGAGCGCGCTGGTGGCTTCATCGGCGATCAGCAGCGCGGGGCGATGCATCACGGCCATGGCAATCAGCACGCGCTGGGCCTGGCCGACGCTCATTTGTGACGGATACTTCCGCAGAAATTCGTCGTCCGAGGGCAGGCTCACGCTTTCGAGTGCGGCGCGGATCGTCATCGCGGCGTTTTCGTCGCTGTTCGAGCCCGTCGAGTGGGCGCGCCAGGCTTCTCGCAGCTGGGTGCGGATTTTCAGTGCGGGATTCAATGACGACAGCGGGCTCTGCAGAACCAGAGCGATCTTTCGGCCGCGAAGTTGGCGAAG
Organism: uncultured Acidobacteriaceae bacterium; assembly: GCA_963739125.1. Lineage (GTDB taxonomy): Bacteria > Acidobacteriota > Terriglobia > Terriglobales > Acidobacteriaceae > Sulfotelmatobacter. The sequence goes on along the minus strand of CAVTZD010000001.1, from coordinate 753,491 downwards.
CTCCGAATCGCGAAGCGTCAACAGATCGCGCCCTTCAAATACGATGGCGCCTTCGGCGCGGACGCGCTTCCCGTCTAGCAGGCCAAGAATCGCCATGGCCAGCGTGCTCTTGCCGGAGCCGCTCTGCCCTACCAGTCCGAGCACTTCTCCGCGCTGAATATCAAGCTCCACGTTGCGCAGCACGGCGGGCTTATCCCCATAGCGCACGGAAACGTGTGCGGACAACAGCACGCCGGATTGCGGAGCGTCGTTCATCCTCTGTGTGCCTCAGTCTCTGTGTGCCTCAGTGGCCTCTGTGGTCCAAGGTTTTAAAATCGGCGCGAATCCGGCAAATCCGGGGCAAGAATCCTTACTTCACCCAGAGCTGATCCGCATTCCAGTAGGTCTGCGGAACCAGAACCACCGGGCTTGCTCCGTGCACCGAAGCCGACACGGCCGACAGCGCGTTGCGGTTCACCAGATAAATGAATGGCGCCTGCTCGAAAACGATCTCCTGCACGCGGTCGAAGCTCTCTTTGCGCTTCTTCGCGTCGGCCGAGGAGGCCTGCGCCCGCATCAGCCGGTCAATCTCCGCTTCCCATGCGGTCTCCGGCGTCTTTTCGGACGGATTCCACTGATGATTCTCCGACGAACTCAGCCACACGTTCATCTGATCGCTGGGATCAAGCCCGACGTTGGTCAGCCCCAGCAGAATCGCTTCGTAGTCGAAAGTCTGCGTCATGCGCTCGATCAGGGAAGGGAAGTCGAGCGTGACCACGTTGACGTGAATGCCGATCTTCTGCAGGTCTTCCTGAATCATCGTGGCCATACGCTCGCGATATTTGTTGCCGGCATTAGTGATGATGGAAAACACGACTTCATTTCCATCTTTGTCTTTCAGTGTCCCGTTCTCCAAACGGAAACCGTCGCCCTGCAGAGCTTTCAGGGTGGACTCCGGCGAATACGATTCGGGCTTCAGCCTGGCGTTGAACCAGAACTTGTTGGCCGGCGAAACCGGGCCAACGGCGGGCCGCGCGTGTCCGCGAAATACCACCCGGCTCAAATCGTCGCGATTGATCGATTGCGAGATTGCCCGCCGGAAAGTCGTCGACCGGAACCACGCCTTCTTGTATGGCGGCAGCGGAGCCTTGGCCACCTGGTTGAACCACATCTGCTCGCTGTCGAGCGACGGGCCGGCATCGTGCACGAGTTGAGGAGATGTTGCCGCGAGCTTGTCGAAATATTCACTGTCGAGCGAGTTGATCAGGTCAACCTCGCCGCGCCGGAAGCGCAGCATCTCGATATCGTGGTTGGGCTGAATGTCGAGCCGGACCGAGTCGAGATACGGCAGTTTGTGGCCCTGGGCATCGGTCTTCCAGTAATTCGGATTGCGCTTCAACAGCACGGTTGCGCCGGGTTTGTAGTCGGCCATCATGAATGGCCCCAGCACCGCCATTTCTTTTTTCGGGGAGTGCGCCGAAAGAATCGCGACCTGATCAAACTGCCGGTCGAGCCCAGCGACTGGCGCGGGAAATGTAATCGTGATCTGCGTGGGAGAAATAATTTTGCTCTCGACGTTGCCGGGGCCGGAGCGGAACGCGTCACCCGTGGGCGAATGCAATGCCGGATCCATTAGCTGCTGCACCGTGTAGGCCACGTCTTCGGCTGAAAACGGCGTGCCGTCGGAAAAGGAAATTCCGCTGCGCAGCTTGAACGTGATCTGGCGACCGTCTTTCGAAACTTTCCACGACTGCGCCAGTTCCGGCTCCAGAGCCTGGGTCTGACGGTTCAGCCGCAGCAGTACGCCACCGGTCAAATAGCGGATCGACACGGAAGCGTCGTCTTCCACTTTCAACGGATCAAACGTCTTGGGCTCAGAATGCAGGCAGAAGCGCAGTTCGCCTCCGCCCTGGGCCGAGGCCGATCCGGCCAATCCCAGGCTGCAAACCGTGAGGGCGATTGCGAGATAGAGGATTGCACTCGCGACGGATTTTCTGCGCATGCTTATCACTGCCATTACTGCGAACCTTCCGGTTGGCGTTTCACGCGGCCAACTCTTCCTGCTTCGAGAGCACAAATTGAAACGAGGTTACGACGACCACCAATAACGCCAAGGGAACGAACTTCCAGGGTTCTTCGCCCACTGAGATCAGCCCCTCTAATTCCTTCAGCAGACTTCCCCAAGAAGGCATCGGCTCGGCGACGCCCAGGCCGAGAATCCCCAGGTTCGCCTCGGCCAAAATGAACGCGGGAATCGAAATCCAGAATTGCGCATACAACACCGGCTTCAGATTGGGCAGCACGTGCACCCAAAAGAGTCGTCCGCCGCGAACGCCCGAAGCTCGCGCCTGGCGGACGAAATCAGTGCCGCGCAGCGTGCCGGCCGTCGCGCATAAAACACGTGCGGCGCTGGTCCATCCCAGCAGGCCGAGGATCAGAAACGTCACCAGCACCGAAGATATAGGCGAAACGTTAAGCGGCATGAGCGCACGAACGGCGATCAGCAGGAACAGCCAGGGCAGAGACAGAAACAGATCAGTGACCGCCATCGCGCCCTGCGCCCAGAAGCCGCCCAAATATCCGGATAGCCCGCCAATCAGCGCCGCCATCAGCGTCGAGAGCAAAGCCGCCGCCGGTGCGAGCAACAGAGAAATCCGCGTGCCATAAAGGACACGGGCGAACCGGTCGCGGCCAATGTCGTCAGTGCCGAGCCAGTGCTGGCGAGACGGAGCTGAGTCGATGGCATCCCGATCCTGCGCGGCATATCCCGCCGGAGCGATCCAGTTCGCCGCCAGAGACATACCCATCACGGCCAGCAAAACCGCGCACGCCACCCTGCGCCAGGTGTTGACGCGCCACAGCTTCATGCCTGCTGGCCTCGGAGCATAGTTCCGATTACATCTGCCCCGGAATTGGCCAGCAAGGTTACCAGCGTCACCAGGATCGTGATGTTCATCAGCAACGGCAGATCGCGGGCCAGAGCCGCCTGCCACGCCAGCTGGCCGACTCCGGCAAGACCACAAAGCGCTTCGACCGGGATGGCCGCGCCCACTGCGATACTGACGGAAACTCCGGCGACTGCGAGTAACTGCGGTCCGGCCACCGGAACTACATGCCAGAACAGGATGCGCAGCTCGCTCAGTCCCTTGGCCCGGGCGGTAATGATGTGCGGCAGGGAATAAGCCTTTGCCAGCAAGTTGCGGGAGTACCGGTACACCTGAGGAAACACGATCAACCCGACGGCCAGCGATCCGGGAACGTTCCATAGCACGGACAACAGCGCCAGCACTGCGGCGGGAATGCAAAGAAACGCTCCGCTGATCACGGTGGTCAAAGCGTCGTACGCCTGCAGGCGCAGCCAGGCCGCGCTGAGCGCCAGAGCCATGGCTGCCGCCCAACTCAGCAGCAGGCCAATTCCCACCAGGCGAAGGGTCAGCGGAACGCGCTGGCGCAACAGAGTGCTCACAGGCTGTCCCAGGGAAATCGAAGTCCCCAGATCGCCGCGCGCCGCGCGCTGCAGAGAATGAAAATAAAAACGCAGGATATTGTTTTGCTGCAGCCTGGTTTCGCGCAGGGCGCGAATGCTGTCGGCATTCAGTCGCGGATCGAGCTGAGCTTCATCCACGTCAAAGCCCGGAGCCAGCCGCACCAGAGTTGCGGAAAGAAAAGCTCCCAGCAGAATCGTAGCTACCAGGGCGAGCCCATGCCGGGCGATTTTCCGGACCAGCACGGTTTGGCGTGGCGAGAGCTTGTTTGGGGCGGGCATGACTAGCTCACCGAGGCGCCGCGCGCGCCAGTTTCTTCGCGCGCCGCCACTTCGGCATGGTGAATCTGTTTCATGGAATACATGCGGCGGTCGGCTTCGGCCAGGAGGCGCTCGACGTCAAATCCGTCTTCCGGACAGAACGCCGTGCCCACGCTCAGTGTGATCAAGCCACGCCCGCAGACGTGGCATCCGGCGTCGATGGCCGCCTGGTTGAAGCGCTCCGCTTTCTCTTCGGCCGCTTCCGGAGTCAGTCCAGGGGCGGTGATCACGAATTCGTCTCCGCCCATGCGGGCCACGTAGTCGTATCCGCGGCAGGCTTCTTTCAGCCGGTTGCTGAATTCGCGTAGCAATTTGTCGCCCTCGACGTGCCCGAACGAATCGTTGATCTGCTTGAAGCCGTCGATGTCGCACACCATCACCGCCAACGACGTTTTCATGCGCCGGCTGCGCGCGACCTCCTGCGCCAGATGCACGAACAGTGAGCGCGCGTTGGGCAGTCCGGTAAGGAAGTCGGTGGTCGCCGAACTCTCGGCCTGCTGATACTTGAGCGCGTTCTCTACCGAGAGTGCGACCTTGGACGCGACCGCCAGCAGAATTCGTAAATGATCGGGCGTGAAGGCGTCGCGGCCGGAGTGATACATGGCCAGCACTCCGACCACTCCATTCAAGCCTTCCAGCGGCACGGCCAGCGCCGACTGCAGCGTCGTGTGCTTTCCCGGATCGACGACATACCCGGCTTCCACTTGGGGATTGCCGTTGACGATCGGCTTGCAGTTTTCCGCGACCCAGCCGCAGAGTCCTTCGCCCACGCGGATCTTCAGCGACGAAAGCATCTTGAAATTTTCGCCGCTCACCAGTTCGGGCAGCAGCCAGCCGTTGCGGTTCACGAACACGGCAATGGAATCGTAAGGAATCATCCGGCGCAACCGCATGGAGAGGACAGACAGGGTCTCACTGAGGCTCAGCGAAACGCCCAGATCCTGACTGAGTTCGAACATGGTCTGCGCTTCCTGCCGCGCCGAGGCGATCAGCGAGAGGAAGTCCGAGTTGTCGGTCAGAGCGCTGTCGGGTTCCGACCGTTCGAATCCGGCCGCGGGCGCGAGGCCGCGTTCGACGCGCGCTGTTTTCGAAAGACTGTGAGGAATCACCGTGTCGTCTTTTGTCTGCGCCAGACTTTCGAGTTCGATATAGCGCCGCTCCAGGATTTCGACTACGCGCGGATCAAACCATGTTCCCGAGCGTTCTCTCAATCGGGCCATGGCATCAGCGAGCGGCAAGGCCTGGCGGTATTGGCGGTGCGAGGCCAGCGCGTCCAGACAATCGACTGCGGCCAGAATGCGGGCTCCCATCGGAATCTGCTCGCCGGCCAAACCTTCGGGATAACCCGATCCATCCCACCGTTCGTGGTGTGAGCGCACGATTGGTGCGACCGGATACGGGAATGAAACGCGCTCAAGAATCTCGGCGCCGACCAGCGGGTGCACCTTCATCTTCTCGAATTCTTCCGGCGTGAGCTTGCCCGGTTTGTTGATGATCTGTTCGGGGACGGCGAGTTTTCCGATGTCGTGCAAGAGCGCGGCGGCGCGCAGCGCCTCGATTTCGGGCTCGGGCAGATTCAGGTCTTTGGCCACTTCCACAGCGTAAGTGCGCACACGCTGCAGATGCGTATGCGTCGTGTGGTCTTTCGCCTCAATCGCCAACGCCAGTGCCTCGATGGTGCGCATGTTGAGCGAAGCGATCTGTTCCACGTGTCGCTTCTCCACTTCGACCCGCTCCTTCTCATCCTCGAGCCGGCCCAGATACTGCCGGTAAGAGCGGTAGACCCAGTAAATCAGCGGGAGCACGAGCAGAGAAGTTTGCCATCCCGCCGACTGGTTGATGATTCCCACCAGCCCAACCGCGGCGGCGCCGACGAGGTAATAAGGGAACGACCAGAAGTAGCATTCCGACCAGACCTTGCGGCTTGACTTGCCCTCGGTCATCGCAATGACGATCGAGACCGGCAGCGTGTTAGCGAAGAAGAACACCAGGGCCGCGATCATCAGCAGAATCGGCTTGTTCGCGGCAAATCGCGCCAGCAGCCAGTGATAGCTGAGGTAGGTAAGTGCGGTAGCGTTGGCCATCATACCGGCCACGTTGAACAGCACCTTCACCGGGTAGAGCCGTTTGCGGCTCGGCCACAGGCACTGCACCAGACTCGCGGTGCAGCCGATAAACAGGGTTTCTGGAAGACTTAGTTCGAGCACGCCCAGCAGGATGAAAAGGAAATTGACCGACATCGTCCCGTCGATGCCGGGCAATTGCACTTTAAGTCCGGAGGCGAGGATTGCGATTGCCAGGTAACAGAGGAATCGGGTCAGATTTTGCGAATGCCAATGCCATGACGAGTAACCCAGCACTACGACCCCAAGGGATACAGTAATCCCGACAAAGGCCTTGGCTTGGATCGACAGTCCGTCCGGCGCTGGTTTCATGCACACCTTAACTGCGTTGGTCTTCTTGGGCCTCGATGCGTTGTCCCGGTCGCGCCCTCGCGCATCCATAGGGACGGCATGAGGATGCGGCGCGGGCTGGGAGGAGTCCGGGCTCGGCCCGTGGGCACACCGCTCCCCTCAAGGCCTGCCCTAGATCGTATTGGATGGGCAAATCCGGCAGTAGCTTACTGAAGTAACTTACTCACGGAGCGGCGCGCGTCGATCTTCTGGCTGCGATCCGGCTGAACGCAGGAAATTTGCGGTAGCTGGTTACCTTGGTTATGCACTTGTGGCCACGCTTCTCGGAGGAATCGGCCTGTGTGTGTCAACATCATCCCCAAACGCCCAATGCCGACTACACAAAGCAAATCGGGCCAGAAACCGCCGCATAACCCGGCTCCAATCGCCGACGGCGAGGCGTCCTCGCCGGGCGCCACGGAACCGTCGGGCGCGATGGCAGTCTTCTCCGCGAATTTTGATGGAGACATAACAGCCTGCAACTCGGAGTTCCTGCGACTGCTTGGCAGTCCGTCGTGTGAAATCCCGGCTCGCAAATTTTCGGCCCTGTTTTCAAACGACGGCTCATCGAGCCGGCCTGATCCATCTCAGCTTCAGAAAGAAATCCTCAGCGGGGCCGCAGCGCCATCCGGATATCAAAACACTCTGCTTCTGCTCACGAGCGCGGGAAAGAAATTGCGCGTGCAGTTGTCGGCGACGCTGATGCGGGATTTGGCATCGCAGCCGGTGGCCATCCTGTGCGCGGTAGTGCCCGCGGCCGAGCCCGCAACGCCGGCGTCAAAGTCCGATTCGGCGGGTAAAGTGCCGCCTGTTCCCGGAGTGACCGCGCGCAAGATCGACGACACCCAATTTATTCTGGCCAGCCCAGTCATGCACAAATTCGTCGGCCTGGTGGATCGCGTCGCAGGCCACACTGAAACCGTTCTGGTCACCGGCGAAACCGGCACCGGCAAGGAGTTGATCGCACGCACCATCCATGAATCGTCGAATCGTCGTGGCCGTCCGTGGGTCGACATCAACTGCGCCGCGCTGCCGGAAAATCTCGTCGAGAGCGAACTTTTCGGATACGAAAAAGGCGCGTTCAGCGGCGCCGACTCCTCGAAGCCCGGTCTGTTTGAACTGGCCGATAGAGGCACGCTCTTTCTCGACGAAATCGGAGAACTGCAACTGCACACGCAGGTCAAGCTGCTGCGCGTGCTCGACGGCCAGCCCTTTTACCGGCTGGGAGGGCATCGCAAGATCAAAGTGGACGTCCGAGTCGTCGCGGCCACTAACCAGGATCTCGAGGCTGCGGTTCGGGACGGCCGCTTCCGCCAGGATTTATTCCATCGCCTCGGCCAATTTCAGCTGCGTGTTCCGCCGCTGCGCGAACGTCCGGAAGACATTGTCGCGCTCGCCGAGCATTTTCTGCGCCTCAAGGCGCCGGGCAAGCACTTCACCCCGCAGGCGATTTCCGCTCTGCTTTCGCATGCCTGGCCGGGCAACATTCGCGAGCTGCGCAACCTGGTCGCCAAGGTCGCAATGGAATCCGCCGGACCCGAGATCGACTTCTCGAAACTGAGCGCCGCCTTGACCGGCGAGCCGGCAGCTCTGCGCCAGACCGCTTCGCTGCCCGTCAGCAATCTCGACAGCATGGAAGAGCAGATGATCATCAAGGCGCTCGAACGCACCGGCGGGCAGCGCACGCTGGCGGCCGAGCAGCTGGGCATCTCGCGGCGCACACTCAGCCGCAAGCTCAAGCAGTACAGCATCAACTTTGCGGCGGGAGAGAGCGGTGCCTCCCTCGGATTCATCAGCACCGAACAGCAGAAATTTTTCCGCGCCCGGGTGCAGATTCAGGTCACGGTCAAGAATGCGCGAGGCGACGAGACCTGCGTGCAGGGAGTCAACCTAAGCACCGGCGGGATGGGCCTCGACGGTTTGAAGGAGCCTCTGCGTTTCTCCGGGCTGCTCGACGTGAGCTTCCTTTTGCCTGAAAGCGACGTCATGTTTCAAGCCAAAGCCCGCCTCATGTGGATCGGAGACGAAGGCCGCGTCGGCATCCGCTTCGTCGTGATTGAGCCCGCCCTGTTCGAGCACCTGCAGCGCTGGTCCAATAAGAAAATGAAAGAAGAAGGCTGGGATTTTCCTGCCTAAGCGATTCAGCAATCGGCTGAACGCTAAGACCATCCCGCACGATTACAGTTGAGAACGCGGAACGCTGGAAAGTGCGCTCTCACCGCTTCAGCATGTTCTCAAAGTAGCGATTGTTGTAGTAAGCGTTCGTCTTCTGTACGACTTCAAGAATTTTGATCATGCGCTCGCGGCCCTCGCGGTTCGCTTCGCGGAACTGCACCGCGACCCCGGAGCCGGGGTCGAGCCGGATCACCACGCCTTCATGGGTCAGCGTGCCGTCTTCCATGGAGAATCCCAGCTTGATCTTGGTACTCGGAGACAGAATCGAACTGGTCTCCAGATAGCAGCCCCCCATGCTGATGTCGGTGAGATTGGCGAATACGGGCGCGCTTCCGGCCTCGGCCTGCAGTTCGATAGTCACGCGGCACTTGAGCCGGGGGTGCAGGCGGCGATCCTTGTAGGAAAGCTGCTTCTGTTTTTCCACATACATGCGGCGGTCGGACTCGGCTAGCAGATGCTCGGCGTCCTCGCCGTCTTCGGGAAAGACGGCGCGTCCCACGCTGAGGGAGAGAATTTCTTCGCCGCAGACTTCGGCTCCGGCCTGCCGGGCGAGAGTGCGCATCTGGTCGGCCTTCTTGCTCGCACCGTCGGAAGCCAGGCCGGGCGCGATGACCACGAACTCATCGCCGCCCATGCGCGCGACATAGTCGTACTCGCGGCAACTGTCTTTGAGCGCCTGCGCAAACAGCCGCAGCACGCGGTTCCCCTCCAGGTGGCCGAAGCGATCGTTCACCTGCTTGAAGCCGTCCATGTCGGAAACCATGACGGTGAGCGAAGTGTTGTCGCGCTTGCAGCGCGCCAGTTCGCGGTCGAGTTGCAGGAAGAGCGAGCGCGCGTTGGGAAGTCCGGTCAGATAGTCGGTAGTCGCGGAACTCTCGGCCTGCTGATATTTCAGCGCGTTCTCAATCGAGAGCGCCATCTTGCTGCTCACCGCCAGCAGAATGCGCAGGTGATCGGTAGTGAAGGAATCGCGGTCGGCGCGGTAGAGCGCGAGAACCCCAATGACGCCAGAGACGCCTTCAAGCGGCACTGCCAGCGCAGACGACAGCGTGCTGAACTTCGAAGGGTCATTCAGATATCCGGGCTCGACCGATGGATTGCCGTTGATGATCGGTTTTCGGTTCTGCGCCACCCATCCCGAGAGTCCTTGTCCCAGCGGAATCCGCAGCGACGAGAACAGGCGATAGTTGTCACCGTTCACAAACTCAGGCACCAGGGCATCGTCGCGCATGATGTAAATCGCGATGGCGTCGTAAGGCACCATAGGCTTCAGCTTGACCGAGAATACCGAGAGCGTTTCGCCTAAAGACAGCGATGCGCCCAGATCCTGGCTGAGTTCGAACAGTGATTGCGCTTCCTGCCGCGCCGCGGCAATCGACACCAGGAAGGTCGTTTCTTTTCCAGCGTAGTCTTGCGCAGTGGTGCTCTCGAATCCGGCGGCGGGCTCGAGACCGCGCTCAATCTTGATGGCCAGCGAGAGCGGAGCATTGGGGTCCTCTGCCGATTTGGCGATCGCCATTCGCTCCAGCTGCTGGTAACGACGCTGCAGAATCTCGACGACTTTCGGATCAAACGACTTGCCCGATTCCCCAACCAGTTTCTGCATGACCTCGCGTAGCGGCAGGGCGCGGCGATATTGCCGGTCGGAAGCGAGTGCGTCGAGATAGTCGACGGCGCTCAGAATGCGCGCCCCGACGGGAATCTCGGCTCCTTTGAGGCCCATCGGATAGCCCGTGCCGTCCCATTTTTCGTGGTGAGCCCGTACGATTGGCACCACCGGATAAGGGAACCGTACACGCTCGAGAATTTCGGCGCCGACCAGGGTGTGGATTTTCATCTTCTCGAACTCTTCCGGAGTGAGCCGTCCGGGCTTCGAGATGATATGTTCGGGCACGGCCAGTTTGCCGATGTCGTGCAACAGCGCGGCCGCGTGCAGGGCTTCCAGTTCCGCCCCTTTGATCCCCAGGTCTTTCGCGACTTCGATGGCGTAGATGCGAACCCGCTGCAGGTGTTCGTGCGTGGTGTGATCTTTGGCTTCAATGGCCAGCGCGAGGGCCTCAATCGTGCGCAGATGCAGGTTGGCCATTTCCTCGACGTGGCGTTTTTCGTCTTCGAGCTTGCCCAGGTAGAGGCGATAGGAGCGGTAAATCAAATAAACCGCCGGCGCCAGCAGCAGCGAGGTTTCCCAGTTAAAAGTCTCGTTGAGCCAGCCGATGGCGCCGGCAATTCCGGCTCCGACCAGGTAGTACGGAAACGACCAGAAATAGCAGTCCACCAGAATGCGCATCAGCGGACGCCGCTCGGTCATCGAAATGACCATCGCGATCGAGCCCGCATTGGCGATGAAATAGACGGTGGCCGCGATGCCGAGCAATACCGGCCGGCTGTCGAGCAGCAGGTTGGCTAGCGGATGGTGGTAAACCAGGTAGGCCAGCGCCGTGGAGATCGTTCCGGCGCACACATTGAACGTCACCTGAATCGCTTTGGGACGCTCGGGATAAAGGCACTGCGCCAGCATGGAAACCGCGCCCAGAATCAGCGTTTCCGTGAAGCTGAGTTCGAGAACTCCGATCAGGATGAACAGGAAGTTGACCGACAACGTCCCCGTAATCCCGGGCAGGCTTACCTTGAGCTTTGAGGCCAGGATGGCGATGCCCAGGTAGCAAATAAACTCGGCGATGTTCTTGCTGCTCTGGTGGATGCCGCCATAAATCAGGATCGCCGTTCCGGCAATGACGACCACGCTGATGAAAAGTTTGGCCGCCCAAGACAGCCCTCTCCAGGAGTGGGAGTGCGAGACAAGCCCAGTCGTGATGCCGTTAGCAGCGGTCATGCGAATACGCACACCTCGGCAATCGAGCGAAGTGCGCGTATCTCATGAATATCAGTTAACACTTTTAGAAACAATGGTTTGGAGCTTATTCGCCGAAACTTCGGTAACCTTCCGTAATACCGGAAGGGGGATTGACAAGACATTCCACCATCGGCGTCCCGGGGTTACTGGGGGGTAGCGCGCGAAGGCGGACTGCATCAAAGTTCCCAACTACAGTTCCGCCGGGTGCAGTCTTAAATAGGCATTCAAGAACACGTATGCAACACGGACGCAGCGGATTTCTAAAGCTTAAGTTCTTTTGAAGACTGGCGATCCCTAGCTACACAGATTTCGGGGACCCTGAAATGGCAACTCTGGAGCCGCCTCCGGTTACGACACCGGCCGGGAAGATATAGAGAATAAAGGTGCTTGCCTTACCTGCCTCTGGCCAAGTCCGGCCAGTTGCAGAGTTGCAGAATGATTGGGTGCAGCCAGAATCGGGTACTCGCGCAGAGTTTCCAGCAGGACTGGACCGGGGCTATATCCTTTTTTTATTAGTCTTTCGCTTAAGGAGGTTGAAAATGGCGACTAGCGTGACAGTACAAAGGGATGGCTTAGCAACAAGCAAGATGATTTTGGATGGCGACTTCGACGACATCGACTTCCGAGGAGAAGTCGTCGACGGGCACCTCGTCACAAAAGGAATTCTCGCAGACCAAGCGGCGATGGATTCTATCCCTGTGGGAATATACGTTCTGGAAAAGGATGCCACCGTCGTCAAGTGCAACAAAACTGCAATCGCGGGTTGGGGACGCACGCCGTCTCTGGGAACCACGGAAAAGTATTTCGGGTCCCACATTCTTCGTTACCTCTCAGGAGAAGTGATGCCGCACGAGCTTGCACCACCTTCCGTGGTGATCAATAACGGCGCCACTGTTCGGAACGCCGATGTGATTTGTGAGCAGCCCAGCGGTGATCGCATTCTGGCGCTTGTTAATGTCTTTCCAATTCGTAACGACGAGGACGAAGTGATCGGAGCCGTCAACATTTTCCGTCACAATACGAGCAAGACTGTTCCTGGCTTACTCGGCTAGTCTGTGAGTAGTTCTAACTCCAAAATCTGCGAGGGGGAGCCGTGAGGCTCCCCCTTCGCCGTTTCGGGCTGGACTAGGATCTTGATAGACGTTCAGCGCGAATATCGTTGCTCTTTGAACGGGTCGCCGTAAATGTGATAACCGTTCGCTTCCCAGAAGCCCGGCAATTCGCGATCCAACAACTCGATCCCGCGCACCCATTTCACTCTCTTCCACGCATAGAGGTGTGGCACCACGAGGCGCAACGGGTAGCCGTGCTCAGCCGTAAGGGGTTCGCCGTCATGCCGCAGGGCGAAAATCGTCGTCGGGCGCAGAAAATCCGAGATTGGCAGGTTTGCCGTGAAGTTCTCGGCATGGACCATCACATGCCGCGCCTGCGGCCGCAACCTCACTCGCTTCACCAATTCTGTGGCCAGCAATCCTCCCCAATGGTTGTCGAACTGGCTCCAGCGCGTGACGCAGTGCATGTCCGCAAATACTTCGCTCTGCGGCAGATTGGAGAACTCTTCCCACGAAAGCCGCAGCAGCTCCTCCACCAGGCCGAACACGCGAAAATCCCACGTCCTGGGATCAAAGCGTGGCACCGAGCCCGCATGCAGCACCGGCCACTTGAGCGTCAGCGACTGTCCTTGCGGCAGCCGTCCCGCGGCACGCATCTCATGCTCCCGTTCGCGTCGCTCGTTCGTTAGCTCAGATAGCGCCACCGCAAAAGTATAGCGCGGCCTAGTTGGCGCATCGGGTAATTTTCGGGGCATGAAACGCGATCATCCGGATTGCGGCGGACATAACCAAACATCTGCAGACTGCGAGCGCCGCTGAACTTGAGAAAGGATTTGAAAGAATCAATGTCTTCGAAATTGGGGGAATTTTCGTTTTCAAGTCCTAGCTGTCCTTTACCTGTCCAAGCGATTCCTTAACGCTTCTTACAAGGCTTTTCGAGCGCCACCCGTCTCTTGGCGCCGCTTGGCCACAAGTTCACAGACGCCGAGTCGTCCGCTTCGCGTGAAATCAAAAGGTACCAAGCTTAATGAAATGGTAGAATCTCGTGCGAGTGCTTTTTTTATGACTTGGGCAATGGACTCCTAACCTGAGACTCGTCGGCAAAGCGGTTCCCGGGCAAAATGACAAGGAACTGTGGAAATCCGGGAAAACCGGCACACTTTCTTACACACTTGCACATTTGTCATTTTGATGAGCAGGGAACATAGCCATTAACAGATCGTAAAATCAGGCACTTGCAACCATCGCCGGGATGGCGGAACTGGCAGACGCAGCGGACTCAAAATCCGCCGGGCTTCGGCCCTTGGGGGTTCGATTCCCCCTCCCGGCACCATGACCCAGCCCATTCAGAGAACAAATAGTAACCCTGGGGAGTGATCGGCAGTGAGATGTTTTTAGAATCCGCACTCAGGGGCTGAATCCTGCCCAAACCACGCCCAGAGTGCTTCAAACCTTCAACCCTTCAAACCTTCATTCTGTTCTTGGACCGCTTCCCCATTAGCGCGCTGCTGGCGTCCAGTTTCGTCATCGCATGCCGGATGTCGGACTGCGAAATGATGGCGTAGCAAATCGGGTAAGCTCCGAGTTTTCCAGGTTCTATCTTTAAGATTACTCCCTCAGCGACGCCGGCCCGGCGCAGATTGTGCGCTGCCGTCCTCGCAGGTCGTGAAAGAGCAAGCCAGGCACGTTGACCGAGTCGTGCGCGCCTGCCCACGCTCCACGGCGAGATTCTCACAATCTCGAACTCAGCCGACCGAGTCGGTGCATGCCACGCGTCTATTTCGATTGGTCTTTGAATTGTTGATTCGTCCCAACGAAGAACTCCTGATAGGTCGCCTTACCCGACGAACCAGAACTCTCTCCGTTGATCTTGCCCCAAATCATACGATTTGGACCAGTGTCCCGAAGGCGGTGGGTAGCCAAGGGCGAGTAGCTGTAGTAGGAATCGTTAGCCCAGCCATACTGCTCGGGCGAAGATGTTCTCAATACGCCTTCAGAACGTATCTTTACGATCGTTTGCCCCATTTCCATCGGCAGCGTCGGTGTTCCAGGAACGCCAAATTCGACTCGTACCCAGCCACTATAGCCTTCCGGAATCAGAAAGCGGGAAGACGGCCGGGTGGATTTGTGGGCAGTAATGCCGAACCAGGCTACGAGGCCGAGCACGGCGACCGTAGTGACCATGCCGACAAAAATCCGCGCCGGTTTTGAAGAATGTTCAGGAACGAGCCACTTCGAGATTGGGCCTCTTGGCCGCCCGTAAAAACTCACAGCTGCGGCATAAAGCGTTGTCACGATGAGAAGAAGAAGCGCTACGTAAGGTACGATCATCCGAGTTCGGGTTGCGCATGTTGATTATGGTCTGGACGGGCCGCCACAGCAGAGACCAGCGCAGGATGTGAGGCAAATCTCTTTCGTATGGAAGAGCCGATCGCGGGAGCGTAAAAGACCCAAATGACAAGGGCCGCGAGTAGAGCGACTCGCGCCGCCGCGCCCGGGCGATACAGGCTGATGTATGCAGCGATCAATAAACCGACGGAGCCTAGCAACGAGATCACTTCCAATGGATTGATCGGAGCACCCTGTAGAGAAAGGGATAACAGGGTAAACAGATGGAATCCGGTCACAATCGCGCAAGAGCTATAAAGGACGAACGGTAGCATTCTTAGATACCTGATTTCCTTTCGATCGTCACCTCTTGATATGCATTATCGGTTAGACCAATGGAGTGTTATTTATCGCGATAGACCGATATCCAAATGTGACACTAACGCAAACGCGGCGGCAAAGAGAGCCGCGATTGCGATTGCCAGAAGAATCCCTTGAAGCCTTGTCATTGGCAACTGCTTTTTCTTTCGCTTGCGTAAACTCATTTCAACCTACAGCCGGGAGAATTCTCGCTGAGTTACCCCAAACGCATGCTCTAGGGTTGCACTCCGATTTCGAAGTTGAGTGTCGAGAGGGTTAGGCGGTATTGGTATTGAGCGTTGACGTAACCGATAGCGGCGTCGGTCTGCTGGAGTTGCGCCTGGCTGAGTTCCACAATTGAGCCTAATCCGAGTTGGTAGCGGCTTTGCGCGAGGCTGAGACTCAGATCAGCTTGTTTGGCAAGTTCTGCGCTAACCCCGACGCGTTGGAACGCTGTATTTGCTGCCAACCAAACGGTGCGAACATCACGCACTATGCGGTCACGAAGATCCCGCGTATTCTCAGTTGCCGCTTGAGCCCGATATTTCGCTTCCGCTGCCTCAGCGCTGAGTAGAAACCCATTGAAAATAGGAATGCTCATGTTCGCCCCGATGGCTCCATACCAACTCGATATGAAGTAATTGGGAAAGCACCCGCCAAAACAGTCCGGGCGCACTGGCGTCCCGCCAGCGAGGCCCACCGCGCTGATTGTTGGAAAAAGCTGATCGCGCTGGGCACGGCGAAATTTTTCAGCAGCTTGCTGCTCGTAGGTGAACGCCTGCAGATCGGGGCGCTGCTGAAACGCCGTGCGAATGAGCCCATCTACATCCGTAGACGGCCCTGGCGGCAGAGTGTCCACGTCCCTGAGGTCGAAGGTGAGC
The DNA here is from genome assembly GCA_963739125.1 of uncultured Acidobacteriaceae bacterium. GTDB lineage: Bacteria > Acidobacteriota > Terriglobia > Terriglobales > Acidobacteriaceae > Sulfotelmatobacter. Next base: position 737,604 of record CAVTZD010000001.1, on the reverse strand, counting down.
TGATTGTCGAAGCCCAGAACAGCGGCCAAAGCGGCCATGCTGGAATCAAGATTATTCTGCGCGTCGAGCTGCAACAACTTGGCCTGGGACAGGTTTACCTGCGCAAAGGTCAAGTCGAGCGTCGATTTCAAATTGTTCTTTGTCAGTTCATCGATCTGATGTTCAACCGACTGGCGCGTCGCCACGGTTTGCAGCGCTACCCTCAGAAGAGCCTGGTCCTCGAGCGCGGTGTAGAACGCCTGGTCCGTGGCCAGGACGATATCTTCGATGCTAGCGATTGCATTGGCGTTTTCCGCTTTTTCACGGAGCTTCGAAGCAGAAATCAGGTTCGTCGTGCGCCCGAAGTCAGTAAGCAGTTGCGCAAGCGTTACCCCGGCCCCAGCATGTTCCAGCAAACGTGGAGCGTTGACCGCTCCTGCCCCAATGCGGCTCCCTTCGTTCGCATCCACGGCGGTGATCATTCCATTGAACGTCGGAAGTTGAGCCGACCTCGCTTCGCGAGAGACCTGATGTTGCGCCAGCGCGAGCAATCGTCCGACGGTGACGCGCGGGTTGTTCTTAATTGCTAGCTGCTCCGCATCCCTGCGGCTCAGCCGCATAGGAGTGCCCGGTGTCTGCGGTTGGGAAGCAGTCTGGGGAGTTGTGGAAGCATCCATTTGTGAGCTTGAGGCCTGCCGGGGTCTCGGCTGCAGCGTTCCGGGAGAGACGAACGATGGCACAACCGAATCGATCTTCTGGGCCGGTTCCGGTGCAGAAGGCAGCGATTGGTCGAGGGTGGATGCTTCGATGTTTTGGGCCGTGGCCACTCCGGTCACTGCGGCGAAGCAAACGAGCAGGGCGCAGGTTATGCACCTGCCAGTAGAGTGTTTCATTTGCCAATCTCCGTTGGAGAAGCCAGCGCCGCTTGCTGATTCCGCTTTCCGTAAACCAGCAAGTAAGCAGCGGGCACGATGAAAATCGTGAGCACGACGGACGAAGTCAAACCGCCGATAATGGCGCGGGCCAGAGGCGCATATTGTTCGCTGCCGGTGCCGAGCTTCAATGCCATGGGTACCATTCCGATGATGGTGGCAAGCGACGTCATGAGAATCGGGCGCAACCGCACACGACACGAAGTAACAATGGCGTCCTTAACTGAACTTCCCTGGTCCTCAAGTCGATGAGCGAATTCCACAATCAAAATGCTGTTCGATGCGGAGATACCCACCAGCATGAGCACGCCCATCAGCGACATCACATTCAGCGTTGTACCGGTCAGAGGCAGGATGATCAGGACCCCGATGAACCCCATCGGAACCGCCAACATGATGAGAAGCGGGTCTTTGAAAGACTTAAACTGGGCGACCAGAATGAGGTAGAGAAGAATCACGGACAGCGAGAGGCCGATCGCAAAACTGCGGAACGAGGCGTTCATGCCTTTCACCATTCCCCGAAGATCGACTCGTACGTTTTCTGGAAGTTTCGTGTCGCTAACGGTCCGTTGCACCTCGTTTGCGATCTTCCCCAGGCCTTCGCCAACTGGCGTCACATACACGTCCGTGACCCGTTGAATTTGGTAGTGATCCACTTCCGTCGGTGTCCGGATGTCTTGGAGCTTTACAACGGCATCCAGTGTTGTGGGTTGCTTGAGGTTGGGAGCGCGAATCGGAATATTTGTGAGATCGGCAAAGTTGTGAATCGCGGCGCGGCCATTCTCGAAATATTGAACCGTGAGGAAATAGTCGTTGCCGCTCTTCCGGTCGACCCAATAGTTGGGAGCAATCATCGAATTCGAATTCAGTGCTGTAATGACGTTGTCGACCACTTCTTTCTGCGTCAGCCCCAGCTCACCAGCATGCACCCGGTCAACATTCAGACGGAGTCCGGGATAATTCATGTCCTGCGGAATGTAGACCTCGCCCACCCCCGGCAGTTGCCGGATGCGACTCGCCAAGTCCTGGGCGACAGCATACGATTGTTTGAGACTGCGGCTGCTAACCTGAACGTCAATCGGCGCCGGCATTCCTGAGTTCAGAATGGCATCCACCATGGAACCGCTCGAAAAGAATGTGCGGATATCCGGGTATTGGCTCGCCATTTCTTTCTGCACGCGCTCCATGTATTCGAAGCTGCTCAAGTGATGGTCATCCTGGAGGGCTACTTGGATCGTCGCCGTATAGGGCCCGGCGTTGGTGGTATAGAGCGAAGAAAAGTCGGGAACCACGCCGATGTTGGACACCACCATTTTCAGATCTTTGGAACCCACAACATTGCGGATTAGGTCTTCTACTTTAGCCACGTATTGTTCGGTCACTTCGAGCCGCGTTCCCGTGGGAACCTTCATGTTGATCGTGAATTGCCCAGCGTCGGTGCTCGGGAAGAATGCCAGTCCCAGAAATGGGTAGATCACCAGGCTGAGGAGAAACACGCCACTCAGCATTGCCACGGTAAGGCCGGGACGGACCAGCGCTCGATTCACCCAATACTCGTAGCGGTCCAGCATCCGGTTGAATCGACGGTTGAATCCCGCTGTGAATCTTTCCCACTTGGATTTTCCGTAGGCCGATGTAGGTTCGACCTCGTATTCGTGGCCCGCATCGCCACTGGAGTGAGGCACGGCTTGAAGAAATCGGGAGCAGAACAACGGAATCACGGTCATAGCTACGACGTAGGACGCGAATAGCGAGATCACCACCGCGAGCGCCAGCGCCGAGAACAAGAATTTACTGACGCCAAAAAGAAAGGTGACTGGGAAGAAGACCACCACCGTGGTCAGGGTCGCAGCCAGCACGGCGAGGCTGACCTCCGAACCTCCCAGTTCCGCGGCAGCCATGGGTGCGGCCCCATGTTCCAGGTGGCGGTAAATGTTCTCCAGCGAGATGACGGAGTTGTCAATGATGCGCGAGAAGGCCAGCGCCAGTCCCCCCAAAATCATGGTGTTGATCGTGCTGCCCATCATGTACAGCACCACGAAGGTCGCGAGCGCAGAGAGAGGAATCGAGAGAAACACTGCCGACGTCGCACGGAAACTTCCCAGAAAGATTAGGATCATCAGACTGGTGAGCGCCAGTCCGATGACGCCTTCATGTAGCAGAGTATTGATGGCCTCTTTCACGAACGCCGACTGATCGAAAACGACCGCGGACTTCAATTGTTTCGGAATGTCGTACAGATGCTGGATCGCATCGCGAATGCCCTGCACCACCGCGATAGTGTTGGTGTCGCCACCTTGCTTCATAATCGGCAGATAGACTGACCTTTGGCCATCTACGCGCACGACGTTGTACTGAATTTGATTGGCATCCTCGGCTTTGCCAATGTCGTCTACCGTAACCCAGGAGTTGCCGACCGTCTTGACGGGCACTTTCGACAGTTGGTCCATGTCGTCGACCAAGCTGTTGGAATAAACGTAGTAGTCGAACGGCCCCATCTTCACATCGCCGGCGGGGAGAATAAGGTTCGAGTTATTCACCGCGTTCACCACATCCATCGGACTCATTTGCCGGGATGCGAGCTTATAAGGATCGACATAAACCATGATCTGTCGGTACTTGCCCCCGAAGGGCGGCGGGATCTCCGCGCCCTGGACCACCGCAATCTGGTTGCGAATTGTGAATTGACCGATATCGTGGAGTTCAGTCTGGTTCAGCCCCTCTCCCTTGAGTGTGACCAAGCAGACCGGCAAGCTGGAAGCATCGAACTTCAGCACCACGGGCGGCAAAGTTCCAGGGGGCAGACGCTTCAGATCCGCCATAGCAAGGTTCGATAGCTCCGTCACATCCGCGTCAGCATTGGTTCCCGGCTGAAAGTAAACCTTAATAATGCTCACCCCCAGCAGAGAGCGGGATTCCATGTGATCGATTCCACTGGCGAGCGTAAAGAATCGCTCGAGAGGGTCGGTGATGTCGGTTTCGATGTCCTCCGGGGGCATTCCGGAATAGAACGTGGCCACTACAACTTCTGGCAAGTTAATCGTCGGGAACAAGTCGATTGGCATCCGTGCCAGGCTGGTCACACCGATTACGGTTAAGAGAAGACAGACAACGACGATAAAGTAAGGATTACGAATTGAAAAACGTGTCATTTATTCTCACTCTTCAAATCTGCGCGCAGAGAATCGTTTATTGCTGACCGCCTTCTTGGTATTGCATGACCTGAACCACCTGGGGATGTACGGTGTCCCCCGGCTTCAGGCCGCTGCGCTCGCTGACGACAACTTGCTCCCCTTCTTTCAAACCTGAAACCACCTCCACATCGTTGGCGGTCTGAAGCCCGAGCATAATCGGCCGGTCTTCAATTTCATTGTTCCTGCCCACCACAAAAACTGTGGTTTTGCTGCCCTCATGATTCACGGCCTGCAACGGTATTGTCGGGACGTCGTCGCGATGTTCAAGGGCAACATCGGCGTCGGCATAGAGCCCTGGCATCAGCACTCGATCTCGATTTTGAACATCGACTTCGGTGTGCATGGTGCGCGTCGCCTCCTTCACATCCACTGAGAATCGAGCGACTTTTCCCGGGAAGGTTTTGTTCAGCGATGGCACCCGAACGTCAACGGGATCTCCAATGTGGATGTATCGAACATACGATTCCGGAACCGGTATCACGAGCCGGAACAGGTCATCCTGGGAAAGCTTAACGATCGGCATCGCCTGCGTACTGGATGCGGTGCCTGCTTGCACCAGAGTGCCCAGGTTCGCGTAGCGCTCGGTGACGATTCCGGCAAACGGCGCCGTGATCTTTGCATAGTCAAACAGAGTCTGATCGTGAGACAGTTTCGCCTTGGTCACCGACAGCTGACTCTGCGCCGCCTCCAGCGCAGCCTGGCCGGCGTCTACTTGAGAGGATGCCGCCATGTCCTTTCCCTGAGCGTCGTCTACTTCCTGCTGCGCGACAATTCCAGGCTGGCTCTCAAAGACACTATTCAGCCGCGTATATTGCAGGTGAAGCGCCGTGTACTGTGCCTGATAGCGCGCAAGCTCGTGTTGCGCTCGAGTTATTTGATCGCCGGCATTCTTGATTTCTGCCTGATCCTGCTCCAGTTGCGCCTCAAGTTCTGGAATTTCGAGAACAGCCATGACCTGGCCAGCCTTCACGTGTGTGCCGTAGTCAACGAGCAACTTCTTCACGTACCCGGATTCCTTTGCGTAGACATCGATTTCCTGAAACGGAACCAGCTCGGAAGAGAGTGTGATATCACGGCCGAGGGACTTCTTGACGACCTTGGTTACGCCGACTGTGAGGGTTGGTCCGCTGGCCTGCACGCGTTTTTCCCCACTGCCGGAGCAAGAAGAGAAAAACAGACTGAGTGTGACCATGCCAAGAGCAGAGATGGATGTACCGATGGTTAGATTCGAGCATGCGCGCCTGACTTTGGACCTACACTTGATTTGCATCATCGCTTGTATTCACCTTCTCCGCATTGCCAACTAAATATTGCGACTCACGATCTATCCCCTGACCATCTGGCGTGTTTGTTTAGGGTGCTTTTTTCATCAGATCACCCAGCTTTGCGACAGAGAAATTCTTGGATCGACAAAACTCGATCACCTCCTGTTCCGAACGTTGCAGTTTCGCGGCAACGTTCGGGACCTCGGTGGCAATCTCGGCAGGTATAGTAACGATCCCATGCTGATCGCCATGCAAAAGGGTCCCAGCTCGGACCTCCATTCCATCGACGGTGACCGAAGTTCCGATATCAAAGATGTGAGCGTACGCGTGGGACACTGCGACACTTACGGCAAACAATTGAATGCCAATCTTGCGGACCGACGGCAACTCTCGGACCGCCCCGTTGGTGACGTAACCCACGCAGCCCAGAGCGCTAAGGATGGCCGCGTGCATATCGCCAACAAACGCTCCGCGGCCCGGTTTTTCATCGACGTCTTCGAGCACCAGTATTCGCGGCGCCGGTGTCTCGAGGATCCGCGTCCAAAGGTCTCCTCGGTCCCGGAAGAAGGGCCCTGCAATAGGAGGTTCTCCACTGCGAAGGCGGCCAGTGATTGCATATCCCACCAAGGGAGGCGCGTCGGGAAACATGCATCGAATGTTGCCGCTGGTAAACCCGGTATTACGCAATCTGACGTTGAATTTTTCAATGGCGTTCGCAATCATGCAGGTATCGAACTGTCGCAGAGCATCGAGGTCTTCTTCAGTTAACAGCGATGCAGTAGCCATTCAGAGTTCCTCCCTGACGGTTTACGGTGGATTTTCGCTGGAAGCGCGATTTCGCCATCCATTAGAAGCGCCGTAAGCAGGCGCTTCTACCTCGGGCGCGCAGGCGCCCTTGAGAATCGAATGCCGAGAACTCCTCGTACGCATTGCCGCCTGATGTGACTGCCGGCGAGTAGACAGAACTCAACCCTGCAACGCTGGAGTTCCGAAGGCCAGAATCTACGACAAAGAGAAGAGAGAGGGAGGAGGACGATTGTAGAGATTCCTTTCGAGCAAGGCGCTCGAAATGGGCGAATCGGACGCTACGATGTTTGAATAGTGACCCGGATCATGGAAGATCGCGGTTTCGACAACTGGTGGCATCCAGGTTGCGGCATTGTTCAGTAGCCGCTGGAGCCCGGGCCTCAAAGAATGGTGCTTCTGCACGGCCGTCAGTGTCTGATCTGCAGGACCTGGTGAGCTACTATAGCGGGTAGCTACGCTGATGGTGAGTGTGCAAACTGCCACCAGCACAATCGCTGTGCACCAGCGTTTGCGAGAACACTTTCCCGGATTTGTTAGATACAGCATCCGCGCACAAGCAATTGTTAGCATACTGATGCGGTTCTTTGCAACCTGAGGCAGCTCATGAAAGTTACAGAAGTTTGGATACGTTAATGTTTGTATGGGTTGTACTGAGCTTCGATTCATTCCGCTTGAATCGTCGTTCTAGTGTCCGTACGTTAGCGGTCGATTGACCTACGACTGTGAATGAACCCTTGGTCCTGTTGACGATGCTACTGGTTTGTGCGATGGCACTGGGGAATGGAACCATCAGTTCGCCGGTGTCCATGTTCCTGGGAGGGGCGCAGGTAGCTGACGCTTTGTTGCAGCTGGGCGACGAATTTCCTGCTCCAGATAAACCTGGAGCGGAACGGGTGATTCCGTTAAGCGAGGTTCATCTGAGAGGTGCGAATGTTATGCGTTCGCAACTCAATGGCGAAATTGCGTGGATTCCGGCAGAGACGCCTACCTAGCTCGTTAACTCGGGAAGGGAACCTGCGCGTTTCATCGCCGTGCAGTTGCGGCCTGGCGACGCCACGAATCCTCCGGTAATCCCATAACAGGTTCGCCCTGGCTTGCACTATTCTGGGCTAATCAGCACGCTTGGCGAAAGGATGAAATGACGCTGAGGCGACAGAGCCGCTTGCCTGCTCGGAAGGGGCAAGCCTCTGTGGCACTTCCACGTTGGTCAAATGATCCACGCCTCTCCCATGAGTTACGCGATCAACGGAAAGCAGTATTTCGCGATTGCCGCCGGAAGCGATGTATTTGCATTTTCACTTCCGTGACGGGTACTCGGATTACTATCCCCATGCCTCATGCGGCCAACCAAAAGCGATATCTAATCATCATCTAAAGCGTGGGGAAATAATGTTCCTTGTTTGGCATCCCCGACACGGCAGACCGCGAGCGACCAGCCTCTATGCAGTTCTGGGAATTGCGGCTCTAGCCCTTCTAGTCGCTCGCAATATTCCTCCCGAGTTTTCCAAAATAGCTTCTTTGCAGCAGTCGGCAACGAGCAGCGTCTCGTTGGTCAGCGCCGTCTCAACTCACGATCAACGGCCGCGTTTTGATTGCAGTGGATTGCAATGGAGTTCCCCGGTCAACCGGTTTCTGCCCTTACCGCCGGCGGCAACGTCGAGTCACCTAAGGCCTCCTTCTCAGATCTTCCCTGCTTTACACGTCAAAGGACCGCACTGTAACCGCCCGCCTCCAGTGGCCTAATCCTTCGTCCGTTCCATCGTTTATAGCGAGCGTTTATAGCGAGCTACCAGTCCGTGGTCATTGGACGCGCGGTGGCACAAGCAGTTTTGGAGGCCGCTCGTGGTGCATTTCGCGGCAGGAGGATTTCGACCAGCAGAAACGGTTGATTCGCCCTGTCGCCCCTCCGTGAGCTGCATTCGACTTCGGGGGTTCCCATGACTCGTGTTATGCGAGAGCAAGTAGTGGCGAGCAACGATCGTTTAACAGACCCGGTTCCTGCGATCAGCATACAGGTCGTCTCTGTGGTCGTGGGCCTCGCCTCCTTTCTAGCAACCGAACTCATGCACTATCTGCTCGTCCCCGACATTGGGCGTCGCTGGGAGCGACTGCTGGCGGAAGGGGTCTCTGCGTTTGTTGTTGCGGGGTTGACCGCCGGATTTCATGGATGCAGCAAACCAAAGACAGGAAGCTGCGCTGCTCAGAATGCAAGTGATCTCGGAAATGAACCACCACATTCGGAACGCTCTAGGAGCCATTTCCTTAACGACAGACGCGATCCAAAACCAGGAGTGCGTTCGAGTGATTTACGAGAGTGTCGTCCGTATCGAATGGACACTTCGAGAAGTCCTGCTGCGAAGAAAGCCGATTTCTGAAAAGGAGATACATCGGCTGAGATAGGCGGCAATCAAACTCATGAATCAATCATCCCATGCAGGCCCGGAGACGACCCATGAATAACATCAAAGTTCTTTGCGTCGAGAACCACAAGGAGTATCTGGATGCCCTGAAGTACATGCTGGAGACAGCCGGGTACGAAGTCGTGTCAGCAACCACGGGCACTCAGGGTCTCGCGATGCTGACGAAGCAACAGATTCAAGGAGTTCTTTTGGAGTACGACTTGCCCGATGCGACTGGCAGCGCTGTTCGTGCGGAGATGAAGCGGCTCAAGCCAGAAGTCCCGGTTCTGCTCTTCGCGGGCGTGGGGAGCCAGACGCCATTTCTGCTTCGTTTCTTCGACTCCTACCTACGCAACGTGGAAAGGCCCGAGTGGGCTTTTCAAGATCTGGACGCCTAGCGAAGAACGCAGGTTTTAATCGCGATATGAACTTTGCACTCACACACAAAGGATGAGGGGAAAGGAAAATGGAGAAGAAAGATATTGAACGCCTAAGACAGCAACTTGAACTCCAGCAAGGTGAGTCGCGCCAGTTTTTGCGCCACCTGGAACAGGAAGTCCGGTGTCTAGATGCAGACACGACACAAGATAGCGCCGACCAATCTGTCATCAGTCTCTCCAAGGAGTTTCTGTTCGAGCAGAGCAGCGAGCGGAGGACCGTTCTGCGCTTGATTGAGGCAGCGCTCGCGAGAATCGCTAATGGCTCGTTCGGGACGTGCATTGGTTGCGGTGACGATATCCAAGCGCGGAGGTTGGAAGCGTTGCCGTGGACGCAGTTCTGCCTTCGATGTCAGGGCGAACTTGAAGAAGAAATCGGCTCCACTCTCTCGACGAGGACTTGGATTCCAGCAACTCCGAACTGGAGGCAAGCAGGATAGTTGACCTCCTTCGGCACATCGAAGGTGTTTTTCGGAGGCGGGCAGAAAGGAGCCATAGGATGCCCGATGAGGTAGTCGGAGAAGACGTGAATACAGAAAATCGAGATAGACAACGGGATTCTGCCGTCACGACATGTGATGTCACTCGAGAACTTGCAAAAATTAGAATGCTAGAGACGAGACGCCGCCTATGACGTGAGTCAGGAGGGATTGGGTGTGAAACAGTTTTTATTTGTGACTTTAATCGTGTTTTCGACGCAACTGTCTGCACAGGACAAGATTCCAGTCGGAACCATCCTGCCGGTTCAATTGAATTCTTCACTGCGCTCGGATAAAGCGCGAGTGGGGCAGCAAGTCAGCGCCCGAGTTATGCAGGACGTGCCTTTGCCAGCAGGTCGCAAGATTCATTCTGGTGCCAAGGTCATGGGACGCGTGACTTCCGCCCGACCAGCAGACTACGGAACCGGGGGAGAGATCTCGTTGCGCTTCGACACGCTTGAAGTTGGAAAGCGCCGTATCGGGGTAAGCACCAACTTGAGGGCACTGGCGACAATGATGGATGTATCTGAAGCGCAGATTCCGGAAAGCGGGCCCGATCGAGGAACATCCGAGAATGAATGGACCACTGATCAGATTGGAGGAGAGGTAGTTTATCGCGGAGGTGTTGTGGCGCACGGCTCGAACATCGTTGGAAATTCTGTGCAGGGCAGTGGCGTGCTGGTACATGTTGCCTCCAGGCCCGGGCTGAAATGCCGGGGCGAGGTTGATGGGAACAACCAACTGCAAGCCTTATGGGTCTTTTCCTCCGATGCATGCGGTCTTTATGATCTGCCGAACCTGAGTCTTCGGCACGCAGGTCGTACCCGGCCGGTTGGCGAGATCACCTTATTGGCGAATAAAGGCAACGTGAAAGTGCCTGGAGGCAGTGGAATACTGCTGCGCGTCAACTGAATTGGCCATCAGTTTTAGAGGGTAACGCTGTGTCATGGCGTTATCGCATGCTGTGGAACGGATCGACCTCAAGGCCAGCGCATTGTGCGAATCATGCCGGGCTGGGCTGACGCCGACGATGCAAGTCGGCATGACGCAAAACTGGTGAATTGAGTGAGCTGTAGTGCACCCCGCTAGAGCTGGACACAGAAGTTAGTTAGGCTTGGGGCCTCCGCCAGGAGGCGAGAATGCCGAGAAAGCCGAAAGTTCAGAGAACCCCAGAAGAGAAGTGGCAGATTGTGTTGGAAGGTCTCAAGAGCGGCAACGTGGCCGAGACCTGCCGCAAATACGAGATCGCGCCCACGCTGTACTACCGCTGGAAAGACGAAGTCGAAGAAGGAGCCAAGGCTGCGCTTGGGGGGAGAAGCGCAGCTGCGCGGCCCGACGTGGAGCAGGAGAAGCGGATCAAGCAACTGGAGCGGGCGCTGGGTCGATCCCATTTGCAGATCGAGATTTTAAAAAACGTACTGGGCGAGTGAGCTGCGGCCAGGCGCATTCGTCGGCACGGGATTTCGTGGCCCAGGGCAAGCCCGCGCAGTTAGTGGCGGAGACACTGGAGATCAGCCGCTCCAGCCTTTACTATCAGCGGCGGCCACGCGCCAGCCGTGCGGATCGCTCGCACGACCAGGAGATCATTCTGGCCTGCGGCGAGAAACCGGCATACGGGTATCGCCGCGTGGTCTGGTGGTTGGGACGGCATCACGGGTTGGTGGTCAACGGCAAACGGGCGCTGCGCGTGATGCGGGAGCGCGGACTGTTAGTGCGGCAGCGCCGCTTTCAAATCTCGCGGAGAAAGGACTGGGGCAAAGTGGAAGCGCTGTTTCCCAATCACGTCTGGCAGTCAGACATGACCAAGGTCTGGGCCGGTCCCAGTGTGGGCTGGTCCTATCTGGTTTCGGTGATCGATTGCTGCACGCGCGACATCGTGGGGTGGGACTTGAGTCTGCGCTGCCGCACCGAAGAAGCTTTGGCCGCGCTCAACCGCGCCCTGCTGGCGGTTTTGCCTTTCGGTTCTCGTGGAACGGGTTTGACTTTGACCACCGACAACGGCACGCAGTTTACCTCAACCCGTTATGTCGAAACCCTGAACCAGTTGGGTATCACGCACCGGCGCACCGCTTACAACCATCCTGAGGGCAACAGTTATATCGAACGGTTTCATCGCAGCTTAAAAGAAGAGGAGGTGTGGCTCAACGAATACGAGAACTTCGAGCAGGCGAAGTTGAGCATCGCCCGCTGGATCGAGGAGTACAATCACGACCGTCCGCATCGCGGACTCCACGGACAAACCCCGCACGACGCTCGTGCTCGGTTCGCCCTAACCCTTACTTCAAACCTGGCCCCATGCGTCTAGTTTGGAGGGGTGCACTACAGAGCCTTGGGAACTGACCTGACGTCTGAATAGACGGGAACGAGAATCCGGCCACCCGGTGTCCTGGCTGTTTTGCCTTGGATCCGGGTGGCCGGTGCTTCAGCGGTCCTCGTTTCAACCGAGGGCGAAGCCGGTTCGCTTCGCTGGCCGTAAGGTCGACTTATGACAGGAAGAACTCTTTCGCCAGCGGCAGCCACTCCTGGTCTGGGATATGGCTGGTGAGGTTATCCATGGCGACTCCTCCATCCTGGGCAAGAGCTCCGGCGAATGCCGGGGTGTACGCTCGCAGGCGGCTTGCCGATTCTTCGGTCCACCAGCGGGCGAGCGCGCCGCCCAGCAGGTTGTGGAAGCTCGTCTTGGCATCTGGCGCTTGCACGGTGAGCAGCCAGCCTTCGCCGTAAGGATCGCGCAGGGCGAGCTTCGGATCGGTCGCAACCGATTCGTTGATGTTCGATACGGTGCCCTCGATGGGCGAAAGCATGTCGACCGCGCTGCCGTCACGATGAATCGTGCACATCTTCTGGCCCTGACGAATCCACTGGCCGCGTTGCGGCAGCGTAATGCTCTCAACCGTCCCCGTCAGCTTGGCGGCAAAATCATCCATGCCGACCCGCACCAGGTTGGGGCTCTCGCTTAGCGCCCAAGTGTGACCCGGGTGGTAGCGCAGGTTCTCGGGCACCTCGAAACCTGCGACCAAGGCTGGCTGCAAGCGTGGAACAGCCGAGTCGTGCTTTGCCGCGGCAACTTGCAATGCGGGCCGTGCAACCGCGTGACGAGTGCGGAAATAATCGATCAGCAGGAAGATTGCGAATGTGAGGAGAACCAGTAGGACTGTCATAAGTCACCTCGTCGGAGGGCCGTCTTGCGAGCCACTCACACTTTTCTAAAGGCAATCGCAATGCCACGAGGAGGCGCACTTGACTAACTTCATCGCAGATGGCGATGTCATGCAAAATAAAGAGGATAGACGGGAGACCTTCGGCGACACGAAATAGTGCGGCGAAATTGTCAACGGGGGTCGTGATGGAAATCGCAACATGCTAAAGCGTGGTAGGCCCTGTGGGGAGCCCTCTCAGGAGGTCACGACCTGTAATCAAGCGCTTACGGATATCGAGAGCAGCGCTGAATTTCACAACAGCGAAGTTGAACAATGCAACGTGGATCCGTCGTTGCCACTGGAACACAGGCGGCAATCTGACTGTTCTGACAGGCTCGGAGGATTGCTCTCGCTCTTACGAAGACAGGACAGAAGCGGAGTTCCAACTATCGGGCGCCGACAGACCTTGCGATTGGCTTGCCCTCGAGCGCTTGCTGCACTCTGTTGAGCAGCGGGCAAAGCGTAAAGGGCTTTTCGAGAAGCAGTGTAGTTTGGTCGAGAGCTCCATGCATTTTGTCGCGTTGCGGGCCCTCTGGAATCGGGCAGTTGGGGCAGAAAATTAGTACGCACGATCAGGCGGGCGTCGCCATGTTTGTCTATGATTCGTTCAGTCTATGATTCGTTCAAGATGAGGAACCGGACGCATGAATAAGGCGGATGGTCAGAATACGGCAGACCGGTTGTCTGCGATTGTAGCGAACTCCCTCGACACCCAGGCGAGAACGCAGGATCTGGCGCGCCAGGCGTATCAAAGCCGCACGCAGTTCCACAAGTTGTTCCGAACTGTGGTCGAAGAAACTCCGGCGGCCATGCGGCGACGGCTATTGTTAGAAAGAGCGGCATATCAACTGGGGCATAACGAAATGTCGGTCACGGACATTGCCCTGGACGCCAACTACGGTTCTTTAGAGGCGTTCACTCGCGCTTTCCGAAAAGCTTTTCGGATTTCTCCCAGCCTTTACCGGCGTATGCGTGATCCGCACTTTCACTTGCCCGCACCCAACACAATTCACTTTTTGGCCCCGGCCTCATCAGCAACTGGTTCATCAGCAAAAGGAGGAACAGACATGGATTTATTCGATCGTTTTGCAGGCAACGACTCCTGGCACACGCGGCGTTTGCTGGAATACGCGGGTACTTTGACAGAGGAACAATTGGACCGGCCGCTGCCCACGGTCGTAGAGCTGCTGCCCTGGCGAGAGTCGAATAAGACCCTAAGGCAGCTGCTGGAAAACATTGTCTTCACCAAGGAAGTCTGGACCGCCGCGCTCTCTGGAGCCGATATGGATATGAACGGCCGTCCCAAATCGCACCGCTCCCCGCAAATGATGCTGGAAAGGCTCGAAAAGACGGACTCTGAACTGCATCGTATTCTCGGTGACATACGAAACCGTTCCGCATGGGACGATACATTCGTCGACGCTCTGTGCGAACCGGCTGAGACCTTCACGTTCGGCGGCGTCTTCGCCCATATCATGACATTCAACGCGCATCGCCGATTGATGGCCCTGGACGCTCTACGCCAACTCGGTGTCCAAATCGAAGGTTTCGGCGATCCCATGGAGTATGAGGAAAGTGTGGCACCCTGGAACCAGCAGGTAGCTCTCAAAACGCCATGACGATGAGAACGGAGTTGTTCCGATTGAACGGCGCTGTCGAGCGCGATCCTGCCATCGATGCGTGGATGAAAGAGCATGCAGGAGAATTGGGAGCCATCGCGCACCAGTGGTTTGAGGTGATGCGAAAATGCGGGGACGAAGTCCGGGAGCTGTTGCATGACGGGTGTCCAGTTGCCTGTTTGGGAGATGCACCCTTCGGCTACGTCAATGTATTCACTTCGCACGTAAATGTAGGATTCTTTCACGGCACGGCGCTGCGGGATCCAGCGCGGTTGCTCGAAGGCACCGGCAAGTTCATGCGCCATGTGAAGTTGAGACCACGAACGGCCCCAAACACTGCGGAATTGCGCAGCCTCATCGCTGCGGCGTATGCGGACATAAAGGCGCGCGTCGAACACGGCTAGCTCAGAGATAAGGAGTAGATTCGCGCGCCTCGCTGTTGAGACATTCCTGCCGATGCTCCGATTCGATAAGATCTTCCAAATGGAAGTCAAAGTAGTGTTCAGTGAAGATCCTGCGTTCATTCTGAGCAGGGCTGGAGTTTTTCTCTCTTCGCAACCGGTTCTCCACAATATGGTTCTCTCCATCCTGCACGCGCGCGTCGCACAAGGCGATCCGGGCCGCTATTGGATGGCAACTTGGCGGGAAGACGTTGTTGGCGTTGTACTGCAGTCGCCGCTGACGTTCCCGGCGACGCTGACGCCGATGGAACCGCCGATAGCGACGGCTATGGTCGACACGATTGTTGATGCGGGCATCTCTCTGCCAGGAATCAACGGCGAGGCGGCGACAGCAGCGATTTTCTCGGGCCAATGGAGCGAGCGTTCCAAATCGGCAGCCACGCCTTTCCAGGGGAACCGCCTGTATGAACTTCTCCGGGTCTCCGCGGTTCCAAATGTCGAAGGCACGTTACGGCCGGCGGGTCCAGAAGATCGCAGCTTAATGATTCTTTGGACCCGTGCTTTCCAACAAGAGATTGGTGAGTCTGCTGACGATACCGAACTGCGTGTGGATCGTGGGTTGGCGGCCGGACAACTGTGGCTGTGGGATCGAGACGGAGAAACCGTCTCTATGGCGGTTGCTCGCGATCCACTCGCCGGAGTAGTTCGACTGTCAGGCGTCTATACGCCCGGTGAGAAACGGAAACGTGGTTACGCAGAGGCTTGCGTTCACGCTCTGTCGAAACGGCTACGCGACGCCGGACATCGCTGCATTCTGTACACGGACCTGGCGAATCCCACTTCGAATTCCATCTACTGGCGAATTGGATATCGAGCCGTCGCAGAAGCTCTTCGCTATCGCTTCGAGTGAGATGCGGGCGGAACGCGTCGCCGCGTTGTGTGCTGGATTCCGTAAGAGTGCTCGGCTTGGGAAGGGCGCCATTCTGACAGGCGAGAGTTCTCATAAGACTCCTGAGGCCACCTCGTCTGCGCTATTTGAGCGAGGTCACCCCTGGGTGTGCAAAAGACATTCAATAGACGCCGGGAATCAGCCGCTTTGTGCCACGGCTATAGTCCTCGTAATCGGCTCCAAGAGCCAGGCGGAGCGCCGTCTCTTCGACATGAATGCGATACAACACAGCCAGTGTAGTTGGAACGAGGATAACGGCAAAACAGGCCCAGGTACGTGAGTGAAGGGCAAGCGCCAGAAGAATCAGTTCCAGACCGAGATAGGAAGGATGGCGGACGAGGCTATAGAGTCCGCTTCGCTGCAGTTGCTGTCCGGCACGCGTCGCAACGTTCGCGCTAAAAGCTCCGCCCAGTGTCGCGATTGCTAGGCCACGAATTCCCAAACCGAGGATCAAAATTCCAAAGGCCATCGGCCGCAGCCAGCTGGAACTGCCTGGCATGTCGATCGGGAAAACCCCGTGCATCCACTCGTCGAGCATGACCGACGCAATAATAACTACCCAGAGAATGATCTGCGTTCCGCGATCTTGTATCTTGCCTGCATCCTGGCGAATTCGGGTGGTGAGCACGGCAATGAGGATTTCCCCCGCACCCCAGACTTCCGTCAGCACTCTAAAAGAGAATTCCAGATTCATGATCGTCCTGAGGCGCCCTCATTCCACCTGGTTGTCAGCCAAACAAAGCTCTAGTTTTGCGTAGGACTGCGCCTCCTCTGTCGCAAAGACTATTCGTATCGCAACGCGACCATAGGATCGACACGGATGGCGCGACGCGCGGGGATGTATGCCGCGGTGAGCGCAACCAGCACCAGCAAACCCGAGACGCCGATAAATGTGATCGGGTCGGCCGGGCGCACGTCAAAAAGCAGTGTTGACAGAAAACGCGTCAGCACCAGCGCTGCCGGAATGCCCGTGGCCAAGCCGATGAAGACAAGCTTCGCAGATTCCCTGATCACCAATCTGCGAACGCGGGCAGGTGTAGCTCCGAGAGCGATGCGAATCCCAATCTCACGCGTGCGGCGCGTAACCGAATATGAAATCACGCCGAATATCCCGATGGCTGCGAGCACGAGAGCGATGGCACTGAACAGACCGAGAATCAGGGTTCGAAATCTGGGCTCGGCCACCGACTCGCTGAGGGCGCCCGGGAGCGTAGCGACATCGGTTACGGGAAGATTCTTGTCGATGTTGTGAGTTTCCGTGCGGATGGCCGCGGCCACCACCGCAGCACTCAACGTGCTCCTGACCACCACTTCGCAGCCGTAGAGAGGCGCTTGCGCGAAGGGCACGTAAAACATGGGCTCTGGTTTCTTGCCCAGCGAAACGTTATGCACGTCGCCGACCACGCCAACGATTTCGCGCGTGGCGGGGCCATTCAGCGGAAATCCGAAGACAAGATGCTCGCCAATGGGATCTTGATTGGCAAAATAGCGGCGCGCCAGCGCACTGCTGATCACGACGACCGGCGGAGACGAAGGTGCATCGTCTGAATTGAATAATCTGCCGCGGAGCAGCGGAATTCCCATCACAGAGAAATAGCGCGGGCTGGCGGTCACGTAGTCAGCGGTATTGGCCGCTCCCGCCGGTAAGGGTGGACCGCCGACAATCTCGAACGGGAGAGTAACCTGGCCATCCTTGATCGGCAGTGGCGCAGCGCATGCCGAATTCTGCATTCCAGGCGCGGCCTGAAGCCGAGTCATTAATTCTGTCGCGAAACCCTTCCACTGCTGGGGGGTGGAATATTGGAATTGTGGAAGGGACACCATCGCTTTTACGACGCCATTCGGTTCAAAGCCCGGGCTAACCGCGGTCAGCCGGGCGAAGCTGCGGATCAGCAATCCCGCTCCGACCAGAAGAACCATTGCCAGCGCGACTTCGGCGGACGCCAGAAAGCTGCGTGCGCGTTGCGAACCTGTTGCTTCTCCGGCGCGAGCGCCCTCCCTGAGATTTGTCTGCGGATCAGAATGAGCGGCGAAAAGTACCGGCGCCAGGCCAAACACAAAGCTGGCGGCCAGAGACAGAACCAAGGCAAATGCCAGCACCTCCCCGTCCACGCGAATGTCGTGGATTCGAGGCAGTCCCGGCGGCAGAAGCGACATAAGAGCGGACACCCCTAAATATGCCAGGACCATTCCGGCCACGCTCCCGAAAATACCCAGGATGGCGCTTTCCGTCAGCAATTGTCGGGTGATGCGGCGCTGAGGCGCGCCCAACGCGATGCGAACACCGATTTCCCTCGAGCGAGACGTGGCGCGGGCCAGCAACAAGTTCGCAATATTTGCGCAAGCAATCAGCAGCACCAGGCCAACGGCGCACAACAAAATGAGCAACGGTGATTTCACGTCACCAACAATGGCCTTCTGCAGTGGCTGGACCTGTTGAATCTTCCAGCCGTTCTCGGCGGGATACTCCTTGGCCAGCCGCGCGCTCATGATGTCCATTTCCGCCTCGGCTTGAGCGAAGGACACGCCGGGGCGTAACCGGCCAATCACAGGCATCCAGTGCGTTTGCTGAGGATGACTCATCCAGCCGGAAAAAAGCGGATCCTGGACCAAGGGTATCCACAGTTGATCAGGCTGTTCGAAGAAGGGCGTACGAAATTCCGCTGGCATGACGCCGACGATGGTATAGGGGCGCATATCGAGCGTTGCGGAGCTTCCGATGATCTTGGGATCGGCTCCGAACTGGCTGCGCCACATGTTCTCGCTGAGAAGTACGACGGGCGCCGAGCCGCGCTCACCATCGCTCGGAAGTAACGCGCGGCCGAGGAGAGGTTTCGTATCGAAGACAGAAAAGAAGTTCTGGGTTACAACAATGGTTCTCGCCTCGGAGGGCTCTCCGTGGCCGGTGAGCGTGAGGGAGTGGCTTGCCAGGCCCGCGATGGCGCTGAAGACGGAGGTGTGGTCTCGCAGTTCAAGCAGGGTGGGATACGACATCCCAGCATCGGTGATTCCCTGCTTCGGGCTCGTTTCAGGCAGCAAGGCAAGCTGCCCCGGATTCGAATACGGCAAGGGGCGGAGCAGGACCGCGTTCACAACTGAGAAAATTGCGGTATTTGCGCCGATACCGAGCGCGAGCGTCAAGATTGCAACCGCTGTGAAGCCGGGGGACTTGCGCAGCATGCGCAAGCCGTAACGCAAGTCCTGAATCAGCGTCCCCATGCTGTCTCCTGTCCCTATGCCGAGGAACACATGGGAGCAATCGTATCGCAAGAGACCGGGGGCACTCCAGTCTGGCTCGCACGTCTTCTTGCGAGGCATGCGCTGGCGGTGAGACTTGTACGCTTCGTGGAAAGACGTCGACTCCGATATACCAATTCTGAAACAGGCCAAGGCAGAGGACGCGAAGCTGCAGCAGTTGCAGTACGCGTCTGCGAAAGTCGCCGCGAATGTCGCGTTGTGTCTTATTCTGGAGCGGCAACCAGAAGAACGAATGATCCGGGTTTCATCTTGCCACGGCGCTCTCCCGGCGCCGGCGGATCGAACTCTGCCGCCGGAAGAAAGACTTTGTGCGTCTTCAAATCCAGCCCCATCGTCCGGGCCGAGCGTTGCGTGGGAAGGTTCACGACCAGCGTGTACTTATCGGCAGAGTCTTCGTGCGCGATGGTGAGGTTTCCATCTCCCGTGGAAGCGAAGGCAAGATTCGTTCCTGGATCGAAAGCGTTGGCGTCCACGCCTTCTCCGATAGGAACGGTCGCCACGATCTTGCCTGAGTCAGCATCAATCACCGCCATCATTTTATTATGACAGCCGGCGAAGAGACGGCGCGAACTCCAGTCGGCCGCCAGTCCAGAGGGATCCTCGCAGGGAGTCATTGGCCAGCGGTTCAGGACGACAAGCTTTTGCGCGTCGAAGTGAACGAGTTCCGATTTATCTTCCAGGTTGACGTAAATCGTGCCTTTGCCGTCAGCCACGGCAAATTCCGGCTTGCCGCCCAAGGCCAGCGTGCCGGCCACGGTACCGTCGGCTACGTTGATCGCGGTGGTATCGTCGCTTCGGCCGTTCATGGTGAAGACGCGCTTGGTTCCGGCTTCGTAAACGATAGCATCCGGATTCGTTCCAGCTTTCACCGTGCCTAGAGGTTTGAAAGTGTTCAGATCGAATATCGTTACCGTACTGGCTCGCCCGTTGCTGGTAAAACCTCGGCCGGCATCCCGGGCTATGGCGATGCCGTGAACCCCTTGCGTGTCGGGAATGTCGCCCACGACGGAGTAGTCATCAGCGTCAAGCACGACGACGTGAGTGCCGTGTGACACGAAAACGTGCCGGCCCTCGCTGTCGACGGCTACGTAGTCCCATCCCTCCTCGCCGGCGACGGGAACTGACTTCATCAGGTGATACTTTCCCGTCTGAGCTTCAGCCGTGGGGGTCGGCGCCAAAGCGGAAAACACACCGGCGAGGGAGAGAGTGAGGAGGACTGACAGGGTGAGTTTGGGCATATGGGAATACTCCTTAGTTTGCCCGCGAAATTTATCCGCGAAACGCTCTCATAACTCTCTACTCGCGGCGAGATAAACGCACGATTAATTCAGCTCAAGAACTCGATACACGGCAAAGCATTCATTTTGCGTTCGCAACCACTCGGCGGCATTATGATCTCTCCATGCGAGTTCTGCTGGTCGAGGACGATGTCGGAATCGCGCGCTTCGTCGCGAAAGGTCTGCGGGAGCAGTCCTATGCCGTCGATGTCGCGAGCTCGGGCGAGCAGGCGCTCTATCAGTCAGCGATCAATGCTTACGACCTGGTGATCCTGGATGTGATGATTCCTGCTCCTGATGGCTTCGAGGTTTGCCGAGAGTTGCGAAAAGCGGATCAACGCATGCCGATTCTCATGCTCACGGCCCGCGATGCCGTGGAGGACCGGATCGAAGGATTGGACCGCGGCGCCGACGACTATCTCACCAAGCCCTTCGAGTTTCGCGAGTTGCTGGCCCGCCTGCGCGCGTTACTTCGCCGACCAGTCAGCTTGCAGCCGGCGCAGCTCGTTGTGGGTGATCTAGTGGTGGACACCGCCGGTCAAACCGTCGTGCGACGCGGCAAGACGATTGCCTTAACCGCCAAGGAGTACGCGCTGATCGAGTACCTGGCGCGGAACGCCGGGCGCGTGATCGGGCGTGCCGAAATTGCGGAGCACGTGTGGGACGAGGAATTTGATCCGTTTTCCAATCTGATCGAGGTATACGTCAACCGGCTGCGGCGGAAGATTGATGCGGGAACGTCGGCGCCTCTGCTCCACACCAGGCGCGGCGCGGGTTACGTTCTTTCCGCCAACAGCGATCTTGCGGATGCGGCGCCGGAGGGAGCGAATCGCGACGATGCTTAACTCCGTGCGCGTTCGATTGACGCTCTGGTATACGGGTGCGATGACCGTCGTGCTGGTCGTGCTGGCCGTCGCGACCTATGTGGTTCTGAAAGAGAATGTCATTCGACGCGCGGATGCTGCCGCGGTTGAGCTTGCCGATTCATTCCTTACCACCGTCAACGCGGAGTTGAGTGACATCCCACAGTCTGAAAACAGCCGCGCGGCGATTGCTGCCGCCATTTCCGAGCACAAATTTCAAGATGTAATCTTTATCGTCCTCGACTCGCACAACTCTCTGTTGGGGATGTCGGAGGGTCGTGAAGATGCCGAGAGGAAGGCCGATCCGAGCAGCGATTTACTTTCGCGACTGCCCGGCCCCGCCCGTCCGGGAGAATCTCCGTTCCGCTCGGTTCACTTCGGCAGGCGCTCCTACCGAAGTTATGTGCGGAACTTTTCTATCGCGCAGCAACCGGCCACGTTGATCGTTCTGCAATCGCTCCACCGGCAGAACGAGTTTCTGGAAACTCTCACGGCCAGCTTCGCTATTGCGATTCCCCTTACGCTCGTGCTGGCTGGATTCGGCGGCTACCTGCTGGCGCGCAGAAGTCTCTCGCCAGTGGTCAGCATGAGCACCCAGGCCAGCCGCATCGGCGCCGAGAATCTTGACGGCCGGCTGCAAGTGAAAAATCCGCACGACGAACTCGGCAAGCTCGCCCTTTCTTTCAACGATCTCCTCGACCGCTTGAGCGCTTCCTTTGATCGCCAGCGGCGCTTCGTGGCCGACGCTTCTCATGAGCTGCGAACGCCGGTCGCGATTCTCTGCGGGGAAGCGGACGTTACGCTCTCCAAAACAGACCGGAGCCCGCAGGAGTATCGTGAATCGCTGCAAATATTGGGAAAGGAAGCGAAGCGGCTGAAACATATCGTCGAAGATCTCTTCACGCTGGCCAGGGCCGACGCGGGCCAGCATCCGCTGGTTCTCAGCGACTTTTATCTCGATGAGCTCGCCGCCGAAAGTTGCAGAAATGTCAGAACGCTCGCATCGGCAAAACAGATTTCCGTGCAATGCGAAACCGAGGCTGAGTTGCCCATCCGTGCCGACGAAACGCTGGTGCGCCGAATGCTCCTCAATCTTCTAGATAACGCGATCAAGTACACGCCGCCGAGCGGTTCGGTTCATATCTTCTGCGGAGCACAGGACGGGCAATACCGTCTGCGCGTCGAAGACTCGGGCGTGGGAATTCCGCCGGAGCTTCAGCCACGAATCTTCGAGCGATTTTTTCGCGGTGATACGGCTCGCTCCCATGGTGAAAACGACGGCGGCGCCGGTCTTGGCCTTGCCATCGCTTCCTGGATTGCTGAAGTTCACGGGGGAAAACTCGAATTGGTGAGTTCCAACGAAAACGGAAGCACATTCACCGTATCGCTGCCAAAAGTATGCTCGGAACGTTAATCCTGCATTTATCTCCCGCCAGCTAGCGTGATGTGTCTGCGTCCCAAATATCGCGCGCAGGATTATGCATCGGGCTCACCTTTTTAGCCGTCCTATTTTCCGTTGCCTTCTGCCGGTGCTGTTGGCTGCCGTGGCGGCGTGCGCCCAGCAGGGTCCGGCTGTACCCTCCAGCGCCCCGGCCGTGCGACTTACGTTGCAGGACGCGTTGGCTCGAGCCCGCCGCAACAGTGTCGACTTTCAGGCAGCCGCCGTTGAGGCCGCCATTGCTCATGAGGATAAGAAGCAGGCCATGGCTGCTCTTTTGCCGAGTGTCAACTACGAGAATTCGGCGATTTATACCCAAGGCTCGGATACGCGTAACAACTTGGATACGGGTAACAACTCAGTAAGGTTCATCGCCAACAACGCCGTGCACGAGTATATAAGCCAGGGCGATGTGCATCAGTCTCTCGATGCGGCCGGCTTTGCGGAAGCGAGGCGGGCAGCGGCTTTGGCTGCGGCGGCGCGCGCCCGTGCCGAAATTGCATCGCGGGGTCTGGTAGTTACCGTTATTCAGGATTATTTTGCCGCCGCCGCGGCTCGCAGCAAGCTCGAAGCCGCGCAGCGCGCAGCGGATGAGGGAGAAAGATTTCTGCAACTCACGCGCGATCTAGAATCTGGCGGCGAGGTGGCGCACTCCGACGTCATCAAGGCGGAGTTGCAGGCCAATGACCGCAACCGCCAACTGCAAGAAGCAAAACTCACCCTGTTGAACGCCCGGCTGGATCTGTCCGTGCTGATTTTTCCTGATTTCACTGACAATTTCGACTTGGCGGAAGACTTGCACGCCAGCGTTTCGTTGCCCACGTTGGCCGAGTTTCAGACGCAAACGGCCGCGCGCAATCCTGAGGTCAGCGCCGCGCTCGAGGCTGCCAGAGCCGCGGGGGACGGCGTTTTCGCCGCCCGTGCCGGATATTTTCCGTCGCTCAGTTTCGATTATTTTTACGGAATCGACGCAACCCACTTCGCGACCAAGACCGATGGCATTACAAATCTTGGATCGTCGATTGTGGCGACACTGAATATTCCGATCTGGAATTGGGGAACGACACAAAGCAAGATCAAGCAAGCTGAATTGCAGCGCGATCAGGCCAAGCGGGAACTGTCGCTGGCACAGAGAAAGTTGATCGCCGAAATTCGTTCGCTATATGCCGAGGCCCAGGCTGCGTCCGACGAATTGATCAGCCTGGAGCGCTCCGCCGAATTGGGCGCCGAAAGCCTACGCCTTACGACATTGCGTTACAAGAACGGCGAATCCACTGTACTCGAAGTTGTCGACGCGCAGAATACTGCAACCCAATCGGATACCGCCTACCAGGATGGCGCTGTCCGTTACAGGGTGGCACTTGCGAACTTGCAAACCCTGACAGGGACACTGACGACGCCATGAATCACATTCCACACATCAAGGTCGCGCTTCTCGCTGCCACTTTGCTGATGACCGCGGCTTGCGGTTCGTCTGAGAAGGTGCAGGAACCGCTCGTCAGTGTGCAAGTCACGCCGGCCGAAACGACATCTGTCTCCGAGATCGTCGACGCCGAAGCGGTAGTTTTCCCGCGGCAGCAGGCCACCGTCATGCCGAAGATTACGTCCACGGTTGCCGAATTCAAAGTGCAGCGTGGTGCGCATGTTAAAAAAGGCCAGCTTCTTGCCGTTCTTGAGAACAAGGACCTAGCGGCACAAGCTGAAGCCAGTCACGGCGATTTCGATCAAGCAGACGCGAACTACGAGATCACACTGAAGTCCGGCCTTCCGCAGCAACTGCAAAGAGCGAAACTCGACGTGGCTGTGGCCCAGTCTGCGTTCGACGCCTCTAAGAAGGTCTACGACAGCCGGAAAGATTTGTATGACCAGGGCGCCATTCCGCGGCGCGATCTGGATTCGGCCGACGTCGCGCTCGCGCAAACCAGAGGCCAGAACGAGCAGGCGCAAAAGCAACTCGCCGACCTTCAGCGCATGGGCGAGCGGCAGCTGACAAAAGCGGCGCAAGGCACAAAGGAATCGGCGGAGGGTCACTATCATGCTGCGACTGCGGAGTTGAGCTATTCGGAAATCCGCAGCCCGATCGACGGTGTCATAACCGACCGGCCCTTGTACGTTGGCGACCTCGCGACGCCGAGTCAACCGATTCTCACTGTGATGGACATGTCCACTCTGGTGGCGAAGGCTCACATTCCGCAAGCTGAAGCGGTTCTGCTGAGAGTCGGCGATACGGCAAGCCTCCATGTGCCGAACGTGGATGAACCGGTTAAGGGACATGTGATTCTCGTGAGCCCTGCGCTCGATCCTGGCAGCACAACGATTGAGGTCTGGATTGAAATCCAGAAGCCCGGTTCCAAAGTCAAACCGGGGATGACGGCGACTCTGGAAATCGTCGCAAAGACGGTCAAAGATGCCGTCGCCGTCCCATCGTCGGCCGTTTTCAAAAATGCCGACGACGCCTATTACGTGCTGCTTGCCGGCAGCGACAACAAGGCGCATCAGAACCTGGTGCAACTGGGCGTGAAGAATGCAGAGCTCACGCAGATTGCCAGCGGGATCAAGGCCGGCGATCCTGTGATCACTACTGGTGGCTTCGCGATTCCCGATGGCACGGCTATCCACTTAGAAAAGCCAAGCGATAGCGATAAGGACCAGGACAAATCGAAAAGTGATACGGGTGATTCCAGCGGCGACAAGCCTTCGGCACAGAAGCCCGTGGGCAACAACCCCGAGGGCAACAACAAAGACAAAAACAAAACAGATGGGGGCAAGGAATAGGCGCGCGTGCCTGCCCCATCCACATCGCGGACGGTGTTGCCCTGGTTTGACAGGTTCTCTCGTCCCGTTGTGTTCCTGACCATCAGCATTGCGCTGATCGGGGCGTATCTCGCGTTCTCCATTCCTGTGTCGGTATTTCCCAATACTGATTTCCCCCGAATCGTGATCGGAGTCGACAACGGTGTGATGCCAATCGACCAGATGCTGGTGACAATCACACGTCCGCTCGAAGAAGCGGTCAACAGCGTGCCCGGCTTGCAGAAGGTCACGTCTGTCACCAGCCGCGGCTCGGCAGAAGTCGACCTGTTTTTCGATTGGAATTCCGACATGGTTCTGACTTTGCAGCGGATCGATGCTGTGGTCGCTCAGCTCCAGGCGGAACTGCCTCCAACCGCAAGAGTAGAGACGCATCGTCTCACGTTCGCCGTATTTCCGATCCTCGGTTACAGCCTGACCTCTGACACAGTTTCGCAAAGTAGGCTCTGGGAGATCGCGACCTACGATCTCAAACCCAGAATCAATCGCCTTGATGGCGTGGCAACCGTCGTGATCCAAGGCGGCCGCGTTCCTGAATTCCAGGTCACTCCCGATCCGGCGCGGCTGTTGACAGCAGGCATCACCGTGCAGGACACGCTCGACGCAATTCGCCGCACCAACATGATCGACTCGCCTGGGTTGATCGAGCACGAGCATCAACTCGTTCTTGTTCTCGTCAGCGGACAAGTTCGCACGCCCGACCAGATCGCGCAGATTGTGGTGAAAACTTCGGCAGCCGGTGTCCCGATACGGCTGGCCGACATCGCAACCGTTGCGCCATCGGTTGCGCCGGTCTATACCGTGGTGACTTCGAATGGGAAACCGGCGGTTCTTCTCAACATCGATCGCCAGCCGGCAAGCAACACGCTGCAAGTGGCGAATGAAGTGCACGACCTGATCAGCGAACTTGCTCCGACACTGCCGCCCGGGGTTCATCTGGAACCGTTTTACGATCAATCCACGATCGTTCACGATTCCATCGCCAGCGTCAGAGATGCAGTTTTGCTCGGCATCGTGCTCTCGTCGATCATTCTGGTTTTATTCCTGCGCGACTGGGGAACATCGCTGGTGGCAGGCCTTGTAATTCCGGTCACGCTGTTCGTGACGTTTATCGCGCTAAAGGTGACCGGGCAGACTTTCAACCTGATGACTCTGGGTGGCCTGGCAGCTGCGGTTGGACTGGTGATTGATGACGCAATCGTGGTGTTGGAAAACATCGTTTTGCACCGTGACGCCGGCCAAAGTCGGCTGCGGGCGACGCAAAGCGCGTTGCGCGAACTGACCGTTCCCCTGATTGGTTCGACGATCACGCCGATCGTGGTGTTCGTACCGCTGATTAGCATCACCGGCGTTACAGGAAGCTTCTTTCGGGCACTTGCCGTCACCATGACGGTCTCGCTGTTTACCTCGTTGATTCTCGCGCTCTCCTGGACTCCAACGCTCAGCTTGTATCTGGTGCGTCGCAAAAATGTGGAACAAGGCGCGCCTCGGGCTGCGGAAGATCGGCCGGTCCAAGATCGCTTGACCGAGGATCGCTCAACAGAAAACCGGCCGGTCGAAGATCAGCCCGCTGAAGATCAGGCTGGCGAAAACATCGATGCTGCCACACTGCTGGCGGCCGAAGAGTCACATTTGTCAGGCTTCTTCGGCAAGGTAATCGATTTCTACAGCCGCGTGATGTATGCCGTGCTCAAACGGCCGTGGACTCTGATTGCGGGAGCGCTCGCAATCGTCGCGCTCGCCGTCGTGAGCTACGAATTGCTCGATACCGATTTGCTGCCGGAGATGGATGAGGGCGGATTCGTTCTCGACTACTACACCCCACCCGGCAGTTCGCTGGCAGAATCCAATCGCATCCTCAATCACATCGAACAGATTTTGCGTTCCACGCCGGAAGTTGAGACCACTTCGCGCCGCACCGGACTACAGCTCGGGCTCGCC
The DNA here is from genome assembly GCA_963739125.1 of uncultured Acidobacteriaceae bacterium. Lineage (GTDB taxonomy): Bacteria > Acidobacteriota > Terriglobia > Terriglobales > Acidobacteriaceae > Sulfotelmatobacter. The sequence continues at coordinate 710,355 of CAVTZD010000001.1, read as the reverse complement.
GCCGTGACCGAAGCTAACAACGGCGATTTCACGGTCAAGCTGAAGAACAAGCGCGACCGAGATGTGAATGAGATCATGGACGACATTCGCGGAAAGATTGAGGAAGAAGAGCCTACCGCGAAGGTCGAGTTTGTGCAGCTCCTGCAGGACATGATCGGCGACTTGACGAGCCAGCCCGAGCCCATCGTCATCAAGCTGTTCGGGCAGGACGGAAAATTGTTGAACACGACCGCTCCCCGCGTGGCCGACGCCATTGGCAAAGTGCCGGGAGTCGTAGACGTACTCGATGGAGTGGAAAACACGATCAGCGGACCGGCGGTTACGTATCAGATCAACTCTTCTGTGGCCGCGCGCGCCGGCTTCACGCCGGAAGAAATTGCGATCGACGCATCAGCTGTCCTTGAAGGGGAACCGGCAGCCGCACCGGTCATCCTCGGCGAGCGCGAGTATCCCATTCGGGTTCGGTTTCCCGATCAGACGCGGTCCTCGCTCGAACGGATGAGCAATACATTATTGACTAGCGCCACCGGGCACACGGCCACGCTCGGTTCGCTGGGGGAAATTGTGAACGAGAGCGGCGAGACCGAAATCCGCCGCGAAAATCTTCAGCGTGTCGTGGAAGTCACGGGACGCTTTGAGGGCGTCGGTCTGGGAAAAGGAATGAGCGCGGTGCAGAAAGCCGTCAACGACCTCGCTCTCACGAAATCCATTCGCGTGGAATACGGGGGCCAATACGAAGAGCAGCAGAAATCGTTTGAAGATCTGCTCTTTGTGTTCGTGCTGGCGCTGCTGCTGTTGTTCATCGTTCTCTTATTCGAGTTCCGAACTTTTTCGGCGCCGTCCTCCATTCTGGCTTCAGCATTGCTGTCGACATTCGGAGGTCTGCTTGCCCTGCTCGTCACTCGAAATACATTTAATGTCGCGTCGTTCATGGGGATGATCATGGTCATTGGAATCGTAGCCAAGAACGGCATTTTGCTCCTTGACGCTGACAGTCGCTTTCGCGAGCTTAATTTTTCTGCGGAAGAAGCAATGATTCAGGCTGGACGGCGTCGCCTGCGGCCCATCGCGATGACGGCGCTGGCGACCATCGCAGGAATGTTGCCCCTTGCCTTTGCCATCGGCGCCGGTTCCCAGATGCTTCAACCCCTGGCGATCACCGTCATCGGAGGCTTGCTCAGCTCGATGGTTCTGTCCCTGATCTTTACCCCGGCAATTCACTATTACCTTCGAGGTCAAAAGTAACAAGACAGCCTGCCTGAACTGACAGACTCGACTGATAAAGGCAGGGCGGCACTTAGCGAGCGGTGGTTTCCTGCGGCGGCCGGACGTCAAGCCGCGCGGCAGTGGGCAAAGTGTGAGAGAGCGCCGCTCCCAGCTGGTCAGGCTTGAATCCAAAAGGGCCTGGTTTGCTTTTGTAGGCAACGCGGCCTTGCGAATCGATCAAATATATACGGTCGGGCCAGCCCGTGTAGGCTTGTTCCGTCGAATTGCCAAATTCGTCGAGTACCGCCGGAAATTCAATCCCAAGCTTCCGCACGCAAGCCCCAGCGACGAATGCTCTTTCTTCTTCATTCTTTGGACTCGCGAAAACAACCTTTTCTTTGACATTGCTTTCCATCTGCCAAACGTCGCTGGGATGCGCTTCGGTAATGTAAACGACCAGGAACGCGACGCGCCCGCGATACTGCTCGTAAAGCTTATTGAGGGCAGGAACCTCCCGCCGGAACGGTGGTCAAGTGTAGCTGCCGAACACGAGCACCACCGGCTGTCCCTGGTTTAGCGTTGAGAGTTGCACTCGCTCACTTTTGTCCACCTTGAGCAGCGAAAAGTCTGGCGCCCGATCGCCGACGCGAAGCCTTCCGGCGCGAGCGTCGGTCCAAGCCGTCTCAAACGGAAAGAGTAAGAACGGGACGGGGCCGGGCATTCTGGCCATGACGCGTCCAAACGTCTCAGGAGGCCGATGCATCGCCCACACGATGTAAGCTCCAAAACAGACGTAAACGACCATCAGACAAAGAAAGATTCTGAACAGGATTCTTCGAACCTCCGGACTCAGCGTGAGCCGAAATCTAGACATACTATTTTTCAACTCCGGAGAGGGAGTGTGGTCGATTGTGCGAAGCCCCGTTGAGCCAGAATGACAGACGTTCTCACGGTACAAGATTCGCCTTGGCGACGTTAAGGGCTGACGATTCAGGAAACAATAGTGTAAATCTACTATTGAGCCTTCCTGGGGCCGCGCCGGCCGTCGTCGGACGCGCCCGTTTGCGTCGACCGCTACCTGGATCGCGTTTTTCCAGCGCTTCCGCACAGCCCAAGCGAAGTGGATCTCTTCCGATGTGGGCAACGGGCGCCTCGATACCTACCTGGCAGTTCAATCCTGGATCAATGCCGAGACGGCAGGACACCGAGTCTTACGTCCTCAGGGCAGGGGGATGTGCGCGCTTCGAGCATTGCCACGGCCACACTTGGGATGCGATGAGCCGTGACCTACTCGCACCGTAGTGCCACCATCGGATCGACACGCATGGCGCGGCGCGCGGGGATATAACAGGCAACGATCGCGACCAACGTTAGCAGAATCGCGACAGCTCCGAACGTCAGCGGATCATGCGCGGTCACGCCGAAGAGCTGGTTGGCCATCAGACGTGTTAACCCCAGTGCAGCAACGATGCCGATGGCAACGCCGATGAGCGCCATTTTTGCGCCCTGGCCGAGCACCAACCGCATCACGTCTCCGCGTCGTGCACCGAGGGCCATGCGCACCCCGATTTCATGGGTGCGCTGATTAACCAGGTAGGAAATCACGCCGTAGATACCCACACAGGAAAGAACCAGCGCGAGCGCCGCGAATATTTCGAGAAGCATCATCGACAGTCTGCGCGCCGCCAGGGAGTTGGCGAGAACCTCGTCCATGGTTTGCACGCCATAGATAACTTCGCGAGGATCCGTTTCGTAAACGGCGCGCCGAACCTGGCCCATAATCGCCGCGGGATCGCCGTCGGTGCGCAGCACCACGGCAACGGCGTCCGCAACCATCGGCATAAGCTTTTCCGGAAGCTGCATGAAGGGGTAGTAAAACTGCGCTTCGACTGCAGATTTTGCGTCGGCGCCAAGCCCCCACTGCTTTATATGTCCCACTACGCCGACGATTTCGGCTTGTACATTGAATTGCGTGAGATAGACGTGTTCGCCAATAGGATTTTCACGGGGGAAATACGTGCGGGCAAAAACGTCGTCGATGTCAATGACCACCGGAGCGTGCTCGTTGTCTTGCGCAGTGACGAAGCGGCCGCGCTCGAGCGTGGTTCCCATCGCTTGCTGGAAGCCGGCCTCGACCAGATAAAACATCGCCTGCGGCATTTCGTTGTCATTGCCCGGCTTTGGCCGACCCTCGATCCAGAAGGGCAACGACGAGTCATGGATCATCGGGCGTGACCCGAGCGTGACCGAAACAGCTCGCACTCCGGGGATGGAGCGCATTTTGTCGTCGAACTGACGCAGGCGGGCGCGAGTTTCGTCGGACGTCGTGGCAGCGGAAGAGGGCATCGATAAATTGAACGTGATGGCGTGACTGGGGTTGTATCCGGGATTCACCCGCCAAAGCGCCGTGAGGCTGCGCAGCATCAGTCCGGCGCCGATCAACAGAAGCAGTGTCATGGCGACTTCCACGGCAACAAAGGTTCTCTGCAGGCGGTGCCGCGCGCCGCTGGCGCCGCGGCCACTCTCCCTGAGTATCCCCTGCAGATTTACGCGTGATCCTTTCAGCGCAGGAGCGAGACCGAAAACAATCGCGGCAAACAGCGACAGTGCCACGGTAAACAGCAAGACGCGTCCGTCGAGAGAGATTTCGTTTGTGCGCGGCAAGGTGCCAGGCAAAGTATTGAATACTGCTTTGGTGCCGAAAAAGGCGAGCAGGAGTCCGAGTGTCCCTCCCAGGCCCGCGAGCAAAACGCTCTCAGTGAGAAGCTGGCGAATGACGCGCATGTGGCTGGCGCCCAGGGCCGCACGAACGGCAAATTCGCGAGAGCGGCCCATCGAGCGCGCCAGAAGAAGATTGGCGACGTTGACACACGCAATCAGAAGAAGGAAACCGACGGCGGCGAGCAGCACTAGGAGGAACGGCTCGACGTTGCCGACGATATCTTCTTTCATTGAAACGAGCGCGATGCTGAGATCTTTATCGGCTACCGGGTACGTGGCGGCGAGACGGCGTCCGACGACGTCCATGTCGGCCCTGGCTTGGGCCAGCGTAACGCCCGGTTTCAGGCGGCCGATGGCACGCGCGCTTACGGAAATTCGCCGGTCGCGAAATGATGGATCGTTCCACTGGCCGATCGGAGTATAGACATCGCGATCATGGCCGTAGAAGGTGAAGCCCGCGGGAATCACGCCCACTACCATATATGACGTGCCATTCAGGGTCAGTGACTTTCCCAGGACACCGGGCGAACCGCCGAACTTGCGTTTCCAAAAGCCTCCGCCGAGAATCATGACCGGCTCAGATCCCACCTGATCGTCATCGGGGCGAAAAGTGCGGCCGAGGATGGGCTTCACACGGAGAGCTGGAAAGAATTCCGCGGAAATCATGTAACCGCTCAATCGTTCCGCTTCGCTCGCGTCGGTGAAGTTGTAATCCTGGTTGCGGTACGCCGCCATCGATGAAAATGTTTGAGCATCGCGCTGCCAGTCGAGGAAGTTGAGATAGGAGATCGGAGCATGATCGAATCCAGGCGTATTTGCAGAAACCGCCACGAGCTGCTCGGAATGCGGATACGGCAGCGGATTGAGCAGCACGCCTTTGACGACAGAAAAGAGTGCCGTGTTGGCGCCGATGCCGAGCGCAAGCGTGAGGACCGCAATGGCAGCGAAGCCTGGTGATTTCAAAAACATCCGGATCGCGTAACGGAAGTCTTGCCACAGTATGGTCATAGTGCGCTTGAGGATGGCGGGTTCGCGGGCCGCTTCATCTTAAAGACCCGTCATGCGCCAGTCAACGAATGATGATCTCGCACCAAGTAGCGCAGACCCTCGCTTCTTCCAAACGGTGATACCCTCGGAGTCGGTGAGGGCAAATGTCTGATAGAAACGGGTTTCGACTTCTAGCACGGTTGGGCTTTACGGCAGGATTGCTGGCGACGGCTCTGCCAGCGCTTTCGGCGCAGAGCGCGAAGCTTGTGTTCGGGCCCAATGTACTGATCTTCAATCCGTCGATTCCATCGCAGGCGATCCAGAAACAGATCGATGCGGTGTATGCGGTTCAACAGCACAACGAGTTTGGGTCGCAGCGAAATGCGCTGCTGTTTCTGCCTGGACGCTATTCGGTCGACGTGCCGGTGGGCTTCTATACAGAAGTGATTGGGCTAGGTGCGTCGCCAGACGCCACACAGATTGTGGGCAACGTGCATGCCGATGCGAATCATGAGCATAACAATGCGACGACGACTTTCTGGAGAGCTGCGGAAGGGTTCTCGACAGAGCCGGCGGGCGGCACGATGCAGTGGGCGGTTTCGCAGGCAGTGTCGCTGCGGCGCATGCATGTGCGTGGCAACCTGGTGCTGCACCAGCATCATGGCTGGGCCAGCGGCGGCTGGATGTCGGATACGCTCATAGACGGGAATGTCGATTCCGGCAGCCAGCAGCAGTGGATCTCGCGCAACTGCGATTGGAAAAGCTGGACGGGTTCGAATTGGAACATGGTGTTTGTCGGGGTCGTGCATCCTCCGGAAGGCGCATGGCCCCAGCCGCCGTACACGAAAGTTGTGCAGACCCCGGTAGTGCGCGAGAAGCCGTTTCTGCAGGTGAATTCTGCGGGTGAGTTTAGCGTTCGGGTTCCGGCGTTGCGCAGTGACAGCATCGGGATTACGTGGCGCAGCGGCGAAACCGCCGGAGAGACGATTCCGATTACCCAGTTCTACATTGCGCGCCCGGACGCGGACACAGCGGAGACAATCAACGCGCAGCTCGCGCATGGCAAGAACCTGATTCTGACGCCGGGAATTTATGAACTCGCCGCTCCGATTCGAGTGACGCGGCCGCATACGATAGTGCTGGGGCTCGGCTATGCAACGCTGCGTCCGATCAAGGGCACAGCGGCGATGACGACGGCCGACGTGGATGGAATCGACATTGCCGGCCTGCTTTTCGATGCCGGACCTCGCGAGTCTCCGGTGCTGCTGGAGGTTGGCGAGGAGGGAAGCCGCGCGCGTCACGCGAAGGACCCGATCATGCTGCATGACGTTTTCTTCCGCGTGGGCGGCGCGGGAGTCGGCAGGACAAAGGTAAATCTGAAGATCAACAGTAACGACACAATCGTCGATCATACGTGGATCTGGAGGGCAGACCACGGCGACGGAGTCGGGTGGGATCTGAATACCAGCGAGAATGGTTTGCTCGTAAACGGAAATGACGTCACGATTTATGGTCTCTTCGTGGAGCATCACCAGCGGTTCCAGGTTCTCTGGAAGGGCAATGGCGGAAGGACATATTTTTATCAGTCTGAAATTCCTTACGATCCTCCGAACCAGGCGAGCTATACGAGCGCGCCGGGAGTGAACGGCTGGGCCTCATACAAAGTGGCGGATGGAGTAACAAGTCACGAGGCGTGGGGGCTTGGAGTGTACAGCGTATTCGAGCAGCCGAATGTGGTCTTGACCCGGGCTATCGAAACGCCGAAGAGTCCGCAGATACGGTTCCACGACATGATCACCGTCGCGTTGGGCGATCACGGCCAGATCCAACATGTGATTGACGACACGGGCGATGCAACTGCGATGCATCCTCGCGTGACGCCGAAGGTGACGAGCTTTCCTTGAGCGGGCGTGCAGGAAAGTTCGTCATCGCCGAAACTTTCTAAACGGAAACACGCGCCCCGGCTTGATCGTTTGCGGCGCTCGGGCTCTGTTTCTCGCGCCAGTTGCCTGCGCTCTACTCCGCACTAGTTGTTGTTATTGTTTTCGTGAAACTGCATGATTCGAACCACCTTGGGGAGAACCTTCTCCAACGGTTTCAGTCCGCTACGGTCGCTCACCACTACTTGTTCGCCTTCATTCAGTCCCGTGAGAACTTCGGCGTCGGTCGCGGTTTGAAGGCCCAACGTCACGGGACGGCTCTCGATTTCACCGTTGGAGTTCACAATCATCACCGTAGTCTCGTCGCCCTCATGATTCAGCGCCTGCAAGGGCACAGACGGGATGCCGGCCTGCACCAGAGTTCCCAGGTTGGCGTAACGCTCAGTGACCACTCCGGGAAACGGCGCCGTAATTCTGGCATAGTCGTACAAACTCTGATCGTGAAGGAGCTTCGCTTTGGCCACACTGAGTTGGCTCTGGGACGCTTCCAGAGAGGCTTGGCCGACCTCGACTTGCGACGATGCGGCGAGGTCTCTTCCCCGTGCGTCGTCCACTTCCTGCTGTGCCACGATGCCGGGCTGGTTTTCGAATACTTGATTGAGGCGCGAGTACTCCAGGTGCAGTGATCTGTATTGCGCTTGATATCGTGCGAGTTCGTGCTGCGCCCTCGTAACCTGATTGCTCGCGTTCTTGATTTCCGCCTGGTCTTGCTGCAACTGGTCCGCGAGTTCAGGAATTTCCAGAATCGCCATCACCTGGCCAGCCTTGACGTGACTTCCATAATCGACGAGCAACTTCTTCACGTAGCCGGATTCTTTCGCATAAACGTCGATTTCCTGGAAGGGAACCAGCTCCGATGAAAGAGTGATGTCACGACCAAGAGATTTCTTCACCACCTTCGTGACTCCGACCGTGATAGTGGGCCCGTTCGCCTGCACCGGCTCGCTCCTCTTTCTGGAACAGGACGACACACCGATCGTCATCCCGACGACCAGAGCCGTCAGGGTAAACGAAATCGATCGATTCCAGTTCTGAGTCATCGCGTCTTGGATCAGCTTTCTCCGTTCCTCGGCTCACGCTGGTTTTGTTAGTCCCTCTTCATCATCAGACCGCCCAGCTTGGCCACAGAAAAATCTCGGGATTGGCAGAAGTCGATGACCGTCCGCTCCGTCCGTTGCAGATTAGCGGCTACCGCAGGAACGGAGGCGGCAATCTCCGCCGGTATCGTGTACCGGTCATCCACATTTCCTTTCCGCAAGGGCCTGCACCATCAGTCTAGTCCTCAAGCTACGTGTCACCAACCGCACATTTTCGTCGTTGCGTGCCGGGACTCGATGAATGTTCTCAATCGTTCATTTCAGTAACGGATGTGCGGCCGTGGGTAAATCTTCGAATGAAGAAGCGCTTAGCCTGGAGTTAAGCGAAGAGGAGCCGAGGGAAGAGCATCGCGTCGCCACAATCACTGTGGCGCCTATACGGCGAGCACAACCATGACTGCGCAACATCGCCGCCTGGGATCAAGATTTGTAAGTTTTGCCGTTCGCCGGTCCTCAGTTCGTTTCGATGAGCACCCGCTCGCGCCGCTTTGCGGGAACTGCGGTCCTTCGCCACTCATTTATCATCGCTCGTTTATCATCGCAAGATCAAAATCAACGCGGAGAAAGACATGGCGGAAGTGTCCCCTGGAACATCTACGGAATCCAGCAACGGATGGGAAGGCAGACATTTCCAGTTCACGCGCCGTAGTCTGCTCCGCGGCGCAGCGGTCACCCTGGCCGCGTTACCGGTCGCTCATCTGGCCGCCTACGCCGGTCGCGCTGACCAGAAAAAGAAGTTCGCTGAGCCCGACCGAGTCCCGTATCCCGGTTCCGACGAGGCGCTCCTCGAAGAAGTCGAGCGTGCAGCATTCGATTTCTTCTGGACCGAAGCCGGTCAGGCAACCGGACAGGTGAAGGACCGCTCCTTGCTCAACGGTAGGGACACGCGGCTCGTCGCCAGCATCGCGGCCACCGGTTTCGGCCTCACCAGCCTCTGCATTGCGGACGAACGCGGCTACAAGAAGAAGGAAGAAATAATGGAACGCGTCCGCACGACGCTGCGTTTCCTATGGCAGAAACTTCCGCACCAGCACGGCTTCTACTACCACTTCATCGACATGAACACAGGCGACAGACAGTGGAAGTGCGAGATCTCTTCGATCGACACTTCGATTCTGCTGTGCGGCGCGCTCACGGCTCGTCAGCACTTCGTCGACGCTGAAATTCAGGACCTGGCCACGAAGATCTACGAACGTGTCGATTGGCCCTGGATGCTCAACGGCGGCAATACATTTTCTATGGGCTGGCTTCCCGAGTCCGGCTTTCTTAACGCGCGCTGGGACCACTACTGCGAACTCATGATGATCTATCTGCTGGCGACGGGTTCACCGACGCATCCCGTTCCCCCCGAAACGTGGAAGGCGTGGACCCGCCCGACCATCAAGTTCGATGGCATCGAATACATTTCCGGCAACGATCCCCTATTCACGCACCAGTATTCGCAGGCGTGGTTCGATTTCCGCGGCAAGCGTGACGACTACGCCGATTATTTCGAGAACTCGACCAGAGCAACGAAAGCGCACAAACTATTCTGCCTCTCGTTGCGCGACGAGTTCCCCGACTATAGCGACCACCTGTGGGGCATTACCGCGTCGGATTCCGTTGTTGGCTACCAGGCCTGGGGCGGGCCGCCGCCGATTGGCGATCTCGATGGAAGCATCGTTCCGTGCGCATCGGCCGGATCGCTTCCGTTTCTCTACCCCGATTGCATGCAGGTTCTGCGCACCATTCGAGAGCGTTATCCGAGAGCCTGGGGACGCTACGGCCTCGTCGACGCTTTCGATCCGCTGACCAACTGGTACAACCCCGACGTGCTCGGAATCGATCTCGGCATCACCATGCTCATGGCCGAAAACCAGCGCACCGGCTTCGTCTGGAAGACGTTCATGAAGAATAAGGAAGCACAGCAGGGAATGGAGCGGGCCGGATTTCACACGCAGCATTCCTGATTTATCTTGGGCCTGAAACCGCCGCGAACCAACGTTTGCATTCGATTCGCGGCGTTATGTGCGATGGGGAAACTTCGCGTGTCCGGAAATCCGGACGCGCATTTGAGTTTTAGAAGCTGAAGCGGGCTCCCAGCGTCGCGGTGCGCCCAGCGAGGGCACCGGAGGATTGGCCGTTAGCATTGGTAATGGTGCCAAAGTTAGCGGCGCCGATATTGTTTACGATGCCCTGGGGGTTCAGATTCAGGTTGTTGAAGACGTTGTAAACATCAAAGCGGATCTCAAGCTTCGCGTTCTCGCCCAGCACCCGCATATTCGGGAAGCCAAAACTTTTGGCCAGCGTCAAGTCCAAATCCTTGTATCCGGGGAGATTCAATGAGTTTTTCTGAACACCCGGTGTCTGGGGCAGCGCGGTCCCATACTGACATGTAGTAGACGTGGGACACGTGTAAGCGGTGTAACTCGGGGTCGAGAAGTATGCGTTCGCGTTGCCTTGCGTGGCGACTAGCGGGAAATTGGAGTTTTCCGGTGTTTCGAACGCTTTGTTGCTGGTGCTGTGGCCAGCGCCACCCAAGTAGGCGACAGGATAGAGCGAGGTATATCCGCAGTCGGCGCAGTAGAGGCTTCCTCCATTTACGCTCACCACCGGACTCCAGGGGAATCCGGAGTGAATATTGAAAATGCCGCTTAACGACCAGCCACCGGCGAGCCTTTCTGCCCACTTGTTGCTGCCATGGAAGAAAACAGGCTGCCACATGCCGAAGATTTTGAAAGCCTTCCCGACGTTGAAATCGGAGCGGCCGTAGTTCACGTCGGGATTGTACGGGTAGTAGGGTTCCGAGTAGGGTCCTGAGACATTGTCCATGTTTTTCGACCAGGTAAACTGCGCATCGGCCATGAACTGTCGCGAGAAGTCGTGTTTCAGCTCTGTGAGCAAGGAGTTGTAGTTGGCTTTACCCGTCGCGCTCCAATAGCTTCCACCATTGATCTGGTTCTGGTTGACGGTATAGCCCAGCGACGAGGGAACCGCGAGTGGGTTCTGGTTGAACATAAGATCCCGAGACAAGCTTCCCTGGTAACCTACGGTCGCTACAAAGCTATGCCCAAGATCGTATTGAGTATCGAGCGAATAGTGATGAACACGAGCCGTGGGCAGGTTATGCGGGAAAACGTCGACGCCGACGCCGCCATTGGTCGGCAATCCATTCGTTCCGAAGTTCAAAGTGAAGTTCTTGTTGGCAGCATATCCGAACGGATTGCTGGGACTGGTGGAGACTCCATAAAGGATGCCGACGTTTGATGAGGTTGGCGAAGGTATTGTGACGTATTCACCAATCGAAAGTCCCGGATTTCCGGAAATGCTGGATGAGACCGCGATTTCCTCCTGCGTGTAGTTCAGGCCGTAGCCGCCTCGAACCACAAGCTTGCTATTGAACTTTTTCGGACTCCAGGCAAAACCCACCTCAGGAGAGAGATTGTCCTTCTGCGGAACCCAGGAGTTCCCTGGCGCCACGGTCAACCCGGTTAGGAAATCCGATCCCGCTCCTGGTGTCGCCACGTACATGTTGTTTTCCGTGGAATAAAGTGCGCCGAAGTAAGACCAGCGCAAACCGAGGTTGAGCGTCAGGTTCGGGCGAACTTTATAGTCATCCTGGAAGAAGACCCCCCAGATATTCTCCCGTTCATCCTGGCGTGCAGCGGTTGGCTCACCGCTGTGGGGATCGAAGGTCACATAGCCTTCTCGTCTGGGCGCGTCGTTGAGAAAGTCCCAGAGGTTGAAAAAGCCGTAGCTGGGAATCGCGCAGCCGAAGCAGGCGTTCAGGTAGAACAGGCGGGTCAACTCTCCGCCAAACTTCATGGTGTGAGGGCCAAAGACCTTGGTAGCAACATCCTTAATGGTGTACGTCCACTGATCCAAATGGCTGCCAACATTCGGGCCAAAATTAGCGATCGAGGCGCTGCCAATCGAGTAATCCAAGCTGACGTTGGGCAATCCCACAGGCGACTGCGGATTCGAAGTGATCTCGTTCCAGCGCCATCCGGCAGCATTGGCGCGCAACTCGTTCAGGAACGTCGGAGAGAAAGTGTGATTCCAGATGGGAGAGAAAGCATCGTTAATCTGAGTGTGGTGGAAGAGCTGAAACACGCGGCCGCCGTTCAGAAAATCGGTGGAAGTGGGGACCCAGTAGATCGCGAACCCAATGCGATCCTTAGGCGTGGCGTCCCAGTCGGCCCGGCCGTTATATTGAACGTTGGTCTCCGTCGTCGGGCTGTTGGTTATATAGTTGGCGATGTCAGCCACGGTGCCGAGATTGGATGGGGCGCCGGTGCCGTCGCCGCCAAGTCCGGGAGTCGATGCACTGGGCGTCCAGCTCGGATCCATGCCGCCGGAGGGAAAGCCTGGGCTCGGTCCGATTTGACCTAACGGAAAAAGGGCGGGATTCAGGGGCGTACCGACATTCAGGCCGCCGGGCACAGCATGACAGTTCGTACCCTCAACCAAGCCGATTTCCTTACACGTAGCTGTGTTCACGCCCGAGTTGAGGATGGCATTCCCGGGGAAATTCAGCAGCTTCGAGGCGATGCTACCAGACGGTGCTAATGCGTCGAAGGCCGCCGTATCGCCCCACTGATTTCCGATAACGTTCGTATGCTCCCGGATCGTTTCATAACTGAAAAAAGCGAAGATCTTGCTCTTCAAAATGGGGCCGCCGACGCTGCCGCCGATCTGATTAAACCGGCTGGGATCCCTTTGGTCGGTGTTGCCTGCGCCATTGAATGGCTGGTAGGCATTCAAACCCGGCCGGTGCGCGGTAAAAAAGGCACTGCCGTGGTACTCGTTGCTTCCGCTCTTGGATGTAATTTCAAGCTGAGCGCCGCTGAAACGTCCGTTCTCCGCATCGTAACTGTTGGAGACGATCTTCAAGTTTTCGACGGAGTCCTCCGACGGCGTTATGACGGTCGACCCTCCCCACACAGCGCTGGTAGTGCTGATGCCATCTACCGTAATGCCATTCATCGACTGTTGCTGACCATTGGCGCTAACAGCAGCTCCGTTCTCCGTTTTAAAGATGCCATCGTCGGCACCCGAAGAGCCTCCGTTAGTTTGCGCACTGGGAAGGTCGTTTCCCGCGCCACCGCCGCCCTGGGAACCATCAGCGAACACTCCGGGAGCCAGTTGCGCCAGCTTGAGAACGTCGCGCCCATACGAGGGCATGTGTTGCACTTGATTATCGGAGACGACGCCATTGACCGAAGCCGTTTCAGTGTCCAGCAGCGGAGCCCGCGAAGCATCCACCGTGATCGTTTGCGAAGATGATCCAACCTCGAGCTGCACGTTCACGGCGTTCGACTGCTCGGGAATCAGCTGGACGTTGTCGATCGATTTGTTGGCGAAGCCCTCCTTTTCCACTTCCAGCCGGAAACGCGTGGCGCCCAGCGCGTTGAAATTGAACACGCCAGCCTCATTGCTGGTCCGAACCTGTTTTTCGCCGGTTGCCGGATTCGTCAGCGTGAGGGTCGCGCCCGAAACTACAGCGCCCGTCGGATCGGTCACGACGCCCTGAATGGAGGTTCTGTATTGTGCCTGCGCCATCGCGGCGAAAAGAACAATAACTGCGAACAATGAGGCCGGGCGAAATGCTGCTGCTGTTCGGTTCATACACACCCCTTCTCGTCGTGGAGATGTTTCCGGCTGAAGTTCTGGGTGATTCCCGAGAGCTGAAATCCTTGCCAAACAATGCTTACTAAAACTGTACAAAAGCGATTTAGTAATATTCAGTTCTAAGGCCTATTGCTAGCACACTCGATTTTCCGCAGTCAAGCGCATTGTGCCCCTAGAGGCCGCACTTAAGGTGTATTCCGTAGATCTTTTCAGGGCGCGTCTTGCCAGAACGATTTTCTATTGGGACTTTCGTGGGTTCAGTGAGGGGGGCGGCTATGCCGGGGTGAACAACCGGAGTGAATACTGCGGCCGCACGGCAAAGCACGCAACTCAGTTTTTCTTGAGGCCCGAAGGTTTGGTGACCACCCGGCATGTGGTTTCGCGGACGATCAGTTCCGGCGCGACGGTTCGCTCCGTGCCATGCAGGTCCGGGCCGGCCCGATTGATCCGTCGTAGCACGGTTTCGGCGGCAATTCGCCCCATCTCGCGCAGCGGCTGCCGAACCGTAGTCAGCCCGGGATTCTGATAAGCAGCGCTCTGTATGTCGTCGAAGCCGACCACGGAAACGTCTTTAGGAACGTGCAGCCCGGCCTCGCGCAGCGCCCGAATCGCGCCCATCGCAGAGATGTCATTGAAGGCAAACAGCGCGGTGAACGGTTTGCGCGATGCCAGCAGTTTGTTCGTCGCCTGGTACCCGAGTTGCGGAGACGGCGAGTCCCCTTCGAGTTGCACAATCAAAGAAGTAAGAATGGGTAGGCCAAGTTGCCGCGCCACGGTTTCGATGTTGGCCCATCGCACCTGCGTGTCGGAGCTGAACTCCTGCCCCTTGATGAATGCGACCCTCCGGTGTCCAAGCTGAAACAGATGCTTCAGCGCAACCTCGGCCGCCCGCTTGTGATCAAGCACGATGTTGGTGACTCCATTGACCTGGTTGTGGCCGGAGACGGTCACGACCGGCACGGAAAGAGTCAGCGTCCACGGTGTGTCGACGGCGATGAGTCCGTCAATCGATCGCTCCAGGAAGAGCCGCGGATACTCGTCGATCAGATCGGGCCGGTGCCTGTGGCTGGCGACGAAATAGAAGTATCCCTCCTGCAGAAGATGTTCCTCCACGCCGCTCATCACCGAGGCTGAGTAACCGTCGCTGACTTCCGGAACGATCACGCCAATGGTAAAACTGCGCTGCGCCCGCAACGAACGCGCAAAAAAGTTTGGACGGTACTTGTATTTCCGGACCGCAGCAAAGATTCTGTCTTTCGTTTCCTGCGGGATCGAGTCCGCTACTCGTGAGCCGTTGAGCACCAGCGAGACGGTCGCCGGCGACAGGTCGAGATGCGCCGCCAGCTCTTTCAGGCCCACCGGCTTCCGGCTCATCTGCCCCGTCCGGCCTGCACCTTTGCCGGCGGATTTTCCCGCTCTCCTTGTTGTCACCGAGCGCAGTCTCGCACAAACAGATTCGCTCGGCAAGCACTGGCGTCACACCGTTCTCGACAAACCCTATTGACATCGCCTCCAAAAACGTATTTCATACATTGCCATAACCGCTTACTAATTCGATTTAGTAGACCGCCGTAGTCAATGGATCGCCGCACACTTTTGTGGAGGTTCCGGTCTTATGCCTTTTGTCTTGCAGCAAACGATTCCTTTTGGTTACGGGCAGCGAAGACTTAGGCTCAGTTCGTTCGGTTTCCGGTTACGATGCCTGCTTCTCGCTGTATTTTGCCCGATTTTAGGGGTCGCAGCTTTGCCGGCGCAATCGGCAACGGCCGGCTCCATCGCCGACCCCAGCCTCGACGCGCGCGTGGAATCCATTCTGAAGCGCATGACCACGGAGGAAAAGGTCGGTCAACTCGTGCAGTATTCCGCGGGTCAACCGACCGGGCCGGGGACGGGCCGCACAGATTACGGCGACATGATTGCGCAGGGGGAAATTGGATCGTTGTTCAACGTCGTCGATCCTCAGCAGATCAACGCCTACCAGCGCATCGCGGTGGAAAAATCTCGGCTACACATTCCGATCCTGTTCGGCCTCGACGTGATTCACGGATTCAAAACCGAGTTCCCGATTCCCCTGGCGCTGGCTTCGACGTGGAACCCTTCCATCGTAGAGAAGGAGGCTCACGCCGCGGCGCTGGAGGCTTCCGCTGACGGTATCCGCTGGACTTTCTCGCCCATGGTTGATATCGCACGCGATGCGCGCTGGGGGCGGATGGCGGAGGGCGCGGGCGAAGATCCTTTTCTCGGTTCGGTGATGGCCGCGGCTTATGTGAGAGGTTATCAGGGATCGCGCCTCGACAACCCAGACAGCATTGCCGCCTGCGCCAAGCACTTCGTCGGCTACGGCGCGGCTGAGGGTGGACGCGACTACAACTCCACCGAAATTTCCGAACACACTCTGCGCGAGTTTTACCTGCCGCCGTTTCACGCCGCTGTGGAAGCCGGAACCGCGTCACTGATGAGCGCCTTCAACTCACTCAATGGAATTCCTTCCACGGCGAATCCGTTTACGTTGAAACAGATTTTGCGCGAAGAGTGGGGATTCCGCGGCTTGGTGGTCAGTGACTGGGATGCGATCGGCGAACTCATTCCGCACGGCATTGCCGTCGACGGCACGGTAGCCGCGCGCAAGGCGTTTCTCGCCGGCGTCGACATGGATATGGTGAGCAGCCTTTACCACGACCACCTGCAGCAGTTCGTGAAATCCGGTGATGTGACTCAAGCCGAACTCGACGGCGCGGTGCGGCATGTGTTGCGCGTGAAACTCGCGTTGGGATTGTTCGAACATCCGTATGTCGACGAAGCCGCCGCGCCGAATGCGTTCTATCGTCCCGATAGCATTGCGCTGGCACAGACTGCAGCCGAGCGGTCATTGGTCCTGCTCAAAAATGCGGACGGTCCGAACGGCAAGCCACTGCTGCCGATCGCGCCGGGTATTCAGAACATCGCCGTCATTGGCCCGCTCGGCGACGACTCTTCTTATCCGAACGGGGCGCCGCCAGCAACGGGCCCGCGCGTTTCGCTAACTGAGGCCCTCCGCCAGCGGCTGGGTGACGTACACGTATCTCGTTTCAAAGGCAGTGGCATTCTTGATGGCACCGAAGACGAAATTGCAGTCGCCGTCGAGGGAGCGGAAAAAGCTGATTTGGTGGTGATGGCGTTGGGCGAAGATCCGAGCATGAGTGGCGAAGCCGCGTCTCGCGCCCACCTGGGACTTCCCGGATGCCAGGAAGAATTGCTGGAAGCTATAGTAAAAACGAACAAGCCCGTGGTCCTGATTCTGTTCAGCGGACGCCCGTTGACACTGCCCTGGGCTTTCGAACACGTCCCGGCCGTGATCGCGGCATGGTTTCCGGGCCTTGCCGGTGGACCAGCCCTGGCGAGCACTCTTTTCGGCGAGGTCAATCCCAGCGGCAAACTGGTCGTGAGCTGGCCCCGCAGCGTGGGGCAAGAGCCGCTTTATTACAACGCCCTGAACACGGGGCGTCCACCCGGAGACGTTGACCTCACTCGCCCGCCCACAGATATCGTGAGCAAATACGTCTCGCGCTATCTCGATGAACCCAATAGTCCGCAATTTCCGTTCGGCTACGGTCTTTCCTACACGACGTATTCCTACGGACCGACCACGATCAGCACTAAGACTCTAAGCGCGGCGGTGCTGAATCGGAATCTCAACAACAAATTGGCGCCCGCAACCATGACCGCCGAAGCAGACGTGACCAACACCGGAAGGCGGGAAGGCGTAGAGACTGTCGAACTCTATATCCGGTTGCAAGGAACGAGCACCGCGCAACCGGTGCGCGCGCTAAAAGCGTTTCAACAGGTGACTATAGCTCCTGGCGAAACCAAGAGAGTGATGTTCCAATTGAAGTCCGACGCCTGGGCAATCTGGGATGACCACAACATGTTCGCCGCCGAACCGGCTAAAGTCACCGTCTGGATCAGCCCAGATTCCGCGCACGGCACACCCGCCTCGGCCGAGATCGTGCCCTGAGTTGACCAGCGCAGATCCAGCGCCGGCATCCCCCCGCGTTATACTCTGAAGCGCCCCCGCTCTCGAAGCGCGCGGCGCCGCCTTTCAGCTCACTAAACCCACGGAGACTCGCCATGCAAAGCCGCATCACCGGCACCACCATGCCCGTCCTGGAATTTATTCTCGACCAGAACGACGCCATTATTTCCGAAGCCGGCGAACTTTCATGGATGGGCAGTTCCATCCAGATGACCACCCACACCCAGTTCGCCGGCGGCGGCGGACTCTTCGGTGTGTTGAAGCGCGTGGCTGGCGGCGGGTCGATTTTCATGACCGAATACCGCGCCTTCGGCGCCGCCAGTGAACTCGCCTTCGCCACCAAGCTCCCCGGCCACATCGTCCCCGTTGAAGTTTCGCCCGGCCACGAGTACATGATTCACCGCCACGGTTTCCTGTGCGCGACTTCCGGTATTCAGATCAGCGTTGCGTTTCAGCAGTCGCTCGGCGCGGGAATTTTCGGCGGCGACGGCTTCCTCTTACAGCGACTCAGCGGACAAGGGACCGCATGGCTCGAACTCTCCGGCGAACTCGTCGTTCGCGACCTTCAGCCCGGCGAAACTCTGCGCGTTCATCCCGGCCATGTCGGCGCGTTTCAGTCGAGCGTCTCATTCCAGATCACCACGGTCCCCGGCATCAAGAACATGATCTTCGGCGGCGACGGACTTTTTCTCGCCTCGCTGACCGGCCCGGGAAGAATCTGGCTGCAGACGCTGCCCATCGCCAAGCTCGCTCACGCGCTGGCGAATTACATGCCTCACGAAAATGCCCGCCGCACCGTGGAAGGCGGCGTAGTCGGTGGCATCGTCGGCTCAATCCTCGACAATATGAAATGATCTCTTGGGTCGAAGGCCCTTAGGTTCTTAGGCCGACGATCGAAGACCGAAGACCGACGGCTCAAGACCGAAGACCGCAGCCCCGCCACGCGCATCAGGTAAACTATCACCAAGCCCTCATGATCAGCGGCAAGCGCATCGCGGTCGTCATGCCCGCCTACAATGCCGAGAAGACCCTCCGCGCCACGGTCGGCGAACTCCCCGATCTGGTCGACATTCGCATCCTCGTCGACGACCACAGCAGCGACCGCACCGTCGAACTCGCCCGCGAGCTCGGCCTGCGCGTCTTCCAGCACGACCGCAACTACGGCTACGGACGCAACCAGATGACCTGCTATCGCGAAGCCCTGGCTGCTGGCGCCGATGTCGTCATCATGCTGCACCCCGATTATCAGTACACGCCGCTGCTCACCACAGCCATGGCCAGCATGGTGGCCTACGATGTCTACGACGTCGTACTCGGCTCGCGCATCATTGGAGGCCGCGCCCTGCTCGGCGGCATGCCGATTTATAAATACATCGCCAACCGCCTGCTCACCGGCTTCGAAAATCTTTTTCTGCGCGTGAAGCTTTCCGAATATCACACCGGATATCGCGCCTTCAGCCGCAAGGTGCTCACCGAGTTGCCGCTGGCCGAAAATTCCGACGACTTTGTATTCGATAACCAGATGCTGGCTCAGTGCGTCCATTTTGGATTCCGCATCGGCGAAGTCTCGTGCCCGACGAAATATTTTGAAGAGGCTTCGTCGATCAATTTTCGCCGCAGCGTGCAATACGGCTTCGGTGTCGTCGCCACAACCCTGCAGTTTGCACTGCAGCGCATCGGGCTGGTGGACTTACCCCGCTTCAGCGATCACGGGCGCAAACTCGATGCCGGATACGGGGGCTATTACGTAAGCCAAAACGAGACCGCGCGCCCGGCATAATGTTCAGTAGAGGCGGGTTCAGTGGAAGCGGGTGCCACATCCTTAGCCGCGTTCTTCGCGGCTAGGGCGGGGAAGTTGACTTTTCCACCCTCAAATGCAATTTTCCTCAACAACGCAGGCAGGCGAAGGACCGGTAGGCAATGGTTCGTCAAACGGTGACTGGTCCTTAACAAATCTGGGTCTCCTCTTCCTGCTCACCATCGCGGCATTCCTGGTGATGGGTTACCACCCCGGCCTGGAGGACGACGCCTTTTACCTCGCCGCGATCAAGAAAAATTTGAACCCCGCCCTCTTCCCACACGACGCCGATTTCTTTCGTCTGCAGTTTCAGGCCACCATCTTCGACAAGCTCATTGCCTTCTCCGTGCGCCTCACTCATCTGCCGCTGGGGTGGGCCGTGTTGCTCTGGCAACTGGCCGCGATCTTTCTGCTGCTGCACGGTTGCTGGCGCATTGCCCGCCGCTGCTACTCCGAAAGCTTTGCCCAGTGGGCGGCCGTCGGGCTGGTCGCCGTTCTCCTCACGCTGCCCGTCTCCGGCATCGGCATCAATCTCGCCGACCAATATCTTCACCCGCGCACGCTTGCCACCGCCGCGATTCTCGCCGCCATCGTTGCCGTGATCGATCGCCGCCTCTGGCTTGCCGGCTTTCTGCTGGCTGTCGCCTTCTCCATTCACGCCATCATGGCGGCCTTCGGAATTTCTCTCTGCGCATTTCTGCTCTGGACTCTGCGCAGTTCGCCGCGCCGCGACACAAGAATGCCCGCCGTCGCGATGCTTCTGCCCTTCGGCATCGCCCCCCCCTTCGGCTGGATCTTTGAACCATCCTCCGACGCGTGGCGGCAAGCCGCGGCGACGCGCAGCTTCTATTTCGTTACGCGCTGGCAGTGGTATGAGTGGGTAGGGATCTTCGCCCCGCTGCTGCTTCTCATCGGACTGAAATACTTCCTGCGCCGTCGACCTCAGAACCTCAACAATGGTGCTGCGCTCGTGCCGCTCCTGTCTGCGATCGGCTACTACGGAATATTCCAGACCGTCGTCGGGTTCGCAATCATGCTTCCCCCCAGCCTCGAACGCCTGCGCCCGTTCGAGCCCATGCGCTACCTGCACCTGCTCTACCTGATCTTCTTTCTACTCGGCGGAGGACTGCTCGGCCGCTACGTTCTCAATCGCCATCTCTATCGCTGGGCGCTGCTGTTCGTCCCTCTCGCCGCAGGCATGTTCTACGCCCAACTCGAGCTGTTTCCCGCGACCGCGCATCTGGAATTGCCATGGGTCGCGCCGAAGAATTCCTGGCTCGAAGCCTTCGCCTGGATTCGCGAGAACACTCCGGTCGACAGCCTGTTCGCGCTCGATCCTCATTATGTCGAGCTGCCCGGAGAGGATTATCACGGCTTCCGTGCCCTGGCCGAGCGCAGCGTGCTCGCCGACTATGTGAAAGATGGAGGCATGGCCGCCCGCGTTCCGCGCCTCGCCCCGCGCTGGCTGAAAGAAGTGCAAGCGCAAACCGGCTGGAAGAATTTTCAACCCATAGATTTCGAGAGACTGAAACAAGACTTCGGCGTCAACTGGGTCATCCTCTCCAACTCCGACGCGCTGATCTCGAATCCGCCGCCCCGCCAGCCAGCACTGTTGACATGCCCCTACAAGAACCGTCAGCTTCGAGTCTGCCGTCTATACTAGAAACGTAGAGCCAATCAAACAGCGTGCAGGAGAAGGTAGAGCCAACTAAAGAGGGAGCAGGAGCAGGTAGAGCTAACTAAGAGCGTGCCGGAACAACCGTGGAAGAGCGGCCCTTCAGGGCCGCGTTAGCGGTTCGAATATAACAAGGGGCTTTAGCCCCCTGCGTTCAATGCCAACACAATCCCCCACTCCAACCCGCGTCCCACCCTGGCTTCTCATGGTAGTCGTGGCGCTCGCCGTCCGCCTCGCCGTCATCCCATTCCTCTACACCGACTGGATGGATCCCTTTGTCCTCAAACACTGGGCCTTCGGACTGATCGCGCGCTCCATCGCCTCCGGCCACGGTTTCGGCAGCCCATTCGCCGACACCGGATTGTCCGCGCTTCTTCCGCCCGTCTATTCCTACCTTCTCGCAGGCATCTTCAAGGTCTTCGGGATCGAGACGAAGGCCTCCGTCATCGCCGCGCTCTCGCTGAACAGCCTGTTCTCGGCCTTGACCTGCATTCCGGTTTTCCTGATTGCCAGGCGCGCGTTCGGAAACCGAGTCGCAAAATGGGCGGGCTGGGGATGGGCCTTCTCTCCCTACGGCATTTATTACGGAGCCGACTGGGCCTGGTCCACCTGTCTGGTCGCGCTCGAACTTGCGTGGCTCTTCTATTTCGCCTGGCGTCTCGAAAAATCGTCGCGCGCCCGCGACTGGCTCGCCTACGGCGCGCTCTCCGGCGTCGCGGCGCTGACCGAACCGGTCGCGCTGTCGGTGCTGCCCCTGCTCGGCGTCTGGACCATCTTTCGCATCTACCGCCAAGGCCGACCATGGCGCACACCCTTGCTGGCTGCGGCTCTTGGCGGCATCGCCGTCCTCTCGCCATGGATTATCCGCAACTACGAACTCTTTCACCGCTTCATTCCCGTGCGCAGTGGCTTCGGACTCGAACTCTACATCGGCAACAACGGCTTCACCGAGCACTGGATCAACCGCTCGCTGCATCCCAACCACAACGACGCCGAACTTTCCGAGTACGAGCGCGTCGGCGAAATCGCCTACATGGATCACAAGCTCCACCAGGGGGAAGATTTCATCCGCGCCCACAAGGCCTGGTTCGTCTGGATGACCTTCCGCCGCATCGTCTACATGTGGACGGGCTACTGGAGCCTCGACCGCGCCTACCTGAAAGACGAGCCGCTCGACCCGCCAAACATTTTTGTCAATACAACATTGAGCGTACTAGCGTTCATCGGTCTATGGCGCATCTTTCGACTCGACCGATCGCAGCCTGACCGTTCCCCGCCCGATGCAACTCACAGTGACGGTGACGGCCCGCTCGGAGTCCGCTTCGCCATCGTCCTACTTTTCTTTCCCCTGACGTATTACGTCACGCATCCCGAGACCTATTATTTTCGTCCCGTCGATCCGCTCATCGTAGTTCTGGCAGCCGTAGCCGTAGTCGCTTGGCTGCCGCGGCAGAAACTCGCCGAGTAGCGCCGCCGCTGGGTTTAAGATGTCATCCTGAGCGCAGCCGTTTTTCAGGCGAAGCGAAGAGCCTGCCCTGAGCAAGCGAAGCGCGCCGAAGGGATCTCAGTCTTATTCTGGCCTGGAGCGTGAGCCAAACTGCATCTCTACGCGCCGAGGAGCATTGCGGCCCCGCGCAGCCGGGGTTTAACATCGAGTCAATGGCGACCGCAGCCGCAGTTTCGCTCACCACTCCGCGCCGCTTCCGGATCGGCTTTGGCGAAATTCTGAATTTCGCTTACGACGCGTTCTGCAGCAACAAGATGCAATTCCTGCTCACCGCGCTGGCCATGGCCGTCGGCACCGGCTCTGTGATTCTCGTGGTCACCATCGGGCTCACCGGCAAGCAGTACATCCTGCGCCAGATTCAGGCCATCGGCCCTAACATGATTTATGCCGACTATCAGGGCGGGTCGCAGCGCATCGAGTCCACGCCCGACCCCATGACGGGAGCCGACGTGCAGGCGGTGCGCGAGCAGGTGCCGAGCGTAGTCGCCGCTTCGCCCACCGTCGCGCTCAACGACCGCATCAGCGTGGGCGGCGGCCGGCAGCGCGACATTCTGATGATGGGCGTCGATCCGGAATATCAACGCGTGCGCAATCTGCTGGTGATCGCCGGCCGCTTTTTCGACCAGGAAGATTCCGCCGGCCGCAACAAGGTCGGAGTGATCACCGAGAAACTGGCGCAGAAAATCTACGGCTCACCGCAGGCGGCGATCGGCCAGACCATCAAGCTGAGCAGCGGATTGCCCTTCACCATCATCGGCGTGTTCAAGGAGAGCGTCGATACTTTCGGCCAGTCGGAGATTCAGGAAGACACCATGCTCATCCCCTACACGGTGAGCCGCTTCTTCACGCCGACGGCCGCGATCTACCAGATGTATCTTTCAGTCGCCAGCCCGCAGGATGTCGTTCCCGCTACCGCGGCCATCAGGCGCGTGCTGCAGTCACGGCACCGCGCCGAGTCGGTCTACAGCGTGCAGAACCTCACGCAGTTGCTCACGCTCGGCGCGCAGGTGGCCGACGCGCTAACCGTCATTCTCATTCTCGTAGCCTTCGTTACCCTGCTGGTCAGCGGCATCGGCATCATGAACATCATGCTGGCCACGGTGACGTCGCGCATCCGCGAGATCGGCATCCGCAAGGCCGTGGGCGCGACCAATCGCGAAATCCGCTTCCAGTTTCTTGCCGAAGCGATTGTGATCTCGTTTGCCGGAGGCATTGTGGGCATCGTCGCCGGCCTCGCCATCCCGTACTCCATCCGCTTTCTCACCGACTATCGCATGCCCATCTCAGGCCTGTCGGCGATCATCGCCATTATTGTGTCGACGATTGTAGGGGTCATCTTCGGGACGGTACCGGCCACACGCGCCTCGCAGTTAGATCCCGTGGAAAGCCTGCGCTACGAATGAGTTAGCGACGGCGGACGGGAGTTTTCCACAGTGTTCCTTAAGGAACATTCTGATGTACATTGTTGTGCGTACAAGTGTGTATGCTTTTGCCTAACCCATGCGATTGCAGGAGGTTACGGGGCAAGGCACGGCGGACGAGACTTGAGGGAGACATCCTGGAACGCAAAATGCGACCACCGGGGCTGAAGCCCGTGATGGATTTTGGAGGGTTTACGCGGCGCTGAAGCGCCGCTCTTCCACGGCGCTGCACGCATTTATGAACCTGTCTGGAGCATTCATGAACTTGTCTGGGGCGTTCATAAACTTGTGTGGAGCATTCAGAACTTGTGTGGAGCATTCATAAGCTGGTCGGGTGTCTGTTAGGCGAAACTACTTCGGTAGGCCGATTTTTCTCTCCAGCGCCGTAAAGCGCGGGTCGGAGCGCATGGAGTTGAACTGGGGCCAGCTTCTCAAAGCAACCAGCAAACTGTCGTGCTCGCTGTAGGCTGTGTCGAGCCATCGGAACGCCTGCTCTTTATCTCGCGGATCGGCGTCCCGCGGATCGGTGTTCCCCAGATCGGCGTAGAGGCGGGCGATGATAAACGGAGACGCGTAGCCGGTCTTGCGCTGTTGCTCGAGATCTTCGATCGCTTTCACGCATGCGCCCCGCCAGCCTCCGGAGCGGAAGCCTTGCTCCATGGCGGCGGCATATTCAGCGTCATCGGGATTGCCCGTGAGTCGTCCATAAGCCTCCCATTCCTGAATGACTTCGGGGTACATGTGCTTGTCCCAATAGGCGTAGGCCAGGCAGTCGTGGGCCACGGCGAAGGTTGGATTCTCAACCGCCAACTGCTTGCAAATGGCAATTGCTTCATCGTATCTACCCGCCCCGACTAGAACGCCTGCCACCACCCGCGTAATGATGAGCGACTGGGGATCGAGTTGATGAGCCAGATTGATTTCCGTCAGCGCCTGCTGATCCCTGCCTCCCAGCCCACTCAGGGCTTCGGCATACCACTGGTGGGCGGTGGCGTCGTTGGGATCGAGTTCGATGGCCTTCTTGAATTCGGCTTCTCCTCCTTCAAAATCCCAGTCGTATTGCATCTCGTTGCTGCCCAGCACGGCATGAGGATGGGCCAGCGTGGGGTCCAGCTCCAGGGCCTTGCGGGCGGCGGCGTTGGACCTTGGATAATCCTCCCGGGGATTGGTTGCAAAGAAAGGCAACACGGAGTAGGTGTCGGCCAGACCTGAATAGGCAAGAGCGTATTCGGGATCCTTATCGATGGCTTGATTGAAGTAGGAGATTGCCGCTTCCAGATCTGGACGAGTCCGCCTGTTCCAGGCATAGCGACCCTTCAAATACAGCTCGTAGGCCTCGGCATTTTGCGTGCCCTGCCGCATGACATGCTGCCTTTCCGAACTGCTGAGCGTGGAACGCAGCTTTGTCGCAATGTCGCCCGCAATCTGTTGCTGTAACGAAATGAGGTTCGCGCTGTTGCCTGTATAGCGGTGGCCCCAGATTTCTGTGTTGTCGCGGATATCGGTAAGCTCCGCGCTGATCGCGATAGTATCGCCCTGCACCAGCACTCGCCCGCTGACCACGACCGAGACTCCGAGATTGCTGCCAATCGTGCGGACTTCGACGTCTTTGCCCTTGTAGCGAAAGACCGAGTCGCGGGACCTGACCTTTAGCTGGGGCACGTGGGCGAGATTTCCGATCAACGACTCGGTAATGCCGTCGCTGAGATAGTCGGTGGCGGCGTTTCCGCCCTCGTTGGTGAAGGGAAGTACGGCGACGGAATCAGGGCTGAGGTATAAGTTCGAAGCGTCCGCATTCGATGGATGACGGCCGGCGAGGGCCTTGAAGCGGGGATCGCTGTGCCCGATCGAGAAATACGTGATCAGCCCACCAACCAGCAGAAGCGGAACGATCCAGGCGGCCAAGCGAGAGAATGGCCAACTCCTGATTCCCGCGGCGACCGCTGGCGGCGCTGCCGCGGCGGGCATGGCAGGTCTTGGGAGATCTGTCTTGCGATCGTTGACTTCTCCAGAGTCGTCGCCGTCGATCTCCTGCCCGGCTCCCTTCAACCAATCGGCTAGTTCGTTTGGATAGGCGAAGACGGCGCTGCGGCCGCCGCCGGGCACGCGATGCACGGGAAGTCCGCGTTCGGTTTCCCAGCGTTTGACGGTGCGCTCGGCGCGTCCGAAGAAGGCGGCGATTTCCTTCCACGAATCCAGGCGCTTGCCCGAGAGCGGGTCGCGATTAGCTGCCATAAAGGGATATGACCTGTCATGGCCTGAAGCGGCCCGACGTGTCTCTTGCCTGGGGGAGGCGAGGCGGCCAATAGTATACCCCGGATTGCGACGATCCGCTGCCCCCAATGTCGGGCCCTCTCAGCGACGGATCGCGGGGCTGGTGCCACGTAGATAAGATATGTTGAATCAGTAGTTTAGGAGGGATTTTCGATGCTCGGAAGCCTACTTTCCCGCCCTGCAGTGGCCTTGATTGTATTCCCAGTGCTGGTTTTTTGTCTGCTGGCGTCCGGCTCAGCGCAGACGGTCCCGGCTCAAACGCCTTCCGTCACGTACAGCGTGCTTTACAACTTCGGCACCAACGCCCATGACCCGCAGCAGCCGCACGGCATTGGCCTCATCGCTCAAGGGCGCGATGGCAATCTTTATACGACTTCGGCCAACGGCGGGACCGGCGCCGGCACGGTGTTCAAAGTCACGCCCTCGGGTACGGTAACGGTCGTATCCAACCTGGCCAACCCTGGAAATGATCCCTTGGGCGGTGTAACGCTGGGCACGGACGGCAACTTTTATGGGACCACTGAACTGAACGGCGAAGGTCCGGGGACTGCCTTCAAGGTGACTCCCGCCGGGGTAGAGACTGGACTGCACGTCTTCGGCAACGGCAGCGACGGAGCGTGCCCCTATGCGCCGCCCATCCAGGCCACGGACGGCAACCATTACGGGACCACGACCACCGAATGCGGCTACGGCAGCTTGAGCAAGGTCTACAAGCTCACCAGCGCCGGCGTGCTGACGACGCTGTACACGTTTACCGACGGCTCCAATATGACGGCCCCCCTGGTCGAGGGCACCGACGGGAACTTCTATGGAGTCACTGAGAACGGAGGTGCCAACGGCGATGGCATCATCTTCAAGCTTACGCCCAGCGGCACATTCACTGTGCTGCACACCTTCGCGGGGACGGATGGGAACCAGGGCTATGCCGGCCTGATTCAGGCCACCGACGGAAATTTCTATGGCGTCACTTACGCCGGCGGCACAGACAATTCCGGCGTGGTCTTCAAAATCACGCCGACCGGCATCTACAACATCCTGCACAACTTCAATGGAACGACCAACGGAAATGGGCCTTTCGTGGCCCTGATGCAGGCGACCGATGGAAAGCTTTACGGAGCAACGAATTCAGGCGGGTCCTCGAATAAGGGTACCCTCTTCAGCATCACCACGAGCGGGACGTTTAGCGTTCTGGTCAACTTTAACGGCACCAACGGCGCGACGCCGAACTCTCCATTGCGGCAGAACACGAACGGAGTCTTATACGGCGATACCTACCAGGGCGGCAACGTCAGCACATGCGGCAATTGCGGCGTGTTCTACAGCCTGAACGCGGGGCTCGGCCCATTCGTGAGCCTGGTGACCAACCAGGGTAAGGTGGGGTCGACGGTGGGTATCCTGGGGCAGGGTTTCAGTACCTCGTCGACGGTGAAGTTCAACGGAGTGGCGGCGACAACGGTTGTCGAAGAGGGATCGCACTTTCTGCTGGCCCCGGTGCCGGCAGGCGCGTCTGACGGCTACGTGACGGTGACGACCGGCACAACCACGCTGACCAGTTCACAGAAGTACATTGTGCACAATTCGTGGACCAGCGGCGCGGCCCTGCCGGTGGCGGTAATGTTTCCGGCGTCCGGCTTCGTCAACAGCAAGATATATGTCGTCGGCGGTATGAGCTCAACGGCGCTGGTCGGCGACAATCAGGTTTACACTCCTTTGACCAACACGTGGTCGACGGCGGCATCGATCCCGACGCCGGTCTCTGGCGCGGCCAGTATTGTGCTCAACGGCATCCTGTACGTAATTGGCGGCTACACCACGACCAGCAGCACCGCAACCAACCTGGTGCAAGCCTACAACCCGACAACCAACACCTGGTCGACCAAGGCAGCGATGCCGACGGCGCGGGGAAGCGCCGGCGCCGTAATCCAGGGCGGCCAGATTTACGTCGTGGGGGGAAACGGGGCGACGCTCAGGCTTGCTACCGTGGAGAAATTCAATCCCACTACCGATACCTGGACTACCGCGGCGTCACTGCCAGTAGGGAAGTCGGAGCCGTCGGTAGGGCTGCAGGGGGCGACCATCGTGGCGGCTGACGGATACACCGCCGCGGAAGATACCGGCGACAACGAAGGCTACAGCGTGTCGGGCAAAGACTGGAGCGCACTGAAACCGGATCCGAGCCCGCGCAACGCCAGTTGCTTCGGGACCCTGCTCGGGCAACTCTATATGGCCGGTGGCGGCAACAACGGGACGCCGCTGACCATCAACGAATCGTTCCTTGCCTCCAGCAACACGTGGACGACTCAGACTGCGATGCCGCAGGCTGTGATCGCACCGGGATCGACCGCGCTCAATGGACTGCTCTATTGTTTCGGCGGTTCGTCTAGCGGAGTTCCACTCGACGGAACGGTTTACGACAACGTGCAGATTTACCAGCCGTAGCAACGGCATTGCGAGCAGTCATCCGCCGCCAGTAAGCCGGGTGGCGGATGGCTTCGCAAATCACCCAACAAATCAGAGAAGCTTTCGAGGAGATTGCAATGAGTCTCAGCAGCTTGAAGCCCCTGCGTATGGCCACAGTACTCGCGGCTGCACTAGCCGTCTTCAGCCTCGCCGGGGCAACAATCCCGGCCCAGGCTCAAACCCCCACGACCGTTTATGGTTTCCCTGGAACTCCGGGACCGGTCAATCCAAATATGGAAGCGATTGCGCAGGGACGCGACAGCGATTTGTACCTAACAGCCGCAGGCGGGGATGGCGGGGCCCTCGACTGTAGCGTGACGTATTGCGGCACGGCCTTCAAGATGACGATCTCGGGAGCGGTAACCGATGTGTTCGACTTCAGCAACCAGAACTGCGGCGTGATCAATTGTGGCAACGGCGCTTACGGAGGTTTGACCCTGGGCTCGGATGGGAACTTTTATGGCGCCTTCTATTACGGTGGGACCACCGGCAACAACGGGGAGGTTTTCCAGCTGAAGTCGTCAGGCGTGTTGACGGACCTTCACAATTTCACAGGTGCCGGCGACGGCTCTCGTCCGTACGGGGCGCCGATCGAGGCCGAGAACGGCGTGTTTTATGGGACGACCTCCTCAGCCACCGTTGCCAACAGCACCGCGTACTCGGTCACCACTGCCGGAATGTTCACTACGCTGCACACCTTTACCGGTCCCGACGGCCAGAATATCTACGCTCCTCTGTTACAAGGCACCGATGGTAATTTTTATGGCGACAGCGTCTCTGGGGGGACGACGAACAACGGAGTAATCTTCAAAATGACTCCGACCGGCACTGTGACCGTGATGCACAATTTCACCGGCACTGACGGGTCTAACGGCTCCTTCGCTCTAATCCAAGCCAGCGACGGGAACTTTTATGGCAGTACCTACGCAGGGGGTACCGCCGGGGCAGGAGTGATCTTCAAAATGACCCCCAACGGCACTTATACCGTGCTGCACAACATCAATGGAACGACGGACGGGAACGGCCCCTGGGGCAGCCTGATACAAGCCACGAATGGAAAGCTGTATGGCGTCACGTCCAACATAGGGATTGCCCTCAATGGCACGATTTTCAGCATCACGACCACTGGGACTTTCACGACTCTTTACTCGTTTACCGGCAGCGCCGACGGCGGCGTTCCACTGTCGCCCTTAATCCAGCACACCAAGGGCCTCCTGTTTGGCACCACTGAGGTCGGCGGCAGTACCAACTGCGATAGCGTCGTAAATATATACGGCGAACCGACGGTAGTTGGGGGTTGCGGCGAACTCTACAGCTTGAACATCGGCGCGGCGCCATTCGTCAAACTGGGCACGACCTTTGGGAAAGTGGGGTCGACGGTCGGTATTCTGGGTCAGGGCTTTAGCACGTCCTCGGTGGTAAAGTTCAACGGAGCGCAGTCGACGTCGGTCCTGGAAGAAGGGTCGAATTTCCTCCGAGTTACGGTGCCCGCAGGGGCGACCGACGGATTCGTGACGGTGACGACAGGCACAACCAAGCTGACTAGCGCGCAGAAATACATCGTGCATAACACGTGGTCGAGCGGGGCGGCGATGCCGGTGGGCGTGCAATGGCCGATGACCGGAACGATTGGGAATAAAATCTACGTGGTGGGCGGATACACCGCCACTGCTGCTGTGGCCGACAACCAGATTTTTACCCCAACGACCAACACGTGGAGCACCGGGGCAGCCATACCCGCGGCGACGGCTCAAGGTGCCAGTGCCGTGGTGAATAACATCCTGTACGTTTTCGGCGGCAGCGACAACGGAGGCGGGACGGTCACGAACGCCGTGTACGCCTACGACCCTGCCACCAACTCATGGTCGTCAAAAGCAGCCATGCCCACGGCACGATGCAGCGTGACGGCCGTGGTCGAGAAGAATATCGTCTATGTGATCGGCGGGTACAACGGCAGCAGACTCGACACCGTCGAAAGCTACAACCCCGCGACCAACAAATGGACGACGGAAGCTCCGCTGCTGACCGGCAAATCGGAGATTTCGGCGGGATTGATCGGTTCGACGATCGTGGCCGCCGGCGGATTCGCCTCTGGCGGAGTCACCGGAGACACCGAAGGCTATAACGCATCCACGAATACGTGGTCGGCTCTCACGCCCGATTCCGTCCATCGCAACGGGGCTTGCGCCGCAACGATCGGCGGGGACCTCTACAGTTCCGACGGCAACGACAACTCGAATAACCCGTTGAGCGTAAACGAAGCCTTCAGTCTGTCGGCGAACAAATGGACGACGCTGCTTACCATGCCCCAGGCGGTAACCGATGCAGGCCCCGCGGTCTATCAAGGGCAGCTGTACTGCTTCGGCGGTTCCAGCTTCGCCAACGCCTTCCGGGGAACGATTTACGACAACGTGCAGATTTACCAGCCGTGAGAGGGCTGGTAAGTGTGGGGTCCGCTCTTGCTGCGAGAGGGTGGAAAGAGCGGGCCCTAAAAACCACAAAGCCGGGCTGGTTGGCCCGGCTGTTTCTTTGTGGAACTGAGCGGGTCGGTCGTAGTTTGATCGGCCCGACCCAGGATCTTAAAGGCACGATCTTCCAAGCCATGATCTTCGCGAGCCTTTTGAGGGTTTTCGCGATTTCGATTTCTCCTGCGGCTGTTTTTCACGCAGGATGCTCCCGAGTTCACCTGCGCCGCGGGGTCACCGGCCCGCAACGCGAGTTATTACATCACCATCGCCAGGTTTTCCAACTCCAACTGCAGGACCGGCAGGGCGCAGCCCGCCATCTCGACGCGGCCTGCCGCATCGAGCGCTGCCTTGGGAGATACTCCGTAGCCGCGACCCATCAGGAAGACTTGAAGCAGTTCGGCCGCCTCGTAGGAATCGATCATGCCCCCCTGGAGCAGATCGCTGCGCAGCGCCGCCAGTTCGGTCATCGTGAATCTGTCTTTGTCCGTTAACATCCTGTCGTTCATCGACTTATCCATCATGGTGTCATTCATGGCCGTCATCACCTCCGACTCCGACCTGGTAACCTTTGCCCTATTAGACTCATCGGCAGCCGTACAAGTTGCATGCAATTCGGCTGCCGCAATCGCCATTTTGCATCGCAGGAATCGCAAAACCCCTCTGGATTTAATTAACCCCTGTGAATATCGAAAGTTGCGAGTGTCCAGGAGAGCGATTTCCACAGCTAGACGTTTCCTCGGTACCCCGAAGTAATCTCGAAACTGACACAATATGTCGCTTTCGGTGGGGGTGGGACGAGACGCCGTCGCACGTTGCCTAGAGCGCCAGGCGCTGCAATCGTCTGGCTCATTACCTGTCCATCTTCATAGTGTCGGGCGGTCTTCAGGCGTTTCTGGTTGGGGAAAAGAAAGTCCCGCGTCGGCGACACGCACCGGGTGCGTCTACGTCCTCTGTCCTCTGCGATCTGGATCTTCCGCGATCAGGCGCTGGAAAAGGATTCCTGGCCGGCGGGACTAGGATGTTGCGGTTGCGGCTTGTGCCGCCGCCACGCTGTCGTAGAACTTGAAGAACGGCTCAACGCGGGTCACCTGCATGACGTCACGCACACGCTTGGTGACTCCGACCAGCGCCAGGCGCCGGCCTTCCTTCTGGTGAGTCACATACGCGCCCACCAGCGCGCCGATGCCGGCAGAGTCGATGTAGGGAACTTTGGTGAGATCCAGAATGAGCACGGGTGCCGCGCTGGCCCGCATGAGAGATTGAAACTCGAAGAAGTTCGAGAGCAGGATGGGGCCGGTCAAGCGCAGGATGCGCTGTCCTTCTGGCGCGGGCACTTCTTCGACGAGCAAAGGGTCCTGGGGCATTCGCAAATGGTATTACGCGAGTGTGAATATTGTGTTAAAGGACGGCGCCGGTAGGACTTAGATTTGAAGGTAGCGAGAGAGATCATTAACCACGAAGGACACGAAGGATCACGAAGGAACTTCGCTCACAAAGGTTTTCCTTCGTGTGACTTCGCGTCCTTCGCGGTTCAGGGTTTCGGACGTGCATCGAGATCAGTACGCCGCGCAGAGGCCGAACTCAAAAAAGCTACGGCTCTATCGTCGCCTCGTCGACCAGCATCACCGGGATGTCGTCTTTCACCAGATAGACGCGGTGGCACTGCCGGCATTTCAGGCTTTCCGGATTCTGCCGGTAATCGAGCGGTTGCTTGCAGGCGGGGCACACCAGAATTTCGAGCAGGTCTTTGGCGATCATGACCTCTGCATTCTACAACGGCCGCCGACCGGGACCGCTGCGATAGAATCAATGCGCATGCCAGCGACCATTCTCGACGGAACCAAAATCGCGCAGCAGCTTCGCGGCGAAGTGGCGGCGGACGTGAAAGCCATGTCAGCCGCGGGAACCCGACCGGGGCTGGCCGTGGTGCTGGTGGGGCACAATCCGGCGTCGGAGATTTACGTCCGCGGCAAAGTGAAGGCCTGCGACGAGGTGGGCGTATACAGCGAGACGCTGACCCCGCCGGAATCGGTGACGACATCCGAGTTGCTGGCTGTGGTCGACAGACTGAACCGGCGCGACGATATTGATGGCATTCTGGTGCAGCTGCCGCTGCCGCCGCAGGTGGACGCGAAAAAAGTGCTGCTGGCGGTGGATCCGGCCAAGGATGTGGACGGATTTCATCCCATGAACGTTGGGTTTCTCTCGACCCAGCGGCCGGGGCTGGTGCCGTGCACGCCGGCGGGAGTAATCGAGATTCTGAAGCGCAGCAACATTGCGATTGACGGGCGCGAGGCTGTAGTGGTCGGACGCAGCGACATTGTCGGCAAGCCGGCAGCCATGCTGCTGCTGAACGCCAATGCGACGGTGACGGTATGCCACTCGAAAACGCA
Source organism: uncultured Acidobacteriaceae bacterium (assembly GCA_963739125.1). Lineage (GTDB taxonomy): Bacteria > Acidobacteriota > Terriglobia > Terriglobales > Acidobacteriaceae > Sulfotelmatobacter. The sequence continues at coordinate 676,786 of CAVTZD010000001.1, read as the reverse complement.
CGATCTGGCGGAGGTTTGCAGGCGGGCCGACATTCTGGTAGCGGCCATTGGCCGCGCCGGAATGATCACGCGCGATTTCGTGAAACCGGGAGCCACGGTGATCGATGTCGGAATAAACACGGTCACCGACGCGGCGGAGTTCGAGCGCTTTTTCGCGGGCAACGCCAAGCGGGAAGAATCCTTTCGCAAGAGAGGATCGACCCTGATCGGTGACGTGCATCCCGAAGTCGCCGAAGTTGCTGGAGCGATCACGCCGGTGCCGGGCGGGGTAGGGCCTCTGACCATCGCCATGCTGATGTTCAATACCGTGAAGGCGGCGAAGATGCGGCGGGGCACGGCTGCGCGGGACTTTTCCCACGTCTAACGGCGCAATGCGAATCCACCACAGAGTCACAGAGACACAGAGAATCCCTTTTGTTTTTCGTTCTTCTCTTTACCTCTGTGTCTCTGTGGTTAAAGATCTTCAGATGAGGACGGATTGCTCAAAGTCGGCCTGACCGGGGGCATTGCCTCGGGAAAATCGGTAGTGGGAGAGATGTTTGCCGGGCTGGGCGCGCACCTGGTCCAGGCCGACCGCATTGCGCATTCGCTCATGCAGCCGGGCGAGGCCGTCTATAACGAGGTGGTGCGGCATTTCGGGCGCGAGATTTTGAATCCCGATGGCAGCGTCAACCGCGGCAGGCTGGCGGAGTTGGCCTTCGGCCCGGGGAGGAGAGTAGCCGCGGATATTCGAGGGGACAGGGATAAAAATGAGGGCCAGCGCGCCTCGCGGGTTGCGGAACTGAACCGCATCGTGCATCCGGCCGTGATACGCAGCCAGGATGAGTGGATGCGGGCGATTGGCCGCCAAGATCCGCATGCCGTCGCCATGGTGGAGGCGGCGCTGATTCTGGAAGCTGGCGCGCGCGAGAGCTTCGACCGGCTGGTGGTGGTGACCTGCGATGAGGCGCAGCGCGTGGCGCGCTTTGCCGCGCGGCAGAAGATCGATCTCGAAGCGGCGCGCAAAGAGGTGGCGCGGCGCATGGCCGCGCAGTTGCCTGACGAGGAGAAAATCAAGGCGGCGGATTACGTCATCGACAATTCGGGCCCGCTCGATGCGACCCGCGAGCAGGTCGGCCAAGTATGGTCGAAATTGCGAGCCGTGGCGTCCGCAACTTGAAGACAGGACTCGAAGACGGCTGGCCCGCGTCGGGCGGTTGCCGAGCGCGAGCAGAAACCACGTCGAGCTTCGCTCGACCGGACAGCCGGGGCGGCTGTGCCCACAAGAATCTTTTAAGTTCTTACAAAACGTATCCGTCTCGACAGAATCTCAGTTCCTTTGGTTTGGCAGCATCGTCTGCGAGCCCAGCTTTGTTTAGAATTGAGTTGAAGGGACCTTTTTACTCCCTGATGCCGTACCTGCTCTTAGATCGTCGCAGATCGACGTTAGTAGATCGATAGCCGCTGATCCGGATGGTTTGAAATCATGAAACTTCTTCGGCCTTTGATTTTCACGCTGGCGATTGCCGGCGGATTTTTTTATTTCACAACCTGGCGTTCGAACTCGCAGTGGGGCAGCGGGCTGCATGCTTCGAACTGGCTGGGCCATCCCACGCAGGTGGAGATCACCGAAGCAGCGCCGGGAGAGACACTCGACAGCGAAGAACAGAACAACATTGCTGTCTACAAGAAGAATATTCCGTCGGTGGTGAACATCACGTCGCGCGCCATGACGTTTGACTTCTTCTACGGCCTGGTGCCGCAGGAGGGCCAAGGTTCGGGTTTCATTATCGACAAGGAAGGGCACATCCTCACCAATTACCACGTGATCGCCGACGCGCGGCAGGTGAAAGTCACGCTGCACAACCGCAAGACCTACTCGGCGACGGTGGTCGGCACCGACCCGGCGCACGATCTGGCCGTGATTCAGATCAAGGCTCCCGATCTGGTTCCGGCCGTGCTGGGCGATTCGCGCAACTTGCAGGTGGGACAGAAAGTGTATGCCATCGGCAACCCGTTTGGTTTGTCGGGGACCATGACGCGCGGCATCGTCAGCTCGATTCGCCCGGTACGCGAGCCGAACGGCTCCATGATTGATGAAGCCATTCAGACCGATGCGGCGATCAATCCGGGCAATTCGGGCGGGCCGCTGATGAACTGGCACGGGGAAGTGATCGGCATCAATACCATGATCCTGTCGAATGCGAACCAGAGTGCGGGCATTGGCTTTGCCATCCCGATCAATACGGCCAAGGCCGTGCTCAACGATCTGGTGACGCTGGGCCGGGTGCGGCGCCCGGCGCTGGGCGTGGTGACGATCCCGATTGATCCGGAATTGGCAGCCGACATCGGCCTGCCCATCGACTACGGACTGCTGATCATTCGCGTGACTCCGGGCGGTTCGGCGGATATGGCCGGACTGCGCGGCGGCACGGAACGTGCTTACCTGGGAAATACTCCCATCATGCTGGGCGGCGATTTGATCGTCGCTATTGACGGTCAAAATGTGGAGAACGAGCAAGACCTCGCGCAAGTGATGGATAATCACCGTGCCGGCGACACGGTGAAAATCACCGTCTATCGCGACAAGAAAAAGATGGACGTCAGCGTGGCGCTGGGCGAGGCGCGGGAGCAAGTGTGAGCGGCGGCTCTCAGCTCAGTGCATAGTGGCAGGGATGACGACGGAGAATTTTGTACTGCAGGGCAAGTGGGTTCGTCTGGAACCACTCGCGCAGTGCCATGTTGACGGGTTGGCGGCCGCGTCGGCGGACGATCCTACGCTCTATCGGTGGAGTCCGATTCCGCAGGGCAAGGCGGAGGCGACGTGCTATGTCGAAACTGCGCTGGCGTGGAAGGAGGCCGGCACGGCGGTTCCGTTTGCGATTGTCCGGATGTCGGACGGCACACTGATCGGCTCGACGCGGTTCTGGAACCTGGAGCGATGGGCGTGGCCGGTGGGACATGCGTCGCACGGGCGCGACGTTCCGGACGCCTGCGAAATCGGCTACACGTGGCTGGCCCGCTCGGCAATCCGGACGTCGGCCAATACCGAGGCCAAGCTCCTCATGCTCACACATGCGTTTGAAGCGTGGCGAGTGCTTCGTGTGTGTTTTCACACCGACGCGCGCAATCGACGCTCTCGCGCCGCTCTGGAACGCATCGGCGGGAAGCTTGAGGGGATTCTCCGTGCCCATCGCATGGCTGCCGACTTCATCCCCCGTGACTCGGTGCGCTATTCAATCGTGGCGTCGGAGTGGCCGGATGTGAAACGTCGGCTGGTTCAATTCATCGATCGGGCATGAGAGAGCGCGAGCATGAGAAGTCGTCGCCGCTACGCCATCGTCTTCGGCTTCAGCCCGTAGGCGGCGACCCACTGATCGTAGGTCTGCTGCGTGGCCGGCCACTGGAAACAGAGGCCGTAGCCGTCGGGATCCTTAAACCACAACTGCTTCATCCCGTAAGGCGCAACTCTGGGCTCTTTCATAGGCAAGCCATGCTCGCGGAGATGAATGTAAGCCGTGTCCAGATCTTCGCAGCCGAAGAAAATGCAGGTATCTTCGTGCGCGGCCACGCGCGCGGGGTCGGGAACTGGCGGCCGCTGGTCGGCTTCATACGCCGTATTTAGCATCAATTCCGCGCCACACAACCTGAGCAACACCCAGTTGCAGTCGTCGCCGGGTTGAGAGGAGTTGGCGACTTTGAATCCGAGCACGTCGCGATAAAAATGAATCGCGGTCGGCATGTCGAAGACCTGAAGTAGCGGGGCAATTCCGTGAATGTCCATGCTCGTGACTCGCTTCTGGCGCGACAATATATCAGAAAGCGGGAATCTCGAGCGATTCACCAATTCCGTTGGCAGTGGTGCAGTCGGATTTCTTACCTTCAGGGGTCACGCTGAGCGGGGCCGTTTTTCAGGCGAAACGAAGACACTGCTAGGAATCGGGGCTGGATTGCGTGGCGTGGAGAAGTTGGACCTTCAGAATGTAGCAGTCTTCGTGTACGGCGTTTCCGTATTCATCCGTGTTGCTGGTTTCTAAGTGAACAGGTTTGTTGCACACGGGACAGATAAGAATAAAGGGCTGAGGTTCGGTCAATGGGATACTTCCGGTTATTGAAGCCAGTATACAGTCGTACTTGTATCCGTCTGTACGGTAGCGCACGGAACGGAAAGGGACGCAGGTCCTGATAGTGTGTCGATAGCCGATTTGCTAAATCCTTCGCTTTACTGCGCAAACTGGAAATTCCGATGTTGGCGCTCATGGCCGAAAAATTGTGGATCAGCAACGCTGTATAGGACACGACCATCCCTCGCGCCGATTTGACTCCACTCGTCTAACTCGGCTAGCCTCAAGAGTTCGTTCCTCCTAAGACAATCTCGATCCGCATGCGACTCCCGCTCAAATCATTTCCGGGTAGATCATTTCCGCGCAAAATGATGGTGCTCCTGCTGGTTGTCCTGGCGGGCGCGGCGGTGCCAGCGGCGGCGTCCACGCGGCCGGTGCACGCCGAGCACGCGATCGTTGTGAGCGTCAACGAACTGGCATCGCGCGCCGGAGCGGAAATCATGCAGGCCGGGGGCAACGCCGTGGACGCGGCCGTGGCTACGGGGTTCACGCTGGCGGTGGTGCATCCCGCGGCCGGCAACATCGGCGGCGGAGGATTCATGCTGGTCCGCATGGCCGACGGCACGGCACATTTTCTGGACTACCGGGAAAAAGCGCCGGCGGCAGCAACCCGCGACATGTACCTCGACGCGCAGGGCAACGTGATTCCTGGGGCGAGCGAAGTCGGCTACAAGGCGATTGGCGTGCCAGGCTCGGTGGCTGGCATGGTGTACGCCGAACAGAAGTGGGGCAAGCTGACGCTCAAGCAGGTGATGGCGCCGGCCATCAAGCTGGCGCGCGAAGGTTATCCGCTGTCGTGGGAAGCAGCGCGCGATCTGCACGACGAGTATCTCGCGAAATTTCCGGAGTCGCGGCATGTGTTTCAACGCGACGGCGACTATTACAAGCCAGGAGAGATTTTTCGCCAGCCGGAGCTGGCCCGCACGCTGGAACGGATTGAGGCCAAGCCGGAGGATTTTTATCACGGCTCGCTGGCCCGTGAGTTGGCCGCGGCCATGCAAAAAGGCGGCGGGCTGATTACGGCCGACGACCTGGCACATTATGAAGTGAAAGAGCGTGAGCCGGTTCGCGGCACTTATCGCGGATATGAAATTCTCACCGCCCCTCCGCCCTCTTCGGGCGGAACCGTGCTGGTGGAATTGCTCAATATTCTCGAGGGCTACGATCTGGCCGCGATGGGCGACCGGTCAGCGCAGTCGATTCACTTTACGACCGAAGCCTTCCGGCGCGCGTTTTTCGATCGCGCCGAGTTCATGGGCGATCCTGACTACAACAAAATTCCGGTGGCACAGTTGATCGACAAGAAATATGCGGCCGCATGGCGCGAGACCATCGATCCAGCGCGGGCTAGCCCGAGCAAGGAATTGAAGCGGCCCGCAATATTCAGCGAGCTGGAACAATATGCAGCCGTGCATCCGCCGGTCATGGCCCAGCCGGAATCGGATCACACCACGCATTACTCTGTGGTCGACGCCGACGGCAACGCGGTCGCAGTGACCACGACGATCAACGACTGGTTCGGATCGCGGGTCACGGCCGACGGCCTCGGCTTTCTCATGAACGACGAGATGGATGATTTTTCGTCGAAGCCGGGCGTGCCGAATTCTGATGGATTGATTCAGGCTGCGGCGAATGCGATCGGGCCGGGGAAGCGCCCGCTGTCGTCGATGACGCCGACAATCGTTGTACATGATGGCAAGGTCGCGATGGTGCTAGGCTCGCCGGGAAGCTCGAAGATTATTACGACGGTTGCCAATGTGCTGATGGGCGTGGTCGATTATGGAATGAATATTCAGGAGGCGGTCGACGCTCCGCGCTTCCATAATCAGTGGCTGCCCGACGTGCTCAACGTGGAAAAATGGTTCTCACCCGATACGCTGAACGCGCTGCGGCAAATGGGATACAACATTGAGGTCGGCCTGCGCGGGCCGGGGGGCTATGGATATTGGAGCGACGCGGAATGCATTGCGATTGATGCAAAAACCGGCGAGCGGCTGGGCGCCAGCGATTACAGGAATAACGGCAAACCCGTGGGATACTGAAAAGGCATTGTTGAATGTTGAGTTTTGATTGTTGAATGAAAATGCGGCTTGGTTCAGATTTGGTTTCGTTCAACAATCAATAATCATCATTCAACATACCAAGGGACGCGCATGCTGAAGGCGGTTTCCACATATTTGTTCGTGAAAGAGCGGCTGCATCCCGGCATTCTGGATGGGCTGGCGCGGAACCACGTGCAGGCGATCGAAATTTTTGCCGCGCGGCAGCATCTCGATTACGCCAATCGCAAACAGCACGTGAAAGAGATCGCGGAATGGTTTCGGGGCAGCGGGATCCCGCTTTTTTCGGTGCACTCACCGCTCTACGCTGACTACGAATGGGGGCGCGCGGGCGCTCCGCCGCTGAACGTGGCTTCCACCGACCGGGCGCACCGGGTGGAAGCGATGGACGAGATCAAGCGCGCTCTCGAAATTGCCGAGCAGATTCCGTTTCGTTTTCTGGTGCAGCACCTGGGAACGCCCAACGAGAGTTTCAGCGAGAAAAAGTTCGAGGCGGCGATGACTTCGATCGAGCACTTGCGGGCCTTTGCCAAGCCGCTCGGGGTGCGGATTCTGCTGGAAAATATTCCAAATGAACTTTCGACGCCCGACAAACTGGTGGAGATGATTCACGGTGCACACTTCGACGACGTGGACGTTTGTTTCGACTTCGGCCATGCGCACATCATGAGTTCGGTGCGTGAGGCATTTGAAATTCTGCGAAATCATGTTTGCTCGACGCACGTGCACGACAACGCCAAAGACAAAGATGCGCACCTGTGGCCAGGGCAGGGAACCATCGACTGGAAAGAGGCGATGGAGTTGCTGCGCTCTTCGCCCCAAACGCCTCCCGTGCTGCTGGAACTAAACGAAGACGAGAAAGTGAATCCGCTGGAGAAGTTGCAGGAAACGTTCGAGAAGCTGGAGCAAAGCTAGGTTTCAAGGTTGCAAAGTTTCAAGGTTTCAAAGGCGTTTACCCGCCTCTTAGCCTGTGACCTTGAAACCTTGAAACTTTGAGACTTTGCAACCTGACCTCATGTTTTCACCCATCACCACCATCGCCGAAATCGGCAAGCACGAAGGCCAGACGGTTACCATCCGCGGCTGGCTCTACAACCTGCGCGAGAGCGGGAAGCTTCTTTTTCCGCAGTTTCGCGACGGCTCGGGAGTGATTCAAGGCGTCGTGCCGAAAAATGCGGTCACCCCTGAAGTCTTCGACGCCGTCAAGACGCTCACCCAGGAGTCGAGTGTGATCGTCGAGGGCAAAGTTCGCGCCGATAAGCGCGCGCCCGGCGGCTTCGAGCTTGATGTTCTGAACGTGGAGGTGGTGCAGCGCGTGCCGGAGTCAGACCCTTACCCGATCACGCCCAAAGAGCACGGCACCGATTTCCTCATGGAGCATCGTCATCTATGGGTGCGGTCGCAGCGGCAGGCGGCGATTCTGCGTGTGCGGGCGGAGATCATCAAAGCCGCGCGCGATTTTTTTGACGAGCGCGGATTCACGCTCACCGATCCTCCCATCATTACTCCGGCGGCGTGCGAGGGAACTTCCACGCTGTTTCCCGTCGATTATTTCGACGAAGAAGCTTTTCTCACTCAGTCCGGCCAGCTTTATGTTGAGGCGACGGCCATGGCGCTGGGCAAGGTATATTCGTTTGGGCCCACGTTTCGCGCCGAGAAATCGAAGACGCGCCGCCATCTCACCGAGTTTTGGATGGTCGAGCCAGAAGTTGCCTACGCAACCCTCGACGACGTGATGGAGCTGGCCGAGGGGCTGATCAGTTCCATCGTGAAGCGCTGCCTGGAGCGGCGGCGAGCGGATTTGACAACGATTGGCCGCGACCTTTCCAAGCTGGAAAAAATCTTGCCGCCGTTTCCCCGCATCAGCTATGACGATGCCGTTAAGAATCTGCAGGAGGGTTACGCCAAGGGGGCACTGGAAACAAAGTTCGAGTGGGGCGGCGACCTGGGCTCACCCGACGAAACCTATCTTTCGGCGCAATTCGAGAAGCCGGTGATGGTGCACCGGTATCCGGCGAAGGTGAAGGCATTTTATATGGAGCCCGATCCGCAGCGTCCGGAGCTTGCGCTCTGTGTCGATGTGCTCGCCCCTGAAGGTTACGGTGAAATCATCGGTGGCTCGCAGCGCATGGCGTCGCATGAATTGTTGCTGCAGCGTATTCACGAGCACGGACTGCCGGAAGAAGCCTTCAAATGGTATCTCGATCTGCGCAAGTTCGGCAGCGTGCCCCACGGCGGATTCGGCATGGGCATTGAGCGTGCCGTAGCCTGGATCTGCGGCCTCGAGCACGTGCGCGAGACGATTCCGTTCCCGCGCATGCTGTACCGGCTGTACCCGTAAGAGTTGAGTGGCTGGGGAATTTAGAAATTGGGTAATTGAAAATAAGCGATGAAGAGCTTTTAAATTACTCAATTACAAAATTTCTCAATTACTCAATATATTCAATCCCTGTCGATTGACACTATGACGACTTCAACCTCCGCCAATATTTCCGGCAGAAAAATTCGCGTGATCGGCGTGCCGCTTGATCTTGGCCAGTCGCGCCGAGGCGTCGATATGGGACCCTCGGCCGTACGCGTGGCGGGGCTGGAGGCGCGACTCGAAGCTCTTGGCCATGAGGTGGAAGATGGCGGCAACGTGGCGGTCGCGATCCCGGAGCAGAAAAAAGAAGGCGACGCGCACGCGAAGTATTTGAAAGAAATCACGGCCACCTGCACCAAGCATGCGGAGTTGGTGTTCAAGACGCTCGAAGCGGGCAAAGTTCCGCTGGCGCTCGGCGGCGATCACTCCATGGCTGTGGGCACGGTTTCCGGAGTCGCAGAGTTTTACCGACAGCAGAAACAGCGCATCGGGCTGATCTGGATCGACGCGCACACCGACATCAACACCCCCGAGTCGTCGCCCAGCGGCAACGTGCACGGCATGCCGCTGGCGGCGATCATGGGGCTGTGGCCCTCGGACCTCGCCAATATTTATGACTTCTCGCCGAAGGTGAAGCCGGAAAATTGCGTGCTGGTGGGAGTGCGCGATATTGATGCGGTGGAAAAAGAAAATGTCCGCCGCGCCGGCATCGGCGTCTTCACTATGCGTGACATTGACGAACGCGGCATGCGTACCGTGATGGAAGAAGCGTTGCGCATGGCCGGACGCGGCACCGCCGGCTACCACATTTCTCTCGACATGGATTGGATCGATCCCGAAGATGCGCCTGGCGTGGGCACTCCGGTGCGCGGCGGCGCGACCTATCGTGAGGCGCACCTTGCCATGGAGATCATCGCCGATCACGCGCGTATGCAGAGCTTCGAGATTGTCGAAGTGAATCCGGTGATCGACGAACACAACCGCACCGCCGACCTGGCGGTGGAATTGGCACTCTCCGCCTTCGGGAAGAAAATCCTATAGGCGACTCCGCCGAACCATCCCTGCGATTGACGCGGAACTCAGGCCGCGTTCACACTGAAAAAGCTATGAAGAAAATTCGCGTCGGGATTTTGTTTGGCGGGCGCAGCGGCGAGCATGAAGTCTCGCTACTCTCGGCCGCGTCGGTTCTGAACGCAATCGATAGACAGAAGTATGAGGTGGTGCCCATCGGCATCACCAAAGACGGGCGCTGGCTCACGGCGGCAGATGCGCAGAATCTGCTCGTGGGCAAAGACGCGGGCAGCAGTACCGGCCTCACACAAGCGGGCGCCACGCAATCGCACCTGCGCGCGGGAGATCCTGAGACTACGCCGGCGGCTGCAGTGCTGGCGCAGGGCGAATCGGTCGTCGTGCCGCCGGAACCGGTGCACCGTGATCGCGGCTTGGTGCCTTTTCAAAGTGACTCAGCCCTCGCTCGCCGCGCCAGCGACCGCGCCATCAACGTTGATGTGATCTTCCCCGTGCTGCACGGAACGTTCGGCGAGGATGGGACCATTCAGGGCCTGCTCGAACTCGCTGACATTGCCTACGTCGGCGCCGGCGTGCTCGGGTCGGCGGCTGGCATGGACAAAGACATCATGAAGTCACTGTTTATCGCGGCGCGAATTCCGATTGTGAAGCACGCGACGATTCTGCGCGCTGCGTGGCAGAAGCAACCGAAGAAGGTTCAGAAGATCATAGAAAATAAGCTGAAGTATCCGGTGTTCGTGAAGCCCGCGAATCTGGGCTCGTCGGTTGGCATCAGCAAGGCGCATGATCGCAAGGAACTCGGCCCGGCCATTGAAGAGGCGGCAAAGTTCGATCGCAAGATCGTCATCGAGCAGGGCGTAGGCGGCAAGAAACAAAAGGCCCGCGAAATCGAATGCTCAGTGCTGGGCAATGACGAACCCACGGCCTCAGTGCCGGGAGAGATTGTTCCCGGCAAGGAGTTCTACGACTACACGGCGAAATATCTCGACGAAGGTTCGCAGTTGATCATCCCAGCGAACCTAACCAAGTCCGAAACGAAAAAAGTTCAAGAACTGGCCGTTGCCGCATTCAAAGCGGTCGACTGTTCCGGGCTGGCTCGCGTCGATTTTCTGATGGATCCAAAGACGCGAAAAATCTACTTGAACGAGATCAACACCATGCCCGGATTCACTTCGATCAGTATGTATCCCAAGCTGTGGGCGGCGTCAGGCCTGCCTTATGCCGATCTGATCGATCGCCTGATTCAGCTCGGTATCGACCGGCACGCGGACAAGAAAAAGAATCAGTACAGCCGGTGAAGAGCGTTGTTGATTGCCGATTGTTGATTGTTGAATGAAACCCTGCAGGCCCACCTCGATATTCGGCTCGGCGATCAGCCGACTCTTGCTCCTCCTGGTTTCCTGCGTGATCTGCGTCGCACAGGCAAAGACGGGAGCAACTTGTTTGTCGTACGAGCCGTCTGTTGTGAAGCTGGAGGGCACGCTCGTTCGCAAGACTTTTCCAGGACCGCCGAACTACGCGAGCGTTCGCAAGGGGGACAGGCCGGAAACATACTGGCTGCTGAATTTGGGGCGTCCGGTTTGCGTCGACCCAGATCCAAGGAATGCGGATCTGAACGGGCCGCAGGAAAACGTTTCTGTGGTCCAGTTGGTCGTTGACCCCAAGGTCTACCGGACACACGCTAGGCTCATCGGAAAGCGCGTGATCGCGACAGGTACCCTGTTTGGCGCAATAACCGGACACCATCACACACCGGTGCTCCTGACGGTTGCAACACTAGTGGAGCATTGATCTTCAGAATTCCGCTACTTCTTTCCCGCTTCGCAGACGAAATTGTCAGCATCCTTGGAGTCGCGGCCTTTGTACTTTGCGGCTTGCGGATAGGCGCACAACGGCCGCGTCATCTTCACCTGATTCTGGTCGTCGTATTTCGTTGCGATGATCGTTTCTGGCGCGATCCCTTTCTCAACCCACTGTTCCAGCGCCGCATCCACGCTGTGTTTCGGATCGTCGAAATTCAATCGGCCGACTTGCCCGAACGTGTCGGCGCCCGGACCGTCGTCGCAGTGCTGCATTCCGGGCACCATATACAGGCGCACGAACGAATCTGTGTCCCGCTGCCCCATCTTCGCGACCACACTCTCGTAATAGTTCACCGTGCTGAGCGCCGGAATCGCAGGATCGTTCCACCCGTGATACAGAATCAGTTTTCCGCCCCGCACCTGGAACGGTTTCAGATCGGGGTCGACCGCATCCAGCGCGGCCGCAGTTTTTTCTCGAGCCGCTTTGAGCCCGGTCTCCGGCGTAAACGTCTTATAGTCCCAGGCTGGATCTTCGTACACCATGTTCGAGAAATATCCGAGGCCGAAGAACGCTATCAGGCTCTTCATCGGCGCCGGGCCAGTGATCCAGATCCGCCAACCGCCGGAGCCATCTTCAGCACCCGGCAGGTATCCGGGGAAGAGTTCGCGGCCTTGCGCATCGTGCAGGCCGGCGTAGATCTTCTTCAGCACGGCGGCTTGCGGCGCGGTGAGGCACTTGTCGGAATCTTCTCCAGCTTTGCACCGTATCGTTACCGGATCGAAGTGACACTGCCGCGGATCGTTCAGAATTCCGTCGCGGACGCCGTCGAGCGAATCGCAGGCCGCATTCACCGCCGCGGAGATCGCGGGAATTTTTGCCTGAGGAATAAAACTGGCCGGGTCGAGGGTCAGCGCCTGCGTGTCCGATACCCCGCTTGAGACGAGGGCCGTCCAGTTGTTCGCCGGAGCCCCGGCCAGAATGCCGTCGTAATCAGCGGGATAACGCTGCGCCTCCATCAGCGCCTCGCGCCCGCCATCCGAGCATCCCGCAAAGTAAGACTGTCGCGGACTCTTCCCGTAGTAGGTGTGGATCACTTCTTTGGCCACGCGAGTCATCTCGTGAATTCCGCGATAGCCGAAGTCGACGACTTTTTCCGGATGTCCCAGCGCCCACGTGGCGTCGATCGGCGATCCGTCGTGGCCCGTGTTGGTCGCGACAGCGGCGTATCCTTTGCTGACCACCGCGCCCAGCTGCATGTAATCGATCTGCCCGGCAAATCCGCCATTTCCGATGCCTTCCAGCTTTCCATTCCAAGCGGTGACTGGCATCCAGACGTCGATCCGAATGTCGGAGTCCGACGTCGGTTTCGCCGTGACCACGACGCGGCAGAACGCCGGAACATTCTTGTAAGGTACGGTCAGATCGCGGCTGCCCCCCGGCGTGGGAGGCCCCGCGAACCTGCCTGCCCCGACCGTCTGCGCGAGAATGATGGTCGCGGAAGATACCTTGAGCGCCATCAACTTCTCGCACGAGTCTTGCGCCACCGCGCTCTCACCCGCAACCAGCACAATGAGGGATAGCAAAAGCGTAAGCCTGAAATGCGCTTTCATGTTGGTCCGAATCGGATCGTGATCTTCTACTCTCCTCCGGCCTTCTGCATAAAACCCGCCTGGTCAGACTTCAACTTTTTCAGGCTGTCCATGGGCAGATAGACCATGTGGCCCGACTCGTAGGTGGCAAACGAAATGTTGTCGCGGTATTTCTGCGGCAGGTCGAGGTGGTTGATGGTGTAGTTGGCGGCGTAATAGGGCGTGGCTAAATCGTAATAGCCTTCCATCACCAGAACTTTCAGATACGGATTTTTCACGATGGCCTGGCGCAATGCCGTCGCCGTGTCGGGAAATCCCTGAATCGCCGATCCCCAGTCCCAGCGGTCGAAGCCGATGTCCTGCGCCCGCACGTAGTAGGGCATATCGGTCTTGTAATCCAGTTCGGTGCGGAGGTAATTGTTGAACACCGAAGTAAACGGCGGTTGCGTGGCCGATCCAGTGGGATCGTAGAACGGAGTGTCGAGCAGGCCATTGGGATCGGGCCCGGTGTAGCGGGCGTCCAGTCGTCCGATGCGGAGCTTCTGATCGATCAGCAGATAATGCGTAAACTTCCGCACATCAATGCGCAGGTTCGCCTCGTCGATCACTTCCTTGCTCAGGCCGGTAAACCGCGACATCTGATCGATCACGTTCTGCCGCTCCTGCGGCGTGAGCGAATCACCTTTATCGAGAGCCTGCTCGTAGTCGGTCGAAGCCCAGTGCTCGGCCTCCTGCCGGGCGCGGTTCATGTCTTGCGCGAGATCGGGCGCCAGTTTGTGGTGGTATCCGGCGATCATGGTGAATGACGGAATCAGAAAAATGTAGGGCTGGTCGTTGGTTTTGTTGTCCTCAAGCGTTTCAAAGTTCAGCACGGTCGAGAGCAGAGTGATGCCATTGAACGAAATGCCGCGATCGGCAAGGTATCCGGCAATGCCTGCCGAGCGCGTGGTGCCGTAGCTCTCTCCGAACAGGAACAGCGGCGACGACCAGCGCTCGCTGCGCGTGATATAGAGCCGGATGAATTCGCCGAAGGCTTCGATGTCGCCCTTGACTCCCCAGAATTTCTTGAACATCTCGGCGTCGGACGCGCGGCTGAAGCCGGTGCCGATCGCGTCAATCAGCACCAGGTCGCTTTTGTCGAGCAGCGTATAAGGATTGTCTTCGATGCGGTAGGGAGCCGGAGGCATGAAGCCGTCAGGCTGCAGCACGACCCGGCGTGGTCCCAGCGCTCCCATGTGAAGCCAGATCGAGGCCGACCCCGGGCCGCCGTTATAGGCGAAGGTGAGCGGGCGTTTAGCGGCCTCCTGTCCGTCGAGCGTATAGGCGACGTAAAACATTTCGGCTTCGATTTTGCCGTCGCCGCGCTCGATGGGCAGGCGTCCGACCGTGGCGGTGTACTTCAACAGCTTTCCGTCAACGGAGATCTGGTGATGAGTCACGACCGGAGCCGTCTCGGTCATGTCGTAGTGCTCTTCTTTGCTGTCGGCTCTCTCGGCGGCAGATTCGCGCGTCATGGCTCGAGGTTCGGGAGCAGCTTCCGGCTTAGCCGCGCTCTCGGCGGGCTTTTCCGCGGACTGCGCCGCCGGTTGTTTCTTTGAATTCTTCGGAGAATCGGATTGTTGGGCGAACGAAATGGCGCACAGCCATGCAATACAGACGATGAAGACGGCGGCGAACTTCGGGAAAGCTCTTTTCATAATTCATCCCCGCGAATGATATATCGCGTCCCGATACTCTGGACTCTGCGAGTGCGACAAATTGTACACCCGTGGGGGAGCGCGGATGCGAACGACAGGACGTCGTAGTGGCGGCAGTGATTCCGTGGGGTCCAGCCTTCAATATCCCGGGTCTCAAGACCAACCCGACCAAGTAGCTAAAGCGCGGGGCGAGTCCCGCCGATAGGCTGGAGAGGCACCGCTATGCGTTGGTTTCGTGACCTGAATACGGGAAAGAAACTCGCCGTCGCGTTCGGCATCATCGAGATTCTGATGATCGGCCTGGGCATGTTCTCTCTGATGCAGTTGTCGCGGGTCAACGGCACCACCGCGCAACTCCTCAATGATCAGATGCCCTCCGTCCGCTTGCTGGGGCGCCTCAAATACGACATCGCGGCCATGCGCCGATCGGAACTGAGCTATCTGCTTGCCACCGATCACAAAGAGCAGTGGGACGCCGCGATGAAGCAAGGGCTCGACGACGTTCAGCAGCACGAGCAGCAATATCAGCCCATGCTGAGTTCCGATGAAGAACGGCGTCTCGATCAGGAGTTTCAGCAAGCCTGGGAGAAATATCTCGAAGTGCACACCAAGGTCATGACCTTGACCAAGGATAACCAATACCAGGCAAACCTACTGGCGCAGTCTGACGGAAACGGAGCGTTTGAGGTCGCGTCTCGAGCCCTGCAGGCTGAGGTCGATGTGGATGACAAAGCTGCTGCCGCGTTTACACAAAAGGGAGCGGAACTCTACTCTTCATCGCGCTATTGGATTGTCGGTTTTCTGGCTTGCGCGGTGTTGGCTGGTTTCGCCATGGCCTCGGCCATCGGGCGGGCGATCTCGATTGCGATGCACAGGATGTTGACCCAGATGCAGGAGATTGCCGCCAATAATCTGGCCATCGACGATATTCAGGTGGATTCCGACGACGAAATCGGCCGAGCCAGCCTCGCGCTCAATACCATGAAAAACAACTTGGGCGACGTCATCCGGACCATTGCGGGCACCGCCGAGCGCGTCGCCCGCGCCACTGAGGAGATTTCCTCAGCCGCGGGGGAGCAGTCCCAAAGCGCGGAATCGCAGATGGAACAGACGTCGCGGGTCGCGGTCGCCATGCAGCAGATGTCGGCCACCGTGCGGCAGGTGTCCGAGAATTCCGCCACCGCCACCGACGCGTCGCGCCTGGCGGCGGAAACGGCGCGCGAAGGCGGAGGCGTTGTTGAAGAGGTGTTGACCAAGATGCGTGCCATTGCCGGTTCGGTGCAGGGCACCGCCATGAAGATGGAGGAACTGGGAAAGAGTTCCGACCAGATTGGCCGCATCGCAGGAGTCATCGACGAGATCGCTGATCAGACCAACCTGCTTGCTCTCAATGCCGCCATTGAAGCGGCTCGCGCCGGCGAGCATGGCCGGGGTTTCGCTGTGGTGGCCGATGAGGTCCGCAAGCTGGCCGAAGGCACAACCTCGGCTACCAAGGAAATCGCGCAGATGATCAAGAACATCCAGGATGGCGCCAAGACCGCCATCGGCGCCATGCAGGCTGGCAGTTCGCAGGTCGAAGTCGGCGTGCAGTTTACCGGCCGCGCCGGCGAATCTCTCAAGCAGATCATTCAGATGTCGGAGCGGGTTGGCCAGATGATCGTCCAGATCGCCACCGCCGCCACCGAGCAATCCAAAGCGTCGGACGAAATTAATCAGAACATGGACGAGATCGCCAAGTTAGTGAAAGACTCGGCCGAAGGATCGCAGAACACGGCCAAAGCCTGCCAGGACCTCTCCGGCCTGGCTCTCGACCTGCAAAAAATGGTGGGAAACTTCCGCCTCGCGAGCGCGAGCCGGGCCGCCAGCAGGAGCGGTGGCCCTCAATTCAGCACACAAAACTCGAGCGGCGAAGCGTCAGGCGAAAGCGAAAACTTGAGAGCCTTTGGCGCCAGCGCCCGCTGAGTGCCCGTGACTGACGGAGGGCATTGAAACATCTGCCCTGTTGCGCCGGATGAGCTTCGCTTCCGTCCGCCATTTTTGCTCTTGACGCCCCCCTCGCAACTTCTGTAGCATCGTTAGAACAAGTTCGCTCTACATTGAAGTGCGGAGCGGACCTGAATTTCATGCAGAGTGGCTGAGGGACGAGCCCTGAGACGCCACGGCAACCGATCCGGGATCATATATCCCGGGTGCTTGGTGCCAACTCTCTCCTGGAAACAGGGAACATGGGATTCGGCAAGCGCGATGTATTTGGATTCGCTTTCCGATAGCCTCCTTTCCTTTTCCTGGAAAAAGAGGCCTTTGCTTTTTAGGCCGCTTTTTCCGGCTCGTCGTCAGCTATTCGCTGAAAAGCACGTCTCAAAGTGGCACGGTTTCAAGGTTTCAATTATCGAAAGTCGCATTCGATCGCGGCCTTGAAACCTCTGAAACCTTGAAACCTTGAACTTTTCAAGAAAGCGAGTAGCTACATGTCTCATTACGAACTGCGGTGCCGTGAATGCGGACGGACATGGGGAAACCAGGCCCGCTCCATCTGCGACGATTGTTTCTCTCCTCTGGAAGTCGTTTACGACTATGACGCTCTGCGCGGGTCCATCAGTCGCGAGCGCATCTCCCAGCGGCCGCCGAACATGTGGCGCTACTCCGAACTTTTACCCCTCCCCCAGGGCTTTGAACCGCGGCTGCCGGTCGGCTTCACTCCACTGTTGCAGGCCCCACGCCTCGCGAAACACTTGAGTGCGGCATTCACAGGAACAACCGCAGCCGCGGCCAATCTCTATATCAAAAACGACGCCGTCTGCCTGCCTACGCTCAGCTTCAAAGACCGCGTTGTCGCGGTTGCATTGGCCAACGCGAAGGCGTTCGGATTCGACACCGTATCGTGCTCCTCGACCGGCAACCTGGCCAATGCCGTGGCCGCGCACGCCGCGCGCGAAGGGCTGAAGGCCTGGATCTTCATCCCGTCCGACCTCGAGCCCGCAAAGATCCTGGGCACGAACGTGTTCGGAGCGAAGGTCGTGCGCATCGCCGGCAACTACGATCAGGTCAACCGCCTGTGCTCGCAGATCGCCGACGAGCATCGCTGGGGATTCGTCAACGTGAACCTGCGTCCCTACTACTCCGAAGGATCGAAAACCGTCGGCTTCGAAATCGCCGAGCAACTGGGCTGGCGCCTGCCCGATAACGTCGTCTGTCCCATGGCCGGAGGTTCGCTGATCGTCAAGATCAAGAAAGCATTCGACGAGCTGATCAAGCTCGGCCTGGTCGAAGCCAAGGAAGTGAAATTTTTCGGAGCGCAGGCCACGGGCTGCTCTCCGATTTCGACCGCGGTCAAGACCGGCAGTTCCGAGATCGAGCCGCAGAAGCCCGCAACCATCGCTCGCTCGCTCGCCATCGGCAATCCCGCCGACGGCCATTACGCCATCAAGACCATCAAAGGCACGGGCGGATGGAGCGAAGACGTCAGCGATCCGGAAGTGATCCATTCGATCCAGTTGCTGGCCGAGACCGAAGGCATCTTCACCGAGACCGCCGGCGGCGTGACCGTAGGCTGCGCCGGCAAACTCTATCGTCAGGATCGCATCCTGCCCGAAGAGACGACCGTGCTGTGCATCACAGGCAACGGCTTGAAAACGACTGACGCGCTGGCCGGAGTTTATGAAACGGAACGCGCCATCGCGCCCAAGCTGGCCGAGTTCGAAAGCTACCTGCAGCAGAAGCTCAGCAGTGCGCCCGCCGACATTCCCGGAGTTGCCGCAGAAGCCGCGGGCGTGGGAGCCTAGACATGCCGATCACGGTACAAATTCCAACCGCGTTGCGCCGCCACACCGAGGGCGTAG
Source organism: uncultured Acidobacteriaceae bacterium (assembly GCA_963739125.1). Lineage (GTDB taxonomy): Bacteria > Acidobacteriota > Terriglobia > Terriglobales > Acidobacteriaceae > Sulfotelmatobacter. The sequence goes on along the minus strand of CAVTZD010000001.1, from coordinate 658,304 downwards.
GCTCTCTGACCTGCACCGCGTCGAACATGGGAGAGCTATTCACCGTCCTCGATGAAAAATTTCCCGCGTTAAAGCCGCACCTGCGCGACGACAAAGGCCAGATCCGCCGCTTCCTGAATATTTATGTGAACGAAGAAGACATCCGCTTCCTCGGCGGACAAACCTACGCCTTTCAGGAAGGCGACGAAGTTCTGCTCGTGCCCTCAATCGCCGGCGGAACAAAGTAGTCGGCTCTGTCGGCCGATTGCCTGGTGACATCGGACGGGTATAGCTGCCGAACATTAGATTCCACAAATGAGAGATTCCACAAATGCGCACCCGCGGAACCGGCGCAGGCCGTGCAAGCTCGCCTGAAGGGCCGCCTGCGCAGAGTCGGATTCGTGGTAACTGCTGCCCGAGTGCACGTTCGTAATTTTGAAAGTCGTAGCCGCAGCCTCAGAATTAATCTGCCCGCCATTTCGAGAGCAACGATGCACAGCTTCCCGACAGGAAACACATCGTTGACCGCAGCCCGCCCTGGCTTAGTTTGAAGGTGAGTAGTATGTCACACCGCAAATCGACAATTCTTTGCATCGATGACCATTGGAATGGACTCATTGGCCGCAAGATGCTGCTCGAAAAGAACGGCTATCAAGTTCTGGAAGCGAGCGGCGGGGACGAGGGCCTGAAGTTGTTCCGCACGCATCCGGTGGACGCGGTGGTCCTCGACTACCAAATGCCTGGGATGCGCGGCGACGTCATCGCGGCAAAGATGAAGCGCATCAAGTCCCACGTGCCCATCATGCTGCTATCGGCGTACGAGCCGCTGCCCAAGAGCAAGCTGAAGTCGGTGGACAGTTTCCTATCGAAGTCGCAACCGTCGGGAATCCTGCTGTCGAGCCTGCAGACCATGCTCGACCCCAAATCCAAGCCATTCTTTCACCGTTGGCTCGATCTCTGGAGATACCGCAATCAAGGGAGGAAGCAATGAACCTCCGGAAGCGATTTCTCGCGAGTTAGCGCCCGCATCGGACCGCAGAGATGTCGCTCCAGCTCAACGCTGGGTAATTCAACGCTGGGTAACATTGATCATTTTCGGCAGCATCCAGCGATCGATCAGCCGTTCGTATGTCGGCGCTGGTAGTTGTACCAGCAATGGCTTGCGTGCCGGATCGAGCCATGTCAGTAAGGTTTTTAGGTCGGCTTGTGACATGGCAGTACATCCCGCCGTCCCCTGGTCATCGCTCTGCCAAATGTGGAGAAAAACGCACGAGCCTCCGCCCGGCTCAGGTGGGTTAGTGTCGCCCGTAACCGTGCCGTTGTAATCTACGACGATTCCCCAGCGGTACGATTCACCGGCGTTCCGCATATGCTCTGAACTGTTCCAGTCAGGAGAAACGACAGAACGGTCCACAATGCGGTTATAGTGCTTCGAGCCAGGGTCGTCGACGCACTCGATCGACGGGGTCAGGTTCAGATAGGCGATCTTGAGTCCCTCGAGCGGCTCGGAAGCGTAGCCGAATGCGGTTCCCAGAGCGAAGATTCCCGCAGGCGATTTGCCGTCTCCTTCCCTTTTGACTGGATCGGACGCTGACCGGACTTGGGCGTCATCGGTCGGAGTGACGCCGATACCCCACCCCAATCCATTCCTGCCCACGACAATCGAGATCGGCTCGCCCGCGGGACGCCATTTTTCATCCACCGTGGCGCGCTCATATCGCTGCAACCGTCCTGCAACCGCATTCCAGTCCGAAGTAGTGACTACAATCATCTGCGTGGAATGCGCGAGAGCATCAGGTTTCAAAGTGCTGGCCTGAGCCGGGGCAGACACGCACCAGCCTGCGATTCCCAGCAGGCAAAGGAGAATGGAAACAGATTTCATCAACAGCAGTGTAAGGCATCGGGTGCTGCGGCACCATCCACGGAACCACCACTAACTCTTGCGGGGCCTGGAGACAAGTCAGAGAAAGCCATGGGTCACCGCCAGAAAAGGTCGTAAAATCTAGCAGCGTTTCGCACGCCGGAGGTACTCGTGTCCAAGCAGATCGACTACGAGCTAGCCCAGTACGACGAATACATGGAGCGTGCCCAGCGTCTTGTGGAATTGGGATCCGCCGCTGAAGCCGGAGCTTTCGAGGCGCTGGCCGACCTCTGTTACGAAAAAGCAAGGATGTTCAGGGGAATCGACGACATCAGCGCCTCGCAGCAGACGGGACCCTCGGCGGCATAGTTGTTGCCCAGTCTCGCGCGGCGGAAGCGTTCCAAGGCCTGTGGGTCTTGCGATACATCGTCAGGCAGAAATTTGAGAGCCACGAATCGGCCAAGCTCCGTGTCCTCAGCCTTGAAGACCACACCCATCCCGCCTCCGCCGAGCTTTTCGACGATGCGGTAATGCGAGATGGTCTGTCCGATCACTCGGCTGAAATCTCGGCTGAAATCTTAGGACCGCAGGTGGGGCAAGTCAATGAAGATGGACCAGCATGTCGCCACCATCGAACCGGACCGCATTCAGACGAGCAACCACGACGACAGTGCAACGGCTGGTTCGCGACAATCAGCCCGGATAGTCTCAGTCAGTGCGCAATGCCTTCATCGGATCCGTCGAAGCGGCTCGATGTGCCGGGAGAATACTGGCGGCCGCGGCGCAAGCCCCGAGCGCAAGAATTGAAAACCCGAACACACGCGGATCCCAGCTGCGTATCTCGAATAGCTGCTCGGCCATGAGGCGTCCCGCGCCGATGGCCAGAGGAATTCCAATCAATAACCCGATCGCCACCAGCAGAAATGCTCCCCGCAGGACCAATCGCACAATGTTCAGCCGGTCGGCTCCGAGAGCCATGCGCACTCCGATCTCGCCGGTTCGGCAGGCAACCGTGTAGGCCGTCAGCCCATAGAGGCCGATCGCTGCCAGCAGCATGGCGATGAGACCGAACGCGCCGGCCAGATGTGCCACCATGCGCTGCTGGTCAAAATTCGAGGCCACCTGCTCGTTCATACTCTGTACTGTGATGATCGTGAGGTTGGGATCGATCTCGGCGAGAGTCTTGCGAAGCTGCGGCTCGAGATTGCGCGTATCGCCGCGTACCAGCAGCTGGATACTGTGTATGAAATGCGTTTGGATTTCGCCACGCTCCATCAAATCGTTTGAATAATGGACACTCTGCTCCAGCGGTACGAAAAACATGGGCTTTGCGGGCTGGTCTGGATCGTTGTACTTGGCGTCACGCACTACGCCGACGATCTCAAATGTGCCCGCATACCGGGAGTTGTCCATGCCAAAGTGTTTGCCGATGGGCTCTTCGTTGGGGAAGTATTTCCTGACCAGTGATTCATTCACAATCGCCACTGGGCGCGAGGCGCTGGAATCGCTTTCCGCGAAATCGCGCCCGCGCACGATGCGCTGTCCGATTGTCGAAAAATACTGACGGCTCACCCGGTCCCAGGACACACCCTCCGCCTGCGTGACCGTTGGATCGCCCCTCCCTTCTACCGCAATCAATTCGCCCCAGTTATTGCCGCTGAGCGGACTCCAGGCCGCCAGGCTTGCGCTCTGCACATTCGGCAACCGCACCAGTCCATCTTCGATTGCGCGATAAAGCGCGTCGAGATGTTCTGTTGTGTAACTGTCCAGAGGCGGATTGATCTGAATGCTTATGCGATTTTGGACGTCAAAACCAAAGTCCTGACTCTGCAGATTCCGCAAGCTCACCATCAGCAATCCGGCGCAGGCCAACAGAACCAGGGAAAGCGCCGCCTGGCTGACCACCAGTATCTTTTGCGGCAACGATGCTCCGGCGCGAGTGCCGCGGCCTGCTCCGTGTAGGGCCTCTGCCGGATCGGAACGCGAAGCCAGCCACGCTGGTACCCCGCCAAACAGCGCACCGGTCAGGAGCGAAAGCGCAAACGCAAATCCCAGAACCGGTAGCGAAGGCGCGGCACTGATGGGGGTAAAGGTCGCGCTGTGAAAGGCCAGGGCCAGCATCAGACGCGCTCCTACGTATGCAACCCCTAATCCTGCGATGCCGCCCAGCACCGACAGCAGTACCGCCTCGGTCAACTGCTGGCGAATCAGTCTTGTTCGCGCAGCCCCCAGAGCCAGGCGTACTGCAGTCTGGGCGCGGCGGGCGGCTCCGCGCGCCAGCAGAAGATTGGCCAGGTTGGCGCACGCGATGAGAAGTAATGTTCCGCAAACCATCAGGAGAATACGCAGACTCGCGCCGTAGTCTTCCCTTAAGGAAGTGACACCCCCTCCGGCCGGAGCCAGCCGGATAAATTTTTGGGGAATCGTAGGTTCAATCTGCGGTTTGAATTCGGCGGGCATCTCGTCTTCGTCACGGAGCCACCGTTGAAGCACCGGCGTTAGCCGGGCGGGAAGTGCCTGCACGCTCGCACCCGGCTTCAACCTGCCAATGGCATACAGCCACTGCGACTGATTCGTTCTCATGTGCGCATTTTGGCCGTCGAACAAAATCTCCTGTTGCACGGGCAACCAAAAGTCCGGCGGATCGCTGCGCAGTGTCTCGCCAAAAAATCCCGGAGGCGTAATCCCAATCAACGTGACCGGCTGACCTTGCACGAAGAATGTGGACCCGAGAATCTTCGGGTCTGAGCCATAAGCCTGCTGCCAGATGCGATAGCTGATCATCGCCACCGGTGCGGCTGACGGTTGATCGTCCGAGTTGTTGATAACTCGTCCGGCAAAGGCCCCGAGTCCAAAAACATGGAAGTAACTCCCGCTCACGTACTCGGCCCGCAAGGGACGCGCCTCGCGGTCTTTGGCTTCCTGCCGAATGCTGTAGATTCCAGGCGCGGCCTGAAAGGCAGTCGTTTCCTCGAACTCGGGTGCCGCGGCCGCGAGACGCTGGTAGAGGGGATAAGAGAACAGGCTCCAGTCATCGTCCTCCCAACCCTCGACACAGCACTCCTCGGTATCGCCAATGCGGTACAACTGGGCGGGATCGGCGACCGGCAACGATTTCAGCATGATGGCCTGCGTCAGGGTGAAGATCGCGGTAGTCGCACCGATGCCGATGGCCAGGGTAAGTAATGCGGTCAACGTAAAGGTAGGAGCATGGCGCAGCTGCCGGAGAGCGTAGCGGATGTCTTGCAGAAGGGTTTGCACGCGGGTATCCTCCGGCGGATTATACGTCGGGCTGAAAGCGTTGGTTCCACGAAGTATATTTATGAGTTTTCAGTTTGCGCCAAGGTTGGCGAAACATCGCCATTTCACTCATCGACCCGGATTGTGGCGAACAAACGGCGCAAGCTTGTGCTATGGCCTGTTTACGCCAATCCGCTGTTTTGCAGTAGTAAAGGCAGCCGCAAACTCGGGCAATTCCACCAGCGCTGCCCATGATCCCTCCGCAATGTAGGCCGCCACAGTCTGCTGATTCCCCACCTTGCGCCAACTCGGGTGGCATCGACAGTTTGCAATAAAGGGTGAAAAATCGGCCCGTAATCGGATATGCGATATATAATCACCGCCACTTTAGGGGGCACTATGTCGTGCCGAACCGTTTTAGGCTTGGTTCTTGCTATCGCCACTGTGAGTTTTTCGGTTCCCTCCAAAGCGCAGCTCACCCTTGACCAGTCCTACACTCCGGGTACGAATCTGGGAGCGAACATCAACGCTTGTTGCGCTTTCATTGGACAAACCTATACGGCCGGCATCACCGGTACGCTCGGGGGAGTGTCGTTGGACGTTAATTCCTTCGAGGCCACCGATGTATACAACTTGCACGTGGCAATCCGCGCAGTCTCCGGTGGCCTGCCAACGTCCACAATCCTTGGCGAGGTCACGCTTTCCTCAGACGCCTCCGGCCTTTCGCAGATCGTGGTGTTTCCTCAGTCGATCCCGCAGGTGGCCGGCGTTCAGTACGCAATTGTTGTGGACTACCCTGGTGCTTCGGCGGGAGGAAACCAGGGCGTCTGGTACGGAACCACAGGGAACGGGTACACCCGTGGCGATTTAGTTTCGAGTTCTGATGGCACGTCGTTCTCGTTCACGGGTCAGAACAACTATGACGTGCACTTCAAGACTTATGTATATCCTGGAACCGAGCTAAACCTGAGCGCAATCCCCTATCCGACGCCTCCGGTTGAGGGCGGATTGCTTACCTATGCCTTCAAGGTGTGGAATAAGGGTTCCATAGCGGCCCAGCACGAAGTACTGACCACTCAGGTTCCCGAGGGAGCCATCTTCTCCAGCATCGAAGTCTCTGGAACGGCGGGTCTGGGCTCGTGCACGACTCCTGCAGTAGGCACCAGCGGTCCAGTCGTGTGCAAGGAAAATAGCATTATGAGGCCAGGCAGCACCTGGACCATCCGATTGACGGTCGGTATTACGGCTCCGGCAGAGACCGTGATTACGGAAACGGCCACGGCATCGTCGGACAACCTCGGCAGCGGCACAGCGACCGTGCACAACACGGTCCACTGACGGAAGGCGCCCCGTGAGAGCGGGTCATCACTCCGAAGCACGCGAAACATGATTGGCGAAATATCGCCATTTACATTCAAAACCCGGGGCGGCGAGTCCTCATGAGTGTAAACACCTGTCGTCAGAGTCCATCAGGACTGGAATACCGGGCCGGTCTGGTTCACTTTGGTCATCTCCAACATCACGTGGCCGAATTTCTCATGCGGAAATTCGCGGTTAATTGTCCATCCTCGTCTTTGGTAAAACTGGACAGCCCGAGTGTTGGACTTGACCACCCGAAGGCGGATAACGTCGTGGCCACGGCTGCGTATTTCACGTTCCGCGTGAGCCAGCAGCTTTGCGCCGATTCCGGTCCTCCGGCTGTCGCCTCGAACCCACAAGTCACTGACCCATTCATCCCGCGTCATGGTTACGCCCAGAATTTCTTCCCCTAAAACTGCCAGCCAAGCCGAAACCCAATTCGTTTCACCGATGGGTACTGGCAAAGTCGCAAACAAATACGCAAAGGTTTCATCCGCGATGGCCTGGACTAACTGGTGCACCGAACTGTTCTCGTCCGGCCGCGCGCGACGGATGACTATTTCTGCGGACATTCTGGCCAATATAGCAGCCATGGGCAGCAGTTTTCGAGCATGCCGCGCATGTGCATTGTGCACAAGGCAATGGCCTTCAATCACCGATTAAAGTGTGAAAGTCCGCATGATGTCCGACCAGAGGTATGACTGCGAATCTTCAAACCGCGCGGCTCAGGAGAGTTCGGCCTTGCGCCACGTTCGAAGGTTGGCCCCATAGAGCACGATACAAAACAGGTTCGCCGGAATGAAGCCCAGTTGCCCTGTTCTTAAACCGATGACACAAATAATCACGCTGTTGACCGCCGCGATCACCCAGCCCGTCCAGTATCTTCTCCCTACCAGAATCGTCGAAAAAACGGTCAGCACACAAGACAGGCAGTCGAGCCGGCACAAAAGCGAAAGGACTTCTAGTTTCATGTTTCTATCTTCGCCGGGAAGTAGAGACTCATCTGTGATCCGAGCAGGTGAAAACGTAACCTTGGTAACCTGGGCCTTCCCGAAAGGCAGGGTATTCCCAATATCTAAGAGCGGGAGTCAGCGGTAAGGCTCCACTGGTGAACATCCCGCAGCGTTCAATGGACGGCGTCGAAACGTGCAGTCGCCTGGATACATCCAGTGTCCGCATCCAGCTCTTGTACAGACTGCGGATTAGCTCTGGTTTTGTCCGTCAATTAGAATCGCTCCGATGCAGAAAAAGATATTCTGGACGGTTTTCATGCTGCTCGGGCTGATCGCCGATTTTCTGCTTCCGTTCTGGTGGGCCTGCGCCGCCACCGTCCCGATCCTTTTCGCCTCATGGTGGATCGCCTACCGCAGCGACTGGTTCTGACAGAAGACTCGGCAGACGGGGCGTTTCCCAGTTTCCTGAAAGCGCTCTCCCAGTTGACACTCTGTGCGATACTCCCGAAACACGTAGGTTCACAAGGAGGATATACATAGCCTATGACAGACTGGTTCGCGCGCCCCGTCTTACACGTAACGGATGTCGAGGCATCGCTCCTCTTTTATATGAACAGGCTCGGCTTCACGAGTCCCTGGCGCTACGACGAGGATGGCAAAGCGCATGTCGCACAGGTCGATCGGCAGGGATGCGCGCTTATTCTGGCGGACACGTGGCCGGAGAAGATTGGCAAGGGGCTGATGTTCATTTCATTGAACGCCGAGCCGGGTATGCAGGTCGCCGCCTTGGACGCGCTGCGAGCGGAACTCGAGGCCAGGGGCGTTCCGGTCAAGGAGGGTTCGTGGGGCTACCGCCTTCTGGTGATCGATGATCCCGACGGGAATCAGCTCTTCTTCAACTATCCGGCCGAGACCATTTCCTCCAAGGCTGACAGAAAAGAAGGGTAATCGCCCGTCCTCGCGCGTGCGACTGGCTCAGAACGCGCCCAGCCACTTTACCGGCAGGTATGCCGCGAGAGCGTTGGCCAGGCGTTCGTCGGCGGTGATCAGGTCAGCGTTGGTTTGCACTGCCAGGGCAACGTACAAGCAGTCGTAAACGCTGCGGTCATACTGGAAAGAAATCTGCAACGCCTCCATCAGCAGAGTCGACGACGAGAAGGTGACGAAGTCGCGCGCCTTCATGTCGGCCGCGACGCTGTCGGCTTCGACGCGTGTCCATCGGCGCTGGCGGACGCCCTTCCGCAAGACGTTGCCGAGTTCCGCCCAGAACATATCGGGCACGAGAAAATCGACCGCACCGTCGCGGTAACGCCGGAACAGCTGCAAAGATTGGTCGGTCAGCGGTTCCCGAACTGACGGCACAGCCCACTTCACGGCTACGCTGGCGTCGAGCACCAGCCTGGTCACCGCTCCCGGTCCTCGCGAATCATTTCCTCGGCAGAGGGGAACGGTCCCGGGCTCAATGGCGGGCGAGCTCGCAACTCAGCCATGCGGTCATAGAACTCACGACGCCGCTTGAGTTCGGCTTCGGTGGGAACGAATTGCTTTAACAAAGCGATCACTTCGGCGGCGATCGAGGTCCCGCCCTTGCGGGCCCGCTCTCGCAGAGCTTTGTAGACTGGCTCCGGCACATTCTCAACATATAGCGTTGCCATAGGTAACTCCTAGGGACATTCTAGCAGATTCCTAGGCCCGCGAAACTGTTCTTTATATTGACACGCTTACGCCTGGCCCGTTATTCTAAGTCTTGCTCCTTGCGGTACTTACGCCTCTTGGCGTGCTTCCGCGGGCCTGGCTTCAGTAGGCTGGATGGGCGCTTTGCCGCGCGGAGATTTCGCGATGTTCCTCGACATCCAAAAGTTGGAACTTCATCCTCTCGATTTCGAGGAGGAGTTTCAGCCTGGTGTGCTTGACCTGGGAGGCGAAGCCCGGCAAATCACGCCCCTGAAAACTTCGGGGCACGCCGAGGTGGTCACGGAGCATCACGGCAAGCACTTAGTTATCAAAGACATACGCCTTCGGGGGCGGCTGTCGGCGGGGCTTGAACTGCAGTGCGCCCGGTGCCTTGAGCCGGTGCGACGCGATGTGACCCGCGAGTTTGAATTGCTCTACCGGCCGCTCGGTGTCGACGCCGGGCGCGACGAGATTTCGGTGACCGACGCGGAGGCCGAAATCGGATATTATCAGGGCGACGGCATTCTGCTCGAAGACGCGTTGCGCGAGCAGGTATTGCTGGCGCTGCCGCTCAAAATTACGTGCGGCGAAGACTGCCGCGGATTTTGCCCGCAGTGCGGCCAGAATCTGAACCAGGGGCAATGTTCCTGCACCGTGGCGGAGGAAGATCCGCGGTGGGCGGCGCTGAAGGAAATTCGCGACAGAATCGAGCACTAGAATAAGCTGCCAGCTCTCAGCTTCGCTACAAGAGCTGAAAGTTTCTTACTGATTTCTGCGGCCGGCCCGCTGCGGGCTCCGCGAGAGGAATTTAGAAATGCCGAATCCAAAACGCCGTCATTCGCAAAAACGCACTTCGACCCGCCGCGCCCACGACGCGCTCAAAGGCCACAGCCTCTCCGAGTGCCCCAATTGTCACGAAAAGAAAATGCCGCACCGCGCCTGCCCGAAATGCGGGTACTATAAGGGGCGCGAAGTCCTCAACGTTGAAGAAGCCAACTAACGTCAGCCACCAACATGCCTAGCGTCATCGCGCTGGATGCGATGGGTTCAGACCGTGCGCCCAAGCCCGAAATTGAGGGCGCGATACAGGCGGCTCGCCAGTACAACCTGCGCGTGCTGCTGGTCGGTCCCGAGGCGGCGATCAAGGCGGAGCTTGACCGGCATTCGGTGGCCGCGCGGCTGCCCGTTGAGATCGTCCACGCCAGCGAACACATCACCATGGATGACAAGGTGGAAGCGATTCGCGCCAAGCGCGATTCCTCCATGCGGGTGGGGCTGCGCCTGGTGCGCGAAGGCCATGCTGCCGGATTCGTAACCGCGGGCAATACCGGCGCTGCCATGGCCACGGCAAAAGTTGTGCTGGGAGCCGTGCCCGGCGTCGATCGTCCGGCGCTGGCAGCCGTCTTTCCGACCGCGCCGGGAAACCCCGCCATGCTGCTCGATGTGGGCGCGAACGTCGACTGCACGGCGCAGAATCTGGAACAGTTTGCTGTAATGGGCGAAGTCTATTTCCGCGCCATGTTCCAGAGCGCGGCGGGAGGCTCGTCTGGCAAGCGGCCGGCGGCACCCGGACCACGGGTGGGCCTGCTTTCCATCGGCGAAGAAGAGACCAAGGGCAACGACCTCACGCGCGAAGCGTTTCAGTTGCTCAAGCAGCTTCCACTGAATTTTATCGGCAACGTCGAAGGCCGTGACCTTTATAACGGGAAAGTCGACGTAATCGTCGCCGATGGATTTGTGGGCAACGTCGCGCTCAAGATTTCAGAAGGCGTGGCCAACCTGGTGCGCACCGCGCTGAGGGAATCGCTCAAGGCGACGATCACGCGGCAGGTCGGGGCCTTGCTGTCGCGCAGCGCGTTCACCGATTTCAAAAAGCGGCTCGACCACACCGAATACGGCGGGGCTCCGCTGCTGGGCGTGAAGGGCGTATGCATCATCACACACGGCTCGTCGAACGCCAACGCCATCAAGAATGCGGTGCGGGTTGCGGCTGAATTGTCGGAACACGGGATCAACGAATCGATTGAGCGCGGCCTGGCTGCTCTGCGGCCTGCGCCGGTAGGAATTGAGTAATTGTGTAATTTAGTAATTGTGTCATTGAAGAGCGCTTGAAGAATTACACAATTACCAAATTTCCCAATTACTCAATTAACCAATCAACTTCATGACTGAGAACACAATCGCTCTGCTGTTTCCCGGCCAGGGATCACAGTTTGTCGGCATGGGCAAGGACTTGTTCGAGAACTATCCAGTTGCCCGTCAGACGTTTCAGGAAGCCGACGCCGCTCTCGGATACAAACTTTCGCAACTCTGTTTCGACGGTCCGGAAGACCAGCTTCGGCTCACGGAGATCACGCAGCCGGCGATTCTCACCGTCTCGGTTGCGGCGCTGCGCGTGCTCGAAACGCGTGTTCCCAAGCCCGCGTATGTCGCCGGCCACAGCCTGGGCGAATATTCCGCGCATGTCGCGTCGGGAACCATTTCGTTCGCCGACGCCGTGCTCACCGTCCGTAACCGCGGCAGGTATATGCAGGAGGCTGTGCCCGTGGGCGTGGGCGCGATGGCAGCGATTCTCGGCATGGACCTCGACAAGGTCGCCGCTGTCTGCCACGATGCGGCCCAGGGCGAGGTCTGCGAACCGGCCAATATCAATTCACCCGAGCAGATCGTAGTTTCGGGAAATGCCGCAGCCGTCGCGCGCGCCGTTAAACTCGCGGAAGAGCGTGGAGCGAAAAAAGCCAAACTGCTGCCGGTGAGCGCTCCGTTTCACTGTTCGCTGATGAAGCCTGCGCAAGACCGCCTGCAGACGGATCTCAACGCTCTCATGCTGCATGAACCGGTATATCCGGTCGCGTGCAATGTCGACGCGGAACTCGTCAGCGATGTGTTGCGCGCCCGCGACACGCTGGTCCGGCAGGTCACAGGAGCGGTGAAATGGGATCAGTGTGTGCGCTTGCTCATTGCGAAAGGTGCAGACACGTTCATTGAAGTTGGACCAGGAAAAGTCTTATGGGGCTTGATGCGGCAGATCGATCGCTCGAAAACGGCGTTCGCCGCCGGCGATGACGCGTCACTGACGAAAACCTTCGAATCGGTGGCGCAAGCGCGTACGCCGTAGCGTCAGCGAAAAATCAGTTCGCAGGGCGGGAAGCTGAGCGTGTGGTCGGATTTTTCCACCCACACCTGCGCGTGCTGGGCACGGTCGTTCACCACGACGTCCACCACAACGCCGGTGCCGCCGCCGGGGCATCGGCTGGCGCCAAATACTTTCTCGGTCTTGATGAGCCCCCACTCGCCGCCCGGTCCCCAGTCGCGATAAAACTCATTGAAGGGATATCTCGGATGCTGATCCGGATGCTGCTGCCACTGCGGGTCGTGCATCCAGATGCCGTACGCGACGTTGTAATCCTGCTTTTGCAGCGCGGCGAAGAATTTGCCTGCAATGTGTTCCTCAGGCCAGTAGCGAAACCACCAGCCCAGCGAAAGCAGAACCAGCGCGATCACGATCGCCGAAATGATCCGCACCTTTCGCTTCCGCTCTTTCTCGGGGTCGTACTCCTTGGCGTCCAGCAGCGTCATGCCTCTAGCATAACGGACACAGGGGGCAATGCAAAAGTTCCCGGGGGATTGGGTAGTGGCTCAACCGAATACACAGGCGAAACCCAGAACCACGAAGGACACGAAGTCGCACGAAGGAAAACCTTGTCGGCGAAGCCCCTTCGTGATCCTTCGTGTCCTTCCAGGCGAAGATTTTCCCCAGCGACCTGCAATCGAGCCACTGCCAGGAATTGATCGTTAAGTTGAGTCCCAGCGGTGCTGGTGTGGATCTCGGACGGTCAAGGCGCATATGAACCGCTGCTTTGTGAACACTCTGTGAAAATTGGGCCCTCACAGCCTCGAGACCGAGGGAATGAGAATAAACTCACCCATGATTCATGGAACCGAAAAGGAGATTCCCGATGAAGCGACATCGCGGCTTCGGCGTTCAGTACTTCAGCTCTTTGAAATCTGGCGTGTCGAGACTCCAGCTTGTGCTTTTCCTTCTTATAGCAAGCGCAGCAATTTGTCAGACCGTCACGGCAACCTATGACTTTGGCAGTCACACGGACGATCCTCTCAGCCCTCAATTTGTTGGCGCCATCGCCCAAGGCCGCGACGGCAACCTTTGGAGCACTACTCCGGCGGGCGGTAAGAACGGAATCGGCGCGGCATTCAGAATTACGCCCGCCGGCAAGCTAGCCGACATCCACGACTTCAATCCGGCCGCGCTGCCGGTCCCCGAAGGAACTCCATATAGCGGGTTCACCCTGGGAACTGATGGCACCTTTTACGGCACCATGAGCGACGGTGGAGCGTCAGGGAACGGAGCTGTGTTCAGGATGACGGCGGCCGGCACCGTGAGAATTCTTTACAGCTTCACAGGCGGAAACGATGGTGCGGATCCTCAGGCTCCTCCGATCGAAGGCACCGACGGGAACTTCTATGGGACTACAGAAAAAGGGGGAACCGACCTTTACGGGACCGTTTACAAGATCACGCCAACCGGCAAACTGACTACCCTCCATCAGTTCAATCCAAGCAACGGCGATGGCGCTTACCCCATCGGAGCACTGGTCCAGGGCTCCGACGGCAACTTTTACGGTACGACCTATCAGGGCAGCCTCGAAGCCAATTGTGGATCTGACAACGTCTGTGGCACCGTATTTCAGATCACTCCGACTGGGACCTATAAACAACTTTACATATTCCCCTTCGACCCGCTCGGCACCGCGAATATTACCTCCGGCCTTGTTCAGGGAAGCAACGGCAGCTTTTATGGAACCGCTGAGTCCGGCGGAGCTAACCATCTTGGAGAAGTTTTCGAGATCAGTTCGACGGGCACATTCAAGGATCTCTACAATTTCACGGGCGGGACGGATGGAGCGAATCCCTCCGCTGGCCTGGTGCTCGCCACGGATGGCAACTTTTATGGGCTGACGCTGAATAACGGGACGGATGGTTTTGGAACCGTGTATGAAATCAGCCCCAGCGGCGCTTTCACGCTGGTCGGCCCTCTCGATGGAACCAATGGCGGCAACTCTTCCGTTACTCTCATGCTGCACACGAGTGGAACGTTGTACGGAGATGCCAAGATCGGCGGCCAAACCACCAACCTTGGCACCTTTTTCCAGGTTGCCAACAAGCATTTCGCGCCCTTTGTAGACCTGCTGCCCACATCCGGAGAGGTTGCAGCAACCATCGAGATTCGGGGTCGGGGATTTACCGGAACAGCGGCAGTGTCGTTCAACGGAATACCGGCGTCAAAGTTCACCATAGTATCAAGCACCTATATGAGCGCTGTAGTTCCGACCGGAGCCACCACTGGGTTCGTCACTGTAACCACGCCGGGCGGTGCACTGCAGAGCAACAAGAAGTTCCACGTCACACCGCAGATCACCAGCTTCACCCCAACCAGCGGCCCAGTGGGAACACCAGTGACAATCACCGGCGTCAGTCTCACGCAAACGACAGAAGTCACCTTCGGCAACGTGACGGCAACCACATTCAAAATAAATTCGGACAAAGAGGTAACCGCAACCGTGCCCACAGGCGCGGTTACCGGCAAGGTCGCCATCAGCACATCAGGGGGGAGAGCCACGAGCGCCACAAATTTCACAGTTACGCAGTAGCCTGGGGGATGGAGCAGCACTCTGGCAAGCCGCCTCTCAGGGGCGGCTTTCTGGTCTACGGCTGGGCGCGATACTACTGCTACTACAGTTCCTACAGCGTTCTCTTAAACAAGGGAATCGCGATCCCCAGCGTGGCCGCTCCGAAGATCGAGAGGAACAACATGTCTCCCCATACCGCCGAGAGCGTCGTCTGTTTCAGCAGCAGGCATTTGAATCCATCCACCGCGTAGGTAAACGGATCGCACTTCGCAATGGCGCGCAGCCAGACCGGGAATGCCCGAATGGGATAGACCGCGCCGCTAGGGAAAAACAGCAGCGTGTTGAGGATGCCGAACATGGCTCGGGGCACCAGCGGGTCTTCGACGCGCACCATCAGCAGAAACATCATCGTGTTGAAAGCCAGCGAGGTCAGCACGATCATGATCAGCAGGCCGAACATGGTGACCGGGTTGAAAATCGTGCCGATTCCGGCGATCATGCAGCCGATGACCACAATAATCACGCCGGTCATGACCGCTTTGATGGCGCCGGCAAGGTTCAGTCCGATCACCAGTTCGAGCTTGGTGATCGGCGTAACCAGGTAGCCCTCATGAACTCCACGGGCTTTGTCGTCGATGTACAACATGCCGCCGCCGATCATCACCGACACAAACATGGCGAGCGCCAGTGAACCGGGAAGCAAAAATTTCATGTACTCGATGTAGGGATAGAGTTCGACAATGTCGAGCGCCGTCTGCTGCAGAATGCGCGGCGAGACCACGGGCTGGTTGAGCGCGTCGGTGAGGGAACTCAGTTCCGACTCGACCGCCGAACTCATGAACTGGTCGCTGTTGTCGACGACCAGCGCGATGCGGGGATGGTTCTCTTCGTATACGCGCCGGGAAAACTCCGGCGGAATAATGACTGCGCCTTCCAGTTTGCCGTCGCGCACATCGTCCACAGCTTGCTTGTCGCTGGTGTAATAGATCGGGACGAACGTGCGGATGTTGACGCGCACGGAGTCGAAGGCCTCACGAATCCGCAAAGCCTGCGGTCCGCCGTCCTGGTCGACGATGGCAACCCGCGCGTCATGGATTTTTCCGCCGAAGGCGTTGCCCAGAATGATTAACTGGACCAGCGGAAAAATCATTGCCACCAGCATCAGCGCCGGCGAGCGAAAAAATTTGAGCATCTCGCGCTCGACAATAGCCATCATCCGATTCATAAGAACTCCCTGGCGCCGCGCTCTCGTCGGCTGTGGCGGCAAACGTCGCGCCTTACGTGCCGGCAGCGTGCCGGCGTTGTCAACTCGCTCACGGCTGCAATCCCGGCCGCTGCGGCATCACGAACGCGTAAGCCTTCTGCAGTTCGTCGCGCAACTGCCTTCCCGTGTAGTGCACGAAGACATCGTCAAGAGTCGTGTTCTGCACCGAGAGCGACTTCACGCCGACCCCGCCCGCGACGGCCATTTCGACCAGCTCAGTTGTGGTGCGAGAGCCGTTGCCGGTGAGCACGCGATACATCCCGGCGCCTTCGTGCTGCACTGAGGTGACTTCGTTCAGACCTTGCAGGCGCTGCTCCCAATCCGCGGGAGGGTTCTCAAACTGCGCTTCAATCACGTTCGAACCGGGCACGCTGGCCTTGAGCGCCATGGGCGCATCGAGCGCGACCAGCTTGCCGTGGTCGACAATTGCAATGCGGTCGCACAGGCGGTCGGCTTCATCCATGTAGTGCGTCGTGATCAGAATCGTCAGTTGCCGGTGCTCCTTGATGTTGCCCAGCATCTCCCACACCGCGACGCGGGATACCGGGTCCAAGCCGGTCGTGGGCTCATCCAGAAAAAATATCCGCGGATGATGCACCAGCCCGCGCGCGATTTCCAGGCGCCGCCGCATGCCTCCGGAAAGCGTCTTGGTCGTCGCATCGCGCCACTTCGTGAGGTCGACCAACTGCAGCAGTTCATCGATCGACCGCTGTCGGTCTTTTGCCGGCACGTCGTAGAGCTTGGCGTAAATATTCATGTTCTCTTCGACGGTCAGATCCAGATCGCTGGTGAGCGCCTGCGGAATCACGCCGATCATGCGGCGCGCGGCGTCCGGCTCTTTCGCCACGTCGTGCCCGCCGATGCGGGCTTTACCGGAGGTGATGGGTATGAGCGTGGTCATCATGCGAATCAGCGTCGACTTGCCTGCCCCATTCGGCCCGAGGAGACCGAAAATTTCGCCTTCTTTCACGCTGAACGAAACATCATCCACCGCCGTGAAATCTCCGTACTTCTTGACGATGTGGTCGACATCGATGGCCGACACCGCCGCCGGATCGTAGACCGGCTTCTCCAGCCGGGAAGCTGCGGGTGAATTTGCGCCACCGTTGGTCGCCGGATTAGTTTCCGCCGTCATCGCTGCTCCGCCGCTGCCGTACTCTGGTTCGCGCCGGTCGTCTCGCCTTTGATCTGCTCGGGCGAAACCAGCACCTCGGCGGTCATGCCCGGGATGTACGCGCCTTTGGGATTGTCGAGTCGAATCTTCAGCACGATGGTTTTGATGTCGCGCTTCATCCGGCTCACATCACGCTGCGTGGCGAAGTCGCCTTCCACGCCTTTGAAAAATACTTTGCCGCTCGTCACCGTGCCGCCGGGCAACCGCACCCGCAGCACATCGCCGTAACCGATGTGGTCGGCGTAGGTCTCCGGAATCGCTGCCCGAGCCCAGGTGTCGTTTAGATCGACAATCGTAACAATCGGCGCGCCAATGTTGACGACTTCTCCCTGGCGCGCCGCGCGCACGGAAACAATTCCGCTGACCGGCGCGTAGACGTTGGTGTAGCCCAGCCGCACCGCTGCTTCTTTTTTCTGCGCGATGGCGTTCTTGAGATCAGCCTCGGTCGAAGCCACCGTGCTCTTGGCGGCATTTGCCTGCTGCCGGCGCGCGATGGCGGAGTTCAGATCCGCTTCCGCGGCCCGGACGAGATCTTGCTGAGCCTGCACCGTCGCCTGCGCCGCCTGCAGATTGGTTTCGGCCTGCACGCGGTCCTGATCGGAAGCCACGCCCACCTTGGCCAGTTCTACGGTCCGCCGGCTATCGCTCTCGGTGCGGTCGAACGTGGCCTTGGCCTGCAGCAGTTGCGCCTTGGCTGACGAAAGCTTGGCCTCTGCATTGGCTACATCGCCGGAAGTCGAGCCGGAAGTCGATCTTTCGGTGTGCTTCATCTCCGCAACTTTATGTTGCTGGCTGTTGATCGCCGCCGCGGCTGCCGCTTCCTCGGCTTCTAACTCCGAGGGATCGAGCACGGCGATCAAGTCGCCGGCCTTCACCGGAGTGCCTTCATCGACCAGCAACTTCTCGATGCGTCCCTCGACCTGGGCGCTCACAATGACCTGGTTCGCGTCCACCGTGCCGATCAGCACGAGATCCCGTGAAGACGGAGTAGAAAAATAGTAATAACCTGAGGCGATCACAAAAATGATGCCGAGCAGAATGAAGAATTTATTGCGCGCGCTCATGAGCGAGCTCCTTGCGTGACGTTGCGTGGCGTGACGTTCCGTTCCGGACGAAACAACGCGGCGGAAATAAAGTCGAGCACCGCGGCGCGCCGTTCGGCGATGCGCTCCGGCGCCAGGGGATTAAAGCCGACAATCTTCCGCATCATCGGTGCGCTGCTGAAATAAAAAACGATCATGGCAACCATGGACGGCACAAAGTGCGCGGGGTTGATCGGACGAAATTCGCCATCCGCAATTCCCTCGCGCATGACTTCGCTGACCCGGACGAAAATCGGCTGGACGTAGTTCTTGATCACTTTGTCGATGTGCTGCGATTGGCCGTCGCGCGCGCGCATCATCTCGCGTTGCATCAGCCGGGGATAAAGCTGGTTGGAGGCGATGAAATCGAAATAGGCTCCGGCGTACGCGATGATTTTTTCCCGTGGCGCCAGGTCGCCGTCGAGCACGCGGAAAACAGTGGTCTTCAGGCCGGAAAAAGCGTCGTCGAGGACCGCGCCGTAGAGCGTTTCTTTGTCTTTGAAGTAGTAATAAAGCAGGGCCTTGTTGACGCGGGCCTCGCGGGCGATGGCGTCGGTGCGCGCTCCGGCGATGCCGTGTTCGGCGAATTCGTGAGCCGCGGCCTGCAGGATGGCGGCGCGGCTCTCCTCAGGCTGGCCGCGCGTTCCCATGCGGTGAAGAACCTGACGAGTGCGAAAGAGTTGAGCCATGGGTCAATCGCCTAGCTTCATGTTCTGGCTTAATTCAACTTAAGTAACCAGTTAGTTAGATTATACATAAAACCAACCGATGCGAAAAGTTATTTTTTGGACCTTCGTGTTCTAATACATTTTCCGTTCTCATCCCCATGCCTGAGGAACAACGCCATGAAGCCGTTGCACGTGTTGCTGGTCGCCATCTGCATAGCTCTCACCTCTGCCGTTCCACTGGTCCAGTCAGCGGCGGGACAGTCCGCGAAGCCCGACCGGCAGGTCGCCGTCACGATCGACGATCTTCCCTCCGGCATGGCCGACCGGCTGCCCGCGGCCGACATCGTCGCCATGACGGCGAAGCTGCTCGGCACGTTGCGCGACCAGAAAATTCCCGTGGTCGGTTTCGTCAACGAAAAAAAACTCTACAAGCCGGGTGAAGTCGATGAGCGCATCAAGGCGCTCGAGATGTGGCTCGACTACGGATTCGAGCTGGGCAATCATACGTTCAGCCATTCGTCGCTGAACCAGGTGGGATTGAGGGCGTGGGAAGACGATGTGATTCAGGGTGAAACCGTCACGCGCATGCTGCTGGCGCAGCACAAGATGAAGCTGCGCTATTTCCGCCATCCCTATCTCGACACCGGCCGTGACTTAGAGACGCGCCGCGAAGCCGAAGCCTTTCTGGTGCAGCGCGGATACCGCATCGCTCCGATTACGCTCGACGGGTGGGACTGGATGTTTGCGGGAGTCTATGAAGACGCGAAAAAGCGTAACGATACCGAGTTACAACAACAGCTGGTGAAGGAATATTTGGCCTACCATGACGCGGTGTTCGCCTACACGGAACAGCTTTCCGCGAAAGTGGTGGGCTACGAGCCGAAGCAAATACTGCTCTTGCACGCGAGCAATCTGGAAGCCGACCATATCGGCGAGTTGCTCGATGTTTTGCGCAAGCGTGGCTATCGCTTCATTACGCTCGAAGACGCGTTGAGCGATCCGGCCTACAGCCTGCCCAACACATATGTAGGCGAAGAAGGCACAGGCTGGATCGATCAGTGGGCGATCACGCAGGGCAAGATTCCGCGGGGCGCTCCGACGTTTCCACAGTGGGTGATCGATCGCACGAAACAGCTGCATCTCTCGACGGGCACGGTGACGGCGCCGGAGCCGTGACGCGGGTCGAAGGGTGTCGCCGCGCAGGCGGCCGCACTCTTCAGCGAAATCGCCTTGAGTCTGGTCGCGCGAAAGCGCGGCGCGACTGCGCCCATTTAAAGCATTTGGAGTTGACATCTTAATGCGCAAGATTATCTCGCTAGCCGTTTCGCTCCTTTTACTCGCGCCCTTGGCTTTGCCGCAAGCCACCAAAGCGACGGCCAGCCCGCGGGGACCGAGTGTCGCCGCCGGCAGCCAGGGAGTAGTTGTTTCCGGCAGGCCTGCGGCCACTGCGGCCGGCATCAAGATCCTGGAACACGGCGGAAACGCCGCCGATGCAGGCGCCGCCACGCTGCTGGCCCTGTCGGTCACTTACGTTGGCGCGTTCTGCGTGGGAGGCGAGGTTCCCATTCTGGTTTACAGCGCGCAGCTGAAAAACGTGAAGCTGCTGGAGGGAGTAGGCGAAGCTCCTCGCGACCCCCAAGCGATCGCCTGGTACATGCAACACGGAATCCCGGACGGTGACGTGAAGGCGGCCGCCGTGCCCAGCACCATCGATGCCGTCGTCACGCTCCTGAAACTTTATGGGACCAAAAGTTTCGAGGAGGTCGTGCAGCCCACGCTGGCCATTCTGGACGCCGGTGGTCCCAGTTGGTATATCGACACCGGCAGCGGGCAGAGGATTGAAACCGGTATAAACTGGCAAGCCGATTTGGCAGTGACTTTTCGCAAATTGGTGGAGTCTGAAAAATCTGCGAAAGGTACGCGGGAGCAGAAACTGCAAGCTGTCTCGGACCGCTTCTATCGCGGCGACATCGCCGACGCCCTGGAAGCCTGGTACATCGAAAAGGGCGGTTTCCTTCGCAAGGCGGATTTGGCCGCGCACAAAACTCCGGTGGTCGATCCGCTGACTACCACGTACCGTGGCTACACGGTCTACAAGACCGGTCCGCTGACGCAGGGGCCTTATCTCTTGCAGACGCTGCGCCTGCTGGAAGGCTTCGACCTCAAGAAGATGGGCTTCAATTCGGCGGATTACATCCACACGGTGATTGAAGCGGAGAAGCTCGCGCTGGCGGATCGCGATGAGTATTACGGCGATCCGAATTTCGTGAAAGTGCCGATGCAGCAGTTGCTTTCCGATCAGTACACGGAAATGCGGCGCAAGCTGATCGATCCGAAAAAGGCATCTCTCGAGCTTCGGCCGGGCGACCCCTACAACATGAAACCGACCAAGCCGCCCACCATCACCGGACCCTGGCATGGCGGAACCACCGTCATGTGTGTAACGGATAAATTTGGCAACGTCATCGCGGCAACGCCCAGCGGCTTGTCAAGCACAGCCGGCGTGGCGGGACGCACGGGCATTATTCACGGAAGCCGGTTGAGCAGCCTGAACACGTTTGCCGGAAGTCCCAATGTAATCGAGCCCGGCAAGCGGCCGCGAATCACGCTGAGCCCCACGCTGCTTTTTCATGACAGTCAACCTGTGATGGCGATCTCGGTGGCGGGTGGCGACCAGCAGGATCAAGCCGCTATCCAGGTGATCCTCAACTACGTGGAGTTCGGCATGAGTCCCGAGGACGCGTTTAAGGCGCCGCGCTTTTCTACCGAGCATTTCATCAGTTCCTTCAGTCAGGACAGCGCCCGCCTGGGCAGCCTGTCTGTGCCCAGCACCGTGCCGGAAGAAGTGCAGGCCGACCTGAGGGCTCGCGGCCACGTGGTCACCGTTAGCCACGGCGGGGTGGGGGGAGTGGCGCTGATCGGCATTGATCCCAAAACCAGGCAGGCCACAGCCGTAGGTCCGGCCGCCGGCAAAATGGAATAGATGTCGTCACGGACGCAGGGTGCCACAGAGATGTTACCGCGGGGTTCTTGAATGCGACTTCTAAGGCGATTCGTCCTCGTAACTTTTGCCCTCAGAATGCTCGTGAGTGTCACCGCGTTCGCAAAGGATGTTGCTACTCAGAAAGTCGATCAGATTTTCTCGGTTTACGACAATCCGCGATCGCCGGGCTGCTCACTCGGAGTGATTCGCGACGGTGGCTTCGTTTACCGGAAAGCCTACGGTCTGGCTAGTCTGGAACTGGCGGTTCCTCTTTCATCGCAGTCCGTTTTTTACATGGGTTCGGTATCGAAACAGTTCACGGCCGCGTCCATCGTGCTCGCCGCGGAGCAGGGGCATCTTTCGCTGGACGATGACGTGCATAAATACATCCCAGAGCTTCCCGATTACGGCGATGTCGTTACATTGCGGCAGATGATCCACCAGACCAGCGGATTCCGAGACTTCTTTACGCTTCTCAGTCTCTCCGGTCACGATGTGGCGGACTTCAATTCGCCAGAAGACATTTTCAAAATTGTGGCTCGCCAAAGAGGACTGAACAACGTCCCTGGGGACGAGTGGATTTACAGCAATACCAATTACTTTCTCCTCGCCATGGTCGTAAAACGGGCGACCAAGAAGTCGCTCGCCGAGTTCGCTGCCGAGAACATCTTTAAGCCTCTCCGCATGTCGCACACGCTTTTCTATGACGACCACACGCTCGTGGTTCCCGGTCGGGTTGCCGCATACGATTCAGGCTCGAGCGACAGCTTTCGCGTGGACTGGTCTACTGGTTATGAAGTCGTGGGCGGCGGCGGTCTCATGAGCACGGTTGATGACCTGCTCCTCTGGGACAGCAACTTTTATGCAAATCGACTTGGCAAGGGAACACTCGTAGAGGAGTTGCGGATGCCCGGGGCACTCAACAATGGCAACAAGATCAGTTATGCGATGGGGCTTGACCTGGGGAGCTATCGCGGCTTGCCGATCGTCGAGCACGGTGGTGCACTCTTCGGATACCGGACTGAGCTGTTGCGCTTTCCGACCCAGAAATTCTCCGTGATCTGCCTTTGCAATGTCGCCAGTGCCGTGCCGGAAACCCTTGCGCGCGAGGTCGCCGACCTCTATTTGGCTGACAGGCTGCAACCCGGAGCAAGCGCCCTCAGCCCGACACGCAACGAGGACTTTCCTGATCCTGCGACCTTTGCAGGTAAATATCTCGATCCTCGCACTCACCTGATGTATACATTTACGGCATCGAGCGGCAATTTGATGGCGTGGGGAGCAGTGCTTAGGCGGATCAATGCGAACCAGTTCTACGACCTTGAAAGCAACGTCATCACTTTTGAATCTTCGAAAGGCGCCATGTCCGCGAAGCTCGATATAAAGGGAGAAACCTACTTTTCCGGCAGCAGGATTCAGGAACTTCAACTGGGCGAGGCCGTGTTGGCTTCCTTTGCAGGGCAATTTCGGAGTGCAGAACTCGATGCCGTTTATCGCTTGTCTCTCGAGAAGGACACCTTAACTCTGAGGAATCGCGACAACCCGCCTCAGAAATTGATTCCGATTGCGACGGACGAATTCGATGCTGGCGACCTCGGAAGGCTGGCTTTCGAACGGGACTCAGACGGGCGAGTTTTCGGCTTTCGTGTGTTTACTCAGGATGCTCGCGGCATTGCATTCAAGAAGGAAGATTGAATCCAGTTTCCGTCCAGAACCCCAGAAAATATATGGCCCGACGAGACCTTCAAGGGCTGGCTCACCCTTGCTGCATGACGATCCGTCGAAAACCGCGACGAATGGGGCAGACTCAGTCGTGGTAACGCAGAGGTGTGCCAACCTCGGCCCGCTTTTCCGTGAAACGGTTGGGCTCATTCTGAAGCGCTCGTATGCGCCGCAAACCACGCCGTTCGCGAGACTCATTGTCCTGCCGGCATCTTGAGTCCCAGTGCTCGCACCGTGTTCTCATCGAGCGTGGCGACGCCGTTTTTTTTCGTGACCACGCCGAAGCTACCGGAATAATCCCACATGGCCCAGCCGATGTTGTGGCGTTCCAGCGAAGTGCGCACGTCGGTGATCCACGCAGCGCGATCTTTCGGATCGGAAAAGCTGCGGAACACTCCAAACTCGTTGCAGATCAGCGGCACTTTGTTTTCCTTGGCCCAGTCGGCGGCCTGATTGATTTCGGCTTCCACGCGCGCCGCGTTCCAGTGATCCTGACCGTAACGAATCACATCGAGCCGGTGCACCGGCTCGGGAACCCCTGCTGCAACCTGCGCGGCGTTTTCCGGCGACGACGGATAATGCAGCCCCTTCACCCAGCGCCAGTAGTACGCTCCCCAGGTCGCGCCCTGATGCGTGAAGATATGCGGTTCGTAAAAATGAAACACGTAAATGATGTTGGGATCGCGCAGCGGCTCGAGAAAAATCATGTCGTCATCGTCGTCCCAGCGAGCCCCGGTGGCGATGATGGTGTGCGTGGGCGCGCCCTGCCGGATGGCGACCGCAAGCTTGGCTTCCACGCCATACCAGCGGTAAGGGTCGCGCATCTCGGGCTCGTTCAAAATCTCAAAGAATACGCGGTCGGCATCCCACGACGAATAATGCTGCGCCACCGTGTGCCAGAAATCGGCAAAGCGCTCGACGAAATCGTCATCGTTCAATCGCGCCTTGAAATCGGAATCGGGATGCATGTCGATTTCGACCGCCAGGCCCGCGTCAAGAATCATCTTCACCGCGGCGTCAAGATAGCCAAAATATTCATCGCTGCCGCCTGCCCGCCGCGCGGCATCCATCATCGGCTGCGGATTCACGCTGAGCCGCACATGGTCGAAGCCGGCGGATTTGATCAGTGCGATGTCGGTCGCCGTGCTCCAGGTCTGAAAATGTTCCTTCGTATATCCTCGCGGATCGTAAACCTGCGCGAACCACTCGCTCAGATTGATGCCATGACGCAGGTGTGCCAGGCGCGAGGCGGGAACCGAAGAGAGCGGAGCAGTCTGAGCCAGTGAGACCGAAGTGAGAAATAAAACCGCAACGATCGACTTGCGGATCATGAAGACAAGCTCCCTGACTTTGCCGAAACATGAGCTGCCGAGATCTGTAATGCTCATGTGGGCCGGGCGCAGCCCGGCGGCTCTAGACGCCGAGCGCAGCTCAACTCAGAATCGGCAGCGCGCGAATTCTCTTCTTCGTCGCCGCATAAATCGCATTGCACAGCGCGGGAGCCACCGGCGGCACCGACGGTTCGCCAATGCCGGTTGGCACTTCCGCGCTCGGAACCGCGTACACCTCGACCGTCGGGGTTTCTTCCATGCGCAGCGGCGCGTAGTCATCGAAGTTGCCTTGCACGACGCGGCCTTTCTCGATCGTAATCTTCGCCCGCAGCGCGTTGGCCAGACCATAAACAATGCCGCCCTGAATCTGCTGTTCCAGAATGCTCGGGTTGACGACCTGCCCGCAATCCACCACCGCGACGACATGATGCACGCGTGGCTGGGCATGTTCTGGCCGATCGCCTTCCATACTGATCTCGACCACCTCGGCCATGTACGAAGCGAAGCATCCGAAGCACGCGATTCCGCGATAGCGTCCCGCAGGAAGCGGCTTGTCCCATCCCGCTTTTTCCGCCGCAAGCTGCAGCACGCCGCGCATGCGCGCCGTGTGCCACGTCGTCGTGAAATATTGCAAGTCCTGATCTTTCGCCAGCAGATGAAGGCGGTAGTGCAGCGGATCTTTTCCCGCCGCAACTGCAAGTTCATCGATAAAGCTTTCCAGCGCAAACCCCGCCTGCAGCGCATAGACTGACCGCATCCAGCCGAGAGGCACGGGCGTTTCGGTCATTACATATTCGAGGGAATAATTCGGCAGAGCGTAGACCGGCCCAGCTTCATCGGGTAAATCGGGATCGACGTTCCCCGGAGTCGGCTGGCCTTTTTGTCCACTGATCGAAGGCGCAATGATGCGATGGGTCAGCGCAGCCGGAAATCCAGAACTGTCGAGCGTGGCGCTGAGCTGGTGTAGGCTCGCGGGCCGATACGTCGAGAAGCGCATGTCGTCTTCGCGAGTCCAGATCACTTTGACCGGGCCGCCAATTGCCTTCGACACCAGCGCGGCCTCGACTGCATAATCGTGCTCGAGCCGCCGGCCAAACCCACCGCCCATCAGCGTGACGTTGACCTTGACCTGATCGGGATCGAGCCCAACGGCCTGAGCGACCGAGTCGCGGCAATCCTGGGGAACCTGTGTCGGCGCCCACAGTTCGCACTTCGTCGTCTGATAGTGCGCGGTGCAGTTGCCCGGCTCCATGGGCGCATGTGCCATGAAGGGCAATTCGTATTCGGCAGAGACGTGTCGTCCTGAAACCTTGGCGGGATCGCCGACCAGGTACAAGCTCGCGCTTTTTTTCGATGCCGCCTGCTTCAGTGACGCCCTGACATCGGCGGTGCTCAGGTTCTTGTACGGCCCGTCGTCCCACCTGACATTTAATATGCGTCGGCCTTCCATCGCGCCCCAAACACTGTCGGCGACAACGGCGACGGCTGAGTCGCTGATCTTGCCTACGAAGCTCACGCCAGAAATTTTCTTTGAGTCTTTGTCGTCGAAGCTCAAAAGCTTCCCGCCAATCGTCGGGCAACGCGCGAGCACCGCGTTCTTCATCCCCGGCAATCGGAAATCGATTCCGAAAATCGCTTCGCCTTTTACTTTCTCCGGCGAATCGAGTCGCGGAATCCGCTGCCCGACAATTTTGTAGTCTTTGCTCTGCTTGAGCGGAACGTCGGTTGGAATCGGCAGTGTGGCAGCCTTGGAGACGAGTTCTCCATAGTTGAAGCTTCGGTTTGACGCAGCGTGCTTGATGCGTCCCTTCTCGGCCGCGCAACCTGACCGCGGAACGCCCCAGGTAAGCGCCGCGGCGGAAATCAGCATCTCGCGAGCGGCCGCGCCGGCCTTGCGCATCGGGTCCCACGTGGTGCGGATGCTGGCGCTGCCGCCCGTCGTCTGGTCGCCGAAGAGCGTGCTGGCTCCGGCCTGCTCGATCTCGATCTGTTTCCAGTCACCCTCGAGTTCTTCGGCCAGAATCATTGGCAGCGCCGTGCGCACGCCCTGACCCATCTCCGACCGCGCGACCACAATCGTAACTTTGTTGTCGGGCGTGATGCGCAGGTAAGCGTTCGGCGAAAAGATTTCGTTCTTCGACTCGCCGTGATGCGGCAGGTAGAAGCCGATCACCAGCCCGGCGCCGGCGGCGACTCCGGCGGCCACAAATTCGCGGCGGGAAAGCGGGCTCACTGTGCGCCTCCGTTGCCGGCCGCGCCAGCGGCAGCGCGGTGGATTGCTTTACGAATTCGCTCGTACGTTCCGCAGCGGCAGAGGTTGCCGTTCATGGCCTTCGTGATTTCGTCGTCGCTCGGATTCGGCGTCTTCGCCAGCAGCGCCGCGGCGGCCATGATTTGCCCGGCCTGGCAGTACCCGCACTGCGGAACTTCTTCGGCAATCCACGCTTGTTGCAAAACGTGCAATCCGTTCGCCGAGAGACCTTCAATCGTCGTGATGTTCTTGCCTGCAACCTGTGAAACAGGAATCGAGCACGAGCGCACAGCGCCGCCCTCAACGTGCACGGTGCAAGCGCCGCACAATCCCGCACCGCAGCCGAATTTCGTTCCCGTAAGTTCGAGCGTGTCGCGCAAAACCCAGAGCAGGGGCGTCTCAGGAGAAACGCTGACTTGTTTTTCACTGCCGTTGACGCGAAATGTGATGTCGGCCATGTCGATCCAGTGCTGAAGTTAGGAAGCTGCACAACATGGTACTCAACCGATGAGAAAAGAGGAAATGAAGAAAAGAGGAAATGCGGAGTGCGCCGACCAGCATGGGAGCATTCGTGAAATGGCCCACTTGGCCTGGAAAGGCAGCCACTTAAGTGCGGCGTATGCCTGCCGGATCGATGCGGGCTTCAGCCCGGGGGACTCACTTCAGCGCGGCCAGCTTCTGCCCGGCTAGCTGTCCCGCCTCGTTGCCCGGATTTTCTCTCTTGACCTGCTCGTAGATACGCTTGGCATCGAGCGGCTGGTTGGAGTTCTGGTAGAGGTCGGCGAGCTGCAACTGCGCCGTAACCTTGCTCACCGACGTTGTCGGTTTGTCGATCAGTTGTTGATACAGCGCCGCCGCGTCTTTTGTGCGGTTGCTCTGACCGTACAACGAGGCCAGGGCAAACTTGGCCACGGCGGCTACCTCGCTGCTTCCCGAAGAGATCACTTCCTTGAAATCGCGTTCGGCGGTGGCATTGTCCGATAACTCGGCTGCGGTCACGCCCAGAAAATAATGAGCCAGGTCGGCGGTGCTGGTGTGCGGATACTTGTCCACGATTGCCTGAAACTGCTTCTGCGCGGCCTGCATGCGTTCCTTGGCCGAAGTGAACGTGGGAAAGTCAGGCTGTTCGGGCGCGCCCGATGGGCGCAATGGCGTCTCCATGGTGCGAACCGCCTGCGAGAGTTCGAGGCTGGCCTTTTCATTCTGCGAGTTCAGGTAGAACCACCCGCCGACGCCAACGGCCAGCACGATCGCCGCGGCGACTGCGGATATGACTACGGTCGCCCGGTGTTCGACGGTCCAGTGAGCCGTCTTCTCGGCGGCTCCAATGGTGACTCGGCTAAAAGCATCCTGTTTGAGTTGATGACGGGTTTCTGCGCGCACGGACTTCCCTTCTAGAGATAACGGTGGCTGGGCACACTAACACGAACAACGAATATGGCAAACCAGCAGTTTAACAGGTGGCAAAACGAGGCGTCAAAAAAGACCCTCCCGTCAGCACGACGGCCTGCGCCAGCGGTAGAAAAATGGAATGCCCGCCGCGATTACGACCAGTCCAAGCGTGGAGCGCACTGGCCGGACCATCCACAGATTAATCGTCAAAGCGACCGCCGCGAACAGGAAAATCAGCGGCGTCCAGGGATAACCCCACGCACGATATGGCCTGACCAGACCCGGTTCGGTCTTGCGCAAGCGGAGCAGCGCGATTGCGGTTAGCGCGAAGAAAATCCAGACGGCAAACACAAACAGCGAATAGAGTTCTTCAAACGTGCCGGTCAGCGCGAGCAGCGCCGCGACCGAGCCGAGAAAAATCAATGCGCCGCTCGGCGTGTGAAACGACGGCTGCATCTTGGTGGCGAACTTGAAGAAGACGCCGTCGCGAGCCATGGCGTAGGGAATGCGAGCGCCGGTCATCACCACCACATGGAGCGCGCCCAGCGCCGAGACCGCCATCGCGATCGTCAGCCAGGCCGCGCCGCGAGACCCCGCGAATGACTGCACCACATCCGATGCGACGCGCTGCGACGCCGCGAGTTGGGCGAAGGTTAAGGTGTGAAAGTAAACCACGTTGGCCAGCAAATACAGGCCGCCGACGGTGAATAATCCCAGCAGAATCCCCGCCGGGATGTTTCTTTGCGGGTGCTCGATCTCCTCGCCCAAGTCGCCGAGATCATTGAAACCGTTGTAGGCCCACATGGCAGGAACGAGCGCGGTCAGCAAGGCCGTGATCGTTTTCCAGTTCATGATCTTCCAGCCCGTTCCCAAACCGAGGCTTCCGGTCGCCGGAGCGGCCGCCAAATGTTGTTTGCCGAATAAAACTCCGGC
The DNA here is from genome assembly GCA_963739125.1 of uncultured Acidobacteriaceae bacterium. Taxonomy (GTDB): domain Bacteria; phylum Acidobacteriota; class Terriglobia; order Terriglobales; family Acidobacteriaceae; genus Sulfotelmatobacter. Next base: position 628,790 of record CAVTZD010000001.1, on the reverse strand, counting down.
CACTACGATCACCAGAATCGTTCCCACCTTCAGGCAGGTCAGCAGCACCTGGATTCTGCCGCCGGTTCGCACGTTCAGGTAATTGATCGCGGTAACCGCCACGACGACCAGAGCCGCGAGCGGCTGCGCCGCGGTGAAAGTGAAAACGTAACTTCCGATGTGGCCGCGAAACAAAGGCGTGCCTATGATTGGAAACACAAATCCGAGTAACCGCAGGAAGCCGGCCGCCAGCGTGGCCATGGCCACAGGCCGGTCGAGAAACGAACTCATCCAGCCAAAAAGAAATCCCCAGAGCGGGCCGAGGCCGCGGCTGAGGTAAACGTAAGGACCGCCGGCTTTAGGGAACGCTGCGCCCAGCTCGGCGTAGCAGAATGCTCCGAAAAGTACGATCAGCCCGCCGACAATCCATGCCGCGAACACCAGCGCGGTCGAACCGGCCGCGCGAGCCATGTCACTGGTGACCAGAAAAATTCCAGTGCCGATCGTGTCGCCAATGACGATCGCTGTCGCAGACCACAGGCCCAGGCCACGAACCAGATCCGAGCGCCCGGCACGACTCGCGCCCAAATGATCGTTGTCCGTCCGATAGTCGTCGGTGCGATCGTCAGTATGATCTGCCTGAGAGGCCATCGCGTGAGTCGAACGGTTCAGCGAGATTACGCCGGGCGATAAGGTGCGTCAACCGGAGCTTCCCCGAGGGGTGATCGAAGTACTATGATCGAGGCCGTGACGACGGAGGCGCCGGTATCGTGAAAATCATGCTGAGCGAATTCGGCTGGGACCCGCGCTATCGGGTGACGGGCTGTGATGACGTGCTCACGCCAGCGTTGGTGATCTATCCCGAGGCGATCGCCTCGAACATTGACTGCACCCTCGCGCTGCTGGCCGGCGACGCGGACCGATGGCGCGTGCACATCAAGACCGCGAAGCTCGGATACACGCTGCGCATGCTGGTGGAGCGCGGCGTCAGAAATTTCAAGTGCGCGACCACGCTGGAACTTCTCGTCGCGTGCCAGAGCGGCGCAGCCGACGTGCTCGTGGCTTATCCCGTGATGGGAGCGAATGCGCGCCGAGTGAGCGAAATCGCGGAAGAGTTTCCCGAAGTGCGGATTTCCGTTCTGGCCGAGAACGAAAAACAGGTGCGGCAGTGGCGCGGCGGCCGCGTGGGAATTTTTCTGGATATCAACCCGGGCATGAATCGCACCGGCATCGAGCAGAGTCAGAGCGGAACGGTCGTCGTGCTGGCTCGCGCCGTTGTTTCCGCCGGTCTGGAGTTCCGCGGGCTGCATTACTACGACGGCCAATTCGGCAGCGTGGCCGATACCGGCGAACGGACGAAAGCGGCGCATCGCGGCTACGATCGTTTTCTGGAGATTGTCGGCGAGATCGAGCGCTCCGGAATAAGAGTGCCGGAAGTGATCACTGCGGGCACGCCGACGATGCCCTGCTCGCTGAGCTACGCGGGTTTTCGCCGCGGTGATTTTATTCATCGAGTTTCGCCCGGAACGGTTGTTTACTGCGATGCGACGAGCCTCGAGCAACTGCCTACAGAATATGGCTACGGCCCGGCGGCGCTGGTGCTGGCGCGGGTAGTCAGCGCTCCGCATGCGGGAATTGTTACCTGCGATGCCGGCCACAAAGCCGTCTCCGCCGATGCCGGCGTTCCGACCTGCGTGGTGGTTGGGCATCCCGAACTCACGCCGCTCTCGCCCAGCGAGGAACATTTGCCGCTCGCGGTCAAAGAAGGCGAGGCGGCTCCGCAAGTCGGGGAAGTGTTGTATCTGTTGCCGCGGCACGTCTGCCCCACGGTGAACAATTTCGATCGCGCGTTGCTGGCGCGGAATGGCGAGATCGAAGCAATCGAAAATGTCTCGGCGCGTGGACGCGAAGCCCCGTTGCTTCGAACCGCAGAGCGCACGCCTGCGTTGTGAAGTTAGTGAACCTCGGCGATCGCTCATTCGAAGAGACGCCGATGCGAAATTTGTTTTGCTTGCCTCTGCGTCCTCTGCGAAGCCTTCGCGCACTTCGCGGTTAAGAGCTTTTGGTTGAGGTCGCTGCCTCAGCGGTTTCCAGCCCTTCTCGACTCCCTCAACTCCGTTTACTATAGAGGCCGCTGTCGGCGGTGCGCGGGCCATCTGCTGCGCAGGAGGCGAATATTTTCACACTCGGCATCGATATAGGAACGGGCGGAACGCGGGCGCTGGTTCTCGATGAGCAGGGCCGCGTCGTCGCGTCCGCCACCGAAGAGCACGAGGCATTCGCCTCGCCGGAGATCGGCTGGGCCGAGCAGCATCCCGAAGACTGGTGGCGCGCCTGCTGCGTAGCCGTTCCCAAAGCGATCGCGCGCGCGGGATTAGCCGGAGAAGATATTGCCTGCGTCGGCTTCTCCGGCCAGATGCACGGCGCGGTCATGCTCGACGAGCACGGTAGCGTCGTGCGCCCCGCGCTGATCTGGTGCGACGTGCGGACGAATCCGCAGTGCGAAGAACTCACCGAAAAAATCGGCGCCGCCCAACTGATTCAGGCCACGTGCAATCCTGCGCTGGCGAATTTCACTCTGACCAAGCTGATGTGGGTGCGCGAGCACGAACCGCAAAACTGGCAGCGCGTGCGCTCGATCATGCTGCCCAAAGATTATGTCCGCTTTCTTATGACGGGCGAACGCGCCATCGACATGGCCGACGCGTCGGGCACACTTCTGCTCGACGTGGCGCACCGTCGCTGGTCGAAACTCATGCTCGAAGCAACTGCGATTGACGAGCGCGCGTTGCCCGCATTGTTCGAGTCGCCGGACGTTTGCGGAAAAATAAATTCAGAAGGCGCGAAGGCTCTCGGCTTGCGGCAAGGAACTCCAGTCGTCGCGGGCGCGGGCGACCAGGCCGCCGGCGCGGTGGGGATGGGCATTGTCGCGCCCGGCACGGTGAGCGCGACGATTGGCACGTCAGGCGTGGTGTTTGCCGCCACCGATCGTCCGGCTCTCGAACCGGGCGGGCGGCTGCATACTTTCTGCCACGCGATCCCGGGGCGCTGGCACGTCATGGGCGTCACGCAGGCGGCGGGACTCTCGCTGCGCTGGTTCCGCGATCAGTTCGGCGCTGGAGTCGATGGCAACGGCGATAAAAAAGATGGGCGGGATCCCTACGAACGTTTGTCCGACGAGGCCGCGAAAATTCCCGCGGGCTGCCAGGGTTTGTTGTGGACTCCGTATCTTATGGGCGAGCGCACGCCGTATCTCGACCCCAACGCGCGTGCCGCGCTGGTGGGCCTGACGGCTACGCACACCCGCGCGCACGTGATTCGCGCCATTCTCGAAGGTGTCGCGTTCAGCCTGCGCGATACATTCACGCTCTTCGATGAAATGAAAGTCTCGGTCAATCGCATTCGTCTCGGAGGCGGCGGGGCGCGCTCGCCACTGTGGCGGCAGATACAGGCCGACGTCTACGGGCACGGAGTTGAAATCGTCGAAGCCGAGGAAGGCGCGGCCTACGGCGCGGCGATTCTTGCCGGCGTAGGCGCGGGCATGTGGAAGTCAGTGGATGAAGCCTGCGCGGCGGTGGTGCGCGTGGCGACAACAGTCAAGGCTCAGCCCGCGGCCGTTAGCGTGATGAACACGAGCTATGCCGCGTACCGGCGAGTCTACCCGGCGACGAAGAGCATTTTCAATGCATGAGAAATAAATGCGGGGGTGCCCCATGTCTCGCTGCTTTTGCGAGACATGGGAGATCCCATTTCGAACGCACGCTCGAGACATGTAGTTCGTCCTTCGGTGTCAGCCGTGGTACCGCCGCTGGAAAATGGTCTGGTGTGCGGCGGCGGCCAACCCCATGTCTCGCAAAATCGGCGAGACATGGGGCACCCTCGTTTTACGCGCTCCAAAGCGCTAGCTCACAGCTTTATTCCGGAACTGCCTGAGCCCCGCAACCAGCAGCAGCGCATCAAACACGGCAAGCGCAATCAACACCGCCAGCAGAGAAAGATGCGGAGACTGCGGCACCAGCGTGCCGCGCAGTCCCTCGCTGGCATAGACCAGCGGATTGATGAGCACCGCTTTCTGCAGAATTGGAAAACTGTTCAGCGCGCTCCACGGATAGTATGTACAGCCGAAAAAAATCATAGGCGTCAGCACTACGCTGAACATCAGCCCGATGTGCTGCTGATCGATGCTGCATCCCAGGGCCAGGCCGCCGCACGCCGAGAACAGCGAAACCAGAATCGCGACGCTGATAAATGTGAACGGCATCGACATGCTGATTTCGACTGGCCGCAGAATCAGCCAGGCCGCGGGAATCACGACCAGGCCCGCGAGCAGCGCCTGGATCGCGCCCGCCAGAACTTTTTCGACAGCGACCCACGAAATTTCTATCGGCGCGAGCAGGCGATCTTCGATCTCGCGGGTAAATTGAAATTCCGCGATCAGCGGCATGGCCACGGCCCACACTCCGGTGAACACCATACTGATGGCCATGATGCCCGGCAGCAGCAGGCTCTTGTAAGCCGCGGGCATGTAGCCGCTGCGCACCATCACGCGTCCGAAGATGAAGACAAACATCAACGGCTGCAGGAACGTCTGCATGATCAGAACCATGAAGTTGCGGCGCGCGACGTGCGCATCGCGGGCCAGCATGGAGAAAAACGCCTTCCAGTTCATTCGCGCAGACTCCTTCCGGTGTGGTGCAGAAAAAGATTCTCGAGGCTCGGCTCGGAAATGTGAACGTCATGCAGTTCCACGCCGGCCGCGGACGCGAGACTCGAGATCTCGCCAATCAGCGAACCGCCGCGGTCGGCATACAAATCCGCAGAGCCGTCTTCATAAGTAGTTCGCACCTCACGCACGCCCGCGAGCACCCGGAGCCGCTCCAGCAGTTCCTGCGAATGCCGGCTCAGACGAAGCCGCAGCAAATATCCGCCGGGCACGGAATTCTTCAACTCCGTTGGAGTGCCGATCGCGATTTTCTTTCCATGGTCCACGATGGCGAGCCGGTGCGAGAGCGCATCGGCTTCTTCCATGTTGTGAGTCGTGAGCAGAATCGTCTTGCCCGTCTGGTTGTACTCGCGAATGATTTCCCACAACAGCAGCTTGGTCTGCGGATCGAGTCCGGCGCTGGGCTCGTCGAGAAAAAGAACTTGCGGATCGTGCATCATGGCGCGGGCGATGGAGAGGCGCTGCATCATGCCGCCAGAAAATCCGCGCACCATCTGGTTGGCGCGATCGGTGAGCTTGAAGCGGTCGAGCAGCGTATCGGCGCGCCTGCCGCGCTCCGCCGAATCGAGGCCGAAGTATGCGCCGTGAAACATCAGAATTTCACGCGCGGTCAAAGAGAAATCGAGATTCGGACGCTGCGCCACCACCCCGATCAGCCGCTTCACAGAAACTTGTTCGCGCCAGACGTCATGCTCGCCGATCCATGCCTTGCCGCCAGTGGGATGAACCCGCGTGGTGAGAATCCCGACCGTGGTCGATTTGCCCGCGCCGTTGGGGCCAAGCAGTCCGAAGACTTCACCCGCCCGCACATCGAGCGAGAGGCCGTCAAGAGCGACGATCTCTGCCTTTGCCTTCTTCTCGCCTTTGCTCCGCGTGGCCGGAGAGCCAAAGCCCCCTCCCGACGCGAACGGCGGCGCCGAGTTGTAAACCTTGCGCAGATTTTCGGTGCGAATGCCCACCATACAGACATGCTCTCCGGTTTAAGTTTGCAAGCGAAAGCCCGCTCTCGCGCGAGTGCTGAGACAAGTTCTTGGGATGTTTCCAGAGCGTCGGACAAAAGTCAAATCCGGCGTGATTTAGAATGACAGGCATCGAGTGAAACACGCATGCCTCCAACTCTTGCCAACGGCAAAATCTGCTACCTCGAGATTCCGGCTGTCGACGTAGAGATTTCGTCGCGTTTCTACAGAGATGTTTTCGGTTGGAATATAAGGCGGCGCGGCGATGGCGCTCTGGCCTTTGACGACGGAGTCGGCGAGGTCAGCGGATCGTGGGTCGTGGGCCGGCCGCCGCAGAGCCCTGGCCTGGTCGTCTATATCATGGTTGACAGCGTTGCCGCTGCGCTCGACGCGATCGTCGCCCACGGCGGCAAGATCGTGCAGCCGATCGGCGCCGACGCGCCGGAGATCACCGCCAGGTTCAGCGATGCGGCGGGAAACGTGATCGGCCTGTACCAGGAACCGGCACCAAGTAAGCCATAGCGCGCCTCCCTGCAATCCGGGGCGAACTGGCCGCCGATGTGCGATGATGTCCGGTCACTGATAGTCTCGATGAAACCGAACGGATATTTACTGAAGAGCACCGTCGTCGCTGCGCTCGGCGGCCTGCTGTTTGGCTTCGACACGGCCGTGATCTCGGGGACGACGGGAAATCTCACGGTTGTCTATCACCTCAGCGCGCAGTTGCTTGGTGTGACCGTCTCGGCCGCGCTGATCGGTACGATCATCGGCGCGATGTTTGCGGGAATCCCCGGCGACAAATACGGACGACGCGACAGCCTGCGCGTGATGGCCGTTCTCTATGTGCTTTCGGCGCTGGGCTGCGCTTTCGCCTGGAACTGGAGCGCGCTCGTCTTCTTCCGCTTACTTGGAGGACTCGGCATCGGAGGGTCGTCAGTGCTGGGTCCGATGTACATTGCGGAAATCGCGCCCGCGAATTGGCGCGGCCGGCTGGTGGGAGTTTTTCAATTCAACGTGGTCGCAGGAATTCTGCTGGCGTATTTTTCAAATTATCTGGTCGGCCTCCAGCATTTCGCCGTGGATCTGGAATGGCGATGGAAGCTGGGAGTGGCGTCCGCTCCTGCCGCGGTTTTCCTCGCGTTGCTGTTCGTCATTCCGCGCAGCCCGCGCTGGCTGGTCAAGAAGCAACATCTTGACGAGGCCCGCGAAGTGCTGCGCCTGACCGGGGAGCAGAATTACGAGCAGGATCTGCGCGAGATTGTTGCTTCCATCGACGCGGAACACGGGCGCGCCGACGAACCATTATTTTCCAGGAAATACGGCCTGCCGATTTTTCTCGCAGTCACCATCGGGTTCTTCAACCAGCTTTCCGGCATCAACGCCATTCTCTATTATCTGAATGACATCTTCGCGTTCGCCGGGTTCAGCAAAGTTTCGGGCGACCTGCAGGCGGTGGTAGTCGGGCTCACCAATCTTGTGTTCACCGTGATCGCGATGTCGATCATCGATAAAGTTGGACGCAAGAAGCTGCTGCTGATCGGCGCGGTGGGAACGGCTCTGTGCCTGGGCGGCGTAGCTGCGATCTTCTCCATGAACCGGCATCAGGATTTGCTGGTCTGGCTGCTGGTCGGCTTCATCGCCAGTTTCGCGTTTTCGCAAGGATCGGTGATCTGGGTTTACATCAGCGAAGTGTTTCCCAACCGCGTCCGCGCCAAGGGACAGAGCCTGGGCAGCCTTTCGCACTGGCTGATGAACGCCGCCATCTCTTTCGCCTTCCCCACGCTGGCAGCATGGTCGAAATCGATCCCGTTCATGTTCTTTGCCAGCATGATGGTGTTGCAGTTTTTTGTGGTGCTGTTCGTTTATCCGGAAACAAAGGGCGTGACCCTGGAAGAGATGCAGAAAAAGTTGCACGTGTCGTGACCCATTTGCGAGCGGTGGGTGTTATGTACCTGACTATTAGAACCAGCGCGTGCAGGGCCATAACGAGCCGACGAGCCGACGACGGAAGACCAACGACCAACGACGCCTTTCTCTCATTCTTTGACCAGCGGATATCCCTTCTCGCGCCATCCCCGAATGCCGCCGTCCATCGAAATCACTTTGGTATATCCCATCTTCTGCAAGTTGTCGGCGGCGAGGGCGGAGCGGAAGCCTCCGCCGCAATAGAGCACCATCTCGGCGTCAAGCGCGGGCACGCGCGCTTCGATGTCGCGCTCGATGACGCCTTTGCCCAGGTGAATCGCGCCGGGCAGGTGATCTTTGGCGAACTCGCTTTCTTCGCGAACATCGACCAACGTAAATTTATCTCCGCGGTCGAGTCTTTGTTTGACGGCGTCCACGTTGGTTTCGCGGATCCGCATCTTGGCGTCGTCCACAATCTTCAGGAAGCGGGGCGGGTGTTGATGTGCCATAAGACTCCTTCGTTTGGTTACGACGAACATCGTAACAACTGCGGCCGGGCTGTGCACGACCCATGGAGGGGCGGACGCATTCGTCCGCCCAGGCAGCGGCACAATTCCCGCGCCGCAACTCCAAGGATCCGTGGCGCTGCCTCCCCGGACGAATGCGTCCGGGGCTCCATAAAACGCGCTCGTTTGCCTCGGTACGTCTGCCTCGGTCACACCACTTCGGTTAGCATCAATCCATGAAGCTGAAGCAACCTGCGCGGCGCATCGGGTTGGCGCGCGCGTTATCGAAGCTGGGATATTGCTCGCGCTCACAGGCCGCCAGGCTGATTCGCGCCGGGCGAGTGCGAGTGAACGGAAACATGCGAAACGATCCGGAGACGCCAGTGCACCTTGGCCAAGACCGGGTTGTCGTGGACGACAGCGCGATCGAGCGCGAGCAGAAAATCTATCTCATGATGAACAAGCCTCGCGGCCTGGTCACGACTGCCTCCGACGAAAAAGGACGAAAGACCGTCTACGCCATTTTGCGCAAGGCGAACGAATCCCTCCCGTGGGTCGCGCCGGTGGGTCGTCTGGATAAAGCCAGCGAGGGGTTGCTGCTTCTCACCAACGATTCCGAATGGGGCGCGCACATCGCTGCGCCGGACACGCATTTGCAAAAAACCTACCATGTGCAGATCGCAACACTGGCCGATGCGAAACTGATGGGCTCACTGGCTCGCGGAGTGAGAGGCGACGAGGGAGACTTGCTTCGCGCCGTGCGGGCCTGCGTGTTGCGCTCGGGCCAGAAAAACTGCTGGCTCGAAATCGTTCTCGATGAAGGCAAGAACCGGCAGATTCGCCGCATGCTGGCGGCGCACGGCGTAGAAGTGCTGCGGCTGATGCGAGTGGCCATCGGTCCGCTGCGGTTGGGCAAACTGGTCAAGGGCGAATGCCGCGCCCTGACCGCGAAAGAAAAAGAGATGCTCGACCGCGCCGTGCAGGAGAGGACTTCATGCACGACCTGACTTTTCTGCCGGCGGTTGGCATGGCGGAGCAAGTTCGCGGGAAAAGAATTTCTCCCGTCGAACTGGTGGAAGCCCATCTCGCGAAAATTGAGCGATTGAATCCCAGGCTGAACACCTTCGTTCACGTCGATGCCGAAGGGGCTCGCGCCGCGGCACGCGCCGCCGAGTCGGCAGTGATGAAGGGCAAAGCCCTCGGCGCGTTGCATGGAGTTCCCATCAGCATCAAGAGCTGTGTCGACGTGGCCGGTCTTAGGTGCGAGTCGGGCACGCGCCTGCGCGCGGGGCACGTCGCCACGCACGATGCGCCGCTGGTGGCGCGGCTCCGCAATGCCGGCGCGATCATACTGGGCACGACCAACACTCCAGAACTTCTCATGGCCTGGGAAACGGATAATCTTCTCTACGGCCGCACCAACAGTCCGTGGAATCTTGATCGCACTCCCGGCGGCTCGAGCGGCGGAGAAGCGGCCGCGATCGCTGCAGGAGTGTCGGCGGGCGGCGTAGGCAGCGACGGCGGCGGCTCGATTCGCGTGCCGGCGCACTTCAGCGGAATTTGCGGACTCAAACCGACGCCGGGGCGCGTTCCGGCAACGGGGCACTTTCCCGCATCCGCTGGACCGTTTGCGTTGATCGGCGTGGTTGGCCCCATGGCGCGGACGGTGGCGGACGTGAAAGCGCTGTTCGAAGTGATGCAGGGTCCCGACGACGGTGACGCTTGCGCGGCTCCGGTGCCCTTGCGTTGGCCGAGCGATGCGGACGTGAGGAAACTGCGCATCGCCTATTTCGAAGACGACGGCCACACTCCTGTGACGAACGAAATTCACGCCGCCGTGAGAACTGCGGCAGAAGCCCTGCGCGGCGCCGGATTTCAAGTCGAGCCGTTTCGCCCCCAGGGTCTCGAGGAGGCGCGCGTGCTGTGGAGGAAGTTTTTCGTCGCCGCCGGCGGCAGGCTGATTCGTCCGATGTTTCACGGACGCGAGCACGACCTCAGTCCGATGCTGAAGCAATTTCTGGAATGGTCAGCCGCTGAACCTGAGCTGACCGGAGATTCACTGCTCGAAGCGTGGATCGGGCGCGACACCCTGCGCGCAAATTTTCTGGCGCAGATGCGTGAGTATCCAATTTTATTGTGCCCCGCCGCCGCGATTCCCGCGTTCCGCCACGGCGAACGCCGATGGACGATCGATGGCAAAACCGTCGAATATTTTGACGCCTGGAGCTATACGGAATGGTTCAACCTGTTGGGCAATCCCGCGGTTGTAGTTCCGGTGAGCCATTGTGTCGAGGGCGAATGGCAAGGCCTGCCGATTGGGGTGCAGATTGTCGGGCGCCCGTGGGAAGACGAACAAGTGCTGGCCGTCGCCGCCGCGCTCGAAAAAGAATGCAATGCGTTGAGAATCCCGCCCCTTCATTTAGCAGCCCCGCCCGAACAGCGGCTCTAGCCGCGATCTTGGCGCGACTACCCTGACTCGATTCGCCCAAGAATACTTGCCAGATTTGTTCCCTAGTATGTTTGCACTATTTCGCTCGCGCCATTCTCTGTGTAAGTTTATCGGCGCGCGAAGACAGTCACTGTGGGACTGATCTCGCTTCCTAAAACTTTCCCGTATCGCGGAACATGCGAAAAACTGCATCTGGGGATTTCATCGGACGCGCGCTGTTTTGGCTGCTGACTGCTCTCGTTATCTCAGCCGCCTACCTCTACGCGTCTCCGCAGCCCACTATTTTTTATGCCGGCATCGTGCTGCTGCACACCTTCGGCGGCGTGCTGGCTGTTATTTTTCTCGTGCCGGCATTGTTCCGCTTGCTGCGCTCGGGAAGTTTTTCGGCGCGCGCCGGCTGGCTGCTGGTTGCGGCAGGCGGAGTCGTAGGCCTCATTCTGATTAAAACCGGCACGCCGCGCGATGAATGGAACAAGCTTTATCTTCATATTGTCGTTTCGCTCGCGGGCGTCGGCCTGCTGGTGGCAGATTGGCTGGGCCGGCGAGAAGCCACGGCCGCGAATGCCACGGCCGCGAGTTCGCCTGCAAAGCGCTCGATGTGGTCTGGGCTGGTACCTGCCGCGCTGCGCGTTGCGCTCTGCTTCGCGGTGCTCGCCGGTCTTGGCTACGGTGCGCAATACATTCGCGGAACCTGGCAGACGCGCAACCGCATCGAAAACCCTGAGATGCCGCCTGGAACAATGGCCGGCGAAGGCGACGGCCCCGAGGGCCCGTTCTTCCCCAGTTCCGCGCAGGTTTACGGTCACCAAAAAATTCCCAGCAAGTTTTTCATGGAGTCGGATTCTTGCAAGCGCTGCCATGAAGATATCTACAACGAATGGTTCAGCTCGGCGCACCATTTTTCTTCGTTCAACAATCAGTGGTATCGCAAATCGATCGAGTACATGCAGGATACGATCGGCACCAAGCCGTCGAAATGGTGTGGCGGATGCCATGATCCCGCCGTGCTCTACAGCGGCTTGATGGACACGCCGATCAAGGAGATTATCCATCGCCCGGAATCGCAGGCCGGGCTGGGCTGCATGATGTGCCACTCCATCGCCAAGGTGAAAAGCACGATGGGGCAGGCTGACTTTTATCTGGAATATCCCAAGCTGCACGAACTGGCCGCCACGAAGAATCCTGTCATGCGCGCGCTGCACGATTTTGTGATCCGGCTGAATCCCGAGCCGCACCGGCGCGTGTTCCTCAAACCGTTCATGCGGACGCAGACCGCGGAATTCTGCTCTACCTGTCACAAAGTGCATCTCGATGTGCCGGTCAACCACTACCGCTGGGTCCGTGGTTTCAACGAATACGACAACTGGCAGGCCAGCGGAGTCTCGGGGCAGGGTGCGCGATCGTTTTATTATCCGCCGAAGCCCGCGCAGTGCGCCGATTGCCACATGCCCATGACCGCTTCGAAAGACATGGGGAACATCGACGGTTTCGTGCACTCGCATCGTTTTCCCGCTGCCAACACCGCCCTGCCCACCGCCAACGAGGATGCAACGCAGCTCAAACTGACCGAGGACTTTCTGAAGAACGGAATCGTCTCGGTCGATATTTTTGCCCTGTCGCAGGCACGGGCTCCGCTTAAGCCCGGTGCCGCCACGCAGTCGGAATTGGCCACGACGTTCGCGGTGGGGGAAGAAGCCGAGAATAAAATCACAAACGAGACCGGCGGCGTGACTGCGCCCATTACTGCGCCGTTGAATCGCGTACGGCCTCCACTGCGCCGGGGTGATACCGTGCGTGTGGACGTGGTTGTACGTACGAAAAAAGTCGGCCACTTCTTTCCCGGAGGCACAGTCGATGCCTACGATACCTGGCTCGAACTCAAGGGCACCGACGACAAAGGGCAGGTCGTTTTCTGGAGCGGCATGGTCGAGGACAACGGGCACGGGCCGGTGGAAAAGGGCGCGCATTTCTATCGCTCGCTGCAGATTGATGAGCATGGCAATCCGATCAACAAGCGCAATGCGTGGGCCACGCGGGCTGTCGTCTATGTGCGGCTGATTCCGCCCGGAGCGGCCGACACGGTCCACTACCGCATGTTCATTCCGGAAAATGCAGGGAACAAGATCACGCTGCATGCGCGGTTGTGCTATCGCAAGTTCGCCTGGTGGAATACTCAATTTGCATTTGCCGGCGTGCCCGATCCGACCAAGCCAGATGAGGTCACTCCCGACTACGACGACCGTACTGTGACCTTCACGGCGCCGTTGAAGGGTATTTCTGCGAAGGAGGAAAAAATTCCGGACCTGCCGATCGTTGCCTTGGCCGAAGATGAAGTCACACTCCCGGTGATCGCGCACAATGCGCCGGAGCCCGAGCCGAAGACCATCGCGCTCAAGCAGGAGTGGCAGCGCTGGAACGACTATGGCATCGGCCTGTTTCTGCAGGGCGATCTGAAAGGCGCGGCGGCGGCGTTCCAGAAAGTGACTGAGGCTGATCCGAATAATCCCGACGGCTGGGTCAACATTGGCCGGTGCGCGGTGCAGGAAGGCGACATGGCACGCGCCCGCATTGTGCTGGAGAAGGCACTGGAACTGGCCCCGAATCTGGCCCGAGCAAATTTTTTCTACGCGAGTGTTCTGCGCGCCGACGGAAATTATGACGGCGCGGCGGCGCGCTTGAAAATCGTGCTGGCGCAGTATCCGCGCGACCGCGTTGCGTTGAACGATCTCGGCCATATTCTCTTCTTGCAGCGCAAATATGCTGAGGCGGTGAAAGTCTTGCAGTCGGTGCTTGCGATTGATCCCGAGGACCTGCAGGCCAATTACAACCTGATGTTGTGCTATGGCGGCCTGGGCAACGAAAAATTAGCCAGAGAGCATGAGACGCGATATCTGCGTTTCAAGGCCAACGAAGCGGCGCAAGCCATCACCGGACCGTATCGCCAAATCCATCCTGTAGATAACAACGAGCGGCAGGCAGTGCATGAACATGTTTCGGTGCCGCTGGCGTCGATCCCGGAAAACCACATCAAGACAGCCGCCTCGTCCATTCACGCGGCCAGTGCGGGAGCTTCGAAGTGACGTTTGGACAGCGCTTCACCACAGAGTTACAGAGTCCCGGAGAGGGGCACTGTTTTCATTTTCGTCTTTTCCTCTGCGTCTCTGTGTCTCTGTGGTTAGGTCTCTTGTCTGTCGCGAGCGGCGCAGCCCAGGGCGTTCATTTCCGCGACATCACCGCCCATGCCGGAATCCAGTTCAAGCACAACAACGGTGCCTTCGGAAAAAAGTGGCTGCCCGAGACCATGGGCCCGGGCTGCGCCTTCATCGACTACGACAACGACGGATATCCCGACATCCTGCTGATCAACGGCGAAGATTTTCCGGGACATCCTCACGGCGGCGCGACCACGCTCAAGCTTTACCACAACAATCATAACGGCACGTTCACCGACGTCACGCGCAAGGCGGGACTCGCGGTGTCCATGTACGGGCTGGGCGTGGCTGTCGGCGATTATGACAACGATGGGTTCGACGACATATTCATTACCGCGGTGGGCCAGAGTCATCTGTTCCACAACAACGGCAACGGCACCTTCACCGATGTGACGAAGTCGGCGGGGATGTGGGGTCCGAACGAGTTTTCCACCAGCGCCGCCTGGGTCGACTACGACCGCGACGGCAAGCTCGATCTCGTCGTTGCCAATTACGTGCAATGGAGCGAGCAGGGCGATCTTTACTGCACGGTCGATGGCGCGCACAAATCGTATTGCACGCCGGAATCGTACAAGGGCACGTCAGTGCGTCTGTGGCACAACCTGGGCAACGGAAAATTTGAAGATGCCACCCAGAAGTCTGGGCTCGGCGATCCAACCTCGAAGAGCCTCGGCATTGCGATTCTCGATTACAACGGCGACGGCTGGCCCGACATCCTGATCGCGAACGACACACAGCCTAACAAGCTCTACCTGAACAAGAAAGACGGAACGTTCGAGGAGCGGGGCGTGGCGGCCGGAATTGGGTTCAGCGAAGACGGCGTGGCGCGCGCCGGCATGGGCGTCGACGCGGCCGATTACGACCACAGCGGGCATCCCAGCGTTCTCATCAGCAATTTTGCCAACCAGATGGTTTCGCTCTATCACAACGAAGGCAACGGATTGTTTGTGGACGAAGCGCCCCAATCGGAAGTCGGACGCGCTACGCTGGTCACGCTCGGGTTCGGCTGCTTCTTTTTCGATTACGACAATGACGGCTGGCCTGACATTTTCGTGGCCGATGGCCACATCGAAGACGCGATCGAGCGCGTACAGAAGCGAGTGCACTTCGCCGAGCCTCCGCATCTATTCCGCAATCTTGGTGGAGGAAAATTTACCGAAGTGACGGCGGAGATGGGAAAAGCCTTGGCCGCGCCAAAAGTGGCGCGGGCCGCGGCTTACGGCGATATCGATAACGACGGCTTCCCCGACATCCTGCTTACAACCAACGCCGGACCAGCGTATCTATTCCACAACGAGGGCGGAACGAATCACAGCCTGCGCATCAAACTCGTAGGCACGAAGTCGAATCGCGACGGCATCGGCGCGGTCGTGCGCGTGAGCGCGGGCGATAGCAATCAGGACAAGCAATCGAAAATGCTGCGTTCGGGTTCGAGTTATCTCTCGCAAAGCGAACTCGTGCTCACGTTTGGCTTGGGCGCGAAGTCGAAAGCCGAAAGCGTCGAAATTGACTGGCCCAGCGGACAGGTCAACAAACTCACGAACGTCAACGCCGGCCAGACGATTACCGTAGAGGAAGGGAAGGGAGTCATCGGCAACCGCGCGTACAGCAAGCCCTCCCTCGTTCGTCAGTAGAGACCTTTTTTGCAGTGCCTGCGCGTTCAGATCCCGGTGTCATCCTGAGGAGCGCGAAAGCGCTCCGAGGGACCTTACGGGACGAGTGGACCGGCAAGGCAGCCGAGAGGATCCACCAAGATGCATGCAGCTTTGGCATCCCCGTTCGCGGCACTGATTGCTGACGCCGCCTTACGGTCCTTCACAGTGGCTTCGCCCCTGTTCAGGATGACATCCTGAGGTGTGCGATTTGAGCGGGCGCCTTCAAGTCTTGCCACTGGCATTTGTGATTAAATCAGTATCGCAATGAATTCGCGCATCGCAGCCGCTGCCGTCGGTAGTCTTCTCGCAGCATCTGGATTTTTCTTTTCCCCGCAGGCCAAAGCGCCGAATCCGATTGAGGCCGCGCGGCTCAACAATCTGGGCTGCGCCTACATGAACCAGCAGCTTTTCGAGAAGGCGCTGAAGGCGTTTCAGCAAGCCGCCGAGGCCGATCCTAAGCTGGCCATCGCGCGCCTGAACCAGGGCGTCGCTTATGCGAACCTGCAGAAAGTTGACGAGGCCAAGGCGGCGCTCGAAGACGCGCTCAAGCAGGATCCGAACAATCCCAACGCGTGGTACAGCCTCGGCCTGCTGGCCAAAAACAGCGGCGAGGCGCAGGCCGCCATCGATGCGTTCAAGCGCGTCATTGCCATCGATCCCGACGACGCCGACACCTGGTATTTTCTGGGCACGGCTTACGTGCAGGCTAAGCAGTTTCCGCAGGCGATCGACGCTATGCAGCACGCGCTGAAAATCAACCCGCTGCACGCCTCGGCTGAATTCGGATTGTCGCGCGCCTACCAGCAATCTGCAGACGTCGACCATGCCCGCGAGCACCTGAAGCGCTTCCAGTACATCACGCAAAAGAAAATCGGCGCGCCCATGAGCCTGGCCTACGGTGAGCAAGGCAAATATTCGCGCGCGGTCGAATCGCCGCAGCAACAGTTGAAGCCTCCGCCGCAGATCAAGGTGCGGTTTGTGGATGTGACGAAGGAAGCGGGAATTATATCGACTGGGATCGGCGAAGTGGAGTCGAACGGCCGTGACATCGCTCTAAGTCCCGGAGCTTGTTTCCTGGACTACGACAACGACGGCCGTATCGACGTCTTTCTTCCTGAAAACGGCGCCCAGGGCGGAATGTCGCTTTATCACAACCGAGGCAATGGGAAGTTCGAGGATGTAACCGCCAGGGCCGGTCTGAATCCCAAGGCCGGGGGATCTGCATGTACCTCAGGCGACTATGACAACGATGGCTTCACCGATCTAGTGCTCGCTTCAGGCAAGGATGTGGTTCTGCTCCGCAATGAACACGACGGGGTTTTCAAGGATGTGAGTGCATCGGCGGGCTTGACTGCAGATAGCTACATCTTTGGGCTCGCGTTCGTAGACTACGACCATGACGGCGATCTTGACCTGTTTGTCGGCGGTTCAACAGCGCTGTGGCGAAATAATGGCAATGGCACGTTCACTTCGGTAACCCGAGAAGTACTTGTTTCGAAAGACGGCGCAGGCCTGTGCAGTGGCAACGCCCTCGGCACGGATGTGAACAACGACCGAGCAGTCGATCTGGTTTCGATGTGTCCTGCTGCTCCTCCGGAGATCCTGTTGAATCCTCGTGAGGGTAGGTTTGTGGGGCTGCCTTGGCAGTCGAGCGCACCAAGGTTTGGTCTCGGCGTCGCCGTCCTCGATTTCGATCACGACGGATGGATGGATCTTGTCCTCACCCAGATGGGTGCTCCAGCTCTCTCGCTGTGGCGAAACAATCACGGCAAGTCATTCGAACAAGTGAAACTCCCCGAGACAAATTGGGTCCGAGCCTACGGGGTCGCCGCCTTCGATTACGACAACGACGGCTGGGTTGATGTCGTCGCAGTGGGAGAGACCGAAGATGGCAAGGGCGAGATCAAGCTCTTCCGCAATCTTGGGCCGGACGGCTTCAAAGACGTCACCGCCGACGTTGGCCTCGACAAGATTCATCTCGACAGCCCGCGCGCCATCATCACCGGCGACTATGACAACGATGGCGCGACCGACTTGCTCGTCACGCAGAATCACGGGCCGGCCGTGCTGTTGCGCAACGAAGGCGGCAATCAGAATCACTGGCTGCGGCTCGCGCTCAAGGGACTGAACGATAACAAGTCAGCCATCGGAACGAAAGTTGAAGTCTTCTCCGGCGGGAACCGGCAGAAATTTGAGATTTACGGATCGAACGGATATCTCGGACAGAATTCGCCTTACCTCACGGTTGGTCTAGGCGATTCCAAACAGGCTGACATCGTGCGCATGCTTTGGCCGACCGGCGTGTTGCAGGACGAAATCAATGTTGCCGGCGACAAGCAGCAGGATTTTCTTGAAATCGATCGCCGCGGCAGTTCGTGTCCGACTTTGTTTGTGTGGAATGGCGAGCGCTACGAGTTCGTCGCCGACATGCTGGGCGCGGGCGTGGTCGGGCACTGGATTGGGCCCGGGCAGCGCGATATTCCGCGTCCGGTGGAGTGGATCAAGATTCCACACGAGTTGGCGCACGAGAGAACACTCAATGCGTGTCATCCTGAGGCGGGCGATAGCACGCCGAAGGACCTTACGGCGGCGGGCAGCCAGCAATGCCGCCAAGGGGAGTGCTGCAGCGGTATGGGTCAAGGGAGTTCCGGTACTACTGCATCGAAGCCGCCTGCCAACGTAGGGTCCCTCGCGCCGGCTGCGCCGCCGCTCAGGATGACATCGTTGAATGTGCGAGGCGTGTCAACGACCGACCACCAACGACCGACGACGACTCTCAGTTTCCGCTTCATGGAGCCGCTGGAAGAGGCAGTCTATCTCGACCAGGTGCGGCTGCTGGCGGTTGATCATCCGGCTGATGTCGATGTGTATCCCAACGAATATTTCGCCTCGAACCCGCCGTATCCCGAGTTCAAGGTTGTGACCAGTCACGACGCGCGGCCGCCGGCGGGCGCGTGGGACGACCACGGTCACGACGTGCTGCCCGATTTGCTCGCACACAAATATTTTGGAGATTTTGAACTTACGCACTTCCTGGGGTTTGCCAAGCCGCACAGCCTGACGCTCGATCTGGGCGAGGATTACGCCGGCGGGCCGCTGTGGCTGCTGATGCACGGCGAGGTCGAATACTTTTCGGCCAACAGCATGTATGCCGCGTCGCAGGCGGGAATTCACGCCATCTCGCCATACGTGGAGGCGAAGGACGCCAGCGGAAAATGGAAGCGCGTAATCGACGACATGGGATTTCCCGCCGGCGGTCCGCGCACGATGACTGCCGACCTGACTGGGAAGCTGCCACGGGGCACGCGCACGATTCGCATCACGACCAACCTGCAGATTTATTGGGACAGTATTCTGGTGGACCGCACGGAACAGGGTCGCGCGGGGACGACCACGCTTCTGCCGGCGGGACGCCGGCGCTACGACTATCGCCTGACATCCGTTCCGCTCCTGCACGCCGATCTCGAGTTTCACGGATATCCTTACAAGATCGAAGGCACGCCGCCGGGCAATGTGCAATATATCTACGAGAAAGCCAGCGCGACCGGGCCCTACACGCGGCCGGCGGGAAACTACACGCGCTACGGAGACGTCACGCCGCTGCTGACGGCGACCGACGACAAGCTGGCCGTTTTCGGATCGGGTGATGAGGTGCGGCTTGACTTCGATCCGTCGCACCTGCCTGCGCTGCCCAAAGGCTGGGCGCGCGATTATTTCTTTGCCGCCAACGGCTACGAAAAAGATATGGACTTCTACGCGGCCGACGGCGACTTTGTCGCGCCGCTGCCGTTCCTGAGCATGGGCGAATATCCCTATACGCCGAAGAAGTCGTTCCCGCTCGACGACGCGCACGTGAACTATCTTCTGGAATACAACACGCGGCACATGTCAGGCAACGAGCAGCGGGGATACTGGTTCGACTACGGTGCGGCGCGGTGATGATCCGTGGCTAAGAATTGTTTTTAGTGTTGTCATCCTGAAAGCCGGCGAAGCCGGCTTGAGGGACCTTACGTCGGCATCGGCTATTGATGCGGCCGGGGGGACGGCCTCCGCTGCCTGCGCCCACGAAGACCCTGTCCACCGCAACGCCACCGCACTGCTTCGTAAGGTCCCTCGGAGAGCTTGCGCTCTCCTCAGGATGACAGCGTTTGGTAGTGGGCCGGGTGGCGCACTTCCCATCTCACTTCACATCCCCACGTCACATCCCTACTTCCCATCCCCACTTCCCATCCCGCACCCTTCCTGCTACCCAGCGTTCGGTGCAATTTGGCGGCTACAGAATCGTTTTAATATTGACATTCCTGCCCTTCCCATAATTCAATAGCCGGACCCATGGAAACCTCTTCCCCGTCCTCCTCTGCCGCGCCCCGGCTCCGGCGCACGCTCACGCTTTGGGATCTGATCCTCTACGGTGTGATCGTGATTCAGCCCGTAGCACCCATGTCGGTATTTGGCGTGCTCAGCGACCGGGGCCGTGGACACGTGGTTACCACTCTCCTGATTGCGATGGTGGCCATGCTGTTTACCGCTTTCAGCTACGGGCGCATGGCGCGAGCCTATCCCAGTGCCGGATCCGCGTTCACTTATGTCGGGCAGGAGATCAATCCCGCGCTCGGATATGTCACCGGCTGGAGCATGGTGATGGATTACATCCTCAATCCGATGATCTGCATTATCTGGTGCAGCCAGCAGGCCTTCGTTTTTGCGCCTGCGATTCCTTACTGGGGATGGGCTCTGATTTTTGGCGCGGTGTTTACGTTCCTGAATCTGCAAGGGATTAAGACTTCGGCCCGGGTGAACACCGCACTGGCGGCAGGAATGGGAGCGGTGGTGGCGGTATTTTTCATGGTGGCGGTGCGCTACATCTCGAGTCATCCGCACGATGGCGCATCGTTCTTTACGCGTCCTTTTTACGATCCGGCGCTTTGGAATTCGAAAGCTGTACTGGCTGCAACCTCGATCGCGGTGCTGAGCTACATTGGATTCGACGGCATTTCAACCTTGTCGGAAGAAGCGGAGAATCCGCGGCGCAATATTCTGTTGGCCACGGTTCTGACTTGCTTTGTGATCGGGATACTTTCTGCCCTCGAAGTCTATGCGGCGCAATTGATCTGGCCGGCCACCCAGCCTTTTCCCAACAGCGATACCGCATTTACGTTCGTTGCCGGTCGCGCCTGGAAACCGATGTTCGCGATTGTGGGCTTCACGCTGCTGGTCGCCAACTTTGGATCTGGAATGGGCGCACAGATCGGCGCGGCCCGCCTGCTCTATGGCATGGGACGCAGCAAAGCACTGCCGCAAAAATTCTTCGGCAGCGTCGACGCCAAGCGGCACGTACCCCGCAACAACGTTCTTTTCGTGGGAGCCATCGCTCTGTTCGGGGCGCTGCTGGTAAGTTTCAATCTGTTCAGCTACGGGCTGGGCGCCGAGATGCTCAACTTTGGAGCGCTCATTGCCTTCATGGGCGTGAATCTGGCCGCCTTTGTGCGGTATTACGTGCGTGAACGGAAGAACAGTCCGGTGCCGCCGCTGCTCCTGACTGCGCTGGTGATCGCCCTGGTTCTGATGCCGGGTTCGGACTGGAGATTCCTGGTTGCGGCAGGAGTTGCGCTGGCTGTACTTGCGGTGTGGACGCCTCCCCTGGCCGGCTTTACCATTTGTTTCTTCCTCTGGAAAAATCTGAGCTGGAAGGCGTGGCTGGTGGGCGGGATCTGGATGGTTGTCGGCATTGCCTTTGGCGCGTGGAAAACGCACGGCTTCCGCGGCGACCTGGTGAACTTCGACTTGCCGCCTGAAGGTGAATGACGAACCGGGGTCCAGACCCGGGAACCTGATTCGGGAGATCGTCATGCTAGGTTCTTCTCATATCGTGGCATTCGTGCCGATCACGGATGGAGACAGAGCGCGGGCGTTCTACGAGGGCGTGCTGGGGTTGCAATTTGTGAAAGACGACGGGTTCGCAGTGGTCTTTGATGCGAATGGCATCATGGTGCGGGCTGCGAAGATGAAAGAGGTCAAGCCGGCGCAGTTCACCATTCTGGGCTGGCAGGTTTCTGGGATCGAAGATGTGGCACGGGCGCTTGCGGCCAAGGGTGTGAAGTTCGAAATCTTCGGATTCTTCAAGCAGGACGAATTGGGAATCTGGACTGCGCCCACGGGAGACAAAGTGGCGTGGTTCAAGGATCCGGATGGAAATGTGCTCTCGCTTTCCCAGCACGTGTAGGAAAGATTGAGTAATTGGGGAATTTGGTAATTGAGTCATTGAAATCCCAATTACGCCGTCGCCGGTTCACCACTCACTCAATTACGCAATTACTCAATTTCCCAATCCCGTTTTCGTTCGCCTTCCGTTCTGATGTTCTCTTCGTTTCTCGTTTTCTTCGTCTGCAATCTAGAGGAAGTGATCACTCCCAACATCGGGTGCAAGCCTTGGGTCAACCAAGGTGACCTATCTTAAGCACCCTGCGCGTCAGATGTCCCCTTATTCCTCACTCGCATGGGGAGGCTGCGGGGGCCGCGTGTTTCCTAGGACAGGCGCGGCATAACATCCGGTCCTTACGATCCCAGAATAGACAGGGTGAAAATCTCAGTGAAGGTTGTTCGTCACATGGGAAAAATTAAGTTGTGGAAAAGTCTTGCTGTCATCCTGAACAGCGGCGAAGCCGGTGTGAGGGACCTGAGGAGGCGTCAATCATGGATGCGGTGGCAAGGTCCCTCACTCTATGCAGCGTCTTGGATCCTACCCCGGCACCACCACCACTCCCAACGCTTCGCAAGGTCCCTCGGAGCGCTTGCGCGCTCCTCAGGATGACAGGGCGTTAACCATGTTGTGTTTCATTCCACGTTCCAGCCGCTGACCTCGACTGACGGTTTCATCGTGCCTAATTCGCTGGTCCGGTAGGTGGCGGTGACTTCGCGTTTCTCCCCCGGCAGCAGCGAGATGTAGTTGTCTCCCCAGATGACGGGCAGGATTTCTTCGCCCTTGGGACCCTTGTCGACTTTCAGGCGAATAAAGAAGGCGAGACTCTTGCTCGGATTCTCGATGGTCACGTGCGTGACTGATTCTTCGCCCCGGCGTTCGGTGTGGTCAGAGAATTTCACCTTAACTTTGGGCAATTGTGAAATCGCAGTGTAGTCGGCATAGGATTCGGTGGGAGTCATCCACCAGGTCGTCTTGGCCCAGTCGATCGTTTCGGGCTTGGTGGAGAGCCAGTAGAAATTGGAGCCGACGAGCTTGCCGGTTGAGTCTTCCAGGCGAAGAGAGAGAAAGTAGGTTGGGCTCAGATCGGAAATGTCAGGCAGGGCGAACAGTTTCGCTGTACTGTCGGCAGGCGCGTCGACCATGTTTTCCTGCGAGAATTTTTCGCTCATGTCGAGGTTGTAGACTTTCGTGGTGAGCTTCAGCACTTTCGCGTCTTCGTATTGGCTGCTGACCAGCCAGATGGAGTGATCGTCATATCCGTAGATGGGATGCAGCGGCTCCATGGCGCGCTTGGCGCCGAAATATCCGCCGCCAGGACGCAGGTAATAGTCGTAGAGGTGCCAAATCATTGAGGGCCACGCGTTGTTGAGCATCCATTGAATGACGCCTGTGGCCTCGTACTTATTGCGACTGTAGGCCTCGTACATGGCGCGTACGCCTTCGTAGGTTTGCATCTGCGACTTGGTGGCGAAGTCTTCCACGTTGTCGGACTTGCCGTAACGGTTGGTGAGAGCTTCGGTGAAGACGCCGATGGTTTTGAATTCGCCGCCGCCGTCGTGGTAGTTCCAGAAATCGTCGATGGGCCACATGTGGTCTTTGCCCACCATGGCGCGGATGCTTTCGACCGGGGGAACAGCCGGTCCCATGCTGGTCTCGGTGTTGAAGCCGTAAGCACCGCCGCAGCCGCCGGGATTGCACTGCTTGCGGCCGGCCCGGCCCTGGGGCGTGTCGAGTTCCCAATAGCTTGGAGCTATATATTCATACGGTCCCGTCATCTTGACTCCGCTCGCGCCGGTGACGCTGGTCTCCCTGCCCGTGGCGGAGGAAACGACCGGATTGGGCCAGAACAGGTCTTTTTCGATGTCGAGATACATTTGCTCGACGTCCGGCGGCGGAGGGTTGTCGCTGCCGTTGAGCCACATGACCAGGCTGGGATGGCTGCGCAGGCGGTAGATTTGGTCGCGCAGAGATTGCTTGGCGATTTCAAAATCCTGCGGCTTCCAGCGCGGCCAGCGCTCCCAGAAATCGCAGCAGCACCATCCGGCCATTACGAGAATGCCTTCGTGGTCGGCGATGTCGTAGAACTCCTTGGTTTCGAGTTTGCCTTCGAGGCGGACCGTATTGAGGCCCATGTCGCGGACGTAGCGGAATTCGTCATGCAGACGCTCGGAGTTTTCGCGCAGCATCATGTCGGGAGTCCAGCCCCCGCCGCGGATCAGAATGTTTTTGCCGTTGACGTGGAAGGCGCGTCCGCCGACGGAGTTGAGGTCGGACGTGATTTCGCGGATGCCGAACTCGCTGGCCTTACGGTCGCTGACGGCGCCGTTGATTTCGAATTCCATGGTCAGTGGATAAAGATTCGGTTTGCCCATTTGCGCCGGCCACCAGAGGCGCGGATTCGAGAACACGAGTTGCGAGAAAGCCTCAGGCGTGAAGGTGACGTCTTTCGACTCGTTGGCCGCGAGTTCGACGTCTTGTTCAAACCTGACGTTTTCGATCTCGCCCTTCAATGTGCCTTTCACCGGTTGACTGGTGCCATTTTTCAGTTGCGCGGTTACGGTGAGCTTCGCGGTGTCGGTGGCGGGCAGATCTAATTTCGACACGACCGTGGGATAACGAATAGCCACTGGGCCGCTGGTCGTGACATAGACCTCGCGCCACAGGCCCATGTTCTTGTCAGGAGGCGCGGGATTCCAGTCGACGAAGGTGATGGCGAGGTCGTGGTCGGTAGGCGAGAAAATCTGCACGGCGAGGACGTTTTCCGCGCCCGGCCTGGCGGCGTCGGTGATGTTGAATTCGTAAGTGCGCCAGGCGCCGGCAACGTCGTCAGAATTGGCGATCTGCTTTCCGTTGAGCCAGATGTTGGCGCGGTAGTTGATGCCTTTAAAATTCAGCCAGACCGTCTTGCCTTTGTAAGCCGCGGGAAGCGCGAACTGCTTGCGATACCACCAGGAAACGGCATAGGGACTGTCGGGCGCCATGGGAATGTTGGAAAAATTGGCGCCGATGGGATAGTCCATGCCGGCGAAACTGCGCAGGTTCATGCCGAAAAACGGATCGGGAAGAGCCTTGTCTTTCACCAGCGCGGCGACGACGGTGGTGGGCACGGTGGCGGCGTGCCAGCCCGCGGGAGCGAATGCGGGCGTGGAAATGACTGCGCCCTTGGCATCGACCTTGGCGGAGGTTTGCACCGACCAGCCTTCGTGCAGTTCAAGCTTGCTCTCGGTCGCGTGCGACGCGGAAACCGCTCGGCCGGACTTGGCCTGGGGTTTGGCTTGCGCGAAAAGGGATGAAACCAGAAAGAATGGAGCCAGAGCAGAGAGAGTCGAGGCCAGCCGCTTACCTGAGATCATGATTCACCTGTGGACCGTGTTCGTTGGTCTGTTGGAGGAACTGGAGCATGTTCGCACAAAGCCCCGGAGAATGGATATCACTTCTATTAATTCGTTTCAATAGCGGATTTTTGCAAGCCGAAGGGCGGGGGCTAAAGCCCCCGTTCATTCCGAGGGGCTCGACGCGGCGCTGAAGCGCCGCTCTTCCACGGTGCTGCAGGCAGGCGGTCTTCCGCGATGCTGCAGGCGTCGGTCTTCGGCGATGCTGCAGGCAGGCGGTCTTCCGCGATGCTGCAGGCGTCGGTCTTCGGCGATGCTGCAGGCAGGCGGTCTTCCGCGATGCTGCAGGCGCCGGTCTTCGGCGGTGCTGCAGGCGGCCGGTATTCCACCGTGTTGAAGGCAGTCGCTCTTCCACGGTGCATGGGCGCGTGCGATGGATGCTGGTTTATAATTACGAATTCGGTTCTGTACCGCGAAGCGACAACCATTGGAGTGACACTCGGAGTGAGAAGAAGATGATTCGATTTTTGCAGACTCAGGGGCCGACCAAGAAGTTCATTCTCAGCGGGATCCTGCTCGTGATATGCGCGGCCATGGTGATTGCGTTCATTCCGGGCGGCCTGACCTCGGAGCTGACGGGGCAGCCGGGCGCCGGAATTGTGGCCAAGGTTGCGGGAGTCGACATTACCGCGGACGAGGTTCGCACCACGGCGCGGCAAATGCTGCAACAGCAGATGCCGCAGGGCGGGGCCAACATGTCGATGCTGCTGCCGTTCTTTACGCAGCGCGCGGCCGACCAACTGATCACTCGCCAGGCATTACTCGACGAGGCCCACCACATGGGATTGCGCGCGACGCCGGCGGAAGTGCGGGACGAACTGGAGCACGGGCGTTATTCAGCGACTTTTTTCCCGGGCGGCAACTTCATCGGCCAGCAGGCGTACGAAGACATGCTGCAGCAGGCGAACCTGACGCCGATCAAGTTTGAGCAGTCGGTAGGCGATGACGTTCTGTTGACCAAGCTGCAGGCGCTTATTTCCGGCGGCGCCGACATCAGCGAATCCGCCATCCACGGCCAGTTCATCAAGGAAAATTCCAAGGTCAAATTCGACTATGCGGTGTTGAAGCAGGACGACATCAAGAAGGGGCTGCATCCGACCGACGAAGAATTGAAGGCTTATTACAACACGCACAAAGCGGGTTATGCGAATTCGATTCCGGAAAAGCGCAAAGTCAAGTACGCGGTGATCGAAATCAGCAAGGCCGAAGCGGCGGTGCAGGTGACGCCAGATGAGTTGCGCAACTACTACGATCAGCACCGCGAGCAGTACCGAGTTCCCGAGCAGGTGAAGGTCAGCCACATCTGGATCAAAATGCCGGTTCCCGGCGCGGACGGCAAGGTGGACGAAAAGTTGGTTGCCGAGGCCCAGCATCGCGCCGACGACTTGCTGAAACAGATCAGGAACGGGGCCAAGTTCGACGAACTGGCGAAGAAGTATTCCGAAGACCCGGGCAGCGCCAACGTGGGCGGGTCACTGGGCTGGATTGGCCGCGGGCAGGCGACGCCGGAATTTGAGAAAGTCGCGTTCTCTCTGCCGAAGGGGCAGATCAGCGATGTAGTGAAGAGCAGCGACGGGTTTCACATTATCCGCGTCGATGATAAGCAGGAAGCGCATGTGAAGTCGCTCGACGATGTGAAGGCCGAGATTGAGCCGATCCTGAAGCGTCAAATGGCGCAGCAGGCCGCGCAGAAAGAAGGGGAAGACCTGCTGAAGCAGGCGCAGGCGCAGGGTTTGGACGCAGCCGCGGCGGCGAAGAGCATTCCGGTCATTACGTCGGAGTTCTTTACGCGCAAGGATCTGCTGCCGGGACTGGGACCGGCTCCACAATTCATGGATGCGGTTTTTGGCGAGGCGGAAAAGTCTCCGCCGGATGTGGCCGCAGTGTCGCAGGGCATCGTCGTGTTTCAGTTGCTGGCGGTGCAACCCCCCTCGACACCGACGTTTGAAGAGATTCGCAGCCGCGTGGAGGAGGAGTTCAAGAACGAGCGTTCTTCGGTTTTGCTCTCGCAGAAGGTGCAGGAGCTATCGGACCGCGCCAAGGCCGAGCACGACCTGAAGCGGGCGGCGAAAGAGTTGGGTGCGACCATGATGACCAGCGACCTGGTGCTGCCTGACGGACAGGTGCCCGATGTCGGTTCCATGACGGGGCAGGCGTCGGTAGCGTTCAGCATGAAGCCGGGTGAGATCAGCGGCCCCATCAGCAGCGGTTCCGACGCGGCCGTGATCGAGTTGCTGGAGAATCAGAAGCCCGACGAATCGGACTACGCCGCCAAGCGCGATCAGATTCGCGACTCGCTGGTGCAGACGAAGCAACAGGAACTTTTCGGCCTTTTCATTTCGAGCCTGCGCGATCAGATGGAGAAGTCGGGCAAGATCAAGATCAATCAGGAAGAAATGAAATCGTTGTCCCGCTCGGATAGCGAATCTGGAATGTAGCGGCGGCAAACATGTCTTTTGCGCGCGCCGCAGGCATCCTGTTGCATCCCACGTCGCTGCCTTCCCGCGGCGGCGTTGGCGATTTCGGCCCGGCGGCGTATCAATTCGCAGATTTTCTTGCTTCGGCCCGCCTGGGTTTGTGGCAGGTTCTGCCGCTCGGACCGGTCGGTTACGGCAATTCTCCTTACTCTTCCACCTCGGCTTTCGCGGGAAACCCTCTGCTGATCAGCCTGGAACGGCTGGTGGAGCACGGCTGGATTGACGCGGGCAAGCTCGGGCCTCTGGGATCGCAGGCGACCGGCCCCGTCGAATACGAACAGGTGTTTCCGCAGAAAATGCCGCTGTTGTTTCTGGCGGCGCGGAATTTCGTGCGCTCTGGTCCCAGCGATGCCCGGCAACGTTTTGAAAAGTTCCAGCAGGAAAATGCCTGGTGGCTTGACGATTTTGTGCTGTTCGATGCGCTGCGCTCGAAGCACAAGCTGTGCAGCTGGAACGAGTGGGCGCGAGATCTGGCCTACCGCGAGCCCGCGGCTTTGCAGAAGGCACGCGCGGAGATGGCCGATGACATCCAGATTCGGGCCGCATTGCAGTTCGCTTTCTACGAGCAGTGGCGCGCGCTGCGCCGTTATTGCGCGGAGCGAGCCATTCGCATGGTGGGCGACGTCGCGATTTTTGTGAACTACGATAGTGCCGACGTGTGGACACACCGCGAACTATTTCGGCTGAATGAGAAGCTGGAGCCGGAGGTTGTAGCCGGAGTGCCTCCGGATTTTTTCAGCAAGACTGGACAGCGGTGGGGAAATCCGCTTTATCACTGGGACATCATGAAGTCGCGCGGCTACCAATGGTGGATTGAGAGAATGCGCTGGGCGACGCAGAATTTTGACTACATTCGGCTTGATCACTTTCGCGGGTTCGATCAGTTCTGGGAAATTCCTTCCGCCGATGAGAACGCGGTGAATGGCCGGTGGGTCGACGGCCCGCGCGACGATCTGTTTTTGAAGCTGCGCGAGGCGCTAGGTGGGCTGCCGTTTTTCGCGGAGGATCTCGGCTACATTACACCGTCGGTGATCGCCCTGCGCGAACGCCTGCAAATTCCCGGCATGGCCGTGCTTCAGTTCGGCTTCGGAGACATCGGGGCTCACATTTATCTGCCCCACCGGTCCGCGGGCAAAATCATGTACACCGGTACGCACGATAACGACACCGTTCTCGGTTGGTGGAAGTCGGGCGCTACTGAACAAGAGCGCCGCAATGCCGAAGCGTATCTGGGGCGGTGCGATGACGGTGTGAATTGGAGCTTTATCCGCGCGGTGATTTGTTCGCCGGCGACCCTGAGCGTGGTTCCGTTGCAGGATGTGTTTGGCCTGGGCAGCGAGGCCCGCATGAATACTCCCAGCCTGCACGGCGGCAACTGGCGCTGGCGTTTCGAGACCGGACACCTTAACAGTGAACTGGCCTCGAAACTGGCGCTGCTGGCCGAGTTGAGCGACCGCCTGCCGGAACCGATTGGCGCTCGGGCCGACGATAGTTTTGCCGCCTGAAGATTGCATCCGCATCGGAATCAGATCCCACGTCTCGCGAAAACAGCGAGACATGGGCACCCGATCAGAATTGAATTCCCACATCTCACAAAAACGGTGAGACGTGGGGCACCCGCAACTCTAATTATGAATGCAGGATTACAGCCGGGCGCTCTTTGCGCTTCTGCGCAGATCGTGTATAGAGAGAACGGGAGTGTGGCGTGAGTTCAACTGACGGGCTGCCTGAAAGCGATGCGATCATCGAGGCCGTGGCGATTGAAAAATCGTATCCGCAGGCCGACGGGACGCGGATTCAGGTGGTGAGCGCGACCAATCTGATAATCGAGCGAGGGAAGATTATCGCTCTGCTCGGCCCTTCGGGCTGCGGCAAGTCGACGCTTCTGCGCATGTTGACCGGCCTCTCGCAGCCGACATCGGGAATGCTTTATTGGCACGGCAAGCCGCTAGACGGACAAACGCCGAACGTCGCGATTGTGTTCCAGAGCTTTGCGCTTTTTCCATGGCTCACGGTGCTCGACAATGTCGAAGCTCCGCTCGAAGCGCGGGGCGTGGCTGCGGTTGAGCGCCGCAAGCGCGCGTTGCGCACTCTCGACACAGTTGGACTAGACGGTTTTGAGACCGCGTATCCCAAGGAACTTTCAGGCGGAATGAAGCAGCGGGTAGGATTCGCACGCGCTCTGGTGGTGGAGCCGGAAGTGTTATTCATGGACGAGCCGTTTTCGGCGCTCGACGTGCTGACTGCGGAAAACCTGCGCGGCGAACTTCTTGAGCTGTGGCTGAACAAGAAAATGCCGACCAGCGCGATTTTCATCGTCACGCACAACATTGAAGAAGCGGTCATGCTCGCTGATCGCGTGATGGTGCTGGGAAGAAATCCGGCACGGGTGCGGTCGGATTTTAATATACGGCTGAAGCATCCGCGCGACCGCAAGTCGGCGCGCTTTGTCGAACTGGTCGATTACATCTACAAAGTGATGACCGAGCCGGAGATCGAGCACGACCTGCCGGATGCCGAGACCACGGCGGAGATTATTTTGCCCAAGGGCGGGCTGACCAAGGGTGTGCTGAAGAGGCAGGAAGCGCCGCTGCGCACAACCAAATACCAGATGCTGCCGCACGCGCGCGTGGGCGGGATCGCGGGCATGGTCGAGCTGCTGCACGATCGCGGAGGGCGCGAGGATTTGTTCCGGCTGGCCGAGGAACTGGTCATGGATGTGGAAGATCTGCTGCCGATTCTCGAGGCCTGCGTGCTGTTTGGGTTTGCGTTGCTGAAGGAAGGCGACGTGCAGATCACGCCGCAAGGAGTGCGCTTCGCCGACGCCGACATTCAACAGCGTAAGGTTTTATTCCGGCAGGCGGCACTTGAGCATGTGACCATCCTGAAGCAGATTGAGAGCATCTTGATGCGGAAGTCGGACCACTCCATTGCGGACGAATTTTTCCACGACATTCTCGACGAGCACTTTGCCGAAGACGAAGTGCAGCGCCAGTTTGAGACGGCGTTGAACTGGGGCCGGTACGCGGAAATTTTCGATTACGACCGGGAGACTGGCCGGCTGGTGCAGGCCGAGCCCCCGGCTGCGAATGAAGCGCAACGTCCGGAGAGCCCGGCCGCGTCAGCGCCAAAACCTGAGTAGCATTTTCTGAACGAGCTTTCTTACAACCAGCATTTTCTAAGCCAGCCGTTTCTGAACAGCGGCGAAGATCGAGTTTTTGAAGTCGAGTTATTAAAGACCAGTCATGAAGAAATCAGCCAGTCTCCGGGGATTTTCGGCCTACCGAATCTGGGCTCAGCTGCCCAGCATTGAAATCTCGTACCTGCCGGACGTCTTGATGTTCGCCGCGGCGATTGCGCTGTTCTACGGTGTGCTGGTGGTGGGGCGCACGTGGCTCGGCCCGATCACTCCCGAAGTTCAGATCTCGCGCAGCCTGCTGGCGTTGCCGGCGTACGCGGGATATTCACTGTTGCGCATTACGATTGCTTATGCGCTGAGCCTCGCGTTCACGCTGGTGTATGGCTACATCGCGGCCTATAACGCGCGGGCGGAACGCTTCATGATTCCTCTGCTCGACGTGCTGCAGTCAATTCCGGTGCTGAGTTTTTTGCCGGGCGTGATGCTGGCGATGGTCGCGCTGTTTCCCGGCCGACAGCTGGGCGTTGAGGCGGGAGCGATCCTGCTGATTTTCACTGGACAGGTCTGGAACATGGCCTTCAGTTTTTACGCTTCGCTGAAGAGCATTCCGAAAGAAATGCGCGAGGCTGCAAAAATTTACGGGTTCAGCTGGTGGCAGCGCTTCATTCAGATGGAGCTACCGTTTTCTGCAATCGGGCTGGTGTGGAACTCGATGATGTCGGTGGCGGGCGGGTGGTTTTTTCTGATGGCCTGCGAGATGTTCGTGCTGGGACCGCGTGACTTCCGGCTTCCGGGGCTCGGTTCATACCTGCAGACTGCGGCGAGCGAGGGCGATACACGATCGATTCTGTGGGGCGTCGCGACCATGATTGCGGTGATCGTGCTGCTCGATCAGTTCGTGTGGCGCCCGGTGATCGCGTGGGCGGAAAAATTCAAGGTCGAGCAGGTCGAGAGCACAGACGCTCCGCGGTCGTGGGTGCTTGATTTCATTCGCCACTCGCGCAGCCTGGCGCGGCTTCGCGAAAAAACCGCGCGTCCGCTGGGCGAGCGGGTGATGCTGTATTTCGCTCAGGTCCGCGCCGGCGACGAAACCGAGACGCGCAAACCGTGGAAGACCTGGCTGGCGCGGTTGCTCGCGCTGGCGCTGCTCGGCGCGATGGGCTACGGAGTGGTTCGGGTCGGAATGATTCTTGCCGGCCTGCAGAAGGCGGAATTGCAAGAGGCTGGGTTGGGCCTGCTGGCGACGTTTCTGCGCGTGAACCTGGCGTTGCTGATCGGCGCGGCGTGGACAATTCCTGCGGGAGTTGCGATCGGTTTGAATCCGCGACTGGCGCGGGTTGCGCAACCGCTGGCGCAGATTGCGGCGTCGGTTCCCGCGACCGCGCTTTTTCCGGTGGTGCTGCTGCTGCTGATCCGCGTGGGCGGCGGGCTGGGCATCGGCTCGATCGTGCTGCTGCTGTTGGGGACGCAGTGGTACATCCTGTTCAATGTGATTGCAGGAGCGATGGCGCTTCCGACGGACTTGAAGGAGTGTTGCTCCGTTTTCCGGCTGGAGGGTTGGCAACGGTGGAAAAAATTGATCCTGCCAGGAATTTTTCCTTATCTCGTGACGGGGCTAGTGACGGCCTCGGGCGGCGCATGGAATGCGAGCATCGTGGCTGAATATTTTCATTTCAAGGGACACATCTACACAACGACGGGGTTGGGAGCCACGATTTCACAGGCGACCGACGCGGGAAATTTCGATCTGCTGCTGGCCGCAACCATGATGATGGCGGCGACCGTGGTGACCATCAATCGGCTGGTGTGGCGCAGGATGTACGCGGTGGCGGAGACACGGTTCCGGCTGGAGACGTAGGCGCGCATCTTGGCTTCATTCGTATTTTCGTCGAGACGCCCGGCCAGATTAAGAGCGGCGCTCAGGCGCTAAAGCGCTAACGTGCTTTTGACGAGCTACCGGCGCGAGTAAACTCGTTCCCTTCCCGTTTTCAGGCAACATTCTTCGTGCGAACCGGTTACCATCGTTACTCTTCGGTTTACTCAAGGCTCACATTTCATCAGCTTTTAACTTGCGCTTCATCGTGGCGAAAAGTGATTGCGCTATTGATATGGAATGCCCTCAGACCAGTTGCCCGCGAACTCAACCGAGTCCGTAGTGTTGGCGCGGGTTACCGAGTTTCCGGGATTTGGCGCGAAGTTTGCGCCCATGGACAAAGTGCGCGACCTTTACCGACGGGTGCAGCAGTCGCCGGAAGGCTTTCGACTAGAAACTCTGCTCGGCGAGATGCGCGTGCGGCTGCAAGTTGATGCTGCCGATCAGCAGCGAATTCCGGTGAGCGGTCCGGTCGTGGTCGTGTCGAATCATCCGTATGGCGTGTTGGACGGCGCGATTCTCACTGTGCTGCTGACGCGTGTGCGGCCCGATGTGAAGGTACTCACCAACTACGTGCTCGGCGATGTGCTCGAGCTTGAGCGGCACTGCATTTTCGTAGATCCGCTTCATACGGACCGGTCGGCGGAGGCGAACCGGCGCGCGCTGCGCCAGGCGCTCGCGTGGCTGCAACAGGGCGGCATGCTGGCGATTTTTCCGTCGGGCGAAGTTTCGCACTGGCAGATGCCGGCGGCACAGATCGCCGACCCGGAGTGGAACGATACGGCGGTGCGGCTGATCCAGCGAACCGGGGCGTCGGCACTGCCGGTATATTTTTGCGGGCATAACAGTGTTGGGTTTCAGATTCTGGGGATGGTGCATCCCAGGCTGCGCATGGCGTTTCTGCTGCGGGAATTTTTACAACAGGAAGGCAAGACGGTGGAAGTGCGCGTGGGCAGCGAGATTTCGAGTGACGCTGTCGCCGCCGTTCCGACCGATCGCGATGCGATTGAGTATTTGCGCTCGCGAACTTACCTGCTAGCGCGGCGGAGTACACAGGAAGCGTCGTGGCCGGTGGCGCTGCGCTCGAGGCTCGCGTTGAAGATGCAGGAGCCTGTGGCCGATGCTGAAAATGAAGATGCGCTCGCGGAAGAAATAGAAAAGCTACCCGCAGATCGCTGCCTCACCCGCAACGGCGACCTCGCCGTCTACCTGGCCACGGCGCAGGAAGGCCCGCGACTGCTGCGGGAAGTTGGGCGGCTGCGCGAGATCACTTTTCGGCAGGTGGGCGAGGGTACGGGTAAATGTCTCGACCTCGACCGCTTCGACGACTACTACTCGCATCTGCTGCTGTGGAATGCGGCGAAGCAGGAGTTGGTTGGGGCTTACCGCGCCGGGAATACGGCGGAGATTTTGGCCAAGCACGGAATCCCCGGGCTGTACACGAGTACGCTCTTCCGCTACGACAAAAGAATATTTCAGAAGCTGGGGCCCGCGCTGGAACTGGGGCGATCGTTTGTGCGGCCGGAATACCAGCGGCAATATGCTCCGCTGCTGTTGTTGTGGAAGGGAATTGCGCGGCTGGTCGCGTTGCGGCCGGAGGTACCCGTGCTGTTTGGCGCGGTGAGCGTAAGCAATGATTACAACGAGTCGTCGCGGGAAATGATTTGCCGGTTCTTTGAGACGCGCAAGGATGAAGGCGAGTTGGCGGGATTGGTCGAGCCGCGGCGGCCGTTTCGTCCAAACCCGTTGCGGCGGTGGGATTGCCGGGGCATGTGCCAGGTGCTCCGCGACCTGGACGAACTCTCCGAGCCGATTACAGACGTTGAGCCCGACGGCAAAGGCGTGCCGATTCTTCTGCGGCAGTATGCCAAAATCGGCGGCAAGCTGCTGGGATTTAACGTCGACAGAAAATTTTCCAACACTCTAGACGGGTTGGTCGTGGTCGATCTGCGGGAGACCGACCGCACCGTGCTGGAGCGCTACATGGGGCGGGACGCAGCGGCGAAGTTTCGACAGGCCCATGCGACGGCGCGCTGAGGCTGGTTATTTTGCGGGTCGCGGCTTTATTGCGGTAGCCGGCAAGATGCAGGCTTGTTCCGCATGCTTGAGCGCTTGCTCGAGTTGGATGCCCAGAAGCGAGAGTTCCTTTTCGCTCATCAATTCCTGCAGACGCTGGAAGAGCCGGCGTTCTTCTTTGCGGATGTGGGAAGAAAGGCGCTGGGCGAAAACAGACAATTCCGCACTCGACAGCGTACGGACATCCGCCGCAGTGAAGCGCTCGCGCAGCCAGAGATGATCGGCCAGGAGCTCGTCGATCAACGGACCCAAACCCTCGAAGTTGCGGGCGATCGGGAAGAGCGCCTGCTCTTCCGCGGCGAAGTGAACTGCGATTTCACTCCGAAAGTGCTGGGCGATTTCAGACTGCCAGGCGTCGAGATCGGCCTCGCCGACCGGCGAGGCGCGATCGATCCGCACGCATAGCGCGAGAGCTCTCTGGTGCTGGTGCGAGAGCGGAATCAGATTCTTATTTCTCAGCATTGCTATCGCGAAACGCGGAGCCGCCGGCGACTCGCGCTCCCCTCAGATGGTGCCAGCGGGCGCCGCAACGTCGGCGGGCGCCGCCTCTACCGAGGGCCGCAGTGTGAGCCAGTCGGTACGCACGCGCTCCCACTCCTGAATCAGCATGCCGTTGGCTTCGAAAAAGCTGCGAATGCGGTAACGTTCCCATCCGGCAACTTCTTCGAGAATCGGCGCGAGCACAGCGAGAGCGCTGCTGCTCAGCACGGTGCGCTTGGCAATCTGTGAGACGCCGGGCGACTCGGAAACGGCAATGGTCAGGCCGTCGCGCGCGTTGATGTGCAGCATGACGTGAATATCGGAACTGCCGTCGCCGGTGTAGATGACATGGTCGGGTCCGGAGTTCTCCTTTTCGAGCAGACGATCGAGCACTGCAACTTTGCCGTAGCCGGCCGTGGCGCGCACGATGGTATCGATCTCGCCCGAGGGCTTGTAAAGAAACTCGGTGCCGAAAATATGTTCAGGCGGAACGATGCCTTCTAACGCGGAAAGAATGACTTCCACCGGAGCAGCCGAGAGCACGTAGAAATCAAACTGATGTCCGTCGATGCCGCTCTTGAGGATCTGGTAGAGCAGCTTGATTTCGCCTTTGAGGCGAATGCGCTTTCCCACTTCGTGCAGATGTTCCCTGCGAACCTTGGCTTTGAATTCGGGATCATGCAGCAAGAGGTAAGCGAGCTCCGCGCCCTGCTGCACCAGATTAATCTTCGCCATCCCTTTGGCTTTGCGTTCAAATTCTTCGGTGGGGATGCCGACCAATTCGGCGAGAACATAGCCGGAGTCGTTGAAGGTGAGCGTCTGGTCGAAATCGCTCGCGAAGATATAGCGTTTCAAGACGTTGTCTGCCATATGCGAATTCGATTCAGACACGGCGCTCTACGCCCCATAAAAAGATTTGATTGCGATTATATGCCGCTCCGGTTAACTCGCCGCGAATAAGGAATGATCAACAGCGCTCGCCTTTACTAAATCAGTGCTCGCGTCCACAATAAGAAGTTCGGCTTGACTGTTTGGCAGGAGAAGCAGCGGGCCTGAGACTGAGGCTAGTCTCGAAGAAAATACAGGAGCATTATGCCAGCGACAGGTGAACTCATTCGTTCGATGAACTACGTAGACGATATTACGGCCACGTTGCGCCGCCTTTGCCTTTACATTCCCGCCATGAACCCCGACGAACGGAAGCGCCTAGCGGAATACCTGCGCGCGGCCGGCACCGCGCTGAACGCTGCGCTGGCGGACCTTGAGAAGGCGGGCTAGCGCGTGTCCCAGGTACGCACGATTGCCGTGATCGGCGCCGGCATCATGGGGCGCGGCATTGCGCACGCCGCGGCGCTCGGCGGATACCGCACCATTCTCGAAGACCTGCTGCCGGCGGCTCTGCGCAAGGCGGAGTCGGAAATCCGCGCCAATCTCGACAAGGCGGTCGAACTCAGGAAAGTTGCAGAGCCCGAGGCGGACGCGGCGTTTAGGCGCCTGGAGTATGCGGGTTCGGTCGAGGAAGCGGCGCGCGAAGCGGATCTGGTGATTGAAGCGGTGCCGGAAGAACTGGAATCGAAAATCGAGATATTCACTCTGCTCGACAAGATCTGCCGTCCGCCTACGATTCTTGCTTCGAACACGTCGTCGCTCAGCGTGACCGAGATTGCCAGCGTGACTTACCGTGCGAAGAAGTGTGTGGGCATGCACTTTTTCAATCCCGTGCACAAAATGAAGCTGCTCGAGGTGGTGCGGGCGCTGGAGACTGATGACGACACGCTCGCGACAGTTGTCGAAGTCGGCGGGCGCATGGGCAAGGAAGTAGTCGTCATCAGGGAATCGCCCGGGTTCATTACCAGCCGCATCAACGCCATGATCGGCAATGAAGCGTTCTACATGCTGCAGGAAGGGATTGCGTCGGCAGCGGATATCGACAAGGCGGTGAAGCTAGGCCTGAATCATCCCATGGGGCCGTTTGAACTCGTGGACCTGGTGGGCCTCGATACTCGTCTGAATATCTTGGAGTATCTGCACCAGACACTGGGAGAGAAATATAAACCCGCGCCGCTGCTGGTGGAGTATGTGAAGTCGGGGCGGCTGGGGAGGAAGTCGGGACGCGGTGTGTATGAATATCCGGAAGCTGCTGCGGCGAAGACGAACTGAGGATTTTCGCGCGATGCAAGCCCGGATGTCATCCTGGCGCGGGCGAAGCTCGCGGAAGGACCTTACGAAGCCTGCAACCTGGCAATGTGTTTGCTAGGGCTTGCCCCACTGTGTACCGGATCGGCTTTCCCGTCCACGGTATCGTCACTGCACGTTATCGTGCGGTCCTTCGCGCTGGCTTTGCCGCCGGTCAGGATGACATGATCCGGCGGGCGAAATTCAGACCTGCCAGTGCTGAAACCTTTTCTGGTTCGATTCCCTTGCTTGCGACCAGCACATGAAAGCTTTCGCCCATGCCGGCGGGGGTGACCAGGTGTTTGAGTTGCAAGGCGACTTTGGCGCGTTCTTGGGGCAGGCAGCATGGTTCGAAGGCGTCGGCAAACTGGTTGGCCTCGCCGATGCCCAGCAGGAATTGGGATTGCGTGAGAAGCTTGTGCGCGTGCATCCCGTATTGCCCGGCGATCGCGGCGAGAGCGGTGAAGTTTACATCGGCGGTGATGTCCTGTTCGCCGGGAGCTTCGTAGGGATTAGCGCTGATGGAGTGCTGGCGAATCGCCTTCAGCGTTCCGCGATGGCGCCCGGCAAGTTGCTCTTCGCGGGTGTAGCCGTAGTCGATGGCGACGACGAATCCCCGATCGATGCTGGCGGCGATTTCGCGCATGAAGTCTTGCTCGATGAGCGGAACCTCGACGCTGTCATCTGAGTCGGGATGGACGGAGTAACGATCGAGAAATTCGAGTTCCTCGGGCGAAGGCGGGGCCCAGGCTTCCAGGAACTTGCCATCTCGCGTGTCGATGCGAAGCGAGCCTTGATCGCTCAAAATCTCGACCGGCAGCGCATCGAAGAATTCGTTGGCGAAAATGATGGCATTTGTCTTTCGCTGTCCGGCGGCTGATTCACTCACGTCGTCGGATGACAGTTCACTCACTCCTGATGGGGCGAGCGCGGCCGCGAGTTCCGCTTTGCCCGAGTCGAGGTGGCGGTTCAAGGTCTGCGCGATTCGTTCGCGCAGGGTTGGCGAACTTTCGATCAGAACGTAGCGCAGAGCGCAAAAAAAATCGGGAAACTTCTTTTCCGACCAGTCGAGCACGTCTTGCGCGAAAAGGCCACGGCCAGGACCCAATTCTTTTATGACGATCCCGCCGGGCGATCCCAGAGCGCGCCACATCTCTTCGAACTGACGCGCCAGCAGGCGCCCAAAAACGGCGTGCACGTCGCTTGATGTATAGAAATCTCCGGCCTTGCCGAACTGAGCTGCATTGCGCGAGTAGTATCCGAGTTCGTCATCGTAAAGACACATCTCCATGTAACGCGAAAAGGGAAGCGGGCCACGGTTGCGGATTTCCTGCTCGATCTTTTGGCGGAGGGACATGACGCGTCGTCACATTCTAGCTGGTGATTGCGAGAATATCGCTGGCCCGATACTTCTGGGCTGCTGCTACAGTCCATTCCGCTGGCGGTCGGCGCGGTCTTGCGGCGTACGGATGAACATTTCCATGAAGTAGTCGTGAAGGGCGTCGTAGAGTTGGCGCTGGAAGCTCCATTCGAATTGCGAGTCGTCGAGGTCGCGCGGGTGCATATCGAAATAGTAGGTGTGCACGGGGAAGGATTCATCTTTAAATCGAATGATGATCTCGACGCCTTCGCCTTTGGCGCGGGCAGAAAAATTCAGCAGGGGATGTTCGTAGAGACGGAGTTGGGTAAGGACGCGGTCGAGGCGAGGAGTGCTTGTTTCAGGCACACGGAGAATTGTAAACGACTCATTGACTGAAGTACAGGTATGCTGTACGCTTGTGTTGGAGGCCCATTTGACCGAAACCACCTATACCAACCTACGCCAGAGTCTGGCCTCGGTACTGGACCGTGTGGCCAACGACCACGAAGTTGTGATCGTACGCCGAAAGGGTGACAAGAGGGTCGCAATGGTTCCTGCGGATGAACTCGCGGGACTGATGGAGACTGCCCATCTTCTGCGATCTCCCAAGAACGCGCGGCGATTGCTGATCGCACTGAGACGCGCGACAGCCGGGAAAGGAAAACCGGAGCCAGTCGATAAGCTGCGTCGGGAGTTGGGACTTGCAGGGCAGCGCTAGCCGGGAAGCTGTATTTCATCTCGAATTTCGGCAGGATCTTCGCTATTGGATCGAAACGGACCGGAGAATTGCGCTTCGCGCTTTCGAACTCATCGAGGGAGTATTACGCGACCCGTTTACCGGAATAGGGAAACCGGAACCGCTGAAATATGTGCTGGCGGGTTGCTGGTCGCGCCGGCTCACGCAAGAGCATCGTCTGGTGTATCGCGTGAGCGAACGAAGGATTGATTTTTTGCAGGCGAGGTATCACTACTAGAGGCTTCGGAATGAGCTCGTGAGAAGGTCCTGGCGGATAATGTGCCGCACAGAGGGGCTGAGACCCGCGTCGTTGTCGGCCCATGGGCGGCACGACTAAAGTCGTGCCCTTCCCCGTTTACTCGTACCGCAGCGCTTCTATGGGGTTGAGCCGTGCGGCTTTGATTGCGGGCAGCATGCCGCTGATGATTCCGACAAAACTCAGGATTGCGGTTGACCAGATCAGCGTGGCGGAATCGATGTAGAGATGAATGTCGCCTTCGCTGGCGTTGTCTTCGAACGCGCTCCACAGGGTGAGCGACCCCACGGACCAGGAGATCAGGTAGGCGAGGAGCACGCCCAACAAGCCGCCCAGCGCGGTGATCACCAAGGCTTCGGCAAGAAACTGAAACAGAATGTGCCAGCGGCGAGCGCCCAGGGCCTTCTCGACGCCGATCTCGCGCGTGCGCTGCGTAACTGACACCAGCATGATGTTCATCAGGCCGACGCCGCCGATGCCGAGCGTGAGCAGCCCGATGAAGCCGAGCAGAATCTTGATTCCGGTGGAGATCACGTTCAGATCGGCAAGATCCGCGAACACGTCGAAGACGAAGATGGCGCGCTGATCTTTAGGATCGAAGTTGTGGTGAAAGGCCATCGACTCGCGCGCCGCCTTGACCACTTTGGCGTGGTCGCCTTCATACTCCATGACGATCGAACTCAGGTAATACGTATTGGTCAAGTCGCTCATCGCGCTGTAAGGGACGTAGACGTGTTCGTTGATGTTGTCGTCTCCGTTCTGGACTTGATGCTTGAGCACGCCGACGATCTGGTAGGAAATGCCATCGAGGCGAATGCTTTCGGCGAGCGCATTCTGGCCGGAGAATAATTTCTTTTTCGCGTCCGACCCGATGACCGCGACGCGAGTGTGGGTGAAGTCGTCGGCTTCGCTGAAGAAGGTGCCTTCGGCTACGTCCATCTTGCGCATGCGGCCGTAGGCGGCATAGACGCCGCTGACGCCGTAGTTGGCGCTGCGCGTGCCGTAGGCGACCACGCAATTCTTGAAGGCTTCCGGGGA
Organism: uncultured Acidobacteriaceae bacterium; assembly: GCA_963739125.1. Taxonomy (GTDB): domain Bacteria; phylum Acidobacteriota; class Terriglobia; order Terriglobales; family Acidobacteriaceae; genus Sulfotelmatobacter. The sequence goes on along the minus strand of CAVTZD010000001.1, from coordinate 588,198 downwards.
AACGCGCTTCAGCAGCGGCACTTCGGCCTGAATGAAGTCGAGATCGTTGATCGTGAGGCGAACCTGGGTTCCAGCTTTTGTGCCTCCGGCTTGCAACTCGGTGCGGCCGGGAAAAATGAATACGAGGTTGGTGCCGAAGGAGCGGAATGCGGCCCACAGCCCGCGCTCGAAGCCGGTGCCGTAGGCGAGGAGAAGGACCACCGTGGCGATCCCCCACGCCATGCCAAGCATGGTGAGCACGCTCCGCCGCCGGTTGGCGCGGAGCGCGTTATAGGCCTGGGTTGCGAGATCGACGATCATGGAGAACAGCTCCCAGCTTCTAGCTGCTAGCTTAAACTTCTGGCCACCCGCGATTTGGCTAGAAGCTAGGAGCTAGCAGCTAGAAGCTTCATTTACTCCTGCCGTAACGCTTCTACCGGTGGCAGCAACGCGGCTTTCCGCGCCGGGTAGAGGCCTGCGGCGATGCCGGCTATCGCCAGCGAAACGATTGCAGCCAGAGCCGACGCCGGAATAATACGCGGCGTGTCAAAGCCCTCCGGCGCCGGCAGCATGGACAGCATGGTCACGAAGCCGGTCGCGATGGCTAATCCAATGAAGCCGCTGAACGCGGTGAGAAATGCGCCTTCGATAAAGAACTGCGTCAAGATTGCCCGGTACGTCGCGCCTAGGGCCTTGCGCAGGCCAATCTCCTTGGTGCGCTCGGTGACCGAGACCAACATGATGTTGATGATGCCGATTGCCCCGAGGCCCAGGGTGACGACGCCGACGACCCCGAGGAACCAGTCCATCGCGTCGAAGATTCGGCCCACGCGCTGCATGTTCTCGATCGTGTCCCAGTCTTCGAAGGCGTCGGTCAGCGCGGGATCGAAGCCATGGCGGCGCGCGATGATGCGATGAATTTCTTCCTTGGCTTCGGTGTGCAGATCCTTCGAAATGGGCTGATAGTTGAGGAATGAAATCGCGTCTTCGGAGTTCTCTTTGGTCAGCGGGAAGAGATCGCGCATGGTTTCGACCGGAATGAAGATGCGGGCATTCGTTCCGTTATTGCCGTCGCGGCCAACTTTCTCGACCACGCCGATCACATCGAAATTGATTCCGTTAAGCAGAATCGACGAGCCCACTGCGGGGCGCCCGGGAAACATGTTCTTGAGCAATTCCCAGCCCACGATGGCCACGCGGCGGCGCTCAGTGTTGTCGAGGTTGTTAAACCAGCGGCCGGGTTCGATGGGGACGGTGCGGATCTGGTTGTAGTCGGGAGCGACACCGAAGACCTGGCCGTTCGTCGACCCGTAGTCGCTGACGGCGCGAATGTCTTCGCGGTCCAGCACCGGCGACAACGCGCCTACGAATCGAGCCTCGTTGCGAACGGCCAGATAATCTTTGTAAGTGAAGTAATAGGTTTGTCCGGATTGCGTGCTGCCCTCAACCGCCGGAATACGGCCGGGGAACATGAACATGATGTTCTGGCCCAGCGTGGCGAGTTGCTTCTGTTGGCCGCTGCGGAACCCTTCTCCCAGGCCCACGAGCAACAGCAGTGAGCCGACACCCCAGGCGATGCCAAACATGGTGAGGAACGAGCGCAGCTTGTGCGCCCACAGAGTGGACAGCGACTGGCGAACGATGTCGAAAAGCATGCGCATAGCGGGTACGCAGAATCATGCCCCCACGCCTCCGGGGAGGAGCGTGGGGGCCCCGGGCAACGTTCAGGCGAGGGGTCTCGATCCCGCCCAAGCATCTGATCAGAGATACGCAGCCGGGAACGGGAAAGTTCCCAGCCCGCGTAGTGGATTAGACCCCGAAATGGAGGAAAAGGTTAGCCGGGGAATCCCCTTGAGAATCTTCGACGTGAGACTTCCAATTGAAGGCAGAGTGCCCCCGTGCCGATAGTGTCCAGAGATGGACGACTCCGCACCGCGAGACTCGAGGACTCCCTGGACCGCACTGGGTCCCTCCAGCCATAGTGCGGTTCAAGGCTGTGAATCGGCCAAGAAGGCGGGGAGCTCCGAACCCACAATAGCGGAGCGCATCCCTGGGCAAAATTCCGCAGCAGAATATACGCTCGACCCGAAAAGGAGGCTGGTGACGGTCAAGTTTCACGGGCGAAAGGTGACCTTAGCCGATATTGAAAAGTACGCGGCAGCATTGCGCGCGAATCCTCTCTTTAATCCAAACTTCGCTGAAATCGCGGACATGAGCGAGGTCGAACAAGTGGATTTGAAGGCGGAAGAATTTATCCGCCTTGCCGATGAGATCGATCCGTTCTCGCGGGAGTCGAAGCGGGCGTTCGTAGCCAGCAACAAAGTTCAGAACCATGCGGCTCGCATGCACAAAATTCTGCACTCGTCACCGAACTTTGCAATTTTTCAGTCGGTTGAAGAGGCCCGACGATGGATTGGGCCATAGCATCGCTGGATTTCCAGACGAAGGCCGACGCTCCAAAAGCTTGCTGCTCTACTGCTGCTGTTCTTTGGGGCGCTCGAAGGCTTTCTGCAAATAGCGGCGTGCTTCTTCGAGAGCGCCGAAGGTATTGTCGTTGGTTTGCAGGGCCTGGCGATATTCGTTGACAGCGCGTTCTCGCTGGCCGGTGATATCGAAAATCTTGCCCAGCTGCAGGTGGCTCCAGACCTCGGTCCAGCGCGGATCACCATCGCCATCGATCGACGAGCGGTAGGCGTTGGCGGAAGACTGATAGTTGCGCTGCAGGAAAAAGACCTCGGCAATGCGGTAGTGGGCGAGCGAACTGTTCTTGTTGAGATCGAGCGCCTTGTTGAATTCGACCAGCGCCCCGGCCAGGTCTCCCTGTTGCTGCAGGGCCTGCCCGCGCAGAACCGCGGCGCGAAGCTTCACGTCGCTGGAGTTGGTCAGGACGTGATGGTCAGGATCGAGCGTAATGCGGCGCGGCCGGCCAAAGGTTTCCACCGAGAACGGAGAACTGGTGCCTACGACTTCGATGTTCTTGTTTTCCGTTTTGCCGTCAGTGTCGATCCGCAGATCTACGGGCATGCGGAAAAGATCGAGATCCTGCGTGATCTCGCCGGTGACGCGGAATCCGGGACTTCTGTCTTCCTTGGCCTGGTCCTTCGTCTCCTTTTCCTTCGCCTCCGCAACGACGCCACCCAGTCGGTACACCGTGTACTTCACTTTGAATTCGGGCGCGCCGGTCGAGTCGAGCCACTGGGTAAAGAACCAGGTGAGCTGCGAGCCATAATTCTTTTCGGCGATGGTCTGGAAGTCGTCCATGGTGGCCGATTTTCCGGCGAATTGCGTGGCGAAATCGCGCATGGTCTTGTTGTATTTGTCTTCGCCCAGCACCCAGCGCAGCATGTGGAGAATCATCGCGCCTTTGTCGGTGGCGAGCGATTGAAACTCGGTCGAGAAAATGTCGAGCTTGCTGGCGCTTGACAATGGCACGGTGTCATAAGCCAGCGCGCCCACCGACATATCTTTCACGGCTTCTTCCAGACCCGCGGCGCCGGCGGCGTTTTCCACGTACATGGCCTCGGAGTAGCGCGAGAAACCGTCACTCAACCACCAGTCGTCTTTGGTGGCGGGACTCACCGACACACCCCACCACTGGTGCGCGATCGCATCAGCCAGCAGACGGTAATTCGTCTTTTCCGTGATCGAAGGGCCGGCGATGCCTGCAATCTCCGGTGCCCATACGTAGGGGACGGTGTCACCGGGGATCTCGACGACATTGAGCTTCTGCGATTGCGGCAAGCCGTAGAGGGTAATGAAGTAGGTGAACTCCTGGACCGCAGTGGTCGTATAAGTCGGCGCCAGGCTCTGATGCGTGGGCTTGAAGTAGACGTGCAGGTCCATGCCCGCTTCGTCGCTTTTGTATTCCTGAAATACTCCGGCAATGATGGTGCCGGGGAAGCTGGGTTTGGTGGAGACGAACGTATAAGTCTTGGTCGGCAGCACGCTGCCACCGGGCTTGTTCGACGCCGGACTCTCGGTGACCGAAACGGTGCCGCTGCCGATCGCGATCATGTGGGCGGGCACGGTCACCTTGATGGTGGAAGTGAAGCGGTTCAGGCCGAAGCCGCTCACCGGAAACCAGCGTCCGGCATAGAGCAGGTAGCTTGTGTCATCGCCGATGTAGGCCAGCTTGAGGCCCGGAACCGGGCTATCGTCGCCGGTTTCGAGCTGGCCTTCGTATTCGAAAGTCAGAGTGGTCGTGGCGTCTTTCGCAAGGCCGGCGGGAAGTAGCACGCGGACGGTGGAATCCTGCGTGACGCGCTCGGCCGAAAGTGGCTGATTCTTTTCGTCCGTCACTCTGGTGACCCGCAGGTCATTGTGCAATTCGAAGATGGCGACGGTTAAATCCTGCAGGGCGGTGAATTTGACCTTGGCTCGAGCTTTGATCTGGTGCAGATGTGGGTCGAGTTGCGCCTCGATCTGGTAGTCAACGACGCTCAGGCGGGGTTTTTCCGCAGCCCATGATGTGGGCGCGGCGAAAACTACCAGCAACAGGGTAAGGGAACTCGTGATGACGCTCAGGGAGCGCCGGAGGTCAATGGACATTCAGGAGAATCTCCAGGAAATGATAACCCATTTCCTATGATGAAGATTCTGACGCAAAAGATGTAGGGAGCACAAGAGAAGCAGCTTGTAGCTTTTGAGCTTCTAGCCTCTAGCTTCTAGCTAATCCACTAGGTCCTGTCATTCCGAATCGCTTTAGCGATGAGGAATCTGCTTTGTGCCGGCGCCGGCTGGGTTCTCGCCACTAAAACGGGGAGATGCCCTGGGTATTCGCTAGTAATGACAGGATCATCTCGGCGGCGCGGTCGGCGGGGTGCGGCGGCGGTCCGGTATGCGACGCCACTGGGCGCAGGCGGGCTTTCACCCGCGCCAGACCTTCGAGTATGCGGTCGCGGGCAGGGCCGTCGGGGATGATTTCATTCAGCCGGCCGACGACGTTCGCGGCGGTGAAGTCATGTTGTACGAGTTCGGGAACGACCTCGTCTTCGGCGATCAGATTGACCATGGCAAATCGCGGAACTTTCACACGCGGCTTGCCCAGCATGTATGTCAGCGGCGAGACGCGGTAGACCATGACGAATGGCGTGTTCATGATGGCGGCTTCGACCGTGGCCGTGCCGCTGGCCACGATTCCGGCGCGCGAGTGCCAGAGGGCAGGGAGGGCCTCGGGAACGAGCGTGATTTTCTGCGCACTAATGAGATTTCTCAGGAACTTGGCGTCGAGGGTGGGCGCTACGGGCAGAAGAAATTCATAGGCTGAACCTAGCTGCGCTGCCGATTCAAGGATCGTCGGCAGGTTCATGCGGACTTCCTTCACGCGGCTGCCGGGCATGAGCGTGATCCAGTATTTTTCTGGATCAAGGTTGAACTGCGCGGCATATTCGGAGCGCTCGATGGTCGGGTGCGAAAGTTCCGCCAGAGGATGGCCCACGAAAGTCGCGTCAACACCGCGGTCGCGGTAGAACTTTTCTTCGAAGGGAAAGATGACGAGCGCCTTGTCGATGTAGTTGCGGAGCAGGCGTACGCGTCCCTGTCGCCAAGCCCAGAATTGTGGCGCGACGTAATACACCGTGGGGATGCCGCGCTTTTTCATTTCTCGCGCCACGCGCCAGTTGAACGCCGGAGAGTCGATGACGATGGCGAGGTCGGGCTTGCGCTTATCGGCTTCGAGGATCAGGCGTTGGTAGAGGCGCCAGATTTTCGGCAGGTGGCTGAGGATTTCAGTGATGCCGACGACGGAGAGATCTTTCGCGTCGACAACGGTGTCGCATCCCGCCGCCCGCATGCGGTCGCCGCCGACGCCAAAAAAATCGAGCTGTGACGCTAGAGTGGGGACAGCCGCCCGCGGCTGTCCGGCCGCGCGAAGCTCCGCGGGGTTCGTACCGCTGGCCGCAGCCGCAGGGCTTCGCCCTGCCGAACGGACGAATGCGTCCGTCCCTCCGTTAGCATTGATGCGGCGCAGGGCTTCGATGAGTTGCGCGCCGTACATTTCACCCGAAGCCTCGCCCGCCGAGATCAAAATTCGCAAGGAAGCATTCTAAAGCGCCCGGCAGGTTCGTGGGCGGCGGGCTCCGGATGGGCTGCTGCCGCTCACTGCCTGATCCTCGGGTTTGCCACCGAGTACAGCACATCCGTCAGGAAGTTCACGGCCACGTACGTCAACCCGATCGCCAGGATGCAGCCTTGCACCAGGTAATAATCGCGGGCGGAGATGGCGTCGATGGTGAGGCGGCCGATGCCAGGCCAGGAAAAAATCTTTTCGGTGACAATGGCGCCGGCGAGCAAGGCTCCGAATTGCAGGCCCAGCACGGTGATGATCGGGATCATGGCGTTGCGCAGGGCGTGGCGGTAGACGACCGTGCGCTCGGGCAGGCCTTTGGCACGGGCGGTGCGAATGTAGTCCTGGCTGAGTTCTTCGAGCATCGAGGTGCGCACCATGCGGGTGAGGATGGCGGCCATCCCGCTGCCCATGGTGATGGCGGGCAAGACGAGGTTGGCAAACGATCCCGCGCCGGAAACGGGTAACCATCCGAGTTTGATGGCGAAAAGCAAGATGAGAACCGGCCCGAGCGCGAAGTTTGGGAACGACAGGCCGAAAAGGCTGACGACGGAGAGCAGGCGGTCGTCCCAGCGATTGCGGCGGCGCGCGGAGCGGACTCCGGCGGGAATGGAAAGAATGATCGCGACGAAGAGCGACGCCAGAGTGAGCCGCAGCGTGAACGGATAGCGCTGTGCGATGAGCTTGGTGACGCTTTGGTTGTAGCGGAACGAGGGGCCGAGGTCGCCGTGCAGCACGCCTTTCCAGTAGTGGATGTATTGCTCGCCGAGCGGCGCGTCGAGGCCGTAGGCGTGACGCGTGGCGGCGATGTCGGAGGGCGGCGCGCCTTCGCCCAACATCTGCTGGATGGGATCGCCGGGGACGAGGTGAATGAGCAGGAAGACGAGGCTTACCACCAGCCAGATGACCGGCAGAGTGTAGAGGACGCGTTGGAGGAGGAGTTTCAGAGATCAGTTCTCGGTTCTAGGTAAACCCGCCGACAACGCTGTCATCCTGAGCGAAGTGAGCTCGAATGAGCTCGTGTAGTCGAAGGATCCCTTATACCTCGATGCCATTGCGTTTACAGCAAGGAGTTCTCTTGCGGTCTTAGACCTGGGGAGAACTCCCTGACACGATCGTGCCGATATTAACCGGTCAGGGGTCCTTCGACTTCGCCCGCGGCCTCGCTTCGCTCGCCCGCGTGCTCCGCTCAGGATGACAGTTTCAAATAAGCCCGACCGCATCAGTCCCCAACGCCTTTCGCCGCTTCGGCTTCGCCTTCTACCTTCGCCGTCTTTTCTATGCGCACACGAGCGATTCGGTGGCCATCCAGCTCCTCTACCGTGTAGCGGCGGCCTTCGAATTCGAAGGCCTCGCGCAGGGTCGGAATTCTCTGCAACCGCGCCAGAATGAAGCCGGCGAGCGTTTCAAATCCGGCATCGCGCGGCAGGATCAGGCCGTATTCGGTTTCGAGGTCGCGGATGTTGACCGAACCTTCGAGCACCAGCACCGATTCGTCTTCGAGCGCCGGTTCGCTGGGAGAGACGTCGAATTCGTCTTCGATGTTGCCGACCAGTTGCTCCAGAATATCCTCGACCGTAATCACTCCCGCGGTTGAGCCGAACTCATCGACCACAACCGCGAGATGCCGTCGCCGTTCTTTGAATTCGGCGAGCAGTTCAGCGAGAACTTTGGTCTCCGGCACGACCAGCACGTCGTGCATGATCTGGCCGATCTGCATGCGCGAAATGCGAATCGAACTCGACTGTCCCAGATTGCTGAGGCGCAGGCGCATCCAGCGCATGAGGTCTTTGTAATAAAGCACGCCGACAATGTGCTCAGGCCCACGCTGCGGGTCGTAGATCGGGATGCGTGAGTGCTGGCCTTCGACCACGCGGGCGAGGGCGTCGTCGAGCAGCAGGTCGGAGGGCAAGGAAAAAATATCCGGGCGCGCCACCATGACCTCGCGCACGGTGATGCTGTCGAGTTCGATGGCGCTGTGGATCATTTCCTCCTGAAACTCGGGAATCTGGCCGAACTGGCGGCTGGCAGTGACGATCAGCTTGAGTTCGTCGGGCGAATGGATGGCGCCACGACGGCGGGTCTCCTGCGCGCCGAATAGCCGCAGCACCAGGCCACCGGAGCGGCGCATGAAGAACAAGACGGGACGGGTGAGGGTTAGGAAGGCCTCCATGGGCGCGGCGACGGCGAGGGCGACCTGTTCGGCGCGCTGCAAGGCCAGAGTCTTGGGCACGAGTTCGCCCAGGATGACGTGCATGTAGGTGATCAGGCTGAAGGCGACGGCAATGGCGATGGTGTGGGCATAAACGGCGGCGTGCGGGACGCGCTGCACCCACTTCAAGTTGCCGACCAATTCGGCCACCATGGGCTCGCCGATCCAGCCCAGGGTCAGGCTGACCATGGTGATGCCGAGCTGGACTCCGTTCACCACCTCGTCGAGATTCTGGTGGAGGCGCTGCACCATGCGCGCGCCAATGCGTCCGGCTCCGATGAGTTGCTGGATGCGCGTATCGCGGACGCTGACCAGGGCGAATTCGGCGGCCGCGAAGAACGCATTCGCTGCCACCAGGAGAAGGATCAGAAAGACCCGGAGCAGCACAAAAGCGATCATGGGAGGCTAATTCTAACATTTGAAAGGCGGTTGCCGACGGAGCCATGTGGGGATACACGGTGCGCCTGGTCACAAATTTCGCCCCGGCGATGCGCTATCCTTTTGGCAGGTGATCGGTCTAACTGGCAGGCGGCAAGGGAGTTGGACAACCCGCCTGACCTTTTTCGTCTCACTTGGAAATCAATAGTTTTTTCAGCAAGCTTTCAAAACCTGAGGAACAAACGCGACGCTGGCGCCGTATCAGGCAGTGAGGGCGCGTTGTGGCTTCTAATCTCCACCTGGCAAATCCCCGAGGAGGCGTTGTGAACGGTAACGGTAATTTCAAGAAAAAGCGTCGCAAGCTGATGATCTGGTCGATCGTGGGAGTCTCAATCGTGCTGGTGATCGCGATCGGCGTGTTCGCCGCCACTCGCGGAGGCACCAAGATCGATCCGTCGAAGCTGGCCAAGGTAGAGAAAGGCGACCTGGCGAAGAGCGTAGTTGCGACGGGCAAGGTCACTCCCATCACCAAGGTTGAAGTGAAGTGCAAGGCCAGCGGCATCGTGAAAAAGCTTCTGGTGGACTACGGCGACCGGGTGAAGAAGGGTCAGCTTCTGGCACAGCTCGACAAGGTTGAGATCGAAGCTCAGGTGGCGCAATCGCAGGCCGCGTTGGAAGCGGCTCAGGCGAACCTGAAGAGTTCCCAGGCAGACTATGAACGAGCCAAGGTCGATGCTGAAGGTCCGGACGTGCCGCTTTTGAAGCGCGCCTATGACCGCGCTACCGGTATGGCAAAAGACGGAGTAGTTTCGGCGTCCGCTCTGGATGACGCCGAGAAGAATTACGAGATGGCTCTCAACAAGCAGAACGTGTCGAAGGCAGAGGTGACCGTCCTGAAAGCGAAGATCGCGCAAGCCCAGGCCCAGGTCGCGCAGGATCAGGCCAATCTCACTCAGCTCGAAGAGCAGTTGAGCTATACCGACATCGTCTCGCCCATCGACGGGATCGTGCTCTCTCGCGACGTGGAGATCGGCGACGCGGTCAGCTCGATTCTGGTTCTCGGTTCCTCAGCCACGCTGGTGATGACGCTGGGCGATACCAGTGAAGTCTACGTAAAGGGCAAGGTGGACGAAAGCGACATCGGCAAGGTCTATCTGGGGCAGCGCGCCCGCATTAAAGTCGAGTCGTTCAAGGACAAGACGTTCGAGGGCAAGGTGACGAAGATTTCTCCCATGGGCGTGGAGAAAGATAACGTCACGACCTTCGAGGTGCGCGTGTCGATTCAGAATCCGGGCGGCGAACTCAAGGCCGAGATGACTGCCAACGCCGAGATCATTCTGGAAGAGCATAAGAACGTGTTGCAGATTCCGGAAGGCGCAATCCTCTACGACAAGGACAAGAAGGCGTCGGTGGACGTTCCAGATCCGAAGGCCAAAGACGGCATGGATAAAGTCGCCATCAACATCGGGATCTCGAACGGAGCCAAGACGGAAGTGCTGAGCGGGTTGAAGGAAGGCGAGCAGGTAGTGCTGCAGTAAACTCGGACCTCGAACCCGGATCCAGGACGCTCGACCTCGGGAGGTATTGGCGTTTTCGATCGTCGCTTCCATTCTGACGCTTTCGTTGATTACCGTGACCGCGGGCAGGTATCCCGCCCAGCGCGCCGCGGACATTACACCCGTGGAGTCACTACGCTATGAATAACGCTCGCACTCTCCGCTCAGCTGTTAGTTCAACTCCAGTGTCCAGCCGGTCGTGCCCGGGAACGTCCTTGGCTTCCCTTGCGATCGTGCTGGTTGTTCTGTTTTCCACCGCTGCTTTCGCGTCTACCCCTCAAGGCACGTTTGACAGGACTTTACAGGTGAGCGGTCCGGTCAATCTGGAAGTGCTCACGCATTCCGGCGACGTCACCATCCGGGCTGGCTCATCCGGTTCGGTGCAGATTCACGGCAAGATTTTCGTCAGCGACCACTGGTTGCGCGGCAACCGGCAGGGAGACGTCGACCAAATCGAAAAGAATCCGCCCATCCGGCAGGACGGCAGCAGCATTCACATCGACTACATCCCCGAGACGCATGACATCTCGGTGGACTATGAAATCACCGTGCCCGTCGACACCGTCATCAGCTCCCGCACGGGGTCGGGAGATCAGGTCATTGAAGGGACGCACGGCAATGTGGACCTCGAAACCGGCTCGGGCGACGTGAAGCTCGCCAATCTGACCGGCGAGATCCACCTGCAGACCGGATCGGGCGATGTGCGGGCCCACCAAATCGCGGGACCGGTCAGGGGCGGCACGGGAAGCGGCGATGTTGAGATCGGAGAAACCGGAGCGGGCGACATCAACCTGCACACGGGATCGGGAAACATTACGGCGCGCGGCATTCAAGGAGGGTTCCACGGCGAAGCTGGGAGCGGCGACATTACCGCCGAAGGCACGCAGAGCGGAACCTGGGAAATGCGAACCGGGTCGGGTAACGTCCGCGTGCATCTGCCTGCGAACGCGGCTTTCGATGCCGATATCGCGACCAACTCCGGCACCATCGACGTGAATTCGCCGATTGAAATGACGGTGCAGGGACGCGTGGAGGAAACGCGCAAGCAGATTCACGGCAAAGTCCGCGGCGGTGGGCCGATGCTGTCCGTGCGCACAGGCTCGGGCGATATACAGATCGACTGAGCGCAAAGGTTTCAAGGTTTCAGAGTTGCAATGTTTCAAGGTCTGGGCGCGCGCCATCGCTGCCCAGATCCGCACGCTTGAACTCTTGGTTCTGACCTTGAAACCTGATGTTCATCAGAGGACTGATCTCGAAGGGCTGGCAGTCGCTCGCTCTTGCACCGATGAAGCCTTTCTGGGATCACGGGCTTTTCAACGCCCGGCTCGGCGGGTGATCTGCCTCGGCGGCTACCGCCTCCTGCTTCGCTTTCCGATACACGCTGACGACGGACATTGTCCAGAAAGGCACCAGATCGACTCCAGGCACGAGCTTGACGAGAAACGACGGCAGAAATTCCCAGTGCCAGCCCAGAAGGCGAACCAGCACGGCTGCAATGCCGAAATCGAGCAGGTCGTCGGCCGGGGAGAAAGCTCCTTCCACAAATAAAGGGAAAACAACGAGCTGGAGCGCGTCGGCAACGATAGCCAGCACCATGGCCGCTTGAAAACGCGAACCCGGAAGGATGGCGACGGCGCCTTGATTCGGATCGTTGCCGACTTCCCGTTGCATAGGCTTATTTTACTGCGAACGACGGGATTGTACGGCCTCCGCCAAGGTCGAAAAATGAAACGAAGCATCGGTGAGCACAGAGACTACGGAACAAACCGCTTCTTGCGCGGGCCCGTACATGGCGCTATTACCTACGTGCCTTGACGCGGCCCTTCCCAGCCGATTAATTTCGCTGTACGGAGTTTTTCGTCTTCCAGCGAGGGCATGGTGTCGCATCGTCCGATTATTACTCTCACCACTGATTTTGGGCTCAACGATCATTTTGTAGGAGCGATGAAGGGCGTGATGCTCGACATCGTGCCCGAGGCGGCGATCGTCGATATCTCGCACGCCGTGCAGGCGTTCGATGTGCTTGACGGAGCGCTGGCTATTTCCCAGGCTTACTCTTATTTTCCCAACGGCACGATTCACGTCGTCGTCGTTGACCCGGGCGTGGGCACGCTGCGGCGGCCGATTCTGGCTTCGAGCGACGGCTACCATTTTGTTGCGCCCGACAACGGCGTGCTCTCCATGGTCTACGCGCGGGAAGAGCGCATCCATGTGCGCCACATCACCGGGGAACATTATTTCCGGCAGCCGGTCAGTAACACTTTTCACGCCCGCGACGTGTTCGGTCCGGTCGCGGCCTATCTGGCCAAGCAAGTGGACTCGCACAAGTTCGGTGACGAGATCGAAGACTACGTAAAATTCGCCGCACCTCGTCCGAAAGCTGCCGGTGAGAATCGCATCCGCGCCGTGGTGTTGAAGGTTGACCGCTTCGGCAACCTAATCACCAACGTGACGCCGGCCGATATTCCAGCGCTGTTTGCGGAGAAGCCCGCGCCGTTCAATATCTCGGTGGGTAGCCGCGAGATCACCGAGATTCGTACCAACTACGCCGAGGGCGCACCGGGAGAGGTTTTTGGCGTTCTCGGCAGCATGGGCTATCTCGAGATCGTGGCCAACCGAGCGGCAGCATCCCAGCTCACGGGCGCGGCTAAGGGCAGCGAAGTCGCGATCGTTCTCGGTGCCGCAGCCGGCAAGGGCGCTTAGAGTTTTCTCACCACGGAGTCACCGAGTCACGGAGAACAAAGAAATCCATTTTCGTTTTTCTCTGTGCCTCTGTGTCTCCGTGGTGAATTGTTTTTGGGGAGCTATCACGAACTCTTGGGCTTGGGATGGACATAGCGATCCATCTCGCCGGTCCAGCGCAGGAAGCGCCACAACTCGCGGCGCTCCCGCCACATGAACTCCCAGAACTCCAGAAACCCGATCTCTTTCATCTTCACGCCGGTGTAGGTTTCGATGCGCCAGAGAAGATAGGGGCTGCGCCAGGGCGTCAGGCGATGACCACGCGTGGCATTCCACAGGAAACGAAGCTTGTGACGCATGGGACCATGATACGTGCCGAGTCAACGCGCGTGCTAAAATCCATACTCCGCTTGGATTTCCACTCATGTCCGACGACGATTCCCACCAGAGACCGCCGGCTGAAGCCCGCCAACAAGCAGAAGACCGCTACTACGCCGCACTCGACCTGATGGCGGAGGGTCATCTGGAAAAAGCTGTGGTCGCCTATCAGGAATCTCTCGCCGCCGATCCCACGTTTACCGAAGCGATGCACGGGCTGGCGCGGGCTTTACAGGATCTGCAGCGTTACGACGACGCCATCGCAGTCGCGCAGCGGTTGGCTGAGATTGATCCCGACGACGTGCTGGCGCATACCAGCTTGTCGGTGCTGTACCAGAAAAAGGGGATGGTTCCCGAGGCCGAAGCCGAAGGTGCGAAAGCACGCGTGCTGGGGTGGAAGCAGCAGTTGAAGAAGCAATCGTAGAGCCGTAGCTTGCTACGTCTTTCTCACCACGTGAAGACGCGCCTCTGTCGGCAAAGACGTTGCAAGCAACGTCTCTACAGCTCGTACTTCTTCATCAAATGCCGGAACGAGCGGTAGGAAATGCCGAGCAGGTCGGCGGCTTTGGTCTGCACTCCCCCGCTCTGGTGGAGTGAAGTCTGCAGGAGCGTCCGCTCAATGCCGGCTACGTAGGTTTCCATTCCCATGCCTTCAGGAAGGGCGAGGTCCCCGCCAATCTCGGGCAGGGTCATGCCGTCGGCCGAGGCGGCAGCGGCGCGGGCCTTCGGACGCTCGACCGGCAGTTCGACGCGGAGTTCTTCTGTGGTTTCGAGTGCGACCGCGCGCTCGACCGTATTTTCGAGTTGGCGGACGTTGCCCGGCCAGTCGTATCCGCAGAGTGCGTCGAGTGAGCCGGCGTGCACCCGCAGGATGCTGCGTCCGGCAGCGCTGGCATATTTCTTCAGGAAATGGTTGACCAGCAGCGGAATGTCTTCGGGACGCTCGCGCAGAGGCGGCACGCGGATGGGAATGACATTGAGGCGATAATAGAGATCTTCGCGAAACGTGTTGGCCTGCACGGCTTTATCGAGTTCACGGTTGGTGGCGGCGATGACCCGAACATCGATCGAGATTTCGCTCGTGCTTCCCACCGGCCGCACGGTGCGCTCCTGCAGCACGCGCAGCAACTTGACCTGCATAGCCAGCGTCATCTCGCTGATTTCATCGAGGAAGATCGTGCCGGCGTCGGCCACTTCAAACAGTCCACGCTTGTTCTGATTCGCTCCGGTAAATGCGCCTTTGAGATAGCCGAACAATTCGCTTTCTAGCAGTGTCTCGGGGAACGCGCCGCAGTTGACCGAGACGAACGCCTCCGTGGCACGGGGCGAGCATACATGCACAGCCCGCGCAACGAGTTCTTTACCGGTGCCGCTCTCGCCGTGGACCAGAACCGTGCTTGCGGTGGAAGCCACGGTGCGCACGGTCGCTTTCAGCTTTTCCATGGCGGGACTGGAGCCGATGATGTTGTCGAGCGAGTTGCGCGTAGCGGCGTCGCGGCGCAGGGCAAAATTCTGCCGGCTGAGAACGAGTTTTTCCAGAGCCCGTTTGGTGGCGAGCCGGATTTCATCCACCAGCCCGGGACTCTTGCGGATGTAATCGGTGGCGCCTCCGGCCTTGACGGCTTCGACCGCAGCCTCGTAGTCATCGACCGCGGTGATGAGAATCACGGCTGAATCGGGCGAAACCCGGTGAGCATGGCGCAGCACTTCGATGCCGTCGATGTTCGGCATCTTGATGTCAGTGATAATGACGTCGTAGAGAGCGCCGTCAATCTTGCTCTTGGCCGCCTGCCCGGCCTGCACGGTCTCAACCCGGTGCCCGTCGCGGCGCAGGGAAATGTCGAGCATTTCGCAGATGGAGCGTTCGTCGTCGCAGACCAGGATGTTACCCATGCAACCTCCCGGCGGCGGCGGCCCGCGCTGGTGATGACTTCGCCGGCACGGCTTGCGGTTGCGCTGCGGCTGCGATGGCCGGCGTGGAGACCGAGCGCTCGGCCTCGAGTCGGCGCAATCGCAGCACAAACGTAGTTCCATGGTCGGGCTTCGACCGCGCCCAGACTTTGCCCTCGTGAGCCTGCACGATCTGGTAGACGATGGCCAGGCCGAGCCCTGTCCCGCCTTCAAAGTTCGACTGGAAGGGCTCGAAGATTTTTTCTATCTGTTGCGGCGTCATCCCCGTGCCGGTGTCGGCGAATGAAATCTGCCAGTCGCTGCCCGGCGCATCGATCGCCACGGTCAAGATTCCGCCATCCTTCATGGCCCGGACCGCATTCTCACAAAGGTTCCAGAAGACCTGCTTGATCTTGTCGCCATCGGCCGTGGCGTGGGCGCCGGCGGCCGGAAAACGCCGCTGGATCGTGATCCCGGTTTTCTCCGCGGCCATGCGGTGCTCCATCAAAGTAAGCGTGTCTTCGACCAACTGAATCAGATCCACCCTGTCGAAGTGGTATTGCTTGGGTCGGGAGTAAGCCAGAAAATCGGTGATGATGCTGTTGAGCCGCTGCGACTCGCGGGTCACAATGTCGAGCAGGCGGCGGTGCTCCTCGTTCATCTCGGGCACACCCGATAACATGCTGACCGAACCGGCAATCGAAGTCAGCGGATTGCGGATTTCGTGAGCGATGGCCGCGGCCAGGCGCCCCACGGCTGCCAGGCGATCCTGCATGCGGACTTCCCGCTCCAGTCGCCGGATCTCGGTGAGATCGTCGAAGGCATAGACAAATCCCGATTCCTCGCGCTCGGGCACGGTGAGCGCCGCCACGCGCACGCGGACGGTCTTGCGGAACTTACCCGGAGAGTCGAAGCGAATTTCGGCGTGAGGATGTTTCGCTTCCATACTGGGCAGCGAGTCGAGAAACAGGTCCTGCGCGGGCCGCCCCAGAAGATCGACGGCGCTCTGCTCGAGCAATTTTTGCGCTGCGGCGTTGACCAGAGTGATACGGCCGTCAAGGCCCGTGGTGATCAGGCCGCTGCTGATCGAATGAATAATATTTTCGTGCAGGGCCTGCAGGTTTTCGAGCGCTCCGCTGGCGTCTTTCAGCTGTACGCGCACCTGCCGCAGTTTCGTGGTGAGCAGGCCGGCCAGGTAGGCGACCGCGAGGAAGGCGAACAGGTTGACGAAAATGATCGACAGCAGCGCCTTCAATCCGGGGTGGGTGGTGCAATAGGCAGGAACAACGCCGTAGTAGTCCAGTTCCAGCACCGTGCCGTACAGAATAAAAGCGAGAGCGGCGACGAGCCGCGCCCAAACTCCGGGCAGCAGCACGCTGGCGACAATGATGACCAGGGGGTAAAGGAAGTTGAGAGAACTATCCCAGCCGCCTGTCTCGTGAATCACCAGGCTGACCATGATGAGGTCAGTCAGAACTTGCAGGGAAGCCTGCAGCCGGTGCTCATGCCAGAAGGAGAGCAGCAGCACGTAGAACAGCGAGAGGCAATACCAGAACAGGATCGTACTGACAAACAGGCGCATCGGCAGCGGCCCGGGACTGAACTGGGCTACAGCCAGTTCCATGGCCAGCAGCAGCGTCAAGATAAGAATTCGGACCTTGACCAGCCATACCAGCCAATTGCGCTCGTCGAAAGTCGAATGCATGGAGAAGACCGATGTTTCAAAGTCTGAAGGTTTCAAGGCTTCAAAGTTTCAAAGTCTCACATTTCGACACCTTGAAACTTTGAAACCCTTTCACCTTGAAACCTGCTTTTATCCAGCCAGTTTGGCAATCATGGCGAACAGCGGCATGTACAACGAAATCACGATGCCGCCGACCGTGACGCCCAGCATAGCGATGATGGCCGGCTCCAACATGGCGAGCATGTCCTTGGTGGCCGCGTCGACTTCCTCTTCGTAGAAATCGGCGATTTTCTGCAGCATCGAATCCATGGCGCCCGTGGCTTCACCAACGCCGATCATCTGCGTCACCATGTTGGGAAACACGCCGCATTCGCGCAGGGGATCGACGATGGTGCGGCCCTCTTCGATCGCCTTGCGTACTTTCATCAGCGCCTCTTCCAGCACCGCGTTGCCGGAAGTCTTGGCGGTAATGGTCAGGCCTTCAAGAATCGGCACACCGGAAGTGATCAGCGTACCCAGAGTACGGGTGAAGCGTCCGACAGCAATCTTGCGCAGCAGGGTTCCCATCACGGGCAGGTAGAGCAGGCCCTTGTCGAAGTAGTAGCGGCCACGCGGATGCTTTCTCATCTGCTTGACGCCGTACCACAAACCGAATCCGCCGGCGAAGACCATCCACCAGAAGGTTTGCACGAAAGCGCTCAATCCCATGACGATGCGGGTGGGAAGAGGCAGGGCGACGCCCAGTCCGGCGAACAGGTTAGCGAAAATAGGCACCACCCACTTGAGCAGCGCGCCGACGATCAAGCCTGCGATGCCAACGACGGCGACGGGATAAATCAAAGCTGACTTCACCGCCGAGCGGAGACGCACAGCCTTTTCAACGTAGGTGGCCAGGCGCTGCAGAATGATGTCGAGAATACCGCCGGTCTCACCGGCTTCGATCATGTTGGTGGTGAGGTCATCAAAGACCACGGGATATTGGCGCATGGCGTTGGCCAGCGTGGCGCCGCCCTCAACCGTGGTGCGCACGCCGGTCAGCGTTTTCTGGAATGACTGGTTCTCCTGGTTCGACGCCAGGATTTCCAGACACTGCACCAGCGGCAGGCCGGCATCGATCATGACTGAGAACTGGCGGAAGAAAACCGCAATGTCTTTGACCGCGACCTTGCCCGAGCCGAAAGTGGGCAACGAGAATTCCTTGCCCTTTTCACGAATCGCGCCGGGCGTGATGCGCTCGCGTCGCAGCGACTGCGCCAGCGACTGCTTGTTTGCCGCCATCCGCTCGCCGGAAATCTTCTGTCCGTTTGCGTCCTTGCCGGAAAATGTAAAGACTGGCATGGTGTTAGCTTCTCCTCAGTTGCGTCCCTGTTGCGTAAACCTATTCGTCCTACGTCGAGCCGCCCGCGCCCCTAATGCTTCGACGGAGCTGCTCCTCTGGCTAAAGTAGTGCCCGCCGCAGTCGGCCGGTTCAACAGGCTCGCGCCGCGGTTGATCATTTCCTGCAACTCGTCGGTATTGCTCGACCGCGCCATGGCGACTTCCAGGGAGATTTGTTTCTGGAAATAGCAGGTCGCCAGCGCCTGGTTAAAGGTCTGCATGCCGAATTTTTCCTGCCCGGACTGCATGGAGGAATAAATCTGGTGAATCTTGTCTTCGCGGATCAGGTTGCGCACCGCCGGGTTGGGCACCAGAATCTCCATGATCATGGCCCGGCCTTTGCCGTCGATTCGCGGCAGAAGCGATTGGCACATGATGCCTTCCAGCACAAGCGAAAGCTGGGCGCGAATCTGGGGTTGCTGGTGCGCCGGGAAGACGTCGATGATGCGGTTGATGGTCGACGTCGCCGAGTTGGTGTGCAGCGTGCCGAACGTCAAGTGGCCGGTTTCGGCAATGCGCAGCGCCGATTCGATGGTTTCCAGGTCGCGCATTTCGCCGATCAGCACCACATCGGGATCTTCACGAAGCGCGGCGCGTAACGCGTCGGTGAAACTCTTGGTGTCGGCGTGCAGCTCGCGCTGGTTGACCAGACAGTTCTTGTTCATGTGCACGAATTCGATCGGGTCTTCGATGGTCAGGATGTGGTCGTGGCGCTCGCTGTTGATCTTGTCGATCATGGAGGCGAGCGTGGTCGACTTGCCTGAGCCAGTCGGTCCGGTAACCAGCACCAGGCCGCGGGGCTTGTCGCAGAGCTTGCTCACGACGGGCGCCAGACCGAGCTGGTTGAACGATTTGATCTCGAACGGAATCAAACGGAAGACCGCAGCCGTGGCGCCGCGCTGGTTGAAAACGTTGGCGCGGAACCGGGCCAGTCCCTTCAAGCCGAAGGAGAAGTCCAGCTCGAGACTTTCTTCAAAGCGGTGCTTCTGCGAATCGGTCATGACGCTGTAGGCCAGCTGCTTGGTCTCGGCTGGCGTCATCTGCGGCAGATCGAGCGGGACTAAATGGCCGTGCACGCGAATCTGGGGCGGCGAGTTGGTCGTGATGTGTAAATCGCTGCCGTTCATCTCCAGCATTCGTTTGAGCAAATCGCTTAACGACAGACCCATGGCAAGAATCCTTCCGTTGAAGTTCCTAGTCTTTTCTCAGGTCGTCGGTCGTCGGCGAACGACCAACGACCAACGACGAACGACGGTCTTAGTGAATCGTTTCGCGGGCGACTTCTTCGAGCGTCGTCATGCCCGCTGCGACCTTGATCAATCCGCTGCGTCGCAGAGTGATCATGCCGCGTTCGATCGCCTTCTTCTTGAGTTCCACCGCCGACGCGCCGACCAGAACCAGTTCTCTGATCTCATCGTCCACTTCCATCACTTCATACAGACCGCAGCGGCCCTTGTAGCCTGTGTTGTTGCACACGCCGCAGCCTTTGCCTTTTTGGATTTTTATCGTCTTGGCTTCTTCCGGTCCGTAGCCGGCGTCAATCAGCGTCTGCACCGGCACCTCCACCGGCTCGATGCAGTCCTTGCAGATACGGCGGACCAGGCGCTGGGCGCAGATCAGGTGGACCGAGGTCGCCACCAGGAACGGCTCAATGCCCATGTTCATCAGACGCGTAATGGTTTCCGGCGCGCCGTTGGTGTGCAGCGTCGAGAGCACAAGGTGGCCGGTGAGAGCGGCCTTGATGGCGATTTCGGCGGTTTCGAAGTCGCGAATTTCGCCGACGAGAATGATGTTGGGATCTTGCCGCAAGAAGGAGCGCAGAGCGGCGGCAAAATTCAAGCCAATCTGCTCTTTCATCTGCACCTGGTTCACACCGCCTAACTGAAATTCGACCGGATCCTCCGCGGTCATGATGTTGGTGTCGGGTTGGTTCAGGCGGGAAATCGACGAATACAGTGTGTTGGTCTTGCCCGATCCCGTCGGCCCCGTAACCAGCACCATGCCGTACGGCTTGAGAATGGCCTTCTCAAACTTCACCAGCGACTCGGCCTCGAACCCGAGCTTGGTCATGTCGAGGCGCAGATTTTCTTTATCGAGCAACCGCAGCACGATCTTTTCGCCCCACAAAGTGGGCAGAGTGCTGACGCGGAAATCGAGCTGCTTCTTGCGGCCTCCAATGCTCATCTTCAGCATGATGCGGCCGTCCTGCGGCAGGCGCTTCTCGCTGATGTCCAGTTTCGCCATGATCTTCAGGCGGGAAGTGATTGCGTCCTTCAACTTCAAGGGCGGCGACATAATGGATTGCAGTACGCCGTCAATGCGGAACCGGACCCGGAATTCTTTTTCGTAGGGCTCGATGTGAATATCGCTCGCTCCACGCTTCACCGCGTCGCCGAGCACAACGTTCACCAACTTCACTACGGGAGCTTCATCGGCGGCCTTCTCCAGTTCCGCCAGTTCCATCTGCTGCTCTTCCGACTGCAGTTCGACGTCGCTATCGCCCATTTCCGACATCGACTGCATCACGGTTTCAAGGTCTTCTCCCGTGGTCGAGCCGTATGCCTTATCAATGCCCACCAGGATCGAGCTTTCCGAGGCCACCACCGGCTCAATATTGAAGCCGGTCATGAACTTGATATCGTCCATGGCAAAGACGTTCGTCGGATCGACCATGGCGATGGTCAGCGACGCGCCCACGCGGCTCAGCGGAAGAATCTGGTAACGCTTCGCGGTTTCGAACGGAATCAGCTTGACGACTGCGGGATCAATTTCGAAATAGGAAAGGTTGATAGCGGGAACGCCGTACTGCCGGGAGAGGAAATTCGTGACGTCTTCGTCCGTCAGAAAGCCGAGCTTCACCAGCGCAGACCCCAGCCGGCAGCTCTGTTCCTTCTGCGTCTTATTCGCTTGTTCCAACTGCTCTGGGGTAATGATTTTCTCTTTGACGAGAAGATCACCCAGCCGTTGAGACATACGTCTTTCTCCTAATCCACGTAGGTGGAACGTTGCCTGACACTTGGTGCAGGCATGGCGCGAACTGCTGCCTGACAATGGGAGAGAAACTGCAGCCCATTCGCGTTGACACAAATTGTCAACGCAAGCGGATTACCGTACCAGTAACTTTGGTACTTGGACTTCGCGAGGAGTTGCACGTGGTCCCTTTGCCTGCGCTGAACTCCGCGCCAAATGCTTGTTTTCATCGTGAATAGCGGGTGTTGTCTGCCCAAGTACATGCACTTCGGTAAGTCTCGGATATTACCCCGCACGTCGAGACCTCGGACCTTAGACCTCCGACTGCGCACCTCACGAATTGCGCCGCTGTGTGCAGAACTTGGCCTTCCGCGCTACAGCCCAGGAATTGAAAACCAGTGCCGGCATTGGCACTCGTGGACCACAAGTAAAGTCAGAAGTCTGAAGCCTGAGTCTGATGTCCGACATCCGCATCTTCGCGCTCGTCTACACTTTCCTGAGGACTCCTTAACGTGTCGCGCAAACACGATCAAATTCGGGAGTACTATCGCGCGCTTTATCGGGCGTGGGGACCCCAGCATTGGTGGCCGGGAGAGACGCCGTTTGAAGTCATCGTTGGCGCCTACCTGACCCAGAACACGTCGTGGTCGAACGTGGAACGCGCTCTCGCCCAACTGCGTGACGCGGGCCGACTGAGCCTTGACGGAATTCGGGACGTCAGCCTGCCGCGACTCCAGCGCTTGATTCGACCTTCTGGTTATTTCCGCCAAAAAGCGCAGCGCCTCAAGACCTTTGTGGCGTTCCTCGACGAGCGATACGGCGGATCTCTGGATAAACTCTTCGCTCAACCGACCGAAAAGCTCCGCGAGGAAATACTCGCCCTAAACGGTGTAGGACCCGAGACTGCCGACTCGATCCTTCTCTACGCCGGCAATCATCACGCCTTTGTGGTCGATGCCTACACGCGTCGGATCTTTGAACGCCATGGCATTCTGGCGGAAACGGCAGACTACGAAGACATTCGAATTTCGTTCCAGCGCGCGCTGGCACCCGAGGCCCGGCAGTCGAACCGCAAGAAAAGGCCTGCTGACTCAGGCGGGCCGAGTCGGGTTATTTCGGAGACTTCTTACCCAGAGACTGCTCACCCGCCTTCGGCCATGAGCGCGGCGGAGCGTCCAGTTCTGGTTCAGGTTTACAACGAAATGCACGGCCTGATTGTCGGAGTGGGCAAGCACTATTGTGGGAAATCGCAGCCGAAATGTGACGGATGTCCTTTACAACCCTTCCTTCCGCGCGTTAAGTGATGCAGGAACCCCGAAGGAGCGTTAGTGCCGGGCTCTTCCTATCCCCAATGGCTGCGATTCCTTGCCATATTTCTGGCAGCGACCGCAGTCACGCCGCCGCCGCTGCGGCAGGTCGCGGAATCCGCCGGAGTGTTGGTAGGCACGGCGGTGCGTCCGTATCTTTTTTCTGAAGTGGCATACTCTGTCACCCTGGCGCGGCAATACAACATGGTCGAACCGGAGGACGCCATGAAGTGGCTGGTGCTCCGGCCAAGCGCGGACAGCTTCAATTTTCACGATGGAGACGAAATCGTTCGTTTCGCTCAAGCGCACGACATGAAAGTCCGCGGCCACTGCCTGGTCTGGGACCATGACAATCCCGACTGGCTCACGCACGGACGGTTCACTCCCGCCCAGATGTCAAGCCTGCTGCATCAGCACATCACAACAGTGATGCAACATTACGCCGGCCGGGTCTTCGCCTGGGACGTGGTTAACGAAGCCCTCGACGAGGACGGTCATCTGAAGGATTCGCCGTGGTACGAACGCCCCGGCATCGGATTGTCAGACAAGGGAACGGCTTACATTGAGCAGGCATTTCGCTGGGCGCGGGAGGCTGATCCGCAGGCCCTGCTTTTCTATAACGACAATGGGGGCGAAGGGGCGAGCGTTAAATCAGATGCGATTTACGCGATGGTCAAAGATTTCAAAAAGCGCGGCGTCCCCATCGACGGAGTCGGACTGCAAATGCATGTTTCCAATCTCGACTTCGACCAGGCTCCCGTCGCCGCCAACATTGCGCGCCTGACAAAATTGGGTATTCAGGTTCATATCACGGAGCTGGACGTTTCTCTTCCATTGAGTGAGGGCGGAGTTCAGAACGAGGGCAAGCTTTCGAAGGATGACTTGCGGAGCCAGGCTGACGTCTATCGAGGAATTGTTCGCGGCTGCCTGCGGAGTGCGGGGTGCACCGCCATCCAAACCTGGGGGTTCACCGACAAATATTCGTGGATCGGCTCGCACAGCCGTGGCACTCGCGGCGCAGCCCTGCCCTTCGATCGCTTCTATCGGCCTAAACCGGCGTACGACGCGATGTTCGATGAACTGAGCGCCGGACGAAGCCTCCCCTGACGAGCGCTGAATATCCGAATTCTTAGTCTGGCCCTCGTCTGCTGACCTCTCCAGTGCCCCCTCGACTCATGCCGTGATCCGCGTTCTTCCATCTATAATGGCCAGCAAAGGCGGCCGGTTGTGGGTCAGGCCGGCTTCGCAATTTGACGTGATTCAGACTGCCCCAAGTCGTCCGGTGAAGCGGTCCAACCGCAAGCAGGTCATCATTCTGCTCGCGGTAGCCGTGCTGCTTCTCTTTGCGGTTCTGGTCTCACAGACCGCGTTCAACGTGACTATCCTGCAGGCCGAGAGCAACCAGCAGGCGGTCGTTTTCTACGCTCTGTCGGTGCTGATCTCTCTTCTGTTCGTCGCCTTGACATTTGTTCTGGCGCGCAATTTGCTGAAGCTTTTCGCTGAGCGCAGGATGGGAATCCTGGGCTCGAAATTTCGCACGCGCATGGTTGCCGGCGCCTTGCTGCTGTCGTTCGTACCGATAATCGTCATGTACTGGTTCTCCTACGGCCTGATGAATCGCTCCATCGATAAATGGTTTTCCACGCCGGTGGAAGAAGTACGGTCTGATACAAAAGCTATGGTCTCTCTGCTGGCCAGCTATGCTCAGCAGAACGCGCGCGCCGAGGCCGCGGCCATCGCTACGTCCCCCGAGATCGAGCGAGCCTTTGCCGGCCACGGATTCTCGGGTGTGGTCGGCGAATTTCAGCACCATGCGCTCCCGCTGCAGGGCGGGTTTGCGTTCGCCATCCAGGATGGCAACGCGGAAGCCAGCTTTAATGCTCCGGCGCCGTGGGCTGTCCTGAAGGCGAGACTGCCGCTGGTCGACGCCGCTGCGGGACGCCCGGCAGAATTTACCTGGCAAGAGACCGACTACACACTGGGGAGCGCTTTGGTGCCCGGTGGCGGCGAGATTCTAACCGCCATTCCGCTTCCCCGCGAGTTTTCGCAAACCGTGCGCCAGGTTGAGGCGAGCCAGCAGCGTTATTTTCAGTTGAGCCGCGAACGGCGTCGAGTGCGCCAGACTTACATGGGCCTTCTTCTTCTGCTCACGATGATGGTCCTGTTTGTCACGACGTGGCTGGCGCTTTTTCTGGCGAAGCTCGTCACCCGCCCGCTCTCGGCCCTTGCTGAAGCCACGCAGGAAATCTCACGCGGGCGCCTCGATTATCGCGTCGATGTGAGCGCGGCAGACGAAATCGGAGATCTGGTGCGCTCCTTCAACCGCATGGCCGAGGAGCTGGAAGCCAGCCGACAGCAGCTCGAATCTTCCACCCGCGATCTTGGCGTGGCCAACACCGAACTCGATCAGCGACGCCGCCAGACCGAAACCATCCTCGAGAGCATTCCGACCGGCGTCCTTTCGCTCGATGCCAACCGCCGCGTGACGCACATCAATCATGCTCTGCTCCGCATATTTCAACCCGAGCCCGGACGCGACGGCACGACTCTGGTTCTTCTCGGCGCGTCCCTTGCCGACGTTTTTCCGTCCGAGGTTCTCGAAGAACTCGAACCCCTTCTCCGCCGTGCCGAGCGCATGGGCATGACCACTAGCCAAATGGAAATGCAGTTGCCCCATGGACCGTTGAACGTTGCCGTCACCGTGACCACGCTTCGGCATCACGGCGAGCGCTCTGGATACGTGGTTGTCTGCGAGGACCTCTCTGACTTGCTGAAGGCGCAGAAGCAGGCCGCGTGGCGAGAAGTTGCGCGGCGCGTCGCGCATGAAATCAAGAATCCGCTTACCCCGATTGCTCTGTCGGCTGAGCGCATTCAGCGGCATCTGGACCGCGCTACTCCTGGAGATCCTGCCTCGCTTGGCGTGGTGCGCGCATGTGCAGCGACTATTGCAGGAGCAGTCGAAACCGTGCGCCGTTTGGTCGACGAATTCTCAACCTTGGCGCGCTTTCCTGTGGCCAAGCCGCAGCCCGCCGACCTGAACGGAATCATCGAAAGTGCGCTCTCGATGTTCAACGGCCGCCTCGATGGCATCGGCCTGCATAAGTCTCTCTCGCCCGATCTGCCGAAGGTTCTCGCCGACAGCGAAGCCATCAAGCGCGCGGTCGCCAATCTGGTCGACAACGCCGCCGAAGCGCTGCAAGAGTCGATGGTGCGCGAAATCGAGATTTCGACCGCGCTGGTCGCGAGCCGCGATGCCGTCGAGATCGCTGTCGCTGACACCGGCCAGGGCGTGACCCGCGAGCTGAAGGAAAAACTCTTTCTGCCTTACTTCTCCACCAAGAAGCGTGGCACCGGACTTGGCCTGGCAATCGTGAGCCGTATCGTCGAAGATCATCACGGTTCGATCCGCGTTGAAGAAAACCATCCCGTCGGCACTCGCTTCATCGTTGAATTGCCGGTCGTTCCCGAACCCGCGTCCGCCGCGGTCGCTCCTCAACATGCATAACATTCTCATCGTCGACGATGAAGCCGGAATTCGCGAATCCCTGGCCGGCATTCTGGCTGACGAGGGCTACTCAGCGTCCTCGGCCGAAAGTAGCGAAGCCTGCCTCGACTCGCTGCGCAAGTCGGCCTACGACGTGGTCTTGCTCGATGTCTGGCTGCCCGGAGCCGATGGTCTCGATACACTGGAACGCATTCGCGAGCTCGACAACCCACCCGAGGTCATCATGATCTCCGGCCACGGCACCATCGAAACCGCCGTGCGCGCCACCAAGCTCGGAGCTTACGACTTTCTGGAAAAGCCGCTCTCGCTCGAAAAGACCCTCATCCTGGTCAAGAACGCAATCGAATCGAACAAGCTCCGCCGCGAAAACGTGGAACTGAAGAAGCAGCTTCAGACCAAGAGCATCATCGTCGGCGACAGCATCCCCATGAAGGCGCTGCGGCAACAGATCGGCCTCATGGCGCCCACCAACGGGCGCGTGTTGATCTACGGCGAGTCGGGATCGGGCAAGGAGTTAGTCGCTCATGCCATTCACGCGCAGAGCCTGCGCAAGGACGAGACTTTCGTCGAAGTCAACTGCGCCGCCATTCCCGAAGACCTGATCGAGAGCGAACTTTTCGGACATTACAAAGGTTCGTTTCCGGGCGCGGCCGCCGATAAGGAAGGCAAGTTTCAGAAGGCGCACGGAGGCACGCTCTTCCTCGACGAAGTCGGCGACATGAGCCTGAAGACGCAGTCCAAGGTTCTGCGCACTCTGGAAGAGCAGCGCTTTACACCAGTCGGCAGTGCGGAGACGATCACGGTTGACGTCCGTGTGATCGCATCGACCAACAAGGATCTCGAAGAAGAAATTTCACGCGGGAACTTCCGCGAAGATCTTTTCTACCGGCTCAACGTGATCCCTTTCTTCGTGCCGCCGCTGCGCGAGCGCAAGGAAGACGTTCCCCTGCTGGCACGGCATTTCCTGAAGGAACTCGCGTCGCAGTATGGACGCCGTCCGCGCGAAATCGGCGACGACGCCATCGACGTGCTCATGCGTTACTCATGGCCGGGCAACGTGCGCGAGCTGCGCAATCTGATCGAGCGCATCGTCATTATGAACCCGACGACCACGCGCTTCGACAGCAAGCATTTGCCGCCGCTGGTTTACCGCGACGGCGGACGCCGCGCCACCAGAACGGAATTCTCAACGCTGCACCAGGCCCGCGACGCCTACGAACGCGACTATATTCTCAAAACTCTCGACCACAACCACGGCAACGTAAGCCGCACCGCGGAGGTGCTCGGCCTGGAGCGCAGCCATCTCTACCGGAAGATGAAAGCGTTAGGAATTGCTGCTAAGGAGTAGGACACGCGGCCGGCGGGAGTTTCTACCGCTTCACCATGTGAATCTCGGTCCCGTTCTTGTTGAACTTCACTTCGTCCATCAGCTGGTTGATCAGAAAGATTCCGCGGCCGTGGTTGGAGTAGAGATTCTCGCCCATGGTGCACGCCGGAATTCCCTGTGGATCGAAACCTTCCCCGGGATCGCGCACAATGATGAGCACTCCGCGCTGATCGTCGCAAGCCACCAGGCACTCGACAACTTTGCTGGGATCTTCCTTGGCGCCGTGAATAATCGCATTGGCCAGAGCTTCCTGCAGCGCCAGTTCGATTGCGTCTTCTTTGCCGTCGACGCACTTCACGTCGTGGATCGCGTCCATGACCTGCTGCACTACCGGATCGACAGACTTGCGGTCGGCGGCCAGCGTGACGCGCACGCGCAGGCTTAAGTGATTCGGATCGAAGTCGTGCTCGGGAAAGTGGTCCTCGGGAGAAGCCGCGGAATCCATGATGAGTTCGTTTGTCCTTTGTCCGCCGTTGACCGGTCAGCGCGGCCTTTCACGATTCTAGCGATAAACGGCTGTTTCCGGCAATGGATCGTCTGGGCATGGCCCATCTCCTTCGTGCCGACAATGGACAATCGAGCCTCGCGACATAACATCAACTCTCCGTCTCGTCTACAACCTCGGCCTTAGCCAGCATCGGCTCCTTGTCGCCTTTTCCTAACATCCTGTGCTCGAGCTGTCGACGCCAGTCGAGTTCTTCCACAAATGCGCGGGAGTCGCGCCAGCCGGGCTCAACCTTGACGTAGAGTTCGAGAAAGACCTTGGTTCCGATCATGCGCTCGATCTGCAGCCGCGCCGCTGTGCCGATCTTCTTGAGCATCGACCCGCCCTTGCCGACCAGAATTCCTTTCTGCCCCTCGCGCTCGCAATAAATGGTCGCCGCAATCCTCGTCAGTTTGGCGCCTTCTTCAAAACTGTCGACGATCACCGTAGCGGCATAGGGAATCTCTTCCGATGTGTTGAGCAGAATCTGTTCCCGGACAGTTTCCGCGGCCATAAAGCGCGCGGGCTGATCGGTGATTTGATCTTCGGGAAAATATGCCGGGCCAGCAGGCAAGGCTGCAATCACGAGATCGAGAAGAACATCGAGCCCGCGGCGTTTGAGCGCCGATATCGGGAGTACTTCCTTGAAGTCGTGCAGCTTGCGGTACGCTTCAATCACCGGCAGCAGTTTCGACTTCTCGCGAATCAGGTCCACCTTATTGAGTACGAGAAACGCCTTCGCTCCGCTCTGCCTCAATAGATCGAGCGCAAACTGGTCGCGAGGGTCGAGCTTACGCGTCGCGTCCATAATGACGAGCACCAGGTCGCAAGCCTCCAGCGCTTCGCGCACCTCGACCAGCATCTTGCGGCCGAGCGAGCTGTCTGGCTTGTGTACGCCGGGACTGTCGATCAGCACAATCTGTCCGCCGCCCAGTTGCTTGCCACCGGCCCCTTTGCGCTTTGGCACATGCACGATGCCCTGAATGCGATTGCGCGTGGTCTGCGGCCTCGGCGAGATGATGGCCAGCTTTTCGCCAACCAGCGCATTCAGCAACGTGGACTTACCGGCGTTGGGCCGGCCGAGGATGCAGACGAATCCGGAGCGGAAGGGCATGGGGATAAGGTGCTAGCTCCTAGCCTCTAGCTCCTAGCTTTCGCATTCGATGTAGTCATAGCCTATCTCATCTCTGTAGCCCATGTTCTGAGCTTCAGCACGACGCTGAAGCATGCCCTCGGTAGCTAGGTTCCTGGAAAAGGCCGGCAAGCGATTTGCTAGAAGCTAGCAGCTGCTTTATATCAGTTTCAACTGCTGCGGCTGCACCGCGGTCACGCGCACTCGTTCCACCTTGCGGTCGGTGGACTCCAGAACCTCAAAGCGCAGGCCGTCTTCTTCGACCACTTCGCCCTTGCGCGGAATTCGTCCCGCGAGTTCGCTGACCAGGCCCGCGATCGTCGCCGAATCTTTTCCTTCCGGCTTGCTGCCGAAAAGTTCATCGAGACGGTCGACGTCCATCCCGCCGGAAACGATGAACGAGCGGTCGCCTTCGCGCACAATCTCGGGCTTGTCGCTGTCGTCGCGAATTTCGCCCACGATCTCTTCCACCAGATCTTCGATCGTGACCAGTCCCGCCACCCCGCCGTATTCATCGACAACGATCGCCATGCGAATATTCTGCTTCTGCATTTCGCGCAGCAGGTCGCTCCCCAGCTTGCTCTCGGGAACGAAGTACACATCGCGCCGCATGATGGTGTCGAGTGTCCGCACGCGAGCCTCTGTATCTGGCACTTGCAGCACATCCTGCGTGTAGACGATGCCTTTGATGTTGTGGATGCTGCCTTCGTACACCGGCACGCGCGAATAGTGCCGGGCGCGCAACATCTCGATGAAGGTCTCTACCGTCGTATCGGCAGGGACGGCAAACATTGCCGGTCGCGGTTTCATCGCCTCCCGTACCGTTTTGCCGCTGAACTCGACCACGGACTGAATCAGGTCGCGGTCGCCCGCCTGAATAATACCTTCCTCCTGCCCGGCCTCAATCAGGGCGTCGACCGCTTCGGTGGAACTCTCCGGCTGTTCGCTCGTATTGTGACTCGTGAGCGACGCCACCGACTGCAAAAAACCGAGCACAACTGTTACCGGCAGCACGAGGTAGATCAGGAACTTGAGAATCATTGTCCAGCGAATCAGCCAGTCGCCCTTCGTCCGCGAAAAAAACAGAAATGGAAGAAAGCGATTGCACACGATGACAATCAGAATCAGGACGATCGTCGCCTGAAGAATCTCGTAGATGGTCCAGAGCTGATCGCTGAATATGATGAAGCCCACCACCAGCGCGATCGCCGCCATGCTCAACTGTGTAAGCACGGCCATGGAGAGCGAAGCGCGCGCACGGCTCACCTTCAGCGCCGGTTCGACCTTCTGCTCGAATACGTCGATGTTGTCCTGGAACTCGCGAGAGAGAAATTTCCCAATTTCGTGGTACACGTGATCCACGTAGGAAGTGAGAGTGAGCAGTCCAAGCAGAAGAAACAAGGTGAGTGCGACGCCGAGACTCATGACCGTCTCCGGGCACTCGCCCTGCCCGTCGAGCTGTTTCGGCGCGGGGCCAAGTACGGCGCAGATGGTCGCACTCGTTCGATCAACCCCGTGGGCAGCCCCATGGTTTGCCGCAGTTTCAGTTCCTTGCGCGCCATTTCACCATTATCGCGCTCATGGTCAAAGCCCGCCAGATGTAGGAGTCCATGCAGGATTAAGATCTTCACTTCGTCGGCGGTGGAGTGCCGCAGCGAGGCCGCGCTCCTCGCGGCGATCTCGGCTGAAATCGCGATGTCGCCAGCCCACGCAGATCTCTTTTCACTCTTCCGCTCTGATCCAGTGCGATCCGGCACGGAGATTGGCGATGACGGAAACGACAGCACATCCGTCGCTTTGTCACGGTCGCGAAACCGCCGGTTCAACGAACGCACCGTCGTGCTGCTGGTCACCAGCACGTTCACCGCGCCCTTGATACCGGCAGCGCGCCGCGCGCGCAGCACGAAGCGGTCCAGAGTTTCCACGCTCAATCCCGCAACTCTTCTTTGCAGAATGACCAACGGTGACTCCGTCCGAAACCGTACAACCGATTCGTTTTAACGGGAAAAAGCAAGCGGAAGGCACGACCCCAGCGCCCCGCTGCCGCTCGAAAATCTATTCATTCGGAAGCTCGACCTTTGCCGGCTCGGATCTCGCCTTTTCGCCATTCGCCGTTGCTGTCCGCTTTTCCGGCGCGTCAGTGTTCTTACCCTCAGTGAGCAGAGGCATCTGGTCGGCAATCCGCGCCTTGTGCTCGTCGTAAGCGTGAACGATGCGCTGCACCAGTTGATGGCGCACCACGTCGCCTTCATCAAAGTTGACGAAGGCCAGCCCCTCTACGCTCTTCAGAACCTCGACCGCTTCGAGCAATCCGCTGCGCCGCGCGTTCGGCAAATCGATCTGAGTGACGTCACCGGTGATCACGGCTTTCGAATTGAATCCCAGGCGCGTGACGAACATCTTCATCTGCTCCGAGGTGGTGTTCTGCGCCTCATCGAGGATGACGAACGAGTCGTTCAGTGTGCGCCCGCGCATAAATGCAATTGGCGCAATCTCGATGACATTTTTCTCCAGATACCGGTCCACTTTCTCGGGATCGAGCATGTCATACAACGCGTCGTAGAGAGGCCGCAGGTATGGGTCGATCTTGTCCTGCAGCGTCCCCGGCAGAAACCCGAGCCGCTCACCCGCCTCTACCGCAGGCCGAGCCAGAATGATGCGGTTCACGCGCTTGGCCACGAGCGCCGAAATCGCCATCGCCACCGCAAGATATGTTTTGCCCGTGCCCGCCGGGCCGATTCCAAAAACCATGTCGTGCTTCTCGATAGCTTCCAGATATCGGCGCTGATTGCTGCTCTTGGGCTGCGCAGTGCGGCGGCCGAACGAGCGCTGCCGCCCGGCGTCGGCCAGACCGCGCAGCGTCGTATTCGGATCAGAGGTCAAGACACGCAGCATGCTGTTGAGGTCACCGTTGTTGAAGCTGTAGCCGGAACGCAGCAGGCCCTCGTAGTCGTTGAAGACCTGTTCGGCGCGAGCCACATCGCGGGCCGCACCTTCCAGTTCGATCGCGTTCGAGCGCAGGTTGATCGCGATCTTGAGGCCGTCTTCCAGCACCCGCACATTTTCGTCGCGCGTGCCGAACAGCGTCTCGATGTTCGAACTGATGCCGATATTCTTCTTCATGCGGATCTGGGTGCGGGTCTTTGACCGCGACGGGCCGAAGGAAGTCCGGCGGCCTCTGGGCAGCGAATCGACATAGCTTTGCTCCACTTTGCAGACGACACAGGATTAGTCTCAGAGACGGGAATTACCGGATTGTTCGTGCGCACAGGGCGAACAACTACCATTGCGTTAAAGCCTAACCCCGCCGCGGAGTGGCAGTCAATGCCCACAGAAACGTGCGCTGGCTGGCCGATTCACGAATTCGGTTCTGTATCGGTCGCGGAAGCGGCCACTGCCCGCGTTCTCGCCCACTCCCGCAACTCGTTAATCTCTTCCGCCCGTGTGGTTGAAAGCGGCACGGTCTGTTTCAGCGCATCGATCAGCAGCTGCGTGGTCAAGGCTTTCTTTTCTGAATACGCCGCGTACAGTCCGCCCTGCACCGCGGCATCGATTTCCGCGCCAGAATAGCCTGTCGCGGCCGCGGCAACTTTTTCCAGATCGAACTCTGCCGGATTCCGTTTCCGCTTCGTCAGTTGAATCGAGAAAATCTGCTTGCGCTCGGCCTGGTTGGGCAGATCGACGAAGAACAGCTCATCGAAGCGCCCCTTGCGGATCAATTCCGGCGGCAGGACGGTCACATTGTTGCACGTGGCCGCGACGAACACCGCCGCTTTGCGATCCTGCATCCACGAGAGAAACGACGCCAGCAGCCGCGACGAAACGCCGCCATCGGTTGACGCAGAGTCCGGCCCACTCCCGGCAAAAACTTTTTCCAGCTCATCGATCCAAAGCACGCACGGTGCCAGTCCTTCCGCCACCTGGAACACTTTGCGGATGCGCTTCTCCGTCTCGCCAATGTACTTGTCGTACACCGCCGATGTGTCGAATTTTACCAGGGGAAGTTTCCATTCTCCGGCCACGGCCCGCGCGCACAGCGACTTGCCGCATCCCTGCACGCCGAGAATGATCACCCCACGCGGCGGCTCCAGTCCGAACTCACGCGCAGCGTCTTCCCATGCTCCCCGGCGCTGCCCGAGCCAGTGCTTCATGTTCTCGAGGCCGCCCACGCTGGCCATATCATCCATAGTCGGAATGAATTCGAGCATGCCCGAATGCCGCAAAAGCTGCTTCTTGGCTTCAAGAACATCGGTGATCGTCTCCGGGCACAGCGCATATCGTGTAACCAGAGCCTGCGAAATGGCGCGTTCGGCCTCCTCTTCGGTGAGGCCGCGCAGGTTGGCCGACATGGCGTCCACACCCGCATCGTCAAGCTGCAGTTTCAGCGTGTAGGTTTTCGCCAGCCGGGTGAAGGTCTCATGCACAATCTCGTGCAGACGGTCACGATCAGGCAGCGGCAGATCGAAATACTCCACCAGAGTGGCCAGTTCCGCGGGAACGGTGACTTCCGGCGCAGTGATGACGACCGTCCGCCGGTTGGCGGAAAATTTCTGGCCTACATCCCGAAGTCGCCGCACCACCACCGGATCGTCCATATGCCGATGAAAATCTTTCAGGATGAAGACAGCCTCAATGGTCATCGATTCCATGTTAGCCAGGGCCTGCACCGGTTCGCGCGTGTTGTAGATGGAGGAGCTGTTCGGCGCTCCGCTCGCCCCACCGCTGTCTGCCGCCCCGAGGGACGACATCATCGCTGCGGCCAGTCTGTCGGCTTCGCCGCCGCGTGGGCTCAGCGCCGGTCGAGTCTGCGGCAGAGCGCCCGCAGCATGGGCCCGGGCCACAGTTTGATCGCTCCGGGCTCTCCCGGTAACGGGAGAGTTCGACCCGGTCCGCACCAGGCCGTCGGCAATGCTCCACTCGAACGTCGCCATGTTTAAATCCGAGCAGGCGGCCCGCACCACGTTGACGGCACGCATTTCCTCCGACGTCTCCATCACGACGATGGGCGTCGAGGAGTCGATGAGAACCTTCAGCCGGTCGAGTCCATCACTCATATCCATCACTCACAGGTGTGCGTTTCAGTTCAAAACGGATCATGCGGGGAAAAATGCTCGTGTAGGGACGGACGCATTCGTCCGTTCAGTCGAGCGAAGCTCGACAGCGCCTTTAAGCCGCCACCCTACAAGCCGCCCGGCCCCGTTTGACCGGCCCAGAGAAGCTCCCCTATAATAGGCACTTCGGACCCACCCGAATATCTCGCTGCACACACGAAGGTAACGAACTCAACATGGCTAATCATTTTTCGGCGCTGAAGCGCGCCCGTCAGACCGAACGCCGTACCGCGCGCAACCGCGCCAACACCTCCCGCCTGCGCAGCCAGCTGCGCGAACTGCGCGAGGCCATTGAAAAGGGCGACAAGCCTGCCGCCGAGCAGGTCTACCGCTCCACCGTCTCTGTGCTGGATAAGGCCATCCAGAAGGGCACACTGCACGAGAACACCGCGTCGCGCTACAAGTCCCGCCTGAGCAAGCGCGTCACCACGATGAAGTAGGCCGTCAGCGGTGAGCGCTGAGTTCCGAGTCGCGAGCTGCGCCGAAATGATCGCTCCGAAGCGACTGCTCTGTGATGGTTGTCATTCCGAACCGCTTAAACGGTGAGGAATCTGCTGTTGACCTATCGCGTCAGCCAGCAGACCGCTGAGAACTCCCCTACCCACTCCGTTGGCAACAACGATATTCGGCGACCATGGTGCACAAGGCCCGCTCGGCCCACGATCAGCCGCCTCACTTTTGCCCCCCGTAGCCGAATACCCCTGCCAGACATACTCGATCGCCTCTCCCAGTGTCTGTTGTCTGACCGCGCGGTCCACGTGTCCGGCGTTACGGGCAAAAACGAATTGATAGTGATAGCCCTTGGCCGCGAGCGCCTTCGCCATCTGCTCGTTGGCCAGAACCCAGTCGTGCATACCATCCCGCATCACGTTCGGATTGAACAGATCCCGGTCTCCGACTTCCATCCAGATTCGTATCGGCTTGACCTCGCTTTCCGGAATCAGATGCTGGTGAAACTCCCACGCCCCATGCGGCGTTTGCGGATTGTAGGGCCACTGTTGGTTGATAAACGTTCCTGAATACGTCAGCACGCGGTGATAAAGCTCCGGGTGATACCACGCCATGATCAACGCGCACGATCCGCCGGAACTGCCGCCCATGGTCGCCCGGCCCTCGGGATCCTTGGTCAGTTTCACGTGAGCCCGCGCTTCCACCAGCGGCAACACTTCCTTCTCCACAAACTCGGCGTAGGTTCCCGACATGGTGTCGTATTCCAGTCCGCGCTCGCTGCCCTGAGCATCCCCGCTCCCGTTGCCGATCGAAATGGCAATCATCGCCGGGACCTTATGCTCGGCAATCAAAGTATCCAGAGTCGCGAACAGCAGCGCATCTGGCCCGTCGGCTCCGACAATAAACGGAGCAACGCTGCCCGCCACGTATTGCTTCGGCACATAGACAGCCACCTTCCGCGTGTAAGGCGCAGGATGGCTAGTGGTCACGATTAGCTTGGCCGGGTCAGCAGGATCGACGGTTCCGAAAGTATTGGGGTCGCGCGCAATGCCGGGATAAATCTTGCTGTCCGTAGAGTTCATGGTGAACTCAATCACCGTGCCTTTGGGAATCATGCCTCTGGTGATGATGGAGCCGCGGTCGCCCTCGTCCGCGGGGACCACGTGAGTAGGCCCGATGATGAAATTTCCGTCGGCATTCGCGGGTGGATTCGAGCCATCGGGCAATTCCTTAGCCGCGACGTAACCGGCAGTGTTGGGATCGCGCGTAGGCGGAGCCGGGCGCTCGCTGTGCTGCGCCGGCGGGGCAACCGTCTGCCCGGAGGCAGGAATAACAAGCGCAATCAAGGCAACCAGGCAAATGCCGAGGCAACGGAGACTGGAAATCATGTCGTCATTCTGCCCTATTTCATAATCCGGGGAAAGGCCAGGCAAAAGAAACCAGGTGTGCGAAACCGCGGGAAAAATGGCGAGAAAAATTAGGGAGAAAGAAAAACCCGGGTGCCCCATGTCTCGCTGTTTTTGCGAGACATGGGAGGTTCGAGATATCCACTCAGGTCTTGCAAAAACGGCGAGTGCCGCTTGACAACGATTTTGCATCGAGGAATCGCCAAAGGCCGCCTACAATCGGCGCGATTCCAAACGTGCATCAGCCGCTGAGATCAGCCCGTCTGCTTCTTCAGTGGAGAATTCGGGCGTGAGCCGAGGCCCATGTTTCGATACCATGTTTCGTCGTCGCTCGCGCTCTGGTCGATCCACTGTTCGTCGGTGATTTGACTGCGATGCTGCAAAAGCGGAGCGGCATCGGGCCCCACCGGATAACGAAGCTGCCAGCTGCCACTCTCGGCGATTTCCAGAATCTTCTGCGCCACCAGCGAAGGAGGGACAGGATTCTTCAGAGCCGTCGAGAAAAAATACGCGAAACGTGCGCGGTGCGGATACGGCGAATCGGCCGCGCCGTCCCCGATGCGCCGCGCCATTGCGGTGTCAATAATGCCTGGCTCAACAATCGCCACGCGAACGTTGAATGCCTTCACTTCGCCCGCCAACGCCTCGCTCAGCGCTTCCAACGCCCACTTGGACGCAGTGTAGGGCGCCATCGGCGGACTGGCCACGCGCCCCGCCACCGAAGTCACGTTGATAATGCAGCCGCTGCGCCGCTGCCGCATCTGGGGCAAAACGGCCTGAATACAGCGGATCGCGCCGAAATAGTTCGTCTCCATCGCCGCGCGGAATTCGGCCAGCGGAACCTCTTCGACCGCCCCTACGCGATCGACGCCGGCATTGTTGACCAGCACATCCACCAGCCCATGATCTTTCTGAATTTGCGCAATGCCCTGGCTTACCGACTCGTCGGAATCCACATCCATGATCGAGACCATAATCGGCAGTTTTTCCCGCGTGGCCGTCTGCGCCAGCTCCGGAGCTTTCGAAGGATTGCGCATCGTCGCGTAGACCTTGTGCCCAGCGCGCCCGAAAGCCAGAGCCGTTTCCAAACCAATTCCCTTGCTCGATCCGGTAATAAGTACGGATGCCATTATTCTCTCCTGAATGATTTCTGCTACTGTTGGCGGCGTTCGTCTTGAGATGAAGTCCGAGGTCCGACGGCTACCCTTACACCGGCAACTGATCTTGCATCCAGCCCGGCGCCTCGAGCTTCGGCTCAGCCGTTAAATCCATCACCAGCCGCTCCAGCACCATGCGCTTGCTTACCGGATTCGACCGCAAGGCCAGATCGGCCTTTGCCACCAGCCGAATCGCCCGCGTCAGTTCGCGCCGCGACTTGTAGCGTCTCGCCTGCTTGATAATGTCATCTGCCGCGAATGGAGGCACGCGGAAGCCCTGCCACAACGCCGCCCACAGCATGCGCTGGTCGCGGACATTTCGCTCGAGAATCACCAGCATCTGCCGGAACGTTTTCGCCAGCATGTAGATGTGTCCAATCGCTGCTTCGTCGCCTTCGCCCGACGCCAACATCGCGTCCAGAATTTCCAGCGCGCGTACCCGGTCGCGGCTCGAAATCGCGTCCGTGAGTTCATACAGCGAGCGCTGCTTGGCGGCGAGCACCATCGTCTCGACGTCGCCCAGCGTAATCCGCTTCTTCTCGCCGACGTAAAGAATCAGCTTCTCCAGTTCGTTCGAGATCATCATCATGTCGCCGCCCAGCGCGTCGACCAGTTCGCGCGCGCCGTCGGGCTCCATCTTTACGCAGCGGCCAGCACAGTATTCGGCAATCCAGCGCACGGCTTCGCCTTCTTCGACGCGCGCCAGTTCGACCATGCCGCAATACTGGCCCATGGTTTCGCGGATGCGCTGGTAGCGTTCTTTATCCTGCATCTCCATCTTGCGCGCGTCGGCAGGAATGCTGATGTGGTCGGCGACGAAGACCAGGAGTGCGTCGGGATTCGGATTCTTGCAGTAGTCTTCAATCGCCGCCAGTTTTTCGTCGTTCGATCCGCGCCCGAAGAGATTCTTCACGCCGCGTACGAAGAAGACCTGAAATGGTGCCATCAGCGAAGGTGTGCGGGCGCGGTCGAGAATCTCAGCCAGATCGGTTTCCGCCAGGTCGAAGTCGAACAGGCTGAAGTCGCGCAGATCGGCAGGAACCATGTGCTCAAGGATCGCATCGCGAAAGCGCTTGCGGAAAAATGCCTCATCGCCCACAAACACGTAAGCGGCGCGCAGATTGCGCGATTCCAGTTCGTTGACGAAACGGTCGGCTTGGGCAAAGGCTCGCATGCGAAAGGCGTCGTCAGTCGTTACAAAACCGTCGTCGGTTCTCGCAACTCTATCACCTAGAACCCCTCCAGAATGTTAGACACCAGGGTGCGGGCGAAATCCTGCGACAGGCGTCGGAAGGCCGGCGAGTCTTCCTCGAAAAAGCTCTGTAGGTCCTGCGAAACTTCATACTGCTCGCGGAACAAGTATGCCGGATTCTGGTAAAGCACCTTGCCTCGCCGATCTGTAAGAGTAACTTTCATGCTGACCACCACCAGCACGCTCGCCGCCCGCCCGGTTGCGGTGTCATACGCCAGGGGCGAGGCCGAGGTGGAAAGCACCGTCCCGCGCAGCGTGGCATCGGCGTCCTCACTCGCATCGTTGAGAATGCGGTAATGCGTTCGCGTCACGAATTCGCGCACCACTGAAGCGGTCAGCATTTGCTCGATGCGGTAGGTCGTCGTCTCGTTTTTGAACGCAGGCACGGCAATGGTCTTGACGTCCTGCGGAAGCTGAACCGAGTGACCCGCCGTGTGATATCCGCATCCGCCCACAAAACTCATCAACAGCATAAGGGACAGCGCCGGCCAACCACGGCTCATTGAATCTTCCCCGTCGGGCGCGTCGCCATCATGCTTTCGGCGCACTCTACCGCAGTGAGGGCCGCGATCCGAAGATTGTCGGTCGCAGCCCACAACCACACACCATTCGGCTGCGCCGGATCGTTTTTCACCCACACCAAAATGTTCCCCTGCCCTGCCGAACTAACGTTGCTGGGCGCATCCTCCTCCGGGCCCGGGATGCTCACGTGGTCGCCCGCCAACACCTGCGCCATCGCTGCTACTTCCGACGGGTTCGACATCTCCAGAAAAATCGCGAGGGCATGTCCATGAAAAATCGGAGCCTG
This sequence comes from uncultured Acidobacteriaceae bacterium, assembly GCA_963739125.1. Taxonomy (GTDB): domain Bacteria; phylum Acidobacteriota; class Terriglobia; order Terriglobales; family Acidobacteriaceae; genus Sulfotelmatobacter. The sequence continues at coordinate 549,029 of CAVTZD010000001.1, read as the reverse complement.
TAGCAGCATCAGGGAGGGCTCCGCAGCATCGTCTCCGGCAATCTTCCGGAAATGACGGAGCACCTTCGCTTCCACGGAATCGAGCGCTGGATGCGATCGCTGCCCGTAGCGCGCCACCATGTTGAAGGCGACCTGCGCGTCGTACACATCTTTCGGCAGAGGCTGGAACGAGAGCAGGTTCACTGTCTGCTGATGCAGTTCGTCCATGCCGCGCTGTCCGTGCTCGGAGGCAGGTTCAAAAACCGTCGCCACCGCGCGGCGAATCGCGCCCGCCTTCTTCGCCCGCAACAGCAGTAAAGCCAGCGTTGCAGCCACCGGGTGCGCGGTCACGCACGGTCCCGGCTGCAATTCCGGAGGCACGATCTGCGCCCGCTCCCGCTCGACCCACGGAGATCGCACGCTGGCCCCGGGTTCGTTCTCCAAACTGCCGGACAAGTCGATGATGGCGCTGCCCGCATCGCGGGCGCGTTTCCAGTTCTGGCGCGTGCACTCTGCATCCGAGGCAAAAAAGGTGAAGTCGACGTGCTCGAACTGCTCGGCCCGCACGCTCTGGATGAAGCTGATCTCGTCGCCCATGGCCTCGAGCTGGCCCAGCGATTCGTCATCGTCAAGCAGCCGGACGTCAACCGCCGGAAAGTTGCGCTCGTTCAGCATCTCGGCAACTTCCTTTCCCTTGAGCGAGGCCGCGCCCACAATCGCGGCGCGATAAAGATTCCCCCGCGTTGCGGCAGGATGCGGTGCCACCGTTGGCTTTGCCGAATCGGTCATGAAGTCTGCGAAGCCTCTTTGTAAGTGGGAGGTGGAGCTCCCGGGCGCCGGCGAAATATCCATTGCAGGCGCCAGAAAACTCCCGAGAACATGTAGAGCAGCGCTGTCGCAAAAAGCACTGGCCCGGAGAAGAACCAGATCGACGCAAACAGCACTGCCAGAAACAGAATCAGTCGAAACGGCCGCCGGGAGCGAAAATCAATATCTTTGAAACTGTAAAACCTCCAGGTGCTCACCATCAGGTAGCTGACGGTTGTCACCATGGCTAGCCACGTCAGTGCCGTGTACCACGAGACGAGCGGCTCGCCACTCTCAAAATGTACCACCGCAGCAATGACACCCGCTCCGGCTGGAATCGGCATGCCGACGAAATACTTCTTTCCCGGGCGCCCCGGATTCGACGGCTCGGGATTATTTGTAATGTTGAACCGCGCCAGCCGGCTTGCTCCCGCGGTCAGGAAAAGGAAACTGGCAATCGCTCCCAGTTGCGTCAGTTTGACATTCCAGGTGAGGTGCCAGTCCGTCAGCAAGACCGTAGGCATGAGGTAGAATCCCCAACACCAGGCCAGCATCGCAGGGGCGACGCCAAACGTCACCGCGTCGGCCAACGAATCCAGTTCCCGCCCGAAATCGCTGCTCGTGCCGGTCACGCGCGCGATGCGCCCATCGAGCCCGTCAAACAGCACGGCAAACCCAATGGCTTTGGCGGCGTTATCCAGGTGCCAATGGTTTACCGCGGAAGCGTGAACGACCTCCAAAATCGCGTAGAATCCCGCCGCCATGTTCGCCGTGGTAAACAGCGATGGCAGGATGTACATCCCCTTGCTCAACCGGCGTCGCGGTCTGGGGGCAACCTGGTCCATCACTCAGCCCTTTCGGCGGCGGAGGCAGTTCCGGCGGCAGCTACTTCCCGAGGCTGCAGGTAGGCGAGCACGCTGGCTCCGCCCTTGACCCGGTCGCCAACTTTCACGTTCACGCGCGCCGCAGCGTCAAACAATACATCTACTCGAGATCCGAACTTGATCAGCCCCACCCGCTGTCCACGCTCCAGGCGGTCTCCGACTTTCGAAGTAAACACAATCCGCCGAGCCAGCAGCCCTGCGATCTGCTTAAACACGACTTTTTGCCCGTCGCCTTCCACGGTTACGACATTCTGCTCGTTCAGTTCCGCGGACCTCTCATTCATCGCATTCAAGTATTGTCCGCGCTGGTAGCGCACGTCGCGAATCACGCCTGCAATCGGCGAGCGATTCACGTGCACGTCGAACACGCTGAGGAAAATGCTGACCCTGGTCAGCTTCTCGCTGCCCAATGTCACCGGCGAAACATCGGTGACCTTGCCGTCTCCGGGAGACACGACGGCTCCGGGCACGCTCGGAATGACGCGCTCCGGATCGCGAAAAAACCACAGAAAAAATAGCGCCAGCAGTACCGGCAGCACCGCCCATGCAGGCGCCGTCAACCATCCGATCAAAACGCCGGCGGCGAGCAGGGGAACTGCATAAAAGTAGCCATCGCGAACCATGGGAGGCTCAATTATAGTCGAGCGGGTCGGGAACGCCGCCTGCCAGGCGTGAGAACTTGCAACTCTAAATAAAAAAGGCGCTTGCCTGCGCCCTGCGGTAGATAGATTGCTCCCTGCGCGGCCCAATGACGGGAAACTGGCCAGAACTTACGCTACGTGCACGCCGTACTGCTGACGAAACTCGCGCTCAATCAATTCCATCTGGTCTTTGAGCCGCAGTTTCAGTTTCTTCAGCCGGACTTCTTCCAGCTTCTCGTCTTCGCTCAGGTATCTTTTTTGGGTGAGTGTCTCGAGGCGCTTCGAGTATTGAGAGTGTTCCTGGGCCAATCTGCGGAATTCATCGTGATTGGTGAGGAGTTGGTCTTTCGAAGTCAGCATCCAGCAGACCTCCAAACCGGGATTGTAGCCTCAACGTAACATAGCCTCAAAACCGGTTCAATGCCCAAAACTGGTGCATGTCTCAATCTGAGAATCGGCCTTACGCTAGCTTCCGGCCATACAGGATCGCGTCTTCCAGCGGGTTGGCATAATAGGACTTCCGGCTACCCGTCTGGCGGAACCCGGCTCTTTCGTAGAGAGCGCGCGCCGCCGTGTTTGACTCCCGGACCTCGAGAAACACCGACTCACTGTTTGTTTCCTTCGCGCGCGTCAGCATGGCCTCCAGAAGCCGCATCCCAAGCCCACGTCCGCGCGTTTCGGGGGAGACCACGATATTTTGCAACTCCCAGTCATCAACGACGCGGTCTGCCACCAGGAATCCGGCAAGCAGGGCGCAGGGCGTCTGTTCTCGCGACACCGTAGCCGCGTCCGCCGTTTGATCGGCTACGAGCACAAGCCTCTCAGGGATGTCCGCGCCAGACTGGAACAACATTCCGTATTGTTGCTCCGTCCAGTGAGCGGCCGTGGCGCACGAGCGTTCCAGGCGCATGACGTTAGCAATGTCGGCAAGAGTGGCGGGTCGGATCAAATACGGTTCCATGCGTTCATCATCGAGACTCGACCGCCGCAACGCTGGATGGCAAAGGCGAACCTACGAACCGCTCTTGGCAAAAATCTCGGCGTCGGTGCGCCGGATGTAGTTCGCGTCCAATTGCTCCGGCGAAACAGTGTGACCGGCCTGAAGCTTTCGCCAACCGAGCCGTGCGACTGCCGCCGCGTCGGGCTGCGCGACCAACTCGACAGAGATGCCGGCGTCCCGTGTCGCAGCCGCCAATGCTTCGTCAGGCGTGACCGCGGCGAATTCTCGTGCCAGTGACAGGAAGTCATCCTTCGCCAGCACTCGCTCCCGAACCAGCTGCGCGATATCGCCGGTCACTTCATATTCCCCCGCGTAGACTTCGCCGCGGCCGGCGTCAAGTGCCGCGAGAACCTTCCCTTGACCGCGACCGGCGAGCCCGACGACCTCCAGCAGCGATACCGGCACAATCGGCTTCTGCAAAGTCTCCGTCAGAGCTTTCGTTGCCGCCAGTCCCACGCGCAACCCGGTGAACGACCCCGGCCCCGCGACCACCACGAACGCCGCAATGTCGCTCTTTCCGAAACCGTGCCTGTTCAGCAGGGCCGCGATCTGCGGCACCAGCTGTGCCGAAAACGTTCCTCCAGTCAAAGGCACGGCTTCGATCATGTCAACTTCGTCAGGTTCAGGTCCGGCATGTGCCAGGCCCACACTGCCGTGCCTGCCTGAAGTGTCGATGATTAGAAGAAGCATTTCGTTTTTCGATGTCGATCGAAAGCGAGCTGATCCGCGGCAATCGTTGAAAATCGGCCGTGGCGCTTTTCAGCTCTGTACCAGCTCCAGCAGCACGCCGCCGGCGCTCGCGGGATGCACGAAGACATACTGGTGTCCGCCTGCACCTGTCCTCATCTCTGCCGATACGAGGCGCACCCCATCCCTTTCCAGGCGCGCGACGGCCGCTGCCAGATCCGGCACCTTCAGACAGACATGGTGCAATCCTTCTCCGCGCTTGGCGATGAATTTCGCGATCGTCGAATCCGGGGAAGTCGCTTCCAGCAATTCCAGACGACTCTCGCCGACAGGCACCATCACAACCCGCACCTGCTCGTGCTCGACGGTTTCTTCCGCAGAAACGGTCAGTCCGAGCCTTTCATAAATCGCCTTCGCCGAAGCCAGCGACTTCACCGCGATCCCGAGATGATCGATCTGAACCATAGAACGCAATCCCTGCTCATGGAGGTGCGGACGCACTCGTCCGCTCAGCCCGCGCCACGAACTCCGCGCGCCTCAGACCTCCACGGACAAAAGCCTGCCCCAAACCTGCCCGGACGAATGCGTCCGGGGCTACATATTTCCTGCCTTCGCCGCAATCTCCTCCACCAGCGTGTACGGATCGCGTTTGTGCTCCGCCACTTCCGTCGCCAGCCGCGCCAGGTTCCCATCCCCAAGTTGCGCACGAGCCTTTTCGAGCATGGTGTCGCGCAGCATCTCGACCAGCCTCTCCTGCCAGTTCTCGACGCTCTTTTTTAGCGCCCGATTTTCTTTCTGTAGATGATCCTCATACGAAGCAATCGCCGCCGCCAGTTCCGCCACGCCCGTTCCGTCGCTCGCGACCGTCTTTACGATCGGAGGCGTCCATCCATCTTTTCGCATCGCGAGCGATTGCAGCGCCCGAATTTCTTTTTCGACATACTCCGCGCCCTGGTGATCGCTCTTGTTGATCACGAAAATATCGGCAATCTCCATGATGCCCGCCTTGATCGTCTGCACGTCGTCGCCCATGCCCGGCACGAGCATCACAATCGTGATGTCGGCCAGCCGCACGATGTCGACTTCATCCTGCCCCACGCCGACCGTCTCGATCAGGATCACGTCGCGCCCCGAAGCGTCGAGCACGGTGGCAACGTCCGCGGTCGTGCGCGCAAGCCCGCCCAGCGATCCGCGAGTGGCCATGCTGCGAATGTAAATGCCCGGGTCAGAAAAATGCTCCTGCATCCGAATGCGGTCGCCCAGAATCGCCCCGCCGGTGTAAGGGCTGGTCGGATCGACGGCAATGATCCCAACCGAATATCGGTCATTCCTGGGTGTCACAGCTCGCGTGGCGGATGCCCCATCCTTATCGCGCGCTCTTTGCGCGATAGGGTGGGGATTTTGAGTCGACCGGAAAAGTCGCGCCAGCTGATCCACGAGCGTGCTCTTCCCCGCTCCCGGCGCACCCGTCAGCCCGATCACCCGCGCCCGCCCGCTGTACGGAAATAACGCCTTCAGCAGTTCCGACCACCCCTGCGTGTGGTTCTCAACGGTAGAAATCGCGCGCGCCAGCGCACGTACGTCGCCAGCGCGCAGCGAGTCGATCCATAGCTGCATGTCGTGATTGAGAGCAGCGGTTCCCAAGCGAACAGTGTAAAGCACGTCACACGCAGAAAGAATCCCCTTGAGCTGGACGGCTGTCGGTGTCGGCTTTATCCTTAATCAAGGAGGAGCCGATGCCAGTGTCGTTTCCACGTAGTGCAGGGCCATACGTCCAGCGCATTTTCCAGAATTCAAGGTGGGCACGCACCGGGAGCGGTACGCTGTCAAAGTCGTACGCTGCCGAGATGGAGGACACGCTTCGCTTTTACGACCGCCAGGGTCGATTGCAGCCTCGGTTGAATAGACTCCGCGGGAACCGTCGTGAATTGTTTGCCGAACTGGCGGAGGCGCGTGCCGGCCGTTTTCTGCACGACCTGGGCTTCGCAATCTTGGAATGGGAGCCCGCCTCGACTACGGGCTTCCCTGGAGACCTTCTAGTGCAGCTTGGACAGGCCACACCAATCTTTGTCGAGGTCAAGGGCCCCGATTGGGAGGGAGAATTCCAAAGCGAAATGGAAAAAGAGGAATTTCTCGAGAGAAAGTCGCTGGGCAAGTATGTTGACGGCGAGGCTAGGGCAGCTAGCCCGGTTCAGATCCCTTTCACGGTCATCCGGGACAATGCGTTGAAGAAGTTCGCGGATGACCGGCCGAATATGGCGGTGGTGGTAGACGACATGATGCTCTCGCCTGCCGACGCTCGTGGTGTTATCGACGGCCAAGTCGAAGCCTTCTTTCGGGAGCCTGCAACAACGCGCCTAGGTGCCATCCTTTTTCTGCTGCCCGAATTCCCTGCCGGCAGTGCATCGCGCTATGTGTCAAATTTCTACGATAACGCAGCCGCGCTAGTACCGTGCCAACTGCCCAAAGCTGCGGTGGCTGTTCTTGCGGATAGAGCTGAGCAGGACTCAGCAATGGTGGATGCTGAGCCACGTAGATGGAGCGAGGATCATCAAGGCTCCCTTGAAGACCTAGCCAGGCGTTTGTGCGCCAGTGCACAGACTCCTTGAAATTGGGCCACTCATTCAATTAACGTCCTGCAATCACTGTTTGCTGAACTGAGCAGCCGCAAACTCTCCCCACGCGTGATCTTCAGCTATTTCCTCATCCGTGAGCGTGTCGTAGTATCGAGTAACGGAAGCTGAAATCTCCTCTGGTTTTCTTCCTTCCTCGCTCATTACCTCTCCTAATCCCTCAACAACTGTCTTGCAATCACCATGCGCTGAATCTCGCTGGTGCCTTCGCCGATGGTGCACAGCTTCACGTCACGGTAAAACTTTTCGGCGGGATAATCCTTGATGAAGCCATAGCCGCCGTGAATCTGCACGCCTTCGTTGGCGCACTTCACGGCGACTTCGCTGGCGTAGAGCTTAGCCATGGAAGATTCCTGCGTGGTCTTCATGCCCGCATCTTTCATCGACGCGGCACGCATGGTGAGCAGCATGGCCGCATCGATCTCCGTGGCCATGTCAGCCAGCTTCCACTGGATCGCCTGAAAGTCGCTGATCGCTTTGCCGAACTGTTTGCGCTGTTTGGAATATTTCAGCGCCGCCTCGTAAGCGCCTTCGGCCATGCCCAGCGACAACGCCGCAATCGAGATGCGGCCGCCGTCGAGCACGCGCATGGCGTCGGGAAATCCCTGACCCTCGCCGCCCACGAGATTTTCCGCCGGAAGCACGCAGTCTTCGAAAATCAATTCGGCCGTATCGCTGGCCCGCAGTCCCAGCTTGTTTTCTTTCTTGCCTGGACGAAATCCCTTCGCATCTTTCTCAACGAGAAACGCAGAGAGCCCGTGCGTGTGCGCGGTGCGATCGGTCACGGCCAACACGACCAGCACATCGGCATAGTGGCCGTTGGTGCAGAAAGTCTTGGTGCCGTTCAGCACCCAATTATTGCCGCGGCGCACGGCCGTCATGCGCGCGCTGCCCGCGTCAGACCCCGACGACGGCTCGGTCAGCCCCCACGCGCCAATGAATTCTCCGGTGGCCAGCTTGCTCAGATATTTCTTTTTCTGCGCTTCGTTGCCCGCGAGAAAAATATGGTTCGAGCACAGTGACGTGTGCGCTGCCACGATGATCCCAATCGATCCGTCGACGCGCGAGAGTTCTTCAATCGCCGTGACGTACTCCACGTATCCCATGCCCGCGCCGCCATATTCCGGCGGAAAAATCGTGCCCAGCAGGCCAAGTTTGCCCAACTCCTTGATGGTCGCGAGTGGAAATTCGCCGGCTTCGTCCCACTCCATGACATGCGGCTTGATCTCGCGCTCGGCAAACTCGCGCACGCTCTTCTTCAAATGCAGTTGTTCGTCGTTGAGTTGAAAATCCAAAGTACCTCCGGCGGTGGTGTAGCAGCCTTGCCGTCGCTCGCCCGGACGGCTCGACATTTCGATTAGAACACAGCGCCGTGACGCGACAAAGTTACCTGCGGAGGCGGAACGCAGAGTCGCATGGCGCCGCATGAATACTGGAGAAATCACATGTTCCGATGCGCCGGCCAACCGACCGTATGGTCCGGTGAATTCGTAGCTCGCGAATCATCTCTACTCATGGAGCCACGGACGCATTCGTCCGCGCGAAGCAATCCGAGACGCTGCCTGGGCGGACGAATGCGTCCGCCCCTCCGTGGTTGCTGAGTATGGGTTCGAGCGATTCCTGTCGCGCTAGCTTTTGTCCGGCACAGGAACCAGAGCGAGGAAAGCCTGGAACACTTCATTGGAGAGCAACCGCCCGCGCGCAGTAAGGCGAACGCATTGAGCCTCTCGCTGCAGCAATTCGTCAGCCCCGAGCTGTGCAATGATTGAGTCCACTTCTTTCACGGCGCCGTCGCCGAAGTTCGCGGCAATTGCTCGCAGCTCGACACCGCGGTTCAAACGCAAGCCGAGAAAGAAGCTCTCTTCTAGCGCTGCCGCCAAAGATACCTCGGTTTTCTGCAGCGGCGCTCCCGCGATGTACCTCTCCAGAACATCAGCAGTCGCAAATCGAACCGACTCCATCCCAGGCGTAGCAGACAACAACATGGAGTGCGCATCCACGCCAAACCCGAAATACGGCTGCCGCGTCCAGTATTTCAAGTTGTGCCGCGATTCGAATCCGGGGCAGCTGAAGTTCGAAATCTCATACTGCGCGATACCCGCCTTGTTCAGTTTTTCGCACGCCGCGAGATAGAAATCCGCGGTCGCTTCGTCGTCGGGCACGAAGTGCGCGTGATAGCGTGTTCCCCCGGCGATCAGCTCGCGCCCCAGTCGCGAGTCCTCGTCGACTTCGAGCATGTAGACGCTCGCATGCGGGGCGTCGGTCGCGATCGCTTCCTCCAGTGATTCGCGCCAGCTTTCCGCGGTCTGGTGGGGCAGGCCCGCGATCAGATCGACATTGATATTCTCGATCCCAACTCTGCGCAGTCTCGCGATTTCGTCAAGCACCGTCGCACGGTTGTGCAGGCGTCCCACCGAAGCTGCCTCCGCATCGATGAACGACTGCACCCCCAGGCTGACGCGATTCACGCCGCAGACGAGCAAACCGTCTAGAACTTCCGGCGTCAGCGTTCCCGGAGCGCACTCGACCGTTACTTCCGCGTCCGGCAAAACGACGAAGCGGGCGCGCACGGCCTCGAAGATTCGGCGCAACTGCGCGGCTTCGAGCACCGTGGGCGTTCCGCCGCCGAGATAAATCGAATCCACTTCGCTGTGGGCACCGTGCTCAAATCGTCCGCCCATCGCCACACCAGTCTGCGAAGCGTTGGCAATATCGGCACACACTCGTTCCACATAACGCTCGAACACCGTCCGCGAAAACACGTCAGACGCGAAGTTGCAATAGCTGCACTTCGTCCGGCAAAAGGGCACCGAAATGTAAATTCCCAAAGCCACAACTGATTATCCCATCACCCGGGATACCGCAAACCTTTTCCATCGCGTCCGCCGTCCCGGCCATCTATTTGAGGTACCCTGTGCAGAGCCCCTTCGGCCGCTCGGGCATGCTCGATCGGCACGCTCGGCCGAAATGAGCTCAGCCGAATCAGCTCGACGGAAATAAGACACTCGCACCAGCAATGGCCCAGGAAGAGGAAATATTAGGCAAAGCGTATGACAGCCGCCTGATGCGGCGGCTGCTCACCTACCTGCGTCCCTATCGCTGGCAGGTAACGATTGCCATCGGCTCGATCATCCTCAAATCCTTCGCCGACGTGCTCGGGCCGTACCTGATCAAAGTCGCCGTCGATCGCTACCTCGCGCCCGTGAAAGGCGCAGCTTCGGGCCTGTGGAGTTGGCTCAGCCCGCATCCGCGGACCGGCATCGCGCAGATTTCTGCCATCTACCTTGGTCTGCTTATTTTCAGCTTTCTGCTCGAATTCCTGCAAACGTACTTCATGCAATGGATCGGCCAGAAAATCATGTTCGACCTGCGCAGCCAGATTTTCCGTCACCTGCAGCGCATGCACGTCGCGTTCTATGACAAGAATCCCGTCGGCCGCCTGGTCACGCGTGTCACTACCGACGTCGACGCCCTGAACGAAATGTTCACCTCCGGCGTGGTGTCGATCTTCGAAGACTTCTTCGTGCTCGCCGGCATTCTGGGCATCATGCTCTGCATGAACTGGAAGCTGGCGCTCATTACGTTTGCCGTGCTGCCCTTGATTGTGCTCGCCACTAAAGTTTTCCGCGACAAGGTGCGCGATTCTTACCGGCGCATTCGCGTCGCCATCGCCCGCATCAACGCCTATCTCCAGGAGCACGTCAGCGGCATGGTCGTGTTGCAGCTTTTCAACCGCGAGCGCAAGGCCTACAAACGGTTTTCTGAAATCAACCGCACCCACATGGATGCGTACAAAGACGCGATCCTGGCCTACTCTCTCTACTATCCGGCGGTTGACTTCTTTTCCGCGATCGCGATTGCCTGCGTCTTCTGGTACGGCGGCCAGGACATCATGCGCGGCATCGTCGCCAACAGCGTCTCCATCGCCTTCAACCGCCATACGCTCGTGTCCTTCCATCTGGTCGCGACTGCGGCTTCGCTTGGCGTGCTGATCGCGTTCACCACCTACGCGCAGCGTTTCTTCCGCCCCATCATGGATTTCAGCGAGAAATACAACATCTTGCAGTCCGCCATGGCGGCCAGCGAACGCATCTTCAAGCTGCTTGACGCGCCGGTGGAGATCGTCTCTCCTGCAGTGACGAAGGAACCGTCGGGTCCCGGACGCATCGAGTTCGACCACGTCTGGTTCGCCTACCGCGATGTGCCGGATGAGGGCGGCTTGCCTGGCAGCGCCACCGCTAGTGTGGGGACGGACGCATTCGTCCGTCCAGCCGAGCCTGCTCTTGATAAGCAAAGCTCGGCGGCGGTTTTGCCGGGAAACTCCACCACAGCAGCCCCCACCCCCGACTGGGTCCTCCGCGACGTCACCTTCGCCATCGAACCCGGAGAAACCGTCGCGGTCGTCGGCCACACCGGCGCCGGCAAAACTACGCTCATCTCGCTCCTGCTCCGTTTCTACGACGTGCAGAGAGGTGCGGTGCGCATCGACGGCGTCGACGTCAAAGAGATGGATCTCGACGACCTGCGCGGCCGCTTCGGCGTCGTCCTGCAGGACCCGTTTCTGTTCAGCGGCACCATCGGCGGCAATATCCGCCTCGGCACTGACCGCATTCTGGACGAGCACGTGATCAAGGCCGCCGAAGATGTGAATCTCGCCGACTTCATCCGCGCCCTGCCCAGCGGATTCGACGAAGTAGTCCGCGAGCGCGGTTCGACCCTTTCGACCGGACAAAAGCAGCTCATCTCTTTTGCTAGAGCTCTCGCCCACGAGCCTAAGATTCTGATTCTCGACGAAGCTACATCGAGCGTCGACACCGAAACCGAATTCCGCGTCCGCGACGCGCTTGCCCACATGGTCGAGGGCCGCACCTCGCTGATCATCGCCCACCGTCTCTCGACCATCCAGCGCGCCGATAAAATCATTGTCATGCACAAAGGCCAGGTGCGCGAAATCGGCACGCATCAGGAGTTACTGGCGAATCGTGGCATCTACTTCAAGCTGTATCAGCTGCAATACAAAGATCAGGAAGTCAGTGTGGCGCGGGCGCCTTCGCCCGCGAATGCCGAAGTCACAGCCAGCGCCGACGACTAGGCGGCCCTGCGCTAGGCGCGCCTGCGAATGAAGCGCCCAGGCCAACATGTCTGAGTCAAAGCGTGTCTTCCTTTCTGCCGAGTGGCGCGACCTCGTTATGTTGAACTACGAGGTGGATCCGGCCCTCTTGACTCAGCACATTCCGTCCGGAACGTCGCTGGATTCATATCGCGGAAAAACATACATCAGCCTGGTGGGCTTTCGGTTCTGCCGCACCAAACTGTTCGGGCACTTTCCAGTGCCATTTCACGCCAATTTTGACGAAGTAAACTTGCGCTTCTACGTCCGCCGCAAAGACGAAGCCAAAGACCACGGGTTAGAAGACCGCCGCGGGGTTGTATTCATCGCCGAGGTTGTGCCCCGGCGCGCAATTGCGGCCACCGCCCGCCTTCTATACGGCGAGAACTACCGATGTCTTCCGATGAAGCACAACATCGAGACCCACGAATCAGGAACTACGCTCGAGTATCGATGGCGGGCTGATAGAAGAACTGACGGAAGGACGGATAAGAAAAACTGGTGCAGGCTCTCAGCGCAAACCGTCGGTCTTCCAATGCGTCCGAACGAAGGCAGTCTGGAACAGTTCATCACCGAACACTACTGGGGATATTCGGCACAACCGGGCGGCCGTTCGGTTGAATATCACGTGTCGCATGTTCCCTGGCAGGTGTGGCCCGCCGCTGTCGCCGGCTTCGAAGGCGAGGCCGCAAGTCTATACGGTCGCCAGTTGGCAGATATCCTTCACCGGCGCCATGACAGCGCGTTTGTGGCCGCCGGTTCGCCAGTCATTGTCTACAGAGGCGAGAGATTTCGATGAAATCCGATGCCCGCGGCCTCAAACGCAGACCGCAGCAGATGGACAGTAAAAAGGCGGGACAGACCGCCCCGCCTCCCGTCTAAGTTGAAACTAAGCTGCCTGCATTGCTTTCTTTGCCCGCTCTTCCATGTCCTTGGGCGCAACGTCTTCCACGTGGGTGGCGACGCCCCAGAGATGTCCGAACGGATCTTGAAAGAAGCCGGAGCGGTCGCCGTAGAACTGGTCCTCGACCGGCTTCAGAATTTTCGCTCCCTCGGCGACCGCTTGCTTGACCACGCGGTCCACGTCGGGAAGGTAAACATAGAGGCTCACCGGGCTTGCTCCAATCGTGGTTGCACTGGTGTGTCCCTGACCCATGCCGAGATTCTCGTCGGCCAGCATGATGTGCGAGTTGCCGATTTTCAGTTCGGCATGGCCGACTTTGCCGTCGGGGCCGTTCATGCGAAACACTTCGGTCGCGCCGAAGACTTTCTTGTAATACTCAATGGCCTGGGCAGCGCCCTTGATGATCAGGTAAGGTGTGATGGAGTTGTAATCTTTGGGAATGTACGAAACTTTGCTCATGATGGTCTCCTCTAGAATGTAGGCTAAGGTTGCAGGTTACGGCGCGCGTGCGGAGATCCACGCGGTCACATCGTTTCCCCTATGAGAGCACAATTCGGCAGCGACCTCAAGGTCTGATCTCTTCGAGTAGCGGTGCAGTTTGGATTTCTTATGTCGAGGTGTCATCCTGAGCGCAGCCGTTTTTCAGGCGAAGCGAAGAGCCTGCCCCGAGCGAAGCCGAGGGGATCTCAGTCTTATCCGGCCTGGAGCGTGAGCCAAACTGCACCACTGCTTCGCTTCCGTCTAATATTCTTCCTATGTCGAGCACGGCCATCTCGTTCCGCCACTGGTCCCGTGATCCCTTGCCGGCCTTGCGCGGGATGAAGCGCAGCGCCCGCCACAATCCGCTGGCGGCTGCCGGCGTGGTGTTGGTCGTGGTCTTCGTGATCCTCGCGCTGTTTGCTCCCTGGATTGCCCCGCAGGATCCCGCGGCGATCAGCCTGCCCACGCGCCTTGACTCGCCTTCGCGCACCCACTGGCTCGGGACCGACGAACTGGGCCGCGACATTCTCTCGCGCACGGTCTATGGAGCGCGCATCTCAATGCTGGTCGGAAGCTGCGTCGTGCTCAGTTCGCTGGCGCTCGGACTCCTCATTGGCTCGGTCGCCGGCTACTATGGCGGAGCCATCGACCGGTTCGTCAACGTCGTGCTGATGAACGCGTTCTTGTCGTTTCCGGGAATTCTGATCGCCATTGCCTTCGTCGCTTTCCGCGGCCCAGGTATTTTCAATCTGGTTGTAGCACTCTCGCTCGGAGGATGGGTGGGCTATGCGCGGCTGGTGCGCGGGCAGGTCCTCGCCGCGCGGGAACGTGAATTTGTCGAGGCCGCTCGCGCTCTGGGTGCACGCGATCTGCGCATCATCGTGCGCCACATTCTGCCCAACATTATTCAACCCGTGATTGTGCAGGCCGCCATCGGCATGGCAGGAGCCATTCTCGCCGAAGCCACCATGAGTTTTCTAGGTCTGGGAGTTCCGCCGCCGACCGCGAGTTGGGGAGCCATGCTCAACGACGGCCGCGCCCATCTGTTCGACGCGCCACATCTAGTGGTCGTTCCCGCGATTGCGGTCATGCTGGCCGTGCTGAGCTTTAATTTTATCGGCGACGCCCTGCGCGACTATCTCGACCCGCGTGCCCGCATCGAAGCTGGATTGTAGATCAGCGCCAGAAGCCCGCGCGACGCGTTGTGGATCAGTCAGCCTATGGATCAGTCTGCCCTTAACGCCTTGACCGGGCTGACCGAAGCGGCGCGCAACGCGGGCAGCAACGACGCCACCATAGCCAATAGCAGCACGAAGATCGCGGCCAGCGTCAGTACCAGCGGATCGAACGGACTCACGCCGAACAGAAATGAAGTCAGCAGACGCGAAGCGGCCGCCGCGCCCAGCAATCCGATCACAGAGCCGGCAATCGCAAGTTTGGCCGCGGATGTGAAGATCAGCCCCAGAATTCCCGAGCGTTGCGATCCCAGCGCCACGCGGATGGCCATCTCCTGTTCGCGAAGGACAGCTGAGAAGGCAATCACGCTGTAGATGCCGAGCAGCGATAGCAGCATTGCTGCAAGCGCGAAGGCGGAAATAAGCGCCGTGTTGAAACGTCGTGGAGCTTCGCTGTCGGAAACCGCGCGCTCCATGCTTTGGACCTGGGTCAGCGGCAACTGGGGATCAATGGCTCGAACCGTGGCGCGGAGAACACTTTCCATCTGTTCCGGCTCCATTGCCGTGCGCAGAGTGACAAAGCCTCCGTTGCCATTCAGATCTGTGGGCGAGCCCAGAGAGCCTACGGATTTTTCGAACTGTTCGACCGGCTGGTACCACTGTTCCTTGTTGGGAGCGTCGGGCGAATTCTCTTTCACATCGGCGACTTCTCCGACAATGGTGAGCCAGGGTGTGGGCGTCTCCGGCGTGCCGATGCGGATCCGTTTCCCAATGGGATCAGCGCCCGGCCAGTAGTGCTCGGCGAGTTTGTGGCTAACAATGGCAACTAATTGCGTGTTCTCGTTGTCCGACGGGGTAAAGAACCGGCCGCTCAGCAACGGAATTCCCATCGCCTCCAGATAATCGCCCTGCACCAACATCGGAGTCGCGAGGTTCATGCCGGCGCCCTTAGGCGGAACGTAGCCCTCGGCCACAAACGTGCTGTTGCTGTTGCTGCCTGAAGCCGGCAGAAATGACGTAACACCCACGGCCTTCACGCCGGGAAGCTGCTGCAAACGGCGAATCAATTCGTCATTGAATTCATTGACCGTCGGTTGAGTTGCGTATTGCTTCTGAGGCAGCGAGTAAGCGGCCGCAAGAACATGGTCCGGGCGGAAGCCGAGATCGACGCTGCGCATCTTCTCAAAACTGCGCAAGAGCAAACCGGACGCCACGAGCAGCACGAGCGCGATGGCGATTTCACCAACCACCAATGCGGAGCGCAGCCGTGCGTGGCCGCTGCCTCCGCTGCCCGTGCGTCCGCCTTCCTTGAGAGTCTCATTCACGCTCGTCCTTAGCGCGGCGAACGCCGGAGCCAGCCCGCAGACCAAGCCGGTGAGCACCGCAAGGATGATCGCGAACGACACTACCTGCCAGTCGAGTCCGATCTCATCGAGGCGAGGCAACGTCTCGGGCAACCAGCTTATGCCCACCCGCAAGGCCATCGCGGCCAGCAGCAGACCAAGCAGGCCTCCGCTCACGCTCAAGACAAGACTCTCCAGAATCGCCTGCCGCAGCAGCGCCCCGGCGCGCGCTCCCAGAGCCAGTCGCACCGCGATTTCGCGGCGGCGCCGAATGGCGCGGACCAGCAGCAACCCCGCAAGATTGGCGCAAGCGATGAGCAGCACCACCACGATAGCCAGAAACAACGTGCGCACCAGTTGACGAGCCTGCTCCACCGTTTCTTCATGCAGCGAACGAACCACGGCGCGAATGTGCAGGCTCGCCATAAAGGCGGGATAGTTGCGCATCGTCTCTTCCGCCACACGTTCCGCGTCGCTCTGCGCCTGCGCCGCGGTGATACCGGGCTTGAGCCTTCCCACCATGCTGAAGCTCCACCCGGCCGCTCCACCCGTGCCGAGTTCCTCCTGGGTCAAGCCCATCGGAATCCACAGCTCGCTCTGGTTCAGGTGCCCAGGCACCAGGGGAAACTCAAAGTTGCGCGGCATCACTCCGATTACCACATAAGGCTTGCGGTCCAGCAGAATCTTGGTGCCCAGCACGTGCGGGTCGCCGTGCATCCGGTTTTGCCAGAGCGAGTAGCTGATCACAGTGACTTGCTCCCTCTGGTCGTCCTCCTGCTGCGTGAAGAAGCGGCCCATCAGCGGCTCGACCCCGAGTGCGGGAAACACGCCGCCCGACAGCCGCGATGTATTCACCTGCGCGGGCTCACCCACTCCGGAGAGTTCAAAACCTGTCTGCGTGTATCCGCCGAGATGCTCGAAGCTGTGCGTATCCCGCGTATAAGCCTTGATGTCGGGAGCGGTTACGCCGGCTTCGCCATTCCCGCCCACATTCGCTCCTTGCAGAATGTCGGAGAGCTGCACCAGTTCCTGGGGATGAGGAAATGGCAGCGGCCGCAGCAACACGCCTTCTACGATGGAGAAGATTGCGGTCGTAGCGCCAATGCCAAGCGCGAGCATCAGCACGGCGGTGGCGGTGAATCCGGGGGACTTCAGCAGATGGCGGATGGCGATTCGCAGATCCTGGAGAGTCATTGGCGGTTTTCTCGCACAGCCGGGATAAGGAGCTAAGAGCAGCTTCAAGCCCAAATACGTGTCGGGCTAAGTGATTGTTCCTGCTAGGTTGGATGCCTCGGGGCGCGGCGGCGAGCGCGCGAGGGCGTCCGCAATTAGAAACCGCTGTCCGCCAGTGGACACCAACGCCGCAGTGAAAAAGGCCGCGGTGAAATAGCGTCCAGAAATTCGCCGCGCCTTGGCTTCCTGTCGTCGACAGAGCAGTCCGCCTCGAGAGCCGGTTTTCAAGGGACATAAGCCGCTGAAAACAATGGTTATGTTTTGTTTGACAAACATTGCAAATTGCGATATAAATATCTCGATTTGAAATAACACGGATCGTGCTCGATGAAGCTGGGCGAAAAAATCCGCTACCTGCGCGAGGTTGAAGGGTCGTTGCGCGGTCTGGGCCGGCCCATGACGCAACTGGAACTCGTGCGCGCCATTCATGACGAACTGGGCAAGGGCCGCGGCCGGGCCACTGGGAGCGCCAAGGCCACATCGATCAGCCAGTCGTATTTGTCGCAGATAGAAAGCGGATCGCGGCCGCACATGACGCAATCGTCGCGCGCTCTGCTGGCGAAATTTTTCAAGGTGCATCCCGGATTTCTGGTCGATGATCCTGACGGATATCACGCGGAGCTGACTTCGGACCTGCGTACTACGGAGGGTCAGCTCGATGTTTGGCTGCTGCAGGGGTCGGAGCGTTTCGCCAACGATCCGGAAGTCAGCAACGTGCTGATCAAGGCTGCGCGCGAAAAAGATACGCGGCGCTGTTTGCTGCTGCTGGGCGCAATTCTCGACACGCCGGGATTGGCGGATCGTCTTCTCGAGGCGCTGCGCCCCGAGTTGGCCGAGCGCCGCACCCATCTCCGTTCGACCGGTGAAGGGAGGCAAATCCGATGACAGCGATAAGGCTCGACTGGTCCGATTTCTATTTGATCTGCTTTGCCGTCGGTTTCTGCTTCAGTTTTTTTTCGTTCATCTTTGGAGGCGCGCGCACCGGACGTCTTCATCTGCCGCACTTTCATGGGCACGTCGGTCCGCCGGCGCCAATCGCGCACGGTCCGGTAACAGGCGCGTCGGGCGCGCATGCCGGTGCAGGGCATGCTCCTGCGGCAGGACATGCGGCTGCGGGGCACGCTCCGGGCGGCGCGCACCCGCAGCACGCCACCGTCTCGCCATTCAATCCGCCGGCGATTGCGGCCTTCCTGGCGTGGTTTGGCGGCACGGGCTATCTGTTGACGCGTTTTTCGTCGCTCTGGGTGGGCTTCGGCCTGACGTTCTCGGTGGTGAGCGGCCTGGTGGGCGGAGGAATCATTTTTCTGTTTCTGAGCAGGGTTCTGATTTCAGACGACGAGTGCCTCGACCCGGCCGACTTCGAGATGGTCGGCGTGCTCGGCACGCTTTCGGTTTCGATCCGCGAAGGCGGAACCGGTGAGCTGATTTATTCGCAGGCTGGAACACGCCGCGTATGCGGAGCGCGCAGCGAAGATGGCAGCGCCGTCGCGAAGGGAACCGAGGTCGTAGTCACGCGCTACGAAAAGGGAATTGCCTACGTCCGCTTGTGGAGCGAGATGTCGGGCGAGACGGAATAACTGCCATGAATCGCAACTGGTACAAACCGCTGATCGCTGTGATGTGGCTGGCGCTGCCGCTCACGGCGCTGAACTACTGGCAGGCGTGGGATCAACTGCCGCAGCGGATGGCAGTCCACTTCGACGCGAACTGGCAGCCCAACGGCTACACGTCGCGCGAAGGCGCCATAGAGCTCGGGCTCGGCATCATGGTGGTGATGCTGGTGCTGTTCACCATTGCCACGTTGGCCGTATGCGCTGTGAAACCGAGCTCCTCGTGGCTGGTCTTGATCGTTTCCTACATCGCGGTGGTTTTCGTGTGGTACGGGAACCATTCCATGATCGAGTTCAATCTGAATCCGCCGGCCCATTCCGAGTTGGTGGACACAACTTCCCCGGTGATCCATAGCTCAGACGGACGAACGCATTCTCTAATCGCATTCATCGAAGAACCGCATTTGTAACAGGAGGAGTTATGTTCGGTGGACTTTCGACAGTAGTGGAGATTTGGATTTTTGTTGGCCTGGCAGTGATGGTCATCCTGTTCCTGATGAGCGGAATGGCCAGGCTCTATCGCAAAGCGGGGCCGCACGAGGCGCTGATCGTATACGGCCTGGGCGGCACGCGCATCATCAAAGGCCATGGCACGCTGGTGCTGCCCATGGTGCAGGTTTGTCGCGGACTGTCGCTCGAACTGATGTCGTTCGACGTGGCTCCGCAGCAGGACCTCTATACCAAGCAGGGCGTGGCCGTCACAGTCGAGGCCGTGGCGCAGATCAAGGTGAAATCCGACGATGAGTCGATCCGCACCGCGGCCGAGCAGTTCCTCACCAAGAGCGATCAGGAGCGCGAAGGCCTGATCCGGCTGGTGATGGAAGGCCACCTGCGCGGCATCATCGGCCAGCTCACGGTGGAAGAAATCGTGAAGCAGCCCGAGATGGTCTCCGACCGCATGCGCGGCACCTGCGCCGATGACATGAACAAGATGGGGCTGGAAGTCATTTCGTTCACCATCAAGGAAGTGCGCGACAAGAACGAATACATCACCAACATGGGCCGGCCGGATGTGGCGCGCATCAAGCGCGATGCCGACGTGGCCGCAGCCGAAGCCGATCGCGACACGGCGATCAAGCGCGCGCTCGCGACTCGGGAATCCGCTGTAGCCAAAGCGCAGGCCGATCAGGAGCGCGTGCTGGCCGAAACGCTGTCGTTGGCCAAGCAAGCCGAAGCGCAGCGTGATCTCGAAGTGAAGAAGGCGCAATTTCTGGAAGTCACCAAGCGCCAGCAGGCGCAGGCCGACAAGGCCTATGACATCCAGACCAACATCATGCAGCAGCAGGTCATCGCCGAGCAGGTGAAGGTGCAGCAGATCGAGAAAGAGCAGCAGGTCAAGGTGCAGGAAGCGGAAATCAACCGCCGCGAGAAAGAGTTGATCGCAACCGTGCTGAAGGGCGCCGAGATCGAGCGTCAGCGGATTGAAACTCTCGCCGCGGCCGAAAAGCAGCGCCTGATCGCCGAAGCCGAGGGGCACGCTTCATCGATCCGCGCGCAAGGCGAAGCCGAAGCTGAGATTATTTTCAAGAAAGGCGAATCCGAGGCCAAGGCCATGAACGTGAAAGCCGCGGCTTTCCAGGAGTACAACCAAGCGGCAGTGATCGACAAACTGTTTGCCACCATGCCGGAGGTGATCCGGGCGCTGGCCGCTCCGCTGGCCAACGTCGACAAGATCACCATCGTTTCCACCGGCAACGGCGATGCTTCCGGCATGAACAAAATCACCGGCGACATCACCAAAATGGCGGCGCAGGTGCCGGCCCTGTTCGAGACGCTCTCGGGCATGCCGCTGTCAGAGTTGCTCGGCAAGGTGCGCCAAATCGGCGACAAGACGCCGAAGCCGCCAATAGTCGACGGTAAATAGCGCCTCAACTGCTCGGGGCATGGCTCACGTGGGGACGGGCGACTCGCGAGCCTGCCCTGAGCGAAGTCGAAGGGTCCTGCCCGAGCGAAGCGAGGGCGCAAAGTAAGGCGAAGCTGTCGCGGCAAAGCTGGAGAGAGAGTATGACCAACAAATCGAAACATACTGGATTGGGCATCGCGCTGGGAGCAGCGCTGGGCGCGGTATTCGGAGTGATGGCCGGACATATAGCTGTGTGGCTCGCCGTGGGCGTGGCCATTGGTGTCGCGCTCGGCGCGTCGTTCCGCAGAAATGCAAGCGACTGTCCCGAATGCGCGAGGGTTCATCGGCAGCATCAAGCCAGAGAGCAAGGCAACAAGCTAGGAGCTAGAAGCTAAACGCTAGAAGCTGATTTAAAAAAGGAGTCCACCATGGCACTACTGGAGCGCGTTTCAACACTGGTTCGAGCGAATCTCAACGACCTGATCGATAAGGCCGAAGAGCCGGAAAAAATGATCAAGCAGGTGATTCTCGACATGCAGAACCAGCTTCTGCAGGTCAAGACGCAGGTCGCGATTGCCATCGCCGACCAGCACCTGCTCGAAAAAAAGCAGAAAGAGAACGAAGACAAGGTCGCCGAGTGGATGCGCAAGGCCGAACTTGCCGTCGACAAAAAAGAAGACGACTTGGCTCGCGCGTCACTGCTGCGTGTGGAGAGTTATCGCGAGCTGAGCGAAAACTTCACGCAACAGGTTGCCGACCAGAAGGCGCAGGTCGAGAACCTGAAGTCGGCGCTCCGCCAGCTCGAGCAGAAGCTGACCGAAGCTCAAGCCAAAGCCGATCTGCTGATCGCGCAGCATCGCCGCGCCCGCGCCGTGGGCAAGGCCAGCGACGCCCGCATGGCGTCGGGCGACGGCTCGAAACAAGCGGCCTTTGACCGCATGAAGCGCAAGGTGGCGCACTCCGAAGCGGTGAGCCAGGCGAAATCCGAAATCGCCGGCGATAACCTCGAGGACCGCCTGGCCGCGCTCGAGAAAGAAGACCGCATCGAGCAACTGCTGGCCGAGTTGAAGACGAAACGTGGCGCGTAGCGGCGGATTGGCAAGGATCGTGTGGCGCGGGCGCCCTCGCCCGCGAAAGGCCAGCACAAGCGTGCTAGCGTTCTCTAAAGAGGCCGAAAGGGTTTGCGATGGAGGCAGTGTGAGTCGAAACGAGATTCGTCAATTTACCTCGGTCGGGCTAATCGCGTTGGCGGCAGGTCTTCTGCTGAGGCTCTGGACGCATGGTGGCTTTTCCGAGTTCAGCAGCGGCCTGCTGATCGGTATGGCGATTGTCCTGATGGTTTCTGGGCAGCTGTTTCGAGCACACCGGGTTTCAAGATAGTCTTTGATCGCGTGCCGACTCGGGTGGCACGAGGCGGACTCCGAGTGTTTGTGACCATGCACCTGGACGGGGAGAGTTCTTATGACAGTTAGAATCGCACGAATTGAAACCTGGTTAGTGTCTGTGCTGTTGTTCAGCGTGTTGCTATGCGCTTCGGCAGCCCGTGCCCAGCAAAAGCCCGAGCAACTAGCGGAGCAATCGGCCAACACCTGGCTGGCCCTCGTCGACTCGGGCAAGTACGGGGAGAGCTGGGATGGAGCCGCGCAATTTTTTAAAGCCGCAGTGACCAGAGAACAGTGGGTGGGGATGCTGCAGTCCACCCGTGCTCCACTCGGCAAACTCGTGTCGAGGAGTATCAAATCCGCCACCTTCACGAAAACGTTGCCCGGAGCGCCCGATGGCCAGTATGTCGCGATTCAGTACGACACCAGCTTTGAGCACAAGCAATCTGCCATAGAGACGGTCACTCCCAAGCTCGACAAAGATGGCCAGTGGAGAGTCTCGGGGTACTTCATCAAGTAGCGACTTGGCCCCAAGCTCTGCGTGCCTCGCGCCCAGGCTTAGGATCGCTCGCTTCAACTTGGCTTGGTCCAGTCCTCGATTCTCAAATGTTTGACCCGGCGGAAGACGCGGTCGTGGGTGACTAGCGTCGCGCCAACGGCGAGCGCCTGCGCGGCGATCATCAAGTCGAAATTGGCAATCGGAGTGCCTGAAACTTCGAGAGCGCTTCGCAATTCAGCGTACAGCTTCGCCGCTGCAGAATCCCACGGTAGAATCTCGACGTGCAGAAGAAACTCCTGCACCGCCAACCTGAGGTCTGCCGATACGCCTTTACGCGCAACGCCGAAACGCAACTCTGCTTCGGTGACCACAGACACGCCCACTTCTGGCATTGGAACCGACAACAAGGCCATGCGCACCTGGGGTACGTTTCGCTTGATCGCATAGCTTGCGATATTCGTATCCAGCAAATAGCGAACGGGCATCAGAATAGTTTTCGCTTTTGCGGCGGGCTAATGTCCCGCTCCGACATGAAGTCGTCAGGAATGTCGAGCGTGTCGACGAGATCGAAGAAGTCCTGCCACGATTCGGGCCGCCGCGAAAGAATGACATCGCCGGTGTCGGGATCGCGGCGAACATAAACCTCGGAGCCCTCGAAACGAAATTCAACCGGCAGGCGGACGGCTTGGCTGCGGCCATTGCGGAAGAGTTTAGCGGTGTGACCCATCGGGCGCTCCTTCCTGATCGATACTGCAGTATATCACATGGTATCGACCAAGATATATATCGTGGTACCCGGCCGTCAGAATGGCTAGGCCTATCCCCCGGCATGGCCGGCCGCGCACTGGCGGGCCGGGTGAGATATGCTTTCCCGGGTGCATCCATTGACGCCCCTGCCTGCATCTCTCTATTCTCATAGTTGCGTTGTGGTGACCCCGACTTAAGGACAGTTCATGAAGAAGTTTGCAATCCTCTTGTTGCTGGCCATGGAATTCGCGGTTTGCGGTTGCGCCAGCAATATCCAACACACCATCACGACCACAATCGTCACCGGCGGACAGTGGGAGGCGCAGCTTCTCGGCGGCAAGGCCGATGCCAGCAAACTGGATTTCGTGGCCTCTTTTACGGTAACTCCGAACCAAGCCCTGACCAACGAGCCGCTCGATGTGACTGGCTTCGGCTTCATCAATGCCGGCAAATGCTTCGCAACCGATGTGAACGGGATCAATCAGGAGGTCGAAGGCGGATTTGCCAACATCCAAACCAACACGGGCACCGATCAGGTCACCGGCACACTGAACTTCGTTGTGAGCTCCATATCGCCGCCCGGCAATACTCTCACTTTAAACGGGAACTTGACGGGCACCTCAAACGGAACGACCATCGTCAATGGAACCTTGAGCAACGGAGTTGTTGAGGGCAAGTGGACCTTAACCGGCGGCGCCGGCGACCCCACCTGCAGCGGCGGCGGTTCTTTTCTGATGTGCCAGGGTGCTGCAACCTGCACTCCTCCGTAGACTGGTCGCCGCGGCGAACTGTCGTAGATGCGATTTCGTCCGCACTTCGCATTTTCCCAATCTTTTGCTTCCGTTCCTTTTCCGCGTTCCTTTCGCCGGCGTCGGCGCACTTTCTTCCTCTTGCCCGGCTGCTATACATTGGGAGCCATGAAGCGCACGCTCGCAGAGATTGCTGCCGCCACTGGCGCCCGCCTGCTTGGCGACGGCGCCGTCGAACTCAGCGGCGTTGCCAGTATCGGGTCCGCCGGTCCGGAGGATCTCGTGTTTGTCGAGGACGAGAAACATCTCGCCAGCGCGCTGCGCTCTCGCGCGGGTTCAGTCATTGCAGGAGAGTTTGCGGCGGCCGATTCGGCTCAAAAGCCGCTCCTGATCAGCGACCATCCCAAGTTCGCGTTTGCACGGGCGGCACGGCTCCTGCAACAGGGTCCATCAGCCCTTGCGCAGCGTCAGGAGCAAGCAGGCGTGCACTCGACCGCGGTGGTCCACCCGTCAGCGCGGTTAGAGACCGGCGTCCGCGTCTCCGAACGTGCCGTTGTGAGTGAACGCGCGCACATCGGCGAAAACACGCGGATCGCAGCCGGCTGTGTGATCGGCGAGGGCGTAAAGATTGGCCGCGAGTGCGAGATCTATCCCAACGTCACCATGTATCCCGGAACCTCGCTGGGCGACCGAGTCATCGTACATGCAGGGGCTGTGCTGGGCAGCGATGGCTTCGGCTACGTCCGCGACCGCAAGACCGGGCGCTACGAAAAATTTCCGCAGGTGGGCCGGCTCGTCATCGAAGATGACGTTGAGATCGGCGCCAATACCACCATTGATCGTGGTGCGCTCGACGAAACACGCATCCGCCGCGGGGCCAAGATCGACAACCTGGTTCACATCGGCCACAACTGCCAGATCGGCGAAGACGTAGTGATTGCTGCGCAGGCCGGCTTGTCGGGAAGCATCGTCATCGAAAATGGAGTCGTTCTCGGCGGCCAGGTCGGTATCGGCGAACATGCGCGCATCGGAGAGGGCGTTATGCTCGGTGGCCAGGGCGGGGTTCTACCCTCGAAGATTTTGCGCGGCAAAGGCCAGGCCTTCTGGGGAACTCCAGCGCAACCGCTGCGCCAATATCTGAAGCAACTGGCGACGCTGGCACGCCTCTCGAAAAAAAGCTGAGGGAAATAAGGAAACAGAAATAGAGAAAAGAGAGAAGAACCGTGGCACTGATCGTCATCGGCGGGCATTCCCGCAGCGTGGGCAAGACCAGCGTTGTGGCCGGCCTTATTTCCGCGATGCCCGAGTTTGCCTGGACGGCGGTAAAGATCACGCAATATGGGCACGGCATCTGCTCCGCCAACGGAGAAGCGTGCGACTGCGCGACCGCCGATCATTCCTGGGCGATTTCCGAAGAGCACGACCGGTCAGGAGAATCGGACACGTCGCGATTCTTGATGGCAGGGGCGGCGAGCGCTCTGTGGGTTCGCACCGAGCAAGGTCATCTCGCCGAAGCGATGCCCGCGTTGCGGGCAAGAATCGAAAGCGCGGCCAACGTGATTGTCGAATCAAACAGCGTCTTGAAATTCCTGCGGCCCGATCTATACCTGACTGTGCTCGACCCGGCGACGGCCGATTTCAAGAATTCAGCGCGCGAATTTCTGGACCGCGCCGACGCCTTGATTCTGCACGAAACGGCGAAATCGAATTGGCAAGAAGTTTCCCTGAAGCCGGTGGCAGGCCGCCCCATCTTCCGCATCGTGCCGCCACCTTACGTCACTCCGCAGATCGTAGAGTTCGTTCGATCAAATTTAACGGCAAAAGTCGGTAAATAAAACTGGCCCCTGCCCACTAGCCCCTGGCCACTGCTGTTTTGCTATCCTTGCGGGTGCGGCAAATTCATTTCAGCGCCTGGTTGCTGGTCGGGTTGTCGGCCCTGTTGCAGGTGCTCATCTTTCCTCTCCCCGGCCTTTACGTCCTGTCCTGGTTTGCGCTCGCTCCGCTGTTGGTCGCGCTGTTGCGCGCGCGTCCCGCCGGTGAACTGGAAATCGCCGGTTCGGTGCGGCTGCAACCCGCCTCGCCTGCGCAGGCTTTCCTGCTTTCCTATGTCTGCGGAATTCTCTGGTACGCCGGAACCTGCTACTGGATCCTCGACACCATGCGCAACTACGGCAGCCTCAACTCGCCGGCGGCCGTGGTCGTCCTCTTTTTATTTTGCTGTTACCTCGGGCTATATCACGGACTATTCGGCTTGCTGATCGGCCTGCTGTCGCGAAGCGGGCGTGACTATCGCCGTGCGCTCGTGACCGCGCCGTTTCTATGGGTAGCGGTGGAGCTGGCGCGCACCCGTGTCACGGGATTTCCCTGGAATCTGCTGGGAACGGCGCAAGTCGATAACGTTGCTCTGTGCCGCATCGCGGAATGGACGGGCGCCTACGGCATCTCGTTTGAGATTGTGCTGGTCAATGTGGCGCTGGCTGCGGCATTTCTTGTCCCCCGCGAAAGGCGTGGCGCGCTGCTGACGGCAGCGCTGGCCGCCGGCGCCGTCCTTCAGGCTGGACAACTGATCGAAGCTCCGCCGTCACATGCCAACCGTGCCGCGCTGCTCGTGCAGCAGAATATCCCCGTCTCAGCAAACTGGACGACGCCAGGTTATTATCGGCAGACCTTAACAGATCTCACTGAGCTCACACTGAAGTCGGCGGCCACTGAAGCGAGTCCCACCCAACCCCCGGCGGCAGTGGTCACTGGCCAAGCCAGAGACGACAAAGAAGACAAAGAAGACAAAATCGACTTGATCGTGTGGCCGGAATCGCCGGCGCCGTTCTTTACCAACGATGCTCGGTTCCGTGCCGCCATGAGCGACATGGCGCGCGAAACGAAAACCTGGGTCGTATCCGGAGCAATCGGGACAGCGCGACCGGGCCCCGGCGAAACAACCTCTCAGATGTTCAACTCCGCCGTGTTGATCAGCCCAGAGGGCGAGTGGGCCGCACGCTACGACAAGGTTCACCTCGTGCCCTTTGGCGAGTACTTGCCTTTCCCCGGCCTGTTCGGATTTGCCGGCGGTCTTACCAGAGAAGTAGGCGAATTCACGCACGGCCTGTCGCGAACGCCGTTTGACGCCGGCGGAACGAAAATCGGCGTCTTCATCTGCTACGAATCGGTTTTCCCCGACGAAGTTCGCCAGTTCGCCGATCGGGGGGCGCAGGTTCTGGTCAACATTTCGAATGATGGCTGGTACGGCGACAGCGGCGCGTATGCCCAGCATCTGAATCAAACGCGCATGCGCGCAATCGAAAACGAGCGCTGGCTGCTGAGTGCCGCCGACACTGGGGTAACCGCATCGATCGATCCGCTGGGGCGCGTCGTGGCGCGCATTCCCCGGAAGCAGAGACTCACGCTGACCGCGCCCTATGCGCTTACTTCCGTCACCACGTTTTATACCCGCCACGGCGACTGGTTCGCGTACGTGTGTGCGATAATTTCAGTGGGCGTGCTGCTCGCGCGCTTCACATTTTCCACCAAACCGCAAAAAGGTTGATCCATCCTCATGAATCAAGAGTTGCTGCTGGAATACGAAAAACTCAGCAAGAAAGTCCACGAACTCCGGGAGTATCTTTGACGCGGAGAAAGTCCGTCCGCAGCTAGCCGAAATCGAAAAGCAGGCCGCCGACCCGAACTTGTGGTCGAACCCACAGCGGTCGCAGCAGGTGATGCGCGAAAAAAAACGGCTGGAGCACGTCCTCTCAACCGACGCAGATCTGGCGCGCCGCGGCGATGACATCGCGGCCTACTTCGACTTGTCCAAAGAGGGCGAGAACGTCGACGCCGACCTGCAACGCGAAATCGGCGCGCTGCGCGAGTTGCTCGACAAGCTCGAAACTGAGACGCTGCTCTCGGGCGAAAACGATGCGCGCAACGCCATCGTGACCATCCATCCCGGCGCCGGCGGCACTGAATCGCAGGACTGGGCTGACATGCTTCTGCGCATGTATTTGCGCTGGGCCGAGCGTCAGGGATTCGAAACCGTCCTCTACGACTACCAGCCAGGCGAAGAAGCTGGTCTGAAGTCGGCGACATTCGCCGTGAATGGCGAGTACGCCTTCGGACTTCTGCAGGGTGAAATCGGAGTGCACCGCCTCGTCCGCATCTCTCCCTTTGACCAAGCCAAGCGGCGACATACTTCTTTTGCCAGCGTCTTCGTCTCCCCGGAAATCGACGACAGCATCGAGATCGTCATAAAGCCGGAAGATATTCGCACCGACACGTATCGCTCCAGCGGTAAGGGCGGGCAACACGTCAACACGACTGATTCCGCGGTGCGCATCACGCACATCGCCACGGGGCTGGTTGCCAGCTGCCAGAACGAGCGCTCGCAGCACAAGAACCGCGAGCGTGCGATGAGCATGTTGCGCTCCAAACTCTATGAATATGAAATGGAGAAGAAGCGCGCCGCCACCAAGAAGATTGAAGACTCCAAGCTCGATATCGAATTTGGATCGCAAATTCGTTCTTATGTTCTGCAGCCGTATCGCATGATCAAGGATCATCGCACCAAGACGGAAGTCGGCGACGTGGATCGTGTGCTCGATGGCGATCTGCAGCCGTTCATTCGTGCGTATCTGCTGGTGCGGCGCGGAGAGAAGCAATAATGACAGCGGCGACGAAAAAGAAACCGCAGAGGCCGGTCAAACTCGGCCCGCGCTTCCTGCGCGCTTTTCAGTTCGCCGCGGAGAAGCATGCCAGGCAGGCGCGCAAGGCTTCGACGATCCCCTACCTCGCGCACCTGATGGGCGTGGCTTCACTGGTTCTTGAGGCCGGCGGCGATGAGGATCTAGCCATCGCAGCCCTGTTGCATGATGTGGTCGAAGATTGCGGCGGAGCGCCGATGCTGAGGGAAGTTCGTCGCCGGTTTGGTACGCGGGTCGCAAACGTAGTCGAAGGTTGCACGGATGCCGATACCACACCTAAACCGCCGTGGCGCGAACGCAAAGAAAACTATATCCGCCATCTGCGCCACGCAGACACTGACACGCGCCTGGTTTCGGCCGCCGACAAACTGAATAACGTTCGCTCCATCCTGAGCGACTACCGCGCCATCGGGGAGTCAATCTGGTCACGCTTCAACGGAGGTCGCGAAGGCACTCTCTGGTACTATCGAACTTTGCGGGACGAATTTCTCCGGCACAAGACGAATCGCATTACGCGAGACCTGGAACTGGCCGTCAACGATCTCGAATCTCTGGTGGCAGGCGCGCCGTTTTCAACGGGCCAGCGACTCGCAGAATGATTCGACGCCACCGTAGAGGCATAAACCATGCCGAGCATGATCGATCAAATCCGCGCTCTGAAACTGCCGTCGAACATGATGCAGTTTGCCGCGCGCGGCGCTCTGCAGGTGCCGCCCGCGGAGAACATCGAAATTCTGGTTCACCTCGCCCGCCACAACAAAGTCTTCGGTGATCTGGCTCGCATGACGCTGGCCGGATGGGACGAAAAGGCCTGCCTGGCGGCCGTTTCGAACCCGCAGAGTCCGCGCGAAGTGCTCGGCTATTTCATCTCGCTCGACAATCTTCGTCCCGCTTTGCTTCCGCCTCTGCTCGAAAATTCTTCGGTGCTGGAGAGTGAACTGGTAAAGCTGGCGACCTCCGCGATGCGCGAGCCGATCGAAGTGATGTTGAAGAGCCCGCGAGTAAAAGCATCGAGCGCAGTGCTCGCGGCTCTTCGCTCCAATCCATACGTTAAGAAAGAAGAAGTAGAAGAACTCCGCAAGCTAACCATCTCAAAAGGTGCGATCGTCGGCGCGGTTCAAGACAACATTCAGGAAGGCGTTCCGGCAAGCGCTCAGGCAATCTCGCCGGATGCCGCCGCCGAGCCCCTCGCAGATCTGCCGGAACCCGCAGGCAGCCCGGGAGCACCCAATGCCGGAGCACCCGACGAAGAGGTATCCGCCTACCTCAGCGAACATTCTGGCGAAATAGCCGCCGAGGGTGAGAAGCCGTTTCAGGCGATCGGGGGCGTGGTCGATCTCCTGGGAGCTAACTACTTTCCCGTGACCCAAACCGCGGAAGCTCCGGCGCCTGCTGCGGCTGAACCAACGCCCGCCGCCGCTCTCAAGAAGCCTGTGGTCCCCGTTGCGCCCAAGCGCGAAAACGCGCTGCAAAAAATCAGTCACCTCGACGTCAAAGGCCGCATTCAACTCGCATTGAAAGGCAACAAGGAAGAACGCTCGCTGCTGATTCGCGATGGCACCAAGGTCGTCGCGCTCGCCGTGCTCGAAGCTCCTAAGCTTTCCGACGGTGAAGTGGAAAAATTTGCCAGCCAGAAAAATGTGCTGGAGGCCGTGCTGCGCCAGATTCCGCTGAAACGCCGCTTCATGAAGAATTACATTGTGGTGCGCAATCTGGTCGCGAATCCGCGCACGCCGCTCGATCTCGGCCTGGGCCTGATGAAAAATCTGCTCGTCGCCGACCTGAAAAATCTTTCTGCCAACAAAGAAGTCTCGGAAACGATTCGCAAGCTGGCCACGAAAATGTATAAGCAGAAACTGGAAGCCGCCGCCAAGAAATAGAAACGCAACAGCGCGAATACTACGGAGAGCCCTTCTTTGCCGCAATCCGATCCCATCGCCGAATTGCTCAAGCGTTCCAAAACCATCGCCGTTGTCGGACTTTCCGACAATCCGCTGCGTCCCAGTCACGGCGTTTCGGCCTACATGCAGAGCCATGGATACCGCGTGATCCCTGTGAATCCGCAGATTGAAGAATGCCTCGGCGAAAAGGCCTACGCGTCTCTACTCGATGTCTCCCAAAAAATTGCGCCAGAGAAGATCGATATCGTAAACATTTTTCGCCGGCCGGAGTTCGTGGAAGAAATTGTCGATCAGGCCATCCAACTCAAGGTTCCGGCGATCTGGATGCAGGAAGAAGTCATCCACGAGAAGGCAGCCGAGAAAGCCCGAGCAGCGGGAATCTTCGTGGTGATGGACCGCTGCATTCTGAAGGAGCACCGAGCGCGGCTCGGCTAGATTGCGGTTCGCTACGACTCTTTTTTGTGCGCCGCCGGCCCGCCGGCACCGGGTCCCAAACGCTGCCGCTTGATCTCTTCCAGTCTTTCCCGGATGCGCTTTTCAATGCCTTCGCTCGTCGGCTGGTAGTACACGCGGTCGCGCAGATTGTCAGGCAGGCACTGCATGTTGGCGACTTTGCCTTCCAGATCGTGCGCGTACTGGTATCCCTGGCCGTAGCCGAGCCCCTTCATCAGCCCGGTAGGAGCGTTGCGCAGGTGCAGCGGGACTGGATCCGCCGCAGTTTGCTCGACATCTTTCACAACATCGCCGTAGGCGGTGTAGAGTGCGTTCGATTTCGGCGCGACCGAGAGATACACAACGGCTTGCGCCAGCGCCAGATTTCCTTCGGGCATGCCGATAAAGTCGACCGCATCGCGCGCGGCCATGCACAGCGCGAGCGCACTCGGATCAGCCAGGCCGATGTCTTCCACGGCCATGCGCACGACGCGGCGCGCAACGTACAGCGGATCTTCTCCCGCTTCGATCATGCGGCCCAGCCAGTACAGCGCCGCATCGGGATCGCTGTTGCGCACCGACTTGTGCAGCGCGGAAATCAAGTTGTAGTGTTCTTCGCCAGCCTTGTCGTAGAGAAGAACGCGCTTCTGTAACGCATCACGAACGATCTCGTCGGTGATTTCAAATGTTCCCGGTGACAAGTGCGCCCCAGACAAGTGCGTCCCAGACAAGGGTGCCCCACTTCTCGCCTCTTTTGCGAGAAGTGGGTCTTTCCCCGACCCTGCTACCGCCCCCGCCAGACCCGCCGCCACTTCCAGCACGTTATACGCGCTGCGCGCATCGCCGCTGGTGTAGCTGGCAATTTTTTTCAGCACATCGTCGGACGCAGCCAGGTTCCTGTCGCCGAGGCCGTGCTCTCGATCACTGAGCGCCCGCCTTAGCAGCAGCACGACTTGATCTTCGCTGAGCGGCTTGAGTACATAAACGCGGCAGCGAGAGAGTAACGCCGAATTGATTTCGAACGACGGATTTTCTGTCGTCGCGCCGATCAGTCGAATATTGCCTTTCTCAACGTGCGGCAAAAATGCATCTTGCTGGGCCTTATTGAAACGGTGAATCTCGTCGATGAATACGATGGTCCGCGTACCGTATTGCCGCGCGCGTTCGGCGTCGGCCATGACCTGCTTGATCTCTTTGATCCCGGCCAGCACGGCGGAAAATTCAATGAACTCCGCCTTGGTCAGCTTCGCAATGATTTTCGCCAGCGTGGTCTTGCCCGTGCCCGGAGGTCCCCAGAAGATCAGCGAGCCGGTGTCGTCGCGGTCAATCTGTGTGCGCAGCGGCTTGCCCGGGCCGATCAGGTGTTCCTGCCCGACGTATTCGTCGAGCGTTTTTGGGCGCATGCGATCCGCCAGCGGCCGCGTCGTATCGGCTGCGCCGCTTGCATCCGGGATGGGTTGAAAAAGGTTCACTGGGCCGCGCGCGTTCTACAGCGCGACTTCCTTAATCGTGTCCACGAACTGCAGTTCCGGCGCGGCCGGCAGCGCGCCGATCTCCGCCGCGTAACCATAGAACAATCGCAGCCCTTCAAGGCAACCGGCATCAAGCTGGTAGTGAATGTTCGTCGTCAAGTATGTGCGCACATCGGCTTCGCTGATGCCCAGCCGCGGCGCCCATTCGCGGGCGATCTGATCAATGCTGGAAGGTTCCAGGCCATGATCGCGCGATTCACGAAATTCGGCGGCCAGGTCGACCGCCGGATCAGCTTCGCGCAACGCCTCGCCCCGCACCGCCCAAAAAGCAAACACGAACGGCTTACCCGTATAACGAATCCACTCCTCGGCGAGATCGAGCGTGTGATAGCGCGAGCGATCGATCCTTAGCGCCGGATCGCCGATCAGCAGCCCCGCGTCGTGCCCAGCCAGCATCTTTTCGACATCGGGCGCCATTGGCGTAAACGTTCTTCCCCCGCCCATCCACTTCTCGAACAACACTTTCGTCAGCGCCACAGACGTCATCGAAGACGTGTCGAGCGCGACGGTACGGACGTCGTCGAACGGCTTGCGGCTCACCAGCAGAATCGACCGCACCGCCCGTCGCGAGGCAATGGCGACGTCAGGTAAAACCTGCAGGCCGGGAATCTCGGCATACGCCGCTGCCGGAATGATTCCAATGTCGGCCGTTCCTTCCGCCAGCGAGCGGGCGCAAGCCGACGGCAAAGTGTAGGAAATGTCGAACCGGCGGCCGGTTCCGCCGTGCTCAAAATCCCACATGAGTGGGGCGGTATTGAGGTAGGAAATGGCGGAAATGCGTAAACGTCGCATGTTTTTCCTCAATTTTAACAAACTCTTTGTGACGGATGACCTTGACACCGGTTTCGCAGTGGGTCAGCTTGACGCTGGAATGGATTGGAGTCGGAATGCCAAACGCCGTCGCACCCGCTACTACGCATCTCGCCGAGTGGCTCGCGCTCTCGCTTACCCAGGGCCTCGGCCCTACGAAATCACGCAAGCTGGTCGAACATTTCGGTTCGGTGGAAGCAATCTTTCGTGCCTCACTGACCGAACTTGAGGGCACAGGCATCCAGGCCGTTTCTGCGCAGTCGCTGGCCACCGGAAAGTCGGCCGAGCTGGCGCGCGAAGAAATCGCACGCGTCTCCGCCGCCGGCGTGACCATGATTTCGATGGACGACTCATCCTATCCGCCGCGCCTGAAAGAAATCTATGATCCGCCGCTCATTCTTTATGTTCGCGGCAATTCTGAAATCCTCACCCAGCCCGGCATCGCCATGGTCGGAACCCGTCATCCTACGCCTTACGGTTCTGGTATGGCGGAGCGGCTGGCTTGCGACCTCGCGGCCCAGGGACTCGTGATTATCAGCGGCATGGCCCGCGGCGTCGACACCGCCAGCCATCGCGGCGCCATCTCGGCCAAAGGCAAGACGCTCGCCGTATTCGGCACGGGCGTCGACGTAATTTATCCCAAAGAAAACTCGCGGCTCTCGGAGCAGATTCTCGCCCTCGGTGGCGCGCTGATCTCCGAATTTCCTCTGGGAACGTTTGCCGCCCCGCAAAACTTTCCCATCCGCAACCGCATTCTCAGCGGCATGTCTGTCGGCGTCCTGGTAGTCGAGGCCGCCGAATATTCCGGCACACGCATCACGGCCCGCTGCGCCCTTGAGCAGAATCGCGACGTTTTTGCCGTGCCCGGCAACGTCACCAACAAAAATTCCTGGGGACCGAACACGCTCATCAAGCAGGGCGCCAAGCTGGTCGCGACCTGGGAAGATGTTTGGGAAGATCTCCCGGCAGAAGTACGACTTGCGTTGACTCCACGATCCTCGCTTGAATCTTCCGGCGCCTCGCCGGCATCTCTATTTCCAGATGAGGGCCTTCCTCCCCACGAAAAGCGAATCCTGGGCCTGCTGAAAGCCGACGAAACCACGCACATCGATGAACTGGTCGAGCGCCTGGAGACAGAAATGTCGTCCTCTGAGATTTTTGCTGCCCTGTTCGAGCTGGAGCTGACCGGCAAGGTCCGCCAGATGCCGGGCAAGAACTTTGTGAAGAGTATCTAGCTTTTGGCCTTTAGCTATTGGCTCTTGGCTCGAATCGGTGAGCGCGAGAGCACGAACGGAGGGACGGCGATGAGGAATTATAAGGATCTCCGCGTTTGGCATGAAGCGCACCGGCTGACGCTAAACGTCTACAGGGCCACAGATGAGTTTCCAAAGGAGGGGCGCTTTGGACTGACAAGCCAACTGCGACGAGCATCGGCCTCGATCCCTGCGAACCTTGCGGAGGGCTCTGGGAGGCGATCTGACGGAGAGATGGCCCGATATGTTCAGATCGCGATGGGATCTGGTGCCGAACTCTCCTATCACCTGCTATTGTCGCGCGATTTGGGCTTCTTGAAGAACGAGGAATATGCCGATCTGAGTTCGGCGGTTGATAGGGTTATGAAAATGTTGTCCGCCCTCGCAGGGAAGATTAGAAATATCTCCGCGGCGTAGCGTCTTAGCCAAGAGCCAAGAGCCAACAGCCAAAAGCCAACGGCTGCCGTCCCGTAACTTGTTGTGCACTTGACATTCGTGCTAGCTTCAAAACGAAATCAACCAAACTGAGGAAACATTGTCCAAAGGTTTAGTCATCGTCGAATCGCCCGCCAAGGCGAAGACCATCCAGAAATATCTGGGTAAGGGATTTACTGTCGAAGCCTCGCTCGGCCACGTGAAAGATCTGCCCAAGAGCACGCTGGGCGTGGATACGTCCAACGACTTCGAGACCGATTACATCGTCATCCCCGGCAAGGAAAAAGTTGTCGCCAAGCTGAAAAAGCTGGCGGCGTCGTCGGATTTCATCTTCCTGGCGCCTGACCCGGATCGCGAAGGCGAAGCCATCGCCGCCCATCTCGCCACTGAACTCGACGAAAACGGATCGAAGAAGAAAAAGGCACAGAAGAAGAAAGCTAAAGCAAAGAAGGGCGAGCCCGAAGCTCCTCCGCGCATCCAGCGCGTTACTTTCAACGAGATCACCAAGCGCGCCGTGCAGGCTGCGTTCGAGCATCCTCGGGCGATTGATCAAAACCTGGTCGATGCGCAACAGGCCCGCCGTGTGCTCGACCGTCTGGTGGGCTACCAGGTTTCTCCGCTGCTTTGGGATAAAGTCCGTCGCGGCCTTTCTGCCGGACGTGTGCAAACCGTCGCCCTTCGCTTGATCGTCGAGCGCGAACGCGAGATCAAGGCGTTCGAGAAAAAAGAATACTGGACGATCGACGCCCACCTCGCCGCCAGCAAGCCGCCCGCATTCGACGCGCGCTTCCTTGGCAAAGGCGAGGAAAAGATCGAAGTCACCAACGGCGAAGACGCGGAAAAAATTCGCGCCGCCCTCGAAAAGGCCGATTGGGTTGTCCGGTCAGTCGACAAGAAAGAGCGACGCCGCAATGCCGCGCCTCCGTTCACCACCAGCAAGCTGCAGCAGGATTCCTCGCGCAAACTGCGCTTCAGCGTGAAGCGCACCATGATGATCGCGCAGCGCCTGTACGAAGGCGTCGAACTCGGCGAAGAAGGCTCGGTCGGCCTCATCACTTACATGCGTACCGATTCCACCCGCGTCGCGCCTGAAGCTATCCAGGAAGTTCGCGAATATGTAGGCAAGGAATATGGTCCACAGTATCTGCCCGAGCAGCCGAATACATATAAAGAGAAGAAAGAAGCCCAGGGAGCGCACGAGGCCATTCGTCCCAGCTCGGCGGCGCGCCATCCTGACCTCGTCAAGCAGTATCTGAAAGAAGATGAATTCAAGGTTTACAAGCTGATCTGGCAGCGCTTCGTCGCATCACAGATCACGCCGGCCGTATTCGACCAGACCACCGTCGACATTGACGCGAAAAGCGGCAGCGACGTTTTCTGGTTCCGCGTGACCGGCTCCGTGCTCAAGTTCGACGGCTTCCTCAGAGTTTACGAGGAGTCGAAAGAAGGCAAGGACGAAGAAGACGAAGAACTGAAGCACAAGCTTCCCGCACTCGAAGCGGGAGAAAAACTCACGCTCAAAGAGCTGAAGCCCGAGCAGCATTTCACCGAGCCTCCGCCTCGTTTCAACGAGGCCTCTCTGGTCAAAGAACTCGAAGAGCGTGGCATCGGTCGCCCCTCGACCTACGCTGCGATTCTTACCACCATTCAAGAGCGGCAGTACGTGCAAAAAATCGGCGGCAAGTTCACGCCCACGGAAATCGGCCTCGTCGTCACCGATCTGCTGGTGGAAAACTTCCGCGACATTTTCGATCTGCAATACACCGCGCGTCTGGAAGAAGAACTCGACGAGATCGAAGAGGGCAAAGAGAAGTGGACCGACGCGCTCGCCGACTTCTATAAGAAATTTCAGAAAGATCTCAAATATGCCGAAAAGCATATGGAGAACATCAAGCGGATGGAGAAGCCCACGGACGAGAAGTGCGAACTCTGTGGCGCGCCGCTGGTCATCAAGTGGGGCAAGCACGGGTCTTTCTACGCCTGCAGCACCTACGAAAAAGACGATCCCAACACTTGTAAGTTCACCAAAGAAAATCCCATCAACCTGCCGGACCTTGACTCGGCCGACATGCAGGAGACGGGCGCTGCCGAGGAATACTGCGAAAATTGCGGCCGCGTGATGGTGCTCAAGCGCGGACGCTTCGGCCAGTTCATGGCTTGCACGGGATACCCCGACTGCAAAACCACGCGCCGCCTCGACCAGGGCAAGAGAGTTCCCGACATTCCACTCGATGAACTTTGCCCCAAGTGCGGCCGCAACATGATGATCCGTCACGGCCGCTTCGGCGAATTCACGGCCTGCAGCGGATATCCCGAATGCAAATATGTCAAGCAGAACTACATCGGCGTGAAGTGCCCCGACTGCAAAGAGGGTGATCTCGTTGAAAAGCGCGCTCGCAAGGGCAATACGTTTTACGGCTGCGGCAATTATCCGAAGTGCAAGTTTACCTCGGCGCACAAGCCGCTCGCAGAAAAATGCCCGAGCTGCGGCAGCGAGTATCTGGTCGAGAAAAATCTGAAAGCTGGCCCGGTGATCGCGTGTCCCAATAAAGAATGCGACTACGAGCGGCCCGCGCCAGCACCCGAAGCCGCTGCAACGACAGCTTAACATTGGGTGATTGTGCGATTGAGTCATTGAGAGATTTTCAATCGCCCGGTCACCAAATCGCTCAATTCTTCCCGAGGAGTTTTTATGGCCAAGAAACCGACCGCAGCCGACGCCCAGCTCATTCTTCATCTCTATGAACTGCGCCGCGAACCCGAAATGCGTAAGGCGCGCAACTGGTGGGGCGGGGAATTTTTCCCGCAAAACGCCGACGATTACTTGAAAGTTCTCTGGGCGATGAACACGCAGGAGAATAACTGGCTGCGCCAGGTCCTGGGCTACTGGAGCATGGCCGCAGCCTTCGTGCAGCAGGGCGTCCTGAACGAAGAACTGTTTCTGCAACCGGCAATCAGTGGCGAGATGTTCCTCATCTTCGCCAAAATCTATCCCTTCCTGAAAGAATTACGCGAAAAGATGAACGACCCGCACGCCTTTTCGGCCATTGAGAAGGTCGTGAGCCACACTAAGTGGGGGCGCGACCGTTTGCAGTTCATGATCAAGCGCGTGGAAGTGATGCGCCAGAAGCGCGCCGCCAAGACAAGCTGACTGCTTTTCCAGTTGTGCCGGATTCGTTGACCCGCGCATCGCAACCGGTTCGGCCCGCCCGCATCTGTTATCCTAGTCGGCTGTGCGGATGATCTGGTGGTTCCTGATCCTGGGGTTCGGCACCCTGGTGGTGGTGTGTGTGGCGATCGCGTTGTACATCCACCTGCGACACAATTTGATGAAGGCGCGGGCGTCGCACGAGGAAGCTCTGCCCCATGCGGAGACGACTCGCCACTCCGACCGCAGCGAACGCTGAGACTGTCTTCCATGAAACTGGAGATCGAAACTGGAGATCGAGTCATGACCAAACCGGCGATTCAGATTCTAGTCACTCCTCAGGAGCGTGCGCTCGAAGCGTCGCGTCAGGTCGCGCTGGTTGTGGGCGCGACCCTGTTTGTGGCCTTGTGCGCGCATGTGACAGTTCCGTTGATGCCGCTCACGCCGGTTCCGCTGACGGCGCAGAACTTCGGCGTGCTGGTGGTTGGCTTGCTGCTTGGAAGCCGCCGCGGATTTGCCGCGCTCGCGCTTTATCTGGCCGCGGGTGTGGCCGGGATGCCGGTTTTCAATCCGACCGGCCCCGGTGGAATTGCGCAACTGCTCGGTCCCACCGGCGG
This sequence comes from uncultured Acidobacteriaceae bacterium, assembly GCA_963739125.1. Lineage (GTDB taxonomy): Bacteria > Acidobacteriota > Terriglobia > Terriglobales > Acidobacteriaceae > Sulfotelmatobacter. The sequence continues at coordinate 510,501 of CAVTZD010000001.1, read as the reverse complement.
ATTTCTCATGGTCTATCCCTTCGTCGCGTTCCTGGCCGGTTACCTGTTCGAGCGTGGATCGAAGACTTTCACGCGCGCAGTCCTCGCTGGATTCCTGGCAGAGATTCTGCTTTTTGCCGGAGGCCTGGCCTGGCTCTATGCCCTCACGCATTCGCTGGCCAGGGCGGCTTATCTCGGCCTCTACTGGTTTCTCGCCGGGGAACTCATCAAAGTGATGTTCGCCGCCGCGATCGCCATTCGCTGGCGTCGCGTCGCGCCGGCATCGCAAGGAGGTGCGGCGTGAACCATCCCTCGAAGTTGTCATTCCGAACCGGCGTCAGCCGGTGAGGAATCTGCTGTTCCCCCTTTGCTAAGCGGATCGGCTTTTAGCCTTCGAGGGCGAAGCATCTGAAAAGTTTCATGGGAGTTCAAAAATCATATGACGGCAGTTTCTGAAACAACCAAAGCGCCCGAAAGCAACCCTCCCGGTAAGGTGCGCGACATCACCATCGCTCATAGCCCTGACTCCGACGACGCGTTCATGTTCTACGGCCTGGCCACGAACAAAGTCCGCACTCCAGGATTGAAATTCACTCACACGTTGTGCGATATCGAAACCCTGAATCAGAAGGCACGCGACGGAGTCTATGATCTCACCGCGATTTCCTTCCACGCCTATCCCTACATTCAGGACAAATACGCGCTGATGGGTTGCGGCGGCAGCGTAGGCGAGGGCTACGGCCCCATGATCGTTTCTCCTCGCCCGTTCTCCCACAGCGATGTCAAGACCAAGCGCATCGCCGTCCCCGGCACGCTCACAACTGCGTATCTCGCGTTGCAGCTTTTCGCACCCGGTGTGGAAACCGAAGTCGTTCCCTTTGATCAGATCATTCCGCAGGTGCTCGAAGGCAAATACGAAGCCGGACTCATCATTCACGAGGGCCAGCTGACCTACGACAAATCCGGCCTGCACCGCGTCGTCGATCTTGGCCGCTGGTGGCAGAAAGTCACCGGCCTGCCTTTGCCGCTCGGAGGCAATGCGATTCGCCGCGCACTCGGCCCCGATCTCATGTCGTCCGTAACCGCGGCACTGCGCGAGAGCATCCAGTATGGACTCGACCACCGCGAAGAGGCGTTGTCCTACGCCATGCAATTTGCCCGCGATCTCGACACGCAATCCGCCGACAAGTTCGTCGGCATGTACGTAAACGAGCGCACGCTCGACTACGGCCCCGATGGCCGCGAAGCCGTCCGCCGCCTCCTCGACATGGGCCACAAAGCCGGCATCATCGGCCCCGAAGCGCACGTGGATTGGGTTTGAGAAGCTTCTAGCTCCTAGCTACTAGCTACTGCGCGAGTTCCGATGACCCTTCTTGAAAAAGCGATCTACCTAATTGCTGGGCTAGTTCTGCTTATGGTGATTGCATTTGCCGGGGCGTATTGGTGGACCTCCAGAGTACCAGGCCGCCCGGCCGGAGTCCGTGCCGACGCTGCGTTCTTGTGGGCTCCGGCTGTAGGATTACCGGCACCACGCCGCGGCAGTTGGCTTAGCTGCTGGGAGGAAAGCCAACACATTCTTTGTCAGCTCAACAACATTGACGGAGCGTTCGAGTACAAGGGCGAGTTTACTGAGTATAGGGAGCAGCGCCTGATTCCGCCGAGTGAGTTGTTGAAGATAGACTTGGGAAAAACTCGCGACGACAACGTATGGGTGGGTGGTGCTCTCGTGCCACTGGTGTATTTGCAGAACGGAGATGTTTTGGTGCCGGTAGCGAAGTATAACGAGAGCGTTCGGCTTCTGAAGGAACGAGGAAAGACTCGCTAGAACCTCATTCGCGTTTGCCTGCAAAATAGAAATGATTCTGCCCAGCTAGTAGCTAGGAGCTAGAAGCTAAACCAGCTTGCCCCCCCAAACCCTCCTCATCGACGCCGACGACACGCTCTGGGAGAACAACATTTACTTCGAGCAGGCAATCGCCCGCTTCGTTTCGTTCCTCAATCATCACGAATTTTCCGCCGAGCAAGTCCGTGCAGTGCTCAACGATGTCGAGCGCGAGTGCATCTTAACGCACGGCTACGGCCTGCACAGCTTTGCGCACGCTCTGGTGCGCACCTTCGAGCAACTCAGTGTGAATCCCGTCACTCCTGAACTGCAAGAGCAGATTCGCAGCTTCACGCACACCATTGCCGATCATCCCATCGAACTCCTGCCAGAAGTCCCCGAAACCCTGCAGTATCTCAGAGAGCGCCATCGCCTGATCATGATGACGAAAGGAGCGCTTGCGGAGCAGACCGGAAAAATCGAGCGCTCAGGCCTGAAAAAATATTTCACAACGACGGAAATCGTCGCCGAAAAAGACGCGGCAGCCTACGCGACCCTTATCGAGAAGCACGATCTTGTCCGCGCCTCCACCTGGATGGTCGGAAACAGCCCGAAATCCGACATCAATCCCGCGCTGGCCGCCGGCTTGCACGCCGTCTTCGTTCCTCACGGCGACACCTGGATTCTCGAACACGAAGAGATCAACCCCGCCCCGCCGCAGCAGAAGCTGCTGATCGTCGGCCGCTTCGCTGAACTACGCGAGCACTTCTAGCAGTTTTGTTTTCCCGCCGCGGATCTCAGCTGCTCGAAGATAGGCAGTGTCTGCAATCCGAATTCTCGCTGGAAGCGGCTGCAATCGAGCCGGCGCGGATTCCCGCGCGCCTCCGCGTCGCCCAGCGTGACGCCCACATAAGAATTCAATCCCTCCACTTCGCGTTTCAAATCGCCCACGACCACCGACTCGCAAGGCGCGTTGTAGACCCGATGTTCAAGATGCGGCGCCTGCAGCAGCGCGACCAGCGCTTTCGCGACGTCGTCGACATGCACCAGCAGAATCCTCTCCACGCTCGCATAGGGCAATGCAATTTCCGTCGCCTCCCGGGCCGCGAGCAATTCGAAGATCTGGCTTCTCCACGCCGAAGTCGCCGACCGTGCCCCACGCCCGACTGTGCGTCCGATCCTTAAACTGATGAATGTCGAACCGTGTCCAAGATAGGTTTCCCCCAGTTGCTCCACATAAAGCTTCGCTGCTCCATAAAGGTCCTCCGGCGCGGCCCGGTCCGTCTCAGAGATAACATGCTCGGCAGGGCAAGTTCCGTAAACGCTCAACGAACTGCCATACAGCACACGCCGCGCTTCGAACTCCCGCGCCATCTCGAGCACGCGCAGGCTGCCGGCAACATTCACTTCCGTAGCCTGCACCGGATCCCGCTGCGCCGCAGTCGGCAACATCGCCGCCAGATGAATAATTCCGCCAATGCGCTCCGCCTCGAACACCCGCCGCATGTGATCCGCATCGCGAATGTCGGCCACTACTTCGCGTAAACCTGTTTCCCCATCTACCAAAGACTGATCCAGCGAAACCACCCGGTAACCTGAATGCTGTAAAAGTTTACCCACCGCCCGGCCGATGAATCCTCGCCCGCCCGTCACCAGCACCGAGCCTTTTTTCCGATCGTGCATGGCTCTCCGGTGGCGGAATCATCTTCGTCACCATGTTTCCCGGTTCATCACCACCGCATCAAACTAACCAACAACCCGCCCTCGCGCCCGCTATTTGCCGCATGGTACCCTCATTCTGCTCTGCGATCTGGCTCCCACTTCGTCGGTGGCGATTCAGACCAACAATTTCCGGCGGCTGCTGCACACGGTCGAGGCCCTGTCTGAACTTGGCCCGGCGCTGGCGGTGGAGCGCGAGTTTTCAGAAACTTCGCGCCTCATGCTGGCTTCGGTCATGGAGGCGGCGGGCGCGCGCGAAGGTGCGCTCTTCCTCTTTCACGACAAGCCCGCCATGCTGACTTGCGTCGCCGCGCAGGGATTCGCCCTGATGCCCGATCCAGCCTTCGTTCCTCTCCTCCCGAAACATGTTCACGCGTTACTCGCCGCGCACGGTCCCATCGTTCTGAACTCCTCGACGTATTCGGTCTTCCTCAGTTCAAACGGCAACGTCGCTCCAGAGTTGTTCAAATGCATCGCTCCGCTGCGGGCCGGCGGACGACTGGCCGGCGTCATCGCTCTCGGCAAGCGTCCCGGCGATGCGTTCTACGAAGACAGCGAACTCGACGCGCTGCAGCTGTTGTGCAGCTACGTTGCACTGGCCGTCCATAATCATGTCCTGACTCAGACCATCACACAACGGGTTTCCGAAAATCTGCGGCTCATGGCTTCGCTGCATGGTTTCTATGACAACGCCCTCGAAGCCTTCGCCACTGCCATTGATGTGAAGCACGTCAACATTCACGGACACTCCCTGCGCGTAGGCCGCTACGCTGCCGCCATCGGCGAGGCCATGGGCATGGAGTCGAGCGATGTTGCCGCCTTGCGCAGCGCGGGATATCTCCACGACATCGGCAAAGTCGCCGTCGATCGCCGCCTGTTCGGCAAGCCGGGCGCGCTCGACGCCGAAGAGTTCCGCGAGATGGCCGACCACACCACAGTCGGTCATCAGATCGTCAGCAGTGTGCAGTTTCCCTGGCCCAAAATTCCTGAGGCCGTGCGCTGGCACCACGAGCGCAGCGACGGTTCCGGCTACCCTGACAAACTTGTGCAAGACGATTTGCCCATGGCCGTGCGCATCGTTGGTCTCGCCGATTCGTTCGACGCCATGACCAGCGCTCGTCCCTATCGCGCGCCGCTCTCGGTGGGCAGCACGCTGAGCGACCTGGTGCGCATGTCTCCTGAGAAATATGACCCGAATGTCGTGCAGGCACTGCTGATTCAGGTGCGCCGCGATGCCGTGGGCAGCAGCCGAAGTCCGCTCATCGCCGGTATGGCTGTCAACATCGCCGCCGCCGATATCGATCACCTGGCCGCTACTTTGCAGCATAAAGTATCGCGCGGCAAGTTGTATCTAACCTAGTTCACTCCGCCGTCATCGCCACTCCCCGTCGTGAGTCATCCCGAACAGAGCCGTTTTTCAGGCGACGTGAGAGCCTGCCCTGAGCTGGCCGAAGGGGATCTGGCGCGCATCTCTCCTGGCCCGCCCATCGTCACCAAGACGTTAGCCTCGGAACCCTCTGTCAGACAAGCACTTCCCGCTCCCTCCAGAATCACCTTCGTCAGCAACTTTTCCGCCCGTTCGGGTTCATAATCAAGACGGGTGAGAGTTCCTTCCGGGAGTCGTGATGCGATTCAGCCCTGGCAAGTCTGCGTTCCTGATTCTCGCCCTGACGCTCGCTTGCGCCGCCCCGCAACTCCGGGCCCGAAAAAAACAAACGCCTGCCGATTCTGGCTCCAATGAACTGGCAACCAGCGAGCAACGGCGTGCGGCCCACGCCTTGAACCGCCTGACTTTCGGCCCGCGGCCGGGTGACGTTCAGCAGGTCGCCGCCATGGGCGTCGATGCCTGGATCGATCTGCAACTGCATCCGGAAAAAATTCCTGATGCAGCGCTTGACTCCCGCCTCGCGCCATTCCGCACTCTCCGCATGACTGCGCGCCACATGGTCGAGGAGTTTCCCGACAATCAGATGATCCGGCAGGTTAAGGACGGCAAAAAGCCCATGCCCTTCGATCCGGCGGAACGCGCGGTGTTTCAAGTGCAGATCGCGCGCATGGAAGAAAAGCAGGAGAGAAAAGAGCGCAAGGCGGAGGCTGCGGCTCCGCAAGTCGCGACTGCAGCCAAGCTGGGGCCCGAACTGCCGCCGGCCTCTGACACCGCGAAGACAGCCGAAGAAATCGCCGCCGCCGCGAAAGCCGACTCAGACTCGGCCAGCAATGCCAACTCCGACAGCGGTTCGATGACGAGTTCGATGAACAGCTCGATGAGCGCCATGCGCGCAACTAGCGAAGATCGATCGCAGTCCGCAAACGCGGAATCCAAAACTGCGGTCGACGACCCTGAAGCGCGTCGCCGCGAGCAGCGCCTTTACGCCGATCTCGAAGTGCAGCAGCTCATCGACCTTCCTCCCGATCAGCGGTACAAGAAAATCATGTCCATGTCCGCCGACGAGCAACTTGCCTTCGCTGATTCCCTGCGCGGCGCCAAGGGACAGGAATTTCTTACCGGCCTCGATCCCAAACAGAAAGAAACACTGCTGGCCATGAACAATCCGGAAAGCGTCGTCGTCGACGAGCTGGTTCAGGCTAAGCTGCTGCGCGCCATCTACAGCGAGCGCCAGCTTCAGGAAGTGATGACCGATTTCTGGTTCAACCACTTCAACGTGTTCATGAACAAGGGCGCAGACCGCGTGCTGGTCACCAGCTACGAGCAGGATGTGATCCGCCCGCGCGCTCTAGGCAAGTTCGAAGATCTGCTCGTCGCCACGGCCAAGAGTCCGGCGATGTTGTTCTATCTCGACAACTGGATGAGCGTCGGGCCTGATTCCATGCAGGGTCTCGGCATCCCCGCGCATCCCGGCGCGGGTGGGCCGTACCGTTATCCCCGCCAGAATCCGAACGCGAATCCGAATGCCAAGCGTAGACAGAACAGCGGCCTCAACGAAAATTACGGCCGCGAACTCCTCGAACTCCATACTCTGAGCGTGAACGGCGGATACACTCAGCGCGACGTCACCGAAGTTGCGAAAGTTTTTACCGGCTGGACCATCGACAAACCTAACCAAGGCGGAGACTTCAAATACGATCCGCGCATGCATGAACCCGGACCGAAATTCGTCCTCGGACACAAGATCAAGCCGAAAGGCGAAGACGAAGGCAGGGAAGTGCTGCACATGCTGGCGACCAGTCCGCAGACAGCACATTTCATCTGTTTGAAACTCGCACAACGATTCGTCTCAGACGATCCTCCACCGGCTCTGGTTGACCGCATGGCGAAGACTTTTCATAAGAAGAAAGGTGACATCCGAGAAGTTCTCAGGACGCTGTTTCACTCACCCGAGTTCTGGGCCGCAGACACTTATCGCGCCAAAGTGAAAACTCCGTTCGAATTCGTAGCGTCGGCCGTCCGCGCGACTGGCGCCGATGTGGAAGACGCGATGCCGCTCGCCCGCCAGCTCAACACTATGGGCATGCCACTTTACGGGGCGCAGCCGCCAACTGGCTACTCGATGAAGGCCGAAACCTGGGTGAGTTCGTCGGCCCTTCTGAACCGCATGAACTTCGCCCTCGCACTGACTGCCGGCAGAATCCGCGGCGTGAAAGTTGATGCGGCGCGGCTGGCCGGGAGTGTGAGCGGAAGCCCCGGTGAAGTCCCGCCTCAGCCGGAAGACGCGGCGTTGATGCTGAACACGATGGAGGCAAAGTTGCTCGCTGCTGATGTCTCGAAGCAGACAAATGATTCGATCCTGGCGCAGCTCGCGCCTCCAGCGGAGGCTGCAAAGGCAAATCAGCCGGATGACGAATATCAGAAACAGCGCGAGAAGCAAGGCTGGAAACACGCGAGCAAGTCACCCGCACAGCGCCCGCCGAACGCCGACATGATCGCCGGCCTGCTGCTCGGTTCGCCAGAATTTCAAAGGCGATGAATGAGCAATGAGCAATGAGCCACGAGCTAAGCGATGAGCCATGAGCTATGAGCTGTGACCGAAGCTGGCTAGCTCGTAGCTCAGAGCAGAAGCTAGGAGCTAGGAGCTGTCCCTTATGTCCATCACGCGTCGCATTTTCCTCCGCAATAGCGCGCTTGCCGTCGTCGGCACAGCGTCCGTGCCCAGCTTCCTGACCCGCGCCGCTTTCGGCGCCGTCGATGCCGGAATAGCCAACAAGCGCCTGGTCGTCATTTTTCAGCGCGGCGCGGCCGACGGCTTGAATATCGTCGTTCCGCACGCCGAGCCGCAGTATTACGCCATGCGCCCCAGCATCAACATTCCGCGCCAAAAGGTGATCGACCTCGATGGCTTCTTCGGCCTGCATCCGTCGCTCGCGCCCTTTCAGCCACTGTGGCAGCAGCGCCATCTCGCGATCGTGCACGCCGCTGGATCGCCCGACTCGACGCGCTCTCACTTCGACGCGCAGGACTTCATGGAAACCGGCACACCCGGCGTGAAGACCACCGAAGACGGATGGCTCAACCGCTCCCTGCGCAACCTGCCAGCTCCGCCGAAACAAGTTCCACCGAATCAAGGCCCCGCGCAGCCATCTCCTTTCCGCGCCATCGCGCTCGGCCCGGCCATGCCGCGCATCCTCACCGGCGCAGAACCCGCCGTTGTCATGAACAACATCAATGACTTCGCCATCGGCGGCAGGAATCCGCGGCCCTCGCCCGCGGCCAGCGCCTTTGAAGCCATGTATGATCACTCGTCCGACAGCATCTTGCACGGCACCGGCGAAGAAACCTTCGACGCGGTGAAAATGCTGAAGGCCGCCGATCCCGGCAAGTACGCGCCCGCCTCCGGCACGAATTATCCCAAGGGACGTTTCGGCGACAGCCTGCGCCAGCTCGCGCAACTCATCAAAGCGAATCTCGGCGTGCAGGTCGCGTTCGCCGACATCGGTGGCTGGGACAATCACGTCAACGAAGGCTCGACCGAAGGCCAGCTCGCCAACGTGCTCAGCGATTTCTCGCAATCGCTCGCCGCCTTCTGGACCGATCTCGGCGACTTGGGGGAAAACACCGTCGTCGTCACCATGTCCGAGTTCGGCCGCACCGCGCGCGAAAACGGCAACCGCGGTACCGACCACGGCCATGCCAACGTCATGTTCGTTCTCGGCGGCCCGGTCAAAGGCGGCAAAGTCTACGGCCGCTGGCCCGGCCTCGACGTGTCACAACTCAACGAAGGCCGCGACCTCGCCTTAACCACCGACTTCCGCCAAGTGATCGGCGAAGCCGTAGCCCGCCACATGGGCAACAAAAATCTCGCCGAAGTTTTCCCCGGCTACGACAATCAGCCCGGAAAGTTTCTGCGCTACCTGGGCTAGAAGAAGCGGCGCCGCAAAAGCCAATGTAGAGACAGCCGCCCTCGGCTGTCCGCTGAATCAAAGCTCAAAGCTCAAAGCTCGAATCTCGACGCTTCTGAACGACTGCCTGCGCTGCCGTGGAAGAGCGGCGCTTTAGGGCCGCGTGAAGCATTGAAAAAATCCTTCGGGGCTTCAGCCCCGTTCGCGCGAGCGACGGCTTAGATCTCAATCATCACGTCGCCATTTTCAATCTTCATCGGATACACCGCGACTTTCAGATTCGCATCATGAGTGGTTTGGCCGGTCTGCGGATCATATTGCCACCCATGCCACGGACACACGACTTTGCCGTGCTCGATCGTTCCCTCGCCCAGCGGGCCGCCCATGTGCAGGCAGATGTTATCCAATGCGGAATATGTGCCGTTAACGTTGGCGATGCAAATCTCCCTCTTGCCGCAGGAAAATTCTTTGACCGTGTCGGTCGAGGGCAATTCTTGTTGGGTGGTCAACTTCGTGAAGGGCATAGCCCGAATGATATCGCGAAAAGGCGGGAGGGGCTTCGGCCGTGGTGATCGAAGCGCCTTAAGTCGCGCCCTCAGCCGCCACAGGCTGAACGACCGACGACCGACGACCAACGACTATTTCGGCTGCATCGTCTGCGCGATCATCACTTGCCTCTTAAAATTCTCCACCATATTCGCATCCAGCCGCACTTCGGTCGGCTTTTTCGCCAGCGTCATGGTATCAATCTTGTCCTGCAGCTTGAGCAACGCATAGAAAAGATTCTCCGGACGCGGCGGGCATCCGGTCACATAAACATCCGTCGGCACAATCTTGTCCACGCCCTGCAGCACCGCATAAGTATTGAATGGCCCGCCCACCGACGAGCAAGCGCCCATCGAGATCACCCACTTCGGGTCGGGCATCTGGTCGTAGATGCGCTTCACCACCGGCGCCATCTTCAACGTCACGGTTCCGGCGACAATCATCAGATCGCTCTGCCGCGGGCTGGGACGAAACACTTCCGACCCAAACCGCGCAATATCAAATCGCGCCGTCGACGATGCAATCATCTCGATCGCGCAGCAGGCCAACCCAAACGTCATCGGCCAAACCGCCGACTTCCGCGCCCAGTTGAAAACATAATCAACCGTCGAGATCATGAAATTCTTTTCAAACTTATTCTGCAGCCAGCCCATGAATGGTCCTCTTTTTGGCCTAGCAAAGCGCTACACAGGCAGTCTAGGTAAGCCACGAAGCAGTGTCAATCGGACCTCACGGTGAAACTGCCACTGCGGCGTCATCCCGAGCGCAGCCGCACTTCAGGCGGAGCGAGGGATCTCAGTCTAATCCGGCCCAGAGCGTGAGCCCAAACCGCACTCCCGCCGCCGCCAGCTCGACCTCTTAAGCTGTTAATCTATTTTTCCGGACCGCATTGTCCAGCGGCCATTGCCCCATGCCGATTCGCCAGTTTGCGGAGCACCTCAGTCGCGGAGTTGTGTTCCGGCGCCGTCTTCCGCATCGCTTCCGCCGGCTGCCGCTTTACGTAACCCCGGAGGCCGGGCTGCGCTACTGGTCCCGCATGTCCCAGGTCGACCCTCTGCTGTACCACTTGGCGGAAGAACTCGTCCATCCGGGTGCGGTGGTCTGGGACGTTGGGGCGAACGTCGGCCTGTTTAGCTTCTGCGCCGCCGCGCTGGCCGGACAGTCCGGCTTCGTGCTGGCCCTCGAGCCCGACTGTTGGCTGGCCAGCCTGATTTCGCGCTCGGCACAGGCGGTGGATCGCAGCCAGTATCGTTCCGCCGAAGTGCAGGTGCTTTGCGCCTCGGTTTCCGATTCCTGCCGCATTTCGAAACTCGAAGTCGCCGAGCGCGCGCGAGCCTCCAACCATCTGGTCGAGGCCGTCGGGTCGACGCAGGCCAGCGCCACGCGCTATACGCAGCCGACCGCTTCTCTGACTCTGGACTCTCTTCTCGACTACTTTCCTCCGCCCTCCGTTCTGAAAATCGACGTCGAGACTCACGAGGCCAGAGTCCTGCTCGGCGCGGAAAAGTTGTTGCGCCAGGAGCGGCCCAAAATCTGGTGCGAAGTCTCCCCCGAAAACTCCGACGAAGTGACCAACCGGCTGCACTCCGCCGGCTACAATCTCTTCGGCGCCGAAATGCGTCCTCACCCGCCCACCGCGCGCGCCTGGTTTCACACCCTCGCCCTTCCGGCTGCATCCTCTGCATCCTCGTGAACAAAGGGTGGCGCGGGTGCCCCATCCTTTCGCGTCCTTTGCGAAAGGTGGGACGCGATGCAGCCGTCGGCGGGGACTTCGCTTCGCCTTGCAAGTCAACATGCGCGACGCCGCCCCGCCCCAACTTCTGTCATTCCGAATCGGGCTGAAAGCCCGGTGAGGAATCTGCTTTCCTCGACACCGCAACAGGCATTGCATCAGCCACCGTCATCATGCCGCCAGCGAGCGTGCCAGCCGGGTGCCCCATCCTTTCGCGTCCTCTGCGAAAGGGTGGGACGCGATGCAGCCGGAAGCATCCGGTTTTGACCTCGAGATTGGATAGATTCTTTCGGGGCGCAAGCCCGCGTCTGACTCATGTTTTGAAAGGGCGAGGCTTCCAGCCGCGCCGAAGATCAGTGATACGCGAGGATGCACTCCGTAGCAAAGGCGAGGACAGTCAAAACCGGCCCCGTCAGCAGCATTTGCCTCCCACCCTTGCAAAAAGCACAAGGATGGGGCACCCAATAGTTTTTAAGCTTTCAGCGAAAGGCTGCGCCACCCACCTGCCAGTGAGGGAAGGTTCACCTCTGGCCCTGCCCCACCCCAACTTTTGTCATTCCGAATCGGGCTGAAAGCCCGGTGAGGAATCCGCTTTCCTCGCCACACCCTCCATCGCCGCCGGTCCGCTGTCGCCAGCATCGCGTCCCACCTTTGCAAAAAACGCAAGGATGGCGCACCCTCAGTCTTTGCGCTTCCAGCGAAAGCCTGGGCCACGCAATATAAAAGGGCGCCCCTTCGGAGTAGGCTGCAGTTGCTGTGAGCAACAGTAACTACGCCAACGAAAGGAACACCCATGGAGAGTGTGAAGTATATTGGCTTGGATGTCCACCAGAGCACAATCAGCGTGGCCGTGCTCAATGCCGAAGGCAAACTGATGATGCAGTCGGTGATCGCAACGAAGGCAACTGCGGTGCGAGATCTGCTGAAGGGATTGCGTGGAGTGCTGCACGTCACCTTCGAAGAAGGAACGTACTCAGCTTGGCTCTATGACGTGGTGGTGCGAGAGGTGGCGCGGGTGGTGGTGTGTAATCCGCGCAAGAATGCACTGCTGAAGTCGGGCAACAAGAGCGATCAGATCGATGCGCGCAAATTGGCGGAACTGCTGCGGGGGGGCATGCTGTCACCGGTCTATCACGGAGAGCAGAGCACGCGTACCTTACAACAACTGGTAGCCAGTTATACCGCGCTGACCGAAGACACGGGGCGGGCGATGCGGCGAATCAAAGCGCTGTACCGCAGCCAAGCGATTGCTTGCGCGGGCAAGAAGCCATTCGGGAAACGGCATCGCGGGGAATGGCTGGCGCGACTGACTGAGAGCGGACAGCGGCGGCGCGCGGAGTGGCTGTACCAGGAGTTGGACGCGGTGCAGATCTTGCGGCGAGAAGCCAGGCAGGCGGTGGTGGTGGAGTGCCACAAAAATCCGGCTGCGAAGTTACTGCGCTCCATGCCGTTCTTCGGTCCGCTGCGGGCGGCCGTGATGATTGCGCGAGTGCAGACGCCGCATCGCTTTCGCACCAAGCGTCAGTTCTGGACCTACTGCGGCCTGGGGTTGGAGACGCGCAGCAGCGCTGACTATGTGGAGAAAGATGGGCAAATCCTGCGGCGGCGCAAGCCGGTGTACATTCGCGGATTGAACTGGAACTACAGCCACGAGTTGAAGAATGTGTTCAAGAGCGCCGCCACGACGGCGAGCGCGATGGACGGTCCGTTTCGCGCGTTCTACGAAATGCGAGTCGCCAACGGAATGCTGCCGGCCATGGCGCGACTGACGCTGGCCCGCAAGATGGCAGCGATTGCCCTGATTCTGTGGAAGAAAGGAGAGACGTTCGAGACTGAACATCTGATGCCACAAGCAGCATAAGCGCGGCGCACCACCGCGAAGTCCGGAAGCGGTAACCGTGACGTTCGAAGGTTGGAGAGCTGCGCGCACGGGTTCGAGGGTAAGTATCCTGGGCGGGATAGACGAACAAGTCTCATGGGCCACCATATGCTCCCTCGGACAACCCAACCAAGCCATAGTGCCGCGCCTAGACGCGAGCCTCAGATAGAACCATGGTTGGCCATGTTGCCACCGAGTTGCTTGTCGGCGCCCAGCGTTAGACCGAAGGAACGTCAGATCGATCCGGAAATGCGTGGTGATGGGAACAACACGATCGAAGCTGCATCGAAACTGCCGGCAGGGGCTGGATGCCAAGAAAAACAAACCTCCCTGCGAAAGGGAAAAGTGTCTTTACTTGACATCCCCTTTTATAGAACCCGCCAACCTTCTGACTTAGAGCACGAAATGCGCAAGTCCAGCAGCGGCACTTCGTGCTCGGGCTTGCTTCTTAGGCGATGTGGTTCTGATTTCCGTGTGTAGTCCTAGTTTTTCCGCGTAAATTACCAACATTTCCAGACTGAATTTCGACATCTTGCCGCGCAGTAGATCACTTATTCGCGGTTGCGTAGTGTTCAATAGCGTTTGCAGTTCTTGTTGTGAATAGCGGCCCGCACACTTCACGATCTTGGTGTGTAGATCAGTTTTCAGTTTCAAAGCAGCCGCTTCTTCGTGTGAGAATCCCAACTCCTCGAACACATTCTTGCCCATACGAATTTATCCTATTTCGGTCCGAAGGACCGTGAAGTCAATGCTTTTTCGTTCTTTGCCAGTTGTTGTTTCAATTCGCTCAAGCGCCTTCGTCCAATTTCTATTTCGCGTTGAGGGGTCTTGTCGGTTTTCTTGGTGAAGCAATGTAAGACGTAAATCACCCCATCGCGCACGTGATAAAACACTCGATACCCAAAGGTCTTTGTCATCGGCTCGCAACTCGAATACACCCGGCAGTGCCGGTGCCATCGGACCTGAGTCGAGTGGCCGCTCACCGTTTTGCACCCGCTGTAGATCGCCACCAAAATCCCTTCGGACATCGGCAGGGAAGCCCCGGATGATGCTGTTAGACTCGCCCCAAAAGACTATCTCCATTGAGCGAGCCTCAGTCCCGGGATCAATCTAGCATGCGGCAGGCCGCGTGTATATAAAAACTTATATAGACGAATGGGTAGAGGCCGCAATCAGTCACCGCTTTTCCACACCCCAATGTGACGTCCAACCTTGACCCTAAATTTCAAACAGCAGATAATTGCCGAGGCAAGCGCGCTATCGGGAAAAATCAAGAAACAGGTCTTAACTCCCTTGTTTTCAAGATTTTGACCCCTAACTACAATCCGCTCAAGATTTTGTCAAGCATTTTTGCAAACCCCGCACCCGGCGCGGCTTTCAAGGTATGGGGGGGAGGGGGGGTACCCGGAAAACCTTTGGTTTTTCCCAAAACGGATCAGCCGAAAAAGCGGCGAACATCGCCCGTCAGCAAACTTTTTTCCGCAGCTCCTTTACAATGAAAACAGGTTTCGTTGACTCATGTCCCTGACCAAACAGCAAGCCCTCCAGATGTTCCACTCCGATGACCTGATCGGCATTGGCATGGAAGCCGACGCCGTCCGCCGCAAGCTGCATCCCGAAGGCACCGTCACTTACATCATCGATCGCAACATCAACTACACCAACTTCTGCACCGAGTACTGCACCTTCTGCGCGTTCTATCGCCCGCTCAAGGGACCGGCGGCCAAGGAAGGCTACATCCTCGACTTCGACACCATCTACGACAAGATTCGCGAGACCGTCGAACTCGGCGGCACCGGCGTGCTCATGCAGGGAGGTCTGCATCCCGACCTCAAGATCGACTGGCACGAGAAGATGCTGCGCGGCATCAAAGAGCGTTTCCCGAGAGTTCATCTGCACTGCTACTCCGCGTCCGAGATCATCGCCATCGCCGAATACAGCAGCCTGAGCATTCGCGACACCATCCTCCGCCTACGCGATGCCGGGCTCGATTCCATCCCCGGCGGCGGCGCGGAAATTCTCGACGACGAAGTCCGCTACAAAATCGCGCGCCTGAAATGTCTGACCGACGATTGGATCAACGTCCACCGCACCGCCCACCAGATCGGCATGCGTACCACCGCGACCATGATGTTCGGGGTCGGCGAAAATTACGAAAACCGCATCAACCACTTCCAGCGTCTCTACGACCTGCAGGAAGAAACCGGCGGATTTACTGCCTTCATCCCCTGGAGCTTTCAGCCGCAGCACACCGCCCTCGGCGGCCGCCACTGGGACGAAGCCACAGCCGTCGAATATTTGAAAGTGCTCGCCATCTCGCGCCTTTATCTTTCAAACTTCCTCAACGTGCAATCCAGCTGGGTCACGCAGGGACTGAAAGTCTGCCAGATGGGCCTGCGTTTCGGCGGCAACGATGTAGGCTCAGTCATGCTCGAAGAAAACGTAGTCCGTGCCGCTGGCGTGACGAACTGCACCACCGAAGAAGAGTTGCGCCGCATCATCCGCGACGCCGGCTTCCGTCCCGCCCAGCGCGACACGCTGTATCGCCAGTATTTTCTAAATTAGACGTTCGCATCTAGATCTTCGCATTGAGATGTTCCGCGTCCCTCGGCAGTGATAGAGGTCATTACAGCGCGTGACCCTTATCACATCTCGGCCGAAAGGCAGCGTCTACAGTCCAGAGCATGTCCGGAAATTTCTGCGGACGGAATTCTCCCACGCGAACAACAAACACGAGGCGATTTATGACGAAACACTTGCAAGCTCGGTCGCGGATTCGTAAGCATCTCTGTCGAACCGGTATCGCAGTTCTTGCGCTGGCAGGACTGTGCCTGAGCCAAGCACCCGCAGACTGGCCGCAGTTCCATAACGCGAACATGCAGCGTTCGAATCCGTACGAGACAGTGCTGAACGTCAATAACGTGAGTGGCCTCCAGATGAAGTGGAGCTATCCCGTTGGCCGCACCGATGCCTCGCCCGTCGTGGCGAATGGAGTGGTTTATATCGGAGCGGACAACGGAGTCTGGTACGCCGTGAAGGCCAGCAACGGCGCCCTGCTTTGGAGCTACCAGACGGCCAGCGGGACCTGTTGTACCGGTCCCACTGCGGCCATCGCGAATGGAGTAGTGTATTTCGGCTCCCTCAACGGCGTGGTGTACGCGCGCAATGCCAGCACCGGCGCGAAACTATGGAGCTACCAAACCACCGCCGGCGCCGACATCGAGTCCGCGCCCTCGGTCGTCAATGGGGTTGTGTATATCGGCTCAGACGATGGCAATCTCTACGCATTAAATGCCGGCACAGGTGCTGTACTTTGGAGCTACAACATCGGCAATGCGGGGTGGTGCGCGCCCGCCGTGGCCAACGGAGTGGTCTATGTCAGCTCGTCGAACGACAACGTGTACGCGCTGAACGCCACTACCGGTGTCCTGCTCTGGAGCCACGCCGGCAACGCGGGGTGGTCTTCACCCGCAGTGGCCAATGGTGTGGTCTACGTCGTCTCGGGTGACAATGGCGCGTACTATACGCAGGGCAACGTGTACGCACTGAACGCCAGCACTGGCGCCGTGCTGTGGAGCCACAACATTGGCGCAGGCTACCCGCAGGGGTCCTCACCTGCCATAGACAACGGGATCGTTTACGTCGGATCGGGCGACGGCTACGTGTACGCGCTGGATGCCAGTACCGGGGCTAACCTGTGGAGCTATGCCACCGCCGACAACAACAATGTGGGCGACTCGCCGGCAGTGGCCAACGGGGTGGTTTACGTGGGCAACTACAGCTGGTACATCTATGCGCTGAATGCCGAAACTGGCGCCGGACTGTGGAGCTACCACACCGGCGGCGCCGTGAGTTCCTCACCCTCGGTGGTGAATGGCGTACTGTACGTCGGCGACACGGATGGCAACCTTTACGCCTTCAGCCTGCGCGGGCCTGGGCTCAACCTGCACGCGGTTGCCTATCCCACGCCGACGGTGCCGGGTGGATTGCTCACCTATGCGTTCAAGGTCTGGAACCAGAGCTCTGCGAAGGCGGTGCACGAGGTGCTGACCACACAAGTGCCGCCGGGCGCGACCTTCTCCAGTCTCAAGCTCTCCGGAACCGCCGACCTGGGTTCCTGCACAACCCCGGCCGTGGGCGCCAGCGGACCTGTCGTCTGCAATGAAAACAGCGTCATGCGGCCGGGCAGCACATGGACTATCCGCTTGACGGTGGAGGTCACGGCCCCAGCGGGCACACTGCTCACTGAATCGGCCACAGCATCTTCGGACAACCTGTCAACCACGAGCGCAACCGTGCACAACACGGTCCATTAGCGGGCTGTTCGTTCGCGGCGAGAGGGGCAGGACTTGCTCAGACCGGGCTCTGGAAGCCCGGTTGGAGGTCAAAATTGACTTTGAAGACTTCGCTTGGGCGCGGCGTCTTTCCGGGTTAGAATGAGAGCGTCGGCCGATCCTCCGCGGCCGGGTTTTGCGCTCCCCAGCCTGAAGCGATGAAGCCTCTTTCCGCGTACTTACTGATTCCTGTTGTCGGCATGCTGGCCCTCGCGTCGGGCGCCGCCGCGCAGACCGCAGCCGTTCCTTCCAAACCCGCTTCCACCGCGGCGATCGATGGCATCGTCATCAAAAAACCCGACGGCGAGCCGGTGAAGAAGGTCCTGATCGAACTCATCGCCGAGAACCAGAACACGGGCGGAGACTACACAGCCGTCACCGCCGCCGACGGAAGTTTCCACATCGGAGGCATTCTTCCTGGACGCTACCATCTGTTCGCCGAGCGCACTGGATTGCTCGAAAGGGAAAAAAGTGGTGGCGATGCCGTAGGCCGCGTCCTGAGTTTTGCCCCCGGGCAGGAACTCAAGGATGTGCAGATTCGTCTGCAGGCCGCCGCCGTTGTGCGCGGACGGGTGACTGACGAAGACGGCGATCCATTCGCCAATGCTCAAGTCTCGGTGATGCGCCGGACATTTTCCACGGGACACAGCCGCTGGGAACAGGCCGGATCGGAGCGGACCAACGATCTTGGCGAATATCGCATCGCCAGCCTGCCTGCGGGCAATTACTACGTTTGCGTCAATCCGCCGCCCGATTTCAGCAGCCTGATCGAATTGGCGGGCAAGTCAACTCCGAATTCGGGCAACGCGAGTGCGCCCGACAAGCCGGCGCCGACCTTGTACCAGCCGACGTATTACCCCGGCACCACCGATCGCAGCCAGGCCTCGCCCATCCAACTGCACTCGGGCGATGATTTTCCGCTGAACTTTTCTCTGGCACCGGAGCCCAGCCTGAGCATTCGTGGAGCGGTAGTGAATCTGCCGCCGCAGTCATCGGCAACCATCATGCTGCAGTCGCACGATTTCAATCTCGTGCTCAGCGGCGCTGAGATGCATAAGGATGGCAGCTTCGTGATCCGCGACGTCGCGCCCGGTACGTACACGATCCTCGCCTCGGTCGAGAACTCGCCTGTGCCCATGATGGCGCGGCAATCGCTGCAAGTGGTGTCGAGCGTCGACGGCGTGCGCCTCGCCCCGCAGACTGGCGCATCGATTCGCGGACGACTGCGCCTGGAATCAGCGGGTTCGCAGAACAGCGCGAGGCTTGATCGCAGCCAGTTTTTTCTGACTCTGCATCCAGCCGACGGCGATGAAGATGCGCTGAGCCTTTTTCTAGCCGGAGCCGGCTTTAACTCGCTCACGCGTGTGGCCGCCGACGGCAGCTTCGAGTGGAAGAATGTTCCTCCCGGCAACTACTACGTGCAGTTCGCCGGAGACGCACGGATCAACGCCGTGGGCGCCACAGGCGAAGGTTCACAATCTGGATGGTTCCTGAAATCTGTCCTGGCGGAAGGGCGCGACATTACCGACTCCGGCATCGACGTCAGCGGCGGCGAGCTTTCACTCGATCTGCTGGCGAGCGCCAACGGAGCCGTCATCGAGGGCGTGGTTACCGACCACAAAGGCGACGCGGTCTCGAATGCTGTAGTTGTCGCGGTGCCTGAGGCGCGTCTTCGCGGGCGCGTCGAGCGTTATCGGAAAACGGTCAGCGATCAGACTGGACGCTTCGCTCTGCGCGGCGTTCCGCCCGGCGATTACACGCTGTTTGCCTGGGAGAGCGTGGACGCCGACTCCTACTACGATCCGGACTTTTTGCGCAGCTATCAGGCGCAGGGAACTGCGCTGCACATTGCCGAAGGCGACCGCAAGGCGATGCAACTGGAAGCAATTCCGCAGCAGGATGACCAGCCTTAGGCCTAGCATGGCTCGGGAAAATGGATGCTTGAATCGGTTGCTGGTCGGAATTTCGATCTGAATTCCTGATTTCAAATCTGCGAGACGACGGGGCAGACTATAGTGAGAGCGATGAACCGCATCGTGCTCGTTGGATTGACGGCTGTTCTCGGCACACTTTGCGCGGCGCAGTCGCAGACCGCACCTCCCAGGAAACATCTCCTGTTCATTGGCGAAGAAAAGGGCTACCGCCACGAAGCCGTTTCCCATGCCATGGCCACGATCGAGCGGCTGGGGAAAGAGACCGGGCTCTGGGACACGACCCTGCGCACCGACACCGAAGTTCTCACCAAGAGAAAGCTGGAATACAACGCCAAGAATCTCAACGATTTCGATGCGGTACTCTTTTATACCGGCGGCGATCTCGAGATGGATGCGCAACAGAAAGCCGATTTCATTTCGTTTATCCACGACGACGGCAAGGGTTTTATTGGAGTACATAGCGCGGCGATTACTTTTGTGGACTGGCCGGAATATGGAGACATGATCGGCGGTTATTACGACGAACATCCGTGGCTCACGTTTGACGCGCCGATTATTGTGGAAGACCCGGCATTTCCCGGCATGCGGCAGTGGCCGCGTTCGTTTGTGCTGCGCGATGAAATTTATCAGGTGAGAAATTATTCGCGGGACAAATTGCGCGTGCTGATGCGCCTCGAAGTGAGCAAGCTCGACATGAAGAACAAGAATGTTCATCGCACTGATGGCGATTTCGCGGTGACCTGGGCGAAGATGTATGGCAAAGGTCGCGTCTATTACACGTCGCTGGGCCACGTGGAGGAGAACTGGGACAAGCCGGAATTTCAGCAAATGATGGTGGAAGCGATTAAATGGGCGATGGGGCTGGAGAATGCGGATGTGACGCCGCGCCCTCTGCCGGGAAAGTAGAAAACAATTTGAACCACAGAGGACACAGAGGAACACAGGGAAAACCGAGAACGGCTTCTATCAGGCCCATAGCCGATGTGCGAGGACGCCAGTGAAATTAATCACTCGAAGGAGTTTCGCGAAGACACTCGCGGCCGGTCTAGCCGCGACCGCGGTTCCCTTGCGCGCTTCGACACGGCTTAACGTTGGCATTGGAACCTACAGCTATCACAATCTCTCGATGGACGACATGATCGTCCAACTGAACGCACTCAAGGTCGCGGAAATCGAGATGTCCCGTGGCGAGTTTATGCTGATGAACCATCCCACGGACGAAATGTGCCGCTCGGCGCGAGGCAAGTTCGATCGGGCTGGCATCCGCTGTGTGTCGTATTACGCGGCGACGATCAAGGAAGATGCGGACCTTGAAAACGCTGTTCGCTTCGCCAGGATTCTGGGTGCGCGAAACGTTACGGGCGACGCCACCGGCGGCATCCTGAATCGAATCGACGAACGTCTTACGCAGGAAAAATTGAGTTTCGGAATTCACAACCATTATTTCAAAGGCGAGAAGTTTGCCTACGAGAGCCCCGAGGATGTGCTGAGCGCGCTCAAGGGACTTTCGCCTACCGTCGGCGCGACCGCCGATGTAGGACACTTCGCATCCTGCGGGCATGATCCGGTGGACGCGGTTCGCAAGCTGGGGCCGCGTTTGAAGCTGGTGCATCTCAAAGATATTCAGGCCGTCGACGGAGAAGTGAATGTGCTGCTGGGAAGGGGAATCGCGAAAATTCCGGAAGTGATGAAAGAACTACATCGTCAGAATTTCGGCGGACTCGTTGCCGTGGAATATGAAAAAGAAGGCGACGTGGATGAAGACATGCGGCGCGACATGGAGTTCGCTCGCAAGCTGGCGTAGGCGAAGAAGTCAAGGTCAGACTGGAACCCGCGATGGGCGCCCGCAAGCGAGGACCGCTGGAGGCGTAAAACTACTCGTTTTCACCCGGCTGTAAAGGCTTATCCGGCGTCTCGCTCAGGTCGTATAAGTACGCTCGCGCGCCGGTGGCGGAAAATCGATCCAGCCGCTTTCCCATGTGATCGAGATGCTGGACGGCGAAATCTTCTTCATTCAATCCGCTTCCCGTCCATATATGCGAGAAGACAACCCAGACGCGGCCATGGCCGCGCAATTGATCCAGGTCCGCGGCATAGCAGGAAACGTCGGTGTCGCAATCACGGCCAATCCGCAACTCAGCCGGCGAGATTCGGTATAGCTCGGTGTAATACCAGTATTGATATCGGGCGTAGTGGTAGACAAACCAGACGTCGCCGGGTTCCCGGTGCGATAGCACGTAGCGAATGACGGGTTTGAGATCGTCTGGGCGTGCAGGGTGGACGGCCTCGCGCCCATCGGCGATGACCGGCCTGGCCAGCAACGCGACGATCAAAAGGGCATACCACGCATGAGAAAGGCCTGCCGTGGAAGATCGTGGCCATCGGCCGGCCAGCCATGCCGTGCCTTCGGCGATCACAATCAGCAAGATCGGAACAAGAAACAGGAGCAGCCGTCCACTGAAGGGATAGCGGTGCAACAGAGCTGCCAGCAGCGCGAATCCCAGCGGAGCAATCAGAAGGAAGAATGCGATGCGGCTCCTCCGAATCAGACTGATACATCCAGCGCCGAACAGAGCCACCCCGAGAAAAGCCCAGAGTCCCGCCGGATCTTCGAACATCCTGAACAGGCTGTCGACAATCCAGGCGGCATTTTGAAGAGATGCGATTGAGTGCGGCGGGAAGCCTTGGCGCCAATATTCGAGGAGCGCAGCGTCGGCGCCCAGCGGACGAAGGAAAACAAAATAGTTCAGAGCGAAACTGCCGGCCCACGCCAGCGTCATCAGGGCGAACCCGCGCAGTCGTTTCCAATTTCTCTCAAGCAGAGTGGCAGCGATGAGAGTGACTGCGATTCCGGCCAGCACGAAGACGGCAGGATGCGAAAACCAGACGGCAATCGCGCCCAGCAGAGAGAACTTCAGCAAACGAGCCGGGCTTGGCGTCGGATCGGCCAACTTTGCGGCGGCCCACAACAGCACAAGGGTTACGACAACGTCGAGCGAGTACTGCTTCGCCTCCGAGGCATAGTGAATGATGCCCGGACTCAGGGCGAAAAGCGCGACGGCCAATGGCACCGTCGATTCCGACAGATAAGCACGCGCGACTCGCCAAAACAGCACGAGCGAAATCAAGCCTGCAAGCAGAGGCACGCCACGCAGCGCAAGTTCACCGTTGCCGGCGATGCGCGTCGCCAGCTTTTCCAGGAGCAGGAATCCGAGAGGAGCGCCCTGGTGATAGTCGAGCGGTTTCAGTAAGCCGGCGAAGGAACGATGCAAGACGTTCAGCGCGAGAAGAGCCTCATCCAGCCATAGGGAACGGCCGTTTCCAAAACGAAGAAATTGAAGGAAGGCTCCTATCGCCAGCAGGGGCCAGACTCGGACATCAAAAAAATTCGAGGATCGTTTGGAATCATTACGGCCCGTCCCGGATAGCAAGGCTACTTCACCACCGGAGAGTCTCCGTCGGCAGCTTTGGTTTCGTCGGCGTGGATTTTCCCGTCATCTTCGGCGTAGAACGACCGGTGCTGGGCGTCGAGATTCTTGGGTGTCATGGTCAGCACGTAGCTGTCTTTCTTGCCTTTGAAGCTGGCGGTGTAGTCGCCGCGATCGGGATTGACCATGCGCTTGGTGAACGATCCGGAGTGAACGAGTTCGTTCAGGGTGACGGCGTAGTGCCCGTATTGCTTGTTGAACTGGTGCTGGGCGCGAATCACAACGCGCATGTAAGCGAGCGCGTCGGCCTCGGAATCGGAACGGGCGGGATCGCCGCGAAACTTGGGCGTGTATGCAGGCTCGGTTGAAGGTACGGGCGCGGGTTCGGTTTGTTGCGCCGGAGTTTGCGACGCGGGAGCCGGCTGCGGCGCGGATTGTGCGAAAAGGGTGCAGGCGGCGAGGCCCAGAAAGATGGCAAGAATTTGCAGGGGATTTTTCTTCATGATTCCTCGTTCTTCCGGTGGAACCGGATACTGTAACTTACCTCCTGAAGCTGAATGCCATCGGGAATCGTCTCCAGTTTCGTTCCACCGTCGGCGGCCCATCCGGCGACTTCATAGAAACGGCGGGCTCGTTTATTGGATTCAAGAACCCAAAGAATTGCCGTCGAATATTTGAGAGCTGCGAGCCGGTTGGTAACGTGGGCGAAAAGCGCGCGGCCCAAACCCTGGCCCCAGCAGATCGGGTTGACGTCGATCGCGTAGACTTCGCCGGTCGTGTTGACCTCCGCGCTTCCCGCCGGGCCAATGGCAGCGAAGCCCTCGACTTGCGACTGCCAGTCGGAAACCCATGTTTCGTTTCGGTTCGAGCGCGGCGTCGAAATTTCTTTTCGCCAAAACGCGCTGCGCTCTTCCGTCGCCTGGCTGAGACCCTCGAGGTAGTCGTCCGGAAGCTGCCCACGGTACGCGCTCTGCCAGCCCCGGATGTGCACCGCCGCGATGGTTTCGGCATCATCCGGCTTGGCAAGGCGTACAAGAGGGTTCATGGTGCGGGACGGCATCGCTGAGCGGCTGCGGTTTCGAATGCTTTTTCCAACCTGCGTGAGATGCAGCGCCAATCCGCACCTTCCACTGCATTTTTTCATGTTACTCCCGTAATTTCACTTCGGTCACCTTCTCTTTGCATTCCGACGAATTATTACTATGCTGGTACGAAGAATCCAGACCCTTAGGGAAAACTATGAAAGCAGCAGTTGCCAGAAAACCCGTTATCCGCATTGCGGTTGTGGAAAGCGATCCTTTGCGTTTTGTAGGGTTCCGCGCACTGTTCGACTCCGAACCTGAGTTCGAACTCATATCGGCCGCGCTGCCCGAGATCAGCACGCTGCAGAATATTGATCTCATCCTGCTCGGCAACCGTTCCGGACAAAACCTGTTTGATGTGATGGCCAGCCTGAAGGCCACGCGTCCGGACCTGCGCATTATTGTCACCGGATCTGGAATTGACGAAGAAACCATTCTGAAAGCGATCGCTTCCGGGGCCAAGGGATACGTGGACGAAGCCGCGCCGCCAGCGGAGTTCGCGCAGGCCATCCGCATTGTGAATCAGGGATCGGTGTGGGCACCGCGGCGGGTGCTCTCAATGTTTATCGAGCGGGTTTCGTCTGCTCCGGGACGGATTTTTCCGGCGGGCCGCGTAACCTTCACCGACCGCGAGAAAGAAGTGCTGGAAATGCTCGTGGCTGGACGGTCGAACAAAGAGATTGGCGGGCAGTTAGGCATCGAGGAGCGCACAGTCAAGGCGCATGTGGCGAAATTAATGCGGAAGGTTGGCGTGCAGAACCGCATTGCGCTGTCGGTGCATGCCATTACGCATTCGCTGGTTTCGACGGCGAAGTAGGGCAGCTTCCAGCTTCTAGTTTTTTTGACCTCGGGCCGGGTGCAAGAGGTCCGAACCGGGCGTTACATTGGGACACTTACCTTCGTAATCTTGTGGGGCTGGAGTGTGTACGGCATACTCGCCTCACCTACCACAGAACCTGGGAGACGGGGTTGAGAGTGGCGATTAGGGTCACTGCTTTCAGCCCCGCATTTTTTTGCCCGCGGGTTCCTTTCCTACACAAATTCACTTCGTAAGATTCTTGCGCCCTCCGTCCTAACGTGGGATGTAGGTGTCGAGCAGCGGGCCGACTTCGCGCATGAGGGGAAGGATGCGGGCTTCGGCGGCGGCGGCGGTTTCTCCGGGGAGCATTTCGGTGGTGAAACGAACCAGGGCGCCATCGCTGCGGTTCATCGCGATCGAATCCTTGACCAAGTAGAACTTGGCCCAGTATTCACTGGCGACTCCGCGGTCATGAGCCCAATACCAATAGACGACCAGCTGGCGGTCGTCTCCACGGGCGACCACGTAGCGATTAGCCGGAAAGGGGCGGTGTCCGGGGAGGGAGAGCGTGACGCGCTTTAGTTCGACCGGGCTCCAACCCGCTCCGGGAAGGCAGTTTTGCGGCGAATGGATGGTGTCTCCAGTGCGCTGGCTGGGGAAGTAGGCGACGAACAGGTCGATATCGGGCTGCGAGTGCGCTTGATTCTCATAGACGCGCAGAAGGAAATCGCCGGGTCCCAGCACGGGCAGGACTTCGGCGTCGATGGTCACGTCGCTACCGGACCATGCTCCAAGCTGCATGGGAAGTGATTCCAGAGCCTGCCGCGGTGGGAAGACTTCGCTGCGTCCATGCGCCTGCAGGAAGATTGCCGCAGAAGCGATGAGCAGCGCGGCGAAGATGAAGCGCGCGAATTCTGCGCGAATCGGCCCGGAACTTTGCTGACTCTTCTGCGGCTCCACTTGCGCGCTCGGTTTCTCTGAGCCGCGCACAGATCTCGCTTGTTTCTCGGGCCACACCAGGCGAATAAGCCAATGCAGGGCAAACAGCATGAACAGAGAAATGACGAAGATGATCCATCCCCAGGAAGCGTGGTAGAAACCTTCAGCCTTGTCGGGATCCCAGTACTGAACCAGCAATCCGGTGCCGATGATGCGGACGTTGTTGGCGGCGATGGCGATGGGAACGGCGGCAAAGGCGAGAAGCCAGCGCACCCAGAGGCGTTTTTCCATGAGGTAGCCGTAGATGATGGCCAGCGCCAGCAGAGAAATGAGCGAGTGAATGCCACTGCACGCTTCGGCGACTTCAAGGGGTTTTCCGGCTGCCAGTTGCATCACATTGCCTTCGCGCAGAACGGGAACGCCCAGCACAGGAAGCGCCTCGGCCGCGACTCTGGAAGTGAGCAACTGGAGCGGAAACGTGATCTGGTTGAACAGAATCGTAGGGATGGGGATCATGAGCAGCAGAAAGGCCCAGGGAAACAGCGTGGCGCGGAAGAAGTTCCACCCCAGAAAAAGGACGACCAGGCCGGCCAGAACGAGCAAAAGAGAAAAGCGCGCGAGGAACAACTCGGCGCCCATCTGCCCCACGATGAGAAGACACAGAGCGACGATTAGCAGCAACAAGCCGGACCATGAGGGCTGGGGCGGGAGGTGGCGAAGGCGATCGCGCTCTTCCCAGACCACAAAGGCCGAAAACAGGGGCACGAAGAATCCGTGAGAGAAATTGGGATCATGCCACCACTGGGCGACAAGATGAGCCAGGGTGGGAGCGTACAGCCAGACGAGAAGGCAGGCGAGGACAGCGGTCAGCAGGCGTATCTGCGGGGATTTCTGCACCAATGGCTCGCGGTTCAGCAGGGGCCGACTCTGCGGGAGGCACGCGAAAGTAAGCAAAACACTGAGGATAAGCGAAAGCGGTTAGAGGCGCAACGCTGATTCGCGGCGTGGCACAGACTGGCCCGACGAAAGGGCGGATTCGCAGGCGGATGAGCGGGATACGCAGCCGTGCGGGCGATTTTTTTTCATTCCTGGTGGGCAAAGGTTTTCTCTCGAAGGCATGGTAGAATCGCCGGAACGGTCTACAGTAGTGGTCCACCCCAACGCGGTTTCTTGACGCTAAATTGCTGAAAACAGGGAGTAGAATGGTGCGCGTGTCTGGGCTTCCGCCGAACTGTGGATGGCAGCGCTCGTGCTCGTCGAAGATGGGCTGGTAAGCGCGTCGGCACACCTCTGCCTAAAAGCGTCGGGAAGTTACACGGGCATCCGCTCGTCTCAATCGGAAAGTTGGCGGTGCACGGGTACGTCTGCCGACGCCTGGCGCAGGAATTTTGCTGTTTGAGCTTACTGGGCTGAACATGCTCGTTGAACTTGCCGAGCGACACCCATGCATGGCTCTACAAGTGAGCAACCAGAGTCGACAGCACGGGAAGTAGAACGTTGCAGTTCTGTGGAGAGGGCATGAGGAAAGTGATGATCGGGTTGGCGGCGTTGCTGTGGATGGGAATCGCCGTCTCAGGAATGCTGGCGCAGACCAGCGATTCCGGAAAGAGCGTGACTGGCAGCTTTGCCAATGAGGCCGCCAGCAACGGCACAAATAACGCCAGCGCGGCTGATAACGCTCAAGACGGCCCGGATTACGTGATCGGAGCCGACGACACACTGCACATTTCGGTGTGGAAAGAACCCGATCTCAGCGAGACACTGCCGGTGCGTCCGGATGGCAAGATCACGATGCCGTTGCTGAACGACGTGGAAGCGGCAGGTCTGACTCCGCTGCAACTGAAGAATTTGCTCACCGAGAAACTGCGGAAGTATCTCGAAGATCCTCGCGTGACAGTGGTGGTGACCGGGATGAACAGCCGCCGGATTTTCGTTACCGGCGAAGTGACGCACTCCGGAGCGATGCCTCTGTTGCCCCACATGACCATGCTGCAGGCTCTGGCGGCAGCCGGGTTTACGCAATTCGCCAATCTCAAGGCCATCTACCTGCTGCGAAACGAGGGGGGCAAACAGGTTAAGTATCCGTTTAATTACAAGCAGGTGGTGAAGGGGCGTCACCAGGAGCAAAACATTCTGCTGAAACCGGGCGATACGGTGGTGGTTCCGTAGGCAGTTCCGCAGACAGGTTGCGCAGAGAGGTTCCACAGAAGGCCGCGGAGAGCCCCTGGAAAAGGTGATGACAAGACTTCGGAGCATCGCGACGATGGGAATGCTGTTCTTCGCGCTGAGTATGGCGTCGGCGCAAGACAGTTCCACACCGCCGCCGGATGGCGGCTCGCCCCCGACCACGGCAACACCGCAGCAGCAGGCGCCGGCTCAAGAACAGGAGACGCCACCAGCTCCGATCACAGAGAATCCGCCGATCTCAGGGCTGGATCAGCCGGGACTCGAGCCACACGGAGCGCCGTTGAGTTATATACAGCCTGGAGCGACGGTGAGCGAGTCGGCGGACTCGAACGTCGAGAGCACGCTCGGTGGTGGAGCCGTACGCTCGATCAGCCGTGGGGTGGGGGATATAACCCTGCAGCGCCTTTGGAAGAATTACGATCTGGCGATGCAATACATGGGCGGCGTGGCTTATTACAACGAGCAGGGACTGGGGTGGAAGCTTCTGCAACAGATGGACCTCGACCAGAAAATTACCTGGAAGCGCGGGCAGTTGTCGCTGCGCGACAGCTTCAGCTATTTGCCCGAGGGCAACTTTGGAGCGGCCTACGGTTCCCTGGGATCGGAAGGGATTGCGTCGCTGGGAAACACCGCGTTCGGGAGTTTCTGGAGTGGTGCGAGTCTGGGGACGCTGGCGCTGGTTCCGCGCATCACGAACGTGAGCCTGGCGGATGTTACCGAGAACCTGACTCCCAAGTCAGCCATAACTGTGGCTGGAGGATATGCCTTTACGCATTTCTACGGGGACGATCCGGCTACGGGCCTGGAATATCTGGGGAATTCGCAGACCTCGGGCCAGGTGGGATACAACCGGACTTTGACGCCGCACACACAGGTGGCGGTGGTGTATGGATATCAGGCGTTTGATTTTTCTTCGGTGGGCGCGGCGTTTCATTCGAACATCATCCAGCTGATGTATGGACACCGGATTTCGGGACGCATGGATTTCTTGATTGGGGCGGGACCGCAGTTCACCAGCATCAAGCTGGCCACGGTTTTCGGCACCGTCCCCGACTTCAGGATCGGGGTGGCGGGTCGCGTGGTGTTGCGCTACCAGTTGCGGAGAACTTCGCTGAATTTGACCTATGAACGCTTCGAGACCAGCGGGTCCGGATTTTTTGCGGGAGCGGAGACGGATCTGGCCCGGCTGAGGGTGGAGCGCCCGCTCTCGCGGGTGTGGAGTTCGTTCGCTGATTTGGGATATACGCGCAACAGCCGGGCGCAGCCAGACGCCGTGGGGGTCAACGCCAATGTCTACAGCCTCGGTTTTGCCGGAGTGGGGTTGCATCGTGCCTTTGGCCGGAGCTTCCACGGGTTTATCAGTTACCAGATCGACGAGTTGTCGTTTGACAAGTCTTTGTGCGGCACATCCACATCCTGCAACCGCATTTCGAATCGGCAAGTAGGAACAATCGGGCTGGACTGGACGCCGCGCCCGATCCGCATCGACTGATTTCGAAGGGAAATGATTTCCAGGCCGTTTAAGCGAGGAATGCGGCCGGAAACGGAAACGAAAAATGATCGAGAATCGCGAATACACGATGGGCGATTACCTGGCGATGCTGCGCCGGCGGCTGAAGATGATTCTGATTCCCGCGCTGCTGGCGCCGTGGCCGGCATTTCTAGTGTCGTATGCGTTTCCGCCAAAATATACGTCGCAGTCGCTGATCCTGGTGGAAGGTCAGAAAGTGCCGGAGAACATGGTGCAGCCGGTGGTGTCCGAGGATATGACGTCGCGGGTGGTGACCCTGCAGCAGCAGGTGCTCAGCCAGAGTCTGCTGCAGCCCATGGTGGAGCGGCTGTTTCCCGGCAAGAGCACTCAGGAAGTGAACGGGATTATCGATGGCATTCGGCAGAACATGGCGGTGGAGGCGGTTGACACCGACCTGTCACAGATCGGTTCCACATCGGGGAAGAAGAAGCCCGCGTCGCAGACCACGGTGCCCGGCTTCCACGTGAGTTTTACGGCGTCCAATGCCAGAGAGGCACAGCAAATCTGCAACGAACTCACTTCGCTGATGGTGGAGGAAAATCTGAAGTCGGTGCAGGCCGCGGCCAGCGGCACCAGCGATGTGCTGAGCAAGAGCCTGGACGACACCAAGCACAATCTGGACGAGATGGATGCCAAACTGGCGGCATTCAAGAAGCAGTACGTGGGCCAGCTGCCGGGAGACGA
Organism: uncultured Acidobacteriaceae bacterium; assembly: GCA_963739125.1. Lineage (GTDB taxonomy): Bacteria > Acidobacteriota > Terriglobia > Terriglobales > Acidobacteriaceae > Sulfotelmatobacter. Next base: position 480,611 of record CAVTZD010000001.1, on the reverse strand, counting down.
AGAAAACAATCTGAAGATCCTGATGGGCCTGAACTCGCAACTGGACGCGAACACGCAGACGCTGAACCGGGCGCAGCAAGACAAGGCATATACCGAGTCGCTGCTGGCGCAGCAATTGGCGGCGTGGAAGACATCGCAATCCACGACCAATCCGGAGACGCTGCAGAAGCAGTTGTCTGACTTGCAGGCACAGCTGCTGGAGTTGGAGGCGAAGTATACCGACGATCATCCGGATGTGGTCAAGACCAAAGCTGACATCGCGGAGTTGAAAAAGAAACTGGCCGAGATCAACCAGGCGTCGGCCAATCCGGCGGACGCCGTCGACCAGAAGTCGTCGGCTGAGGAGCCCCCGGAGATCCGGCAGTTGCGGCTGCAGATTCATCAATACCAGGATCTGATCACGAATGGGGGCCGCGACCAGAAGAGACTGCAGGACGAAATCGCGATGTACCAAGGGCGGGTTTCGCTGAGCCCGGCCATCGAGGAGCAGTACAAAGAATTGTCGCGCGACTACGATAACGCGCAGAAGAACTACGAGGATCTGCTGGCCAAGAAGAGTTCCGCCGATCTCACCATCCGGATGACGGACCAGTCCGAGGGTGAGAGAATGTTTCCCCTGAATCCGGCGAACCTGCCGGATTCACCCAGTTTTCCCAACCGCCTGCTGTTCGCCGGCGGGGGCTTGGGCGCTGGGCTGGCGGTAGGGCTTGGACTAGCCATCCTGCTCGAGTTCAGCGATAAATCTATTCGCAACGAGGCTGATGCGGAAGCGGCTCTGGAATTGCCCATCCTGATTACCATTCCCTGGGTGGGCGCCGCGGCGGAGAGCGGAAATGGGAACGACAGATATAAGTTCTGGCACCGCGACAAGAAGCCCAAAAGCGCGGTTGCGGTTTAGACGAACCCGGTTTCAACGAAGCAAGTATCAACGAAGCAAGTTTAGATCACGAATATGTACAAAGAGTTTTACGGACTACGCGCGAACCCGTTCAATGTGAATCCGGACCCGCGGTTTCTGTTCCTGACGCGGCACACGGAGGAAGCGCTGGCGTGCCTGACCTATGGAATCCAGAGCCGCAAGGGTTTTGTGCTGCTCACCGGCGAAGTGGGCACCGGCAAGACGACGCTGATCAACAAACTACTGGAGTGGCTGCGGTTACAACAAGTGGCGACAGCGTTCGTGTTCAACTCGCGGATGAATGTGCCCCAGTTTCTCGACTACATGATGGCGGACTTCGGCATTCCGTGCGAATCGAAGGCCAAGAGCCAGATCCTGCTGCGGCTCTACAACTGGCTGCTCGATCGCTACCGTGCGGGCGAGACAGCCGTGCTCATCGTGGATGAGGCGCAGAACTTGAGCGAGGAAGTGCTGGAAGAAATCCGCCTACTGACGAACCTGGAGACCTTCACCGAGAAACTGCTGCAGATCGTGGTGGTGGGGCAGCCGGAACTGGAAGTGAAGCTGAAGCTGCCGCAGTTGCGCCAGTTGCGGCAGCGGCTGACGCTGCGGGCCCGGACTCATCCCTTCACGATCGAGGAAACGAAAGCCTATGTGCAGCAGCGGCTTCGCATCGCGGGATCGGATGGACGGGAGATTTTTGATCCCGAGGCGCTGGACGCGATTCACCGCTACGCGACCGGAATTCCTAGAGTCATCAATCTGCTGTGCGAACACTGCCTGGTGAGCGCATTTGTCGATCAGCAGAAGATCATTGGGCCGGCGGTGGTGGAATCCGTGGCTCGCGATTTCGACCTGGATGACACGAACCCCGTGGGCGGGGTCGTGGAGACGGCGCCGACGGCCGATGCGGAGAAGTTCGATGTGGCGGAAACGCTGCGATCGCTGGCCACGCTGGCCGATCGTTTGCGCCAGGAGCAAGAGAAAGACCTCCCTCGCGAAAGGAAACCATGAGCAGAATTCACGAGGCACTGAAAAAAGCCGAGCAGGAACGGGCTGCAGCCCTGGGAGGCGCCGCTCAGCCCGACTTCGCCTCGGTGACCAAGCCGGACTCGCCGCTTGCTCCTCTGCAGGTGCAGGAACAGGGAGCGGGCGGGCCTTCGGTGGTGCCTGCGTTTGCCAGCCCGTTCACCCTGGATGCGATGCTCGCGCGCAGCGCCAGAGTGGAGTGGAAGCCGGATACGGCTGCCATGCTGTTTATGAACGGCAACGACAGCGCCCGGGGCACGGAGGAGTACCGCACGCTGCGGTCACGGCTTTACTCCCTGCGCGAAAAGATGCCCCTGAAGAAGGTGCTGGTGACCAGTGCGCTGCCGAAAGAAGGGAAGTCATTCACTTCGGCGAACCTCGCGCAGGTCATCGTGCGACAGCACGGGCGGCGGGCGCTGCTGATTGACGCAGACCTACGCGGGCCACAACTTCATCGCATGCTGGGCACGGTGCAGGGTCCGGGGCTGTCGGACTATCTGCAGGGCAAGAATGACGAGTTTTCCATTATGCAGCGGGGTCCGCTGGAGAACCTTTTTTTCATTCCAGGCGGCAGCGGCATTGATGATCCGGCGGAGTTGATCGGAAACGGACGGCTGAAGGTGCTGCTGCAGCGGGTTGAGCCATTGTTTGACTGGATTGTCATCGACTCGCCTCCGGCCGTGGCCGTTTCTGACGCGAGTGTGCTGGCCAAGTCCTGCGATGGGGTGCTGATTGTCGTGCGTTCTGCCTCCACGCCGTTTGATCTGGCCCGCAAGGCGCGCGCGGAGTTTCCTGAGCAAGTGCTGGTAGGAGTGGTGCTGAACGGAACCGAGCAACCGGCCGCTTCCTACGAGCGGTACTACTACGAGCGGTACGAGAAGAAAGCGACAAAGGCCCAAGGGGAGTAAGTGATCCGGCTCTTCAAAGTGTATTATCCGGCGCGCGCGCTGGTGCTGCTGGTGGGTGAAGCGCTGATTGTGGGGTCCTCGTTTGTGCTGGGGACTCTGCTGAGCGCTGGGGCGCTCACGAACTTTCAAGATGGATGGTTGCGGCTCAACAATGCGCTGTTTATCGAAAATGGTTTCCTGAGAATTCTTGGACTGACCGGAATTGTGCTGCTGCTGTCGCACGGGTTTGACCTGTACGACTCGGCACAACTCGGCGCGAGGCTGGAGCAGGCCTTCCGGATGCTGTTTGTCTTAGGAATGGTTTCGCTGGGGCTCTGGGCGGTGGGAAGATTTGCTCCCAGCATCCTGCCGGGGTACGGTTCGCTGGCGATGGGGCTCATCGTCCTGACCTTTACGCTGTTTGGCTGGCGCATCGCGTATTCGTGGATTGTGCAGCAGCCTTATTTTCGCGAACGCGTGTACATCCTGGGCACGGGTGAACGGGCGCAGCGGCTGCTGAACGGGCTGCGGCAACGGCCGGAACTTGGCATCGAGGTGGTGGGATGGAGCGGGGACATTTCGGGTGAACTGACGCGGGAGTCGGTGGCCAGCCACGTGGTCGGCCTGGTGCGGGAAAAAGGCGCGCATCGCGTGATCGTTGCGATGCTGGATCGTCGGGGAACGCTGCCGGTAGAGGAGTTGCTGAATCTGCGCCTGGCGGGCGTGAAAATCGAAGAAGCGACGTCGTGGCTGGAAAGAATTTCAGGGCGAATTGAAGTGGAGCAGTTGTATCCGAGCTGGCTGATTTTCGCCGAGGGATTCCGCTTCAGCGGCGTGAACCGCCGGATGCGGCGGCTGCTGAACTTCGTCGCGGCCTTCATCGGGCTGATCTGCGCGCTGCCCCTGCTTCCGTTCATTGCGCTAGCAGTGAAGCTGACTTCTCCCGGGCCGGTGCTCTACCGGCAGAAGCGCGTCGGCCGGGGCGGCACGGTTTTTTACTGCTACAAATTTCGGACCATGCGCAAGGATGCGGAGGCCGACACAGGCGCGACCTGGGCTTTGGACAACGATCCTCGCATCACGCGCGCGGGGAGATTTCTGCGCTGGTCGCGGCTGGATGAGATTCCGCAGTTGTGGTGCGTGCTGAAGGGCGACATGCATTTCGTGGGACCGCGCCCGGAGCGGCCCGAGTTTGTGGAGTGGTTGAGCCAGGAGATTCCGTTCTACGGCGTCCGGCATACGGTGCGTCCGGGCATCACGGGTTGGGCGCAGGTGCAATACAAGTACGGCAATACGCTGGAAGACGCGCGCGAGAAGCTGCAGTACGACCTGTTTTACATCAAAAACGCTTCCGTGGGCTTAGACCTGCTGATCATGTTCGAGACGATCAAAATCGTCGTGCTGGGCCGGGGATCGCAATGAAGTGGGCATTCTGGCTCTCGGCGGCGGTAATCGCCTATACCTATGGCGGATACGTTCTCTGGTTGTGGCTGAGGAATTTGTTTCAGACGCGGCCGGTGCGGCGCGCCGCGGTTGTGCCATCGATCTCGATAGTGATGGTGGTGCGGAATGAAGAGGGAACGCTGGAGGAAAAGCTGCGCAACCTGCTTGATCTTGACTATCCGGCCGAGTTGTCGCAGTTGGTGGTGGTTTCCGACGGTTCGACCGACCGCACCGAGACGATTCTGCGCGAGTACGCGGCGAATCCGCGGGTACATGCGGTCATGAACGCGCTCCCAGCGGGCAAGGCGTCGGGATTGAATGACGGTATGACGTGGGCCCATGGAGACGTAATTCTGTTTACCGACGCGCGCCAGGGGATTGAGCCGGGTGCGCTGCGTCTGCTGGCCGAGAATTTTGCCGATCCGGCTGTGGGATGTGCCAGTGGTGAGTTGATGCTCGGTGATCCTCAGACCGGCGAGGCCGCTACCGGAACCGGTTTGTATTGGAGAATCGAGAAGAAAATCCGCGAACTGGAATCGGCATCGGGCTCGGTGGTGGGCGCGACCGGCGCGCTGTATGCGGTGCGCCGCGAGTTGGTCCCGAAGCTGCCGGCAGGAACGATTTTAGACGATGTCTACATTCCGATGAGCGTGGTGCGGCAGGGATTCCGCGTAGTTTTCGATGGCCGCGCCCGCGCCTGGGACGTGCCCGACCTTGGCGGACAACGCGAGTTTGGCAGGAAGGTTCGCACCTTGAGCGGCAACTACCAGCTGATGCAGTTTGCACCGTGGCTCTTGCGCGGCGAGAACCCGGTGCGATTCGAATTCGTCAGCCACAAATTGCTGCGGTTGCTGGTGCCATTCGCCTTAGCCGCGGCTTTGCTGTCTGCAGTTTTTCTCGCTGCGCCTTTCTATCGCGCGGCGCTGGCTTGCCAGTTGGCGTTTTACGGGCTGGGAATTCTCGGTTTGGTGCCGGGGAAAAAAGGGCCGCTCACGCGCATGACCGATGCGGCGTTCACGTTTGTCATGCTCAATGTCGCGGCGTTGCTGGCATTCGCTAATTTTGTGACAGGGCGCAAGCAAGTCTGGATTCGCTGAGCTGCACTGGCTGAGAAGAAAAAGATTCCAGGGAGAAGGTTTTGGCTGCCGCCACACCGGATTGGAAAAAAGAGCGAAGGAAGAAACAGCAGGCCAAGGGTGCGTACCTGGCCCTGCTGGCGCTGTCCGCACTGTATTTCGGGCGGCCCGAAGACGTGATCCCGGGCATCGGCCAGATTCCGATGGCGAAGATCGCCGGTGGCCTGGCGCTGATCGGGCTGATCCTGAGCCTGATGAGTGGAAAGGCGAAGCAGAAGTTCGCGCCCGAAACCAAATACGTCATCGCGCTGTTTGCGTGGTACTGCATCACGATTCCGTTTGCCTACTGGCGCGCCGGGGCTCTGGTCACGGTGATGACGCGGCTGTCGAAGTCGGTGATTGTCGCCGTACTGGTGGCGCTGGTGGTGAAGGAATTCTGGCAGCTGAAGCGGCTGGTGTGGGTGCAGGCGACTGCAGTGGCTTTGATGACGCTGGTCTCGGTGGGATTGCACCACACGCACGGGGGCCGGTTAATTGGGGCCTTGGGCGGGGTTTTTGAGAATCCCAACGATCTGGCCATCAACATTGCTCTGAACTGGCCGATATGCGTGGCGTTTTTCTTCATGGCGCGTGGACCCAAGAAAGTGCTGTGGGCGGGCGCGGTGCTAGTGATGCTGGTCGGTGTGGAACTCACGTATTCGCGCAGCGGGTTTCTGGCCACCGCGCTGGCAGCAGCTCTGGTGCTCTGGGAATATGCGATCCGGGGAAAGCGTACTTATCTTTTGCTGGTGGCGGCGCTGCTGGGAGGAGTTTTGCTGATCACGATGCCGGGCCACTATATGGCGCGACTGGCCAGCATTGTCACCGGGAACGAAGTCGATTCCATGGACAATGGCTCGATCGCCGCGCGCAAGGGGCTGCTGTTGGAGAGTGTGAAGACCGCGCTGCATAATCCCATTTTCGGCGTGGGTGCAGGAAATTTTGAGGTCACTGCCGGCTCCTGGCACGTGGCTCACAACAGTTACACCGAAACCGCCGCCGAAGGAGGGTTCCCGGCGCTGCTTTTCTTCATGCTGATGTTGTACCGGACGCTGCGCAACATCAAGATGACGCGGCTTTCGAAAATGTATGAGACAAATGCGGAGGTGCGCGGCCTCACCGGCGGACTGTGGGTGAGCGTGGCTGCGTACATGGTGAGCGCGTTCTTTGCCTCCACGGAATACAGCATGTATCCGTATTTCCTGGTTGCGTATACAACAGCGCTGTACACAATTGTGGCTGGGCAAGAGCAGAGCGCGGCGGCTGAAACGCCGACGGGTGCCCCTGGGGGCAAGAGGAGATATGGAAGACAGCAGGCCGGGGAACTGGTCTGGACTCGCTGATGAAGTGATCAGCATCCTGCGCTGCATTTCCTGCCAGAGCGAACTGAGGCAGGAAGCGGACGGGTTGGCTTGCGTCGCCTGTGCCCAGAAATTCCCCGCGGTGAAAGGGGTTGTGCGGTTTGTAGATGCGGAACATTACGCCGGAAGTTTTGGATTTCAGTGGCATACCTTCCGGCAGACACAACTGGACAATGAGACCAGCCGCCGCTCGGAAAATGATTTCAGGCGCAGGACCGGCTTCGAACCGGAAGACCTCGCCGGGAAACTCGTGCTCGATGTGGGCTGTGGCATGGGACGGTTTGCCGAGGTGGCGACACGTTGGGGAGCGCACGTGGTCGGCATCGACTTGAGCCTGGCCGCCGAAGTCGCTCAGGAGAATCTCGGTGACCGGCAAGCATCATTTTTTCAGGCGGACGTGTTCAAGCTTCCGTTTGCGCCGGGGAGTTTTGACTACATCTATAGTCTCGGAGTGCTGCATCACACGCCGGACTGCGAAGCCGCGTTCAAGGTTTTGCCTCCATTGCTCAAGTCCGGCGGCCGCATCGCGATCTGGCTCTACAGCAAGTACAACAAGTGGTACAAGATGAGCGACGCCTACCGCAAGGTCACGCGGCGCATGCCGCCGAAGTTGCTGCACAAGCTCTGCTACGGAGTGATTCCACTCTATGGAATGCATCAGGTGCTGCGGAAAATTCCTGTGGTGGGGCGGCCGGCGAGCGGAGCTGTAGCCTACATGATTCCGATGGCGTTCAATCCCGATCCCAAGTGGCGCGTGCTCGACACCTTCGACTGGTACTCCCCCTGGTATCAGTCGAAGCACACTTACGAAGAAGTCTTCCGCTGGTTCGAACAGTGTGGTCTGGAAGATCTGCGGGTGGTGCTGCAGCCAATTTCTGTGACCGGGCGCAAGCCGGCCAGTCTGCGCACGTCGCGGTACCAAAAGGAAAACCTCGAGGTGTCGCGATGTGCGGAATAGCCGGCATGATCGGCCGCGAAGGGGGTGGCCGCGACGGCGAGGTCATTGCGGCGGAGCAGATTCGCGCCATGACCGACGCCATCGCACACCGCGGGCCCGATGATGAAGGAATCCAGGTAAAGGGCAACGTCGGGCTTGGCATGCGCCGCCTGAGCATCATCGACCTGGCCGGCGGGCGCCAGCCGATTTACAACGAGGACCGCAGTGTCTGGGTCGTATTCAACGGAGAAATCTATAACTTCAAGATATTGCGTGAAGAACTGGAAAGCCGCGGCCATAAGTTTTATACCCAGAGCGACACGGAGGTGATTGTTCATCTCTACGAAGAGATGGGCGCGGATTGCGTGACCAAACTCCGCGGCATGTTTGCCATCGCTCTTTATGATGAAAAGCGAAAATCTCTGCTGCTGGCACGGGACCGGCTGGGGAAGAAGCCGCTCTACTACGCCAGTTCGGATGGACGTTTTTATTTCGCTTCGGAAATCAAGGCTGTTCTTGCGGCCGCGCCACACCTGGGGAAAATTGATACGGAGGGGATTCTCCAGTTCTTTTATTTCGGGTACGTGCCTGATCCCCACTCCGCGTTTCAGAGTATTCGAAAATTGCCGCCCGGACATCTGGCGGAATTCCGCGACGGCGAACTCAAGATTCGCCAGTATTGGGATGTGCCGCAGTATGGAACGCATGATCCGGGATCGGACGAAGCCTGCCTCGAAGAAATGGAGCAGCGGCTGGGCGAAGCCGTCCGCATGCGACTGATCAGCGACGTGCCTCTGGGCGCGATGCTGAGCGGCGGCGTGGATTCGTCGGTCGTGGTCGCGCTGATGTCGCGATACAGCACGATTCCGGTGAAGACTTTCTCAATCGGATTCGGCAGTCCTGACTTCAATGAAGCGGAATACGCTCGCTTGGTAGCAAAGCAGTTTGGCACCGACCACCACGAGTTGATTCTCGATCCTGACATTGTCGAGACTGTGAATCAACTCACGGCATTAATGGAAGAGCCGTTCGGCGATTCGTCAATGATCCCCACGTATTATGTGTCGCGTCTCGCGCGCGAAAATGTGACGGTGGCGCTCTCGGGAGATGGCGGGGATGAATTGTTTGCGGGATACGATCGTTACCTGGTCAATCTTCGTCGTCGTTCCCTGCAGATTCCCGGATGGATGGGGAGCGCGTTCCGGCGGCATGTGTACCGGCGGTTGCCGTCGCGAGCCTATGGTCGACGATTCGGTTGGAACGTAACGTTGTCTTCGCGCGACCGCTATCTGGACGGCTTGGCATTTTTGCCGGCGCTCGATCGTGAGCGAAAACTCTTCAGCGATACGTTTCTGGAAACTGCCGAGACGGTGACGCATCCCTTCCGCCGATTCGAACAATACTACGATGAGGCTCCGGCGACCGAACCATTGAGTCGGCTTTTGTATCTCGATACCAAGACCTATCTGCCTGCTGACATCCTGACCAAGGTGGACCGGTTGAGCATGGCTGCATCGCTCGAGGCGCGGTGTCCGATTCTGGATCATGAATTCGTGGAATGGGTCGCAGGTCTGCCCTTGAAGTACAAGTTTCGCGACGGCACACGCAAGTATATCTTTAAGAAATTGGCGGAGCGCCTTGGCATTCCGAAGCCGCTGCTTCATCGCCGCAAGAGTGGATTCTCGATGCCACTAGTGCACTGGATGCGCCACGGATTGAAAGACTCCCTGCTTGGGATTTTGACGGAACCGCGGACGCTGCAACGCGGGTATTTCAAGCCAGCCGCGATTCGCGGTCTGGTGGATGAGCACGTTCGCGGCCGCAGAAACCATGCGGGCGCGCTGTGGCTACTGCTGATGTTTGAGTTGTGGCACCGAAACTTTCTCGAGGTTCGCGGAACGGGCGCGCGGAGCGAACTGACGAAACTTCATCAGGGACACACGGAAGCGATCCCGACTCGAACCGGGCTCGACACCTTGCGACGTGGACCGGCGGAGCGGCTGGCGTGATTTCCACGCCTGACTCAAGGACTGGCGATTGCCGCCCGGCTCTGTTCCTGATGACCAATACGCTCGAGACGGGCGGCAGCGAGCGGCAGTTTGCCACGCTGGCGCGTGCCCTGCACCCGGAGCATCTGCGGGTTCGTCTCGGTTGTTTACGCAATGTCGGCGCATTTGCGAACGATCTGGAAGGCATTGTCGAGTTTCCTCCCGGAGGGAGCCTTTTCGGCTTTCGGGCGCAGCGCGCGAGGTTCGAGCTCGGGCGTCATCTTCGAACGCAGCGGGCCTTGATTGCCCACTCGTTCGATTTTTATTCCAACCTCATGATGATTCCCAGTGCGCGACTGGCGCGTGTGCCGGTGGTGATTGGCAGCCAGCGCCAGCTCGGCGATCTGATGAGCGGCTTTCGCAATTGGGCGCAGCACGCCGTGTTTCGCTGGTGTGACCGAGTGGTGTGCAATTCGCGCGCCGCCGCTTCGCGCCTGCAACAAGTTGGAATCGCCCCGGGAAGACTTGCCGTGATTCCAAACGCGCTCGACAAAGATGCGTTTGCCGAAACCGTCCCCGTGCTTCCCGCGGTTGCAGGCGGGCTTCGGGTTGCCATGATTTCGCGCATGAACGATCCGGCGAAGCGCCATGACGTTTTTCTGCGGTCGGCAGCGAGACTTGCGGTCAAATATCCAAGGGTAGAGTTCGTGCTTGCAGGGGATGGCCCGCTGCGCCCAGGCCTGGAGGAGATGGCGGCGAAGCTGAATCTTGGACAGCGGTCCGTTTTTCTGGGAGATCGGCGAGATGTTGCGGCGGTGCTTGCTTCGAGCGACATCAGCGTTTTGACCTCGAGTTCGGAAAGTCTGTCGAATGCAGTTATGGAATCGATGGCGGCGGGCGTGCCGGTTGTGGCGTGCCGGGTTGGAGGGAACGACGAACTGATTCGCGATGGCGAGAACGGTTTCCTGGTTGCGCCGGGGAGCCACGAAGAAGTAGCGGAGCGGATCGAGAAGCTCGTGAATGATGCCGGGATGAGAAAGTCGTTTGGAGCGGCCGCGAAACGGGCTGCTGAGAATTTCACGGTCGAAAATGTCTGCGGGCAGTACAAACGGTTGTATATGTCGCTGTTGGAAGAAAAGGGAATCGGGCGAACTCAACTCGCGCGCTGCGGCGAGGAAGTGGGCTGATCATTCGATGCCCCAGCGTCGTTAAGCATCCCATTGAGTCGTGGAGGCTTCCTCAGCCTTCTTCGTTGCGGTAAGGATCGGCGATTGGCCTTCGCGCGCAATGGCCGAAGCGGCGCGCCATCCCAGGGGATGAGTGACGGCCGTTCGGATCGGATCCATGACAACGTCGGGCGTCCCCGCACCGAGATCTCCGGAGACTCGTACGCCGCTGCTGGGAAAATTTGTGATCGGCCAGCGAAACTGGTCGAAGGCGTGACATAGCAACGGAATTTTGTCAGGTGTATACGCCAGCAGGTGAGCGGCCACCCAATCGACTGCAGACGCGTTGTTTCCGCCGAGCAGAAATCCGAGTTCAAGAGGATCCGGCGCCAGAGGGCCGTTGCCCTGTCCGGCGACGACTGCGTCTGCGATGTGAATGACCCGGCGTTGGATTGTTTCGTGCATAGTTCCCTTGCCCATCGTTCCGTTGCGTACGGTTCCATCAGTGCTGCCATAGAGCAGGATGCGGTTCAGGTCGATGCAGGTTCTCCAGATCGTGTCGTTGCCGTGCCACGATCCGTCGGTGCCGATGCGGTCACCTTGCAGGCGAGACGTGCGCGCCAGCACTGCGAAGAGAAGATGCCATAAGGTTCCCGATGCGTACGATGAAGTCAGGTTCTGGCGATCAGCGACGTATTCGAGCGCTTGCTTGACCATGCCATTGCCGGGATAGCAGTCACCGCCGCGCGCCGATCCGCCAACCCGGTGATGCGGTAAATATTCCTTGTTGCCGTTGATCCCGATGAGATTCTTGAGGGCGCAAGTAATGCCGGCTTTCTTGTGCGTCTTCAGTTTGGGCAGATTAATGATGACATCGGCGTCGATAACGGCCTTCGCCACAAGGTACTCGTGCACGCCTGCATGATGAGTCTTCGCCATCAGGCGCGGGTCGTACCAGGCCACGCGGAAACGGTTGCGGTTGTCGCTGACCGGTTCGAGCAGGCTTTCGGGCCCGAGGTCGAAGAGCGTGAACTGGTCGGGCGATTGCAGGTTCTCGGCGGCGACGCGCACCCCGTGGACGAGTACGCATGTCGTTCTGCGAAAATCGCGTACACCCTTGAAGCGTGAGTCGCGGGCGGATTGTTCGCGGGCCCAGTTTTGCAATCCTGACTCCTGCATCAGAACGTTGAAATCGCATCCTTGAATTGGCGCGTCGCCGACCACTACTTCGCCTGCCCGCGACTGGAGCGCCGCTTCAACCGCGGCGCGAATCAGGGACGGGTGGGTCACGAGGCACTCGGTTCCTCCGGAGCCTTCGTTGCGGTGCAGAACGAGGTTCGGCTTGATCAGAACACGCGCTCCGTTGGGGATGACTTGGCCGAACGGACCAGTCTCATCGGCCCAACCCATTTCAGCGGCTACGCGATGCAGAGCGTGAGAAATCGAATTGTCGCGCTCGGCACTGTGGGGATAGGACGGCGCGGGCAGGCGAGCGATGCTCACCTTGGGGACGAAACTGTACTCTGCTAGTGCGTTGGGCGAGTTCATTTGGCGTGCGTTCGCCTATGCATTTGAAGTGGACACAGTTTCGGCTGAGATCGCGTGTTGTGAGCGCTCTGCGCTTACGTCGGAGCGGGTGAACCGGTGCTTACCCGCGGACGACAGCGGAATAGAATCGACTTCCCTCGCGTCGATGCGAATGGGATACGACGGGCACAAACCCCGCACATGATCGACTGCCTTTTTAATCTGCTGCCTGCGGGCCTGAGGTTCACCCGGGCCGGGCACGATCAGCAAAATGATCTCGTCGATAGCCGTTTGATGAAACTGAAAATTCGCGATGCCCTCACTGCCGTACATGAGATGCGTGAAATATTCTCCGTGCACGACGCGACCGCCGGGCAGCAGAAAGTTGTCGCTGGTGCGGGCGATCTCGAGGCGCATCAGGGGAAAATTGTTGCCGCAGGAGCAGAGTTCGTCGGAGAGATAGCCGCAATCTTCGTTCCGGTAACGAATGAACGGCATCGACCAGTTTTGCAGAGAAGTGAGCAGGAAGGGGCGGGGAGAGCTACCTCCGGACTCTTGTTTGTCTGGTTCGTCGTTGGCACACTCTTCTTCAAGTACGACGAAATCAGCATTGACGTGCATCCTGCCCTGCGGACACTCGGCTGAAATGTTCTGCACTTCGCTCGACCCGTAACAATCAAAAGCATGGCAATGAAAGACGCGCTCAATGATTTCCCGCTGCGGCCGATACAGTTTTTCGGCGGTAGTAAAAACGCCGCGCACCGGAGGGGGCGTTTGCTGGTCGGCATCAAGAAACGCCGAGAAGCGAGCGATGGTCGATGCGTATCCAAGGATGACGCGGGGCCGCAGACTTCGCATCCTCCGAGCCCACGCGGCCATCTCTTGGTCTCCCGAACGAAATGGATCGAACAGGTAACTGCGCCGGACAACCTGCCGCAGTTCAAATTCCCAGCGCGGCATGCGATCGAGCTTGTCGCTGCTTCCCCAAAAGAACGCGATCATCTCTCCGGGCTGCCAGCCGCACTGCTGCAGGTTGCGATACATGCCGGCATCACTGGCGGCCATATACTCCAGGCTTCGATAGAACTTCAGCGGCACGCCGGTCGAGCCGCCGCTGAAGTGCGCCGACAGAGTTTCGAGCGCCACGTCCTCGCGGACCAGGTCGCGGCCGCGCTCGCGGACGATGTCTTTGGTCAGAACCGGGAGCCGGGAAAAATCGTTGAAGTTTTGAATGTCCCTGGCCGTGATGCCCAATCCGCGAAACATTTCCCGGTAGTAGGGCACGTGAATCTCGGCGTGAGCCAGCAAAGTCGAAAGTGTTCTGAATTGGTTTTCGCGAACCTGCTGCGCAGAGGCGAAGGGAGCGCTCTTGATTTGCTCAAGTTGCCGCAAAGTATCGAACCCGCGCAGCCGGCAGGTGAGAGACAGCAGCATGCGCCCAAACCAGGGACGAGCAGCCGGGGAGCGAGGCATGCGGACTTAACTCCTGGGTAGGGATCGGACGCGGGGCTCGAATCCGAAACTGGAAGGCGCGCGCAGTCGCGGCCAGCAGCAAGGGATCCAGCGTCAGCAGCACTATACCACACGCAGGCAGGCAATCCTGAAACGTGCCGTTAACGAGGGTATTGTAAACTCAGAGCGGAAAAATTGAGGCACGGTTCCTGCCCAACCCCAACATGAACAAGCGCATCCTGGAAATCGGCAACTGGCCTCCGCCAGTTTGCAGTTGGTCGATGAGTCTGGTCGGACTGCGCAAGGAACTGGAATTGCGGGGATGGCAGTGCCCGGTGATGAACTTGAACGAGAATCGCCGGGTTCGCAGTCCGGAATATATCGACGTACAAGGCGGCTGGGATTATTTCTGCAAAGTGTTGCGCCATGTGTGGCGGGGATACGCCGTGCACATCCGGGTCAACGGCGAGACCAAGAAAGGATATCTTCTGGCTCTGGCCGCACTGTCGATGGCGCGTTTGTGGCGGCGCCCGGCACTGCTGACGTACGGCGGAGGGCACCAGCAGAGTTATTTTCCCGCGCCGCGAGGGTCGCTGCGGTATCTCGCGTTCTGGCTCTTATTCCGCATCCCGCAACGCATTTATTGCAACAGCGAGGCCGTAAAAGAAGTCCTGTTGACGACGGACATTCCCGCGGAGAGAGTCGAGCCTATTCCGCATTTTTCTTCTTACTATGTGGAATTTTCTCCCGCCGAGCTGCCGCCGGTGGTCGAGAAGTTTTACCGCGCTCACGATGGCGTGTTTTTCAGCTACGTGTGTTTTCGCAAGGAATTTGCACTGGATTTTCTGGCGGAAGCAATGAAACGTTTTCGCGCGATGTTTCCCAACACCGGATTTCTGCTGGTCGGTCCCTGGGACCGCGAGATGGATGCAATGAAAACGTTTGTAGCGGAACGAAAAATTGAGGACGCGGTCTGCCTGCTGGCATCCGTTCCTCACGATGCGTTCCTGACGCTGTTGAGCCGTTCGCTGGCGTACATTCGGACTCCGGTCACCGACGGGATATGTTCGTCTGTGCTGGAGGCGCTCAAGCTGAAAGTGCCGGTGCTGGCGGCGGACAACGGCACACGGCCTGCGGGCGCTGCTCTATGGAACGAAGGCGATTTGGATGGTTTGCTCCGGTTGATGACGGACACTCTTAAGAACCACGCCGCGATGGTGGCGGCAATTCCCGAGATCGAGGTCGAAGATAATGCCAAGAAACTTGCCGACAGCATTGAACGAGTGAGCCTGAAAAAGTCGCTGGCGGTTGACGTTCGCGAGGCGAGGGTTCGAACCTAGCTGCTCTGCAACGCGGGCTGGATTTTGGAGCAAGGAGATGAAATCGCCGACACCAACGGATCGACCGAGAGGTAAAACAGCCGCGCGGAGCAAAGCTCCTGTGTTTGTGCTGGGCTGCGGACGTTCGGGCACGACTCTGCTGTATCACATGCTGCTCTCGGCCGGAAACTTCGCGGTGTACCGCGCGGAATCGAACGCCATCAATCTTCTGGAGCCGCGTTTTGGAGACCTGAGCCTCAAGCGCAATAAAGAGAAGCTCATGGATGCCTGGCTCGCGAGCAAGTTGTACGAGCGCTCGGGACTCGATGCGCCGGCGATCCGCGCGAAAGTGATTGCGGAATGCGAGAATGGCGGCGATTTTCTGAAGGTCATCATGGGCGAGATGGCGCGCCAGCAAAATGTCGAACGCTGGGCCGACTGCACGCCTGAACACTTGCTGCATCTGGAAAGAATCAAGGAGACGATTCCGGACGCACTCATTATTCACATCATCCGCGACGGCCGCGATGTTGCGCTATCGACGGCGAAACTGGGTTATGTCCGGCGTATGTGGTGGGACGACACGCCGAACGTGATGGTCTCGGGTCTTTACTGGGAGTGGATGGTGCGAAAAGGAGTTAAAGATGGCCGCAAGCTGGGGCCAGACTACACGGAAGTACGATTCGAAGAATTGATTTCCGATCCGCGCGCCACGCTGGCCGGCCTGAGCAAATTTATCGAGCAGGAACTGGACTACGATCAGATTTTGAAAGTTGGGATTGGCTCGGTGAGCCAGCCGAACACGTCGTTCAAGGATTCATCGAACGGGGAATTCAATCCGCTGGGGAGGTGGAAGAGCGGGTTTACTCCCGAGCACCTCGCGATGTTCGAGGGTTTGGTAGGGAAGACGCTCGAGCAACTGGGATACGAATTGGGAACGAAGAATGGAAGCCTGCGGAAGCATCCGGAGTTGCGGCGCATGCGCGCGGCCTACCGAACCTATTTCGACTCCAAGCTGTGGATTAAGGCCAAAACGCCATTGGGAAAAGTTTTCGTCACGAAAGATCTTTCGTGGTTGTAGACGGCGAGCCTGATAATTCGGCCCTCCAGTCGAGAGTACACGGAGACAGAGTCCGGACCGAGTCGAGGAGTTTAAGGCACACGATCGTGGCGCGGGCGCCATCGTCTACTGTTATGCTGGGAATCTTTGCGCCTCGAATATCACCGAAGAAACTCCGCATCTGCTCGGCATAACCTTTTTCAGCAAACCAACTGGAGCGGCGGCTGACGAGATTCGTGCGCAAGGTCAGCCGCGTGAAATCCTCGGCGGCTCCGGCCATTCCTGGAGCAAAGGCTTCTACTCGCTCACCTGCGGAAGTCTTGCTGCCCACGGTGCAATACGTGAGATTCGCGATCGAATCGTCGGCAAAACGAAAACTGGCAACGACATTATTCTCGCCGATGGGCTCCTTCTTTCCGGTGGGCAACGAAAATGCAGAGACCAGCACCGGCTCAGAATCGAGCAGCCAATAGGCAAGATCCACGAAGTGACAACCCTCGCCCAGAATGGCGCCGCCGTTGGCGGGGTCAGCCATCCAATAATCTCCTGAGATGCCGGGAGAATTGACGCGCAAATTCAAAACCGCAGGGCCGCTGCGGCGCGCCAGTTGCCGCTTGAGACCAATATAAGTAGGAGAGAAGCGGCGGTTAAACCCGATCGTGAGTTGCTTGTCTGTTTCCGCGACAGCGTGGTGAAGTTCGCGGCACTCCTCGATCGTGAGCGCCATCGGTTTTTCCAGAAACACATGCTTGCCGGCTCGCAGCGCGGCCAGAGCCTGTGAGGCATGCTGCGCGTTGCGGCTGACAATGACGACTACATCGACGTTGGGATCTTTCAAGACCTCGTCGTAGTCAGAGCAGCAATAGTCTGCGCCAAAGCGCAAGGCATAGCTTTTTCCACGCGGGCCGTTGGCGGAAAAGACGGCGCGCAGGTGAACGTCGGGATCTTTCTTCAAGTTGGGTAGGTGCGCCCACCGCGCCAGATTTCCGGCGCCGACTAAAGCCGCTCCGATCTTTCCGCTCTTGGAAACGAAGGCCGAAGTCTGAATTTTGCGTGACGGCCGGAAAGCAGCGACCACGTTCTGCTCCGTGGCTGCGGGATAGTGCAGCAGAACTGCCAGGCTCGACGAAGCCGGATCGAGGATGGTTTCGTAAGCTTTGGCAGCCTCGTCGAGCGGGAACCGGTGTGTGATGAGCGGAGCGAGTTGGATTCGGTTGAGAGCAACCCGCCGCAGGAACTCTGCCATGTTCCGATTTTCCGTCCAGCGGACGTAGCTGATGGGGTAATCCTGTGCCTGCTTCTCATAGATCGGATCGTAGCTTCCCGGACCGTACGCGCGCGCCATGAAGAACTGAATTTCCTTGCGGTACATTTCGTACCAGGGAAAGCTCAGTTCGACGGCGCCCACGTCGACGATGCGGCCGCGATCAGCGCAGATCTGCACCGCTTGTTCACAAGGGGCGGCAGACTTGGCAGCCGCGGCCACGATAACGCAATCCACTCCGCGGCCCTCGGTGAGCGACGCGACTTCGTCGCCAAGAGTCGGGCCACCGAGCAACGCATAGTCCGCGCCGAGCTGGCGGGCCAGGTCGACTCGCTGCTGCTTCAAGTCGATGGCGAGGACGGCTGCGCCTTGAAGTTTCGCCAGCTGGGCAATCAACTGGCCAACGAGCCCCAAGCCGAGCACGGCGGTGGTTTCACCGAGACCGATGTTCGCGATGCGAATCGCATTGAGCGCGATGCTGCCCAAGGTCGCGAAACATGCATGTTCGAAGGGAACGGATCTGGGCATGGGCACAACCAGGTTCGCGCCCACAAGAATGGTTTCGCCGTGTCCGGTGCCTTCGCCGCCGTAGGCGACGCGGTCGCCGATCTGCAGACTCTGCACGGTGGAATGTTTGTCGACGACGACACCAGCGCCGGAGTAACCAAGCACGGCATACTCGCTGAATTTTGCTTTGACTTCGGCGAAGGTACTGAGCGGTCCCTGTACCTTGAGGACATTCCAAATTTTCGCGAGTTGCGAGGGATTTTCGGTGACGGTTCGGAGCACACCCTCCTGGTGAATGCTGGCGGTCTCAGTACCGCTGCTGATCAGGGAATAGAGCGAGCGCACCAGCACATGATGAGGAATCACGGCCGGGTCGGGCACGTCGTCGACGACGATCTGTTTGAGGCCCTTGCGTAGGAGCTGTTTCATTTGCTTGAAGTTAATCTCGTATTTCGGTTTCTCCGCAGTGCAGTTTACTCCACCCCGGCCGTAGCAGCGGCGATCGCGTCGATGTCGGCTCCCAGGTTCTTTCCATCACTCCCCGCGTGAACGTATGGCGAGGCTTGCTTGCAGGAGGGTGGCTGGTGCTTCGCCTCGCAGAGGCGATAATCGCCGTCCTTGCCCTGGTTGAAGTTAACGAAACCAACGGCATTCTCATCCTTCGGAAAAAAATTGTCTTTGGGCCATGAACCTGTGGCTTCGATGATGGCGTTGTGACTGAACATCATTCCGTTGAAACAACTCTTGAAAACCGCTTCCGGCCCCAGTCTCACAATGCCGAAAGCACAATTCTGTTTGCCTCCGGTCGAGGTGACTTCACGTTCGCCCGCGCTGAAAATGCTGTTGGTGAATGTGATGCTTGCCGGCAAAGGGTCGGCGCGATTGGCTCCTATACTCAGCGATACTCTGGGCGGAAACGCGGTTAGATGGTCAATGGCGACGTCGTGAAGCTGGGGGCCGTTGGAAATGATCATCGTAAACAGGCCGAAGCCCTTATAGAACTCGCCATCGATATCCTCGAAAACGAGATCATGGATGCTGTAGCGCTCGCCCGCTGTTGCAATGCCTCCAGTGCCCGAGGGTGCGTTGGCAATGCTCATCGCGCTGGCCATGTGCCGAACCGTGCAATAGCGCAAAGTTATATCGGTGAGCCGGCAGAGCGGGCAGACGTTGGGCATCTGGTTCCGTGGAGTCAGAACGATGGCGAATCCCGTCTGGCCCACGCCTCCCCAACTGTAGTCGAGGACATTGCCCTCGAAAAGCAGACGCTGGGCGTTCTTGAGTTCGAATAAATTCTTAACGATGAACGGTCGTCCGGAAGTTCCCCCGACGAAGCCGGGCTGGCCCGGCTTCCAGATGAGCGGTTTGAACAAGTGGTTGCGGCGAATTTCAATGTCGGCCGGAGTAAGCGTGGCAGGCCCGCCACCGAAAAGGATGTTCTCGCCCGAAGCTTCCAGAAAATTATTGACGATCTTGTAAGGGCCGCCGGGAAAGCTGCCGCCGCCCCCGCCGATGGCTTGCGCGTCAGTGCACACGCCGGTGACGGCGACGCAGTGAAAATCGGTGAAGAAGGAATCGACGATTGCCACGTACGCGGTTCCGGTCAAAAATACTCCACGCGTCGTTTCATCCTGCGCGGTTCCGTGCACCCACAGACGATCGAGAACGATGTGGTCGGCAGGCGAGCGCACTTCGGGCGCGATGAGCGCGGTGATCCGGGTGTCGCCCGCTGCGCGCGTGATTTCCAGCCCCTGCAGGCGGTAGTGGTTGGCTCCCGGCGCGAGAACGATCGGGCCATCTCCGGCCTTCCCTTCGAAGATGATCCTGGCGAGTTCGTTTTTCGTCGATGTGCAATGAAAGCTGGGTCGCCCCGGCAAGGAAGCGACGCCGGCGTAGCAGGGTGTAAGCCGTGTTCCCTCAGGCGGAAGCTCGCTGTCGGGAGCGCTGCTTCGAATCACGACCCAATGAGCATCGTCACAATTTTTCCTGGGCAGATGGAATCGCCCGGAAAAAGTGGCGCCGGCTTCGAGCCGGATGGTATCTCCGCAGGAAGCCTGATCGAGTGCGGATTGTAGATCGCCACCAGCTTTCACAGTCAGAACTTTTCCCGGCGCTGGAGTGTCGGTGACGGAAGTCTGCAAGTAAATGCGGGGGAGTTCCGCCGGCCCGTCAAACTTCGCGGGCACCGCATTGGCGGCGCTCGCAGCCAACAGGAAAAAACCGGCCCCTGCGAAAAGCGCTACCAGAGCGCGCGCAAAAGGCAAAACCCTCATCATTGCTTCCCCTCTTTAACTTTTGCTTCTCATCTTGGGGCGGTGAGGACAGCTAACGCTGTCAGACGGTATCGACGGTTCAGTTCGGGCGGAACGAGGCAGACTCAGCTACGACTCTGGTCTTTCGGGCATTGTACCTTATGAAGGTTAAAGGGTGGTTGGGGCTGCTGAGCCCCAGAGTGCGCACTGGCTGCGCTCTGAGGCCTGACGTCCACGGCTTCGGCGAGACTTTGGAGAACCTCAGTCGGTGCTACTCGACATCCGCAATTTGGCTGCGGATGATGTCGATGTCAGCTCCGAGGTCTCTGCCGTCGGTTCCGGCATTTTTGTAGGGACTGGATGGAAGCAATCGGTAATCGCCGCCGTTGCCGTGATTGAAGTTTACGAATTCCACATCGGCCGGGTCCGCCGGGAAGAAATTTCCGGTCGGCCATTTGGAGGGCGGGTAGTTCGCCGGAAGGGAAATGATCGCGTTCTTGCGGAAAAGATAAGGCTGGAAGCAATTGTTGAGCGTCGTGATCGGCACGCCGTAATATGCGCAGTTTGTCGTGCCGCCCGATGACCAAAGGGGATACTCCCCGGCGCGAACCAGATTATTGGTGTACACAAAATTCGACATCTTCGGGTTCGACGTGTCGTTACCGACGGTGAGGAAGGGGTGAGTCGGATCGCCGAAGCCGGTAATATGGTTGATGGCGACGTTGCCGAGAATGTGGGACGTCCATCCATTCATCACCAGCAGGAGCGGGCCACCACCCCGGTAGAAACCGCCATTGATGTCGTCGATGGTGATGTCATGAATGCTGTAGCGTTGCCCCTGGGAGGCTGCGCCTCCATTCGAAGACAGGCCATTCGCAATGGCGATGCCTGCGGCGGCATGGCCGATGGTGCTGTAACGCATGGTGACATCGGTGACGAGACAATCGGGGCAGAGATTGCTGCCGTCGGGACCCGCCTGATTTTTCGGCGTGAGTGCGATGGCGTATCCCGCCTGGGTGAAACCGCCCCAAGTATATTCCACGATGTTGGCCTCGAAGAGAACGCGCCGCGCGTTCTTAAGTTCGAAATTATTCTTGACGATGAAAGGATGGCCGTCGTGCCCGCCGACGAAGCCCGGCTGTCCGGTCATCCAGATCAAAGGCTTGTAAAGATGGTTGTGGCGGATTTCGATATCCGCGGGAGTGGTTGTGGCCGCGCCTCCGCCAAATAAAATGTTTTCGCCGGCGGCTTCCAGAAAGTTATTCGTGATTTTGTAAGGCCCTGCCGGATTATTGCCTCCGCCTCCGCCTACGGCCTGGGAGTCGGTGCAAGTTCCAGTAATTGCCACGCAGTGAAAGTCGGTGAAATAGGAATCGATGACCGCGGCGTAGGTCACTCCGGCCAGATAAACGCCGCGCGTGGTTTCATCATGTGCTGTGCCATGCACCCAGAGCCGGTCGAGCACAATATGGTCGACGACGGCACCGGCTCGCGGCGTGATGAGGTCAGAGACAAAAGAAGTGCCTTCAGCCCGCGTGATCTCCAGACCCACGAGGCGATAGTGGTTCGCGCCAGATTCGAAAACCACCGGCCCGTAACCGGTTTTGTGAGGGAAAATCAGCCTCGCCATAACATTGCGAGCTGCAGTGCAGTTGAAGTGCGGGCGCCCAGGCAGCGAAGCCACACCCGCGTAGCACGGAGTAATTCGTTGCCCTTCGCGCGGCAGGCGATTGTCGGGCGCGCTGGTGCGAATAATAATCCAGTTCGCGTCGTCGCAGGATTTTTGCGGAAACGTGAAAACTCCAGCGAACGTGGCGCCCGCTTGCAAAGCGATTGTGTCTCCGCATTCTGCCTGGTTCAGCGCGCCCTGAAAGTCGCCTCCCATGCCTACTTCGATAGTTTTGCCGGAAGCTGGAGTATCAGACAGAGTTGTTTGCAGGTAGACGCGCGGCAGCTCTGCAGGTCCGTCGAAAGTTCCAGCGGCCTCGGTGGCTTGCTGAGGTTGAGCGGGGGACTGCGCTGGAAGGGCGTTGGCGCATGGAGTCAACTCTGTGATCAACAGCAAGAATGCTGTGACAATCAGGCGCAGTACGAAGTCTGCGATGACAGGGCGGGAGGGCAGCACTTCAGTTTTCGACAGCAGCTTCGACATCAACATCCGGAGCCTCGCAACGGAAGAGTGGGGGGACTGATTCGTACGAGTCCTTAGAAGTGACTTTAGAGGGGAGGTGAGCGTGGAGGGAGATGACGGAAGGACTTGGTCCCGAAGGACACAGAAGTACACGCGAAAGACGCGATTCGTAGAAATGGGCCGAAGATGGGCCAGTGCCCGTTTTCGCCGCGAGTCCAGCGAGCTACAGATTGCCGGTTTCTAATTGCTGATTCGAAAATTAGGCAACGCAAATCGGCGGCAAAGGGTCTGGTGGCGAGCGTCAGTTTTTGAAGATCATCTCGGTGACACCGTAGCCGAGGGCGTCGCAGATGTCCCACATCACAGTAAATCCGGCTTGGCAGAGGTGGTCAAAGAGTTGTCGCTTGGAATAGGGCACGCAATCGCCATGATATTCCATCGCGATTCGGCGAATGCGCCGCAACGTCTCTTGCGGAGTGGAGAGAAGAACTTCGTATTCGCTGCCCTCGATGTCGATTTTCAGGAGATCGATTTGGGGTAGGTCATTCTCGTCGAGTAGGGCTGCCAGAGTTTTGCCCCGAACTTCCGTTCCCGACCTTCCATATGCCGATGATGCCAGCGCGCGGCGTTGGCTCGGTACAGAAGCATCGGGCATCACTCGCGTTCCGTCAGTTCCGGTTGCGGCAAAGTTAAGGCACTTCACTCTGCCGTCGAGGTTGTGATCGCGGACATTTGCGATCAGGCGGCTGAAGGTTGCCGGGAAAGGCTCGACGGAAAACACTCGGGCGTATTGCGCGCAGCGGGCGGCGAAGAGCGTGAACACACCGATATTCGCGCCCAGGTCGAGGATCACGCGGTCGCCAGGAAGAACCCGATAAACCCGGCGCAGAAAAATCTGCCAAAACGCTTTCAAATCGGTGAGCTCATCCAATCTAATTTGTTCGCCGAGTCGCAACCGCAGCAGATAGGGATAATTCAGGCGGGAAAGGCCGAGATAAGCTGCGCTGACGCTCGCCCACTGCGGCGTTTCCTGGGTGCAACGAATGATCTCGCCACCACGGTCGACGTTCCTCAGCGCTTTCAAGATTGGGTGCGGCATGTGGTGTGTTCAATATTTCAGACGACGAGTGGCGCGTCAAAGCACGGCGGTCTGAGGCTACGGCTCCTGCAATAGTGCTCCCCGAACGCGGTCATAGAGAGCGTTGCCTAACATTTTTCTAGCGGAGCCACGGAGAGATTCGCCAAGCCGCATTTTCCACAGAACTTCTCCGCCGCAGATTTGTTCGAACGTCGTTGGGTTCGTCGTCCGCAGGATCGCGGCACGGCCAAGCAGAAACGGATCACTCGAGGAGGTGTTCGCCTTGGCGCGGCTGGTTGCGAACGAACGGTAACCAGCCCGCTTCACGAGCGCCAGGGCTCGCGCGTCGTAACGCCCGCCAGGACAGGAAAAATGCTTCACCGAGCTGCCGATTGCATCTTCAAGGCTCGCACGCGACTCCATGATTTCACGGTGCAACTCCTGGGGAGAAAGATCGTTCAAGTACGGGTGAGTCATGGAGTGACAGCCGATTTCGAACCCGAGAGAATGAAGCTGGCGCAATTGGGCCGTGGAAAGATAGCCGGATTTGTTCAAAAACCCAGCGGTTACGTAAAAGGTTGCTTGGCATCCGGCTTCGAGCAGGATCGGAGCCGCCGCGATCAGGTCAGTCTCACAACCATCGTCGAAGGTGATCGCAACTGACTTCTCAGCCGGGTATTGCAGAGCTTCGCTCACGTTGAGCCCGCGCCAGCCGCTCCTCCGAAGCCAGTCAATCTGCGCGCGGAACGCCGTCTCCGAAAGGATGTAACGCACGTATCCCGGTTCCGCACGAGCCAGGGCGCGGCCCGGCAGTTCGAGTTCGTGATACATAAGGAAGACGATGCCGCGCGATGTCATTAGAAAATCCTGCGCAGTTGTGCTTTCAGAGACTCCGGAACGCGAATGCCGAAACGATCGAAAGTTTGCTTGCCACTTTTGAGCAGTCGCCGCATTCGCTGCGAACGCGCCTGGGCGCGAGCGAAAGCCGCGAGCTGTGACTCAGGCAGAAGGCCCGAAGACGGCAATTCAAACTCGTCCCCTTCCGGGCTGAACGTTTCACCGCTCTTCGCGCCGTACTTGACGCTGTACGTTCCTCTGTACTTCCCCCTGTACCCGCCGGCGGCAATCGCAGCCAGAATCGCGGTGGGGTTCAGCGCTTCGCAGTCGACCATGACGTACAAGCCACGAAACTGTTTCTTCCAGTGCAGGTCCTGTCCATAGAAAGCCTGCATGCCGGGTGCCCGCTGCCGGAGCCGCTGCAATAGCGCGAATGTTCCTGGACGCGGCGCATAACGGCCATCGTACTTCGAGTTCCACGCTTCGATCCCCTTGGGCAAGACTTGAAAACTCTCGATCCAGGGAAAAAATTCATCCTTGGGATGAGCGATCACCGCGATCGCGCCTTGCGACCCGATGTGACGAATCACAGCTTGCGGATCCTTTGAAGATGCGACGGCGGTGGCGCCATAGCCGAGAATATGCATGCCGCGCTGGCACGTGTATTCGAGACCCATCACGAAACAGAACGAATCGTCAGAGCGGGCCTGCAACTCCCTGGCGTAGGTTTGCGCCGATTGACTGTCGAAATATTCCGCGTGGTCGGTCATGCATACGAAGGAACAACCCGCGGCGCGATGGATGCTGCGCAGTTCGTCGAGCGTGAACTCGCCGTCGGAGTATGTGCTGTGCACATGCATGGCACCCTTCAGTGTCATGGTCGTCCCCTCAACAGACGCATGCCGGAGTGAAGCCAATCCGCCAGCTCCGGCGCGGGATCGCTCCATTGAAACAGATCGTGATATGTGCCGGGCATGGGAGTCATTACATCCAGCAGGGTGCGAAGTCGTCCAGGGTAGGGAAGCGGATATCCAGCGGGCGGTCCTTTCAAGACTTCGACCAGATGGCGGGCGTCTCCCAGAAACCAGCGGCAGCGGACACCGCGGCGGTAAGTGAGATTCGGTTCGACATCACCACGTTCGGCCATATGAGCGAGCAGCGCGGGAAAATCCACTCCCGCATAACATGCTAAAGCAAGCGAGTGCCAGAAGCGTCCGTTGACCTCCATAAAAACCGCGGGCAGCCCCGGATGCTTGCGGTACTCCACCATGGCGACACCGTGCCAGCGTAGCGCTGAGAGAATCGCCAGCGACGCTCGCCGGATTTCAGGGTCGGGATCGACGCTGATGCGCGCTGCGCTTCCGGAGCCGGTCGGATAGACATCGCGAATCCGCCGGTGTGCAAACTCGGCGCGAAGCTCGCCATGATGCATCAGCGCAAAATATCCAACTCCCTCACCGGCGATGAACTCTTGCACCAGCACGGCAGAAGCCCGGCTGCTGAGATTGCGATACGCATCGCCGAATTCGCGAGCGTCGCGCGCATAGCGGGGACGGCCGGCGGAGCGAACATTCCCGTCCATCGTAACTTCGTCGGATGAGCGCGGCTTCAATACGACCGGATATTGCACAGACTTTGACGCGTCGATCGCCTCCTCGGCGTTTGCGACGACCGTTGTCGCTGGCACCGCGGCACCGAGGGAGGCCGCCAAACGCGTGGTCTGGTCCTTATCGAAAGCGCGAAGCAGGTCGCCGTGGTCGGGCAGCACCAGCCGCGCCCCGGCTTCCAGAAGAGCGTCGCGATGGGCTGACGCAGGAAGAGTGGTGGCCTCGGTCATGGGAAGAACGAGAACGCCGGCATGTTGGCGGGCAAAGCCAACGATGCTTTCCAAAAACCCTTCTGCGTGCGTCTGCGGGCTGGGATATTCCAGCCTGCCGGAACAAGCCCGCGACCAGCCCGCTTTCGACCAAGGCGCAGATTCTCCGGCGAACACGGTGTGTCCCGCGCGCGACAGAGATCTAACGCTGGCGACCGCCTGATTCTGGTTTCCATCCAATAGCAGCACGTTCATGATCGTGTAAGTGCGTCGGCGCTGCGACAGACATTCTGCAAGATTGAAGCGAACTGGTGGGCGATCTTCGACCAGTCATATTGCGCAGCGAGCCGCGCTGCCGCTTCTTCATACTGACGGCGCAGTTTCGCATCCCGCAGGAGAAGAACCACTGCTGCGGCAAAGGCCCCGGCATCGTCGGCCAGAATCAAATCGCGGCCATTTTCAACCGCCAGACCTTCGGAGCCAATCGACGTCGAGATCACGGCCCTGCCCGTGGCCATGGCTTCAAAGATTTTCAGACGAGTTCCGCCACCAACCCGCAGCGGCACGACAACGAGTGCAGCATCACGAAGATACTCCGCGACGGAAGGTACGGTCCCCGTGACTTCCACAGAATCAGAGACGAGCTTCCGCACATTGGACGGCGGATTGCGGCCCACGATTTGAAATATTGCGGAAGGAATTGCGGCGCGGATTCCGGGGAAGATATCGCGGCAAAAATAGGCGACCGCGTCGATGTTAGGCTCCCAATCCATGGAACCAAGAAACACGATTCTGGGAGGATTGGCGCAAGACGGTGGTGCGATCGCGTATTTCTCCGTGTCCACGCCGGTGGGCACGACGCTAATTTTGCACGATGGCTCAATCGAGAGCATCTGCTCGCGATCGTGATCCGACACGGCGACGATGTGGTGAAATCTGCGGAGCGCAGCGCGCTCGTGCTTCGCCATCTTGCGAGCCTCGATCCTGTAGGCGATGCGCCGGGCAGGATTGGGCTCCGTCGTCGCCATCCGCTGCCAGAGCGCCGTTTCGACGTTGTGCTGAAACAGGACCGTCGGTGTGGCGAGGGTCTCAGGAAAATTCATGGAGGCGGATAGAAAATCGCAGACCGCCACATCGAATTTTCGTGCGGCGATCGCTGCCGCCACGAAACGGCGTACCTCTCGGTCGGTGAACTTGCTCACGGCAAAAGGTGCGCCGTGGAAAACAAGCCTGACATAATCGAGCGACTGCGCAACAACACTGCCGTCGAGTGCAGCCGTATGAATGGTTTCGGTTCCTGGCAATTCGCGGCGGATTTCGGCCTCGTATTTAGCGTCCCGGCGGCCGCCGTAATAGGAGATGAGAGTCACGCTGTGGGCGCGGGCCAAGTGGCGCAGAATATTGTAAGAACGAATCTTGCCGCCGGTGTCGACCGGCAGCAGCTTGCCCGCTTTGACCCAAAGGATTCGCAAGTGGCTACCAGCAAGTGCAGTCTTATGCACTCGTCTCACGACGGAAACAGTGAATAATATTTAACACAGAGACGGCTCTGGTGCCGGATTCCCGAATGATTCACTGAATATTTATGTTTCGTATAAATTCCTGCGCCGGACCGGCGAGTCGTTTATCGTGGTGAACACGTCGCAGTGGCCGGCAGGTTCTGGCAATCGGCGTCCAGGCAATCAGCGTTCAGGCAGTCAGCCTTCAGCCAAGCGGCGCGACGCGACGGGATCGACTATGAAGCGGGCAAAATGGCGGCAATTCGCAGACCGGATGGCAGAGATGGACCGCGCCGAGCTGCGCTACCGCGTTCGCCAGGAACTTAACAAACGGCAAGACGGGCTGCTTTCTCTGCTGGGCTTCAACTTCGTCCGCGCGTCCGAGCTTTCGAACGCTGCCAGAAGCGGGAAGTTTTTCTTTGGGTCCGAAGGTGTGAACGAGAGACTGGATCTGTTGCGGCAGCGCCTTCCAGAAGAAGTGAAGCGAATTGTTGCGCGAGCTGACAAAATTCTCAAGCATCGTTTCGATTTGTTAGGTTACACCGACCTTGCCTACGGCAGCCCGATCGACTGGCACATCGATCTGGTGCACTCCAGAAGGGCTCGACGAAAACTGTTTTATCGGGTGCCGTATCTGAATTTCGACGAAGTCGGCGACAGCAAGATCATCTGGGAACTGAACCGGCACCAACACCTCGTAACTCTGGCGAAGGCGTATCGTCTGACTGGCGACGATCGTTATGCCGACGAGACTCTGCGCCAGTGGCGGCATTGGTGGGCCGAGAACCGGTATCCGATCGGCATCAACTGGGCGAGCAGCCTGGAGGCCGCGTTCCGCAGCCTGGCCTGGCTCTGGACATTCCACTTACTGGAAGGCGCGCCGCGGTTGCCGAATTTGCGAGGAGAGTGGCTGCGGGGCTTCGCGCTGCATGGACGCCACATCGAGCGTTACATGTCCACCTACTTTTCTCCTAACACTCATTTGCTGGGAGAGGGTGTTGCTCTCTTTTTTCTGGGAGTGCTGTGTCCGGAGCTCGCTGCCGCAGAACGCTGGAAGTCGATGGGTTGGAAGATCGTTCTCGAAGAATCTCGACGTCAGGTACAGGCGGACGGTTTTCATTTCGAAGAGTCAACGTACTACCACGTGTATGCCCTCGATTTCTTTCTCCACTCGGCGGTGCTGGCGAGCGTGAACAACATTCCCCTGCCCAAGGAGTTCGAAGAGGCCATCGAGAAAATGCTCACGGTTTTGTATCTGCTGGGTCGCGCTGGAGCGCCTCCGCGCTTCGGCGATGACGACGGTGGTCGTCTGTTCGATCCGCTGCGCAATGGTGGGGAACATCTGCTCGATCCTCTGGCGACCGGGGCGATCTTGTTCAATCGTGGAGAATTCAAAGCTGTAGCCGCGCAGCTTCGGGAAGAGACAATCTGGCTGCTGGGTGCAGAGGGAGTGTGTGCGTGGGACGAACTGGAGGCACGCCCGGCGGCGATGACTTCTGCGGCGTTGGGGACTTCCGGCATGTACTTCCTGGCGTCGGAAGAGCCGAAGGCGCAACTCGTCGCCGATTGCGGTCCACTGGGGACGCAGAGCGGTGGGCACGGGCACGCCGACGCTTTGAGCGTGACTCTTACAAGTGACGGACACGATCTTCTGATCGATCCGGGAACTTGTGCATACATCTCTAACGGTGGGGAACGCGACTTGTTTCGCGGCACCGCGATGCACAACACCCTCAGGGTTGACGGTGAAGATCAGGCCGAGATCGACGGTCCTTTTTCGTGGCGCCGACTTACCCAGACAAAAGTGGAACGGTGGATTCAGGGGAAAGACTTCGATCTGCTGGTGGCGAGTCACGACGGTTATCAACGGCTGCCACAGCCGGTAACGCATCGGCGATGGATATTCTCGTTGAGAAACGGGACCTATGTGGTGCGCGACTTGGTTGAGGGAGAAGGAACACACCGGCTCGAAGTGTTGTGGCATCTGGCGGAGGACCTGCAGTTAGTGGAAGAAAATGTCTTTCGAGTGAAAGCAGAGTCGACGGGCTTGGCCCTGATCCCAGCCGAGGGACAGGGATGGGCGCAGGAAGTAAGCAAGTTGTCATGGTCGCCGGTTTATGGCCGGAAGGCGCCGATGACGGTCTTGACCTCTGCCACCACGCGCAATCTCTCGGCAGAGGGTCGTGCTTCGCTAGTAACATTGTTAGTGACATTGGAAGAAGCGCGCGGAAGGCCGGGTAACTTTACCGAGATTGCAGGCATCGATTCTTCGGTCCGCGCATATCAATACGCCAGTGACGCCGACGAACATGTTTTCTACTTCGGTGGGGGAGCCGAGACTTGGCGACACGGTTCCACCACAAGTAATGCGGAGCTGGTCTGCTGGAGCCGATTGCGGAAAGACGCGACTCAGCGGCTCATTCTGGTGAATGGCAGCAGGGCCGAGGTCGCGGGCGGGCCTGGCTTGCATTTCCGAAAAGCTGTTTTGTGGGGCGAAGCGATTCTGGAGAACAGCAGTCGTCAGGTTTTCTCCTCTGAACCGGAATCGGCCGAGGAAGAAGTCGTTCCAACGCCGGCTGGCCCCGCTGGCCGGAATCTTTCGTAAGACCCTCGCAGTTCTAAATTCTTCGGATGAAGTTGACTAAGGTCAGGGACTCCAATGTGTGGAATCTGCGGTATTTTCTTCTCCGATCGCGACTGGCGCGTCAAGGGCGAAGTGCTGGCCGACATGAACCGGCGCATCGTGCATCGCGGGCCCGACGACGAAGGCTTCTTTCTCGAGGAAAATGTCGGTTTGGCCATGCGGCGGCTGAGCATCATCGACGTCAAAACCGGCCACCAGCCGCTGGCCAATGAAAATCAAGACGTCTGGATCGTCTTCAATGGCGAAATCTATAACCACGGCGATCTTCGCGCTGACCTTGAGGCGAGAGGTCATCACTACCGGACCCGCAGCGATACCGAAACGATCGTCCATCTCTACGAGGAGTACGGCCGCGATTGCGTGAAGCACCTGCGCGGCATGTTCGCCTTCGCCATCTGGGATCGCCGCAAGCGCGCCCTGTTTGCCGCGCGCGACCGCCTCGGCATCAAGCCCTTTTACTACCGCTGGGATGGGAAAGCATTTCTGTTCGGTTCCGAAATCAAGAGCCTCCATGCCTACCCCGGAATCCGCGCGCAATTCAATCGAAGCGCCCTCGCAGAATACTTAGCTTTCGGCTATCTAACGGGCACCGAAACCATGTTCACTGAAATCCGTAAGCTGATGCCGGGTCACACGCTGGAATTGTCGGAAGGCGGGGAGCCCAGGATTGTACGCTATTGGGATCTGAGCGTAGAAGCGGATCGGAATTCACATCCCCGCCAATATTATGTCAGCACTTATCGGGAATTGCTCGAGAAAGCCGTGTCTTCGCATCTGATGAGCGACGTGCCTTTGGGCGTATTTCTCAGCGGCGGGCTCGATTCCAGCGCGGTGGCTGCGCTGACGTCAAAAACTCGCGGAGATCGCATCCAGACATTTGCAGTCGGATACGGCAACGACGGCGAGCAAGAGAGCAAATTCAGCGAACTCGGCTTCGCCCGCGCGGTGGCAAAGCACATCGGATCGGAGCATCATGAAGTCCGGCTGAGCCGGGAAGAATTTTTCCAGAGTCTGCCTCGCCTCATCTGGCATGAGGACGAGCCCATCGTTTGGCCCTCGAGCGTTGCGCTTTACTCCGTGGCCCGCCTGGCGCGGGAACGAGTGACAGTCGTGCTGACCGGAGAGGGAAGCGACGAGACTCTCGGCGGCTATACGCGCTATGCCTGGACGCTGCTGAATTCGCGCATGGATCGCGCCTACCGCGCCGTCACGCCGAGCGCGTTGCGCCGCTTGGTGCGCAAGAGCATCCTGGCTGGCCCGTTGAGCGCGGCACTGCATCGCAAGCTGGAGCATACATTTCTGGTTCGCGATGGAAACTCGTGGCCGTCTTTCTATTACGACAATTTTTTTTCCGCGTTCTCGGCGGCGGAGCAAGGGGAACTCCTCACGCCGGAAGCACGGACCGCCGCCGGAGATCCGTACGCTGGTTCAATGAACGCCTGGGAAGGTTCGCGCGGCGACTTGTTGCACCGGTTGCTGTACGCCGACATCAACAGCTATTTGATCGAGTTGCTGATGAAACAGGATCAGATGAGCATGGCCGCCTCAATCGAAAGCCGCGTGCCGTTTCTTGATCACGAATTAGTGGAATTCACAGCCCGGATCCCGGCGCAATATTCGATCGAAGGATTGGCCGGCAAGTTCATTCTGAAGCGGGCAGTCGAAGACTTGCTGCCGCGCGAGATTGTGTACCGCAAGAAGATGGGCTTTCCCACTCCCTGGGAATATTGGCTGGCCGGGCCGCAACTGGACGAGTTGGAGCGCATGCTCCTGGAGCCGCGCAGCAGCGAACGCGGATTCTTCCGGCCCGACGCTATCAAACGGTTGTTCGCCGAGCACCGCGCGAAGTTGCGCGACCGCGGAAATCGAATCTGGCGGCTGCTCAACCTGGAGATCTGGCACCGGGTGATGATTGATGGGGAGCCGTTCGAAACTGTCTCCTCGGCTGGTCGTTTTTCGACAACGGCAGCGCTGAGCCAGCCATGACGACACGCGATCGGATGCGAAGGTCCCTGCGGCGCGTGGCGCTCAGAGTTCTCAAAAGCTGCGGCGCATTTTCTCTGGTCCAAGCCAGCGATTGGCGCCGGCTGCGGCTGCTGATTTTATGCTACCACGGTGTCTCGCTCGACGACGAGCACGAGTGGCGTCCTTACCTATACATTCGTCCGCAGCAACTGGAGCGCCGGCTGGAGATTTTGCGCCGGGGAAATTATGCGGTGTTGCCACTGGGCGAAGCGCTGGAGCGGCTTTATCGCAACGACCTGCCGCCGCGCAGCGTCGCTCTCACTTTCGACGATGGCACTTACGACTTCTATGCGCAGGCCTTTCCGCGCATTCGGCAATTCGGGTTTCCTGTCACTGTCTATCTAACGACCTACTACACCGAGGTCCAGCTTCCGGTGTTCAGCCTGATCTGCTCTTACATGATGTGGAAGGCTCGTGGGCAATCCACGGTGGATCTGAGAGAGTTCGGGATTGCGCACCCGGCAGCGCTCGACCAGGAAGAGGCGCGACAGGAAGCGGCCAATCAGATTGTGCAATGGGCTGATGGGCAGGACATCGACAGCCAACAGAAAAACGAAATCGCCATTCGGCTGGCACAGCTGTTGCACATCGATTATCACGAACTTGTTGCCAGGCGCATCCTGCACCTGATGAACCGCGATGAGTTGCGCCAACTCGCGGGCGCTGGCGTGGATTTTCAGCTCCATACGCACCGTCACCGCACGCCGCCACAGGAAGAATTATTTCGCCAGGAAATCCAAGAGAACCGCGAACGGATTTTGCAGACAGTTGGTGGCGCAAGAAACCATTTTTGCTATCCCAGCGGCGCTTACCGGCCGGAATATCTAAAGTGGCTAGCCGCTGAGGATGTGATCTCGGCCACGACCTGCGATACCGGAATTGCAACGGAGCGGTGCAATCGCTTGTTGCTGCCGCGTCTGGTCGACACCAGCGGCCGCAGCGATCTTGAATTCGAAAGCTGGGTCAACGGCATCGGCCACTTTCTCTCCGCCGGCAAACGCGCCCGGCTGGCTTATGTACCGGATTGAGCGCTCGATTGAATCAAAATTCACTCTAACGAGGAAGCCGAGGACTGTTTGATTGCGGGGGGATGATCCTCGGCCAGCACGATTTCGTCGAGATCCGCTCCGGTTGTGGTGGGCCGCAACGCGCGAATTACCGAACTATTCTTATACTTCAGTTTCCCGGCAAAGTAAGTGCGGTGCAACAGGCGCGTGGCCCGCAGCGTGAAATCGGCGGTTAACTCTGAGCTATTAGTAGCGGGTTCGTATCCAAATTGCTCTAGCGTTGTACCCAGAAGGCGCTCAAAGCGTAACAACTGCTCAGGAGAGAAACTCTTCTTCCAGCGTCCCACGGGATTGAAAGTTTCGGCGGCTGACTCTTTGTGGAACGAAGTATTCGGCTTCGTCACCGAGCCATAGGCGACATTCTGAATCACGCCATAATCCAGCGGCTGCTGAATGAATCGGCCGATTCCGTCCAGTGTCTCTTGCGGACGGTCCAGAAGCTTCTCGAAGTGGACCTCCATATAGTCCGCCGGGGCGAATTTTCCGAATCGACGGCCCTGCTCCACTACCCACTCCCAGTAGATTCCGCAGCCAATCAGGCCGTGCCGGTCTTCCCAGGGAAACGCGCGAACGTAGCGAAGTCGCGCCAGAGAAGTGGCGACATCGCGGCCATCGCGAATCATGTGGATGATCAATGCGTCGGGAATCAGCCGCTTGATCATCGGAAGATAAAGCATGCCCTCGGGAGAATTTTCGGCCCAGCGCGGCGTGTCCTGGGCCGCGCACATCGCGCCCATGATGATGCGCAGGAAATCTCCACCATTTCGGCATTCCTCAAGAATGCGCTCGCGAATTGGTCCAGCCTGGAGCCCTGACGCGCGAAATAGCTTGCTCTGAAGCCACGCCTGCATCAGCTTTTCGCGGTGCGAGCGGAAGTGTAAATCTCCGAAGCGCGGCGCGAGTAAATTAAACACGTTCGATTCGGCGAGATAAACGGCAAACCCTCCGGCCGAAAGCAGCATGTCGTAGAGCAAGGTGGTGCCGGAGCGCGGACTGCCGAGCACGAACACGGGTGCACGGCTGCGATCGTTGCCTGGGAGGTCGTGGGCCGGGAAGTCGTCGGCGCGGGTCGCTGGTATCCCGGTTGGCTTCATGGCGCTGGGTGCGGAAAAGCAACTCCATTATCCAACAAACGCGTGTTTAAGGAATGGCAGGTGCGAATCGGTAAGGCGGCCGGTCAGGAACGCGGACGCGCGCCGGAGGCGGCTGCCGGCAGATGCCCTTCCAGCGTCGCAAGCAGCGGTTCGCGGAGAAGGGGACCGCTGGCGATCAAGCCCGAGAGAAGCGGGTTGCGGTTGTTGCAGCGCAGCGGAGCGTTGTCGAGCGTGGCCACAAATCCTCCGGCGCTGAGAACGAGCGCCGCACCGGCAGCCACGTCCCACTCGTTTTTCGGCGTTAAAGTGAAGGTAACGTCAGCGAGTCCTGCCGAGACGAGCGCGAGCTTGTAAGCGACCGACCCCATGGCCTTGGTCTTGAAGGCGGCGTTTTCAAATTCTTTCCACTCGCCACGCTTCACCTCGCTGCGACTGGCCAGAACAAGGGCGCCAGCGAGAGAGTTACGCTGACTCGGCGTTGAGAGCTTGGCGTTGTAAAGAACGCCGGTATCGATCGCGCCCAGGAAAGTTTCACGCGTTGCGGGGTTATAGATGCCGCCGGCAACCGGCTTGCCATCGTCGACAAAGCCGATCGAAACGCAAAACTCGGGCAGACCGAGAACGAACTCGCGGGTGCCGTCAAGCGGATCGACGATCCACACATGTTGTTTGTCGAGGCGAGAAGGATTATCAACGGTTTCCTCGGAGAGCCAGCCCTCGCCCTCGCGCAACAGATTCTCGCGCAACACCGCGTCGACGGCGCGGTCGGCTTCGGTGACCGGGTCATGCCCGGCTTTATATTCGGTCTCAATTGCGCCCGCGGTGAACCGGCTGAAGACATCGCGGGCAGCGTCTAAAGCAGCCTGAATGCGCTCCAGGATTTCCGAATACGAAGACGAGGCAATGGTTTTTGAAGTCATATGTGCGACGGAATCATTTCCTGAGGATCAAGCCAACAACATGCGGGCTCCGGTGAGCAGCAGCAGCGTGCAGAGGATGCGACGAAGCCAGAGCATCGGCACGCGCGTCGCCAGGTGTGAACCGAGCAGCCCGCCAGGAATGGACCCGATCAGCAGCGAGAGCACCAGGCCCGTATCCACGTTACCCAGGCGGAAATGAAGCAGCCCCGTCACTCCGGTGAGAATCACGGCGTGCACAATGTCGGTTCCGACATTGACCTTGGGTGCGAAACTGTAAAACAGCAGCAACAGCATCATGATGATGCTCCCGGAACCGACCGAAGTCATGCCCACGAGAAAGCCGGCGATCAGCCCGATCAACGACATGCCGGCGAAGCCCTTCAGCGTTGGGGGGCGATTCACGACCCGATCTTCGATGCGGCGCTGAAAGAGCAGCAGGAGGGGAATGACAATGAGCAGCACTCCCACGGCCGTCTTGATGAAATTGTTGACTCCATCGCCGTAGAGGGAGCGGATGTACATCAGCAGATTGACCCCGGCGATGGAGCCAGGAACGCTGCCCAGCGCAAGCGCGATAACGACCTTCTTGCGCACCGTTCCTTTCTTCAGGTGAACCAAACTCGCCGGAATCTTGGTGAAGAAGTTAAAGAGCGCGTCTGAACCGACAGCCACGATGGCCGGCACACGCAAGCCGAAGATCAGCACCGGGAGCAGAAGGACTCCGCCCCCGACGCCGCTGAGTCCGATAAGGACGCCGACGACGAAGCCAACCGCGATCTTGAGTGCCAACAGTTCCATAACGACCCGTCCTGGCGACTACGCTCCTGCTTCGTTTACGCCGATGAAGCCTTCGCGTTCGAGATGCAGAATGATTTCCTGCGCGGCTTCTTCCGGCGACAAATCGCCCGTGTTGATAGTGACCTCGGCATCCGCTGGAACTTCGTAGGGATCGGAGATCCCGGTGAACTCTTTCAGAATGCCGGCGCGAGCCTTGGCGTAAAGTCCTTTGCGATCGCGCTGCTCGCAGACCTCGACCGGAGTCGCGACGTGCACCAGAATAAAACCGCCGTAGGGCTCGATCATTTGGCGAACGTGCTTGCGAGTTGCGTCATAGGGCGCGATGGGCGCGCATATCGCGATGCCGCCGTTCTTCGTAATTTCCGAAGCGACGTAGCCAATGCGTCGGATGTTGATGTCTCGATGCTCCTTCGAGAACCCGAGTTCCGACGACAGGTGCTTGCGCACCAGGTCGCCGTCGAGAATCGTCACGGGGCGTCCACCCACTTCCAGGAACTTCGTCAGCAGCACATTGGCAATCGTCGATTTACCTGAACCCGACAATCCTGTAAAGAAAATCGTCACGCCCTGCTTGGCGCGCGCCGGAAAGCTGCGCCGCAATTCCTGAACGACTTCCGGATACGTGAACCATCCCGGAATCTCGCGACCTTCGTTCAGCCGCTGCCGCAGTTCCGTGCCCGATATATTCAGCACCCGGTCGCCATTCTTTACTTCGTTGTCAGGTACGTAACGGTCCTGATCTTCGAGATAGACCATCATGTTGAAGTTGACCATGGTGACGCCGATGTCAGCTTCGTGCTTCTTGAAAACTTCCTGCGCTTCGTACGGCCCGTAGAACGGTTTGCCATCAGTATCTTTTCCTGGACCGGCGTGATCGCGGCCCACGATGAAGTGGGTGCTGCCGTGGTTCTTGCGAATCAAGGCATGCCAGATCGCTTCGCGCGGTCCGCCCATACGCATGGCGAGGGGAAGCAGCGAGAGCTTCACCGTTCCTTGCGGGAACTTCGACAGCAAAAGCTGGTAACAGCGCACCCGCGTGAAGTAGTCCACGTCACCGGGTTTGGTCATACCCACGCTGGGATTGAGTAGCAGATTCGCTTCCACCTGCTTGGCCGCGCGGAAGGTCAGTTCGACGTGGGCGCGGTGCATGGGATTCCGAGTCTGGAAGGCGACTACACGACGCCATCCCAGGCGGGCGAATTCCGCACGCAACTCGGCGGGCGTCAGGCGGAAGGTTCTGAAATCATAATGCGATGGCCCTTGAAGCCCGTCAATGCGTCCCCCGACGTACCAAGGATTGCTCTTGTTCACGGTGAAGTCAGCGCCGGGATGGGCTTTGCTGGTGCTGTTGAAAACCGCCTTGGCTTCGGCGGCGCGGTCGGGCTGCCAGACGTCTTCGACGTGTAATACGGCCAGCATCACACCTTCGGCGTCGCGCAGCGCGACTTTGCTGGTTCCGGGCGTGAGCTTCTTGGCAAATTCCTCGGTCACGTCGAGCGTGATCGGCATGGGCCAAAGGACTCCGCTGCTCAGGCGCATGTCGTGGCAGACGCCCTCATAGTCAGCTTTGGTCATGAAGCCCTGCAACGGCGAAAAGCCTCCGCTCATGAGCAGTTCGAGATCACAAACCTGGCGAGAAGTCAGATCCCACGAGGGCCACTCGCGGGAGTGGGCTTTCAGTTCTGCAGCTTTTTCCGGAGCAACAACAAGATTGATGAGTTCGCCGCCGTGCGGGGCAATCAGATGACTGGTCGAAGCAGACAAGTGCGTAAACCTCCAGGGTTCGTTGATAATTTGGACTTGTGGCGCGTAAAACAACTGTTTGCAGAAGAAATCACAGCCAAGTTCCAGCCATGCGATTCGGGGGGAACATACAAACTCGACCCGCCAAATACGCGGGCCATGTTGCTGAGTGACCCCAGTTTACCTCAAAGAAAACTAACCTTTCACTCTTCGCAAGCGCAATGCCGGAGAGCCCTCTCCGCATTGTACTGTAACTTGATAAGGATAAAGGCGGAATAAAGAATTTTCCAAACTGTACCCTTCCTTTGGGCCGCGGATGTGCAAATCATTGCGCAGGAGGGTGAACGATTTCCTTCCGCCACGACACCTCAGAGATGCAGTTTCTTGCACAGCGCACCGTGTTGCGAATCGCACGATTCGCGAAGCTAGACATCCTCGGGCAGTGTTTCCAGCGTGGCTGCGATGATCTCCGCCACAGGGGCCTTCTTGCGTGAACCCGCCACGTCGGCGACGTGGAATGCCTTGCCGCTCAGATAAACCCACGCCAGGCAGGCACCGTAGACGAGACCTCCAGCGAGCAACTGAACCGCCAGCTGCCGGTAGGTATGAGCGACGAACCAGCGCTGCATCAGCACGAAAACCAGCGCCACGGGCGCGCACAACATCAGGGGCAGCAGATACGCGTGCCGCAGATAGGTCCCAACCCGGATTCCCAGACGGGAACAAAGATGGCGGGGCATAAAGAGAAGATAAGTGCCCAGCATCGGAATCGCCGTGCCGAAAGCGTCCCCGAGAATTCCATAAGGACGCACCAGCAGGATACTAAGGCCGAGGTTGGCAAGGCCTTCGATCAGAGTGACCACGGCCAGCTTTCCGTGCTTGCTCATCCCGAAAAGAATGCGGGCCGACGCGCCCTGAACCATCATCAGGGTGTAGGAGAGGATCAGAGTCAGCAGTACGGGATAACCCTGCGCGATATATCGTTTCCCGACCCATACTTCGATGATCGACTTTCCCAGGATCACGAAGGCCGCCGTGATCGGCAGAATCACAAAGGCGCAGGCGCGATTTCCGCCGATGAAGATCTTTCTTAGCCGATCCAGGTTGCCGGCGGCATCGGATTGGCTCGACATGGGGACAAAGATCTGCGCCAGGCTGCCAACCACCTCGCCCGCGTAGTCGACCAGGCGCGAGCCCGCGTAGAAATACGTGATGGCGGCGGAGGACAGGAATGTTCCAATTACCAGCGCGTCGGTCTTGAACCGCAGCCGCCAGGCGATGAGGATCATGAATGTCACGCCGCTGTAGTTGGCCATGCGGCGGAAACCGTCGCGGTTGATATACCTCCAGGAAAACTTGATCGGCAACAGGTGCAGAGCGACGGCGGCACGAACCACGGATCCGATCAGCGGGAGTCCTACGGTGATCAGGGCAACCGTCAGTAACCCGTGGCCGCGCCGCAGATAGAACACGATCAGCACGAGGCGCAGCACACTGGAGAAAACGATGTTGGTCCAGTTCAGAATGTAAAAGCGCTGCAGGCCCTCGAGCATTCCCCCGAACACGCCAAGCGGGAAGCCGAGAGCCACGGAACTTCCCACCATCAGCAAAAGCCAGCGCGCAGTGGACTGAAAGTCGGGAGGAATCTTGAACAACCGGTCGACATAGAAGCATCCCAAGACCGTGATGAGCAGACTCAGCACCCCGACGCAGGAGTAGCTGACCATGGCCGAATTGACAATGCCGCTGACCTCCTCGAGGTCGTGCGTTGCGGTGTATTTCGAGACGTAGCGGATGATCGAGGAGCGGATACCGAAATCGAAAATCCCGTAATAGCCGGTCAGCGAAAAAATCAAAACCCAAATGCCGAACGCCGAATCACCCAGCCGGTGCAGGATGAACGGAGAAAGAAAAACTCCGACCACGATGTTGACTCCGAGCGCGAACCAGCTCGAGCCGACATTCTTAAGGATCTCGAGTTTTTCCAGCTTGCGCATAACCGTTGCGATCAGTCAGAGTTGAAGACGAGAGGATCGCTTGAGGGGCTAACGCCTCCTGCTGAAAGCGCTCGGGTCGAGCGCCGTGGGACTCTGTGGAAACTGCAGTTCGTACCCTAAATGGCGCATGACCGGGCCCCAGGCTGACTCGATTCTCTCGATCAGTGGAGCGGGCAGATCATTTCTCCAACCGCCAGATTTAGCGCTCCGGACAAACGAGACATCCTTGCGGCTCCCTTTCATCAAAGAAGAGGCGTCGCTCTGCTTGGCTTCCAGTTCCCTCATCCGATCGGCAGAGCTGAGTTTCACGACTTCGGATAGCCGAAGCGGAGTCGCGGAGATTTTCAGGAAGTCTGCAATCCTGGCCAATTTGGCCACCGTATCCACGAGCAGGTCTTCGTAGCGCACGAGCAGGAACCGGGCGTCGCCATCGCGCGCCACGATCCAACTGGCCACATGTTCGCCCCACGATCCGTTCTCGGGATAAGTTTCACCCGCGAGAAAACGCGAAACGTACTGCTCAAGCGGGTACTGATCGTCAATTCTTCGCGTCTTGCGCTGGTAGTGATATTCGGATAGAACCACGTCGCGGGGATCCCGCACGATGTAAATGACCCGCGGGTAACGAGGATCAAAGACGAAGTGGCTCTTGATTACGCGCGGCCTCGGCATGGTTGCAAAATGCCGCGCAGTGTCGGCGGCTGGATCGGGAACCAGCCGGTTGATGGCGCGAAAGTCAGCCGGTTCGTCGGGAGAGAGAAGATTGGCGATCAGCAGCCGAACCCACGTATTCCCCGATTTTGGATACGACACTAGAAAAGTGTCATCGGGCAAGATGAGCAAGCCCCGCCCCGGCCGGTGAAGGCCCGATGCGCGCCTAACCCCGGCTTTGAGGCGCCTGATCATTTCCAGCACCATCTCCTACAGAATCTCCAACCAAGTCTTCAGTTATAGAACGCTGTGTTCGCGCCGGCCACCGTTGCGAAACCGGCTCCAGACCGCGATGAAGCGGCTGGCAGACCGCGGCGCCAGCTGCAGGCTTCGAATTGCGAGGCTCAATTTCAACCTGTGCAGGTGCGAATTCGCTTCTGCAAAAAGTTCACGCGCCTTTTCCGGATGCTGCTCGCGCAGCTGAACTTTGCCTTGCTCGAGCAAAAATTGCCCTCTGATTTCCTCCGCGCGTTGCTCCACCAGATTTCGCTGTTCGGCGCTCAAAGGCAGAGTCTGTGCGGTCTTCTCGAGGATCTTCCAATAAGCTTCAGTCATGTTGGCGCGGGAAAGGCTCAGCGAATCGGGCCGGCTGAGATAGAGCCGGGCCTGTACGGTTCGCCGATAACTGATCGTGGCTCCGAAAAAGGCGGCCCGAAGCCACAAGTCGTAGTCGTCACAGCGCGCCAGCTTTTCATCGAACAAGCCAGCCTTCACCAGCGCGGCCTTGCGCGCCACCACGGTCGAGATGGGAATCTGGCAGTGCTCCACCACCAGGGCTTCGAACGTCGCGGGACCGTCGGAGGGGCACATATCCATGAACGTCTTTTCGTGTTGCGCGTCGCAAAACGCGTTTGCGTAGACCAGATCGAGGCCGGGATTCACTTCGAACTGCTTCATCTGATCGCCGAGGTGACTCGGCAACCACGAATCGTCGCTGTCGAGAAACGCCAGAAACTCTCCGCGTGCCCTGCCAATGGCGGTGTTTCGCGCGCCCGCAGCTCGCTTGTTTTCCTGGCGAACATAGACGATCCGCGAAAGGTAGGGCTGCAGCACACACTCGAGTTCGGTCGTGTCAGGAGAGCCATCATTGACCACGATCACTTCGAAATCGCGATACGTCTGCGCGAAGACAGAATCCAGGCAAGTGGCCATGAGGTGGGCCGTGTTATAGGCCGGAATGATCACACTCACTTGCGGCGCGACATTGGAAGGGGCCGGGGTCATGACGTGGCTTGCTTCAAAACTCTGCTTCACGAACTGTGAAATACATATTCCCGCTCACCCTTCAGCGCGTGATTTACCGCCTCTACGCCCATCATTACGGAGTGATCCATATTCCCGACTTCATAGCGCCACGCGCCGAAGCGCCCGCGGGAATAAATCTGCTGATTGAGTAATACCGGTTGAATCACGCCCAGAGCCCGATCCCGGTCCAGTGTCGGAATCGGATAGGAATAACTCACCCGGCGTTGATAGCGCGACACCACCCGGCCCCGGTCAGATTCATCCATCATGCCTGCTCGAATCAAGCCTGCGATGACTTGATTCCACACGCGGTCGTTGTCCACCGAGTCGCTGGGGGCAACTGAGACCTCGCACATCAGCGAACTGTAGCGGCCTGTGTCTCCGTTTGGCACGTTGAAGGGCGAGTAATGTGAAAAGTAAGTGGCTCGATAGCAGGGCATTTCGGCGTCGCTGAAATAGATCCAGCATTTGGTGGTCTCGATCGGTCTTTCCAGTCCCACGCCGAGCACCAGAAGATGGTTGTGTTCGAGGCTTTGTGCCGCGTCACCGAGTTCGCCGGAGTTTGGTTTCATCATCCCGACCAGCAGATCGAGCGGCAGAGTCGAGATCAAGACGTCATAGGTATCACCGGTGCCGTCGGCGAACGAAACCGAGCGGCGCGCCGTATCCACTTCGACCACTTTCTTTCCTAGACGCACCTTGCCGGGAAATCGGCCCGCGATGCGGCGATAAATCTCGCCGGTCCCGCCATGGAGCGGGAACTTGAACTTGTTATTCGGACCCCAACTGACATCGTCGCGTTCGTATAGAACATTTTCCAGCAGACGTTTGAAGTCCACCACTGAAACCCGTTCCGCAATCCAACTCTTCGACATGCGCTCCAGCGGCGTGGTCCAAACCTTGCGGTTGTACGGGAACATGAACGCCTCTGCAATGCCTTCGCCGAACGTGGCCAGGATCCAGTCCCGGAAGTTGCTGGCGTCTCCCTTGCCGTTGCTGGCCGCCTTGGCCGCGCCGAGCAGGCATTGCATCTGAGTTTCCCTCGGCAGATAGCGCAGATTATTTTGAAACGGATAGGGCACCCACGACTTGCCGTTGACGATCCAACTCTCTCGCGCGCACTCGTGGACTTCACTACCCAGAGCTTCGTCGACCAGGCGGTCAAAGTACGGATAGTGCGAGAAGATGACGTGCCCGCCTTCGTCCCAAAGAAAACCCCGGTCATCGACGTGGGACGCGGCGTGTCCGCCTACATGCTCGGACTTCTCGTAGAGAATCCAATTCTCGTATCGCAGTTCGTGCAGACGACAGGCCGCGCCGAGCCCTGTAGGTCCTGCTCCGACGATCAGAATTTTCGGGCCCATGGGTTCAGAGTGAACGCATTTACAACATTCCACTCAGGCGGATTCGTTCTGCAGCAGGCACACGCGCGGGCATCCTTGCGCTCGATTCGAGGATCCTGCACCAGGAAGCTACACCGATCCCGCTTCGGATGCTGCGAAATTTCCGGACGATACGGTGCGGTGGGCCGGTCATGCAGTACGACTGCATGTTTTGTATCACTTCCCAGAGACGTCCGCAGTCTGGACCCCCTGAATTTTACAGGAATTTAATGTTGAGAAAGTGCGCGAATGCAGCCGCGACGTGCCCGCAGTAATGGGGAACCGGCCGCGTCAGCCATTCATCTCAATTTGAACGTAGGCACTTGCATGGAGGAGCGAGTCACTCCAGCGTCAGGCCGAGGTGCGCGATTTTCGCTGGGCGCATGTTCGGCGAGGTCCGTCGAGCCAGACGCCGAGACGGGAACCTCAGACTCCGGAGAACTCAGGAGATAGCCCAATCGCACCATCAGGGTGCCCCAGGCG
The DNA here is from genome assembly GCA_963739125.1 of uncultured Acidobacteriaceae bacterium. Taxonomy (GTDB): domain Bacteria; phylum Acidobacteriota; class Terriglobia; order Terriglobales; family Acidobacteriaceae; genus Sulfotelmatobacter. The sequence continues at coordinate 436,936 of CAVTZD010000001.1, read as the reverse complement.
CCTTCGATGCGTTTGGCCGATTCCACGGGCAGCCGGGTTTTCCACCCGCCGGCAGAGGCGGCGCCCACGAATGGGATGTCCTGGCGCCGGTCTTTGGTCGCAACCCATTCGCCGCTTTGGGCGCGCTCCAGTTCGCGCATGCGATCGGCGGAGCTGCGCTCGATTGCGGCAGCGATCGTCACCGCCTCTGCTTCAATGTTCAGGAACCGTGCGATGCTGGCCAGTTCGCGGGCAGGGTCCGCGACCATGTCTTCGTAGCGAAGAAGAAGAAATTCAGCCTCTCCGTGGCGAACCAGCCAACTGCCAACATTTTGCCCCCACGTGCCCCAGTCCGCGGAACTCAGCCGCCCGGCCACAAAACCCTCGACATACTGCGCGAGCGGATAACCGTCGTGAATCTGCCGGTATTTTCTCTGGAAGTTGTAATAAGAAAGTGCAACGTCCCGGGGATCGCGAACGACGTAAATGACTTTTCTGTAGCGATGATCGAAGTATTCGTGGCTTTTGATGAAGCGCGGCTGGGGAATGCGCTTCATATAGCGGCTGGAATGTGCTTCACAGTCCGGAATCAGGCGCTCGATGTTGGCGAAGGAAACATTCTCTCGCGGGTAGACCAGATTTGCGATCAGGAACCGCGTCCACGTGTTGCCTGATCGCGGGTAGGAAACCAGAAACGTGTCATCCGGTCGAACCGCGAGGCTGCGCCCTGCGACATCGGTGCCAAGCGCGTACTTCACGATTCTCTTGATTCCGTAGATCACCACTTCTCCCGCTGGTTTCAAATTTCCGGCGCAGCCAGAACCCGCTTGCCGAGCCATTGGTGGATGTGCTCGTCGGCGGATCTGTCGCGAAACGATCTGTCGCGAAACGGTTTATCGCGAAAAAAGAGGAGGGAATTTTACCATGCGCAACGCATGGGAACTCTCAGCTGCGCGGCCTCAACAGCACGATGCGATCCTGACCGCTCTGCGAGCCAATGCCGATGATCTCGCCGCGATTGTTGATGCCGAAGGCCTGGATCATCTCCCAGCCGGCCTCAGGCTCAAGCAGTTCGTTGAGGTCGTACAGGCGATCGTTGCGATAGAGAAAACCATGGAAATTCTCATCACCCTCAGTCAGCGAGCCGCCGACTACGTCGCCCCGATTGTTAATGTCACGGGCAATGCTGAAAGATCCGCCCAGCGTGCCGAGTGGTCTGCGCTGGGCCGGTTCCTGCTTGCCCAGCCCTTGCGGGTGTGGTTCCTGAAGGAAGGCTTCGATGCGGCCCGTGTGTTCATTGAACGATACGCCAGCGCCCTGCCCACGGTCGTTGATGGCCTGAAGATCGTTGCGGTTGTTGTCGAAGGGCCCAAGATCAACGACGTCGAAGGCGGCGTCGAGCGCAGCCGACGTTTCTCTGAGCTTCCCCTGCTCGTTCGTGGTTGTTTTCATAAGACTTCAAATCACTCCTCTGGCGCAGTTCCTCCCTTAGATGCCAGGTCGCGGATCTGGGTCATTGTGGATCGCCGACAGCATCCCTAAGCCATCTCTCGCGCTGGGGAGTGCGCGAGACGGAATAGGAATGAAACTGATGCTGTTGCTGAAAAGGCCATACCCGACCCATGTATCCCGGTTCTTGCAGGCACTTAGAAATCTGAGGCTGGCGATCTGAGCGCAGCGGATCGCCAGACCTCGATACTCGTTTTCTCTAAGTCTGGTTTTGACCCTGTTGCTTTACTTTGCGCCGGACGAGAAGGCCCATGCCAATCAACCCCGTCCCCATCAAGCCGATTGTTCCTTGTTCCGGTACGACAATCCCCGTGGTGCCGCTGGCCAGAGAGATACTTCCGCCGGTATAAGGCGTCTTGCTGTGGAAATACAGCTGGGCGGTTTCTCCACTTACCGTGGCCCCACCCTCCCACTGTCCGCTGATCGGTCCGACGAGTTCGTACTGGTAGAACGATCCTGACCTGCCGAGGGCGATCCATTGAATCGGAGTGGAGGAATTGCCCAGGGTGCCGGAGAACAGAGTTCCGCTGAACCCGTTCCAGCCCGTCGTGGTGATGTTGAGTGTGCCGGCGGCAAAGGTCGCTCCCGCGCTCAGGTTGCCGGTAAGTAGAGCCCCAGTCGTAAGAGTGAGCGTGCCGAGGTTGCCCTGCACGCCGCCGATCTGCATGACCGTGGAGGCCAGGGAACCGCCCGTGCCGTCCATGATGATTCCTGAATTACTGCCCTCTGCCATGCCGCCCTGGTTGAATACGCAAATGGCAACGCCCGGGATGCAGGTGGAAGAGGTGTTGGCAATAGTGGAAGACTTGGCCCACGCTGCCGCGGGCACGAGGAAAGACAGCAGGGCCGCAATTACAGCGTACTTTGCGGAAAGACGAGCAGAGCGCCATCCGGACGACATACACTTAGCCCTCCTGGGTCACACTCTGAGGCCGCGGGAAAACGGTGTAATCCCTCAAATGGGGTATTCGTCGAATGGCCCGCTGGACCGGGCCTTCGGTTCGGAATCAGCGCGTCCGTTTCGTCCCGGGCCGCATTTTTTTTGTAGACCGCGCGGGAAACATCTTGTAGCCTCAGCAGAAATGATTCGGTTCCGCTGGAATCGCCGGAAGTCAAACCGGGGCGGGGTGCCCCAGGTTTCGACGCCTTTGGGAGACCGGGGAGCCAGCACCACCACACGAGTCGCCGCTCTGGTGCTGTTGTCTCTCGGTTTAATGGCGCCCATGGGTTGGGCACAGCAAAGCGCTCCGGCGCGATTCTCCAGACCAATTCGCCACACCGCAATCGACAAGGAGCCGCGCTCGTTGCCGAATTCAGCGGTCGTGGCTGCAGCCGCAACACGAACCAAATCCTCCAGCCAGGAACTGGACAGGCTGGAACATGCAAGCCTGAGCCAGAGGGTGAGTGCTCACCCACAGACGGCGCGACGGACGGCAAATTACCGCTCGCCCCTCGCCAGGACCAATGAGCACAGTGCTCCCATCAACTTTTCTTACCAGGGTCCGCGAAACGGCCAGGTAGGGCATCACAGCGCCGGTCCCAAAGCGCGCTGACGGCACAGTCTGTTCTTGTCACTTCGAAGCCGCGGGACGATCAAACTTCGCGGCGACTGGATTTTCTATAAAACGCTCAGCAGCATTCGAACCACCAGTTCCGGCTGGCGGTGCGTATCCGTCTTCATGAAGATGCGCTTCAGGTGGGTTCTTGCGGTGTGCGGGCTGATGAAGAGTGCCTCCGCCGCTTCTTCGATCGATTTGCCTTGGACCAGTTTCGCGGTCAGCGCAGCTTCCCCGCGCGTGAGTCCATAGAGAGAGATCAGGGCGCGCTCGTCTACAACCAGTCCTAAATCGCGGTCATAGAGCCGGAGCAAAGCGGTTCTTTGTTCGGGTCCGTTCCAGCACTCCAGCCCCGGTCCCGGGATCACGCGCACGATCAGGGCGCTGCGGGCGGTTTTGCGTTCCACCGCAAAAGGCGATTCTTTGGGTTCGCCGCATTCCGGCGAGGTCAGCGCATCCTGCAGCAGCTTGTGCAGCAGGCGAGTATCGGAGGCGCGGTCCGCGATGAGCCCGGTTCGAGCTAATGCGATGCCATCTTTTTTTTGCAGAATGGCCCGCGCGGTACGATTTGCTACTTGAGGTTGACCTCCCGCCGCCACCAGCAGTGCTCCATGACGCACCAACTCAAGTCCATAGGTCAGGGCCACGAGGACATCGCGTGGCGTCGTGCCATCCGCAGGTCGCAGATGGAGGTTGGCCTCATGACGAAAAGCGTCGGCGCTAGGTTCTTCGCTCAGGGGCGGTCGTGGGGGACTGGCCATCAGGGTGACCGGCAACTCCTCGCTTTTTCTTCAAAACTTTGAGCGAAAGCAGTTTGCTAGTGGCTTGTTTCATGAGGATGACGCCGAAGTTAACGCCTCATGAATTTTTGTCGACACGCGTGCCTGCCTGTGGAAATGAGCTCTGAGCTTGCCATTCGGCCGATTTACTGTCGAATCTACGTGCGGATTCGCGGAGTGGATCTCAGATCTACAGCAGGGGTTGAAAGCCGGACGGGGCTGGCATGCGCTCTCCTCCCACCGCGGTCATGGGCAGGCCATACACGGAATCGTGTAATTTGTGCCAGCAGGATCCGGATTCACCGGAAGTTTCGTCTAAGGTGTTTACCTTACTTCTGTGAAGAAAAAGTGGCTCCGTGCTCTATCGATCAAGGATTTTTCCGGGGCACTCTGTTTGCAGGGCATTTTATGCGAGAAAGGCCAGCTTAAGACACCAGGAAATCGGTGACGAACGGCTGGAAACGCGATGCCCGAATTGCCCGTCTCCATGCGTGTTTCGCCCTAAGTGGACAGAGTTGGTTCCAAGGGTCGCCGGCCGGAACGCCTTTGCCTGGGCCGGGTTCGCAGTTTCGAAGGGGACTGCCGGCTCGCACAGATGACTGTGGAAATTACTGTTCGGGCGTCACAGCCAGAATTTGGCTCAAAGTGGCATTGTGGATGCAGTGAGTCTTGGAAACATCCAGCCCGCGCGCTCGGCTGGCGCCCGGCGACTTTGAACCATAGGGGAGTCTGATGGAGGAGCAGACCATTCGATTAGGTCCGCGGGAAACGCAGATCGTCGAATTACTTTTGCAAGGTTGTGACAACGCCGAAATTGCCACCCAGCTCCACATGGCTCGGCGCACCGTCAAAGCACACTTCAACCGGCTATTTCTCCGCTTCGGAATCACTGGCGGTATCAAGCGCGTGAAACTGGCGACCCTGCTATACCGGAGGCAAGCATGTCTGCAAATGAACGCTATGGATCCCGCGTCCCGAATGAACGCGAACACCGAGTCATCCAGCTTGTTGCCCAAGGCATGAAGAACCGCGAAGTGGCGGAGGCCATTGGGACCACGGAACACGTAGTGAAGAATTACCTGCGCGTCATCTACGACAAACTTGGCCTGTGGAATCGCGTGGAACTGGCTCTGTGGTACGAGTCACGCCGGACCGATTTCGCCCTGTTAACTCAGTAGCTCCCGAGGAGCGCGGGGTCTTGCACGGCGAACAGGACCTCCCGCATCTCTCAAATTTCAACTGCGTGCGCTGAACGGCACTCAGCCTCGCGAACTACTCACAGCCAAAAGCTTGCAGATGGCGCAGCCTGTCGGCTGCTTCCGTGCTTCCTTTGCTGGCTGCGGCGTCGAGCAGCACGCGCGCCTGATCGCAGTTTTTCTGCACTCCATCGCCCCTCAGATAGAGGTCTGAGAGCAATTCCGAGGCCTCTGCATTCTGCTTCGAGACCGCCTTCCACAACAATTCCGCCGCTTGCGCGCTGTCACGTTCTTTGCCGTTGGCGCCACTCATAAGATTCTTCGCCAAGGCCACTTCCGCCTCTCCGTTGGCGGACGATGGAACATTCTGCGCATCCGCTGGAATGGGCGCGCCGGCCGGCGCGGTGCGCGCGGCATTGCCGGCGACCCCGCGTGTGTCGGCGCCAGTCTCGGGCGATGGAGACGAGGGAGGAGCGACCGACGCCTTGGTCGAGGTCAGATTCGACGTTACGTTGGAGGCTGCATTGGACTTCGCGTTCGAAGGAGTGTCGTCGTTTGGTGCCTCAATGTTCGGCGTGGCGGCAGAAGCACCGGGCGTCGCGGAAGCAGGCGTATTTGCTGACGGAGCCGGCGTCGCGGCGCGCGAAATTGCCGGAGGTGCCGGCTTGCCCCACTGCGTACGGTAGAGGAAGAACAGAAGCACAAGAACGAGGACCCCACCCACGAAGAAGTGATAGGGGCGCAGAGCCTTCGGCTGATCCGCGGAGCGGAACAGGTAAACATCGTTCTCACGATCGTCGTTTGAACGATCCTCGTTTAAACGACCGTCCCGATTGCCTCCGCGGTCGTCACCGGGCTCGAACAGCTTCCATTTCCGGTGCTCTTCGTGATCCTCGAAGTTATGTTGCACCGCACTTTGAGGAGACGTTTGAGATTCTTCGGGTTCCGTCTCCGAGGTGGTGCCTAAGATCGGCGGACTCCCCCAGGTGTCTCCGTTGCGGCCAGAGTCGGGTGCCGCCCGCTCCTGCTCGTCGGTACGCGCGTCGAGGTGCGCGCCCGCCGGAAACGCAGAGCCAGCCGGAGGCCTCAGCTCGGCACGGCACGCCCCGCAAAAATTGTAGTCAACGCGATTCTCGTAACCGCACTGCGGACATCGAAGCAGCGTCGCAGAATTGTCTACGATCGAAGAAACGGAACTTCCTGCCACGGGCGCGGCCGGTGCATCCGATGAGCCCTGCTGCAGACCTGCTTCGGCCTCCAGATCGCGCAACAGATCGAGCACCGCCTGCTCGCGGTTTTCCGGGAGATTGGTGAAATACACTTCGGCCCAGCGGCCCATATTTTGACTGAGCAGGGGATTGAGCAGGGGGTTCAGATCTTCCCGGGGCAGCGTGCTGGGTTGCTTGGAATCGTTAGTCTGGCTCGGCAACGAACCTCTCCGGTTGACGAAGGCGCATATGTATGATTCCACGCCAGCGTCTTGGGGTTGTCAAATTAAAAGCCTCAACTTGTCCGAGGGCGCCCATGGACGTCAGTCGCACGCCTTGCGGAGCGCGGGCTCGTACTCATCGAGTTGCGCGTCGCGTTGCGTGGCGAACTTTCCCTTCGGGGTCTTGCCGTAGAGCGCGGCCCCGGGGCAGTAATACAGAGCGGTCTGCAGATCCACCCAAACCTGAGTTTGCGGATTGCCTTTGTACTCCGGCTGTTCCGGCGCTTCGGCCAGACCCAGGCTGATTAGCATGCGATCGAACCAGGAAAGATCGGCGTCTGCCGCGGGCTTGCGATGCTGCGCTGCCGCTATCGCTGGACTGCCGGTCGCGCCCACCGGGTGGTTAGACCAGATTCCCCAGCGGATGACGACAGCGACCAGAATTACGGCGAGGGCGAGATAGAAGTCTCCGCGCCGCGCCTGCCAGAAACGGGCCAAACTTCCAGAACGTTCCGCAGCCAACTGCTCCAGGAACTCGCGGGCGCTCGCTGCCGAACTCCAGTCGGGCACGCGCTCCGGTTTTGCCAGCGCCATGATGGGAGTGAAGTCCTCTTCACCCTCCTCAATGGTTTCCTCCGGAACTTCCTGATTTAATTCCGCGTCTGATTTCGCAGCCTCTTTTACAGCTTCGAGAGGAAAGCCAGCCGCCGCTTCCACCGATTGCAGCGCCGCTTCATCGGCCCGCGCGCCCGACACTTGAAACAGCTCGGGCATTTCCTTTTCCAGGGAGTCCGCCAGCATTTTTTCAAACTGCGCGTCGTCGAAGCCTTCCGCCGGTTTCTCCACGGCAGCGTTCCCATTTGCCGGAACCGCCGCGGTTCTCAGCGCGTCGTGCATGTTCCAGGACGACCCAACTTTGGTCCGCATGCCGGGCGGCTCATAACCACCGCTTCGAGGAGATCCGCATTTGCCGCAGAATTGTTCTTCTCCGAGAAGTTGGTGGCCACACTTGCGGCACACGACTCCACCTTTCGATGCTCCTCTCGCGGCTGCGGTCGGCCGGCTGGCGGCGTCCATGGCAGCCGTCGCGTCGACCAAGGCCGCCAGATTCGGTTTGAGCCTTTCCAGAGCATCGAGCATGACCGCACGTTCATCGGCCAACGACTTCTTCCACGTCCGTTCTTCTTCTCGAGCCAGTGCTTCCGTAACCAGGCCCGCCATGAGCTGGGCCGTGTGAATATCCTGCTCGGTGAACGCGCGTTTGGTGGCGTAATAAAGTTCCAGGCCGCCAGTCACCGCGCCATCGTGAAATACCGGGACCGCGATCATCGACTGGATGCCGCGCGCGCGGCACTGCTCCACATCGACAAGAAACTCCGAGTCGATGTCATCGCAGCGCACGACTTGACTCGTCCGCAGACAGGCAATGCACAGAGCTTTCTCTTTGGGTGCGGCCAGATCAGACGGAGTCATGAGACCCGCGCTTGCGCGGTAGCGTAAGTTTTCTCCTTCAACGATGCCGATCGCAGCGCCGCTCGCTTTCGCGATCTTAACTACACGTTCGGCGATCAACGTCATCGCATCTTCGTGCTCCGGCCCGCGCACTTGCATCTCGCGCTGCGTCTCGAGAATCTGTGCCAAAACGGCGGCGTAGTCGCCCTTGAGAAGAGGTGCGGGCGCAATGCCGGGAACAGGCGCCGAGGCGATCGGGCCCAGGACGACGGTCTCCTGCTCAGCCGAGGGCGCGACCAGAACTGGCGTTCCCGAGTTTCCTCCCGCAAGCTGGGTTTCCGACGCGCGCGCTTCCGAGGGTCCGGCCGACGACACGGCGGATTCTAGTGTTGAGGACTCGAGTGCTTCGGCTCTGTAGGCCGCGGGTTCGGCAGGGTTCGGCGGCAGTGGCGTCCGGCTTTGGCGGTTGTGCTCCTGCACCACGTAAGCCGCTTCCAGCAGCTTGGCGAGTGCCCGCTCATCGAAAACCGGATTTTTTCCTTTGTCAGCCACGTTGTCTCAATGCTCTCGCGGCGGCACGCTGGCCGTCCTATAGGATCTGATCGCGCCGGGGAGATTTGCTCATTTTAGTGCAACTCCACGGCCAACCAAGAGGGCCAAAGCTGGTTCAGGCTTGGGAAAACGAGGTTCATAGACAGGCTGGCCAGGGACTCCTGAAAGGCTGGGCGACCGATTCTGGGCAATAGTTTACAGCGGGATAGGGGCTGAGTGCGAGGGATCGGAGCAGATTGTGGCGCGGGGCGTGTCGTATTCGGCCCGGTGGTTACGCCGGTAACGCGCATAATAATGCACAAGTGTTCCGCTAGTATTCCCTTCATTTCCTTGGCCGCCACCTGCGGGCGCGTTCTCCTGAAGTTGACCGGGCGAAGGTTCGATGCGGCCTGTGCGAAACGCGGACACAATTACCGCGCGAAATCCGAAATGGAATCGACCCTTCCGTGTATCCGCCATTCCGGGACGACGGATCGCTGCCCGCGAAAAGTCGGTGCTGAAGCTTGGCAAGACAATCCCTGCAACCCAGCCGAACTCGTTACGTATTCAAGAAAGTCTATGGCGGCAAACCGGTTAGCAAGAGTTGAGTCTAGGCCGGCGGGCCCGTGATCGCGGACCCGCAGTTGGCGCGGAGCGAAGTGGGAAACACCAGAAACCAAAGTGATCGCCCAACAAACCGAGACCAATTTGGAATTGGCCTGTCTGTTACGGCCAACCGGAGCGATGGCTGGAACGGCGGTCTCCGCCCCTAAGTACCACTGCCCTAAAGTACTTAGAGGATGGCATGCCACGACGCGAAGGAATGGCGAAGGCCGTGCTTGAGAGCAGTCGCGTGTGATTTTCCAGAAGGTAGGAGGCAACGAATTATGGTCGATCTAAATGAGATCAAAGTCACGCCCCGCGACCAGCAAGTGTTGAATCTGCTGGTGCAGGGCTGCAGCAACAAAGAGATTGCGGGCCAGCTCAACATCAGCCCGCGCACCGTAAAACAGCACCTGCGCACACTGTTTCTTCGGGCTGGAATCCGCGAAGGGCGGAAACGCGTGAAGCTGGCCATCGCCATGTTCACCAGGGAAGAGGCCCAGCTATGACGCCCCGAGATCACCTTACCCCGAAAGAGATTCAAGTCGCGACCCTGGTGTGGCAGGGCCTGACCAACCGCGAAATCGGCAAAATCATGGGTACCAGCGAACAGGTCATCAAGAATCATTTGCGCAGCACCTTCGACAAACTGGGGGTCTGGAGCCGGCTTGAACTGGCTATGTACGTGGCTGGCCACGGCGGCAAGACTTGGCTTGGGGGGCGGCAGGCAGAGCAACCTGGGCACGACGAGGTGGCGTAGCTTGTCCCCGGCGAACAGGCGGACGTGCAGTGGGGGGAAGGTCGGGGAAAGACCAGGAAGGAAGTCGCTCACTCCTCCGCCAAGCGTCTGTATTGAATGGCGCCACTCTCAACTCTGCAAAAGGTTTCACGCGGGCACTCTGGTGAAGGCGACCCGCTAGCTCTAAGACTATGCACGCAATGGGTTTGTCGAACTCGTGCCGCGGCCTGCGAATTGCAGAGCTGAAGCGGTGGGCCCGATCGCGCGCGAAACTGCGCAGCGAATCGGCTTCGCGAAGGCTGCACTCCAGAGCACGACTCCGGGAGTTCGCTCCGCGAAATGACAGCGCAAACTCACTGCGCGACATCACCTCCGCAACCCAGGGCAACCCGGCAAATGGCCTACAAAGAAACGTTTTGGATGGCGTGCGACTCGACTGAGCAGCTGCGCGCGGAGTACGGCCCGTTTCACACCCGGGCCGAGGCTGAGGTTGAGGCCAAGCGGCTGGGCTTCGGTTATCTGCTGCGCTACGAACACATGCTCGGTCCCAACGAAGAAATTGAAGAAGTTCGCTGCATCTTCATCGAATTGCCGAGTGCGGTTCCGGTTGCGACCGAAGGCGTGCTGGTCACGCTGCACACCCGTTGTGCGACCTGCGGCGAAGCCTCGGTACACGACTCGGGCTGGGAGGCGGAAGTCTGGGCCGACATCCACGAATTCGAACATTCCCGCCATCGCGTGCGCCTGTTTGAGCACTCGCGCGGACGCGGTCTCAAGGAAATCGGCGACTGGCGCAGCTAGAGCCCCTCGACTGATCAGCAGATCGGATGGGCGGATGCCGGAGTTCCGATGAGAACTTCCCCTCGAACAGTTCAAGTCTGGCTTTCATTCTCCGATCATTGATGCTCGGTGACTCGCTCTGCGGCCTTCACTCTCTGGAATTCGTGCTCAGGGTAGTGGGCAAGTTTCAAAGCACGCACCCCGGCGGCTAAAACCGCAAATTGATTTTGTGGCACTTACGGCGCGGCTGAAGCCGCGCCCTTTCAAAGCGAATTCAAACTGGCCCACTACCATCCTCCGAGCTTCATTGACGCGCCCGGTTGCCGCACGTAAGATTTTTCGCCAGTGATCGGCGAGACCATTTCGCATTACCGCATCGTCGAGAAGCTGGGCGGCGGCGGGATGGGTGTGGTTTACAAAGCCCAGGACTTGAAACTCGACCGGTTCGTGGCTCTCAAATTTCTGCCCAAAGAAGTCGCGAAAGACTCGCAAACTCTGAGCCGCTTTCAGCGCGAAGCCAAAGCCGCTTCGGCGCTCAATCATCCCAACATCTGCACCATCTACGAAATTGACGATCAGAACGACAAGCCGTTCATCGCCATGGAATTTCTGGATGGGCTGACGCTGAAGCACCGCATCGGCGGGCGACCGATGGAAAGCGATCTGATCGTCGCGCTGGCCATCGAAATCGCCGACGCTCTGGACGCCGCCCACGGGCAGGGAATTGTTCACCGCGACATCAAGCCGGCGAATATTTTTCTGACCAAGCGCGGCCACGCCAAGATTCTCGACTTTGGACTGGCCAAGATAGCGGCTGCCGCCGGCTCTTCCAGCCAGATAGCAGCCGCCAACACCGCGTCAGACGCGGTCGACGAGCTACACCTGACGAGTCCCGGGTCGGTGCTGGGAACGGTAGCCTATATGTCGCCGGAGCAAGTCCGGGCCAAAGACGTGGATGGACGCAGCGACCTGTTCTCGTTTGGAGCAGTTCTCTATGAGATGGCGACCGGGCAGATGCCTTTTCGCGGCGACAGCACGGGAATGTTTTTCGATTCCATCCTCAATCGCGCGCCCGTGCCGCCGGTGCGGCTGAATCCCGATGTGCCGCTCAAGCTGGAAGAGATCATCAACAAAGCTTTGGAGAAAGATCGCAATCTGCGCTACCAGCACGCCTCCGAGATGCGGACCGATCTGCAGCGGCTGCGGCGGGACTCGGAAAGCGGACGCAATTTCGCGGCAAGCTCGGCCCCTGTGCTCGAAGCTTCCGGAGCGGGGCGGGCCAAACGCTGGGTGACTGCTGGATCCGCCGTCGCGCTGCTCGCGATCGGATTGACGATCGCAGTTCTTCATTACCGCGGTCGGCCGGCCAGCCAACTCACGAAGCGGGATACGATCGTCTTGGCCAATTTTTCCAACACCACGGGCGATGCAGTATTTGATCAGACCCTGAATCAGGCGCTCTCTTTGCAGCTGGCTCAATCACCGTTTCTGAAACTGCTGCCCGCGCAGAGGGCCAGTGCCACGCTGAAGCTGATGGGGCGTTCACCCTCGGACCGACTTACCCAGAAGGTTGCACGCGAAATTTGTGTGCGCACCGGAAGCAAAGCCATGCTGGCCGGCTCGATCTCGGCCGAAGGCAATGGGTACGGGATCGAGTTGAAGGCGGTGAACTGCAGTTCAGAGGAGGTCGTGGCCGTGGAACAAGCGACGGCGTTGGGCAAGGCCGAAGTGTTGACAGCGCTGGATAAGGCGGCGAGCGCGATGCGCGTGAAGCTGGGCGAATCGCTCGCCAGCTTGCAGGAGTTCAACACGCCGCTGAATCAGGCCACAACGTCATCTCTGGAGGCGCTGCAAGCCTTCAGCGAGGGCGTAACCAAGAGCGAGGTGGTCGAGGATACGGCGGCGATTCCATTGTTACAACACGCCACGGAACTGGATCCGAATTTTGCGCTGGCCTACAACGCGCTCGGAACGTCATACGAGAATCTCAACGAAGACGGGCCGGCCAATGAAAATTTCACGAAAGCGTTCGACTTGCGCGAGCGCGCCAGCCAGCGCGAAAGGTACATGATCATGTCCGATTACTACAGCTCCGTGACCGGACAACTGGAGGAAGCCAACCGCACCTATGAACAATGGGCTCGCGCTTATCCGCGCGATTACGTCCCTCCCGGCAATATGGCGGCCAATTATGTTTGGATGGGGCAAGGAGAGAAGGCTCTGGAGACAACCATCGAGTCGCTGCGGCTCAATTCCGACTCGGTCATCAGCTACGTGAACCTGGCGGGGGACTATGCTGCGCTGAATCGTCTGGACGAAGCGAAATCGACGTATGAGCAGGCGTTGGCGCGGGGATTGGAGAGTCCGTATCTGCATGCCAATCGCTACTCGGTGGCCTTTCTCGAGGACGATCGAGCGGAGATGCAGCGGCAAGTGGCCTGGGCCACGGGGAAGGCGGGGGTGGAAGACGTGTTGTTCACGGGCCACTCGGATACGTTGGCCTACGGGGGCGAATTCCGGAAGGCGCGCGAACTCTCGCGGCGAGCGGCCGACTCCGCGGAACAACATGACGAGAAAGAAGCCGCCGCTCTCTACCTTTTGAACGCGGCGCTGCGCGAAGTGGAAGTTGGAAACTCGGCTCTGGCGCAGGAGCAGGTAAAATCCGCGCTGGCTCTGGGCTCCAGCCGCGATCTGCAAATCCTCGAAGCTTTGGTACTGGCCAGGGCCGGGGACAAGGCCCCAGCGGAGAAAATAGCGGCGGATTTAAGCGGGCGCTCCCCGCTGAATACCGTGTTGCAAGGCTACTGGCTGCCCACGATTCGCGCTGCCGTGGAACTTAACCAAAAAAATCCGGATCGGGCAATTGAGCTATTGCAGGCGGCGTCCGCGTACGAACTCGGCTCGCCGCCGCCCACGCCTGGCGCGGGAGCGACGCTTTATCCTGCCTACCTGCGCGGAGAAGCTTACTTGATGACGGGCAAAGGGGAGCAGGCGGCAACGGAATTTCAGAAGCTGATCGATCACAAGAGCCTGGTGCAAAACGACATCCTGGGCGCGCTCGCACATTTGCAACTCGGTCGAGCGAAAGTGCAGGCAGCGGATAAAGAAGCGGCGAGACAGGCTTACCAGGATTTTCTGGCGCTGTGGAAGGATGCCGATGGTGATGTTCCCGTGCTCAAGGAAGCGAAAGCAGAGTACGCGACATTGAAGTAGAGACCTCGATTTGAGGCGTTTCCGCGTTCAGTTTCCAGTCTTTGGTTGGTCGGTGAGTTGGCTGGCGGCGGCGCGGTCGATAAGCCAGATGAGTTTGCCGTCGGTGGGATGGATCAGCTTGGACGGGTACTGCTCGGCGGGCGCGTCGCTTTCGAGCACGGCGTGCAGCGCGGGAGCTTTGTCGGTGCCGCTGACGAGGAACGTCACGCATCGCCCGGCGTTCAGCACTGGGAGGGTCAGCGTGAGGCGGTGGGTTTTTAATTTCTCGACCCAGTTGGCGACTACCAGACGCGATTTTTCCTGCAACGCAGCCGAGTTGGGGAACAGCGATGCGGTGTGGCCGTCTGGTCCCATGCCCAGCAGGATGAGATCGAATCGCGGAAACTCGCCGGGCTTGAGCGCGAAAAATTTCTGCAGAGTCTGCTCATAGGCTTGGGCCACGGCTGCGGCGTCCGGATTCTCCGTGGGAATACGGAATATGTTGGCGCTCGCTACTGGAATCTTCGACAGCATGGCTTCATCCGCCATGCGGTAATTGCTGTCGGGGTCGGTGGGCGGCGCGTGGCGCTCGTCTCCCCAGAAAAAGAACGTACGATCCCACGGCAAGGCCGACTTCGCGTTGGTGGCCAGCAAGTTGAACAGGCTTTTTGGAGTCGATCCGCCGGAGAGCGCGATGGTGAAGCGTCCGCGTTGCGAGACCGATTCGGCGGCGGAACGCACGACTTCTTCCGCCGCGGCCTCGAACAATTCCTGCGGGGTGGTCAGGGTACGAATTTCGACGGAGGCAGTCACGCGCAGTCAATTTCCAAGAATCAGCGCAAATCTTCGCTCAGCTGGTTACGGTGATCTCCGCGCCTCGAACCGCGGCACAACGCGCTGCGCCCAGCAATCCAGCCTTGTCGTTGGTGACGACCTGGACCGGGATTGACTCCAGCAGCGGACGCAGCCGCCCCTTATTCACGAATGAGTTCATAAACAACGGCCCCGAGAGCTTGGCAAGAATCTTTGGCGAGATGCCGCCGGCCAGAAACAAACCTCCTGTAGCCATGGTCTTCAGCGCCAGATTGGAAGCTTCGGCGCCGAAGACCGAAATCCATACGTCGAGCGCCTTCTCTGCCAGAGGCTGAGTTCCGTCGAGCGCAGCCCGCGAAATCGCCGCGGCAGGGTCGCTGTTTTTCAGCACGGCGGCAAACTCAGCGGACTCTTTGCCCAGTCCGGTGTCGCGCAGAAATTCATAGACATTCACCAGGCCCGGGCCGGAAAGAGTCCGCTCGTAGCTGACGTGCCCGAAGCGCGCCCTCAAGAAACGCAGGAGTTCGATCTGCAAGTCGTCCTGCGGAGCGAAGTCGGCGTGGCCGCCTTCGCAGGCGAAGACGTGATGGCGAGTTCCGTCCCAGAACAATCCCGCCTCGCCCAGTCCGGTCCCGGGCGCGATCACCGCCTGATTGCCGCTGACCGGGCCGCTGACTTTGTTCAAGGGCACAAGGTCGCCCGCGCCCAGCGCGCCAATGCCCCAGGCGCTGGCTTCGAGGTCATTGATGAGCAGCGTGGCCGGAAGGTGAATCTGTTGGGCCAGCCGTGACTGCTCAATGACCCAGGGCAAGTTCGTGGCATCCACGCGGCCGTTGCGCACCGGACCGGCGATTCCGAAGCACGCCGCCTCCGGGCGAGTGCCGGAGTCTTCGACGAACTGAGTGACAATCTCGCCCAGTTCGCTATGCTCACGACTGGGATAGACACGTTCGGTAATTAAATGGAGATGACCATTCTGGGGTTGAAAATAAGCCAGCCTGGCATTGGTGCCACCAATATCGCCGGCCAGAATCATTTCTCGAAATTCCTCCAGCGGCGGCCGTCGCGTTCGAGTAGTTCGTCGGCCTCCTTCGGTCCCCAGGTGCCGGATGCGTAGTTGGGGAAATTGCGGGGCGGGAGCGCTTTCCACAGATCGAGCACCGGATTCACGACGGACCAGCCGGCCTCGACCATGTCGGCGCGCTGAAACAGCGTTTGATCGCCGATCATGCAGTCATGTAGCAAGCGCTCGTAGCCGGTCGAGGGCTGCTTGCCGAAATATTCCTGATATTCGAAGTTCATGTCGACAGTGCCCAGGCGCATGACGGGACCCGGGACCTTGGCCGCAAACTGCAGCGAGATGCCCTCCTCGGGCTGAATGTGCAGGACCAGTTGATTCGGCATCAGATGTTCGACGGGCGTGTCGCGGAACAATACGAAGGGCGCCCGTCGAAACTGTATCACGATATGGGTGTTGCGTACCGGCATACGCTTGCCCGTGCGCAGGTAAAACGGGACGTCGGCCCATCGCCAGTTGTCGATGAGCAGCTTCATGGCGACGAACGTCTCGGTGCGCGAATCGGTCGGAACGTCGGGCTCGGCACGGTAGGCCGCGACCCGCTTGCCGTCTTCGGTTCCATCGCCGTACTGGCCGCGCACGCTGCGGCTCAACACCTCTTCGTCGCTCATGGGTTGGATGGCGTGTAGAATTTTCGCCTGTTCGTCGCGCACTGCGTTGGCGTCGAATGAAATCGGCGGCTCCATGGCCGTCAGGCTGATGAGTTGCATGATGTGGTTTGGCACCATGTCGCGGAGCGAGCCAGCGTGATCGAAGTAGCTGCCGCGACCTTCAACGCCCACTGTTTCGGCAACCGAGATCTGCACATGGTCGATGTAGCGGCGGTTCCAGACCGGCTCGAAGATTCCGTTGGCGAAGCGGAACGCCATGATGTTCTGCACCGTCTCTTTGCCCAGATAGTGATCGATGCGGTAAATCTGCTTTTCGTCGACGACTTTGAGAAGTTGCTGGTTGAGAGCCTTGGCCGATTCCAGATCGTGGCCGAAGGGTTTTTCGATGACCACGCGCCGCCAATGGTTGTTGCTCTGCTCCATCAATCCGGTGGCTGAGAGTTTCTGCACGATGGGCCCGAAAAAACTGGGCGCGGTCGCGAGGTAATAGAAGAAGTTCTGATGAGCCGAATGTTCCTGATCGATCTGAGTGAGAAAGTCTTTCAGTTGCGGGAACAGTGTGTCGCCGCTGAAATCGCCAGGGAGGTAATAGAAGCGGCGGGTGAACCACTCCCAGAGATCGTCTTCTACGCAGTCTCCGCAATACGCTTTGACGTCGTCGTGGACTCTTTTCCGGAAGTCGTCGTTCGACATCTGCGCCCGGGCCACGCCCACCACGGCAAACTCCCGGGAAAGAAGCCCGGCCCGCGCCAGGTTGTAGAGCGCGGGGATCAGCATGCGCCCGGTCAGATCGCCGGCTGCGCCGAAAATTACCATGACGCAGGGATCGCCTTGCTTGCCGATACGCGGCGGCGCGATGGTTGGTTGTTCCGCTAAATCAGCCATGAGTAAATCCTCTGGAATCTGTAACTGAAATTGAGCTACGAGAATGCGGTCTCTCTTGCCTGACTGGGAGCCCCGGACACCCGTCCGAGGCGTCTTCGGCTCTCACGGATCTCGGACTGCCGGATCTCGGAGCGATGGCGGACGGCCTCCTCGTCCGCCATTTTCGCACCATCTATGCTTTGGCCTGAGTGCTCTTGGCGACCGCAGCCAGCAGTTTGTCGAAGGCCTCGGCGAAAAGCTTCACGCCGTCATCGGTCAATTTGTCGGTGACTTCCTTGATCGAGATACCGGCGCTCCCCAGGTCGTCCATGACCTTCTTTGCGCCCGCGACATCTTCGGTGAGGCTGTTGCGCAGCCGCCCGTGATCGCGGAAGGCATCAATCGTGGCCGGCGGCATCGTGTTGACGGTGTCGGTGCCGATGAGTTCCTCGACGTAAAGCACGTCGCGGTAGTGCGGGTTTTTCGTGCTGGTGCTGGCCCAGAGCACGCGCTGCGTCTGTGCTCCCTTGGCCGCGAGCGCCTGCCACCGCGCTCCGCTGAAGATGCTCTGGTAGCGCTGATAGGTGAGTTTGCCGTTGGCGATGGCCACTTTGCCCTGGATGCTTTTCAGAAAGGCCTGCTGGCTCGCGTCGGATGTGGCTTTGATTTTCGCGTCGAGCAGGGAGTCGACCAGCGTGTCGATGCGGCTGATGAAGAAGCTGGCCACGCCCGCCATCTTCCTGAGGTTGCCGCCGCGTGAGGCCAGGTCTTCCAGTCCGGCGAGGTAGGCTTCGGCGACTTGTACGTAAACTTCCTGCGCGAACAGGAGCGTGACGTTGATATTGATGCCCTCGCCAATCGCCTGCCGGATCGCGGGCAGGCCCTCCGTGGTTCCCGGAATCTTGATCATGACGTTGTCGCGCTGCACCGTCTTCCAGAGGCGGCGGGCTTCGTCGATGGTTTCCTGCGTTTTGCGCGCGAGGTAGGGCGAAACTTCGAGACTCACGTAGCCATCGCGGAATTTCGATTCGTCGTAGACCGGGCGCAGCGCGTCGGCTGCGGCCTGAATGTCGCGAATCGCGATTTGCTCGTAGCGCGCCTTGGTATCGAGGTCGGCGCGCGCCGCCAGCGATTTCAGAATGTCGTCATAGAGAGAACTCTCGGCGATCGCCTTCTCAAAAATGGACGGGTTCGAGGTCATTCCCCGCAGCCCGTCGTCGGCAATCATCTGCTTCAGCTTGCCCGTCGTGAACAGATCGCGCCGAATGTAGTCTAGCCACATCGACTGGCCGAAGCTCAGTAATTCTTTTAGCGGATTTGTAGTTGCTTTGGTTTCGAGTACTCCGGTGGGCTGCATAGATCATCTCCAATTCTGAAATTCGTGTTCGTAGAGACATAGCTTGCTACGTCTCTCTTACTCCCCTGCCGTTGTGTTTCATCCGGCATCGCGGCCCAACCTGCGGCAGCCATGACGGTGCCGAGACGTAACAAGTTACGTCTCTACGACTTCATCACCTGGCGGGCGGCCTCCACCACCTTGTCCACGGTGAACCCGAACTTCTTCAACAAATCCTTCAATGGAGCTGAGGCTCCGAAACTGTGCATGCCGACGCTTCTTCCCTTGGGCCCGACATAGCGATCCCATCCGAACGTTGCCGCCATCTCGACGGAAACTCTCGCCGTGACCGCGGAAGGCAGAACGCTCTCTTTGTAGGCGGCATCCTGCTCTTCAAAAATCTCCCACGACGGCATGCTGACCACACGCGCGTTGACGCCTTCCGTTTTCAGTTTCTCGTAAGCCTCTACGCACAGCGACACCTCGCTGCCGGTGCCAAGCAGAATTACGTCCGGCTTGCCGCCCGGCGCATCGGCCAGAACGTAAGCGCCTTTGGCCACGCCCGATGCGGGCGCATATTTTGACCGGTCGAAGGTAGGAATCGGCTGCCGCGTCAGGACCAGCGTCGTCGGACGATGCGTCTGCTGGATTGCGATCTTCCAGGCTTCCACCACTTCGTTGGCGTCGCCCGGGCGCAGCACAAGCATGTTGTGCATGGCCCGCAGGGAGGCGAGCTGCTCGACGGGTTCATGCGTCGGCCCGTCTTCGCCGACGCCAATGGAGTCATGCGTCGTCACGTAGAGGGTGGGAATCTCCATCAGCGCGGCCAGGCGCATGCTGCCCCGCATGTAGTCGGTGAAAGTGAAAAATGTCGCGCCGAAAGCGCGCAGCTTCGACAGGACCAATCCGCTCACGGACGCGGCCATGGCGTGTTCGCGCACGCCGAAGTGCAGATTGCGCCCGCCATACGCGCCGGGCTGGAAATCGCCCGCGCCCTGAAACGTCATATTCACTTTATTGGATTTTGCCAGATCGGCCGAGCCGCCGATCATCCACGGAATGTTCTGCGCCAGCACGTTCAGAACCTTGCCGCCACTGTCGCGCGTGGCCATACCCTTGGCGTCCGCCGGAAAAGTCGGCAGATTCTTGTCCCAGCCCGCGGGCAGTTCGCCGCGCTGCATCTGCTTGACCATCAGCGCCGGATCTGTATATTCACTCGTGTATTCGCTGAACATCTTTTCCCACTGCGTCCGCAGATCGTATCCACGTTTGCCGATGCCTTCCTCGAAATGCTCGTAGACGCCATCGGGAACCAGGAACTTGGCATCTTCGGGCCATCCGTAGAACTTTTTCGCCAGGCGCACTTCCTGCTCGCCCAGCGGTTCGCCGTGGGCTTCGTAGGTATCCTGCTTGTGCGGAGAGCCGTACCCGATGTGGCTGTCGACAATAATCAGAGTTGGCCGGTCTTTGGTGTTGAGGAAGGTGCCGAACGCGCGGCCCAGGGCGTCGAGATCGTTGGCATCGCCAACGCGGGTGATGTTCCAGCCGTATCCGATGAAGCGCGACGCTACGTCTTCGCTGAATGACCAACTCGCCGGACCATCGAGGGTCACGCGGTTGTTGTCATAAATCCAGCACAGATTCGAGAGACTGAGATGTCCAGCCAACGATGCGGCTTCGCTGGCCACGCCTTCCATGAAATCGCCGTCGCCGCAGACGGCATAGACATTGAAATTGAATAGTTCGAAGCCGGGGCGGTTGAAGTGCTCCGCCAGCCACTTGCTCGCAATGGCCATGCCCACGCTGTTGCCCGCGCCCTGGCCCAGCGGCCCCGTCGTAGTTTCCACACCGGTGGTGATGTGCGACTCGGGATGTCCGGGCGTGCGGCTGCCGATCTGCCGGAAACGCTTGATCTCGTCGAGAGAGACGGAGAGGTCCTTCGAAACTTCCCCTTGCGCATTCACAGCGCGAACGCCGGTCAGGTGCAGGAGAGCGTACAGCAGCATGGAGGCGTGTCCAGCCGAGAGCACGAAGCGGTCGCGATTTGGCCACAGCGGGGACCGCGGGTCGTAGCGAAGGAAATTCTGCCAGAGGGTGTAGCCGACCGGTGCCAGACCCATCGGTGCGCCAGGATGGCCGGAATTCGCCTGCTGCACCGCATCGATGGCCAACGTTCGAATCGTGTTAATCGAAAGCGTGTCCAGTTGTTTTCCCGTCATCAAGGCTTGCTCGCTGGCTACCATGAAAAATCTCCTCCTTATAGGCCCAGTTACTCTGAGCATTTGCGAGGGCCCCATCAATAATCTCCCTGTCTGATGATCGGCCCAACGGTATCAATGAGTCGATGTTATCGGTCGGTGCGAACCTATCGATCTTTTCCCCATCAATAAGTTTAGAGTTCCCGGACGCAGAAAGGGTTCAGTACGTACAGAGAGTGTATCAATTTCCGGGCGGGAGTGGATTACCGCAGGGTGAAAAGCACTCAGGAGTGCGACATTATTTCGTGCGAGATTATTCTGCGCTTATCTTTAGATGTTGTTCGAGTGTTGTTCGGGAGGGTTATTTCAGGAGCTGAAAGTAGCCGTTTTCCGAGGACCGCGTGGTTTCCTGAACGAACTTGAGGAACTGCCGCAAACTGTCGCGTTCAGCGGGTTGCAAACCCTCGAATCGTACCCGAACTCCGCTGGTGGGTCCGCTTCGGGTAACGACCCCGCTGATGGCGAACCCTTTGACCCAAATTTTTCCGTTCGGAACCCAGAGGCCGATTTCTACTTTCGCGCCGGACTTGACCGGAGCCGCCGTTTCAACAAGGCAACCGCCAACGCTGGTGTTCGAAAGATTGCCCCAGATGGGAGTAGTGGTCTCGTCGACCCGCAGCTCGACCGCAACGAAACATTTGATTCGCGGATGGCGTCGCCGGTCGCTTCCCCAGTTGGGGCCGTACAAGTCAGGCTCAAATGGAGGTGTGGCCGAGGCCGGTGTGGGCACCGCCTGCGGAGGCGTTGACATCGCTTGTGCATCGTCGGCGTTGCTCGACTTTGCGCCGGCCTTGATCTCACGCATAGCCGTCAGCAGGGCCGACTCCCGTTTTTCGGGAGGAGCCTCGCGGTAGGCCTGGAGCAGTTTGCCCACATGGCGGACCAGGTCGGGATCAGACAGTATTCGAGTCCAGTCGGTTCCAGTAGCCGTACTCATGGAATGCGATTCTTCCGTTCTCAGCTGGCGTTATGAGCGTGCGCCTCTGGCCTCCTGAGGACGCTCCTGTAGCTTGAACCGAAGGTCATCTCCCTTCAAGATGACCTAAGTCACGTGATTGCGGTCGGTGATCGATCATTGGTTTCGATCAAGCCCGCTTCGATCAGGCACGGTTCGATCAGGCCCGGTTCTATCAAGCTCGTCTCTATCAATCTTGGCGCTATCAGTCGAAGTCAGCACGTTCGAGTTCAGGCAGATAGTCCACGAGAACCTTGCTTTGCGAATCTGAAAGCGAGAGGAATTCAAAGCCGTAGTGATATCCGCGCCGGTAACGCAGGACGGCGCGCACGCTCCAGGCGTCGGAGGCTGCACGGAGCGAAAAAGCAAGGGAAACGACTTCTCCGGGTCCGAGGTCAGCGGCAACCAGAACGCCGATTCCACCTTCCGACAAATCTCTGGCGTGAGCATTCAGTTGCTGGTGACCGTTGCCCGAAAACAGGCTTACCGTGACTGGAAACTCGCACCGGTAGCGCGGGAAGACGCGCTTCCTCCGATCCGGTGCGATTTTGAAGGCTCTCCCTGCAGTCGATGACATAGCCGATTCCTGAAGATTGCGTTCGGGGGGACTTGCAAAACTACTGCGGCGACGTGAACGTCAGTTGCACCACCTCGGTAGTTTCGTTTTGATTCGGTTCGAATTTCCACTTCACAACTGCTTTGACGGCGGCATCCACCAATACCGGATTTCCGCCCACGACGCGTGTGGATTTTACGCTGCCGTTTGGCCGCACCACGGCTTCAACCTTCACCACGCCCTCGATGTGCATTTGTCTTGCGAGTTGCGGATAATCCGGAGCAAGGCGCGTAAGCACTTTTCGCTCTGAGTTGCCACGCTGAGCGGTTTCCTGGGCTGTCATCAGACCGGGCAGGGCTATAAGAATAATTGCGACGAATCGAGCAAGCCTCGGCATCAGTTCCCCCCGAACATAGCTTAAAGGCGCCCTCTGCTCCTCAGCAAAACACCGAAGGCACTGCACTTCGGAGGCGTTGCACGACTAAAAGGCCGGGTCAGCCGCGACATTCCGCTCCGGGTCAACGGGACTCTCATCGCTTGAGCACATCCGCTTCAAAATCCGGAAGGACCGCAAGTCGTGCTGGTGGTTGGTTTTTCAGGGAATCGTTTTGCATCCCGGCACGGCGAGACGAATCCAATCTGGAATGTTTATGCTATGGGGAGAAAGGTGTCCCGGCTTATGAGTAAGTTGCCGAAGGACGACAACCGTCTTCGCGAATGCGGGTCTTATTGAAAGTCTTACGCTGGTTCTTTTCCCTTTTAGCAGTTGCTTTGATTTCCGCACCCGGATTGCTCGGTCAGGCGGAGGGGAGTTCTCAGGCTCCGACGGTCACACTGCCCGGCACGCAGAATCCTTTCGCAGGCAGCGAGCCCGAAGGCTCGCCGACGGCGGAGATTCTGCAGATCGATTTTACCGAAGCGATCAATCGCGGTCTGCGCAACAATCTCGGCCTACTGTTGGCCGGCGACCAGGCGGAGTTGGCTCGCGGCGAGAGGTGGAAGGAACTCAGCGCGCTGTTGCCGAACTTGAGCGCGCGTGTGCAGGAAGATGTACAGACTCAGAGCCTGGCAGCGCTCGGATTCAACAAGCTGTTCCCACTGTTTGCCCCGCCGGGCTCTGCCGTCGTTTCTCCGAGAGTGGTCCCGGTATTCAATTATTTTGACGCGCGGGCGAACCTCGGCCAGTCGATCTTCAATTTCAACCAGCTTGAAAAAGAGCGTTCGGCGGCGGAGAACGTGCGGGCCGCGCAGTTCAGCTACAAAGATGCGCGGGAAACGGTCGTGCTGGCTGTAGGCAATGCCTACCTGGAAGCGATTGCCTCGGCGGCGCGCGTGGAGACCGCGGAAGCGCAGGTCAAAAGCGCCCAAGCTCTCTATGACAAGGCGGCCGACCAGCAGAAGGCTGGGGTGAGCCCGGCTATCGACACGCTGCGCTCGCAGGTGGAATTGCAGGCACGCCAACAGCAGCTCATCGTGGCTCGCAACCAGCTCGCCAAGCAGCGACTCACGGTGGCGCGGATCATTGGGCTGCCACCAGGGCAGGAGTTCGTGCTCACCGAGAAGGCTCCGTACCAGGCTCTGGTGCCGCTTCCGTTGGAGGTTTATCTGCAACGCGCCTACGCTGGCCGCGCCGACTACCAGGCCGCGCTATTTCAACTGCGGGCCGAGGAATTGTCGCGGCGAGCCGCGTCTGCCGGACGTTATCCCACGCTGGACCTTGATGCAAATCTGGGCGATGCCGGGGTGAATCCATCGCAGTCAAACGGTACCTGGCAGGTCAGTGGCGGGTTGAATATCCCGATCTTTGCCGGGAACAAAGTGCACAGCGACATACTGGAAGCCGACGCGAAGCTCAGGCAGGCGCGCTCGCAACTGGGAGATCTTCGCGGTCGCATCGACTACGAAGTGCGCACCGCGCTCCTCGACCTCGATGCCGCGGCCGAGCAGGTTGAGGTGGCGCGGAGTTCGGTCGATCTGGCGGAGCAGGCGCTGACTCAATCGCGCGACCGGTTCTCTGCCGGTGTCACCGACAATCTGGAAGTTGTTCAGGCTCAGGAAGCGCTGGCCAGCGCTCACGAAAGTTATATCGAGAGCCTCTACGCGCACAATTTGTCGAAAGTGGAACTGGCCCACGCCATCGGAGACGCGGAAGATGGCGTCAAAAGATTCTTGAAAGGCAATCCATAAGGCTATGGCAGAAACTACGCAAAGTCCCCCGGCAGAGACCGCCTCGCCGGAATCGAGCACCAAGCCGTTACCGGCGACGGAGAGGGATTTCCATACGCGCCAGGCGCGCAATTCCGCGTTCCGCATCGGTCTGTCGATTGCGGCTGTGGTGTTGCTGATCGTGGGAGTTTTCGTCTACCGCTACATGTCAAGCTACGAATCAACCGATGATGCGGAGGTGGATGGCCACGTGAACTCGGTCAGTGCGCGCATTTCGGGCCATGTGATCAAGCTGAACGTGCAGGACAATCAGTACGTGCAGGCGGGTGCGGTGCTGGTAGAAATCGATCCGGCCGATTACCAGGTGGCGTACGAGCGGGCAAAAGCAGACTTCGATGACGCGAAGGCCGCAGCCGTTGCCGCCGGCGTTAGTGTTCCCATCACTTCGGTCAACACCACCAGCCAGGTATCGGCGAGCGAAGCCGACGTCAACAGCGCGCGCGCCGGCATCCGGGTGGCGCAGCAGCAGTTCCAGGCCGCCAAGGCGAAACTGCAGGAGGCCGAAGCCAATAATGTGAAGGCGCAGAACGATCTGGTTCGCTACAAGCAGTTGGTCGACAAGCAGGAGATTTCCGAGCAGCAGTACGACCAAGCTACGGCCGCTGCCCAGGCCAGTGCGGCTGGGGTCGAAGCGGCGCGCGCCAGCGCCGACGCCGCGCAACAGCAGGTCACCCAGGCCCAGGGCGCCCTTACCCAGTCGGAAGCGAACTTCAGCGCCGCAAGCACGGCGCCGCGGCAGATGCAGGTCATCCGCGCCCGCGCAGCTTCGGCACTGGCGGAGGCGCAGCGCAAGAAGGCCGACCTGGATCAGGCGGAGCTGAACCTGCAATACACCAAGATCGTTGCGCCCGTGAACGGCTATGTCAGCGATCGCACCGTCGAAGTCGGCCAGAACGTTTCTCCCGGTCAGGAACTGATGAAGGTCATCAATCTGGATGATGTGTGGATCACGGCCAACTTCAAGGAAACCCAGCTTCGGGAGATGAAGCCAGGTCAGCGAGTCACGATCGAGGTTGACGCCAACGGCAAAGAATATAACGGCAAGGTCGACAGCATCGCCGGCGCCAGCGGCGCGCGCTTCAGCTTGCTGCCTCCGGAGAACGCAACCGGAAATTACGTAAAGGTGGTGCAGCGGATTCCGGTCAAGATTGTGCTCGATCCGGGCTCGACCAGCGACCACGTGTTACGTCCCGGCATGTCGGTTGACCCCAAGGTTTGGATTCGGTGAGTTCTTCGGCGGCCACATTCGATCACGCCGAGGTTTGGCGTCCGGCGGTCAATCCCTGGATCATCGCCGTCGTGGTTACGCTGGCCACGTTTATGGAAGTGCTTGACACCTCCATCGCAAACGTGGCCCTGCCACACATCGCGGGCGGTCTTTCCGCAGGGCAGGACGAGAGCACCTGGATCCTCACCTCGTATCTGGTTTCGAACGCCATCGTACTTCCTCTCAGCGGCTGGCTGTCCTCGATCATGGGCCGCAAGAATTTCTACATGAGCTGCGTGGCGCTTTTCACGATCAGCTCATTTATGTGCGGGCTGGCGCCGAATCTGGTCACGCTGATCATCTGCCGCGTGTTGCAGGGTGCGGGCGGCGGCGGGCTGCAGCCCAGTGAACAGGCGATTCTGGCCGATACGTTTCCTCCCGCCAAGCGCGGCATGGCCTTCGCCGTGTACGGAATGGCCGTGGTCACCGCGCCCGCGATCGGGCCAACGCTCGGCGGCTGGATCACCGACAACTTCACCTGGCGCTGGATTTTCTTCATCAACATTCCGGTCGGGATTCTTTCCATTCTGCTGACCTCGCGGCTTATTCAGGATCCGCCCTACAGCAAGCGCCGCAAACTGAGCGAAACGCACATCGACTTCGTCGGCCTGGGGTTTGTGGCGCTCGGTCTCGGCGCGTTGCAGATCGTCCTCGATAAGGGTCAGCGTGACGACTGGTTCGAATCGAACTTCATTCTCACACTTGCGTTGATCGCCGCGGCGTCCTTGATCTTCGTGATTATTTGGGAGTGGAACCATAAAGATCCGATCATCGATCTACATCTGTTCCGCGATCGCACCTTTGGTGTTTCGAATCTCCTGATGTTCATGCTGGGCTTCGCCCTGCTGGGCAGCACATTGCTACTGCCTCTGTTTTCGCAAACGCTCCTCGGCTACACGGCAGAGCAGGCTGGGTTGGCGCTCATGCCCGGCGGTTTTGTCATCATTCTCTTGCTTCCGCTGGTGGGCTTTTTGCTTTCCAAGTATTCGCCGCGCTGGCTTCTTTTGCTGGGTCTCGTCATCCTGTCGTTCTCGTTGTTTAACATGACGCGCTTTGATCTCCAGCTCGATTTCAGGAGTTTGGTCATGGCCCGCGTCATTCAGGCTGCTGGGATGGCATTTCTGTTCGTGCCGATCAATACCGCGGCTTACGCCTTTCTTCCGCGGGAGAAGAACAACGCGGCATCCGGGTTGATGAACCTGGGGCGCAACATCGGCGGTAGCGTGGGGATTTCGGTCGTTACCACCCTGCTCGATCGGCGGACGCAGGTCCACTCCACGAATCTGTCGAGCCACCTGAGCGCGTCGAACCCCGCGTTGCGAGCGGCGATCGCTGGAGCGTCGGCTGCCGCTCGCGCGCACGGCGCCAGCGGGGCATCTGCCACACAACAGGCCTATGCCCTCATTCAAGGCATGGTGCAGGGGCAGGCCACGATGCTGGCTTATCTCGACTGCTTCCGCTTGCTGGGCATCGCCATTCTGCTCATGGTTCCTACCGTCTTCCTCATAAAAAAATCGAGGCCCGGCGGCACAATCGCAGTACACTAAATCGCAGCTATGTTTCGCCTCATCACCATTGAGCGCGAGTACGGCTGCGGCGCAGGGGGCATCGCCGCACAACTGGCCGACGACCTGGGTTGGAAGCTCTGGGATCATCTGCTCACCGAACGAATCGCCCGCCTGGCGAATGTTGATCCGGCCGCCGTGATGCGCTGTGACGAACGGATGGATAGCCGCCTTCACCGCCTGGCAAAATCCTTCTGGCGCGGCAGCTACGAACGAAATTCAGCGGCCCTGGGCAGTCAGGTGTTCGACACCGACCGCATGATGTCGATGATGCAGGAGATCATGGACACAGTTGCGCGCGAAGGCAACGCCGTCGTCGTAGGTCGTGGCGCCCCCTATTTCCTGCGCGAGAGTCCCGATGCGTTTCACGTGTTCCTGTACGCGCCGCGAGCGGAAAAAATTAGGCGTGCAGTTGAGGACGGGCACTCCGAGGCAGAAGCTGCCGAGTTAGTCGACTCGGTGGACCGCGAACGGGCTGCCTACATCAAGCATTATTTCAACGCCGATTGGCCCACGCGCTCTCTTTATCACATGATGCTGAATACGGCGGTAGGGAATGGTCCAGTGATCGAGACGATCCTCAAGACCATGCATACGGTGGAGGGACGCCCCAAAGCAACGGATTACGAATTGCCGAGAGTTCCCGCCGGGTTGCGCTGAGAAAGTTTTTCCTTCGGTATCAATCTAAATTTCAACTTTTCGAGTCGCTCCCGCCATGTCGGGCGACCGTCCTGGTCTTTGCGGAGCGGGACAACAATCTTCGGCGCAAACGTCCGGCCGCGCACCACGCGCTCCCAGCGCGCGGCGCTCCACGGTGGGATCCATTCGTTCGAGAATCAGCTCGCGAATCATGGCGATGAATCTCAGATGCACTCCGACCGTCTTAGCCCGCGCCATCGCCAACGAGAGCGAGTCGCACAAGCTCCGCGCCTCAATATCGAGGTCGTAGAGCACTTCCATGTGATCAGAAACGAAGCTGATGGGCGCCACCACGACTGCGTGCGCAAGACCCCGCGCTTTCACTTCGCGCAGATGATCGAGAATGTCAGGCTCGAGCCATGGCTGTCCAGGCGCCCCGCTGCGGCTCTGGTAGACCAATGCGTCGTTGCTGATGCCCAGCCGCGCGGAGACCAGTTTCCGCACCTCTTCCAACTGGCTGACATAGTCACAGGAGTTCGCCATCGAAAGCGGAATGCTGTGCGCCGTGTACACGACTTGGACATTTTCTCGAGATTTGGACGGCACTTCTGCCATTGCATCGCGCAACCGGTCTTCGGTGGCGTCGATAAACCCAGGGTGGTTGAAGAACGTGCGCAGTTTATCGATTTCCGGCGCTCCGGCGCCAACTTCACTTTGCGCGCGCGCAATATCTTCACGGTATTGCCGGCATCCAGAATAGGAACTGTAAGCCGTCGTCACGAAGGCGAGTGCCCGCCCAATGCCATCCCGTTTCATTTGCCGCAAGGTGTCGGCGAGCATGGGATGCCAGTTGCGATTGCCCCAGTAGACCGGCAGTTTCGGCCCATGCTCGGCCAGTTCGAGTTCGATGGCCGAGATCAGGTCACGCGTCTGCTGGTTGATCGGACTCTTGCCGCCGAAGTGATAGTAATGTTCGGCCACGGCCAGCAGGCGTTCGCGCGGCACATTTCTTCCGCGCAGAACATTCTCCAGGAAGGGAATCACGTCTTCGCGGGATTCCGGTCCGCCGAAAGAAACCACGAGAAGGGCGTCGTAGCTCACTTTGGCGTGGTGATTCATTTTTCCTGAGCGGAGGAGAATTGCCGATCTACAAAAGCAGAAGACTTAGATGGCATGGTTCAGATTGCATGGTTCAGATTGCATGGTTCAGGTGGCATGGTTCTGCGTTATTTTCCCCCTGCTGCTGCCGCGGAGATCTCGCCAGTCGTCGCATTCTCTGTCGGCGCACCCAGGGAAACCGCTCGGTCCAGAGAAATGTCCATCTCGGTAAAGCGGGGCAACACCACGTCCCGGCCATGCCGAGTCAACATGTAGATCCCCGACGCGCAGCCGGCGACGATGCGACCGGTGCCCGCCGTCGAGGCGTCGGTAGCGGTAGAAACAATGGCTTCAATAATGATCTGCAAGGTATCGTCAGCTTCTTTCGCGATCCCGGCCGTCACCCCAATATTGATCGCCATCCACACCTTGCCTGGGCGTTCGCCGTGAAGCTGGCCTTCGGAGTCAATGCGCGTGTGCGATTTGCGGTCCAGTTCAGCGCCGGCTAGCGAAGCCGAAATCGGTACCGCGTTTCCTTGCGGCAAAGTCAGCTGCGTGAACGTCAGATACAGCGATCCGGCCCGACTCAACCATCGCGGCGGGGTCCTCTTTACTACTTTTCCTTCGAACAAGCTGCCCGCTGGCAGGATCACTTTCGAATTCATCAGCACCGGCTCAAGCAGGCGCGCGCGAACCACGTCTCCAGGTTTGCTCTTCGACGCGCTGACCTCACCCAGCAGAAGAATCTTGCAGCGCGTCGCAGCTGGAATGGTTTCTGGCGCCGCAGAACTCGACTCCGAGGCGCCTTGATTATTCTCGATGCCGGGCGGGTTGCCGAGAATGGAAGCTTCGAGCACCATGGTCGGCGTGGGCGCATTCTTCAAATAAGTCTTGCTCACCTCGACGGCGCCTTGCTCTTGCTGCGTGGTCCCTCCCTTATTCTTTTTCGCTTGCGCGTGCACATCGCGCAGCCGGCTCACCGAAATCAGCGAGACCTGCAGCTGGGTTTCACCCGCTGGCTGCAGCACCGTAGCTGTCTTGAAGACCGGGTAGGACTGATGCCGTGGAGTGAACACCTTCACCACCCACGGCCAGTGGTCATCGCGCGGACGCCGTCTTTTTTCCAGATGGTCAACCGTGAGGCGGACGTGGCTTCCGGCTGGGAACAATTCGCGGTCGCTCGAATAGACATCGCGCGACAGGCTGCCCTCCACCACATCGCCGGGCTTCAGCTTCGACATCTTTACGGGCTGGTCCAGGCGCACCTTGACGTAGAGAGTGGAGTCCGACAGCGCGGTCTGCCGCGCAGGCGCGGCCGGATCGCCAGCGGCAAAACAGAACGTCGAAGCCGCCGCGAGGAGAGCAACCAATAGGACCGATGCGGCTGGTCGCAGCGATCTTGTAGCGTTCGTCATACGTTCTACCAGTCTACCTTCAGGCAAGCAAATACGCACTTACTCGCGACTTGGCAGAGTCGGTATCGGAAGGCCAGAATCGCCACTCGACGTGCTGGGCAACGTCGATCCCGCTAAATCTCCACCGTCATCTGCACTTCGACCAGCGCGTTGCGTGGGACGGTTGAGATGCCAAGCGCGGCGCGCGCGTGCCGGCCGGCATCGCCGAACACTTCGATCAGAAGGTCAGACGCGCCGTTGATGACTTCCGGCGAATCCGCAAAACCGGCGACCGCATTTACATAGCCGTTGACGGTCACGATGCTCTTCACAGCGTCGAGCGAGCCGAGGTGGCGCTTCAGAACGGCCAGCAGCATCAATGCGCAGGCCCGCGCCGCTGCATAGCCTTCGTCGATAGTGCGGTCGAGACCCGCAGTTCCCGTGATAATTCCGTCTGCGCTAGTCGAGATCACACCCGACAAATACACCATGTTGCCCACCGTTTTTGCCGGAACATAGGTTCCTCCTGGCTTCGGCGGCGCCGGCAGAACGATGCCCAGATCCTTGAGTCGCGCTTCTATTCCTGTCGCCACGATTCCTGACCGTCCGTGTCTGCGATGAACGTCAATCTAACATACCAGTCGTCAACGAAGGTTCAGCCCGCGCCACGTGGGGCATTACAGGATGCGGTTCTCGCCGCCATGGCCAGCTTGGGCAGAAAAGGAAAAGAAGTTCGTGAAGGCAATCAGAAAAACTGGTGCGCCCGGAGAGATTCGAACTCCCGACCTATTGCTCCGGAGGCAATCGCTCTATCCATCTGAGCTACGGGCGCGCCGCAACAACAGTCTACACGGGCGGACGAAAGAGCTTCAATGCCGACGTTGTCGCGGGAACGAGGGCGCAAGAAGAATGGTGCGCGAATGCAAAACTCCTGCGCGAACCAGCGCTCGACGCCAGCGATCAAGGCACGGAACGTTGGTTCGGGAGCCGCCAAACGCGCGCGCGCCAGCCTCGCGGAAGTCTTCTCTCGCCCGCGAGCCCGCGGATCAGACACCATGATTTTTTTCCGTGAGAGACAGCCCACGTGAGTCTCTACCAGCGGTCGCGACGCCCGCCGCCACCGCCCCCGCGGCCGCCACGATCTCCGCGGTCCCGGCCCCCGCCTCCCCCGCCGCCACTTCCGCGATCGGTCTTGGGGCGTGCTTCATTCACGTTGATCGTGCGTCCGCCGATCTGAGAACCGTTCAGAGCAGTGATCGCTTTCTCGCCATCTTCGTTGCTGGCCATTTCCACAAAACCGAAGCCGCGAGAGCGGCCGGTGTCGCGGTCGGTCATAATGCTCACCCGGTCGACCTGTCCGAATGCTTCGAAAGCCTGGCGTAATTCCTCTTCGGCGGTGTTGAAGCTGAGATTCCCCACGAAAATATTCTTCACGCGTCTGCCTCTGCATTGCGCTGTCGAAGTGCAAGCTCAGTTCGGCGGACTGGCAGGTCGGGAAGGCCGTTCCTGAAAATCGAAACCGGGAGCTGGCGAACAGTCAAATGCGGCCAAAAGTATAGCAGGTCCATTCATTACGCATTGTGAAAAACCTCAGGCAGGCTCCAGTTCGGATTTCGTCTCCTGCGGGCGGGGCTTCGGCGGGCGGTAATTGCGCGATGACCCTCCGGTGGCCTAACACTCATCCACCTTCCAATAGCCTTCCGCGTGGAATCCCATCTGCAGCAGCCGGTTTTTAGGGTCGTGCTTCTTGCCGCAGCCGGGGCAGGTGAGATAGCGGCTCCAGGCCGTGCCTTGGTGGTCGTAGTTTTCCGCGACCGCGAAAGTCGTGCCGCAACTGCACGGAACCAGAAACATCCGTATAGGTTCTTCTTGGGTGCTCTGGGGTGCCCCACTTCTCGCCGCTTTTGCGAGAAGTGGGAGCTTGCGTCGCTTCCTGACGGGACTGGATTTGCCGCGGGATCTCACGACTCTTCGACAGCAGCGAATGCGCTCTTTTTTCGCCGGTTCGACTGGAGTACTTTCTTGCGCAGGCGCAGCGACTTCGGAGTGATCTCGACAAACTCATCGTCGGCGATGAATTCAATGGCTTGCTCGAGATTCAGGTTTCGGAAAGGCACGAGGCGGATCGCCTCGTCGGCGGTCGAGGCCCGCATGTTCGTGAGTTTTTTCTCGCGCACTGCATTGACATCGAGATCGTTATCTTTCGCGTTCTCGCCGATAATCATGCCCTCGTAGAGGTCGACTCCCGGCCCAACAAAAAGTTCTCCGCGCTCCTGCAGACCCCACAGCGCGTATGCGGTCGAAACGCCGCCCCGGTCGGCGATAAGAGCACCGGTAAGCCGGTGCGGAATCTCTCCCTGCCATTCGGTGTAGCCATCGAAGAGCGAATTCATCACGATGGTTCCGCGCGTGTCGGTCAACAACTGGCTGCGCAGCCCGATCAGCCCGCGGCTGGGAACGCGAAATTCAATCCGCACCCGCCCGTAGCCGTGATTGTGCATATTGGTGACTTCGCCTTTGCGCGAGCCGAGCTGCTCCATCACCACGCCCACAAATTCTTCCGGCACGTCGATAGTGAGATGTTCCACCGGCTCCATCAACCTGCCAGTAATTTTGTCGCGCTTGGTAACGATCTCGGGTTTGCCGACCATCAGTTCGTAGCCTTCGCGCCGCATCATTTCGATGAGAATCGAAAGCTGGAGTTCGCCGCGGCCGAGAACTTTGAACGAATCGGTCGTGCCGGTCTCTTCCACGCGCAACGAAACGTTGGTCAGCAATTCTTTTGCCAGCCGCTCGCGCAGATTTCGCGACGTGACATAGGTTCCTTCTTTTCCCGCGAACGGCGAGTTGTTGACCGTGAACAGAATCGCGATCGTCGGCTCATCGATGGCGATGTGCGGCAGCGGAGCAGGGTTTTCAACATCGGTGATGGTTTCGCCGATGGTAATGCCTTCGACGCCGGCGACTGCGACGATGTCGCCCAGCTCCGTCTCGGTGATATCCGTGCGCTTCAGCCCGGAGAACGAAAACAGTTTCGTGATCTTGGTCTTGTGCAGCGAACCGTCGAGCTTGGCGATGACTACTTCTTCGCCGGTGCGCATGGTCCCGTTGAAAACTCGGGCAATCGCCAGTCGCCCCAGATAGTCGCTGTAATCAAGATTTGCCACCAGGATCTGCAGCGCGCCCGCCGGATCGCCTTTCGGAGGGGGAATCGTCTTCACGATCGCATCGAACAGCGGACGCAGGTCTTCACCTCCGCCCGCGATGTCCGTCGAAGCCGTACCGATTTTCGCGTTGGTGTAGAGCACAGGAAAATCAAGCTGTTCTTCCTTGGCATCGAGGTCGATAAAGAGGTCGTAAATCTCGTTGAGCACTTCCTGCGCGCGCGCGTCGGAGCGATCGATCTTGTTGATCACGACGATCGGAGGCAGGTGCGCCTCCAGCGCCTTGCCCAGCACATAGCGGGTTTGCGGCAGCGGCCCCTCGCTGGCATCGACCAGCAGCATGACGCCGTCAACCATTTTTAAAGCGCGTTCCACTTCGCCGCCGAAGTCGCTGTGGCCCGGCGTATCCACAATGTTGATCTTGACGTTGTGATAGAAAATCGCGGTGTTCTTGGCCAGGATCGTGATGCCGCGCTCGCGTTCCAGTTCGTTCGAATCCATCACGCGCTCCACGTGATGCTCGTTGGAGCGGAACGTGCCGCTCTGTTGCAGCATGGCGTCGACCAGCGTCGTCTTGCCGTGGTCGACGTGCGCGATGATAGCGATATTGCGAATGCCTGAACTCAAGCCACAATCCTTCCTGAATTTCTTCCTGCTACCACTTTACATGATCAGGGCGTCCGGCTTCGATTCAGAAGCCTCGGAAAATGCACGAATGGAGCCGCGCCGTGGCAGAGCGCCGCTTGCGCCACGCTAGCCGATGAGACAGCCTTAACATTTTCCCGCGATAGGGACGCTAAAAAGGGGTCCACGAGGACGGAAACGTGCCGGGAAAGCCCCTAAGTCATTGCAGGCTAACAACTTCGCCCATTGTACGTACACCTTTGTACATCAGAATGTTTGGCGAATATATCCTTGACTCACATGTTGATTTAGGGTATAGTTTGTGCATGGACGCTCCTAACACTCTCCAAGAAGCCATCGTTTACTTCTCCGATCCTGACCGCGCTTTCGAGTACGCCAAGAAATTCCGCTGGCCGGATGGCAACGTTGTTTGTCCGCGATGCGGCAAGGCAAAACACTCGTTTATCAAGACTCGTCGCGTGTGGTTCTGCTACGAGTGCAAGAAGCAATTCAGCCTGAAACTTGGAACGGTTTTCGAGGATTCTGCGCTCGGGCTCGACAAATGGATGACAGGCTATTGGATGCTGGTCAACTGCAAGAACGGCATCTCCAGCATGGAGCTTCACCGCACGCTGGGCATTACGCAGAAGGCGGCATGGTTCATGCTTCAGCGGCTCCGTCTTGCGTTGCAGGATGATTTTTTCGGAAAGCGCCTCGGAAGCGGGCCGAACTCCGAGGTGGAAGTAGACGAAACATTCATCGGCGGAAAAGCTCGTAATATGCACAAAGCTCGACGTGACAAGATGACGGGTTCCGTAGATCAGGACAAGGCGGTCGTGGTTGGATTCATGGAGCGCGGTGGAAAAGTCCGCACAACGGTCGTCACTGAGCGTCGCAAGCGCAATATGCAACCGCTGGTTCGGGCGAACGTTGAAGCAGGAATCGCGCTCTACACGGACTCGCTCAAGTCGTACATCGGCCTTGACGAGAACTATCAGCATGAAGTGATCGACCATGCCGTTGAATACGTTCGCGGTCGGGTGCACACCAACACACTTGAGAACTTCTGGTCGCTTGTAAAGCGAGCCCTCCATGGGACGTATGTGAGTGTGGAACCTTACCATCTCCATCGCTACCTTGACGAACAAATGTTTCGTTTCAACAACCGCAAGAACATGAACGACCGCCAACGCTTCACTCTTGCCATGTCCCAGATCAGTGGCAAGCGCCTTACCTATTCACAACTCACAGGCAAGAACGACTCGCCGCGCCACGATCCGGCAAGGACGTGGAAAGAGATGCCCAAAATGTGGGACGACATCCCCTTCTAATCCTTGTCGGAACGCTTCTTCTTGCGAGGGGCAGTGAGTTTTCTGCCCTTCTTTCTCGCGTCGCCAATCGCCTTCTTGGGAACTTTGAAAAGTGCTATCATGCCGCGTTCAAAGTTCTCTCTTGCCTTCGGCCCCTCTATATATTCAGGTTGCTTCATATGGACTACGATAGCCCCCGATTCATTGCAGCGGTTAGGAAAATTCTAGGGAGACACCTTCAACCACAAACTGATCGTGTAGACCCAAAGGGCAACCCCGAGGCACCACCAGCAGAAGCCCCAGACCATCTTGCTCTGATTCCGCAAGTGCCACCAGCCATAAAGAGCCAGAGAGAAGCTACCCGCTGTAAACCCGATCAGACACCATTGTGGAAAATGATTCTTGAAACCGCTGCGATATTCATTGGCCTTTACGTAGCTGGTATTTACCACGGCCAACTCGCGGTGATGCAGGGTCAACTTGGAGAAATCATTAGGCAGTATCCAGAGATTAAAGAATCTGCCGACGCCAGTGTCGTTGCTAGCGATTCGGCGACCAAATCTCTCAACACCATCAAAAAGCAATTTCAGTTTGATGAGCG
Source organism: uncultured Acidobacteriaceae bacterium (assembly GCA_963739125.1). GTDB lineage: Bacteria > Acidobacteriota > Terriglobia > Terriglobales > Acidobacteriaceae > Sulfotelmatobacter. Next base: position 400,832 of record CAVTZD010000001.1, on the reverse strand, counting down.
CCCGTTTATCATCTCGACTTGTTGCCATATCGTTGATCTTCACTCCGGCACCGCATCCGTTCCCACTATAGGCAAACCGCTTGCGGCTAATCTTGACTTCAATAATGTCGGGAAAACTCCAGCTCTCAACGTAGTGGTTCATCATCATTTGCTCTTCGGAATAGAAGTCGCGAAGATCCGAGCTGACCCGGCTGATCTGCCCGGCGCAAGGGGGATGATTCTGTCCCAAGGGGGACCAGGGAGGTTTGCTACAGCACCGTCCGTTAAAGACACTTTCAGTCTCAACGTGATCAGTATTGAACCGTCCGAACTGGTAGACTGGGATGGCACCACACCTATTATCAGTTTTGGACGAATTACGTATGACGACAGCTTTGGGAATCACTACTGCACACCGTTCGTCAACAAATGGCTTAACGGTGATGTTTGGGCAGATGCTGTCGGAATGCGAATGATCATCAAGGCTAATCCCCCACGTAGCCGCGCTATTCCCGATATGTGCTCCTCGATGAATTTCTAGCAGCCCTGTCACGGCAAGGATAATCATACATGTGAGCGAAAGATATAATTGCCAGAATGTTCCTTAAGGAACACTGTGGAAAACTCCACGAACCCCTGCCTTTTCATAGGATTACGTCTCGAATTAGGGAGATACGCTTTCCCCGCGGGCGCGCAGCCGGTACCACAAGACAATTGTGATCAGCGAGAAGACAAAGATGATGGCCGAAACCGCGTTGATCTCCGGCGTGATGCCGCGCCGCAGGCGTCCCCAGATTTCGAGCGGCAGCGTGTTGTCGCGGCCGATCAGGAAGAAGCTGACCGCAATTTCGTCCATCGAAAGCGTAAAGATCAGCAGCGCCGCGCCGATCACCGACAGCTTCAGATTCGGCATGGTCACGCGCCAGAAGGTCTGCCAATAGTTCGCGCCCAGATCGAGCGAGGCTTCTTCCTGCGCGCGGTCAAGCTTTTGCAGGCCGGCGAAAACTTCCGTGGTTGCGACCGAGATTAACGCCGTGCCATGGCCGAGCGTGATGGTGAGCAGGCTGAGTCTGACTGTCATCAGGTCGAACAGCATTAGCAACGAGAGGCCCGTGATGATGCCTGGCAGAATCAACGGCAGCAGCACCAGCCGGCGGAACAGTGCCTTGCCCGGAAACTGCGCGCGATCGAGCGCCAACGCCGCCGGGATGCCGAACGTTAGCGAGATCGCCATCGCCACGACGGCCACTTCCAGGCTGTTCCACACCGCGTCCCAGATGGGCCCGTCGGCGAACAGGATGCGATACCAGTTGAGGGTCAAGTGCTGCGGAGGAAATCCGCCAACGCCTTGTCCATTGAAGGAATAGAGGATAAGGATGACGATGGGAAAGTAAAGAAACGCGAACACCGCCGTGGCATGCAACTGCAACCAGCGCGAGCGAGGCAGATTCGAAGCGCTAATGGTCGCCCGGGATGACATTAGGAAAAACTCCATTTCTCTTCCAGGCGCTCGGAAAAGAACAACAGGCTCACCACGAGCAAGAGCAGGCAGAACGAAATCGCCGCGCCGAGCGGCCAGTTGTACGCCGCGCCAAACAAGCTCACCACGATATTCGAAATCATGATGCCACTCGGTCCGCCGAGCAGCAGCGGAGCGAGGAAGTCTCCCAGGCTCAGGACGAAGGCAAATGTAGCGCCGGCAAGCACTCCGGGGATCGAGAGAGGAAAAATAACCTTCCAGAAGGTCTGCGCCGGAGTTGCTCCCAGATCGTGCGAGGCTTCGACGAGGTTGCGCGGGATGTGCTCGATCGCTGCGTAAATCGGCAGAAAAGTGAACGGCGTGTAGATGTGCGTGAGCGTGAGCACAACCGCGAACGGACTGTAGAGAAGAAAGTCGAGCGGATGCTGAGTCAGATGCACGTATTGCAGCAGCGTGTTGAGCACGCCGTCGGAACCGAGAATCGTTTTCCATGCGTAAGCGCGTACAAGATAACTGACCCAGAGTGGAATGATCACCAGCTGGTAGAGCAAGTCTTTGCGCATGCCTCCATAGAACGACAAGAAATACGCCAGCGGATAGCCCAACAGCAGCGAAAACAGTGTGACTCGCGCAGCGATCCACATGGAGCGTAGCAGCGTCTGCCAGTAAACCGTTTTCTGCATGAGCTCTTTATAGTTATCGAGATTCCACGAGTGCACGATGGCCTGCGACGGAGACACCGACCAGAAGCTGTAGCAGAACATCAGCAGATAAGGCATGAGCAGAAACACCGCGACCCACAGAAGAGGAGGCACGGTTACAGCCGTCTTGTAGGCGCGTGAAAACATTCGAGATCGGTTTCAGATTCGCTCGTGCGATTCGCGGACGAAGACGGCATCGTCGGCGGAAAACTCGAGTTCGACTTCGCTATCCGGTGTCGTCTGGCTGCTGGTTCGCACGGTCAGAACCAGGCCATCGGCACATTCGACCCGGATCAGCTCCGTGGCTCCGTGAAATGCCTGATGAACCAGGCGGCCGCGAACGTGGACCGACCCAACAGCGGCGCCCGGATCGGCAAGTCGTATATGCTCCGGCCGCAGGGAGAACAGCGCTGGGCCGTCGGGCTGAGCAGTTCGCCACGACAGCGGTCCGCAACTCGCGATGCCACTCCGAACTTCACCTTTGAGCAGATTGGTGTGTCCGATGAATTGGGCGACGTAGGCTGTCGACGGCCGGGTGTAAATTTCGCGCGGCGTGGCTACCTGCTCGAGTTCGCCGGAGCGCAGCAGGGCGATGCGATCGGACATGACCATCGCTTCTTCCTGATCGTGGGTGACGAAGACGAACGCAATGCCAACTTCGCGCTGCAGCGATTTCAGTTCCACTTGCATCTGGCGGCGCAGGTTGGCGTCAAGAGCCGAAAGTGGCTCGTCGAGTAAGAGCAACCGCGGACGGTTGACGAGGGCCCGCGCCAGGGCGACGCGCTGCTGCTGACCGCCGCTGATTTTTGATGGCTTGGACTTGGCATGGGCTGTCATCTTTACTTTTTCGAGAGCGTCGGCGACGCGCTGCGCGATCTCCGCGGCGGGCCGCTTCGCCACGCGCAGACCGTAGCCCACGTTTTGTTCGACGGTGAGATGAGGAAACAGCGCGTAGTGCTGAAAGACGGTATTCACGCGCCGGCGGTAGGGAGGCTGGTGGTCGAGTCTCTCTGCGCCGATCTTTTCTACGCCAATCTTGTCTGCGCCGATCTTCTCAGTGCGCATCCAGAGTTCGCCCGAAGTTGCGCTCTCGAAGCCGGCGATGATGCGCAGCAGGGTAGTTTTGCCCGAGCCGCTCTCACCGAGGATTGTGAGGAATTCTCCTTCCGAGATTTCAAGCGAGATGTCGCGCAGCACGACATTGCGGCCAAATGTTTTCGCCACGTTGCGGATGCTAAGCAGCGTTGATTTTGCCGCGGCCGGCAACTCGGTCTCGGCCGGTACTGCGGAAGTGAGCGGGGAAGTCATGATGGGCGGTTCTTAATCGGATCTTGCGTGAAACTTCCTCACGACGCTTCTTCACGAAGCTTCTTATTGCGCCGCCTTCACGTCGTTCCAGATTTCGTTGTATTTCGCGCGGCGCGGAACATTCTGCCAGAAATAGATGTGTTTCTGATAGTTATCCACGTCATCGAGATGGCGGATCTTTACTTCGTCTGCCGTCATGAATTTCCCCGCCTGCGGGTTCGCTGGAACATAGTTGGTCTTGTCGCTCACAAGTTTCTGCGTCTTGGCCTCTACCATGAACTCGAGAAACTTGTAGGCCAGCTCTTTGTTTTCGCTGCCCGAAGTGATCATCAAATGATCGATCCAGCCCGTTGTGTTTTCCCTGGGGATGGTCTCACCGACCGGGAAGTTCGCCTTCTTCAAGTCGGCTGTGTTCAGCGGCCAGCCCATGGCGATGACGATTTCGCGATTCTCGAACAGATTGGTCAGCTCGCCTCCGGTCGACCACATCTTGCGAATGTTCGGCTTCAGCTCGAGCAGCTTTTTCTTGACGGCTTCAAGTTGATCGTCGCTCAGGTTATAGAGCTGCGATGGATCGGGCTTGTCGAAGCCGAGAACTTGCGCAGCCATGTAGACCGTGGAAAGGTCGTCCCACACAGAAACTTTTCCTTTGTATTTCGGATCCCAAAACACATTCCAGGAGTCAGGCGGCTGCGGGAAGACGTTAGCGTCGTAGATGATCGGATCTGGGCCCCACATGAAGGGAACGCCGTAGATCTTTCCGTTGGCGCGCACCAGGGGCAGGGAAGTGAGCTGCGGAGAGAGTTCGTCGTAGCTCGGAATTTTCGAAAGATCAAGCGGTTCGGCCAGTCCGGCCGTTGCGATGGTCGTTGCCACATCGCTGGAGGGGGAAATCACATCGTAATTTCCCGCGCTGCCGCCGCGCAGCTTGGCGACGAGTTCATCGCTTGATCCCATGTATGAGGCTGAGACCTTGCAGTGATTCTGTTCTTCGAATTGCTGGATGAACGATGGATCGGCGTAGCCTTCCCAGACCAGGAGGTTGAGCGTAGGAGTTTTCTTCGTGCAGGAAGACAGCAACAGAAACAGCGCCAATAGAGGTAAGAGATGTCGCGCGCGTCGCCAGATCATGTTTCCTCCGAGCGCTGATTGTTTCAACGTTGTTTCTTCAAATATTGTTCGTTCGAACCCTGTTGCCCCGGGGCTAAAAGCCCCAATGATCGTGGGAGCTTTACGCGGCGCTGAAGCGCCGCTCTTCCACGGTACCCCCACTGTGCTGCCACGGTGCTGGCCCGGGCCCTCGCAGACTCCTAAAACGTTGGCGGGGTGTTGATCCACAACACCCAGGTTTCTCGGCGCACCGGATTTCTCCAGCGATGAGGAGTCGCGCTCTCGAAATAAAAGCTGTCGCCAGTTTTCAAACGATACTCCTGGCTGTCGAGCGCGATGGCCAACTCGCCGCGCAGCACGAAAATAAACTCTTCACCTTCGTGCATGTAAGGATCTCCGCTTCGGGCTTCGGGCGCGATGCGGAACAGATGCGGCTCCATGACCGTGTCGCCCCAGGCCAGCAATTCCATGCGCACGCCCTCGCCGGCTTCGAGAACCTTGCGCTCGGCGGGACGCACCTGGCGGCTGCTGGCTCCGCTGGCGTCGAAGAAATCCAGAATATTGGTCTTGTAGAAACGGGCCAGCTTGCGCAGCGTGCCCACCGAACCGCTCATCTGCGAACGTTCGAGGGCGCTGAGAAATCCTACAGAGATGCCGACAGCCTGCGCCACGCGTGCCAACGAAAGGCGCCGCCGCGCCCGCAGTTGCCGCAGGTGCGCGCCGATGGCCCCGGCATTGCCGTCGGCTGCCGGGTGCACCTTGCCTTCTCGTTTGAGCAATTGCACGATTGCGGCCGCGTTGAGCCCGCGCGCCTTGCGCAGAAAGCGGGCGCGCTTGAGCAGTTTCACATCTTCAGCGCTATACAGCCGGTACTTGCTTTCCGTGCGGCGGGGGTGCGCCAGTCCCAGGCTCTCCCAGGAACGAATCACGGACGGCGAAACACCCACCTTCCTCGCGACATCGCCGATCTTCAGGTATGACTCAGGGTCGCTGGATTTCATAGCTTGCAAGCCGAGCGCATAAGAAATTTCTATGGGAGGGACGCGTTTTTTTCCCCTTGACAGCCCCCATCCCGCTTCTCTAACCTTGCGGGATTATAGCAAGGTTGCAGCCCGATGCAAGCGGTCGCTTTCAACGCAAAATTCAACTCTCCCGAAGATGCCCGGAGGTTCCATGCTGTCAGCTCGAGTCCGCTGGTGTGTAATTTGCGCAGTCGCTGTTTGCCTGGTGATGCCTTCCATCGGTTTCGCTCAGGGTACGAGCGGACGCATTCTCGGCCGGGTCGCGGACCCCACCGGCGCCGTTCTGCCTGCGGTCAAGGTCACCGCCTCAAACGAGGCTACGGGCGTGACCCGCGCGGCGCAGAGTAACGACAACGGCGATTACGTGTTCCCCGATCTGCCGGTCGGAACCTACACGCTCACTTTCGAGCTGACAGGATTCAAAAAAGACGTTCGCCACACTATTAAGCTCGACGTGAATCAGGTCCTGACGCTGAACATGATCATGCAGCTGGGCCAGACCCAGGAAGTGGTCGATGTGACTTCCGAAGCTCCTCTGGTCGATACCACCAGCACGCAACTGGGCGCCGTCATGGACAACCGCCAGGTCGCCAACTTGCCGCTCAACTCGCGCGACACCTATCAGCTTCTGCAGCTGCAGCCAGGAGTAATGTCTACAGTGGGTTCCAGCAATACGCTGGTGTATGGAAGCGACAGCCCGGGGGCGGTTTCAGTGAACGGCGGCCGCGGCCGCGCCAACAATTTCAGTGTCAACGGCGGGGACGCTAATGATCTGTTCGCCAATCTCCCCACGGTTCAGCCGAGTCCCGACAGCATTCAGGAATTCCGCGTTCTGACCAATACTTTCGATGCCGAATATGGCCGCAACTCCGGGTCGGTCGTGAACGTGGTGACCAAGTCGGGCAGCAACGCGGTTCACGGCGACTTGTACGAGTTCTTCCGCAATAAAGATCTGAACGCCAATAACTTCTGCCTGACAGGCGCCGAAGGCCTTCCTTGCAGCAAGCCGAAGTTTAATCAGAACCAGTTTGGCGGCACGCTCGGCGGGCCGATCGTGAAGAACAGCACATTTTTCTTCGTCAGCTACGAAGGCCGGCGCATCCGGCAGGGCATTCTGTCGCCGGCCGTTACCGTGCCGAGTTCACAGGAAACGCCGTCGCCGACGAATGTCGTGAACGGGCAGATTGTGTCGGACTTTTCCGACGTGAATCCGGGCCAGGGCTCGTTTACCGGTACTTTAACCAACTCGTCCATCCTGACGAACCGCCCCGGCTGCCAGGCGGCGACAACTGCGATCGGCGGGGGCACGATTGCCGATGGCGCGGCCTACTCGACGATTTTTCCCAACAGCCAGATTCCGCTGGCCTGTATGGACCCGACGGCGGTTGATCTTCTGCAGTTCGTGCCGACTCCACCGAACGACGGTTCACTGATCACCACAACTCCGACCAAGAGCGTGCGCGGCGACCAGTTCACGATCAAGATCGACCATCGTCTGAACGACAAGCAAAACCTCAGCTTTTACTATTATTTCAACGACGACACCACGCTCAATCCTTTCGCCAATTTCGAACTGACGGGTGCGGATGTCCCCGGCTTCGGAAGCATTCTCGCGGAACGCATCCAGCAATACAACATCACTCACACCTGGACCATCACCAACAGCACGGTGAACGAGTTCCGCTTCAATTACAACCGCGAAGGCCAGAAGACTTTTCAACACCCCTCGAACACGGAGCTGGTGCAGAACTCGTGCCCGCCTCCTCCATCGTGGCTGACTGCGCCCGTGCCTTGTTTCTATGGCGATGGTTCGAGCGACCCGAATGGCAGCCAGTTTGGGATTCATCCGTTTCTCAATGCGGGACGGGAAGGACTTCCGTTCATATCGATTTCCGGAGGATTCTCGCTGGGCAACGACTCGGAGGGCGAACTTCCGCAGGTCGGAAATTCATTCCAGTGGTCGGACAATCTGACGCGGGTTGCGGGTAACCACACCATGAAGTTCGGCGTGGATGCCCGTCGGCAGCAGTTTAACCAGTTTTACTATTACAACGTGAACGGCACTTTCTCTTACTACGGCGGCGGCCCGAACGACGTAGGCGCGAACAATCTGTATCCCAACTTCCTGCTGGGCCTTCCCGACCAGTTTGGGCAGGGATCGGCGCAGGTCGAATACGTGCGCAATTCCGGCCTTTATCTGTTCGCTCAGGACAGCTGGAAGATCAAACCGAACCTCACGCTCAACTACGGACTGCGTTGGGAGTTGGATACACCGTTGGCTGATGCAGCCAAACACGTGCAGACGTTTCGTCCGGGGCAAAAGTCGACGATCTATCCCTGCGGAGGCCCTGACACCAATTGCAGCTCACAGGACGCGGTCGGGTTAGTAGTCCCGGGAGATCCCGGCGTTCCTGCCGGCATGACGCAGACTTACTACAAGGCTTTTGCTCCGCGGATCGGACTGGCCTGGAGTCCCGGTAACTCGGGCAAAACCAGCTTCCGCGCGGGCTGGGGACTCTTCTACAATCCCATCGAGCAGTTAGTGCTGGCCCAGTTCGGCGCAGAGCCTCCGTTTGGCGGCAGCACGTTTGTCTACGAGACGCAATTCGACCTGCCATTCGCGGACCAGGGCTACGATCCTAAGACCGGCAATGGCACGACTTATCTGAATCCTTTTAATGGAGTTCTCAATGCCGTGCGCGGGAAACCGCAAGACTGGGCGATCTTCGAGCCCATCGATCTGTTCGGCGATTTCCAGCCGCACATGCGCACCCAGTATTCGGCTCAATACAATTTCGGCATCGAGCGTGAATTGGTCAAAGACCTGAAACTGGAAATTGGCTACGTGGGAACGCAGGGGCACCGCCTGCTGGCCACGCACGACGTCAACTACTCGAACCCTCAGACCTGTCTTGACATCAATACCCTCGATGGGGCTGGAACGTGCGCGCAATTTGGAGAGGATGCTCCGTTCGCAGTGACGGTGCCTTCCGGTTTCAAGTTCCATATGCCGAATGGTTCCACCGTCACGGGAACGGGGCAAACGCTGCAGTTTACCGGCCTGCGGCCGTTCTCTTCGCCGCAGTGCAATCCCACGACAGGCACCGGATGCCCGTTGAGCGGAGTTCCCGTCTTCAGCAGCATCTTTGCGCAGGACACGGTCGCCAGTTCCTCCTATCACTCGCTGCAGGCTTCGCTAGAGAAGCGCTTTTCCCACGGGCTGCAATTCTCCGCCGCCTATACGTTCAGCAAGTCTATCGATGAGGCCTCCAGCTTCGAGGGAATCCTGAATCCGCTGCCTGGCGCCCATAATCGTGCGCTATCGCTGTTCGACGCGCGGCATCGTTTCGTGGTCAGTTATTACTGGGACTTGCCGGCGCGGAAATACAACGGATTCGCCGGGAAAGTGGTGGACGGCTGGGCGTTCTCGGGCATCACGACCTACCAGACCGGATTCCCCATCCGGATTACGTCCGAGGCGGACAACGAGTTGATGAATAGCTTCGATTTCGAACTGCCCGGTGAGCCGGATCAGTTGGCCCCATTCGGCCATCAGAGTCCGCAGAAGAACGGCAACTATTATTTCAATCCGCAGATTTTCACGGAGAATACCGGCGACCCGACTTGTGGCGGCAGCCCATACCCCGGTTGCTATGATCCGAGCCTGCTGGGGCGGGTCGGCAACGCACCCCGAACCATCTGCTGCGGACCGGGCATCAGCGAAACTGACGTCGTCGTGATCAAGAACATTCCCGTCACCGAGCGGACTCACTTCGAGTTTCGAGGCGAGGTGTTCAATATCTTCAACCACACGCAGTTCTACAATCCCGACGGCGACAGCACCGACGGAACGCAGTTTGGCCAGGTCACACAGGTCAAGGATCCACGCCTGGCGCAGTTTGCGCTGAAGTTTTACTTCTAGTGGAAAGAGTAGAGTAGTAGCAGAAATGAATCGACCCCGGACGGTCCTGCCGCCCGGGCAATCTAATGGCCCACTGATCTTCCGGCCGAAGGTCTACCGGAAATGCAGGCGGCCTGAGTAATTCCCGGAGCAATTCGATGTATCCCGATCTGCAGAAAGAACTCGCCGCCTTCGAGCGGCGAACGCCCAAATCCGCCGAAGCCCATAAGAAAAATCTCAAACGCATTCCGCTGGGCGTGGCCAGCAACTACCGCGCCTACGATCCCTGGCCGATTTTCGTGAAGGAAGCCAGCGGCAGCAAGTTCCGTGACCTTGACGGCAACGAATACATTGACCACAACCTGACTTTCGGCGCGCTGATGGCGGGGCACTGCCATCCCGACGTGATGAAGGCGGTCGAGAAGCGTCTCTCGTCCGGGACGATGTTCGGCATGCCGCACGATATGGAGTGGGAACTGGCCGAAGAAATCTGCGCCCGTTTTCCGATTGAGATGTGCCGCTTCGGTAACAGCGGGACCGAAGCTACCATGCATGCGATTCGGCTGGCGCGCGCGGCGACCGGACGCGACAAGATCGTCAAATTCGAAGGCGCGTACCACGGCTTGCACGACAGCGCATTGGTCAGCGTGAAGCCGCATGCGCCTGAGTATGGAGACATCGACAATCCTACGCAGGTCACTGGCGGTCTCGGCGTGCCGAAGTCGGCGATTGCCAACGTGCTGATCGCTACGTTCAACAATCTTGCTACCGTTGAGCGGCGATTCAAAGAAAACCCCGGCCAGGTTGGGGCGATTATTCTTGAGCCGATTCTGATGAATGTCGGCCTTTGCATGCCGCAACCGGGATTTCTCAAGGGTCTGCGCGAAATCTGCGACAGGTACGGAGCTTTGCTGATTTTTGACGAAGTAAAGACCGGCGCGAAACTGTCCTGGGGCGGCGCCAGCGAATATTTCGGGGTGCATCCCGACATGATTTGCCTGGCGAAGTCGATCGGCGGCGGACTGCCGCTGGCCGCTTTCGGCGCGAGCACGTCAGTCATGGACCTCATCTCTCAGCACAAGGTCTTCCACGGCGGCACCTACAATACGAATCCGGTTTCCATGGCGGCGGGACTGGCTACGTTCCGCCACGTTTTGACGCGCGAGAACTACACTCACGTCGAAAAACTCAGCAAGAACCTGGCGGAAGGCTATCGCAAGATCATCGCGAAGGTCGGACTGCAAGCCTACATCATGCAGGCCGGAGCCAACGGCGCGCTCATGCTGTATCCGAAGGAGATTCGCAACTATCGCGACTGGGAGGAGATCGATGTCGATCTGTGGCGCCACTACTGGTTCGGCATGGTCAACCGCGGCGTGATGGCGCAGCCTTACTGGTGGGACGAGCAGTGGACGATGTCGGTGCAACACACACAGGCCGATGTCGACAAGCACCTGGCAGCGTTCGATGACATTGCCGCATCGCTGGCGAAAGCGCAGCAGGAACGCGCCGAGCCGGTAGCGGTCGCGCACTAGACTCATGGAGTGGCGGACGCATTCGTCCGCCGCTGTTTGTAGTGTCAGGCGCGCCCGATGTGCGCCGTCCGCAAAACCCGCAAAAGCAGGTTCCTCACCGCGCCTGGCGGCCCGGTTCGGAATGACAAAGTGTTTGTTCTTACGAATGTTTTGGAATGTCCACGACGACCCAATCCGAAGCCCAGCCGCACCTGATCCGCGCCCTCGGGCGGCGCGATCTGGTGCTGCTGTTTGTGGTTGCCGTTTTCAACCTCAACGTGGTTCCCTCCATCGCGGCCAACGGCGGGGTCACGATCTGGCTGTGGATCATTTCTCTCCTTCTCTTCTTCTGGCCGCAGGGAATCGCTGTGATCGAACTCGCGCACCGATATCCCGGTGAAGGCGGAGTGTATCTCTGGGCCAAAGAAGTTTTCGGCGACTTTCACGGATTTCTCTCGGGATGGTGCTACTGGACCAACAACATGCTCTACGTGCCGACGGTCATGCTCTATTTCGTCGGCGTGTCGGTATACGTGCTCGGTCCCGGGCATCACGGATTGGCCGACAATAAATATTTCGCTTCTTCAGTTTCCCTTGCGCTGCTGGCGTTGCTTACTCTGTTTAACATCCTTGGTCTCGGTGTCGGCAAGTGGATCAATAATCTCGGAGCGGTGGGAACTTTTGTGGCTGCGACTGTCCTAGTTGGACTTGGAATTGTGATCTGGTCGCGATTCGGCTCCGGCATTACGGCTGCGGACTTTAAGATTCCCGCCAATCCGCGCTTCGTGCTTAATTCGTTCGGCGTCATCTGCTTCGGGTTGGTGGGTCTCGAACTGGCGTCGGTGATGGGCGATGAAATTCGCGACCCAGCCCGCACACTGCCCGGAGCCGTGGCGTGGGGCGGATTGCTGTCGGGCACACTCTACATCGCGGCCACTCTGACCTTGCTGGTCGCGCTGGGGAAAGACGTCAACGTGCTGCAGGGAGTGGTTCAGGCGGTGAGCGGAATGGCGGCTCGCGTCGGAGCTGCGTGGATCACGATTCCGTTTGCGCTCGTTCTCAGCCTGGCCATCGCCGGAATTGGTTCGGCCTGGATTGGCGGCTGCTCGCGGATTCCTTTTGTCGCCGGGCTCGATTCCTACATGCCCTCGTGGCTCGGCAAGGTGCATCCGCGCTACGCCACGCCATATGCTGCTCTGATTGTGCAGGGAATTGTTTCCGCTGCTCTCGTGATTCTGAATTTCGCCGGCACGGGAGTGCAGGAGACTTTCCAGAAACTGCTTTCGCTGGCAGTGGTTCTGCAGCTCGTTCCGTTTGTCTATATGTTCGGCGCGCTGGTGAAGTTTGCGGTGACGGAATCGGCGCCGAGGGGCCAATATGGCCGGGCGACGTTGTTTTTGGCCGGGACGAGCGGGTTCCTGACCACGATTCTCGGTATCGCGCTTGTATTTTTCCCGGCACAACAGATCTCGTCGCTGTTGTGGTACGAGGTGTGGATGTTCGGTGGCACGCTGTTTTTCGTCGGCCTGGCGGCGTTCTTCTTTTTCGTGTATGGCCGCCGAAAGGCAGCGCGGAGAATTGGACAGGGCGCGACGTTGGCTGTGCCTTTGACCGCTGGCAAGCTTTAGATTTCGGTAGGCCAGCGCTTGAGGGCCGCGATGCGCGATGCAAGGTTCGCAGCGGCTTGAGCCGCTGAGGTAGCGGAGGTAGACAAAATGCCGGGCGGACTTCAGACCGAAGTCAAGACTTACCAGATGTTCATCAACGGCGAATGGTTCGCGAGCAAGTCGGCGAAGACGTTTCCCGTCTACGATCCGTCGACGGAAGAAGTGATCGCCCAGGTGCCTGACGCCGGCGCCGACGACGTGAACCGCGCTGTGGCCGCGGCCAAAGCTGCCTTCGAAGAAGGTCCGTGGGCGAGCACGACGGCTCAGGAACGCGGGCGCGTTCTTTTTCGCCTCGCCGAGAAGGTTCGTCAGAATCTGCCCGCACTCGCCGAACTCGAATGCCGCAACACGGGCAAGCCGATTGTTGAAGCCGAATACGATATCAACGATGTTGCCACCTGTTTCGAATACTACGGCGGACTTGCGACGAAGGTTGTCGGCTACGTCAATCCCGTGCCTGACAACGCGATGTCGCTCGCGCTTAAAGAGCCGGTCGGAGTGGCAGGACAAATCATCCCGTGGAACTATCCTCTGCTGATGGCTGCATGGAAGCTTGCGCCGGCGCTGGCTGCAGGATGCGCTTGCGTGCTGAAGCCGGCCGAGCAGACTCCTCTGACCGCTCTCGAACTTGCCAGATATTTCGCAGACTGTGGTCTGCCGCCCGGCGTAGTAAACGTCGTTACCGGATTCGGCGAGTCTTGCGGCGCGCCACTGGTGCAACACCCCGACGTCAACAAGATCGCGTTTACCGGCAGCGCCGCCGTGGGCAAGATTATCGTCAAACAGGCCGCCGACACTGTGAAGCGCGTGACGCTCGAACTTGGCGGCAAGTCTCCGAACATTTTCTTTGCCGATGCCGATTTCGAAGCCGCCATCGACGGCGCGCTGTTCGGAGTCTTCATCAACCAGGGCGAGGTCTGTTCCGCGGGCAGCCGCATCCTGGTGCAGAAATCGATCTACAAGAACTTTGTCGAAGCAATGGCTGAGAAAGCGAAGAAGATCAAACTGGGCCCGCCCCTCGAACGCGACACCAAGATGGGTCCGCTGGTCAGCAAAGAGCAATACGACCGCGTGAACTCATATCTCGAGATTGGCAAGAAAGAAGCTAAGGTCGCTTCCGGCGGTGGTCGCCCGGAGAAATTTGCCAAGGGATATTACGTGCAGCCCACGATTTTTTATGACGTGACCAACAGCGCCCGCATCGCGCGCGAAGAAATCTTCGGACCGGTCGCGGCCGTAATTCCGTTCGAAGATGAAAAAGATGCGCTAAAGATCGCGAATGATTCCCCCTACGGCCTGGCCGCCGCCGTCTGGACGCGGGATATTTTTAAGGCCATGCGTTCAGTGAAAGCGCTGCGCGCGGGAATCGTCTGGGTGAATCACATGCAGCCCACTTACGTGGAAGCTCCGTGGGGAGGATACAAGCAATCCGGCTTCGGACGTGAACTCGGCCCGTGGGGCATCGAAGAATATCTCGAGACCAAACAGGTGTACATCAATCTGAACGAAGCGCCGATCGGCTGGTACTGAAACTGAGTTGCGGGTCCCGAGTACCCAGAAAAGCAGGCCGGACTAACGAACAACGACCAAGGACCAACGACGAGACCTACGATGTCTACCATTCAGCTCCGCACTTCTATTCCCGGCCCCAAATCCAAGGCCCTCGCCGAGCGCCGCGCCAAAGCCGTGCCCCGCGGGCTTTCTCACGGGACGCCCATCTACGTAGCCAAGGCCGAAGATGCCTGGCTTGAAGACGTTGACGGCAATCGCTATCTCGATTTTGCCGGAGGCATTGGCTGCCTGAACGTAGGCCATCGGCAGGAAGCCGTGGTCGAAGCGGTAAAAGATCAACTCGACCGTTTTCTCCACACCTGCGTGCAGGTCACCCCGTACGAGAGTTATGTGCGACTTGCCGAACGGATGAACGAGGTAACTCCAGGCAAGTTCGCGAAAAAAACGATTTTCGTCAACAGCGGCGCCGAGGCCGTCGAGAACGCGGTCAAGATTGCCCGCGCCTACACCAAGCGCCCCGGCATCATCGCCTTCGAAGACGCGTTTCACGGACGCACTATGATGACGCTGGCTCTCACCAGCAAGACGCATCCGTACAAAGCGGGATTCGCTCCTTTTCCCGCGGAGGTGTATCGCGTTCCGTTCGCATATTGCTATCGCTGCTCGTACAACCTGAAATATCCGTCGTGCGACCTGTACTGCGCTCGTCATCTTGAAGACACGTTCAAGCGCGTTGTGGCCGACGAGGATGTTGCCGCGGTGATCGTCGAGCCGGTTCTTGGGGAAGGCGGATTCATCGCGCCGCCGCCGGATTACTTCAAGGTGGTGATCGAGTTGTGCCACAAGCACGACATTCTTTTCATTGCCGACGAAGTGCAATCCGGCTTCGGACGCACGGGAGCATTATTCGCCAGCGAGCGCTACGGCATCGAACCCGACTTGATTGTGACCGCGAAATCACTGGGCGGCGGCTTGCCGCTTGCCGCCGTTACGGGCCGCGCCGAAATCATGGACGCTCCCGGCCCCGGCGGTCTTGGCGGAACTTTTGCGGGGAATCCACTCTCCTGCGTTGCGGCTCTCGCCGTTCTCGATCTGTTCGACAGGACAAACCTATTGGCTCGTGCGAACGAACTCGGAGATCGCTTCCGGCGGCGCGCCCGCGAGTGGCAGTGCCGGTGGCCGCTGATTGGCGACGTGCGCGGGTTGGGCGGCATGCAGGCGATTGAACTGGTGCAGTCGCAGGAGACGAAAACCCCGGCGTCTGCGGAGGCCAAGCAGATCACGCAATACTGTTACGAGCACGGGCTGATCACGATTACCGCCGGTTCGTACTCCAATGTGATTCGCGTTCTGGTGCCGCTGGTCATCAGCAACGAGCAGATGGATGAGGCGCTGGGCGTTCTCGAATCGGCGATTGCCACAGTGTGCGACCGAAAAGGCGCGGTCGCGCAGTTGGTGTAGATTTATTACCTAGGGCGAGGAGGACAGATTTCCCGCCGAGCGGAGTCTGTCGTAGTCAGAGAGCCGTTGTACCATGCGACTCGTGATGAACATCTGGCGAAGATGCTGAATTTCGATCCGCGTCGACCGCGATACCGCGCTCTCTTCTTGGTAGTGGGTGTCATTATGGTCGGATTTGGTCTCACACCGTTGCGGCACGGCAGTGTGTCGTACGAAACTTGGTGGCGAGGGTTGGCCTTCGCGCCATTCGCGGTCGCCGGCGGGATCATCGTTATCCTGGGGGCTATTTTCAAACCTGCGATTTTCGGAAGGCAACCAAGCAAATCGAAATGAGTTCAAGAATCGTCTCATATTAGCGCGTTCGAGGTACCACCTAATGACCACGATTGTAGCTCCGCCCATACTCAAGCTTACGAATTTCATCAACGGCCGCTGGGCCGACTCCTCAGCCGCCGAGTGGCATGACGTGGTCAATCCCGCTACCGGGGAAATTCTGGCGCAAGTGCCGATGGCTGATTCGGCCGAGGTGAATCAAGCCGCCGAAGCGGCCGCCGCCGCATTTCCTGATTGGCGCCGTACCCCCCCGGAAGACCGCATCCAGCCGCTGTTCAAGCTGAAGATGTTGCTGGAAGAGCACATCGACGACGTTGCCCGCATCATCACCACGGAAAACGGCAAAACCTTCGCCGAAGCGAAAGCCGAGATGCGGCGGGCGATTGAGAATGTCGAGGTCGCATGCGGCATTCCCATGATGATGCAGGGCTACAACCTGGAAGACGTTGCCCGCGGTATCGACGAGATGATGATCCGGCAGCCGCTCGGCGTGACGGCGGCTATCGTGCCCTTCAATTTTCCCGGCATGATTGCGTTCTGGTATTTGCCCTACGCCATCGCGACGGGCAATACGTTCATTCTCAAGCCGAGCGAGCGCGTGCCGCTCACCATGCGCTACATCTACGAACTGCTCGAAAAGACCGGACTGCCCAAAGGCGTCGTCAGTCTGGTTAACGGAGGTAAGGCTGTGGTCGATGCGTTGATCGACCACCCCAAAGTTCGCGCCATCAGTTTCGTGGGATCGACTCCGGTTGCGCGCTACATTTACGCGCGGTCGGGCGAGAAAGGCAAGCGCTGCCAATGCCAGGGCGGGGCCAAGAATCATGTTGTCGTTCTTCCCGACGCCGACATGCCGATGGCTACGCAGATCATCAGCGACAGCGCCTTTGGATGTGCTGGGCAGCGATGTCTGGCGGTTTCGGTTGCAGTTACGATCGGCGAAGCGCAGAAGACTTTCCGCGATTCGATTGCCGAAACCGCATCGAAACTTCGGGTGGGCAATGGCCTGGAGGACGGGGTTCAGATGGGGCCGGTGATTACGGCCCAAAGTAAAGAACGCGTCGAATCGCTTATTGGCCTGGGCGAAAAACAAGGCGCAAAGATCCTGATCGATGGACGCAATTCAAGGATTCCGAAATATGAATCGGGTCATTTCGTGAAGCCCACAATTCTCGATGACGTGCCGGCGACGAGCGAAATCAGCGACACGGAAATTTTTGGTCCGGTGCTCAGCCTGGTTCATGCCGACAACATGGACGAAGCCCTGGCCTTTCTCGAACGCAGCGCCTATGGCAACCAGGCCTCGCTGTTCACATCGAGCGGATCGGCAGCGCGGCGTTTTCGATACGAAGCACCCGCGGGCAACATTGGCATCAACATTGGGGTTGCCGCGCCCATGGCCTATTTCCCGTTCACCGGATGGAAGAACAGCTTCTTCGGCGATCTCCATGGTCAAGGGCGCGATGCCATCGAGTTCTACACCGACAAGAAAGTTGTCGTGGAACGCTGGGCCAAGGAGCACTCGCGCAAGTTTTAGGTTCGAAATGAAGCTTCTTACCACAGAGTCACAGAGACAAAGGGAAACCGAAAACGAGAAAGACCCTCGAACTGCTCCGATCATCGGGGCTGCGATCGAGGTGCGTCGCCAACTCGGCCCCGGATTGCTCGAATCCGCTTATGAACAATGCCTGTGTCACGAACTTCACCTGCGCGGATTGGCCTTTCGCTGCCGGATTGACCTGCCAGTTTCATACAAGGGGTTAAAGCTCGACTGCGGATATAAAATAGACCTAGTCGTCGCAGACGAAGTCGTCGTCGAATTGAAGGCGGTTGAACGAATCCTCCCGGTCCATGAAGCGCAACTACTTACATACATGAAACTCGCCGCCAAGCCAATTGGGCTGCTGATTAACCTCAACGTTCCGTTGCTCACACAAGGAATTATCCGAAGGGTCCTTTAAGGGTTTTCTCTGTGTCTCTGTGACTCTGTGGTGAATGATCTTCAAAGAGGAAATTATGACTCCAACAGTCGCAAGTCCCGCCATGACCGGCAAGGAAATGGTCGACCTCACCAAGAAGCACACGCTCTACGAATGGTCGGCGCAATCGAAGGTCGATCCAATTCCGGTGGCCAAGGCTAAGGGCATTTATTTCTGGACACCCGAGGGCAAGCGCTTCATCGACTTCAACAGTCAGTTAATGTCGGTGAACATCGGGCACGGGGACGAGCGCGTGGTCCGGGCGATCAGCCAGCAGGCGGCGACGCTTTGCTATGCGAATCCATTTATGGCCCACGAGCCGCGGGCGCGGCTGGGAGCGAAGCTTGCGGAGATCACTCCAGGCGATATAGACACGTTTTTCTTCACCAACGGTGGCGCCGAGGCCAACGAGAATGCGATCAAGCTGGCGCGATTCTTTACGGGACGCCACAAGATCATGGCGCGCTATCGCTCGTATCACGGTGCGACCGCGGGCGCAATCACTCTGACAGGCGATCCGCGGCGCTGGCCGGCTGAGCCGGGCATCCCCGGCGTCGTGCGCGTGCTCGATCCTTATCACGGCATCGAGCGCGGGTGGGAATCGGCCGAGACGTCGCTGGCCATGATCGAAGAGACCATGCAACTCGAAGGGCCTCACACGATTGCCGCGTTCATCCTTGAAACGGTCGTCGGTACCAACGGCATTCTGATCCCTCCCGACGGATACATGCAGGGAGTGCGCAAGCTGTGCGACAAATACGGCATTCTGATGATTGCTGACGAAGTGATGGCGGGATTTGGACGCACTGGGGAGTGGTTTGCCATCGACCACTGGAAGGTTGTCCCGGATCTGATCTCGATGGCGAAGGGCTTGACTTCGAGCTATTTGCCGCTGGGTGCGGTGGGCATGCGGCACCACATCGCCCAGCACTTTCAGGACAAAGTGTTCTACGGGGGACTGACTTACAATTCTCATCCCATGGGATGCGCCGCGGCGCTGGCCACGATCCGCGTGTACGAAGAGGACGGACTGATCGACAACACGAAGAAAATGGGCGCAGTCATGAAGGAACTTGGCGCAGAGCTGCAGACCAAACATCCGTCTGTGGGCGCGGTGCGGTCCATTGGATTGTTCGGCATTGTCGAACTTGTTCGCAGCCGCAAGACGCGCCAGCCGATGGCTCCGTTCAACGGCACATCCGACGAAATGGCCGCCTTAGGACGCTACTTCCGCGAGCAAGGGCTCTATACGCTGGTGCGCTGGAATACGTTCTACACGAATCCTCCGCTGTGCATAAATGAGCAGCAATTGCGGGAAGCGCTTGGGATTATCGACAAAGGCCTTGAGATTACGGACAAGGCCGTCAAGGACTAGAAGGTAAGAGACCGCGGTGATGCGCGGGAGTGGGCCTCACGGGCTAAAGCCCGCGATGGTCGGGACCGCTTACGCGGCGCTGAAGCGCCGCTCTTCCACGGTTCTGCCGGCAGCTATGGGTTCTCGTGCCCTGCATAAGTTCTCGTGATCCTCCACACATTCTCGTGATCCTCCACACATTCTCGTGATCCTTCACAGGTTCTGGAGGCAATGGTCCGAGATCAGGTGGTCTGAGATCAGGTGTGGCGGAATTAAGTGCGCCAGATGCGCTGCTGCACGTCGAGTGAGGAAACCATCACGGGCTCGTGGTGGATTTTGGCGGCATGCTGATTGAGAGCGGTCGCCGCCTGGGTGCGGAGATTGCCGTCTCGAACGTCGAAGTCGAGTGTAGTGACGCTGTGGTGGCAGTGGACGCAGGTGAACTGCATCCCTCCGGGTATTCGCTTGGTGGTGTAGTTTCTCACTGGGTTGATTGTAGATCGCGGCAGGAATCGATGCCCGCACCGCAGTCGGTTGTCGAAGGTAACACGGCCAGACTAAAGTTAGACGCGGCTGAGGGATGGGAATGCGGGTGGCGGCGGGCCGGCCGGGTAGACTGCCGGAAGAAGCGAGAGCAGATTCCTCGTCGCTGCGCTTCTCGGAATGACAAGAGTAGAGGCTATTTCTACGACGCCTTACTCAGGTGATGGTTAGGCAGCCACAATGGGCGCTTGGTTTGTCGCGTCCGGGTGGACGCAGGTACAATCCCGACAACAAGAAGAATTGTTCCTGGGGGAGAAGATGGACAGCTGGAAAAAAGCGGTGGTCTTGGGATCGATTGGAGCAGCCGGACTCTTATTCATGAGGAAAAAATATCCGGCGGGCGTGCTGGCGACGGGATTGGGCCTGGCTGTGCTGGCGTCGGAGTATCCGGAGAAATTCGAGCGAGTGCGGCAGGCTCTGCCCGAGTATTTTGAGCGCGGCCTGCACGTCATGGAGATGGCTGGGCGCGCCGGCCGGCGGATTACCGAAGCGGCTGGGCGCAGCGCCGCGGAAGCCTGGGAAGAGATTGGAGGATGAGGGCAGTCATTTCCAGGCTGATCACGCGATGCCGGTCATTCGCGCCCGATCATTCGCCGTCGATTATTCGATGCCGAGTTGTTTTCTGGCGTCCGGACTGAGGCGTTCGGGAGTCCAGGCCGGAGTCCACACCACATTCACGGTGCAGTTGCCGACGCCGGGCAGTTGCTCGACCCGGGACTTGACCTGGGCGCTGATGTTCACATGTTCGGGACAACCCTGGGCGGTGAGCGTCATCTCGACGATGACATCCTGTTTGCCTTCGGCACTGGCAGCGTCTGGCTGAGTTGCGGCCGAGCTCACCGCGGGCGCGAAACGAATGCTGTAGATGAGGCCGAGATCGACGATGTTGACCGGAATCTCAGGGTCGTAGCAACTCTTGAGCGCGCTCAAAACGTCTTGTTCGGCGATGGTGGACATCGAGAAACTCCCTGCTTTCAGTGTACAACGGGATTGCGGTAGCCGCGCGAACATGTAGGCTAGTGAAGATGCAGGTGTAGGATGCCAAAGCCGCGACAGTGCTAAAGTTTGCCATGATAAGTCCGGAAGCGAAACAGAGAATCCAACTCGCGATCATAGTGGCGATGGTGATCGCGGGTTTGCGCGCCGGTTACATCCTTTATGAACGGCATGAAGATCTGGTTACAGCCGAAAGACTAAAGCAGGCCCAGAACGTCGGTTATTCCAATCCCGACTACTACGTCAACCCGAAGAAACTCTATCCTTATGATCTGAAAACTGCGAAGCAGCTTACGCAGCAGCCGGTGTGGGTGAAAGAGGGATATCGCTACACCTATTATCCGTATGATCCTCTGCACAAGCGCGTGGATTTCACTCACGAGGCCGGGCTGCTGTTGCCGATCGAGCAGCTTGCCATCAAAGACGTGGTGACGGCGATGCCGGCCGGGGCGGGGAACCGGACCCAAGTGATGGCAGTTTTCGAAAAGGAAGGCAAGACCTACGCGGTGCCCATAGGGTTTGAAGCCGATCAGCAATTCACGATTTATTCCGATGAAATGTTTTTCATTGAAGATCCGCACGAACTCTACAAACACTGGTCCACCGATGTCTGGCAGGCCGTGGGGCAGCACGAAGTCAGGCTGGGGATGAACGAAATGCAGGCCGACTTCGCGATTGGCATGGGAGTTCCCGACCCAGGCGACACTTCTTACGAGAAGACGGTGCGGTATCCGAACGGCGGAAAGCCGCTGGTGGTCGTATATCACGACGGCAAGGCGGCGGATATCAAACCTGCTGCTCCGGGATCGTAACCGGCTGCAGGCCAGTGTCATCGCCGTACACGAAGCAACACTCGACGCACTGATTTCGAGTTCGTTTGACAACAAGAGAACGCACACCATGAGTCGCACGCTGAGCTCTGCAAAAGTCGTAAACATTGAAGACCTGCGCCGGTTGGCGAAACGCCGGCTGCCACGGGCTGTTTTCGATTATCTCGACGGCGGTGCGGAAGCCGAGCAGACGCTGGCGGAAAACTGCCGTGTGTTTCGCGATGTCATCTTCCGGCCTCGTGGCGCCGTTGCAGTCCGCGATTGCGATCTGAAGACCCAGGTGCTGCAACACGAGCTATCGTTTCCCGCGATGCTGGCTCCGGTTGGGTACAGCCGCTTGATGCATCCCGGTGGCGAAGTTGCTGCCGCTCGCGCGGCGGGAGAGGCGGGCACGGGCTACATCCTCTCAACGATTTCTGGCCACAAAGTAGAGAATGTAAAAGGCGCGTCGAAGGGTCCCGTATGGTACCAGCTGTACCTGATGGGAGGACGCGAGGCAGCCGAAGGGGCTCTCGATCGCGCACACCGCGCAGGATGCTCTGCCCTGGTCATCACGGTGGATACTCCGGTGGCAGGGATGCGCGAGCGCGATCCGCGCAATGGCATGAAGGAACTTCTCGGCACTTCTGTGCTGGCCAAGCTTCCGTACCTGATAAACGTGGTCGCCCGCCCCGGATGGGCCGTCTCTTTTCTGCGCGATGGAGGCATGCCAAAACTTGAGAACATCGTGATCCCCGGAAAGGGACCGATGAAACTTGTCGATGTGACTGCAGCCCTGGCACAGGCGACCGTAACCTGGGAAGACCTATCGTGGATTCGCCAGCAATGGACCGGTCCTATCGTGGTGAAAGGGATTCTGATCGGCGACGATGCACGGCGCGCGGTGGATGAGGGGGCAGCCGCGGTTGTGGTGTCGAACCATGGCGGCCGGCAACTGGACTCGGTTGCGCCTGCGCTGCGTGCTCTGCCGGAAGTGGTCGCAGCCGTGAACGGCAAGATACCGGTGCTCATGGATAGCGGTGTTCGCCGCGGCAGCGACATTGCGAAGGCAATCTGCCTGGGCGCGCGCGCCGTTCTGGTGGGAAGAGCCTACGCTTATGGGTTAGCGGCTGCCGGCCAGGCGGGCGTGGCTCGCGCTTTGCAGATTCTTCGAACAGATTTTGAGCGTACGCTCCGCCTGTTAGGCTGTCCTTCACCCGCAGCTCTGGATCGATCCTATGTGGAAACTCCGCAGGATTGGGCCGCGCACTGAGCGAATATTTTGCTCACTTATTCGCCGCGATCCAGTTGTTGATCTTCGTCTCCAAGACATCCAGCGGCAGCGGACCCTGCTCGAGCACGGCGTCGTGAAAAGCGCGTACATCAAACTTAGGACCGAGTTCCCGCTGCGCCCGCTCGCGTAGTTCGAGAATCTTCATCTGCCCCATCTTGTAGGAAAGCGCCTGACCTGGCCATGCGATATATCGATCCACCTCGGTTTCGATATTCTGATCGTCCATCGCGGTGTGCTCGTGGAAATAATCGATCATCTGCTGGCGGGTCCAGTGCTGGGAGTGCACGCCCGTATCGACGACCCAGCGCACGGCTCGCCACATTTCGTTCTGCAGGCGTCCGTAGTCGCTATAGGGATCCTGATAGAAACCCACTTCTTTTCCCAGCCCCTCGGCGTAGAATGCCCATCCCTCGGTGAAGGCATTCAGATCGAGGTCGTAACGGCGAAAAGGCGGCAAGCCGGTTAATTCCTGCGCGATTGAAAATTGCAGGTGATGCCCGGGCACTCCTTCGTGGTAAGCGATCGCTTCCACGTTGAGCAGCAGACGCTTCTCGGGCGCATACTCGTTGACGTTGATGCGGCCCGGTCGCGATCCATCGCCCGCTCCGGGAGAGTAATCGGCCGGCACACTGTCTGCACTGCGGAACTCTTCCATGGGCACGACGTCGAGTTTGTTTTTCGGCAACCGTCCGAACAGTTGTGGCAGTTTCGTGTACATCTGATCACGATATTTCGTGTAAAGGTCGAGCAGTTGTTGCCCGGACTTAGCGTACAGCGCCGGATCCTGCCGAATGTGCGCGTTGAACGATTTCAAATCACTGAAGCCCTGGGCCTTGGCGATCGTCAGCATTTCTTCTTCGATGTGGGCGACGCTCTTCACTCCGAGTTCGTGAATCTGGCCTGCCGTTAAATCGGTCGTGGTCTGGTGGCGGACGGCAAAGCGATAACGCGCATCGCCGTCGGGGAGGGCCCAAATACCTGGGTCGAGGCGACCGTGCGGGGCATAGTCGTCGCGTACGAATTTCGCGAATTGCGCATAAGTAGGTTCGACTTCGGTCTTGACTGCATCTTCAATGGCTGCGCGCAAACGTTTCCGGTCAGCCTCGGAGATCGAATCCGGAAACTTCCGCAGCGGCTCCGTGAATGAACTCTTCTCAAGCGAAGCGTCGGCGATCTGCTGAGCCTGGCTCGAAACTTTTTCCAGCAGATACTTTGGCGGCATCAGATGGTCGCGCAGTCCCTGGCGCATGCGCCCGGTGGCCTGTTGCAGCACTCGCGGAATCTGGCGCAGTCGCGCGAGGTAATCGTCATAATCCTTTACGGTGCGAAACGGCGAGTCGAAAGGGAGCGACGCATATCCCAGATGTATGCCGCCGAACTGCGTGGCCGGCATCTCCCACTCCTTAAATTGCGCGCCGTCAAGATCGTCGCGAAGGCTGCGCACCATCAGAATCTGATTCAGCCGCTCTGCTTCGGGGAATCCTGTTACATCGATTGCCTCGAACTGCGCCAGCGCATGGCGACTGTGCTCAATGTCTTCAGCGATTGCTTTGTCTGACAAATCGCTGAGACGATCGTTGTAGCGGTGGTCTCCCACCTGGGTCGCCAGTTCCGGCTGGGTGCGAAGGGTGTACTGCCACTGCTCATCGAGCAGTCGATTGAGTTCTGCGCGCCGCGCTTCGAGAGTCTTGTCGGCGGGCTGGTTCGCAGACTGTGCCATCAGAGCGAGCGCGAAAACCGAGAATGCAAAAGCGAAGCTGAAAGCGAGTGTAACGATTGAGGTTCGCAAGCTTATGATCCTCCTGGAAATCTTTCGTAGTGCCGTCCGCGTTACAGTTCCGCCACCGCGTGGTGCGATGCGGGCCACTTCAGGTGCCTGACATTTCACCTAACTGCAGATACTGCTTCGCGTTTCGATAACACACATCCTCAATAAGTCTTCCCAGTAGCGCATCGTCATCCGGCAGTTCTCCGCGCGTCACATCCTGGCTGATGATGTCGCACAGGATTCGTCGAAAATATTCATGACGTGGATAAGACATGAACGAGCGGGAATCCGTCACCATGCCTATGAATCGCGACAGCAAGCCGGCATTCGACAGCGCGTTGAGTTGTGCCGTGATTCCTTGCTTCGTATCGAGGAACCACCAGGCGCTGCCGTATTGGATCTTTCCTGGAACCTCTCCGTCCTGGAAACATCCGACCAGCGTGGCGAACGAAAAAGTATCGACCGGGTTCGAGTTGTAAAGGATCATCCGAGGCAGGGCGCGCTCACGAGAGAGCAGGTCAAGATAAGCGACGAGCGGCCCGGTTTGGCGGAAATCGCCGACTGTGTCGAAGCCCGAGTCGGCACCCAGAGCCCGTTGCGCCGTTGAGTTTACGTTGCGCATGGCGCCAAGGTGCAATTGCTTCGTCCATTGCTTCTCGGCATCGAGCCGGGCCAAAAATAACATCAGGAATGAAGCATACTGGGTGCGCTCACCCTCGTTAATCGTTTTTCCGTCGAGAGCGTTCGCAAAAATCGCAGCTGCGGCTCGCTCGGAACATGGCGTTGCGTAACAGTGATTCAAGCCGTGGTCGGAGAGGCGGCAACCCAGGGAATGAAAGAAGTCATGCCGGCTCTGAAGGGCGCGAAGAAAGCTGCCGAGATCGCGCACTTCAACATTAGCGGCCGTGGAGAGCTTTTCAACCCAAGGCCGGAATCCTTCGTCACCGACACCCAGGGCGTTGTCGGGTCGGAACGCTGGAAGCACTCGCGTGGGCAGATCCGATTTTGCGATGGCCTGATGATGCCGCAGGTCATCGGTGGGATCGTCGGTCGTACACACGACCTCGACGTGAAACTTCCGCAGAATCGCGTGGGCGGTCAAGGCGCTGTCCAGAGCGCTGTTTGCACGCTCCCAAATCGCGGGAGCTGACGTCTCATCGAGAAGCTGGGTAATCCCAAAATAACGTTGCAGTTCCAGGTGCGTCCAATGGTAAAGCGGGTTGGGCAGCGTGTAGGGAACGGTTCGCGCCCAGGCCAGATATTTTTCGTAAGGCGTGGCATCCCCGGTTATATATTTTTCTGCAACCCCGTTGGCTCGCATCGCCCGCCATTTGTAATGGTCGCCCTCCAGCCAGATCTCGAACAGGTTTGAAAACCGGCGGTTCTCGGCAATATCTCGGGGGCGAAGATGGCAGTGATAATCAAAGATCGGCTGCGGAGCAGCGAATTTCCCGTAGAGACGATGGGCTACATCGTTCGAGAGCAGAAAGTCCTGGTCAAGAAAGGATTTCATAGCCAGAGGCAGATTGGTCAGTGCTGCTGAGCTGACCGATCATACAAGGCATGAATCATACCAGTTGAACAATCCCTTGACGCAGACGCCTTGCGCGATGTGTAGTGATGCACGTCGCTCGTGCTTCGAGTTCGTACTTCGCGTTCACACCTAGAGTTCATTGAGCCCGCGCCCCATCCCGGATGCAGTTCAGACTATGGCTGCCCCACCGGCACGTTCTGCCGGTAATCGTCGCTGGCTGATTTGTGCTTTGCTGTTCTTCGCCGCAACGGTCAATTACATGGACCGTCAGGTGATCGCGTTACTCAAGCCGACCTTGCAGATGCAGTTTGGCTGGAGCGAAATTGGCTATAGCAACATCGTTCTCGCGTTCCAGTTTGCCTACGGAGCGGGCGTCCTATTCGTAGGCAAGCTGGTCGACCGGTTCGGAACGCGCAAGGGTTTCTCGCTGGCGGTATTTTTCTGGAGCCTGTCCGCTATGGCGCATGCGGCGGCGGGCTCGATATTTCAGTTCGCTGCGGCGCGCTTCTGCCTGGGATTGGGCGAAGCCGGCAGCTTCCCGGCGTCGATAAAGGCGGTCGCGGAATGGTTCCCCAAGCGCGAGCGGGCGCTGGCGACGGGCATTTTCAATTCCGGCGCCAACGTCGGCGCGCTGGTTACTCCGCTGATTGTGCCCTGGATTACTTACCGTTTCGGATGGCGAATGGCTTTCATCGTGACCGGCGGCCTTGGGTTCCTCTGGATCGTTGCCTGGCTCTTGCTGTATCGCCGGCCCGAAGAGAGCGAGCTCTTATCGGCTGCGGAGCTGGCTTACATTCAGAGCGACCGGCAAAGCAACGGAACCGAAGCAAGAAAAATTCCGCTGCGGACTTTGTTCATGCTGCGCCAGGCATGGGCCATAGCATTGGGAAAGTTTTTTACCGACCCGATCTGGTGGATGTATTTATTCTGGATGCCCGATTTTCTCAGCCGCAATCTCAAGCTGGATTTGCGAGAGATGGCCTTGCCGCTGTTCGTCATTTACAGCGGGGCCAGCGTCGGCAGCGTCAGCGGAGGGTGGCTCTCATCTTTTCTGTTGAAGATGGGGTGGTCGGTGAATGCCAGCCGCAAAACCGCTCTGCTGGCATGTGCCCTGGCGGTGGTGCCCATCATGATTGCGGCGCGAACCACGAATGCCTGGCTTGCGATCTGCCTGATTGCGCTTGCGGCCGGAGCGCATCAAGGTTGGTCGGCGAATCTATACACCCTGGCTTCCGATATGTTTCCCAAGACTGCGGTGGCGTCGGTGGTCGGCTTCGGAACCATGCTGGGCGCGATCGGCGGCATGCTGATCGCCAAGATCGTTGGCTATATTTTGCAGAGTACGGGGTCTTACGTGCTGATTTTCGTTTTGGCAGGCACGGCTTATCTGATCGCGCTTGGATTCGTGCAGGCGCTGACGCCGAGGCTCAAGCCGGTGCAACTGTGATCAGCTGCGTCAGTCGATAGTGTTTCTTTCCGTTTTTGCCCCTGCGCGATCTCCGGCTTGTACTTTGCGCATGAACTCGGCAAAGTCGGCGAAAGCGATCTCCGGTTCTTCCAGGTCGGGATGCCACACCTTCTCCCACTCGAACGTGTAGCAGCCTTTGTATCCGGAAGCGGCCAGCACTTCAATCTGCCTTTTGACTGGGACATCGCCGCGACCGGTCAGCACATAGTGTCGTCCGTTTGGCGTCGGCACCGAATCTTTGAGGTGCGTGTGTCGAATGTATTTTCCTAACTTCTGAACCGTGAACTCCGGCTCTTCCTTGCCCTCTACGAAAGTGTGGTGCGCATCCCAAAGCAAGCCAACGTGAGGCGAATCGGCGCGGGTGAGAATCTCGCTGAGGGTAGGCGAATCAGTGAAGTCACCGTGGGATTCAACGATGACGGTGACTCCGCGCTCGCCCGAATAATTTCCCAACTCGCGCAAACCGGAGGCAACCCGGGCGACAACCTCCTCTTTCGGTCCTTCAATTTTATTTCCGAAAACGCGTATGTTTGGAGCGCCGAGGAGAGCGGCCAGGTCGATGAACCGCTTGGCATCCGCAATCTGTTGCTTGCGTTTTTCGGGATCGGCTTCGTGCATGTACGCGGAACTGCTGACGCAGGCAATCTTCAGGTTCTTCGCTGCCACTTCGCGTTTGGACTGGGCGATTCGATCGGGCTGAAATTCTGGCCGTGTCGGTAGGTCCAGAGAACCCATCAGGCCGCGTAGTTCGATGGCGGAAAAATCATGGGATCGAGCGAAGTCGAGGATTTTTCCCCACTCCCAGGCCGGACAGCCCAAGGTTGAAAACCCGACCATCAGATGCAGAGCTGGACTGGCGAATAAGTCAGAACGCAAGGCCGCGACTGCCAAGGCAGTCGATTCAAGAAAACGGCGACGGGTAAGTTCCACGTCTACTCCTTGAACTGCCCGCCATCATAGCAAAATCTTGAGTTCAACCAGCGCTGCACCGGGCCACTTTGACGAACGATTGTCGAAGTGTCAAAAATGAAAGTAGCTTGCTACAAACAGCGCTGTAGTGAGGCCGCTTCGAGTTCGTTCCTGTATAATCGCGAGTTTCCGGCGCATCTCATACGCTCACAGGCGGTGAAGACTTGCCTTGAGAGATAGTTCCATAGGTCCGCACTGATTTTGTGACTGCGGCCGAAAGTTATTGCATATCTCGATCATGACTCAGCCTTGCTTTTGAGTCCGCCTTTCGCGACGCGCCGATGGCAAAGTCTCAGTGATGGGCCCAGAGAAGATCACTTCTTAACTGGCGGAAGTGCTCCACAGGCATGAGGACTCCCCGGAAACCGATTCGGTCGCTGCGCTGGTGGATCGGCGGCCTGTTGTTCACATCGACGGTCATCAACTACCTCGACCGACAGACGCTTTCGCTTCTCGCTCCCTATCTCAAACTCCAATACCACTGGACCAATTCCGACTACGCGAATATCGCCATCGCCTTCCGCGTCGCGTACTCCATCGGGCAGACGACTTTTGGAAAGCTGATGGATCGTGTCGGCACGCGCCGCGGCCTGACCCTCACAGTCATCTGGTACTCGATCATCTCCATGCTGACTTCGCTGGCGAACGGTCTCTACAGTTTCGCGACGTTCCGCTTTTTTCTGGGAGCGGGCGAGTCGGCAAACTGGCCCGCTGCAACGAAGGCAGTCGCAGAATGGTTTCCGAAGCGTGAACGTGCGCTGGCCACGGCGCTTTTTGACAGCGGTTCATCGATCGGCGGCGCCGTGGCTCCGTTCCTCGTGTTGTGGATTTATTTTCGCTGGGGATGGCGCCCGGCGTTCATGGTCCCCGGCACGTTGGGCTTTCTTTGGCTGATCGTCTGGCGATGGCTGTATTATCCGCCGGAATCGCACCCTCGGGTCGGCGACGCTGAACGCGAAATGATTGTTGCCGACAAACGTGAATCGGATACAACGCAGGCGGGCGCCCCAGGTCTTCGCTGGCGCGATCTTTTCAAACTCCCGCAGATGTGGGGAGCGATCATCGCCAAGGCGTTTACTGACCCTGTCTTCTTTTTTATTACGGAATGGTTCCCCATCTACCTGGTCGCGAAAGGAATCGATCTCAGGAGCGGGTTGATCGCCGTGTGGATTCCGTTTGTGGCCGCCGACATTGGCAGTTTCTTTGCCGGCGCCGTCTCCGGCTATCTGGTCAAGCGTGGATGGTCGCTGGGTGCGGCGCGCAAAGCGCCGATTGTTTACGGCGGGATCGGCATGACGTTGCTGATTCCGACTATTTTTACGACAAACCTGTATGCGATCGCGTCTCTTTTTGCCATTGTGACTTTCACTTATGCCGGATTCACAACCATGGCTAACGTTCTGCCTTCCGATCTTTTCGACAGCAAGTCGGTCGCATCGGTGAGCGGTTTGACTGGCACTGGCGCGGGGATTGGGACGATCATCGCTTTCAAGCTGATAGGCTATGTTTCTGACACTCGTCGGGCTACGGGCACGCACGCATTCGATCCCGTCGTGATTCTGGCCGGGCTGGTTCCCTTTGTTGGTATGATTTTGGTTTTGGTGCTGGTGCGGAACACTGCCGCCACGGATGAAGGATTGGTGCGCCGCATCTGAACCTTTCGTTGTCGGTGCGCGGCGTCGTCCTGAAATTCAGCAGTGGAGACAATTCGAGGAGCAAGGCTTGAAAATCACGAATGCCAAAGTGTTCGTCTGTTGCCCCGGCCGAAATTTCGTCACGCTCAAAATCACGACGGACGACGGAGTTTACGGCCTGGGCGACGCGACATTGAATGGCCGTGAGTTGGCGGTGGCTTCTTACTTGACCGACCACCTGATCCCCTGCCTGATCGGGCGCGATCCGTTTCAGACCGAAGACGTGTGGCAGTACTTGTATCGCGGCGCCTATTGGCGGCGCGGTCCGGTGACTATGACGGCGATCGGCGCCGTCGACATGGCTCTGTGGGATATCAAAGGCAAAGCGCTCAAGACTCCGGTCTACAACCTGCTCGGCGGAGAGAGTCGAACCGGGGTGATGGTTTACGGCCACGCCAATGGACGCGACATCGACGAGACCGTCGACCAGGTCGCCAAGTATAAAGAGATGGGCTACCTCGCGATTCGCGCGCAATCCGGCATTCCCGGCCTGCCCTCTACGTACGGAGTTGCGGGAGACAAGCTGTATTACGAGCCCGCAGAAAAAGGATTGCCTCCGGAAAATAGTTGGTCTACCGAAAAATATCTGATGCACGTTCCTAAGTTGTTCGAAGCGCTGCGCCTCAAATTCGGCGACGACCTGCATCTGCTGCACGACGTTCACCACCGGCTTACTCCCATAGAAGCGGCGAGGTTGGGGAAGAGTCTGGAACCGTATCATCTCTTCTGGCTCGAAGACGCGGTGACTGCTGAATTGCAGGAAGGGTTCCGCATTGTTCGCCAGCACACGACCACGCCGCTCGCGGTCGGCGAAGTTTTCAACTCGGTGTGGGACGCGCACATTCTCATCACCGAGCAGTTGATCGACTTCATCCGCATGACGGCGGTTCACGGCGGAGGGTTGACGCATCTCAAGAAAATCGCAGCCCTGGCTGAGATTTATCATGTGCGCACTGGTTGCCACGGCGCGACCGATCTCTCTCCCGTCGCGATGGCGGCGGCCCTGCATTTTGATATTTCTGTGAATAACTTCGGAATTCAGGAATACATGCGGCACACGCGTGAAACCGATGAAGTCTTTCCGCATGCGTACTCGTTCGGGAACGGTTATCTGCATCCGGGGGATGCGGCCGGGCTGGGCGTCGATTACAACGAAACGCTGGGCGAGAAATTTCCCTACGAGCGCGCGTACCTGCCGGTGAACCGGAAGCTCGACGGAACGATGTTCAACTGGTAGGGTGCAGCGCGAGCTTGAATTTGTTTGGTTGAAGGAGCGTCAAAACAAAATATGGGCTACAAAGGACTCGAACTCGACGGCAAGGTTGCCGTCGTCATTGGCGGCAGCTCTGGAATCGGGAGGACGCTCGCATTGGGCCTGGCACAGGGCGGCGCTGACGTGGTTGCGAGCGCGCGGCGATCTGAACTTGTGAAGACGGTGGCCGATGAAATCGAATCTTTCGGGCGGCGCTCCTTGCGGATCACTTCCGACGTGGATGATCGCGAGTCGCTCGAAAAGCTGCTGAAAGCTTCGGTGGATGCGTTCGGCAAAGTCGATATTATGGTCAACGCCGCCGGTATCACGAAGCGTGCTCCCACGTTGGATTTTCCTGAGGCCGACTGGAACCGGATCATCGAAACCAACCTGACCGGCACGCTGCGCGCGTGCCAGGTTTTTGGACGCCATATGATCGAGCGCCACTATGGGCGCATCATCAACATCGCGTCCATGGGCTCGTTTTTGGCGCTCTTCGAAGTGGCAGCCTACTCGGCGAGCAAATCGGCCCTGGTATCGCTGACCAAATCGCTGGCGATCGAATGGGCTCGAGACGGTATCTGCGTGAATGCAATTGCGCCAGGATATTTCCGCACGCC
Organism: uncultured Acidobacteriaceae bacterium; assembly: GCA_963739125.1. Taxonomy (GTDB): domain Bacteria; phylum Acidobacteriota; class Terriglobia; order Terriglobales; family Acidobacteriaceae; genus Sulfotelmatobacter. The sequence continues at coordinate 368,564 of CAVTZD010000001.1, read as the reverse complement.
GCTCAGCGAAAAGCTCCTGGTCGGCACCGGCCGAGGACAGGAAGTGATGATGCGTACTCCGATGAAGCGCTTCGGCGAACTCGACGAATTGATAGGTGCCGCGATTTTCCTCGCGTCTGACGCGGCCAGTTTTGTTACCGGAACGGTGTTGGCCGTGGACGGTGGCGTTCTCGCGAGCGGCGTAAACCAATAGCTGAGGCCTTGCCAATTATAAAATCTGAAGACCGCCGATTTTCTGGGTGTGTGCGCCTCGAGGCCAGAACTAGTTGGCGAACCACCGCTGGATTGCTCTGACAGAGGTTATCGAGTATTCGAGGGGCGAGTCAGAAGATTCGTTTCTTCCTGTGCTTTCGATTCGCGTGTTTCGAGGTCAGTCTGGCGAAGATGGGTGGCTTCGACAGGATTGGTTCCCGCTTTCATATCGGTTTTTTCAATGAAGTAGCGCCAGCCCTCGTGGTGGTCGGCTGAGCTTTGGGAGCTTTCGAACTTTTTCTGGGTCGACTCGGCGTTTTGCTTGCCTCGGACGACTTCGACGACTCCAGCCGACCGGTAGGTCCGGACGTTGTGCCGAATGATGGCGTAGGATGCGCTCAGGTCGTCGCGTGTCAGAGAGAATCCGTTTCCAGTTGCCGAAAGACGATTATTGGTGAGATATCGATTAGAAGATGAAAAGGCGATCTCCGAAGACATCGCCTTTTACAGGATTCGCCGGCTTACAGAGCTTGGACGTTTTCCGCTTGCCAACCCTTGGGGCCCTTGGTCACGTCAAACTGCACTGTCTGACCCTCTTGCAGGCTCTTGAAGCCGCCCGCCTGGATCGCCGAAAAGTGCACAAAAACATCCTCGCCATTCTGACGGCTGATAAAGCCGTAGCCTTTGGCGTCATTGAACCACTTCACTGTTCCTTGTTCTGCCATGTTGATACAGGTGTTCCTTTCAATCGATTTACGCTGGAGAGATTCGGAGGTACTAAGGGCAGGTTACTGGCTGTTGAGGCGAGAACTGCTCACGACCGATTCGGTCTAACGCACATAGCGATCCTACGCGTTGCGGGGACAATTAGCAAGTTGATTCGCGAAGGGTTGCCTTTAGTCGCTATTCGAGAACGATTCAGGATGTCGGCGGAACTCAAGGCTCGTGTCTTATGGTCCCTGTGATCTCGGTCGATAGGGCAGTGTGCTCGCAAACAGCGTATACTCAAGCTACTTAACCTCGAAGACATGTACGCGCTTGCGCCTTCGCGATTGAGAGATCGAGGAGGGGTCTTCTGGGAATTCCGAGCATACGCACGCCGTTTCGCGGCAGTCGGTTCTGGCGCATGCGCGTTTTAAATTCGACCCGGCGGCCTTCGTTTTTTTTGCACCTTTTCCCATGCTCAGGAACGATTGCGGCGACAGTCCTGACTATGTGACGACCAAAACGAGCAGCAAGCGTCCGGCTGTGTACGGCCAGTCTAAAATAGGAGTTCAGCATGTCTTCAGTGAACGGCGACAAATCGAGATTTAACCGGGAGCGAAAACAAAAGATCGCTCGCCGGAAACGTAACCGCGAACTCCTGAAGCACGTGCCCGTACAGGCCAAATCACGGGAACCGCGAACCGGCGCCAAGAATGAGCCGGTGACGGCGTGACGCCGACTTTATTTTCGCCGCCACTCTCCGCGATCCCGAATGCGCTCAGGAAAAAACGCGTGCTGCTGGTCGACAGTTCGCCCACCAAGCGCGACTTGCGCGCCGAGGTGATGCGAAAGCTCGGCATGGAAGTCGACTGCGCCGCAGACATCACCGAAGCGCGTTGTTGGTGGAAAGCGGACTTGTACGATCTGGTTCTGATCAACGTGGCAAAAGGAGTGGGTCATCGCGACAAGTTCTGCGATGACATTCTCGGTGCGACGCCGCCGCAACAACTTGCGTACCTGGTTGGCCACCCCGCGTACCTGGCGGCCTCGCCGAATGCGGATGATGAATCTGGCTTCCCGCTGGGCGAGGACCACATCTTTCGCGGGGACGTGAGGGCTGCGCTTTCATCTGATGCTCTTCCCTCCGACCATCTTTTGACCGATCTCGAAGATCGGCGTCAACGATGGGGAATCCTCGAGGCCTCGCGGCGCATTTCTTCGGTTCGCGCTGCATCCAACGCGAAAACCCGCGCGATGCGAGACCGTCCCGCGCCGCCACGAGATACCGAAGGCCGGTCCTCGAGGCCGACCGCCGCGTCGATCACCTTGGACGAGCTATTAAGAGAGGAAATGCGATGAAGAACCTTTACGTTGGAAATCTGCCCCACAGCACGACCGAAGCCGAACTGCGGAACGTTTTCGAGGCACACGGTGCGGTGGAAAAAGTCAGCCTGGTGACCGACCGGGAAACCGGCCGTTCGCGCGGATTCGCGTTTGTGGAAATGGCCGACGCGGGTGAAGCCGATAAAGCCATCGCGGCGCTGCACGGGAAGGAATTGGGCGGACGCGCGCTGACCATTAACGAAGCCAAGCCCAAGACCGACCGACCCAAGGGTGGACAGCGTTTCGGCGGCGGAGGCGGCCGTGGGCGCGACGACTATCAGGGGCACGCGCGTCAGCCGCGCGAACCGCGCTGGTAGGGTCGTTCCAACGTGCAGATCAGGCAGGCTGCGCGAATCAGCGGCCAGTGATCAACAACTAACCCATCGGGAGACGGCGTATGCCAAGAGGTCGATCAACGTTTACCAAGCGCCAAAAAGAACAGACAAGGCAACAGAAACAACGCGATAAAGCGGAGCGACGGAGCCAGCGAAAGCAGGAAAAGCCCGCCGAAGGCAGTCTGGATGAAATGGCCGAGTTGCGCCAGCACGCGGCCGCCCAGGCCGCTCTATTTAACCTCGGCGACGAAGAACCAGGTCCTGGGGATAACGAGAACGGGACTGAATCTTAGCCACTTTGTCTCACTGAGCAGCGTGCCGGAGCCCAAGGTTCCGGCGCGCTGTTTTAGCTTCTAAACGAACACCTCTCCCGGCAATGCAGTCAAGGTTCGCGAAGCCAGCGTGTTTTGCACTACTCGCCGCGGCATCCCCTCAGACGGATCGATCTGCATCCGTTCGATGCGCAACTGCAGTGCGCGTTCGATATGCCTGAGCTCTAAGACCTCGGCCCCGGCAACCAGTGTAGAGGCCCGTCCCAGCAGCCCGGCGCGCCCTGTGCGCCCTACCCGGTGGATGAAATCCTCTGCCATCTTCGGCAAATCATAGTTGATGACGTGGGCCACTTCGTCCACGTGTAATCCACGCGAAGCGATATCAGTCGCCACCAGCACCTGGTAGCGGCCTTCCTGAAATCCGCTCAGCGCGCCGTTGCGCTGCGATTGCGACCGGTCGCCATGAATGAGGGCGGCCGTGAAGCCGTCACGCACCAGGTCCTTAGCGAGCCGTTCGGCGCCGCGTTTGGTGCGGGTAAAGATCAGCGTCTGCCCTTTTTCGGCATAGAGCAATTGCCGGAGAACATCGAGTTTCTCTCCCGGACGAAGTTCGTAGGCCTTGAGCTGTACGCTTTCCGCGGGCTTCAGCACCGAGCCTAAAGCTACGCGCACCGGGTCACGCAGGTAGTCGTGCACCAGTCCGGCCACGGATTGCTCCAGCGTAGCCGAGAAACACAGAGTCTGACGCTGCTGTGGGAGTACTGCCAGAATGCGCCGGATCGCCGGCAGGAATCCCATGTCGAGCATGCGATCGGCTTCGTCAAGCACGAGCATTTTCACGTGCCTTACGTCGGCAAACTTGCGGTTCATCAGATCCTGCAACCGGCCGGGCGTGGCGATCACGAGTCCCGCGCCGGCGCGGAGATCCTGGATTTGCGCTTTCTCCGATACGCCGCCGATCACGAGTGCGGCTTTCGGCATCGCTTTGGTGCGCAACTGTTCGTATTGCTCATGAACCTGCATGGCAAGTTCGCGGGTTGGCAGCAGAACGAGAGCGACGGTACGCCGCGCCGGTTCATGTTTCTGAAGATCATGTTTCTGAAGATCATGCTCCTGAGGAACATGGTTCCGAAGTTCGAGGTTCAGAAGTTCGATGAGGGGAAGCAAAAACGCTAGCGTCTTGCCTGTGCCGGTCTGGGCTGTGCCGATCACGTCCCGGCCTTCAAGGGCGGGAGGAATTGCGCGTTCCTGGATGGGTGTAAGAGTGGTGAATTGAGCTGCCGCCAGCTTCTGCTGCAACGCAGCAGACAAGGGCAGTTCCAAAAATGTGGTCATTCGAATTGTTTTCTTTCTGGAGGGGTTGTTGTCACAGACTCCGACACACGTCGAGAGTTGCCAGCCGCTCACATTTGAGTTTGAGATTTTGCGCTAAAACGGCGGGCAGGAAAGGCGGAGATGAATCTGATCCAACGAGGGACCACCGCGTCACGAGCAAACCGTAGCAAAAACGTCAACCACAGTATACCAGAAAGTTAACCGGATCGTCGGCAAAGCAGATTGCTACGGTGGTTACTATTGTAAGTCTCGCCAAATGGCCGCAATTGTGAGTCCCGCCTTTCGCTGTCCGCAGACATCTCGAGCCAGACCTAGCCGTTAAGGACCGATACTTCAGGCTATATCCGCCGGCCTACTCCGACTCAGCGCTGCACACCCTGCCACTAGGTTTGCCGTCTCAGCTTCGCAGACCACTCTCGCTCCTCAAGTGAAGTCCATCCTTCCCTAATGAAAAGGCTTGAACAGACGATAGGGAACTCAAGAGATCGAGAACGATTCGCTTCGCACAATTTCCGAAGTTCGCAAGAGGGTTCGGTCCAAGAAGTCAAAACAGGCAGGGGCGATGGGCAGACTGTCGCCGAATAGGAACTACTTCCAATCTGGGAAGGAACGCTACCGATGGGCGACACCGATATCGTCAAAGATTTTCTGGTCGAGAGTAACGAGAACTTAGACCGGCTCGACCGGGACTTAGTTGGTTTGGAAAAAAATCCGAAGGACAAGGACGCACTTGCGGGCGTGTTTCGAACCATCCACACGATCAAAGGAACCTGCGGATTCCTGGGATTCAACAAACTGGAAAAGGTCGCCCACGTCGGCGAGAACCTGCTGACACGCTTGCGCGACGGTCAGCTGACGCTGAATCCCGAGATTACTACCGCCCTGCTCGGCATGGTGGATGCCGTTCGGCAGATGTTGAAGGAAATTGCTTCTACGGGGCAAGACGGAGATGTCGATTACCCGGAGCTGCGGGAAACTCTGACCCGGCTGCAAACAACTTCGGCCGGAAGCCTTGCCGCTCCGCCTTCCTCTGGGGCTGCGACGGCTGCCGCTCCCGAGATGGCAATACCGGCCGCTCCCACTGCCGCCCCAGCCGTAGTCGCGGCGCCGGAACTCCAACCGCCTGCTGAGCCGCCCAGCAAAATTGAGACAGCCAGTCGCAAACCCGCGCGGGGCAAGATTGGCGGCCTGCTGGTAGAGCGGGGGGTGGTGCAGGCGGCCGACATCGCGCGCGCGCTGGAAGAACAAGAACGCGGAGATCGTCGCCGTCTGGGCGAAATTCTGGTGGGCCTGGGGCTAGTCCGGGCCGAAGAGGTCCTCGCCGCCCAGCAGATCCTCGAAGCCAAGCCGCGCGATGCCACGCTGGAGACCGTGCGTGTCGGGGTCAATTTGTTGGACAAGCTGATGACTCTGGTCGGCGAACTGGTGCTGGCCCGCAATCAGCTGCTGCAATTGGCCAACAACTCGGAAGATACCGGCCTGCAGGCTGTCTCCCAGCGCATGAATCTGATTGCGACCGAACTGCAGGAGGAGGTCATGAAGACCCGCATGCAGCCCATCGGCAATATCTGGGGGCAATTTCCGCGAACCGTGCGCGACGTGGCCCTCGGCTGTCACAAGGAAGTTGCCATCGAGATGGAAGGCAAGGAGACCGAACTCGATAAGACCATCATTGAAGCGATTAAGGATCCTCTAACCCACCTGGTGCGTAATTCCGTCGATCACGGCATTGAGCTTCCCGACGATCGCGTCAAAGCCGGGAAAAACCGCACGGGACGCCTGATTCTCCGCGCTTTCCATGAGGGCGGGCAGGTCAACATCGAGATCGGTGATGACGGTGCCGGGCTGAATGTGGAGCGCATTCGCCAGAAAGCGGTGGAGCGGGGAATCGTTACCGCCGAACATGTGGGGCGGATGAGCGAGCGCGAAATCTTCAACTTGATCTTTCTGCCGGGGTTTTCCACGGCACAGAAAGTGACCAACGTCTCCGGCCGCGGCGTGGGTATGGATGTTGTCAAAACCAACGTCGAGAAAATCGGGGGCACGGTCGATCTGCAGTCGACACTCGGCCGCGGCACTACCGTACGGGTCAAGATTCCCCTCACACTGGCGATCATCCCGGCGCTGGTTGTGACCTGCGGCGGCGACCGCTACGCCATTCCTCAAGTCAGCTTGCTCGAACTGGTGCGACTCGAACCAGAGCAGGCACGTACTGGCATTGAAATGGTGCACGGCGTTCCAGTCCACCGCTTGCGCGGACGCTTGCTGCCGCTGGTCGATCTTCGCCGCGAGCTGCACCTGGCAGAAAAGGGCAATCACGCCGAGAACGGCGACGGCGCAGTCAGCATCGTGGTATTGCAGGCCGATGATCGACAGTTTGGCCTGGTAGTCGACGAAATAAACGATACCGAAGAAATCGTAGTCAAGCCGCTCCGGAAACAGTTGAAGACGGTCAAGACTTTCGCGGGCTCGAGCATCATGGGCGACGGCAAGGTGGCGCTGATCCTCGACGTTCTAGGCCTGGCGCAACGGGCTGGGGTGGTCGGCGAAGCCAAGGACCATGGTCTGGGGGACAAAGCCGCCGCATCGGTCGCCTCGGCGGCTGGAGAGAAACAAACCTTTCTGCTCTTTGCTGGTCTCGGCGATTCCCGCATGGCGATCCCTCTCCAGACGCTGGCCCGGCTGGAGGAGTTTTCTACTGAGCAAGTGGAAATGTCGGGCAGCCAGTGGGTCACACAATATCGCGGACAGATCCTGCCCTTGATTCGCCTCAACGTGGTGATGGAAGAACGCCGCCATAGGCTCATGGCGTTGCGAGGCGCGCCGCCCGAGGGCTCCGGTCCGTTTCAGGTACTGGTGCTGAATCACGAAGGCAGCTCCTTCGGCCTGGTGGTGGAGAGGATTCTCGACATCGTCGAAGACCCAGCCACGGTTCAATCGCCCGCCACGCGGCCTTGTGTTCTCTATTCCGTAGTAATCGGGGATCGGGTCACCGAGTTGCTCGACATTCCGGCCATTCTCAAGACGGTGGGCACCCTGGCATCGTCGCAATCCGCAAAAAATGCGGCCAGGCAATCGGCCACGGGGGTGAGCTAGCCATGCCCGCTCTTCAATTCTGCACTTTCTATCTGGACAAGCTGTTGTTCGGCGTCGAACTGAAGGGCGTTCAGGAAGTGATCCGCTCCTTGGACGTCACGCAGGTTCCGCTGGCGCCGACTGTGGTCAGCGGACTCATCAACCTCCGCGGCCAGATCGTCACGGCGGTCGACTTGCGGCGGCGGCTTGAACTTGGCCCACGTCCGCCGGGCGAGCTGGCGATGAACGTGGTGGTTCGTTCCGTCGATGGCGCCGTCAGCTTCCTGGTGGATGAGATCGGCGATGTAGTCGAAGTCGAAGACGAGACCTTTGAAGTTCCGCCCGAGACTCTGCGCGGCGCGGTTCGAACCATGATTACCGGCGTCCACAAACTGAATGAACGGCTGATGCTGGTGCTCGACATCGACAAGGCCTGCCAGATGACGGAGGAACCGGCGATCGCGGGAAAGTAGATTTCGCTTTGGTCATTGTTGGCGTTGGAGATCTGAGGGGGGCGACTTCGGTTTTTTGAATTCACACAGTTGTTATGGAGAATCGAATGAGACTCACATTGGGAAAGAGACTGCGACTGGGATTCGGGAGCATCTTCGCCTTCATGGCGATCGGCGCAGTCCTGGCCTGCGCCCAGGGATCCTCCACAAACAAAGGCAACGCTCTGGCCCAGTTGCTCGAATCGAAAGGGATTCTATCCGCCGACGAGGTAGCGATGATCAACCGGGCATCCACTCCCGAAGAGGCCAACACGCGCCTCGCGCACTTACTCGTGGAGAAGGGGTTGATCAACCAGCAGGAATACGCCGCAATGGTCAGGCCCGCGAGTCCTTCGGACACGGCGGTGCCGTCCTCAATCACGACTAAGTCTTCCCGCATCGCGAACCCAACGCCGCCGACCCCCGCGGAACCGGCCATCATTCCGGCCGTCGCCCCGGTGAGGGTACTGCCGATTGACATCCCCAAACAGGCGGGAATGATTCCTGACATCAGGCTGGGAAGTGGCGCGAACGTGAAGTTGTACGGCTTTTTCAAGGCTAGCGCCATCGAAGACACGGCCTCCAGCGGTGGGCCAACGTTTGGCGACCAGGATTGGCCACTTCCCCTGTTGATCGGCGGGGACACCGGCCCCACTTCTGACTCACAATTCCATCTCAAGGCGCGCAGCGCTCGCGCCGGCAGCCAGTTCGAATGGGTGCCGAAGAATTCGGATTTCACGATCACCGCCCGCGTGGAGGCCGACTTCGAGGGTGACTATACCGATGTCAGCAACCGCAACATCGGCAGCGTGCGCTCCAGCGAGTTCGACCTGCGGGCGGCTTACATGCGTCTGGATCACAGACTTGATGGCTTGCCGTGGTTTGTGGAATTCGGGCAGGACTGGAGCCTGATCTCAACTTCCCTCCCCAGTCTTTTCGAGACCACCGGAATGGGCGTAGGAATGGGAGCGCTCTGGGAGAGGATTCCACAGTTTCGCACGGGGGTGCAATTTCACTCCGGCGAGCTGAAGATCGAGCCGGAATTCGCCATTGTGCTGCCGGTTGCGGCTTCCTCCACGCTGACGCCCGACCAGAGAGCGCGTTTCGGAGACCGGGCGGGCTCGGATTCCAACCAGCCGGGTGTGGAATCAAGGGTCGTGTTCCAGCTTCCGCTCTCGCATCACTGGAAAAAAGTTGCCCCGGCGCAATTCATCGTAAGCGGCCATCACGCCCGGATGAATGAAATCATTCCCGGCCAGACCCTGAGCACTGCGAGTACCACGCTTCCGGAGATCGGCCTCTCCACCACGACCACCATCCTGGGGGCCTCGAATTGCCCCACTGCCAGTTGCACTCTGCTGACGCTGTTCCCCAAGGGCATTCAGGACGGCAATTCCCAGAACGTGTGGACCACCGAGGTTCAACTGCCCACACCCTGGGTGACGTTTGTGAGCAAGTTTTACAAAGGAGATGATCTGCGTTTCTTCTTCGCCGGGCAGCTCAACGATGTTTACTCGAATCTGAACGGCGCAACCAGTGTGGGCGCCGGAAACTCCTTTAGCGGGCGCGCCATCACGTTTGGCTGCCTCGGCGGAACCACTCCTGTTGCCGGCACGGTGAATTGCAACGGCAACCCGGTCACCATCGCAAAACTTCAGCCAGTCGGAAGCGCCGGCGGATTCGCCGAGCTGAGCTTCCCGTTGTCCCGCATCCTCCGCGCCAATCCGGAAGGCCACAATGCAGGATGGATATTCCACGTGCAGTACGGCACCGACCGCGCATTCGCCGCCGACGCCCGGAACAGCAATGGACTGGCGCGCACCGACCTCGACACGGCTTCGCTCACCTACAGGATGAATTCCTGGGTCTGTTTCGTGAACGAGACCAGTTACATCGTTACCCGGGCGGCCACGGCGAACAGCAAACTCTTCGCGGGCTCTCTGGTGACGCAGGCGCACGATTGGCGCCAGGAATTTGGGCCCATGTTTTCGTTCTGATTTTGCCGTAGCAAGCATTCGCTTTGAGGAGAGAAAAAATGAAGCTGACACTGGGAAAGAAACTGGGCTTGGGCTTCGGGAGCGTCCTGGCCCTGATGGTTCTTAGCGCTGTGCTCACCTATTCGAAGGCGACCGCCGTCAAGGAAACACAGGAGCACACCATGGCTCTACGTGTCCCCACTATCACCACCCTCCTGGCGCTGCAAAGAGAGATGAACCAGACGCAGAGCAAGGGCCGCCAGGTAGTGCTTGAGGGAGCTGAGCCGGACAGGAGAGAGGCGGCGCAGAAGCTTTTCAATTCGGCGTGGGACGCGATCGGGACTGACGTCTCCAAGCTCGACGAATTGGCTGTTCACTGGAGCCTGCAGGCAAACCGGGACCGGCTGGCTGAAACGAAGCGACAGCTCCCCCTTCTTCGCGCAGCGCAGGAGGCAGCCATGAAGCATGCAACGAGCGGCGAGCGCGATGCCATCGTGAAGGCGGGCGACGAATTCGCCGATCAGGCTACGCCAGCCAACGAGGCAATCAAGACGGCGCTGGCCGAGGTAAATGATTCTAACTCCAAGTTGCTGGAGCAAGAGACGGAGGGTATGAGAGCCGCGAACCAGTCGATGAATGTAACCATGGGAATCACTACCTTTCTGGCGCTGGGCATCGGTATCTTCGTTGCCATCTTCCTGAGCCGGGGTATCTCAGGCGCGACTCAATCCGTTCTGGTGCAAGCCGAAGCCATCGCTTCCGGCGACCTGACCCGCGCAGATCTGAAAATCCGCAGCCGGGACGAACTGGGCGATCTCACCACTGCGATCAACAAGATGAGCGGAAGCCTGACCCGCATGATCCTCGCTATCCGTGAGAATTCCATGCACGTAGCCACGGCGAGTGAAGAACTCTCGAGCACCAGCCAGCAGATCACAGCGAATTCGGAGGAAACATCCGCCCAGGCGAAAGTCGTCTCCGACGCCACGGCGCAGGTCAGCCAGAATCTTCAAACCGTCGCCACCGGCGCCGAAGAAATGGGGGCCAGCATCAAGGAAATCGCCAAGAACGCCACCGAAGCGGCGAAAGTCGCAACCTCCGCCGTGAAAGTCGCCGAGACCACCACGGCCACGGTGTCGAAGCTGGGCGAGTCGTCGAACGAGATCGGTCAAGTCATCAAAGTCATCACGTCCATTGCGCAGCAGACCAACCTGCTGGCCTTGAACGCAACCATCGAAGCGGCGCGAGCCGGGGAAGCGGGGAAGGGATTCGCGGTTGTGGCCAATGAAGTGAAAGAGCTGGCCAAGGAAACGGCGAAGGCGACGGAAGACATCAGCCGGAAGATCGAAGCCATTCAGACGGACACCAAAGCGGCGGTCGATGCCATTGCCTCGATCAGCGAAGTGATCAACCAGGTGAACGGGATCTCGAACACGATTGCGACGGCGGTGGAGGAGCAGAACGCGACGACGAACGAGATGGCGCGGAATGTGAGCGAGGCGGCGCACGGCAGCGGGGAGATCACGAGCAACATTGCGGGAGTGGCGCAGGCGGCGGAGAGCACGTCGCGGGGAGCGAGCGATACGCAGAAGGCGGCGCAGCAGTTGGTGGAAACTTCAGCCGAACTTCGCCGCCTGGTCGAGCAGTTCAAGGTGAATGACAACGGCTCAGGCGCAGAACAATCGGGGTCGCGTTCCGCCCTGAGTCGGGCGGCCCATGCTGGACGCTAGTGGAGGCAACGGCGAGCGTTGGTTCGGTGCTTGCTCCGGTGCTTGCTCCAATCTGGCGATTGGAGTTTCGCCCCATCATGGTGCAAGGTTTTAGCGCGAACAGATAGCGATACCTGGACAGGGAAACCACATGCTGAAAAGAATGCGGCTAACCGGAAAAATTGTGGCGAGCATCGTGATCACTCTGGCCCTGACCTCTGCGGCCAGTTTCTGGATCACCCAGCGCCGCATGAATCGGGAGGCGGAAGACGCGTTCCGGGACAAAATCCGCCAGATTACCGGCATGGCCAGCGCCACTCGTGAGTGGTTTTCCGACAATCTCGATGTGATGGTGCCGGGCGGGAACTTCAAGCATATACAGCAGGTTCCGGTTGTTGTGGCCTGGAACGTTGCCCAAAAGTACGCCGAATCACAGAAAATGACATTCCGCACTCCCTCTCTAACCCCGCGCGACCCCAAGAATCAGCCGGATGACTTCGAGAGGCGCGCTCTTGAAAACTTTCAGAAAAACTCGTCTCTGACGGAGTATTCCGAGCGACGGGTGGAAAACGGAGAGGACGTTATGCGCTATGCGCAAGCAGTGCGCCTCACCTCCGATTGTCTGGTATGCCATGGCGACCCGGCGGGAGCGAAAGACCCGTATGGCTACACCAAAGAGGGCATGAAAGCGGGTGACCTGCGCGGCGCTTTTACCGTAAGGGCCTCCACGCAAGGCTTGGTCGAAACCTCGCAAGCCAATTCGCTCGCTATTTTTCTTACCAGCTTCCTTACCTTACTCACGGCCGCGGGCGTTATGTTCGCACTGATACGAAAGTTAGTGGTTAAGCCTTTATCTGCATCAGTTGCTCTAGCCGCCGCAATCGCAGAGAACGACTTGTCTCTCGATGATCTTCAGGTGGCGAACCAGGACGAGATAGGGGAGGCTAGCACGGCTCTCAACACGATGAAGAATAACTTACGCAAGACAGTGGAAGCCATCTCAGCAACGGCGATGCACGTCTCCAGCGCCAGCGAGGAACTCAACGCCACCAGCCAGCAGATCACGGCGAATTCGGAGGAAACATCCGCCCAGGCGAAAGTCGTCTCCGACGCCACGGCGCAGGTCAGCCAGAATCTTCAAACCGTCGCCACCGGCGCCGAAGAAATGGGGGCCAGCATCAAGGAAATCGCCAAGAACGCCACCGAAGCGGCGAAAGTCGCAACCTCCGCCGTGAAAGTCGCCGAGACCACCACGGCCACGGTGTCGAAGCTGGGCGAGTCGTCGAACGAGATCGGTCAAGTCATCAAAGTCATCACGTCCATTGCGCAGCAGACCAACCTGCTGGCCTTGAACGCAACCATCGAAGCGGCGCGAGCCGGGGAAGCGGGGAAGGGATTCGCGGTTGTGGCCAATGAAGTGAAAGAGCTGGCCAAGGAAACGGCGAAGGCGACGGAAGACATCAGCCGGAAGATCGAAGCCATTCAGACCGATACCAAAGCCGCGGTGGATGCCATCGCGTCGATCAGTGAAGTGATCAACCAGGTGAACGGGATCTCGAACACGATTGCGACGGCGGTGGAGGAGCAGAACGCGACGACGAACGAGATGGCGCGCAACGTGAGCGAGGCGGCGCACGGGAGCGGGGAGATCACGAGCAACATAGCAGGAGTGGCGCAGGCGGCGGAGAGCACGTCGCGCGGGGCGAGCGATACGCAGAAAGCGGCGCAGCAATTGGTGGAAACCTCCGCTGAACTGCGGCGGCTGGTCGAGCAGTTCAAGATCAAGGCCACGGGCAGGGGGACAGCACCGGGTGCAAGGGATGCTAGAAAAAGCTTAGCTGCCCATGCCAACTCTTAGACGCGAACGGCTGTTTGGGAACGCGTACGGACGGAAATAACTCAGTTATGGCTCGTATTCGCATCCTGGTGGTCGACGACTCAGTGGTGATCCGCAAGGTTCTCACCGAAGCCCTCGCCAGAGATCCGCAACTGGAGGTTGTGGGCACGGCCAGCGACGGAAAGATCGCGCTGGCGAAGATTCTGCAGCTTCATCCCGACCTGATTACGCTCGACGTCGAGATGCCGGTGATGAATGGTCTGGAGACGCTCGCCGAGATTCGCAAGCTCTACTCCAATCTGCCAGTGATCATGTTCAGCACCCTGACCGAGCGCGGCGCCTCGGCCACTCTGGATGCGCTTTCCCTCGGCGCGTCGGACTACGCCACCAAGCCCAGCAATACCGGTAGCCCGGCCCGGGCCATGGAAGCGATCCAGGCCGAACTCATCCCCAAGATCAAAGCGTTGTGCGGCGACGGCAAACGTGCTCTCAAGTCTCTGCCGCCCCCGCGTCCCGTTGTGAAGGTTAGAAAGCCGCTGAATCGCCGCATTGAAATCGTGGCTATTGGCACATCAACCGGCGGCCCCAACGCGCTGGCCGAAGTCTTGCCACGAATTCCGAAGGATTTTCCTGTTCCCATTGTCGTGGTGCAGCACATGCCGCCTATCTTCACGCGCATGCTGGCGGAGCGACTGGCGAGTCACTCCGAGATTCCTGTGGAAGAAGGGGCAGCTGGCGTGCTGCTCTCGCCTGCGCATTCCTGGATTGCGCCGGGAAATTTTCATATGACCGTGGCCCGCGCCGGCGTGAACTGGCGACTCGACCTGAATCAGAATCCTCCCGAGCACTCCTGCCGGCCGGCGGTCGATGTGCTGTTTCGCTCCGTGGCCACGGTGTGTCACGCCGGTGTTCTGGGAGTCGTCATGACCGGCATGGGTTCGGACGGAGTGATCGGATCGCAACGCATTCGGGAAGCTGGCGGCGAGGTCATCATTCAAGACGAAGCCTCTGCCGTGGTCTGGGGCATGCCTGGGCTGGTGTACGCGGCCGGTCAGGCCGATGCCGTCTATCCCCTGGACCAACTCGCGCCGGAGATCACGCGCCGCGTGCTGCAAAGCCGCATTCGGCCGGCAAGTACGTCCGCAAATACTCCCGCCGCCATGGAGTCCCGATCAAAATGACGACTGGCATGCAACCCGCTCTTTTTGCCGCCGGGAATAAGGCGGTCGATCCCATTTTCAGACAGATTCGCGACCTAGTCTACAAGGTCTCCGGCATCTATCAGCTCGACGAAAAGCTCTACTTGCTGGCCGACGGCTGCGACCGCAGAATCAAGCACGTGAACGTCAAGAGCCCGCGCGAATATTGGGATCTGCTGACCGCGCACTCCAGCCGCGAAGCGGAACTCCGCCAACTGCTGAACGAAATCACGATCGGCGAGACCTGCCTGTTCCGCAGCCCTCCTCAGCTCGATGCCCTGCACAAAATCATTCTGCCCGAAATCGTGGGGGAAAAAACCAAGCAGGTGACCAAGCGTTTGCGCATCTGGAGCGCTGGCTGCTCGACCGGCGAGGAGCCCTATACGCTGGCCATGAACCTGATCGAGGAGAGCGAGCGACTGCTGAAAGGCTGGACAGTCGAGATCCTGGCCACCGACTTGAACGATCGCTCGGTCGAAACCGCCAAAGCCGGCGTCTACGGTGACTACGCCCTGCGTTCCACCTCCGACTATTTCAAGCGCAAGTATTTTGTGACGGTAGACGAAAAGAAACTGCAAGTGAAGCCGGAGGTCAAGAAGCTGATCACGTTCAGCCGCCTTAACCTGCAGGACGACTCCAGGATGCTGTTCATGAAGGGCATGGACCTGGTCTTCTGCTGCAATGTTCTTATCTATTTCGATGGACCCTCGAAGTCGAAGGTGATCAACCACTTCTTCAACAATCTGAACTTTGGCGGTTACTTTTTCTTGGGCACTTCGGAGTCACTGATGAAGCTGAACGACCAGTTTCACCTGGTCCATTTTCCCGGCGCCATTGGATATTGGAAACCGTCCCTCAGGAGCGGCAAGCTATGACGACTGCGATCACCGAGATAATTCGCCGGCGCGTGAAGGGTATCGAGACCACGCCCGCGATCCCAGCCGTTTTCCTGCCTCTGCTGAACATGCTGAACGCGCCTCCGGAACAAGTGAAATTGGAAGAGGTGGTGAAGCTGGTGTCGTATGACAACGCCATCGCGGCGCAATGCCTGCGAGTCGCTAGTTCGCCGTTATTCGGCCTGGCAAAATCACCGGAATCCATCAAGGGAGCCGTGCTCACCCTGGGGCTGCGAAGGGTCGAGACACTTCTGCTGACGTGCTGCCTGGGCACCGCGTTCCCGGCCAAGGGCTGGCCCATGGAGCCAACCATCTTTTGGAGGCATTCACTGGGCTGTGCCATGGTATGCCGGAAATTCAGCGAAAAGTTGTCCGCCGCTGACAGCGACAAGGCTTATATGGCGGGGCTGCTGCACGATATCGGGTTTCTGGTGAACTGTTTGGTTTTTCCCGACGAATTCGCGGGCGCGGTCAAGCTCGCTCTGCAGGAGCATATCGCGTTGGATGAGGCCGAGCGCATCACCATGGGATTTACTCACTGCGACAGCGGGCGCGCATTGGCGGAAAAATGGAACCTGGCCGCCGACTTGGTTCAGGTGATTGCTAATCATCATGAGCCCGAACGAAGCGAACGGGCCCAGCCTCTGGTCGCGCTGGTACATCTGAGCGATCTGCTCTGCCGCATGCGCGGAATGGGCTATGGATACTACGAGTCCCGCAAAGTGGATTTGGCTCACAACCCTGCCTGGGCCATTCTTCAGGCAGAATATCGTGACCTGGAGGATTTAGACCTGGTGCGATTTACCTTTGAGTTGGACGAGGCGGTGCGAGAAGTGTTCGAACTGGTGTCGACTATCTTTGGTGGCACGTCCGCCAGTTGAAGCCTGCGCCGGTCAGCCTTCGGGCTTGCCGATGATTCTTGCAACGCTCAGATTGTGAGCGAACGCTTCAGTCAGCTGTTGATCTGGAGGGAAATTACAACCGGCCTGCTTTCAAAGAGGAGCCGGAGTTCAACGGCAGGGGAATCGGCCAGGGAATACATGTTGTAGTCGCTGCCGGTGATCACCGTGGGCGGGGAGAGCATGCACCCGTCGCCCAAGCCCGAAATCTTGTTCTTGAAATTACCCGCCACCATATTGGCGATCTCGCCCAGCGCATCTGACATCTCGGCGCCGACCTTGTCCACAGCGATGCCCAGCATCTTCGATGCCATCAGAGCGGCCGATTTTCCGTCACACCGTACGCTCAACACGCCGCACAGCTTCCCCGCCAGTCCCACCATCGACGTAATGTCCAGGTTGGCTTCCGGAGACGTTTCCCCTACGGTCAGCGGACAGCCCAGCATAAGTTCGAAGACTTCCCGAGCTGCCATGTCTAGCACCGGGATCCATTCCTGGCGGTGGCCTTCGGAAACGAACAATTCGGATGGCGATTTCATGCTTTCCCTGCCAGGACCGGTACGATGCTCTCTTTGACTTGCTCCGGCGTAAATGGTTTGCGAATATATCCGCGAGCGCCGCTCGAGAGCGCCTGCACGACATGTGACTCGCTGCCCTCCGTCGTGATCATGACCACCGGAACGCCTTTTGCGTTCGCGACCCCGGAGAGTTGTTTCACGAACTCCAGTCCGTCCATGACCGGCATGTTGATATCGCACAGGATCAGATCGACGCAATTGTCCTGCAGAACCGCAAGAGCCTCGGCTCCATTCCCGGCCTCGAACACCTGCTTGAGTTCAAGGCCAGCCTGGCGGAGGGAACGCTCCACGATCTTCCGCATCACGGAAGAATCATCCACAATGAGGGCTCGTATGCTATTCATCAGACAGTACTCATCCTCTGCCGGGCAGAATCCTTGATATGTTTTCTCTCATGCCCGCTGGGTAGTCTATCGGCCTGAAAGCGACAGGACTTTAAGGCGGAGAATAAGATTCGGCGCGCGTCTGCGACGCAAGGTTCCCCCTTCGATGCGCTCAGACAGGCCTACGAGGATTACGGGAAGGCCGGGCCTGCCACCTCACGAATGAGAGATCGGGCAGCGCCGGAGAAAAAGGCGTCAATATCCAGGCAAAAACCTTGCGGGAGAAGACCCAGGTTGTACCGGATCGGCAAGTGTTTGTTTTCGGAACCTGTAGAGGTCATTGCGAGTCGACTACGCAGCGGAATCCGATCCCGCCGGAGCGATCCATGCTGGGGGACATCATCAGCAGCTTGCCGTGCTCGTTCAGCTTGTAAGCTTGAGGAAAATACCAAATCGAACCCTGCGGCTGATAGTAACTGCCTCCGCGAAGAATACCGGCCCGGGTGTGGTCGTCCACAAATTCCTCGGTCCATTGCCAGATATTTCCCACCATGTCCATCACGCCGAACGGACTGGCTCCCCTCGGATGCGCGTCGACCGGATCCGGACCTCGCATCGTCCTCGACTTGTCAGGCGCGGGCACCGCACTGTCTTCCCATTCGTTTCCCCATGGATAAAGGCGGCCATCCGCGCCTTGAGCCGCGTATTGCCATTCCCATTCATGCGGCAGGCGCTTTCCCGCCCAACTGGCAAAGGCCCGTGCGTCTTCCTGCGAGACCCACGTCACGGGCTTGTTCTCCCATCCCTGCGGATAGACTCCTTCCTTCCAATCGCGGAGAAAATTCAAATCGTCTTTCGGGTGATAGTGCGTTGAGTCCACAAATGTTTTGAATTGAGCATTTGTAATCGGGTACTTATCGATAAAGAAAGACTTCACCTGCATAGGGTGCTGGTGAAAGCGCCGAGGCGAGTCCTCCCACGGATACTCCACGTCCACCCCGATATCGTCGGATCCCTCGATTTCGATTCCGGAGACCTTGAAGAGAAAATCGCCTCCGCGAATCTTGACCATCCCTTGCGGCGCGTCGGCTGCCGGTTTTGTTGGCTGGATGGGAACAATCTGCTGGGGCAGAACCTTCCATTGGTGGGAATAACCGGCCAGGGGTGTTGCTGTCAGCTCTTTCATTTTCGACATCACGGCCAGAATCTTCTCGTCCGGGGCCGCGCCGGTTGCCAGGATCGCGCCGTAGCCCTTGGCTTCGATCGCGAAGGCAAGAACGATTTTTCCATCGGGCCGGCTTTCAGGCATCAGTTCCACGCCGTGGTAAAGATCGAAGTAGTGAATATTTCTTTGAGCCGGAATTTCGATCTGATCGCCCTCGACGTCATATTCGTTGCGGTTCACAATCGTCCAGACTGCTTCGTCTCCGAGTGGCCAGCGGCTGGCAAAGACGCCGTAACGAAGCATGGGCGACATCGGCTCCCAACCTTCGCTGATCAGGAATGGCGCGACGGCCCGCTCGATTGTGGCCACGCGCCGCGTGGCTTCCCCGTCACGCGGCGTGATGCCGTTCCAGATGCCCCAGATGTTCTCCCAACTCTCCCAGCCAACTCCATTGAAAAAGGCGAATTGCAGGTCGTCGGTTTTGTCGCGATTCCAGCGGTGCGAGATGTTTACCATGTGCCGCGTTTCCAGCCACTTGTATCTGTCCACCAGGGGAGTGAAGGGGAATTGGTACTGGCCCCATGTCATGACGTTCCAGGCTAACGCTTCATCCGAAGGGCTTTCCTCGGGCTCGAACGCAAGTGGGTGTCCGGTCTTGTCGGCCGCCAGCGAGAAGGCCAGAGGGACTCCATCCTGTGTGTCGCCGTTGATGCCATCAGCGCCAATTTCCGCCATCAGGCTCGCGATTGCTTCTGGCCAGGACATCCCCGGATTTCGCGTTCCTTGGTCCCACATCATCATCGGGAACAGCACGCGCACGCCGCGGCGATGGAAGTCGGCAATCATTTGTGTCACTCCGGCGACGCTGCCGGGCATGCTGCGAATCATGTCGAGCTGATTCCGATTGTCGATCCCCATGTTCGGGTAAGTCGGCCAGATCAAGACCGAGTCAATTCCGCCGTAGCGCTTTTCGAGATCGTCGAGATACCGGTCCACTGTGTACTGGCCCGTCTCCGGATCGTAAAAATATCGATCTTCGACCATCATCTGGGGCTGCATGAAACTGGACTGGGTCCATTTCAACGCGGGCATGTCGTATCGGGCGCCGTCATAGCCAATACGGATGCGCCGCTCCATCCTCCAATGAGTGATGTCGGCAAGCCACGCCTCATGTTCTATCTGACTGCAGGGCTTCGATCCGCCTTGCCCCAGTTCCTTCATGGTCAGGCATTCGGGTACTGGAATCTGCTGGTCCTCGGGGCTGTAGCGCGAGTCCTGAGCAGAACACAGCGAGACAACAATGGTTGCGAAAATCGCAATCTGCAAGAGCAGGGACTTCATGGAGCGGTTCCCTCCGCCTAAGCGTCAAATTCCGTTCGCAATATAAAACGGTTCAGTGCGGCTGTCCACCTGAAGCTCTGGCGCAGGCTGGTCCCCCAACGGACAGACACCAATCCATGGGCTTGCGACTCCGCCGACTTCTCTCGACGACGTCACCGGAGAGATCTTGGAGTAGTGGTGCAGTTTGGATTTCTTACCTTGAGGTGTCATCCTGAGCGGAGCCGTTTTTCAGGCGGAGCGAAGGATCTCAGTCTTATCCGGCCTTGAGCGTGAGCTAAACTGCACCACTACCGATCTTGGTTGACACTTCTTGCTATTGTTTTATACTTATTATCATTCGATAATCATGCGCCTTACCCATGTACAGTTCCGTGAGCTGGCCGCCAAACACGGTTTGGCGGTCACGCACCAGCGGCAGGTGGTCTATGAGGCCGTCGTCGCTTCTCACGGTCATCATTCCCCGGAAAAGATTTACGCGGCGGTCCGGCGCCGTATTCCCTCCATTTCTCTCGCCACGGTCTATAACAATCTGCAGCTTTTCATCGAGTGTGGGATGCTGCGGGAGGTCACTCCGCATGCGACCACGTTGCGCGTGGATGGCAATCTCAAACCGCATCACCACCTGGTCTGCTCTCGCTGCAAATCGGTGCAAGACATTGAAGGAGAGTTCATCGATTTCAAACGGCTGTCTCGGCAACTGCCGGACGGCTTTGATCTGACGCAGCCGTTGATCGAGGTCTTTGGCCTCTGTCGGCGCTGCCGCGCCAAACAATAATTTTTTCACGCAGTACGCAATCAAGAATCGAAGGATGAAAACATATGGAAAATACACTCGCGACTTCATCGGGGAGTGTTGTCCCCGAAGCTAAGGAAAAACACACCGCAACCGAATCGAAGTGTCCGGTAGCGCACGGCGCCCGCCAATCCTACGCAAATGTCGATTGGTGGCCGAATCAGATCAACTTGAAGGTCCTCCACCAGCATTCCTCACTGTCCGATCCGATGGGTAAGGAGTTCAATTACGCGGAAGAGTTTAAGACGCTTGATCTGAAAGCCGTGATCAAGGATTTGAATGTCTTGATGACGGACTCGCAGGAGTGGTGGCCGGCCGACTTTGGCCACTATGGGCCGCTTTTCATTCGTATGGCATGGCACAGCGCGGGAACGTACCGCATCGGCGACGGCCGCGGCGGGGCTGGATCCGGTCAACAGCGCTTTGCGCCGCTCAATAGCTGGCCCGACAACGTGAATCTGGACAAAGCGCGGCGGCTTCTGTGGCCGGTCAAGCAGAAGTACGGACGGAAGATTTCCTGGGCTGACTTGATGATTCTCGCCGGCAACGTCGCCCTTGAGTCGATGGGCTTCAAGACCTTCGGTTTTGGCGGCGGGCGCGCGGACGTCTGGGAGCCCGAAGAGGAAATCTATTGGGGACCTGAGGGCACGTGGCTGGCGGACGAGCGCTACTCCGGGGATCGTGACCTGCAGAATCCTCTCGGCGCGGTGCAAATGGGTCTGATCTATGTGAACCCGGAAGGGCCGAATGGGAAGCCAGATCCGATTGCGGCGGCGCGCGATATCCGTGAAACGTTCGCGCGCATGGCAATGAACGACGAAGAAACAGTCGCGCTCATTGCTGGCGGTCACACCTTCGGCAAAACGCATGGTGCTGCCGTTCCCTCGCAATATGTTGGCAACGAACCGGAAGGCGCCGCCATCGAGGAGCAGGGCCTCGGCTGGAAGAATAAATTCGGCAAAGGCTGCGGCGGTGACACTATTGGCAGCGGCCTGGAAGTCATCTGGACCACGACGCCGACGAAGTGGAGCAACAACTTCTTCACGAACCTCTTCAAGTACGACTGGGAACTGACGAAGAGCCCGGCGGGCGCGCATCAGTGGACGCCGAAAAATGGAGCGGGCAAAGATACAGTGCCGGATGCGCATGATCCGTCCAAGCACCATGCGCCAACCATGCTAACCACGGACCTCGCGTTACGGCTCGATCCTGCTTATGAAAAGATTTCCCGGCGTTTCTACGAACATCCGGACGAGTTCGCAGACGCGTTTGCGCGGGCGTGGTTCAAGCTGACGCACCGCGACATGGGGCCGATCGCGCGCTACCTTGGCCCGCTCGTTCCCAAGGAAGAGTTGGTGTGGCAAGACCCCGTTCCCGCCGTCGATCATAAATTGATCGGGCAGAAAGAAGCTGCTGCGCTCAAAGCCAAGATCCTCGCCTCCCGATTGTCGATCTCTCAACTGGTCACGACTGCGTGGGCGTCGGCGGCGTCGTTCCGCGGTTCCGACAAGCGCGGTGGGGCGAACGGAGCGCGCATTCGTCTCGAGCCCCAAAAGAATTGGGAAGTGAACCAGCCGGCAGCACTGGCGAAAGTTCTCAAGAAGCTGGAGGCAATCCAGAAGGAGTTCAACGGGCCGCAATCCAACGGGAACAAGTCCAACGGGAACAAAGGCGGAAAAAAAGGCCGGCAGGTATCGCTCGCCGACCTGATCGTTCTGGGCGGCTGCGTGGCCGTCGAGGAAGCTGCGAAAAAAGCCGGGCACAAGGTGAAGATTCCTTTTTCGCCGGGACGCACGGATGCTTCGCAGAAGCAGACCGAAGTCCACTCCTTCGCCGTAATGGAGCCGGTGGCTGACGGGTTCCGCAACTATCTTCGCAGCGGACAGGTTCTGTCGGCTGAGGAGTTCCTGCTGGATCGAGCGCAGTTGCTGAGGCTGACTGCACCCGAGATGACGGTTCTCATCGGCGGCATGCGCGCCCTGAATGCGAACTTCGATCACTCCAAACACGGCGTCTTCACCAACCGGCCCGAGACGCTGACGAATGATTTCTTCGTTAACCTGCTCGACATGAATACCAAGTGGGAGCCGTCGTCTACCGAAGGCGTGTATGAAGGGCGCGATCGGGCAACGGGCAAGCTCAAGTGGACTGGCACGCGCGTCGATCTTGTATTCGGTTCGAACTCACAGCTCAGGGCACTCGCGGAAGTTTATGGATCCTACGACTCGAAGGAGTCATTCGTGAAGGACTTCGCGGCTGCATGGAATAAGGTCATGAACCTCGATCGCTACGACCTTGCTTGAGTTCTCCTCCTAACTCGCGGGGGCGCATGGCGCCCCCGTTTCACCTTTGCCAATCGGCCGTTTAGACTTTGCTATGGAACGTCGACCCAGCCTCGCGTCCGATTGCTCTGCATCACAGCGTCGAGGATTGTCAGCTGGCGTAATCCATCGGTGAACTGAGGATACTCAATCGCCGCATCGGTCGCGCCAATCGATCCATAGAACCTGCGAAAGACCTGCTTGAACGTGTCGTCGTAACCTTCGCTGTGTCCGCCGGGAAGGTCGGCGAAGCCGCGTGCCGCGGGCTTCAGCAGAGAGGGATCCTTGATGTATATCTGATTCGCGACATCGCGGTGACCGGCCCATAGTTCATCGGGACGCTCCTGATTCCACGCTACGGACGACTTGGTGCCATAGATCTCAATGCTGAGCCCGTTTTTTCGTCCAGCCGAGACCTGGCTGGCAGTCATGCTGCCACGAGTACGCGTTCCCATGCGGAAGACCACAGCGCCGAAGTCTTCAGTATCGACCGGCGTTTCGATATAGTCTTCCGGCCCCAGCATCTTATTGGCAAAGGTCTCCACGGAATGCTTCGGTTGTTTCCGCGTGGGATGGAACGTTTGAAGATCAGCACAGAGCGAGTTCACGCGCAAGCCGGTGACGTGCTCGGCCATGTCAAACCAATGGGAGCCGATATCGGCCATGCATCGCGAAGGACCTCCAGCTTTGGTTTCGACGCGCCAGTTCCAATCCGTGTCATAGAGAAGCCAGTCTTGTGAATATGTGCCCTGGACCACCAGAATGTCGCCTAAATCTCCAGCTTCGCGCATGCTGCGCATCTGCTGCACCATGGGGTAGTAGCGCAGGTTATGGCAAACGCAATTTCGCAGTCCTCGCTGTGCCGCCAGAGAGACCAGCTCTTCGCCCTCCTCCACACTAGTGGCCAGCGGTTTCTCGCACAGCACGTGCTTGCCCGCGCTGAGCGCTTCCTTGGCCATGGAGAAATGCTGCGCATTGGGCGTGCAGATGTGGACGGCATCGATAGCGGGATCGCGCAAGATCTCACGGTAGTCAGTTGTAATCGTAGGGACGGAAAAACCCGCGCCCAGTCTTCGCGCGGCCTCCGCATTTCGGCCCGCGATTGCCGCAGCTTCCACAGACTCGACCCGCCGCACTCCCTCAAGATGCACGCGGCCCATAAAGCCGGTACCGAAAATTGCGGTTCTGATTAATTTCATTTGATCTCTTCCGGCGGCTCAAGCCGCTGTTGATTTCTTGTTGGCGTCGGGCGTGGCTTGATGCGGATCCTTGCATAGTAGCGAACCCGTCAGAACGGGCTCCGTCAAAGCCATCGCACTCGTCTAGCTAGGACCACCAGGCAGCTCCCGGACCCTCGCGGATCACAATGCCATTGAGAAAGTGCGCTGCCTTGGTTAAACCTTCTTCCGGCGAGAGCAGGCTGTCTTCGTGCTCGATGGAAAGGACGTAGTCGTAGCCGAACATACGCAAAGTAGAAATCAGCTCGCTCCAGAACTGGGCGCCATGGCCATAGCCGCAGGTGCGGAAGATCCAGCTTCGTTCGCGCTCCTGCGTGTATGGTTTTGTATCCAGCACGCCGGTGCGGGGAAGGTTGGCGGCATAGATCTGCGTGTCTTTGGCATGGACATGGAAAATGGCGTCCTGAAGCACGCGCACGGCAGCGATTGGATCGATGTTCTGCCAGAAGAGATGGCTGGGATCGTAGTTGCAACCCACATTCGGTCCTGCGATCGAGCGCAGGCGCAGCATGGTTTCCGGGTTGTAGACCACAAATCCGGGATGCATCTCGACCGCGATCTTTACACCGTGATCGGAGGCAAACTTGGCGTGTTCGATCCAATAAGGCGCAACGACTTCGTTCCACTGCCAGTCCAGCACTTTGAGGTAGTCGGGCGGCCATGGGCAGGTGACCCAATTAGGTGCTGTTGCATTCGCCGAGTCTCCGGGACACCCGGAAAAATCCACCATCATTGGCACGCCGAGCTTTTCTGCCAGCAGAATGGTTTTGCGGCTCACTTCACGATCCCGCTTCGCGTGGTCCCTATTCGGATGCAACGGATTTCCGTGACAACTCAAGGCGCTGATTTTCGTCCCGTGATCGGAGAGAATCTTCTGAAACTCGACGAGCTCGGCTGGATTGTCGAGCATCAAGAGCTTGCAATGTGCATCGCCAACGTAGTTTCCAGTGGCCAATTCAACCGTAGTGATCTGCAGCGCCGCGAGTTTCTTGAGCACCGCGACCAGCGAAAGCTGTGACAGCAGGGGAGTGAAGACTCCAACGCGCATAGCCCTGTTCTCTCCTTGAAATGGAACGGCCTCATTCTATCGCAGCCGCCTTATGTTACCTTTTAAGCGCTGACGGCATCCGGGATGAGTCCAATCATCGGGCCTTTATACGGGATCTTCTCGGGCCGGGAATTCGTTTGAAGGAGATCGCGTGCGCCCAACTCGAATCGCTTTATTTCTCTTTCTGCTTGCGCCGATTCTGATGACCGCACAGAATCAGCCGGCGGTTGACGCTTCGCTGCCACCGCCGCCGCACGAAAAGCAAGTGCATCTCAAGCACGTTCTGGTCATCAGTCAGACCAAGGGCTTCGAGCACGATTCGATTTCAGCCGCGATGGCGGCGATTTACAACATGGGCCACGAAAGTGGTCTTTGGGATGCCACGCTGCGCACCGATACCGAGCTCATCACCAAGAAAGACCTGGAAAGAAACGCGAAAAACCTAAACTACTTCGATGCCCTCATCTTTGTGAGCACGACCGGTGAGCTTGACCTCGACGACAGCCAGAAGGCGGATATGATGTCGTTCATCAAAGAGGATGGAAAAGGGTTTGTGGGCGTTCATGCTGCGCTCGACACCAATTACAAATGGCCGGAATACGGCGAGATGATCGGCGGATGGTTTGACCAGCACCCTTGGTCGACGTTCAACGCGCCCATCATCAACGAGGATCCGAGTTTTCCCGCGGTTCGTCACTTTCCCAGAGCATTCGTCAAATTTGACGAAATTTATCAGCCCAAGGAGTGGTCGCGAGATAAAGTCAACGTTCTGCTCAGCCTCGACCCCACTAAGCTTAATTACGCTAACAACCCGCGAGTCCACCGGACAGATCATGACTTCGCCGTGGCCTGGGCCAAGATGTATGGCAAGGGGCGCGTGTTCTACTCCACTCTCGGCCACACCGAGGAAGCCTGGAGCGATCCCGACATCCGCAAGATGTATTTCGAGGCCATCAAATGGGTACTGGGAATGACCGAGGGCAGCACGGCAAGTCATCCACGCCCGCCAGCGCCAGGGGATCAGCACTGAATATTCCGACAATGAACTTCCTGCTTCTAACTTCGCATCGGAGCGTTCTTCTGGCGGCTCTCTGTCTCCTGAGCGTTACCGCTTTCGCGGGGCAAAGTTCAGCCAACGGCAAACAGGCAACCACCGGGATCAAGCCCGCGAAGGCAGCCTCGCAGTCGTACTCCCCGGAATTGGTTCAGCAGGGCAGCGCGCTCTTCCGGAAAGATTGCTCGTTCTGCCACGGGCGCGATGCCGGCGGCGGAGAGACCGGGCCTGATCTGACGCGCTCAAAGCTGGTCACTGCCGATGTGAATGGCGACAAGATTGGCCCCGTCGTGCGCAACGGAAGACCCGACAAAGGCATGCCGCCCTTCGATCGTTCGGATGAGCAGATTGCCAGCCTGGTCGCCTTTATCCATACTCAGCAAAACAACGCGCTGATGGCGAGTGGACGCCGGGGGAGCGGTGGACGGAAAGGCGTCGACGCTTCCGATCTTCAAACTGGAAACGTCGCGGCCGGCAAGCAATTCTTTGAAGGTGCGGGCGGATGCGTGGTCTGTCATTCGCCCAGCGGTGATCTTGCCGGACTGGCATCGCGTTACAGTGGCCTTGAGCTCGAAGAGCAGATGCTCTATCCCCGGCACGCGAAACCGAAGGTTTCGGTAACGCTCGCTTCCGGTCAAACAGTCACCGGCATTCTGGCGTATCTGGATGAATTTACGGTCGCACTCATCGATTCCACTGGCTCCTATCGATCGTGGCGCACTCGCGATGTGCAGTACAAGGCGGACGCAGCCCTGAACGCTCATGTGGACCTGTTTCCTAAATACACCGATGCTGACGTCCACAACCTGATGGCTTACTTGCAAACGTTGCGCTAGGCGAAGAACTCTGTTTCTGCAAGAGTAAAGAGAACAAGATAACCGGAGAGCTTTGGGGGCCCCCGTCAGTATGAATTTAGCGAGACATGGATTTCTGGTCGCAGCGAGCGTGCTTCTTGCGCTCGCAACTTCTGGGCTGCTCTCAGGACAGGGTGTGGACGAGCAAATGCTTCTGCATCCTCCGGCTGACAGTTGGCCGGGATATCACGGCGACTATTCCGGCAGGCGTCACAGTGCACTGACCGAGATCATGCCGCAGAATGTGAAGACTCTCGGTCTTGCTTGGGCGTTCCAGACGAACCAGACCGCTCCCATTAAATCTTCACCGCTAATGGTGGATGGCATCGTGTACTTTACCGTGCCCGAAAATATTTGGGCTGTGGATGCGCGCTCCGGCCACCAGATCTGGCACTACAATCAGCCGACGTCTGAGGGAGAGCACATCGGAAATCGCGGCGTGGCCATGTACAAAGGCACTCTATTTTTCATGGCTCCGGATGCGCACCTGGTATCGCTCAATGCAAAAGACGGAACGGTACGATGGAAAGTGGAGGTCGCCGACGTCACGAAAGGCTACTGGACCAGTATGGCGCCTCTCATCATTGGCAATCATGTAGTCGTTGGCGTCTCGGGAGACTTCGATAACTTGCGCGGCTACATTCGCTCGATCGATCCGGAAACTGGCGCAACGCAGTGGCAGTGGAATTCCACGCCCCCGGCCGGAACCCCGGGTCAAACGACCGGAGGCATGACGTGGATGACGGGAACGTACGATCCCGATCTCAACCTGATGTACTGGGGAACCGGAAATCCTACCCCCGTATTGAACGGTTCTACGCGGCCGGGTGACGATATCTACACCTGTTCCATCGTGGCGCTCAATCCGGATACGGGCAAGCTCGTATGGGCCTTCCAGGTGTCGCCGCACGACACGCACGACTGGGATGCGGTCGAAACTCCCGTGCTCGTCGACGGCGACTTCCACGGCGAGCCCAGGAAGATGCTTATGCAAACTTCGCGCAACGGCTACTTCTTTGTTCTCGATCGCACCAACGGGAAGAATCTGTTGACCATTCCATATGGGCCGGTGAATTGGTCGCTCGGAGTCGATTCGCAGGGCCGTCCGATTCCCAATCCCGCCAAGGAACCGGCTCCTGACGGACGCCTGATCGCACCCGATGAGGGCGGCATGACCAACTACCGTTCGCCGAGTTTCGACATGAAGAACGGTTTGTTCATCGTCGACGCCCACCCCAGCTGGAGCTTGTACTTCGCCAAGCCGGCTGACGGAGTCTACGGCTGGGCGGGCGCGGACTATGACGTCTGGGGGAAAGGTGTCATCGAGGCCATCGACTACCAAACCGGCAAGATCCGATGGAGCCACGAAATAGGTCCCGAGTCGGGAGCGGGAGTGTTGACCACCGACTCGGGGCTCACTTTCACTGGCGACGGTCGCGGTAACTTCCTGGCTCTCGATTCGAGCAACGGAGAAACACTTTGGCACGCCGGCTCAGGCTCGAACATCGTCAGCTCGCCGATCACCTACGAACTCGACGGCCGCCAGTTTCTGCTCACCAGCAGTGGAGGCGTAATGTTCGCCTGGGCGCTTCCACAAGAGCAATGACGGCGCTCTCATCAAAACACGAGGAGCTGACATCGCGGCTTTACAGCAGATTGATTGCGCTGACCTTCAACGTGTCACCCTGCTTGCCTCGAGCCTACACCGTGTCAGGTGTCGTCTTTCGCTCTGACACCAGGCCGATGGATCTGGCCAGTTCTTCGAGTCTTGCCAAATCGGTTTTGGGGACGGCGTTCTGTCTTGCCTCGTCATATCCCATGATTCCGTAGTAGACGGCGCGGTCGAAAAACTGATTCAGCATCTGGCATAACTCCCGTTCACCCTGAATCGCCACGATATTGTCGGCAAAACCTTCTTGCTCAAGGAAGTGCCACAGATGATCACGCGTGAGCATCAAAGCCCATACGAATTGATGCAGGCTGACCTCCTCGGCTGCTCGGCGTGCGCCGATGGCTCTAAACCGGTCCTCGATGTCATCCTCGGTCCTTTGCAACAACCATTCTCCTAAATTGCGATAAACTTCGGCGGCTGCCAACTGCAACTCCTGAGACGGGATCTTACGGAAGTCGGAAGTACGTTCCGACCTGTGGATCTGTTCCGTTAGCCCTCGGGACAGCCTTTCAGAGTGCCTTTCAATCAGCCGCACTGATTTCAGGCCCACCATCTATCCTTCTCCTTGACATTTCGCGGGGAAAAATGTGATCGCAAAACGCGCCTCTCATGTTCCTGTACCAACGCTGTATATATATATCGTAACACGATATAATATCGCGGGCAACCTGATCTGCATGTCCGGCATTCCTACTTCTCAGTGATCCACGACGGAAGAGCGATCTGGAACGAGAGTGATCCGGAAAGGAATGAGAATTGCCATGATTTACAAATCCTTAGCATTGTTTTCTGCTTCTTGGCTGCCATGGTCTTATCGCCTGCCGCCCGAGCGGACGAATGGAACCAAAAGACAGAGATGATATTCAGCCAACCGGTTGAGCTCCCAGGGATCGCTCTGCCGGCTGGAACATATTGGTTTGTCCTGGATGACCAGGATAACCGGCAGGTGGTTCAGGTATTCGGCGGCGACTGGTCGAGGATCTTCGCCAATCTGCTCACGATCCCGACGGATCGAAAGCGATCGACAGACAACACTGAAGTCACATTTGCGGAGAGGCCCCATTCGCAGCCCGAAGCGGTCCTGGACTGGTACTATCCCGGTTTCTTGACGGGGCACGAGTTTGTCTACCCAAGAAAAGAACAACGAGAACTGACGCGCGCCGCTGAGCGAGACATTGTGGTTCAGCCTATGAACGTCGCTTCGAACGCGCTCACGCCGGGAGCATAGGCTGGGAGCGGATAGAGAAAAACCAACTGCGGCTATCGTCGGGGGCGAGGTCAGAGGACCCAGTAAGTTGCGACGCATCAAGGCGCCGCGATCGTCTAATATTAGTGGAACATGCGAAATCTGCTTGCCATCCTGAGCGTCTCACTTTGTCTTGCAACTTGCGCATACGCAAAAGATCAACGGCCGGAGAAAGCCCCAAATTTCACTTCCGACGCGCAGTGGATTGATACGGGCGCCGCGGGCAAGGACGTTCCGCATTCCATCAAGGGCTACCGCGGGCACGTTCTGCTGGTCGACTTCTGGGAGTTCACCTGCATCAACTGCATCCGCGATTTCAGCGTCTTGAAGCGCTGGTACAGCAAATATCATGCGGATGGCTTCGACATTGTCGGGGTGCATTTTGGTGAATTCCAGATAGGATTCAGCGCAGATAATGTTCGCGACGCAGCCAAGCGCTTTCAGTTGCCGTGGCCGGTGATTGCTGACCTGCACGGCTCCATCTGGCATGCCTATCGGTCGGATGTCTGGCCCAATCGATACCTGATCGACCAGGACGGAAACATTGTTCTTCAAATCGAGGGTGAGGGTCACAATCGGTCGATGGAAGAGAAGATCCGCGCGCTACTCGCGAAGACGCATCCCGAAGTGGATCAGATTCCTCTCGATCCTCCGGAAAATACCTTCCTGCCCTCGTGCGGAATTTCTACCGATGAAACCTATGTGGGAGATTGGTATGGGCGCGGTGCCATCGCGAATCCAAGAGGTTACAGCAACGATGACGAAGTCACCGATTTTCATGTGGAGGGAGCCCCCGCAGACGGCAAGGTCATGTTCTCCGGGCGATGGATTACGCAGCAGGATGGCGTGACCTCCGCTGAAAAGCACGGCCAGGCTCAACTGCGCTATCACGCGCGCGCGGTTTACGCGGTTCTCAGCGTATCGAATCCGAAAAAGCCGGTGCGCGTTTATCTGCTGCAGGATGGCAAGCCGCTCGATCCGGGCGAAGCAGGCGTCGATGTCCATTTCGACTCGCAGGGTTCATATCTGGAAGTGAGCAGCCCCCGGATGTATTACCTGGTGAAGAATGCGGCCTTCGGCTCGCACCTGCTCTTGCTCGAACCAGATGCGCCCGACTTCGTGCTGCATTCTTTTACTTACGGAAACGATTGCCAGCAGAACTTCGACCAGAGATAAGCTGATCGAGAGTCATAAATCGCATCCGCCACAGAACCCGCACGAGAGCATGTCCCCCCGCTGAGTCCGAAAGCTACGCTCACGAGATCGGCGTCCAATTGGATCATGAGGAAACCACAGTTCAAGTCTCCTGCTTTACGACCGCACGCGGGAGGCGTGAACGCACCTTCATCGAATGCACAATTGACGACAGAATAAATTTGCAAGAGCGCCCAGATTCAAGCCGGCGGCGAAGAGGCTCGCGACGTGGTGTGGCAGGCGAGCAAACTTACGGTTATCAGTTCCGATCCGGCCCTGAAACTGCCGATTGCCGTTCAAAGCCCGCTCTTTCCCCGCAGGTCCTGACTGCGTACCGCACGACATTCTGCGAGACCGATGCTATAGTGTGCGAGAGTTGGGGAGCTGCGCGCGTGGGCTGTCGTCGGGATGCAAGTTGCCGCCACAGAGATGACCGATCAGACACAGCCAGAAGTGTCCCAAGCGTGAGCGCCGCGCCTTGGGAGGTTCGGTAATGGCCCCAGTTCTTCTCTGGATCATCCTGATGGTTTGCCTGGCGATCTCCCTGGTCAAGTACGTGATGGGCATCATTCTCCGGTTTTCATTCCCCGGCGCCAAGGCGCGCAAAGACTACGCCTATGAGCCAACCGTGAGCGTGCTGATGCCCTGTTACAACGAAGGCAAGACGGTTTACGAGACCATTGAGAGCATCAGTAAGAGCAACTATCCCAACGAAAAGTTCGAAGTGATTGCGCAGGATGACTGTTCTGCCGATGACAGCTACGAGTGGATGCTCAAAGCGCAGCGCGACTTCACCAACATCCGCATAAGAACAGGGCGGAATGCGGCCAACAGCGGAAAGGCGCGTTCGGTCTGCAACGCCCTGCACCATTCTACGGCGGAGGTCATCATTTCAATCGACTCCGATTGCATATTTCATCCCAACGCGATTCGTGAGCTGACGGCCTGCTTCGCTGAACCCCGCATGGGCTCGGTGGGCAGCAGAGTTGGCGTCCGGAACCCGAACGACAGCATCATCACTGCCATTCAGACCATCATTTATTATTCCGCGTTCCAGCTTTATAAGATTCCCGAGAATTGGACGCGCAGTGTCTGCTGCATCAGCGGCTGCCTGTTCGCCATCCGGCGCGAGTTGCTGCTGCAAATCGAGCCGGCCATTCGTGCCCGCCACTGGTTCGGAATTCCCGTAAATCAAGGCGAAGATCGTTTTCTGACCCATCAAACCCTGCTGCGCGGTTACGGAACTTATATCAACAATGACGCGCTTTGCTGGACCACGGTTCCCAAAACGCTCTCCGTGCTCTTCAAGCAGCAACTACGCTGGCGGCGCAGCATTGTCCGCGACTTTTTCTACACGCTCAGAACCTTGCCCCACCATGTCTGGAAACTCCATCCCAACACGGTGCTGACGCTGGTACTCACTCCGCTGGGAGCGATCGTCGGATTTCTGGTTGTGGTCACCATGTTAACTTCAGATCCGCTCGCATGGACCGGGCCGGTCCCGCTGATCGCTGCTCTTGGAATTGCGGCCGTTCTCAGTTGGGTGATCAAGCGTTACAGCGCGGAAGAAGCGGTAAATCATCCTCTGGCGTTTGCCGCGTATGTCGCTTGGTCTTTTGCCAGCAGCTTGTTTCTGACGCCCCTGGCTCTCTGCACTATGGATTCCGCCGATTGGGGCACGCGCGTTTTAGAGCAACAGGAGGTATCCGTTGGCCACCTCAACCCCTGACCAGCCAGCAGATCCAGCCGAAGCTACACCGGTTCCTGCCGAGCCAAGACGCCCGCCCGCCCGGCAATCGCTGCATTACAAGCTGGTGATCACTCTTTACCGTATCTTTGCCATCACGGTTCTCTATCTCGTACTGGTCGGTGTTCTCGCCTATGCCTGGGTGATGGGCTTCTACGCGGTGAACAGTTCGTGGGCTGCACCGGTGATTCTCTCCGCCTCGGATGAGAAGAGCCTCGACTTCCGCGAGAAGCTGGTGACCAGCCAGCAAACCATCGAAGATCTGAAAGTGGATACCGGGAAACTAAGCGATGGCGTCGCCGAAATGAACAAGCATCGCGCCGCTTTGGAGGCACTCGAGCCAGAGCTACAGCAAGCCATTGCGCGTGAGGAGAGTCACAACCTAACCGCCGGCCCCGAACTTTCGACGCTCGACAAGCAGAAGCTGGCCGATAACACGCAGACGCAAAAACTGCTGGCTCAACTCACGGAAGTGGAGAGCAACATCAACAAGGACCTGGCCGCCGGACTGATCACGCAGGGTGACGCGGCCACGCAGTTGGCTGCGGTGAATCAAGCCAAGGACGCCTCTACCGACAGCAGGATTGCCGAAATCCTGCTCACCGACAGCGTTCTCGACAAGACCACGGTTGGCACCAGTTCCTTGAATGTGCTGGTCAAGCAAGCCGAATTGCGATCCGAGGTTGCGCAGTTGGATGTTGCCATCGACGTCGCGGAAAAACAGCTTCAGGAAGAATTACGACAGATCGATCGATTAAGAGCTGCCATCGTTACCGCCAAGCAGAGCCCCTACTATCTCAACGCGGCTGGCGGCCAAGTCTTGTATTTCGCTTTCGTCCCCTATGACGACCATGCCAGCGCCATCCCCGGCGCCCCCATCTACGACTGTTACCTGAATATGATTTTGTGCCGCAAGGTGGGCACGGTGAAGCAAATATTCACGGGCGAAGAGCAAGCCATCCATCCCATCTTCAAGACTCAGATTCGCGGTTTCCTGATCCAGATGAATCTTGACTATCCCGACTCAGCGAAATCGAGGACTGTGTTCCTGGGCCGCAAGCCAATGCTGTTTTAATCCCGCAGTTTCTATTGTAAGGAGAACCACAAATGTTCCTGAATCGCTGGAAGCTTGTCTTGGCCTCGATCCTGTTCCTCGGCATCCCGGCCGTTGCGGCGGACCTGACCGATCAAGTGGCCTACTGCTCCTACCTCATGGAGCAGGCGCAGGCGCAGCGAGATCTGCTGCGCACGCCGATCGGGTCGATCGGCTTTACCCAGCCGGAGGAAGGACTGCCCTTGCAGCTGGTAGCGGGCAGCTCGCTTGGCCTGTCCGATTTGCGAAAAGCGGGCCTGACCATGGATGCGGCCCGCAAGAACTGCGAGCTATACAAGGCCACGACGGGAGCCCAGCAGAGCGTCCAATATGCCCTGGCCAGTTTGGAGAGAGAAGCTCTGCGCAACCGTTTGAGTCTCATCGAGCAGGCTTTGAAGTCGCTGGACGCGTTGATGGAAAACACATCGAAGATGATAGAAGCCCAGAATGCGACTCGCCTCATGCTCTTCGCCCTGCAAACGTCGAAAATCAAGCTGGACGCGGACTGGGCCGAAACGCAATCGAAGATCACCGCGATTTACGTTCCACCACTGAGCGACATTCCATTGAAAGACCTGGTCGCGCAAAAACAAAACAGCGAGGTGAACGAACAAAAGGCGCTGGACAAATTAAATCGCCAGAATAACTGGGATGTAGCTCTCTCTGTCGGCGTCCATCAGCAGATCAATCCGGTGGCCTACGGCGCACAACCTTATGGCGCCGTTTCGGTCAACTACAATTTCGCCAGCCACGCTATCGATAACCACCTGGATCGAGCCGTGTCAGCACACGACGAGTGGAAAAAAGTGCAAGAGGGCGACGTCGTGCGCAACACCCAGGTGCTTCAACAGCAATTGGCAGATAGCGTTTCGGTACAGCAGTCCAAGCTCAAGTCTCTGCAGGAAGAGAGCGACCAGATCGAGAAAAACCTTCAGCTGGTTGGCAATCCAGACACATCGGCAGCCCTCGATTTCCGCAACCAGCTCACGGCGGCGCAACTGCTCCTGCAAGTTGAGACTGGCGACGCCAGCTACAGGATTGAATGCCTGCGCAAGTACCTGGCCAAGAACTACTGATTCAATACCGATGATTCCAGAAAATTCTCGACAGTTCTGCCGCTGCGCTAGTGCCGATCCCGTTTGCGGCACGTGACCTTTCTCGACCTCTTGGGAGGATACCGGGCACTCGTTCCCTGGCCTTTTCCCGCGCTTGCTTCTATTCGCCAATAGTCGTGCTCTGACACGCGCGGGCCGCGCGGTTCCCTGAGAGGGTAGCCGGACTTGTTTTGGGCTCTGGGGGAAATATTCAAGTTGACAAGCGCCACAGAACGGAAGTAAAAGTAATAGTTCGTAAATTTACGAAACCTCATTCGCAGCTTAAAGTAAGGGTTTGGGGTCCTTTGGGTGCTCTTAGGAGGCTGGCTATGTCCGTTCTTTTCCACGCCCGAAAAACTCTTGGGATGATCCTTCTTCTCATCGCTGTTGGCTTCGCTACGCCGCTGTGGGCGCAGAAAGATACCGGGGCCATCGTAGGTGTGGTGCGCGACTCCAGCGGTGCGGTGGTTGCGGGGGCCAAGGTCACGGTCCTGGACATTGACCACGGTACTCAGACGGGCCTGGTTACCAACGATCAAGGAGAGTATGTCGCCAACGCGCTGAGGATCGGCCGTTACAATGTCACCGCCGAGAAACAGGGATTCAAAAAGGCCGTGGCTGGACCGATTCAGGTCAACATTCAGGATCGTGTTGGCGTGGACCTGAAGCTTGAGCCCGGCATGGCCACAGAAGTTGTCGTCGTCTCCAGCCAAAGTCCGCAGCTTGAAACCGAGAACTCGGAACTGGACAATCTGGTGAACAGCCGCAGCGTCAACGCGCTTCCCTTGAACGGGCGCAACTTCATGCAGCTCGCTCTACTCGGCGCCGGCGTTGCTGCTTCCGAGCCGGGGTCGCGTGTCGAAAATACTTACGGCTTCAGCGCCAACGGCGCCCGCTCTCTGCAAAACAACTTCCTGCTCGACGGCGTTGACAACAATGCGAACCTGGGTGACGTCCTCAATGGGGCCTCTTATGTGGTGCAGCCTCCGGTAGACGCCATCGGCGAGTTCAAGGTTCAGACCAATGCCTATAGCGCCGAATTCGGCCGCGGCAACGGCGCGATCATGAACGCCGTCATCAAGTCCGGTACCAATCAGCTCCACGGCGACGTATGGGAGTTCCTGCGCAACGATAAACTTGATGCCAGGAACTACTTCGACTCAACCGAGGAACCTTATAAGCAGAACCAGTTCGGCTTTACTCTGGGCGGCCCCATCGTCAAGAACAAATTGTTCTTTTTTGGCGACTTCGAGGCCCTTCGTCTTCGCCAGGCGCTGCCGCAATTGGTCAAAGTTCCCACGACAGCCGAGGTTAGTGGAGATTTTTCTGCGCTTCTTACCGATAACCCCACCGGCGTTCCAAGTCCCGTCGATATTCCCAACACCACAATTCCCATTCTCGATTGCAATAACCAGCCGACCTACGTGGGAGAGATCTTCAATTCGCGTCTGGCGAAAAACAACTACGCGGGCAATCCTAACGGTCTCTGTGGTTATCCCATCGGCGGCTATACCACCGGTGGACTGCCGGCCAACAAGTTCAACGGCATCAACGGCAGCATCGATCCGCTGGCTGCGCGCCTTGCCGCGTTGATCCCCGCGCCCAATACCGACGTGAATACTCTGCTGGCTGCCGGCAACTTCCGTTCCGACCCCGAGCGCAGCGATGGGAACAATAAATTCGATGTTCGCGGGGACTACACCATTGGCAACAAAGACAATTTCTTCGCTCGCTACAGCTACGGCCATGACAATAATTATCTTCCCGCACCTTTTAGCAACGCGCTTGACGGTGGTAGTTTTGGGGATGGCTTCGCTCTAAACGTATACCAAGGCCTCGCCGCCAGCGAGATTCACACGTTTCGCAACAACCTGATCAACGAACTTCGTTTTGGGTTCAATCACCTGGACTCCCACCGCCTCCAGCCGAACTCGAGCATCAACGAATCGCAGACGCTTGGCTTCCCGGGAGTTCCGTACATTCCTGGGCAAGACATGGGCGGCCTGCCTAGTATCGGTTTTAGCGACGGCACAGCAACCCTGGGCAGCGCGCAATACCTGCCCGCGATCGAACATCAACACAGCTACGTTTTCACCGATAACCTGAACTGGATCCGCGGACGCCATGCCGTGAAGTTCGGCAGCGAAGTCCGGGTTGAGCAGTTTACGATTCTTGAGCCAGGCCAACCACGCGGCCAAATGAGCTTTGGCGCCGACTTTGACGACAACCCAGGCGCGCCCGGCTCCAGCACCAGCGCCTTTGCCACCTTCCTGCTCGGCGTCCCCGACGGCGGGTTCATCAACGGCCTGAACAACATTATCTATAACCGCCAGATGTATTCGGGCTATGCTCTCGATGATTTCACTGTGACTCCGCGGCTCACCCTGAATGTAGGCCTCCGCTACGAATTCGTTTCCACTATTAAAGAAGCCAACAATCTGCAAGCCAACTTCGATTTCAATACGCTCTCGCTGATTGTTCCCAAGGGTCAAAACACACCCCTGTCGCCGGCGCTGGCCACCGAACTGAAAGTGCAAAGCACCGGTACTCCCGGTCTCATATCTCCCGACCTCAACAATTTCGCGCCCCGTATTGGGCTCTCGTACGAATTGACCAATAAGCTGGTGCTCCGCTCTGGCTACGGGATCTTCTACGGCGGCCAGGAGAGCGGACCGTTCTCGAATCCGAGCCCCGGCTACAACCCTCCGTACTCTGCCTCGCAGTCCTACGTCACACCCTGCGGCGCGCGATCCGCAAATCCTGCCGCCGGCCAGACCAATTGCTCGATCTCGGGCGCCTTGCCCCTCAATGTTCTGTCGCAAGGTTTTTCCGGTCCCAGCAACACCGTTAACCCGCTCAGCGACCCGAACTCGCCGACCCTCTATTCCCTTGACCCGCGCCTGGTCACGCCCTACACGCAGCAGTGGCACCTGGGTCTTGAATATCAATTGCCCGCCGAAACTCTTCTCGAAGTTTCTTACGCAGGATCTCGCGGATTGAAGCTCTATGCTTTCTACAATGGCAACCAGGTTCCTCCTGGAGATTCGAATCTATCGGACCCCACCGCGCCGCGCCGCCCTGCCCATTCGGTCATGCCCGGAGCCCCGGCCAGCGATTCTTGTACGTTGCAGGCTTTCGATGCCAACAATGGGACCTATAGCTGTGATCCTGCATTCGATTCCTCCATCGCCACCTTCCGTTCGAACGCGCAATCGAATTACGATTCGCTGCAGGTTCGACTGCAAAAGCGCTACACTCATGGACTCCAGTACCAGGTGTCGTACACCTACGCGCATTCCCTCGACACCGCTTCAAGCGCCAGCTTGGGGTCGTTGAACAACGGAGATTTTCAAGATCAGCGATTTCCCAACGCGAACTACGGCAGTTCGGATTTCGACGTGCGCCATCGTTTCGTTTTCAGCTATGTTTATGACTTGCCCGTCGGGCACGGACAAGCGCTTGCCAAAAACGCGTCCGGCCCCGTGAACCAAATTCTCGGCAACTGGCAATTGTCTGGCGTAGTTACCGCAGTCACGGGCAATTACTACACCGCTACGGACGCAGTCAGCGTCGCCAATGGTGATTGCGGTGGCACCGTGGGCGGTTGCACACGCCCCAACCTGGTCGGCAATCCCAACACCAAGCCCTGCATTCCGGGAACGATCTTCAACACCTGCGCGTTTGCGGACGACAATACAACGCCCGGCATTATTCCCGTAGGAACCCTCGGCGATGCCCCACGCAACGACATCGAGGGCCCGGGAACCAGGGAATGGGACACCTCGCTGGTCAAGCAGTTTCCGTTCAGCGAACAAAAGCATCTCGAATTCCGAGCGGAATTCTTCAACATACTCAACCATGTCAATTATTTGTTCGGGACGTTCGGCGCGATCAGCGCTCCGCCAACGTCGGTGACCATGAACTCGGGTGTGTTTGGATATCCGCAGGCGGCGCGGGCGCCTCGACAGATACAGTTCGCTCTGAAGTTTTATTTCTAAGAGATTGCCGCGGGCTTCTGACGATTGTGGCGGGAACTCGGCTCGCTAGGGGTCGGCGCGTCCCGACTCTACGCGGTTGATCGGGATCTCATATGTGATCTTCGAAGCATAGACTTTCTCAGATGGAGTTAACCCACTCGTGAACGACGCACAGTGTTTGACCCGAAAACTGACAGCTGTACGGCCTGGGATCGAAACCGCGCGAAAGGCGCTGGGAGTTTTTCTGTTCAGGACTTTGTTCGGAACAGCGGGCACGATGCTCGCCGTTCTGCTGTTCGGCGCGGTGCGGTGTCCGGCCCAGCAACTGAAAAATCAAGCACTCTCCGTGACAGTCAATCACCAGGATGGGTCCTATCAATTTGGCCCACTGGGCAGTTCATCGGTGCTGCAGGGTGGCGTCGGGGCACTCGTCAATCACCAGTGGCTGCGTTCCGGCAGCTATCCCTCGCATTCGGTTTCTGAGTCGCCATTCAGCGATGCACTTGGTTCCGGCCAACAGTTGACGGTCACTTGCAGCGGACTAGCCGGCAGTCCTGATCTTATCTACACGGTGCAGCTCTACACGGAAAACCCATACGGCGCCATTCAGGTCCGGGTCAGGAACGCTACAGGCACAGCGACGTCGGTGCAGGCAATCCGCAGCGTTGATGCCACGGGAGACTCGATCGTTCATTTGGGTGTGCGTCCATCGGATGAGCGAGTTCTCTCCGATAGTTTCAGCGAAGATTGGCCCGACCTGGTGATCTACGATCTCGGCGACGCTCCGGACGGCATGCATCGCGGAGTCGGCAGCCAGCTTATCTATAATCGGCAGACGAAGCAGAGCTTATTTCTCGGCGCGCTCACGTCCGATCGCTTCCTGACTCTCTTGCGGCTCAAGACCGACGGCAAAAGCGACCGAGCTAGGGTTGCATCCTATACAGTCGACTCTACCGGGACCACCGAGATTCAGAACGAATACAGCGAGGCAAAGACTCTCGAGAAAAAAGGTTTGAAAAGCGACCGGATCGAACTGAGTCTTCCCCTCAATCCGGGCGAAGAGATGAGTTCCGAACGAGTGATGTTCGCCGCAGGGCCAGACTACCTGGAGCAACTTCGAGCTTATGGTTCGGCAATTCGGCAGCTGCATCATGCACGTGTTTCGAGTAGGATCCCGATGGGATGGTGGAGTTGGACCTCTTATTATGCCGCGATCAATGAGGGCGAAACGCTGGCCAACGCCGATTGGTTGTCGCAGCATTTGAATTCGCTCGGTTACAGCTTTTTCCAGATCGATGAAGGCTATCAGTACGCGCGCGGTGAGTACGTTACCGCCAACGCGACGCAATTCCCGGACGGCATGGGCTTTGTGGCCCATCATATTGTGAACGATGGCCTCACTCTTGGTCTGTGGACGGCGCCATTCGAGGTAAGCAGCCGCGCCTGGGTCTACGAACATCACAAAGATTGGTTGGTCCACAACGCCGAGGGCCAGCCGATTCCCCTGGAGGATGTGTGGAGAGAGGGCGTCGATACGCTCTACGCGCTGGATACGACCAATCCTGGAGCGCAGGAATATTTGCGCCACACTTACAAGACGTTGGTTCGCGAATGGGGCGTTCGCTTCATCAAGATGGATTTCATGGATACGACGGCGATTGAAGGTTACTACTACCGTCCAAACACCACCGCACTGGAAGCTCAGCGTGTCGGCTTGCAGGTGATCCGCGGAACCGTCGGCGACGATGTGATCCTCGACAAGGACGGAAGTCCCATGCTCAACCCGGTTGGAATCGTGGACACGGGACGCATCTCCGCCGACACGGGGCACAGTTTTCTGAGGTCGAAGAATGCCGCTTCCGGCATCGCAGCGCGCTTTTACATGAACGGCAACTTCTTCATCGCTGATCCGGACGCGTTCAACATCACCGATACATATCTGGTGGAGCATCCGGGCGAACATTCCTCGCATTCGCTGCCGACAGCGCAGACTTCGATCGCACTCTCTGCAATCGCCGGCGGCATGTACGAAATTGGCGATGACCTGTTGACGCTCGGCAGCGAGAAGGATCGGCTGGCCTTGGTGGAAAACCGAGACTTGATCAACATGGCCAAGGCTGGTCGGGCATCCACGCCCACGGATCTGATGACCTATGATCCGGAGGATGGACAACCGAGTATTTTCATGCTCCGGCAAACGCCTCGGCAAAGTATGCTGACGGTTTTTAACTGGACCGAGAAACCACGCACGCGCTCGTTGAGCCTCAAAGACTTCGGGCTCCAAGTCAGCTCCACGATGACGGCCACTTCGGTGATGGATTCAAGCGCTGCCTTTACGCTCGAAGGCGGCGTGATCCATCTGGAGAATCAGCCGCCACAATCGGCGGTAGTGATCAAACTGGTAGATAGCGCTGTCGCCAAGACCGCACCAACTGTGACAGCCCGAGTTCCATCAGAGTCGAAGGCCGGGGAGACGATCGCTTTCGCGGCTCAGGCCGACCCAGCCGGCGTTCCTGCGCTCGGCTATCACTGGGACTTCGGCGACGGAACAGTCGCGGAAGGGCCCAACGTTGCTCATTGTTATACGAGAGCGGCCGATTTCACCGTCCGGCTCACAGTGGATGGTCCGGACGACGTAGCCTATGAACAGAGCTTTTCCGTCGGAGTGACCGGCGCATTGAAGCCGCATCCCGACCTGCGCGAGAATCGGCGTTTTGAGCAGCCAGCTGATAAATGATGCTCGGGGGGCTCCTGGGGCATTTCTGGGTAATCCTCCGTTCTGCTGCAGCAAGGTGCACTGCTCGCGACGCAACTACCAGGACACTATTCTTTTCCCTCCAATCGAGTAAGATTTTGAGGACCGACGCAGCGGGCTGCGCCATGAAAATCCACCCTTTCCTAGAAAATTTGGCCCAGAGAATTGGCGGGCTGTTGCGAGGTCCTTCGGGCCCTCGGCCAGCCCCTTGCCCGCCTGCACGAAGAACGACGATCGTATGACGATGCGCTGGGAACGACTGGGATATGCTGCGCACCTCCACAGTCGATAGATGCAGGTTCAACCTTCGAGGGTAGAGAGTTTGGAGAAAACAGGCGACCGGCAAACCGGCACCGAATCCAGAACGGGGCTCGTTGAGCAGATCAACAAGTGTCTGCGTTCGGGCGACTACTCTCGCGCCCTGGATTTGTTGCGACGGGTAGCCGCTCAGTTCCCCAACGACGCGGAGTTGTCTGCGCTGGAAAAACTCGCCCAGGATGGCGTCAAGCGTAATTCTGAAGCCCAGCGGCTCATCACTGAAAGCCAGGAATTTTTCGCGCAGCAGAAATCCGCCGAAGCAATTCAGTTGCTGCGCAAAGCCTACGAGCTGGATAAAAATAATTCTCTCGCCCGGGCCATCCTGGCCAATGCTTTGGTTGAGCACGCACAGTCCATGGTGGAGACGGATTGGCTGGAAGCCGAGACGCTGACCAATCAGGCGCTCAAGTTGAATCCTGCACATCCCACGGCGAACACGATCCGCGGCCGAATCGTAGAGCAGAAAAAAACAAGCTCGGTGGAGGATTGGGTTGAGCGAGCGCGCAAGCTGCAGTCCTCCGGCGATTTATTCGCCGCGTTGGCCTGGGTTGCAGAAGGATTGGCCGTTCATCCCGACGACCCTAAGTTGCTTCAGGTTCACGATGCAATCCAGCGCGACCAAGCCGCTCGGCGGCGCCAGGCCCGCCGCGGCGACGTGGAAGACCTGCGGCGCATAGAGCTTGAAATCGATACGGCCGCCGACGTTGCAGCTAAACAAGCTTTAGCCGAGCGCATCCAAGCGATGGCCGCCAAGTATTGGACGGATGGAGAAATCCTATCCGTCGCCAATCGCCTTCTGCACCGGCTGGGATTTGTCCCGGAGGAGAGTTCGACTGCGTCGCCGCAGAGCAAAGGCGCGACCGTCATTTTTCACGTCCCGCGCGCCGGCGCTTCGGAGGCTTCAGTCAGCCAGACCAGCCGGGTTTTTGCGAGCCAGGCCCCGCCGAGTCGGACCGCGGAAAATCAGACCAAGGCAGAAGCTGTTTTGCCAAGCCCGGTTCCACCGAGCTCAGTTCCGACTCGGAACGTTGCGATCGCCGCTCCTCCCCCAGCCGCTGTTTCTTCAGCCACGCCTCTGATCAACAAAGTTCCGCCCGGCTCAGTTCGTGCGAGCAATGTTCCGTCTAATATTGTGCCGGCGGTCAAAGACCCCGCCACTCCGCCAGAGTCGCAGCTGACTCCCCCATCAGCCGCCACTATTCCAGCTTCCGAGCCTCCCACACCGGCGGCGAAAGTCACGTCCCTGCCATCCCGCCCTCAGCGGGCCGCAAGTACGAACGCTACAAAGGCGATCTTCGTCTTCGTCTCCGCGGCGGCGATAGTCCTGATCGCGACGACTTTTTTCTTCACGCGAAGGCATTACGCTCCGGCAGTCGGCAAGACGCAATCAGCCGCCCCTACAGTTTCTGTCCCGGGCGTCTCTGTTCCAGTTGTCTCCGCGCCGGCCGTCTCTGCCCCCGCGCAAACAGCCACTGAATCGCCTGTGCCCGCTTTGAGTGCTTCTGACGACTCCGCCTCCGGCAAAGTCAAGCCTAATGTTCAACTACCCGCCGAGCCGGGTCGCAATCTGGGTTCGCTCCTTATCGTTGCCGGTCAAGACGACGCAAGAATTTTTCTCAACGGAAAACTTCAACCGCAACTTACTCAGGGCGGCCAGTTGCGTCTGCCGAATATCGAGGTCAAGGATTACGTTGTACAAGTTTCCAAGAGTGGCTTTCAGGATCCTCCGCAGCAGAGGATTCGCATTCGCAAGGGTGAACAGGCTAGCCTTATCTTCCATCTCCAACCGGAGACCCTACAGCCGCAGTCCCGCCCGGGGGCAAGGCTGGCATCTCTAGCCATCCAGGGAGGGGCTCCCGACACCACGGTTCTCGTCGATCAAACTCCTATTGGCTCGATTCAGCACGATGGCACGCTCTCGGTCTCCACCGTCAATCCCGGAGACCATACTGTCGAACTGCGCAAACAGG
This sequence comes from uncultured Acidobacteriaceae bacterium, assembly GCA_963739125.1. Lineage (GTDB taxonomy): Bacteria > Acidobacteriota > Terriglobia > Terriglobales > Acidobacteriaceae > Sulfotelmatobacter. The sequence continues at coordinate 324,479 of CAVTZD010000001.1, read as the reverse complement.
GATTCAAGCCTCGGCAGTTGAAGGAGCACTTCGTTGGGGGTGGGACCATCTCTCTTGGTGCTGCGGATGCTGCGCTGGAAGCCGCTCCCGGCGAGTTGAGAATCACTTTCACGCCCGCAGATGCTACGGTTGCGGTTGCGAAGGGTGACCTTCTGAAAATAGTTAGTAGTGGAGTCCCGCTAAGTCTTGCGCCGGGTACCTATACTCTTACCGCACGCACGGCCGAAAGGTTCACGCGCTCGACCACGCTCGAGGTCGCGGCCGGTCGGACCAAGACTTTGGATTTGTCACTCGCCCCGACTGGTATGTCGAAGTGGGACGACCCAGGCGCCTGGAGGCAGGAGAAAGATTCTTACATTCGCAAAGGGGGAGATTTCGTCCTATACGATGTCGTTCCTGCGTCGGGCACGTTTGTTTTCTCCGCGATGCCTGTCAAGGGACACCTCCTGCAATGGGTGTTCAACTTCAGCGACCCCAAAAGCTACGTCCTCTTCCAAATGGACGAAAAGAATTTCTACCGCACTGTCGTTCGCAACGGGCAGAAAACTGACGAGATCATAGTTCCCGATAAAGGCGACAAGAAAAGCTTCCGCATGTTCCACATCCGTGTCAGCCCCACGGAAATCGTCCACCAGATCAGGCAAGGTGACAGTTGGAACGTCGTTGATCGCTGGACACAGCCCGGCGTTGATCTCAGCCTAGGCAAGTTTGGCTTCTACATACCCGGGGACGACCAGGTAGCGCTCTCCACCTTCGCCCACTACGCTGATTTGAACATCCGCTAACTTGGCTAACGGACGCTGGGTTTGGGAACGCGCTCACTCATTCGGTTTCGTTCCCGCCGCTGGTGGCTGATCCATGTCCGCCTGATCCACATCAACGATCTTTAGCACGGTCTGATGCTTCTCCACCTCGTCGTGTTCGATTCGGCTGGCAGTCTGAAATTCTTTCTCCGAGTCTTCCTTTCGGCCGAGGCGTGCGTAAGCTAGCCCCAGATAATAATGCGCTTCACGCAGACCAGCATTTGCTGCGATTGCTTTTTCGAAGAATGCAGCAGCTTCAGCGTATTGTTTTTCCTCAAACTTTACACGCCCCATCCCGGTAAGCGCTCCCGCATGCTGAGGGGCACGAGTGAGAACCTGGTCGAACTTCTGCGCGGCTGGGCCGGGATCTCCCGCTTCCAGTTGTATCAATCCCAGTTGAAAGTATGATTCGGTTTGCAGCGGCTGCAAGGCGATCGATTTCTCAAACTCCGTGCGCGCGTTCGGCGTTTTTTGAAGCGCCCGCAGAGTAAAACCCAGGGCATAGTGGCCCGACGCATCGGCTGGGCGGAGCTGAACATAGCGTGCGAAGGCCTGCTGAGCTTCGTCAAATCTGGAGACGGACATTTCGGCGCGTCCTAGTCCGTAGAGTGCGGGACCATCGTCTGGCCGCAACTTCAGTGCCCGGTTGAAAGCGCCGATCGAGTCTGCAAAAAGGGACATCCTGAGCGCGACCATAGCGAATTCATATTGCACATCGGCGTCCGCAGGCTTGAGTTTGCGCGCGTTGATGAGCAGGGCGAGAGCCTTTTCCGACTCATTGTGTTCGGCCGCGTCATGAGCTTCGCGCCGCCAAATACTGATCAGAACGGCCTCAGCGTCTTTTCTGCCGGGATCGAGCCGCAGCGATTCCTGCAAAGCGGGAATCGCCAGATCATTGTTTCCCAGTTGTGCGTACAGCAAGCCCAGGCCCGAGTAAGGGCCTGCGAAATCCGGCTGAATCGTCATAGCTTGCTTGAACAGGGCCTCGGCCTCAGCGTTGCGTTTTTGCTGTGCTCGAATGATGGCCAGAAGATTCAAGGCGTGCACATCGGTCGGATCAGCCTGCAAGATCGTGTGCAATTCGCTTTCCGCCCGCAAGAGGTCGCCCGTCTCGACTGCTGCAGCCGCTTCCCGCACTGTAGGAACCCGCGGAGTTGCGGACGGGTTTTGCGCCAAGGCGAACGAGGCGGGAAAGAAACAGAAGGTCGCCAGCAGAGCGAGGCAGAACACCACCAAGATGTGCCGCAAAACATTGCTGATCGACTTGCACGATCTGCGCGAAGACATAGATGAGCTTGCAGCCGTCAACGCGAACTCGCGCCAGACGCCATTCCGCTTTGTGAGTTCGCGTCCTTTTCTCTGATTAGTTGAGCGGTGGTTTGAAATTCCTGATTCGCCAGTTCCTTCCGCCCCAGACGCTGATAAATGCGGCCGAGCAGGTAATGCGCGGTGCTGTCTTTGGGAGTCAATTTCACCGCTGCTTCGGCTTGCTGGCCAGCGGGCGCCCATTGTGTGGAGTCGAAATAGGCTTTCGCCAGCTCATAACGCACTTTGAACTCACTGGGAGCGATCTCCGCTGCCCGTGTCAACAGTGGAATGGCGTCGTTAGAACGATTCGATTTCGACAACAGCGCGCCCAGGTTCAGGTAAGGCTGCTCGGAATGAGACGTGGCTGCCTGATCCAGTTCGATCGCCCGCTTGTAGGCCGCGGTGGCCGCGTCCACTTGATTCTTGGCCTCAAGACTCAGCCCCAAGTTGTCGAGCGCTTTCACATTCCCCGGGTCGCGCTTGATTACTTCCCGAAAGGCGGTGATCGCCAAATCGAATTGGTTTTGCTGATAACGGACTCGCCCGAGGTGATAACGAGCCTCCAGGTCATCGGGATTCATTTGCAGTGACAATTCCAGATAGTGCGCCGCGTCATCATATTGGGTGAGCAAAACGTAATCCAGAGCGGCGATCTTCAAGTCGTTTGCCGTGGGAGGGCTTAGTTTTGCCGCATCGGAAAACAGACGCAGGGAGTCTGTCGGCTTGTCCTCGCGGAAAGCAATGTAGGCCAGCAGGTAAGCGGCGTCGACCGATTGCGGATGCGACTTTGCGTAGGTTCGCAGCGCGATTCCGGCATTCTCAAATTGCTGAAGGTTGACCAGCGCCTTACCCTCAAACAGAAGCGCATCGGTTTTTTGTGGGTTCTGCCTTTCGCAAATCTCAAAGCCAGTGGCGGCATCGGCCCAGTGGTGCTGCTGAAACATTTCCAGGGCCGACTGGCAGGCGGCGCTCTGAGCGCAGATTGGCAGCGGAAATATCGTTGCAACCAGGAGTGTCAGTGCTCCGAGCGCTCGCCCCATCATCCGTTTCCTAATTGAGCGGAGAGTTCTGTTCCGTTACCGTCAGGATCTGATCCGCCTTCACGTCTGACAACACTTGCTTTGCGGCGCTAGGCCAGCGAATCTCTACCCGCGCCACCGACGTCGCCGGCCCCAGACCGAAATGTACGCGCTTGTCGCTGGAAGACTGGTAGCTGCTCGCGGTGGTCACGGTCGCATACTGATTTCCAGCCGGGGTCGAAATTTTGATTTGGGCGCCAATCCCGTCGCGATTGCTCTTTACGCCGACTAGGTTGAAGGTAATCCAATGATTCGCTGTCTGCGTCTCGTTGTGCAGAACGTGGGCGGGGCCGTCGAGTGAATTCACCACCATATCGACCCGGCCATCGTTATCGAGATCGCCGACGGCCATGCTGCGAGATGCCCATTGCTCGTGGAATATTTCTCCCGACTCAGCGGAAACATCGACAAACCGCTTCCCCCGGTCATTCCAGAGCAACAGCGGCGGTTCCCGATACCGAAGATGGGGCTCGTTCACCTGGATGGTGTCCATCACATGCGACTGCACGATGAAGAGATCTTTCCATCCGTCGTTATCGTAGTCGACGAAGCGGACGCCCCATCCCGAATGCAGCAAGCTGATCGCGCCCAACCCTGTCGTCAGCGTCGTGTAATCGAAGTTACCGTCGCCCGCGTTGGCGTAAAGAGCGTACTTCTGATTGGCCAGGTCGGTGATGATCACATCGGGCCAGCCGTCGTTATTATAATCCTCGAAATCCACACCCATTCCCGCGAAGGTAGCTCCGCCGCCGTCGAGCGCGGCCCCGGAGGGCAAAGCAACCTCTTCGAACGTTCCATTTCCCTTGTTGTGGAACAGATACTCGGGAATCGAGTCGTTCGCCAGAAAAATGTCCATCCACCCGTCATGGTCATAATCGGCAATCGCCAGCCCCAGACCTTTGCCGGGCTTGTCGATTCCAGCCTTCGCCGAGACTTCGGTGAACTTGCCGTTGCCATCGTTGTGATACAGCAAGACGGAAATTGGCTTGAAAAGATCCGGATGGCAGTAGGAACGAAAGCCTTCTTCCCGATGCCCGCAGTAAATGTCGTCGAAATCCCAGACCATGTATCGAGCCACGACCAGGTCGAGACGACCGTCGTTGTCGTAGTCGACCCAGGCGGCGCTCGTCGCCCAGCCCGATCCGCCCACGCCGGCGCTGGCTGTCACGTCGGTAAACGTTCCATCGCCGTTATTGTGGTAGAGCGTGCTGTGGCCGTAGCCTGCGACGAACAGATCGTCGTAGCCATCGTTGTCGTAATCGCCGACCGCCACGCCCGTGGAGTACCCGGTTCCTTGCAGTCCAGCTTTTACGGTTACATCCTCAAAAGTTCCATCCGGTTTTTGATGGTAGAGTCGGTTCCAATAGGCAGGACCATCTTTCTGCGGAATCGCGCCCTTGGGCATGGGGTCGTCAATGTGCGCTCCATTGGCGAGGAAAATGTCGAGACGGCCGTCGTTGTCATAGTCGAAAACGGCGACGCCCGACCCCATGGTTTCGAGCAGATATTTCCTGGATGTTTTCGACGCCTTTTGCTGGAAGTGAATCCCGGCCTTCTCCGCGACGTCGACGAATGTTCCTGGAACCGCGGCCGAGGGCTGTGACGCGGAGTTTGCGGGGGGCCTGGTAGGCGAGTCTGCTGGATGAGCGGCCTGTCCGGCACATGGAGCGAAAAGTAGCCCCGCGCAACCGAGAAGCCTCAGAGTGTTTCTGCTGGCGCCCGAGAATCTGCCGCGAAACGTGATCACCACTTTCTCAGTTTAATACCCACAGCCAAGGCGACGGTCGTCCAAGTGCGTTCTGCTAAAAGAAAAAGGCCGCCGCCGAAGCGACGGCCTTCGAGTTCACGCGAACCCAAACTGCAACTAGAACTCGTATTTGAGTTGCAGCTGGATTCGTCTTGGAAAGAGCAGGTAGCCGCCACCGCCCGTGGTGGAGTAGGTGTTGTAGTTGATAAGCCCAAATGCGGCTCCATCGTTCGGGTTGAGATCGCCCGGCCTGTTCCAGATGTGACGATTAAATGCGTTCAGGAAGTTCACTTGAAGCAAGACGTCGCTGCTCTCCGTTATCTTTGTTCGTTTCAGAAGATTGAAGTCTTCACTAAGGTAGGGGCCCATTCGTATAGCCCCGTCGACGCGTGCTAGAGTTCCGAATGCATAGGTCCCCCGCGCCGCAAGATTGGTGGCGGAGTTTGGATCGTCGAAAGCCGGACTGGTGGCGCCGGCAAGGGTGTCGACTGGGTTGAAAATCGGAATGCCACCGGCCGCCGCAGTGGCTGCCGTGACCGGGACGAAGTGTCCGCCGTTCCAGGCCGAACTGAAGATACGGCTCCCGGGAACCTGATTGTAGCGAATGCAATCCGCATAAGCAGGAACTCCGGTGGCGCAGGCGAAGCCAAGCGGCTGGCCGCTCTCGTAGCGCTGGATGCCGCTGACCGACCACCCGCCAACCACGCGATCCAGGAGTTTGCTCCCGTTGAGGAACTTCTTGCTCTTTCCAAACGGAAGCTCATAGACGTAGCTGAGCACGAAGTTCTGGGGGAGATCCTGGTTGCTGATCGCCTTGTCGCCCCGCTTGTCGAAAACGTTCTGCGGGGCGCCGCCCTGATGCAGGGTCGCAAAATAGGGCAGTGCAGAGTCGGCATCCGTCAAGGTTTTCGACCATGTATAGGAAGCCATCAGGTTAAGCCCGTTGCGGAAACGGCGGGTCAACTGAGCTTCCAGCGCGTTGTAGGTGGACTGACCCAGATTCTCCAACTGCCCATCCGTGTTGAAACCGAAATATTGGGGAAAGGGTACGAGCGCCTGAGCCACGATCGCCGAAGTTGGGAATCCTGCATAGGGCGGAGCTACCGCCGTCTGCGATCCGATTGGCGTAAGCAGGGAAGCTCCCATCGAAAAATACTTTGGATTGAGAGTATTCACTGCGTCGTAATTCGAGCGCAAGTCTTGGGAGTGCTGCCCGACGTACGCGACATCCGCAATCAGGTCAGGAGCGAGTTCCCGCTGTACTTCCACGCTCCAGTTTTGGGACATCGGAGGCCGACCGTATGACGGATCGGTGTACTGAGGTCCAGCGAAGTTCAGCTGTGTGGGATCGAGGTTTGGCGGAGCAGGAAACGCCGGCAAGCCCGCGTCGATCTTGAAAGCTGGATCGAAACCATTCACACTGTTGAAGGCGGGATTGGCCTGGAATCCGGTTCGGTTAAACCCACCGAAGTCGGCATACTGCAGGTTCCCGTAGATGATGCCGTAGCCCCCTCGAAAGACCATCTTGTTGTTGAACATAGCCGGAGCCCAGGCGAGTCCGATGCGGGGACCAAAGTCCTTCTTCCAGATATTGGCCCAGCGCTGGTTCACATTTCCGTTCCGCCCGGCTCCTTTGCCCGCGAATACGAGCACTCCAGGCAAATTCCCGGCTCCGGGATTAGATCCCGTCAGACTGATGTTCGAAGTGTTGCCATGAGCTTCTCTCTCGGGCTCGTCGACGTCGTACCGGAAGCCAAGGTTCAATGTGAGCGTTGGAGTGACCTTGACGTTGTCTTCCACGAAGCCGGCAAAATAACTGCGCAACCATCGTGGCTGGCTAGCGTAAGCGGTCACATTGGAAGAGTTGAGTTCTCCAAGAAGCATGCTGGCAATTCCGTTGCCGCTGAGGTTGCTGGTCGCGGCGGTGCCGGCCGTCTGCCCTCTGCCGAAGATGAACGACCCGCTCGTGTTCTGAAAGTTCAGGGGGTTAAACTGCTGATACCACTGTTCGTATCCGAACTTGAAGTCGTGTCTGCCATGAATCCAAGTGAGCGTGTCGGCGAAACGGAATCCGTTATCAATTGTGTCACCATCCACGTTGTCGCCGTATCCGGCAGTTGAGGCTTCTCCCGGCGTAATTCCCGGAAACATCGGACCGCTTGCACCGGTGATGCCGAGTTTCGAATCCCAATCCGTGCCGCCCCCCACCTCCACTCCTGCTCCGACGTTCTTGCTGTTGGTGCGGTTGTAGCCAAGGCTCAGGTGGTTCAGCATGGACGGAGTGATCGTGTAATCGTAGCCAAAGCGGATGTAGTGAGTGCCGAAGAATTGGTTTCGACCTTCGCCTCCCGCGTTGCCCCATTCCGGAACCGTTGAGGTTCGGACATTGTTACGCGAGGAGTAGGTGAAGTATGCCTTACTCTTCGAACTGATATTTTGATCGATACGGAAACTCATGGTGGTATCGAGAATGGGATAGCTGTAGCCGAATGTGTAGTTGTTCACCAGACTGTTGTTCTGTGCAGTTGGATAGTACAACAGCAGATTCTTACCTATTTGCGAAAAGCGGCCCGAGGGGATTACGTTGCCGGTGCTTCCCGGTTCGTTCATGAAGGCGGTTCTGCATTCCACGCCGCCGACAGTCTTGGTCGTTGCCGGATCAAAGATTTCGCCTTGATAGATGGGGGTACCGTCGCATGGGTTTGTGCCCAGGACACTTGCAGTGTCCAGGGTTGCGGTGAAGTTGCCGCCCAGTTCCGCAGGGGTAGGCACGGTCGAGGTCTGCGTTCCACCGACGCTTTGCCGGTATTGCTCCCATGAAAAGAAGAAGAAGGTCTTGTCCTTGCCGTTATAGACATGCGGAATTCTGAAGGGACCGCCGAACGTCCCTCCGTAGTCGTTCTGTTTGTCGAGGGGAGTTCTATATGTCGCGTAGGGCTGTCCCTGTGAAAGTGCAAAATCATTGCCCCAGGTGTTGGCGTCGAGATCTTCATTGCGGAAGATCTCGTAAGCCTCACCGTGGAAATTGTTCGTTCCACCCTTAGTGTTGAAGCTCTCGACTCCGCCCGTCGTCATGCCGAACTCGGCGGGCAAGGTCGAGGTGATAACTTTGAACTCGCTTAGCGCGTCCACCGACGGCGCGGTCTCGTCGAACGACGAACCATTTTCAGATCGCGTCATGGAGGCGCCATCCAGCAGCACCTCGGTCCCGTAGTTCTGACCTCCGCTGATCTTGGATTCGAAGGTTCCGCCGTTGCCCGAATCCGAACCGGGGCCTACCGCTCCCGGGGTCAGATAGACAAAGGCTTCCGGCGACCGCATGGCTTCAACAGTGCTGCCCAGGGCCAGAGGCAAATCCAGAATCTGCTTGGTGCCGACGACCGTCCCGATATCGGAACTCTCGGATTGCACCGTAGGGGCCTCGGCGTTCACGACGATGCTCTCGCTGATTGCGCCCGTGGTCAGCTTGACATCCAAAGCGGAGGTGGTGGCGACCTGCACCACAACCCCGGTCAGTGTCGTGGTTTTGAACCCGACGGCGCTCACGGTCACGTCATAAGTTCCGATGTTGACGTTGGGGAACCGATAGGCCCCGGCGCTGCTGGAAACGGCCTCATAGACCGATCCCGTCGATTCTCCTTTGGCGCTGAGCTTGGCGCCGGCGACCATCGCGCCGGTTGGATCGACGACATTGCCGGCGATGGAACCTTGGTTGAGCTGGCCGCTGGCAGGGGAGACCACAGGAAGAGCGCAATGAAGAGCACAAGACCGCTGGCGGATACTCGATTCGCGAAACCTTGCAGACGTTGCATTGTCATCCTCCGAACCGAAAACTCATACTGCACAAGCGTTGTGCAGCAAACGTTTACTTTCAAGCCCAAAAGAAAAAGCCTACCGGGAAACCTCGGCCGCCCGGCTCATTTTGTCCTGCAGCTTCTGCTGCTGAGCCGCGTCGTCCTTTTCCTTCAAACGAAGAAATGCCTCAAGCGCAGCTTTCGACTCCTCCGGCTGCTGAGCTCTCCGGTAAAGCTGGGCAAGCTGGTAGTACGACTGGCGCACCGATTCTGGTGTGGCCCGATCTCCCATCGCTACCTCGGCTTTGAAATCGGTGATCGCGTCGTTCACCTGGCCGAGCTGCGCCTCGGCCCGTCCCTTTTGGTAGTGCGCGTCGCGGTACGCCGGAGCCTGCTGCAAAACCTGGTTCAATAGCGACACGGCTACCTCGGGTTTCGCCCGCTCCAGACTGACGACCGCCAGCTTGTACATCGAGGAGACGCTCTCGGGGTCTACTTTCAGCTCATCTTGAAACGCCAATTCCGCCTTCTCCAGCTGATTCTGATTCCAGTAGATGTCCCCGAGTTCCTCGTGCAGTCCGGGCTCGGTAGGCCGCAAATTCAGGGCATTCTGACACTCATGGACTGCGTCATCCAGGCGGTCGGCTTCGACGAACGACTGCGCCAGAGCCTGGTGGACCCTCCACGAGTTCGGATCTGCTTTGTACATCTGCTCGTAGCTCTCTTTTGAAACGAGCATGTGAGCGCGCCCCCGGTGGTATAGGATATCCACATCACTCGGGTCCAGCTGCGCTGCTTTGTCAAGCGAGGCCGCAGCTGCTTCCGCGTCGCCCGCCGCCAACTGGGCCACGCCCAGCCACATCAGAGCTTTAGCATTCCCGACATCAATCTGAGTTTCTCGGCGCAGGTTCGTAATCGCGGCAGGGTAGTCATTGAGCCGATACTGCGCCACTCCGAGAAACAGGTGCGCTCCTTTGAGTCTCGGCGAGAGTTCGATGGCGCGTTTGAACGCTGGAATGGCTTCGCGAGGCTGGCCCTGCTGCAGTCGAGCTAATCCCAGGTTGAAGTGAGCTTCTGCGGAACCAGGCAGGATTTCGGTGGCACGGGTGAAAGAAGTGACCGCGCCGTTCCAGTCGCTGGAGCGCATCGCCTGGGCGCCTTCGTTAAACGATTTCTCAAAGCCGGAATTTTGACCAAACAGGGAAAGAGGTCCCGAGAGGACTAGCAGTGTGCCCAGGGCAACGAATACACCCGTTCTTTTCGGTGTTGCGTGAATTTTCCCCACCCCGAAACGCGCTGAATGTAATACGAATCAATTATGGCTGTCAAGTCATTTTCTCTCTCGCTCGCAATTCTGAGTAAACGATTACTTCCAAAAGAGGACACAAAACAGAGCCCGGAAGTCAGGCCCTCGACGCCCGCAAGTGTCATTTCCGCCTGGACTGAATCTGGGCCGCTCCCTTTCCTTCCTCGACCTTGTAGAAACAATCGACTTTGGGCAGATTCACGTGTTCCACCGTCCCGCTGGGCCAATGGATCTCCACATTGTCGATTTTGGTAGCGTTCCCCAAGCCGAAATGAAGGCGAAAGTCGCTGGAGGACTCATAGCTGCCGCCGCTGATCACATCGTCCCGTTGCCGAATCCCACCCGCCGTCAGGTAAACAGAAGCTCCAACCGCATCCCGCGGGCTCTTTGCTCCTCCCACGAGGCTGAGCGTCACCCAGTGATTGTGCTCCGCGCTTACATTCCGCAGCAACACCGGAGTGTTATCCAATTGATTGATCACCACATCGATCTTGCCATCGTTAAAGAGATCGCCGAAGGCCGCACCGCGCGCGGTCAGCAACAATGCCAGCCCGGTACCCTTCTCTGCCGGAACAACATCGAACTTGCCGTTCCCTAGATTGCGAAACAGAAGCGGCCGCTCCGCAAAAGTAGTGCCCCAATCGCTTTTATCGACACCCGGATATACGTGCCCGTTGGCCACAAAGAGATCCTTCCACCCGTCATTGTCGAAATCCAGGAAGCCCGTGCCCCACCCCAGAAATGGAATCGTCACTTCCGCAATTCCTGCCTGATTGCTCACGTCGGTGAAATTTCCCCCGCCATCGTTGCGATACAACGGGTTGTAGTCGTCGGAGAAGACCGTGTTGTAAAGGTCGAGCAGGCCATTGTTGAGGTAGTCGCCGACGGCCACTCCCATCGATGCCGTCTCCTGCCCGTTTTCATTCAGTGCGTAGCCTGAGGCATAGCTGGCGTCTTCGAAAGTGCCGTCCCCCTTGTTGATGTACAGATAATTAGGCGTGGAATCGTTGGTGACGGCGAGGTCCACCTTTCCGTCGTTGTTCACATCCGCAAACACCGCCGTGAGCCCATAATATGCGTTCGCATCGCCAACCCCCGCCTTCGCGCTGACATCGGTAAAGGTGCCGTCTCCGTTGTTGTGGAAGAGATGATCGGGTTCGCCTTTCAGTCCGCGGGGTCCGCACATTACTTTCACGCCGCGGAATTCACAAGTTGAAAAAGCTACGACCGGCGAGCCGGGTACAGGGGGGTGTTCCATGTCATAGTGCACGTAGCCGGGAACGAAAAGGTCTAATCGCCCGTCGCCATCGTAGTCGCCAAAGGTTGCCCCGGTGGACCAGTTGCCCAGCGCAACTCCGGCTTTCTCTGCCACATCGGTAAAGGTGCCGTCGTGATTATTTCGGTAGAGGCGATTCTTTCCGAAATTCGTAACGTACAAATCAGGCCAGCCGTCGTTGTCGTAGTCTCCGACCGCTACGCCGAAACCCCAACGGTCATTCGTGACTCCGGCCTTCTCGGCGACGTCGGTAAACGTCCCGTCGTGATTGTTGTGAAACAGCGCTGCGTGCGGCGGAGTGGTCTTGCCCGAGACGGCATCGTAGGTGGATCCGTTGACCAGATAGATATCGAGCCAGCCGTCGTTGTCATAATCGAGCAGCGCCACTCCCGAACCGACCGTCTCGATGATGAACGTGTCCTGCGGCGTTCCCATCACGTGGCGCCAGCGCGACAGGCCAGCCTTTTCGGAATCGTCCTGGAAAATGACCGGACCGACGTCGACAAATCCACCGGCGGTAATCGGACGTTTCTCACTATCTAGTACTGCGGCGTGAGCCCTACCAGTGGAAACCACGCCCGGAGTTTGCGGCGGTGCGGTCTGAGCCGGCTCCGTCTTCGCTTGCGCCGCCAGGGAGGCGCCCAGAGCCGCCACCAGCAAGACACGAGTCGCAACACGCCAGCCCCAATGTATTCTCGGCTCCATGGCGAAAATTCTGTCAACGCTCCCGGTGTGACGCGGTCGTTACGACTTACTTGTCTTTGTCTGTGCGCTTTGCGTCAGTTGGCGGATGAAGTCCGTTTCCCGTGAATCGTAGGGCGTTCCATCCTGATGGAAGATGTCATGAAACCACAAAGACGGCTCTGCAGTGTAGGTTTTCTCCCAGGAATCCCATGGATAGATAGTCTGAGTCTTGCCGCTGACGAATCCCCAATTATAGGCGCCGATTCTATCCTCTTTCAGAATCGGGAGAATTGCAGCGAATGTGCTTCCCAGTGGACGCGCCATGTATTCCGTGCAGATCAGCGGCCGGTGCAAGGGTCTCAGGGAAGCGATTCGCTTCCTCATGTCGTCAGGAGGACCGTAGCAATGAAACGTGATCACGTCAGAATTCTCAAGTTGAAAGCGCGTCATCTCGCTCATGCCTGCTCCGGACCAATCCCCCATCCACACCCCGCTGGTGAGAGGCTGCGAAGGACGAGCGCTGCGAGCCCATTTCCACTCCTGTTTCAGGAGTCGCAGAGCCACTTCCGCTTTGTTGGGCAGTTCCTGGTCTTTGTATTGCGAGCTGGGGTTGTCCGGTTCATTCATCAGATCCCAGATCAGAACGCGCTTATCGTCTCGGAAGTGTCCAACCACCCCCACGATGTAGGGCTCCAATTCCCGATTCCATCGTGACTCGTCTTTCAGTACAGCCGCGCCCGGTGCTTGCACCCATCCTGAGTTGTGAACATGCGGACGAGGCGCGCGCTGCTTGCCGAGGTGTGGATTCGGGTCCCACACCGAATCGAGAAGCACGAACATGATCCGAATATGATGCTTGTCGGCCACTGCCAGGAACTGGTCCATGCGTTTCAGAAAGCCCTGCGGATCCTGCTGCCACAGCAGGTTATGCAGAAAAACGCGCATGGTATTCATGCCCAGAGATTGCGCCCAGCCGAGTTCGCGATCGATCGTGGGCAGGTCAAAGGTATCGGCTTGCCACATCTCCAACTGATTGATGGCGGTGCTGGGAATGAAGTTGCTTCCTACGAGCCAGGGTTGGTGGGAGTACCAGTCGTTCGCGTGCTGCGCCGTCCACCGCTGGTCCGATGCGCCGCAGAAAGCGGAAACCACGACAACAAATCCTGCCAAGCTCAAAATTGCCGCAAATTTCTTGGACATAAGTTCTTCGTTAGGACCTCGAAATGGTGTTCATGCGTAAACACGGCGAGCAGCGCCTTCGCCCAGTCGCTCAAAGCCCGTCGCGAACAGATCCGCTACGGTTGAATCTGCGGCCAGCCGTTGCTCCATGTCAAGGCATTGCAGAATAAATACGGCGTGCCGTCGGGCAAATGAATCGCATGGAACACGATGACGTCTCCATTCGCGGAGTCCAGGTAGACAGTTTCTCCTCCCGGCCCGCTCCACGTAACGTCATTGCCAGCCAGAAGCTGCGTGCCCCCACCTTGCATCATGTTGGTGCCATCGATGTCGACAAACGGACCATTGGGACTGGTACCGCGCCCCACCATGATGCGGTAGGTGTCCATGTAAGGATTCGCGTCGCAGCAATTATCGAACGACGCGAACAGGTAATAGTAGCTGTCTTTGTGTACCAGGCTCGTACCCTCGATGGGATCGTATTGGACATTGGGCCGGTAGGCGAGCGAATAGAGCGTGAGATTCGAGCTGAGCAAGCCGCCGGTCATGGGATCGATTTGCCGCTGCTTGATGCCACTCCAGTAGCTTCCGTAGGTCATCCAGACGCTGCCGTCCGTGTCGACAAGAATGTTGGGATCGATCGCATTGAAGTCGTCGCTCGGGTTCGAGGCCAGCACTTGACCGCGATCAACCCACTGATAGTTGGGGTCGGTGCTGTCGAGGGTTGTGTTGGTTGCCAATCCGATGACGGACGTATTGGACCCGAACGTGGACCCGGCATAGTAAACGTGATAGAGGCCGTTGAAGTACGAGATGTCAGGCGCCCACAATCCCAGTATTCCGGGTACAGCCTGTGCCACCCACGGCGGAATCTGACTGAATACAGCGCCACACCAGTTCCAGGCCACGCGGTCCGGCGAGCACAGAATGGGCAACGAGCCGCTGACAGGAGCGCCGGTGTCGGTGCTGAATGCGTAATAGGTATTCTTCTGGCGGATCACGCTGGGATCACGAACGGGATTCGTCGAACCGGTGAGGTGGTAATTGCTGAAGACGGTGGGCGTGGGCGGCGGTTTGGGACTGCCGCCACCACCGCCGCATGATATTGCACCCGTTACCAGTGCCAGAACCGCAAACAGAATCGTTTTATTCTTCATCAATCAAGACGGCCTGGCTTCTTCGCGTCGATCACGAAAGGCTCCGCAGTCAGCGCCGTCCCTCACATTAACTGCACTTCGAGCTTGGTGACCGATGCCGGAGGAAAACGGAACTGCAACACGCCGTCTTTGATCTCGGCAGTCTCAGTCCGCGGCACGACTACATCTTTGTCCGCGAAAGTGTTGTGCGCGCGGATGTCAGTGTTGGTCAAAACTGTCGCGGCAGCCGATTTGATTTTCGCGCCTCGCACGATCACCTGGCCGTCTCGCGCTTCGCTCACATGAGGATTGACGGCCGTCAGTGTTAACTGCTTCTCGCGCAGCGATGCCGATCCTCTCAGTCCCCAGAACGATGCTGGTTTGCCGTCGCGGTCGTATTCAATTGTTGGCGCGGAGAAGACCGTGCGCAGTCCCTGCCCACCCTGGTGCGACGCATACATGGCAAACACGTGACCCACTGGCGTCACCACGAATCGATCTTCGTGCGCCAGGTAGAGGCTGTTCAGGCAGTTGATCAGCTGGGCGCAGTTCGCCATCGCGATCTTTTCAGGGTTGCGATTGAATGTGTCGAGCGTCATGCCGCTGAAAACGGCATCACGCAGGGTCGGCATCTGCTCCAATTGATCGCCTGGTGTCGCCTCGCTGCCCGGCCTGTACCACGGTCCCCACTCATCGACCACGAGCTTCACCCAATGTTCGGGATCGTTTTCGGCCATCAGCTCCCAGTGGCCGTCGATGAGCCCTTCCATGCGGTCGCCTTCGCGCAGCAGTTCATACCAATCCACCGCATCGAATTTGAGGGCATCGCCCTTGCCCTGGATCCAGTCCCGCGTGCGGCCGCGGCTCAGATTCCACGCGTAGTGATGAAGCGCCCAGCCGTACACGCTGCGCAACTGGAAGCGCCCCTTGCGCACCATCTCTTCGAAGAAGCCTCGCGTCCACTCCCAGTCGTCGACATTCGGACCGGACGCGATGAACGACAATTCCTCGCGGCTCCCCGGCGTCGACCGCAATTCATAACGCGGGACCCAGGTCGTGAACCGCCGGAATTCCACCGCGTATTCCTGTGCCGTGAAATTTCCTCCGCAGCCCCACGATTCGTTGCCCACGCCCCAGAAGCGCACGTTGAAAGGGTCTTTGAATCCGGCCGCAGCGCGCATTTCGGCCAGCGTGGTGCTGCCGGCGGGAGAGTTGCAATATTCCACCCAGCGGTAAAACTCTTCGGCGGGCAGACTGCGAAGATTCGCAGCCAAGTAGGGTTCGCTGCCGATCAGCTTGCAGAAATGCACAAACTCGTTGGTGCCGAATTCATTCGGATCGTAGCGGTGAGACGCGGGCGCTTCCGGCGCCTCCCCGCCATTCCAGAAGTTGGTTCGCCGCGGACGTTTGTCGGCGGGCCCGATTCCGTCTCTCCAGTCGTAACTGTCGGCGAAACATCCACCGGGAAAACGCACTACGGGAGCTTTGATCTTTCGCATTTCGTCGATGAGTTCCTTGCGAATTCCATCCACATTCGGCACCTTGGAATTCGGGCCCACCCAGATTCCGTCATACACGACTCCGCTCAGGTTCTCGGTGAAATGGCCGTAGATATTCGGCGAAATGGTCCCCAGAGGTTCGTCGACGAGAACTTCGATGCGGGCATCCGTGGAGTTGGATTGCGCCCACGCCCGGGGAAACGGCAACTTGGAGGCAAGCGCCGCTCCGGCACCCGCCAGACCTGCGCGAAGAAACTGTCGGCGTCTCATCATGACCAGACCCTCGCTTTTTTCGAATAGAAAGAATCTTGTTGCGGGTATAGTAAACGTTTGCTCACTCGCGCACCAGCCGCCCCCCATCCATGCCGCGGGGAGGCAAGAGCTAGGTTTTCAATGAAACGTATGTGTTGTAGCTCTCATCGCCCAGGCTCATGAAGGGGCGCATGGTGATCCGAGTGCCGTCTGTTGTTAGCGCGACGCAATCTCCGCTTTGACCGCTTGATTCCCGGGCCCGAAGCAATTCCGCTCTTCCGAATTCGGGGCGAACGCCCTGCATGGCACACAGCACCAGAGGTCCGCGTGACAACGCTACCAGGTTGGGATGCTGCGCATCCACCGCCTCCAAACGAAGCGGCATCGGCAACTCCATCTCGATGCGATCATCGCTTTTCCAGGTGCGGCGGATGGCAGCAAAACTCCCTGGTTGCACTGAATCGCGGATGCGTTGCCCGTTCACGCTTACGACTGGAGTCTGTTCAGCCCAGGCCGGTATCCGCAGATACACGGTGTACTCCGCCGGATGCGACATCGACATCCGCATCTGAATCTTGTTGTCCAGCGGATATTTTGTCTCCTGCATAAGTTCACACATGGCGGTGCCAACCTTCCACCGAAGTTTCGAAGGTACGTAGAGGTTGATATAGACGCCCTGCGGCGAACGCAGATAAATGCTGATGTGATAATCGGCGGCCAGTTGCGGGAAAGTCCCCGAACAGCACGGCCATTTGTCGCGGTAGTAAACCTTACGGCCGTTCGTACCGTAGTCGGAGTAGTAGAACGACGTGCCGTCAGGCAGGATCGGCTTGGCCCCGAGAATGGTGTTGTAGAGCACTTGTTCCATGCTGTCGCCGTAGCGGGAGTCCCGTGAGACCAGCATCAGGTAGCGGGTGATCTTGAAATGTGCGTAGGCCCCGCAGGGGGTTTCGAAACTGGCATGGGTTTTTTCCAGGCTGTCTCCCAATAGCCCCTTGCCGGGCTCAAGCAGGCCCTCGTTCGGCCCCCAACCCCCGGTGGCATAACTTTGTTGGGTGACCATGGCGAAGCCGTTGCGGGCGGCGCGCAAGTGTTTCTCGCTCCCCAAGGTCAAATAAGCCTGCATGGCCGAACTGAACGCGTTGACGTGGCTGTAGGCATGTTCGCCCGATAGAACGTTGATTCCTCTCGCCAGCGGATCGAAGTAAGTACAGTCTTCGAGAAAACGCTCGGCCATATCGCGATAGAAAATCTTCCCGCTGCGCTGGTACGCGAGGAAAAGATTCTCGGGTAACGTGTAGGTTTCGTCCCAGGTATAAGACTCATCCTTGTGCGGACGGGCGCGCTGTTCCGCGCGGGAGAGCGCTTTTTCCGGCAGATACGCCGTAACCGCCCGCGTCAACTGCTCGTGCACTTTCAAAGCGATGGGGTCATCTGCGAACTGATGTGCATCGATTAATCCGCAGGAAATCTTGTCGTAGGTGTAAGCGGGCAGCCGGTAACCGTCGAAGAAACTCGCCTTGGCATCGAGCGTTTCCGCGTAACCCTTCACCAGCCGCTGAACCTTCGCCTGAGTTGGCTTGGAACCCGTGGCCCCATAACTTCGTGCCAGAGCTGAGACATACTGGCCAAAGCTATGACCGGGCACGAAGCCATGAAAATTGTTGTGCTCGAGATCAAATCCGGTCAGGTCGTACCAGCCGCCCATATCCTCGCCCGGAGCCTGCATTCCCGCTTTCTGGCGGAACACTTTGAGCAGGCGGTCGTCGTCGAGATTCAGAAACAGATTGTGAAGATAGTCAAACTGTTGCTGGAGAGGACTGCCCGCCAACTCCACGTCGCCGTACCCGAATGTCGCGAGCCGGGCAGCGGGCGACGCCCAAGCCGGAAACAGGGGTGCGACCCACGCTCCGGCCGCGGTGGCCAGCGACGTTTCCAGAAATGTCCGACGATGAATTCGGAAGGGCATCGCGTTCCTCCAAGACTCAGACTCGCATCCTCCGGTTCGTGATGTGCCCTTGCTAGCGCACGGAAAAACCGAATACCGTCACACTGTGAAAAGTCTGCCCCGGCTTCAGTTCCGTGGAAGGAAAAGACGGATGGTTGGGGGAATCGGGAAAGTGCTGCGTCTCCAGACATAATCCGGTGCGGTGCTGATAGGCAACTCCGCCTTTTCCCTTGACGGTTCCATCCAGAAAGTTGCCGCTGTAGAACTGAATACCCGGTTGATCGGTGAGCACGCGCAGCACACGTCCGGAATTGGGTTCGTACAGTTCCGCCGCTTCGGCCAGTTTGCCGTTCGTGTCGAGCACCCAGTTGTGGTCGTAGCCGTGCCCAAGTTGCAGTTGTTCGTCATTGGCACCGATGCGTGCGCCAATCGCCGTTGACCTCAGGAAATCAAAGGGTGTTGACGCCACCGGACGAAGTTCTCCAGTGGGAATCAAAGTGGCGTCGACCGGCGTGAAGCGGGAGGCATGCAAGGTCAACTGATGTCCGAGAATGTCGGAGGTGGGCTGGCCAGTGAGATTGAAATAGGAATGGTTGGTGAGGTTAAGGACGGTATCCTTGTCGGTCTTCGCCGAATATTCAATCCGCAAACTGCCTTCATCCAGCGTGTAGCGGACTACCGCGGTCAGATTGCCGGGATAGCCGGCTTCTCCATCTTTGCTGAGATACGTCAACTCAACCCCATTCTTGATCGCGCGGCCCTTCCAAACCTGGTAATTGAACCCGTGCGGCCCGCCGTGCAACGAGTTGTCACCATCGTTCTTGGGCAGGTCGTACTTTGTCCCGTCGAGCACGAACGTGGCATGACCGATGCGGTTCGCATAGCGGCCGATCAGCGCGCCAAAGAAGGCGGTGCCTTTGTGATTGAAGTTGTAAACATAGCCGGCGAGGTCGTCGATCCCGAGCACCACGTCGGCAAGCTTGCCGCTTCGGTCGGGGACCTTCAGCGAGACGATGACCCCGCCATAGGTCATGATTCGAGCTTCGATGCTTGAATCCTTCAGAGTGTAGATCTCGACCGGGGTTCCATCCGGCATGGTTCCAAATGGCCGCGAAGTTACTTCCGTCTTGGCCTCCGCCAGGGTGACGCCCAGGAGAAGCAGAGTGCACATCAGAGCCGTATTCTGGATCTTCATGAATTCCTCGTTCTCCTACTCCGCGCCAGGAGTTTTGTTCCGAGAGCGACACTACTGTCGTGGCCCGGCCAACTGGATCAATTTCGGCAGTACATCGCCGAAAGCCCCTTCCGGTTGTCCCAGAGCGAAATAGAGTTTGCTGTAGAGCCCGTACAGTTCAGCGTAAACCGGCTGTTCCGATTTTTCAGGCTCAAAGATCTTGTTTGGCGGGCAGATCTTGTCCTGCGCCTCTTCCACCGTCTTGAACGTTCCCGCCGCCAGAAAAGCAAAAATTGCCGACCCCAGGCTAGTGACGCTCTTGCTTGGAACCGGCACCGGCCTTCCCATCACATTGGCATACACGCGGTTCAGCACGTCATTTTTCTGCGGAATGCCGCCGGCGTTGATGGTGCGGCGAATGTGCACGCCATGCTCCTCCATCCGATCCAGGATCACACGAGTATGCAGCGCGGTTCCCTCGATCGCGGCGAACAACTCATCCTGGGCGGTGCTCTGCAGGTTCCAGCCGAGCGTCGCTCCGCGGAGGTTGGGGTTTACCAGCACAGTGCGGTCGCCGTTGTCCCACGTGAGCCGGAGCAGGCCGGTCTGGCCGGCGCGATAGGTCTCCAGTCGCTTGCTTAAGCTTTGCACGTCAGTCCCGGCTCTTGTCGCAATGGCGCTGAAGATGTCTCCCACAGCCGAGAGTCCGGCTTCGATTCCCGTGCGTTGAGGATGAACACTTCCTTGCACCACGCCGCACACGCCCGGCACCAGATTCGCCGAAGGCGTGATCCCGATAATGCAGGTCGAGGTGCCAATGACGTTGACGATGTCATCGGTGCGGCAGCCGGCGCCAATCGCGTCCCAGTGCGCATCAAACGCGCCTACAGGGATAGGGATGCCGGCTTTAAGGCCGAGTTTGCCCGCCCACTCGGGCGAAAGGTGGCCCGCGATCTGATCGGAGGTAGCGTATTCACCCTCCAGTTTCTCGCGCACGCCCTCCAGCAGCGGATCGACCTTCGTCAGGAACTGTTCGGGAGGCAATCCGCCAAGCTTTGCGTTCCACATCCACTTGTGGCCCATGGCGCAGACGCTGCGCTTTACCTTCTCCGCATCGGTGATGCCGCAGAGAGTGGCGGCTATCATGTCGCAATGCTCGAAGGCAGAAACAAACTGGGCGCGCTTGTCGGGATTGTGGCGCAGCCAGTGGAGGAGTTTCGAAAAGCCCCACTCGGAGGAATAAACGCCGCCACACCAGCGAATGGCTTCAAGGCCCTCGCGGTGAGCTGCCTCGGTAATCTCAGCCGCTTCCTGCTTCGCGCGGTGATCGCACCACAAATAGTATTCACCGAGCGGCTGAAGATTCCGGCCCACCGGGATGACGGAAGAGCCGGTCGTATCGAGAGCGATGGCCTCAACTTTATCTCCCGGCAGATTGGCCTTTTTCAGGACTTCGCGCGTCGCGGCGACCAGCGCCCGCAGATGATCTTCATGCGATTGCGTCGCGTACTCGGGATCCTCGCGCTTGCGGTGGAGCGGGTATTCGGCAACGGCCGACTCCAGCAGCCCCCGTTCGCTGTCGACCAGAGAAACGCGGACGCTGAGAGTTCCAAAGTCCACCCCGGCAACGACAGCCATCAGCAGACTCCCATCGGCGCGGAGCGCCGGCCGATATTCCATCGGAGTATCGAGCTGGTTGGCTGGTCACGCAGATTGAAATCCTTCCGAATGGAGTCGGGGAGACAAATATTGAGTAATCGTTTGCTCATTGTCGTGCAAAGTAGATCACTCAATGGAGGTTTGTCAATCGGCCTACGGCATTTTTGCACGTAATGATGGTATAGTTTTTTCGAATTGCTGCCTCGAAGCTGGCACGGTCGAGGCATCGGCGCCTTATGCCCAGGTGGTTTTCTTCTCGGGATTGCACTCGTAGGGCCCACGCTCCGTTAGCCCCGCATTCACTCAATGCAATGTTGCGCATCTTCACCTGGATCGTCTTACTCCTCTGTCTTGGCGCATCGGTTTTTCTTTCTGCGCAGAGCACAGCTCCGCAGCCGGTCAATCTACTGATTATCGTCGTCGATTCGGCCAGTCATGCGGATCGAGTTCTCGATCGCCTGAAAAACGGCGAAGATTTCGCTACTTTGGCAAAAGAGCTGTCGATTGATCCCACCGCCTCTGACGGCGGTTCCATGGGTCTCATCGATCCTGCAACTTTGCGCCCTGAACTTCGCGACGCAGTCCAGCGCCTGAGCGTGGGAGAAATCAGCGGCGTCGTTCATACCAACTCGGGCTACGCCATCCTCAAGATGATTCCTCGTTCCGCAGCGGCGCCTCTGCAAAGCACGGCTCCCGCCCGCATTCTGCCTTCCTCGGCAACCGGCGCGATTCGTTATGCCCCCAACGTCGGAGGCAAAGGGGAAGCTGACCTCGCGTTTCGCGATTTTCCCAAGCCCGACGGATGGAATCGGAATCTGCGCGAGATGTGCGACATCCGGACACAATCTCTTGCCTCCGTCATTGACAGCATTCGCAAAAGTCTGGATCCCGCCAATCCCGATGGCGTCGCTCATGGCGGGCGCCCGCTCGACATCATTCAAATGCACTATGCGCTGGCCAACATCTACGCTTATGAAGGAGAGATGGAAAAGTCTATCGAGCAGTGGCAGGAGGCCTACCAGATCGCGGCTGCGCAATTGCCCGGCGCTATGCCGGAACTGGAGGAAGTCCTCGGCATCGCCTACCTGCACAAATCTGAAATGGATAACGACATCTACCGGCATCCCGGCGAGGAATGCATTTTTCCGCCGCGGGTGAATCGTAGTTTTGCCAAACCGGCGTCCTCGCAAAAAGCCATCGACTATCTGCTGAAGTATTTGGAACGCAAGCCGGACGCGCTCGATGTCCGCTGGGCTCTCAATCTGGCCTATATGACGTTAGGCGAATATCCCGACGCCGTCCCGGCCCAATACCTGATTCCGCCCACAAGTTTTGACTCAGCCGAGGATGTCGGCCGCTTTGTCGACGTCGCTCCGGCCGCAGGCATCAATCTCTACTCGATGTCTGGCGGCCTGATCGTCGACGATTTCGAGGGCAACGGCCTGTTCGACATCGTGACCTCCGACTACGGGGAGTGCGCCCCTATGCACTACTTCCACAACAACGGCAACGGGACATTCTCCGATCGCACAGCGCGAGCCGGGTTAGCTGACCAGCTTGGCGGGTTGAATCTCATCCAGACCGACTATAACAACGACGGTTGTCTCGACATTTTCGTTCTGCGCGGCGCCTGGGAATCTCCGCAGCGCCCCTCGCTGCTGCGCAACAACTGCAACGGCACTTTCACGGACGTAACCGCGGCCAGCGGCCTCGATCTGCCTATGCAAACGCAAACCGCCGTGTGGGCCGATATTGACAACGACGGCTATCTAGATCTTTTCATCGGCAATGAAACTGGACCCAGCCATCTCTACCGCAACAAGGGCGACGGCACGTTCGAAGACATCTCGCACACAGCCGGGATCGATCGCGCCGCATTTACCAAGGCCGTGGTTGCAGCCGACTACGATAACGACGGATATGTTGATTTTTACGTTTCCAATCTCAACGGCAACAATTTCCTCTTCCACAACAATCACGACGGAACCTTTACCGACGTGGCTCTTGAAGCCGGAGTGCAGAAGCCGTGGCAGAGTTTCGGCGCGTGGTTTTTCGATTACGACAATGACGGATGGCCGGACTTGTTCGTGACCAGCTATTACGTCTCGGTCGACGAATCGGTCCGCAGCTATCTCGGCCTTCCCCCGAATGCCGAGACCCTCAAGCTCTACAAGAATCTCGGCAACGGGACTTTCCGCGATGTTACGGCAGAAGTCGGCCTCGACCGCGTGTTCATGCCCATGGGCTCCAACTTCGGCGATATCGACAACGATGGCTATCTCGACATTTATCTCGGCACCGGCAATCCCAGTTACGCTTCTCTGTTGCCCAATGTCCTGCTGCACAATAAGGAGGGGAAGTTCTTTACTGATGTGACCGCATCCTCTGGCACGGGAGAACTTCATAAAGGGCACGGCGTCGCCTTCGCTGACATCGACAACGACGGAGATGAAGATCTGCTGGAAGAAGTCGGCGGCGCGGTGCCCGGCGACAGCCACGCGTTTCGATTGTTCGAAAATCCCGGCAACGGCAACGACTGGATCAGCCTTCACCTCGACGGCGTCAAGACAAATCGCGCAGCCATTGGCGCGCGCATCAAGGTTACAGTGCAAGACAAAGGGCAGCCGCCGCGAAACATTTTTCGAACAGTTGGCAGCGGAGGATCTTTCGGCGCCTCTCCACTCACGCAGCATATTGGACTGGGGAAGTCGGCACACATTCTTGATCTGGAAATCGATTGGCCGGCCAGCAAAACGACCCAGCACTTCACGAACGTCACGCCTGACCAGTTTCTCGAGATTAAGGAATTTGCCAAGGAGTATGAAAAATTAGAACGCCCGTCATTCCGACTAGGAGGTTCGCAGCGAGGACCAAACCCTTCGGCGGCAGCGCAGTCGTTACCCGGGCTGAGCAAGCCAAAGGAGGCATCCGCGCCGTGAATCGTAACCGGACTCTTCAAACGCTCGCCGTGATTTTGCTCTGCCTACTCTTCCTCGCAGGGACTTCCTTTGCCGCCCGGCAGAAGCACGAAGTTACCGGCATGTTGCTGGCCATTGATTCCGCACACCGCACGATCACCGTCTCCTGCAGAGAGATTCCCGGTTACATGGACGCGATGGTCATGTCGTTCCCCGTGAAAGATTCTCTGCCGGACGGGCTGCAGCCGGGCACAATGGTGGGATTCACTCTAGTTGTCGAGAAAGATTCGTCGTTTGCTGAAGGCGTACAGGTCCGGCCATTCGAGAGTCTGGCGCTGGATCCAACCGAAGCTTTGCGGCTGAAACTGATCGAAAATGCATCCAGCGCCCACCCGCCATCCGCGGATGTTTTGCACACCGGCGAACTGGCGCCCGACTTCAACCTGACCGATCAGAATCGAAATTCTGTTTCTCTGTCTCAATTCCGCGGCAAGATCGTGGCTATGACATTCGTCTATACGCGCTGCCCTCGGCCCGATTATTGTGTGCGCCTATCAAATAATTTCGGGATTCTCCAAAGGCGATTCAAAAATCGCATAGGACGAGACCTCATCTTACTGACGGTTGTCATCGACCCCATTCACGATCAACCGACCGAACTAAGCAGTTATGCTCGCATCTGGAAAGCGGATGCGCACAGTTGGCACTTCCTGACGGGCCCGGTCGCCGACATTCAGCGAATCTGCCGGTCATTCGATATGTCTTTTTATCCGGACGAAGCGCTTTTTGTGCACTCCTTTCACACCGTCATCATTGGCCGCGACGGACGCCTGGCCGCCAATCTGGACGGCAACAACTTCAGCGCTCAGCAACTCGGGGATCTGGTCCAGACTCTGGCTGCGCGCAACCAATGAAATGGGAACGAAAAATCCACTGCCCCAAGATATAGATTTCAGCAAACGTATTCTCGCATTAGCTATAATGAGGCCGCTTTGAGTCATAGGATCGTTGGCATTGGACCCCGCCATGGTGATTTTCCCGCATCCGCCCAGCACGACTCGTCGGAACGTTCCCTGGCTCCGCAATTCCTCGCATCCTTCAGCGCGCTTCATCTCCCACACCGTTTTCTGGTTCGCTGCGCTTGCAACTATCGTGCTCAGTTTCTGCGCTCCGGGTGCAGGCGCAACTCCGCCGACAGACCGCATCCCAATTCAAGCCGAACTGGTGAAGTCGATCGAAGCCGGGCGCGTCCGGATTGGCGACCCGGTCTACGCCAAAGTCGACTTAGCCTGGAACAATGCCGCTTGCAAGCTCCGCGAAGGTGCAATTCTCAAAGGTCGCATCGTTGCCCAGACTCCCCGGTCGAAGACCGCGAAGTCCTCGGGGGTCGCTTTCTTATTTGAGAGCGGCCAGTGCGGAGGCCGCGACATGAAGCCGTTGCCGCTCACGGTTGCGGCCGTGCTTGCGCCCGATCCGATCGGCGGATCGAGTCTCTTTGGCGATCGGGACAACCAACCGCTCAATGAAGCTGTAGGGCTCAGCCTTGATGGCGGCATGAGGAGCATGCTGGCCGCGGCCCAAACCGCCATCCTCGAGCCTCCCCGCCACAAGCCCCCGCAGACGGTAATGCCCGGCCAGGTCATCGGCCTCGCGGACATGAAATTAACCGTAGGCAGTGGCCCTGAAGGCAGCTCGGTGTTGACTTCGGAAAAGCACAATCTGCGGCTTGACTCGGGTTCCCGGCTGGTCCTGGTACCTAGCGTCACAGCGGAAGCACCAAGGTCGAGCCCCGCTGAATTAGCGCCCGGCGCCGCGACAGCACCGCCCAATCCTCCCAGCGATGTCGACGCCGCCGAGGATGCCGAAATCTGCGTTCCTCCCGCCTGCAGTCTTGCGCTTACCGCAAGCCCTGACGAGACCATCTCTAGCGTCGCTGACTCCACGATGCCGCTCAAGCAGCTCGGCTTCACTGTATCCGCGGATCAAGCCATGTACGACTTGGATCATGCCGACACGATTTCGTATTTGGGATCCAACCGGTTGCTGTTTACTTTTAATCCGCACGTACTGGTCCCGCGTACCGCGGCTGACATCACCCTGCCCAAGCTTCATATTGTGCGCGGAGTACTTATCGATTTGGCGACCAAGAGAGTTTTGCGGTCCGTCAATTGGCGCATTCAGGATGCGTTCCAATACCTGTGGCCGCTCGGCCCCGACCATGTACTGGTTCATGTGGGCGGGGAGCTGCGCCTCTACGATTCCGCCTTGAAAGTGCAGCAGAGGCTGCCTCTTAATGCTCCGCTCGCTTTCGTTGCAGTTTCTCCTTCAGGCTCGTACATGGCGGTCGGCGTTATCCGCGAGCGCCACTCAGAAGAGATTCACGGCGAGCTTCGCGACGCCGAAGGCCGCGAGCCGGAGGAAGACGTGGAAGTGAAAGTGCTCGATTCGAATTTCCACAGTCTCGCCACGGTTATGCGATCTTCCCGCGATGTTCCGCCGGTCCTATCGGAGGACGGAGAGATTCGCATCCCCACCATCGGCAAGAATCGCTGGCGCATCGCCGAGTACACCTGGACAGGCCAGCGCCGAGTACTGGCCCAGGTGACCTCTTCTTGTCGGCCGCAAGCGACCAGTTTGCCGTCCAATCTGCTTTTTGTCACCGGGTGCAGTCGCATGGAAGACGGGAAGTGGTTTCGAGTGTTACGTCCCGACGGGAAACTGGTTTTGAAAGGAGAGTCTCAATCTACCGAAAAGGGTCACACCGCCAGCGGAACCTCCGGCGGCAATCTCTTCGCTGTCGGCATTACCGAACTGACGAAAGCCTTAGGCGACTCATCACCTTTCCATTCTTCCGATCTGAAATCTCTCCGCGTGGGCGTGTACCGCATTGAAAACGGGAGGAGGGTAACGAGCGTGACAATTCCAGTTCCCTTACCCACAGTACAAACCTTTGCCCTTTCACCCGATAATCGCCACCTGGCAATTCTCGAAACCGGACAGATCGTTTTCTATTCGTTTCCGCAAGCGTCGCAACTCGAATAGTTGCCGACCCGTCGTTCCGAAAGGCAACGATCCGCCTCGAAAATTCGAAAACGGCTCTAGCGGGGAGATTTCCTGCCTTCGCCCGGGGCCAATGCGGTGGAGTCTCGCAATATAAGGCTCGTCACCAATTTATAGTCGACTCGACGACCGGGCGCGTCCGTCTCCACTTCACTGATCAGAGCCTGAAAGGCCAGCATCGCCAGTTCTTTCTGGGACATTTGTACCGTGGTCAGTGGCGGCGTCGTAAATTGCGCCAGGTGGATGTCGTCGAAACCGATGACCGAGAGTTCCGAAGGGATCGGCAAGTCAAGATCGTAAGCTTCGCGAATCACGCCGATAGCCGTCATATCATTCGAGCACAAAACAGCCGTAGGGCGCGGACGCAAGGCGATCAACTTGGTCAGGGCAGTCTTGCCGCCTTCTAGTGTGTGATCTCCTTCTACAAGCAGATCCGCAGGCAAACCAATTTCCGCCATAGCTTGCTGGAAAGCCGTTCTTCTGGCCAGGGCCGATTTCAGATGAAGGGGTCCGGTGACAAATGCAATCCGTTTGTGCCGCAGAGCCGCAAGGTGCTGCACGGCCTGGCGAATCCCATTTTGGTAGTCGATTCGAATATTGACTACGCGCGGCGCGTCGGGACCGACGTCAACGAATACCAACGGCACCTTGCGAAAGCGAAGATGCTCGATCAGCGTATCCTCCATGCCGAACGTTAGAATCGCCACACCGTCGACACGCCGCTCGATCATGCGGCGTACGGAAATTTCCATCCTCTTGGGATCGTGCACTGTTGAGGTGATCAGGATTTCGTAGTTGTTTTCTACCGCCAGGTTTTCGAAGGTCTGGACGATTTCTGGGAAAAAAGGATTTGTAATCTCGGAAACGATCAATCCGAAAAGCCGGCTTTTTCCCGAAACCAGAGCTCTGGCCTGTGTGTTGGGATAGTAGCCCAGCTCATCTACCACCCTCCAAACGCGCTTGGAAAGTTGCGGGTCCACCGTGGGCACCCGGTTAATGGCGCGCGATACGGTGGCGGTTGAAACCTTAGCTCTCCGCGCAATTTCTCGGATGTCCATGAAGATGCCGACAGAACTTCCCGAAACAAACAAGCTATTTTATCAGAGCCCCGGTTCTTGCAACACTGTTCTGTGCATTCGAGAGCTCTTCGGGGTACAATCTTGGCAAACGTTTACCCACGCGAATCGAGGGTCGATTCGCGTTGTGATGTCTTGCGCCCCGCTGCAGGAGAACAGCCATGGTTCACTTTGGAGATATGGAAGCTTGGTTCGTCACCGGGAGTCAGCATCTATATGGACCAGAAGTGCTCAAGACCGTGCAACAACACGCCGACACGATTGCCAAGGCGCTCGGCTCCTCGCATGATATTCCCGTAAAGATTGTCGCCAAGCCGGTCATGACTGATAGCGAGTCGATTCGCCGGTTATGCCTCGAAGCCGACGCTTCCGACAAATGCGTCGCCCTGATTGCATGGATGCACACCTTTTCTCCCGCTCGCATGTGGATTGCCGGCCTACGATCTTTGCGCCGGCCGCTGCTCCACCTGCACACCCAATTCAATCAGGAATTGCCCTGGTCCACGATCGATATGGAGTTCATGAATCTGAACCAGTCTGCCCACGGCGACCGTGAGTTCGGTTTCATCGGGGCTCGCCTGCATTTGAAGCGCAAGATCGTCGTTGGCTTCTGGCAAGAGCCCGAAGTTCAAGCGGAGACCGGTGCATGGCTGCGCGCCGCCTGCGCCTGGCACGACGCGCAACAACTGAAGGTCGTCCGTTTCGGCGACAACATGCGCAACGTCGCGGTGACAGAAGGGAACAAGGTCAGCGCTGAAATCAAGTTGTGTTATTCCGTGAACGGATACGGCGTGGGAGATCTGGTTGATTCCACCCAGCAGGTGTCGGACGCCGAGGTGGATAAGCTCACCGATGAGTACGATGATTCCTACCGCGTGGCCGAATCCTTGCGGGAAGGAGGTTGCCATCGGCAGTCTTTGCGGGATGCAGCTCGCATCGAGATCGGCTTACGTCACTTTCTCGCACAGACCGGAGCGCGCGCTTTCACCGACACCTTTGAAGACCTGCATGGCCTTCCGCAACTTCCCGGAATTGCCGTGCAGCGCCTGATGGCCGACGGATACGGCTTCGCCGCAGAGGGAGACTGGAAGACCGCCGCACTGGTGCGCGCCGTCAAAGTTATGGGCCAAGGCCTTGCCGGCGGCTCTTCGTTTATGGAGGACTATACCTATCACCTCAAGGGCGCCGGAGAAGTGCTGGGCGCCCACATGCTTGAGATATGTCCCTCCATCAGCGCGGAAATACCATCTGCGGAAATTCATCCCTTATCGATCGGGGGAAAAGCCGATCCGGTGCGACTCGTCTTCACCGCTGACAGCGGAAAAGCGGTCAACGCGACGGTGGTTGATCTGGGAAATCGATTTCGGCTGATCGTCAATCGAGTGAACCTGATTCCGCCCGAGCACGATCTCATCAAACTGCCTGTTGCACGCGGAGTCTGGGTTCCGGAGCCCAACCTCAAGGTCGCAGCGACTGCATGGATTCTAGCCGGGGGATCTCATCACACCGCCCTTAGTCGAGCGCTCAAATCTGAACACCTCGAGTCTTTTGCTGATCTTGCCGGCATCGAATTTCTCCTTATCGACAATACGACTACTGTCTCTCAGTTTCAGAAAGAGCTTCGCTGGAACGACGTCTACCACCACATGGCGGAGGGATTGTGAACGCTTCGGGTCGAAAACTTATTCACTCTGGCAAAGTACTCAAGCCCATTCACCAGCTGACCTGAACTAGCGTCACGGACTCGCGCTCCAGCGGAAAATTCACTTCGACCTGTCCGCCTTTGGCGTCGACCCACACCGGAGAGCCCGTCATCTCGAGTTGGCCAGCTCTTTCGAGTGCTGTCTGTTGTTCTGGGGTCGGCGACTGTGGCGATCCCATGGATTTCCAAACCGTGTAAGAATTGCTATGCGTCTGGTCCACACCATAGCGCCGCACGAGAACCCTCCCCACTCCCTTCGGAATACCTCGGATTGCCATCGCAACCTGCGCGTCGGTGGCCGCGACATTATCGTCGTGATAGTTCCACGCAAGCACGCTGATTAGATCGTCGCGCGCTGTCGCAACCGCATTCACATCGGCTGCACGCTTCACGCCGTTTTCCACCATGTCGTCGAGCGGCACCGCTCCTGAGCTTACGGCGCCTACTTGGTCGCCTTCCATCAGCCCGAACATGCGAAACACATTCAGAACGGGCTTGTCGACGCCATTCGTAGAGAGGTCGCGAAATCCCGCGAAGTAGGGCTGATTTTCGAATTCGAATGCCCACGTAGCCGCTCCCACCAGGTTGATGCCGTGTTTCGCGGCGAGTTCCCGAATGCGCGCGAGCGTGGCCGCTGTGTACGCCGCATACAACGTGCCATTTCGATAGTCATTCTGCGGGTTGTACTTCACCGAGCAGGCCGCGCAGCCCTCCGGGTCCGATTCCCCAATTATGACCGGCAGCTTCCTCAGTTCTGGAAATGATTCTACGATCTCAAAGCCTTGCTCCGCATCGCGCAATTGAAATTCGCTTCCCATCTGCACACGTCCGTTCACGACCTTCGGACGTCCCTTCGCATGAAACGTGATGTAATCCAGCGGCGATCCTTTCTTGCCGGTGGCATAGTTCGTTCCACTCGTCGCATGCTCGAGGAAGCCGCGCAGGAACTCGGCCGCTTTCGCTGCGCCCGGACCCGTGCTGGTCGGGCCCCCAATCCGTATCGCGGGCAACGCTCGCTTCACAGCTTCCGCCGAGTAGTCGTACAGCTGTTGATACTCTTCCGCGCTCCCTTGCCAATAGGGCGCGTCCGGCTCGTTCCAGACTTCCCAGTACCAGCTCGATACTTCTCTTTCGCCATACCTCGCCACACAGTGTCTCACCCACTGATACACCAGTTCCGACCATTTCTTGTAATCGCGCGGCGGGTGCGCCCATCCGGTATAAATCGACCCGTAGGGCTGCGACGGATCCCAGTGATGCCGGTAAGGTTCCGGTTTCCTCGACATGGCCTCCGGCATGAATCCAATCTCTACCAGCGGCTTCATCTTGCGTTCCACGAACGTATCGAAGATGTGGTCGACAATCGTCCAGTCGTAGTGCGGGCTTCCCTGCGCGTCTTCCGTGTACGCGTTCGTCGATCCCCACTTCAACGCGGCTTCTCCATCGCCCGAGGTCAGCAGATTATGCACCCGCACCTGCACTGGAACCGGGCTCAGCGACGCCAGTTCACTCAGCAGCTTTCGCCCGTCTTTCATGTAGGTGTAGTTGGGCTCGTCGTAGCCGAACAACGCCCACACCGGCAGATACGGACCTTCTTTCACTCCGGCATCGACTTGAATGTGCACATGATCCTGCGCCGCTACCGGCAGAGCGAGGGACAGAGCGAGCGACGCCAGGCCGATTGTCGACGCCCGCAAAATGCGATGGCGAAGCAAAACCGACAACCATGAGCGGCACACACCAAGGAATCTGGGCCATGATTTCCTTCGTGATCCTTCGTGACCTTCGTGGTTATTGATTTCGTTCCCTGGCATCGGATTGAACGATGCAGGCAGCGAGCTTGAGGTCGGCTCAAAGTGTTTTGGAGTATACTCGTCCACGAAATTCATCTCCGACCGACCTCTCGGATTCGCCGCCGTATAGTTCGTCCGCCAAGGTTAAGAGAAGGTGCCACGATGCCCATGCTAAGTAAACGTTTGCTGACAGATTCTAACAGGACCCGCCCCGCCTCGGGATCGCGTCATTTTTTCCCCTCGAAATTCGGACTGCGCACCCTGATCGTCCACGGTTTCGCTCTGGCCTGCATCGCAGCACTTCTTGCCGCGGGGGAAGTCGACGCTCAAACTCCGGAAGCCTTCATCCCAAGATCGCGATCCGGCGAACTGCATCCCGCGATCCCGCATCCTGTAAACTCAACCTGCGCGAAGATTCCGCGCGCTCCTCCAATACTCGTGACCGAAGCCGCTGCGCCTGCCATCGCCGCCCACAATGTCATCAAGCAGTTCGGGCGGTTTGCCGCGTTGCGCGGCGTGACTGCGGAATTTGATGCGGGGCGGCTCCACGCCATCCTGGGCGACAACGGAGCAGGGAAGACTACACTGCTCCGCGCGCTTGCCGGTCTCGCCGACCCCACGCGCGGCGAGATC
Organism: uncultured Acidobacteriaceae bacterium; assembly: GCA_963739125.1. GTDB lineage: Bacteria > Acidobacteriota > Terriglobia > Terriglobales > Acidobacteriaceae > Sulfotelmatobacter. Next base: position 292,453 of record CAVTZD010000001.1, on the reverse strand, counting down.
ACGATCTTCGGCAAGACTCCACGAGCCGCCTGCCGCGAGATCGGTTACATGGCGCATCCGTCGCTGCTTTACGACGAAATGAGTGGGATGGAAAATCTGCGCTACTTTGCCGGCCTCTACGGCATTCAAGGTGACAGCCGCTGCGAAGAAGTGATCAGGGCGGTCGGACTCGACCCTGACTTAACTCGACAAGTCGGCCAATATTCGCAAGGAATGCGCCAGCGCATGTCGCTGGCGCGAGCGATTCTGCACGATCCCAAAATCCTGCTGCTCGATGAGCCGTTCTCGAACGTCGACATCCACTCCGCGCAAGCCATGGTGGCTCTGCTCAAGTCCATGCGCGACGCCGGAAAAACAATTTTTGTAGTGACGCACCAGGCCGCGCTGCTCGAAGGCGCAGCTGACGAATTCGTCTGGATGCAGGCCGGGCAGATCGTCAGCCGCACGGAGTCAATCTCGTGAGACGCCCATCTCAGCCCATGGAGCGGCGGACGCATTCGTCCGCCGGGCGAGTTCCCCGGACGAATGCGTCCGGGGTTCCACTCGCGTCGCGTGCACGCAGTCTGAGATTGATGACTCCAGATTCTCGCCGGAGCCTTGCATGACCCTCTGGCCCGTCACCCTCGCCACGCTGAAAAAAGATATCCGCTTGGAGTGGCGCTCGAAAGACGCGCTCAACTCGATGCTGTTTTTCTCGCTGCTGGTCGTCGTGATCTTCGTCTTCTCTTTCGATCCGCTGGCGGAAGAGTCGCGCCACATCGTTGGAGGACTGGTCTGGGTCGCATTTCTGTTCGCAGCCGTGGTCGCGCTCAACCAGACCTGGGCCCGCGAACTGCGCAATCAGGTGCTCGATGCCTACCGTGTTTCTCCCGCGCCCGCCAATGCGTTGTTTCTGGCCAAGGCGATGGGGAATTTTATTTTCGTCAGCATCCTCGAAGCGCTCATGACTCCTCTCTTCATCATTTTTTACAACCTGCACGTTCTGGGCCCGGCCTGGCAGTTGATACCCATCGCGCTCCTCGGAACCTGGGCGCTGGTGGTGAATGGAACATTCTTCGCTGCCATGTCGGTGCGCACGCGCGCCCGCGAAATCATGCTGCCGCTTCTTCTGTTTCCGGTTTCCATTCCCGCCGTGCTTGGCATGGTCGCGGGCACGACCGCGATTCTTACCGGAGAAGACTCGGCGCACTTCTACATCGTGTTGCTTCTCACCTACGATGTGGTGTTTACTACAGCTTGTCTGGCCTTGTTTGAAACGATTCTGCATGCGGAATGATGCGCGCGCGCAGATGATGCCCGCGGAAACGAGTCTCCGCGGAAGCGAAGGGCGCGGCCCGAAACCCGCAATATGACTTGCCCGGAATGAAAAGACTTTTCCCCATCCTCTCGATCGTCACCGCAGTTCTTCTGGCCTCCGCGCTCTATGAAGCGCTGGTCGTCGCGCCCACTGACGCCCTGCAAGGCGACGTTTACCGCATCATCTACTATCACGTGCCTTCGGCGTGGACCGCGTTTCTTTTATTCTTCGTGAACTTCATCGCCTCGATCGAATACCTTGTAAACCGCAAACCGTCGACCAAGTCGGCGGCGAAATGGATCGTAATCGCCATCGGCGTGATCGGCGTCATCGCAACGTTCATTCCCGCGGTGCAGCAGATGTTGCCAACCGGCATGCGCCCCAGCGCCGTCGCGACCACGGTGGTGCTGATTCCGGCGTTTTATTTTGTGATTGGATGGTTGTTCCCCGGCCAGCTTCTCGACGTGCTCGCCGTCACGACGGCTGAAGTGGGAGTCGTATTCTGCACCATCGTGCTCGTCACCGGACCCATCTGGGCGCGGCCGGTGTGGGGCATCTGGTGGGCGCCGGGAGACATTCGCCTCACCTCAACGCTGGTGCTGTGGCTGATTTACGTCAGTTATCTGGTGCTGCGGCGCTTTTCAAACAGCGCGCAGACCCAGATGCTGGCCGCCGCCCTTGCCGTTTTCGGCGCGCTCGACGTTCCGCTGGTTTATTTTTCGATCTGGTTTTTCCGCACGCAGCATCCGCAGCCGGTTATCGGCGGCGGCGGTTCCATGGATCCGCGCATGCTTCACGTGCTTCTCCTGAGCTGGCTGGCGTTTCTCTGCTTCGCATTTCTGGTCTGCTGGTCGCGGTTCCGGCTTGAGCTTCTGCACCGCGAAGTGGAAGAGGCCTACGCCATGCAGTCTCTGGCGGGAACAGCTGAAGTTTCCGCCGGCGTCAGCCTTCCGCGCCACCGGAGCCCGCAATGAACGGCATCAAATTTCTGTTCGCCGCCTACATCGCAACCTGGGTGATTCACGTCTTCTATCTCGGCACGCTAGTCCGCCGCTTCAAAAACCTGCGCCAGCAGATGAAGGAGCTAGGCAAGGGAAAGTAACCGACCAGTTGTCATCCTGAGAAGGGCGCAAGCCCTTCGAGGGACCTTACGATCCGCATGCGGCGGCAATAGCGCCATCGGGATCGTCCTTCGCGCATACACCGCGGCGCATGCGCTGCAACTGTTCCCATCCACGCCCCAGAAACCTTCGGCCTACGTGCGGTCCCTCACGCCGCCTGCGTCGCCGCCCAGAATGACAATGTTGCGGAAGCGTCGATCACTACAAGGCCCGCTCCGCTTCAATTCACTTCCGCCTGCAGCGCGCTGAGAAAATCGGGACCACCGCTGGAGCGTAGAAATTCGTAGTCTTCAATCAGCGCAGCCGTGCCGATGCGGGCGGAGGGCAGGGGATGCTCCACGCGGATCACGCGCGCCATGAACCGCACGCGCACGGCGTCGGTAAGTGTGATGTGCGGGGGAAAGGTCAACGTCACTTCCAGCTTGGTTCCGGCAGAGACGGCACGGTCGAGATAAAAAAAGACTCCGCGCGCGCTCACGTTCTGCGTCTCGGTGTGAAACTCGCTGGCGCCTTCCAGGCGAACGATCGCAGGCAGGCGCATGTCAAACCGCCGCATCGTCCGCCGCTCCTCTGGATTCACTTGCATGCCTGTCCCCGAGCGCTGATATTCAACAGACACTGACTCTCAAGCAACCGCAACCACCCCACGGCCCCCAAGCCTTTACGCCGCACCTTACGTGCCGAATCTTTAAACGTCGAATCTCTAGTCTCTAGGCCAGCCCGGCGCGACGGGTCCTCGCTGCCCTCAATGTATAGAAATATCAGCACTTTGCAACACGAAAATCGATTTTGGAACTGATTCGGTCAATCCGTTCCGCGGGTGGGAACAGTTTTGGGAAGCGGGTTGCGATTTTATGTCTCACCCTGCGGCATCTTTCCTCACGCGGTCCGGCATCTGAGGAATCTTGGAGCGGGTGACAGTGGCCTAGTCGTGACTCGGGTCCTTCGTGGTTCTAGGTTTCGGTCGCGCGTCAAGCTGCGGGGTGGGTAGTGGTGTGGTTCGGCTGACGCTTCAGGCTGGGTAAGACTGAGATCCTTCGCTTCGCCTGAAAAACGGCTGCGCTCAGGATGACACCTTAAGTTGAGAAATCCCAACTGAGCCACTGCCTCGGGGTGGGCTGGCTTGACTTGTCTATCCGTCAGATGTTTAAGTAGTTATTTAATTTTTCCGCCAGTTCCAGTGACCAGCAAGCCGCGGGTGGGCTCGCCAAGGGAAGTACGCCGGCGCGAGGCTCGGACGGGCTCGTGCGCCGTCTCCAATTCGATCTGAGGGAAATGATCTGAGCAGGAAAACGGTCGGCGCGGAGGAACGTCCTGTGCCGGGAGAGCGATTGCAGCCAAGCAATGCATCGGAGGAACGCGTGAAGGTAGATCGCCGAGAAATGGATCACCAAGAGACGGATCACCAACAGACGGATCGCCAAGAGACTTATCGCCAGGAGATGGGAAACCCCGACCGGGGAACATCCGCAGTTCGCGTTATTTTCGTGGCCGCGGGTCTGGCTCTGCTGGCGGCCGGGTGCCTGCTACTGCAAGGCGACGTTCTCGCTGGGAGTTCGCGTTCCCGTCTCGCCGTTGAAGCGCCGCAGGGCCCATCGCTCGCGAGTGCGGTCGCAACCATCGCCGCCTCCGGTCACCTTCTGCCCAGTCGGCTTTTGCGAAACCAGTCTTTGGCCGGTCATACTCTGGCTACTCCTACTTCGGCAACGCAGTCTTTTGGAGCGCAGGCTCGCAGCATCTTCTCCGGATTGCCCCTGATGTTCGAACCAAATCAGGGACAAGCCAATCTCGATCCATCCGACGCGCGCGCTCGATTCGTGGCGCGCGGCTCTGGGTACAGTTTGTTCCTCGGGTCGCAGGGCGCGATTCTCAGCGTGGCTTCTCGAAGTGTGATTACGAAGCGTTCGGGCTCGCAAAGTTCATCGCCAGCCGCATCGGATTCAGGCTCGAAGCCAAGCTCGAAATCAGGGTCGACTCCGGAAGCTGCCCACCTCGATCTGCTCCAGATGAAGCTCGCCGGAGCCAATCCGAACGCCAGTCTCGCCGGCTCCGAACTATTACCGGGGATCAGCAATTACTTCGTGGGCAACGATCCCGCCCGCTGGCAGCGCGGCGTTCCGCACTTCGCGCGCGTGCGCTATGAAAATGTTTACCCTGGAATCGATCTGTTGTTCTACGGAAATCAAAATCATCTGGAATACGATTTCCAGGTCGCGCCCGGCGCCAATCCCGCGCAAGCCGAACTGGAATTTGACGGCGCGAAGCAAGTTCGTGTCAGCGACGGAGCGCTCGTGATTGAAACGGCGGGCGGCAGCGTGCGCCTCGAGGCGCCGAGCGTCTATCAGCAGATCGACGGCCGCCGGCAACAGGTCGCGGGCCGCTTCGTTCTGCGCGGGGAGAACCGCGCCGGATTCGCGATCGGCCCCTACGATCACGCGCGCGAACTCGTGATCGACCCCATCCTCTCGTTTTCGACTTACTTCGGCGGCAGCGGCAATGAGCAATCCGAGTCCGTTGCGGTCGACGGCTCGGGCAACATCTATCTCACTGGTTCGACGACGTCCACCAATCTGCCAGCGGTCGGTGTTTACCAGCTCACGCTCCACGGCACGCAGAACGTGTACATCGCCAAGATCACGCCGCCTGCCGGATCGAACGGCGCCACTCTGCAGTATGTGACCTATCTCGGCGGCAGCGGTACGGATACTCCGGCCGGCATCGGGGTTGACGGCGGGGGCGATCCTTTCGTTGCCGGCACTACGTCTTCGCCGAATTTTCCCACCACCATCACGGGCTACCAGACCGTGCCCGAACCCGGCAGCACCGGCACCCAGCATGTGTTCGTCACCGAACTCAACAATGCGACGACCGCGCAGGAGTTGCTCTATTCGTCGTATCTCTCCGGCAGCGGCGACGACATTGCCAGTGGCATGACCATCGATGCCAAGGGAGACATTTTCGTCACCGGCACCACGACTTCCACGAAGCCCAGCGACTACGCCCAGGGCGTGGAGTTCCCCGTAACCAGCCTTCCGCAGCCACTGCCCTACCAGCAACTTCCGCGCAACGCTATCCAATTTTTTGTGACCGAGGTCGATACCAACGCGCCGCGCGACGGCAGCATCATCTACTCCACGTATTTTGGCGGCGGCAGCTTCTACACCGCCAAGCCTGTTGCCACCGGCGGTGGCATCGCCGTCGACACCACCGGCAACATTTACTTCAGCGGCACGACCAATTTCGCCTACAGCGGCACGTCACCGAACACCGACTTCCCGATCCTTGATGCCTACCAAGCCTGTCTCGATCAGCAGCCACCGGCCACCCCCGTTTTTCCGCAGGTTTGTACGCCTAACCAAACCAACCCGATGAACTCGGATGCGTTCGTGGCCAAGCTCAATCCCAACCTCACGCAGGCGGCGCAACTGCAGTGGTCGACGTATTTCGGGGGTTCGGGAAATGAATCCAGCACCCAGGTTGCTTTCGACACGGGCGCTGCCAACATCTTCATCGTCGGCACTACCAATTCGTCCGATATCATTCCCACCATCACTGCCGCCACTTATCAGCTTTGTCTCGACACGCCGGTGAATCCGACTTCCGGCACCTGTCCCACGATTGCCAACCCCGCGCCCTCGGATGCGTTCGTCGCCCGTTTTGCCAACCTGACTCCAACCTCGACTCCCGCCGCCCTGGTGCTGAATTATTTCTCGTACCTCGGCGGCAGCGGCAATGAGACGGGCCTCGCCCTCACCGTAGACGCCTCCGACGGCGCCGTGATGACAGGATGGACCAAATCCACTAATTTTCCCGTGTTTCCCAATCCGAACGACATCCAGAGCACGCTCAACGGCACCCAGGACGCCTTCGTGGCACGGCTCAATACCGTCGCCGCCACCGGTCAGAACCTGGTTGGATCGTGGGCGAACTATTTCGGCGGAAGCGGCATCGATGAGGGCACAGGCATCGCCGTCGACGTGAACGGCACCATCTATCTCGTGGGCGACACCAACTCCACCGATCTGCTGCTCGACAAGCAGCTTCCCAAAGCCGAGGGCGGAGATTACAACGGCGGCACCGACTCTTTCGTGACTGAACTAGGATCGGCCGCGAGTCTTTCCATCACAGGTGTGCTGACGCTGGGAACAAACCAGACTTACATCAGCGCCGGGAACCAGGCCACGTTCACTTACACGATCACCAACAATGGCCCCGACCTCGCGACTGAGGTCGAGGTTACGGACGACATTTCGGCTCGCTCCACCTATGTTCCCGTGACCTTTGTTTCCGCCACGGCTCCATCCGGAACGTGCAGCGGCGGGTCGACCACACCGACCGTGACATGCAACATCCCGTCGCTGCAATCCGGCTCGACGGCGACGGTCACAATCGTTCTCAGTCCCACGCCTACGGGAGGGATAGCCACTTTCAATGGTGGAACGGTATCTGCGACGAGTGCCAACAACATCACCCCCGCCCAGACTACAGTCTCGGGTCTTATGTCGGACTACTCTCTGAGCATCAGTCCGCTGAACAACTCGGTCCCAGCCGCGGGAGACACGGCAACCTACCAGGTGCAACTCACGCCGCATCCGGTCTACAGCACCAATATTTCGCTCGCCGTCACCGGCCTGCCCACCGGTGCAACCGCAGCCTTCAGCACGAGTTCGGTGACGCTGCAGGGCAGCAGCCCGGGCGCGACTACCTTGAACATCACCACGACGGCCCGGCCCATCCCTTTGCCTCAGACGGCGGGACTGTTCATGGGCCGCTTCTACGCCTTCTGGTTTCCCCTTCCAGGACTGGCGCTACTGGGCCTCGTCGCTGGTGGCGATCGCCGCCGCAAGCGCATCGCCGCATGGCTCATGCTATGGCTGGTGGTTGCGATGCTCCTGCTGATGCCTTCGTGCACCGGCACCACCACGCAGGTTCCTGCCGGCGGAACTCCCGCCGGCACCTTCCCCCTGGTCGTCACGGCCACAGCCGGCACTGACTCGAAGAGTCAAACCATCCAGCTGACGGTTCCGTAGAGCGGGGGCCCTCGCACGGGGCTTAAAAGCCCTCATCCAGCGCGGCTCGTAACGCGGCCCTGAAAGGGCCGCTCTTCCACGGTCGAGCAGGAAGCACGGTCGCGCAAAACTACGGCTGCACAAAACGAAGGCGCGGCGTGGGGTCGTGTTCCAAGATATGCAAAGGTGGTCCGAAGGGTGTGCGGTGCCGTGGAAGAGCGGCGCTTCAGCGCCGCGTCAGGCGGATTTTCCGAGGTTGGGCTTTAGCCCCGGCGGCGCCCCATCCAAGCCAAACGCGAGATTCGCGGACGAATAGGGATATCGCGCCGCCTCGACCACGAATCGCGCGCGCACCGGATTCAGACGAATGTATTCGCAATGTCTCTGGTAGTCATTCGAGTCTCGAATCCGATGATTGGTAAAGCTCGGTTGCCAAATCTTCAGTTTCTCCTCCTGCCCAAGCCGATAGGAATATCCGCCCTTGACGAATCGCACGGCTCGCTCGAGTGACATCTCCGGAGACGGCGTGAGCAGTATATGAACGTGATCCGGCATGACGACAAACTCGTGCAGTAGATATTTTTTCTGCGCGCGGTAGTCGAGGAGGGTTTCGATCAGGAGTCTGGCTCTAACGTCGGCTCGAAAAATGGGAGTGCGCTGCCAGGTCACGGTCGTGATGAAGAACGTGCGTTGTGAGTCCAAGGGTTCGATCGTAGCGTCGCGCGGCGCGGGTCTATTGTGATGTTCGTCACAGAGCCGAAAATACGAATCCCAGGACGGGACACGGAAGGCGACCACGGGGGCTAAAGCCCCCATCCAGTGCGGCTCGCAACGCGGCCCTGAAGGGCCGCTCTTCCACGGTTGCTCAAGAAGCACGGTCGTTCAAACCACGGGCGCGCAGGACCACGGTCGCGCAGGACCACGGTCGTGCGAGACCAGGGTTACCCAAAACTACCGTTGCGCAAAACTACGGCTGCACAAAACGAAGGCGCGGCGTGTGGTGGCGTTCCAAGATATGCAAAGGTGGTCCGAAGGTGTGTGCGGTGCCGTGGAAGAGCGGCGCTTCAGCGCCGCGTCAGACGGATTTTCCGAGGTCGGGCTTTAGCCCCGGTGGGATGCCGCGTACGCCGCGCCGAACATCTACGCCCCGGCCGATAGTTTGTGATGGCTCTTGGCTTCGGCAATTCCATACTGGCGGATCTTGTACAACAGCGCCTTATAACTGATCTGCAGCAACGCTGCCGCCTGTTTGCGATTCCAGTTCGTCTGCTCCAGCGCCTGGGTGATCGCCTGCGCTTCGGCTTCGTCTTTCGCTGTGCGCGCCAGCGATTTCAATCCTCCGGCTTCGCCGGTCTTGCCATCTCCACGGCCGCCGCCGGTGCCGTCGTCGCGCGGCACCAGTTCCGCCATGGCGAGAGTTTCGTCGCCCAGAATGAGATAGCGCTTCAGAAAATTATTCAGCTCGCGCAGATTGCCCGGCCAGGAATGCTCCTGGCAAGCCTGCAGCAGCGCGGGCGACAGCGGCAGGGGCGCGCGCGCGTAACGCTCCGCCATGCGCGACATCGAATGCTTCAACAGGATCGGAATCTCTTCCTTGCGCTCGCGCAGCGGCGGCAGATGCATGGTGAATGCATTCAGCCGGTAGTAAAGATCCTCGCGCAGGCGTTTGTTAGCCAGCGCTTCGGGAATATTGATATTGGTCGCCGCCAGAATGCGCACATCGACCCTGATCATCGACCGGCTGCCCAGCCGCGAGAATTGCTGATCCTGCAAAACATGTAGAAGTTTGGCTTGCAGCCCGGGCGGCATCTCGCCGATTTCGTCAAGCAGAATAGTGCCCTTGTTGCACAGCTCAAACTTGCCCGGCTTGGCGTGAGTCGCGCCGGTGAAGGCTCCAGGCTCGTAGCCGAAGAGTTCACTTTCCAGCAGGTCGGCCGGCACGGCCGCGCAATTGACTTTAAGAAACGTGCGATGGGCGCGCGGAGAAAGCTTGTGAATCAGCCGCCCCAGAACTTCTTTTCCGGTTCCGCTCTCTCCCAGCAGAAGAACGGGAATGTCGACGTTCGCCACCAGCGCAGCCTGCGAGCGGATCTTGCGCATCGCCGGGCTCGCGGCAATGAAGAACACATCGTCAGCAAGTTCTTCCACTTCTCCGCTGTAAGTCTGTTTGCCCTGGCCCAGGCTCAAGTCGAGGACGGCATCGAGTTCTGCTTTCTGAAACGGTTTGGTCAGGTAGTCCTGCGCGCCCAGCTTCATGGCCTGCACAACTTTGCGCGTGTCGCTGACGCACGACAGCATCACCACTTTCACGCCCGGACGCATCTGGCGCAATTGCTCCAGCGTCTGCAATCCGTCGATACCGGGCATCAACACGTCGAGCAGCACCAAGTCGGGCTGCAGGCCTTTCTCCACCGCCTGCAAGGCTTCTTCGCCGGTGGTCGCGGTCTCGACTTTGTAGTCGTCGACTTCCAGCAGTGTCTTGATGTAGCGCAGCATGCCGGGCTCGTCATCGACCAGAAGGATTTTCGCGGTCTGCTTCATCGGGTCTTCCCTTTGCCGGCCGCCGTGCCAGTGGGCTTGTCCGGGACTGGTTTGCCGGGGACTGGTTTATACGGAATCAGAAAGGAAAACTTGCAGCCGCCGCCCGGGTCGCTTTCCACCCAGATCTTGCCGCCCATGCCATGGACCAGACGGCGAGCAATCGCCAGCCCGAGTCCCATTCCTTCTTGCGCTTCGGTGCCGGGCAGGCGGAAGAAGTCGTCAAAAACTTCCAGATGAAATTCCGGCGGAATCCCCGGGCCGGTGTCGGCCACGCTGATCTTCACGGCGTTGGGCTGGCTCAGATTCTGGCGGCGTCGCTCCGCGCCGGAAGGCACGGCCGCGGTGCGCCGGTCCCACATGTGCGGTTCGGCGTGCAGCCACACGGTGCCGCCTTGCGGCGTGAATTTGTACGCGTTCTCGAGAAGATTCGAAACTACGCGCTCCAGTTTGGGCACGTCGAGCGGAAAGGCCGGCAGCTTGTCGTTGGCCAGAAAATAAAGCGCGAGGCCTTTTTCCTGAAAGCGGTTCGACCACAGGTGGCAAACTTCCGACAAACAATCGTTGATGTTTCCCAGCGCGAAATGCATGCGCAGCCCGCCGGTTTCGAGCGCGCTGAAAGTCAGAAAATCCTGAATGAATTGCTGCAGACGTTTTCCGCTGGCCTGCATGTCGCGCAGCACTTCGCGCTGGCGCTCGTTCAGCGGACCAAGTTTTTCGCTGCTCAGTAACTCGACGTAGCCGTTCAGAATCGAGAGCGGAGTCTTGAGGTCGTGCGCGGCTGAGGCAAGCGCATTGGTGGTCCGCTGAAAGCGCTCGCGCAGATCGTTGTATTCCTGCAGCAGATTCTCGGGATGCGGCGCGTCCGCAGCCGGGGAAACCGCATCAGAAGCGTCTCCGGAGGCAGCAACGGCGGCGGCAACCGGATCATCCGGCGCACACGGATTCTTGTGAGCGGTGGCCATCAGGAATCACAGACTACTGGGGAGGGAACAGCAGTTGACTTGTCAAGTTCTATCGCCCGACTAAAAAAATCGTAAGCCACGCTCGTTCTGCTTGTCAACGAAAAATGCAACGGAATTACCCAAGTGTAGCAAAAGCTTGCACTTTCCCGCTGTGATCGCCCTTGGGGCCAGTTTTCCCGCAGGAAAACAAAAAGCGAATAAACGTCCGTGTATGCCCGTGCAGGTGCGGGTTTCTGGGTGAAAACTGCGGCGGCGTTGCCAGTTTCGCCGGGGTTACGCCTGCCGTTGCGGGAGATTTGGCCACTGAGGTGCACCGAACGCCCGTAGCAAAGGGCTTTCCGGGAGATGTGTGCATGGCCGCAGCGAGAGCCGGGATCGAGCGCAGACGGTGGTCAAGGCTTCCTCTGGCCATTCCCGTCTTCGTTCGTAGCCGTGACGCCAAGGGCAATGAATTTCTGGAGTTTGCTACAGCCCTGAATGTGAGCGCGGGCGGAATGCTCATTGCTGTCCATAGGATTCTGTCACTGAGCAGCGAGATTCAGCTGGAGATTCCCAGCGCTCCTTCGGCGGCCCTGGCTGTGCTGCCGCCAGTTTCGCGCAACCTGCGCGCCCGCGCCCTGCGCAACACCCCCGCCGAAGGCTATTATCTGCTGGGGCTGAAGTTCTCGCGTCCTCTGTTGCGACCGGCGGATTCCAATGGTGCTCGGCGGCGGAAAGCCGGCACAGTCGAAGGTAGTCGTGCCATCTGAGAGCTGACCGACGTTGTTTCCGTTCTCCGCCGCCTTATGCAATCCATGCCATGGGAAACATAGTTCTGCCATGTGAAAATGTTTTCCCCCTGCCAGGCCTGCGATGTTACTGTTGTGACCACCCGCCGGTGACCGGCGCGCGAGCGAATGGTTCTTTAGTAAGTTGCGACTGTTCAATCACATAGGTTAGGTTTGCAGGCAGTATTCGCGGACCATCCGGCTTTGGCTCTCCGGGTGCACTCCAATGGACTTCCCCCCTGCGGTAGAGATTTGCCCATGACCACTACCAGCGTCAATACACTCGTGCAGCCTCTGGGGGAAATGCCTCCGGCAACCATCGTTTTCGGCCGCACCGAGGCCATGCAGCTGGTGCGCGAGAGGCTGGCGAAGCTGGCGGCGGCCAATGTTCCGGTGCTCATTCAGGGCGAGAGCGGAACCGGCAAAGACATTATCGCGCGCATGATTCATGCCGCGTCGCCATGGCGCACCGGGCCATGGGTGAAGGTAAATTGTCCGGCCATTCCGGGCACGCTGCTTGAAAGCGAACTTTTCGGCTACGAAAAAGGAGCCTTCACCGGCGCTTTTGGCATGAAACCGGGACGCGTGGAAATGGCGCACCGCGGCACGCTGTTTCTTGACGAGATTTCTGAACTTGACATGTCGCTGCAGTCGAAATTGCTGCAGCTTTTACAAGACGGCCAGTTCTGCCGCATCGGCGCGCAGGAAGACAAAAAAGTGGAAGTGCGCGTAGTCTGCGCCACCAACCGCAAGCTCGAACAGGAAATTGAGAACGGCACCTTCCGTTCCGATCTGTTCTATCGCATCAACGTGGTGAACCTGCATCTGCCGCCGCTGCGCGAGCGCGCCGCCGACATTCCCGACCTGGTCACCTATTTTCTGGAATATCACAACCGCAAATACAATTGCCGCGCTAAGACTCTCTCCACCGAGATGATGACGGTGCTGCGCAAATATCACTGGCCCGGCAACGTCCGCGAGTTAGAGAACCTGGTCAAACGCTACGTGATCCTGGGCAATGAAGAAGTGATTCTTGCCGATCTCACGCCGCGCGAGCCCGATTTCTTCAACGCCGATATCCCGCTCGACGGCCCGATCTCACTCAAGGCCCTAACCAAGCAGGCAGTGCGTGAGCTGGAGCGTAAAGTCATTCTGAAAGTTCTGCAGAATCATCACTGGAACCGCAAGCAGGCGGCGCGCTCGCTGGGCATCAGCTACCGCGCGCTGCTCTACAAGATTCGCGATGCCGGACTGCCCTCCAACCGCGCCGTCAAAGCGCGCGAAGCCGAGCGCCCCAAAGACGTCGCCGCCGACTGAGCCTTCCGGGCAACCTATCTCGCGGCGCGGCGTCCAAAAGTCGAGTGAGGGAATCCCGCCATGCTTCTCAAGAAACTACGGGAACCCCTGCAGGCCTCAGCCTAGACTGGCAGATTCAGGGCATGCAGTAACCGAAATCCTCAACCACGAAGAACACGAAGTCACACGAAGGAAACCATGGGACGGCGGGGGTGGTCCGTGTTTCCCGTCATCTGTAGTTCAGCGGTTAGGCAGGTTGACCAGGGCCGAGGGCTAACCCGTTGGCCTTATTTCGGTGGTTAAACGCGAATCGAAAGCCCACATTAACCCATAATAAGGGTTTCCCATATTACGCTGCACTAAGGCGCCGCTCCACACTCCCATCCTAGCCGCGCAATTCCGACAAGGCTTTCTTTGCGTCTTCGTTGTTGGGGCTGAGCTTCAGAGCTTTTTCCAGTTGCTGGCGGGCGAGGGCCGTTTGATTGGCTTTCTCATAGGCCATGCCGAGGTGGTAGTGGATGGTGCCATCTTCCGGCACGCCGTCTTTCTCCGACAGGCGCAGCGCTTCCTGAAACTGATTGATGGCCGACTGGTAGACGCCTTTGCGATAGAAGGCCCAGCCCAGCGTGTCGGCGGCGTTGGGCCAGTCGGGCAGGGCGCGGCGCGCGGATTGCGCCATCGCCATGGCAACGTCAACGTTGCCGCCGTGATCGAGCATCACGTAGGCGAGATTGTTGGAGGCGAGCGGCTGGTCGGGTTGAATGCTGAGGGCCTGCTGGTACATGGCGCGGGCTTTATCCCAGTCTGGCTTCGATTCATACAGTTCACCGGCAAGGATGTAGAAGCGCACTTCGCGGGGATTGTCTTTGATCGACTGCTGATAAAGCGCGAGGGCCTCATCGGCGTGGCCGGCCTGGATTTGCACCTTGCCCAGCTTTTCAAGCGCGTCGGTGTTGTTCTTATCAAGTTCGATGGCTTTGCGCAGCGCAACCTCTGCGCCGGGAAGGTCTTTTCTGCTGTTAAACAGCGCGGTCCCGAGCAGATCGTAAAAATTGCTGTTGTTGGGCGACTTGGCGATCTGCGCGTTGGCGGCGGCAACGGCTTTGTCGAATTCTTTTTGTGCGATGTAGGTATTCAGCAGCCCGCTCAGGCCGTCAGAAGAAGACGGATCTTTGTCGAGCGCCTGCTGATAGTACTTCTCGGCGTCGGCATAGTGTTTCTGGACCAGTTGAACGTTGCCGAGTTGAATATCAGACGCCGGGCTCTGCGGAGCCAGCGACAAGGCGTGTTCGGCGTCCTGCTCGGCGTCGCTATATTTCTGACGGGCCATTTCGGCGATGCATTTGTAGAGGAATCCATCGGGGGCCTGGGGCTGCACGGAAATGATCTGTTGCGCGCTTTGAAAAAGAGCATCGGTGTCGCCGTGGCGCAGCTCCACCGTGGCCAGGGCGCGTTGCGCGTCGGTGAGATCGGGACGAAGGCGAACCGCCTCGCGCCACTGCGATTCGGCGCTGGCGTCGTTGTTCTGGCGGTCGAAGGCGAGCCCTAACTGGTAGTGAGCGACGGCGTTGTCGGGATCGTTGAGCAGCGCGCTCTGCAGGGAGTCGACGGCGCCGGCCGCGTTATTCTGGCGAAGCTGGATCTGGCCTTTGAAAATGAGGGCGTCGGCCTCGCGGGGCGAAGATTTCAGAATTTCGTCGTTCAGTTTCGTGGCTTCGTCGAGACGGTTTTTGAGAATCAGGAGCTGGATGTAGTTGCGCTTGACCAGCGCGTCATGGGGATGATCGCTATAAAGCGAACCGTACTCGGCGGTCGCCTTGTCGAGATCGCCGGTGGCGAAATAAAAATCGCCGAGCATGCGGTAGGCTTCCGGGTTGTCGGGAATATCTTTTTTTGTTTGCTTCAGGAAAGACTCGATCTCATCTTTCTTGCCCTCTTGCTGGCCCTCCTGCATGAGCAGTCGAACCAGCGCGGCGCGGGGGCCGGGATTTTTTTCATCGATCTGGATTGCGTGGCGGAACTGCTGTTCGGCTTCCGGCAGCCGGTTGCGCGCCTGGTAGAAGCCGCCCAGAGCCAGTTGGGCGTTCATGGCTTTCGGGTCGACTTCAGTCGCTTTCTTGAAATTGGTCTCGGCCTGGTCGGGTTGATTGGCGCGCAACTGGAGAAGCGCGAGCATCAGGTAAGACTCAGACCGCGCCGGATCGAGCACGATGGCCTGCTGAGCCTCTTGCATGGCAGGCCCGAGATTGTTCAGCGCCGCATAGTAGTTGGCCCACGCCTCGCGAGTGTCAGCCGTGTTGGGCTGTTTTTCGCGGAGAATGTCGAGGTGGATCTTGGCCTGCTTTAGAGAATCCGGAACGGGAGAACCGTCGGGGCTGCGCACCGTGATCAGCAGGTTCGCAAGATCAGTGTGGGCGCCATAATTATCGGGGGCAAGTTCGACGGCGCGGGTCAGTTCCTGGAAGGCGTGGCCGGTGTCTCCCAGCTTGAGATAGGTCTGGCCGAGCTGGTAGTGCGCCTCGGCGAAGCGCGAATCGATCAGGATCGCATTGGCATACTGAATCTCCGCTTCGCGGTACTGGCCCTTGGCGAAGTAACCCTGGCCGCTCTTGAAATATTCCTGCTTCTTTACGTTGGGATCGCGGGAACATCCCGTGAGCAGGGCAGCGAGCAGTGAACAGACGAGGAATGAGCGGACCGCGACCGAGCGACTCATAGAGGGGTTCTCCGATTGCGGGGCCGGAAGGCACACAGGAACTGCAACCGCACGGATGGCCATGATACCGCAGGGAAACGCCACGAAACAATCGCGCCGAAGCGTTGCCGCGATACGGATCGTTTCTCGAACCAGCCATGATTCCGGCGTCCGCACGACGCCATGCAACTGTGAGACTTCATTTACAATCCAAGTATTAAATTTCAGTTAATTTTTGTGCGGCGAGGAATCGTGAAAAAGCTTCTGCGGTTGAGCGTGATCGTGTGGTTGTGTGCCCTGGCCATGGCTGTCCTAGCCGCGGCTGTCGTGGCGACGGCTGCGGATGACCAAGGAACGGAATCGAAGGCCACCGACCGGGTGCAGGCGGCGGGCGATGTGCTGAACGCGATCCAGGCGGCGCCGGATTCAGGCATTCCCCAGGAAATTCTAGGTTCGGCGGAGTGCGTGGCGGTCGTGCCCTCGATGTTGAAAGGCGGATTTATCGTGGGCGCAAAATATGGGCGCGGGTTGGCGAGCTGCCGCACGCCGAAGGGATGGAGCGCGCCGGCATTTTTTCTGGTGACGGGAGGCAGTTTCGGGTTGCAGATTGGCGGACAGGCCGTCGACCTCGTCATGCTGATCATGAACAAAGACGGCATGCAGCATCTGCTGTCGAGCAAGTTTGCGCTGGGCGCGGATGCGTCGGTGGCGGCCGGTCCGGTGGGGCGACATGCGGAAGGAAATACGGATTGGAAGATGCGCGCGCAGGTACTGACTTATTCGCGGGCGCGGGGAGTTTTTGCCGGCGTCAGCCTGAATGGAGCGGTGGTGAAGCTGGATAAGAACTCGACGCGCGAATTCTACGGGCACATGGTGACGTCGAAAGCAGCGCTGACGGGCGAGATTGATCCGCCGGCGGCGGCCGATCCGTTTTTGAGGACGTTGGCGAAGTGGGCGCAGGAGGCGGCGAAGTAGGCGATGGCCGCGATACGATGGCGATGCTGGACAAGCGGAGTCTCCGCTGGTTTTTCGCGGCAGGCTGCATCGGTCTCACGGTGGCGGTCGTGCTTTTCATCCTCAGACCCGCGAATCCGGAAATTATTCTGCTCTTCTGGCCGCCTGCGATCGCGGGGATTGCGGACCCGACTGGATTTTTCGATAAATTGCTGACAGCGGCCGTAATGTTTGGAGGAAACTTTGTCTTGTATGGCTTACTTGGCGCCGTAGCTGGCGTTGCTGCGGACCGTCTTCACCGCTGATTCCTCCTCAACGCCCGAGTATAGCCATGTACTTAGCCTTCGTTTGACAAGCAAATTTTCGCGGTGATACCGTCACGCTTCCCGGATGCGGCGAAAAATTGAATACGCGGCGGCGTGGCCGTTCATCAAGATTCTGGGGATTTTGCCCCGGCGGCTGGCGCGGGCGTTCGCGATCGGCATAGGCTGGGCAGTCTACTTTCTGCATGTTCGTCTGCGCCGCGTGGGGATGCGCAACCTGGCGCTGGCGTTTCCCGAGAAAACTGAAGCCGAGCGGGCGCGCATTCTGCGCGGAGAATTCACTTCGCTGGGGCGGCAGCTTGCCGAGTTGTGCCAGTTTCCTCGCTACACCCTCGAAAATATTGAGCAGGTCGTGGTCTACGACGGGCTCGAAAATTACGAGCGTGCCTACGCGCGCGCCAAGGGCGTGCTATTTCTTACGGCGCATTTCGGCGGGTGGGAGCTGTCTGCGTTTGCGCATTCTCTGCATGGGCATTGGCTGCATATAGTCATGCGGCCCATGGATAACGAATACCTCGACCGGTTGATCCAGAGCTATCGCACCATGCACGGAAACAAAGTCGTCGACAAAGATGATTTCGTGCGCGGGTTGCTGGCGGCGATGAAGGCGGGCGAGACGGTCGGCATATTGATGGACACGAATATGACTCCGCCGCAGGGAGTGTTCGTGGATTTCTTCGGCATTCCGGCGTGCACCGCGAGCGGCCTGGCGCGCATTGCCTTGCGCACGGATGCTGCCGTGGTGCCGGGCTTCACGATCTGGGATGAGTCATTGGGCAAGTATCGCCTGCGGTTCGATCCGGCGTTGCAGTTGATCCGCACGGGCGATCTGGAAGCTGACATTGTGGCCAACACGCAGATGTTTACTCGCGTGATCGAGGAGTATGTGAGGAAGTATCCCGAGCAGTGGTTGTGGGTGCACCGGCGGTGGAAGACGCGGCCGGAGGGGGAGAAGGGGCTGTATTGAGGCTTCCGGCCCGGGGTGGCAAATCAGAAAAGCAGGTTCCTCACCGGGCGTTCCGCCCGATTCGGAATGACAAAGAGTTAGGGTTGTGGAAAGCGCTACGCGATCCGCTTCAGGCCGCACTTCCTCAAGTCCCTCTTCCGGTAAAATTGAATTCTCAGGGAGATACTCATGAACGCTTCTGCGACGGTGAATCCGGCTGCGGCTTCTCGGAATACTCTTGAACAAATCGCACAATTAGAGCGGAAATATCTGATCCCCACTTATAACCGGTATCCCGTGGTGTTCAGCCGAGGCAAGGGCGTGTTTCTTTATGACACCGAGGGGACGCGCTATCTCGACTTTGTTTCGGGCCTCGGTGTGAATGCGCTGGGGCATGCGCATCCGCGGATCGTGAAAACGATTCGCGAGCAGGCGGCGAAGCTGGTGCATGTTTCGAATCTCTACTACCACGAATATCAGGGGCCGCTGGCGGAGAAGCTGTGCCAGCTTTCGGGCCTGGACCGGGCATTTTTTCAGAACAGCGGAACGGAAGCGATCGAAGGCTCGATCAAGCTGGCGCGGCTGGCGGGACATCGGGCGGGCGGCGAAGCGAAGTCGCGGCTGGTGGCTCTGGAGGGTTCGTATCACGGGCGGACTTTTGGCGCGCTTTCGCTGACCGGGCAGGCCAAGCATCGCAAGGGGTTTGAGCCGCTGCTGGAAGATGTGACCTTTGTGAAGCAGAACGATGTCGATGGACTGCGAGCGGCAGTGAACGACAATACCTGCGCGATTGTGCTGGAACCGATTTTCGGTGAAGGTGGAATTTACGAGTGCTCGGTCGAATTCTTGCGCGAGTGCCGGGCGCTGGCCGACCGTCATAAAGTGGCGCTGATCTTCGACGAGATCCAGTGCGGGCTGGGGCGCACGGGGACGATGTTTGCGTTTCAGAGTTTCGGCGTGACTCCGGACATCGTGGCGATCGCGAAGCCGATTGCCGCGGGGCTGCCACTGGGGGCATTCATCGCGAAGGAGGAATTTGCGACGGCGATTTCTCCGGGCCAGCATGGCACGACGTTTGGCGGAGGTCCGCTGGCGTGCCGCGTGGCGCTGGAATTCCTGGCGATTGTGGAGGAAGAAAAGCTGCTGGAGAACGTCAACAAGGTTGGCGGATATCTGCAGCAGGAGTTGAAAGCGCTGGCGGAGAAGCGCGGGGCGGGGAACGAAGTGCGCGGGCGCGGATTGATTCAGGGCATTCAGATCGAGATTCCGGCGCGCCCCATTGTGGATGCGGCGCTGGCGGAGGGCGTGTTGTTCAACGCCACGCAGGATACCGTGGTGCGGTTCCTGCCTCCGTTTCTGCTGGAGGAGAAGCACGTGGATAAGGGGATTCGCGTGCTGAAGAAAATGCTGGGGAAGAAGCGGAAAGCCGCCTGAGTGCGACCGAGTAAAAATCCCCACTCAAGCCGCAAAGAACACGGCTTGAATGGGGCACCCGCTTCATATCGCTCTCGATTACGAAAAAACGGGGAGCCGAAGCTCCCCAAAGTGAAGTGACAGAGGCGTTGTTTCATCTAAATAGAATCCGGCGGGCAGGAAATAGTTGTCCCTTGCGCGGAAAGTTTTTTCAGGAATGAGATCCATGAATCAAATCCAGGAGATGCGCGCGGACAAGCCCGCCGCCCCGAGTGAAGGCGCGGGGTCTCGGCCGGGGGGTCCCAGCGTCGACGAATGCTGGATGGATTTCGACGGGGCGCGCCTGCGTTATCTGAGGGCGGGCTCGGGACCGGCGCTGATCCTGTTGCATGGGCTGATGGGGTATTCGTTTTCCTGGCGGTACACCATGCCAGCGCTGGCGCCTTACGCGACCGTTTATGCGCTCGACATGCTGGGTGCGGGGTTTTCGGACCGGCCGCAGGGTATCGATCATTCCATGCGGGGGACGGCGCTGCGGGTTCTCCGCTTTGCCGACAACCTGGGCCTGGAATCGTTCGATCTGTTGGGCACTTCGCGGGGAGGGGCGGTCGCGATGTGTGCCGCGGCGGAGTGCATGAACCGGGCGGGCCGGGATTTCTCGCGCGTGAGCCGGTTGATTCTGGTGGCTCCGGTAAATCCGTATTCGGCGCATGGACGCTGGTTGGCGCCGTTTTTCGGCAGCCGGTTCGGGGCGGCGCTGTTTCGCTCGGCGATCGAACCGATGACGTTTTGGTATCCCTATTTGCACGCGCGGATGTATGGAGATCGCAACAAAATTACCGCCGGAGCGCTCGAGGGTTATAAAGCTCCGCTGGCGATTCCCGGATTGTTTGAACACGCGCTGAGCATCGTTCAGACCTGGACGCCTGATCTGCGGGAACTGGAGGCGCTGCTGCCGCGGCTGGCGCCGGTTCCCACGCTGCTGATGTGGGGTGACAAAGACCCGGCCGTTTACGTTTCGTCCATGCAGCCGCTGGCCCGGCACTTTGCGAACGTGAAGACGATCGTATTCCCGGGCGTGGGACACTTGCCCTATGAAGAGTGCGCGGAGGAGTTTAATCGAGCGCTGATCGCGTTTCTGGTGGGGCATGGGGATTCTGCGCGCGCCGTGTCCAGATCGTGAGCCGCTTCATTCCTGGGCTGCTGCGTTTCGACCTGCTCCGGCAAGCGGTGGTGCACTACGGCTACTGGGCCGTGGCGGCCGCGCTGTTGCTGGAAAATGCCGGCGTGCCCGCGCCGGGAGAAACGGTTCTTTTGCTGGCCAGTTTCCTGGCGTATTCCGAACACGATCTGCAGCTGGGTTGGATCATCGCCATAGCGACTATTGCGGCCACGCTGGGTGACAATCTCGGTTTTGCCCTGGGCTACTACGGCGGGCGTCCTCTGCTGGAGCGCTACCGGTCTCTGTTTCGCATTCGACAAGAAACTCTCGCTCGCGGAGAAAATCTATTCGAGCGCTTCGGAGCGGTGACCATCTTTTTTGCGCGTTTCGTTTTCGGCATGCGGATCATCGCCGGACCCCTGGCGGGTGCGCTGCGGATGCCCTGGCGAAAGTTTACTGTGTTCAATTTTCTGGGCGCGGCGACGTGGGTCGCGGTCATTTCGTGCGCTGGCTACCTGTTCGGGCGACACTGGGAACGGCTCGAGCGGGATTTGGGACGCCTCGACTACGTGGTGGTGATTCTCGTGTTGCTGGGAGCCGCGTGGTTTGGGTGGAAGAACCGCCGGAGTATTTGACGGTGGACCGGAGCATCCGCGGAGTTAACCCATCATCGAGCGCAACCCGGGCGCAACCCGAACTTACGACTTATACTGTGCGGAAGTCGCGGATGGCTCGGTGAGCAGGGCGGAATTCGTGGCCAGGAATTAGACCGGTTGCGTCCGAACCGGAATTCGGACGAGGAGGACGAATGAACATGAACATGAAGAAGATCGGATTTCTCACGGTATTGATCATGGCGATGGCTCTGTTCGCGCTGGCGATGACGGCAATGGCAGCGGGGCCGGCGGCTCCGGCTCCGGCCGCTGCGGCGGCTCCGGCGCCAGCTCCGGTTCCACCTGCGGCTGCCGCAATGCCGGCGCCCCATCACCACATCCACGAAGCTCTGGAATCGATGCGCGCGGCGCGGGCGGAACTCGCCGCCGCAGTGCCCGAATTCCAAGGCCACCGCGAGGAGGCTCTTAAACATCTGGATAGGGCCATTCACGAAGCCGAGATCTGCGAGCAGATGCCGTAGGTTTCAACTAGCAAACGGAAGGGCAGCGTCTGGATAGGCGCTGCCTTTTTCTGTTTATCGAGGTTTCACGGGGGCTGAAGCCCGCGAGGTATGTGGAGCTTTACGCGGCGCTGAAGCGCCGCTCTTCCACGGTTGCGAAGCTCCATTCTTCCACCATTATGAAATGCCGCTCTTCCCTAGCTGCGGGCCCAGCTGCGGGGCGCGCATTTCCGCGGCTGCGAGACGAAATTCTCCCACGATTGTAAGCAACCGTTCTTGCGCCAGTCTGAGGGATTGCTCTTCGGTGCTCAGGGTTGGTGCTCTGTGGAGGTTATTGCCCGAAGGTGTAGCCGAAGGAGGCTCCGAGACGCAGCACGTTATCGGAGTGGAACTGGGTCGAGTTATGAATGATGTAGTAGTAGTGCGCCTCGGGGCGGAAGAAAAAGTGACTCCCCAGGTTGTAACGCACGTCGGCACCCAGGTGGAAGAGAAAGCGGTTGGTGTTGAACAGTGTAGCGCAGCCGATGGGAGACGAACAATTGCCGTTCTGTCCGTAGAACACAACCCGCTGTCCGCCCACGCCGGCCAGAAAGTCAACGTGAGTTTTCTTGGCGATTGGAGCAGGAGTGAAGACTCCGTTGAAATCGTAGAGGTAGGGCCGGTACTCCTGGACGCCGTTATAAAGGGCGCGCTTGTAAAGGCCGGCAATCTCGGCGCTGACGCCGAAGTGGCCTTCCACAAGCCGGTCGATGCTGAAGCTGGGGTAGATCCCACCTTTTTCGGGAGGCGGTATGTAAAGCTCGGAAGCGGAGAAGCTCTTGGTGGAAAAAAGAGTGCTGGCGCCAACCGCAATGTGAGTTTCCTGAGCTGGAGCGAAGGCGGTGAACAGAAAAGCAACGCAGGCGGATAGAGTGAGCGCGAACTTTCTCAAATACAGCCCCCTTTTTTCGTTTCTTGTCTCTTCAAGCTTGTTCCCGGCATTCGGGACTCTATGCCGGGGCGGCCGAGCCTCCGGCGGAGCGGCCGTGGAGTGACAGAGCCAGCATAAATCATTCTGGCCCGGAATGGCCGCCGGGAACACGAAGGCATCTTGCGGAGTCGGAAATCCTAGTCTCCGATGGTGTATCCGATTGAGGCGCCAACCCGAATCACGTTCCCATTGGTGAAAACGTCAGTGTTATTGATGACGTGGTAGAGGTGAACTTCCGGCCGGACAAAGAAGTGGTCCCAGACGTAGTAGCGGACGCCGCCGCCAAAGTGGACCAGGAAGTGATTATTGCTGGTATAGCAGGCGCCGAAATAAAGGCAACTGGTGCTGTACTGGAAACCGTAAAAGCGAGTGGTCTGCCAGCCGACACCCGCCATGAGATCGGCGCCGATCTTCTTGGTGATGTGGGGCTGGTACTCGCCGTTGAAGTCGAACAGGATGGGGCGGTAGAGCTGGCCCGCGCTGTCTACGCCTTGTTTGGCTCGCCAATTCGCTTCGAAGTTGAAGCCGATGCGCCGGTGGAAGATGACGTCGCCGCTGATGGTGGTGAACAAGCCGCCGGTTTCCCGACCCACGCAGGTTTGGGAGAAAACGGCGCAAGTCGACGAGCTGGGCGCGACGATCGTGCCGAAACCAAACATGGCATCGGCCTGCTGGGCCGAGGCAAGGCTGGCGAACGAAAGGAACGAAAGGACGAATACAAAGAAGGCAAGCTTTCTCAAGAGAAACCTCCTGTTACCGTCGTTGGATAGCGGGTAAGATGCGACCGCCAAGTCACTTGGATGCAAGTCTAATCACGCGATATCCATGATAATTGTCAGCCCCGCCGGTTTCAAACCGACGCGACTCAACCCCCCTGACCCCGACCCGCGGAACCTGCGAAGCGGAGCGTTGGGCCGCCGCCTGGGCGAGCGGAGAGTCAGCAACACCTAAACCCATTCCGCCCTGAAAAGTTGCGGTTGTGACTTTGCGTGCCTCTTCATCGCGATCATTTTGAGCTTTTGAAACCAGAGCTGCCGCCGCCACGTAGGACGTGGTCCAACGCGATCGGGCCTGCGCCAAAGAAGATCAGGGCAAACGCGAGGGCAGCCACGGCCAGCGGAAAGCTGTAGCCGATACGATCGGACGAAACGAGCAGGCCATTGTGCCAGTTGATCTTCCAGATTGCGACCGAGAGGTTGATGCAGATGGCGAAGGCGGCTGCGCGGGTGAAGAATCCCGCAATGATGAGCAGTCCGCCGAAGAATTCGGTGAAGGCGGAGACATAGGCGAGCCACGAGGGCAGGCCCAGACCGGAGACCGTGTGGGCGAACTGATGCAACCCTCCGAACAGTTTGTGGTAGCCGTAGGCGGTCATGATCACACCCAAGGCGAGGCGCATGACGAAAAGAGCGAGAGGCTGCAAACGATCGAGGTAGCGCAAGGAATCCTCCGAACAGTACAGACCATTACAGACCAAGATTACAGAAAAATAAATTATCGCAGTCGGCAAGCGTACCGCGAAAGATTAACATCTGGCGAAGAGAACGATTGCGCAGGACGCGAAGTTTTGATAACGTTGCCGCCAGATTCATCCGGCGGGTGAGGCCGGATCGGTGTAGGGTTTACTTTCCTCTCGGGCCACGTGAATTTCAAAATTTCCTGAAGGGCGTTGAGCTGGTTGCTCGCGTCCACTATGCGTTCGCACCGGGGTGTGGGTGGCGTAGGAGTCGAATGTCTAAGACCATGAGGAGTCTATGATGAGTTTCTCCATGAAAGACGGTAGCTGCAAGATTGTGTTTCTTCTGTTCCTGATCGCGGGAACGGTCCAAGCCTTTGCCCAGCACGAGAAGAATCAACCCGCCCGGCCGAGCGCGCCCGCCCGGCCGAGTGCGCCCGCGAGGCAGAGTGCGCCCGCGAGGCAGAGTGCGCCCGCCCACAACAATGCTCCTAGTCGTCCCAGTGGTCAGAGCCACACCACAACACCAAGTCACGCAACGACACCAAGTCACACAACGACGCCGAGCCACACAACGACTCCTAGCCACACAACGACGCCGAGTCACGCAAACACGACCCATGGCCCGACCAGCAGCCACACTGCGATGACTGGCCATGGAACGACGAATGCCGGACATGGAACGGCCGCCGCCGGGCATGGCGCCACGACAGCAGCACATGGCACGACTCCAGCCGCGCACGGCAACCCGACCATGGGCCACGGAGCGACGCCCGCAGGACATGGAACCGTTACGAATGCCAGAGGCGGCAGCCCCAGTCATGTAGCCCCAGGCCGTACGGTTGCGCTAAAGGGGGGCGGTTCGGCGAGTGTTCGTCCCAACGGGCAGATACGCTCCATCAACCGGAACGGCATGCAGATTAACCGGGGCGTGCGCGGCGGACGAACCATTGTGAGCACGCATAATGGCGCGCGCATCGTGACGACCGGAAGACACGGCGGCTATGTGCAGCGGGCCTACGTCACGCGCGGCGGCCACTCGTATTATTCGCGCACTTACTACTACCACGGCGCTTACCGCAGCGAAGTTTATCGCGGCTATTATTGGCACGGTCATCCCTACTACGGCTACTACCACCCGTACTGGTACCACCCGGCGTTCTATGGCTGGGCGTATCGGCCCTGGGGAGCGCCGGTTTATTGGGGCGTTGGAGCCTGGGGCTGGGGCGGCGCGCCCTGGTACGGCTATTACGGAGCTTATTGGAACCCGTATCCTGTTTATCCCTCGGCGGCATTTTGGCTGACGGACTACCTGATTGCGGCGAACCTGCAGGCGGCGTATGCGGCTCAGGCAGAAGCCAACGCGGCAGCGGCGGACCAGGCGGCGGCAGATGCGGACGCAGCCGGCAGTGCTCCACCGCAGGCAGCGCCGGCGGCCGGCGGCCAAGTCGAACTCTCGCCGGAGGTCAAGCAGGCGATCGCCGACGAGGTGAAGGCGCAGATCGAGGCGTCACAGGCGCAGTCCGGGCAGACGGGAGCCTCGGCCGGCGCGCCCGCAGCAGCGGCGCCAGCGGCGGCGAGCACCGACGAGATTCCTCCGGCGCTGGATCCGGCGCATCGCACCTTTGTCGTCGATAACGAAGTTGACGTCGTAGCCGACGGCCAGGAGTGCGCACTCACGCAGGGAGACGTCATCACCCGGCTGGGCGACACTCCCGATCAAGACAACAAAGTGAATGTGAGCATCGCCAGCAGCAAGAACAACGACTGCGCTGCCGGAAAGAACGTGTTGGTCTCGGTCGACGACTTGCAGGAGATGCACAACCACTTTCAGGAGCAGGTCGATGAAGGGTTGAAGGCGCTGGCCGCCAAGCAGGGAACGGGCGGCCTGCCGAAGGCCCCGGATACGGGCACTACGGCTTCTGATGTGCCGCCGCCGCCGCCCGACCAGTCGGCGGGAAAGGCGCTGGACGATCAGCAGAAAGCCGCTGACCAGACCGTGTCGGATGCGCAACAACAGGCTGCCTCATCAGGAGGCAGCAACCAATAACTCGGCCTGCGCAGGCGGGCAAGGCCGCTCTGAAACCTAACGTCGGGGCGTCATCCAACGGATGACGCTCCGAGTGCCTGAAAAACGAATCGTGCATTCGCCCCGGTAGGAAAACTCTATACGCTGTCCAGCGGCATGGAGCAGACTCTGAGAAGGAGATTCCAGTGATGAGGCGGAAGTTCGAAGGCATAATTCCGGCAATTGTGGCGGCCGTGTGCGTGGCCGCCTTACCGCTGGTACGCGCCCAAGCGCAGGCGGGAACGGTTTCGCTGCAGGATCAGCTGGCGGCGCAGTACAAGCTGGTGAAGATGGGATCCGACACCGGTGGATACTCCGTCGTCGACGCGGGAACTCTGCTGGAGATCAAGAAGGGCGGCGTTCTCGGCGTGCCGTATTCGGATAAGACTGCGCTCACGACCAAATACGAAGGCGGAACCGTGCACTCTCCGAACGGGTTGATGGTGGCGGGACGACAGAAGCTTTTCGGACACTTTTCCCAGACGCAGTCGCAAGGCCAGACCACGCACTTATTCCAGGTGGGCGACAAGATGTACCCGACCAAGATCGAAGTGAACCTGGAAAAAGATACAGTCCTGATGGGCATCGTGGCTTGCGACACATGCAACAAAACGGACCCGCCGACCTATAACAAAGCGCTAGTTCAGTTCGCGTTTCCCAAAGGCTCGTTGGCGAAAGCCAGCGCGGGTGACATAGAGGATACGATCGGGCAACTGCTGGCGATCAGTGATGATTCGCAGCAGGATCAGAGCGGTGCGCAGAGCGACCAGGGAGCCCAGGGCGGCCAGGATCAGCCGGCGGCACAGTCCGATCAGGGCGCAGCGCAACCGGCTGCGCAACCGGCCGTGCAACAACCGGCGCCAGGGCCCGCTGCACCGGCGGAACCGGCCACGATTGCGAAGGGACAAACCACCGACCAGGTGCAGAGTTCGCTGGGCAAGCCCGACAAGATCGTCAATCTTGGCGCCAAGCAGATCTGGGTTTACAAGGACCTCAAAGTCACGTTTATGAACGGCAAAGTTTCGGATGTGGAGTGAGGTGTGGA
The DNA here is from genome assembly GCA_963739125.1 of uncultured Acidobacteriaceae bacterium. Lineage (GTDB taxonomy): Bacteria > Acidobacteriota > Terriglobia > Terriglobales > Acidobacteriaceae > Sulfotelmatobacter. The sequence goes on along the minus strand of CAVTZD010000001.1, from coordinate 265,314 downwards.
GTGAGAAGTAAAGTGAGTCGCCGAGTGATTACCTCGCTTGGCTGACGCTGAGGGCTAAGGCCAACGAATCCAGTGGCTTGACCGGACGATACAGTACCTCCGTACCGTGCCTAGTACTTCAGTTACCGTTCTATGGGTGACTGTTCGACGACTGCGCAGTCCCCACTGCTAATTGTGTTCATCTGCTTTGAATCCACAACATATAGTAAATCCCCTTGATGGCTATTTTTCGCGATCCTAAGAAACAGGCCAAAAACCCAGGAAAAACCGTAGATTCGCTTCGAGCCGAGGCTTTTCCGGGCTGATATATGCTCAGGACACCGAAAGCCCTCGGAAGCCGTGATTGAGGGCGGGACGTCTCCCGAAGTAAGGCCTGCGCCGGAAAAGCCGGAACGGGTAGAGCGGAAAGTGGGGCTTCGGGAAGGGCAAAGGAACTGGGTCACGAAATATGGCCGACTCGCGAGAAGTGATGAACATTCGCCAGGCGTCGCAATATCTGGGCGTGAGTCCGGACACGCTTTACAAGTACGTGGGCGAGCAGAGGATTCCCGCATTCAAACTGGGCAACCGCTGGCGCTTCAAGAAGTCGAGGCTGGATCAGTGGATGGAAGAGAAGTCGAGCGAGATGGAACCGCAAGCCAAGCGTAAGGCGAAGGCAGCGAAAGCGGCAGGTTCGCAGTAGCTATATACAAACGTCGCGGGCGAATGCGCCCGCGCCACACAAAAAAGGTGGGCACAATGTTTGGAATCGGATCGAAGTCGATTGTTGGCCTGGATGTGGGCTCCTCGAGCATCAAGGCGGTGGAGCTGAAGAAAAAGGGCGGACAGATCGAAGTCGCGCACTTGGGGCTGGAACCTCTGGCTTCCGACATCGTGGTCGATTCGATGATCGTGGACTCGGGCACGGTTTCGAGCGCGATCTCGAAGCTGTTTCTCGACAACGCGATCAAGACCAAAGCGGTGGCCACGGCGGTGAGCGGACACTCGGTGATCGTGAAAAAAATCTCACTGCCTTCGATGAGCGATCAGGAACTGGCCGAGACCATCGAGAAGGAAGCAGCCCAGCACATTCCCTTCGATCTGGCCGATGTGAGCCTGGACTACCAGATTCTCTCCGACGAAGTGGGCAACACGCAGATGGACGTTCTGCTGGTGGCGGTGAAGAAGGACAAGATTTTGAACTACACCAACGTACTCTCGATGGCGGGGCGCACGCCGGCTATCGTCGACATTGACGCGCTGGCCCTGCAGAACTGCTACGAGTACAACTACCAGCCGGCGCCGGGCCAGGTGGTGGCATTGCTCAACCTGGGCGCGAGCGTGATGAACATCAACATCGTGAAAGGCACGACGCCGCTATTTCCGCGCGATGTGAGCGTGGGCGGGCACCAGTACACCGATTCGCTGCAGAAAGAACTCGACCTGAGCTTCGACGATGCCGAGGCCCTGAAGCTGGGCAACAAGGTGGGCACGGTCAGCGAAGATGCGAAGCAGCCGATCCTGCAGCAGGTGACCGAGATCATCGTGCTGGAAATTCAGAAGACATTCGACTTCTTCCGGGCCAGCGCGGCCGGGGAGCACATCGAGAAGATCTACCTGGCGGGCGGATCGTCGAAGGTGCCGGGCCTGGTGGAGGGATTGCGGCAGGAGTTCTCGATGCCGGTCGAGTTGTTCAATCCGTTCCAGCGCGTGATTCCTCCTACGGAAGGGGCGGCAGTGGAACTGGTGGAGCAGAACCCGGGCCAGATGGCGGTGGCGGTGGGCTTGGCCCTGAGGAGCTTTGAATCGCTATGATCAAAATCAACCTGCTCGAAAATTCCAAGGGCAAGAATAAGCGCGGAGGCGGCGGTCCATCGATGCCTTCGATGGAACTGGGCGATATGGGGTCGCCCAAGCTGAAAGTCCTGGTGGTGGTGGTTCTCGCCGGACTGTTCAACCTGGGCTACTGGTACCGTCTCGATCACGAGACCAAAGCGATTGCGGCGCACATGAAGGTCGCCGAAGAAAACAATCGCGCTCTGGCCGACGTGAAAGCCAGCTTTCTCGAGCGCCAGACCCAGGCCGACAACTACAAGCGGCGCGTGGACGTGATTGACGGGCTGCGCGCCAGCCAGGCGACTGGTCCAGTGAATCTGCTGGCCATGCTGGGCGAGACGGTGAACAACACCGAAGCGGTATGGCTCAGCCGGATGGACGACACCGGCCCCAGCGTGAAGCTGGTGGGGACGGCTTTGTCGACCGACGCGGTGGCGAACCTGATCGCCAACCTGCAGAAAACCGGTTTCTTCACCACCGTAGAAATCGACGAAACCTGGCAGGACGAGCAGATCAAAGACATGCAGGCATTCCAGTTCATCTTGAATTGCGATAAAGGAAAGTCGTAAGGGGCGGACCTATGGCGAACTTTAGCGAATTGTCGGGCTTGAAGCAGTGGGGAGCGGTGCTGGCCGGAGGTGCGATCGTGACGGCGGCCCTCTACTTTACCGTGTTCAAGAGCCAGATCGCGAGCAACAGCGCGGCTCAGCACGCTCTCGAAGACAAGATCCGGGAGAACAACGAACTGGAGTCCTACCGGCCGAAACTGAAGCAGATCGAGCAGCAGCTGGCCGAGCTGAAACAGCAGCTGGAGATCGAGCAGCGCATCGTGCCCGATGCAAAGGACGTCGACGGCTTCATCGAGATGATGGACGCCGAGTCCCAGAAGGCGGGCGTGGAACTGCGGCGCTACAAGGCGAAAGACGTGAAATCGCTGCAGTACTACTCTGAAGTGCCCTTCGACATGGAGCTGGACGGGCCGTATTACTCGATGCTGAATTTCTTTGACCGGGTCAGCAAGCTGGAGCGCATCGTCAACATCGGCAATCTGCTGGTCTCGACGACGCACGATCCGGGCGGAGCCAAGGCCAAGCACACGTATCAGTACGCGCCCAATGAGAGCGTCGTGGCGTCATTTACCGCGACTACGTACTTCAGTCACGATTTGCAACCTTCCGCGTCAGGCCCCGGAACTCCCGGAACGCCGGCGAAGAAGTAGGGATGGCTATGAAGCTGACGACAGGCATTCTGGCAATCACATTATCGATGGCGAGCGGAGTCGGGGCATGGGCCCAGAACCCGGACGCCATTGACAACGCGCGCAGCATTGCAAAATCGCTGCAGCAGAAGCAGGCCAACGACAGCAACGCGGCGCTCGACGCGGCCGGAGTCGGACAGCCCGCCAAGCCCGCGCCAGGCGCTCCGGCGCCGGCGGTGAAGCCGGCGGTGATTCCGGGCGCTCAATCCGCGGCGAAGCCTGTGGCGGCAGCGACGAAGCCCGCTCCGGCGGCCAAGGCGCGGGCGGCGAACGAGCATGCGTCAAACTCGGACAACCGCTTGCAGCATGTAACCGTCGTGCCCGGCGCCGACAATCTCCAGATCGAGCTGACCTCGAGCGAAACGGTAACGCCGCGAGTCAGCAAACTCAGTTCGCCGGCCCGCATCCTGGTGGAACTGCCGGGAACGGTGGCGGAGACGCCGCAGAATCACATTCAGATCGGCAACGCGGGAGTGAAGGGCGTGCGCATCGGCATGGATGGCAAAACGCCGCCCACGACCAGTGTCGTCATCGACCTCGATAAAGCCTGCGCTTTTGAGCTGACGCCCGGGGCCGCCGGCAAGCTGGTCCTGACCCTGCATACACAAGGCGAGGTGGTGGCGACGGCGAAAGCAACGGCTGCGCCAGTGAAGTCCTCGGCGCCAGCGAAGACTGCCGCAGTTGCCGCCAAGACGCAAGTGCAGAGCGCCACGATGGCGGGAGCTTCGCAGGCGAAGCTGGTTACGGAAACTACATCGAAGGCAAAGCTGAGTTCCGCGAAGGCGTCAAGCGCAAGCACCGAAGCTGCCAAGTCGCCCGTCTCGGCCAAGCCGGTCAAGGTTGCGGCGGTGAACGTGGCCGCGCCGAAGCAGGCTGCACCGAAACAGGCTGCACCAGCCCCAACCAGTGCCAAGGTTGCGGCTCCGGCAGCGAGTTCACCGGCGATCGCGGCTCCATTAGACAGCCCCAGTGCCGACGCCAAGCAGCCCAAGCCGGAAGACAAGAAGTGGGCGATGAACGGCAAGCGTGATCCCTTCTTCAGTCCGGTGGTGCAGCAGGCCTCAGGGTCGGGCTGCTCGACGGGAAAGAAATGCCTGGAGATCGGAAACATCAATCTGCGCGGGGTGGTCAAGTCCGACAGCGGCTTCATCGCGGTCGTGACCAACAACCTGAACAAGGCTTATTTCCTGCGGGAGAACGATCCGGTCTTCAACGGCTACGTGGTGAAGATCACGGGTGATTCGGTAGTGTTCCAGGAAACGGTGGAAGACAAACTGGGCAAGCCGTTCACACGCGAAGTGGTGAAGCGGATCTTTACTCCGGCAGTCTAGATTCCGGCGAATTGATTGCCGGCGAATTTTCGGCAAGACGGCGGGAACCGGGTAGCGGGAGTCGCCGAAATCAAGTTGCACGAAGGACGCGCGGGCCAGGCTCGCGGGTTGGGGAGAGGCGAAATGCGAAAGCAACAAAGGGCACTGTTGGTATCGTTGCTGGTGTTCACGGTGGCGGTGGTGGCTGCGGCCGCCCAGGCGCCGAGCCAGCTCGATCGAATTCACGTAGTCCGGAGTGCGGACGAAATCCGGGTCGAGATCACCTCCCAGGGCGCGCTGACGCCGAAGCTCAGCAGTCTGGATTCACCTGCTCGCGTGGTGGTGGATCTGCCGGAGACCGTTATGGCGACCGGGCAGAGCCGCATCGCGGTGGGCGCGGCCGGGGTCAAGGACGTGCGGGTTGGCATGGATGGCCAGGCGCATCCGACTACCCGCATCGTCGTCGACCTCAATCAGGCCTGTGCCTATGAGTTGACGCCGGGCCCAGCAGGCAAGCTCGTGCTGACCCTGCACGGGGCCACGGTGGCCAAGGCCGCTCCGGCGAGCCCCGCGAATCCTGCGGTGACGCCGGTGGCGCTGACTTCTCCCGCCGCCCGGCCCATGTCGCCGTTCGCGCCGCGCGTAGTCGAAACTCACACCGCGCCGAAAGCAGAGACGTCGTCGCCCAAGCCGGTCAGCAAAGACTCGGCTACGGCTTCGCCCAACGACTTTGTGTTCGTGGAGCCTTCGTATCAGGCCAAGGCTGCCCCGATTACCACCGATGCCGCCAAAGACTCCAACCCTGCCAACGACGTGAGGACGCTAGCCGCGGATGAGCCCACGGTTCGGGCCGAGGAAGCGGCGGATCATTTCGCGGACAAGACAGCCGCTGAACTGCTGCCCATCAGCGCCCATGCCGCTCAATCAGACGGTCAGTCAGGAACGGCGATCCAGCCGGCGGTGAATCTGGCTGCCGAGCAGAGAGCGCAGGCTGGGCAGGCTCCGGCTGCGACCGGCCCGAAGTACACCGGCGAGCCGATCTCGGTCAACCTGAAAGATGTTGATTTGAAGGATTTCTTCCGTCTCATTCACGAAATCAGCGGTCTGAACGTCGTGCTCGACCCGAACGTGCACGGCACGCTGACCATCGTGCTCGATGATGTGCCGTGGGATCAGGCGCTCGACATCGTGCTCAAAAACAACGAACTGGCGCGTGAACTGGAAGGCAACGTTCTGCGCATCGCCACGGTGGAAACCCTGAAGCGCGAAGCTGACGCCCGCCGGGCGCAGATCGAATCCGAGGCGATGGCCGTGGAGAAGGTCTCGGTTACCCGCTTCCTGAGCTACGCCAAGGCGAAAGATGTCGTCATTACCGTCAAGAAATTCCTCTCGCAGCGCGGCGACGTGGTGGCGGATGATCGCACCAATGCCGTCATCATCAATGACATTCCGAACGTGATTCCGACCATCGACCGCCTGCTGACGCAGCTGGATCGCAAGACGCAGGAAGTCGAAATCGAGGCTCGTGTAGTGGCGGCGACGCGGCAGTTCGCGCGCGATATCGGCACGCAGCTGGGCATCGGCTGGGGTAACGGACACAGCGCCGTAGGCGGAAACCAGGGTGCAGGTTCGTCCCCGATTACGGTCAGCGGGCTGACGCCGGGCTACATCACGACGGCAGGAACGAGCACGTCCGGCACGGGCGCCTCGATTCCGTTGTTCTCGAACCTGGGATCAACCTCGCCGACCAGTGGATTCAGCTTCGTAAACGCCAGCAATAACGTGCGCATTGACGCCATCCTCTCGATGGCCGAATCGCGCGGCTTGCTCAAAGTTCTTTCCCGTCCACGGGTGGTCACGCAGAACAACATTCAAGCCCTGGTGAAACAGGGCGTGCGTGTTCCGATCGTGACTCTGGCGCAGTTGGGTGGACCTCCGACCGTTACTTACGTTGACGCGTTCCTGCGGCTTACGGTGACTCCGCAGATCACGTCGGAAAACACCATCTTCCTGAACGTCGACGTGGAGAACACCACGCCCAACTTCGGTCAGGAAGTGCAGGGCAACCCGGAACTGATTACGCAGCAGGCCACCACGCAGGTGCTGGTGACCGACGGCGGCACGGTGGTGATCGGCGGCGTCATCCAGACCCAGAACTCGATCAATATTTCGCAGGTGCCACTGCTGGGCAATATTCCGATCCTGGGCCAGTTGTTCAAGCACACCCAAGTTCAGACTTCCAACCAGGAGCTGATTTTCTTCATCACGCCGCGGATCATTCAGACGTAATCGCGTCAGACCCTAAGCGAGTTCGAAGATTGAAACCGCCGTCCTGAAAAACCTGTCAGGACGGCGGTTTTGTGTTTACGGCAGGTTGCCAGTGACCGGTGAACAGTGGCCAGGACTGCAGGTTTGTTAAACTCACCTCGATGGACTTTATAGCGCGCCAGCAGAAACTCCGGGAACATCTCGCGACCACGCGGTTCGATGCCCTGCTGATCAGCCATTTGCCGAACATTCGCTATCTTTGCGGATTCACCGGGAGTGCCGGTTTTCTGCTGGTGGAGCGGACGGGCAGCATTTTCTTCAGCGACGTGCGCTATGACACGCAGGCACACGAGGAGGTTCGGTCGGCGAAGATCGTGATCGCGCGCAAGTCGGTTCTGCAGAGCGTGGGCGAGCTGCTGTCGGCGCGGCGGAAGCGCGGGCGAGGATGGAACATTGGCATCGAGGCCGATCACTTCACGCTTGCCGACAAAAAGCGGCTCAATGACCATTTGCCGGCCGGAACGCGCCTGAAAGATGCGCCCGCGGTCGTGGATCGGTTCCGGATGGTCAAAGACGGCGAGGAGCTGGAGAGAATCCGGGCGGCTGTCAACCTGGGAGCCAAGATGTTCGACCGGGCGCTGGAGATCCTTCGCCCTGGCGTGAAGGAGTCTGAAGTTGCCGCGGCCATGGAGTATGCCGCCCGACTAGCTGGGGCGGAGGCAATGTCGTTTCCGACCATCATTGGGTCGGGAGCGCGTTCGGCGCTGCCTCATGGGCGGGCTTCGGAACAGACGGTGAAACCAGGCGGATTCGTGGTGTGCGACTTCGGTGTTATACTCGGAGGTTATTGTTCGGACCAGACCCGCACTGTATGGGTTGGAACCGTTTCTGACGATGCCCGGTCGGCCTACGAGGCCGTACGCGAGGCACAGCAGGCGGCCGTAGACGCCGTGAAGCCGGGTGCTGCAGTCGGGGAAGTGGACTCCGCGGCGCGAAAGGTGTTGCAAAAAGCAGGGTTGGGAAGGTATTTTACCCACTCTACGGGGCATGGAGTGGGAATTGAGATCCACGAGGCGCCCCGGGTGGCCGCCGGTCAGAAAGAGACTCTACAGCCGGGGATGGTCATTACCATCGAGCCGGGAGTATACTTCCCCGGAAAATGGGGCGTGCGGATCGAGGATATGGTGGCGGTCACGGCCTCGGGCTGCGATGTCTTGACGCCGACGGGCAAGGATCTTCTGGCGGTTTAGTCTTCTTGCTATTCAGGTTGGGTTCAAGGTAGCGTTCCAGGCCGGGCCAGACTGCGCCCGGCTTCTTCGCGCGCCTCAGGAATTTACGCGGGCGGGAGCGGAGAACGGTCTCACCGGAAGCGAATGAATCTAAAAGAGCAATGAATCTAAAAGAACTAAGAGAACTGATCGAGTTCTTAATCGAGAAAGATATTGCCGAGTTCGAACTGGAACGCGGCGATGTCAAGGTGCGTATTAAGCGGGCCGGGGAACATACCACGGTCCAGACGCACGGAGATCCTCGATTTTTCGCCGTCCAGGCAGCACCGGGGCCTGCGCCGGAGCTGGGTACCGCGCCGGCGGTTGCTCCTGCCGCCACCCCTGCGGCGCCCGCTCCCGAGGAAGGGCTGGCCACGGTGAAGTCGCCGATCGTGGGTACGTTCTACGAAGCGCCGTCGCCGGGAGCTCCGCCGTTCGTGAAGCCCGGAGACATGGTGGAGGTGGGCCAGGTGCTCTGCATCGTCGAGGCCATGAAGCTGCTGAACGAGATTGAGTCAGACGTTGCCGGCGAAGTTGTCAAGAAGCTGGCGGTGAACGGACAGCCGATCGAATACGGGCAGGAGTTGTTCGTAATAAGGCCGAAGAAATGACACAGCAGAGATTCTGCCTACGACGAGCAGCCCGGCTCCGCCCGGCTGGGCAGCCGAGGGCGGCTGTCCCCACACAGTTCTGAAAGTCTTTACTCTGAAATGTTCAACAAAATCCTGATTGCCAATCGCGGAGAAATTGCACTGCGCGTGATTTGCGCGTGCAAGGAGCTGGGGATCCGTACGGTCGCGATCTACAGCGAGGCCGACCGGCACTCACTGCATGTGCGGTTTGCCGACGAGGCCATCTGCATCGGGCCTCCGCGGCTGGCTGAGAGCTATCTCAACATTCCTGCCGTGATCAGCGCGGCGGAGATCGCCAATGTGGAGGCGGTGCATCCGGGCTACGGGCTGCTGGCCGAGAACGCCAATTTCGCCGAAGTCTGCGAGACCAGCGCGATCAAGTTCATCGGCCCGCGGCCGGAAGTGACGCGGCTGATGGGCGAAAAAGAAAAAGCTCGCGCTGCGATGAAGCAGGCGGGAGTTCCGATTCTCCCGGGGTCGGATGGGATTATCGCTACGGATGGTGAGGCGATCGAGTGGGCGAAGCAAGTGGGCTTTCCTGTAATCGTGAAAGCTTCGGCGGGCGGCGGCGGGCGCGGCATGCGGATCGTCCGCAACGAGGAAGAGCTGCCCAAGCTGTTCAAGGCGGCGCAGGCCGAAGCGGCTGGCGCGTTCGGCAACGGCGATCTCTACATGGAGAAGTACGTCGAGCATCCCCGGCACATCGAGTTTCAGGTGCTGGCCGACGAGCATGGCAATGTCGTCAGCCTGGGCGAGCGCGAGTGTTCGATCCAGCGGCGTCACCAGAAGTTGCTGGAGGAGTCTCCGTCGACCCAGGTGACGCCCGAGTTGCGCGAACAGGTGGGCGCGGTCTTGTGCAAATCTCTGGCGGCGATCGGCTACACCAACGCCGGGACGATTGAGTTTCTGATGGATAAAGACCGGCAATTGCACTTCATCGAGATGAACACGCGTATTCAGGTCGAGCACCCGGTGACCGAGATGGTGACCGACGTCGATTTGGTGAAGAGCCAGATTCTGATTGCGGCAGGCGCGAAAATGAGTGACGTACTCATGGGACCGATTGTGCACCGCGGGCACTCGATCGAATGCCGCATTAACGCGGAGAATCCGGATACGTTTGTCCCTTCGGCGGGAAAGATTACGGCGTTTCATCCGCCGGGAGGGACCGGCGTGCGGGTGGATACCGCGGCGTATGCCGAGGGCGTGATACCTCCGTATTATGATTCGCTGATCGCCAAGCTGATCGTGCGCGGCAAGGACCGGAACGAGGCCATCTCCCGCATGTCTCGCGCGCTGGAGATGTTTATGGTGGAAGGCGTGTACACCACGATCCCGCTGCACCGCAAGATTCTGGCCGATGAAGATTTCCGGGCGGGGAAGATCGATACGGGGTTCATTGAGCGATTCTTGAAGAAGAACGGGAAGTAGTGCCGAGTTGTGAGTACCAAGTACCGAGCCTGCTGGGCGTGAGAAAAGTTTTGGAATTTACGCTGGTCGGTCTAGCGCTCGGCATCGCGCTGGGCTGGCTGCTCTCCCTGGTATCGGGAAACTACTTCGTGATCATCGGCGTCGGCGCGCTAGGGATAATCGTGGGAATTATCCTGGGGGTTATCCCATAGGAATGACCCGTAATTCGAAACGCCACAGACTCACGAGTGCTCCCATCTGCAGCAGCCCTGAAAGGATGAATCGCTATGAATGTCCTCAAACTCAAGACCCTGACGCCGCTCATTCTCAGCATGGCGCTCGCCATTCCACTTCAGGCTCAAACTGCCCAAACCACCCAGACAGCCGACAATCCTGCGCTGCTGCCGCAGCGCGATGGCTCGCACGACTTCGACTTCCTTATCGGCGACTGGAAGGCGCACGTGCGGCGGCTGCCGGATCGGTTGAACAACTCCAACGTTTGGGATGTATATGACGGCATCTCGAACCATCACAAACTGCTCGACAGCAACGCGAACTTCGAAGAGTTCGACGTGTCCACCGCCGATAAGAAGCTTCGCATCAAGGCGCAGACACTGCGGCTCTACAACCCGACGACGCGGCAGTGGAGCATCTATCTTGTCGATCTTGACAATGGAACTCTTGACGCGCCTCCGGTCGTCGGCAGCTTTACCGGGAAGCGCGGCGAGTTTTTTCATCAGGAACAATTGAAAGGCCGAACGATTCTTGTGCGCTACGTCTGGCTCGACATCTCTCCCAAGTCTTCGCGCATGGAGCAGTCTTACTCGCCGGACGGCGGCAAGACCTGGGAAGTGAACTGGATTTGCGAGCTCTCGCGGTGAGACGGCTTACTTAACTTTCTGGGCGTGGATCTCCTGACCATCGTCGCGGTCATAAATGTAGCCTGTCACACGGCCCTGGGCGTCACGGGAAAACGTGACAGTGCCAAGATCGTCCTTGGTGAAGAACGTGTCAGCTCGTAATGGGAAGTTCTGCTCTGGCTCGGCGTCGCCGGTCAACTGCGACCACAGCTTTCCGTCCTTCACAGAGATGATGTCTACCAGTCCCGGACGCCACTCATATTGACCTACGTAGTCCTTGTAAGAGCCAGGGTCGGCGGCGATAGGCCTGTGGAAGTTGACAGGCAAAGGCCCCCATTGCCGAGCCACCAACAACCAGGGACCGTTTTGCCTGACAAAAGTTTCCGTTTCACGCATCTCGGTGATGATATCGGTGTCCGTGTACTGCTCGTGGCTGGTGAATCGAACGTTGAGCACCGCCATGTTTCCATATAAGTGAACCACGTAGTCACGCTGATTCTCGTTGTGATCGTACTCCAAAGGCAGAGCGCGGTCGTGTGCGATCACCTGTGCCTTGGTTACGAGCACTCCGTCGTCGTCGCTAAAGATGCAATCGTCGGCGATGTATGGAGCCCAGACTTTGAAGTCGCGCTTCCGAGCCGCGTCCCGGATCGCATTGTGCAAGTCGATCACTTCCTGTTGCTCGGGCGGGAGCCTGGGCTTGTCGGCTCCGCAGAACATTTCGGAGGATACGCAGAGCAGAACGACAAGGCAGACGAAGTAGCGCATTTGGCCAGGCCCCCCTGCAGCATGAGCGTCGCTCACGTTTCGGTGGGCCGAAGTATACTCCAGCGAGTTGAGTCTTCAACAAAACATGCTTCTTCCTCGCCTGTATCCCATTCTCGATGCTGGTTGCTTTCCCGACGCTCACAGCCTGATTAGGGCCGCGGAGGAGCTCGCGGCTGCCGGCGTGACCCTGATTCAATACCGTAATAAATCCGGCAATGCGACGGTGATGCTGGAGCAGGCTCGGGGGCTAAGAAGCGGTGTCTCTCGTTCCCATGTCTCGCAAAACCAGCGAGACATGGGGCACCCCACGTCTGTGAAGTTGATCATGAATGATCGCGCCGATCTGTGCCTGGCCGCGGAGTTCGACGGGGTGCATGTGGGGCAGGACGACCTGTCGCCTGAGTCGGTGCGGAGGATTATTGGGCCGGATCGGTGGCTGGGGGTTTCCACGCATAATCCCGAGCAGGTTCGGGAGGCCGATCTGACTTCGGCGGATTACGTTGCCATCGGGCCGGTGTTCGCGACTTCCAGTAAAGAGAAGCCTGATCCGGTGGTGGGCCTTGAAGGCGTGCGCAGGGCGCGGGCTTTGACGCGGAAACCGCTGGTTGCTATCGGCGGGATTACGCGGGCGAATGCGGCTTCTGTGATTGAGGCGGGGGCGGATTCGATCGCGGTGATTTCTGATCTGGTGCGCGAGCCACGGAAATCAGCAGAGGAATTTTTTCGCATATTGAGGTAAAGTTCTCAGGCATTCGAGTCTTCATTTCGCCTGTCATCCTGAGCGAAGCGAAGGACCTATGTACTTTGCGTGGGTCGTCTCATCGCCGGCGAAGTGCATAGGTCCTTCGTCGGGCAGAGACCGCCCTCCTCAGGATGACAAAGAGCTGCTGACGATCGAAGAACATCAGCCGACGACTGACGGCCAACGACTGACGGCCAACGACGAATTCCGGAGGGCTTCCTGAGTACACCGACAACGCCGACTGCGCGCAGCGACTGGGAGATTCACAGTCATCAGGACAAGGAACTTGTCCAGGGGTTGGGGTTAACCAGCGCCACCATGCTGGTGATGGGGTCGATGATTGGCTCCGGCATTTTTATTGTGTCGGCCGAGATTGCCCGCGAGGTTGACTCCCCCTTTCTGCTGATTGGCGCGTGGGTTATTGCCGGATTCATGACGATTGTGGCGGCGCTCAGCTATGGCGAACTCGCCGCTATGATGCCCCGGGCCGGCGGGCAATATGTTTATCTTCGCGAATCGCTCGGGCCGCTCTGGGGATTTCTCTACGGCTGGACGTTGTTTCTGGTCATTCAGACCGGGACGATTGCCGCCGTGGGCGTGGCGTTCGGAAAGTTTCTCGGAGTCTTCTTTCCTGCCATTTCTTCTACGCACTGGATTCTGCATATCTGGAAGGTTCCGCCGATCCCGATCGGCCCGATGGTGCTGGGCAATATGGATGTCGGCATCAATACGCAGAACCTGATGGCAATCCTGCTGGTGATTTTTCTTTCGATCGTGAACATTTTTGGGGTGAAGACGGGCGCGGCGATTCAGAACGTGTTCACGGCAGCGAAAGTTTCGGCGCTGATGGGGCTGGTTTTTTTTGGGCTCGCAATCGGGCGCACTCCGTACGCGGTGAGAGCAAACTTCGGGGGCACCGACTTCTGGAGGAATGCGATCCACGGCGCGCAGCATGCCGTGCAGGTCGGCGTGGGCGGACCGATCGTCATGGTGGGCACGCTGACAATCCTGGCTGTGGCGCAGGTCGGGTCGTTATTTTCGGCCGACGCCTGGAACAACGTGACGTTCACGGCCGGGGAAGTGAAAAATCCCAGCCGGAACCTGCCGCTGTCGCTGGCTCTCGGCACCGGGATTGTGATTGCCCTTTACATCGCCTGCAACTTTATTTATCTGACTGCGCTGCCGCTTGACGGCACGGCTGGAGCTACGACGATTCTCGGGCGGGGAATTAAGTACGCCGCCGAAGATCGAGTGGGCACTGCGGTGATGACCCAGATGTTCGGCGCTACCGGCGGATTGCTGATGGCGGCGGCGATCATGATTTCCAGCTTTGGCTGCATGAACGGGCTGATTCTTTCGGGCGCGCGGGTCTATTACGCCATGGCGAAGGACCGGCTGTTTTTTCGCAACGTTGCGAAGCTGCATCCGACGTACAAAACGCCAGCGGTTTCACTCATGGTGCAGATGGTCTGGGCGTGCCTGCTGTGCGTCTCAGGCAGCTACGGGCAGCTTCTCGACTACATTATTTTCGCCGTACTGGTTTTCTACATTTTGACGATTGTTGGATTGTTCGTGCTGCGGCGGACGCGGCCTGATGTTCCGCGGCCCTACCGGGCAGTAGGATATCCGGTTCTCCCGGTCATTTATATTGTGATGGCATTATTCATCGATGTCGTACTATTGCGCTACAAACCGCAGTTTACGTGGCCGGGATTGATTGTCGTGCTGCTGGGAATTCCGGTGTACTACGCGTGGTCAAAGAGTTCGGGCTCGACGAGCGCATCCTAAGCTCTTAGTCCCAAGGAGAATCGACGCATGGCCAATCTGTTCGCGAAGAAAGACCTTCCTACACTGATGAAGGAGGCAGTCGAAGTTGAAGGCGAACAAAGCCTGCGCCGCGCCCTGGGCCCACTGAATCTACTGACGCTGGGTATCGGCGCAATTATTGGGGCTGGAATTTTTGTGATCACCGGGCAAGCCGCGGCGCAATTTGCCGGACCGGCCATTGTGATCTCTTTCGTATTGGCGGGAGTGGCCTGCGCCTTCGCAGGATTGTGCTACGCCGAGTTTGCCTCGATGATCCCGATCGCGGGCAGCGCCTACACGTATTCTTACGCCACGCTGGGAGAACTGGTCGCGTGGATCATCGGCTGGGATCTGATTCTTGAATATGCTTTCGGCGCGGCCACGGTGGCTGTCGGCTGGAGCGGCCACCTGCGGGCGTTCATGCACGATATCGGCTGGAGTTTGCCAGCCATGCCGACGTCTAGTTTCACGCTATTCGGCACGCCCATGCATCTTAAGTATGACTACGTTGGGTTCATCGTGATCATGGTGATTACGACGATCCTGGTAATCGGCATCAAGGAATCGGCGAATTTCACCACGGCCATCGTGATCATGAAGGTTGCAGTGGTGTGCATGTTCATCGCGCTGGCCGCAGCTTTTTTGTACAGGCATGAGTGGAAGCCGAATTACTGGCATCCGTTCATCCCGCCGAATACGGGCGAGTGGGGACATTTTGGATGGTCGGGAATTCTGCGGGGAGCGGGCGTCGTCTTCTTCGCCTACATCGGTTTTGATGCGGTTTCAACGGCGGCGCAAGAGGCGAAGAATCCGAAGAAAGATATGCCCCTGGGCATTCTGGGTTCTCTCGTCATTTGCACGATCCTTTATATCCTGGTTTCCGGGCTGCTCACCCACATCGTGCCTTACCAGCAGCTCAACGTCCCCGATCCAGTGGTGATCGGGGTCCGCGTCGCGGGGCAGCAGTGGGCTACGTTTCTGGTGGAAATCGGCGCGCTCGGCGGCCTAGCGACGGTGATGCTGGTGATGTTGCTGGGGCAGTCGCGCGTGTTCTATTCGATGTCGCGCGACGGTTTGCTCTGGCCGTGGGCGGGGAAGATTCATCATCGTTTTCGCACGCCGTATCTCAGTTCGATCGTGGTCGGTATTTTCGTAGCGATCCTGGCCACGGTCATTCCACTCAGTGTGCTCGACGAAATGACCAGCGTGGGCACGCTGCTTGCCTTTGTTTTGGTGAGCGCTGGAGTGTGGGTGATGCGCCGGACGCATCCCGAGGTCAAGCGGCCGTTCAAGACGCCGATGGTGCCTCTGGTTCCGATTCTCTCGATTCTGTTTTCCGGGGCGCTGATTGTGTTTCTATCGCCGGCGACGCAGATCCGGTTGGTGGTCTGGCTGGTCATCGGCCTGGTGATCTACTTCACCTACGGACGGAAGCACAGCAAAGTGCAGGCCATGCTGCGGTCGGGAGCGGAGCAGAAATAGGGCTCGGCGAATCAGTTTTCGTGGTTGGCCAACGAGTTCAACGGCTCTTCGCGGCGGCGCGGAGGGCCGTTTTGTTTTAAGATCGGTCGGTGAAAGGTCGTTAGTCGTCGGTCGTCGGCAACATCTCGTTGTACGACCATTTTCCGAACTCACGCAACCGACGACTGACGGCCAACGGCCAACGGCCAACGACCAACGACCAACGACTGCCATGAAAATTGTTTCCACCGACGAGATGCGTGCGATTGATCGCGCCAGCAGCGAGCGCTTCGGCGTGCCCTCTCTCAGTCTGATGGAGAATGCGGGCACAGCTGTGGCCGAGTATGTGCTGGCTCACCATAATGCGGCGCGCAAGATCGTTGTCTTCTGTGGCAAGGGCAATAACGGCGGCGATGGACTGGTGGCGGCGCGGCGGCTGCATCAGAAAGGGAAGACGGTGCAGGTGTTCCTGCTGGCCGATCCGGCGGAACTGCGGGGCGATGCGGCTGTGATGTATGGCAAGCTGCCGGTCGCCGCGATCATTGTTCGCTCCAGCCAGGAATTGAAAAGCGATCGCGTGCGGCTCTCGCTGCCGGCGGACTTATATCTCGACGCGATTCTCGGGACAGGCTTCAAGCCTCCGGTGAGCGGGCTTTACGCCGACGCCATCGCGATTCTCAATGCAACCCAAGCGCCGGTGATTGCCGTCGACATTCCTTCGGGCGCGGACGCCGACGCGATGAGTCCGCAGCAGGGAATTGTTGCGCGGGCCGATTCCATCATGACGTTCACGGCCGCGCGTCCGGCGCACGTGTTCAGTTTGCTGACCGACGGGCCGACTTATGTCGCGGGAATCGGATCGCCGGACGAGGCGATTGTTTCGTCGCTGCACTTGAATGTCATTACCGCGCGCGATTTCGCGGGGCTGATTGGCCGGCGGCCGGCGGAGTCGAACAAGGGCAACTACGGCCACGTGCTGGTGGTTGGAGGATCGGTGGGCAAGGCCGGCTCGGTCGCGATGGCAGGCATGGCGGCGCTGCGGGCCGGGGCCGGTTTGTCGACCGTGGCGACGCCAAAATCGGCGCTGGCCACCGTCGCTGGATTTCATGCCGAGGTCATGGCTGAGGCGCTGCCCGAGACCAGCGCTGGGTCGATTGCGGCGAGCGCGCTGCAGAGAATCGAAACGCTGGCCAAGGGGATGACTGTGCTGGCGATCGGTCCGGGGATTTCGCGGGTGCCGGAGACGGCGGAACTGGTGCGAGGGCTGGTCAGCAAAAGCGAGATTCCGCTTGTGCTCGATGCTGACGGGTTGAACGCGTTTGAGGGCAAGACCGGCGAACTGACCGGGAAGGGGCGGATATTGGTGATTACTCCGCATCCGGGTGAAATGGCGCGGCTGGCGGGCAGTTCGATTGCCGATGTGCAAAAAGACCGGCTGGGAGTGGCGCGTCAGTTTGCTCGCGAGCACGAACTGATTGTCGTGCTCAAAGGGCACCGCACGCTGGTGGTTCAGCCGGATGGCGAAGCCTGGGTGAATACGACGGGCAATCCTGGAATGTCGACCGGCGGGACAGGCGACATTCTGACAGGGATGGTTGCGGGCATGATGGGCCAGAACAGGATTGCACAGAATCCGAAGGATGCGATGATGGCGGTTTGCGCCGCGGTTCACCTGCACGGGCTGGCGGGCGACGTGATGCGCGAGAGCGTAGGCGAACATTCGATGGTCGCGACGGATTTGCTGCGTGGATTGCCGGAGGCGTTCGCGCGAGCGCAGGCAACGGCGCGGGAGAAGCTGGTGAGGTGGGGCGGGTAGGCCGGGGCTAAAGCCCCACAAATTCTAAGCCGCTAACGCGGCCCTAAAGGGCCGCTCTTCCACGGCGCTCGCAAAGCGCGATGCGCTCACCAAGCGCAGCACAATCAAATCTCGGTACGATCGAAGGCCTATCTTGACGCGGGCAGGCGGACGGTCCTGCCCGACGTGGCCGAGCGCCGCGCCGCGTCGAGGATTTCCGACACTATCACGTTGGTTTCGAGCGATGACAGGGCGTCTTCTTTGGCTCCGTCGTCGACTACGGCTTTCAAATAGGAAAGTTCACTGTCGTAGGGTGCGGGCACTGGTTTGGCGGCGACTTGTGCGGCGGCGCCTTCTCCGCTGCGCCGCACTTGAATGTCGTCGCGTTTCACGGTGAACACGTATCCAGTCTGGCCATAGACTTCCATGTCTTTGCGGTCGAAGGGCCAGTTCCACGAAGCCTGCAGGATGGCCTGCGCGTGCGGATAGGTCAGGATGATGGTGGCTTCATCGTCGACTCGGGGATAGATTTGCGGCTTGATCTGCTGCGTCACCGCGGTGACGGTTTCAGGGCGACGGCCGTCCATGAGCCAGGTGGCGAGGTCGGCGCCGTAGCATCCGAAATCATACAGGGCGCCGCCGCCGTCGAGTTTCGGATCGGTGAGCCAAGCCAGAAACTCCGGCTCGACTCCGATTTCTTTCGGTCCGCTGTGGCCATCGTGCACCACGATTTTGCGGACGTCGCCGAGCGTTCCGGAATGGACGAGATCGTAAGCCGCGTGATTGCTCCGATACCAGGACGTCTCATAGTTGACCAGCACATGGATCTTGGCCGCGTGCGCGGCTTTTTCGATGGCGAGGGCGTCGTCGAAAGTGACGGCCAGCGGTTTCTCCATCATCACCTGGACCCCGTGGCGGGCGCAGATCTCCACGACACGGCGGTGAGCGTAAGTGTTGGTGTAGACCAGAACCGCCTGAGGATGTGTCTTGACGAGCATGGTTTCCAGGTCGGTGAATAAAATGGCGGGATCGAAGGCGTATCTTGCGGCGGCTTGGGAGAGCAGTTGCCGGTCCGGTTCGGCAACGCCGACGATTTCAATCTCAGGGCTGTGCCGCGACTGGGCGAGGAAGCCATGAACGTGTCCGTGAACCAGGCCGACGATGGCGACGCGAAGCGGGGCGGCAGCAGCCTGGCCTGACAACAGGCTCACAGAAAACAACAAGGCAAATAATAACGAAGACGCAGTGCGGAACATTGGCGCTCCTTTCTGAAACCGTGAGACATGTTAAATCAACAACCTTCAAAAACATTTACCACAGAGGACAAGGAGATATTGCTTCCTCTGCATCCTCCGTGTTCTCTGTGCCCTCTGTGGTTGAGGGGTTTTCCTCCAGCGCCGGCCTGTCCTTCCGGACATTATCCAGTCAGTAAACAGCGCGCTATGTGACTCAAATCGCTGGACCTCGGTGCCGTCAGTTCAGGCCTGCAGCAAGGAATTCGGACGACGGGCTTCAGTAATCTATTACGCAACAGGGCATCGTGCGAGAGTGTAGTTGACTTATGACCCAATTCCCCCAACCGCACCCATCGCGGCGCGCCGCCCGGGTCCAGCTAGGAGATTCCGTTCTGGCTGCGATACGTCTGGAAGACGGCCGGCGCACCAAAGCAAAACTCCAAACCATTTCCGCGACCGGCGGACTGCTGCGCCTGCCCCACTCACTGGGGCGGGGCGACTTTGTTGAAGTCGCGTTTCAAACGCAGTCGGGTCCGGTGCATGGCATGGCCGAAGTTCTCAGCCCTATGCGGAAAACGACTGACGGTGTTCTGCAGCCGTTCCGCTTCGTGGCGCTGGAGGACGACGACCATCGCCGCCTGCGCACCTCGCTCGATCACGTGGCGGAGCGGAGTTTGCTGGGCGTAACGTCGAGCGGGTTCTCTACGTACTGAGTACGAGAACGTGCCGACGCTCACCGCTGGGCTGGGAAGACCCTCCGCTATACTGGTCGTGTGCCGGGCAGGATTCAAACGCAAGATCTGACGCGCGAAATCGTCACGCAGTCCGCGGAAGAGACAATTGCCTTCGGCCGGACTCTGACCGCGTTGCTGGAGCCACCAAAACTTGTATTGCTGCGCGGCGACCTGGGAGCGGGAAAGACCACGCTGGTCAAGGGAATTGCGGCCGCTTTCGAGGCCGCTGAGGAAGAAGATGTCACCAGCCCTACCTTCACGCTGGTGCATGAGTATCGCGGGCCTCGCGCCAATCTCTACCACATCGATCTCTACCGCGTCGACACGCTGCGCGAGCTGGAAACGCTCGGACTGGATGACCTGCGGTCCGACAACAGCATTCTTCTGATCGAGTGGGGAGAAAAGTTCCCGCGGCTGCGGTGGGATGTGGAGATTGCGTTGGAGCGCGAGGGCGAGAATGAGCGGCGAGTCAAGATTAAGAGGACACCCCTGCAGCGCACGGATTGATAGGTCTCTATGGGTAGAAATATTCTGTCTGAAATCTTGTCAAGGTTTGCCCTGCGCTAAGTTTTCTGCCTGAGTTACCGTTCATCTATTATCTGTCATCTATCGTCAGGTGGACCTCTTTCATTTCCTTAATCTCCGTGATCACAATCGCATGCGTCCCTGTCCGCTCAAATACGGTTCCGCTGGCGCGCACGTATTTGCCGACGAATGGCATCAGTTTCTGACGCTGATCCGTGTCCGGCATTTTGTCGGAGATGGGGAAATACAGGTGGCCATCCCTGGTCAGAATAACGAGCGGTGAACCACCCCTCACACATTCCATCGCGCATTTAAGGCTTAGCTCCGTCGCAGTTCCATCCAGGTTCTGAATGGGACAGGCAACATCCCGAACCAAGCCCTCGATGGTTGCCTTCGAAGCATTAGCCCGGGAGCCTGCCATCGAAGTTGTCTGCGGAGAGTGAGACGCCGCCAGGAGCGAGACGATCCCGCAACCTGCAAGCAAGCAAACACTCAAGAATCGGCTCATCGGTTCTCCTTTTCATCGGGCATCACTGGTCCTGCGACATTACCACTCGCGGCGTGCAGCAGGGAGCATAGTAAATGGTTCGCCATGGCGCAACGATGGCTCTGCGGAGAATAAATGTTAGGGAAAACTCCGGGAGCGGGCGGTCGCTAGCGAAAATCCCCACTTCTCGCGCAGAAGGCGCGCGAGAAATGGGGTAGCCGGCCGTTTCGCGTGCGAGGTCGCAACCATAGCCGGGTACTTCATTCCTCCGAGCGATGCCATAATAGGCTGGGTTCCCCGAGAAATGAAACGAATCGTTTCGCCGCGTCTCGTGTTGCTTCTATTGACGGCGTGCCCTTCATTTCTGATCGTACAGAGGTCTCACAACTCCCCGCCAGAGTACACCTTCACGGTGGTTCAAGTGTTTCCCCATGACACATCCGCTTTCACCCAGGGCCTCGCGTATCGCGACGGTTTCCTGTATGAAGGCACGGGTCGCAACGGGAAGTCGTCGCTTCGGAAGGTGCGGCTGGATACCGGTGAAGTGGTGCAGCAGGTGAATCTGGAGTCCGAATTCTTCGGCGAGGGAATCACACTCGTGAAGGATCGAGTGCTCCAGTTGACCTGGAAATCGCACGTCGGTTTCGTATACGACCTGACCGATTTTCATCTACTGCGAAGGTTTTCGTATTCAGGGGAAGGGTGGGGCCTCGCCAGAAATGGCAGGGAAGTGTTCTTGAGCGATGGGACATAGCAGATCCGGGTACTCGATGCCGAAACTCTGCAGCAAAAACGACGGCTGAAAGTTCACGATGGAGCGACTCCCATCGATCAACTGAACGAACTGGAGTTCGTCGAGGGACAGATTTTCGCCAACATCTGGCACAGCAATCGAATCGCGCGGATTTCTCCGCAGACCGGCGAGGTCGTGGGATGGATTGACCTCACGGGTATTCTGAGCTCGGTCTTCCATCTCGAACCGGAAGCGGTATTGAATGGCATTGCGTACGATCCCGTTGGAAAGAGGCTGTTTGTCACAGGAAAGTTGTGGCCAAGGGTTTTTGAGATCAGGCTCTCTCTGAAACCGGGCAGGTAGTGCAACGTCACTTCTGCGTCACGGCTTTGCCGAACCACTGGTCGAACCACTCTAGCGTGCGCACGGAGTAATCGCGGGCGTCGGCGGGCTTGATAAAGGCGTGGCCTTCGTCGGGGTAAACCACGAACTCGACCGGTACCTTCAGTGCTGCCAGTGCATGCCACCACTCCACGGATTGTTCCATGGGAACTTCGCCGTCGCGGTCGCCGACAAGAATGAGCGTCGGAGTTTTCACCGCTTTCACGAAGTGCATGGGATCGCTCTTGGCGTAGACGGCGGGATCGGCGTAGATCGACGCGCCGAAAAATGGAATCATCCATTCGTCAATGTCGTTGACTCCGTAGTAGCTGAGCCAGTCAGAGAGTCCTGCGCCTGCGACGGCCGCGGCGAAGCGATGAGTTTGCGTCTCGGCCCACATGGTCATGTAGCCGCCGTAACTGTGCCCGCGCAGGCCGAGACGATTCGTGTCGATGGGATATCGCTTGGCGATGGCGTCGATGCCGGCCATGATGTCGCGAAAGTCGCCGCCGCCAAAATCTTTCACATTGCCGCGCGTGAACGCCTCGCCCTGACCGTAACTGCCGCGAGGATTGGGGCAGAAGGCGAAGTAGTTCATTGCCGATTCGGGTCCCATGGTTCTGGATTCCCAGCGCGGCGAGCACGCGGAAGATGGTCCACCGTGGACGTTCACGATGAGCGGGTAGGTCTTGCCCGGTGCGTAGTCTTTGGGCAGCATCAACCAGCCTTCAAGATGCGTATTTCCGTTCGTCCAATGGAAATTGCGCAGCTCGCCCCATGCTGGTTTGACTCCGGCATTAACCGTCGTTAACTGCTTCCACCTGCCAATCGGTCCAGCCCAGACCTCAGGCGGGCTGCCGGCAGATTGACGCACGACGGCAGTCGCGGACGCGTCGTGGGAGAAGGAACCGCTCGGCGACGCGGTCGTCCCTATGAATTCTTCGCCAGTCCAAATTGTTCGCAGGGAACTTCCCTGCGTGCTCACGCTGGCGATACCGGAGTAGCCATCCACATTTTGGGCGAACGCGAGGCGATCGGGGCTCATCCACGCAAGCGACGATGGCGAGCTGTGAATCTGGGGTGTGAGATCGCGCGCCGTGCCGCCCGCCGCGGGAATGATATTGACCTCTCCACCGGTCACGCCCTCGTCGCTCATGAGGCCTTCGATGAAGGCAACATATTTTCCGTCGGGCGAAATGTGAGGCTCTGCGATCTGCCACTTCGGAGCATAGATTTCGCGCATTTCTCCGGAGCGCGCATTGATGGCATAGAGTCTCGCAACGTACCAGTTCGCATCGCCGGCGCCGTGGGCCGCCGTCGCCACCCAACCCTTGCCATCGGGCGCCCAGTCGTACTCGTAAACATAAACGTCGGCGGGTGAGACCTGGGTCAGCGTGTTCGTCGACAGATCGATGGTGCCCAGGCGCTGTTCATAAACTCTGCTGCCGATCACTCCGGCGAGCGGCGTCATGGGCTGGAGCGGGCCGGCTACTCGGGGAATGCCATCGATAAAGAGCAGAGCCAGCGTTGATCCGTCAGGCGAAAATCTCGGCGCGGCGGCGTAGCCCTTCACGTCGGCCCGTTTCACGGCAGAACTGCCGTCGATGGCCGAGGTCCAGACTTGAGCGGCCGGAGTTGCGTCGGACAGATCGGCGATGAATGTGATCTGTTTCGAGTCAGCCGACCAGGAAACGTCGCGTAGGGCGAGCTTGTCATCCACGGTGATCGGACGTGTCGTTCCTCCGCTGGCCGGAATTATGAAAAGCTGGTCTCGAGTAATGTAGGCCACTTGAGTTCCATCGGGAGAAATGGAAGCCTGGTCAATCATCTTCGCATGCGGTATGGAGTCGACGACGGCGGCAGCGTGAGAGGGAGCAGATGACTGCCCCCACGCAGCGAGTGGAAGACAAAGGAGCGACACTGTGATCACGCGGAGCAGTGACGAGAATGTGTGATTCGGTTTCATAGAAAGTGAGAGCGCGCTGGTTAAAAGCCCATGATGTTATATCCGCAATCCACGAAGATGACTTCGCCGGTGATGCCGCTCGAGGCGTCGGAGGCGAGGAACACTCCCGTGCTTCCGACTTCTGCCACTTCCACGTTGCGGCCCAGGGGGGCGCGCTCGGCGTGAGTCTTGTGCATGTCGCTGAAGCCGGAGATGCCGCGCGCAGCCAGGGTTTTGATCGGTCCGGCGGAAATGGCGTTCACGCGAATTTTCTTTTTCCCAAGCTCGTAAGCAAGATAGCGTACCGAGCACTCCAGCCCGGCCTTGGCGACGGCCATGACGTTGTAGCGAGGCACGACTTTTTCTGACGCATAGTAGGTCATGGTGATGATCGAGCCTCCGTCTTCCATGAGAGGAGCGGCTGCGCGCGAAACAGCGATGAGGGAATACACGCTGACATCGAGCGCCAAGCGAAAACCTTCACGCGTGGTGTTGACGAAATCTCCTTTGAGTTCGTCGGCGGGAGCAAAAGCGACCGAGTGCACCAGCGTGTGCAGCTTGCCGTGCTTTTCTTTCAGCGTGGCGAAAAGGCGGACGATTTCTTCATCTTTCGAGACGTCGCACATATAAGCCTCCGCACCGGGCAGCGACAGGATCAGGTCTTTCGCCTCCAGTTCCATGCG
Source organism: uncultured Acidobacteriaceae bacterium (assembly GCA_963739125.1). GTDB lineage: Bacteria > Acidobacteriota > Terriglobia > Terriglobales > Acidobacteriaceae > Sulfotelmatobacter. Next base: position 241,198 of record CAVTZD010000001.1, on the reverse strand, counting down.
CTCGTTCTGGTAGGTGATGGCGAGCTTCATCCCTGCGGCGTGCAATCCCTGGGCGATGGACCAGGCGATCGAGCGCTTATTGGCGACTCCAAAGACGACGGCGTTGCGGCCCTGCAAGTCGGTGGACATGTCGGCTCCTGACGAAGGGGAAAGAATAACAGCGAAGAACGTCGCTTTACCACAGAGGCACTGAGACACGGAGAAAACCGGGGCCAGGAATTTCGATTTCCAGTCGTTTCTTTGTGTCTCCGTGTCTCCGTGGTGAGAGTGCTCTATTTCGTTGCGCTGATCTCCTCGATGGCGACCGTGGCTCCTATCGGCCAGCTTGACGCCACGAACGCAAGTCCATACACGCATGACAAGATCGCGAAGGCTAGAACCAGGCTCACCTTGTGCGCGACCACGCCGACGCAAATCGCTAACACGAGTTGAAGAAACGTTCCGGCAAAGTAGAACGCATTTTGCACCCGGCCCATCAGATGGTTCGGGACCATCTCCATAAGGCTTGTATTCATGGCCACGCCGCCGACGCCGCGGGCCGAGCCCATGACGAAATAAATTGAGATGGCGAGAAAAAGGAATCCCGAGATCGGCGCGCACACCACGCAAGTCGACAGCAGCGCCATGGAGAATGCTACGGCGCGACGGCCGCCGAGGTAAGCGATGGCCTGCGGGGCATATAAGGCGCCGATGAAGGCGCCGGTGCCCCATCCCGCGTTGAGCCAGCCATAGCCGACGGCGCCGGCGTGAAAGATGCGCTCGCTGAGCGACGGGGTGACGACGACGCCGGTGATCATTGCTCCCAGGAACAGAGCCCAACTGATGCCGAGCAGGACGACCGGGCGATGGTCGCGCAGAAAATGCAGGCCCTCGCGCATCTCGCGCCAGAAACGTTCGAATTGGCTCTCGGCAGCGAGAAGGTTGGCGCGCAACTCTGCGGGACGCAGAACGACATGCCGCCCCTTGCGCACGGCGAAGTAGCAGAGGAACGAGACCACGTAAGTCGAAACGTCGATCAGCAGCACGCCGCCGAGGCCGATGTGGTTGTACATGAAGCCGACAAGGGAGCCTGCAATCAGAAATCCGCCCTGCACGCCAGCGAGAAGAAACGTGTTCGACTGTACGAACTGGCCTTCGGGTGTGAGTTCCTGAATCAGCGCGGTGATGGTCGGCCAGAACATCCAGAATCCGGCCGCGACCAGCGTGTTCATCAGGTAAAGTTCCCAGACTTGGACCCGATGCCGAAAGGCGAGGATGGCGACGGTCACGATGATCGCAGCCCGCAAAGCGTCGAGCCACATGACCAGGCGGCGGCGATCTTCGCGGTCGATGAGCACTCCGGTGAAGGGAAGCATGAGCATGGCGGGGAGGGTCTGCAGAACGGCAAACGTGCCCAGCGCCATTTCCGAGTGCGTGGCTTCGAGAATGTACCAGGCCACGGCGGCCGAGTTCATCCCGCTGCCCAACATGGAGATCAAGTTGGCGGCGAAAACGAAGCGCAACGGACGCTGCCTGAAGATGGCACGCATCGTTCTACTTTAGACGAGGAAAAAACAATTCACCACGGAGACGCGGAGTCGCGGAACAAGAATGACACAAGAATGACAGCTGTCTCGTCTCGAATTCGACCATGCGCTCACATCTCTGCGTTTTGTGATTGCCGCCCTTGCGTCGAAGCTGGTTCGGAGCTAGGATTCGCCTGCTGCTTCGGATTGGGCCCTTAACTTTGCGTTGCCGGAGGCGGGCTATGAGACGCTGCGGTTCGCTACTGCTGGTTTCACTCTTCTTCTTTGCATTCGCATCTTCCATCCCTCAGGCCCGTGCCCAGGTGGATCGCATCACGATTGCGGCAGGTACAGACGAGGATCACGCGCTGCAAGACATTACGAACGAGCAGGATCCACAAAAAAAGCTGGCCATGTATCAGGACTTCGTGCAGAAATTCTCGGCCAACCCGGCGGCTGTGGCCTACGGGAACTGGCAGATTTCGCAGGCGTACCAGGCGACCGGCGATTTGCAGAAGGCGCTCGATTATGGCGACAAGGCGCTGGTGGGATCTCCGCATAATCTGGAGATCCTCGTCTCGCTCGTGACCGTGGCGACGCAGGCCAAGAATGATTCCAAAACGATGGAATACGCCGCAAAGGGTGGGGAAGTCTGCCAATCGATTACCAAGCAACCGAAGCCGCAAGGTATGAGCGACGAGGATTTTACCCGCCAGATCACCGAAGAGAAGACAACAGCCCAGAGCAATTGCGACTTTGTTGAGACTTCCGGCTTCAATGCGATCGCCACGGAGAACGATCCGAAGAACCGCATGGCCGAAATCGAAGAGTTCACCGCGGCTTTTCCGGGCTCGAAATTCCAGGACCAGGTTTCCAACTACGCGATGTACACGCTTGGCCCGGGACAATTGAATGACCCGACGCGCCTGGTTTCGTTCGGAGAGAAAACGTTGGCGACGAATCCTGACTCGTTGCCCGCGCTGCTGTTGCTGGCGAATTTCTACAGCGACGATTCCAAGCCGGGCAGCGCCGCCAAAGCGATCACGTATGCGCAGAAGGCGATCACTGTGGCAAATGCGGATGCTCCCGATGCCGACAAACCGCGCAAGATTTCCGCCGGCGTGGCGCACAACGTTATCGGATTCATCGACTTGAAGCAGGAGAAGACAGCAGCCAGCATTCCTGAACTCAAAGTCGCCGCGGCCCTGCTCCAGGGGCAGGGGGAGGATCAGCAGTACGCCCGTGCCTTATATGGCCTGGGCTTTGCCTATGGCAAATTGGACAAGCTGAGCGAAGCTCGTGAAGTACTCACGGAAGCGGTGAAAATTCAAAGTCCCTGGCGGGCTATGTCGCAAGACCTGCTGACCAAAGTGAATAGCGCTCGTGCCAAAGGGAAGTAGGGTCCACGAGTCGAATTACTGCTGCGGTTTTAGCAGGTCGTCAGAGAGTGTTTGTGCTTTCCAGGCCAGGGTGCGAGCCCGATCTAGGTCTCCGGCTGTAACGGCACCCTTCGATTGCTCCATGAACTGGCGGATTTGGTTGACCACGTCTTGCTGGTTGGTGGTAAGTGAACGGCCTTCGAGTTTCTTGAGATTCTGTTCGGTCTGCTCCAGCATTTGATTCGCGGTGGCTCGCTCCCGCGAAGCTTTGTTTCCCACGTCGCCGCCGGCCAACTGCAGGCTGGGCTCGCTGGTTCCTCCCTGGCGAACGATGACTTTCGTGGGAGGGCAGTTTGTTGATGCAGTGGCAGCGGTTGGAGGCGCGGCGCTCCCAGCCGGTGCGGCGCTGGCGCCGGTCGAATTCGAAGCCGAAGAACCGGACGCCGCCGGGTCGGGGGTGGGGGCGGCACTGAGGCAATTTACCTGAACCGATTTCTTATGGTGGCGCCGGTGCACGGCAGGTGTGCCGGCTCCATTCTGTGGCGCTTTCCCGGTAGTAGGTGCGGGTGCGGCCTGCGAAGTGCCTGATGGGCTCTGCGCGGGCGAAGCGGTTTGGGTTGAACTCGGTTGCGCGGGAGGTGCCGCCTTGTCAGGGGTGGAAGTCTGGGTTGAGTCCTGAAGCGAAGTTGCGCGGGCAGCCGCCGCCGGAAGTCGCGCCGGCGGGGCGCAGACGATGCTCACGCAAAGGAAAACGGCCAGAGTCATACCAGATTTCTGTGCGGCGAAGAGTCCAGACAGTCAATTTTACGCTTTCTCTCGATCCGGCCAAGCGGAAACGTATCGGGAAAAGAACTGCGAAATTTCCCCCAGTGAAGCTTCTAGTCGGTCTGAATCACCGTGCCGGCGGCGTACTCGTGACTGGTTTCAACGGCTGCTCCGGTGGCCGGAATATGAAACCGGAAGATGGTCCCGCTTGGTGACGATTCAAACTCCACCGAACCGTAGTGCCATTGCAGAATCTGATAAGTTTGCGCCAGCCCGATGCCGCTGCCGTCTTTCTTGGTCGTGAAATAAAGCTCAAAGACCTTATCCTGAGCGTCCTGCGGGATTCCGCTGCCCTGGTCGCGAACCTCGGCCACGATCACGTGGTCTTCGCGCCGGGCTGAGATGGTGAGCAGGCCTCCGGCGGGCATGGCCTGGACCCCGTTGAGTACTACGTTGAGAATGGCCTGCTTCATCAGATCGGTGTCGGCCTTCATGGGCAACGACTGCTCGGGCATGTGCCGTTCAATAGTGACGCCGTGCTGCTCGGCCTCGGGGGCGGCCAGTTGCGCGACGTCTTCCAGCAGGGAGCGAACATCGGTTTCTTCCAGATGAAGATCGCGAGGCCGAGTGAAATCGATCAAAGTTTGGACCACGCGGTCGAGGCGGCGAATTTCGCTATCGATGATGTCCATGTGCCGCTCGGTGTCGGGCTCCTGCTGCAACAGTTTGTTGCGCAGCAGTTGCAGGTGCAGCACGATGGCGTTGATGGGATTTTTCACTTCATGCGCCACCCCGCGGGTGAGGCGGCCGCTGGCCGAAAGCCGGCGCGACATCTCGATTTCGTCGCCGATGCGGCGGGCCGACTCGGAATCGCGCATGATGAGCAGCGCTCCGATCTGCGAAGTTTTCTCCTGCACGAAATCGAGCGACACCTGGACGCGCTTTCCCCCGGCTGCGGCAAATTCACGCTGCGACAAGGGGCGGCGCTGTTCGAATGCGTCGAGCAATGCGGCTCCCATGCGCGAGTGCCGGTCAAACAGCTCATGGACAGTGCGGCCCAGCAGATCAGAGCGTGGACGCCCCAGGAATGATTCGACCGGCGCGCTCACCAGCACGACGCGCGAATCGCGGGCAAATAGCATCAGGCCATCCTGCAGCTTCGACATGAGCTGATCGACATTATCTTTGAGTGCGGAAAAAATCTCTCTGCTGTCACGAATTTGGCGGCCCAGGTTGGCAATTTTCAATGTCACCAGGCCGTATTCATCATGTCTCGATTCTTCGCCGGAGAAGGCATCGGCATCGCCAGCCGTCACGCTGTCGAGATTGCGGTTAATCGCCTTCAGTGGACCCAGGGCAAGGTTGGAAATTCCCGCGGCCAGTAAGAGAGCGGCGAATACCGCGGCGACGGAAAAATAAACGGCCTTCGTGAGCCGCGCCTCCACTTCTTTCTTGAGAAAGACGGTTTGCACGCCGATGTGGATCGTACCGAAGGGCTGGCCGTTCAACTGCAGCGGATCACTCACGTCGTAAACCGAAGCCGGGCTGTAGATGAGCCGGAGCTGCTGACGGAGATGGGCGTTGACAATCTGCTGGAACTCAGGCCGCGGCGGCACGATCTTGCCCACCATTTCTGCGTTGGTGTGCAGCAGGGCCCTTCCGTTGGTGTCAACAATGCTGACGTCGTAAATGAAGCTCCAGTCGCCCGGGTCGGACTGCAGCAGGTTGTTCAAGGCGACGTCGGTCTGCACGTAGTCGGTCATGGCGCGGCGCAGTTCTGCAGCCTTGCTGGTGTCAACCGGCGTGCTGCTGAAATCGGGTACGGCATTGGCCGCGGCATAGGCGAGTTGGTGAGTCAGGTTGTTTGCCGCCTCGTAGGTGTTGGCGATTCGCAGGCGAAGAATCTGAGAAATATAAAGATAGGAGAATGCGGACATCATCGCAGTCACCATGAAGGTGATGACGAGCACGATGATGGTTTTTCGTCGCAGCATGGAGCCTGCGCAGACCCCTCAGGGGCTAAAGCCCTCGTTTTACCCGTCTTCTAACGCGGCCCTGAAGGGCCGCTCTTCCGCGGCGGTTTAGGGCTTTTCAGCGCCGACAGCCCTCTAGCGTTTCCACGGAGCGTTTCTACGGCACTTCAGCGTTTCCAGAGCACTTTCAAATCCTGGTCAGCGCTGCCCTGTCCGCCGCACGTGCTCGTTTGTTCTGACCCAAGCAGAGATTATCCGCTGGGCATTTCCTCTTTACTTATAGTGGCCTCGGTGGCGCTGCCATATTCCTTTAACTTGTTGTGCAGGGTCTTGAGACTGATGCCGAGGATCTCCGCGGCTCGCGTCTTATTGTTGCTGGTAGCCTCGAGAGTTTTCAGGATGAGCATCTTTTCCGCCTCTTCCACGGTTGTCCCCACGCCCAGACGGACGGCATCAGGATCGTTCGCCGAGGAGTGTAGCGGAGCCTGCCCAAATCCTGGCGGCAAGTGCTTAGTCTCAATGACGCCGGCGTCGCAGACGATCACCGCGCGCTCGATCGTGTTGCGCAACTCCCGCACGTTGCCCGGCCACGAGTAGCTGTTGAACTGGTTGAGCACCGCTTCGCTGATGGCAGTAACTTTTCGGCCGTGCTTGTTGCTCATCTCGACGAGCAGGAGTTGAACCAGTGCGCCAATATCATCTTTGTGTTCGCGCAGCGGGGGCATGTGGATGTTGAACACATTAAGCCGGTAATAAAGGTCGCTGCGCAGTTCGCCGCGCGCGACGGCCTCGTCGGGGATCTTATTCGTGGCCGCCAGGACGCGAACATCCACCGGGGTCTCGACCTTGCTGCCCAGGCGGCGTAGTTTTCGATCCTCGAGAACTCGCAGGAGTTTGGCCTGGGTACCGACCGGCATCTCCCCAATTTCGTCGAGCAGCAGAGTCCCGCCTTCGGCGAGTTCGAAACAGCCGGTACGGCGTTCCAGTGCGCCGGTGAATGCGCCTTTTTCGTGACCGAAAATTTCACTCTCCATCAGCGTTTCTGGGATCGCAGCGCAATTGATGGCGACGAACGGGCGGTCTTTGCGCGGGCTTAGGTCATGGATGGTCCGCGCCACCAGTTCTTTTCCCGTGCCGCTGGCTCCGGTAATGAGCACAGAGGCCGTACTGGGCGCGACCATCTCGATCAGCCGGAAGATCTCCTGCATTTTGCGCGACGCGCCATTCAGCCGCCCCAGGGAGCCAGTGTCGCGCAGGCGGCGCCGTGTAGCTTCGAGCTCGGCCCGGGTGCCCAGCAAAGCTGATGCGTTCGCCAGAATCGTCCGCAGGCGATTGGTGTCGATGGGCTTCGTAATGTAGTCGTAGGCGCCCATGCGCATGGCCTGCACCGCGCTGTCGATGGTGCCCTGAGCCGTCACCAGGATGACCGCGATCGTCTGTGCTTGCTCGGCCAGGTGACCGAGCAGGTCGAGGCCGCCCATGCGCGGCATCTTGAGATCGGTGACGACGATCGAGGGCGACCATTGCGTCGCCTTCTGCAGACCTTCGGCACCGTCGCAGGCCGTCTCTACGCGATATCCCCAGGAAGACACCAGTTCCGCCAGCCCTGAGCGTTCGTTGTCTTCGTCTTCGACGATCAAAACCTTTTCGTGGCTCATTCGGTTTTCTAGGCACCGTGGGAAGCCCATCTTGGGCTTGCCACCACGCGCGCAGTCTCCACGATACGCGGCTGCCTTCGTGCCCGGCAAGCCGCCTGCCCGTCTCTGAGACCAGGTTAAGTTGAGACGCAGATCGGAGCTTTGTCGTTTGAAATCAGCAAATCCGAGTTTCCCCAACTTTCGCTTTAAGCTGCAGTGCGGTAAAATTTCTAGTTCCCAGGGTAAGCCTCATTTCTGTTTTGTACATTTTTCCTCGCCCAGGGCGTTTTGTTTACACAGGCGCCGGGGAACAAGTACGCATTTGGAGGATTTCCATGTCACTTTGTAGCAAGTCCGGCGGCAACCGCCTACTGACGGCGGCGTTTTCCGCGATTTTCTTAGTAACCATGATGTCGATCTCTGCCCTAGCGCAGAGCGATTCAAACCCCAAATGGGATGTTTTTGCGGGCTATCAATGGCAGCATCCCGGCGCGACGGTCCCACTGGACATGGGGGCCCCTACCAATCCGGTGCCGTTCACGCTTCCCGATATGTCGATAGGGTCCGGCGTCGCTTTCAGCTACTACTTCGATCAACATTGGGGTCTGGAAACCGATCTCGGATATAGCCGGGATGATCCCAGCTCTGCTTCGGAATTTACCGCATCGGTCGGTCCGAAATTCGTTTGGCGCACCGATACGGCAGTGTTTTTCCTGCATACTTTGGGAGGCTATAACCGCGCGACCTATAATCCCGGGACCGGAGCCACGGGCAACAATGGCATTGGTGCGGTTCTTGGCGGCGGGATGGATGTGCCACTGGGCAGGAATTTCTCGTGGCGCGTGTTTCAAGCTGACTACGTCTGGTCACGGCACAACTATGCCGACCTCGCCGCCGCGGAACTCGCGGACCTGAGACGCCCGACTTTTGAAGGCGTCAGATTGCGCACAGGCATCGTTTATACGTTCGGCGGGGCTCCTGCGGTGTTGGCCGCGGCAACCTGCTCGGTGCAGCCGACGGAAGTCCTGGTCGGAGAGCCGATTACGGCCACAGTTACGGCCAGCAACTTCAATCCGAAGCACACCGTGACCTATAGCTGGAGCGCCACTGGTGGGCAAATCACTGGGAAAGACACCACCGCCAGCATCGACACCAACAACGCGGCGCCGGGCAGCTACGCAGTCACGGTGCATGTGACGGATCCGAAGGCGAGCAAAAACAACGTAGCGAGCTGTTCCGCGAACTACACGGTCAAGCCGCTGCCGCCGAAGAATCCGCCGACGATGTCGTTGTCAGCCAGCCCGAGCAGCCTCGTCGCTGGCGGCAGCGTAAACCTGTCAGCTTCCTGCACCAGCCCAGACAGCGTGCCCGTCTCGGTTGCGACCTGGACTTCCACCGCCGGGGAAGTTTCTGGCAGCGGCAGTTCTGCGACCCTGAGCACGGCCGGAGTTCCGCCCGGTTCGGTGACGGTGAATGCGACGTGCACCGATTCGCGCGGCCTCACTGCACAAGGCTCAACCCAGGTCACTATTGAAAATCCGCCGCCACCGCCGGTCGATAAGGCGCTGGAGGCGCGACTCGCACTGCACAGCATTTACTTCCCGACGAACATGCCGCCGGTAAGCAATCCCAGTGCGGGCTTGATCGCCAGCCAGCAGAATACCCTGATGACTCTGGCGACCGACTTCAAGAAGTATCTTGAAGCCAAGCCAGATGCTCATCTGATCCTCGAAGGTCACGCCGACCAGCGCGGGTCCGATGTGTTCAATCAGGCGCTTTCCGAACGTCGCGTGGCGCGGGTCAAGAGCTTCCTGGTCGAGCAGGGTATTCCCGAGTCCGACATTGAAACCACGGCCTTCGGGAAACAGCACAACCTGACGCTTGAGGAAGTGAAGAGCTCGATCGATAACAACGCTGACCTTACGACTGAAGAACGCAGTCGGGCGCTGGCGCGGATCGAGGTCATCAAACTGGCCAGTAACCGCCGCGTTGACGTCACTCTGAAGTCGGGAGGCGAAACGCAGAACTCGGTGCGCCAATTCCCCTTCAGCGCCACGGATGCTCTGAGTCTGATCGGTGGACGCGAGAGTGAAATGAAGGCGAAGAGGACAGCCAGGCCAGGGGCGAAAAAGCCGATAAAGAAGAAATAACGGCTCTATGGCTCGGACAGAACACGCGGAGAGCAGATACCTGCTCTCCGCTTTTTTCTGCCTCGCTCTCTTCAGTCGTTTTATCCCCAATGTTGTTCTGCTGGGTTGTTGGAAGAATCTACACCCCTCCACGAAAGTGCCGTTCCCAAGTGATTGACAGCATGAGACCATCACTGGTACTCGGGTTGCCACTTCTAAGCCGACGCGCTAAAGGTGAGCATTCTTCTGATGAGCCGGTTCACGAGGCCGAGACGATTGGCGGCATGGCCGCTTCTGTTTGTGCTGATGTCGCTCAGTTGTTCCCGACCGGCCTTGAAACCGGAAGGTTCAACGCAAACGGACCAGCGCCAAGTCCCCTTTCAAGGTGGCGCGACCACTGCCACGGAGTCGTCGACTGCCACGCCGGCCGAGCCGGGCAAAGATCCGCGTACTGAGAGCGATCTCCCGTTCCGCGATTCCCAAGACCTGCCTGCGGGCACGCTGATTCCGGTACGGCTGAAGGATGCTATCTCGGCCACTTCGGACAGCAGCGAGACATTTAATGCCGTGGTCGACGAACCGGTCGAAGTGGAAGGCAGCACGTTGTTGCCGCGTGGCGCAGGGGTTGAAGGCCGCGTGGAAGCAGCGCACGCTTCGCAACTGAAGCGCGACCGCGGCTATATCCGGCTGACACTCGACGCTATCGACATTGCCGGACATCAGGTTCCCGTCCAGACTGCAAGCCTTTTCGTGCACGGCGAGGCCGACCATGCTGCGAACTCAGACGACCGTGCAGCCGGCGGCATTCGCCTCGAGAGCGGCCGCCGCCTCACTTTCCGTCTCATCGAACCCGTCCCCATCGAACCAGCTTCGACGCGCAGCCCGCCATCCCTCCGGCGCTGACCGCAATCGATTCCGGCAGAGTTTTCCACAGAAAAAATTCCAAGATTATAGACTTTACAAAAGTTGCGCTCGAGGTGAAATATGAGCCCGAGGCGGCGAAAGGGGCTTCCTGCTCTACTTGTGAGGCCGCGACTATTTCGCGGGATTCAGGAGCGCCCGCATGCCGTGCCTCATTGGGAGGCGGCTAACATGACCATCGGCATAGGCGCGATAGGTGGCTCCGGGAACACTGTCGTAATGGCGACGGATACAAAGGGCAGTTACCTAGACTCTAGATTCTCCGATTTTCTAATCGGCAAGCAATACGATTTCTTTCCGCATCATCTCCTCGTCGCCAATATCGCTGGCACGGTACCTGTGTGTAAGTCCGTAGTGTCGTCCCTAGTCAGCGAGATGGACAAACTGGCGGGCGAGTCTGTGATATTCCATGATCACATTCGTAAGGCCGTCCAAGAAGCGCAGATTCACGACATTCTGTTTCGACTCGATTATGAATTAGTGAATCGGCTGGCAATGAGCCGAGCAGAGTTTCAAGCGCTGGACAAAATATCGCTTCAATTTCGTAGAGCGCAGCGAGTCATTAGGAAATATCAACTGCCCATGCAACTCACCGTTGGTGGGTTCGTCACAGGTGGTTCACTCGTGATGCTTGAGGCGCAATGCAACGAGGTGCCTGAGATGCTTGAATGGTCTGCCATTGGGACGGGTGGCGATCACGCGGCCGAATCGCTAGGGAAACGAGACCAGGGGGCTACCACAAGTTTTCAGAGAACCATCGTTCACGTGGCTGAGGCAATGGAAGCAGCCCGCGCCGACAAATATGTAGGTGAACCGGGGGACTACGTGGTCATTACCCAACGTACCTATCGCCGTTTTCCAGCCCGCGATCCGTACTTGATGCAACTCCTAGCCAAGTATGCTGGCAGGGACACGAACGAACTTGATGACAGCGACGATTGCGGCGATAAACTCAGGAATGCTCTGTACTTTCCCGGAACGACACGCGATGAGTTCGCGAAGGGTATGCGACGACCGATGGGTGCTGGCTTGCCCGTTGCGCAAAGGACCAAACAACGAATCGAGGATTACTGGATGGTGACCGAATGGAACGACGGAAAGGCGACCTTCAGTTTGCCGCGAGTATTTTGCGAATCAATCGCTAGGCTCCGAGACAGTGCAAGTTTGAACGATCAAATTTACTTGGTCGTCGACTGCAAGACTGTAGGTTGCTGGGTTTATCTAGTTGCGCAGCATCTTGGTCAGCATGACCCACAGCGCGGATATGTGGCACCGAAAGCTGGTTCATCGCGACTTTATTGCAATGTTTGCGGTGCTGCAAATGACTACGGGGAGCCTGATCTAAAGATCGTCCGTGGTCCTAAGCCGCCGCTTGATTTTCGCCAAGCATTTTAGGCTAGTCCGTCAGCCGTTCAAAAGTTAGGGTTGGAGCTGTAACCATGTGGCGCAGCGTATCAAGGAAAAGCGTATGAGACTTGCGACGATTGAAACGAAACGTCATCTCGTTGAGGTAGGCCGCGAGATGTTTTGGGCTGACGCGATGCCACGATCCAACGATGCCGCGCTTGAACAGCGAGAACGCCGATTCCACGGTGTTCGTGCTTACCATGAAGCCGTTCTCATACCGGACGTATTCGTCGGCCTTGTGGTTGACCGTTTGGCGCTTGGCGCGTTGCGTTACTGGAAGGCCGGAATTGTAGAGCACCGATTCATCGGTCACGATTACATCCACATCCTCGCTAACGTGCTCTGCGATGACGGTGCGGATGACGGCGGAAGTAGCCTTCTGGCCAACATGGATGAATTTCAATTCGCCGCTGCGCTGGATAATCCCGATGACGGTTTCCTTGTTGTCGCGGTTTCCCTGTCCGACGCCTTTTTGCTTCCCTCCGACGTAGGTTTCATCGACTTCGATAGTGCCATCCAGCATCTTATGCACTTCGGTCATGGCAAAGCGGATTCTGTGGCAGAGATACCAAGCGGTTTTGTAGCTGACTCCGAGGGTGCGCTTGATCTGATTTGCGCTCATTCCTTTTTTGGCTTCGCACAGCAGCAGTGTGGCGAGAAACCACTTTTGCAAGGCCAGATGAGAATCGTTGAAGACGGTGCCAGAGGTCACCGAGAACTGGTAATCGCAGCCCTTGCAATAGAACAGTTGCTTGGCTGTCTCCAACTCAACGGCTGGCATCTTGCAGCGCGTGCATTCAACACCGTTCGGCCAACGGAGTCGGACCAGCAGTTCGCGGCAACGTTCATCGGTGTCAAACAGTTGAATTACGTCAACTAGGGTCATAAAGGATTCCTCATGGAGAAACCGAAACAGGCTGTGGAAAAACGGGACACATTGAAAAAGATTCCCACACGGCGATTATTGGCGAGCATTAAAAGAGACCTGCGGCGGTCATTGCACGCCAGCGCATCTGCTGCTAAACCGAAGAAACCATGAACACTTACTTCCATATCGAGAGTATCCCACCAGTTATGCACTTTTGTCAAGTAAATAATCGTGAAAAATTCCCGTTTTAGTGACGAGTGTCCTAAGCGGGCGTAGGGGCGTTCCTCTATAGTGCGTTTCGCGGATGTGGAGAACATCGCAGAAGAGGCCAAACAATTCCTCTTTTGGGAAAACGAAAGTATCTGCCGACTACGCGTCGGGTTCCATCCGGGAACTATTCCGTTCAGAGTACTGATATGAGTGCTGCGGCTGAATTTCCGTGGACGCCGCCCGATGCCAGGGCCGGGTTGAGGCTGATCTTTGCCAAGGCTACGGTCGGCTTGGCTGAGGTGCAGCGGCCGGGCTACGTCACCGCCCTGAATCCCGCCCTGGAACGCATGCTGGGAGCCGGTTTCTGGCGGGCGCGGGGGATCGAGTTCGTGGATTTGGTTCCCGCCGAAGCTCGCGCCGAGAGCGAGCGCTGCCTGCGGGAGTTGTTCGACGGAGAACGCGATAGTTTTTGCCTCGAGTCGAAGTGTGTCGGCGACCATGGCCGCCCGCTGCGCTGGACCGCTTGGCGTGTCACCGCAAGCGATGGCCGGCCGGACTATGCGCTAGCCATGGTGGAAGACACGACCGAGCCGCGGGCCGAGCTGCGACTGCAACAGGCCGAGCGTCTCGAAGCTGTGGGCCGACTGGCCGGAGGAGTGGCCCACGACTTCAACAATCTTCTGACCGGAGTGCTGCTGTACTGCGATCTGTTGCTGGCCAGCTTAGAGTCCGGTCACCGGGTTCGCAAATATGTGGAGGAAATCCGTGGCGCTACGACCCAGGCCAGCGGGCTGGTGCGGCAGTTGCTCGCTGTGGCCCGTCCCCGGAGTTGCCAGCCCTGCGTTCTCTCGCTCAACGCTATCGTGCAAGGTATGCGCAATCTACTGACCCGGTTGATCGGAGAGAATATCGAACTCAGGTTCCTGTTGGATCCCACTCTCGGGCTGGTCAAGATGGATCCGGCACAGGCGCAGCAGGTTCTGCTGAACCTGGTCCTAAATGCGCGGGATGCCATGCCCGGCGGCGGCCAAATCACGGTCGAGACCAGCAACTGCCGCGTACAGGTTCTCGCCGGCCACGGGCTCGGGGTGGTTCCGGCTTCTCTCCCCTGCGCGATGTTCACGGTCGGGGACAACGGCCGCGGCATGGACGAGGAAACGCGCGCCCATCTTTTTGAAGCATTTTTCACGACCAAAGCCGCCGACAGGGGCACGGGACTTGGACTGGCAACGGTGCATGACATCGTGACCGGCAGTGGCGGCCTGATCCACGTGGATAGCGCGCCCGACTGTGGTGCGCGGGTCACGCTAATCCTGCCGCTGGTTCCCCCGGCGGCCGTAAGTTCCCAGAGGGCGGATTCCGACAGCGCCAATTCCCAGAGTGTCAATTCCCAGAGTGTCAAAGACCAGAGTGTCCCAGACCAGAGTGTCCCAGACCAGAGTGTCCCAGACCAGAGCTTCAAAGACCACCCAGACTTGCAACCGGAAAGCGATGAGGGGGCAATTCCACTCACCCAAGAGGATTAAAACGCCATGACGTCAGCTGCTTTCAGTCCGATGATCAGCACTCCGCAGATGGAACCCGCGAACTTTCTTAACCTTTTGATCGTGGACGATGAAAGATCGATCCGCGAAGCCTGCCGCGAAGTGGCGCATTCGCTCGGGTTCACCGCCTATGTGGCCGACTCCGCCGAACACGCTTACCGGCTGCTCGACACGCAGAACTTTGACGCCGTCCTGCTGGACCTGCGCCTGCCCGGTGCCGGAGGTCTCGAAGCGTTGCGCCGCATCAAGGAGCGGCGGCCCGAAGCCATTGTCATTGTGGTTACCGGCTATGGCACCGTGCAGTCGGCGGTCCAAGCCATGAAGCACGGCGCCTACGACTACGTGACCAAACCCTTCAGCGTGGATGAACTCAAGCTTCTCCTGGAGCGTGTAGCCAGCCACTTGAAGCTGAAATCGGAAAACCGCATGCTGCGCGAGAAAGTGAAGTCGAAGCAGGGATTCGGTGGCATTGTCGGCCGTGCTCCGGAAATGGAGAAGCTGTACCGCATCATCGCCAAGGCCGCCAACAGCATTCACCCGGTGCTGATCCTCGGTGAAAGCGGCACGGGGAAGGAGATGGTGGCGCGCTCGATTCACTATGCCGGCCCGTTTCGCGACAAGCCGTTCATTCCCGTCGATTGCGGATCGCTGGTGCCGACGCTGATCGAAAGCGAGCTGTTCGGCTACGTCAAAGGAGCGTTTACCGGCGCAAACCAGTCCAAAGACGGGCTCATGGCCATGGCCGAGGGCGGAACCATTTTTCTCGACGAGGTGGGGGAACTGCCGGTCGATCTGCAGGCCAAGATGCTGCGCGCGATTCAGGAGAAGGAGATCCGCCCCGTGGGCAGCACGCGCCGCATTGCGATCAACATACGCATTCTCGCCGCCACCAATCGCGATCTGGAGCAGGCCGTGATGCAAGGGGCGTTTCGCCGCGATCTTTATTTCCGGCTCAACGTGCTCAGCCTGCGCATTCCGGCGCTCCGGGAACGCCGCCAGGATATTCCGCTTCTGATCGCCTACTTTCTGGAACGCATGGTGCGAACCTCCGGCCAGGAAAAAATGCTTAGCGACGAAGCGCTTAAAGCCCTGCTCGCCTATGACTGGCCGGGGAATGTCCGTGAACTCGAGAACTGTCTGGAGCGCACCTACGCTTTCACCAGCGGCCCGCTGATCCACATCACCGATCTGCCCCGTGAGATTGCCAAGCTGCCGGTTGCAGAGGCTTCGAACGGAGGCGGGAACGGCCGTCCCAAGATCATTCCGATGGCAGAGCTGGAGAAGCGAACGATTCTGGACGCGATTGCCGAACTTAACGGCGACAAACTGCAGGCGGCGCGCTTGCTCGGGATCGGCAAGACGACGCTCTACCGCAAGCTCAAGGATTATGCCGCGAATGGATACCAACTCGGATGAGCTTGGCAATCGATTTGTCGGACGCGAATTGGCCGACGCGGACCCTTCCGATTCTGAAATTCAGGGAAGATCCCGGCTGCCGCGATGGGAAGGTTTCTCTCCCCTTACTCCGCTAAGAACCGTGTTTTCAACGCCGATTATTGGCGCTCGACATGCAACAGGACAGGGCATGATTCTACTCACAACAACTTCAGCTCGTGGCCAACAGTGCGCGGATTCCCTGCGGGTAGCGACCGGGGAAGAAACCCACTGGGCTCAGAACCTGCAAGAGGCCGCCACACGTCTGCGCGAACAAACCTACAGCGCCGCAGTGATCGACGAGTTTCTCCTCGAAACCGAGCCTGAGGAGAGCGAGCAGACCATCGAACATCTGGGCACCGCGTTTCCCGTGTATATCAATTTTGCCGTCACCGGTATGGAGCGTCTGATCCGGGAGGTGCGTTCGGCCTTGCATCGCCGCAAGCGCGAAGAAAACGCGGCCCGCGGCGCCGTCGCAGCACAGATGCGCAGCGGAATGTCTGAGACTCTGACTGCCCTGCTGCTCTCTTGTGAGCTGGCCATGTCAGTGCCCGGAGTTCCCGACCTTGCCGCGGAAAAGATTCGCGCCATCGACACCCTGGCGCGCGAACTTAGAAGTTGTCTGCAGGTGAACTGAAGTGGATCGTCCGCGGGTTCCCAGGCGGCAACACGCACCCCCCGGCCGTCGTGCACAACTGGGCCGCTCGGCCCAATAAAAATCCTTCTCCAAACGTTGCCAGTTCCCACTAGAATGGCAAGGCATGCGGGATGCCTTGTTCCTCGGGGTATCCCGTGGATTCTCCCCGGAGGTTCTGTGCACGTCCTGGTTACAGCCGACACGCTGTCGGGGTCGTGGACTTACACCCGCGAGTTGGTCACGGGCCTGGTGACGCGCGGAGTGCAGGTCACGCTGGTCAGCTTCGGCGAAATCCCGCTTCCCGAGCAGACCGCGTGGATGGACCACTTGCACGGGCTCGAATACCGGCCAACCGCCTTCCGCCTGGAATGGATGCAGGAAGCGGAAGAAGACTTGCCGGAATCGGCGGCTTTTCTCGCCGGGTTGGTCCGCGAGTTACAGCCCGACGTGCTGCACCTGAATCAATTCTGCTATGGCGATCTCCCTGTCGACGTGCCCCGGGTGGTAATGGCACAGGGAGACCTGATGACCTGGAGAGAAGCCGTCCACGACCGGGCCGCTCGACCCGGGGACACGATGAGGTGGTATCACGAGACGGTACAGCGGGGCATTGCCGCAGCCGATGCGGTCGTGGCCCCGTCTTCGTGGATGCTCGATCAGATTCGGGTCTGCTATGGACGCCCGCGACGGGGAGAAGTGATCTATCCCGGGCGCAATCCGATTTTCTTCAATCCCTACGTCAGCAAAGACGATTGCGTGCTGGCTGTGGGCCGGTTGGTGGACGCGGGAAAGCAGGTTACGCTTCTGACGCAGCATCTGCATCCGATTCCCGTGTGCATTGTGGGCGCGGAGCAAACCGTGCCCATGCCGCGCATTCCCATTCGCGCCGACGTGAAAGTCGCGACCGAGGAGACTTCGGTCGCGGTTCGCGGTCCGCAGACCGAGGCGCAGCTGCGCGCCTTATATAGCCGGGCATCGATCTATGCCGCCACGGCGCGCTACGAACCGCTGGGCATGCCCGCGCTGGAAGCGGCCTTTTCGCGATGCGCGATTGTGGCCAACGACATTCCGAGCTTTCGCGAAATCTGGGGAGACGCTGCGCTTTACTTCCGCACCAACGATGCCGCCAGCCTGGCCGCGAGCATCCGGCGCCTGAATGCCGACCGCACCATGTGCCGCGCCTATGCCGAACTCGCCTACACCCGCGCCCGCGAGCGCTTCACCACCAAACGCATGATTGATGAATTCCTACGGCTCTACCGCAGCTTGGTGTCGGACAAAGCTGCCGCGGCTTAGACTCTCGCAATTCCATCGAAGCCAGACGCGACGAAGCCTTCAAAATTGCACGAGCGCTGCGCCTCCACGATCCGAGCAACAATCTCCACTGCCGTGATATCTTGTAGGCTTACTAGAAACTGGTAAGGTTATAGATTGCCTCAGGAAACCGAAAGGAGTGTTTATGGCTCAAGTCAAGATCACAGTCAGGCCCAATGGCCCATACCGTGTCGAGGCGCCGGAAGGTACCGTCGAACTCGTGGACGTCAACGGCAACCAGTTCGATCTCACTGGCAAACCGGCGTTTTCGCTCTGCCGCTGCGGCGGCTCGGTGAACAAGCCGTTCTGCGACGGCACGCACAGCCGCATTGGATTCCAGGGAGCGGAACTGGCGGTAAAGAAAACCGAAGGCGGATCGTAGTCTCACTGCGGAGGAGATCGTGCACGACTCACGGGACCGGGAACTGGGAATGCATCGTAAGATCACGCGCCGTGATTTTATCAACGGCGTGGCGGTGACGGCGGGGACGGCGATGATGCCCTGGCAACTCTTCGGCGCCGATGAACCGGTGGAGCGGCAAAATTCGCCTGGCTACTATCCGCCCGTGCTTACCGGCATGCGAGGCAGCCATCCCGGTTCCTTCGAAGCCGCCCACAGCCTGCGCGACGGCACTTTCTGGGATTCGGCGGGCAAGCCCGACGACACTGGCGAAACCTACGATCTCATTGTGGTGGGTGGCGGCATCAGTGGCTTAGCGGCGGCTCATTTCTACCGCAAAGCGGCAGGCAAGAATTCGCGCATCCTGATTCTCGACAACCACGACGACTTTGGCGGCCACGCCAAGCGCAACGAATTCCGGGTGAACGACGCGTTTCGACTCGGTTTTGGCGGCACATTTTCCATCGAGAGCCCCGCTCCTTATAGCGCCGTGGCGAAAGGAGTGATCGAGGAATTAGGAATTGATGTTCCCTCGTACTCGAAGTATTTCCAGAAGAACCTCTACCGTTCCCTGGGACTGCGGCCAAGAATTTTCTTCGACAAAGACACGTTCGGGGTCGACAAACTTGTCGTCAACCCCAGCCCGCGCGGCGGAAATGAGAGTGAAGATCCAGCCCAGTCTTCGCCGGTCTTGATGAAGCAGTTCCTGGCCGATGCGCCAATCGCCGATCAGGCCAAACTCGACTTGCAGCGCCTGTCACAAGAGCCGAAAGATTATTATCCCGGCCTTACCTCAGACCAGAAGAAAGCCAAGCTGGCCCGCATCAGCTATGCGAACTACCTGAGAGACGTTGCCGGTGTTCATGATGACATTGTGAAGCTGTATCAGGCGTTGCCGCACCCGCTGTTCGGAGTCGGAATCGACGCCGTCGCCGCGCAGGACGCGTGGGGATTCGACCTGCCGGGCTTCGACGGCTTGAATCTGGATCCCACGCCCGGCAAGGGAATGAACCGCGACGCGATTCCCAATGAAGAAGCGGAGAAATATTTCTTCCATTTTCCCGACGGCAACGCCAGCATCGCACGCCTGCTGGTGCGCGAGTTGATTCCGGCGGCCATCCCCGGAGATTCCTGGACCGACGTAGTCTCTGCAAAAGCCAACTACGCCAAGCTCGACGACTCCGGTTCCCCGGTGCGCATTCGCCTGAACAGCACCGCGGTTCGCGTCAGGCACGTCGGCGACGCCACAACGGCAAAGGAAGTGGAAATCGCCTACGCCCGTGCAGGCAAGGTTTACACCGCTAAGGCGAAGAAAACAATTCTCGCCTGCTGGCACGTCGTGATCCCCTACATCTGCGAAGAACTGCCCGACAAGCAGAAGAAGGCGCTGGCCTCGGCGCAGAAAGTTCCGTTGCTTTATACGAACGTGGCGCTGCGCAATTGGACCTCATTCCAGAAGCTGGCCGTGAACTCCGTTTACGCTCCGGGGATGTACCACACTGGCATAAACCTCGATTTGCCGGTCAGCATTGGCGGATATGAATGTGCGCGCAAGCCGGAAGAGCCGATCGTCGTGCACATGATGAAAGCGGCGTGCCATCCCGGCCTTCCAGCGCGCGACCAGCATCGCATGGGGCGCATGGAGCTTTTCATCACCACATTTGAAGTAATGGAGCGCCAGATTCGTGACCAACTGGCGCGCACGCTCGGCGCGGGCGGATTCGACCCAGCCCGCGACATTGCGGCCATCACCATCAATCGCTGGCCGCACGGCTATGCCTACGAATACAATTCGCTCTGGGATCCATTCTGGCTGGAGGGCGGAATCACGCCGTGCGAAATCGCCCGCACTCCCTATGGGCGCATCGCGATCGCCAACGCCGACGCCGGAGCATACGCTTATACCGACGAAGCGATCAATCAGGCGTATCGTGCCGTGGGAGAGCTCACGAAAGGTTAGGAGTCTAATCTGCCCGCGGGGCGGTCGGTTTTACTGAGAGCCTCTCAGTTCGGCGGCCCTGTTCTTCGCATCTTCCGCCTGCTGTGTCATGCCCTTCGCCTGGTAACCCGCAGCCAGAGCGGTTTCCAGGTCGGGATCATCACCATCTTTTTCTTTTCCCTGCAGATACGCCGCGATGGCTTCGTCATACATCTTAAGTTGAAAGTAAGAGCGGCCCATTTCGTAGTAGACGCCAGAAGCTTGCGGACCGAGACCAGCCGCGGTCTTATACTCTGCGATCGCCGCCTGATGTTTGCCCTCGTCAGCCAGGGCCATGCCCACACCCAGGTGCGCGTCGGCGTCGTTGGCATTTTGCGCCAGTGCTTGCTCGAATGTTGCTTTCGCTGCTTCGGCTTGTTTCTCGTTCAGGTAGACCATGCCCAGATCAAAGCGCGCGTTCGCATTTTGCGGCTGCAGCTCAATGACTCGCTTGAACTCAGCTTCAGCTTCCGGAAGCCGGCCCTGAGTCAGATAGTCCCGCGCCAAAGCAAAATGGGCCCGCGGAAGATTGGGCTGCTGCCGGACGATGGCCTGGAGTTGCGCGACGCGGTCTCCGCCGTTCTGTGAGAGCGCTTCAAAATCCCGCGCGGCGCGCATGGGGCCGCCACGCCATTGCGCCACGCCGAATGCGGCTCCCGCGACCACCAATACACCGATAGCGAGAACGCCCGCGCGGTGCGCGAAATCCTGTTGCGGTGCGAAGCGCGCGATCAGCGCCCCGAGGATCAGGCCGACCACGAGCCCACCGGCGTGCGCCGCGTTGTCGATGCCCATAAACATGCTGCCAAACAATCCGAAGACGACGTTAAATCCGACGAAGACGAGGAGACTGGTCAGCGTCCCCCTGATCGCCACGCTCGGCAGAGAAAACTCGCCCAGATAAAACGATGCAATGAGCGCTCCTGCTAAACCGAAGATTGCGCCCGATGCGCCCAGGCTGAGCACGGTTGGATTCCAGCCCACGCTGGCCACGCCGGCGCCGATGCCGGTGATGAAATAGATCGCAGCAAACGTCCAGCGCCCGTAGAGTGACTCGCACAACGCCCCCAGGTCCCACAGGCACCACATGTTGAAGCCGATGTGCATCAGGCCGCCGTGGAGAAACATGTAGGTGACGAGGCGCCACCATTGACCTGATAGCGTATAGGGGCCGTAATTGGCGCCGAAGTGCACCATCACTTGCCCGGTGAAATCGAGCGAGGGGCCACTGGCCAGCACCATCGCGATAAAGACCATCACGTTGGCGCCGAAGAGGATGTGCGTGAGGCTGATGCTGGACTCACTACGGCGCACCCAAGGGGCGGGCATCACGATCTGCCTCGCGTCGTCGGCTTCTTCGCCGCGCTGCGCGGCTTCATACTGCACACACCACTGGCAGATCTTCTTGAAAGAAAACGAGGGAAGCTGACGGCCGCATTTAACGCAATTCGCCATGGACTATCAAGAGCGTATCAGCACTGCGCGGGAGTAGGAAAGCGGGGTGGGCATACTATCGTAGAGACGTTGCTTGCAACGTCTCTTGCCGGCGGAGGCACGCGCGCTGGTGTCGAGAGAGACGTAGCAAGCTACGTCTCTACGAATATTCAATGGATCGTCTTGGTTTTGCGCGACATGTAATCCATCAGCAGGTATTGGCCGAGCGTGTACGGAGTGGTGAAGTACGCCTTGCCGCGGCACATCTCGGTGACTCTCTGCACGAACTGAACTAGCCCATAGTCCGAAGCCAGCATAAACGTGTTGATCAGCACTCCGGCGCGCTTGCACTTTGAGACCTCTTCAAGCGTCTGGCTGACCACCAGCGGATCGAGGCCGAAAGCGTTTTTGTAGATGCGTCCGTCTTCGAGGGTGAGCGCCGAGGGCTTGCCGTCGGTGATCATGACAATCTGCTTCATGTCCTTTCTTTGCCGCTGCAGGATTCTCTGCGCCAGCCGCAGGCCTTCGCGGGTGTTGGTGTAATAGGGGCCAACTTTCACTCGGGCCAGTTGCGAGAGCGGAATCTCCTCCGCCGAATCGTGAAACAGCACCAGCGACAGCGAGTCGCCGGGATACTGCGTGCGAATCAAGTGCGACAACGCCATGGCAACTTTCTTCGCGGGCGTGAAGCGGTCTTCGCCGTAAAGGATCATCGAGTGCGAACAGTCGAGCATGAGCACGGTCGCGCACGAGGATTGATATTCGCACTGGTGTACTTGCAGGTCAGAATATTCGATATTGAGTGGGACGGTGAGCCCTTCGCGCTGGATCGCGTTCGAAAGCGTGGCCGTGATGTCGAGATTCAGCGTGTCGCCGAACTCATAGGTTCTGGAAGACCCGCTGGCTTCGATGCCGGTCGCGAGGTCGCGCGTATCGTGGCGTCCGAAGCTTGATTTGCCGAGCGAGCCGAGCAGGTTGCGCAGAGACTTGAACCCGAGAAAGTCAAGACTCTTGTCGGTGATTTCGAATTTTGCCTGCTGCGCCTCGCCGGCTTGTCCGCCGACGCTTGATTGCCGCGTGGGATCATGGGGCTGGTCAACGGAAATATAATCTTCCTGCTGCATGCGCTCGATGAGCTTTTCGATCAACTCGTCGAGTTCTCCATCCATCGCCATCTGCTGCAATCGCTCGCGCATTTCTTCGTCGAACTGATCACCTTGCATCAGCGCCTGCTCGAGCGCCGCGCGAAGCTCATCGAGCGTACGCTCGGCGTCCGGCATTTCGTACCACATGTCGCTCTGGAAGCCGCTCTGCAGCAGATAATCGGAGAGCGCGCCGAGCAGGTCCTCCAGGCTCATTTCGCCTGCGGGATCGGGCACGTATTTGGAATAGCGGATGCGTTTCATAAAATCGTCGTTGGTCGTCAGTCGTTGGTCGTTGGCGAAGCCGGTGTGGCGAACGACCAACGACCGACGGCCAACGACGCTCTTAGTTAAACTGTCTTCTCTGCCGGTACGGCTTTTCGTCGGGCTCAAAGTTCTTTTCGCGCGCCGGCTCCTGTTTTTTCTCGCCGGCTTTGAAGACGCGCTCTTCGCTGCGGCCGATGCGCTTGTGCGCGTGCAGGCCTTCGAGAATGAACTCAGCGGCCGACACCTGCTGCTCGGGACCGTCTTTCTGCGAGATTTTGAGCGGACCGAGTTTGTCGGTCAGTCCCTGAATTTCTTTCAGGTTTTCCAGCGCCTCCATCGCAGGGATCGAGTCCGAAAGCTGAATCTCGCCGCCCAGGTCGAACCATTGCACCACCTGTTGCATGTTCGCTCCCGTGAAATACTCGTCGTAAGTTTTGGCGATGGCGGCTCGGATCAGTTCGCGGCTCACGTGGTCGGCGCCTTTCATCTCGCCTTCGTACTCAAGTTCGAGCTTGCCCGTGATTGCGGGCAGTGCAGCGTAAACGTCGCTGATGCGCGGAACGACCAGCTTCTCGTCGTTGCGAATGGCGCGCCGCTCGGCGTTTGAGATTACATTTTCCATCGCGCTGATGGGCAGGCGCTGGCTCACGCCCGACCGCTTGTCGATCTTCTTGTCTTCACGCGCGGCGAACGCAATGCGCTCAATGACTTCCTGCACGTAATTCGGCAGGTGCATGGTCAACGAAGGCTGGTTGTGGCCTTCACGCTTGGTCCACGCTTCCTGTGCGGTGATCGCGATCCCTTCCTCAACCGTTGCGGGATAGTGCGTGCGAATCTCCGACCCAATGCGGTCTTTCAGCGGGGTGATAATCTTGCCGCGCGCCGTGTAGTCTTCCGGATTCGCGCTGAAAACCAGCGCCACATCGAGCGGCAGGCGGATCGGATAGCCCTTAATCTGCACGTCGCCTTCCTGCATGATGTTGAACAGGCCAACCTGAATTTTTCCCGCAAGGTCGGGCAGTTCGTTGATGGCGAAGATGCCGCGGTTGGCGCGCGGCAGCAATCCGTAGTGGACCGTCAGTTCACTCGATAGTTCGTGGCCGCCTCGTGCCGCCTTGATCGGATCGATGTCGCCGATCAGGTCGGCGATAGTTACATCGGGCGTCGCGAGTTTCTCGACATAGCGCTCGTCCGGAGAAAGATAGGCAACAGGCGTTGCGTCGCCGAGTCGCACTACTTCCTCGCGGCAACGGCGGCAGATAGGCATGTACGGGTTGTCGTGAACCTCGCAGCCGGCAAGATAGGGCATGTGCGGATCGAGGAGCGTCGTAAGAGCTCGCAGGATGCGGCTTTTGGCCTGCCCACGCAATCCCAGCAAAATAAAATTGTGTCGCGAAAGAATTGCGTTGACGATCTGCGGCACGACCGTGTCGTCGTAGCCCACGATTCCGGCGAATACCGGCGCGTCGCTGCCCTGGCGCAGGCGCGCGATCAGATTGTCTCGTATCTCATCCTTGACATGGCGCTTGCGCAGGCGCTCTTCGGAAAAATTGCTGTGTCGCAGATCACCCAGCGTGCGGGGAAGACTCATGAAAGGAACCCCCAAAAGAACAACTTGGTCTGATTATACCCGCGATGCTATGGGCTCGTTTTCGCGCCCACGCTCCGCCGTTCAGTGCACGTGCCCGTTGCCGCCGGTTTTCTGTCTGGCGCGCGCCGCTCGCCGCAACCCGGGAAGAACCCCTTCCAGATACGCGGCCAACGCGATGAGTCGCTCGCTCTCCGAGCGCAATCCCAGAAGCTTCTGCTTGAAATCAAGATCGAGAGGCAGTGAGCCCGCGATATGAAAAGCGAGGGCTCCGTGATCGGCTCCGGAAAGATCTTGCACCGCGCCGGCCAACGAAAGAATTTCGCGGTGCAGTTCGATGACGCGCCCACCGTCATCACCGGGCGGAGCCTCGGGTTCATCCGGAATGAGTAGTACTTCTGCGCGCAGAAAAGAGCGTTCCTCGTTCAGTTTGAGCACTTCAAAACGTTTGCCGCCCTGCGCGACCAGATCGAGGCGGCCGTCGGCATACTGCTTCGTGACGGTTACGATCTCCGCGGTGCAGCCGATCTCGGCGATGCCGTGCTCCAACGCCCGCACCACTCCAAACGGCGCACTGCTGGCCAGGCACTCTCCGATCATTTCTTTGTAACGCGGTTCGAAAATATGCAAGGGCAGCGGACTGCCCGGAAGCAGGACGACGTCGAGCGGGAACAAAGGAAGAAGAGCCAAGCAGTCTCCGGGAGCGCAGGTGGCTGATCGAAAAAATAGTTTCACGATTGTACGCCATCCCGCCCACGGGGCAGCTTGACTTGCAGCCACGCGGAGAATAGAACCCGTGCATGGAACTTGAAGGGAAAGTGGTCGTGATCACGGGCGCTTCCATGGGGATCGGCGAGGCCATCGCGAAGACGTTTGCCGAGCAGGGCGCGAATGTGGTGATGCTATCGCGCGAGGTCGCCAGAGCTGAGGCTGCGCGTGCGCGCATCGGTAATCCCGAGCGCACGGTCGCGCTAGCCTGCGATGTGCGGAACTCCGAAGAAATCGATCGCGTGCTCGCCCTCACCCTGCATCATTTCAAGCGCATCGACGTGTGGGTCAACAACGCCGGGCGTGGGCTGATGGAATCGGTCGCGCAGGTGGAGATGCCGGCTTGCCACGATTTGTTCGAAACCAACTTCTTCGGGGCGATGTCGGCGATGCAGGCCGTGATTCCGGTCATGCAGCAGCAGGGCGGTGGCACGATCATCAATATTTCCAGCGTGGCGGGGCACATCCCGCTGCCGTTTCACGCCGCCTACAGCGCGACCAAGTTCGCGCTCAACGCGATCGGCAAAGGGGCGGGAATCGAACTGAAAAACGAAAATATCCACGTGCTCACGGTTTGCCCGGGATATGTGCAGACTGCGTTTGGCGACAACGCGGAGCGAGGGAAAAATGTGAAGGTGGTGCGCCCGAAGGGGATACGCGGAATCACAGCGGAACGAGTGGCGCGGGCGACGCTCCGCGGATATTTGAAGCAGAAGCGGGAAGTGATTGTTCCCTGGACCATGCATATTCCAGTGAAGCTCTACCAGTTATTTCCCGCTCTCGTCGAAATGGCGATGGCGAGAATGGTCAAATAGAGGGTCGTCAAACCAGAGATTGGCTGAGTAGCGAGCTGATGTTCGTGGGTATATTGGAAACGTGGACTGGCCGAATTTCTTCCGCGGTATCGTCCTTTCTTTTCTGCCGAGGCCATACTGGCGATCGTGGCGCCCATCGTCAACGGTCGACTTTGTCCGCTCCGCAGCGGTTTCCGGTCTATTGGAAAGTGTTGTCACTCTCTATCTGCTGGTAATTGGATACTTCCATTTCCTCGTCGTTCGCGGGCAGATGCGACCACTTGCAGGCGCCAACGAAGGCACGCAGTTGTATTTCTTCGCGATCCTCAGCATCGAGTATGCATTTCATCCGTTGTCGTTGATTTGCCTTTATCTGGCCGGCGAAGGAGCGCTGCGCACATGGGCCGCTGTGTTTACCGACGAGGCCTTGCCATCTCTTCCGCTCACACTCGCGGTCCTGATCCAGGATTGGAGGCAAGCGAAGAAACGGAACGCCGCGATAGGACTTGAGCTTCCCGATCGATTCGAGCAAGTTGGCGATGAAGCGGCTGAACGGCGAATTCACGCGCAAAGTCCAAAAGATGGCTGGAGGGCGTCGAGCACCATCGCTATTGAAAGCGAGTTCTACGAGATCTTGCGCGTGGAGAGGGAACCGGGCCCCCTGTCCGTCGTGTATGTCTTGAGGAAGTTGCCGCCGGGTCGTGTCATGCGAGGAATCTATCGATACGATCCGCCTGTCCCGCAGCGGGGCGAGTGAGCTGCATGCAGGTCAACCCAACTCCCCCAGCAACCCTTCCATCTCTGACTGGGCGTGGAGGTTACCGGTGCGCCGGGCTGAGGCGATCCCGTCGCGCAACATTTTCTTCGCGTCCTCGACTCTTTCGGCTCGCACTAGCGTCTGTGCCGCCATGAAATATCCTGCCGTGTAGTCGGCATGGTTCTCGAGAAGAATCGAAAACTCAGCCAGGGCGCGGTCGAAGTCGCCTTGCTTGGAGTACTCCATCGCGAGTCCGTAGCGCGCGAAGGCATCCTTCGGATTTTCCGTCAGAATCTCGTTGAGTGCGGCAATACGGTCCATAGAGTGACGGCGTCGTGTGTGGTGAGTAATAACAGTAAATGCCGATCCTTGCGAGATCCCTCTCTTCGCCTGAAGAACGGCTCCGCTCGGGATGACGCCGACGATTCAGGCCAGGCCGACGATGATATTCCCCCGCGAATACAAGCCGCACCAGAATTTGGCTACGATGAGACTACTACAAACGTGCTGCCGTGAAACTGGCCAGCCCCTCCGCAACTGATTACAATAAACACTCCAGACAATTCTCAGCACTGAGGCGAACGACTTGGCCTGCCCCTATTTCATGCCGATCGAGAGAATAGAAAACGGTTGCTGGCCGCATCCCAGGCGTCTTCCGCTGGGAGCGGGGTGGACGGGGCATTGCTCCGCGTCAGGGCACGAAGGCGAGATTCCGCCCCGGGACGTTCTCGAAGCGTTCTGCAATCTCGGTTACGCCACCGGCTGTGCCTGGGCCCCACGCGAACGCGCATGGGACGCGGTAAGGTTCGCCGTGCTCGCTCCGTGCGAGGCTGATAACGCTCGTCAGCCCAGTGAGCAAAATGCACGGGTGATCCTCCTGCGCTATGTCTGCGAGCGAAATCATTTGCCGGTTGAACATGGCGATCTAAAGTTTGACTTGTCGCAGGCTGTTTGGCTGAGTGGTCACCGCGATCTGCGAGTGCAAAGAATGGCCGAATGTTTTCTGGACGCGTACTTGCAGAAAAACGGATGAGAGGCAAGGTCTGGAAATGATCGACAGAAGACCGATCCCGCAAAAAGGAATGTGAACATGACAGAAGAAACGCTGGCGCCCCGCCCGGTGCAGGATTCGCAATCGGAGATGGCCGAGATTGTTCTTCCCAATGATGCGAATCCGCTGGCTGCGCTGCTGGGCGGCCGGCTCATGCACTGGATCGACTTGGCCGGCGCCATGGCCGCGCATCGCCACTCCCGCAACTACGTTGTAACGGCTTCGGTCGATCACATCGACTTTCTGGTTCCGGTGCGCGTGGGCGATCTGGTGATCCTGCGCTCGTCGGTGAACCGTGTCTTCCACAGCTCGATGGAAGTGGGCGTCAAGATATTTGTCGAGAACTATATTGCCGATACCGCGCAGCATGTGGCTTCGGCGTACTTAACCTTCGTAGCCATTGATGGAACGGGAAAACATCTTCGGGTCGCGCCGGTGATTCCGGAAACTGACGAACAGCGGCGTCGCTATGACGATGCCGGTCGCCGCCGCGAAATCCGGCGTGCCGAATTGGAACGCCGCCGCAAAGCTGGGCGCTGATTTGGCGACAGCATGTGATCGAGATCACATAAACTGTTTCGCAAAATCCTTAGGCTACAACCGCCAGGGAATTCTTCTATGGATAGCGCCCTCTTAGTCCACCGCCTCCACTTCGCGTTCACCGTCACATTCCACTACCTGTTCCCGCAGCTCACCATGGGTCTGGCGCCGCTGATCGTAGTGCTGAAGACGCTCGGCCTCAGGCGCAACGACGAAACCTACAACCAGGCGGCCCGTTTCTGGGCGCGGATATTCGGCATCAACTTCGTGCTCGGAGTAGTGACCGGCATTCCCATGGAATTTCAGTTTGGCACGAACTGGTCGCTCTTTTCACGCTTCGCCGGAGGCGTGATTGGCCAGACGCTGGCGATGGAAGGAATGTTCGCGTTCTTCCTGGAATCCGCGTTTCTGGGTTTGTTCCTGTATGGAGAGAAGCGGCTCGGACCTCGACTGCACTGGTGGTCGGCAGTCGCCGTGTTTCTGGGTTCGTGGCTCTCTGGCTTCTTCATTATCGCCACCGACGCCTGGATGCAGCATCCCGTGGGCTATTTCAAGGCGGCCGACGGATCGGTGCAGCTGGCGAGCTTCTGGGCTCTCGTCCTCAATCCGTGGGCATGGTGGCAATACGCGCACAACATGAGTGGAGCGGTGATCACAGGCGCGTTTGTGATGGCTTCGGTGGGGGCATTCTATCTCCTCTGGGGCAAGTTCGTGGAGTATGGCCGCATCTTCGTGCGAGTGGGAGTGGTAGCCGGGCTGATCTTCAGCGTGTTGCAGTTGTTTCCGACCGGTGACGGACAGGGGCGCATGATTGCGGCGAATCAACCGGTGACTCTGGCCGCCATGGAAGCGTTGTTCACCAGCCAGTCCGGCGCTCCGCTGGTGCTGATCGGCCAGCCAAATGTCGAGCAGAAGAAAATCGACAATCCGGTGGTGGTTCCCAACGCGCTCAGCTTTCTCACTTACCGGGCATGGACCGCTGAAGTGAAGGGACTCGACGCGTTCCCGCAAGACCAGTGGCCGTCGAACATCGAACTGCTGTATTTCAGTTACCACGTCATGGTGGGTCTGGGGACGGTCTTCATCGCCATGATGGTTGTGTCGGCATTACTGCTTTGGCGCGGGAATCTGTTCTCGAGCCATTGGATGCTGTGGATTCTGTTGCTGGCACTGCCGTTCCCCTACATCGCGAACACGGCCGGCTGGATGACGGCCGAACTCGGGCGCCAGCCCTGGCTCGTGTATTCGCTCATGCGCACCGCCGATGGCTATTCGAAAACGGTTTCAGCCGGGAACGGCATGTTCACATTGCTGGGCTTTATGGGAATGTACATGGTGCTCGGCATTCTCTTCTTGTTTCTGGTGCGAAGAGAGATTGAGGCTGGCCCCGGAGCGGAGCCGAGGCTGGCGCACTAGAGGATTGCGTCGCGCTGCGATCATCTGTGTGCCTTCCAGTCGCGTTGTCATTCCCGAGGAGCGTAGCGACGAGGAATCTGCTGTTTGCCCGCGGCGGCTGTTTTGTGAGTGGAAGCAGAAAAGCAGATTTCTCGCTGCGCTCGAAATGACAACCGTTTCGTAAGTACAGCGGTCGGGCAAGCGAGAACGGTCGGGTCGGCGAAGATCGACGAGGATTGTTGACATGGCAACGCTCTGGTTCATGATCGTCGCAGTAATGGTGGCGGCGTATGTGGTGCTCGACGGCTTCGACCTGGGCGCCGGCGTGATTTATCTTGGTGCGGCGAAGACGGCCGCCGAGCGGCAAGCCATCATGCGCGCTATCGGCCCGGTCTGGGACGGCAACGAAGTCTGGCTGCTGGCCGCCGGTGGCACGCTCTACTTTGCTTTCCCGTTGCTCTATGCCTCGAGCTTCAGCGGATTCTACCTGCCGCTGATGATGGTGCTGTGGCTGCTCATGCTGCGCGGCATCGGCATCGAATTGCGGGGGCACATGGAGAACCCGGTCTGGCGTGGATTCTTTGATGTCATATTCTGCGTATCGAGCACGCTGCTGATCATCTTCTTCGGCGCGGCTCTGGGCAATGTGGTCCGCGGCGTGCCTCTCGGCCCCGATGAGTACTTCTTCGAGCCGCTCTGGACCAACTTCAGGGTCGGAACGAATAACGGCATACTCGATTGGTACACAGTGCTGACCGGCGTGATCGCGCTGGTCACGCTGACCGCGCATGGGTCGCTCTACGTCGCTGTAAAAACTGAAAAGGACCTCAACCGTCGAGCCCGCACCGCCGCGCTCTGGGCCTGGCCGCTGCAAGTTTTGTTGACAGTCGTCGGATTGATTGCGACCGTTTCGATCCGTCCCGGGGTACTCGACAACTACAAGCACCACGCCATCGGATTTGCGATTCCTGTGCTCGTGTTCGGCTCGTTGGCCGTCATGCTCCACGCGATGATCAAACGTGCCGACAAAATCGCGTTCGTCGCGTCCGCGTTTTATATCGTCGGCATGCTGGTGGGGGCAGCGTTCGGGCTCTATCCTGTGGTGCTGCCGGCGAGTACCGAACCAGCGCGCAGCCTGACCATCTACAACACCGCCGCCGGCCATCACGGCCTGATCGTCGGATTGACGTGGTGGGTTCTGGGGATGATCCTCGCCTTGGGCTACTTCACGCTGCTGTTCCGCATGTTCAAGGGCAAGGTGGGGATCGAGGGCGAGGGATATTGAGTGGCGAATTATTTTTTTTTTGCGCCTGGCTGTAAATTATTGACCTGTTTGGAGTTATGGAGTTCGGATAGGGGAGAATCCGGGTAAAATATTGAGGCGCAGGGACTTGCGGGCAAAATATTGCGGCGTAAGGAGTTAGCTGCTCTTGTGCTCTTGTGCAAAGCCGGGATTTTCGGCAGTCAGGAGCGAGGCCGAGTTCGTCTGCGGTGATTGCGCGCATATTCCCAATTCTGCACCTCGCGTTTTCCTCAGTAAAGGTTGCTCGTCACAATCGGGGGAGTTTCGCCTGTGGAAAAAATGAGGTGGCCCCCTGCGGCTGAAGCCGCCAATGATTTGGCAAGACTTACGGCATGGCCCAAAGCCGTGCCCTTTCAAAGCGATTTCAAACTGACCCGTTACGCCGATCTTGTGGCCCCTCGGCATGGGCGTGAAATCTCGACGATGAAAGAGCAGGCCCTCGCTGCCAGGATGCGCGAATGAAAGCTGCTGTTTACAGTCGGTACGGCCCGCCGGACGTGGTTCGAATGCAAGAGGTCGACAAGCCTGTTCCAGAAGACAACGAAGTTCTGATCAAAATCCACGCGTCTTCGGTCAATCCCTATGATTGGCACTTCATGCGAGGCGAGCCCTATCCGGTTCGACTGATCGCTGGGCTGCGCAAACCAAAGTTCACCGGGTTGGGCGTGGATGTGGCGGGTGAGGTGGAAGCGGTTGGCAGCAATGTCACAGAGTTAAAAACGGGGGACCGCGTATTCGGCACCTGCCAGGGAGCCTTCGCGGAATACAGGTGCGCTCCCGAATCGTCGGTGGTGAAGATGGCGGAGGATGTGACGTTTGAGCAGGCCGCTACTGTCGGCATTGCGGCCAACACGGCGTTGCAGGGCCTTCGCGATAAGGGACAGATTCAGAGAGCGCAGAAGGTGCTGATCAACGGTGCGGCAGGAGGCGTGGGAACGTACGCGGTGCAGATTGCCAAGTCATTCGGCGCAGATGTCACCGCGGTTTGCAGTACGCGAAATGTGGAGATGGTGCGATCGATCGGCGCGGATCGCGTTATCGACTACACCAGGGAGGATTTCACCAAGGGCCGGCAGCATTATGATGTCATCTTCGACCTGGTTGCGAATCACTCGTTGTCGGCGTGCCGGCGCATCTTGAACCCTAAGGGCATCTACGTTGCGGCCGGAGGAAACGCCGGCCGCTGGATGATCGGCGCTCTGGTGCGTACGATCGAACAACTAGTACGGTCGTGGTTCGGCCGCCAGAAGTTTGTGGGCGTTCTGGCGAAGGTGAACAAAGACGACCTGGCCGTGATACGCGAACTGATCAAGGCGGGGAAAGTGGCTCCGGTGATCGACCGGAGTTACCCGCTGAGCGGAGTGGCGGACGCGATCCGGTATTTGGAAGAAGGGCACGCGCGAGGGAAAGTGGTAGTTACGCTGGATCACACCCGGTCCTAGGTGAGAGACCGGCGCCAGTTACGGATTCAGCGCAACTGGGCGTGAATGCCCATGTTTTCGGCGACCTGGCGCAGGCGCTTATCTTTCGTCCACAGAAACGTGGGAGCGTCGATCAAGACGGAAGCGATCGGGTGGGCATCGGTCAGGCCGATGCCCAGGCTGTACAAACCGCGAACCTCGATCATTTGCCGAAGTTCGCTGAGCCGGGCTACCCGGACATGCGGTAATCGATCGAGCAAGGCGAGTGTCTTGGTGCGACCCTTAAACGACCCCAACGCAAGCTCCGCGATGATGAAGGGATGGATGACGATCTGTCCCTCTTCGAGATGCCTGTGCAGTTCTTTGTTGTTCGAGCGCAGATGATCGATCCAGACCGAGGTGTCGGCGAGGATCAATCTTCGCCTACTCCGCTTTCCCAGACCGGCGGCGCGGAATGTTCTTCAATCCCGGCATCGTGCCGCCCAGGGACGCCAATCTGCGAGCGCTCTCGCGCTCGATGAGAGCCTTGAGCGCTTCCCGAAGCAAGGCGACTTTCTCTGTGACGCCGGTGAGTTGCT
Organism: uncultured Acidobacteriaceae bacterium; assembly: GCA_963739125.1. Classification (GTDB taxonomy): domain Bacteria; phylum Acidobacteriota; class Terriglobia; order Terriglobales; family Acidobacteriaceae; genus Sulfotelmatobacter. Next base: position 208,059 of record CAVTZD010000001.1, on the reverse strand, counting down.
GGGCGATGTGTGCGAGATCATCATCCAGCGCAACCGTGGATCTCATGGAAGCTTCGTGCTTGCCTTCGCAACGATTTAACCACGCCACCCAAAGCATCAAACCCAGTCGGTCGACTGCGAACGTCAGGGCAACCAGAACGAGAAGAGCCACAAAATAACCTAGCGAATTAATGGTCGGTGTTTGCATCATGGAAGTCTCCTCAAAACGGCAAGCGGCCTAGACTCACTCCATCGCGGGCGCCAGTACGTCGTTTTTCGCCCTGATCAAGGCTTCTTGGGGAGTATTTCTTCCTAGCCATGCAAATGTGCCGCGCACGATAAACACATTGAGCAATATTGAAATCAACGATGCAGCGATCACGGTGCTGAAAACGTTCTCAGCCACCATCCCCGCAGACCGGGCGGCCTGCATCACTACGAACGAGAGCTCGCCAATCTGTGTCAGTCCAGCAGCCACAAGGATTGCGGTCTTGAGCGGATACCGGAAAAGCCACACAACGATGCTCCAGACCAGAAATTTGCCGCCGATAATGAGCAGCAGCATGAACCCGAGAAGCGGCACGCTGTGCAAGAGCACCGCGGGATCAATCAGCGTTCCGAGCGAAACGAAGAATAGTGCTACGAAGGCATCCCGTAGGGGAACCAGTTGGGTGTGAGCATCGTGAAGCTCAGGCAGGCTACTGATGGATACACCGGCGAGAAATGCTCCCAGTGCGACGGAGAAGCCGACTGCTTGGGCCAGCGCAGCCGTCCCGAGGCAAATGGCAATCGCAACCAGCAGGAGAAGTTCCGAGTTACAGGTTGCCTTGACGCGCCGCAGAAAGCGGGGGATCACTTTTATGGCGAGATAGACCAACGGAGCGAGCAAGAGCACAGCCTTGCCGAGAACCCAGGCGGCCATCAGCAAGCCACCGCGCTGGGCGCCGCTAAATACCGGGATCACCACCGTCATGCAGATCACGGCGAGATCTTCCACGAGAGTGATGGCGATCATTACGCGTCCGTAGGTGGTGGCCAGTCTTCCTGTATCGCTCAACAGGCGCGCGAGTACCATCGTGCTTGCCACCGAAATTGCCGCTCCGATCGCGAACCCTTCGGTGGTGCTCCATCCGAAGAACCTACCGGCGACGATTGCGACACCCAGCATGACCAGGATGCCGATGGGGCCTCCGATGAGCGCAACCCATTTCACGCGCATCAGGTCCGGGACGGAGAACTCGACTCCAATCGAGAACATGAGCAGCACCACACCGACTTCGGCCATTAACTCGAAGGTGTGCAGATCGGAAAGATGCGGACCCGGCGTGAACGGGCTGATAACGATTCCTCCAAGGACAAAACCGATGATCAGTGGGAGCCGAAGCCGCCACGCCACCAGGCCACCAAGTACGGCAGCCACGAAGATGTACGTTAGATCGCGAAAAAGTATGGGATTCGGTTCCATGTGAATATCCTTGTCCTTGAATCGTAAACTTGCATGAGATTGGAGAAAGAAAGGCCCGTTCTGCTCGATCTTGCCGAACGGGCATAGGGGACATTTATTGCACGTCGCGTGAGAGAGCGACCGCATCCGCTCCGGCGGGGTAACGGAGCTTCCCGGAACTGTCGTTCACGGCCAGCCATACGGCCTCGGCCACATCGCTTTCCTTCGTAGTCAAAGCCGGTCGCGCAAACTCCGCGAAAATTGGAGCGGCGAAGTCGGCATAGGCCCTCGGAATGAGATCTTCGACGCGAACCTCGGTATTCCGCGTGAACCTCGTCGTCGGAGCGTATCCGGGCTCGACCAGCTTCGCATGAATGTTGAAATGCCCAAGCTCGTGAGCCAGCGAACCAGTGAAGCCCAAGATGGCCTGCTTGCTCGCGGTATAGGCTGCCGCCAACGGGAAGGGTGCGAGGGTTGTGCTGGACGTGACATTGACAATCATGCCGGATCGCCGCTCGCGCATCTGCGGGATCACGGCCTGGGTCATCGCCATCACGCCGAAGGTGTTGGTCTCGAAGACCTTGCGAATGTGCGACAGAGGCGTCGCTTCGAAAGCGCCGACGACGCCGATGCCGGCATTGTTGACGAGGACATCAATCGGGCCGGCCGCTTTGATGGCCGCGGCGATGCTTTTCTCATCCGTCACGTCCAACGAGAGGATACGCAGCGACTGCGCACGCGGCAGAGCGTCTTCACGGGGGGTCCGCATGGTTGCGATGACGTGCCAGTCTCTCGCTAGGAAATAGCGAGCTGACTCAAGGCCGTAGCCTGAGGAGCAGCCGGTTATCAGTATGGTTTTCATCGTAAATCTCCTTTGCTGTGGTCGAGCTCTTTGATCATCTTTGGTAAAAAAGGCCCGCCCCGCTCAATCGCCGCCGGACGGGCCGTTTAGCAAACATCAGATTGTGCGCGTGCGTCGAACTGCGCACAGTCCGAGCGACATTGCGATTGCCAATGTGCCCAGCAATCCCATCAGCGGAAGCGAACTGCCCGTCTCCGGAAGAATGTCTGCGGGCTGCTCGGCACTGGCCAGCATGATTTGCGGCTGCGTTGGAGCAAGGAACAATAGAACCCCAACTTCACGCGGAGTCTGCGCCGGCGCTTGACCGAAAGCGAATTTGCTTTGCTCGACTACCGTATGCTCGTCGTCGGTGACGATCGTTGCCTTGATCTTCATTCCTTTCCGCAGATCAAAAACGGTCTTTTCTTTGCCATCGATGGTGAACTTGGCATCGTTTGGAACGTTGAAGACCTGGTTCTGGTTGTCGGGCAAAGTCAGAATCAGCGACGTTGGGGCATTTGCATGCCAGACTTTTCCCTCGATTGTTCGGACCGAGTTGACATAGCGCGGCGTGGTCGTGGTGGTAATGGTTTGAGTCAGCTTGGTTCCGGGCAGCAACTCCTGCACGCTGACTTCCTTGCCGTCGATGGTGAATCGATCGGAATCAGGCACGACCATGTGCTCGACCCGGCCGTTCTCCAGTTTGAGCACCAGATCGTTGCCTTCCACATAGACGATTTGCGCATTCTTGACCTGGGTGTCGAATGAGGATGGCCCATGTGCGACGGTTGTGACTGTTGAGTCCTGCGCCGCGGCCGTTCCGAGAGCCACGAAGGCCAAAAGGATCGCGGCGGTTCCCTTGTTCATGAAGGTTGCTTTCCTGAAGAGGTTCATCTGTTTTCTCCTTGTTGAATTGCTTGCAGTTTCCGGCGCGCTGAGACCCGAGTTCTCAGATTCGCGATTTTTCTCTGGTGAGAGAGAAGCCGTTACGATGTAGCGTTGCGGTGCGCTCCCGAGGAAATAAAACGGGTAGCAGGTGACGAGCGTGAGCGAGGGCACGGACTTGGGCCGCAGCACTTCCACTTGGCGCGGCGAGACAATCTGGATTTGATCCACGATGTACGTGTCCGTTCCCTTTAGCGTCTTCAGCTCGATGGCGTCACCGAGGCGTACATCTTTAAGTCCGCGGAAAAATCCGTCGCGATGGCCAGCGATGCCGATGTTTCCCCGCTCGCCGGGGCGTGATGTACCCGCAATCCGTCCGAGTGCGTGGTTCAGAGTCAAATCGTCGGTGCCGTCGAACAGCGGGGCCGCAAGAGAAATCCTGGGAATCCGTAGCACCGCCAGTGGAGTTGCGGGATGCTTGTCGCTGTTTCTGTAAGCCCTTACCCGCTCTTCGCCCCAGAGACTGAAGTCAACACTGGGCAAGTCGAGTCCTTCAGAGGAGCCGCTCTCGACATTCGAGATGAGGTTGTCCAAATCACTCCCAGTGCTAGACTGAACCAGGGCCTCGTCTGCGGCGAAGCGCTTGAGCGCCGCGCGAGACGTCACCCAGCTTTCCATGCGGGCTGCACCGTAAACGCCGACCAGAGCCAACCCTGACACGAGCAGAACTCGCTCGATCCAGATCAGGGCCTTCCGTTTGGGACGTGGGCTTGTCGTGGGGCGCTCTGAGGCTCCAGCGCCGTCCTTATCCTTGCCGCCGACCGACTTTTGAAATCTCGCCATGAATGCGCGCTCCTGACAGCGATTTCCCGGCTTATACCGCCGATAGTTGAAGGCCTTTGGTGCTGCCGGAGCGGCGGCTGAGTTTCGCTCCGAGAGACTTGCGCAACGCAGCCCTCGCATGAAACATTCGTGACTTGGCAGCAGCGACAGAGAGCCCCAGGATCTGCGCTATTTCCTTGACGGATCGTTCTTCCAGGGTTTGGAGTTCGAGAGCCCGGCGAATTGAGGGCAGCAATGTCCCGATTGCTGATCTGACAATCGCCAGCTCCTCGAGTTCCGCGTACTGCGCCTCGGGCTCGGCGCCCGGTCGGCTGGAATTAGGGCGTGAGCCTCGGTGCCGGGAGCCCCGCATTATCGATGGAAACCTGTGCGGCACCAGTCCGCTTGCGAAGTATCATGAGTGCCGAATTGATAGCGATCCGCGTGAGCCAGGTCGCGATACTGGAACGGCCGTCAAAATCGTGCAGGTGAACATGCGCACGCAGGAAAGAGTCCTGCAGAGCATCCTCGGCGTCCTCACGATTGTTGGTAATGTGTTGCGTGACGCGAAGAATTTGCTTGGCATGGGTTCGCCAAATCTCTTCGAGCGCCGCCGAGTATCTGTGCGGAACTGTCTGCGCAAAACTGTTCGTGCCGTTTTCAGTAGCAGAGCCCTTGCCGTTCAAAGAATCTTGCTTGTCCGCTGCGAACTTCTGTTTGCCATTCATGGAAACCTCGCACGTCGTCGTGATCTTCATTCGCTCACGTCAGACGCGAGGAGAAGATGCAATTGCTGAGCCAACTCTCTTTGCTGAATCCGCACGACTTACGCCAGCGAAACACGCTGAACACCTCAGAAATGCTGAAGCATCAGAATTGTCGATGGGGCCGTCGAGAAGGACAGTGCGCTGCGGTAACAAGGATCAGACGCGGACAAAACGGAATGAACGGATCAGGAAGAAGGAATCAAAGAAAGCGACGGGTTTATTCAGAGTTAGATGTTCTGGCACTCCGAATAAACCCGTCGATGGAAGATTACCGAGCGGCCACCCAGACGCTGTCAGCCGAATCGAGCTCGATGCCCGCGACTTCCGTGGTCAGCTTCACATACTGCAGTCCAGGTTTTTTGCCAGGCACAGCGTTGAACTCGAGCCGGTAACGGTTGTCGAGGCTGCTTTGCAGGCGGTCCAGGTATGGCAGGAAGCTGACAGGCTCGCTAATGCCCAGGAAAAAGGACTCGCCACCCGTTTCGTCTGCGAGCTTCGCCAAGGCATTCTGGCCGTTCGTGACCTGCCAGAAATTGCTTCCACGCCATCCCACTCCGCGCGTATAGATGCTGTTGATGATCGTACCCGTACGCTGAGCAACAGCGCTCGCTGCGCCGACGTCGGGGCTTATTGGACCAAGGCCGCGACGGTGCGGCCAGCCGTGAAGTCGATCGATGCCATCTGTGATCATCACGATCTCGCGCCGATTCGAGCTTTCGGGCCAGCGCTTCATCAGATCGATTACAGATAGATATGGACTGCCATAGACTCCTGGCGAGCCGAAGGGAATCCGCAGAGCGTTGGCTGCGTGGCGGTGATCGGTTGTCAGGTCCTGCTCAACTTGAACGGTGCCATTGCGCATGTATCCCACGCCCACCGAAGTCGTCTTCGGCAACGAATAGATAAATTCGCGCAAGTCGCCGAACTGAGAACTCACGCTCGTCCGGGCAGCATCGTCGATCAGGATGAACAGATCGAGCGGGCTGCGATCCTCGCCAAGCGGTGTCCACCCGGTGACCTGTAGTCGATCTTTTCCTTGCCTTACGATGATGTCCTCGCGATTGACGTCGGGTATTCGTTTGTTTTTGCCGAGCACGCGAACAGTGACTGTCATCTGCACGGGACTGGTTGCGGTTGAGCTGCCATCCTGAGCCTGCACGGGAAGCAGGCTAAGGACTACAAACAAGAACATTGAAAGTTTTTGCATCACGTTCTTTTGCATCACTTCCTCCTAACGAAAGTTGCATTCGGCTATCCGCCGATTCCGCTTGAGGTGCAATCAAACGTCCACAGCGCGGCATTGAAACGGGAGGAGTTGCTGCAAGGAAAGATGCTGAAGTCTTTGGCAATGCTGACCCGTCAGAAATATGGAGCCAGGAATTTGGAATGTTCGGAACGAATTGGCTGGCGCTTTGACCACTACTCGTGCGCGCTCCAATATTTCCTGGCGGAGGAATCTTGATTCGGGTCCTTGTGGCGGCTGACCCACGAAAACCAAGCAATCAACCCCAGCCGGTTGAGGATGAACATCAGGACCACAAGAGACACGAGAACCAGGCCGCAATCAATAATGTTAGTCGACATCGAGGTCACCGGTGTTGACTTGCGACTGGGCAAACGTTCCGTTTCGCCGCGACTTGAAACGCAGTTTGTCGATTTGCAGGCTCGCAATCTTGGAGTCCAGAGTCTGACGTGGGATTCCTAACTTCGCGGCAGCGCCGGACGGCCCTGAAATGCGCCCCTCACTTTCCGAGAGCGCAGCTTCGATCATCTCCCGTTCCCGGTCGGCAATCGAGCTGACAAGTGAGGCCGTGGTCCGCGGCCGCCGAAGCTCGCGTTTCACCCACCCCTCGTCGATCGAGAACACGTCCCCCTCCGCCAAAATGACGGATCTTTCGATTACATTCTGAAGTTCGCGAATGTTGCCTGGCCAATCGTAAGCTTGCAGGATTTCGAGCGTATTCATCTTGATCGTGCGAAAAGCCTTACCCACTCTCTTGGCGAAACGTTCGATCAGATGTTCCACCAGCAGCGGGATATCCTCCAGCCGTTCTCTCAAAGCAGGTACATAAATGGGAAAGACATTCAGCCTGTAATACATGTCCGAGCGAAATGTACGATCCGCTACGGCCGCTTCCAGATCACGGTTCGTTGCCGCGATGATGCGAACATCGACTGAGATGGGCTGGCTACTGCCAACGCGTTCGAATTCTCTTTCCTGAATCACGCGGAGGAGCGTGATCTGCGTTTCCATGGGCAACTCGCCGATCTCATCGAGAAAGATCGTCCCACCGTTGGCCGCCTCGAAACGGCCCTGCCGCCGCTGCAGGGCTCCGGTAAACGCTCCTCTTTCGTGTCCGAATAACTCGGACGCGATCAGGGAAGGTGGAATCGCCGCGCAGTTCACACGGATGAATGGACGTGACGACCGGTTGGAGAACCGGTGAATGGCACGCGCGATCAGTTCCTTCCCGGTGCCCGTCTCCCCCAGAATCAGAACTGTGGAGTCTGTCGGCGCGACGAGCCCTACCTGTTGCAATAAGGATTGCAGCAGCGGACTCTCGCCCACAATTTCGTTCGTGGCGTCCGCACGAGATTGCGTCAGTCGCGCGAGATTGAAACTCGCTGTGGTTTCGTCATTCGTTCTCAGTGTGTACGTAGAAGCCATAGCTCACTCCATTCACGATTGGTTGTCGGCGCTGCGTTCCTCCAGCGCCCTACGAATCTCTTTTAGCAATGCATCACTCCGAACCGGCTTATAAAGAAAAGCGGCAGCCCCGGCTCGCATGAGCGAGTCTCGAAGCGTGGCATCACCGTGGGCAGTTACGAAAACGATGGGGAGGCGGCCGTTCGTCTTGCTCAACTGCTTCTGCAACTCGATCCCGCTCATGCCCGGCAGGCGTACGTCGAGCACCAGGCAGGCAGTGTCATCGCAATCGTCACAGGCAAGAAATTGCTCAGCTGAGGCAAACGTTCTTGGAGAAAAACCGGCCGCCTTCATCACGCTTGCCAGCGCTTCGCGCAGGGGTTCGTCATCATCCACGATGGCGACGACACCGGCGTTGATTAGAGTCTCATCCACTTCAGTTCACCCAGTCTGCGACGCGTTTGATCTGTCGCGAGCATGAGACTACCAACCGGGCGACTTGAAAACCATCCTGCTTTGTCTTGAAAACGCTACTGCTTTAGGAGGAGAAAGGTCCCTACTTTCGAGAGACGCTCTTAAGCTTCTCAGACATGCGGACAAGGTGGGCCAGGGATTCGGCGTGGGTTTTTTCCATTACATGAGCACGATGAGTCTTCACCGTTAGCTCGCTCATTCCTAGTTGATCGGCAATCTGCTTGTTCAGAAGGCCAGCAACCACCAGCTCAAGTACTTCCTTCTCTCGCGGCGTAAGGGACTCGAACCGCCCACGGATTTCGCTTGCCTCCTTGCGTCCCTGACGGAGAGTTCGATCACTGGCCAGTGCCTTCTGAACTGCATCGAGCAGATCCTGGCCGCGCACCGGCTTCGTCAGGAACTCGTGTGCCCCCTCCTTCATCGCCCGCACGGACATCGGGATGTCACCATGGCCGGTAATAAAAATGACCGGAATTGGAATTCCGTCATCTCTCAACTTCAATTGCAGATCGAGACCGCTGAGCCCCGGCATTCTCACATCCAGAACGAGACAGGCTGGCGTATCCGGACGCGTCGCCGCTAAGAAGTCCTGGGCTGAAGCGAATGTCTCCACACGAAGTCCTACTGATCTGATCAGACTTTGGAGTCCGTCGCGGATCATGCGATCGTCATCGATGACAAAGACAATTGGCTCTTGCTCTTTCATGCGGTCGTCTTATCCCCACTCGGTAGAGTGAACTGGAATGTCGCTCCGCCGGAGCCGTTAGATTCTGCCCACAAGCGCCCACCGTGGGCTTCAATAATCGACCGACTGATGGAAAGTCCCATGCCCATCCCCTTTGACCGAGTCGTGAAGAAGGGTTCGAACAACCGGCCCTTCACTTCTTCGGTCAGGCCGATGCCGGAGTCCTGGACCACGACCCGAATGTGTCCGGTATCTTGCAATTCCGACCGAAGTTTCAGGGTCCTTGGTCGATCGGCAACTGTTGACATCGCATCAATTCCATTCATTACCAAGTTCAGAATCACTTGCTGAAGCTGAATGCTGTCGCCAAGCATGATAGGAGAGTCTGGCGAGAGTTCGAGTTCGATCGCCACGTTGTTCCTCGTCGCTTGCCCTGCGACAAGGATGGCAGTCTCTTCCATGACTCGATTAATCTGAACACGTGACTTTGCGGGCGTTGCTTTGGTGATCAGCGAACGAATGCGAGCAATGACATCCGATGCCCGAGTGGCGCCTTGGGTAGCTCGCTCTGCTGCGGCCCGTGCTTCCGCAAGATCCGGATGTTCACGAGCAAGCCATGCCACACAGGCATCGGCATTGGCGACTACGGCAGCGAGCGGTTGGTTCACTTCATGCGCGATCGACGCGGTCAGTTCACCGATCGCCGTGATCCTTGCTGCACGAGCCAACTCTGCTCGGGTAGCCTGAAGCGTCTCCTCGGTTCGCTTCTGTTCGTCCATTTGTTTCAAAAGTGCTTCGTTTGCTTTCTTCAGCTCAACGGTTCGCTCCGCAACCCTCACCTCAAGCTCATCGCGAGCCTGCCGTAGCGCATCTTCAGTGCGTCTGCGCCAGGAAATCAATTGGGCGGCTCCCACCTCACAGGCGACGAACGTTACAAAGTAGGGCAAATCGCTGGGCGATACGGCAAGTCTATGGATGGGCGGCGTGAAGTAGTACATCACGGCCAGTGTGCTGCAAACAACAGAAAGCCAGCCCGGTCCTGTTCGACCAAACCAGGTACTAAGAATCACTGCGACGGAGAAGAAAAACCAGAAGGGATTGCCAAAGGAGTTTTGCAGCGCCAGGGACACCAATAGAGCAAGGAAGACGAGACCGATCGCAAGCCCGTAGCGAAACAATGTGCGTTTGGCCGTGGCCACCGTGTTGATCTGCATTTGGATGATTCCAGAATGGACTTGGATTTTATAATACGCGCCTCAATCGCGCGCCAACTTCAGACCGCCTCGATGAGGCAATCGGAGATCACACCCTGGAATCATGCACGCCGCACTCGTCATCAATCTCCCAAACAACGCCCGCGCGATTGTCACAACGCAGGAAATCACTGACGCCTCGCCAAGTACTCCCCAACCTGTTAAGTCGGAGCTTATGGGCTCTCTTCCAATCCTGCGTTCAAGCGGGCCGGGGGGCAATGAGTCGGTGAGGACGATTCTGACTGTATAATCGGTTGTCTGGGGTCCTTCCTCATCTCGAATTCCTATCTGGAGTGTGAATCTTTGAACGCACATATGCCGCATCAGCATGGACCGGGGTCGGCGCCGCAGGGGCCGCAGCCGCTGCCGGGCGTGGACGCGATTATCGCCGTCGGGTCGGGCAAGGGCGGCGTGGGCAAGACCACGCTGGCGGTGAACCTGGCCGTCGCGCTGGCCGGGATGGGGCACAAAGTCGGCCTGCTCGATGCCGATGTTTACGGGCCGAACGTGCCGCTGATGCTGGGCGCGAACGCGCAGCCGCGCATGGTGGGCGAGAACCGCATTGAGCCGATCGAAGCTTTTGGATTGAGAGTGATTTCGGTGGGATTTCTCAATCCCGGCGACAAGCCGATTATCTGGCGCGGGCCCATGCTGCACCAGATCGTGCGGCAATTCCTGGGCATGGTCGAGTGGGGACAGCTCGACTACATGGTTGTTGATCTGCCGCCAGGAACGGGGGATATTGCGCTGTCGCTGGTGCAGACCGTGCCGCTGACGGGCGCGATTGTGGTCTCGACTCCGTCGGACGTTTCGCTGCAGGATGCGCGCAAAGCCATCGAAATGTTCCGGCAGATGAAGGTTGACATCGTCGGCGTGGTCGAGAACATGAGCTATTTTGTTTGTCCGCACTGCCAGCACGAAGTCGATATCTTCTCGCGCGGCGGGGCGGAGAAGATGGCGGCGCAGTTCGGGGTTTCGTTTCTCGGCAACATCGAACTCGATCCGGAAGTTCGCAAATCCGGCGACGGCGGCAAGCCGGTTGTGCTGGAGGGCGAGAATTCGCCGCACGCGAAATCGATTTATGGGTTCGCGCGGAATGTTGTGGCGCGCGTGAATGAGATTAAAGCGAGCGCACCCGCCAGCGTGATTTCGATTCAGTAGAGACGTTGCTTGCAACGTCTTTGCCGACAGAGGCACGTCTGCACGTGGTGAGAGAGACGTAGCAAGCTACGTCTCTACGAAGCGAGCTAGGCGCCACATCTCTGGTGGTTCGCCTCCTTTCAGGATCAACTCCGCCATCATTTCGCCGATTGCTGGGCCGTGTTTGAATCCGTGGCCTGAGCCGCCGCCCAGGAGCCAGACGTTTTCCATGCTTGGATGGCGGTCGATGATGAAGTGGCTGTCGGGAGTTTGCTCGTACTGACAGACGCGGGTCTCGACCAGCGGGGCGTTTTTCAGGGCTGGGAAGCGAAAGGCGACGTACTCGCGAATATCTTTCAGGGTCTCTGCGCTGGCGATTCGCTCACCGTTGGTGGGATCGAACTCGGGGCCGCGCGAGTCGTCGGCGATTTTGAATCCGCGGCGGGAGTCGCCTGTAATGGCGCCTGGGATTCCGTAGCGAAAGCTGCCGTGATGATCGGCCCAGACGGGCAGATGCCGGTCGCTGAAACGATCGTCGCCCGGCGGCACGCCGAAGAAGAAAACATCCTGCCTGGTAGGGCGTATAAGGCCGCCGATGGTCTGCGGGAACAGCTTTCCCAACCAGGGTCCGCAGGCGAAAACGTAGACGTCGGCTTTCAGGCGGGAACCGTCCGACAACTCGAGGCCTCGTCTCGGCCCGCTTTGAATATTGCTATCGATCTCGTTGCTCTCGACGACGACCTGCCGATATTTTCCTCCGGTTGCGACAAATGTATCGACTACCGCCTGACAACTGGCGCGCGCATCGAGATATCCGCACTCGGGCTCGAATATTCCCCACTCGATTCCTTCGAAATTGATCTGGGGCCAGCGCTTGCGCATTTGCGCGGAAGACAGTTCCTGAAATGCGATCTTCGCCGCCCGCAACGTGTCGACCGAACCGCGCTCGAAGGCGTCGTCGCGGCCGGCGGCCATCCAGAGAACGCCGGTGCGATGCAGAAACTGCCGCTTCCACTTTCGTTCGTATTTCGCCCACAGCTTCAGCGCCCGGGCGGCCATGTCCGTATAAGGCTGGTCAGGTCCGTAAGTGCCCCGCATCACCCGAGTTTCCCCGCCGGAAGACGCGCGCGAATTCCCCGGGCCCCAGGCGTCGAGCAGCGTGACGCGGGCGCCGCGCGCGAGCAGATGGAGAGCGGTCCAGCCGCCGAAGGCTCCGGCGCCGATGACGGCGATGTGGGGGTGAGTGTGCATGCGCGCCGCTCTATGATACCTGCGGGATTGGACTGAGGGTTCTTCGCCGCGAAGGCCGCAAAGGAAGCGAAGGAAAATCAGGGGGTCAGCGTCTCGAGCAAGGAGCCGCGATTCGCGGGTGGCGACGTGCAGCAGATTCCTCGTCGCTTCGTTGCTTCGTTCCTCGGAATGACAAGGCAAGATACCGTACCGCGGTCATAGCAGGGCGAGGTGCGCCACCATGCGTGACAAGGCGGGGTGCTGCACCCACAGCCAATGGGGCAAGTTTGCTTCAAAACCTATCCTTCTGCATCTAAGATAGTTAGGTAGAATGAATTGGAAGCGGTTTCTTCCTCGGACCACCGTCGTTCAGATCGTGATCACTGAAGAAAAACAGCATGCCGGTTGACCCCAATATCGGGACTCGCGAACGCGAAATTCTGACCGCGCTGGTCGAGACGTTTATCTCGACGGGCGAGCCGGTCGGATCGCGGACACTGGCGCGTTCGAATCGCGAAGGGCTAAGTCCGGCGTCGATTCGCAACGTGATGGCGGATTTATCTGACGCCGGCTTTCTAGAGCAGCCGCACACTTCGGCCGGCCGCGTCCCTACGACCGAGGCTTATCGCTATTACGTCGAGCAGATTTCCGGCGACGCACGCCTGGCGCCGCAGGAAGAGAATATGATTTCGGATTCGCTGGCCGGGATCACCGACGTGCAGGAATTCATGGAGCGGACGTCACACGTTTTGTCGCTGATTTCGCGCAACGTCGGCGTCACGGTGGCGACGAGCGGACCGAAGAACGCGCTGGAGCACGTTTATTTCTCGCGACTGGGGGACCAGAAAGTTCTGGCGGTGCTGGTGACGCGTTCCGGGCTGGTGCGCGACCGGGTCCTGCGGCTTGATCTTCCGCAGTCCGACCTCGACCTGGCGGCGCGGTATATCAACGAAAATTTTCGCGGCTGGACCATGGAATCCATGCGCACCGAGCTGGCCCGCCGCCTGGAGCAGGAACGCAGCGAATACGACCGGCTCATGCACTCCATCGAGCAGCTTTACAAGCAAGGCGCACTCGCCGCGGAGCAGGGATCACAGGTCGTCTTCGTGGAAGGCGCGGCCAACCTGGTGGCGGGAGAGCAGGACCGCGAGCGTCTGCAGGAAATGTTGAAGACGCTGGAAGAAAAAGAAAAAGTCGTTCAATTACTCGGGGCTTATCTTGATGTGAAGCAGGAGGCGGTCCGCGTAGTCATCGGGCTCGATCAGGCTCTGCCCTCGATGCAGAACTTTGTTTTGATCGGGGCGCCCGCGCATGCCGGCAACGAAGTGATGGGATCTTTGGCCGTGATTGGGCCTACGCGCATGGATTATCAGCACACCATTACCGCGGTTTCGTATATCGCGCGCTTGTTTGACAAGATTTTGAATGAATCGGAGTGACGCAGGCGGTTATGAGGAAAGCGAACGGAAAAACAGAAGCGGAGACGGGTGGGCTCGACCTGGAGCGTGAACTTCCAGCGGGAGACGGAGACGAAGGCTCCGCGGGAACGCCCGCGAGTGGAGCGGGGGTTGCAGAGGCGTCGTCGTCCGCGGCCGAAATGCAGAAGCTGAAAACGGAGCGAGATAGCTTGTTGGATCGCCTGGCCCGCGCGCAGGCCGAGTTCGAGAACGCCCGCCGCCGCGCCAGCAAAGAGCAGCAGGACTATCGCGACTACGCAGCCGCGGATGCCATCAAATCTCTGCTGCCAGTCATCGATAGTTTCGAGCGCGCGTTGCAGGTGAAATCGGATCCGCGTGACTTCCGCAGCGGCATCGAACTCATCTACAGGCAGTTGCAGGATGCGCTCGCCAAGCTGGGGGTGCGCGCGATTCCCGCCAAGGGAGAGCCCTTCGATCCGCACGTTCACGAGGCGATCGAAATGGTGGAAACCTCCGAAGCGGCCGACCACGAAGTGCTCGAGGAACTGCAGCGCGGATATAAATTCAAAGACCGCCTGCTGCGCCCGGCGATGGTCAAGGTCGCAAAGAATCCGTGAAAATAAGCGCGCGACAACACTTGATCCATCCAGGCGCACGCTGCCTGTGGATGCAGTTTTCTTGAAGGAAGGCACTCTGACCACGAACACAAAACGCGATTACTACGAAGTGCTGGGTGTGACCCGCACATGCACGGAGATTGAACTGAAGAGCGCTTATCGCAAGCTGGCGCTTCAGTTTCATCCCGACCGCAATCCCAACAACCCCGACGCAGAAGAGAAATTCAAAGAAGTCAGCGAGGCTTATGCCGTGCTCGCCGATTCCGAAAAGCGCGCTGCTTACGACCGCTTCGGGCACGCTGGATTGGGCGGCGGTTCCGGGGCGGGCGCCGGTTTCGATCCCACCGTATTTCAGGACTTCAGCGACATTTTCGGGGAATTTTTCGGTTTCGGCGACCTGTTCGGGGGCTCCGGCGGTCGGCGGCGCAGCCGGGTGCAACGCGGCGCCGATCTTCGCGAAGATCTCACGCTTGAATTCGAGGAAGCATTTTTTGGCAAGGAGACGCGTGTCACGGTTCGCCGCCACGAGGCTTGCGAGGAGTGCCGCGGCTCGGGCGCGGCGACTGGAAAAGGCCCCACGACGTGCCGATCCTGTGCAGGACGGGGACAGGTTCGCTACCAGCAGGGATTCTTCAGCATCGCCCGCACCTGTCCGACGTGTCAGGGAGCAGGAAGCGTGATCACCGACCCATGCCCGAAGTGCAAGGGCGAAGGGCGCATCCTTCGGCAGCGTACGGTCGACGCCAAGGTTCCGCCGGGAGTGGAAGACGGAACGCGCATTCGATTCGCAGGTGCGGGAGAAGTGGGCCAGTTCGGCGGTCCAGCCGGGGATTTGTATGTCGTGCTGCACGTGAAAGAACATCCATTCTTTGCGCGAGAAGGCAACGACCTGCACTGTGTGGTTCCGCTCTCTGTGGCGCAGGCCGCCATGGGAGCCGAGATTCGAGTGCCCACTATGGATGGCGAGCACACGCTCAAGATTCCAGAAGGTACGCAGCCGGGTGCCACGTTCCGCGTTCGCAATAAAGGGGTGCCCGCGCTGAACGGGCACGGCAAAGGAGATCTGTACGTCGAAGTTCGTGTGCAGGTTCCCGGCAAGCTGAACAAGCGCCAGCGCGAGTTGCTGCAGGAATTGGATGCGCTCTCGAAAGTCGACAACCAACCGCTGCTGCGTTCGCTGCTGGGTAAGATGAAAGACATGTTCGGCTAAACTCTCTCCGTAAGTGGGTCGGGAAGGGCATGACTTCAGAGGTTGCGGAAAAACTCAGTTGCTTACCCACAGCGTACCCCGGTGGCCAAAGCCGGCATTGGTTTGGCGAGACTTACGGCGCGGCTGAAAGCCGCGCCCTTTCAAAACGTGGGTGGAACGCGAGTTTTTCCGCGACCTCTTCGGCCGTGCCTAATACCTGCCCGTCCAGCGGCGGCTTTAGCCGCTGAGGCTTAGCTTTCTACTCTCTACTCCATGACCCGCCGCCGCTGGATTGCCGACGAAGTCTCTCAAAATCGCGCCGCACTCACCGGAGAACACGCCGAACACCTGATTCGCGTTCTGCGCGCTCAGGTGGGCGAGGAGTTCGACATCGCCACTGATGGCGTGGTCCGCCGGGGACGCATTGTGAGCATCGAGCCCGGCCGGGTCGAGTTCGACCTCGCCGAAGAATTGGCTGCCGCCGCTGTAGCTCGCGTCACTTTGCTGCTTTCGGTCTTCAAGTTCGATCGCATGGAGTGGGCGATCGAGAAGTGTACTGAACTGGGCGTGTTTCGCATTGTCCCGGTGATTGCGAAACGGACCGATGCACATCTGGCGGCCGCGTCCGTAAGGCGCGCCGAGCGCTGGAAAAAAATCGCGCTGCAGGCCGCCGAGCAATCGCGCAGGGCGGTTCCTCCGGAAGTTTCCACACCGGTTAAGCTGCGAGAGGCGGCCGCGCTCGACTCCGCTACGAGGATCGTGCTCGCCGAATCGGAGGAGCGAACGCAGTTGAAAGACCTCACCGCCTCGCATCCCCAGGACGGCGACGTCATTCTCGCAATCGGTCCCGAGGGCGGCTGGGCCGAAGACGAATTGCAGATCTTCCGAAGCACTGGATGGATCGCAGCTTCTCTCGGCCCTACGATTCTGCGGGCGGAAACGGCCGCCATCGCTGCCAGTGCGATTGTGATTTCGCAGCTCAGGCCTCCGCAGCTTCCTCAGCCCGGCAAGTGATATCCTGACTCGCAATGCCGCTTTCGAAGTCGAGTCCTCGTACGGCTCCGTTCACTCCAGACGATCGCCAGCGCGAAGCCATTGAACATATTCACGGACCGATGCTCGTGGTCGCGGGCGCAGGCACCGGCAAGACTTCGGTCTTGACCTATCGCATTGAGCGCCTGGTCCGCGAAGGGCACGCGCAGCCGCACGAAATCCTGGCTCTCACCTACACCATCAATTCTGCGACAGAGATGAGGGACCGCCTGCGCAGGCTGCTGGGCGGGAAGAGCGTGCACGCTGCGACATTTCACGACTATTGCCTCGGGCTGCTCAAGACTGTGGACAAGGGTTTCGGCGTTCTCGACGAGCAGGACATGTGGATCTACCTGCGGCGCCGCATTCGTGAGTTGCATCTCGAATATTTCGTTCGCGCTGCCAACGTCGGCCAATTCCTCAGTGACCTTTTGAAGTTTATCGATCGCTGCCACGATGAACTGGTCACTCCGGGAAAATACGCCGCCTACGTGGATCGGCTGGAACGTGGAGAGGTGCCGATTCCTCGGGTTGCGAAGTCGAGCGCCGACCTCGACGACGCCGAGGTGATTGGACGTTGCCGCGAGATTGCGCGCGTCTTCGCCACCGTGGAGCTCTGGCTCGAGAAAGACAATCTCGGCACGTTCAGCCACATGATTGTCCGCGCCCATGCCCTGCTGCAGAGTGACGAGCGGTTATTGACAGAGGCCCGAGGGCGCGCCCGCTTTATTCTGGCCGACGAGTTTCAGGACGCCAACTTCGCGCAGATTCAGATTCTCGCTCGCCTCGCCGGCGCGGAAGGGAATATTTTCGCGGTCGGCGACCCGGATCAGGCCATTTACCGGTTTCGCGGAGCGTCGAGCGCCGCCTTCGAACTGTTTCATCGGGCATTTCCTCGATTCAAGCTCGTGTCGCTCGAGAAGAACCGGCGTTCGACCACGCCGATCCTGCGCAGTGCGTTCGCCCTGATCGACAAGAATCCCCCGGTCTTCGCCAGGCACCACGACGGCGCACTTGCCTATCGCCGCGTGCCGCTGCAGTCGGCCCGCGAAGAAGATGCCGCGCGGAACGGTGTTCCACTGGTCAGTCCGCCGGTTTATGCAGTCGTTCTCACCGGCAAAGATGCGGAGGGCCCGGAACTGGTCAGCTTTATCCGCGACGCACAAAAGAAGTCGAAGTGCCGATGGTCGGACTTCGGGATTCTTTACCGTTCTCATTTTCAACGCGACGACGTGGTTCAGGAACTGGCCGAAGCCGCCGTTCCTTTCGTCATCGAGCGCATGGATATCTCCGACACGCCGCAAGCGCGCGACCTGTTCGCCTGCTTGCAGGCGGTGGTCAATGCTGGAGACGATGTCAGCTTGTTTCGAGTCGCGGCCCTGCCTTCGTTCCACGTCAACCCTGAGCAGCTGCGCGGCGTGCTGCGGACGATTGCCCGCGAGTCCCGGGACGGCGCCGTGGTTCCGCTATCTTCTGCTCTGGATCGCGTTGAGGGAGGCTCTGAGGTGCTGGCCGCGGTTGTTCGCACTCGCGAGGAAATCCGCCGCAGACAGGCGAAGGCGCGTGTAGCGCTCGATATTATTGTGAAGCAGTTTGCGCTCGATGCATCCTCGCCCATTCTTCAGGCCGCGCTGAATTTCGTGGCTGCGTGGGAGCAGAAGAAGCTCAACAAGACCATCGAACTGGAAGAACTGGTCGACTACCTTGGCTACTTCCGCGAAGCCAATGGGGTGATTCCGCTCGAAGCGAGGGAAAATGAAAACGCGGTGCGACTCATGACCGTGCACGGGGCCAAGGGACTGGAGTTTCCTCATGTCTTCATTCTCCGCGCCAACGCGAACTCCTTCCCCAACTCGTACAAGGAGACGCTGGTCGCCTTCCCGAACGAACTTCGCGACGCCGATTCCGTTGGCGCGGGCGACGATAAAACGCTTCACGGCCAGGAAGAGCGCCGCTTATTCTACGTCGCGATGACTCGCGCTCGCGACTCCCTGCACATTTACTCGCGCGAAGGCCGGGGCAAGATCAACAAGAATCCCGACGGCTACATGCGCGAACTGATCGAGAACCATGGTCTGAGCCACTGGTTCAAAGCGATTCCGGCCAGCGGCGCGCAAACCAGACTTGAGATCTTCGCCGAAGCCGCCGGGCTGCAAGCGATCGAATCGCAGACCACCGCCTGGTTCGAGCGGCCTGTCGTCGACGGACTGCACAGGCGGCTGAGCGCATCGGCCGTTGATACCTATGAACGCTGCGGGTTGCAGTTCAAGCTGGAGCGCGATTGGCATCTTTCGGCCGCGCCTGCCGCCGCCATGCAATATGGCGCGTCGATGCACCGCGTGTTGAAAGACCATTTCGATTCGATCCGCGCGGGCCGACCCAGGACTGACGAGCAAGTCATCGATCAATTCCGGGCTGACCTGGCCGCGGCCGGAATCCAGGAGAAGTATCAGCACGAACTCTACGAGAAGCAGGGCATCGCGCAACTGCGCGACTTTCTGGCTGCATTTCGATCTCGGGCCTCGCCACAAGTTCTGCACACTGAAGAATGGTTTGAGATGCGCGTGGGCGAGACTGTCGTCGCAGGCCGGATCGACCGCATCGACGCCCGCGACGACGGCAGCGTCACGATCGTCGACTATAAAACCGGCAAGGCCCGCGATCAGGAGAGCGCCGATGAAAGTTTGCAGCTCTCACTCTACGCGCTGGCCGCCCAGGAAAAATGGGGATACAGAGTCGGAGCTCTGAGTTTCTACAACCTGGAAGACAATCTTCCCGTCATCACGACTCGGTGCGAGGCTGATCTGCTTGCGGCCAGAAATCGTGTGGAAGATGCGGCGAAGGGAATCGCGGAAGGACGATTCGACGCAAAGCCGGGCATGCACTGCAATTTCTGCGCCTATCGCAGCCTGTGTCCGGAGAAGGAGAAACGCTTGCCGCAAGGCGCGCCGGGCGTTTCCAGGCAACCTGATTGAGAGGGCAGAGGGAACAATTTGCCACCAAAAAACTTAGGGGACGCATTGCGCGTCCCCTTTTTACTTCGTACTGAACTTTCTTAGTGCTTCTTTTTCTTCTTTGCCTTTTTCTTGGTTGCCATTGTTCCTATTCTCCCTTCCATTCTTCATGGAAAATTTGCAACGGTGTTTTGTTGCAACTAGTTGAAACATAGAGTTAATGAAAAATGAAGTCAAGAGAAAAATGACGCTCCAGTTCGTGCGAAGTCGCTGTACCAAAGTCACGCGAGCGAACTTCTTCTGCAAAAGTCAATGAAAATCTTCGAGCGCAATCACGTCGACTTCAATTCTGGCGAAGTCAGCGGCAGAAACGTTGCCGCGTTGAGCGTGCAACGACCGCTCTCGTTCGTTGTGCACTTGTCCGCGACGAATCTGTGCGCGCGCTTCAGCAGCGCGGAGCATTTCTTTCATCCCAGCATCTATAATGGGAAGCGCGAAATGTTCGCGGGAGCTTGATTCATGGCCTCTTTCGACGATGTTGTCATCATCTCCGCATGCCGTACCCCGGTGGGAAAATTCCAAGGCAGCCTCTCCGATTTCACCGCGCCGCAACTCGGCGCCATCGTTGTCCGTGAAGCGGTGAAACGCGCAGGTGTCGACGTTGCAAAAATCGACGAATGCATCATGGGCAACGTCATCACCGCCGGACTCGGACAGAACCCTGCGCGGCAGGCAGCAATTTACGGTGGGCTCACTCCCGCGACAGGTGCCATGACAATCAACAAGGTTTGCGGTTCGGGATTGAAGTCGGTTGCGCTGGCGGCGCAAGCGATTCAGACCGGCAACAGTTCCGTCGTCGTCGCCGGCGGAATGGAATCGATGACCAACGCGCCTTATCTGCTTCCGCAGGCGCGCAAGGGATATCGCCTGGGCAACGGGCAGATCGTCGACTCCATGGTGCACGATGGCCTGTGGGATATCTACAACGATTACCACATGGGCATCACGGGCGAGAACGTTGCCGAGAAATACGGCATCACCCGGGAAGAGCAGGATGACTTCGCGGTAAACTCGCACCGCAAAGCTGTCTCGGCGATCAAAGAATGCCGGTTCAAGTCACAGATTGTTCCCGTGGAGATTCCGGCCAAGAAGAAAGGCGCGCCTGCCGTGATGTTCGATAAAGACGAGTCTCCGCGCGAAGACACGACCATGGAAGTGCTGCGCTCGCTGAAGCCCGCTTTCAAGAAAGATGGAACAGTCACCGCAGGCAACGCTCCCGGAGTGAATGACGGCGCTGCCGCAGTGGTCGTCACAAGTGCGATGCGGGCGAAGGAACTCGGCGCGAAGCCGATGGTACGTATTGTTGCCCAGGCGACCAGCGGAGTCGAACCCAAATGGGTCATGATGGCACCGGTGGGAGCCGTCCGCACAATCTGGGAGAAGACCGGCTGGAAGAATGAAGATGTCGATCTCTATGAACTCAACGAAGCATTTTCTGTGCAAGCCCTCGGCGTGATGCGGGAACTCGGCCTCGATCCCAACAAGGTCAACGTGAACGGCGGGGCCGTCGCGATCGGCCACCCCATTGGCGCCAGCGGCGCTCGCGTGCTGGTTACGCTGATCTATGAAATGATCCGCCGCGACGTAAAGCGCGGCATCGCCGCCCTGTGCCTGGGGGGCGGGAATGCCGTTGCGATGGCGGTTGAGCGCTAGAGGAAGTTCTCACGAGGATGCGCGGATGATGATGCGCGGATAATAGCGCGGCCGTGATTCAGTTACGCCACCGGCAACGTCACCGTAAACACCGCCCCACCCTCAGCAGAGTTCACTGCTTCCACGCTGCCGTTGTGTTCCTTCATGACCGACTTGCAAATGCTCAATCCGAGCCCGGTACCGCGGCCGGGGCGCTTTGTGGTGTAGAAGGGATCGAAAATGCTGGCCAGGTTTTCTTTCGGAATGCCGGCGCCATCATCGTGAAAACTCACCCACACCGTGTGGTCTGACTGGCCCAGGCGGATTCTCAGAGTCCCCTTCTCGCGCGCTTCGCGGATCGCCTGTTCGGCGTTCACAATCAGGTTCAGAAACACCTGCATCAACTGGTGCGGATCGCCCAGGGCATAGGGCACGCCGTCTGTCTTCAGAAAGTCGACGGTGATGTTGTTCTTGCGCAGCGAATAAGCGTGCAGATTCAGCGTGCGCTCGACTACTTCGGTGAGATTGATCTTGCTCTTGCCTGGCGCCGGAGGCCGGGAGAAATAAGTCAGGTTCTGCACGATCTCCGCGGCGCGCCGCGCCTCACGCTGCAGCATGGCCAGTTGCTTGCGGGTTACTTCGTTGGTTTCGGTATCCTGCAGCAGTTCGCTCACGCCCAGGATGCTGGTCAGGGGGTTATTCAATTCGTGGGCCACGCCGCCGATCATCGCGCCCATGGCGGCCAGGCGCTCGCTCTGCACCACCTGCTGCTCGAGTTTCCGTTCGATCGTGATATCTCGGACGGAGATAATTACGCCGCTGATTTTTCCCTCAGCGTCCACCAGTTGGCTGCCCGCGGCGCGCATCGTATGCCAGCTGCCGTCGACGTGGTGCGCTCCGTATTCCGCCGCACCGAACACCTGTTGCCCGGAAACCACGGAATGGTACAGCGCCGCTAGTTCCGGCGAATGATCCTCCCTGGCTGAAATCTTCTTCCCCAGCATTTCCTCCGGTTTGGAGCCCAGAAGATCGAGCGAGCGGGAACTGACGAACGTATACCGTTCTTCGAGATCGACTACCAGAATCAGGTCGGGGAAACTCTCGAGCAGGCGGCGGCGGAATTCTTCCTCCTGTGCCAGTTGGCGCTCCATCGCGCGCTTTTCAGTGATTTCGACCAGCGTGCCCTGGTAGCGGATGATGTTTCCCGAAGTGTCCCAGACCGCGCGCGACGAGTCGAGAAAGACGGCGGCCGTTCCGTTTTTGCGCTTCAGTTTGATCTCGCGCGTGCGCACGCCACCGCGATCATCGACGGCCCGACCGAGAACGGGCTTGCCAGGCTCGAAGTTCAACGCCGGAGGCGCAACCGCCAGCAGTTCACTCTTATCCGGATACCCCAGCATGGTTACCAGAGCGGGATTGGCATCCAGCAGTTGTCCCTCCGGAGTGCTGAAGTACACGCCTTCCTGCAGCGTCTCGAAGAGTTCGGTAAAGCGCAGTTCCTTTTCGCGCTGCTCGGTTACATCGCGGCCCAGCATGCTCGCGCCCACAACCTCGTCGCCCTTCACGATTCCATTGAGGACGCAGTCGAAGTACAGAGGCCGGGAATTGTTCTTCAGCCGGATCCGTACCGTTCCCGCCCAGCGTTTTTTGTCGAGGAAGCGTCCCAGGCTGCGTTCCACCTGCTCGCGCGCCGGTTCTTCCACGAAATCGTAGATCTTGCGGCCAATCAGTTCGGTATAGGTGAGCCCGGTGAGCTCCGTGATGCGCTTGTTGACAGTTCGCAGCGTCCCATCGAGCGAAACCGCGCACGCCGGGTCGTCGAAGGAGTCGATCAGCTCCTTGAAGTTGCGCTGCGAGCGCATGATCACCTGGCTGAGCTGATCGAGCTGTTCTTCCGAGGGTGCGGCGCCTACGTGCTCCTGCAACCCGCGAAGCAGGCCTTTGAGTTCGCCGACTTCCCGGCGCCGCCCGTAGGCATAGGCCGCGAACAAGATCGACAGAACGAGAATGCCAATCGGAATCGCCCGCAGCTGGTAGGGAATCGTCTCCAGGCGTTCCCATAACAAGGCGGTCAGGGCGACAGCCAGCAGCAGCATGAACCCCAGAAGCCAGCGCCACAGCTGCGACTCTTCGCGATCCAGAGTGCCCGGAGATTGAGAAGCGCGCGACGAATGCACAGGGTCCGGGGTCATGGGAAACCTTCTGATACTGCGGAGTTTATCCTACTTGTATCCCGTCCGGGCAAACAACCGAAGTTCTGTTGGATATCTTGGTACGCACGATTTTCGGTCGATCCGATTGCTCCACAACGGGGATTTGACGCGACTTTTCCACAGCTCCCGGTGACATCCATCACAGCCATGCCGTCTCAGACACCGTAGGTTGGTTAGGGAACGCTCAGGAACCCGTGTGCCCGGATGCTCTACAAAACCCTCAGCGCCGCAGTCTACGGCATCGATGCCAACATTATTCAGGTGGAAGTCGACTGCTCCGGCATCAAGTGTGACCAGGACCACTTCCACACCGTCGGCCTACCCGATGCCGCGGTCCGTGAAAGCCGCGACCGCGTGCGGGCGGCGCTGAAGAACTGCGGATACGATATTCCGCCCACACACATCACGATCAATCTGGCCCCGGCCGACATAAAGAAAGAAGGATCGGGATTCGACCTGCCCATGGCTCTGGGCATCGTGGGAGCCTACGGGGGCCTGACTAAGAAGGAAATAGGCGATTGCCTGTTCATCGGCGAGCTGTCACTCGACGGAGGGATTCGCGGCATTCGCGGCACTCTGCCGATCGCGCTCGAAGCGCGCGGACGCAAGATCGCTCGCATGGTTGTCCCCGAGGCCAACGCCAAAGAGGCGGCCATGGTCGGCGGCGTCGAAGTCTATCCGGTGCGCTCGCTGCTTGATGTGATTCACTTCGTCAACTCAGGGAACGGTATTGTTCCCGTCAAAGCCGACGGAGATTCTCTCCTGCGCGAATCGCAGCAGTTTTTTGTTGATTTTAAAGATGTTCGCGGACAGCAGACCGCCAAGCGCGCGATCGAGATCGCCTGCGCCGGCGGTCATAACATCTTAATGATCGGCCCGCCGGGATCGGGCAAGACCATGCTGGCCAAGCGCATGCCCACGATCTTGCCGCCGCTGACGTTTGAAGAAGCGCTGGAGACGACCAAGATTCACAGCGTCGCCGGAGTGCTCGACCAGGGAACCGGCCTGGTAGGGAAGCGCCCCTACCGATCGCCCCACCACACGATTTCGGATGCTGGGCTCATCGGCGGCGGCGTGATCCCGCGCCCGGGCGAAGTTTCCCTTGCGCACAACGGCCTGCTCTTTTTGGACGAGCTTCCCGAATTCCCCCGCAACGTGCTCGAAGTCCTGCGCCAGCCGCTCGAAGACGGCACAGTTTCGATCGCACGCGCCTCCATGTCGCTGACTTTCCCCGCGCGCTTCATGCTGGCCGCCGCCATGAATCCCTGCCCCTGCGGGTTTCACAACGATCGCTCCCGTGAATGCCATTGCACCACGCCGATGATCCAGCGCTACATCTCGAAAATCTCCGGCCCGCTCATGGACCGCATCGACATCCACATCGACGTGCCGGCGGTGAACTACAAGGAGCTGCGCTCGACGAGTGTGCCGGAAGATTCGGCCAAGATCCGTGATCGAGTGCTGCGCACGCGGCAGAAGCAGACTGAACGTTTCTCTACGTCGCGCGAAAAACTTTACTGCAACGCCCAGATGTCCTCCCGCCATATCCGCGCTCACTGCGAGCTCTCGGCCGACTGCGAACGCCTGCTCGAACGCGCCATGACCCAGCAGGGCCTGAGCGCCCGCGCCCACGACCGCATATTGAAGGTCGCCCGTACGATTGCCGACATGGAAGACGCGGCGAATTTGGAGCCCAAGCATATTGCGGAGGCGATTCAGTACCGCAGTTTGGATCGGACGTATTGGGCGTGAACGCGCATCACATTGACGGCCTGGACCTTAGATCTCTTACGCCCCTTCGGGGCTGTTAGCACCTATCAACCGAAACCCACGGCTTACGCCGTGGGCTTCATTCTTGCGCCGCTTTGCGGCTCTTCACGCGCGACTTTTCTCTCTAATTCTCTTCTCTCGGCTTCATATTCCCGGTGCGCAGATACCGGTTGTGCCAGCTCAGGGATTCGGTCAGCAGATGCGGCGTATGTTTGCCATACGAGAGCCGCTCGGCCCGTGAGAAATAATCCAGCAGCAAGGGCTTGTAGTCGGGGCTGGAGCACTTTTCGATGATCAGGTGCGCCCGCTGCCGCGGCGATAGGCCGCGCAGGTCGGCTAATCCGTTCTCGGTGACGATGACCTGCACGTCGTGCTCGGTGTGGTCCACGTGCGAAACCAAGGGGACGATTGTCGAAATCGTTTCTTTCTGCGCGGTTGACGGAGCCATGAAGATCGAGAGGTATCCGTTGCGGGCGAAGTCGCCCGAGCCGCCAATGCCGTTCTGGATGCGCGACCCCATCACATGCGTCGAGTTCACGTTGCCGTAGATGTCGGCCTCGATCATACCGTTCATGGCGATCACGCCCAGCCGGCGGATAATCTCGGGATGATTTGAAATCTCCTGGGGCCGAAGCACGATCCGGTCGCGATAGCTGGCCATGTTCGCATTTACTTCGGTCAACATCTCCGGGCTGAGCGAGAATGCCGTCGCCGACGCCGAAGTTACCTTGCCCGATTTCAGCAGCCGGATCATGCCGTCTTGAATCACTTCGGTATACGATGTCAGGCCCTCGAACGGACCTTCCTCCAGCCCAAAGAGCACCGCGTTGGCGATGTTGCCCACGCCGGATTGCAGGGGCAGCAGATTCGCTGGCATGCGACCCTTCTGCACTTCCCATGTCAAGAATTCCAGAATGTGCCCGGCAATCCGCTTCGACGCCTCATCTGGCGTCTTGAACGGGCTGTTGCGGTCGGGAGAATCCGTGAGAACAATGGCTACGACCTTTTCGGGGGCGACCTCCAGATAAGGTGTGCCGATGCGCTGGCCAGGGCGTACTAGAGGAATTGGCCCGCGATTGGGCGGCAGCTCGAGACCGTAGTAAATGTCATGCATGCCTTCGAGTGCAGTCGGCTGCCAGGAGTTGACTTCCAGAATTACCCGCTCGGCCCGGTCGATCCATGTTTTATTGTTGCCGATGGAAGAGCTGGGCACGAGCCGTCCATCCTCGAGCACCGCCGTGACTTCGATCAAAGCCACGTCGAGCTTGCCCAGAAAGCCATAATCCACGAACTGGGCTACGTGACTCAGGTGAATATCCATGTAATCCATCTCGCCCGCATTGATGCGTTTGCGGGTCTCGGGATCCGACTGGTAGGGAAGGCGCAAGTGGATGCCGCCCGCCATGGCCAGCGCTCCGTCCAGCTCCGGCCCGGTGGAAGCTCCGGTGAAGACGCTGACCTGGAACTTCTGCCCGCGGAAGTGAGCGTCGGCGATGCGGTGGGCCAGCTCAATGGGTACCGATTTCGGGTAGCCCGAGCCGGTAAATCCGCTCATGCCGATCTGGTCGCCGGAGCGAATCAGGGCAGCCGCGTCGGCCGGACTCATGATTTTTCGCTCCAGGTTGGAGTTCAGGACCCGGGTGGTGGTTGGGGAAGTGGTCGGCATGGGCACCTCTTACGGTCAGGAGTTCAAGGTTAATTAAGGGTTCAGGTTAAACCGTAGCCGGATCGGCATGTTGGTTCTGTGATCTCGATCACAGGGCGGCGTGGGCAAACGAACATCCGCCGCCACTGTCCCGGGTTTTCCGGTTGGGAATTCGATCTATGCTTATGATTCTAATGGTTATGGCGTAGGTATGACGCCCGGTTCCAAGGCACGGAGGAGACGGGAAAACCGTCTCTTGACAAATAAATGCTTGACCTCTCCGCCACTTGCCGATAGATTAGCGAGTTCCAGGAAGCGTTCCGGAAGCTCTTGTGCCTTGTGGTTTTTGCGTTCCGTGGGCGCCGAGAGACCCGAGCCTAGAAAATCGAGCATCTTCCGTATCCTGGCACGCATCTATTCAATGTGAGTTTTACGCTAACTCCTTTACAATCTGCTCGGAATCAGTGACTGAGGGAAGCTGTTCGGGGTCCGGTCACCCTCCCGTGGCGTAAAAGACGAAAGCGCAGGCCCACACTCATACTAGAAGGAGAAAGAAAGCACATGCGCTCTGATCGTGTGTTTGATGCTTTACAAACTCTGCGGAACCGGTATATGCTCTGTCAGCTTGCCTCTAAGGCCACGCGGAAGTTCCACCGGCCCAGCACCAGAATCCAGGAAACGATGAACGGTGTGTTGGATCGGATCGCCGGCTCGCCGCGGCAACAGGTACTGTCGGAACCAGAGAATTTTGCTGAGGCACAACGGCGGGCTGCTTAATCCAGCCCCGCCTTCCTGCCTGGTGGTATTTGCTTCTTCCCTGCGTACCCTCCTTTTGAAAATCTCCCGCTGACACTAACGAATAACGGTCTAGTGCACGGGTTCAGGTGAATCATGACCATTGCTGAACTGAAAGAAAAGAACATCACCGAGCTGACCAAGATCGCAAGGACCTTGGATCTGCCCGGTGCCAGCGGTATGCGCAAGCAGGACTTGATCTTCAAGATTCTGCAGGCGCAGAGCGAAAAAGAAGGCCACATCTTTGCCGAAGGCGTGCTGGAAATTCTGCCCGACGGCTACGGCTTTCTGCGCTCGCCCGATTACAACTACCTGCCGGGTCCCGACGACATCTACGTCTCGCCTTCGCAAATCCGCAAATTCGATCTCAAGACCGGCGACACCATCAGCGGCCAGGTGCGGCCTCCGCACGAAGGCGAAAAGTATTTCGCGCTGGTAAAGATTGAAGCGGTCAACTTCGAGTCGCCCGATGAGGCGCGCAACAAGATTCTGTTCGATAACCTGACGCCGCTGTATCCGCAGGAACGCCTGAAACTTGAGACCACGAGGGAAAACGCCAGCGCCCGGGTCATGGACCTGCTCACGCCGCTCGGCAAAGGGCAGCGCGGCCTGATCGTGTCTCCGCCGCGCGCCGGCAAGACTATGCTGCTGCAGAACGTGGCGAATTCGATTACTGCGAACCATCCCGAAGTCGTGTTGATGGTTCTGTTGATCGACGAGCGCCCGGAAGAAGTCACCGACATGCAACGCTCGGTGAAGGGCGAAGTGATTTCTTCGACGTTCGACGAGCCCGCCGCCCGTCACGTACAGGTCGCTGAAATGGTGATCGAGAAGGCGAAGCGGCTGGTCGAGCACAAGCGCGATGTCGTCATTCTGCTCGATTCCATCACCCGTCTAGCTCGCGCTTACAACACGATTGTTCCGCCCTCGGGCAAAGTGCTCTCCGGCGGTGTGGATTCGAACGCGTTGCAACGGCCGAAGCGTTTCTTTGGTTCCGCGCGTAACATCGAAGAGGGCGGCTCGCTGACGATTATCGCGACGGCGCTGATTGACACTGGTTCGCGCATGGATGACGTGATCTTCGAAGAATTCAAAGGCACGGGCAACAGCGAAATCATCCTCGAACGCAAACTGGTCGACAAACGCGTCTTCCCGGCCATCGATATTCAGCGTTCCGGCACGCGTAAAGAAGAGCTTCTGATTCCGAAGGAAGACTTGCAGCGCATCTGGGTGCTGCGCAAGGTGCTGAACCCGCTCTCGCCGGTAGAAGCCATGGAATTGCTTGTCGATTACCTGAACAAGAGCAAGTCCAATGGCGAGTTCCTGGCCAACATGAGCAAGCTTTAGTCCGTGCCCCCTGCATCGTCGAATGGACGATCGTCGAAAGGACGATCGCCGACAAGATGATCGCCGGCAAGACCAGAGATGAGAGCCAGAGTTTCTGTTCTGGCTTTTGTTTTTCTGAGTCAACTTCGTCGACCGCAGCTCAGCCTGGTGCTGTCCTAATTTCAATTCTGTCCTTCCTCGCGCCCTTGGCGAATTCTTAGCGCCCCTTCGTGGTCAAAAGCTTTTCTGAAAATTGGGCTATTTCTCGGCCCCATGCTGTCTTTTTCTGCGCATACCGCCGACGTATAATCTCGCCAGAGGAGTGCAGGTCGACTCTCTGCGAGGATGCCGTGTCATCGCGACTTTCGGTGTGGATGTTGTCTCTCTGCCTGTTCGCGCTACCCGGCTTAGCCCAGAATTCCTCGAGCCAACAGCCTGCGCCGCCATCTACGCCCAGAGGAGACGTCAACTCGCCCATAACCGACGAGGGCGAAGAGGCCGCGCGCATGGCTCACGATATGGAGAAGAAGGCGGCTAAGGAACGCCTCGCGGCCCTCAAAAATGACACGGACAAATTGTTGAAGTTGTCGGTCGAACTAAAACAGTTCGTGGATAAGTCCGACGAAAACGTTCTCTCGGTCGACGTAATCAAGAAAGCCGACGAAATCGAGAAACTGGCCCACAGCGTGAAGGAAAAAATGAAGGGGCCGAACTGAGACTGTGGCCATGATCCTCAGAGGTGAACTATGACCGTCGCCACCACCACCACTGTCAACGTCAAACAGGCGGTGCCATTTTTTGGAGTGACCAAGCCGCGCGTCGTAGAGACGTAGCTTGCTACGTCTCGGCCGGCGCCATTTCGAAAGATGGTGAGAGAGACGTTGCAAGCAACGTCTCTACAGGAAAAACGCCATCCGAAGAATTCCGGATGGCGTTGATGCTTTATGTGGGCGTGTTCTACTCCGCACCTTCCTTGATCCGCATCCCGTAGAACGACCGGTACACAAAGAAGAATGAAAAAATAAAGAACACCAGCGCCAGCGCACGAGTCAGTGTGGTTCCTTGATCGACGGCGAGCCTAACGGCCAGTTCCACCGCCAGCAGTCCGAACAGCGTCGTGAACTTGATCACCGGATTCAGGGCCACGGACGACGTGTCTTTAAACGGATCGCCCACCGTATCGCCGATCACCGTGGCATCATGCAGGGGCGTGCCCTTTTGTTTCATCTCGACCTCGACAATCTTTTTTGCGTTGTCCCACGCGGCGCCGGCGTTGGCCATGAAGATCGCCTGGTAAAGGCCGAAGATCGCGATCGAAATCAAATAGCCCACGAAGAAGAACGGATCGACGAAGGCGAATGCCAGCGTTGCGAAGAAGACCGCAATGAAGATGTTCAACATCCCTTTCTGCGCGTACTTGGTACAGATTTCCACCACCTTCTTGCTGTCGGCGACGGAAGCCTTCACCACGCCTTCGAGCTTGATGTTGGCTTTGATGAACTCGACCGCCCGGTACGCGCCCGTAGTCACAGCCTGCGTCGAAGCCCCGGTGAACCAGTAAATCATCGCTCCGCCGGTGATGAGGCCCAGGAAAAATGGCGCGTACAACAGCGATAGCTTGGCGACGTTTTCTGTGTCGGTCAGCCCGTTGGTCAGGGCCATGATGATGGAAAAAATCATCGTAGTCGCGCCCACCACGGCCGTGCCGATCAGCACCGGCTTTGCCGTAGCTTTGAACGTGTTGCCCGCGCCGTCATTGGCTTCAAGCAAATATTTGGCGCGCTCGAAATTGATGCTGAGGTTGAAATCTTTCTTGATCTCCGCCTCTACGTTGGGCACCGACTCGATCAGCGAAAGCTCATAGACAGACTGCGCATTGTCGGTGACGGGACCATAGGAATCCACCGCGATTGTGACCGGCCCCATGCCCAGGAATCCGAACGCGACCAACCCGAACGCGAAGACCGCCGGGGCGAGCATTCCCGCAGCCAGCGCCAGCCCCAGGGTGCTCATGTAGTAGCCCAGCGCCATCAGCAGCATCATGGCCAGGCCGAGGTAGTATCCGGAAAAATTACCTGCTACGAATCCCGAGAGGATGCCGAGCGATGCGCCGCCCTCTTGTGCCGAAATGACCACTTCTCTCACGTGCCGCGATTCGGTTGATGTGAACGCCTTGACCAGCTCCGGAATCACCGCGCCCGCCAGCGTGCCGCAAGAAATAATCGTGGCCAGCTTCCACCACTGCGAGCCGTCGCTGCCAAGACTGGGAATGATGTAGTAAGAAACCAGATACGTCAGCGCAATGGAAATGACTGAGGTTAGCCATACCAGCGAGGTCAGCGGCGCTTCGAAATTCATCTCGTCGGCCGACCCATATTTCGCCTTGGCAAAGGCTTCATTCAAGAAGTACGACAGCGAGCTCGATACCAGCATCATTACGCGCATTACGAAAATCCAAACCAGCAACTGCACTTGCACGCTGGGATCTTTCACGCCGAGCAGAATGAAAGCAATCAGCGCGACGCCGGTCACGCCGTAAGTCTCGAAGCCGTCGGCCGAGGGCCCAACCGAGTCGCCGGCATTGTCGCCGGTGCAGTCGGCGATGACGCCGGGATTGCGCGCGTCGTCTTCTTTGATCTTGAACACGATCTTCATCAGGTCTGAGCCGATGTCGGCAATCTTGGTGAAGATGCCGCCGGCGATGCGCAGGGCCGCAGCGCCCAGCGACTCGCCAATGGCAAATCCGATGAAGCAGGGCCCGGCATAATCGCCCGGAACAAAGAGCAGAATAAACAGCATGATCAGCAGTTCCACCGAGATCAGCATCATGCCGA
The DNA here is from genome assembly GCA_963739125.1 of uncultured Acidobacteriaceae bacterium. GTDB lineage: Bacteria > Acidobacteriota > Terriglobia > Terriglobales > Acidobacteriaceae > Sulfotelmatobacter. The sequence continues at coordinate 176,407 of CAVTZD010000001.1, read as the reverse complement.
TGCTCATCCCGGCCTCGAGCGGAATCTGATAGACCGGATACGGCTTGCCGGGCAGGGAAGCGAACGCCGTCCGCGAGTTCGCGAACGTGTTCACACGGATACCAAACCACGCCACGCCGTAGCTGCCGGCAATACCGAGCAGGCTGAACCCAAGAATGATGGGCAGCGTCAGCCCGACCGCCTTTCCCGCCACCGGAGCCAACCACCCGAAATACGCTGCGATAATGACGGCGATGAAAACCCAGAGCAGTAGAATGAACTTGCCTTGCGTAATGAGGTAGGTCTTGCAGGTTTCGTAGATGAGTTCCGAAATCTCGCGCATGGCGCGGTGCACGGGCAGGTGTTTCAGGCGCATGTAAATCGCCATGCCAAACCCGAGACCGAACAGGCAGAACAGAATTCCGACCAGCAGCAGTTTGTGGCCATCAATTGAGCCGTTCAGGAATCTGACCTGCGAAAGGTCGGGAAGCTTCAGCGAAGCTTCTCCACCGGCCTCGCCGGCAGGCTGAGCGAAAGCGGTCTGGCCTGCGGCGATCAGCAACAGGGCAGCCGAGGAGATTTTTGTAGCCACGCGGCGCATCGAGAACGCAGCCGTGGCGAGCCATGTGAGCATATACGAGATCCTCCGAAATAGGACGATTTTAAGGAATGTTCGAACGTGTTTAGGCACTGCCTTCTGGAAACAAACATTGAGGCTCGTCATCCCCGATTTCGAGATGCCCGATTTCGAGATGCATGTCTTCGAGATGCACCATCTCGCAACCCGGGATCCGATTGTGCATTGGCAAGCACGCCCAATCGAGCCTCAAGCTTTGTTTTCAGAATTCCGATCACGCTTCCACTGCAAGACTTGATGGAGTGATGAAGCTTGGCCGCGTCGGAGTTTGCGTCAGGACCGCTGTGAAAAGCTCACCTGGAAAAATAGGCTAGAGAAGAAATACTCTAGTCCCGGTCGCTTCGCCAAAACGGGCATTTATAACATGTCGGCGTAGCAGGGTCAAACACCCGAAAGTACTAGGTGTGGATTCCTGTCTCGGCGCTGTGGGGTTTGCGCCAAAGGTCCTTATGGCGCAGTCACCGTGCCCGCATACATCGCATCCAGCAGATCCTGGGAGTGGCCGTCGTAGTCGGCGTCGAGCGACCACATGAACGTTCCGCCCAGGCTGCGCTCCCAATCGGAGTACCAAGTGCGGAAGTAGGTGGAGAAAAAGTCATCGTAGGTGACGTAGCCAGGGTCCCCATTCTTTTTCAGCATGTAAGGTACGTACGCAATCGGATCGTAAAAGGTCTCCCATCCATCCTTGTTGATGCGATCTTTCACCCAGGGCGCGTAGTTGACGGTCACCACTGCGTTGTCGCAGTCTCCGTCAGGCGTAGTGGCGGAGTTGGGGCACAGTCCAAAAAGCTGTGTGATGTTTTTATAGTGGTAGCCGTAAAACGGCGTGCCCATGTTGATCTGCTCGCCCTTGAGGTGCTTGAGGAATATGTTCGCGGCTTCCTGCGCGCTCCCACCCGGCTGGCACTCCCAGGGAGCGGGATCGTTGTGGTCCCAGAAGATCGGCGAATTGAGCTGGCCGTACTGCGTCCAGGGGCCGGCGCAATCGTACATCATGACATTGAAATAATCGGTCAATCCTTTCAGGTCAATGAGGTCGTAGCCGTAGCCGCCCCATGGCGCAACATCGATCGAGAGCGTGTAATCGGGATTCGATTTGCGCAGGTGGTTCATGAAGCGGACCAGGAAGTGCCGGTCGGTCGGAGTCTCGGGATATTCCCAGTCTACGTCGACACCGTCGTAATGGTGTTCCTGCTCGAAAGCTGCGATGTTTTCCGTCAGGGTCTTGAGCGCTCCGTTGGCTTCGTTGGCTTCGAGCCCGTTGAAGTCGCCGCCGAGCAGTAGCAGAACTTTCACACCCGCGGCATGCGCCTCATTATTGAGTTCAGGTTCAATGAATCCCTGAGGTACGGAGAGGCTGCCGTCGGCGTTGAACGAGATTCCGGCGTGGTTGATGTGGGTCAATTTCTTGTAGGGAATCTGGGCATGTCCATAGGCCGGAGTCTGATATTTGCTCCAATAGCCGTAGTCGCCCACGATGCGTTTGGGCAGATTGTTGGCATACTGCGCTTGCATGCGCCCGCAAGGGACAGTTGCACCAACCAGAGCAAGGAAGGCGAAGACGGCGAGACGGCAGGACCACAGCGAACGGAACGACATGGCGAGAAACTCCCCGAGAAAAAGGTGATGGCCGGAATAGCTTGCCGGAAGCGGCGTCCAGCCCAAAACCCGAGAATTTTACCATGAGACTCGAGTTCCTCGCGGCGGAATTGCCCGCCGACTTAGGAACGCGCGTCGATCTGCTCTGTTGTCGATGATGAATGCTCGCAGCATGCAAGAAACTGCACACGAGAAGCATTTCACGCTGATCAGCGCGGACCGCTCGAGGCAGTGTCGATGGCGGAAACCGCCGGCTGCCTACTGCAGCATCACGTTCATGTGAAGGTTATAGGCCACGAATCCCCACTCGTCGGCCGTCTCGTCGATAGTTTTCGAGATCGGCTTGCCCGCCCCGTGTCCGGCCTTGGTCTCCACGCGAATCAGGATCGGAGCAGGCCCAGCCTGATCGGCCTGCATGGTCGCGGCGAACTTGAAACTGTGCGCCGGCATCACGCGGTCATCGTGATCCGCAGTCGAAATCATCGTGGGAGGATATTTTGTTCCCGGCTTCAGATTATGCAGGGGCGAGTACGCATACAGCCACTTGAAGTCCTCCGCATTGTCGGATGATCCATAATCCGACGTCCAGGCCCAGCCGATCGTAAACTTCTGGAAGCGCAGCATGTCCATGACTCCGACTTCGGGCAGCGTGGCTCCGTAAAGATCCGGACGCTGCGTTACGCACGCTCCGATGAGCAGGCCGCCATTGCTCGCGCCGCGAATCGCCAGCTTGGGTGTGGACGTATATCTGTTCGCGATCAACCATTCGGCCGCCGCGATGAAGTCATCGAACACGTTCTGCTTCTTTCCCTTCGTGCCCGCCAGGTGCCACTCTTCTCCATACTCGCCGCCGCCGCGCAGGTTGGGCTGCGCGTAGATACCGCCCATTTCCAGCCATACCAGATTCGGCACCGAGAAGTACGGCGTCAGCGAGATGTCGAATCCGCCGTAGGCGTAAAGCAAGGTCGGGTTCTGGCCGTCAAGCTTGAGTCCTTTCTTGTAGGTCAGAAACATGGGGACGCGCGTGCCGTCTTTACTGTGGTAGAAGACCTGCTTGGTTTCGTATTTCGAGGGATCGAAGTCGACTTTAGGCTGGCGAAAAATAGAACTGGTGCCCGATTGCGGATCGTAGTGATAGATCGTGGTCGGAGAAACGAAGCTGGTGTAGGAGTAAAACGTTTCCTTGTCTTTGCGCTTGCCGGCGAAGCCGCTGGCGGTGCCAATGCCGGGGAGGTCTACGTTGCGCAGGAATTTTCCATCCAGTTCATGCACACGAACTTCGGTGCGCGCATCCTTCAGGTAGGACAAAAGAAAAAGATTGTCTATGACGCTCGCGGATTCGAGCTTGTCCGGGCCCTGCGCAACGATGGTCTTCCAGTCGGCTCGCTCCGGATGGCGTATATCGATCGCGATCAATCTTCCGCGCGGAGCATCGAGATCGGTTTGAATCCAGAAGATGGAGCCATCATCGTCGATGAAGTTGTAGGCCGCATCGCCTTCGTCGAGCAGCTTCACCACGGGCGAGTCGGGCTGCGTGAGGTCCTTATAGTAAAGGCGATTCTTCGGAGACGTTCCCTCCGAGACAACAATGATGAGATAGCGGCCGTCATCGCTCACGAAGCCATTGAACAAGAGTTCCTTGTTGTCGGGCCGATCGTAAATGAGCTTGTCTTCGGTTTGGGGAGTGCCCAGGCGGTGGTAATAAAGCTTGTGGAAATAGTTCGTGTCGGTCAACGCCGTGTCTGCCTTGGGTTCGTCGTAGCGGCTGTAGAAGAATCCTTTATCATCTTTCGTCCACGAAGCTCCGGAGAACTTTACCCACTTCAGGAGATCGGGAAGATCTTTGCCGGTGTCGACGTCGCGCACATGCCACTCCATCCAGTCAGAACCGGAAGTCGCGGTGCCGTAGGCCATCAGCTTGCCGTCATCGGTCAAAGCCGTGCCCGCAAGCGCGACCGTGCCGTCGGAAGAGAGAGTATTCGGGTCGAGCAGCACGCGCGGCTCCGTGTTCAACGACTCAGCCACGAGCAGCACATTCTGGTTCTGCAGGCCGTTGTTGTGCTGGTAGAAATAACGCCCGCCTTCCTGCTCGGGCACGGTGAAGCGTTCGTAATTCCACAGCTTCAGCAGGCGGTCGCGGATGGCGCCGCGATAGGGAATCTTGTCGAGATAGCCGAAGGTGAGTTTGTTTTCGGCCTCGACCCAGGCATGCGTGTCGGCCGAGTCGGTGTCTTCGAGCCAGCGGTAAGGATCGGCCACTTTCACGCCGTGGTAGTCATCAACCTGGTCGACGGTTTTCGCTTTCGGATAAACCAGTGGCGCGGTGTCGTTCTGTGCGGCGAGCGACATGTTAAACGCGAAAGCAAAAGCAGCGAGGGCGAGGCATGGGGCGGCAAACCGGAAGTATTTCATCAGGAAGTCCTTAGCATCAGAAATCAGCAAAGCAGGAAGGCGTATTGTGCCTGAGGGTATGCGTGAAGTGCAACTGGCTGCACGCGCAGTCGTTGATTGCAGACGCTAAAGTGGATGTGGCCGCCATCAACCGAAAACCCCACTTCTCGTGGCGAATGTGAGAAGTGGGGTGACCGGCCCGATCGGCAAACTCTGTGAAATCTATCTTGTCGCTGCCAGCGCTTGAGTCGTCTTCTGCGGCGCAGTCTCGCCGGTGGGCAGCGTGGACCTCAAGTCCCACTTGCATACCGGACAACGGGTCGCCAGTGTATAGACGATCCGACCAAACACCGAGCAGGTCGTATTAGGACAGATCTTCATAACAAATATCGCCGTAACAACAGTTCAACGCCTGGCCGATCGTAGCCCGAAGCAGACCAATTTCGCGTGTGTCTTTTTGCGTGCGGCGGATTGATTTTTCTTCTAGCGAACGAAGAGTTAAAAAATACTTAGTTTGTTATTCGGTTTCAAACCGACCACGCGCGGAAACTACGAGGGCCCGCGCCGGCGCTGCTGCTGCCCGAGAACGTGTCGCCCGCTGAACCGGCCACAAAACCAGTTGCAAAACCTCTTTCGACAGCCTCAAATACGCGCATGGATCGCAGAGACTTCCTCAAGACCAGCGTTCTAGCCTCCGCCAGCCGTCTGCTTGCGCCTCGCTACGCAGCAGCGCAAATTGATCAACCAGGACTCCTCGCGATTCGTGTCGAAGCGCCCGACACCATGAAGACAAGGCTGGCGGCACGCGAACTGTCGACCGGACTCCGCATGCTGAATCCAGCGTTCGAGGCGAAGCAGACCGAGAGCAACGGGCCCGATTCAGTCTTGCTTAAGCTAACTGTTGATGCGTCCCGTTTTCGAGGCGCAGAGGAATTCGAAATCGCGCCTCTCGTCGGCGGTAGCAACGGGGCGATCCTCCGCGCTGCCAGCGAGCAGGCTCTGTTGTTCGCCGTATTCGACTTTCTGGAACGCCAGGGGTTGATCTTCGGTATCGACGGAACGTCCGCCCCACTCGATCGTCCGGTTGCATTGCGCTTGCCAACGCTTGGGCAGCCGTGGGTCGGTTCTCCGGCCTTCGCGGTGCGCGGGCTTCTGCCCTGGCCTGATTTTCTTAACTGCATCAGCGTGTATAACGCGGAAGACTTGCAGGCTTATTTCGCCGCCATGCTGCGCATGCGTTTCAACATGTTTGGCATGCACGTGTACACAGAAAATGCGCCGGGGCCGCTGGCAGAATCGTATTTGTCCTTTGACTTTGCCGGCAGCGGTCACCGAGCGGCGCTCGAAGACACAACCTCCACAAGCTGGGGATACCTGCCACAGCGGACGTCTACCTTCAAGATGGGCGCGGCAGAGTTTTTCGATCGAGAGACGTTCGGGTCTGACGCGACCCGGCTGGCTGCTGACAATTGGGAGATCGCAGACCGCACCACCGCCATGATGCGCGCCGCATTCCAATTTGCCGGCGAGCTGGGAATCCGCACAGGGATTGGGTTTGAGCCCTATCAGAACCCGGCCGAGATTGTTCGCGCGCTGCCGCCGGAAGCGCTTTCTTATCCGGGAGGTTTTATCGAATCGAACACGGCGAGAGATCTGCTGGAGCGTCGACTCGCCGATTTGCTCGAGCGCTATCCGATGGTCGACACCGTGTGGCTCTGGCAAGACGAAGGCGCAAACTGGGCCAGCCGCGAAAAGAAAGTGCCGCTTTCAGTAACGCCCTTCGCGCAAGCGCACGATTTTCTGCGGCGGCACGCTCTGGGCAAGCGGTTGGTGCTGGCCGGGTGGGGAGGTGTGGCGCAGCACTTCGAGTCTCTACATCAGCGTCTGCCGGAAGACATAATCTTTTCCGCGTTGAGCGATTCGCTGGGATGGGATCCCATTCACGAAGCTTTCGGCAAGCTTGGCAGTCGAGAGCGCTGGCCGATTCCGTGGCTGGAAGATGACCCTTCAATGTGGTTTCCGCAATTTCGCGCCAGCCGTTTTCAAACTGACATGCGGCGGGCGCAGGATCTTGGCTGCCAAGGGATGCTTGGAATCCATTGGCGGCAGCGGATCGTCGACCCCACGGCCACCTATTTTGCCCGCGCCAGTTGGAATCGCGAACTCACATCGCCCGACCACTATCGCGATTTTTGTGTGACCCAGGCTTCCGGAGCGCGCATTGGTGAATTGGCCACGCGTTTCGACGAGTGCGACCGCAAACACGCCATCGCCACGACGTTTCTTGGCAGTTATGACAAGTCGGGATTTGCGAATCGCGTCGAAATCGCCGGCGATTACGGCGAGGCGTTCGACTATGAAACGACTGAACCCGAGTTTTCCGTTCTGCCTCTCCAGCGCAAGACTGCAGAACAGTTTCGCCAGCTCGCGGCGCGGGCGGAATCGCCGATCGAGCGCGAGCGTATTAGCTATTTCGCGGTTTTTGTCGGGCTCATGGTTCCATATTGCGACGCCTACGAGTCTGCGCATCAACTCGGTGCCGTTCTGAGGCAGGCGGTCGAGTTCCGCGCCGCAGGCCGGCAAGAGGACGCGCGCACACTCGTGCTGGATCGCGGTGTTCCACTGTGGTTGGCGATGGCTCCGCTGGTGCGGCAGACGATGCTGCAATTTCAGGCGATCGTTTCCACGCGCAACGATCTCGGACAACTCGCGTCCATGCAAGACAAATTTGTCCGCATTTCGCTGGAACGCTTGCGGCTCTCCATCAAAGAATTCGTGCACGAGTTGCCGGCGGAAATGGATCAGGCGTATGCGGCGGCGATTTCGTCCGAAGGCGCCAATCCGGCGCGTTTGTTTCTGCCGACCCGGCCGTCGTTGCTAAAACCTGGCGAATCGCTGCGCATTTTTATTAACCTGTCGGGCTCGCACGAAGCGGACGAAGTGAAGCTGTTCACTCGTTCGCAGGGCGAACAGAAATGGACTTCCTGGGATGCCCAGCCTGCCGGACGCAGCGTTTATGCGGCGAAACTTGGTCCGTTTGCAGCGCGGGATGGAGCCATCGACTACTATGCCAGCGCGCGCGCGAAATCGCAGACCTTTTCCGACCCACCGCTTGCGCCGCTTAATTTCTACACGTTGAACTTGTTGGCTTAGACAGAGGCCCGAGGAAAGCCGACCGTGCGAAACTGCAAACGGACGGCCCACCCCGGGCTGTGATTGTTTCGAGCTGGTTATCGAAATTACTTGGTGTAGGGATCGGCGAAGCGCAGCACGTTCTTGAGATTTCTGCCGCGGACAATGCCGGCCGAATGATAGGCCAGTCCCCACGAATCGATCGTCGACATGTCGGGGAAGATGCAGGCCTCAAGCACCGTGTCGACCGGATCGCTCATCTGCACCCAGCCGCCGCCATTGGCGTTGACGCCGCCGAACAGATCACTGCCGCCGAGCTGGCTGCAATAGCAAGACGCGGGGTTTCCGTTGCAGCCCGTCCCCAGGGGAAGCTTCGCGTAATAGGCGAGCGCCGCGAGCGTGGGCGCTTCGGTGTACATGGTATTGAGCCAGAGATGAATCCGCGAACCGTCGGTTTTTGAAGTGAACTTGCAGAACCGGCGCTTGCCCGACAAGCGAATCCAATTCGCGGGATTGTCATCGTTGGTGTTGAAGTAAGGTTCACGAACATCGACCTGGCCGCCTTTCTCGCGGCAGTACTTGGCCATGAGTTCGGAAGTCGCATCATCGGCATCGTCGGCGGATGAAAGCGAAGAAGCGGAGGTCACCGCGTCACTCCCGGCATGCACAGGACGAACGGGAACCAGAATGACAGCCACGGCGAGCAAAATGCAAAACAGGAAAGCAAGAATCGGACCTTTCATGGGTTCTCCTGGTTGGAACCTCTCGAGTTTTGGAATGCAATAATTCGAGGGTCGCAAGCTTACCATAGAGGACCGCTGCCCACACGATTGGGCCATCCTGCCCGACGAGTGGGCCATTTTGTTGCTGCCCACTTTGCTCTAATGTTTTGTGCTTACGGCGCAGGCAAGTTCCATTCGAGCGTGAGAATGGCGTCGCTGCCTCCCCCGCTAGTTCATTCGCCTGGCTGATGAAGCAGGTTGGACCGGTGCGCTAGAGGGAAAGAGAGCAAGAAAGAATGTCACCACCGATCGTACGTTGCCCCTACTGTGTGCAGGGCAACGAGTTCCGGCCCATGTTCCGCCAATCGAAGAAGTATGTCTGCCTCGGTTGCGGACATCACACCCTTCCAGGCGCGCTCTACTCCAAATGCGCTTGCCCAAAGTGCCAGGAGATGAACGAGATCGCCAGCCGCTGCCGCAGCGCATTCGAGGGCATGCCAAACCGCGCCAATCCGGCCGCCGCGGGAAAGTGAGCTGGACAAGTACCTCGAGGGTGCGAGCTTACGGTGCGATGGGAACCGCGGCTAACTCACATTTGTTTCCTGTCGATCCACCACAGCTGAGCCGCCCCGCTTAGCGATTTTCGAAGCGTGGAGCCCAAACCCTCAAGCACAAAGCAAAACAGCCCCGATAGCCAATCGGGGCTGTTTCAGAAGCTGATACTGGACGTCGCTTGCCAGCACCAATCATAGCGCTTCGCAGCGCGATGTCAAGCGCGTTTAGAGTGGATCGAGTGGAACCGCGGAGGGCCAGGGAGTTGAATCCTAGTGGCTGGCTGAGCCACTCGATCGCTTGGCAAGCGACGTCCAGTACCCACTGGCAACGCCCTCCAAACGTTTGCTTGCCGTAAAAGGGATTTTATCTCCCGGCGCTGACTGACGGCGCCCGCCAAAAAAGTATTTTGGAACTGAGTTCCGGATTGGGAATCGTGACGCGCCTTTCAGACGCCTACTCCTTCACCCCCAGCTGCCAGAACAAAAACGAATACACATCCGTGAACTCTTCGATCTGCTTGGTTACTGGCTTGCCTGCGCCGTGGCCGGCTTTTGACTCGATTCGCAACAAGATTGGACGCGTGTGGCTCGATCCGTTCCTGGCTTCGGCTTGCATCTCGGCGGCCATTTTTTTCGCGTGCATGGGATCGACTCGGGTGTCGGTGTCCGCCGTCATGAATAAGATGGCGGGATATTCCACGCCTTCTTTTACGTGGTGATAAGGCGAGTAGGCGTAGAGCCATTTGAACTGGTCACGGTTTTCGGCGGTGCCGTATTCAGGGATCCACAGTTTCGCGATCTGGAAATCCTGGTAGTGGATCATGTCGAGCAGCGGGACCTGGCAGACGACGGCGCGAAACAGGTCGGGACGCTGCGTGATCATGGCGCCCATGAGCAGGCCTCCGTTGGAGCCGCCCTGGATGGCGAGGTGCTTCGCGTCGGTATATTTTTCGGCGATGAGATGCTCGGCGGCGGCGATCATGTCGTCGAAGACGTTTTGTTTTTTTTCGAGCATGCCGGCGCGGTGCCAGTCTTCGCCGAACTCGCCGCCGCCACGCAGGTTGGCGACAGCGTAGATGCCGCCGTGTTCCATCCAGAGATAAGCGGTGCGGCTGAAGGTGGGCGTGAGGCTCACGTTGAAGCCGCCATAACCAGTCAGCAGCGTGGGGTTCTTGCCGGTCTTATTTGTGACCCCAGCCAGACCCTTCTTATGCACGATGAACATGGGAACGCGCGTGCCGTCTTTCGACTTGAACCATTCCTGCGCGACTTCGTAGGCGGAGGGATCGATCGAAGGCGCATCGACTTTGGCCCAAAGCTTAGTAGAACCATCTTTCAAGTCGTATCTGTAAATCGATGGCGCGAAGGTGAACGATTGGAAGCCGTAGAAAATTTCGTCGTGGTTCCAGCGGCCGCCCGCGCCGAAGACCGTGCCAATGGCGGGAAGCGCGAGGTCGGCGAGTTTCTTGCCGTCCAGGTCGAAGATCTTCAGTTGTGATGACGCGTTCTGTTCGTACTGGGCGAAAAGCTTGCCGCCGAAAACAGCTGTGCCCTGCAGCACCGCGTCCGACTGCGGAATGATCTCCTTCCAGGCCTCGCGATGGTAGTCGCCGGCGTCGGTGACGAAGACGCGGTAGCGCGGCGCGTCTTCGTTGGTCGTGATGTAGACCTTGCCGTCATAGACTTCGCCACGGTATAGAAAATCCTTGCCGGTGGTGACGCGCGTGGGCGGAGTGTCTTTCTTCAGGTCCATCAGGAAGAGTTCGGACTTGGTCCATCCCTGCTCAACGTCAATGAGCAGCCAGCGGCCATCGTTGGAGATGTGCACATTCGGCCAATCTTCGGCATCGCGGCCTTCGCCGAAAATCTTGTCGTCGCTGTCGACCGGGCTGCCCAGAAGATGAAAGAAGACGTGGCGGTTGTACATTTCCTGGCCGGCGGGTACGTCGCCTTTCTCCGGATAACGCGTGTAATAAAAACCCGAATTGTCGGGAAGCCATGCGATGGAGGCGGCGCGTGTGCGCTCAATGGTGTCGGGAAGCACGATGCCGGTTTTCGTCTCGATAACGTGCAGCGTGCTCATCTCTGAACCGCCGGCGGACGTTCCGTAAGCGACGTAGTGGCCGTTTTGCGAAGGCTCGAACCAGTCGAGCGCGACAGTGCCGTCGGTGGCGAGCCTGTTGGCATCAACCAGAACCCGCTCGGGACCGTCCGCGCCGTCGCTCGTCTTTTCGCGAACATAAAGGATGGGCTGGTTCTGCATGCCTTCGCGGCGCGTGTAGAAATAGTGCCGGCCGGCGATCTGCGGCACTCCGATGCTGCCGATCGAAAGCAATTCGGTCAGACGCTGATGAATGGCTTCGCGCCCCGGCAACGGATCGAGCAGGGCATGGGTGTAAGCCATTTCTTCGGCGACCCACTTTTGTGTTTCAGGACTTGTGCCGTCCTCTAGCCAGCGATAGTTGTCGAGGACTTTCGTGCCATGAAAGATGTCGATGACCGGTTTCATCGGAGCTTCCGGCGGAGCGGAAGGCGACGGAGATGATGCTTTGGTCGATTTGGAATTGTTGGCCGCGTAGACCGCTGCGGCAACAAGAAACAAAGAGGAGAAAGCCCAGAACAAACGACCTCCTGACATGACCACCTCGAAGCAAGACGGTTGGCCGGTGGGCAGAGGGACCGGGCCAACCCGTTAGCGTACCAGAAACGTGCGAGCGGTTTCGGGGCGGGGATAGCAGTGAATCGGCTGCCCCGGTATCGCCGACTCGGAGCGGGGTTAATGGCGATGGCGGGCAACAAAAGCATCTAACCGCGGAGTTCGCGAAGAAGGGACGCGAAGAACGCAAAGAAAACCATTCGCACTCGACCGCACCAGATCGCCGCCCGCACCACCGGTCGCCGCGCGGATGGTCTTGACCGGTCAGCCGAAGATGCTATGATGAAAGCCGATAGCCGAAACGCGGGCCGCTCGTGCCCCACGCCACACTCCTCAGTAGCTCAATGGCAGAGCATCCGGCTGTTAACCGGAGGGTTGTAGGTTCGAGTCCTACCTGAGGAGCCATTCCTTTCTTTGTCCGTTCCCGAGACAACAGAACGTTCCGGAGACACAGGTATTACCTATGTCTCGGAGCGGACATAGAGACTTAACTCTGCGGCTCGATCAAACTCAGCGCATCAGCCTCTCCAAGATCGGGCGAATTTGCCGGCAAACGAGGATCCGTAGTCATGAGGACGCCCTGGCTTATGCATCTTTGTGTTCCGTGAATGCAGCCGTCGCATCGTGAAGGCGGTCGAACAGCCGAGCCGGGCCGATGATCTCGGTCAGCAGATGCCGGTCCAAATCTGCTTTCAGGGAGGGAGGTACGCGCGCGAACCCTAACACGATGCCGCGTTGAACCAGTTCTTCGTGCAGTTGTTGCACGATCCGGGCGGCGGTGTAATCCACATTCGTGATCGCTTCGGCGTCGATGATCAGCCATCGCACTGGCGAAGGCGCCGGTCCGAGCAAACCACGAATTTCATTGGCAAACAGGTTGGCATTCGCGTAGAACAGCGCTGCTCCGAAACTATAGATGACCAACCCCGGCTTGGTTACCGCGCCGGGAACGGCTGGCACCAACTGCCACGCATCCCGTTGGCCCACAACCACGACTCCAGTGTGCGGACGATAGCTGTGCCGCACGATCCGGAGTAGTGACAGCACCATGGCGAATAGGATGCCCTCCTCGACTCCTATCAGTACAACAACGGCTGCAGTGAATACGGCCAGAGCATATTCTCCGGGACTCTCGCGTCGAATCTCGCGCAAGCCATGCACGTCCATGAGACGGACGGCAATGAAAAATACGATGGCCCCCAACACACAACGTGGCAGGTATTGCAGAGGCTTGGTTAGAAAGAGCAGAACGAGCGCGACCGCGATGGCGGTAGCCATCTGGGCAAGCTGGCTCTGACCGCCGGAGCTTTCGACCATCGCGGTTTGAGTTGGGCTCCCGTCCACTACAAAAGTCCCGCTCACCGCCGCCGCGGCATTGGCCGCAGACAGACCGACGAAGTCCGCGCTTTCGTCCAGATACTGATGGTGGCGCCCAGCGTAGAACCGCGCGGTAGCCGCGCTTTGCGCGAGGATCATCACAAAGCAGGAGGCGGAAACGCCGAGCAGCGGTGCCGCATCCTTCCAGTGCACGTCCGGCAACCCCAAATGCGGAAGCCCACCCACGACCGGTCCGATGATCGCGATACCGTGACCCGCGAAATCCCAGGTCGCGCTCGCCGCAATTGCGCCGGCAACCGCAATCAGAGCGCCCGGAACCTTGGGGGCAAACCGGCTAAAGGCAAAGATGCCTGTCACCACCACTGCCGAGATGGCCAAGCTTGGCAGCTGAATTCTGGCCAAGCTGCGGAAGATCTCAAACAGCTGTCCCACCGTCCGATTGGAGCGCACTTCGAGACCGACCATCTCGCCCAACACGGCGATGCCCACCTGAAATCCAACTCCGGTGAGGAACCCTGTCAGCACGGTTTGCGACAAGAAATCGGCCAGGAAACCGAGCTTGAGCACTCGGGCCAGCAGCAGAAATCCGGCGGTGAGCAGCGCGACCGTCGAGGCCAGCGCCACATATCTTGCGCTTGCGATAGGCGCCATGGTCGCAAGCTTTCCGGCAAGGATCGATGCGGTTGCCGAATCGGCAGCGACCACCAAGTAACGCGAGGAGCCGAACACGGCAAATGCCAGCAGCGGCAGCAACAGCGTATAAAACCCCGTGACAATTGGCATGCCCGCAATCTTGGTATAGCCCAGTGCCTGCGGAATGTTCATCGCCGCCAGTTGGAATCCGGCCAACGCATCCCGGGCCGCTCCGGCCCGAGTGACGGGCCTTATACTTTGAAACAGACGAAGCCAGCTACCATTTCGCGCCTGCTGCGGGTTGGATTGCATGCGATCCGGTTCCGGCGAAGGAGTGGCCTGTAGGTTCGTTGTCATCTCCGGTATAGGGCACCTTAGGGAATTATACTTTTTAGAAACCTGGGGCCGGGGGCCGCCCATACCGACTGATTCCTGATTTCGATCGGATTACCACGGAAGAGGCCGCCCCACTCTCGCGGTTTTCGACGAGTGGGCACGACGAACCTCGACGGATTTTCCGCGGAGAGCTCATCATGCGATTCGGCACACGCGAAGGTAAGCTTCCACCTGCTTCATTGACCAATGCCGAAGAAGATGAGCAAACGAGAGGTAGGGTCCGTGGTACCCACTCGCCGAAACCGCGGCGAGTGGGGCAGCCTCTTTCGGGGTGATACCAGGAGTCAAATGCGAATGTGCGAGCCAGCCCCCTCAGAGCGAACATCCGTGCCGTTTCAAATCCGCATTCCGCCCGAATCGGCCGTTAACCGTAGATCTGATCGGTACTCTGTCCGACCTCGATGATGTAACCGTCAGGATCGCGGATGTAGCAGCGTATCTCGCCGTACTTCGGAATCGGCTCCGTGATGAACTCGGCCCCTCGACTTTTCCACAATTTGTAGCACGCTTGAATATCGGCAACGCGGAAATTCATAAAGCTGTTGATGTGATTCGGGTCGGGGACGCTCAGCGTTACCGTCGGCTTATCCGGCGTCGGGCCGCCGCCAACGTTCAGAATCATCCAGATATTCGCCAGCTGAAGGTACGGAGGCGCGTTGCCGTCACCCATGGTCAGAATACGAGCGCCGAAGACCTTTTCGTAGTAGCGAGCCGATCGCTCGAGGTCGGCGACGGTGAGAAAACACGCGATGCTGATCCCCTCCCGCGGGGGCATCTCATAGCTCTTCTGTTCGACTTGTACGGCGTCCATCGACGGCTCCTTTTGTGCCGCGTTCATTGTCAGCTCCTTTCGATACGGTGCTCATTACAAATACGGTGTAAAGTCCCTCTCCCATTTACAAAAAATCAATCGACGCCTGCTAGTTCAGCAGCGATTCCCAGTTGGCTGGCACCCTTCCGGCAGGTCCGGGCGCGGGCTGACTTTCCGGATGCGCGTGCGGCGGAAGCAACTTTACACCTTTGATCATCCTCTGCTTCTCGTAATCGAAAAACCAGTCCTCACCCGGTTCAAAACTGGCAATGATCGGATGCCCCGTCGCCGCCGCATGCTTTGAGGCATGCTGACTCGGAGAACTGTCACAGCATCCGATGTGCCCACACTCGGCACACCGGCGGAGATGAAACCACCAGCTTTTCGGCGATGCCAGGCACTCCACACACCCATCGCCGCTCGGCTTCGAAGCAGGGTTGATTCCCCGCAGATCCTTTTTCAATTTCGATTTTCCTTTCGTTCTGCATCGCAAAAATGTCAAGCCACCAGCAAGATCTTCCCGATGCCACCCTTTTCCGCCGCCGCTTGCGCCTCAGCCGCTTCACTGAGCGGCAGTTTCTCGCTGATCGGGATTATTAGCTTGCCGTCTCGCACCGCTTCGGCCATGAACTCGAGCGTTTTCCTGTCGAATTTCGAGAATACGAACACAGCCTTCACGGATGGATACTTCGCCGCGTTCTTCGGTGTCCCGACGACCGACGCAAACACGCCTCCTGGCTTCACCCTGGCGATCAGCTTCTCCGCGGTTTTTCCGTCGACCGTATCCGCCACCGCGTCGAGCGGAGGAAGATTCGCAATCGCCGTGTCGTCATCGGTTGCGACCAACTGATCTGCGCCGATCGTCTTCGCTTCATTGATCTGGGTCTTCAGCACCCCTGCAATCACGACTGCCCCGCGTTGCTTTGCAGTAAATACCGCCGAACGCCCGACATTTCCAGCGGCCCCTACAACGAGAACCGTCTGGCCCGCTTTGATCCCGGTAGCGGAAGCGAGTTGGTTGCCAGTCGTCGTCACCAGCGGCAGCGCCGCCGCCTGGATCAAATCGAGTCCCTTGGGAATTTTCGCCAGAATCGCGGCTTTCACAACACAAAGTTCGGCGTAAGTATTGTCCGCCATCGCGAACACCTGGTCGCCGACGGAAAAGTCTTCCACTCCCGGTCCAAGTTTGATCACAGTCCCTGCGATATCGACTCCTATCAGACCCGGAAACTGGATGGGATAAGAATCCTTTGTTAATCCGGCGCGTCGTTTGTAATCGATCGGATTCACGCTGGCGGCAGCGACTCGCACCAGTACTTCGCCCGGACCCGCCACCGGATCAGGATATTCCTCGAACTTGAGTACTTCAGGACCGCCATATTGGTGGACAACAACTGCTTTCATATTTCATCTCCTTGTACCGTAAAGAAACAGTCACCAACGGAACGATGCGCCAACTCTGGCACTCAACATTGGCTCGTCTTCACTGAGGTTCGATATTTTGCCCACTTCAGCACATCCCAGATCTCGCACTGCAAGTAAAAGCCGGACGAGATAGAGGGCGCTATCACCCCTTCGCTGACGGCATCGCGAACCAGTTCATGCACTGCTTCGTAGCCCGGAATCTGTACCCGCTTGGCGAGTTCGATCAACTCTTGTACCGGAAGCTCACGTTCAGCAATCATCGAGAGCAGTAACATAAGGCCATCGGGACCCGCGAACCGGTCAAGAGCTAATCCCTCTACGAGGCCACGGTTCTTTCTGAATTCGTCTCGCGGATTGTATTGACAGCCGTATCGCCGTCGCCATCTCGGGCTCGTGTTGCGACGGTGCACTAACCGCAGACCGCTTACTTTCGGTTTTCCCTTAGTGTCCTCCGCCGCAACCCATTCCACCCAGCCCGACTGCAGCTCCGACACACGTTCGCCGCAACTGTCGCATCGCCAACCGGATCGAATGGATTTTGTTCCGGGCATAACATTCACCAGCATCAAAGATGGCCATAGGATTCTCCCACCCGAGCAGCCTCCGGTGGGGATCGTTATCTTGCCATTGCTTTTCTTTCAGTCGGCTGACCGGCGGATTCTTAGCTCCGCACTCGGCGTTCGCGCGTCGCAACACCTTTAACGGCAGCCTCGCTTCGATTCTTTTGCGGATGACTGCCCAGGTCGTGCCATGACGTTTCCGCGAGGTTGACGTCGTAGTGCTTTGCGGCTTTCTCGATGTTCGCGAACGCTAAAGCACGGTCGGCATCGGAGACGTCGATGACTTGATCGAATCGCGCCACCGCGTTACGCACATGTTGCGCGTCGGTCAGTGGTTCTTTCCGCTGCTTCGGAAACGCGTATACGCTGTCGGGCAAGTCGCTCTGTGTCGTCAGCTGTCCATGTTTCTCGTGAGGTTTCCAGGTTGCTTCCGGCATGTCTTTGCCATCCTTTTTTAAAGCCTTCGGCTCGAGGGCGGGCGCGGTGTCTGCTATTTCCCCTAGAGTTCGTGACCGTTTTCCACCCGGCAGGCGAGCAGTTCGGCCGGGTACTTTCTAGGCGTCGCTCTCCCGACCGAATCGGCTGCGCTCCGGGCATTACACCCGACCTGCTCCGGCGAATCAATTGGACGATGGTATTGGCCTGTGGAATAAAGTACGCACCACGACCCGAGGGTCCGCGCCAGCGTTCCGCGCCGTATGAATCGTCCAATGGTACCGATCCATACCATCGTCCAATAGATTCCTCTCGTTGGTTCTGGCTTAATCGCATCTGCATTCGAAAACGACTGCGAGTCTACCGCAATTGGGCAAGTCAAGGAAATGAGAGGTAACACGATGTCAGCCGCAACAAATTACCAACTGAACCATGTCGCGACCGTCAGGCCCTCGTTCATCACAGCTGAAGAGGCAACTCTTCTGGCGTCCGCCAGAGCTGGTGACTCGACCGCATTTGAGTGTCTTGTCATGCCCCACTGGGACGCTCTCCTTCATGTTACCCAACGAATTCTTCGCAATCGAGAAGATGCCGAAGACGCCGTTCAGACCGCATTTCTCGATGCCTTCCGCAACCTGGATGGATTTCGTGGGCATTCGCGATTCTCCTCGTGGCTCACTCGCATCGCCATGAACGCGGCCTTCATGCGCTTGCGCGTGAGCCGGCGAAAAAAGGAAACATCGCTTGATGAGCTCACAGAAACAGGCGAGCCGCGTACAAGATTTGATCTAGTGGAAACCAGGTTGAACCCCGAGCAGGCGTACTTGTCGAAAGAGGGCCGACTGCTGCTTGAAAAAGGACTCAAGAAACTGAGACCAGTCTATGTTGAGGTGCTGCATCTGCGCACTTTGCAAGAGTTGTCAGCGAAAGAGACAGCAAGAATGTTGGAGTTGCCGGTCGGAACGGTAAAGGCGAGGCTGCATCGAGCACGCACTAAATTAGCGCGACATGTGCAGGCCGTTGCCGGACGCAGGCCGCATCGCCCGAGCCTCACGAACTAAGGTGCCGGAGCGCTTGCGTCGCAAGCACTCGTTTTTGCGAGGGATCGGCCAATACCATCGTCTAATAGACCTCATCTCTGCCCTTCTGGCTTAATCGAAGGTGTGCGCAACGCGCCTACGGGTTACAGGGCCGGGCGCTGAATGTCATTTCCTGCATGTGATAACCAAGCGATGATTTGCGGAAAATGGATTCTGGGAGCTGACACGTAAGGATGGAAACCATGCCAATGACGGAATCAGCGACGGACCAGAATCAGGCGAATCGTTTCGCAGCACAGTCTGAGGTGGGCGAGATTCAGGGGGGAAATCCCCTCCCGATTGGAGGCGCCCACCAGCAAGGAAACGGCGTCAATTTTGTTTTGTTCAGCCGTCACGCAACCGGTGTTCGCCTGGAGTTGTATCAAAACTCTGACGATTCTTCTCCAACCAGGGTCATTGACTTAGATCCGGTGCGTAATCGGACCGGCGACGTCTGGCATGTGTGGGTGCGAGGCATTCCCGCAGGTCAACTCTACGGTTATCGCGTCGACGGACCGTATCAACCTGAAGAGGGCCATCGCTTCAATCCACATAAGCTACTGCTGGATCCATACGCAAGAGCAATTGCCAGGGTCGAGAATTGGGATTTTCTAGCCGCCCGCGGCTACGATTCGTCGAGCAAGCTGGCTGACTTGAGCATTTCGACCATCGATAACGCGGGCACCACACCGAAGTGCATCTTCACCAACGACGATTTCGATTGGGGGCTGGATTCACCTCCAAAGCATTCTGCCTCTGACACAGTCATCTACGAGACACACGTTCGCGGTCTCACAATTCATGCGACTTCGGGTGTGGCGCATCCTGGAACCTTCGCTGGCTTGACCGAAAAGATACCGTATCTCCAGGACCTGGGAGTGACCGCCATTGAGTTGATGCCTGTTCTGGAATTCAACGAAAACGAATCCGACCAACTGAATCCAATCACAGGAGAGAGACTCAAGAACTACTGGGGCTATGATCCCGTTGCCTTTTTCGCTCCCAAGCAGTCTTACTGTATTGGGGGACCGCATGCTCGGCAGATCCATGAGTTCCGCGAGATGGTCAAGGCTTTTCACCGCGCACGCATGGAAGTGATCTTGGATATCGTGTTGAATCACACAGCCGAGGGAGATGAACTGGGGCCAACGATTTCTCTGCGCGGTATCGAGAACTCGATCTTCTATATGTTGCAAGAGAACGGTTGCCGATATTACAAGAACTTTTCCGGCGTTGGCAATACGCTGAATGCAAATCATCCCGTCGTGCGCGAGTTCGTCAGGAATGTGCTTCGTTACTGGGTCATGCACATGCATGTGGATGGTTTTCGCTTCGACCTCGCTTCGGTCCTGGGGCGAGATGAGCATGGGAACATTCTGCGCAACGCTCCGCTTCTCGAGGATATTGCGGAGGATCCGATTCTGCGGGACGTAAAAATTATTGCGGAGGCGTGGGACGCTGGTGGCGCCTATCAAGTGGGAGATTTCTCCACCCGGCGTTGGACGGAATGGAACGGACGTTTCCGTGACCATGTGCGCCGCTTCTGGGTTGGCGACGAGGGCATGATCGGACTGTTCGCCAGCCGAATCTGTGGAAGTTCGGATTTGTATCAAAGCTCGGGCAAGGGACCCGCCAGCAGCCTCAACTTCGTTACCTGTCATGACGGTTTCACGTTGAACGATTTGGTCAGCTACAAGCAGAAACACAATAACGAAAATGGCGAGTTCGGCCATGATGGAACCGACGCCAACTACAGTGACAATTGCGGTGTGGAAGGGCCCAGCCACGATCCCGGTGTCGAGGGCATGCGCAACCGCTTGATCAAGAATTTTCTGCTAACCCTGTTTATTTCTCGGGGGGTTCCCATGTTGCTCGGCGGCGACGAGTTTCGCCGAACCCAGCGCGGCAATAACAATGCCTACTGCCAGGATAACGAGGTGAGCTGGTTTGACTGGAGCCTGCTCGAAAAGCACAAAGAGATCCAGCGCTTCACTCAGGGAATGATCGCCTTTCGCCGTGCCCACGCTGCCTTGCGAAAAGAAGAGTTCTACACCGACGCGAGTCTTAAATGGTTCGCACCGAATGGCGGCGCTCCCGAGTGGGCGGACGAGCGGCAGAAATCCTTTGCGTGTCTGATTCTGGGACAGACCGAGCCCGACCTGTTCCTCATGTTTAACGCCGACACCAGATCAGTCCATTTTTCCATTCCTGCCTTGCCGGCCGGGAAGATCTGGCGTTTGGCGGTTGATACTTCCCGAATCGCCCCTGAGGATCTCTTCGACCCAGGGAAGCAGCCTTCCTTGCAGGGCCAAATCGGTCATCGGCTGGAGCCTCGATCAAGCGCAATTCTGGTAACGGATGTCAGCGAGGTGCGGCGTGACAATTGACTCTGCTGCCGGGAAGCGGGCTGACCCCACCATTGTTCTTAACGCCCAAAACTCATCACAGCTTATGACGACCTGCGCGATCTGAGAGATCTCAGACATTACCGATAGGGGAGCCAGAAAATGGCGAGGAGGAAAAGATTCTTCCTCATAGTCCCTGCATTAGTTTGTTTAGAAGACGAGTTTTCAAAAAATCGACGGCCGCGAGATAACAGCAGCAAGTGATTAGCACACTGAACACTATCGACGCGGGGATGGCCTCCATCAGGATGCCGCGAGTTGCAAGAACACTTACGACCGCAATATCGGCCACGGAGCTTAGAAGCAACCACTTGCTGGGCCTTGAATTCCAGAAATGTCCCCGCTGACGAACCAGGTAAACCATGCCTTGACCGGTGAAAACGAGCGTGATAAAGACCAGGGTCTGCAACTGCGACAGCGG
The DNA here is from genome assembly GCA_963739125.1 of uncultured Acidobacteriaceae bacterium. Classification (GTDB taxonomy): domain Bacteria; phylum Acidobacteriota; class Terriglobia; order Terriglobales; family Acidobacteriaceae; genus Sulfotelmatobacter. The sequence continues at coordinate 155,234 of CAVTZD010000001.1, read as the reverse complement.
TAGTTGCAGCCAATCGCGTCCGGCCAGAAGGATCCCGAACGAGAATATGAGCACCAAACTTCCCAGCGTCAGGCCAATCAGAACAAGCGACCGAATGCGCCAACGATCCGGCTGCTGCGAGTAGGACACGGTATCGGTTGCAATCGACATGGTCACAAAATCATTGGTGAATAACAGAACAACGATAAGCAGCGGGGTGATAACGAAGCTCCCGGTCAGCATCACACCCACACTCAAAAGCAAGGCAATTTCGATGGTCTTGATGATTTTGTTCAACGTATAGGTGAGCATCCGCTGGTAGATGCGGCGACTCGTCTTCACCGCCGCCACAATATCTGTCAAGCCGGGATTGGTAAGTACGAGACTCGCCGCGGCTTTCGCCACGTCTGTGGCATTCGCCACCGCGATTCCAACTTCCGCTTGCTTCAAAGCGGGAGCGTCATTCACACCGTCCCCAGTCATTCCCGTGACCATGCCGGCTCGCTGCAGGGCTTGCACGATGTGAAACTTGTCCACTGGGTATGCGCCCGCGAAGACATCGCTCCGGAGGACCTCTGCTGCAGCTTCCTTTTCCAGGTCTTTGGGTTCGACCGCACGATCGCCGATGCCGACGCGAGTGGCGACTGCGCGGGCAGTAGCCAATCCGTCCCCGGTGATCATGATCACGCGAACCCCCAGATCATGCAGGCTCCGGATCAGTGTCTTGGAGTCGTCGCGCGGCGGATCCTCGAGCGCCAGTAGTCCCACAAAGCCCAAGTCGCTTTCGCTCAAGTCATGGTCGCTCGAGTCATGGTCCGGTCCGGCAGCCACTGCGAGCACACGATATCCCCGCGATGCAAACCGGTCTATATCCAGCGAGTAATTCGGCACACCTTTGACGCGCTTTGCGACTGCTTCCGGAGCACCCTTGATGGCACGGCTGCGCTGGCTGCCTTTGCTAAGGATTGCCTCGGAAAGCTTGGTCGCAGGTTCGAAGGGAATCAATTCGATTGTCTGCCAACCCGCCGGGTCGACATGGTGACCGCCGGCTGCAGCCAGAATGGCCAGATCGATGGAATCCTGACTGGCGGCGTTGCTCGCCAGCATGGCAAAGAGAAGAAGATCGTTTTCTCCGTACGGGGCGTATGGCTGCAGGCCAACCACTGCGAGGCGGTTTTGGGTGATGGTGCCGGTTTTGTCGCTGCACAGCACTTCCATGGCAGCAGCTTCCTCAATGGCTGACAGCCTGGTCACAAGTACTCCGCTGCCAGCCAGTTCCAACGAACCCAGCGCAGTCGCCAAAGTGAAAGTTGCCGGCAGCGCCACAGGAACTGAGGCCACCAGCAACATGAGGGCAAAGGGCAGCATTTCCATGAGAGGCAAGTGCGCGAGCCGGGAATAAAAGATGAGGATGATCGCCAGAGCCCCATCCAGCATGACCAAGTATTTGACGATGGTGAAAATGATCGCCTGGAGATGGCTCACGGTCGTGGCCGAGCGTACCAGTTCCGCCGTCTTGCCAAAGTAGGTGCGAGCGCCGGTGTCGGTGACTTCGCCACTTGCTTCCCCGCGGATCACTACCGATCCAGCAAACGTAGCTTGACCGGACCCTGCTTCGAGGGGCAGAGACTCGCCCGTGAGTGTGGATTGATCGACTTGGATATGCCCGTCGGCGAGCCGCACATCGGCTGGCATCACGTCTCCCATGCGGACGTGAATGAAGTCGCCCGGGACCAGGTCTTCGGCCGGAATCAAATGCCATTGGCCGTCGCGCAGCACCCGGGCTTTTACCGGCAGCCTTTGCCGCAACAAGGCGAGCGCATTCTGAGCCCGGTTCTCCTGTAGAAAACCAACACCGGCGTTAAAAACAAGCAGAAAGCCGATGATGATAGCTTCGGGCCGTTTGCCCAGCATCAGTTCCAATACGATTGTGACCTCAAGCATCCAGGGTACGGGGGCCCAAAATTTCTTGGCGATTGCGAGGAACGGATGAGGTTTCGCTTCCCGCACAGCATTGGGGCCGTACTGGCGCAAGCGGCTCTCGGCTTCCTCGCGGGTCAGACCTTGAGGCGAAACATTCCCGGTTCCTGCCGCATCCATGGTCGACATTTTCTCGTGCGCAGCGTCCGTCGGAAACGGATCAGCCGCTAAATTCGGTACATTCGAATACTTCATGCATCAAGGGCGGGCCTGGTGCGTTTTGCGGGGATAAAGAGCAATCCCACGCTGCCCGCAATCGCAAAGATCGCACCGTAATAAAATACGGCAACGTGACTGACGCGGTCCCACAACAAACCAGCGACAACGCTTGCGACCAATTCCAGAAGCCCTACGACAGCGCTGTACCAGCCGATGGCACTGGCGCGCAGGAATTCTGGCACGAAATCCGAAGCGAGCGCAGTTGAAACCGAGGAGCAGGCCCCGGTTCAGACTGATTTTAGGCGCGATCGATGAGGGTTCGTACCAACGCCATGTGCTTCCGCAAGATTGCAGGCGATTCAAACCACAGTGGCCTCTGTAATAAAGGCCACTGTGGTAGGTTGGGAAACTGAACCGTACAACTCCCTGAATGACCCTGGTCGGCTCACGCCGCGCGCGTTGCTTCGGTCGAGGGCTCGTAGCTGTCGATCTGCTCCGCGCCTGAAGTCTTCAACATGTCGCGGGCTTTCGCTACTTCCGCGGCGGTTCCATGCGCGACAAGAACAAACTTGCCGGCTTTGATCGACGTCTCGTATTTTACGACGCTGTTTTTGGGAACGCCGATGCTGTAGAGACCTGCGCCCAGAGCACTGAGCCCTCCCACGACGACTGCTCCCTCCAGGGCCGCGACAATCCAGTCGACAACGGAGCCGGCGGCGACAACGGGTCCGATGCCCGGGACGATTAAAAACGCCGCACCGATGAGCAGGCCCCACAGCCCGCCCCAAAATGCGCCCCATTTGCCCCAGTATTTCATCCTGTCGCCGGTGTTATAGAAACCGACGACATCCTCTTCCGTCTGATAGTCGCGGCCGACGACGGCCAGTTTCTTGATATTGAATCCGCCACCCTTCAATTCCTTGATAGCATTTTCGGCTGCGGTGTGTTGAGCGAACACTGCAACGACCGAGCTTTGGTCCTGTCTTGAGGTGCTATCCATAGTTCATCTCCTATTCATTACTTTCAGAATTTGTGCCCACGCGATTCGATTCGCGTTAGTTAAGGTCTCGACCCTGTGCGATAAACAGGGCCTCGACAGCCTGTGACGAGTTCTGGGGACGATATGTCAGACGGAGAAGCGCTGAAACTTGGGCGCTACAATCTCTCTCGTAACCGTATCGCCGTGTCGATGAATTGCAACCATGCAACACAGAGGGTTGTTTTCGGTTCTCTTCAAAATAGGCTGAGCGGAAATTGCCTTTCCAGAATTTAGCCACAAGCAAGCGAGTGAGTCCATTGGACGAAGGTATTGGCCATACCAAGGTCCAATGATGCTCTGAACCGTTAACTACCTGTTTGTGAATGTTGCCGGGCGATCATACGACTCGGGCGATCTACGCAGGCGCGCAGTCGCCCAGGTGCGAAGGTAGGGAAATTGAGACAGTTCAGCGGGGCTCGGTCGATGATCTTTGGGTTTCAAATTCTTAGGTGCTCAGCCGTCGTTCCTTCGTCCCGGAAAATCCTCCATGCCGATCCACAGCTGCGCCAGGAGTTGCAGATTCTTTTTGTAAGTACGAGTGACGGTGAACTCCCTTCCTCCCCGCACCCGCAGCACATACTGCCCCGTCGACAATGGATGCATCTCGTCAACCATTGCCGCATTCACCAGCACAGATCGATGAATTCGCACAAACCCGTGCACACTGAGCTTTTCCTCCATGGTCGAGATGGACTCTCGCAGCATGTGCGAACCTGACGTATGCAGCAAGACATACTTTCCTTTGGCTTCCACCACGATGATGTCCGCTGCATCGATAAAGAGAATTTTCCCCTTGGCTTTGATCGCAATCCGCGCGGATCTCCCCATCGCGGGGGCCTGCGGTAAGGCTTTCCTTGGGCTTGTTGATTGCGTGGCCCCCGGTTGCCGGAGCCCACGAGTGAGAGGCTCATGGGTGCGCTCGCCCGACGGCCCGACCGCCTCATCAATTTCCTTTTTCCCAAAAATCGCAATGGCATGCTCAAGATTTGCCCTGGCCGGAACGAGCGGTATCTTTGGCGTCGCCAGTTCTTCGCGCGCGGCTTCTACGAGTTCACGAATATGCGGATCGCCGTTATCCAAATGACCTCCGTTACCGGTTCTTACTCTCTTCCACCGGCGTTCCGTCCGACCACTTGCTTACCGGAACGTCGATGGTGGTATAGCGGCCTATTTTTTCTTCGTGCGCGTCCAACGGGACGTCATCCCCCATGTCCGATCCCAAGGCCTTAGGGTCGATTTCGGGGACGAAGAACATCACGTGGGGAAGCCATGGTCCCTTGATGCCGGCATTCAAATACCCTTGCTTTGACAACATGTAGGACACCGAACCGGCTTCGGGCGTGGGCAATTCGCCGTTCGCGATGCCATCTTTTATGGCGTCCTCGATCTGAGTGTTCGAACGTCCGGCAATCGCCAGTTCGGTCTTCTTGAGGTAGATCGGAAGAAAAGACCGCGCACCCGGAGCGCTCAGGCAGATGGGACCGTGTATCTTTGGATCCCAAAAAGCCCGATTGTTTTTCGGCAGATCCCATGATCGTCCCACCGCGCACACGAAACCGTTCGTCCCCTCCACGGCTGTTTCATAGCCATGCCTTCCCAGGACCATAACCGTGGCATCCTTGGCAATCGATGGCGGAGCCGCGCTGCGGGCCATGGCAATCTCCGCATCGCGGTCCATCAGATATGGATCGATTGAGGTCATGGAGGTGGAAGGTGGATTCTTGGCGTCCTGTGCTTGCGCGTGCCCGGCCACTCCCAGGGCAACGGCAAGGGCCAGCGCAGAGAATCCCCATGCGATGATGGCGACTGTATGGTGTTTCATTCCGGTTCTCTCCTTGAATCCTTCTGATACAGATTTAAAGCCTGGCTCCAAACCCGTGATCCGCGATCGGCGAACCTATGATCGGCGAACCCATGATCGGCGAACCCATGATCGGCGAAGCATGCTCGGCGAACCGCGATCGGCCCCGAAACTTCCTTTTGCCCTGAACATTTTTTAAATTCTTCGCTTGCTTCTACATAGCGCTGGCCATCCCCCAGTCATCACGAGGCGTAGCGCTCAATGAGTTGAGCCACGGCCTCGGGCTGCTCGTCTGCAACGTAATGCACGCTATTCTTGATGACTTCAATCTTGACGTTTGCACACCCATGATCCCGTAACGCTTCGGCAAAGCCGGGCATAAGCTTCACAAAAAGCGAGTGCTCTCCCGGAGCCAACACCAGAGGCAGGCTGATCACGCTCTGTTGCGCCGCGTTGAATTTCTCATTCGCCGGAAAAGCCCGATAGATCTCCAACGCGGCGTGCAGATGTTCGGGAGCGGCATAAGCGCGAGCATAGCGGGCGACTTCCGCATCGCTGAAGGTGTCACGATCAAGAAAATGGCGGAAGTAAATAGCTTCACGCCCGGCAATCAGTTGCTCGGGCAGATCCGGCGTCTGCTGAAAATGTATATGCCAAGTGATGGGAGAGGCTTTAACCGCATCCCACGGCCCAAGGCCCGGCACGGGTGCATCGAGCAACATCACGCCGCGGCTGGTTTCAGGATACCGACGGGCGAAAGCATATGCCACCATTCCGCCAATATCGTGACCGACAACGTAAATGTCCTCCAGATGCAAATTTTCCGCCAGTTGATGAACATCTTCTGCCATATTGGCAGCGTCGTAACCACCCGGAGTCACGGCGGAACCGCCTATGCCGCGCAGATCTACAGCCACGACGGTAAACTGCTTTGCCAACGACGGCATGACGCGGTGATACGCGTACCAGTCTTCGGGGAAGCCATGCAGCAGAATGACAGCGGGACCAGTCCCTCCGCGCACATAGTGGAGGATCGTTCCGTTTACTCGCGCAGTATCGGAGACGAACCCGGCTCCCAGCGTCGCCAGCCCTGACTCGATCCGCTGCTTTGGCGGTGACTGACCTTGGATGACAGCGCATGCCGCCACCACGAAAACCACCAGGAGTTTCAAAATCCAACGATCATATATCCGCATGTTCGCCGTTTCGCGACCCTTTTGTTGGTCCCTTCTCCTGGTAAAGCGAACCCTGTGTTCACAGCTCCGCCCAGCGTGGGCAGATATATTTCATCCGGGCCAACCACTTCAATTCACAACAGCTAGCTTGTGCATCTCCGGTGAATATCGCATCAGGAGACACATCGGAGACATGTGGAGACCGTGCTTTCCCGAAAAATCAGCAAACCAATGAGCTGCTGCGGCGTCCACTGCAAGAGTGGCTAAAGATGCTAGACTTCCCTGAGAACGGGACATCGGCCGTGCATAACGGGAACCAGACAATTCGTTTTGGGGAGTTTGAAGCCGATCTCCATTCCGGAGAGATCCGTAAGTCTGGAAGCCGAATCAAACTCCAGGATCAGCCCTTCAGAGTGCTGCAGATCCTGATGGAACATCCGGGAGCGCTGGTCACTCGCGAGGAACTTCAGTCCCGTATCTGGCCGGAGGAAAGTTTTGGAGACTTCGACCACGCAGTGAATGTTGCGGTCGGCAAGCTCCGTGCTGCTCTGGGCGATTCAGCCGAAAAACCTTCCTTCATCGAGACTGTCCCACGTCGTGGTTACCGCTTTGTGGCCAGGCTCGACGAAGCTCCGGTGGATACGCATCCGGATCTGCCTGCGACCAACGGCGATCGGCCCGGCAAGGCGACACCGGTCGTCAATCGCACGCTCCTGGTACTTCTCGCAGTCGTGGTTGCAGCTTGCCTCGTCGGCTCCGGATTTTTCCTCGGTCACCGCACAACCAGATGGCAGCCGCCAGACTTTCAGCGCCTGACCGTGAATCGCGGCAGGGTATACTCGGCCAGGTTTGCGCCTGACGGTCACAGCGCGATTTACGCCGCCTCCTGGGATGGCGGACCCACTGAGATATTCTCCACCGACCCGAAAATCCCGGGAGCGCGAAACCTCGGATTGTCTGCCGCTCAGCTGCTTGCCGTTTCCTCTTCAGGCGAAATGGCGGTGCTGCAACCGGTCGATTTTCGTTCGTTGCTCACAGCCCGGGGAACTCTCGGCCAAGTCCCACTGACCGGCGGATCTCCCCGTCAGCTCGCTGAAAGTATCGACTGGGCTGATTGGTCGGCAGACGGGGCGACGTTGGCGGCCGTCCGCGAGCTCAACGGCAAACAGCGTCTTGAATTTCCACTCGGCCATGTTCTTTATGAAACTGCTGGCTGGATCAGCCATCCGAGGATTTCGCCCAAAGGGGATCAAGTCGCGTTCCTCGACCACCCGATCTTCGCTGACGATGGGGGCGTTGTCTCCATTGTCGATCTTGAGGGACACAAGCGGGTTCTCTCGTCAGGATGGGAAAGTGTCGAAGGGTTGGCATGGTCGGCCAATGGAACCGAGATCTGGTTCTCGGGTGCCAAGGCCGGAATCGAACGTCACATTTATGCGGTGGATCTATCGGGTCACCAACGTCTCGTCTTTCGTGCGCCCGGAGGAGTCACGCTGCAAGACGTCGCCTCCGACGGCAGAGTCCTTTTAACTCGTGATGAACAGCGTGTCGGAATGATGGCTTTGGCGCCGGGAGCAGCCAAGGAGAGGGAAGTCTCCTGGGGGGACTGGTCGATCCCCACCGATATCTCCAAGGATGGCAACACTGTGCTCTTCAACGAAGAAGGAGGTGAGTCTGGGTCCACCTATACCGTCGCCGTGCGCGACACGCAAGGATCTCCTCCTATTCCACTGGGCCAGGGAATGACCGGCAATTTATCTCCCGATGGAAAATGGGCGACCGCGATTGTTTCCAATGCCCACCTTCTGCTGTTGCCGACCGGAGCGGGCTCAGCCAGGCAAATCGAAAAAGGCGACATTCAGGAGTACTGGTACGGAGCTGAGTGGACACCTGACGGTAAGCAAATCGTTTTCTCCGCAAAGCGGCCTGGGCATAGCGTGCAGTGTTTCGCTCAGGATGTAGACGGTGGCCAACCACGTCCAGTGACTCCGGAAGGAGTTATGTTCTGCGCGGTCTCTCCCGACGGCAAATTGGTCGCCAACGGTTTCACGGGCGCCGGAGGATGGTTGTATCCGCTGGAAGGTGGGCAGCCACACCCAATACCAGGTCTGCAGCCAGACGAAAATTTCGTATGGTCCTCAGATCCGCACTTTATATACGTGTATCAATGGAAACAATCACCGCTCAAGGTCTATCGCTTGAACATTCTGACTGGACAGCGGCAGCTTTTTAGAGAAATGACTCCTCCAGACGTCGCGGGACTTCAGAATATCTCTCATGTTCACTTCGGCGCCGACGGTCGAGCCTACGTTTACAGCTATAGTCGCCTGCTTTCCGAGCTTTATCTGGTGAAGGGGCTCAAATAGGATTCACTCACGGCGCAAGAGCAGTGCCTCCGCGATCACGTCGCGCCCGTCCTCATAAACGTCGCCCGTCTTTCTGCGAAACCTCTCATCAAGATCTGCGCCGAAGGGATCTCAGTCCTATCCGGCCTGGAGCGTGAGCCAAACTGCACCACTACCAAGACGCTGCCTCGCGCGACTGTCGCTGCCCCGTGCTTCGGCCTTCGTCTGACCCGCGACAGACTAAGCGTTATGCATTCTCGAAACACCACATTCGAATAACTTCAGTTCAAATAACTCAGTTCGTATTCGAATAAGCAAGTCCAGCTCGGAACCAACCTCCGAAAATCTGGAATTTTGGAAATTCACCTCCTGTTTGGAACAGTCCTACACCCCGCAGTCCCAGTCTTGCAGACACGCGACCTCACGCGCGGGACGCGGGACATGAGCGCCGTGCAATTGGCATCCCGCATTCCATAACCGCGGATCCAGGAATTGATCTAACCGATTGAAAACGCGACAGCAACCCTCTGGTTCGCTGATTGCTAACACTTAACCCGCTGGAAGTGTTGAGTCACCATCGATTTTCTCGGTCAGTCGCGACTCTCAATCTCTTGGTCGGAGGAAGCAATGCAAATCCGCAGCTTGAAGTTGGCTCTGGTTCTCCTGTTGGTGATTGGTGTGGGCAGTGCTTCGCCCCTGTGGGCACAATCGGCTTCTTCGGGAACAGTTGCAGGGACAATCACCGATCCCAGTGGCGCGGTGGTTGCGGGCGCGACGGTCTCATTGACCGACACGGCCACCAACGTCAGCCGAGCCGCGACGACGAATGCTACGGGGCGGTACTACTATGGCGATGTTAAGCCGGGGACCTACACGGTCACGGTTGCGAAAGCCGGGTTCTCGACGGCGCAAGCTGAGCACCAAGTGGTCCAGGTCGGACTCGGGCTCACGGTCAATCTGGCTCTGCAAATCGGCGGCACGAACGTGGTGGTCGAGGTCTCGTCCGTCGGCAATGAACTGCAGACGATGAACGCGACGGTGGGCAACACGGTACCCCAGATCGCCATCGACAACCTGCCCAGCATCGGCCGCGACGTCAACACGTTTATCGAGTTGCAGCCGGGCGTAAGCGCCGGTGGCGACGTTGCCGGCGCGGTGAACGACCAAAGCTATTTCTCGCTCGATGGCGGCAACAACAGCAACGATATGGATGGCAGCGGCGGCGTGTACACCGCTGGGCAGCAGAATATGGTGATCGGCGATCCCACCGGAGGCATGTCGACTCAATCGTTTACTTACTCCGCCCCGTCGGGCGTATTACCCACTCCAGCCGACAGCGTCGAGGAGTTCAAGGTCAACACCGCCGGGCAGACCGCCGACTTCAACAGTTCCGCCGGCGCCGAAATCCAGATTGTTACGAAGCGCGGCACCAGCAGCTTCCACGGCACCGCCTACGAGTATTACAAAGACAATAATTGGTCCTCAAATGCCTGGGGGAATAACCAAAACAATTGGCAGGGCACAGCCCAGTGCGGCGCGCCTAATTGTGGCCACATCGGTCTGCCATCCTATCATTACAGCCGCTTTGGCGGCGCGCTGGGAGGTCCGCTCACATCGAAAGAGTTTCTCGGCGGCAAAACCTTCTTCTTTTACAATTATGAAGGTTTCCGGTATCCAAACTCTGAAACCATCACCAGAAACGTTCCCTCGCCGGCCTTGCGGTTGGGGCTGTTAACAAACGCGGCCACCGGAGCGATCGCTTACAACCTGAACAACACACCGGTCACATTCAATGGCGTCCCTTACGCTGCGAATTACGGTTGCGCCAAAGCCCTCCTCGGAAAATGCGATCCGCTTGGACTCGGTCTGAACCCTTTGGTTTCGCAGATATGGAATAAGTACGAACCACAGTCAAACTCCACTTGCGCGGGCGGCCAGAACCTGTGTGACAACGCGAACGTTCTAGGATTTGCGGCCAACCTGAGCGAGCCCACTACGAGCAATTTCGACGTGGCGCGTATCGACCACGATTTCGGCTCCAAAAACCATTTCATGGCGAGCTGGCGCTATTACAAAATGGACCTGGCGTCGGATTCCGAAGTTGATATTGGCGGCTTCTTCCCCGGAGATACCTTGGGCACACCAGCTTCTCAAGCAGGCAATCCCATTCGAGATTGGTATCTGGTTGCGGGCTTGACCACCAACATCACGACTAACACGACCAACGACGTTCATTACAGCTTCCTGCGGAACTGGTGGGCCTGGTCCCGCGCCGGGGCTCCGCCACAGATTCCGGGGCTCGGTGGCGCCCTTGGACTGGATGACGCCCAGTCGGAGACCCAGGATCTCGCCCCGTTCAATGTAGATAACCAGAACATCCGCCGCCGTTTCTGGGACGGACATGACAACATGTTTCGCGATGACGTCTCAACCCTGAAAGGCAACCACCTGTTCCAGTTCGGCGGAACCTATCAGCACAATTGGAATTACCATCAACGCAATGACAGTGGCGGCACCATCAACGCTTTTCCGGTCTATGAGTTGGGCAACACAACGAACGGATCGGGCATGGGCACCCTCGCCTATCCTTGCGCCACGACCGCTACCATTTCCACGACTCCGAAGACCTGCGATTCTCTTTACGCCAACGTGCTCGGAGTTGTTTCAGTCGCGTCGCAGATGTTCGCCCGCTCTGGTTCAAACCTCAGCTTGTTACCTTCTCTTTCCAACGCATTCGACAAGAGCACCATTCCTTACTACAACGTTTACTTCAGCGACACCTGGCACATGAAGCCCACTTTGACCTTCACTTACGGCTTGGGTTACGCGCTGGAGATGCCGCCGGTCGAGCAAGACGGGAAGCAGACCGTGCTCGTGGATTCTGCCGATGAGCCATTGAGCACCGGGACCTACCTCAATAATGTCAAGAAAGCCGCGCTGGCCGGGCAGGTATACAACCCGGAAATGGGCTTTGCTTTGGTCGGCAATACCGCCAACGGATTGAAATATCCCTACAACCCGTTCTATGGCGAGTTCAGCCCACGCGTTGCCCTGGCCTGGAATCCGCACTTCGATGCCGATTCATTGGGTGGCAAGATCTTCGGGACTCAAGATACGGTTCTCCGGGGCGGTTATGGCCGCCAATATGGTCGCACCAACGGCGTTGTGCAGGTGCTGGTCCCGCTGCTGGGACTCGGCCTCGAACAGCCCGTGGCCTGTAACTCGAACCTGGTCGGCTCCACGCCGGGAAGCTGGGCCTGCGGAGGCTCTCTTGCCGGCACTTATTCGAACGGATTTCGCGTTGGACAAACCACCTCTGCTAGCGGTGGCCCGACCGTTCCGTTGATCGCGCTCGCCAGCCCGACCTTGCCCCAGCCCGCCTATCCTGGGTTCAACAACAGCTTCTCGTCCAACCCTGAGGGATTGGATCCTAACTTCCGGGCCAGCGCGATCGACGCGTTCGATGTCACCCTTCAACGTCAGTTGAGCCACAGAGTTACCCTGGAGCTCGGCTATATCGGGCGCAGAATTACCCACGAGTACCAACCGGTGGAACTGAACCCAGTTCCCTACATGATGACGCTGGGCGGACAGCAATTTAAGCAAGCCTACGCGAATATGGTGCTGCAATACTGCGGCGGCCTGTCAGGTCTAGCCGGCGGCGGCTGCGGAGGCAAGGCCGGACCCAATCCCGGTGCTGTTACACCACAGCCGTTCTTCGAGCGTGCGTTGAAGGGCACTGGCTACTGCAACACCTTTTCCAGTTGTACCGCTGCGGTTGTAGCCAACGAAGGCGCCAGCGGCACTGGGAACCTCACGAATGCGCAAGTTTGGGGCCTCTGGAGTGATTTGGACAGCGGCGTGGGATGCCCGATGGGCGGGTGTGTTGACGTCAACGGAAATGTCGGCGCCTTCAACTTCCCCCGCAGCTTGCAGAGCACTCCGATTCCCAGCACCTGCAACGCGGCGAATACGATCGGCTGCTCCGGCGCCTTTACTGACGGTGCCTTTCAGAACGCCAGCATTGGCTATGGCAACTACAACGCTGGCTTCGTTTCCGTCAAAATGGCCGAGTTTCGCGGAATGACAATGCAGTCCAACTTCACCTGGTCGAAGGCTCTGGGCATAGGAGCGCAGGCGCAATCGTCGAGCGTACTGACTGCCCTCGATCCCTTCAATCTGCAGGAACAATATGGCAGACAGGCCTGGGACCGGAAATTCATTTACAACACGTTCCTGGTCTACCAGCCTCCGTTCTTCAAGGGACAGTCCGGATTTATTGGGCGAGCCCTGGGCGGATGGACGTTCTCGACCATATTCGCTGCCGGGTCGGGCGTTCCCACCCAGATCGCTACGAGCTTTGCAGATTACCAGGGCTTTGGTGCATGCGATGGCCTCGGCTGCGGCGACTACGACATGGAAAATGCCGTACCCATCGGCCCCGTTCCCAACCGTCATGCCTACTACTGCGGTTCTTGCTCAGGTCAGACAAACGGGTTCCCCGTAAATTATTTTCCGGATGGGGTGGCCCAAGCCAATAATTGGCGCAACCCAATTCTCGGGATCGATAGCCGGGATGGCGGCTCCGGAATTCTGGGCGGGCTGTCCTACTGGAATATGGACTTCAGCATCAAGAAGAGCATCCGGGTGACAGAGGGCGTCAACTTGGAATTCCAGGGCGTCTTCGCCAACGTGTTAAACCATAATCAGTGGACCGATAACTACCTCTGTCTCTGCAACACTGCCGGCTTTGGCGCTCTCGGGTATAACACTGCGCCAGACAATGGCGTGGGAGTCAATGGCGAGGCAGAGCCGAGAAACATCGAACTCGGGGCCCGCGTTCGTTTCTAACCAGAGAGAGAAAAATTCGGGGCGTCACGCGGAGTGACGCCTCGAACTAACCCAATCCGTCGCGTTTCCCCTCCGGCCGCGCCCACAGGTGCGGCCGTTATTCTGTTCTTCTTATCCGTGGCGGCGCTCGAGAGGCACAGTCGCCGCGGAACACTCCGCGTGTGTGCCGAGCGCGTCGGAGACTTCGCGCAGTACTGCCTCAATGCGAAGAACCTCGGCGTTTACCTGGTGAATCGCCCGCTCGTCCCGCGCCGGCACATTGTAGTAGGCGATGACCTGGAGGGCATTACGGATGTGATGGTTCAGCTCGGCAATCCGCCGCAGCTGATTCAGCATTGTTTGATAGCGTCCCTGAATGTCGCTCAGAATCTGGAATACCAACAAACCGACCGTCAACGCTATCGCGGCCCCGGCCAACACTAATGATATGCGGGGAAGATATTGACGCGTCACGAACCAATCGAGTGCCCCTCCACTCAAAAAGACAAGGCCTCCGAGCGCGAGGCTGACGAGTGCTCTCTCAGTTACGGATATGATCGCGAACCACGGCTGTTGAATCGAAATCTGGAGCCGAGGTCGCCCGGACTCGGAAGACATGACAGAACCTCGGGTCGTCGCCTAAAAAGGCGCGTCGCTCATACACGGGCGTTCTTCTGGTATAGCTGAGTCTTCACTGTCACCGACAAACGGCGGATGCCCTCCCGAATCTGCTCAGGTTTGGAATAGGAAAAGTTTAAGCGCATGTGACGACAGCTTTCCTCGCTTTCACTGGCGTAGAAACAATCGCCGGGCACGAAAGCCACACCCTGCGCCAGAGCTGCCTGGAAAAGTTCCTGGCCGTCGCTGCCTTGCGGCATGGTCACCCAAAGGAACAGTCCGCCCTGAGGATGAGTCCACGTCACTTCCGGCGGGAAAAATTCCTTCAGCGCCTGCAGCATCACATCGCGGCGTTCGCGGTAAGCCTGGCGAATCAATTTGACGTGCTGGTCGAGGAATCCGTCGCGGGCCACTTCGTAAGCCACGAACTGGTTGAAAGTGGAAGTGTGCAGATCGGCAGCCTGCTTGAGTTGCACCAGCTTTCCGATGACGTCCTCGGGGGCCACGATCCAGGCCAGTCGGATGCCCGGGGCCAAGGTCTTGGAGAAGGTGCTCAGGTAAATGACATTGCCCAGCGCGAAGCCGTTGTCGCGCCGCAGGTTTTCGCGATCCAGCACTACCAGCGGCGCCAGATGCTCTCCCTCATACCGCAACTGTCCGTAAGGATCGTCTTCAATAATGGGGATGCCATACTGATCGGCTAGAAGAGTCAACTCGTGTCGGCGCCCTTCTGACAGGGTCACTCCGGCCGGGTTCTGAAAGTTTGGCAGCACGTACATGAACTTCGGGCCCGCGCGTAGGCGCGATTCCAGTTGCCCCGTTACCAGGCCATCCGCGTCAACCGGTACGGAAACATATCGCGCCCCGTAGACATTGAAGGCCTGCAGAGCGCCCAGATAGGTGGGCGCCTCCACCAGAACGCTGTCGCCGGGGTTGATGAGCAATTTGCCGATCAAGTCCAGCGCCTGCTGCGAGCCGGAAGTGATGAGAACATTTTCCGCCCGGGAGAGAATTCCGTAGCGCGCCATGTTGCGGGCGATCATTTCGCGCAGCGGTTGATAGCCCTCCGTCGCGCTGTATTGCAGCGACTCGGCGCCATGTTCGGCGAGAACGCTGTGACAAGCCTCAGCGAAGCGCTCGACGGGAAAAACATCGGGCGCCGGCAGGCCGCCGCCAAAGGAAATGACCTCAGGTCTTTGCGTGACTTTTAAGAGTTCGCGGATGGCAGAACTCTTGATCCCCAGCGTACGTAGGGCGTACCGCGATTTCCACAGTGTGGACATGCGTGGCCTCCTGCGCTGTCAGCCTTCGTCCTTCAGTCTTCGCCCGGCCTGATCGGCTCCACTCGGCGACAGCTGCGCCGTCCGAACTTGCTCACTCTTTCGGACTTCTCCGCCACATGGGCACGAATGGATTCCAGCTATGGACATCCTTCTGGAAGTCGTGTTCCGCCGTTTTGCCGGCAGTCGCACTCACTAACTCCTCCAGAGGGGCGTTCATAAGCTCGGCAATGTGCTTTTCGACCTGACTGCGAATTCGTGGATCTTTCAGCGCGGCCAGAAGTTCAGGGTTTTCGACATGCGTGAAGCCGTGGCATAGCGGACATTTCACAAGGTCGTCATTAATCATGGTCGGCCTGCTTGGGGAATAGATTTGCGAGATCCGTTGGCGCTCCGCAACGCGGACCTCTTCCTGAATTAGACGGCGGACGTCCCGCGGCTGCAGTGATAACGGTCGCCGGGTAGAGTGACGGCAATCACAAAGCTGGAATCACCAGCGCGTGCGGTTCAAGATGCGGCTGGCTTGAAAATTGCGCCCTGGCTGCTGCGGCTATTCATGACCACGCGGAATGGCTCGGCAAACCTCAGATGCCGGACGCATCCCTCCTCGGCCACGGCGGGCTGCTCATGCAGCCATTGCCAATCGAGCGAACCTTCTCCGGCGTCTGGGTTCACGGTGAAGTATCCGATTTGGAATGCGGTCAGGTTCTGAAAGAAATGGCTGCCCTGCGATGGGGTGACGCGAAAATCGCGGAATCCGGCTTCCACGATCACGCGAGCTCCTGAAATTTCATCCCATTCCACGGGAATGCCCAGCCAGGCATCGTTCGATCCCCAGCGGCCGACGCCGATCAGCAGATAGGGACGATTCTCCGCGCTTAGCACAGCATTGAAGTGAGCTACCGTCCTCGCCACTTGCTCGCTGCGGCTGCGTTCAAAACGCTGCGCATCGACCACGACCATGTCATACAGATTGTCGATGCGGCCGTTACCGAGAACTTTTGTGCTCTGGCAAATCAGCTGCGCAGGATCGACATCACCGAGCGAAAGATCCTGATGATCGCGGGCCAGCGTGAGCGGACGAATCTGCAGGAATCCGAACTCCGCAGACTCCGCCGGACTGCGCGGCAAACGCACCGCAAATTCGATCTCAACTGGATTGCCCAGCGCGTCTTCCCCAGCTTTTACCAGCAGCTCAAGTATCGTCGCCAGGGGAAACAACCCGTGTTTGAGCATGGGCGCGAACGTGACGATACGCGCGCCGGGACGGCTCAAGCCGTCGTACACCGCATGATTGTCCGCCGAATAAGTTGAGCCAACCGCATCGAGCGTGCCCTCAGCCTCGGCAACATTCAATCCGAAGTGGGCTTCGCGAAGATGAAGTCGACCTCGCGAGTCGCCGTCCAGTTCCAGAGCGCAGAATTCCGATTGCGTGTTGGCCAGAATATCTTCGACCGAAGAAAACTGCAGAAGATTCCGAGGATACCGCGGACAGAACATAAGGCATTTGCCGCCGTCAACCACGGTGCGGCCCAGCCCCAGGGCCACGGCCGCGATGCCGTCGGCGCAGGTCATAGGAGGCACGGGATAGAAATTGTGCGAGCGCACGACTCCAGAAAAATCCGGATAGAAGCGTGCTTCATGCTTCATCCCCACCACCTGCTGTAAGATGACCGCCATTTTCTCCTCCTCCAGGCGGTAAGGCGTGGCGCGTACGTAAGCCTTGGCATGCTGGCTGAACGTGGAGGCGTACACGCGCTTGATCGCTTCGCTGAGTTGGGCGAGGCGCGTGCCGATCTCGGCGCTCTGATTGCTCAGCATGAAGGTTTCATAGACGCCGGTGAAGGGCTGGTACTGCGAATCTTCGAGCAGGCTGGAGGAACGCACCGCCAGCGGATAACGCACCTCTTCGAGAAATGCCTTGAGGTCAGCTTGCAGCGCCGCGGGAAGATTGGCATCGAGGAAGCGTCGCTGGATTTCGTGGTCGTCGTCGCAGTGCAGCGCGAAATCCTGCAGACTGTTTTCCGCCAGAAACTGGTCGAACACGTCGGTGGCCAAAACGACCGCCGGCGGAACGGCAATGCGCACGCCGGGAAAGCGCCGGGTGATGCGGCGTGTCCGCAGAAAATGGCGAACGAACGCGAGGCCGCGCGCCTTGCCGCCCAGCGATCCCGAGCCGACACGCAGAAAGCTCGATTCTGACGGCTTGAACGTGTCGGCTTTGAAATCGCCAATCAGGATCTCGCTCTGCTCCCGCCGGTAGCTGGCGATCGACTCGATCAGATCGCGTCGCAAATGTTCGGCATCGGTGAAATCAGAAACCCGGCGCGGACGCAGCTTCGCCGCCAGCGCAAATTCCGTACGCGCCACCAGCCAGTGCGAAAAGTGGTTGCGCTGCGCGTGGTACACCAGGCTTTCTGCGGGCACCGTGTGTAACTTCTCTTCGAGTTCATTGAGATCATTGGCGCGGTCGACCTCTGTCTGATCCGGCATGCGAAATGCAAAATCGCCGAAGCCGAAGTGGTCGGTAAGAATCTGGCGCAAGTCTCTCAGCAATGTAGGAGAGCGCTTGCGCAGAAACGAGTAGCCTTCGGCATAAGCCCGCGGACGGAACTCGGTGCGGCTGGTCTGCAGAACTACCGGCACATCCGGCACCATGCTCTTGACCACGCGCGCCAATTCAAACCCTGCATCCGGATTGAGTTTCCCCTCCCACGGGAACTCCACGTCAGAAACGATCCCGAAAAGATATTCGCGATACTCCTGCACGATCCGCGCCGCGTCCTCAAAATTGGAGCTGAGCAGAATCTTGGGCCGCGCCTGCATGCGCACCAGTTTGTGCGCCACGTTGACGCCTTCCTGAATGACGCGACGCGACTGCTTGATCAGTTCGGTATAAATCACCGGCAGAAACGAAGAGTAATAGCGAATATTGTCTTCGACCACCAGCAGCACGGGAACGCCGATGGCGCGGGTATCGTGCAGTGCGTTGCGCTTGTCTTCGATGTGCTTCACGATGGCGATCAGGATGCGAGCATTGCCTTGCCACAAGAAAACGCGCTCGACATCGGTCGCCGGATTGCGCGCCACAAAATTCTTGATCTCGCGATAGTCGTATCCCAGAACGACCACGGGAACATCCAGCCCGGCGCGCCGGACTTCGCTCGCCAGTTGAGCGGCGTTCATATCTCCGACCGCAAGGTTGGTCACGATCAGATTGAACTGCGGGTTACGGCTGGCCAGGTCAAGCGCTTCCGCGCAGCTGGAAACATGCGTGATCCCCGGAATGTGCTGCAGGCTCAATTCGAGCGACTCGTCGATGAGCAGTTCGTTGAGGCGTCCGTCTTCGCGCAGGATGAACGAATCGTAGAGGCTCGACACCAGCAGAATATTCTGCACCTTGAAAGGCATCAGGTTCTCGAAGCCTTCAAAGCGCTCTTCAGCGTCGAGAACAGGCTCGGCGATGAGAGGAGTAGTCATGGCCAGGCAAGCTTGAACAGCTAATCATACTCGTGGGGATGTCTAGGCCGTAGCGTGGCCGGGTCTCATGTGGGGACACTGACCGTGGCGTGGCCCGTTTATGTGGGGACAGCCGCCCCCGGCGGTCCGGTCGAGCGAAGCTCGACGGTTGCTGGCGCAATCGTTGTAGCCCGGGGCGAAAACTGCGGTGCCGCTCACTCTCACAAATGCCCCGCGCGGAGCATTGCAGCCCGCGAGACGCATTCTTTGGGCGCCGACCGTACACGACATCGAGTCGAATTCATCGCGCCCTGGCGATCAGTTAAATCGGTTTAACGATGAGATGCAAGCTGTTGCTATGAAAAGAGTTACGGACAATTTAATGCACAGCCCTCAAGCTCCGAAACTGTTCTGGATTCAGCCGCTTAGAGCAAGCCTGCACCTCTCCCGATGCAAAGAGTATCCGACAGAGGTCTTGACTTTTTGCCCGCGCGCATCCTGTCTCACCGCGCTTGCCTGATACGTCATGCCTCTCGTTCTTGCGACTTTTTCTCTTGCGGCTTTTCTGGCCATCGCGGGTTTCGTTCATCTAGTAGCGCTGCGCGGAAGAATCAGAAGCTTAAGAGTCAAAGCTCAAGAATCAAAAGCTTAAAAGTCAAAATCCCCACCCTGTCCCTGCACACATCGCAGGGACAAGGATGGGGCACCCCAAGGAACAACGACCCCATACAATATCCGACGGCCTTCATTCGTCTACACCAGTAGATGAACGACGTGGCCAGCGTACGACCAAGCCTGAAGCGAATGGCATTCGAACCGATGGCGATCGAACGGATGGCAAGCGAACGGATGGCGAGCGAAGACCAGCGAATCTCGGAAGTGGTGACGCGGGAACAATCCCGGCTGCGCAACTTCATTCGCCGGCGCGTGCCCGATCCGCTCGACGCGGAGGACATTCTGCAGGATGTGTTCTACCGTCTGGTCGAGGCGAACCGGTTGCTGATGCCGATCGAACACGTGACCGGCTGGCTCTTTCGTGTGGCGCGGAACCGCATTACCGATTTGTTCCGCAAGAAAGAGCCGGAGAACTTCAGCGAGATGGAGCCGGTGGACGAGGGCGGCGAGTTGCTGCAGTTTGAAGATCTGCTGCCCTCGCCCGACGCGGGACCGGAGGCGATGTACGCGCGCGGCGTGCTGCTCGATGAACTGGAGGGCGCGCTCGACGAATTGCCGCCAGAACAGCGCCTGGTGTTTATGGCGCACGAGTTTGAAGGCCGCAGCTTCAAGGAGCTGTCGGCTGAGACCGGCGAAAGCGTGAATACTCTGCTTTCGCGCAAGCGGTATGCGGTGCTGCATCTGCGGGAGCGCTTGCAGCGCGTGTATGACGAATTTACGAAGTGAGGAATACTGCCATTTCAGTTTCCAAAAGGGCGTCATCCCGAACGCGCGCGTTTTCACCAGCGCGCGGGGGGATCTCGCGTGGAACGCACGGCGACTTTTTGATGAAGGAGAAATGATATGAGAAAAAAATGGTTTTGGATTGTGCCGCTGGCGATTGTCGCGATTCCGCTATTTATCTTCGTGGGCGGCGAAGTGGTGATGCATCTGTGGAACTGGCTGCTGCCGCCGCTGTTCGGCTGGAGAATGCTGGGCTTCTGGCAGGCTCTGGGATTGCTGCTACTGTGCCGAATTCTCTTCGGCGGTCTTCACCACGGCGGGCCGGGACGCCATGGCGGGCGCGGATGGCGCGGTCGTTGCCGGAATATGAGTCCCGAGGAGCGGGAGAAATTCCGGCGAGCGATGGACGAGGGGTACGGGGTCGGAGAGGCCGCGGGCGGGAGTAAGGCGTAACCAGTCGGCGGCGCAAAAAGGTCCTTGTCATCCAACGTCGTTATGCAATCAAGCGCAGCGAAGAACCTATGTACTTTGCCGCCGTCGGCAGATTACATAGGTTCTTCGCTGCGCTCAGAATGACAAGGACTATTCTTTGGGGGAGGCGAAAAGCCGAAAGTCAAAATCCCCACCCTGTCCCTGCAAAGGGCGCAGGGACAAGGGTGGGGCAACCGTCTTTGTGGTGCTGCATGCACTGCCGGGCTTCGCCCGGCTGGACAGCCCCTTCGACTCCGCTCAGGGCAGGCTCGGGGATGCTGTCCCCACATAATCAAATTCAACTACACCAAGCCCTGATCCAGCATCGCGTTGGCGACTTTGATGAAGCCGCCGATGTTGGCGCCGTTGACCAGGTTGCCGGGCGTGCCGTATTTCTCGGCCGTTTCGTAGCAATTGCGGTGGATGGCGATCATGATCTTGTGCAGACGATCGTCCACTTCCTCGCGGGTCCAGCTCAGGCGCGCGCTGTTCTGGGCCATTTCCAGTCCGGAGGTGGCCACGCCGCCAGCGTTCGCGGCTTTGGCCGGTCCGTAGAGGATTTTGGCTTCGAGGAACATCTTGGTCGCTTCGAGCGTCGATGGCATATTCGCGCCCTCGGCCACCAGCTTGATGCCGTTCTTGATGAGATTCGCCGCGTCTTTCGCGGTGATTTCGTTTTGCGTGGCGCTGGGGAAAGCGCAATCCGCCTTCACATTCCACAGCGGGTTGTGCTCCAGCTTGATATCCGTGGGCATGAAGATCGCTTTCTTGTAGTGATCGGCATAGTCCCGGATGCGTCCACGCTTCACGTTCTTCAGTTCGATGACCCATGCCAGCTTCTCGCGGTCGATGCCATCGGGATCGTAGATGACGCCGTTCGAGTCGGACACGGTGACCGGCTTCGCGCCGAAGTCGAGCAGTTTCTCGATGGTATATTGCGAGACATTGCCGCTGCCTGAAACCAGGCAGAGTTTGCCTTCGAGCGAATCTTTCCGGCTCTTCAGCATTTCGCTGGCGAAGTACACGCAGCCATAACCAGTGGCTTCGGGACGAATCAGCGAGCCGCCCCATCCCAGGCCTTTGCCGGTGAGGACGCCGGTGAATTCATTCCGCAGACGCTTGTATTGGCCGAACAGGAAACCGATCTCGCGCCCGCCCACGCCAATGTCGCCAGCCGGGACGTCGGTGTCCGGTCCGATGTGCCGGGCCAGTTCGGTCATGAAGCTCTGGCAGAAGCGCATCACTTCGTTGTCACTCTTGCCCTTGGGATCGAAATCGGACCCGCCCTTGCCGCCGCCCATGGGCAGCGTGGTGAGCGAGTTCTTGAATACCTGTTCGAACGCCAGGAATTTCAAAATGCCAAGATTCACCGAGGGATGGAAACGCAGTCCGCCCTTATAAGGGCCGATGGCGCTATTCATCTCGATGCGGAAACCACGGTTGACCTGAATTTCTCCCTGATCGTCAAACCAGGGCACGCGGAACATGATGACCCGCTCCGGCTCGACAATTCTTTCGAGCAGACGGGCGGATTGATACTCCGGGTGCTTTCCCAGAACCAACCGAAGAGAATCGAACACTTCCTGCACCGCCTGATGGAATTCAGGCTCGGCCGGGTTCTTCGCCTTCACGCTAATCATGACTTGTTGAAGGTAATCGCCGGGAGCTTTAATTCCGGGCGATGTCAATACAGGAGTCATAGTCCTACCTCCGTAGGTACAGCTGGTTAATATTAATTCCGTTCCTAATTCTGTGCTTTCGTATTCAAACCGCAGTGACGGACTGCACCCGTGGGGGTGATTGCTGTCACCTGCTGATTCACAACTGCAGTCGAAGGGTTGCGAGCATCCAGGATTAAGCTTACGGGCTGATTGTCATTCTGAGCGAAGCGAAGAACCTATGCACCGTGCCCGCAGCGAGAGGTTGCATAGGTCCTTCGCTTCGCTCAGGATGACAAGGCGTTAGGTTTAGGCTGTGCCTAACGCCCGTCTTACTGCGCGAAACCGTCGGCTTGGGTGACCGCGCCGACGGCGACGGTGCGGTCGATGTAAGCTCGGCCGGCATCGAGTGCCTTGCGGTCGAGTTCCAGAAGCGCGGGATTCTTTACCTTAGCTTCCAGCACATTCATGGCGGTCGCGGGAGAGAGGCATTCGGTTTCTTCCAGCAAGGCGCCCATCATTACGACGTTGGCAATCTTCGCGGAGCCCAGCTTGTCGGCAATATCCGATGCGGGGACGCAGACAATCTGAGCCTGAGGAGTGGTGAAGTTTTCAGGAAGCTGCTCGCGACCGTAGATAATGGTTCCACCGCGCGCCACCTGTGGGGCAAACTTGTGCAGCGAGATCTCGTTCATGGCAATCAATACTTGCGGGCGTGAAATCACCGGCGAACCGATACGCTCTTTCGACAGGCAAACCTGGCAGTGAGCGCTGCCGGAACGCATCTCCGGCCCGTAGGAAGGCAGCCAGCTTACTTCCAGTCCTTCCCGCATTCCCATTTCGGCGAGAAGCTGGCCTAACAGGAGCACGCCCTGGCCGCCGAAGCCGGCGATCTTGATATCGAGGTGGTGAAAGTGATGATGGTGCTTGGGTAGCGGCGCGCCTGCCGACTTTTTCTCTCCTTCGACGAGTTCGGCAACCGTTTTATGCGGCGGCGCATTGTTGGTGGGAATCTCGACTTTGCGATCTCGAAACACATTCAGCGGAAAGGCGGGAATCATTTTCTCCGCGACCCACTGGCGTGCCTCGACGGGATCCTTGCCCCAGATGGTGGGGCAGGGAGAAAGAATCTCCACAAAGGTGAACCCGGCGCCGCTGCGCTGCAGTTCCAGCGCTTTGCGCACAGCCCGCCGCGCTTTCATGATGTTCTTGTTGTCGGAGAGCGCGACACGCTCGATATACACCGGAGCTTCAAGAGTTGCGAGCAACTCGGCCATATGCAGGGGGAAGCCTTCGTTGACTGGCCGGCGTCCCCAGGGCGAAGTTGTGCTGCGCTGCCCGACCAGCGTGGTGGGAGCCATCTGGCCGCCGGTCATGCCATAGATAGCGTTGTTCACGAAGAAGACGGTGATTTTTTCGCCGCGATTGGCGGCATGGATAATTTCCGCAGTGCCGATGGCCGCGAGGTCGCCGTCGCCCTGGTAAGCGATCACGATCTTGTCGGGGCAGGCGCGCTTCAAACCGGTAGCCGCCGCCGGCGCGCGTCCGTGCGCCACCTGCACGTTGCCTACGTCGAAGTAGTAATAGGCAAACACGGAGCAGCCGACGGGGCTGACCAGGATGGTTTCATTCTGCACGCCCAGATCTTCAATGGCCTCGGCGATCAGCTTGTGCACGATGCCGTGTCCGCATCCCGGACAGTAGTGCGTCTGTTGCTTGAGGTCGGTCTTGCGTTCGTACTCGGAATAGAAAACTGACGACTTGGAATGCGCGATCTCGTAGAGGTTGGAGATCTGCTTGGCCTCGTCTAGCTTGACTTCGTCCGCGTTGACGTCGTCCAGCGTGGTCTTGTTCAGCTCGACTGGGTCCAGGCTAGCGCTTTTTTCAGCCATGATGGTCATCCCCTCAGCGCCGTTAAATCAGCGCGGCGGTTTGCTCTTCAATCTTGCCCAGCAATTCTTCTACGGATGGCACATTGCCGCCGACCCGCCCGTAGAACTCGATCGCCTTCCTGCCGTTCAAGGCGAGGCGCACGTCTTCGAGCATCTGCCCGTTGCTCAATTCCACCACCAGCAGTCGTTCTGTACGGGATGCGGCCGCGGCGAGTTCATTTGATGGAAAAGGCCACAGCGTGATGGGGCGGAACAGCCCCACCTTGATGCCTTGCTTGCGCGCTTCATCGACGGCCGAACGCAGGATGCGGGAGACGATGCCGAATCCCACGACCAGCAAATCGGCGTCTTCGGTGAGATATTCTTCCCACCGCGTTTCTGTCTGCTGCGCGCGAATGTACTTGGCTTCCATGTGGCGCTGGTGTTCTTCCAGGTCGTCACTCTCAAGGTAGATCGAACTGACCATGTTCTGGCGTGTCCCGGCCGTGCCCTGAACGGCCCACGGTTTGGGCGGGGCAACAATTTCGCGGTATTCCAGGTCGAGCGTTTCCATCATCTGCCCGACGAATCCGTCGGTGAGCACGACGGCAGGATTGCGATATTTGTCCGCCAGATTAAAGGCGAGGATGGTCAGCTCCGCCATCTCTTGAACCGAAGCGGGAGCCACAACGAGGTTGCGGTAATTGCCGTGGCCGCCGCCCTTGACCATGGCGAAATAGTCGCTCTGTTCGGGAGCGATGTTGCCCAAACCCGGTCCGCCGCGCATCACGTCGACAATCACGCAGGGCAATTCCGCCCCGGCCAGGTAAGAGATTCCCTCCTGCATCAGGCTCACGCCCGGTCCGGAGGATCCGGTCATCACGCGCACGCCGGCGGCCGACGCGCCATAGACCATGTTGATGGAAGCGGTTTCGCTCTCGGCCTGAATAAAAGTTCCGCCGACTTCGGGCAGATACAGGGCGGCGGCTTCGGCGATTTCGCTGGCCGGGGTGATGGGATATCCGTAGTAGGCGCGGCAACCGGCCAGCACTGCGCCTTTGATGACCGCGACGTTCCCTTTACAGAGTTGCCGCATGTTCGCCCTCCTTCGCCACCGGAGCCGTCTTGGGCGGGGGAGTAAGGCGGTAGACGATAATCGCTCCCGGCTCAGGACAGCAGTAGAAACAGATTCCGCAGCCGGTGCAGTCGCGGCCCGTGTAGTGCGCGGGGTGCACGCCATACGCGCTCAACTGGGGCGACAGTTCGAGACATTTCGGCGGGCAGGACTCCACGCACAGCCCACATCCCTTGCACTCCTCGATATCGATGGTGACGTTGCCGCGCGCTAGGCCAGCCATTTTCCCTCGTTTCTTCGCCGTCTTTTAATCCGGCACCACGATCAACTCCTGCTTGAAGCAGAACGGCAGCACCGGCAAGCCGGCAATCGCGAGAACGTTAAACAAGAACGAAGCCAGCGTGGCAAAAGCCTTGCGCCTTCTATACGTGCCAAATTCCAGCAGACTGTCGGAGAATAGAACTCTTTGCGGGGCGGCCAACCGTATTTCCAGATTGTTGCGCAGAAACGATGGCGCTGGCCACGGGCTTGTTGGGATGACTGCCGGCGCTTCCGGCTCGTGGATTTCGATCGTGCCTTTCATTGCATGCCTTCGCTTAAGCCAAGACCCCGACTGCAACACAGACACTGCCGGGGATGAGGCGGTGACGCTTCCACTTTGCCCAACTGCATTTTCGGCTAGGGTTCGAGTGGGATAAATGCCTTTCATCACGGCTCTGGGTGATTCGGATCACGTTTTAGCGACCGAGAGATCAGGGCAGAAAACAGGCAGCCTTCGCGTTTGCGGGAGCCGTGGTCTCGAAACCGATCGCCAGGAAAACGACTTTACGGTCAGGATTCGAGCGAGCGATCTTCACCGCGTCGGTGGGAGAGTAGGCGATGCGAACATCCGCGCCCTGGGCCTTGGCGGGAATACTGCCGACTCACTTCTTTATCGGCGCTCCAGTCCCCTGGCTGCGTTCTGCATTGGTCTCGATATCACACATCTGGAAGATCGTGTGTCTCTGTTGAGGGATGCCCCCAGCACTTCGTCCGATCCGAAGCGACCGAGTTGAAGACAACAGCTATCGAAAGACGCGGAAGAGATGGGCGCTGTGGTCTTGACGAACCTGGTGTTCAAACCTGCTGAAACGAGAACATCGAGCAGGAGGTGCGCACTGGGGCAGGGGCAGGCCGGATCTCGGACGCCGATTTCTAATTCTTCCATAGCAGTGTTCTCGCTAAGATGGGGGCCAGAGACAGTCCATCCAGCCTCCTCCAGTATGGAAGCGAATTCCGTGGCCTCTTCTTCGGAGGACTTCGCTTGATAGGAAACCACGACCGAGTATTTGTGGTTATGTCGCAGTCGTTCCAGAATGCCAGTTCGCTGCGCTTGGGTGAGAGTGCGCACAGAACACTCCATCGGGCCGTGCCAGTTCTTCGAGGCCCCGTATCTCCGTCCACTCTATCGAAGGCGAACAGGGCAAAGAGGTCTCAATCAGGGCTGGCGGCCAGCACAAAGCCACCATACGGTGACCGGCAAACTTATTCTGTGATTTGAAGTACGTTGGGCAGTGACGGCTATCAACATCGATGCACGATATCGAGGGCGGATATCTTCGGCCGGGGCGTGCCGCCGTCACCGATAGCGTGTTGCCAGTCACATCAGCCGACGCAGCGGACCCACG
Organism: uncultured Acidobacteriaceae bacterium; assembly: GCA_963739125.1. Taxonomy (GTDB): domain Bacteria; phylum Acidobacteriota; class Terriglobia; order Terriglobales; family Acidobacteriaceae; genus Sulfotelmatobacter. The sequence continues at coordinate 128,429 of CAVTZD010000001.1, read as the reverse complement.
AGTCTGAGCGGTTTCAGAGATCGTCATCGCCAAGTATCTTGCTCCATGCCTGTTTGTTTGCTTCGTCGCAGTTGTTCATTCCTAACTGGCCCGCTTGTTCCACCCGTGGAAACGAGAGAAGTCCCGCGCATTCCACGCCTCGCGGAGTCCAGGAGTACTCAGATCCCAGTCTGGGCGGATTTCACTGGTCACCACGCGCAGGTCGTGCCAAAGATCGATGACCGATGGACGGCCCCAGAACCAGTAGCCGTTATAGATGCTGTAAATCACGCGGCCCGGCTTGAGCACGAGCGTATGCGGGATCATCGGGTTATGCTCGGGGTCGGTGTACTCCTGGATGTCGAGGTCTTGCTGAATCTTTCGCTCGGGATCCGAGAGGAAGGTCCACTGGGCTCCGACGGACGCGCGGAATTCCTGAAGGGTGTGGTGATCGTCGGTGGCGATCGTGGCAATCTGAGTGTAGGCCACCGCGATCCTCGGATAGAACGCGGCGAGTTCCAAATGCTGCTGATGCTCCTTGGGGCAATAGTGCCCGCGCGCGAGCGTGAGGATTAACGGATCCTCGCCTTGTAGTTCGCTGAGTTTGCGCAGCGTGCCCGTGTGATCGGGCAGTTCGTAATCGGGGAAGATGCCTCCGGGCACGATATCAGAACGCATGACTGGACTCCTCTCGTCTCTCTCAGAGGGTAATTCCGATTTGGTTGGGCCGTCGTCTGACTCTTACGATATCCCGGTTTTCCTCTGTACAAGCCACTCTCGAGGATTGATGAGGTGGCTTCTGGAAACAGGCTGCCTCCTCGATCGATCACCCCAGCACCTTTACGGCGAGCCAGTCATCGACACTGAACCTTCCCGGACCGGAGCAGATCAGCCAGATAAAGAAGAGCACGTACAGGACTTCCGGAAGGTAAAGGAAATCGTCGAGCCAGTTAAGTGGCGAAAGCCCCTTAGGCAGGGTGGAGACCGCGCTGGTCAGGGTGGCGACTGTCATATCGATCAATAAAGCCACGCAGGCTACGCTCGAAAGAAACCCCACGGTCAGCAAGGACCCGCCAACGAACTCGACACCTGCGACGAAATAAGCCGTCTGCCGGGGGAACGGGACTTTGGCCTTGACCAGCGTGTCGTAAACAGGCTTCGTGCCGCCGGCGACAAACAATTTGTTTGCCCCGGAGATGGCGAAGAACAGCCCGATCGAAACCCGTATCAGCAGGATGGCATATTGTTCCAAATCACTGCGACCCTGCAGCGCAAACTGGACCAACCGTTTCCAATCCATCTCTTGTCCCTCCATCCAAGGGAACAGTGCTCATCTGCTGGTTCCGGTTCTTCCGTCTGACCGAAAATAAATATTTCCTGGAGTCAGTCTGATCTGTCAGGGATGCGCCTTTTCTGTACCAAACTCGGCTTACCCCCCCACCCCCCTATTTTGGCCTCAATTGCACGAATCGCCAGTAAACATGCGGGTTGCGGGCACGTTACTTTCTCGCCAACCTGCAAATGATCCTTAGGGATCAGTAACTTGCGGGCAAAATCTAGAGAACAAAGGACTTAACGCTGCGCCTGGGGCAGTCTCCGGGGCTGCCGCCTTCGACATATTCTGCCGATTCTGTTTTGGACGCAAGGTCAGATGTCACAAGGGGGCTGTGGAAAAGTAGGGGAGCATGGCGGCGGGTGGTGTTGCTGCAAACCTCGAAAAATGTTCTCACGTCGGGAGAAAACAAATAGTGCTAGCCCCGTCTGTCCCCGCATTTCGGCGTCGTACTTGTAGCCGGTGGTAATGGACTGCGGCTGTCCGTTGACGGTGCGGGTGACGGTCTGGCTCAGCTTGGTTGTTGTTGGCGTCGTAGGTGTAGGTGGTGACGTGGTCGAGCGCGTCGGTCTGCTGGGTGAGGTTGCCGGTGCCGTCGTACTGGAACTGCGTGGTCTTGCCGTTGGCGTCGGTCACGGAGGTGGGCAGGCCGTTCGATCCATAGATGGTCGAGGTGGTTTTGCCATTCGTGTCGGTGGTGGAGGTCAGGTTGCCGTTCGAGTCGTAAACGTTGGTGGTGGTGTGTCCCTTGGGATCGGTCAGCTGTCACCATTAACTCTGTCTCAGTTTTGGGGTCCACTCCATCCCGTCGTCCCGCATTTCCCCAGATTGTGGATTATTTGTTGAGCTTCTCCAGGAAATCGGCACCGGCTTCGCGTGTATCCTTGTTACTTGAGGCTAAAGCTCGCTCGGCGAGACGTCGTATAAGAGAGGCGTCAATGTCTAAATAGAGTTCAAGAAACCTCCGGTATGTTCCGTCGTCACCGCTGCTCAAAAATGGTTCAGTAGCCTCCTCAATATGATGGATGAGCCAGGGCCTAGGGATCCTTAAGATGATTGAGCGAAATGCCCACAGGTATCCATGGATCGATTCGGCCTGCGACAAAAGGAACGGCAGCAACCCCTGCAAGTCTTCGACCGACACAAACTCCAAGAGTAGCAGAACTACCAACGGTCGATTCGCCTGGTAGTTTTCTTCTATCGCGTTGATCCGCTCCTCTTTTGCGCAGGTTAGGAATACATCAATCGCCCGGCGAAACGGCTCGTACGACCGCTCCAGTTGTGACCATGCTTCATTCGTGTGTTTCATCGTTTTATTCTTGGCGGCGTAATGACCCACGGAAGGGATCTGATTCTCTGATCGAAGTCTTCAAACGTCATGCCCTCGGTCGGATATATGGTGTGATGTCCAGCTTCGATCGGAATCTTGGGGGCAAACTTGGCCGCATCTGCGATTACGCCCAGTCCATTTGCATCATAGACGGCTTGCAAAGGGATGCGATAGGCGTAACCGGTAGGCGAGCGTGTAGGTCACGGTGCCGTTGGTGGTCACGGCTCCGCTGATCGAGCCGACCACGGCAGTTGGCGTGGTGATGATCTGGCCGTCCTGTGGAGCGGCGAGGGTGACGGTTGGCGGTCCAGGCGCGGCCGGCAGCACGGAGATGCCCAGCGCCGCGGTGGTGCTGAGAACGGAATTGCTCACCACCACTTGCACACCATAAGTTCCCGGCGCCACAAAGGCGACCTGGGTCGTGGACGACGTGGGAGTGCTGAAAGTGGCCGTACCCGAGCCGGAAGATTGCGACCACTGATAAGTCAGCGACTGGCCGTTGGGGTCGGTAGCGTTTGCGGTGAGAGTGATGGAGGCGGGCAAGGTGATCGTCGCGAAACCTGGCGAAATGGTGACGGTCGGCGCGCCCACGTCGTTCACCGACACATAGACATCAGCAGTTGAGGTTAGCTGACCGTCCGACCCAGACAACCGCAACTGGTACTCGCCGGCGACGGGGAACGTCGCTTGCGTGACGGGTTGGTTGACGTTAGCGAAAGTCATCGGTGCAGGCCCGTTGACCTGGCTCCACATCGAAGTGAGGGTCCCGTTGGGTAGTCCGTCGTCGGTGACCACGCCGTTCAAGGTCTCGGTGTTATTGGGAAGAGTCAGGGTTTGGACGTTGTTGACATAGACGATTGGCGGCTTGGAAAACTGGGGGACAGACGGGACGTTGACTAATTTCCGTTGCCGAAAAATGGAAAACGTCCCGCTGTTCCCGGTTTCCCTCCGATTCTTATGCCGCTGGAGCCGACTCCTTCCTCCTCCGATCGAGTGCCGGCAGAAGAAGTTTCAGAAGCGCTTGATCAGAGAACGGGTTCTGGCCTGAGATCAGCTCGCGATCTTGGACGACATAGCTCGTCCATGGAGCTAGCACACTCACGTCACCGCCCGCCGTGCTTAAGGCGAAGTCCGGGTAGAAGAGGACCTTACCACGAATCTCAAGCGGTTCGCGCTGCTGCTCTTCCGCTGTCGAAAAGATAGTCATCTTATATCCGGAATAGATCCAGCCTTGAGCCTTGGCGTGTGCTCCGGCGGAATCGCCCACCGACAGCGCGGCGACCACCTCCTTCGAATTCGGAAGAGCAGAGAGAAGTGAAATCGGGCCGTGGCAGAGCACTGCCGTAGGCTTGGATGTTTCGTGAAAGTGTCTCATCACTATGCCGGCATCGGGATCATCGAGAAGATCGATCATCGGGCCGTGGCCGCCGGGGACGAAAACAGCGTCATATTGATCCAGGCCCGATGCGATGACATCCGAGATGCGGGTTGCATCTCTGAGCCCAGTCAGGCCGTCGCGGAATAACATGTAGTCCTGAAGCTTGGCCGCGTCCCCGCCGAAGAAATCGGCAACTTCTGAATGCACATCCACTTGGGGCGTGTTGCCTTTGGGGTTGGCGAAAGTGATTTCGTAGCCCTCCTTCATCAGGGCGCGAACCGGAACCGTCAATTCGTTGAGGTAGTAGCCGGCGCCGGTATAAACCTTGCCATCTCTCAATGGCAAACCGCGACCGCTCGATACCAGCACTAAGACTTTTCCTTTGGTTGTCATTGTGTTCTCCTCTTGTTGCAGATTAAGCCTGAGGCGGAAAGGAAAAACAATTAGACGAAGGTATTGCGCGATGTTTCGGCATCGGAGGCTGGCCCACGCGTTCGCATTTTAACTCTTGGCATCACCCCCAAAGAGGGTGCCCCGCTCGCCGCGGTCTTCGGCGAGTGGGTACCACGGTCCCCGCTTTCTTGTTCGCTCGTCACAGACAACACTCACAATTCTGTGATAGACGTTGCCGATGCCGACTAACCTGCATCGGTACTACGGCGCTGGACATCTCCACTTCATCGCCACCAGCTGCTATCAGCGAAGAGCGCCGCTGGGCACGCCGCAGAATCGCGATCTGTTTCTGGAAGTCATGGAGCAGGTGCGGCGTCGTTATCGTTCGTTGTGGTGGGATACGTTGTGATGCACCACGCATTGGAAGAGCGCGGGCCAGTGCTGATCCAACGAAGCACGGAAGGCGGAGATGCGGGTGCGCCGGATTTTAGATCGCGACAACTCCTTTAAACGACTGCGATCATGTGCCGCTTTGCCAGGGCCTCAATTTCAGGCTCAGTCACCGCCGAGAGATCTGCGCTTTCCGTAGCGATGACCCGCCGAGAAATGTCGGGATGATGGGTCTTCAAGTATTCATTCAAGAAGTCGGCGGCGTTGCTTTTTCCGGTGGCGTGGCCGATGAGGACAATCTCAGTCGCCGGAGTGATATCTTTCGCGATCTCTTCATAAAACGAATCCTCTTCGGGTACGCGCTCGCCGCGGTAGTGAGCTTCCTTTCGATGAATTAAATGATGATGGAAATGATAAGGATCGTAAGGCTGCACCTGGTGTCCGTCTGCCGGACGACTTCCGCCGAAATCCTTATAAACGTGGGCGGCGTGGTGGTCGATGACGACGATCATCCGGCCGGGCTGGGCCGGTTCTTCTACTGGCGAAGCTGATTTATTCGCATCCGGCCCGGCGTCCTTCAAGAATTTGCGCAGCCGAGAAACTTCCTCCACGCCAAGATCGTGGGTATGCGGCTTCTTGAAAAAGACGCTTTGGCCATTGACGACGAACACAAATTCATCGTTGCCATGCGGTTGGACCTCACCCAAATGCTCGACCAGTTCGACGGCCTCGGCCCAACTTAGGTTATGTGGCAGCTTGCCGTTGAGAAGATTCCGGTACAGCGATTCGAGGTGCTTACTCACGGTGTGTTCTCCTTCACAAAAAAGGGTTCCCAGCTCGATCAACGTAGATCTCGAACGATTGCGATCAAGCCAGGCGTAGTGCATGTACCTATCCTGAGTCTCGGAAAGCACGCAGATGCGTCTTAAGAGTTGTGGTTTCTTGGATCGTCGTTCGCGCTGACGTATTCAAGCCCAAGCGGGCCAATCGCGGTCACCTGCGTGATGTACTCACTGGATTTCGCCCAGTGGAAATGGGACGTATTGCCGGGCAGAACGATGACGCTTCCCGGCGGATAAGCCTCCAACTTGTCGGGATTGAACTGATCGCCCAGGCCGATGTAGAAGACACCCGAAATGACCGTGTAGACACGGTCTTCCGGGTGCCGGTGTGGCATCAGCTTAACCCCATGGGGCACTCGGACCCTGATCGTGTAGGGCCCGGCCTCCGATGGTTGACCGACAACAACTGCCAGGCGGACCGAAGGCGGGAACGCCGCGAAGGGCTTCCAGTTGATGTCTTCGGACAAGACCGATTTGAAAACGTCCTGGCCTGGCTGATGCGCCGCAACCGCCCTCGGCTGCGCTTCCGTCATCACTGCTGATGTCTTATTTGGCATATAACGTTCCTCGTGATTCAGGCTCGGTACTGATTCTCCATTTGGACAGAGCAGAACGCGGGCACTTGCTTTCAATGCATGCAGCGGCTCAACGCTTCTGGTACGGGTGGAAGATGTAGTCTTTCGCCTTGACTGGCGTATGGCACGCGTACCCGCAGTCGGAGAGGCTTTTGGCATCGGCCGTGAACTTATCCGATGCGGGATCGTAGTTGAACACCGCGTATCCCCATCCGCCACTTTTCGAAAATCTCTTGCTGTCCTTTTCCATCACGAAAGCCTGGGAAAAGACGTCGGGAACTTCCACGGCGAAAGGGGCCTCCGTGCTCTTCTTCAGCGTCCACTGGAGCTTCACGACCATGGAGCCATCCGGAAAAGGCTGGCCGTTAAGCGGAATGCCGGCCTTGAACGCCTTGATCATGGTTGGATTGCCAACAATCACCTTGAGCCTTTCGGTGGTTCGCGCGGAGGAGACGTCAGCCCAGTCCTCGTATCCCCTGAAGTCGGAGAACGCAATTCCGCCCGGCGATACCAGCGAGTACTTGTCGTTGTTTTGGTTCTGGCCGTAAAGGGCCGCGGCGCCGAGAACGGCGAGCGCTGCCATGGCTGTCGCAATGAGGGCAACGCCAGCGACACGTGCCACGGAAGTGCGTCTTTCTATCCTCTGTTCTTGTTGCTCTTGCGGCACTGGTTTCGTCACAAGTTCAGACATGGTGTGTTCTCCTCACAAATAAAGGTTGCAAAGCCCGCTCGACTTACATCCTGAACGGTTGCGATTAGGCCAGAGATGTGGGGAGCAAAACAATTGGACCATAGTATCGGCGATACCTTCGTATCGAGCGTGCTGGAGGGGGGCCTTCGGCTTGACCCGACCGTCGCCCGCCTATGGGCCCGTCAGGATCGACAACCCGCCGAGTGGTATGGCTAGTTGCAATCGGCACAGATTTTTCCCGTCACTGATTCTGGTTAGCTAATGAGAAAGCCATGTGGGCTCGCGGCGGGCGAGTAGGCTTGAGCGGGGCCGCACCCAATACCAATGTCCAATTGCGTGGCAAATTTCGTTCTGGCCTAATCCATCCTTAAACAGCACAAGCTCTGACATCGAAAGGGACTACCAAATGGCCGCCACAAATGGCAAAGAGATCACGCGCATAACGACGCCCGTGCCTGTAGCGTCGAACACGCCTGAGTCGAACAAGCTAAGCGTGAACGTTTTTACCGCCCCGGGAAAGACTATGGTCGGCGAGCGGCCCAAGCCCTTCGGGGAAGCGCTCGGTTTTGACCCGATCACGTCGACTTTAATCTACGGCGAGTACGACGCGGTGCTGGTGGACGCAATGGGGACCGTGGCTGAGGCCGAGGCGCTCGCGGATTGGATCGCTCTGCACAACCGCAACCTCGAGACCATCTACATAACACACGCCCACTTCGACCACTTCTACGGTCTGAGCATTTTGCTCGACCGTTTCCCCGGCGCTCGAGCGATAGCAACGCCGAATGCGGTGAAGGCCATGCAGATGTCTTTCACTCCCACGGTGGAGCGGTTGGCCCGCCGGATGTTTCCTGGGCAGGTGGCTACTAAGCTGGTTTCACCTGAGCCCTATGAGCCCGACACGTTCACTCTCGAGGGCCGCGAATTGCGCATTATCGAGCAGGGCCGCACCGATAGTCCCGATTCGACGTCTCTATACGTTCCATCGATCGGCCTGGTCGTCGCCGGTGACGTTGTGTACAACCAATGCCGCATGTACGTCGGCGACACCACGCCCGAGAGCCGAAAGAACTGGATCGCGGCGCTCGACCGGTTAGCCGCGCTGAACCCTGCGATGGTGGTCGCCGGACACAAGAAGACGGGCGCGCCCGACTCTCCCTCGACGATCCAGGACACCAAGCGTTACCTCGAGGACTTCGATCGGCTGCAGAAAACCGCGACCTCCGACCAGGAGCTGTTCGATCAGATGACGAAGCTATATCCGCTTTGGGTGGCCAATCAGTCGTGGCTGATGTTTGGATTCCCGGGGGCATAACCTGCATCAACCGCCGATAAGAATGTTCTCCCGCGCATGATGGAGGGTTGCCCCCGATGCCAAGCTGTACGCGTCCGTGGTGCCCGCTCGGCGAAAACCGCGACGAGTGGGGCAGCCCATTTCGCGGCGATGCAGCGAGATTCTGAAGCGATGTGTGACCCAAAACCCAAAAACTGACACAGAGGGGATTAGAGGTAAGCTGGGGCAGGAGTCCGGAACAGGAGACAAGGACGATGCCCAAGAAGGCTCACACGGAAGAGCAGATCGTGGCGGTACTATGCAGGTGGAGGCGGGAGCGCGAGTGGATGACGTTTGCCGCAAGGTGGGGATCAGCCAGGCGACCTACTACCTCTGGAAGAGGAAGTATACCGGGGTGGGAGTGAGCGAGTTGCGTGAGCTGCGGCAATTGCGGGAAGAGGTGGGGCGACTGAAGCGGTTGGTGGCGGACTTGAGCTTGGACCGGCAGATCCTGCAGGAGATCGTATCAAAAAAGCTGTAAGGCGATCGTGCGCGTCGGAAGTTGGCGCGCTGGGCGCAGGAGGCCTATCAGATCAGTGAGCGGCACGCGGCGCGGATCGTGAAGTTGGCGATCGGGACACTGCGGTACGAGAGCCGGAAAGTGTTCGATGAAGTTCTACGGCATCGCTTGCGCGAACTGGCGGGCATGCATGTGCGCTACGGTTATCGGCGCTTGACCGTGCTGTTGCGGCGTGAAGGCTGGCATGTGAATGCGAAGCGCATCTACCGGCTGTATCGAGAGGAAGAGTTGATTGTGCGCACCAAGCAACGACGGAAGATGGCGCGACGACGGGCCGTACCAAGCGGCGCCGCGTCGCGACCGAACCAGCGTTGGAGTATGGATTTTGTGAGCGACAGGTTAGCGGACGGACGGTCGTTTCGCATTCTGACCGTGGTGGACCAGTTCACGCGCGAGTGTGTTGCGCTGGAAGCGGATCGTTCGATGACGGGGATGAAAGTGGCGCAAGTATTGGACCGCGTGAAGCCGGAACGAGACGGATTGCCGGAGAGCATCACGGTGGACAACGGGAGTGAGTTCTGCAGCCGGGCGCTGGAAGCCTGGGCGATGACCAACAAGGTGCAGTTGCGTTTTATCCGGCCAGGCCGTCCGGTAGAGAACGGATTCATTGAGAGTTTCAATGGCCGGTTGCGGGACGAGTGTTTGAACGTGGAATGGTTCTCGACGCTGGAAGATGCGCGGCAGAAGCTGGCGAAGTTTCGCGAGCATTACAATCAGCAGCGACCGCACAGTTCGTTGGCAGATCGGACGCCGGCGGCGTTCGCAGCACTGCACAGGGGAAAAGCTAGTACACCCCTGGGGCACGCACTCCAGAGGCTCTTGATCGAGCCTCTGGAGTGCGTGAAAAACGCGTCAACAGCGGAAGAAAGGACTTACACTGCCCAAAATCTCTAGCTTCGTCTGTGATAGAAAATGGGAGCGGTCCAGTCGGCTACTACAATACCGGCGACCGCATGAAATATTGGGGCAAGGTCGGCGCGTTCTGGGGCGGCTTTTGGGCTCTCTTGTTCGGATCCGCGATGTTCGTGATCCCGGGTCTCGGCCCGATCTTAGTGGCTGGACCTCTGGTGGCGTGGATCGTGGCAGGTCTGGAAGGTGCCGTTGAAGTTGGGGCGTTGGGCGCTTTGGGAGCCGGCCTGTTCAGCATAGGCATCCCCAAAGACAGCATCGTGAAGTACCAAACCGCGCTCACGACAGATCAGTTTCTGCTGATCCCATGGGACGGCTGCAGAAGTGGCCAAGGCGAAAGACATCATCGCAAGCACGAGTCCGGCAAATTACACACTGCATGCAGCCGAAGCAGTCGCGGCTTAGGGAACGGTGCCCGTGAAATGTAATGCTCGTAAGCCGAGAATACTGAAGGGGTTACCAGCCTTTATTGGCCAGCAACCCCGTTTGGTTGCGGGGGGTGGATTTGAACCACTTCCGCGTATTGATAACACGCAAGTTATTGATTTTACATACCGCAAGAATAGCGAGAAACGCACCACTCGCACCGGGACAGGACACGGACAGGACACCGACGCTCACGCTTTCTGACTCCCTCCTTCCCTGATATGACGGCACAAAAATGGCACAAACGTCCCGGCGTCGGTCATTTGGGGCGCACTGCTGACGCTTTAGGATTCAACTGTAGGGGTTGATGCAAAAGCCTGTGGAGATATTTCCTAACATTCGTCGGCAACTGTGCTTTCTTGATTCTTGGTTTCGCTCCATTTGCCGTTGGCATAGCGGCTATCAAAACGCTTTCCAAGAGATTTCTGATTTGCACATCGTCAACCGCGAATACCGAAAAGTAGTTCCAGAAGTTATAGTACCTGCCCGTTGGCTGGTTTGCGTGCGCCCAAAGGCGGCTCCGCAGTCGCTTTGCCTGTCCCACGTAGTACGGAACATCCTCGCGGTATAAAACATAAACTCCGGGCTTCGAGAGAATGTCCAGTTCCTTCACTACCAGTCGCTTGCCATTCCTGCAATCGAACAGCTCCCTTGACCATGTTCTTGCATAGCTGGCGACTGGTTTAGTTTTCTTCATCTCATCTCCTCTCAGGCGGCGCGTGCGAACCTTGTTCTTGCTTGTTTGCGAATCGTCTCAAGCTCCGCTTTTAGCCGGTCAATCTCGCGGTCAAACTCGGTTTGTGACACGCACTCGCAGCTAATCAAGCCGTCCTCTTGCTTTCGGTTGTATACCTGACCGCCAGAGCACGCAACTTGTACAAGTGCTCTTGGAGGCGCATTCAGCCCATCGCCTACAAACAACAGTCTCAGATTGAACGTAGCCATAGCGGAGATTATCTCACCGGAACGCCGGTATTTCTAGAACTGGAAAGGTGGAGCGGCAGCGGTTTTCAAAAAACGCCTGATAGCGTCAGCATCTTTCGGCTGGTCTCAAAAGCAACATCAGTCCTCCCGTAAACAGGCAGATGCCAAGCCATTCGACCAATAGAAGTTGAATATTCACCTCCGCAGATATCTCAACACGGACGACGCCCGGAACAGCAAATACGGGGGATTTGGGGGTGACAGGGCGGCAGAAAACCCATCCGTAATGCGTTTCTGGAGGGGAACTCAAATGATATTCGAGATGTGTTTCTGTATCCGCCCCGTGCACGCCCACCGACTGATAAATGCGGCGTTCCCAAGGCACATAAGCACAACTCAGCAGAAACAGGAGCATCCCCAAGCCGAAACTCAACCGCTGTTTATCTCTTAGTTTCGGCATTTTACCTCCGCGCTAAGTCCGGTGTCGCACCCGTATAGAGTAGCCGTTTTAGCGTTTCTCGAAACTCTTGCGGCACCTGATAAAAAACGCGCTGCTTGGCAATGGCGAGCGGAGAAGATATGTCAACCGGTTCATACTCCACTCTCAGTAAACCCGCCGATACACATTCCCTCCGAGCCTTTTGCAACGCCTCAAAAGACAGTCCCTCAATCTTTATTTGTGAACCCTCGATTATGTCGTATAGCAATGCGAGCTTTAGAAGTTTCCGGGCGTCCTCGCTGATTGGCTCAAGTAACTTCTTAATGTGGTTTGTTAGAGCTATATCGGGGAGCGCCAATGCTGAGGTCACTCGCCTATACGCAAGGAACTGCGCGACAAAGAGCACCGCAATGCCGATTGTCACCTTGACCCAAAGCGGCGGAAGGAGCCATGTTCCAAACGCACGCTCAACCAAGTCGAGGACGACCAAGATTATCTCAATGGTGATGACCCACCAATGCCCGAAAACCGCTCGGCAGTAGGTCCACAGAGTCTTGAGTAGCTCATTGTCCATGAAACGGCACTATCTCATCGGCTCAGTTGACGGGGCGATATGCGGTCACGATGCATGACTCACCTGTCGGAAAATCAACCTGAATCATTTGTGACAAGCCAAGCTCAACGGTCAACTCTTTCGGCGCATCCGATACAACATTGTCTCCGCTCTTGAACTGGCAATCTCGGAGATGCATCTCTACTCTACTGCCATCTTCGCATGAGACAACAATCGTTGGCTCGTCAACAACCCTCACAAGACCGTTTATCTGTACCATGACATTCGCGGGACGAGCGCCTCCCCGAAAGAAGCAACCCACCTGTACAGGGACAGCGGATTCTTTCCATTTCGTGAATAAAGCGAATACTTGGTCAGAGGTCAAAGTTGCTCCATTGCCTTCGCCTTTGTCTGAAATACTGTGCCACAGAAAACGCACTTCATATCATCGAAGTTTATCCGTATGACCTCGGACGGTTGAATCACTTTTCCGCACTTCGGACAGGTTGTTGTGAGCACCTCTCGGACTTTCTCAAGGTCTATTTTCCGGGAGCGCCGCAAAGCTAGCCTCGTGCATAGCGATTCTCACAGCAAGATGATTGCTACGCCAATCTTGGAGTCGCTTTCAGAGCTTTCAACATCTCCGCAACGTACACCATGTAATCGGATAGCGCCGTGTACAAGTCAGCGAAAAGGTACTCAGGTTTCGATACCTTGCCGTGAATCGCGTACTTCACCCCTGTTTGCTTGCCAGTTGAAGGGTCGATGACGGGTGTTCCCGCTCTGCTCTCAAACTCTGTGAAAAGTTCCGCGTAATCGACGGATGGACGGATTCCGTGCGTCATGCGATTCCGATAGCTAATCACAGTTTCCCGATGAGGAGACTTGGACGGAATGGCGAGGGCGTCCAAAATGAGTTGGTGCTCCTGCCCTGCTATCTTGCCTTGTTGAAGTAAGGCGTTGAGACCCTTCTTGGCCTCGCGCATCGTCAGTTTCCTTTCCCACTCGTCATCGTTATAGTCAACTGGAATCAACTCGCCAGAAAAGCTCTCTTGCAACAGTCTCACTATCAAGTCCTGTAGCTTCACAAGTTGAAATACCGCCAGGTTCAGCATGTACATTTTCTGATAATGCAGGTATGTACATAGCGGGTCCGTTACCGGATTCGAGTTAGGCGGTTCCAAGTCTTTGTACGCCTTCGCCTGTGGGAGTAAAAAGCGCAAGTCAGCAAAGGTGTTGCTGATTTCAAGCCAAGCCCTAGCAGGCTGCTGAAAAACTACTCCCCATGCACAGGCCGGTGTGTTACGAAAAGGCATGCGAGGAGCGGACGAGCAACAGAGTCAGATATTCAGTTACTTGTCGCCGGAAGCACGGGTGCGGAGGGATCATCCGCTGCGGGCGATCCGGGACATGGTAGACGAGGTGCTGGCCCGGATGTCTGGGTCCTTTGACGCCATGTATGCCAATGTGGGGCGGCCGTCGATTGCGCCGGAGAAGCTGCTGCGGGCGCAGTTGCTGCAGATGCTGTACTCGGTGCGCAGCGAGCGACTGCTGATGGAAGAGATGGATTACAACCTGCTGTTCCGCTGGTTTGTGGGGCTGAACGCGGACGACGCGGTGTGGGACGCGACCGTGTTTACCAAGAACCGCGATCGCTTGCTGCAGGCGGATGTGGCCAAACAGTTTCTGGCGCAGGTGGTGGCGCAGGCCGGGGCCAAGGGGCTGACTTCGGACGAGCACTTCACGGTGGACGGCACGCTGCTGGAGGCCTGGGCCAGCGTGAAAAGTTTTCAGCCGAAGGAAAAGAAAACTCCGCCGCCGGACGATGGGGGCAATCCGACGGTGAACTTCCACGGCGAGAAGCGGTCCAACGACACTCACGAATCGAAGACCGATCGCGAGTCGCAGTTGGCGCGCAAAGGGCCGGGCAAGGAAGCAAAGTTGAGTTACAGCGGGAATCTGCTGGTGGAAAACGGCAACGGGCTGATCGTGGACGCAGAAGTGTTCCAGGCCAACGGCACAGCGGAGCGCGATGCGGCGCTGGTGATGATGGAGAAACTTCCGGGAACCAAAGCGGTGACCGTGGGCGGCGACAAGGGATTTGATACGCGCGGCTTTGTGGCGGAGTGCCGGAATCTGCGGGTGACTCCGCATGTGGCGCAAAACCACGCGCGGGCGGGGGGAAGCGCCATCGACGCGCGCACCACGCGGCACGCGGGATACCGGATCAGCCAGCGCAAGCGGAAACGCATCGAAGAATGTTTCGGGTGGCTGAAGACCGTGGCGGGGCTGCGCAAAGTACGGCACCGCGGAGTCTGCAAAGTGGACTGGATCTTTACCTTTGCTTGCGCGGTCTACAACTTAGTGCGCATGCGCAACCTGGCGGCCACAGTTCGGGCGTTGTAAGCCGGGGCCGAGGTGCGTCTGGTGGGAGCATTGCATCAGTCCGAGAGGCCCGGAAAATCAGAAATCAACTCGCTCGAACACCACTCGTGATGAAAAACGGCGAGCAAAACGCAGCACCCGTCAATTTTTCAGCAGCCTGCTAGGGCGGTTGAAGATGTCAATGAATGCCATCGCTCCCGTCGGGGTGATGGCTGCTGACGGCGGTGATTCCAATAAAGACTGCCCCAAGGCAGGCAGAGGGTTTTTCAAGTCCTGAAATGAAACAGCTTTTCGCAACTCAGCAAACAACTCGCGTGCGAGATTTTCTTTATGTTCGTCGGTTTCCTGGCGCTCATCGGTCACAGATTCGGAGAATGAGCGAACGTCACTCCCTGTTACAAAGTCCAGCCGCATTTTGATGTCAGTCGGCATCCTAAGCCTTTTTACCGTCAGCTACCGGACCGTAGGTCTCGACCAAGGCGTCAATCGCTTTTGCATCGTCCGGGTGTGCCTGCTTTGCTAGGAATCTGGAAATGACAATGAGCACGCACGTTGTCATTGTGGTGGTCATCTCGTAAATCTCACCCTCGCTGTAGGAGTTGACTACCTCGTGTCCGGTGAAACGGCGTCCGAGTTGCAACATGCCGGTATGAGTGTAGCTGTTGAGAGCCTTCCAAGAGCGCTTTTTCAAATCTTGGAATAAATCTCCCGAGTTGTGCGCCGGGTCAATCGCTTCTGCCATCTCCGCAAGCGTGAGTTTTATCTCGTCCTTTTCAATGAATCTGTTTAGCTCCTCGTCCGTAGCACAGACGTTGAGCCAAAGGGCGCGATACATTCCCTCAACAATCGGTCTCCCCAAAGCGAACGCGGAGCCAATCAACTCACGCATGATGAGCAACAACACCGCCTCGTGGTGCTCGATACGACTGCCACTGGTTGTGGAATGTGTCCCCTTTGAAATTCCAGTCCACGGCCCAGTAGTCAATCATCTGTCGCCAGTGCTTAATCGCCTTCCGGGCTTCCTCGGGTACGTCGTCAATCGGGATTACGAAGTCTGTGAGTCTCAGAACCAGTTCTCTCTGCCTCTGTTTTGGCTCAACAGATAGCGCACCCAACTCAAAGAATCTAACGTCGCCTTGGTCTTCGGCCTTCTTCTCTAATGTTTCGCGGGGAATTCTTCTGAAAGAAACATCAACGCGGGACTCGGCGGCGACCTGTCGGGCAGTCTCGTTTAGCTCGAAAGCAAAGTCCCATCCAAGTACGTCCGCAGCAGCCTTGCCTGCGGTTTTGCCACTACCTGCCAATTTCCATACCTCTCTGGCAATTGCCTTAACATCACTCAGAGTTACAGGGGCATCTACCGCGCCAATGTGTACCATCCGTCCCGACTTAACTCCATGCAACCATGTATGCCCCGAAATTGAGGTCGCATGGTAAAGGTCGAGGATGAATCGTCGGTAAGCTGATTCACGCTGTCGCTGCTCTTCCAGTTGGTCTGTTCCATTCGCCGGGAACTCTGCTACTTGCCAAACCTGACGTTCGTATTTGCCCAAATTCTGCACAACGAATGGTTTCAGATTCACAGCGCCCAGTAGTCTTTTCCGTGTTGTGTGGATAGAGAATCGGCTGAGGTCGCAAGCAATCCAGCGACGGTTCAATGCTTCAGCAACAGCGGCAGTTGTGCCGCTGCCGACAAAGCAGTCAAGGACGAGGTCGTCCTCATTTGAGGAAGCCTTAATTAACTTGCGAAGAAGGGCTGTCGGCTTTTGAGTTGGATAGTCCGTACGGTCAGACGAAGACTGATTCTCGATGGGGATAAAAAACGAATCATTAGGAGGCATGCCCGGTCGTAGGTAGTCTCGGACGACTAGTTCGGGTCGATTCTTCTCCCACTCTGGGTCAACGTCCTTAGCGCCCTTTATGGGACTGCCCTTCAAGAAACGACCGCTCAGCCTGTACGAACCCTTTTCATCTTTCCACTTGTACTTCGCAATGGTGACCGGCGACAGTTTTTGCATTACATCTTCGTCTTTCCAGTTGAATGTCCATCGGTCGGAATTCCGATAAAGCAGAAGGTCGTCGTGTTTCCGGTTCCAAAAGCGGTCGGAAGAATGCCGCGTTTGATATTCCCACACAACATTGTTTAGAAACTTGTCGGGACCAAACACTTCATCGAGGACCAGTTTGGCATAATGAGCCATGCGCCAATCCAGATGCACATACATGCAGCCGTCTTCTGCAAGCAAGTCCCGAAGCAGAAAGCAGGTTTCGTAAAACCACTTCAGATATTTGTCGAGAGAACTTATTCCAGAATCTCTTTCTGCTGGAGTCACACCCCAGGTGTCTCGGTATGCTTTTTGCTCCAAAATAGAGGGTCGCTTAAGAAAAGAAGTTTCATCTTCTTCAATCTCTGAAGTATCTGGAATCGTTGCCGTATAAGAAAAGTCCTGCCCGGTGTCGAACGGAGGGTCAATGTAAATCAGATTTACTTTGCCCGAGAACTCCGGCATGAGTGATGGCAATACATATTTCTTGTCACCCCAAACCAAGCGGTTACGCCAGTCCGAAGACCTGCCTGCCGCGAACAATTCGAGAGTTCGACGGCGGTCGGCAGCACTCTCGTTGACCGTCTCAATTGTCTGAAACGGCAACGCGACGCGGACGGGACTCTTCCGTTTTCCGTCAACATATTTGCCTTTCCAAATCAGTTCAGTCATCGCGTAGAAGTCTAGCAGGTTGCGGTCGCATCCACACAAAACTGCCACGCCGAGAGGTAGACAAACGTTGTATTATGGAACTGCACAAGAAAAATGTGCGCTCTGTTATCAGAGTGGCTCACCACGGCTTGACCGTCAGCGTTCTCCGGCTAAAGAGTTTCTGACGGTCGAGCCTTTCTGTTATCGCCAGCAACCACGGTAAGCCCGTTCGGTAGCGTCTGGCTAATATCCCTTCTCACGGCATCACATCCTTTCAAGTTCCCTCCGCTCTTTTTCAAGCGGAAGCTTCGTCGGCTGCCTTTTCTTCGTCCTTCTCAACCTCAACCGAGCCGTTTTGCTTTCCGCGCTCCTCTTTAGGGCGCTTGTTAAGGGTGGCTTGGTCATACCACGAGAGAAGACCGAACGTGTTATTGGGCAGCTTGTGAAACTTCGTGTTGTTCTTCGCAAGCGAGATTGCGAGCATTCGGAGACGGTCTTTTTCCTTCCATCCTGTCGCATCGAAGTCAAACCCGCCCTGCTCAAGACCCGTCATAATCTCGTCTGCCGGACATGCTTGCTTTCGGCGCTCCAGGTATTCCTGTGCCGCTGTCGCCAGCGGCTTTCCGTAAAACTGGTCTCGGCGCAAAGCTCCAACTTGTTCCACGGAAACGTCCGAGTACAGAGCTTCCAGCCCCATTCGTTTGCGAAGGGCGTTTATCGTTTTCTTTGTGTCCGACGCCTCTTGTAGTTGTTGCTCCAAATGAGATTGCAACTCCTCAATTGCGGCGGTCAGTTTATCGCTCATGTGTCACCACCTTTCGGACAAGATAACATAAACGCGGCTGTGGATTTCAAGAATATTTTGCGTACAGAGGGATGCCATTCAAGCTCGCCGCTTAATGTCTATCCGCCCCCGCTCCAAGTGGCTCCGGGTGGCATTGCAGTAAAGCATTGTTAAATTCTATATCCGTGTAATAACATGAATACAAACAAGATACCAACAATTTATTTAGAATATAATTTTGCTTTACCGCAATGCCATACGGAGCCACTCGGAATACATGCCAAAAGCGCCTTGATAAAGTTGGGCAATAATCACGGCTGTGGTTGACAATCGTGAGCGCGGTGTAGCAGGTAAAAGAGAACAAAAGACAAAGCGCTGGGACACTAATTGGCGGGAATGCCAAGGCTGTACTGTTGCCGCTAATTTTTGCCCCGATGCTAGAATCGCGGCACCGATGAAAAACGAAACCCGCCGCCTCAACAAGCTCAAAGACGAGAGCCGCAATCTCGCCAAGCGGTACAAGCTCCCCGAGGCGGCGCTAGAGATTATCGAGAGAGCCGGGAAGATTCACGGACAGCAATCACGAGCAATACAGGTTGCGGTTGAGCTTTTGTGGAACAAAGTAGGATGGGCGGTCCCAAACAATGCAATGTCCGCTATCCTTGATTCGCCGGTGACCGGCAAGACCTACAAGCTCCCGCCTCGGACCGTCTCGCTCATTGAGGCGCTCTCGCGTGAGTACGGGACGCAAGGCAAGGTCCTAGCGGCGGTTGCCTACATGCTGTCCAGGCCGGACCCTCGTGTCTCTCGCGTCCCGGCTCCGAAGCACGCGCACGAGCCGCTTTGAGCGTTTCGGTGTCCAAGAGCCTTGCCGTCCGCGTCTGGCAAAGTTTTCAGCCGGGAAAGTAAACTTCTCCGATATTCGCCTACCATTCGCCCCCTATGTTATTCTTGGAAAGGCGACAACATGAAAAACGTTGAGATGTTTCATTCCAAGATTCCTACGTTTCGTGTCCCGATTCACGGTCTGCCTCCGTTGAGCGGTTGGGCTGTGAGGTACGTTTCGGGCATGGAGGGGACTCCTGATATTGAGCCGGGCGATTTTCTCAGCCAATGGCATATTGGTGCTAACGATGTTGTTTTCAACTTTGAGCACGGATTGCACATGTGCTTTGACGTTATCTTTCTCGTTGTCCTTGACTTGGATTTTCGAGAGCTTTACGGCGGGATTCTTTGAGATTAGCTCGCCGTCCAGACAGAAGCGAAAAAAGGCTCGAACGCGCTCTTGATTATTTCGCTTTGCAATAGGAGCCTTGTAGGTCCAACCGGCACGCCAGGACGCGAGGACCGGGAGCGTCACGTCCGCGAGGAGCGTGATTCCCTCGCCGTCACAATACTCTTTCAGGCGGCGGAGCGTCAGCTTGTGCTTGACGATAGTGTTGTGCGAGAGGTCCTCGCCTTGCTTGCTTTCAAGAAAGAGCTTGATTGCTTTCTCAACCGTCACCGCGTCCGCGCCTTTCGGAGCGACGGCGGGATTGCCAGTTGTCTCCGTGTTGCGTCCGGCGAGCTTTTCCGCCTCGGACCATGACGAGGTAGGTTGTCCCGCCGCGTCCCTGACAGGGTGTCTGTTTTGCTTGCCGTTGGTATTCCACTCAACCCACACGGAACACTTGCAACGGTGAGCTTGGTTTCTGTCCTTGCCGCTCCCGGCGCGGTACTGACAGCCTTGTTTATGTCGCTTATACAAAATCATCGGATTCCCTCCGTTTTTCCTTTTTCCTTGCTTTTACTTCTTTATTATAGCACACCGGGCGGTGTACCACTCAGGGACAGGACAAGAACAGGACACGAAAGTCACGGAGGTTTGTAAGCTATTGGAAAGACAGGTAGGAGAGGTTGGTTGCGGGGGGTGGATTTGAACCACCGACCTTTGGGTTATGAGCCCAACGAGCTACCAGACTGCTCCACCCCGCACTGGAATCATAACAATCGCGTCGAAGACCGTCAAACGGAGGCCGGAGTCGGCAGTGGTTCACGGTTGTTTCAAACTTGCGCCACTACCCCGCCGTTGCCAATGTTCGAAGAAGTGCGTTCGTGGAAAATTCACGTCTGACTCTTCAGACAGCAACTACGTGAGTTCCTTAAATTGCGCGCTGCCAGTCGAGCCTTGTCGAATCGAGGTGAGCCCGCAGACGTCGGGCGTCGCGAAGCGACTACAAGCTCTTTTCCTGCAGATATTGTTCCGGCCAATATTGTTTCTTGTGCCGGCGCCTGAGGGCCCAGGAATGACTCGACTATAGAAAAACGGCGGCATCCTCCCTTCAACCGAGGCATCCAAGTTGAGGAAGGGTCGGCTCGCTTGGAAATGTCCGCTATGATTGCGCGCCGAACCACGGGAGGGTACCTGCATGTCAAAGAAGAGCGTCTCTGCCAGCCAGCAAGCCGCCATCAATTCTCAACCAAGACTTCACCAGCGCGCTGCCGAAATCCAAGCCTACGGCACGGTTTCTCATGGGCTCCCTCTTTTGTTGGAAGAACCCGTGCGCCTCGAAATGACTGAGCAACTGAACCTGTTGCTCGCCGATACGATGACGTTGAGGGATCTCTACAAGAAATCACACTGGCAAGTCGCAGGGCCGACGTTTTATCAACTGCATCTGTTGTTCGATAAGCACTATGAAGAGCAAGACGAGATCGTCGACACGATCGCGGAGCGCATTCAGTTGCTCGGCGGAATTTCGATCGCCATGGCTGCCGACGTCGCCGAAACCACGCGCATCGAGCGGCCGCCGCGGGGAAGGGAAGAGGTTCCGGTTCAGATTTCGCGGCTCCTGGATGCGCACCAGATCATCATTGGACACTGCCGTGAATTGGCGCGGCGCGCCTCTGAACTGGGCGATGATGGGACCAACGACCTGATAGTGAGTGATGTTCTTCGCACTAACGAATTGCAGGTCTGGTTCGTTAGCGAACACCTGGTCGACATGCCCCTGGTGCATGCCGTGGAGCCGGACATACGAAAAGTTGGGTAGTAGCGCGTTGCGCGACGACAGCGTTTGTCTGAGCAAAAATCGGGGCCCTGCTGCTAACAGGGCCCACGCCGGCTTTTACGAACGCTGTCTACTTTGCGGTTTCTGCTTTCACCTTGTCGTGATCGTAATACTCGTAGGCTGACATCGGCTTCTCTCCGCCTCTTTTCCAGATTCGCGAATCTTCCGGCAGCTTGCCGAGAACTCGCGCCATTTCGCGGATGTGCATGGCCACGGTTCCGCAGCAGGCTCCGATGAAGTTGATGCCCAAATCGCGGGCCTCGACGGCGTAGTCGGCCATTTCCTTACGCGTCAACTGCAGTGGATCGAGAGCGTAGGGAAATTCCGGAAGGCTGGTGAAATCCGGTTTCGCTTTTGGCGTGCGGTAGGCGACCGGCTGACAGGCAAGATACCCCGAGACCGCTTTGCGCATCTGCTCCATCGGGCCCAGAATGTGTTCCGGCGGGCGCAGACAGTTCATGCCAACAATGTCAGCGCCCGCGTCAAACAAGGCCTTGGCGGCATCGGCGGCGCTGTTGCCTTCGGCCGTTTCGTCTTTATTCTCGAAGCAGATCGTGACCATCGTCGGCAGTCCCGTTTTCTTGGCACGCTCCACGGCGATCAGCGCCTCGCCCAAGAAAGAAAAAGTTTCGCCGATGATAAAGTCGACGCCCTCATCCACCTGAACCGCCAGTTGTTCGTCGAATGTCTTGCGGACTCGATCCGCAGCAGAGGGGCTGCCGGGCTCGTACATCCATGTCAGGCTGAGGTTGCCTGCCACCAGACATTGATCGCCGGCGACTTCTTTCGCCACACGGACGGCCGCGCGGTTCAGCTCTTCCAGGCGGTTCTCCAGGCCGACCGTAGCCAGCTTGTCGCGACTGGCATAGAACGTGAGCGCTTGCAGCACTTCGGCGCCGGCTTCGCGAAACTCGACGTGCAGCTCGCGCAGTGCGTCTGGATAAAGAAGCGCAACTTCCGGCGTAAACGGACCCGCGCGGACCCATCCCCGTTTTTCAAGTTCCAGCAAATAGCCGCCATCGCCAAGCACGGGGCCGTCTTTCAAACGTTCGAGAATGCCTTTCTTTTTCATGCGCGCTCCTCAGAGTGATTCGTTGTTCTTAGTCGTCTACGTACTCGTATTCAGCCTTGATGGGTTGCTTCTCGGCGAAGCGGTTCGGGCGGAAGGCGCTGATGTCGACAGTCTTGCCGTCGCCGTCGAGCACCAGTTCGCTCATCATGAGCCCGATCGCCGGTGAAATCTTGAAACCCATGCCGGAGAATCCTGCACACACATACAAGCCGCTGGCGCCTGCGACCTCGCCCAACAGGGGCCGCGAGTCGGGAGTCATGTCATAGACGCCGGTGACACCGCGCATGACTTCGGCGCGGGCAAGTTTTGGAACGCGACGACTGGCACGCTCGATCATGTCTTCGAGCGATTCGTCGGAGGCGTGCTGCGGAAAATCGTCCGGATCGACTGGCCGCTTTCCGTAAAAATCGCCGACCAAAAATTTGTCATTGGCGTCGGAACGGAAATAAGTCGCCGTAGCGGAGTCAATGCAGGCACAGCCGCCGCCTTTCATGTCCGGAGCGTTTCGCAGAATCGCGACCTGATGAAACTCACACTCGATCGGAAAGTCGTATCCAACTTGCTGAAACAGTGGGCGCGTCCATGGGCCGGTCGCCGCGACGACGACTGGAGCCGAGATCGTTCCTCGGTTGGTAACGATGCCGCGAATTCGTCCGGCCTCAACTGAAAAGATGGTCGCGTGTGTTCGCGAGAAATATTCCACGCCCAGCTCGCGAGCGGCAGTGAGAAAATCCCCCGCCACGCCGGCGCCGTCGCCATACCCGGAGTCCGGCTCGTAAGCTGCCAGTTCGACATCGTCTACATTCCAGTCCTGCTCAAGTTCGCGCAGTTGCTGACGGTCGATGAGTTCGACCTTCGCGCCCAGGCGCCGTTGCATCTCGATATTCTGCTTCAGCCGCGCGGTCTCGTTTGGATGCACGATGCGCACGAACCCGGTCTTGCGAAAGTCCCCCGGCTGGCCGACGACTTCCTGCCAGTTCTCGAACATACGCAAACTTACCAAGGCGAGTTGCACTTCCAGCGGAAAGCTGTAGTGCATGCGAATCAGCGCAGACGATCGGCCGCTGGCGCCGCGCCCGACGTGGTCTTTCTCGATCACAACAATTCTTCCGGCGTTTCGGCGCGCAAGTTGGAAGGCAATCGACGCTCCCATGACGCCCGCGCCCAGAATTACGACGTCGGCGGTACCCGAAATCGAATTGGAATTGCCGTTCGCAGAACTCACGCTGCCGCCCCCTGCAATCGCCCTTTCTTCCAGTCGCGCAGCGCCTGATACGCAGCATTGCGGCCCGGCGCCCCGGTCACGCCTCCTCCCGGATGCGCGCCCGCTCCGCAAAGATACAACCCGGCGACCGGTGTGCGGTACTGCGACCACCCTGGTACCGGGCGCATAAAGAAGAGCTGCTCGAGCCGCAAATCGCCGTGAAAAATGTTGCCTTCGGTCAACCCATAAGTTCGTTCCAGGTCGAGCGGAGTCAGAACCTGCCGCGCCACGATCGCTTCCGGCACATTCGGCGCATATTCCGCGATCTTTTTTACAACGCGATCGCCAAGCAATTCGCGCTTCGCATCCCAATTGCCTTCGCGCAGGTGGTAGGGCACATACTGCACAAAGCAGGTCAGAATATGTTTTCCTGCGGGCGCCAGCGAATCATCCGCGTTTGAAGAGACGACGCAGTCGACCCACAACTCTTCGGGGATCTCGCCAAACTTGGCGATGTCGTAGCATCGTTCGGCAAACTCGAGCGATGGAACCAGCGTGTAGAAGGTACGCTCGAGCGGCGTCGCGGTGGGCGAAGTGCCGGTGAATCGCGGCTCTTCGGAGAGCACCATATTCACTTTCGCGCACGGTCCCGCCATTTTGATTCCGCGCACCGACGAGAGAAAGTCCTCCGGCAGATCTTTCGCATCGAGCAGACCCAGAAATGTTCGCTTAGGGTCTGCATTGGAGAGCACCATTCGCGCCCGCAGTTCCGTGCCATCTTCGAGCACAACGCCGCGCGCGCGGCCGTTGCGCACATCGATCTGCGACACAGACGACGCGGTGCGAATCTCGACTCCCACCTTCTTGCCCGCGGCGGCCAGCGCTTGAGTGATCGACCCCATGCCGCCCATGACGTGACCGTAGAAGCCCTGCAGTTCGTGTTCGCCGCCACTGAGCAGATGAAACAGCAGCCCGATCGCCGTTCCTGGCTGATATGGCCCGCCATGTTTCCCGTAAATGTTGTTCGCCAGAAACATGGTCTTTATTTTTTCGGACTCATAGTTCTGATCGAGAAACTCTCCCAGGCTGCCCGTGAGAAACGCGACCAGTTGCGAAATTTCAGCGCTTGAGATTCCGCGAAAGCGCTTGCCCACGCGAAACAGGTCGGTCCAACCCCTCACGGTTGTGGCGTCGACCTCCGGCGGAGGCTCCAGAAAAAATGGCTGCAAGTAACGAGCCAACTTTTTCAGTTGATCGTCGATTTGCACAAACCGCGCTGCATCTTTTGCGGATATCTTCGAAAATTCCTGCCGAGCCCGCTCGCGATCCGCCCACCAGGGCACCACGTGGCCATCGGGAAAGGGAACCTGGATCGCCGGATCACAAGGGATCATGCGGAGACCATGGTCGGCGAGGCGCAGGTCTGAAATCACCTCCGGCCGCAGCATGCTGGCGATATAAGATGTGGTTGAGACGCGGCAACCGGGCGCAATTTCTTCCGTCACGCAACAACCGCCGACAATCTCGCGGCGTTCGAGCACAAGCGTCGACAAGCCGCCGCGGGCCAGATACGCAGCCGCAGTGAGACCGTTGTGCCCGGCGCCGATCACGATTGCGTCGTAGACTGTTCCGCCGCGGGCTGTTGCGCTGGGACTCATTCGTACCCTGACTTAAAGTCATCACCAGGATAATGACGGTACTTACATTATCGTATCGGTCAATAAAAATGAAATTGAAATCCAGCTCTCTCTGATGTAAGCTCCAGTGACTAATAGTCATTTCTATGCCGGGAATTGCCAGCAATCGCGCCGCTCCGCCGCTCTATCAGGATCATCCGCCACCTCGTCCTCGTTCCGAGGCCAAGCGGGCGCGCATCATTGAAGCGGCGACGTCGCACTTCGCCGAGCGCGGTTATCACGAGGCGCGCGTAGGCGATATCGCCATTGCGCTCGGCATTGCCAAAGGGTCGATCTTCCAGCACTTCGGCAGCAAGGACGGATTGTTCTTCGAAGTGTACAAACGCGCCGTCCGGTCCTTTCCGAAATATCTGGACGCGCCCACGGAAATCCGCAGCGCCGGCTTTTTCGACGTGCTGCGCTATTGGCTGGTGCGCACCGAGCACCTGGTTCGCGAAGATTGGATTCCCTATCGCATTTCGCTGCTTGGCAACTACGGGACCGACCTGGTTTTGAAGCGCGAGATCAACCGCTTTCTGATCACGGAAGATCCTTACGGCACCGTGGGATTTGTCCGCTTCGGACTGGAACGCCGTGAACTGCGCAAAGACATGGATCTTGAAATGATCGTTTCCATTCTCGACTGGATGATGGAAAGATTTCAGGACGCGCTGCTCACTGCCGAACTCGATCCCGGCCTTTTCCGCCGGCAGGGCGAAGCTGCGGAAAAAAAGGAAGCGAGAATTCAGCAATTTCTTGCCGTGCTGAAGCGGGCGATCGGTTCGGATGCGAATCCGTCGCCCAATGGTCGTGCGTCAGCGCGGCGTGAAATCCGCCGGTAAAATGTTGTGAACTGAATGCCGAGAATAGAACCTCGGCAGTGTTCAGGCCTGAATGTCGACTTCTATTCGAGAGACGAACATGCAAGCTTCCGTCGAACAGATTCTCGCCAGTTATAACGATCGCGCGCCGCTAGCCGAAGCCTCAACCATACCCGCAGCCTGGTACGTCGATCTGCGGATCGCGGAACTGGAGCGGCTCAACGTCTTCAGCAAGACGTGGCAACTCGTGGCTCGCACGGAGCAATTACAGAATCCCGGACAATTCGTGACCACGCGGCTTGCGGGAGAACCGGTCGTGGTGGTGCGCAGCGGCGACGGCGTTCTTCGCGCCTTCTACAACGTGTGCCGGCATCACGCCGCTGCGGTTGTTATCGAGCCCTGCGGTGTTGCGCAAATTCTGCAATGCCCGTATCACGGCTGGAAGTATGGTCTCGACGGCTCGCTCAAGGGCATGCCCGAATTCGAAGGCGTTGAGAATTTCGACCGCGCTCAGAATGGCCTGGTCCCCATCCGCGTCGAAACCTGGGAGTGCTTCGTCTTCGTGAACCTCGATCCGCAGGCGGAGCCTTTGCCGCAATTTCTAGGCGGACTGGTAAGGCGCGTCGCTCCTCTCGGCATCAGCAAGATGCACTACTTCGATCGCCGGAGCTATGACATCCGCTGCAACTGGAAGGTCTACGTCGATAACTACCTCGACGGCGGATATCACGTTCCCCATCTGCACAAGGGGCTCAACTCGGTGCTCGATTACAAGCAGTACACCATCGAAAACGAAGATCGATATTGCCTGCAGTCAAGTCCGATGGTTTCCTCAAATGAAGACGCGGCCACCGGAGCCACGCGCAAGGGCGACCGCGCATGGTATTTCTGGCAGTATCCCAATCTCATGATCAACTGCTACGAGGGATACATGGACACGAACTATGTCATTCCCGTCGACGCAGACCACTGCACCGTGATTTTCGATTTCTATTTCAGCGATGTGAGCGAGTCACGCCGCGACTACAACACCGAGTCAGTGAACGTGGGCAATCGGGTGCAGGACGAAGACCTCGGCATTTGCGAAGACGTGCAGAGGGGCCTGAAGTCCCGCGCCTACGGAGCCGGACGCCTTTCCGTACGCCGCGAAGCGGGCGAGCAACTGTTTCATCGCCTGCTGGCCGCGGACTTAAAGGCGAGCTCATCACCATTCCAGGCTGCCGCCGATTAAGGCTTGTGATTCTGGAACGAAAGGTGATCATGAAACATATTCTTGCTCTGATCGCAGCATGCTGTGTTTTCGCCGGAATGTCGCCAGCCCAGGTTCCCGCACAGGTCACCGCCATTCGCGCCGGAAGACTCATTGATCCGGATTCGGGCACAGTACTCGCCGATCAAATTATTCTGATTCGCGATAATAAGATCGAGAAAGTCGGGAAGGGAATTGAGATTCCGCCGAATACGACGGTCGTTGACCTCAGCAAGATGACCGTCCTCCCCGGCCTCATCGACTGCCACACGCACCTCGCCGATGGCGCCCACGAAGGTGACCCGATGGGCGCCTTCAAGAAGACGGGGCAGCAGGTTGTGCTTGAATCCGTGCCCAACGCGCGCGTCATGCTCGAATCCGGATTCACAACTGTTCGTGATGTCGGCACCTACCGTGCGTTGGGCGATGTCGCGCTGCGCGACGCCATCAACCGTGGCGACATCATTGGTCCGCGCATGTTCGTGGCCGGAGCGTATGTGACCATCACCGGCGGGGCGGGCGCACTGACCGGCCTCGCACCCGACATTCAGCTTCCCTGGGATTTGCACTACGGGGAAGCCAACAGCCCATGGGAAGTGCGTCAGGTGATACGCAAGCTTGCGCACGACGGCGTCGATCACATCAAGGTTCTGTCGAGCGGCGCCGTGTTGACCCACGGAAGCAATCCCAAGTCACAGGAATTCACGCCGGAGGAACTTGCAGCCGCTGTCGACGAGGCCAGCCATTTCGGGTTGCGGGTTGAGTCTCATGCCCATTCGCCCGAGGGCATCAAAAACGCCATCCGCGCCGGAGTGGCCTCGGTTGAGCACGCTTCGATGATTGATGACGAAGGCATCGCCTTGGCGAAGCAGCACGGCACGTACCTCGACATGGACATTTACGATGAGGAGTGCATTCAGGCGGAAGGAAAAGCCGGAAATATGCCTAAGGATTTCCTTGAGCATGACGCCCACCTCGGACAGATTCAGCGTGACAATTTTCGCAAGGCGGTCGCCGCCGGGGCAAAAATGTCGTTTGGCACCGATGCTGGAGTCTGCGCCTACGGCACCAGCGGGAAGCAATTCGCGTTTATGGTGAAGTACGGGATGACCCCGATGCAGGCCATCCAGGCCGCAACCAGCAACGCGGCCGACCTGCTGGGTCATTCGACCGAGATTGGATCGATCAAGCCCGGCAAGTACGCCGACATCATCGCCGTTTCCGGCGATCCGCTCGCAGATATCCGCTTGCTGGAGGATGTTCCGTTCGTGATGAAAGACGGGAAGATCTACAAACGGTGAGTCCCGTCATCGATGAGATAGTAGTCGACACGTTGCTTGCAACGTCTACTGATGGTCGCGAGGAATCGTTTCTTGCCAGGTTTTCGACTTCAGCATCTGGCCGTCTTTCAATAATTCCCGCGTGTACTTGTAATAAAAATTCTTCTGGTCGGTTGTCACGAGCAGATGCCCGCGCCATACCAGTGTGCGGCCTTTCAGCGCGAAAACGCTTTCCGCCTCGCCCTGCACCGACGAAGTTTCCGGATGCGCATCGTCGCCTTGGTAGGTGAGACTCTCAAAATCGTTTTCCGCTCCCCAGGGAAACTCGTATCCATCTTTGCCTTTCCAGTGCACGGTTGTTTTCTGCCGCGCTTCGTCGCGCTCGACCGTCCAGTCGCCGGGCCAGGGAAATCCCATGCTCTTGATGTCAGACCGCTCTTCCATCGGTTGGGGCGGAGAAAAGTCCGGTGCTTTCTCGCCGTGCACCGGTACGATCGGCAAGACCAACCGCGACCCGGCGCTGCCGCCGAGTTCGAGAGATGTCGTCATTGAGTAGGGCGTCGGCAGGATCATCGGCCACAGCGCGTTCGAAATCGCTACGCGAATGCGATGCCCCTTCGGGAACACCCACGAGGTCAAATGCATTTTGATATCGAGCGGATATATTTTATCCGGCTCGAGATCGCGCGGCTCGGTCATCGAGTCTCTCTGCGCACCATTAATTCCCGCGCCTGTGATTTGCGTAACGGTTCCGTCGGGGGCTATATCGGAAAGTCGCGTGAACCAATCGGCGAGAGGAGCAGTGGCCGAAGCTCGGAGCAGGGCGTGCGGACGCCCGAGAATCGCGAAGTCCTGTTCCAGGGGCGCCGAATCATAAACCAGACTGAATGCATCCACCGGCCGCGGATCGCTCAGCAGTTCGCCCCACCAGAAGCCGGCCTCGACGCCGACGGTCGGAACATACTTCAGTTGGTGCATCGTCTCTGGCGGCGCCGACTGAGCGAGTGAATGATTCGGCTGCAGGAAGAATGTCATATTCTTCGCGCTCTTCGGCGGCCACACATCTTCACGGCGCCAATCGCCGGGAACTTCCGGCAGATTCGGATCGGGCGGATGCCAGTGCTGCATGTAAATCACAAGCCGCGGATCGTGCTCAACGCCGGTGTCGCGGCCTTTGAGCCAGTGGTCAAACCAGCGCACGGCCTGGTCACGCCACTCGACGCGCGGGCCGAAGTCAGCGTCGTTGGGGAAAGAATGGTTCCACGGGCCAACGATCGCCTTGATCGGGGCCTTCGACTGCATCAGCATGTCGGGAATATTGTCGCGATAACCGTCTTGCAGGCCGCCGATGAGAAAACTCGGAATCGTGATCTCGCTCAGCGGTCGCACGCGATCGCGCCAGAACGGGCCGTCATGCTGATGTTTCAGATACAGCAGGGACCATGGCGGCGAATCAAAGCGCGGCCCCAACACTTTTTCGTCGAGCGAGTAGTCGGGCGCGCCCACCCAGCCTTCGGCCATATCCATATTCAATTCGAATTCATCAATGTGCGCCATGCCGTCGATGTAGTGAACGTCATCGTGAAATAGTTCGGCGGTGGCGCAAATCGCGATAATCGCCTTCAGTCCCGGCGCATGCCGCATGGCCATTTGCAGCGCCGTGAAGCCGCCCCAGGAAATTCCGAACATGCCGACGTTACCGTTTGACCACGGCTGATGCGTCAGCCAGGCGATGACTTGTTCGCCATCCTCCTGTTCCTGTTCGGAATACTCGCGCTCGGGCGGAACGCCTTCGCTGGCGCCGAATCCGCGAATGTCGACCCGCACGCTCACGTAGCCGCGATGCGCAAAATAAGTGTGTCTGGGATAATCTCCAGCCGCGGTTCCGTCATCCTTGCGATAAGGAAGATATTCCAGCAGGGCGGGAAATTTCTCTTCTGGCTTCGCGCCGTCGGGCATATAGAGAGTCGCGGCTAGGCGGACGCCATCTTTCATCGGAATCCACGCCTGCTGCATGCGCACTCCGTAGATCGGAGGTGATGGTGGTTCGACTGCGAAGGCGGGAAGGGAAAAAAGAAATGCGACGCAGGCAATCCAGATTGTTCTTGGCAAGGCACTCTCCGGAGTCTTGTGAGCATTGACCCGTGGTCAGTCCTGCGGCTCTTGCTCCCGGCGCAAGGCGCGCAAGTCGATCCCGAGTTGCTCCGCTTTCTTATACAGGTGACTGCGCTCCAGGCCAAGCGCTTTCGCGGTGAGGCTCATGTTGTGCTGATTGCGCCTCAGTTCTGAAAGGATCACATCCCGCTCATACGCCTGCACTCGCTCGGCGAGCGGGCCAGTGCCAGTTGCGAGAGAAGCGCTGTTCGCCGAAGAGGATTTCTTGGGCAGCGCCGTCTGCACGGTGGCCAGATCAACCTGACCGTCGGTCGCAAGCAACATCAGGCGTTCGACCATGTTGCGCAACTCGCGCACATTTCCCGGCCAGGGATGCGACTGCAGCGCCTCCATCGCCTCTGGGGTGAAGGGAACCAGTTTCCATCCATTCTGCAAACAGACCTGCGCGGCGAAATGCTCGATCAACGCAGGAATATCTTCACGCCTGTCGCGCAACGGCGGCAGCGAAAGGGGAAATACATAGATGCGATGAAATAAGTCCTGCCGGAATTGTTCGGCGTGCACTCTCGCTTCCAGATTGCGATGGGTCGCGGTCACGACGCGGACATTGACCGAGACCGGCTTGGCGCCGCCGATGCGCTCTACCTCTCCGTCTTCCAAAACGCGCAGAAGCTTGGCCTGCATGTTCAGCGGCATATCGCCGATCTCGTCGAGAAAAATCGTTCCCTGGTCTGCCTGCTCAAACTTGCCGATGTGCCGCCCCGTTGCGCCGGTGAACGATCCCTTTTCGTGCCCAAAGAGTTCTGACTCGATCAACTCAGCCGGCACGGCCGCACAATTCAATGTGACGAACGGACCCGCCGCCCGTCCGCTTCGCTCATGAA
The DNA here is from genome assembly GCA_963739125.1 of uncultured Acidobacteriaceae bacterium. GTDB lineage: Bacteria > Acidobacteriota > Terriglobia > Terriglobales > Acidobacteriaceae > Sulfotelmatobacter. Next base: position 97,198 of record CAVTZD010000001.1, on the reverse strand, counting down.
TCGTGCGCGCGACCAGTTCTTTCCCTGTTCCCGTTTCACCGAAGATGCACACGCGCGATTCGCTTGCCGCCACACGCTCCAGCTGTGCCATGACCCGGCGCATGGCGTCTCCCTTCCACACGATTTCAAGCCGGCCCAGCCGCTGCCGGAGCTGCCGGTTTTCACTCTCTAGTCTTTGCAGCTTGAGGGCATTCTCCACCGTGAGCAGCAGCTTGTCGGATGAGATCGGCTTCTCTAAAAAATCGAGCGCGCCTAACCGCGTCGCCTTGACCGCCATTTCGATGTGAGCTTGCCCCGACATCATCACGACCGGCGCAGTGACTCCCTGCCGCTTCAATTCTTCGAGGAGCGTCAGACCATCTTTGCCGGGCATGACCACGTCGGAAAGGATCAAATCGAATTGTTCGGTTTTGGCCAGTTCCAAAGCCTTCTCCGCGTTGTCGCATACCGTGGCCTCGTGACCCGCCAGCCGGAAGGCGCGCGACAGCGAGGCAAGCGTATTGGCTTCGTCATCGACGATCAACAGATTCGCTTTGAGTGCCAATTATCCTCCCTGCGGTTCGATCAACGTCGGATTGCTTCCGGTGATATCTCACCCAACCCGGTCAGTGTTCTAGCCTTGACCGCCGCTGCGGTCAGCGACAGTTACGCGCGCCGCCGCGGTGGCGTTCGCCGGCAACTCAATCACGAAAGTTGTTCCGCGTCCCGGCTCGCTCTGCACGCTGATTGTGCCGCCGTGATCGCTCACCACCGATTGCACAATGGCCAAACCCAGCCCCGTGCCATGGAGCTTGCTGGTGTAGTAAGGAGTAAAAACGCGCGCACATTCTTCGGGAGTCAAACCGGAGCCGGTATCGGCGACTTCAATCTTAACTTTGCCGTCCTCACGCCTGCTGCGGAGACTGAGAGTGCCACCGCTCGGCATGGCGTCCATCGCGTTGAGCACTAGATTCGACAACGCTCGATGCAATAGTTCCGGATCCGCCGCGATGGTTGCTGCATTTTCGTCTAGTTGAAACTCGCACTTAATGGGCGCGCGTCCCGGCGCCTGCAACTGCGCCTGGAACAGTTGCATCACGCCGCGCAATAGCTCATTCACCTGCACCGGCTGCAGCTGCGGATGCGGCATCTTCGAGAACTCGCTGAAGCGCCCAACGATTGCCTTCAGGTTTGCAATCTCGGCCAGCAAGGTTCGCGAACTTTCCTGGAAGACTTCGTCGAACTGTTCTGGATTCTGAGTACGTGCCCGCACTAAGTTCTCCACCGTCAACTGCAGCGGAAACAGCGGATTCTTCAACTCATGAGCCAAACGCCGCGCCAGTTCTCGCCAGGCCGCAACCCGCTCACTCTGCAACAGGCGTTCTCTCTGGGTCAACAGTTCCGCCGTCATGTGATTGAACGATTCCGCCAGTTGGGAAAGTTCATCATCGCCGGGAACGTCTACATGGGTACTCCAGTTTCCCTGGGCAACTTCGTGCGCCGCTCGAGCCAGTTGTTCCACTGGACGCGTTACGCGCGCGGCCGCCCAACTGCTCAGCAGGATCGCCAGTAAAATTCCGCCCGCACCCACCAGCAGCGCCGAAGCCGTAATGTGGCGCTTCAAGTCCACATAGGGCCGGCGCGCACTACCGATCAGTAGGATCGCCAGCGGCGAGTGCCCGCTGCCTACGCCGCGTAGCGGAATCGCGTGAAATACTTCCTCATCCGCCTGATCCGACGACCAATGCACAGTCCCTGTCGTGTCCTGATCGTACTTCTGTGCCGATTCAATCAGCGTGGCGAACTTCTCTGCCGGACGAGCCGTGGCGGCAGCGCTTCCCGGTACCGCCGGGTCAACGAGTTGATCGGCGGAAAAATGATCGCCGCGAACCTGATACAGAAGCGCTCGCATATTGGCGGGCAAATCGAGCGTGGCAAGAAAGTTCTTGTCCAGCCGCCGACCTCCGATGACATAAATCAGATGGTCTCCAACCCGGGTTGCGCGCATGGCAAAGAGACCGAGTGCCGTCGAGTCCTGCATGTCTTCCTGCTTCAGAAATGCATCGCGATCCCCGGCAGCTGCGAGAACCGCAAATCCACTCTCGGGATAACCAAACTTTGCCGGCCACTGCGCCGAAGAAATGATGACTCCATTGCTATCTACAAATTCCAGAAAATCGAGCTGGTGACTCTCGGCCATCGACTTGGCGAGATCGAAGTAGGCAGCGGTCTCGGCCGCCGTGCCGTTCAGTGAAGTCGCCATGCCGGTGACCGGTTCCGACCCCGCGATCGTCTGTACCTGATGCACAATGTCGTCGCCTTGCCGATTGAACTCGCGCTGAAACTGAGCGACCAGCACCGCCGTCCGCTGATCTTCGGCTTTCTCGAATGCACTCCGTATAACGGCGAGCACCAGCCCGGCGACCGCCCCCACGGAAAGGCAAACCGTCAGCGCAAACACGGCCAGCAGTTTGCGGCGGAACATCATGGTTTCCCGCTCCCCAACCAGGCATCCCCTAGATCCCAGCGTCCATCGGACCGCACCGTCCAGCTTTTCAGCGCGGCGGTCGCGGCGTACGAGACCGGCAGATGGAACAAAGGAATGATCCGCCTTGTCGACAGCAATGTTTGTTCGGCGGCATAGAGATCTTCGGCCGATTCGTCACCATTCTTGGGGGCGGGTAATCCAGTTTGCGCGGCCACATCCGCCAGCACTATCCACGGATCAGTCGACAAGAGCGGAATCGTCATTAAGCGGATGTCGGCGGTGCTCGCTGGGGTCGGCTGTACCGACAGTCCCGCGTCTCGGGCGTTTAGCGCAATCCGTTCCGCCAGCAAGCGCGCGACCGGGTCGCCGCTGTCGTACCCGAGCGTCCAGGCGGGAATCGTTCGCACTTGCGCTCGCGTACTCCGAGCCCGTGGAAGGTCGGCGTCTGTTGAGAAAACAAATCCGTATCCGCTCATCCAGTTAGGTAAGATGCTGGCCGCAGGCTGTCCTGCGCCTTGCAGCAAAACGCTGCGCATCGATCCCCGGTCCAAACTCAACGCCAGCGCCTCGCGCGAAAGCATTTCTTCCGCAGACTGGGCGTCACGCGCAAAATTTAGCGCGACTAGCTCGACCGGAGACGAACTCTCCGGCCGCCGTGCGTCTAAGGAAGTTCTGTGCACTTGCTCCGGAGCGATTTCAACGAGGTCGGCTCGGCCCATTTCGAGCGCGGTCATTTGATCACGATAGGTTCTGCCCATCTCGATCTCAATGCCGTCGAGGAACGGCCGCCCACTCCAGTAGTTTTCTTCAGCAGACAGGGTTAGTTTCTTCCCGGGTTGCCAGTCGGCGACGTAGAACGGTCCAGTTCCGTCCGGCGGACTGCCCGAGTTCCTCTTCGCAATCGCATTTCGTGACAAAGCAAGCTCGGCGAGCAAATCGACATCGCCACCTTCGCGCTCGATGGCCACCGAATCCGCGTCGGCAGATACTTTCCATGACGGATTCACAGCGCGTAATGAAGCGGCTGCAACTTCCGGCGTGAGCGTTGTACCGTCGTGAAACTTGACTCCGCGCCGCAGCCGAAACTGCCAATGCTGTTTGTTGGCTGAGCCCTGCCACGATACCGCCAGAGCGGGTTGCACTGCGCCATTTTCATCGAGTGTGACCAGTGTGTCGAACATCAGAAGCGTCACGCTGCTCTGCGCGAACGAATCCGTCTGCGAAGCGTCCGCCGGATCGAGCGACAACGGCGCCGCGCGCATCGAAATATGCAGAGTGCCCCCATATTGCGGCCGCGTCTCAGCCTGCGCCGCCAAAGCCGCTGCCAGCCCTGCGGCCAGCATGCTACTGATTGCAAGCCAGCGCCAAACGAAAAGCTTCATAGTTTCCTGTCGTTCGATTTTTCGCAATTGCAACCGCCGTGTCACCCTTGGCTTCTGTCCACAATGCAGTGATCGCCCCGGGAAAATCCAGCGCCCCGCTCACCGCGACCGGATCGCGATCCGGGAACTCATATGCGCGCACGGAATCCTCTTCCGCATCTCCAGAACTTGCGACCAGCACTTGCCAGCCTGCACCGCAAGCGGTGCGCACGCTGGTAAGGTCGCTACCCCATGCCAGTTTCGCCGCTTGATCGCTCACTCCGTCGATCAAATGGACTTGACCGTCGGTGGCCGCGAAAAGCCACAAGCTGTACTTATCGCGTGGCAGCAGGGCGGCAGAATAAAATTTCAGCACCGTCGTGAACTTGCCCACTCCAGGAGTCAGGACGCCAGTAAAGAAGTTTCGTGTTGAAGCGAAAAATGCTTTCATCTGTGGCACCACGGTCGAAGCGCCGTTGGCCAGCCCGGCGCTGGGAAAGACCGACATCGTGCCACCGTTCAGCGTCCCCGCGACCAGCGGCCAGGGGTCGTCGCGGTCGTGACAACTCAAGCTGAGCGGCACGCTACCCGTACTCTGACAGATCACTCCGGGGAGATATACGTCGAACAAGTGATCTCTGCCTGGAATCAATCTCCCCCGCAGATCTCGCGGCCATGGCCTCGCGTGGACGATCGGCAGCGCCTGCTCCTGGATCCACTTCCCACCTTCCATTCTGTACAGCGAGACTTTCTCTGAGTCGAGCACGGCGATCTGCGTCGGCATGGTGCTCTCTTCCAACACGGCGACGTCTAGAATCACGGCAGCCTGCGTCCAGAGAGGAATCTTGCGCAGTGTAAGGGGCACGGAATCACGCGCCGCACTCACGCCCTCGGGGCGCGGCACTGAGACCATCACGACCGCGGTTTCTCCGCTGCCCTGTTGAATCTGCGCCACCCACACGTAGGATGAGAGATTTTCTGAGAGTGAAATCGTGACCGTGGCGGCTGCCTGATCCGCTGGCCCGAAACGCAGGCCTAGCCCTTCGAGCGTGTCGTGCAATCCGTTCTGTATGATCTCGCTTTCGCGCCGTCCCAGAGACGAACGGTTCTCAATCGTGAGCGAAACTGCACCGGGCCCGGTGACGGCAATAATTTTTCGTGCGAGTTGCTGTTCGGGTCCGCTCCAATCGGCGGCAAACGCGACGTTCGCGAGGCTCAACATCACGAACAGGGTGGGCACAAGGCAGAGGCAGGATGTGCGGCGTAAGGCGTGTTTCGCCATGTCTGGGATGGCCAGATTATAAACCGCTTCGCGCATGTGACCGGCCCCCTGCCTCTGTACTGTTTGGACACCGCTGCACAGTCTGTTGCCGGCTGCCTCATCGTTTGGACTTCATGCCGGGCAGACGCCAGTCGGAATGCCCCACCTGGCCGCGTTTTCTGCGGCCAGAGTGAGGATTTCCCGACGTATTTTTCCTATCTCGGCTGGTCCTGAGGTTGTTCCGCGGGCGCGCTCTGGCTGGCCATGCCCATGCCGCGCAGCACGTCGTTAGCGAAGAAGAACTTGCCATCGGCCGGCACCATCATGATCTGTAGTTTGTCTGAGAGCCGCTCGGCCACGATCTTGTTAATCAGCAGCGGATTCTCTTTCAAAATCACTGCCTCGCTCTGCATGCGCTCGGCGTCAGCCGCAGCCGTGACGCGAATTCGATCTGCCTCGGCGTCGGCCAGCATTTTCCGGCGCTCGGTTTCGGCCTTGCTGTCGATAACTTTGGCCTGGGCTGCCGCCTCCGCATTCTGAATGGTTGCTTCCTTGCGAGCCTCGGCTTCCAGTTTGCTCTGCTCGATCTGCTTCTGTTTCAGGGGAAGCGTGTATTGCATGGCGTCAGCCTCGCCCTTCGCCTGTAAGACATGCACTTGCGCCTCGCCTTCGGCCTGTTTGATCTGCTGCACTTTGTTGGCTTCGGCTTCGAGTTCCGCAATCTTTACTTGCTTTTGCTTCAGTTCGGTTTCCACGCCCATGCGGTCGTTTTCCTGTTCCTTCAGCAGCAGTGTTTCCAGACCCTGGGCATACTGCTCCGGCAGTTGGATGTCGCGCAGCATGACTTCCTTCACCACGATTCCATCGGCTGCGAGTTTCTGCGTGATCATGCCGGCCGCCCTTTGCCGCACTTCCTCGCGCTTGGCGGAAAAAACGTCGCGCACGGTGTAATTTGGAACCAACTCGCGCCACACGCTGGCCACGATAGGAGGAACAATTTCTCTTTCCACCGGACGTGGCAGGTTGCTCTGAATGTAGTCAAGCCGCCTCGAGTCAAGCCGGTAGCGCACGGTAATCGCCAGCCCGAGAGTCAGGCCCTCTTTGGCTTGCACGTCGAGCAATTGAGATTTTCCCGAAACGTTGGCGGCCGCCGCTTTTCCATCTTCCGACATTCCCGTGGTGAAGACTTGATCGCGGGTGTCAAACAGTGTGACATCTTCCACCAGAGGCGTTATGAAATGCACGCCCGGATAGAGCGTGCCGGGCACAGTTCCGCTGATCTGGCTCAGTCGCACGCCCGCCATGCCGCTCGGCACCACCACGATGCTGAGCGCGAGCACAATCGGTCCCCAAGCCAGCAGCGCCAGTGCCAGCGCAGTCCGCCAGCGATTCTCCGGACGTGGTGGCACTACAACTTCTCCGATCGGCGCGGCCAGAGCCCGCCGATACAGCACTTCTTGATACAGGTCATACAGCAAAATGCTCACAGCCACGAGAATCATCCCGAGGCCACCGGCAATCAGCAAATCCCTCAACGCCAGCATTGTCGTTCTCCTTTGCGACCGTTCTGTCTCAGCGCTCTTGCGCCGGCTTCGCCGTGACCGCCTGCCGAGCCACTTGGCTGGTTGCGAAGAACAGGCGGAACACTTGCCCGAAGATCAGTTCTTCCGCCAGCAGCGCCACCGCCAGCGAAAAAATCATTCCCGCGATCACCGCTATAAATGTGATTGCCATTTGCATAATGAATCTCCCTTCGGATCCCCGCCCGGCGTTGTTGCGACTTCGCCCGGCGCGGACTTCATTGACGCGCCTTTTCAAGAGCACGGTGGAAGCCAGCCATGAAGGCCTCGTTTATGAGTCACTTACGTGATCTTGAAAGGCGGGCCGCGTGTCCGTCAGGACACGCTGTGTCCGCGCGGACACGAGGGTTGGAACACGAGTTCTCGGTGATTCGGCTTGGTTAACAGACGAAATTTAGGCGCTCAGAGAGTTTTCCGCGAGGGCTCGGAAGCCAACGTTTAAGTGGTTGGAGCCTTCAAGCGCCCGGCCCCCGCCGCTGGGGTAACGGCTTGTGGGGTTCTGTGGGTTGGGGCCGGGCGATCCTATGACTAGAAGGCCTAATTCAATTGTGCTTATTTAAACCCAATCTCCGATGCAATTCTGTGACCGCGCTCACGGATGCGCGTGATCTTCGTCATCAGTTTTTCCTGACTTGTTCCCGGCAAACCGGCCGGTCTGTTGCCATCGATTCGCGACTCGTTTGACTTCCGAGTCACAGCCCGCTATCGTGCGCCCATGAATGTCGTCAAGGCGACCCGCCAGTTCGAAGACTGGCTCTGCCATCGCACGATCCTGGTCAACAAGGATATTCATTTCAAGCACAGCAACATGAAGGCGGCGTTATTTCCTTTTCTGCGCGCCACCTATTACCGCTGGGCGCAGATCTGGCCGAAAGTGTGTCCGGACCTTGCGCGTGCGCCGCGAGTGCTGGCAGTTGGCGATCTGCATGTGGAAAATTTCGGAACGTGGCGCGACGTTGAGGGCCGCCTGATCTGGGGCGTGAACGACTTTGACGAAGCGTATCCCGCCGCTTACGCGAACGATCTTGTTCGTCTCGCCGTGAGCGCTCACCTCGCCGCCGAGGCCGGACACCTGCCGCTTACCCACAAAGATATCTGCGACGCGATTCTCGCTGGTTACCATGAAAGTATGCGTGAGCAAGGCCGGCCTTTCGTGCTGGGCGAGGATCACACCTGGCTGCGCCAGATCGCCGAGAGCGAGTTGCGCGATCCCGTCCATTTCTGGGCAAAGATGGATGCGCTGATTACGGTGAAAGATCCCGTTCCCGTCAGTGCGATTGACGCCATCGAGCATGCGATGCCGGCCCCGGACCTGCGATATCGGCTGACCCGTCGTGTCGCTGGTCTGGGCAGTTTGGGGCACGCCCGTTACGTCGCGATCGCCGATTGGCATGGGGGCAGGATCGCCCGTGAGGCTAAAGCTCTGGTCTCCTCGGCCTGCGATTGGGCGCAGGAGCGCGAGGGGCCGTCGGAGATTCTGTATCACGCGATTATTAGCCGCGCCGTGCGCTGCCCCGATCCCTTCGTGCAGGTACGCGGCCGCTGGATTGTTCGGCGCCTGAGCCCGCACTGCTCACGCATTGAACTGGCCACGCTCAAGGCGCAGGGAGAAGAATCGCGACTGCTCCGAGCCATGGGATGGGAGACGGCAAATATTCATCTGGGCACAAAATCGGCGCGCAAGGCCATTCTTCGCCACCTGCAAAAGCGAAAAGGGAAGTGGCTGCACCAATCCACATTAGAGATGGCCGCAGCGGTGCGCGAAGACTGGAAAGCGTGGAAGAAAGAAGGCTACGCCTGATCGTACCCGCAAATGCGGGACCAGCTAGTCTTTTTCCAGGTACAATCCTGCCGACGCGCCCACCCACTCCATGTTCTTGTTGTGATCCACGCCCATCATCAGACCGCGGCCCATCCTGATGATCGTCAGCACCGGCGTCAGTTCGTCCAGCCAAACGTACATCACACGCACCTCGGCTTTCGTCGTGCCAAACGGAGTTTCGATCAGCGGCTCGAAGTGCATTCGCTCCTGCAAAATGTAATACGGGCGCTTCTCCGCGGGAATGGCAGCAATCTCTTCTTTGGTGGGCGCGATCACCACGCCCAGCCCGGCAAACGAATACAGTGGCTTGAGCGCGAAGTTTTCCAAGTCTGAAGGAATTTCTTCCAGCCGGTCCAGAAACCACGTCTTCGGCACAGACGCATGCTTCAAGTAAGGAATCGAAAACTTCGAAATCCTGAAATACCAGTTCGGATGCCCTGCCCACTCCACATCCAGGTCGTCGCGCCAGTCGAAATTAAGTTTGATGTTTTTGCGTTCGAGCTCATCGACAATAGCGCGATTGTAAATTCTTCGAATGGGAACGCGGTGCCCGCCGCGCTCGTAGTACAGGTGCGATCCTTCTTTCTTGATGTCCACAATATCCACGGCCCGCACGCCGAGCATTTTTTTCGTCAGCAGGAAATCCGGCAGCGTCTTCTGATGCAGAGGATCAATTTCCATCAAGATCACATTCTCGGGATCGTGAGCGCCCACAATAGCCCGCCGAAGTAAATCTTGATAGGACGAAGTCTCCAACCCGCTCAACAAATATTTCAGCCGAGAGTGAGCGCCGCCAGCGCCAGAGGTCCGAGGTCCGAAGTCGGACGCCTGCAGTCCGTATGCCTCTATGTACGTCTCCGCCAGCGGCCCCTGATACGCATATAACGACGGAAACGCTTGCAGTTCGACCAGCTTCGGCTGCAACGCACTCGCAGCATCCCGCACCAGCCCAAAATCCACCTGCACAAACATGGGATGATCCGCTTCATTCGGCACCTTGAACTCCGCCGGCACCGCCTCACCCGCTTTCGCGCGATACGCCGGATCATCCACCAACTGCCGAATTAACTCGGCACCGTCGCGAGCCATCCTCTCAATCAATTCCTTCGGGAAAAAACAAGGCGTCTCCGACAGCCGGAACGACACGTGCGTCCCGCAAATGTCATCCACTCGACGCAGGAACGTCTGATACTTTTCAGGAGTAAAATTCGCGTTGAATTTTGTTCGCAGTGAAGAAATCATAAAATCTTTTGTCATCCTGAGCGCAGCAGGCGTGCCCTAAGGCACGCCTGCGAAGTCGAAGGACCCCGTGTAGCTCTCACTCTCAAACCGCCCCGGCAGGGGATTTTCTGCACGACCGCGGTGTGCCTATGCCTCCACCAAAAACTTTCCCTCCCGCATAATCTGCTCGTCATCCACCCAGATATTAAATTTCCGCCCCACAACGTCGATATGTGTCGTGGAGTCCCACTCAGCGCCTGTGTGCGCCCCGTAAGGATTTCCGAAGGCGATATGCACGCCGGGATATTTCTCGTCCTGTAAAATCTGCCCAATCACATCTTTCAAATCGATGTTGGTCCCAATGGCAAACTCGCCCACCCGATCGCTGTTTTCGTCCGTGTGCGTGTACTTCCAGAAATCATTTTCCAGTTCGCGATTCTCCGAATGCGCTTCGGTCAGCCGGTTGCTTTTCATGCGCACTGTCAGCGGGTTTTCCTGCAGGTTCCCGAACTTCGCGCACAAATAATCGCCCACTACGCCATCAATTACAAACGTCCCATTCACCTCGCCCGGAGTTGTAAAGATCTCTCCGCCTGGCAAATTACCCCATTTCTCCGGCGTAATAATCCCGCTGGTCTTGAGCCATTTGTAATTCTGATTCAGATCCGCCGTCAGGTCGGTTCCCGCCGCGGTCTTGGCTCGCACCTGCCGCGCCTTTCGCACCATCGCAATCACCTTGGCGCTGAGCCGGTCGACCTTCTGAAAATCCGCGCGCATCCCCTCCAGCATGATCTGTCGGTTGATGTTCACCATGTGCCCGTGGCGAATCTTGCGGCGATTGACGACGTCGGTCATCTGAATGCGCGAGCGCAACTCATTCGTCTGCGCCTGGACGGCAAAAATCGACACCCGGCAAGTTTCGAGATCGTCCAGAATCGCCCGCGGCAAATCGCGCAGCGGACGCGGCGCCAGATCCTCCAGAACCCAGGCGTGGTAAGGCGCGCCGAGCTTCTCCAGTTCAGCCACAATGGCCGCCGCAATCTCAATCGTCGCTTCGTCGGTAATCACGCACACCTGTTCGTCGGGCTGCACGCGCAAACAAACGAGCACCGCATTCACGGCCCCAGGTGTGTATTCAGGATCGAAAGGCACAGAAAGCTTGCCCCGTCCTTGTCTCTCCGTTTTTTGAAGGGACGAGGCGGGGATTTTGACTTTCTCTACAGAATTAATTTGGTCGGCAGAATTACCCATCACCCAACTTTCCTCACGGAATCCGGTTCTTCCTCGAGCCCCGCTTCCGTTTCCTCAATGATGTAATCGACCACCTTCTTCAAATCTCCAGTTTCTGCAAACACGCGCAGCTGACGGTCTGCGCCGCTGCCGTGCTCGAGAATCTCGTGGATATAACTCAGTTCCTCGCGCGAGTCCAGTTCGTCCACCACATCGTCCACGAACTCCAAATATTCATGAATCAAATCTCGCGCCGGCACTTCGGTCTGCTTGCCGAAATCGATCATCTTGCCGTCGAGTCCGTAGCGCGATGCCCGCCACTTGTTCTCCATGATGAGCGCGCGCCGGTACAAGCGGAATCCCTGATTCGCCGTGTACAGCTTGTGCAGCTTGGCCACGGTCGCCTGGATCAACGCCGCGATCGCGATCGTCTCATCCGCGCGCATCGGAATATCGCACACCCGGAACTCAATCGTATTGAAAAATGGATGCGGCCGAATGTCCCACCAGATCTTCTTAGCGTTATCGATGCAGTTGGTCTTGATCAGTAGCTTGATGAAATTCTCGTACTCGCCCCAGCTCGGAAAATAATCCGGAATATTTGTTCGCGGAAACTTGTCGAACACTTTGCAGCGGTATGACTTCAGCCCGGTATTCATCCCGAGCCAGAACGGCGAATTCGTCGACAGCGCCAGAATGTGCGGCAGAAAATAGCGCGCATGATTCATCATCTGGATCGCTGTCTCGCGATCCTCAATCCCAATATGCACGTGCAGCCCAAAAATCAGATTCGCCCGCGCCACCAGCTGCAAGTCCTCAACAATATTCTTATACCGCTCATCGGGATGAATCTCCTGCGTCCGCCAATCCGAAAACGGATGCGTCGCCACCGACGCCAGCCGCAGACCGTTCTCCCGCGCCAGCTTCACAATCCCGCGCCGCAGCATCTTCACTTCCGCCTTGGCTTCCTTGATGTTCTGGCAAATCCCAGTTCCTACCTCGACGACCGACTGATGCATCTCGGCCTTCACCCGCTCCTGCAGCAACAACTTTCCTTTCTGCAAAAGCTCGGCATGGATGTGCGACCGCAGATCCCCGGTGGCAGGATCTACAGTCTGATATTCCTCTTCAATCCCGATGGTGAAAGTAGGACGCATAACCTAATTTCTTTAAGCCCTGTCATTCCCAGCGGCACGAGGAACTCGGGTGTCGTCGACACGACCACCGCCGAGGTGCCCCATGTCTCGCGTTTGTTGCGAGACGTGGGCCGCGCCGGACGTTTTCAGTATATCAACGCCCCTCAATCCCACTCCCGATTCTCCTTCACCCGCGCCTTCACAATCTTCTTGACCAGTGCTGCCGGCAATGGCTTGTCTAAGGGAAAGTGCAGCGTCCCTTTCGAAACGCGAAATGGCTGCAGCTCATCTTTGAACGAGTCGAGCACCGACGATCCCAGCGGAAAGAAACTGCAATGATCCTTGAACGCCGCAAAAGCCACCAGCCCACGCTTGTAACGGAACGTCGGAATTCCGTAGCTGATGGTTTCAGTCGTCTCCGCCGGGACGATCGACCGAATCAGCGCCCGCATCTTTTTCAACGTAGATCGCGCGCCGGTTCCGGCACTCTCGCCAGATATGCATCTACGTCTTTCGCTGCTTTTCCTGTTTTCATCTTCGGAACCGGTTGTGACTCTCGAACCAGAACATCCACACCGATAAACAGAAGGAAAGAATCATCAGCCCGCTCATGCAAATGGAAAGCGCTGAAAAGACGCTGCGCACGCCATGTCCACGCGAGAATGCACGAAACAGCAGCGCCAGCGCGCCTACTCCGCAGATCAGCGTAGCGGCGAGACCGATTAGTACATATGCCTCCGCAAAACCGCCAGCCAGTGCCGCCAGCCCGGTCGCGTATGACTGAGGGATGCCCCGGAACGAGTAGCCCAGGCCGGCCATCATGAGAAGCAACGGCGCCCAGGCCAGAGCCGTGCCTCACAGAAATCGTTTATGTTTTACCTCGTCCTCCATTTACTTCGTTCCCTTCCCGCGCTTCCGTGCCGCCACCCACTCCGGCTCGCCCTTCTTCTTCGCTTTCGCAGAATCTCCCGCCAGAAACCCCGCCCACCGCAACTCTTTCACTGGATTCTCGCCGGAAGTCGCCATCTTCGCCGCCATCTCCGCCACCGCATTCACAATCCAGTCAAAATTCTCCTGCCCCACGGAAGTAATCTCCGCGTCCGGTGCCGGATTCAGAAAGTCAATGGCATACGGCACTCCGCCTTCCACCGCAAACTCCACCGTGTTCAGGTCGTAGCCGAGCGCTCGGCACAAAGCCAGGGCGTCCTTCTCTATCCGTTCCTTCAGCGCCGGAGTCGACGGCGGCGGATTCCCCTTCACATACCGCTCGTGATGCGGTGCCCGCGGATCGTACTTCATGATGTGCACTTTTTCCTGCCCCACCACGTAGCAGCGGTAATATTCCTCAAACTCCACGCCGTGCTGCAGCGTCATGCATAGCCGCCCCGTCTGGTTGTAATGATGAAAAAATTCCTCCGGATTATGCACGTGATACACATGCTTCCATCCGCCGCCGGAATACGGTTTCAGAAACGCCGGGAAGCCGACGTAGTGAAACAATTCCTGCCAGTTGAGCGGAAACATCAAGTTCCGCATCGACTGATCCGTCGTCCCCTCGGGATGCTTGTTGTGCGGCAGAATCACCGTCGGCGGAATCGCCACGCCCATCTTGTGCGCCAGCGCGTAATTGAAAAACTTGTCATCCGCCGTCCACCAGAACGGATTGTTCACCACGATCGTCCCCTGCAGCGCGGCATTCTTCAAATAAGCCCGGTAAAACTCAATATCCTGCGAAATCCGGTCGATGATAACGTCATACTGCTTCGGCTCATCCATCCGAATCCCGCCAATCTTCACAAACTCCGCCTCGACGCCGTCAACGTTCATGGCGTTGATCTTCTCGACTAAAGCCGGCGGAAACGTATTCTCCATGCCAAACAAAATCCCAATCTTCTTAGTGCTCACAAAACTTTCTCCATTCCTAGACTGTCATCCTGAGCGAGGATTGCACGACGCGCCAGAGCGCGGCGTGCAACCGCAGTCGAAGGACCCCTGCACTCCCTGCAAGTAAAACCGGTGCCGCAAGGCATTCTCACGGCTACGCCGCACCGACTCGAACGTAACCCTCAGCCCGCACTTGCTTCCGATAAACGCTGAAGAAATAGACCATCGCGCCAAACGGCGCAGTAAAGAAACCGAAGACAGCCCAAAATACTTTAGCGCTAGTCGAGGAGTTGTCTTCACGGAAACAAAAGACCATCATGCCAAATATTAGGACTAAAGAAGCGGGACCTCCGAACAATCCCAGCGTGCCACCTAAGATTCGCAAAAGAAGCAGGCCTTTGGGCATCGCCGCAATTTGCCAGAACCAGGGCGTTATCATGGAAGCCATAAACAGCCCCATCCAAACAACGACCCAAGCCGAGTAGCGGAATAAAGCGAATGCCCTCCGAGACCGGATCCAACGAGGCATTGTCTATCTCCTTAGCGCTGATCGCTAGCCCCGACCCCTAGCCCGCCGCCCTAAAAATATTTCGCCGCCATTCTCTGCCACAGCGGCCAGTCATGCTTCGAGTTATCGCCCCAAACGTCGAGCCAGTGCGGAATCGCTTTCCCATTCAGAATCGCCGACAGCTTCACATTCTGGTCCAGGCACATATCCCAGTCCGCCGATCCCAGCACAATCTTCATCTGCCGGTAGCGGGTCAGAAACCAGTCATCCGTCATGTTCGGGATGTAGTCTGGAGGATTATTGAAATAGCAATCGTTGTCATAATACCCATCCAGAAACTGATGGATATCGAACGCCCCGCTCATGCTCACGCAATGCGTCACCACATCCGGATGCTTCATGGCAAAATTCACCGCATGGTACCCGCCAAAGCTGCATCCCGTCACCGCCAGTTGCCAGTTCTGATTCTTCCACTTAATGAACGGCAGGAACTCATGCAGAACATAGCGTTCATACTGTAAATGTCGCAACACCCGCACCCGCGGATGCGCGCCCTTGTTGTACCAACTCTCGGAATCGACGCCGTCCGGGCAAAACACCTGCAGTTCGCCGCGCTCAATTTTCGGGGCCAGCACCCCAACCATCCCGCGGTCTTCATATTCGAAAAATTTGCCCATGGAAGTCGGAAACACCAAGAGCGGCGTGCCCGCATGTCCGTAGATCAGCGCCTCCATGTCCCGGTTCAATTCCTGGCTGTAACCTTTGTGATATTCGCGATTCATCGTATGGCGTTATCGCACACCTCATCAGGACGCCGCCGGCGGCGTCTCAGTCAACGCCATTTCTGGCGCAGCCGAAGTATCTTACCCGATGTCGGTTGAACATCCTATGCGGAAAGAGAGTGCAGGGGAGCACTCTGGCTAAAGATCTTCAGGAGCATGGAAAGGGCGCAGGGATAACCGAGGAAGGCGCAAAGGCGATCGCTGGCAACAGAAATCCGGCCCGAGTCGAAAGACCAGGGGGCGAGCGCTCCCGAGAAAAGCGATGGGTGCGTGACAGCCTTATTTCTTGTACAGAAAGATCGCCAGCGCAATCAGGACAACTGTGACGATCCACAAAATTGTGCTTTTGCTACTGCTTTTCTCGTCGGCCATGGGCAGCAGTACAACACAAAACT
Organism: uncultured Acidobacteriaceae bacterium; assembly: GCA_963739125.1. Classification (GTDB taxonomy): domain Bacteria; phylum Acidobacteriota; class Terriglobia; order Terriglobales; family Acidobacteriaceae; genus Sulfotelmatobacter. The sequence continues at coordinate 81,551 of CAVTZD010000001.1, read as the reverse complement.
GAATCGCACGGCAAGTGCTATTACGAATCCTTGAACCCTAGCCTTGGCGCCCCTATCCTTGGGAACCGGCACCTGCACCCTAAGGTGCGGGCTCCGTCACCCGCTTGTAACTCGTAAGTTTGATGATCTCGCGCACCTGTATGGATTGAGTCCGGAAGTGCAGCGTGTCATCGACTCGCGTGTACGCCGGGAACCAGTAGCCGTCTACAGGCTGGCGATAAGTCACAAACGTCGGCCGCAGGTCTAGCGGCTGATTCTTCTTGGCGCGAATCTGTTCCGGCACGCTTTTTCCGCACAGCTTCACTATCTGCAGATCGTGATTGTCGATCCATATGCGGCCCTGAAAATACCGCTTGTCCTTTTCTTCCTTCTTCGGCTCGACCAGGAATACGTAGGTATCGAGGTCATCGACATGCTGCTGTCCCGTGTAAGTCAGCTTATATTGCGGCAGGTCGTCGGAAGTGAGGATCAGCGGCATGAACACGCGGATGTCGTCCATGTCTTCGGCCGTTAGCTGGATGCCGCGCAACGTCGGCTGCTCGGCGAAAGTCACCTTCTCGACTCTCTTGCCTTTGGCATCGTAGGAAACCGTGGTGATCTCGTGGAACTGCCCATCCACCGACGTGCCGCTTAGAGTCTGCACCAGGACGTCCTGGGTGTAGGTGTAAAGCATTCGGGCCTGCTTAACCTTCGCCTCTTCCGCGCCGAACTTTGAAATCAGTTCCTGCGGCGAAATGGTTTTCGGGGGAGCCATATCGAGCACGCCGTTGCCTTCGGCACAGTTGGTTTGCGCCTGCAAGTGCGCAGCCAGCAGTAGAGTTCCAGCGAGCAATGCCAAGAATAGGAAAACCGGGACCATGCTCGGCGGTCGCGTCTTTCGAGTATGCGCAATCATTTCGGTCGCGATTTCACTTTGCGGAAACATACGCCGCAGCCGCGGCGCATGCAACTGCCAGGCAGGGAAGTCTTCCTTGTGTCTTTGAGGTTGGCCCTCATCCGCGATCACGGATGTCGACTTGCCGCTCCCAGCAAGGGTTTTGGCGGGGTCCTCGGGCCACGGGATTCCCGCCATAAATGTGCAAAGTGTTGCACCATCCTGTCTGATCCCTCCGTAAATACAGGAAAGTTAAGCCTGTTCTGTTGGTATGGCGGTTGCTCTTATCCAGATGGCTACTATCCAGATCGCTCCTAATCAGGTGGAGTCGAGATTAAAACGCCATGAAAACCACATTCGTCATACTGTTCGTTCTGTTCGTCCTGCTTGCGGCAACGGCCTTTGCACAGACGGGATCGGTGCTGCCGAATCAAGTTCAGATAGTCGAATTGCCTGACCACCCGCTGCACGCCGGGCCGCATGCCATGGCCGCGGAGCAGCCTATCGTTGGTGGCACTTCTGATACATACACCTACGCGCAAGGCGAGCGGCCGCTGTGGGAGTTCGGCCCGGTCTCGCAGCCCCTGCCGCTTGGCGACGTGGCCCGCGCCTATCGCAAACAGAAAGAACAGGCGAACGCCCCGAAGGCCGGATTCGTCTTCGAAAAGCAAGGTTCCTAGAAAAAAGCTTAACCCCTCGTGTGCTGCATGGGGCGGGCACTTTCCCGGTCCGCCCCTCTTTTTTTTCTGCACTCCCGTTTCCTCAAGTCTGTTTTCTTCACCCTGTTTCTTCACGCTTGCCGCTTTGTTGGTCGCCGTAGCCTACTCGCCGCGGAAGATTGCATACTGAGCCGTCCCGCCTATCTTGCGCAGGATCCGATTCTCTCCCAACAAAGTTTCCAGCAGCGGGTTGTGGTAGAGCACATACACCATTCTCGGATGAGCGCGCAAGCTCGATTCCAGATTCGCCATCACCCGCCGAAGTCCCGCTTCCGGGAAGGGATTGAACAGATACATAACCATCGGCTCGTCAGGCATCGTCAAGGTGGTCGCGTCGGCACAGATGACTTCGAGTGCAAAGCATTTCTGCGATTTGTTTTTGTACCGGCTCAAGTTGTCCTGCGCGATCTGATGAAGCGCGGGTAGCAGCTCTACGCCGACAATGCGGCGGAAAGGGTAGTCGGAGGCCATCAACAGCGTGCGTCCCTTGCCGGAGCCGAGATCGAGAAAAGTGAAATCCCTGAAATCCAGACCTGCTGTGCCCTGAAGACCGTCGAGCATCGCTTGAAACAGCGCCGGTTCGGTGGGCTGGTAAGGAGAATGAAACACGCCTAGCAGACGGTCACGCCATCCAACAGCGGCGCTGGTCGTATTGACGTGGTGATCCCAGTCGTAATCGGCGTCGCCGTAGCGCTGGCGTAACCGCTCGGGCGTAGAGTCGCGAGCAAATCCCCACAAGCCGGCGAGTAACGCGCGGGTCGCGGCCAGGCGGCCCTCACGCGCGGCAACAGCGCTCCACCAGCGGCGGGCGGTCGACACGATGCGCGGTCGGGCAGAAGAAATCATGACTCGACAACTTGTCATGATACGGGAAAGAAGCGTGCTCGCCCCTACTGTGGAATCTGGATGTGGAACCTGGGCAACGCGGAGGGTTTATATCCCGGAGGCAGGCCCTTGGTAACGAAAGGAAAGTCGTCCGGCTTCTGAAGCTGGATGCGGCCCTCGGGTGTGAGCTGGTACGGATTGCCATCCGGATCGACGGGAACACCGGGCAAGTGCTCGGCTGTGGCGAGTTCCTCCATGCTGGCCGGCAACCGCCCGGTCCGCTCGCCGAAACGGGTCACCGCTGCCTGCAGGTTCGTCACGTCTTCATCGACCTGGATGGCGCGCAGATGATCCAGCGCGTTCTCCTGAATATTTTTCTCGCGGCTGGTCTCGAGAGTCGCGCTCCACAACATGCGGGCAGTGGTGTACTCACCGGCGTGCTCGGCCATCTGCGCTGCCATGATCCTCATGAACGGGTGCGCGTTGGGGAGTTTCGCTCCGAGCGAAAAAATATCCGCCGCTTTCTTGTAGTCGTGGAGTTCGGTGTAATACACGAATCCCAGGTTGTAATAAAGTTGCCAGTTATCAGGATTGTGCGCGATGCCATACTCCATGAGGCGAATCGCGCGGTCCGGCTCGCCGGCTCCATTCGGCGGTGCCGGAGCCAGGAAGCTTGCCCCGAACTGATACGCAGGCAGCAGATGCGGGTCGAGCGCGGTTGTGATCTCGAGCAGCGGCGCCAGTTGGTGGTAAGTGAGTTCGTGATCATGGTGCCGATGGCCGAAATACTGCACGGTGCGGGTCCAATAGATGCAGGCCATCAGCCCGTCAAACCCGAGGCTGGCCCGCTTCACCATGGTGGGGGAATCAATGTAGAGAGTGTCTTCCAGAGTCGCCTGCGGACGAATCCGGTCGATGCCGCGCAACACAAGTATCGAGGCAGTCATCGAAACGGCCAGGCAGGCCGAGGCGATGATGGTGGTCTGCCGCCGGGTTTTCATTTCAAGTTCCTGCGTTCGAAGATGAGAACCGCGCCGCTCAGGGTCATCGCCGTATAGAACAGTGCGTAGAGCGTGTTATGCAGGACGAGTTGCGCGCCCAGCGGCTGCTGGTGCGCGACCGCGCTGATCACGTTGAGCGCGGAAAAATTGGGTACCAGATAGGCTGCCCCAGTCGCGATCCAGCGCATCAAGCCGTGCGAGAGTCCGGCGAATCCGCGAAGATCCTCGGCGAAGCTGCCGATCACAAACAGCGAAAACGCAAACACCGCCGATAGCAGCGGCGAAGAAAATGATGAAAACAGCAGCGCCAGCGCGCAGATGATCAGAAATTCCAGGACGATGAAGTAAAGCGCGACCAGGATCAACGCATCGGGCGCGGCGAACTTGTGGGAAACGTAGAGCAATGCGCCGAAAACTCCGATGGCCATGAAGAATGTATTGACGACCAAAGTTCCAGCCAGGCCAAAGAACTTGCCGACAATGAACTCCCAGCGCCGAACCGGACGCGAAAGCACGGTATACAGCGTGCGCTTCTCGATTTCTTTCGAAACCAGGCCGATGCCGATGAAGATCGCGATGACCACGCCGAACAGGGAGACGGCGGTCAGCCCCAGGTTGACCACCACCAGTCGCTCCACGTCAATCGAGATTTGGCTCACAAAGATCGCCGCGCCCGAAAGCAGCAGAGCAAACGCGATCAGGTTGTAGAGCACCCGGTCGCGGACCGCTTCGCGAAACGTGTTGGCGGCGATCGAAGCAATGCGCGTTTTCATACTGCCGTCCCCACCGTTTTTGCCGGAGCAGGTTCAGAGGGCTGCAATTTCTCCACAAAGTACGCCTCGAGCGAAGTCCGCAGCGGTGTAATGGCGATCAGGCGGATGCGTTCGCGCCGCAGCGCGTCAATTGCGGCGTCCTGCTGCGTCTCGCTGAGCACGGCGCGCACAGTGTCGCCGGTGACGTGGCATTCCGCGCCCAGCGCTTTCATGGAGGCTGGAATCTGCGTCCCTTGCCAGACCACTTCGACTTTCCCTTGCACGCCCGCAGTCAGTTCCTCCACCGCGCCTACGCCCCGTAGTTCACCTTTGTGAATGATGGCCACACGATCGCAGAGCGCTTCCGCGTCCGAGAGAATGTGCGTGGAGAAGAACACGGTTTTGCCTTCGTGTTTCAACTGCTCAATCAAGTCCCGAACTTCGCGGCGTCCCAGGGGATCAAGCCCCGACATGGGTTCATCAAGAAACACGAGCTTCGGATCATGCAGAATGGCTTGTGCGATTCCCACCCGCTGCAGCATGCCCTTGGAGAATTTGCGCAGCTGCAGGTATTTCACGTCCGTGAGCCCGACGCGGGTGAGCACCTCTTCCACCCGGCGCTTGCGCCCTTGCGCGGGCACGCCGGAAAGCTGTCCGTAATAGTCGAGCAATTCGTGCGCGGTGAGGTAATCGTAGAAGTAGGGCTGTTCGGGCAGGAAGCCGATTTGCGCTTTTACTTCGGGATCGTTCCATTCACGCCCCAGCAGCCGGGCCGTGCCCGCGGTGGGGAACACAAGCCCCATCAGCATCTTCAACGTCGTTGTCTTGCCGGCGCCGTTGGGGCCAAGAAAACCGAAAATCTCGCCTTCCTCGACCGTGAGGTGCAGCGGTTGCAAAGCGACTTTCGCCCGATTGTGCCAGAACCCTACCTTGTAGGTCTTTTCCAGGCCGAGAATTTCGATCGCTGCCATCGCGTCTAAAAGAATCCACCAGAAGTGTTTCTGAAAAAGATTATAAGCAAGACCATGGGCCTTGAGGACTCTCCCGCCGGTTACGACGGTCACTGGGTTGTGAAAAAGACCGCTGAGACACCTGCGCGAGAAGAGCGATTTCAGGCAGACAGGCTGCGCGATTCTCAGAATGATATGAGATCTGAGACTTTACTGGGCGACAGGATAGGCGAGACACGGCGCGACGACGGTAGGCGGCAGATCGCCTACGCTGCCCATCTGAGAGCGCAGCACGCCATCATTGGTCTCGCAAAAATCGCGGTTGCCGGTAGAGTGAACCACGATCGGCGTAGCGCCTTCGACGAAGGCGTCATTGTAGGTTGCTCCACCGGTGACCACCCCGGTCGCCTGATAGTAGTAGCCGCTCTTGCCCACTCCGCCTGGCGTGGCCGTAGCCAGAAAGTTATCGATGATGCAGGCCGTGGTTGACGACGGCGTGCAAGGCGTTGCGCCGCCCAATGGTCCGATGGTGCTCGGATACCCCACGGTCGGGTAGGCGTTGAAGTACGTGATTTCCGCGCTCTGCACGGTGTGCAGCGAGCCTGCGGCCGAAGATTCATTCGCCGCCAGCCGGGCCTGCAACAAGTTGGGAATCGCGATCGCGGCGATGATGAGAATAATCGCCACAACGATCAGCAACTCGATCAGCGAGAACCCTTTTGTTGAGCGCATAGGATCTTTCCTCAAAACTGCGTACCGAAACGACTGGGAGGAGTAATCGCTATATTAACTTGCAGTTTGAGCGCCACTCCTGCCGGACTGGGAACCCACCTTCGTAATCCGCTCATACTTTGGAGAATCAGTAAGTTAGAGCAGATCGCAGGTGACGAGAGAACTCGGACACCCGGCCTTCGCCGCTAAACCTGACAGAAAATGTCACTGCCCGACAGAAACGCGAACGCATCCAGACCAGGTTCATACAGACCAGGTTCATCAAGATCATCCAGACCGGGATCGACCAAGGCCAGGATCAACGATCGCTGGCGCAACCAGATGAAAAACAAAAACATGAGGGAAAAAACAGTGAGTGAAAAAAAAGAGCAGCGAACTCGCGTTCGCTGCTCCCTGGCTTTGTACCCTCCCCCAGGTACTTCGCCAAACTTACTGACTCAAACTTACTGGTTGAGCGGCAGAAGAGCCTGGCAGGCCCCTTCGCTGGCGATCGCGGCGCCCGAGGGCTGCACGCGAACCACCGCGTCTTCAAACGAGCAGAAGCTGCGGATACCAGTCTGGTTGACGGTGATGGGAACCGCCGTCGCGAAGTAAGTCACGGCCGGAGGACCACCGGCAGCAGCCGTGGTGAAGTTGTAACCGCTCTTCACGCCAGCGGCGAGCACGCTGTCAATCAAGCAGGCCGTGGTCGATGCCGGAGTGCAAGGAGCAACGCCACCAAGAACCGTCAGCGAGGCGCCAAAGCCGACTGTCGGGTAGGTGGAGTTATAAGTAATCTGAGCGGTGTTGATGGTACGAATGGACGCGACAGCAGACGACTCGTTGGCCGCCATGCGGGCGCGCAGTAAGTTCGGAATCGCGATCGCAGCGATGATCAGGATGATGGCCACCACGATCAGCAACTCGATCAGTGAAAAACCCTTCTGTTTGCGCATTTTGGAACTTCTCCCTTTTGAATTTTGCGGCCCTGGACGGACGGCCTTGCAATGGTCTTTGCACGCGGCGGGCCAAGCTGCTATCCGAGGCGAAAGGCTACCAGTCCTGGGCTAATATGCCTGTTTTCAATGGCAGCGGCCGGACCGCCGAGAAGGCCTCGGGCCTGGGTACCCGCGAGGCGATGACACGTTCTGTCAAGCTAGCAGGAAATGGCAACCCGAAACCGGAATGGATTGAGCTGATTCGGGAGATCCAAACCAGACCAAACGAGCGCAAGACGAGCACAAGACGCGCCCCAAAAGCGCCTCAAAAGCGAAAGAGCAGCGAACTTGCGTTCGCTGCTCCTCTTGTACCCTTAGCAGGTACTTTCGCCAATTCAGCTTACTGGTTGAGCGGCAGAAGAGCCTGGCAGGCCCCTTCGCTGGCGATCGCGGCGCCCGAGGGCTGCACGCGAACCACCGCGTCTTCAAACGAGCAGAAGCTGCGGATACCAGTCTGGTTGACGGTGATGGGAACCGCCGTCGCGAAGTAAGTCACGGCCGGAGGACCACCGGCAGCAGCCGTGGTGAAGTTGTAACCGCTCTTCACGCCAGCGGCGAGCACGCTGTCAATCAAGCAGGCCGTGGTCGATGCCGGAGTGCAAGGAGCAACGCCACCAAGAACCGTCAGCGAGGCGCCAAAGCCGACTGTCGGGTAGGTGGAGTTATAAGTAATCTGAGCGGTGTTGATGGTACGAATGGACGCGACAGCAGACGACTCGTTGGCCGCCATGCGGGCGCGCAGTAAGTTCGGAATCGCGATCGCAGCGATGATCAGGATGATGGCCACCACGATCAGCAACTCGATCAGTGAAAAACCCTTTTGTTTCCGCATCTCTATTTTCCCCTCGTTTTGTCTTTAAGTGTGCTGGTCATGGTTGACCCAGTCGTGTCTAATGTTTGCAAACGCCGGACCAAAGTCGCCAGTTACCTTGGTTCCGGGTGTCTTCAGAAGAACGGCTTTATTTTCATGGTTGGCGCAAACTTAAGTTCCTTACCGGCGTGGTGGCGCAGCCCGTTAACCTCGCAAAAATCGTCTGAAAGCTGACAATTCCTGTCAACGCAAACCTGCCCGCATTCACTCCTGGAACGGCGTCAGAGCGCTCATTTGCGGGCCAATACCGTTCGTTTTTACCGCGGTAGTCAACCTGAATCGGCCTCCGCGCCCCGCGGATTCCGCCAAGCTTAGAGAACGCATGCCGTAGAATGTTGCGCAGTATTCGCCGTCATTCGCGATCGTCACTCGGGATCACAACATTTGCGATCGCCGCAATCATGAACTTTTCAAAACCATGAAAATTTCAAAAGACGCTTTCCACATCGAAGCCGAGATTGCCCGGGCTTGGACTCTGCCGGCCCAGCTCTACACCGATGCCAGCGTGTTCGCGCAGGAAAAAGACAGCATTTTCTCTCGTACCTGGCAAGTTGTGGGGCACGCCAGCCGGGTCGCCAACCCCGGCGACTATTTCACGACGCAATTGCTGGGCGAGCCCCTGCTCTTCGTGCGCGGGTCAGATGGCCGGTTGCGAGGTTTTTATAATGTCTGCCGGCACCGCGCGGGTCCCCCAGCGGAAGGATGCGGCTCGCGCAAGCTGTTTCGCTGCGCATACCACGGCTGGACCTATGGCCTCGATGGTGCTTTGCTCAGCGCCACAGAAATCGAAGGCGTCGAAGGATTCAAGCCCGAGGACTTCGCGCTGGTCCCGGTACGCACGGAGGAATGGTTCAATCTCGTGTTCGCCAATCTCGATCCCGACGCTGCGCCGCTGCGCGAAAGCCTCGGAGAATTGCCCAAGCAGGCTGAGAAATTTCCTTTTCCCGCGATGAAGCTTTTCGAGCGGCGCACCTACGACATGAAGTGCAACTGGAAGACCTATGTCGACAATTATCTTGAGGGATATCACTTGCCCAGCGTGCACCCGGGATTGAATCGCGAACTGGATTTCAACGCTTATGTCGTGGAGCCTCACATCAGTCTTTCGGGAGACGGGCACGAGCGGGTTTCAGAGCGGGTTTCAGGACGGATTTCAGGATATGTCCGGCAGTTCAGCCCGATTCGTGGCGCGCAGCCGGGCGACGCCACGCCGCGGCGCTATCCCGAGGCGCGCGAAGATCTGACCACCGATTACTTCTGGATCTTCCCCAACTGGATGCTGAACTGCTATCCCGACAACGTTTCACTAAACATCGTGCTGCCGCTCGAACCGGAGCGCTCGCTGGCCATCTTTGAATGGTATTTGCCGGAGAAGGATCACAGCTCTCCGGCGGCGAAGGCGTCGGTGGAGTTCAGCGATCAGATTCAGATCGAAGATGTCGGCATCTGCGAGCTGGTGCAAAAAAATCTGCGGTCGAGAAGTTATTCCCGCGGGCGTTTCAGCGTGAAGCAGGAAAAGGGTGTCCACGCCTTTCACCGAATGTATTCAGAGTCGATGAATAATGAGTGACTGCCGGGACGTCAGAATCCATACGCAACGGTGGCGGGCCAACGACGCTGAAGACGCCGCCGGTAGCCGCACTGAACGTGGGGGTAGTTGTGCAGTTTGGATTCCCTACCTTTAGGTGTCATCCTGAGCGCAGCCGTTTTTCAGGCGAAGCGAAGAGCCTGCCCCGAGCGGAGCCGAGGGGATCTCAGTCTTTTCCGGCCCGGAGCGTGAGCCAAATTGCAGCACTGCCGGCGCCGGAAACAGCTTGCTTTCCGGAGCGAACCAGAGGATAATCCCGCCTCTGTCTCCGGGCTTAGCCGTGCCGGCCCAGACCGAAGGACGGGACTTCGACACACTTGGAATCGATGCGGACAATTCCTCAGCGGGTTTGGCGATGGTTGAAGGGACAGATCGTGCAAGACGTCCCCCAGGCGGACGCTCTCTGTGCCTACGACTGCCGTAAACAGCAGTGCACCGAAGAAGAGTGGGCAACCTGCGACCGGCGAATCAACAAGGCCGCAGGAGAGTTGTGGCCCGAGGCGAACGCTGCGCCTCGCGGCGAGGCCACCCAAAGCGCGACTCCATCGAAATCAAAGCTCGCTTCTTGAGCCGGCCTCAATCTGCCATTCAGAGCTGAGTCCCCCGTTTGCCACGATAAAGCTACGCGTTTCCTTTTCGCGGCTCACTCCGCGGAATGAGAAGATCTCGGGGATCTGCCTATCTGGAGTGTCATCCTGAGCGGCGACGCAGTCGCGTGAGGGACCCTACGTAGGCCGAGAGTTTCGCGAGTGTGGACGGGGATCTCGACGAAGCATCCGCCACGCGCGGGTCTCTACAGTGCTCTTGCTGCTGCATGCCGGTCGTAAGGTCCCTCGGAGAGCTTTCGCTCTCCTCAGGATGACGGGGGCATCGAAATTTGACAGCTAAGCGCTTTCCGCCTTCAGCAGCAGGCAGGTGACGTCGTCGTGCTGCGGCGTCGAACCGACGAACACGTCGAGGCTGGCCATCAGTTGTTTCAGCATCTCGGCGGGCGTGGCTGACTTTCCCGCTTCGATCACGCTCAGCAGGCGCGCCTCGCCATACTCCTCCTGACGCGCATTCTCAGCCTCAATGACGCCATCTGTAAAAATCACCAGCCAGTCTCCGGGCGCGAGAGTAACCGTTGCCGAAGCGTATTTCGCCTCGGGCAAAATGCCGAACGGCAGCCCGCCGACATCGAGGCGCTCGATTTGTCCGGATGCGCGGCGCAGGATGGGATTGTTGTGGCCGGCGTTGATGTAGTCGACGGTGCGGCGGACCGGATCGTATTCGGCAAGGAATGCGGTGGTGAAACGCAATCCGCCCTGGCTGTTGCCGCAGGCGTAGCGGTTCATGTTCGAGGCCAGTTCCGGCAAGGCAACTTGCGCCGTGGAAAGCGTCTTCAGACTGGCCTGGAACGTGGCCATCAGCATCGCGGCGGGAATGCTCTTGCCCGCGACATCGGCGACCGCGAGAACCACGCGGTTGTCTTCATTGGTCTTCCCCGGCCGCGGAAAAACGTCATAGTAATCGCCGGCCACGGTGTTCGCGGGGCGCGTCGCGTACGCGATCGCGAGTCCCGGAATCTGCGGAGGCGCACCCGGAAGCAGCCAGGTTTGAATTTCGCGCGCGATCTGCAGATCGCGCTTCATCACCACCCGGTCGGCGATTTCGAGGATAAGCAGCAGTAGCAGGACAAGCCCGGCCCAGAAGTGCAGGTCGAATTCGCCGACGTGGACCTCATTGTGAGCGCCTTGATAGCTGAAGCTGCCGCTCGGAATCACCAAAAGAACAAGCGCCGCCAGCAGCAGAACGCGCCGCGCGGGCGTGAGCTTTTCAAACACCGCCCAGAAAAATTCCTTGACGACGTGGAGATGGCGGCCGTGCCGAGTGAGACCATCGGGCGTCTTGGCTTCGACGTCTCGGGAATAGAGGCGATAGCTGGCGCGCGCGTCGGCTTCAAACTGCGACCACAGCTGGCTGACTGCCATTCCTTCGGTGACGCGCCTCCAGAAACGTTGCAGCCGCCCGCCGAACGTTGCGGGCCGAGCGGATTGCGGCGCGGGCGGGGAGGCAGTGACCATCGGGACTCATCAGCGATTATAGAGGATTGGGCTATCGGGTCATTAAGCCGTTGAGTTATTGAGCGATTGGGTCGTCCGGTGATCGGGTGATTGGGTGGCGAACTGGGGAATTGAAGATTTCTCAACTAGCTCTAGCGCCGACAAGATCTGCAATACTCATTTTCTTCACCCAAGCACTCAATCTCCTCGGTCCCCAAACAGGTTCAACTGTTCATCGAAAGCCTGCACCGGCCACTTAGTGGCATAGGCGGCGCTGTCGCGGCGATCGGCGCGGGTGAGCTTGTATTTCTGGCGGAGCCGCGTGATCAGGTCTGACAAACGATTGCCATATGCCGCCGGGAGGAACGCGCGGTCCTGGTAGCGCTGTCGATAGCTCTCGGCGAGATGCGGAAAGTTCTGCTCGAGAAAGGGAAGAAAGATGGCGGCGGAGCAGGGTTTGAGAAACAGTGGGTTGGCGAAGACATAGTCTGCTCCGGCTTCGGCCGCGGCGCTCATCACAGCTTCAAGATCTTTGGGCGAGTCGGTGATTCCCGGGATCACCGGCGAGCAGCTGACACCCGCGCGCAGTCCCGCCTGTCGCAAGGCTCGCACCGCCTCCATACGCAGATCGGGCCGCGGCGCGCGCGGTTCGAGTATCCGCGCCAGGTCAACATTGAGAGTTGTGACCGTCATGTGCACTGAAAGTTTGTTTGACTGCGCGACCGCCTGCAGCAGGTCGAGATCGCGAACAATCAGATTTGATTTCGTAACGATCCCGAGTTCGTATCCGCGATGCCGGGCGAATTCCTCGAGAATTCCGCGGGTGACTTCGTAGCGCCGTTCTGCGGGCTGGTAAGGGTCGGTGGCCGTTCCCAGGGCAATCGATTCGCCCGGCTTCACGCGCCGGAGTTCGTGGCGCAGCAGCCCGCCCGCATGCTGCTTGACGTAGATTTTCTGCTCGAAGTCGACTCCGTCGCGCATCTCCATAAACTCGTGAGTGTAGCGGGCGTAGCAATACTTGCAGGCAAACTCGCAGCCGCGGTACGGGTTGATCGTCCACTCAAAGGGCATGGCGCGCCCGCTGACGCAGCGGTTCAGCAGCGATTTCGACGGGAGCGTGAAGTATTCAACGTTGTGCCCCTCGCGCAGAGAATCGCCTTCCGAAGCGAGCCGGGCGATGCCGACAAGGCGCGGCTTGTCGGACGGCGGAAGTAAGGGCAGGGAAGCCATGTTTATTCGCCTTTTGTTCGCCAAGAGTAATCCGTCCGGATCGACTTGTCAAGAGGCCTTCGGAAACGGTAGCGGTGCAGTTTGGAAATTTCGCACCGTACACGTGGCGTCATTCCGAGACCCGGCGTAGTTCAGCCGGGTGAGGGATCTCGCGCGGGGCGACACGGCGATGCACGCGAGATCCCTCCGCCCGCTAGTGAAAGCGCGGGCGTTCGGGATGACGCGTCCAAGAAAGAAATTCGAACTGCGCCACCGCGTCAGAAACCTAAACGAAGCCCGTGAGTGCTCATGAGTCGCGCTAAGGTTGACTCGGATCTAGGTCCGTTCCAGGGCCGCGCGATCCCACTTTCCCAGTTCGGCGGCCGCGTCGTAGCTGCTTTGAAGGAAATCCACCAGCGTGGCTTTGGGATCTGAAGCAGTTCGCACGTCGTCGTACATCAGCAGGAATTCCTTGAGTTGCGGATGGTAGAAGGCTGCCGCCGGTCGAATCTTCCATTCCGCGAAGCCTGACGGTTCCGGCGCGGCGTAGGAATAAAATGCCGGCCCAACAATGTCGCCTCCACCCGGCCAGAACCCGGCGCTGCTCGCTTCGTGCGAGTAGGCTTCGCGAGTGATGAAGTCAGCTCCCGGACGCTCGGGCGCCCTGCGGCCGGAAAAGCGCGTGACTGCCAGATCGAAACTTCCCCAGAAAAAATGCACGGGGCTGGCCTTCCCGATAAATCCGGCGCGAAATTCCTTAAGGACCTGATCGACCCAAACCAGCATGCGCCAGAATTTGTGCACCGAGTCTGCGTCATACGCGGCGTGAACATTGTCGCGCTCAAAACGAATTGGATCTGGGATCTCGCACGGCATCGTCCAGATCTTCACGCTCACGTCCAGTTCGGCAAGAGCGCCCATGAACCGCTTGTAGAACTCAGCCACGCTCTCGGCCCTAAGCGCGAACGAGGCCACGCGTCCATCGCTGGTTTCAACGAAGAGCCGATGATCGATGAAATCGAAGAGAACCTCGACCGTGCCTCGGACCGCGCCGTGCTGCGCGGGCATCGCCGAGGTAGTCATTCCTCGCGCGGTCAAGTAGAACGGAACATTCCAGAAATGGTTCACGAGCGGGCACAATTTCAGGCGCACTTTGCCCACAATCTGCGTCCACATGTGCAGGGTAGCCAGGGTGTCCTTCCAGTTGGCGAAGGGCAACGCTGGTAGCAGCTCGTCTTCGTCTGTTCGATTCGGTGTCACGATTCCGCCATCCATTGGCAGGCGTAGATAGCCCGAGGATATGCTTCTACTTCAACAGCCCGTACACTTCGACTTCGCCGCGCGCCGCGAAATAGACGCGTCCGTTCGCCACGACCGGGATGACGAAGCGCGTGGCCAGCGCCGCGCGATCACGCTGGCTATTTTGTTCCGACGTGTACAGCGGCTGGCCGAGTTTGGTCGCATCAAAGGCGTAGAGCACGGCATGCCTGGTGTCGGCGCCGTCCCACGCCTTGGTAGTGACAGCCCACACGATGGCGTTCTTGTTGCCATCGGCCGAGATGGAGGGCGTGGCTCCATTGTCCGGAAATTTCATTGTGGACGAAGTAGTGATGGCGAGCCGCCCATTCCTGATGGCGTAAGCGCGCAGATGGTCGTCACTCGAAGCAAAGTAGGCGCGGCCGTTCCAATAGGCCATCGCGCCCAGGCCCGCGCCCGGCAGTGTAATTTTCTCTACCAGGGCATCGGTGTCGGTATGAAACTTCCCCATATTGTCGCGATCGATCACGTAGATCGTGGAATCCTTCGTGGGCTGCAGCAGCAGGTGACGATGCGGCCCCGGCTGATCGGGCAGCAGCGTCGGTCCGCTGGAGCCGACGTCAGTGTCGGCCTCGCTGATGCGGGCCTGATCGTGCGGCGTGAAGTAGTCGCGGATCGCGAGCGAGGAACGATCCAGCTTGAGGACCGAGTCGCCATAGTCCCGTCCGCCGGAACCCGCGTCAAACGTGCCGTTGCCCGTGGGCACGTAAAGATTCCCTTCGGCATCGACGGCCGGACCGGTGTCACTTAACCAGATGCCCCCTTCGCTGCCGTCGGGATTCACATTGAGCACCGCCTTCTGCGCCAGCGTCTTCGGATCGTAGGCCATCACCCAGCCGTGATAGGGATCCACGTCGCACGAGGACGCCCATGCCAGATAAATCGTGTCTCTGGCCAGGGTAAGCGCGGCGCGCGGATTCTCTCTCAGCGGATCGAATGCGACTTGTCCATTCACCCCTCCCGCACCTTTACCCGCAACCGATGCTGTGATGAGTTTCGGGCCGCCGAATTTTTCCGCGCCGGTGGTGATCGCGAGTGCGTGCAGATGCTGGAAATATTCGTCGCTGCCGACTGAATGCCGGATGTTAGTGCGCGCCAGCACATAAAGCGTGCCCGTTTTCAGATCGATCACCGGCGTCGAGGTTATTCCAATTTCAGGTCGAATAAACGGGCAGTCCGCCTCATCTTCTGATACCGGCACGATGCCCCGCCTCTTGTCGAGAAAACTCACTTTCCACAGCGGAGGATCGCCGGGCTGGTTGGCGTCAAAGGCGTAGACGCTGTCATGCTCGGTGGCGACGAAGAGCACATCGTGCGTGCCTTTCCCTGGAATTGCAACCGATGGAAGGATTAGCGGCTGCGCATAAACCGCTCCGTCGACCTTGAACGCGCCCAGCTTGCCGAATTGTGTTGAGTTGACGTTATCAGGCGTCAGAATCGTTTCGTGGAGCGTGGCGCCAGTGCGGAAGTTGTCATATTGCGAGGTAGTGACTTGCGCCTCCGCCGCCGTCGTGGCCAGTGCGACCGCTGCGAGCGCAATCACCGCGCATGAGGCAAGCCTTTTCATACGCACCCCTCATTACTTCTACTTCTGCGTCTCGGGCGCATTCTCCGCCGGCTTCTCGAAAAGCTTGGGATCGAGCTGAGGATTGATCTCGATCTTCTTGAATTCCGCCGTGCTGGTCTGCTGGCCGTTCTGTTTGTTTTCGTGCTGGTAGGGTAAGGTCAGGCCGTCGGCCGTCCGCCAGTCGGAAAAATTCGTTTCGCCGTCAAACGGGCCAGACTGTCCCATGCCCTTGTATTTTTCACGCAGAATGTATCCAGTCTTGGGATCGACGTACCAGCGTACCCAGGGTATAGCCCCACCGATGTCGAGAATGGCGGCATCAACGTCGCCGATTTTCTCCGTACCGGCGGCCGTGAAAGTAAACGTCGGATCGTCAGCGTGCTGCGCAACGTAGACGAGTTCATGGTGAAGTTGCGCCATCATTTCGGTTTTCTGGGCCGGCGGCATGCTGCGCGAGCCCATGCCTTGCATCGACATGAAGGCTGCGTCAGGCGAGGTGACAATGGCCAGGCTGCCTTGCTGCATCTGCACGTCGACATGCATGCTGTCGGGGAAAGAGATCATCACATCAACCGGAGCAGGCGGGCCTCCGGCGTTGCTCTCGGAGATGTTGACGTGCATGGTCTTGATCGATTGCAGCTTGGGCAGGCCGCCCATCGCGGCGGCAACCTTCGCGGCCAGCGCCTTGCCCTCGGCGTTTGAGGCCGCGGGCTTGGCTTCTTCCGCCGCCGCTGCCGGAGGCGGAATCTTGATATCGATTTCCTTCACCGCTCCCAGCGACGTGAGCGGCTTGTCGAATTCTTTCGTGTTGCCCACGACCAGTACCGCAAGTTGGTCTTTGTGGAGATATTTTGCCGCCACGCGGTTCACGTCCGCCGCGGTTACCTTCTTGATTTCAGCCTCATACTTGTCGAGCCAGTCGGCGGGATACCCGTAATACTCATACGTCATGCGCTCGCCCAGAATTTTGTCGGGTGAATCGAGACGAAAAATAAACGCGTTCAGGATCGCGTCTTTGGCGCGCTGAATTTCATCGTCGGTGATCGGTTCTTTCGCCAGATTGTCGATGTCTTCATCGACCGCCCGAATCGCTTGGATGGTGCTCTGGCTCTTGGTGCCCATCGAAATCTGCAAGATGCCGGGATGGCCGAAGTTGGTGCCAATACCTCCGCCCACTCCGTACGCCAGACCGCGCTTGGTGCGAATGTCGTTGAACAGGCGCGAAGAAAATCCTCCACCGAACGCCTCGTTGAACACGCTGATGGCGTAGTAGTCAGGATTGTCGCGTGTCGTGCCCATCGCCACCATGCGGATGTTGCTCTGGTTCACGTCGCCTTTCGAGACGAGATAATAGCCGGGCTTGGCCGGATCATATTGAATTTCGTTCTTCGGCAGCCCTGGACCTTTGGGCCACGACTCGAACGCCGCCCGCAGCCGGGCTTCCATCGCCGCTGAGTCGAAGTCGCCGGTGATGCCGAGAATGATGTTGTTGGGGTGCACGTATTTCTCGTGCCAGTCGATCAGATCCTGGCGCGTGATGGCGGCGACGGTCGCATATTCCGGCATGCGCGCGTAAGGATTATCCGCGCCATACGCCAGCTTGACCGATTCGCGCTGCGCGATCTCGCCCACGTCATCATTGCGGCGCGAAATGCCGTCTTGTTCTTCTTTCTGTGCAATGTCGATTTTGTCGGCGCGAAACTCGGGATTCCGCAGCACATCGAGGAACGCCTTGAAGACGTCGTCGAGATCGCCTTTCAGACAATCGAAGCTGATAGTGGTGGAATCAGGTCCGCCGCCGGTTTCCACTTTCGCGGCGCGCACTTCCAGGAAGTCATCGAGCGCATCTCCGGTCTGCGACTTCGTTCCGCCGGTGCGCCAGACTTCTCCGTAGATATCGATCAACCCGGTCTTGTTCGCCGGCTCGTTCACCGATCCGCCGCGGATGCGCGCGGTGCCGTCGATCAGCGGCAGTTCGTGATCTTCCTGCAGAAAAATCACCATGCCATTCGGAAGTTCGATCCGTTTGGGCTGCTGCGGTTTGAACGCCGGCAGCGGCGGGATCGGAACCTGCTTCCAACTGGTGGCTTGACCGCCGGCATAAGGTATTGCAACGCAGGCCGCGGCCGCGAGAAGAGTGAGGAAGAGACTCGAGAAAAAGGTTGTCCGCTTCTGAGCGCCGGCTCTCATCGCGCACCTCCCTGATCGGAGGAATTGCGGGAATCCTGTGAATCTTTCCCGGAACCTTCTCCGCCTCCGCTCGATCCTCCGCCGCCACTGCCGGTTTGAATCTCTCCCACGGTCCGATTTGTATCGACGAAGACCTCGTTCGCCACTCGGCGGATGTCGGCTTTCGTCACCTGGTCGATGCGATCGACAGAGCGGAACAACTCGCGCCAGTCGCCGTAACGCGTCTGGTAGGTCGCGAGCTGCGTAGCCAGGCCCTCGTTGTCGTCGAGGCCGCGAATCAGGTTCGCCTTGGCCCGAGTCTTGATCATTTTCAGCTCTTCGTCGGTGATGTCTTCTTTCTTGAGGCGATCGATTTCAGCGTGGATGGCGTCCGCCATTTCCTGCGGCGTGTGTCCGGGCAGCGGCACGGCGAGAAACGCGAACAGGTGCGGATATTTGATGCCGGGGTATCCGGTGAGCCCCTCGGAAAACGAAGCGATTTTTTTGTCGCGGACCAGAGCCCGATACAGGCGCGAAGTCCGGCCGTCGGACATGAGATCAGAAATCGCGTCAAAAACGGCGTCATCTTTGCTGTGGTAATCGGGGCGATGATAGCCCTCGATATAAATCGGCTGTGATTGATCGATCAGAATGACTCTGCGTTCTGAATTCTGCGGAGGTTCGGTGGTCGTGGTTTCATCGGGATGCGAGCGGGTGGGCAGGCGTCCAAAATATTTCTCGAGTATGGGCATGGCCTGCGCGGCATTCACGTCGCCCGCGACCGCGACCACCATGTTCGACGGAACGTAGTACTTATTAAAGAACTGCTGGGCCTCAGTGGCGGAGAAGGTGTTCAGGTCCGACATCCATCCGATCGTCGGCCGATGATACGGGTGTGCCGCGAATGCCTCTTCGGTGAATTGTTCGAGCAGCCGGCCGAATGGGCTGCTGTCGGTGCGCAGACGGCGCTCCTCGATCACCACATCGCGTTCCTTATAAAACTGCCGCAGCACCGGATGCAGAAAGCGATCGGACTCGAGGTAGGCCCACAGCTCAAGCCGATTTTCGGGCATCGAGTAGTGGTACGCGGTCTCGTCGTAGGTAGTGAAGGCGTTCATGTCCTCGCCGCCATTTTGTTCGACGATCTTGCCAAACTGGTTGCTGACGACGAACTTGTCGGCGGCAGCAATATCGTCTTTCCACGCCTGCTCCAGCTGCTTTAACTTTGCGTCATCCCGGCCGACTGCCTTGTCGCGCTCCGCGATGTAGGCGGCGTAGGCGGTTTCAACTTTTTCGAGCGCCGGTTTTTCCTCCGCGTAATTCGTAGTGCCGATCTGCTCGGTGCCTTTGAAGGCCATATGCTCGAACATGTGGGCGAGCCCGGTGGCGCGCATCGGGTCCTGCGCCGAACCGGCGTCCACCAGCGTGAAGAACGAAAACACCGGAGCCTCGGGGCGGTTACACAGGATCAAAGTGAGGCCGTTCGGAAGTTTTTTTACTGTGACCCTCTTCTCGAACGACGCCACGTCTTGCGCCAGGGCGAATGCCGAAAGAAGAAAAATAATTACGGTTTCCACCGCGAAGTGTCTTACAGAACGGCGTTTCATCAGGCCTCCGGATTGGACGACAGGGCTTGTGCCGACATACTCAACATGCTTTGGACGGCTATCGAGGGCAGAAGTCTGAAAGTACGTGGAGGGAAGGGAAGTTGTCAAACCGGCCTAGAATCCGGCTACCCGTCGAGCGTTTTCCCATTCCTCTTGTACATGGAGTTCCTTGGCCCACTCTTCAATGTAGGAATGATCTAAGGCTTTCCATCTCGTTCGCAGGATTGCGGCCACGTCTCCAATCTGCCGTGGGGACTGCGCCAGCCTGGACCACTCCAGTTTCGCCACGACAATATCTTCGGCGCTGGCTAGAAAAAGAGAAACGCCCTGCAGATCTACGCGAACACGGCGGCGGAACTCCTCGCGGCTGAACGGACGAGTCTTGCGAATGATGAGGTCAATCTTCCACCCCGTAGTGAGATCAATGAAGTTGAACATCGACTCAGCCTGATGAGCCTGCAGGGCTGCCCCCGGATCGGAGTAGTATTGGTCGGGCGGCAGGCTTCGGACAAATCCTTCCAATTGCGCAGCGGTGGCTTCGACCACCACATCGATATCCTGCGTTGACCGGGGCGTGCCGTAGTAAGCGCTGGCGAAAGACTCGGTTAGCATGTAAGCGATGTTGTTTCGCTCAAGCGCCTGAGTGACTCTTTGCAGCACTTCAGAGATACTCATCTCAATCCCGCGGGCAGAGGCTTCGGCAGGAATGCCAATCGAAGCAGTTCCCGGGCCACGCGTTTCTCGGACCAGTCTGGGTGCTCGTGGCGAATTCCAGCGCGGGCAAGGTCTCGGGCGAACAGGCTCATCTCGAACGCCAGAAGGACCCGCTGTTCGCCGGTCATGGCGCGAAGAACTTCATCCTGAACGGCCTGCGCCGCCGAACTCGTGTCGCTGATAGGCACAGAAAAATGTTACCACGCAGGCGGCAAGGGAAAGCCGCCGGCGGCTATCCCCAAAAGGCTCGGCCAGACGCCGAGGCGCTTCTTGTTGCACAATGGTGCGCGGAGCGCATGTGACAGACTCGGCCGTCGACATTCAGGGCAGGCATCTGAAGCTCTCGAACCTCGAGAAGATTCTCTATCCCGCCGCCGGATTCACCAAGAAGGATGTCATCGATTATTACGTCCGCATCGCGCCGGCGATCCTTCCGCATCTGGCCGGGCGGGCGCTGACTCGCAAGCGCTATCCCGACGGCGTGGAGGGCGAGCCGTTTTTCGAGAAGAACGCGCCCATGCACAAGCCCGAGTGGGTGAAGACCGCGCCCATCTGGAGCGGGCGCAATCGCCGCACGGTTCACTACATTCTCGCCGACGACCTTCCCACGCTGGTGTGGCTGGCGAATCTTGCCGCGCTCGAACTGCATCCTTCGCTCGCCCTGGCGAAAGATATCGAGTGCCCGACCGAGATGGTCTTCGATCTCGATCCCGGGCCGCCGGCGAATATCGTGCAATGCTGCCAGGTCGGGCTGTGGTTGCGGGAAATCTTCGAGCACTTCGGGCTGAAGAGCTTTCCGAAAACATCCGGATCAAAAGGCATGCAGCTTTACGTCCCGCTCAACACCCCGACGACCTACGACGCGACGAAACTTTTTTCTCACGCCCTGGCGCAACTGCTGGAGCATGACCATCCCGATTTTGTGCTCTCGGAGATGAGCAAGCAGGCGCGCGCGGGCAAAGTGTTCGTCGACTGGAGCCAGAACGACGAGCACAAGACGACGATCGCCGTATATTCGTTGCGCGCGCGGGAGCGTCCGACAGCTTCGACTCCCATAACCTGGGAAGAAGTCGAACGCGCGTTCAAAAAGAAAGACGCCAGCCTGCTGGTTTTCGAAGCGCCGCAGGTAGTGAAGCGTTTCGAAAAAATGGGAGACCTGTTCGAGCCCGTGCTGGAACTGAAACAAAAGCTGCCGGACGTGAAGAAGGCAGCAGCAGCTCCGCTTGCGCCCAAGGGAATCGAACTCGCGGCGCAGGCAGATGAGAATTATCCTGAAGCGCCTAAGAAAAAGCGGGCCGGGAAAAAGAAATAAAATGCGCATGGGAACGCCGTCAGAGCGCGAGGAAATCACAACATGCCACAATTTTTCACGGGAACCTCCGGATGGGCTTATCCGACCTGGAAGCCCGACTTCTATCCGGCCAGGCTGGCGCAGAAGAAATTCCTGAACCACTATGCCACCAAGCTCAACACGGTCGAAGTGAATTTCACTTTCCGCCAGCTGGTGAAGGAACCGACGATTCAGAATTGGCTGGGCGAAACTCCCGCGCACTTTCGCTTCGGCGTCAAGGCGCATCAGGTCATCACGCACATCAAGCGGTTGAAAGCGACCGAAGACTTCGTGCCGCGTTTTCTGGCCACAATCGAGCCGCTGGCGGCGGCAGGCAAGCTGGGACCGGTGCTGTTTCAGCTTCCGCCCAATCTCAAGGCGGACGCCGGGCTGCTTACGGATTTTCTCGCACTCCTGCC
This sequence comes from uncultured Acidobacteriaceae bacterium, assembly GCA_963739125.1. GTDB lineage: Bacteria > Acidobacteriota > Terriglobia > Terriglobales > Acidobacteriaceae > Sulfotelmatobacter. Next base: position 59,888 of record CAVTZD010000001.1, on the reverse strand, counting down.
GCGGAGCGTTCCCGCCGCATTTGAGTTTCGCCACGCGTCGTGGTTTACGGAATCGACATGGGACGCGCTGAAAACCAGCAACGCCGCATTGTGTGTCGCTGAAACCGAGACCTTGACCACGCCCGATGTGGCGACCGCCGCTTTCGTCTATTACCGCTTCCGCAAACCGAGTTACACGGGCGATGAGCGGCGCTCGATGGTCGAGCGGATCAACCAGCATCTTGCCGACGGTCGGAATGTGTTCGCCTATTTCAAGCACGAAGAGACACCGGAGGGCGCGCTCTACGCGGTCGATCTGCTGCGCGAAGTGAACGGCATAGAGAGCGGCGCTTAGGGCCGGTTCTGGCCGCGTTTTAGGACCAAGCCTCGTCCGCACCGGTCTCGTCACTTTTCCACGCGTCCGATAACACGCATACTGAATTCCTCGGCCATGTCTTCTGAAGAGAACGCGCGCGTACTTTCCGGCTTCCTCGATTATCTGCGCATCGAGAAAGGACTCGCGCCGCTTTCGATCGCCGCCTACACGACCGACCTCGGCCAGTTCGGCGAGTTTCTGCAGAAGCGAAAGCGAACGTTGATGACCGCCCGCCGCGACGATGTGCGCGAATTCCTGCAACAACTTTTTTCTCATCAGGTGGATGGGCGCAGTGTGGGGCGGAAGCTTTCGGCGTTGCGTCATCTTTATCGCTATCTGCTGCTCGACAGGAAAGTGGAGGGCGATCCCACGCTCAACATCGAATCGCCGCGCCAGTGGAAAGTCTTGCCCAAGGCGCTGGCTCGCGACGAAATGGAAGCCACGCTGGCCGCACCCATGTCGCGCCGGGCGCCAGAAAAGCAAACGAAAGACTCCGCCGCGTTGGCCGCCCGCGACCGCGCCATGCTCGAAGTGTTCTACGCCGGAGCGCTGCGCGTTTCGGAAATGACAAGCGCCAAGCTTGACGACCTGAAGCTCGAGGCCGGATACATGATGGTTCGCGGCAAGGGTGACAAAGAGCGCGTTGTGCCTCTGGGGAAATCAGCGCAGGAGGCGCTGCGGGAATATCTTGCGCGGGCGCGGCCGGTGTTGGCGCACAGGGAGGCGGTGAAAAATCCCCAGGTCTCGCCAAAGCGGCGAGATATGGGGCACCCCAACCCGGCTCAAAGCTCCCCGCTGCTGTTTATCGCGCGCGGGGCGCGCAGTCTGACGCGCCAACGAGTATGGCAAATGGTGCGCGCGGCGTCGGCCGCCTCAGGACGCAAAGCTTCGCCGCACATGCTTCGCCACTCCTGCGCGACGCACATGGTCGAGAACGGCGCTGATCTTCGCACCGTGCAAACCATCCTCGGCCACGCCGACATTTCCACGACGCAGGTCTACACGCATCTGGCGCTCGACCGCCTGCGCACCGTGTATCAGAAACATCATCCCAGAGCGAAGGCGAACTAAAGCTATTATTGAATGTTGATTGTTGAATGAAAGACGAAGGCCATCTGCATAATTGTTTTTCATTCAACAATCAACATTCAACAATCAACAATTGAAACTGAAATGACAACCGCAAAACAAAACGCTCCCGTAAGCCGGGCTGTGGCCGACTTTCTCCGCCACCTGCGCGAACGCAACGCCTCGATGCACACCATCAAGGCCTACAGCGGAGATCTGGCCAACTTCGCGGCTTATGTCGGCTCGCGCGGATGGAAGGAAATCGACCACATCGCGATCCGCGGATTTCTCTCCCAGCTCTACGAGAACGGACTGGGCAAGACTTCCGTGGCCCGCTCGCTGGCCGCGGTGCGATCGCTGTATCGTTGGCTGGCGCAGGAGGGAGTGGTTGAGCAGAATCCGGCGAAGCTGGTCGCAACCCCGAAACTGGCCAAGAAACTTCCGCGAGTTCCGACGATTGAAGAAATGAATTCCGTGCTCGACGGCGACATGCCACAAGCCGCGGCCTTCCCTGAGCGCGACCGGCTCATGCTCGAACTGCTCTATGGCTGCGGCATCCGCAACTCGGAGCTGACTGGAATCAATCTCGACGACATTCGTCTGAGCGCGGAAGCCATCCTGATTCGCGGCAAGGGAAAAAAAGAGCGTTACGTTCCATTCGGCGGCAGCGTCCGGAGCGCGCTCGTGGCGTACCTTCCCGCGCGGCAGGCCGCACTGGCCGAGACGCGCAAGAATACTGCGGCGCTGCTCATCAATCAGCGCGGCGGCAGGCTCACCACCCGCAGCGTGGGCCGCATCATCAAAACAATTGCCGTCGCCAAGGGCCTGTCGCCGGATGTTCATCCCCACACGCTCCGTCATGCGTTTGGAACGCACATGCTTGAAGAGGGCGCTGACCTGCGCGCCATTCAGGAGTTGCTTGGCCACGAGCGCTTGGCGACCACGCAGCGCTACACGCAGCTTTCGATGAAGCATGTGCTGCAGGTCTACGACCAGACGCATCCGCGCGCGAAGTAAGAAAATAAGGCGAGAAAGTCGCTTGCCGTTACTCCTCTCGCAGTTTCTCCCACATCTCGACGATCCGTCCCTTCAATTCGCTGGTGAGCTTTTCGTAGGCTTTTTCAGAAGCCTCGGCTTCCGGTGGCGGCGAAATGGGAGTTCCAAACATCATCTTGAGCGGCGCCACCTTCTGAAAAAAATTCTTGCCGCGCGGCCACGCGTCGTAAAAACCGTCGATCGCCACGGGCACGATCGGCACCTGCATGTGAATCGAAAGAATGGCCGCACCCTTCTTGAAGATTCGCGGCGTGCCGTCGATCGACCGTTCTCCCTCGGGGTAGAGGACAAGCACGCGCCCCTGCCGCAGGCCGAACGCTCCCGCTCGCATCGCGGGAATCAGATTCGCATCGGGGTCCACCACGATTACATGCAGCCAGCGCGCCAGGTGGCGCATGAATCCCTTGCCAAATATCTCGCTCGTCCCAACGGCGAAGGCGTTGTCCAGAGTTTCCCGCGACAAAAGGCTTGCCATGATCACCGGATCGATGTAGCTCTGGTGATTCGAAGAGAGAATGAACGGCCCCTTGCTGGGCAGATTTTCCAGGCCGAAAACTCGCAGATGAAAAGAATCGCGCGAAATCATTTGAATGACGCGTGAAAGCGGATACCACACCGCGCTGAAGAAAGGATGCGGATCTTTCAGCGCAAGCACGTCCGGGTCGGTCGGTTCCTCGGCCAGAATCGCTTTCCAACCCGCAAATACGGTGCGTGCGCCTGTTTCCCCTGACGCAGCGCTGGTGAGAACCGCATCCAGCAGATCGCGCACGGTGTAGATCGCCGCGAGTTGCGATTCCTCCACGTTGCCGCCGAGTTCCTCTTCAAGTTCACTGAGCACCTCGACGCGCTGCATGGAGTCCAGTCCAAGGTCGAGTTCCAGATTGTGCGTCGGGCGCAAACTCTGCGGAGCGCTGTGCGCCGCGTCACGAATAATCGTCAGGCCGCGCTGCACGTCGGGGCGATCCAGCCACGCGCTGTCATCCGCCGTCAAAGGTTTGTCGGATGATAATTCCGAATCGCCTGAGATCTTCTTCGCCTGATTCGCCTTCACCCGCTTTTCGACTTCGAAGCGCTTGATCTTGCGCGTAGTCGTGCGCGGCAGATCGTCCTGCCAGATTTCGTAGCTGCCGATGCGCTTAGTCGACGCCATCTGCTGCGACAAACCTTCAATGTCGTAGCGAATCACTTCTTTCGCATTCACGATCTTCTTCTGCCGCAGTACGTCGAAATTCGGAACGATCACCGCGTGCAGCCGGTCGCCCCCTTCGCCGGGCTTGCCTTCGATTCCCATCACCGCGAGTTCCTTGATGTACGGCGACTTCAAATAGTGCGCTTCGACCTCTTCGGGATAAATGTTCTTCCCGTTGCTGAGAACAATGACTTCCTTCTTACGGCCCGTAAGAAACAGGTTGCCCTTCGCATCGAAATAGCCGAGATCGCCGGTGTAGAACCATCCGTCGCGCAATACGGCCGCTGTCGCATCGGGACGATTCCAGTATCCTTTCATCACGACCGCCCCGCGCAGCACGACTTCGCCCACTGCGGGTCCACCCTCCTCTTGCGGCTGCGGATCGACGATTTTTCCTTCGACGCCTTTCATCGCTTTGCCCACCGAGCCGATCACGTTGTCGTGCGGGGAATTGGCGTAGACCGCCGCGGTCGTTTCCGTCAATCCATACGCCTGTAACACGTCGATGCCAAGATCGCGAAAATCCCGCGCGATCGCCGGATCGAAGCGCGACCCGCCCGTGACCAGATAGCGCATTTTTGGTCCCAGTGTCTTATGCACTCTGCTGAAAAAGACCGGACCCGCGTTGATCCCCACCCGCCGCAGTGTGTGGTTCAGCACAACCATCGCGCCGAAAACCTTTTGCGTAATCGCGCCTCGTTTCGCGATTTCCTGAAAAAGACGTTCGTGAATCAGATAAAAAAATTGCGGCACTACCGCGAACGCGGTGATGTTGCGCTCGTTCAAAGCCCGCAACAGCTCGGTGGTATTCAGCGTTTCCAGGTAAACGACACGCGATCCCTTGACCAGCGGCAGCAGCAGATTTGCCATCTGAGCCAGCACGTGAAACAGGGGCAGCACGCCCAGCAGCGCGTCGTTCGGCCCCAGATCGACCCAGTTGAAAACCGCTTCCACTTCGGCCAGAAAGTTCGCGTGCGTCAGCATCACGCCCTTGGGGTCGGCGGTTGTGCCTGAGGTGTAGATGAGCGAAGAGAGATCTTCGATGTCAGCCGCCGCGGGTTTGAACTTGCCCGGGCCGGCTGCGAAAATCGCCGGCAGGTTGCTCAGCCAATTTTCCTGCATCGGTTTCCCGCTCATGCGATCAGGATCCATGAGCACCAGACCGACATTCAGTTCCCGGGCTGCGGGTTGCGCGACGGGAACATGACGCACGTCGCAAAAAACCGCCGCGGCGCCGCTGTCTTTCAAAAGCTTGGTGACCTGGTCGTCGTGCAGCGCGGTATCGAGCGGCACCGCCGCGCAGCCGGAAGCGATGATTCCCAGGTACGCCGCAACCCAGCGCGGATGATTGTCGGCCAGGATGGCGAGTCGCGCTCCGCGCGGAAAATTATTTTCCGTGATCCAGCGGCCCACGCTTTCGGCCATGCGATGCAGTTCGGCGTAGGTACAGCTTTCAATCTGGTCGTGGCGCTGAAGTTCCAGCGCGACATTGCCGGGCCAGCGCCCCGCGCACTCCACAAAACGGTCGTAGAAAGTGGGCATTCGTCGAGGGGAATATACACGAAAAGCAGTTCACGTCGCAGGTCTTCAGTACCGTCTGCGCTTCGCCAGAGTCCCGGCCACGGCCCATGCACTGCCCGACATCGCCAACGCCACAAAAAGGCTGGTCCATTCCTTCCCGTTATGCGGCGATGCCGCAACTCTCGGAGCGTGAAGCACGAGCACCCACAGCAGAAACATCAGTCCCAGCAGTGACGATGCCAGCCCCGCCATCACTCGCGTAAGGATGGCCAGCGCCGTCGCAACGAAAGCACCGCCAATGAAGTAAGCCCAAAACAGATGTTCCGGAATCCACACCGGGATCAACGTCGCGATGAACGCCGCATACAAAAAATGCTGTGCGCCGAAAATGAACAGAGGCAGCGCGAACAGATATTGTCCGACAACGGTTGTTCTGCGGGGCGGGATGCCCTCGGTGTGGGAAGCCTGCTCCGGCAGCAACGCTCCAGCCAGTACAAACGCTCCCCCGCAGATCGAGAGCATCTCGCCCGCGCTCGTCCAGGGTCCGGGATCGTGCAGATTGACCAGCACTCGCGGCAGATGAACGACGACCACTCTCAACAGGAGTCCGATGCCCAGCACGTATGCCGACCAGCGACCCTCCCAATTGATGGCCAGGGTCGCTCCCGCGGCCAGCAGACCCGCGCCGGCGGCATAAGATAACCATGCCGGACCCGGAAACCACGGCGGCCCCGGCGCTGCCGCAAATTTTCCCGAAGCAAAAGCCAGATAGTGAATTCCGAAGCATGCCATCGCGACGGCAAGCAGGATGCGACCGGGTTTTATCAGGATTGCCAAACTGTCCTCACGCGTCGCGATTATAGCCGACCGCTTCCATAGGTTAAGTCTGCCTCCCACAATGCCGCCGGCAGCATGGTTCGGTGCTCGTCTCGTGATCAGCGCGCCAGGACTCGATCGCCCTCGTTTTGCATCGAATATGCTAGGCTTTAAATAGCTTGGGCATGTTTCGCCCACTGAGGGATTTCCAGGTTGATCAATAATTTCCTAGGCAAGATTTTTGGCACGAGTAACGAGCGCGTCGTCAAGGCGCTGAGGCCGAGGGTGAAGGCCATCAACGCCCTTGAACCGCAGACGGAGAAGCTCACCGACGACGAACTGCGCGCCAAAACCGAAGAATTCCGCAAGCGCATTCAGGAGCGTTTGAGCCGCCTGGTCAAAACTCCGACGCCCGACGAAGCCGCACGGGCAGACTCTGACGAAGACGAGCCGGATTTCGACCGCCAGAAACGTCTGGAAAAAGAAGAGTACGACGCGCTGCAGGAAGTGCTCGACGAAATTCTTGTCGAAGCGTTCGCGGTGGTCCGCGAAGCTGGGCGCCGCGTGCTCAACATGCGCCATTTCGATGTGCAGTTGATCGGGGGCATGGTCCTGCACCAGGGCAAGATTTCTGAAATGAAGACCGGCGAAGGCAAAACGCTGGTCGCGACTCTTCCCGTCTATCTCAATGCACTGAGCGGACGCGGGGTTCACGTCGTCACGGTCAACGACTATCTGGCCAAGCGCGACTCTGAGTGGATGGGCAAACTCTATCGTTTTCTTGGTCTCACCGTCGGCGTCATCGTCCACGACTTGGATGACGAACAGCGCCGTGCCGCCTATGCCGCCGACGTCACCTACGGCACCAACAACGAGTTCGGCTTCGACTACCTGCGCGACAACATGAAGTTCGACATCCACGACTGCGTGCAGCGCGCTCACAACTACGCCATCGTCGACGAAGTCGATTCCATCTTGATCGACGAAGCCCGCACTCCGCTGATTATTTCCGGCGCCAGCGAAGAGTCGACCGATAAGTATTACAAGGTCAACCGCATCATCCCCAAGCTCGAAAAGGGCGAAGAGATCGACGGTGCTCCCGGCGAGGCCGCGGTGCTGACCGGCGATTTTGTGATCGACGAGAAACATCGCAGCATCACCGTGACTGACGAAGGTTGGGTGAAAGTGGAGGGCCTGCTCGGCATCGGCAACATCGCCGACCCTGAAAACTGGGCGCTCAAGCATCACGTCGAGACCGGGGTCAAGGCGCACGCGCTCTATAGTCGCGACGTGGAGTATGTCGTGAAAGACGGCGAGGTCATCATCGTCGACGAATTCACTGGACGCATGATGCCCGGCCGCCGCTGGTCTGACGGCCTGCATCAGGCGATCGAGGCCAAGGAAGGCGTCAAGATCGAGCGCGAGAATCAGACTCTCGCCACCATTACGTTCCAGAATTATTTCCGCATGTTCAAGAAGCTGGCGGGCATGACCGGCACGGCGGAAACCGAAGCCACCGAGTTCGACAACATCTACAAGCTCGATGTCGTCGTGATTCCGACGAATAAACAGCTCCGGCGCGTCGAGAATCCCGACGTCGTATATCGCACCGAAAAAGGAAAGTACTTCGCCGCCGCCGACGAGATTGAGCAACTTGCCAAGACCGGCCAGCCCGTGCTGGTCGGCACTACGTCGGTGGCAAAGTCAGAGCGGCTTTCCGATCTCCTGAAGAAAAAGGGCATCAAGCACGTCGTGCTCAACGCCAAGTTCCACGAGCGCGAAGCTGAAATCGTGGCGCAAGCTGGCCGCAAAGGCATGGTCACAATCGCCACCAACATGGCCGGCCGCGGCACTGACATCCTGCTGGGCGGCAATCCTGAATTCATGGCCAAGCAGGAGATGGTGAAGAAGGGAATCGCGCAGCAGTTGCGCGTGGCGCAGGGCAAGATCGAAGGTCCGCAGGAAGACGGCGAAACTTCCATCTTCTATTACAACGGCAACGAATACACGGTCCCGACCGATAAGTGGGCCGAAGCGCTCGCCCGGCATAAAGCGCTGACCGATATCGAGCACGACGACGTGGTCGCCGTCGGCGGCTTGCACATTCTCGGCACTGAACGCCACGAGTCGCGGCGCATCGACAATCAGCTGCGCGGGCGCGCCGGCCGCCAGGGCGACCCTGGCTCGTCGCGTTTTTATCTCGCGCTCGAAGATGACCTGATGCGCATCTTTGCCAAAGAGTGGATGTCGAAGCTCTTCGAGCGACTGGGCATGGAAGAAGGTATTCCCATCGAATCGAAGCTGGTCACGCGGCGCATTGAGACCGCGCAGAAAACCGTGGAAGCCCAGCACTTCGAATCACGCAAGCATCTGCTCGAATACGACGATGTGATGAACAAGCAGCGCGAAGCCGTCTACGGCCTGCGCCGCCGCCTGCTCGAAGGCATGGATCAGAAAGATCTGATCCTTGAAGATTATGTCTCGGCCATTCTCGCCGACCTGCTCGACCAATTTTGTCCGACCAAGGCGCACGTCGTCGACTGGAACATCAAGGGCCTGAAAGATGCAGTCTTCACCCGCTTCGGCGTGGATTTTCTCGCCGAGGGAGTGAACCCTGAAAACCTGAATCGCGCCGAACTTGGCGATGCGATCTTCGACCGGCTCAAACAGCGTTACGACGCCAAAGAAAAATTGATCGGCCCCGATGCCATGCGGCACCACGAGCGCATGATCATGCTGAGCGTGATCGACCAGCAGTGGAAAGATCACCTGCTCAGCATGGACCACCTCAAAGAGGGCATCGGCCTGCGCGGATACGGCCAGCACGATCCGCTGGTCGAGTACAAAAAAGAATCGTTCGAGATGTTCGAAGCGATGATGCAGCGCTTCCAGGAAGACACTGCCCGCTATCTCTACCTGATGCAGATTCTGGAGCGGCCGCAGCAACCGCCGCCTGATGCACCGGCAGCCATGCCGAGTGGGCAAGGGGCAGAGTCAGGAGTTCCCGCGCAGCACGGCGGCGATGGCAACGGACGGCGGCCTCCGCGCATGGTCTCAACTTCCGCAGACGAACTGGAAGAAGCTTTCATGCGCCGCAAAAAACGCGAACTCGAATCCGCCCGCATGGCCGGCGGCGGAGAAGGGGCTGCGCCTGTGCAGCAAGTCGTCCGCTCCCAGGAAAAAGTCGGCCGCAACGATCCCTGCCCCTGCGGTTCCGGCAAGAAATTCAAGAAGTGCCACGGCGCCTGACCGGGATTTGTGAGCAAACAAGACTCTGCGTCGTTAGCCGCAGATCACGCGCTCCTGGCACCATTTCACGGCAAAAGTCCCGCTCAAAGTTTCATCGCCCTTGAAGTGCAACTCGTAGCGGCCTGAAGCGCCGGAGTTCACTTCAAATCGGTCAAAGGTGATGGTGCCCGATAAGGCTCGTTCACAGTCGCCTTCTTTCTTGCAGCGGGAGGCAAAGCCTGCATCCGAGCCCGGAGCGAACTTCACAACCTGGCCCGGCTGAACGGGCAGCCCGCGCCATATTCCGATGGAAATGAATGGCCCGCTGGTTCGTTTGCACTGCGCCGGCTCGGTGGTGAGAGTAATGCCGACGGCGGGGCCGTCCCACGGCGCGCACGAACTTTGAATTGTTCCGTAAGAATAGGCCGCGGGCGCGGAGGTCGCGGTTGTGGCTATGGCGACAACCGCAACGAAGGTAGCAAGCACAGCCTGTATTCGGCAACGCATTTGAACCCCGCCCGTCTTCTCTCTTCTTCTCTTTCCAGTCTCTTTTGCAGTCTCTTTTTCAGAACGATACCATGAACGAATCTTGCACAATCGGGTAGGGCTCATTTTTTGAAGTCGAGTACTTACTGATTTAACGATGTCATCCCGCAGGAGCGCGCCCAGCGCTCCGGAGTGACCTTACGAAGCTCGGACACCGCTTCCGGCGATGCAAGGAGCGCCTGACCGCATGAAGCGCGCGCACTCCCATCCACGGCATCGAGAGCGCCGGCCCGACGTAAGGTCCTTCGCCCGGCTGTCGCCGCGCTCAGGATGACATCGGGACAAATGAGTGTGAAATTGAGCCGCTGCCAAAATTTTGGGATTTGAGCGAAATGGCCTCTTTTCGACAGTAGAATCTTCTGTCAGGCTATGGGTAAGAAATCAATCAGCGGAATAACGATAGAAGAACTGGCCACAGGAGCGGGTGCCGAAGCGTCCAAAGGGAAAAACGTCGCGGTTCATGCTATCGGCAAGCTTAACAAGGGCGAAGTCTTCTTGAGCACTTACGAGTATGGAAGACCTTGGCGGTTCAAGGCCGGGGGGCACAAAGCTATCGCCGGTGTCGCAAAAGGGGTGGTTGGGATGCGAGTAGGTGGGAAACGCCGGATTCGAGTCGGTCCTCACCTCGGCTATCGCGATCAAGCGATGCCCGCCAATCAGCTTTTCAAAATTCCAGTTCCCCCAATTCCGTGTTGGTCTTTGAGATCGAACTCGTCTGGGCCGAGGACTCGTAGTCGATTGGCGCAAAATCCCCATTTACACTGAAAACCCTTCCTTGGGCTGAGGCGGGGCCTAAGATTCATTTGTTGGGGATTTATTTGTCGGGTCTACTTGGTCCGCTCGTGTTCAGAAACGCCTCGCGCCGCGTCTTGCGGGGCGGTAGATTCGCGATCTGGGCGCGCCCGACCTGGAGGACCGAGCCCATTTACCCGCCCGCTACGGGCAAGTTAAATCGATTTAACGACAGTATTTATATATCGTAGAATCAATGAGATGCGAGGAATTATTTACACAGCACTAGAAGTCCTCGAAAGCTTGCGGATTCAAGCGCTTGGGGACTGGCTGCATCATTTCTTGTGCACTTGATTATGGCGTGGGGGGCCGTTTACGGCGGAAACTCTCAGGTTAGAGCCCATGTCATCGGAGCCTGTCATCCTGAACAGCGACGCAGTCGCTGTGAGGGACCTTACGCCGGCCGAAGGTTTCGCTGACATGGACGGGAACCTTCAGGGTGCATGCGGCATGGGTATCCCAATGGCGCCGTCGTCGATGCACGCTGATCGTAGGGTCCCTCGGAGGGCTTGCGCCCCTCCTCAGGATAACGGGGGAAGTGGGCCAGCGTGATCCCCGCAGCGGTAATGCCATCAACGCTTCAGCTTCACTGCACGGAACGTCATCTCGGGGGCGTCGCTTCCTGTACTTTGTTTCCAGTCCGAGAACAACGTCGCGTAGTTCCTTGTGATGTAGTCTTCGGCCTTCACGCCCAATTTCTTTGCCGTGGCATCGATCCAGCGCGGCGGCCCTTCGATCTCGCAGAAATTGCCGATGGGCGTTTCGTCGACAACGACCTGACCTTTGCTATCTGTCCATTCCGCGCGAAACTTCTCATAACGAAATGACGGCGCGTAGCCCAGCGCGCGCAGAATCAAATCCATCGTGTGCCCGTCGCCGATGGAAGTCTCCAATTCCTCGCGGCTGCTGTGCCGCCCAATCTTTCCCTTCGCCTTGTGCGTGAGAGTCCACGTCGAGCCATATTTGCGAATCCGCAACAGCTCTTTCCTCGCGCGCAAAACTTCTCCCGGCAGGTCGTAGAGAGTGTTCATCTCGTTCGTCCGCGGTGTCACCAGACGAAATCCCGCCGCTTTCAGCTTTCGATTCAAGCCGCGCACTCCGGCAACCCGAAACTTGATTTCGATTTCCCGCTGCATAAAGTGAGTGTATTACGTTCGGGCGAGCGATGAAGAAATGGCCAGCGATTCCGGCACGGGCCGTTCCCATTGCACTTCTTCCAGCGGCCCCACGATCAGCGTCCACGCCGCCGCGCCCAACCCCGCAACCACGGCGGTGATGCAGAACGGCCACAGGAACGAACCGGTGCGGTCGAGCAGAATTCCGGTCAGCGCGGGCGCAATCGCGCCGGAGAAATTCCCGACAAAATTCTGCACGCCGGTCCATCGACCCACCATCAGCGGACCGGCCAGGGTTTGTGAGAATGCCCAGCTGTTGCAGAAGCTCGTCCCGACGAAAACGCCGCTGAGCACCAGTGGAATCAGAAAGAACCGGTCATTGGCCAGCACAGTCCAGAGCAGAAAAATTCCTACTCCCACATGACCGACCGCCATCGCGCCTTTGCGCACGAGTGTTGGAGAAGTTCCTGCGCCGATCCAGCGGTCGGTCAACTTCCCGCAGACCATCGACGCGATCGCCGACATCAGAAAGTAAAGCGCGCCGTCGCGGGCCATGGCGTTCATGGAAAGATGACGCGCCCGCACCAGATAAAACGGCAGCCAGGTCACCATGAAGTACGAGTAGTAGTTGATCGAAAACTGGCCGAGACATGTGCCCCAGACCGACCGGTGCTGCAGGATGGGCAACAGCCCGGTCCATGGGGCCTTCGGCAGGTGCGCGGGGGCGGTCCGGCGCGGCATCCAGGCCAGCCACGGAACGAGCCATAGCAAAGCCACGCCTCCAAGCACCACGAAGAATGGACGCCATCCGAAGCGCCCGACCGCCGTGCCTCCCACCAGCATTCCGATCGCCGGGCCCAGTGCTAGGCCGGCCACGATCACGGCGTTGGCCACGCCGCGGCGGTGTTCGGGAAAATGCCCGCCGAGAATTTTCCCGTACGACGGGAAGGCGATGGATTCCCCTACGCCGAGGATGACGCGAATGATCAGCAGTGCGATGAATCCATGCAGGGCTCCGGTGACAGCGGTTGCCGCCGACCATAAGAAAAATCCCGCGGCGAATACATACTTCACGTCGAAGCGATCCACCAGCCAGCCGGCGGGAATCTGCAGCAGGGCATAGGTCCAGAAAAATGCCGAGAGCAGCGTGCCCAGCTGCGAAGCAGAAATGTGAAGCTCATCTTTGATCAGCGGAGCCGCGATCGAGAGGTTGCTGCGATCGATGTAGTTGATCAGAACCGACAGGCCCAGGAGTAATAGAATGCCGTTCATGCCGGGATGCGGCGGTTCGCCGGCGGAGGTTCGAGGCTGCGGCACCAGCGGCAAGTGACTCCTCCCGGGCGGCGGGGATGCTTATCATGCGAAACCGCCCAATTGTACACTCGGCCTGCAAGGCTCTTAGGAGCGCGTCGTGGCTCAACTGAGCGGGCCTCCGCGTGCGCCCGGTGCTATGATTTCCGAACTCGGAGGCAGTTTGTAGGAGGCAGAGTATGAAGAGTCTGTTTCAGCAGGACGGCTTCGACGAAATCAACGTCAGGATCGGCAAGCTGCAACCAAACACGCAACATCAGTGGGGAAAGATGGACGTCGCGCAGATGATGGCTCACTGCTCCACAACGCTCGACATGGCCTCGGGCCGGCTGAATCCGCCGCGCGTGCTCATCGGCAGACTGCTCGGCCCCCTCGTCAGACCTGTTTTCACAAACGAGAAAGCCCTCTCGCGAAACAGTCCAACCGACAAGAGTCTCCGTATTTCAGATCAGCGGGATTTTCTGCGCGAGCGGGAGCAGCTTACGCTTAAGCTTCGTCAGTTTCACGATGGAGGAGAGGGGCAGTGCACCCGGCATCCTCACCCGTTCTTTGGTCCGCTGGCTCCTGAAGACTGGAGCCGCGGAATGTACAAGCATCTGGATCATCACCTGCGACAGTTCGGCGTGTAGCGTCCGCGCGTCCGAGGCCGCAGCGTCGGCATCTGCCGATCAAGCCAAACAATTTATCACTGCCTAGGAAAACGTCGGCAGTTTGACCAGGTCGTTCTTGGGCACGGACTCCAGCGGTTCGCCGGCTTTGCGCCACGCGGTCAGCCCGCCGACGATCACGAACGTGTTGAATCCTTTTTCCCGCAGTAGATGCGCCACCCGGGCGCTGGTCGCTTCGCGCGCTCAAGTACAGTAGAGATAAATATCCTTGTCCCTGGGCAGATTTTTGATTTCTGTCTCAAGATTGTTGGGCTCGATGCGGATCGAGCCTCGGATGCGCTCCGCGCCCACGTCGTAATACCCGTGGCTGCGCACATCGACGATCTGAACTTTATCCGGACCCTCTGCGGCCAGCCGCGCGGCCAGTTCCTGCACTTGCACTCGCGGCTCGAGGCGATAGTTCTGGTACTTGTGAAACTGCGAAACGCGGTAAATGGCATAGACCACGAGTGCGATGATGATTGCAACTTCCATCGTTCGTCCGGCAGCATGGAATCCCCTCAGAACGGCGGCGAGAAAATCGCGGGACAGGTATCCGATCAACAGGTAGGTGACGGAGTAGAGCAGCGCTCCGGCGAAGTCGAGTTGCAGGAATTGGCCGAAGCGCATTTTCATGCTGCCCGCCAGCGGAGCGGCCATCGTGTTAAGCCCGGGGACGAACTTCGAAATCAACAGCGTGGCCTTGCCGCGTTTATAAAAGGATTCCGCGGAGCGAAGGATGCAGGTTTCCGGATTCATCGACAGGCGGCAGAGAAAACCCAGTAGAGCCCAGCCCGCGGTTCGTCCCAGCCAGAACTGCACAATGTCGCCCAGCGCCAAAGCCATGGTTGCCGTCAGAAGAATCCCTGGCGCTGACAGGGTGTGGGACGCGACTCCCGCGCCGGCCGCAACCAGTGTGATCGCAGCCGGCAAGGGAAATCCGATCGATTCCAACAGCAGCACCGCGAACGTAAGGGCATAACCGTGCCGCACCATCATGGCGAGTAGGTCGTTCATGGTTTCAAACGTTGGCTGTATCGGTCTTTGATCAGCGGGGCCCGGAAAAGGGTTCAGTATAACGAAACTGGAACTGAGCCGGAGGCTCACCCAGCCCGACCACAAGAAACTCGGGTAGTCCCTATTTCTCGCGCGCGACCACGAATTCGGGAGCCCAGAGCAGGGCGCGTTTGATCTCCGAATCGGGGAATGTGCAAATTGCCCGCCGCGCCGAAGCGGCATACTCTGCCGCGCGAGCCGTGGCAGCGTTGAGCGAACCGTAGCCTTGCAGGATTTCAAGAATCTCGGCGTGGCCCACGCCGTTAAAAGCCCCCTTGTGCAGCACGGTTTCGATTTTGTGGCGCTCCGTGGGAGTGCAGCGCTCCAGGGCATGGATCACGGCCATCGTCACTTTCCCCTCACGCAGATCGCTGGCCACGGGCTTGCCCAGCACATCTTCAGACGCCGTGAGGTCGAGCACGTCGTCGACGATCTGAAAGGCCATGCCGAGGTCGTGGCCATACTGGCCCAGCGCGGATTCCTGCTCGGGCGTCGCGCCGCCCAGGATTGCTCCCAGGCGCATGCACACCGAGAACAGGCACGCCGTCTTGCGGAAGATGAGATCGAAATGCTCGTCGAGCGTGATCAGCTTGCCGAGCCGTTCGATCTGCAGCAGCTCGCCTTCGACCATCTGCTGCGTCAACTCAATCAGGGTGTCGAGGATGCGGAAATTCCGCTCCTGCACCGCGATCTTGAAGGCCTGCATGTAGAGCCAGTCGCCGGCCAGCACGCACTTCGAATTGCCCCACTGCGTATTCGCCGCGGGACGCCCGCGCCGGGTTTTGGCTTCGTCGATAATGTCGTCGTGCACCAGCGTTGCGGTATGGATGATCTCAACCACCGCGCCCAGCCGCACCGCACCCCGGCCTTCATAGTCGAGCAGTTTCGCCGAGAGCAACAGCAACGCCGGTCGGATTCTCTTGCCTCCGCCTGCGCGCAGGTACTCGCTGATCTCGGTAATCGCCTGCACGCCCGAAATCGTGTCGTCGCCGAACTCGCCTTCCAGCGCGACGAGGTCGTCCCGCAGCAGGTCGAAGATTTCTTTCCCGTTAATGGTGGCTGGCGCGCTCAACTTGAACTCCAGATACTTCTTCACCACTTACTTCTTCACCACCGAGTCACAGAGACACAGAGAAGAAAAATAAATGCAATTGAAAAACCTCTAACTTGCTCCGTGACTTGGTGTCCCCATGGTGAATCATCGCTAGTTCGTCCGGTAGTTAATAAACTGCATGTCGACGCCGAAATCTTTTTGCCGCAGCAGGACGATAATTTCCTGCAGAGTGTCGCGGTCTTTGCTCGAAACCCGCACCAGATCGCCCTGGATCGAGGCCTGCGCTTTCTTCTTCGAATCTTTGATCGTCTTGACGATGTCGCGGGCTTTTTCGATCGGAATGCCCTGCTGCATGGTGATTTTCCGTTTCGCGGTGCCGCCGGCGGAGGGTTCCACCACGCCGTAAATGAGACCCTTCAAAGGAACACCGCGCTTCACCAGTTTCTGCTGCAGCACGTCGTTGACCGCTTTCAGTTTGTACTCGTCGGCAGAGTGCAGCACGATCGCGTCTTTTTCCAGCTCGATATTCGACTTCGAATCTTTCAAGTCGAACCGGGTGTGAATCTCCTTCAGCGCCTGCTGGATGGCGTTCGAAACCTCTTGCAGATCGATTTTGCTGACGACGTCGAAGCTGTTATCGGGCATGTATTTCTAATCTTTCTGAAATAAAGGAATTAATCAGAGAGTACCAGAAGCCGGGGCATCAGCGCGGGGGAACTTTGCTTTCAACCATTTCAGTCAATTTGAAAAACTTGTAGAAATTGCGGGAGGTCTGTACGCCCACTTCTTCCATCGACAGTCCGCGTAATTCGCCCAGTTTGCGCGCGGTTTCGATGACGAAGGCGGGCTCGTTGCGTTTGCCGCGGTTGGGAACCGGCGCCAGATACGGCGAGTCGGTTTCGATCAGCATGCGTTCGAGCGGAACTTCCATCGCCGCATCGCGGATCGGTTGCGCCTTGGGGAAGGTCAAATTTCCGGCGAAGGAAATCATGAATCCCATGTCGAGCGCGTGTTTGGCGTGGGCCCAATTTCCCGTGAAGCAATGGAGGATACCCCCAAGGCCAGTTGCAGACCATCGATCGTGGATGAGCCCGAGGCAATCCTGCCACGCGTTGTCACTGCCATCGGATGGGCGGCAGTGAATTACGATGGGTAATCTCGCAGCCGCGGCCAACTCCATTTGCTTGATGAAAACCTGCTGCTGCACGTCGCGCGGAGAATGATCGTAGTGATAGTCGAGGCCAATCTCGCCCCAGGCGATGATCTTGGGATGCCGCGCCAGTTGCTCCATGCGGTCGTATGCCGCCTGATCCGCCAGCCGCGCCTCGTGCGGGTGAATCCCCAGAGTCGCGTACATGAAATCGTATTTCTCCGCCAGGCGGATTCCGCAATCGACCTCCGCCGGTCCGTCGCCATTTCCAATGGCAACAATGTTCGTAACTCCAGACTCACGCGCCCGCGCGATCACCTCGGCGCGATCGGGATCGAATTGCTTGCCATCAAGATGCGCGTGAGAGTCAATAAACATAGTGATAGCGAGTGTGGGGACGGGCGCCCCGCCCGTCCAGGTCGAGCGAAAGCTCGACGGGCTGTTGACTTCTTAACCAAGAAAGCTGCTGCCAACGCTACTTCAGCCTCGCCCCCACGGGCACATCCTCTAAAAACCCCGCCAGCACCGGTTTCCCGCCTTCGAGCGAAGCGGCGACAATCATTCCATTCGATTCCAGACCGCGCAGTTTTCGCGGAGCCAGATTCGCGACAATCACAACCTTACGGCCGATCAGAGTCTCGGGCGCGTAGGCCTCGGCAATGCCGGCCACAACCTGGCGAACTTCAGTTCCGATGTCGATTTCGAGCCGCAGCAGTTTGTCGGCCTTGGGCACACGCTCGGCCACCTTCACGACTCCTACGCGCAACTCGACTTTGGCGAAGTCGTCGATCGTAATCTTTGAGCCGTTGACGGTGGGAGCGGCTGCGGTTGTCGCGGGCGCTGCTGCCTTCACCGGCGCCGGCGGCGCGGTCACGTCCCTCGCAGCTTCCTGCCTTTCTTCGACGACCGGCCCTCGTTGCTGATCTTCCATTTGCTGCATCCTTTCGACCGCGCTCTTATCCGCGCGGGGAAACACCGGGTACACTTCGCCGAGTTTCGTGCCGAGCGGCAACTTATTGTGCAGAAGCCTATTAAGGTCGACGTTTTTAATGTCGCCGAGTCCCATCTGCGTCCAGATTCTTGCGGTGGCGTCCGGGATAACGGGATGAGCCAACGCTGTAACCACTCGAAGTGCTTCTGCCGCGTTGTAGAGAACCGTCGCGAGTATCCGCCGACTTTCCTGATCCTGTTTCTCACCTAGCGACCATGGCTCGTTGTCTTGGATATAGCTATCGATTTCAGCAATCCAGAACCAAAGTTCTTTGAGTGAGCCTGAAAAATCAAAGGCATCGAACTTTTCTGAAAATGTTGCAATCTTGATATCAAAGTCCCACCCGGGGTTCGCTTGGTGTTCGAAGCCGGGATTCTGTTCGGACGCCCTGGACGGGTATGGCACCTCGCCTTTGAAGTACCTGTTAATCATGGTTAACGTGCGGCTCGCCAGATTTCCCAGTCCGTTCGCCAGATCGGAGTTGTAGCGCTGCACCAGCGCGTCAAAGGAAAACGATCCGTCCTGGCCAAACACTACCTCGCGTAATAAAAAATAGCGCAGCGCGTCCGCGCCCAGCACGTCGAGAATCGTTTCTGTGCGCACGATGTTGCCGCGCGACTTCGACATTTTACTTTCTTCAAACAGCAGCCAGCCGTGCGCCACGATTGCTTTCGGCATTGGAAGTCCAGCGGCCATGAGAAACGCCGGCCAGTACACGCAATGGAAGCGGACGATTTCTTTTCCAATCATCTGCACATCAGCGGGCCAGTATTTCCTGAATGCTTCCTGCGCGCCGGCGTGGGTCGAGCCGTAGCCGATGGCGGTGATGTAATTGGCGAGCGCGTCAAGCCAGACGTAGATCACGTGCTTGGGATCGTCCGGTACGGGGATGCCCCACGTAAAAGTCGAGCGACTGACCGAGAGATCGCGAAGCCCGGACTTCACAAAGGAGATAACTTCGTTGCGGCGAGTCTCAGGACGAATGAAATCGGGGTTGGCGTAAAGCTCCAGCAGTTTATCCTGGAAGGCTGAGAGCTTGAAGAAGTAATTCTCTTCATGCACGGTTTCCGTAATTCGTCCGCACGTCGGGCAGGGATCGCCCGGTTGCGCTCCGTCGACATAGAGTTCGTCGGAAACGCAATACTGCCCCGTGTACGTTCCCTTGTAGATATAGCCGTTGTCGCGAATGGCACGAAATAAGTGTTGAACGCGCTTCTTGTGGCGATCTTCCGTCGTGCGGATGAAATCGTCGTTCGAAATGCCCATCCGCTTCCAAAGCGCTCTGAATTCGCCGGAAATCTTATCTGCATACTGCTGCGGAGTCTTGCCCGCCGCCTCGGCGGCGCGTTCGATCTTTTGCCCGTGTTCGTCGGTGCCGGTGAGAAAAAAAGTATCGTCGCCCAACATGCGTTGCCGCCGCGCAATGGTGTCGCAGGCAAGCGTCGTGTACGCGTGGCCGATGTGAGGCCGCGCATTCACGTAGTAAATCGGCGTCGTGATGTAAAACTTCCCGCTCATATCGTGGCGTTCCGCGTTAGCCTTGTCACCCGCGAGTCTTGACATTCCGAACCGGCCTTAAGCCGGTGAAGAATCTGCTTCTTCTTTTCCGCGAGATAGAAGATATGCCTCAACCGCCTCGCCCATCACCCGTTTCAGCGGTACATGCTGCTCGGCCGCAATGCGGCAGCAATCTTCATACTCCGGCGCGTAGTTCGTGATGGTGCCATTCATGCTGGCAATCTTGATCCGTACCTCGCCCCACTGCGTGCGCACACTCTGCCAGCGCCGGGCCAGCGTCTGGCGAACTTCTTCACGGCGCCGCACTCCGAGCGTTGTAGTTTCCGTGAAGATCAACTGCGTGAGCTTGCCGGCGTTCTCAGGTTTGCACAGAACGGTCAGCAGCGTTCCCGGCCGATTCTTTTTCATCTGCACGGGCATGCCGAATACATCGAGCGCGCCCTCTTCCAGCAGTCGATCCATTACGTAGCCGAAGACCTGTGGATTGAGGTCGTCAAGATTTGCCTCGAGCACGGTGACGGTTTCCGATGCGGTTTTCGCGGCCAGCGCAGAGGCTGCGCTTTCGCCGATCGCAAGCCGCACGACATTGGGATGGCCGGGAAAATCACGCGAGCCCGCGCCGTATCCTGACTTCTCAATCTTCATCTCAGGGAAAGCCGCAAAGCGCCGGACGAGCGTTTTTACGATCGCCGCCCCGGTAGGCGTGACCAATTCGGCCTGCAGTCCTGATGAATACACTGGCGCGCCTTTCAGCAACTCGACCGTCGCCGGAGCCGGCACTGGAAACGTGCCGTGCGCGCACTTTACTGGTCCGCCGCCGACATTCAGCGGCGAACAAATAATCTCGTCCACAGCGAGCATCTCCGCGCCAACCGCCGCGCACACGATGTCGACGATGGCATCGGCGGCGCCCACTTCGTGAAAATGAATCTCTTCGACGGATGTATCGTGAATCTTGGCTTCCGCCGCTCCAAGCGCGTCGAAAATCGCAATCGCAGTTTTCTTTGCCGTGTCACTGATCCGGGCGGCGCCGATGATCTCGCGAATCTGCGTCAGCCCGTGCGCATGCGAATGCCCGTGGGGAAGATGCCCATGTGGCGCGGGCGCCCCCGCCCGCGAAATCTCACCAGGAAGAGGATGCTGATGCCCGGAATGATCATGAACGGAATCATGACGACGGTCATGACGCTGATGATCTTCCCCGTGCGAATGTTCGGCAGCAGCCGGATCGGAGCCAGCCTCGCGGCGCCGCTCCCGATATTCTTCTCGCGGCAAATCTTTCTCTCCATCCACCCAAACATCGACTTTGGTCGCGGAAATTCCGCTGCGCACCACACGCGAAACCTCGAGCCGCGCGCCCACATCCAGCGCTGCAACCGTTTCCTCGAGCGCTCGCGCCGGCACGCCCGCGTCCACGAGCGCGCCCAGAAACATGTCGCCGCTCATGCCGGAAAAACACTCAAGGTAGGCGATGCGCATAGGGAAAAACGTCGTTGGTCGTTGGTCCTTCGTCGTTGATGAGAGGCCCACGGCTTCGCGCGCGGGCAAGAGGAGCAAACGACGAACGACCGGCGACCAACGACGCAAACTTTTATCATAGGGAAGGCCGCACCCTCCGTCAAACCCCGCGTAGACGGCACGTGTACGTCGTTCTACTACAACTACGCTCTGCTACAATCACAATTTCTTCAAAGCTTCTAAGGGAACTCCTTGTATCGTCATCTCGAACTTCGCCTCGCTCAGCGCGTGCTGGAGTGTCTGCAGAGCCTTTATCCGGGTGTCGCGTTGCCCGGCGTGGTGGTTGAACAACCGCCCACGGTTGGACTCGGCGACTTCGCGATTCCGATTTTTCCTTTCGCGAAGCCTCTGCGCTCGGCGCCCTTGAAGATTGCGGAGGCAATTCGCAACGGGATTGGGGTCATCGAGGGGATCTCTGAAATGCAGGTCGCGCCCCCAGGCTACCTGAATGTCAGAATCGACCGGCCACATCTGGCCGCAGCTCTTGTTGCTGACGAAAAGCCGCCCGCGGATATTCCGCGCGGCAAAATACTGGTCGAGCACACCAGCATCAATCCCAACAAGGCGGCGCACATCGGCCACCTGCGCAACGCGATTCTCGGCGACACGTTCGTGCGATTGCTGCGCAGGGCGGGAAGGGAAGTCGACGTTCAGAACTACATCGATAACACCGGCGTGCAAGTTGCCGATGTAGTTGTGGGTTTTCTCTATATCGATAAAACCTCGCGCGCGGAAATTGAAAGGCTGGTGCAGCAGCCGCGCTTCGACTACTACTGCTGGGATCTCTATGCGCGCGTATCGCAGTGGTACGAGCAGGACAAGGGCAATCTGCAAATGCGCGCCAAGACGCTGCTCGAAATCGAGGACGCCACGACCGAGACCGCGGCGATCGCGGAACTGATTTCGACTGCGGTTCTGCGCCGCCATCTCGAGACCATGGATCGGCTCGACATTGAGTACGATTTTTTGCCGCGCGAGAGCGAGATTCTGCACTTGCATTTCTGGGATGCGGCCTTCGTCAAGCTCAAAGAAGCGGGTGTGCTCACGTTCGAGAACGAAGGGAAGAACAAGGGCTGCTGGGTCATGCGCCGGGCAGGAACTGCAAAGGCAGGTTCTACCATGGAGGGCACGGGGAACAGCGGTAACGAAATTTCTGAAGACGCTCAGAAGGTGATCGTCCGCTCCAACGGCACTGTTGGTTATGTGGGCAAAGACATCGCATACCACATGTGGAAGTTTGGCCTGCTGGGGCGCGATTTTGGCTATCGCAAGTTCTATCGCTATCCCAACTCGCACGAGTGTTGGATTTCGTCAGCCGACGGCGAAAAAGACCATCCACACTTCGGTGACGTCGCGGAAATTTACAACGTGATCGATGCCCGGCAATCAGAGGCGCAAAGCACCGTGATGGAGGCCCTGCGCGGCCTCGGCCACGGCGAGGCCGCGGACCACTACACACACTTTTCTTACGAGATGGTCGCGCTCACTCCGCGTTGCGCCGCTGAACTCGGCTACATGCTCAGCGAAGAAGACAAGGCGCGTTCCTACATTGAAGTCAGCGGGCGCAAAGGTTTTGGTGTGAAGGCGGACGATCTGCTCGACCAGCTCATCGCATCGGCGAAAAAGGAAGTTGACTCGCGGCATCCGCAACTCAGCGATGCCGAGCGCCGGCACATTGCCACGCAGATTGCGATCGGAGCCTTGCGCTACTTCATGCTGAAATATACGAAGCAGTCCGTCATCGCGTTTGATTTCAGCGAGGCACTCAGCTTCGAGGGAGAAACCGGACCCTACGCGCAATATGCGGTCGTGCGCGCAACAAGCATTTTCAGAAAAGCGGGCTTCGATCCCGAGACATTTGCGGGCGAACTGATTGGCCGGCTCTCGCGTACGGATCTGGCTGAGTACTTAGGTGGGCCTGCGGAGAATGGGGCCGCGAAAAATGAGATATGGGAACTCTGGCTCGCCGCCTCGAAGACTGCGTACGTGATTGACCAATGCATCTCGACAACCGAACCCGCGTTTCTGGCCAAGCACGTTTTCCAGTTGGCGCAACTGTTCAACACGTTTTATCATCGGCATCCCATCCTCAGCGAGCCCGACGAAAAGCGGAAACAATTCCTTCTGGCCACTGTCGCGGTCGTCCGCCGCGAGCTGATTCGCGCCATTTCCGTCATGGGGATCACGGTGCCGCCCATCATGTAGAATGCCGGGCATGGAGCCCGGCACGAAGAATTCTTATCGGCGCTGCTTCCCGTTTTCGCGATGACCGGCCCCGCGACATTTGTGTCTCCTCCGTCGTGGCCGCGCCGCATTGCATTTCTGCTGCTCGTCTTCGTTTTGTTCTTCGCGGTGGCCGGAGTCCTCTACGAAAACATTTCTGAAGCCCGCGACCGGCGCTTTAATGCCATGACAGGCAAATTGGTTGCAGTGGGCGGACGCAAGATGCACATTGACTGCAGCGGCGAGGGAAGCCCGACCGTCATTCTCGACTCCGGACTCGGCGATTCGTATCTCTCGTGGCGCAAGGTGCAGCCGCAGATCGCGAAGTTTTCCCACGTCTGTTCCTACGATCGCGCCGGCATCGGCTACAGCGATCACAGTTCTCGTCGTCGAACCAGCCGCGTCATCGCCGAGGAATTGCATGGCTTGCTGCAAGCCGCAGGCGTTGCGCCGCCTTATGTTCTCGTGGGCCACTCCATGGGCGGATTCGATGTGCGGCTCTACGCCAGCCTTTATCGCAGCGAGGTGGCCGGCATGGTGCTCGTCGATGCGTCGCATCCCGATCAGGACAACCGGTTCCCGCCCGAGCTTAAGAATATGGAAGGAACCTGGCTGCGCGAGGCCGAGTTCCTTGCCTACTCCATGCCTTTCGGCATTCCGCGGCTGCTTGGCCTGTGCGACGAAGATGCCGATCTGCGCGCCACCGAATGCAACTTCCACACGGCGCGCGAAAGTGTAGCGGAAATCAAGGCGTTTTCTGAGAGCGCGGCCGAAACCGCTGCCACCGGAACGCTCGGCGATATGCCTCTGGCCGTGCTCTCGCACGATCCGGACAAGCCCTCATCCGAACTTCCTCCCGATGTCGCGAAGCCCACCAACGACACCTGGGAAAAAATGCAGGAAGAACTGGCGCATCTCTCAACGCGCGGGACGCAAGCGATTGTGAAGAACAGTTCGCATTACATCCAACTTGATGAGCCCGATGCGGTCATTGGCGCCATTCGCAACGTGGAGCAGCAGGCGAGTGCGGCGCAGCCGGCACCGGCTTCCAAATCGAACTGACCTGTGTCGGCGTCCAATGACTCCATCAACCTAAACCTGCTAACCTTTTTGCTCGCCTTGAAATCTGCCCGTGGACGAAGTTCTCGCTTCCGCACCTCAGGAGTACACGATGAAATCAGTGCATCGGACCCGCTTTCGCCCGATTGTCCTCATCCTTTTGTGGAACATTTGTTTGTGGAGCGTGATTCTGCCGCTGATCGCCCGCGCGCAGGAGGCGCCGAGCGGCCCGCAACCCGCGGCAGTCACTCATCGTCCGCGCATCGGCCTGGCTCTGAGTGGCGGCGGGGCGCTGGGCCTGGCCGAAATCGGCGTTATCGAATGGATGGAGCAGAATCATATTCCCGTGGACCGCATCGCGGGAACCAGCATGGGCGGCATCGTTGGCGCCATGTATGCCACAGGCATGTCGCCGTCTGATATTGAGAAGTTCGCCGAGAGCATCGATTGGGACGCAGCCTTGCTGCCCGAACCTACCTTTAGTCAGCTTTCCTATCGCCGCAAAGAAGACCGGCGAGACTTTCTGATCGATGCTCCGCTCGGGCTGAAGCATGGTCTCAGCGGGCCCAATGGGTTCAACCCAGGACAAGGTGTCGGACTCTTGCTCGACCGCATTGCATTGCGCGAATCTGACGTGGCTGACTTCGACGATCTTCCCATTCCGTTCCGCTGCGTCGCGACTGACATGCTGAGCGGCGAGGGCGTCGTACTACGCGACGGGGCTCTGGCTCAAGCGGTGCGGGCTTCCATGGCCATCCCCGGTGTGTTTACGCCGGTGGAAATGAATGGTCGCGTGCTGGCCGACGGAGGCATGGTGCAGAACATTCCTGTGGAGACGGTCCGCGCCATGGACGCCGACGCCGTGATCGCCATAGAACTGCGCACGCCGCCGGCCGACCGTTCCCAGCTCGAAACGATTACCGGGGTGCTCTCGCGCGCAGTCGACGTCATGATCACACAGAACGAGCGCCGTTCGCTGGCGCAAGCGCAAGCTACGGTGAGTGTCGACACCACCGGGTTTTCCATCGGTGATTACGATCGGGTGAAGCAACTTATCCAGCTTGGCTACAAGAGCGCGGCTGGCCAATCAGCGGCTCTTCTTGCTTATGCGATTCAGGATCCAGCGGAATGGGAGCAGTATCTCGCGGCGCGCGCAGCGCGCAAACACGCCGCGCCCGGGAAAGTTGAGGTCGTCCAGGTGACAGGCGCGGACGCCGGCAGCGATCGCCGGATTCAGCATCAGATCACCAAGGCCCTTAAGGGATCGCTCAACCTCGACAAGCTCGACACCAAGCTGACCCGCATCGCCGGAGAAGGCCAGTTCGACCGGCTCGGCTACGAGGGCTTCACGCAAAACGGCATCCCCGGGCTGCGCGTGACGGCGCACGAAAAATCGTACGGCCCGCCATTTTTGGATATGGCAGTCAATGTCAACGGATCAGGCGTGGCGGCCTTCGATTTTTCCGCGGGCGCGCGCGTGACCTTCATGGACGTCGCCGACCGCGGCGGGGAATGGCGCAACGATCTTCTTTTTGGCTCCAGTAATCTCGCAGCCACGGAGTTCTACCAGCCGGTGGCCGAGTCGCACTTTTTCGTTGCTCCCTACGCTTTCGCATCGAAAGTGTCGCGAAATTCCTTCACCGGACTCGACCGCGTAGCCGTGTTCGGCGACGAGCGAGCCGGAGGCGGTTTTGATATTGGTTACAATTCAGGCCGCCGCAGCGAATTCAGGGCTGGTTATGAAATTTTCAGCGGCAAGCTCAGTCCACTGATCGGAAGCGCCGGGCTTCCTGTGGTCGATGGCAGCACCGGTGAATTTCGCGCGCGCTACGTTTGGGACGGTCAGGACAGTCCCTCGGTCCCGAGCGCCGGGACCCGCGTCATCGCCACCCTGTCACGCGTCTTGCAGAGTCCGGGGCTCGCTCATCCCATCGGGCAATTGGAGGTGCAGACATCCAGCTTTATCCCGGTTGGCGACTTGACGTCGCTGTTCTTCGTTGCCTCCGGTGGAACGACTTTTCGCGGCTCTGCCGGGCCATTTCAAGTGTTCGCGCTCGGCGGCCCATTTCATCTCGGCGCGTATCTGCCACAGGAATTTCTGGGAAATCATTACGCTTACTCGTCTCTCGGATTCCGCCGCCAACTCTATCGTCTGCCCGCACCGATCGGAAGCAGGATTTATTGGGGAGGATGGTATGAAGCCGGCACAGCCTTTGGCACGAGTACCGATGAGTGGGGGCCGGTGGTCGTGCGCGGCACGTTCAATCTCGGCATCATAGCAGACACATTCGTCGGCCCGATCGCCATTGCCGGCAGTGTCAGTCCCACCGGGCAAAGTCGCGTGAATTTCTCGATCGGCCGCCTTTTCTAGCGGAGCTACTGAAAGGACCCGGCGGATAGTGGCCCAACTTGGGTCGCGATTCAAACCTGGAACCACGAAGGGCACGAAGTCGCACGAAGGAAAACCTGTCGGCGAAGCCCTTCGTGATCCTTTGCGTCCTTCGTGGTTAATGGTCTGTCCCTGGCGTGCGATGGGACCGATGCCGTCGGCACATTGATATAATTCGCCCGCGGTTCGCTTGCGCCGCGACCGGAGGATAACCCTTGCGCTCGTCCGCCCGATTCTTCATGCTGCCGCTGCTGCTGACGTTGTGCGCGCCCGCACAAGAGACTTCGCAACCAGCGCCGCTCAAGCCAATCTTCACTCTGCAGGAAGTCATGATTCCAATGCGTGACGGAGTTCATCTGCAGACCGTGATTCTCACGCCGGTCGACCGGCAGGGACCGCTGCCGATCCTGTTTCGCCGCACGCCTTACGGAGTTCCCGAGAAGCCGCCTGAGCAGATGCCGTCTTCCATGAAGGAACTTGCCCAGGACGGATACATCTTCGTCATCCAAAACCTGCGCGGACGCTTCAAGTCCGAGGGCGTTTTCAATCTCTCGTCGCAGGTTGACTTGAGTGATCCCAAAGCCACCAACGAAACCACCGACGCTTACGATTCGATCGACTGGCTGGTGAAGAATGTCCCGAACAATAACGGCAAAGTCGGCATGTATGGCGTCTCTTACGATGGGCTGACGACTGCGCTGGCTCTGCTTCACCCGCACCCGGCGCTCAAGGCCATGAGTGAACAAGCTTCGCCCGTCGATCAATGGATGAATGACGACGACCATCGCTTCGGCGCATTGCGCGAGAGCTACGATTTCGAATATGCGGTCATGGAGCAGTCCGACAAAAATAAAAACACGCACTTTGAGTTTGAGACTTACGACACCTACCAGTGGTATCTCGATCTCGGGCCGCTCTCGAACCTCAACGCGAAATATCTACATGGTTCAATTCCGTACTGGAATTCGACCATCGACCATCCGGACTACGACGATTTCTGGAAGAAGGAAGCGTGGGTGCGCCAGCTTCACGAATCATCTGTGCCGAATCTCAACGTCGCCGGATTCTGGGATCAGGAGGATCCCTGGGGCCCGTGGCAGATTTTCCGTCACGCCGAGGAGCATGACCCCGACCATACGAATTTCATTGTGGCCGGCCCCTGGTATCACGGCGAGTGGCAAAGCCCGCAGGGCGAGGGGATCGGGATCATTCCATTCGGCGGGCATGAAACGGCGCGCGAGTTCCGCGAGAATATTGAAGCGCCGTTCTTCCGCTATTACCTGCATGGAACGGGCGAGAAGCCGCCGTGGCAGGCCAGCACATTCCAGAGCGGATCGAACACCTGGCACACTTACGCGACCTGGCCTCCGAAGCAAGCCAAGCTCACGAATCTTTATTTTCACGCCGATGGCACGCTGTCGTTCGCCGCTCCCGAGGCATCTGTGACTAAGGCGGCAAAATCTTACCGCGAATATGTTTCCGATCCGGCGAATCCAGTGCCGTATCGCCAGCGTCCGATCTCGCCGACCTACCCCGGGGGCGATTGGCGCACCTGGGAAGTCGCGGACCAGCGCTTTGTCGACAATCGCCCAGACGTGCTTACTTACGTGAGCGCGCCGCTCGACCACGATCTCACCGTGACCGGCCCGCTCGCGGCCAATCTTTTCGCTTCGACTTCAGGAACGGACAGCGATTTCGTGGTGAAGCTGATCGATGTGTATCCGCAGGACGCGCAGAAAAATAACTGGAATCTCGACTCCGGTCCCAAGCCGGGCCAGTACGCACTGTCGCTCAATGGCTACGAATTGCCGATCGCAATGGAAGTGCGCCGCGGGCGTTATCTCACAAGTTTCGAAAAGCCGCATCCCCTCACGCCCAATAAACCGACGGAG
Organism: uncultured Acidobacteriaceae bacterium; assembly: GCA_963739125.1. Lineage (GTDB taxonomy): Bacteria > Acidobacteriota > Terriglobia > Terriglobales > Acidobacteriaceae > Sulfotelmatobacter. The sequence goes on along the minus strand of CAVTZD010000001.1, from coordinate 31,394 downwards.
TGGAATATTTCACTCCGCGATCATGACCACGTTTTTCTCAAGGGGCACCGCATCATGGTCCAGATTCAGTCGACCTGGTTTCCGATCATCGACCGTAATCCGCAAAAATTTGTGCCGAGCATCTATAAAGCCACGGCGGCTGACTTCGTTCCGGCGACGGAGCGCATCTACTGCTCGCCCGGTCTGCCGTCGCATCTGGTGCTGCCGGTCGTGCCGTAGCGAAAAAAGAAAACAAAGAACGGATTCGGCGCAGAAAAAAGCCCGGGAGTTTTCCCGGGCTGCGCTCCACATGAGCGTTACTCGTCCGCAACCATCCCGTTGAGCACCGTCAGGGCGCAGCGATTGTCGCCGAACCAGTACGCAATCTCGCGATAGTCTTCGACGGCAAAGACGGCGAGGTCGGCGTCTTTCCCAGTCTCAATGCTTCCCTTGCGATCGGCGACGCGCAGAGCGTGCGCGCCGTTGATCGTCGCCGCGGCAATCGCTTCCGCCGGCGACATCTTCATGTGTGTGCTAGCCAGCGACATCGCCATTGGCATGCTGAGCGTGGGCGACGTGCCCGGGTTGTAATCCGTCGCCAGCGCCACGGGCACACCGGCATCGATCAGCCGCCGCGCATCCGGATATTCTTTCATTCCGAGAAAATAATTCGCCCCCGGCACCAGCGTTGCTACTGTGTCACGCTTGGCAAGCTGCGCGACGTCATCGTCGCTCACGTGGTCCATGTGGTCGAACGACGCAGGATTAAATCGCAAAAATTGCTGAATCGCGGTCTCTGAAAGTTGGCCCATGTGCGCCCGCACGCTGAGCCCATGCATCTCCGCGGCATCAAAGACCCGCTCTGTCTCTCGCGGAGTGAACGCGCCTCGATCGCAGAACACGTCCACGAATTGAGCCAGCTTCTGTCGCGCTGCCCGTGGAATCATTTCCTTACAAACGATCTCAACATATTGTTGTGAGCGATCTCGAAATTCATGCGGAACGACGTGGGCGCCGAGCAGCGTGGGAACGACCGTGCCCGGCCAGCGCGAAGCCGCTTCTCGGATCGCTTCCAGCGACTTCAGTTCCGACTCAACCGTGAGGCCGTATCCTGATTTCGCCTCGACGGTCGTCGTGCCATAAGCCGCCATGGTCTGCAGCGTCTTCAGAACTTTGGCAGCCACCGCGGTCTTAGGCGCTTCGTGCACGGCCTGCAGGCTTGAACGAATGCCGCCGCCCGCGGCGGCAATCTCCTCATAAGAAGCGCCCTCGGTCCGCTTCTCAAAATCTATGAGACGCGGACTCACAAAGACAGGATGGGTGTGCGAATCGACGAAGCCGGGAATCCCCACTTTTCCGGCGCAGTCGATTTCCGTCGTCTGCTTGCGATGCTTTCTCAGCCAGGGATCGCGCAGCGCGTCTTTGGTGGTACCGGCCGATACAATCTTTCCGCCCACGCACAGGATCGCGCCGTCATGAATGATCCCCAGTTCGCTGAGATCCGCACCACGCCGCGGGCCCGCCTTCGATTGTGCGGAACGCAGCGTCAGCAACTGGCCAATATTGACCAGCAGAAGAGCAGGCACTCTCTGGGTTTGATGTTTCTTCGCAGGCACGCGTGGCCTAGTTTAGCAGTAGTCAGACGGTCGAGAAGGCGGGCAAGTACCATGGTGCCGAAAACCACGGTTGCTCGAAGCGTACGGTTGTGCGGAAGCGAAGACCAGCCTACCATCGGTGCGAAAGGCCAAATTATGATTCGTTTTTCCTGCCCGCGCGAAAAGTGCGTCGAGTTCGTTCGCTCACTCGCGAATCGCCCGATGCTCGCGACGCTCGCCTGCGTGGTTGCCCTTCAGTCTGGTGCAGCATCGCCGCAACCGGCTCCTGCCGCGATCACGCTGCGTCAGGCTGCCGCGGCTCACCATATCATCGTCGGCGCGGCGGCTGCTTCGGCGTATCTCGCCGAGCCGGATTACTCGGCGATCCTCGGCTCTGAGTTCAGCCAACTGCAGGCCGAGAATGAAATGAAGTTCGCCCTGATCCATCCTCGGCCCGACACCGATCCGCGTCCGTACGATTTCACCGGAGCCGATACTCTCGTTGCATTCGCCGAGAGCCACAACATGAAAGTCCGCGGCCACACTCTGGTCTGGCACAACCAGATCCCGAAGTGGGTCACGGAAGGGAAGTTCTCCTCAGCCCAGCTCGCTGAGATTCTGCACAACCACATCAACACCGTCGTTAGTCACTACGCGGGAAAGGTCTACGCCTGGGACGTGGTCAACGAAGCCTTCAACGATGACGGCACCATGCGCCACACAATCTGGTACGACCAGCCCGGCATCGGCACCGGTTCGGGCACGAAATATATTGAGCAGGCGCTACGCTGGGCGCGCGCCGCCGATCCGAATGCGAAACTTTTCTACAACGACTATGACGCTGAGGAAATCAATCCGAAGTCTGATGCCATTTATGCCATGGCCAAAGATTTCAAGCAGCGCGGCGTACCGCTCGACGGCGTCGGCTTCCAGACTCATGTCAATCTGAAATTCGATAATCCGGCAACGCTGGAGTCGTATGAGAAAAATCTTGAGCGCTTCGCCAAGCTCGGCCTCGAATTGCACCTGACCGAAATCGATGTGCGGCTCGACGACGGCAGCCCCGCATCGCTGGCCGCGCAGGCCAAACTCTACGGTGAAATCGCTACGCTGTGCGTGCAGGAGTCCGCATGCAAGCTTCTGCAGACCTGGGGATTTACCGATAAACACTCATGGATTCCGGGTTTCTACAAAGGCCAGGGCTGGGCGCTGCTGTGGGATGGGAAGTATCAGAAGAAGCCGGCGTATGCGGCGGTGTTCGATGCACTGGAGAAGTAGCGCAGGCAGCTGCCACAGCTCATGTGGGGGCAGTCGCCATCGGCGGTCCAACATCAAGGGTTTCACGGCCTGAATGTCGGGCATTTGCTATAATCAGACATTCAGGCGGAGGACTATGCAATCGGCCAGAGTAGGAAAGCGCGGTGCAATCGTCGTTCCGGCCAGACTTCGCAAGCGGTTTGGCATAGAAGAGGGCAGCATTGTCGTGGCTGAAGAGACCGCCGACGGCATCCTCATTCGTCCTGCGGTCGTGGTTCCCGTCGAGCGATATACTCCCGAGCGCAAGGCAGAATTCCTGTTGTCCAACGCGGTCGACAAGGCCGACTACCGTAATGCGAGAAGAGAAGTCAGAAAACTTGGCCTTAATCCCGACGCGATTCCTCACCGCCGACTTTCCTAGATGGACCGGCTCTTTCTCGACGCGAACATTCTTTTCTCCGCGGCCTATCGCCCGAGGGCAGGGCTCCTCGAGCTTTGGAAACTGAACGGCGTGACGTTGTGCAGTTCGCGCTACGCAGTGGAAGAGGCCAGGGTCAACCTTTCGGATGAAAGTCAGAGGCAGCGACTGCGAAGGCTCCGTGGCCCGCTCGATTTATTCGAGGGTTCGATGATCGAGTTGCCGCGTGGGATCGTTCTGCCAGAAAAAGATGTTCCGATCCTGCTCGCGGCTATCGAAGGTCGCGCCACTCATCTACTGACGGGCGATGTCAGGCATTTCGGTGCGTATTTCGGTAAGACGGTGTACGGAATTCGGATCACACTACCGGGTGATTACTTGAGGAGCAGGTCGAGATGAAGAGCCGAAAAGCTGCGCCCTGGGAAATCCTACCGCTCCATCAGAACTTTCACGCCTGCCTGTTTCGCGAACCTCTTGGCCTCTTCATAGCCCGCGTCCGCATGCCGGATAATCCCCATGCCTGGGTCCGTGGTGAGGACGCGCTCAATACGCTTCGCCATCATCTCGGTGCCATCGGCGACCGTCACCTGCCCTGCGTGCAGCGAGTAGCCGATGCCCACTCCGCCGCCATTATGAATTGAAACCCATGACGCGCCGGCGGCCGTGTTCAGCAGGGCGTTCAGCAGCGGCCAGTCGGCAACGGCGTCCGAACCATCTTTCATGCTTTCTGTTTCGCGAAACGGAGACGCGACCGAGCCGCAGTCCAGATGGTCGCGGCCAATCACGATGGGGGCTTTGATCTTGCCTTTCTTGACCAGATCGTTCATGGCCAGCCCGAACTGCGCGCGCTCGCCATATCCGAGCCAGCAGATGCGCGCCGGCAATCCCTGAAACTTGATGCGCTTGCGCGCCAGGTCGATCCAGCGCCGGAGAATGCGATTCGCGGGAAATAACTCGAGAACCAGCTCGTCAGTCACGTGAATGTCCGATGCCTCTCCCGACAGCGCGACCCAGCGGAACGGCCCGCGGCCTTCGCAGAACAGCGGACGAATATACTCGGGCACAAACCCCGGAAAATCATAAGCATTTTTCACGCCGCGCTGAAAGGCAAACGTGCGAATGTTATTTCCATAGTCGAACGTGACCGAGCCCATTTTCTGCAGACGCAACATGCCTTCCACGTGCCGCGCGATCGCATCGAGCGACTTCTCCTGATACGCCTGCGGGGCGTTTCTTCGTAAGTCGAACGCCTCCGAGAGCGTCATGCCGTTCGGCACGTACCCGTTCAGCGGATCATGTGCCGAAGTCTGATCGGTCAGGATGTCAGGGACGACGCCGCGCTCGGCCAGCTCCGGAATAATGTCCGCGCAATTTCCGACCAGCCCGACGGAAACATTTTCCTTCTTGCGCACCGCATTCTTCAAAATGCGCAACGCCTCGTCGAGCGTCGTGACCATGAAGTCGCAATAGCCCGTCTTCAGCCGCTTCTTGATGCGCTCGGGATCGACGTCAATCCCCAGAAACGCCGCGCCTGTCATGGTTGCGGCCAGAGGCTGAGCTCCACCCATACCACCCATGCCGCCGCTCACGATCAATTTCCCGGCGAGGTCTCCGCCAAAATGTTTTTCTCCCGCTGCCGAGAAGGTCTCAAACGTTCCCTGCACGATGCCCTGCGACCCGATGTAGATCCACGATCCGGCCGTCATCTGGCCGTACATCATGAGGCCAGCGCGTTCCAGTTCGTTGAACTTCTCCCAGTTCGACCAGTGGCCCACGAGATTGGCATTCGCAATCAAGACGCGCGGCGCGTGATCGTGAGTCTTGAACACGCCGACGGGCTTGCCCGACTGCACCAGCAAGGTCTCATCATTTTCAAGCTTCTTCAGCGCCGCGACGATGGCGTGGTAAGCCTCCCAATTCCGCGCTGCGCGGCCCGTCCCGCCGTAGACCACGAGATCCCGCGGGCGCTCCGCGACCTCTTCATCCAGATTGTTCATCAGCATGCGCATGGCCGCTTCCTGCTGCCAGCTCTTGCATGTGATGGAATTTCCGCGAGGCGCACGAATCGGCGTGTAGGTAGACGGCGTGATTTCCGTTTCGACGGGCATGGTTAGATGTTAGTGCGAGACGTGATGCGGGTGCAATGAGAGATGAGGCGGGTCGGAAGGCAGCCGGCGAGCGGAAGAATTTCGGGCGGCTGCCTCCGCGCTGACTCAAAAGCGAAAGTTTGTTTCCAGGTAAGCCAACTGCCCGTTCGCGTCCTTGGGATAAATCGCCGAAACCACGCCTTTTCCCCAGGCGTGGCCGTAATACAGAGTGGTCGAAAAATACCGTGTGATCTGGTAATCGCCGCTGATGTCCCAGACATTGGCGAGGCCGCGGTTGCCGTTGCTGGGGCGGCCGGTATATCCGAACGTTTTTGGTTGAAACGCGCCCCCGCCCAAATACCACAAATCAGACGCGCTGGCCAAACGCAGAGCGTGCCCTTCGGTGCGCAGCGCGAGTTTCGACGTCGGCTTCAGATTCAGCGTTCCATACCAATCTTCGTTATTCATCATGTTGTAAAAAGGGAAGCGCGCGTACTGCCGCGGCGTGGTCAGGACTTGAAAGAACGTGCCGTGATGCGTGTCTCCGGGGTTCCCATCGCCGCTCCCGTAGGAATAGCCGGCGCTCACCCACGGCTTCAGAATCTTCACTGGCGGCTTCCATCCCGCTTCGGCAACGAAGGCGCCGGCGCGCTGCGCGAGAGCTCCCCAGGATCCGGTCTGCACCACTCCCCACGCCAGAAAATCGAAATTGCCTGCGTTCGTCGTATTGATGACGTGAGCATAATCGGCGCCGTAGGTCGCAATTTCAATCTTGCCCAGGTCGGCGGCGCGAACCGCCGCCGGGCGGTTATCGGTTTTCAGCACCAGCGTTCGATGGTCGATGTAGCCCAGCCCGAACACGCGCAACTCGCCCGAATTCTGTTTGCCGTGGACCGATCTGGTATACGCGCCGTAATACGTGTCGACATCGAGTTCGTCCATCCCGTGCACCTGAAAAACTCCCGCGGTCGGTCGTGCTCCAAAGAAAGTCAGGTTGTTCGGCCCGGAATCAAGCGAGACCTGCACTCCATCGAACGTTCGCTGCACGGCGGCAAAGCCGAAGTTCGAAATCAGCCGGTGGGCAATGCGCGTCTGAATCACCGCCGCTAACATTGCGTCCTTGGGCTTCACTTCCAGGCCATCGAAAAATTCGAACCGTCCGACCTTCAGCCCAACCGGTCCCAGATGCTTGACGTTCACAAAGCCCTGCTTCAGGAATCCGCTGGAAACCGTAGTAGCAGTGCCGTTGGCAGCGTAGTAAGTTCCGCCCAGTCCCAGCTGGCCCTGCGGAGCGGCCGCGACCGCGTCATCCGGCAGCCCCACCAGCGAGACCTGCTCGCCTTCGACGAACCAGGCGAAGTTCTCGTGGTTCTGCCCGAGTCCGACGCGCAGCTGCGAATGCCAGAAAGGATACTCGCTGTTTCCCGTGTCTCCTTGAAACCAGTTCCAGCCTTCGATTCGAGTGCGCCACAGAACCGAAACATCCAGTGGACCGAGCGAGTGCTTCACCGGCTCAGGCGCAGTCATCCGCGGCGCTTGGGCGGGCGACTGCGGCGAAGCGGGTGCCGTCGCGGCCGGAGTGGCCTGGGACGATGGTTGTTCCGCCGGAGCATCGGGTGGGGCGTCTTTCGAAATCGTGAGGGAGTCTTGCGGCGCGCTCTGCGCCTCACACCGGACAAAGCCCCCAACTGTAAGCAGGGTACAAATCACCACAGTCAGCCTGAAGGAGATCACAGCGCCTCCGGGTTGCAATTGAATTCGAGGAATGCCGCCGGAACCCCTCCAGCGATCCTATGTTTCTACCGGCTGTGCCGGGAAGTGTCGATAGTTGGAATCTATTAGCGGCAGGAAAAATCGCGGAGAGGAATCCAGAAAGGAATCAGAGGAGGGCAAGGCTGGGAGCGAAGCGGGCGGCCAACGACCAGCGACCAACGACGAACGACGTGCTTCACCAACTGCTGTACGCCGTGCCGTCGCTCGCCGTGCCGCTCGATGCCGAATGCACGTCGGTGATGCCGGGATCCTGCTGGTCGACGGCCAGCATCACGTCTTCCTGGACCACCTCCCAGTTCGGCAGTCGAGTCATGGGATCGATTGGAATCTGCCGCAGGTAGCCCCCCTGCACCAGGTCGTCGAGCGACTGCGGAGCTTTCTGCTTGTCGAGCGTGTATTGCGAAATGACGTTGCGCAAAGTGCTCAGGTTCGATCGCAGCACGGACTCCCGCGCCTGCACGATCGCCTGGTTGTACATGGGAACCGCGACCGCCATCAAAATCATGATGATGCTGATGACGATCATCAATTCGAGCAGCGTGAAGCCGCGAAGACTCTTCCGCGCGCTGCGACCCGCGCTACGCGGGAAGTTGATTCCACTACGTTCGCGCGAGACTGGCCCCAAGATGTTCACGCCCCGTGGCATCTACCAATCCTTGTATTTCGTTCCGTCAAGCGCCGTGCCTTCCGACTTGGTGTAGACGTCGAACACGCTCTGTCCGCCCCAGGAGTCCGAATCCGGATCGTCCTGCATCGACCGCAGACCCCACTCGGTGCTGTTGGTCATCGGGTCGGTAGGAATAGAACGCAAGAACCGGACTTTCTTGTCGCCCTGGATCTCCACGCCCTTGACCAAAGTTTCCAGATCCGGCGGATAGCCCTGGCTGTCTACCTTGGTCTGAAACAACTGACGGTCAGCGGCGTCTTTGTAACGGTCGATGGCGTCGCGCATCTCCCACAGGTCGCGGCGCAGCTCCCTCTCGCGCTCACGCTGGATGGTGACTCGCGCCAGCGGCAACGCCATGAGGGTGAGAATCGACATGATGGTCGCCGCTACAATGAGTTCAAGCAGCGTGAAGCCGCGCTCAGAGTTCGCGTTCCGCTCCAACCGGATTCTGCGTACCATCGTCATATAGTCGTTCGAAATATCGTCCCTCGCGCTATCGCCTTGCCCACACAGGCAGTCTTGAGCACCGGCAATTTCTACTGCACCGTCACCGAGGCTTGCGCCCCGTTAACCGTAATGGGCTGCTGTCCCGGATCGCGGGCCCCGCCCCGAGTAATCGTCAGAGGACTTTGCCCGTCGGCTTTTGCCTGGAACGTGAGCGTGACTACCGTGCCCTGGCCGGACACTCCGCCTGCGCCTGGCGGCCTCGTGGCCGTGACCTGCAGCTGTCCGATGGTTTCATCTTCGCGATGAACCAGCGCGACTGCCTGGCCATCTTGCGAGAGAAATCCGCCATTCGACACATTTACCAACTGCAGCAGCTTGGGATCGTAGTTCATCTGCACCGGCACGGAATACACGTTCTGTGCTCCCGAAATCACCAGGTTGACGGCAAACGTGCCTCCCTTGGTCGCCTGAATTGTGGGCGGATCGAACTGGAAGCTGGGAGTGCTTTCATTCGACCCGGTATTCGTCGCCGTCGGAGGAGTCGAAGCTTGCGGTGCGGAATTCGGATTTGCCGGCGGGTTCACGTTGGCCGGCGGCCCAGCCTGATTCGCTGGAGCCTGATTCGTCGGAACCTGGGCTGCAGGCGGAGCGGCAATCGCTGGAGGCGCCGGGCGGTTCATGTGCCGCAACTCGATCGTGTTCGCAGTTCCGATTGCAATCGCCCGCTGGTTGGCCGCGGTTACGTCGGGTCCGCGGATAATGTGCGGAACGATGGCGAACACGATTTCATTGTCGGAGTGGTCCTGCGTGGTCTGGCCGAATAGATATCTCAGAATCGGAATCTGGGCCAGCCCCGGAATTCCGCTCAGCGCCTTGGTCTGCTGATCTTCCATGATTCCGCCCAGCAGGTTGGCTTCGCCGTCTTTCAAACGAATCTCGTTTTCGATCTTGCGTTGGCCGATAATCGGCTGGCTGATGCCGCCAATATTCTGCTGCCCGGTCACGGCGGAAACGTCCATCGAAATCTTCAGCGTGATTTCGCCGTCGGCGTGCACATGCGGAGTGATGTCGATATTGACGCCTACATCGAGATACTGGAACTGCGTATTCACCAGCGGGTTAATACCGACGCCGCCAATGCCGGGCTGGAACGATCCGGTCGCCACCGGCACCCGGTCGCCAATCTTCAGTGACGCCTTCTGCCCGTCCAGAGCGCGAATCTGCGGATTCTGGATCAGTTTCGTGTCGCTGTTGCTCATCACCGCCGAGAGGTTCGCCGACGGAATCGTGACCTGAAAATCGGTGGCGTTCAGGCTGCCCAGCGTGTTCAGTTCCAGTCCGGTGGTCCCGGTCCCGGTAGTTCCTGTCGTGTCCGTTGTGCCGGTCGTGGTCGTCGTATTTGTGGTATTGAGGTTGCTTTGCAGGGTGACGGTGGCGCTGGAAGGCGGGCTCAACCCCAGGGTGCGCGACTTGTCGCGGCTCACCTGCATAACTGCGATATCGATAATCACTTCCGGACGCGCTTTGTCGAGATCGTCGACCAGCTTTTCCGCCAGCGCGATCTGATCCGGCGTTCCGCGGACAACCACCGCGTTCTGCGAAAGCAACTGCTGCACGCGCTGCACGTCGAGCACGGCGCGAATCGCATTCACCACGTCCTGCAGTTCAGTGGGCGCGGAAAGATTCGTAAGATAAAAAGTCTTGAGGACGCTTTGCTCCAGTTCCTTGCGCTTGGCGGGATTATCCTGCGCGACGAAAATCGTATTCGATGTCACCGGACGCCAGAAGGTTTTCGACTCCAGCGCCGTGATCTCCAGCGCATCCTCCAGCGTGACGCCGTTCAGTTCGACATTGATTTGCTTGGGAATGTAATCGGGATCGAACAAGACGTTGATTCCAGCCAACTGTCCGATCGTGCGGTAAACCACATCAGATTTTTGTCCGGTTAATTTGACGGTGATAGGAACAGTCGAGATTGGCGCCAGCTCTACCGGACCGCCGGCTTCTTGAAGTTCGCGCTCCAAACCGGCCGGCGGCCCCGCGGCCTCCGGCGGAGGATTCTTCTTGTCCTCGATCATCTGCAGCGTGCGCGTGAGTTCCTGCTGGGCGATGAATAGTGACGGATCGATGGCCAGCGCCTTCTGGAATGCTGCCGCCGCATCTTCCAGCTTTCCCTGTTGGCGCAACTGCTGCCCGCGATGCACGATCGACGCCGCCGCTTCGAAGCGCAACCGTTCGAAGGCCGTTCGATAACGCAGGTCCTTCGGCTTCAGATCGTAGGCTTGTTTGTAAAACTCGTAGGCACCCTCGAAATTCTGGCGCGCCTCGGCGTCCTGACCTTTGTTGTAGAAGTCTTTAGCTTTATCGGCAAAAGCAGGAAGGGTTACGATCGTGACCAGCAATAGCCAGGCCGCTGGGCGCATCAGGCGTCTCATTCAGTAATCCTCATGGAAGCCACACTCGCAGAAACCACTCTCACAGAGATCATCCTCGCTTGGGTCGTAGCCGATCAGGTAGGCCTGCTACGTTCCACCGCGTCCCGGCGGAGTGGCAGGCGAAAATCCGCACGACAACGCGGAACATCAAGCTCGATCGAGCCGATTATAACATCGCCCTTTCTGGCTCCCGAAGTGCTTGTGCCATCGGCATTTACACTCTTTAGTCGTAGGCCTGCCGGTCGCTGACGGACCTCGGACCTTATCCACACTCCGGTATGAGGCCCAAAGTCCGAGGTCCGACGCCTGACGTCGGACGCCCGCCGTTGCTGCTGTTAAGATAAGCCAAACCCCATGCCCCGCCAATCCACCCACCAAACCAAGCCCAGCCCTGAGAAATCTCCGCGACGAGACCCAACCGCCAGCGGCCAGCGGGATGCCGCCGTCAATAGGATCGCTTCACATAACTATTTCTTGCTGGAAAAATTTGAGTGCGGCGTGGTTCTCACCGGAACCGAGGTTAAGTCGGTCCGCGGCGGCCTAGCTAACCTGAAAGACGCCTACGGCCTGGCAAAGGATGGCGAACTGTGGCTGCTCAACGCCCACATCGGCCCCTACGAGCACGGCAACATTCACAACCACGCCCCTCTGCGTACCCGTAAGCTGCTGATGCATAAGGAAGAAATCCGGCGGATGATCGGCAAAACCCAGCAAAAGGGACTGACCCTGATCCCGGTGCGAATGTATTTTAAGAACGGCCGAGTGAAAGTTGAGCTGGCCCTGGCCAAAGGCAAACAACTCTGGGACAAACGCGAAACCGAGAGACGGCGGACGGCGGACAAAGAAGCCAGGGAAGCGATCAGCAGAAGCCGCAAAACATAGCAATAATCCTCGTCACGTTCGTAAAGAGGCGTCGGTTGACCGTGCATTTCGAATGCACTACACTGTAGTGCATGAAGACTGAGGTTTACAGCTGGCGCCTTTCGGCTGAGAGAAAGGCTGAACTCGAAGCCGAAGCCCGCCGCGAAGGCAAGTCGCTATCCGCTCTGCTGGATACCGTGACCGCCGACTGGCTCGCTCACCGCCGCAACGGTCACTCCGACGACGAGGCCGAGCAGGCGGCGATCCGCAAGCGCGTGATGGCCACCGTCGGAACGATTCATGGTGGAGATCCAACGCGCTCAGAGCGCGCTAGCGAACTCGTCCGGGAAATTATCTACGAAAAGCACATCCAGGAATCCAATGCACTCAAGCGCCGCTTCGGTCTTCGTGCGAGCCGCCGGACTGATTGACACGGGTGCGATTCTCGCCATCGTCGACGCGGACGATGTCTGGCACACACTATGCCTGCAGGCGTTAGGCTCCCTCCGGATGCCGCTGCTCACTACCGAAGCGGTACTCACCGAAACATTTCATTTAACCGGAAAGAATAGGCACAAAATCGAGAAGGCCTGGCGTTTCGTACGATCGGGCGCACTCACTATTCGTCAGATCGATGATTCCGACTTGCTCGAACATCACGCACTTATGGCTCAGTACGCCGACCGGCCCATGGATTTCGCCGATGCTACGCTGGTCCATCTAGCCGCGCGCGAGCGCCTCAGCGTTATCCTCACCATCGATCGCGACGACTTTGAAACCTACCGACTGCCGGGGCGGAAGAAATTCACAATCCTTCCGCGCCGACTGTGATGGCGAGAGATTCGGAGTATCTTTCATCAAATCCGTCAAACTCAAGTCCGGCATGCCGCAGGTCCACGAGGCCCTGGTGCGTCTCGACGGCGAACTGGCCGTCGCCCGCCGAGAGAACACGAAGTTGCTCAAACTGATTCACGGATACGGCTCGACCGGCGTCGGTGGCGATATCCGCATCGCGGTGCAGAAACGTTTGGGCGAACTGGTTGAAGCCGGCCAGATTCGCGCCTGCATCTTTGGAGAGAACTGGTCGAAATCGGATGAGCAAACCTGGCGCCTGCTGCAGGCCCAGGCTGAACTGAAGAGCGACCCTCACCTGGGCCGCCGAAATGCCGGCATCACGATCGTCCTGCTCTGAACGTACGGTGCCGCTCTCCCCTTGCGCTTTTCCCGTCCCGACGACCATACTGGAACGTTCCCGACATTATGAAAACAACCATTTCTCTTTTTCCTCCTGCTGAAGTTGAAGGCGAAGCCCTCGTTGCTGTTGTTCTCGATCACGCCGAACCCGCGGTGGGCGCGACTGCCGGCCAGAAAGACAAGAAGCCGCAACTGAGAGTCGCGACCGCCGACTCTGCCGTGCAATCCGTTGCCGCCGACTTGCTGGCCAGTGGCGAAGTCGCGGGCAAACCCTATGAGACTAATCTGCTGCATAAGCCCGCCGCGCTGAAAGCGAAGCGCCTGCTGCTGGTCTCGGGCGGCAGCGCGAAAAAATTCTCGAGCTACGATCTTCGCCGCCTCGCCGGAGCCGCTGCCCGCGCGCTCAAATCGCGCGGCATCCGCAGCTTCGCCTTCGTTGCTCCCTCGGGCATTCCCGCCGAAGAAGCCGTGCGCGCAATTGTGGAAGGCGTGCATGTTGGAAACTTCGACCCTGACTACTACCGCAGCGACCGCAAAGACGAAAAAATCGACGCGCTCACCGTCGTTGCCGGCGGCGACAAATCTGCTCTGGAAAAAGCGGCGGCCGAAGCGCAGGTCGTCGGCGAATCGCAAAACTTCACACGCGACCTGGTGAATGAGCCTTCCAACCGGATGACGCCCACGATTCTGGCCGAGCGGGCGAAGAAAATGTGCGCCGAAGTTGGTTTGAAGTGCGAAGTCTATGACGCCGACAAGATTAAAGAAATGAAAATGGGGGCGTTCTGGAGCGTCGCTCAGGGGTCCGACGAACCGCCCGCGCTGATCGTCATGCGCTACGAACCCGCCGGTGCACCCGGGAAGCCGGTCCTCGGACTAGTGGGGAAGGGAATTACTTTCGACACCGGCGGCATCTCGATCAAGCCGGCCGACGGCATGGAAAAAATGAAATACGACATGGCTGGCGGCGCCACCATGATCGGAGTCATGCGCGCCATCGCGTTGCTGAAGCCCAAAGTCAAAGTCATCAGCATCGTCTGCGCGACGGAAAATATGCCCTCTGGCAAAGCGCAGAAGCCGGGAGACGTGCAAATCGCCATGTCGGGCAAGTCGATCGAAATCATCAATACCGACGCGGAAGGCCGTCTGGTGCTGGCCGACGGTCTGTATTACGCGCGCCAGCTCGGCTGCACGCATCTGGTGGATGCCGCCACGCTTACCGGCGCGGTCGTGGTCGCGCTGGGCTACAGCAATGCGGGAATCTTTGCCAACGACGACGACATGTACAACCGTTTCCACAACGCCAACGCGAAAGCCGGCGAAAAAATGTGGCGCATGCCGCTCGACGACGAATATAAGGAGCAGATTCGCTCGGGCATTGCCGACATCGTCAACTCCGGCGGACGCTGGGGCGGTGCCATCACCGCCGCCATGTTCCTGAAAGAATTCGCCGAGGACACTCCGTGGATTCACCTCGACATCGCCGGCACCGCCTGGACGGAAGATCAGAAACCGTGGATCGCAAAGGGCCCATCAGGAATCGCGCTGCGCAGCCTGGTCGAGTTCGTGAAGAGCTTCGCCGGGTAAGGGTTGACCGGATTTTGTCGAGCCCTGGCGACGGCGTTGAACGAGCGATGGTGAAAATCGGCGGCCTATCTTGCGGCGTTGAGGGAAATCCGCGCCATTGCTATAATCGGGATCGTCCCGCACGCTTCCGTCAATGGTGTGTCGTTGTTCGGTCGGTGATCCCGCCACAATCAGCGTGAAGCGATCAGCCCCCAGTTTTCTGCGGCGATTAGTCGGAAACGTGGCCAGGTAGCTCAGGTGGTAGAGCGCAGCCCTGAAAAGGCTGGCGTCGGGGGTTCAACTCCCTCCCTGGCCACCACATTTCAAAGGACTTAGTGGCGAAGAGCGAAAATTCCCAACCCACGATCCAACCCATGATTCTCACTGAACTCGCTCTGTGAGAAGGTGAATTCTGTCTCCCATGAGCTGTTCCAGGAACTTGCCTTGCGCATCCCGCATAGAGTCCATGTCGGACTGCGCATAGAGTCCCATGGTCGTGCCGAAGTCCTCGTGACGCAGCACTCCTTGTACGGTTTTCGGGTCCACCTTCAGCTTCACTAGTGCCGTCGCCAGTGAATGACGAAAGTTGTGAAAACCGAAGCGCCCCTTCCAGTTCGCAGGAATCACGCCGGCGCTGATGGCTGCGGGTCGCAAGTATTTCTGCACCATGATGGACGCGGACAGCGGCTTCTTGCCTCTCAGCTTTACGCTGGGAAACACATAGTCGCTTTCCTTGGCATACTTCGTTCTCTCGCGCCATGCGAGCAGGAAGCCAGCCAAAAGCGGATGCATGGGAACGGGAGCCTTTGACGCTTTCGACTTCGGCTCTTTGAATCTTCCCCACACATAAGCTCGTCTCACGTAAATCACCAACCCCTCGAAATCGAGATCCATCCACATCAAGCCCAACAGTTCTGATACGCGCAGTGCAGTGGCCGCGTCGCTTAGAGTCAATGTGCGCCTTGGCTCTGGAGTATTGAGAAGAACCTCGAACGCCTGCTTCGGCGTCATGACTACAGCCCGATAGTCGCTCGTGGTCCGTTGGCTCACCCAGTTCATGGGATTGCCTTCCTGCTGGCGAGGGAGGAAATTGCATCGCTGCCCGTGCTTGAAGACCAGGCTCATGATGCGGCGGATTTTGTCGATCGTAGGATCGGCTAACGGTTTCACCTTCTTCTGAGCGTTCCCCTTGCGTAGTTCCCGAAACCACGCCTCGACATCCCTCGATTCCACAGCCAGAGCTGCCGATCTTCCCCAGCGCGGAATTATGCGGTTGATTAGATGCCGCTCGTAGGTCTCGATTGTGGGAAACGCTTTGGGGCGCGCTGACTCCGATTGATCGATTCTCAGCTCGTTCTGGATATAGTCTTGGCAGAGCTGACCAAACGTCCTTGGCTTCCCCTGGAAGGGTTGTAATTGGTTGATTGTTTCGCGAAGTTTCTGGCGGTCTACTTCTCTTGATGCATCCGCCGGATTGGGACCGATGTCTTTGACCAGACCGATAGGAATCGTCCGTTCGACTCGTTTTCCATCCGAGCGAGTTGCGTAATAGCGAAGTACCCACGTCAGACCATCCGCGCGGTTTTCTTTGCGAATACTGCCTAACTGATACCTGGGCATCAAACCCTCCTTGGTGGTTTGCGTGCTCCAGGTGGCCGTGTTTCGCAGCTTACCATGTAGGCGTGGAGTTCCGACAACAGAAACCTCCAGTCTTTCTTTCCTGCCGATGGATCAAGCGCGTGACCTGGAATTTTGCCGGCTCGGACTTTTTGCAAGAGCGTGCGGCGTGTGATGCCCAAGAACAAGGCTGCGGTATCACCGTCGACGAAGTATTCGGGAGATGAACTTGGAGCGGCTGGACCCACCGCGTGGCTGGCAGTCATAAGGGAACCTCAAGAAATACAGACGTTGCTCTTGACACTAGCGCAGCTGTACCAATACAGTCAACATGTATCGTTACATAATTTTTTCTGGGAGGGCCGATGGCGGAGAAGGCAGCGACGTTGCACCAACCGGTGATTTCCATTCGGGTTTCCGAGGAACTCCGCTCAAGGCTGGAAGCGCTTAAGGAAGTGATCGCTCTCAAGACGGGCCAATCCGTCTCAACATCGGAGGCTGCAAAACAGTTGCTTGAGTCGGCCAGAGATGACCGTCTTGAGTTAGCAAATCTGCTCACCGAGCCAACCGATTCTCTGCTCAAGATTCGCGGGAAAGCGGAGGCAAAGTTGCCTCTATCCCTGGCCGAATGGACCTTGGTTGCCTACTATTGCGCGAAGGGTGCAGAGTCGTTTACGAGCACTGAACAAGGCCAGCTTTCTTATGAATCTTTGGCCGAGATTCTGGAGGCATTTCTTGCTGCTTACGCCCTGGTACGCCGACAGAAGAAATCGCCCCGCGACTTCTTTTATTTGATGACGCTTCCCGAGGACAAACAGGCTGCAGCAAAGGAGCCTGGCGCGGTCGGAAGCGAAGAAGTTCACCGAGTCGTTAAGCATACGATTCAAATGCTGAAAGACACGACTCAGAAGCGCCGTAGGCCCTTGCTTGCCATTCGCAATCTCTACACTCTCTTGGATGAGGAGAAGGTCTCGAATGTCGAGAAGCTGAACGATGCTTTGTTCCCCCATTGGGATGCTCTTTGGCGGGTGTGCGCGAGAGGGCATTATGCGGCTCATCGGAAGCCTTTGCGCCCACGGCCAACAGAGGGGCATGACGACGATTTTGAACTCCCCGTGCAGCGAGGCTTGCCCGCACAGGAAGAAGGTGGATACCGTCTCGATCTCGTCCGTGAGAAAGGCAACGAATTCTCCCCGATCTTGCAGTTTCCCGGGCCGCTGGCACCTCGCTATCCCGTGGGCGGATACGCACGGATTGCCGAGTTCCGAAGGATGCTCGAAGGGCATGACATGACACGCCCATTTGCACAGTGGAAGGGGTCTTATTTCTCGGCCATCAACATGATCATGGAGAACGAGGAGTTGAATGTGTCGTTTTGTGCGCGCGAGAACGGGATCAGCTTCAGCTTTCCTATAGAGCACTGGAAGGCAATTCGCACTTTGTTTCAGCGCGCGTGGCAGTCGCCAGACGTGGTCAACGCATGGGAAACGCTGGCGCTGGAGTATGGCGAGATGTAGAAGCGCGGTGCTTCGCACCGGAAGAAGGGTGGACACGTCACCCCCAAGTTGGGAACTGCGGAGCGCCAGACAGCGCTTCGATGTTTACGCAGGTTAACTTTCGCTGCGTCAACAAATTAGTCTCCGCTGGGTGACTGCGATATCGAACGATGAGGTTTGTTTGACACAGGTGGCCCCAGAGCGTCGAATCGCGTAAACGCGTTGAAGCGCAGGAGCTTCCTGTGAACTAGCAATCACGCAGTTTGAGCGCAGCGGAATCAAGTGCAGTAGTGCGACAAGGCGGTTCGTCCAATGAGTAGTCCTCGCGCTCAAGCTAATCCACAGTCCAGTTTGCCATTCGGCGAGGAGACGAAGCCGGGCTTCCGCACCAAGACCGCGGCCACGAGACTGACTCCCGAAGAACTAGGAGAGATAGAAGCTGCCGCCGAAAGTGCGGGACAGGCTCTCTCCGAGTGGCTGCGCGGGACCGCTCTGTGCGCTGCGCGACAGCGGCCCGCCGATCCCGCCGAACTGGTGTTGGCCGAAGTCTGGGCGTTGCGTTACGCGCTCTTGAATCTCTTCCATGCAGCCTCTCAAGCGGCATCGGAAGGCAGACAATTGTCGCCTGATTCCGTCCTCAAAATTCGCGACCAGGCAGACGCCCGAAAGCTTCAGCAGGCACGCAAACTGCTTGATGACTTCTTCGCCCGCGAGGGCAAGGAAAGAGCTCGTATGCCATGAGTGCCATGCCTCTTCCCGGAATCTTTTCGCCCTTGACGCCGTTGCTTTGGGTAGCCGCGATGTTCCTTTTGCTCCTGGCTGTGCGGAGTGTGTTGCAGAACCGGTTCTCACGTAAAGGGCGGGATAGGGAGGCGATCGAATGGGGCCCACCTCGGCCAAGTTTGATCCAGAGATGGAGGACAAAGATGGGTAAAATCCGATTCAGACTGCCGAGATTTTCGCAGCGGCGGATACCAGAGATCGCGCCAGAACCAGCGCCATCAGTGCCCGCAAATGCTCCCGCCGATCCGCTGAAGAAGCCTGCCCAGCCGATGCTCGCCCTCTTTGGTTCGGCCACCGGTGCACCCGCGACCAAACCCAAAGGGGCGTTCGCCTGGGAGAAAACGAAGGGAATCGAATGAGAGACAAATTGCCAAGAACACCACTTCACGGTTGAGGAACGCTCCGAATGCTCACGATCTCGAAACCGCTGTCAGCCAGCCAGGCGCAGACCTACCATGTGCGCGAGTTTGCCTCGCAGGAACAGAACTACTGGAGCCGCGATCAGCAGTGTCACAGTGAGTGGCAGGGCAGACTCGCCAAGCAGTGGGAGTTGCAAGGTGGCGTTAGTTCCGAACACTTTGCACGACTGAGTGAAGGCCAACATCCGCACACCGAACAGCAGCTGGTGCGGCATCAAGTTTCGAGAACCTATGAAGGCAAATTTGGCAGAGAGGTGACCAGCGCCGAGCATCGCGCCGGGTGGGACGCCACATTCTCTGCGCCGAAGTCGGTATCGCTCACTGCGCTTGTGGGCGGTGATGATCGGGTGCGGGAAGCCCATCGGGAGAGCGTCCGCGTGGCACTTCAGGAACTTGAGAGTTACACGCAGGCGCGGATCGGCAATATCCATGTCCCGGAGACGACCGGCAAATTTATCGCCGCCACTTTCGAGCACGACACCGCGCGGCCCGTCGATGGCTATGCTGCGCCCCAGCTTCATACCCATGCCGTGATCTTCAACATGACCGAGCGCGAGAACGGTCTCGAAAACGGGAAACAGATGCGAGCTTTGCAGCCACACGAGATGTTCGTGTCACAGCGCTACGTCA
The DNA here is from genome assembly GCA_963739125.1 of uncultured Acidobacteriaceae bacterium. Taxonomy (GTDB): domain Bacteria; phylum Acidobacteriota; class Terriglobia; order Terriglobales; family Acidobacteriaceae; genus Sulfotelmatobacter. The sequence goes on along the minus strand of CAVTZD010000001.1, from coordinate 12,173 downwards.
CGGCGGTCTACCGATCTGAATTGGCTCTGCATCTGGAAAAGCTGGGCTACGAAGTGGAGCGCGGCAAGCACGGACAGCCGGAAATAAAAGGCTACACGAAGGAATATCTGGAGGCTTCCAGCCCACGACGTGAACAGATCAAAGACCATCTCCGCGAACGAGGAATCGACGGAGCCGCCGCGGCACAGATCGCGGCCCACCATACTCGCGACCGCAAGGAACTGCTGTCGCCGGAAGAGGTGTTACAGCGGCACCGCGAGTTGGCCACACAGTACGGGCATCAGGCGGACCTCGTCGTCGCACAGGCGCGCCAACATGGGCAATACCAGATACCGGAGCCAGGGGTTCAGGCGAAGCAGGCGGTGACATGGGCGCGCGATCATGTCTTCGAGAGATCGGCTGTGCAGGACCGCCGCGCGATCCTTGAAACAGCGCTGGTACGCGGCATGGGAGAAACCACATATGCCCAGCTCCGGCATGAGTTCGACCGCCGGATCGAGACCGGGGAGTTCCGCGAAGTCTCGCACGTTGGTGCTGATCAACAATACACAACCGCCGCGATGATTCGCATGGAGCGTGAGATTGTTGACCGGATGCAGGAAGGCAATCGGCGCGACTACAGCGATCCCATGCTGGTCTCGCCACAAGTGCGCATCGCCACGGAAGACCGCCACCCGGAGCTGAATACTTCGCAGCGCCAGGCCGTAGACGAAATCTTTCTTTCGCGGGAGAAGGTTGTCGGATTAGATGGCATCGCAGGCGCGGGCAAGACAACAACTCTGTCCGTCATCCGCGAAGGCGCGGAGGCCGAGGGCTACAGGGTAGAAGGCTTCGCGCCAACGTCCCGCGCGGCGCAGAAGCTCAGCGAGTCCGGCATGGAGACATCCACACTACAGAAGCATCTGGTACGTGGACAGCAGGCGGATACCGGCGAGAAACGGCTCTATGTGCTCGACGAATCCTCGTTGGCATCGACCAGGCCCCTGCATGAGTTTCTGGACCGGCTCCATGCGAATGACCGTGTGTTGCTCGTCGGCGACCGGCGGCAACATGAGGCGGTCGAAGCCGGGCGTCCCTTCGCGCAGCTCCAGGACGCGGGCATGAAAACGGTGAAGCTCGAAGAGATCGTCCGCCAGAAAGACCCGGAGCTGAAAGAGGTAGTCGAGCAGCTTGCGCGGGGCGAAGTACAGAAGGCAGTCGAGAATCTTGACCGGCAGGGCCGAGTCCATGAGATTCAAGGCTACGACGAGCGCATCGCCGCTATCGCGAAGGAGTACGCACAATCGCCGGACAACACGCTGGTGATTTCTCCCGATAATCGCTCTCGCATCGAGATCAACGAGCGCGTCCATGCGGAATTGCAGCGGAGTGGCCTCGTGAGCAGTGAAGAAAACCGCATCAGGACGCTCGTGCCGCGCCAAGCCCTCACCGGCGCGGACCGCACATGGGCCGAGCGCTATGAAGTGGGCGATGTGCTGCGCTATTCGCGCGCATCGAAGGAGACCGGCATCGGGAAAGGCGAGTACGCACAGGTGAAGAGCATCGACGCGCCGAAAAACCGGCTGACAGTCGAACTGCAGGACGGCACGCAGCGCACTTACGATCCACGCCGACAGCAGGGCGTCTCGGTCTTCCACGAGGATATGCGGAGTTTTTCAGTCGGTGACCGCATTCAGTTCACTGCGCCGGCCAACAACCTCAGAGTTGCGAACCGCGAGTTGGGGACAATCGAGAGTATCGACGAAGACGGGCGGCTCCGCTTGAAGATGGACGGTGGTCGCGCGCTCGAACTCGATCCGCGCCTGCATCCGCATCTCGATCATGGCTATGCAATGACCAGCCACTCCAGCCAGGGACAGACTGCCGACCGTGTCCTCATTCACGTGGACACCGAGTTGGGCGCTAAGGATCTACTCAACAGCCGTATGGCCTACGTTTCCGTCTCGCGTGGGCGCTATGACGCGCAGATTTATACGAATAATGCACAGACGCTCGGACAAGAACTCAGTCGCGATGTGTCCCATTCGCACGCGATTCAGCAAGAGCCAGTAGCACACAAGATAGAACCACAAACCACGCACACGAATCAGATCAGTCAGGGTTTCGGTCTAGGTCTGTGATGCGGGATTCCCAAATGACATGCCCCGGATTGCCGGAGCATAGCCGAGGCCCGGCCAGTGTCAAGGCCCGCGCTTCGCGCGCCGCGTTCGCGGTCACGGAGCCTTGACACTGGCCTTTGCGCCTCGGCTTATCATTCAGCCATTCCGGGGATATCATATTTTCCAGCAAAACCCTCGAGGCCACTTCGATACCTTCGAGTTCCTTCACGGTATTATTGCCGCCGCACAATTTCACAGGGGTTCGGTGACTGTTAGAGCTCGAAAATCCGAAGCCAAGGAAAATGTTCGCTTTGCGTCAGAGGACTCCCACCTCGCGTCGCTTACGGCTACCCAAGACCCAAGAAAGAAGATCCACGTTGTTCGGCTGCCTAACGCTCACTAGTTCGCCACAAAGCTACAGTCGAAGATGTAGGTAGCATTGTCGCAGCAGCCAGCTCTTTCAATGTCGAGCTGCTTATCAGTTCCGGGAAGGAAAGCTTGTTATCGGTCACTTTAGACCGAACTTGTTGCTGTCTTGTGCACGCATTTCTGCGAGAGACAGATAACTGAGCTCTAGCTTCCCCGAGCCATGCTCGTCGCCAGGACAGCGGATGCGCTGTTTGCGATTGCGATGTAACCTCGGGTCCGACATGATTCTACGAGTTGAGTGAGGCGAGACTGCGCCGATTCGGACGGTCGGCGGACCTCAATTTCCAACAACGCAAGTTGCGCCTTCGCGGCAGCTTCGAAGTATCCTTTCCTGTGGGCATCGGCGATTCGCAGCCGAAGGCTGGCTAGATCGGTAGCAAGCTGAGCTGCGGAACCCTTTCCACGCGCTGCATCGATCTGCGCCCGCACGGCCGAGAGATCCAGGAGAAACTGGTAATCAGGAGCGATCCTTGCCGTCTTTGCAGCATCGGTGGCCAGGTTCCTCGCCTCGACGATCTTTCCTTCGTGGAGAAAAGTACGAGCGAGCGCAATTTGAACGGGTAGAACTTTCCCCGTAGCCTGCTCTGCCTCGAACTCCTTCAGGGCCTGAATCAGAAGGGTTTCGGCCTCGCCGGCATTCCCCTGGTCCAGAGAAAGCTCCGCTAAAGAATGTTGCAGATCGGCCACCGTGCCGTTGCCGTTTGACTTCCGGCCTAACTCCAGAGCCTCATCGTAGTATTTGCGAGCCTCGCCAAGGTTACCTTGGGCAGCAAAGGTGTCTCCTAGGCTGGAAAGGGCAGCTTCCAGCGAGGGAACGTCCCCAATCTTGCGTTCCATATCCAAGGATTCGTGGGCATGAGTTTGAGCTTGCTTGAGATCTCCGGACATTTGCTCTAAAGCTGCCACGGCGCTTAGGCTCTCGGCGACAGACCCCTCAGTGGACGACGTGCGCGCGACACTCAGACTTTCATTGGCAATCTTGAGCGCTCCGGCAAGGTCGCCGCTTTTGGAGCGGACGCTCGCAATGTTTTCCATTGCAGTGCTCAGGTTTGAGATTTCTCCCAGTTCGCGGTCGACTCTTTCAACTTCTTCGTAGAGCTTGGCGGCCTTGGCAAAGTCTCCCTGGGTCTCATATATCAGGGCCATGTTGTTCGAGACTGCGGCGGGACCGTGGCGGTCTCCGACCGCACGCATAAACCCAATGGCTTCGTCGTAGTTCTTTAGAGCTTCCGCATATTGAGATTGTTCGCTAAGGCGATCGGCAATCTGCCACGAGGTCAGAGCAGCTTGGTACCGGTCGCCAGATTTCAGGAACATATTCTTTGCTTCCTGGCACGCCACCAGCGCTTCCTCCGGATGACCGGCCCATCCCAAGCCGCGGCACTCTTCCAAGCGAGCTCGCGCATAGGTGAGATCAAGACCGAGAGACTGCGCCTTACGTGCAGCCGTTTGCGCCAATTGGATCGAGCGGTTTCGGTCAACGGAAGCTGTCATTCGCGCATCCCATAAATCAATGCGCGGATCCGATGACGCTGGAGATGGGAGTTGCCGCAAGCGGTGAATCGATTCCCGCGCGGCCGCTGTCTCGCCACCGATCCACTCCACCCGAGCTAGCCGGAAGCCATAGTCCAGGGTATCGGGGAACAGTGCAAACAAACTGCGATAAATGGGCATTGCCCTCTTCCAGTCGGATTGAGTCTCGTAGTAGAAGCCTTCGATCATCAACCTCTCTTGCTCGGGCAACTGCGCCGATCCGTCAAGTGCGTGCTTGGCCTCCTCCATTGCGTTCTTGTCATATCCGAGAAAACTTAGGGCATTGGCGAGAGCCCAATGCGCCATGGGAAATTGCGGATCCAGTCTTATTGCCTGCTCGAAAAGATCACGCCCAGTGACCGCATCATAGCTGCGCATCTTCTCAAGGCCCAACGAATAGAAACGTTCCGCGTCAAGATTGCTAGAAACTGAGGCCCGCACGCCGGCAAACTCGTCGCCGGTGACTGCGGGTAAGGCCAGGTTCCCCCGCAGCTTCGAACCGATCTCGCTCACCAGCGGCAATACCTCCGATAGCGAAGACGTGCCCGCGGCCTCAGAAAGGGTGTGGCCGCTTCGCGAGTCCTGAACTCTGGCATCGAGCCGCACCTTCTCGGATTTGCCGGCGCCAATCACGGTGTAGGAACCGGTAACCAGCAGATCCGAAGCGAGGGTCGCACCCAACCGCGATGCTGTATCTGGCGTAAGTTCGCCGGAAATGGTCGAGTCTGTTCTATGTCCTAGATTCGCTATTTCGTCTCCGGAGACGAGGCGTAATTGGCCGCCAGCCCCGAGTTCCTTGCTTAACATCTCCGATAACGCAGTCGAGAGCCACGCGGAGTCCTTCTGGCCCGAAGCGTTATAGAAACCAAGCACGGCGACTGAGCGACGGGCTGTCACCGTGGCCGCCGAAACCGAAGCTGGTTCGTCCTTTGGCGTTCTCCCTTTTAGCCGCGGACGAACAAAAGTTATCAGTCCCAGAATCGCGAAGATGACGGCCACGCCAAGACCGATCCTGAGAGTGCTGGAACGCGAGGCCGCACGTTCGGGGGCGGCTAGGGAAGAAAGGGCTGCCGCGCTTGCTGAGATCTGCTTCGGCTTCTCACCTTCAACGAGGCTGACCGGAGCCAGAAATCGGTATCCACGCCGGGGAAGGGTTTCCACATACCGCGGCGCCTCGGCGTCATCGCCTAGCGAGTCGCGGACTTTTCGAATGGCCACGCTCAGGCTGTTATCGAATTCAACGAAGGTGTTTGCTGGCCAGAGGCGCTGTCGGACTTCTTCGCGGGAGATGATTTCTCCGGGCCGCTCCAACAGCATCACTAATAAGCGGCAGGGCAGGTCTTGCAGCTTCAAGCGGGTACCGTTGCGCGAAAGCGCGCCCTCCCCAGGGTCGAGCTCGAACGGACCGAAGCGGTAACAAGGCCCCTTTGGCGACACGAGCAAGCCCTTCCCCCCAAAGTTGGGAGAAATGTTAGCACAGCCCGAAACCCCACGTGCTAGTTAAGACCGGCCTCTAAGTCCATGTCTGACGGGTACTTTCGGGTTAAGACAGACTTAGGGCCCAGTTTCATTGACCGGCAGCCGCGATTCCGTCACATTGGCGCACGCAGACGGGGTTCACGTGGGGATTCCGAAACACATTGAGGACTATCCGGGAAACTCCTTCAGCCGTCACCAGAGAGGACTCTATGCCGCAACATCGTGCCCGTTCTTCCAAGCAACCGCACATTCTGCCCTACACCTGTGCGCTTGCGATCCTGCTTAGCATTTTCTCCTTTTCGTTCCGCGCCGGCGCCCAAGTCAAGGAGACGAGTTCGCAAGCCTCGGCAACCAGCGTCATCCTGCCCAACCTAGTCCGCTTCAACGGGCGCGCGACCGATGCCAGCGGCAAGCCGCTCTCTGGCCTCGTCGGAATTACTTTTGCTTTGTATGAGCAGCAAACAGTCAGCCCAGCCCTCTGGCTGGAAACGCAAAATGTCCAATTGGACGCGAACGGGCACTACAGCGTCTTGCTGGGCGCCAGCAATCCCAATGGACTGCCCAATGACGTATTCAGTTCCGGACAGGCGCGCTGGGTGGGCGTGCAGGTGTCCGGCCAAGCCGAACAGCCGCGCGTCATGTTGTTGGCTGTTCCCTACGCCATGAAGGCCGCAGATGCGGCAACTCTGGGGGGCCTGCCGTCCTCCGCCTTCATGTTGGCAGGGTCCGCAGCAGGCGGCGCGCCATCCACGGCCAGTTTGTCTTCATCTATAGTGACGGGAGCCACTGCCCCGCCTCCGGCTGCCTCGAACGTTACCACCACGGGTGGAACGGTTAATGCCATTCCGCTGTTTACGACAGCAACGAACATTCAGAACTCCATTCTGACGCAGACCGGGTCCACAGCCATCAATGTTGCAGGCAAGCTGAACCTGCCGGCGAATGGCACGGCAACCGCGACGGCCGGCAAGACTTCGCGGCCTGAGGCCTTCGTGGCTTCGGCGTTTAACAGCACTTCTTCGGTTGCCGTTCCACAAACCTTCCAACTGCAAGTCGAACCAGCGGGCAACAACACGACCGCGCCCTTCGGAACCCTGAACCTGCTGTATGGTTCAGGCACCAGCGCTCCGGCCGAGACCGGGATGAAAATCAACAACAAAGGCCTGATCACGTTTGCAGCCGGGCAGACGTTTCCGGGCACGGGCAAGGGCACGATTACATCGGTGATCGCCGGTACTGGATTAACCGGAGGCGGCACTAGCGGCGCTGTAACTCTCAACCTGAACACAGCTAATATTCCGCAGCTCGGAACGGCCAACGATTTCACTGCGCCGCAAGAGTTTAAAGCGAATGCCGGTGTGGGTGTGGCTCCCAGCGGCAACGGCTACACCCCGCTCTCTGTCGGCGGCGCCACCTCGTTCGGCACCTGGCTCTCGCTCGCGAACTCTAGCAGCGGCGGCCACACCTGGAACTTCATCTCTGCGGGCAGCGGCAATTCGGAAGGTGCGGGCAATCTGGCAATTACCGATCTGACCGGTAAGAGCACCATCTTCCTCGAAGGCAACACCAACACCACCAACCTTTCCGCCACTGGGACTGTGGGTGCGGCCGCTCTGGTGGTGACCTCAACCGCGGGCGCCTCCATCATCGATGCAGACGGCTTCGGGCAGAACGCCGGCGGCCCGACTCCAGGACTTCGGTTTGGTGGCGGCGGCAGTGGGGAAGGCATCGCCTCGAATCGCGTGATCGGTCTTACTAAATTTGGCCTCGACTTCTACACGAACTATACGGCGCGCATGTCGGTCCTCCAGAGCGGGCAAGTCGCGGTGGGAACAGCTAATCCTGGAGCCCAGTTGGGAGTGGTCGGCTCCTCAAACGCGTTTCCCGGAATCTACAGTCAGGCCGGCTCTGCCGCCAGCGGTTCTGGACAAAACGGCAGCGACGGCATTGATGCTTTCGGCAGCAGTGGGGATGGAACTGGTGGAGGCGGAGCCGGTGGAGTCTTTACCGGGGGTGCAGGCGGGAATCAAAGTGGCGCCGCCCGCGCGGGAGCCGGTGGCGTCTTCACCGGAGGTTCGGTCCCGAATTGTATCGACTGCTCTGGCGATGGCGATGGAATCGACGTCTTCGCAGGTGGTCCAACGGCGCAATTCGGACCGAAGGCGGCTTTTTTTGACGGGGATATCGAGGTAAACGGTAGCGTTTTCAATGATGCGGCGTCCATAGTCATCGACCATCCGCTGGATCCCGCCAATAAATACCTGTCCCATTCCTCCGTCGAATCCTCCGAGATGAAAAACATCTATGACGGCACCGTCACTACCGACGCTAGCGGCGAAGTGGTCGTCGAGCTGCCGGAATGGTTTGAATCGCTCAACCGCGACTTCCGCTATCAACTCACGACGATTGGCCAGCCGGCACAGGCGTGGATCGCTTCTAAGATCGCCAACCACGCCTTCACCATCAAGACCGACAAGCCGAATGTCGAAATCTCATGGCAAGTGACCGGTATCCGGCAGGACGCGTGGGCGAACGCGCATCGCGTTTCGGTGGAGACGCCGAAGCATGGCCGCGAGGCGGGCCACTATCTCCATCCCGAACTCTATGGCGCGCCGGAGGAGCAAAGCGTCGAATGGGCGCAGCATCCCGACATGATAAAGCGCCTGAAGGAAATGCGAACAAAACAAAGCTTGCCGCATGCGTCGACGGCCCAGAAATTGGGTCCCGCATCGCCGGCAGCGCGCTAGGCCGCGAAAGGGAGAACGCGCCGCGGACCTCCTCCCTTGTAACCCTTCCACGTCGACGATACCAAGTTCACTGGAGTGACCTAACTATGAGGTTACGCAAACTTAATCCGCTGCCGTTAGGGATGTTCTCGCTCGTATTGATCATGCTGGGCAGCCGCGCGAACGCCCAGTTCACCATGGACGATGCGAAGGTGATCGCTGCCTATCCATTGACGATGGAGAAAATGGAAAGGAAATATGAGGCGACCATTGAGATTGCGCGGCTGGCAGGTTCCGATCCGGATTTCGCGCGTCAGATTGATTCCGGCGCAAGCCAGACAACTCTCGATGGGCAGATCAAAGCCTTCAACGCGGTGCCGAAAGCTGTCAGCATCGTGCAGGCGCACGGTCTTTCGGTTCGCGATTATTCGCTGATCACGATGGCAATCAATACCGCGATGCTGCCGCAGGTCCCAGAGGCTCTGCGCTCAGCGAAATCGAAACAAGTCGAGGACCCGGTCGAGGCCGCCGCTTCGCCCGAGCATGTCCAGTTTGTACAGACGCATCGGGAAGAAATTCGCAAGTGGATGACCGCGGCTTCGGCCGCGCGCAAGGAAGGGCAACGGTCACGGAAGTGAAGTTGCTTCCGCGAGTGACCAAGGAAAAAACGTAATCGTAGACAAGTTTGGATCGTGGGTCCTGCTTGCATCTGGCGTGAGGTGTTGTTTCTCAGGAGAAACCGAATGTTAAAACGTCTGACTTTTGTACTGCTGTTTGCGCTCGTAACGTTCCCCGCCAAAGGTGTGGCTCAGGCAACTCAGCCGGATTCCGCGCCGAAGGTTCGCACCTACTATGTCGCTGCCGACGAAGTCGAGTGGGACTATGCCCCCGGCGGCGTCAACAAAATGATGGGCATGAAGTTTGAAGGCTACTCGAAAGTCTTCGTCGAGCGCGGCCCGCATCGCATTGGGAGTATCTATCGCAAGGCGCTGTATCGCGAATATACCGACGAAACCTTTGCCCACCTTAAACCACGGCCGGCGGAGTGGCAGTCCTCCGGAATTCTCGGTCCGATTCTGCGGGCCGAGGTCGGGGATACGATTCGCGTGGTATTCAAGAACAATGCCACGCACCCCTACAGCATGCATCCTCACGGCGTCTTCTATAAGAAGGACTCGGAGGGAGCGCTCTACGAGGATGGGACGTCCGGTTCGGACAAAGTCGATGACGCTGTACCGCCCGGCAAGACTCACGTTTACACATGGGAGGTGCCGGAACGGGCGGGGCCTGGACCGAATGATCCAAGCTCGATCGTGTGGCTCTACCACTCGCATTCCTATGAAATGAGAGACGTCCACAGCGGACTGGTGGGCGCAATCATTATCTCCCGTCGCGGCGCCTCCGATGCTGCCGGGAAACCTAAAGATGTCGACCGGGAGTTCGTCTGCTTGTTCATGCTGTTCGATGAAAACCAGAGCTGGTATCTGGACTACAACATCCAGACCTACACCAGTGATCCTAAGGGTGTGAATAAGGGAGAGTTCGTTCCCGTCGACGCCGACGGAAATCTGACTCCTGCCGGCACTGGTTTTTCGGTCGCCAATGGAAAGTTCGCAATTAACGGATACCTCTATGGAACGGGACCCGTCATGACCATGAAAAAGGGTGAGCGCGTTCGCTGGTATCTCATCGGTCTCGGCGAGGGATTTAGTTTTCACACCCCGCATTGGCACGGAAATGTCGTGCTGCAGGATGGCAAGCGCACCGACGTGGTTTCCCTTATGCAAGCACAGATGGTCACAGTGGACATGGTCCCCGATGATCCGGGCACTTGGATGTTCCACTGCCATCTTGATGACCATATGGAAGCTGGGATGATGGCGTTCTACAAGGTCGAGCCTTAACTCAGGAAAATCTGTCGTGGAAGGAGAATCGCGATGTTCCGAAATGCTTTTGTCATTTGCATATTGTTAATACTTGCCTCGATGGCTTCGCATTATGCCATGGCGGCTGACTCCTGTCAGCCGGTATTTGATGCCTTGACTAAGGTGGTCACAACAACCAGCCACAGCTACACCACCCACACCGCCGCGGTGGCGCATGGAGGCACGGAGACGATTTATGTAGACGGCAAGATTTACATTCGGGCGAGCGGCAAGTGGATGCAGAGCCCGGTCACTACCGCAGAAGTCCTGGAGCAGGAGAAAGAGAAGGAGAAACAGGGAAAGTCCAGCTGCAATTTCGTACGCAACGAATTCGTCGGGGCCGAACCCGCCATGGTGTATTCCATGCACCGCGAGACCGAGGGCCTCAAGGAAGACGACCAGACGTGGATTTCAAAGGTCACAGGAAGACTCTTGCGCGACGAACAGGACGTGGACATGGAGCGAAATGGGGGGAAAGATCATCGCTCGGCGCGGTTCGAGTACAGCAACGTGCAGCCACCGCAGCTTTGAAAGGGCGAGAAGCTGGAGGATGCGCGCATCGCGAATATCAAAGTGTTCCACGATGCGAAACGCGCGAGCTGCTTGACCTTGGCACTCGCCGCAGCCGTTTCTTCGAACAGCTTCGAGGAATGACGTAGCTGCGTTCGCATCACATTTAATGGAGGCAGCTCATGATCAGCATTCACCGCTCTGCCATTGTTCTACTTGTCGTTCTTGTATCCGCCGCTGGGGCGCAGGATTTGCTCAGTTCCCAGCCGCCGCTATGGGCCTCCAAGCCGGGCGCCGCAGACTTCGAGAAAATTGAAAACGACCGGCTGGCTGCGGCGCAGCACTCCATCGATGCCATAGTCGCCGTCAAGGGCGCGCGGACCATCGAAAACACACTCGCTCCCTACGACCAGGCCGTCGAACGCTTCGACGCCGCCAGCCACTTCGCTGACCTGATGCAGAACGTACATCCGGACGCCGCGTTCCGCGATCGTGCTACCGCGATGGTCACAAAGGTGAGCGCGGCCAGTACCGCCTTGTCGCTTAACCGAGAAGTCTACAAGGCATTGGCTGCATTGGATGTGTCCACGGCAGATGCGGCGACCCAATACTACATTCAGCGCCAATTGCTGGAGTTTCGGCTCGCTGGAGTAGACAAAGACGATGCCACCCAAACGCGACTGAAACAGCTTGACGACCAGCTCACCGAAGCCAAGTCCATGTTCGACCGCAATATTTCAGATGACGAAAGAAGCGTAGAGATCGGCTCTGCTTCTGAACTTGATGGTTTGCCCTCGGACTACATCCACAGCCACAAGCCAGGAGCCGACGGGAAGATACACATCACCGTCAATTATCCGGACTTCTACCCCGCGATCACATTCGCTAAGAACGACGATCTACGATGCCGCTTGATGATTGATTTCTGGAACCGCGGCTATCCCAAGAATGTCGAGGTTCTCCGGAAAATGATGCAAACACGCTATGAGATTGCGACGATTCTCGGCTATTCCTCATGGGCGGATTACAGCGCGGCGGACAAGATGATCCGCACCGGTGGCAACATCGCGGACTTCATCCAGCAGTTGGATGCGGCAACCAAGTCCGCGGCGCAACGGGAGTTTTCCATGCTGCTGGCGGAGAAACAAAAGACTCATCCGCAAGCGACCGACATTTGGGATTACGAAAGTTGGTACTATCGCGAACTTCTCCGCCGCTCTTTCTACGATTTCGATTCACAATCGGTGCGACCGTATTTTGCTTACGCCCAGGTGAAACAGGGCGTTCTCGACACGGCAGCCAAGCTCTTTCACGTGACGTTCCGTCAGGAACCGAACGCGCCAGCATGGGATCCGGCAGTGGAAACCTGGGACGTGCTCGATCAGGGGCACTCGATCGGTCGCTTCTATCTGACATCATCCGCGCCCTGGCAAATACAGCCACGCCGCTCAGTTCAAGGTGCTTGACGGTAT